>NZ_CP113827.1:0-5378876 GCF_026802345.1 Pandoraea sp. XJJ-1
ATCTACGAGCGCTCGAAGCTCAATCCCGTGCTGACCTTCGACAATTTCGTGACCGGTAAGTCGAATCAGCTCGCGCGCGCCGCGGCGATCCAGGTCGCGAACAATCCCGGCACGTCGTACAACCCGTTGTTCCTTTACGGCGGCGTCGGCCTGGGTAAGACCCACTTAATCCACGCCATCGGCAACCAGTTGCTGGCCGAGAAGCAGAATCCGCGCATCCGGTACATCCATGCCGAGCAGTACGTGTCCGACGTGGTCAAGGCCTACCAGCGCAAGGCATTCGACGAATTCAAGCGCTACTACCACTCGCTCGATCTGTTGCTGATCGACGATATTCAGTTCTTCTCGGGCAAGAGTCGTACGCAGGAAGAATTCTTCTATGCCTTCGAGGCGCTTATCGCGAACCGTGCGCAGGTGATCATCACGAGCGACACGTATCCGAAGGAGATCACCGGCATCGACGACCGGCTGATTTCGCGCTTCGATTCCGGGTTGACGGTGGCCATCGAGCCCCCCGAGCTGGAAATGCGTGTGGCCATTCTCATCAAGAAGGCGCAGGTCGAGGGCGTGGGGCTGTCGGAGGACGTGGCGTTCTTCGTCGGCAAGCATCTGCGCTCGAACGTGCGTGAGCTGGAAGGCGCGCTGCGCAAGATCCTGGCTTACTCGAAGTTCCACGGTCGCGAGATCACCATCGAACTGACGAAGGAAGCGCTGAAAGATCTGCTGACGGTTCAGAATCGTCAGATTTCTGTCGAAAACATCCAAAAGACCGTGGCCGATTTTTACAATATCAAGGTCGCGGACATGTATTCGAAAAAGCGCCCGGCCAATATTGCACGACCGCGGCAGATCGCCATGTATCTGGCGAAGGAGTTGACGCAGAAGAGTCTGCCGGAAATCGGCGAACTGTTTGGCGGGCGCGACCATACGACGGTGCTGCACGCGGTACGCAAGATCGCAGAAGAGCGCAGCAAGGATGCGCAGCTCAATCATGAGTTGCACGTGCTGGAGCAGACGCTCAAGGGGTAAAGCCGGGCGGATGCGCGGGGTGGCGGGCGGGGTCGCCGGCATCCCTGTGGATAAGCGGGGGGCGGTTTGGGGGAAACTGGCGTTTTCGGGCACAATAGCGGGTCGGCGCACAAAGCGTCCCCGGTTCGTCCACAGCGTTTTCCGCCCTGTTATCCCTTCTGCAAGCACTTGATCGATAAGGGAATCTTCGGGTTTTCAGCAGAAACTGGCACCCGTTAACAGTTACTACGAAGGATAAATATGCAATTGGTCAAAACTCAACGAGACAATCTGCTGCGGCCGCTGCAAATTGTGAGTGGCATCGTCGAGCGTCGCCACACGTTGCCGATCCTGGCCAATTTGCTCATTCGCAAGCACGGACAGGACATTTCCTTCCTGTCGACCGACCTTGAGTTGCAGATCACGACCACCGCCGACTGCGGTGCCGGCGCCGATGACGTGGCGACGACCGTGGCGGCACGCAAGCTGCTCGACATTCTGCGCAACATGCCCGACGCCGAAGTGGCGCTGTCGCTCTCGGACAAGCGTCTGACGGTGCAGGCGGGCAAGAGCCGTTTCCAGTTGCAGACGTTGGCGGCGGAAGATTTCCCGACGGTGGCCGAGGCCAAGGACTACGCCGCGAGCTTCTCGCTGCCGCAGCGTGCGTTCCGCCAACTGTTGGGCATGGTGCACTTCGCGATGGCGCAGCAGGACATCCGTTACTACCTGAACGGCATGCTGCTCGTGGTCGAGGGCGAGAAGATCGAAGCGGTCGCAACGGACGGTCACCGTCTGGCGTACTGCAACACGACGATTGCCGGCGAAAAGTTCGCGCGTCAGGAAGTCATCATTCCGCGCAAGACGATTCTCGAATTGCAGCGTTTGCTCGAGGACATCGACGATCCGGTGAAGATCGACGTGGCGCCGAGCCAGGTCAAGTTCTGCTTTGCGAACGTCGAATTGGTATCGAAGCTGGTCGAGGGCAAGTTCCCCGATTTCAATCGCGTGATCCCGAAGGGGTATAACAAGAGCTTCGTCATCAGCCGTGAAGAGTTGCATCGTTCGTTGCAGCGTGCGGCGATCGTCACGTCCGACAAATTCAAGGGTGTGCGTTTCCTGGTCAGCGACAACCTGTTGAAGATCAGCGCGAACAACACGGAAAACGAAGAAGCGCAGGAAGAGATCGAGATCGATTTCACGGGCGAGTCGGTGGATATCGGCTTTAACGTGACGTACCTGCTCGACGTGTTGTCGAACCTCAAGGTCGAACAGGTGAAGGTGAGTCTGGGCGACGCCAATTCGAGCGCGTTGATCACCTTGCCGGACAACGACGAATTCAAGTATGTCGTGATGCCGATGCGCATTTGAGCGGATATTCCGCCGTACGCGCCGTCACATGCGCGAAGGGGCCGAGCGCCCCTTTGGCGTTTCTAGAGAATTATCCTTTTGCGGGATAAGCCGCCTTTGCGGCGCCGATGGCGCGCGGAGGGGGCAGGTCATGAAGCAGTAATTCGTCAGTTAATGACGCAGTAACCGGAAGATTGTCATGAGCGAACAGCAAAAGCAGGCCGATAGCGGCTATGGTGCAGCCTCCATCCAGATCCTTGAAGGTCTGGAGGCTGTGCGCAAGCGTCCCGGCATGTACATTGGCGACACGTCGGACGGCACGGGCCTGCATCACCTGGTATTCGAGGTGTTGGACAACTCGATCGACGAGGCGCTTGCCGGTTACTGCGACGACATCCACGTGATCATTCACGCGGACAATTCGATTTCCGTGACGGACAACGGTCGCGGCATTCCCACGGGGATCAAGTTCGACGACAAGCACGAGCCGAAGCGCAGCGCGGCGGAAATCGTGATGACGGAACTGCACGCGGGCGGCAAGTTCGACCAGAACAGCTACAAGGTGTCGGGCGGTTTGCACGGTGTGGGCGTGTCGTGTGTGAACGCATTGTCCACATACCTGAAGCTCACCGTGCGTCGCGACGGCAAGAAGCACTTCATGGAGTTCCACCAGGGCGTGCCGCAGAACCGCGAGCTTGAGGTGATTGACGGCGTTGAGACGTCGCCGCTGAAGCTGCTGGGCGACACCGACAAGCGTGGCACCGAGGTGCACTTCCTCGCGGACGAAACGATCTTCGGCAAGGTCGAATTTCATTACGACATTCTCGCCAAGCGTATGCGCGAGCTGTCCTTCCTGAACAACGGTGTGCGTATTCGCCTGACGGATCTGCGCACGGGCAAGGAAGACGATTTCGCGTTTGGCGGTGGCGTGAAGGGCTTCGTCGAGTACATCAACAAGACAAAGACCGTCTTGCATCCGACGATCTTCCACGTGACGGGTGAGCGCGACGGTATCGGCGTGGAAGTTGCGATGCAGTGGAACGACAGCTACAACGAGACGGTGCTGTGCTTCACGAACAATATTCCGCAGCGAGATGGCGGCGCGCACTTGACGGGTTTGCGTGCGGCGATGACGCGCGTGATCAACAAGTACATCGACGAGAACGAGCTGGCGAAGAAGGCCAAGGTCGAGACGACTGGCGACGACATGCGCGAGGGTTTGACGTGCGTGTTGTCGGTGAAGGTGCCGGAGCCGAAGTTCTCGTCGCAGACGAAGGACAAGCTGGTGTCGTCGGAAGTGCGTGCGCCGGTGGAAGAGTACGTGGCGAAGGCGCTCGACGAATTCCTGCAGGAGACGCCGAACGACGCGAAGATCATTTGCTCGAAGATCGTTGAAGCGGCGCGGGCGCGCGATGCGGCGCGCAAGGCGCGCGAGATGACGCGTCGCAAGGGCGTGCTCGACGGCGTGGGTCTGCCGGGCAAGCTGGCGGACTGTCAGGAGAAGGATCCGGCGCTGTGCGAGATCTACGTGGTCGAGGGCGACTCGGCGGGCGGATCGGCGAAGCAGGGGCGCGACCGTAAGTTCCAGGCGATTTTGCCGTTGCGCGGCAAGGTGCTGAACGTTGAGAAGGCGCGTTTCGACAAGCTGATTTCGAGCGAGCAGATCGTGACGCTGATCACCGCGTTGGGTTGCGGTATCGGCAAGGACGATTACAACATCGACAAGCTGCGTTATCACCGCATCATCATCATGACCGATGCTGACGTGGACGGCGCGCACATCCGCACGTTGTTGCTGACGTTCTTCTACCGTCAGGTGCCGGAGCTGATCGAGCGGGGTTACGTGTATATCGCGCAGCCGCCGCTGTACAAGGTCAAGCACAACAAGGACGAGCGTTACATCAAGGACGAAGGCGAGCTGGCGCAGTACATGTTGAAGCTGGCGATGAACAATGCCGAGCTGACGCCGTCGACGGGGGCAGCGCCGATTGCTGGCGATGCGCTGGGCGAGTTGACGCGCAGCTACCAGTTGGCCGATGGCGTGATCGATCGTCTGAGCCGGATTTACGAGGCGTCGGTGTTGACGGCAGTGACGGAAGGTGTGGAGATCCAGCTGGACAACGAGGAAGCGGCGAAGCGCACGGCTGCGGCGTTGCAGGCGGCGCTGAGCGACGATCCGTTGGCACCGGAGATCACGATTACGGCGGTGATGGAAGACGTCGAGAATGCGGAACCGGTGGCGGCATTGCGCGTGGAGCGTCGTCATCATGGCAACGTGAAACTGAGCGTGATCGACCAGGGCTTCCTGCAAACGGCGGACTATGCGCAGTTGCAGAAGACGGCGGAGACGTTCAAGGGCTTGATCGGCGAAGGGGCGACGATTCGACGTGGCGAGAAGTCACAGTCGGTGTCGAACTTCAAGGCGGCGATGAAGTGGCTGATGGCGGATGCGGAGCGCAACGTCTCGAAGCAGCGCTACAAGGGGCTGGGCGAGATGAACGCGGCGCAACTGTGGGACACCACGATGGACCCGACCGTCCGCCGCTTGCTGCGCGTGCAGATCGAAGACGCAATCGCTGCGGATGGGATCTTCACGACGTTGATGGGTGATGATGTTGAACCGCGTCGCGCGTTTATTGAGTCGAATGCGTTGAGGGCTGGGAATATTGATGTTTGATGTATTTGTCGGTTGCAGGGAAACGGAATTGATGAGATTAGACGCTCGTTCGTGAGATTGAAATAACGCAGTTGTTGAGACTATCTGGACTCGAATTGTGAAGCATGGGTACCGCAGGATTTAAGTCAGGATGACGGTACGAAAATTCGTGGAAAATGGAAAGAAGGCCTTGGATTTCCAGGGCCCTCTTTGGGTTCGAGATAGGAGTGGAACTCTGTCGGCGAGTGCCACCGTTCGCCCGGTAGAACATATGGGAGCGGGCTGATAATTGTGCCAACTGGGTCTGGTTCCGACCGCAAAAATGAGCTCGTGGCGCTTCGTCGAATAGTGTTCTTCCGATGGTCTCCCTTCAGCTAGTTGCTGACGCATAGTGGCATACGAGTGCAGACGGTCAAACGGCCGCTCTGCATTGGTAAGTGGCCCTTGGAGCGTTGCTCGTTATGAAAGATGTCGGTCTTCAACGCGCGAGAATCCGCCCAAGCGGCTCATTGATGTTTCCGAACGCTTCAATGACTTTGTCCATTACAAAATCAATTGCTCGCCCGTATCCTTGTTGAAGGCTTGCGGTGTCAAAGCCCAGATCCTGTAGACGAGGCAGCGCGAGCGAAAACGTTTCGTGTGCATCAGCTATTCGTAAATCGTAGCCCACGAACAAAGCGGCCAACCTCTCGTTTGGCTCGTTCCATCCTTCTTGAGCATTTGTGCCATTGAACGCATTCGCGTCCTCATCTTGCGCATCCAGTTGCTCTGAGACGTTGAGAATGGCCTGAAGGAGTTTCACGCTTCCGAGTTTTTCAGTCTCACCCTTGGGGCATCCGGCTGCCTGTAGGATTCGTTTCAGGAAGCCGTTCGGAATTGTCTGCCAAATTTCGTGAAGGCTTTTGCACCGCCCCAGAAACTCTTGTTCCGACATCGATAGCGGAGCAACCTGCGCCAGGCGCCTGAGCTTCGGATAGTGAAGCCATCCGTTATCTCTGATCTCGGTGGCTGAAAGGCCGACAAGTTCTTCGGCCGACCTCTTCTCCCCGACGATTGCACCGAGTCGAGACAGGTTATCCCCTAGCGCCAAAAGCGCAGCCACAAACCTTTGGGTTTTGGCCGCTATGTGCTCTTCGTTCGGGTCGAACTGAGCCGCTTGCGCTGGCTCGAGCGCGTACGAATGCGCATGAAGGATTTCTTGGTCAGGCTTCGGCTTATACAACTCTCTCAGTCCCACACGTATCAAGTTTCGTCCTACACGCCTGCAATCGGAGAAGCCCCATTGCCCGCGATACGAAGGACTGCAAAGCCACTGTCCGTGAGCGAACACCGGGGTTGTGTCGTAAAAACTGCTTTGCTCGTATCGACTGAGGAATCCGTCATTGAGGTAAATGACATGATGGTCTCCGTCCGCGTTGGCGCTGGCACGCGTGACAGGTCCTTCAACGCCTGGCCAAAGGAGATTGTCCGCCGAGCGCTCAGGGCACATCTCACATGAGACAGCGTCAACGGATGCCCAAACCTGAAGCAGTAGCCGACTTCTTTGTTCTTGGATATCTATCTCATACCAGCCCAAATCGGACTTGAGATCTGCGTGTCTCTGGCCGTTCATAAGCTGCCTGAGTTCCGGCGAGTCGGGAAGACTTGCTTGATAGAAAAAGCTTCGAACGCCTCGTGCGCCACGCATCCAAAGGTATTTTCGCAAGTGGGCATTAGACATCCGCCACGAGACGTTTCGAGACGACTTGAAATAGTATTCGCGAGAGAGTTCGCCCTCGGCAACTGCGAACTCAGGAACGCCGAGGTCGTCATAGACGACGCGTTGATGTTCGTTACCTAGGCACCTTGGCGATAGTCCGAGTGCCATCCAGACCTTTTCGGCGAGGGCATACGTGTAATGGGATCCGTCGCCCCAGGACGCGACAATGTAGTCAAAACCAGACATGCTGGGCGAAAACCCAGCGCTCGAGCCCTTGTTACCAAGAACGGGGACCGAGTGAGACACCACACCATCTCCGGCCTCATCCAAGATGGGCACGGGACTTTCAATCGCCTCGGGGACGACGGCCATTAGCATGTGTACGTATTCGCTGTTTGGCCCGTGATTGTCGAACTCCAAGTCGTTGGTAACGTCCACCTGCTCCAGAGGATCAAGACCTACAGGACTGAGAAGCGCACGCAGGCGTAACGGTAGCGCGGCTCCCTGAATGGGGAACGTGGCGAGATGGTCAACAGTTGGCATGGGTCTGGTGGTTCAAAAGCGTGAGTCTATTGATTTGGTCATGGTAGCCGGTCGTCGATTTCGCGTACAGCCGTCAAGCACCTCGACAACCTGAGGAACGGAACGCATCAACCGTTGGCGCACAAGACCGTCTTGAGTTGGACGCCGAACCGAACGTTCGTTGCCCTTTCTTAAGCTGCCGTCGTTCTCGCGCAGGCTTGACGGGCAGGTTAGGGGCGGCTTCAGTCAGTCACGTAGGACGGTATTCGGCGAGGAGCGGTCGCTCAATGGAGTCGGTTCGAACGACCGCTTCTAATCTACCGATAAGCGGAATTCAGGCGAACCATTTCTTCGCAAAGATGGCGTTGAAAGCGTATGTCGAAGTGGACCGGCCAGAGTTTCATAGACACTCACGAGCCGTTTGGCGCGTAGCGCCGTTCAAACTCAATCGGTGAAAGATCGCCGGCGGAGCCATGCCGACGAACCGAGTTATAAAACATTTCGATGTAATCGAACAAGTCCGAGGTGGCGGTTGCCCGACTCGGGTAGATACGTCGTTTGATCCGCTCCTTTTTCAGGGCGCTGAAGAAGCTCTCGGCCACAGCGTTATCGTGGCAATTACCGCGACGACTCATGCTCGGTACCATGTGGTGCGCCTTCAGGAATGACTGCCAGTCATCGCTGGTGAACTGACTGCCCTGATCCGAATGCACCATGACACCGGGTCCGGGCTTTCGTTTCCAGACCGCCGCCAACAGTGCTTGTAAAACCAGATCGCTGGTCATCGTCGAGCGCGCAGCCCAGCCGACGATCTGGCGTGAGTACAGGTCCATCACGGCCGCCAGATATAGCCAGCCTTCGTAGGTCCGGATGTACGTGATGTCCGTCACCCAGACCCGGTTCGGGGCAGTCGGTGTGAACTCGCGGTTTAGCACGTTGGCAACCACGCCGACGGGGCCGCCGCGATAACGTGGCTTGCTGCCGTAGCCCACCTCAGCCCGCAGACCCTCGCCCTTCATGAGCCGATGGACACGGTGACGGCTGCACGTCTCGCCTGACTCACGTAGATCCACTGTAATCTTGCGATAGCCATAGACGCCACCACTGGCCAACCAGGAGTGCTTGATCAGACCAAGCAATCGATCATCCTCGCGCTTGCGAGCGCTGACCGCCTGACGCTGCCACACGTAATAGCCGCTGCGATGCACGCCAAGTATCCGGCACATCGACTTCAGACAGAACTCGCCGATATGGGATCGCATGAATGCGTACCTTGCCGTTACCCCTTTGCAAAGTACGCGGCGGCTTTTTTTAGAATGTCGCGCTCCTCGGTCACGCGCTTAAGCTCGGCCTTCAGTCGCCGAACCTCGGCGCTTTGATCCAACTCTGTCTGCCGCACGATATCGGGCTGGCCGAACTTCAGCTTCCACGCATACAGACTGTGTGTCGTGATGCCCAGTCGCTGTGCCACATCCCTCACCGAATGACCGCGCTCGGTCACTTGTTTAACTGCCTCGATCTTGAACTCATCCGTATACCGCTTGCCACTCATACTGACCTCCTCGGTTGCCATAAATTATGGCTCGAAGATGTCTACGAAAGGCTGGCCGGTCCAAAGCAGCACCGCTAGACGTCAACAATCCATCATCGGTTTTCCCCGCTCGATTCGACCAGCGACGTCCTGACATCATTCAACCTAAAGATGTTCGTTCGTCGCTGCAGCTCTCTTGCAGTTACGTTCTCGTTGAGGTGTTTCAGACCCGGGCGCATGGTCTCTGCGTCAAGATTTCGAGCAGTTGCCGAGTGCGATGCATTGCAACGATTCTTAAAATTTCGATGCATTTTGAAATAAAATCGTCGCATGTGAACCGATTTGCGTTACGATTCTGCGAAAACATGAAACGCCTGTGAGGTTTTGCTGTGGAACACATGTCCGAGGTTCTGAAAATTCTAGATGGCGCATTGAAGGCCAACGCCTCGATGGCGGGCAACTACGCCGGCTTGCTCGCGGACAAGCTTGAACGGAGTGGCGAACGAGAGGATGCTCTGCGCATTCGCGATCGCCTTGCTAGAGCTCCGTCGGCCATGGCTTTTGCGCAAGATGGCTCTCGCACGGCAACCGCTGTGCCAACTGACACTGAGAGCCGTCTCGAAACTGTAGACGTTTCCTATCCCCAGTTTCAGGGAAATGGATTTCATCTGTCTTCGGCAGCGGCAAGGCGAGTGCAGGAATTTATCGGGTCAGTATCCAATTACGACCGGTTCGCTGCAGCCGGCGTTGCATCGGTCAATCGTCTATTTCTCTACGGCCCTCCCGGAACGGGCAAAACGATGACCGCGCGATGGATTGCTAGCGAGCTTGCGCTGCCGCTAGCCACCGTACGATGCGACACGCTGATCAGCAGTTTGCTCGGTCAGACCAGTAGAAATCTGCGCAGGGTCTTCGATTTTGCCGAACAGACGCCCTGTGTGCTGCTGCTGGATGAGTTTGATGCATTAGCGTCTGCGCGAGGCAATGAGCGCGATGTGGGGGAGCTGCAGCGTATCGTGATTGCACTATTGCAGAACATCGATGCATTGCCTGGCCATGCGATCGTGGTCGCTGCGACAAACTTCGCGCAGGGAATCGATCCCGCCGTCTGGAGACGGTTCCCGTTTCAAATATCTTTCGCCGTTCCAGACGCCTCCTTGCGGGAAGCTCTTTGGAAGACGATGCTAGGGGGCTTCTGTCCGGCGTCGTTGCATTGGGATGAACTCGTGAGCTTCTCCGAAGGCATTTCAGGCGCCGTCATTGAGCAGGTGTGCCAGGATGCTATCCGCACGGCTATTCTGGCCGGACAATCAGAAGCGGATGCCGCTGAGATCCTCCGAAGATTGGGTCTTGCCATTTCCTTACTGAATGGGCAACATCTGCCGTCAATAGAAGACGAAGTGCGCTGGTTGAGACAATGGAGAGGCGAAGCCTTTTCCTTGCGGGAGCTCGCTAAACTCTATGCGGTCTCGACCCGGCAAATCTCGAATATGCTGAGGGGACCTAATGCCGGTAAAACCGCGAGCAAAGCAACGAAACGATCGGGCAAGCCGCGATAATCCTTATGTACATGTCGCGTTCCAGGCCAAAGATCAATTTGGTGTGGACTCGCGAGGTGGGGGTGGCACCGAGTTTGTTCCGGTCACGCCTGCGCTACGCAACCGGTTGCGTAAATCTCTGTCGGCGGCCGTCGAAGCAAGTCGCCGGGATCTGAGCATCCCCGACGTTCCTGTAGTCCTCGTACTTGAACTTCGCAGCGAGGCCATCGCGAAAACCCATCGACCCACCACCCTTGCCGCTGAAAGCCAGGCGTTGCGGGTTGGCCATGGGGCTCTGAATGAAATGCTTATCGCAGCAGACGCGAGCGCCATGGTGGCGTTGGATCGGGTGATCCAGTCGAGAACAACGAAAGCAATTCGCGAAAATTTGAGCACTCTGGAGGGCATCCACTCGTGGGGCATGCAACGCAGGCTGCCGTCGACACTTCGGGACCTAGACGCTAAGGCCCTGCACCGCACGATCAAGGCGGCGGCCGAACGCGTGCTTGTCCGACTCTTTTCATATGCGTCAGAGGAAACGTCAAAGAAGGTTCTGCAGCGCTTCCTTGAATTTCTTAAGCGATACAACCTAAGCGCGGAACAGCTTTCCCAGCGATCAGGGGCGCCAGTGTTTCTGGTACCAATGAAGCAACTGACAAAGGACCAACTAGCAGAACTGCTACGCTTCCCGGCCGTCCGCAGGATCATGCCGGAGCCTCAAGTCCAAAGTTCTGCAACCCAAGTAGCTGCCCCATCTGGCGCTCAATCGCTTCCATTACCTGATCCGGATTTGCCTGTTGTGGGGGTTTTCGACAGCGGTGTTGCGCCGAAGCTGAAATCCCTGGCACCGTGGATCGCCGGACGCGACACCTACGTTTTGCCACCGGAGACAAATTACGAGCATGGGACTTATGTTGCCTCGCTGATAGCTTGCGCAGCGCACCTGAACGAGGAAGACAATGGCTTTCCGCGAGTACCTTGCCGTGTGCACGATGTGGCCGCGGCAGAACTCGGTGGCACGCGACTAGGAGATCTCATACTTCGCTTGCGCACCGCCATAGTTAAGCAACCCAATGTCCACGTTTGGAATCTCTCGATCGCCACGGCTTCTGAGGTTAGTGATGAAGAGTTTAGCGAATTCGCTCGCGAGCTTGATAGCCTGAGCGACCAGCATAATGTTCTCTTCGTGGTTTCTGCGGGTAACTACGTAGAGCAACCGCGGCGTACGTGGCCTGCAAGCGATGGTTTGCTAGACCGTCTTGCAAGCCCTGGCGATTCCGTCCGAGCTTTAACAGTAGGTGCGGCTGCGCATCGAGCGAACGCCATAACGCTTGTGCAGTCGGGCGAGCCGGCTCCTTATTCCCGGCGCGGGCCCGGCCCGGTTTTCACGCCGAAACCTGATGTCGTCCACTTCGGCGGCAATGTAACCACAAACTGGGAAAGCACCGGCGTAGGCGTGAGAATTCTGCATCCGAGTGGGAAAACAGCGCGCGTGTTTGGGACCAGTTACTCTGCACCCGTAGTCGCCGCACTCGCTGCACATACTTGGCGCGATCTGGAAGGTGGGACCCGTCGCAATCCCATTCCAGTCTCGCCTACGCTTGTGAAAGCGCTGATTGTCCATGCCGCCGAACTGAACTCTCCGCCGCGCACAGCACGGGACCGTAGGTATTTTGGGGCTGGCATTCCCTCAGATCCTGTAGGCGTGCTTTACGATTCCGATTCTAGTTTCACGTTGATGTTCGAGATAGATCTCGTCGACGGTGCGAAATGGCGCAAGGCGCCTTACCCCATCCCGGAATCTCTGTTGGTCAACGGCAAACTCCGTGCTGAAGTGATCATGACTTGCGCCTATGCGCCGCCTTTAAATGGGGATGCTGGAGCCGAGTACGTACGCTTTAACGTCTCTATCGGCTTCGGGACGCTAGAGCAAAATAAGAAGGGCATACCCGAGTTTGCAGGCCAACTGCCCGGTGACCACGAAGAGGGTAGCCATGGATTTGAAAGCGCCCAAATCGAGCACGGAGGGAAGTGGGCGCCCGTCAAGGTCTTCCGGCGCTCAATGAAAAACGGTGTCGCTGGTAGTGCTTGGGCTGTGCAAGCGTCTGTCCTTCGGCGCGAATTCGAGCCTATTTTGACCAAGCCGATGAGGGCGGTCGTGCTCGTCACACTTCGGTCCCTCGACGACAACCCGAACGTCTATGCCGACGGTCGTCGGGCACTGCAACGAAGTGGATGGATTACCCAAACATTGCCGACTGGAGTGAACATCAATATCTGACGTTGCGAGAGGTTCTAGTCAATTGAAGCCACTACGGTGCGTATAGCGCACAACCTCGGGCAGCTAAGCGATTGAAAACGAACTGGCCGTCCTAGCGGATAAATAATGGCAACAGGGCGGCGGGAGTCAGTTGCTCTGCAGTACCGCTTTGCAGTGGGAAGACTGAGAGCGAGTACTTTTGTATGGCCAATCGTGGGTCATGTTAATTAAGACTCCAAATATTTTTCCATATGAACCGCCCCGAGTTTTGTGGAGGCTCCAACTCTTGAGAGAATGGAGCCATGAACAAGAAGCCAAGCAAGTTTTCCCCGGAAGTCCGAGAGCGCGCGGTGCACCTGATGCGCGAGCAGCGTGGCGAACATCCGTCGATGTGGGCGGCGATCGAGTCGATTGCGCCGATGATCGGCTGCACACCGCAGACACTGCATGAGTGGGTCAAGCGCGACCAGGTCGACCACGGTGAGCGCGATGGCGTGACCACAGACGAGCGCGAGCGCCTCAAGGCCTTGGAGCGCGAAGTCAAGGAGTTGCGTCGTGCCAACGAGATTCTCAAGGTCGCGAGCGCGTTTTTCGCCCAGGCGGAGCTCGACCGCCGTTTCAAGTCCTGAAGGCCTTCATCGATCAGCATCGCGACACCTTCGGGGTCGAGCCGATCTGCAAGGTCTTGCGGATTGCCCCGTCGGGTTACCGACGCCATGCCGCGCAGCTTCGTGATCCATCGCGGCGCTCTGTTCGCGCAATCCGCGATGAACGTCTGCGGCCGGAGATCAAGCGTGTGTGGCAGGCCAACATGCAGGTCTACGGCGCGGATAAAGTCTGGAAGCAGATGAACCGGGAGCGTATCGCGGTGGCGCGCTGCACGGTCGAACGTTTGATGAAGCAACTGGGTTTGCGCGGCGTGATGCGAGGCAAGCGTGTTCGCACGACTGTTCCTGATGCCATAGCCCCGCGCCCGCTGGATCGGGTCAATCGCCAGTTCAAGGCGGCACGGCCAAACCAGCTCTGGGTTTCTGACTTCACCTACGTTTCGACGTGGCAGGGCTGGCTGTATGTGGCTTTCGTGATCGATGTGTTTGCTCGCCGTATCGTCGGCTGGCGAGTCAGCAGTTCGATGACCACGGACTTCGTTCTGGATGCCCTTGAACAGGCGCTTTACGTGCGGCGCCCGGGCAACGACGGAACCTTGATACACCATTCCGACAGAGGGTCCCAATACGTCAGTATTCGCTACAGCGAACGGCTGGCCGAAGCGAGCATCGAACCGTCGGTCGGCAGCCGGGGAGACAGCTATGACAACGCCCCGGCTGAAACGATCAACGGCTTGTACAAGGCTGAACTGATTCATCGCCGCACCTGGAAAACGCGGGAATCCGTTGAACTGGCAACGCTGCAGTGGGTGGCCTGGTTCAATCATCATCGGTTGATGGAACCCCTCGGCTATATCCCGCCCGCCGAAGCTGAGGCAAACTACTATCGGCAACTTGAAACAGCTGCCGCTGAACTCGCATCAACTTAAACCAACCTGCCTCCACGATTTCCGGGGCGGTTCACCCGATTCGCTTCGAGTCGCGTCTTCTGGCCCTCCCAGTACCCCTTGTCCAAGGCGTCGAAATTCATTTCATGCTCCCCAGCTCTTCGGCACCCAAATTATATTGTTGGCGTGATTCCGCATGAGCTTCGCGCGTGAAACTGCAAATGCCCATCGTACGTAGCTTCGCCGGACCACGCCCGTGCTGGCGCGGCTTGCGGCTGACGCAAAAGTGCATGAAAATCACTCGGTCAAACGGGCAGCGGAGAACGAGGCGGCATGATTCATTACAGCAGGATACCCGTGAACGGGCGCCTATCCACGCCGAGCCGAAGTGTACGTTCTAGAAATCAATGAAACTAGCTGAAACACACAATTCAGCACCGGGGACCATGACAAATAATCACTTTTCTTGGTTGCATTTAAGTGACCTCCATTTCGGCCAAGACGCACACACGAGACTTTGGCCGAACTTCAAGTCGCTGTTTCTCGACGATCTCAGGCACCTTACCAGGTTAGCTGGAGGAGTTGATCTCGTCGTGTTTTCTGGGGATCTGACCCAACGCGGTACCGAAGCGGAATACGCAGCCCTAACGAACGAGATCAAAGACGTATTCAATGTGCTCGGCGAAACCGGGAAAACGCCAGCCCTCTTTGTTGTCCCGGGAAACCATGATTTGGCGCGACCACCCAAAGACGACCCCCGCACGCAAATGATGCGCTACTTCCTGCACGAAGCAGATCTGATGCACAGCTTCTGGGAACGCTCTGAGGATCAGTATCGAGCCCTGGTCCGTGAGGCATTTCGAGCTTTCGAGAAGTGGAAAGAAACCCTCCCGTCGGAAGGAATTCCACTGCTCGATTGTAAAGATGGCCTCTTGCCCGGCGACGCATCTGCCCGAATGGAATGCAACGGGCTCTCGATTGGATTAATTGGCCTAAATAGCGCTTTCTTACAGCTTGGGGAGGGTGACTACAAGGGGAAATTGTGCCTTGATGTTCGTCAAATTAATGCGCTGACGGCAGGCGCGCCGCAGCCGTGGTGCGACAGGAACAATCTAAATTTCCTTATCACACACCATCCCCACGATTGGTTGTCGAAGGACTCGATTGCACACTTCAATTCCGAAATCTACCCGTCAGGTCGGTTCACAGCCCATATGTACGGGCATATGCACGATGCCAATAGCGTAACGATCCTGCACAGTGGAAGTCATGGTCGGAGCTTTGTGCAGAGCGCCTCCCTGTTCGGCATGGAACACCTGAGCGATGGCACAACCGATCGTCAGCATGGCTTTGTGCTCAATAGAATTGAAGTATCAGGAAATCGTGCGAATTGGATGGGTTGGCCACGCCGGGCCACGATACACCGGAAGACGCTTGACAGAAAGATCGTGCCTGATCATGAAAATTTTAACCTCGTTCCTGGGCACGAGCACTATGTCAATCAACACATCATCGCAGCCCTCAACTCGACTGATAGATTTGAGCTTGACGCACCCGTAGCGGTGGACATTGCAAATGCAGTAAAGGAAAGCGCATCCGAAGATTTCGAAGTGCTTTCGACCTTCCAACACATCCTCGGCGAGCAAGATCAGCATCTTGGCATTCGCCTTCTCGAGCAGCAGGCATGTAAGGAGGGCATCCGGCGAGACAAAGCTGCATGGGTTTGCTCTGACTGGGGCTTAGGCCGCGATGGTTTTCTGTGGTCTATTTGCAAGGGAACTGGTCGAGACGCACATCCGGTATATCGGATTGACTGCGGCAGCTACGCTGAACGTTCGGCATTCCTTGACGCATTCTCCACCCGAGCGGGATGCTCCTTTCAGGCATTCTGTTCAGCAGTCGCGTCTAATGGGCCAGCAGTTTTGCTTCTCGATGAAGCCCCGATAACAGTCGGACCGTCGTCACCGTCGCTCATCGAACGCGATATCGAAACTCTCGCTCTGATGATTCGGGATTTTTGTCCCGACACAATCGTCATCCTCCTCGCTCGGTCTGCCCCACGAAACCCGAGTATTGCTGCCGTTGAACTCAAGGCCCTCGACGAGGCAGAGACTAGGACATATTTGCTCGCCCACCCTTCGGCAAACGATGAAGTGAGATCACAGTTAGGGGTGAGTTCTGTATTTCGGCATACCGATGGACTTCCAGGAAAGATCGATCGCGCGCTGAGAACGCTTCGAGTTGTAGGACTCTCGGAACTCGGCCCGAGCGTCCCAACCCTCATTCGAGAAGAGGCAGGGGCTCTGGAGACTGTGCCACAGTCACTCATCAATTCCGTCCGCGAGCTTGTGACAGCCTCAGACAAGGTTGGGGAGAGAGCATTCTTGCTTCTCAAGGTGCTTTCCATCCTTCCACATGGAGAGTCCCTTGCCCGTTTGAAGCGGATCGTACCAACGTCGCCGCTTTTCCCACCTCACGCGGAGGAGCTTCTTGAAAGGGGCTTGATAGAAACTCGCTTCGCAATGGCCCCGTTAGGCGAAAACAGTGATATCAACGGTCGAGTAAGACTTCTCATTGCCCCTCGACAGGTGCGAGACTACGTTCTCACACTAATGGCGGAATCGGAAATCGATGACCTTACGCGCAGGGCGATTTCGATATATTTCGGGGAGGAGTGGCGTGTCGGCAAGGCTAGCATGAGGAAGGCTGACGGCAAGCTGGTCGATGAAGATGGCAGCCTCATGCAGAATCCACACGCGCTTGTCGTTGGTTTGTTGTCTAGTAATGCAACGTGGCTTCGCAAAGAGATCGCCAATCCCATCGTGAGCTTAGCGCAGGTGTATTGCGCGGCGCTGATTTCCACAAAAAACTATCGAATCTGCGCGATTGCATGCAAAGACATCCTCGACGCCATTCCCGAGCTTGGCTATGAGGATGTGCGTCAGGCGGTGTTGATCTTGTTGGCGCGAAGCACTCGAATGATTGGAGAGCACAAGAAAGCCAGAGGCATGTTCGAGGCACTATTGAGCAGGGGCCTTCCCAAAAAGACCGAAAAGCTGATTCTGAACAGCTACGCACTTTGCTTGCAAAGCCTCGACGATTCGGAAGCTACTAAGGTCGCTGCACGAATTATTGATGCCTTCCCGGGAACCGGTGAGGCACTTCAGGCGCAAGCAATAACGCTGGAGATGAGTGACGCTCACGACAAAGACGTTCAATTGCGGAAGCTTGAAAAGGAGGCTCGCCTCCGCAAGGCAGACACAGTTGCAAACAATCTTGCGATCACTAGAGCTTCCAGAGGGGCGGGCGATGCTGATATTGATGCCGCCTTGCGCGAGACACAACTGACGTCCGCAAGAATGAAGGACACTTATAACGCTACTAGGGCGGGCCTGAAACTTGCGCAGAGGAGTTTAGCCGACAATGGCGGACTTTCTGCCGACGCCGTTCTGAACCTTGTCCATGCCTATCAATACTTCTACGGCGAACGGTTCAACGGCCTGTTTACTGAAGCTCATGACGCTTTGTGGCGCTACTTCGAATCCAAGGGGGACACGCTAAATCTCCTGAGCCTATATCGGCACAGTTCATTCATTTGGCGGTTATATGGGAACGTATCAAACGAACGCAAGTATGCCAAACGCCTCATCAAGGGGTTTAGAAATATTCTGACGATGGATCCTTTAAGTGCAGATCAGGACACCGCATACTTCCTAATCCGCGCGCGTGATGATGTGCTCTTACCTTCGCCTCCAACCGGAGTTGAATAGAAATTTCGCATGACGAACAATATAGCCTTGGAAAACACATAAACATCATCTAAAAATAGCGAAAGCGCGTTAACGACGCCCCCCCAAAGCCGCCTATCTGAGTGGCAGCTTAGACTTAACTCAGGGACTCCAACCAGACAGACGCGAACCATCAGCCTAGGCTGGTAGATGGTCGATGAGCGAGCCCCAAACGATCGGGATTGCTCCTCGTGCCAGCGGCGACGTCTCCCCCGATTCGATAGCATGTCGATCTAGAGTCCGATCACATTGTAGTCGGATCGCGCGAGCCGGCGTTCATCTTCAGCGAGTCGAGGTCCGCTCCCGACACCCGCCCATTCGCGGGAGCCTAGCTCAATTACGATTTCGACCCCGAGAAAGCATTCAATCGCTTGAGCGAACCCAGATCACTCACCTCAGCCCAGCAGCTCGACCATCACGACGTCAGCGTCGCTGATCGCGTTAATCAAAACCTCGGACTCGCCCGTCACGAGAGCGCCATCACGCGGTTCAAGCCGTGTCCCCGCAATGTCGATCCGACCATGGTCGGTTACGAAATAAGCTGCTTGCGGTGAATCCAATGCAACGCGCATCGATAGCCCTTCGCGCAGCGTCGCGATCCTTACGCGCGCATCGGTATCGATCGGCAATGCACCTGCTCGCACGTCGGCCGGATCACCGCTCGCGAGGGTCACGAACCGCCCGTCGCGTTGCGCCTTCGAACAACTCCCCATCGCCCAGTGCGGCGTCCCGCCTGGCGCACGCGGCTGCAGCCAGATTTGAAACATCCGCGCCGGTGCGTCTTCGTCGTTGCGCTCGGCGTGATGAATGCCCGTACCGGCATGCATGGCTTGCACGCTGTCCACCACGAGACGGGCGCGATTGCCCGCATCGTCCTCGTGCGTGACCGCGCCCGAACGTACCCACGTGACAATTTCAATATCGCGATGAGGATGAAGCCCGAAGCCAGAGTGCGGCGCGACTTCGTCGTCGTTCCAGACGACCAATGGCCCCAGCGGTCGATGCGCGAGTTGTCCAAGATTGCCGATGCGAAAATGCAACCGAGCGCTCAGCCACTCGCGCGAGAGTGTGCCCAATGAAGTAAAGGGCCGATGTTCAGTCACGATGCAGCCTCCAAAGGAGGCCGACTGCGCCACGCGATGTGGGCCGTCGGCCTCGACGCCTGTTTCGTTCAGATCTGCTGTTGACCGCCGTCGACGAACAGCTCGGCCCCATTCACGAAGCTTGCGTCGTCGGAGGCAAGAAACAGCGCAGCGCTTGCGATTTCCTCCGGCTCGCCGAGACGTGCCAGCGGGATCTGCGCGGCAAGGTAATCGGCCAGACCTTGGCGTTGCGCGGCGTCGTCGCCAGCCAGATCGAGCAGACCGGGCGTGCGGGTCGCACCCGGGCTGATCGTATTCACGCGGATCCGGCGCGGCTTCAGGTCAAGAATCCAGCTGCGGGCAAACGCGCGCACCGCCGCTTTCGACGCCGAGTACACGCTGAACGCCGCGGTACCCGAGCTGCCAGCCGTCGAGCCGGTCAGGATCACTGACGCACCGTCGGCCAACAGCGGCAGCGCCTTCTGCACCGTGAACAACACGGCCTTCACGTTGCGATCGAATGTTTCGTCAAAGTGCGCCTCGGTAATCTCGCCGAGCGCGAGCATCGAGCCGCCGCCAGCGTTCGCGAACAGCACATCGAGACGGCCGTGCGCCTCGCTGATCTGCGCGTAAAGCGAATCCAGCTCGTCCAGCTTCGTCGAGTCGACGCGCAGGCCGGTGGCCGCGCCGCCGGCGTCACGGATCGATGCGACGGCCGCATCGAGTTCGGCCTGACGGCGACCGGTCAGATAGACGTGCGCGCCTTCGGCGGCAAAGCGTTGCGCGGTGGCCAGACCGATGCCGCTGGTGGCGCCGGTGACGAGGGCGATCTTGTGGTCGAGCTTGCGTGCCATGGTGTTGCTCCTTCGGTGTGTTGGGTCGATCGCTGGCGCCGGTATGCGGCGTTCGCGGCGGATTGTTTGCTGCGATGAAAGGAGAATATCGATGGCTCGACCTTTTCGAAATAGAATGCATTGCAAACCAACGTTGCAAATCTGAAATGATGGGGAATCATGTCGAAGCTGCCTGATTTCGAAGGACTCGCGATGTTTGCCAAGGTGGCCGAGGAAGGCTCGTTCGCGGCCGCAGCGCGCGAAATGGGGGTGTCGGTCGCCACCGTGTCGCGCGGCGTCGCACGTCTGGAGGACCGCCTGGGCGCACGGCTGCTCAATCGCACGTCGCGCCAGCTCGCGCTGACCGAGTTCGGCAGGACGCTGTGCGAGAAGGCTGGCGAGATATATCGGCAGGCCGAGGCCGCGGAAGGCGCCGCCCGCGAATTGTCGGTGCAGCCTCGCGGGCTCGTGCGACTGGCGGTGCCCATGTCGTTCGGGCTGAGGTGGGTTGCGCCGCTGATGCCGGAATTCTTCCGCCGCTATCCAGACGTGCAAGTCGATCTGCATCTGGCCGATTCGACGGTCGATCTGGTCGCCGAAGGGTTCGATGCCGCACTGCGAATCGCCGCGCTGCCCGATTCGGCGCTGGTCGCGCGGCGTCTGTGTGCGGTCACGCAATACGTCGTCGCGTCGCCCGCCTATCTGGCGCGCGAGGGACGGCCGGTGCATCCGCGTGAGCTTGTGGACCGGCCCTGCATGTCCTATGCGTATCGCGCGCGCAGTGATGTCTGGCGCTTCACCAACGACGCTGGCGACGAGGAACCGGTGATGCCGACCGGCCCGCTGCGGGTGACCAATTCCGATGCGCTCCTGCCGATGCTGCTGGAAGGGCTCGCCATCGCAGAGCTGCCGGAATTCATCGCGGGCGAATATCTGAGCGACGGGCGGCTCGAGGCGATCCTCACCGACTGGTCGCTGACGAAGGGCGGCCTGTACTTCGTCACGCCGTCGGCGAGGGCGCGGCCGGCGAAGGTGAGCGCGTTGTCAGACTACTTTGCCGAGCACCTGAGCGAACCGACCTGGCGATGGCCGAAGTAATCACTGTGCATCAGCCAGTCACGTCATTGCAACAGAGCAACGAGAAGTCTCAAACACTTCCATTCTGGTCTGGATTCAGCCGAGCAGATCACCTCGGCCCCGATGAGGCGCAAGAGATGGGTTTCGCTTGCGGCTCAGAGATCGAGCACCAACTCCGCTGATTTCGCGCGCGATACACAGACCATGATCTGCGTCTCCTCCTCGTCGTCGCGCAACACGAGATCCCGATGATCCGCCTCGCCTGAGCACAGCCCCGTCTTGCATGAACCACAGGTGCCGCTTTCGCACGAACTCGGCACGCGAACGTTTGCGTCGCGCAACACGTCGAGGATCGAGCGGTTGGCGGGAATGTCGAACGACGTACCGGTGCGGGCAAGCCGCACGGTGAACGGCGTGTTCTCGCGCGTATTCGCGTTGCTCGCACCGAAGCTCTCGAAGTGAACGGTGCCCGACGGCCAGTGACCCGTCATGTCCCGCACGGTGTCCATCAGCGCCTGCGGGCCGCAGCAGTACACATGCGCTGACTTTGGCCGCTCGAACACAGGCCAGAAGTCGAACGCTTTCGACGGATCGCCGTGATCGTGGTGAATCGTCACGTCCGAGCGCCACTCGTCGCTGCTGAGTTCATCGACGAACGCCGTGCCTTCCGGATCGCGGGCGAGGTAGTACAGCTTGAACGAGCGCAGGCCCTCCGCTCGCAACTGTCGCGCCATCGACAGCATCGGCGTAATCCCGATGCCGCCTGCGACGAGAATGAACGACTTTGCCCGTTCGTCGAGCGGAAATTCATTGCGGGGCAGAGATACATCCACGTCGTCGCCCTCTGCCGTGTCGTCGACGAAGCTCATCGAGCCGCCGCGTCCGTTGCTGTCACGCTTCACCGCGATGACGTAACGATCGCGCTCCTGCGAGTCGTTGCACAGCGAATAGCTGCGTCGCAAACCGTTGGGGGCCACAACGGTCAAGTTCGCGCCCGCCTCGAACGGCGGCAACGGCGCGCCCTGCGGGTCGGTCAGATCAAAGCGCCAGATGTCACGGGCGATCTTCTCCTTGCCCGCAATCTTCAGACGAAGAAAGCCGTCTTCCTGGGGTGTCGTCATATCTGTCTCCTTCTGGCCGATCCGGCGCTGCGTTGCCTCAACATGAATCGTATATTATTACTAGATCTCTAATTTATCAAGTCAAGACGCGCGACGCTTCGCGACCTTACTCTCGGTATAAACCCGTGCTTGCCAGCGACAAAAAGCCGCCGTAACCTTAAGATTAGAAATCTAATTATGTGATGGGGGAACGCCTGTTCCAGCCGGCATCACAAATGAAATTCGGAGACATTGAGACATGGCACATTCAACGTTGCACTCTGGGGACGTACCCCTGCCTGCCGTAGCCGACTCGGCGGCCGAGGAGGCGACTTACCGCAAGATCACGCTGAGGTTGATGACCTTCCTTTTCTTTTGTTGGGTCCTTAACTATCTCGACCGCGTCAACGTCAGCTTCGCGCAATTGCAGCTGAAGCACGATCTCGGTATGAGCGACGCCGCTTACGGCCTTGGGGTGAGTCTGTTCTTCATTGGCTACATCCTGCTCGAAGTGCCGAGCACGCTATTGCTTCGTCGCATCGGCGCCCGCAAGACCGTCACGCGAATCATGCTGCTGTGGGGGGGCATCTCCACTGCGATGGCGTTCATGACCGCTCCGTGGCAGTTCTACCTCGCCCGAACACTCCTCGGCGCGGCGGAAGCGGGCTTCTGGCCCGGGATCATCCTCTATCTCTCGTACTGGTATCCGGCCAAACGCCGTGCTCGCATCACGTCGCGATTCTTGCTGGCGATTGCGGTTGCGGGGATCGTCGGCGGACCGCTTTCCGGCTACATCCTGCAAAACTTCATGGACGTCTGGGGTTTTCGCAACTGGCAGTGGCTGTTCTTTCTCGAAGGATTGCCGGCTGTGATTGCAGGCGTCGTTGCGTATTTCTATCTGATCGACAGGCCGCAGGAGGCCGCGTGGCTGACCGATGAGCAAAAGCGTCTCGTCATTGGCGCACTGGAGGAAGAAAGCCGCAGCAAGCCGCACGACGCGCCGAGCAATCTGCTCGCCGCACTGCGCGACCCGCGCGTGTACGTGATTGCTGCAGGCTGGGCCACGGTGCCCATTTGCGGGACCATCCTTAACTACTGGACGCCGACGATCATCAAACAGGCAGGCGTCTCCAACCTGTTGCAGATCGGCTTCATGTCGGCCTTGCCTTACATCGTCGGCGCCGTTGCCATGTTGTTCATCGCGCGCAGCTCGGACCTGCGCCTCGAGCGCCGCTGGCACTTCGTCAGTGTGACGACAGCAGGCGCGGCAGGCGCTGTGCTCCTCACCCTGGTCACGCATAACTGGCTCGCTGCGATCGGATGCCTGAGTCTCGTCTCGATCAGTTATTTCGCGGCCGCAGCGATTATTTGGACTATCCCGCCGACGTACCTCAAAGGCACGGCCGCCGCCGGCGGTATTGGTGTGATCAGCAGCCTCGGGCAAGTCGGTGCCTTCTTCGCGCCTATCGTCCTCGGCTGGGTGAAGAGCGTGAGCGGCAGCTTTTCAGCGGGCATCCTGCTGGTCGCATTGTTTACGTTTGTAGGCGGCATCGCCGTGCTTCTGGGGGTTCCGCGCGAGCGGCGAGCACCGTAACGCCCGACGCAGGGTGCGACACCAGGATTTTTCATTGTGAGAAGGGAACAGGAATGAGCAAGCTTCAACTTTCCATCGCCGTGGGCAACTACGACCGGATGCGTCCGCTGATCGACGGCGACGTCCAGATCGACGGCGTGGACCCGGTGTTTATGTTGCAGGATCCGGAGGAGATTTTCTTTCGTGCGTTCCGCCATGCCGACTATGACATTTGCGAGCTATCGCTCAGCAGCTACTCGGTGAAGACGGCGGCAGGCACGTCGCCGTACATCGCCGTGCCGGTCTTCCCGTCGCGCGCGTTCCGCCACAGCTCGATCTACGTGCGCGCCGATCGCGGCATCAACCGGCCCGAGGATCTCAAGGGCAAGCGCATTGGTGTGCCGGAGTATCAACTCACGGCCAACGTGTGGGTCCGAATGTTCCTGGAGGAAGAGTACGGCGTGAAAGCCTCGGACATCCGTTGGGTGCGCGGCGGCTACGAAGATCCCACGCGCGTGGAGAAAATCGCACTCAAGCTTCCCGAGGGCGTGGTGCTGGAAAACGCACCAGAGGGCCGGACGATTTCGAACTTGCTGGCCGAGGGAGAAATCGACGGCGTGATCGGACCGCGCGCACCGTCGTGCTTCGACCGCGGACATCCGCAGGTGAAATACCTGTTCGAAGATCCGCAGCAGGCCGCCGCGGAATGGTATGAGCGGCGCAAGCTGTTCCCGATCATGCACACGCTCGGCATTCGCAAGTCGCTCACGGAGCAGCATCCGTGGCTGCCAGGCGCCATCGTCAAGGCATTTGAGAAATCGAAGGAGATCGCGCTCGCACGCCTGAGCGATACCTCGGCAACCAAGGTGACGCTGCCATTCATCGAGGACCAGTTGCGCAACGCGCGACGACTGATGGGCCACGACTTCTGGTCGTACGGCTTCGCGGAGAACGAGAAAGTGATCGACCGCTTCCTCGCCCAGCACCATGCGGAAGGGTTGTCGAGCCGCCGTGTGCAGCCCGCTGAACTGTTTCACCCGGCAAGTCTGGAGAGCTTCAAGATCTGAGGTCCCGCCTCGCGGGTTCGGTCGCCGCCGCGCGCGAACTCCCGCCGTACCCGTCTGCTGTGGCTCATGCGCCGGATTCGGCGATATGATTGCCGTATGTTTGGTTATTACGGGATGAGGAAGGTATGGCAACAGCACGCTCCCTTGGCAAATCCGGGGCACAAAGCACAGATCCCATTCTCCGGCACTGGCGCGAGGCGGTGCCCGACGATCGTCTCGCCCACCTGATCAAGGATGCAGCCCGCGCGATGGTGCGCGGACTGCAAATGCGCCTCGCGCAACATGAGGTGTCATTTGGCCACTGGGCTTTCCTGCGCGTGCTCTGGGTCAACGACGGGCTCACGCAAAAGGAGCTCAGCGACGAGACCGGAACCACGACGCCCACCACCTTCAGCGCGGTGCAGGCGATGGAAAAGCTCGGTTATGTCGAGCGTCGTTATGCCCCCGGCAACCGCAAGAACACGCACGTCTACCTCACGCCACGCGGCCGTAACCTCAAGAAAAAGCTCGTTCCGCTTGCAGAAGAAGTCAATGAGATCAGTGTTGACGGTTTAAAGGCGACCGAGATTAACGTCGCGCGCAAGGTTCTGCTGACGATCATCGAGAACATGGCACGCGACGAATCCGAGTCTAACGATCCGTCGCGTCGCATTCCGTCGACGCGCGAGGTAGGTAATCTCATCGCGGCACGCGCCGAAGCGTCCGAACACGATTGACGCGCAGCGCGACACTTCAGACCATTCCCAGCTGGCTATATTATTATAGATCTAATAATATTGGTGGCCGTGCCCACGCACGATGGCAGGCCACTGCATGCTGCTTTCCCGCTCAATAATACGGATACTGGAATGGATGAAATGACCCGCGCGGCGATGTTGCGCAACGTCCGCGATGCGCTTGCGGAAGATGTCGGCAACGCCGACTGGACGTCGCTGCTGATCAACCCAGACGCCTCAGCCGAGGCCGTCCTGACCGTGCGGGAGCCCGCACAGCTATGTGGCAGGCCGTGGTTTGACGAAACCCTCCGGCAGGTGGACCCGCGTATTGCGATTGAGTGGTTTGTCGGCGAAGGCGAAGGAATGCACGAAGGGCAGATCGTTTGCCGGATCACCGGTCCAGCCCGCGGCATGCTCGTGGCCGAGCGCACGGCGCTCAACTTCCTTCAGTTGCTTTCGGGTGTTGCCACCGAGACGAGTGCGATGGTGCGCATCGTCGAGGGCACGGCGGCGCGCATCCTCGACACGAGAAAGACGCTTCCGGGCTTGCGCCTCGCGCAAAAATACGCGGTGCGTATCGGCGGTGGCGAAAACCATCGTCGTGGCCTGTACGACGGCATCCTGATCAAGGAAAACCATATCGCGGCCGGGGGCGGCATTGCCTCGACGGTTCGGGCAGCGCAGGCTCTGGAGGCGGGCGTACCGGTGCAGGTCGAAGTGGAAACGCTCGCTGAGTTAAATGAAGCGTTGGCCGCGGGCGCCAAGGCGATTCTGCTCGACAATTTCTCGCTCGACGCGATGCGTGAGGCCGTGGATGTCACCGCAGGGCGCGCTGAGCTGGAAGTGTCGGGTGGCGTTACGGAGGACACCCTGCGCGCCATTGCGGAGACCGGCGTGGACCGCATTTCGTTAGGCAAGCTGACGAAGCACGTCACGGCGACCGATTTTTCGTTGCGCTTTGCAGCGTTCGCCGGATAGCGCAGTCGAGCGCGTATACGCGCCCCGCAGAAGTCGGGGCCGTTGCCAGCGTTCCAGTTTTCCAACTGTCCGGAATGCCGCAAGCGCCGATAAAAAATCCCTCGTTTTAACTGTACTTGGCTCAGTTCAAAACGAGGGTAACAAGGGATCTTGCGCTTTCCTGAAGCGATCAAAGGGTTACATCTGCGCCCGTTTCGCTCGACTTCAGAATCGCGATGCAGATTTCCAGCGTGCCTTTCGCCCATTCGCCATCGTGCAGCGGTCTGCGTCCGTCGACGACCGCGCCATACAACTCGTCGATGACTTCAGCGCGCGGCACGACGGGCACAGGCAGCGGCAGCGTTTGGCGCTGCTCGTCGCCGTAGATGACGATCGAATCGGGCAGCGGGCGCAGGTCCGCATGCTCGCAGGACACGATGATCGGGCCGAAATGCTGATGGAATCGTTGTGGCTCGTCCGCGGCGGCGGTGGGCGGTTTGTATGCCGATCCGCCGTAGGTGCCGGCCGCTTTGAGGTCGGCCTCGTCATCCGAGGACGCAAGCGTCCTCAGACGGCGGCGGGCGCTGCCGTACGTGTCGGGGCTCGTACGATCGCCCATTTCGCCGATCCAGCCGCTCCACTCGTCGGTATTGAAGTGGCCGTACCCGTTGTATGAGAGCGAGGCATAGGCGCCGTTTTCGAACCAGATCAGCGCAGAATAGGCTCCCTCGGTGGGGCGCGACGGATCCCACCGGCCGACACTCGCACGCAGCCGGATTGCGCGTGAGCCGGCCAGCATTCGCACGATGTCAACCTGGTGCGCCGCCTGGCTGAAGACGGCGCCGCCGCCTTCAGCCGTCGCCAGCTCCTCGGGCCGGCGTGGGCGGTACAGGTAGTCGGTGTAGTTGATGGCCTGGATCATCTTCACCGCGCCGAATTCGCCGAGACGGATCAATTCGCGCGTACGCAGGTACGGCGTATCGAAGCTGTGGCAATGGCCGACGATCAGATGCACGCCCGCGGCACGGCATGCGGCGATCATGCGGTCGCAATCGGCGGCGCCGAGCGCCATGGGTTTCTCGACCAGTACGTGTTTGCCTTTTGCCGCGGCAATCTCCGTGTGCTGCGCGTGGAACTGGTGCGGGCTCGCAACGTAGATGATCTCGACGTTATCGTCGTCCGCCAACTCCGCCACGTCCGCATAGGTGGGCGCCGCGAAGTCGGCGGCGAACTGCCGCCGCGCATCCGCACGCGGATCGCACGCAGCGACGAGCTGGACTCTGGGGTCGCGCAGGAAGGTCGGCAGCATCAGCGAGAATGCCCGTCCCAGTCCTGCGACCCCGATGCGCAAACGGCGCTGCTCCATAACCGTGTGCCTCCCGTTATTGCTTGACCTGATAGTCCGTTGCGAGCGCGGCCGGCTGGTCGGCGAGTTCCGGGTTCCGTTTGCTGACGTAACGCGCGGCATACGTGCGCCAGTCGATTTCCTTCGGCACGACGGCCTGGTACGAGCATGTGTCCTGGGGAATCGCCTTCGCACCGGTGCCAATGGCGTTGCCGTCCTTGTCGAATTCCGCGAGTGCGTCGAGCATGCGGCGCCGGAATTCGACGATCGCGAGATCGCTTGCCCCGAGACGCTCGTCAGAGCGGTCAGCGATCGGACCCATCGTGACCCACATGGCGATGTCCTGGTTGGGGAAGCCCGAAATGCCCGTGAAATTGCCGGCCTTCATCGCCTGGCGGTCCTGCCAGAAGCGGTTGTCGTGATTGCGCAGCGGGCGATAGTGCTGGTCGAGATCGATGCCGATCTGCTGACGCAGGAACTTGCGCCAGGTTTCAGTTTCCGGTGTCGTCTCCGGATCGCCCCAGGCGATGAAGTAGAACGCCGTGTTCGTGTCGTCCATCGGCACGTTGATGTTCGCAACGTTGTAGAGATTGTTCGGGGGAATCAGCACCGTGCCCGGCGCCACGAACACCGTCGAGCGCACGTAGTCGTGCGTGCCGGCGTTGAAGATCGGGCGGCGCAGCGCGGCATAACGGAAGCCGTAGTCAGTACGCTCGACCTGCAGGCGCGGGGCCTTGTCGGTGGACGGGCGCAGCCAGTTCTTGTCGGTCGCTTCGGCGCCGCCGACGCGTGCCGGCACGAAGTCGGACGAATGCAGGCTGGAGCTGTGTGCGGAGTCGATCGCGCCTTCGAGGATCTGCGCCCAGTTGCACGGCAGCAGTGCTTTCGCGATGCTTACGCGGGTGTCGGCGGTCGGTGCCCAGGCCGGCGGCTGGAAGTCGGGGATGGCGTCTTGCGGGCCCATATACGCCCACACCATGCCGCCCCATTCCCGCACCGGGTAGGCCTTGTGCTTGACCTTGTTGGCCATGCAGCTCGTCGCCGGCTCGGACACCATTTCGAGCACGTTGCCCCCGACATCGAACTTCCAGCCGTGATACAGGCAGCGCAGGCCGGCGTCTTCATTGCGGCCGTAGACGAGCGATGCGCGACGGTGCGGGCAGTACTCGTCCAGCACCCCAACGCGGCCTTCCGAGTCACGGAATACGACGAGATCCTCGCCAAATACGCACGCCTTTACCGGCGCGCCATCCGGCTCGGCGACTTCTTCGATCAGGCAAACCGGCGTCCAGTGTCGGCGCATCAGTTGGCCCATCGGGGCATCCCCTTCGACGCGGCACAGCAATTCGTTCTCTTGGTGGGTCAGCATGTCATGTCTCCCGGCGACAGGTCGCCTTCATCAGCAGGTTTTGCTAACTATATTAGATATCTAGTTAAATTGGCAAGAGACTTGCTGGCGCATCCGGGAAAGTACGCATGGCGGATAGCGTCGCTGGACCGGAGATATTCGATCCCAAAATGTAAGGAAGCGAGATTCAACGACGATAGATACCGGAAAGAAAAACAGATATCTAATCTTCAGATATTGCCGAGACGACGATGTCGCGCTGTCGGCAACGCGACGCGGGACATCGAAACGCTGGTCGGCGCGTCGGATGGATACGTTCAGCAGGGAGTAATGCAGGCGGGTGTGGCAGGCGTGCGCGTCGACGAGATACGCAATACCGTTCGATAAGTTGATGGCGTGCTACGAAAGATCGCGTCCGAGTCTGAGGAGCAACGCAACGGCGTCGAAGCGCTGTCACGTGCGTTGTCGCAGAGCGATGTTGTCACGCAACACAGCGCATCCCTCGCGCGAGAATCCGCTGCAGCGACTGAAACGGTGCGAGATCAGGCCGGAAAGCTGCTCGGAGGTGTTTCGAGTTTCACGCTGGCATAGGCAGGCTCTTCTGCCCGTCGATCATCAGTGTCCGGCATCGAATTGCGCTCGCCTTTGCCTCGAACCCCGCGCCAGGCGCACTGCGCTGCTCAACGGTGACACCCGACGTCATTCCGTTGCAACCGCAGCAGAGGGGTTTTGCAACATTGTCCGGCGCTAGAAAATATTCCTCACGAAGCGCGCGAAGTTCGCATGCTTTTGGAAACACTTTCCATTTTGACAGAATTAAGCTTGTCTTCAGTCGATCGACATTTGCGATTGCCGAATGGACTGACCGCCGCGCCGGCTTGACTGTGTCCCTGCTCCCCACGAACACCGGCGTTGACGCGATGCCGCTCGCTGAACAATTAAACGAACTACATCAACGGAGACAAAAATGAAAGGACTCAAGTCGCGGTTCAAGCCAGTACTTGCCGCCACGCTTCTCTGCTGCGTCGTGGCCACCTCCGCCCACGCAACCGATCTGCTCGACACCGTCAAGCATGCTGGCGTCTTGCGGATCGCAATGGAAGGCACCTACCCGCCTTTCGACTACCGCAACAACGATGGGCAACTTGAGGGATTCGACGTCGAGGTGGCGAAGGCCGTCGCGGCTCGCCTCGGCGTCAAGCCCGAATTCATCACGACGGAATGGAGCGGGATACTCGCCGGTCTTCAGGCCGGTAAGTTCGATGTGATTGTCAACCAGGTCGGGATTACCCCGGCTCGCAAGCAGGTACTCGACTTCAGTGAGCCGTACATCTACTCGGCGGCAACGCTCCTGCAGCGGCGAAACGATACGCGCCAGTTCAAATCGCTTGAGGACCTGAAAGGTCTCAAAGTCGGCGTAACGATGGGAAGCAATTACGTCGACCTCGTGAAGACCAATCGCGCGGTCAATCTGCAGGTCTACCCGGGCACACCCGAAAATCTCAGCGATCTGGCTGCCGGCCGAATCGACGCGGCGCTCAACGACCGCCTGATGATCAAATACCTGATCAAGAATTCTCATCTGCCATTGCGCCCAGGCGAAAGCATTCCCGGAGGCGAGACCGAGATGGGCATTCCGTTCCGCAAGGGCAATCCAAAATTTGCGAAAGCGGTCAACGACGCAATCGGCACGATGCGTCAGGATGGCACGCTGAAGAAGCTTTCCATGCAGTGGTTCGGCACCGACACGACGACTCCGACGCCGCAATAACCCATCAGATACATACGCGCATCTGCACGTGCCGTGCAGATGCGTCTAACAATGGCCAGGAGACAAATTCATGGACGCCTTCCATCTGATCGTGCATATGCTCCCCGTTATGGCGATGGGCGCAGTACTCACGTTGAAGTTCGCCGTCGCTTCGATGGTGCTGGGATTGATCGTAGGACTCGTGGTCGCCATCATGCGGATCGGTAACAGTCGGACCTTGTCCGGCATCGCACAAGGCTACGTCAGCTTGATGCGCGGCACGCCGCTGCTCGTGCAGATTTTCGTCGTGTACTACGGCCTTCCCGATATCGGAATTTCGCTCGACCCAACCACGGCCGGCATTCTCACGCTAACGCTCAATACCGGCGCCTATCTGTCCGAGAGCATGCGTGGCGCGATCCTTGGCATCGGCCGTGGCCAGTGGGCCGCGTCGCACAGCCTCGGCCTGACCCACCTGCAGACGCTGCGCCACGTCGTGTGCCCGCAGGCGCTACGCCTTGCCGTGCCGAGCCTCGGCAATACGCTCATCAGCCTGATCAAGGATACGTCGCTCGTCTCGGTCATCACGGTAACGGAATTGCTGCGTTCGACCCAGGAAGCCATCGCGTCGACGTTCCAGCCGCTGCCGCTCTATTTGACTGCCGCTGCGATTTACTGGGTACTGAGTACGGTGCTTGCCCGGCTGCAAGGAGTGGTCGAAGCGCGCTGCGCGCTACCTTCAAGCCACTGAATCCGTAACTTCAGCCAATGACTAAGAGTCCGAACATGATTTCTCTCGACAGCGTATCCAAGTGGTATGGCAAGCATCAGGTCCTCGAAGATTGCAGCGCCGAGGTCTCGAAAGGCGAAGTTGTCGTCGTCTGCGGCCCGTCTGGGTCGGGCAAGTCAACGCTCATCAAAACCATCAATGGCCTCGAACCTTTCCAGAAGGGCTGCATCACCGTCGACGGTGTGCGTCTCGACGATCCGGCGGTCAAACTGTCGAAGCTGAGAGCGCGGGTCGGCATGGTGTTTCAGCATTTCGAGTTGTTTCCGCACCTGTCCGTGCTCGACAATCTCACGCTCGCCCAGACCAAGGTGCTGCGCCGATCGCGAGATGAGGCCCACAGCACTGCACTATCCCTGCTAGAGCGCGTCGGACTTAAGGCACACGCGCAGAAGTACCCGGGCCAACTGTCGGGTGGCCAACAACAGCGCGTGGCAATTGCTCGCGCGTTGTCGATGAATCCGGTGGCGATGCTGTTCGATGAACCGACGTCGGCACTCGATCCGGAAATGATCAACGAGGTGCTCGACGTGATGGTCGAGCTTGCACGCGAAGGGATGACGATGATATGCGTCACACACGAGATGGGTTTCGCCCGCAAGGTCGCGCACCGCGTGCTCTTCATGGATCGCGGCGTAATCGTCGAAGATGCGACGAGCGATGCGTTCTTCAATACGCCACGTGCCGAGCGGGCGCGGGACTTTCTGGACAAGATTCTGCATTGACTCGCCAAACGCCGTCGGCCGCCAGCCCGCGTCACCCCCACACCGTGCCGTTCCCCGTATGAAAACGACAAATCTTTCCGCCAGACTCGATACTTTTGCCCGCTTGAACCTGATCGAAACGGCAACGCCTCTCCAGCGGCTATCGCGTCTCTCAGCCCGCTTGGGTCGCGACATCTACGTCAAGCGCGATGACTTCACGTCGCTCGCCATGGGCGGCAACAAACTGCGCAAGCTGGAGTTTCTCGCGGCTGATGCGATCCGGCAGAAGGCCGATGTGTTGGTGACCGCCGGGGCCATCCAATCGAATCACGTCAGGCAGACCGCGGCGCTTGCCGCACAGCTCGGCCTCGATTGCGTCGCCCTATTGGAGAATCCGATCGGGACCGATCGCGACGACTATTTGCGCAGCGGCAATCGCCTGCTGCTCGATCTGTTTCGCGTTCGCGTCATCGACGTCGACGGCCTAGACGACGCGGACCGACTGCTCGAAGCGACGGCACAGCGCCTGCGGGATGAAGGTCGCCGTCCTTACGTGATTCCGATCGGAGGGTCGAATGCGCTCGGCGCACTCGGCTACGTGCGCGCAGGTCTCGAACTCGAGCGGCAGATAACCGCAACCGGGCTCACGTTCTCGAGCGTCGTACTGGCGTCGGGCAGTGCCGGCACGCACGCGGGCCTCGCGGTTGCGCTCGCGCATGCGCTTCCGGCGACACCTGTGGTCGGTGTCACCGTATCGCGCACGGACGCAGCACAGCGTCCGAAGGTGCAAAATCTCGTCGACCGAACGAGCGAATTGCTCGACATCGAGATGCCGCCCGGCACGCGCATCAATCTATGGGACGAGTACTTCGCGCCGCGCTACGGAGAACCGAACGACGCCTGCATCGACGCGGTCAGACTGCTCGCCGAAACGGAAGGACTACTACTCGATCCCGTCTACACTGGCAAGGCGATGGCTGGCCTGATCGACGGAGTCGCGCGCGGCCGTTTTGACGGAAGCGATCCGGTGCTGTTCCTGCACACCGGCGGCGCACCTGCGCTGTTCGCCTATCGCGACGCGTTGCGAGCAGGCTGACGCGCAGTATTCTTGACGTATGCCCCGCAGCCTCACGGCCATCGTGAGTGTTGCGCCGTCTGTCGACATACATCGACAGACGGCGCGTTCGCGTCAGGCCCCCGGAACGTAACTGAGCGGAAGCGCGGTTGTCCGTTTAATGACCTCCATCGCGAACGCCGAGCTCACGTCCATCATCTCGACGCACTTGATCAGCCGCTTGTAGACGCTGTCATATCCGGCGATATCCGGCACGACAACCTTCAGCAGGTAATCGACATCGCCGCTCATCCGATAGATCTCGACGATCTCCGGGATCGAGCACACGCCTTCGACGAAACGCCTCGTCCACGCGTCGCCATGCTGGTTGGAGCGTACGGTCACAAACGCGGTCAGTCCCAGATTCAGCTTTGCCGGATCGCACAGCACGACCTGCTGCTGAATTACGCCTTCATCGCGAAGCTTTTGCAGCCGACGCCAGCATGGCGTCGGCGACAGGCTCACTGCCTTGGCCAAGTCATTCAGACCAATCGTCGCGTCTTTCTGAAGCAGCGTGAGAATTTGAACATCGCGTTTGTCCATGTTGTCTCCTATCTAGAAATAATTTCCAATCATAGCGATATTGACGACATTTTTTAAAAACAATTTTCGTCTGCGCGCAATTAACATGGCTTCACGAACAGCGGTGGCGGCGATGCGCTTTCACCACGCCGTTTTCCCCGACCGAACAGATGAACAGAGGATGGCGCCTTGAACACCCAGCACTCAACCGACACAGTCCTGGCCCACGAAGGCCGCTCGCACAGCCAACTCGGCGTACCGGTGAATCCGCCCGTCTACCGGCAGTCGACGTTGCTCTTTGAGAGCATCGAAGCGCTGAAGGTGGCAAGCGGTACGCCGAACGCTTATGGGCGCGGTGGCAGCCCGACTACGCGTTCGCTCGAGCGCACGCTCGCCCGCCTCGAAGGGGCGCACCGCGCCCTGCTCACGCCGAGCGGACTCAGCGCAATCACGACGTCGCTGCTCGCCGTGCTCAATCCCGGCGATCATCTGCTGATGACGGACTCTGTCTATGATCCAACCCGCTCGTTCTGTGCGGGGACGCTCGCCCGCCTTGGTATCGAAACGACGTACTACGATCCTGCGATTGGCGCGGACATTGCGGCCTTGATGCGTCCGAACACGCGTGCGGTGTTCGTCGAGTCGCCAGGCTCGCTGACGTTCGAGGTACAGGACATCCCGGCGATCAGCCAGATCGCGCATCGGCACGACGCGATCGTGATGATGGACAACACTTGGGCCACGCCGCTGCATTTCCGCTCGTTCGAGCACGGCGTTGACGTCTCTATTCATGCAGCGACCAAGTACATCAGCGGACACTCCGACGTGATGATGGGCGCGATTCTCACAACCGAAGCGCTGTATCCGAAGATCAACCATCTCTACCGGCAGCTCGGCATGACCGTGAGCGGCGATGACGCATATCTCGCGTTGCGCGGCCTGCGCACGTTGTCCGTCCGGCTCGAGCGGCACCAGCGCAACGCGCACGCGGTGACCGAGTGGCTTGCAAAGCAACCGGAAGTCGCCGAGATCCTTTATCCCGCCCGACCGGGCTCGCCTGGGCATGCCCTATGGCGACGCGACTTCACGGGGGCGTGTGGCCTGTTCGGCGTCGTGCTGCATCCGCAATCCGATGAATCGATTCGGTCGATGCTCGATGGCATGACCTGTTTCGGTATGGGCTATAGCTGGGGCGGCTTCGAAAGCCTGATCCTCCGTTCCAGCCCGTCGAGCTATCGCACGGCGACAACGTGGCCGTGGAAGGGTCCACTGCTGCGGATTCACGCGGGCCTCGAAAATCCCGACGACATGATTGCCGACCTAGAGGCCGGATTCGAGAGGCTGCGCGTCGCCACCCTGACACAAATGGAAGCCTGAATGGTCGCGATACCGCCAGGGCGCCGTGGAATGTACGTATCGATTCTTCCGTTTGTGACACGGCATGCGGGCGCATCGCTTCACCCATGACTGCAATTTTTCACATTCACCTACAGCGAGACAACCATGAAAGACAAACTGTTCATTCTTCGTCCGGGCTTCTTCAAGGAGGCTGAGGGCCCGTTCTATTGCGGCGACTCGGTATCTGTCGAGGGTTTGTTGAGTTTCTGCCCCCAGCTTCGCGACTCGGTTGATGTGGAGTACATCGATGCGCCGCGCCCGCGCAAGGCGATCATCGAACTGATCGGCGCAGACAACCAGTCGGCTCCCGTGATCGTGCTTGGCGAAGGGCGGGCTCCGAAGGACGGGGGCGTCGCCGTTCAGGAATACAACGGAACACGCTTCATCAATGCGCCTGACGATATCCGGCGTTACCTGTCATCTCAGTATGACGTCGCTCAAGCATCGTGACAGTTGACGAGCCGCCTGATTCATCAGGCAGGCGCGTTTGACCGCGTTGCTCCGCGAGTGCGCTGCGCGACCCAGAGAATTCCTCTGCCGGTGCACAAGCTCACCATGTTTTAGCGCGCCGCTGGCCAATGAGGGACATGCCCGCGGCGCGATTGAGGATTCGCGAGGCGAGGATAACGAGGAACGGCGAAAGAACTCTCCGGGCGGATTAACGCACACAATCTATGTGCAGAGATCTCTAGCCCAAGGCGCTTTGCTAAGCGCGGGGAAGCCCTGCCACGATGCACACCAGGTGCCCAGCAAGCCGGCCTATCAGCGGTGCATGCCGCTGATAGCAATGCTTGGGATCACCGCCCAGCCAATTGCACAAGCGCCCGATTGAATGCGCCAGGGTTAGCGATGTTCATGCCGTGCGAGGCACCAGCGATGGTTTGACGTTCAGCGTGTCCGATCCACGCCTGAAGTCGCTCGACGGTGTTCCGGAACATGCGCGGGCTCTTCTGCCCATCGATCAACAGCGTCCGGCACTGGATTTCGCGGGCGGCTTCGGGGGTATAGGCGGGCAGCGGATCGCGCAACTGCTTCGGGAGCGTTACCGCATTGTCCAGCGCCATCCTGCGGAAGCTCTGGGTGCTCTTGCTCCAGAAGCCCGGCAGGGTGACCGAGTCCACAAACAGGTTCAGGCCGGCGTCGAATTTGCCTTGCTCGATCAACTCGGCGGCCGCGGCTCTCAGCAATTGCGTAGCGGGCGGCAATTTACCGGTCTCCGCGTTCGGCGTCATCTGCAACGGACCGCCGGGGTCGGCCAGCGTGAGCGTCTTCACCAGATGCGGGTATTGGCGGGCCAGATGAAACGCCACGCAGCCGCCACGCGAGTGGCCAACCAGATGCACGGCGCCAAGGCCCAGCGCCTCGATGAACTCCGCCATCTCCACCACGTGCGCTTCCCAACTGAAGTCACCATGCCCGAACGCGTGCGTCTCCGGCCAATAGTGACCCAGGCTCGGCGCGAAACAGTGGAAGTGCGCCGACAACGCGGCAAGCTGAGGATCCCAGTAGCGGTAATCGCACAACGATCCGTGCACAAAGACCATCGGCTCGCCGCTTCCGGCTTCCACGTAGGGCACCGAGGCGCCTGACGCAATGGCCGCAAAATTGGGTTGCGGCTGCACACCGGCAAGGGCCAGCGTCGTCAGGGGCGTGTGGGCATTCATGGTCAAGACTCCGTTTTCCCAAACTTTGCGCCAATGCAATGGAAAAGAAAATCGCATAATATTGATGCAATCTTTCAGTTTTTCTGATGCATCTACGCGAGCCAATGCCCATGAGTACCGAGATGAAAGCCCTCGACGTTGGCGTTCTCACCATGATCGTGGCCGTTGCCGATACGGGCACGATCAGCCGAGCCGCCGATCTCGTGCATCGATCGCAATCGGCGGTGAGCATGCAGATCAAGGCGCTGGAATCGGCCCTTGGCAAAGCGCTCTTCGTGCGCAAGCCGCGCAGCGTGGTGCCGACGCAAGACGGAGAGGTGCTCCTGGCGTACGCGCGGCGGATCATTGCACTTCGCGACGAGGCCTGGGCAGCGGTTGTGCGGCCGGACGTGACGGGCCGCGTGGTGATCGGTGTGCCGGACGATTACGCGTCGTCGCTCTTCCCGCCGATTCTCAAGAAATTCTCGGCCAGCTACCCCAAGGTCGAAATCCAGGTGATTGGCCTGCCCAGCGTTGCGCTGGCGCCGATGCTGCGCGACGGCACGGTGGACCTCGTATGCGCAACGCGGGTTAAAGGACTGACTGGTGATTTCTTGCGGCACGAGCCGATGGTGTGGGCCGCCGCCCCGGGCGCGACAGACATTTGGCGAGAGCGGCCACTGCCCATCGCGGTGTTCTTGCCGGGCAGCGTGGCACGCGAGAAGGCGATTCGGAGTCTGGAGCGCGCAAAGATCGCCTATCGAACGTCGTATGAGAGTCCGAGCCTGCTGGGCCTGCTGACGATGGCCCGCGCCGGCCTCGCCATTACTCCGCTGGCGCGATGTGCCGTGCCGTCTGATTTCACGTTGCTCGGGGCGGCGCATGGTCTGCCGGAGATTGGCACGCTCGAGATCGTGCTTGCGCGAAGTGTGACGTCCAACCGACAACCCTGCGATTTTCTCGCGGAGCGCATCATCGCCGAATTGAATGCATGAGTGCGCTGATATGCGTCTCGCCTGGCTGCTCAAGCCGGAAGCCTCATTGAAACAGCCGCGATTTGTTCGCCGTGCGTCTCGGCGACGTCTCCCCGATTTGAGTAGCACTCGGCTGTAGCGTTCGAGGCGCGCAACACTTCAAGGAATGACAAGATCCATTCGGAGGTGTTGCCATGATGAGCACCTTGGGAACGTCGGCCGGCTCTGGGCGGCCACGAACGCCAAATCGTCATAGCGGTATTACTGGGACTGTAGGTATGCCGCGACTGCCTTCGCTTGTATATCCGTCAACGTGTGCGCCACTGCGCTCATCATGGGCGCGTTGGCTCGCGTGCCGGCCTTGAACACCTCAATCTGCCGCAGCAGGTAGGCCTGATGCTGCCCGGCCAAGCGAGGGAATGTGCCATTACCTTCGGCATGCGGGCCATGGCACGCCGCGCAGGCGGGTACCCCTTGCGCTGCAACGCCGTGCTCGAATATGTCCTTGCCCATCGCCATCTGGTCGTGAGCGCCGGCAGCGCCTGGAGGCGCGTTTTGATGTCCGTAATACTCGGCTAATGCCGAAATTGTGCCATCGTCCAATTGTGAGGCGATACCCCACATATACGCTCGGGCATCGCTCTCTCCCCGAGCATGATTCCGGAATCCCTTCAATTGTGCTTCGAGATACGGGGGCGTTTGTGCATCCAGTCGCGGAAACATTGGCGACTCGCTACGACCACTTACGCCATGGCATGTGGCGCACAGTTGGGCCGCCAGCTTTTCCGCGTTTTGCCCAAAGGCCGTTTGGCTGAGCCCGGCAATACAAACCGCGAGAAGCGTCAGCGACCATTCCCTGAGGGTAGAACGTTCAGCGCTCATGAGGAACTCTCCCATTCGGATGGATGCAAGCGTGCTCAGAACATGAACCAGCCTAGCAAGTAAAGCGTATTGTTATCGCTGGCATTTCTACCGTTTCCGTCGTAGTTGAAACGCGCCCCGTTAAACTTGAGGAAAGCGGTGTACTGCACGGAGAATTTCACCTGCGGAACCGGCAGATAGTCGAGTTCAAAGATGACGCCCTGTGTATCGGGAAGCCCGTTGGCGCTCCCCGTCACCGGTGTAGGCCCATAAAGACCGACGTCGCGATTGCCGGTTGTCGAGAAGTAGGCCAATGCTCCACCGTACTTGCGCTGATAGATGTACGATGCCTTCGCTTTGAGCGTGTCCAGATGGTCAGCCTCATTGGCCGGCGTGGGGCCGGCTCCAATACCGCCGCTGGGAAAGCTTGCGCGCCAGTCTTGCAGTTCGTGAATCCAGATGAACTGCATTGACACGGCGTGCGTCAGTGTCAGGAATTGATACTGCGTATCAATTGCATAATCACGAAAACGGTCGGTTGGGGTGCCAGGTAAGGTATTGTCGGGATACTTGTTGGCGGACAATCCCATCGCGCCAAGCATCCATGAGTGCCCGCCCCACTCGCGATTGTAGGCAACTCGCCAGTACGGGGCCGCGCCACTCAGTCTCGCCACGCCTCCGGGCGATGCGGTGTCCTGCCCCGCGCGGAACAGGGAGAAAATCTGGTCAGCAGTTCGATAGGCGCCGAACTCTACGTAGATGCTTCGTTGCCAAAATGCATATGCCGCCGCGCCAACCACCTGCTGCGCGAGACTGCCATCGATAAGCGTCGAAGCCAACGGCGCCACTCCTACGCTAGACGATGCATAGGGAAAACCGAAAGCCGGTGTACTGTTCCACACATCGGAGACGGTCGGGTTATTGTTGATCGTAATGCCGTAGATGAAGTCAACGTCCGCTGCAGTGAAGTGACCGGCGGCTCGAATATCGGTATTGTCGAGTGCGCTGTGATGGGCTATGCCGTCATAGCTCCATTGCGCAAACGCACCAACATGGTCGTAGATGCGTCCTGCGTAAAAAAGACTGCCTTGCTGGACCGCAAGCCCCCCGTTTCTGACGAAATCATAGTTCGTTTGGTCGATAGTCCGCGTGTTGGTCTGTGAAACTTGCAACATCGCAGATAGCGGGACGGTGCCATAGTTCGATAACGTATATCCCGTCATCTTGAAGTATCGCCCGAACGGTGTGAGTTCAGGAAAACTGACATGGCACGCCACGCAAGACATCCCCGTCTGACGCGCAAACGCAGGTACCGCGATCGCCGGTCTGGTGCATATTGTCATTAGACATACGAGTACCCAGACGATCTGAGTGAGGCCAGTCGAATGCCGTTGCATTGAACCCTCCTTGACTCGCGATATCTTCGGATTTCCTGCACTATAAGCGCCAGCGGTTTCTTAAGCGTTAATCTAAATCAACGTTTTCGATCTGGGCGCGTTGATTTTCTATCGAATCCCTATGGGCTACAAGATTTCGTCGCGGGTCAGTCCCACATTGATGAGTCGATCCTGCGCCGGAACTCGCGTGGCGAGCGGTACGGCAGCGCACTAACGGTTAGCCGCTTAGCGCGCACAACCACACCAGAATGCGACCGCTTCGAACTCGGCGATCGATAAAAAAATGGCGCCGCGAACCTTAAGTCCGCGGCGCCATAGCGCAGCGCTTCCCGCATTACGGCCCAACCAACGTACCGTAACGCGCCATCAAACTTACATCTGCACTGTGTCGGCGACTTCCTTGAAGTCTTCGATTTGGTCGAAGTTCATGTACTTGTAGATCTTGTCGCCGTCGGTGGCGAGCACGCCCATGTCGGCCATGTACTCTTCCCTGCTCGGAATCTTGCCCAGACGCGAGCAGATCGCCGCCAGTTCCGCCGAGCCGAGATACACGTTCGTGTTCTTGCCCAGACGGTTCGGGAAGTTGCGGGTCGACGTCGACATGACCGTTGCACCTTCGCGCACCTGTGCCTGGTTACCCATGCACAGCGAACAGCCCGGCATTTCCGTACGCGCACCCGCCGTACCGAACACGCCGTAGTGACCTTCTTCGGTCAACTGCTTCTGGTCCATCTTCGTCGGCGGCGCCACCCACAGCTTGACCGGAATGTCGCGCTTGCCTTCGAGCAGCTTCGATGCCGCACGGAAGTGACCGATGTTGGTCATGCACGACCCGATGAACACTTCGTCGATCTTCGCGCCGGCCACGTCCGACAGGGTCTTCACGTCGTCCGGATCATTCGGGCAGGCCACGATCGGTTCGTGGATGTCGGCCAGATCGATCTCGATGACCGCGGCGTACTCGGCATCCGCGTCCGGCGACAGCAGTTGCGGATCGGCCAGCCACTGCTCCATGGCCGCGATGCGGCGTTGCAGGCTGCGCGGATCCTGGTAGCCCTGCGCAATCATCCACTTCAGCAGCGTGACGTTGCTGTTGAGGTATTCGATGATCGGTTCCTTGTTCAGGTGCACCGTGCAACCGGCGGCCGAACGTTCGGCGGAGGCATCTGAGAGTTCGAACGCTTGCTCGACCTTCAGATCGGGCAGGCCTTCGATTTCGAGCACGCGGCCGGAGAAGATGTTCTTCTTGCCCTGCTTGGCGACCGTCAGCATGCCTTGCTTGATGGCGTACAGCGGAATCGCGTTAACGAGATCGCGCAGCGTGACGCCCGGCTGCATCTTGCCCTTGAAGCGCACGAGCACCGATTCCGGCATGTCCAGCGGCATCGTGCCGGTGGCCGCGGCGAAGGCGACCAAACCCGAGCCTGCCGGGAAGCTGATGCCGATCGGGAAGCGCGTATGCGAGTCGCCGCCGGTACCGACGGTGTCCGGCAGCAGCATGCGGTTGAGCCACGAGTGAATCACGCCGTCGCCCGGACGCAGCGCAATGCCGCCGCGCGTGCTGATGAAGTTCGGCAGGGTCTGGTGCGTCTTGACGTCCACCGGCTTCGGATAGGCGGCGGTGTGGCAGAACGATTGCATGACGAGATCGGCCGAGAAGCCGAGGCAGGCCAGATCCTTGAGTTCGTCACGGGTCATCGGACCGGTGGTGTCCTGCGAGCCGACCGAGGTCATCTTCGGTTCGCAGTACGTGCCCGGGCGGATCCCCTGGCCTTCGGGCAGACCGCAGGCGCGGCCGACCATCTTTTGCGCCAGCGAGAAGCCGCGGCCGTTGTCGACCGGTTGCTGCGGCAGACGGAACAGGGTCGACGCGGGCAGGCCCAGCGCTTCGCGCGCCTTGGCCGTGAGGCCGCGGCCGATGATCAGCGGAATACGGCCGCCGGCACGCACTTCGTCGAACAGCACGTCGGACTTGACCTGGAACTCGGCGATCACTTCGCCGTTCTTGAGGGCCTTGCCTTCGTACGGGCGCAGTTCGACCACATCGCCCATTTCCATCTTCGACACGTCGAGTTCGATCGGCAGCGCGCCGGCGTCTTCCATCGTGTTGTAGAAGATCGGGGCGATCTTGCTGCCCAGACACACGCCGCCGAAGCGCTTGTTCGGGATGAAGGGGATGTCTTCGCCCGTGAACCACAGCACCGAGTTGGTGGCCGACTTGCGCGAGGAGCCGGTGCCGACCACGTCACCCACATAGGCGACGAGATGGCCCTTTTCCTTGAGCGACTCGATGAACTTGATCGGGCCGCGCTTGCCGTCTTCTTCCGGGGTGATGCCGGGGCGCGCGTTCTTGAGCATCGCCAGCGCGTGCATCGGAATATCCGGGCGGGTGGTGGCGTCCGGTGCCGGCGACAGGTCGTCGGTGTTGGTTTCGCCCGTCACCTTGAATACGGTGATGGTCAGGCTCTGCGGCACTTCCGGACGGCTCGTGAACCATTCGGCGTCGGCCCAGCTTTGCAGCACCGCGCGGGCGTTGGCGTTGCCCTTGTCGGCCAATTCCTTGACATCGTGGAACTGATCGAACATCAGGAGCGTTTTCTTGAGGGCGTCGGCAGCCACGGTGCCGACTTCGGCGTCGGACAGCAGCTCGATGAGCGGCTGGATGTTGTAGCCGCCCAGCATGGTGCCGAGCAGTTCGGTCGCACGGGCGCGCGAGATGAGCGAGCAGGCGGTCTCACCCTTGGCGACGGCGGCGAGAAAACCGGCCTTCACGCGCGCGGCTTCGTCCACCCCGGCGGGCACGCGGTTCGTGATGAGGTCGAGCAGCGTTTCCGCTTCACCCGCCGGCGGATTGGTCAGCAGCTCGACCAGTTCAGCGGTCTGCTGTGCCGTCAGCGGCAGGGGCGGAATACCAAGCGCGGCGCGGGCGGCCACGTGAACACGATAGTTTTCGAGCATGAGAAGACCTGCTGGCAATTCGTTTCGGGGGGAGGGGTTCAGCCCTCCGAGGTGTTATCCAAGACTGCGTTTCCCGTGATTTTAGTCCTTATGCCGGATAAGATCAAACGTCTTATGTCTTATGTCTTATATAAGACGTTCCTGTGCTGCGTAAGCGAGCGTTTCAGTAGCAGCAGAGGGACAGGCGAAGACCTCCCCCGCCCCCGCCGCTTTCTTTGTCACCTTTTCGCCGTGGCGCGCGTCTAATAGGCGAACACGAACATCATCGTCAACCGCGTTCCCAACGGAGTCTGCCTATGCCACCGGCCATTGATGCCCGAACGGACGCCGATCTGCTCGCAAGCGCTCGCGCCGGCGACGCCACCGCCTTCGAAGCCATCATGCGGCGCAACAACCGCTTGTTGTTTCGCACGGCGCGTGGCGTGGTGTCGAACGATGATGAAGCCCGGGACGTCGTGCAGGAAGCTTACTTGCATGCCTTCACCCGCCTCGAGTCGTTTCGCGGTGAGGCCGCATTGAGCACCTGGTTGGCGCGTATCACGATCAACGTCGCCCTGACGGCGCAACGCAAGCAAGGCCGGATGGCTCGGAGGGAACTGGCGCTCGACTACGACGATCCGCCCGGCGACGATTCACAGGAGAACAGCATGGCTTTGCGCACCTCCAGCGGGGACTCGCCCGACGTCATGGCCGAGCGAAGCCAAGTGCGCGACATCCTGCAGGCGGCGGTCGAAAATCTGCCCGCGATTTACCGGTGCGTGTTCATCCTGCGAGCGGTCGAGGACATGAGCGTCGCCGAAACGGCCTACTGCCTGGATGTCAGCGTCGACGTCGTGAAGACACGGTTTCTCCGGGCTCGCACGATGCTGCGTCAGTCACTGGCCGAACAAGTGAAACCCTACCTGCAAAGTACTTTCAGTTTCGCAGGGGCGGATTGTGACGCGGTGGTTCATCACGTTCTCGGCGCTCTCCGCCTGCGCGGAATGGTCCGATCGCACTGACCGGGTTCGCTGGGGACTTTTCTGGGAGTAGGACACGGAGGTTCCATATCATGAAGATTGCAAGCATTCTCTTATCCGGCATGCTCGCCTGTGCGGCGCAAGCTGCCATGGCGCAGGGGGCCGCACCGAACGACGCCCAGATCGCATCCATCGTCGTCACGGCGAATCAGGTCGATATCGACGCCGGCAAACTCGCCGAGTCCAAGGCGGCAAGCAAAGACGTGAAAGCGTTCGCCAAGCGGATGGTCGTCGACCATACCGGCGTGAACCAGTCGGCCGTTGCCCTGGTCGAGAAGCTGAAAGTCACGCCTGAAGACAACCCCACCAGTCAAAGCCTGAAGACCGGCGGCGACACGAACATCCAGTCGCTGAAGGCACTCAAGGGGGCGAAATTCGATCACGCGTATATCGACCACGAAGTTGCCTATCACGAGGCGGTGATCGACGTGATGGACAAAACCCTCATTCCGAGCGCCAAGAACGACGAGTTGAAGGCGCTGTTGGTCAAGGTGCGGCCGGCCTTCGTCGCGCATTTGGACCACGCGAAACATATCCAAAGCGAACTGGCCAGCAAGTCCTATTACTAGACCATGCGACGACCATCGATCGCGTTGCTGATGGCATTGAGCCTGGGGATGGCGGTGGGCTCGGCGCAGACCGTTTGCGCCGAGCCGGCGGTCCACACGGTCACGATAGACAGCATGCAATACTCACCGCCGACTCTGACCGTCAAGGTGGGCGAGACGGTCGTGTGGGTCAACCGCGACCCTTTCCCCCATACGGTGACCGCGCAAACCGGGGACTTCGACTCTAAGGGCATCGCGCCCGGTGAGTCATGGCAGTTCAAGCCGACGAAGAAGGGAAACTTTCCCTACTTCTGTCGATTTCACCCAACGATGAAGGGCACGTTGCGGGTCGAGTAGGGGCCGTTGCCGGTCGATTACCGTCGCGCGGATCTTCTGCCGGACGACGCCAGTGAGAACGGCCTCGCCTCGGCCCCGTGCTGCGCCGCCGCCTGGCGAGCGGTGACGTCGGAAAAGGCGGCCGATGCGCCGATTACTCGAATACGACGAGGGTCTCGGGCGACGGTGGGAGGGGCGCGACACTTATCTTTGAAAAGCCGGCTTCGCGGCCCATCTCCTCGAGCTCACGCGCGGTGTATGCATCGCCTCGCGGCGTCGATCCGAGCATCATGAAGGAGAATGCCGCGGCGAAGGGCGGCGAGACGCGATCGTCGTCAGGCACGAACTCCACCGCGAGCACTCGCCCTCCGGCCCTGAGGCTCTTGCGCACTTTCGAGAGCAGTCCCACGCAGGTGGGCGGATCGAAGTGGTGCAGGAAATTCGAGATCAGAACAAGATCGAAGTCCGTTCCCCATTCCACGTCAAACGCGCTGCCCTCGATTGTCTGATAGCGCGCGCTTACACCGGCCGCGACAGCGTTCTCTTTCGCGACCTCCAATACCGCCTGCCAGTCGGTTGCCACAACGTCCGCCGCGGGAAAGGCGCGAGCGATCGCAATGCCAAAGACCCCATGCCCGGCGGCAATGTCGAGCACGCGCTTCGGTGCTTCCGGCCATGTGCCGACGTGCTCGGCCACCGCCCGCGCGGTTGGCGCCACAAAGGGCACCATTGCGCGCGCGAATTTCACCCAGACGGGGTTGTCAGGGGACATGTTGCCCAGCCCTACGGAGCCGCCGTTTCGAACGAACGCAACCGGATCCTCCAGCCACAGCGCCGTCATTTCGGGGGCCGCGAGAAAATCAGTAACGCTTCCCATCCAAGCCGGCGATGAAGTCGTAAGGAACGCTGCAGTCGACGGCGTCAACAGATACCGCCCCATCTGCTTCTGCAGCAGCCCCAGCACGGTCAGGTAATCGCACAAAATGCGAACGCCGCGCTCGGAGGCCTGCACGCGTTTCGCTATCGGCTCAAGTTCGCCTTTTTCATGCTCGATCGCGGTGAACAGATCGAGCGCGATGGCGGCTTTCAATGCAGCGGTCTTCTGATATCCGAGTAAGGCATCTACGAAGGCTTGCGGAGAGATGTCGTCCATGACCAAAGTCCTTTCGCGAAATACCGCTGCAAGCGGCCTTGCCGATGAGGACGGGCGGTCATACCCACAGGGCGACGGGCAGACGGCTCCGGGAATCTGTTCGAGTATAGGAAATTCGCTGCCAGGTACCAGCGTTTTAATTCCACGCGCGTCGACGAAACGCCAGCGCTGACCACAATGCGCGGCACGCAACGCCCGCTTATGTCGTCGTGCCGTCGCCCCGACGCGAGACCTCTCGAATCTCGACCCCGTCACGCACAATCGTTCCGTCGTGTTCCAGTTGTGCCAACGTTCGATAGAGGGTTTCATGGGCGATGCCGAGCGTGGAGGCCCACTGCATGAGCGTTCCGGGTGGTTTGAACCGTCCCTGGTCGTCGCACTCCAGCCGCAGGCAATGCAGCACACGCTCGCGAGGCGAGCGCAGTGTCAGACGTTCCGCGCGGGCACGGGTGCGCACGAGTTGCCGCGACAGCAGCCGGATCCAATCGATGGCAAACCCGGCATCACGCTGCAGACACGACAGCAGGGTCTTCGCTGGAAAGGCCAGCAATTCGCTCGCACTGCCGCTAAACGCGTCACAGTGATAGTGAGAACTGAAGAGGCTCGCCTCGGCCAGGAAATCGCCAGGCCCACCGGTTTGCAACGTGATGGATTCGCCGTGCGCTTCGTCACGTCGCAACAGCACCTGCCCCGTTTGAATCAGATACACCGACTCGACGCGCTGTCCGCGCTTGAACACATAAGTGTTCGCTTCGTACCGGCACAACCGGGCCGATTCGCGCAGTGCGTCCGGCCACGTTGGTGCACACGACACCGATCCGGGGGTGAGGGCGTCTGAGAGGTCGGCCATGCGTGTCCCGGTGGGTATGCGCGACTTACTTCGACATCGAAGCGTTCATCTGATGGTGGTGCATCATGCCGGGATCGTGTCCCGCCATGGCGTCATGACCATGATCGGACAACTGTGCGTCGAACCATGCATGCAGCGCGTCGACCACGCGCGGCTCGGTCGCGCGATAGACGATTTCACCGCCGTTCGGCAAGTCGCGATAGCTGACCTTCAGTTCGCCCGGCGGGGCGTTCTGCAACACCTGTAGACCTGGCATGTCGTTGCCGTGAATCGTCTCGGGCGCCCCGAAGTTGCCCGCCGCGAATTGGCGCGCGATGACGGTCATATGCTCGCGGATCAGCGCGACCTGCTTCGGGTCGCGATGCTTTGTGACAACCTGCTGGACGCCTCCCGTGGTCGTTTTCGTAAAGACATGGGTCGTCGCGGCCAAGGAGAACGGCATCACCTCCGCCCCGTGCTGCGCCACCGTCGCCTGGCGCGCCGTGAGGTCGGCGAAGGCGGTCGACGAGAAAACGACGCCACCGAACAGGGCGGCGGTCGCGGCCCCAACTAACAACACTGAAGGGCGTTTCATGGATCACTCCAATCGAAAGTGCATTTGAAGTCTACCGGCGGCAAGCCACGCTGACTATGACTGAAATCATACGCTGCGCCTTACCGCTCGACTCGGTCAATACTGTGCGACGCCCCGGAAATATCGTCGCATTGTCATGATTGGGTGCGAGCCCGTTCCACCAGATGTTCGACCATTCGCTGCGCCGCGGGCGGTAACGTCTGGAAGCGCCGTCGCACTGACGTTGATGCTCCCCCGATGATGGCCTGGCAATCAGGCGTACGATTCCCATTGCGTCCCGGTCGCCCGACGGGGACCGGGCAGGCCCATCGCGCAGGCGATGGGTTACCGAGAGGACTACGTCTATGGGTACGCCTTCCCAGGTCACGTCATCTGCCGTCCATCACGAAGCGGATGACCCGCTGCCGCCCACCGACCCCGCGAAAGGGCTGACCGCCCACGCGGCGCGGGATCGGCTGCAACGGTTCGGCGCCAATGTCATCGAGGATGTGCAACTCCCCGCCTGGCGTCAGTTCGCAGGCAAATTCTGGGGGCCGGTGCCGTGGATGCTGGAAGCGGTCGTTGTGCTTCAAGTGGCGCTGGGCAGACCTCAGGAGGCCCTCGTCATCCTGTTTCTGTTGGCTTTCAATGCGGCAGTCGCATTTGTCCAGGAACGTCGCGCCAAGGACGCGCTGGCACTGCTGCGTCGCCAGTTGCAAGTCAGTGCGCGCGTGATGCGCGACGCGCAATGGATGCGGCTATCGGCCACCCAACTCGTGCCGGGAGATGTCGTCCACGTGCGCGCCGGCGACATCGTGCCCGCCGACCTCAAGTTGTTCGACGGCGACGTATCGCTCGATCAATCGGCGCTCACGGGCGAGTCGCTGGCCGTTGGCGCCGGTCCGGGGCAGCCGGCCTACACCGGGTCGATCGTGCGTCAGGGGGAAGGCAGTGGCGAGGTCACTGCCACCGGGGCGCGCACTTACTTCGGCCGGACTGCTGAACTGGTGCGCACCTCGAATGCACCGAGTCACATGCAGCGCACCATTTTCGCGATCGTCAAACGCCTCGTCGCGTTCGACGCCGTGCTGGTCGTTCTGGTGATTCTCTACGCTGTGACGCACGGACTTCCCATGACGGAGACGGCGATCTTCGCGCTGCTGCTGCTCGTGGCGTCCGTGCCGGTCGCGCTCCCGGCCACCTACACGTTGGCCACCGCGATGGCGAGTGCCGCGTTGGCCAAGCAAGGCGTGCTGGTCACGAGACTGCCGGCGGTTGAAGAGGCCGCGGCGATGGACACGTTGCTCTCCGATAAGACCGGCACGTTGACGAAGAACGAGTTGTCGGTCGCGAAAGTGACCGCCTTCGAGGGTTTCGATGACATGGCCGTGCTGCGCGCGGCCTCGCTGGCGAGCGACGATGCTTCGCAAGACCCCCTGGACCTCGCTATTCTTGCGGCCCATCGTGGCCAACGCGGTGCGCAGGTGCTCCCTGTGCGCAAAGCCTTCCGTCCTTTCGATCCCGCGACGCGCTTCAGCGAGGGCGTCTATCTCGTCGATGGCACCGAATGGTATGCGCTGAAGGGCGCAACCCGTGCCGTGCTGGCACAGTGCGGCGCGTCGCCCACGCAACCCGATGCGATTGCCGAAGCGGAACGGCTGTTGGAGGGCGCCGGCGCGCGCGTGCTGGCTGTTGCGCAAGGGGGCGCGGGCGCTATCCGGATGGTGGGCCTCGTAGCGTTGTCGGACCCGCCCAGAGAAGATGCCCACGATCTCATCGTCAAGCTGGGCAACCTGGGTGTGCGGGTGTGCATGGCCACAGGTGACGCGCTGGAAACGGCGAAGGCCATCGGACAACGGCTTGGCCTTGGTGCGCGCGTATGCTCCGCGCATGCCGACGATCTGCGTCACCCCGAGCAATGCGACATCTTTGCGCGCGTGTTGCCTGAAGAGAAGCATGCCATCGTTGCCGCGCTGCAAGCGGCGGGACACGTGACCGGCATGACCGGGGATGGCGTGAACGATGCCCCCGCGTTGCGTCAGGCGGAACTCGGCATCGCCGTCGCCAGCGCGACCGACGTGGCCAAGGCGGCGGCAGGCGTCGTGCTGACCGATCCAGGTCTCGAGGGCGTATTGTCGGTGGTCGCGGCGGGACGGGAAGTGCATCGCCGCATGCTGACGTACATCCTTAACAAAGTCGTCAAGACGCTGGAAATCGTCGTGTTCCTGACGCTCGGTCTGTGGTTCACGCACGGCTTCGTGATCTCGTCGCCGTTGATCGTGCTGTTGCTGTTTGCGAATGACTTTGTCACGATGAGTATCGCCGCCGACAGGACGCTGCCGGCAAGCCGACCGCAGCGCTGGCAAGTAGGACAACTCATCAGTGCGGCCGCTGTTCTGGCGGCGGTGTCGCTCGCGTTCTCGCTGTCGCTCTATGCGACGACGCGCAGCCGGCTCGGCTTGGATCCTGCGCAGATGCAGACGCTGGTATTTCTCCTGTTGGTCTTTACGACGCAGGCCAACGTCTATGTGCTGCGCACCGACGGGCGAATCGGATCGTTGGCGCCCAGCCGGGTCCTCGTGGTGGCGAGCGTGAGCGCCGTGTCCATCGTCAGTGGCATGGCCGCGAGCGGAACGTTGATGGCGGCTGTGCCGATAACGCTCATCGGCATGCTCCTGGTCGCCGTGACCGTGTTCGCATTCGTTCTGGATGCGATCAAAGGCGTTGTGTTCAGGCACAGCCGTCTCGTCGAGCGGTAGCGAAATCGTCGTTTCGTACACTGAACTTCACTCACGCGCGTGTGATGAATGACCGAGGGGCAACGCGTGATCGCGCTAAGGGTTCGCTAAGGCAGCGCGCCTACGATCAATGTGAAGGTTGCGCGATGGCCGAGTCATCGCCCCTTCACACTCATCGTCACCCTTAGGAGTTCGATCATGAAGACCTCATATGTTGCTGCGCTCGTTGCCGTGGCGGGATTGCTTGGTGCAGTACAAATCAACGCGCAAGCGGCACAAAGCCAATCCGTGATGTCCAGCGGTGCTCCGTCCTCGTCACTCACACGTGCGCAGGTGTACGCGCAACTCGTAAGCGCGGAAAAGCACGGACTGATGCAGCAAGGCGACACCGTCTATCCTGAGACCGCGATGCTCCATCGTCCTCAAATGCACGTCACGCGGCTTGCCGTCGAGCAAAGCCTGAGCCGGGCCGAGCAACACGGCTTGCTCACGCAGTCACGTAACGCCTATCCCGTGGTTCACCTGACGGCCCGCACACACACGGCGTGGACACCGAAGATGCAGGTCGCGAGTGAGACGTCGATCGAGCGTCAGTATGCGCATCCGTAATCGCCATGCGCCGTCAGACCGTTCGACATTGACGATTCGGTCACGAAATGCGCACTTGCTAAGTCTTCGCTAAGTGTCGCGCCCCAGAATTCTGATCCATGGGGCACGGCGCTTGGCGACCGTGTCAGCCGGATTACGTTTTCAATCAGTGGCGAAGAGGCTTCGATGAAACAAACCATTACCCGTTACGATGCGGCATCCCGCTATCTGCACTGGCTTACTGCAGCCTTGTTGGCTGCGCAATTCGTTGTCGCCTTGACGATGCCCGATATCACGCGCAACACGCCCGCCATCGGACTTGTCGCGTGGCATCTCTCGCTGGGCGTCACGATTCTGGGACTCACCGCGATTCGACTGGTGTGGTCGCGCTGTCGCAGCACGCCGACGAAAGACAAGAAGTCGATCTTGCACATGTTCGCGTCGGTTGCGCACAAGGGCTTGTATGCGCTGTTGGTGGTCGTGCCCGTCCTGGGCTGGATCAACGCGTCGGCGCGGGGCTACGGACTGAAGTTGCTGGGCGTGGTGCCGTTGCCCGCGTTGTCGACGCAGGGATCGTCTTTCGGCCACTCGATGGGCGACGTGCACTCGTTCCTTGCCTACGTGTTGCTTGGCGCGATCGGGATGCATATCTGTGCCGCGCTTTACCATCACTGGGTGCTGCGTGACGGCACCTTGCACAAGATGCTTCCCGTGCAGAACCAGCCGGAACCCAGCACGACCCGCTAACGGCCGGTTTGTCGCGCGACGCTGTCTGATCGCCGTCGCGCGACACGAATTTCCGCAGCAAACACATTCGCCCGCCCACCGTTCCCGGTGGTTGCGGGCGAATTCGTTTGTCGATACAAGCGGGCCTTCATGCGCCGCCACCATCACCGCCCCGAAACCGCGCAGATAACGACAGTTTCTAATGCGTGGCTAAGAGTGGGGGCATAGGCTTCGGTTTGCGCAATTTCCCGCGCCATTTTCGTAGCACGCTCATTTCAAGGAAGACGCCGCATGGAGCGCCTGAATGACACGTTGTTTCTCATGCTCAATGCATCGGCGTTACCCACGCCCCCGGTATTCGGCATGGCGGTTTTCTTTGCGCAGTACTTGATTCTGACGGTGCCTGTGGCAATGGGGCTGTTGTGGCTGCGCGCCGACGAGGCGCAGCGCCGGTCGCTGATTGCCGCCGCCATGGCCGGCGCCATCGGCCTCGCTGTCAATCAGGCGATTGGCTGGGTGTGGCAACATCCGCGCCCGTTTATCGTTGGCATCGGACACACCTATCTGGCGCACGCGGCAGACAGTTCATTTCCGAGCGATCACCTCACGCTGATCTGGTCCGTCGCCTGCGCGCTCCTGCTGGACAATCGAACCCGAACGGCGGGCATTGCCGTCGCACTGCTCGGCCTCCCTGTGGCCTGGGCACGCATCTTCCTCGGCGTGCATTACCCGATGGATATGGCGGGATCGGCAGTTGTTGCAGGCATTTCCGCTTGGCTTGCCACGCGGCAAATGCGCTGGCTTCGAACAGCCGCCTACCGTCTGGCCATGGCGATTCACCGGAAGCTTTTCGCACGTTTGATCGAACGTGGATGGGTTCGGGCATGAGCCACATGCCGTGTGACGGACTAAGGGTGAGCTAAGCGTCTTGTTGGACACTTCACATGTTATCTAATGAACCCGGAGGCAAGCATGAATCGTATCAATGCATCTAGCCCGGCATGGTTAAACAAAGTGCCTGAAGTGACCTTGACGTTCTGGCTCATCAAGATGATGTCAACGACGGTCGGAGAGACGGCGGCCGACTTCTTGAACGTCAATCTCGGGTTCGGATTGACCGGTACGTCTGCCGTGATGGGCTTGCTTCTGGCGATCTTCCTGGGACTGCAAATCAATGCGCGCCGATACATCCCATGGCGCTATTGGAGCACCGTCGTATTTGTCAGTGTTTTCGGAACGCTCGTCACCGACAACTTGAGCGACAACCTTGGCGTACCGCTTGCCGTGTCGACGCTTGCGTTTTCGGCCGCGTTGCTCACGACATTCGGGATTTGGTATGCGAAGGAGCGGACCTTGTCGATTCATTCGATCGACACGATGAAACGTGAGCTTTTCTATTGGACCGCGATTTTGCTCACCTTCGCACTGGGCACGGCAGCGGGCGACTGGGTGGCCGAAGGTCTCAATCTTGGGTACGCGAATTCCGCTTTGATGTTCGGTGCGCTGATCGGCCTGGCTGCCATTGCGAGATTTGTGTTCCAGCGCAACGCTGTCACCACGTTCTGGATCGCCTATATCCTGACTCGCCCGTTCGGCGCCTCGTGTGGTGATCTTCTGTCGCAACCCATTTCCAATGGTGGTCTGGGCCTGGGTGTTGTCGGCACGAGTGCCGTATTCGTTACGGCAATCATAGCGCTGGTCCTGTATCTCTCCATTGCCGAGCGCAATGCAGCGCGTCAGCAAGTCTGAATTCTCTAGGACACTTCCAACCGTGAATACAACCGTACAAAAAACACTTAGCAAGGTCCCCGAGGTCACCCTCTTGTTCTGGGTGATCAAGATCGCCGCCACGACCCTGGGCGAGACCGGAGGCGATGCCGTCTCGATGTCGATGAATCTCGGCTACCTTGTCGGCACCGCGATCTTCGCGGTGGTGTTCGCCATTGCCGTCTCGGCGCAGATTCGTGCCAAGGCATTTTCGCCCGCGTTGTACTGGGTGACGATCATTGCCACGACGACGGTCGGCACCACACTCGCGGACTTCGCCGATCGGTCGCTTGGCATCGGCTACGCCGGAGGCTCGTCGATCCTGCTCGCCTTGCTGCTTGGCTCTCTGTGGCTCTGGTACCGAACGATGGGCTCCGTGTCCGTGCATTCGATCCACTCGCCCAAGGCCGAAGCGTTTTATTGGGTTACGATCATGTTTTCCCAGACGCTGGGCACCGCATTGGGTGACTGGACTGCGGACACCGCGGGGCTCGGCTATACGGGCGCGGCCGTGGTGTTCGGCGCGCTCCTGTTGATTCTCGTCGGTGCGTATTTGTGGACACGCACGTCGCGCACGTTCCTGTTTTGGGCAGCGTTCATCCTGACGCGTCCGCTGGGTGCCGTTGTCGGCGATTTTCTGGACAAGCCGGTCAGCGCCGGTGGGCTTGCCCTGAGCCGGTACTCGGCGTCGTTTGCCCTGCTTGCATTTATTCTGACGAGTCTGCTCTTGTTCCGGCAACGCGCCGCGGCGAAAGCGCATTGATCCGTCGCTAGAAAGGAAATGACATGCGCATCTTGCTCGTCGAAGACGATCCAATGATCGGCAGTGTTGTTCGCGATTCGCTCAAGGATGCGACATTCGCCGTGGATTGGGTGACCGACGGGCAGGCGGCGCTGGCGGCAGCCGACTGCCAGCATTACGACCTGGTACTGCTGGATCTGGGCCTACCGGGCAAAGACGGTCATGCGGTGCTGCAAAGCCTGAGATCGCGAGGGCATCAGGTTCCCATCATCATTGTCACGGCGCGCGATACACTGCCGGAACGCTTGAAGGGCCTCGACGCGGGCGCTGACGACTACGTGCTGAAGCCTTTCGAGATGGCGGAATTGCTCGCCCGCATCCGGGCCGTCATGCGGCGGCAGGCGGGACAGGCGCTGCCGGTCATGTCGAATGGCATCGTCACCCTCGATCCGGGCACCCGGCAAGCCCATACGTCGGACGTTGCACCGGTGCAATTGTCGAATCGGGAGTTCGCGTTGCTGCAGGCGTTGCTGACGCGGCCCGGTGCCATCCTGTCCAGAAGCGATCTGGAGGACCGGATTTACGGGTGGGGAGACGAGGTGGAGAGCAACGCCATCGAATTTCTCATTCACTCGCTTCGCAAGAAGCTCGGCTCGAGCATCATCAAAAACGTGAGGGGAGCGGGATGGATGGTATTAAAGGGCGATTGAGCGATTCCATTCGCCTGCGCCTGAGCCTGTGGCTCTCGGTGGCGATCCTCGTCTTTGCCGTGATCGCCGGGGTCATTTCGTTCGCCGCAGCGTTCGACGAAGCCCACGAACTGCAGGACGATGTGCTGCGTCAGGTCGCGGCCCTCGTCGATAACAACCATCTGCAGACCAGCGAATTTCGCAATCTCCAGGCGCCTCAGGCGCCGCAGGCGAGCGGTGAGGAGGCTCGCGTGGTCGTTCAACCGCTCGGCGTGGCAACGCGTCCGGGTGCGGGCGACGGCGACGACAAGCTGCCGCTGTCGCTGCCGGTGACGATGGCCGACGGCCTGTCGACCGTCACCGTGGGCAAAGAGCCGTATCGGGTGCTGGTCAAGACACTGCAATCCGGCTCACGTATCGCGGTGGCGCAAGAGACGGACGTGCGCGACCAGATCGCCCGGACCAGCGCGATCCGGACCATCATGCCGCTCGTGGCATTCGTTCCCGTGTTGCTGCTGGTGGTCGGTTGGCTGGTGCGCAGGATATTCCGGCCGGTGGCGAGCCTGTCGAGCGAGATCGACAGGCGTCAATACAGCGAGCTGCATCCGGTGTCGACCGAGCGTTTGCCGAACGAGATTCGTCCGTTTCTGCGTGCTATCAACAACCTGTTGTCGCGCGTGTCGACGTCGGTCGACGCGCAGCACCGCTTCGTGGCCGACGCCGCGCATGAATTGCGCACGCCGTTGACGGCGCTTTCGCTTCAGGCAGAGCGCCTTGCCGAGGCGGATATGTCCGCGACGGCCAGGGAGCGCTTGGTGGAATTGCGCCAAGGCATCGAGCGCGGTCGACACATGCTCGAGCATCTGCTGACGTTGTCCAGCGTGCAGGCGACGCAGAGCGACGGGCATGCCGCCACCGATTCCGTTCTGCGGGTCTTCCGTCAAACGCTGGAAACGCTGTACCCGCTGGCCGAAGCGAAGGGAATCGACCTCGGCATCGAGGCGAGTGAGGACGCGTCGCTACCGATGAGCGAGGCGGACCTGAGCATGCTGATCAAGAACCTGGTCGACAACGCCATTCGCTATACGCCGGCCGGGGGGCGCGTGGACATGATGCTCTCGTCGGGCAAGGGACAGACGGTTTTGTGCGTCAAGGATACCGGTCCGGGGATCGCGCCGAAGGAGCGCGATCGTGTTTTCGATGCTTTCTACCGAGGGCTGGGCACCAGCGAAGTGGGGTCGGGCTTAGGGTTGTCGATCGTGAAGGCCATTGCAGAGAAGGCCGGCGCCGATGTGCGCCTCGCCTACGCGGATGAGGTCGCGCGAACGGGCCTGAGCGTGACCGTCGTCGTACCGGGCGCATCGACCAATGTGCATGAGGGGGGCGGGGCGTGATGGGCTTCTCCGACGTCTACGAGAAGCGGCTCCATTTCGTCTTCGAGGCGAGCCTGTGGATAAAGGCGCTCTTCGCCCTTGCCGAGATCGTCGGCGGCGTCGTGGCGTACTTTATCCCCCGGCATTTCCTGCTGTCGACCGTGCTTTGGGTGACGGGGAACGAAATTGCGGAAGATCCGCACGATGTCGTCGCCCGCTTTTTGCTGCATACGGTGCAGCATCTTTCCGTCAGCTCACAGAAGTTCGCGGCGGCTTACCTGCTCGCGCACGGCGTGATCAAGTTATGGCTGATCATTGGCTTGCTGCGCGACAAGCTCTGGTATTTCCCCGTTTCGATGGTCGCGTTCGCCCTGTTCGTCGCCTACCAACTCTACCGATTCACGTTCACCCATTCGCCTTGGCTGCTGGTCCTCTCGGCACTCGACATTGCCATCATTGCACTGACGTGGCACGAATATCGCCTCTCGAAGACGCTCCATGCGCGTGGGAACGCCGGAACCGTCACGCGCAGCTAACGGCCTCCGGGCGTCAGTGAAACAGGCTCGTAAAACAAAAAGGCAGACGAACTCGCGTTCATCTGCCTTTTGAATGCCTGGTGCCCAGGGCGGGACTCGAACCCGCACGCCTCTCGGCGCTACCCCCTCAAGATAGTGCGTCTACCAATTCCGCCACCTGGGCAGGGGACGGCGATTGTAACGGGAAAATCGAGTTTTGTGAACGGCCGTTATAGCCCCTCAGGCCGCCCGACGCTTCGTCGACCCCACGACCGACAACGACGGCGCGTGCGGCGCCGCGTGCTGCCCATCGCGCAGACGAAAGCGCGCCACCGTCTCCGCCAGCATACGAGCCTGCTCGCTCAGCATGGCCGACGCGGCCGCCGATTCTTCCACCAGCGCGGCGTTCTGCTGTGTGGCCTGATCCATCTCCGAGACCGAGCGGTCGATCTGGCTGATGCCCGTGCTCTGCTCGGTCATGGCGCCGTTGATCTCGCTCACCAGACGCTGTACGCGCGTAATCCCGTCAACGATTTCGTTCATCGTGGTGCCTGCCGCCTGCACCCGTTCCGTACCGCTCTTGACGTTCTGCACCGACGTCTCGATCAGCGTCTTGATTTCCTGAGCGGCCGCCGCACTGCGTTGGGCCAGCGTGCGAACCTCGCCCGCCACCACGGCGAAGCCGCGTCCCTGCTCGCCCGCACGTGCCGCCTCCACCGCCGCGTTGAGCGCCAGGATGTTGGTTTGGAACGCAATACCGTCGATCACGCTGATGATCTCCGTGATGCGTTCCGACGACTGCGTGATCGCCGCCATCGTGCCGACCGCATCGGTGACGACCTGACCGCCACGCGCGGCGGCGGCGCTCGCATCGTTGGCCAGGCGCGTGGCATGCTCGGCGGTCTCGGCCGTCTGCTTGACGCTGGACGTCATCTCCGTGAGCGCCGACGACGTCTCCTGCAACGACCCTGCCGAAGCTTCTGTACGCTGCGACAGATCGCGGTTGCCCATCTCGATCTCGCTGGTGGCCGATGTCATCGACGAGACGCCCGAGCGCACGTCGAGCATCACCGAGCTGATCTTGTCGACGAATGCGTTGAACGACTTCGAGATTTGCGCCACCTCGTCCTGCCCGATGACATCGAGACGCTGCGTCAGGTCACCGTCGCCCGAGCCGATGGTGTCCATGGCGTCGCGCACGATCGACAGACGCTTGAACGCGCGCGACGTAAAGATGGAGGCAATGACCAGTGCGATTAACGTCAATATCACGAGCGTGATGCCTGTTGCGTCCAGCACATGCGTCAGGCCCGCTGTGGCTTCCGTGCGGTCGAGCGCCACCACCAGATACCAGTCCGTGCCCGGAATGCGCTTGGCCTTGAGCAGCTTGGGTGCGCCGGAGAGTTCCATCGCGACCGGTGCGGCGCCGTCGGCAGCCATGCCCGGCAGCGAGTCGGCGGTGAGCGCGGGCGCCACGTCCGTCGACGGCTTGAGCGAGAACTTGTTATCCGGGTGAGCGATCACCTGACCGTCGCTCGCCACCACCAGCGCGAGGCTCGACGGCGTGGGATGCACCGCCTTGATGATGTCCTGCACACCAGTGAGCGCCACGGCGCCGCTGACCACGCCGGTGGTCTGGCCGTCACGCAGGATCGGCGCGGTGAAGGCGACATACGGAATGCCCGTCGACGAATCGCCATACGGCTTGGTGACGGTGAGCTTGCCTGCCGCCAGGGCGCTCTTGTACCACGGACGCGCCGTCGGGTCGTAGTCCGGCGGCGTGGGCGCGGTGGAGAAGAATGTCTTGTCCGACCAGCCGATGCTCGTGATCGGGAAGTCGTTGGTCTTGCCCATGAGCTTCACGAGCCCGGCCGGATCTCCTTTCTCGACGACTTGCGACGTCGCCACGACCGCCTGCGCTTTGTCGGCGGACCAGCGCTCGATGGTGCCGGCATTCCCATTGGCCACGGCCGACAGCGTGTCGGCGATGCTCGACATCATGCTGTCACGCACGATGACGTAAGTCGTGATGCCAGAGAGAATCAGCGCGCCCACCACCGTCAGGCAGGAAATGAGCAGAATCCGGGTTCGCAACGAAGTGACTTTCATGAGCTTTCATCGGTAGGCCCGCGTGCGGACCGTTGAATGGGGGGGCGACGGGCCAGGCGGTGCCACCTGCGCCGTCGCATTGATACATTGCAGCATTACTCTCTGCGCTTACGGCTGGGGGAGGCCGAAACTTTAATGAGTGCGGATCAATGAGCGCATGAGTGCGCCTTGCGGCCCACGGCAGGGCGAGCGGGGATTCAGCGGGTGCTGGGGCGCGTGAGATCGGGGAAGCCGAGCGTTGTCGCGTGGCAACCGTCAGCCAGCGCATCGTCGTGGGTCGAGAAGAAGACGCAGCAATCCTTGCCGAGGGTCGTGAACCAGTCGATCAGCACGGCGCGCGAGGCGGCATCGAGTCCGCCACTGGGTTCGTCCGCGAGAATCACACGCGGGCTGCCGAAGTGCGTGGCGGTCAAATAGTATTTTCGACGTGTGCCGAGCGACATCTGGTCGAAGCGCTTTTCCATATGCGGCATCAGCCCGAACCGCTCGGCCAGATCGAGCACGCTGGCACTCACGTGCGTTTGCCTGTCGGCGGCGCGCTGTTCGAGAAAGCCACGTCCGGTTTGCGACGGCTCGCCCAGGCAGTCGAACGGCACCACGGCGAGCGACGCCTTGGCCTCGGCAGGGGCGTCGCGCATGGCATGTCCGTCGATCCAGACCTGGCCGTCGTCCGGCACGACCGTGCCCGCGAGCATGCCGAGCAGCGTGGTCTTGCCGCCGCCCCCTTCGTCGCGCAGAGCAAAGCATCCGCGCTCGGCGCGGAAGCTCAGGTGCTGGAAAAGCGTGAAAGTGCCGAAGCGTTTGGCAAGATTCTCGAAACGAAGCATGGGCGTGTGACGGCTACTTCAGATAGGCCTTGATGACATGAAGCACGGGGGCCAGTTCGGCCTCGCGACGCGCCTGCTCGGACTCGTTGACGAGGTGATCGACGAGATGCCCCTCGATGACCGCGCCCATCAAGCCGTTGACCGCCCCGCGAATCGCCGCGATCTGCTGGAGAATCTCGATACAGTCGCCCTCTTCGTTTAGTTGCCGCTCCAACGCCTGCGCCTGGCCCTGAATGCGACGTACGCGTGCCAGCAACTTGTGCTTTTCCCGAATCGTGTGCACGGTCTGTCGCGCTCCTGTCTGTGTCATTCAAATGGCCGAAAATGTTAGCACGTACATACTAGGGGGCAGTATATCCCCGATTCGGCTTCCCGCGGATCGGAGGCGCGCCGCCGATTACTCGCCGATCAGAAACGGTGGACCGAAGCGCGTGGCGATGTGCTCCGTCGACTCGAACAATTCGCGCAGGACCTGACTTGTACACGTCGGCTGCACGTATAGATAGAACGCGACGTCGGGCAAGCGCGGCAGGCCGTCGGCTTCAGAGAGCACGCGCATGTTCGCATCGAGAAGCTCGGTGGTGCGAGCTGTCACCCCGAGGCCCGCGCTGATCGCCGCCCTGATGCCGGTCAGTGTCGGCGAGATGAAGCTCGTGCGCCAGGCGATGCCCGCCGCGTTGAGCCGCTCGATGGACAGGCGGCGAAACAGGCTCAGTTCGTCGGCCATCACCAGCGGCACAGGCGCGGACGAATTGAAGATGAAGTCGTCGGCACAGATCCACACCATCGGCGAAGTGCGCAGCTTGATGCCGGGGAAGGCTTCGTCGTAGCGCGTCGAGATCGCCAGATCCAGCTCCTTGTCGCGCAGGGCGTCCATCAAATGCGGGCTGCGGCCGACGATGATCTCCAACTGCAATTCCGCCGAGAGTTTCGATAACCGTCGCAACATGCTCGGCAGAATCGAGTCGGCCACGTCGTGCGGCGATCCAATGCGCAGCTTTTCCACCGGTCCGCGCGTTTGCATGACCTGTACGGCCTGGTCGTTGAGCGCCAGGATCTTGTTCGCATAGGCCACGAGTCGCACGCCATCGGCGGTCATCGCCTTCTGCCGGCCCTGCTTTTCGAACAGCGCGCACCCCATCTCCTGTTCGAGCCGCTGCATCTGCTGGGTGATGGCAGACTGGGTGCGTCCCACGCGCGTGGCGGCTGCCGCAAACGTCTCGTGCTGCGCAATCGCCACGAAAGTGCGCAACAGGTCGATATCCAGATTTCGCATGACGGTTCTGCGCCAATACTTCAGGCGCGCTAATGTTTAAGGGATAAAAATTAAATTGTTCTCGGGGATTTTGGTCGATAACCTGCCTGACACTCAAGCAATATTTATGTAATCGGGCGGAAGCCGGCGTTGACCGGTCCCTCGATCATCGATTCGCCCTTCGGTCGAACTCAAGGAGACTCAGGATCATGTGGCAACGACACTTTGCAGCCGCGCTGTTCGCAACACTCGCCATCACGGGCGTCGCACACGCTGACCAACTGGCCGACATCAAGGCGCGCGGCACGCTTGTATGCGGCACGCAGAACGCCAGCGAGCCGTATGCGTTTCCCGACGCGGCCACGCGCAAGATCGTCGGATTCGACGTTGACGTGTGCAACGCGATCGCGAAGGGATTGGGCGTGAAGCTCGAACACCGTGCGCTGTCGACCGACGCCCGCATCCCCGAACTCAAGACGCATCGCGTCGACGTGCTGGCTGCCGCCGTTGCCTGGATGCCGGCCCGTGCCGCTCAGGTCGACTTCAGCGACCAGTACTTCGTTGCCCCGATTCGCGTGCTGGTGCGCGCCGACTCGCCGGTGCAGACGCTCGATCAGCTCGCGGGCAAGAAGATTGCCGCGTCCGAGGGGTCCAGCTCGGCCGCCGTGTCGGTCACGCGTCTGCCCGATTCGAACCTGCTCACCTTCCACGACATTTCGTCGGCGTTCCTCGCGCTGCAGCAAGGTAAAGTCGAGGGGCTGGTGGCGGGGCAACTGATTCTGGCGCGCTTCGCCAATGAAGCTGCCGCCAAGGGCGGTCAGCAATACCGACTGCTCACCAAGCCGGTTTTCGAAGAGCGCTGGGGCGTGGTGACCAACAAGAACGAACCCGCGTTGCTCGCCGCCGTGAACAAGATTCTGGTCGACTACGACAAGACGAATGGTTTGCAGGACAGCTTCGATAAGTGGCTCGGCGCCAAGTCGGTCTACAAGTTCACGCGCGACTATAAGGTCGAGCCGATCAAGGTGCAGTAAGCGAGACGCGGCGTAATGTTCGATCTTTCGTTTCTGCTCGAAGACGGCTACCTGAAGCTGTTTCGCGACGGGGTGCTGACCACGCTCCAACTGTTCGTGGTCTCGGGGCTCCTGGCGATCGTGGTGGGCGTGGTGCTCACCACGCTGCGCGCCCTGCCGGTCAAGCTCTTCAAGGGCTTCGTGATCGTGGTGGTGGAATATCACCGCAACGTACCGGTGCTGGTGCAGATTCTCGTGTGGTACTTCGGCGTGCCGCAACTGCTGCCTGAAGGCCTGCGCGACTGGATCAACGCGGGCAACACCGAGTTTGTCTTCGCAACGCTCGCGCTGGCGCTCAATGCCGGCGCGTTCATCTCCGAAGACCTGCGCTCGGGGCTGCGCGCGATTCCGCACACGCAGCAGGAGGCCGCGTGGTCGATCGGTCTCACGTACTTGCAGTCGTTCCGTTATGTCGTGCTGCCGCAGGGTATTCGCGTGGCGACGCCCGCGTTGCTCAATCAGGCGCTGTTGCTCTTCAAGAACAGCTCGCTGGCAATGGCGATTGGCGTGCACGAACTGATGTATCGCACGCGTCAGATCGACAACCTGACGTTCCGCACGTTCGATGTGTTCATGGTGGCGACGATCCTGTATCTGATCGGCACGCTGGCCTTGATGGCGCTCTCCGAGCACGTTGCCAAACGCCGTACGGCACCCTCGGGAGTTTGAGACGATGTACGAGATCCTGCATGACTATCTCGCGCTGTTCCTCGTCGGGAGCTGGCCCAACGGCCCGCTTGGCGGCGTGGCGATCACGCTCATTCTCTCGGCGCTCGGGCTGGTGATGTCGTTTCCCATCGCGGTGGTGATCGGCATGGCGCAAGTCTCGCCGCTGCGCTGGCTGCGACGTGCGGCCGGTGTATGGACGCGACTGGTGCGCGGCATCCCGCTGCTGATGATCATCTTCTGGGCGTACTTTGCTGTGCCGCTGCTCGTGGGCGCCGAGGTATCCGCATTCACGACGGCCGTGTGCGCGATCATCGTCTACGAGAGCGCCTTCCTGTCGCAGATCGTGCGTGCCGGCCTTGAAGGCCTGCCGCGCGGCCAGATGGAAGCGGCGCGCTCGAACGGGCTGTCGTGGCTGCAAAGCATGCGTTACGTGCAATTGCCGCAGGCGCTCGCGAACATGTTGCCGTCGATCGTCAACCAGTTCGTGTCGATCATCAAGGCGACGTCGCTCGCCTATGTGATCGGGGTGCCCGAGCTGACGTACTCGGCCGCGCAGGTCAATACGATCGTGCTGACCAAGCCGCTGCAGACGTTCCTCGTGCTCGCAGCTTTCTATTTCGTGTTGTGTTTCGCCATTTCGCGTTTCGCCGGCTGGCTCGAGCGTCGTATCGCCCGTCAGCGTGCGGGATTGGCCTAAGTGCAGGATTCAAGAAGGAGAACGCGATCATGACCATGCTCGCATTCGAGAAAGTCGATAAGTATTACGGCGAACATCACGTCCTCAAGGGGATCGATGCCACCATCGGGCGTGGCGAAGTCGTGGTCGTGTGCGGCCCGTCGGGCTCCGGCAAGTCGACGTTGATTCGTACCGTCACGCGGCTCGAAGCTATTCAGAAAGGCCGCATCCTTTTCGAGGGCAAGGACGTCACCGCGCGCGACATCAAGCTCAATCAGTTGCGCGCCCGCATCGGCTTCGTGTTCCAGAGCTTCAATCTGTTTCAGAACCTCTCGGTGCGCCAGAACCTGATGCTCGGACCGACGAAGGTGCTCGGCATGTCGCGTGACGAAGCCACGGCCCAGGCCGAGACGTTGCTCGCCAAGGTCGGCCTTGCCCACAAGATCGACGCCATGCCGGCGAACCTCTCGGGCGGTCAGCAGCAACGTGTGGCCATTGCCCGCGCGCTCGCCATGAAGCCGCCGCTCATGCTGTTTGACGAGCCGACGAGCGCCCTTGATCCCGAGATGGTGCAGGAGGTCTTGCAAGTCATGCGCTCGCTGGCGGAGGAGGGGCTGACAATGATGATCGTCACGCACGAGATGGGTTTCGCGCGCGACGTGTCGAGCCGCGTCTGGTTCATGGACCAGGGGCAGTTGCTCGAAGACGCGCCGCCGGCGGAATTTTTCAGCCAGCCGAAGCACGCGCGTGCGCAGCGATTCCTGCAGGACGTGCTGCGCCCGTCGCCGATGATCGGCGTGCCGCGCGACGCCGTGCCTGCCTAAGGCCGACCCGACAAGCACGACGCACACGACACTTACGCCATACCCGAACACGCGACCGCGCCCCAGCCGGGACCCGTCGCAGAACAAGATCCTACGGAGAAGACTTCACATGTCCACGCCCACCCTAGCCGAACAACGTCAGGCCGCCGTCGGCGACGCCATTGCAGCCATGAAGGCGTCGCTGGCCCCTGAGGGCGAGACGCGCCCCGCGCTGGCCGCCGTACTCGATCAGGTCAAATCGCTCGCCGCGCGCACCGCGCTGTGGAACGAGGCCGACTTCCCGCCGCCGGCCGATGGCGAACTGCAAGCGCGTTATCTGATTCATGAAGATGCTGACAAGACCTACGCGCTGTACCTGAACGTCATGCGTCCGGGCAAGAAGATCACGCCGCACAACCATACGACGTGGGCCTGCATCGCGGCGGTCGAAGGCGTCGAATACAACTACGTCTACCGTCGCACCGACGACGGCAAGACACCCGGCGTCGGCACGCTGGACGTGAGCGACACCGTCGTGGTCGATCCGGGCCACGGCATTGCGCTGGCGTCGGACGACATTCATGCCGTCGAGATCCAGGGCGACGCGCCGATTCGCCACCTGCACATGTATGGCCGCGCGCTCGAGACGCTGACCGAGCGCATCACGTTCGATCTCGCTAAGGGCACGTATCAAGTCATGGATATCGGCGTGAAGACCCGCCGCTAAAGCTACCGTGACCGCCGGCGAAATCCGGCGGCGAACTCCCTGACGGCGCGAGCGTTCCTCGTGCCCCCAATTCACATCGCCCCGCCGGGCGGTGCGGGCCCGTTCATCCCTACGCTTTGGACATGACCGGGCGGAACCTGACAACCGACGCAACGCTATGACCTCGTTTACTCCTCACTTCGTGCCGCCCGCCCGCCTCAAGGAATGGTTGCACGACGGCGCCGAGATCGCCGTATTCGACGTGCGCGAGCATGGCGAGTACGGCGAAGCGCATCTCTTCTACGGCGTGACGCTGCCTTACAGCCGTCTCGAACTCGACATCGTGCGGCTTGCGCCGCGCCGCGACGCCCGCGTGGTGCTCTATGACACCGACGGGAGTGTCGCCGTTCAGGGGGCGCAGCGCTTGGCCGCGCTCGGATATTCCGACGTGTACGTGCTCGAAGGCGGCACACAGGCTTGGCAACAAGCCGGCTTTCGTCTGTTCGCCGGCGTGAACGTGCCGTCAAAGACCTTCGGTGAGTTGGTGGAGATGGCGTATCACACGCCCCGTGTGTCGGCGCGCGAGCTGGCCGCCATGCGCGAGCGCGGCGACGACGTCGTGATTCTCGACGGACGTCCCGTGAGCGAATACCTGAAGATGACGATTCCGTCGTCGATTTGCTGCCCGAACGGCGAACTCGGCTATCGCATTCGCGAGCTGGTGCCGAACCCCACCACGCCCATCGTCGTGAACTGCGCCGGCCGTACGCGCAGCATCATCGGCGCGCAAACGCTCATCAACCTCGGCATTCCCAACCCGGTGATGGCGCTGGAGAACGGCACGCAGGGCTGGTATCTGGAAGATTTGCCGCTGGAGCATGGCAGCACGCGCCGCTATCCGGACGCGGTTGCGCCGTCGAGCGTCGCGCAGATGCGTGAAGCGAGCGGTGCGTTGGCCGAGCGCTTCGCTGTGCCCGAGGTGGATGCCGCGACGTTTGCGCAATGGGCCACGGACACGACGCGCACGCTGTTCCTGTGTGACGTGCGCACGCCGGAAGAATTCGCTGCCGGGTCGCTGCCCGGTGCGCAGCACACGCCGGGCGGCCAGTTGATTCAGGCGACGGATCAATACGTGGGCGTGCGACACGCGCGGGTGGTGCTGTTCGACGACGACGGCGTGCGCGCTCCCATCGTCGCGAGCTGGCTGCGTCAGTTGGGTCACGACGCCTATGTGTTGCGCGGCGGACTCGCCAGCGGCGCGTCGTTGCCGGGCCGTGCGCCGGCTGTGGACACGACGCTGCCCGAGATCGATGTCGCCGCGCTCGCCGCGGCACTGGCCGACGAGCGTGTAACGGTCGTCGACCTGCGGCCGAGCATGAGCTACCGTCGCGAGCATGTGTCCGGTGCGCAGTGGGCGATTCGTCCGCGGCTGCCGAGCCTGCCTGCGTCGCGTAACATCGTGCTGATCGCGGACGAGCGCGGCATCGCGGAACTGTTCGCGGCCGACTGGCGGCGTGCGCATGCCAACGACGTGCGCACGGTCTCGCTGCTTGCGGGCGGCTTCAAGGCTTGGGCCGTGGCCGGCCAGCCGGTGCAGAGCACGCCCGATGTGCCGGCGGACGCCGAATGCATCGACTATCTGTTCTTCGTGCACGATCGTCACGACGGCAACAAGGCGGCGGCGCGCCAGTATCTGGCGTGGGAGACGGGTTTGCTGGCCCAGCTCGACGACCGCGAGCGCGGTGCGTTCCGTATCGGTGAGCCTGCCGCCGCGAAGTAAGTGCAGACGCTGGCGTGCGCAAGCGTTGCGCACGCCATGCGTTATCTTCTGATTTGTTCGAATCGTTCAAAACCTTATCCCCCCAACGTCCGATCATGTCCCGACAATCGACCCCCAAACGTCTCGCTACCCGTCTGGTCAAGGGCGGCATGCACACCGCCGTGGTTGGCGGTCGTGCCGTCAATCCGCCGGTGGTGCGTGCGTCCACCGTGCTGTTCGATACGATGGACGACCTGAACGACGCGCGCCGCCGTCGCGGCACCGAGCGCATGTTCACCTACGGGGCGCGCGGCAATCCGACGGGCTTCGCGCTGGAGGATGTCGTCGCCGAGCTGGAAGGCGGCTATCGCACGCGTTTGTTCCCGACGGGGCTGGCGGCGATTTCGATGGTATTTCTGGCTTACGTGCGTCCGGGCGACCATGTGCTGATTTCGGACTGCGTGTATCAGCCGCTGCGTCACTTCGTTGAGACGTTTCTCAAGCCGTGGGGTGTGCACGTCACCTACTTCCGCGCCGATGGCAGCGACGCGGCGGAGCACATGACGGCCCGTACGAAGATGATCTACGTGGAGACGCCGGGCTCACTCGTCTACGAGATGTGCGACATCCCGGCGCTGGCCGATCTGGCGCATCGTCATGGGGCGCTGCTCGTGGCGGACAACACGTGGGGCTCGGGCGTGCAGTGCCGTCCGCTGATGTTGGGGGCCGACGTCTCGGTGATGGCCGCGACGAAATATCTGAGTGGGCATTCCGACGTCATGATGGGAACAGCGACCACGACGCAGGACGTCTGGCACACGCTCGCCACGATGGCGGATGCGCAGGGCGTGGCCGTGAGTCCAGACGACGCGTATCTCGTGCTGCGCGGCACGCGCACGTTGGGGGCGCGTCTGCAGATGCATGAGCGTCATGCGTTGGAAGTTGCGCATTGGCTCGGCAGTCTGCCGGACGTGGCGCGCGTGTTCTGCCCGGCGCTGCCGACGCATCCGGGGCATGCGCTGTGGCAACGCGATTGCGTGGGCACGAACGGCCTGATTTCGTTTGAGTTCGCCAACGCCACGACGGCGCAAGCGGACCGATTCGTCGATGCGCTCGAGCTGTTTGGCATCGGCGCGTCGTGGGGCGGCTTCGAGAGTCTGGCGACGGTGTCGAACGTGGCGGGCACGCGCACGTGCGAGGACTGGACGTCCGCCGGCCCGATCGTGCGTCTACATATCGGTCTGGAAGACCCGCAGGATCTGATCGAGGATATGGCGGCGGCGCTTGAGCAGGTGTTTGGGCGCTAAAGCCTCAGGGACTTCAGCGCCGAGTCAAATTCACGACGACGGCGCGGGCGAGGACGCCCGCAGCCGCGCACGTCGTCACTTCCCAGCGGGGGAGGCGTGTGCACCACCGTCGAGGCTGGTCAGGATGTCGTGCGCTGCGCGGATGCGCTCGTCCATCGCGTAGTTCTTGTTCGCGAGCAGTACGATGCCGATCTGCTTCGACGGGACGAAGGCGACATAAGCGCCGAACCCATTCGTCGAGCCCGTCTTGTTAATCCAGGCGACGGGCGTGGGGGCCATCGGAGGCGCGAGTTCACGAACGGCGGTCGGCTCGTAAGCCATTCGGGCCGAGTTGCCGTCAAGCAGCGCATCGACGCTGACCGGATACGGGTACTGCTCCCAGATCAGGTCCTGCGTGATCGGCTTGTCGAAGAAATAGCCGGTGTGGGTCGCGTTGATCGCTTGGCGCAGCCGGTCGTCCTGCACTGGCTGTCCGAGGTTGGCGCGCACGAACCGCAGCAGGTCGCTCGCCGTCGTCTTCACGCCATAGGCTTCCTGATCGAATACGCCCGGTGAGACGCGAATCGGCTTGCCATCCTTCCCATATCCCCACGCGTAGTTGGCCTGCTGATCCTTCGGCACCCGGAGGTAGGTGTGCTGCATGTCCAGTGGCTTGAAGACGTGCTCCGTCACGAGTGTCGCGAAGTCACCGTGCATGGCGCGTGCGGCGATCCAGCCGAGGGCACCGATACTCACGTTCGAATAGGTGCGCACCGTGCCGGTGGGTTTCGCCGGTTTCCATGACTTGAGGTATTGCAGGACGTCGTGGGTGCTATGAACGTTGTCCGGCACTTGAAGCGGCATGCCGCCGGTCGTGTGCGTGCCGAGATTGACGAGTTTCACGTCGCCGAAGGGGGTGCCTGCAAGTTCGGGGACAAAGCGGCTGGTCTTGTCGGTGAGCGAGAGGGCACCGACGCCTTGCGCATAGGCGGCGAGCGTGGCCGTGAAAGTCTTGCTGACCGAACCCAATTCGAAAAGCGTGTCGGCCGTGACGGGTGTGTTGGCCTTCTTGTCGGCCACGCCGTAATTGAAGACGTAGGTATGCCCGTCGAAGACGATGCCGACGGCCATGCCGGGAATTTGCCCTCGGGCCATGAGCGGGGTGATCGTCTTGTCGACGAGCGATTTGATTTCGTCTTGCCGAGGATTGGTCTGGACCTGTGCTTGCGGCTCTGCGGCGTACGTGCGCTCGCTGAACGTCATACAGGTGATGGCGGCGGTCGCCGAAAGTGCGGCGAAAACGGCGAGATAGGGCTTTGTCATCGAGGGTCGTCTCCGTGTGGGGGGCTTAGGACGCATGAGGCACGACGGTACCGCGTGCCGATTCGGCGTCATGGTAAAGCGCGGTGATCAATGCCCGAAGCGTAATCGCAAATTGACGCGTACTCGCGGCACGACGATGTAACGAACGTAACCGGTGTAATGGTTGTAACCGAATGGGGCTCGCCAAGCGGTGCCAACGGGAGTTGTGCGTCATCGGAGAAGTTGATGACTCAGTCCTCACAGAGTCCGGTCATGTTCTTCGGTGGGCTATTACGGAGCATCTTGATATTTCGCTGGACAATCTGTAACGCGACTACTGTCGGCTTTCGCCGTCGAATCTCATTGCCGTCCAAATCACGACCGAGATACGACCATGTGGCAGCGAAGTCCTCGGCGACAAATGGCAGCAGCTCGCCACTGAACGAGTCTTTGTAGAGGAGCAGTCGGCCGTGCCCATTTGCGTTGGTAGAGAATGCGCTGTCGCCACTTTGAGGAGCATCTGCCGGCGCATCCACCCATTGCGCGAGACGAGGAGAACGCTTTTCGAAGTGGGTGTTGAAGTCCTCGAAGTATCCGGGCAGGGACAGCAGGGATACTGCGATGTCACCTTGATCGAATGAAGACTGGGTAACGGTCCAGGCGTTCAACGAAGCTGCTGGTGCCGAGATAATGATTCCGTCGCGGATAAACCGTTTGGCCAGGGCTTGGTAGGCATAAAAAGCGCCCAGCGAATTCCAATGCGTATCCGTACGCGTGTACATCTCGTACGGAGTGTTACGTTTCGCATCGTTCAGGGCAGGACGAAGGTCAACCACCCGAAGTCCGGGGAGTTCCACCTTGAAATAGTCGAGCAGTTGATCAAGTTGGGTCGTGCCGTTGGGATTCACATGAATCCCCAACTGTTCGGGGTAGACGTACTGCTTGTCGGGGGCGACGATGAAATAGAAGGGGATCCCGCACGCCGAGAGCGCGTTTTGCGTGACCCCAAGATTCTCCACGATCGCGCGCAACTGGCCTCGAGAGAGCGGGTCCTTGCCTCGCACATCGGCAAAGTGTGGTTGGCCAGGGACGTAGTATTGATCGAAAAAGAGCCACTTATTGGGGCCAACGACGACATCCTGATTTGTCGGCGACCCGGTCCGCGCGATTTGCAACCGTGAGCCGTAATACACGAGTGCATCGCGCATGCCAAAGCGATCGCTGAACCAACGTTCGAGACTTTGCAAAGAGCGTATCGAGAGATCAGGGAATGGCTCTAGCACCCGGTTTTCATGAAGAGGCGAGGGCGCGAAGCTCGCGCGGCCGAACCATGCGATCGGCAGCGCGATCAGCGAAAAGAATGCCAAAGGCACCGCCACCCTATTTAGCTTCCTCAGCCAGGTCAGAGGTCGTTTCGCCCGAGGTTGAATTTCGACGTTTTCAAGCATGACGGGTCAGAAGCGGAAATAGATGAACGGGTTGTACTGCCCAAGTGCGATCGACATCGTCGCGAGGACGAGAGCGGGTGTGACAAACGCGGCCGCGACGACACCGTCGATGTTGCGCGACACTAACCAGGCACGTACCGAGGTGAGGCGTTCGAGTGCCCAAGGGTAGAAGCCAGCCGCCAACACGATGGCGGCAGGTATGAGCCATCCGAGATGGCCAGAGAACAGGGTCTTGACGGTTACCGACGGATCTGTCGGCGTGGATATGCCGGCGAGTGCCCCGAAATAGCTCAGCGCGCGGTCTATGCTGTCGCCTCTGAAAAGCACCCACGTCAGCATGACGGCCAGGACGAGGTAGCCGTGGCGAGCATATCGCCACGTGGCAGATCTCGACACTACGTTCGACGGAACCAACTTTTCGAGAGTAAGCAGGGCGCCATGCGCCGCACCCCAAAGCAGGAAATTCCAGGTTGCACCATGCCAAAACCCAGTCAGAAGGAATACGATCCAGAGATTCCGAAGGGTTCGGCTCGTACCGTCCTTGTTGCCGCCGAGTGGGATGTACACGTAGTCACGAAACCATGTCGACAGAGAGATATGCCAGCGGCGCCAGAAATCCTGCATCGACGTCGCGGCGTAGGGATAGTTGAAGTTCTCTGGGAACCGGAACCCGAACATGCGCGCGAGCCCGATGGCCATATCCGAATAGCCGGAGAAATCAAAGTAGATCTGCAGCGTGTAGCACAGGAGGGAGAACCACGCTACAGATGCTGACAGTTCGCCGGAGGGTACGCTAAAGCCGGCGTCGGCCACGATCGCCAACTGATTGGCGATAAGCACCTTCTTTGCGAGGCCCATGGTGAAGCGAAGCGCGCCGGCCGACGCGTCATCGAGAGTAGCGATGCGCGCTCGAAGTTGTGACTGAATGTCTTTGTATCGGATGATCGGACCCGCGACCAGTTGCGGGAACAACGTGATATAGAGACAGTAATTGACGATACTTCGGTTCGGTTGCGCGTTTTTCCGGTATATGTCGACAAGATACGAAATCGCGTGGAACGTGTAGAACGAAATGCCAATCGGCAGAGGCAGCGGCCGCAGCTCCAGCGGATCGACGCCCAAAGGCGTCAAGATCCCATTCAAGTTTTCAACAATGAAGCCTGCGTACTTGAATGCCCCGAGAATGAAGAGGTTGATGCCGACGCCAATTCCCACCATCCGGAGACGTTTTTTCGCTCGATCGATGCTGATGGCCAAGCGGAAGTTGATGCCGATGGACACCATCATCAAGATCAAGAAGCGAGGTTCGCCCCAGGCATAGAAAACGATGCTGGCCAGCGCGAGCGTCAGGTTGCGCCACGCGCGCGGGGTCAAAAAGTACGCGGCCAATGTCATTGGGAGAAATAGTCCCAAGAAGGCGATACTGCTGAATACCACGGGGAAATCCTCTGAATCTATTGTCTGGTCCGAATGCCCGTGCTTAACGACACTTCGATGCACATTCGGGGGTTGTTGTAATGACTGCCGTTGCGGCACCGGAAATCGTCGCAGTAGCGCGAAGTAAACTTGGCGATTGATCTGGGGAGGGAGCGGTCGGCGCTGTACCGGGCCGAGGAAAACGGGAGTATTACCTTAGCTCTCGCGCCTCATTTGCTTTCTCATCCGCATAAGTTCCGATGTCGCGCGCGACGGCTTCACCCGCTGCCGTTGCTGCTTGCATCAGGCGCGACGGGTCGTTGAGCAGATCCTGTAGATCAGGTGTGCGAGTTACCGTTTCATTCAAGTCGGTAGTATCGCGATTCACACTCGCCAATGTCTGCGTCTGATTCGCCTCGTCGGTCAGCGTGATCGTGCCTTCGCTTACGCCCGTGCGCGTCGTGGCCCGCTCGCTACCGCTCTCCATTTGCGGCAACATCGGAGAAATCCCACCTGCGTTCTTGCCGGAGCGATTGCCCGTCGTACGCTCGTTCGCGCCGCCATTACCAAGGGTGCCCCGCCACCGGCACCAAAAGTGTTGGCGCTGCATTCCGAATGGTTCTCAATGTCGGAGAACGTCAACGTGGCTGTCGTCAGTTGATTCAGATCGAACTGCGACAGTGGCCTGGGCATCGGGAGGGCGAACTCATCAAAGGCGCTTTCAATCGTTCTTGCGTGGGCACGCTGGTGGAGCGCAAGACGCGCTTCGTGGTGCTGTGCCGTATGGACGGCTGCACGGCCCTGGACGCATTGGAGGCCTTCACGCGCCAGATGAAGAAGCTGCCGGCGTTTCTGCGCGAGAGCCTCACGTACGATCAGGGCACGGAAATGACTTGTCATGTCGAACTGTCCAAGCGATTGAATCTCGATATCTGGTTTGCCGATCCGCACGCGCCCTGGCAGCGTGGCAGCAATGAGAACAGCAACGGCTTGCTGCGCCAGTTCTTGCCAAAGGGCATAGATTTCTCGAGCGTCAGCCAGACACAACTCAACGACATTGCCAAATTGCTCAATGGACGGCCGCGTCAGACGCTCGACTGGGACACGCCCGAGGAAGCAATGGCCAAGGAATTGGAAAAGGCTGGATTAGCCCAACGTTGCACTTGACTCTTGAGACCTCCCTCCACAAGCGGCGAACCCGGCGCTGGCCGGGTTCGCCGCGTCTACTTCGACTGATTCTCTTCGTCGTCCTTCGACTTGTAGCTGTCGCGTGCTTTCTTGTTGCTGCTGTCGAACGGCTTGATTCTTAGTAGCGCTGCACGACTTGTCATCCCTCCCACTGCGGCTATGCCCAAACCGACGAGTAGCAAGGCCCCGCTCCAAATTGATGGCTCAATAAACTTGAACGTGTAATACATAATGCTAAATCCGGCCGCGATCAGGCATAGCCTGAACCATCGTGTGAAGTTCCCTTCCTCAAAAATCTTAATTTTTTTCATCTTTCTTTTCGGATCCATTCACACTTTTAATTGCCTTGCTCCAGTATTTATTGATGAGATCCTGCGTGGACTGTGACGCACTACTGGTGTTTATAGCGTTCGCAGCCTCGTTGATCGCAGGCCCAAAACCTGGAAACCTTTCCGACGCCGCGCTAACCGCAATCCCGACTCCGCTAGAAACCCAATATTGACCAACGTCCGGCTTCGCTATCTGTACCACCGCGTCCGCCGCCATGCCCGTCGCGGTTGCAACGTAAGATGCTGTGGCCAATCCCGGTGCAAAAGGCGAAGGTATGGACGCTCCAGCCGCAGTGGCTGCTCCAAACCGGCCTGCTGCAGTTGAGACGCCGCTCGCCATATTGGCCACAGTACCTCGGACGTCCGTCTTAGCTGGCGTCGGCGCGTATGTGAAGTTACTCGGCACGTGCCCTGGGGCGGCTGAGTCGTAGTTCGCCATAATTAACCCCTGCAACTCCTGATTCGGCTCCTGCAATGACTCAACTATCAACGGATTTCCGTTGGCGTTGGTCAATCCTGTGTTAATCCATCGTGCGCCCGGATCTGTCGGCGTGCGTCCATTTAGTTCCTCAGCCACGCCTGCCGGCACCGATCTCCCGTCCGTTTGAGAGACGCCCATAATTCTCATCTGGTCTTCGACCTGTTCCTGCGTATAGCGGCCGTTGCTTTTTGCTGCAATGTGCTTCGCCAAGGTCCGCTCATCCGGATGCAACTGCCGATTGAACCGATCCGCATTGAACCCAGTAAACGCCCCCGAGGTTCCGCCCGCCACCGCACCTACCGCAGTACCTACGCCCGTCGCCACAATCTGACCCAATGCCCGATCGATATCGGCGTTGCCCGTCGGACTGGCATTCTTAATCTCGTCACTCAGCTTGTTTAGCACCGGACCAAGCTTTGACGTCAGCCCCGCACCCAACGCACCACCCAGCGCATTGCCGCCCCCGAGACCCGCCACGATCGCCCCACCTGCCGCGTGCATCGTTGCGCGGTAGTCGCCGCCTTCGGACCAGTCTTTCGCTTCCTGTAAGTACTGAGCCTTCAACGCGGGATCGTTGGTCTTCTCCGCCAGCTTTCGCGCCTCATCGGCTTTCCTATCCGCATAAGTTCCGATGTCGCGCGCGACGGCCTCACCCGCTGCCGTCGCCGCTTGCATCAGACGTGACTGGTCGTTGAGCAGATCCTGTAAATCCGGTGTGCGAGTTACCGTCCCATTCAAGTCAGAAGTATCGCGATTCAAACTCGCCAGATCCTGCGTCTGCTTCGCCTCGTCGGTCAGCGTGATCGTGCCTTCGCTTACGCCGGTGCGCGTTGTCGCACGCTCGCTTCCGCTCTCCATTTGCGGCAACATCGGAGAAATCCCACCTGTGTTCTTGCCGGAGCTATTGCCCGTCGTACGCTCGTTCGCACCGCCATTCCCAACGGTAGCGCCACCACCGACACCAAAACTATTGGCGCTGTATTCCGAATGGTTCTCAATGTCGGAGAACGTCAACGTGGCTGTCGTCAGTTGATTCTTTGACGGATCGGCTGTGCTCGCAATGTAGGCACCCTTCAGATCGGTGTTACCCATCACGCCGACGTCAAACCCACCGCCGCCCGCCTGGATTCCGGATTGCTCCTCCACGCCCGCATAGTTGCCGCTCGCATTTCCACGGGAGAAACTGAGGCTGCCGGATGCGCCCCCCATACTGACGCTTAGCCCACCGCCCATGCTCTGCTGATGTGCGGAACTCTCGCTCGTATCCTGCACGCTGGCGATGTTCAGATCGCCGCCTACGCGCGCAATCACCTTGTCGGCATTCACGTTTGCGCCGACGATATTCGTGTCGCCGCCGCTCGCGATCACCGCCGTCTGGTTCGCGTTGATGTGGGTGTTGTTCTGGAATTTGGAATCCGAGTTGGCATCGCCGTTCGACTTCGAGAGCGACGCCGATACGCCCCATCCGCTCGTTCCGTAAGACACGCCTACGCTGCCGCTCTTCGACTCGTTCTCGCTGCGCGACGACTCGGTGTCGGTGCTGTGACTCAGGTTGACCTGATTGTTGGCTTGCAGGAGAACGTCCTTCGCATCGATGTTCGAGCCGATGATGTTGACGTTGCCTTTCCCCGACGCCGCATCCCCGGTCGCAATGAACGCCGCCGTGCCTCCCGCCTTGATGTTGCTCGAAATATTCTGCGCGCTGTCGGACGACGAGGTCGACTTGCTGCTCGACGTCCCCCAGCTCAACTCGATCTTGGCTTCCGGTTTGGCACCGCTGGCGAGCGCATCGAGCGCTCCCTTCCCTTCGCCAAGCGCGCCGACGGCGCCACTGGCCGCAGCGTAACCGCGCAACGCCGAAACACGCGTATCGCCGCCGGAATCCGCCGCCGCGCGCACCTGCCCAGCAACGTTCTGTATCGCGTCGATCACCGGCGACTTAACCGCCAACGTGAAGCCAGAGCTCTTCATCTCGTGCGTTTCGTCGTGATGCTCACGATTGAGCGCGGATTCGACGGTGACGTTTTGCCCGATGCCCGTTATGTTCCCACCCGCGACGATTTCGCTGCCACGAACCAGCAAGTCATTGCCGGCCGCCATACTGACGTTACCGCTAACGCTGCCGATAAGGCTACCCGTTTGGGTCACGCTGCTGTCGTTGGCCCAGTCCTTCTGCTCATTAGTGCCGTACGAAATCCCTACACCACCTGACGAACCCAGACCCGTGCTCGTCTCCTCGTGGAATGAACGGGTCTCGCTAACGCTCTGCGTCGAATCGATCCGTAAATCGTGACCCGCCTGTAGGACGACATCCTTGTTTCCGACAATCGTGCTCCCCCGAACGCTCAAATCTTTGCCCGCAGCGATCGCCACGGTGTCCGCCGAAATCAGGCTGCCGTTGGCTTGGGTGGCTTTCATGTCCAGCGTACTCGTTGTGCTTTTTCCGCTCACCACTCCACTGCGACTACCGTCGTGCCGGCTTTGAAATTCGTGCGTCTCGGTGATTTCACCGATGTTGATGTCACCGGCTGCCGCCAGCGTTGCCGCGCCCTGGGCGAGTGTTATGCCGCTGCCCGCCAGGTTGATATTCTTGCCTGAGGCAATCGTGAGACTGTCGCCGCTTTGCAAGGTTGTGCCGATCACCGCGTCGTCAGATTGCCGCTTCGATTCCGAGTAACTACCGCTACTGTCGCTATCCGCGCTGTTGCTTTGTAACGTTGAGGTCGTCACTGCCGCTCGCAACGTCACATCGCCCTTCGCCGCCAGCGCGCCACCTCCGTTCAGGTTGAGGGCCGCTCCCGTGGCCGTCAGATTACCTCCCACGCCTATCTGCGATACGCCTCCCACCGTGACAGCGCTCCCCGTCGCCGCGTTGAAGTTGGTATCCGATACACCGTTCGCACGCTCGACGACCTTCCGCTCGCCGGTCTGTACCGTGCCAAGTTCCCAGTTGCCGCCAATGGCCATGCCGAGGTTTCCGCCCACGTTCAGCGTGCCTGCGTTCTGCTCGACATTGCCACCTGTCACGATCGCGGCATCGCCCCTTACCGTCACACTTGCGATGGGACCGAGCGTCGTCGAGACGCGCGTGGCACCCGTGGTGCTCACCTGACTGACCTGGCTCGTGATCGTGCTCAGCAGCAGGTCGCCCCCGGCGCTGAGTGTCAGACTTCCGGTGTTCACTGTGGCCGAACTCAAGTCGACATCGCCCTTTGTCGTCAGCGACATCACTCCGTCGCTTCGCAACCCACCAAATGCATTGTCGATGGACGTAGCATCGATGGTGAGCGCGCGGGTCGCCTGCACCGTACCGCTGTTGGTGAACGTCTGCGCCTGCTTCAGGTCGATGTCGTTCGCCGCGATCAGCGGTCCGCTCATCTGTTGCTGTTCCGTCTGCGCAAGATAGACCACCGGCACCAGCACGGCTTGTCCATCGACGATTTGCGTTTGCATGATGACTACATGACGGGTGAGTGCCGCGACTTGCTCGGCAGACAGGCTCATGCCTAACGACAGGTTCAGCGACTTCGCAAGGGCTGCGCCCGAGTTCATCATCGCTTCATACATCGCCTGTGTATCGCCGTAGGGACCGAGCACTGCCTTGCCGGTGAGCGCCGTGATCTGGTTTCGCACAAGCTGCTGCTCGTACATGCCATCTCCCAGACGCTTTGCGGTCGTTTGCGGATTTATCCCAATCTGCTGAAGGTAGTAGTCACTCGACAGGAACGTCTTGACGTTCGTAAAGGCAGGGTTTGACTCGATCAGGTATGTCGCGTCCGGCGCGGTGGCTGGCCGGAACAACCCCCCTTGCGGGATTGTCAGGTTGGCAATCACGCTTACCGCCGTGGCCCGCGCGATGACCGCATCGATCTGCACCCTGTTGCCCTGAACGGACGTTGTGACCGCCCTCGTACCGCTCGCCTTGCCGTCCAACGCGCTGATGTTCACGCCGGTCACCGACTGGCCGGCCGCAAGGCCGAGCGGCATCACGCCTGCATTACCAGCCGTATTGTCGATGCTCACTCCCGTCCCCGACAGCGTGCCGCCTGCAACAAAGGTCGATTCGTAGGCGGGCAGAGCGTAGGTTCGAGTATCTGCAGGTGCCACCTGCGTGAAGCCGCCGGGACGCATCGTCACGAAGCGAGCATCGCCGAACGGCAATTGCCAGTCGTGCTTGCTATTGTCGTAATTGTTGTAGTGGTACTGCCCCGAGTACCTGACGCGTACGGCAGGAGCGACCTGGCCTTGCCAGCTATTCTGGTCGAGCGTCAGCGGTGCCGCGATCGCGCCTGCGGCCGACACCGCGCTCCAGTAGTTCTGGAACAGGCCCACCGACGAAGCATTCAAGTCCGCGCCGGACACGATCTGCGCTTGCGGGCTAATCGATGTCACCGTATTGGCCACGGCTGCGCCCGTGTAACTCGTGTAGATGTAGTCGCTGTTCCATTCCCCCCCGTGCGGCGGTTCGACGTACACACCACCAATAGCGTTGGGATCTCGCGTATTGATTTTCCCGGTACGTCCGCTCAGGCTGATGCCAAGACTGGCGAGAAGATCCGCCGAGACTGACGACGTGAATCCCGACGTCTGCATCTGTCGCCGCGTATTCGTGACCTGATTGGCGTGCAGCGCCATATCGCGTGCGGACTGGATCAGGGCCGATTGGTTGCGGATCAGCTTTGCCTGGGTGTAGTTGCCGCTCGCGTCCTTGCCCCCGGCGAGGACAACGCGGCCAAGACCATAAATGGCGGCGGTCGCCTGCGTATCGGTGGCCGTCATGTCGTCGCGGTTCTCGATGATCGGCGCCAGCAGTTCCAGCGTCCCTTCGCTGTTTGTCGCGCCAATGAGCGCCGTTGGACCGACGTTCGATAGTCGCGATGTCGCATTGAGCGATACGTCGCCGCCCACCAGGGTGCCCGTGTTTTGCAGCGTGTTCGAGTGCGTCGTAAGTGTCCCGCCAGCCATCATCGCGCCGCTGTTGGCGATATCCCCCGCCGTGATGTTTAGGTTCTCGACCGCTTCGACCCGTGTGTCGTTCGTGAACGTGCCGGACAGCGTAATCGCAAGTTCGTGCCCCGCAGCCAGCTTCAACGTCGGCGTCATCGCGAAGTCGCCCTCGACGTTCACCGCTACATCGTGGGCCGCACCGTAGGCGCCGCCGCCCGCAAGCGTTGCCGCCGTCACGTTCAGGTCGTTCGTCGCACCGATCTGGCCGCTGGTATTCGTGAGCGCACCCGCCGTCTTGATGGCCACGTCTCCGCGCGAACCGGACAAGTTGCCGATGCCGCCGCCCGTGTTATCGAGCGTGTCGGCATCGATCGAGACGGTCGCGCCGCTCAGTTGTCCGCCCAACGTGTTCGAGATTGTCGAGGCCCTGAGGGCCACACGACCATTGCCCGTGATCGCGCCGGCGCCGTTGACGACCCGCGTGCCGCCCCGAATCGTCGCGTCGCCCGTGCCGAGATTGCCGATGAGACCGCGAGTGTTGTCGATGGACGCGACCTGCACCGCGAGCTTGCTGTCGTCGCCGTCGGCTCCCGACTGGATCCGGCCGTTCGTATTGTCGAGAGCACCACCGCCGATGACGGACAGGGAGGCGAGCGAGCGCACGACCCCTTGCGTGTTGTTCACGTCACCCGACACTTTCGCCGTGGCGTTGCCCCGTGCGGCAAGCATGCCCGCCAAGTTGTTCAGGCTGCCGACGTTCAGCGCCAGTTGCCCACCCGCAATGATTTCGCCGCCTGCGTTCAGCAGCGTCCCCGCACCGTTGCCCGGCGCGATCGTCAGCCGTCCCGTGCCGGACGCAAGGATCTTGCCACCGCTGTTGTTGAGAAGGGTAGGCGCAAGCGTCAGATCCTGGGCGTGACTCTGGATCGTGCCGCCCGCCGAGTTGTCGAGCGTATGCCTGACGTCGATGGTCATCGGCGAGGCACCGTAATGCGTGATCGTTCCCCCGTGATTCAGAAGGTGGGTCGCGGAAAACGCCAACTGATTCGCCTTCACGTTGCCGCCGCTGTTGTTCAGCGTGGCGTTCGTCGTCAAGCTCAGGTTCGGCGCCACGATGGCGCCGCCCTTGTTTGTCAGTGAACCGGTGCGGATCGTCTCGTTCGTGCCTGCGCCAATCTCGCCGCCATCGTTCGCCAGCGTGTCGCTCGTGAGCGTCAGGTCGGTGTTCGACAGCAGCTTGCCGTTTGCGTTATCGACCGCGCCGCCAAGCGTCGCCGTAAGCCCGGTCTGCCCCATGATCAGACCCGCTGCGTTGTCCAGGCTCCTCGCCCGCGCGACGACCTGCCCGTTGCTGGTGATCTTGCCGCCCGCATTCGAGATCGTGCCGGTTCCGTTACCGGCATTCACCGTGAGCGCGCCGGCGCCCGCGTGCGTGATCGTGCCGCCGTGGTTATCGAGCATGGACGGCGCCAACGTGAGATCCACGCTATTCGTCTGCAGCGTGCCGCCCGCCGAATTGTCAAGCAAGCCCAGGACGGCGACGCGCATCGACCCGGTACCCGTCTGCGTGATCGTGCCCGCGTGATTGACGAGATTGGTGGCACCCAGCGACAGTTGTGTCGCCTGCAGAGTCCCAGCACTGTTGTCGAGTGTCGCGGCACTCACCGTCGCGGCCTGACCGGCGACGATATTGCCGCGGTGGTTGGTCAGTTGCGTGCCGGCGTCGATCGTCGTATTCCCCGCCGCTTGCAGCGTGCCATCGCTGTTATCGAGCGACCCGGTGCCGACTTGCAGGTCCGTCTGCCCACTCACCCTGCCTTGGTTCACAACGCTTCCCGCCATGAGCGTGACAGCACCATTGCCGCCGATTACGCACCCCTGCGAACCGGTGGCGGTCGTGCCGATCGTGTTCGTGAGCGCACCCGTGACCGTGACCGTCAGACCATCGCCATTCAGGGAGGTGATGCGGCCCGCCGTATTGTCCAGCGAATCTCCCACAAGGGACAGCGCAGCGCCGCTCTGCAGGGTGCCGCGGTCGTTTGCGATGGCGCCGCCACGCAATTGCATGGTGCCTGCAGAGACGATTTCGCCGCCCAGGTTCGTCAATTGCCCCGAGGTCCGCGCAATGAGCATGGCTTGTGACGCAATCTTGCCCGCCGCATTGGAGAGCCAGGCCGCGTTGAGCGTCACGCCTTGAGCCCCCGCGAGCGTGCCGTAATCGTTGATCAGCGCTCCCGCGACCTGAGCCGTCACTTGCCCCGCTGCGCGCGTGGTCGCGCCAGCGAGGTTCAGGTCGCCTATGCTGGCTATCAACGTCAGGTCACCGTTTGTGGACGTTTCGCTGCCCGCGAGATTGAGCCCGCCGCCCGTGAACATCGCGTTGCCGCCCGCCACGCCAAGGCCGCTCACGTCGAGCTGTGCCGATGCCGCTACCGACAGGTCGCCGCCGCTGCCGACCGAACCGTCGCCGTTCACGCCGGCGCCCAGCGTACCGGTCGATGTCAGGCGGCTCGCCATGACAGACAGATCTCGTTGCGCCGCCAGCGTCCCGTCGTTCGTGACGATGTCCGACGCGCGGAGGCTCGTGCTCTGTTTTGCGTAGATCGTGCCGCTGTTGGCAACGCTGCCCACGTCGATGCCGACGTTGCCGCTCGCGTTCAGCTTGCCGGACTGCACAAGCTGTCCCGCACTGGTAAGCGTGAGGTCGCCGGCTTGCGCGGCGATCTCGCCCGCGTTCGACACACCGACGCCCTTCTCCGTCCCCACCAGCATGATGCGGTTGGCGTACATGCCGCCGAGTGCGCTGACGTCGATCGAGACCCCCGGGGAGGCGCCAGTGCTGCTGATGGCGCTCGCCGAAAGCGTGTCGTGATCGACCTGGTTCGTGCCGGTGATGACGTTCAATGCATTGCCGTAGATCGCGGCATTGGCCTGCACCGCGCGGGCGATCAGATCGACTTGGTCAACGTTGCTCGCGTTCAGCCCCGCGCCCTGAACGGCAATGCTGCCACCCGTCACCTGAAAGCCGCGCAGCCCGCCGTTGGCATCGAGGATCGGTGTGCCGGTCGTAAGAATGCCGCGCGTGGTGTTGATGAAGCCGCCGCCATCGACCACGATCCCCGACCCGTTTGCCACGATGACTTCGGCCCGGCTGCCTGCGACCTCCAGGTAGCCTCTGAACTGGCTCGGTGCGGTGCTGTTGACCTGATTCAGAATAATCCTCGCGGATTGGCCCGGGCCAAGGTTCGGGTTGCCGTTGATCATCCCGGCCTGCTGCGTCTGCGTCATCACGGACGCGTTGTTCAGGATCGCGCCGCCGCGCGGCACGTCGAACTGGGAATAGGTGTTCTGCGACACGCCCGCCGCGCTGGGCGTGTTGATGTTGATTTGCGGGAGACCGTTCGGGGTCTGCACAACGGAAGGAGCTCGCTCACCCGCGCCCGTCACTTGCGCCAGCACCCGCGCGGGGACTGCCCCCAATGTCACGAGGGTGACGAAGGCCACGCATCGCATCGAGAAAAGCGAGACGCACGAGAGGCGCCGCGAAACCTGTCGGGCCGAACCGAGGCGTCGTGTCTGACGGGCATCCGCCTGAGCGCCCGCGCTGACCGTTTCAGCTACCGCCACCAGCATGCCCCGTGGCCGGCTGTACGCCAATCGGAAAAGGTTCTTATTCATTTTCGTGAACGACCTGAAGAGAAATGCCGCGGCGGGGATCCGCCAGGCGGTCATGGAATGCGGATACCGTCATCGCGATGCGGATCGGCTTGCCACCCCGATGCGCTGGAAGCCTCAAAGTTGGGCGGTCAGTTGAAATCCGACCGTGACTTGCGCTGTGGGAAAACCGGATGGCTTGTAGATCGGTGTGCCCAGGAACACGTCGTAGCCGTAGCCGCCAAAGCGGGTGGCAACGCTCCCTTTGAGACCGATGACGGCGCCGACGAGCTGTGTGCCGTCTTGCGCGACGGGTTGCGGTCCCCAGACCCGGCCGTAATCGAGTCCCGCGTACACGGACTGTCCGGTCTGACCGAGCGGCACCTGAAGCTCGTTGCGCCAATAGAATCCGCGCGCGGCCGAGAGCATCGTCTCGCCGTCGAAGCCCCGCACGGTGTAGCGGCTGCCGATGGAAAGGTTGTCGATGTAGTAAAGCGTGTTGCCGGTGTATTGGCCGTGGAAGGTCGTCACGTAGCGAATCGGCTGCTGCGCCACGGCAAAGCCGACGGCGAGGTTCGCGTCGAGCACGGCCATGCGATAGCGGTAAGTCGGGCCTCCCGAGGCCGCGAGAAGGTCATCCTGCGCACCGAGCGCGCCGATTCCTTGCCGGTACGCAAGCGCCGCATCGAGTTGCGCGGCACCGAAATAGTGCCGATCCGTCAGGCCCCACTCGACGAGCGTGTTGTTACGTCGCTGTTGTGTGATCTCGATGTCTTCAATGAAACTTTGACCGAACTGGCGCGACAGCCGGAGCTGGGTGCCAAACACGTGGTTCTGGCTGCGGGAGAGCACGCGGCTGAGCGTGGCGTCGAGCGTCTTCGAGTTGCCGCTTGCGATGAACGTCTCGTTGACGCCCGCAATTCGCTGGTAGTAGCGGCTGGTGTAGGCCGCGAGCGTTGCGCTCCAGTAGCCCCACGGAATCGCGTAGCTCCCATGCCAGCCACGCGAGCCCAGATCGTGGTCTTTGAACAGCAGATCCTGTGAAACCCCGACATTGAAGATGTCGTTCAGGCCGAGCGGGTTGTACACACCGGCCGAGAGGCTGCCTTGCAGTTGACCCGTTGCGCGTGACCCGGCGTTGTCCACAGACGCCACGACGGTCCAGGGTTTGGTGCGCCTTACATCGAGCACAACGTCGCTCTGGCCCGGCAGATCCGCCGGCACGATTTGCATCGAGACGTCCTGATTCGACACGCGCTTCATCTGCTCGAGACCCTGCTCGAGATCACGCAGATCCAGCAACTCGCCGTCACGCGTCGGGAAGGCGCTCTTCCACGTGCCCCGCAGCGCTGGATCGGCAAAGCGCACTTGACGGATGACGCCGGGGATCAACGCGAATCGGAGCGTACCGCTCGCGAGGTCCTGTTCAGGCAGTAGCACGCGCGTCGTGAGGTAGCCGCGACTTAAGACGACCTTTTGCAGGCCTTTGACAAGCGCGTCCAATCCCTGCTTGCCTATGCAGGCGCCGGCATAGCGCCCGACCCAGTCCCGGGCGAACGTAAATCGGCCCAGCGACTGCGTCTCGGCAGCGGTTGCCCCGAGGGTCTCTTGCGATGTCGTCGGGATTTCAAAGACGAATGTGTCGACCCGAAAGCATGGGGTCTCGTTGGGTAGCGCAGGCCAGGCAGGTGCATCGTCACGTGTTGAGCGTACCGATGGCGCGCTGACCGCTGCCTCGCGTTGTTGTGCCTCTCGCTGTTGTTGGATCAACTGGTCTTGCTCGACGCCTGTTCGGGCGGCGGCCGCCGTGTCGGCGGGGGTGGGTGCGGACGTTTGCTGCGCCTGCGCCGCCATCGCGAACAGCGAACAGGCCAGCAGCACGGCTTTCGTTTTGGTGATCGGCATCAGGGCTTTGCGGCGATTTCAAAGTGCGGATTGAGCGAATTACGGTCGACGTGTGGATCGTCATCAACGGCAGCCACTCGCGCCAACGCGCAATCGATCTACGCAGCGTGGGGAGATAACGGCGATGCCGGAGTGGGATGTCACTGAACGTGACGAGGGGGCATTGAGACGTTGGACTTCACCGCGGTAGTGCGGCGGTGGTTCAACGAAAAACGTTAGCAAGACTAATGGTTAAGTCAAAAACAGACTTCTTGTTCTGGTCGGGAATTTTCGAGTCTGGATGCGTCGGGCGCGACGTCAGAACGCGTCGGTCGTCAATGTCGCCCGAAAGGCGGCGGTGGTAGCGGCGTTCGGTTGACGAAGGGCGGAATGAGGGGAGGACGCGCCGAACGGGGGGCGAACGGCGTTGTGCGCTTCGCCGGGCGGCGAAGCTCCGCTGAGTGCGGAGCGTCGTTCAACGGGACAGGAAGATTGTCGACCGCGACGAATCAAGGATCGAGTGTCGGGCTCGTGGCGTGTGCGCGCACCGTGTTTGAGGCGCGCGCGGACTTCGCACCAAATACCCCGGCGGCCGATCCATACGGGGTTGTCAGTCGCGGTGTTATGCCGGTTCGAGTTCCCGGCTGCTGGATTCGCGCATGGCACGAATGGGCTCGGCCAATATCATCGCGTCGACATTGAGCGGCGGCACATCGCCGAACAGCGGCCGATAGACGAAGTCGCCCACGTCGATCGTCTCGCCCGTCAACGCGCAAACACCAGGATGATTCGCCCGGCGAATTCGCCAGATCTGTGCACCGTAGTTGCCGCCCATGGCGTCGTTCCACGACACGGTGATCGTCAGTTCGCTGGAGATCTCCAGCACACGCACGATGGGCGCGCGGCGCGTGTAGGGAATGACGGGCCGGCACACGACCGGTTCGGCATCGAGCATCGCCACGGTGTGTTGCCACACGCCTTGATCGCGCGGCGCGGCGCGCGACGTGCGCGAAGTCCGTGACGTCGCGGACGTCGGGGATGTGCAGGCATCGCGGTGGGTACCGCTTCGTTTGGGGCAGTGAGTTCGGTCGCTTCGCATGGTCAGGCCAGCCGGGTGCGCGGCCCGCGAAGGCCGCCGAGTTTTTCCGCGCCCAACAGCACCGTCGCGCGGGCGAACCCGTGCAGCGCATGCTGATGGCGCCGATACAACATGGCGTGGCTCCATTGCGCGAAGCGTCCGCGCACGATGCCACCCTTGAAAAAGCCGAATCGCCCAAGGGCGCCAAACGCGTTGTAGCCGGAAAGCGAGACCGACGCGCCAGGATCGCGATAGACGAACGGCGGAATCGCGCGTCCCTCAAACCACGCGCCAAGATGTCGGCCCAGATGCGCCGCCTGCTGCGTGGCGACCTGGGCCGTTGGCGGCAACGGGCACTCGCCCTTCGCGGGCACGAGCGACGCACAGTCGCCCAGCGCAAAGATTCGCTCGTCTTGTGCCGTCTGCAACGTTGGACGCACCACGATCTGGTTGGCATCGTTGGTCAAGAGCCCGCCAATGCCCTGCAAGACGTCCGGCGCTTTCACGCCCGCCGCCCACACGAGCAGGTCGCCAGGAATCAACTGGCCGTCGTCACGATAGAAACCGTCGCGGTCGGCGCACACGATGCGGGTGTCCGTCAGCACGCGAAAGCCCAGGCGCTCGAGCCCCGCCTGCGTCGACTCGGACACCTCCGGCGGAAACGCCCCGAGCACACGCGGACCACGCTCGACGAGCGTGAGCTTCAGCCGCTCGCCAATGCGCGGATCGCCATAGCCGGCCGCCAGCGCGAACGTGCGGCTCAGCTCCGCCGCGAGTTCCACGCCCGTGGCGCCGCCACCGGCGATCACGACACGCAGCGCGTCGTCGTTCACGGCGCTGCGCAGCGCTTCACATCGCAATGCCGCTTGAAATGCCTCGGCCTGCGGCTGACTGTCGATGAAATGGCAGACGTCGCGCACACCGGGCAGACACGCATCGTCGGCCTGCGAGCCGAGCGCCAGCACGAGCGCGTCGTATGGCACACGACGCTCGCCCAACAATCGCGAGCCGTCGGGCGCGTCCATCTCCCCAAGCACAACCTCCCGGCGCGTTCTATCCAGCCCGCACATGCGCCCCGCCTGATACGTAAAGCCATTGCCGCACGCATGGGCGAGATATGTCACTTGTGTATGCGTGACATCGCGCGTGCCTGCCGCCACGGTATGCAGCATCGGCTTCCAAAGATGGGTGGGGTGACTGTCGACCAGCGTCACATGCGTCGTGCCGGCAAGCCCGAGCGTGCGGCCCAGCCGCGTTGCCAGCTTCAGGCCGGCGATACCGCCACCGACAATCACGATTCGGTTTGCACGAGACATTTGGGGGAAATGCCAAATTCAACAAGTGATGAATAAGCGCATAATAGCGAGCGTGGCCCCGGCGTGTCAAATGGCAATTGCCTGGGCAGGCAGAGGCGTTAGGGTCGGGTAGACTTGGCGCATTGCTGTCGCGAACTCGACCCACCCATTGCTCCATGACTCCGAACAAAGCCGTCTCGCAAGCTGAACCGCCCCGCAAACGCACACGTGGGCGTCCCACGTGCAACTGCTCGCATGGGGCCGACGCGTTGTTGCTTAACGCGCGGCGTATCTTTGCGCAGCGCGGTTTCTATGCGAGCAGCGTGCGGCAGATCGCGGAGGCGTCCGGGGTCGACGCCGCCCTGATCTCGCACCACTTCGGCTCGAAGGAGGCCCTGTGGATCGCGGTCGTCGATCAGATCGCGACGCTCACGCGCTCGATGATCGAGCAGACGCTGGCGCTGCGGCACGCGCCGCTGGAACCTGCCGAGCGTATCGAGCAGGCGGTACGGGGGTTCGTGGAAGTCGTATTCGAGAATCCGGACATCGGTATGTTCTTCTCGACGGCCGCGACCGAGGAAGGCGAGCGGCTCGACATCATCATGCAGCGACTGGTGCGCCCGTATCGCGACGCGATGGTGCCGCTCGTGGCCGACTGGCTCGAAGCGCAGAAGCGCCCGGGGCAGGACGCCGACGTGATGTTTTTCATGCTGACGTCGGCCATCAGCAAGACAGTGTCGTATCGCCACATGATGGGACCGTTCCTGCCGCCCGAAGGCATGGCCGATCTCAAGCGCACCGTGCTCGACTGCGCGATGGCGCTGATTCGGCAGTGATCCGCCGGCGCAGGCGGTGCGCAAGCGTCTTATAGGCTTTGCGGCACCGCGCCGGCGAGCGTTTTACTGTGGCATCTCCTCCGGAGTATCCGTGCTCGGTACGCGCGTGGCGTCCCCGTTTGCCGAGGTCTCGCTGCCGATCACGCTGATCTCAAACAGCGACTTGCCCGCGAGCGAGCGAGCCTCGGGATCTTCCGGGTAAGTTTTGAGCAACGGCAGGATCACCGAGCCACCGATGACATTGCGACGACTGTTATCCGCCGGCGACAAGCCCCACACGTTCTGATAGGTCATCGGCACGCTTTCGCCGTCGCGCTGCGCATTGCCCAGGTACAGCATGATGTGGCCATTGATATGGATGAGCGTCATCAGCGGCCGGCCGCGCTCGGCCAGCGTGCGCAACCTTGTGTCGATATCGGCGGCGCGCAGGTCGGTGCGTACGCCCGCCCGTAACTGATCCGACGAATGGCGCGGCAGCCACACGCCGAACGGAGCGAAGAGACTGCGCGTTTCTGCCGAGCAGTCGTTGTAGAACAGCGTGTTGCCCCACCCGTACGGACGCCCGATCAGTTGCTTCATCACCTGCGCCATATGACGCGGCGTGATTGTCCATGGCATCGGCACCAGCGTCGAGGCGTCGAGCGCGGTCGTGCGAATGTGTGCCTGACGCCGATGATCGGCCACGGGGAACATCGCGATCTGTTGCCCGTCGCGCAACATCACAGGCAGCACGGTGCCGATCGGTGCAAACGTTCGGTAGATGGGCGCGGTCGCGCCGGGCGGCGTGTCGGCCAAGGCCACGTCGGCGCGCACGATGGCGCCGAGGCGGCGCTGTGCCGCGTCACGCCACGTGGCGATGAAATGCTCGTCGACCGAGGCCACGGTGCGGGCATCGACCCAGCCGATCAGATCCGGCGAATAGACGAGCAGCCACGCACCGTCGGCGCTGCGGGCGAGCGTGTAGACCGGCGTGCCGGGACGCAGCGCGGAGTCCTGCAGGGCATCGAACGGATAGCCTTCGCCCGCCTGATGAAAATCGTAGAAGGCCGGGTCGTGCGTGGGGAGCTGTCGTACCAGCGCGTTATCGACAGTGATGCCGCGACGGCGCGGATCGTATTGCCCACCGGCCTGATCGGCGTCGAGTTGCGCCAGCGCCATGTTGGTTTCGATGGCGCGGATCCACGCCGACGTGTGCGCATGGAAGTTCTCGCCATAGGTCTTGGCAACGCCGGGCACGCCGTTATCGAAACGTCTGGCGCGCCGCGCTTGCGAATCCGCGATCTGCTGCGCACCGGCGGCGTTGAGCAGCGATGTCGACAGCCACGTACCGTTCCACGGCGATGGGTCGCGCGGCGAGATGCCGAAGTAGCGCGCGCGGAAGGCCTCGAACCGACGCGTTTGCTCCTGCGCGGAGAGCAGCGGCCGATCGTAGTCGGGCGCATCGGGCCGGATCCAGTGATCGACGTTCTGATCGTAATGCTCGATGGGGAAGCGGCCGACGTTGTAGTGCGTTGCCGTGCCAGCCGCCGCCGACTGAGACGCCGTGGGCGGTTGCGGTGCGCCTGCGCACGCCGCGAGCACGACGAGCGGCAGCAGCGACGTGAGGCCGGCAAGGCGGGTAACGGGGCGCCGCGGGGCGTTCGAGGCGTTGCGCCGCGTGATGTGCATGACATGCGCGACGGAAGACGTGGCACGCACGATCACGCCGCGCGCCGCAAGGAGGGCACCCATGTTATGCGAAAGAGAGTCCGGATGTCGTCATGCTACTCCATCGACACAGGCGTGAAATTGAAGCGCGCGGCGAGGCATGCAACGAGGCGCTGCCGTGCCTTCGGGGGTGGTGTGAATGCTGTACAAATATACAGTACAATCACGTCAAGCCGAGCGACGCGTGGATGCTGTCAGCGACTGTCGCATCGGCCTGATACAGTAGTTCCCCCGAGGCGCGCACGCGCGCTGTCAGACGTCACGCTGTTCATTGTCAACCAAGCGGCCCTGATCCAGTGGATACCTCATCCCCGAAACCCGACCCGTCGTCCAACCACGCCATTCGTATTCGTGGTGCCCGCCAGCACAACCTCAAGAATCTCGACGTCGATCTCCAGACCGGTGAAATGACCGTCGTGACCGGCCCGTCCGGTTCCGGCAAGTCGAGCCTGGTCTTCGACACGCTGTTTGCCGAAGGCCAGCGCCGCTACGTCGAAACCTTCAGTGCCTACGCCCGCCAGTTCCTCGACCGCATGGATCGTCCGCAGGTCGATCACGTGGAAGGCGTGCCGCCGGCCATCGCCATCGATCAGACCAACCCCGTGCGCAGCTCGCGCTCGACGGTCGGCACGATGACCGAACTCAACGACCACCTCAAGCTGCTGTTCGCCCGCGCGGCGGCGCTGTTCGATCGCGAGACGGCACAGCCGGTGCGACACGACACCCCCGAGACGATCTACGCTGACCTGATGGCGCGCACCGCGCCCGGCGATCCGCGTCTGGTCGTTACGTTCCCCGTCGAGTTGCCGGGCAGTGTCACGGCCGACGAGGTCGAACAATGGCTCTCGGCATCGGGCTACACGCGCGTGCAGGCCGAACGCGAAGTCGCATCGGCAGACGGCGCGCGCAAGGTGCTCGATGTCGTCGCGGACCGCTTCCGCCTGCAGAACACCGAGAAGGCGCGCGCGATGGAAGCCATCGAGGCGTCGCTCAAGCGCGGGCGCGGCCGTGTGAATGTCTACGTGCTGGCCGACGAAGGTGAGCCCGACATCTGGCGCTATTCGCAGGATCTGCACTGCCCCGACAGCGACCTGCACTACGCCGATCCGCAACCGGCGCTCTTCTCGTTCAACTCGGCCTATGGCGCCTGCGAAGCCTGTCGCGGGTTCGGCCGCGTGATCGGTGTCGACCTCGGTCTGGTGATCCCGGACGAGCGCAAGACGCTGCGCGGCGGCGCGATCAAGACCATTCAGACGCCGGCGTGGAAAGAAATTCAGGGCGACCTGCTCGAATACGCGGGCAAGGCGAGCATTCCGCGCGACACGCCCTGGTCGAAACTCTCGCCCGAGCATCGCGAGTGGGTCATTGAAGGCGATTCCGACTGGAAAGGCGAGTGGAACAAGCAGTGGTATGGCATCCGCCGCTTCTTCGGCTATCTGGAGTCGAAGGCGTACAAGATGCACATTCGCGTGCTGCTCTCGAAGTACCGCAGCTACACCACGTGCGAAACCTGCGGCGGTGCTCGCCTGAAGACGGAGGGTTTGCTCTGGCGGCTCGGCTCGAAGGAGAACGCCGACGCGGTTTTGCCGCCCGCCCAGCGCGTCATGCCGCGTGGCGTGGCGTGGTCGCGCGAGTCGCTCGAAGCGCTGCCCGGCCTCACCATGCACGACCTGATGCTCATGCCGATTTCGCGTGTGCGTCAGTTCTTCGATTCGCTCACGTTGCCGTCGAGCCTGCTCGACGACGCCCTCAAGCTGTTGCAGGAAGAGGTCGGCACGCGGCTGAAGTATCTGTGCGACGTGGGCATCGGCTACCTCACGCTCGACCGTCAGAGCCGCACGCTCTCGGGCGGCGAAGTGCAGCGTATCAATCTGACGACGGCGCTCGGCACGTCGCTCGTCAATACGCTATTTGTGCTCGACGAGCCGAGTATCGGCCTGCATCCGCGCGACATGGACCGCATCGTCGCCGCCATGCATCGCCTGCGTGACGCGGGCAATACGCTGGTGGTGGTCGAGCACGATCCGGCGGTGATGCTGGCCGCCGACCGCGTGATCGACATGGGGCCGGGACCCGGGGAGCGCGGCGGCCAGATCGTCTTCGACGGCACGCCAGAGGAAGTGCGCCATGCCGATACGCTGACCGGCAGCTACCTGGGCGGACGCAAGCACGTGGCGAACGCGTCGAACTGGCGCGCGCGCCCGGTCGACGCCGCGACGCCGCGCCTCACGCTCACCGGCGTGCGCGAACACAACCTCAAGCAGGTCAGTGTCGAGATTCCGCTTGGGCGGCTCGTGTGCGTGACCGGCGTGTCCGGATCCGGCAAATCGACGCTGGTGCAGGACGTCCTCAACCCGGCACTCGCGCGCCACTTCGGCGACCCGACCGAAGCCCCGGGGGCCCACGACGAACTCATCGGCGCCGAACAATTGTCGGGCGTGGTGTTCGTCGATCAGTCGCCGATCGGCAAGACGGCACGCTCGAACCCGGCGAGCTATGTCGGCGCGTTCGACGAGATTCGCAAACTGTTCGCAGCCGTGCCAGCGGCGCTGCAACGGGGCTACAACGCCAGTACCTTCAGCTTCAATTCCGGCAACGGGCGCTGCCCGACATGCGGCGGCTCGGGCTTCGAACACGTGGAGATGCAGTTCCTGAGCGACGTGTATCTGCGTTGCCCCGATTGCGATGGCAAGCGCTATCGCGCCGAAGTGCTCGACGTGAAGATTCAGCGCGCCGTGCCCGGTGAAGCGATGCGCGAGCTGAGCGTGTCGGACGTGCTCGAGTTGACCGTCAACGAGGCGGTGAAGTTGTTCTCGTCGGATCGCGAAGTGTTGCGCGTCTTGCAGCCGATCGTCGACGTGGGTCTCGAATACGTCAAGCTCGGTCAGCCGGTGCCCACGCTCTCCGGCGGCGAAGCCCAGCGCCTGAAGCTTGCGGGTTTCCTGGCGGAAGCGGCGCAGAAGAAGACGGCGAGCGGACAGAAGGTAGCGCATCGCGGTCGGCTCTTCATTTTCGACGAACCGACAACAGGGCTGCATTTCGACGACATCGCCAAGCTCATGCGCGCGTTCGCCAAGCTGCTCGACGGCGGCAATTCGCTGCTCGTCATCGAACACAATCTCGATGTGGTGCGCGCGGCCGACTGGATCATCGACCTTGGGCCGGAAGGCGGCGAGGGCGGCGGTGAAGTGCTGTGCGCGGGTACGCTCGCGCAGGTGGTGGCGTGCGAGGGGTCGCACACCGGGCGCGCCCTGGCCGACTATGAACGTAATATCGTGGCGCCCGGCCGGTCAGCGGCGGCGGCCGATGCCGTCGCTGATCCGGGTATGCCGCTGCAAACGGCCTTGCGTGCGGCACGCGCGCAGCGCAAGCCGGCCGGCGGCAATGACATTCGTATCGTCAACGCCCGCGAGCACAACCTGAAAGCGCTCGACGTCGCCATTCCGCGCGGCAAGTTCAGTGTGATCACGGGTGTCTCGGGGTCGGGCAAGTCGACGCTGGCCTTCGACATCCTCTTCAACGAAGGGCAACGCCGTTATCTCGAATCGCTCAACGCCTATGCGCGATCCATCGTGCAACCGGCGGGGCGCCCGGAAGTGGATGCGGTGTATGGCATCCCACCGACGGTCGCCATCGAGCAGCGCCTCTCGCGCGGCGGACGCAAGAGTACGGTGGCGACCACGACCGAAGTCTGGCACTTCCTGCGTCTGCTGTACGTCAAGCTCGGCATTCAACACTGCATTCACGACGGTTCGCCCGTTACGGCGCAAAGCCCCGATTCCATCGTCGCGCAACTGATGCGCGATCGGCGCGGCCAGCATGTGGGGCTGCTCGCGCCGCTGGTCGTGGGCCGCAAGGGGATCTACACCGATCTCGCGAAGTGGGCCAAGGCGCGCGGGCATTCGCATCTGCGTGTCGATGGGGTGTTCCTGCCGGTCGACCCGTGGCCAAAGCTCGATCGATTCCGCGAGCACACCATCGAACTGCCGGTGGGCGACGTGATCGTCACGCCCGAGACCGAAGGCTTGCTGCGCACGCTGCTGGCGGCGGCGCTCGAGCAAGGCAAGGGCGTGATGCATCTGCTCGCGCCGCTCGACGGTCTCGGCGACGCGATGGGCAACGAGCAACCGGGCGAAGGCGTGGGCCAGATCGAGGTGTTCTCGGTCAAGCGCGCCTGCCCGGTGTGCGGCACGAGCTATCCGGATCTCGATCCGCGCATGTTTTCGTTCAACAGCAAGCATGGCTGGTGTCAAACGTGCGTGGGCACGGGCCTGGCGCTCACGCGCGAGCAGCGCGAAGCGTTCGACGACACCGTGCTCAATCAGGACAACCGGGGGCGCGAGCATTCGTTGCCGTCGGAGGAGCAGGAGCCGGAGGGCGTGGGCGATCAGCCGTGTCCGGATTGCCACGGGGCGCGGCTCAATACCGTCGCGCGCGCGGTGACGTTCGACGAGCACGCGATCTCCGGCGTTGCGCAGTGGACCGTGACCGATGTGCGCGAGTGGATCGAAGGCCTCGAATTGCACGGTCGCGAAGCGAGCATCGCGCGCGATCTGATCAGCGAGATTCAGGGACGTCTGGCATTTCTCGAGGAAGTCGGGCTCGGCTACCTCACGCTCGATCGCGCGGCGCCGACGCTCTCGGGCGGCGAGTCGCAGCGCATTCGGCTCGCGGCGCAACTTGGCAGCAATCTGCAGGGTGTTTGCTACGTGCTCGACGAGCCGACCATCGGCCTGCACCCGCGCGATAACGGCATTCTGCTCGGCGCGTTGCGCAAGTTGGGCGATCAGGGCAATACGCTGGTGGTGGTCGAGCACGACGAAGACACGATTCGCCGCGCGGATCACATCATCGACATCGGTCCCGGTGCGGGCAAACGTGGCGGCATGCTGGTCGCGCAGGGCAGCGTCGCCGATCTGGCCTCGCACCCCGAGTCGCTGACCGGCAAGTTCCTGGCGCAACCGTTGCAACACCCGATTCATCCACGCCGTGAAGTCATTGCGCCTGCGACCGGCGTCGAGGCGGTGCCGCCGAATTGGCTGACGGTGCATGGCGCCACGCTCCACAATCTGAAGGACGTGACGGCGTCGTTGCCGTTGGCGCGACTTACGGCCATTACCGGCGTGTCGGGGTCGGGAAAATCGACGCTCGCCCGCGACGTGCTGATGACGAACCTGCTCGACGCGGTGGGGCGTTCGGTGCTGTCGTCACCCGCCGAGCGACGTGCCCGCAAGGGAACGGTGCGTCACGCGGTGAAGGCGGACGGTAAGCCGCGTGCGACGTCGGCGGCACCGGCGCAGCCTCGCGGTCCTGTGGTGCACGCGTGGCACGGTTGCGCGTCGGTGACCGGCTGGGAGGCCATCGATCGCGTGCTCGAAGTCGATCAGACGCCCATCGGCAAGACACCGCGCTCGTGCCCGGCCACGTATATCGGCTTCTGGGACACGATTCGCCGCTTGTTTGCCGATACGCTCGAAGCCCGCGCCCGTGGTTATGCGGCGTCACGCTTCTCATTCAATACCGGCGAAGGCCGCTGCCCGGCGTGCGAGGGGCAGGGCGTGCGTACCATCGGCATGAGCTTTCTCGCCGACGTGAAGGTGCTGTGCGACGTCTGTCACGGGCAGCGGTTCAACGCCGAGACGCTGGCCGTCACGTGGCGCGGCAAGAGCATCGGCGACGTGCTGACGATGGAAGTGGACGAAGCCGTCGAGTTCTTCGCGTCGATGCCGAGCATTGCGCATCCGCTGCAACTGATGCAGGACGTCGGGCTCGGCTATCTCACGCTGGGACAACCGTCGCCGACGTTGTCGGGGGGCGAGGCGCAGCGCATCAAGCTCGTGACGGAGTTGACCAAGGTGCGCGACGACGTCACGCGCCGCGGACAAAAGACGCCGCACACGCTGTATGTGCTCGACGAGCCCACGGTCGGCCTTCACATGGCGGACGTGGCGCGTCTGATCCATGTGCTCCATCGGCTGGTGAATGGCGGGCATACCGTCGTCGTCATCGAGCACAACCTCGATGTGATTGCCGAAGCCGACTGGATCGTCGATATGGGCCCGGAGGGCGGCAAGAACGGCGGGACGGTCGTCGCCGCGACGTCACCCGATGCGCTGACGCAGGTCGCGGCGAGCCACACCGGCATCGCACTCAAGCCAGTGCTTGCGCAAACGGTGGCGCCGGGGGCCTCGACAGCGATATCGGAAGCCGCCGCCACGTCGAAATAGCCGACCCACATCGCGCGCCGATCACGGGCTCGCGATCCGGAATCCCAACTGGGGGACGCGGGACGCCTGATGGCGTCCCGTTTTCATTGGGCGCGTAAGTGTGCGCGCACCGAGATGGGCAGAATCGCCCAAAGTCAACCCGATTATTTCATATTCAGCAATTTAATATGGACGAATATCGTCTTTATTGCGCATGTCGATGCCAATAGACTGCAATTGTCGACGATGAATTGAACATCGCCGCGACTCAAACAGACAGGAGAAAACATCATGAAGCGCGCTCTTATTACCTCAGCCCTGGTTTCCGCAATGTTGGCCGTGTCGGCCGGTTCGGCCTTTGCCAGCGATGCCTTCGACGGCCCGACGGAATTCTCGTGGGTGCCGCAAACCAGCATGCTGACCCGCGCTCAGGTCGGTCAGGAGCTGGCGCAAGCCCAGCAAGCCGGTCTGCTGCAGCAACACGATTCGGTTTATCCGAAGTCGATCGCCAACTCGGGCGCTGCAGCGGTAGCCGCGACCCCGGGGTCGATCATCAACCTCGCCCTTGCCGGCAGCACGTACTTCGGTAGCTGATTCGCGTCACCCACCGCAGTACCGGCGGCACCTCCCGTGAGCCAGCGCCTGTGCGGCGCGTCGTGACTCCGGGTCGCTGCCTCCGATCACAAATCGGCCACATCGCGTGGCCGATTTTGTTTTGTGCTTCCCCCCTTTGCGATGCGTCGCGCCCTGTGGACAAATCTGTCGATAACCCTGTGGGTAAGCTGTGGCGCACCTGTGACCAAGCTGTGGATTTCCGGTGGGCAAGTCGCGCCGCATTGACCCAAGGTGTCCGTCGGAAACGGCTCACTTGCTCGCTTCGTGACACGTCTGTTGGAGTATCATGCGCGGCAGCCGGTGGTGGGCAGGGAACCGGCGCCGCCGTCATGTGATCGTCACGAAAGTGTCATGTATCCGGCGTAGGCTCCTTGCCCATTTCACAAGGATTTCGCATGGATTATCTGCAAGTGCTCGTGCTCGCGATTGTGCAAGGCGTGGCGGAGTTGCTTCCCGTGTCGAGTTCGGCACACGTGATCATGGCCGAGAAACTGATGGGTCTTGACCCGTCGGCGCCCGCCATGACGTTGTTGCTCGTCATGCTGCACACCGGCACGATGCTCGCCGTCATCGTCTATTTCTGGAAGTCGTGGCGCGAGCGCTATTTCTCGTCGAAGCACGATTTCATGCATAACGCGAAGCAAGTCGTCATCGCGACGGGCTTCACGGGCGTGATCGGGCTGGCCTTGATGCTGTTTATCGAGAAGGTCTTGATGCGTGGCTCCCAACACGCCGAGATCGAGCACTTGTTCGGCAATCTGTACATCATCTCCGGCGGCCTCGCGATGGCGGGCATCCTGATTCTGATTTCGGGCAGCAAGCGTCCGCCGATGGGCGATCGCCCGTTGCGCGGTGCCGACTCGGCCTGGATCGGCGCGGTGCAGGGCTTGTGCCTGCCGTTCCGCGGTTTCTCGCGCTCGGGATCGACCATCTCGACGGGGATGATGCGCGGGCTCGATAAAATCCGTGTCGAGGAATTCAGCTTCGCGCTGGCCGTGGTGCTCACGCCACCGGTGATCGTCAAGGAAGCTTACCGCCTGTACAAGTCGGGCGGCGCGCAATCGTTCTCCGGTCACTACATGACGGTGCTCACGCCGAGCCTCGTCGGCATGGTGTTCAGCTTCCTCGCCGGTCTGGTGGCGCTGCGCTGGTTGTCGCGCTGGCTCGAACACGGCCGCTGGTATCTGTTCGGCATCTACTGCCTCGTGGCCTCGGGCGTCGTGCTGGCGGCGAGCCAGTATCTGTAGTCGGTCAGGTGACGTCTTGCGTGGGCGGCGTGCCAGGCGCTGCCTACGCCATACCCACGGGCGTTACACCAGTCCCGCCACGACCTCCAGAAACGCCGCAATCGCTCGCGACGCTCGCCGCTGCGCCAGGCACACAACGACCGTTGTCGTCTCCACGCGTGCGTCGCTGATCGATACGGTGGCAAGTCGCGCGTCGGGCGTATGCTCACGCGCCGACACTGCAGCGATTCCCAGCCCCAGAATCACCGCCTCGCGAATCGCTTCGCGACTGCCGATCTCCATCGCCACGGTCGGTGTCACCCCCGCCGCTTGCAACGCCGCTTCGAGCGCGTGACGCGTGGTCGATCCCGGCTCGCGCATGAGCATCGGCTCGTCAGCCAGCGCCGCGAGCGGCACGCTGCGTCGCTTGGCGAAGCGGTGGGCGCGCGGCACCAACAGCACGACCGGATGCGTGCGATAGGGCACGGCATGCAGACGCGCGTCGTCGTGATAGCGCGCGAGCACCGCCACGTCCGTGCGGTAGGCCAGCAGGCTCTCGATCATCTCTTCGGAATTGCCCGGCCGCATGGAAATGCGAATGCCGGGGTAACGCGGCTGGAATGCCGCCACGATCTCCATCGCGTGATGCGGTCCGACGGCACCCAGGCGTAGTTCGCCGGTGCGTAGCTCACCGTGCTCCTTGAGCAGACCAAGCGCTTCGGCTTCGTCGGAGAAGATACGCAGGCTCACCGCATACAACGATTTTCCGGTCGGCGTGAGCGTCAGTCCACGGCCGTGCCGGTAGAACAGTTCGACACCGTAGGTCTCCTCCAGCGCACGAATCTGCGTGGTCATCGTGGGCTGGCTCACATGCAGCGCCTGGGCCGCGCGCGTCACGCTGCCGTGGTGCGCCACCGCATGGAACGAGCGCAGTTGGGTAATCCGCATCGATGACGCTCCCGTGACGAGGTATAGGTTTTATCAATACTTTAACGAAAAATTGTGAATTGGAAGTATAGAACGGTCCTCACCATAATCCAGCTCAATCTTCGTCAATCGATCGCAGCGCCCGCGGGTGCAGCGGCACCTCCTCACCATGACTGCATGTTCACGTTTCCATAATCCGGTCGATGTTCGCTTCGGTGCGGGTGCCCTTGCTCAGTTGCCCGAATTGGTCGGCGAGCGGCGGGTTGTGCTCGTCACCATGCCCGAAGCGCGGGCGCTCGGCATGACGGGACGCGTCGAAGCGCTGCTCGGGCAACGGCTGGCGGGGACGATCGATCGTGTCAGCCCGAACCCGGATGTGCGCGAACTCGCCCCGATGTACAGCGATTTCTGGCGGCGGTACGGCCAGTGCGAGGTGATCGTGGCGCTGGGCGGCGGCAGCGCGCTCGACACGGCCAAGCTGTTGATGGTCGCGGGCGAGGATGATCGCTTTGCGACGCTCGTCGATGCGCTTGATGCGGGGGGCGACTTCCGGCCATCGCGGACCAAGCGTCTCATCACCGTTCCGACGACGGCCGGCACCGGCAGCGAAGTCACCCCGTGGGCCACGCTGTGGGATCGTCATGTGAAGCACAAGAAGTACTCGCTGCATTTACCCGAGACGTGGCCGGAGGCGGCGATTGTCGATCCGCAACTGACGCGCTCGCTGCCGCACGCCATCACGCTGCAAAGCGGGCTCGACGCCCTCTCGCACGCGCTCGAGGCGATCTGGAATGTCAACGCCAATCCGATTTCCGACACCTTCGCCGTGACGGCGGCGCGCGACATGATGCGCGTGTTGCCGCAGCTGATGGTGTCACTGGACGACGAGACGTTGCGCGCTCAGGCGGCGCTCGCGGCACTGCAAGCGGGCATGGCGTTCTCCAACACGAAGACCGCGTTGGCGCATTCCATTTCGTACGACATGACGATTCGACATGGACTCCCGCACGGCATTGCGTGCTCGTTCACCTTGCCGGCGGTGATGCGTCTGGCGATAGGCCGCCGTGTCGATCGCGACGCGGTGCTGGCGCAGGTGTTCGACGGCGACATTGGCCGCGCCCCGGACAAGCTCACCGCGTTTCTCAACGGTTTGGGCGTGGCGACCGAGTTTTCGGCCTATGGCGTGTCCGAGCCGGAATCGAGCGCGATGATCGCCGCCGCGCTCGACGGTCCGCGCGGACGCAATTTCATCGGCGCCACCGCCTGATCGTCAGGTGGCCGCTACGGTCGTATGCGTTCGCGCGCATGCGTGTTTTCGCGTCTTACCCGCAGTCCCCGTAATCCGCATCATCAAAACATAGCCGCGTGATCCAAAGGCGGCACCGAGACATCCAGGAGACAGACGCCCGGCGCAGACCGGTGCGTCGCAGCGCGCCGCCACGGCGCGGCGCATCAACAGGAGGCGCAATGGAACAGGTTCTCACGGGCGTGGGCGGCAGCGATGCCGTCTCCGCCGAAAAAGCGGTGCGCACGGTCGCGCTGGCCAGCCTGATCGGCACGACCGTCGAATGGTATGACTTCTTCCTGTACGGCACCGTGACAGGCCTCGTCTTCAACAAGCTCTTCTTTCCCAGCGGCGATGCCTTCATTGCCACCGCGCTCGCCTATACGGTCTACGCGGTGGGATTCGCCACGCGGCCGATCGGGGGCATCCTGTTCGGCCATTTCGGCGACCGGTTGGGACGCAAGCCATTGCTCATTGTCACGCTCTCCATCATGGGGGTGTCGACGTTCCTGATCGGACTGGTGCCGACCTACAACAGTATTGGCATGGCGGCCCCGCTGATTCTGCTGTTCCTGCGTCTGTTGCAGGGCATTGGATTGGGCGGCGAATGGGGCGGCGCGGTGCTCATGGCGTTTGAGTACGCGCCGCGCGACCGGCGCGGGCGGTTCGCGGCGTATCCGCAGATCGGGCTCGCCGTGGGGTTGTGCCTGTCGACCGGTGTGGTCGCGCTGCTCTCGTCGACACTGACCGATGCACAGTTCATGGCATGGGGCTGGCGTCTGGCGTTCATGCTCAGCGTGGTGCTCGTGGCGGTGGGTATGTTCATCCGGCTGCGCGTGCTGGAGACGCCCGAGTTCGCGCGCATCAAGGACAGTCAGCGCGTCGCGCATGTGCCGCTCTCGGAGATTGCGCGCGATTACCGGCGTAACGTGCTGCTGGGCTGGGGCGCGCGTTACATCGATGGCGTGGTGTTCAATGTCTATGCGGTGTTCGCCATCTCGTATCTCGTTGGCACGCTGCACTTTCCGAAGACGCCGATCCTGCTGGCGGTCACGCTCGCGGCCATGGTCTTGATCGTCACGATTCCGTATGCCGCGAAGCTGTCGGACCGCGTGGGACGCCGTCGAGTGTTCGGCTGGGGTGCGTTGGCCTGTGGCGTGTCGGCGATACCGGCATTGGCGGTGATGCACTATGCGACGAGCGTCTGGTGGGTGTCGCTCGCGGTGATTGTGCCGCTGGGCGTTGTATATGCGTTCGTCTATGGTCCCGAGGCGTCGATGTTCTGCGAACTGTTCGACACGCGGGTTCGTTACACGGGCATCTCGGTCGTGTATCAAGTGTCGGGAATCGTTTCCAGCTCGATCACACCGTTGGTGGCGGCGACGCTGCTCGAATACGGCGGTCACAAACCATGGTGGATCGCGGTGTATGTGCTGGCGGTGGGATGCCTGTCCGCCGCGTGTGCGGCAGCGATGAAGCGAACCTACTGAGGGGGAACGACGGGACGGGGAGGCGTGTGGGGGTGCCCGAGCATCGGGAATTCGGCAGGCCGGTGGGCAGCGCCCCGGCTTGCCGTTTTATTGCGCAGCTTACTGACCGAAGTAGATCGAACCGGCGCGATTCACGCGGCCCGGGACTTCATAGGCCGGGGCGACGGTCGTCGTTTGCGTGGTGGCGGCCACGGCACCCGGCTGGGCCTGCGTTCGCACTTGAACTTGCGCTTGCGTCTGGGGTTGCTGCGGTTGGGCAGCCGATTGGGCATTCTCGGCGGCGCTCGCGGCACCTGCGCTCAACAGCGCGGCAGCGAAGGCCGAAGCGATCAGAATGGACTTCATTTTCATTTCTCCTGTCTGGCGAGACGTCCACCATGGGCGCCATCATTGGCGCCAATCTACGCCCACGCAGCAAGGAGAAAAATGCGCTCCCGGAGAAGGGAGTATTGCTGAAAATGAAACAATCAAACGTCGAAAAGCCTGATTCGTTGTGCAGGACAACGAGCTCAGACACTATGCGCCGCAGTGATGCGCCCGGTATCGCTTGGCGTCGAAGCGTTCAGCGACGCGTCACGCGCGCTTGCTGACGGCGCGTACGCGCGGCACGGCTGCGCAGATACGACGCGGTGAGCAGCGAGGCACTCGCCAGCAGAAGGAAAGAACCGAGGGCAGCCATGGTAATGCTCCTGTACGAGCCGGCGTCGTCCGCGGTGCGGTGCACCCTGCGAGCCACGACGTCGACTGACTTCATCATGTTGTCACTCTACTGCTGTCGCACTTCGCGATAAACCCCGTCAGATCAAACAAGTTGTTGCGCGCCGCGACATTTCCCTCTAATTCGTGCTGTGATCCGCGTCAGACCGGTGGCATCCACCCCTATTGCTCGTATTAAGTGATTGATTTTCATTGGTTTTTTGGAATTCGGCAATCCGCGAGGTGCCAACGCCGCTGCGTTGCGAAAAAACCACGGGTTTTCCCTAGGGTTGGCCGGTATTTGTGCAACGGTCGGCGCAACGCAGCAAAAGGGGGGCGACGGCAGATTCAGTCCGGTTGAGCGGTGGGCGTTTGCTACCCGGTCCGACGCCGATGCTCGTCAGTGGCCGCGCGAAAGCAGCACCGGTGCCTGGGCAATCAAATAGAGCACGGCGCCGATCAGTCCACCGACGAGTGTGCCGTTGATGCGGATGTACTGCAGGTCCTGTCCGACGCTCAGGCGGATTTGTTGCGACAGATGTTCGGCATTCCAGCCATGCACTGTGGCGCGGATGTGCTCGGTCACGAAGTCGGCAAACCCCGGTGCCATGCGCTCGGCGGCATCCAGCAATTGCGCGTCGAGCGCTTTGCGCAGCGAGTCGCTTCGCGCCAGCTCCTGACCCATCCACGCGGCCGCGCCGGCGATCTTGGCGCCGATCACCGAGTCGTCGCGCGCGAGGTCGCGCTTCACCCAGCTTCGCCACTCGTTCCACAGACCGCCGACATAGGCGTTCAACGCGGTGTCGCCTTTCAGTTGGGTCTTGAAAGCGTCGAGCTTCGCCTGGAAGTCGGCGTCGTGCTTGAGCCGCTCGATCAGTCCCGCGACCGCGCGATCGAACGCCTGACGCAATTGATGCGATTCGTCCGCTTCCATTTGCGCCAGCAGGCGGGTGACGGCCGCCGAAATCATGTCGGAGCCCTTGTTGCCGATCCACTCCGACGGCAGCACCTTCTCCTTCTTCGGATGATCACTCTTGAGCCAGTCGACGATGCGCGCCGAAATGAATTCGCGCGTCTGCGGCTCATTGAGGAGCTCGACGAGGTAGTCGAGCGTCTCGTCGAGCAGCGCTTGATGACGGCCGTCGCGCGTGAGCGTGTCGAGCATGGCGGCCGCCGATTGCGACAGGTCGAGCCGGTCGATCATCGTGTCGAGCGCGCGGCGGATAAAGGCCTGCACGTTGCGCTCGTCCATCACGTCGAGCACACCGCTGGCCACTTTCACCAGCACCGCGCTCAACTGACGCGTGTTCTCGTACGAGCCGAGCCAGTGCGCGACGGCGTCCGCCGGGTTTTGTTGCCGGATGAGCCGAACGACCGAGGGGGTGTCGAGAAACTTCTCGCGCACGAAGCGGGCGAGACCGTCGCCGAGGGCGTCTTTCTTGCGAATCAGGATATTCGTGTGCCGCGCGAGCCCTGGGATCGGAATGCGCCGGAACAGCGCTTCGACCGCGAACCAGTCCGCCAGTCCGCCGACCATCGCGGCTTCGGCCGCTGCCCGGATCCAGCCCGTGACGAAGTGCTCCGGCATGAAGAGCGTGGCGACGAAGATCACCAGCGCGGCCACAAGAAACCACAGGGCGCGACGCTCGGCGCGTTGCAGGGCGATGGCGGGGTCCATGCGCAGCCGGCTCCTAAAATACAAAGACGCCCGACAGGTTACCCCGTCGGGCGTCCAATGATAAGCCGCGAACCGATCGACTTATCGTCGTGCGATTACCCGCGTTGCTTTGCCTTCAGTTCCAGACGGTACTTGTGCAGCAGCGGCTCGGTGTAGCCGCTGGGCTGCGTCAGCCCTTCGAACACCAGGGCGCTTGCCGCCTGGAACGCCAGCGAGTCGTCGAAGTTCGGCGCCATCGGACGATAGTGCGCGTCGCCCGCGTTCTGCTTGTCGACCACGGCGGCCATGCGCTTGAAGGTCTCTTCGACCTGTGCGCGCGTGATGACGCCGTGACGCAGCCAGTTCGCCAGATGCTGGCTCGAAATGCGCAGCGTGGCGCGGTCTTCCATCAGGCCGATGTCGTTGATGTCCGGCACCTTCGAGCAGCCCACGCCCTGATCGATCCAGCGAACGACGTAGCCCAGAATGCCCTGCGCGTTGTTCTCGATCTCCTTGCGGATCTCGTCGGCGGACCATTCGGCTTTCGCCACGACCGGCACCGTCAGCAGGCCCGTGAGCAGCGTGTCGCGTTCCTTCGCGTAGTCGATCTTCTCGAGTTCCTGCTGGACGGCCTGCACGTCGACCATGTGATAGTGCAGGGCGTGCAGCGTGGCGGCGGTCGGCGACGGCACCCAGGCGGTGTTCGCCCCGGCCTTCGGATGCGCGATCTTCTGCTCGAGCATGGCTTGCATCAGATCCGGCATGGCCCACATACCCTTGCCGATCTGCGCGCGGCCCCGCAGGCCGGCGGCCAGACCCACGAGCACGTTGCTTTTCTCGTAGGCCGTGATCCATGCCGACGACTTCATGTCGCCCTTGCGCATCATCGGACCGGCTTCCATCGCGGTGTGCATCTCGTCGCCCGTGCGATCGAGGAAGCCCGTGTTGATGAATGCAACGCGCGACGCGGCGGCGGCGATACAGGCCGAGAGGTTCACGCTCGTGCGACGCTCTTCGTCCATGATGCCCATCTTGAGCGTGTTGCGCGGCAGGTCGTACAGCGCTTCGATGCGGCCGAACAGTTCATCGGCGAAGGCCACTTCGGCCGGGCCGTGCATCTTCGGCTTGACGATGTAGATCGAGCCGGTGCGCGAGTTCAGTCGATGCTTGCGGTCATGCAGCGACGCGAGCACGGTGACCACGCCGTCGAGAATGCCTTCCGGAATCTCGCGGCCTTCGCGATCGGTGATCGCCGGGTTGGTCATCAGGTGACCGACGTTACGGATGAACAGCAGCGAGCGGCCGTGCAGCGTCACCGGTTGGCCGTTGGCGCCGGTGTATTCGCGGTCGGCGTTCAGACGGCGCGTGAACGTCTTGCCGCCCTTTTCCACGGCTTCCGTCAGCGTGCCTTGCATCAGGCCGAGCCAGTTGCGATAGAGGTCGACCTTGTCGTCGGCGTCCACGGCGGCGACCGAGTCTTCACAGTCGATGATGGTCGTGACGGCGGCTTCGACGAGCACGTCCTTGATATGCGCCGCGTCGGTCTTGCCGATCGGGTGGCTGGCGTCGAACTGGATCTCGAAGTGCAGACCGTGGTGCTTGAGCAGCACGGCCGTCGGCGCCGCGGCGTCGCCTTGATAACCGACGAACAGGGCAGGCGTGGCCAGGCCCGTCTCGCCGGTCTTGGTCGTGACGATGAGTTTGCCGTTCTCGACACGATAGCCGGTGGCGTCCTTATGCGAGCCGTCGGCCAGCGGTGCGGCCTGATCGAGGAAGCCGCGTGCGAAGGCGATCACGCGTTCGCCGCGCTTCGGGTTGTAGCCGGTGCCCTTTTCTGCGCCGTCCGTTTCGGGGATGGCGTCGGTGCCGTAGAGCGCGTCGTACAGGCTGCCCCAGCGCGCGTTGGCGGCGTTCAGGGCGTAGCGGGCGTTGGAGAGCGGCACCACGAGCTGCGGACCGGCCTGCTCGGCAATTTCATGGTCGACGTTGGCCGTGGTGGCCTGCACGCTGGCAGGCGCGGGCAACAGGTAACCGATCTTTTCGAGGAACGCGCGATAGGCTGCGGCGTCGGCGATGGGACCCGGGTTGGCACGGTGCCAGGTGTCGAGTTCGCTTTGCAGGCGGTCGCGTTCGGCGAGCAAGGCGCGATTCTTCGGGCCGAGGTCATGAACGATGGCGTCGAAGCCTTTCCAGAACGCATCGACATCGACACCGGTGCCCGGCAGGGCTTCCTTTTCGATGAACGCGATCAGATTGTCTGCGACCGTCAGGCCGCCACGCTGGGAAGTGGAAGTCATGATGCTGTACTCGAGTTTGAAAACCAGGTTGACGCGATTTCGTCCAGTGACCTTGCCGAGACACCCACGCGGTTGGCGTGAGGATGACGACCGGGTGGTTGACGATAAGGGGCAGTCTTATATAAGACCCTGAGTGTAATCCTTCTCCGGGCGCTCGGAAACCCGGGATTTCGCGTCGTGATACTCCCGCAACTTATAGGCGGCATAAGGATTTGCGTATGAGGCCGGCGCCACGGGGCTTTGCGTCGGATACCGAAAGCGGGTGGTGCGGTTGCAGCATTCGATATGGCATTTCACTTCATGAGAAATGGGGGCGCCGTACGCGGCGGCGACCGCTACGCGGTTCGAGGTGCGTCGTGCCTGTGTTGAGGTGACGGGTACACTCACCGTTTGCGCCGAAGGTGCGCGACGCGCCCGCGCCGGGCCGTTCCCCCGAAAACATCTGCCCTGGAGGCATGAGTCGTGAAACAGATCTTGATGATGAGCAGTTCCCGCAAGGGCAGCCAGGGCTTTCTGGCGCATGCCGACGATCAGGTGCATGCGGTGCTCAGGGATCGCGCGAAACACGTGTTGTTCGTGCCGTACGCCGGGGGCATCACGTACAGCTACGACGAGTATGAAGCGCGCGTGAAGCCGACGTTCGAGCGGCTGGGCTATGCCCTCGAGTCGATTCATCATCACAAGGATCCGCGCGCCGCCGTCGAGCAGGCGCAGGCCGTCGTGGTGGGCGGGGGCAATACGTTCGTGCTGCTCGATCGCCTGTACAACGCGGGCATCGTGGGCCTGCTGCGCGAGCGTGTGAACGCGGGGATGCCTTACGTGGGGTGGAGCGCCGGGGCGAACGTGGTGTGCCCGACCATTCGCACGACCAACGACATGCCGATCGTCGAGCCGCCGACGCTCAAAGCGCTCAACCTGATTCCGTTCCAGGTGAATCCGCATTTCATCAGTGGGAAGCCGACGGGGCACAACGGTGAATCGCGCGAGGAGCGTCTGGCCGAGTATCTGGCGATCAATCCGGACGAACGCGTCGTTGCCATTCCAGAGGGTACGGCGCTGCATGTGCAGGGCGAGAACGCCACCGTGCTCGGTGAATTCGACGCGTTGCATTTCAAGCAGGGCGGTGTGGTGGACAAGCTCGCGACGGGCCGCACGTTTGCGCTGGCGTCGATCTGATACGCGCGGGCATCGTGCCTTCGCGCAGATGACGGCCGGCTTGGGGCCGGAGGTCTGCGCGCTGGTCGCCGCCGTTCTGAACGGCACGATCGGCGTGTTGACGCGAACCGGATTGGATCAAGGGGCCACGCCCGCGATGATCGCCTTCTGGAAGTGCTTCGGTGCCTTCGTCGTGGTGTCGCTGCTCTGTGCCTGTCGTCACGATCTCGGCACGCAGACCGTTCGGCTGGCCCGTCGCTGGCCTCAGTTTGCATGTCTCGCGTTTCTCGGCATTTTCAGCCTTTACCACTTCGAGACGACGGCGTTCTCGCACGCATCGATTCCGCTCGTCTCGTTCCTCACGTATGCGGCGGGCGGCGCGACGCTCGCGTTGTCCGGTCGGTTTCTCGGGGAGACGACAACGCGTCGGAAGACGGCCGCCTTTCTGGCAATCGTCCTCGGCGTCGGTGTGATGGGCCTGTTCGAAAGCGGCATCGACGGCAGCACGGCGGGCATCGCCCTGGCGCTGGCCGGTGGATGCGGCTACGCGCTGTTCATCTTCCTCGCCAAGTGGTTCAGGATCGGGTCGGGACTGCCGCAGCTCGTCTGGCTGTTCGGGTTCGGCAGTGCCTTTCTGTCGATACCCCTGCTGCGCGAGGGATTCGCCATGCCCAGCGGCGTGGCCTGGATAACGCTATGCGCGCTCGTGCTGCTTCCAACGATCGGGGGCTTCTATTTCACCACTCGGGCGGTGGAGAGCGGTCAGGCCAGCAAAGTGCAGATCATCGAGACCAGCGATCCCCTGTTCGCGACGCTTTTCGGATTCGCGCTCTTCGGCGACCGGCTGAGTCAGGAAGGCCTGCTCGGCGCAGGCTTCATCGCCATCGGACTCGTGATTGCAGTCTGGGATCGACCGGGGGATGGCGCAACGTCGGCACGCTACGACGTGTAGCCCCTGCGCAAACCAAACCGCCGCCCAGGTGTGAGCCTCGGGCGGCGGTTTACCGGCACGCAGCACACGCGACAGCGGCGATGCCGCCCCCTCGTACCGTCAGCGACAGCGACAGTGTCAGGACCGATTCGGGATCAGGCTTCGTCGTCGAGCCAAGGTACTTCGACGTCGGTCAGAAACGCGACCATCGCGAGCGGACGCGCTTCATGGCGACCCATCTTGCCATCGGCGCGGTGCCACACCACTTCGAAGGTTTCCGGATACTTTTCAGCGCTCAACCGTACGGTGCGCAGCTCTTCTTCGTCGGCCTCTTCGATGGGGCCGTCGAACGACAGCATGAGCGCCTGCGGCCACACACCCTCTTCCGGGTCGTAGACCTTGTCGCCATTGGGCACGTCGACCACCGCTTCGACGCCGATCGTTGCCGACGCTGCCACGATCATCTCGCCCAGGGCGCGCAGCAGCGCGGTCGCACGGGCAGAGTTGATCTGGCGCATGGCGAGATCGCCGCGCGTCAGCGCTTGTTCCAGCTTGGGATCGGTTTTTTGTTTGGACATGCGGTTCCTCGGTAAAACGTTAGCCACCCCGCGGCGGTCGTGCCATGTCGCTGCGGCACCGGCGCGCTACGTGGGGTTCCGATGCTACCACCGTCGCGCATGCCGGGGCACATTACAATGCGGGTTTTCGTTATTTACGCTTGCCCGGCGCAGTCGTTGTCGTCGACCCGCGCCCTCTGGAGCCCGTTGTCATGGATTCGCCCAAGTCCGCCCAATCAGTTCAAGCTTCCCAAGCCGCCGCGTCCGGTGCCAGCGACGTCTATTTGCGCCTGCTCGGTGAAACCGCCAAGATCGACTGGAAGGATCTGGAATCGTTCTTCGCGCGCGGTGTGCTGCTGTATGTGGCGCCCGGCGTCGACCTCGTATCGGTCGCCGAGGCGGTTGCCAACGACGATAAGGCCACCGTGTCTCAATGGCTATCGTCGGCCTTGGTGCAGCGCATGCAGGCCGAGCAAGCCGCCGATTTCTCCGCGCGCACGCCGGAGCTTTGGGCGGTGGTTGTCGCGCCGTGGGTGCTCGTACAGGAACGTGGCATCGTTGCATGATGGCGTGACGCGCGCGCTGATAAACCCCGTCAACGCCTCGAATTCGCTACGCCGTCATGATTCCGGAATTCCCGCCTCGATGAGGCGCCGCGTGCAGTCTTCCAACAGATCCTGCGCTACCGCCGACGCAAACGCATAGTCCGCGTCGAGCGATTCCGTCATTTCATGCGCCGTATACAGGCCGGCTTCGCGCGAGAGCGTGCCGGCCAGTTCGCGCGCGAAATCGTCGCTCAACGTTGAAAGCAGGCGGCGCTCTTCGAGCGGTAGCTGAAGCTTCGAGCGCGACAGCCACAGTTGCGCGAGCGTCGCGCCCTGCTTGTCCGTCATCCACTGCCCATGTTCGTAAAAGGCCGACAGACGCTCGGCCGTCAGCGCGAACAGCAGCGCGCGGCGGGTGTTGAAATTCAGACGAATCGGCGTGGCTTCCGGCATGACGGCAACCGCAATGAGCGGACAAAATCGGGATCAGGGGGCAAAGGTATCACGCGAACAGGCGCAGCAGCGCATTGCGGGCGTGACGGATCAGGTCGGTCTCGTCGGCGCGTCCGGGCAGCAGGTGGAATTCCGCGCGCGGCAGCGGGGGCAGGCCAAGCGACGGTGGACATACGACGAGATCGGGGGTGAGTGCCGATTCATTCAGGCACGAAATCCCCAGCCCCGCGCCGAGCGCCAACTGCATGCCGGCCACGCCCGCCGCCGAGTGGGAGATGCGATAGGGCACGTTGTGCCGCTCCAGTACGGTGAGTACGAGGCTTTGCAGCGTGCATGACGGCGGCATTGTCACCAGCGGCAGCGGCTCGCCCAGCGGCTCGCCCAGCGTCGACGACATCGCCCACACGAGACGCTCGCGGCGCACCAGCGTGCCCGACGTCCGGTAGCCCAGCGCCTTCGCGCCACGGCCGATATCCTCGTTCATCAGACGCAACACCAACCCTACGTCGAAGTGTTCGCCGGTCAGGGCGGTGCGCTCGATCTGCGCGCTTTGCATGGCGCTCACATGCAGCCGCAGGCGCGGGTAAAGGCTCGTGAATCGCTTGAGCACGCGGCCGACGTCGTGCGGACGGTAATAGTCGGTGATGGCGATGCGCAACTCGCCATCGAGCAGCACGCCCTGCAGATCCTCGAACGCTGCCTCGGACAGTGCCGAGATCTGCCGTGCATAGGTGAGCAACCGCGTGCCCGCCGGGGTCGGACGCATGCCTTTGCGCGATCGCACCAGCAACGGCTGGCCGGCGCGCGCTTCGAGCTTCTGAAGTTGCTCGCTGACCGTCGATTGCGACAGGAAGATCTGCTCCGCTGCCGCCGAAATGCTGCCGGCGTCGTGGATGGCGATAAACGTACGCAACTGCGTGAGGTCGAAGGCGCGGGGGTTCATGGTGGCCCTTGCGATGATGATCCGGAAAACACGATATACGGCATCGAATTTTCCCGCTTTTCCGATGCAATGTCTATCCGTAGGATGCGGTTCATGGTGGCCCGAACTGTGCATCGGCACGCGTCGGACGCCGCGACTCCCCCCTCTTCCCCTATGAGCCGTGTGCCTGCGGGCCGCGCACCGTCACACATGAACGAACGTCTGTGTACCGCTCCCGCCACTGCCCGTCGGATGGCCCCGGCATCGAATGCCTCGATGGCCCCCCGCGGTTTGGGCCGCAACCACCGCTGGAAGGTGCTGGGTGTTGGCGTGGCCGCCAATGCCAGCTTTGCCGCTGCGATGGGTGGCATTCCCGCCACCGCAGTGCAAATGCGCAGCGCCTACGCCCTGGCCAATAGCGATCTCGGCATCGTGCTCGGCATGATCGGGCTGGGCATCGCCGTCTCCGAACTGCCGTGGGGCATGCTCACCGACCGCTGGGGCGACCGGCGCGTGCTGCTTGTCGGATTGATGGTGACGGCGTTCGCGCTTGTTGGCCTGGCGATCTGGGGTGTGCCGACGGCGCATTTCGTCCCGTCGATGCCGATGCTTGCGGCGGGGATGCTGGCGATCGGCATCCTCGGTGGCAGCGTCAATGGCTCGAGCGGGCGCGCCATCATGCGCTGGTTTCACGATCGCGAGCGAGGACTGGCAATGAGTGTGCGGCAATGCGCCGTGCCGCTCGGCGGCGGGGTCGGCGCGCTGGTGTTGCCCGGCGCGGCGCAGCACTTCGGCTTCGAAGCGGTCTATGCCGGGCTGGCTGCGGCGTCGTTTGCTGCCGCGGTCGTAGCATGGCGGTGGCTGCTCGAACCGCCGGAGGCACTGCAGGAGGACGCCGGCAAGTCGGCACGCGGGGAGACGGCCGCCGACGCACGCGCGGCCGCAAGCTATTCGCCGTTGCGCGATGCCCGCCTGCTGAGTACGGCGCTGGGCATGGCGGTCCTTGCGATGCCGCAGATCGCGGTGCTCACGTTCGGCACGGTGTTTCTGCATGATGTGGCGCACGCCAGCGTGGCAACCATCTCGCTCACGCTTGGCGCCGTACAGGCGGGGGCCGCCATCACGCGGGTGTGGAGCGGGCGCTTCACCGACAAGCGCCGCAACCGTCCGCAATATCTGCGTCTGTGCGCGATGGCGGTGGGGGCGGTCTTCGCCTCGCTGGCGCTGCTCGTGACGGCGCTGACGCATCGCCCGGAATGGCTGGCGCATGGCACGCCGTGGATGATCGCGCTGCTGATTGCGGGAGGTGTGGTGGCGTCGGCCTGGCATGGGGTGGCATTCACTGAGTTGGCCACGCTTGCCGGGGCGTCGCGTGCGGGAACGGCGCTAGGTATCGGCAACACCGGTGTGTTTATGACGATGTTCCTCACGCCGCTCGCGATTCCGCTGCTGCTGTCGATTGGCGGCTGGGGACTGGTGTGGGCCGGCGGGCTCGTGTGTGCCGCGCTGGCATGGCCGCTCTTTGTCTGGTCGCATCGCGGCCTGGCGCGGGCTTGATCGTCCGCGCAGCCCTGGGCGCCAGGCCCCGGGCGCATTGCGTCTGTCAATGGCGGAAGCGCGTGAAATGGGCTCGACGCGTGCCACACGCTTGCCCCGCTACGGCAGACGCACGTTCGCCACGAGAAAGTCGAGGAACGCCCGCACGCGTGCGGGCAAATGGCCGCCCTGCCCCACATACACCGCATGCACGGGCTCCAGATCGCCCGGGTTGTAGTCATCGAGCACGGTGACGAGCCGGCCGGCGCGCAGATCGTCGTCGACGTGGTAGCGCGAATGGCGGGCCAGCCCCAGCCCCTGGACCGCGAGCTTGCGCATGATCTCGCCGTCGCTCACGACCATATTGCCGACCTGCGGGTAGTGCGTGATGCCGCCGGCGCCGTCGAGAAATGGCCAACCCTGCACCTGACGGTCGAAATTGAAGGCCATGACGTTGTGGTGAATCAGGTCGGCCGGCGTGCGCAATGGGCCGTTGCGGGCGAGATAGTCCGGTGACGCCACCACATGCACACGACTCTCGCCGAGCTTGCGAGCGACCAGCCGGGAATCGCGCAGCGGGCCGGCCCGTACGGCGACGTCGGCGCGTTGCTCCAGCAGATCGACGACCGTGTCGGTGAGTGTCAGATCGAGACGGATCTCGGGGTATTGCGCGAGAAATGCCGGAATGACCGGCAGCAGATAGTGCGAGCCGATCGGTACGCTGGAATTCACCCGCAGCAGCCCGCGCGGCACCGCACCCGCCGCCGCTTCGCGCTCTGCGGCTTCGATGTCGGCCAGCACGCGCATCGCCCGCTCGTGAAAGGCCGTGCCCTCGGGGGTGAGTTGCAGGCGGCGCGTCGAACGATTGAACAAGCGGGCACCCAGACGCGCCTCGAGCCGCGCAATCAGCTTGCTCACGGCGGACGGCGTCATATGCAGCGCGCGCGCCGCCGCCGAGAAGCCGCCGAGCTCGACTACACGCGAGAAAACTTCCATATCGCCGGAGCGATTGACGTCCTGTCGACCCATCGGCGGTGTCCTCCGGCGTTCCTGTGAAAGGGGATGCGGGCCATTGTGACATCAAGTCACAAATCATGTTCCTTCGCGCAGTCTATTTCACCAATGCTAGGGCGTCTATATTCCGCACATTGGTGTATCGCCATTCCCTGAGTGGCCTGACCTTCCTTAATCCCGAGACAGGAGTCTTTCGTGCCTATCGCTCTCTATGCCCTGACCGCCGGTGCCTTTGGCATTGGCGTGACGGAATTCGTCATCATGGGTCTGCTGCTCAACGTCGGCGCCGATTTCGGCGTCTCGATCGCGGCCGCCGGCCTGCTGATCTCCGGCTATGCCCTGGGTGTCGTGGTCGGCGCCCCGCTCATGACCACGGTCACTGCGCGCTGGCCGCGCAAGACCGTTCTGCTGGTGCTCATGGCGATCTTCACCATCGGCAATGCCGCCTGTGCACTGGCGCCGAGCTATGCGGCTCTGATGGCAGCCCGCGTACTGACGTCGTTCGCGCACGGCACGTTCTTCGGCGTCGGTTCGGTGGTCGCCACCGGCCTCGTGCCGCGCGAGCGCCGTGCGTCGGCCATCGCCGTGATGTTTACGGGGCTGACCGTCGCCAATATTCTCGGCGTGCCCTTCGGTACTTGGCTGGGGCAGCACTTTGGCTGGCGCGCGAGCTTCTGGGCGGTGACGCTGATCGGTGCGCTCGCGTTTCTCGTGATCGCCGGGTTCGTGCCGAAGATCGCCGCGCCTAAGGATGCGGGTGACTGGCGGGCGGATCTGCGGGCGCTGGCACGCCGTCCCGTGCTGCTCGGATTGCTCACGACAGTGCTCGGCTGGGTGGGCGTGTTCGGCGTGTTCACGTACATCGCCCCGCTGTTGACCGAAGTGACCGGTTTTGCCGAGGGCGCGGTCTCACCGATTCTGTTGATCTTCGGTGGCGGTCTGGTCGTTGGCAACCTGCTGGGCGGCAGGTTTGCGGATCGTCGCGTGGTACCGACAGTGCTGGGCAGCCTGCTGGCGCTCGCTGGGGTGCTGGGGCTGATGACGTTCGCGTTGCACTCGCACTGGCTGGCCATCGTCTTCGTGGCCCTGCTCGGTGCAACCGCCTTCGCGACGGTCGCGCCGCTGCAACTGTGGGTGATGGAAAAGGCCTCGGGGGCGGGGGAAAGCCTGGCGTCGAGCTTCAATATCGCCGCGTTCAACCTCGGCAACGCCATCGGCGCGTGGCTCGGCGGCTTCGTTATCGAACACGGTCCCGGGCTGACGGCCGTGCCCTGGGTGGCGGCGCTCGCGCCGCTGGCGGGCGTGGGCGTGGCGCTGCTGAGCCTGCGTCTGGATCGTCGCGACGCAAAGCCATCCGTCGTGCCCAACTGCGAAACGCCCGCGTTGTGATCCACACGCGGGCCCGACGCGAGTGCGTCAGGCCATGACCCCCAGAATCACACTGGCGGCCGCGAACGCGGCCGTCGCGCCGACACCCACCGTCAACCCGCGAGCGGTCAGCGTGTCATGCGGCATGACGGCGGCGAGCCGGCTGCCGCCGGGCAACGCCAGAATGACTTCGGCCTGTCCCGCGTCGTCGGCGATGGCGTCCACCGTGCCTGCAAGGCGGTTCGCGGTGGCCAAACCCGCGAGATCGGCGCCGCGCGCGATTTCGATCCACGGGGCCTTGATGAGTGCGAACGCATCGCTGCCGGTCGCCAGCCCCAGCGTCTGCGTGCTGTGGTGCGTGAGCGATGCTGTGATCGCTTCACCGCCGGGCAACGTGAGCGTCACTTCGTCATTCACGCCGCAGCGCCGAATCGCGGTGACCGTGCCGTGCAACTGATTGCGTGCACTGGTCTGCAGTCCCAGCCGCGCGATGATGGGCCACTGCTCGTCGAAATGTTCCAGATCGGTCGCCACGCGCGCGAGGAATTGCCGTTGCGCCACCTCCACCGCCCGGAACGCCGCCACGAGCTTCGCGCCGCGTGCGGTGAGACGGGTGCCACCACCGCCACGGCCGCCCGTGCTGCGTGCCACCAGCGGTTCGCCGGCGAGCTGATTCATCGCATCCACGGCATCCCATGCGGCCTTGTAACTCATGCCGGCGGCTTTCGCGGCGGCCGTGATCGACCCATGCGCGGCAATCTGTTCGAGCAATGCAATTCTGGCGTGGCCGCCAAGCGACGCATTGCCACGATGCACCCAAAGCGATCCGCTCACTTGCAGCGCATCGTCCAGTCCATGATGCGAAAGCCCGTTGGGCGTTGAAGGCGGTTCGGAAACCATAAAGATGTTTTCTATTGGACTTGGCAGGTAAGCGCATTGTAGAGGGCCGGCGGACCTGCGAACACCGACGCCGGACAGGGAAGTGTTGCCACGCACCAACGAAGCCGACGCCGGATTATTCTTTGGGGGACGAATGGGGGACGTTGCTCCTCTACATTGAATTTCGCCGCATGCCCCCCCTGGCCGGTGAGTCGCGCGTCAGGCTGAAGTCCACGTCTGATACGGGTCCACCGGGACTGCGACGGTTGTCGAAGTGCCTACTCACCTGACACAACAGAAACGGGGTGAAATGATGCGCGTCAGGAATATCAAGGAAACGGTTGACGGGGCTCGATACTATCGTCTGGTTCGCATGTTGCCCAACGGCAAGCGGCATCAGATGCAAATCTCTTTCTCCGCAGGTGAAATGCGCTTCAGACATTTTGTCGCGCGACGGTTGTGGTTGCTGCGTGCCGAAATGCGTGACAGCACACGGGCGGCCGCCATGCCCACGCCACGCAGCAACATGCCGCAATTGGTCTTCTGACCGGGTTGCGGCGTGACGCAAGGGCCAGGCCGATGGTCGTCACCGGTCGGGCGCTTTCGGTACGCGCCAGGGCAATGAGCGTTTAACCTGCCTTGAGAGGCGTGAGTGGCACGACGCTCGCCGACGCCGAGTTCACCGACGCCGGGCCTCTGCCCGCGTGGGCTATCGCAAACTGTACCAACTCGTCGAACGCGATCGGACGCGCGAACAGATATCCCTGGGCGTAGGTGACGTTGCGTTCGCGCAGATAACTCGCCTGCATCTCGTTTTCGACACCCTCCGCCACGATTGTCATGTCCAGCCGCTCGGCCAGATGGATGATGGAATCGCAGATATTGCGCGTGACCGTATCGTCTTCGGTAACGGGCAGGAACTCCTTGTCGATCTTCAGATAATTGAAGTCGTAGCGCTTCAGATAGCCGATGGAGTTGTTTTCGGCACCGAAGTCGTCCAAGGCCGTTTCCACGCCGTGACGCTGGAGTTCCGCCATCACATGGCGCGCCGCGGCGGTGTCGCGAATCACATAACGCTCGGTGATTTCCGCGATCATCGGATACGTCTCGTTGAGCGAACCGTAAAGGCGTTCGATGTCGTGCACGATGGTCGTGTCGCGCAAATGCCGCTCCGCAAGATTGACCGCAATGTGAAACCCCTGCGGCAGCGCGCCTCGGGAGACATCGTTGCGAATCTGCTTCAGCAGCGAACGAGTGAGTTCGATGATCAGGCCGTTGCTTTCCGCGATCGGGATGAAGGCGTCGGGGCGCACGAGACCGGCCTCAGGGTGATGCCAGCGCATCAGCGCTTCGGCCCCGGCGCAGCGGCCCGTGGCCAGCTCCATCACGGGCTGGTAGTAGACCTTGAACTCATGGCGTTTGATGCCCAGCGCGATTTTCCGCCGCATGAACTGGGCCGGGCCGAGATGGCGGAACGTCAGGATGCCGAGCAAAATCGAGATCACCACGCCGAATGCCAGAAAGATCGGCGCCTGCGTGGCGATCAATGAGCGCGTCAGGGTGGCGCTGCCGGCAAGCGACGTCGAGAAATGGTCCGAGTCGAGCGTGACCTGAGCCCCGCGGGTGGCGATGCCGACGGATTCGAGCCGCGGGCCTTCGGACGTCAGCGACACTTTCCCGATGGTCATTGCCGTCCAGGCAAGCTCGTTGGTCTTGACGCTATGCAACGACTCGGTGAGATACACGCTGTCGATAAAGCCCAGGACACCGTCGGTGGCCGACGTCGGGATGAACAATGCCAGTGCGGGGGAGTTGCGCACATAGGGCGTGCTGTCGACAAACATTTCGGGCGTGCCGGTCAGCAACGGCACGAGTTCAGCCGGCAAAGGCATTTCGATGGCCTCGTCGGAGCGAATTACCGACGAGCAATACATCTTCCCGTGGGAGACGAGCCAGATGGAACGGAAGTAGGGGCTGAGCGTGCCCGTGGCCTGCAACGAGCTGTTGACCTCGCCGCAAGCGCGGCCGACCCAGGGGGCGGCGCCCTTGAGGGTGTCCTCGGCCGTACCGACAATGCGCTCGAGTGCCGCGCGCTGTCGTTGCGCTTCTTGTTGCAGGAACACCTGCGACATGTGATGAACGCGCAGCCAGCCCAGGATCAGGACGACAAAGAGCGTGACCGTCACGACGAGCCCGGTCACCAGCCACTGCACGACTCTGGAGTGTTGAATCATGTTCTGCTGCCAACCAAGGAAGGAGGGGGCCCTTTCGTGTGCTTCGCGTGCTTCATGTTGCACGGCACAACTCGTCAATCGACTCTACACGAATCCCTGACGGTCACCAACGCCCGATAAACCCGCACGCGCCGTTGGCGACGTGTGCCTGAGAGGGCCCGGCGGATGTCCGGTGGGCGGTTCAAGGTTACCGGCAAGCGTCTTTTATCGGTCTTTGTGAGAGGTGCCGCGGCGGGCCGGATGGCGGAATCGCGACAAAAGTTGGCGTAACCGCAATTTACGCATGCTCTACACTTCACATATTAGATTTCCGGCAAAAAATAGGCCAAGTCCCAAAGTCATCTCTATTTGCACGAAAACTGCCGGAAGCGTGCTGATTTCCTGAAGCTTTTGACGTCAAATCCCCCTCCCATGTCGAGCCAACCTGTCACGTCCCTTCCCGGCGCTCCCTCGCCGGCCGCCAAAGGCACCGCGTTCCGTGTGCTGTCCGCGATCAGCTTCTCCCATTTGCTCAACGACATGATCCAGTCGTTGATCCTGGCCATCTACCCACTGCTCAAGGCGAGTTTCGATCTGAGCTTCGCGCAGGTCGGTCTGATTACGCTGACCTACCAGGTCACGGCGTCGTTGCTGCAGCCGGTCGTAGGCCTATACACCGACAAACATCCGAAGCCGTATTCCCTGCCGGTCGGCATGGGCTTTACGCTGGCTGGCCTGCTGCTGCTGGCTGTCGCGCCGAACTTCGGCATGCTGCTCGTGGCCGCCGCGCTGGTCGGCATGGGCTCGTCGGTGTTCCACCCCGAGTCGTCGCGCGTGGCGCGCATGGCCTCGGGCGGACGCCACGGCCTGGCGCAATCGTTTTTCCAGGTCGGCGGCAATGTCGGTTCGTCACTCGGCCCGTTACTTGCGGCGCTCATCATTGCACCGCATGGCCGTGGCAGCGTGGCGTGGTTTTCCGTGGCGGCGCTCGTCGCGATCTTCGTGCTGTTCCACGTCAGTCGCTGGTACGCCGGGCAGCGCGCCGCGAGCAAGGGCAAACCGGCCGCGCGCCGAGGCGGGCACGCCCACCTGTCGCGCGGCAAGGTGATGTTCGCCATCGGCATTCTGCTGGTGCTGATCTTCTCGAAGTACTTCTATCTCGCGAGCATCAGCAGCTACTTCACGTTCTATCTGATCAGCAAGTTCCATGTGTCGGTGCAAAGCGCCCAGGTGCATCTGTTCGTATTCCTGTTCGCCGTGGCGGCGGGCACGATGATCGGCGGTCCGCTGGGCGACAAGATCGGTCGCAAGTATGTGATCTGGGGGTCGATCCTGGGGGCGGCACCCTTCACGCTGATGCTGCCGTATGCGGACCTGTTCTGGACCGGCATCCTGACGGTGGTGATCGGCTTGATCCTGGCGTCGGCGTTCTCGGCGATTCTCGTCTATGCGCAGGAGTTGATTCCGGGCAAGGTCGGAACGGTGTCGGGGCTGTTCTTCGGCTTCGCATTCGGGATGGGTGGCGTGGGCGCGGCCGTGCTCGGACAACTGGCCGACTCGACGAGTATCGACTTCGTCTACCACGTCTGTGCCTATTTGCCGCTGCTCGGGATCGTGACGATCCTGTTGCCCGACGTCGAAGGCCACAAGAAGACGGCGGCGGCCTGAGGCGGCTGTCGGCAGGATTCACCCGTGCCCGGCGCACGGGTGGCGCAATGAAAAACCGCGGGTCCCGAAAATCACGGGCCAGCGGTTTTTTTGCCTGGAGGACGACTGAATGCTTACTGAGCGCCGCGCTTTTGCAGTTCCCATTGGCCGTTATCGCCCTTTTTGCAGGTCGGCAGCTTGAGGGTGACTTCCTGCCCCTTTGCGCCGAGAACCAAGATCAGGTCGCGGCAGGTACGGGTGTCGTCTTTCTGGGTATTGGTCGGCGTGAGTTGCGCTGTAATGGCCACGGGGTTGCCGGTGCCCTTGTTGCTCCAGTCGACGGTTTCGTTGTCCTGCTGATGGGACAGCACGTTGCTGGCCGCTTTGGCGAGCGACGCATTGTCGGCCTTGTGCAGATAGGCCAGCGGCGAGTTGCTCATGAAGAGAAGGTTGGAGGCGGCAAACGCCGGCGCGGCCATAGTGGCGCCGACGACGAGCGCCGTGCCAAGCCCGAACGAGCGGGCAAGCGACAGACGGAAAGGCGACATTCGGAGTCCTTGAGAGTGTCGACAGGGGGACGGATCCTGCGCAACGCCGCGTCGGGTCTTGCGTCGACGCCTTCGCCGCAGGCGAGCGCATCGATCATAAAAGAAACCAGGGGCGGCGTCATCCTGTGCGTCATCGGCGCGCGAGTGCTTTCACGACATCGGCGACCTGCTCGAGCGCGGCCTTGAGCACGGTGTCGCTCTGCGGCGTACCCAGGGCGATGCGGATGGCAGCGGGCGCCGTCTGCCCGGGCGCAGCGAACGCGTCGACGGGCGTCACCGCAATCCCCCGCATTTGCAGGGCCGCGACGACGTCGTCGCAGCGCGTCGGCGCGGGCACGGGCAGCAACTGGTGAAACGCCCCGACATACCCCGTAGCGCCAAGGCCCGCGAAGCAGGCCTGCGCGATGGTCTGACGCTGCGCCGCCAACGCGCGCTTGCGCGTCGTCCAGCGATCGATCGTGCCGTCGCCGAGCCAGCGCGACGCCAATTGCGCCATCAACGGCGCCGCACTCCAGGCGCTCGCCCGCATTGCCGCGTGCACACGTGGCAGCAAGGCGGGCGGCGCAACCAGATAGGCGATACGCAGGCCCGGCGCGCCCGGCTTGGAGAGACTGCAAACCTCAACCGTACGCTCGGGCGCGAGCAGGCGAAGGGCGGGCGGGGCGTCGGCGACGAGAAAGCCGTAGGCGCTGTCGTCCACCAGCAGCAGGTCGTGACGCCGCGCCACCTCCACTAGCGCCCGCCGCTGTGCGAGCGGCATCACAGCCCCCAGCGGGTTATGCAGCGTGGGCATCGTGTAGACGAGGCGCAAACGTCCTGCAAGCGCGCGACACGCCGTATCGAGTGCCCCCGGATCGAGCCCTCCCGGTGTCATCGACACGGCAACGAGTGGAATATCACGCAAGGCCGCGAGCGCTTTCCAGCCGGGATACGTCAGGGCTTCGACGGCTACCGGCTCGCCCGCGCGACACAGCGCCAACTGCAGAACGTCAAGCGCGTGCTGGCCTCCGGCACAGATGACGAGCTCATCGGGCGAGACGGGCGTGCCGTCGCGCCGGGATAGCCATTGCGCCGCCGCTCGCCGATCGGACGGATGCCCGTCGTGTGGCGTGTGGGCGAGCAAGGCGCTCAGGTCCCCAGCGGCGGCCGTCTCTCGCAGAGCTTGACGCAACGCGTCGGTCTGCTCGGGCAAGACCGGATAGTTGAACGCTAGATCGACACCGCCGATCGCGCCCGGCGCGGGGGCCCATTGCGCGAACGCCGCCGCCGCGCCGACGGCAGGCGAGCGCACGAAAGTGCCGCGCCCCACTTCGCCGACGGCTAGGCCACGTCGCGCGAGTTCGGTGTAAATCCGTGTAACGGTGGAGAGGGCAAGTCCGTGCGCATCGGCGTAATCGCGTTGCGGTGGCAGTCGGGCGCCCGATGCGAGTTCGCCGCCCGCAATGGCTTCGGCGAGACGTTCGACGTGTTCGATATAGCGGGCAGGGGCAGCCATGCGAAGCGCGGGGACGGAAATTGATATCGGGACAATTCAATAATTGCACTGGATTGGCGAGCTGGCAATACTTGAAGCCATACCGCGTCCTCCTTGGCCATTTACGGTCGCTTCATTGTTGGCTCACTGCATGACTCATTCCTTGATCCCAGTCGACACAGACCCTTGCCAGTCACCCCAAACAACGCCGCGCTGGGCGATTCCGTTGCTGGCGCTACAGTTATTCGTCGTCACGTTCGCCGTGAATCTGCAAGCGCCGCTGGTGCCGCACTATGCCGCGGCAAGCGGGCACGGCGCGGGGGCGCAGGCGCTTGCCTTCGCGTGCTATGTCGGCGCGCTCGTGCCGACATTGCTGTTTCTCGCGGGATTGTCCGATCGTGTGGGGCACCGCGTGCCGTTGGCCATCGCGTTGCTGCTCGGTCTGGTAGGCACGGCGCTGACGCTGCACTGGCCGACACTCGTCGCACTTGGCGGCGCCAGGGCATGTTATGGATTGGCGACGGGACTCGTGGCGGGCAGCGGCACCGCGTACATGACCGAGCTATATGGCACGCGCGAAGACGCAGCCACGCGCGGGGCTGCGCTTGTCGCGGCGGCCACATCGCTGGGCTTTGGCACTGGCGCGCTCCTCACCGGCGTGTGCCTCGTGGCGGCACCGTCGACGCTGCCGCCCGTGAGTCTGTGGGCGTATCTGCCGTTCGCCTTTGTGGCGGCCGTTGCGGTGGCGGCGCTGCCCGCGCCGGTGCGTCATCGGAGCACATCGTGGTTGCGCTGGCCGGTGCTTGCGCCCGGCACCGTCCCGCTGGGCATGGCGATACTACTCGCGTGGGCTGCGGTGGGCGTCGTCATCGGCGTGGTGCCAGCGGCGCTGGCAGCGCGCGGGCACGAGGCGTGGGCGGGATTTGCCACGTTTTTCGTGATCTCGACGGGATTGTTGTTTCAACCGGCCGCGCGACGCATGGCACCCGTTCAGGCGGTGCGCGCCGGACTTTTGCTCGTGCCGCTCGGCTTCGTGGTGCTGACGTTCGGGGTCGGTTATGCGAACTTGCCCGTATTGCTGGCCGGTGCGGCGATCGCCAGTTCGGCGTGTTACGGCTTCACTTATCTGGGCGGGTTGGCGGCGGTCAATGCGGCGGTCGCGCCGGCCATGCGCGCACGTGCGGTGGCGGGGTACTTCCTGTTCGCGTATTTCGGCTTCTCGGTGCCGGCGGTCACGATTGGCTGGCTCGCGGACCACGTGGGCATGCTCGTCGCCTTGGCCCTGTTGGCTGCGGCGTTGATCGCGGGCAGCGCCGCGCTCGCGGTGACGCTACGCCGCCCGGCCGCTACGCTCACGCGTCTCGTTTGACGCGGGTGCCGCTTCCCGCGCTTCCCTCACCCCCCGTCGGGCTCACGTAAGCGCCGGTGCCGTGCAACTGGTCTTCGGCCAGTTCCAGGGCGCGCACCGCCCCGCGTCCCTTTCGGGCGAGCAGCATTTCCACGAGCGTCTCGACGACGGCGATCCCGGCGGTGATCGACGGAAAGAACGACGGACTCTCATGCGAGAACAGCACCGTCGCATCGGCGTCGAGGGCGAGCGGCGAGACCGTGGAGTCGGTGAGCGCGAGCACACGCGCCCCCGCCGAGCGTGCCGCTCGCGCGACGATCAGCGCTTCGTTCGAATACGGGGCGAAGCTGATGACGACCACCACATCGCGTGCCGAGAGCGCACGCAACTCCATCTCGAGCGTGCCGGCCTCGCCGCGAATCAGATGCACCGTCGGCCGGAACAGCCGATAGATGTATTGGAACGTGAACGCGATGGGAAAGCACGCCCGGAAGCCGGCGACATGCACGGTGCCGGCATTGGCAAGCAAATCGACGGCCGCTCCAAGCGACGCATTCGCACCCGCTTCGGTCAGGTCGAGGTTGTTGTGCTGCACGCGGAACATCTCGGGCACCATGCGGGCGGCATCGCCCTCACGGATGACCTGACGAGCGCGACTCGCATAGGGCTGCGGCCCCAGCCGGATCGATTCGAGAAACAGTTCGCGCAGGCCGTGCCAACCGTCGAAGCCGAGATGCTGCGCGAGTCGCACGAAGGTGGCCGGCTGCACGCCCGCCTCGGCGGCAATCGCACGCATGGAGCTGATCGGAACACGCTGCGGGTGGTCGAGCAAGAAACGCGCGCCCGCCTGAAATTGCGGGCTGAGCTGGGGATAGCGCGCGCGCAGCAAGGTGTTGAGTTGTTCGAGCGTCTGCGGCAACGCGGGAGCTTCAGGCATAGGGGATGGCAACACGGCGACGAGGGAATGTAACGATTGTTGCATGAAATGCCCCGACCACGCACGCGCTTTCCCCCGTGGGCCCGGCCGATGCGCAAGCGTCGGGCAAGTTCAGGCGATTGAGCAAAGTGTTGCGACAACAAAACGAGTGAAACATATGTTGCAAAAGCGACGCGATGCCCCTACACTGAGCCCCATCGTTCGCGTAAATGGGTGGCTGAGCGGTCATCGCGCGACGCGCCATCTTTCCGTCAGAGGTTCAGGCATGACTCATGTGTTTCACCGCAATCCGCGCCAAACCTTGCCCGTCGCGGTCGGCGGCCAGGGCATCGAGCTGATCGACAGCACGGGCCAGCGTTATCTCGACGCATGCGGCGGCGCGGCCGTCTCATGTCTGGGACACGGTCACCCGCGCGTGATCGAGGCGATGCAGCAGCAGGCGGCGCAACTGGCTTACGCGCATACCTCGTTCTTCACGACGGAAGTCGCCGAGCAATTGGCTGACACGCTGGCCGCGAGCGCGCCCGGCGATTTGAATCACGTGTATTTCGTCAGTGGCGGATCGGAGGGCGTGGAGGCGGCACTCAAGCTGGCGCGGCAGTACTTCGTCGAGATCGGCCAGCCGCAGCGTCAGTACTTCATTGCGCGCCGTCAGAGCTATCACGGCAACACCCTTGGTGCGCTGGCCATCGGCGGTAACGCGTGGCGACGCGAGCCGTTCCTGCCGCTGCTGGTGCCGGCGCACCACGTTTCGCCCTGCTTCGCGTATCGCGAACGGCTTGAGGGCGAGGGTGACGCTGCGTATGTCCAGCGTCTGGCCGACGAACTCGAAGCGAAAATCCTCGAACTCGGCGCCGATCGGGTGATCGCGTTTGTCGCGGAAACCGTGGTGGGCGCGACGGCGGGCGCGGTGCCGCCGGTGGGCGACTATTTCAAACGCATTCGCGCCGTGTGTGACAAGTACGGCGTGCTCCTGCTGCTCGACGAAGTGATGTCGGGCATGGGGCGCACGGGCTACCTGTTCGCGTGCGAGGAAGACGGCGTGGTGCCGGACATTCTCGTCATCGCCAAGGGACTGGGCGCTGGCTATCAGCCGATCGGAGCGATGCTGTGCACCGATAAAATCTTCAATGCCGTGGTCGGCGGCTCGGGCTTCTTCCAGCACGGTCACACGTATCTGGGGCACGCGATGGCCTGCGCGGCGGCGCTGGCCGTGCAGCGCACGATTGCCGAGGAGCATCTGCTGGAGAACGTGCAAGCGCGTGGCGAGCAACTGCGTGAGCGCCTGCGCGAAGTCTTCGCAGATCACCCTAACGTGGGCGATGTGCGTGGCCGGGGGCTGTTCGTCGGTGTCGAATTCGTCGCCGACCGTGCGACCAGGCAGACACTCCCGACGGCCGACAAGATGCACGCACGGCTCAAGGCGGCGGCCAAGGCGCGCGGTCTGCTGATCTATCCGATGGGGGGCACGGTCGATGGCGTGCATGGCGATCACGCGTTGATCGCACCGCCGTTCATCTGTCAGCCGGCGGACATCGACCGCATCGTGGAACGGTTGGCGTTGGCGGTGGCCGACGTCACCGGCGTGATGACGGGAGGCGCATGATGACCGGCACGACACGGACTTTCGCGCTGGCCGTCGCGCCCAACGGCGCCCGACGCACGCACGTCGATCATCGTGCGCTGCCCATGACGCCGGACGAACTCGGTGCATGCGCCAAGGCCTGTCTGGACGCGGGCGCGGCGATGATCCACCTGCACGTTCGCAAGGCCGATGGCACGCACAGCCTCGAAGTGTCCGACTACACGGCGGGGATCGATGCGGTGCAACGTGCCGTCGGCAACGAACTCGTACTGCAGGTGACGACCGAGGCAGTCGGCTGTTATACCCCCGAGCAACAAATCGCGACGGTGCGTGCCTTGCATCCCGAAGCGATTTCGGTGGCGTTGCGCGAAGTGCTGCCCGACGCCGCGCATGCGCCCGCCGCCGAAGCGTTCTTCGCCTGGCTCTGGCAAGCCCGGATCACGACGCAATACATCCTGTACGACACCCAGGATGTGGCGCACTACTGGCGCTTGCGAGCGAGCGGGGCGATCCGTCCGGGCCGTCATTGGGTCTTGTTCGTACTGGGCCGCTACAGCAAGGGGCAGTTGTCGTCGCCGTCGGACCTGCTGCCGTTTCTCGCGGCTTGGCAGACGGGGGCACAAGCGCTGGGCGAGGCGATCACGGCCACACCGTGGGCGATGTGCGCGTTCGGACCGCGCGAGGCGGAGTGCGCGCTGGCGGCCGTGTTGCATGGGGGTCACGCCCGGATCGGCTTCGAAAACAATCTCTACCTGCCGGATGGCAGCGTCTCGCCCGATAACGCGGCGTCGCTCGGCGCGTTGACGGCGGCCGCAGCCCCACTCGCGCTCGTGCCCATGACGGCCGACGCCCTTCGCGACCTGACCCGCTGAATGGCCGTTGCGGGCGCCGCCGCGGGTGCCCGGACCGCCTCAATTCAGAAATAAACCCAAATACAAGGTCTGACCGACGTTGCCCGACCGGGCCACTGTAATAGAATCGGCGTAACCTCAAACAGGCCCGCGTCGCCCCTCCCCCGGCACCGGGTATGCACAACGAACGGGAGCGCGGCGTGAAACACTGGTCGATCCGACATCGCATTCTGGCCAGTTTTGGCCTGATCATCGCCTTGATGGCCCTCATGGCCGGCATCGCCTTTACGCGGCTGATGACCATCCAGCAGGAGGCGATCAGCGTGGAGACCGACTCCACGCCCGGCCTGTACTACAGCACGATGCTGCGCGGCGCCTGGTTCGAGAGCTACCAGATGCTTCAGCAGGTCGTGTCCGTCGACGACAACGACAAGGCCCGAGCGAGCGATCTCGATGTGCTTCGCGCCGCCAATGGCAAGATCGACGACTGGATCAAGGAATACGGCACGACCGTCAACCGCAGCATCGACCGCGTCCAGTACGACGAGGTGCGCAGCGTGCGCCAGCAGTATGGCAGCGTCAGCAATCAGGTGCTCAAGCTGGTTGCCGACGGTCAGATCGCCGCGGCGCGTTCGATGGTGTCGGAGCAGCTTTACCCGGAGTGGGGCCGCGGGCGCACGGCGATCCAGCATATGGTCGATACCAACAAGACCTTTGCTGACGAGTCGACTCGCAATATCAGCCAGTCTGTGACGGCGGCTCAGGCAACGCTGCTCATCACGCTGGTCGTGGCGCTCGCGTGCGCGTTGCTGTGCGGCTGGTTGCTGTTCCGCGCCATCAGTGTGCCGCTCGGGAGTGTCATGCAGATTCTGGAAGTGATGCGCTCGGGCGATCTGACGCAGCGTCTCGATCTGGACCGGCGCGACGAATTCGGCGCGCTGGAGGCGGGCTTCAACCGGATGACGGATGAACTCACGGGGCTGGTCGGACAGGCGCAGAAGTCGGCGTTGCAGGTAACGACGTCGGTGACCGAGATTGCCGCCACGTCGCGTGAGCAGCAAGCCACGGCCTCGGAGACGGCGGCGACGACGACGGAAATCGGCGCGACCTCGCGCGAGATCTTCGCTACGTCGCGCGATCTGGCCCGCACCATGACCGAGGTCGCGGGCGTGGCCGAACATGCGGCGTCGCTGGCGGGCACGGGGCACGTTGGCCTCACGCGCATGGAGGACGCGATGCGTCACGTCGTAGAGGCGGCGGGGTCGGTCAACGGCAAGCTCGGCATTCTCAACGAGAAGGCGGGCAACATCAATCAGGTCGTCACCACGATCACGAAGGTGGCCGACCAGACCAACCTGCTCTCGCTCAATGCGGCCATCGAGGCAGAAAAGGCGGGCGAGTACGGACGCGGCTTTGCCGTGGTGGCGACTGAGATCCGGCGGCTGGCCGATCAGACGGCGGTGGCCACTTACGACATCGAACAGATGATCAAGGAGATTCAATCGGCCGTGTCGGCCGGGGTGATGGGCATGGACAAGTTCACCGAGGAGGTGCGGCGCGGCATGGACGAGATGCGTCAGGTCGGCGATCAGCTCGCCCAGATCATCGCGCAGGTGCAAACGCTTTCGCCGCGCTTCCAGGTCGTCAACGAAGGCATGCAGGCGCAGGCGACCGGGGCCGAGCAGATCAATCAGGCGCTGGTGCAACTCTCCGAGGCGGCGCAGCAGACCGCCGAATCGCTGCAGCAATCGAGTCAGGCCATCGAAGAACTCAATCACGTCGCCAACGGACTCAAGAGCGGCGTCTCGCGCTTCAAGGTGCAGACGCTGCCGCCCGTGGGGCTGGCGTGAAGTAACGCGCCACTTCGTCATTCGCGGACCTCGCCATGTTGTTCCTGCGTTTCGCCATCGGGACCGATCACTACGTCATCGAAGCCAGTCAGGTGGCTGAGGTGCTGCCGTGGCTCGCGCTCAAGCACCTGCCTGCCGCGCCGGCGTGGGTGGCCGGGGCGTTCAGCTATCGTGGCGAGCCGGTGCCCGTTATCGACCTGACGCGGCTGGCCACGGGGGTGAGCGCGCCCGAGCGCCGATCCACGCGTCTGGTGCTCGTGCATTACCCGGCGCCCGGGCCCAATGCGCGCCGTCTCGGGGTGCGCGTCGAGCGCGCGACCGACACGTTGCGCGCCGACGCCTCGGCGTTCCAGGCGAGCGGTGTCGATCTGCCCGAAGGCCGTTACCTCGGCCCCGTGCTCGACACCGACGACGGCCTCGTGCAGTGGGTGCGAATCGATCAACTGCTGACCGACGAGGCGCGCGCGCTGCTCTTCGACGCCGCGCGCGACGCGTTGGCCGAGACACCGGAGGCGTCGTCATGAGCCGTGTCCACGACATCGAACGCCTGCTGCGCGAGACCATGGGGCTCGACGCGCAAACGCTCGGGGCACATGCCATCGAGCGTGCCGTGCGCGCGCGGCTTGCCGCGCTCCCACCCGAGATGCAAGACGCACCCGCCTATTCGCAATACTGGCAATGGCTGCAGCAATCGCCGCAGGAGCTTCAGGCGTTGATCGAAGCGGTCGTCGTGCCCGAGACATGGTTCTTCCGGCATCGCGAGGCGTTCACGGTGCTGGGGCAATTGGCGCGCGACGAACGGGCCACGCGACGCGGCACGGTGCGTGAAGGCCAGCCGCTGAGGCTGTTGAGCCTGCCGTGTGCCACGGGCGAGGAACCCTACTCGATGGCCATGGCGATGTTCGACGCGGGGTTCGGTGCCAGCGATTTCACCGTCGACGCGCTCGATATCAGTGAACGTGGACTTGCCCTCGCGCGTGAGGGGCGCTACGGTCGCAACTCGTTTCGCGGCCCGCCCGAATCGCTGTCGTTTCGCGAACGCTATTTCACGCCGGATGACGACGGCTATCGCGTCGTCGGGGCGCTGAGCACACAGGTGCGCTGGCACGCGGGCAATCTGTTCGATGCCACGCTGGTCGATCGGCTGGGCACGTTCGACTTCGTGTTCTTCCGCAACGTGCTGATCTACTTCGACCGCGAAGGGCAGCGCCGGGCGATCGCCGCGCTCGAACGCCTCATGCGCATGGGCGCGACACTCTTCGCCGGGCCGGCGGAAGGCGGCACATTGACCAGCAATGGCTTGACGTCGACCGGACACGTGCAGGCGTTCGCGTTTCGCGTCGCCGGGCCGGTGCGCGACGTGGTGCCACCACCCGCCGGCGTGTCGCGCATTGCGGGAACGCTCGAATCGTTCAACATGATGCCGCCGGTGAGTGCCGTCGACGCCGCGGCGCAGCGACGCGCCGAGGGTCGGTTCGTGGCCCATGTCGGTCTCACGGGCACGCCTGCCCCGCTGCAGGCGAGGCCGAACGTTGTGGCGAAGCCGCCCGCAGCGCCCCGCGCCGCTGTTGCGGCTGCGTCCGCTACCGCTGCTGCCGCTGCGTCCAATGCCGCTGCCGTCGATGCGCAACTCGAACAGGCGCGCGTGGCGGCCGACGCGGGCGATTTTGTGCGCGCCGTCGCATTGTGCCGCACCGTGCTTGCGACCGATCGCGCGAACGCGCAGGCCGAGTATCTGCTCGGCTTGGTCGAAGACGCGCGGGGCGATGCTCAGGGCGCACTCGTCCATTATCGTCGTGCGCTGTATCTCGACCCGGGACATTACGAAGCGCTTGTGCATTGCGCGGCACAACTCGACGCGCGTGGCGACGCCGCCGGCGCGCGTCGTCTGCTCGAACGTGCTGAACGTGCCGAACGCACGGATGCCACCCAACGCAAGGCGACAACGTCGAGTGCACCACCTGACAATGTGCCGCGTGACGGGACCCGACATCGATGACAAATCGCGACTTCGTGCATGAGGCCGATTCGGTGTCCGACGCACGCCACCCGAATTCCCCAGAGCCCTCGCACGCCGGTGCGTTGCACCGCCAGGCGGCCGAACTGCTCGATCGCCTGCCGGTCGTGCCGGTTGACCCGGCCCCGTGGCGCGCTGTGGCGGGTCGAGAGGCGGCGGCGCGCGGCACGCCGCTGTTGCTCTTCCGTCTGGGCGACGAATGGCTCGCGCTACCGGCGTCGGCCATCGAATCCGTGGCGCCGATGTGCGGCTGGCATTCGGTGCCCGGACACCGTCAACCCGCCTGCCTCGGATTGGTCAACCTGCGCGGCGCGCTCGTTCCGTGCGTGTCTTTGGAAGCCCTGCTCGGCGTGCAATCGGTCCCGCGCGCCGAGACGGCCCCGTCGAATGCGATGCGCGCGAGCGCGTCGCGCCTGCTGGCGCTGCGCCACGGTCACCACTTGAGCGCGTTTCCCGTGGCCGAGGTGCATGGCACGGTCACGCCCGCCCGCGAAGCACTTGGCGCGGTGCCCTCGACGGCGTTCGGTGCGAGCGACGGCCTGGCGGTCGCCGTGTTGCCCTGGCGCGAGCACGTTGTCGGCGTGCTGGATCCGTTGCGTGTGGGTGCGGCATTCGACAGGAGCCTCGCATGAGCGACGACCTGCACGACGCCACGCTGCTTGATCTGTTCCGTATGGAAACGCAGACGCAGGCGCAAGTGCTCGGCGATGGATTGCTGGCGCTCGAGCGCGTGCCGACCGACGCGTCGCGGCTCGAAGCCTGCATGCGGGCCGCGCATTCGCTCAAGGGGGCGGCGCGTATCGTGGGCGTCGACGCCGGCGTGGCGCTCGCCCACGTGCTCGAAGATGCCTTCGTCGCGGCACAACGCGGCGCCCTTCTGCTCGACGCAACGCTCATCGACCGCCTGCTGCAGGGTGTCGATCTGCTGATGCGTCTGGCGCATCCGCCGGGCCGCGATCCGAACTGGGCGCAGGGCGCGGGCAAAGCGGAAATCGACGCCTTCGTCACGTCGTTCACCGGGCAGCTCGCCACGTTGACGAGTGAAGCGGTGCAGACGCCCGCCCATGCCGCCCCCGTGAGCGCCGCGACGCCCACGCCGTCGGCCGAACCCACGGCATTCGATTACGCCAGTTACGGCATGCCGACGTCGGCGACACCGCCCGCGCCCGACGCCATGACGATCGCCGCGCCCGTATCGCCGGCGTCGCCGGCCCCGCCCGGCCCGCCCGAGCCCTACGACGTGCGCGACAACTACGACACGACCAACGACAATGACGTCGCCGACCCCGCGTCGCGCGCGTTGCGTGTGTCGGCGGACAATCTGAACCGACTGCTGCGACTCTCCAGCGAAGGGTTGGTGGCGTCGCGCTGGACGCAGCCGTTCGCGCAGTCGTTGCAGCGGCTCAAGCGTCATCAGCATGAGGCGGGCGATGCATTGGACCGCGTGAGCTCGGCGCTTGCGCAAGTGGTGGATCGTTCCGATGAAGACCGTCAGGTGTTGCTCGCGGCGCTGGCCGATCTGCGACGCGCACTGAGCGTCGGCGGGCAGTTGTTGGCCGAGCAGATGCACGAGCTGGACGAGTTCGACCGTCGCTCGACGCAACTGTCGCAGCGGCTGTACGACGAAGCGCTCGCGTGCCGGATGCGTCCGCTCGACGACCGGCTGGGCGGATTTGCGCGCATGGTGCGCGACCTGGGCCGCTCGCTCGGCAAGCCAGCGCGGCTGGAGATTCGTGGCGCGCATACGCCGGTCGACCGCGACATTCTCGATCAGCTTGAAGCGCCACTCGGCCATTTGCTGCGCAATGCCGTCGACCACGGATTGGAGCGCCCGGCCGAGCGCGCGGCGGCGGGCAAGCCGGCCGAGGGCGTTATCACGCTCAGCGCGCGGCACAGCGCGGGGCTGTTGCTTGTGAGCGTAGCGGACGACGGTGCTGGCATCGATCTCGAGCGCGTGCGACGGGCGGTGGTCGCGCGCGGGCTGGCTGCGCCGGACACGGCACAGCGGCTCGACGACAGCGAGCTGCTCGAATTCCTGATGCTGCCCGGCTTCACGCTGCGCGATACGGTGACGGATGTCTCCGGACGCGGCGTTGGACTCGACGCGGTGCGGGCGATGGTGGCGACGGTGCGCGGCACCGTGCGCATCGAGCACACGCCGGGGCGCGGCACGAAAGTCATTCTGCAGTTGCCGCTCACGCTCTCCGTGGTGCGCAGCCTGCTCGTGGAGATCGCGGGCGAGCCGTATGCGTTGCCGCTCGCGAACCTGTCGCGCACGCTGGCGCTCCCGCAAGAGCACATCGCTGTGCTCGAGGGGCGTCCGCACTTCACGCTCGACGGCAAGCAGATCGGACTCGTGAGCGCGCAGCAAGTCCTGTGCGGCAGTGCGCCGGTCGCGGTGGCGGGGGATCAACCGGTGGTCGTGTTCGGCGACGGCGACGCGCGTTACGGGCTGGCCGTCGACAAGTTCCTGGGCGAGCGCATGCTCGTCGTGCAACCGCTCGACACCCGGCTCGGCAAGGTACCCAATATTGCCGCCGGGGCGCTCACGGAAGACGGCGCCCCGTTGCTCATCATCGACACGGCCGATCTGGTGCGCTCCATTGCCAAGGCGGTGGAGCTGGGGTCGCTCGAACGGGTGCCGGTGCGCGCCGCCCAGGCGAGCGGACGTGCCAGCAAGCGCGTGCTCGTCGTCGACGATTCGTTGACCGTGCGCGAACTCGAACGCAAACTGCTGGCCGCGCGCGGCTATGAGGTGCGCGTCGCCGTCGACGGTATGGAGGGTTGGAATGCCGTGCGCAGCGAGACGTTCGATATGGTGATTACCGACGTCGACATGCCGCGCATGGACGGCGTGGAACTGGTCACGCTCATCAAGCGCGACGCGCGTACGGCAGCGTTGCCGGTCATGATCGTGTCTTACAAGGATCGTGAGGAGGATCGACAGCGCGGACTCGATGCCGGCGCCGATTATTACCTCGCGAAAGGCAGCTTTCACGACGACGCGTTGTTGCGCGCCGTGGTGGACCTCATCGGGGAGCCGGGGTCATGAGGATTGGGATCGTCAACGATTCGAGCATCGCCGTCGAGGCGCTGCGTCGCACGCTTGCGCAACGACCGGGGTTCGACGTGGCATGGGTGGCGCACGATGGGGCACAGGCGGTGTCGATGTGCACGCCCACCCCGCCGGACCTCGTGCTGATGGATCTCGTCATGCCCGTGATGGACGGCGTGGCGGCCACGCGTGAGATCATGCGGCGCTCGCCCTGTCCGATTCTCATCGTGACGTCGGACGTGGGTCATCATGCGAGTCTCGTGTTCGACGCGATGGGCGCCGGCGCGCTGGATGCCGTCGACACGCCGGTGCTCGGCGGCACGGATCGGGCGCGGCCGGCATCGTCGCTGCTGGCGAAGATCGAGGCCATCGCGGCCCAGCAGGCCGACGCGCGTCTGCCGCAGCCGAGCGCCGCACCACCGCGCGCGCCTGCGAGGACCGACATGCTGGTCGCCATCGGGGCGTCCGCCGGCGGGCCCGCGGCACTCGCCGCGTTGCTGGGGCGATTGCCGGTGAACTTTGGCGCGGGCGTGGTCGTCGTACAGCACGTGGACGAAGCGTTTGCCCCGGGCATGGCGGACTGGCTCGATCAGCAAACGCCGCTCACCGTGCGTTTGGCGCGAGCGGGCGAGCGTCCGAGCGCCGGCGTGGTGCTGCTCGCCGGCGGCAATCGACATCTGCGCATGGACGCGAGTGGCCGATGCGCGTTTACCGACGACCCGACGGACGCGGTGTATCGTCCGTCCATCGACGTTTTCCTGCAAAGCGTGGCCGAGAACTGGCGCGCGCGCGCGGTGGGCGTGCTGCTCACGGGCATGGGCCGCGACGGCGCGGCCGGGCTCGGCGCCATGCGCGCGCAGGGCTTTATCACGATTGCGCAGGATCGCGAGACGAGTGCGGTGTATGGCATGCCCAAAGCGGCGGCAGAGGCCGGTGCGGCGTCGCAGATTCTGCCGCTGGCGAGCATTGCGCCGCAACTGGTGACGCTATTTGGAACGGTATGACAGGACGCAAAACATGACGATAACGCCACGCCCCCCCAAGCCGGTCGCGCAAGCGGCGGGCGCCGAAAGCAGCCTGAACGAATCATCGGCGATGGTGTTGCTCGTTGATGACCAGGCGATGGTCGGTGAAGCGATTCGCCGCGCGCTCGCGGGGGAGGCGAACATCGACTTCCACTATTGTTCGAGTCCGGACGATGCGCAACGCGTGGCCGAAACCACGCGTCCGACCGTCATCCTGCAAGATCTCGTGATGCCGGGAACCGACGGTTTGTCGCTGGTGCGGCAGTATCGTGCCAGTCCGCTCACGCGCGACATTCCGATCATCGTGCTCTCGACGAAGGAAGAGTCGACCATCAAGCGCGAAGCGTTCGCGGCGGGCGCCAACGACTATCTGGTCAAGCTGCCCGACCCCATCGAACTGATCGCGCGCATTCGCTATCACTCGCGCTCGTACATGAACTTGCTGCAGCGCGACGAGGCGTACCGCGCGCTGCGCGAGAGCCAGCAGCAGTTGCTGGAGACGAATCTCGAACTGCAGCGGCTTACGCATTCCGATGGCCTGACCGGGCTGGCAAATCGCCGCTATTTCGACGAGTACTTCAGCGCGGAATGGCGCCGCGCGCTGCGCGAGCAACGCGAGATGGCGTTGCTCATGATCGACGTCGACAATTTCAAGATCTATAACGATACGTATGGTCACATCGCGGGCGACGACGTCCTGCGCCGCGTCGCCACCACGATTGCCGATGCGGCGTCGCGTCCGGCCGATCTCGCCGCGCGCTTCGGCGGCGAGGAGTTCGTGATCGTGCTGCCGAACACGACGGCGAGTGGCGCGGCCCTGATCGCCGAGAAGGTGCGCGCGCAGATCGATGCGATGGCGATTCCGCACATCGGCTCGGCCAACGGTCAGCATGTCACCGTCAGTATCGGCGGCGCGTCGTTGGTGCCGCGCACCCACATGGCCTCGACCTCATTGATCGAATCGGCGGATCTGGCGCTCTACCGCGCCAAGCAACTGGGCAAGAATCGCGTGGAGATGCAGCCGGGCGCTTCCTGAGCCTGCTGAGGAGGGTACATGACCTTCGAGCTGTTCTATTGGCCGGGCCTGCAAGGGCGCGGGGAATTTGTCCGCCTCGCCTTCGAAGCCACCGGCACGCCGTACGTAGAGATCGTGCAGGGCGACGCGCCCGGGCAGGGCATGGACGGCCTGATGCGCACGATGGACGACCCGGTTTGCCAGGATCCGCCCTACGCACCGCCTTTCCTGCGCGTGGGCGACGAATTGATCGGGCAGACGGCAAACATTCTTGCGTATCTCGGTCCGCATCTCGGTCTGGTGGGCGAGTCACCGCGTGCGCGACGTTGGGTCAACCAGTTGCAGCTCACACTGGCCGATCTCGTGGTCGAGGTACACGACAGCCATCATCCCATCGCGAGCCGCTTGTACTACAGTCAGCAGCGCACGGAAGCGCGCAAGCGCACGGCAGACCTCATCGAGTACCGCCTGCCTAAATTCTTTGCGTACTTCGAGCGCGTGCTGGCGAACAATCCACACGCGGGCGGCTGGCTTTCCGAAGGGACGATGTCGTACGCCGATCTCTCGCTCTTCCAGGTGATTGCCGGGCTGGACTACGCGTTTCCGCGCGCGATGTCGGGATTTGCCAAGGCGTTCCCGCGCTGCCAGGCGGTACACGACGCGGTGGCGCGCGTGCCGCGCGTCGCGGCCTACCTGAAGTCGCCGCGCCGCATTCCGTTCAACACCACGGGCATCTTCCGTCACTACAAGGCACTGGACCGCACCTCGCCGTTCTGACGTGGCGGCTGGCCGGGTTCGACTGACGCCGGCAGCGTCGCGTCGCCGGCGTTCAACGGCCGCTGCATGAGCACGGTGTCGATCCACCGGCCGAATTTGAACCCGACGGATTTGAGCACGCCCGTCTGCGTGAAGCCGCATGCCTTGTGCAGCGCCAGCGAGGCCGCGTTGCCGCTGTCGCCGACGTTCGCGACCAATTGCCGCCACGGGCCGCCTTCGCAACGTGCGATGAGCGCGAGCAACAGCGCGCGCCCGACGCCCTGGCCCGTCGAATCGGCCGCGATGTACACCGAGTCTTCGAGCGTGAAGCGATAGGCCGAGCGCGGCCGGTAGTGTGTGGCGTACGCGTAGCCGAGGACCTTGCCGTCGCGCTCTGCAACGAGGTACGGCAGTCCGGCGTCGAGACCCTTCGTGCAACGCGCGCGCATCTCGGCCTCGTCGGGCGGCACTTCCTCGAACGACGCCGTGCCAGTGCGCACGTGATGAGCGTAGATGGCCGTGAGCGTCGGCAGGTCGTCATCGCGCACGGGGCGCACCGTGCACGCGTGACGGGCGGATTCAGTGCCGGCGCCTTGCGGCGCGGTGGAGACGGAGGCGTGAGCGGAGGACGACGACATACGAACAGACCCGTGCGTTGGATTTCACAACGGACCGGTGTTCCGGCCCGTGACTTTGAGCAGTGTGCGCTTCGTCAATCCATAAGAAAAGCTTCTGTTGGTTATGCGACGCATAAGCATTGCTTTGCCATGCTCAAGTGCCGCGCAGGCGGTCGTCACTGTCGGCCGGTGGCGCATCGCCGGGGTGCCAGGGGGCGTCGTTGCCGTCTGCCCCCGGCGCCGCGTTCATGACATCGAGCCGATGCCGCACGAAGCCGATGTGTTCACGCAGCACATAGAACTGGTCGGCGTACGCGAGCGGGATCTTCAGCCGATTGACGGCGGCCTCGATGGCGTCGAGTCGATGGCGCAGGCTTCGGTATTCGGTGTGGGCGTCGTCGGCCAGCGCTTCGCGTTCGAGCGCGATGAGCGCGCCGTACCAGCGGTACAACCGCGATTTCACGCGCCAGCTATACAGCGACGGCACCAGCCGGAATGCCGGAATCAGCACGACGAGGATCGGCACGAGCAACACGACGATGCGATCGGCGAGACTTGCGACCCAGAACGGCAAATGCCGGTACAGAAACCCCTTGCCGGACTTGTAGTAGCGAGCGGCGTCGTCGGAAATCGGGAATTCGTGGACCTGAGCCGATGGGAATTCCCCGGCGCGTTGCAGCAGGTTGGCCTTGCCGTGCACCTCTCGCGCGGCTTCGATCAACAGGTCGGAGAGTGCCGGATGCAGGCTGTCGCGCGCGACGAGTTCGACCGTCGGGCTGATGACGTGTACCGGTTGTGCCGGCAGGTTGCGACCGAGGTCGAAAACGCCGCGCGGCAATGTGAGTTGATTCAGATACGTGAAACGACGCGTGTAGGCATCGGCCTGCGCGAAGTCCATCAGCCGCACACCGGGCGTGCGGATCAGCTTGCCCAATGTCGGGCCGGTGGCGGTGTCGCCGGTGAGCATGGCGGCGTCGACGCGCCCGTCGATCAAGGCCTGCGCGGCATCCTGTCCGTCGTATGCCGTGAGCCGGGTCGCACCGCCCGGCTCGATGCCGTTCGCCTTGAGCAGCGCGAGCGACAGCGCGCGTGCGCCACTGCCTTCGCGACCGATGGCGATGCGCTTGCCTGTCAGGTCAGACAGCTTCGTGACGCGCGCCCCACGATAGAACACGGAAATCGGCGCATAGAACACGCTGCCGAGCGAGACCAGGCCATCGACGTCGAGGCCTTGCGACACGCCCCCCTGCACCAGCCCCAGGTCGACGTTTTGCGATGCGTCGGCGAGCCGCTCCACGTTCTGGCGCGAGCCTTCGGACGTGAGCACGACGAGTGTGATGCCGTCGCGCGCGAGGATCGTCTTGTAGCGTTGTGCGGCGTTCCAGAAGGAGCTGCCTTCAGGGCCGGCGCTGATTGTCACGGTGCGCGGCGGCGCCGGTCGTACGAGCCATACGGCGAGCCAGATGGCCGCCATCGACAGGAGGATGACGGGGCCGAAGGATACGGCGAGGTCGCGCCAGGAAATGGCGACGAAGCGGGCGCGGATTCGCCGGTGGGCGGGTGAGTTCGAATCGGTCGTCATCGAAAGCAGGCAGGCTTGACCCGCATATCCAACACCCGGCCGATCATACGCCATCTATGCTGACTGATCGGGCCGGGTGTCTTCGTCAACGATGCGCGAGGCTCTGCGCAAGTTGCTTCCAGAGGTGATCGGCGGCGGGCGACAGACGCCGGCCCACGCGCGTCATCATCTGGCTGGAGAAGCCGGTCGCGATCGGATGATCGATGGGCACGGCGACCAGCTCGCCAAGCTCGATGCCGCGTCGCGCGGTGATCGCCGACATGAAGGCCACGCCAAGGCCCGCCGCCGCTAGCGTCTGCGCGGTGTTGAACAGATCGACGCGGTAGGCGGGCGTCACGTTCAGGCGCGCGGTGTCGAGCACCGAGTGCACGAATTGCTGCACGCCGTGGGCCTCGGTCATGAAGATGAGCCGTTCGTGCGCCAATTCCGAGGGCGGCACACTCGCCATGGTTGCGAAACGATGGGTGGGGGCGACCACGGCGCACAGGGCCTTTGCGGCGAACGGATGAATGCGCATGGCCGGATCGTCGGCGGAGCGCGCGCATAGTCCGATATCCACGACGTCGTCGCGCACGAGCGAGAGCACGGCGGGCGTCGGGCCGGAGCGTATTTCGACGAGGATGTCCGGGTAGCTCATCGAAAAGCGCTGCAACGCCTGTGCGATCAGGCGTCCGATGAACCCTTCCCCGACACCGATCGCCACGCGCCCTCGCTTCAGATGCCGGTATTCCTCCAGCCGCGCCGACAGGTCACGCTGACGCCGTTGGCCGTCGCGGTAGTAGTCGATGAGCACCTGACCGATCTCGGTGACGCTCACATTGCGTCCGCGCCGTTCGATCAGCGGAAAGCGCAGACGCCGCTCGAGCGCCGCGATCTGCCGGCTGACCACGGACGGATTCACGCCGAGCGACTCGGCGGCCATGCGCACGCCGCCCGTCGCGGCAATTTCGGCAAGATACTTGAGCGCACGCTCGCCGATGTCGTCGATCCACGCCTCGTAGGTCATTCGCTTCTCAGTGTTGTGTTCGTGGGAATGCGTCGGTCTGACCCGACGCCGGCCGGGGGCGGTCAAGTTCGCGTCGACGGCCCCAGGATAATCTCGTCAAACCATTGAATAAAAACAATTTTTTGTCGATGGCGTCGCCATCTCGCTACTTTGCCAGGGCGACCGATTGTTGACTTGAAAGCAACATTTTGACGTGGTTTGCGTCATGGGTGGGAATTTTCGTCGGTGCAATACTCCGCGTTATTCAACAAGAGAGAGGAGCCCCCGATGAGCGAGACTCGCTACTGCGAAGTGAGCGATTTGCTGGAGGCGCGCGCGCCGCTGGCCGAAATGCGTCACCACATCCATCAACACCCCGAACTGTCCTACGAGGAAGTCGACACGTCGCGCTACGTGGCGCAAAAGCTCGAAGGCTGGGGGTATCAGGTCACGCGTCATGTCGGCGGTCACGGCGTGGTGGCCTCGCTCACTGCGGGCACGAGCGGTCGCACCGTCGGCGTGCGCGCCGACATGGACGCGCTGCCGATTCACGAACAGACCGGCCTCGCCTATGCCAGCGTGCACGACGGCAAGATGCACGCCTGCGGCCACGACGGTCACACGACCGTGCTGCTCGGTGCCGCGCAGCAACTTGCGAAGACACGCAATTTCGACGGCACTGTTCATCTGATTTTCCAGCCGGCGGAAGAAGCCGGTTCGAACAGCGGTGCCGAACAGATGATCGCCGACGGCTTGTTCGAACGCTTCCCGTGCGAGGCGATCTTCGGTCTGCACAATCACCCGGGCGTACCCACGGGCACGTTCGGCTTCCGCGCCGGCCCGCTGATGGCCGCGTGCGACACCGTCAAGATTCGTATCCACGGCCGTGGCGGTCATGCGGCGCGACCGCATCTGGCGATCGATCCGGTGATGATCGGCAGCAGCCTGGTGATGGCGCTGCAAACCGTGGTCGCGCGCAACGTCGACCCGACCGAAGCCGCCGTCGTGACGGTCGGCACGTTCCATGCCGGCTTTGCGCCGAACGTGATTCCCGAGGAGGCCGTGCTGGAGCTGAGCGTGCGCTCGTTTTCGGCGGACGTGCGTGCCACGCTGGAGGCGCGCATTCGCGCGCTGGTGACCTCGCATACCGAGGGCTATGGCGCGAGCGCCGACATCGACTATATCCGTGGCTACCCGGTGCTCGTGAATACCGAGGCGGAGACAGCGTTCGCCTGCGGCGTGGCCGAAGAGCTGGTGGGCGCCGAGCACGTCATCTCGCCGTTCCCGCCGATCGCGGGCAGCGAAGACTTCGCGTACTACCTGCAGAAGGTGCCGGGCTGCTTCATTCGCCTGGGGAACGGCGAGGGCAAGCCGATGCTGCACAACGCCAAGTACGATTTCAACGACGACAACCTGACCATCGGCGCGGCCTTCTGGACCCGTCTGGTCGAACGCTTTCTTGCCAAGGAGCGCGCATGAGCATCGCCACTTCCACATTGACGCTTGACGGCGCACAGCCGTCGCCGATGACCGCTGCGCAACAACGCAAGATCGTGTTTGCCGCCGTCATCGGCAACCTGCTGGAGTTCTTCGACTTCACGGTCTACAGTTATTTCGCGCTGACCATCGGCAAGCAGTTCTTCCCGGCCCACGATCCTGTCACGTCGTCGCTGCTGGCGTTCGCCGTGTTCGCGGTGGGCTTTGTGATGCGCCCGCTCGGCGGTTTCGTGCTGGGCCGCTACGCGGACCGTGCCGGCCGCAAGCCGGCGCTCACGTTGACCATCGGCTTGATGGCACTCGGTTCGGCGGCCATCGGCCTCGCGCCCACGTATGCGCAGATCGGTCTGGCCGCGCCGTTGCTGATCGTCGCGGCGCGCCTGCTGCAAGGTTTCGCGCAAGGCGGTGAATTCGGTGCGGCGACCGCCACCTTGCTGGAAATGGGCGGTGCGAAGCGCCGCGGCTTTCGCGCGAGCTGGCAGTTGGCGAGCCAGGGCGCGGCCGCGCTGCTCGGCTCGGGCCTGGCCGCGAGCCTGGGCTTCCTGCTCTCGGACGACATCATGCACAGCTGGGGCTGGCGGATTCCGTTCCTGCTCGGTACGCTGATTGCTCCGGTCGGGATCTACCTGCGTCGTCACATTCAGGAAGAACCGCCGAAGGCGAAGACGATCGCCGGTCGCGACGACCCCAAGCGCGGCGTGTACGTGCGCAACTGGTTCCTCACGATCTTCTCGATCATGGGGATGTCGGTGTCGACGTACGTGATGATGTATTACATGCCGACGTACTGCATTCAGTACCTGGGCCTGCCGCCGAAAATGTCGATGTTGACCGGCGTGGCGGCCAGCACGATCTCGCTGGTGATGTGCCCGATCTATGGCGCGTTGTCGGACAAGATGGGGCGACGCAAGCCGCTCACGATCATCGGCCGCGTGGCGCTCGTCGTGCTGCTGTATCCGGCATTCTGGATCATGACGCATTTCCCCTCGCTGCCGGTCGTCCTGGCGGCGCTGATTGTCCTCATGCTCTGCTACACAATGGGGTCGGCCCCCGCTTACGCGCTGATGCCGGAGAACTTCCCGAAACATCTGCGCGCGGGCTACATGTCGAGCGCGTATGCCATCGCGGTGTCGGTGTTCGGCGGTACGGCGCAGCTCGTGGCCGGCTGGTTGATTCGTGCGACGGGCAACAAGATGGCGCCGGCCTGGTACATGATCGTCTGCGTGATCATCTCGCTCATCGCCGTGTCGATGTTTGAAGAGACCGGCAACAAGGTGCTCGACGAGTAAGCGTCTGAGGTCGGTAGCCCAGCGCGAACGCAGTGCCAATCCGTTTCGCCGCATGGCGCCGACTTCACCGCCGATCGAGGACTTTCATGACCAGCGCGGCGGCGGTCGCGCGGGTTTCCACGTGGAGCTTTCGGAACAGGTGTTCGAGGTGCTTGTTGACGGTGCGGGGCGCCATGCCGAGGATGTCCCCGATGTCGCGATTGGCTTTGCCGCGGGACACCCACAGGAGCACTTCGGCTTCACGTGCGGTCAGGCCGAAGTGCAGGGCAAGCGCCGAGCAGTAAGCGGTGTCGTCGGCTTCCGTGAGCGTGACGATCCACTCGCCGGTCTTCGGGGCCGGGGCGGCCGTGGCGGAACGGCGAACGTTCTCGAGCACGCATTCATGGACGACATTCGCCTGCGCGCCTTGCGCAAGCCAGGCCACGAACCAGTGCAGCAACGGCGCGGGCAAACGCGGTTTGGCGACGTCCTCGTGCGTTGCGCCGTACGCCGCGATCTGCCGCGCCGCCTGAGGACTCTGCCAGCAGATCGCGCCGTCTTCCGAGACGATAAGCGCCGCGCGCGCGCCGAGCGAGAGCGCTGCCTGTGCATAGGATTGCGCGCGCGAGCGCACCACATGCGCGCCAATGCGCGCGCACACTTCCTCCGGGCGCACGGGTTTCGTCACGTAATCGATGCCCCCGACGCGAAAGCCCCGCACGACATGCTCGCTTTCCGTCAGCGACGTCATGAAGATGACCGGAAGATGCTCGTAACGTGGGTCCTGTTTGATCCGCGTGCAGGTCTCGAAGCCGTCCATCGCGGGCATTATCGCGTCGAGCAGCACGACGTCCGGCGTGACCCGCGCCAGACACTTCAATGCCGCCTCGCCGCTTAACGCGACGAGCACCGCGTAACCGTTCGCTTGCAGGGTATCGGAGAGAAAGGCGAGATTGTCGGGCGTGTCGTCCACGATCAGCACGATGGGACGGTTTCCCAGCCACTCCGGCGGGGCGCTCGCCTCCGTGGGCGCATCATGCACCGGTGGCGCGGGGCAGGTGGACAAGCTCATTTTCAAGTTCCCTTAGCTGAAAGCGTTCGGCAAGTGCGCGTAGCGTTTCGATCTGGGCGGACAGTGCCGGGTGGACGCGCCGCGCCTCGTCGAGTTGCTCGACGACCCCCTGCACATAGCCGACGTCGAGATGCTCGCGGATACGCTGAAGCACCCCCTCGGGCAGCGCGAGCTGAATGGCGTCGGACGTCGCCGCCGATGTCTCCGCCCGCGCCGGGCTGGGCGTCGTCGTCGGTTCCGATGCAATCCATTCCAGCGCAAGCAGTTGTGCGAGCTTGTCGAGCAACAGATTCACCTGCAACGGCTTGGCCAGATAGCCTGCGCAGCCGGACGCGCCGGCACGCTCGCGATCGTCGGCGAAAGCGTTGGCCGAGAGCAATACGACGGGCGCCGCCGAGAGCTGATTCTCACGAATCAGGCGGCTGGTTTCGTAGCCGTCCATCAACGGCATTGAGATGTCCATGATGATCGCGTCGGCGGTGTGAGTGCCGAGCCATCGCAACGCGTCGGGACCGCTGGCGACTTCGGTCACGTCGAAGCCCAGCGGCGTGAGCAGTTGGACGACGATCCCGCGCTGATCGGCCAGGTCGTCCACCACGAGAATCGTACGGCGCGACCCGGCGTACCCGCGAATACCCGCCAACTCGGTGTAGACATCAGGTGCGCTTCTCACTGCCGGTGCGAAGAGTTTCACCACGAAGTGCGTGCCGCGCCCGATCTCGCTGTGCGCGTCCAGACTGCCGCCGAGCGCATGCGTGAGCAATCGGCAGATCGTCAGCCCGAGGCCCGCACCGTGATCGTCCGCATGGGCGGCGTCGCCACGCTCGAACGGCAGGAAGAGACGCGCCATTTCCTCCGGCGCGATGCCGGGTCCGGTATCGATCACCTCGAACTTCAGCGTGTCCAGCGCGTGACTCACGCGCAGCGTCACCGTCCCTGCAGACGTGAAGCGAATTGCGTTGCCGATCAGGTTGGTGAGAATTTGCCCGAGGTACTTCTGATCGCACTTCACCGTCCCCGGGATTCGACCGACGACCTGGACATCGAAGGCGAGCGCTTTCTCCATCGCCAACGGACTCATCATCGACGACAGGTGAGACACGAAATCGGTCAGCGACACTTTCGTGATGTTCAATTGCAGCTTGCCGGCTTCGATGCGCGCGACGTCCAGTAGTCCGTCGACCAGCGCGAGCAGATGCTCGCCGCTGCGATGGATGGTGCGAACCGCGTTGTAGCGCGTGGGGGACAGTTCTTCCTTCGCCTGCATCAGAAGCTGCGCATAGCCGAGGATGCTGTTGAGCGGCGTCCGTAGTTCGTGACTGAGGCCCGATACGTAACGGCTCTTGGCCCGATTCGCCGACTCGGCGGCCGCGCTCGCGCGCTTGAGCGCCTCGTCGGTCTTCTGGTGCGCTTCGATTTCCTGCATCAGCAATTCGTTTTGCCGTTGCGATTCCTCTTCCGTGACGCGGCGGCTCTCGCGCTCCAGCACGAACCACCATGCCGCGATGCAGCCCACGAGGGCGAGCGAGAAGAAGATCTTGAGGAAGCTGCTTCCTATGACCCCGACTTCCGCCGCGCTGATCGACGCCACACTCTGCGACCAGATCAGTAGCAGAACGCCAGCCAACACGGCAAGGATGGCCAGCACGAGGCTCGCATAGCGAATGAGCCGCAACGCCGCGGGCCCCAGCCGCAGGCGCGGAAATACGCAGTGCAATGCGCGATCGGCCTGCGCGGAGAAGCGCGCGTGCGGCTTGCAGCGATCATGGCAACGGGAGTCCAGCGAGCAGCAAAGCGAGCAGATCGTGCCGCCATAGGCCGGACAGTGGGCCGTGTCCTCCGGCTCGAACGCGTGCTCGCAGATCGCGCAGCGCAGCGATCTGGCGTCGCCGGTCGATTGCGGCTTGCGCGCGAGGTAGTACTTTCCGCGTGTCGCGATGGCAATGATCGGCGCGCAGACGAACGCCACGCCGAAGGCGAGAAACATCGACATCGCCTCGCCAAGCTCGCCGAAGGCGCCTGCCCGAGCCGTGAGGGCCGCCACGACGCCCAGCAACATCGCGCCCAGCCCGACGGGATTCACATCATAGAGATGCGCGCGTTTGAACTCGATGTGACGCGGGCTGTATCCCAATGGTTTGTTGATGACGAGATCGGCGCACAGCGCGCCTATCCAGGCCACGGCAACATTCGCATACAGGGAGAGCACTTTGCCGATCACCTCGAAGACACCGATCTCCACGAGCAGCAGCGCGATCATCACGTTGAAGACGAGCCACACCACGCGCCCCGGATGACTGTGCGTGAGACGTGCAAAGAAGTTCGACCAGGCCAGCGATCCCGCATACGCGTTCGTCACATTGATCTTGAGCTGCGAGACGATGACGAAAAGCGTCATGGCCGGCAGCGCCCAACCGGCCAGCCCTGCCGGATCGAGGAGGATGTGATAGGCGACGAGATACATCTGCGTGGGCTGCGCGGCTTGCGCGACCCCCACTTCGTTCTGGATCGCCACAAATGCGAGGAAGGCGCCGCCGAGCATCTTCAGCGCACCGGGTACGATCCAGCCCGGGCCGGCGCACAGTAGCGCGAGCCACCAGCGCTTGCGGTTGCGCGTCGTCAGCGGCGGCAGGAAGCGCAGATAGTCCACCTGTTCGCCGATCTGCACGATCAGCGCGAACACGACTGTCGACGCCTGTCCGAACGCAATGAGACTGAACGCCCGGCCTTGCGGGGCGAATCCCGCGAACGTGGTCCACTCGCGCAGCATCCCGGGCTGGTGCCACAGCACTGCGGCGTAGGGCAACACGAACAGCACGATCCACAGCGGCTGTGTCCAGCTTTGCAGCCGGTTGATGAGCGTGATGCCGAACATCACCAGCGGGATCACGACGAGCGAACTCACGACATACGCGAGCGCCAGCGAGATGTGGAAATAGAGCTGTAACGCCAGCGCCATGATGGCCGCTTCGAGTGCGAAGAACAGGAATGTGAAGATGGCGTAAAGAAACGACGTCACCGTCGAGCCTATGTAACCGAAGCCGGCGCCGCGCGTGAGCAGATCCATGTCGACGCCGTAGCGCGCCGCGTAATAGCTGATCGGCAGGCTCGTCAGGAAAATCAGGATCGAAACGGCGGCAATGGCCCAGAGCGCGTTGGTGAAGCCGTAATTGATGACAAGGCTACCGCCGATGGCCTCCAGCACCAGAAACGATACGCCGCCGATTGCCGTGGTCGCGACGCGTAATTCCGACCAGCGGCGAAACGAGCGCGGGGTGAAGCGCAGCGCATAGTCTTCCAGCGTTTCGTCGCCGACCCAGGCGTTGTAATCCCGCCGCACCTTCACGATGCGCTGAGTGCTGGGCGCGCTGACTGAACTTTGGTGCATCTTGGCCATGAAGACGTGAAGGCGATCCGGATTGGTGCAAAAAGCGTTGGATGTAAAGCCCAAAGCAAATTACATTCCACCGCCCCACCTGGGGAATACGTCAATCGACGTATTCCGATCGTCAAATTGGCTCCCTACATTGCGTTCAAACCCGTGAAACCCGCCCGCCGCGCTTCTTGCACAGGGCCTATGATCAGGAGAACGTGATGTCCGCAGACGATCGATTCGAAGATGACGAGCGCATGGCTTCGCCGCTGCGCAGGCGGCTGCTCGGCGGCCTTGCCGCGGCCCCGCTCATGGCGCTGGGCCTGCCGCGAACGTCGTTCGCACAGGTGCCGCCTACGGCCAAGGTGAACACCACCGGTCTCGCCGTGACCGACACCACGGTCACGGTCGGCCAGTTGCACTCGGCAACCGGCACGATGGCCATTTCCGAGACGGGCTCGATTCAGGCAGAGCGTCTTGCCATCGAGCAGATCAATGCGATGGGCGGCGTACTCGGACGTAAGATCAACATCATTCAGGAAGACGGTGCGTCCGACTGGCCGACTTTTGCCGAGAAATCCAAGAAGCTGCTCGAGAGCGACCACGTCGCGGCCGTTTTCGGTTGCTGGACGTCGGCCTCGCGCAAGGCGGTGCTGCCGGTGTTCGAGAAGGACAACGGCTTGCTGTACTACCCGACGTTCTATGAAGGTCTGGAGCAGTCGAAGAACGTCTTCTACACCGGTCAGGAAGCCACGCAGCAGATTCTCTGGGCGCTCGACTGGGCGTCGAACACGAAGAAGGCCAAGTCGTTCTTCCTGATCGGTTCCGACTACATCTGGCCGCGCACGTCGAACAAGATCGCGCGCCGTCATATCGAGCAGCATCTGCACGCGAAGGTGGTCGGCGAAGAGTATTACCCGCTCGGCACGACCGAGTTCAATTCGCTGATGAACAAGATCAAGCTCGCGCGTCCTGACTGCATTTTCGCGACGGTGGTGGGCGGCTCGAACGTGGCGTTCTACAAGCAACTCAGGGCAGCGGGCATCACACCCCAGAAGCAATTCCTGCTGACCCTTTCCGTCACGGAAGACGAAGTGCTGGGCATTGGGGGCGAAAACTTCGCGGGCTTCTACTCGTCGATGAAGTACTTCCAATCGCTGGATAACGACAACAACAAAAAGTTCGTCGCCGCATTCAAGGCGCGCTACGGTGCGAAATCGGTGATCGGCGACGTGACACAGGCGGCCTACCTCGGCCCCTGGATCTGGAAGACCGCGTGTGAGCGCGCGGGCAGCTTCGACGTGAACAAGGTCGTCGCTGCCTCAGCGGGCATTGAACTGCCCAACGCACCCCAGGGCTACGCGAAGGTCGACCCGAACCATCACCTGTGGAGCCGATCGCTGATCGGCGAAGGGCAGGCGGACGGACAGTTCAAGGTCGTGGCGAGTTCGCCGGAGCCGATCCACCCGGATCCGTTCCCGAAGGGCTACATGTAATCCCTCAACTCGCACAGGCGCGACGACCGGACGGTCGTTGCGCGAGGAGCGTCAGATGTCCGCCAACGACATTCTCAATATCACGCTGATGCAAGGCTTTGCGGGACTGAGCCTGTTCAGTGTTCTGCTGCTCATGGGGCTCGGACTGGCCGTGATTTTCGGGCAGATGGGCGTCATCAACATGGCGCACGGCGAATTCATGACGATCGGCGCCTATACCGTCTACATGTTCTCGTGGGTCACCCAGAACGTCTGGCCGATATTCGCGCCGGTGTATTTCTTCTTCGCCATCGTCGCCGCCTTCGTGCTCGCCTTTGGGGCGGGATGGCTGGCGGAATGGGCGCTGATCCGACATCTGTACCGGCGTCCGCTCGACACGTTGCTCGCCACCTGGGGCCTGAGTCTGGGTATGCAGCAAGTGTTCCGTTCAACGTTCGGACCGAAAGAAGTCAGTCCGGTGCTGCCCGACTGGCTCATGGGGTCGTGGGAGCCGACGCCGGGTCTCGACATTCCGGTGAGCGGCATGTTCGTGATGGCGCTTGCGCTCGTCATGACGGGCGGCCTGTTGTTGGCGCTGTACCGCTCGCGCTGGGGGCTGCGTGTGCGTGCGACCGTCGCCAACCGGCCGATGGCGAATGCGGCGGGCATCAATACCCGCCGCACCGACCGGATGACATTCGCAATCGGCTGCGGCATCGCCGGCGTCGCCGGTGCGGCGTTCACGGCCATCGGGTCGACAGGGCCGACCAGCGGCTCGCTCTATATCGTCGATTCGTTCCTGGTGGTGACGTTCGGCGGCGCGGCGAGCCTGCTCGGTACGGTGGCCTCGGCCTTCGGCATTGCACAGATGCAGTCGATCAGCGAGTTTTTCCTTTCCGGTTCGATTGCCCGCGTGGCGACGCTCCTCACCGTGGTGGTCATTCTGATGCTGCGCCCGCAGGGCCTGTTCGCCTCGAAAGTCCGGCGCGCGTGATCCGCCGGTGCGCCGGTGTCCCGGTCGTCGACCGATTCCTCTGTATGGAGAGATGTACATGGAACCCATCCAAACCTCGGCGGGCGGCGTCTCCCTCCGCTCCGAGGCTCCCGTCCCGAGCGTCGGCTGGCGCGCAACGCTGGCGCGCTTCGACGCTTCAGGCTACGCGGGCATCGTGATTCTGGCCGTGCTCATCGTCGTCGTGTTTCCGCTCGCGCTCGACGCGTTTCGCCTGAACCTCATGGGCAAGTACCTGACGTACGCATTCGTCGCCATCGGACTGGTGATCGCATGGGGTTACGGCGGCGTGCTAAGCCTCGGGCAGGGCGTCTTCTTCGGGCTTGGCGGTTATGCGATGGCCATGTTTCTCAAGCTCGAATCGTCGAGCGCCGCGGCCACGAGTACACAGACCACCCCGGGCATTCCGGACTTCATGGACTGGAATCAGCTTACCGCGCTGCCCGATATGTGGAAGCCGTTTCACTCTCTGCCGTTCTCGATTGTCGCGGTGCTTGTCGTGCCGACGGCGCTTGCCTTCGTGATCGGTTACGCAATGTTCAAACGGCGGGTCGGCGGTGTGTATTTCGCGATCATCACGCAGGCCGTGGCGCTGATTCTGTCGGTGCTTATCATCGGCCAACAGGGATATACCGGCGGGGTGAACGGCATCACCGATCTGCGCACGCTGCTCGGCTGGGACATTCGCACCGACCACGCGAAGCTCGTTCTTTACTTCGTCAACGCGGCGCTGCTGATCGTCGCGTTGCTGGTGTGCCGGTGGGTGCAGCGCGGCAAGCTCGGTACGCTGCTGCTGGCCATGCGAGACAAGGAAGACCGCGTGCGGTTCTCGGGCTATGACGTCTCGATGTTCAAGGTGTTCTCATTCTGCTTCGCCGCGTTGCTTGCTGCGATCGGCGGCGCGATGTTCACGCTTCAAGTCGGTTTCATGTCGCCGTCGTTCGTGGGCATCGTGCCGTCCATCGAGATGGTGATCTATGCGGCGGTCGGCGGACGTATGTCGCTTGTCGGCGCGGTGTACGGCGCGATTCTCGTCAATCTGGGCAAAAGCTGGTTCTCCGAGAGTTTCCCCAATCTCTGGCTGTATCTGATGGCGGCCATGTTCATCGGCGTGGTGATGGCCTTCCCGAACGGTCTGGCGGGGCTTTTCGAGGCGCATGTGCGCCCGCGAATTCGCCGTTTTCTCGGCGCCGGGAGCGCGACAGACAAGGAGCGAAAAGTATGAGCAACACCGACTTTCTTCTGGCGATAGAAGACCTCAGCGTTTCGTTCGACGGGTTCAAGGCCATCGATTCGCTGAATCTGTATCTGGAGCGGGGTGAGTTGCGCGTCGTGATCGGTCCCAACGGCGCCGGCAAGACGACGCTGCTCGATCTTATCTGCGGCAAGACGAAGGAGACGGCGGGCAGCATCAAGTTTCGCAACGAGGAAATCACGCGACTGGCCGAGTTCAGACGCGTGCACAGGGGCATAGGCCGCAAGTTTCAGACGCCGTCGATCTACGAAAACCTGAGCGTCGCGCAAAACCTCGAAGTGTCGTTCCCGCGTGGGCGCGGCGTGTTCGGCGCGCTTTTCTACCGCACGGATAGCGAGGTTGCGGATCGTGTCCGATCGGTTGCCGACGAGATCGGTCTGTCGGCCTCGCTCGACCTCGAAGCCGGCTTGCTCTCGCACGGACAGAAGCAGTGGTTGGAAATTGGTATGCTTCTTATGCAGGATCCCGAACTTTTGATGCTGGATGAGCCGATTGCCGGCATGAGCGTGCGCGAGCGCGAACTGACGGCTGATCTGCTCGATCGAATCTGTCGCAACCGCTCGATGATCGTCATCGAGCACGACATGGCTTTCGTTGAGCGGATCGCGCACAAGGTCACCGTGATGCACCAGGGAACGATTCTCGCCGAGGGCCCGATGGCCAAGGTGCAATCCGACCCGCGTGTGATCGAAGTTTATCTCGGACACTGATCGGGGGACACATCATGTTGGAAGTCGATGATCTTGTCGTCAGCTATGGCCAGAGCGAGGTGCTGCACGGCATCGGCTTCTCCGTCGCCAGCGGCGAAAGCGTTGCGGTGATGGGCCGCAACGGGATGGGAAAAACAACGTTGTTCAAGTCGTTGATCGGTATGTTGCCCGCGAATCGCGGCACCGTTCGTGTGGACGGTGTCGACGTATCGAGGGACGAGAGCTTCCGGCGCGTGTCCAAGGGAATCGGTTACGTTCCGCAGGGTCGTCAGATCTTTGCATCGCTCACCGTCGAAGAGAACATCCAGACCGGGCTCGAGAATGCGGCGAGCCAGTCCGTTCCCGACGATCTCTACGCGTTGTTTCCCGTGCTGTTCGACATGCGCCGCCGCAAGGGCGGCAATCTCTCCGGCGGACAGCAGCAACAGCTCGCCATTGCGCGCGCGCTCGCGACCAATCCCAAGGTACTGCTGCTCGACGAGCCGACCGAGGGGATTCAGCCGTCCGTCATCAAGGACATTGCCCGGGCGCTCAATCACATTCGAGCGACGCGCAACATCGCCGTCGTCGTTTCCGAGCAGGTGCTGAGTTTCGCGATGGACGTGGCGGACCGATTGTTCGTTATCGAGGGCGGGCGCTTCGTTCATCAGAGCACGCGCGACGCCGGTGATGCCGGGCGCATACGCGAATACCTCTCCGTGTAATCCGACGCCGCGTGGCGTCATTGATCGCCGGTGTCTGGCGCCGGCATTTGAAACCAGGAGCGAATGCAATGGCCGAAACTCTCATCAAGGTCGACCTGAACCAATCCGCGTACGAAAACGAGCAGGTGCACAACCGTTGGCATCCGGACATTCCGATGGCGTGCTGGGTGAATCCCGGCGACGACTTCATTCTTGAGACGTACGACTGGACCGGTGGCTTCATCAAGAATAATGACAGCGCCGACGATGTTCGCGATATCGACCTGTCGATCGTGCATTTTCTTTCGGGGCCGGTGGGCGTGCATGGTGCGCAGCCCGGCGATTTGCTGGTCGTCGATCTGCTCGACATCGGTGCGAAGCAGGACAGTCAGTGGGGCTTCAACGGCTTCTTCTCGAAGACGAACGGCGGTGGCTTTCTGACCGATCATTTTCCGCATGCGCAGAAGTCGATCTGGGATTTCCACGGGCTTTACACGAGTTCGCGGCATATTCCGGGCGTGAATTTCGCCGGACTGATTCACCCGGGACTGATCGGCTGCCTGCCGGATCCGACATTGCTTCAGACATGGAACGAGCGCGAAGTCGGCCTGATCGCGACGGCGCCGGACCGCGTGCCGCCGCTTGCCAACCCGCCGTTCGCCGCGACGGCGCACATGGGCAAGCTGACGGGCGACGCGCGCAACAAGGCGGCCGCCGAAGGCGCGCGCACGGTGCCGCCGCGCGAGCATGGTGGGAACTGCGACATCAAGGATCTCTCGCGCGGGTCGAAGGTCTTCTTCCCGGTGTATGTCGATGGCGCAGGGCTGTCTGTGGGCGACCTTCACTTCAGCCAGGGGGACGGCGAGATCACGTTTTGCGGCGCCATCGAGATGGCGGGGTGGGTGCACATGCGTGTCAACGTGATCAAAGGCGGCATGGAAAAGTACGGCATTCGCAATCCGGTGTTCCAGCCGAGTCCCATTACGCCGGCGTACAACGACTATCTGATCTTCGAGGGTATTTCCGTCGACGAGCAGGGTGAGCAGCACTATCTGGATGTCACGGTCGCCTATCGTCAGGCGTGCCTGAACGCCATCGAGTATCTGAAGAAGTTCGGTTACTCGGGAGCGCAGGCGTACTCGTTGCTCGGTTGTGCGCCGGTGCAGGGGCATATCAGTGGCGTGGTCGACATTCCGAATGCATGTGCGACGCTGTGGTTGCCCACGCAGATCTTCGACTTCGACATCCGTCCGAATGCCGACGGACCGATTCGTCACGTGACGGGCAGTGTCGACATGCCGTGTTCGCCGGATCTGGTGAAGGGCTGACGCGGCGTGCGTCACGAGCATCACTCACGACATAGGACAACAGGAGGCGGAGATGCCGATTTATGACTTCGAATGTGCGACGTGCGGACCGTTCGCTGTCATGCGGCGCATGGCGGATCGCGACACGCCGTGCCATTGCCCGGATTGTGGGGGCGAGGGCACGCGCGTGATGACGGCGCCATCGCTTGCGTTGATGGGAGGTGCGAGTCGTGCGGCGCACGCCACGAACGAGCGGGCGGCACATGCCCCGCGTCATTCGGGCGACGGGCCGTCGTCGCGTCATCGATCAGGGTGCAGTTGCTGCGCCGGCGGCAAGGTGGCGCTGGCGGGGGCGAGTGGGCAGACGTCCACGGCAACGGGCGGGCTGAAGCGGCCGGCAGGACGGCCATGGATGATCAGCCATTGATTCTCTTGGAAGGGTTTGTTACGGCCCGGGGCCTTTGGGCCGTGCGTCGGAACTGCGAGTTTTGAAGGAGTAACGACTCATGCGACATGGAGATATTTCGAGTAGCCGCGACGGGGTGGGCGTTGCGGTCGTCAACTACAAGATGCCGCGTTTGCATACGAAGGCGGAGGTATTGGAGAACGCGCGCAAGATCGCCGACATGGTCGTCGGCATGAAGCAGGGGTTGCCCGGTATGGATCTCGTGATCTTTCCCGAGTACTCGACGCACGGGATCATGTACGACCGGCAGGAGATGTTCGACACCGCAGCGACGGTGCCGGGCGAAGAGACGGATATTTTCTCGGCGGCATGTCGCAAGGCGAATGTGTGGGGGGTGTTTTCGCTCACGGGTGAGCGGCACGAGGATCATCCGAACAAGGTGCCTTACAACACGCTGGTGCTGATCGACAATCGCGGGGAGATCGTGCAGAAGTATCGCAAGATCATGCCGTGGACACCGATCGAGGGCTGGTACCCCGGCGACCGCACTTACGTGACGGAGGGACCGAAGGGGCTGAAGATCAGTCTGATCATCTGCGATGACGGCAACTATCCGGAGATCTGGCGGGATTGCACGATGAACGGCGCGGAGCTGGTGGTGCGTTGTCAGGGATATATGTATCCGGCCAAGGATCAGCAGGTGCTTGTGGCGAAGGCGATGGCGTGGATGAACAACACGTATGTGGCTGTCGCGAACGCGACGGGCTGGGACGGTGTGTATTCGTACTTCGGCCACTCGGCGATCGTCGGCTTCGACGGCCGCACACTCGGTGAATGCGGCGAGGAAGAGATGGGCGTGCAATACGCGGAACTGTCCGTGAGCGCGATTCGCGACGCACGCAAGAACATGCAGTCGCAAAACCATCTGTATAAGCTGCTTCACCGCGGATACACCGGGACGATCCATTCCGGCGAAAGCGCGAACGGCGTCGCCGATTGCCCGTTCGGGTTCTACCGCGATTGGGTCACCGACCCGAAAGGCACGCAGCGCAAAGTCGAGGCTATCACCCGCTCGACACCCGGAACTGAAGAGTGCCCGATTGACGGGATTCCTTGTGGGGGAGGTTGAGCGGTGGCGGGCCGTAAAGGCCCGCCACCGTGTACTCATCCGCCGAACTTCACCTCCCGATCCAGCGGATACACCGGACGATTCACGCGCGAGAACGGGAACAGCGCGTAATTTGAACTCGTCACGCCGTCGCTGTCGCATTCGACCAGCCCGGCGGAGATCGGCACGAACACCGGACGGCAGTACATGCGGGACTTGAGCAGCAGGAAGCGCTCGTTGCGCGGGTCGAGGCCAACGCAGGTGAACACGCCGTGGTCCCACGGCTCGTGCGTGCGCTCCGTCACCACGATGCGCGCCGGCCCGATATCGAACAGCACCGTGCGGCCCATGTAGCAGCGTTGCCCCGTATAGGTCGGACCGCTCACGACATACTCGCCGTCGCCGATCTTGCGCACGATGCCGGTGAGCACCGGCGGTGTCTTGACGATGCCCAATTGCGTCAGCGCACGTTTGTTGCCGACGGCCAGCGTCACCTCGGCGCCCTCGCCTGCGGCGATCAACGTCGCGACCGCTTCCGGATCGCACAGCGGACCGACGCCGATGCCGGTGAGCCCGGCCGCGAGCGCCGCTTCGAGCACGTCCATCGTGTCGCACGTGCCGCCCGACATGCAGTTGTCGCTGTGATCGAGCAGCAACACCGGCTTGTCGGCGCCGTCGGCCAGACGCTTCGCTTCGACAATCGAATCGACGAGCGGCGCGCTGCGGTAGACGAACTCGTCACGCGCCTCCCATATCTGCGCGGCGATACGGTCAGCGACGGCCTGAGCATGTGCCACGCCGCTCTCCCCGTCGCCCGCCGTCACGACCACACTGATGCAAGGCGCGGGGATGTCCGCGAGCGAAAATCCCGAAAACACCGACACGGCCGGAATACCCTCTTCGGCTTCGGCGCGCCGCGCGGCGTCGAGCGCGCGCTTCATCGCGCCCCCGTGGCTCGTGCTGCATAGCGTATGCACCATCAACGGCGGTTGTTGCCATACCACGCGAGGGCGGCGTTTGCCGGCGAGCCTTTCGAAGAGCAGACGGCCGGCGTGCTCGCCTGTCTCGTACATGTCGATGTGCGGATACGTCTTGAACCCCACGACGATATCGGCATTCTCTACGATCTTTTGCGTGACGTTGGCATGCAGGTCGAGCGCAACGGCAATCGGCGTATCCGGCGCGGCGGCGCGCACGCGCTCGAGCAGATCGCCCTCGCCGTCGTCGCTGTTTTCCGCGACCATCGCCCCATGCAGGTCGAGCAGGATCGCATCGACGCCGCTCGCCGCAGCCACAATCCGGTCGCACAGGGCGTCGTAGGCGCTCGCCGCCACCGGACCGCTCGGGTTGGCGGCAGCGCTGACGGGGGTCACCATCTGCGCCCCGGCGGCCTCGGCGAGATCGATGAACGCGGCCATCGCCGTACGCATGCCCTTGTTGTCGCGATAGGCCGCTTCGTCATACGTGGGTCCTAGAGGGCCGAAGGCGTCGAGCGGTGTGGGCACCGGCGAGAATGTATTCGTCTCGTGATTCATCCGCGCGATCATCACTTTCATGCGGCACCTCCTGCGCGTTGCAACATCGCTTGCAACAGCACGTTGCAACCCGCTTCGAGATGCACCGGATCGGCATCTTCGATTTCGTTGTGACTGATGCCGTCCTTGCACGGCACGAAGATCATCGCCGTCGGCGCGACGCGCGCCAGATAGACTGCGTCGTGCCCCGCACCGCTGATGGCATCCATCGACGACAGCCCGAGTGCCTGCGCGCCCGAGCGAATCGCGTCGACCAGTGCCGGGGCAAACGGCTGCGGCGGGAAGTACACGACCGGCTCGATGGCGACGTCGATGCCGTTCGTGCGCAACGCGTCGCACTCGGCGCGCAGCTTGGCGTCGAGCGCGTCGAGCGTGGCGTCGTCGGCCGCGCGCAGATCGACGGAGAGCGTCACGCGGCCCGGAATCACGTTGCGCGAATTCGGATAGTTGTCGACCCAGCCCACGGTGCCGCGCGCATGGGGCGCGTGCTCGCAGGCGATGCGGTTGACCGCCTGGATCAGCTGCGCGGCGGCGAGCAGCGCGTCGCGGCGTAGCTCCATGGGCGTAGGGCCCGCGTGGGCCTCCATGCCCGTGACGGTTACGTCGTACCAGCGCTGACCGAGGGCGCCCTGCACGACACCGATCGTCTTCCCATGCGCTTCGAGGACCGGGCCTTGCTCGATGTGCGCTTCAAAGTACGCGCCGACCGCGCCCGCTTGACCCACCGCCGGCGCGGAGCCCGCGTAGCCGATGGCGCGCAACGCGTCGGCGACGCTGACGCCCTCTCGATCTCTCTGCGCGAGCGCGTGATCCAGCGTGAAGGCGCCTGCGTAAACACCGGACCCCATCATCACGGGCACGAAACGCGACCCCTCCTCGTTGGTCCAGACGGCGACTTCGAGCGGGGCCTCGGTCACGATGCCGTTGTCGTTGAGCGTGCGCAGCACTTCGAGCCCGGCGAGTACGCCGTAGTTGCCGTCGAACTTGCCACCGGTCGGCTGGGTGTCGATGTGGCTGCCGGTCATGACGGGCGGCAGCGCGTCGTTGCGGCCGGCGCGCCGCGCAAAGATGTTGCCGATCGCGTCGACACGCACCGTGCAGCCGATCTCTTCGGCCCACGTGACAAACCGATCGCGACCCTGCCGGTCGAGATCGGTCAGCGCGAGGCGGCACACGCCCCCCTTCTCGGTCGCGCCGATTTGCGCGAGTTGCATGAGGCTGTCCCACAGGCGCGCGCCGTCGACGCGTACTGCGGCTGCCGGTTGATCGAGACGTTCCATGTTCATCAGTCCTTCAGGGCAGACGCCGCGACGGTCGCGCTGACGCCTGCGTTGGCAGAGTGGCGCGCTCGCCCCGTCGCATGGGGGCGTGGCGGCGCGCTTTGGGGGAAATTTGGGCCGCGCGGCTCAAGCCACGCCCACACCGAGGTAACGGTCCTTGACGACCTCGTCGGCGAGAAACGCGGCGTTGTCCGCGCCGTACACGATCACGCCTTGCTCGACGATGTAATGCCGGTCGGCGAGCTGTGTGCAGACCTCCAGATTCTGTTCGACGAGCAGGATCGCGACGCCGGCTTGCTTGATGAGCTTCAACTGCGCCACGATCTCCTCGACGATCACCGGGGCGAGCCCTTCGACCGGCTCGTCGAGCATGAGCAGGCGCGGGTGATTCATCAGCGCGCGTCCGATGGCCAGCATCTGCTGCTCGCCGCCAGAGAGTTGCGCGCCACCGTTCTTGCGACGCTCCTGCAAGCGCGGAAAGATGCGATAGATGTCGGCAAGCTGCCACGGCGAATCGCGTCGGGCTCCGAGCTTGAGGTTCTCCTCGACGGTGAGCAGTTTGAAGATGCCGCGATGCTCGGGCACGAAGCACACGCCGCGCGCGGCGATTCGGTGCGCCGGTTGTCCGGCGATGGGCTTGCCCAGGAACGAGATGGTGCCCGCCTTGGGCGGTACGACGCCCGCGATGGTCTTGAGCGTGGTCGACTTGCCCGCGCCGTTGCGACCGAGCAGCGTGACGAGTTCGCCGTCGCCCACGCTCAGCGTGACGCCTTGCAGAATGTGACTCTTGCCGTAATAGCTGTGAATGCCTGCGACGTCGAGAATCATGCGCGGCCTCCGGTAATCATGTTGCCGAGATAGGCGGCGCGCACGCGGTCGTCGGCGCGAATGGCATCCGGCTTGCCTTCGACGAGCACGCGCCCTTGCTGCATGACGGTGATCGTGTCGGAGATGTCCATCACGATGTTCATGTTGTGCTCGATGAGCACGACGGTGTGATCGTCGCGCAGGCCGCGAATGAGCTGCTTCATGTCGTCGAGATCGTCGATGCCCATGCCCGACGTCGGCTCGTCGAGGAAGATCGCCTTGGGACGCGCCGCGAGCGCCATGCCCACCTCGAGACGGCGTTGCTGCCCGTGCGAGAGCGCACCCGCCGCGGTGCCGGCATGACGCGTGAGCGCGAGCCGCGTGAGCACGTCGTCAACGACGGACGCGCAGGCGCGCGGGCCGTCGGCCTTGCGCCAGCACGAGAGCGCACGGCGCGGCGTCACGCCCAGCGCGGCCAGGCGCAGGTTTTCGCGTACAGACAGATTCTGGAAGAGCGCCGTCACCTGGAACGAACGCGCAATGCCGCGTTGGACACGCCGGTAATCGGCTTCGGTGGTCACGTCGTGACCGTCGAACAGGATGCGCCCGCCGGAGACGGGCACCGTGCCGGTGAGCATGTGAAACAGCGTGGTTTTGCCCGCGCCGTTCGGGCCGATGACCGAGTGTACCGTGCGCGGGGCCACTCGCAGATCGACGCCGTGCAGCGCGGTGAACTTGCCGTAGCGTTTGACGATGCCGGCGGCTTCGATGAGAGCGTCGCTCATGTCGGGTCTCCCTGCGTATCCAGTTTGCCGTTGGGCCCGCCGCGCTTGCCAGTGATGCGACACCACAGCGATTCGCCTACGCCCCACAGTCCGCGATGCATGAACAGACTCACGGCGATGAGCAGCAGGCCGAGCAACAGCAGCCAGCGCGGCCAGAGCGTGGAGAGCCAATCGGCGGCGAGCACGTAGAACGCCGCGCCCAGCACTGACGCGAAGAGATTGCCCGTGCCGCCGATCACCGTCATCACGAGGATCATTTCGCTCGAGTGGTACTCGATGTTGGACAGCGGTGCGATGCCCGTCATGAGCGCGTGCAACGCTCCGGCCAAGGCCGTGACGGCACCCGAGATGGCGAAGGCCACGAGTTTGAAGGTCTTCACGTGATAGCCGACGGCGGCCGCGCGGGCCTCGTTGTCGCGAATGGCGAGCAGCGTGCGGCCGAACACGGAATCGGCCACGCGCAACAGCCCCGCGAAGACGATCAGGAAGACGACGGCGACGAAGGTGTAGTACTGCCAGGGCGTCTCGAGCGGGATCAGCGTCTTGCCGCCCAATGCGAGCGACTGGCGCGGGATGTCGAGCAGCCCGTTGTCGCCGCCCGTCCAGTCCGTCGCGGTGTAGGCCACGAAGTAGAACATCTGCGCGCACGCCAGCGTGAGCATCACGAAGTAGGTACCCTTCTGCCGGATCGCGAAGCTGCCGACGATGGCCGCGACCGCAGCGCCCAACACGATCGATGCGACCACGGCGAGCGGCATGGGCAGCGCCCAACGCGTGAGCAGAATACCCAGCGTGTAGCTGCCCAGGCCGAAGAAGATGCCCTGGCCGAACGAGAGCAGACCGGTGTAGCCGAGCAGCAGATTGCAACCGAGTGCGGCCAGCGCGTAGATGAGCACTTCAGTCGCGAGCGTGCCCGAGGACAGCGTGACCGGCAGGATCAGCGTGACGGCGGCGGCGAGCAGCCAAAAACGGTAACGTACCAGCATCATCCCCTCCCGAGCAGGCCGTGCGGGCGCATGAGCAGCACCGCTGCCATCGCCACATAGATCATCAGTCGTGCGCCTTCCGGCCAGATCGTGCTCATCAGGCTTTGCACGATACCGATCACGAGGCCGCCCACGAGCGCCCCGGCGAAACTGCCCATGCCACCGATGACGACCACCACGAAGGCGATGCCCAGCGCCTCGATCCCCATGAACGGGTCGACACCGCGCACCGGCGCCGCCAATACCCCCGCCAGCGCGGCGGTGCCCGCGCCGAGTGCGAACGCAAGGCTGAACACCCGGAACACGTTGATGCCGAGCAGCGACACCATCTCGGACGACTCGCTGCCCGCGCGCACCGCACTGCCCAGGCGCGTGCCTTCGAGCAGCCACCAGAGCACGGCGGCGAACACGACGGTGAAGCCGATGAGGAAGAGCCGGTACTTCGGATAGATGAAGCTGCCCCACATCACCACGCCGTCGAGCGCCGCGGGCACGGCCACGTTATCGCCGAGCGGGCCCCAGACGATGATGACCAGTTCCTGCACGACGAGCGCCAGGCCGACCGTGACGAGGATGTGAAACTCGTGCGCTTTCTCGTAGATGCGCGACAGCAGCAGTTTCTCGGCGATCCATGCGAGGGCGCCGACGACGATCGGGCAGACGATCAGCGCGAGCCAGAACGACAGGCCCCATTGCATCGCCTGGTAGCAGCAATACGCGCCGAGCACATAGAAGGCCCCGTGCGCGAAGTTCACGAAGCGCAGCAGGCCGAAGATGATGGATAACCCGACGGCGAGCAGGAAATACAGCATGCCGATCCCGACGCCGTTGATGACCTGCAGAATATAGACGTTCATGCGCGTCCCGGAGAGCTTGGGTGGACGTGGGGCACCGTGCGCCGTCCGGCTTTCGCCGCGCGGCACAGACGACACTTGCGGGGACGGCCAGGCGTCCCCGCGAGCGACACGGCGTGAGCGTTCGCGCAGCGGCGGCGCGCTGCGCTACCGGCTCAGGCCAGCTTGCACTCGGTCTTGTCGAGCGGCAGGAACGATTTCCCGGCGCTGACAATGTCGGCGAAATCGTCGGCGTTGCGCATTTTCGACTTGGCCTTGCCCTTGAGCAGGTAATAGTTCTTGAGCACCTGGTGGTCACCCTTGCGGATCTCTTCCGGCCCGGTGAGCCCGTCGTACTTCATGCCTTCCATCGCGGCGATGACGGCCTTCGGATCGGCGCTGCCGGCCTTGATCATGCCGTCGAGCATAAGCTTCGTGCAGATATACGAGCCCGCGAGGCTGTAGTTCGGGTTCTGCTTGAAGCGTGCCTGCGTGCGCTTGACGAGATCGAGGTTCAGCGGCGAGGCCACCGCGTGCCAGTACTGCGCACCGAAGTACACCCCGTCGCACAGATCGGCGCCGAGCGTCTCGAACTGCTCCAGGCCAGAGGCCCACGCCATCAGGATCGTACAGTTGTTCTTCATGCCGAAGCTCACGGCCTGACGCAACGTGTCGGAAGATTGCGAGCCGAAGTTCAGGAGCAGCAGCACGTCGGGCTTGGCGGCGACCGCGTTGGTGAGATAGCCCGAGAACTCCTTCTCCGACAGCGAGTGGTAGCTGTTGCCAACGTGCTCGATGCCTTTTTCCTTGAAGACGTTCTTCGCGGCCGTGAGCAAGCCTTCGCCGAACACGTATTGCGGCGTAATCGTGTACCAGCGCTTGGCCTTGGGCATCGATTCGATGAGCGGGCGCACCGTTTGCTCGATGGCGCCGAAGGTCGGCACCGACCAGCGGAACGTGGCGCTGTTGCAGTCCTTGCCCGTAATTTCGTCGGCGCCGGCCGTGGTGATGAATATGCCGCCGGCCTTCTCGACTTCCTTACCCATGGCGAGCGCTTCGGACGACAGAATGCCGCCCGCGAAGAAGCGCGCGCCCTTCTGCTGCGCGATTTCCTGCACGCGACGGATGGCCGTGGCGGGCTTGCCTTCGGTATCGAGGGTGGTATAGGCGAGCGGTCGGCCAACGACCTTGCCGTACTGCTCGACAACGAGCTTCATGCCCAGATCGGCAAACTTGCCGTTGGCCGCGAACGGCCCCGACATCGGTACCGGACACGCCAACTGGATGGCGCCGGTGGTTTGCGCGAACACATCGCGCGCGGAGATCAAGGAGGCAGGCAGAGACGCCGCAGCGGCGAGCTTCAACAGTTCACGACGATTCAATTGGGTCTCCAGGGAAGGGAGCAATCGTTCATGGGGTGCAAACGTGCAGCGCGTCGCACGCCGACCGGCCGGCGATCCGAGAATGGATCTGCGGCAGCGACCTGAGTGTGACAGCTGACAACGTCCGGGGCCTTATCCCTATCCGTCATATTTATTATGATAAATAGGATGAATTTGATCGTAGGTATAATATTTCGGGGTGTCAATCGGAAAAAATTCTCATCCGGCACCGCCGGTAGAACACGTTCGCAAGCCGGCAAGCCACGTGAACGGACCCTTGTGAGGCGCCTTATGGCACGAGATGCGCAGACGGTGAGAGAGCCGTTGGAAATCAAACAACAAAAACGTGGCGATCTGGTCGCCGAAGCCATCAAGCGCCTGATAACCGAAGGCAACCTGCTGCCTGGCGATCGTCTGCCGCGCGAAGTGGAATTGCAGCAGATGTTCGCGGTGTCGAAGAGCACCATTCGCGAAGCGCTCAAGTCGCTCGAAGTGCAGGGTCTCATCAAGGTGAGCACCGGTCCGTCGGGCGGCGGCATGGTGGTGGAGGTGCCGCTCGATCGCACCTTCCAGCTCATGCAGAACTACCTGTTCTTCAAGGAAGTGAGCATCGACGACATTTACACGGTGCGCCAATTGCTTGAGCCGGAGCTAGCCGCGGGTGCGGTGCCGCATCTGACCGAGGCCGACTTCGACGCGCTGGAACACAACATGGCGTGTTGCAGTCCAGCGTCGCACGACCGGCGCGAATTGCTGCGCCAGCGTCAGGCCGATATGGACTTCCACGACATTCTCGCGGCGGCCAATCCCAACAGCTTTCTGCGGTTCACCTGCGAACTCGTCAACGAGATGATTCGCCAACTGATTGTGTTCGGCAACGAGACGCCGCGGCGCGAGCACGAGAAGTTCGGTACGGCGAACGTCGATATCCATCGTCGGATTACTGACGCGGCGCGCGCAGGGGATTCGCAACGCGTGCGTGAACTCATGCAGGTTCACATGCAGGAAGCGCGCACCTATATCAAGCGGATGAACGGGAAACTGCGCGGTCGTCTCATTCTCGATTCGGACATCGTCGACATGCAGCAGCGCGTGCGCTCGCAACTCGCGACGAACGCGCCGCGTGCGCCGGCGGGCGAGGGAAAGCGTGTAGCGAAGCCCGCGACGAAGCCTGTCGTGAAGCCGGCCGAGAAGCCGACGACGAAGGCCGTCGGGAAGCCGTCAGCAAAGCCGAAGACCCCCGGCACGAAGGCCGAAGCGGCGACGAAGACTGCGCCCGCGCGCAAACGTCGTACGGGGTCGCGTTAAGGCGGGCCGGGGCGGACGCGGGGCGTTGCGCGCGCCGACAACTCAGGGCGAGATCGGCGCCGGTTGTTGTTGCGTGCAGCAGTGAATCCCGCCTCCGCGCCGCGCAATGCCACGCAGCGGCACCTGCGCGATGCGTCGGTCGGGGAACGCCTGCTGCACGATGTCGCGCGCCTGCGCGTCCGCCGCCGGATCGCCGAATGACGCCATCACTACGCCACCGTTTGGCAAATAGAAATTCACATACTCCGGCGCGAAGTCTGGATCGTCCGCGACGGCGGCGGGCAGCGCGTCGAAGTCGACGCAGGGCAGCAGGCCGATCTCGAAGGGCCGCCCGCGGGCATCGCGCGCCAGGCGCAGCGCTCGCAGGTTTTCCCTCGCCTCACGCGCCCATTCGTCATTGCCGTCGGCCCCGGTGGCGAGCAACACGCTAGGGCGCACGAAGCTCGCGATGCCGTCGACGTGACCGTCGGTGATCGTATCGAGTCGCGAGCCTGGCAACCACACGACGTGCGTCACGCCCAGCCAATGACGGAACACGTCTTCCGCCTCACGCCGCGTCAGTCCGGGGTTGCGATTCGGATTGAGCACCGACGTCTGCGTCACGATCAGCGTGCCCTCGCCATCCACATGCCACGACCCGCCCTCGGCCACGAGCGGCATCGACGTCGTGGCCACGTCGAGCGCCAGCGAGACGCGTTTCGCGAGCTTCGGATCGGCGTCCGGCATCGGCCGGATCTTCTGTCCCCAACCGTTGAAGTTCCAGCGCAGCGCGTGCAGTGCCCCGGCGTCGTCGAGCACGAAGGTCGGGCCGTTGTCGCGCATCCAGTGATCGTCGACGGGCATCGGGTGAAGTGTGGCGCTGGCCGGCAGGAGGCTGCGTGCTTCGTCGAGATGATGCGGATCGACCGCCACATGCAACGGCTCAAAGTGCGCGATCGCGTGGGCCATGCGTCCCAGCTCGCCGACGACCTCGTGCCGGCGGGCGCCCGACATGACCGTGTGGCTCGGCCACGCCATCCAGCAGGCGGCATGCGGATGCCACTCGGGCGGCATCCGCCAGCGGCCGGCGGCGTTCGCGTGCGTCGCGACTAGTGTGTGGTGAGGGGGTGTCATCGTTCGCGTGACCGTGAGTAAAGTGCCGCCAGTGTAAGCGGCTCACGCTCGGCGCGGGGCGCGTCAACGGGGCGGGGAATCGGCCAAATGGACGGAGAGCCGCTTGAGTGCACGTACCTGGCGTAGCGCCACGCGAAAATCGCTCGTCGAGATTAGGCCAATGCCGCCTTCGTCATCGTCAAGCGGCTGTCCGTCGCGTTCATAGACCACGAGTGCGCCGATGCCCACCGGCGTGTTGTACAGCTCGTGCCACGAGAACATGACGGTGTAGCCGTCGGCACCCTGCGCCAATACGAAGGCTCGCGTGAAGTCGCGTGCGTGCGGCAGGCACAGTTGCGCGATGTCGAGCAGTGCGCTCAGCCTGACGCCTTTGTATTCGCTCGCGCAGCGCACCATTCTGCCTGACAGGCAGACGACGTCGAGCGGCCCGGTCAGTTGCGTCGGCAGGCGCATCAGCGCGCAGAGATCGAAGGAGTAACGACGCTTGACGCAGCCGGAGACGACCACTTCCCGCGATACCAACGCGTGAGGCGCCGCGGGTGCGAGGTGCGCGAGCGGGAGGGGAGGCAGGGGACTCACCGAAGCGGGCGGCGCACCGCTGGCGGTGAGGCGAGTGTCTGGCGAGGCGCCGTCGGGCGCGCGCATGGAGTCGAGAGACATGTCGGTTCGGTGGTTGGGCGTGGGGGCACCGGTCGCCGCAATATAGCGGCCGGGCCCCGCACGGACATACGTCGCGCCTGATAGCCGCTATTCGCTTGCCCGTGCCCGATCAGCTACCGTAGCGGGCGGTGCGCAGGACGGGCCTGCGCGCGAAAACGTCGGCGATCACCGCGCGCGCCTCCTGCACGTCGGCGAGGGTCTCGCCGCCTTGCAGTGCGTCGAGCGCTGCACGCAGCACGGCCACGTACTCGGCATCGCCCGGCGCGTTGCCTCCGCCCAGGCGCAACAGACTGACGGATGCGCGCAGGGTGAGCATTGGCGACGCCTGCGCCTGCGCGATCTGCAGTGCATGCTCGAGCCACGGGCGCACGGCGTCGTCGGGATGATGACCTGCGCGCAGAAAACTCCCCTTCTGGCGCAGGAATTCCGCTTGCCAATGGGCGTCGCTGCGGCGCGCGGTCACATGGGTGCCGCGTTCGGCCGCATGCAGTCCGAGCGCAATGTCGCCCGTGCCGGCACACGCTTCCACGAGCAGCCCGAAGAAGATGCCCTCGACGCCGCCCATGATTTCGCTCAGGCGTCCTACGCTGTCGGTAATGCGCTCGAGGCCGCTCACGTCGCCGCGTGAGGCGAGCGCCCAGCCGCGAATCGTCTGTCCGGCGAGTGCCCAGAGCGCCACGCCGGTCTCCGACGCGACTTCGATGGCCTCGCTCGCCAGCGCTTCGGCGGAGGCGACCTCGCGACGCAGGCGTCGCAGCATCGCGGCAAACACCAGGGCGAACGAAAAGGAATAGCGGCGGCCTTGTTGACGTCCCATCGCCAGCGCCGCTTCGCTGGCCGCGAGCGACGCGTCGTGCCGTCCGACGAACCAGTACGCCCACGAGAGGAACGAGAGTGCGGTGATGCGAGCGTCTTCGCCCAGGCCGGTGTCGGCGTGCTCGGGACGATAGTGGGCCAGGCTGCTTTCCAGCGCCGTGACCGCGCCGCCGAAGTCGCCGTGGCAGCACAGGCTGTTGCCCAGCGCGTAGTAAGCATGGGCTAGCAACGGTGCGGCACCGGCCTGTTCCGCGATGAGGATGAGCTTGCGTGCGAGTTCGATGCTGCGCTCGAAGCCGCTCCAGGAGCTCGAGCCGAGCCACAGTCCCCAGAAGACCGGGAACAGCGCGACGTCGTCGCCCATTGGCTGCGCGAGCGCGAGGGCCGTCTCGAAGTTGTGGCGCGCCGGCTCTGAGCCATAGCCGTGCAGCGAGACGAGCGGCACGCCGAGCGCCATGCGCAGTTGCAGCTCGCGCTGTGCGGTCTGAGCACCGGTGCCGGTCTGACGCAGCACGTCGAGCGCGCTCTGGTAGTGCGCACACGCTTCGCGGAACGCCTGGCGCCCGGTCGCATACTCGCCCGCGAGACGGTAGTGCTCGATGGCGGCGTCCGGTTCGTCGGCCTGACGGAAATGCCAGGCGAGCACTTCGGGTTCGGTCTGCGCGGCGGCGGCGTGCTCGCGCATGGCGAGCGCGATTCGGCGGTGCGCGTCCTGACGGCGTTCCTGCGGCTGCGCGTCGTAAGCGGCCTTGTGCAGCAGCGCGTGGCGGAAGACGTAGCGGCCATTGTCCTGTCGCTGCACCAGTGCGCAGGCGGCGAGCGTGTCGAGCGCTCGCTCGACGAGCGCCATCGAACGCCCGCTCGCGGCGGCGAGCAGATCGGCCTGAAATGCCGGGCCGAGACACGAGGCGAAGTGGGCGACCGGCTTGGCGCTGCCCGCCGCGTCGATACGCGCCATCATCAGTTCCTGAAGGCTCGCGGGCATGGGCATGGCGCCGGCGGCGGTGCGGGCGCCATGTTGGGCCGCCGTGGCCCGCGCCAACTCTTGCAGGAACAGCGGCACGCCCTCGGCCAGATGCACGATGCGCTCGCGCAGGGCGGCGGGCAGGGCCACGCGCGGGGTCGCCGCGCGCACGATCGACGCGGCGGCGCCAGCGTCGAGCGGTGCCAGGTCGATCCGGCGCATGCCCACGTGATGACGCCACGGTTGCTCGAATTCGGGCCGGGCGCACACCATCAACAGGCGGCCGCGCGGCGGATTTTCCGCCACGAGCGCGAGCCATTCCAGCGTGGATGGGTCGGCCCAGTGGGCATCGTCGAGCACCAGCACGCCGCCATCGGGCAACAGGGCGGAGAGCAGGGCGGGCGTCTCGTCGAGTACCGCCTGTTTCCACGCGTGCGGCACGTTGGCGTCGGCATGCCGGTCAAACAGGGCGCACAGGCGGCGATGAGCCAGCAGGGCGGGTTGTGGGAGCTCCGCAGCGTCGTCGACGGATCGCGCGCGCAGCCAGCGCGCGATCGGGTGGAAGGGCGTGCCGGCGCCGTCAGGCGCGCAGGCCAGTTCGATCGCGCGCAGGCCGCGCGTTTCCACGAAATGCCGCACCAGCGCCGATTTGCCGATACCGGCTTCGCCGATCACGAGTGCCAGCACGCCGTGTCCGGCGCTCGCGTCGCGCATGGCCGTGTGCGCGGCGGTGAGTTCCGCCAGGGTGGCATCGCGGCCGAAGAGCATCGCCGCGCGACGGCGCGAGCGGCGTTCCGGCGTCGGGTCGGGATTGACGCGAAACACGGGAATCTCGCGATGGGCGTGGCGCTCGCGCACGCTGCCGTGTGACGTGGTGGGGATGGCCACGCCAATGAGACGTTGCGTGGCGTCGCAGATCAACACTTCGCCGGGCAGCGCCATGTCGGCAAGCTGCGTGGCCGAGCGCGAGACGCGCCCGCCGGTGTCGGGACTGTCGTCCGCCACCGAGCTGATGACCAGCCCGGTGTGAATGCCCACACCGATGCCGACGCGTGCGGAGCTTGCCTGCACGCAGCGCATGGCGGCTTCGACGGCATGCCGTCCGGCGCCTTCGAGGGCGGTGGGATAGCCGAAATAGCCGAGCAGGCCGCCTGTCGGCGTGCGCACCGTGTAGCCCCACGACTGGCGCAGGATCGTCTCGCACTGCACGAGCGGCGGGCGCATCGTGCCCACGAGCTGGTCAGGATCGTCGATGCCGTTCGGCGCGAGTTCGATGGCCACGACCGTCAGTTGGCGGCGCTCCGGGCCCGTCGCGCGCTGTTCCATGCGCGCGGGCGGCGTCTCCAGCAACTGGGTGAGCGCCTCGCCGGGCAGCTCACCGAGTTCTTCGTCGAGGATGTCGCGCAGACGGCGGTATTCGGTCTCGGCTTCGTCGCGGCGTCCGGCACGCAGTAGCAGCGCGAGCAGGCAGTGCCAGCCCGATTCGTCGAACGGGGCGAGCGCGACGAGCTGGCGTGCGTGCGCGAGTGCCTGATCGAGATCGCCCAGACGGGCGTAACCGTCGGCGAGCAGCCGCTCGCCAAAGACACGGCGGCGCTGATATTCGTCGCGTTGGAGCTCGATCCACTGTTCGAGATCGGGGGTGTCGCGTACCGACAGTCCGTGCAGGAAGGGGCCTTGGTAGAGCGCGACGGCGTCGGCGAGATGTTGTAGATGTGCGGCCAGATCCAGGCCCGTCACGGCGTCGAGCGTGCGATTCGCCTGCTCGATCATGCTCGCGAAGACATGCGCGTCGATCCAGAGGCCGGTCTCGGGGCGCAGACGCACAACCTGGCGGTCGGATTCGAAGAGTTCGTCGCCGAGGGTGTCGCGCAGATGGAAGAGCATGCGCTTGAGCTTGTCGCGGCCCCCCTGGCCATCTTCATCGGGCCAGAACAGGTCGGCGAGTGCGCCGCGCGTATGGAAGCCCGGTTGCAGGGCGAGGTAGGCCAACAGGCCCCGCGCTTTCGTGTATTTCACGGCGCAGGCTTGTTTGCCTTGTTCGACCCGCATCGGTCCCAGCAGGTAGAGCGATCTGGTGGCTTGCATTGTCCCTGGACGGCAAATAGGCAACACCGGCGCACACCCCAGGGGAGTGGCACCGGTGCGGCGAATTCAAGATGTCGTCGAGCCCGACCGACGGATCCGGCGCGCGGCATGGGCTGCCATCGGGACCGGCGCATCGGCAATCTGGCGAAACGTCAAGGCCGTTCCGGGGGGGCTCCGGCCGAATGCTTTCAGTACTGCAGCCCAAAGTATAAACACGAGTCTCGATTTCTTCGGCAATACCCGAGGAATTCACATGTCATTGCGGGCGTCGCGCCGCCCCTGCGGTCACACGCCGCGATCGATCGGGCGTTCGGTCGTGCTGCCAAGGTGCTGCCGGACGCGAGACGACTGTCGGAGATTTACGTCAGTCGTCGTAAAGCAATTGTAATGTAAATCATTCTCATTTATATTCGCGCTCCATATCGAGGGCATCGACCGCGGATGAGACGTCAGCGTGGGGCTCGGCGCGACCCGTCGGTGTTCTCCCTCCTTATTCCTACCACGACGCCTTTCGAAACCGATCGATCATGATGCAACGCAAGCCTCTGACGGTGGCCATGATGGCCCTCTTCGCCACGCCGTTCGCCGTCGCTTACGCCTCGCCCGCCATGGCACAGAGCACGTTTGACGCCCCGACCTCGGGCACGACGCAGACCACGACGCAAGGCGCGGCGCAGGCCGCCACGTTGCCGCAGACCGAAGTGTCCGGCACGTCGATTCGTGATGATTACCAGCGCGACATCTCGACCGTCGGCGGCAAGGTGCCCACGGCGATCCGCGACATCCCGCAATCGGTCACCGTGATCGACAAGGCGGTCATGCAGGCGCAGGGCGCCACGTCGTTCGCCGATGCGCTGCGCAATTCGCCGGCCATTACGCTTGGCGGTGCGGAGGGCGGGCAGATCGGCAACAACATCAATCTGCGCGGTTTCGCGGCACGCACCGACATCTATCTCGACGGCTTCCGCGATCGCGGCCAGTACTATCGCGATACGTTCGATCTCGAGGCCATCGAGGTGCTCGAAGGCCCGTCGTCCATGCTGTTCGGCCGGGGTTCGACCGGTGGCGTCATCAACCAGGTGAGCAAGCAGGCCAATCTCAAGCCGCTGAACGAAGTCTCCGGAACGCTCGGCACGAACGACCAGTACCGCACCTCGTTCGACCTCAATCATCCGCTCTCGGAGACTGCCGCGTTCCGGATCAACGGCTTTGCGCAAAATATTCATACGACGCGCGACGTCATGAACAATCGGGATTGGGGCGTTGCGCCCACGCTCAAGCTTGGCATCGGTACGCCCACACAGATCACGCTTTCCGCGCTCGTCCAACATAACCGCGATATGGCGGACTACGGCACCGTGGGCTACAACGGCAGTCCGCTGCCGGTCTCGAAGCAACAGTTCTACGGCCTGACGACCGACCGCACGGTGCAGGACGTAATGAGCCTCTCGGCCAAGATCGAGCACAGGGTCGACGACAGTCTGAAGATCACGAACCAGACGCAATACAGCCGCTATGTCATCGACGCCATCGAAACGTCGCCGCATGCCGTGGGCGTCGCCAACGGCACCGGGGGATTCACGTCGCTGCCGGCCCGTCCGACGGCGGGACTTCCGTCGTATTCGCTCGATCAGCTCTGGGTGCAGTTGCAGAGTCACGATCGCAAGATCACCGACTCGTCGCTGTTCAACCAGACCGACGTCGTGAAGACGTTCTCGACCGGACCGATCAAGCACACCCTGATCGCCGGCGCGGAGTTCGGGCAGGACACCTATGAAAATCAGGCGTATTCGCGCACCGGCGCTGGACAGTCGACGGGCTTCCTCGGCTGGATTCCCGCCAGCAGTACGGCGTACTACGCGAATCTGCCGAATGTCACGACGACCGCCGGTAACCTGGCGCAGGGAACGGCACAGACGGTCGCGTTCTACGCGAACGATACCGTTGAGCTGAGCCGCCACTGGAAGATTGTGGGCGGCCTGCGCTGGGATCGCTTCAAGGCGCAGCTTTCGAACACCGTCAGTTCGCCGGGCTACGCGACGCAAACGGTCAACCATACGAGCGTGCGCACGGGCGTGATCTATCAGCCAAGCGAGGCACAGTCGTATTACTTCTCCTATGGCACGTCGTTCAACCCGTCGCTTGAAACGCTCACCGTCACCAACAACACGCAGGCCCTGCCGCCCGCGACGAACGAATCGTTCGAAGTCGGCAGCAAGTGGAATCTGTTCGACGACAATCTGGCGATCAACACCGCACTGTTCCAGGTCACGCAGGACAATGCGCGCACGCAGACCGGCACGTCGGGCGAATACACGAACGCAGGCAAGGTGCGCATTCGCGGTGCGCAGGTGAGCGCCACAGGCCGTATCACGTCGAACTGGCAGGTGATGGGCGGCTATATGTTCCTGAACTCGGAAGTGGTGCAGGCGAACGACGGCACGCAGGGCAATGTGCTGGCCAACACGCCGCGACATTCGCTGACGCTCTGGTCGACCTATACGCTCGGTCACTGGGAGGTGGGCGGCGGCATGAAGTACATGTCAATGCGCTATGCGGCGAACACGAACCTGATTCGCGTGGGCGGTTACACTCGCTGGGACGCCACGATCGCTTATCATCAGCCGAAATACGACATTCGCCTCAACCTGCTCAACGTGTTCAACAAGACCTACTTCGACGCGCTGGTGCCGTCCGACGGCGGACGGGCTGCGCCGGGCATCGGGCGCACGGCGCTGCTCACGGGCACTTACCGGTTCTGACGGAGACGCACGTCGATGTTGCTACGCATTCCGAATGTCCTCAATGCCGAGCAGGTGCGCTGGGTTCGCGCAGCGCTCGACAACGCGGGCGACGCATGGGTCGACGGCCTGGCCACGGCGGGCTATCAGGGGGCGCCCGTCAAACAAAACCAGCAGATCGACGAGCGCTCAGCCGTGGCTCGCGAACTGGGCGACGTGATTCTCGGTGCGCTGGAGCGCCATCCGCTGTTTATCAGCGCGGCATTGCCGAACAAGGTGTACGCGCCGATGTTCAACCGCTACGGCGAAGGCATGCACTTCGGTCACCACGTGGACGGGGCGATTCGTTTGCAGCCGGGCAGCGGCATGCGCATTCGCACGGATATCTCCGCCACGCTCTTTCTCGCGTCGCCGGATGCGTACGACGGCGGAGAACTGGTGATCGAGGATCAGTACGGGGCGCACGAGGTGAAATTGGCCGCAGGCGACATGGTGCTGTATCCGGCGACCAGCCTGCATCGCGTGAACCCTATCACGCGCGGCACGCGGGTCGGGTGCTTCTTCTGGGTGCAGAGTCTCGTGCGGGACGACACGCAGCGCACGCTGCTCTTCGACATGGACAACGCGATCCAGCGTCTCAACGCGTCGGACGCTGACGAGACCGCGCGGCGCTCGCTCGTCGGCTGCTATCACAACCTGCTACGCCTGTGGAGCGAGACCTGAGCGCCGGCGCGCGCCGGGCCATCGTGCCCGGCGGCGCTGGACTCGCACCGATGTGACTTACTGCGCTTGACCGGCCGGCGGTTGCGGGGCCGGGGCGTTCTTGTGCATCGGACCGCGATGTTGCCTTGCCTCGTCGTGCCAGGTCTTCATCCTGGCCCAGCGCGCCTTGATCGTGGTGCTCACGAGCGTCTTCTGGTCGTTGTTCAGACCGTTGTACACGTTCAACCAGGCATCTTCCGTCTGGCTGCGAAGCTGACGGTTCTGGTCGAACGCCTTCTCGCGGGCGGCGCGCATGCCGGCCAGGTCGAGGATCTTCTGATCCTTCGTCTGCGCCATCATCTGCCGGAACTGTTCGCCATTCTTGCGCATGGCGTCGTGATTCTGCTTCGACGTGGTCACTGCCTGCTGCCACGCTTGTTCCTGCTGCGCGTCGAGTTTCAATTGATCGTGCAGCTTGTGCATGTCGCCGAGCCCCCACGGGCCGCGCTCGCCGCGCATGTGGTACGCGGCGGCATGGGGTGCCGTGGCCGGTGCCGCGGCATCGGCGGCATAGGCGACGCCGAGCATCGAGGTGGCGACGAGGATGGCCGACGCGGCGGCGATCTTCAGTTTGCGCATGGTGTTGACTCCCTGTGGATACTGCCGGAATTGGCAGTTTCAGAGTAAGTCATCGCCGCACCGAACACGTTGCAAAGTGCAACCGGTGTATTACCTGACGTTACCAGCGCCGGGATTCGCAATATTCCGAAACGACTCGGCCCGCCCTTGCCGGGTGTCGACAAGGGCGGGCCGTTCATGAACTGCGTGCGATAGTGCGCGCAAAAGGGCACGCCTGACGCGCTTCGTCCTTCGATCAGTCCCAGGCGCCGCGACCGCCCGACACGCTGTAGCGGCCCGCACCGAAGAGCATCAGGCAAACGCCCGTGAACAAGTAGAAGGCTTGCAGTTCGAGCGACCAGCCGCCGGTCTTCGCGAGATCGCCGAGTTGGTTCAGGTGCACCAGCGAGAACGCGATCACCATATTGCCCACGACGAGCAGGCCGCCCAGACGGGTGAGAACGCCGAGAATCAGCAGGACCGGGGCGAGCAGTTCGCCGAGATAGACGCCGTAGGCGAGAAAGCTCGGCAGGCCGTGCGACGTGATCATGCCCTCGATGAAGCCGATCCCGTGGATGACCTTGCTGACGCCGTGAAACAGCAGCAGGATGCCGAGGGTAAGGCGCAAGATCAGTTTGCCGAGATCGTCTCTGGTGCTCTGCATGGGGAAGGCTCCTTCTTGACTCGCGAGTTCGCGTAAGGGGGCTGACAGGTACGGAGTGGCACGCTCGCTAGCGCCGCGTGCCGGCCAAATGGGCACCACTGTATCAAATCGTTACGGCGCTGTCTGCGGGTGTCCTATCGATTTCAGGGACATAGCGCGAATCGCTACAGGCGCGCTGATTACACCTGGTTACTTTTCGGACTGCCCGGTTACACGCCGGCTGTCGGCGCGGTGCTCACCTGCGCCGTTATACCGCATAAGGACACGGTCATTCGCTGGCAATCCCGCCAACGGTCCGGATCCCCGCCGGTTTCCTGAAGACGCATCACCGCATGCGCGTTCAGGCCAATTCAAAGCAGTGCAAAGCCAATAAGGATTCCATTATGAACGTCCGCAAAACCGTGATTCTGAGCGCCGCGACCCTTGCCTTGGGCGGTGTGTTCGCCTCGCAGGCGTTTGCCCAGACGCCCACGACCGAGACGTCGCGCGACGTCAAGCAACAGCAGCGCATCGACAATGGCCTCAAGAGCGGTCAGTTGACGACGAAGGAAGCGTCGCGTCTCGAGAAGGGCGAGGCGAAGATCGACCGGATGCAGGCGCACGCCGATCACACCGGCGATACGGCGGCCGAGAAGGCCCGCATCGCCCGCGCCCAGAACAAGGAGAGCGCAAAGATCGAGCAGCTCAAGCACAACGACCGGGCAGCGAATCCCGGATCGGCGTCGTCGGAGCGCATGCAGGCTGACGTGCAACGCAACGTCAATCAGGAGAAGCGCATCGCGCAAGGACAAGCCGCTGGTACGTTGACCAACCAGCAGGCCGGTAGCCTTGAGCGCGGGCAGGCGCATGTCGACGCCGCCGAAGCGCACGCGGGCAAAAACGGTCACGTGAGCGCGGGCGAGCAGGCCGGCGTGCAGCACCGCGAGAATCATCAGAGCCGACGGATTCGTCACGACAAGACGAACGGATGATCGGCCGCTGAGGGTTATTCGCGCGCATGACTGAGGCGCATGACCCTGGTGGATGACGCAAGCGCCACCCCTGGCGGGGTGGCGCTTCTGTTTTGGGGCTATCATCGGCGTCTCAACGAAACCGGAGGACGCTCAGGATGGAGCTGGTGCAAGCGCAGAAGATGCTCGACGGACTCGTGTCGCCATGGGTGCGGCAATTGAATCTGCGGATCGAGGCGACCGGACCGGACCAAAGCGAGCTGAGATTGCCGTTCGATGCCGCATTCAAGCATGGTGGTGGCGTGATCTGCGGGCAGGTGTTCATGGCCGTGGCCGACACGGCGATGGTGGTGGCACTCTCAGCCGCGCTCGGCGGCTTCCAGCCGATGACAACCGTCACGCTCAACACGCAGTTCATGCGCCCGGTGACCGATGGCGATCTGCGCGTGATCGCGCGAATTCTGCGTCGCGGCAAGAACCTGGTGTTCGGCGAAATCGAAATTCTCGACGCGTCGGGCAAGATGGCCGTGCATGCGACGACGACCTACGCGCTGCTGTGAGCACACAGGCGCGAGGCGGTCGACGTGGCTCGCGCGATAGCACCGAGGAGGGCAAGTGTTCGATCAGATCGTATTCGCCGGGGGCGGCAACCGTTGCTGGTGGCAGGCGGGATTCTGGGAACGCGTGACGCGCGACATGCCGCTGCGCCCGCGTGTCATCACCGGTATTTCGGCCGGCGCGGCCACGGCGTGCATGCTGCACATGCGCTCGTCGGACTGGGTGATGGATTACTACCGGCAGGCGCTCGCGAGCAATCGCAAGAATGCCTATTGGGGCAATCTGGTGCGCCGTGAGCGGGTGTTTCCACATTACCGCATCTATCGTCAGGCGCTGCTCGCCATCTATGATGGCCAGCTCGACAAACTTGCCGCGGCGCCGGAGATTCGCGTGGGACTGTCACACATCCCGCGCTGGCTGGGGCCACGCATGGCGACGGCGGCGGGGCTAGTGGCTTACAACATTGACAAGCACGTGCGTCGCACGTTGCATCCAACGCTCGCGAGGCAGCTCGGTTTTACCCCCGAATTCGTGCGCGCGCAGGACTGCCGAACGACAGCGGATCTGGCCGATCTGATGCTGCAATCGTCATGCACGCCGCCGTTCACGCCGATTCTGCGGCGCGACGGTCGCCCTGTGCTCGACGGCGGCATGGTCGACAACGTACCGGTCGATGCGCTCGACGCCACGCCGGGGCGAGTGCTGGTGCTGGTGACGCGGCGCTATCCACGTCCGCAGATCTTTACGCAACATCACGCCGGGCAGGACCGCTTGTACGTGCAGCCGTCGGTGCCCGTGCCGATTTCGAGTTGGGATTACACTCGCCCCGACATGATGGGCCCGGCATTCGCGCTGGGTCGCCAGGACGGCGAAACTTTCCTGCGACATCGGGACACGATGGCGTAGGCGCCTCGCCGGCGCGGCGGATGTCAGCGCCCGAAGCCGAGCAGCGCGGCCGGGTTGGCGACGTGCGAGCGGTCGCCGTTCAGGAAGTCGACGATATTCTGGAAGGCCACGCGGAAATACAGCTCGTAGCTTTCCCGCTCGACGTAGCCGATGTGCGGCGTGCACACGCAATTCTCCAGTCGCAGCAGGGGGTTGCCCTGCAGAATCGGCTCGCTCTCGAAGACGTCGATGGCGGCCATGCCGGGGCGGCCCCGATTGAGTGCCGTGATCAATGCGTTCTCTTCGACCAGTTCAGCACGGCTCGTATTCACGAACAGTGCCGTGGGCTTCATGTGCAGCAGGTCGTCGAGTTTGACGAGGTGACGCGTCTCGTCGTTCAGGCGCAGGTGCAACGACAGCACGTCGCTTTGCGTGAACAGTTCTTCCTTGCTGTTCGCCACGCGCAAGCCATCGGCGGCGGCGGCTTCTCGCGATCCTTCACGTCCCCAGACCATCACTTCCATGCCGAACGCGCGGCCGTAGCCTGCCACGAGTCGGCCGATCTTGCCGTAGCCCCAGAGGCCGAGTGTCTGACCGCGCAGCACCTGACCCAGCCCGAAATTCGCCGGCATGCTCGACGATTTCAGACCGGACTGCTGCCACGCACCGTGTTTGAGGCTGGAGACATATTGAGGAATCCGGCGCTGGGCGGCCATGATCAGTGCCCAGGTGAGTTCGGCCGGCGCGGTCGGCGAGCCGATGCCCTCGAGCACGGCCACGCCGCGGGCGGTGCAGGCGTCGATGTCGATGTGCGCGCCGGCACGCCCGGTCTGGCTGATGATGCGCAGACGCGGCAGTTTGTCGATGAGCTGGGCGGTGATGGCGGTGCGCTCGCGAACCAGAACGAGCACTTCCGCTTCGCCGACACGGGCGGCGAGTTGCCCGACGCCCTTGACCGTGTTGTTGAAGACCTTGACGTCGTGACCAGCCAGCAGGGAGAAGCAGTCGAGCTTGCGAACGGCGTCCTGATAGTCGTCGAGAATGGCAATTTTCATGGCAAAACGTAATCGGATCGGCGCAGGACGGCGAGCGCTCTGCGCGGGCGGAACATGGGTCTGAGGCCGCCGCGACCGGCGGACGAACGGGTCGACCACAGGGACGGCGTTTGTCGGGGCCACCCAGCGCCGGCCTTGTTGCGACGCAGCACCGGCGCGATTTGCGCGGTGGTATGCTGACGCCTCGTTTTGCATAGTATGGCAGGTGTCCTGGCAACCATGGCGAAACCGCCTCAACACGATGGCAAAAAATCGAACCCACCCCGCAAAAGCAAGTCGGATCCGGTGAGCGAGACGCCTGATGCGCACGTATCGGTGCGCGTGTTGCCCCCTGCTGTCCCGCGTGTGGACTTGCGTGCGTCGCAAGCCACACAACACGCTCCGTACTTCGTGCGGCCCATGCCTGCGTGCGCGTTGAGGTTCTGCGCACACGGCGATCGCCGGGGCTATCCTGCCCTTCCGGTATCCCCAACCGGAAGGGTCGCCCGGCCATCCAAGGTGCCTGCACGACGGACGCCCGGCGTCCGCCTCGATTTCCCGACTCTGCATGGAGACAACCCCCATGACGCAAGCCAGTGTGAGCGCAAGCGCGCTCAACGCCTCCTCCTCCTCGTCCAATGTCGCTACCCGTGATCTGCCCGCCTGGGTGCGTCATCGCAAGCTGATCGACTGGGTGTCGCACATCGCGGCGATTACCCAGCCCGAGCGTGTCGTCTGGTGCGACGGCTCACAGGAGGAATACGACCGTCTGTGCGAGCAGATGGTGGCTGCCGGCACGATGAAGCGGCTCAACCCGGCCAAGCGCCCGAACTCGTTCCTCGCGCTCTCCGATCCGTCGGATGTCGCGCGGGTGGAAGACCGCACGTTCATCTGCAGCGAAACGCGTGAAGACGCGGGCCCGACCAATCACTGGATCGATCCGCATGAAATGCGCACGACGCTCGACGGCCTGTTCCAGGGCTGCATGCGCGGTCGCACGATGTATGTCGTACCGTTCTCGATGGGTCCGCTCGGCTCGCCGATTGCCCATATCGGCGTGGAATTGTCCGACACACCGTACGTGGCCGTGAACATGCGCATCATGACGCGCATGGGCCGTGCCGTGTATGACGTTCTGGGCGCCGACGGCGAGTTCGTGCCTTGCGTTCATACGGTGGGCAAGCCGCTCGCCGCCGGTGAGCAGGACGTGGCATGGCCGTGCAACAACACGAAGTACATCGTGCATTTTCCGGAAACCCGCGAAATCTGGAGCTATGGCTCGGGCTACGGCGGCAATGCGCTGCTGGGCAAGAAGTGTTTCGCGCTGCGCATCGCCTCGAAGATGGGCCGCGACGAAGGCTGGCTCGCCGAACATATGCTGATTCTCGGCGTGACGTCGCCCGAGGGCAGGAAGTATCACGTGGCGGCGGCGTTCCCGTCGGCCTGCGGCAAGACCAACTTTGCCATGCTGATCCCGCCGAAGGGCTTCGACGGCTGGAAGGTCGAGACCATTGGCGACGACATCGCCTGGATCAAGCCGGGCCGCGATGGCCGTCTATACGCGATCAATCCGGAAGCCGGCTTCTTCGGCGTGGCCCCGGGGACCAGCGAGAAGACCAACCCGAACGCGCTGGCGACGCTCGGTGAGAACGTCATCTTCACCAACGTGGCGTTGACGGACGACGGCGATGTGTGGTGGGAAGGCCTGACCGACACGCCGCCGGCGCATCTGATCGACTGGCAGGGCAAGGACTGGACGCCGGAGAGCGCGAAGGAGACGGGCCGCAAGGCGGCGCATCCGAATTCGCGGTTCACGGCACCGGCATCGCAATGTCCGTCGATCGATGCCGACTGGGAAAACCCGGCCGGGGTGGCGATCGATGCGTTCATCTTCGGCGGCCGCCGTTCGACGACCGTGCCGCTGGTGACAGAAGCGCGCGACTGGACCGAGGGCGTGTACATGGCCGCGACCATGGGCTCGGAGACGACGGCCGCGGCGGCGGGCCAGCAGGGGGTGGTGCGCCGCGATCCGTTCGCTATGCTGCCGTTCTGCGGCTACAACATGAGCGACTACTTCCAGCACTGGCTCGATACCGGCGCGCATCTGGACAAGCTTGGCGCCGCGTTGCCGAAGATCTACTGCGTGAACTGGTTCCGCAAGGGCGCGGACGGCAAGTTCGTGTGGCCGGGCTTCGGCGAGAACATGCGCGTGTTGGCGTGGATGCTCGGCCGTATCGACGGCACGGCGCAAGGGGTGGAGAACGCGTTCGGCATCACACCACGCTACGAGGACCTGAACTGGAACGGTCTGTCGTTCACGCCGTCGCAGTTCGACGACGTGACCTCGATGGACTCGGCCGCCTGGCACGAGGAGTTGAAGCTCCACACCGAACTGTTCGACACGTTCAATCATCGTCTGCCGCAAGCGTTGCTCGACACGAAGACCGACATCGAGCGTCGCCTGAAGTCGTGATTCGTCCGATGATCGAATGATCGCGCGCTGAACTTGCGAGACGCCGGCATCACGGATCAAGTTAAGGATGCACACAACGATCCCACCGAGGGAGACTTCGGTGGGATTTTTGTTGCCTTGTGAGACTTCCGAAAGGCTTGCCAGGCAAGGATCGGGGCGGTTTTCGATAGGACTGTGGTGATAGCATTTCTCCTGTTGTTCTGTTCGGACAACGACTTTTCCATTCGGAACCCCAGGAGGCGCTGATGCACATGATGTTGATCGAAGGTATTGACGAACCGCTCATGCGATCGATTCGGTCGCGTGCGGCCATGTACGGGAGAACCCCGGAGGAAGAAGTGCTGACGATTCTGGATAACGTGGCGCGGGTTCCGGGGTTTCGCTCGCTGGGGGAAGCACTGTTGGCCATGCCGAATGTTGGACTGGACAGCGATTTTGAACGTATCAATTAAGGCAATGAGTGTCCGATGTATTTACTCGATACGAACGTTATTAGCGAGTGTCGGAAATGCGGGGGCGGTGACGAAGGGGTTCAGCGCTTTATCCGTCGGACCGATCGTGATCAATCACCGCGCTTTCTTTCGGTCATCACGCTGGGAGAACTACAGCGTGGTGTGAAAGTCCTTCGGCACCGGAATGATGCGCGACAGGCGGTGCTGATCGAGGCATGGCTCGAAAAGCTGAAACGCGATTACGCGCGAGAGATTTTGCCGGTGGACCAGACGATCTGTAACGTTTGGGCACGTCTACGCGTGCCCCATTCCGAGCACCCCATCGACAAGTTGATCGCTGCCACTGCGCTGGTGCATCGGCTTGTCGTGGTCACGCGCAACGTGAGGGATTTTTCCAGTACCGGCGTGGAGGTATACAACCCATTTGTGCACTGATCACGGTCGGTGTGAGCGCCGTACCGTCACTCGACCCATGCGCGCCGTGCGCTCGACAGGCGCCCCCACGCGACCTACAGTCGATTCTCCACCGCAAACTTGATCAACTCCGCCTGCCCTTCGATGCCGAGCTTGCGCTTGATGTTGAGCCGGTGCGTCTCCACGGTGCGGACCGACAAATCCATTTCCGTGGCAATTTGCTTGTTTGCCAGTCCGCGCGCGATCCGCGAGAGGATTTCGCGTTCGCGAGGTGTAAGCGTATCGATGGGCGCGTGCGACGTCGAGGCCTGCACCACGCGCGCGGCAATGGCGGCGCTGTAGTACGAATCGCCGCGCGCCACGCGTTCGATGGCGGTCACGATCTCGTGGGCGGGGGCATCCTTGAGCACGTAGCCGCGTGCGCCGGCGCGGACGGCCTGACGCACATATTCGGCGTTGTCATGCATCGAGAGGATCAGCACGGCGATGTGGGGGAACTGCTCGCGAAACTGGGCCGTCAGTTCAATGCCGTTCGTGCCGCGCATGCTGATGTCCATCAGCGCCAGATCCGGCGACGATGTCTTCGCCCGCGTGAGCGCTTCCTGTGCATTGCCCGCCTCACCGACGACCTGCAGGTTGGGCGAGGCATCGAAGCGTGCGCGCAGTCCATCGCGCACGAGCGGGTGATCGTCGATCAGGAGCAGTCGAATGGGATGCGCTTGCGTCATTGGTGTGAGGCTGTACGAAGCGCCGCTTTCGCGGCGGCGGGCGTGAGGGGCACCCACGCGCTGATGGTGGTAAGACCCGGCCACGACTGAATGCCGAGAACGCCGCCGACGGCATCGAGCCGCTCGCGCATATTGCGCAGGCCGATGCCATGGCTGGGATTGTGATGCACGTCGGTCACGTCGAATCCGCAGCCGTCGTCAGCAATCGACAGGTGAATGCCGTCGGGTTTGAACATCAGCAGGATCGAAACGCGCGACGCGTGCGCATGGCGTTCGATGTTGGTCAGCGCTTCCTGCGCGATGCGATAGAGCATTGTTTTGATGTTATCGTCCAGCACGGGGGCGTCGCCTTCGACTTGCATCTCGACAGGCAGATTCGCATGCGAGCCGAACTCCCGTGCGAGCTGGTCGATGGCCGCGGCCAGACCGAGATCGTCGAGCATGGCCGGGCGCAGCGCCTGCGAAATACGTCGTACTTCCCCGAGCGTGCCGTTCAACCGCTCGATGGCCACGCCCAGCGCGGTGCTGGCGGCGGCGGGCGAGCCCGGCAAACGCATCGACGCCGACTCGAGCAGTAGCTTGACCGACACCAGCAATTGGCTGATGCCATCATGCAGTTCGCGCGAAATGCGCGCGCGCTCGACTTCCTGCGATTCCACCACCTGACGCGCCAGTTGGCGCAACTTCGCATCGGCGGTCTTGAGTTCGGTGATGTTCACGACGAGCCCGCACAGGGCCACGATCGCCAGGCATGTCGAGGCGATGAGGGTGATCCAGATCAGCGTGCGATCGATGTTCGCCTGCGCGCGCTCGTCCGACGCGCGCAGCGTAGCTTCGACGTCGTCGAGATAAATCCCGGTGCCGATCATCCAGTTCCAGCGGGGCAGGGCGACGACGTAGCCGAGCTTTGGCGCCATCTGGTGCAGGGACGGCTTTTCCCACGGATATTGCACGTAGCCGCCGCCGGCGCGCGCCGCCGCGATCAGGCGCTGGATCGTGGGCGCGCCCGACGCATCCTTGAGCGACCAGAGATTGTGGCCGACGAGCTCGGGTTGGCGCGGGTGCATCAGGCTGCGGCCTTCGAGATCGTAGACGAAAAAGTAGCCGTCCTTGCCGAACTCCAGGCGGGCAAGGATGGCGAGGGCCGCCTCGCGGGCGGCGGGCGTGTCGGGGCCGTCGTACAGCGGCTCGATGGCCTTGCGCGCAAGGCCCACGTAATGCAGCAGCTCCGCCCGCTTGTTGGCCAGCGATGTGGTTTGCACAGCGTCGTGCTGCGCGCTCGAAAGCTCGTTGCCTTGGTGTCGCACGGCCAGCGCGATGGCGACCATCGCCAGGGCCACCGGCAACAGCGCCAGGACGAAAAATTTCTGTCGGAGATTCATGGCATTCGGAAAGCTGCAATGCCGCGTTTCACGGGGCTTCGCTACGTAATAGCACGTAGCGGGCCTGCGTAGTTTCGCGCTTGTGGCGCAGCGGGCAAACGCCAATACTACACGCCGAATCGTGGCCGGGGCTGCCGAGTGTCATTCGTCAGCGTCTCGCCGGTGTTACGCCAGTTCGGATGTTCACACGCCGATGCGCTGCGTAGCACCACCGGTCCTTGCTGTGCGCAGGCCCCCGAAAGAGGGGCGCGTGCTGCGAGCCACGTTCCACGGTGCCGTCATGGTGCCGGGTCAAGAGGCGGGGCAGTGCCGCAACGGCGCGGTCCCGGGTTGCTGCCTGAAGGAGGCAGTTCCGAGGAGAGACAATGAATCGCATCTGGCAACAACTGCCCTGGGCAGCGGTGGCCGTCGTCGGCGCTTGCGCGCTTGGCACGGTGGCTCTATCGCGCGGCGAAACCGTCAGCGCACTCTGGATCGTGATCGCGGCTGTCTGCGTGTATCTGATCGCTTATCGTTTCTACAGCAAGTTCATCGCGACGCGCGTCGCGCAACTCGACGGCTCGCGCATGACGCCGGCCTGGCGCCATAACGACGGCCTGGACTACGTGCCGACCAATCGCTATGTGCTGTTCGGGCACCACTTCGCGGCCATTGCCGGCGCAGGACCGCTCGTCGGCCCGGTGCTCGCCGCGCAAATGGGCTATTTGCCGGGCATGTTGTGGATTCTCGCCGGAGTGGTGTTCGCGGGCGCAGTGCAGGACTTCATGGTGCTGTTCATTTCCACGCGCCGCGACGGCCGCTCGCTGGGCGATCTCGTGAAGTCCGAACTCGGCATGATTCCCGGGGTGATCGCGCTGTTCGGCGCGTTCCTCATCATGATCATCATTCTGGCCGTGCTGGCGCTGATCGTGGTCAAGGCGCTGGCCGGTTCGCCGTGGGGCACGTTCACCGTCGGACTGACGATCCCGATCGCGCTGTTCATGGGCGTCTATACACGCTACATCCGTCCGGGCCGCATCGGGGAAGTGTCGATCATCGGCTTCGTGATGCTGATGGCCGCGATCTTTTTCGGCCAGAACGTGCACGACAGCGCCACCTTTGCGCCGCTGTTCACGTTCGACGGCAAGCAACTCACGTGGATGCTGATCGGTTACGGTTTTGTCGCATCGGTGTTGCCTGTGTGGTTGTTGCTTGCGCCGCGCGATTATCTGTCGACGTTCCTGAAGATCGGCACGATCATGGCGCTGGCCATCGGCATTCTGGTGGTCGCACCCGAGCTGAAGATGCCCGCGCTCACGCAGTTCGTCGACGGCAGCGGCCCGGTCTGGTCGGGCAAGTTGTTCCCGTTCCTCTTCATTACGATCGCGTGCGGGGCCGTGTCCGGCTTCCATGCATTGATCTCGTCGGGCACCACCCCCAAGCTGCTCGATAACGAACTCAACGCGCGCTTCATCGGTTACGGCGGCATGCTGATGGAGTCGTTCGTGGCCATCATGGCGCTGGTCGCGGCCTCGGTGATCGATCCGGGCGTGTATTTCGCGATGAACAGCCCGGCCGCCGTGATCGGTACGACGCCCGAAGCCGTGGCGCACGTCGTCTCGGGCTGGGGCTTTGCCATCACGCCGGACGTGCTCACCGCCACCGCACACGCCGTGGGCGAGAACACGATCATCTCGCGTGCCGGTGGCGCGCCGACGCTCGCCGTCGGCATGGCCCAGATCCTGCACAAGGTGGTCGGCGGCGAAGCGATGATGGCGTTCTGGTATCACTTCGCGATTCTGTTCGAAGCGTTGTTCATCCTGACGGCGGTCGATGCAGGCACGCGTGCCGGCCGCTTCATGCTGCAGGATCTGCTGGGGACATTCGTGCCGTCGCTCAAGCGCACGGATTCGTGGCCCGCGAACCTGACCGCCACCGGTCTGTGCGTGGCTGCGTGGGGCTACTTCCTGTACCAGGGCGTGGTCGATCCGCTGGGCGGCATCAATACGCTGTGGCCGCTGTTCGGTATCTCCAACCAGATGCTGGCCGCGATCGCGCTGATCCTCGCGACGTGCGTGCTCTACAAGCTCAAGCGCGAGCGCTTTGCCTGGGTGACGGTCCTGCCCACGCTGTGGCTGCTGGCCTGCACGCTCACGGCCGGGTGGCAGAAGATGTTCGATGCGAATCCGAAGGTCGGCTTCCTGGCGCACGCGGCCAATTATCAGGCGGCGCTCGCCGACGGCAAGTTGCTCGCGCCGGCCAAGTCGGTCGCGCAGATGCAGCAGATCGTGTTCAACGATTACGTCGATGCAACGCTCTCCGGCGTGTTTATGTTCGTGGTCGTATCCGTGGCGATCTTCGGCGTACGCACCATCCTCGTGGCACGCCAGGCCAACAAGCCGACGGCTCGCGAAACGCCGTTCGAGCCGATGCCGACCGGTCGTCAGGTCTGAGGCCGGGGGCGACGCCATGCTCGATGAAGTCGGTAAGGTGGGCCGGTATCTGGGGCAGGCCATGCGTCTGATGGTCGGCCTGCCCGACTACGACACCTATGTCGCGCATATGCAGGCCACGCACCCGGATCAGCCGGTCATGAGCTACGAGGCGTTCTTCCGGGAACGGCAGGAAGCGCGCTACGGCGGCAAAGGCGGCGGACGATGCTGCTGAGGCGTCGTTGGCCTCAATCGCCTCGTCAGCCTCGTTAACCCAGAAAGTGAGAACGCCCGGTGAGCACTTCACCGGGCGTTTTTTCATGGGCCGACCCGCGCTGCGCTCACATCACTTTTGCGCATCGCGAGTGAGCGTTGCCGCGACGATAGCGATCGAAGACCTGGGCGACGACGCGAACCAGCAAGCGTCCGGCCGGCAAGATGCGCAGTCCGTGGGCCTCGATGGCCACGAGACCATCGGCCGCCAGCTCGGCCAACTCGCCCAGCTCACTCGCAAAATAGCTGGCGAAGCGGATGTCGTAAGCCTGTTCGAGGGGCGCGAATTCCAGCGACATGTGGCACATCAGGCGCGAAATGACGTCGCGCCGGATATGGTCGTCGTCATCGAGTCGCACGCCACGCGCGATGGCGAGTCCGCCGGCATCGATGGCTTCGTAATACGCCTTCAGGGTCTTGGCGTTCTGTGCGTAGCTATCCCCCACCCGGCCGATGGCCGACATGCCCACCCCGACGAGGTCGCAATCGGCCCGTGTGCTGTAACCCTGGAAGTTGCGATGCAGACTGCCAGCGGCCTGCGCACGGGCGAGTTCATCGTCGGGCCGCGCGAAGTGATCCATGCCGATATAGACATAGCCCGCTGCGCTCAGGCGGGCAATGATCGTCTGCAACAGCGCCAGCTTTTGCGGGCCGTCCGGCAGGGCGTCGGGCAGGCAGCGCTGCATTTTGAACTGTTGCGGCAGATGCGCGTAGCTGAAGACCGACAGGCGCTCCGGCGCCATCTCGATCACGGCGTCGAGCGTATTCGAGAACGACTCGGGCGTTTGATACGGCAGGCCGTAGATCAGATCGAAGTTGACCGACCGGAAACCACAGCTTCGCGCGGCGTCGAGCGTGGCTTCGACCAGCGCGCGCGGCTGCACGCGATGAATCGCCGCCTGGACACGGGGATCGAAATCCTGCACCCCGATGGACAGACGATTGAACCCGAGCGCGCGCAAGGCGCGGATCGATGCCGGGCCGGCACTGCGCGGGTCGATTTCGATGGCGTACTCGGCGCTGTCGTCGAGCGTCATCACGAAATGACGGCTGATGGCCTCGACAAGGGAGGCGATCTGTTCCAACGACAGGAACGTCGGCGTGCCCCCGCCCCAATGCATCTGCGCGAGCCCGCGGCCGGCGCCGAGCAGCGACGCCTGCCGCGCGATCTCGGTATGCAGGCGCTCGACGTAGGCCTGCGCGTGGGCGCGATTGTGCGTGACGATCTTGGTGCACGCGCAGTAGAAGCACACCGTGTCGCAGAACGGCACGTGGACATACAGCGACAGCGGTTTGCCAGTGCGCTTGGACTGCGCGGCTGCGCGCGCATAGTCGTCAGCGCCGAAGTTGTCACGGAATTGCAGTGCCGTCGGGTACGAGGTGTAGCGCGGCCCGTTCACGTCGTAACGGGCGAGCAGTTGTGCATCGAAGTGAAGCGGGGCGGACGGGGCCGCGGTGTTTCGCGGCGCCGGCGGCGTGCCGCATCGTGAATGCCCGTGACCCTCGGACGACGTCCGCGACGCACAGCCGGGACATGGCGTACCAGCGTGCGGTTCGCTGGGGGCTGCGGCGTTGGCGCAAGGCGTCGACGAAAGGCGGAGCGGAGTCATGACGCGGCCTGTAACAGTAGGTGATAGAGGACTGTAGCGGCGCTGCGAACGCCGCGCCCTGACCTGCGTCAAACACCCGGCTCACGGCGCGAAAGTGGCGCGAAAGTGGCGAGAAGCAGACGTGATGGCTGACGACGTCGAGTGAATTCCCGCATCTGTCGCGGATCCCGGTGCCCTGAGGCGCATGTCACAGGGCGGTCATGCACCAAAATCGTTGCCACGTCAGGCAAGTTTCGGCTGCCTACGGTAAGCTAGCGCCTTATTGAAGTCTCCCCGCCGTGTCGACAGCCCTGGCGGCACGCACGGCCCACCCCGGAACGATCCGGGGCGGGGGTCAGGCCGGTGCCCGCGGGTGCGCGCAGCGCCGGTGAATGGCCGGCCCGCCCATGCTTGTCCTTGCCAGTACGACGCGGCACATCACGATTGGAAACACTATGGATCGTCTGCAATCGATGCGCGTTTTCGTCAAAGTGGCCGACAACGGCAGCTTTGCCCGTACGGCTGCCCAGATGGACCTGTCGGCCGCCGTGGTCACGCGGCACGTCGCCGAACTGGAATCGCATCTCGGTGTTCGCCTGCTCAATCGCACCACGCGCAGTCTGTCGCTGACCGGTGCCGGGCAGGTGTATCTCGAACGCTGCCGGCAGATCATCGACGAAGTCGACGAGGCCGACGCCCTCATCTCCAGCGCCTCACGCGATCCGAAAGGCACCTTGAAGGTCGTTGCGCCGGTGTCGTTCGGTCTACGCAACCTCGCACCGCTCGTCAAGAAGTACCAGGAGTTGCACCCGAAGGTCGTGGTCGATCTCGCGCTGACCGACCGGGCGGTCGATCTGGTGGAAGAGGGCTACGATTGCGGCATTCTGCTCACGCGCATGATCAACAGCGAAAGCCTGATTTCACGCGTGCTCGCCGAGACGCGCGTGATGTTGTGTGCTTCGCCGGCGTATATCGCCGAGCACGGCGAACCGGTCACGCCCCAAGAGCTGGGCGAGCACGGTGTGCTCGGTCTGCCGAATGACATCTGGAGCGAAGACCGCGTGTTTTCCGGCCCGGACGGCGAGGTGCGCGTGCGTGTGCAGAACAAGTTCATCTGCAACAACACGGCGCTGCTGCGTCAATCGGTGCTGCTGGGGCACGGCATTGCGTTCCTGCCGTCATATCTCGTGGGGCACGATGTGCGCGACGGCGATCTCGTCGCGCTGATGCGCAACTACTCCCAAACGCCGGTCGATGTCTCGCTCGTCTATCCCAGCCGGAAGTATCTGTCGGCCAAGACGCGCGGTTTCATCGATCTCACCGTCGAGTATTTCCGCCAGAACGAAGGCATTTCGGCGGCCGAACGCTGGGTGCCCCCCAAGATCCCGTCGCCGAGCGCGCCCACCACGGGCATTTCGGTGTGACGTAGTGCGCTTCGCGAGATGAAAAAACGGCCACTCCCGCAAGGAAGTGGCCGTTTTCATTGCCCGGCGACAACCGGGCGATGCCGTACTCGATCCGCTTAGAACGGCGGATCCTCGTCCTCGACGGCAGCGTTGTCCGACGCGCCGGACGTGGCTTCCTTCTTGACCGGCTTGGCTTTGGCCGTCGTTTTCCGGGCCGCTGTCTTCTTGGCCGGTGCCTTCGCCGCCGCGGTCTTCGTTGCCGTCTTGCGCGCCGGGGCGGCTTTGCCGTCAGCCTCGGCGTCGCCAGCCTTCGCAGCCGTCTTCTTCGGTGCCTTCGCTTCGAATTCGAAGCCGATGGTGCCGTCCTTCTGCTTGGCCAGATACGCCTTGAACGTTCGCCCCGTACGCGACGACTTGAAGCTCGTCAGCAGATCCGTCTTGCCCTCGGTCAGCAGCTTGTGAATCTGCTCGCGCGTGATTTCCTGCTGGAGAATCACCTTGCCCGACGTGAAGTCGCAAGTCTTCGGGCTGGCGACGGCGTTCTCGCAGACATAACGCATACCGTGCTCAAACACGTTTCCGCCGCACTTCGGACACTTGCCGACCGGCTCCTGTCCCGTGAAATCGGGGGCCTCACCGTCTTCGTCGCCGCTGTCCTGGCCGAAGTCGAACTCGAGCTTGTAACCCATCTCGTCGTCGGGCGAGAGCTTGAGAATGGCCGAGAACGGACGGCCCATCTTGCTGCGGAATCCCGACAGCGGTCCGATGGTCTTGTTCTTGAGCAGGTCCTCGACTTCCGGGATTTCGAACTGACGCCCGCCCGGGATCTTCGAGATCGAGAAAGCGCAGCTCGTGCACGCGAAGCGCCGATAGTTCTCTTTGACCACGCTGCCGCAATGCGGACACGGCGTGGTGAGCGTGGCGTAGTCGCCCGGGATCGTGTCCGAGTCGTATTCCTTCGCGCGCTTGACGATGGTCTGCGTCATTTGCGCGATCTCGTGCATGAACTCATCACGCTTGAGGCCGCCGCGCTCGATTTGCGAGAGCTTGGCTTCCCATTCGCCCGTGAGTTCGGGCAGCGTGAGTTCGTCGACGCCGAGCCCGCGCAGCAGTGTCATCAACTGGAAGGCCTTGGCGGTCGGATGCAACTCGCGGCCTTCGCGCACGAGATACTTTTCCGTCAGCAACCCTTCAATGATGGCCGCCCGCGTGGCCGGGGTCCCCAGACCCTTGCCCGCCATCGCCTCGCGCCACTCTCCCTCTTCAACGAGCTTGCCCGCGCCTTCCATCGCCGAGAGCAGCGTCGCTTCGCTGTACCGTGCCGGAGGCTTGGTTTGCAGGCCGACCGATTCGACCTTGTCGACGCCAACCTTCTCGTCCTTCGCGACCGGCACGAGGTTCGGCTGCTCTTCCTTGCCGTCTTTCCCGTCGCCCTGCGCTTCCTTGCCGTAAATGGCCAGCCAGCCAGCGTTGACGAGCACCTTGCCTTCGGTCTTGAAGTGATGGCCCACCACTTCCGTGATCCGGGTCGTCACCTGATACTCGGCCGCCGGGAAGAACACCGCCAGGAAGCGCTTGACGACGAGGTCGTACAGCTTTTGTTCCGGCTCGGAGAGGTTCTTCGGCGCCTGCAGCGTCGGGATGATGGCGAAGTGATCGCTGATCTTGCTGTTGTCGAAGATCCGCTTGTTCGGCTTGACCCAGTCCTTGCTCAGGATCTGGTTGGCGAACTGGTGGTAGTTGTTGCTCTCCTTGAGCACGGCCATCGTCTCCTTGACGGTGGCCAGATAGTCTTCCGGCAGCGCGCGCGCGTCGGTACGCGGGTACGTCAGCACCTTGTGCTTTTCATACAGCGCCTGCGCCAGACCCAGCGTGTTCTTGGCAGAGAAACCGAAGCGGCCGTTGGCCTCGCGCTGCAAGCTCGTCAGGTCGAACAGCAGCGGTGAGAGTTGCGTCGACGGCTTCGATTCTTCCGTGACCGTGCCCTGCTTGCCGCGCACCGCCGCCACGACCGACTCGGCCGCCGCAACGCTCCACAGACGCGAATCGCGCTGCTCCGGATCGAATTCGTTGCGCTTGAAGCTCGGATCGAACCAGCGGCCTTCGTAGAAGCCTGAGGCGGCAACGAAATCGGCGCGCACTTCCCAGTAGTCGCGCGACACGAACTTGCGAATCTTCTCTTCGCGCTCGACCACGATCGACAGCGTCGGCGTCTGCACGCGACCGACGGTCGTCAGGAAGAAACCACCGCCCTTGCTGTTGAACGCGGTCATGGCACGCGTGCCGTTGATGCCCACGAGCCAGTCGGCTTCGGCGCGGCTGCGCGCGGCGTCGGCCAGCGGCAGCATGTCGTCATCGCTGCGCAGGCGACTGAAGCCGTCACGAATCGACTGCGGCGTCATCGATTGCAGCCACAGCCGCCTGACCGGCTGCTTCGCCTTCGCGTGTTGCGCAATCAGGCGAAAAATCAGTTCCCCTTCGCGTCCCGCGTCACAGGCGTTGATCAGGACGTCCACGTCCTTGCGCTTGATGAGCCGCGTGAGCACCTTCAGACGCGACTCGCTCTTGGCGATCGGCTTGAGGTCGAAATGCGGAGGAATCACGGGAAGGTTGGCGAAACTCCACTTGCCGCGTTTGACTTCATAGTCTTCCGGCGCGCCGATTTCGACGAGGTGGCCAACCGCCGACGAGACGACGTAGTCGTCGTTCTCGAAGTACTCGTCATGCTTGGTAAAGCCCCCCAACGCCCGCGCGATGTCATTCGCGACGGACGGTTTCTCGGCAATGATCAGAGCTTTTGACATGACGTTAGGTAATGGTGAGGGGGCGTCGGCAAGCGACATTCGTTGGCTTTATAACATATAGCCAGTCCGGCGTTGCCGTCGGATCGGGCACAAGGCATGCCTGAAAGCGGCACATCATAAGCGCGTCGCAAGCCGGCGGCAAGCGCAGGCCCGGCGGCGCGGCCCCACCGCTGCGACACGGCGTCGCGCTTTGCCTGATGCGCTTGCCGGTCGGCTCCGACGGGGCTATCCGGCAAGCAGGTGCTCGCGCAGCGCAGGGGCGGCCACCGTCGCGTCGCCCAGCACTCGCGCGTCGAGCATACGGTCGAGAATGCCGACGGCCGGCAGCACTGGGCCAAAAAAACGGGCTTGTCCCGCCGGCTGCTGCGCATCCTGAACGAGCAGGGTCGGAAAGTTCTCGATGTCGTGATCGTCGAGCCAGTCGGCGTGCGTCTCGATATCCACCCAGACGAAGCACAGCGCCGGATGGCGGGCCGCCAATTGCTCGAACGCCTGCGCATACTCGCGGCAGGTGCCGCACCACGCCGCGCACATGCAGGCCACGAGACGCGTGTTGCCATCGGCCAGCGCGGCAGCCAGCGCGGAGCGGTCGGCCACAGGATCGAAAACGGGCATGGTGTCGGTGATGTCGGTATCTCGGAATTGGGAGGGGGCGCAGCGGCGACCGGCGCATTTCAGGCATCGGCCTCGGCGACCCGGGCATTCGTCAGCGTACGCCCCGGTCGGTCTGCCGGGCAAATCGTCCGCCGGCCAGTCGGGCGATCCGGCCGTCGAGTTCAAGCACGCTCAGATGCGCAAGCACGGTGGTGATCGCCAGGCCGGTGCGCCCGCAAAGGGTGTCCGCGCTGACCGGATCATACCCCAGCGCTTCCAGGACTGCTGCCATGCCGGGGGGCGCGGCGGTGGGCGTCGCCACGGTGGCGCGGGCCGTCGGTGGGCCACTGGCGCGCACGGTCTCGGCCATGCTGAATAGATCGGTCGCCGCGCCGTCGGACGGCGGGCGCCTCGATACACGGGCCTGTCCGCCATGTGCGCTTTTGCGCGCATTTCCCGCGCTTCCCCTGTCCGACAGGGGGAGCGTTTCCACGCTCGGCGCGGGCGGCGCAATGCCCAAGGCTTCGAAGACGTCGTCGGGCGATGTCGCGAGCGTGGCACCGTCGCGGATCAACGTGTGGCAGCCGCGGCTTTGCGGCGCGTGGATCGAGCCGGGCACGGCGAGCACGTCTCGGCCCAGATCGCCTGCCAGACGTGCTGTGATCAGCGATCCCGAGTGCGTGGTGGCCTCGACGACCACGGTGCACCGTGCGAGCGCGGCAATCAGCCGGTTGCGCCGCGGGAAGTGATCGGCACGCGGTGGTGTGCCCACGGGGAACGCGGACAACACGAGGCCGCGCTCAGCGATGCGCTCGGCCAAGTCGCGATGATGCGTCGGGTAGACGAGATCAGGCCCCGTGCCCACGACGGCGCAGGTGCCGCCCGCCGTCTCGAGCGCGCCTTCGTGCGCGGCAGCGTCGATGCCTGCCGCCAGCCCCGACACGACGGTCACGCCCGCGTCGCCGAGCGCGCGGGCGAAGTGTCGCGCGTTGTCGCGTCCCTGCGGCGTGGCGCGGCGGCTGCCGACAAGCGCCGCCGCAATGGCCCCGGCGCGGTTTGGCAGACCGGCATCGCCGCGGCAATACAGGATTGGGGGGGCGTCGCCAAGCGTCAGCAGCTCACGCGGGTAGGCCGGCTCGGACAACGTGACGACCGCACACCCGGGACGACTGGCCCAGTCGACGGTACCGGCGATCTGTGCCGTCAACTCGGCGGACATCGGCGCGAGCAGCCTGTCCACGAGCGTGTCCGGCAGCACGCCAGCGAGCCTGGCGCGCGACGCCCGGAAGATCGCTTCAGGCACCCCGAATGCCCTCAGCAGACGCCGTACCGCAGCCGGGGGTACCCCGGGCGTGTGGCACAGCCGCAGCCAGTCCTTGATTTCCGCGCGGTCGGCCCCGATATGAGGGCTATCGTGCGTGGCGTCGGTGTGAAGGGCGCTTTCGCGGGACATGACGTCAGAACGGGCCTCGGGACAGGGCTCGGCGCAAGAGGCTCGGGCGGGTCGCGCGTGGCCCGCCGTCAGCGTCGAGAGGGGCGCTATGCTAAAATTTTTCATCATCCGGTAAGCATTGACCGGGGGGCCAAGGCGGATATCCCCTGCGGCGCGAGCATCGCGACGCAGCTGCCATCGCAGGATTGTGCGTTCACGGCCACTCGCAGGGCAATGCGGCGAATTCCCGTTTTCATCATGGCATTACTGACAATTCTTCAATATCCCGATCCGCGTCTGCACAAGGTGGCCAAGCCGGTTGCCAAGGTCGACGATCGGATCCGCAAGCTCGTCAAGGACATGGCCGAGACCATGTACGACGCCCCCGGCATTGGCCTCGCGGCCACGCAGATCGACGTGCACGAGCAAGTCATCGTGATGGATCTCTCGGAAACGCGCGACGAATTGCGCGTGTTCATCAATCCCGAGATCGTCTGGCGCAGCGACGAACAGAAGGTTTATGAAGAGGGCTGCCTCTCGGTGCCCGGCATCTATGACGAAGTCGAGCGCGCCGACCGCGTGCGCGTGCGCGCCCTGAACGAGCAGGGTGAGGCGTTCGAACTGGACGCCGACGGCCTGCTCGCCGTGTGCATCCAGCACGAGATGGATCACCTCAAGGGCCGCGTGTTCGTCGAGTATCTCTCGCCGCTCAAGCGCAACCGCATCAAGCAAAAGATGAAAAAACAGGTCGAACGCGCCTGAACCACTCCGGCGGCGCCCAGCGTGGGCGCGGCCGGTAAAGTCCTCTATACTTGCAGCGCTCGCGGGCGCGTGTGTCCGCTTTCTGCCGCTGCGACGGGGCGTCATCGAACGTCTGCCGTCGGGCCAACTCCCGACTGTTTGCCGAGATGTCCATCGCCATCGCTTCGTCGTCCTCCCGCACCCGCACGATCTACTGGCTGAGCGCCGCGCTCCTGTTTGCCTTCCTGCTGGCGGGCCTGTTCGACCGCGACCCCTGGAAAGCCGACGAGCCGTATTCCGTAGGCATGGTGCTCAACTTCTTTCGCGGCCACGATCTGGTCGTGCCGCACGTGGCCGCCGATCCGTTCGTGGAGAAGCCCCCCGTGATGTACTGGACGGGCGCGTTCTTCGCTCGGCTGGCGTCCGGTGTGCTGCCGGTCTTCGATGCGGCCCAGCTCGCGGTGCTCGCCTGGCTGGTCATTGCGGTGATCTGTGTCGGCCGGCTGGCGCAACGCCTCTACGGCCCTGCGGATACGCAAAATACGGACACATTCAACTGGCTCGCGCCCATGCTCATGGTAGGCAGCTTCGGGGCCATCGAGAACATTCACAAACTGACGGCGGATGTGCCGCAACTTGCAGGCGCCGCGCTCGCGCTGGCGGCGCTGGCCCGCTTGGCCAAAGCCGAGAACTCGTCGCGCTTGTGGGGACTCCTGTTCGGCACGGGCGCCGGAATTGCCTTTCTGAGCAAGGGCCTGCTGGTGCCCGGTGTGCTGGGTCTCACCGCACTGGTCGTGCTCGCCGTGCCGGCGTATCGTACGCGCCGCTATGCGGGGGCGCTCGGCTGGGCGGTGCTGGCGTCGCTGCCGTGGCTGGTGATCTGGCCTGCGTTGTTCTGGCATGCCTCGGAGCCACTTTTCATTGAGTGGTTCTGGGATAACAACTTCGGTCGGTTCTTCGGCTTTGTCCATCTCGGCGGAGAACGCACGACCTATGGCAGCGATCTCGCGAGCCTGATCGGGCTGACCTTTCCGGCGGGCTGGCTCGCGCTGGGCGCGCTGATCGCGCAACTGCGACAGGGCGGCGGGTTACGGCGTTACGTGATCGATTTTCCGGAGCAGGCCATGCTCTGGCTGTACGCCGGCTTGTTCGTGGCGACGCTCGTCGCGTCGTCGGCCATTCGCGACATCTATATGTTGCCGCTCTTTCCGGCTATCGCGGTGCTGGGTGCGAACGCACGCTTGCCAACGTGGCTCGAGAAGGCGTGGTCGGGCGTGGCGCTCGTGCTCATGAGTGCGCTGGGACTGTTCCTCTGGGTGCGTTGGGGGCTGCAACTGACCGGGAACGGGCACGTCGCCGCGGGCCCGATCGGCAAGTGGCTGCCTCTCGATTACGTGCTGCCGTTCTCGCCGGGGCTGGTGCTCGCGGCGGTTGTCGTCGCCGCGTTGTGGGTGAGTGCCATCGTGCACCGCCGTCAGCTCGGTGCCCTGGTCTTCGGTTTCGCCGGGCTGATGTTCGTCTGGGGAACGCTTTCCACGCTGTTGCTGCCCTGGATCAACGAGGCTCGCAGCTACCGCACGCCGTTCGAGGGACTGCGTGAGTCGCTTGCCCATGCGGCGCCACATGGCACGCCATTGGCGACCCGATGCGTCGGGTCGTTCAACGTCGGCGAGTCGGAGCGCGCCATGCTCGACTATTTCATCGACGTGCGTCCGGTACAGCTTCCGGATCTGGCGGATGCGTCGCGCTGCGACGTGCTGCTGGTGCTCGACAAGGCCAACGCGCGCATCCCCGCGCCGGACGGCTGGCGTGAGATCTGGCAGGGCGGCCGTGCAGGCGATACCAACGAGCGCTTCCGCGCCTTCGTGGCGCCTTCGACTGCGGTGGCCGCGTCCGCCGCCGGCACCGTCAAATAAGTTATCGCGTTAGCCCAAGGAAGTTCGTCATGACGCTTCGCATCGTCTTCGCCGGTACGCCGGAATTCGCACAAACCGCGCTTGCCGCCATCGACGCCGCTGACTTCCCTGTCGAGTTGGTGCTCACTCAGCCGGATCGTCCGGCCGGTCGCGGCATGAAGCTGCACGCCAGTCCGGTCAAACGATACGCCCAGACGCATGGCATGCCGGTGTCGCAGCCGGCGTCGCTGCGCCGTAACGGCAAGTTTCCGGAGGAAGCCGCGGCCGCCATCGAACAACTGCGCGCGCTGGCACCCGATGTCATGGTCGTGGCCGCTTACGGCCTGATCCTGCCGCAGGAAGTGCTCGATCTGCCTCGATACGGGTGCCTGAACATTCATGGCTCGCTGTTGCCGCGCTGGCGCGGTGCGGCACCGATCCATCGTGCCATCGAGGCGGGCGACGCCGAGACCGGCATCACTATCATGCAGATGGACGCCGGCCTCGACACCGGCGCGATGATTCTGCGCGAGGCCGAGCCCATCCGCCCGGACGACACCACGGCGACGCTGCACGACCGCATGGCGGCGCTTGGCGGCAAGTTGATCGTCGACGCCTTGCGTCAGCTCGCGCGCGACGGGCATCTGCCGAGTGTTGCCCAGCCCGACGCCGGGGTGACCTACGCGGAAAAGATCGCCAAGCAGGAAGCGGTGCTCGATTGGCGCAAACCCGCCGAGGGACTGGCGCGCCAGGTCCGGGCGTTCGATCCTTTCCCGGGGGCGCTCGGCACAGTGCACGACACCCCCGTCAAGCTGTGGCGCGCGTGCGCCGTGGCGGGCAAGCCGGGGGCTGCCCCCGGCACCGTTCTCGACGTGAGCGCCGACGCGATCGTCGTCGCATGCGGGGCGGGCGCGCTTCATGTGACTGAGTGCCAGAAGCCGGGCGGCAAACGTCTGCCGGTACGTGAATTCCTTGCGGGGTTCGCACTGGCGCCCGGCGATGTTTTCGCGGCAGGCCACCCGCCGGCGAAGTAATATCGACCGAATCGACCGTTCTGTTCATTGAAACCGTACGGAAAAATCGTAAAACGTCACGGAATCGGCGGGAAATTCCAGCGAACGTCTGAAAAGTATCGATGCGAACGCCGCTGCCGTTGAATTTTTGACGACCGGCACCATCTAACGCCCGAGGACACGCAAAGTGCGTGGTTTCCTCGGGTCATCAAGATTTGCAGAGGAGAACACCATGTTCAATTGGATGAAGACCACCCTGCTGATGGCGGCCATCACCGCGTTGTTCATGGTGGTGGGCGGCATGATCGGCGGCAGGCAGGGCATGATGCTCGCGCTGGCGTTCGCGCTGGCGATGAATTTCTTTTCCTACTGGTTCTCGGACAAGATGGTGCTGCGCATGTACAACGCGCAGCAAGTCGACGAGACGAGCGCACCGCAGTTTTACAACATGGTGCGCGAGTTGTCGCAGCGTGCCGGGCTGCCGATGCCGAAGGTCTACCTGATCAACGAGGACGCGCCCAACGCGTTCGCGACCGGGCGCAATCCCGAGAACGCGGCCGTGGCTGCCACGACCGGCATTTTGCGTGTGCTCTCCGATCGAGAGCTGCGCGGCGTGATGGCGCATGAGCTGGCGCACGTGAAACATCGCGACATTCTCATTTCGACGATTTCCGCCACGATGGCCGGTGCGATTTCTGCGCTCGCCAACTTCGCCATGTTCTTCGGTGGGCGCGACGAGAACGGCCGCCCCTCCAATCCGATCGCGAGCATTGCCGTGGCGATCCTCGCGCCGTTGGCCGCCTCGCTGATCCAGATGGCGATTTCGCGCGCGCGTGAATTCGAGGCGGACCGCGGCGGCGCGGAAATCTCCGGCGACCCGCAGTCGCTGGCGATGGCGCTCGACAAGATTCATCGTTATGCGCAGGGTATTCCGTTCGAGGCGGCCGAGCAGCATCCGGCCACGGCGCAGATGATGATCATGAACCCGCTGTCCGGCGGCGCGATCGCGAATTTGTTCTCGACACACCCGGCGACCGAGGAGCGCGTCGCCCGACTGATGGAGATGGCGCGCACCGGGCAGTATCCGGCCTGATCGCGCGCCGCATGCACGAAAGTGAGGCCTGAGCTCGTCGGCCATGGCCTCGCCCGCCGGCGCGGGCGTCACCGTCCGGCGCGCATCACCAGTCTGCTATTCTGTGGCCCGACAGCCGTCCGATATCTCCCATGCCCGCCGTCGCGCGGGCATGTCCGTTTGTAGAAAGCCCATGCCGCAATCGAGTCTGCCCACCGAATCCCTGGCCTATGCGCTGCAGCGCGCCGCGCAGGCCCTCGAATCCGTCCAGAAGGGCACCGCATTGCCGCAAGCGCTGGCACAGGCCACCACGCAATGCGCACCGACCGTGCGGGCCGCCGCACAGGATCTCGCTTACCGCGCCGTGCGCCGGCTGGGCAGCAGCCGCGCGTTGCTCGCCTTGCTCGTCAAGCCCGCACTGCAAGCGCGCGTGCGCGACATCCTGCTGTGCGCATTGGCGTTGCTGCAAGACGCCGCCGAGGATGCTGCGTACACCGAATTTACGGTCGTCGACCAGGCCGTGGAGGCGATTGCCGTGCAGCGTCGCACCGTCGCCGCGAAGGGGTTGGCCAACGCGGTACTGCGTCGCTTCCTGCGCGAGCGCGAGCGCCTGATGGCCGAGATCGCGAAGCAGCCCGAAGCCCGCTGGAACTACCCCGCGTGGTGGATCGACACCGTGCGCGCAGGCTATCCCGATCGATGGGAGACGTTGCTTGCCGCCGGCGACAGCCGCGGGCCGATGACGCTGCGCGTGAACACACGTCGCGTCAGTGTGGCCGCCATGCAGGCAAGTCTGGCGGCGGCGGGCATGGATGCCGAGATCATCGGCCCGGTCGCGTTGCGGCTCGCGCAAGCCGTGCCGGTCGACCGTCTGCCGGGTTTTGCCGACGGATGGGTGTCGGTGCAGGACGCCGGGGCACAACTGGCCGCTCCGCTCGTGCTGGGCGAGTCACCGCGTACCGGCATGAGGGTGCTGGACGCATGCGCTGCCCCGGGCGGCAAGACCGGCCATTTGCTGGAATTGGCCGACGTGCAGGTCACGGCGCTCGAGTCGGATCGCCTGCGCGTGCCGCGCATCTACGAAAACCTCGAGCGTCTGGGACTCAGTGCGGACGTGCGCATCGGCGACGCCGGCACGCCGTCGAAGTGGTCCGGCGGCGGCTGGGACGGCGTGCCGTTCGATCGCATTCTGGCGGACGTGCCGTGTTCGGCGTCCGGCATCGTGCGGCGTCATCCGGATATTCGCTGGCTGCGTCGCCGGGCCGACATTGCGGCCCTGGTCGAAGAGCAGCGGCGCATTTTGCTGGCGCTCTGGGACACGTTGGCCGTGGGCGGCGAGTTGATCTATGCGACGTGCTCGATCTTCCCGGCGGAAAACGAGCAGCAAGCGCAATGGTTTGAACGTATTCGCACAGATGCGGTACGATTGGACGCTCCCGGGCAATTGCTGATGACCCCTGGCGGCGCCCACGACGGCTTCTATTACGCTCGCTTCCAGAAACGGTGACCTTTTCCCAACGGCTACTGGCCAGTTTGCTGCCGCTGCTGCTGTGCGTTTTTGCGCTCGGCTTCGCTGCGCCCGCGCGCGCCGAAAATGACATCCAGGTGCGCGAAGCGCGGCTCGAGCCGTCCGAGGGCGGCTGGTTGCTCGACGCGCGCTTTGCCTTTGAGCTCAACAGCAGCCTGGAGGACGCGGTCAATCGCGGCATCTCGCTCTATTTCACAACCGACTTCGAACTCACTCGCTCTCGCTGGTACTGGTTCGACGAGAAGGTCGTGACCACGTCGCAGAGCGTGCGGTTGTGGTTCCAGCCGCTCACGCGTCAGTATCGCGTCTCCAGCAATAGTGGGAACAGCAGCAACAGCGGATTGCAGCTTGGCTTCGGCTCGTTGCGCGAGGCGCTCGCGCTCGTGCGCAATGTGAGCGGTTGGCGCGTCATCGAGAAGGGCGTCGTCAAACCGGGCACGCAATATCAGGCCTCGGTACGCATGCGGCTCGACAATGCGCTGATGCCCAAGCCGTTCCAGATCGACGCGGTCAACAATCGCGACTGGAATCTCAGCTCCGACTGGGCGCGCTTCATGTTCTCGCCCGCGCCACCGTCGGCGGCGGCCAGCGCTCCGGCGCTCCCGGTCGTAGCGACGAGCACGCCGCTCGACCCCGTGAATCATGCGTTCCGTCTAAGGGGCCATTTGCCACTTGCCTTCAGCGCGGCGCTGCCGCCCGGAGTCGCCCGTGTCAAGTAACGGCGGCGGCCTGCTCAAGCGCATCGTCATTCGCACGCTGATCGTCACGATGGCGCTCGTGGCCATCGGGCTGTTCGGCCTGCTTGCGCTGGCATCGGCCAATACCGAATTCTTCGATCGCTACTATTCGCTGCTCTACACCGCGAACATCGCGGTGGCGATCATCTTCGTCTTCATCGTCGGTGCGCTCGTCTGGATCATTCTTGCGCGGCTGCGCGAGCGACGCTTCGGCACGCGACTTCTCGCCAAGCTGGCCATCTTCTTCGCGCTGGTGGGGGTGCTGCCGGGCGGCATCATCTATCTGGTGTCGCTGCAGTTCGTCTCGCGCAGCATCGAGTCGTGGTTCGACGTGCGCGTCGAGACGGCGCTCGACTCCGGACTCGAACTCGGACGCGCCATCCTCAACAACGGTCTGTCGGACCTCAGCGCCAAGGCGCAACTCGTGGCCGACAACCTTGCGTCGAGCGGCGACAAGGGGGGGACGCTCGCGCTGCTGCGCATGCGTGACCAGTTCGGCCTGCAAGACGCGACCATCGTCGACGGCAATGGGCGTGTGCTCGCGTCGGCGTCTGGCAGCTTCAATGCGCTGGTGCCGGATCTGCCGACGCCGCTCATGCTGCGTCAGGCGCGCACGCAGTCGCGCGGCTATACGGCCATCGAAGGCGGCAGCGAGGGCTACGACAAGCATCAGGCACGAGATCAATTGCGCTGGCGCGTGGTGATCCGCATTCCTTCCGGGTACACGTCGTCATTGCAAGACGAAGAGCGTTTCCTGCAAGTCACGCAACTGGTGCCGGCCAATCTTGCGCAGAACGCCGAGGCGGTGCAGAGCGCCTATCGCGAATATCAGGAAAAGGCGCTGGGCCGCACGGGCCTGCGAAAGATGTATATCGGCACGCTGACGCTGTCGCTGTTCCTCGCCACGTTCGTGGCGATGATGCTCGCGCTGGCACTCGGCAACCAGCTCGCGCGGCCGCTTTTCTTGCTGGCACGCGGCACGCAGGAAGTCGCGGCAGGCGATTTGTCGCCGAAAGGGGAAATGCGCACCAACGACGAACTGGGCTTCCTGACGCAGGCGTTCAATGCCATGACGCGTCAGTTGTCCGACGCGCGCGCCACGGTCGAGCGCAATCGGCTGGCGCTTGAAAGTTCGAAGGCGCACTTGGAGAGTATTCTGTCGAGCCTCACGGCCGGCGTGTTCGTATTCGACCGCGACTTCCGCCTGACGACGGCCAATGCCGGCGCCGAACGCATCTTCAAGCAGAGCTTGCAGGGTGAGCTGAACCGCTCGCCCGCGCATATTCCGGCGTTGGTGGAGTTTGGTGAGACGCTGCGTCGCGCGTTCGCCGATCGCGATGCGAACGCCGATCTCGGCCCGGGCGGGCACTGGCAGCAGCAGATCGGTCTGACGCTGCCGGGCGAGACCGATGCCGTGACGCTGCTCGTGCGCGGTTCGCATTTGCCGGAGCCGATGGTCGCGGTGGCGGGCGTGCCGACACGTGCGGGCGGCGGCTACGTCGTGGTGTTCGACGATATCAGCGATGTGATTTCGGCACAGCGTTCGGTCGCGTGGGCCGAGGTGGCGCGGCGTCTGGCACACGAGATCAAGAATCCGCTCACACCGATCCAGCTCTCCGCCGAGCGGCTGCAAATGAAATTGTCCGACAAGCTGCCGCCGGCCGATGCCGAGGTGCTGCGCCGGGGCGCGACGACCATCGTCAACCAGGTGGCGGCCATGAAGCGCATGGTCGACGATTTCCGCGACTACGCGCGACTGCCGCCAGCGATCATGCATTCGCTGCAACTCAACGAGTTGATCGGCGAGGTGCTGACGTTATACGGGGTGGATGAAGGGCGCGGCGCGATTCGTCCGAATCTGGATGCGGACCTGCCGGAGATACGCGGCGACTCGACGCAATTGCGTCAGGTTATTCATAATCTGCTGCAGAATGCTCAAGATGCCGTCAGCGCAACCGAAAAGCCTCTTATCACGGTGGAAACGAAGACAGTAGAATACGCAGGAACGGACATGCAGCCCGGCGAACCGAAACGCACGGCAGTGCGCTTGACGATCACGGACAACGGGCCGGGCTTCCCGGCGCGCATTCTGACCCGCGCATTCGAGCCCTACGTGACCACGAAGTCGAAGGGCACCGGGCTCGGACTCGCGATGGTCAAGAAGATCATCGACGAGCATCAGGCGCGCATCGACATTCGCAACCGGCCATTACCCGAGGGCGAAGGCAGTGCAGGCGCACAGATTTCGATCTTGTTTACTCAATTGGCTGACGACCAGGAACTGTCGCGCAACAAGCCGGCAGAACACACGAAGGTAGCGTAAATGGCAACCATTTTGGTGGTGGATGACGAAATGGGGATCCGGGAGCTGCTCTCCGAGATTCTGAGCGACGAGGGGCATGTCGTGGAGGTCGCGGAGAACGCGCAGGAAGCGCGGGCCTTTCGCGCCGCGCACACGCCCGATCTCGTGCTGCTCGATATCTGGATGCCCGATACCGACGGCGTAACCTTGCTCAAGGAATGGGCGGCGCAGCAGTTGTTGACGATGCCCGTGATCATGATGTCGGGCCACGCCACGATCGATACCGCCGTCGAGGCGACCAAGATCGGTGCCCTCAATTTCCTCGAAAAGCCCATTGCCCTGCAGAAGCTGTTGCAGGCGGTGGAGCAGGGGCTCGCGCGCGGCAAACGCGAACTGTCTGGCGGCGCGCCCAGCGCATTCGCCGCCGATGACGATGCGCCTGACGCGGGCGTCTTCGGCGAGAGCGAACCGCGCCACGTGGGCGGGGGCCTGAACGGCTCGGCGGTGCATCACGCGCCGCTCGGCGCGCACGATCTCGATGGCGGCGTCGCGGGGGCGGTGGTGGGCATGTCGGGCGACATCTCGTTCGACGTTCCGCTGCGCGAGGCGCGCGATGCGTTCGAGCGTGCCTACTTCGCCTACCATCTGGCCAAGGAGCACGGCAGCATGACGCGCGTGGCCGAGAAAACGGGCCTGGAGCGCACGCACCTGTATCGCAAGCTCAAGCAACTGGGCGTGGAGCTCTCGAAGAGCAAGACATGACGGAGGTGCGGCGCGCCCGAGCGCGCTGCGACGCCGCTTTCCAGCGGATTTTTTCAACGAGGGGCTTGCGCGAAGCGTCGGCAGTCTCTATAATCGCTTTCTCTTGGCCCGGTAGCTCAGTTGGTAGAGCAGCGGATTGAAAATCCGCGTGTCGTTGGTTCGATTCCGACCCAGGCCACCAAATTCGAAGGGCTTGCGTACATCGCAAGCCCTTTTTGCGTTTGAACGAAAACGCTGCCCGATGATGGGTATCACGCCCTGACGATAGCCATGCCGGGCGTCGCGGTTCACAATCGCGTGACCTATCCCGCACGCGGGCTGCCCGAGGGGCGGCCGCAAGCGCGTGCCCCGGCCCCCGTCGCCCTGACGGCGAGGGCGATACTGCTAGCGCATGATCATGACGACAAGCACTGATTCCGCTCTGGTCCTGTTCTCCGGTGGACAGGATTCGACCACCTGCCTCGCGTGGGCACTGTCGCGCTATGCGCGCGTCGAAACGCTGGGCTTCGATTACGGCCAGCGCCACCGGGTGGAACTGGAATGCCGCACCGACGTGCTGGCCAAGCTGCGCGCGCGGTTTGCGCAGTGGGCGCCGCGCCTCGGCGACGATCACATGATCGACCTGTCGATCCTGGGCCAGATCAGCGAGACGTCGCTGACGCGCGAGACCACGATCGCAATGGCGGCAAACCATCTGCCGAACACCTTCGTGCCGGGCCGGAATCTGCTGTTCCTGACGATTGGTGCGACCATTGCGTATCGACGCGGTTTGCGCGTGCTGGTCGGCGGCATGTGCGAGACGGATTTTTCGGGCTACCCCGATTGCCGCGACGACACCATGAAGGCGCTGCAGGTCGCGCTCAATCTGGGCATGGACCAACGTTTTATCGTCGAGACGCCGCTGATGTGGATCGACAAGGCGGACACGTGGCAGATGGCGCAGGATCTGGGCGGCGACGCGCTGGTCGAGACCGTGCGCGAAGACACGCACACATGCTATCTGGGCGAGCGCAGCGTGCTGCATGCGTGGGGTTACGGATGCGGCGAATGTCCGGCCTGCCAGTTGCGCCAGCGCGGTTTCGAGCAGTGGCGCGCGCGCGGTCACGATCACGATCGCAGCGCGGTCTGATCCTGGGAGAATCGAGGGCAACATGACGTACGCGGTAAAGGAAATCTTCTACACCTTGCAGGGCGAGGGCGCCAACGCCGGACGTCCGGCGGTGTTCTGCCGGTTTGCGGGATGCAACCTGTGGACCGGCCGCGAAGAGGACCGCGCGGACGCCGTCTGCCAGTTCTGCGACACCGACTTCATCGGCACCGACGGCGAGAATGGCGGCAAGTACCGTACGCCGGCCGATCTCGTCGCGCAAATCGTGGCGTTGTGGCCGGCGGGCGAGCGCGCCCACCGGTTCGTCGTTTGCACGGGCGGTGAGCCGCTGCTGCAGCTCGACGCGCCGCTCATCGACGCGCTGCACGCCGAGGGCTTTCGCATCGCGGTGGAGACCAACGGCACGCAAGCGATCCCCGAGGGGATCGACTGGGTGTGCGTGAGCCCGAAGGCCGATGCCGAGCTGATCGTCACGCGCGGCGATGAGCTGAAAGTTGTGGTGCCGCAAGATCGCCAACGTCTGGCTGAGTACGAAGCGCTCGATTTCCAGTACTTCTACCTCCAGCCGATGGACGGACCGCTGCGCGACACGAATACGAAGTTGGCGATCGACTATTGCAAAGCGCATCCGCGCTGGTCGTTGTCGATGCAGACGCACAAATACCTGAATATTCCCTGAGCCGTTGCCGTGATTACGATTACCCGGAAACTCGAATTCGATGCGGGCCACCGCATTCCCGACCACCGAAGCCAGTGCCGCAACCTGCACGGGCATCGCTATGTGCTCGAGATCACGCTCGCGGGCGAAGTGAGCCGCGAGAGCGGGGCCTCCGACAATGGCATGGTGATGGACTTCGCCGACGTGAAGGCCCTGGCCAATGAGCATCTCGTGTCGGTGTGGGACCACGCGTTCCTCGTTTATGAGGGCGACACGGCCGTGCGCAATTTTCTCGAGACGATGCCCGACCACAAGACGGTGGTCTTCGACCGGGTGCCGACCGTCGAGAATCTGGCGGCGGCTGCCTTCGACACGCTGAGCCACGTCTTTGACGCGCATTACGGCCGCGACTTGCGCCTGGTGCGCCTGCGTTTGTACGAGACGCCGAACTGCTGGTCGGAAGTCGCGGCGTAATACGCTTCGACGCTTGCGAGATCTTCGTTGATGCTGCGTCCTCCCGTCGCTGGGGTGACGCCCACGCCGCCACGAATTCGACACTCCCGCCGGCGAATTCGACGGCGGCCAGTGGCCACCTGACCGAAAGTGCCAACCCGCCAGATCTTGAGTCTGGCGGGTTTTTTCATTTCAGGAGTTGGCATGACTAGAATTTCAGCGGGCAGCGACGTGATTGCGCAGAACGTGCAGTCCTTGGTACAGCTTGTCGCCATGCGGCGGCGAGATTCGCACGGCAATCTGCATTCCCTGGATCAGGTGGTGAATCGACCGGTGGCTGCCGTGCTCCCACGGCGGCGGCCAAGCGCATCGCCGCTCGATCACGGCGAATTCCGCGCAGATTTTGTGAGTTCGGGACCCGCAGGCCCTGCGCGGTTGCCCGTTCCGGCGCGAGAGGAGCGAGTGGTCTGTTCCGATGCCGCGACGCAGACCGACGCGGGGTGGGAGGGGCCGCCGCCGTATTCGGTGCGGGATGTGACGCCCGGCGCGCCGGGCCGGAGCGATGCCCTGGGGCGGGCCAACGCGCTATGATGCGGCTGACACCACGTAACCAATAGGAGACTCCGCAAATGAAGACGCTGCTGCGCGGCTTGCTGGCCGCATTCCTGTTCGCGGCATTCGCCGTGCCTGCCACACCGGCGTTCGCGCGCGACAAGGTCGTGTATCACATCAACGACGCCGAGCAACAGGCGCTGGCCGCTTTGCGCAACGTTCGCAACCAGCTCGACACGGTGCCGGATACCGACATCGTGGTCGTCGCGCACGCGAAGGGGGTCGACTTCCTGATGGAAAGTTACAAGGACGCCGCGACCGTCGGGCCGCTGATCGCGGCGTTGCATGCGCGTGGCGTCAAGTTCGAGGTGTGTGAAATCACGATGAAGCAGCGCAACCTGAAGAAGGACCAGTTTGTGCTCGACGCGGACTTCACGCCGTCCGGTGTCGTCGAACTCACGCGCTTGCAGCAAAAGGGTTACGCGTACATCAAGCCGTAAGTCGGACGTCTTGCCGCCCATCCAAGCCCTGGCCCTACGCCGGGGCTTTCACCTTGGCCGACGCGATCTCGATCGTCAACACGGCGGCGAAACCGGCGCCGGCATTCGCCCCGGCGCATCTTGTCCATTTGGCGCACAATACGTCCAAAGCCTGTCTCGGGAGATTCGCGATGTCGACGTCTTACGCCATGCGCCGGCTGCTCACCGGTCTCGCCGCCACGTTGGTGGGGGCGGCCTGCCAGCCGATTCCCTATGCGGTAGCCGCCGCGCAAGCCCCGGCCCAGGGGCTGACCGATCAGGCCGTGCAGCACTATGAGGCGGGCCAGCAGTCGCAGGCACTCGGTGAGTTTCGCCGGGCGGCCGAGCAGGGCAATCGCCTCGCCCAGTTCGACTACGCCATGATGCTGCTCAACGGCGAGGGCGGCACGCCCGATCCGAGCGGCGCCGTGCAGTGGCTCGAGCGCGCGGCGAACGCAGGTATGACCCAGGCGCAGTACGTCTACGGCAAGATGTTCGACGACGGCTATGTCGTCGGAAAATCGATTCCCCAGGCCAATCTCTGGTACGAAAAGGCGGCGAAGCAGGGCCATGTGCAGGCGCAGGCGGCCATCGCCAACGAGTATTTCATCGGGCGCGGCGTGCCCAAGGATTACAAGACAGCGTTTGGTTGGTACGAGAAAGCCGCGCGCGGTGGCGATCTGCCGTCGCAGTACATCGTGGCGAGCTACTACGAGCGGGGCTATGGCGTCGTGACGCCGGATCTCGGACGTGCGCGTCTATGGTACGAAAAGGCCGCCGCCCAGGGCGACGTGGCCGCCCAAGGCAAGCTCGATGCGATGAATCGGGGGCCCGCGCCCACCCTGTCCCCTGCGCCGGCCCGTTAGCTTTGCATCAGGCGCTTCTCGCGCGCCACGCTCATCAGAATGCCGATCCCCAGGCCGAGCGTGACCAGCGCGGTGCCGCCGTAGCTCATGAACGGAAGCGGAACGCCGACCACCGGCAGAATGCCGCTCACCATGCCCATGTTCACGAAGGCGTAGGTGAAGAAGATCATCGTGACGGACCCTGCCAACAGGCGCCCGAACAAGGTGGCGCCGGAGGCCGCGATCACCAGCCCGCGCGCGACCAGCAGCAGATACAGCACCAGCAGCACGGCTTCGCCGATCAGCCCGAACTCTTCGGCAAACACCGCGAAAATAAAGTCGGTGTGCTTCTCGGGAATGAACTCGAGGTGGGCCTGCGTTCCCTTCAGCCAGCCCTTGCCGGTTGTGCCGCCCGAGCCGATGGCAATGACCGACTGGATCGTGTGGAAGCCCTTGCCGAGCGGATCCGACGTTGGGTCCAGCAGCGTGCACACACGGTGCTTCTGGTAGTCGTGCAGGAAGTACCATTCGACCCCCGGCTGACAGATCTTGTCCTGCACGGCCAGAACGGTGCCGATGCCGATCACGACAGCGACGAGTACCGGCAGAATGAGCTTCCACGACAGTCCGGCCAGATAAATCACGTAAAGTCCGGCGGCGGCCACCAGCAGGCCGGTGCCGAGGTCAGGCTGTTTGGCGATCAGCCCCACGGGCAAGCCGAGCAACACCATGGCGACCAGATAGTCGAACCAGCGAATATTGCCTTCGCGCTTCTGGAAGTACCACGCCAGCATCAGCGGCATGGCGATCTTCATGATCTCGGACGGCTGGATCACCATCCCCACGTTCAGCCAGCGCTTCGCCCCTTTCTTCGTCAGCCCGAACATCGCGACCGCAATGAGCAGTGCTACGCCGGCCGTATAGAGCGGCACCGCGAACTTCATCAGTGTCTGCGTGGGCAGCATCGCCAGCAGCCACATCAGAATGAACGTCAGCACGATGTTGCGCACCTGGTCTTCGACGCGCCCGGGCACATCGATGCTGGCGCTATAGAGCGTGACCAGTCCCACGCACAACAGCAGGAAGACGATCAGCGCCAGGGGCCTGTCGAAACCGACGAACAGGCGTTTCACCTGCTGCTTCCACGTATGTTTGTCGAGCGCCATCATGGCGTTCCTCCTTGCGCGCGAATGGCCGCGCGATGGCGAGCTTCGTCGGCGACGGTCGGACTCACGGCCGGCTGACGATGCGGCGCCGGGGCGGGCTTGGGTGCACCGGCAGCGGAAGCCTTGCCGTCGGCGGTACCCGATACGCTCGCCGTCGCGTTGGATGCGACCGGGGCGACGCGTGCCACGGTCGTGCGCCCGCTCAGTTCGGCAGCGCTGGCGGGGGCGGCATCGGGTGTGGCGGACACGGCCGAGACGCCCGATGCCGCCCCCGGAGCCGATGCGGCCGCCTGCAACGCCGCCGCTTCGGCGGCGCGCTCCTTCGGCTCGTCGATGAGGTAGTAGTCGAGCAGACGACGCGCGACCGGACCGGCTTGTGCGGCGCCCCATCCCGCGTTCTCGACGATCAGTGCGACGGCGATCTTCGGATCGTCGGCGGGGGCGAACGCGATGAACAAGGCATGATCGCGCTTGAATTCGGGGATAGCGTTGTGGTTGTACTTCTCGTTCTTGCCGAGCGAGTAGACCTGCGCCGTGCCGGTCTTGCCACCGGCCTCGTACGGCGCGCCCGCGAATGCCTGACGGCCGGTGCCTTCCTTGATCACCCCGACCATCGCGCGTTTGACGAAATCGATGTTCGCCTGCTTGTAGGGCAGCCGTGCGCTTTCGTGCGGCACGGTGAGCTGGCGTGCGTGCGTGACGGGATCCTCGATGGCCTTCACGAGGTGAGGCTTCATCACCACGCCGTTGTTGGCCAGCGTGGCCGTCGCGTGCGCAAGTTGCAGGATCGTGAACGAGTTGTAGCCTTGCCCGATGCCCAGACTGACCGTCTCGCCGTCGTACCACTTCTGCTGCGCGGGCTTCTTGTACGCCTTGCGCTTCCATTCGGTCGACGGCAGAATGCCGCGCGCCTCGCCTTCGATGTCGATGCCCGTCAACTGACCGAAGCCGAGCGGCGCCATGAAGTCGTGAATCGCATTCACGCCCATATCGTGCGCGAGCATGTAGTAATACGTGTCGTTCGACACCACGATCGAACGGTACATGTCGATCCAGCCCTGGCCGTTGCGAACGTCGTTGCGGAACGTGTGGTTCCCGAGGGTGAATGCGCCCGTGTCCTGGAAGCCCCAGCTCGTGGTGCGCTTGCCCAGTTCGAGGGCGGCGAGCGCCATGAACGGCTTGTACGTCGAGCCGATCGGATAGGTGCCGCGCAAGGGACGGTTGAGCAGCGGCCGGTCGGGCGAATTGTTCAGGGCGTCCCAGTTTTGCTGGTCGATCCCTTCGACGAACATGTTCGGATCGAAGCTCGGCGCCGAGACGAACGCCAGCACGTCGCCCGTCTTCGGCTCGATCGCCACGACGGCGCCGCGCCGCCCGGCGAACGCTTGCTCGGCCACTTGCTGGAGCTTGATGTCGAGCGACAGCACCAGATTGTCGCCGGGCGTGGCCGGGGTGCGCGAGATCGTGCGCACCGGGCGGCCACCGGCAGTGACTTCGATTTCCTCGAAACCGGTGATGCCATGGAGCTGCGTCTCGTAGCTCTGCTCGACGCCGATCTTGCCGATGTAATCGGTGCCCTTGTAGTTGTTGACGTCGCGGCGGATGTCGTATTTGGCGCTGTCGCTGTCGTTCTCTTCGCTCATCGCCTCGATCCGCTGGCGATCGCGCTGCGAGATCCGGCCGATGTAGCCGATCACGTGCGCGGCGGTCTCGCCCAGCGGGTACTGGCGGAAGAGCCGCGCGTGCACATCCACGCCGGGAAAGCGGAAGCGCTGCGCGGTGAAGCGCGCGACTTCCTCGTCGGTCAGGCGTGTGCGGATCGGCAGGCTCTCGAAGCTCTTGCTGTCGTCCATGAGCTTCTTGAAGCGGGCGCGGTCGCGCGGCGTGATCTCGATCACGTCGGACAGATCGGTGATGAGATCTTCCAGCGGACGGCCGATCTTCGATGGCGTGATTTCCAGCGTGTAAGCGGAATAATTGCGCGCGAGCACCACGCCGTTGCGATCCATGATCACGCCCCGGTTGGGCACGATCGGCGCGAGCGAGACGCGATTTTCGTCGGCTTGCAGCGCGTACTGGTTATGGCGGAAGACCTGCAGGTAGACGAAGCGTACGCCGAGCAGGCCAAAGCAGATCAGCACGAAAAATGCAGCCGCTGTGATCCGCAGATGAAACGTCTGCAGTTGTTGCTGGGGATTCTTGAACTCGGTCATGCAAGCAGGGCTCGGTGGCGCGATCGGGTGGGGACGGGGCCCATCAGATCGGACGCGTGTCGTCGCGGTCGACGGCGCGCTTCTGCGGCGCCAGCAACAGAATACTGATCACCGGCCAGAGCAGGGCTTCGACAAACCCCGCCGCGAGCGGCCACCAGCCCGGAAACGCCGCACCGGTCGCCAGACGAATGATGAATGGCACCACGTGCGCGAGCAGCAGCAACGGCAGCACCGTCAGCGCCTGGCCAAGCAGCGTAAAAAACAGGACACGGCGGTGAATCATGATCGCGCCGTAGGACAGCAGCGTGTAAGCGAGCGCGTGCTCGCCCAGCAGGCCGGCGTTGTGCACGTCCATGAGCAGGCCGACGAGGAATGCCACGCCCATGCCCACCTTGCGCGGCTGGTGGATGTTCCAGAACATCAACACCAGCGCGACGAAGTCGGGCATGGCGGGGGCGTGGCCCCACGGCATCAGGTTGACCAGAAACGCCACCACGAGACTGATCGCGATGAAGTACGGATTGACCGGCAGCAGAATGTATTGCGGTCGTGGCATGTCGATTCCTCAATGACCCTTGCGGGCGGCCGGGGCGCGCTTTGGATCGGCGCGCGTGCCGCCCTTCTGGCCGGGCTTTTCGCCGCTTGCCGACGGATCGGACGCGCGCGCGAGATCGGCGGCGGCGTCCGGATGCAGGGCGAGCGGCGTGGTGTATTGCAGCACCAGCACCTGACGCTGGCTGCGCAGATTGGCCACCGGCTGACACAGAATGCGCGCGAACGCGGTGTCGGACACGCGGTCGACCTTGGTGATGCGAGCCACGGGCAGGCCGGCGGGGTAGATGCCGTCCAGGCCGCTCGTGGCGATTTCGTCGCCGACCTTGACGTCGGCCGACAGCGGAATGAAGCGCAGGTCCAGCACGTTGCCGCGCAGTCCGCCGTAGATCACGCTATGCACACCGCTGCGCGTGACTTGCACGGGTACGGCTTGCTCCTTGTCGGTGAGCAGCGTGACTTCGCTTTGCAGCAGGAAGACGCGCGAGACCTGACCGAGCAGACCCTGTTCCGTGACCACCGGGGCGCCGAGCTTCACGCCATGCTTTGTGCCGCGATCGATGACCACGCGCTGCGTGAACGGGTCGCGTGTGTCGTACTCGATCTCGGCGGGAATGCTCGGCACGGGCAGGCGCTCGCGCAAGGCGAGCATCTGGCGCAGATGTTCGTTCTCGGCGGTCAACTGGTTATTGCGTTGAGCCTGCACGGAGAGCTCAAGGTTTTGCGCGAGAAGCGCCCGGTTCTCGCCCGAGAGTTGCGATTCGGTCGAGAAGAAGCCCGCCACGCCGAGAATGGCGTCGCGCGGCAACAGCATCATGCGTTGCACCGGATACAGGGCGGTGCCGACAACGGCCCGAACCCGTTCCAGCGTGTTGTAGTGCGAGTCGACCACGAGCAGGCCGATGGCAAGCGCGACGAAACAGATCAGCCGGGCCAACGCCGACGGACCCTGTTTGAACAGTGGCGGCGGACTGTACTGCATGGTGGGCCCTTCAGGGGAGCACGCGCAGCGAGGCGCCGCGGTGCGCGAATGGTGTCAGTCGGGTGCGACGGCGCGGCATGACGACAAGCTCCGTGCGCGTGGTCTTGCTACGTGGCCAGTCGTGTCGGGCGAGGGGGGGAAGGGATGGCCCCACCGCGCCGGACGACGAACCACGCACGTTAGCTTACTCGTAAGAGAAAATGCTGCCGAGCTTGTCCATGCGCTCGAGCGCCATGCCCGAGCCACGCACCACGCAGGTAAGCGGGTCTTCGGCGACCAGCACCGGCAGGCCCGTTTCTTCGGCGAGCAGACGGTCGAGATCGCGCAGCAGCGCGCCGCCGCCCGTGAGCATCATGCCGCGCTCGGCGATGTCGGCACCCAGTTCCGGCGGCGTTTGTTCGAGGGCGATCTTCACCGACGACACGATCTGGTTGAGCGGATCGGTCAGCGCTTCGAGGATTTCGTTGCTCGAAATGGTGAAAGCGCGCGGAATCCCTTCCGACAGGTTGCGACCCTTGACTTCCATTTCCTTGACTTCGGAACCCGGGAAGGCCGAGCCGATTTCCTTCTTGATCGCTTCGGCGGTCTGTTCGCCGATCAGCATGCCGTAGTTGCGGCGGATGTAGTTGACGATGGCTTCGTCGAACTTGTCGCCACCGACACGTACCGATCCCTTGTAGACGATACCGCCCAGCGAGATCACGCCCACCTCGGTCGTGCCGCCACCGATGTCGACGACCATCGAGCCCGTGGCTTCCGAGACCGGCAGGCCGGCACCGATGGCTGCGGCCATCGGCTCTTCGATCAGATACACCTGCGAGGCGCCCGCGCCGTGCGCGGCTTCCTTGATGGCGCGGCGCTCGACCTGGGTCGAGCCGCACGGCACGCAGATGATGATGCGCGGCGAAGGCGAGAACAGGCGCGACTCGTGAGCCATCTTGATGAACTGCTTGATCATCTGCTCGGTCACGGTGAAGTCGGCGATCACGCCGTCCTTCATCGGGCGAATCGCCTCGATGTTGCCCGGCACCTTGCCAAGCATTTGCTTGGCTTCCTTGCCGACGGCTTGAATCGTCTTCTTGCCGCTCGGGCCGCCTTCCTGGCGAATGGCGACGACCGACGGTTCGTCGAGCACGACGCCCTTGCCGCGCATGTAGATGAGCGTGTTGGCGGTGCCCAGGTCAATGGCCAGGTCGTTGGAGAAATAGCTTCGAAGAAAACCGAACATGCAAAATCCTGTGTCTGCGTGAGGCCGTCCCAATGGATGTGACTGGGACGGCGGCCTGTCATCTGGGTTCCGGCCTGTTCGCAAAAAAATCGCCAGGCGCCACGCGGCGGCTCGCGAAACGTGCGGACAAACCGAGGAATGCGGTACCGGGCAGGAGGCGGGACTGCCGTTATCCATCCGTCGCGTCAGGGTCTTCCAATGGACTGCGCGAACGTCTGTCGCGCCCCCCGGACTGACCGTGGCCCACCTGCGCGACAGCGTCGAAGGGTGCAAAAACACGCTCCGACGCAAATTTAATGCGCAATGATACCTTATAATTTCGCAGGTTTTGCAGGAAAAACGAGCACGTTGACACCCCATTCGACGCCCCCGGTGCGCCCGCCGGGAGCCTTGTGGCACGGCGCGCCAGCCCTCCTGCGCGGCCCGGTGCACGGAGTAAAACGGTGGACGAACCCAACGCCGTCCGCACATTCTCCGCATTCTGTCCCTAATATTGGCGTCAGGCATGCACCCGGCTGCTCTCCAATGCGCATTTTTTCGGGATTTCTTCATGGCTTTGAATCTCTCAGACGTCAAACGCATCGCCCACCTCGCGCGTCTCGAGCTGGCCGATGACGAGGCCGCTCACATGGAAAAGGAGCTGAACGGCTTCTTCGCGCTCGTCGAGCAGATGCAGTCGGTCGACACGAAAGGTGTAGCCCCGCTGGCACATCCGATCGAGCAAATTCAGGCGGTCGCCCAGCGTCTGCGGACCGACGCGGTGACGGAGCAGGTCGATCGCGAAGCCAATCAGCGCCCCGCGCCCGCCGTGCAGGACGGCCTCTATCTGGTGCCGAAGGTCATCGAATGAGTCCGGCCCGTTGCGCGATGTATGCCTCCGGTGCGCCGGACGCTCGCGCAACGGATTGCCGCGCGCCCTCGGCGCCCCGCATGCCCTCATGCCTTCATGCGCTATAACGCACAGCAGCCACCATGGAACAAGATCTGATTCATTTGCAAGATTTGCGCGCTGCGCTCGACGCCAAGCGCGTCTCGAGCGTCGAACTGACGCAGCACTATCTGGACCGCATTGCCGGGGCCGCCGATCTGAACGCATTCGTGCACGTCGACGCCGAGGCGAGCCTCGCGCAGGCGCGTGCCGCCGACGCGCGCATCGCCGCCGGCGAGGGCGCGAACCGGCCGTTGCTGGGCATTCCCGTTGCGCACAAGGACGTATTCGTCACGCGCGGCTGGCGCAGCACCGCTGGCTCTCGCATGCTCGAGAACTACGTCAGTCCATACGACGCCGCCGTCGTCGAGCGCCTGGCGCACGCGGGCATGGTCACGCTGGGCAAGACCAATATGGACGAGTTCGCCATGGGCTCGTCGAACGAAAACTCGTATTACGGCCCGGTGAAGAACCCGTGGGACACGCGCGCCGTGCCCGGCGGCTCGTCGGGCGGGTCGGCTGCCGCGGTGGCCGCGCGTCTCGCGCCGGTCGCCACCGGAACCGACACCGGCGGCTCGATCCGTCAGCCGGCGGCGTTCTGCGGCGTGACCGGCATCAAGCCGACGTATGGCCGCGTGTCGCGTTACGGGATGATCGCGTTCGCTTCGTCGCTCGACCAGGGCGGCCCGTTCGGTCATAGCGCGGCGGATTGCGCGTGGATGCTCAACGGCATGGCGGGTTTCGACGAACGCGACTCGACCAGCCTGGAGCGCGCCGACGAAGACTTCGCGCGCGGTCTGGGCAAGCCGCTCGACGGCGCCACGGCCGACAAGCCGTTGGCCGGTCTGCGCATCGGCTTGCCGGCCGAGTACTTCGGTGAAGGTCTCGACGCCGACGTGCGCGAAGCGATCGACAACGCATTGCGTGAGTTCGAGCGGCTCGGCGCCGTGCGCGTGCCGGTGTCGCTGCCGAAGACCGAACTGTCGATTCCCGTGTACTACGTGTTGGCACCGGCCGAAGCCTCGTCGAACCTGTCGCGTTTCGACGGCGTGCGCTACGGCCACCGCGCGGCCGAGTACCGCGATCTGCTCGACATGTACAAGAAGTCGCGCGCCGAAGGCTTCGGCACCGAAGTCAAACGCCGCATTCTCGTGGGCGCGTACGTGCTCTCGCACGGCTACTACGATGCCTACTACCTGCAGGCGCAGAAGATTCGCCGTTTGATCGCGCAGGAATTCCAGAATGCGTTCGCGCAGTGCGACGTCATCATGGGTCCGGTGGCGCCGTCGGTCGCGTGGAACCTCGGCGAGAAGAGCGCCGATCCGGTGCAGATGTACCTGGCCGACATCTACACGCTGTCGGTGAGCCTGGCCGGTTTGCCGGGGATGAGCCTGCCGGTCGGCGCGGGGCGCGATGCGCGTCCGGTCGGTCTGCAACTGATTGGCAACTACTTCGACGAAGCCCGCCTGCTGCAAGTGGCCGACGCGTTCCAGCGCGCGACCGACTGGCACAAGCGCGCTCCGGCAGGCGTCTGATCGTGCGCCGCCAACGCTTGACGACGTCGCTCGCCCCGCACGCCGCGTGGGTATCGAAGGGGCTGGCGCTCGCCGGCATGGTGCTCACGCTCGCGTCGTGCAGCCTGCCGTTCGGGCGTCCTACGCCGATCGCCTACCGCGAGATCAATCTGTCGGGCTACTGCTCGCAGACGGACGAAGACGGTTTCCGCGAGCAGGCAACGCTCAAGGTGTCGGCCAACCAGGTGCAGTCGCTCGACTGGCGTCTGTGGGTCGGCCAGCGGGGGAGCTGCCACTTCAATCTGGCGGATTTCCACCAGACGCAGTGGCGTCCGAGCATCGAACTGCGGGCGAACAGCGGAAGCTGCAAACTGCTCATCTGGCAGGATCCGGGCAACGTGACCATCGGTCATGCCAATTGCGAGGCGTATTGCACGCCGGGCATTTACCAGAACGCCTGGCCGGTGAGTTTCGATCCGCGCTCTGGGATTTGCGCGGCGGACACTCGCCGATAGACGCGAACCAGCGCCAGCCAGCATCGGCGAACAGGAACAGAGGCCGGAGCGTCACCGTCGCGGCGACGACCGGCGGCAAGGGCAGGGCGAACGCGCCATGCCGACAAGTTGAGACAGGGTGAACCTTATGCAATGGGAAGTCGTTATTGGTCTGGAGACGCACACACAGCTCTCCACCGCTTCCAAGATTTTCTCGGGCGCATCGACGCAGTTCGGCGCGGCCCCCAACACGCAGGCCTGCCCCGTGGATCTGGCGCTGCCGGGCGTGTTGCCGGTGCTCAATCGCGGGGCTGTCGAGCGCGCGATCGAATTCGGCCTGGCCATTGGGGCGACGATTGCGCCGCGCAGCATCTTCGCGCGCAAGAATTACTTCTACCCCGACCTGCCGAAGGGCTATCAGATCAGCCAGTATGAAATTCCGGTGGTGCAGGGCGGCTCGTTGAAGATTCAGGTCGAGGCGGATGCACGCACCGGTCGCGAAGCCTATGAAAAAGTCGTGACGCTCACGCGTGCGCACCTTGAGGAAGACGCGGGCAAGTCGCTGCACGAAGACTTCGCCGGCATGACCGGCATCGACCTGAACCGCGCCGGCACGCCGTTGCTCGAAATTGTGACCGAGCCCGACATGCGCAGCGCGGCCGAAGCCGTGGCGTACGCGAAAGCGTTGCACGGACTCGTGGTGTGGCTCGGTATTTGCGATGGCAACATGCAGGAAGGCTCTTTCCGCTGCGACGCCAACGTCTCTGTGCGTCCGGTCGGTCAGCAGGCATTCGGCACGCGTGCCGAAATCAAGAACCTGAACTCGTTCCGCTTTCTCGAAGAGGCGATTCAGTACGAAGTGCGCCGTCAGATCGAGTTGATCGAAGACGGCGGCACGGTGGTGCAGGAAACGCGTCTGTACGATCCGGACAAGAAGGAAACGCGTTCGATGCGCAGCAAGGAAGACGCGCACGACTATCGCTACTTCCCGGATCCGGATCTGCTGCCGCTCGTGATCGATAACGCATGGATCGAGCGCGTGCGCGCCGGGTTGCCCGAGCTGCCCGCCGGCATGCAGGCGCGCTTCGTCGAGTCGTACGGCTTGTCCGACTACGACGCCGCTGTGCTCACCCAATCGAAAGCCCAAGCGTCATACTTCGAAGCCGTGGTCGCGAAGGCGGGCAAGGCGAGTGCCAAGCCGGCCGCGAACTGGATCATGGGCGAGCTGTCGTCCCTGCTGAACCGTGAAGACATCGGCATCGAGCAAAGCCCGGTCTCGAGCGCGCAGCTCGCGGGTCTGCTCGCTCGCATCGCCGACAACACGATCTCCAACAAGATCGCCAAGGAGGTCTTCCAGTTGATGTGGGAGGAGCGCGCCACCGATGAGGGCGCGGCGGATCGCCTCATCGAAGCGAAGGGGCTGAAGCAGATCACCGACACGGGTGCGATCGAGAAGATCATCGACGAGGTGCTGGCCGCCAACGCCAAGTCCGTCGAAGAGTTCCGCGCGGGCAAGGAGAAGGCATTCAACGCCTTGGTCGGCCAGGCGATGAAGGCCACCAAGGGCAAGGCCAATCCGGCCCAGGTCAACGAGTTGCTCAAGAAGAAGCTCGGGGCCTGACGCGGGAGAACCCGGCGCCAACGCGGCGACGAGAATCCCTCAGGCAAAAAGCGCGGTGGCCGGTTCGGCGCCGCGCTTTTGTTTTTGCGAGATACTAGCCCGCAGGCCTGTCACGAGGAGTTGGCGATGTTCGAGAAATACCGCGTACCGCTCGGCAAGAAGCTCGACCTGTCGGATTACGATCCGGCCGATACGCCATTTACCGGCGAGAGCAAGGGCGACGACAAGGCGCGCATGGCCGAGCTGGCGCTCAAGCTCGACGAGTTGCAGACGCTTCTGCACGCCAACAGCCGGCAACGTGTCCTGCTCGTGTTGCAGGGCATGGACACCAGCGGCAAGGACAGCACCATCCGCGCGGTGTTCCAGAACGTCGATCCGCTCGGCATTCGCGTGGCGAATTTCAAGTCGCCCACGCCCACGGAACTGGCGCGCGACTTTCTGTGGCGTGTCCATAGCGTCGTGCCGGGGGCGGGCGAGTTGGTGATCTTCAATCGCAGCCATTACGAAGACGTGCTCATCACGCGCGTGCACGACTGGATCGACGCCGACGAGTGCAAGCGACGCTACGCGCACATCAACAACTTCGAGCGTCTGCTGGCTGACAACCACACGCGCATCGTCAAGTGCTTCCTGTATATCTCGTCCGACGAGCAGCGCAAGCGCTTGCAGGAGCGCATCGACGATCCGAACAAGCACTGGAAGTTCGAACTGAACGATCTGAAGGAACGCAGCTTCTGGCCGCATTACACCAAGGCTTACGAGGCGGCGCTATCGGCCACGTCGACGGAACACGCGCCGTGGTACGTCGTGCCGTCCGACTCGAAACGTCACCGCAACCTGATGGTGGCTGAGTTGCTGGTGCAGGCGCTGACCGACCTGAATCTGTCCTACCCGCCCGCACGACCGGAACTCGCGGGCATGAAGGTGGAATGACTGCGGTGCGCTGACGCGACCGGCGTCGCGTTTTCGGCGGCGGGCGGCGCAAATCCGCTGTGCGTCCGGTCTTCCACGGCGCGTTGCGTCACCGTCCCGATCTGCGTACGCAGGCGCGCCACGCGCCTTGTGAAACCGCTGAATGATGACGTCGGCACGCGACGTTGGGAATACTCTTGCTGCGGTTGGGCCGATTCTGACGGCCACGACGACCCCTGACGCAACACTCGTTCGCGTCGATCCTTGCCCCTCCTTGCTCTGAACTTCCTTCAGGACGCTTGTTCGCCGTTTGGCGATAGACAGCGACTTATCGAAATTGGCACGCAGATGGGTGCTTTCCTGCCCCCCGGAATTGTCATTTTGCGAAAAATTCGGATAACACGCGATAACGCGGTGCCGGGTGTTCAGGCATAAATCGCCCCTGTCGCAGCGCACGGATGTCACCGCAAAGGCGCGCGGCTTTTCCAATCGATTTGCTCAGGAAGAGGGGTATGGACATGCAAGTGAACGAGGGCGCACTCGTGCAAATGAAGAACAACATGGTTGGCCGGTGGAGCAAGCGCCGTCAGCGCGGTGTGACGCTGGTGGAGTTGTCCGTCGCCGTGGCGGTTATGGGGCTGATCATGGCCGGCGCGATGGTGGGTGTGCCCAGGCTGATGAATTCGGTCCGGGTGAACCAGGAGATCAAGGACTGGCAGATGGCGGTGGTGTCGGTGCAGAACGCCGTGCTGTCGGGGCAGTTGACCGCCAAGACGACCCCGAAGGATATGGACAATATGGGGCTGTTCGGGGCGATGACGCCGTCGCCGGGTAACGTTGATGGTGAATACTTGAACCGGTTCGGCGGGACCATGAAGATGGCACCTATCACTGCCGCTATCAACGATGGTCCGAATTTCGGGGTTCAGGTTACGTCGGAGGATGTTCCCAGCGACCAATGTCAAAAATTCATGACGACGTTGCATTCGAACTTCGCGACGATATCTGTGAACGGCACGACGCTTAAAAATCTGAAAACAAGCTTCCAGATGGGCAAGTTGGCGGAGGCTTGCAAGTCGTCGAATTCTGGCGGCACTAACGCGGACGAGAAGAACGATCTTACCAAGGCCAAGCTCGATTTCACCATCAGCGGCTCCTGATCCCATGGTCGAACCCCATCCAGCATTTCGGCATTGAATTCGACGTGAGGAAACCATGCACATCAAAATAGTGCTGACCGCTGCTGTCGCGTCAGCTGTATGGTCGAGTACGGCTTTCGCTTTCGAGACTTCCGATGGGGCGCATCGATCTGCCGATCTGCCGATCGCGTTCGCCAGCCATCAGCCGTTGATGTCGGGCGATGCGGCGGCAGGCGCATCGTCGCAACGTTCGTTCGCGAGCGCGCTGGACATGGCACCGCCGAACGATGCGCCGCCGGATGTGGACTCGACGCCAGACGCGGCTTCGCAGGCCGCGGCATCGCCCGAGCCGCTGGCGGCACAGGTCGAAGTCCGCGAGCTTCTCGAACTGCTGATGTCGCCGGGCGACGGCCGTGTCTCCGTGGCGCTTGCGCGCTACCTGGAGGCGCACGGCTGGCAACTCGCCTGGGAAATCGACCGCGACTTCCCCATCGAGTATCCGGCAACGTTCACGGGCGACTTCCTCGGCATCGTCGAGCAGGTCGTGGTCTCGTTGCAGAACACCGACGCCCCCATTCGCGTGAAGGTCCACGAGGCCAACCGGGTGCTGCGCGTCGTTCACGCCACTCAATAACAAGCGCAGCGCACCCCCCCCGGCGCAGCCATCATCACGGAAGCGGCAATCCATGAGTAAGCGACTAGGCGTGTTGTGCGCCACCCTGTTCCTGACGGCGTGCGGTACGCCCGGCATGCTCTCCAAGACCGATGCCAACGTCTCGCAAGCGCAAACGAGCGCGCGATCGGCGTTCGACGCGCATTCGGCAGCCCCGATTCGCGCCATTGAACACGTCGAGGGGGCGTGGCTGGCGAAGCGCTCCGTCCCGATCAACGCGTCGGTCGCGTTGCCGGACTTCTTCAAGCGCAACGTACGCTTTGCGACCGGTGCGCCGCTTCCGATGTCGGTCGTGCTGGCACAGGTGGCCCGGGGCAATGGCCTGACGATCCGCATGGCCTCGGACGTGTCGTGCGCCGCGGGCACCGGGGGCGGTGGCGCACCTGGTGCCCGCGGGCCGAGTCGCGGGGGTAACGGCGGCGGCAGTCCGACGAACCTCTTCCAACTCAACTGTGCCGAGACCGGCGAGCCGACGGTGCCGTTGCAATTCTCCGGCACGCTGTCGGGTTTGCTGGACACCATCGCCAATCGAACCGGGACGCACTGGACCTATCGTGACGGTGTCGTTCACTTCGCGAGGTATGTCACACGAACCTTCCAGATCAAGATGATGCCCGGCAGCTCGTCGTATCGGGCGTCCGTGGGCAAGGCTTCGCAAATGCAGGCCAATCGCGGCGCCTCCGGCGGTGGCGGGGCGAGCGGCTCGGCGGGCGGCGTCGACCTGAGCTTCAACGCTGACGCCAACGTGAGCGTGGAGTCCGAACTCGATTACTGGTCGGATCTCGTCAAGACAGTCACGGACATGCTCTCCGAGGGCGGACGTGTCACGCCCTCGGTCGTGACGAGTTCGCTGGTCGTGAGCGACACGGCCGACGTCGTTGAACGCGTAGCGAGTTATATCGAATCCGAGAACGCGGTGCTCGGCCGTCAGGTCAAGTTGCGCGTGCAGGTGTATTCCGTCTCGCTGGAAGAAAATTCGGCCGTCGGCGTCGACTGGGACCTGGTGTACCAGGCCGCGAGCGGCATTACGCTGGGGCTGGCCGGTCCCGCCGCCGGCGGATCGCTGATGTCGCGCAAAGGCGGTATGCAGCTCAGAACACTCGACAGCGGGCGATTCAAGGGCTCCAACGCGTTTATCCGCGCGCTCAGTCAACAGGGGCGCGTGAGCACGGTGATCGACACCACGGTCGTCACGCTGAACAACCAGCCGGCGCCGGTTGCCGTCACCCAGAATCAGGGCTTTGTCGCGCAAACAAAAATGTCGCCCGGTAACTACGGTGGACAGGCGGTCGTGACCGCCGAGCAGTCCGTGCTGACCACCGGTTTCGTGATGAACCTGTTGCCCACGCTCATGGACAACCGAAGCGTGATGTTGCAGGTGCAGATCGACATGTCCGACCTCAGGAAGCTCGACAAGATCAATTTGCGCACGGGTAAGGAGGCGCCCAGCGGCAGCAATGCGGGCGTCAGCGACGGCGGTTCGGATGTCACCGCGGAAATTGGATCCGATGGCGTCAAGGTGGGGGTCGGCGGCAGAGCGAACGGACGCTCGAGCGGCGATGACGGTCTCGGCGTGGGCTCGTTCATGCAGTTGCCGATCACGGCATCGATCCAGACCATGCAGCGGGCGTCGCTCAAGTCGGGCGATACGCTGGTACTCAGCGGCTTCCGTCGCACAGACGATTCGACCGACCGCGACGGCATCTTCAATTACGAAGGCGGCACGAAGGAGGCGCGTCAGCAGGTCAAGGAAGTCGTCATCCTGATTTCGCCGGAACTGACCGAGGGCGTGTGACATGACGCGCATATTGACCAACCAGCTCGTTGTCGGTGCGCAGTGGGAGACATTGCTCGGCCTGCAAAAAGAGCCCACGGAGATCCGGGGTCTCGCCAGGAGCCGCGATGCGTCGCACTTCGCCGTGGCGGATGACGGCGCAGGTACGCGTACCGTAGGATTGTTTGCGATGGATCCCGCCATCACAGGGCAAAGCGTGCCGGAGCGATATGCACTCGGCGCGGTGCTCGGCGCCATGGTCGATGCGCCAAACGTCGCGTTCCTGCATCCCGATCCCGACAATGCCTCGGCAACGCTCTTCATTACGTTGCGCGATCGCCGTCCGGAACTGGATCTGGTGATGCCCGCCGCTGAAGTTGCCGCGAGGCTGGAGCAATGGGCCGCGGAGATCGAGGGCAAGATCACGATTGCCGGTATCGCCCCCTTGAGTTGCGGCGGTGCTGACGTGGCGCTCACGCTGGACGACATCGCGAAGCAAATGCATGGGGATGTCCCGCAGGATGCGCGGCTGCGGGAGGTGCGCAAGCCTCTGCCGGCGCGGCAACTGAAGATCGCGGCCCTCTCGTTCGCGACGCTCTGTCTCGTCGGTGGCGCCGGTTGGTGGGGATGGTCCTGGTATGACGACATGCAGCAGGCGAAGCTTGCGGCGGCCAATCAGGTCGATCCGATCGACGCCTACAAGCAGGCACTTGCGCGGGCGATCGCCGCGGAGCCGTTCTCGGCCGGGGCGTCGTATGTCAGGCGCTTGCAATACGCGATTCAGTCATTGCCGGCGAGTGCTGGCGGATGGCGTCCCGCAGCCATCGCGTGCAACACCCATGCCTGCGAGATCCAGTGGCGTCGCCAGGAGGGTGGCACGTTCGATCTGCTTCTCTCCCAGCGCCCGAACGCGCAAATCGTCGATCTCGACAATGCAACGGAAATGATGACGCCGCCCGATACCCTCGTACCTGTGTCGAAGCCGGCTACGACGGCGTCGGCCGCGAATGCCGCCACAGCGCTCGCCGACGACGAAGACGTTAGCGACGATGGCGACGATGGCGATGCGCGCGTGACGCCCGTGCCGCGCACGCAGTTCCTGCGCACGGCAGGCGCCCGTCTGCAATCGCTCGGCGACTACGGCATGGACATTTCGCTGTCCATGCCCAAACCGCTCGTCAATGCCCCACCGGGGGCGGCGGGGCGCAGTGATGTGCCGCCGCCGATCGCCAAGGGCGAATGGAAGATGGCCGGGCACCTGGCCTTTGTCGACTCCGTGGCCGGTTTGATGATGCGCGCGGGCAACATGTCGTTGCGCGAGTTGACGATTGTGATCGACGACACCAAACCGGTCTTCTCCGCTCAAGGAACCTACTATGTCCACTAAGCTTCGCCTCACCGCAGGGTTCGCGATGACCGCGATGCTCTCGTTGCCGATGGCGATCACGCCTGTGCGTGCCGCCGAGACGATCGACACCTTTGCGCGTGCGCATCTCAAGTCGTCGCAGGAAGCCACGGCCGCCCAGAGCGCGGCGGCGGGGGGCGAGCCTCAGCCCGTCACGGGCGCGACGCCCGACGTAGCGCCAGAGCTGCTGTTCATTCACGGCGTTGACGACACCACGGTGGCCTATCTGCGCGTTGACGGTCGTTTTGGCTACAGCGTGAGTGACGGCGACCGGTTTGGCGACTGGCGAGTGGTGAAGATCGGCAGCGACTACGTCGACGTGGCGCGAGGCGGCAAGCCACGTCGCCTGTTGTTACCCAATGCGATGGGCGCGACGCAGGCGGGCAGTGCAAGGCAGGGGTCACCAGGGCGGCGCAATGGCGACGATTTCTGACCGCTTCCAGGCGGCATTTTCGCGCGTCAATGGACGCGGCGGCGCGGTGGCGCGGCCGATTGCCGACCTTCGCATCGAAGATATCCAGACGCAGGGCTGGCGTCAGGATCTCGGCATTACCCTGGCCGGCGCCGAGAACGGATCGCTGGTGCTCGTGGCCATCAAGCCGCGCCTGTTCCTGGTGCTGCTCGAACACACGACGTTCGTTCGCATGCAGGGGTCCGATCTGCTCGCGCGGTTCGAACAGGCAGTACGCGCGACGCATCGGCTCGATCTCGAGGGTGTCTACGTGGGCACGACCGAAGAGATTCTGCTCATGCAGTCGCGCCTCCAGCAGCATAGCGAAACGGGTGCCCGAGCCGAGGAGCAGCGCACGGGCGCCTATCGAAACTTCGATCTGATCATCGAGCGGGCGATCGATGCGCGTGCCTCCGATATTCATTTCGAGTTTCGCGAGGGCCGGCATGTGCGCGTGCGCATGCGCATCCACGGCAAGCTTCGTGCGACCGGCGAGCTGGATCGCCTTTCGCGCGACTACCATGCCATGCTCGATGCCGTTTCGGCGGCCTACAACTCGCGCGCCGACCCCAGCAGCCGAAGCCACAATCACTTCGATGAAGCCCAGCACCAGAGTTGCTCCATTCCGCTGAACCTGCGCAATCGCAAGTACCAACTGCGCTTGCAGAGCATCAAGGAGAATCGTGGCGTCGACGTGGTGCTGCGTCTGCTTGTGAACGAGGCCGTCGACGACGATGTCATGACGCTCGCTGAACTCGGGTACTCCGAGGATCAGATCGAAGTGCTGGAGAACGCGGTGTATCGCAGCCCCGGATTGACGATCATCGCCGGCGAGACGGGCTCGGGAAAGTCGACGACGCTGCGCACCATGATGATGTACGAGCGCGACGCCGGTAAGAAATTCTTCTCCATCGAAGATCCGGTCGAATACATCCAGCCGCATGTGACGCAGATCCCGATTCAACGGCGTGCCGAAGACGGTCACGGCGAATCGGCCTTCGGTGCGGCAGCCAAGGTGCTGTTGCGCGGCGACCCGGACAAGCTCATGCCTGGCGAGATCCGCGATGTCGAAACCGGGTCTTTCGCGAAATCGATGACCGAGACGGGCCACCAGGTACTCTCGACCGTGCACGCGTCGAGCGCCTTCGGCATCATTCCGCGCCTGATCAGCGACGAGATCGGCATGCCAGTCTCGGCCGTGACGTCGCCCAACTTTCTCACCGCGATGGTGTATCAAAAACTGATCCCGGTGTTGTGCGATCACTGCAAGTTGCCGGCCGTCGGCAAGCTCGACGAGATGACGCTGGGCGTGATCGGTAGTCTCGGTATCGACACGGCGCGCGTGTGCGTGGCGGGGCCGGGGTGCGGGCACTGCAAGGAACGGGGTACGGCGGGGCAGACGGTCGTGGCCGAGGTGTGCGAGGTGACCGAGGAGTTGCTCGAACTGCTGCGACAGTCGAAATTCTGGGAGGCGCAGCGCCACTGGCGTACGTACCACGATGGCGATCTCACGAGCCCTGTCATGCACGGAAAATCGGCGATGGAGCATGCGATCTACAAGATGGCGCAGGGTCGCGTCGATCCGCATGACATCGAAGCCTCGTTCTACAAGCTCAAGAAATTCCAGATATGGAAAGGGGGCTCCACATCGCCCCAACCCCCGCGCCGACTCTCGAGTGTGTAAGTCGTCCTCACGAAACTTGTTTGAAACGTCGCCCAATTTCCTATGCTAGAAGCCGTCAATCGTCTGCTTGCCAAGCTATCTCCCGCGCGTGATTCTTACCCGGGCCTGAGTCGCGCGAAACGTCACTTTCGCAAAATGCGAGCGAAGTTCTACAGCGACTTTGCCGACGCTATCGAGGACGGTGCCAATCCGTTCGAGCTATTCTCGCGTCGGTATGCACGCGCCAAGGAGCGGCGCAGTCCGATGGCGCCCCTCTATGCGATATGGCGCGATCGCGCCAGCTCGAAGAACCTGCGAAAGTCGTGGCAGGGCACGATCCCCGACGAAGATCTGATCGTGATTTCGGCCGGCGAGAAGGGCGACCTGGCCGGCACGCTGCGCTTTCTGGCGCGGGTGGTTACCTTGCAGCAGCAAACGCGCGCGGCGATCGCCGGGGCCGTTGTGCTGCCGATCTTCATGTCGGTGCTGCTCGCCGCGATCCAGTTGGGCGTGGCCTACGGCATGATGCCGATCATGACCGAGATCATGCCGCCGGAGATGTTTCCCCTCGTGGGCGCGGGGCTGTATATCGTGTCCGGGTTCGTGGCGAACTGGTGGCCACTGCTCTATGGCGTGCCGGTCGTGATCGTGGTGGCGGTCTTGCTGTCGCTGAGCCGATGGACGGGGCCGATGCGGCAGCGCGTCGAGAACTTCGGCCCCTATGCCGTGTATCGCGACGTGCGCGCCGGGGAGTTTCTGGTGTCACTGGCCGCGCTGACCGGCGCAAAGACGTCGGTGTTCGACGCCGTGTCACTCATGCTCGCGGGCGCCTCGCCCTGGATGCGCTCGCATTTGCTGCGCATGCGGGCGTCGCTCAAGAGCGAGCGAAGCATGGTCAAGGCGATGGATACCGGCATCTTCAACGAGGAAGTCTTCGATCGTCTGGTCGAATACTCGGGACGCACCAACTTCGATGCCGGCATTCGCAAGATCGGCCTGATGACCATCGAGGAAGTCGCGGAGCGCGTCAAGGCGCGATCTGCCGCGCTACGCTCGGTGCTGATGGCGTTGGTCGGGCTGACGATCATCTTCACCGTGGGCGGCATGTTGCAGATCGGTCACGCGGCGGGTGAGTACGCGGAGTCGATGTTCTGATGATGGCGTTGCTCATCGATAACGTTGGAGACGCCTTCCGGGCGCTGCCGCGCGAAGCCGTGGTGGCCGCGATGGCGACGCTGGGGCTGCTGGTGGGCAGCTTCCTGAACGTGGTCGTCTGCCGCCTGCCGCGCATGCTGGAGCGGCAATGGGCATACGACGCGGCGTCGTGGGCGGGCGAGGCGCCGCCGGTCGTGCCCGCCTTCAACCTCGCCTGGCCGCCATCGCACTGCCCGCATTGCGAGACGCGCATCGCGGCGCGTCACAATGTCCCGGTGCTAGGCTTTGTCCTCCTGCGCGGCCGCTGCGCAAATTGCCGCGCGGCGATTTCCCTGCGCTATCCGCTTGTCGAACTAGCCGTAGGGATCATGTTCGCAACGCTCGCGTGGGCGTTCGTCCCTTCGATGCAGTACCTCGCGATGCTGGCATGGTGCGGCTTCGGCGCGGCACTGCTGGCGCTCGCGCTGATCGACATTGATACGCGGTTGTTGCCCGATGCGCTCACGTTGCCGCTACTGTGGGCGGGCTTGCTGGGCAGCGTCGCGGGCCTGACATTGCCCATCGACGAAGCCGTGCTTGGCGCTGCGTTGGGATATGGCGTCATGGCGGCGATGGCGGGCGCGTACCGGGCGCTGACCGGTGTCGACGGACTGGGCGGCGGCGACGCCAAGCTCGTCGCCGCGTGTGGGGCATGGCTGGGGTGGATCGGCACGCCGCTGATGCTGGCCTTCGGCGCGGTGGCGGCCACGCTCGCTTTTGCGGGCCTCGGCGTGTGGCGCGGCCGCGCGTTGCGCGAGCCGCTGCCGTTTGGTCCCTGGCTATGCTTGGGCGCGGTGGCGAGCCGGCTGTGGGGCGAGCCTTTCCTAGATCTGTGGCTGCGCCCGGGCGGCTAACGTCGCTGGTGCGTGCGGCGCGGTGTCGACGGATGTCGATCCAACGCGCTGCGTCAATCGACCCGCGCCGGACAACATCAGGTCCGCGGCCTTTTCGCCGATCATCATCGACGGGGCGTTGGTGTTGCCGCCGATGAGCGTGGGCATGATCGACGCATCGACCACGCGCAAACCTTCCACGCCGCGAACCCTCAGTTCCGGATCGACGACCGACGCCGCATCGCTGCCCATGCGGCAGGTGCCGACCGGGTGGTAGATGGTGTCGGCGCGCGCACGTATCAGCGCGGTGAGCGCTTCGTCCGACTCGATGCCCCGGCTGTGCAGCTCCTCGCCGCCGAACCGCGCGAGCGACGGCGCTGCGAGAATCCGACGAATCACGCGCACCCCGCGCAGCAACGTGTCGACGTCCTCCTGCGCTTGCAGAAAGGCCGGGTCGATCCGCGGCGCGTCGCGCATGTCGGCGCTGGCAAGCGTCACGCGTCCGCGGCTTTTCGGACGCAGTACGCAGGCATGCAACGACAGGCCACGCCGCAGATGTAGCCGACGATTATGGTCGTCGCAGATGCCCACGAGGAAGTGCATCTGCAAATCGGGGCACGCCAGTGACGGATCGCTCTTGAGGAAGCCACCGGCTTCGGCCACGTTGCTGGCGAACAGGCCGCGCCGCTCGCGAAGATAGTCCAGCCCTTGCGTGAGCAGATGCCACAATCCCGCGGGCGTGTAGCCGACCAGATCGCGATGCGCCACGTACTTGTTGATGATGAAGTCGATGTGATCCTGCAGGTTCTCTCCGACACCCGGGGCATCGACGTGCACCTCCACGCCATGCGAGCGCAAGTGTTCGGCAGGGCCGATTCCGGAGCACATCAGCAACTGCGGCGAATTGAACGCTCCGGCGCTCAGCACGACTTCAGCGCGTGCGCGCAGCGTCTCCAGCGCGCCGCGCCGTTGCACTTTGACGCCGGTCGCGCGCTTGCCATCGAAGACAACGCGCTGCACCAGCGCATCGGTGATGACATGAAGATTTGCGCGTGATTTTCCTTGCAGATAGGCGCGCGCGGCGTTCCAGCGCTGCCCGTCTTTTTGGGTCACCTGATAGATGCCCGCGCCTTCGTAGTGCGGACCGTTGAAGTCGTCGCTCACGGGATACCCGGCTTCGCGCGCCGCGTCGACATAGTGTTGCGAGAACGGATTGACCGTGCGCAGATCGGCAACGTTGAGCGGGCCGCCGGTACCGTGCCAGGCATCCGCACCGCGTTCATTGTTCTCGTTGCGACGGAAGTACGGCAGCACGTCGTCCCATCCCCAGCCGGTGCAGCCGGCCTGCGCCCACGCGTTGTAATCGTCCGGGTGACCGCGCGTGTAGATCATCGCGTTGATCGAACTCGAGCCACCTAGACCGCGTCCGCGCGGCTGATAGCCCTGACGTCCGGCCAGCCCCGCCTGCGGCGTTGTGCGATAGCCATAGTTGCGCCGCGATCGGAACGGCACCAATGCGGCGAGACCGAGCGGCAGCCGTACGAGAAAGCTGTTGTCGGGCGGACCCGCTTCGATCAGCGCGATCGTGCTGCCCGGCGCACCGTCGGCCAATCGCGCCGCCAACGCACAACCGGCCGAGCCGCCGCCGACAATGATGTAGTCGTAGTCCATGCTGTCATCCTCCCTTGGATGGGCACTGCATCTACCGCTTTTTTTTGACGTTTTGTTCGCTGCTTTTTGCTTGTCGTTCTGAGCGCGATTGTCTCGTGTCTCGCTGCGCGCGGTGCCGCCGCATGGGCGACGCCTCGGAGCGGCACTCATTGTAAGCAGACAATCCCTGCGCTCGGGGGGGATGTGAAGCAATCCTCTAATTTATGGGAGCGCGCGGACCTAGCCGCTATGATGAAAGGATCCCCATGGCGTGACCGTCACATACGGCAATTGGGCATACGGAGACACGGATGACGCAAGCCTGGCAGACCCACGACGTCACCAATCAGGTGCCGCCGCTTACGGACTACAACCTTTACGCCACCGACGCCGCGTTGCAAGCCGCAGTGGCGGCCTTCGGCGCGGGGTGGCATGCGACAACGCTTTACCGCCAGGGCGCTCGCCTGGGCGAAGCCGAGGTGCAGGCGTGGGCGGAGGCGGCCAATCGTCACGCGCCGGAACTGCAATCGTTCGATTCGCAAGGCAATCGCATCGATCGCGTCGAGTTTCATCCGTCGTGGCATGCGCTCATGGGTTTGTTGCGGGGGGCCGAACTGCAGTCATTGCCGTGGGCGCATCCGCGCGACGGCGCGATGACGGCGCGCACGGCGGCGTATTTCCTGCACGCGCAGAACGAGGCCGGTGCGTTGTGCCCTACGACCATGACGTTCGCGAGCATTCCGGTGCTCGCCAAGGAGCCCACGGCCTTCGCGTCGATCAAGGACAAGTTGCTCGCGCCACAGCACGACCCGCGCGACGTGCCGCTCGCGCAGAAGCACGCCATTCTTATCGGCATGGGGATGACGGAGAAGCAAGGCGGCTCCGACGTGCGCACCAACACCACCACGGCCACCGATTGCGGCGACGGCACGTTCTCGCTCGTCGGGCACAAATGGTTCTTCTCGGCGCCGCAGTGCGACGCGCATCTGGTGCTCGCACGCGACGCCGACAGCGAAGCGTTGTCCTGCTTCTTCGTGCCGCGCTACGCGCCGGACGGGCGCAAGAACGGTGTGCAAGTGCAACGTCTCAAGGACAAGCTCGGCAATCGCTCCAACGCGAGCAGTGAAGTCGAGTTGCAGGGCGCGTATGGCACACGCGTGGGTGCGCCGGGGCGCGGTATTCCCACGATCATCGAGATGGCGACGTATACGCGGCTCGACTGCGTGATCGGCAGCGCGGCAATGATGCGCGCGGGTGTCGTGCAGGCGATTCATCACGCGCGCCATCGCTCGGCGTTCGGGGCGAAGCTTGTCGATCAGGATCTGATGACGACGGTGCTAGCGGATCTGGCGCTGGAGTCGGAAGCGGCGACGTGGCTGGCGATGCGGCTGGCGCAGGCGTTCGACGCGGGCGTGTCCGACAACGATTCGCTGTGTGAGCGGGCGTGGCGCCGCATCGTGTTGCCCGCCGCGAAGTTCTGGGTATGCAAGCGCGCGCTCGAACTCGCGGGCGAGTGCATGGAGGTGTGGGGCGGCAACGGCTACGTCGAGACCGGCCCGCTCGCGCGGCTGTATCGCGAGGCGCCCGTCAATTCGATCTGGGAAGGCTCGGGCAACGTGATGTGTCTCGACGTGCTGCGCGCCATGAGCCGCGAGCCTGACGTCGCACAGTACTGGTTCCGATGGATCGGTGAGCGCACGGGATCGCATGCGCCGCTGCGCGCGGCGTTGGCGCAGTTGCACGGTTGGCTGGCGGCCGATCAGGCAACGCACGCGACCCGCGCGCGTGCGATTGCACAGCAGGTGGTACTGCTGGCACAGGCGGCATTGTTGCTCGAACACGCGCCGGCCGAGTTGGCGCATGGCTTCATCGAGAGCCGATTCTCGAACGCGGGCGGGCGGGTGTACGGCGTGATGCCGGACACGCTCGCGGTGGCAGTGCAACGTGCCTGGCTCGACCGGGCTTTTCTCGCATAACGGATAACAATATATCGATGGCGTTGGGCGGCACCGACGGGGCCACCTGCGACCTCAGGGAGGAGAAGGCATGGGATACCAACATGAATTGAACGGGTTGCATGAGGCGACACCGTCGTCGGCACCGGATACCTCGACCGACGACGACATCGCCCGCGCGTCGCTATTGCCGCGCTTCGACGCGATGCGCCGCGCACACGACGCCGCGCCGCAAGTCGATTGGCCGACGCGCAAGCGTCACCTGAAAGCGCTGCAAGCGATGCTTCACAAGTATCGTGAAACGTTCGCGAACGCCATCGATGCGGATTTCGGCGGCCGCTCGGCGCAGGAAACGGACATGCTCGAACTGTTCCCGTCGCACGGCAACCTGAAGCATGCGCTCGCGCACACGCGCCGCTGGATGCGCGGGTCGCGCGGCTGGGCAAACCTGTGGATGCTGCCTGCGCGACGCGCCGTCGTGCCGCAGCCGCTCGGCGTCGTCGGTGTGATCGTGCCGTGGAATTACCCGTTGTTTCTGGCCGTCGGTCCGCTCACCGACGCCTTGGCCGCCGGCAATCGGGTGATGATCAAGGTCTCCGAGGTCACGCCGCGCTTCGCGGATGCGTTTGCGGCCGCCGTGGCCGAGACGTTCCCGCCGGAGTGGGTCACGGTCGTGACTGGCGATGCACGGGTCGCGAGGGCGTTCTCGACGCTGGCGTTCGACCATCTGCTGTTCACTGGCGCGACGTCGATCGGCCATCATGTGATGCGTGCGGCCAGCGAACACCTCACGCCGGTGACGCTCGAACTCGGTGGCAAGTCGCCGGCCATCATCGGGCCGGGCGCGCGCTGGGAGCACGCGGTGGAGCGCATCATGCTCGGCAAGCTGGTCAACGCGGGTCAGACCTGTGTGGCGCCCGACTATGTGCTCGTGCCGCGCGACAAGCTCGACGCCTTCGTTGCCACGGCGCGGCAGGTGGCGGCGCGTCTGTATCCCGACGCCGTGAACAATCCGCAATACACGAGCATTGTGTCGTCGCGGCACTTCGAGCGGTTGTCCGGGCTTGCCGCCGAGGCGGCGGCGCAGGGCGCCACGTCGCACGCGCTGTTCGATACCCCGGCGCAGGCGGCGCGCAGGCGTCTGCCGCCCGTGGTGCTCACTGGCGTGCATGACGGCATGCGCGTGATGCGCGAGGAGATCTTCGGGCCGCTGTTGCCGGTGGTGCCCTACGATGACCTGGACGCCGCCATCGCCTATGTCAATGAGCGTGCGCGTCCGCTCGCGCTGTATGTGTTCGATACCGACAATACGCGCATTGGCCGTGTCGTCGACGGCACGATTTCCGGCGGCGTGACGATCAACGACACGCTGCTGCACGTTGCGGAGCATGCGCTGCCGTTCGGTGGCGTGGGGCCGTCGGGCATGGGGGGGTACCACGGTGAGGCGGGCTTCCGGACGTTCTCCAAGGAGAAGCCGATCTTCCGGCAGGCGCGCTGGAACGGCGCCGGCCTGCTCAACCCGCCGTATGGCAAGGTATTCGCCACGATGATCCGGCAATTGATGCGCTGACCTCTGAGCTCTGACGTCGGGCATCCGACGTCGCGATAAAACAAAACCCCCGCCGGTTCGACCCGAGCGGGGGTTTTGTTGGGTGCTCGCCGGTCGAGACCGGCGGGCACCACGCTAGCGATGCCGGATCAGGCCACCGCGCGCAGGCCGGCGTCGGCCAACAGGATGTCGGCGCGGTCGGTCGCTTCCCACGAGAATTCCGGCTCTTCACGGCCGAAGTGACCGTAGGCGGCGGTCTTCTCGTAGATCGGACGCAGCAGGTCGAGCATCTGGATGATGCCCTTAGGACGCAGGTCGAAGTGCTTCTCGACCAACTCGGCGATACGCTGATCGCTGATCTTGCCCGTGCCGAACGTGTTGACCATGACCGACGTCGGTCGCGCCACGCCGATGGCGTACGAGACCTGGATCACGCACTTCGAGGCGAGACCGGCCGCCACGATGTTCTTCGCGACATAGCGGCCCGCGTAGGCGGCCGAGCGATCGACCTTCGACGGATCCTTGCCCGAGAACGCGCCACCGCCGTGCGGTGCGGCGCCGCCGTACGTGTCGACGATGATCTTGCGGCCCGTGAGGCCGGCGTCGCCCTGCGGGCCACCGATCACGAAGCGACCGGTCGGGTTCACCAGGAACTTGATGTCGCCCTTGATCAGGTCGGCCGGCAGCACCGGCTTGATGACTTCTTCGATGACGGCTTCGCGCAGGGCTTCCAGCGCGATGTCCGGATGGTGCTGCGTCGAGAGCACGACGGTGTCGATGCTGTGCGGACGGCCGTTTTCGTACTTGATGGTGACTTGCGACTTGGCATCCGGGCGCAGCCAGGGCAGACGACCGTCACGGCGCACTTGCGACTGGCGCTCGACCAGGCGGTGCGACAGATAGATCGGCAGCGGCATGAGTTCCGGCGTTTCGTCGCAGGCGTAGCCGAACATCAGGCCCTGGTCGCCGGCGCCCTGATCGAGGTTGTCGTCATGCGCACGGTCCACGCCCTGGGCGATGTCCGGCGACTGGCGGTCGTAGGCGACCAGCACCGCGCAACCCTTGTAGTCGATACCGTAGTCGGTGTTGTCGTAGCCGATGCGGCGGATGGTCTCGCGCGCGACTTGCTGATAGTCGACCGTGGCGGTCGTGGTGATTTCACCCGCGAGCACGACGAGACCCGTGTTGCACAGCGTTTCTGCGGCAACGCGCGCGTACTTGTCTTGCTTCAGGATGGCGTCGAGCACGGCATCCGAAATCTGGTCGGCTACCTTGTCCGGGTGACCTTCGGAGACCGATTCGGAAGTAAAGAGATAATCGTTCGCCACTTCTGGCTCCTCTAAACGAATTTGGCGACTCACGTTGCCGTCATCGGAGGGGAAGCGGCGACGCTTTAGCGGAAAATTGGTCGTATGCGCTGCCTCGATAGGGTGGCACATTCGAATCGCCCCGCAAGTTGTCAGTTAACTCGGCGATGTCGCTTATTATACGCCCCTGAAGAAATCCTGCTTGCGACATGGCAACCACACCCAAGAAATCCCTCGGCTACTACCTGAGCGTTGGCCTGCTGCGCGGGCTCAACCTGCTGCCCTATGGCTGGGTCGCGCGCTTTGGCGCGGGTCTCGGGCACCTGTTGTACCTGATTCCCAGCTCGCGAAAGCGCGTTGTGCACACCAATTTGCGGCTGTGTTTCCCGCATTGGGACGAGGCGACGCGTGAGCGCGTGGCCAAGGCGTCGTTCGTGCATGCCATTCGCAGCTACGCGGAGCGCAGCGTGCAATGGTTCGCCGACGGCAAGAAGCTGGAGCGGCTGATCGAACTCGACTCGGCGGTCGACCTGCTCGACCCGAATATGCCACCGACGATCCTGCTCGGGTTCCACTTCGTGGGCATCGAGGCGGGCTCGGTGTTCATCAACTATTCGCTGCACCGGCCGTGCGCGTCGCTCTACACGCCGATGTCCAACCCGGCGTTCGACGCCATGGCCCGCGAGCAGCGCGGTCGTTTCGACGCGGAAATGATCGCGCGCGGCGACAGTGCCCGCGATGTGCTGCGCATGTTCCGAAAGGGCAAGCCGGTCATGCTGGCGGCCGACATGGACTATGGCGCGCGAAATTCCACGTTTGTGCCGTTCTTCGGCGTGAACACTTGTACGCTGACGTCCGTGTCCCGTCTGGCCGAAGTCGGCCGGGCCCAGATCCTGCCGTTCATCGGCGAGGTGCTGCCCAACTACAAGGGCTACCGCCTCAAGGTCTTCCCGGTGTGGGAAAACTATCCCAGCGGCGACCCCGACGCCGACGCGCGCCGGATGAACGCGTTCCTCGAAGAACAAATCCTGAAGATGCCGGAGCAGTACTACTGGGTGCACAAGCGCTTCAAGACGCGCCCGCCCGGCGAGCCAAGCGTGTACTGACAGGCGCCGGATGCGCGTCGGCCTTCTCCACTACAATAGCGCCATGAAGCTCAAATTCACCAAGATGCAGGGTGCCGGCAACGACTTCGTCGTGATCGACGGCATCTCGCAATCCATCGATTTCACGCCCGACCAGTGGCGGGCGCTCGCCGACCGCCATTTCGGCGTCGGCGCAGACCAGCTCCTGCTCGTCGAACGCTCGACGCAGCCTGGCGTTGACTTCCGCTATCGCATCTTCAACGCCGACGGCGGTGAGGTGGAGCATTGTGGCAATGGGGCGCGCTGCTTCGTCAAGTTCGTGCGCGACACGGGGTTGACCGACAAGCGCACGGTGCGCGTCGAGGTGCAGCAGGGCTTGATCACGCTCACGATGCGCGACGACGGCCAGGTCAGCGTGGACATGGGCGCGCCGATCCTCACGGCGTCGGATGTGCCGTTCGACGCCAGCGGGCTGGCAGGTCGTCGCGAGGGCGACGACACGCTCTGGCCGCTCGACGTGGCCGGCAAGACGACGTGGATTTCCGTGGTCTCGATGGGCAATCCGCATGCCGTGCAGGTGGTGGAGAACGTCGATACCGCGCCGGTGGAAACGGACGGCCCGCTGATCGAGCGTCATGCGCGCTTCCCGCGCCGCGTGAATGCGGGCTTCCTGCAGGTGGTGGACAAGCATCAGGCGCGTCTGCGCGTGTACGAGCGCGGTGCGGGCGAGACGCTCGCCTGCGGCACCGGCGCATGCGCGGCGGCAGTGGCAGGCATCCGCCGCGGGCTGCTGGCCGCGCCCGTGGCCATCGAAACGCACGGCGGCACGCTCACCATCGACTGGGACGGCGCAAGCGGTCCCGTCATCATGACGGGACCCGCCACCACGGTCTTCGAAGGGACGATCGAGATCTGACGCCAAACGTCGGTCCCGGTGTTCCGCGCGGGCAGGCCGCGGGCGCAGCACAGTAAGATTTTGGTTTCTGACGGACTCTGATTTAGCGACCCAGGCGGCCGTGCGCCACCGTTGTGCCTCGTGCGCAGCGGCGGTCGGCGGCAGTTGACGAACAGCAGACGGACACTCATGAACGACCGAGATATTGCGGAATACCTGATCGCGCATCCCGACTTCTTCGAACGCCATGCCGAATTGCTGGCCGGCGTGCGGCTCACCAGCCCGCACGGCCAGCGCGCCGTGTCGCTGCAAGAGCGCCAGATCGAGATGCAGCGCGAAAAGACCAAGCAGATCGAGCGACGCCTCGCCGAATTGATGCGCTACGGGCACGAGAACGACGACATCTCGGCCAAGCTGCATCGCTGGAACCTCGGCCTGCTCGGCGAGCGCGATCCGCACGCGTTGCCCGACGCGATTGCCCGCGGCCTGCGCGACGTTTTCAACGTCCCCTTTGCGGCCGTTCGTGTGTGGAACGTGGCCGCGCCGTACCAACCGGCCGAGTTCGCCCGCAGCGTGAGCGAAGAGGTCAAGATCTTCGCCTCGAGCCTGGCGACTCCCTATTGCGGTGCCAACACCGGTTTCGAAGCCGTGACATGGCTCGGCGCGCCGAGCGATCCGGCGTCGGTGGCGCTGCTCGCGCTGCGTGACCCGCAAGTCACGGATGGGCCGGTCTTCGGCCTGCTGGTCATGGGCTCGGAAGACGCCCGCCGTTTCCATGAAGGCATGGCGACCGACTTCCTGACGCAGATCGGGGAACTGGCCGGCGCGGCGCTCAGCAAGCTGCGCGCGAACGATTGATGCGCGTCGCCGGCGCCCGGGCGGACTGACGCGCTGACGGCACCTTTCACCACGCCTTATGGTCACCTCGACCCGATCGCCGCGTCCTGCCAGCGTGGCCACGCCCAAGGCGCGCGCCGGGCGCGCCGCGCCGGAACGCGCGCGCAAGCCCGGGGCGCACGCAGAGGCGTCGGACGACGAGACGCCGCTCGAACCGGGCATCCGCCACTACCTGACGTCGCTCGCCAGCGAGCGCAAGCTCGCCGAGCTCACCCTGGAAAACTACACGCGCGACTTGCGCCAGTTGCAGCGTTTGGCGCGCGGCCGCCCGCTCGAATCGCTGGAGCATGGAGACATTCGCCGCTTCGCCATGCAGTTGCACAGCGAGGGCCTCGTCGGCCGCTCCATCGCCCGCAAGCTCTCCGCCTGGCGAGGCTACTTCGCGTGGCTTGCCCAGCGCACGTCGCTGGCGGCCAATCCCGTCGACGGCGTGCGCGCGCCGAAACAACCCAAGCCGTTGCCGAAAGCGCTGTCGCCGGATCAGGCATCGGCGCTCGTCGAGTTCGTCTCCGGCACGTCGGCCGAGGCCGTGCGCAATCGGGCGATGTTCGAGCTGCTGTACTCGTCTGGCCTGCGCCTGTCGGAACTCACGAGCCTCGATCATCGCTACGTCGAGGCCGAGGGCTACCGTTCCGTGAGCTGGCTTGATTTGCCCGAACGCGAGGTGGTCGTGACCGGCAAGGGGAACAAGCGACGCCGCGTGCCCGTGGGCGAGAAAGCGGCGCAGGCGCTGGCCGGTTGGCTGGACATGCGGGCAGAACTGGCAACGGCTGAGCCGCATGCGCTGTTCCTGTCGGCGCGCGGCAAGCGCATCGGCGCGCGCGCGGTGCAGCAGGGGCTGTCGCGCCACGCGCTGGCGGCCGGGCTGCCGACACACGTGCACCCGCACATGCTGCGTCACTCGTTCGCCACGCACGTCCTGCAATCGTCCGGCGATCTTCGCGCCGTGCAGGAGATGTTGGGGCACAGCAATATTTCGACGACACAGATCTACACGAAGCTCGACTTCCAGCATCTCGCGAAGGTTTACGATCAGGCGCATCCGCGCTCGCGCAAGAAGCCCTGAGCGTTGCGGTGGGCGGCGCGACTCGGTGTAGAATCGCGTCCTTCCTCAGCAAGTCCCGCATGTTCTCCGTCTGCTGGATGACTTGCCGTCACCCCGTCGTCAACCGTTGGTCCGTCCCGCATGAATACCTTGACCCTCAAGCCCGGCAAAGAAAAGTCCTTGCTGCGCCGTCACCCCTGGATTTACGCCACCGCCGTGGCACGCGTGGACGGCAAACCGGCTTCCGGCGCGACGGTCGTGGTGCGCGCCGCCGACGGGCGATTTCTCGCTCGCGCCGCCTTCAGCCCGGTCTCGGCCATCCGCGCACGCGTGTGGACGTTCGATGAAAACGAGCCGGTCGATCATGCGTTCTTCAAGCGTCGCGTGACCGCCGCCCTCGCTTATCGCGAGCAGATGGTGCACGACACCGGGGCGACCCGCCTGATCTTCGGCGAGGCCGACGGCCTGCCGGGTCTGATCGTCGACCGTTATCAGTCCGCGCCCGGTGCGCCGGTGACGGACCAGATCGTTTGCCAGTTCATGGCGGCGGGCGTGGAAGTCTGGAAAGACGCGATCGTGAATGCCCTCGTCGGCGCGACCGGCTGCCCCAATGTCTACGAGCGCTCCGACGCCGCCGTGCGCGAGCGCGAAGGTCTGCCGAGCCTCACTGGCGTGCTGGCGGGGGCTGAGCCGCCCCAGGCGCCCGACTTGCTCACGACGTACGAGTGTGGCGTGAAGTATTACGTCGACGTGCGCAACGGGCACAAGACCGGCTTCTATGTCGATCAGCGCGACAATCGTCTGCTGGTGAAGCAGCAGGCCAAGGGCCGCGACGTGCTCAACTGCTTCTGCTATACCGGGGGCTTTTCGCTGGCGGCGCTGGCGGGCGGGGCGCAGAGCGTGTTGTCCATCGACTCGTCGGGCGACGCGTTGGCCATCGGCGCGCGCAATGTCGAACTCAACGGTTTCGACGCCGCGCGCGCCGAATGGCGCGACGCCGATGTCTTCAAGACCCTGCGCGCGTTGCGCGAAGAGGGGCGCCTGTTCGACATGATCGTGCTCGATCCGCCCAAGTTCGCACCGTCGGCCCATCACGTGGAGCGTGCCGCACGGGCGTACAAGGACATCAATCTGGCCGGTTTCAAGCTGCTGCGCCCGGGCGGCCAGCTGCTGACGTACTCGTGCTCAGGCGCGATCGATGCCGATCTGTTCCAGAAGATCGTGGCGGGCGCGGCCGTGGATGCCGGCGTGGACGCCCGCATTCTGCGGCGCCTGTCGGCGGGCATGGATCACCCCATGCTCACCCAGTTCCCCGAAGGCGAATATCTCAAGGGGCTTTGGTTGCAGCGTATGTAAGCGCTCGCTTCTGTGGGCGTCAACCCAGTGTCAGTGCGACCACGCCCAGCGCGATCAACACGGCACCGCCCACGCGGCGGTGCATCTCCCCTTCGCCCAGCAGCCGCACGCCCAACAGCGCGGCAATCATCATCGACATCTCCCGCGCTGGGGCGACGTGCGACACCGGCGCGTACTTGAGCGCCGTCAGGATCAGGAAGTAGGACATCGGCGAGATAAGCGAGATCAGCACGATCTTGCGCCAGTTCGCCTGCCACACCATGACCATGCGGGCGGGACGCGAGCACGCCATCGGTGCCGAGAGCACGACTCGCAGCACATTCTCCAGGTAGTAATAGACGAGCGGTGCAAGCAGCAGGGTGCGGATGGCGTAGGCGTCGGCCAGCGTATACGCTGCGATGAATCCGCCGGTCAGCACGCCCCAGCCCGCGCCCGCGTGCATGGTGTCGCGCCGGAACAGGCGCTCGCCCCCGGCGATGATCAGCACGCCGACGACCACCAGCCCGATCCCGAAAAGCGCCAGCCAGCCCGGGCGTTCCCCCAGCAGCACGATGGCGCCCAGCGACGACAGCAATGGCCCGGTGCCCCGTGCGAGCGGATAGACGACCGACAGGTCGCCCACCCGGTAGCCGCGCTGCAGGACTAGCGTGTAGCCGTAGTGCAGCATGGCGCTCGTGGCGATCACGCCCCAACCCAGCGCATTCGGCCAACTGGCGTTTGAACCGATCAGGAAAAACATCGCCAGCGGCGTGTACAGCACGACGGTCAGCAGCGCATAGAGGAAGACGAGCTGCGGGCCCCCGCCTTCGCGCGTGTCGATGCGCTTGGCGAGGAAATTCCAGGTGGCATGCAGGAATGCGGCGGTAACAACGAGGGCGAGAGCGGTGAGCGACATGGTGAGCGGTGTTTTTTGCGTCAATTGTATGACGCATTGCCCGTTCACCTCCGGACAGATTCGGTCGGCGGCCTTCAGGGCTCGGGAAATGCCTACTTTTGCAACTCCGTTGCAGTGCTGGCGGTGCTGTGCTTAAATCGATTTATGAGCCTTATTCAACTACAACCTTATCTGGAAGCCGCCCGTACGAGCTTGCAAGAGCAATCGGGCCGCGTGACCTCTGGACGCGTGCGCGTGCTGGCGATGCTGCTCAAGGCGGGCCGTCCGCTCACGCACCAGGAAGTGCTGGCCGATCTGGCCACCGACGCCGATCCGCTCGACCGCGTAACGGCCTACCGCGTGCTCGATTGGCTGGTCGCGCAGGGCTGGGCCATCAAGCAGGCCGGTGACGACCGAATCTTCCGCTTCGTCATGGCCGAGCATGTCGACCCGCAGCGTGCGGCATCGCCGCGTCCGCATACGCAACACGGACATTTTCGTTGCGTACGCTGCCACCGGACCTTCTGTCTTGACGATTGGCCCCAGCATCCCCAATTGAGTGAGCGCGAACTCAAGCGCCTGCCCAAGGGTTTCGTGGGCGAACAGGTCGAGCTGATGATTCATGGCACTTGCGCACAGTGCGCGGGCGCCCCCAACTGACGCGTCCCCAGCCGCTTTTCGTTACCTCGGGTACAGTGGGCGACATTGAGACGGCGTCGAGTACGCCGCATTACAACAGGACATAGCATTCATGACCCCCGTCACCATCCTGACCGGCTTTCTCGGCAGCGGAAAAACCACGCTGCTCAAGCGCATCCTGACCGAGGCGCATGGCATGAAGATCGCCGTCATCGAAAATGAATTCGGTGAAGAGAACATCGATAACGACATCCTCGTGCACGACAACGCCGAGCAGATCGTACAGATGAGCAACGGCTGCATCTGCTGTACGATTCGTGGCGACCTGGTGAAGGCGCTGTCCGACCTGAACAGCCAGCGCGACGCGGGTGCGATCCAGTTCGACCGCGTGGTCATCGAGACGACCGGCCTGGCCAACCCCGGCCCGGTGGCGCAAACCTTCTTCATCGACGACGAGGTGGCCGACACCTACCGGCTCGACGCCATCATCACGCTGGTCGACGCGAAGCACGCCCAGCAGCAGCTCGATCAGCACGAAGTGGTGCAGCGCCAGGTGGGGTTTGCCGATCGCCTGTTCATCACCAAAGCCGATCTGGTCACGCCCGAGGCGCTGGACGACCTGAAGCATCGCCTCGCGCACATGAATCCGCGCGCGCCGCAGCAGGAAGTCGACTTCGGCCAGGCCGAGCTCAAGCAGATCTTCGACCTTCACGGCTTCAACCTGAACGACAAGCTCGACATCGATCCGGAATTCCTGGGCGCCGACGACCACGCGCACGATCACGATCACAATCACAGCCATGATCACGATCACTCGCACTGCGATCACGATCATGACCAGTGCGCGCACGAGGGGCACGACCACGGTCACGCCCATGCCCACCACGACGACGCCATCAAATCGTTTGTCTTTCGCAGCGAGAAAGCCTTCGATCCGGCGAAGCTGGAGGATTTCCTCGGGAGCATCCTACAGGTGTACGGCGAACGCTTATTGCGTTATAAAGGTGTATTAAACATGCGTGGCATCGACCGCCGGGTCGTGTTCCAGGGCGTTCACCAGATGATGGGCAGCGACGTGGGCGCGAAATGGCAGCCCGATGAGACGCCGAACACCAAGATGGTGTTTATTGGTGCCGAGCTGCCGAAAGAGATCATCCTGCAAGGGCTGGAGCGCTGTCTGGTCTGAGCGGGACCGGCGAACCGTGCAACGGGAAACCCCTTAATCAGGGCTGTTGAACGATTCGGTTACAATACGTGCCCACTGGGGCTGCCGCCAGCGAACCAACGCGGCACTTCGGAGGGCCGGCAGGGGAGCACCGCCATGGCTACCGCCTCTCGCAAGACTGCCACCGCAGGCCCCACGCGCCGGTCAGAGCCGGCGTCGGAAGCGGGCGCCAAGCGGGCTCCAGCAGGTAATTCGAAGACGGGCGAAAAGGCCGCCGCCAAGCACGGGGCGCCCAAATCGTCCGGTAGGAACGTAACCCAAGAAGCCGCCCGCGGCATCGCCGGTAAGCAAGACGTCCCACTCGCTGCAGGGGCGTCACCGGACTATCCGAAAGAGACGCCACAAAAACCCATGAGCAAGAAAAGACTTTTGACCGAGGCCGAAATTCTGAAGATGGGCGAGAAGGACTACATGAATGAAGATCAACTCGCCTTCTTCAAGGATCGTCTGGAAAACCTGCAGGCTGACATTTTGCGTAACGCCGGTCAAACCACCGAGAACCTGCGCGAAACCATTCTCGTCCCGGATCCGGCCGACCGCGCCACGATTGAAGAGGAGCACGCGCTTGAGCTGCGTACCCGCGATCGTGAACGCAAGCTGCTGAAGAAGGTGCAACAGTCGCTCGCTCGCATCGAATCGGGCGAATATGGCTGGTGCGAAGAAACCGGAGAGCCGATCGGCGTTCCGCGTCTGCTCGCCCGCCCGACCGCCACCCTGTCGCTCGAAGCGCAAGAGCGTCGCGAATTGCGTCAGAAGCTGTTCGGCGACTGATCGCATCGCACAACCGGCCCGACGCCGCGCGGTGGCGGCAGGTCAGGTCCGTCGGCGCCCGGTTTGCCAAAGGCACGTCGTCTCGACGTGCCTTTTTTGTTGCCGTTTTTTGACGTCGTCCGGTCGACCGCGGCCCGTTCCTCCCGGAACTGTGGCTTGCACGCAACGCTTGCTGACGCTCGCCGTCGAGCCAACTTTATGACACAATTGCAACTCAGTTGCAATTGTGGCCGCCTATGCCGTCTATCGAATCCGCTTCTCGCTTTTGGCGCGCGCGTTTGCGCACGCGGGTGGGGTGTGGGCGAAGCGGTTGGGTCGCGTGGCTCATCGTTGGGCTGATCGGCGTACAGATCTGGGGGCTGCAACACGAAATTCTGCATGCCCGAAGGTTGTCCGGCGTGCCGCCGGTTTCGGCAGATGCGAGCCGGTCAGCGGCGGGCGAGGCGAATGATCCGGACGAGGCGGGAGGTGCGGATCTCGCGATGGCCGCAGACGGTCGCGCCCAAGCGGTCGGCACGGTGTCCGTCGATTTCGGCAACTCCCACCACCATTGCCATCTGTTCGAAGGCGCCACGCTGGCCGCGGCCATGGCCGTGGCCGTCCTGTCGTGGGGAAGCGATACCGTCATCGCGAGCCTCCCCCAGCGCGCGACCGGGCGCCGTCACCCGAGCGTTCACCGACGACCGTTCGACTCCCGCGCACCGCCGCTCGCGATCTGACGCCACGCGTATTCGCGCCATTCGAACTTCTCCGCGCTGACTGCGCGAATCCCTGCCACTGTCCGTGCCGACCCTCGCAGCCTTCGGGCCCGCGATGGCGGCGGCTGCACGCTCGTCGGCCCATCATCGCCGACGCGGCGGGGCTTCGTTCGCGCCGAGGCCCGGAATCCTCGGGAGCCCGTTGACGAGGCTCCCGCGCACCGACCCAACACACCCGATACCGACATGGCACTTTCTGCTTTGAACGCCGCGCGTGAGCGCGCGACGCCCTTGCTAGCTCCCGCTTTCCCCATCGAGGCCCCTTCGGCTTCCCGCCGGGCACGCCGCCCGTGGCCCGTGAACTCGCCGCGCCCGCTCGCCGCAGCGCTGACGTTCAGCGCGCTCGCTGCGGCAAGCGCGTCCGTGCAGGCGGCCGATGTGTCCGATGCACCCTTGGAAGCAACGTCTGCCACTGCCGTCCCGGTGAGGCCCGAAGTGACGTTGCCAACCACCTTCGTGACCGGCAATCCGCTTGGGCGCGCCGCCGCCGACTTGACCGTGCCACTCACCGAACTCGAAGGGAAGGCGCTGGCGTTGCGCCGTGCGGGCACGCTGGGCGAGACGCTCGACGGGCTGCCGGGCGTTTCAGCCACATCGTACGGCCCGAACGTCAGCCGCCCCATCATTCGTGGCCTCGACGGCGACCGCATTCGCGTGTTGCAGAACGGCACGGCGGCGCTCGACGCCTCGTCGCTATCCTACGATCACGCCGTGGCGCAGGATCCGCTGACGATCGAACGCGTAGAAGTCGTGCGGGGCCCTGCGGCACTGCTCTACGGCGGCAATGCGGTCGGCGGCGTGATCAACACCATTGACAACCGCATTCCGCGAGAATCCATCACCGGCATTTCCGGTGCGACGGACTTCAGCTATGGCGGTGCGAACCGCGAACGTGCCGGGGCCGCGCAACTTGAATTCGGCAACGGCGAGTTCGCGTTCCACGTTGACGGCTTCGCCCGAAAAAGCGCGGACCTGCGCATTCCCGGCTTCGCCCGTTCGGCGCAACAACGCGCCCGCGATGACGAGGACACGCCGCAACCGTCGGGCACCTTGCCCAACAGCCAGGGGCAGGTGAGTGGCGCGGCTGTCGGTGCGTCGTGGACGTGGGCCGACGGCTATACGGGCCTGTCGTACTCCGGTTACGACTCGGATTACGGCACCGTGGCCGAGGCGGACACACGCATTCGGCTGCGGCAGCAGCGTTTGGCATTGGCCAGCGAGATCCGCGACCTGAGCGGCCCGATCACCGCTCTCAAGTTCAACTTTGGCTACACCGATTACGAGCACAAGGAAATCGAAAACGGCGAGACGGGAACGACCTTCAAGAATCACGGCTACGAAGGCCGTATCGAAGCGCGTCACGCGAAGCTCGGGCCACTCGACGGCGCCGTGGGCGTGCAGTTCTCGCAGAACACCTTCTCCGCGCTAGGTGAAGAGGCCTTTGTGCCGAAGAGCGACACGCGCAATGTCGCGCTGTTTGCCCTCGAAGAGTGGGCGATGCATCCGGCGATCAAGCTCTCGTTCGGCGCGCGCATCGAGCACTCGAGCGTCAAGCCGACGGCGGGCGGTAATGAGCGCTTCGACAATCTGCCGTCGCGCGACTTCACGCCGGGCAGCGTGTCGGCGGGTGCGGTCTTCGCATTGGCCCCCGCGTGGTCGGTCGCGCTCAACACCTCGTACACCGAGCGCGCGCCCACGTTCTACGAGCTGTATGCGAACGGCCCGCACCTGGCGACCGGGGTCTGGGAAATCGGCAGTCCGCAGGCCGCGATTGAAAAGGCGTTTTCGACGGACCTGTCGCTACGCTATGAGCAGGGCCCGAACAAGGCCAGCGTCGGTCTCTTCTACAGCTGCTTCAACAACTTCATCGCACTCAACAATACGGGGCGCACGATCGATGAGGGCGGCCAGAGTTTGCCGGTCTATCAGTACGCGGGTGTGCCAGCCGACCTCTACGGAATGGAAGCCGAAGGCCGTGCGCGCCTTTGGCGCGGTCACGGCAACCTCGATCTCGAACTGCGCGGCGACTACACAATCGCGCGCAACCGCGAGACGGGCGAACCGCTGCCGCGCATCGCACCATTGCGTCTGACGGCGGCGCTTGCCTATGCGTTGGGTCACTGGGGCGCGCGACTGGAAATGGTGCACGCCAGTCCTCAAGGCCGCGTGCCCGCCAACGATCTGACGACCCGTGGCTACACCACGCTCGGTGCGGCGCTCACCTATCAGTTCAAGGCGGGTGGCGCGCAGTGGCTGGCGTACTTGAAGGGAGAGAACCTGACCAACCAGGAGGTACGTTTGGCCAGCTCGGTGCTGCGCGACATTGCGCCGCAGGGGGGGCGCTCGGTTCGCGTGGGTTTGCGCACCACGTTCTGAGCGGGATCGTGCCGCAAAAACGGAGTAATTTCCGAGAAATTTCGTCGCAGTAGACGATTCGCGCGGCGCATTGCCGCGCGAATTTCACGATCCATGCCACGTTGTGCGGCATCGCCTCGAGGGCGTCAAGCAGGGCGGGCGTGTTGCCGTCGACGCCTCTTGATATTCTTTCGATTGCCCTAAACTACAGTGACATCTCGCCCGGTCGGGCACGTCGTCACGATTGTGTGGCGCGCGCGGCCGGGCCAATCGTTACGGGGCGCACGTCGCCCCCCGAAAAGGAACAGGCATGGAGCAATATCACGGCACCACCATCGTCTGCGTTCGGCGCGGCGATCAGGTCGCGCTTGGCGGCGACGGTCAGGTCACCCTCGGCAACATCGTGATGAAGGGCACCGCCCGCAAGGTTCGCACGATTTACGACGGCAAGGTCATGGTTGGCTTCGCGGGTGCGACGGCCGATGCCTTCTCGCTGCTCGATCGTTTCGAGGCGAAGCTCCAGAAGCACCAGGGGCATTTGACGCGCTCGGCGGTGGAACTGGCCAAGGATTGGCGTACCGACCGCATGCTGCGCCGGCTCGAAGCGATGATGATCGTCGCCGATGCCGAGACCACGCTGGTCATCACCGGCAACGGCGATGTGCTCGATCCGGAGGGTGGCGTTGCCGCGATCGGTTCGGGCGGATCGTACGCCCAGGCGGCCGCCCGCGCGCTGGTCGAGAACACGGACCTGACGCCGGCGGAAGTCGTCAAGAAGGCGCTGACGATCGCGGGCGAAATGTGCATCTACACCAACGGCAATCACATCATCGAGGCGCTGCCCCCGAAGGCAGCGCAGTGACGACGCGCGTGCCGCAGCGGGCCTCCCTCCTGCGGCACGATTGGCCGGTCGGCAGGTGACCGGCCGGACGTCACCCTCCGTGCGAACCCCCTAATTTGGCGAACGTCATGACCCATATGACCCCCTCAGAGATCGTTTCCGAACTCGACAAACACATCATCGGCCAGCACAAGGCCAAGAAGGCCGTCGCGGTGGCGTTGCGCAACCGCTGGCGCCGTCAGCAGGTGGCCGATCCCCTGCGTCAGGAAATCACGCCGAAGAACATTCTGATGATCGGTCCGACCGGTGTCGGCAAGACCGAAATCGCGCGCCGTTTGGCCAAGCTGGCCGACGCGCCATTCATCAAGGTCGAGGCGACCAAGTTCACCGAAGTCGGCTACGTGGGGCGCGACGTGGACAGCATCGTGCGCGACCTCGCGGAAATCGCGATCAAGCAGACGCGTGAAGCTGAAATGAAGAAGGTGCGCACCACGGCGGAAGATCGCGCCGAGGATCGCATTCTCGATCTGTTGCTGCCGAGCGGGCGCGAGTCGTCGCGCGATATCCGTTTCGGTTCGGCGTCGCACGAGGTCGAGGCCAGCAGCGAGGATAACGCCACGCGCCAGACGTTCCGCAAGCGTCTGCGCGAAGGTCAGCTCGACGACAAGGAAGTCGAGTTGGAAGTGGAAATTCCGGCGCAGGGCATGGAGATCATGGGCCCGCCGGGCATGGAAGAGATGACCGAGCAGATCAAGGGCATGTTCGCGAATCTGGGCAACCAGCGCAAAAAGCGCCAGAAGCTCAAGATCAAGGACGCGCTCAAGGTGCTGACCGACGAAGAAGCGTCGAAGATGCTCAACGACGAGGAGGTCAAGCAACTGGCCTTGCGCAACGTCGAGCAGAACGGCATCGTGTTCCTCGACGAAATCGACAAGATCGCCACGCGCAGCGAAGTGGGTGGCGGCGACGTGTCGCGTCAGGGCGTGCAGCGCGACCTGCTGCCGCTCGTGGAAGGCACGACCGTGAGCACGAAGTTCGGCATGATCAAGACGGATCACATTCTGTTCATCGCGAGCGGGGCGTTCCATCTGGCCAAGCCGAGCGATCTGATTCCGGAACTGCAGGGCCGCTTCCCGATTCGCGTCGAACTCGAATCGCTGTCGGTCCAGGATTTCGAAGCGATCCTCACGCAGACGGATGCCAGCCTCGTGAAGCAGTATCAGGCCTTGCTCGCCACGGAAGACGTGACGCTCGACTTCGCGCCGGACGGCATCAAGCGGCTCGCGGAAATCGCTTTCTCTGTGAACGAGAAGACGGAAAACATCGGGGCGCGACGTCTATACACCGTCATCGAAAAGCTGCTCGAGGACATCTCGTACAACGCCGGCAAGCAGGCGAACGAAGTGGTGTCGATCGACGCCGGCTACGTCAATCGCTTCCTCGAGGAAGTGGCGCAGAACGAAGATCTGTCGCGCTACGTGCTGTGATGGCGTGACGTTCGCTGCAATGTGAAAAAGGCCCCTCGGGGCCTTTTTTTGCGTTTGACGATTTGACGATGGGCGTTACTGCTTCACCGGACGCTTGAGCAGTTTGCGCTGCAGCGTGCGCCGATGCATGTTCAGCGCGCGTGCCGTGGCGGAGATGTTGCCGTTGTGCTCGGTGAGCACGCGTTGAATGTGCTCCCATTCGAGGCGCGCGACCGACAGCGGCGAGGGGTTTTCGATGGCTTCGTCGGCCTGGGTCTCGCTCGCATCGCTGCGCAGCGACGCGAGGATGGTGTCGGCGTTGGCCGGCTTGGCCAGGTAGTTGTCGGCGCCATCCTTGACGGCTTGCACCGCCGTCGCAATGCTCGCGTAGCCGGTGAGCACCAGCATGCGTGATTTCGGTTGCAACGCGCGCAATGGCGCGATGAGCGGCAGTCCCGAGTCGTGACCCAGATGAAGGTCGACCGAGATCAGGTCGAACTGGCGCGTGCGCGCCGCGAGCAGCGCCGCGGCACTGTCGGCGGCGATCTGCACGTCATAGCCGCGCCGCGTCAGCGCGCGGGCGAGCGTTTCGGCGAAGACGACGTCGTCGTCGATAAGGAGGAAGTGGGAGGCGTTCATGTCTGACTCCGCGAGCCGAAGAGGAAAGTGGCCATCGGCAGGCGCAGCTCGGCGCGCGTGCCTTGCGGCGTGTTGGGGGTGAGGACGATGTCGCCGCCGAGACGCTGGGCACTGGCAAAGGCCAGATACAGGCCCATGCCTTGTCCGCCGTGCGTACTCATGACGGGTGAATTTCCCAGCCGGGTACGCAGCTCAGCGGTCATGCCGGGGCCTTCGTCGCAGACCGTGAAGCGGATGTCGTCCGGCGTGACCGCCACGTCGAGGGTGACCGACGAGGGGCTGAAATACGCGGCGTTATCGAGCACGATGGTCAGGATCTGGCCAACTTGCACGGTGTCTTCGATGCGCGCGGTCAACTTCGGCGGCACGTGCATCTGGAACTGGACTTGCGGATGCCGTAAGCGCCATTGCGTGGTGAACGCCGGCAACCATTCGGCCAACGCCTGCCGCACCGGTGCCGCCGCACGCGTCTGCACGTGGCCGATGGCGCTCTTGCACAGCGCGATCTGTTGTTCAAGCGTCTGCAGATCCGGCTCGTAGGGCTTCAACGCGGCATTGCCCAGGCTCTCGCTGCGCAGTTCGCCGACGACCACGGCCATGGTCGAGAGCGGGGTGCCGAGTTCGTGCGCCACGCTCGCGGCCTGAGCGCCGAGAGCGGCCATCCGCTCGTCGCGCAGCAGCCGCTGTTCGGCGCGGGCGAGTTGCGCGTCGCGCGCGCGCAAGGCCCGCGACATCCGCGAAACGAACCACGCGATCACGAGCACGCTGACCACGAAGTTGACCCACATGCCGGCCAGATGCAGGCGCAGCAGATTGCCCGGGTCCGCCAGATCGAGCGGCACGTACTGAAAGTTCAGCGCGCCATACGCGACCAGCGAGAGCAGCGCCAGTTGCGACGCGTTGCGCCATGGCAGCACGGCGGCGGCGATCGCCAGGCCCGGCAGGAAGAGGGAGACGAACGGGTTGGTCGCGCCGCCCGAGAAGAACAGCAGCGCCGTGAGCGCGGCCAGATCGACGAGCAACTGGCTCATCAGGTCCAGATCGGTGCGGCGCCGGGCGCGCTCGATACCCCGCCGCGCGCGCACCCACGTGAGGACGTTGAACAGCACTTCGAGGGCGATGATGGTGAGCATCGGCTCGAGCGGCAGTCGCACGCCGAGCCAGAGTTGCACAACGCCGATCGTCGCCAACTGGCCGACGATGGCCAGACAGCGCAACCAGAAGAGCTGAACGACGTTGGCTCGCTCGATGGGGAAATGGGTCATACGACAAGTGTACCAAGTCCGGGTCACGGGCTATCCCGCGTCGCAGGGCGCTGCGACACTCTGCCGCATGGGTACCGATGAAGAACCGATGAGGCGCCGATGACCGGAATCACGCAACGCGTTCCCGCGGGTGGCGGGGCGCGACTACAATGAGCATCCACGTCTTGCGCGGCAGGGTGTCGCGTAACCTCTCATGCGATACAGGGCGGAAGCCTTCCGTCGACAACGATAAGGAGTTTGCATGAAGCACAAGCTATGGGCAGTTGCCGCACTGAGTCTCGGCATGGCTTCGGCCTACGCACAGGTGGGGCAGGTGACGGTGTCCGACGCGTGGGCACGCGGCACCGTGCCGGGTCAGAGTGCGACCGGCATTTTCATGACGTTGCAGGCGCCTCGGGCGACCACGCTCGTGGGCGTGAGCACCCCCGCCGCCGCAAACGCCGAAGTGCATGAAATGAAGCTCGAAGGCACGCTCATGAAAATGCGCGCCCTGCCGAGCGGTTTGCCGCTGCCGGCCAATCAGCCCGTGCAGCTCAAGCCGGGCGGCTATCACATCATGCTCAGCGACCTGAAGACGCCGCTCAAGAAGGGCGACACCGTGCCGGTCACGTTGCGCTTCGAATCCGCCGATCACAAGATGTCCGAGCAGCAGGTTCAGATCCCCGTGCTCGACCTGACGGCGAGCGGGCCTGCGGGCGCCGGCATGAGTGGTATGAATGGTATGAGCGGTATGGCCGGCATGGCGCACGGCGCCGCCCATAGTCAATAGAGCGCCGGCGGTTCAGGCCATGGCCAACAAGACGCTCGGTACCCGGCAGAAGCTGATGTTTCGCGGCACGGCGGGTGTCGGCGGCCGGGTGGGCGCCCGTTACACGGGGGGGCGGCCTCCGCCACCGGCGCCTGGCGCGCCCGGGGTGCCGGGCCGTCGGCCGGGGTCAGTCGGGATTGGCAATGGTCGCGAGGTCGGTGGGGTTGGTGAGGTTGGCGGACGTCGCACGGGCGGCGGCGGTGCCGTTGATTCCCACACCGGCCGCAAGCAGCGCCGCGCGAAGACAGGCGGGGCATAGACAGGTGCCCCGCGGCGAAACGAGTTGCACAACTGCAACAGCGGCGGCGTTGTCAGGGGCTGGCCTCTGGCGGGGGGGCGCAGCGCGTAAATCGGGAGCGAAAGGGGACGCGGTAAAAATCGGCCGCTGACGGGCGTGCATGGAGAGGCCAAAGGGGAGATACGCACGCGCGGCCCTGCGCCGCTGACGGGGCGAGAATCGCCGCATTTGCGGTTGCCGCCCCGCATGTGACGAAGGGTCGCCATGGGCATCGACCGACGCAAGTCCCAGACCCTGTCGAATCCCGTCAAAGCCCCGCACGGCCGGGCGCCTTGGCTGTACAATTCGCCGTGTTTCTGGTCCACCTGCGAAAAACCTTCCCGCCATGTCCGATCTGCAACCGTCTTCCATCGACGACATCGCTCCTGCTCTCAAGGCCGAAGTTCTGGCTGAGGCGATGCCGTATATCCGCAAATATCACGGCAAGACCGTGGTGATTAAATACGGCGGCAACGCAATGACCGAAGAGCGCCTGAAGCGAGGCTTCGCGCGCGACGTCATTCTTCTCAAGCTCGTGGGCATCAACCCGGTGGTGGTGCATGGGGGCGGCCCGCAGATCGATCAGGCGCTCAAGAAGATCGGCAAGCAGGGCACGTTCGTCCAGGGCATGCGCGTGACCGACGAAGAGACGATGGAAGTGGTTGAGTGGGTGCTCGGCGGCGAAGTCCAGCAGGACATCGTCATGCTGATCAACCAGTACGGCGGCCAGGCGGTGGGTCTCACCGGCAAGGACGGCGGCCTGATTAACGCGCGCAAGATGTTGATTCCGGATCGCGAAAACGCCGGCAAGCTGCTCGACATCGGTTTCGTCGGTGAAGTCGACTCGATCAATCCGGCCGTGGTGCGTGCGCTGCAAGACGACGCTTTCATCCCGGTGATTTCGCCGATCGGCGTTGGGGAAGATGGCCAGGCGTACAACATCAACGCCGACCTCGTGGCCGGCAAGCTCGCCACGGTGTTGGGCGCCGAGAAGTTGGTGATGATGACCAACATTCCGGGCGTGATGGACAAGGACGGCAATCTGCTGACCGACCTGTCGGCGCGCGAGATCGACGACCTGTTCGCCGACGGCACGATCTCGGGCGGCATGCTGCCGAAGATCTCGTCGGCACTCGACGCTGCGAAGAGCGGCGTGAAGTCGGTGCACATCGTCGACGGCCGTATCGAGCATTCGGTGCTGCTCGAAATCCTGACGGAACAGCCATTCGGCACGATGATCCGCTCGCACTGAGTGCGACGCGTGGGAGCGGTGACGATGCCAACATCGCCCGGCCCCCCGAGTATCGAAGGCGGACCCTGCGGGGTCCGCTTTGTTTTGGTGTGACCCCTTCTTCGCGAGACCGCATGCCCACCCCCGCCTTTTTCTCCTGGAGCGGCGGCAAGGATTCCTGCCTTGCCCTGCATCACGCATTGTCTGGCGACACGCGCGGCGAGCCGCACTACGAGGTGCGTCGTCTGCTTGCGATGTTCGACGAAACGGGCGACAGCTCGCGCTCGCATGGTTTGCCGCGTGAATTGATGCAGTCGCAGGCCGAGGCACTCGGCATCGCGCTCGACGTCGGCCATGCCGGCTGGCACGAATACGAGGCGGCGTTCGTCGCCCGCTTGCTGGCGATGCGTGCCGAGGGCATCACGCACGGCTTGTTCGGCGATATCGATTTGCAACCGCATCGCGATTGGGAAGAGAAGGTCTGCGCGGCGGCGGGCATGACCGCCGTATTGCCGCTGTGGCAACGCGAGCGCCTGACACTCGCGCACGAATTCATCTCGCTGGGCTATCGGGCGGTGATCGTCTGTGTGGACGGTCGGCACCTCGGGCCGGAATTCGTCGGCCGCGAATACGATGCCTCGCTGCTGGCGGACCTGCCGGCGCACGTCGACGCGTGCGGTGAGAACGGCGAGTTCCACACGTTCGCCTTCGATGGCCCTCGCTTCACGCGCCCGGTGCCGTGGCGCATCGAGCGTGTCGAGACGATTCACGGCCCCAAAGAGTACGGCGGCACGCCATACCACCGCGCGCAGATCGTGGCAGCGGGCGGCTGACCGGCGCCCACGGCATCAGCCGGGCGCCGTCAGCCGACGCAGTTCGTCGAGCAGCTTGGCGGCGGGGCTTGGCAAGATCCCTTGACGGCGGCGGAAGGCCGTGAGCGTGCGCGTGGCGTGAACGGTCGGGATCGCCAGGGTGTCCATCACACGCGCGCGTGCTTCGACGTCATACATCGGCTCGGGCATCCACGTCAGAAAGCCGCATCGCGCGACCATGCTCTTGAGCACCGGGACGGAGCGCGTCTCCACGACAATGCTGGGCAACGCCAGCCCATGCGAGGCGAACACGCTTTCCACATGCGCGTATGGCGCGGTGCCGCGGGGCGGAATCGCCCAGCGTTCTCCGAGTGTGTCGGCCAGTGTGAGCGTGCCGCGCTGGCGCAACGGATGGTCGCACGCGGCGACCACATAGCTGTCGTCCTTCCAATGGCAGTCGGAGATCGCGACGATGTCATCGGTGTCGGGGGCCACAGTCGAGAGCGCCAGATCGATCTCGTGGTGCATCAGTCCCTGGGCGAGCCGGTCCCAAACCCCTTCGATGATTTCCACGCGCAGGTTCGGCCAGCGGTCGAGCACGCGCTCGACAGCGAGCGGCAGCACATGGCTGGCGATGGCGCCGACCGCGCCGACCTTGATCGTGCCTTTCGCGAGCCCGCGCAGCGCATCGATTTCTTCACGCGCATGCTCGGCTTCGCGCTCGAGCAACATGGCGTGCGGCAGCAACGCTTGCCCGAATGCCGTCAAGGCCATCCCCTTGCTGTGACGCTCGAACAGCGGCGCGCCGAGATCGGCTTCGAGCCGTTTGATGGTACGGCTCAGCGCGGGCTGCGTGAGATGCAGCTCGGTCGCGGCGCGTCCGAGACTGCCGGTCTCGACGATGGTCGTGAAAGCGCGCAATTGCTGGAGATTGAGGCTCATGAGGGGGGAGGGCACTCCAGAGGTCGGAACGAGACCGAGCGCCGCTCCGGCAACGTGGCAGCAGGGCGGCGCATAAGTCATGCAAAATCGTAATGACTTCGGCACGCAAAAGCAATTCCGGTGCATATATCGACTCCCTATACTCGTCGAAGCGCTCGCCGAGACCCGCAACTGATCGCGCGGCCCGAGCTACGACAACCGCCCGCCGTCACGCGTTCGCCCGTCGACGGTGGCAGGAGACGACAGCCCCCATGAAAGACAGCCGAGAACTTCGTGCCGGCCAACGCGCCGGCGACCCTCAGACCCTGACGGTTCGCGAGGTGGTCATCGATCTGATGCGCCGCCATGGCATGACAAAGGTATTCGCCAACCCCGGTTCGACCGAGCTGCCGTTGTTCCGCGACTTCCCGCCGGACTTCGAGTACGTGCTGGGCCTGCAGGAGGCCGTCGTTGTCGGCATGGCCGATGGTTATGCGCAGGCGAGCGGCAACGCGGCGTTCGTCAACCTGCACTCGGCCGCCGGTGTCGGCAACGCGATGGGCAACATCTTTACCGCCTACAGGAACCAGACGCCGCTCATCGTGACGGCCGGACAGCAGGCGCGCTCGATTCTCCCGTTCGATCCGTTCCTCGCGTCGGTGCGTGCGACCGAGTTGCCGCAACCGTACGTCAAGTTCAGTCTGGAGCCGGCGCGCGCCGAAGACGTGCCGATGGCGCTGGCCCGCGCCTATCACATCGCCATGCAGGAACCGAAGGGGCCGGTCTTCGTCTCCATTCCGGTCGATGATTGGGACCGGCCGGCAGAGGCGTTGCCGCCGCGTCAGGTGAGCACGCGGGTGCAGCCCGATCCGTTCGCACTTGCCCAACTGGGGGCGGCGCTCGATGCATGCTTGCGTCCGGTGTTCGTGGTCGGCTCGTCGATTGACCGCGCCGGGGCGTTCGATGCCGTGCGCGCGTTGGCCGAGCGGCATCACGCGCGCGTCTTCACCGCACCGATGTCCGCGCGCTGCGCGTTCCCGGAAGATCACCGGCTGTTTGCCGGTTTCCTGCCGCCGATGCGCGAGAAGATCGTCGATCTGCTGGGCGGCCACGATCTGATTCTTGTGATTGGCGCCCCGGCGTTCACGTATCACGTGGAAGGGACCGGGCCGCACGTGCCCGAGGGCGCTTCGCTGTTCCAGTTGATCGAAGATCCGGGCGTGGCCGCGTGGACGCCGGTCGGCGCCTCCGTCGTCGGTAACGTGCGACTCGGTGTCGAAGCCTTGCTTGCGCGTGAGGTGCCCGGCGAGCGCGCGTTGCCGCCGCCGCGCAGCATGCCGCCGGTGGCGCTGCCGAACGCGGCAGGCGAGCGCATGTCGACGGCCTTCGCACTGCAAACGCTCGCGAGCGTTCGCGCGGCGCACGACATCGTCGTCGAGGAGGCGCCGAGCGCACGCTCTGTCATGCAGCAATACCTGCCGTTCTCGCAGCCGGGCACGTTCTACACGATGAACAGCGGCGGTCTCGGCTACTCGATGCCCGCGGCCGTCGGGGTGGCGATGGCGCATCCCGGGCGGCGCGTCATCGGCCTGATTGGCGATGGCTCCGCGATGTACTCGATTCAAGGCTTGTGGAGCGCGGCGCAAGCCAGGCTGCCAATCACGTTCGTTATCCTGAATAATCGGCGCTACGCCGCGTTGCAGGACTTCGCGCCGTCGTTCGGCTTCGGCCCCACCGATCCGGTGCAGGGGACCGATCTGCCCGATCTGGATTTCGTGCGTCTGGCCGAAGGCATGGGCGTGCGCGCGCAACGCGTCGCGCAGGGCGGCGAGTTGCACGGCGTCCTGTCGCAGGCACTCGCGAGCGGCGAGACGCGTCTTGTCGAGATCGTGGTGACATGACGCACGGCGCGTGCCATCCCGAGACGAACTACCGAGCCAGGAGACAAAACACCATGCAAGCCCAGCAAGATCCCAAAGCGCTGACGATGTTGATCGCCGGCAAGCGCGTCGGCGCCACACACGGCGCCACGTTCGAGCGACGCAATCCGCTGGACGGCGAGGTCGCCTCGCGCGCCCCCGCCGCCACGGTCGACGACGCCCGCGCCGCGGTGCGCGCCGCGTGGGACGCGTTCCCCGCCTGGTCGAACACCGGTCCCGGCGAACGGCGCGCGCTGTTGATGAAGGCCGCCGACCGGCTCGAAGCGAAGATCGAGGCGTTTCAGGCGGCCATGGCGGCGGAAACGGGAGCGTCCGGTCTGTGGGCCGGCTTCAACGTGCATCTGGCGGCGCAGGGGCTGCGCGAAGCCGCCGCCATGACGACGCAGATCGCCGGCGAGATCATCCCCTCGGATGTGCCGGGCAGCCTCGCGATGGGCGTGCGTCAGGCCGCCGGCGTAGTGCTGGGCATCGCGCCGTGGAACGCGCCGGTGATTCTTGGCGTGCGCTCGCTCGCGCTGCCGCTCGCCTGCGGCAACACCGTCGTCTTCAAGGGCTCGGAGCTGTGCCCGGCCACGCACGGCCTGATTGCCGATGCGCTCGACGAAGTCGGTCTGCCGCCGGGCGTCGTGAACTTCATTACGAATGCACCGAAAGACGCGGGCGCCATCGTCGAAGCGCTGATCGCCGCGCCTGCGGTGCGTCGCGTGAACTTCACCGGCTCGACGCGCGTCGGCCGCATCATCGCCACGCTGTGCGCCGAGCATCTCAAGCCCGCGGTGCTGGAGCTGGGCGGCAAGGCGCCGTGTCTTGTGCTCGACGATGCCGATCTCGACGCGGCCGTCAACGGTGTCGCGTTCGGCGCGTTCGCCAACTCCGGCCAGATCTGCATGTCAACGGAGCGCATCGTGGTGGCGGAATCGATTGCCGACGCCTTCGTCGACAAGCTTGCCGCCAAGGCGCGCGCACTGCCGCTGGGCGATCCGCGCGACGGCCCGGTCGTGCTGGGCTCGGTGATCGACATGGCGACCGTCGCGCGCTGCAATGCGTTGATCGACGATGCGCTTGCCAAGGGCGCAACGCTGCTGTGCGGCGGCCGTGCCGACACCACGCTCATGCCTGCGACGTTGCTCGATCACGTCACGCCGGACATGCAGATCTACCGCGAAGAGTCGTTCGGTCCGGTCAAGGGCATTGTGCGCGTGAAGGACGACGAAGCCGCCATCGCCTGCGCCAACGACAACGCCTATGGCCTGTCGTGCGCCGTGTTCAGTCGCGACATCGCCCGCGCGATGGGCGTGGCCAAGCGCATCGAATCGGGCATCTGCCACATCAATGGCCCCACAGTGCACGACGAAGCGCAGATGCCGTTCGGCGGCGTGAAGTCGAGCGGCTGGGGACGTTTCGGCGGCAAAGCCGGCATTCACGAATTTACCGATCTGCGCTGGATGACGGTGCAGACCACCCCGCGTCATTACCCGTTCTGAGCGACGTCCAGTCGCCAGCGCACCGATGATGTCATGCAGGACCACCATACCGCCGCAGCCGGGACACCGGAACAGACGGCCGGAGGAGACAACCGTGTCACAACCGTTTGAGACTGCGCCGGCGACTGCCGGCGCCACGTCCGGCCACACCCAGGCCGGCGACGCGCACCACCCTGAAGCGAACACCGCTGGCGCGACGGCGAATTTCGGCCGCGTAGTGGCGGCTAGTTGCTTCGGTACCGCCATCGAGTGGTATGACTTTTTCGTCTACGGCTTTCTCGCGCCCATCGTGTTCGATCGGCTGTTCTTCCCGCAGCTCGACGCGATGACCGGCATGATCGCCGTATTCGCCACGTTCGCCGTAGGCTTCCTCGCGCGGCCGATTGGCGGCATTGTATTCGGACACTTCGGCGACCGCATCGGTCGCAAGTCGATCCTGCTGTTCACGCTGATTCTGATGGGCGTGGCCACCACGATGATCGGTCTGTTGCCGACCTACGACCAGGTCGGCATGTGGGCGCCGATCATGCTCGTGACGCTGCGCTTCGTGCAGGGATTTGCGCTCGGTGGCGAGTCGGTCGGCGGGTTGCTGATGACCGTCGAGGCGGCCCCCGCGCACTTACGCGGCCTGTTCGGCGGACTGATCCAGGCCGCCGGGCCGACGTCGATCGTTGGCGCGTCGCTCGCTATCGTGCTGATTACCCGCCTGCCCGAAAAGGATCTGCTCGCGTGGGGCTGGCGCGTGCCGTTTCTCGTGAGCCTGCTGCTCGTGGCGCTGGGCACCTACGTGCGCCTGAAAGTCGAGGAGTCGCCGAGCTTCAAGGCGGCGGAGCAGCATCGCGACATCGCGAAAGTGCCGGTCGTGGAAGTGCTCACGCATTACTGGCGGCCGACGCTCGTCACGTTCTTCATCTGCCTGGCCGAGACGAGCTTCTTTTACCTGGTCGCGATTTTCTCGCTGTCGTATGGCACCAAGACGCTCGGCTTGCCGCGCAGCATGATGGCTGACGGCGTGTTGTACGCGAACCTGCTCGCCATGCTGACGATCCCGACGTTCGGCATGCTCTCCGACAAGCTGGGCCGCCGTCCGATGTTCCTGTTGGGGCTGGCTGCCACGGCGATCTTCATCTATCCGTTCTTCCTGATGATGGGCAGCAAGGAGACGGCGCTGGTCGTGCTCGCCATCGTGATCGGCGCGGGCCTGATTCACCCGATGATGTTCGGTCCCGAAGGCAGCTTCTTCTCGGAACTGTTCGATACGCGCGTACGCTTCTCGGGCGTGTCGCTCGGCAAGCAGATCGGTACCGTGCTGGGGGGCGGACTCGCACCGATGATCGCGGCGAGTCTGCTTGCCTGGAGCCATGGCCACATCTGGCCGGTCATCGTCTACTTCCTCGTGCTCGCCGCGATGGCGCTGATCTCGACGTTCCTCGTCCGGGAGACGAAGGCCCGGGTGCTGTGAGGCCCACGACATAGAGACGTCGATGGCGTTCGCGACGCGGTCAGGTCATCAAGAAAAGTCAGCCCCGCTCGCGATGCGAAGCGGGGCGATTTCCTTCGGTGAGGACAAGGATGCGTTACAGATCGAGCACCAGCATGGGCGACCGGCTGCGCGAGCAGCACGGCAGGATCTGGTCGTTGGCGGCGCGCTCGTCGTCGGTCAGGTAGACATCGCGATGCTCCGGGGTGCCGTCGATCACCCGCGTGAGGCACGTGCCGCACACGCCTTGCTCGCACGACATCTGCACTTCCACGCCGTGCGCGGCGAGCGCCGCGACAATGGTCTCGCCCGCCTTCACGTCGATCACGCGACCGCTCGAATGCAGCTTGACCTGGAATGCCTTGTCGCCCGCCGTGTCCGACGGCACCGGTGCGGCGAAGTACTCGCGATGCACATTGCCTTCCGGCCACTGCGCCGCTTCTGCGCGTGCCAGCACGGCGTCGATGAATCCTGCCGGGCCGCAGACATACAGGTGCTTGCCGACGGACGGTTGCGCAAGAATCGCGTCGAGATCGGCGCGCTCGCCTTCGCTGTCGAAGTACAGGTGCGTCTTCGCCGCGAGATCGTCGCGCGCGAAACGATCGCGAAACGCCGTGCGCGCCGGTTCACGCGTGCCGTAATGCACTTCGAACGACGCGCCGCGGGCGCACAACGCTTCGGCCATGCACAGAATGGGCGTCACGCCGATCCCTCCGGCAAGCAGGATGCTGTGCGTGGCGTGTTCCACCAACGGGAAGTGATTGCGCGGCGCGCTGATCTCCACCGTCGTGCCGGGCGTGAGCGCATGCATGGCGGTCGAACCGCCGCGCGACGCCGGGTCGCGCAGTACACCCACGCAATAGCGATGGGTCTCACCGGGCGCATTGCACAACGAGTACTGCCGCACGAGCCCGTCGGCGACATGCACGTCGATGTGCGCACCCGCGGTGAAGGCCGGCAAGGGCGTGCCGTCGACACTCACCCATTCGAATTCGCAGATGTCGGTGGCGACATCGCGCTTGCTCGCGAGCCGGACCTTCATGCCGCGTTCTCCGCGTTCCCCAGGCTGCCCGCGATCCCCTTTGCGGCCCGTTCGGCCTCGATCAGCCGATCGAGCACCTTGCGCGACTGCACGCCGCCGGCGTCGATGTTGAGCTTCAGGATCTTCTTCTCCGGATACGCCGAGAGGTTGCGTTGCTGGGCTTCGAGCACTTCCTGGTCCTCGGCGAAGATACCGCCCTGGCCGCGCTTGATCGCGGCGGTCAGCTCGGCATCTTCGGGCTTGAAGTTACGCGCCATGCCCCAGAAGTACCAGATCGATTCGTCGGTCTCGGGCGTGATGAAGTCGACCACGATGCTGCCGGCCTTCTTGTCGGCCGGGGCGTCGTAACCGCCATGACCCGCGTGCGCCACACCCACTTCGATCATCACGTGACTCGGCGGCGTGAAGCGGCACACCTGCCAGCGGTCGCACGGCACCTGGTCGTCCAGGCCGTTCGCGCGCAGTGCGCTCGCCCAGAACGGCGGGGCCTTGATGTTCTCCATATGACGCGCGGTGATCACGCTATCCCCCTCGACCGTCGTCTTCGGCGGGGCTTCCTCGATCTCGTCCTGACCGATGCTCGTCGCGTGCACGTAGGTCTCGTGCGTCAGATCCATCAGGTTGTCGATCATCAGTCGATAGTCGCACTTGATGTGATACAGGCCACCGCCGTAGGCCCACTGATCGCTCACCGCCCATTCCAGGTGAGGAATCTCGTCGGGATTTGCGAGCGCGGCGTCGCCCGGCCAGACCCACACGAAGCCGTAACGCTCCACGCACGGATACGCGCGCGTTTTCGGGAAGCCGCCGACGCGCTGGCCGACCATCTTCGTGCACTTGCCGCCGCCGTCGACCGTCAGGCCGTGATAGCCGCACACGAGGTGGCCGTCCTTGACGAAGCCCAGCGACAGCGCCGCGCCGCGATGCGGACAGAAGTCTTCCAGGGCCGCGACGTTGCCGTTGGCTTCACGGAAAAACACCATCGCTTCGTTGCAGACCTTGCGGCCCAATGGCTTGTCGGCGAACTCGTCCGGCGTGCATGCGACGTACCAGGTATTTTTCAGAAACATGTTCGTTTGTCTCCTTGGCGCGCCGTCGACGGGCGCGCTCTCGTGTCGATAGAGGATGGTCGGGATGAAGTCGAGGGACGCGTGTCAGAGCAACTGCGCGCCCATGCTGTGTTCCTGGGTGACGATGTGCTCGCGGCACATGAACTCGGCACGATCGGGCTGACGGGCGGCAATCGCCTCGACAATCGCGTGATGCTGGCGATGCGCGTACGCGATGATGTCGGCGTACTGGCGTCGGTCCTTGTGTCCGAAGGCCACCGTACGCGGCGCGACGAAAGGCACCAGATTGCAGCGCGCGACGAAGCCTTCGAGCAGCGGATTCTGCGCGCCGACGACGAGCAGGTCATGAAAGCGCGCGTTGAGCGACGCGTAACCGATCTGTACTTCGGCTGTCATCGTATGGTCGGCGAGCAGGGCGTCGCCTTCGGCCAACAGGTCGCGCAACTGCTTGAGCAGCTCGGCGCTTGCGCCCTTTTCGGCCAGCAGACGTGCGGCATAACCTTCGAGCGCGCCACGCAGATGCAGCGCCTCGACACTTTCCTCACGCGTATGCGCTCGCACCGCGTAGCCGCGCTGACCGGCACGCACGACCAGCCCTTCCTCGGCAAGCACCGGCAATGCCTGCCGCACCGGCATGCGCGAGACACCGAGTTGCTCCGCGAGCTTGGCTTCGGCCAGACGCTCGCCCGGCGCAAGTTCACCCTTGAGAATCATCTCGCGCAACTGAACCGTGGTGGGCGTGGGATGCAGCATGCGTCTCCTTTCGATGGCGGGAATTCGTGCCGGTCATTCTGGAGGCTTCCAGGCCCGGCTTTTTTATTATGGGATCCCATAATAAGACATTGCATCAGTAAATACCCTGCTTTATGTGCATATGGGATCCCGTATAGACTCGCCGCAGCATAACGGTGGGGGATCGCATGGCATCGCCCACGCATGACAAGACAAAGGACGGAGACTTCACGTGGCAAAGATCATTGGGGGGATCGGTACGTCGCATGTGCCGACCATCGGCGTGGCGTACGACAAGGGCAAGCAGCAGGATCCCGCGTGGGCGCCGCTGTTCCAGGGCTACGAGCCCGTGGCGAAGTGGCTGGCGGAGAAGCAGGCCGATGTGCTGGTGTTCTTCTACAACGATCACGCGACCACGTTTTTCTTCGACATGTATCCGACGTTCGCGCTCGGCGTGGGCGACTCGTTCCCGATCGCCGACGAAGGGGCCGGGCTGCGTCCGTTGCCGCCGATTCGGGGCGACGTCGCGCTGCAGGCACACATTGCCGAGTCGCTCGTGAACGACGAATTCGACATCACCGTATTTCAGGACAAGCCCATCGATCACGGCTGCGCGTCGCCGCTGCCGCTGCTGTGGCCGCACAAGCCGGACTGGCCGGGTACGGTCGTGCCGATCGCCATCAACGTTTTGCAATACCCATTGCCGACGGGGCGCCGCTGCTATCGCCTCGGTCAGGCCGTGCGCCGCGCCATCGAGTCGTATCCGGAAGATCTGCGCGTGGTGGTGGTGGGCACGGGCGGTCTCTCGCACCAGATCCACGGCGAGCGCGCGGGCTACAACGACGAAGCGTGGGATCGCGAATTCCTGTCGTTGCTCGAACATCAGCCCGAGACGCTGACCGAACTCAGGCATGTGGATTACGTCGAGCGCGGCGGTGCCGAGAGCGTGGAGCAAATCATGTGGCTGTCGATGCGCGGTGCGCTGGGCCCGCGCATCAAGCGTCTGCATCTGAACTACTACCTGGCGACGACGACGGCCATGACCGTCGCGCTCTACGAGGAGGACGCCGCATGAACCCGCAGCTCGAAGGCATCGAGGCGATCACCGGCACGTACGCGTTCGACTTGCGCGTGAGCCATCGCACGCTCAAGCTCAATCGCTTCTTCTGGCACATGATTCGCGCCGACAATCGGGAGTCGTTTCTCGGCGACCCCGTTGCTGCGATGACCGCCGCCGGTCTGACCGCCGACGAACAGGCGATGGTGCAAGCGCAGGACTGGCTTGGACTCGTGCGTCACGGCGTGAATTTCTTCGTGCTCGAAAAATTCGCTCGCGTGGTGCGCAAGACGAACCTCGAAGTCTATGCGCTCATGCGCGGCGAGACGCTCGACGAGTTCATGGCCACGCGCCGCGTGCCGACCCTGCGCTGAACCCGGCGACGCACCGCGCATGTCCATCGACACGTCGATCAGCCTGACCACGCCGTTGGCCGCCCCTCAACTCGCCTGTCACGAGCGCGGCACATGGAGCCGTGCGCCACAGAGCAACGAGGCGACGCTCCTGTGCCGAAAATTGCGCGGCCTGCGCGCGATGGTCGCCGTGCTGGAATGCGATTCGGTAGCGCGTGCGGCGCGCATGCTGCATCTCTCACAGTCGGCCGTTGCACGCTCGATCTCCGATATCGAGGCGGAGCTGGGCTTTCCGTTGTTTCACCGCAGCGCGCGCGGCCTGACGCCGAACGCGGCCGGTCAGCGCCTGGGTGTGCGCGCCACGCGCGCACTCGCGGAGTTGGCCAACGGGTATCGCGACGCGTTTGCCGCCACGGCGTCGCAGGCCGACGGCGGTGCGCGGGCCGCAAGTCGCTTCGCGGCGGTTGTCGCTCCCCAGCAACTCACCAGCTTCATCGCGGTCGCGGAGCTGGGTAGCGGGCCGCTCGCGGCGAGCCGCCTGCAATGCTCTCAACCGACCATCCAGCGCAATCTCGATCAGCTCGAAGATCTGATCGGTATCAAGCTGTTTCGACGCACGCCGCGCGGCACGCGTCTGACGGACGAGGCGCAGGCGTTGCTCGGCCCGGTCAAGCGCGCGCTGGCCGAGCTGGCGATCGCCGAAGACGAACTCGCGCCATTCGGGGGGCGTCAGCAAGGCACCGTGATCGTGGCCGCGTTGCCGCTGTCCAGTGGCTTTCTGCTGCCCAAAGCCATCGACAGTCTGCTGTACCAGTCGCCGTATCTGAATGTGACAGTGGTGGACGGCACCTACGAAGCTCTGATTCGCCAGCTGCGACAGGCCGACGTCGACATGATCGTCGGCGCCCTGCGAGCGAGCGACGTGCCGCAGGACATTCGCCAGGAAGCGCTGTTCGAGGATCACCTGTCGGTGGTCGCCCGTGCCGATCATCCCTGCCTGTCGTCGGGCTGCACGCCCACGCTCGCGGAACTGGCCGAGTACGGCTGGGTGAGCCCGCTGCCCTCCACGCCCGCGCGCCGGGTATTCGAGCGCGTGTTTCATGCGGAGGGTCTGGCATTGCCGCGTACGCAGGTGCACGCGAGCAGTTCACCGGTGGTACGCGGGTTATTGTCATCGAGCGACCGGCTTGCGTTGCTCTCGCCGGTGCAGATCACGTCGGAGTTGCGCACCGGCGAGCTGGCCGTTGTACCGGTGCCGTTGCAGCATGCACGTCGTGCGATCGGTGTCGCCACGCGGCGCGACGGCTTGCTGTCCCCGGCCGCTGAGCAATTGCTCGACGAGCTGCGCGCGCTGGCCCCGACAATGCAGCATCCGACGTAAGACGCGTGACAGGCTCGCGATACGGTTCGCGAGCGCGGCGAAATTCGCTGATTTCGCCATGGCTTGCATGTGTCGACGCGTTCTCTTCCTTCCGAGTCATTCGACTTGAAATGTGCCGTGACGCCTTCCCGCCGCGCCTTTTGCGGCGGGCGTTCCACCATGGGAACGCAAAACGTCTCGCACTGCGAAATCTCGCTCGCGAAATGCGTCCCGTCACGTAAGGGAAATCTCGGGGATATACGAAAAACGCGACGCTCGACGCGGGAGTTTCATTCGACGCGCCGCGCTCGGCTGCCTAAGCTGTTTCCCATACCTTGAAAAGGCCCGCCCCCCGGCGCGCCACATCGAAAAAGCGGAGCGGCGCTCGACGCCGACGAGGAGACGACATCATGATGAAGCGCCATCTGTGTGAAGCGCCATCTGTGGCTTGCTGTAGCACTTGCGAGTGTTTGCCAATTCACCGCTGTCTCGGCGCATGCCGGGGAAATCAAGGTCGGCATGCTGGGGCTGTTCTCAGGCTCGGCGTCCTGGTGGGGCACGGAGTATCGTCGCGGCGTCAACCTGTGGCTCGAGCAGCACAAGAGCAAAGTGGGCGACGACACGCTCGTGATCCTTGAGCGTGACGAAGGCGGCGTCAACCCGCAACGCACGCGTCAGCTGGCGCAGGAGCTGGTGGTGCGCGATCAGGTGCAGTACCTGTTCGGCGGTTCGTTCACGCCGAACGTGCTGGCCATGGCCGATGTGGCGACGCAGACCAAGACGCCGCTCGTCATTGGCAATTCGGGCACGTCCAGTGTGACGCTCAAGTCGCCGTATTTCGTGCGTACGGGCTTCACGCAGTGGGCCGTGAGCGTGCCGCTCGTAGAGTACGCCGCCAGCAAGGGCGTGAAGAACGCGGCCATCGTGGTGGCCGACTTCGCGCCAGGCTACGACGCGATCGACGCCTACAGCGAGACGTTCAAGAAGGCGGGCGGCAAGATTGCCACCGAAGTGAAGGTGCCGCTCGGCACGACCGATTTTTCGAGTTATCTGCAACGTGTTCGCGATGCCAAGCCGGATGCCCTCTTCCTGTTCATGCCGGTGGGGCCGATGTCAGCCGGCTTCGTCAAGGCGTTCAAGGAGCGCGAACTGGACAAAGCGGGTATCCAGCTCTTCGCAACGACGGAGACGATGGAGTCCGATTTGCCGGCCATCGGCGACAGCGCAATCGGCACGATTACCGCCCTGCATTATTCGCCGTACCTGACGTCGCCGGAAAACACCTCGTTCGTGAAGGCCTACAAGGCGAAGTACGGTCCGGGGGCGCTGCCGTCGATTGCCTCGGTGTCGGCCTACGACTCGATGACCGTCATCGCACAGATGATCAAGGCCACGAAGGGCAAGAAGGATGGCGACAAGGCGATCGCCGCCGTGAAGGGTTTCGCCTGGACGAGCGCCCGGGGTCCGGTGTCGATCGATCCGAAGACGCGTGAAATCGTGCAGAACGTGTATATCCGCCGGGTGGAGAACATCGATGGAAAGCTGGGCAACAAGCCCATCGAGACCTTCAAGTCGGTGGTCGAGCCGTGGCATGTGAGCCACCCCCAAGTGGCCGCCAAGTAACGCAGGCGTTGTCGCTCAGTTCGTTCGGTAATTCGTCATGACGCAATCGCTTGCCACTTTACTGTCGTTGTCGATCGACGGTGTGGCCTACGGGATGTTGCTGTTCCTCATCTCCGTGGGTCTCACGGTCACGTTGGGCGTAATGCGCGTGGTCAATCTCGCGCACTCCGCCTTCGCCATGATCGGCGGATATTTCACCCTGTGGGCCATGCAGCGTGCCGGGCTCGATTTCTTCGCCGCGTTGCTCGTCGGTGTGGCGGGCACCATGGTGCTCGGTGCTGTGCTCGAACGCACGTTGTATCGCTGGGTCTACACGGCCAACGGTCTGGGGCAATTGCTCATGACGATCGGGCTCGCGTTCATCATCTGCGCGCTGGCCAAGCATCTCGCCGGGACCGAGCTGCAGTCGATTCCCATTCCCGAGGCACTGCGCGGCACATGGGACTTCGGTGCATTCTCCGTGTCCGTCTATCGCATCTTCGCCCTGGTATGCAGCGCGGTCGTGGCCCTCGGCATCTGGTGGGGGCTGGAGCGCACGCCGTTCGGCGCGAAGCTGCGCGCGGCCGTGGACAACCCGCGCATGGCGCGCTGCGTTGGCATTGATGTGCCGCTCGTGTTCTCGATCACATTTGCCATCGGATGCGGGCTGTCCGGACTGGGCGGCGCGCTGTCGAGCCAGATCCTGCCGCTTGAGCCTTATTACGGTCTGAAGTATCTGGTGCTCGTGCTGATCGTGGTGGCGGCCGGTGGTCTCGGCAGTCTGCGCGGCTCGCTCTATGCAGGCCTGCTGCTCGGCCTGATCGACACGCTGGGGCGCTATTACGTGCCAGCGCTCGGCGCTTTCATGATTTACCTGGCCGTGCTGGCCATTCTGCTGATCCGCCCGCAAGGGTTGGTCGGGCGCGCCTGAGCGGAGGGTCATGATGTCTCATACGAATCCGCTGCCGTCGGCCGCAGGCACGACGCACGTTGTCCCCGCGCTGCGACGCAAACGTCTCGGTGCACTCGATGCGGTGTTGCTTCTCGCCGCCGTTGCCACTTACTTCTTCGCCGATCTGTATCTCGCGCTCGCCACGAGCGTGCTGATCATGATCATCTTTGCGCTCTCGCTCGATCTCGTGCAGGGCTATTGCGGCATCGAGACACTCGGGCACGCGGCATTCTTCGGCAGCGGTGCCTACGCGGCCGGTCTCTTCGCGCTGCACGTCTCGCCCGACCCGCTGCTCGGGCTGGTCGCGGGTGCCGTGGTAGCGGCGCTGGTGGGGCTCGTCACCGGCATCGTCGTGCTGCGGGTGAGTGGGCTCACGCAGATCATGCTCACGCTCGTGTGCGCCACGCTGCTCTATGAGGCCGGCAACGTCGCGAAGTCGATCACGATGGGCGACGACGGCCTGACCGGCTACACCATCGCGCCGGTGCTCGGCAAGTTCGAGTTCGATATCTATGGACATACGGCGTATCTCTACGCACTCGCCGTGCTGCTCGTCGTGTATTTGTTCACGCAATTCCTCGTGAACTCGCCGTTCGGTCTGACCGTGAAGGGCATTCGCGAGAACGCCACGCGTATGTCGCTGCTCGGTGTGCGCGTTGGCTTGCGGCGCCTGATGCTCTATACCCTCGCCGCCGCCCTGGCCGGCGTCGCGGGCGCGCTCTCGGCACAGGTCAACAATATCGTCGCCCTCGACACACTGTCGTTCACGCTGTCGGCCAACGTGCTTGTGATGCTTGCCCTGGGCGGCACCGGACGCCTCTATGGCGCGGCCCTCGGTGCCATCGTCTTCATGGTGCTGTCCGATCGCATCGCTGCCATCGACCCGACGAACTGGCTCGCCGCCCTCGGCGTGTTGCTCATTGTCGTGGTGCGCTTCGCGCCCGACGGCCTGATCGGACTGGTGGATCGCTTTGCCGCTCGCGTCTCCCGTGCGCGGCGTCGCGACCCGCGCGCGATCGTGACGGACACCATCGGCAACACCCAGGCAACGACCACGGACAAGGAGGTGACGCCGTGAGCGCTGCACTCGACATTCAGGGGCTGTCCAAGCGTTTCGGCCAGCTCGACGTCACACGCAACGTCAGCCTGTCGCTGCCCGTGGGCGCGCGACACGCGCTGATCGGCCCGAACGGCGCCGGCAAGAGCACGTTGATGAATCTGCTCACGGGCGTGCTCAAACCGAACGCGGGCGTGGTGCGCGTGGGGGGCACCGACGTGACATCGATGCCGTCGCACAAGCGCGTGAAGCTCGGTCTGGCGCGCACGTTCCAGCTCAACACGCTATTCGACACACTCACCGTGGCCGAGAACGTTGCGCTCGCCCTCTCGGCGCGCAGCGGCCTCGACGGTCGCGTCGGCAAGCCGATGGCCAGCCGTCCGGCAGTCGTGGAGGAAGCGGCGGAGCGTTTGCGCGCGCTCGGCATGCTCGATCTCGCGGGCAGGCGCATCGACGAGTTGGCCTACGGCCAACGTCGTCAGGTCGAAATCGCGCTCGGTCTGGCGCTCGATCCCAAGGTGCTGCTGCTCGACGAACCCGTGGCCGGGGTGCCGTCAGGGCAGGGCCGCAAGCTGTTCGAATTGCTGGAACGCTTGCCCGAAGACGTGGCGGTGATGGTCATCGAACACGACATGGATCTGGTCTTCCGGTTCGCGCGCCGCATCACGGTGCTGGTCGAAGGCGCGGTGCTGATGGAAGGCGAGAAGGACGACGTGCGCCGCGATCCGCGCGTGCGCGACATTTATCTGGGGCGTCGCCATCATGACTGACATCGTGCTCGAAGCCGGCGGGCTCAGCGCCGGGTACGGCGAGACCATTGTGCTCGAAGACGTGAGCCTGCGTCTGGCGTCGGGAGAAGCGCTCGCCATTCTCGGTCGCAACGGCGTGGGCAAGAGCACGCTGCTGCTCAGCCTGTTGGGACTGACCACGCGCCACGGCGGCGTGGTGCGTTATCGCCATGACGATATCTCGTCGTGGCCCGCGTACAAGCGAGCGCGCGCCGGGTTGGCGCTGGTGCCGCAGGAGCGCGAGATCTTCAAGTCGCTCACCGTCGAAGAAAACCTGCAGGTGTCCGCGATGGGGACGGCCGACGGCGCCTGGACGCTCGATCGTGTGTACGACCTGTTCCCTCGCCTGCACCAGCGGCGTCGCAACCTGGGCAACCAACTCTCGGGCGGCGAGCAGCAGATGCTGGCCATCGGCCGCGCGTTGATCGGCAATCCGCGCGTGCTGCTGTTCGACGAGCCATTTGAAGGGCTCGCACCGGTGATCGTCGATCAACTGGTCGATGCGTTCTGGAAGCTGCGCGCGGACGGCGGCATGGGCGTGGTGCTCGTGGAACAGCACGCGGAACTGGGATTGGAGCTGACGGACCGCGCACTGGTGCTCGACCGGGGCCGCGAGGTCTGGACGGGACGCAGCAGCGAACTGGCCGCATCGCCGGAACTGCTCGGCACGCTGGTCGGCTTGGAAAGTGCCTGAACGGGCACAGCACAACACGTATTGACGTCAAACATATGAGCACATCACAGCACACCCTCACCGGCGGATTGGCCGGCCTTGTGGTCAGCGCCCATTCGGCGGACTTCGTCTGGCGTGCGGCGGGCACGATTGCCACGCATGTCGCGCAGGGTTATCGCATGAAGGTCGTGTGCCTGTCCTTCGGCGAGCGTGGCGAGTCGGCCAAGCTCTGGCGCAAGGGCGCGGACATGACCGAGGCGAAGGTCAAGGTCGCGCGTCGCGAAGAAGCGCAGCGCGCGGCCGATATTCTCGGCGCGGAAATCGAATTCCTCGATATCGGCGACTACCCGATGCGCGTATCCGACGAAACGCTCTTCCGGCTCGTCGACATCTATCGCGAGCTGCAACCGTCGTTCGTGCTGAGCCACTCGGAGAAGGATCCGTATAACTTCGATCATCCGCTCGCGATGCACGTCACGCAGGAAGCCCGCGTCATTGCGCAGGCCGAGGGCCACAAGCCGGGCGCAAAGATCATCGGCGCTCCCGCCGTGCTCGCGTTCGAGCCGCATCAGACCGAGCAGTGCGAATGGATCCCGAACACCTTCGTCGACATCACGCCGGTGTGGGACACGAAGCGTGCCGCCATCGAGTGCATGGCGGGGCAGGAGCACTTGTGGGATTACTACACGCGCGTGGCGTTGCAACGCGGCGTGCAGGCCAAGCGCAACATCGGCATCGCCGCCGCGCGCGACATCAAGTACGCAGAGGGGCTCATGCGCCTCACGCCGGTCGTGACGGAGCAACTGTCATGATCCGCGGCGTCGTCGTTCGTCAAATTCCCCGTGTCGACGCCGCCACGCTCGACGTGCTGCGCAGCGCAGGCAGTGCCACGGTGCACGAAGCGCAGAGCCGGCTCGGCCTGATGGCCACCTATCTGCGCCCGATCTACGCCGGCGCTGCGGTGGCCGGCAGTGCGGTCACGGTGCTCGCGCCGCCCTCGGACAACTGGATGCTGCACGTTGCCGTGGAGCAGGCGCAGCCGGGCGACATCGTTGTGGTTGGCGTGACGTCGCCTTGCGACGACGGCTACTTCGGCGACCTGCTCGCCACGTCGATGAAGGCGCGCGGTGTCGCCGGCCTCGTTATCGATGCGGGCTGTCGCGACATCGGCACGCTCACCGACATGCGGTTTCCGGTGTGGTCGAAGGCCATCTCGTCACAGGGCACGGTCAAGGAGACGCTCGGCTCGGTGAACGTGCCGGTCGTGTGCGCCCATCAGATCGTGAACCCGGGCGACGTGATCGTCGCGGACGACGACGGCGTGGTCGTGGTGCCGTTCGCGAACGCCGAGGCCGTGGCCAAGGCGGCGGCCGCACGCGGTGCCGACGAAGCCTACAAGCGCGGTGTGCTCGCGGGCGGCACGCTGGGGCTCGACTATTACAAGATGCGCGAACGCCTTGCCGCGAAGGGCTTGCGCTACGTCGATTCGCTCGACGAGCTGCAAGGCGAATGAGGACCGCGACGTGACGCATTCGCAAACGCGTATCCGGGCGGCCGTCATGCGGGGCGGCACCTCGAAGGGGTTGTACTTCCTCGCCGAGGATTTGCCTGAGCAGGGCGCCGCGCGCGACGCCGTGCTGCTCGCGGCGATGGGCTCGCCCGACGCACGTCAGATCGACGGCATGGGCGGTGCGAATCCGCTCACGAGCAAGGTCGCCATCGTCTCGCGCGCCACGCGGCCCGACGCCGACGTGGACTATCTATTTGCCCAGGTCGTGGTCGATGAAGCGCGTGTCGACTACGGACAGAACTGCGGCAACCTGCTCGCCGGGGTGGGGCCGTTCGCGATCGAGCGGGGGCTCGTGAGCGCACCGGGTGACGTGACGGACGTCGGCATTCACATGCTCAATACGGGGCAGGTGGCGGTGGCCACCGTGCAGACCCCGCGCGGCGTGGTGAAGTACGACGGCGACGTGGCCATCGACGGTGTGCCGGGCACGGCTGCCCCGATTCCGTTGATGTTTCGCGATACGGCAGGCTCCTCCTGCGGTGCGCTGTTCCCGACGGGGCAGCGTCAGGACGTCGTGGACGGCATCACGGTGACATGCATCGACAACGGCATGCCGCTCGTGCTCCTGCGCGCGGCGGACCTGGGCATCACTGGCGCTGAGTCTTGCGAGCAGCTCGACTCGGCGCCAGCGTTTCAGACGATGCGCGACCGGATCGAGGCCATTCGACTGGCCGTCGGCCCGCGCATGCATCTTGGCGACGTGCGTTCGCGCACGGTGCCCAAGATGTGTCTCGTCGCGCCGCCGAAGGCCGGTGGCGCCCTCGCGACACGTTGTTTCATCCCACATCGTTGCCACTCGTCCATCGGCGTGTTGGCGGCAGTGAGCGTGGCGACGGCTGCCGCGCTGCCGGGCACCGTTTGCCACGCGATGGCCGTGGTGCCGGACGACGACGCGCCGCTGCTCGCCATCGAACACCCGACGGGCGAATTCACCGTGCGCCTCGCGCTCGGCGTCGATGCCGACGGTGCGCCGGACGTCGCCGGCGCCGGCCTGCTGCGCACGGCGCGCTGGCTCTTCGACGGCGAGGTGTGCATACCGAATCGTGCTTGGCCGCAGGGAGGAAAACCATGAGTGTCGAACGTTCCCCGTTGCTCCTGCTCCCCGGCTTGCTTTGCGATCACGTGGCCTGGGCGGCCACGGCGGCAGCGCTGCCGCAATACGATTGCCGCGTTCCCACGTGGGGCATGCTCGACACCATCGACGCGATGGCCGATCACGTGTTGGCAAGTACCGCCGCGCCATGCTTCGCCCTCGCAGGGCACTCGATGGGCGGACGCGTGGCGCTGGAGGTGGTGCGCCGCGCACCGCATCGCGTCACGCATCTTGCGCTGCTCGACACGGGTTATCAGGCGCTGCCCGACGGCGAGGCGGCCGAGAAGGAACGTGCCGGACGCGCCGCCTTGCTCGCTCGCGCGCGCGAAGCCGGCATGCGGGCGATGGGGCAGGTATGGGCGACCGGGATGGTGCATCCCGACCAGATCGGCACGCCGCTGTTCGGCGCGATTCTCGACATGATCGAGCGCAGCCACCCCGATCAGTTTGCCGCCCAGATTCATGCATTGCTCGGTCGACCGGATGCAACGTCGCTGCTGGGCGGCGTTCGCTGTCCGACGCTCGTGTTGTGCGCCCGGCAGGACACATGGAGCCCGCTCGCGCGCCACGAAGTGATGGCGGGGCTCATCCCGGGGAGCGTGCTGCACGTCATAGAACACAGTGGCCATATGAGTCCGATGGAGCGCCCGCAGGAAGTGGCGCAGGCCATGCGGACCTGGCTGGCACGGCCCGCGTTGGACATCGCACCCACCGAGGGGCGCGACGCATGACGAACGATGCCGCCGATCAGGACCTGACGCCCGGCGTCGACCCGCAATCGCTCGACGCCCTGCTGGCCAAACAGGCTTGCCACGACCTGGTGATGCGCTTCGTCGCCTGCAACGACCGGCGCGACGCGCAGGGACTCGCCGCGCTGTTTGCCGAGGCGGGGGTGCTCGTGCGCCCCAACGGCGACGCGCTCATTGGCCCCGTCGCCATTGCGGCTGCCTATGCGCAGCGTCCAGTGGATCGGCTCACGCGGCATCTCGTAGGCAACGTGCTGATCGATGTCACGTCGCCGACGCGCGCAATCGGCAGCAGCACGGTGTTGCTCTGGAGCGGCTCGGCACACGATGTGCCGGGGCCATTCGGACGTCCGGCACAGGGCCGGCAGGTCATGGGGGAGTTCGAAGACACGTTCGTGCGGACCGCGCAGGGTTGGCGCATTGCCCGCCGCGAAGCGCGTTTCGCTTTCGTACGCGAGGCGTGAGGAAAAAACAGCATCGCACGTCGCGCCATCCCTGCACTTGAACCCGGCCGAGGGCGCAGTTAGGGCGGTGGTTCCAAGGGCAGTACCCGAGGCGGCCAGCATGCCGTCTTGCAAAAGACTGGGCCGGCGAGGTTGCCAACGGTCCGGAGGTTGAAGTCTGTAGTTGCTGTGTATTTCAAAAACAAGGGGACAGAAGTGAAAGTGAAACATGCATTGGCCGCTGGCCTGCTGCTGGGGGCGGGCCTGGCGCACGCACAAAGCAACGTGACGCTGTACGGGATCGTCGATACCGGCATCGCCTACTACAACAACGCCGCCACGGGCGGTAGCTTCATCGGCGAGCCGACCCTCACGGGCAAGGTGCCGTCGCGCTTCGGCTTCAAGGGCGTCGAAGATCTGGGCGGCGGCCTGAAAGCCGTCTTCACGTTGGAAAGCGGCTTCCAGCCGGGCACCGGCAACCTGAACTACGGCGGACGTCTGTTCGGCCGTCAGGCGAACGTCGGTCTGTCGGGCGATTGGGGCACGGTGCTCCTCGGCCGTCAGAACAACATGACGTTCTACGTGACCGGCAACGCCGACGTGATCGGACCGTCGATCTTCTCGCTGGCCAGCGTCGATCCGTACATCGCCAGCGCACGTAGCGACAGCGCGGTCGGCTACATGGGTAAATTCTCCGGCGTGACGCTCGGCGCGACGTATAGCTTCGGGCGCGATGGCTCGTCCGCCGGCGGTCCGTCGGCCACGAACTGCGCGGGCAACGTCGCCGGCAACTACCAGGCCTGCAAGCAGTTCACGGGCCTGATCGGCTACGACTACCAGAACTTCGGCATTTCGGCATCGTACGACCAGATGCGCGGCAACACGGGCGCCGCGGCCCCGCTGACCAGCTCGCGTTACACCGACTCGCACTCGGTCATCAACGCGTACTACAAATGGTCGACGGGACGCGTGGGCGGTGGCTGGATTCACCGTAACGTGAGCGCCGATGCCGCCTCGCTGCGCTCGGACATCTACTTCATCGGCGTGAGCTATCTGCCGACGATCACGTGGGCGTTCGACGCGCAGGCCATTCGCTACCAGTTGAAGAGCCGTGCCAACGCGACGATGCTCATCGGCCGCGCCTCGTACTCGCTCTCGAAGCGCACGTCGCTGTATGGCCTGGTCGGCTGGGTGGCAAACAGCCAAAACGGCGCGGTGGCGATTGCCGCAGGCGGCTCGGTTGCCACGGGCGGTAATCAGTTCGGCACGATGCTGGGCATTCAGCACACGTTCTGATCGGTGGCGCTGGCGATGACGCGAAAGACGTCATCGAGGCGCCATGACAACGGCCAGATCGCGCAGCATCGCGTGTCGTTCAGGCGTGGGGATCGTCCGGGGGGGCGATCCCCACGTGATGCGGTGCTGCGCCCCGAGGTTTGTCAAAGCGGGATTCACGCGCTAGCATCGTGCCTAGCCATGGCGGCAATGTGTTCTGCGACAGGAAGGGTGGCTGTCGGGGCGCGGCAGCCATCTCCCCGTATCTCCTCGCATGAATCCGCTATCTTCGTGTCTTCTTCTCACGTTCTGAGCCGGCGACGCCGGGCGCCCCGCGCCCGCAGCGAACACGGCACGCGCGGTCCGGTCTGGCTGTTCGATCTGGACAACACGCTGCATCGCGCGTCGCACGCGATCTTTCCGCGCATCAATCGCGCGATGACGGCCTATATCGTCGAGAAGCTGGGGCTGCCGCCCGACGAAGCCAATCGTCTGCGTACCGACTACACGGCGAAGTATGGGGCCGTGCTGCTGGGCCTCATCAAGCATCACGCCATCGATCCACATGAGTTTCTGGCGCGCGTGCACGAGCTGCCGCCGCTGGTCGAGGTGCTGCGCGCCGAGCGCGGGATCGCCCGCCTGCTCGCCGGCCTGCCCGGGCGCAAAATTCTCCTGACCAATGCGCCCGCGCATTACGCCCTGCCGATTGTCGAGGCGCTGGGCATTCGCCGACATTTCGAGCGCTGCGTGAGCATCGAGGACATGGCGGACCGCCGGGCCTGGCGCGCCAAACCGGACGCGATCATGTTGCGTCGTCTGCTGGTGCGCGAGGGCCTCGCGCCGTATCGGACGTGGCTGGTCGAAGACACGCGCTCCCACCTCAAGCACCTCCGGCATTTCGGTATCAAGACGGTCTGGATCACGGGGCATCTGCCGGCCAGAAACAGTCTTGGCGATGCCATGCCGCGCAGTGGGCGCCCACACTACGTGGATATCAAAGTACAATCTCTGCGCGAGTTACGGGCGCGCCTTGCGACCGGGGCCGGTGCGAGACGCGCAGCCCGAGCCGCCCGACCCAAAAATACCTACCGATAACGACCAGACGATGCAGCAGGAAAACTCTTCGAGCGGTGCCGGTTACGGCGCCGCCGATGCGCTTGAGGCCGTGCCCGCGCCAGTGAAGACAACCCGCCCCAAGCCGGGTGAGCGCCGGGTGCAGGTGTTGCAGACCCTCGCCGCCATGCTCGAGACGCCCAAGGGCGAAAAGATCACCACGGCCGCGCTCGCCGCGCGTCTCGACGTTTCCGAAGCGGCGCTCTATCGCCACTTCGCGAGCAAGGCCCAGATGTTCGAGGGTCTGATCGAGTTCATCGAACAGACCATCTTCGGTTTGATCAACCAGATCTCCGCGCAGGATCAGGACGGCGTGACGCAAGCACGCGCCATCGTGCTGATGCTGCTCGGGTTCGCAGAGAAGAACCCCGGCATGACGCGCGTGCTGACCGGCGAAGCGCTGGTCGGCGAACACGAGCGCTTGCAGGAGCGCATGAACCAGTTGCTCGACCGCATCGAGGCCTCGCTGCGCCAGGTGTTGCGTCTGGCGTGTGCACAGGGCACGCTGCCGGAGACGTTCGATGCCAACTCGCGCGCCAACCTGCTCGTGTCTTACGTGCTCGGCCGCTGGCATCGCTTCGCCAAGAGCGGCTTCAAGCGCTCGCCGGTCGAGGGGGCCGAGCCCCAGATCGCCGCGCTCCTGCGCTAAGATCCCGGGTCTGCGCCGACGGCGCGGATTACGTTATACTTTTGCTTCCCGCGCCGAGGCCGACGTACGTTTGACAGGCTTTGACGCGATGATTGGCGCGCCGATTTGGTGACTCGCTTGCGGGCGCGCGAATGACTCTGGGGGGCTTCCCGGCAGAGGGCATTCATTAAAAATGCGGCTAAAGAGGTCGTGCGCGCACGCCGCCGTTTTTCCGTCGACCCCTTTTCCCGCACAGAACGCTTCAGGACGCCGTCCGTCGACCCTTGTCGACTGGGGCGCTGGCCCCGGCATGTTTCGGAAAGGGAGTTATGGAATCTTCAATCGGAATCGTCACACCGCAGCGGATGCACTTCGCTGAGCCGCTGGCACTGCAGAACGGCAGCATGCTCGCCGGCTACGACCTGATGGTCGAGACCTACGGTGAATTGAACGCCGATCGCAGCAATGCGGTGCTGGTGTGTCACGCGCTCAATGCGTCGCATCACGTGGCCGGTATCGCCGCTGACAATCCCAAGGACATCGGCTGGTGGGACAACATGGTCGGGCCCGGCAAGCCGCTCGACACGAATCGCTTCTTCGTCATCGGCGTGAACAACCTCGGCTCGTGCTTCGGCTCGACCGGGCCGATGAGTCTCGACCCAGCCACGGGCACACCGTACGGCGCCCGCTTCCCCGTCGTGACCGTCGAAGACTGGGTCAATGCGCAGGCGCGCGTGGCCGATGCGTTCGGCATCCACAAGTTCGCGGCGGTGATGGGCGGCAGTCTCGGCGGCATGCAGGCGTTGGCGTGGAGCATCATGTATCCGGAGCGCATTGGGCATTGTCTGGTGATCGCCTCCACACCGAAGCTCTCGGCGCAGAACATCGCCTTCAACGAAGTGGCGCGCTCGGCCATCCTTTCCGATCCGGACTTCTACGGTGGCAACTATTACGCGCATGGCGTGGTGCCGCGTCGCGGTCTGCGCGTGGCGCGCATGATCGGCCACATCACCTATCTGTCCGACGAGGACATGGCGACCAAGTTCGGCCGCGCGCTGCGCCGTGCCGAGGTGATGGCCGACGGCGTAAAGGGCGACGGCAACGCGCAGGACGAAGGCTATCGCTTCAGCTTCGACGTGGAGTTTGAGGTGGAGTCGTACCTGCGCTATCAGGGCGACAAATTCGCCGAGTACTTCGACGCCAACACCTATCTGCTGATCACGCGCGCGCTCGATTATTTCGACCCGGCCCGCACCGTGGGCGGCGATCTGGCGAAGGCGTTGTCGCACACCACGGCCAAGTACCTGATTGTGTCGTTCGCGACCGATTGGCGTTTCGCGCCCGCGCGCTCGCGCGAGATCGTCAAGGCGCTGCTCGACACGCGCCGTACCGTGAGCTACGCCGAGATCGACGCGCCGCACGGGCACGACGCCTTCCTGCTTACCGATGCGCGCTATCACAACCTGGTGCGCGCCTACTACGAACGTATCGCCCAGGAGGTCGGGGTATGAGTCAGTCCACGGTACCGGTGAACAGCGCCCAGGCGGCGGCGCTCGCGGCGTCGCGGGGCCGTATTGCGGCGTCGCTGGCCGAGCGGCCCGATTTCCGGGTGATCGCGCGATGGATCGAACCGTCGTCGCAGGTGCTCGACCTCGGGTGCAGCGACGGCTCGCTGCTGCGTTTGCTGATCGACGAACTCGACGTGAGCGGTTACGGCGTAGAGATCGACGACGCTGGCGTGCTGGCCTCGGCGCAGCGCGGCATCAACGTCATCCAGCAAAACATGGAAGACGGGCTGAAGCTCTTTGAGGATCAGAGCTTCGATACGGTCATTCTGTCGCAGACCTTGCAGACGCTTCACCGCACGGCGGACATTCTGCGCGAGACCGTGCGGGTCGGCCGCGAAGCGATCGTGTCGTTCCCGAATTTTGGTTATTGGCCGCACCGGCTGTCGGTGTTGCAGGGACGCATGCCGGTGTCGAAGAGCCTGCCGTTCCAGTGGCATAACACGCCGAACGTGCGCGTGCTGACCATCAAGGACTTCGAGGCGTTGGCCCCGGACGTCGGTGTGCAGATTCTCGATCGGGCCGTGCTGCATAACGGGCGACTCGTGTCCGTGGGCGCGAACTGGCGTGGTAGTCTTGCGGTCTATCGCGTCAAGCGTTCCTGAACCGACGGCAGCTAACGGGGCAGCGAAGCGCCGGGCCCCTGGCGGGTGAAGGCAAAGGGGGCCGGGTGCCGTGCACCGCGGGCGGCTGGCCCCAACTGTCCTTTCCATGACCGATTCGCTGCCGCCCGACGACGGGCGCGTCTTCCACCCCACGCGGATGCTCATCTGCGTGATTCTCGGTTTCACCTCCGGCTTGCCGCTGTTCATCCTGCTCAACCTGGTGCAGGCGTGGCTGCGCAGCGAGCACGTGGACCTCAAGGCCATCGGCCTGTTCGCCCTCATCCAGTTTCCGTACACGTGGAAGTTCCTGTGGGCGCCGCTCATGGATCGCTTCGCGCCCAACGTGTTCGGATGGAAGCCGGGACGGCGACGCGGCTGGATGTTCGTCACGCAACTGCTGGTGGCCGGTGTGGTGGCGCTCATGGGAACGTATTCGCCGCAGCGCGACCTGATGACGATTGCCGCGCTCGCGGCCGCGCTGGCGTTCTTCAGCGCCAGTCTGGACATTTCTCTGGATGCCTATCGGCGTGAGTTGCTGTCCGACCGCGAGCAGGGGCTCGGCACGGCGATGCACGTGAATGCCTACAAGGTGGCGGGACTCGTGCCGGGGTCCCTGGCTCTCATCATGGCCGATCATCTGCCGTGGTCGCAGGTGTTCTTCGCGACGGCGGCGTTCATGCTGCCGGGCATCGTGATGACGCTCGTCGTCAAGGAGCCGGCGATTCGCGGTACGCCGCCGAAGACGCTGCGCGAGGCGGTGGTCGAGCCGTTCCACGAGTTCGTCACGCGCGGCGGCTGGGCAAAGGCGCTGTTGGTGCTCGCGTTTATCTTTCTCTACAAGTTGGGCGATTCGATGGCGACGTCGCTGGCCACGTCGTTCTACCTGGATCTGGGATTCACGAAGACGCAGATCGGCGTGGTCGCCAAGGCGACGAGCCTGTGGGCGAGCGTGGCGGGGGGCATCATCGGCGGGGTTTGGCTGATCAAACTTGGCATCAACCGTGGGCTATGGGTGTTCGGCGTGCTGCAACTGGTGTCGGTGCTGGGCTTCGCGTGGCTGGCGAAGGCAGGGCCGGTCGTCACGGGGCTGGGCGCGGTGATCGCCTTCGAAGCGTTCACGGCCGGGTTGGGCACGGCGGCGTTTACCGCCTACATTGCCCGTACCACCGACCCGCGTTACACGGCGACGCAGTTCGCGCTGTTCACGAGTCTGGCGTCGGTGCCACGCACGTTCGCGAACGCGGGCACCGGGTATATCGTCGACGGCGTGGGCTGGGTGACGTTCTTCCTCATCTGCACGGTGCTGGCCGTGCCGGGCATGCTGCTCTTGCCGAAGGTCGCCCCCTGGGGAGCCGACGATGACGACGGCGATGGCGTACCCGCGGCAAGCGGGTCGCGCTGACGCGAAGGGGCCGGCACCGTTCGTCGCCTTCGCTGTGATGCTATGGCTCGGGCGCGGCACGAGCGTGCCGGCCCCTTGGGCGTCTGGATTACAGCGCGTGATCGTAGTCGACCGTAAGCGGCGCGTGGTCGCTGAACTTGATGTCGCGAAACACGGAGGTCGTCTTGGCTTTGCCGGCGATGCCGGGCGTGGCGATCTGGTAGTCGATGCGCCAGCCGACGTTCTTCGCATAGGCTTGTCCGCGATTGCTCCACCACGTGTATTGATCGGCGCGCGGGTCGAGCGTGCGGAAGACGTCGACATAGCCGTGGTCGTCGAACAACTGGGTGAGCCAGGCGCGCTCTTCTGGCAGGAAGCCTGAGTTCTTCAGGTTGCCCTTCCAGTTCTTGATGTCGATTTCCTTGTGCGCGATGTTCACGTCGCCGCACAGGACGACCTCGCGTCCCGCCGCCTTGAGCGCGAGCAGATGCGGCATGAAGTCGGCCATGAAGCGGAACTTGGCGGTTTGTCGTTCCTCACCACTCGAGCCCGACGGGATGTACACCGAAATGACCGACAGGTTGCCGTAACGCACTTCGACATAGCGGCCCTCGGCATCGAACTCCGCATTGCCCCAGCCGACGACGACGTCGTCCGGCTCGCGTCGCACGTAGACGCCCGCGCCGCTGTAGCCCTTCTTCTGCGCGTAATGGAAGTGGCCCTGGTAGTCGTGGGGCGTGAGGAAGTCCGCTGTCATGTCCGGCAACTGCGCCTTGATTTCCTGCACGCACAGGATGTCGGCGTCCTGATTGCCGAACCACTCGAAAAAGCCCTTCTTGGCGGCCGATCGCACGCCGTTCAGATTCGCGGTAATGATGCGCATGAGTGTCGATGCGCCGCGCTGACGCGGCAAGGGGAAAATGTCAGCGGCAAGGATACCGCAATCGCCAGCCGGTCGCCGGTCGACGGCCAGATGTCACGTCCGCCGGGCGCCGCCGGCGATGGCCGCCTTGGCCTCGCCGTCGCCGCCCGGGCCGAGCAGGTCGCGCGCGAGCGCGAGCCAGCGTCGCGCCGCGTGCGACAGATACGAGTCGCGCCGCCACGCCATCGCCAGATCCCACGGAATCTCGGGGTCGCGCACGTTCGCGATCACGAAGCGTTTCGGGTCGAGCCGCGCGCAGAAGGGCTCGGGCAGCAAGGCGATGCCGACGCCGTTGTCCACCATCGACGCAATGAAGTCCCACTGGCTGGAGCGTCCCGCAATCTTGGGCGTGAAGCCCGCGCGACGACATGCGGTGATGACCAGTTCGGACAAGGCAAATCCCTCGCCGTAAAAGACAAACGGTTCGTCGCGCAACTCGCCCAGACCGATGGAGGCGCGGCCTTCCCAGCGTGAATCGCGCGGTGCAATCAACCGCAACGGGTAATGGCACACGGGCAGCACGTCGAGAATCGTGGGATCGACCGGCAGCAGCACGGCGCCCAATTCGATGTCGCCGGCCAGCAACGCCTGTTCGATGGCACGCGAGCCGGTTTCGAAGAGCTTCATCTCGATATCCGGGTAGTGCTGATGAAACGCGCCGATCACCGGGATGAACAAGTCGCCGCCGAGCGGCGGAATCCCGATCGACAATTCGCCGCGCGCGACCGTCTCGAGATCGGCCACCTCCTGCTGCAGGCGCGCGTAAGCGGCGAGCACATCCTGCCCGCGCTCGAAGACGACGCGTCCCGCATCGGTCAATTGGAGCCTGCGCCCCAAGCCGCGCTCCTCGCGCAACATCAGCGGCGTACCCAACTCGTCTTCCAACGCCTTGACCATCTTGCTCACGGTCGGTTGCGTGACAAACAGCGCCTCGGCCGCCGCCGTGAAGCTCTGCTGTCGCACCACTTCCACAAATCCTCGCAACGCGCGCAGTTCCATTTTGGATCTCTCGTTTGCACCGCTTTGGTGCGATCGGCGGGAAAGCCCCGTCCTGTATGGCTTTCTCACGCACCATTAGGGTTAATACTTAAATTATTCCAATTTGGAATCGATTTGATAATTCTAATTCATTATATTTATGTTGCGGTGCTTCCTATACTCCGTCTCATATTGATGCCACACCCGGGAGCCCGCCATGACCAAGATGATTGCCAGCCGTATGTATCGCCGTAGCAAGGGCGTGGTTGACGTGGTTTGGCAGATCGCGCTGCTCACCGGTATCTATCTGGTGGCGGATGCTGCATCGCGGCATTTTCATCTCCCGCTGCCGGGTGGCGTACTGGGGCTGCTCGCCGTGGTGGCACTGCTCATGAGCGGTGTGCTGAAGACGGAGAAGATCAAGCGCGGTGCCGACTGGTTTCTGGCGGAAATGATTCTCTTCTTCGTGCCGATGGTCGCGGCCGTCATGCAATACACCGATCTGCTGCGCCAAGAGGGCCTGCAATTGCTCGCCGTGATCGGCGTCGGCACGGTGCTCGTGATGGTCTCGACGGCGTTGGCGGTCGATCTGGCCTGCCGCGCCGAGCGTCATCTCAAGCGCGCCCTCGTTCGCCGTGCGCACGCGCACGACGCCCGCTGATGCGTGACGTGTGCCAAGTCGCCGCTGTCGCAGCGGCGCCCAATCCTGCTGGCGCTTGCCGGGTCTTGCCATGAATCATACGGCGCTCCTGCTGCTCGTTCTCACGGTCGTCTTCTATTACGTGTCGAAGCGTCTGTATGCGCGTTTCGGCAAGGTGTGGCTCGGCCCGGCCATTCTCGCGCCGGTCCTGCTCATCGCCGTGATGGTCGGCGGCGACATTTCGTACACGACGTACATCTCAGACTCGCGCTGGCTCGTGTGGCTGCTTGGCCCGACGACGATCGCGTTTGCCGTGCCGATCTATGAGCATCGCGACATCATTCGCCGGCATGCCTTTGCACTGATCGTCGGCGTGCTCGTCGCGATGGTCGTGGCCGTGGGAAGCTCCTTCGTGCTTGCCCGCCTGTTCGAGCTGCCCCCCGAAATGGCGCGCAGCCTGCTCGCCCGGTCGATATCGACACCGTTTGCCCTTGCGGTCTCCGACAAGGTCGGCGGCTCGCGCGATCTGGTGGGGCTTTTCGTCATCATCACCGGGTTTATCGGCATGTTGCTCGGCGAGGCGCTGCTGTCGTGGTTGCCGCTGCGCACCCGTATGGCGCGCGGCGCGCCGTTCGGCGCGGGGGCCCACGGCTTCGGCACCGCCAAGGCGCGCCAGATCGGCAGCGAAGAGGGTGTCGTGGCCAGTCTCGTCATGATGATCAACGGCATCGTGATGGTCTTTGCCGCGCCGTTGCTCGCCCATCTGCCCATCTGACGACCGGTCGGCACGGGCGCCGTGCCGCTCGCGCCTCCCCCTCGAAAAATATCCCTTCGGGCGTTGCCCTTGCCCCGACGGCGCGCATCAGTTTTGCTACAATGCCGGGGTCTTGAGGAGCGTTGCGACAGCCACCGTGCTGCCAGGCTCAAGATCCTTCCTATTGGCCCCGCCGGCCGCCGGTTACCTCCGGAGCGCATGGCGTGTGGGCCCCAAGAACGGCGCTCACGTCCCAACTATCTAGTCTTTTAGAGAAAGGAGGCGTGATGAACGCCGTAGTCGATTCAAAATTCTCCGATTTCCATGTTGCCGATATCAAATTGGCCGATTGGGGCCGCAAAGAGCTGACCATCGCCGAGAGCGAGATGCCGGGTCTGGTGGCCACGCGTGCCGAATTCAAGGCCAGCCAGCCGCTCAAGGGCGCGCGCATCGCCGGCTCGCTGCACATGACCATCCAGACGGGCGTGCTCATCGAGACGCTTATCGCCCTCGGCGCCGAAGTGCGCTGGGCCTCGTGCAACATCTTCTCGACGCAGGATCACGCCGCGGCGGCCATCGCCGCTGCCGGGATCCCCGTGTTCGCCTTCAAGGGTGAGTCGCTCGACGAATACTGGGAATACAGCCACCGCATCTTCGAATGGCCGAACGGCGAGTTCGCCAACATGATTCTCGACGACGGCGGCGACGCCACGCTGCTGCTGATTCTGGGCAGCAAGGCCGAGAAGGATCTGTCGGTTGTCGGCAACCCGACCAACGAGGAAGAAGTCGCGCTGTATGCGTCGATCAAGCGCCACATCGCCATCGATCCGCAGTGGTACAGCAAGCGCCTGGCCCAGATCCAGGGCGTGACCGAAGAAACCACCACGGGCGTGCACCGTCTGTATCAGATGGAAAAGGACGGCACGCTGCCGTTCCCGGCCATCAACGTGAACGACTCGGTCACCAAGTCGAAGTTCGACAACCTGTACGGCTGCCGCGAGTCGCTGGTCGACGGTATCAAGCGCGCGACCGACGTGATGATCGCCGGCAAGATCGCCCTCGTGGCGGGCTACGGTGACGTGGGCAAGGGCTGCGCGCAAAGCCTGCGCGGTCTGGGCGCCACGGTGTGGGTCACGGAAATCGATCCGATCTGCGCGCTGCAGGCCGCGATGGAAGGCTACCGCGTGGTGACGATGGAATACGCCGCCGACAAGGCCGACATCTTCGTGACGGCCACGGGCAACTTCCACGTGATCGATCACGACCACATGGCGGCCATGAAGCACCAGGCCATCGTGTGCAACATCGGTCACTTCGATTCGGAAATCAATGTGGCGTCGACCCGCAAGTACGAGTGGGAAAACATCAAGCCGCAGGTCGATCACATCATCTTCCCGGACGGCAAGCGCATCATCCTGCTGGCGGAAGGCCGCCTCGTGAACCTGGGCTGCGCCACGGGCCACCCGTCGTTCGTGATGAGCAACTCGTTCACCAATCAGACGCTCGCGCAGATCGAATTGTTCGTGCATGGCGACAAGTACAAGAACAGCGTGTACGTGCTGCCGAAGCATTTGGACGAGAAGGTCGCGCGCCTGCACCTGGGACGTATCGGCGCCGAACTGACGGTGCTCACCGACGATCAGGCGAACTACATCAGCGTCGACAAGAACGGTCCGTTCAAGCCGGCGCATTACCGTTATTGATCGGTCGCGATCGCTACCGATCAATAACGTGTCTTACCGACCGTCGCCGGTGCGCTGCAAGGCACGGGTGACGGGCAACGGTTTCGCGCGGCGACATCGTGCGCCGCGTTGGTTTTTGTCACTGCCGGTGCCGGGAGCGACCTCCCGCACCGGCCTGTCCTTCGGAGCTTGCCATGCGTCTGCTGCTGATTTGGCTCATCAATGCCATTGCACTTCTCGTTTTGCCGCACGTTGTGTCGGGCATTCAGCTCAAGGGCATCGGGACGGCCCTGGTCGTTGCGATCGTGCTCGGCCTGATCAACGCGTTTCTCCGGCCGTTGCTCGTCGTGCTGACGTTGCCGGTCACGGTGCTCACGCTCGGGTTGTTCATCTTCGTGATCAATGCGCTGTTGTTCTGGCTGGCGGCGCATGTCGTCAAGGGCTTTGAAGTCTCGGGCTTCTGGGCGGCGCTCTTCGGCTCGCTGCTGTATAGCCTGATCTCGTGGATTCTGTCGGCGCTGGTGTTCGGCGGCGACCGCGCTACCAACGTGTAACGGTCGACGCGTCGTCGTCGACCTTGTATTGCAGGAAATTCGCTGTCATGTCGCAAGCCCTTCGTGCCGATCAAGCCCTCGTCGCCCGAGGCTTGGCCGCATCGCGCACCGCCGCGCAACGTCTGATCGATGCCGCACGTGTTTATTACGCGGGCACCGAAACGGCCGTGAAGAAAGCCAGCGAGGTTGTGGCGAGCGACGAAGATCTGGAAGTACGTGCCGCCGCCGACGGCCTGCCCGGCGAGGACCGCTACGTGTCGCGAGGCGGGTTGAAGCTGGCGGGCGCGCTGGCGCAAACGCGGCTCGACGTCACCGGCCGCGTCGCGCTCGACGTCGGGTTGTCGACCGGCGGTTTTGCCGACTGCCTCTTGCAGGCGGGGGCGGCGCGGGTGGTCGGGGTCGACGTCGGTCACGGGCAACTGCATCGACGACTGGCGCGCGAGCCGCGGCTCGTGTCGCTCGAAGGGATCAACGCGCGGCATCTGTCGCGTGAGACGCTCGATGCGCGTCTGGCACAGCAGGCGGCGGAGGGCGGCGCACAGGGCGAACCGGCGTCGACGATGGCGGCTGTTCCCGAGGCAGGCTTTGACCTGATCGTCGGGGATGTGTCGTTCATTTCGCTCACACTGGTGTTGCCGGCCGTGGCGCCGCTGCTGGGCGCGACCGGCGATTTGCTGATGCTGGTCAAACCGCAGTTCGAAGTGGGGCGTGAGCACATTGGCCGCGGCGGCCTGGTGCGAGATGCCGCGCAGTATGCGCAAGTGGAGACAAAAATCCGCGCCGCCTGTGAGACGTTGGGACTGACGGTAGCCGCATGGCTCGACAGTCCTATCGCTGGCGGTGACGGCAACCGGGAGTTCTTCGTGCACGCGACGCGCGCGGCATGAACGACTCTCTCGATAATAGAACGATCATGACGCAACCTTCCTTCAGTTTCGAATTCTTCCCGCCCAAGACGGCGGAGGGCGCGGAGAAGCTGCGCGCCACGCGCCAGCAACTCTTCCCGCTCGGCCCCAAGTTTGTCTCGGTGACGTTCGGTGCCGGCGGCTCCACGCAGCAGGGTACGCTCGATACGGTTGTCGAAATCCAACGCGAAGGCGTGGAAGCGGCCCCCCACCTTTCTTGCGTCGGTTCGACCAAGGACAACATCCGCGAGATTCTGCAGACGTATCGCCAACACGGCATCCGCCACATCGTGGCGCTGCGCGGCGATCTGCCGTCGGGAATGGGGGAGATCGGCGAGTTTCGTTACGCGTCGGAGCTGGTCGAGTTCATTCGTGCCGAAACCGGCGAATGGTTCCACATCGAGGTGGCGGCCTACCCGGAGTACCATCCGCAGGCGAAGTCGCCGCGCCTGGACCTCGAGCATTTCGCCCACAAGGTGAAGGCGGGGGCGAATGCGGCCATCACGCAATACTTCTTCAATGCGGATGCCTATTTCCGTTTCGTCGACGATGCATCGCGTCTCGGTGTCGACGTGCCGATCGTGCCGGGGATCATGCCGATCACGAACTATTCGCAAATGATGCGCTTCTCGGAGATGTGCGGTGCTGAAGTGCCGCGATGGATTGCCAAGCGTCTCGAAGGCTTTGGCGACGATCGCGACTCGATCCGCGCCTTCGGGCTCGATGTGGTGACGGCGCTATGCGAACGGCTGCTCGCGCAGGGCGTGCCCGGATTGCACTTCTATACCCTCAACGCGGCGTCGGCCACCAAGGCGATGTGGCAGCGACTCGGTCTGTAACGCGTCGCGAAATCGTTGGCCGAACGGTGGGCGGATGGGAAGTCAATTCTAATCACAATTCAGTGATTTCCTAATCAAAAACACCACAAATAGGCGGTTTGCTAGGGATTTGGCGTGTTGTGGCACGGGGGAAGCTTCAGTAATATCCCCGGTAGGCTCGGCGACAGACCGTTGCCGGGCATCACACCCGATCCCGAGGAGCCTATGAAACAGACTCACACCCTGCGTTTGCTTTTGGCTGCGACGTTGCTTGCCGGTGTGGCCGTGATCCGGCCCGCCGCAGCTGTCGAAATCCCGAACAAGACCCTCGTGTACTGCTCCGAGGGCAGCCCGGTCGGCTTCGATCCGGGCCAGCTCACTACCGGCACCGATTTCGATCCTGCCGACGCCATCTACAATCGCCTGATCGCGTTCAAGCCGGGCGAGACGGGCGTGATGCCCTCACTCGCGGAGTCGTGGGACATCTCGCCGGACAACAAGATCTACACATTCCATCTGCGCAAGGGCGTCAAGTTCCACACCACGGAGTACTTCAAACCCACGCGCGATTTCAATGCCGAGGATGTGAAGTTCACCTTCGATCGCATGGGCGATCGCGACATGCCCTTCCGCAAGGCCTATCCGACGGAGTTTCCGTATTTCGTCGACATGGGTCTGCAGGCTGATATCGACCACATCGAGGTCGTTGATCCGTACACCGTTCGCTTCGTGCTGAAGAAGGTCGACGCCCCGTTCCTTCAGAACCTGGCGATGCCGTTCGCATCGATCCTCTCGAAGGAGTACGCCGACAAGCTGCTCGCGGCGAACAACGCTCGCGATATCGCGCTCAAGCCGGTCGGTACCGGGCCGTTCATCTTCCGCAGCTATACGAAAGATGCCACGCTGCGCTTCGATGGCAACAAGGAATACTGGAACACGAGTCTGCCGCCGAAGGTCAGCAAGCTGATCTTCGCGATCACGACCGACGCCAACGTTCGCATTCAGAAGCTCAAGCGCAACGAATGCCAGATCACGACCTACCCGCGCCCGGCCGATGTCGATGCGATCAAGGCCGAGATCGCGGCGCAGGGCAAGGCGTCGAAGCTCAAGATGCCGGACCAGGTCGGCTTCAACCTCGGCTACGTGGCGTACAACGTGCAGAAGAAGCCGCTCGATCGTGTGGAAGTGCGCCAGGCACTCGACATGGCGATCAACAAGAAGGCGATTCTCCAGTCCGTCTATGGCTCGGCCGGACAGTTGTCGAACGGCGCACCGATGCCGCCGACGCAGTGGTCCTACGACAAGAACATCAAGTCGGCTGGCTACGACCCGGAGAAAGCCCGTGCGCTGCTTGAGAAGGCGGGCGTGAAGAACATGGAAATCACGCTGTGGGCCATGCCGGTGCAACGTCCGTATAACCCGAACGGCAAGCTCATGGCCGAGATGATTCAGGCCGACTGGGCAAAGATCGGCGTGAAGGCCAATATCGTCACGTACGAGTGGGGTGAGTACATCAAGCGCGCCAAGGCGGGTGAGCACGACGCGTTGCTCATTGGCTGGACCGGCGACAACGGCGACCCGGACAATTGGCTCGGCGTGTTGCTCGGCTGCGATTCGGTCAACGGCAACAACTTCTCGAAGTGGTGCTACAAGCCGTTCGACGATCTCATCAAGCAAGCACGCCAGACCACGGACGTCGCCTTGCGCACGAAGCTCTACACGCAGGCACAGGAGATCTTCGCGCAACAACTGCCGTTCTCGCCCATCGCGCACTCCACGCAGTACAAGCCGATGGCCACGAACGTGAAGGGCTTCAAGCTGAGCCCGTTCGGCCGCAACAGCTTCATTGGCGTATCGCTGGAGTAAGGCACCCGGCGGGCGCGTTGATGACCGCATCCGGCTGACGCCGGGTGTCGGTCGCTATCTGTCGCCGTCCGTCGTCATCCCGGTATCACGCAGGCAGACTCGGCCGCCGCGCCCGAGTCCGCCTGCCGCAACAGGACAAAGGATCGTCCATGATTGATTCACGCGGCATAGCGCCATCCGTCCCCGCACAGGGGATGGGCGGTGCGCGAAGCCCCCACGGAAACCTCCTATGCTGAGATTCGTCATGAGACGACTGGGCATGGTGATCCCGACGTTCATCGGCATCACCGTCCTGGCGTTCGCGCTCATTCACCTGATTCCCGGCGATCCGATCGAAGTGCTCGTGGGCGAGCGAAATCTCGACCCGGTCATGCACGCCGAGGCGATGAAGCGCCTGGGTCTCGATCAGCCGCTCACCACGCAATATTTCGTCTATCTGAAGCACGCGGCGCAAGGCGACCTCGGGCGCTCCATCGTCACCAACGAGGGGGTGCTTCACGAGTTCTTCGCCCGCTTTCCCGCGACGCTCGAACTTGCCCTGTGCGCAATGATCTTCGCGCTCGCAGTCGGCTTGCCCGCCGGCGTGGCGGCGTCGCTGCGGCGCGGCAAAATGCTCGACCACACCACGATGGGCGCGGCCCTCACGGGCTACTCCATGCCGATTTTCTGGTGGGGCCTGCTGCTCATCATGTTCTTCTCCGTCTACCTGCAATGGACGCCCGTCTCCGGCCGCATTGGCGTGGAGTACGATGTGCCGCACGTCACCGGCTTCATGCTCATCGACACATTGCTCTCGGGCGACGAAGGGGCGTTCAGTTCCGCGGTGAGTCATCTGATTCTGCCCACCATTGTGCTCGGCACCGTGCCGCTCGCGGTGATTGCCCGAATGACGCGCTCGGCAATGCTCGAAGTGCTTCGCGAGGACTACATCCGTACGGCGCGTGCGAAGGGACTCTCCCCGTGGCGCGTGATCGTCGTGCATGCGTTGCGCAATGCGCTGATTCCGGTCATCACCGTGATTGGTCTGCAAGTCGGCGCGCTGCTCGCCGGTGCGGTGCTGACCGAGAACGTGTTCTCGTGGCCCGGCATCGGCAAATGGCTGATCGATGCCATTCTGCGACGCGACTATCCGGTGGTGCAGGGCGGCATTTTGCTTATCGCAACGGGCGTGATCCTGGTCAACCTGCTGGTCGACGTGCTCTATGGCGTCGTCAACCCGCGCATCCGGCACTGAGGGACGTCAATCATGAGCGATACACCGGCTACGCTGCCGCCCCCCGCCGCCGTGACGGCCACACCTCGTGCGCGGTTGTTCCGGGAGTTCCTGCGCAGCTTCACCGCGAACCGTGGTGCAACGGCCGCGGCCATCGTGCTGTTGTCGATGTTCGTGGCGGCGATCTTCGCGCCATGGATCGCGCCGCACAGCCCCATCGAGCAATATCGCGACTTCGTGAAGATTCCGCCCGCCTGGTTCGACGGCGGCAAGCTTCAGTTCCTGCTCGGGACCGACGAGGCCGGCCGCGACATTCTTTCGCGTCTGATCTATGGCGCACGCCTGTCGTTCTGGATCGGTCTGTCGTCGGTGGTGCTCTCGCTGATTCCGGGCATTCTGCTGGGGCTGCTGGCGGCATTCTTCCCACGCTGGCTCGACACGCCGATCATGCGGTTGATGGACATGATGATGGCGTTGCCGTCGCTGTTGCTGGCCGTGGCCGTGGTCGCCGTGATCGGCCCGGGCCTCGCCAACACGACCATCGCCATCGCGATCGTGACGTTGCCGGCGTATGTGCGTTTGACGCGCGCAGCGGCGATTGGCGAGTTGCAGCGCGAATATGTCATTGCCTCGCGCATGGCCGGGGCGGGCACGCTGCGACTGATGTTCTCGACGGTGTTGCCGAACTGCGCGGCGCCGCTCATCGTGCAGGCCACGCTGAGTTTCTCGGTGGCCATTCTCGATGCGGCGGCGCTCGGCTTTCTTGGCCTGGGCGTGCAACCGCCGCTCGCCGAGTGGGGCTCGATGCTTGCCTCCGCACGCGACTACATGGAAAGTGCCTGGTGGATTGTGACGCTGCCGGGACTTGCGATCGTCATCTCGGTGCTCGCCATCAACCTGGTCGGCGACGGCCTGCGCGACGCACTTGACCCCAAATTGAAGCGAATCGCATGAGCCTGCTCTCCATTCGAAATCTTTCGGTCGACTTCGACGGCGCACGCGCGGTCGAGGGCATTGACCTCGATGTCGGCCAGGGTGAGATTCTTGGCGTGGTCGGCGAATCCGGTTCGGGCAAGAGTGTGACGATGCTCGCGCTCATGGGGCTGGTCGACGCGCCAGGCCGCGTACGTGCCGATGAAGTACGCTTCGACGGACGCGATCTGCTGCGCGCGTCGTCGCGCGAGCGGCGCGGCATCGTCGGCCGCGACGTGTCGATGATCTTTCAGGACGCGCTTTCCAGCCTGAATCCGAGCTACACCGTTGGCTATCAGATCGCCGAGGTGTTGCGCCGCCACATGGGGCTGCGCGGACGTGCGTTGCACAATCGCGTCGTCGAGTTGCTGGAGCAGGTCGAAATTCCCGATGCCGCGAACCGGGTCGGCGCGTATCCGCATCAGCTCTCCGGCGGAATGAACCAGCGGGTGATGATTGCGATGGCGATTGCCTGTCGCCCGAAGCTGCTCATTGCCGACGAGCCGACCACCGCGCTCGACGTCACCATCCAGGCGCAGATCATGGCCTTGCTGCTGCAATTGCAGAAGGATCACGGCATGGCGCTCGTGCTGATCTCCCATGATCTCGCCGTCGTGGCCGAAGTCGCGCACCGGGTGGCCGTCATGTATGCGGGGCAGGTGATCGAAAACCAGCAGGTGCCGGCGCTGTTCGATGCCCCGCATCATCCCTACACGGAGGCGTTGCTCGCAGCGATTCCCGAGCACAACCGGGGCGTGCGGCGACTGCGTACGTTGCCGGGCATGGTGCCGGGGCGCGACGATCGGCCGACGGGCTGTCTGCTTTCGCCGCGTTGTCCGTATGCCGACGACCATTGCCGCACGGTGCCCCCGGCGTTGCAGCCCTACGTCGGGCCGAACGCTTCGGGCTCGCCCCAGGTGCGATGCTTCAAGCCGCTGCCGCATGCGTTGGCGGAAGAACGCACGACAGGAGGTGCGCAATGAGTGAAACCGTTTTCGCGACACCTCCGGGAGTGCCGCAGGCCCCGGACGCACATGAAGCTGACCGCGGCGGCAGCCGCGTGGTGCTCGCCGCGCACGATTTGACGCGCTTCTACGCCGTCAATCGTGGCTTCATGCGCCCACAGGCCACGGTCAAGGCACTCAACGGCGTGTCGTTCTCGCTGGCCGCCGGTCGTACGCTGGCCGTGGTCGGTGAGTCGGGGTGCGGCAAATCGACGCTGGCGCGGGTGCTGACGTTGATCGAAGCACCGACGTCCGGCAGACTCGTGGTCGACGCGACCGAGACCACGGCGGCGTCGGCGGGGGCGCTGGCGCCGCTGCGCACGCGGATCCAGATGGTGTTCCAGAACCCGTATGCGTCGCTCAACCCTCGCAAGACGGTGGGGCAGGCGCTCGACGAGCCGCTGTCCATCAACACCTCGGCGAGCCGTGCCGAACGCGGCGAGACGATCGCGGCGATGATGCGCACGGTGGGGCTGCGTCCGGAACATGTGGCGCGCTATCCGCACATGTTCTCTGGCGGGCAGCGGCAGCGGGTGGCGATTGCCCGGGCGATGATCCTGTCGCCGGCCATCGTGGTCGCGGACGAGCCGGTTTCGGCCCTGGATGTCTCAATTCAGGCACAGATCCTGAATCTTTTCATGGATTTGCAGGACCGATACGCGACGAGTTACGTATTCGTGTCGCATAATCTCGCCGTGGTCGAGCATGTGGCCGACGACGTCATGGTGATGTATCTCGGCCGCGCGGTCGAACACGGCCCCAAGGCCGCCGTGTTCGGCAAGCCGCTGCATCCGTACACCAAGGCGCTGATGTCGGCGACGCCGGCGATCAAGGCCGCCGAGCGGCGCGTGAAGATGGCGCTGACCGGCGAGTTGCCCTCGCCGCTGCGGCCACCGCCGGGGTGTGCGTTTGCACCGCGCTGTCCGTACGCGATAGACCGTTGCCGCGAAGAAGTGCCGCAACTGCGCAAGCTCGACGGGCGTCTGGTGGCGTGCCATCGGGTTGAAGACATTGAGGGATGACGAGATTGGGTGGACCACCACGCGCGACGCATGTGAGTCGGGGCGCTGCATTGGCCGGCTGGCTGCTCGGTTGCCTGCTGATGACGTTCGCCATCACGCTGGACGCGGCGTCGATCGTAACGCCGCAAGCCGTGGCGCCGCGAACGTTGCCGCTGGTCGTGCCCGAGCCGGGCGAATCGCCGCCCGGCGCCAATCTCCCGTTTTACGAAGCCCGCAAGGGCGACATGACCATCTACGTGATGGGCACCCTGCACGTCGGCAAGCCGGACGACTACCCGTTTCGCAAAGTCGTGGTCGATGCGCTGCGCGTGTCGTCGGTGGTGGCATTCGAGTTGTCGCCCGACGACCTGACGATGTCCCAGGACGACGTGCAGAAGTACGGCATGTGCTCACGCGCCTGTCTGCCGAGGCTTATCCCGGGGGCGCTGTGGCGTAAGCTGCGCGCGCGTCTCAAGGGCAATCCGGCGATGCTGGCCGAGATTCGTCACATGCGTCCGTGGCTGGCGGCGCTGCTCGTCGAGACGCTGGATTCGATGGGGGCCGATCTGCAAACGGAGTACGGCACCGAGAACCAGTTGGAGAACATCTATCGCGGGCGCATCGTCGGTCTCGAATCGCTGGCGGAGCAGATGGATGCCTTCACCGGACTGACGTCGGCTCAGCAAAACGAACTGCTGGCGCAGGAGCTGGTGCTCACACCCAAGACCGCCACGGCGCAGGTAGAGGAGTTGCACCGTCTGTGGCGGGCCGGGGATGCCGAGCTGGTGTTCGACTGGTCTCAGGGCAAGGCGGCGCAAGTGCGGCGCAACGTGGCACTGGCCGACGCGATCGACGAGCGCATTCTGTACTCGCGCAATCGGCGTTTTCTGGCGCGCATGCTGTTTCTGGCGGACCCGGGCAAGCCGGTCTTCGTCGCCATCGGCACGCTCCATCTCGGCGGCCCGCATGGGGTGCTGCAACTGCTGCGGGAGCATGGGTTTTCCGTGGCGCAGCGGTAGTCTGAAACGGACCTGAGACAGGCGGGCGATCCGGCTAGGAATCGCCCGAGAAACAAGCCCACCCGATTGACTCCCCCATCCCTGACGATTAATTTGGTCACACTCGTGTGAGTGGCCCCCCGCCCAAATCCTTGTCAGGAGCCACGATGCCAATTGTCGATCAAAGCGCCGATCTTGCCGTGCGCCAAGCGCCGGCGCATGCCATTCCTTCCACGCCTTTTGAGCCATCCGAGCCGGTTGAGCCCGTTGAGCGCATAGAGCATTACGCGCTCAGCGTTGAAGAAGAGGCGCAGATCCTCTACGAAGCAACGATCCGCGGACTTGCCGACGTAGCCGCCGGCCGCAAGCTGCCCAGCGAAGTCGTAAAGACCGGATGCTCCGTCGACCTCAATGAAGCGTATTTCGAGTTCCCGCATGACCCCAGCGAGATCCACGTCGACGAGTTTGTGGGCATCCTACTGGGGCTGCGGGACGCCGACGCCGGCCGCACGGTACCCGATGAGGTGGTCAGCGCCGAGGCTGAGGCGTGGAGACGGAGCGTTCTGAAACGGCTGTGATTGCAACGATCCAATGGTCAAAGCATGCCCAAAGGGATCGCACCATCGCCAGGATGTCGCTGGAGAATTTCAACCTCCACGTCGCCCTCGATTTTGAGGATTCGCTGAAACGCGCAGTGAAAACACTGCGCTCGTTTCCTGCCATTGGTCGTCCCGGGCGCTTACCCAATACCCCAGAACTTGTTTCTCACAAGCGATACCGAATCATTTACCGTCTAAAGGAGAACAAAGTCACCATTCTCAAATTACACAACGTCAGTCGTCCCTGGCCTCCCAGGGACTACCCATTCCACGACTGACGTATCCCCGGCCGGCCGCTTCGTGCATGACCTCAAGCCAGCATCCCCCGTGCCTCGATAAAACGGATGATCTCCTGAAGGCCTTTGCCTTCCCTCATGTTCCCCATGACGAACGGACGCATGCCGCGCATCTTTTGCGTATCCGACCGCATGATGTCCAGCGATGCCCCGACGTAGGGGGCGAGATCGGTCTTGTTGATGACGAGGAGATCGGACTTGGTGATGCCGGGGCCGCCCTTGCGCGGAATCTTCTCGCCACCGGCCACATCGATCACGTAGATCGTGAGATCCGAGAGTTCGGGACTGAACGTGGCCGCGAGGTTGTCGCCACCCGATTCGATGAAGACCACGTCGGCGTCAGGAAAGCGTTCGAGCATGCGTTCGACGGCCTCGAGGTTGATCGATGCATCCTCCCGGATGGCCGTGTGCGGGCAACCGCCGGTCTCGACGCCAAGGATGCGCTCGGGCGCCAGCGCGCCGGCCACCGTGAGCAGGCGCTGGTCCTCTTTCGTATAGATGTCGTTGGTGATGACGACGAGATCGTAGCGCTCGCGCATGGCTTTGCAGAGCATCTCGGTCAGGGTGGTCTTGCCGGAGCCGACCGGGCCTCCGATGCCGACACGCAGCGGCGGATTCTTCTTGGTACGACGGGCGTTGGCAGAAGTCGTCATGGCGAATGTCGTGAGTGGCGGAAAAAAGGAAAGATGACGAAATGACGAAATGACGAAAATCGTGGACGCGACGTATCGCGTCTCACGAACGGAACAAGCGTGAATACTGTGTTTCGTGACGCGACGCGAGAATGGCGAGCGCCGGGGAAAAGGTATTGATCCGGTCATCCGGCAACGACGCGGCTCGATGCGCGGCATCGACCACACGAGGGCGCAATGCCACGATGACCCGTTGCGCGGCCAATTGTCCGAGCGGCACGGCTTTGAGCGCGCCGGCCACCTGATTCTCGAGCCAACTGAACGCGTAAGCGACGAGCGTGTCCAGCAGCGGAGCGCCATGCGTCAGCGCCGCAAAGGCGAAGGCCGTTGGCAACGCGATCGGACGCAGCGAGGACAGGTGTTCGCGCTGTATCGGATTCCCCCATTCGAGGGAGATCGCCAGTTGCGTGAGCGACCAGCCCATCTGCTCGGTTTCCGCACGCAACTCGGCCGCCTCGCGCGTGGCGAGTAGCCATTCGTTCACACGGGTGAGCGACGCGACATCGCCCGCTTGCCAGTGGCGCCACTGTCTGGCGAGCAGGGCCATCTCGCCGGTCGTGAATACGCCGTCGAGCTGGCTGGCAATCCAGCGCTCGGCGCTCGGGGCATCGTGGATGATGCCATGTTCCACCGCGGCTTCGAGCCCTTGTGAATAGCTGAACGCGCCGATGGGCAGCGCCGGCGATGCGAGATGCAGCAGCGCCGCGAGTGACTGCAACGACGCGGTGGCAACCGGTTCAGCGAGAGGACTGGCCAGACTTGCCGTCATCGGTCGGACTCACAGGGAAAGGCGCATTGCCGGTAGTGGTGCTGTCCGGCGTATGGGAGTGGTCATGCCCGCAATCGGGGCCGTGAACATGGGCATGGCCGTGATGATCGTCGTGAGCGTGCGAGTGCGCGCAATCCGGGCCATGCGCGTGAACCGCCGCGTGATCGTGATGGCACCCCGGGCCGTGAACATGGCCGCGATCATGGTCATGATCGTGCCCGTGCCCGTGCCCGTGCCCGTGCCCGTGCCCGTGCCCGTGCCCGTGCCCGTGCCCGTGATCATGCTCATGCTCGTGCGAATGTCCATGATGCTCATGGAACACGCGCTGGGCGAGCGCCATGTCTTCGGCGAAGGTCGCATCGTGACCATGCTTGTGGCCGCCGCCATAGGCACCCGCTTCGGGTTCGAACGGCATCAAGGCTTCGGCTACGTCGACGTCGAGTCGCAGCAACATGTCGCGCAGCACCGGGTCGTATTCGAGCTTGAGATAACCATCGCCCACTTCGACAGGCGTATGCCGATTGCCGAGATGGTATGCCGCGCGGGTCAGCGCGAGCGGCGTGGCGGCCGTGACGAGCAGCACCGTCTCGGGGGCGGCTTCCACGCGAATGAGACCGCCGTCGTCGGCCACGAGCCCGTCACCGCCGCGCAGCACGGTGCCACGCGGCAGGAACAGGGCGACGTCTTCGCCGGTCTCCAGCGTGGCGCGCAGGCGGCTCTTGCTGCGCGCATCGAACGGCAACACGAGCGCCGGGGCACGCCGCATGAGCGGCGCAGCCAGGCGTCCGGCCTCGAGGCGTTTCTCGACGCGGCGCAGCGTCGTGGGAGGGGCGGCGTTATCTGCCGGGTGGGGCGATTCGGGGGCTTGCGACATAGCTCAGAAGAGGAAGTAACGTTGCGCCATCGGCAGCACGCTCGCAGGCTCGCAGGTCAGCAACTGCCCGTCGGCGATGACCTGATAGGTCTCGGGGTCGACGCTGATATGCGGCAGCCAGTCGTTGTGGATCATGTTGGCCTTGGTCACCTGCCGGATATTGCGCACCGGCACGATGCGCTTGGCCAGTCCATAGCGGCCGGCCACGTCGCCATCGTACGCCGCCTGCGACACAAACGTGAGCGACGTGCGCGCCAGCGCCCCGGCGCGCGCGCCGAACATTTCGCGATAGTGCACCGGCTGAGGCGTCGGGATGGACGCGTTCGGGTCCCCCATGAGCGCTGACGTAATCATGCCGCCCTTGAGAATCAGCGACGGCTTCACGCCGAAGAACGCCGGTTCCCACAGGACCAGGTCGGCCCATTTGCCGACCTCCACCGAGCCGATCTCATGGGCCATGCCGTGTGTGATCGCCGGGTTGATCGTGTACTTCGCCACGTAGCGCTTGACGCGGAAGTTGTCGGCCTGCGCCGAGTCGGTGCCGAGCGCGCCGCGCTGCACCTTCATCTTGTGCGCCGTCTGCCACGTGCGCATGACGACCTCGCCGACGCGCCCCATGGCCTGAGAGTCCGACGAGATCATCGACAGTGCGCCAAGGTCATGCAGGATGTCTTCGGCGGCAATCGTTTCGCGGCGAATGCGCGATTCGGCGAACGCAATGTCTTCCGCGATGGCCGGATCGAGGTGATGGCAGACCATCAACATGTCGAGATGCTCGTCGAGCGTGTTGATGGTGTACGGCCGCGTCGGGTTGGTGGACGACGGCAGCACGTTCGCCTCGCCGCACACTTTGAGAATATCCGGTGCGTGACCGCCCCCGGCGCCCTCGGTGTGGTACGTGTGGATCGTGCGGCCCTTGATGGCCGCAACGGTGGCTTCGACGAAGCCGCCCTCGTTGAGCGTGTCGGTGTGGATGGCGACCTGCGTATCGGTCGCATCGGCCACCGACAGGCAGGCGTCGATGGCGGCCGGCGTGGAGCCCCAGTCTTCGTGCAGCTTCAGGCCGATCGCGCCGGCCTCGATCTGCTCCATCAGCGGGGCGGGCTGGCTGACGTTGCCCTTGCCGAGAAAGCCGAGGTTGATCGGCCAGCCGTCGGCCGCTTGCAGCATGCGCTCCAGGTGCCACGGCCCCGGCGTGCAGGTGGTGGCGTTCGTGCCGGTCGCCGGCCCGGTGCCGCCGCCGAGCAGCGTGGTCACGCCGGACGAGAGCGCCTCGTCGATCTGTTGCGGGCAAATGAAGTGGATGTGCGAGTCGATGCCGCCTGCCGTGACGATCATGCCTTCGCCGGCGATCACTTCCGTCGCGCCGCCCAGTGGAATGGTCACGCCGGGCTGGATGTCCGGATTGCCCGCCTTGCCGATGCCCCAGATCCGGCCGTCCTTGAGTCCGATGTCGGCTTTGACGATGCCCCAGTGGTCGATGATGACGGCATTGGTGATGACGGTATCCACGACGTCGGCACGCGTGCGCTGCGATTGGCCCATGCCGTCGCGAATCACCTTGCCGCCGCCGAACTTCACTTCTTCGCCGTAGATCGTATAGTCGCGCTCGATCTCGACGATGAGTTCCGTGTCGGCGAGCCGCAGCCGGTCGCCCGTCGTGGGGCCGAACATTTCCGCATAGGCGCGGCGTGAAATCTTCATAGCGCCCCCATCACGCGACCCGCGAAGCCGAAGACGCGGCGGTCCCCCGCCAACGCGACCAGTTCGACCGTGCGTTGCTGCCCCGGCTCGAAGCGCACCGCGGTGCCGGACGCAATGTTCAGGCGAAAGCCGCGCGTCGCTTCGCGGTCGAATTGCAGCGCGTCGTTGACTTCGTAGAAGTGAAAATGCGAGCCGATCTGGATCGGGCGATCGCCGGTGTTGGCAACGCTCACGCTGAGGGTCGGGCGACCCTCGTTCAGCGTGACGTCACCTGCGGCGGGCAACAGTTCTCCGGGAATCATGAGCGTCTCTTGGAGGAATTGAAGGATGCGCGCAACCTTGGCCGTTCAGGCCGCCGCGACGAGCAGCGCCGCGCCGTAGGCGAGCACGCCCGCGCCGAGCACGCGCGGCAACCACGCGGTACGGCGACGCAGCGCAACGCCGGCCACGATGCCCAGACTGTGCAGCACGCCGGTCGCGAGCAGAAAGCCGGCCATGTAATGCATGGCGCTCGCCTCGACCGGCAATTCCGCACCGTGAGCCACCCCATGGAAGATCGCGAACGCGCCGACGACAGCAGCCCCCGCTGCGGCGGGTAGCTTCGCGCGCGTCGCGAGCATGAGTCCCAGCACGAGCAGCGAGACGGCAATCATCGGCTCGACGCCCGGCAGCCCCGCGCCATACGCCATGCCGAGTAACCCGCCTGCAGCAAGCATGGCGACGAAAGCCAACGGGGCGAGCCAGACACGTTTCGACGTGAGCGCACTCCACAAGCCAACCACGATCATGGCGCAAAGGTGATCGGCGCCGGTGAGCGGATGCACGAAACCTGCGACGAAACTGCCCGCCGCGTCATGGCCCGGATGACCGGGGTGCGCGAGCGCCAGACTCGAAGCGGCGAGCAGCGCGAGGCCAGTCGTCACACGCACGACGCGAGGGTACGTGCGACCGGGGGCCGGGGAAGCATCCGCCGCGTACGCGACGGTCACTTCATGGGCATCACGGGCAATAGGGAGGCGAGCCACTGACATGAGACGTCCTTAAGATGGGGTTGTCGACGACAGAGAATCGAATGCGAAGCGAAGGACAAGGGTGACCGAGAACGAACGGCGATGAGGGCCACCTTCGTACGCTCGGCATTCCGCGCGTGCGTCCTTCAGGGAATCGGGTGGTGCACGGTGACGAGCTTGGTGCCGTCCGGAAACGTGGCTTCGACCTGAATGTCCGGAATCATTTCGGGCACGCCTTCCATCACGTCGTCGCGCGAGAGCAGCGTGGTGCCGTAATGCATCAGGTCGGCCACGGTGCGTCCGTCGCGCGCGCCTTCCATGAGGGCGGCGCTGATGAAGGCCACGGCCTCCGGGTAATTCAGTTTCAGCCCGCGCGCACGCCGACGTTCGGCGAGCAAGGCGGCGGTGAAGATGAGCAACTTGTCTTTTTCGCGCGGAGTGAGCTTCATCGTGAACGGGGGGGAACGTCAATGCGAAAGGGTCGTGGGGCGGTCGCCGTTGCCGCACATCATAGGCGCACGTTCTTGTCCGCGCCACTGGGTTTTGCCGCCTGCGTGGCACGCACCAAAACTGTGCGAAACGACGCGGCGGCAGGTGTCGGTCATCGGCGTCGTCATTGGCAGAGAAAGCGCTGCAATTCTGGTGTCGACGGCTGCGTGAAGAGGGTTTCCGGCGCGCCGGACTCCCAGATCTTGCCCTGATGCATGAACACCACGCGGTCCGACACATGACGGGCGAAGCGCATCTCGTGCGTGACGAGAATCAGCGTCATGCCTTCGGCGGCGAGGTTTTCGAGCACCCCCAGCACTTCGGCGACCAACTCGGGATCCAGTGCCGAGGTGATCTCGTCGCACAGCATCACGGCCGGACGCATGGCGAGCGAGCGGGCGATCGCCACACGCTGCTGTTGACCGCCCGAGAGCTGCGATGGATAGCTGTCGAACTTGTCGGCCAGTCCCACCTTATCGAGCATGGCGCGGGCAACGTCGCGCGCTTCGGCGCCCGGCGTCTTCTTCACCACCTTCTGCGCGAGCATCACGTTCTCGCCGGCCGACAGATGCGGAAACAGGTTGTACTGCTGGAACACCATGCCGACTTTCAGACGCAATGCGCGCAGATCGGTGTCGCGCGCTCCGACGTGCACGCCCTCCACGGCGACACTGCCCGCGTCGAACCGCTCCAGGCCGTTGAGCGTGCGCAGCAATGTGCTCTTGCCCGACCCGCTCTTGCCGATGATCGACACGACCTGGCCGCGCTCGACGTCCAGATCGATGCCCTTGAGCACGGGGGTTTCGCCGAAGCGCTTTTGCATGCCCCTGACTTCAATGAGCGACATGGAGTTTCCTTTCGAGATGACGCGCCCACAGCGACAGCGGATAGCAGGCAGCAAAGTAGAGCAGCGCGACGAGGCCGTACACGGTGAACGGCTGGAACGTCGCGTTGGTGAGCATGGTGCCGGTCTTGGTGAGTTCGTCGAAGCCGATGATCGACGCGAGCGCCGTGCTCTTGACGACCTGCACCGAGAAGCCGACCGTGGGCGCGATGGCAATGCGCAGTGCCTGCGGCAAGATCACGTGACGCAGTTGCTCGCCGTATCGCATGGCGAGACTCGACGAGGCTTCCCATTGGCCGTGCGGAATCGCGTCGACGCAACCGCGCCAAATCTCCGTGAGATAGGCGCTCGTGTAGAGCGTGAGGCACACGGCCGCCGCGACCCAGGGCGAGACGTCGAGACCGAGCAGCGGCAAGCCGAAGAACACCAGGAACAACTGCATGAGCAGCGGCGTGCCCTGGAACACTTCGATATACAGCGCCACGGCGCGTGCTGCCCAGGAAACGCGTCCAACGCGCACGACAAGCAACATCAGGGCGACGCCGCCGCCGCAGACGAAGGCGATGGCCGACAGGGCGAGCGTCCAGCGGGCTGCCAGCAGCAGGCCGTGCAACATGTCCCACGTCGAGAACTCGATCATCGGGCACCTGCCTTGACGTTGACCGTGCCGCGAAAGAGGCGCCGTGCGCAGCGCGTCAGCACACGGCGCAGTGCGATCGCGAGCGCGAGGTACACGGCGGTGACGATCAGATAGCTCTCGAACGCCCGGAACGTGCGCGACTGCACGAAGTTGGCGGCGTATGACAGATCGGGCACGGAGATCTGCGAGACGACGGCCGACCCCAGCATCACGATCACGATCTGGCTGGCGAGTGCGGGGAACACCTTGGCAAACGCCTGCGGCAAGATCACATGACGCAGGATCTGGCCGCGCGTCATGGCGAGCGACAGTCCCGCTTCGGACAGACCGCGCGGCACCGCTCGCATGCCGGCGCGAATGATCTCGGTGGCGTACGCGCCCAGGTTCACGCTCATGGCGAGCACGGCGGCGGTCGTCTCGTCGATATGAATGCCAAGACTCGGCAGTCCGAAGAAGATGAAGAAGAGCTGCACAATGAACGGCGTGTTGCGGATCAGCTCGACGTACAGCCCGGTAATGGCTTTGAGCCACACCGCGCCTTCCTCGCGGGCGACGGCGCACAGCGCGCCGAGGCTCACGCCCGCGACCGTGGACACGGCCGTGAGCACAACCGTCAGCGCGGCGCCGCGCACGAAGAGCATCAGGTATTGCCGCAGATCGGCAAAATCGAGAACGTAATGCATGTGAAGCCGGTGAGGAGTCGCGAGGGGCGGGATGTCAAGATCAGAGATTCGTCGGCAGCGGCATGCCGAGCCACTTCTGCGAGACGTTGCTCAGCGCGCCATCTTTCTTCGCCGCGGCGAGAATCTCGTTGACCTTGGCGAGCAGCCGCGGCTCGTTCTTGTTCAGGCCGACGAAGCACGGCGAGTTCTTGATGAGAAACTTCGGCTCCGGCAACTTGGGCGGGTGCTTGGCGAGAATGGCCGCAGCCACGACGTTGCCCGTGGCGACCAATTGCACCTGCCCGGACAGGAACGCCGAGATCGTGCCGTTGTTGTCTTCGAAGCGCTTGATCGTGACGTCGGCCGGGGCGATCTTCGAGAGTTCGAGGTCTTCGACGGCGCCGCGCGTCACACCGACGGTCTTGCCCGACAGGTCGGCGGGCTTGGACACCGCGAGATCCTTGGGTCCGAACACGCCGTTGTAGAACGGCGCATACGCTTGCGAGAAATCGATGACCTTCTCGCGCTCGGCGTTCTTGCCGAGGCTGGAGATCACCAGGTCGGCCTTGTTCGTCGTGAGGTAGGGGATGCGGTTGGCGCTCGTCACCGGCACCAGTTCCAGCTTCACGCCCATGCCCTTGGCGAGCAAGGCGGCAGCGTCGATGTCGTAGCCGACCGGCTTCATGTCGGCGCCGATCGAACCGAACGGCGGGAAGTCTTGCGGCACGGCTACGCGCAGGGTGCCACGCTTGATGATGTCGTCGAGTCCGTCGGCATGCGCGCTGCGCGGCACGGCCACGGCGAAGACGGTGATTGCGCTCACGGCCAGCATCAGCGTGGTGAAAGCGCGACGGGCCCGTGCGCGTGCGCCGAGCGTGGCGGCAACGGTGTCGTGAGAGAAGGCACTACGAATGAACGGCAGCATAGAGGCAACCTCGTGGATCGGGGGGCGAAGCATTCCGGTAACAGGAGTGTTCCGGCGGCCGGCACATCTGGTCTGACCGGTCGATACAGTGATCTAGCAGGAATCGTGCCCGGCAATGCTTCAGGTCACGGGGCTGATGGGATGGGGCGCACGCACGCGCAACGTGCCGTGCCGACGGCTACGGCGACAGCAATGGCGACGACAACGGTAAGTGGCGAAAACGGGGAGGGAAGCCCAGCATTGGTGCGAATTCGGGCCGGAGAGGATGACGCGGCAGCGCGCGCGTCACCGTTATGGTGCGTGTGGTGTGTGTGACGGGAGGGAAGCCGTCTCACGTCGCCCAGAGTCGCAGCGGCTCGGCGGGCACGCCGTGAACGAGCGGGCGCAGCGTCAGCCAATGCGAGACCAGCAACCGCCGTACCGTCTCCATGTCGTAGCCGAGCACGCGCACCACGAGCACGTTGCCCGGCAGGCACGTGATCCCCGCGCGCAGCGTGTCGTCGAACGGCAGGCCTTGGGCGAGCGACTCGGCCAGCTCGCGTGTGCAAGCGGCACCGACGGCCCACAGCGTGGCGAAGATGGGGAAACCCGCCAGCGCGGTGGTGCCGGTGCGTTGCGCATCGTCGGCGTCGAGCACGGCCTGCTCCGCCCACAGCAGACGATCCGTCGCATCGCGTAGTTCGAAGCGCGCGCGCCATTGACCGTGCGTCCACTGCTCGCCCGCCGCCTGACGGCCGAGCAGCGTGGCGTCCCAGCCGATGACGGACGCGTTCTCGCCAAGCTTCACGGTGATGCACTGGCGCGCATCCGCATGCTCGAACACGATGTTCTCGAGCGGCAGCCAGTCGAGCTTCGCGCCGTCGCGTACGGTGAGGCTGATGTCCTGCGTCCCGAATCGGCCTTGCGACTTGTACCACTTGGTCGCCCCTGGCGTGGTCAATACGGCGTGCGCGTTGGGACCGACCTCGACGTCGATGGACAGCGTGTCGCCGCCCGCAATCCCGCCGGGCGGATGTACGACAACGGCATGACAAATGCCGGGGCCTTCCGGATGAAGTGACTTCTGGACGACGAGCGGGCCGTGGTGGCGTCGCGTGGCGAGAACGGTGCGCGCTTCCTGACGGGCGAAGCCGAGCGTCAGCGCGGCGTGCCAGCCGGCGCTGGGCGTGTGCGGAGAATTCATGAAAATCGTTCGGCAATGGATGGCGCGAATCTAGCACGCGCCGACCGTGCGCGACATCGAAACCTGCCGTCTCTGTCTCACACGGCCACCTGATGCCGTACGCCGTCGGCTTCCATGTCCTTGCCGAGGCCGCTCGCCACGATGGCGCCCCGACTCATCACGCGATAGTGATCCGCGAGTTGCAGGGCAAAGTCGTAATACTGCTCGACCAGCAATACCGTCATGCCGCGTTCGTCGACCAGACGCCGCAATGTTGTCCCGATGTCCTTGATGATCGACGGTTGAATGCCTTCGGTCGGCTCGTCGAGGATCAGCAGTTGCGGGTCGCTCATGAGCGCGCGTCCAATGGCAAGTTGCTGTTGTTGCCCGCCGGACAGATCGCCGCCGCGCCGCTGCTTCATATCGCGCAATACGGGGAACAGTTCGTAGATGTGCTCGGGCACGCCGCGCTTGGCCTCGCGCGCGGGACGGCTCGCCGCACCGATCAACAGATTCTCTTCGACGGTGAGACGCGGGAAGATCTCGCGTCCTTGCGGCACGTACGCCAGCCCATGCGCCACGCGCGCATACGGGGGGGCTGACGTCAGGGCAGTGCCGCGCCACGCGATGCTGCCCGACTTCACCGGCACCACGCCCATGAGGCACTTGAGCAGTGTGGTCTTGCCCACGCCGTTGCGCCCGAGCAGCACGGTGAGCTGGCCGTCGGGCACGGTGAACTCCACGTTGCGCAGAATGTGGCTGCCACTGTAGTACTGATTGAGTGCGTGAATTTCCAACATGGTCAGCGTCCCAGATACGATTCGATCACGCGCTCGTCGCGTTGCACGACATCGAGCGTGCCTTCCGCCAGCACCCGCCCTTCGGCCATCACGGTCACGAGTCCCGTCTCGCCGGCGAGCGCGGCGACGAACGCCATGTCGTGCTCGACCACCATCATCGAACAATGCCCGCGCAGCCGGTTGAGCAACTCGGCGAGCTGCGCGGTCTCTTCGTCGGTCATGCCGGCGGCGGGTTCGTCGAGCAGCAAGAGTTGCGGTTGCTGCATGAGCAACATGCCGATCTCCAGGCGCTGCTTCTGGCCGTGCGACAACTGTCCCGCACGCACATGGGCCTGATGCTCCAGGTGCGTGAGCGTGAGCACTTCCTCGATGCGGCGTCGCATGGTCGGCGTGAGCATGTCCCATAGGGCGCGGAACCAGCGTTTGTCGCCCGCACACGCGAGTTCGAGGTTCTCCCACACGCTGTGATGTTCGAACACCGTCGGTTTCTGGAACTTGCGGCCCACGCCCGCCTGCGCGATGGCCGGCTCGTCGAGCCGGGTGAGGTCGAGCGTCTGGCCGAGGAAGGCGCGGCCGGCGTCGGGGCGGGTCTTGCCCGTCACGACGTCCATCATCGTTGTCTTGCCCGCGCCGTTCGGGCCAATGATGCAGCGCAGCTCGTCGGTCTTGATCGCCAGCGACAGGTCGTTGAGGGCGCGAAAGCCGTCGAACGATACGGAGATGTTCTCGAGGTAGAGGATAAGACCGTGCGACGTGTCGATCTCGCCCGGCACCACGAGATGCGACATCCCGGTAGGGTCGCCGCTGACGGTGACGGATGCATCGGGGGCGTCGGCGATTTGCCAACTGATGTCGATGTCGGGTCTCATGCGCGGTCTCCGGTGGCGGGGTGCGGCGCATCGCCTTCGGCGGCGGCCGGCGCGTGTGGCGTGCGCTTGCGGGACAGTTGTGCGACGAGGCCGATCACGCCCTGCGGCAGCAGCAGGGGCACGAGCACGAACATCGCGCCGAGGAAGAACAGCCAGTACTCGGCGAAGTACGCCGTGAAGAAGCTCTTCGCACCGTTGACGAGGAACGCACCGGCAATCGCGCCCACGAGCGAGCCGCGTCCGCCGATGGCGACCCAGATGGCCATCTCGATGGAGTTGACCGGCGCCATCTCGCTCGGGTTGATGATGCCGACCTGCGGCACGTAAAGCGCGCCCGCAATGCCGCACAGCATGGCGGACAACGTCCACACGAACAGCTTGTAGCTCAGCGGCCGGTAGCCGAGGAACATGGCGCGCGATTCGCCGTCGCGAATGGCCGTGACCACACGGCCGAACTTCGAGACGACCAGCGCGCGGCACAGCACGAAGGCACCGATCAGTACGACGAACGTCACGAGGAACAACACCGTGCGCGTGGTTGCCGACGTGATCGAGTAGCCGAGAATGCGCTTGAAGTCGGTGAAGCCGTTGTTGCCGCCGAAGCCGGTTTCGTTGCGATAGAAAAGCAGCATGGCGGCGAACGTGAGCGCCTGCGTGATGATCGACAGGTACACCCCCTTCACGCGTGAGCGGAAGGCCAGATACCCGAAGAGCCACGCGACCACGCCGGGCAGTGCCACGACGAGAAACATCGCCCAGGCGAAATGCTCGGTGCCGGTCCAGTACCAGGGGAGCGACTTCCAGTCGAGAAACACCATGAAGTCGGGCAAGTTGCTGTGATACACGCCGTCGCGCCCGATGCCGCGCATCAGGTACATCCCCATGGCATACCCGCCGAGCGCGAAGAACAGGCCGTGGCCCAGGCTCAGGATGCCGCAATAGCCCCACACCAGATCGAGCGCGAGCGCCGCAATTGCGTAGCACATGATCTTGCCCACGAGCGTCATCGCGTAGGCCGACAGATGCAACGGGTGCGTGGCCGGCAGCACCAGGGCGCAAACCGGCACGAGAATCGTCACCGCCAGCACGAACGCGAACAGCAAGGGCGCGACATGCTTCGGCAGGAGCCGGGCGCGCGGCGGCACGTCCAGCGAGATCGAAGGGGCGATCCCTTCGGGCAGGAAGTTCGACGTCTGCATTCAGGCCTCCGCGCTGCGCCCTTTGAGCGCAAACATGCCCTGCGGGCGTTTCTGGATGAACAGCACGATCAGGATCAGCACGGCGATCTTGGCGAGCACGGCACCCCACACCGGTTCGAGCAGCTTGTTGGCGATGCCCAGGCCGAACGCACCGACGATGGTCCCGGCCAGTTGTCCCACGCCGCCCAGCACCACGGCCATGAACGAGTCGATGATGTAGCTCTGCCCGAGGTCCGGGCCGACGTTGCCGATCTGCGAGAGCGCGCATCCGCCCAGTCCGGCAATGCCCGCGCCAAACGCGAAGGCATAGCTGTCGACGCGTCCCGTCTTCACGCCGACGCAGGCGGCCATCGACCGGTTCTGCGTGACGGCGCGAATGAACAGCCCCAGGCGCGTGAGGTTGAGCACCGACCAGGTGAGCGCCACGACCACCAGCGCGAATATCAGGATCGCGATGCGGTTATACGGCAACATCAGGTTGGGCAGTACGGCGACGCCGCCGCTCATCCACGAGGGATTGATCACTTCCACGTTCTGCGCGCCGAACAGCGTGCGCACGCCCTGGATCATGAGCAGGCTGATACCGAACGTCGTGAGCAGCGTTTCGAGCGGGCGGCCGTACAGATGCTTGATGACGGTGCGCTCCAGCACGAAGCCGAGGAAGGCCGCCACAAGGAAGGCGGCGGGCACGGCGGCGACCAGGTAGGCGTCGAACGCCCCCGGCAGGAAGCGCTGAAAGAGTGTCTGCACCACATACGTGGCGTACGCGCCGACCATCAGGAATTCGCCGTGCGCCATGTTGATGACGCCGATCAGGCCATAGGTGATGGCCAGGCCGAGCGCGGCGAGCAGCAGCACACTGCCGAGCGACAGACCGGCGAAAAGCGTGCCGAAGAACTCGCTGCGGCGCTGGGCGGCGGCCAGTTTCGTCAGGGCGATGTCGGCGGCGCTGCGCACGCTGGCGTCGGGTTCGGCATAGGTGCCGTCCGCTTGCTTCGCGACGATGGGCAGCAGCAGATCGCGCATCTGAGGGTCGCCCGCCGCGGCGATCAGATCGATGGCTTCACGACGCTTCTTCGCGTCGGTGTCGTGCAATGCCGTCTGTGCCCAGAGCTGGTCGAGCCGTTTGCGCAGCGTCGGATCGGTCTCCTTCTGGCGCGCCTGTTCGATGAGCGTCTTGAATGCGGGCGACGGGTTTTGCAGCATCGTGTCGATGGCTTGCGCCCGGGCGTCGTGATCGGGCGAGCGCAAGGCGCCGGCGGCGGCGGCCGTAGCGACCTTGGCGCGCAGCACGTTGTTGAGCGTGATCGATCCCGCGTTGTCGCCCTTGATCGGGGCGCCCGTGATCGGATCGAGGGTCTTCTCGCCGTCCTGGATGGCGAGGCGATCGCCCACGGTCACGACCGTGTCGTCGGCCAGCGCCTTGAGGAGTGCGGCGGCCTGCGGCGAGTCGTCGGACGCAAGATGATCGATGGCCTGCGACTTGGCGTCGAAGTCGTCGCCGGCCAGCGCCGTGAGGTCGGCGCTCGAGACGGCGGCATGGGCCAGGGAGGGAGTGGTCAGCGCGGCGCCCAGCGAGAGCAGGACAAGGGCGGCAGCGGTCCAGCGTCTTATCGTTATCATCAAAACCTCTGCGCGCGCCGGCGGCCATCGATCCGGCGCCGGCGCAGGGAATGGAAGGAGGGTCAGACCTTGTCGGGCTTGCCTTCATTACCCGCGATGTACGGGCTCCACGGCTGCGCACGCACCGTGGTCTTGGTTTTCCACACGACGTTGAACTGCCCGTCCGGGCGAATCTCGCCGATCATCACCGGCTTGTGCAGGTGGTGATTGCCGTCCATGACCATGTCGAAGCCGTCCGGCGACTTGAAGGACTGGCCGATCATCGCGGTGCGTACCTTGTCGACGTCGACGCTGCCCGCTTTCTCGACGGCCTGCTTCCACATATGCATGCCGACGAACGTGGCTTCCATCGGATCGTTCGTGACGCGCTTGTCGCCGCCGGGCAGGCCCTTGGCCTTGACGTAGGCGAACCACTCCTTCTTGAACGCGTCGTTGGTCGGGTTCTTCACCGACATGAAGTAGTTCCATGCCGCGAGGTGCCCGACGAGCGGCTTCGTGTCGATGCCGCGCAGTTCCTCTTCACCGACGGAGAAGGCCACCACCGGCACGTCGGTGGCCTTCAGGCCCTGGTTGCCGAGTTCCTTGTAGAACGGTACGTTCGAGTCGCCGTTGATGGTCGAGATGACCGTGGTCTTGCCGCCCTGGGCGAACTGCTTGATGTTGGCGACGATGGTCTGGTAATCACTGTGGCCGAACGGCGTGTAGACCTCCTGAATGTCCTTGTCGGCGACGCCCTTCGAATGCAGGAAGGCGCGCAGGATCTTGTTGGTCGTGCGCGGATAGACGTAGTCGGTGCCGAGCAGGAAGAAGCGCTTGGCGCCGCCGCCTTCCTTGCTCATCACGTATTCCACGGCCGGGATCGCCTGCTGGTTCGGCGCCGCGCCCGTGTAGAAGACGTTCTTCGACATCTCTTCGCCTTCGTACTGCACCGGGTAATAGAGCAGGCCGTTGAGTTCTTCGAAGACGGGCAGCACCGACTTGCGCGACACCGACGTCCAGCAGCCGAACACGGCGGCGACCTTGTCCTTGGTGAGCAACTGACGCGCCTTTTCCGCGAAGAGCGGCCAGTTCGACGCCGGGTCGACCACCACGGCTTCGAGCGGGCGGCCCATCACGCCACCCTTGGCGTTGATGTCGGCGATCGTCATGAGCGCGACATCCTTGAGCGACGTCTCCGAGATGGCCATCGTGCCCGAGAGCGAGTGCAGGATGCCGACCTTGATGGGCGACTTGCTCTGCGCGAACAAGTTGGGCGCCATGCCCGTCAGCGATGCGGCGCCCGAGAGGGCCGCCATCTGGAGTAGCGTGCGTCGTTTCATGGTACGTCTTCCCCTTTCCTGGTTAGACCGGTCGATCCGGTACCGGAGGAGTAACGCAAGGGCCGTGCCAGCGATGGGCGGGATTGGGCATGCGAGGTAACGGTGCACGGTCGCGCAAGCAAAAGCGTCGAACGTCGCTAAGCGCGCGCAGGCCCGCGAGGGCGGCGTCTGCGCGTCGAATCGTCAGGGTCGATCATGTCGTACGCATGGGACTCTGCGCAGGGGTTCATCGGCGTGTCGTCTTCCGAACGAAGCAGTGTGGTGCGGCTGCGCGCTGAGTTGGTGCGCACCGAGTTGGCGCGATTCGGTGGCATGACCACCAGGAAGGTCGCCGGCCAGGACGACTGCTTGGCGCCCGAGACGCCTGACGACGAGGTGGCATTTTTTGATGCATGATTGGCATTCGTGCCAAACCGGTCGACGGCAAGATGAGGGCTCCCGACGACTCTCCGACTTGTTCGACAACACGCTCATGACCGATGCCATTGCCGGGCGCGCCGCGCGCCCCACGGATTCCGAACCCAGCGGGCGCCCGAAGCGTTCCGGGCGCCCCGATCGTTCGATGGGCCGCCGCTATGCCGCGGTGCTGGCCGCGTGCCAGGCGTTATTCACGGCGGCGATGTCCGTCGACCTGACGTTGACGGGGCTTGTCGGTTACATGCTGGCGTCCGACAAAGGTTATGCGACGCTGCCGTTTTCGCTGATTACCGTGGCGTCCGCCATCACCACGATCTTTGCGTCGATGTTGATCCAGCGTATCGGTCAGCGTCTCGGCTTCGCGCTGGGCGCATTGTTCGGCACGGTCGGCGGGCTGGTGTCGGTCATGGCGATCTACGAGCGTCACTTTGCGATGTTCTGCGCGGGTACGGCGTGTGTGGGGGTGTTTCAGGCGTTCGCGCGCTATTACCGGCTGGCAGCGGCCGACGTCGTGCCGCTCGACGACAAGCCACGCGCGATTTCCATCGTGCTCACCGGCGGCGTGCTGGCGGCGGTGATCGGACCGGCGCTCGCGGCAGGCAGTAAAAACTGGCTCGCGCCGGTGACGTTCGCGGGATCGTATCTCGTCGTGGCGATTCTCTCGGCGATATCGTTGGTGTTGCTCGTCGGATTGCTGCGCGATTTACCGGTGCATGCGGCTGCCAGTGCCACCGGCGACGCGGATGCATTACCGGCCAGGCCGCTCGGCGAGATCATGCGTCAGCCGATTTATGTGGCGGCGCTGGCGAACAACCTGATCGGCTTCATGGTGATGATGTTCGTCATGACGGCGACGCCCATCGCGGCGGTGACGTGTGGGCACAGCATCGACGACGGCGCGCACATCATCGAGTGGCACTTGGTGGGGATGTATGCGCCGTCGTTCTTCTCGGGGCATCTCGTCAAGCGCTGGGGCGTGGTGCCGGTGTTGCTGGCGGGCATTGCGATGAGCGCCCTGTGCGGTGTCGTGGCGCTCGCGTCGACGAGCCTGCCGTACTTCTATGCGGCGTTGGCGTTGCTCGGCGTGGGATGGAACTTCATGTTCGTGGGCGGCACGACGTTGCTCACGATGTCGTATCGTCCGGCGGAGCGTGCGCGCGCGCAGGCCGCCAACGAATTCATCACCTTCGCCGGGACGGCGCTCGCGAGTCTGTTCGCGGGGCAACTGCTCGCTCGCTTCGGCTGGGCCACCATCAACCAGGCGACCTTCCCGTTGCTGGCGCTCGCGGCGCTGGCGACGGTGTGGTATGCCGTCGACGCGAAGCGCCGTGCGGTGCCCGCGACGGCCTGACGCTCCGACATTCTCGCGATCATGAACCCACCTCGTCTCGTTGCCTTTCTCATCGTGCCGCCGTTCGTGTTGCTGGATCTGGCCGGACCGCTCGACGCGTTTCACGCCGTCATTCGCAACTTCGCGGCGTTGGGGCAAGCGACACCGTATCGCACCGTGGTGGTGTCCGAGCATGGTGGGCCGGTGGAGACGGGCTCGGGTATCACGCTGCACACCGAGCCGATGCGCGCGCTCGAAACGATGTCCGTCGACACATTGATCGCGGTGGGCGGCGCGGTGGCGCATCGTCCGGCGGTGCCGGGTGAGGTGGGCGAGTGGTTGCGCGCCTACGCGCCGCGTGTGCGGCGTGTGTGTTCGGTGTGTGTGGGGGCGTTCATTCTGGGGGCGGCGGGGTTGTTGGATGGACGTCGCGCGACGACGCACTGGCTCGACACGGCGATGTTGCAGGCGTGTTATCCGAAGGCGCGGGTCGAGTCGGATCCGATTTATGTGCGTGAGGATCCGGTCTGGACCTCGGCGGGCATTACGGCGGGGATCGACCTGGGGTTGGCGTTGGTCGAGGACGATTTGGGGGCGGATATCGCGTTGCAGGCGGCGCGTCGGCTGGTGGTGTTCCTCAAGCGTGCTGGGGGGCAATCGCAGTTCAGCCCGCCATTGCAGGCGCAGGTCGCGGCGGGAGCGCCGTTCGGCGATTTGCATGCGTGGATGTCCGAACGGCTCGATGGCGATCTGTCGGTGGTGCGGCTGGCCGAGCAGGCGAACATGAGCGCGCGCACGTTTGCGCGGAGTTATCTCGCGCGGACGGGGTCGACGCCGGCCAAGGCGGTCGAGCGCATGCGCTTGGAGGCGGCCCGGTTTGCCTTGCTCGATTCGGATGCGCCGCTCAAGCGCATCGCCGCGCGCGTGGGCTTCGGCGACGAACAAAACCTGCGCCGCGCGTTTCAACGCCAGTACGGCGTGACGCCGGTGGCGTATCGGGAGCGGTTTGGGGTGATGGGCGTGGCGTAGGCGTGAGACGTTTGCGGCGGCCAGGGATGGTCGGCGTCAAATGACGCTGCAGTGGTGACGATCAGGCAAACGACATTTCGGAATCTGCCGATTTCGAACGGTTCGCGTTCCATCGATACTTCACGGATCGCACCTATCGTCACCACACCGAGACCTCACTGTGTCCGTCATCTTGATCTGGCCGATAGCAAGGTCTCGGTCCTTAATTTAAATGACGACTGCTTCTTCGTCAGCGAGCAGTTCGATCCGGCGGCCAACGAGCGATTTCGAATCGCCGATGGCACGTCATTGCCCAACGTTCATGGCGTGATGGCCATTGCCGTGGGTTTCAACGCGACGCGGATTCCCGTGGTGGTGGACTCGGGCGCGGGTGCCAGCACACTTCCGGCGGCCCTGCTCAACGCGCGCCTCCGGTTCGCCTTGCTCGAACGGACCGACGCGTCTCCTCCGAGGCAATTCCTGCAGGGGACTTAGACCGCAGACCCTACGCCGCCCACTTCCCCGCCGCCCCGGGTAAACACCGTCAATTCAGTCCCGCCAGCGTCAGCCAGTTGACAGCTAGTCCTCCCTAAGATTCGTTCACTGCTCACGATGCTTCCTTGAGCGGGTTTGCATGAACAACAATCAGATGCAGGAGACAGCGGATGAAACGGTGGGCGAAGTTACCTAAGAGGCGAGAACGTCGTTCGAAATTGGACAAGTCGTTGTCGGCGAAAGTCCTGTGCTGCGCAATTGCAGGTCTCGGCGCGATGCCGGCAGCACATGCCGATGACATGAGCAAGCTTCAGGCGGAGATTCACGATCTGTCGGTACGGCTCGATCAGTTGAAAATGGCGCAGAGCCAGACAGCCAAGAATCCCGTCGCGGTGTCCGTGGCGCAAGCGCCGACCGAGAGTCTGCCGCCGACGAAGGCCGAGCAGATGAGCATTTCGGACCAGTACATCCGTCGCGGGGCCATGCCGGGGTCGTTCATCGTCCCGGGCACCGACACCTCGCTCAGTATTGGCGGCTTCATCAATTTTCAGGGCATTTACGATCCCACCGAAAATCTCGGGCCAAAGTTTGCGATAGGCAATCTGGATCCTGCCGGCAGCAACGCCCGAGCGCAATCGGCACGTACCTTCCATTTCCAGGACAAGGTTTCACGACTGGTCGTGGGGAGCAGCACGCCAAGCCCGTACGGCAACATCACCACCAATTTCGGACTCGACTTCTACGGCTTCGTCTCGGGTGGCGACAACAACCAGGCATTGCAGAACAATAGCTGGGGTGCCCGCGTGGTCACCGCTTACGGCACGATTGGCGGGTTCCTCGTCGGTATGGCGAATTCGAACTTCATCGACGACCCGGACGCGGTGGAGACATTCGACAACGCCGGACAGGCAGGCCTCCCGGCCGCGCGCACGCCGCAAGTCCGTTACACGCTGCCGCTCGGCAAAGGCAGTGCCGTGTCGTTCGCACTGGAAAACCCGCAGACCGGCTACCAGGATACGCGCGGCAACATCGAGGCCGTGACGAAATCGAACCCGTTCCCGGATCTGAGCGTGAAGTACGAGCGCGAAGCCGCCTGGGGCCACTTTCAGGTTTCAGGGATTGCCCGTGAGCTCGGCTTTACCGACCAGAATGGATCGCGCACGACAAAGCTTGCGGGCGCGATGCTGATGGGTGCGACATTCAATCTGCCCAAGGCGGGCGGCGGATATGGTCGTGACAATTTCGGCGGCCAGGTCTGGTACGGCGCATTGGGCCGATACATTCCGGACGATTTCGGTGCCAACACGGCTTCCGTGCTCGCGATCAACAACGGAACGGCCGCCAACCCCACAGGGGCCACGGATGTCCAGATTCAGCCCGAGCTTGGGGGAGGCCTGTTCTTCCAGCATTGGTGGACCGACAAGCTGCGTTCGAACATTGGATTCGGATACAACCACCAGCGATTGGCGTCGTTCCTGCCCGCCGATCCGCAGAACGCCGTCACTACCAAGACCGTTCACCTCAACCTGATTTATCGACCATTCCGCACCGTCGACGTGGGCATCGAGGTGATGTGGGGGCAAAAGACGTTCCAGAACTCGACGGGACTGTCTGCCGCGACGGCAAAACGTATCGAGGCCGGCGGAATCTGGCATTTCTGATCCGACGTTGGCGAGCGGATTGGCATGAAATATCGAAGCAAATGCGGCTTGCCGCTATCGCTTCCCGTACTTGCTACGCTTCGCGCTGTCCCGAAAGCCGCATGACGCAAGGGGATTTCTCTTTCGAGTGTTGTGTAGTCGAACGTATATAGGACTCCTATTTTTTGTGGAGGTGACCATTTACTCGGAAGTTTCAGTGAAGCTTTATTCACGAGCCCTTTCCTGCTTATCGGTAATGGGTCACTGACGGGGTAGCCCGATACGGGTTCGAAGAGAACTCGATGTGGGCAGTGTGTGATTTTTGCAATTCACTCATCGGCGTCCACCATGCGGTCGGATGTCGATGGGTACACGATATAAGGTTTGCGATGGTAGAGAATTCAGCAGGGCAAGGAGGTATTCAGTTCTCCGGGGTGACGAAGCGATTTCCCACGCGAGACGGCACGGAAAAGACGGTGTTGCGCGATGTCAGCCTCGTCATCGAGCCGGGCATGTTCTGCGCGGTGGTGGGGCCGACCGGATGCGGAAAGTCCACAACCTTGACGCTGGCGGCAGGGTTGTATCGACCCAGCGCCGGCGTTGTCAAGGTATCTGGCCAGGCCGTCGACGGAATTTCCGGCGGTGCCGGCTTCGTCTTCCAGAACGACGCACTCCTTCCCTGGAAGTCGATCCTGAAGAATGTGGCGCTCGGGCCGTCGTTTCGTGGCGTCCCGAAAGCGGCCGCGATGGACGAGGCGCGTGAGTGGCTGCGGATCGTCGGTCTGTCGGGCTTCGAAGACTACTTCCCGTATCAGCTGTCCGGGGGCATGCGCAAGCGCGTCAGCCTTGCCGCCGCACTCATCAACAAACCCTCCATGCTTCTCATGGATGAGCCGTTCTCTGCGCTTGATGTGCAAACGCGGGCCATCATGTCCAACGAATTGCTGACGCTGTGGGAGCGCACCCGACCTTCGGTCCTGTTCGTGACGCACGACCTTGAGGAGGCGATCGCCCTCGCCGATCGCGTCGTGGTGATGACCGCAGGGCCTGCCACCGTCAAGGCGGTGTTCGACATCGACCTGCCGAGGCCGCGCGGCGAAGTGCAGGAGATCCGCTTCCATCCGCGGTTTCTCGATCTTTATCAACAAATCTGGGATTCGCTGCGCGAGGAAGTCGAGCAAGCCTATTCCCGAACGACCTCCGCAGCGAAGGTCAGGGGGGCCTCGGCATGACCAGCTCGAACTCAAGTGCAAAGCTTAACGGCGCGTTGGCAGGAAGCGATTCGGTGACGGTGGCGGCCGCCGCGCGACGCAAGGCACAGCGCCGCAAGAACCTGGTTTGGTTGGGGCGCGCAACCCTGTTCGTACTGTTGGTCGGCGGCTGGCAGCTGTTTTCATCCTGGGGAGTCATCGACCCATTCTTCTTCGGATCGCCGAGCGGGATCGTCGCTCGACTCATTGAATGGGCGCGCAGCGGGACAGCTTACGGCTCTATTTGGCTGCAGATCTGGGTCACGATCGAAGAGTCGCTCCTCGGCTTTATTGCAGGCGTGACGTCCGGCATCCTGTTCGGCGTGCTGTTGGGCGAGATCCCGTATCTGGCAGACGTGGTCGGCCCATTCATCAAGATCGTCAACGCGCTGCCGCGGATCGTGTTGGGCTCGGTGCTCGTCATGTGGCTGGGGCTCGGCATGCCGTCGAAGGTGGTGCTGGCCGCCGTCCTCGTGTTCTTTGTCGTGTTCTTCAACGCGTTCCAGGGCGTGCGCAGCGTCGATCGCAACCTGATCGCCAACGTGCGCATTCTGGGCGGATCGCGCTTCGATGTCATCGCGAACGTCGTCTTCCCGTCCGCGATGACGTGGATTATCGCGAGCCTGCACGTCGCCTTGGGTTTCTCGATCATCGGGGCCATCGTCGGTGAATTTCTGGGCGCGCAGCAAGGCCTGGGCCTGGTGATCGCGACGGCCCAGAACACGTTCGACGCCAATGGTGTCTTCGGCGCGATGCTGATCATCGGTGTCGTCGCGCTCAGCGCGGAAGTGTTGATGGCCATGCTGGAAAAGCGACTGCTTTCCTGGCAGCCGCCAACGGGTGCCGATAGCAACATGCCGGGCGTTTGACCCCGCCCAACTTATGCAACACGAGTGGAAACCACCGACTAGGGATCGCCTCGCGCAATCCCGAATATCCAAGGAGATGAGAGTCATGAAACAGAAATCACACGCTGTAAAGCTTTTGGCGGGCGTGCTGTGCGCCGTGGGCCTGTTCAGCGGTCACGCCATGGCGGCCACGCTACCCAAAGTGAGCATGATGATCGGCGGGATCGACAAGCAGATCTATCTACCGTACCAACTCGCGCAGAATCTCGGCTTCTTCAAGAAGTACGGCGTTGACATGCAGTTGAGCACGGAAACGGCCGGCGGTGTTGGCGCGGAAGAGGCCGTGGTGTCCGGGCAGGTCGAGATGGCGGGGGCCTGGTACCTGCATACCATCGATTTCCAGCAGCATGGCAAGAACGTGATCGGCATCGTCCAGCTCAGCGGCGCGCCGGGCGAGCGAGAAATGTGTGCGACTGACGCTGGCGTCAAGACGCCGGCCGACTGGAAAGGCAAGGTGGTGGGCGTGACCGACGTCGGGTCGGGAACCGACGACCTGACGCTCTACCTTGCCGCCCGCTACCACCTGACGTCAAAAGACTTCACCCGCGTAGGCGTTGGTGCGGGGCCGACCCTGATCGGTGCGCTCAAGCACAACCGAATTGTCTGCGGAATGACGACTCAACCGACCGTCAACGCCGTCGAGAAAATGCGTCTCGGCTACTCCGCGATCGATCTTGCCACCGGCCCGGGCGTCAACAAGTGGCTGGGCGGCTACTGGCCGACGGCCAGCGTGCTTGCGCGAGGCGAGTGGGTACAGGCACACCCGGTTGAAACGCAGGCCGTTGTCAACGCGATGGTCGCCACCATGCACTGGATCCATACGCATAGCGCCGCGGAGATCGCAGATCATCTGCCAAAGGATTTCGTCAGCAATCAGCTGTCGAGCAAGGAGGAATACATCAAAGCGCTCGAGCAGGACAAGGGCCAGTTTCTGCCGGATGGCCTGATGCCGAAGGGCGGCCCCGAAACCGTCCTCGCCGTGGAAAAGCTGGCCGGCAAGATCGTTAAGCCGATCAATCTCGACGCGACGTACACAAATGACTTCGCGATCAAAGCCAATACGCTGCTGGCGAGCGAAGCCAAGGGAGGGAAATAACCGATTGCCTGAATCGGAAGGGGCACGTAATTTGCTGCCAAATGCCCCTTTCCGCAAAAAATGACGTCTGACAGGAGCTGTCTGCGCTTGCGCGGATACCTCCTGATCGGCGCAGCGTGAGCGACCGCGAGGAAACGGTGCGAGACGAACATTCGGCGCAAGTGCGGCACTCGGGTGAAACGCGCCCAAGCCGCGGCTTCGCCAAGACGACTTGAAGTCCGACGTCGCTTGGCCAGTCGAATATCCCTGAGCCGAGAAACCCGGGATCATCGATCACCGTCCTTTGCGAGATTCGTGATCTCTGCAGGCGACGTTTCGTCCCGCTACGTGCGACCCGCCGCTGTCCTGTCGCTTGTTTTGCGCAACCGGAGGCGGATTGCCGACACAGTTTCTGCGTGGACTGTTTAATAGCTCGATGAAACTACTACTTGTAGAAGACAACCTGGAATTTGCGCTCTGGCTCAGCAAGGCATTGCAGGCAGAGCGCTTTACTGTCGAGTGCGTGCATGACGGCTCGACAGCGATTCATCACATCGAGCAGTCGCAGTACGATTTGTTGTTGCTCGACCTTCGTCTGCCGGGCATGGATGGGCGCAGCGTGTTGCGCAACATCCGTCGGCGGCGCAACGATATGCCGGTGCTGGTCGTGACGGCCAACGCATCGGTTGACGCCAAGGTCGACTGTCTGGATCACGGTGCGGATGACTATGTGGACAAGCCGTTCGAACTGAGGGAACTCGTTGCGCGCATCAAGGCGCTGATTCGGAGGCGGGGGCGTAGCAGCCAATCGATCGTGCAATGCGCCGATTTGCAGTTCGATCTGGATACCCACGAGTTCCGGGCAGCGGGCCTGCCGCTCGAGCTGACACTGCGCGAGCACGATGTGCTTGAAACGCTGATGCTGCGCCAGGGCAAGACGGTCACGAAGGCGCAGTTGATGGTCAAGGTATTCGATCTAGGCAGCGAGGCGAGCGAAAACGCCATCGAGACCTACGTGCACCGTCTGCGCCGCAAGCTTGCGGGCTCCCAGGCACGTATCCTCACCCTGCGCGGCTTGGGCTACTTGTTGCGCGATGCCGGCGCAACGACATGAACCAGTTGCGCGTTCGCCTGCTGCTGTGGGTTCTGGTGCCCATGACACTGGTATTGGCGTTGATGGCGGGGCTGTCGTTGGAGAATGCGCGCAGTACCGCGCGCCTGGTTCAGGACCGCCGGCTGCTGGCGTCCGCCGAGGTGATGGCCGGGCAGGTGCGCTGGCAGGACGAACGATTGAGCGCAGAAACACCGCCGGCAGCACTCCGAATGTTCGCTTCACGGGCGCAGGATCGCGTCTATTTCCAGGTGCGCGCAACCCCCGGCGAACTGCTCGCCGGCTGGCCGGATCTGCCCCAAGGCGCTGCGCCGGATAATGGCGCCCCTTCTTATAGCGATATTCAGTATCGCGGCAATGACCTGCGCATGGTGACGCTGATGCGCCGCGTGTACCGGAACGGACACACGACATCCGTGTCGGTGAGCGTAGCCGAGAGCCACAACGCCTTCCATCGTCTGATCGCCACGCTATGGCGGCCTGTCCTTATCCAGGAGTCGGTGCTGCTCGCGGTGGCGCTGGCGCTCATGATCGTCGGGTTGACGCTCGAACTGAGGCCGCTTTTGTTGCTTCGCAGAGATTTGGAAGCGCGCGAAACGGACGATCTGACGCCGCTGGAAACAGTGCAGTTGCAAGGCGAGCTGCAACCCATCGTCGAGACGATCAACCAATACGCAACGCGTCTGACCGCACAGGTCAACATACAGAAAAGGTTTGTCGCAGACGCGGCGCACCAGCTGCGCACGCCGGTCGCGCTTGTCAGCACCCAACTCGACTACGCCACCCACCTTGCCGTCGATCCCGAGTTGAAGGAAACCCTTCGCGCCGTGCGTGCATGCACCCGGCGTCTCAAGGATCTCATCAACCAGTTGCTGAGCCTCTCTCACGCGGAAGCCGCTCGCGGCACCCATCTGCCGCGTCAGAACGTGAATCTGCTCGAATTGACGCAGCAGGTACTGGTTGACCTGTCGCTGCTGGCGGATGACAGGGGTATCGATCTCGGCTTGAGTTCGAGCAGTACAGACGTTTGCGTGAAGTCTTATCCAGCGCTGGTCCACGCGCTACTTTTCAATCTGGTGGATAACGCGGTGCGCTATACGCCGCGCGGAGGCAATGTGACCGTCCATGCAGGGCTTGCGGGTGCGGACGCCATTCTGCAGGTCGACGACACGGGGCCGGGCATATCGGACGCACTCAAGCCGCACGTCTTCGAGCGCTTCAGCCGCGGTAACGTTTCCGACAACAATGGGTTCGGGCTCGGCCTCGCCATTGTCAACGAGGCAGCAAAGGCTTGCGGCGGTGTCGTCGAGTTGTCGAGCCGGCCGGGCGGCGTCGGACTCAGTGCCGTTGTCCGATTGCCGGCAAACGTAACGTAGCGCGCCTCAGGATATAGACGGCATGCCTCGCAGCAATGCCGCCTGACTTTATACAGCGTACACGGGAACAAGCATGAGCACTTTGAGGCGTATTGCCGTCACGACGGTCATGATGGCCGAATTCTGTTCGCTCGCGAGCGTCGTCCACGCCGCCGAGAAGATCACGATCATGGTCGGCGGCGAGGACAAGATCATCTATTTGCCGGTGTTGTTGGCGACGCGACTTGGCTACTTCGCAAAGCAGGGGCTGGATGTCGCCGTCGTCACGGAGCCGGCCGGGGTCAATGCCGAGAACGAGATGATTGCCGGCTCGGTGCAGGGCGTGGCGGGTTTCTACGACCACACCATCGATTTGCAAAGCAAGGGGACCGAAGTCGAATCCGTGGTGCAGTTCTCAAACGTGCCTGGCGAGGTAGAGCTGGTTTCAACCACCCAGCAGGAAACGATTGGCTCGCTGATCGACTTTCAGGGAAAGTCGCTAGGCGTGACCGGGCTCGGTTCGTCGACCGATTTCCTGACCCAATATCTGGCAAGCAAAGTGGGTCTTGATAGAGATGATTATCGTCTGGTGCCGGTCGATGCTGGCAAGACTTTCATTTCTGCCATGCGACAACATCTGATCGTCGCCGGTATGACGACCGATCCCACCGCGGTTGAACTGCTATCGACGGGCGAGGCCAAGGTGCTGGTGGATCTGCGCACCGAAGCGGGCACGCGTGATGCCCTCGGCGACATCTATCCTGCGGCATGTATTTACATGCCCACGGCTTGGGTCGATGCACATCGGGACGAGACGGGGCGGCTGGTCAAAGCGATTGTCGGCGCACTGCGATACCTGCATGCTCACAGTGCCGAGCAAATCGTCGATCTGTTGCCGCGTAATTACTACAACGGCAAAAGGACACTGTATGTCGCTGCCATGAAGTCATTTTTGCCTATGTTCACGAGCGACGGGCGTATGCCTGCGGGCGGACCGCAAGCTGTGCTGAAGGTGCTGTCCGCGATTATGCCAGCGGTGAAAGCGGCCGACATCGACTTGTCGAAGACGTACACTGCCGCCTTCGTCGAGAGCGCTGCCAAGTCTGCCAAGTAACGGCGAAGCTGACGTTGCTGGCGAACCTTGGTCGGTTGGATGTCGACGGCATGTCGGCGGTCTCGCCAAGCAGATCGCATCGGCCGACACATGGCGTCAAGCCGCCAACTTCCCCGTCGCTGCCCGATCGAGAAAGCGGAACAGGCGTGCGTCGTCCGAATAGGCGACGTTGAAGCGGAACCAGCGGCAGGGCTCGTTGTGCGCCAGGAAGAACTCGCCCGGTGCCAACATGATGCTCTCAGACAGCGCCGCTTCGGCCAGTTCGCGCGCCGGTTGTGCCGTCTCCGGCAAGCTGCCGCACACAAACATCCCGCCTTCCGGCTGCGCCAGCAGTGTCACCCCGTGCGACTGCAACTGCGTGATGAGACGCGCGCGCGAACGCGTCAGCCGGTCCGACAGTCTTTCGATATGCTTTCGGTGACGTCCCTCGGTGAGAATCGCATGCACGATGCGCTCGTTGATCTCCGAGGACGTGAGGCCCGCCACCATCTTGCTGCGCGCGATCTCATGCGCGAGATCGCGCGAACACGCCAGATAGCCCACACGGACCGACGGCGATATCGTCTTCGAAAAGCTCGACACATAGATCACGCGCGACAGGCCATCCATCGCCGCCAGTGACGGTGTGCCCGCCGGCGCCAGTTCCCGATAGATGTCGTCTTCGACGATCCAGAAACCATGCTGCTCGGCACACTGCAAGATGCGATGCGCCGCCGCCGGGGTGAGCGAGGTGCCCAACGGATTCTGCAACGCTGGATTCACGAACAGCGCGCGCGGACGGTGCGTCTGCGCCGCCTGCTCCAGCGCGGCGAGATCCAGACCGGCCTCGGTGCGTGGAATGCCCACGACGTTGAGGCCCGCCAGACGCAACACCGCCAGCAGATTGCAGTACGCCGGTGCCTCGACCAATACCGTATCGCCCGGCTTGAGCAGCGTGCGCACCACCAGATCGAGCGCCTGCGTCGCGCCATGCGTGAGCACGATGTGCTCGGGCGGCGCGTCGATGGACAACTCGCCGAGGCGCCGCGCCAGCCACTGACGCAACGGCCCATACCCCCGCGGATGTCCGTAGTGCGCGAAATGCGCGCCCGGCCCCTTCGAGAGCGAACGCAGCGCGCCATGCAGCCCGTCTTCGTCGAGCCAGCTGTCAGGCAACCATCCGCAGCCGCTCTTCACCGCGATCGCGTCGTCCGCGAAGATCTCGGAAAGCAGCCACGCATTGGTGACTTCGCTGGCCGTGGTGCTCACCGCCAGCGCCCCGCCGGGGCTGGTCAGCCCCGTGTCTCGCGCGTCGGCCGCCCCCGCGACGAAGAAGCCCGCGCCGCGCCGGGCCACGAGCGTGCCGCGCGCGACGAGCCGGTCATACGCCTCGACCACCGTGAACGTGCTGATGCCGTGCGCCTTGGCCAGTGACCGGATCGACGGCATGCGCATGCCGCCGTGCAGCGTCTGACGCTGTAACGCTCGCTCGACCTCCCGCACGATCTGATCGACGAGTGCTTCCGGTTGGGCGCGGTTCAGGGAAAAGGCAAGCGGTTGGACCATGGTATCGGGGCATCGGCTGTTGCCAATACAGTTTAGGCGATTGACCAATACAGAATATACATTTTGCGAGTGACTGTACATGTCTGTATCGGTTCGTCTCTCGTAGGATCGATCCCATCCACCCGTGGCGCGCCGTCGTGCCGAGCGCGGGACATTCTGATCGAGCCAAGCTCTGGGGAGACCCCGCGATGAACATGAAAGACCTGAATCTCGACATGACGGCGTTCTGGATGCCGTTCACCAACAACCGTCAGTTCAAAAGCTCGCCGCGCCTGTTGGTGAAGGCCGAGGGCATGTATTACACGTCGTCGGACAATCGCAAGATTCTCGACGGCACCGCCGGTCTGTGGTGTGTGAACGCCGGCCACTGTCGCACCGAGATTGTCGAGGCGATCCGCCAGCAGGCCGGTGAGATGGACTTTGCACCGACGTTCCAGATGGGACACCCGAAGGCGTTCGAGGCCGCGAGCAAGATCGCCGCGATCACGCCGCAGGGGCTCGATCGCATTTTCTTCACGAACTCGGGCTCGGAGTCGGTCGACACCGCCCTGAAGATCGCCCTGGCCTACCATCGTGCGCGCGGCGAAGGCCAGCGCACACGGCTCATCGGTCGCGAGCGCGGTTATCACGGTGTGGGCTTCGGCGGGATTTCGGTCGGCGGCATCTCGCCGAACCGCAAGGCCTATTCGGGGCAACTGCTGCCGGCGGTCGACCATCTGCCGCACACGCTCAACATCAAGGAGGCGGCCTTCACGAAGGGGCAGCCGGCCTGGGGCGCCCATCTGGCCGACGAACTCGAACGTTTGGTGACGCTGCACGACGCGTCGACCATCGCCGCCGTGATCGTCGAGCCGCTCGCCGGTTCGACCGGGGTGCTGGTGCCGCCTCACGGCTATCTGCAAAAGCTGCGCGAGATCTGCGACAAGCACGGCATTCTGCTGATTTTCGACGAAGTCATCACCGGACTTGGCCGCCTGGGCAAGCCGTTCGCCGCTCAGTATTTCGGCGTGACGCCGGACATCATGACGATGGCCAAGGGCGTGAACAATGCCGCCGTTCCGATGGGCGCCGTCGCGGTGAAGACGGGCGTGCACGACACCATCGTCGACGCCGGTAACTCGGGCGCGATCGAGTTCTTCCACGGCTATACCTACTCGGGTCATCCGCTGGCCGCGGCCGCGGCGTGCGCCGCGCTCGATCTGTACAAGAGTGAAGGCCTGTTCGAACGCGCCGCAACGCTTGCGCCGCATTTCGAGAAGGTCATTCACGGTCTGCGCGATCTGCCGAACGTCATCGACATCCGGAACCTCGGCATGGTCGGCGGCATCGAGCTGTCCAACCGCGACGGCAAGCCGGGCGCACGCGCGCATGAAATCTTCGTCAAGTGCTTCGAGAAGGGAGCACTGGTGCGTTACACGGGCGACATCCTGGCGTTCTCGCCGCCGCTCATCATCAGCGAAGCGCAGATCGACGAGTTGTTCGGCATCGTGTCGGAAGCCATTCGCGAGACGGCGTAAGCGACATCCACAGCAAGGCTGGGCGGCCGCCGCGCGACGCCCCGCCATCCTTCAGACAGTCAGGGCGAACGCCCGCCTCGGGCGGACGCTCGCCCACCGACAGCGATTTCACGGACATCGACATGAATCAACGAGTGAGCACCGAACGTATCGAGCATTGGATTGGCGGCGCAAGCGTCGCGTCTGGAGAAGCCGATCGCCGCTTCGGCGAAGTGACGAACCCGGCCACCGGCGAAGTTATCCGCCAGGTAGCCCTGGGCGGCGCGACGGATGTCGCGGGCGCCGTGGCGGCCGCACGCGCCGCCTTGCCCGGCTGGCGTGCCACGCCGCCGATGAAGCGCGCCCGCGTGATGATGAAGTACCGCGAGCTGCTCGAAACGCATCGCGAAGCACTTGTGCAACTGATCACGCAGGAACATGGCAAGACGCTCGACGACGCCCGCGGCGAAGTCACGCGCGGTATCGAAGTGGTCGAGTTCGCCATGGGCATTCCGCAGTTGCTCAAGGGCGAGATCGCGCCACAGGTGGGCACGGGCGTGGACACGTATTCGATTCACCAGCCGGTCGGCGTCTGCGCAGGCATCACGCCGTTCAACTTCCCCGCGATGGTGCCGTTGTGGATGTTCCCGATGGCCGTGGCCTGCGGCAACACCTTCGTGCTCAAGCCGTCGGAGAAGGTGCCCTCGGCGGCGCTGTTGCTCGCGCGCCTGGCCAAGGACGCCGGGCTGCCCGACGGTGTTCTCAACGTCGTGAACGGCGACAAGGCGGCGGTCGATGCGCTGCTCACGCATCCGGACGTGAACGCCGTGTCGTTCGTCGGCTCGACGCCGATCGCGCAATACATCTACAGCACGGCGTCGGCGCACGGCAAGCGCGTGCAGGCGCTCGGCGGCGCGAAGAACCATGGCGTGGTGATGCCGGACGCCGACCTCGATTTCACCGTCGATGCGCTGATCGGCGCCGCGTACGGTTCGGCGGGGGAGCGTTGCATGGCCATCTCGGTGGCCGTGGCCGTCGGCGACGTGGCGGATGCGTTGGTGGCACGTCTGGCGCAAGCCGCGACGTCGCTGCCGGTCGGCGACGGTGCCGACCCCGTCGCGCAGATGGGGCCGCTGATTACCCGCGCGCATTGCGACAAGGTGCGCGGCTATGTCGATGCCGGTGTCGGCGAAGGTGCGAAGCTCGTGGTGGACGGCCGTGGCCTCAAGGTCGCGCAGCGCGACGACGGCTTCTTCATCGGCCCGTGCCTGTTCGACAACGTGACGCCGGAGATGTCGATTTATCGCCACGAGATTTTCGGGCCAGTGCTGGCCGTGGTGCGTGTGAAGACGCTGGAAGAAGCGATCGCGCTCATCAACCGTAATCCGTACGCCAACGGCACGGCGGTGTTTACGACGTCGGGCGGTGCCGCGCGGCGCTTCGAAGACGAGATCGAAGTCGGCATGGTCGGCGTGAACGTGCCAATTCCGGTGCCGGTGTCGTACTTCTCGTTTGGCGGATGGCGCAATTCGCTGTTCGGCGACCAGCACATCTACGGACCCGAGTCGGTGCGCTTCTACACGCGCTCGAAGGTGGTCACGCGTCGCTGGTCGGAGGGACGCCCGGCGAATGCCGCGTCGTCGCTCGTCATGCCGACGCTCGGCCAATAACGGAGATCAAGCGGCGATCAGCAAAATCGACGCAATTGGCGCTAACGCTGTGCCGCGCAGGTGCCGATGCTTGCCGGCATCGACATGAAAACGCCGTCCGGGGGATCTGAACTACCCTCGGACGGCGTTTTTTGACTTGGGATGGCGGCGAAGTCAGATCAGATGAACTGGCGCGACGTCGATGCCCTCGTCGAGCAGGAAGCCGCGAATGCGCCGTGCGAAATCGAGTGCGTGTTCGCCGTCACCGTGCAGACAGACGGTTTGCGCCCGAATCGGCACGAGCGTGCCGTCGATGGCGCGCACGCGTTGCTCGCGCACCATCATCAGCGTTTGGGCGAGCGCATCTTCCTCGCGCTCGATCAACGCGCCAGGCGTGCCACGTTTGACCAGCGAGCCGTCCGGGTTATAGCCCCGGTCGGCGAAGACTTCATCGACGGCCTGCATGCCGGCAGCCCGCGCCGCCTTCACCAACTCGCCGCCCGCCAGCCCGAAAATCGCCAGGTCGGTGTCGAACGCGCGAATGGCTTCGACGATCGTCTCGGCCAGTGCCGGGTCACGCGCCGCCTGATTGTAGAGCGCGCCGTGCGGCTTGACGTGCGAGAGCCAGCCGCCTTGGGCGCGCACGATCGCGGCGAGGGCGCCGATCTGATACAGCATGCCCGCGCGGATGTCGTCGAGCGGAAGCTGCATTTCCGTGCGGCCGAAATTTTCGCGGTCGGGAAAGCTCGGGTGCGCGCCGATGGCCACGCCGCACGCCAGCGCCCAGCGCACCACCTGCTGCATCGTGCCCGCGTCGCCCGCGTGCCAGCCACACGCCACATTGGCCGAGCTGACCTGGGCGAGGAGTGCTTCGTCGTAGTTGCAACCTTCTCCGAGGTCGACGTTAAGATCGATTTTCATCCGGGATTCTCCTGCGGGGGACGACGATGGGCGGGCGTGGCGTCAGGCCTTGCGCGAGATGGCCGGCCGCCGCGATGTCGTCAGAATGCCGTGATCGTGCCACGCGAGCGCGCGCTCGATCTGGGCCAGATAGCGCCGCTGTTCGTGCAGCGCTTCGCGCGCCTCGGCGCCGCTGCATTCCGAAAAATACAATGTGCTGCCGAGCCGCGCCTGTCCGAGCCGCCACAGATCGGCGCTGATCACGACGCCGATCTTCGGGTAGCCGCCGGTGGTCTGGGCGTCGGCCATCAGAATGATCGGCTGCCCCGACGGCGGCACCTGAATCACCCCCGGCACCACACCGTGCGAGAGCAGATCGTGGCTGCGATTCTTCTTGCGCGCGAGCGGCTCCGGGCCCGACAGCCGGTAGCCCATGCGGTTGCTGTTGGGCGTGACGTGCCAGGGATTCTCCCAGAAGCCCTTGTGCGAGGCGGCCATGAAGTCGTCGTATTCCGGACCGGGCAGCACCCGCACGCGGTGCGCCAGCGGATCGGACAACCACACCGGCGGACGTACCCCCAACGGCGCGGCCTTGCGCGCGGCGGCGCTGGGTTGCCCGATGGCGATGCGGTCGCCGTCGCGCAGGGCACGGCCCTCGAAGCCGCCGAAGCCGGCCGCCAGATCGGTGCTGCGCGAGCCGAGTGTCTCGGGGACATCGACGCCGCCCGCCACGGCCAGATAAGTGCGCATGCCGAAGCGTGCCGGGCGCAACGTCAATGTCTGACCGCGCGCGACGGGGAAGCGCCACCATGACCACACGGGGACGCCGTCGAGATCGGCATGGCAATCGGCACCGGCCAGCGCCACGAGGGTCGCGCTCGCAAAGCGCAGCACGCACGCCCCCATCGTGATTTCCAGCGTGGCGGCGTTGGGGTCGTTGCCCGCAAGACGGTTGGCGACGGCGCACGCCAGCGCATCGACGGCGCCGCCGCTGGCAATGCCGAATTCACGCAGACGGGCGCGGCCCAGATCCTGGACCGTGGTGAGCAGGCCGGCACGCAGGATATCGATCACAGGTCGAGACTCGCGATGGTGAAGCGCACACGGTCGCCCGGCGCCAGCAAGGCGGGCGGTGTCGCGGTGGGGTCGAACAGCGCGCTGGACGTGTGGCCGATGATTTGCCAGCCGCCGGGGGAGGCGAGCGGATAGATGCCGGTCTGGTTGCCGCCAATGCCGACCGACCCCGCCGGTACCGACAGGCGAGGCTCGGCGCGGCGTGGCGTGGCAATCGACTCATCGAGCCCGCCCAGATAGGCGAAGCCCGGCTGGAAACCCAGGAAGTAGACGATGTATTCCGGTGCGGTATGACGTTGCACGACCGTCTTCGGTTGCAGACGTGCGTGCTTCGCCACGTCGGCAAGGTCTGGGCCGTGCTTGCCGCCGTAGTGCACGGGGATCTCGATGTCGCGTCCGACTTCCCCGGAGACGGGCTGCGTCTGCCAGGCGTCACGCAGGCGCTCGCTCAGCACGTCGATATCGGTGGCCAACGGGTCGAACACCAGCGTGAGGTTGTTCATGCCGGGCACGACGTCGCGCACGTGAGGCCAATCCTTCGCGAGGGCCGCCGCGTGCCAGACGCGGCGTTGAGACGCGAGCGTGGGCGAGGTGCCCGTTTCGCACACGAGCGCGCTGTCGCCGAGCGGCAGGATCTTGAGCGTTGTCATGGCGAGGGGGGACTGGATTCGCGAGCGGGGGTGTCGGCGCGCGCGAAGGTGGTCGATTCGGTCACGATGACGTCGAGCGCCAGATCGTGGGCTTCGGCCGTGAGACCGTCGATTTCGAGTGCGTCGTAAGCGATGCCGAGCGTTTGCGGCGCCGGGGACATCGAATGCAGGGTGCGGTCGTAGAAACCCCCGCCGTAACCGAGTCGCAGGCCGTCGCGCGTAAAGCCCACGCAGGGAATCAACAGCAGGTCGGGCACGAGCACGTCGGCCTCGAGCGGGACGGGAATGCGGTAGCGGCCTTCCGTCATGCGGGTATCGGGGGTCCAGCGGTGAAAGACGAGCGGCGCGGCCGGGGCGGTCACGACCGGCAGTGCGGCCAGGCGCAACCCCTTGGGCGACGCCTGCGTGAGCCATGCCGAGATGACTTCGCGGGCGTCGAATTCGCCCTGAATCGGCCAGTAGAAGCCGACACAGCGCGGCGCGCGACGCGTCAGCTCGTCGGCCAGCCGGGCGGCGAGTGCGGCGTCGCGTGCGGCGCGTCCGGCGAGCGTGGTGCGCGTGTCGAGCAAGGCCTTGCGCAAACGTGCCTTTCCGGCGACCGATTCGGTCCCATTTCCGGACGTTTGGGCCGCCGATTGGGCGGGGTCCCGTGCTATGCTTGGATTCACTTTTTACCCGACGCTCCCCCGAAGATGTCAGATCGTTTGACCCGAGTATATCGCGCCGTTGCGCTGGCCCTGACCGCTGCCACGCTCGTTGCCTGCAGCACGACCCAGGCAACCGGTCGCGCCAAGGCGCATTCGGCGGCAAGCCGTTCAACGGCATCTGCCGACCTGCTCTCGCAGCGCTCGCCCGACGACATCTTCGTGCAACTGCGCGAAGCGGCTCGCGCCAACGACGCGCCGCGCGCCACGGCGCTCGCAGCCATGCTCTCCGGCTACGACGTGCCGTCTTACGTCCAGTACTTCCAGATCAAGCCGCGCATGTTCGACCGCTCGGGCAAGGCGCTCATCGATGCGCCGGACGATGATATCCGCGCCTTCTTGCGCACGTATGACGGTCAGGCGATCGCCGACCGTCTGCGCAACGACTGGTTGCTGGTGCTGGGCAAGCGTCACGACTGGCAGACGTTCGATGCCGAATATCCGAAGTTCGTGCTCGACGATGACACGCAGGTCAAATGCTACGCGCTGATGTCGCGTGCCGCGCGTGGCGAAAATGTCACGCAGGCCGCTACCGACCTGCTGACCACGCCGAAATACTACGGCGAGGGTTGCGTCGACATGATCAATACGCTGGCCGCAAGCGGCCAGTTGCCGCGCAAGGAGGTCTGGCACCAGATTCGCCTGGCTTACGAGGAAAACTACACCTCGCTCGGCAAGCAGATCGCCGATGCGCTGGGCGCCACGCGCCCGGACGACAGCCTGCTCGACATGGCCGCCACGCGTCCGGCGCAGATTCTCGCGCGTGGGGTGGACGGCTCGGAAGCGTCGCGCCAGCTCACGCTGCTCGCCGTCGTGCGCATGGCCCGCAGCGACGCCATGCTGGCGGCGAGCAGTTTCTCCAGCGTCGCGGGCAGTCTGTCGCCGGACGAGCGCGCCATCGGCTGGGGCAGCATCGGCATGCGCGGGGCGTTGTCGCAGAATCCGATGGCGATCACCTGGTACCGTCAGGCCGGAAACGCCAAGCTCTCGGTGACGGCGCAGGAGTGGAAGATTCGTGCGGCGCTGCGCGCGGGCGACTGGAATCTCGTGCGCACCGGCATTGAAGCGATGCCGGCGGCGTTGCGCGACGACGGTGTCTGGACTTACTGGTACGGCCGTGCGCTGCGCGAAGCCGGGAAGGGCGATGCCGCGCGCGCGCAATTCCAGAAGATCGCCATGCAGCCCAACTTCTACGGACAACTGGCGAACGAGGAACTGGGCAACAAGACGTCGCTGCCACCGCGCACGACCGTCACCCAGGCCGAGGTCGATGCGAACCAGGCGAACGCCGGATTCCGGCGCGCCGCGAAGTTCTACGATCTCGGTTTGCGTTTCGAAGGCAATCGCGAGTGGAATTGGGAACTGCGCAACATGACCGACCGCCAGTTGCTCGCCGCCGCACAGTACGCCAACCAGATCGAACTGTTCGACCGCACGGTCAACACGGCCGATCGCACGAAGGTCGAGCACGACTTCACGTTGCGCTACCTGATGCCGTTCCGCGACAAGGTGGAGCCGCTGGCCGCGGCCGTCGATCTTGACGAAGCGTGGGCCTACGGTCTGATCCGGCAGGAGTCGCGCTTCATCATCAATGCCCGCTCGTCGGTCGGGGCAGGCGGTCTGATGCAGATCATGCCGGCCACCGCGAAGATGGTCGCGCGGCAGATCGGCATGGACTACCAGCCGGGCATGATGCACGACATCGACACGAATATCCGTCTGGGCACGAGCTATCTGGCGGATATCTACAACAAGTTCGACGGCTCGGCGGTGCTGGCGTCGGCCGGTTACAACGCCGGCCCGGGACGTCCGCGCACGTGGCGCTCCACGCTGGATCGTCCGGTCGAGGGGGCCATCTTCGCCGAGACGATCCCGTTCAACGAGACGCGCACCTATGTCGAGAACGTGTTGTCGAACACCACGTACTACTCGGCCCTGATCACGGGTCGTCCGCAATCGCTCAAGGAGCGGCTCGGCATCATTCTGCCCCAGTGACCCGGCAGCGGTCGGAGCCGCGAACCCACCGTCATGTCGCGGAGGTGACGCATGCGCCATAACGTTTGTGTCGTGGGTGGCACCGGCTTCGTCGGCAGCCATCTGGTGGCCCGGCTGGTGTCGATGGGATACGCCGTGCGCCTGCCAACGCGGCGCGTCGACGCCGCCAAGGCGCTCGGCGTGCTGCCGGGTGTGGAACTCGTCGAATGCGACGTGCACGATCCGCGCGCGCTGGAGCGCGTGATCGCGGGCAGCGACGCGGTCATCAATCTCGTGGGCATTCTGCACAGCGACCGTGGCACGCCCTATGGCCGCGCGTTCGCGCGCGCGCACGTCGAGCTGCCGCGCAAGATCGCACAAGCGTGCAGCGACCGGGGCATCGCGCGGCTCATCCACATGAGCGCCCTGGGCGCCGATTCGAATGGCCCGAGCATGTACCAGCGCTCGAAGGGCGACGGCGAAGTCGCAATTCGAGCGACGGGCATTCCCGTCACGATCTTTCGTCCGTCGGTGGTATTCGGTCCGGGCGACCACTTTCTGAATACCTTCGCGGCGCTGCAGCGGCGTTTGCCCGTTGTGCCGCTCGCGTGCGCCACGGCGCGCTTTCAGCCCATTTACGTGATGGATGTGGCGCAGGCCTTCGCGAGTGCGATCGACAACGACGCGACGCTTGGCAAGACGTACGAACTGGCCGGACCGGAGGTCTACACGCTTGAAGCGCTCGTTCGCTTTGCGGGCGCCGCGTGTGGCTGTGAGCGGCCGATCCTGCGATTGCCCGAGGGCGCCGCGCGCCTGCAGGCCGCCTTCTTCGAGCGGCTACCGGGCGAGCCGATCATCACGCGCGACAACCTCGATTCGATGCGTGTCGATAACGTCATGAGCGGCCCGCTGGCGCCCGAACTCGGGCTTGTGCCGAATGGGCTCGAGATTGCCGTCGATTATCTCGGCGGCGATAGCGAGGAGCGTCGTCTGTCTGACTACCGGCGTTACGCGGGGCGCTGACACCTCACTCTTTTCAATCCGGCGCGTCACTCCCCGATGCGTCATGCGCGCAAGGAACGTCTTCATGCAACTGATCATTGCCAACAAGAGGTACTCGTCGTGGTCGATGCGTCCGTGGGTCGTGCTCAAGCACTTCGGCATCGCCTTCGAAGAATGCAACGTCTGGCTCGCGCAGCCCGACTCGCGTGAACAGATTCTGCGTTATTCGCCCACCGGTAAAGTCCCGTGCCTGATCGACAACGGCATTACCGTCTGGGACTCGTTGGCCATCTGCGAGTACCTGGCAGAGAGCTATCCGCATCTGCCGCTATGGCCGAAGTCGCGTGAAGCGCGAGCCCATGCGCGCAGCGTTTGTGCCGAAATGCACAGCGGATTCACCGCCCTGCGCACGCATATGTGGATGAACGTCGGCGTGCATTGGCCGGGGGCAGCCGCGACGGATGAAGTGCTTGCCGATGTCCGTCGTATCGAAGCGATCTGGGAGGATTGCCTCGCGCGCTACGACGGCCCGTTCCTGTTTGGCGACTTCACCATTGCCGATGCGTTCTACGCCCCTGTGGTGATGCGTTTCGCAACGTTCGAGCCGGCGTTGTCGGCGCGCGCGCAGGCGTATGTCGATCGCATTCGCGAATTGGCGGCCGTGCAGGCGTGGGTGGCTGCGGGACGCGGCGAGACGCAGCGTGTGGCTTACTACGAAGCGCGTCCATGAAGATTTACGCGGTTGGCGGCGCGATTCGCGACGCCATGCTGGGTTTGCCGGTCAAGGATCGGGACTACGTGGTGGTGGGTGCGACGCCCGAGGAGATGGTGCGGCAGGGCTTCAAACCGGTGGGCCGCGACTTCCCGGTGTTTCTGCATCCCAAGACGCAGGCCGAGTACGCGCTCGCCCGCACCGAGCGCAAGACGGCGCGCGGCTATCACGGATTTTCGTTCTACTTCGCCCCCGAAGTCACTCTCGAAGAAGACCTCGTGCGACGCGATTTCACCATCAATGCGATGGCGCGCGAGGTCATGCCCGACGGCAGTCTGTCGGATCAACTGGTCGATCCCTATGGCGGCCGGCGCGATCTGGAAGCGAGGCTGTTTCGCCATGTCGGCGAGGCCTTCGCGGAAGATCCCGTGCGGATTCTTCGGTGCGCCCGTTTTGCCGCGCGCTTCACGGATTTTTCGGTGGCCGACGAGACGCTCATGCTCATGCGCGAGATGACGGCCAACGGCGAGGTCGATGCGCTGGTGGCCGAGCGGGTCTGGCAGGAAATTTCACGCGGGCTGATGGAGCATCGGCCGTCGCGCATGTTCGATGTCTTGCGCGCGTGTGGCGCGATCGATCGCGTTCTGCCCGAGGTGGCCCGGCTATGGGGGGTGCCGCAGCGCGCCGACTTCCATCCCGAAGTGGACACCGGCGTGCATGTGATGATGGTGCTCGACTACGCCGCGACGCAGGGCTATTCGCTGCCGGTACGCTTCGCCGCCCTCACGCACGATCTCGGCAAAGGCACCACGCCTGACGACGTGTTGCCGCGTCACATCGGACATGAGGGGCGCAGTGTCGACTTGCTCAAGCCGTTGTGCGCGCGTTTGCGCGTGCCGGTCGATTGCCGTGAGCTGGCGCAGGTCGTGGCACGCGAGCATGGCAACATCCACGCAAGTCCGAAGTTTGGCGCGGCGGCGCTCGTGCGTCTGCTTGAGCGGTGCGACGCCCTGCGCAAGCCCGACCGGTTCGTGGAGATACTTCAGGCCTGCGAAGCCGATGCGCGTGGGCGCGGCGGGGATTTCGCCACGGCACCCTATCCGCAACGCGATCGGTTGATGGCTGCGCTTGGCGCGGCGCGCAGTATCGATGCCGGCGCGGTAGCGCGACGGTATGCCGACAATCCTGTGAAGATTCGCGACGCCGTGCAGGCCGCAAGAATCGATGCGGTCGAGGCGGCGGGGCTCGGGGGCGAGGGGAACTGAGTCGCTGGGGGCATGCGAGACGTTCGCGTCTGCGCATGCCCGCGACCTACGAAGGTCGCTTACTCGAACGCCTTGTCGTTCGGATTCGCGTAGAGCTGCTTGAGCTGTTCGCTCATCGCGAAGTTGAAGTTGATCTGCTTCGGCGGCACCGGCGATTCGAACCACTTCCTGTACATCGCGTTGATCTCGCCGCTCTTCATCACGCCGGCGAGCGTGTCGTCGACGAGTTTCTTGAACTCGGTATCGCCGTGTCTCGTCATGAAACCGTAGGCCTCGAACGATTGCGGTGTGCCCGTGACGACCCAGTCGTCGGGGTTGCGGCCCATCGTGCGCGCGCCGGCGAGCAGCACGTCGTCCATCATGAACGCCTGCACGCGACCGCCCTGGAGCATGGTGAAGGATTCCCCATAGTCCTTGCCCGAGATCACGCTCATGTTCATCTTCTTCTCGTTGTTCATCCTGTTCAGGATGCGCTCTGAGGTCGTGCCCGCATTGGTCACGACCGGCTTGCCCGCCAGATCCGGGAAGTCCTTGATGCCCGAGTGCTTGTTCACGAGCAACCGCGTGCCCGCGACGAAGAAGGTGTTCGAGAAATCGACCTGCGCCTGACGCGCCTTCAGGTTCGTCGTCACGCCGCACTCGATATCGACGGTGCCGTTCTGCACGAGGGCGATGCGGTTTTGCGAAGTGACGGGGATGAAGCGCACTTGCAGGTCAGGTTTCTTCAGGCGCGTCTTGACCGCATCGACGACCTTGTTGCACAGGTCCTGCGAATAACCGATGACGTTGTGATTGTTGTCGTAGTACGAAAACGGAATCGACGACTCGCGATGCCCAATCGAGATCACGCCGCTGCTCTCGATCTTCTGCAGCGTCGCCGAAGCGGGCTGCGCCAGCGCCGCTCCCGTGGCGACACCCATCGCTACGCCCAACATCATCCCGGTCAATCGCATCTTGATCATGTCCTGCTCCTGAAATGGCCTCACTTTGATTCATGATTGAATCATTTGTTGCATGGTAAATTTTTTGCAACAAATGATCAAATCGTAGTTAACCCTAGCGATGGCTGCCGTCCGGCGCGCCGCTGTGACGGCGACGCACGCGGACATGCGTCGGGCCGGCGATCGGCCGCGAATCGGGGCCGCGGGGGGGACGCGCGGAGCGGGGGCCGGCGGCGCCGGGGGGAACCGCGAGGCGCGTGTGGGGCTGACGGACGTTGCAACAGGTGTTGCGTCGCCGCCGCTGGCTACAGCAGGCGAATCAGCAGATTGAAGACGAGCGAGAGCACGACGGTCGAGGCGAACGGGAACACCATCTCGCGGCCGCGCCAGCGAAGGCGCAGATCCCCGGGCAATCGACCGATGCCGAGCTTGGTAAGCCACGGCGAGGCCGCCGAGAGGATGCAGATCGCGATGAAGATCGTGAACATCCAGCGAAACATATCGGGGTGGCCTCGCGGTGAAGGGGGGTCAGAGGGCGTGGCTGCGGTCGCCGGTGGCGAAGCCGAGCAGGCCCGCCCACTCGTCCATGCCGCGACCGAACGCGATGACCTTGAAGAGTTCGCCCATCTCGGCTTCCGAGAGCAGCTTCTGCGCGGCGGCGGCCGCCGGCAGGAACACCTTCGGATCGGACGGATCGAGCGCGCTCATCAGCTCGATGATGCCGGCGTTCATCAGGAATCGGGCTTGCGAGGTGAAGCCCAGCAGATCGAGACCGGCTTCGACGCCGGCATCGGCAATCCCTGAAAACTCCACGTGAGCCGTGATGTCCTGCAAGCCGGGGTAATAGAACGGATCGTCGTGCGCGTGGTGGCGGTAGTGGCACATCAGGGTGCCGTCTGCGCGCTGCGGATGATAGTACTCGCGCGCGGGGAAGCCGTAGTCGACGAGCAGCAAGACGCCGCGCGCGAGCAGGGGGGCCACGCTGCGCACGAAAGCCGAGGCGGCTTCGTGGGTCTCCGTCCGATATTCCTGCGTCGGCGGCAGATCGGCCAGCGCGTCGAGGGCCTGCGGCAATGGGCCGGTATGGCGACGGGCTTCCCAGGCGAAACCGTCTTGCGTACGCACTACGCCGCGTTCGAACCAGACCGGCTGCCCGGCGTCGTCCGGGCGGCGTGTCCATAGGCGCACCGGCATGGCGTCGAGCACTTCGTTGCCGAGCATCACGCCGTGGAAGGCGTCGGGCAACCTATCAAGCCACGTGACGCGATCGAGCAGATGTGGCGCGGCGTTGGCGATGGTCTCGCGCTGGCGCGCTCGCAGCTCGCCGGAGAGTTCCATGATCGAGTAGCGCTCGCAGGGCGTGCCTTCGGCGTCGAGCGCGAGCAGCAGGTCGGCCGCAAGACGTCCGGACCCCGCGCCGAATTCCAGCACTTGCGCGTCGCCCGTTTGTTCGAAGATCTCACCGATCTGGCGGGCCAGCGTGCGCGCGAAGAACGGCGTGAGCTCCGGCGCGGTGACGAAGTCACTTCCGTCGGCGGCCAGGCGCCCGAATTTCGCGGCACCGGCAGCGTAATAACCGAGGCCGGGCGCATATAGCGCCAGTTCCATGAAGCGATCGAACGGCAGCCAGCCGCCGGCCGCGTCGATGGCGTCGGCAAGATAGGCCGTGAGGCGGCGCGAGTGTTCGAGCGCGTCTGGCTCGGGAACGGGTAAACTATGGGGTTTCGGTGCGGCCTGATTCATGCGGGCATTGTAGCGGAGACAGTGTCGGCTGGCTGCTTTGGTTGGCATTGACGCGTCTGCGGACGATTTCTGGGTAATTTTTGCCGGTTTTCGTCAATTTTCAGTCGTTTTTTCGCGGTTTTCGCCAGTGTTTGCGATGCATGTCCGTTGCATGGATGCTGCGCGAGGGCGTCGCGCGCGACGGCACCGAGCATTGATTCAAGCCCATCGCCGTCCGAAGTGCATCGACCCAACCGCCCTCTGACAGGAATTCGCCGCATGACCGTTGCATCGACGCCACGCCCTACGTCCGCCGCAGGTGATGCCGCCTGCCCGCCGGCTGTACCGCCGGTGCCGCGTGTTGCGCTCGTGACGGGCGGCGCGCGCCGGATCGGCCGCGCGATCGCGCTGCGCCTCGCCGGTGTGGGGTGGGACATCGCCGTTCACTACGAGCGTTCGCACGACGAGGCGCTCGAGACCGTCGCGGCCATCGAGGCGCTGGGGCGCCGGGCGGTCGCGTTGCAGGCATCGCTCGCGGACGAAGCCGCCACGGCAGGGCTCATCGGCCGGTGTAGCGAGGCGCTGGGCGTGCCCACCTGCCTTGTCAACAATGCCTCGCGCTTCGAGTACGATAGCGCGGGCGATTTCGGCTACCAGGCGCTGGAGCGCCACATGCGCGTGAATGCGGGCGCACCGCTCGTGCTCGCGCGCGAGATGCATGCCGCATTGGGCGAGTCGGGGCGAGGCGTCGTCGTCAATCTGCTGGATCAGAAGCTGGCGAATCCGAACCCTGATTACCTGTCGTACACGTTGTCGAAGGCCGCGCTGGCGGTGGCGACGACGTTGCTTGCCCAGGCGTTCGCGCCCCGCTTGCGCGTGGTCGGCGTGGCACCGGGCGTGACGCTGCTGTCTGTCGACCAGACCCCGACGGGCTTTGCGGCGGCGCATGCGGCCACGCCGTTGGGCGCATCGTCGACGCCGGAGGACATCGCGCAGGCGGTGGCGTATCTGGCCGACGCGCCTGCGGTGACCGGCACCGTGTTGTATGTCGATGGTGGGCAACATCTCGCGAGTTCGTCGCGTGACGTGAAATTTCTGACCGAACCGGCCGATGCCGACCGGTCTCGTTGATTGTCATTAAGAGTTTTCAAAATGCATAGCGCTCTTTCTCACCCTCGCCTGATGGACTGCCGTCGCATGTTCCTGCGCGACTATGAAGTGTTCATCAACATCGGCGTGCACGATTACGAGAAGCGTGGCGAGCAGCGCGTGCTGATCAATGTGCAACTGTTCGTGCCGCTCGCCGAGAGCACGCCCTTGGCGGACAAGCTCGACGAAGTGGTCGATTACGACTTCATGCGCGAGACCATTGCCAAACGCGTGGGGCTGGGCCATATCCACCTGCAGGAAACGCTGTGCGACGACGTCGCGAGTGCGCTGCTTGCGCATCCGCGCGTGCGTGCCGTGGGCGTGTCGACCGAGAAACCCGACGTCTATCCCGATTGCCACTCGGTCGGCATCGAAGTGTTCAAGATGAAGGATGCCTGACATGAGTGCCGTCATGCCCGAGACCAGCGCGCCGCTGGTCGCGACCGGAACCGTCGCCCCCGATAGCGTGAAGAAAGCGCAGAAGCTCGCGTTCGAGAACAACAAGCTCGAGAAGCGGCTGTTCCGTCTGACGGGACAGGCCATTGGCGACTACAACATGATCGAGCAGGGCGATCGTGTAATGGTGTGCATGTCCGGCGGCAAGGACAGCTATGCCATGCTCGACATCCTGCTCAAGCTTCGCGAGCGTGCGCCGATCGACTTCTCGATCGTGGCCGTCAACCTCGACCAGAAGCAGCCGGGTTTCCCGGAGCATGTGCTGCCCGACTACTTCCGTTCCATCGGCGTGGATTTCCACATCGAGAACCAGGACACGTACTCGATCGTCAAGCGCGTGGTGCCGGAGGGCAAGACCACGTGCTCGCTGTGCTCGCGCCTGCGTCGCGGCATTCTCTATCGCGTGGCGGGCGAGCTCGGCGCGACCAAGGTTGCGCTGGGCCACCACCGCGACGACATCATCGAGACCGTCTTCCTGAATTTGTTCTACGGTGGCAAGCTCAAGGGCATGCCGCCGAAGCTGCAGTCGGACGACGGCAAGAACGTGGTGATCCGCCCGCTCGCCTACGTGCGCGAATCGGATCTCGAACGTTACGCCGAGTACAAGCAGTTCCCGATCATTCCGTGCACGCTGTGTGGCAGCCAGCCGAACCTGAAGCGCGCCGAGATGAAGTCGCTGATTCGCCTGTGGGAGAAGCAGCATCCCGGGCGCATCAAATCGATTTTCAGTGCGCTGTCGAATGTGGTGCCGTCGCATTTGATGGATACGAACCTTCATGACTTCAAGAATCTGCGTGCGACGGGGCAGCCCGATCCGCTCGGCGATATTGCGTTCGACGAAGCGCCGTGCGGCGACGAGAACGACGCGGGCATCATCCGTATTACGCAATTCGACGACTGATCGCGAGCGACCCCACTCGCTGCATTGAAACCTGACGCAGCCTGCCGGACGAACCGGCGCGGCCGCCCGACCCCGACACACGGATTTCCACTCTCGAATCGTCACGACGCCATGAATATTGTGATTCTCGCCGCCGGCATGGGTAAGCGCATGCGCTCGAAGCTGCCCAAGGTGTTGCAGCCGCTGGCCGGCCGGCCGCTTCTGTCGCACGTGATTGCGACCGCACGCAAGCTCACGCCGGGCAAGCTCATCGTGGTGATAGGTCACGGTGGCGAGGCCGTGCGCGACGCGGTGGCCGGCGACGGTGTGCATTTCGCCGAGCAGGCGCAGCAGCTGGGCACCGGACACGCCGTGCAGCAAGCGGCGTCGCTGCTCGACGAGTCGGTGCCGACGCTGGTGCTTTACGGCGACGTGCCGCTCACGCGCCCCGAGACCTTGCAGGGGCTGCTCGACGCTGCGGGCAGCGAGAAGCTGGGCGTGCTCACCGTCGATCTGGACAACCCGACCGGGTATGGCCGGATCGTGCGCGACGCGGCGGGCAACGTGCTGCGCATCGTTGAACAGAAAGATGCCAACGAGGCTGAACTGGCCATTCGCGAAATCAACACCGGCATCATCGTGGCGCCGACGCGCGCACTCAAGGGCTGGCTGGCCGGTTTGAAGAATCAGAACGCGCAAGGCGAGTACTACCTTACTGACGTGATCGCGTGTGCGGTCGCGGACGGCGTGCCGGTCGTCACCACGCAGCCGGCCTTCGCGTGGGAGCCCAACGGCGTGAACGACAAGGCGCAGCTTGCCGAGCTGGAGCGTGACTACCAGCGCAATGCGGCGGGCGCGCTGCTGGCGGCGGGCGTGACCCTGATCGATCCGGCGCGCTTCGACCTGCGCGGCGAGATCGCGTGCGGCACCGACGTCTCGATCGATGTGAATTGCGTGTTCGAAGGCAGAGTGACGATTGGCGATGGCGCGACCATCGGTCCGAACTGCGTGATTCGCAACAGCACCATCGGCGCGGGCACGCACATCGAGGCGTTCAGTCATCTGGACGGCGCCGTGGTGGGCGCCGACGCGCACGTGGGGCCGTATGCACGTCTGCGACCGGGCGCAGATCTGGCCGACGAAGTGCACATCGGCAACTTCGTGGAAGTGAAGAATGCGTCGCTCGCGAAGGGCTCGAAGGCCAACCATCTGGCCTATGTCGGCGACTCTACGGTGGGCGCGCGGGTCAACATCGGCGCGGGCACCATCACTTGCAATTACGATGGCGCCAACAAGCATCGCACGGTGATCGAGGACGACGTCTTCATCGGCTCGGACACGCAGCTCGTGGCGCCGGTGACGGTGCGGCGCGGCACGACGATTGCTGCCGGCACCACGGTGTGGAAGGATACGCCGGAAGATTCGCTGGTGCTCAACGGCAAGACGCAGGAAGCGAAGACGGGTTACATCCGTCCGCGCAAGCAGAAGCAGTAAAATCGGCGGTTATGGACCGGCGCGCGACACGCACGCAAGCCAAAGCGGGCGCCGGCGAGTCAAAACGGATTGAATCCGATCGAATGCGCCAGGATCTCTGGCACGAAGGGAAGCGAATATGTGCGGCATTGTCGGCGCGGTGGCGCGACGTAATGTAGTACCGGTGTTGGTCGAAGGGCTGCGTCGTCTGGAGTACCGCGGCTACGACTCGTGCGGCGTGGCGGTATTGAAGGATGGCGTGCCGCAGCGTGCGCGCAGCGTATCGCGCGTGGCGGATCTCGATGAGCAACTGGCGCAGACGCACCTGGGCGGCGAGACGGGCATTGCCCACACCCGCTGGGCGACGCATGGCGCGCCGATCACGGACAATGCGCATCCGATCTTCTCGCGCGACGACGTGGCGCTGGTGCACAACGGCATCATCGAAAACCATGAGAGCCTGCGTGACGAGCTGCGCGGCCTTGGCTACGAATTCGTGTCGCAGACCGACACCGAGGTCATTGCGCACCTGGTGCATCACCTGCTGTCGAACGGCGCCGCGGGCGATCTGTATCACGCGGTGCGTCTGGCGACGCGCCGTCTGCACGGCGCTTACGCCATCGCGGTGTTCCGCAAGCAGGAGCCGCACCGCGTGGTGGGCGCGCGCGCGGGGTCGCCGCTGGTCGTGGGCGTGGGTGAGGGAGAGAACTTCCTCGCCTCGGATGCGCTGGCGCTGGCCGGCACGACCGATCAGTTCATCTACCTGGAAGAGGGTGATGTCGTCGAACTCACGCTCGAGGGCGTGACGATCGTGGACCGTAACGATGCGGCCGTCGAGCGCGAAGTGCGCACGGTGCAGGCGTACACGGGCGCGGTGGAGCTGGGGCCGTATCGTCACTACATGCAGAAGGAAATCTTCGAGCAGCCGCGTGCGATCGGCGACACGATGGAGGGCGTGGAAGGCATTTCGCCGACGCTCTTCGGCGAGAAGGCCGAAGCGGTGCTGAGCAGTGTCGACTCGATCCTGATTCTGGCGTGTGGCACGAGCTATTACTCGGGCCTGACGGCCAAGTACTGGCTCGAATCGCTGGCGCAGATTCCGACGCAAGTGGAAGTGGCGAGCGAGTATCGCTATCGCGACAGCGTGCCGAATCCGAAGACGCTGGTGGTGACGATTTCGCAGTCGGGCGAGACGGCCGACACGATGGCGGCGCTGCAACATGCGCAGTCGCTGGGCATGACGAACACGCTGGCGATCTGCAATGTGGGCACGAGTGCGATGGTGCGTCAGACGGCGCTGCACTACCTGACGCGCGCGGGGACCGAGATCGGCGTGGCGTCGACGAAGGCGTTCACCACGCAGTTGACGGCACTGTTCCTGCTGACGCTGACGATCGCGAAGCTGCGCGGGCGGTTGACGGCGGCTCAGGAAGCGGACTATCTGACGCAGTTGCGACACCTGCCGGCGGCGCTGCATAGCGTGCTGGCGTTGGAGCCGCAGATCATCGCGTGGGCGGAGGACTTTGCGCGTCGCGAGAATGCGCTGTTCCTCGGGCGCGGGCTGCATTACCCGATCGCGTTGGAAGGCGCGCTCAAGCTCAAGGAAATCTCGTACATTCACGCCGAGGCGTATCCGGCGGGCGAACTCAAACATGGTCCGCTGGCGCTGGTGACGGAAGAGATGCCGGTGGTAACGGTCGCGCCGCGCGATGCGCTGGTCGAGAAGCTGAAGTCGAACATGCAGGAAGTGCGTGCGCGTGGCGGCCAGTTGTATGTTTTTGCCGACGCGGACACGCAGATCGCGAACGCCGACGGCATCCACGTGATTCGCATGCCGGAGCACTACGGCCAGCTGTCGCCGATTCTGCACGTCGTGCCGCTGCAATTGCTCGCGTATCACACCGCCTGCGCGCGCGGCACCGATGTCGACAAGCCGCGGAATCTGGCCAAGTCGGTGACGGTGGAGTGAGGCCGGGGGCTGGCGTACAGTCGCCCGGTCCTGACACGCTTCCTCCATGCGGAGGGAGCGTCGTTCCGGGCCAGGTAGTCCTGGCATCAATCCGCCCATAGCGCGGCGCGATGGATTCATCTCGGCCAGAATACGTAAATTCTCGGCCATCGACTGGCAAGCGCGGTTCACGGCAACTACACTGTAATGTCATCGGGACTACAGGTCGCGGCCATGAAAGTTGCAGTGCTCACCTTTCCAAACGTGCAGATGCTCGACCTTGTCGGGCCGGTGGAAGTCTTTCACGAAGCGGCGCGGCAGGCCGGCGCGCCTTCGACCTATCAGTTCGAAATTGTCTCCACGACGTCGGGCGTTTTGCTGGCGTCGAACGGAATGACGATCACCCCCGATACGACGCTGGACACGAGCAGCGCGGATATCGATACGCTGTTGATTGCGGGCAGCCCATCGATGCAGCTGCTGGAGGACGATGCCGCGATCCGTCAATGGATATTGCGTTACGCAAAGACGGCGCGTCGTATCGGCTCGGTATGTTCGGGTGCTCTCTTGCTTGCGCGCGCAGGCTTGCTCGACGGTCGTAAGGCAACCACACACTGGAACTACACGGCACGCCTGAGCCGCCTTTATCCGAAGGTGGATGTTCAGCCGGACCAAATCTTCGTCAGGGACAACGGCATCTATACGTCGGCGGGCGTAACGGCGGGCCTGGACCTCGCATTGGCGCTCGTGGAAGAAGACCTGGGGCGAGCGGTCGCCATGAAAGTCGCGCGTCAGTTCGTCATGTTTCTCAAGCGCCCCGGTGGGCAGTCGCAGTTCAGCGCGTATCTGACCGCACAGGCGTCGGAGAAGAGCGCCATCCGGGATGTGCAGGAATGGGTGCTTCAGAATCTGTCGCAGTCGCTATCGGTCGAAGCGCTTGCGGAGCGTGCCGGAATGAGTGCGCGAAATTTCGCGCGCATCTTCAAACAGGAATGTGGCACGACCCCCGCATCGTTCGTCGAGGACGCCCGCATCGATGCGGCACGCAGACTGCTCGAGGAAACCCAACACCCCTTGAAGAAAGTAGCGAGTCTGACGGGTTTTGCCGATCCTAATGGACTGCGGCGCGCTTTCCTGCGCAAGCTCAGTGTCTCCCCGGTGGACTATCGGCGACGCTTTCGCATGGCCGCTTAGCGGCACACGACTGACGCGCCGCCCCGCCTCTTGGTGCCGTGCCAGTCGGCACGGCCTACCGAAATCGCTTGGCGCGACGCTAAGCAATCGCGCCGGCCGTAATGCGCAAGCCGACGACGCCGGACAGAATGAGTGCGATGCATACCACGCGCGCCACCGACGCCGATTCGCCGAGGAAGATCATGCCGATGACGGCCGTGCCGGCTGCGCCAATCCCTGTCCAAACTGCATAGGCCGTGCCGACCGGAAGCGATCTGAGCGACGTGTTCAACAACCAGATGCTGCCAAGTCCTGTGATGGCGGCATAAACGCTTGGCCAGAGCCGGCTGAACCCCGCCGACCATTTCATCCCGAAGGCGAAAGCAATTTCCAGAAGTCCAGCGACACTGAGCACGATCCAAGACATAGCGAATTACCGATGTAGCGTAGGGGCGATAATAATGAAAACGCCCTCCGGGCAGAGGGCGCCATAGCAGAGCCGGCAATTTCAGCCGACCAGAAGTCGATGCGTGAACAAGCGGTGCAACGTGCGCAGGAAGAGCACGAGAATGGCAGCGCTCAGGAAGGCCAGAATAAGGCCGGCCAGCCCCTTGAGCACCCAGGTATCCGAGTAGGCCGCGTACTTGATGGCCGCATTGGACAGCGCGGCGATCGGGAAGCTGATGGCCCACCACGAGGCAGCGAAGGGAATCGACCGGCGGAAGACCTTGAACGAGAGCGAGATGAACAGGAACAGGCCGAAGTAAAAGAGCAGGCCGGCAAACATGTCCACGTGGTGGGTGACGTTCACGTACGCCAGGAAGCCCACCTCGAACGGTGCAATCATGATGATCAGCGACGGCACCATGCCGGCCGGCAGCGGTTCATGATGCACCACGCGCGAGAAGATCATCGTGAAGAACACGAGCGCCATCATCGTGCCGATGGCAATCGCGAACATGTTGAGCTCGTGCGCCCACGCCATCGGCATCGTGCCCCCGGCCACGGCGATATCGAGTGTGGCAACGCCGGGAATCAACCAGGCCGGCGCCGCGTGGGCCGGATCCTCCTGGCCGCGGAACAGCCGACCCGCGATAACGAAGGCCAGACCGATCGTCAGAATGGATCCGAGGGTCCAGACGACTTCGCCGAGCACTGCGCTGTAGAAGCCGACGACGGACGAGAGCAGCAGCACAGCAATCGTGATGGTGCCGAAGAAGTTGCCCGCGACGGGATGATTGAATTCCGCTTTGACGACCGCGGGATACCGCGCCCACTTGACGGCGTAACCGATTGCCAGGACCAGGAACGTGAGGATGGCGATGAGGCCAATCCCCTCCGCGATCTCCACATCGGCGCCGAAGAGCTGATGGGCGCCACGCCACGCAAGCGACAGTCCGGAAATACCCATGACTGACGCAAACAAATTGACGGGAAGGTGCTTTACCGAACTACGCGGCTGAACATATTGCGTAGTGGTGGTGGCATGACTCATGATTTCCTCACTGACTTTCGGTCGTGCGCCGGCGCCGCAATGGCAACCCGGCTCGCTGGAGCGAAGCGTCGCTCGCGCCGTGAGGAAATTATGGGATGCGGTGCGCAAGACCGAAAGTGACGTAATGCGGCAATTCCTGCCAACGTTGTGGCAAACATTGCCACCTGCGGGGAAAGGCGCGCCAGCTATGTGTCAGAGGCGCGTCGCGCGCGCAAGCCGGGGCCTTCGCAAATCGGGATGGCGACCTGCATGAATCGGCACTTCAGGATCGCGTGAGCGTTCGGTACATTGCCGGGACCAGGAGCGCTGCATGACCGAACTTCACATTCCAGGCCGCATTCTCTTCCTCGGCGAAGACCCCGACGCGATCGATGCCCAGCTTCAAGGGCGTGCATTGAATCTTGCACAGGCGGGGTCGCTGCGCAACGATGTGTCGACCGACGAGATCACGCCGATTCCGGTGCTGACGTATTACGACGACCGTCTGGGACGCTATCCCTACGTTGGCCTGAAGGCCGGCGAGCGGACACCGATCGGCACGGACAGCGTGAAGCACGGCGGGTTCAGCGTGACCGTGGCTGGCAAACGCTACGGGAAAGGCTCATCGCGCGAGCACAGTCCGGTCGCGGAACGTCGTGCGGGCATCGTCCTGGTCATCGCGGAGAGCTTCGAGCGCATCTATCGACAGAACGCCGACAACGTCGGCTTGTTCACGTCGACGGACTTCGGACTGATTGACCGAATCCAGCGGGGTGAGGCGATCGACATCGAGGAACTGGTGGCGCCGCGTGACACACTCGCTGCCGCGATTCTGAGGCACGGTGGCTTGCTCAAGTACGGTCAGTCACGCATGCGCGACGTTCGTCCTTATGCCATGGCGAATGCGTCGCCCCGGCCGCAGACCCTCGCGGAGAAGATCCTGTTACGTCATCGCGTCGTGACCGACGATGTCGATGGCGGTCTGCAACCGGGCGCCGGCGGCTTCGTGAAGGCGGACTGGCGCTTTATCCACGAGTACTACACGGGCATGTGCATGCACATGCTGCATGCGGCATTCGGACGACCGACCGTGCTCCACGAGCCGCAGTCGATCATCGCCTTCGAAGATCATCTCTCGTATTCGAATCGTAGCCCGGTGCATAGCCAGAACGGGTTGATGACCGGCGTGTACCACTTGTCCAGCGCGCATCGCGACTTCGTCCGCGAGTACGGCATTCGCCATCATGGCTATCTCGGCGACGCCGACGTGGGCCATGGGAAAGGGTCCGAAGGTATCTCGCACGCCGTTATGGCCGAGCGTTACGCATTGCCGGGTCAGGTCGTGGTCGGCACGGACTCCCATACGCCGCATAGCGGTGCGGTGGGTTGCGTGGCGTTCGGCGTGGGAACGACTGACATGGCCAACAGCATGGTCACCGGTGCGGTGCGCTTGACGGCGCCCGAGTCGCTGCGCATCGATCTCGTGGGTCGGATTCCCGCGGGCGTGACGGCAAAGGACATCGTGCTCGAACTGCTCGCGGCGCCCCGCATCAAGGCAGGCGCGGGCGTGGGCAGGATCTTCGAGTTCACGGGAGAGGCGATCAAGCAGTTGTCGACGGACGAGCGTGCTACGTTGACGAACATGACCGCCGAACTGGGCGGATTCACCGGCATCGTTGCGCCAGACGAGGAAACGGTTCGATTCCTGCGCGAACGCCGAGGCGTGACGTTCGTCATCGAAGACTGGATGCACAGTGATGAGGGCGCGGTCTATGCGGACGTCATTCGCATCGATTGCAGCGCGGTCGTCCCGATGGTGGCGCGGCCGGGCGATCCCGGAAACGGCGTGCCGATCACCGATGTCACCGAAGGGCCGATTCGCTTCGATATTGCCTATGGGGGATCCTGCACCGCCGGCAAGCGTGAAGACTTCGACTATTACCATGCGGTCCTGTCATGGGCGGCGGAGCGCGGACTGAAGGTGCCCTCGCATGTGAAGTTGTATCTGCAGTTCGGGACCGTTGCCGTTCGGGACTACTGCGAGCATCGTGGCTACCTGAAAGCGTTCGAGCAGGTGGGGGCGGAATTGTTGCAGCCCGCATGCGGCGCGTGTGCGAACTGTGGCCCGGGGTCGTCGACGCACGCCGAGCAGGTGACGATCAGCGCCATCAATCGGAACTTCCCAGGGCGCTCCGGACCCGGCAAGGTTTGGCTGGCCAGTCCGCCGACGGTCGCCGCGAGCGCCATCGCCGGTGAGTTGGTGTCGTTTGAGGAATTGCAGCGACGGTTCGGTGATCGCTTGCCGGACGCGCAGTCCCCATCGACGTCGCCGAGAGCGCTCCCGTCGTCCCCGTGTGCCTGAGCAATCCCCGCCCCTTGCGAAGGCTTGAGGGGGAGCGACGCGAGAAACGTGTAGAAAAAAGTGGCGCCAATATACTGGGGTGGAGTATATTGGCGCACCCACACTATGCACCTTCTCCGACATGGCCGACTTCGCCAACCTACTTCAGCAGGGTAACGCGTGGCTTTTCATCCCCAGCGCAATCTTGCTCGGGGCGCTCCACGGACTGGAGCCTGGACATTCCAAGACGATGATGGCCGCGTTCATCGTGGCGATTCGCGGCACGATTGGACAAGCGGTGTTGCTCGGCCTGTCCGCGACGGTGTCGCACACGGCGGTCGTTTGGGGCGTGGCGTTAGGCGGCTTGTATCTCGGCCGGAATTGGGACGCGCAAGCGACCGAGCCGTACTTTCAGATCGCCTCGGCGGTGCTGATCGTCGCCGTCGCCTGCTGGATGGTCTGGCGCACCTGGCGCGACCAACATCACCACGACCACCACCACGGTCATGACCACAGCCACGACCACGAACATGATGAGACGCGCGTCATCGATACGGGGCACGGTCTGGTCCGTCTGGCGATCTTCGAGGAGGGCGTGCCTCCGCGCTTTCGTTTATCCCGCCAAGGACATCACGGCCAGGATTGGGCGGCGGAGAACGTACGACTCGAGACCGAGCGTCCGGGAGGTGCCAAGCAGACGTTCACGTTTGTGCCGCGTGACGGGTATCTCGAATCTGTCGAAGAGATTCCGGAGCCTCACGCGTTCACGGCGCGCCTGCTGCTGGAGCATGGCTTCCATCGTCATGGCTACGATGTCGAGTTCACGGAGCACGATCATTCGCATGGCGGCCTGGACGTGGCTTCGGATGACTACCAGGACGCCCACGAGCGGGCGCACGCCGACGATATCAAACGCCGCTTCGCGAATCGGGACGTCACGACCGGGCAGATCGTGATGTTCGGTCTGACGGGCGGACTGGTGCCATGCCCGGCGTCGATTACGGTGCTGCTGCTTTGCCTTCAACTCAAAAAGTTCGCCCTGGGGGCGGGACTGGTGCTGTGCTTCAGCATTGGACTGGCGCTCACCATGGTGGCCTCCGGCACGCTCGCCGCGCTTAGCGTCAAACACGTGTCCAGACGGTGGAGCGGCTTCGGCGAGTTCGCACGCAAGGCGCCCTATTTCTCCAGCGCCCTGATCGTAATGGTCGGCTTGTATGTGGGCTACCAGGGGTATCTCGGCTTGGCGACAGCGACTCACTGACACACCGTGTATCGGCGATCGGCGGACACCGTGCCCGCCCGAATCCCCTTCTTCCCCATTCCTCCGAGCAGCACATTGCGCGAATGCCGAGCCGGTCGACGTTTCTTATGGCCGCGGCCCACAGCATCGTAGTTCGTCATGATGTTCGTCATTTCGGCAGTTAGATCATAAATTTCGACGAAATGACGCTACATTTCATCCGGCACTCTCCCTAGAATGGATGTGGCGGTGCTTGCACAAACGTCGAAGCCGTCGATTCGGCGCGATGCTGGCCAGCCCTGCCGTTCGACGTTTCCATTCGAGGGGAAGACCATGAAGAAGATCGCCTTGCTTGGCGCGGGACACATCGGCCAGACCATTGCGCGCTTGTTGCACGATAGCGGCGACTACCGGGTCACGGTTTTCGACCGCAACGCGCAGGCGGCTGCCGTGGTGCGCAACCATGCCCACACGTTCGTCGAACTGACGGGATGCGATACCGGCTCGCTGCAACGGGCCATCTCGGGCCATGATGCCGTCGTCAATGCGCTGCCCTACACCATGGCCACGAGCGCCGCTACGGCCGCCGTCGCAGCAGGGTGCCACTACTTCGATCTGACCGAGGACGTGGCCGCGACGCACGCGATCCAGCAATTGGCCGAGGGCGCGTCGACCGTGCTGATGCCGCAATGCGGCCTGGCCCCCGGATTCATCGCCATCGCGGCCCATCATCTCGCGGCCACCTTCGAACAGGTCGACTCCGTGAAGATGCGTGTCGGGGCGTTACCGGCATTTCCTACCAACTCGCTCAAGTACAACCTGACGTGGAGCGTCGACGGGCTCATCAACGAGTACTGCCAGCCGTGCGAAGCGATTCGCGACGGGGTCAGACTGAGCGTTCAGCCGCTGGAGGATCTGGAGCACTTTTCGCTGGATGGCGTGGAGTACGAAGCGTTCAACACGTCGGGCGGATTGGGCACGCTATGCGAGACGCTCAGCGGACGCGTGCGCGATCTCGATTACAAGTCCGTGCGCTATCCGGGCCACGGCGCGTTGATGAAGGTACTGCTCAACGAACTGCGCCTCAAGGACGATCAGGAAACGATCAAGACGATCCTCAAGCGTGCGGTGCCCAGCACCCTGCAGGACGTGGTGCTGATCTTCGTGGTCGTGAGCGGCCTTCGCCGCGGCGTGCTGACGCAGGAAGTCTTCGCGCGGAAAATCTTCGCCGAGCGCAACAACGGCCACAGCGCCAGCGCGATCCAGATCACGACGGCGTCGGCCATCTGCGCGGCGGTCGATATGTTCTTCGGCGGGCAGTTGCCTCAGCGCGGTTTCGTGCGTCAGGAACAGATTGCCCTGGCAAATTTCCTGGCGAACCGGTTCGGCCAGGTCTACGCACACTCGACGCATATCGAATCCCTCTCCTGACGCCAGAGAGGGATCGCCTCAAAAAAAGCACGACGACCCGGCAAGCGGCTTACCCACCACTGGCGCCGGGCCGTCGTCGAGGAAAAGCGTTAGAAGCGATGCTGGATGCCGGCCGTGACGCCGACCTGCGTGTCGGCCGCACCGGTCAGGTCACGCGACAGGCTCACGTTCTGACCATGTTTGGCGAACGCGTAACCGCCAGACAGGTACAGCGCCGTGCGCTTGGACATCGCGTACTGCGCGCGCAGCGAGATCAGCGTCGGATCTGCGTCGCTCGCGTCCTTGATGTTCTGATGATAGATCGCGCCGTACAACGTGAATGCCGGCGTGAAGTCATAGGACCCGCCCAGCCAGTACATGTCGCTGCGCAGCGACGCAGTGCCCGCCGTCACAAACGTCTTCTTGTAGTTCCGGTAGCCCGCCATCACTTTCGCATGGCCAAAGCGATAGCTCGCCCCGGCATGAATTCCCTGGATGTAGTCGGTCGTGTCGGCCGGCGCGACGCTGCTGCCCGCGCCGTTCTGCCGGTCGTACGTGGCGACGAGCGCAAGCGGGCCGTTCTCGTAGCCGACAGCGAAGTCGTACTTCGATGAGGTCTTCGTACTGCCTGCCACATTGCCGAAGCCATACAACGCGCCGAGCTTGAACCCGTTGAACTCACCGTCGTAACGCACGGCGTTGGCCGAGCGCGAGAACAGTCCATCCTTGCGTGCGCCGGTGGCCGTGGCGCTGGTCGCCCACGAGTAGTTCGGCGCGTAGCCCATTGGATCGAACTGAAGCATGTAGTCGTACGTCGTCGTGAATGTACGACCGAGCGTGACCTGGCCCCATTGTTTGTGCTTGAGCCCAACCACCGCACGACGATCGAAGATCGCGCCGGGGCCGTCGTCGAACTGGCCGTTGACGATGCTGATGCCGCTCTCGAGCTGGAAGATGGCCTTGAGGTCGCCGCCAAGGTCTTCGCTGCCCTTGAAACCGAAGCGCGACGTATTCTTGCCGCCGGAAACGGCGCGTGCCGCGCCACCGGCGTCGCTGGCGTGATTCACATATTCCACCCCGGCGTCCATGATCCCGTAGATCGTCACGTTCGATGCCGCGTGCGTCAGGCCGGCGTTGAGCACGCCGATTGCGCTCAATGCGGCCAGACCGATACTGCTTCTTTTCATGGGTGTCTCCTCTCTTATGTTTCTCGTGGTGTTGCGCGGGAGAGCGCCCGCGCGTCGCGTGAAAAGCAGGGGGCGCGCCGACGCGGCGGCGTGCCCGTGTCAGGCTTGCGCCTGCGCGAAGGCCCAACAATCGTTCGCCGGAAATTCCACCCAGTGATGGCCCGGCTCGCGTGCCGTCTGGCCGAACGCTCGGAAGCGCAGCGATCCGCAATGGAACAGGTACTCCCAGCGGTCGCCGAGATACATCGACGTGACGAGCTGTGCGCTCACGCGGTTTTGGCCCGGGCCGTCGGCCACCTGCACGCGCTCCAGGCGAATGACAGCCTGCGCGTCCTGTCCCGGTGCGAGCGTGTCGCGCGCCCGGGCTTGCAGGGCGAAGCCATCGCCCGCGAGCGTGACGAGATCGCCGTCGACGGCGCTCACCGTCGCATCGATCCGGTTGTTGCTGCCCATGAATTCGGCCGTGTACAGCGAGCGCGGCGCGCCGTAGAGTTCGGCAGGCGAGCCTTCCTGCTCGATGCGTCCGTTGCGCAGCAGCAGGATCCGATCCGACATCGCCATGGCCTCTGTCTGATCGTGCGTAACGCACAGCGCCGACAATCCGAGCGAGACGATCAGCTCGCGCAGCCACGCACGCGCTTCTTCGCGCAACTTGGCGTCGAGGTTCGAGAGCGGTTCGTCGAGCAGAATGACGGGCGGGTTGTAGACCAGCGCACGCGCAATGGCCACGCGCTGCTGCTGTCCGCCCGAGAGCTGGAACGGAAAGCGCGCCGCCAGATGACCGAGGCCAAGCTGGTCGAGTGCGTTCTGCACGCGCTCGCGCCGCTCCGCCGCACCGACCTTACGCAGCTTCAGACCATAGCCAACGTTGTCCGCGACGGTGCGATGCGGCCACAGCGCGTATGACTGGAACACCAGGCCGAGCGAGCGTTGCTCGACAGGGCAGTCGATGCCCTGTGCGCCGTCGAAGAAGACCTGATCGTCGAGCGCGATGCGGCCTTGCGACGGCTGTTCGAGCCCCGCCACCGCGCGCAGCAACGTGGTCTTGCCGCTACCCGACGCGCCGAGCAGACACACGACTTCACCCGCTTTGAGTTCGAACGACACGCCCTTGAGGATCGGGTTGGCGCCGTAGCTCAGAAAGAGGTTGTCAACGATGAGCTTATCCATGCAATTTGACTCCGAAGCGCAACGCCACGCCCAGACCGGCGCCGACCATCGCAATGTTGATGACAGAGAGCGCGGCGACCTGATCGACCGCGCCGGTCGCCCACAGCGACACGAGCAGCGAGCCGATGACTTCCGTGCCAGGCGAGAGCAAATAGACGGCGGTCGAATACTCGCGCTCGAAGATCATGAAGATGAGCAGCCACGCGGCGAGCAGACCGAAGCGCACGAGCGGCAGGGTGACGTCGAGGCTCACGCGGCTGCGCGTGGCGCCGACACTTCGTCCGGCCTCTTCCAGCTCCGGGCCGACCTGGAGCAGCGCGCTCTGGATGAGGCGCATGCCGTACGCGAGCCACACGACCGTATAGGCTACCCAGATGCTCCACATCGAATTCTTGAGTTCGCGCAGTCCGGGCACGAACAGAAAGATCCACAGGAAGGCCAGACCGGCGAGCAGGCCAGGCACGGCGCGAGGCAGCAGCACGAGATAGTCGAGCAGCTTCGTGGCCCAGTCGTTGCGCCGGTGGCCGGCGAATGCCACGAGCGAGTAGAAGCCCACCGCGATGGCGCCGCCGATCACGCCGATGCCCAGCGTGTTGAGAATGGCGCGCACGAGATTGTCTTGCTCGAAGAGCTCGGTGAAGTTTGCGAGCGTGAGCACGTCGCTCAGGACCACGCCTTCACCCCAATGCGTGACGAACGAGCGCAGCACGATGCCCGAGATCGGCACGAAGACCGTCACCAGCAGCCAGGCACCGACGATCGCCAGCGCGACCCAACGCCACACGCCCAGCGGCAGCGCGGTCTGACGCCCCGCCTTGCCCTTGACGGTCACGTACTTGTTCGCGCGCTTGAGCAGGCGACGTTGCAGCAGCACGAGCGGAAAGGTGATCGCGACGATGCACATCGCCACCGCCGCCATCAGGTGATATGACGGCACACCGAGCTTGTTGGTGAGCTTGTACAGGTATGTCGCCAGCACGAGGTGACCTTCAGGATCGCCCAGGACGAGCGGCAGACCGAAGACCTCGAAGCCGAGGAAGAACACGAGCACGCCAGCGAAGAGCAGGGCAGGCAGGGTCATCGGCAGGCTGACGTCGAGCGCCACCCGGAACGGGCGTGCACCTGCCACGCGGGCCGCCTCTTCCACGTCGGAGCCGAGATTGCGGAGTGCGGCCGACGAGTAGAGGTAGACGTGCGGCACATGCGTGAGGCCGACGATCACGGTGATCGCGAAGATCGAGTAGATCGACCAGGGCGCGTCGAGACCGGTGAGTTCGCGGAACCACACGGCGTAGAAGCCGACGGGGCCGGCGGCCACGACGTAGCCGAAGGCGAGCACCATCGGCGAGACGAACACCGGCGTGAGCAGCAGCGGTTCGAGCCAGCGACGCCCCGGCAAATCGGTGCGCACCATGAGGAAGGCGAGAATGCCGCCGAGCGGGATCGAAATGAACAGCATCCCGAACGCGATGATGAACGAGTTCTTCACCGCCGACCAGAAGTCGGGGTCGGCAAAGACGAAGCGATAGCCGTCGATACCGAACGTGCGGTTGGCATCGAAGAACGGGGCCGAGAGCAGGCTCTGCACGACGATGAACGACAGCGGCAGCATCACGGCAACGGTGAGCACGGCGATGACCAGCCAGCGCGACGTGGCCGCGAGTGCACGCCAGGGTGTAGTGCCGTGAGGTGTCGCCCCGGCAGGGGGACGACCGGCGGGCACCGCAGAGCGGTCAGCGGTAGAAGATGACAGCATGAGGGTCTCCCTGCACCCCGCGGGGCGCATATCGAGAAAGGCTTGGGGAGAGGCAGGCCGCCGATGCGGCCGCCGGACTTAAGGGTGTTGCCGGTGACGCGATGATCGCGGGGCGGGGGCGACCCGTCGTGTCACGTCAGCCATGAAGCGCGTGCGACACGCATGCCGCTCAGCGCTTGATGGACTGCTGCCAGCGCTTGAGGAATTCAAGACGCTTGGACTGATCGAGGTAGACCAGCAGGCCCGCACCGATCGGGATCGGCTTGAGCGCCGAGCCGAGTTGTTGCGTGAGGTTCGCCATCGACGTCTCGCCGTCGACGTCCGCTCGAATCGAGAACAGGTTGGCCTGATTGGCGAGCAGGGTCTGGCCACGCTTCGAGAGCAGATAGTCGACCCAGAGCCTGGCCGCGTTCGAATGCCTGGCCTTCTTCGAAATCATGACGAGACGGCTCACCACCTGCGTGTAGTCGCGCGGATAAACGTAGCCGATGGACGGGTCCTTCTTCGCCTTGGCAAACGCGTAGGAGCCGAGGATGTTGTAGCCGATCAGGTTCTCGCCCGACGAGATGCGCTCCATCATCGCGCCGGTGCTCGATTGCAGCTTCGGGTTGAGCGCGCCGAAAGCGGCCACGAGTTCCCATGTCACCTCCGGGTTCACGCGGGCGTCCTGCGTCAGGTAGTTGAAGCCCACGCCCGACTTTTCGATATCGTAGGTGGTGACCTTGCCCTTGAACTTGGCCGGGTTCGCGTGCAGCAGCTTGATCAGTTCCATGCGCGTCTGCGGTACCTCGTTCGCCGGCAACAAACGCTTGTTGTAGACGATGGCGAGCGGCTCGTACGTTGTGCCGTAGGCCTGCTTCTGATACTGCGCCCATTGTGGAATGTGAGTGGATTCGGGCGATTCGTAGCTCGCCGTCATGCCGTCGTTCACGAGCTTGACCTGAAGGTCCATCGCGGAACTCCAGAGCACGTCGGCGCTGGTACTGTCGGCCGCGCTCTCGCTGATGTAGCGGTTGTACAGCTCGGTGCTGTTCATGTCGTTGTATTCGACCTTCACACCGTACAGCGACTCGAAGTCCTTGATGAGCGGACGCACGAGCGCCGTATCCGTCACCGAGTACACGATGAGCTTGCCTTCCTTCCTGGCCGCGTCGACCGTGGCCTGATAGTTCGCCGGATAGCCGGCGGGCACCTGCGCATGGGCTGCGGGCATAGCGGCTGCGAAGAGCGCTGCGGTCGCGACCATCGCGCCAAGCGATTGCTGTTGCTTCATGTCATCCTCCGGAAGACCCCTTGAATGGGTTTGTCGTTTTCGTGTGGCGCATGGTAATTTGCCGAAACTTTCAATTCGCTTTCGATTTCGTATCGAAGCGGGCCCAAGCCCCCTTTTTTGGGTCATGGATTTCCCTAGGTCTCATGCGCATCCTGCTTGTCGAAGACAATCCGAGTCTGGCCAAATCGCTCTCCGAGGCGTTGACGCAGGCGCACTTCGCCGTCGATTGCATGCACGACGGCGAGGCTGCCGACCACGTGTTGCGCACGCAGGAGTATTCGCTCGTGATTCTCGATCTGGGGCTGCCGCGTCTGGACGGCCTGGAAATTCTGCGACGACTGCGCGCGCGCCGTAACCGCGTGCCCGTGCTGATTCTTACGGCGCATGGCTCGCTCGAAGATCGCGTGAAGGGCCTCAACCTTGGGGCCGACGATTATCTTTCAAAACCGTTCGAACTCGATGAGCTGGAAGCACGCGCTCGTGCGCTGATCCGTCGTGCCCAGCATCACGAAAGCGCCGATGTGGCGTGCGGGCCGCTGGTATTCGATGGCGTTGAGCGCAGCTTCCGTCTCGGCGGCGAACTGCTGGCGCTCACCAAGCGCGAGCGGGCCGTGCTCGAAGTGCTGATCGTGCGTGGCGGACGTGCGATCAACAAGGAAGCGCTCTCGGAGAAGCTCTTCGGCATCGATGAATCCGTGAATCCAGACGCCATCGAAATCTACGTCTACCGCTTGAGAAAGAAGCTCGAAGGCAGCGGCGTGGCGATCGTCACGCTGCGCGGACTGGGCTATCTGCTCGAAGTGAAGTCGGACGCGGCACCGCCTGCCGCATGATCCGCACGTCTGACGTCGCCCTCCATGTCGCAACCTAACCTTCGCCGTCAACTGGCGCTCTGGCTATTATTCCCGCTGCTTGGGTTGCTCGCGCTCGATACCTGGCTGACCTATCAGCGCGCGATGAGCGCGGCCAATTCGGCGTTCGACCGGTCGCTGGAGTTTTCGATCAAGTCGATTCGCGAGGGCACACAACTGATCGACGGAGAAGTGCAGGTCAATCTGCCGTATCTCGCGCTGGAGATGTTCGAATCGGATCGCGGCGGCAAGATTTATTACGTGATTCGTGAAGCGGGCGGCCGCGCGGTGACGGGCTATCACGATCTGCCGATGCCTCCCGGACGACTCGTGCCCGGGCCATATCACGCCGTGTTCTACGACGCCACGTATCGCGGCGAGACGCTGCGCATGGGGGCACTGCAACTGCCCGTGCATGACGTGCCGAACGCGCAGACGCGTGTTGTGTGGATCGTCGTGGGTGAGACGACGGAGTCTCGCCACGAACTGGCGCGTCAGATTCTTACGGGCGCGCTGCAGCAGGAGGTGCTGCTCGTTGTGTTGGCGCTTGCCATCGTCTGGCTGGGCGTGACGCGTGGGCTGCGGCCGCTGAATCGGCTGTCCGCCAAGGTGGCGGCGCGCGATGAAGACGACACGACGCCGCTCGACAATGTCGATCTGCCGACCGAGGTCAAGCCGCTCGTCGAATCCATCAATCAGTATGTGGGCCGCGTGGGCCGCATGCAGGCCTCGCGGCAACGGTTCTTCGCCGACGCGGCGCACCAGTTGAAAACCCCGCTCGCCATCATTCAGGCAGAGTCCGAACTCACGCTCAGGGAATCGCTCAGTGCCGGGGCGCGTGAGCGTGTGGAGCGACTCAACCATGCGGTGAAGCAGGCCGCGAAGAGCGTTCGGCAACTGCTGTCGCTGTCGCGTCTGGAGGCGGAAGGCGGCCCGCCGGTGGCGATGGTGTCGCTACGGCTGGACGATTTGGCGCGCAGCGTGGCCCTCGACTGGTCGCCGGTGGCGCGCTCGCGCGGGATCGATCTGGGTTTTGAGCATGACGGGCCGGTGCCCGTGGTGGCGCAGCGCGAGTTGCTGTCCGAGTTGTGCGGCAATCTCATCGATAACGCCATTCGTTATGCCGGCGACGGTGCTGTCATTACGGTGCGCACCTGGTGTGATGGCGATGTGCCGGTGCTGCAAGTCATCGACAACGGCCCCGGCATTCCCGAGTGCGAGCGTGAGGCGGTGTTCGAGCGTTTCTATCGCCGCGAGCACGATGGGTCGGCCCCGCAAGCGGTCCAGACGGCGGATGGTTCCGGGCTGGGACTTGCCATCGTCAGGGAAATCGTTCGAATGCATCGTGCCGATGTGTCGCTCGGCGATGCGCCCGGTGGCGGACTCGAGGTGACGGTGCGATTCCCAGCCAGTGACGGCGCTCACTCACGCCTGGAAGGAAATTCCTGATTTCGTCATATTTTGGGAAGAGATTTGCCTGAAACGTCCGGTCAACGGGGGATTTCGCAAGCCTTTTCTCGTTTGTGGCGCGTACGATCGATGCACTTTTTATCCGAGGCCGATCATGCGCGAGAGAGAACCGCTCCATTACTTCGATTACGCGGCCACGACGCCGGCGGATGCCGCCGTAATTGCCGCAATGGCCGATTGTCTCGGCGTGGACGGTGTCTTCGGTAACCCAGCCTCCAGTTCGCATGCGGCGGGCGTGAGTGCGCGCCGTCTGGTGGAGCGCTCGCGGGCCCAGGTGGCGGCACTCATTGGTGCTGAGGCGGCCGAGATCGTGTGGACGTCCGGCGCGACCGAATCGAACAATCTCGCACTCAAAGGCTATGCGGAACGCGGGCAGTCGCGCGCACATTTCGTGACGAGCGCGCTCGAACACAAGGCGATTCTCGACACGATGGCGTGTCTGGCATCGCGCGGCGCATCCGTCACGTATCTGACGCCGTCGGCCACCGGCGAGATCACCGCCGATGCCGTGGCGGCGGCACTGCGGCCCGACACCGGACTGGTGTCGGTCATGCTCGTCAATAACGAACTCGGCACGCTGACCGACGTGGCGGCCGTCGCGAAGGTGGTGCATGAGGCTGGGGCGTTGCTGCATGTCGATGCGGCGCAGGCGCTTGGCAAGACCCCCATCGACGTCAAGACGATGGGCATCGACCTGATGTCGATGTCGGCGCACAAGGTCTACGGCCCCAAGGGCATCGGTGCCCTATACGTGCGCCAGGATGTCATGACGCGCATCGCCCCGCAGATGCATGGCGGCGGTCACGAGCGAGGCCTGCGCTCCGGCACGCTGGCGACGCATCAGATCGTCGGCATGGGCACCGCATGCGAACTCGCCATGCAGGCCATGACGACCGACAACGCGCGCATCGCGCAACTGAGTCGCCGCCTGCTCGATGGTGTGCTGGGACTCGGTGACATTGTGCACAACGCCGCGACGGCGCAGCGTATCCCTCATACGTTGAGCTTGACGGTGCGACATCCGGGTTTTGCTACGTTCATGCTCAACGGCAAGCTGGCCGTGTCGTCGACGTCGGCCTGCAACTCGGCGTCGGGGCAGCCGTCTCACGTGCTGAGTGCTATTGGTCTCGACAACGACGCCGCGAGCCGCACGGTGCGTGTGAGCCTCGGGCGCTTTACGACCGAAGCGTCGGTCGATTTCGTGACAGCGTGCTTCGAGCGTGTCGTCGGTCAGTGCCGGGCGTTGGCGGCCTGAGGGCGGGGTATCGAACACGCGTTGGCGCGGCCGAACCCGTCGGCGATTCAATACGACCGTGTCGGCTGCGGCCGGTCGCGATACCAGGCAGCGTCCCAGTCGTCATCGCGCAGGTAAGGCTTGGCGTCGAGTTTGGCGATGCGCGAAAGGATCCGACGCGCCGTCGGCGTCGCGCGCAGCAAAGCACGGGTGGTGTCGTCGAGATGGGCGATGATGTTCGCCACCGTGGCGCCGGCTTCGCCGATCGCCCGCTCGGGATCGTAGCTGCCCATCAAGTGCAGGAAATCGGTCGCTCGCTCGCCAAAGACTGCGGTGAAGATTTCCGGCGTTTCGAACAGCATCACCAACAGTGTCGGTGAGACGACCTCGATTTCGAACTGCTGCTTCGGTGCCGACAACATCAACCTTTCCTCCGCATACACCTCCAGATCGCTGATCAGCACGGGATTCGTCGTGTGGGCGTCGCGGATGAGCAGCGCCTGAAGGGGGTGTGTAGCGAGGACGTTCCTGGCGGTTGCCGGCGCATCACTGAGCGGCGACGGGAAAAAGAAGTGCGACGACGCGGAAATTTCGGGGGGCAGCCACGCGTTCAGAAAGTTCACGCTGTCCTGTGAGGGACAAATGATGTTCCGCATCTCCATCTGACTGTCTCCTTGGGTCGAACATTTCGTGAGGTGCTTGCCTTCCTCGACGCAGATTCGGAATTTGCGCTGCAGGGTCTGCGTGAAGTTTCGTCGATGGACACAGCGATCGATATCGTCGCCGGTCCAGCAAAGGATGGTCGCCGGTTTGGTGAAATTGACCCGTTGTTCCGCCGCTTCGGTGCATTCGCCGCTGGCGAACAGGCACCCGATCAGCGCGGCGGGACGGCGCGTCAGCTTCGCCTGGAGCGTTGCAATCGGGTCGGCGCCGATGCGCCGTTTGGTTCGACTGGAGGGGGCCGAATAGTCCTTGCATTCGACCATGGCCGCGATGCCCGCGGCGTAGATCACGCCGTCGATCTGCTCGAGGATCTTCTCATCGACGAACTTGACCGTATACGGCCACCTCACCGTCGCGCCGCCCAGCTCGAACCCCTTCAGTACGAGATATTCCAGCGCCTTGCCCGCGTCCCATCCAGGCGTGGCGCAGCGCTGGATGTCGCGCCACAACCCGGTGACGTCGTCCCAGTCGTACCCCCTGACGCGTTCGATGTATTCGCTGTCCGCTGCCATACCCGCTCTCCGTGAACCGGACACCGATTCTAGCGATGCGAGCGGCGGCGAAACGTCAATGCGCCGATTTATCGGAATGCGCCGATCCGGTTCGGCATTTCGGCGCAGCGAATGTCACGCATTGTGAGGGCTCGTGCTTCCTGATAGCATGTCGGCTGCTTCACGGAGATGGCATACCTCCGGCGTTCGTTGCGCAAACCGCCCCTCCCCGGGGCTGATGATGCCTGCAAGATCCTGGCGTGCCGGGAGGTTGCGGGCTATGCGCGCGAGCGTTTCTCTCATTCTCGGTAGTGTTCAGGCAATTTGTCGACGGCGTCGCTCGTCCCCCCTGTTGGACATCATGAAGATGTTTCAAGACTCCCCCTTGCGCGACTTGTTCGGCGTGCTGCCGCGCGCGGCACGCGCCAGTTCGCTCGCGGCGCTCGTCGGCATCATGGCCGGAAGTGCATCGGCCCTGTTTCTTGTCGCGCTGGATCTCGCGACCGAGACGCGTCTGGCTCACCCGTGGCTGCTCGGGCTGCTGCCCATCGCCGGCTTCGCGGTGGGCTGGCTCTATCTGCGGCTCGGCGCGAGCGTCGAAGCCGGCAACAATCTGCTGATCGACGAGATTCACGATCCGCGGCGTGTCGTGCCGTTGCGCATGGCGCCGCTGGTGCTGTTCGGCACGGTTGTCACGCATCTGGTCGGTGGGTCCGCCGGGCGCGAGGGCACGGCCGTGCAGATGGGCGGCGCACTGGCCGATCAGCTCACGCATGTCTTCCGTCTGTCCGGTGAGCAGCGTCGTGTGCTGCTGATGTCGGGCATCGCCGCAGGCTTCGCCTCGGTTTTCGGCACGCCGCTCGCTGGCGCCGTGTTCGGCCTGGAGGTGCTCGCCATCGGACGCCTGCGCTACGACGCCCTGTTGCCGTGCCTCGTCGCGGCGCTCGTGGGCGACGCGGTTACGCGCGCCTGGGGCGTGCATCACACCGTGTACACGATTGCGCCTGGCGCGTTCGCCGCGTCGCTGTCGATCACCGGGGCGCTCAGTGCCGCCGCCGCTGGGGTGTTGTGCGGACTCGCGGGGATGGCGTTCGCCCAGGCGACGCACGCCACGTCGGCCTTCATGAAGCGGCGTATCGCCTACGCTCCGCTGCGTCCATTCGCCGGCGGGCTGGTAGTCGCAGTGGCGGCCACAGTGCTGGGCACGCCGCAGTACCTCGGGTTGGGCATCCCGACCATCGTCGATGCGTTTCATACGTCGTTGCCGTGGTACGACTTTCTTGGCAAGGCGGTCTTCACCGTCGTCACGCTCGGCTCGGGCTTCAAGGGCGGGGAAGTCACGCCGCTGTTCTATATCGGCGCGACGCTGGGCAACGCCTTATCGCATGTGTTGACGTTGCCGGCGGCGGTGCTCGCAGGCGTCGGTTTTGTCGCCGTGTTCGCGGGCGCGGCCAACACGCCCATCGCCTCGACGTTGATGGCCATCGAGATTTTCGGCCCGCAGATCGGGGGCTATGCCGCGATTGCGTGCGTGCTGGCGTACCTGTGTTCGGGGCATACAGGCATCTATCGCGCGCAACGCGTCGGGTCTGGCAAGCACGGAGCCGTACCGGAAGGCGCGCGACTCGGCGACCTGCCCGCATGGCGCAAGACGCTCAAGGCTGGCGCCCGGCCAACCGACGACGCGCACCGCCCCTAAACGATGCCGTGCGCAAGCGTCGTGAGCGTGCGCGCGAACGCCGACGCGTTCTTCATCCCCTGATCTTCGTGGTTCGTATTGAAGAGAACGTGCGTGTCGTCGACGTTCGCGGCCAGTCGCTGGACGCGCGCCGAGATGTCGATCAACTCGCTCGCGCTGTACTCGTAGACGAAGCGTCCCGAGGAGGCGGTGATGCCTCGTCGGTTCCAGGCGGCGGCGTTGCGGCCATGCAGACGGACGACGCACAGGTCGTCGCGCGTCGTCGCCCAGACCGCAGGCACCGTGTTGTCGAATCCGTCGGGGCTGTCGACGATGGTGTGCGCCGCCCCCGTCTCGCGTAGCATGGCCAGCGTGGCGGCTTCGCGTGAGGGCGTGTCGAACCAGCTACGGTGACGAAATTCCACGGCGTGCCGTTCGCCATCGAGCCGTCGCGCGGTCTCGAAGACCAGGGCCCGCCCGGCGCGGTCGTTCTGCACCCGCGGGGAGAACTGGAAGTGAATGGCCGCCAGTCGCCCGCACTGACGCAACGGCTCGATGGCTTCGAGATAGCGTCGCCAGAGTTCGTCGCGAAGTTCCGCGGGGAGGTCGTGCGGCGCGAGCGATCCAAGCGACGCAAGCGAGTCCTCTGGCCCTGCGCTTGCGTCGTCCCCCGCACCCAGCGCCTGCGCGATATCGCGCGGCAGTGCCGCGCGCGGCGTCGTATGGCCGGTGAACGCCCGAAATGCCTTGATGTGAAAGCGAAACGACGGGGGCGTGCGTTGCGTCCAGCGCCATGCCATGGCGGCGTCGGGTAGCCGGTAGTAGCTGCTGTCGATCTCGACCAGATCGAACTGCGACGCGTAATGGCGCAGCCGCGCCTCGGGCGTATCGACGCCCGGCGGGTAGAAGCGTCCGCACGCAATGAGCGTCGGATCGGTCCAGGACGATGTGCCGGTACGAATCGTCATGAGGTAGGTGAGTGGGCCGTCAGACGGGCGACAGCCGGAATTCGTCTCAATTTCCGAAGGGACTCGATGGGCGTCGAAGCCATCGTTATAATGTATAAATATACAGTACTCGATGAGCGTACTTGCGGGCCACGGCCCGTCTTTTCGTGGCGCTCCCAGATCTCGCATGTCCGAACAGCCGACCGCCCCCGCCCCCGCCCGCGATCCGTGGGCCGAACTCAACGACCGCCAGCGCGAAGCCGTCGACTATGGTGTCGGTGACGATGGCGCGCCCGGCGGGCCATTGCTCGTCATCGCCGGCGCGGGCTCGGGCAAGACCAGCACGCTTGCGCATCGCGTCGCCAACCTCATCGTTCGCGGGGCCGACCCCAACCGTATCTTGTTGCTCACTTTCTCGCGTCGCGCCGCCGGCGAAATGGAGCGACGCGTGGGCGCGGTGCTGCAAAAGGTGCTGGGGCTGGCGTCGTCGCAACCGCCGTCGCTGCCGTGGGCCGGCACGTTTCACGCCATTGGCGCTCGCATTCTGCGCGATGTGGCAACGCGCATCGGCCTGTCGGAAGCGTTCACCATTCACGACCGCAGCGATGCCGAAGATCTGCTGGGCCTTGCGCGCCATGACCTCGGCTTTTCCGCCACGCAGTCGCGCTTCCCGCTCAAGGGCACATGCCTCTCGATCTATTCGCGCGTGGTGAACAGTCAGGCACCGCTTGCGGAAGTGCTCGCGAAGCATTTCCCGTGGTGCGCGCAATGGGAGGCGCAGCTCAAGACGCTCTTCGGTGTCTACGTCGACGCGAAGCAAGCGCAACACGTTCTCGATTACGACGATCTGCTGCTGTACTGGGCCGAGACGATGAGCGCGCCGGATCTCGCGCGCGAACTGGGCGAGCGCTTCGACCACGTGCTCGTCGACGAATACCAGGACACCAATCGGCTGCAGGCGCAGATCCTGCTCGCGATGAAGCCCGACGGACGCGGCCTCACCGTCGTGGGGGATGATGCGCAGTCGATTTATGCGTTCCGCGCGGCCACCATCCGAAACATCCTCGACTTTCCCGGGCAATTTGCCGAGCCCGCCCATGTGGTCACGCTCGAGCGGAATTACCGTTCGACGCAACCGATTCTCGATGCGTCCAATGCCGTGATCGCCGAGTCGAACGAGCGCTACGCGAAGGCATTGTGGACCGATCGGCAATCGACGCATCTGCCGCAACTCGTCAATGTGAGCGACGAGTCGGGGCAGGCTCGCTGGGTGGCGGATCAGGTGCTGGCGCAACGTGAGACCGGCACCCGATTGATGCAGCAGGCGGTGCTGTTCCGCACCGGTAGCCATAGCGCGGCGCTGGAGCTGGAACTCACACGCCGCAATATCCCGTTCGTGAAATTCGGCGGCTTGAAGTTTCTCGAAGCGGCGCACGTCAAGGATATGTTGTCGATCCTGCGTTGGGCGCACAACCCGGCCAGCCGCTTGTCGGGGTTTCGTGTGGCCCAGTTGATCCCCGGAATCGGGCCAGTGAGCGCCACCCGATTGCTCGACGCCATGTCGGCCTCCGCCATGCCCGCGCAGGTGCTCGCGGACTTCAAGCCACCGTCGGCGGCCGCTGCCGATTGGCGCGCGTTCGTCGACGTCTTCATCGCGTTGCACGACACGCGACTGTCATGGCCGGCCGATGTCGATCTGGCGTTGCGCTGGTATGCGCCGCTGCTGACACAACGCTTCGACGACGCGGCCGTGCGCCAGGCGGACCTCGAACAGCTCGCCCGCATTGCGGGTACGTATGGGTCGCGTGAGCAGTTTCTGACCGAGTTGACCCTCGATCCTCCCGACGCCACGAGTGCGCAATCCGGCCCGCCGTTGCTTGACGAGGACTACCTGATTCTGTCGACGATCCATAGTGCGAAAGGGCAGGAGTGGCGCTCGGTCTATGTGCTCAACGTCGTCGACGGCTGCATTCCGTCCGACATGAGCACGGGCGACGACGAGGATATCGAGGAAGAGCGTCGGCTCTTGTATGTGGCGATGACGCGCGCGAAGGAATCGCTGCAATTGGTCGTGCCGCAGCGGTTTTATGTGCATCAGCAAACGGGAATGGGCGATCGCCACGTGTACGGCACGCGCAGCCGTTTCGTCTCCGACACGATGTTGCCACTGTACGAAATTCTCCCAAAGCCGCGCGAGGGCGAGGTGCCGCGGGGGCCGGTGGGCGACGTGGCGGTGCACATCGACGTCGCTCGCAAGCTTCGCAACGCGTGGTCTTGAGCCCAAGGTGCGCGAACCAGGCCCCCAGATGGCCCTTCGAGCGGGCGGCGCTGTTCGCATGCGCCCTGGCGGCCACGCATCGTCAGGTCGTCGCCAGCTTGTCGCGGGGCGCGCATCAGGTATAGTCGCCGCATCGGCGGCGGTGCAGCGCTTACCGCCGCCATGTAAGTTTCGCAAAGCTTTGTCGAGACGGATGCGGGGGAACGCGAATGCAATGGCTGGTGAACCAAATGACGTTGATGCCGACGGGGCTGTTGCTTGTCAGCATGGCCATCGGCACAGCGCTGCTCGCCGTGGCCGTCGCGTGGCTGGCGCGTGTCTGGCTGTTCGATCGATTAGCCGATCCGTCCGAGGTGCGCGGCACGGTATCCGATGTCGTCCACGGTAGCCTGCTCGCATTCATCGTTTTCGTGCTCGCCCATGTGTTGACCGACGTGCGCGCCAACCTCGGCCATGCGGACGATCAGGCGCTGCGCGAGGCGTCGGTGGTCCGACGTCTCGATCGAGAACTCAAGGCGGTTGGCGACAGCGACGCGCAGGCGGCGCGTGTGTTGCTGCGCAGCTACGTGACGTCCGCCGTCACCGACGAATGGAAGACGTTGAGCACCGCCGACCCGGATCTGTCGCCCGTGACCGAAGCGGCATTGACGGCGTTTGTCGGGGCTACGCGTCGGGTGGTCGCGAAACACGAGGACAGCGCCAGTTCGATCCGGACCTTGCTCGATCGGTTGGAGGAGGCCCGCCAAGGACGTTTCGAAAACTCGACGAAAACCGTGCCCGACGTGTTCTGGTGGGTCATCGCGCTCTTCATGCTGGCGGCGATGGCGATGAACGGCCGGTATCCGGGCTCGTGGAAAAGTAATTTCATCATCGCGATCCACATGGGCGCGATCGGGATGGTGATCGCGTTGATCGTCAACCTCGATGAGCCGTTCCGTGGCGCTTCAGGCATCTCGCCCGCGCCGCTCGCGAAATCGGTTGGGATCGCGGTGCCGCGCTGACGCGGAACTTCAACGAGCATTTTTTGCCCGACCGTATCCGGTTGTGGTCAGCAGGAGAAGAGAACGATGGTATCGAATGTGTCCGCAACGTCGGCCGAATCCACGCCGGAAATCGAGGCGTTCCGCCCGGGCGTCTACCGTCATTACAAAGGCAATTGTTATCTCGCGCTAGGTGTCGCCCGCGCCGATGAGACCGATGAGCCGGTGGTCGTCTATACGCGGCTGTACCCGCGCGAAGGGCTACCCATGAGCACCCGTCTGTTGCGCATCTGGAATGAACCGGTGGAGACGGACAGCGGTTCGGTGCCGCGCTTCACGTACATCGGCCACACGACGCCTGCTGCCTGAGCCACGGCGCCTCGCTCGCTTTGCGACGCCCGCGGCAAATCACATGAACGACTGGCATTTCGCCCTTATCAGGACACCCCCTCATGACGCTGCGCCCCCCGATGTCCCATCACACCATTGACGCTTCGCGCTCCCGCCCGGCAACGGTCGACAGGCAAGCGCTCCGCATCCCCGACGTGGGGGACGCGACATTGGCGTCGAAACCCGCCCCGCGCAATCTGCGCCGGTGGTGGGCCTTGTTCGCCATTCTCCCGTTCGTGACGTCGGTGTCAGGGTGCGGATTGATGGCTGCCCCCTGCCGGGTGGCGTCGGCGGGGCTGAAGATCATTCCGGGGGTTGGGGGCGTGCTGGCCACGCCGACGGACGCGTGTGCGGCCGCTATCGACTGAGCGCGCTGGGTCATGACCGCGCCGGACGGTCGAGCGAATTCCGGCCGCGCAAAAAAAGAAAGCCCGCGAATGGCGGGCTTAATCCATATCAGGAGGAGACATGGAGGAGACGAGTTCAGTATAGGACGCTGTGTTGCGACGCACCATATGTAATTTTACGTAGTTACCCGCATGTTGCACATATGCAACACAAAATAACAACAATAAAATCAGCTACTTATCGCTGCCATCCATCAATCTCTCTGCTTTTTCGACCCAAAATTTCGAGGCATCCTTCTAATTATTGTGCGTGCGCACGCTTTCTCGTCGACATGAGGTCGAGGACGAATGGCACCGAATCGCGGAGCGACGGATTGACGGTCGCATCGTGATCGAGCCCTTCGTACGTACGCACCAGGGTGGTGGTTCCCGCTTGGGCCACATCGCGCGCAAACGCTTGTTGCATGATGACCGGCACGTCGATGTCGTTCATGCCCATGCCGATGAACACGGGATGCTTGATATGCAGCGTCGGGTAGCGCAGTGACGGCGTCTGGTTGTCGAGCAGCTTCTGGATATCCGGCTGCATGCTGTTGCCCGCATTCAGGCCGGCGGCCGTGGAGTGATCGGTCAGTTCGTCGATGCAAAGCGTGCGGGCTTCGTTCAGTACAGGCAACGCCTGCGGCGAGAAGTAGCGCGACGCCTGCATCGTCGGATCGCGGTCGGCTGCCGACAGGAACAGGTACATCGCGTACGGAATCTTCGGATCCGGCGCGCCCGGATCGGGTTGGCTCGCGAACAGCATGGCGGCCGACGTCTGCGCGTTGAAATACGGCGTGCCCGTGAGCACGGTTGCGATCACTTTGACGTCAGGCGCGTATTGCGGCTGATAACCGGCGGCCGAGAACGCCGCGTGCGCGCCCTGCGATTGCCCGACGAGGACGACGCGGTTCTGCAACGGGAAGACGCTGCGTGCCGCCAGCAGGCTGTCGAGCACGCTGTAGGCTTGCGCACGCGAATTCAGATAATGGTGCAACCCGGGCGAGCCCAGACCCGCGTAATCGGGGGCCACGATCGCGAAGCCGAGTGAGAGCCATGTGCCCAGATATTGCATGTCGCGCTGGCTGCGCACATTGAGCGACGGCGCGCACGCGCTGGCGACGCCCACCGTACCGTGCGCCCACACAACGACCGGCCAGCCACCGGGCGGTGTCGGTCCTTTGGGAAGGAAGACGGCACCCGTGTCTTCTCGCGCTTCAGTGCCACCCACGCCATCGATGGAGCTGTAACGAATGCGGAATTGCTCGCCGGCTTCGGGCAAGCCGTGGTCGGCATCGAGCGGCTGCCGGTCGACGATAGCCCCGTGTGGAAGTGTGGCGGGCGCGGTTTCGGGCGTGATCGCGTGGGCCGCGCGGCCGATGACCAGACTGGCAAACAGGGCGGCGCTGATAAAGCGCCACAGGCGATGGAACATACTGAACTGTCCTCGTATTGAGTTGTGCTTCTGAAGCATGCGTGAGTGAAGCTCACGCGTCGCCCGCGGACCTGCTGCCATTGCCTTGCGTCGTATCCATGACGTTACGCCGTCGCCATTCAGATGTCTCGGGCGTTTCGGTGTTCCGTCGGCCGTGCTAGGGCCGATTTTCCTGCGATTGTGCGACGCTCGCCTGATCGGCGGCGTCCTGCCACGCGCGACGCGCCCGGCGCATGCGACGCAGCGCGAGCGACGACATCGTGATCCAGCCGAACGGACGCGGGTCGACAAGCATGCTCACGGCACGCGCGTAATCGAGCACCAGGCCCGGCGTCCACGCCATCGTCTCGGCCCGCTTGCGCAGTTGCGCGGCGACCCACAACTCGGGCGTGAGCCACAGACGTACGAACGTCCACCAGCCGGCATCCGCCCCGCCAGGCAGTTGACCCACGCGGCCTTCGATTGCGGCCTCGAGCGCCTTGGCCACACTGCTCGAGCAGTTGCGGTGCGTGAGGTTATAGGTGGCGTCCTGACGGTAAGCCTGCCAGAACGTGCCTAGCTGACGCGGGCTGTAGTTGCGAATACGCACCTTGACGGTGGACGCGCACCAGGCCTTCGATTCCGTTGCATAGTCCGGCTGGAACACGCCGGGGACGTCATTCTCGCGCGTGGCGCGCAGCAGTTGCCCGAATTGATCCGGAGAACGGTCGATTTCCTTGGCGGGATACAGACTCACATACACGCCTTCGTGACTCTCCAGCGCGGCGTGACCCGTCGAGATCACACCATTCCCGTCGACGGCGGCGATATAACGATCGATGACCGGGTGACGGCGCGCCGGGGCCTTGGACGAGCCCGATGGCGTCCAGACGTGCACCGTCAACGCGGGTTCGCCGTCGGCGGGTGGGCCCTCCCAGCGCGGTGCGCGGGGACGATTCCTCCACAAGCCGCGTTTGTCGCTGGGGCTGCCGAGAACCTGCTCGACGCGGAAGTCGCGGCGCAGGCGCCGCGCGCGCATGGCGAGGACCAATAAGTTCCACCCGGTGAACGCGAGCCCCAGCCCGATGGCGTAGGGCAAGGTGCCCTTGTAGTGCGTCGGATACGGCTGATAAAAGAAGATCGCCACGGCAATCTCGACCAATCCCCCCGCCGTGGCCCACATCCAGCGCGGATACCGCACGACATAGGCCGCCACGCATTGCAGCAGCCCATCGGCGAGGAATAGCGTACCGAACAACATCGACAGCCAGAAGTTACCGTGCTGTTGATGAAAGAAGAGCACCAGCAACGCGGCGAGGGTAAAGGTGCCGCCCTTGAGTGCGCGCACGATGCGCTGGCCGCCAACGCCAATGCTGACGATGGCCAGCGTCGCCAGGCCTTCGAGCAGCAGCAGCCAGGCGAACACGTTGAGCGGGAAGTGCACCACCCCGTCGAGGGCATCGACGATCAGCGCCAGCCCGAAAGCGAAGAAAATCGCCCCGATCCAAATCAGGGCGAGGGCGCGGCGGCGCAAGTAATCGACGCCGAGCAACAGCAATATCAAGCGTACCAACGCAGGGTCTCCATCGCATGCGCCTGTCCGCGAGACGGGACACGGCGCGCACCCCGAATGCGTGACGATTGGGGATGTGGCTGATTTTGACGCTATCTTAGCGCGTGAACCGTGACAGACCAAAAACAAAGGCGGCGCGCTCCTTTCAGGGCGCGCCGCCTGTTGTGGCGGGCGATACTCGCAGCGCCCCGAGGGGCACGGCGAGTGTTGGCCGACTCAGTCCTTCTTGCTTTCGAGCTGCGGCAGGGCGTCGCCGCTCGATGCGGTGAGCAGACCGGCCTTGGCATAGGTCATGAGCTTCTCGCGCGTGTCGACGATGTCGAGCGTGCGCATCGTGAGCTGGCCGATACGGTCGAGCGGCGTGAACACCGAGTCACCCTTTTCCATCGTCAGACGCTCGGGCTTGTACGTCAGGTTCGGCGACGTCGTGTTGAGCAGCGAGTAATCGTTGCCGCGACGCAGCTCGACGGTCACTTCGCCGGTCACGGCACGCGCCACCCAGCGCTGTGCCGACTCGCGCAGCATGATGGCTTGCGGGTCGAACCAGCGGCCCTGATACAGCAGACGGCCCAGACGGCGGCCATTCTCGCGATATTGCTCGATGGTGTCTTCGTTGTGGATGCCGGTGACCAGACGTTCGTACGCGATGAACAGCAACGCGAGGCCCGGGGCTTCATAGATGCCACGGCTCTTGGCTTCGATGATGCGGTTCTCGATCTGATCGCTCATGCCCAGGCCGTGACGGCCGCCGATGCGATTGGCTTCCTCGAACAACTCGACGGCGCTTGCGAACGTCTTGCCATTGAGTGCCACCGGCTGGCCTTCTTCGAAGCGCACGGTGACTTCTTCGGCCTTGATCGCGCAGTCGTCGCGCCAGAACGGCACGCCCATGATCGGCTGCACGATCTTGATGCCCGAATTCAGATGCTCGAGGTCCTTGGCTTCGTGCGTCGCCCCCAGCATGTTCGAGTCCGTCGAATAGGCCTTCTCGACCGACATCTTGTAATCGAAGCCGTTGGCGATCAGGAATTCCGACATTTCCTTGCGGCCGCCCAGTTCGTCGATGAACGTCTGGTCGAGCCACGGCTTGTAAATTTGCAGGCCCGGGTTGGTCAAGAGACCGTAGCGGTAGAAGCGCTCGATGTCATTGCCCTTGTACGTGCTGCCATCGCCCCAGATATTGACGTCATCTTCCTTCATTGCCGCGACGAGCATCGTGCCCGTGACGGCGCGGCCGATCGGCGTGGTGTTGAAGTACGTGACGCCGGCGGTCGAGATGTGGAACGCGCCCGATTGCAGAGCGGCGATGCCCTCGGCCACGAGTTGCGCACGGCAGTCGATCAGACGGGCGTTCTCGGCGCCGTAACCCATGGCGCGGCGCGGGATTTCGTCATAGTCGGGTTCGTCCGGCTGACCCAGATTGGCCGTGTAAGCGTACGGAATCGCGCCCTTTTGGCGCATCCAAAGCAGCGCAGCGCTGGTGTCGAGACCGCCCGAAAAGGCGATGCCGACCCGTTGTCCCGTGGGAATGTGTTGCAGAATCGTGGTCATCGGCGTGGAAAAGCTGGGTTTTTAACCTGTCAAGTATCCCCGTCCGGGCTATGGATGGTCAAGTCTGACGGCCGATTCCCGTGCGTCGGGACGCCAAACATTGCGCAAAAGGTCACCATTGAGTACCGGCCACGCTACATGCGGACGACAGGAAATCGGAAAACGCGCGAATCACGAGCGATGCCTGTCGATGCTGCGGATAGACCACGTGGATCGCCGACGGGGCGGGCGCGAACGCGTCGAGGACCGTGACCAGCCGCCCACTCAGCAAGGCGGGCGCCACGATGAACACCGGCAGCCACGTGATGCCGAGCCCGGCCACGGCGGCGTCACGTGCCAGTTCGCCATTGTTCACGCGCAGGCGACCGGTCACCGGAATTTCGACCGGATGACCGTCTCGCGTGTACGTCCAGCTCACGCGCTGGCTATGCCCATAGGGCAGCAGGGCGTGCTCGCGCAGCGCTTCCGGCGTTTGCGGCGCATCGTGCGCCTCCAGATACCGCGGGCTGGCGCAGGTCACCATGCGCATGGGCGCGACCGCCCGGCCGATCAGCGACGAATCGGCCAGTGCACCGATGCGCACCGCCACGTCGTAGCCTTCGCCGATGATGTCGACGGTGCGGTCGTTGAGTTCCAGCTCGATGGTGACGTCCGGATAGGTCGTGAGAAACGACGGAATGACCGACCCGAGAAACATCGTGCCGAATGACATGGGGGCGGAGACCCGCAGATTGCCACGCGGGCGCTCCCCTTGACTGCTCACGGCGAGGTTGGCCGCCTCCACGTCGTCGAGAATGCGCCGCGCGCGCTCGTAATAGACGCGGCCGAGGTCCGTGACCGCGAGTCGCCGCGTCGTCCGCAACAACAAACGCACGCCAAGCGCCTGCTCCAGCGACGAGATACGGCGGCTCACGAACTGTTTCGATAGGCTGAGCTTCGCCGCCGCGCCCGTGAAGCTCATGGCATCGACCGCAGTGACGAAGATCCGCATGTCGTCGAGTAAATCCATCCGCAAGCTCCCAGTCATAAGAAGATCCAGGTGACAACGAGGGGATTCGCCCCAGCATTGTCACCCGGTAGCCGACAATCTTAGCCGAGATGACGCGCGACTGACCTATCGAAGCGCCAATCGCAGTCCCAGCAGGATCGCGGCCGTGCCTGCGACGGCGAGCGCCGTGGGACGATGGCCGAAGATGCCCCAGTCGAGCAGCGCCGTCACTACGGGCACCAGATAGAACAGGCTGGTGACGGTGACGAGATTGCCCGTGGCGATCATGCGGTAGAGCAGCAGCGTCGCGCCGACCGAAATCACGAGCGCCATATAGAGCAGCGGCAGCCAGAAACCGAGCGACGCGTCGACGTGCCACGGTTGCGTGGGCACGACGAGCAACGCCAGCGCGAACCCGACCGCGTATTGCAGCGGCAGTACGTCGAGCGGCGTTTGTCGCGAGCCTTTCTGCGCGAGGGTACCCAGCGTCATGCACGCCAGCGCGGCCAGCGCCCACAGCGAGCCCGCCGCCGACAACCGCGCCGACATCAGGCTTTGCGCGACGACCAGTGCGAGACCGGCGAGAGCGAGCGCAAGTCCGGTGAGACGTCGCGCGCTATGCGCCCGCTCCAGCGCCACCAGCGTGAGAATCGGCTGCACGCCCAGCACCGTGGCGAGTGCGCCGGGCGTGACGCCGTGCGAGAGCGCCAGCAGGTACGCCGCCTGATAGCCGCCAATGAGCAGCACACCGGTGCCCGCCACCTGCCACCGGGTGTTCGCGGCCGGCCACCATTGACGGCGCGTCAGTGCGATGAGTGTGAGCGCAGCCAGCGCCACCCCCAGTCGAATGACGAGAAACGCAAACGCCGACGCATGCGCCAGCCCCCATTTGGCAGCCAGTGCGCCGCCGCTCCAAAGCAGGACAAACAAGAGCGTCGCGCCGTGCCGGCGCCACGCGAGACCTTCTGATTGCATCGATCTTCCCCTGAACAGGATGTCCAGCCTGCCGGGCGCGACGTCAATGAAAACGGCTCAAGAACGCCGCTCCCTGTGACGCGACGCCGTCGCCGACACGGCATGACACAACGTCACGGCGTTCGACGCACGATGCGCTGACAGGCGGATCGAAACTGAAATTCGAATGAAAAGGTGTTGTGCCGGGCGACGAACGCCCGGCGCGCCAACCGTGGCGTCAGGCCACGACGCCGGTATCGGCGACTGCGGCAGCGACCACCCCAGCGGGCGGTGCCACGCCGGCCGGCGGGGGAGGCGCGACTGCTGCAAAACGTCCGCGCAGACGTGCACCCACCGCGCGTTGCGGCGGTGCTACGGCAAGTCGAAGGGACGTGTGAACAGTCATGGATCGATGAGGAGAAGAGAGGCGCCCGTCACTCGACGGGCGTGGGCACACTTTACACGCAGCGAACCCTTGCGGCAAGCGCGAGGCGAACCCGAGGTGAGCCTGAAGTGAGCCCGAGGTGAGCCCGAGGTGAGCCCGAGGTGAGCCCGAGGCGAATGGGGTGTGAGCGCGCAGTATCAAGCGGTTGGCCATGCGCCCGTGCGTTCGACGCTCGGTGACGTCTCGCCATCGCGCCACGCGGCCGGCAGCGCGCCATGCACGCGCCGAACCTCGCGCACCCGCATGCGCACAAGCCGCTGTGCGCCGGCGAAGCCGCTCGTCGTTTCGTCCTGCCAAAGAATTTCCGCGTCGCCTGCCACGTGCAGAAAGTCGCCCGACGCAAAGTCGACGAACACCAGTCCCGCCCTCGGATTGGCGTGCAGATTGCCCAGCGTGTTGTAGTAGGCGTTGCCACGGAAGTCGGGCCACGTCAGCGTGTTGGCATCGTCGACACGCACGAAGCCCGGCTTGCCGCCGCGATGCGAGACGTCCGTACCGGCGCTGCGCTCGGTCGCGCCGTCGCCCGCGTAATGCGTGGCGATGAAGAACGTGTCGGCGCTCGCGATCTGCCATTGCGCATCGTCGTCGAGCGATGTCCGCGGCGGCTCGGCCAGTGCCCGTCCCGCGTGCGCTTGCGGCGTGATGTCGCGTTTGTGGATGTACTGCGGGCAGTTGCCGAAGCTCTGCGCAACGCGAATCGCAAAGCCCTGCGCATCTGCGTCGACGACCTGTCCGTTCACACGATTCCGGCGGCGTGTCGACGGCTCGAGCCCCAACACGCCCACCGGCGCGCCTGGCGTCACGGCGCCGTACAAAGGATCGGTGGCGGGCGGCAAGGCATTCACCCGCAGCAACGTCGGCTCCGGCGCCTGGGCGAAGCCGGGCGTGCCGCTTAACAGCGTTGCCCAGGGTTGCCCCCGCGCGTCGAGCGCACCCACGACCAGAAACGGCAACTGGGCGAAGAACTGACGATGCTGATCGGGCATCGCGCTGCGGATCACCCGCGCCCCGATATCCGCTATCGCTTCACGCGAACCGGCCAGTGTCTGCACGGCGAGTTCGCCTGTATGGAACGGTGACGTGGGGACCGAAGGGGATTCGGACGTATTCATGATGTCCTCCCGAGGCTCAGGCGGCGTTCAGGCCGCAAGCGCTCGACACCATCGGCACGAAGCGCGGCAACGCGGCGACACGGGCCAACCACGCAAGCACGGCCGGATACGGTTCGAGCGGGACGTTGCCCTCGGGCGCATGCGCGAGATACGTATAGCACGCCACGTCGGCAATCGTTGGCGTGTCGCCGGCGAGAAACGGCGTCGCCTGCTGTGCCGACAGATGGGCTTGCATGCGCGACAGGAGGAGTGTGGCGCGCTCGATCATCGCCGTGGCGTCGATGGGACGCTTGAACACGACAACCACGCGCGCGGCCGCCGGTCCGAAGGCCAGATCGCCGGCGGCCACCGACAGCCAGCGCTGCACCGCGGCGGCCGTCAGGGGGGCACGGGGCAACCAGGTCCCGTGCGCATCGTAGCGACTTGCGAGGTAGACGAGAATCGCATTCGAATCGGCGATCACCTGCCCGTCATCGTCGATCACGGGTACTTGCCCGAACGGGTTGAGCGCAAGAAACGCCGGTTGCTTTTGCTCCCCCGTCATCAGGTCGATGTCGATGGTCTCGTATGGCAGATCCAACAGGTGCAGCATCAGTTCGACACGATGGCAATGGCCTGACAGCGCATGCCGATACAGGCGAATCGGACGCGTTGGGCGCAAGGACGGCTCGGGTGAGGGGGCATGCGTTTCGGCGGGGTGGGCCATGAGATGTCTCCGGTGGTGAGCGAGGCCGCGTGAGTCCTGCGCTCAGGCGTGTCACGCGATGCACCGATTTTCCATCAAGCCGATTTCCGGATAAATGCCGCAGAGCTGATTTGACTGCTCCAATATTCGGAGTAATGATGCTCGGTATGGATAAACTTCGTGCCATGCAGACGTTCGTCGCCATCGTCGATCAGGGCAGCCTGAGTGCGGCGGCGCGCGCGCTCGACTCCTCCCTCCCGGCGGTCGTGCGCACGCTGGCGGCGCTCGAGACATCGCTCGATGTCCGGCTGCTCAATCGCACCACGCGCCGTATCGCGCTCACTGAAGAGGGGCGGACGTATCTCGACACGTGCCGCCAGATCCTGAGCGAACTCCAGGAGGCGGAAGCGCGACTGGCGGCGCGGCACGAGGCGCCGAGCGGCACACTCGTGGTCACGGCGCCGGTGCTGTTTGGACAGTTGCACGTCGCGCCCGCGCTATATCGCTTCCTGCGCGCGTATCCGGCCGTCAAATGCCGTCTGTTGCTCAACGATCGCGTGGTGAATCTCTGGGAGGAAGGCATCGACGTCGGGATTCGCATCTCGCCGCTGGACGACTCCACACTCGTTGCGCAAAGCCTCGGGGCCATTCGTCGCGTGGTGGTGGCGAGTCCGGCGTGTCTGGCCGAGCAGGGGGAAGTGAAGCACCCGCGCGACCTGGCGGGCAAAAATTGCATCCGCTCGCATGGTGGCGGCTTCGGACAGTGGCGGTTCTGGGAGGGCGGACGCGAATTCGTCGTACCGGTCGACGGCAATCTCGAGGTCAGCCATGGCCTCACGGCCATTGACGCGTGCCTGGGCGGAATGGGCTACGGCTGCTTCCTCTCGTATCAGGTCGCCGCGCCGATGGCCGACGGCCGTCTGGTACGCGTGCTCAAGGACTACGAAGGACCGGCACGGCCGGTCAATATCGTGTATCCCCACGCGCGACTGTTGCCATCGCGCACGCGCGTGTTCGTGGAATGGATGAAGCGGGAGTTGCGCGACGTGTCGATGCGATGAACAAAAGAACGCGGAAAGCGACAGTGCCGCTTCCCGCGTAAAAAGCCCACCGACGCCAATCGGCGGACCGCTTCGTTCGTTCTAGGATCAGTCGTCGTCGCCGTGACGCCAGCCCCAGCCGCGGTGGTGGCCGCGATCGTGACGGTCTTCCCAGCGGCGATCACGCCAGTCGTCCCAGCGGTCGCGACCGTAGTAGACAACCGGACGCGGGGCTTCGTACATGGGGCGCGGCTGCACATAGACAGGCTGCGGTGCCACATAGACCGGCGGCGCTTCAATCACAGGGGCGGGCAACCCCAGATAGACACCAACATCCACATGGGCCGACGCGGCGCTCGACGCGACAGCGGCGACAGCGCCGAGGGCAGCGACGATAAGAATGCGTTTCATAATGTCCTCCGGAGGCGCTCGCAGGTCGATGCATCATTTGATGACATGGTGCGACTGCGTGCGCGTGGGCAATGAAGCCAGTGAGTCGGATCGATTCGCGAAGGCGGTGCAAGCCGGGAAGCATTCCCATCCTGATGCCTTTCGTCGAACCGTTGAAGCCAGTGTATCGACGACCCCGCGCAGCAGGTGCTACCAGTTTGTCGGGGATGTGTCGTTTTGTAACGCGGGCGATGGCCTTCGCGCGGTCGCGGAAAAAACAAAAGGCGTTACGCGAAAAACGCGCAACGCCTTGTGCTTTTGATTCGTTGGTAGGCTCGATTGGACTCGAACCAACGACCCCCACCATGTCAAGGTGGTGCTCTAACCAGCTGAGCTACGAGCCTAGAAAGACCGCGAGTATAGGGGGAATTCCGGAACCTGACAAGTGTTTCGCGCGATATCGTCGAAAAAAGTTTCGAGCGCGCTCATTCGCCGCGTTTCGCTGTGCCGCGCCTGGGCTTGATCCGTACCCAGAGGCTCTTGTTCCCGCCGCTGCCCGTGCGCTGCTCGACGTCGAACAGGCCGATGGTCGCCACGAGGTCGCTCAGCTTGCCGAAGCCATAATTGCGCGAGTCGAAGTCCGGCGCCTGTTTGGCGATATGGCTGCCGATGGGGCCAAGACTCGCCCAGCCATCCTCGTCCGACACGCCGGTCACCGCGTTACGCAGCAGCCGCACGAGGCGCGTGTCGCGCTTCAGGTCCGACGCGCTGCGGCGCTTGCGCGGCGCCGGGGCTTCGTCGCCGTCCGGCTCGTCGTCCTGACGCAGCAATTCCGTGTAGATGAACTTGTCGCAGGCCGTGACGAACGGCTGCGGCGTCTTGCGCTCGCCGAAGCCGTACACGATCAGTCCCTGCTCGCGGATGCGCGAGGCGAGCCGCGTGAAATCGCTGTCGCTGGAGACGAGGCAGAAGCCGTCGAAGCGTCCCGTGTAGAGCAGATCCATCGCGTCGATGATCATGGCGCTGTCGGTGGCGTTCTTGCCGACGGTGTAGCGGAACTGCTGAATCGGCTGGATCGAGTATTCCAGCAGGCATTTCTTCCACCCGTCGAGATTGGGTTTGGTCCAGTCGCCGTAGATGCGCTTCACGCTCGCCACGCCGTACTTGGCCACTTCGGTGAGCAGTCCTTCGACGATGGCGGGCGCGGCATTATCGGCGTCGATCAGAACGACGAGCGTGGGGCCTTGGGCGGCCACAGGGGGTGTCACTGGCATGACGGGGTTCCTTGAACGCGAAGACGTTTCGCATTATGGCCCGGAACGGTGTCCGTCATGCCGTGATCGGAATCAGCGGTTGCCGCGACGCTGCCCCAGCGGGGCGAACCACAGCACTGCAATGCCGACGAGCAAGCTCACGGCAGCGAACATCAGGCCCGAGGTGAACGAGTGCGTCCAGTCCTTGAGTGCGCCCACGACAATCGGACTGAGCGCCGAGCCGAGATTGCCGACGGCGTTGATGACCGCCAGTCCGAGCGCGCGCGTATGCGGGGCGAGACTGCGGTCGGGCACCGTCCAGAAGATCGCCATGGCGGTGTAGGCGCCGGTCGAGGCCATCGCTACCCCGGCGAGGCGCAGCGACGGCTCTGGCGCGAAGCACGTGACGACCCAGCCCGCCGCAGAGAAGAGCATGGGCAGCACCAGATGCCAGCGGCGTTCCTGCAACCGGTCGGAGCGGCGTCCCCACCAGATCATGCCGGCAATCGTGCAGACCGACGGAATCGCCGCGAGCAGGCCGATGGTCACGTTGCTGCTCGTCGTGCCGAAGCTCTTCACGATCTGCGGAATCCACAGCGACGCCAGCGAGAGCGTGTTGACGAGGCAGAAATACCCCAGCGCAAACTTCGCCACGCTCGGTGTGAGAATGGCGCGCCACATACTGTTGCCGGCGTGCGCCGCATCGCCCGTCTGTTGCGTGAGCGCGGCGGCACGGTCGCGGGCGATCATCGTGTCGAGCGCGCGCTTTTCGGCGACGCTCAACCAGCGCGCGTCGGCGGGTTTGTCGTCCAGATACCACCAGGTGACGACGCCGAGCAAGACCGTCGGCAGTCCTTCGAGCACGAAGAGCCACTGCCACCCGGCGAGTCCGCCTACGCCGTCGAGCCGCAGCAAATAGCCCGATGCGGCGGCGCCGAGTGCGGACGTCACCGGCATGGCGATCATGAACCAGGCATTGGCGCGTGCGCGCGCGGCCGAAGGGAACCAGTCGCCCATATAGAGCAGCATGCCCGGCAGGAAGCCTGCCTCGGTAATGCCGACGATGGCGCGAATCAGATAGAGGCTGGTGGCGTCGTGCGCGAACATCGTGGCGCTCGAAGCGAAGCCCCACGCGATCAGAATCGTGCCGATCCAGCGACGCGCGCCGACCTTCACGAGCATCAGATTGCTCGGCACACCGCACAGCACATACGTGAGGTAGAACACGGTCGAGGCCATGCCGAACATCGTGCTCGTGAGCTTCAGATCCTGGCTCATCGTGAGCGCGGCGAAGCCGACGTTGATGCGATCGAGAAACGAGAACAGGAACAGCACGAACAGGAAGCCGAGCAGGCGGCGCGAGACCTTGCGTACGACTTCGCGCTCCAGGGCCTCGTTCGGAAGACACTGCGACGCCGGCGTGCCATCGAGGGCGACAGCGGCGGGCGATGCGGGTGCAGCGATTCCGCCGGCGATACCGGCGGCAGACGTGATACGACTCATGATGGGTGTCTTCTCCAACGCTCCCCGCCTCGGATATTGTGTGGCGGTGTGATGAAAACGGGTCCGCCATCGAGGGCGGACGCCGAAGGGAACCGTGTTTAATCCTGTGCGCTGCGGGCGGCTTGCTGAATGCAGTCGATCACGCGCTGTGGATCGTCGATCTCGTGTGCCAACAGCAGAACGACTTTGGCGAGCAGCAGCTCGCGCTTGTCGTCCGGTGCGGCGTCGATGGCCAGCGCGAGGGTGTCGTAAATCTCCTCGAGTCCGGCGATGGCGGTTTGTTGGGCGGTCATGGCAGAGCTTCCTTGTGTGACGTGACGGCTCAGGCGTGGGCCGTCGCCTGTGCGAGCGCGCTGGCAAGACGCGTGGCGTCGAGCTGCTGCCAGCGGGCGCAGACATGATGATCGGGACGCACGAGGTACGCCGTGCCGCTGGCGGCACCGTACTTCGTCGCGGCATGGCCCGTCGGATCGGGCAGCGTGAGGTCCGCGCCCGTCACGTCGTCTTCCGACGGCGCGAACGCGATCACCTTCACCGGCACACCGCGCTCGCGCCACGTCACCAGCGCATGACGCACGACATCGTCGAGCGGGGCATCGCCAAACGTCACCAGATGGAACGCGGCGCCGAGGTGGTCGTACAGATAGTCGTTGTCGCCGAGCTTGACGTTCGGCGCCGGCGCACCGGCGCCGGGTCCCGCCGTCATCCGCGCGTTGTCGTCGTTGGGGCTGTTGAGCGGAGAGTCGCGATAGTCGTGCGCGCGCGAGGTGCGCCAGTGGAACAGCGGCCGCACGAATTCGTGATCGAGCGAGAGATCGAGCACGGCGTCGCGCAACACACGGAAGCCATGTGAGGGTGGCGTCATGAAGCGTGTGCTCTTGCCGGCCTCCGCGATGATCTCGCGCGCCGCGCCCACGCGGTCGTTTGTGTACGACGCGAGCAACGACGCCGGTGCCGCACCCTTGGCAACTGCGGCAAGTTTCCACGACAGATCGATGGCGTCCTGGAAGCCAGTGTTGGCCCCACGCACACCGAAGATCGGCAGCAGGTGAGCGGCGTCGCCCGCGAAGAGAATGCGTCCGTGCACGTAGTCGGGCAGCGTAAGCGCGCGCGCCGAATAGACCGAACACCAGTCGAGTTCCCACGGCGTGCCGCCGAGACCCATCATGTCGAGCTGCGCGTCGATGCGCTCGCGAATCGTCTCGGGTTGCAGCGCGTGCTCGGACGTCTCCGACGCCGGCAATTGATAATCCACGCGCCAGATGCCATCCGGCTCGCGATGCATGAGCACCGTGTTGCCGGGATTCCAGTCGGGGGCGAAGTACGCCAGGCGCTCGGTGGGCAGATCGAGATCGATGCGGATGTCGGCGATGACGAAGCGGCCTTCGTAGCTCGCCCCTTCGAAACGCAGGCCCAGCGCGGTGCGCACCGTCGAGCGCGCGCCGTCGGCGGCGACGAGCCAGCGCGTGCGTTGCGTGTACTCGCCCTCGGGCGTATCGATCTGCAGCGCCACGCCGTGGTCATCCTGCGTCAGCGCAACGAGCTTGTTGCCCCATCGCATCTCGATGAGCGGCTGGCGCTCGACGGCGTCCACCAGATAACTCTCGAGCACGTTCTGTTGCAAGTTGATCAGCGGCGCGAATCGGTCGTCTTCGTCCACCGGCGACTCCATGCGGAAGACGCGCTGGCCGCGATAGTAAGAATTCCCGCTGGTCCATGGCAGGCCCTTGGCGAGCACCGCGTCGGCCACGCCCACGGCTTGCAGAATCTCCTGCGAGCGACGCGTGAAGACGATGGCGCGGCTGCCTTCCGAGACTTGCTGTTCGGCCTGGAGCACGACACAGCGCACCCCATGGCGTGCCAACGCGAGTGCGGTGACCATACCGATGGGGCCGCCGCCCACGACGGTGACAGGGACGTCCGGGGTTGTCTCGCCCTGCGGCGCAAAGTGCGGATGGACGCGGTACGCGTGATAAAGCGACGCGCGCGGGGTGGTCTCTGGTCGATGCATGATGCGACACCCAAAAATTCGGCTCGGCACGTACGCAGCGAGTCTCGTGTCAGCGGGGAGACGACGCAAGCGCAGCGCGCGAATGGCAAAAACGCCAACGAGCATATAGTTGCTAACGCAACCATTCTAGTGTGCTAAGGTTGCGCTCGCAACAAAATATCGACCGTTTTCGACTAGGGAAAAACACTGAGATGCGGCCTGTCCACCCATCGCTCGACCAGTTCTTGACGTACAAGATGCACCGCCTGATGAAGCAGCACGACAAACGTATCGCGCAGTCGTATGCCGACGCGGCGCAATTGAGTCTGGCCGAGTCGCGCGTGTTGGCGGCGGTGGGCACGGCGGGGGCGTTGTCGAACTCGGAGCTGGCGCGTCGCGCGAATCTCGACAAGAGTCAGGCGAGCCGGGGGGCAGACGGGCTGGTATCGCGCGGACTGGTGCGTCGTGCGCCGGACGAACACGACGGCCGAGCGGTCAAGGTCACGCTCACGCCGGAGGGCGAGCGCGTATGGCGCGTGGTGATCGATGCGGCGCGCGCCCACTACGACCGATTGTTCGACACGCTGACTGACGACGAGATGCGCGTGTACGAGCAACTGCTCGACAAACTGCTGCTGCGCTCGGACGAACTCGACGGGCAAGGCTGATCGGTCTCACCCGGGGGCATGCGCCGCGTGCCACTTACGCGGTGCCACGGAAACGGAAAGCGCACCCGCGTGAAACAGCTCCCCAAAGATCGGAGTGCGGACACGCAGATGCCCTTTTGCTCAGTTGCGCCACGCGCACGTCGACGTCATCAACGCCTTCGCTTTGCACACGTGACGCGGGCCTTCACCTTCCTCAAGCGAACGACAGCGTCTTCGTCAGATCGCCCGGCGGCATGGCCCCGCGCGCCGCGAAGGCGGCGTTGCGATGGGCGATGCCTTCGAGCGTCGGCAGATCGTACAGGCGCGTGATAAAGCGCAGGATCGACGTGGTGTCGTAGAACGTGTGATCGACATTGCCGCGTTTGGCGAACGGCGAGACCACTAACGCCGGAACGCGTGAGCCCGGTCCCCAGCGGTCGCCCTGCGGCGGCGCGACGTGATCCCACCAGCCGCCATTCTCGTCGTACGTAATCACGACCATCATGTTTTGCCACTGCGGCGACTTCATCAGATGGGCCAGCACGTTCGCCACGTGTTGGTCGCCGGACTCCACATCCGAATACCCCGCGTGTTGGTTCAGGTTGCCCTGCGGCTTGTAGAACGTGACGGCGGGCAGCTTGCCGGCGATGGCGTCGGCGATGAATTTGTTCGCGATCGGGCTGTCGCCTTCACCACCATCGCGCAGATGCATCTCGCGTGCGGCCGTGCCGGGCGCGTACTGGGCGAAGTAGTTGAACGGTTGATGGTGATACTGGAAGTTCGGTTTGTCCGCACCGCCCTTGTGATCGAGCGCCGACTGCCACGCGCCCGCGTACCACGCCCACGACACGCCCTTCGTCGAGAGCACATCGCCAATGGTGGGGAACGTTTGCGGGGGCAGCGTGGCGGGGTTCGACGGATCGGCCAGACGCTTGTCGCCGGAGGCCGCGGGCTTGATCGGCGACGGCTGATAAGCCGGCATCATCGTATTCACCGCAAAGTTGTCGGGCGTGATGGCACCGTCGCGCACGAACTTCGGCGGACCGTCAGCCGCCGACGCGGGCGACGCCGGCGACACCGCCAGACGTACACCTTGCGGCCCGTCGGCCAGCACGGCGATCTTGTCCTTGGCCGGACTTTGCGCGGCGTTCGGATACACCGGCGGGCGTCCGGAGATCAGGAACTGGTGGTTCAGGAACGAACCGCCGAAAGCCGCCATGAAGAAGTTGTCGCACATTGTGTACTGCTGCGCGATCTTGTACATGTCGAGCGTCTTGGCCGTCTCGCCGTAGTAACCCATCGTCAGACCGCCCGAGTTGGCCCATGCGGCGAACTGGTTGTTCGTGCCGCCGTTGATCTGCATCTGGTTCTGCCAGAACAGGTGCCATAGATCGCGCGTGATGACCGACGTCGGCAGCAACTGGCCTTCGGCGTCCTTGAGCATGAATGGCGCGTTCGGCTGCCGCGCGATGTCCTTCTCGGCGATGTGATACTTCTTTCCGCCGATCGTCTGAGCGCGCGGCACGAGACCCTCGAAGATCGGCGGCAGCAGCGGCATTGGCGTTTTGCCGTCGCGGTCGAGTTGGGTGCAGACCGACGCCGGCACTTTCGCGAGCGGCTTTTCCAACCCGGGGAAATCGGCGAACAGATTGTTGAAGCTGCGGTTCTCGAGATAGATCACGACCACCGTCTTGATGTTGGCCTTGAGCTGGGCGTCGAACGAGCCGCCCGCGGCGACGGCCGTGGGCGCGCTGGCACTGCCTTCGGCGGCGCAGCCGGTCAGTGCCGTCGTGGCGCCCGCCGCGCTGGCCGCACCGATGGCGGCCAGGCCTTGAAGCAGACGGCGACGCGACGGATCGGCCGGGTTGTCGTCGTGCGCTGGGGCGGCGTCGAGCGCGGGATCGTGAGGTTGGGGCTTGGCGTCGTGCGTCATGATGTCCTTGATGGGCGAGTCGGGCAGAGGCGTTCGGCGAGGCAGGCGTGCACACCCGCGTCCGGTCGGCAACGGCTGACGAGCGGGAGCCGCGTCGTCGGCCTGCCGGGGCAGGCTGGGCAGACGACGTTTTTACGCGGGGAGTGTGACAATTCGGTGACGCCGTCGCGATGTCGCGACAGACAAAACGCGGTGGGGTGGCGCACGCGACGCAATCGACTTGCGTGGCTCTGGTGGCTCACGCGGCGGGCGTCTCCGGCGGCACGGCGTAGCCCGTGTCCTCGAACAGCTCGGTGCGGAACTGTTCGACCAGATCGTCGAGCATGGCGCGCAATGCGCTGGGCATCTGTTTGCGCGACATGTAGACGCCGTAGACGGTCATCTCGCGTGGCACGTAATTGGGCAGCAGCGCACGCAAGGTGCCATCGCGCAGATGCGGTAACGCCGAATACACCGGTTGCATCGAGATGCCCGCGCCCGCGAGCGTAGCGGCGAAGACTACATTGACTTCATTGGCCGATAGATTGCCGCCGACGGGCACGCCCAGCGGTGTGCCGTTGTGCGTGAATTGCCAGAGGCTTTTGCCGAAGTACGTGTAGGTCAGGCAGTTGTGCAGGGCGAGGTCTTCGGCGCGCTCCGGCGCGCCATGGCGCCGGAGATATGACGGTGCCGCGCAGACCACCGAATGGCACGTGGCGAGACGACGGGCAATCAGTCCGGGCGACGGCTCGGACGTTACGCGAATCGCCAGGTCGATGCGCTCGTCCACCAGGTCAACGGTGCGGTCCGCCACCACGAGATCGATGGCGACACCGGGATACCGCAGGATGAACCGCGTGACCGCCGCCGCCAGGAATGCCTGAGCGAGCGACGTGCTGCAAGCCACTCGCAACAGGCCGCGCGGCGCACTGTCGGCGTGCGAGGCACACGCCAGATCGTCGGCGATACCCAGCATCTCGCGACAACGCGGCAACGCGTCGCTCCCGGCGTCGGTGAGGCTGACCGCACGGGTCGTCCGATGCAGCAGCCGCGTGCCGAGCCACGCCTCGAGTTCGGCCAGATAGCGCGAGACCATCGCCCGCGACATATCCAACCGCTGCGCGGCCGCCGTCAGCGAACCGCGTTCGGCCACTTCGGTAAAGACCCGCATTGCCGTCAGACGATCCATGATTTGCTCGATCGATGCAACAAAGTGATCGCCATTATGGGCTTTTTTTGCGCGACTGACGCGACTACGATGGCAAACATGAGAGGCGTCGAAGGGCGGCGTCGCAAGACACAGGACAGATCGAGATGACCCAGGCAACTCTGCATTACATCGCCGACCCGCTGTGCGGATGGTGCTACGCGGCGGCGCCGCTCGTGCGCGCTGCGCGCGACGTGGTCGGCCTCGATGTCGTGTTTCACGGTGGCGGCATGATGGCCGGGCCGAACGCGCAACCGGTTACGCCGCAGCTGCGCGATTACGTCATGCCGCATGACCGTCGCATTGCGGCGTTGACCGGCCAGCCGTTCGGCGACGCCTATTTCGACGGTCTGCTGCGCGATGGCACCGCCGTGTTCGACTCCGCGCCGCCCACGGCCGCCGCGCTGGCGGCCGAAGCGTTGGCCGGCCGCGGGCTCGACATGTTCGCGGCGCTGCAGCGCGCGCATTATGTCGATGGCAAACGCATTGCCGATCGCCATGTGCTCATCGATGTCGCGGCGAATCTCGGTCTCGACCGGGGGGCCTTCGCGCAAGCGCTCGATGCACAGGCGGCCGACGCCCTCATGCGGCACTTCCGCGATAGCCGCGCGTGGCTTGCCCGCGTCGGCGGCAGCGGCTTCCCGACGTTCGCGCTGGCGATCGGCGGTCACATCGAGCGCCTCGAAGTGGGACATTATCTGGGGCAGCCCGACGTGTGGCGCGACGCGTTGCGCGAGCGTCTGTTGTCTGCGCAGGCGGCGTCTTCCCCGGACGGCGACGCCAGTACGTTGCCCCAGTGCGGTCCCGACGGCTGCGCTCTCTGAGCGTCTGCCACCTATCCCGAATTCACTCGTCACTTCCAGGAGAATCCCGATGAAAGTCGCCTTGATTGGTATTACCGGCCGCGTGGGTACGCGCGTTGCCGCCGAACTGCTGCAACGCAATCACACCGTGACGGGGATCGCCCGCAATCCCGAACGCGTCGAAGCCGAACAGGGACTCACCGTCGCCAAGGGCGACGCCGCTGACCCGGCGTCGCTCGCGCCGCTGCTCGCCGGACACGATGCCGTGATCAGCGCGGGTCGCTTCGCATCCATGGACGCCGCCAAGCTGATCGACGCCGTCAAGCGGGCCGGGGTGCCGCGTCTGCTCGTGGTGGGCGGTGCGGGAAGTCTGGACGTCGCGCCGGGCAAGGCGCTGATCGATACGCCGGAATTCCCGGAGGCATACAAGCCGGAAGCCAGCGCAGGCCGCGCGTTCCTGCAAGTGCTGCGCGCCGAGCCGAAGGCGTCACCGCTGAACTGGACGTTCCTGTCGCCGTCGGCATTGTTCGAGCCGGGCGAGCGCACGGGCCAGTTCCGTCTCGGTGGCGACGGTCTGCTCGTCGATGCGAACGGCAAGAGCTGGATCTCGATGGAAGACTATGCCATCGCCCTGGTCGACGAACTCGAGCGCAACGCGCATCCGCGCGCGCGCTTTACCGTCGGCTACTGAGCGTGAGACGACGGCGGTGCGTGTCGATCGTTGGCGCGATCAGCATGCCTGCCGGAACGTGAGGTTATAACGCACGGCTTGCGCGTCGAAACTGCCTTCGACGCCCGCAATGCCGTGATAGACGAGTCGCGACGGCCCACCCCAGACGACCACGTCGCCTGGGGCCAGACGAATGCGGCGGGTGCGATCGCCACGGTGCACTCCGCCCCACAGAAACGTCGCGGGAAGTCCAAGCGACACCGACACGATGGGCGCGCCCAGATCGCGCTCATCGTGATCCTGATGCAACGTGAGCCGCGCATCCAGCGAGTAACGATTGACGAGACAGGCGTCTGGCGCGAAGTCGCGATACCCCGCAGCGTCGGCGGCGCGGCGCGCGAGCGCGACAAACGATGCCGGCATTGATGGCCACGGTTGTTGCGAGAGAGGATCGTGCGTGCCGTAGCGGTATCCCTGTCGGTCGCTGATCCATCCCACGTCCCCGCAATTCGTCATGGCGACTGACATGCGCTTGCCGCCCGGCGTCAGCCAGTGACGCAGCGGCGCTTGCGCGATCACCGCGTCGATATCGGCCTGCAAGGCCGTCAGTTGTGACTGCGCGAACCCTCGCAACACGAATGCTCCCGGACCGAGTGCGTCGAATGGCGGCGTGCCGTGGTCTGTGTCGTCGTGCGCAGAGCCGAAAAGATCGAGTGTCATGTGGCGTCGTGCAGGATCACGCCGAGCGTGTGTCGATGGCCGCTGCGCACCCGGCTCACCCCGTGTCGCAGGTTGACGCGATACACCCCGCGCGTGCCGTTCACCGGACGGTGATGCACGGCGAACACGACCGCATCGCCGCGCGTGAGCGGCACCACCTCGGCGCGCGACTGCATGCGCGGGCGTTGCTCGGTGACGACGAACTCGCCGCCCGTGAAATCCTCGCCGGGCTGAGACAGGAGAATGGCCACCTGCAACGGGAAGACGTGTTCTCCGTAGAGGTCTTGATGCAGGCAATTGTAGTCGCCGGCCGCGTAGCGCAGCAGCAACGGCGTCGGTCGGCGCTGACCGGCGCGGTGACATTGCGCGAGGTAGTCCTGGTGTGTGCGCGGATATTGCGTGTCGATGCCCATCGCCGCGTGCCAGCGGTGCGCGATATCGCGCAACGGCGCGTAGAACGCTTCGCGCAACGCGGCGACCTGCGGCGGCAGCGGGTAAGCGAAGTACTGATATTCGCCCTGCCCGAACCCGTGACGCGCCATCACGATACGGCTGCGGAAACGCGGCGACGTGGGCGTAGTGCTCAGTGGCGCGCCGGTCTCGCCGTACATCGCGCAAAGCGTGGCACACTCGCTCGCGTTCAGCAGTTGTGGAATGCGCGCCGCACCGTAGCCATTGAGTTCGTCTTCGAGGGCGGCCCAATCGAGCGACAGCACGCGCGCGCTCACTGCGTCACCTGGGTCGTCGCGTCGGCACTTTCCTCGCCTTCATGGGCGAGCAAGGCGCGTTTGCGCTCGACGCCCCAGCGATAGCCCGACAGCGCGCCGTCTTGGCGCACGATGCGGTGGCACGGAATCACGACGGCCAACGGGTTCGATGCGCATGCCTGTGCTACCGCACGCACCGCACGAGGGGCCCCAATGCGCTCGGCGATCTGCGTGTAGCTGGCGGTCGCACCGGCAGGCACGTCGCGCAGCGCTTGCCACACGCGTTGCTGGAACGCCGTGCCGCGCACATCGAGCGGCAACGACAGACCGACGCGCGGCGACTCCACGAACCCCACCACCTGGGCCACCCATCGCTCGAACTCGGCGTCGGCCCCGACCAGTTCCGCATGCGGAAAGCGGTCTTGCAACGCCTTCACCAGCGTATCGGGGTCGTCGCCCAACGACACGGCACAGAGTCCGCGCGGCGTGGCGGCGACCAGCAATGCGCCGAGCGAGCACTGCGCCACGGCGAAGCGGATCGATTCGGCCTTGCCGCCCGCGCGGTACGCCGCGGGCTTCATGCCGAGCAGGGTGTCGGCACTCGCATAGAAGCGGCCGTTGGAATTGAAGCCGGCGTCGTAGTACGCCGACGTGACGCTCTCGGCGGCGGACAGTATGTCGCGCACACGCTCGGCGCGACGCGCGTTGGCATAAGCGCGTGGGGTCACGCCCGTGACCGCGCGAAAGAGTCGGTGGAAATAGTGCGGGCTCAGGCCGGCCTCGGCCGCGAGTGCGTCCAGTCGCAGTGGCACCTCGGCCGCCTCGATCTGCCGGCAAGCGGCGCTCACCAGCGCGGCGTGACGGGCTTGGCGCGCGCCGGACGCGCCAAGCGCAGGCTGGCAACGCTTGCAGGCGCGAAAGCCCGCGCGCTCGGCTGCGGCGCTATCGGCATGGAACGTCACGTTTTCGCGCCGCGCGAGCCGCGCGCCACACGAGGGGCGGCAATACACGCCGGTCGTACGCACGGCATAGAAGAATTCGCCATCCGCCTGTTTGTCGCGCGCCGCGACCGCGGCCCACTTGGCGTCGTCGGTCGCGTAGCGCGATTTGGCCGAAAGCTGGCTCGCCTGGACAGTCGGCGTCCGGGTCTGCGAACGACTCGGGCTGCCGGTCGGGGCGCCGGGCTGAAGGGGACGTTTGGCGGTCATTGGATAGGTGGGCATCACAGGGGGCTCCGGACGACTGAGGACTTGCCTTCAGTGTAGGGAACGGGGCGCGATGCCGCGCTCCGTTTCTTGCTGTCGAATTCGGTCAGCCGCCCGGCGGCATCGTCGTGCCAAGCTTGGCCGCAAGGCTCATCACCATCACGAGCACGAGCGCCTCGATGGCGACCACGCGCGCGAAGGCCGTCGTATCCAGCGGCGTCTCGCCCGTGTCCAGCGCAAGACGCGGCAAGAAATGCCAACGGTTCCACGCACCCAGCAATGCGGCAATGCCGACGAGCACGAGCTTCGTGACGAGCCAGGCGAAGTACGGCGCGTTCTGGGGGGCGAACCACAGCGAGGGCGTCTCACCGAGAGTGCGCCATGCGTTGAACGCCCCCGTCACCAGCGCGACGACCATGGCCAGCGCGGCGACCGAGGAAAGCCGTTCGCCGTACGCTGCGCGTGCGCCAACTGGCCAATGGCGCCAGCCTGGGATCGCGCATCCGGCCACGAGCAGCGCGCCGGTCCATGAGGCTGCGGCGGCGACATGCAGCGTGTGAATGCCAATGGCGAGCCACGGCACGGCCGCATCGGCCGCGTGCCCCGTCCCGGCGCGGGCGAGCGCCAGCGTCACGGCGCCGGCGGCGTAGACCATGCGCGCATAACGCTCCTGACGATGCTCGCGACGATGATGCCGGTCGCGAGGATCGTCGGCGATCGGCAGCGCCGCGCGCAGGCGGCGTCGCGCGTCGTACCAGGCCCAGACGCCCGCGCACAGCAGTGCGACGCCGAGCGCGGCGATCCATTGCATCCGGCCGAAGTGGGTTTGGGTGAGCACCACCCACACGTCGCCCATCATGGCGGCCGTGCTTTCCCAGTCGCCGCCCGTCATCGCATCGGTGCTTGCGAACACGTAGGCGATCCACGCGAGTACGGCGAGGCCCGCCGCAAAGGCCGGCAGCACGCGCAGGGTGAGACCGCGCCGCACTGCGTGCGGACTGCGCAGCAGCAGCACGCCGAGGGCCAGTGCCAGCGCGAGGTCAAGCAGCCCCGCGGTGGCGGGCTGCCAAGTGCCGGCGGCCAGATCGGCCGACATCACTTCACGGAGAACTTGATGTTGCCTTGCGTGCGATGGCCGTCACTCGCGACGGCGACCCAATTCGCTTGATAGCGACCGGCGGCAAGCGCGGGAAGCGACAACGTGAGCGTTTTGCGCGAGGCGTCGAGTTCGGCCTTGGCCTGCGTGACCGGCTTGCCCTGGGCGTCGACGACGCCAAGCTTCGAGAGCGCGCCTTCGAGCGTCGAGTCGAACGTTACGCGCACGGCCTTCGGCGCCGCGACACTCGCCTGCGTGGCCGGATCGCTCGAGACGACGTGCGCATGGGCCCACGCTCCCTGCGCGAGCCCGGTCAGGCCGACCACGGCCGCCAGTGTGAGTCCGTGCGTCGCGCGACGCAGGAAGCCAGTGGCACGAGGAGCATGGGAAGCGTTCTTGGAAATGCGCATATCGAGTGGGCTAACGAGTTGGGTAATGATTTGAATACGCCGCGAAGACATTAGGGTGGCGGTGTTCGCAGGCGAGCGGTAGGGCAGAACGCGCTCGCCCCGCGTTGGCGACGCGCTCGCGTTGTCCAGCGCGCAGGCGCGCTCAACGCCGCTCGAGCAGTATCGCAGACCTTGCAGACCGACGCAGCCATCTGCGGGTTCCCAGGGGGCGCGTCTCGCGCGCCAATGTGTCGCGCAGATTGCATCGACGCATGCTTGTCATTTTGCAACTGAGTTGCAAAATGACATCGCCCTTAGTATCATCGCGCCATGTTGCAACTTGGTTGCATTAATCCGGCCGCGTACCGCGCGGCGTCGGGGACGGGCGGGCGTGACGCGCGCCATGGGACGTCCGCACGCCGTGCCGGCCTCACAAGATCACAGGACTTTGCTGCCATGACGATTCCTTCCGAGGCATTCGGCGACGCCGACCGTCGCCTGCCCGTCACCGTGCTGTCCGGCTTTCTCGGCGCCGGCAAGACCACGCTACTCAACCATGTGCTGCGCAATCGCGACGGGCTGCGTGTGGCGGTGCTCGTCAACGACATGAGCGAGGTGAACATCGATGCGTCGTTCGTGGAGCGCGGTGCGGCCAAGGCGGGCGCGGCGCTCTCGCGCACGCAGGAGCGTCTCGTCGAGATGAGCAACGGCTGCATCTGTTGTACGTTGCGCGAGGATTTGCTGATCGCGGTGCGCGATCTGGCGCAGGAGGGGCGCTTCGATTACCTGCTCATCGAGTCGACGGGTATTGCCGAGCCGATGCCGGTGGCCGCGACGTTTGAATTTCGCGATGAGGCGGGCAAATCGCTCGCCGACATCGCTCGTCTCGACACGATGGTAACGGTCGTCGACGCCCTCCATGTGCTGGAAGACTTCCACAGTGTCGACACGCTCTCGCAGCGCGGCGAGGTGGCCGGTGAGGAGGATGAGCGACGTCTGGCCGAACTGCTGACCGAGCAGATCGAGTTTGCGGATGTGGTGGTCGTGAGCAAGGGGGATCGCGTGGACGCGGCGCGGCTCGACGCCGTCAAGGCGCTGATCGCCGGTCTCAATCCGTCGGCCCGCATCGTGCTGGGCGAGCACGGACAGGTACCGCTCGCCGACGTACTGGGCACGGGACTTTTCGATCCCGAGCGGGCAGAGCGAATGGCCGGCTGGGCGCAGGCGCTCGAAGGCGAGCCTGTGTCAGAGGCCGACACCTACGGGGTGACGAGCTTTGTGCTGCGTCGTCGTGCGCCGTTGCATCCGGCGCGCTTTGCATCGTTCATGTCGCAGCCATTCGACGGTCTGATCCGTGCGAAGGGCTATGTCTGGGCCGCAAGTCACCCGGCGTGGGCGCTCGCGTACTCGCGCGCGGGCAATACGGCGACGCTGGAGCCGATGGGGCAGTGGTGGGCGGCCGTGGATCAGGCCGTATGGCCGCCCGAGGGCGATCCGCAGCGCGCCGCCATCGAGACGAATTGGGAGGCGCCCTGGGGTGACCGCATCAACGAAGTGGTGTTCATCGGACGCGGCATGGATCGTGATGTTATTGAAAAGGCGTTCGATGCGTGCTGTCTGAGCGTGGTGGAACGCTCGCTCGGCGATGGCGCCTGGCGCGACGACGCGCACGCGCTGCCGCTGTCCATCGAGGACGGGGACGCGTGAACCGGTGAGCCGGGCACCGACGCGCGGTTGGGCGCTCCTGGTGTTCACGAATGGAATGCTTGCCGAGATCACCGAGTTGCTGGATTGGCACGGAATCCAGCGTGTCCCCATCCCGCGCTACCGACGCTGCATGGGGGGCGAGGGTTGCGCATAGGCCCTGGCCGCCGACAACTCGGCGATTTCAGTGGTAATCGCGTCTTGCCGGACGATACGAGACTCGCGCGTGAGCGTCGAAAGCTGGTCCCTCACGTGATGACTCGCCGAGAGCATCGCCGCCAGGCGCGCTGCATTTTCCGACGCGAACGATTGCATCAGGCCTTCGCATAGCTCGAGGTACACATAGCGTTCGGTGAGCCCAGTCAGCAATACGTCGAGTGGAAGATTGACGAGCGGCGCCTGCCTGTGCGATGACAGTCGGAATCGCGCGAACTCGAACGGCACGAGCTGGCGAGTCACGATGCGTTCGTCGAGGGCAGGGCCGGGCGTCGCATGGACGAGCCAAAGCGCCGACGATGCATGATGGCGAAAACGCGAAAACACCGCATCGGCGATCTGTCCGGCCACCCGCATCGCGTCGTCCGCATGCGACGCCATCGGCACAGACAGCGCGTACGGCAATGCACGCTCTCGAGCCAGCATCGCGCCTCGCGTACCGACCACGAAGAGGTCGGCTGGCGCGTTCCCCTTCAGGCACTCGACCTTCGCGAGCAGATGCTCATTGAAGCCGCCAACAAAACCCTGCTCTGTGCACACGACAATCAGAATGCGGGTGCCGGTTTCCGCCGTTCCGGGATCGGTCGCGTCGTCTGAAGGCAAGGCCGCCAGCACCCTGCCGATGGCATCGCCGACGATGGCTGCGCTCGAGCGAATACCGGCAAGCCGAGCCTGCGCCTCACGCTCGCGCGCTGCCGCAATGCCACGCATCGCACCAATCACCGCGTCGAGTTGCGTCGCTGACGCGGCGCGGCTCTCAATTTCACTGAGCTTGCTGGTCATCGCGATATCACCGCCCGGTACTCCCATTGACGTGCTCATGCACGGCCCGTTCGACAAGCGTGCGGATCCGCTCGACCTGATGCTTGCGCTGTGCGTCGTCGAGCGCGGACAACGGCCACGCCTCAGCGGCCGCATCGCGAGCCGCCTCGTCCGCGCGCTTCAGTTTGTCGCGAACCCAGGCGGTGACGTCGCGCGAGATGCCGTCGAAGACACCCTCATCCAGGGCCGCGAGCAACGCAATCTGGTCGGTCACGCGCAATGCGCTGAAGCGCGGTTGTGTGATCAGCGCACGGATCCGCCTGCCCCGCTCGATTTTCGCGTTGACGCGCGCGTCAGCAAGACCGCCGAAATGGCTAAACATTTCGAGTTCGAGAAACTGCGCGTAGTCGAGCCGCAAACGGCCCGCGACATCGCGCAGTGCCGCGCGCTGCGCCTTGCCACCGACGCGGCTCACGCTCAATCCGACATCCACTGCGGGCCGTTGATTCGCGGCAAAAAGCGCAGCGTCAAGCACGATTTGTCCATCCGTGATCGAAATCAGGTTCGTCGGGATATACGCCGACAGATTGCCAGCGTGCGTCTCGGCGATCGGCAGCGCGGTCAGCGAGCCGCCGCCGAGCGCTGCCGACAACCTGGCCGCGCGTTCGAGCAGGCGCGCGTGCAGGTAGAAAATATCGCCGGGATACGCCTCGCGCCCGGGCGGCTCGCGCGTGAGCAACGCAAGCTCGCGATGCGTTGCCGCGTGCTTTGTCAAATCGTCGATCACGATCAACGCGTCCTGGCCGCGATCGCGAAAGAACTCGGCAATCGAAAAGCCCGCAAACGGCGCGATCCATTGCAGCCCGGGCGGCGTTGCCGCAGATGCCACGACGAAAATACAGCGCTCGGGCGCGCCGTGCTCGCGCACGGCATCGATGGCGCGCTGCACCGCCGTGGAGCGTTGCCCGACCGCGACATACACGCAAATTACGTCGCTATGCTTCTGATTGACGACTGCATCGATGGCAAGGGAGGTCTTGCCAGTTGCGCGGTCTCCGATGATCAGCTCACGTTGGCCGCGTCCGATGGCAAAGAGCGCATCGACGACCAGTACACCTGTCTCGAGCGGCTCATGCACGACGTCGCGCTCGATGATTGCGGGCGCCGGGCGTTCCACGGGCAGGCGCGCTTCGCATTTGGGCGGATCGCCTGCGTCCAGCGGTCTGCCAAGCGGATCGACGACGCGTCCGAGCAGCGCATCGCCAACGGGTACGTCAAGCACGCGTCCGGTACGAACGACATGCATCCCGGCCCGCACTGGCGTGTCGCCGTCGAGTAGCACAATGCTGGCGGTGGTGTCGTCGAGTGAATGAATGAATCCGCGTGCGCCGCACTCGATCTCGACAACCTCGTCAAGCGCCGCGTCGGGCAGGCCCGAGAGAAACGCAATGCCGTCGGCGATCAGCTCGATGCGCCCGATGCTGGCGGCACTCGGTTCGGGAGTGAGGCGCGCGAGCGCGGCACGCTGGCGGGCGAGCCACCCGTCGTCCGCCGGGTCGTCGTTGACATCAGCGTTGGCGGCCGTCATCGCGAAGCAACCCGTCATGAATCTGTGCCAACCGATCTCGCCAACTATTGCGGACTACGCCGTGCGTGCCCGACAACTCAAGTCCTGCGATCAGCGCTCGATCAACCTCGGTAGTGAATTCGACGCGGCGCCCGAGCGCGGTGGCGAGCGCTGCGGCGCACGCCGCACGTTCATCCATCGTCAATGCGCGCGGCGCTGTGAGCCGCAGTGACGCGTCCTCGGCCATTTCTGCGCGCGCGGCCGGCGACAGCAGGTGAACGCCATTCGCCAGTCCGGCGATGAACGCCGTCACGCGCATGCCATCGGGCAGTTGATCAAGCAACTTCGCGGCAATGTCGACGGCGAGCTGCAGCTTTTCCGCCGCCGCCGCGTCGGCCTGCGACGCCCGCTCGCGCGCGATTTCCGCCGCAGCCTGGGCGCGAAGCCGAGACGCGTCTTCCTGCGCCGCGGCGAGCAGCGCCGCGCGCTGCGCTTGCGCTTCGCTCTCGACGTGCGCGAGCGTCTGTGCTCGCTGTGCGGCAAGTTGCTCGCGTTCGGCCTGCGCTGCATCGCGCTCGGCCTGCGCCGCGAGCTTTGCGGCCTTCGCGTCGCTCATCAATGCATTGGCACTGGCCTGACGCTCGGCCATGATCTTCGCGACCGGACGGAACAAAAAGCGCGCGAGCAGCCACACCAGAATGAGCGCGTTGATCGTTTGCAGTGCCAGCGTCGACCAGTCGAGTTTCATCGCGCGCTCTATTTCACGAATGGGTTCGCAAACAACAGCAGCAAGGCGACGACAAGGCAATAAATCGCCATGGTCTCGATCATGGCAAGCCCGACGAACAGTGTGCGCGATAACGTGCCCGCCGCATCAGGCTGGCGGGCGATGGCATCCATTGCGGCTGCGACCGCACGGCCCTCGGCAAGCGCAGGACCGATCGCGCCGAACGACACGGCCAGTGCCGCCGCGACGATGCTGAAGATTTCAATGAGGCTCATGTCTGTCCTTTAGGCTTGTCGTGAACGGAAACGCCTGACTTGCCGACGGCCGCGCCGATGAAGACCATCGCGAGCACCGCGAAAATGTATGCCTGAACCGCGCCGGTCAGCAGGTCGAGCGCCATGAGCGGAATGGGCACGAGCAGCCCGGCGAGCGACAGCACGATGCCGACCACGAAAACGCCGCTCATCACGTTGCCAAACAGGCGAACCACGAGCGAGAACGTTCGGGTGACTTGCTCGACGACGTTCAACGGAATCATCACCCACGCCGGTTCGGCGAAGGTGGCAAGGTAGCCGCGAATGCCACGCGTGCGCACGCCGGACACGAGCGTCGCGGCAAGCACGAGCAGCGCGAGCGCGGCGTCGGTTTCCAGATGCGCGGTCGGCGGTTCAACCCCCGGAATGAGCGACGACCAGTTTGCGATCAAGACGAACAGGAACAAGGTGCCGATGAGCGAACGGTACGGCGCGGGGTCGGTCTGCATCGTCGCGCGAATCTCAGTGTCGAGCGTGCCGACCAGCAGTTCGAGCGCGGTTTGCACGCGCGACGGCATGACGGACAGCTTGCGGGTCAGCAGCAGCGAGGCGCCCGCCATCGCGGCCATGATCGCCCACGTCACCACCACGGGCGCCGTGACGATCAGAGGTCCCGCTCGTAGCAGCGGCTCCGCGATGAATGGCGCGTGAATCACGGTGCCACCCCCCGGCTTCGCAGCGCGACGCCACGCGCCCAGAGAAAGCCGCCGGTCCCGCCTAACAGGGCGAGCGCTCCCATTCTCGACAGCCCTACGAACACCGCGCCGGTGAGTGCGAGGCGCGCCAACTGTATCCCCAGCGCATGCGTCACGCGGCCTCGTGCGAAGCCCTCCACGGCCCAGTGCAGCGACGTGAAATGCAGCGCGCCAGCCAGCCGCCCCAACGCGACCCCGGCGGTCGCGAGCATGATGGTGTTGCCCCACGGCCATAGGTTCAGGTCAATCATGATCTCTCCTCTGCTGCCGATGCATCCAGCGCCATGCGGACCATAGGCCGATGGCCGCGCCGATCATCACCAGAGGTGCCGCAAAAAGTACCCGCGTGCCGGCAATGCGGTCCAGCCAATGCCCGAGCGCAAGGCAGAGCAGTATCGGTAGAACGATCGTCCAGCCGAGAATCCCAATCTGTCCGAGCCGCACGCCAAGCGACGGCTCCGGGTTTGCGCGCGCGATCTGCTCGTGGCTCGCAGCGCGCTTCGCCGCTTGCGCGACGCGATCGCCGTCTTTCCCCTCGGTGTCTCCCGTAGGTGGCCAGGATGTCATTGCGCGGCTCCCTGCTTGGGCGGAGGCCGGAGATAGCGCAGCATCTGACGTACTGCCTGCGCATGCAGCCGTGTCTGCTCGACGCGCGCGCGCCGCATCGCGTCGAGTTGCGCGGCGCGCGCGCGGCGCACTTCCGCTTCGAGCTGATCGAGCGAAGTCCCCGAAATGGCTTCACGGCACGCAAGCGAAACGTCGGTGCCGCCCGACACGACCAGCACACCGCCGTCGATCGCGCAGTAATGCTCGCTGCCATCTTCCCCACGCCAGCGCACGACGGAGGCACTCAACAGCGTGACAAGATCCGCGTGTCCGGCGTGGACGCCAAAGGCCCCACTGTCGTCCTCGGCACGTATGGACGAGACCGCCAGTCGGTCGACGACGATTTGCGATGGCGTGGTGATTGTCAGCGTGAAGCAACGCGCTGTCATGGCGAGGCCTCCTCTCACGTAGCGCCGGCCGTCGCCGTTTTGCTGCGCGCTTCCTTCGCGCGTGCCTCGTCCAGCGTTCCGACCATAAATAAGGAACTCTCCTGCCAGTCGTCACACTCGCCCGCCAGAATCGCCTTGCTGCCGGCGATCGTGTCCGCGAGCGCGACCGATCGGCCGGGCTGGCCCGAGAAGGCTTCGGTGACCGTGAACGGCTGCGTAAGAAATCGTTGCAATCGGCGCGCGCGTTGCACGGCACGACGATCGTCGATGCCGAGTTCCTCGATGCCGAGCAACGCGACGACGTCCTGCAGTTCGCGCTGATGTTCGATCACACGCCGAACCTCGTTGGCGACCGCCGCGTGCGTCTCACCCACGACGAGCGGATCGAGCAAGATCGACGACGACGCGATCGGATCGATCGCGGGGTACATGCCCTCGGCGGCGAGCGAGCGCGACAAGACGATCATGCTGTCGACGTGCGATGCGAGCGTCGTCACGGCAGGGTCGGTGAAGTCGTCGGCGGGGACGTAGACCGCTTCAATCGCCGTGACTGCCGCATTGCCCACCGACACAATCCGCTCCTGTAAGGCCGCAACTTCGCTCGCGAGGGTCGGCTGATAGCCGACTCTCGAAGGCATGCGTCCGAGCAGCCCCGAGACCTCGGCGCCCGCCTGCACGAAGCGAAAGATGTTGTCCATCAGCAGCAGTACGTTCTGGCCGCGATCGTCACGAAAATACTCGGCGATCGTGACCGCGGTGAGCGGCACACGCCAGCGGGCACCGGGCGGCTCGTTCATCTGCCCATAGACGAGGACCGCGCGCGGCAACACGCCGGAGCCGCGCATGTCCGCCAGCATTTCGTGCCCTTCGCGCGAGCGCTCTCCGACGCCGGCGAACACGGACATTCCGCCATACTGCGCGGCCATCACGTGAATCAGTTCCATCACGAGCACGGTCTTGCCGACGCCGGCGCCCCCGAACATGGCCGCCTTGCCGCCATGCGCGAGCGGGGCCAGCAAATCGACGATCTTGATTCCCGTCTCGAACAGGCGCGTCGTGCCGCGCTGTGATGACAGGGGCGGCGGCGCGCGATGGATGGGTCGGCGCTCGATGGCTTCGGACAAAGGCTCACCGCCGTCGCGCGTCGTGCCAGCGACGTCGAGCAACCTGCCCAGCACGGCGTCTCCTACGGGCACGTCGATGGGCTTTCCGGTGGCCCGCACCGCCGCGCCACGCGCGAGACCTGCGCTCGCGTGCAACGCAAGCGCGCGTATCGTGCGCTCGCCGGTGTGTGACTGGACTTCCGCGAGGATCGGCGAGCCGCCTCGCAGGGTGATCCATAGCGCACTATCGACCGCGGGGAGGTCGCTCGTCTCGAACGCAACGTCAACGACCGCGCCACGCACCGCGCACACTCGTCCACACATCTGCGCCGTTGTTGGGCGAGTGGTCGTGTCCTGACTGGCGGTACTGGCGAGAATCGACACGGCGCGTTCCCCAAGATCGGATCTGCAATCTCTTCACAATAGTGGCACGCCGAAGAAGGGGGCTGATCCTGATCAAACGTTGCGGGCATCGTTGCCCATCTTGAACGCGTGACGCACCGCAAGGCGAGAAAGCCGCCGTACGGTGCGTCTGCGCTGCCGCGCGTTAGAAGTCAGGCGTTTCCACCGGGCGCAGGTCGAACACGAGCACTTCCGCGTCGTTGCCGTGCGAGAGCGTGAGGGCGGTTTCGTTGCGCACGCGCACTCCATCGCCTTCCGCCAGCGCCACGCCGTTCAAGCTCACGCCACCGCGTGCAACATGCACATAGGCGTAGCGGTTCGGCGCAAGCGTGAGCGTGGCTGACTCGTCGCCGTCGAACAGACCGGCGTACACACGCGCATCCTGATGGATGTGCAGCGAGTTGTCGCTGCCATCCGGCGAGATGATCAGGCGCAGTCGGCCGCGCTTTTCTTCCGGCGTGAAGCGCTGTTGCTGATACTCGGGCGCAATGCCTGCCTGATTCGGCACGATCCAGATCTGCAGGAAGTGCACCGGCGAGGTGGGCGAGTGGTTGAACTCGCTGTGTGCCACGCCGCGTCCCGCGCTCATCAACTGCACGTCGCCCGGCTCGATCACCGACCCCGTGCCCATGGTGTCCTTGTGTTCGAGCGCGCCCTCGAGCACGTACGAAAAGATCTCCATGTCACGGTGCGGATGCTTGCCGAAGCCTTGCGCCGGCGCCACGCGGTCGTCGTTGATCACCAGCAGGTCGGAAAAGCCGACTTGCTTGGGATCGTAAAAATTCGCGAACGAGAACGTGTGGCGCGAGTTGAGCCAGCCATGGTTGGCAACGCCTCGGTCTGCAGCTTTTCTGATGTCCAGCATGATGGGCTCCTGTGTCTTCGTCGTTTCATTGAGAGGCTGGGTTGGCCTCGATGAATGTCATTTTAGAGTCCTGGCGAGAAACCACAATCCGCTTGATTGTGGAATAATTGTCGCGTTATAGGTGACAATTGAGGCCGATGACAATCGCCGATCTTCCGGGCGCGAGGTGGACGATTCTTAATGCGTGGGGTTCAAACGACCGAAAGCGCGGGCGTTGGCGCGCGTGCCGGTGCGCGATGTGCGAGACTACGGACCTTCTTTCCCAAAGCTGGCCGGCCAATGCGCGAGCAGGCACGGCAGGCTGTTATCGGACACTTGTGCGCGCATGGCTTGAGGGCCGTGCAGTCGTCCGACCCGCCCCCACTGGAGATTCGTCATGAGCCGCACCTATGCATTTCGTATCGTCAACGTTTTCGCCGAGACGACCTTCGGAGGCAATCCGCTGTGCGTTTTCGAAGACGCGCGCGGGCTGAGCGACGACGAGATGGGCGCGTTGGCGCGACAGTTCAATCTGTCCGAGACGACGTTCATTCTGCCCTCCGAGACGGCCGATGCGCACGTGCGAATTTTCACGCCCGGTTACGAGATGCGTTTTGCCGGGCATCCCACGCTGGGGACGGCGCACGTGCTGCGTGCCATGCGCGCCCTGGGTGACCGCGTGACGCTGCAATTTGCCGCCGGCCTGGTGCCGGTTCAGGCGAGCGGCGATCACTGGACGCTCACGGCCCCGTCGTCGGGCGAGCCGAAGATCAAGCCTGCGAGCGAGGCCGATGCCGACATCGCGGCGCTGGTGCGGCTGGGGCGCGACGATCTCGCACAGTCGCCCCAATGGGTCGACACCGGGGCCGATCAACTACTGATTCCGCTGCGCGACGCCGACGCGGTCGCGCGGGCGCAACCCGACAGCGCGCGTCTGGAGCGCTGGCCGCTCTCGAGTCTGGAGCGTAAAACGGGTTACGTGTTTTCCATCGACGAGGAGACGGGCGGCGAGTTGCAGGTCACGGCCCGCTACTTCTTCACGACGCAGGGCGGCGGTGTGAGCGAGGACCCGGGCACGGGATCCGCTTGCGCCAACCTTGGCGGCTGGCTGATCGGACAAGGGTATCCGCTGCCGGTGCGCGCGCGCGTGTCGCAGGGCGACGCCATCGAGCGACCGTGCCGGTTGACGCTCGAAGTCACGGCGGATCGTCGGATCCTGGTGGGCGGCAACGTCATCGAACTCGCGCGCGGCGAGGTGCGCCTGTAAGGCGCCCGGGGACCATAGCCGTATGTATGCATTGGCAGCGCCGGTCGAGACCGAGCTGGACATCAAAAAGAGCCGGTTCATTGGCATCGTCATGCCGGTAACGTCGCGCGAGGCGGCCATGCGCGAACTCGGCGCGCTGCGCGTGCGTTATCCCAACGCCACGCATTATTGCTGGGTGTTGTTGTGCGAGGGCGCGTCGGGTTTCGACGACGATGGCGAGCCGGGCGGCACGGCGGCCAAGCCCATGTACAACGTGCTCATGCACAAGGGCCTGACGAATGTGCTGGCGGTCGTCGTGCGCTATTACGGCGGTATCAAACTGGGCGCGGGCGGCCTGACCCGTGCCTACGGGCAGGCGGTGAGCGAAGCGCTCAAGCTCGCCACGCTCACGGCGGTCGAGCCGACGACCGAGCCGCGCTACCGCTGCACCTTTGCCCACGAAGCGACGCTGCGCCGGTTGGCGGAGCGTCATGGCGCCGAGGTGCTCGACGCTGGCTACGATGACGCCGTCACGCTGCGGTTACGCCTGAAGGTGCGTGACGTGGCGGCGTTCGAAGCCGACGCGACGCAAGCCCTCAGCGGCGGCCTCAAGCGGAGCGATTGAGGCGATGAGACGGCCGGTCGTCGCGTGAGACGGCGCGCCGTGGCAGGACAGGGGGCCAGGGCGGCGAGGCGCGGCGTCAATGCTCGAAGAGGTGGAAGGCCTCGAAATGGTTTCGCCGTCGCGAGAGCGCCACGAGATTGACGATGCACGCGAGCGCAACCAGCGCGAAGAGGGGCGCGGAGACTTCGATGGTGTCGCGCGCGAGCAGCGAGACGAGTGTCAACGCCACCATGATCGCCAGCATCGCACGATGCAGCCACGTCGCCAGCCGCAGATGCCGCTCGGATTGCGCCACGAGCACGACCAGCGAGACATAGAACGGGGCGGCGATCAGCGCCAGCACGCAAAGCGCGAGGAGCACGCCAAGCACGCTGGCGAGCAGTGCATGCCCGTCGGCGGCGCTCGATTGCACGCCGACGACCGTTGCCGCAGCGAGATAAAGCAGCATCAAACCATCCAGAACAATCGCGGTTCGGTTCATGACATCTCTCCGACGAAAAAGGTGCGGAGGTGAGATCGCCCCGCGCAAGGCGACGGGGTCCGGTTGCGGTTCAACAGTCAGATGAAGGTGCCGGTACTTGGCGGCAGGCCAGACTAGCCACGCAATGCGATAGCGCCGTGACAGCTGTCCGCGGTTTGGAAGTCGTCGTCAGCGGGGTGGTTTCGGTGTGGCCAACGAACGTGGCGTGTCGTCCGGGCCGTGCGCGTTGCCGGCCATCGGTGGCGCCAGGCCCAGCCAGACGGCGGCCGCGTCAATGCCTACCGGGTCCACCGTGGCTTGTATGCGGTAGATCGACACGTTGCCACTTTCGTCGGCACAGAACAGGTCGCGCTCCAGATCCGCCACGATGTCGAGCCGTTGCTGACATCGGTAGAAGCCCAGTGGCGTGAGATCCTGCACCAGCGCGGCGAGCGTCTCGGGATAGAGATAGAGGCGGCGGGGCCAATGACCGTGCCGGGAGCGGAACGTGCCGAGGGCGCCGAGCACGTGGGCCAGCGTGCCGCCGTGACCGCGAACGCACTCCATCAGGCACGACGGGTCATGCGCCAGCGCAATGTCAGGGTCTGGCGTGCCGGGGCGAAGACGGCCGGGAAGGGTCGGGTGTCCCATGGTTCACCCCGCGTAACGCACGACCATGCGTGCGCGCGGCAAGCCAAGTATTGCCGATAACGTACAGGTATCCACAAACACTCCGTTGACTTCCCGAAGTTGCGTGCCCGGCGAATATTGGTCTAGTGATTTGATAGTTGCAGACGACTGCAACGGGCGAAATCCGCACTTTCGCCTAATCCGTCGGCATGAGGCGCCGACGATCCCGCGCCGGACGGCGGCAGGGAATAGGTGGCACGCGACGACCCAATGAAAACCGGCGGACTGAGCCGCCGGTTGATGCCCCATCGGGGCGTCGCCAGCCGCGTGTACCGGCGCGGCATGGTATGGGCCAAGTAGACTTGGCACCGGAAGGCATTGCCGTCATGCACTGAACCGTTTCCAGTTCCCGGCCGCGCCCATGCAGTTTGACTGCCCCTTGAGTATAGGTCGCGCGCGGGTAAGCGAATCGACTTTTCGGATGAGGGGGGCGCCAAGGGCGAACCGTTCGGTAGGCAAGCGCCCGAATTGACACAGGATTTCCCTCATGCCCCCGGTTTCGTCCGCGCCGACTTTGGGGTCTAATGTCACCATTCACGACGTAATCGCAAGGCATGCGGCTTTCCGCATCGTCATCGCGCGATACGACGCCGGGCCCCAGTCGAACATTCCAACGATGGCAATGAATTCTCTACAACGATGGACCCTGCTTGCCTGCCTCTGTGCGGCGCAGTCGGCGATCGCCGCCGACCAGTGCGAGGGTATCCTCATGCTGGCCAAGAGCGCGCAGACCGGCTTCGACAACATCTCCGGCCCGCTTGCGGCCAAGAACGACCGCGGCGAAAGCTATCAGGCGACCTACTCGGTACCGGGCGGCGACTGCAAGGTATTCCGGGCAAAGGGTCTCGCACCGACTTACGAATGTGTCTGGGATTACCAGAAGATCACGCCGGCGGATCTGCGCCGCGAGGCGCAGGGATTCGCCACGCAGGTCTCGCGCTGCACCCGGGGCGTGACCACGCTGCGCACGACCACGACAAACGCTGCCGGTTTGCCCGCCGAATGGCAGAGCGCGAGCCGGAAGTATGCGCATCCGGTCAACTTCACCGTCACGGCACAGGACTTGATCACGTCGCGCGGCGAGCGCCTGCGAGAAATCTCGCTGTCCGTCGAAAAGCAGATCGAGAAGTAAGCGGTACGTTACCGTTGCCGAGGTTGAACACCGTCTCGCCATCGGCGGCTGGGCGGCGCGCCCAGTCCCGCCGAACGGGGCTGGCGATGCGTCTGGCGCCACCGTGATGCTGCCGTTACAAACGGTTGCAGACCGCGCCACGCGTTAACATCTTTTCGGTCGACGCTCATTCGACCGACCCGGTACAGTCATTCTTGAGGCGTATGGCGCACAGGCAACCCACCGGTGCCGTCCGCGTCTCGTGCCAACCGGCCCCACCTTAGGGCCGGGTGCGATGGCTGAACCCAAATGAGTGCCCGACTTCGTTACTGTTTCCTGTTGCTGCTTGTGTGTGCCTATCCTGCCTGGGCAGGGGGCGGGCGCGGGCGCGACATGCTGGATTTGAACAAGGCATCGCTGCGGGAAGACATCAGCCGCTTCAGCGCCGATCGCGGTCGCGGTCAGGCGGCCTATCCGAACTGGGCGGCCCCGGCGGAGCCGCGTGAGCGCCAATACTCGCCGCAAGGCGAGCCACGCGGGTCGCGCGGCGGTGGCGGTGGCGGTGGCGGCCGTCGCGGTCGCTGACGCTTGTTGCCGCGCGCGGTTCCGCGCCGGCGTTGCTGTCCCCGTTTCCCGTTTTTCCCCTCCCCTCCGATGTCCTCGGACGAACCAGGCGTTGCACATGTGCAACATCGGATACGCTCGCCCATTCCCAGCAACGTCTGCCAATCACGCGTCCCACGCCTCCATTATTTCCCGACATCACGGCGAATGTGAGCAATCGCTAACTTGCTGATGTAAGGGACATATCGATTTCGTTATACCGAGACTAACTTTGGCGCGGATGGTCGGCTGAATTTTGTCTCCCCACCATTTCCCGGCCACTTCGTGTGGTGCGTTTTTTCTCGACGTTTCGGCCTATCTGCGCATGGCGAGCCTGTGCGAGAATCACGGCCGTTTATCAGGGAGGCGCTTCGCCAGCGGGCGCCGGCCGCTCCCGTGCACACCGGGAACGGGCACACAAAAGACATAAACCAAGGAGAAGTGAATGAAGCGGAGCATGGCCAAGGGCATTGGCGGGGCACTCGTGTTGGGCGCATGCATGAGCGCGCCGGCGTTCGCACAATCGAACGTCACGCTGTACGGTCAGGTCGACGCCTGGATGGGCGCAGTCAAGAACCCGGGAAGCGATCGCGCCTGGACGCAGGGCGGCGGCGGCATGTCGACGTCGTACTGGGGCATGAAGGGCAATGAAGATCTCGGTGGCGGCCTGAAGGCCGTGTTCGTGTTGGAAGACTTCTTCCGTCCGCAGAACGGTCAATACGGCCGCTTCCAGGGCGACTCGATGTTCTCGCGCAACGCATACGTCGGTCTGTCGTCGGACACCGCCGGCACGGTCACTCTCGGCCGTCTCACCACGTCGTACTTCGTCTCGACCATCCTGTTCAACCCGTTCGTCGATTCGTACACCTTCAGTCCGATGGTGTTCCACACGTACATCGGCGTGGCCGGTCAGGGCATCGTGGGCGACTCCGGCTGGAACAACGCGGTGATGTACACGACGCCGAACTTCAAGGGGCTGTCGGGCAGCGTCTCGTATGCGTTCGGCAACAAGGCCGGTGAGACGGGGCAGAACAAGTGGAGCGCGTCGGCGTTGTACTTCAACGGTCCGTTTGCGGCGACCGTCGCTTACCAGCAGGTGAAGTTCGATTCGCAACCGGACGACCTCGCCGGCATGACGGGCTTTCGCAGCCAGCAGGCCGTGCAACTGGGGGCGACGTACGACCTGCACGTGGTGAAGTTGTTCGGTCAGTATCAGTACATCCGCAACAACATCGCCGGCGGCGGTGTGTCGGAGAACGGTGGCCAGCTCGGCGTGTCGGTGCCGCTGGGCAACGGCAGCGTGCTCGCGTCGTATGCCTATACGAAGAGTTCTGGCGCGAGCAACGTCAACCGCAAGACGTGGGCGCTCGGCTATGACTACCCACTCTCGAAGCGCACGGATGTCTACGCCGCGTACATGAACGACAAGGTGAGCACGCTCTCGGGTGGCGATACCTTCGGCGGCGGCGTTCGCATGAAGTTCTGACATTCCCCGCGCACGCGGACTTTATGCGCGTGCCGAAGGAATCATCGAAGGGGGCAGACGCCGATTGGGCGCGTCTGCCCCCTTCGTTCGTCAGGTCGATCGCGATGTCATTGTTTGCGGATGTGGATGCCGACACCGACACGCCCGGCAGATCACACGCCCGCGTCAGCGTCGTTTCGCAGAGCGGTTTCATGTGTCACCGAATCCACGGGTCCGCGCTATGATTTGTGCACCGCGCAAGACGGTATTCCCGCCATCCCCCGAGCACAAACGGAGTAGAGACGACATGACGATTCAACACGTAGGCATCATTGGCGCAGGCACCATGGGCAACGGCATTGCACAGGCCTGTGCGGTGGCCGGGCTGCCGGTGACGATGGTCGATATCAGCGATGCCGCCGTACAGAAAGGCGTGGCGACGATTGCCGGCAGCCTCGATCGCCTGATTAAAAAAGACAAGCTCACGGCCGCCGACAAGCAAGCCGCACTGGCGCACATCACGACCTCAACCGACTACGCCTCGCTGGCCGACGCCGACATCGTGATCGAGGCGGCCACAGAGAACTTCGATCTGAAGGTCAAGATCCTCAAACAGCTCGAGGGCGCGACGAAGGACAGTGCGATTCTCGCGTCCAACACGTCGTCGATCTCGATCACTCAGCTTGCCGCCGTGGTCGCCAAGCCGGCCCAATTCATCGGCATGCACTTCTTCAACCCGGTGCCGCTGATGGCGCTCGTGGAGATCATTCGCGGCTTGCAGACGACCGACGAGACGCATGCGCGTGTCGATGCCCTCGCGCGCCGACTCGGCAAGTCGCCGATCACGGTGAAGAACGCGCCGGGCTTCGTCGTCAACCGGATCCTGGTGCCGATGATCAACGAGGCCTTCTTCGTGCTGGCCGAGCATCTGGCGTCGCCCGAAGAGATCGACGAAGGCATGAAGCTCGGCTGCAATCATCCGATCGGACCGTTGGCGCTCGCCGACATGATCGGTCTCGATGTTTGCCTGTCCGTGATGAACGTCTACTACGAATCATTTGCGGACTCGAAGTACCGTCCGTGCCCGTTGCTCAAGGAAATGGTCGCCGCCGGGTATCTCGGACGCAAGACCGGGCGCGGCGTATATACGTATTGACCGCCGGTCGAGCGGACGGCAGGCCGGCGCGAGTTACGCGCCGGCGCGTTGCCCGGGCGTCACGTGGTAATCGCCGGATTCACCGCCGAGGTACTGGCGACCGTTGGCCGTCATCCACTGATGCTGCTGTCCGCCCTGAATCGACTCTGGCGGCAATGATTGTTCGTATCCCTGAAGATATGCGCGCTCGCCTTCGATGCGAAATCCGTGAGCGGCGGCAAGCCATTCCGCGTCGACGGCCTGCGCATCGTCGATCTTCAGGCGTTGCTCAGCCGGCTCGTCGGACCGCGGCGCGCCGAGACCATAAGGCGCTTGGCGCTTGGCGCGAGCCTGCGCTCTCAGCAGGCCAGTCGTTTGCGCGTGTCCTCGTATTCCTGCTTCAGACGCGCGATGATTTCGGCCGTCGGACGAATATCGTCCATCAATCCCACCCCTTGACCCGCACCCCATATGTCCTTCCATGCCTTCGCCTTGGAGAAGTTCATGGCGCTCTTGTCGGCCGTGGGCAAGTCATCGGGATCGAGGCCGGCATTCAGTATGCTCTGTCGAATGTAGTTGCCGGACACACCGGTGAACAGGTTCGTGTAGATAATGTCGTTGGCACTCGCCTCGACGATCGCCTGCTTGTACGTGTCGCTGGCGTTGGCTTCCGACGAGGCGATGAACCGCGTGCCGATATAGGCGAGATCGGCGCCCATGGCCTGGGCAGCCAGGACCGAGCCGCCGTTGGCAATCGCGCCGGAGAGCACGATCGGGCCGTCGAAGATCTTGCGCACCTCGCCCACCAGAGCGAACGGCGAGAGCATGCCCGCGTGCCCGCCCGCCCCAGCGGCGACGAGGATCAGCCCATCCACACCGGCTTCGAGCGCCTTGTTCGCATGGCGCAGATTGATCACGTCGTGCAGTACGATGCCGCCGTAGCTGTGTACTGCGTCGAGCACCTCCTTGGGCGGCGCGCGCAAGCTCGTGATGAAGATCGGCACGCGATGCTCCACGCATACCCGCACGTCGTGTTCGAGGCGCTGGTTCGACTGATGCACGATCTGATTGACGGCGAGTGGACCCACGATGGCGTCCGGATTCGCCGCCTGATACGCGGCGAGTTCCTCGGTGATGCGAGAGAGCCAGTCTTCAAGAATTTGCGGCTCACGCGCGTTCAGCGCGGGGAACGAGCCGACGATCCCGGCCTTGCACTGTGCGAGCACCAGTTCCGGGTAGCTCACGATGAACATCGGCGACGCCACGACAGGCAGCGCCAGGTTTTGCAGAATCTTGGGAAGGGCCATGAAGTCTCCTCGGGCAGGACGTTCGGCGAACGACATCATTGCGTCGGCGCTCAATTCGCAGCGGGTTAATTTCGCGAACGATCGTTCGATTATAGGGGGAATCGTTCGTCGTCCGGTGAGCGGGCACTCGAAGAAAGCTTCGGTTCCGTGGAGGGAATTCGCGCGCGTATCAGGGAAAGTCCCCTTGGGGGACTAGGGCGTCGCGACTAGGATGAAAGCGCGTGCCAAGCGGCGTCAGCATCAAGACGCCACAGGACGGGCGCCGCGTTAGCGACCGCAACGTTCGTCCGGCACGTCACGTCCTCAAACGCCGCTTGCCGTGACTGGCAAGCGGCGTTGTTTTTTCAAAGATCTCGAAAGCCCGGTGCGCCTAGACGGCGTACAACGTATCCGTCTCACGCTCGTAGCGCACGGCGCCTGCTTTGGCGAGTTCCGCGACGAGGCGGTCGAGCAGGTCGGGCCAGGCCGACGGCGGCGCAAGCATCGCGGCCGCACTGCGCCAGGCTCGCGCGGTGTCGAGGGTGGCCTTGAGCACCGTGCCCGTCATCTCCGTCTCGGCCATGAGACGGAAGACGATCAGCACCTTGAGGGCGTTGCGCGCATTGCGTGCCGGATCGCTTTGCAGATAGTCGAGGCGTGCGCGCGCGGTGGCGAGTGCGCCGTCGATATCGCCGAACGGTTTGCCGTGTCCGGGAATGACCTGCGCCACATCGAGTTGCTCGATGAGATTGAGCACGGCGGCCTGTTCGGCGAACCCGGACTCGCCGTCGAGCTCCGGAAAGATCACGCCGAAGCCGCGTTCCCACAGCGCATCGCCGGAAATCAGGATGCCGTCGGTGGCGTTGTAGAGCATCAGCGCGTGCGGATCGTGGCCCGGGGCACCGAGAACGAGCCATTCGCGCTCGCCGAGCGTCATCGCGTCGCCGGGCGAGAGGGTGTCGTCGAAGGTGAAGCGCGCGCACTGCTGGCCCGTTGCTTCGAACGACAGACGCCGTGCATCCCAGTGGCGCACGGGGTCGGCATCGGCGGCGGGGACCCATGTACGGCAACCGTAGCGCGCTTGAAGTGCCGCGTTGCCGCCGCAATGATCGGAGTGCAGATGCGTGTTGACGAGCCGTTCGAGCGACTGGCCATGCGGCAGCGCGTGCGCGACGAGCGCGAGCGTCTGCTCGGCATGCGTGACGTAGCCGCTGTCGACGAGTGTTGGCGCGTCGCCGAGGAACAGGACATTGTTCGAGGAGAGCCAGCCGCGCTCGAACACGCGAAGCCCGGCGGGCAGGGCATGCGAGGTCATGGACGTAGGGGCATAAGAGGGAACACAGGGCGCTGGCGGCGTGTCACGCCGGCTTGGCGCTCACGAGGATCTTGGCCGTGGCGGCGATCACTGTCTCGCCGCGTTGATTGACGGCCTCGCCGTCGAGCGACACGATGTCGCCCGCGAGTTTGTCCTTCCACAGGCTGTCGGTCACGGTCCAGCGCACGGTGATGTCGTCGCCCGCGTGCACGGCGCGGCGCAACTTCATGTCGAATTCAAGCCCGAGCGGTTGGGCCGTTTTCGAATAGTGCGTGGCGAGCAGGGCGGCCAGATACGACATCTGCTGCGTGCCCGACGAGATCAGTCCGCCGAAGCGCAGGTCTGCGGCCGCGTAATCCGCGTCGTGGTGCAGTGGATTGAAGTCGTGTGCGAGCGCGGAAAATTCGCGGATCGAGTCAGGCGAAAAATGGTGGGTGGCGGCGAAGGTCTCACCAATGGCAACGATTTTTCCCATATGCGGTATTGAAAGCGTTATGCGTCGGGGCGCGTCATGCGTTGCCCGAGCCGGGGTCGTTGGCGATCACGCGGCGATACTGCACCGGCGGCGGTTCGTGTTCGACACGTCGTGCGGGCAACAGCGACCAGATGTGGCGCTTGTCGTCCTCGGCCATCGTCGACCATGCGGCAATTTCGTCGAGCGTGCGCCAGCAGCCAGAGCACCACCCCGTCGCTGGATTCATGCGGCAGATGTTGGTGCAGGGCGATGGCACAGGGGACGCGGGCAGGGTCATGATGGCCTTGGGGTGACGTAGGGAAGCGTTCGCTCAGTCGCGCAGCGCCACGTCGACGACGGGCGCGCCCGTCATCGCCACGAGCTGCATCGGCGTGAGGTTGAACACGGCATGCGGGTGCCCGGCGGCGGCCCACAGACTGGTGAGCTTGAGCAGGTCTTCGTCGATCAGCGTGAGCGGCGACACGACGTGCCCGATCGGGCTGACGCCACCAATTGAATAGCCTGTCTTCTCCTTGACGAAACGCGCATCGGCGCGGGCAAGGTCGCCGACCTGTGCCGCCACCTTCTTCTCGTCGACGCGATTGATGCCGCTCGCGATGACCAGCACCGGGGTGTCGTCGGCGGCGCGGCGAAAGAGGATCGACTTGGCGATCTGGGCCACATCGCACCCCAGGCCGGCAGCGGCCTCGGCCGAGGTCTTGCCGGTGCTCGGCAACAGCACGATCGGCTGGTCGTGGCCCAGGCCGGCAAGCAGCCGTGCAACGTGACGTGCGCCTTCGGGAAGAGCGTCCTGTTGGGCGGGTTCGGGAGTCCGGGGTGTCTCGCTCATGGTCGTGTCAGTGTCTTCGAATCACAGGGTCGACGCGGGCACATTGGCCCGCGCGGTATCACGCACAGGTGGGCGCGCCGTCCTGCAGTTTCGCGAGCATGGCGCGGCCGACGCGTGACGCGTTCGGCCGGTCGATGGCGCGCGAAATGAAGTCGCCCGTGCGTACGACGGCGTCCAGATCGATGCCGGTCTCGATGCCGAGACCATGCAGCAGATACACCACGTCTTCCGTCGCCACGTTCCCCGTCGCGCCCTTGGCGTACGGGCAGCCGCCGAGACCGGCGACGGACGAGTGGAAAATCGAAATGCCCGAGAGCAGCGCGGCGTAGACGTTGGCCGTCGCCTGGCCGTAGGTGTCGTGGAAGTGGCCGGACAGACGCTCGATCGGGAACACCTTCGCGCAGGCTTCCATGACTTCGCGGGTGCGCGAGGGCGTGCCCACGCCGATGGTGTCGGCAATGTCGATTTCGTCGCAGCCGAGCGCCGCGAGTCGTTGCACGACGTCGACCACGCTCGCGACGGACACTTCCCCTTGGTACGGGCAGCCGAGCGCGCACGAGATGCTGCCGCGCAGGCGCAGGCCGGCGTCCTTCGCCGCGCGCGCGACGGGTTCGAAGCGCGCGATGCTTTCTACGATGGAGCAGTTGATATTGCGTTGCGAGAACGCTTCGCTCGCGGCGCCGAAGATCACCACTTCGTCGGCCTTGGCCGCCACCGCGCCCTCGAAGCCGCGCAGGTTCGGCGTGAGCACCGAGTAGATCGTGCCGGGACGACGCGTAATGCCCGCCATCACCTCGGCGCCGTCGGCCATCTGCGGCACCCATTTGGGCGAGACGAACGAGGTGGCTTCGATATTGGCGAAGCCGGCGGCCGACAGTCGGTCGATCAGCGCAATCTTGATATCGGTCGGTACCGGCTGTTTTTCGTTTTGCAGACCGTCGCGCGGGCCGACTTCGACCACTTTCACGTGCTTCGGCAGATTAGGCGTGGACAAGGACATGCGGTGTCTCCTTGGAGGGGTTCGGGCAATGACGCGCGTGGGCGACGGCTCAGTAGCCGCGCGCCGGGTCGACGATGCCGGTGATGGCTTCGCCGCGTTCGAGCGCGGCGATCTTCCCGGCGATCTGCGCGACCGTTTCGTCGCGCAACGTCAGGGCGGAAATGTGCGGTGTGAGCGTCAGGCGAGGTGCGTGCCAGAACGGATGGTCTGCCGGCAACGGCTCGGTGCGAAACACGTCGAGCGTGGCTGCGGCGATCTGGCCGCTGTCCAGCGCGGCAAGGAGGTCGTCTTCCACCAGGTGCGCGCCGCGCGCGACGTTGATCAGGAACGCTCCTTGCGCCAACTTCGCAAACAGCTTGGCGTTGAGCACATCGACCGTTTGCGGCGTGAGCGGCAGCAGGTTGACGAGTATGCGGGCGCCGGACACGCAGGCATCGAAGCCGGCGTCGCCGTGGTGCAATTCGATGCCGCTATCGTCGCTGCGCTGGCTGCGGGTCCATGCACGTACCGGAAAGCCGAACGCCTTCAGTGCCTGGGCGACGTGCGCGCCGAGCGTGCCGTAACCGAGCACCGCGACGGGGAAATCCGCGAGACGGTTCGGCTTCTGGAACTTCCACTGACCTCGGGTTTGCTGCGCATCGAATTCGTCGAGACGGCGGAAGTAGCGCAATGCGGCGGCGCTCACGTACTGCGCCATCTGGTCGGCCATGCCGGCGTCTTCGAGACGGACCAGCGGCACGCCCGCCGGCAGGCGATGCGCGTCTTCGCCGTGCGTGCCGAGCACACCGTCCACCCCGGCGCCCAGGTTGAAAATCGCTTTCAGGCGCTCGCGCGGTTGCAACACTTCGGCATTCGGCTTCCAGAGCACCAGGTAGTCGGCGGGTGCTGCATCGCCAGGCTGCCAGCCGCGAATGCCGGCCTGCGGCAGATGCTCGGCGAGGCCGGCTTCGTAGGCGGCGGTCTTGCCGTCCGGAGAAAAGATCAGGATGTCCATGAGTTGCGGGGCAGACGCGTATAGGAATGAGTCATGGCGATAGGGCCAGCGAGGGGGCGGCACGCACCTACCGCACTGACGGTAACGGCGCGGGCGCATGGCACACATGTCCGGTCCTTCCGGCAGGCGTCGACGGCGCAGCCGCGTTCACTCGATTGACGTTAACGTCAAGTGTAACGCAGCTTGTGGTGTCGCGCGTACTGCGGCGAGGCCGGAGTCGCGGAGGGCGACGAGCCGCGAGGAGGGTGCGGTGGGCGAGGAAGGCGAGGGCGGGGCGGTGACGTTGTGACGCGGCGCAGCGGCACAGCGCGCCGCTCCGCCGTCGGGGAATGACCGAAGCCGGTCAGTCGTTGGCGGCCGCGCGCAACGTCACGAGGTTGACGGCGAAATTGTGGCTGTCGTCGGCGATCCAGACTTCACCGTCCTGAATCGTGCACTGGAGGCGCATCGTGCGCGCGGCGAGTGCCGTGAGCGCCTCGGCGGACGCCTCATCGAGCATGCGCACCGTGAGGTTCGACAAGCGGGTGATCTGCGACTCGGTCGCCTGCCACCAGACGGCGGCGGGTTTGCCACCGTACGCCACGACGTCGACATGCGTCGCACGGCCCGCGGCTTTGACAAGGCGCCGCGCGTCGGGTTGCCCGACGTCGATCCAGCGGACGATGTCGCCCCCGAAGTCGTGTTCCCACAGGTCGGGCTCGTCGGCGTTGGAGAGGCCCTTGCCGAACGCGAGCCGTTCATCGGCATACAGCATGAAGGCCAGCAGGCGCACCATCATGCGTTCGTCGGTTTCCGACGGATGTCGGGCGAGCGTCAGGCTATGGGCGGCGTAGTAGTGGCGGTCGAGGTTGGTGATCTGCACCTCGGCCTTGTATATGGTGGCTTTGAGTGCCATACCGGGAAACCGCAGGAATGAAGGGAGTCGCAAGCATACACTAGCGCGTTGTTCCCGCTCTCCAAGGCGCCATGGCATGCCGATGGCGCACCGCGGCAAGCTCGGTATACTGGCGGCCCCGCCTTACCTGATGTGTCTCCCATGCCGGTTCCTGTACCGCAAACGATCGACGTCAACGGTTATCCGATGGCGTACGTCGAGACCCCTGCCCCCGCCGACGCCAGTGGCGCGCCGCTCTTGCTGGTTCACGGTTCGCTTTGCGATTGCCGTTACTTCAAGCCGAACATGGCGCCGTTGGGGCAGCGGCGGCGGGTCATCTCGGTGAGTCTGCGTCACTACTGGCCCGAAGCCTGGGGCGGCCATGACGGTACGTTCTCGGGGGAGCAGCACGCCGAGGACCTGGCCGCATTCGTCACGGCGTTGGGCGTCGGCCCGGTCCATATGCTCGGCCATTCGCGCGGCGGCTATGTCGCGTTGCGCACGGCACTGCTCGCGCCCGACACCGTACGCTCGCTGATACTGGCGGACCCGGGCGTGGAAATCAGCGGCGGCCCGGCGCAGACGCCACTCGACCGCGAGCGGGGCAGCTTCCGCGAGCAGGCGCTTGCTGCCATCGAGTCCGGGGATATCGACGGCGGACTGGCGATCTTTATCGACACCGTGAGCGGCCCGGATACGTGGCGGCGCATGGTGCCGTGGTTCAAGCAGATGGTGCGCGACAACGCTCACACCCTGATCGGTCAGGTGGCCGAGCCGCGTACGCCGTTGCCGATCGACGCCCTTGGCGCGTTGCATGCGCCGGTGCTTCTGATGGGCGGCGCGCAAAGTCCCGCACCCTATCCCGACGTGCTGAACGCGCTCGCGTGCGCCATGCCGGAAGCCCGTCGCATGGTGATCCAGGACGCATCGCACGGCATGAATCTGGCCAATCCGATTGCGTTTCACCGCGCGGTGGACGCCTTCCTCGGGAACGACTGAACCCGAGGAGCGACGCCGGCGCGCGGGCCGGCGTCGCCCGGCGCCGGACACGCGCGCGTTGCGCGGACGTCGCGTCCCGCGATCAATCGCCCCGTTCTCATTCGTCGCGCAACACGCCGTGGCCCAGACGCAAGCTCAGCGTGCGGACCAGATCGGCCATCCACGCCTGATCGCGGTCCGACAATTTCTGCATTGCCCGGTTGAGCGAGGGATACGGATCGCAGGGCACCGCCACCCCCGCGTCAGCCAGCATGCCGTTCGACGAATCGAACGCCAGCAACTCATGCGGTGGCAGTCCCAACGTGTCGGCGAGAATGCAAATGTTGCGCAGCGAGATATTGCGCTTGCCTCGCTCGACACCGCTCAGGTATGAGCGCGCCAGACCGCTTTCCAGGGCAAGCTTGTCTTGCGCCCAGTTGTACTTCTTGCGCAAACCGGCCAGGTGTCGGCCGAATCTGAATAAATTGGTGTCCATAAGAATGTTTTCCTTGTTAGGGACAAGAAGATTGAAACAAAAAGCCGGCATTGGGGACGGTGCCTCGGGTATCCCCCGTTTGCGAGGCACGAACTACCGGGTCCGCAACGCGGATTTTTTGCGGACTTTCGGAGAAGGCACAAGGAGTGCGTGCTTTCAGACGGTAGTGGTGGCGCCAGTTTGCGTACCGCTCTGCAGGCATTTCGATACGCTTTGTCGCACTCCCGTGAACCGGAGCCGCGCAGTGTGACACCGGACATGCCGGCGCAAGCCATCACGCGATTCTGAAAGTTTCCGCCTTGGGATGTCACTCGATGTTGACGGGGCGAACCGGACGTTGTGTCGAGCGGCGCGAATGGTCGGCAGTCATCGGCCGGCTGTCATGCTTGATAGGCTTGGCGTGCATGAAATAGGCACGGCGCGGTGATACGTCCATTGCGGGGATGTAAGACGCTCGACGAAGCGAGCGTTTTTACGGAAGGCCAGGTCACGCTTACAAGACGAACGCTCACGCAGCGTCCCCGCGATGCTGGGGGGACTTTGCGTAATGTCCTAAGAATCAATTGCCTCGCTTTCGCTCACTCGTCATCGCCGGTGGGGAAACGCCGGGAGTCATCGCGTGCGATGGCGTCGGATCTGGCGGCATTGGCCGACGTGACGGATGTGTCGTGGCGTTCGGATGGGGTGCGCCCGGGGTCACAGATGCGCGCGACGGGATGGGCGGCGTCGGTGCCGGTGCCGTCGGCAACGCGGTAGCCAGCTTCCCTCGGCGCGGCGAGTTGAAGATGGGCAGGAAAGCCTGCGGAGAACGCTGGGGCGGTGGGCGTCCGTCTAGCGGCGTTGGGGAGAGCCGCGGGCGGGGCGGCGGCGTCATCGAGGTCGTCGAAATCGTCGAGATCCTCGGTATCGTCGATGCCGTCGCGCGCTTCGTGCCGATTGCGCCTATCTCGCGCATCGCCACAGGCACCGCCGTGTGCGACAGACAAGGGGCCGCATCGGTCTGCGTAAGCGTCGGTCGCCGACGGCGGCGCCGCCTGACTCAGGCGGGAGCTGAGGCTTCGAATGATCTCGGCGAGCCAGACCTGATCGCGGTTTTCGAGGCGGCACAACGAACGGCTGATCTGCGGCAATGGCGTGCGATCGGGTAGCGCTGCGGTGTCAGCGGCACCGGCCGCCTGCGCAAAGCGCAGCATTTCGGACGTTGGCACGCCGAGCGTATCGGCCAGTACGCAGATATTGACCAGGGCGACGTTGCGTCGACCGCGCTCGATGCCGCTGACGTACGAGCGAGCCAGACCGCTCTCGAGCGCCAGTTTCTCCTGCGACCAGCCGCGCGCCTTGCGCAAGCAGGCCAGATGGTCTCCGAACAGCGCGAGTGGATTCGTTTGCATGGCGGAACTCCGTTGACGAGTCACACAGCGTAATCAATCCCCCCGCGTCTTGCGACGTTATATCGCTCTCCTCCCCATGCGTTACAGGCGGGCCTCTATACAGAGTCGGCGACCTCTATAGCGCAAAACTTATCGGACGCTTCCCAATTCATGGGGCCGCGCCATCACACGAGACGTTGTCAGCCGATGGGGCGACACGCTGACATGGAACGGCGCCAGTGCATCGGATGGTGCTGGCCGTGGCGTAGGCCGATGATGTCGATCAGCGCAGGCAGAAGCGGGCTAGCGCGCCGCGCAGGACGGCGGGCAGCGCGGCGGCGAAACCGAACGGGCGCGACAGCGCGGCCAGGCCCTCGCCATTGAGCACGCGAGCGCCCTCCAGGTGAGTGGCCAGCCGGCAGAAATCTTCTCGATTCATACCGACGCGCTCGCAGGCGATATCGAGCTGTTTCAAATCGTTCGGATGCAGCTCAAGGGTGACGGTAATGCGCTCTGAGGCGGTGTTCATGTCTGCCAATTTTCTCTGGTTCAAAACATTGGGCATGCCGCGCGGGTGAAGCGCATGCCGAAGCGCCCACGCGATAACGCGAGCGAGCGTGATCCGACGGCGCGCGATGGAGGGCGTCGGGGGCTAATGCAATGCGTGGGCAATACGAGGCTGTGGGCGCGAAATTGGCCGCCCAAGTCGTGGGCGGCGGTACGGCGCTAACGCGTGAGAGCGATGCCTCGTAACGGCGGGGAGGGATGACTCTCTATCCGGCCAGGACATCGGTGCCGGAATACAGCATGAGTACTGCGGACTACGGACTACGATTTCAAGTACGACGACAACTCGGTGCGACTCGTTGAACGGCGACTGACCGCTTCGGTTCCGGCAGCGTCGGCCCCAGCGGTGGCCGGCCAACGTTAAATTACGCGGCGTCCTTCAAGCGAATGCGCGAGCAAGGGGTACGACGATGACTACGGCGATATCGCAGGACACGTGAGACGTGGGTCGCCGCTGCGGTGCGTGCCGCAGCGCGTTGCAGTTGCATGACACGTGCCACTGTCGCCGTGACGGCGAGCGTCGCGACCCCTAGCCAAATGACGAAAATCACAAACCCTCTCCCTAAGCGACGACAGCGCGGCGTAACAACAGACGTAAGCGATGACTGTGTCCAATGACGACCGGCCCGAGTGGCAGCAGCGCGAGAGACATCGGCCCGCGTTGACCGCAAGGCGAAATTCAGAAAGCGGGGACGCCAGTCGTCGCAAGTCGGTTGCTACCGCAACAAACTTCAACAGGAGCGAATTCTAAATAGATTCCCGGATAGGGTAAATACCAATTAAGCAAATTGTGTATTTTTTAAGACAGAGGAATCGGAATCGTCCAAACGATCGTTTGAATTCCAGGTGCTTAAATTCATTGGAAAAATCGGCCCGAACCCGCGGGCTTCCACGTGTTCGGCCCGATCAGGACGAAGGGGGTCAGAAGCTGTGCTTCAGGCCCATGCCGACCAGCAACTGCGTTCGTGCGCCGGCGTTGAAGCCGTACGAACCGACCGACGCGGTGGCTTCCACCGTTTGACCGCTATCCAGCGTCTTGCCGATGGCCTGTTGATAGCCACCGATGACGTAGGTCGACGTGCGCTTGGACAGCGCATAGGTGACGCCGGCATTGAACTGGTTGTAGTGAGCGCCGAGGTTGCGCGCACCGCGCATTCGCGTGTAGCTATAGCCGATGCCCGTGTTGATCGCCGGCGTCAGGGCATATGTGGCGAAGGCGTTCACGGTGTCGAATGTCGCCGTGCCGGTGAATTCCGACAGACCATCGCTCGCGTACTGGGCATTCGAATACGACAGCCCAAGGATCGCCGGGCCAACGGCGTACTTGCCGGCCACGCGCGCGATGCGTACCTTGCTCGCCGTACGGAAGCCACTGTTGATCGGCGAGTTGAACAGCGAGCCCGCGCTGCTGGTCCACTCGCGATAGCCGTAGGCCGCCCGCGTGTTGCCACCGTCCGCGAAGAAAAAACCGGCGCCGAGCGCGAGCGGACCGTTGTTGTAGGCACCGGCGACGCCGTACGACCGGCCGGCCCCGGTTTCCCCGGCCACGTTGCCCGATGCGTACATGCCTTCGAACTGCAAGCCGCCGAAGTTCGGTGTGGCGTAGCGGATCGAGTTGTTGATGCGTGCGCCGTTGTCGTAGTTGTCGACGTCACCCGGCGTGGCAAAGAACCCACCGAAGTAACCGTCTGCGGTCATGCCCTGCACGAGATTGACGACCGGGTCGTACTGACGGCCGATGGTCACTTCGCCCCATTCGGTGCTCGTCAGGCCGACGATGGATTTGCGTCCGAACGCCCGGCCGCCGTTACCCATCTCGCCGTTGACCGCATTGAAGCCGCTTTCGATCTGGAACATCGCCGACAGTCCGCGGCCCAGCGGCTCGGTGCCACGCAAGCCCCAGCGGCTGCCGGAGATGATGTTGCTCGTGATCATCGATCGCGATTGCGGGCCGTTGAGGCCGTCCGTGTGATTGGCGTGGACGAAGCCGGAATCGATCGTGCCGTAGAGGGTGACGTTGCTTTGCGCATTGGCGCTGGCAGACAAAGTCAGGAGGGTGAGTGTGGCGGCGAGCGCAATGGCGCGCGGGCCGATGAACGAGTGAGGACGTTGAGTCATGGTGTCGAGCGCTTAACCGCGCATGGTGGAAATCGACACCGAGAATATTTCCGAACAGCCATTCGGATTCCTTATGAAAATTCCGAATGCACTGAAATCCCCATGGCAGCGACCCCCTGTCGGGGGCGCTGCCGAAGTTTCTAGGAAGTGTCCTCAAATTTCATCGCGCGCTACCGCAGTAAGCGGTAGCGCGGAAAGCACCGTCCTGCGCGAGTCAATGTGGATCCGCACCGGCGTGCGCTGCGGCGTGATGCCGGAGCACCGCGCCAGGACGATCGTTATCGCTTGAACGCCAGCAACTGGGCACCTTCCGGCACCTGGTCGCCGACGGCGAACAGCACCTCTTCGATTTCACCGTCCTCGGGTGCGCTGATGGTGTGCTCCATCTTCATCGCTTCCATCACGAGCAGCGGCGCGCCCTTCTCGACCTTCGTACCGGCTGGCGCGAGCACGGCAATGACCTTGCCCGGCATCGGCGCCGTCAGCCGCCCCTCGCCCCCTTCCTGCGCCCCGGCCTGTGCCAGCGGATCGTGCCAGCGCAGCGTCCAGGACTGACCGTCCGCGAAGACGTGCGCGGCGTCGTGTTCGAAGTCGACATGCCCTTGAACGCGGCGATCGCCGAGCGTCACGCGATACACCCCGGCGTCGTGGGCGTAGCGATACGGATACGTCTGCCCGTCCACGGTGAGCGTGCTCGCCTGTGGCCCGCTCGTGAGGAGAACCGACAGCCGCGTCTCGTCGTGATCGAAGGCGAGGGTGCGCTGGTAGTCGCCGTTCAGGCGCCACCCGGTGGCGAGCTGCCACGGCGAGTGGTGATCGATGCTGTCCTGATATTTGCGGCGGCCGATCACGGTTTCGCGGGCCAGCTGCGCCGCGACGGCCAGTGCCAGCGTGGTCGCCGGTACCGGGGCGGCGGCCGGGAACAGCGTGTCGCGATGGCGCTCGATCAGCCCGGTGTCGAGATCGGCCGCGGCGAACGGCTCGCTGGCGACCAGGCGTCCGAGGAACGCGATGTTTGTCTGCACGCCCACCACGCGATACTGGCCTAGCGCGCGTCGCATGCGGGCGAGCGCTTCGTCGCGGTCCCGACCCCACACGATCAGCTTGGCGATCATCGGGTCGTAGAAGGGCGAGATGGTGTCGCCTTCGCGCACCCCGGAGTCGATGCGCACCGCGGCCGGCACGTCGGCGCTGCCGATCTCGAACTGGACCGCTGCGGGCGGACGCAACGTGCAGAGCGTGCCCGTCGATGGCAGGAAGTTGTTATCCGGATTCTCGGCGTAGATACGGGCTTCGAGCGCATGCCCGTGAATGCGCAACGCGTCCTGCTTGCGCGGCAACGGTTCGCCCGCCGCCACGCGCAATTGCCATTCCACCAGATCGAGCCCGGTGATCATCTCCGTGACCGGATGCTCGACCTGCAGGCGCGTGTTCATCTCCATGAAGTAGAACGAGCCGTCCTGATTGGCGATGAACTCGACCGTGCCCGCGCCGACATAGCCCACGGCCCGCGCGGCATTACAGGCGGCTTCGCCCATGGCGCGACGACGCTCGTCGGTCATGCCCGGGGCGGGGGCTTCTTCCAGGACCTTCTGGTGACGGCGCTGCACCGAGCAGTCGCGCTCGAACAGATAGACGCAGTTGCCGTGCGCGTCGGCAAATACCTGAATCTCGATATGGCGCGGACGCGTCAGATACTTTTCGACCAACACGCGCTCGTCGCCGAAGCTGCTGGCGGCTTCGCGCTGGCAGGACGTGAGCGCGGCGCGAAACGCCGAGCTGCGCTCAACCACGCGCATGCCCTTGCCGCCGCCGCCCGCGCTGGCCTTGAGCAGCACGGGGTAGCCGATTTCGTCGGCGCGCTCGTGCAGGAACGCGGCGTCTTGATTGTCGCCGTGGTAGCCCGGCACCAGCGGCACTGCGGCGCCTTCCATCAGGGTTTTCGCGGCGCTCTTGCTGCCCATCGCGTGAATGGCGCCGACCGGCGGGCCAATGAAGACGATGCCGGCCTCGTGACACGCGGCGGCGAAGGCTTCGTTCTCGGACAGGAAGCCGTAGCCCGGGTGGATGGCCTGGGCGCCGGTGGCCTTGGCGGCGTTGATGATGGCATCGATGCGCAGATAGCTCTCGCGCGCGGCGGCGCCACCCACGTGCACCGCTTCGTCGCACACGGCGACATGCTTGGCGTGCGCGTCGGCGTCGGAATAGACGGCCACCGTGCGGATGCCCAGCCGTGCGGCCGTGGCGGCCACGCGGCAGGCGATTTCGCCGCGGTTGGCGATGAGGATCTTGTCGAACATGCTGCCTCCGGAAAATGATCGATTGGGGCGGCGCCTGCGCATCGCACTTCGCTTGTGACGAAGGGCCACTGCACTCGCGCCATTCTCTTTGCTATCCAACTTCGCCGCGACGGCGGATCGTCTTTTGCGATCTCGTCGCCGTCGTGGCGGCTTAACCTGTCAACACATCCTTCAACGCCAGCCCTTCGCCGTGCCGATAACGCTCAGTGCGTGGCGCAGGCCGTCAGGCCATCGCACTCGCCTGCGGGCTCGGCGGCGCCGAGCTTTTCCTCGGTCGACGTGTGCATGCCGAGACGCGCGAGCAACGCGCGGTCGTGTTCGGCCTGAGGGTTTTGGGTGACGAGCAGTTTTTCGCCGTAGAACATCGAATTCGCGCCGGCGAGGAAGCACAACGATTGCAGGGCGTCGTCCATCATCTCGCGCCCGGCCGACAGCCGCACCATCGCGCGCGGCATCGTGATACGCGCCACGGCGATCATGCGCACGAAGTCGAACGGATCGACGGCGTCGTTGTTCTCCAGCGGCGTGCCTTCGACCTTCATCAGGTTGTTGATGGGCACCGATTCGGGATACGGCGACAGGTTGGCGAGCTGTGCGATCAGGCCGGCGCGCTCGCGGCTTGTCTCGCCCAGGCCGACGATGCCGCCGCAGCACACCTTCAGTCCAGCGTCGCGCACGCGGGCCAGCGTGTCCAGGCGATCCTGATAGGTGCGCGTGGTGATGATCTGCCCATAGAACTCGGGCGACGTATCGAGGTTGTGGTTGTAGTAGTCGAGGCCGGCGTCGCGCAATTGCTGCGCTTGCCCGTCACGCAGCATGCCGAGCGTGACGCATGTCTCCAGGCCCAGCGCCTTGACGCTGCGCACCATCTCGCCCACCGCGTCGACCTGGTGCGGCTTCGGGCTGCGCCAGGCGGCGCCCATGCAGAAGCGGGTGGCCCCGGCATCTTTGGCGCGCTGCGCCGCGGCGACCACTTCCTCCACCGGCATGAGCTTCTCGGCTTCCACGCCGGTGTCGTAGCGCGCCGATTGCGGGCAATAGGCGCAGTCCTCCGGGCACCCGCCAGTCTTGATCGAGAGCAGCGTCGAGAGCTGCACGGCATTGGCGTCGAAGTGTTCGCGATGCACTTGCTGTGCGCGGAAGATCAGGTCGTTGAACGGCAGTGCAAAGAGCGCCTCGATGTCGGCGACGCTCCAGGGCGTGTCGTTGCGGCGCAGGGCTTCGTCGTGGCCGTGAGCGGCGGTGTGGGCGTGAACTTGCATGATGTGATTCCTTGAATTCGGTGAGTTCGTTGATGTCGCGCGATAGGGCAGTGGCGCGCTCAGGGCCGCGTCATGTCGACGAGCGGCCCGATGTCGAGATAGCCGGAGGCGGTCGCCGCATCGGGGTGCGCCAGATGCGGCACGCGCCCGAGCAGCGGCGCGGGCAAGCGCGCGGCAAGGGTGTCGATGTTTGCCGCCACGTGACGCATCTCCGGATCGACGTGATTGGCGACCCAGCCCGCGAGCGTGAGCCCGCGGGCGGTGATGGCTTCGGCGGTGAGCAGGGCGTGGTTGATGCAGCCGAGCCGCAAACCGACGACCAGGATCACCGGCAGGCCGAGCTGGCGCGCCAGCTCGGCCGTATCCGGTGCATTGGCATCGGCGCCGAGCGGCACACGAAAGCCGCCCACGCCCTCGACGATCACCAGATCGGCCCGCGCGGCGACCCGCGCGTAACCCGCACGAATCACGCTGCAATCGAGCGCGATGCCTTCAGCGGCGGCGGCGATATGGGGCGCCGTGGCGTCCTTGAGCACATACGGGCAGTACCAGTCGTCGGGCAGCTTCAGGTTGCTTGCCTGATGCAACTGCTCGACGTCGTCGTTGACGAAGCGCCCGTTATGCTCCGAGGCGCCAGCCGCGACCGACTTGAGCCCCGCGCACACCAGCCCGCGCCGAGAGGCGGCATGGAGCAGCGCAGACGACACGAGCGTCTTGCCGATTTCCGTGTCGGTGCCGGTAACGAAGAACGCATGGCGCGCCGACGTGGCCCGGGCGGCGGGCGTATCGATAGATATATCGAGGGGAGCGACGAGACGCGGATCAGCCATGGGCGTGCTCCGTCCAGTCTCGATCCAACTGGTTGATGGCGGTGGCGAGCCGGTCGACGTCGTCGGCCGTGTGCGTTGCGCAGAGCGTCAGGCGCAGTCGCGACGTGCCGGGTGCCACGGTCGGCGGGCGGATGGCGGGCACCCACAGTCCCGCTTCGGCCAGCCCAGCCTGCGCGTGCAGTGCCGCGGCATTCTCGCCGAGGATGATCGGCTGCACGCCCGTGGGCGAGACCCTGTGCCGCCAATGCCGCAGCGTGAGCGAGTCGCGCAGTTGGGCGATGCGCGCTTGCAGCGCGGCGCGGCGCTCGCGGCCTTCGTCGCCGGCGATCAGCGCCAGGCTCGTGAGCAGTGCGTGGGCCTGCGACGGCGCGGCGGCCGTGGTGAAGATATACGGCCGCGCACGATTGACGAGCCATTCGATGACACGCTCGTTGGCGGCGACGAATGCGCCGCCGACGCCGGCGGCCTTGCCGAGCGTTCCGATGATGACAAGGTTCGGCGAGCACAGATCGAAATGCTCGAACACGCCTCGCCCCGTCTCGCCGACGACGCCGAAGCCATGCGCATCGTCTACCACCAGCCACGCGTTGTGTCGTTCGGCCAGTGCAAGCAGTTGTGGCAGCGGCGCGATATCGCCGTCCATCGAGAACACGCCGTCGGTGACGATCAGCTTCGTCTCGGCGGTGCTGGCGTCGAGCAGCGCGGCCAGGGCGTCGACGTCGCCGTGCGGGTAGACGTGCGTGCGCGCCCGGGACAGACGTGCGCCGTCGATCAGCGAGGCGTGATTGAGCGCTTCGGAGAAGATGTCGGCGTCCTTGTTGGCGAGCGCGGAGAGGGTCGCCAGATTGGCCATGTAACCGGTACAGAAGTACAGCGCGCGGCCGTCGACGAGATGGGGCGACATGAAGTCGGCGAGCGCGTCTTCGAGTTCCGCGTGGGCCTGCGAATGGCCGCTGATGAGGTGCGATGCGCCGCTGCCTGCGCCGTAGCGCCGCGCGCCCTCGATGAGCGCCTCGACAATCTTCGGATGCGCTGCCAGACCGAGATAGTCGTTGCTGGCGAATGCGAGCACGTCGCGGCCGTCGGCGCGTACATGGGGCTGGCAGGGCGTGGACACCACGCGGCGGCGGCGTCGCAGATGCGCGCGGTCGATGTCGGCCAGGCCGGCGTCGAGCCGGGCGAACAGGGGATGGGTTGTCATGCGGGCACCTCCGTGCCGTGCGTCGTCGTGGCGTCGAAGGCCGCAAGCGTTTGCGCCGCGAGCCAGTCGATGGTGTCGTCGTCGAGCACGTACGGCGGCATCAGGTAGACCGTGGCCCCGATGGGGCGCAGCAGCACGCCGCGCGCCCGGGCTTCGGCGTAAAAGCGTTTCGCGAAGGCGCTGGCGGCGCCGGGGGTGTCCGGCAACACCGCATCGAACGCCCAGATCATGCCGCGATGACGCAAGTGCCTGGCCCGCGGATCGTCGGCCAACGGCGCGAGTGCCTGGGTGAGGCGTTGTGCGCGAAGTATGTTGCTGGCGAGCACGTCGTCGTCGGCAAAGATGTCGAGCGTGGCGAGCGCGGCGCGGCACGCCAGCGGATTGCCGGTGTACGAGTGCGAGTGCAGGAAGCCGCGTGCGGTCTCGTCGTCGTAGAAGGCGTTGTAGATCGCGTCGCGCGAGAGCACCAGCGACAGGGGCAGATAGCCGCCGCTGATGCCCTTGGACAGGGTGAGCAGATCGGGCCAGATGCCGGCCTGCTCGCTCGCGAAGAAGGTGCCGGTGCGTCCGCACCCAACGGCGATTTCGTCGGCGATCAGATGCGCGCCGTGCTGGTCGCACAGCGCGCGCACGCGGCGCAGATACTCGGGATCGTGCATTGCCATCCCGGCCGCGCATTGCACCAGCGGTTCGACGATGACGGCGGCGATGCGTCCCTCGCGATGCGTAAGCAACGTCTCGAGGTCTGCCGCGGCGCGACGCGCGACGTCGGCCGGCGTCTCCCCGTCGCGGGCGTCACGCGCGTCGGGCGAGGCCACCACGTGGGCGTGGCGCAGCAGCGGGTCGTAGGCATCGCGAAAGAGCGCAACGTCGGTCACGGCGAGCGCACCGAGCGTCTCACCGTGATAGCCGTGGCGCACGCAGACGAATTCGCGCTTGTCGCTGTGGCCCTGATTGCGCCACGCGTGAAAGCTCATCTTCAGGGCGATCTCGACGGCCGACGCGCCATCGGACGCGAAGAACGCATGGCCGAGCACGCCGCCGGTCAGCGCCGACAGACGCTCGGCCAGGGCAACGACCGGTTCGTGGGTGAAGCCTGCGAGCATCGCGTGTTCGAGGCGGCCAAGCTGATCGACGAGTGCCGCGTTGATGCGCGGATTCGCGTGGCCGAACAGATTGACCCACCATGAGCTGATGGCGTCGAGGTAACGCTCGCCGTCGGTATCGACGAGCCAGGGACCTTCGCCGTGGGACAACGCGACGAGCGGTAGCTGTGCCTGTTGCTTCATCTGCGTGCAGGGGTGCCAGACCTGTCGCAGACTGCGCGCGGCGAGATCGCCGGGACCGGCGGGGGGGCGCGAAGAGGCGTCCATCGGTGACTCCTTGGTTGGCCGCGACGGACGACGCTCACAAGCCAATGTGTGCCGTCCGTTCGGCTGGCCGGTGACGGGCATTGCGCAGGGCGCTGCCGCACGGGGCCGGAGGTGGGGGGATGGACGCATGGTAGGCAAAGCGTTTTAGTAGGGCAATAGGCGGAATTGGTGCGAAAAATCGCTGTTTTGTGTGCCGTAGCGTGACGTTATCGATAAATTCGCAAAACCCGCCGATAACGTTGCGGCATCTCCGCCGTCACCCCTCCCCCAAAAAATTTGTAACCGATGATGTGGCCTGACGCACGTGCGTCGCTCAGGACGCTTCGCGCCATGCTGGCGCGCGCTTCTCGAGGAACGAGCGCACCCCTTCGCGGCCTTCGTCGGACGCGCGGATCTTCGCGATGCGGTCCGCCGTGTCGGCGATGGCGCCGTCGTCGATCTCTCGACTCGCGAAGTCCTGCACGAGCCGTTTGCACTCTTTTACTGCGTTCGGGCTGTTGTCGACGAGCGCCTTGGCCAGTGCCTGCACGGTGCTGTCGAGCGCCTCGGCGCTCACGACTTCGTGCACGAGACCGTGACGGTGGGCGGTCGCGGCGGTGAAGCGCTCCGCCGTGAGGAAATAGCGGCGCGAAGCCGACTCGCCGAGGGCGCGAATGACGTAGGGGCCGATCGTTGCCGGCATCAGGCCCAGCTTTGCCTCCGACAGGCAGAAGTGCGCGGTGTCGACCGCCACGACCATGTCGGCCACGGCGGCAAGACCCACGCCGCCCGCGTACGCGTCGCCCTGCACGCGGGCGATCACCGGCTTCGGGCAGCGATAGATCGTGCTCAGCATGACGGCCAGAGTCATCGCGTCGGCGCGGTTCTCGGCGTCCGAGTAGCCGGCCATCTTCTGCATCCAGTTCAGATCGGCACCCGCGCAGAAGGCGACGCCTTCTGCGGCGAGCACGATGGCGCGCACGTCGTCGTTCGTGGCGAGCGCGCGAAACGCGCCCGTCAGTTCCTCGATGACCGTTTCGTTGAACGCGTTGCGCACGTCCGGACGATTGAGCGTGACGGTGGCGACGTGGGCGTCGACGCTGACTTTTAACGTGACGAGATTCATGACGTGGAATTCCTCGATGGGCCGTTGCGGGCGATTACATGCGGAACAGGCCGAAGCGCGTTTCGGGAATGGGCGCGTTGAGCGTGGCCGACAGCCCCAGTCCGAGCACGGTGCGGGTATCCGCCGGATCGATCACGCCGTCGTCCCACAGGCGGGCGCTGGCGTAGTACGGATGGCCCTGGCGCTCGTATTGATCGCGAATCGGCTGCTTGAAGGCATCCTCTTCCTCGGCGCTCCACTGGCCGCCACGGCCCTCGATGCCGTCGCGCTTGACCGTGGCGAGCACCGACGCGGCCTGCTCGCCGCCCATCACCGAGATACGGGCGTTCGGCCACATCCACAGGAAGCGCGGCGAGTAGGCCCGGCCACACATGCCGTAGTTGCCGGCGCCGAACGAGCCGCCGATGATGACCGTGAACTTCGGCACGTTCGCGGTGGCGACCGCCGTCACCATCTTCGCGCCGTGCTTGGCGATGCCCTCGTTCTCATACTTGCGCCCGACCATGAAGCCGGTGATGTTCTGCAGGAAGATCAGCGGGATCTTGCGCTGGCAGCACAGCTCGATGAAGTGCGCGCCTTTCTGGGCCGACTCGGAGAACAGGATGCCGTTGTTCGCCACGATGCCGACCGGATAGCCCCACAGATGCGCGAAGCCGCACACGAGCGTGGTGCCGTAGCGCGCCTTGAATTCGTCGAACTCGGAGCCGTCGACCAGGCGCGCAATCACTTCGCGTACGTCGAACGGCTTCTTCGTGTCGGACGGAATCACACCGTACAGGTCTCGGGCGTCGTACTTCGGCTCGACCGGTGGCTTGACCGCAACCGTGGCCGGTTTGCGACGGTTGAGATTCGCGGCGATGCTGCGCGCGATGGACAGCGCGTGCGCGTCGTTCTGCGCGAAGTGATCGACCACGCCCGACAGGCGCGTGTGGACGTCGGCGCCGCCGAGGTCTTCGGCGCTCACTTCCTCACCGGTGGCCGCTTTCACGAGCGGCGGGCCGCCGAGGAAAATCGTGCCCTGTTCCTTGACGATGATCGACTCGTCGCTCATCGCAGGCACGTAGGCGCCGCCGGCGGTACACGACCCCATCACCACGGCGATCTGCGGAATGCCCTGCGCGGACATCTGCGCCTGGTTGTAGAAGATGCGCCCGAAGTGATCGCGGTCGGGGAAGACATCGTCCTGGTTCGGCAGGTTGGCGCCGCCCGAGTCGACCAGGTAGATACACGGCAGATGGTTCTGCTCGGCGATCTCCTGCGCGCGCAGGTGCTTCTTGACCGTCATCGGGTAATAGGTGCCACCCTTGACCGTGGCATCGTTGCAGACGATCACGCACTCCTGGCCTGATACACGGCCGATGCCGGTGATGATGCCGGCGCCCGGGGCGTCGTCGTGATACATGCCGATGGCCGCGAGCTGCGAGAGTTCGAGAAACGGCGAGCCCGGATCGAGCAACTGTTGTACGCGCTCACGCGGCAGCAGCTTGCCGCGCGCGATGTGCTTCTTGCGCGCGGCCTCACCGCCGCCACCGGCCAGTTGTGCAATGCGGGCACGCAGGTCGTCGACCAGGGTCTGCATCGTGGCCGCGTTGCGTGCAAAGTCTTCGCCGCGCGGGTTGAGCTTGCTTTCAAGAATCGGCATGTGACGAAATCCGGTGGAGAGTGAGGGAGTCGTTGGAGGCGTTTCGTGGACGTGCACCGCGGCGGGGTCAGTCGAACAGGTCGCCGTCGATGTAGCGCCAGCGGCCGTCGTCCGAGCGCTCGAAGCGGCTGCGTTCGTGCAGCCGGTGCGCCCGTCCGCCGACCTTGTAGCGGGCGACGAATTCGACTTCGGCATGCGACGCATCGCTTTGGCGATGGGCCTTGATCTGCAGGCCAAGCCATTGCGGTGCGTCGTCGAAGTCAAGCGTGGCGGGACGCGTGCGCGCCGCCCAGGTGTCGAGCAGGTACGCGGCGTTGTGACGCACGAACGCCGTGTATCGCGAGCGCATCAGCGCTTCGGCGCTCGGCGCCATGTCGCCGTGTTCCAGGTAGCGCGCGCAGCAGTCGTCGAACGTGGGCCCGCCGCAAGGGCAGGTGTCGCGCTCGAGGTCTGGCGTCGTTGCGCTGCGCGACGTTTGGGGTCTTGCCATCGTGAGTCTTGCCTTGTTGTCAGATCTTGCCTTGCTTCAGACAGGCCTCGACCTGTGGGAAGTGGTCGAAGCCCCAGAACGGTTCGCCGTCCACGATCACGAAGGGCGAGCCGAACACCCCGCGCGCCATCGCCAGATCGATTTCGGCCTTGAGATGGTCCTTGGCGGCGGGCGAGTGCATGCCGGCGTCGAGCTTCGTGCCGTCGATGCCCAGGGCCTCGCCGAGACGCACGAGTTCCGCCGGGTCGCCGATGTTCACGTCGTCGACGTAAAGCGCGTGGAAGATCGACTTCGCGAACTCGGCGGACAGGTCGCCGCCGTGATGATCCTGCACCCAGAGCACGGCGCGCTCGGCGGCTTGCGTCGGAATCGGGAAGTGCGTCGGCCGCTTGTACGCGATGCCATGAAACCGCGCGGTGCGCTCCACGTCATGCCGCAGATACGCGGTCTTGATCGGATGCTGCGTCGGTGCGCCCGTGCCGTTCACCTTGTAGACGATGTCGAGCAGGATCGGATGCCACGCCACGCCACGCCCGTGTCTCGTCGCGATGTCGTCGATGCAGGTGCTCGCAAAATACCCATACGGGGATGCGAAATCGAAATAAAAGTCGATGGCGGACGTCATGTGGGCTCCGTTTCCGAGTGACGTGTCTGGCCCGCGAATCAAAAGATGCGGCGGTGTGGCTACAGCTTGTTATTCCGTTTCGCGCCGGACGATGTCTGCCCGGTCGCGAATTTATTTTTTCCTGCGATTACCACGCAAGTGCGTTGCCGTCGTAATTGAAGAAACCTCCGTTGTGCGTGGCGCGCTCGCCCGGTGCTCGGGCGAGCACACGCCGCATGCCGGCCACGCTCGTCTGCACGTCGATGTCCGCGTTCTCGCCGCCCATGTCCGTGCGCACCCAGCCCGGATGCATTGCGACGCAGGTGGCGCGCCGCGCTTCGAGCGACGTGGCCTTGACGACCGAATTCACGGCCGCCTTGCTTGCCCGATAAAGCCAGCTGCCATTCGTCTCCATCAGGGCGATGCTGCCCATGCGACTCGAAAGAAAGCCAAACGCGCCGCCGGCGGCCTCGACGAACGGCAACACGAGCGGCGCGGCCTGCATGGCGCCGAGGACATTCGTGTGGAACACGCGGTTGAACTCGGCCATGGTGATCGGCGCGAGGCCCGTGGTGCGCTCCGAATTCACGCCTGCGTTGTAGATCGCGACGTCCAGGGCCACGCCATCGAGTTGCCACGACAGGCCGGAGAGCGACTCCACACGCGTGACGTCGAGCTGCAACGGCTCGGCGTCCAACTCGCGCAAGGCCGCCAGACCGTCCTCATGGCGTGCTGTAGCGAAGACACGCCAGCCGTCGTCGCGATACTGTCTGACGAATTCCATGCCGATGCCGCGCGAGGCACCGATGATGAGCGCTGTTTTCATGACCTGTGATTCCTGTGGGCCAGTGCGTGAGCCTGCGGGGTCAAACGAGTTCGATGGCCATCGCTGTCGCTTCGCCGCCGCCGATACACAGGCTGGCTACGCCGCGCTTGCCGCCGGTCTGGCGCAACGCACCGATGAGCGTGACCAGGATGCGGGCGCCGGAGGCGCCGATCGGGTGGCCGAGCGCACAGGCGCCGCCATGAATATTGACCTTCTCGTGCGGCAGGTTGAACTCGTGCATCGCGGCCATCGTGACGACCGCGAAGGCTTCGTTGATTTCATACAGATCGACGTCGTTCGTCGACCAGCCGGTATTCTCGAAGAGCTTGCGCATCGCGCCGACCGGCGCCGTGGTGAAGAGGCCCGGCTGTTGGGCGAAGGTGGTGTGTCCGGCGATGCGCGCGAGCGGCGCGAGGCCGAGACGTTTGGCCGTCGATTCGCGCATCAGTACCAAGGCCGCGGCACCATCCGAGATCGACGACGAATTTGCCGCTGTCACCGTGCCGTCCTTGCGGAAGGCTGCCTTGAGCGTCGGGATCTTTTCGGGGTTGGCCTTGAACGGCTGCTCGTCCTGATCGACCACCGTGTCGCCCTTGCGACCCGGTACCGTCACCGCCGCGATTTCCCACGAGAACGCGCCGTCCTTCGTGGCCTTTTGCGCGCGTTCGAGCGAGGCGATGGCGAAGGCGTCCTGGGCCTCGCGGGTGAAGACGTAACGGTCGGCGCATTCCTCGGCGAAGGTGCCCATCAGGCGGCCCTTGTCGTAGGCGTCTTCCAGACCGTCGTAAAACATGTGGTCGATGACCTGGCCGTGTCCCATGCGCATGCCGGTGCGTGCCTTCGGCAGCAGATACGGGGCATTGCTCATGCTTTCCATGCCACCGGCGACGATCACGTCGGCGCTGCCGGCCACGAGCATGTCGTGCGCGAACATGGCGGCGCGCATGCCCGACCCGCACATCTTGTTGACGGTGGTCGCCCCGGCGGCGAGCGGCAGACCGGCGCCGAGCGTGGCCTGACGCGCAGGCGCCTGACCCTGGCCGGCGGGCAGCACGCAGCCCATGACCACTTCGTCGACCTGCTCGGGTTGGATTCCGGCGCGTGCGACGGCGGCGCGAATGGCGGCGGCACCCAGTTGCGGTGCGGTCACATCGCCGAATACCCCTTGCAGGCCGCCCATCGGCGTGCGCGCGGCGGAAACGATAACGATCGGGTCGTGTTGCATGGCAGTCTCCTGTAATTGCTTGCGGGGGCCGACGATCGTCCTTGCGAACCGGGTCGTCAGCCCCTGAATATCCAATGCTTCAGTCCTTGCATCGTCCGCGCGCCCGGCGAGGGGTGTCCGGCGTGGCCGGGCAACGTGGCTCGCTCAGGCGCGCGGATTGCGTAATTCGGCCATCGCGGCCACGCAGCGGTCGTAAATGCGCGGCAGGGCTTCGAGGCTGTTGACCGACATGCGCAGGTCGCGCACCAGCCCGTCGCGCAGGCCGTACACCCAGCCGTGCACCGTTACGGGCTGATTGCGGGCCCAGGCGTCGCGCAATACCGTCGTATGACAGATATTGACCACCTGCTCGATGGCGTTCAGTTCGCACAGTCGGTCGTGACGCGCGTCGCGCGACGGCAGCGCGTCGATTTGCTCGACGTGGCGCTCGTACACATCGCGCACGTGGCGCAGCCAGTTGTCGACGAGGCCCATCTTCGCGCCGTCGAGCGCCGCGCCTACGCCGCCGCAACCGTAATGGCCGACCACCATGATGTGGCGAACCTTCAGCACTTCGACGGCGAACTGCAATACCGACAGACAGTTCAGATCGCTGTGCACCACGACGTTCGCGATATTGCGGTGGACGAACACTTCGCCCGGCGCGAGGCCCGTGATCTGGTTAGCCGGCACGCGCGAGTCCGAGCAGCCGATCCAGAGGTACTCCGGCGTTTGCAGCTTTGACAACCGCTCGAAAAATGCGGGATCTTCCGCGTTCACGCTGGCGACCCAGGCGCGGTTGTTATCGAGCAGATGGAGGAGAGGTTGGTCTTTGTCTTCGGTCATGATCGTGTCATCCGGTGAACGTGTCGTGTGCTGGGAGACATCGCATGCTCAAGCGGCCGCCGCGCGGGGCGGGGCGCTGGTGGCACCGTGGCCGGTGCCGTAGCGATTGACGAAACGCAGCGAGACATCGTACGGATAGAAGTCGTGCATCTGTCCGGCTCGCACCCGGTCCTGGTAGTCCTGCCACAGGCCGGGGTCGAAAAAATCCGGATGATGCTGGCTCAGGGAGTGCCGCACGCGCGCGTCTCCTGTCAGAAACGTCTCGAACGTCTGCGGAAACACGTCGTGCGGGCCTACACGGTACCAGACTTCCCCCGACATCGCCTCTTCTTCGTTACGGGGTTCCGGCACTCGACGGATGTGGCAATCCGTCAGATATTCCAGTTCATCGTAGTCGTAAAAGACCACCCGGCCGTGGCGCGTGACACCGAAATTCTTGTACAGCAGATCGCCGGGGAAGATGTTCGCCGCCATCAGCTCCTTCACCGCGTTGCCGTACTCGCGCATGGCGTGGTCGACCTCGGCGTCCGATGCCGTTTGCAGCCACAGATTGAGCGGCGTCATGCGGCGCTCGATGTAGCAGTGGCGGATCACGAGGGCGTCACCGTCGACTTCGAGCTGCGAGGGCACCTCGCGCTGGAGTTCGGCGAGCAGGGCGTCGTCGAAACGCGCGCGCGGGAAGGCCACGCTCGAGAACTCCAGCGTATCGGCCATCCGGCCCACGCGATCATGCTGCTTGACCATCAGGTACTTCGCTTTCACCTGCTCGCGCGTGGTCTCCTTGGGTGGCGCGAAGCGCTCGCGAATCACTTTGAATACGTACGGATACGAGGGCAGCGTGAAAACCAGCATGACCAGCCCGCGAATGCCCGGCGCGCTCACGAACAGGTCGCTCGAATGCTTCAGGTGATGCAGGAAATCGCGATAGAACAGGTTCTTGCCGTGTTTCTGCAGACCGACCGACGTATAGATCTCCGCTTTCGGCTTGCCCGGCATGATCGTGCGCAGGAACTGCACGTAGGCCGACGGCACTTCCATATCGACCATGAAATAGGCATGTGTGAAGCCGAACACCACGCGGAGTTCCTCGCGGCGCAGCAGAGCGGCGTCGAGCGTCAGCATGCCGTTCGCGTCGTGCATGATCGTCAGGGCGAAGGGCGTGGTCACATCGCCGTTCACGATACGTCCCACGATATAGGCGGCCTTGTTCCGGAAGAACAGCGACGCGAGCACATGAATCTGGAAATTCGGCGCGGGCACGAAGTCGCCGAGCGTCTCATCGAGGGCGCGCATCACATAACCGACGTCGCGCGTCAGATCGGCAAACGGGCGTTTGAGCTGGAAATTCGTGACGATGCGCGCGATCGTGGGGGCCATGCCGTCTTGCGCCGGGTAATAGACGCGATACGTCGGCTTCGCGGCGGGCGCGTCGTTCTCGATGTACTCCGTCGCCACGGCGGGGCGCACGAAGATGAAGCGGTTGTTGAAATACGAACGGTGCAGGATCTTGCAGCACACCGAGTTGAAAAACGTCTCGGCCAGCTCCGGCTGACGGTGCTCGGTGAGCAAGCCGATGTAATGCAGCTTCACTTGCTGCCAGACATCGTCGTCGAGCGACTGGGCGTCGAACTCGTCTTCGAGCGTCACGACGCATTCGCGCACGCGTTCGTCGTAATAGGCGATGCGGTCGCGCTGGAGCTTCTGGATACCCATGAAATCGCCCGCCTCGAAACACGCCTGCGCCGCGATGCATACATCGCGGAAAATGCGGTAATGCTTGTCGAAGCCCTCCAGCATCGTGCGGGCGACATCGTAAGCAAACTGCGACGACAGGAGTTTCGGGAAGTGATTCATACCGGTCGGGACAGGCGCAGGGGCGATCTCAAGGGATTGTAGCGCCGCTGCCTGCGCCTGAATGTCAGTCGATGTGTCGTGGGCTTACATCGTTTCCGCGAACAACTCGCGGCCGATCAGCATGCGGCGGATCTCCGACGTGCCCGCGCCGATTTCGTAAAGCTTCGCGTCGCGCCACAGGCGGCCGACCGGGTACTCGTTGATATAGCCGTTGCCGCCCAGAATCTGGATTGCCTCGCCGGCCATCCACGTCGCCTTTTCGGCCGTGTACAGAATCATCCCCGCGCAGTCCTTGCGCACCTGACGCACGTGATCGCGACCGAGCGAATCGAGCTGGCGGCCCACCGCGTAGAGATACGCGCGGCTTGCCTGCAGAATCGTGTACATGTCCGCGACCTTGCCCTGGATGAGCTGGAACTCTCCGATCGACTGGCCGAACTGCTTGCGGTCGTGGATATAGGGCACGACCACGTCCATGGCCGCCTGCATGATGCCCAGCGGGCCGCCGGCGAGCACCGCGCGCTCATAGTCCAGACCGCTCATGAGCACCTTCGTGCCGCCGCCGACCTGGCCCAGCACGTTCTCCTCCGGCACCTCCACGTTCTCGAACACCAGCTCACCCGTGTGCGAGCCGCGCATGCCGAGCTTGTCCAGCTTCTGCGCGACCGAGAATCCCTTCATGCCCTTCTCGACAAGGAAGGCCGTCATGCCGCGGGCGCCCGCTTCCGGATCGGTCTTGCCGTAGACGACCAGCGTGTCGCAGTCCGGGCCGTTCGTGATCCACATCTTCGTGCCGTTGAGCACGAAGCGGTCGCCGCGCTTCTCGGCACGCAGCTTCATGCTGACCACGTCCGAGCCGGCGTTCGGCTCGCTCATCGCGAGGGCGCCGATATGCTCCCCCGACACCAGCTTGGGCAAGTACTTCGCCTTTTGCGCGGCGGTGCCATTGCGGTGGATCTGGTTGACGCAGAGGTTCGAGTGCGCGCCGTACGACAGGCCGATCGACGCCGAGGCGCGCGAGATTTCCTCCATCGCGATCATGTGGGCCAGATAGCCCATGTTCGCGCCGCCGTACTCTTCCGAAACCGTCATGCCGAGCACGCCGAGGTCGCCCATCTTGCGCCAGAGGTCCATCGGGAACTGGTCGGTGCGGTCCACTTCGCCTGCGCGCGGGGCGATTTCCTTGGACGCGAAGTTCGCGACCGATTCGCGCAGCATATCGAGGTCTTCGCCGAGCATGAAATTGAGTCCGGGCAACAGGGTCATGACACAGTCTCCAGAGGGTGGCGCGTGGCCGTTAGCCCGCGCATGGGTTCGATGGTGCGGCTGATGAGGTTGATTCGGTGATCCGGTGGCGGGGGCGCTCAGCGAGTCTTGGGAGACGACGTTGCCGAGGGACTTGCCGCCAGCACGAACAGCGTTTGCTGCATCAGTGCGCAAAGCGTCCATTTGTCGTCGTCGACAACGAACAGTTCGGCGGTGGCGACGATCAGCGTGCGACCGGCTTTCACGACCTGGCCGCGTCCGATCAGTGTATCGCCCTTGCCGGGCGCGAGAATGTTCAGTTTGTATTCGGCGGTGACCAGTTCCTGGTCCGGCGAGATGCGGGTGTAGCCTGCGTAGCCGCCGGCGGAGTCCGCGATGGCGCCGATCACTCCCCCGTGGAAAAAGCCGTGCTGCTGGTTGACCTTGTCCGAGAACGGCAGCGAGATTTCGCAGTGTCCGTCGGCAAGATGCGAGAGCAACGCGCCCCAATGCGTCATGACGCCCTGTTGGTCGAAGCTGGCGCGGATTTTTGCGGCGACGGCGTCGTCGAGCGGTGCAGCGTGAGAGACAGGGAGGTTGGCCATGATGGGAGCGAAAGTACGGACAAAGCCGAGTGCCCAGATATTACTTTACGTTTACGTAAACGTAAAGTAAGGGCTTTCCAGCATCGAAAGCGCGAAGGTCGGCCGGGCGGGAGGCGACCCCGGACAGGATGCAGGGCGAGGCGGGTTGAGGCGGGTTGGGGCAGTAAGTGGTTGAAACCGAGGCCGACGCCAAGGCCGAAACAGAAGTCGAAACCTGACGAATCAGTGCGACACGGACGTCGTCTTCGACCGTTGAGCGACGTCGGCGGGTGCGGCTTCGCCGGCAGCCTCGAGCAGCGCGAGACATTGGGCTTCGTGTTGCGCGACCTCGTCGAGCGTGGCGTGAAGGTCTTCGAGTTGCTGCTCGAGCACCTGCCGATGCTGGGACAGCGTTTCGAGGAACACGCGAAGCTGGGACACCGTATCCTTGGGCGACTCGTAGAGATCGAGAATCGACTTGATCTCCGAGAGCGTGAGTCCTAGACGTTTGCCGCGCAGCGTCAGCTTCAGACGCGTGCGATCCTGCCCGGTGTAGACGCGGTGGCGCCCGCCGGGACCTTCGCGGGCCGGTGTGAGCAGCCCCTGATCCTCGTAGAAACGGATCGCGCGGGGCGTAATGTCGAACTCGCGGGCAAGCTCGGTAATCGTGTATGTGAGCATCGGGTTAAGCAGGTGCTTACCATTGCAGATAGAATTGCCGTTTACGTTAGCGTCAAGTTGCTTCCTATGCAATCGGTGACGGCGTTAACCGATAACGACAGAACAAGTCCATCTGGAGCGTGGTCCTCGTGAATGCCCTTGAACAACAACTGAATTACCCCCTCGGAGAATTCTTGCCGGAAGGCGGCACCGTGCACGAAGTGGCGCCAGGCGTCTTCTGGGTGCGCATGCCGCTGCCGTTCGTGCTCGATCACATCAACCTGTGGTTGCTGCGCGACGATATTGACGGCGTCAAAGGCTGGACCGTCGTCGATTGCGGCATCACCCATCCGCAGATCAAGGCCTATTGGGAACAAGTGTTCGAGAACGCGCTCGGCGGCGAGCCGGTTCTGCGTGTCGTCGTCACGCATTGCCACCCCGATCACCTCGGCCTCGCGCACTGGATCTGCAAGGGCGGCGACAAACCCCGCTGGTCGGCCCGGCTCGCCATGTCGCAGGGCGACTACGCATGGGGCCGCCTCATGTCGGAGGCCGTCAACAACAACGCCGCCAATGCCGGCGGAGAGTTCGCCGTGGCGCACTTTATTTCGCATGGTCTCGCCGATGAGGCCATGATCGACCAGATCCGCCACCGCAAGACCTACTTCAGCGATCTCGTGCCCGAAGTGCCGTCGCGCTTCTTCCGCTTGCGCGATGGCGAGGCCCTGCGCATCGGCGGCAGCGACTGGCGTTTGATCGCGGGTTATGGCCACTCGCCGGAGCACATGGCGCTGTACTCCGAACAGCACAACGTGCTCATCTCCGGCGATATGGTGCTGCCGCGCATCTCGACCAATGTCAGCGTCTTTGACATCGAACCCGAAGCCAACTCGCTGCAACTGTTCCTCGACTCGCTCGGCGTCTATCTCGATCTGCCCGCCGATTGTCTCGTGCTGCCCTCGCATGGCCGGCCGTTCACCGGACTGCACACCCGCATCGGCCAACTGCGCGATCACCACACCGCGCGGCTGCAGGAGGTGCGCGACGCCTGCGCCCGGTCGCCGCAAAGCGCGGGCGATATCGTGCCGATCATGTTCCATCGCAAGCTCGATGCGCACCAGACCACCTTCGCCATGGGCGAAGCGCTGGCGCACCTGCACATGCTCTGGCGTTCGGGGGAACTCAAGCGCGAGCAGGATGCGAAGGGCGTCTGGCGCTTTTCCCCAGTTTGATCGGACCTGCGTGACCGACCTGCACGGAGACCTGCCTTCGCGGCAGGTGCGAGTGACAGGTACGAGCGACAGGTGCGAGCGTCGCATATGATCGGCCGACTGGATCGGTTGACCAGAAAACAATGCCCCGGTGACCGAATCAGGTCGCCGGGGCATTGCTTTTGCGCGCGTGCTTTCGGCGTCGCGTGCGACGTCAGGCGTGCTGCGTCGATGCCGCCGTGTTGCGGCCGTCGCGACCAAGCAAACCGTACGTCACCAGGCTGATCGTCACCGTCATCAGAATGTAATACGCGGGGGCCAGCGGGTTCTGCGTCGCCTTGATCAGGTACGTGATCCAGAACGGCGCGAGACCGCCGAACAACATCACCGAGACGTTGTAGAGAATCGAGACGCCCGTCGAGCGCACGCCGACCGGGAACACCTCGGTGACCGCCGTCGGGAACGCGCCCCACACGAAGCCCATGCAGACGGCCGGCAGAATCTGCGCGAGCAGCAGATTGCCCATCGACGGCGCACCGTGCAGCCGCGTGAACATCCAGAACGACGTCAGGCCGTAGAGCAGCACGAACAGCAGAATCAGCGGTTTGCGGCCCACGCGATCCGAAATCCAGCCCGTGAGCGGGCACAGCGCGGCGATCAGCATGGCGGCGATGAACGTCGACAGGCTCGCGGCGCCCTGCGTCAATCCCAACTGCTTGACTGCGTAGATCGGCGTATAGATCAGCGTGACGTAGAACGACGTCGTTGCGGCAACCGTCAGGCCGAAGCCGGCGATGAGGGCGCGATAGTGATGCGAGAAGACGTCGGCGAGCGGTGTGCGGCGGGTCGGTGCACGCGCGGCCGCGTAGGCCAGAAACTCTGGCGACTCGGTCATGCGACGTCGAATATAAAAACCCACCGGACCGATCAGAATCCCGAACAGAAACGGAAGCCGCCAGCCCCACGATTCGAGTGCCTCCTTGGTGAGCGACGTGTTGAGCACATACGCGCACAGCCCGGCGAACGCGACGGCCAGTGCCTGCGAGCACATTTGAAAACTGCCGTAGAAGCCGCGCAGGTGGGGCGGCGAAAACTCGATGAGCATGGCCGTCGAGCCGCCGAATTCACCGCCCGCCGAGAAGCCCTGAATGACGCGTGCCAGCAGGATAAGCAGCGGCGCGGCGAAGCCGATCGCCGCATACGTCGGCGCGATGCCGATCAGGCCCGTGCCCAGCGCCATGAGCAACACCATGACCGAGAGCGCCGACTTGCGCCCGGCCCGGTCGGCGTACAAACCGAATGCGAGCCCGCCGATGGGACGGAAGAAGAACGCTACGCCAAGCGACGCCACACTCGCGAGCAGCGAGTTCGTATCGTTTTCCGCAGGGAAGAAGAGTTTCGCGATGATGACCGCGAAGAGACCGTAGACCGTAAAGTCGAACCACTCGAATGCATTGCCCAGCGTGGAACCGATCACCGCTTTGCGTCGCAGTGCCGGATCGATGACCGGCGCGCCGGTGGGGGTTGCCTGCATATGCCTCTCCTGCTTGGTTGGGCGTGCCGCAGTCGGATCGGTCTGCTAACGTCCGTCGACATCCGTCCGCTCGCTGACGGCAAGACCGGTTTAACGTCGTGTGTACCTCTATCGAAGTTACACAAGCACTCTAGCGCAGGTTCGCAATGCACCACAACGGTTCAATAATCCGCGCTGCCACGGCGGCCGGCGCGTGTTCCAAGGGAGAAACTTGGGCGTGTCGGACTATCGATTCCCGCGGCTGCCTTTCCACCGGTAGTCTCGTTGACCGACCCATTCCCACGTGCCGGTGTAGGGGTTGAACTCGTAGCCTTCCCGGTATTCGCTGGTGTAGCAGCCGCCCTTCTGCAGATAGCATTTCTCGCTCAGGAAGTGAGCGGCATCGCGCGACGTGCGTGGTCGCGCCTGCGGCACGACGATGTATGGCTGCGCGGGCGCGATGACGACGGGCGGTCGCGGCGCAATGATGACGGGGGCGGGCGCGATGATGGTGGGCGCCGGCGTCACGATCACCGGTGCAGGGGCGACGACCATGGGGGCGGGCGCGACGAGGGTCGGGGCGGGGCGGATGTACGACTCCGGCGGGCCGACGATTTGCCAGTTGCCAGGGTCCAACGCCGCGCACCCGGAAACCATCAGGGCAAGCGGCAGGCTAAGGATGAGGGCGATGCGTCGGTGTAGCGCGACGCCGCGATTGGGGCAAGCGCGTGACGCGGCTTGCGTTGACATGGCGTTCATGGGGACGTCGCGCGTTAGGGATTCGGAGCAATGTAACGCGTGACATTGAGCTTCCCCCGGTTTCACCCTTGGATTTGGGGAATATCCCTGCGTTGGCCGCTATTTGGGGCCTGTTGAGGGATCGTCGGGCGGCGGGTCGGCATGGGCCGAGGGGGCGTTTTGTACGTTGCGCTCGGACAACCGTGGCTTTCGCGGCGCACGGGCGAAGAGCACGTCGTAAAGCCAGCGCGGCAGGCATCGCATGACGCAGGCCACCACGCCCATTGGCCACGGCAGCACCACGAAGCGCTTGCGTCGAGCGATCGCCGCGGCCGCCTTGCGCGCGAACGTGTCCGGGGGCATCAGGAACGGCATCGGAAACGGATTGCCATCCGTCATTGGCGTGCGAATGTAGCCGGGCGCAATCGTCACGACCGCGACCTTGGCGGCGCGTAATTCCACTCGCAGGCTTTCGAGGTACGTCATCGCGGCGGCCTTCGATGCGCTGTAGGCGCCATGCCCGGGCAGACCGCGCACACCGGCCACGCTGCCGATACCGACGAGCGTGCCGTGCTTGCGTTCGCGCATTGGCGCGACGAAGGGGCTGAACGTGGCCACCATCGCCAGCCAGTTGGTGTCCATGACCGACGCAAAGTGCGGCAGATCGGCCGGGTCTTCAGTCGTCACGCCGTGGCTGATGCCGGCATTCGCGATAACGATGTCCGGTACGCCGTGACGCGCCATGAAGTCGTCGGCCGCCGCGCGCAACGCGAGCGCGTCACGCACGTCGAGCGCGTAGCTATGTACGGCATGCGGATGGGGGAGCGAGGCGGCCAGATCGGCGAGCCTGTCGCCGCGTCGGCCCACCAGCCCGAGGATGGCGCCCTGCGCGGCGTAGTGGCGTGCGAGTGCTTCGCCCAATCCACTCGAGGCGCCCGTGATAAAGACCTTCGGTGATGTCGTGTGTGTTGCCATCTAATGCAAAAGCCCGGCCGGGGCCGGGCTGGGTGAGCGGCGAAGCTTACAGCTTCTTCGCGCGGATCTGGTTGATGATGGCGTCGGCCGTCTTGAGCGCCGCATCGAACGTCTGCTGCTCGGTCGTGGCCGGCTTGCCGGCCTTTTGCAGGGCGTCGCCCGAGGTGGCCGGCGAGACCAGGTACTTGCCCTGGATCGCGATCGTCGGCACGCCGTCGATCTTGTAGTCCTGCCACGTCTTGTTGGCCGTCTTCACGCTGGCCTGGGTCGAGAAGCCGTTATAGGCGTCGAGATACTTCTGCTTGTCGATGCCGAACTGCGTGAGGAAGTCGGCCTGGGTCTGCGCCGTCAGCAGATAGTTGTGCTTGACGTGGATCTCGTTGAAGACCTTCGGCGTGAGTTCGGCTTCGCGGCCCAGCGCGCGGAGTGCGTAGAACATACGGGTGTGCGGCTCGAAGCGGTCCTGGAAGGCGACCGGCACGCGCTTGAACACGACATCCTTGCCTTGCTTCTTGACCCACGCTTCCAGCGACGGTTCGAGCGCATTGCAGTGCGGGCAGCCATACCAGAAGAATTCGGTGACTTCGATTTTGCCCGCGCCGGCCGACGTGGGCTGTGCTTGCGGCAACACCAGGTAATCGGTTCCCGCGACCGGGGCTTCGGGCGAGGCCGAGGCGGCGCCGCAAAGGAAACCGAAAGACAGCAGAACGGTACCAAGAAGTTTTTTCATGATCGTTGTTGAGGAGTGAGGCAGACGCGCCAGCCATCGGTTGGTCGGCGTTCCTGCGAAACCATATCCCGGATTCAGACAGATAAGCTAGTGCGTATGACCAGCGCCGCGCTGCCGGGTTCAACCTCCCGGCAACCCCGGCGTTTCCCGAGCGATGCCGCCGGTGGGGCATGCATTCCGCACGGGCGCGACGCGGTGCCGGGCGACGAAACAAAAGGCGTTGCCCTTATCGAGCAACGCCTCTTGCGTTTATTGCTTCGTGAAGCGGATCACGGCCGTGTCGTAGCCACCATCCTGCAGGCGCTGACGCACATGGTTCATCTCGTCGAGCTTGCCATACGGGCCGAGGCGCACGCGGTAGAGCGTCAGACCGTTGGCATCGCGCTGCGTGACTTTCGCCTCGAAGCCCGAGAGCGCCAACTTGGCGCGCAGTTGCTCGGCGTCGCTCTGCGACTTGAATGCGCCGACTTGCAGGTAGTAGCCCGTGTTGGCGGTGTCCGTCGCGCTGGCGGGCGGCGTGGTCTGCGGCGCGACCGGCACCGTCGACTTGCCGCTGAGAATATCGGCGGGCGACGGCTTTGTCGGGGCCGGTGCCGTGGGCGCGGACGCGGTGGGCGACGTGACCGGTGTGCCGGGTACGAGCGGCGACGTCACGGCCTGCGAGGCCGACTCCGGCCCGGCCACGGCCGACGCGGCGCCCGGCAGCGGCGTGCGCGGCTGCAGCGACTTGTTCGGATCGGGCGCTTGCGCGGCCGGCGAGTTATCGGCCGGGCGCGGCGGCGTCTTTTCGACGAATGGGGTCGGCGTCTTCGTGATGTAGAGCGCGACGACGACGGCAACGGCCAGCCCAACGATCAGGCCGAGCACGATGCCCAGAAAAGTACCGCCCCGCTGGCGGGGAGGCCGACGTGTGTGTGCCATCGAGTCGATTCCGTCCTTACAGAGTTCCGATGCGTTTGCCGTTCGGAAGGGTTGGATAACTGGGGCTTACATCTTGGCCGGGGTCGACACGCCCAGCACGGCAAGACCGTTGCGCAGCACCTGACGCGTGGCCGCCAGCAGCGCCAGACGCGCGTGCTTGACGGTCTCGTCGTCGACCAGCACGCGATCGGCGTTGTAGAAGGAGTGGAACGCCCCCGCCAGATCCCGCAGATAGAAGGCCACGGCGTGCGGCGCAAGTTCCTCGGCCGCGCGTGTGAGCATGTCCGGGTATTCGGCGAGCAGTTGCAGCAGCGCGAGCGCGCGTTCGCTGTCGAGCGGCGCGAGGTCGGCGTGGGCCAAACGGGCGTCGTCGCCGCCCCATTGCGTGAGGATCGAGCAGATGCGGGCGTGCGCATACTGCACGTAGTACACCGGGTTCTCGTCGTTCTGCTTGAGCGCGAGATCCACGTCGAACACGAATTCGGTGTCCGCCTTGCGCGAAATTAGGAAGAAGCGCACGGCGTCGCGGCCACGGCGCAGGGCGGCTTCACGCTCGGCCGGATCCGTGACCGGGGTTTCGGCCGTGATGCCGCCCGACCACTCGATCAGGTCGCGCACCGTCACGTAGCTGCCCGCGCGCTTGGAGATCTTCACCTCTTCGCCGTGGCGCATAACGGTGACCATCTTGTGCAGCACGTAGTCGGGGTAGCCCGTCGGAATGCCGATGCCCAGGGCCTGCAACCCCGCGCGCACGCGGGCGATAGTGCCGTGGTGGTCCGACCCCTGCACGTTGATGACTTGATGGAAGCCGCGCGCCCACTTGCGGGTGTGATAGGCAACGTCCGGCACGAAGTACGTGTACGTGCCGTCGGACTTGCGCATCACGCGGTCCTTGTCGTCGCCGTAATCGGTCGTGCGCAGCCACAGCGCGCCGTCCTGTTCGTACGTCACGCCCGCGTCGACGAGCGCCTGCACCGTGCGCTCGACACTGCCGTCGGCATAGAGCGACGACTCGAGGTAGTACTGATCGAAGCGCACACCGAAGGTCTGCAGATCGATGTCCTGCTCGCGGCGCAGATAGGCCACGGCGAATGCGCGGATCGAATCGATGTCCTCGATGTCGCCGCTGCCGGTGACCGGGGCGCCGTCGGAGGCCTGCACGGTCTTGCGTGCGAGGAAGTCTTGTGCGATGTCGCCGATGTAGTCGCCGTTGTAGGCCGATTCCGGCCACTCGGCGTCGCCCGGCTTGAGGCCGCGTGCGCGCGCCTGCACCGAGGTGGCGAGCGTCTGGATCTGCACGCCGGCGTCGTTGTAATAGAACTCGCGATGGACCGGATGGCCTTGCGTGCCCAGCAGCGCCGAGATCGTGTCGCCGAGCGCGGCCTGACGGCCGTGACCCACGTGCAGCGGGCCGGTCGGGTTGGCCGAGACGAACTCGACGAGCACCGGCGCGTCGTCGTGGCGCACAGCGCAGTGGCCGAAGGCGGCGCCTTCGGTCAGGATCGCGCGCGCCACCGACTGCTTCGCGGCGTTGGCCAGACGCAGGTTGATGAAGCCGGGGCCGGCGATCTCAACCGCGTCGACGAGTCCGCTCGCGCGGGCGTCGGCGAGGATGGCGTCGGCAATCTTCTGGGCCAGCTCGCGCGGATTGGCGCGCAGCGGCTTCGCGAGTTGCATTGCCACGTTGCAGGCCAGATCGCCATGCGCGGCGACTTTCGGGCGTTCGAGCAGGATAGTCGGCAAGGCCGGCGCATTTTGCGCGGGGGTCGCAGTGCCGTCTGCGGGCATCAGACCGGCGACGACGTCGCCGATCAGCGCGACGAGAGCATTCTTTTGTGCAGGTAGCATTGGCGGGTGTTTCGGGTGCGTCCGGACGCGTCCGGACAGGCAATTGAATCGTCAGCACCGGATTTTAACAGGTGTATGATGAAGTCACGGTACCCGCTGATCCCACGCGTTGCGTGACATGCGCTCGGGGCGGCGGAGGGGGTCACAACGCCAATAGGGAGACAACCATGCTGGTAACGTTCAAGTCGCACGCTTCGCCCACAATCACCATGCTGGAAAATCTCGCGCAGTTTCTGCTCGGGCTGGTCGGCAAGAAGCTTGGCGAGCGCGGTGCCATCGGCGAGGACGAAATGGGCGAGGCCATTGCGAAGCTGGAAGCCGCCATCGCGGAAGACAATGCCGCCGCGAAGAAGGAAAACGAAGGCAAGAAGTCCGGCGAACGAGAGGAAGAGGATCGTCTGCGCCTGGCGCAACGTGCGTATCCGCTGCTCGATATGCTGCGCGAGTCCCGCAAGGAAAACGTCGCCGTGATGTGGGAGACTGGCCGCCGCTAAGCGGTCGAAGGCAACGGCAGGCCCTCGCAGACAGCGCAGGGCAGGCGCCCCCCCCCTCGTCCGGCACGACGCGCCCCTCGTCCGAGCGCGTCGCTCGCCAACCCTCTCGCTTTCGCGTGAGTTCCCCGTCCCGGAATCTGCAACTTTCAGTGCCAGCGATCGATGCGGCGACGCCCTCACATGGGCCGTCATCGCGCATCACTCGGCATGTTTCCCCTAGTCGTCCGAACGGCTCGACCAGAACACCTGATTCACCCCCGGCAGCGTTTCCAAATGATCGGAGAGGGCGTCGAGTTCGCCAGCCTGCACGGCGGTGGGCAGCAACAGCGCTTCGATCTCGACGTCGGCTTCGCCGAACGGGTGAATATCGAGCGCGCGCACGGGATAGTTCGACGCTTCGAGCCAGGCTTCCACCTTGTCGAGCACTTCTCGTTGCGTCGTGCGGGCGCAGATGACGGACAGCGCGTAAGTCGCCTCCGACGTCGCCTCGTTGATCGGGGCGCGGTTGATGCGGTTCACAACCGGACGCAGCAACGTATTGGCCGCCAGCACGAAGCCCGCGACGACGACTGCTTCGACGATCAGACTGGCCCCGGCGGCGGCGCCCACGGCGGCCGAGCCCCATAACGTGGCGGCGGTGTTCAGGCCGCGCACCGAGGCGCCGTCTTTCATGATGGCGCCGGCCCCGAGGAAGCCGACCCCCGACACGACGTAGGCAATCACGCGCGTATCGCCGGGCATGAGCCGCATCGACAAGTCGACGAAGGCGGCGGCCCCCACGGCCACGAGCACGTTGGTGCGAAGACCGGCCGTGCGCTGGCGGACCTGACGCTCCACACCGATGATCGTGCCCAGGATAAACGCGACGAGCAGCGAGACGGCTGTGTTGAGCAGCGGCAGGAGGTGGAAATTCTGAATGCTTTGCAATGCGTGCATGGAACCTCTCGAAGTGAGCCGGTCGACAGATGGCAAGGCGCCGGTGGCCGAGGATCCGATCTGCCGGCTCAGCCCGAACGGGCGGGACACTACGCGTCGGTTGCGACAGGGGCGTGACACCGGCGTCGGCGTGCAGTCGTCATGCCGCCCACCGGGTCACGCGAAGGCATGCGATTACGACAGTTGCGGGGCCAGCAGGCGCCGGGCGGTGGCCTCGTCCACGTTGGCGCGTTCCATGAAGTCCTCGACCTGATCGGGGCCGATCTTGCCGACGCTGAAGTACGTGCTGTCCGGATGCGACAGGTAGAAGCCCGAGACGCTCGCGGCGGGCAGCATGGCGAGCGATTCCGTCACACTCATGCCGACTTCATGGGCTTGCAGGTAGTGGAACATCGGTCCCTTGACCGAGTGCTCGGGGCAAGCCGGGTAGCCCGGGGCCGGGCGAATGCCGACGTACGCTTCCTTGATGAGGGCATTGTTGTCCAGCTGCTCGCCGCTGGCGTAGCCCCAGAACTCGCGACGCACGCGCGCGTGCATGCACTCGGCGAACGCCTCGGCGAGTCGGTCGGCCAATGCCTTGAGCATGATCGCGCTGTAGTCGTCGTGTGTGGCGAGGAAGCCGGCTTCCTTGGCGTCGACACCGAGACCGGCCGTGACCGCGAACACGCCGATGTAGTCCGCCACCCCGCTGTCCTTGGGCGCGATGAAGTCGGCCAGTGAGCGGTTCGGGCGACGCACGCCGTCGACCACGGGCCGCTCGCTTTGCTGTCGCAGGTTATGCCACGTGAAAGCGACTTCCGAGCGCGACTCGTCCGTATAGATTTCGATGTCGTCGTCGCCGACCACGTTGGCGGGCAGCATCGCGATCACGCCGTTGGCCGTCAGCCAGCGGCCCTTGATCATGCGATCCAGCATCTCCTTGCCGTCCGCGAAGACGCGTTGGGCCGACTCGCCGACGATCGCGTCGCTGAGAATCGCGGGGAAGGGGCCAGCCAGATCCCACGTCTGGAAGAACGGGCCCCAGTCGATGTAGTCCGCCAGTTCAGCCAGGTCGTAGTTCTTGAACACGCGCCGGCCAATGAACTTCGGCTTGGGCGGGACGTACGTCGACCAATCGATCTTGAACTTGTTTTCCCGCGCGGTGGCGAGCGAGACCATCGGCGTGGCCCTGCGATTGGCATGCTGTGCCCGCACGCGCTCGTAATCCGTCTTGACCTCTTCGAGGTATCGCTCGGCGGCTTCGTCCGACAGCAGATTCGAGGCGACCGACACCGAGCGCGACGCGTCGGGCACGTAAATCACGGGGCCGTCATAGTGCGGCGCGATTTTCACGGCCGTGTGCACGCGCGACGTCGTGGCGCCACCAATCATCAGCGGAATGTTGCGCAGGCGGAAGTAATCGTCGCGCTGCATTTCGGAGGCGACGTAGGCCATCTCTTCCAGACTCGGCGTGATGAGACCCGACAGGCCGATGATGTCGGCGCCTTCCTCCTTCGCCTTGGCGAGAATGTCGGCGCAGGGCACCATCACGCCCATGTTCACCACCTCGAAATTGTTGCACTGGAGCACCACGGTCACGATGTTCTTGCCGATGTCGTGCACGTCGCCCTTGACCGTGGCCATCACGATCTTGCCCTTCGAGCGAACGTCTTCCCCGGCGGCGGCCATGCGCGCCTTTTCCTCTTCGATGAACGGTACCAGATGCGCGACGGCCTGCTTCATCACGCGCGCGCTCTTGACGACCTGGGGCAGGAACATCTTGCCCGCGCCGAACAGATCGCCCACGACGTTCATGCCGTCCATGAGCGGGCCCTCGATCACCTGGATCGGACGGCCGCCCGCGGCGTGGATCTTCTGGCGCACTTCTTCCGTGTCGTCGACGATGAACGTGGTGATGCCATGCACCAGCGCATGCGCGAGACGCGCTTCGACCGGCTGGTTGCGCCACTCCAGGTTCTCTTCGCGCCGTTGCGCGCCGCCCTTGAAGCGCTCTGCAATTTCCAGCAGACGCTCGGTACTGTCGTCGCGGCGGTTGAGCACCACGTCTTCGACGCGCTCGCGCAGTTCGGGATCGAGGTTCTCATACACGCCGAGCTGACCGGCGTTGACGATGCCCATGTCCATGCCCGCCTGAATCGCGTGGTACAGGAACACGGTGTGAATCGCTTCGCGCACGAGGTCGTTGCCGCGGAACGAGAACGAGACGTTCGACACCCCGCCGCTGATCTTCGCGCCGGGCAGGTGCGCCTTGATCCAGCGTGTGGCGTTGATGAAGTCGACCGCGTAGTTGTTGTGCTCTTCGATGCCGGTGGCCACCGCGAAGATGTTCGGATCGAAGATGATGTCCTCGGGCGGGAAACCCGCTTCGTCGACGAGCACGCGATAGCTGCGCGCGCAGATCTCGGTCTTGCGCGCGTAGGTGTCGGCCTGCCCGTGTTCGTCGAAGGCCATGACCACGGCGGCGGCGCCGTAACGGCGAATCCGCTTGGCGTGATGCACGAACGCTTCGCGGCCTTCCTTGAGCGAGATCGAGTTGACGATGGCCTTGCCCTGCACGCACTTCAGTCCCGCCTCGATCACTTCCCACTTCGACGAGTCGATCATGATCGGCACGCGCGCGATGTCCGGCTCGGAGGCGATCAGGTTCATGAAGCGCACCATCGCGGCCTTGGAGTCGAGCATCGCCTCGTCCATGTTGATGTCGATGACCTGGGCGCCGTTCTCGACCTGCTGGCGGGCGACCGCGAGGGCTTCATCGAACTGGCCGTTCAGGATCATGCGCGCAAACGCTTTCGAACCCGTGACGTTGGTACGCTCGCCGACGTTGACGAAGAGCGTGCCCGCGCCGATGTTGAAGGGCTCGAGGCCGGACAGGCGCATCGGCTGCACTGGCTCGACGGATTCGACAGGCGTCAGGAAGGGCGTTTGGCTCATGGGGCAATCCGTTCAGTGGTTGGCGCGTTGGCCGTGCCTCGTGCGTGAGAGGCGACGGCGGCGCGCCGGGCTTGCTGCAATCAATCTTGTCTTCGTCGGGCGGACGCTGGCTACGCTCAGGCGTCGTCGCCGTCGTTGCCATCCGTGCCGTCGCCGCCGCCGGTGGGGCGATACTGCGACGGCCAGCGGCGCGGCTTCACGTCAGCCAGCGCCTTCGCGATCTCCGCGATGTGTTCCGGCGTGGTGCCGCAGCAGCCGCCCGCCAGATTCACCAGGCCCGCCTGCGCGAATTCCTTGAGCAGGCTCGACGTCACGTCGGGCGTCTCGTCGAAGCCCGTATCGCTCATCGGGTTGGGCAGGCCGGCGTTCGGGTAGACCGACACGTAGGTGTTGCACAGCTTGGCCAGTTCCGCGATGTACGGACGCATGAGCGTCGCACCGAGCGCGCAGTTCAGGCCAAACGTGAGCGGGCGGGCGTGACGCAGCGAATTCCAGAACGCTTCGACCGTCTGGCCCGACAGAATGCGCCCGGAGGCATCGGTGACGGTGCCCGAGATCATGATCGGCAATACCTCGCCGGTGTCTTCGAACAGCTCGTCGATGGCAAAGAGCGCGGCCTTGGCGTTGAGCGTATCGAAGATCGTCTCGACGAGGAACAGATCGACGCCGCCTTCGAGCAACGACTTGGCTTGCGCGTAGTAGGCGTCGCGCAGTTGGTCGAAGTCGACGTTGCGCGCGCCCGGATCGTTCACGTCCGGGCTGATGCTCGCGGTCTTCGGCGTTGGACCGATGGCGCCGGCGGCGAAGCGTGGCTTGTCGGGCGTGCTGAAGGCATCGCAGGCCTCGCGCGCCAGACGTGCCGACGCGCGGTTCATCTCGTCGGCCAGATCCTCCATGTGATAGTCGCTCTGGGCGATCGTCGTCGCCCCGAACGTATTCGTCTCGAGGATATCGGCGCCTGCCGCAAGGTATTTGCGATGAATCTCGCTGATGATGTCGGGGCGCGTGAGCGAGAGCAGCTCATTGTTGCCCTTGACGTCGTGCGCGAAGTCGGCGAAGCGATCGCCACGGTACTGGGCTTCGCTCAGCTTGTACTGCTGGATCATCGTGCCCATGGCCCCGTCCAGAATCAGGATGCGCGATTCGAGCAGCGCGGGCAGTGCCTGACCCCGCGTGTAGCGTGGCTGTGAGCGGGCCGGAGCCGTGGTCGATGCGGTCCCCGTATGGGCGTTGGCGGCGGATGGGCTAGCGGTGGTCATGACGGACGTCGCCTTGGAGTGGCCGGAAAACCTATAATTGTAATGGTTTTCGCGCCCGCCGCCCGCGCGCCGCCGCCTGCCGGGCGGCGCCGGCGGCGATTCGTGACGCGCGCGCCGCGCCGTCCTGACCCGCTTTCGCCAACGATATGGAATTCCTGCTCCCGAGCGCCGCTCACCAGTTTCTGCAAGCCAAGGCCAATGCCCTGTTCGTCGATTGCCGCAGCGAAATGGAATACTTGTTCGTGGGACACCCGGCCGGGGCGATCCACGTGGCGTGGAACGACGGCCCGGATTGGGAGATCAACCCCCATTTCGTCCAGAGCGTGCGCAAGCTCGCCGGCGCCGGAGGCGAGCGTCCCGTGCTGCTGATCTGTCGCAGCGGCAACCGGAGCACTGCGGCCGGCGAGGCGCTCGAGGCGGCCGGGTTCCGCAACGTGTATGCCGTGCTGCATGGCTTCGAGGGCGATCTGGACGGCACCCATCACCGCAACGCCGTGAACGGGTGGCGCTTCGAAGGACTCCCGTGGGAACAGTGCTGAGGGCCTGCGCGAGGCCATTGCCGTGCGGGATAAGGCGGTGATGCATGACATGCCGGTAAGCTTCGGCGCCATGAAAAAACCCTCGCCGTGGCGAGGGTTGGGTGTGGGTGGCGGCACCGCGTGCGGTGTTGGCGTCAGTGGAGCACGACCGGGTTCGTCATGAAGGTATCGAACTGGCCGAGGAATTCATCGACTTCGTCCTCGGAGGGCTCGCTGGCGATCAACTTCTGCACTTCTTCACGGAATTGCCGGGCAAGCGTGCCGTCGAGAAAAATCTCACGGCCAGCGGTTTTGTCCACGATTTCATAGCCACCGGCAGATAGCGCGTGATCGCCGTTATCCGCGGCAAACTCGACCACATAGTAGTTCGGGCTGTTGTAAATCATGAGCATGGCAACTCTCCTGGTGTTCCTGCATGGTCCTCAGTAACCCACATAGGGGCGACGCGGCGCGATTTCAAGAGGCAGTGCCCCATGATTCGCTTATCGGCACACCGGCTGACGAATTCAATGGTTTTGGCCCTCCTTGTCTAAGATCCCGCTACAGGTCCCGCAGCTTGCTGGTTCACACGTTAGAGGACGCCCCGAGCAAAAACGTTGCAAGGGCATTGGTTACGAACTGTTTCTGCTCGACGATCGACAGATGGGCGGCGTCGGGCACGATTTCCAGCCGGGCACCGGCGATGCCGCTGGCGATGCGTCGCGCGACGGCCGGCGGCGTGGAGGGATCGTTTTCCCCGACCAGCACCAGGGTCGGCGCGTCGATTTCCGACAGTTTGGCTCGCACGTCGAACGCGGCCAGCGCTTCGCAGGCGGCCGCGAAACCCTCAGGATGCGCCTTGGCCACCAGCGCGCGAACGCGTTCCGATGCCTCGGGGTGGCGCTTGCGGAAGCGCTCGCCCAGCCAGCGCTCGAGCGTGCCGTCGGCAAGCGCCTTCATGCCCCGTTCGCGTGCCTGCGTGGCGCGCTGGCGAAACACCTTCGCGTCGGCGTCGTCGTAACCGGCCGTGGTGTCGATCAACGTCAGGCTGGCGATGCGCTCCGGCGCATCGAGCGCGACTTGTTGCGCGACGGCACCGCCCATCGAAATGCCGACGAAGTGCGTTTGTGGGATTTCCAGCGAATTGAGCAATGCGGTCGCGTCGGCGGCCAGTTGTTCGATGGTGTAAGGGCCGGCGGGGACGTCGCTGCGGCCATGGCCGCGGCTGTCGTATCGGAGCACCCGGAAATGGGCCGCGAGGTCGGGCACCAGATCGTCCCAGATCGTGAGATCCGCGCCCAGCGGATGCGCGAGCGTCACCCACGGACCGTGGCCTTCCACCGCGTAATGAATCGATGCACCGTTGGCACTGACTTTCATGGTGAGCGGTCCCCCAAATCTCGTCGATGCGTTGGCGAAGTGGCGTAGGTGCAGTGGGATGTTTCTGATTATGTCAGGAACCTTGGACTTCTGCTGGCGAACCGTAGTAGCACGACAACACTGCGCCGCGCCGCGGTGCGACGTGCACATCGCTCGAAATTCTAACGAATGGGGGCGCGGGGTTTAGCGCCCCGGAGGTCCGAGCCGAGCCGGCTCAAGGCGACGATTGCTGTGTGAAGACCAGTTCGAATTCGTTGCCCGACGGCTCGGTTTGCTTGACGCGCACCGGCATCCAGTTGAGCGATGGCGCGAGCCAGATGTCGACGCGTCGCTCGTCACCCGCCTTACGCGGCAACCGCGTGAAGTGGCGGGTCTCGACATAGCCCTGCGGCGTGCGCAAGGTTTCCTGGCCAACGTACTGCACTGGCCAGACTTCGCTGCTGTCCGTGTCGACCACCGTGAACTCGTGCGTCACGCCGACCTGTGCGTAGCGTTCCGGATTGCCTCTCGCATAGCTTGCCAGCTGCATCATCACGCTGAATCGGTCTTGGGCGCCGGGCGCGAGCGGCATGGACTGGCCGGAGCGCGAGAAGTGCAGCATCGGCGTGCCATCGCGATGGAAGTCACTGACGTATTCGGCGCGACGACCGCGTTTTTCCACATAACGAGATGGCGCAATGCCGTTCACGTCAAAACCGCCCTCGCTGATGAACTCGAACGTGCCGAAGAAGATGATCGGCACCGCCACGCGCAGACGGTAATGGCCGTTTGCGTTGACCCATTGCAGTTCGCCGGTCTGATTGCGCACGCCGTTCATGTACGCGTCGTACGCCATCGTGGCGGAGGGCGGCGGATCGAACCTGTCGCCATTGGCGGCGGCTGCCGTGAGCGGCGGGCCGGGCGGCGAGGTGGCTTGCGCGCTGCTGGCGGGCGCTCCAGACGTGTCGCCTTCGCTTGCGACGGTCTGCGAGGCCGCCTGCGGCCCGGGCGTGTTCGCCGTGGCCGGTGCGGCAAGCGTATTGGGGGCGGCCCGCGGCGCGGGGGGGGCGAGCTTGCGGGGGGGCGGCTTGACGGCCGGCTTGGGCGCTGACGGCGCGGGGAGTGCGGGCGGCGCCGGCGGTGCGGGAGGTGCGACAGGTTTGAGCGGAATCAGCGTGACCGGAATCTCGGGAATCGGCGTGTCTTCCATCGACGACCGGTCGCTCGCGACCCACAATGCGATGAGCCCGTGGACGGCGAGCACGGCGGCCATCACGCCCGCCCAGACGAATCCACGCGTGCGCCAAAGCCCGCGCTGGCGAGCCGCCGCTGACGGTGTCGGGCCAGCGGGCGGCAAGACCGCGTCCTGGGAATCGATGGGGGCCGGAGGCACGTTGGGCACTGCTTGGCAAAAGGAGCAATAAGGGCGAGACGGACAATGCGGGCGATTCCGACGTTTAGCGAGCGACGGCACGAGCCACAATCCACCGGAACGTCACGGGCTCAGGATCTCACATTGCGATGCACTCGGTTCGACAGATCGTGTCGGCGGCCGTTCAACGGGCGGGCGATGCCCTCAGGTAGAATCTTCGGCTTCACGCGCCATTCTATCGGGCCTCAGGTGGCCCGCAGACTCCATCCCATGAAACTCGCTACCCGCAAGGACGGCACCCGCGACGGCCAACTGATCGTCGTGTCGCGCGACCTGTCGAGCGCCTGCATTGCCGACGCCATCGCGCCCACATTGCAACGCGTGCTGGACGACTGGACGTTCTACGCGCCTCAGCTCCAGACGCTCTACACCGAACTCAATCACCAGCGTGCGCGAAACGCCTTCGCGTTCGATCCGGCCGAATGCATGGCGCCGCTGCCGCGCGCGTACCAATGGGCCGACGGCTCGGCCTATGTGAACCACGTCGAGCTGGTGCGCCGCGCACGCGGGGCCGACATGCCGCCCGAATTCTGGACCGATCCGCTCATGTACCAGGGCGGCAGCGATGACTTCCTTGGACCGACGGACGACATCGTCTGCGCGTCCGAAGACTTCGGCATCGACTTCGAAGGCGAGGTTGCCGTGGTGACGTCGGATGTGCCGATGGGCGCCACCCCGGCGCGCGCGCTCGAAGGCGTGCGTCTGTTGATGCTCGTCAACGACGTGAGCCTGCGCAACCTGATTCCCGCCGAACTGACCAAGGGGTTCGGCTTCTTCCAGAGCAAACCGGCAAGCAGCTTCTCGCCGGTGGCCGTCACGCCCGACGAGCTGGGCGATGCCTGGCACGCTGGCCGGGTGCACCGGCCGCTTACCGTGAAGTGGAACGACAAGAAGTTCGGTGCGCCCGAATGCGGCGAAGACATGGTGTTCGACTTCGGCCAACTCGTGGCGCACGTGTGCAAGACGCGCAATGTGCGCGCGGGCACCATCGTGGGCTCGGGCACGATCTCCAATAAGGATCGCAGTCGCGGCAGCGCATGCATTGCCGAGAAGCGCATGCTGGAGGCAATCGACAAGGGCGCGCCGGAGACCGCGTTCATGCGCTACGGCGATCGCGTGCGCATCGAAATGTTCGACGCGCAGGGCAAGTCGATCTTCGGCGCCATCGATCAGGCCGTTTCGCCGCTGGATGAGTGACTTCTTGTCGCCAACGCGGCGGGAAATGCCTGTGGGCCTTGAAAGTCGGCGTCCCGCGGACCTTTGCGGCGTTCGCGGCGATGCGTCAATAGGGTGAACCCGGATATGGCAGGGAATTCCGGCTCCGCTATGCTTTGTCTCCTTGAGTCGGTTCGCACCCCTATCGGGTCGGCGAACCGGCCCTAATTTTCGCCGGCGCGGCGCGAGGCCCCTTTTCCAGGGGGCCCGCGCAAGAGAAAAACCGAGCGCGGGCCAGACCAGATCAGGAGACTCTCCATGCGAAACCCCGTGCGCACTGCCCTGCTGGGTGCGATGTTGCTGGCGATGGCCGGCGGTGCTGCCGCTCAGGTCAAGATCGGCGTGAATATCTCGCTCACCGGGCCTGCCGCGTCACTTGGCATTCCCGAGCGCAACACGATCACCATGCTGCCGACCGAGATCGGTGGCCAGAAGGTCGAGTACATCATGCTCGACGACGCGTCGGACACCACGACCGCCGTTCAGAACACCAAGAAGCTCATCTCCGAGAATCATGTCGACGCCATCATCGGGTCGTCGATCACGCCGAACACGCTCGCGATGATCGACGTGATCGCCAGCGGCACGACGCCCACGATTTCGCTGGCATCGTCGGCCCGCATCATCGAACCGGTCGACGCCAAGCGTTATTGGATGTTCAAGACACCGCAGACCGACGCGCAGATGGCTTCAGCCATCGCCGAGCATGCGAGCCGTCATGGCGTGAAGACGATGGCGTTCATCGGTCAGGGGGACGCGCTGGGTGAAGCGTTCTACGAGGAAGTCGCCAAGTTCGCCGCGCTGCACAAGATCAAGATGGTCGCCAGCGAGCGCTTCGCCCGCACCGATCCGAGCGTGACGGGGCAGATCCTGAAGATCATGGCCGCGCACCCGGACGCCGTCGTCGTGGGCGCCGCCGGCACGCCGGCCGCGCTGCCGCCGAAGGCCTTGGCCGAGCGCGGCTACAAGGGGCTCGTGTATCACAACCACGGCGTGGGCAATAACGACTTCCTGCGCGTGTGCGGCAAGGATTGCAACAACACGTACCTGCCGGCGAGCCCGGTGCTCGTGGCGTCGCAACTGCCGAACGATCATCCGGCCAAGGCGGTGGCGCTCGACTACATCAAGAAGTACGAAGCCAAGTTCGGTGCTGGCACGGTGGCCGCCTTCGGTTCGTATGCATGGGATGCCGGCATTCTGCTCCAGCGCGCCATTCCGATCGCGCTGAAGACGGCCAAGCCGGGCACGCCGGAATTCCGCAAGGCGTTGCGCGACGCGCTCGAGACGAGCAAGAACATGCACGTCACGAATGGTGTGATCAACATGAGCCCGACCGATCACCTCGGCCTCGACCAGCGGGCCCGTGTGATGGTCGAAATCGAGAATGGCAAGTGGCAACTCGCGCCGTGAGTGCCGCGCGAAAGTTGTGAGTCCTGCCGATCTCGCATGACGGTGAGGCGGCCGACGCTGCGCGCATCCACCACAGATTGACCGTCGGTGGTATCGGCGTTGTCCGGTGCCGCCGTCTCCCCATCCCCGCTTGCGCGGGGATATTTTTTTGGAGCGGTAAGCCATGTCGCAAGACCCCTATCAACACTACCAGTCGCTGCAATTCAAGCGGCATCCCAATGGCGTACTCGAACTCATCATGGGCGCCGGGGCGAACAAGAGCGGCCTGTCGACGGCCGACCATCGCATGCACCAGGAACTGGCCGATGTGTGGCGCGACATCGATCGCGACACCGAGACGCGCGCGGTCGTCATTCGAGGCGAAGGCAAGGGGTTCTCCGGCGGCGGCGACCTGTCGCTCGTGGAAGACATGGCCGACGATTTCGCCGTGCGCGCCCGCGTGTGGCGCGAAGCGCGCGATCTCGTCTACAACGTGATCAATTGCAGCAAGCCGATCGTCTCCGCCATGCACGGCCCGGCCGTGGGGGCCGGGTTGGTCGCGGGCCTGCTCGCGGACATCTCGATTGCCGCGAAGACGGCGCGCATCATCGACGGCCATACGCGGCTGGGGGTTGCGGCGGGCGATCATGCCGCCATCGTCTGGCCGCTGCTCTGCGGCATGGCGAAGGCGAAGTACTACCTGCTGCTGTGCGAGCCGGTCACGGGCGAAGAGGCCGAGCGCATCGGGCTCGTGTCGCTTACCGTCGACGAGGCCGACCTGCTGCCGCGCGCGTTCGAAGTGGCCGACAAGCTGGCGCGTGGCTCGACCACGGCCATTCGCTGGACCAAGTACGCGCTCAACAACTGGTTGCGCAGCGCGGGGCCCTCGTTCGATGCGTCGCTCGCACTCGAATTCATGGGCTTCGCGGGGCCGGACGTGCGCGAAGGCATTGCGTCGCTGCGCGAGCGCCGCGCGCCGGATTACAGCGGCGACGCCCCGTTCTGACACACCACTGGCGCACGCTCGGCGTATGATCCATATCCATACGCCCTCCGCGCGCCGACGTGCGCGCAAAGGCGCTCAGGATGTGCGCGACTTGCCGGGATTGCCCCGCGGGCCGTGCGTCCCCGACCGTGACTGGAGACTGTAATGAGCGATTCGACGAGTGCCATGCCCAACGGCTTCGACATTCTCAAGAAGATGTGGGAAGCGTTCAGCCCGCCCGCGACATTCACCTCGCCGCTCACGCAGTTGATGCAGAGCGCGGCGCCATTGCTCGATCCCGACGAGATCGAGAATCGCATCGCCGAGATGCGTGCGGTGGAGCAGTGGCTCACGCTCAATCTGAATGTGCTGCGCTCGACGATCCAGGCCTTCGAAGTGCAACGGGCCACCTATGCCACGCTTCGCTCGTTCGGCACCGGCACCTTCGGCGCCGCGAGCGACGCGCAGGCGAGTGCGTCGCCGTTCGGACAGGCGGGCGCGGCGAACTTCTGGCGCTCGCCGTTTGCCGCCGGGGCGCCGGCGCAAGACGTCGAGCCGCAGGCGAGCGCACCGGAACCCGAGCCGGAACCGCAACCGGAACCCAAGGCGGCCGCGGCCGAGGAAGCCCCGGCGGGCGGCGACACACAGTCGCCGTTCGCGCAGGCGGGCAACGCTTATGGTGCGTTGGACCCGTCGCTTTGGTTCAACGCCATGCGCACGCAGTTCGACCAGATTGCCGCTGCTGCGCAGGCGGCCGGTGTATCTGCGGCACAAATGACGGAAGCCGCCGCGGCGCAAATGTCGGATGCCGCTGCCAAGGCGACGCAGAGCGCACCGGCAAAACCCGCAAAGCCCACGCAGGCGTCTGGCCAGGCCACGGCAAAGGCCGGCACCGCCAAGCGGGCGGCGGGTACGAGCAAGGCGGCGGGCAAGACCGCTGCCAAGCGTGCGCCGGCCAGCAAGACGCCGCCGGCGAAGTCGGCCGCGGCAAAAACGTCTGCCAAGACGTCGGCGAAGGCCGCGCCCGCCGCAGGCAAGACGCCGGGTAAACAGGCCGCCTGGAAGTGGTAGGGCGGTCGCACGAACGGCACATGCGGTAGACGCGACGACGGCTTCGGTCACGGCGATAGCGATAGCGACAACGACAACCACAACGTTGACCACGGCGGGAGGAGGCCCCCATGATTTCAGGCGAACGTACCGGCCTCGTCCTGATGGGCGGTGGCGCACGCGCGGGGTATCAGGTGGGCGTGCTGGCCGCGATCGCCGCGATCCAACGCGAGGTTCTGCCGTCGCGTCGCGCGATTCCGTTTCCCATTGTCTGTGGCACCTCGGCCGGCGCGATCAATGCTGCCGCGCTCGCGTCGCACGCCGACGATTTTCAGCATGGGGTCATGAAGCTGGACGCGGTGTGGCGTCAATTTCACGCCGGTCAGGTGTTCCGCGCGGACTCGCTGGGCATGGCGGGCACCGGGGCACGCTGGCTGGCGGCGCTTTCGCTCGGTTGGGCGCTGCGTCGCTCACCGCGCTCGCTGTTCGATTGGTCGCCACTCGGCGACATGTTGCGCAGTGCGATCCGTCTCGATCGACTGCCCGACGTGTTCGCGTCGGGGGCGCTCGAGGCTTTGTCGGTGACGGCGCTTTCGTACTCGTCGGGCAAGCATGTCACCTTCTACCAGAGCGCCGAGCCGATTCAGGCCTGGAAGCGTTCGCTGCGCCTGGCGCGCGCGGTGCCGCTGAGCGTGCAGCACTTGCTGGCATCGAGTGCGATCCCGTTTCTTTTCCCCGCCGTCGAGCTCGATCTCGACGGGCAGCCCGAGTATTTCGGCGACGGATCGATGCGCCAGATTGCGCCGCTCAGTCCACCGATCCATCTGGGCGCCACCCGCATCCTCATCATTGGCGCGGCGCACGGACAGTACGGACTCGACAGCAGCGGCGAGCGCATCGGTGGCTATCCCAGTCTGGCGCAGATCGGCGGGCAGGCGCTCGCAAGCGTGTTCATCGACGGCCTGTCGGCGGATCTGGAACGCCTCCAGCACATCAACAATGTGTTGCGGCATGTGCCCGAGGCGCAACGCGAATCCAGCGGCTGGCGGCCCATCGAGACGCTTTTGATCTCGCCAAGCCAGCGCATCGAGCCGATTGCAGCGCGTCATCTGCAGCAGTTGCCGCGGGCCGTTCGTACGATCCTCGGCGCGATCGGGGCGGACGAAGCGCGCGGCGCGGCCTTCGCCAGCTACCTGCTGTTCGAGTCGTCTTATACGCAGGAACTCATTGCGCTGGGCGAGGCCGACGCCTACGCGCAGCGCGACGCGATTGCCGCATGGCTCGTGGCGGAAGCGGATGGCACGAGCCCGCTCCATCGTGTCGAGGCCGGCGCGGTCGGGGGCGGCGGATTGCCGGCGAATTCACCGCTATCGGCGGAGTCGCCCGCCGCCGTGGCGGATACTGGCAAGCCGGCCGCATGAGTTGTTGTCCTCACTGATCCCGCCCCTATGTCGAAATCCACTGTTGCGTGTCCGTACCCGTCGACGTTCTGGCGCGATCCGGCGCTGCCGTTTCTCGAAGCGCGAGAGGTGCGCGATGGGCGTCGCGTCTGCTACGCGTTGCACAGCCATGAGACGTTTTCCATCGGCGCCGTGACGGGAGGGCGTAGTACCTATCGGAATGGTCGGGCACACGAGACGGTGGGCCGCGGCAGCGTTGTCGTGATGAACCCTGACGCGGTGCATGCTTGCAATCCCATTGACGACGAGGCGTGGGCCTATCGGATGCTGTTCGTCGACACGGCGTGGTTGCGCGAAACGCAGCGGGAACTGGGTTTCGGGCATGGACAGGATCTGCATTTGTTCGACCCGATGTCCGCTGACGATCCGGTGTTGTACCGGGGGCTTAACCGGCTCTATGACGTTTGCACCGACGCGACGCGCGACCGGCTTGAGCGCGAGAGCGTGGTGCAGCAGTTTTTCATCGACGTGCATGAGCGGTTGAACCCTGCGCCGCAACCGATGCGGGACGACTCGCACAAGCTGCGCCGCGCCGCCGATTTCATCCGTGCGCACTGCACAGAGGCGCTGACGCTTGCGCAGATTTGCGCGGCGGCGGGCCTGTCGGCGTCTTATCTGACACGCGTCTTTCGAGAGCAATACGGACTCACGCCGCACGCCTTTCTCATGGACCAGCGGATTCAATATGCACGGCGCCGACTGCGTCGTGGACATGCCATTGCCGAGGTGGCGCTCGATGCGGGCTTCGCGGACCAGGCGCATTTCCAACGCGCCTTCAAACAACGCCTCGCCACGACGCCGGGGCATTACCGGGAGCCGCACGCCGCGTGATTCGACGCCGCGAAGGCGCATGTTTCCTTAGCCGGTCGCGACAAGATACACGGCACTTCCCGCCAACAGCGCCGCCATCGCGCAGTTCAGACGCCGCACGCGCCGCGCGTCGCGCATGCGATGACGCAACATCGCACCCGCGGCGGCCCAGCATCCCACCGAGCACCAACAAACGACAAAGTAGATTGCCGCGAATTGCCAGATGCGCGCGGGATCACCTGCCGTGTACGCGCCCATTCCGGCCAGCGCCGCGAGCCAGGCTTTCGGATTGAGCCACTGCATGACGGCGCCTTTCGATAGGGTCGGGCCACGCTGCGTGTCGGCGTCGTTCAACACGCCGTTATCGATCGCCAGTTTGTAGGCCATATAAAGCAGGAACGCCACGCCGAACCACTGAATCGCGCGCATCAGTACGGGCATCCGGTGCAGTAACTCGTGCACGCCGAAGCCGACCGCAAAGAGCAACGCGACGAAGCCCACCGTCGCACCGGTCACGTGACGCAGGCTCGGTCCGAGGCCATAGCGCGCGCCCGCGCCCAGCGCCACGACATTGACCGGACCCGGCGAGATCGAAGCGGCCAGCGCGAACGCCGCCATTGAATAGAAAAGTGTCATCGGATCCCTCGATACTGAAGAAAGCGGGTGAAGCGAGGTTCCGAATGTAGGCGGCGACGGACGCCGTGTATTGAAGAAAACTGCCCTTTGGCAAATGGCCGTGTGCCGACGTCTCAACGAAACAGTCGATGGCGTAGCCAACGCAATAAACGTCCAAAGATGGGGAGCTTGACGTAGATATCTTCAGTGGCGTCCCAATAGTCGCGCTGATAGGCCACGCGTCCGTCCACAGCGAGACGCAGGTGCGATGCGCCATGAATGACCTGTTCGTCGTCAAGCCACCGTTTGGTATGGAAATGCAGATTCCACACCAGCAGCGCCTGATTGTGTTGCAGCAGCGTGGCGGTAAATTCAATGCGCGGCACGTCGACACGCTCGAATAGGTGCGTGAGCAGCGTCGCCACTTCGGCGGCGCTGCGCACCTCGTGCAGCGGCGTCTTGAGATAGACGTTGGGCGCGTAGAACTCGCCCAGATTCCCGACGCTTTGGCGGGTGAGGGTCTCGAAGTAGCGCGTCAGGCGCGTGAGCGCAGCCGCATGATCGATATCCATAGGCATGCTCGCGTGGGCGCCTGGACAGCGCGATTCGATGGACCCGTCCATGGCCGGGGCGGGGCCGCTCTCCGTCATCCCGGGCGCGCGGCGTCGGGATCGGCTTTCGGTCAATTATCAACGGCAACGCACGTTTGCACCGCGATGTTGCAGCGTGCGTGGCGCGGATGAGACACCCGACGGCGTCGGCCGCCCCGGCGACCTATCGCGCGTCGCTGATCAATTCGGCGCGAAGGTCGGGGGCACTGGTGCGCGGATCCAGCCATATGGCGAAAAAAGCACGGCCGAAGGCGTCGCCCGCGATTTGACCGATCAGTTTGCCGTCCGAGAAGAACCGCGTGCCGTCGCCGGGCAGGAACACGCCGGTCAAGTGCTGCCCGGCCGTCACGTCGGGCAGGATGCGCGCCAGTTCTTCGGCCCAGCGCTCCCGTTGCGCATCGGTGGCCACTTGCAGCTTGGTCATTTCGATCAGACTGCGCTGCACGAGCGTATGAGATTTGAAACTGCGCGCGTAGCGCAGATCGAGCACCAGCGGATGCGCACTCCAGTTCGCGCTGACGCGCTCGGCGCCTGAGAAGAGTTCCGCGTCGTAGAGATGAAAACCCAGGCGCGTGAAGGAGCCGTGGCCGACCAGATGGGCGGTGGGGATTTCTTGCGACGCGAGTTGCCCGGCGTCGAACGCCAGGGCGCCGGGGGCCGTTGCCACCGTCGCCAGAAAGCAGACGGTGCGTAGCCATGCGGCAAGTGCGGGACGAGTGGGCATGCTCGGCTCCTTATCGGTCAAGGATCCAGTCGAGTCGGTAGGCCCGTTGGCGGCGCATGGCTCGTTCTGCCGGTGCGCCGGCCGATACAACGTGTTGCGTATTTGCGACTGAGAACTTTCCTCAAAGCGCGGCGCGGAAAAAGGAAACGTCGGCGTCGGCAGGGATGGGGGCTGTCACCCGGTCGCACTTACGGAACGATTGATTTCAGCGTAGACCATCGGACGCCGCGCGCGCAGGCCCATGGCACAAGGGCAAACCCTGACGCGCTGCCGTGATGTCCGCATTCGCAGGCGTTGATGCTCAAGACGCCCAAGCGGCTGGCCACGCGCCGGGCTGGCCGCCGAAGGTGTGTCGGAAAGCCTGTCGCCCATTGAGCATAGGTGCTTTGCGTGACAATTTGACGGGCGTCAACATTACGACGCATTACTGTCACGCGAGGGGCGACGTTGGCGGGATTAAACGGCTTTTATGTTATGATTCAAGAGTTTGGCCATATTTTAGTAGGCTCGCTCTAAGCCATATCGCCAGGATGCGGCCAGATTACAGGCGTTAATTCGTCGTCCTTCAGCGACGGCAGGGTTCAAGACGTGAAGTCGGACGGCGGGGGCCGCCCACGACACGCTCACCGTTTTGTCTGTCGAAATTCGGCGTAAACTTTCACAATACTATCTTGAGTCCTGGTGTAAGGTCTCGCGACCTTGGGGGTAATTGAAATGAACGAAATGCTGTATCCCGAACTGTACAAGTCGTTGGAGGCAGTGCGTTGGAACATGGAGAAGGACATTCCGTGGGACAAGTTCGACGCAAGCCAACTCTCCGACGATCAGGCGCGCACCATCAAGATGAATGCCATCACGGAATGGGCGGCGCTGCCGGCCACCGAGATGTTTCTGCGCGACAACCGTGACGACAGCGATTTCTCCGCGTTCATGAGCGTTTGGTTCTTCGAAGAGCAGAAGCACTCGCTGGTGCTCATGGAATACCTGCGCCGCTTCCGCCCGGACCTCGTGCCGACCGAAGCCGAGCTGCACGCCGTGCGCTTCCCGTTCGATCCGGCCCCGCCGCTCGAGACACTGATGCTGCACTTCTGCGGCGAAATTCGCCTGAATCACTGGTATCGCCGTGCGGCCGAATGGCACACCGAGCCGGTCATCAAGGCCATCTACGAAATCATCTCGCGCGACGAAGCGCGTCATGGCGGCGCTTATCTGCGCTACATGAAGAAGGCACTGACGAGCTTCGGCGATAACGCGCGCGCCGCGTTCGCGAAGATCGGCGTGCTGATGGCGTCGGCGCGTCGCACCGAAAAGCCGCTGCACCCGACCAACCTGCACGTGAACAAGGACCTGTTCCCGAACGACACGGTGCAATCGCGTTTGCCGGAACCGGAGTGGCTCGAACACTGGCTCGACGAGCAAATCAAGTTCGACGACAGTTGGGAGAAGAAGGTCGTCGAGCGTATTCTGCACAACATGTCGTTGCTGTTCGAGCACACGTTCGCGACGGCGCAGGACTTGAACCGTTACCGCAAGGAAATCACCAGCCGTCTGGCGGCAGTGGCCGCACCGGCCGTAGCCACGGCATCGTAATCGCGCGTTCGGCGCCGACGGTTTCGACAGGAAAGGGGCTTCGGCCCCTTTTTTGTTGCCACATACGCGGCGTGGGACAATAGCGCATCTATTTCGAACGATCGTCATGTCCGCTTCCCAAGTCATTCCTCCGGCCGATTTCGAGGCCAAGATTCTCCCGCGCGAGGCGCTCGCCGCATTGGCGCCGACGCTGCCGCGACCGCTGGTGTTCACCAACGGCGTGTTCGACATCTTGCATCGCGGTCACGTGACCTATCTCGCGCAGGCGCGCGCGTTGGGGGCGTGCCTCATCGTCGGGGTGAACAGCGACGCCTCGGTGCGCACGCTCGGCAAAGGCGACGACCGGCCGATCAATAATGAAAACGACCGCGCCGCACTGCTGGCGGCGTTGCAAAGCGTCGACTATGTCGTGACGTTCGGCGAATCGACGCCCGAGGCGCTGATTGCCGCCGTGCGTCCCGACATTCTCGTCAAAGGCGGCGACTACGAGATGGACACGCTGCCGGAGTCTGCGCTCGTGCGTGGCTGGGGCGGCAAGGCGTTGGCCATTCCGTTCGAACATCAGCGCTCGACGACGTCGCTGCTCAAGAAGGTGCGCGCCCAATCATGAATCTGGCCCCGCTCGTTGAAGTCACGCGCGGCGCGATGGGCGTCGATACCGTCGAGTGCGTGCATTACGGCGCCGTAGCGGTGGTCGACGCGCAAGGGCACTTGCGATACGCCGCAGGCGACCCGTCGTTTCTGACGTTTTCGCGCTCCACGCTCAAGCCCTTTCAGGCGCTGCCGTTCGTCGAGGGCGACGGCGTCGCGCATTTCGGTCTGACGCAGCCGGAGCTGGCGCTACTGTGCGCGAGCCACTCCGGTGAGGCGTTTCACGTCGATGGTGTGAAAAGCCTACTGAGCAAGGCGGGTTGCGACGAGCATCATTTGCAGTGCGGCTGTCACATGCCGACGTTTTACTCCGCCACCGGAAAACGTGCCCCGGCGGATCTGAAGCCGACGTCGCTGCATCACAACTGTTCGGGCAAGCATGCGGGCTTTCTCGCGTATTGCGCGCAGCACGGCTTGCCGCTCGATACCTACCTGGATCCGGCGCATCCGCTGCAACAGGCGATTCGCGCACGCGTCGGCGATGTCGTCGGCGTGAAGGGCGAGACGCTGGCGTTGGGCATCGACGGATGCTCCGCGCCGAACTACGCGTTGCCGCTCGACAGGCTCGCTGCCGCGTACGCCCGACTCGCCGCGAGCGACGACGCGGCACTCTCGACCTTGTTCGCCGCCATGACGCAGCAGCCGGAGATGGTGTCCGGCACGGCGCGCAACGATCTGGCGTTCATGCGCATGGCGCCCGGGGACTGGGTGGCCAAGATCGGCGCCGATGGCGTGCAGACGATCGGCGTTCGCTCGGCGGGCCTGGGCATTGCCATCAAAGTTGTCGACGGCAATATGCGTGCGCTATATACCGCAGCGGTGGCCGTACTCAAGGCTCTCGGGTTGGTCGAGTCGCCCGAGGCGACCGGACTGGCGCCGTGGGTGTCGCCGATCGTCAAGAACGCACGGGGTATCCAGACCGGGATTGTGCGGCCGGTCGTGTCGTTGAAGCGCGTCGGCTGAGCCAGGCGCAGGCCGGTTCAATTACCCCGGCGCGCTACCGGCCGGGGCGGGGCATGTCCGCACCCACTGCGCCGTCCATTGTTGTGTCACGACGCCGCGAATCTGGGCGGCCGCGTTCGCGTTGATGCCGACAATCCGGTAGACGATCCGGCTCTTGGCATTGGGCCTTTCGCTCAGTTGCGGCGTGATGCCTCGCTTCTGCGCGGCGGTCATCAAGCGCACCGCACGCTCCTTGTCGTTGAACAGTCCGAGCGAGACGACGAGCGTCGAGCCTTCGCCGTTGAGCAGGAAATACTCCGTCACCCCTGCTGCACGCAATTGCGCAACCTGTTTATCGGCGGCGGGTTTGTTGGGCACCGGATCGAGATGTACCCAGTACCGCTTGTCGAGCGCCACCGATTGAATGTCACCTTGCCCTGAAGGCAGCGCGGCGAGCAAAAGGCCGCGCGCTTGCTGCGCGTCGTTGGCGGCGAACGGGCCGACTTCCAGACAGATGGGCGCGACCTTCGCGGCGGCGGCCTGCGAAGCCGCCGCATCGCCCGATACCGCGTTCGTTGTCGCGGCGGCGACGGCCCGGCTTGCGGCCATCGTCGTCAATGCCGACTCGGACGTTCCGGGGCTGGAAGACCCTGCCGATGCGGCGGTCGCCCCTGAAGCGCCTGAAGCGCCGGCCGACGTCGCCGCTCCTGAGGCTTGCGATTCGTGTCTCCCGCCCGACGCACCGACAGGGAGGGAGGCGGCGGGCGACTGACCGCTGATCGTTGCTCCGGTCAAGCGGATTCGCTCCGGTTCGAGTTGCCTTTCGACCCGCGCCGGTTCGCGGCCGGTGGCAGGCAGCACATCGTGCCATTTCAGCCAGCCGAACTGCACAGCGGCGAGTGCTGCATTCGCCGCGAGAAACATGACAAGCAACAGCGCACGCAACATCTCAAGCACCCCCGGGGGATGGATCGGCATCTTGCGATGGGGATACCGAAATATCGGTCATGTGGGGGGCGGATGTCGCGCTCGCCGCTGCGCCGCACTCGGCAGCCCGAAGCGCCACCTCGTATAAGCCGGCCGGTACCAGTTGATCGTGTTCGGTAACGGGCATGGTCAGGGTGTGCGCGAGCGCCTGGCGTGCGCCGCCCGAGAGCACGCAACGCACGGGTGCGCCGAGTTGTGCCTGCAGTTGTGCGTGACTGCGCTCGACCAGGCCGGCTTGCGCCGCGGCGCATCCGCGCAGGATGGCATCGGTCGTGCTGCATGCGAATGCTTGTCCGCCGGTTGGCATGGTGGCGTCGAGCGTCGGCAATTGTGCGGTACCGTGGGCCAGCGACTGGAGCATCAGTGCGGGCCCCGGGGCGATCAGCCCGCCGAGATAATCGCCGTCGGCACACAAGGCTTCGACGGTGGTGGCCGTGCCCAACGTGACGATCAGCAGATGTTCGCCCGGCCACGCGGCGTGCGCGCCGATCAGGCTGGCCCAGCGGTCGCTGCCGAGCTGTGTGGGGACTTGATAACCATTGCGCACCCCCGCTCGCGATTCGCTGGCGCGCAAGACCTGCAGCCAATCGGTCGACGCCACGCCCCACAGCGTTTGCAGTGTCATGCGCACGGCTTGTTCCGCGGGTTCGCCCGCCACATTGGCAAGCCAGACACCCGCGGGTGCAGGGCAGACGAAGCTTTCGTCCTGTCGGCCCTGGCCGGTGGCGAGCGGTGCCATGTTCGGCGCGAAGTGAGCCTCTCCCGAGCCCGAGACCAGCGCGGCCCAGCCCGCGCGAATTTGCGTGGCGAGCGTGCGCCATTCGGCGTGATCGACCGCACCGCTGGCCAGAAAGGACGGCGCCGCTGCGCTCCAACCCTCTGGGCGCACGGCCGGCGCAAGCGCCCATTTGATCCGGCTGTTGCCGGCATCGACGAGCAGCCAAGGTGCACCGTCAGCGCTGCTTGCGCCCTGTGTGTCGAGGCTGCCGCGCGATGTCTTCGCAAGGCGAGTGTCCGCCGCCGTTGCCGCGGACTTCGCGGTGTCCACCGGTCGTGGGGGCGGCGTCTGTCGGGCGGCGCTCATCCACGGCCCCGTTGGGCGTCACGCGTGCCGGACGCATCGAGCAATCGCACGGAGACTTCTCCGCTGGCAATCGTGCGCTCGCCGTCAGGGGTCGCGACGCGCAGCCGACCTTGCGAGTCGACGCCGAGCGCCACGCCCTGCAACAGATCGCGACCATTTTCGATGACGCGAATCGACGCTCCGCCATAGGCGTGCATGGCTTCCCAGTCGTCACGGAAGACACCGAAACGATGCACGGCGAAGCGATTCAGCATGGTGGCGAGACGCTGGACCAATACGATCAACACCGTCGACATATCCGGATCGACCAGCACCGATTCGAGCGCCGCCGGCGGCGTGACCGGCACGGCGGCAGATGAGGTCGTGCCGTCGTCGGAAGGCGCGGCGTTGTCGATGCGGGCGGCGACGTCCGCAGCCCGCCGAAGATTGACCCCGATGCCGATCACGACGCCGATGCGGCCCGGTCCGGCCGGGAGCGTCTCGATCAGGATGCCCGCCAGCTTGCCGCCGCGCAGCAGCACATCGTTGGGCCATTTGAGGCCGAGCGCGTGCGGCGCGGACAGCGGCAGATCCGAAAGCCCTTCCACCACCGCGACGCCCGTCGCAAGCGACAACCCGGCCAGTTCGGCCGGTCCGCCAGGCATCGTATAGGCGAGCGAAAACGTCAGGCTGTCGCCCGGCACGCTCTGCCATGCGCGGCCACGTTGTCCGCGACCGCCCGTCTGGCGCATCGCGGCGCGCAGCAGGGGCGCGCACGACGCGTCCCGGCGAAGGCGGGTCAGCAGATCGAGGTTCGTGGAGCCCGTGGTCTCGACCACGTCGATCTGCCAGTCGCGGCAAGTGGCGGCCAGCGCCGAGCGAATTCGGTCGCCATCGAGCTGCCGGGATGCGGTGTCGCGCGACGGCTCGCCACCCGCGTCGGCGGGGCGTTCAGACGAATCCGCCGCCATAGGGGCGAGGGGGGCGTTCGGCGAGGAGAGCGCGGCTTTATTCATGGTTGCTATTGTAGCGGCGAGGCCGGCGCCGCGCCGGTCTGCACTGCCGTCGTCCCCGTTTTTCGGTATTGTCCGAGGACCCGATCGGCCAGCGCCGACGCGTTTTCAGCCTGCGCCGGGTTGCCATCGACCGGTCGCCCCTGTACCGTACAATGACCGCGTTTTGCCGGATTTCGACGAGTTTGTCGCCAGGAGATCGTCTGTTTTGAACCTCGATGCCGTGCCCACTCTGGAGCTGACCACCACGGCGCAAGGCCCGGTGGTCATGCTGCACGGCCTGTGGACAGCGCTCGCCCTCTCGCAGCGCAAGAAGACGCTGCTGCGCCTGGTCGATTCGCTGCCGCAGGGCGACCTGGCGTGGGACCTGACCCGCGTCGAACGGCTCGACCACGTCGGCGCGCAGGCGCTGTGGCGCTATTGGCAACGTCGGTTTCCCGAGCGCGTCGCGCTTACGCCGACACAGCGGGCGCTCTTCGATCACCTCGCCGAATTCGATCGCTCGCGACAGAGTCCGGCGCCCACCCGCCGCCTCGATCCGATCAGCCGGCTGGGGGCGTCGCTCTTCACGCTGGGCGAGCATTTGCGCGACGGCGTCACGATGTTCGGACGCTTCGTGATCGACCTCGGCCGCGTCATTCGTCATCCGGTTCGCGCGCCATGGCTGGAGATGTCCGCCAATATCTACAGCGCGGGGGCCAAGGCACTCGGTATCACGGCGCTGGTGGCGTTTCTGATCGGCATCGTGTTGTCCTATCTGTCGGCCCAGCAACTCAAGCTGTATGGGGCGAGCACGTTCATCGTCAACATCCTCGGTCTCGCCGTGATCCGCGAACTCGGCCCGGTGCTTTCCGCGATTCTCGTGGCGGGTCGCTCGGGGTCGGCCATCACCGCCCAGCTCGGCGTGATGCGCGTGACCGAAGAACTCGACGCGATGCGCGTAATGGATATTCCGCACGGGTTGCGGCTCGTTCTGCCGAAGGTCATTGCGCTGGCCATTGCCATGCCGCTGCTGGTCATGTGGACAAACATCATCGCGCTGCTCGGCGGCGCGCTCGCGGCAAAGTACGAACTCGGTATCGGACTGCGCTACTTCTTCACCACGTTGCCCAATGCCGTGCCCATCGCCAATCTCTGGATCGGCCTGGGAAAAGGGGGCGTCTTCGGCATGCTGATCGCACTCGTGGCCTGCCATTTCGGCATGCGGGTCAAACCGAACACGCAGAGCCTGGGGGAGGGCACGACTCAGTCCGTGGTGACCTCGATCACCGTCGTGATTCTGGCCGATGCCATCTTCGCGATTCTGTTTCGCAACACGGGGATCGGCTGATGTCCCAATCCCCCGTGCCCGATCGGGCCCCAGCGCTCGCCACGTCGGCCGTCGCGGCCGCTCCCGCCGCGCAGGCTTACGCCAGCGATGTGATATCCGGCGCCGCGGCGGGTTGTCCGCCTGTGTCGTCAAGCCTGCCGGGCGACGCCGACCCGGTGATCGAGGTGCACGATCTCACGAAGCGCTACGGTACGCACACGATTCATGAGCATCTGGATCTCACCGTACGGCAAAGCGAGATCATTGCGCTTGTCGGCGGCTCAGGCTCGGGCAAGACCACGCTGATTCGCCAGATCATCGGGCTGGAGTCGCCGACCACTGGCCACATCAGCGTCTTCGGTCACGACATCACGACGATCGATCGGCGCAGCGCGCACCTGCTGCGCCGCCGCTCGGGCATGTTGTTTCAGCGCGGTGCACTGTTCTCCGCGATGACGGTGTTCGACAACATTGCGCAACCGCTGCGCGAACTGCACACGCTCTCGGAAGATCTGATTCGCGATGTCGTGATGTACAAGCTCGAGATGGTGGGGCTGTCGGGGCGCATGGCCAACCGCATGCCGTCGGAGCTGTCGGGCGGGATGATCAAGCGCGTTGGGATCGCGCGGGCCATTGCGCTGGAGCCGGAACTGCTCTTTCTCGACGAGCCCACGGCTGGGCTTGATCCGCAGGCGTCAGACGAGTTCGTGGACATGATTCGCGGCCTGCACCGCTCGCTGGGCCTGACCGTCGTCATGGTCACGCATGATCTGGACACGGTGATGATGCTCGCCACGCGCGTGGCGGTGCTCGCCGAGCGTCGGGTGCTCGTCAATGCGCCGGTGGAAGACGTGGTCCGTGTCGATCACCCGTTCATCCACAGCTTCTTCCTCGGTGAACGCGGCAGACGCGCGTTGCTCGCGTTGCCTGCGGCGCGGCGCGCCAAGATTTCGGAGTTACTCGACGATGGAAAATAAATCGCACGCTTTCATGGCGGGCCTCTTCACGCTGGTGTTGCTTGCCGCTGTCGCCGCGTCGGTGTACTGGTTCAATCGCGACAATCGTGTGCGCCTTCCCTACGATCTGGTCTCGCACACCAACGTGACCGGACTCAATCCGGAATCCGCCGTGCGGTATCGCGGTCTGTCCGTCGGGAAGGTCGAGTCGATCAAGTTCGACCCGCGCACGCCTGGGCAGATTCTGATCCGCATTCTCGTGAACGAAGGCACGCCGATGACCCGGTCGACGTTCGCCACGTTGAGCTATCAAGGGGTTACGGGGCTGGCCTTCGTACAACTGGACGACGACGGGCATGACCGAACGTTGCTGCCGTCGTCCGAGAAGCACGTCGCGCAATTGCGACTGCGCCCGAGTTTTGTGGACGAACTGCAGCGGCGCGGCAACAACCTGGTACATCAGCTCGAAGAGGCAACGTCTTCGGTCAATACGCTGTTGTCGCCCGACAACCGGCAGGCCATGCTCGATTCGATCAACAGCGTGAAGGCCGCGGCGCAAAGCGTGGATCGCGTGGCGCAGCAGCTCGAGCCCGTCACGGCGCAGTTGCCGGACACCGTGCGCGAACTCACCGGCACGCTTGCCGGGGCCCATCGTCTGACCGATCAATTGACCGATCCTCAGGGGCCGCTCGTGCGCAACCTGGATAGCGTGGGACGCGCGGCCGATCAGGCGGCGTCGAGTCTGGCGGCGTTCCAGGGAACGATGGAAACATTCGAAGGGTCGCTGCAACAGGAAGCGCTGCCGCGCCTGAACACGCTCTCGGACGATCTGCGCTTCACGACGCAGGCGGTCGGGCAAGCGGCCGAGACGATCAATCGCAATCCGCGCGCGCTGCTCTTCGGCACGTCGCCGCCGCCGCCCGGTCCGGGCGAAGCGGGTTTTTCGTGGCCCGGGGGAGAACGTCAATAATGCGCAACACCGTCATGCAAGAGGATATCGAGATGAGTGAGCCGATCGACGCGGGCAAAGTTAGCGAGGCGGCCGTCGCGCCTCGCGGCGGCAAGCGTGCGCGTGCGCTCGCCGCCGGGTGGCTTTGCGCCGCCGCGGTGGTGCTGGTGGCGGGGTGCGCCGCCCCGGCACCGTCGGCCTCGCTGACGCGCTTCGATCTCGGCCCGCCGACGATCCCTGCCGCGTCGGCCAATGTCGCTGCCAATGCCGGGGACACCACCGCCAACACCGCCGCCAACACCGCCGCCCCGGCATCGGACGTGGCCGCGGCCGGTGGCCTGCGAATGTCGCCGCTGAAAGTGGTGGTCAACGCGCCAAGTTGGCTCGACGTCGACACAATCTACTACCGCTTGCCCGCCAGCGATGGCGATCAGGCTCGCGGGTATGCGAACAGCCGATGGCTGGCGTCGCCCGCGCGGCTCTTCGGGGATCGTCTGCGCGCGGCGTTGTCGGTCGACCGCCCGGTGCTCGCGGCAGGCGATCCGACCGCTGCGCCGGCGCTACGTGTGGAGCTCGAGGAGTTTGCGCAGTACTTCGACAGTGCGTCGACAAGCCACGGCGTTGTCCAGATACGCGCCACGCTGTTCGATGGGCCGAAGCTGCTCGCGCAGACGACGTTACGTGCGCAGGCCCCTGCCGCGAGTGCCGACGCGGCCGGCGGCACCCGCGCGCTTGCCGCGGCCAGCGACGCGGTGCAGACGCAACTGATTCAGTGGCTCGCCGGGCGCGTGCCGGCGCCAACGGCTACGGCCGGGACAGCGGCACGTGCCCGGTCGCCGTTGCCGTCGCGGACGTTGCCTGCCGCGTCGTCGGCCTCGGGCGCGACAGCACGATAGGGCCGTGCCGCCAATGACCGAGCAGGACGTCAAACCCTGGCAACGACGCGCCTCGCCGCTTGCGCGTCAGGCGCTGCTATGCCTGATACTGCTGATCGCCTATGCGAGCCTGTATCCGTTCGAATTCCAGGGTGCGGCGGTGGGGCCGTTCGACTACCTGTTCGCGCCGTTACCTCGCTGGATCACGCAGTTCGACGTGATCACCAACGTGCTCGGATACTTGCCGCTGGGCATGTTGACCGTACTGGCCCTGCATCCGGCCTGGCGGGGCGTGCGGGCCGTCGTCGCCGCCTTCGTGCTCGGCGCATGGCTTTCCGGTGGCATCGAAGCGTTGCAGACGTACTTGCCGACGCGGGTGGCATCGAACGTCGATCTCGCCACGAACGCGCTCGGCGCACTTATCGGCGGCGCCATTGCGGTGCCGCTCACGAGTCCGCTGCTCGATCGGGGATGGCTGCGGCATTTGCGCTTCGCATGGTTCGAACGCCACGCGAGCCTGCTGCTTGTGTTGCTGGCCCTGTGGCCGTGGGCACAGGCTTACCCGCAGCAGTTTCTCTTTGGCGATGGCGATCTGGTGCGCCAAATATGGCTTTGGCAGGATCCCGACGTCACCGGTCGGGTGATCGACTGGGTACCGCGCTTGGGGCAGTTGCAGGACTATCTTTCCGAACTCGATGCCGTCGCCAGTCATGCCCTGTGGGAGACGGTAGTGAGCGCCAGCGGTACCGTGCTGGCCGGGCTGCTCGCCACGCTCGCGATGCGCCGGACGGCACCGCGTGTGCCGTTGTTGTGCGCCATGTTTACCAGCGCGTTCGCGATCAAAGCCATCGCGTCGGCGTGGCAGTTCTCGCCCGCGCAGGCATTCGACTGGGTGACGGCGGGCGCCATTTACGGCGTGGTCATCGGCGCGCTGGTGTTGCTCGTCGCCGGCCGCGGACCGCGTGCGCTGCGCGGGGCTGTCGCGCTGGGCGCGCTTGTCGTGCTGCTGGTGTTCGTCAATCTCCTGCCCGCGAATCCATACTACGAGGCGGCGCTCCAGTCCTGGCGGCAAGGCCGCTACGTTCACTTCAATGTGCTGGCGCGCTGGCTCGCCTGGACATGGCCGTACCTCGTGCTGATCTACCTGCTCGCGATGTTCGATCCGAGCCACCGCGGCCCCGCCCGCACCGCTGGCGTGCGGCGCTAAGGTCTCCCCGGCCTGGCCGAACGGCTTGTTGAGCGGCGCATTGTTGCCAAATCGGCAATAGCGTATTGGCCGCCATCCCATTGGTCCGCAAGCCGGCAACGCCTAGACTCCCATGTAAGGCACGCTGACACTCGGTGTGTCATGACCGCCCGGCATCTTCAGGCAGATCCCGGGCGGTTTTCATTGGCGAGGCGAAGATGAATTCCTGGGGATTGCGGTTGGCACACACGACACGGCAGCGCGTGTTGATGGCCGTGATTGCCGCCGCCACAGGCATTGAAATGCTGGAGAACGGCATGTTCGTGTTCGCGTCGTCCCATATCGCGGGCGGCGTCGGTGCCGCCCCCGAAGAGTACGCGTTTGTCTCGACGCTCTATGCGGTGGCGGGGATCCTCGTCATTCTCAAGCAGCGCTGGCTGGCCTCGCGCCTGGGGTATCGCGCGTTCCTCACCGGCGCGCTCACGCTCATGGCGTTCGGGGCATGGCTGTGCGGCATGGCGCACACGTCGACGCAGCTCGCCGTCGCACGTTTTGTGCTCGGGTTGGGCGCGGGGTCGCTGTTTACTGCCAGCCGGATTCTCATCAACCTGTGTTTCGCGCCGGAGCTTCGGCTCAGGGCGTTGCTCTTCTTTACCTATGGCTTCTTCGGCGGACAAATCTCCGCGCCACTGCTCGCGAGCTATCTCGTCGATCACTTCGTCTGGTCGTCGGTGTTCTTCGCCGTCGTGCCGATCGCGCTTGTGGGGGCGATCGCGTCGTGGCTCGTCATCCCGGACTTTCGCGAGCGCCTGCGCGACGAAGGCGAGTTTGAAATGCGTGGCATCGTCTTCTTCGCCGCCGGCGTGCTGTTCGTCGAAGTCATGATGCAGCGCTCGCGCTTCGACTTCTTCTCCGATCCGCTGCATCTGCTCGAACTCTGCCTGGTGGGGGCGATCTGCGCGATGGGATACATGTGGCATCAGTATTCGCATCACAAGCCGCTGATCGACTTTCGCGTGCTGGTGCGCAATCCGGCCTATGTGCTGGGGCTGGGCGGCTATGCCGTGTACTACTTCTTTTCGTATTCGACGTCGTATCTGTTCCCGATCTACATGCAGCAAGGGCTCAACTGGAGCGTGGAGCACACCGGCTATCTGCAGGCCGTGGCGTCGGTGACGAGCCTCGTCGTGGCCGTGATATACACCCTCGCGCGTCCGAAGTTCGTGCAACTCAAGCCGTTTGTGCTGCTCGGTTACTTGTGCCTCCTCGGCTATGCCTTCCTGCTCTCGCAAAGCTATCAGGGTGTGTCGAGTCAGTGGCTGATCCTGCCGATGGTGCTGAGCGGGCTGGGCGGCGTGTTCGCCATGATTCCCATCGCCGAGCTGACGTTTCGAGGCATGGACGAGTACGTCTTCCAGCACGGCTATCAGACGAAGAACATCGTGCGTCAGTTGGTGAGTTCGATGTCGGTGTCGGTGATGGCCGTGCTGATGCAGGACCGGCAGGCGGTCTTCATGCATCAACTCACGCCGTCGATGACGCCGCTCAACCCGGCGTACAACGCGGCCGTTTCACAAGCGCAACAGGCGTTCGGCGCCAGTGTCGATGCGACGACCGCCGCGCACATGGCGTCGGCCTGGGTGGGCGGCCTCGCGTCGCAACAGGCGCTCGTGCTGGCCTGCGTTAACGTGTTCTTCGGCTTCGCGTGCCTGGCGGCGCTCTGCGCTATCTTTATGGCTGTGCAGCGACGCCTGCGCTAGGCGTACGGCACGCGCCGCCTTGCGCCGCGCCGGACGTCCCGGATTTCGCATTTCCTGATGTCCCGCCATGCTGCGCTTCGTGAGCGCACGGGGGCCGACGCCGCAGTGCCCCGGCAGGTCGGTTAGAATGGCCCGCAATACGTTGCCACTCCGCCAAAGCCCCGACATGGCCACCCAGCCGCAGTACTACCAGCATCACGTGTTTTTCTGCCTGAATCAGCGCGAACCCGGCGCCGATCGCCCGTCCTGCGCCAACTGCAACGCGCAGGCGATGCAGGAGTACGCCAAGGCCAAGGTCAAACAACTCGGCCTGGCCGGTCCCGGCAAGGTGCGGATCAACAAGGCCGGGTGCCTCGATCGCTGCGAGCAAGGACCTGTCGTGGTGATCTATCCCGAAGGGACCTGGTACACGTATATCGACGAAACCGATATCGACGAGATCGTTGAAAAGCATCTGGCGCAAGGCGAGATCGTCGAGCGTCTGCTGATCGACTGATCCCGGCGACACAGGCACGGCCCCGCGCACGGCCCTCGCCGCACTTCAGCCCACCATCGCTCATGAACGCCCAGACTGAACGCTTCACTATCGACGGCCCGGTCGGCGCCATCGAAATCGCCATCGACCGTCCGGCCGGCGCGCCGCGCGGCATCACGCTCGTTGCCCATCCGCACCCGCTGTTCGGCGGCACGCTCGACAACAAGGTCGCCCAGACGCTCGCCCGCGCGTTCGTCCAGCTCGGCTACGCCGTGGTGCGCCCGAATTTTCGTGGCGTCGGCAAGTCGACGGGCGAGCACGACAACGGCATCGGCGAGCGCGACGACTTGCTCGCCGTGATCGACTGGATGCGCCAGCAACCGGGCTGGGAGACATTGCCGCTCGCACTCGCCGGTTTCTCGTTCGGCACCTTCGTGCTCTCGCATGTCGCGAAGACGCTGGAGGCGGCGGGGACCGCCGCGCAGCGTCTGGTATTCGTGGGCACGGCAGCGAGCAATTGGGAGGTGGCGACCGTACCGGCCGACACGCTGGTCATTCACGGCGAACTCGACGACACGGTGCCGCTGCAATCGGTGCTGGACTGGGCGCGTCCCCAGACCTTGCCCGTAGTGGTCATACCGGGCGGCGAACACTTTTTCCACGGTCTGTTACCCCTGCTGAAACAGCTCGTGGTCGACGCGTGGCGTCATTGATACACCCGGGGCGAATTTCGGCCGATTTCGACCGTCGAGGCCCGCCCCGCTGGGGACGTGAAATCACGACGCGTATAATTCGACCCTGAACCTTGTCATGCCGGGTCGGGTCTATGGTTCCGACAGGCATGGCCCCGGCGCTCCGGTGCCGCCGTCTTCTTCGCTGTGCCGCGCGCTCGTCAACGTGTCGGCGGCACGGCGTTTCTTCAAGCGCAGATGCCCCTGAGCCTCACATCGTTTTCCTCATCGCCCATGAAATTCAACGCTTCGCTGTCCCGTGCCGCCGCTGCCGCGGCGCTCGTCGCTTGCGGCTCGCTTGCCTCGCTTCCCGCTCGTGCCCAACAGATTCCGCCGCCGCCGATGTCGGCCACGGCGTGGACGATTGTCGACGTCAACAGTGGTCAGGTGCTGGCCGCCGGTAATGCGGATACGCGCGTGGAGCCCGCGTCGCTCACGAAGATCATGACGTCCTATGTGATCTTCGAAGCCCTGCGCGACAAGCGCATTTCGATGGAGCAGACGGTCATTCCGAGCGATTCGGTTCGCAAGGTGGGTCGCGACGAGTCGCGCACGTTCATCGAGGCGGGCAAGCCGGTTTCGGTGCACGATCTGATCTACGGCATGATCGTCCAGTCGGGTAACGACGCGTCGATCGCGCTGGCCGAACTCGTCGGTGGCTCGCAACAGGGCTTCGTCGAACTGATGAACCGCGCGGCGCAGCGCATGGGGCTGAAGCACACCCATTACGCGAACGTCGACGGGCTGACCGATCCGCAGCATTACACGACCGTGGCGGATATCGCGGCGGCGTCGACGCACCTGATTCAGGACTTCCCCGAGTACTACAAGATTTACGCGGAGAAGAGCTTTACGTACAACAACATTCGCCAGCCGAACCGTAATCGTTTGCTGTACCTCGATCCGACGGTCGACGGCCTGAAGACCGGCCACACGAAGGAGGCGGGTTACTGCCTCGTGGCGACGGCGTCGCGTCCGATGCCGGGGGCGGCGGGCGTCAACCGCCGCGTGTTGTCCGTGGTCGTGGGCGAGCCGACCGAGCGCGCGCGCGTGCAGGACAGCCTCTCGGCCCTGAACTACGGCTACCAGAACTTCGACACGCTGCGTGTGTACGGCGCCAATCAGGTCGTGGCCACGCCCAAGGTCTGGAAGGGCAAGGACAGCGAGCTGAAGATCGGCGTGAAGAAGGACACCTTCATCACCGTGCCGAAGGGCACCGCCGACAAGATCAAGCCGCAACTCGAACTGCGTGAGCCGCTGATCGCGCCGATCGCCAATGGGGCGCAGGTCGGTACCGTCAAGGTCATGGCCGACGGCAAGTCGCTGGCCGAATTCCCGGTTGTGGCCCTCGCCGACGTTGCGCAAGCCAGCTTCGTCGGCCGCGCATGGGACGCGCTGCGCCTGATGTTCGTGAAGAAGTAAGCATGGATAACCCCACCGTCTGGCTCAATGGCGACCTGATCCCGCTCGGCGACGCGAAAATCTCCGTCCTCGATCGGGGTTTCCTGTTCGGCGACGGCATCTATGAAGTCGTGCCGGTCTATCGCGGCAAGCCTTTCCGGCTTGCGCAGCATCTGGACCGGCTCGAGCGCAGCCTCGCCGAGATCCGCATCGCGAACCCATACACACGCGCCGAATGGGAGGCGCTCTTCGCGCGCCTGTCGGCCACATGTTCGGCCGATCCGCACAGCGTCTATGTGCAGGTCACGCGCGGCGTGGCACCGCGTCAGCACGCATTTCCGAAGGACATCGTGCCTACGGTGTTCGGCATCGCAACCCCGCTCACGCTGCCCAGCCGCGACAAAGTGGCGCACGGCGTGGGCGCGGTCACGCATGAGGATCGACGCTGGTTGAATTGCCATATCAAGTCGACGTCGCTGCTGGGCAACGTGCTGATGGCACAGTACGCCGCCGATCACGACGTTCAGGAAACGATCCAGTTCCGTGACGGGAATCTGACCGAGGCGTCGTCGAGCAATGTGTGGGTCGTCAAGGGCGGTGAAATGTTTGCGCCGCCGCGCGACAATCGTATTCTGGAAGGGATTCGCTACGGCGTGCTCGAAGGACTTGCACGCGAATGCGGCATCCGGTTCCATGAGTGCCCGGTCAGCGAAGCGGACGTGCGCAACGCCGACGAGCTGCTCATCACGTCCGCGACCAAGGAAGTGCTGGCGGTCGTCACGCTTGACGGCAAGCCCGTGGGCGATGGCCGGCCGGGCCCCGTCTTCCAGGCGCTGTATGCCGCGTATCAACGCGCCAAGGAGGCATTGTGACCCTGGACAAGAAGGAAAGCCTGCTGGCGTTTCCGTGCGACTTTCCCATCAAGGTGATGGGGACGACGCAGGACGGTTTCGCCGACGCCATCGTGGCATTGCTGCGAGAATTCGATGCCGAATTCGACGCGGCGACCGTGGAGATGCGCCCGTCCAGCACGGGCAAATATCTCGGCCTGACCGTCACGGTGCGCGCCCACTCGAAAGCCCATCTCGACGATATCTATCGCGCGCTGACTGGGCATCCGATGGTCAAGGTGGTGCTGTAAGCGTGCACCGCGTGTGAGGCGCAGGCGACGCACGCAGGCGCCTCACGAACGCGCTTGCGGTACGCGCATCACGCGTGCGTCGGTGCGCCGTCGTCGGGCGGCGATGAGGCCGTGCGCCCCGGTTGGATGCCCGGTGCGGGCTCACCCGCAGTGGTGACCATGTCGGCCTCCCAGTCGACCGATGTTGGGCGCGCCGGGCGGCGCTGCATGTCCTTCACCGACTCGAACGCCTTCAACTCTTCCAGAAACCACGTTCTGAACGCCTGAACACGCTGCGTTTCCAGCACGGCGGGCGGACACACGAAGTAATAATCCCAGTCACACGGCGTATCGACGTCGGACAGCCGGACAAGGCGTCCCGCCATGATGTCGCCCACGGCCAGCGAGCGGCGTACGAGCGCCAGCCCCTGGCCGACGATGGCCGCTTGCGACAACATGCCGGAATCTTCGTACATCATGCCCTGCGTCGGCTCGGGCAGATCAAAGCCCGCCGCCGCGAACCACGGCGCCCACGGCTCGCCTTCAGAGCGCAGCAACGTGCTGCGGCGGAATTCTTCCGCCGTCTTCGGCAGATGCCCCTGGTTGTATGACGGGCTACAGGCCGGGAAAAACACATCGTCGAGCACTTTCTCAATGTGCAGCCCTGGCCAGTTGCCCTTGCCCATGCGCAGGGCGACGTCCACATCCTCGCGCTCGAAGTCGATCAACTGGGCACTGCACCGCAACTCCACTTCCAGCTCCGGATGCCGGTCAATGAAGCGCCCGATGCGTGGTGTGAGCCACCGGCTCGCAAACGACGGCATGGTGGTCAGTACCAGCCGCCGCTCGCTGCGCGTGCCCGCTTGCAACTTGCGCGTCGCCTGGGCAATGTCGCCGAGCGCGGTACGGATCGACGCGGCGTACTGGCGTCCCGCCGGCGTGATGCTGATGCGTTTGCCGTTGCGCGCGAAAAGCGTCGTCCCCAACTCTTGCTCCAGCGCGCGAATCTGATGGCTGATGGCGCCGTGCGTGACGAACAGTTCTTCTGCCGCGCGCGAAAAGCTTTCCAGGCGGGCCGCCGCCTCGAAGGCGCGCAGGGCGCTCAGGTTGGGAAGTCTCCGAATATCCATGTGAGTTTTGTTAGCAACGCCGTGAAAATATGTCGTTTGGTGCAGCGCCCGCCAGTCCCTATGATTCAGTCATTGTCTCGCACTGAGTGGGGGTCGTAAAATGCAAAACAATTTAACAAAGGTGCAGTACTTCTACGGTATCCGCCCCGGGGACGTAATCAGCCTCGACCTGCATCACGAGCATACGCTGGTGGCACGCGGCGCGGCGGTTTGGGTTACGCGTGCAGGCGATCCGCGCGATTACTGGCTCATGCCCGGTCAGCGTCTCGCCGTCGAACCGGGTCGCCGTTACTGGATGTCGTCCGACGGGGTGGCGGAAGCCGAGCTGCAGCGTGAAGTGGCGCACCGTTTCTCACTGGCTCGTGTGCTGCGCCGGTGGCTCGCCGGGCGCCGGGCATCGCGCGCAGCGAACGCCTGCGCGGCCGCCGCCTGACGAACGCCGGTCGTGGGTCCGGCGCGCAGGTTTGGCGCGCGGGGTCATCGACATCGCGCGCCCCTTGGCCTTCGTTGCCAACGGGCGCGCGTTTCATTTCAGAGGGTGACGTCGACGTCGTCGATGTGTCAATGGAATTCACAACAATCTGCGCGATGAGCTGAATGCCCGCAGAGCGTAACTACGCCGGAGAAGCCGCCATCTCGCGCCCGCGAGCGCGGCTTCGAGCACGACTGCGCCGGTTTCGTTAAAATTGCGGGCATGACCTCCCCGATCGAAGTGTGCTGGCGCGGCACCGAAGACTACGCCGCGTCGTTCGACGCCATGCGCGCGTACACCGACACGCGTGGCGCGTACGGCCCCGACCAGCTCTGGATCGTTCAGCATCCGCCTGTCTACACGCTTGGACTGGCCGGCGACCCCGCTCACTTGCTCGTTTCGAATACCGGTATTCCGCTCGTCAAGGTCGACCGTGGAGGCCAGATCACATATCACGGCCCAGGGCAGGTGGTGATTTACCTGCTCGTGGATCTGCGCCGGCGCAAGCTCGGCGTGCGCGAAATGGTGCGTTTGATCGAGCAGGCGGTGATCGACACCCTGGGCGCGTATAATCTCGACGTTGAGCGCCGGGCCGGCGCACCGGGAATCTATGTGAGCCCGGGCGACGGTGCCGCAGCGCATGCCGGTGCGAAAATCGCCGCGCTCGGGTTGAAGATCCGCAACGGATGCAGTTATCACGGCGTGTCGTTGAACGTTGCGATGGATCTGCGGCCGTTCGACTGGATCAATCCGTGCGGCTATGCCGGCCTGCAAACCGTAGACATGGCCACGCTCGGCGTGGCCCCCCGCTGGGACGAAGTGGCCGCGCGACTGGCGCAGCAACTCGGTCATCATCTCGAACAGCACACCGCGTCGGCCGAAGCCGCGCCGCAGGCCGATCCGGCCCCCAGCGCAAACGCCGCCGCCTGATTGGACGTCTGGAAAGCCCCCAACATGACCACCACCGTGACTCAGAACGACACCGCGAACAAGGAAGTTCGCACGATCGACGGCGACTACGACGCCACCGCCAAGCAAAAGTCGCAAGCCAAGACGGCCCGCATCCCGATCAAGGTCGTGCCGATCGAACGTCTGAAGAAGCCGGACTGGATCCGCGTGAAGGCGGCCACCCATACGTCGCGTTTCTACGAGATCAAGCAGATCCTGCGCGAGCACAACCTGCACACGGTGTGTGAAGAGGCGAGCTGCCCGAACATCGGCGAGTGCTTCGGCAAGGGCACGGCCACGTTCATGATCATGGGCGACAAGTGCACGCGCCGCTGCCCGTTCTGTGACGTCGGCCACGGCCGCCCGGATCCGCTCGACGTCGACGAGCCGATCAACCTCGCGAAGACCATCGCCGCGATGCGCCTGAAGTACGTGGTGATCACGAGCGTCGACCGCGACGACCTGCGCGACGGCGGGGCTCAGCACTTCGTCGACTGTATCCGCCACGTGCGCGAGCTGTCGCCGCAAACCCGCATCGAAATCCTCACGCCCGACTTCCGCGCGCGTCTCGATCGCGCGCTGGGCATTCTGAATGCGGCGCCGCCCGACGTGATGAACCACAATCTCGAAACGGTGCCGCGTCTGTACAAGGAAGCGCGCCCGGGGTCGGACTACCAGCACTCGCTCACGCTCCTGAAGGAATTCAAGGCGAAGCATCCGGACGTGTCCACGAAGTCGGGCCTGATGGTCGGCCTGGGCGAGACGGACGAAGAAATCCTGGAAGTGATGCGCGATCTTCGTGCCCACAACGTCGACATGCTCACGATCGGCCAGTATCTCCAGCCGTCGGAGCACCATCTGGCGGTACGTCGTTACGTCACGCCGGACACGTTCAAGATGTTCGAGGAGGAGGCCTACAAGATAGGCTTCACGCATGCGGCCGTCGGCGCGATGGTGCGCTCGAGCTATCACGCCGACGTGCAGGCGCACGAAGCGGGTGTGGCCGACGCTATCTGATTCGCCAGCGTCACCTCGTCGTCAGACACAGAACGCGGGCCGTCGAAAGACGGTCCGCGTTTTTGTTTGCCTTTCAATTACGACGCGTCACAGGATGGGCTCGGTTCAATACGCAATACGCGCGCACAAGTGGGCCCATGCTGACTAAGTCGCTCCAAATGTGTCGCTATCTGCGGTGAACGTCGACGAATCGGGCGCCTCACCCGCCAGTCGCGCCTCATCGCGCCACGAAATATGCTGTAACAACCCTCACCTTGTCGGTTCTCCGGCATTGTTTCAGAATATTGAAACCTTGTTTTGCTTGACAAAACAATGCGGCTGTCATGGGAATTCGCGAACAGACGTTCCCGACGCACGCGAGGAGACTGCATGTCCCGTCAGGTCACCGAGGGCCGATATTTTGTGGAAGCGCCACAAGGGGGCCTGGGGAGGCGCTTGCCTCTGGTGATCGACGCACCGCACAGCGGGCATGTGTTTCCCCCCGATTTCGACACCATTGCGCCGACGGCTGCGATTCTTGCGTGCGGCGATGCTTACGTCGACGAGCTGTGGTCCGTGGTCACGCATCACGGTGCGACGCTCGTTGCCGCGCTTTTCCCGCGCGCCTACATCGACGCGAACCGCGCCGAGCACGACATCGATCCCGAATTGCTCGCAAGCCTGTGGCCGCACGACGCGCGTCCGCAAGCCTATAGCGAGCGCGGTGTCGGCCTGCTGCATCGGTTTGCCGCGCCGAACGTGCCGCTCTACGACCGGCGACTGTCGGTGGCCGAAGTCGAGCGGCGTATTCATGACTATTACCTGCCCTACCGTCACGCCCTGCGCGATGTGCTCGATGCCGCCTGGCAGCGGCACGGTGCGGTCTGGCACCTGAACTGTCAGTCGATGCGTTCGCGCGGCGGGGCGCTCGATGTCGATGCCGGCATGTCGCGTGCCGACGTGCTCGTGAGCGACGGCGGTGGGACCACGGCCGATCCGGCCTTCTCGCGCTGGATCATTGCCGAGTTCACGCGACTGGGCTATCGCGTGGCGTACAACACCCCGTGCGGTGAGGACGGCGGCGGCGATCTGGTGCGTCACTTCGGACGTCCCGAGGCGCGGCGCCACAGTGTGCAGATCGAGCTGAATCAGGCGCTTTATCTGAATGAATCGCGCGTGGAGAAGCATGACGGCTTCTCCACGCTGCAATCGCAACTTGGCCAATTCGCGGCGGCGCTCGCCGCCTATGCCGAACAACATAGTGAGGATGTTTGATGGACTATACAGTCGCTTCGGTCGATACGGCGCTTACGCTGCTGTCGCTGGTCGGGGAGTGTCCTGGCCTGGGTGTGACGGAACTGGCGCATCGCGCCGGCCTGAACAAGTCGCGCGCCTTTCGTCTGCTGGCAACGCTCGAGCAGCACCGCTGGGTGGTGCGCGAAGGCAGCCCGGTGACCTATGTGCTGGGCGCTCAGGCGTTGGTGTTGGGCGTGGCCGGGCACGAGCAGGTCAATCTTGTGAAGGTCGCCCATCGCCATCTTCAGGTGCTCAATCGCGCGCTGAACGAGAATATCCAGCTTCGCGTACGCGACGGGCTTGAGTCGCTGTGCGTGGCACGCGTCGAGTCGACCCACGAGTTGCGCGTGCACGGCGTGGTCGGCAATCGTCGTCCGCTGTATGTCGGCGCATCAGGCCGCGTGCTACTGGCATTCGCGTCCGACGATGTTCGCGCGCAGGTGCTGGGCCGTCCGCGCAAGCGCTACACCGCAGGCACGCTCATCGAGCGCGACGAGCTGGCTGCCGAGCTACTCAACGTGCGCCGTCAGGACTGCGCGGTGAGCTTCGGTGAACTCGCGCCCGAGGCCGTATCGGTCGCGGTGCCGGTGCGCGATGCCTCCGGCGAAGTGATCGCGTCGCTGTCGGCGTCTGGTCCGTCGTCGCGCATGACGCGGGCGCTGCTGCCCGACATCTCGTCGCGCCTGTCGGCCTGTGCCACCGAGATCTCGGCTGCACTGGGCTATCAGACGCCCCTGCCGGAAGCGCTGTCCGCCTGAGCGAGTGGTCGGGCCGTGTCGTTGATGCGACCTCGGGATTTGCCCTGGCGCCTTGTGCGACACACTGCGCGTCGTGGATTTTCTGGAAATCCAGAAAGTTTATGACGTCGTTTTCCAGGTTTCCGTATTATCGATCTTCGGGTTTTCCACAGCTTCCATTATTAAAATCAAAGACTTGCGTTGTTGGCATGGGTATTGCTTTTGTAGAGTACGTGCTGCCGCATGATCCGGCGTCCCTACGGGAATCCAGACGTGCCAGGCAAGCCGACCTAATAAGAGAGGAGACCTTATGTTCAAGCAATGTCTTGCCGCTGCGGCACTGTGCGCAGCTTCGCTACACGCGTTTGCCGACGACGTCGTGCGTCTGGGGAATCTGAAGTTCGCCCACTACGGCGCAGTGTCGTACATGAAGGTCATCGGGCCGAAATACGGCCTGAAGATCGAGGAGCGGATGTTCGCCAAGGGGGTGGACATCATGCCGGCGATTGTGGCGGGGCAGGTCGACGTGTCGGCAAGCGCGCTGGATGCCGCAATTGCGGGGCGTGCGCAGGGCGCGCCGATCTACGCCGTGGCCGGGTTCGCGAAGGGCGGTGTGCGCCTCGTGGCGAAGAAGGGCTTGCCGATCACCAAGGTGGCCGACCTCAAGGGAAAGAAAGTGGGCGTGGCCCGTGGCGGTGCCCAGGAGTTGATTCTGTACGCCGAGTTGGCCAAGGCCGGCCTGACGTGGTCGGACAAGCCGGGCAAGGACGTGCAGATCCTCTTCATGGCCTACGCCGACCTGAACCAGGCGCTTGCCGCCGGCAGCATCGATGCGATGTGCCAGTCGGAGCCGCAGGCGTCGCAGGCCATCAACAAGGGCTTCGGCGTGGAAGTGCTCAAGCCGTACGACACGCCGCTCGGCGAACCGGTGCGGGCGCTCGTGATCACCGAGAAGCTCTACAAGGAAAAGCCGGACGTGGCGCAGCGCCTGATGTATGCGTTCGTCGAAGCCACCAACTTCTTTATCCAGCATCCGCAAGCGGCCGAGAAGTTCGTGCGCGAGGACATGTTCAAGAACCAGATCACGCCGCAGGACTTCTCGGATGCCATCGGCAACTCGCCGTATAGCTACGACCTGAGCACCTCGCACGTACAGCTCACGACCGACCTGATGAAACAGTATGGCGTGGGCCGGCTGCAGGATCCGGTGCCGAAGGCGGACGACTGGGTCAAGCTCGACCTGCTCGCCAAGGCGAAGACCCAACTGAACATCAAGTAAAGCGAGGCGAACGGATGGCCGCTGTCCTTGCTTCTTCGGGCGCCACGCGCACCGCGCGCATGATGCGCGGTGTGTTGATTCCGCTCGCGGTCGTGGTGATCTGGCAGATCGTCACGGGCCTCGGGTGGATCAACCCGATCATTCTTCCGTCGCCGCTGGCGGTTGTCGCCAAGTGGTGGCAATACCTCAAACCGACCGTAACGATGGCCGACGGCGTCGGCGCGTGGCTGAATTCGAGCGAATTGCTCATGGACGCCGCCAACAGCCTGTATCGCGTGGTCATGGGCTTCCTCGTGGGCGCGGTGATCGCGTTGCCGCTCGGCCTGCTCATGGGCACCAGCAGCCGCATTTACGGGCTGTTCAATCCGCTGGTGCAGGTGGTGCGCCCGATTCCCCCGATCGCCTACATTCCGCTGGCCATTCTCTGGTTCGGCCTGGGCAATCCGCCGGCGTTCTTCCTGATCGCGCTCGGGGCGTTTTTCCCTGTGCTGATGAATACCATCGCAGGCGTACGTCACGTCGACGGCATCTATCTGCGCGCGGCCCGCAACCTCGGGGCGAGCCAGTTCACGATCTTTCGCCGCGTCATCATGCCGGCGGCGACGCCGTACATCCTGTCGGGCATTCGCATCGGCATCGGCACGGCGTTCATCGTTGTGATCGTGGCCGAGATGATTGCCGTGAACAACGGGCTCGGCTACCGCATTCTGGAAGCACGCGAGTACATGTGGTCCGACAAGATCATCGCCGGCATGCTGACCATCGGTCTGCTCGGCCTGGTGATCGACCTCGGCATGGATCGTCTCAACAACCACCTGCTCAAGTGGCACCGTGGTCTCGAAACCAAGTGAGGCGAGCGACATGCTGATCGAAATTGAACACGTGGGTAAGCAGTTCCCGATTCCGGGCGGTGTCGTCGACGCGCTCAAGGACATCGACCTGACCATCGGCGCGGGGGAGTTCGTCTGCCTGCTGGGACCGTCGGGCTGCGGCAAGTCGACGCTGCTCAACGCGCTGGCAGGATTCGTGCAACCGACCTCGGGCGCCATCCGTATCGACGGTCGTGCGCATGCGGCGGCCGAGCCGGGCCCGGATCGCGGCATGGTGTTCCAGGAGTACGCACTGTTTCCGTGGATGACGGTCGCGCAGAACATTGCGTTCGGGCTGGAAATCAAGGGGATGCGCCGCGCCGAGATCAACGAGCGCGTGGACCTGCTGCTCGGCAAGCTCAACCTGCGCGAGTTTCGCGACCGGTTTCCGCGCGATCTGTCGGGCGGCATGCGCCAGCGCGTGGCGATTGCCCGCGTGCTCGCGCTCGACAGCCCGATCCTGCTCATGGACGAGCCGTTCGGCGCGCTCGACGCGCTCACACGACGCACGTTGCAGGACGAGCTGCTGCGCATCTGGGAGGAGTTCAAGAAGACGATCATTTTCGTCACACACAGCATCGAGGAGTCGATCTATCTGGCCGACCGGGTCGTCGTCATGACGTACCGGCCGGGCACGGTCAAGCGAGACATGGTCATCGACCTACCCCGTCCGCGCGATACGGCAGGCAGCGAATTCAATGAATTGAAGAAGTCGCTGGCCCAGATGGTGATGGAGGAGCAAATGCGCTTTGCGCAAAGCGAAATTCGCGGCGTCACCGCGGATTGATAACAAGGGCGGTGGCTTGCCCCGCCGCCTGAAGAGGAAACAACATGCAAACTCAGACCAAAAAACCCTTCTACCGCATCCTGTACGTACAGGTGCTGATCGCCATCGTCATCGGCATCGTGCTCGGTCACTTCAAGCCCGATCTAGCCGTGCAGATGAAGCCGCTCGGCGATGCGTTCATCAAGCTGATCAAGATGATCATCGGCCCGGTGATCTTCTGTACCGTCGTGACCGGTATTGCCGGCATGGAAGACATGAAGAAGGTCGGCCGCGTCGGCGGCAAGGCGATCCTTTACTTCGAAATCGTCTCGACGTTTGCGCTGGTCATCGGTTTGGCGGCGACGCACATCCTGAAGCCGGGTGCGGGGTTCAACGTCGACATCAATACCCTCGATCCGAAGGCGATTTCCGGTTATGCCGCGAAGGCTGCCCACGGCGAGACGTTCGTCGACTTCCTGATGCACCTGATCCCGAGCACGATCACCGACGCGTTCGCCAAGGGTGAGATTCTGCAGATCCTCGTGATCGCCATCCTGTTCGGCGCCGCCCTGAGCATGATCGGTGAGCGTGGCCGCGTGGTGACGAACTGGATCGACAGCGTCTCGGGCGTGCTCTTTCGCGTGGTGCACATCATCACCAAGGTTGCGCCGCTGGGCGCCTTCGGTGCGATGGCCTTCACGATCGGCAAGTACGGCATCGCCTCGCTGGTGCCGCTCGCCAAGCTCATGGGCACGTTCTACCTGACGTCGTTCCTGTTCGTGATCGTCGTGCTGGGTCTGATCGCCAAGTTCACGGGCTTCTCGATCTTCCGTTTCCTCGCCTACATCAAGGAAGAGCTGCTGATCGTGCTGGGCACCAGCTCGTCGGAAGCCGCGCTGCCCCAACTGATGGAGAAGATGGAGAACGCCGGTTGCTCGAAGTCGGTGGTGGGTCTGGTGATTCCGACCGGTTACTCGTTCAACCTCGACGGCACCAACATCTACATGACGATGGCCGTGCTGTTCATTGCGCAAGCGACCAACATTGACCTGACCTGGGGCCAGCAGCTCACGCTGCTCGCCGTGGCGATGCTGACCTCGAAGGGCGCGTCGGGCGTGACCGGCGCCGGCTTCATCACGCTGGCTGCCACGCTCGCCGTGATCCCGACGATTCCGGTGGCCGGGATGGTGCTGATCCTCGGTATCGACCGCTTCATGAGCGAGTGCCGTGCGCTGACGAACCTCGTCGGCAACGGCGTGGCGACCATCGTCGTGTCGGCCTGGGAAAAGGAACTGGACCGCAAGCAGCTCGCGCAGGCCATGTCCAAGAACCGCGAACCTGAGCTGGCCTGACGGCCGGCGGCGGCGGGTGCAGGAGCGTCACGTGAGTCGTTTCGCGTGACGCCACCGGCCCCCCCGCCAACGCAAGATTCGCCACCGGGCGGCGCGGCACAGGCACAATAGCGCCTGAGCTTCGCCGCCCGGTGGTCCTTTGGTTTTTCCTGGTTTTGCGATGACGACAGGCGGCACGACCGCGCCGCCTGCCGCCATCGCCAGAACCGGCCGTCATCGACGTCGACAAGGCGTACGCTGCGACCCAATGGCCACTCAGCACGACAACCCGATTCGCCCACGCGAGCGCCAGGCACCGGCAGGTGCCTCCGCTTCACGTACGGACGTTTCGCCCCCCCGGCGCGACGAAGTCCCCATCGATTTCGAGAGGACCGTGCCGATGCGCCGTTGGTCGTGGATCGCCGTCATGCTGTTGGCGAGCGTTCTGTTCTGCTGGTTGACGTACGCCCTGAGCTGGCAGCGCGGCGTGACCGACCTGCGCGTGAACGCCGGCGCGCGGGTCGAGCGCTACGCGGGCAGTCTGCGCAGCACCGTCGATCGCTACGAATTCCTGCCGTACTTGCTTTCGCTGCATCCGGATGTGCGCGATCTGTTGCTTCATCCGAACGATCCCGCGGTCGTGCAGCGCGCCAACGATTATCTGTTCGACGTGAACCAGCGCGCCAAGGCGTCGGCCGCCTATGTGATCGACGCGAACGGGATCGCGCTGGCCGCGAGCAACTGGCGCGAGAAGGCCACGTTCGTGGGGCAGCAATATCGTTTTCGCCCGTACTTCATCGATGCGATCCGGGGCGCACTGGGCCGTTTCTATGGCGTGGGTACGACGTCGGGCGAGCCAGGGTACTTCGTCTCGCAGCCGATTGTGGTGGATGGCCAGATTCGCGGCGTCGTGGTCCTCAAGCTCAACCTGGAGTGGTTCCAGCGTGCAGGTGCCGACGCCTCCGAGCCCGTCGTCGTGGCCGACGATCACGGCGTGATATTCCTGTCGTCCGAGCCGCGCTGGCAGTATCGGGCGCTCGCACCGCTCACCCCCGCGGTGAAGGCGGCGCTCGACAGCTCGCGTCAGTACTACAACCAGCACATCACGCCGCTCGCCTGGAGCGAGGACGAGCGGCTCGACGCCGACGGCGAGGTCGTGACCGTGCGCGACGGACGCGGCGCCGGCAAGATGCGCCGCTTTCTTGCTGTGCAGCGCAGGCTGGGCGAGCCGAATTGGACGCTGATGTACTTCGCGCCGCTCGATCAGGTGATCGCCAACGCCCGGATCGCGGCGGTGGCGGCGGGCTGTCTCGCGGCGTTTACCTGCTTGCTGGGGGTGGCATGGAACCAGCGGCGTCAGCGCGTACGCGACATGCTCAAGAGCCGTGAGCTGTTGCAATCGGCGTACGCGGAACTGGGCGAGCGCGTGGCCGAGCGCACCGCCGATCTGCAGTCGGCCAATGAACGCTTGCAGACCGAGGTGCAGGAGCGCTCGCGCACCGAGCACGAACTGCGCGAGGCACAGAGCGAACTCGTGCAGGCGTCCAAACTCGTGGCGCTGGGGCAGATGGCCGCAGGTATCACGCACGAACTCAATCAGCCGCTCTCGGCGCTGCGCAGCTTTTCCGACAACACACGCGTGTTGCTCGAACGTGCCGAGTATGGGGCGGCGCAAGAGAACCTGGAGGCCATCGCGTCGCTCACCGATCGCATGGGCAAGATCACCGGACAACTGCGGCTCTTCGCAGGCCGCGCACGCCGTGGCGACATGGAGGCGTCGGTGCGCCGCGCGCTCGACAATACGGTGACGCTGCTGCGCGGGCGTCTGGAGGACATCCCATTGACGACGACGTTTGCCGACGGATTAGACGACGTGTACGTCGCCTGCGAAGGACTGCGTCTCGAGCAGGTGCTGATCAATCTGGTGGGTAACGCTATCGACGCGGTAGGAAGCGTTTCCAGCCCGCAGGCACCGCCGTCGATCTGGATCGATGTGGAGGCCGACGACCTGTGGGTGCGCATTTACGTGCGCGACAACGGGCCGGGCATTTCTGAGGCACATATGCCGCGACTGTTCGAGCCGTTTTTCAGTACCAAGGAGGGGGGGCAGGGCATGGGGCTCGGACTCGCCATCTCGTCATCCATCGCCCAGGAGAACGGCGGCCAGTTGGTCGCACGCAACGTTCCTGGCGGTGGCGCAGAATTTCTCGTGACGCTGCGCCGCGTGCAACGCACCGGCGCGACAATCGCATGATGTACAAGAACCTTCAGATCTTATTTGTCGAAGACGACGAACTCGTGCGGCGTGCCACGCTGCAGAGCCTGCAACTCGCCGGACTCGACGCCTTCGGGCTTGCCTCGGCCGAAGCCGCGCGCGAACGCATCACGCCGGATTTCGCCGGCATCGTCGTGTCGGACATTCGCCTGATCGGCATGAGCGGACTTGAGCTGCTCTCGCATCTGCGTCAGCACGCGCCCGAGGTGCCCGTGATCCTCGTGACCGGTCACGGCGATATTTCGATGGCCGTTCAGGCGATTCGCGACGGTGCCTACGACTTCATCGAGAAGCCGTTTGCGCCGGACCGTCTGATCGAATCGGCCAAGCGTGCGTTGGAAACGCGCAAGCTCATGCTGGAGAACCAGGCGTTGCGGCGCGAACTGGCGGAACAGGGCGGCCGCGCCTCGCGCATCATCGGGCGCAGTCCGGCAATGGAGACGCTGCGCACGCTCATCGCCAACGTGGCGATGACCGATGCGCCGGTGCTCATCAACGGCGACACGGGGACGGGCAAGGAGCTGGTGGCGCGCAGTCTGCATGAACTGTCGCGCCGCCGCGATGCGCCGTTCGTCGCGCTGAACTGCGGCGCGTTGCCCGAGGCGATTTTCGAGAGCGAGATGTTCGGTCACGAGGTGGGCGCGTTTACCGGCGCGGCCAAACGTCGCATCGGAAAGCTTGAACATGCGTCGGGCGGCACGTTGTTTCTCGACGAGATCGAGAGCATGCCGCTTGCGTTGCAGGTCAAGCTGCTGCGCGTTTTGCAGGAAGGTGTGCTGGAACGGTTGGGCTCGAATCAGTCGGTGCGTGTCGACTGCCGCGTGGTCGCTGCTGCGAAGGGCGATATGGAAGCGCTGGTGCGCGAGGGCACATTCCGTCGCGATCTGTATTACCGGCTGAATGTGGTGACGCTGGCGTTGCCGCCGCTGCGCGAGCGTCGCGAGGATATCCTGCCGCTGTTCGAGCACTTCATGCTGGACGCCGCCGTGCGCTATGGACGTCCGGCGCCCGTGGTCTCGGATCGGATGCGTCAGGAGCTGATGCAGGCAGACTGGCCGGGCAACGTGCGCGAGCTTCGCAATGCGGCGGATCGTCTGGTGCTCGGTGTGGCGAGTGCGCCCGAGGGCGACTCGCTCGCGCCGCTGCCGCTCAAGGAGCAGGTGGACCGCTTCGAGCGCGCCGTGCTGCAAGAGGCGCTGGAGCACAGCAAGGGCAACGTGGCGGCGACGGCCGAGGCGCTGCACGTGCCCAAGGCGACGCTGTATGAAAAGCTCAAGCGTTACGGACTTCACACGCGCAGTCAGGGCGAGGGCGGCGACAGCGGGCGTTGAGGGGACTCGGTGATGCAGGACGCCGAATTCGGCGACAAAACAAAAGCGCCCCGAAGGGCGCTTGCGTTGAGGCGAGGGAGGCCAGGCGATTCGGTGACGTGGCCCGGAGCCGCGACGTCAAGCCTGCTTGCCCAGTGCCGTCTCGATGAGTTTGTCGAGTTCCGCATATTCCGGCTCGCCCACGTATTGCTTGAGCACCTTGCCATTGCGATCCACGACGAAGGTCGTCGGCGTGAGCTGGACGTTGCCGTACTGCTTGGCCACGCTGCCGTCGGAATCCATCGCCACCTTGAACGGCAGTTGACGCGACTGCGCATAGTTCACCACGTACATCGGCGGGTCGTAGCTCATGGCAACCGCCACGAATTCCAGCCCTCGGCCTTTGTACTTCTCGTACGTCTGCACCATCGACGGCATTTCCTTCATGCACGTTGTGCAGCTCGTCGCCCAGAAGTTGACGAGATAGACCTTGCCCTTGAGTTGCTCGGTGCCGAGCGTTTGTCCCGAGAGCAGCGTGAACGTCGCGTCGGGCGCGCGCTTCTGTCCAACAAACGTGAAATACCCAGCGATCGCCACGATTGCGACGATCGCAATGGCGAGGATCTTGCTCATGGGAGACTTGCGGGGGGTCGTAGCGCTCATGACACAGCCGTGCGGGCGGATTGTTCAATGGGTGACGACGATTCTACTCTGATTTCCAACCGGGTTTCTGCCGCCCCGATTCTGCTGCTTCGATTCCACGGCCCCGATTCCGCAGCCCCGATTCTCAGCGCGTTGCGGCGGCGCGGCCGGCGCGTAGCTGGGTGCGGCCCTGCGCGATGGCGTTGTCGAGATAGGCGCCATAGAAGTCGGGGAGTCCTGCGCCGATCAGCGGGTCGGCGACGGGGTGTCCGCTCGTATCGAGGAACAAAACCGTCGGCGACACCTTCACGCCGTGAGCGCGCGCCCAGGCAACGCCCGTCGTCGTCGAGCCGTCGAACTCGCGCACCGGCGCTGTGCTGTCCATGCCGATCTCGCGCACCTCGTATTTGCCGCCGCGCACGAGCGGCGCAAGTTCGCGCTGGCGGATCGGGCCACAATAGACGCAGTCGCGCAGCGATACCAGCACGATCAGCGGGGTGTCGAGCGAAGCGGCACGGCGGGCGTGAGCGGCGAAGTCCGTCGCCAGCGGCACGCTGGCCTGTGCTTGCACCGCACGCGCCCCGTCGTTCTGCGCGGGCGTTGCCGACCCGCCGCCGCCGTCACGCGGTGACGTGACGCCCGCGGTTTGCGCCGACGCGAAATTCCCCGCGGCAGGGCGCGGGCTACCATCCGATGCCGGCGCCGCGACAGCCGCGCCAATGGCGAAGCCCGTCGTCAGCACCGCCAGCCCCCGCATCAGGCGACCGGTCCTTTGCCGGGGCGCAGGGGCGTGGCACCCGGGCTTGAGCGCCAGCGCGGATGCAATCGCCCCGCGTGTGTCGCAGACGTCGGTAGGCAATGGGCGGGATGAGGCGGCCGTGGTGGGTTCCATGCCGCCGATGATACCGGGATCTGCAACGGCGCGTTTTTCGTGTCGCAACACATGGCGGATAATGGCAATCTCCTTCCCTTCAGGCTCATCCTCCTGTCTATGAATCGCGTTATCCGTGTCTACGTCATGCTTGCCGCGGCCATGGTGCTCGCCGCCTGTTCCCCTCGCTACGATTGGCGCGAGGTGCACGACAAAGACGGCGGGTATGCCGCAACCTATCCCGCCAAACCGACGCAGGACGCGCGCGAAGTGAAGTTCGCCTCCGGCCCACTGCCTATGCGCATGCAAGCTGCCCGCGTCGATGCGGCACTCTTCGCCGTGGGCGTGGTGACGCTGCCCAAGGACGACGCAACGCTACGTCAAGCAGTCCTCGCCGAGTTGCAGCATGGCTTGCTCGCGAACGTGAACGACGGGGCCGCCGCGCCGGTGCAGGTCATGGTGCGTCAGGCGGGCGACGCGCCTGCGATTCCCGGACTGGGCGTATCCGCGCAAGGCAAGGCCAGCGACAAGACGGAGCGTTACGTTGCCGCCCGTTTCGTCGGTCGCGGCAATCACGTTTATCAAGTGGTCGTGCTGGCGACGAAGGCTCCCGCGAAGGACCAGGTCGACCAATTTCTCGATTCGTTCACGCTGGAGTGATCGCCGCTGCGCCTCGCGCCCGTTACGATGACGGGGCTTCGCGGTATTGCACGGCCTCTGCGACGTGATGGGCATCGATATCGCCAATGCCTGCGAGATCGGCTACCGTGCGCGCCACGCGCAGCACGCGATGATAGGTGCGTGCCGACCAATGGTGTTGCGTCACTGCGCGGTGCAGAACGTCCTGCGCGTTCGGCTGCAGGGCGCATTGCGCCTCCAGCGCACGGCTCGACAGGCCGCAGTTCAATTGGCCCTGGCGAGATAGCTGGCGCTCCCGCGCCTGCCTGACGCGTGTCGCCACGACTTCGCTGCGCTCGCCGCTGGCCGGCGCGGCGAATGTCTCGGCGCTCAGCGCCGGCACTTCGACGTGCAGGTCGATGCGATCGAGCAGCGGGCCCGAGAGACGATTGCGATATCGCGCCACGGCCTCGCTCGTACAGCGGCAATTGCGCGACGGATGTCCCAGGTCGCCGCACGGGCACGGGTTCATCGCGGCCACGAGTTGAAACGCGGCGGGGAACGTGGCGTGTCCGCCCGCGCGGGAGATCGTGACATGGCCCAACTCCAGCGGTTCGCGCAGGACTTCGAGCACGCGGCGCTGAAATTCAGGGAGTTCGTCGAGAAAGAGCACCCCGCGATGGGCCAGACTGATTTCACCGGGCCGCGGCGCGCTACCTCCGCCCACCAGCGCCGCGGCCGACGCCGTATGATGCGGCGCGCGAAACGGTCGCCGGCCCCAGTGGCGCATATCGAATCCCTGTGCGCTCAGGCTGGCCAGCGTGGCGGCCTCCACGGCCTGCGCCTTGCTCAGCGCCGGGAGCAGTCCCGCGAGCCGCGTCGCCAGCATCGACTTGCCGGTACCCGGTGGGCCGTAGAACAAGATGTGATGTCCGCCTGCCGCCGCAACTTCCAGGGCGCGCTTGGCGTGCTCTTGTCCCTTGATATCGCCCAGGTCGGGGAGGTCGCTTGCTTGCGCGACGCCGCTGTCGGCCGACGCCGCCAGCGCCAGTGGGACAACGGCGCGCGGCAGCGGCGTCGCCACGTCGGGCTCGGCGAGATGCGCGCAGACATCGAGCAAGGTGCGCGCGCCATAGACCGTGGCGCCCTCCACCAATGCGGCTTCCTGCGCGCTTGCCGCGGGCAGCACGAGCGCACGCGCCGACGGTTCGGCCAGCATGGCGCTCGCCATCGCCAATGCCCCGCGAACCGGACGCAACTCGCCGGTGAGCGACAACTCTCCCGCAAACTCGTGCGAGCGCAATCCGATGTCGGGGAGCTGACCGCTGGCCGCGAGGATGCCAAGCGCAATCGGCAGATCGAAGCAGCCAGACGCTTTGGGTAAATCGGCCGGCGCCAGATTGACCGTGATGCGCCGGGCGGGAAATTCGAACCGGCTGTTCTGCAACGCAGAGCGCACGCGCTCCCGGCTTTCCTTGACCTCGGTATCGGGCAGGCCGACCAGCGACAGGCCGGGCAGCCCGTTCGCCAAGTGCACTTCGACGGTGACCGCGCGGGCCGCCATCCCCGTGATCGCACGGCTGCTGACAACTGCCACTGACATCTCTCCTCCTTCGAACTATTGCGACGCATCACATCGATGTCGATAGTCGTCGCAGAACGCCGCGGCGCACAATGTTCAATCGGAGGAAATCGGGGGCGTGGAGGGTGTTTTCGGAGCGACGGCACCGACGGTTCGGCAAGGTCCGCTACGATTTAGGAGGATTCTGATCTCAGACTGAGAATCGGGAAGTGACGACACGCGGCAGTTGGGTGCGCCGCAGCGGGGCATGGCGTTGGCCTTCGGCCGCCGAAGATGACAAAGGGCGCCCACGCGCCCCTTGTGTTTCGTCAGTCTTGCGCTTCGTTGCGCAGGCCTTCGAGTTCGGCCACGCGCTTTTCGAGCGCCTCGAGTTTTTCGCGCGTGCGCGCGAGCACCTGCGCCTGCACGTCGAACTCCTCGCGGGTCACCAGATCGAGCCGGTTAAAGCCCTGGTTGAGCAGGCTTTTGACGTTGCGCTCGATATCCTTGGCGGGGGATTGCTTGAGCAACTCACTCACCTTGGCTTGCATGTCTTGCAGGATCTCGTTCGGTTTCATAAGCCTTCCTCTCTTCGATTCTTCGCACCAACGTGGTGCTTGCACCGTCAGTGTGCTTCGGCGCGCCGGTCTGACCGGTGCAAGGTGGTGCATCAGGGCGGCCGCCAACGTTGGCGCAACTCTAACACCGTTTCCTGCACCCAGCCAGCGCACACAACGGCGCAACCGTTACCCGGCAAGGATTTGATCTCGTTCGACACGCTGGGTTGTCGCCGGTGCCGGCACCGGCGCGCCACTTTGTCCCCGCAATTTTGCCAATTTTTTATCCCGGAATTTGCATCTTGCGCATCGCAGCGCATGGGGATGCGAGACCTGGCACGAGAGTTGCTGTACTCAGGTCAGAAACTGCCGCACGCTGCACCAAAACGTTAGATAACAACTCAGGGGAAAGTGATGAAGAAAGTGTCAACTGCGATGGCTGGCGTTGTGTTCTCCAGTGCGATGGCGATGTCTGCCGGCGCTTTTGCGCAGACGAGCGCCGATGGCGCGGCGCCCGCCACAGCGGCGAGTGCCGCGGCCGAACCGCTGACCGTGACCGCCAACATCGGTCTGTTCTCCGACTACCGCTTCCGCGGGATCTCGCAAACGGGCAAGCGCCCGGCGGTGCAGGGCGGTTTCGATATCGCACACGAATCCGGACTGTATGCGGGCGTATGGGCGTCGAACATCAGCTGGATTTCGGATGGCAATTCGGCGGTGAGCGCGCCGATCGAAATGGATTTCTACGGCGGCTGGAAGAAGGAAATCATCCCGGACTGGACCATCGATGTCGGGGGCCTGCAGTACTACTACCCGGGCACCTATCCGTCCGGGGCCTTCTTCCCGCGTCCGCATACGTTCGAACTGTATGCCGCCCTGGGCTGGAAAACCGTAACGCTGAAGTACTCGCACTCCATGACCCGTTTGTTCGGCCTCGTGAGTCCGGACGGCCAGGATACGTCGAACAGCGGCTACCTCGACCTCACGGCAACCTATGACATCGGCGTCTGGGGCCTCTCGGCGGTGGGTCACGTGGGGCATCAGTGGGTGCACAACTTCAGCGCGGCTGGCTACACCGACTGGAAGATCGGCCTGTCGAAAGACCTGGGCAAGAACTTCTCCGTGTCGGTCGCCTACGTCGATACGAACGCCAACGAGAAGTACTACACCGCCGCGAATTCCGGCAAGGTACTCTCCAAGGCGACGGTCGTCGTGGGGTTGTCGAAGACATTCTAAGGAGCGACTCAATATGAAGCTGATAACCGCAATTGTGAAACCCTTCAAGCTCGACGAGGTGCGCGAAGCCCTCTCGAACATTGGCGTGGCGGGGATTACGGTGACCGAAGTCAAGGGCTTCGGCCGCCAGAAGGGCCATACCGAGCTGTATCGGGGTGCAGAATATGTCGTCGACTTTCTGCCGAAGGTGAAGATCGAGGCGGTCATCGGCGACGCCCTGCTCGATCAGGCGATCGACGCCATCGAGCAGGCGGCCCGCACCGGCAAGATCGGCGACGGCAAGATTTTCGTGTCCAACGTCGAACACGTCGTCCGAATCCGTACGGGAGAGACCGGCGAAGACGCGCTGTGAAGGTCCTACAAAAGAGACAACAAATCATGAAAAAACTGCTTGCCAAACTGTTGCTCGTCGCCGCCTTCGCAGGCGTCGCGGGCACGATGGGCCTCGGCTCGACCGCCGCGCTCGCGCAGGACGCTTCGGCGCCTGCCGCCGCGTCGGAGACGGCGTCACCCGCAGCGACGGCTGCGACGCCGGCGGCTGCGCCTGCACCTGCACCGTCGGCTCAGGCCGCTGCGCCGGCACCCGCCGCTGCAACGCCCGTGCCACCGAACAAAGGCGATACGGCCTGGCTGCTGACCTGTACCGCGCTGGTGATTTTGATGACGCTGCCCGGCCTGGGCCTGTTCTACGGCGGTCTCGTCCGCTCGAAGAACATGCTCTCGGTGCTGATGCAGTGCTTCATCATCTTCTCGCTCGTGGTCGTGCTGTGGTCGATCTACGGCTACAGCATCGCGTTCACCGAGGGCGGGGCGTTCTTCGGGGGCTTTGATCGTCTGTTCCTGAAGGGCATGACGCCGGACTCGATCGCCGCGACCTTCAGCAAGGGCGTGAATGTGCCGGAATACGCGTACATGGCGTTCCAGGCCGCGTTCGCCGCCATTACCTGTGCGCTGATCGTCGGGGCGTTTGCCGAACGTACCAAGTTCTCGGCCGTGCTGCTCTTCACCGTGATCTGGTTCACGTTCTCGTACCTGCCGATCGCCCATATGGTGTGGTTCTGGTCGGGTCCGGACGCTTACACCGACCCTGCCGCCGCCGACGCCGCCACGGCACATGCCGGCTGGCTCTTCCAGAAGGGCGCGCTCGATTACGCAGGCGGTACGGTGGTGCACATCAATGCCGCTATCGCCGGTCTGGTCGGCTCGTACATGGTCGGCAAGCGTGTTGGCTTCGGGAAGGAAGCGTTCAAGCCGCATTCGCTCACGATGACGATGATCGGTGCCTCGCTGCTCTGGTTCGGCTGGTTCGGCTTCAACGCCGGCTCGGGGCTGGAGGCCAACGGCGGTGCCGCGCTCGCCTTCGTGAACACGCTGCTCGCCACCGCGGCTGCAACGCTGTCATGGACGGCGGGTGAGTGGATCGGCAAGGGCAAGCCGTCAATGCTCGGTGGTGCCTCGGGGGCTGTCGCAGGTCTGGTGGCGGTGACGCCGGCCGCCGGCTTCGTCGGCCCGATGGGCTCGATCGTGCTCGGCCTGCTTGCCGGTCTGATCTGCCTGTGGGGGGTGAATGGCCTGAAGCGCCTGCTCAAGGCCGACGACGCGCTCGACGTGTTCGGCGTGCATGGCGTGGGCGGTATGCTCGGCGCGATTCTGACGGGCGTGTTCGCGGCCCCGTCGCTTGGCGGCACGGGCATCTACGACTACGTGGCCAACAAGGTGGCGCCGGACTACTCGATCGCCGGTCAAGTCTGGATCCAGCTGCAGGCCGTGCTCACCACGGTCGTCTGGTCGGGCGTGGTCGCCTTCATCGCCTTCAAGATCGCCGACATCGTGCTGGGTCTGCGGGTGCCGGAAGACGAAGAGCGCGAGGGGCTGGACATCACCTCGCACGGCGAATCCGCTTATCACAACTGATGACGCAGACGTCGGTGGGGGGCGTTTGCCCCACCGCTCGACGCTGTGACATCGCATGGTTTAGGCCCGGCTCCGGCCGGGCGTGACTTCCAACAAGCGCCCGCGAATCGGCAACGATGCGCTGCCAACCTCGGCCCAGGGCGAGCAAGAGAGGTTGCCGGTGGCTGGTCGGACAGCCGCCCCCGGCATTGGACGGGTACCCGGCGGGTACCCGTTTTTTTCGCTTGCGATTCCCCGCTTCGTCCCCATCTTCTCTCACCGCGGCGTGCGCACTCTACGTCCTCCGATCCCGCCCAAGGGTGGGGGGCGCCGAGCGTATGCTCTACAATCGATATTCCATCTGGATATGAGAGAAGCATGGTTCCGCATCTCGTCACGGCTCTGAAAGGCCCTTTGCTCGACCTGGAAAAAAAGATCCTCGATGCGACGCCCGCCATCGAGCGCTGGTTCCGGCTCGAGTGGCAGGAACATACGCCGCCGTTCTATTGTTCGGTCGACCTGCGTAATGCCGGCTTCAAGCTTGCTCCGGTCGACACCAATCTCTTCCCCGGCGGTTTCAACAATCTGGCGCCGGAGGTGCTGCCGCTTGCGGTGCAGGCGGCGATGGCCGCCATCGAGAAGATCTGCCCCGACGCCAAGAACCTGCTGCTCATTCCCGAACGGCATACGCGCAATACCTTCTACCTGCAGAATCTTGCGCGGCTGTCGACGATCATGCGTCACGCAGGGCTCCATGTGCGTCTGGGCAGTCTCTCGGACGACATCACCGAGCCGACCACCATCGAGTTGCCCGACGGTCAGCACGTTGTGATCGAGCCGCTCGAGCGTACACCGCGCCGGCTGGGCCTCAAGAATTTCGATCCGTGTTCGATCCTGCTCAATAACGACCTGTCCGCCGGCATTCCGCCGATTCTCGAAGGTCTGCACGAACAGTACCTCCTGCCGCCGCTGCATGCGGGGTGGGCGGTGCGCCGCAAGAGCCAGCATTTCTCGGCATATGACGACATCGTCAAGAAGTTCGCCAAGATGATCGACGTCGATCCCTGGATGCTCAACCCGTACTTCGCCAAGTGCGAGGGCATCGATTTCGACGAGCGCGTGGGCGAAGAAAAGCTCGCCGATACGGTCGACGCCGTGCTCAAGAAGATCAACAAGAAGTATCGCGAGTACGGCATCAGCGAGAAGCCGTTCGTCGTGATCAAGGCCGATGCCGGTACTTACGGCATGGGCGTGATGATGGTGCACGACGCCGCCGAGATCAAAAACCTGAACCGGCGCGAGCGCACCAAGATGAGTGTGGTCAAGGAAGGCCTCGAAGTGCACGACGTGATCGTGCAGGAAGGGGTCTACACGTTCGAGCGCATCAACGAAGCCGTGGCCGAACCGGTCGTCTACATGATCGATCGGTACGTGGTCGGCGGTTTCTACCGGGTGCACACCGGACGCGGGACCGACGAGAACCTCAACGCGCCGGGCATGCACTTCGTGCCGCTCGCCTTCGAGCATACGGCACTGCCCGATGTCCACGCCAAGCCGGGGGCGGCACCGCCCAACCGGTTCTATATGTACGGTGTGGTGGCGCGTCTGGCGCTGCTCGCGGCGTCGGTCGAACTTGAGCGCACCGATCCGGATCCGGAAACGTATTGACGCGGCACGATCGGCGCGGCGACCAGTGGCATCCGTTCACGCCTTTTCGGTCACGCGTTGGTTTGAGATGTTTCCGAATTTGAGGTGAGGCCCTGCCTGTGCGGCGGCGGCCTTGAACGCTTCAAGTTCCGTGGGGCGAAAAGAAAAAGACGCCCGGCTGGCCCCCCGACTAGCCGGGCGTCACATTTACCGGTCGCCTCATGCAACGACCGGAAATCGGGGCTTCCCTGGGCGGTTCCCCCCGCAAACTGGTTTCCTGCGCTCCCCCTTCGACGGTTGGATCGGTGTACTGTGCCGATCCGCCGTCTCGTTCGCGTCAGCATTGAAGCGATGATGCGACCGTTTGATGTGCACCACATCCCCCGAACGGGGGATGCGCGTCCGTCTCGATGCGGAATAGGAAATTTCCTCGGAATGGGGGTGTCTGGGAGGCACATGGAAATGCACGGGGATTTACGCACGGGCCTTCGTCAAATCCATCAACTGCCGGTACCGACGCTGGGCTATCTGCCGCTGTGGCTGGAGACGCTGCGCCGACGTCTGGCAGCGGATGGCGTCGCCGCGCTCTGGTGTCATGCGTCGGACGACCCGGCCGCGACGGCCGAGGCCACCTGCTGGTACGCACCGCAGGCACCGCTGTCGGCCTGCGAGCGGTTTGCCGCCAGCGATTGGGCGATGCCGCCGGTGGCGGAGTTACAGCGCTCGCTCGCGCACGGCGAGCTGTTATGCGGTCATGCGCGGCGCTCGCGGGGCGGTCTGGCCGCGGCGCCCTGGTCGTTGCGTCGTCCGCCGGAACTGGCGGGATGCCTCGCCGACGGGGACTTGCTCGACGTTTGTCTGTTGCCGGCGCCCCGGGCGTGCGACGAGGAAGCGGCGCGCAGCGACGGCGCCGATCTGTTGCCCATCGCACCCCCCGGCGTGTTGCGATTGTTTGTTTCGCGCCGCAGGTCGCAGCCGCGTTTCACTGCGCGCGAAGTGATGGCGTTCGAGACAGCCGCCGCCGAATTCGCCACGCCACCCAAGCGCCCCGGTTTTCCGCCGATGACCGCGATGACCGCGATGACATCGCCTGCGCAGTCCCTTCGGCCCGAGCCGTCGGGCGCGATTGGCGATGACGTGGCGGGTACGATTGTCTGGCATCGGCGTCAGCCGGAGTGGGCCGACCCCGCGGCGCTGACGCTCATGCGACGGGTCTGGCAACGCATGCCGGGGCGGGCTTGGCCCGACGCGTGCGTCGTAGTGCAGGCGTGTCAGACGCTGGTCGACGAACTCAGACTCCACCCATCGGATGCCTCGTCGCCGGGTGTGCCGGTCTGCACGGCGGTCGAGGTGCCGGGCGGCACGCTGCATCTGCACGCCACGCACTTGTGCGGGATGGGGGGGCGAGCGACCGAGCGCGTGCGCATTGCCCTGCACCTGGCCGTGCCGCCCGCCATCCGGCTGCTGCTGCGTCTCTGGGAGACGGGACTGACCCCGGTGCAGCGCGAGATCGCGATGCGGTTGCTGGCTGGGCAGTCGCGCGCCCAGACGCGCGAGGCTTGCGCGATTGGCGTGCAAACGCTCAAGACGCATTTGTCGCTCATGCGCGCCCGTCTGGACCCCGTGCGCGACGCATCGCTGCTGCTCGGGCTGGGCGGGACGGCGACGCTCGGAAGCGGCGCACGTGCGCTGGGGGGGCGCGGCGCGCCGCTCGTCGAGGCGACGCACAGCGGCAAAATGGCGCCTCGGCTAGAATAGACGCCTGTCGCCGCTGCCCGCGGTGTGTGCATCCGAACCCCCAAAGACTCCCGCCGATCGATGCAGATTCTCTTTATCGCCGACCCGCTCGACCAGTTCAAGATCTACAAGGACACCACGTTCTCGATGATGCGCGAGGCCGCGCGTCGAGGGCATCGCATCTTTGCGTGCGAGACGCACGAGATGGCATGGCAAAACGCGGCGGTCGATGCGCGCGTCAGGGAAATTCGCCTGACGGGCGATGCGATAGCCTGGTACGACGTGGTGCAAACGCGGGTGAGCGCGCTCACCGAGTTCGACGCCGTGCTCATGCGCAAGGACCCGCCGTTCGACATGGAGTACATCAACGCCACGTGGCTGCTGGAAGTCGCCGAGCGCGCCGGTGCCCGGGTGTTCAACAAGCCGAGTTCGATTCGTGATCACTCCGAAAAGATGGCGATCGCCGAGTTTCCGCAGTTCGTGACGCCGACCTTGGTCACGCGCGACGCGAACCGCCTGCGCGCCTTTCACGACGAACATGGCGACGTGATCTACAAGCCGCTCGACGGCATGGGCGGCACGGGGGTGTTCCGCATCGGGCCGGATGGCCGCAACCTTGGGTCGGTCATCGAAATGCTCGGTGAATACGGGGCCAGCTCGGTGATGGCGCAGCGCTTCATTCCCGAGATCGTGCTGGGCGACAAGCGGATTCTCGTCATCGGCGGCCAGGTCGTGCCGCACTCGCTGGCGCGCATCCCGCAGGGCAATGAAGTGCGTGGCAACCTTGCTGCCGGCGGCGTGGGCGAGGCGCGCGACCTGACGGCGCGCGATCGTCAGATTGCCGAAACACTGGCGCCGATCCTCTGGCAACGTGGTCTGCTGCTCGTAGGGCTCGACGTCATCGGTGATTGCCTCACGGAAGTGAACGTCACGAGTCCGACGTGCTTCCAGGAAATTACGGAGCAAACCGGCTTCGACGTGCCGAAGATGTTCATCGACGCGCTGGAACGGGCGGTGTAAGGCAAATCCGGGGCCGGTCGGGCGACGAGTCGTTTCAGACAGCCCCTAACTTGATGAAAATTCGGGTTTTTTGCGCGCCTGCTAAAATAACAGTCCCAAAAACGACAGGTTCGCGTTCGCCGTTGTGTTTGTCTTCCAAACACGCGCGGCGCTTGGCGTACCTAGCATCATGGCTGGAATTCTGATTATTGCTCACGCACCGCTCGCCTCGGCACTTCGCGAGTGTGTTTCGCATATCTACGGCGGTTGTCCGGCGCACATCGGCGCGATCGACGTTGTGCCCGACCAGGACACGGCGGCACTCGTCGTCACGGCGCGTGAACGCCTCGCGCAGTTGCACGAAGACAACGGCGTGCTGGTCCTCACCGATCTGTTCGGGGCCACGCCGTCGAATGTTGCTGCGCAACTTGTCGATCCAAAGGTGCGCGTGCTCTCGGGGGTGAACCTGTCGATGCTCATCAAGGCGGTGTGCTATCGCTCGGTGCCGCTCGACACGCTGGTGGAGAAGGTGCTTTCGGGCGGATCTAAAGGTATTCTGGAAGTCGGCGCGGGTGCGCCGGCCACACACACTACGTCACACTGAAACATGCTTCGACAAGAAACGACGATCGTAAATAAATTGGGCTTGCATGCCCGGGCATCGGCAAAGCTGACGCAATTGGCGGCGAAATTTCAGAGTGAGGTTTGGCTGACCCGGAATGGTCGGCGCATCAACGCGAAGAGCATCATGGGCGTCATGATGCTGGCTGCCGGGATTGGCGCGACGGTCGAAGTGGAGACCGAAGGCGCTGACGAGCAACAAGCCATGGATGAAATCCTGGCGCTCATCGCGAGCAAGTTCGGCGAAGGGGAGTAACACGCCGTTGCGGTGAGTCGCGGTGCGCCGCGAGCGTCGATCGCGCCTGTGCCCAATGGCGACTCACCGTGCCGAGCGCCGCCCGTACGCGGCAAAATACACGGACTTCGGTCGAATCATCCGCCTCTGAACCGGGAGACTTCCTTGTCTTTCACCCTGCACGGCATTCCCGTTTCCCGCGGCATCGCAATCGGACGCGCCTACTTGCTCGCGCCCGCCACGCTCGATGTCCCGCACTATCTGCTTGACGCCACCCAGGTCGATGAAGAAATCGCGCGCTTTCACGGCGCGCAGGCGACTGTCCAGCACGAACTCGATACCCTCAAGGTTGAACTGCCCCACGATGCGCCGGGCGAGATGGGCGCATTCCTGGATGTTCACTCGCTGATCCTCAACGACACGTTGCTCGCCGACGCCGTCATCAAGCTGATTCGCGAGCGCCGCTACAACGCGGAATGGGCGCTGACCACACAGCTCGAGGTGCTCGTCGCCCGTTTCGAGGAGATCGACGATGAGTATCTGCGAGAGCGCCGCGCCGACATCGAACAGGTGACCGAGCGCGTACTCAAGGCGCTCGCCGGTACGCCCGGCATTCGCCATGTGGTGGCTGAGACGCCACGCGACGACATGATCGTCGTGGCCCGCGACATCGCGCCGGCCGACATGCTTCAGTTCAAGTCGCAGACGTTCAAAGGCTTCGTCACGGATCTTGGCGGCAAGACGTCGCATACAGCCATCGTCGCGCGCAGCCTGGGCATCCCGGCGGCGGTCGGCGTCGCGCAGGCCAGCCTGCTCATCAAGCAGGACGACGTCATCATCATCGACGGCGATCACGGTATCGTCATCGTCGACCCGGCGCCGATCGTGCTCGAGGAGTACAGCTACCGCCAAAGCGAGCGTGCGCTCGAGGAGCGCCGTCTGCAGCGTCTGAAGCATTCGCCCGCGCAGACGATCGACGGCACCCACATCGAGTTGCTGGCCAACATCGAATTGCCGGAGGACGCGGCGACGGCGGTCGCCGCCGGCGCGGTGGGCGTCGGGCTGTTTCGCACGGAATTCCTCTTCATGAACGAAAAGGAGGCGCCGGCGGAAGAGGCGCAATTCGAGGCGTACAAGCGCGCCGTCGAATCGATGCGAGGTCTGCCGCTGACGATCCGGACCATCGACGTTGGCGCCGACAAGCCACTCGACAGTCATGAGTCGTACGAGACGGCGCCGAACCCCGCTCTGGGGCTGCGGGCCATTCGCTGGAGCCTCTCCGAGCCGCGCATGTTCCTCACGCAGTTGCGCGCCATTTTGCGCGCGTCGGCTTTCGGCAAGGTGCAGGTTTTGTTCCCGATGCTCGCGCATGCGCAGGAAATCGACCAGACACTCGAACTCGTTCGCGAAGCGAAGGCGCAGCTCGACGCGGCGGGCCTGCTCTACGACCCGGGCGTGAAGCTGGGCGCAATGATCGAAGTGCCGGCGGCGGCGCTCACGGTGTCGATGTTCCTGAAGCGGCTCGACTTCCTGTCCATTGGCACGAACGATCTGATTCAATACACGCTCGCGATCGATCGCGCGGACAACGCCGTCGCCCATCTGTACGACCCGCTGCATCCGGCGGTGCTGCGACTGATCGCCATGACCATTCGCGAAGCGCATGCGTTCGGCGTGCCGGTGGCAGTGTGCGGGGAGATGGCGGGCGATCCGACGGCGACCCGTCTGCTGCTCGGCATGGGCCTGCGCGAGTTTTCAATGCATCCGAGCCAACTGCTGCAGGTCAAGCAGGAAATCCTGCGGGCGCATCTGCCGGATCTGGAACGGCCGGTCCAGGAGCTGCTCGCCGCCACTGAACCCGAGGAGATGCAGGCGGCGCTGGCGCGCCTGGCGGCGGCCTGACGGGCAGGCCGGGGCGTCGCGCATCCCCCACAAGTACGAAAAAGCGGGCGTCCTGTCACAGGGGGCCCGTTTTTTTCGCCCGCGCTCAGCGGGCGTTGAGCGCGATTTGAGGGTTCGTGCGACGCCCGGTCAACGTCGGCCGGACCCTATGCCTTCAGTGGCGCTGGCCGCAGACCTTGCACTCCGGATTGCGGGCGCAGTGCATGGTGTGCCAGCTCATTCTGAGGGCGTCGAGCATCTGTAGGCGCCCAACGAGCGGCTTCCCGATGCCCGTGATGAGCTTGATCGCTTCGGCCGCCTGCATGCTGCCGATAATGCCTACGAGCGGGGCGAGAACCCCCATCGTGGCGCAGGCCTGCTCGGGGAAAGGTTCGTCGGCGGGAAAGATGCATTCGTAGCACGGCGACGCGTCGTCGCGCACGTCGAATACGCTGATCTGCCCGTCGAAGCGCAGGGCCGCGCCGGACACGAGCGGCACCCTCGCCGTGACACAAGCCCGATTGACGGCGTGACGCGTGGTGAAGTTGTCCGACCCATCGAGCACCACGGTGGCGCCGCGGGCGAGCGCTGTGAGCTGCGCTTCGTCCACCCGTGCGGTGACGACGTCGACGACCACGCCGGGGTTGATCTGCGCAATGCGGTCGCGTCCGGAGACCACCTTGGGCCGACCGACGCTGTCGGTGTCGTGAAGAATCTGGCGTTGCAGGTTGGTGAGATCGACGTCGTCGTCGTCGATCAGCGTGATGCGTCCGATGCCGGAGGCCGCGAGGTAAAGCGCGGCGGGCGAGCCGAGACCGCCTGCGCCCACGATCACGGCGTGGGCCGCGAGCAGACGCTCCTGACCCTCGATACCGAGTTCGTCGAGCAGGATGTGGCGGGAGTAACGCAGCAACTGGTCGTCGTTCATCGCAAAACGGAAAAGAATAAAAAAACCGTGCCGGCTTTCGCGGGCACGGTTTGTAGTGTAAAGCCGATGCTTACTTCTTGTCCGACGGTTTGGCCGGCGTCGCGGCGGGGCTGGCAGCCTTGGACGCGTCCTTCGGCATCGGGCCGGCGTTGGCTTCCAGACGGGACTTCGTGCGTTGGACCGGCTCGCCCTTGAGCTGATGAACGGCCTGCTGGAGCATGAAGTCGTCGGCGCTGCCCAGATCCGGCAGGCGCGCGTCTCGCTCCTTCTTGCGCTCTTCCGGCGTCTTCTTGGCGTTTTCTTCCTCGAGGCGGCGCAATTCTTCCAGGCGACGGGCTTCGCGGGCGTCGATGGCCTTCTGCTCGTCGGGCTTCTGCGTGTTGTGCAGATGGTTCTGGTAGTCGATTTCACGCGTAACCAGCACGTCTTCCGGATCGCCCTTCGGATTCTGGTCGACCGGCACGTCCGGCGTGATGCCGATGGATTGGATCGAGCGGCCGCTCGGCGTGTAGTAGTAGGCCGTGGTCAGACGCAGCGCTGTGTCCGGCGACAGTTGACGCACGGTCTGCACGGAGCCCTTGCCGAAGGTCGTCTTGCCCATGATCAGCGCGCGCTTCGAATCCTGCAGCGCACCGGACACGATCTCCGAGGCCGAGGCCGAGTAGGCATTCACCAGCACGACCATCGGCACCGTCTTCCAGAAGGCGGCTTCGCCCTTGAGCGGATCGTCCGGGCTCGCCGACAGGCGGTAGTTGTCGAAGGTGGCCGTGTACTTCTGCTTGGCGTCTTCGATCTGGCCGTTGGTCGTCACGACCGTGGCGCCTTCCTTCATGAAGGCTGCCGACACGCCGACGGCCGACTGCAGAATGCCGCCACCGTTGTTGCGCAGGTCGAGCACGAGACCCTTGATCGGTTGATCCTTGGCCAGCTCCTGCAGCTTCTTGGCCAGATCCGGCACCGTGCGTTCCTGGAAGCTCGTGATGCGCACGTAAGCGATGCCCGGCTCGAGCATCTTGCCCTTGATGCTCTGGACGCGAATTTCCGCACGCACGATGGACACCGGGAACGTGCGCTCGTCCGACTTGCGGTAGATGGTCAGCGTGACCTTGCTGCCGGGTGCGCCACGCATGCGCTTGACCGCCTGATCGAGGGTCATGCCGCGCACGGGTTTGTCATCGATGCGGGTGATGAGGTCGCCGGGCTTCAGGCCCGCCTTGAAGGCCGGGCTGTCCTCGATCGGCGAGATGACCTTCACGAGGCCGTCTTCCTGAGAGATCTCGATGCCAAGACCGGCGAAGCGGCCACGCGTCTGTTCCTGCAACTCCTTGTATTCGTCCTTGTCGAGATAGGACGAATGCGGATCGAGGCTGGACACCATGCCCTTGATGGCTGCGGTCAGCAGCTTCTTGTCGTCGACCGGCTGCACGTACTCGCGCTTGATTTGACCGAACACTTCGGCCAGCAGCCGGAGCTGTTCGAGCGGCAACGGCGTGGTAGCGGTTTGTGCGGAAGCCTGCGAGAACGCGAGGGTGGCAGCCGCACCGGTTGCGAGGCCCAGCACGATCAGGCCGATGTGTTTGAGGGTTTGGCGCATATAGGCGTGGAAATTCCGGATTTTTCGGGGCGCCCGCCAAGGGGCGCGCGCACTTTGGCGAAGTATAACCGTTTGCCCGCAGGGCGGGCATTGCCCATTCGACAGGGAGTTTTCCTGAGTGGTTCTACGAAAAGTTCCGGTTGCGGCGACTTTGTGGGGGATGTTTCCGGCACGCGGCTCGATAACGGCGGGCTTTCGCTGGCGGAGCGAGCATTGGCGAGGATTGGACCTCGCGGGGCAGGATGCCCGAAAGCGATGGAAATCGTGTTACGGCGCGTTACTGGAGGGGGCAGCGGGGGACGTGCTGGGGGGAAGTGCCGCGAAAGCGGCGGAAGGGAGAGACGTAGCGGCGCGCCAAACGGGGGGCGAACGCGCCGCAAGGGGGCGGCGCGCTCGGTGTCATCAATTGGCGCAGGCGAGGATCGACGATTACTTCGACTTGCCTTGCGCGGCCACGGCGGCCAACGCGCCGGCGATCTTCTCCGCGTCGCCCAGGTAGTAATGCCGGATGGGCTGGAGGTCGGCGTCCAGCTCGTACACGAGCGGCGTGCCGTTCGGGATGTTCAGGCCGGCGATATCGTCGTCCGAAATGTTGTCGAGATGCTTGATGAGCGCGCGCAGCGAATTGCCATGCGCGGCGACGAGCACCTGCTTGCCGGCCCGCACGGCCGGGGCGATCGACTCGTTCCACAACGGCAGCACGCGCGCCACGGTGTCCTTCAGGCATTCCGTGAGCGGAATCTCGTCGCGCTTGAGCTTGGCGTAACGCGGGTCGCGGTACGAACTACGCTCGTCATCCGCGGCCAGCGGCGGCGGCGGCGTGTCGTAGCTGCGGCGCCAGACGTGCACCTGTTCGTCGCCGTACTTGGCGGCGGTCTCGGCCTTGTTCAGGCCGGCGAGCGCACCGTAGTGACGCTCGTTCAGGCGCCAGCTATGGATGACGGGAATCCACATCTGGTCCATGGCGTCTTGCACATGCCAGAGCGTGCGGATCGCCCGCTTGAGGACCGACGTATAGGCGAGATCGAACGCGTAGCCGGCGTCAGAGAGCAATTTGCCGGCCTGAATGGCTTCGGCGGCGCCCTTCTCGGTCAGGTCGACGTCGACCCAGCCGGTGAAGCGATTTTCCTTGTTCCACGTCGATTCGCCGTGGCGGATGAGAACGAGCTTGTACATGAGAAAACGTCAGTCAGAGTTGGAAAGCGGGGGCAGCCGGCGAGCGCATTGCTACACGCCGCGCCTTGCGCAGCAAGGCCCGGCAAGGGGATTTGCGGCAACAATTCAGAGACGTTCGGGGGCGCGGCGAGGGGGCCGCCGACGTCCGGCGCAGCGATTGGCAACGCAACCCGTCGGCGCAATCACGGATTATTTTATAATGATCGGATTCTTTTGATATTTTTCAGGTGGTTTGTGACGTTCTTTACTGATTACACCAACCTCGCGCTGATCGCCATTGCCCTCGTTTCGGGGGGCATGCTGGCATGGCCCGTATTCAAGCGTGGCGGGCGCGGTCTGTCGACTGTGGAAGCGACCCAGCTCATCAACCGTAAAGGCGCCGTGGTGCTCGATGTGCGTTCTGGCGAAGAGTTCGCCGCAGGCCACTTGCCCTCCGCGCGCAATCTGCCGCTCGACGACGTCGAACAAAAGGTCGGGCAGGTCATCAAGAACAAGGCCGCGCCGGTCCTGATCGTGTGCAAGAACGGGCAGGGCGCCGCGCGCGTCCAGACGTTGCTGCGCGGTCTCGGCTACGCCGAGGCGTTCAGCCTCCAGGGCGGCATTGCCACCTGGCAGGAAGCCGGCCTGCCGGTCGTGAAGTAATCGAGGAATCGCCAGTCATGCCGAAGATCGTGATGTACAGCACGCAAGTGTGCCCGTATTGCCAGATGGCGGAGCGACTGCTGCGTCAGCGTGGCGTTCAGGAAATCGAGAAGGTTCTGATCGACAAGGAACCCGCCCGCCGCGAGGAAATGATGACGCGCACAGGGCGCCGCACCGTGCCGCAGATCTACATCGACGAGCGCCACATTGGCGGTTACGACGATCTGTCGGCACTCGACCGTGCCGGCGGCCTCGTGCCGCTCTTGCAAGCCGCCTGATACCGCCCGCAAAATAGTGCGCCCAGCCGCGTGTCTGCGCGGCTGTCTTATCCCAAGGAAACAAAATGTCCGACCAGAATCAGCCGTTTTTCAGCATCCAGCGCGCTTACTTGAAAGATTTGTCGCTCGAGCAGCCGAATTCGCCCGCGATCTTCCTCGAGCAAGAGATGCCGACCGTGGAAGTGCAATTGGACGTCGCCGCCGAACGCCTGGCCGAGGAAATCTTCGAAGTCGCCGTGATTGCCACCGTGACGGCCAAGATCAAGGACAAGGTCGCGTTCCTGGTCGAAGGTAAGCAAGCCGGTATCTTCGAGATTCGCAACGTGCCCGTCGAACAACTCGACCCCCTCATTGGCATTGCTTGCCCGACGATCGTCTACCCGTACCTGCGCGCCAACGTGGCCGATGCCATCAGCCGTGCCGGGTTCCAGCCGATCCATCTGGCCGAAGTGAATTTCCAGGCACTGTACGAACAGCGACTGGCGCAACTGGCCGAGCAACAAGCGGCCAACGGCGAAACGCCGGCCCCGGGCATCGTGATGCCCGACGGCTCGGCCGCCCAGACCCACTAAGCGCTTGCGCTTGATCGACGCGACGGCCGGCCCGGCGTCGGCCTTCGCGTCGAGGCCTCTCTCATGAAGATTGCCGTATTCGGTGCAGGTGCCTGGGGCACCGCGATGGCGAGTCACATGGCGGCACGCCATGAGGTTGTCCTTTGGGCGCGCGATGCGGCGCTCGTGAAGCAACTGAACGCCTCGCACGAAAATTCCCTCTACCTCCCTGGTTCGCCGCTGTCGCCTCGTCTGCGATTCGAAGCCGACTTCGCAACGGCGCTCACGCATGGCACGGGTGAACGCGCCTTGTGCGTAGCGGCTGTGCCCGTGGCCGGCCTGCGGGCACTGGCCGGCCATATGGCGCTTGCGGCCGATGCGCCGCACAACCTGATCTGGCTGTGCAAGGGTTTCGAGTCCGATACCGGACTGCTGCCACACCAGATCGTTGCCGAGGTCTTCCCTCAGGTGGCGGGCGGCGCGCTCTCCGGGCCGAGTTTCGCCCGCGAAGTCGCCCAGGGACTGCCGGCGGCGCTGACCATTGCGAGCGCGGTGCCGTCGCTGTGCGAACTGACGATCGCCGCGTGTCACTTCGGCGCACTGCGCATCTATTCGAGTGACGACGTGGTCGGCGTCGAGGTCGGCGGCGCCGTGAAGAACGTGCTCGCCATCGCCACGGGTGTCAGCGACGGACTCGGTCTGGGACTCAATGCCCGCGCGGCGCTCGTCACGCGGGGTCTGGCCGAAATGACCCGCCTGGGCGTCGCGCTGGGCGGCAAGCCCGAGACGTTCATGGGGCTGGCCGGCATGGGTGATCTGATCCTGACGGCAACGGGCGATCTGTCGCGCAATCGTACCGTCGGTCTGCAACTGGCGTCGGGCAAGTCGCTCGACGACGTGCTGGCATCGTTGGGGCACGTCGCGGAAGGCGTACGATGTGCACGTGCGGTGCGCGATCTGGCCCGCGCGCACGGTGTTGAAATGCCCATTACCGACGCGGTATGCGCTACGCTGTTCGAGGGGCTACCGGCCCGTGCGGCGGTGGAATCCCTGCTGCGGCGCGATGCCCGCGCGGAACGAGAGGACGACACCCCTGCGGGGTGAGGCGTCACCCTGACGCTTCACTGGCACGTTGCGACGTTGTCCGGTCTCGCCCGGCGCAGCATGACCGGCCTGCGATGCTTCGCAGGATAGTCGGCGCGCCGTTTCCCCGATGGCGGAATCCCGTCGTCGGCACTCGCACAAGGGAGTCGAACCCATGTCGCCAGTTGCCCATCTCCACACCTCCGAAGGCGATATTACGCAATCGTCGGTCGATGCCATCGTGAATGCCGCGAACGAATCGCTGCTGGGCGGCGGCAGTGTCGACGGGGCGATCCATCGTGCCGCCGGCCCGGAATTGCTGGACGCCTGTCGCAAACTGCAGGGTTGCGCGACGGGACAGGCCAAGCTCACACCGGGATTTCGACTCAAGGCGAAATACGTGATTCATACGGTGGGGCCGGTATGGCACGGCGGCGCGAACGATGAGCCTGCGCTGCTCGCGAGCTGCTATCGCGAGAGCTTGCGTCTGGCGGCGGCGCACGGCTGTCGCAGCGTAGCGTTTCCGGCCATCAGTTGCGGCATCTACGGTTATCCCCCCGAGCTGGCGGTGCCGCTGGCTGTCTTCGCCGTGCGCGACGCGCTGCCGCATTTCCCGAGCATCGAGCACGTCGAGTTCGTTTGTTTCGACGGTGCGATGCTGGCGCGTTATCGCGCCGAACTGGCGAGTCAGGACCCGCCGGCGTAACCCTGTTGACGCCACGCCTCGAAGACCACGACGGCAACCGTATTCGAAAGATTGAGGCTGCGATTGCCCGGGCGCATCGGCAGTCGCACGCGCTGCGTCGCGGCGAATGTATCGAGCAGTTCCGGGGCGAGGCCGCGAGTTTCCGATCCGAACACAAACCAATCGCCCTTGGCGAACGACAGCTCGCCGAAGGGGCGCGAACCGCGCGTCGTCAACGCGAACATGCGCGTGGGATCCGGCGCTTCTGCGCTCAGAAACGCGGCCCAATCCCGGTGGACCTTCATCTCGGCATACTCGTGATAGTCGAGCCCGGCGCGGCGCATACGCGCGTCGTCGAGCGGGAAGCCTAGCGGTTCGATCAGGTGCAGGCGCGCGCCCGTATTGGCACACAGGCGAATGACGTTGCCGGTGTTCGGCGGAATTTCGGGGCTGACGAGAACGACGTTGAACATGAGCGTTGAGACAGAGTTATGAGGTGAGCGGCGTGCGCAATGCGACTGCCGCAATCACATGCGCTGCGCCGGCGCGTTTGAGGGCGGCGGCCGCGGCGTCGCACGTCGCACCCGTCGTCATCACGTCGTCGATAAGCACAATCCGACGCCCACGGACTTGGTCGCTCGCGACGAAGGCGCCGCGCAGGTTGCGTCGGCGTTCATCGCGCGACAGGCGTCGCTGCGCGGCGGTCGTTCGCTCACGGTGCAGCACGTGGGCGCTGGCGGGCAGATGCGCCCGCCGCGACGCGACCCGCGCGAGTTCCCACGCCTGGTTGAAACCCCGCGTCGCGAGTCGCGACGGCGCAAGCGGTACGGGCACCAGCAGCGCAGCCTCGTCTCGGCAATTCGAGAGGGCGTTGCCGAGGCGTTCGCCGAACTCGCGTGCGAATGGCAGGGCGCCATGGTATTTCAGACGAATCATCAGCGCATCGAGCGGTGCCACGTAGTCTGCGAGCGTCAGTGTCGTGTCGAACGCAGGTTGCAACCGCAGACATTGTCCGCACACGAGCGGGGGTGGGGTGCGGCAAATTGTCGCACCTCCGATGCCTTGCGAGTCCGTTTCGTCCGCGTAAGTGGGCCGCGATGGCAATGCGACCGCACATTGGCGACAGCGCAACGGCGCATCAGGCCGGTCGGCGTCGAAGGCGTGTGCGCAATCGGCACAGATCTGCCGCGGTGCGCGCCGGTGGCAAAGCGCGCAGTGATCGGGCAACGCCATGCGCAGCCACCCGCCAGCAAGCTTGGCGAGCGTTGGCAAGGTGGCAGGGAGGAAGGGCAAGGTGATAGCGGCGATGAAGTGGTGGGAAGGCGGGGCGGTCGACATCGTCGATGCTCGGCATGGAACGGCGTGCGCCGGGGCGCGTGGCGGTGCACGATGCATTCGGACAGCAACGAGTATACTGCCGACTCGCCTTTTCGCCCGTCCCATGAAGCCTTCCGCCGCTCCCCCGACCCCGTCCGCCGCGTTCTCCGCTCGCTTTTTGCGCACTGCGTTCGACCGCCGAGCGCCGAACTGGCCGCAGGCCGACTTCCTGATGCGGGAGGTGGCATCGCGGCTCGCGAGCCGACTCGATTACATCAAGCTGAAGCCGACCCGCGTGCTCGATGCCGGATGCGGCACGGGCGGCGATTTGCTGAGCTTCGGCGAGCGTTACCCCGAGGCCTATCGCGTGGGGCTCGATGCGTCGCTCGCGATGGTCAAGGCCGCCGCGGCGGCAGGCGCAGCAACCGGTTGGCGCCGACTGCTGCGCAGTGCGCCGCCCTATGGCGTCGTGCAGGCCGATTTCTCCGCGCTGCCGTTCGCGCCGCGCACCTTCGATCTCGTCTGGTCGAACCTCGCGCTCCATTGGTATCGCGAGCCGCATCGCGTCATTCCCGAATGGCATCGCGTGCTTGGCAACGACGGTTTGCTGATGTTTTCGGCCTATGGTCCCGATACCCTGCGGGAGTTGCGAGCGGCGTGGGCGGAAGTCGATGACGCGCCGCATGCCCTTGAGCCGACGGACATGCATGACTTGGGCGACATGATGGTGGCGAGTGGATTCGATACCCCCGTCACGGACATGGAGCGCCTCACGCTGACGTTCGAAACGCCTGACACATTGCTGCGCGACGTGCGTTTGCTCGGCGTGAATCCACGACCCGAGCGTCGTAGGGGCCTTACCGGGCGGGCGCGTCTTGCGGCTTTGCGTGCGGCGCTGGAACGTCAGCGCGGTGCGGACGGCACGATCGCATTGACGTTCGAACTCGTCTACGGGCACGCCTGGAAAATTCCCGAGAAGACCGATGCGGCCGGCAATGCCGTCGTTCGCCTTCAGGACATCGGACGCGGCGGCCGGCCTCGCTGAGTTTCGCTGAGTTTCGCGGACCCGGCCCCTCCCGCTGGCGCCCTGACACCCCACCGTATCCTGCGTCCTACACGACCTTGCAGGTGTTCTGCGCACGCCCGATTCGCTTAAATGGCGCTTCACGGCGTGCATGAGCACAGGGCCTTGCGGATTGCCTTCGCTACGCCACGCCATCGAATCGCCTTCGGGCGAGACATTGGGAGGTCGGGGTGGGGAACCAGCACGAAACGTGGGTGGCGTCGCCGCAGGTCGAACCTGCGCAACGCGAAACAACGCGCGATCGCCAGGGGCTGCGCGTCGATGGCGCCTTTCTGCGACCGACCTCCCCCGTTTTCACGGCGATTGACGGGCTGTGTCGCGCCACGGTTCACCTCAAGCTCGAAGGTCTGAACCCAGCCGGCTCCATCAAGCTGAAGCCTGCGCTTCAACTCATCGAGGATCTGGAGGATGCGGGCCGCGTTGACGTGAATACGCGGATCGTCGAATCGTCCTCGGGAAATCTCGGGATGGCGCTGGCGATGGTGTGCGCAAATCGCGGCTACCCGTTCACTTGCGTCACGGATCCCAACACGTCGGGTCATGCGATCCGTGCCATGCAGGCGGCGGGCGCGCACGTGGTGCGCGTTGAACGTCGCGATGCGCAGGGGGGGTATCTCGGCACACGCATCGCGTGGATCCGTGAGCAAGTGGCGCGTAACCCGCGTTGGGTGTGGGTCAATCAGTACGCCAACCCAGGCAACTGGCGTGCGCACTATCGATGGACGGCGCCGGAAATCTTCGCGGCCTATCGCAACGTCGACCACTTGTTTGTCGGCGCGGGCACCACCGGCACATTGATGGGCTGCTTGCGTTACGTGCGCGCCCATCGACTGCCGACCCGTGTCATTGCGGTCGATGCCGTCGGTTCGGTGACGTTCGGCGGCCCGCCCGGGCCTCGCCGCATCCCCGGACTGGGCATGAGTTGCCGCCCGGCGTTGTCTGAAGCGTCGCAGGCCGAGCCGCCGGACGCCATCGTCTACGTTGACGAGGCCGAAACCCTCCGCATGTGCCACACGCTGGCCGCGCGCGGTTTGCTCGCGGGCGGGTCCACGGGCAGCGTGTTGCGTGCCGTGCAGTTGTCGTCGGTCGAGATCGCCGCCAGCGACACAGTCGTCGCCGTCGCTCCCGATATGGGCGACAAATATCTCGACACCCTCTACGACCCCGATTGGGCCGCCACCTGTATCGATGGCCGCCCGCGTTCGCCATGCGGACCGTCGCCACTCGTCGATACCGTCGATCCTTCATTGCCATGAACGCACTACCGCTACCGCAATTTCGTGTGTTCACCGGAGCGCAGGTCAGTTCGACTCTCGGGACGCGGAAGGCTGCCGTTCTCGAAACGGTCGAAGCGGCGTATCGCGCGCATCACGCCGGGCGCACCGTCAATCCGGAGAGTCAGTTTCTCCGCTTTCCCGACGCGCAACGCAATCGCATCATCGCGTTGCCTGCGCACCTTCGCGATGACCGCGGCGAGGCGGTGACCGGCATCAAGTGGATATCGAGCTTTCCCGCGAACATCGAACGTGGCATGCCGCGCGCGTCGGCCGTCCTCATTCTGAACGATGGGGCGACGGGCTATCCGATGGCGTGCATGGAAGCGAGCCTCATCAGCGCGGCGCGCACGGCGGCGAGCGCGATCAGCGCGCTACGGTGTCTCGCCAGCGACGCGCTCGCCACGAAGGCGACGGCCAAGACCTCAGCGCGAAGCCTGCGCGTGGCATTTGTCGGCGCCGGCGTGATCGCACGCCATGTGGCCGAGTGTCTGCCGCTCGCGGCACTGCCCATTGGTGACGTGACGGTGCACGACCTGAACCCGGACTACGCCACGGCACTTGCCGCCCGCATGAGTACGCGCCTCGGCTACGACGCGCGTACCGAAGCCTCGCTCGAACGCACCGTTCGTGCGTCGGACGTGATCGTATTCACCACGACGGCGCCCTCGCCCTATGTGAACGACCCGGAATGGTTCTCTCACTGCCCTGTCGTGCTGCACCTCTCGCTTCGCGACCTTGCGCCAGCGGTCGTTCTTGCGTCCCACAATGTCGTCGACGACATCGATCATTGTCTGCGGGCGATGACCTCGCTTCATCTCGCTGAAGTCGAGACCGGTCATCGGCGCTTCGTCACGACGTCGCTGCCGCATTTGCTCTGTGGCGGACAGGCGCCGGTGCGTGATCGACCGATTGTGTTTTCGCCGTTCGGTCTGGGCATCCTGGACATTGCCGTCGGGCGTTGGGTCTATGAACAGTTGGCTGCGCAGCAGGCGCCCATCCCCCATTTTTTCCACGATATGCAACGCGCATGACCTCCGTTACCTGTAGCGCCTCCTTCCCCGCCGCTCACCTCGCTTCGCCTCCCGCCGAAGGCTTCGCCGACGTCCTTGTCGGTCTGCAATATGGCGACGAAGGCAAAGCGAAGATCATCGATGCCCTCGCTGCGGGGTACGACGTGATCGCCCGATTCAATGGCGGCGCCAACGCCGGCCACACCATCGACACGCCCTTCGGCCGCATCGCGCTCAAGCAACTGCCCTCAGGCGTGTTTCATCCCCACGCCACGCTGTACATCGGGTCTGGGTGCGCGCTCAACCCGTGGAAGCTGGCTGACGAGATCGAACAACTCCGCGAGATGGGCGTCTCGCTCGAGGGCCGGCTACGCATCAGTGCGCGAGCCGCGCTCGTGCAGCCCCACCACATTGCGCTGGATCGACGCGGCGGCGGCACGATCGGTACCACGGGTAACGGCATCGGGCCGTGCTACGCGGATCGCGCCCTGCGTGTGCGCAACGACAAACGCGTCAATCTGATGCTCGGCGATCTGCTCAATAGCGAGGCGGACACCGTAGCTTCGATGCGCGATGTCTTCACGCACATGATCAACGCGGACGGGGGAACGTCGCCCTGGGTCGCCGAAATGTCGGATCTGTTGTTGAGCCTGCCGAAAGTCGCCGACACCTTGCGCGCCTACATCGAACCCGATCGAGGATGGCTTGCGAATCGCGTGAAGCAAGGCGCCAGGGTGTTGTTCGAAGGGGCGCAGTCGGTGTTGCTCGATGTCGTTGACGGCTGTCAGCCGTATGTCACGTCGAGCCACACGGTGCCGGCATATGCGTATGTGGGGGGCGATCTGTCGCCGAAGTACCACCGTCGGACCATCGGCGTGGCGAAGGCCATCATGTCGCGCGTGGGGCGTGGCCCGTTTCCGTCGGAGTTGGGGGGCGAGCGCTCTGCGCAATATTGCGATGACGCGTCCCAGTCTCACCTCGGCGTGACCGACGAGCAGGTACGCTTTTCGCCGGAACAACTGCTGCGCTCCAACGATCCGTTCGACGTGGGCACCGCGCTTCGCATGCTCACCGGCGAGTACGGCACGGGGACGGGGCGCCCGCGTCGTATCGGCATGCTCGATCTCGCGCAGTTGCGAGAGGTCGTCAAGGCCCACGCTATCGACTGCGTCTACCTCAACAAGGTCGACTGCCTGGCCCACTACTTCCATTCGACTTATCAGGGCGTGCCGATGCGTGTAAATCGCGACGTGCTGTCCAGCGACGTCATGCCCGACGTGCTGATCTATCCCGGACTGTCCGAGCACTCACTCACACTCGGACGCGAAGGCAAGCTCGACGCCGCCATGCATGGCTTCGTCGATTTCGTCGAGCGGCAAATCGGCGCGCCGCTGGCCGGCATCGGACTGGGGCCGGAACGGGCCAGCCTGGTATCGCTGAGCGCGCATCAACCGGCGCTTGTCGTCGCAGCGTCCCCGCATGTCTGACCGGCATACGGGGAGCAGCGTTGCAACGTGCCTGCCCGGCGATGGCGGATCGGTCGAGCATGGGCAGCGGCCGTGGCGAGACGTCGCCGCCGTGACCCGCGGCGGCGGGGAGGCACCGTTCCCGCCGCTGCGGCCCGAGCACCTGTTCTTCAACCTGTCGCTCATGCCGTATGCCACGCATCCGCTGGTCTGTGAACGCGGTCAGGCGGCTCGGCAGCAGTTGAGTGCGCGCCGTCTGGCCGATTACCTGAACAAGACGGAACGTGTCGAACTACACATCGTGAATCGCGCCATCGAGCAAATGCTCGACATGCCTGGCATCGCGTCGGTCAGCCGTGACGATCTGCTCGCCATCTACACGGACGAGGGATTTCACACGTGGATGATGGAGCGATTCCGCAGACATCTGTTGAAACAGGCGGGGTATGAGCTGGCGCGAACGCCATCGCTGAGTGTCGTACGCGTGCTGGCGTTGTGTGCGGCGGTGCCCGAAACGCATCGCGAGATGGCCATCGTCGCAGCGGCAACGGTGACCGAGACATTGATCACAGGCACGCTGCGGCAGGCGGGGGCCGGTGACGATATCTACCCGCCCGTGCGCGCAATGCTGAGCGAACATGGCGCCGACGAACGACGTCATCAGGCGGCGTTTGTCCGCTTTTCCAGCGAGTGGATTCCGTCGTTATCCCCAGCGGACCGCGCGTTTCTCGACACTCTGCTTCCGGACCTGATGACCGCGTTTCTTGCGCCTGAATTGCCGGTGTTGCGAGCGCATCTATGTGCCGTCGGGCTGGATGCCACTGAAGCCGATCGTGTGATCCGCGAGAGCATCGACCCGCTCGAAGTGGGCGTGCAGATGATGGAAGCGGCGCGGGTGCCACGGCGCTTGTTCGAGCGATTGGGCATGGCCTGCGCGGAACGCTTCGCGCAACAAGCGAGTCGCTGGCGGCCGCCTTGAGCGTCGGCCGGTCGAGCCGCTGACGTGGCGACGCACGCGATCATGCGGCCGAACCGGTTCAACCCGGCGGGCAACGTTGTGCTGTCCCCGCGCTTCGCCGATACACCACCAGGAGAGATCTGTGAATTGCCACTGGCTAGCCCCCGATCTGACCATGAGTGCGGCGGAGTATCGCGCACTCCTTGAGGCGGCGCTCGCCTTCAAGCGCCGCTATCCGCAGCACACGGAATCTGCGCTGCGCGGCCGAACGATCTACTTTCTGTTTTACAACGCGTCGTTACGCACTCGCAGTAGCTTCCAGACCGGACTGTCGCGAATGGGCGGCCATGCGATCGTCCTCGATCCGCTGAACGGGATCTATACGCCCGCGCTACCCGAGGCGGAGATTCCGTACTCAACGGAGCGCGTGGCCGACGTGGCGCGCGTGCTCTCATCCTATGGCGACGCGATTGCCATTCGCATGTATGGCGCACCGGCCGGGTGGGTGTACGGTGCGGCGCATCGTCATCTCGAAGCTTTTTCTCAGTCGAGTCGGGTGCCCGTCATCAACATGGAGTGCGACCGCTTTCATCCGTGTCAGGCGCTTGCCGATGTGATGACGATGCGTGAGCAATTGGGCGGGCTGGCCGGCCGGCGGCTGTGCATCAGTTGGGCGTATTCCGGTAGCTGGCACAAGCCAGTGGCCGTGCCGCAGAGTCTGTTGCTCGCCGCAGTGAAATCCGGGATGGACGTGACGCTTGCGCATCCGCCATCGCTCGGCCTCGATCCGCAGGTGATGACCGCGGCCACGCGGTTCGCCGAGCAGACCGGGGCGCGTCTGCGCGTGACCCACGATCTGCGCGACGGCGTGACCGATGCGCACGCCGTTTACGCCAAATCGTGGTGCAGTCTCGCGCATCTTCCGCAACGTCACGGCGATCCGGTCGACGAGGCCGTCATGCACAACGTCTTCGAGCGGTACCGGGACTGGTGCGTCGACGCCGACGTCATGCGACGCGCAGCGCCCGACGCAGGCTACCTGCATTGCCTTCCCGCTGACCGGCGGCAGGAGGTGACGGACGACGTGATCGATGGCCCGTCGTCGTGGGTTTTCCTCCAGGCCGCGAATCGACTTCATGCGCAGAATGCCGTGATGGCGCACCTGCTGAATCCGGGGTGCCTCGCGTGAGGCCGCCGTTTTCGTATCACTACGTGTGCGTGAGGTGTGCAACGCCGCAGGCGTGGGGCGCGATCCGTTATCGCTGCCCCGTGTGTGGGCAGAATCTTCGCATTCAACGGCGGGCGGACGCGGATTCGCCATGCGCCGCGGACATCGTGAATACGTTTCAGGGACGGGGAATGTGGCGATATGGCGCACTCCTTCCGGTTGAAGCGCACTGGGCGAGCCGGTTGGTCGTGGGCGCCACGCCGTTGGTCGATTGCGGCGACGACAGCGGCGTCCGTCTCTGGGTGAAGGATGAGGCGCGGAACCCAAGCGGATCGCTCAAGGACCGCGCCACCGACGTGGTGCTGGCGGTCGCCAAACGCGCCGGGTGCCAGCATGCGGTGACCGCATCGACCGGCAATGCCGGTGCGTCGCTGGCGTGCCTCGCGGCGTCGCAGGGAATGTCGGCCACCGTGGTCGTGCCGGCAAGCACGCCTCGCGTGAAGCTCGCGCAGATTCGCGCATATGGGGCGAAGGTCTGCGAGGTCGAGGGCAGCTACGACGACGCCTTCGACATCGCCGAGCGCATGGCCGACGACGCCAGCGTGTGCTGTCGCAATACGGGCATCAATCCCTTCACGCGCGAGGGGAAGAAGACATGCGCGTTCGAGATGGCGGAAGCGTTCGATTGGCGTGTGCCCGATTGGGTCATCGTGCCGACGGGGGACGGCAACATTCTGTCAGGCATCGCGGCGGGGTTTCTCGATCTCTATTCGCTCGGCATTACCTCCGCCATGCCGCGATTGCTCGCGGCGCAGGCCGACAGCGCAAGCAGCATCACGCGCGATTGGCGCGCCTGCGACGATGCCATGGCCTTGCCTGCGTCGCCCACGCAGGTCAGCCCGGACACCGTGGCCGACAGTCTGGCGGTCGGTCGTCCGCGCGATCATTTCGCGGCCCTGCATGCCTTGCGTGCCACGCGCGGCGCGTGCGTCGCACTCAGTGACGCACGGATCATGGTGGCGGCGCGCAATCTCGCGCAGCGCTTCGGCCTGTGGTTCGAACCGTCGACGGCCGCCGGCTACGCCGCATTGGGCGAGTGTCTCGCGACGGGGCGCATCGAGCCCCGGTCGCGCGTGGTGCTGCTCGGGACGGGAAGCGGCCTGAAATCTCCGCAGTGTTTTGACGCTGTGACGCCCGGCCAACTGCGGGGCTATGTCGAAGCTGCGCCGCGCCGCATGCCTGACGACCCAGGATACGTGCAATCGGAGGCGCAGCCGTGATCCGCCCGCGCATCATTGTGCTCGGTGCCGGGGTCAGCGGCCTGACGACGGCCGTGACGATGGCGTTGGCCGGGTGCGACGTCGTTATCTACGCGGCAGAGGGGCCGGCGCAGACGACGTCGGCGCTCGCGGCGGCCATCTGGCATCCGTTTTATCAGGCGCCCGACCTCGTCTATCTCGAACGCGCCCGGCAAACCTACGCGACGATGCGTCGCCTGTCCGCCGACGCGGCGTCAGGCGTGCGGATGCGCGTGCTCACCGAATATTTTCAACGCGATGCCGGGCCGCCGTGGTGGACGGAATGCGCCAGCGGTCTTGAGCGTCTGGCGCCAGCGGACGTGCCGTCGCGTTTCGCCTGCGCTTACCGCATGGACGTGCCCGTGGCCGACGCAGCGGTCTATCTTCGCTACCTGATGACGCTGTTCCTCGAACTCGGCGGCCGGTATGTGGCGCAGCGCGTCGGCGATCCGGCGTCGTTGCTCGGTGACGCCGAGCACGTCGTGAATTGCTGCGGTTATGGAAGCCGGCCGTTTGGCGACAGCGATTTATCGTTGTCGCGCGCCATTGTGCTTCGGGCAGAGCGCGACGCCGCCGTGCGCGGCTGCTTCATCGACGATTCCGATCCGCAGGCGCCGACATACGTGGTCGAACGGAACGAGGACATCGTACTGGGCGGCACCGCCGATCCCGACCTGACGTCGACCGTGATCGGCGAGCGGCAGGTCGAGGACATCGTACGCCGATGCACCGGGCTGTGTGATGGCGTCGCCGCGCTGCGTGTCGTTGAAGTCCGCCTCGGATTTCGGCCGATGCGACGGGTGACACGGGTGGCGCGCGACGCGGACCACCCGTGTCTGCTTCACAACTACGGCCATGGGGGCGGGGGCTTCACGTTGTCGTGGGGATGCGCCAATGAGGTGCTTCGGCTCACGGGCGTGGCATCACACAACTAGCCCCCGCCTTCGGATAGCAGGCGAGGGATGACAACCTTGGGAGACGACATGGAACTGGATCCGGCGACGCTCGACGAGGCAAGTCGCTACAACTTCATGATGAGTACGATTCTGCCGCGGCCGATCGCATGGGTCAGTACCGTCGATGCGCAAGACCGGCCGAATCTGGCGCCCTATGCGTACTTCATGGGCGTGTGCTGTGTGCCGATGACGGTACTGTTCTGCCCGGTGGTGCCGCCGGCACCGAAGCGAAAGAAGGACACGTTGCTCAACGTCGAGTCGGTGCCGGAGTTCGTCGTGAACGTGGCGAGCCTGTCGTGTATCGAGGCCGTGAATCTCTCGGCGGCGCCGTTGCCGCCCGGCGAGTCTGAGTTCGCGCTCACCGGCATGACCCCGGTTGCCTCGTCGCGCGTGCGGCCGCCGCGGGTTCAGGAGGCTGCGGTCGCGTACGAATGCCAGGTCCGCGACATTATCGAGATCAGCGCCGCGCCGGGCGGCGGATGGGTCGTGCTCGGCACCGTCGTTGCGGTCCATGTCGACGACGCGTTGCTCGACCCTGTCACGCATCACGTGGATTTGCAGACGCTCCGTCCCGTGGGGCGATTGGGCGGCGGATCGTTCGTGAATGCCGCGAGCGACACCTTCACGTTGACGCGATACAAGACGCTCGCCGATCTTGCGGCGCGGAGCCAATGACGGGCGACACGCTGCCGGCGAAGTCGTCCAGCAGGCCGTAATCGCTCGCCAGCTTCGCGGCCCGATGGCGGCTCGAGACGTCGAACTTGCGCATGACGCTGCGCAGATGAAACACCACACCATGCTCGGAGAGCGTGAGAATGCGCCCGATTTCCCACGACGTCTTGCCGCGCGCCACCCACCGCAGACACTCGCGCTCGCGCGGTGTCAGCACAGGGGCGCCGTGATGCACGGCGTCGCGTTGCACGATGCGCCACACGGCTTCATGCACATGCATCGCCAACAACGCGCCGGCATGCGGCTTCCAGGCAGGCGCGCCGAGTGCCCGCCCATAGCAGGGAGGCGGGCGGGTCGATGAGAGGCTTAACATGCCCGACGCGCCCGACGGCGTGAATACCGGATACGTCACTCCGTAGCGCATGCCCGCGGCGCGCTGTTCGCGAAGCAGCCGCCGGGCATCGGGCGATGTATAGAGCGTTGGCGTCCATTCGACGGGGGTGAGTTGCCGGCTGGCGCGCGCCAGCACCGGATCGACGTTCGCGTAGCGCTGAGCGTCGTAGTGCGCTTGCCACGCCTGCGGCAAGTTGCCGAGTCGAGGCGTTGCCCGTTTCCCGCCTGGCAGAGGGAAATGTCCGCGATAGCTGAAATAACGGTGGCTGAGCGAGCCGCACAACGTTTGCAGCAGGGCGCACAAGGCATGGAAGTCGGTGGCGGAGCGCAAGGCGCTCAGACCGTCGGCAAACGAGCGGGGAGTGACGCAACGCGTGGCACGCATGGCATGGCGAGGTGGGGAACAGGTTTCGGTTTTAGCACGCGTTGTATCGTCGCGCGCATCGAGGGTCGCCAAGGGGCCGGCGCGCATCCGCCGTGCAGCCGCCGCGGCGCGCCGCCTCAGGGCGCGACATAACGTCGCACGCGCCCCATGGTGCCGTATCGACGGTTGACGGATATCGGACGAATCCCGCATCGCAGCGAAGGCGGCCGGAGTGCTCCGCGTTGCGCGATTGGCGTGACGCGGTGCTGGACTAGTGGGGTGACGGTCGTTGGCGAGGGGCGCTTCGGGTAGTCAGGACACCGCAACGAGTCGTCGCGTTGCTGCAATGTGTCAAACCGATGACGCATAGGGAGTATCCCGTAGTCGCTTCGCCGTCGCGATTTCAGACTAGGGGAATAAACGGATTTCCCTTTTGCATCAATGAGTTCAGGAGAATGCTATGGTGCGCCAAATACTCGGTATCAATGTTGTCGCTTGGAGAAGGCGCGTTCTATAATGCGGCAGTTTGTCGCGGCCCGGACGCAGCAAGTTCCCGGCCGTCGGACATGAAAGACCCAAAATGCCCCACGGGTGACGGCGATGCTCGCAGCCTCTTCTTCCGATGCCGATTCGGTGACGAAGGAATGGAAGCACAAGCGCAACTGCGCGATATCGCCGCGCCAGTTTGTCCTGTTCTACCTGTCGTTGGCCGCCGTGTCGCTGGGTGTTGCCTTGATTGCGGCGTGGCGCGGTGGGTGGTTGGTCTTGCCGTTCACAGGCCTGGACTTGCTCGTGGTGGGCGTTGCGTTTGTCATTCATGCCCGGCATGCCACAGATTACGAGGTCATTCGGTTGTCGCCCGTGAGCCTTGTGGTCGAGCAACGTTCAGCACAGAGGTTGACGCAGTACGAGTTCAATCCCCGCTGGGTGCGCATCGACATCGAGAAGCCGCCGCGTTTGCGCATTGTCTTGCGCTCGGGTAGCCGCTCGGTCACTGTCGGTGCCTACCTTGCGCCGCATCGCCGCGAAACGTTTGCGCGCGAGCTGCGCCGTTGTCTTGCCCAACAGGCCTGAGAGATGGAGACAATCTCGGGCGACCGCCAGGGAGGTTTGGATGGTAATTTTGGGTAAGGAAGCTATGAAAAAAACGAAACACGCCTTGGCGGCCTTCCTTGCGGGCGCCTCGCTGCTCGCCTGCGTTCCGGCCCTGGCGGCGGTCACGGACATGCCCGGGGGGCCGGCCGTCAACGAACTCAACTTCCAGCCGCCGGTCACGAAACTCGCGCAAGAGCTTCACAGCCTGCACACCATGATGTTGATCATCTGCCTGGTGATCTTCCTCGGCGTGTTCGGCGTGATGTTCTACTCGATCTTCAAGCACCGCAAATCCAAGGGCCATCAAGCCGCGAATTTCCATGAAAGCACCACGGTCGAAGTGATCTGGACCGTCGTGCCGTTCATCATCGTGATTCTGATGGCGCTGCCCGCCACGAAGACCGTGGTCGCCATGAAGGACACCACCAACGCCGATCTCACGATCAAGGTCACCGGTTATCAGTGGAAATGGGGTTATGACTACCTCAAGGGCGACGGCGAGGGCATCAAGTTCCTCTCCACGCTCACCACGCCGCGCAGCCAGATCGACGGGGAGTCGCCGAAGAGCAACACGTATCTGCAGGAAGTCGACAACCCGATGGTCGTGCCGGTCAACAAGAAGGTGCGTCTGATCACGACGGCCAACGACGTCATTCATTCGTTCTACGTACCGGCCTTCGGCATCAAGCAGGACGCGATTCCGGGCTTCGTGCGCGACACATGGTTCAAGGCTGAAAAGGTCGGCGAGTATCGCGGCTTCTGCACCGAGCTGTGCGGCAAGGAACACGCATTCATGCCGGTCGTGGTGAAGGTCGTCTCGGAAGCGGACTACAACACGTGGGTCGAGTCGCAGAAGAAGCTGATGGCCGCGTCGGCCGACGATCCGAACAAGACCTACACCGTGCAGGAGTTGATGGAGCGCGGCCAGAAGGTCTACGCGTCGAATTGCGCGGTGTGCCACCAGCCGAACGGCAAGGGCGGCGGCGCCTTCCCGGCGCTCGACGGCTCGAAGATCGCGAACGGACCGGTGGCCGATCACATCAGCATCGTGCTGCATGGCAAGAATGCGATGCCTAACTGGTCGCATCTGAACGATGTTGAGCTTGCGTCGGTGATCACATTCGAGCGCAACTCGTGGGGTAACAAGACCGGCGACGTGATTCAGCCGGCACAGGTGCGCGAAGCGCGTGGCAACAAGTCGGCCAAGGCCGCAGGGGCTGCCGACGCTGGCGCAGCGAAGAACAGTTAAGTGCCGTTCGACCAGTTCGAGGAAGGAGATTGGGTATGAGTTCCATCGCTCACGATCACGTGGCGGGTCACGACGATCACGCGCACGACCATCCGCATGGGTGGCGTCGCTGGCTGTTCGCGACGAATCACAAGGACATCGGCACGATGTACATGATCTTCTCGTTTGTCATGCTGCTCTCGGGCGGCGTGATGGCGTTGATGATCCGTACGGAGTTGTTCGAACCGGGCCTGCAGTTCATTCGTCCGGAGTTCTTCAACCAGCTCACCACCATGCACGGGCTGGTGATGATTTTCGGCGCGATCATGCCGGCGTTCGTGGGGTTTGCGAACTGGATGATCCCGCTGCAGATCGGCGCGTCGGACATGGCCTTCGCGCGCATGAACAACTTCAGCTTCTGGCTGCTGCCGGTCGGCGGCCTGCTGCTGCTCTCGTCGTTCCTCGTGCCGGGCGGCGCCACGGCAGCCGGCTGGACGATGTACGCGCCGCTGTCGGTGCAGATGGGGCCGGGCCAGGATCTGGCGATCTTCGGCGCGCACATTCTCGGCGCGTCGTCGATCATGGGCGCGATCAACATCATCGTGACCATCCTCAACATGCGCGCGCCGGGCATGACGCTGATGAAGATGCCGATGTTCGTGTGGACGTGGCTGATTACCGCCTATCTGCTCATCGCCGTGATGCCGGTGCTCGCCGGCGCGATCACGATGCTGCTTACGGACCGTCACTTCGGCACGTCGTTCTTCAACGCGGCGGGCGGCGGCGATCCGGTCATGTATCAGCACATCTTCTGGTTCTTCGGACATCCGGAGGTGTACATCATGATTCTGCCGGCGTTCGGGATCGTCTCGCAGGTGATTCCGGCGTTCTCGCGCAAGCCGCTGTTCGGCTATAGCTCGATGGTCTACGCCACGGCGTCGATCGCGATCCTGTCGTTCATGGTGTGGGCGCACCACATGTTCGTGACGGGCATGCCGGTCACGGGCCAGCTCTTCTTCATGTACGCCACGATGCTGATCTCGGTGCCGACGGGCGTGAAGGTGTTCAACTGGGTTGCCACGATGTGGAAGGGCTCGCTCACGTTCGAGACGCCGATGCTCTTCGCCATCGGCTTCCTCTTCGTGTTCACGATGGGCGGCTTCACCGGCCTCATGCTCGCCATGGCGCCGCTCGATATCCAGATGCACGGTACTTACTACGTGGTGGCGCACTTCCACTACGTGCTCGTGGCCGGTTCGCTCTTTGCGCTCTTCTCAGGGTTCTATTACTGGGTGCCGAAGTGGACAGGCCACATGTACAACGAGTGGCGTGGCAAATTCCACTTCTGGGGAACGCTCATCTCGTTCAACGTGACGTTCTTCCCGATGCACTTCCTGGGGCTGGCCGGCATGCCGCGTCGCTATGCGGACTACCCGGCGCAGTTCACGGATTTCAACCAGGTGGCGACGATCGGCGCGTTCGCCTTCGGCCTGATGCAGGTGTACTTCCTGTTCTTCGTGGCGCTGCCGACGTGGCGCAGCGGCCCGGCGGCCGAAGCGAAGCCGTGGGATGGTGCGGAGGGCCTCGAGTGGACGGTGCCGAGCCCGGCGCCGTTCCATACGTTCGAGACGCCGCCGAAGGTGCATTGATCATGGCTGCGACTCGCGAGCAACGCGCGAAGAACCTGCGCACGGGGCTGATCCTGGGCTCCGTCGTGCTGGTGTTCTTCTTCGGGGTGATGATCAAGGTCAAGCTGGTGGGCGGCATCTGATCCGGGCGTCCCGTCGCACCGACGGGATGCTCGGTACGAGAAGCCGGTTCACGACGGCACACGGCAACCGACGGCATCGGAGGACTGACGGCCGTCAAGCGGGGAACCGGCAAGGCGAATATGAGCGGTTTGCGACGAATCAATGTGCGCACCTTCAGCAAGCTTCTGCTGATGGTCGTGGTGATGTTTGGCTTCGGTTACGCCATGGTGCCGTTCTACCGGGCGTTCTGCAATCTGGTGGGTATCAACCAGTTGGGCGATCGCGCGACCGAGATCACCGCTCGCAATTCGCAGGTCGACGAAAGCCGCACGATCACCGTCGAGTTCGACGCCAATGCCCAGGGCCCGTTGCGCTTCAAGCCGGCGAAGAGCAGTCTGACGGTGCATCCGGGGCAGATCGCTACCATCGAGTACGAAGTGGCGAATCAGCAGTCGCATGAGGTGCGTGCACAGGCGATTCCCAGCTATGCGCCGGCGCTGGCCGCGAGCTACTTCAAGAAGATCGAGTGCTTCTGCTTTACGCAGCAGACACTCAAGGCCGGAGAGGCCAAGGAATACCCGGTGGTCTTCGTGGTGGACACGAAGCTGCCCAAGGATGTGAATACGATTACGCTGTCCTATACTTTTTTCGATCTCGGCAAGAACGACGTCAGTCCGCGCGCGGATACCGCAACCGGTGCCCAGGCTGGCGAGTTGAACGCAGGACCGACGGGGGGAGGCAAGGGCAGCAATGGATGACTTGAAGGAGGCGACCCAGCGCAAGCTGTCATTCGTCCAGACCATCAAAGCCGTGTTCTGGTCGTTTTTCGGCGTGCGCAAGGGGCGTGATCATGACCGCGACATGGCGCAGCTCAACCCTGTGCATCTGATCGTCGCGGGGCTGATCGGAGGCATCCTGTTCGTCGTGGCGCTGGTATTGCTGGCGAAGCTCGCCATTCGGCTCGCGACGTGAGTGGCATCGACAAAGAGAACCAAGCCTGGAGAGATAAGAATGAGTGGTCAACACCAAACGGCGCCTTACTACTTCGTGCCGGCCCCGTCGCGCCATCCTGTGAGCTGCAGTGTCGGCCTGCTGGTGGTGCTCGGCTCGGCGGCCGCGTGGGTCAATGGACAACCGTGGGCCCCGTGGACGGCGCTGGCCGGCCTGCTGTGGGTACTGTGGGTGCTGCGTAGCTGGTTCGGCGACTCGATTGCCGAGTCCGAGGGCGGCCTGTACGGCAAGCGCATCGACGCGTCCTACCGCTGGGGCATGAGCTGGTTCATCTTCTCCGAGGTGATGTTCTTCGCGGCGTTTTTCGGCGCACTGTTCTACGCCCGCACCCTGGCGATGCCGTGGCTCGGCGATCTCGACAACAAGCTGCTCTGGCCCGACTTCAGCGCCGTGTGGCCGAACGCCGGCCCGGCCGGCGTGGTGGACGCCTTCGAGACGATGGGCCCGTGGCCGATCCCCACGCTCAATACGGCACTGCTCTTGACCTCGGGCGTCACGCTGACGATCTCGCACCACGCGCTGCGCGCCAACCATCGCGCCCGCGCGATTTTCTGGCTGTTCGCCACCGTCGCGTTGGGCTTCACGTTCCTGGGCTTCCAGGCGTACGAGTATCACCATGCCTACACCGAGCTGAACCTGAAGCTGACCTCAGGCGTGTATGGCTCGACGTTCTTCCTGCTCACCGGCTTCCACGGCTTTCACGTGATGTTGGGCGCGATCATGCTGACCGTCATGATGGTGCGCATGATGAAGGGGCACTTCACACCGGAGCATCACTTCGGCTTCGAGGGCGCCGCGTGGTACTGGCACTTCGTCGACGTGGTGTGGCTGGGACTGTACGTGGTGGTCTACTGGCTCTGACGCCGACAGCCGCCTGTGCATCGGGGGAACGCCGCCGGATTCCGGCGGCGTTTCCTTTTGCAGTGATGGCGGGGATGGGCGAGGCGAGAGGCGGATGCGGACGCAATGCGGCTTTATGTCGCACGACCGCCGCCGGCCGGCAAGCCATGACGCCGCGCGATGACCCGTCGCATGACGTGGATCGAACCCGTGGGGTGGGCATGGGGTGCGGCGTTTTGCCGCAGAGAAGCGGCGCGGGACTCAGTATCGTATGCCCGTGCTGTGAATCCACCCCATCCAGTTGGCGAACAGGATGAGCAGGAACAGCGTCACCGACAGGCCGACGCGCACCATGAGCGAATGCACGGTGCGATTCGATCCGCCCTTGTCCCGCATCATGAAAAACAATGCGGACGCCAGACTGCCGAGAATCAGGACGAAGGCGATGGCAACGATAATGCGCATGATGTGTCCGATCACAATGATGCGACATTATCGGGCAACGAACACGCGCTGGCACGCTGCAATGCGGTGTGTTGATCGCCCGCCTGCGTCGCGATGTCAGACAAGGAATGGATGTGTTGAAAACCCTTTTGCGCGGTATGCGCCCGGTGCCGGCGGTGCTGGTGCTGTTTGCCGTGATGCTGACGGCGGCGCTTGGTGTGTGGCAATACGATCGTGCCCAGATGCGTCTGGCGCGTCAGGCGCAGATCGAGCAGGCCGAACACGCGCCGGTACTCGTGCTGGGTGCACAGGCTTACACGCTCGGTGACGTGGCGAACCGGCGCGTGCGCGTCACGGGACGCTTCCTGCAGAACCGCGTGGTGTATCTGGACAATCGTCCCCGCAACGAACTGCCCGGTTTCTATGTGGTGATGGCGCTGCAGATCGCACCGGATCACGTGGTGCTCGTCAATCGGGGATGGTTGCCCCGCGATTTGCGCGATCGCACGTCGATCATGCCGTACGCGACCCCAGCCGGTGACGTCACCATCGAAGGCCTGGCGCAGCCGGACCCGTCGCGGGCGTTCGAGTTGGGCAAAGGCGGTTCTGCGCCGGGGATGACGATTCGCCAGAACCTCGACGTGGCGGATTACGCGCGCGAATCGGCGCTGCCGCTACAGCCGTTCGTCATCATGCAAACGAACGACACGGGCGATCATCTGTTGCGCGACTGGCCTGCGCCGGCCAGCGGGGCGGATCGCAACTACGGGTATATGGCGCAGTGGGCCGGCATGTCGCTGGTGCTCGCGCTGCTGGGCTTGCGTCTGGCGTATCGGCGAGGACGCCGGTTGGCGGCGTCCCCCGACAACCACTTCAAGCGGGCATGAGGCGAACATGAGTACAGAGGTGAATCCCGGGCACGCCGACGGCCCCGCCATCGACCCGGCGCAGCGACGCCGAGCGCGGCGTATGTTGGTGCTGCTGTTCGTCGTGTGTGCGGCGCCGGCGTTGGCGGCGTACCTGATGTATTACGTCTTCAAGCCGCAGGGCGGCACGTCGGCCTACGGCAAGCTGATCGAGCCGCAGCGTCCGCTGCCCGCGCTGGTGGCGCGCGACGACGAGACGGGGCAGACGCTGCCGCTGTCGTCGCTCAAAGGCAAGTGGCTGATGATCAGCGCGGACACGGCCGCTTGCGACGAGAATTGCGTGAGCAAGCTCTTCTACATGCGGCAGATTCGCGTGTTGCAAGGCAATGAGCGCACGCGCGTGGAAACGCTCTGGCTGGTGACGGATGCCGCCTCCGTGCCGCAGAAAATCGACAGCGCGTATCCGGACACGCGCCGTCTGCGCGTCGATCCTGCCGCACTGGCCGCCTGGCTGCCAACGCAGGACGGCACCCAGGTGAGCGACCACATCTATCTGGTCGATCCGCTGGGCAACCTGATGATGGCGTTCCCGAAGCACGCCGACCCGAGCAAGATCAAGCGCGATCTGTCGCGTCTGCTCAAGTGGTCGGGAACGGGTTGAGGGGCGAGACCCGACAACTGCAACGAGACCGTGTGCAATGGCGCACCGGACATGACGAAGACCTGACGTAAAACCGATGCTTTACCTTCTGGAACTGGGCTTTATCGGCCTGTGTATCGCGGTGCTGCCGCTGGGCTGGGTGCTGCTGCGCCGCGACGCGAACAAATACCGCAAACTGGCCTGGGTAACGACCTTTCTCACGCTCGACCTGATCATGTTCGGCGGCTTCACGCGGCTCACGGATTCGGGGCTCGGGTGTCCTGACTGGCCGGGCTGCTACGGCACGTCGTCGCCGTTCGCCGCCCATGAGGACATTCATGCCGCGCAGTTGCTGCTGCCGAGCGGTCCGGTGACGTTCGTCAAGGCGTGGATCGAGATGGTTCACCGCTACTTTGCCATGGCCGTGGGCGTGCTCATCATTGCGCTGATGGTGACGGCCTGGGTGAAGCGACGCGAACTGAAGCAGTCACCCTGGCTCGCCACCTGGCTGTTTGTGCTCGTTTGCGTGCAGGGTGCGTTCGGCGCCTGGACCGTCACGATGAAGCTTCAGCCAGTGATCGTCTCGACACATTTGATGTTGGCGCTCACTTTATTGGCGTCGCTCGTTTGGTTGGCATCGCGCCAGATGCCGCTCGCCAGCGTGGCGGCCGACCCCGGCGCGCTGCGCTGGCGCTGGGCCGCACTCTTCGGACTGGTGTTGCTGGTGTTCCAGATCGCGCTCGGTGGATGGGTGAGCACCAACTACGCAGTGCTTGCCTGTACCGATTTCCCGACGTGTCAGGGCCAATGGGTGCCGCCGATGGACTTCCATAACGGCTTCAGGCTCTGGCGCGCGCTGGGGAAAACGGCCGGTGGCGAGGTGATTCCCATGGACGCGCTGGTCGCGATCCATTGGGTGCACCGCACGTTCGCGGTGGTGGTGGTGGCGTATCTGGCCTGGCTGGCGAGCCGGTTGCGACGTTTTGCCGCGCTCAGAAAGCCATCGATCCTGGTATTGATCCTGGTGTTCGTGCAATTCGCGACCGGATTGTCGAACATCGTTTTCCAATGGCCGCTGCTCAACGCCATCGCCCACAACGGCGGGGCGGCGATCCTGCTGCTATTGCTCGTTATGTTAAACTTCCGCATCCGCGCCGCCAAAACGGCGTTAATGGCGGCCCGCCTGAGCGATCAGGCTGATGACCTTCCGGCCCGCCAGAAGCCCCTTCCAGCAGCGCAGCCGGCTGCCGCTCCACTCGCCGGCGCCCCGACTGGCTCGGCGTAGCGCATTGCCTCTGAGTGTATGAAAAGCACGACCCTTCCCCATCCGCCAGCGAGCCGTATCGCACAATACTGGGCATTGACCAAGCCCCGTGTGACGCAGCTCGCCGTGTTCTGCGCCGTGATCGGCATGTTCCTGTCCACGCGGGGCATGGTGCCGCTGCAGGTGCTGATCGGCGGCACCCTCGGTATCTGGCTTCTGGCTGGATCCGCCTTTGCCGTGAATTGCCTGATCGAGCAACGCGTCGACGCGCTGATGCGCCGCACGGCGTGGCGGCCATCCGCCCGTGGCGAGATCGCGCCGTGGCAAATCATCGTCTTCTCGACGATCCTCGGCGCAACGGGCATGGCGGTGCTCTATACGTTCACCAATGCGCTGACGATGTGGCTCACGTTGGCCACGTTCGTCGGCTATGCGCTGATCTATACCATCATCCTCAAGCCGTCCACGCCGCAGAACATCGTAATCGGCGGCGCGTCGGGGGCCATGCCGCCGGCGCTCGGCTGGGCTGCCGCCACCGGTGCCGTGCCGGCGGACGCCTGGATACTGGTGCTCATCATCTTCGTCTGGACGCCGCCGCATTTCTGGGCGCTCGCGCTCTATCGCCGTCAGGATTATGTGAATTCGGGGCTGCCCATGCTGCCGATCACGCACGGCGAGAAATACACGCGTCTGCAAATCCTGCTCTACAGTGTGGTGCTCTTCGCGGTGTCCCTGCTACCGTTCGCGCATCGCATGAGCGGTTACGTGTACCTGATTTCGGCGGTCGTGCTCTCGGGCATCTTCCTCGGCTACGCGATCAAGCTGTGGCGCCACTATTCCGATGCGCTCTCGCGATCGATGTTCCGCTACTCGATCATCTACCTGTCGCTGCTGTTTGCCGCACTGCTGGTGGATCATTACGTTCAGATCTTCCTGCTCGGCTAAGCCCTTGCCGTTGGCGTTGCAGTCACGGGTTCGTGGTCCACAGTCGTTTGAGTCACGATGACAGGCGCGTTACGGTATTCCTGACCGGCGCGCCTGTTGTCTTTGCGCGACGCATTTTTTCATCCGTTTTTGGGGCATTCGTTCATGAATCTGGCTGTCATCTGGTTGCGTCGCGCGCTGTTGCTGATGGGACTCACCGTGCTGCTCGCCGCCTGCGGCAACGACGGCCCGACGTTCCAGAGTCTCGATATCACCGGCAACAAGGCGTTTGCACAAAACTTCTCGCTGCAGGATCCGCAGGGCAAGACGCGCACGCTCGCCGACTATAAGGGCAAGGCGGTGGTGCTGTTCTTCGGCTACACGCATTGCCCAGACGTTTGCCCGACCACGATGGCGCAGCTCAATCAGGTCATGCAGAAGCTCGGTCCGGACGCGCAACGCGTGCAGGTCGTATTCGTGACCGTCGATCCGCAGCGCGATACGCCGGAACTGATGGGGCAGTATGCGCCTGCGTTCAACCCGACGTTCGTGGGGCTGCGTCCGGCCGACGATGCGGCGCTCAAGGCCGTTACCCAGTCGTTCCGCGTCGTGGTGAACAAGGTGGAAGGCTCCACGCCGACCAACTACACCATCGACCATACCGCGGGCATCTATGTCTTCGACCCGAGCGGTCAGTTGCGCCTGTTCATGCGTCCCGACGAATCGGTCGATGCGATGGCCAAGGATCTGCACACGTTGCTGAGCTGAGTCGGCATCGCGCGTGGCGTACAAAAAAATCGCGCCCTGAGGGGCGCGATTTTCACTTCTGCCGACCCGGCCCCGAGCGGGAGCGCTCAGGGGCCATTGCCTTCCTGACTGCGGCGTTCGAGGTCGTCATGCGCTTCGAACCACATCACATTGATGATGCCGAACGCGAGCGCGAGGCCGAGGCCGAGAATCCAAGAGAAGTACCACATGTCGCGACTCCTTGATCAATACATCGTGTGCGGGTTGTCGTTGACCGTCTCGATCGTCACGCGTCCACGAATCACGCGATACACCCAGCCGGTGTAGAGCAGGACGATGGGCAGGAAGACGACGACGGCGATGAGCATGATTTGCAGCGTGAGCTGACTCGAGGTGGCGTCCCAGACCGTCAGGCTGTTGCCGGGCACAGTAGCCGAGGGCATCACGAACGGGAACATCGAGAAGCCCGCGGTGAGGATGATGCCAGCCATCATCAGGCCAGTGACGACGAACGTCCACGCGTAGGCCCGGCTGGTCGCCAGCAGGGCCGCGAGCAGGGCGCACAAACAGGCAACGATCGGTGCCGCCATCATCCACGGGTACGTCTGATAGTTCGAGAGCCAAAGGCCGGGCCCCGTCGTGACCTGCTTCAGGAGCGGGTTGGCCGGCGAGTCGGTCGCGGCCATCTTCGTGATGGCGAAACCGTCGACATGCGTGGCGACGAGCACGCCCGCCACGAGGAACAGCAGCAGCGTGCCCAGCGCGGTGAGGCGCATGATGCGTCCGGCACGTTCGGCCACGATCGGATCGGCCTTCATGCGCAGATGGGCCGCGCCGTGCGTGAGCAGCATCAGCAGGCTCACGAGGCCGCACAGCAGCGCGAACGGATTGAGCAGCGCCCAGAACGAGCCGGTGTACGTGGAGCGCATGGTGTCGTCGAACGAGAACGGCAGGCCGAGCAGCAAGTTACCGAAGGCCACGCCGAACACCAGCGACGGCACCACGCTGCCGGCGAACAGCGCCCAGTCCCACGAATTGCGCCAGCGTGCGCTCGGCAGTTTGTTGCGGTAGTCGAAGCCGACCGGGCGCAGGAACAACGCGAAGAGCACGAGCAGCAGCGCCCAGTACAAGCCCGAGAACGCCGCCGCGTAGACGAGCGGCCAGGCGGCGAACATGGCGCCGCCCGCCGTCACGAACCAGACCTGGTTGCCTTCCCAGGTGGGCGCGACCGTATTGATGATGACGCGGCGCTCCGCGTCGGTCTTGCCCAGGAAGGGCAGCAGCGTGGCCGTGCCCATGTCGAACCCGTCGAAGAAGGCGAAGCCGATCAGCAGTACGCCGATGAGCACCCACCAGACCAGCTTGAGTACGGTGTAATCGATCATCATGATGTGGTGTCTCCCTGACGATCAGACCGAAGCCGTCGGACGCTTGCCAACCATGGCCGCGCCGTCGGTCCCTTCGGTCTCGAAGTGATAGCGGCCGGTGTGCAGCGACGACGGGCCGAGCTTGACGTACTTCACCATCAGGAACATTTCGACGATGAGCAACGCGGTGTAGAAGATGATGAAGCCCGCGAGGCTCAGGTACAGGTCGGTTGCCGAGAGCGACGAGACCGAAAGGTGGGTCGGCAGCACGCCGGCGATGGTCCACGGCTGACGCCCCATCTCGGCGACGATCCACCCGAATTCGATGGCGATCCACGGCAGCGGAATCGCCCACACCGTCCAGCGCAGGAACCACGCCGAGCGAGGCTTGAGCAGACGACGACGTGCGCACAGCCAGAACGCCCAGAGGAACGTGAACAGGAACAGGAAGCCCAGCGCGACCATGACGCGGAACGACCAGAACACGGGCGCGACGGCCGGAATCGTATCGTTGGCGGCCAGGCGGATCTGCTCAGGCGTGGCGTCGACGACGTTCGGCGTGTACTTCTTGAGCAGCAGACCGTAGCCGAGATCGTCCTTGTATTTGTCGAACTCGGCGTGCATGGCCGGCGACGTGTCGCCGCCGCGCAGCTTCTCGAGGGCCGCGAAGGCGAGCATGCCGCGCCGGATGTTCTCCTCGTGTTCGTCGCGCAATTGCGTGAGGCCGATCACCGGCGTGTCGATCGAGCGCGTGGCGATCAGGCCCATCGCCCAGGGAATCTTCACCGCATAGTCCGTGCGCGCTTCCTTCTGGTTCGGGAAGCCGAACAGCGTGAACGATGCAGGCGGCTTGGCCGTCTCCCATTCCGCTTCGATGGCGGCGAGCTTGACCTTCTGCACTTCGCCCGTGGTGTAGCCCGATTCGTCGCCCAGCACGATGACCGACAGCGTCGAGGCCAGACCAAAGCCGGCCGCGACGGCGAAGGAGCGCAGCGCGAACGGCACGTCACGGCGCTTGAGCAGGTACCAGGCCGAGATGCCGAGCACGAACATGGCGGCGGTGACGTAGCCGGCCGAGAGCGTGTGCACGAACTTCACCTGGGCCACGGGGTTGAAGATCACGTCCCAGATACTGGTCAACTCCATGCGCATGGTCTCGTAGTTGAAGTGCGCGCCGACCGGATTGTTCATCCAGCCGTTGGCCACGAGAATCCACAACGCCGAGAGGTTCGAGCCCAGTGCCACCGCGAACGTGGTGGCCAGGTGGCCGATGCGCGAGAGCTTGTTCCAGCCGAAGAAGAACAGGCCGACGAACGTGGCTTCGAGAAAGAACGCCATCAGGCCTTCAATCGCAAGTGGCACGCCGAAGATGTCGCCCACATAGTGCGAGTAGTACGCCCAGTTGGTGCCAAACTGGAATTCGAGCGTGAGGCCGGTGGTCACGCCCATCGCGAAGTTGATCAGAAAGAGCTTGCCCCAGAACTGGGTCATGTCCTTGTAGATCGGCTTGCCGGTCATCACGTAGACCGATTCCATGATGACAAGCAGCCACGACAGGCCCAGGGTGAGCGGGACAAACAGGAAGTGATACAACGCCGTTATGGCGAACTGCAGGCGCGAGAGGTCAACGACTTCGCTACTGATCATGGCGGACACCTTGACTTGGGGTGGGGGATGGCGCTTCGACGGCTTGCGGCCCGATCAGGGCGCGCGCCACGACATCCGGCGGCAATTGCATGTGCTTGGCCATCGGAGCGTCGAAGAACGCGTGCTTCAGGATGAAAAGGAGTGCTACCTTGATCGCGAGGACGATCAGGATTTCGAACATGAAGCGGGACGGGCGGTTGCGCCAGCGCTGCATCGCCCAGGCACGCAGGGCGGCGATGGCAGGACGCGACGCCGCGACAGGCGCGGCCGTGGCGGGAGGCTTCAGACTGCTAGGAGAGTGGGTGTCCATCCGTGACGGCTCCTGGCGTCGAAAGTCGTTGTGTCGGAAACCGCGTCGACTTTCGCCGCATTTTGCCTCATCGCTTGAAAATGTCAAACCGCGGCGCGGGGGCGGATGACACGCCGACGACGCCAGTTCGATGCGGATTCGAAACACGGGTCCGGCGCAGCGAACGGCCCCCGGGCCGTCCTTCGCACGTAGCATGGCCACGTACAGACAGATTGATTCTATCGACCGCGCTCGCCGACGACATTGCGATGCATCAAGTTCGACGCAAATGAAGCGCGAACTTTCGAAGTCCAATAAAAAAACCCCGTGGATCTCACGGGGTTTCGGTGCCGGCGATGTCGTGTGGCAACGTGTCGCATTGCCGTCGACAATCCGATCGAGGTGTTACGCCGAGGCTTGCAGCGCGCCCTTCATCTTCTTCATTGCGGCGACTTCGATCTGACGGATGCGCTCGGCAGACACGCCGAATTCGTCTGCCAGCTCGTGCAGCGTGGCGCCGCCGCTGCCGTCGTCGGCCACCGACAGCCAGCGCGCTTCGATGATGCGGCGGCTGCGTGCGTCGAGACGGCCGAGGGCCGTTTGCAGGCCATCGCTTTGCAGACGGTCGCGCTCGCGTGCGGCGATCACGGCGGTCGGCTCCTGGTGCGAGTCGGCCAGATACGCGATGGGGGCGAAGCTTGCGCTGTCGCTGTCGTCGCTATGCCCTTCGAGGGCGATATCGCCGCCCGACATGCGCGTTTCCATCTCGACGACGTCTTCGCGCTTGACGTTCAGATCGCGGGCGACCTGATCGATCTCGTCCGGCGTGAACGCCTGCAGGCCTTGCTTCTGGCTGCGCAGATTGAAGAACAGCTTGCGCTGGGCCTTGGTCGTCGCAACCTTGACCGTGCGCCAATTGCGCAGCACATACTCGTGAATCTCGGCCTTGATCCAATGCATGGCGTACGACACGAGTCGCACCCCCTGGGTCGGATCGAAGCGCTTGACGGCTTTCATCAGGCCGATGTTGCCTTCCTGGATCAGGTCGGCGTGCGGCAGACCGTAGCCGAGGTAGTTACGCGCGATCGACACCACCAGGCGCAGGTGCGAGAGCACGAGCTGACGGGCGGCTTCGAGGTCGTCGTTCTCGCGCAGACGCTTGGCAAGCGACTGCTCTTCCTCGGCGGTAAGCAGCGGAATACGATGGACGGCTTGAATATAGCTTTCGATATTGCCCAGACTGCCCGGCAGCATCAATGCAGACGGGGCAAACGCAAGGGCTCGCGAAGTCGGCGCCGTGCCGGTGGCCGGCGTCGTCGGATGCAAAGTGGCGGCAGTACTCAAGTGGCAGACTCCTGGTTAGCCTCTGGAAAGCATTTTAGCACTCTCTTCGAATGAGTGCTAAAGACGTTAGAACCCTTACCGGGCGGGAAGTTTCCGCAATCTCGGGGTTTTCCAGCACCCCCCATCAAACGGGGAAAGTCACTGGCGCAAACGTCACGCGGATGGTGTAAATTGCAACCCAAGCCGCGCGCGTTTGGGGCGAAGACGACGGGAGGTCGACATGGCGGAGAAGCAAATTGACGCGGTACGCGAACGCGAGTCGGCGCGCTTTGACGCGATGGTCGAAGGGGACGTCGAACAACTCGACGCCCTCTTGGCCGACGGTCTCCACTACGTTCATTCGAATGGCAAACGCGAAAGCAAACGCGAATTTCTCGACGCGCTCACCTCGGGCCGCCGTCGTTACCTCGACATCGATATCCGCGCACAGGAACTGCGCCAGTTCGGCGACACCGTGGTCGTCACGGGCAAGCTGAAGGTCGAACTGGAAACCGCCACCGGCTCGCTCGAGTCGCAAATGGCTTATACGGCGGTGCACGTGCTTGAGGCCAACGAATGGCACCTCATTTCGTGGCAGGCGACTCGCATGGCGTCGACCGACTGAATCGCCAGTATTTCGTCAGGCCGATTAGGCCCCGCGTTCCCCTGGCACTCGCTGGATATGTGCCTCAAAACAGCATATTTGATTAATTTCGGAATGAATTGTTCCGAAAATTATTGATTGTGTTCAGGTGCGGGGCGTCGAAGTCCAGGGGGGGGCCTCGCCGTTGCGCTCGAGCGTCGCTGGAGCGCGTGCGACGGCTTTCTATTGGATGCGCCCCAGTGCCTGACGAATCACCTCGACTTGCCGGGCGATCGGCGCGGGCACGGCAACGGTGCCGGCCAGCACCGCTTCAATCCACTGCGCGGTTGCCGGTGCGTCGGCCGCCGGGAGCATCGGCGGCGTGCCCGTCGCGCCGTCTTCCGCTTCCTGCCAAAGTTGGTAAGCCCCATCCGAAAAGCCGTCGATGGCGGCCTGACGGCGCGCATCCGCGACCGGTTCACCTTCCGTGCCCCGCGCGAGCAGCACGCCCGGCGCCGGACTGTTGGCCGCGTCGGCAAACATCTCACTGAGCGTTTCGCGATATTCCGGGTGCGTGTAATTCACGAGCCGCAACGCGGGACCGGCAAACGGCTGCAACAACTTCACCACGGTGTGGCCGGAGTTGCGAACACCCAGCGCCGAACGCATCTCCAGCAGTCGCTCCAGCGCCGGGGAAAGCGCCGCAATCGGCAGATAGGCGACACGACGCGTTCGCAGTGCCGCCTCGGCCTCGGTCGCCGATTGACAGGCGGCATGACCCAGTGCGGTAAAGATCGCCTGGGAGCCCACGCGATTCGCGCCGCTGTGATGCTGACCGTGCACGAGTACCGGAATCCCCTCGCGGGCGAGCAGCAAGGCAAGCAGCGGCGTGAGGTTCGGTTGCTTGCGCGCGCCGTTGTAACTGGGCAGCAGCACCGGTGGCGGGGCGTCGGTGGGGGCGATGAGCGGCGTAAATGTCGCGTGTGCGGCGTCGAGCATCGCGCGCAGTTCGACCGGCGTTTCCCCCTTGATGCGATAGGCGATCAGAACCCCGCCCAGCTCAGCCGGGGCCACGCGGCCGGCGAGGATGGCGTCGAACAGGGTACGCGTCTCGTCGGCGTTGAGTGCCCGTGCGCCTTTCGCCCCGCGAGCGATGATTTTGAGCAGCGGTGCACAGGCGAAAGGAGCGGCAGAGGTCATGGCACGTCGGTGTTGGGGTCGCGGGGGCGGTGCAGGGGACGGGCGAGCCGCTGTGATCCTGCCGCCGGATATCCATCCATCATACGCAATCAAGTGTCATCGCGGCCAGCGCTTGAAGTACCATTTCGTGTTCAGACGCGGCCCCTGAGGCTTGACGCCGGCGCCGCGCCTTCCCCAATCTCGCCTCCGAGGTCAGCCATGTCCACGCTGTATAGCTATTTCCGCAGTTCCGCCGCGTATCGCGTGCGGATCGCCCTGAATTTGAAGGGCCTCGATTACGAGACCGTGCCGGTGCATCTGGTGCGCGAAGGCGGCGAGCAGCGCAAACCGGCGTACCTTGCGCTCAACGTCAACGGATTGGTGCCGACGTTCGTCGACGAGGGTGTGAACCTTCATCAATCGCTGGCCATCATCGAGTATCTCGAAGACGTGCATCCGACGCCTGCGCTGCTGCCGGCCAACCCGGTGGCGCGCGCTCAGGTGCGGGCACTGGCGCTCGACATCGCCGCGGACATCCACCCGATCGACAACCTGCGCGTGCTGCGTTACCTCAAGCACGACCTGGGGGTGACCGACGCGCAGAAGGATGCGTGGTATGTCCACTGGGTCGTGGAGGGTTTCACGGCGCTGGAAGCCCGCCTGGCGGCGCAGTCGCCGCACGGCAGGTTCACCTTTGGCGACACCCCGACGCTCGCGGATTGCTGCCTCGTGCCGCAGGTCTACAACGCGAACCGATTCAAGGTAGACATGACGCGCTTCCCGCGAATTGCCGCCGTCAACGCGCACTGCCTGGCACTTGACGCCTTCCGCCGGGCCACGCCAGAAGCGCAACCCGACGCCGAGTAAGCCGCACGATGGTCGATCCCGCGTTCTGGCGGGGCATGGCGCTGGGCGCCAGCCTCATCATGGCCATTGGCGCGCAGAATGCGTTCGTGCTGCGTCAGGGCATTCTTCGACGCCATGTCGGCGTGGTCGTGGCTGTCTGCGCAATTTGCGACATGGTCTTGATTGCGGCGGGGGTCGCGGGCATGGGCGGTTTGATCGCCGCCTATCCGCGCTTCCTGACGGCCGTGACGTGGGGCGGCGCCGCGTTTCTGTTCTGGTACGGTCTGCGCGCGTGGCGTGCCGCGTTGCGCGGTGCGGGCGCCTTGCAGGCCGACGGCAGCCGCGCGGCTACGCAGGACATGACCTGGCAGCGAGCGTTCGTGCTCGTGTTGATGCTCTCGTTACTCAATCCGCACGTTTATCTCGACACGGTGATTCTGTTGGGCGGCATCGGCGCGCGCGAGGTGCCGCCCGGGAATGCGTGGTTTGCCGTGGGCGCGATGACCGCCTCCGTTTTGTGGTTCACCACGCTCGGCTATGGCGCCCGGTTGCTTGCGCCGCTGTTTGCGCGCGCGCGAGCATGGCAGATCCTCGATGGGATCGTCGGCATGATGATGTGGGGGCTCTGCGCAGGACTCGTCGCGCAGCAGTGGTAATGCGTTGTTATCGGGCGGCGCTGTCTTGCGTCGCCGGAAAAGGCAACGGCCCGCCCCGTGATGCGGGCGGGCCGTTGGCATTGTGGCCGGCGGATGCGCTTGACTGAGTCGGCTGAGTTAGCCGAGCAAGGCGTCGGCGAATTCGCGCGCCGAGAACGGCTGCAGATCCTCGACCTTTTCGCCCACGCCGATGAAGTACACCGGCACCGGACGCTGACGCGCAATGGCGGCGAGAATGCCGCCCTTGGCCGTGCCGTCGAGCTTTGTCACGATGAGGCCGGTGAGTTGCAGCGCGTCGTCGAACGCCTTGACCTGCGTGAGCGCGTTTTGTCCCGTGTTGGCGTCGATCACGAGCAGCACCTCGTGCGGTGCGCCCTCGGCAGCTTTGCCCAACACGCGCCTGATCTTCTTCAACTCTTCCATCAGATGCAATTGTGTGGGCAGTCGGCCAGCGGTGTCGGCCATCACGATGTCGATCTTGCGCGCGCGTGCGGCAGTCACAGCGTCGAACACGACGGCGGCCGGGTCGCCGTTCTCCTGTGAGACGACGGCGACGTTGTTGCGCTCGCCCCAGATCGCCAGTTGTTCTCGTGCCGCCGCGCGGAAGGTGTCGCCGGCGGCGAGCAGCACGGACTGGCCGTAGTGCTGGAAGTGTTTGGCGAGCTTGCCGATGCTTGTCGTCTTGCCCGCGCCGTTCACGCCCGCGATCATCACGACCATCGGCGACTCGCGACCGAGAACCAGGCTCTGTTCCAACGGCTGCAGCAATTCGACCAGCAGATCGTGCAGCGCGCGCTTGACCTGCTCGCCTTCGGTCAGCCGGTCAGTCTTGACCTTCTTGCGCAGGGCGCCGATCAGGAAAGCCGTGGCTTCCACGCCGGCGTCGCTCATCAGCAGCGCGTCTTCCAGTTCCTCGAACAGGTTCTCGTCGACTTTCACGCCGATGAAGATGCCCGTGAGACCGGCGCTCGTCTTCGACAGTCCCGCCTTCAGGCGCGTGAGCCAGGAGCGTTTGGCGGCCGGGGCTTGGGCCGGGGCCGCGACGATCTCGCCGATGGCGTCGCCGTGGGCATCCTTGACAACGACGGCCGGGGGCGGTGCGGCCGGCTCGATCGACGATATCGGCGCAATGGGCTCAATCGGCTCAATCGGCTCGACGGGTTCCGCCAGTTCCGCCTGTTCGGGCGCGATTTGCGGCGCAAACGTGGGCGCGGACTGCGCCGGCGTGATGAGCGATGGGACATTCGCCTGCGCCGGTTCGGACGGCACCGCATTTTGGACCGGGGTGACGGGCGGGGGCGCGGCGTCGATGGGTGCGGTGGGTGCCTGCGCGGCTTCGGCCGGCACGCTAGCGGGCACGACGGCCGGTGCGATGTCGGCCTTCGCTGCAGCGTCTTCGACCGGCAAGCTTGGCGAAGCGGGCGTTTCCGGGATTTCCGGCGATGGCGCCAGCGCGTCGGACGCGAGGGATTCGGTCGATGCGGGACTCGTCTCGGCGGCTTTGTTACCGCCCGACTTGAAGCGCTTGAAGAAACTGAACATGGGGTGAAGAACTCGACGTGGGCGCACGCGGTCAGCGTGCGTCTGTGATTTGTCTTGCCATTCGCGTCGCACAAAACGCCCTACAATGGGCGGGTCGTGATTTCCGACGCGGGAAATGCGACGTATTTTATCAGACGCGAATCAACGTCCGTGACGGGCGAAAGGGGATCCATGACGGGAACCATGCGCTGGCGACATACCTTGGCCGGACTCATCCTGGCCAGTGTGGCATGCCTGAGCCAGGCGGCCGACACCGCCGGCAGCAAAACGGCGGATAACACGTCGGAATTCACGTTATCGAACGGGCTGCGGCTGATCGTGCGCGAAGACCACCGGGCACCGACGGTGGCCCACGTGGTTTGGTATCGCGCGGGCTCGCTCGACGAATTCAACGGCACGACAGGTGTGGCCCACGTGCTCGAACACATGATGTTCAAGGGCACCAAGGCTGTCGGGCCGGGCCAGTTTTCGCGTCAGGTGGCGGCGCTGGGTGGCCGCGAAAATGCGTTCACCAGCAAGGACTACACCGGCTACTTCGAGCAGACGGAGAAGTCGCGTCTGCCGGAGATGATGCGTCTCGAGGCCGACCGCATGGCCAACCTCACGCTCTCCGGCGACGAGTTCGCCAAAGAGATTCAGGTGGTCATGGAGGAGCGCCGGCTGCGCACGGACGATCAGCCGCGCGCATTGCTCTACGAGCAACTGATGGCCTCGGCGCTCGTTGCCAATCCCTATCGTCGCCCAATCGTCGGCTGGATGGACGACCTTCAGCACATGACCGTCCAGGACGCACGCGACTGGTATGCGCGCTGGTATGCGCCGAACAATGCGGTGGTGGTCGTGAGCGGCGATGTCGATCCCGCGCAGGTCAAGCAACTCGCCGAGACCTATTACGGCTCGCTCAAGCCGCATGCGTTGCCCGATCGGCGTCCTCAGAACGAGCCGGCACAACTCGGCGTGCGCCGGGTGTTCGTGAAAGCGCCGGCCGAGAATCCACACGTGATGCTCGCGTGGCGTGCGCCCCGTCTGACCGACGTCGAAAAGGACGACGACGTCTATGCGTTGCAGGTGCTCGCCGCCGTGCTCGACGGCTATGGCAATGCGCGTCTGACGAGCCGTCTCGTGCGCGAGCAACGCATCGCGAACGATGTTGGTGCCAACTACGATGGCGTGGGCCGTGGCCCGCAATTCTTCCTTCTCGACGGCACCCCCGCGAAGGACAAGACGCCTGAGCAGCTCGAGAAGGCGCTTCGCGCGCAGGTGGCCGATATTGCGGCGCATGGTGTGACCGCGGCGGAACTTGGGCGGGTGAAGGCGCAGGTCGTTGCCTCGCAAATCTACAAACGCGACTCGGTGTTCGGCCAGGCGATGGAGATCGGTCTGAACGAAATGTCGGGCATCTCGTGGCGGCAGATCGATCGCATGCTCGACAAGGTGAAGGCGGTCACGCCGGCACAGGTGCAGGCGGTGGCCGGCAAGTACTTCGGCGATGCGTCCCTGACTGTGGCGACGCTGGTTCCCCAGCCCATCGACGAAGCGACACGAAAGCGCCGCGCCCAAGGGGCGGAAGACTTGAAGAACATGCGCTGAGAGGGCCACACGATGATGAAAATTTCCGCACTGTTGCGTGCGTTCTCTGTGCCTGCGCGCACGGGCTTTACGGCGAGCGTTGCTGCCGTTGCCGCGGGTGCGATTATTGCCGTCACGCCGCTGAGTGCTCGCGCGGCGCTGCCGATTCAAAGCTGGGTGGCGCCGTCGGGCGCCAAGGTGATGTTCGTCGAGAGTCGTTCGATCCCGATGATCGACCTGAACATCGACTTCGATGCCGGCAGTCGCTACGATCCGCCGGGGAAGTCCGGTCTGGCGATGCTCACGGCGGGCTTGCTCGACGCGGGCGCGTCCGCCGCAGCCGGGCGCCCCGCGCTGACCGAGGCGCAGATTGCCGATCGCTTTGCCGACGTGGGCGCGATGGAAGCGACAAGTGCCGGACGCGATGCCGCGACCGTCACCCTGCGCACGCTGTCGTCAGCGACCGAACGCGATGCGGCGGTCGGCGCGATGGCGCAGTTCCTGCAACATCCTACGTTCCCCGATGCGGTGCTCAAGCGGGAAGCGGCGCGTCTGTCGGCGGCGATTGCGGAATCCGATACGAAGCCCGAGGCGATTGCCGAGAAGGCATTTCGCCGCGCGATCTACGGCAGCCATCCGTATGGTGTCAGCCCGACGGTGGCGAGTGTGAACGCCGTGAAGCGCGACGATCTGGTGCGTTTCTACCGCGACATGTACAGCCCGAAGCGGGCGGTCGTGACGATCGTCGGCGACATCGATCGAGCGCAGGCGGAGGCGCTCGTCGCCACGCTGACCGACGCCATGCCCGTGGGCGTGACGCCGCCGGCGATGCCGTCGGTCGCGTCGTTGAGCAGTGCCGTGCAGATCGATCTGCCGCACCCGGCCGAGCAGGCGCACATTGTGACGGGGCAGGCGTCGGTGGCGCGCAGTGATCCCGACTACTTCCCGTTGCTCGTGGGTAACTATGTCCTGGGCGGCGGGGGCTTCGTGTCGCGCTTGACGACGGAGGTGCGCGAAAAACGCGGTCTGACGTACGGCGTGTCGAGTGGCTTCATGCCGCAGTTGCAGGAGGGGCCGTTCGAGATCAGTTTGCAGACGCGCCGTGAGCAGGCACCGGAGGCGCTCAAGGTCGTGCGTGAAACGCTCGCCAAGTTCGTCCAGGACGGGCCGACCGACGCGGAGATGCAGGCCGCCAAGGACAACCTGACCAACGGCTTTCCGCTGCGACTCGACAGTAATCGAAAGCTGCTGGCGAACGTGGCCGCTATCGGCTTTTATCACCTGCCGCTGGACTACCTCGATACGTGGACCCGCAACGTTGAGGCCGTGACCGCTGCGCAGGTAAAGAGCGCCTTCGCGCGTCACGTGGCGCCGGACCGGCTCGTCACGGTCGTCGTGGGGCCGAGTGACGTCTTCGGCGGCGCAAGCGCAGGCGCGGCGGCGCCCAGCGGAAAATCTTCGGTACGCACGCAAACGAAATAATCATCGCATCGTCGTGGGATTGACGCGACGTATTGACATACGACATACGACAGACGGCACCGACAGCTTTCGGTGCCGTTTTTCGTTGGCTTGCGTGAGCGGGCCGAAAGGTACGACGCGGCGTTACCGAAGAATGCGCCTGCGCAGCAGTACGAGTGCCGCGGCGAACCCGACGACCGCATAGATGGCGAGCGCGCTTGCATGCAGCCATGGCAGGTCGATGGGGCGTCCGAGCATGGCGGGGCGGATCAGCGCTACCGCGTGGGCCAGGGGCAGCCATTCAGTGACGTGACGGGCTGCCGCCGGCAGTTGCGCCAAGGGGAAGAACACCCCCGAGAGCAGCAGCATCGGTGTCATGACCAGCGTCTGGTAAAACATGAAGAAGTCATAGCTCGGCGCGAGCGCCGTCATCACCATCGCCAGACTGGCGAACGCGAGCCCCGCCAGCAGGATCGCCGGCAGTACGACAGGCATGCTGTCGATGCGCGCGTAGCCGAGCGCGCTGGCCACCAGCAGGATTGCGACACCTGAGAGTACGGCCTTGCTCGCCGCCCACACGACTTCGCCGAGCACTACGTCGCCCAGCGTGAGCGGCGTGTGCATGAGCGCTTCCCACGTGCGCTGCACATGCATGCGCGAGAAGCCCGAGTACATCGATTCGAAGCTGGCGGAGAACATCACGCTTGAGCCAACGGTCCCGGCGGCGAGAAACGCAATGTATGAGGTGCCGTCGACCTCGCCGACCATCATGCCGAGGCCGAACCCCAGCCCGAAGAGGTAGATCATCGGGTCAGCCAGATTGCCGAACAGCGACGCGATGGCGAGCTTGCGCCAGACAAGGAAGTTGCGCCGCCAGACGCCCATCCACGGCGAGATGCCGGGCAGGTAGCGAGGCGACTCCGGGGTGCGTTCGTGGGGTGGGCCCGCGCGATGCGCGCCCACCGTCGAGACTGCCGCGCTGTCGCCGGTATCACCGGTATCGCCGGTGTCGCATGTTTCGGGTGCGTCGGGCATGGGATGGTCACGCTTAGTCATCGCGCATCTCCCGGCCGGTGAGTTTGAGAAAGACGTCTTCCAGATTGGCTCGCCGATGCAGATATCGAACGCCGGGCTGTTCTTGCAGCGCTGCAACGACCGGCACCGCGTCGCGCACATAGCAGAAGTGGGTCTCGCCACTCGTCTCGATGCGGTCGGCCAGTGGCGTCAGGCGCGCGAGCAGGGCTTGCGGCACGTCGCCGAACACCTCCACGACATCGCAGCCGATTTCCCGCGCAACAAGTTCGGGCGGGGTGCCCTCGGCGATCTTGCGGCCGGCATCGATCACGCACAGACGATGGCACAGGCGCTCGGCTTCTTCCATGAAGTGCGTCGTGAGCAGAATCGTCTTGCCCTCGTTCATCAGCGACTTGAGCCGTTCCCAGATCAGGTGGCGAGCTTGCGGATCGAGGCCCGTCGTGGGCTCGTCGAGTACAAGCACATCGGGATTGTTGATGAGCGCCCGGGCGAGTGTGAGACGTCGTTTCATGCCGCCTGAGAGTTGGCTGACGCGGGCATCTGCCTTCGACTCGAGTCGCGCGAACGCGAGCAGGGCGGGCACGCGTTCCCGAAGCTCGGCAGAGGAGAGTCCGAAATAGCGTCCGAAGACCGCGAGGTTCTCGCGCACGGTGAAGTCGGGATCGAGGTTGTCGAATTGCGGCACGACACCGACGCGGCGTCGCGCCTGTGGCGCCTGTCGCGGCACGGACAGGCCACCGAGACGGATTTCACCGCTGTCGGGCGTGACCAGGCCCAGCAGCATGCGCAACGTGGTGGTCTTGCCGGCCCCGTTGGGCCCGAGCAAGCCGAAACACTCGCCCGGCGCGACGCGCAGCGAAAGATGGTCGACCACGGGACGGCCGTCATAGGCCTTGCACAGCTCAATTACCTCGATGGCGGCGTCGGTCATGGCGAATCGGGCGGTTTCCTGTGATGTCCTGCCGGGCGCGTCGTCGTTGTGCCATTGGCGTCGAGGCAGACGCTCGCCGCTCGGGATCGACGCATCGTCTGCCATCGTATGCCTTGATGGGGCAGGTCTTGCGGGCGATGTGGTATGTTTCGCCTCAACAATGTAGCGTGAATTGTCATGATTTTGGATTCCTGGCGTGCGCAGCCGCGCGCGCGAACTCATTTTTGCACGGGTGACGGTGTCTCCGGCAAGGCTGTCCTGCGGGGAACACGATGAAGTCCGGTTCGGGAAACGTGGCACGCGGCGCGCCGCAGCAGGTGCGCATCATTGGCGGCCAGTGGAAGCGCACGCCGCTGCCGGTGCCGTCGGGCGAAGGCCTGCGGCCCACGCCTGACCGTGTGCGGGAAACCCTGTTCAATTGGCTGGGTCAGGATCTGGGCGGCATGCGGTGCCTCGACGCGTTCGCGGGCAGCGGCGCGCTGGGATTCGAGGCCGCCTCGCGGGGTGCCGCCCGCGTGCTGATGGTTGAGCACGCCGCGCGGGCCGTTCGGCAACTGCGTGCCAATCAGGACAAACTCGGGGCCGATCAGATCGAGATCGTGCAGGCCGATGCCCGTCGCCTGATAACCACACTCCCGCCCGGGGCTTTTGACGTGGTGTTTCTCGATCCGCCGTTTGCGAGCGGCTGGATGAACGACCTGCTGGCGCCTGCGGCCCGTCTGCTCGCCCCTGGCGGGGTGATCTACGCCGAATCGGACATCGCGCTGGAGGACGACGCACTGGCGGTGCTCGACCTCGCATGCCTGCGACGGGCGAAAGCCGGGGCCGTGCATTATCATTTGCTTGAATCGATACCGAAAACCTAGAGACCACAATGAACAAGTACGCAGCACAGGTCCCCAGCCGCGAGGAGACGTTGGCATGGTAGTGGCGATTTATCCGGGGACGTTCGACCCGTTGACCCGAGGACATGAAGATCTGGTCCGCCGTGCGGCAGGGATTTTCGACAAGCTCGTCGTTGGCGTGGCGGATAGCCGAAACAAGAAGCCGTTCTTCTCGCTGGAAGAGCGCATCGACATCGCGCGCGAAGTGCTGGGTCACTATCCGAACGTCAGCGTGGAAGGGTTTTCCGGGCTGCTCAAGGACTTCGTGCGCAAGCACCAGGCCCGTGTGATCGTGCGCGGCCTGCGCGCCGTGTCCGACTTCGAGTACGAGTTCCAGATGGCCGGGATGAACCGCTATCTGTTGCCCGATGTGGAAACGATGTTCATGACGCCGTCTGACCAGTACCAGTTCATCTCGGGCACGATCGTGCGCGAGATCGCGCAACTGGGCGGCGACGTCAGCAAGTTCGTGTTTCCTTCCGTCGAAAAATGGCTGATGACGAAAGTCGGCAGCCTGCCGACGAACGGATGAGTATCGCGTACGCCGGCCCGGCCCTTGCGGCTGACCGGCGTTGCGATACGGCTGGAGGTGCCGTATGGCCTTGATGATTACCGATGAATGCATCAATTGCGACGTGTGCGAGCCGGAGTGCCCGAACGACGCGATTTCGATGGGGGTCGAGATTTACGAGATCGATCCGAACAAGTGCACCGAATGTGTGGGGCACTTCGATGAACCGCAGTGCGTGCAGGTGTGTCCGGTGGAGTGCATTCCCATCAACCCCGAACACGTCGAGACGCCCGAGCAACTGCTCGAGAAGTACACCCATCTGCAAGCGGCCAAGACGGCCTGAGCGGCGTGCCGGCCAAGCCAGCCGCGCACTGTGCGCGGCAGCGCCGCTTACTTCCCCGGTGCGGCGTGCAGGCGCATCATTGCCTTTTCCATCTCGCCTTTGACGACCTGATCGACGATGTCGAGCGAGCGCGACATCGCGTCGTCGATCTGCGCCTGCTCTTCCTTGCGCGGCGGCTTGAGCACGAAGTCCACGACCTGCTGTTGGCTGCCCGTCGGCTGAAGCGTGCGCGGATGGCCGATGCCCAGACGCAGACGCCAGAACTCGGGCGTCGTCAGATGCGCGGCGATGTCCTTCAGTCCGTTGTGACCACCGCTGCCCCCACCACGCTTGAGTTTCACCGTGCCGGGCAGCAGATCGAGTTCGTCGTGCACGACGAGGATTTCATCCGGCAGGATCTTGTAGAAGCGTGCGAGCGCCACAACCGACTGCCCCGAGCGGTTCATGAAGGTCTGCGGCTCGAGCAACCAGACTTCCTGGCCGGCGATGCGTGTACGCGCTGCAAAGCCGTGGAAGTTCTTCTGGTTCGTGAGCGACGCACCGCATTGCTGCGCCAACGCGTCGACGAACCAGAAGCCGGCGTTGTGACGCGTTGCTGTGTATTCGGCGCCCGGATTGCCGAGCCCTACGATCAGCTTGATCATTTCGGTATCACGATCTTGGCGCGCGCCGAATCGGCATGCGCGCCGCCATAAAAAAACCCGCCGGACATGACGTCGCGGCGGGTCTTGCGTCCAGCGTCGCCGCTGAAGGCTAACGCGCGGGCCTTAGGCGGCCGGCGCTGCACCTTCGGCAGCCGGAGCAGCCGCTTCGTCAGCAGCCGCACCTGCCGGTTGGACGGCTTGCGCGACCACCGGGTTTTCTTGCTCGACGTGCAGCGTGAGCGTCACGCCGGCGGGCAGCTTGACGTCCTTGGCGTGCACCGTCTTGCCCGCTTCCAGGGTCGACAGGTCGACTTCCAGGAATTCCGGCAGCTTGCCCGGCAGGCAGTTCACGTCGAGTTCGTTCACGGTGTGGCTGATCACGTTCGACGCCAGCTTCACGGCCGGGGCGTTCTCAGCACCCAGGAAGTGCAGGGGCACCTTCACGTGAATCGACTTGTTCGGATCGACACGTTGGAAATCCACGTGCAGAACCAATTGCTTGAACGGGTGGTACTGCACATCGCGCAGCAGCACTTGTTCGGTCTGGCCGGCAACTTCCAGCTCGAGAATCGACGAGTGGAACGCTTCCTTGCGCAGGGCATGCCACAGCGCATTGTGATCGAGTTCGATCATCTTCGGATCAACGTTTCCACCGTACACGATGCCCGTGGTCTTACCGGCATTGCGCAGGCGGCGGCTCGCACCCGTACCTTGCAGATTACGCTCAAAAGCGACGACTTTCATAACAACTCCTTGGACTGCCCGCGACCAGGCAGCGATAGCTTCCCAAATGCCGTGCAAAAAACATCGGCTTCAGGAATGACAAAGGCGGGGAGACGCTCCCCGCCGACACAACAACGGCGCCACACAGGCGCCGTCGCAAAAATTTACCGAACGCTTATTCCGCGAACAGCGACATTACCGAGTCGCCACGACGGATACGCGAGAACGTCTCGGCGAGCAAATTGGCGCAGCTCAACTGGCGGATCTTGCCACCCTTCGAGTCGTCGCGCAGCGCGATCGTGTCCGTCACGACTACTTCGTCGAGTTCCGACGCGTTGATGCGCGCCGCCGCACCGCCGGAAAGCACCGGGTGCGTGCAGTACGCATAGACCTTCTGTGCGCCACGCTCCTTCAGCACCTGCGCGGCTTTGCACAGCGTACCGGCCGTGTCGACCATATCGTCCATGATGACGCAGGTGCGGCCTTCGACTTCACCGATGATGTTCATCACTTCGGCGACGTTGGCCTTCGGACGACGCTTGTCGATGATCGCCAGATCACAATGCAGTTGCTTGGCGAGCGCACGCGCACGCACCACACCGCCAACGTCCGGCGAGACCACCAACAGGTTTTCGTGGTTCTGCGCGCGCACATCGGCCAGCAGCAGCGGCGAGGCGTAGATGTTGTCGACAGGGATATCGAAGAAACCCTGAATCTGGTCCGCGTGCAGGTCCATCGTGATGATGCGCTCGACGCCCGCGATTTGCAGCATGTTGGCGACGACCTTCGCCGAGATCGCGACACGCGCCGAACGGGGGCGGCGATCTTGACGGGCATAGCCGAAATACGGGATGGCAGCGGTGATCCGGCCGGCAGACGCGCGCTTGAGCGCATCGACCATGATCATCAGTTCCATCAGGTTGTCGTTGGTCGGCGCGCACGTCGACTGGAGGACGAAGACGTCCTTGCCGCGCACGTTTTCCTGGATTTCGACCTGGATCTCACCGTCCGAGAACCGGCTCGCCATGGCCTTGCCGAGGGGAATGCCGAGAGTGTCGACGACCGCTTGGGCCAGGGCGGGATTGGCGTTCCCGGTGAATACCATTAGGTTATCACTACTCATCTGGCTACCTGCGGAACGTTGGGATGCTGAGACTGCACGACAGAGAAATTGGCAGGGGAGGAAGGACTCGAACCCTCGTATGCCGGAATCAAAATCCGGTGCCTTAACCAACTTGGCGACTCCCCTACACTAACCGTTGCCCTTGCCGCGTCGTAGGAAACGCAACAAAGTAAAACCCTTCACGCGAAGGCGAACAGCGGGTGTTCGGCCAGACTGGCGGTCACTTGACCCAGCCAGCGCTCTGGCAATCGCTGGTATGCCGCTTCCGCCTCTGCCTTCGTGTCGAATGCTGCAAACACACTGGCGCCGGAGCCCGTCATACGTGCGGTGGTGAAGGTGCTGAACCAGTCAATCACCGCAGCGACTTCCGCGTATTCTCGAATCACTGCCGCTTGCATGTCGTTACGGAAAATTTCATCCGTTCCTAACACGTTTTTGCTGGTGTGTTCGAGAAAGAACGCCATTGTGACGATCTTCGAATCCCTTGTCAACAGTGGATCGCGAAATATTTTGTCGGTCGCGACGTGGACGCGCGGGTTGACCACGAGGAAGTACCGAAGCGGCAAATCCACGGCGTGCAATTCCTCGCCCAGCCCTTCGGCGAACGCATTGCGGCCGAAGACGAAAAACGGCACGTCGGCCCCGAGTTGCAGGGCGAGCGCCTGAAGTTCCGCGCGCGGCAGATCGAGTTGCCACATGCGATTGAGTGCGAGCAGCGTCGTCGCGGCGTCGGAGCTGCCGCCGCCGATGCCGCCACCGGCCGGCAGCCGCTTCTCGATGGCAATCTCCACCCCGAAGCGCACGCCGCAATGGTGCTGCAGAAGGCGGGCGGCGCGCACCGTCAGATCCGTCTCAGGGGGCACCCCCGGCAGCGGGTTCGTGTGAACGATCCGTCCATCGTCGCGACGCGCGAAATGCAGCGTATCGGCCCAGTCGATCAGCTGGAAGACAGTCTGCAGCTCGTGATAGCCGTTCGGCCGGCGTCCCACGATGTGCAGGAACAGGTTCAGCTTGGCCGGAGCCGGGCAGTCACGCAGGATTTCGTACATGGCGATGCAAAACGATGGCTAACGAGCGTCGACGCTGCAATGTCGCAACGTCGGTGTCTGGAGACGGGACTTCCCCGCGCAATTCGATCCCTTTGCGCAAGGCGCGCGTGGCACTCGACGTGCGCTGGAGCGGGCGGCGCCAAGCATAGCACCGTCGCAACAAGCGCGCCCAAGTGGCCGTCGATACCGCCGATGTCGCCAAAGCGATGGCGGTGCCCGGCCCAATCGGCGTCGCTCGACCTTACTCGTCGATCACGAGCCGCACAGCGAGCGGCGACCCGTCGAGATCGCGAGACAGGTCGATGCGCTTGACGCGTAGTGGCGCGCCGTCGAAAAAGGCCTGATAGTCGATCGTCCACCCGTCCTGCTTCAAATGCGTCGGCCGTTGTGTCTGGGGATCGCGCTCGATGCTCGCCTGCGATCCCGGAGCGCCCTGCATTTGCAGCCAGTAGCGCAGGCCGCCCACCGGCAGCGCGAAGCCCAGGGCGTCGTGCATGACATCTTCGAGGCGCGGGCCACTCAACGGTGCCTTGCCGGGTAATTCGAGCGACGCACGACGCGGATTCTCGCGCACGATCGCCTGGGTTTGTCCGAGCGGGTCGAGCAACTGGACGATCGCGTTGTCGCCATTCTGCTGCCAGTCGAAATTGCCGTAGGTATTGCGCGTCTCGCCATTCTGCTCGTAACGCACGGAGAAGCGGCCACGGTAGTGTTCGACGCTGGCGCCCGCCGCCGACGTCACCGCGGTGGGCGGCGCGAGGCTCGCACAGCCGGCGACGAGCCCGGCGAGCGCACAGGCCAGCACCAGGGTCGTGGCGCGAGCCGAACGCGACGCCACGAGCGAAAACGGCGACCTCATATGCATTACGGCGTCACATTGTAGCGTTTCATCGTCGCGCGCAGCGTGTCGTCGTCGCCGTCGAGCTTGAGGGCTTCACGCCAGGTCTTGCGTGCCTCGTCCTGCTGGCCCGATTCCCACAGCACCTCGCCCAAGTGAGCGCCGATCTCGGCCTGCGCCTGAATGCCATACGCGCGGCGCAGCAGTTCGAGCGCCTGCGGTTTGTCGCCGAGGCGATACTTCACCCAGCCCAGGCTGTCCAGAATGTACGGATCGTCCGGCGCGAGCGCCGACGCCTTTTGCAGTAGTTTGAGCGCTTCCGGCAGACGGGTATTTCGCACGGTCAGCGAGTAGCCGAGCGCGTTGTAGGCCTGTGCGTTTTCCGGCTGTGACGCCATCACACGACGCATCGTCTTTTCCATGACGTCGTAGTGTTTGTTCAACTCGGCCACCATGCCGTACTGATACAGCAGGTCCGGATCGTCGGGATGATTCTTTACCTCGACCGCGAGCAGCTTTTCCGCCTCGTCGTAGCGTTTTGCCTTGACGAGCAGATCCGACTCGGCGCGCTTGAGCGCGAGTTGCTCACGCGGATCGCTCGTCTTGATGCTGATGCTGTGCAGCAGCGCACGGCCTTCGTCGACCTTGCCCTGATCGGCGAGCAGCTGCGCGCGCCCGATCTGCGCGGGCAGATACGCGTTGCTGTCTTCGCGAATCTTCGAAAGCCACTTGTCGGCGGCCGGGTAATCCTTGCGGTCCTGGGCGATCTGCGCGAGATAGACATAGGCTTGCGCGCCGTCGGTGTTCTGCTGTTCGGCTTCCGACGCGTACTTCTGCAGATATTGTTCGGCCTGCTCAGGATGTTTGGCGTGCAGGTTGAGCAGCGCGAGCGCCATGAGCGTCGAGAGTTCGTGCGGGTAACGCTTTTCCAGCGTTTCGAACTGCTTCTGTGCCGCGTCGAGCTGGTTGTCGGCCAGCAGGAGCTTGGCGTAGGCGAAGCGCGCTTCCTTGGCGTTCGGATTGCGATCGAGGAACGTCTTCAATCCGGCAATGGCGCTGCTGCGCTCTTCCGGCCCCATCTGACCGTAAAGCAGTGCGGCGGCCTCGTAATCGGGCTTGAGACTGAGGGCCTTTTCCAGCGACGCGCGTGCGCCGGCGGTGTCGCCGGCATCGAGTTGCGAGCGGGCGATGGCCAGTTGCGCCTCGGGGCGTTGCATGTCGTTCGCCAGCATCCGCTTGAGCGACGCGATCCCCGTGGCGCGCTCCGGACTGCGCGCAATCATCTGCTGCAGTTCGAGAATGGCCTGGCCGCGGCGTGCTTCCGGCACCTTGTTCAGTTCGTCGACGAGCAGCGGTTCGGCGTCGGACAGATGGCCGGTGCCGACCTCGAGGCTCGCGAGCAACTGCGATGCAGGACGCCAGGTCGGATCGAGTTCGTGCCAGAGTCGGGCGGCAATGAGCGCGTCTCCGAGCTGGCGGGCGCCGAGCGCGATCTCGACCGCGCGGCGGGCCATGCGCGGGTCCTTCGTGCGATTGGCCAGTGCGACATAGGTGTTGAAGGCGGGCGCCAGGCTGCCTTGTTGCAGGCTCAACTCGGCGGCCATCACCTCGAAGACGATCTCGCTGGAGAGCGCGACGTTCGGAAGCTTTTCGCGCGGGACGCTCGCATCTGACGCCGCGGACGCCCCGGCTTCGCTGCCGACGTCTGCGCTGGCGTCGCTCGCGCCTGCCGGCGCGCTCGCTGGCGCGGCTTGCGCCGTCGGCCGGGACTGTGCAAACGCGTTCGACGAAGGCAGGAATGCCATGATGGCGCTGGCGCAGGTTACGCCAAGCGCCGTTGCGCCGGCCCACGCCCCGCGTGCCAGGGCGCCGCGCAGGCGCAAAACCACGGGTGCCACGGTGAGCGCCGTGCTGGTCGCGGCGGGGATGGACTGGAATCGGGTGTTCGGCATAGGGATCCACGACAGGTTTCGAGCGATTGTAGCGCGCCCGATACAATAGAGTCTAAATCCTCAGCAAACGTTCGCAGGCATGCCTGAACTCCCAGAAGTCGAAGTCACCCGTCGCGGGATTGCGCCGCACGTGGCGGGCACACGCGTTGCCCGCATCGACGTGCGCAACGCCTCATTGCGCTGGCCGGTGCCCGACGGACTCGACACGCTCCTGCGCGGCGAAACGCTCGTCGGCGTGACCCGTCGCGGCAAGTACCTGTTGCTGGAATACGCGCCCGGCTGGCTGTTGGTGCATCTGGGCATGACCGGCACGTTGCGTGTCCTGCCCGAGCCGCAGGCGCTGCCGGCGGCCGGGGTGCACGACCATATCGATCTCGTTTTCGAGCGATGCGCGCTGCGCTATCGCGATCCGCGTCGTTTCGGCGCGGTGTTGTTCCATCCGCGCTCGGCGGGCGACGTGCTGGCACATCCCCTGCTGGCCGGTCTCGGTGTCGAGCCGCTGACGGACGCTTTCGACGGCCGATGGCTTTACGCAGGTACGCGCGGCAGGACCGTCGCCATCAAGCAGGCATTGCTCGCGGGCAGCATCGTTGTCGGTGTGGGCAACATCTATGCGTCGGAGAGCCTCTTCCGCGCGGGCATCGCGCCGCGCATGGCGGCGGGCAAACTCTCGCGGCCCCGGGCCGAGAAGCTCGCCCAAGCCATCAAGGACGTGCTTGCCGCGGCGATCGAGAAGGGCGGCAGCACGTTGCGCGACTTCGTCGGCAGCGACGGCAATCGCGGCTATTTCCAGCAGGAATATTTCGTCTACGATCGTGCCGGGCAACCCTGTCGCGTGTGTGGCACCCCGATCCGGCAGATCGTGCAAGGGCAGCGCTCCACGTTCTTCTGCCCGCATTGTCAAAAATAACGCAAGCGGCAATCGCAGATCGCGCAGCGGGTCGGCGGTTTGGCCGCGACGGCTGCCGTACACGACGCCCCCCAAAAATGATATGACCGACTCCCTCAACGACTCCACCGCCGGCCCGCCGGCGAGCCATTTCGCCGAGCGTCTGATTGCCTGGCAGGCCGAGCACGGCCGTCACGACCTGCCATGGCAGAACACGCGCGACGCCTATCGCATCTGGCTCTCCGAGATCATGTTGCAGCAGACCCAGGTCGCGACGGTGATCCCCTACTACACGCGTTTTCTCGAGCGCTTCCCCGACGTCGCGGCATTGGCGAGCGCCGCGCAGGACGACGTGATGGCGCTCTGGAGCGGCCTGGGCTACTACTCGCGGGCGCGTAATCTGCACCGTTGCGCGCAGGTCGTGGTGGCCGAGCACGGCGGTCGTTTCCCGTCCGACCCCGAGATGCTCGCCTCGCTGCCGGGCATCGGCCGTTCGACGGCCGCGGCGATTGCCGCGTTTGCCTACGATGCGCACGCCGCGATTCTCGACGGCAACGTCAAACGAGTCCTCGCGCGGGTGTTCGGCATCGAGGGATTTCCGGGCACGCCGAAGATCGAGCGAGCGATGTGGACGCTGGCTGAGTCCCTGCTGCCGCAACGCGACTTGCCCGCCTATACGCAGGGGATGATGGATCTCGGGGCGACGCTGTGCGCTCGCGGCAAGCCGCGTTGCGGCGAGTGCCCGTTCGACGGCGATTGCGTCGCGCATGCGACCGGACGCGAGCGCACGTTACCCACATCCAAGCCCAAAAAGGCGCAGCCGGAGCGTTATGTCGATGTGCTGGTGATTTGCGCGGGCGAGCGCGTGTTGTTCGAGCGACGGCCGGACAGCGGTATCTGGGGCGGCTTATGGAGCCTGCCGGAACTGACCCCGCCGACCGACGCGCGCGACGCCGACGATGCGTTGCTGCGCGAGCGTCTGAGCGCGCATGCCGCCGCGCTCGGTGCGGGTGACGGGAGGGTGCAGTCGCTCGAACCGCTGCACGGTCTCACGCACGTTTTCACACATTTTCGGCTGCACTTGCGGCCGTGGCGGGTGACGCTGGGCGCGAGCGCCGCGGTGCCGCCAAACGGCTCGCGCCACGCGTGGCTGGACGCCGCCGGCGTTGCCGCCGCCGGCCTACCCTCGCCGATCCGCAAGATTGCCGATGCCTTGTCGATCGGTTCGCCGAGCGACGGCCAACTGTCGTTGCCGACCTGAGCGGGCTGTTCCGGTTCAGGTCGTCGACTCGAGCGGGGCGAGTTCGCGATGGCGTACCAGCACGCTGGCTTCGGAGCGAAAGCGCTTGCCCAGCGTTTCGGCGATGAACACGGAGCGGTGTTGACCGCCCGTGCAGCCGATCGCCACCGTCAGGTAACTGCGGTTGTCGCGCATATAGCTCGGCAGCCATTTCTGCAGATAGGCGCCGATATCGTTGGTCATCTCGTCGACTTCGGGGATGGCCGACAGGAAGTCGATCACCGGTTGATCGCGACCGGTCAGCGGACGCAGCTGCGTGTCGTAATACGGATTGGGCAGCGAGCGCACGTCGAAGACGAGATCGGCGTCGAGCGGCACGCCATGCTTGAATCCGAAGGACTCGAACATCAGTGTGAGTCCGGTGTGATCGTGCTGGACGAACTCGCGGATCCAACGGCGCAACGCGCTCGCGCGCAAATTGCTGGTGTCGATCTGGTGACCGAGTTCGGCCACGCTGTTGAGCATTTCGCGCTCGGTCTCGATCGCTTCGACCAGCGAACCATTGGCCGAGACGGTATCGTCGCTCGTCACGGAGAGCGGGTGACGGCGGCGTGTCTCCGAGAAGCGCTGAACCAGCGTTTGCGTGGTGGCGTTGAGGAACAGGGCTCGCACGTCGTGACCGAAGCGGCGCAGGCCGCCAATGATCGGCGGCAGATCGGCAAGCGAGCCGCCGCTGCGCGCGTCGATGGCAACGGCGAGACGTGTGTAGTTCTGCGTTTCGAGATACTCGGCGAGTTCAGGGAGAAAGCGCGACGGTAGATTGTCGACGCAGTAGTAACCCGCATCTTCGAGGACGTTCAGGGCGAGCGATTTGCCGGAACCCGAAACGCCGGTAATCAGTACGATCTTCATGAGATTCCCCGGATACAGCGATCATGGTAAGCGATTGTGTCGTATGGGTGTCGAGCGGCCAAAAAGAAGAACGTTCCATGCGTTTTTGCTCCATTCGCGAGAATGACGCGCGAGAAACGACAACGGCGCCCGCGAGGGGCGCCGTTGTGTCAGCCTGTGGGCAGGCTCGCCGCTTATCCGTCCATCCGTCGATTCGTCAGAAGGTCGGTGCGGGAAAGCCCCCGGTGCGCTTACTTGTTCGACAGGCACGACTTCATGAACGCCTTGCGATCGTCGCCCTTCTTGTCGCCAGCCTGGGCATTGCAGGTCTTCATCTTTTCCTGCTGGGTCGGCTTGGCGGCGGGCTTGTTCGACAGGCATTCCTTCATGAACGCCTTGCGATCGTCGCCTTTCTTGCTGCCAGCTTGCGCATTGCAGACGCCCATCTTGCTTTGTTGGGTATTGGCAGCCTTGGGCGCAGGTGCGGGGGCGGCCGTCTGGGCAAACACGGGCGATGCGAGCAGCGGGGATACCAGAAGCAATGCAGCGAATGCTTTTTTCATGATCGTCTCTCCATAAGGTCGACACGCACGGGATTGGACCGCGTGGCGATTACAACATGAAAGAAAACGCGCCGCAATCGCGCGGCGTTGACAGAAAGACGCAGAAATTGCGGTAAACCCGGGGCATTCGTCCGGCAGGAGATCGCTCAGAGCAGCCGATTCTGCATGCCGTCCGGATCTTGCATGGCTTGACGCTGGCGTTCCATGAAATCCTTGAGGGTGTCGATGCCACGCAGTTGCAGGATCGTGTTGCGCACGGCGGCTTCGACCAGCACGGCGAGGTTTCGCCCGGCCGCCACTTGCAGAATCACCTTGTTGATGGGCAGGCCCAGCACATCCACGGTTTGCGCTTCGAGCGGCAGCCGCTGGAATTCGCCATCGGGGCGGCGCACCAACTGAACGATCAACTTGAGCTTCATTTTCCGGCGCACGGCCGTCTCACCGAAGATCGTCTTGATGTCGAGCAAACCCAGGCCGCGCACTTCCAGCAGGTTTTGCAGCAGCGGCGGGCAACGGCCTTCGACGAAATCCGGCCCGAGGCGCACGAAATCGACCGCATCGTCTGCCACCAGTCCGTGACCGCGGCTGATCAGTTCCAGGCCGAGCTCGCTCTTGCCGAGGCCGGAATCGCCGGTGAGCAGCACCCCCATGCCCAGAATGTCGAGAAATACGCCGTGCATCGTGCATCGCGGGGCGAACACACGCGAAATGTACATGCGCAGACTGTCGATGACCGCCGCCGTCGACATCGGCGTGGTGAACAGTGGCGTGGAGGAGCGGGTACAGCGCAGTACGAGATCGGGCGGGGCTTCGAGGCCGTCGGCCACCACGAGGAACGGCGGCTCGAGCGCGATGACTTCGCCCATGTGGCGCTTGCGGTTTTCGTCCGTGAGGCGCTGGTAGTAGCGCAGCTCGGCCTCGCCAAGCACCTGAATCCGGTTCGGGTGAATGAGGTTCAGGTGACCCACGAGGTCGGCGCTGGAGGTGGCCGTCGACACGCTCTCGGGCGTGAAGCCACGTTCCCACCCCTCGTGCCCGGTCAGCCACGACAAACGCAGCGTGGCGGCGTTGTCGTCGAAAATGCTTTGCGCGTTGATGCCGGTCAGTTCCACCGCGTCGCCTCGTTCGGTTGGGGTTGGGTGCTACGGAGTTCGTCCTGCGTCGCGGCGCGATACCCCGGAACACCGGGATAGCCGCACCCGCGCCGGCTCAGGGTTGCCAGTTCGCGAGCGCGGTATGGATATCGTCGGCACTCGGCGCGGAGGTCAAGGTCTCGCGCATCGTGCGATCCGAGAGCAACTGCGCAATTTCGGACAATATCTCGAGATGCTGCTGCGTTGCCTGCTCCGGTACCAACAGGAAGAACAGCAGGGACACGGGTTGCGCGTCGGGGGCCTCGAAGGGAATCGGATCGTCCAGGCGCACGAAGGCTGCCATCGGATGCTTGAGGCCCTTGATGCGCCCGTGCGGAATGGCCACACCTTCTCCCAGTCCGGTCGAGCCGAGACGCTCGCGGGCGAACAGATTGTCGGTGACAAGCGCGCGCGACAGGCCGGCATTGTTCTCGAAGAGAAGCCCGGCTTGCTCGAAGACGCGCTTCTTGCTGGTGACAGACAGTCCAAGCAATATGTTGGACGCAGGTAAGAGTTTGACTAAACGGTTCATCTTGTAATGCGGGCGAACGCATGGTCGCCCTCCAGCCCCCCGGTTGACCTCGCATTATAGACCACCCGTCGACGCGCTCCCGGCGATGCGAGGGAGCATGCAAAAGGGGCCGTTCAACGGCCCCGCGGTGGGTGATGCCAGAGACTTACGACAGACGTCGATGTGCGCGTGGGCTTCCTCGCGAATCGCCGTCAGTGTCGGTCAATGCGGCTACCTTGCCCGGACAGACTCATTGCAGCGGTTCCGCCTCGGGAGGTTCCTGGTGCTTGAGGGCCTCGCGGCCATGATCCTGAACCTTGTCCTTGTATTGCATAACCTTGCGGTCGAGCATGTCGATCAGCTTGTCGATGGCGGCGTACATATTCTCGTCACACTTCTCGACGAAAATCTCCTTGCCCTTGAGATACACGGTGACGCTAGCGATCTGGCGTCCGGTCTTCTCCTTGGTCTTGTCGACAGATAGGATCACCTCGGCACCGATGAGCTGGTCGAAATGGCGCAACACGCGTTCAAGCTTGTTGACCACGAATTCGCGCAGCGACGGCGTGAGTTCGAGATGATGTCCACTGATCTTCAGATTCATAGCTGCTCTCCTTGCTGAAATGCCGAAGTGCAGGCCGCGTCACAAGCAACGCTGGCTAGCGGGAGTGCGAGCCATTGGCGTGACGCAATGTCGCACTGCGGCGTGATGCCCCAGCGAGCCAAGATGGCACACCAGGACCGTCCTACAAAGATTTGCGCAAGTTCACTGCGGGAATGCGCATGGCTTCGCGGTATTTCGCGACGGTGCGTCGCGCTACCACGAACCCTTGCTCTGCCAGCAGCTCCGCGATACGGCTGTCGGAAAGGGGGGTCTGCGGATCTTCTGCTCCTATGAGTTGCTTGATGAGTGCGCGGATGGCGGTCGATGAGGCGGCGCCCCCGGCTTCCGTGGCCACGTGTGAACCAAAGAAGTACTTAAGCTCGAAGGTTCCGAATGGAGTGAGCATGTACTTACTGGTTGTCACGCGTGAAATCGTGGATTCATGTAAACCCAGCGTATCAGCAATTTCGCGTAAAACCAAGGGCCGCATGCCGATTTCGCCATGCGTGAAGAAGTTCTTCTGACGCTCGACGATCGCCTGCGACACGCGCAGGATCGTGTCGAACCGCTGTTGGATGTTCTTGATGAGCCAGCGCGCTTCCTGAAGTTGCTGCTGCAGGTTGCCGGTTCCCGGCGCATTGCGGTTGTTGCGAAGGATGCGCGCATACATTTCATTGATGCGCAGGCGCGGCATGACCTCGGGATTGAGTTCGGCGGTCCAGCCGCCGCCTTGCTTGCGCACGAGCACGTCGGGGATGACGTAATCCGCCTGGGGCGAGCCGTAGGCGGCGCCCGGGAACGGGTCGAGCGAGCGAATCAGTTGATGCGCCGCGCGCAGGCTGTCCTCGCTCACGCCCAGCAGACGACGCAACCGTGTGTAGTCGCGCGCGGCGAGCAGCTCCAGATGATCGGAAACGATGCGCAGCGACAGAGTTCGCACGCTGCTTGCCGGCAGCCGCTGGAGTTGCAGGCGAAGGCATTCTGACGGGGTTCGGGCGCCCACGCCTGCCGGGTCGAAGCTCTGCAGCAGCGCGAGCGCGGCGTTGATCTCTTCGGTCTCGAGCCCAAGTTCCTCGGACATTTCCGCCTGCATTTCGTCGAGCAGGGTGCCGAGATAGCCGTCTTCGTCGAGCGATTCGATCAGGAATTCCACCAGCAGGCGATCGCGCGGGCTGGCTTTCGTCAGGCGCAACTGGGCGAGCAGGTGTTCGCGAAGATTGGGATGATCGACGTGCAGTTGCGGCCGCTCATTGTCGTCGTCGTCCGACGCACTGCCCGAGCGGGCAAAGTCGTTCAGGCTCCAGTCGTTGCCACCGTCGCGCGCGTTGTCGTCGAAGCGGGTCTCGCCGTCGAGTTCGCGGGCGTCGTCCTGGCCGCTGGCCGATTCCGGCGTGTCGTTGGTGCTGCTGCTCGACGAGCCCCGCTCATTGCGCAGCGATCCGTCCGTGCCCACACGGATCGTGCCGGCGAGCCAATCGTCCTCGCGCTCGAGCATCGGGTTCTGGGTGAGGGCGTGCTCGACTTCCTGCTGAAGTTCGAGCGTCGACAGTTGCAACAATCGGATGGATTGCTGCAACTGAGGCGTGAGGGTCAGGTGCTGGGAGGTGCGGAGTTGAAGGGTCGGTTTCATAGCATTTCTCGCCTTCATTGTAGAGGCTTTGTCACGCCAGCGAAACCGGCCCGGCCCCCTATCGGAGGCAGGGTTTACATGCGAAAAATTTGCTTTACATCCGGAAGTTTTCGCCCAGATATACGCGCCGCACGCTTTCGTCGGCCACGATCTGGTCGGGCGTGCCGGCGGCGAGCACCGAGCCTTCGCTAATGATGTAGGCGTGATCGCAGATGCCGAGCGTCTCGCGTACGTTGTGGTCGGTAATCAGGACACCGATGCCACGATCTTTCAGAAAACGCACGATTCGCTGGATTTCCAGCACGGCGATCGGATCGACGCCCGCGAACGGTTCGTCAAGCAAAATGAAGCGCGGTTGCGTGGCCAGGGCGCGGGCGATTTCCACGCGGCGGCGTTCGCCGCCCGAGAGCGACATCGCCGGATTTTCGCGCAAATGGCTCACCTGCAACTCGTCGAGCAGCGCTTCGATGCGTCGGTCGATCTCGTCGCGCTTGAGCGGCTTGCCGTGCGCATCGAGCTGCAATTCGAGCACCGCCCGGATGTTGTCTTCGACCGTGAGCTTGCGGAACACCGACGCTTCCTGCGGCAGGTACGAGACGCCCATGCGGGCGCGCTCGTGAATCGGCAGCTCGCTGATCACGTTGCCGTCGAGCTGGATTTCGCCGTCGTCGGCGGGCACGAGGCCCACGATCATGTAGAACGATGTCGTCTTGCCCGCGCCGTTCGGGCCGAGCAGTCCCACGACTTCGCCGCTCTTCACATCGAGCGAGACGTCCTTGACAACAGTACGGGCACCGTATTGTTTCTTGAGCGAGCGCACCACGAGCGCGCTCGGCTTGCCCGATTGACCGTCGCCCGGATGGATCGTCGAGGCGTTGCTATTGGCAGAATTACTCACGCGGATTCCCGATGCTTTTGGAGGGAGACAGCGGCGGCAGATCGCCCTTGGGCGCGGCCGCCGGCTTGCTCGCGCCGCCGGCGCCTGGCTGGTTCGCGCCAGTGGCATTGCGCGGGGCGAGCGTGGCGCGCACGCGGCCGTTCGGATTGTTGGCGTTGACCTGATCGGCACCGCTGTTGGCGGTATAGACCTCGTTGTACGTGTCGTACGTGATCACGCTACCGTGAATTTCGTCGAGCACCCTCGTGCCGCCGGCCAGGCGCTTGAGCGTGGCTTGTGTGGTCAGCGTGGCGACTTCGGTCTTGCCGTTGTAATAGATCGTTTGGCCCCAGCCGTCGATGTATTCGTCCAGGCCGTCGCGCTTCTGGCGCATGTAGGCGAGCGGGCCGCCCGGCTTGTAATAGGCCGTGGCGTACTGATAGCCCTCTGGATCCTGAGTCACTTCGACGCGATCGGCCTTGAGGAGAATCGTCCCCTTGGTCATCGTCACGTTGCCGGTGAAGATGTTGACCTGCTTGAGGTCGTCGTAGCTCATGTGATCCGACTCGATGTTGAGCGGCTTGTCGCGGTCGGCGCGTTCGGCATGGGCGAGCGGCGACGCGAGGGCGCCGAGCATGGCGAAGGCGGCGGCCAGTGCGCGCAGGCGACGCAGCGACAGGGAGACGGGGCGCGGTTGGCGGCGATCGGTCATGGGGTCTTGGGGCCCGGTTTGGTCTGGAGTGGCGCGCTCGGCGCGGCGGCCGGTGCCGGGCGATTGCCGCCCAGTTCCGCCGGCTGGATCGTGCCGTGAACATTGCCGAGCAATTGTACGGCGCGCGAGATGTTATTGAAAATCATGCCATCGCCGTACATCACGGAAGCACCGCGGAACAGCTGGACTGGCAATTCCGTGCGCACGATGTCGTCGTTGACGAGCACCTGGAAGTGCTGGGACAGCGCCCGCATTTGCGGATCGCGCGGTCCGGCCTGACGTACCACGACCGCGTCGTCGTACAGATCGACGACGGACATGTCGGCATTGAGCGTGCCGCGTTTGCTCGTGGCGGTCACTTCCGGTTGATTCGGCGTGAACGCGCGGACGGCGGGCATGGTCATGGCCGTGGTCTGGTCGTCCTCGTAATGCGTCATGTGCACGGCATTGACGCGGTATTGCGTGAGGCCGGTCGCCGACAGGGTGGAGATCACCATGTCGTCGGCGAAGTAATCCGGAATGTGCTGCTTTACATACGGCGCGCGGTCGGCGTCAGACGGCAGCGTGCGTTGCACGAGCCAGTAAGTGCCGGCGGCCAGGCCGGCCAGCACGACGATGGCGACCAGCGAAGCGGGTGAGAGGCGTTGAGTGGCCATGGATGATCGGCTTCCTCGACGCGTCAGGCGAGCGCGTCGGCGAGCAGGGCGTCGTAACGTCCCTGGGCACGCAGAATGAAGTCGCACAGCTCGCGCACGGCGCCTTCGCCGCCGCGCGTGGCGGCAACCCAGTGGCAGCGTGCCCTGACTTCGGCATGGGCATTGGCCGGGCAGGCGGCGAAGCCCACGCGGCTGAGGATCGGCAGATCGGGCCAGTCGTCGCCGATATGGCCGCAAACCTCGCTCGTCACTGACACCTTGGCGCACAGGTCTTCGAATGCGGCGCGTTTGTCCTGCACGCCTTGATAGACGTGTGCGACACGAAGATCGGCCGCGCGTTTGGCGACGATCTCGGACTGGCGTCCGGTGATGATGGCCGTGACGATGCCGACCTCGGCGAGCAGCTTCAGGCCGTGGCCGTCGAGCGAATCGAAGGTCTTGATGACTTCCCCGGCCGGTCCGTAGCGCAGGCCGCCGTCGGTGAGGACACCGTCGACGTCGAACACCATGACACGCAGCCGAGCGGCGCGCGCAGCGGCGTCGGTCACGTCGGTCGCATCAAGCGGGGCGGAACGAGTGGGTTGGGCGATGCTGGGCTGATTCATGGGCAAGCGGCTCACACGACCTTGGCGGCGAACAGGTCGTGCACGTTGAGCGCACCGACGAGGCGGTCGTTCTCGGTCACGAGCAATTGCGTGATGCCGAAACGTTCCATCAGTTCGGCGGCTTCGGCGGCGAGTTGATCGGGGCCGATGCTGCGCGGTCCGGCCTTCATGACGTCGGCCAGCGTGAGCGTGGTGAAATCGAGCGTACGCTTGAACAGGCGGCGCAGGTCGCCGTCCGTGAAGATGCCCACAACGCGATCGTCGGCATCGACAATGGCCGTCATGCCCAGACCCTTGGCGGTCATCTCCAGTAGGGCATCGGACAGGCTGGCATCGGCGCGCACGCGCGGAACGCGCTCGCCGGTGCGCATGACATCGCGCACGAACGTCAGCAGACGTCGACCGAGCGCGCCGCCCGGATGCGACCGGGCGAAGTCCTCGGCGCCGAAACCGCGCGCGTCGAGCAGCGTGACGGCAAGCGCATCGCCCAGGGCGAGAGCGGCCGTGGTGCTGGCGGTCGGTGCGAGGCCCAGCGGGCAGGCTTCTCTGTCGACGTGCGCGTCGAGGTGCACGTCGGACAGGCGCCCCAGGCTGGAGGCGGCGTTGCCGGTCATGGCGATGAGCTTCGCGCCGATGCGCTTTATCATCGGGAGAATGCTGACCAGTTCCCCCGTCTCGCCGGAGTTGGACAGGGCGACAACGACGTCGTCGGTCGTGATCATGCCCAGGTCCCCGTGGCTGGCTTCGGCCGGGTGAACGAAGAAGGCGGGTGTGCCGGTGCTGGCGAACGTGGCGGCCAGTTTGCGGCCGATGTGGCCCGATTTGCCCATTCCGGTGACGACCACGCGCCCGCGGCAGGCGAGCAGCAGAGAAATCGCTTCGAAGAAGCTGTCGTCGAGGTGCGCGGAGACGCGTTCGATGGCGTCGGCTTCGGTGCGCAACACCTCCCGGGCGACCTCGAGTGCCCGGCCTGGATTGATTTTCGCTATCATGCGCGGAGTATATCAAAACGCACGCGTCGCCGAGGACAGCCGCGCCAGGCTTGGACCTGCACCGTTCGAGACCACCCAGGAAGCGGCCCGGTGCCTCGTCGGAGACCACTGCGCCAACGCTATCTGGCACGGCACTTGCATAGCAAGTACCGCGTTCGGTCAAACCGCCAGCATTCAGATTCACTCAGGAAACCCACCTTAGCCGATGGCATCACCGCTCGAACTCACTCTTGTCCTGCTGTTTGCCGCCTGTGTCGGGGTGGTGTTGTTCCGCATGCTTCATCTGCCGCCGATGCTCGGCTACCTGAGCGTGGGCATCGTGATCGGCCCGCACGCGGTCGGGCTGGCCGCCGACACCCAGCGCGTGCAATACCTCGCGGAGTTCGGCGTTGTCTTCCTGATGTTCTCCATCGGCATCGAATTTTCGCTACCGAAGCTCAGGACGATGCGCCGGATCGTGCTCGGGCTGGGCGTATCCCAGGTCATGGGAACGCTGCTCGTGGCGGTGGGACTGGGGGCGCTCGTCAACCTGTTCTGGTCGTTCTCGTGGCAGGCATCGGTGGCGCTGGGCGGCGCGTTGGCCATGTCCTCGACGGCCATCGTCACCAAGATGCTGGCGGAGCGGCTGGAACTCGAGACGGAGCACGGCCGCAACATCATGGGGGTGCTGCTGTTCCAGGATCTGGCAGTCGTGCCATTGCTGATCGTGATCTCGGCACTGGGCGGCAACCCGAAGGCGCTGGTCCTGGCACTGTCGCTGGCCGCGCTCAAGATTAGCGGGGCGCTCGCGCTGCTGCTCTGGATTGGCCAGAAACTGGTCGGACGCTGGTTCCACATCGTGGCAGCGAGGCGCTCGCAAGAGCTGTTCATGCTCAATCTGTTGCTGCTCACGCTCGGATTGGCCTACGTCACCGAGAACCTTGGCCTGTCGATGGCGCTTGGCGCGTTCATTGCCGGCATGCTCATCGCCGAGACGCCGTTCCGCCATCAGGTGGAAGACGACATCAAGCCATTTCGCGACGTGCTGCTGGGGCTGTTCTTCATCACGACCGGCATGCTGCTCGATCCGTCCATCGTGGCGCAGCAGCCGCTGCTCGTGCTGCTGTTCTTCGTTGGCCCGCTGGTCGTCAAATTCACATTGATCGCGGGGCTTGCGCGCCTGTTCGGCAGCCCGCCCGGCACGGCGATCCGCACCGGCCTGGGCCTGGCGCAGGCGGGCGAATTCGGTTTCGTGCTGCTCAATCTGGTGATCGACAGGCACCTGCTCGACCCGTCGCTTTCGCAAGCCGTGCTCGCGGGCATGCTGCTCTCGATGCTGTGTGCGCCGTTTCTCATCATCAACGCCGACCGCATCGCGCTGCGCTTCGTCGCCAATGAGTGGATGATGCAGTCGTTGCAGATGACCAAGATCGCCACGCAGAGCATCAAGACGTCGGGTCACGTCATCATCTGCGGCTACGGCCGGTGCGGCCAGAATCTGGCGCGCATGCTCGAACAGGAGGGCATCGGCTATGTGGCACTCGATCTCGACCCCGATCGAGTGATGGAGGCGGCCAGCTCCGGCGAGACGGTCGTCTTCGGCGACGCCGCCCGGCGCGAGGCGCTGGTCGCGGCCGGGATTCACCGCGCCGCCGGCATCGTGGTGACCTACGACAGCACCCCGGCCGCGTTGAAGGTGCTCTCGCAGGTGCAGGCGCTGGAGCCGACATTGCCGGTGGTCGTGCGCACGGTCGACGACACCCACATGGACGAACTGATCGCGGCGGGCGCGACCGAAGTCGTGCCCGAGATCGTGGAGGGCAGCCTGATGCTGGCATCGCATGCGCTGGTGCTCCTGGGCGTGCCGATGCGCCGCGTGCTGCGCCGGGTGGCGCAGGCGCGTAACGAGCGTTACAGTCTGCTGCGGGGTTACTTTCACGGCCTCGACGACGAGGACGAGGGCGGCGAGCGCGAGCAGGTCAGACTGCAATCGGTGCCGCTCACGCTTCACTCGGACGCGGTCGGGCGCACGCTCGGCGAACTCCGGCTCGACAAGCTCGGCGTGACGGTCACGGCCATCCGTCGGCATGGCATTCGCGGGGTCGAGCCGGTGTCGGAGACGCGTCTGATGGCCGAGGACATCGTGGTGCTGCGCGGATTGCCCGACAAGCTGGTCGCGGCCGAGGCGCGTCTGCGCGGCCACGAATAGACGACCACTAGTCGACGGCCAGACCGTGAAGCGGGCGCGCTGTCGGGGCGTGCTGCTGGGGCGTGCTGATGGGGCGTACGTCGTGCGCCGGGTGGCACTGCCCGCTCGGTCGCGGGGCGTCGGGCGATTTTTGGCATAATGTGGCGTGTTTTCCCTCAGTATCCCAAGAAGGATCCCCGTGCAGATCGACGAGTCCCCTGCCGCCTATATCAAGAGCCAGATTCGCACCGTGCCGGACTGGCCCGCGCCGGGCGTGCAGTTTCGCGACATCACCCCGTTGCTCAAGAACCCGCGCACCTTGCGGGTGCTCATCGATGTGTTCGTGCACCGCTACATGACGCAGCGTCCGGATTACATCGCGGGTCTCGACGCGCGCGGCTTCATCCTCGGCTCGATCCTCGCGTACGAATTGAACATCGGCTTCATCCCCATTCGCAAGAAGGGCAAGCTGCCCTATCAGACGGTCGCGGAGGAGTACGAACTGGAATACGGCAGTGCAACGGTCGAGATCCATGCCGATGCCTGCGGCCCGGGCGACCGCGTGCTGCTCATCGACGACCTGGTCGCCACCGGCGGCACGATGCTCGCCGGCAAGAAGCTGCTGGAGCGCCTGGGGGCAACGGTCATCGAAGGGGCGGCCATCGTCGACCTGCCGGAACTGGGGGGCTCGCGCCTGATTCGCGACGCCGGATTGCCACTGTTCCTGCTGTGCTCGTTCGAAGGCCATTGAACCCGGTTGCCTGAGCGGACGCTTTGCCGCGTTCCCACCCCTCATCATCCCCATTACCCCACTTCGGACACGCCGATGCCCAATCTCTGGCTGTTCTTGCTGACCTCGGTGGCGATCACGCTTGCGCCGGGGCCGGACAACATGCAGGTCATCGCGCGCGGCATTGCGCAGGGCCGTCGGGCGGGGCTGGCTGCGGCCGCCGGTTTCACGTCGGGATGTCTCTTCCACACGAGCGTCGCGGCCATCGGCCTGGCCGCCGTGCTGCGTTCGTCGCCGTGGGCCTTCGAGGGGATCAAGCTCGCGGGGGCCGCCTATCTGATCTGGATCGGCATCAAGGCGATACGCGCGCGCGGCGCGCTGGCGTTGGCCAACGAGGCCGCGCCGCAACCGCTCGCGGCCGTCTTTCGTCAAAGCGTGCTGGCGAATATGCTCAACCCCAAGGTCACGTTGTTTTTCCTGGTGTTCCTGCCCCAGTTCGTGAGTGCCGACACGGCCCATCCGGGCGCGCAGATGCTGTTGCTCGGCCTGGTGTTCATGGCGCAGACGATTGTCGTGTTCAGCGCGTACGGATGGTTCGCTGGCGTGCTGGGCACGTGGCTCAAGCGACGCCCCGGGGCAGGGCGCTGGCTCGACCGTGTCGCCGGCGCCATCTTCATCGGCCTGGGCTTGCGCGTTGCGCTACAGGCATAGGACGCACGCGCGCCCTCGCATGAGTGGCAGCGGCCGCGCCGATGCCTTCCAGGAATTCGTAGTCCCACCGACATTGCCAGATCATGCTTGCCGAACAACGCCAACAGTACGTGCTTGAACAACTTGCCAAGACCGGGGCCCTCGCGATCAGCGATCTCGTGCGTGAGCTGGGGGTGTCGCGCGAGACGGTGCGCCGCGACCTCAACACGCTCGCCGCGCGCGGGCTGCTGCTCATGACGCACGGCGGCGCGCTGGCCGCCGATCGCAGCGAACCCGACTGGACGCTGCGCGAGAACGTCAACGCCGTGGGCAAGCGGGCCATCGGCATGCGCGCGGCGGAACTCGTACCCGATGGGGCGTCGGTGATCATCGACTACGGTACGACCACACGGGCGGTGGCGCAGGCGCTGCTTGCAAAGCACCGGTTGCGCATCTACACGAACGACTGGCAGATCGCGCGATTGCTGGGCCGTCATCACGACAATCAGGTGACACTGCTCGGCGGCGAGCTGCAGGACAACGAAGATGCCGTGCAGGGCTGGGATGCCATCAACCAGATATCGCAATACCATGCCGACTTCGCATTCATCGGCGTGGGCGGCGTGACTGAGGACGGTGGCATTACCGACTTCAACCGCGCGGCCGCCGAGCTTCGCGCGCGCATGCTGCTGTGTGCGAACATCTCGGCCGTGGTGGCGGACCATACCAAGTTCGGGCGCGTGACGCCCGTGCGTATCCGCCATTTCGAGGCGGCCCGCTACCTCATCAGCGACGCCGCGCCGCACAAGAGCATGCTGGCCCAACTGCGCGCTCGCGGCCCGGAACTCCTCATCGCGTAAATGTGTAGACAACATCGGCGCTCGACCCCGAGGCCGATGACGTCGCGCCCCGTTTGGCGTGACGTCGGTGCGCGCGCATCCCTGCGTGCCGTGGCGCCGAAAACGTTGTTAACTCCTTGACCCAATAAGGATTTTCAACGCCCATCGAAAAGCTCATCGATTGTCACTGTCTTGTCATCGGCACTTCTTAGACTGCTGTCACTTTTGGCACAAATTGCCACAAAACAGCTAGTCGAGCGATGCGGGCGACGTGCTCCCAGCCTGGGGCGCGGTTAGCGGGAATGCATCGGATCCGACCGGCGAGTCGATTGACAGGTGACCCGTGGACGAAGCAATTCGAATCGAGCGACTGACCAAGACTTTCGGGGGCGGCCGCCGTGCGCTCGACGAGGTGGCGCTTACCGTGATGCCGGGCGAAATGGTCGCCCTGATCGGGGCGTCGGGCTCGGGCAAGTCGACGCTGATGCGTCACATGGCGGGTTTCGTGGCGGCCGATCTGCAACCGGGCGGTATCGACATACTCGGTCGTCCGATTCAGCGCGACGGCCGCATCGTGCGCGAAGTGCGCCAGATTCGTCGCGACATCGGCTTCGTCTTCCAGCAGTTCAACCTGGTGGGCCGCATGCCGGTGATGACCAACGTGCTGACGGGTCTGCTCGCGCGCGTGCCGCTGTGGCGCAGCCTGCTATTCCGCTTCACGCCGGCCGAGCGTCAGGCCGCGATGGCGGCGCTCGCGGAGGTCGGCATCGCCGATCTGGCGTTCCAGCGCGCAAGCACGCTCTCGGGCGGTCAGCAGCAGCGCGCGGCGTTGGCGCGCACGCTGGTGCAGGGCGCGAAGATCATTCTTGCGGACGAACCGATTGCTTCGCTCGATCCGGAGTCGGCCCGCAAGGTGATGGACATGCTGGCCCGCATGAACCGCGATCACAAACTGACGGTCGTTGTCTCGCTGCATCAGGTGGATGTCGCCATGCGTTACTGCGTGCGAACCGTCGCCCTGCATCAGGGACGCGTGGTGTACGACGGCCCGTCCGCGGCGCTCACGCCCGACCTGCTGCGCCGTCTTTATGGCGTGCAGGCAAGCGAACTGCTTAACGACCGCGTTGACCCGGTCGATCACGTTGACCATGTGGAAGGCGCCGACGACAGCGACGCTGCCGACGCTTCTCCGCGCACAGCCGGCCCCGCGCCGGCCAATGCGCAAGCCCCATTCCTCACCTCGATGTCCCTCAGTCTGACCTGACCAGGAGCTTGCTCTCATGAAACTTTGGAAAACCCTGCTGGCCGGCGCGGCCATGCTTGCCTCGGTGGCGGCAGTGCACGCGCAGGAAATCAATTTCGGCATCATCTCGACCGACTCGAGCGCGGCACTGCGCCAGCGTTGGCAGCCGCTGATCGACGACATGGAGAAGCAAACCGGCATCAAGGTGACGCCGTTCTTCGCCACCGACTACGCCGGCGTGATCGAAGGCATGCGCTTCAACAAGGTGCAGCTCGCCTGGCTGGGCAACAAGGCCGCGATGGAAGCCGTGGACCGCTCGCAAGGTGAAGTCTTCGCGAAGATCATGTACGCCGACGGCACCGAAGGCTACTACTCGCTGCTGATCGCGAACAAGGCGAGCCCGTACAAGACGCTCGACGACGTGATCAAGAACGGCAAGAAGATCAACTTCGGCCTGGGCGATCCGACCTCGACGTCGGGCACGCTGGTGCCGGGCTACTACGTGTTCGCGAAGCACAACATCGATCCGCGCACGTACTTCAAAACCGCGCGCAGCTCGAATCACGGCGCGAACCTGATGGCCGTGCTCAACAACCAGGTCGACGTGGCCACCAACAACACCGAAGAAATTGACAAGCTCGAGGCAACGCAGCCGGAGAAGGCCAAGCAGGTGCAGGTGATCTGGAAGTCGCCGCTGATCCCGTCGGATCCGCTGGTGTGGCGCAAGGACCTGCCGGACGCGACGAAGAAGAAGATTCGCGACTTCTTCCTGGCGTACGGCAAGGACGCACATGAGAAGGAAGTGCTGAAGAACATCTACAACTACGGCGGCTTCCGTGCGTCGAGCAACGCGCAACTGCTGCCGATCCGCCAGCTCGAGCTGTTCAAGCAGAAGCAACAGATCCAGTCGGATGCCAACCTCGATGCCGCCAAGAAGCAATCGCAATTGACCGACATCGACAGCAAGCTCGCCGCGCTCGATCAGGAAATGAGCAAAACGAAGTAAGCGCCTGATTGCCTGGGCGTGGAACGACACAATGTCACAGGGCGGCGCACGGGCGTTGCTCTGTGATCGGTGACGGCGGGCCAGGTCATCTGGCCTGCCGTGACCTCTGATGACCTCTGTGGTCCGATGATTTTCCGGTCGATGCTGCACCGGCTTGTCTTGTGGTACACGACATGAACACCAGCGTATCCCTCACTGCAAATGGCCGCCTGCCGGGCGAGCCGCCCAAGCGCTCATGGCTGACGTTGATCGGCTGGGGCGCATTCTTCCTGATCCTGGTGTGGTCGTGGGGCGGCGCCGATATGCGCCCGCTCGATCTGATTCGCGATTCCGGCAACATGAGCCAATTCGCGCACGATTTCTTCCCGCCCGATTTTCACGACTGGCGCGTGTATGTGCACGAGATGCTCGTGACCATTCATATCGCTGTCTGGGGCACGGTGCTCGCCGTGGTGTGCTCGATTCCGATGGGGTTGCTCTCGGCGTCGAACATGGTGCCGGCGTGGGTGTACCAGCCGGTGCGTCGCGTGATGGACGCCTGCCGCGCGATCAATGAGATGGTCTTCGCGATGCTCTTCATCGTGGCGGTAGGGCTTGGCCCGTTCGCCGGGGTGTTGGCGCTGTGGGTGCATACGACGGGCACGCTCTCGAAGCTGTTCGCCGAAGCGGTCGAAGCGATCGATCCGCGCCCGGTCGAAGGTGTGCGGGCCACCGGGGCGCGCGCGATCGATGAAATTCTTTACGGCGTGCTGCCGCAGGTCATGCCGCTGTGGATCTCGTACACGCTGTACCGCTTCGAGTCGAATGTGCGTTCGGCGTCGGTGGTCGGCATGGTGGGCGCGGGCGGCATCGGCGTGGTGCTCTACGAAGTGATCCGCAGCTTCGAGTACGCGCAGACCTGTGCCGTGATGCTCATCATGATCGTGGTCGTCACATGCATCGACGTGTTTTCGGCCCGTGTGCGCAAGCATGTGATCTGATCGTCCCGCCGCGTCCATCGCGTCAATCCGCAAAGGGCACTTGGGTGCCCTTTGTTTTTCCTGACGGCAGCCGCTTCGCGCCGGCGCCGAGTCCCGCACAGCGGCCAATGTCGATCGCCTGGGCCGTGACGCCGTTCCCGGCGCGCAGCCAAACCGGAGCCTCCCCATGCCCTCAGCCTTGCCCACTCAAGCTCGCGTCGTCATCGTCGGTGGCGGCATCGTCGGCTGTTCGGTCGCCTATCACCTCGCCAAACTGGGATGGACGGACGTCGTCCTGCTGGAGCAGGGACAGTTGTCGTGCGGCACGACGTGGCACGCGGCGGGGCTGGTCGGCCAGTTGCGCTCGCAGGAGAGCATGACGAAGCTCATCCGCTATTCGACGAAGCTCTACAGCGAACTGGAAGCGGAGACGGGGCTCGCCACGGGCTGGAAGGCATGCGGGTCGTTGTCGGTGGCCCGCACCCAGGCGCGCATGACGCAACTCAAGCGCACGGCGGCGGTGGCGCGTGCCTATGGCGTGCAGTGCGACGTCGTCTCGCCGCGCGAGGCCGGCGAACTCTGGCCGGCGATGCGCACTGACGATCTCGTCGGCGGGGTGTGGCTGCCGGGCGACGGCAAGGCTAACCCGACCGATCTCACGCAGGCGCTCGCGCGCGGCGCGCGCAGCCGTGGCGTGCGCATCGCGGAGAACACGCGCATCACGGCGATTCACACGGCGTCGCCTGGCGGGATTCGCACGGCGACGGGGGTGTCCTGGTGCAATAAAGACGGCGAAAGCGGACGCATCGACGCGGAGATCGTCGTGAACTGCGCGGGGCAGTGGGCCAAGGCCGTGGGTCGTCTGTGCGATGTGAGCGTGCCGCTGCATTCGGCCGAGCATTACTACATCGTGACGGAACGGATCGCGGGCGTGCATCCGGATCTGCCGGTCATGCGCGACCCGGACGGCTACATCTACTTCAAGGAGGAAGTCGGCGGTCTCGTGATGGGCGGCTTCGAGCCGAACGCCAAGCCGTGGGGCATGAACGGCATTCCCGAGAATTTCGAATTTCAACTGCTGCCCGACGACTGGGACCAGTTCGAGATCCTCATGGAGAACGCATTGATGCGTGTGCCCGCGCTCGAGACGGCGCAGATCCGGCAGTTCTACAACGGCCCCGAGTCGTTCACACCGGACAACAACTTCATGCTCGGCGAAGCGCCCGAGCTGCGCAATTTCTACGTTGGCGCGGGCTTCAATTCGATGGGCATTGCGTCGGCCGGCGGGGCCGGCATGGCGCTGGCCGAGTGGATCGTGGCGGGCGAGCCGACGATGGACCTCTGGCCCGTCGACATCCGCCGCTTTGCTCGATTCAACGGCAACGATACCTGGCTGCATGATCGCGTGAAGGAAACGCTCGGCCTGCACTACGCCATGCCGTGGCCAAATCGCGAACTGGACACGGCGCGGCCGTTCCGTCGCTCGCCACTGCACGCGACGTTGCTCGCCAAAGGCGCCTGCTTCGGCAGCAAGATGGGCTGGGAGCGGCCGAACTTTTTCGCGCCGTCGCCGGAGCAGGCGACGATCGATTACCGCTTCGGTCAGCAGAACTGGCACGCGTGGAGTGCCGCGGAGCATCGCGCGTGCCGCGAGGCCGTCGCGCTGTTCGACATGAGTTCTTTCGCGAAACTGCTCATCAAGGGCCGCGATGCCGAGCGCGTGCTGCAAGCGTTGTGTACCAACGACGTGGCCGTGCCGCCCGGGCGTACCGTCTACACGGGGATGCTCAACGAGCGCGGCGGTTACGAATCGGACTTCACACTCACGCGACTCGCGCCCGATCAATACCTGATGGTCACCGGTTCGGCGCAGACGACCCGTGACATGGACTACCTCGAACGGCGCATTGCCCAGCAGCCCGACGATCCGCGCTGTACGGTCGTCGACGTCGGCGGGCAATACGCGGTACTGGCGCTCATGGGGCCGAATTCCCGCGCGCTGTTGCAGCGGGTGTCCCGCGCTGATTTTTCCAACGAGGCGTTTGCGTTCGGCACGAGCCAGGAAATCGATCTCGGCTATGCCACGGTGCGTGCCACGCGCCTGACCTACGTCGGCGAACTCGGTTGGGAGCTGTACGTGCCCGTCGAGTTCGCGGTGGGCGTCTATGAAACGCTGCACGCGGCGGGCGCCGCCTTCGGGTTGAAGGATGCGGGCTACTACGCCGTCGACTCGCTGCGTATCGAGAAGGGCTATCGTGCCTGGGGACGAGAACTGACGCCTGACACGAACCCGGTGCAAGCGGGGCTGACGTTCGCCTGCAAGCTGGCCGGCGGTCTCCCGTTTGTCGGCCGCAAGGCGGTCGAGCTGGCCAAATCGACGGGGGTCCGCCGCAGGCTTGTGAGCGTTGTGCTCGACGGGGCGAGCGACAGGATGCTCTGGGGCGGTGAGGCGCTGCTTCGCAACGGCGAGCCGGTTGGCTTCCTGTCGTCGGCCGCGTATGGGCACACGATCGATGCGCCCGTCGGGCTCGCCTATCTGACGAATCCCAACGGCGTCGTGTCCGCCGAATACGTGGAATCGGGCCGCTATCAGGTCGATCTCGCGGGCGATCGGCTCGACGCTCGAGTGCAACTGCGCGCGCTGTACGACCCGAAGGGCGAGCGCGTGAGCGCTTGAACGGGCGGGCCTGTCGCGCTGGGCCGCGACGACGATGCAGGCCGCCGCGACACCGGAGGCGGGCGGACTCGCCGCCGCTTCTGTAAAATGCCGCTTTTGCCTCGATTTCGCGCGTCTCCGACGGGGGCGCGTCCGGTCTCTGACGTATGCCTTTTGCTTGTATTGCGGCGGCGCGCCGCTTCGACGACACCGCGCATCTGCCGCTCGTGATCGGTTCGCAGCGTTATGGGTGGGTTCGCCGTCGCGACGCCGAGTCGCTGTGCCGTTGGCCCGACGTGTTCGAGATCAGTTCACTCGCGGTGCGGATTCATCCGCGCCACGATACCTGCGAAGCGCGCACGGCGGCGCTGGCGCCGGTGATCGAGGCGCTGGCGGCCGAGGGACTCATCACGGGTTGGCGCAATGAGCGCTATGCCATCCGGCAACGGCTCTATGACGCGCCGCTCGCGTGGATCGAACGCGCGGCCTCGCGCTTTTTCGGCACGCGCACGTTCGCCGTGCATGTGAACGGCTACGTGCCGGCCCGCTTCGTGGGCGAAGCACCGAAGCTCTGGATTGCGCGGCGCAGCGTGCTCAAGGCGACCGATCCCGGTTGTCTCGACAATACGGCCGCCGGGGGCATCGGCAATGGGATCGGCGTGGGCGACACGCTCGTCAAGGAGTGCTGGGAAGAGGCCGGCATTCCGGCCCATCTGGCGAACGACGCGCGGCCTGGCCGCACGCTGCATATCCTCGCGGAAATTCCGGAGGGCGTGCAGTCCGAGCAGATTTTCGTCTACGATCTCGCGCTGCCGCGCGGCTTCGTGCCCGAGAATCAGGACGGCGAGGCGAGCGCGCACTGGCTGTGCTCGGCCGGCGACGTGCGCGAGGTGATCGCGCACGGCAAGATGACCGTCGACGCGAGCCTCGCCAGTCTCGACTTCCTGCTGCGCGAGGGCGCCATTCGCACCAAGGACTGCGCCGGAATCGAGGCGTTGTTCAAGCCGGCGGACGAATGATCGAGGCCATTGGACGCACGTCCATCGATACCGATTTCAACACTGCAACGACATTGCAAGCCTTTGCCCAGGAGCAATCATGGCACCGATCGAAAATAGCTACATTCTGAAGTTGTCCTGCCCGGACCGTCCTGGCATCGTCCACGCGGTGGCCGGTTTCCTGGTCGAGCGCGGCGGCAACATTCTCGACTCGGCCCAGTTCAACGATCGCTTCACCGGCGGCTTCTTCATGCGCGTGCATTTCCAGCAACTGCCGGGCCAGAGCGATCTGGTCGCGTTGCAGCGCGACTTTGCCCCGCTCGCCGTGCAGTATGAGATGCAATGGGAGTTGGTCGACGCCGCGATCAAGCCGCGCGTGATGCTCATGGTCTCGAAGATCGGTCACTGCCTGAACGATCTGTTGTTCCGCTACAAGACGGGCCAGCTCAACATCGAAATCCCGGCCATCGTCTCGAACCACAAGGATTTCTACCAACTGGCCGCGAGCTACAACATTCCGTTCCATTACCTGCCGCTCATGAACGCAACGCCCGAATCGAAGGCGGCGCAGGAAGCGAAGGTGTATGAACTGGTGCAGGACAACGACATCGATCTGGTGGTCCTCGCGCGCTACATGCAGGTGTTGTCCAGCGATCTGTGCGAGAAGCTCGCAGGCCGCGCGATCAACATTCACCATTCGTTCCTGCCGAGCTTCAAGGGCGCGAAGCCGTACTATCAGGCGTTCGACCGTGGCGTGAAGCTGATCGGGGCGACGGCGCACTACGTGACGTCCGATCTCGACGAGGGTCCGATCATTGAGCAGGAAGTCGAGCGCGTGGACCACACGATGGACCCGGAGCAACTGACCGCCATCGGGCGCGACGTGGAATGTGTGGCGCTGGCGCGCGCCGTGCGTTATCACGCCGAGCATCGCATTCTGCTCAACGGCCACAAGACAGTGATCTTCCGCTAAGCGACGCGCTAGGTGCGCCGCGCCAGCTCACTGCCGGCATCGCGCGCAAGCCGCGCAATCGAAATCGTCGAACTCACGGCAATCAGCCCGACCACCAGGAACGCCCACGGGAAGTCGACGTCGATCACATGATCGCGCCCGTGCAGCCACGACGACGTCTGCAACACGGCGGCGCCGATGGTGATGCCCAGCGTGAGCGACACCTGTTGGGCGACGCTGGCCAGGCTGGTTGCCTGACTCATGCGCGGCGCCGGCACGTCCGCGTATGAAATGGCGTTCAGGCTCGTGAACTGCAACGAGCGGAAGCATCCGCCAAACAGCAGCGTGCCGAGAATCACCAGATGCGACGTCTGCGCGGTGAACAACCCGTAGCCGCCGAGCGTCGCCGACGCGATCAGCGCGTTCGTCATCAGCACGCGGCGAAAACCCCAGCGTTGCAGAATGCGTAGCGAGAGCGTCTTCATGAACATCGCGCCCGCGGCCGAGATGAACGTGAGCGCGCCCGATTCCATCGGCGTCATCCCGAAACCCAGTTGCAGCATCAGCGGCAGCAGGAATGGCGTGGCGCCGACGCCAATGCGAAACAGCGTGCCGCCCGCGACACCGGCGCGGAACGTGGGGATGCGAAAGAGGTCGAGCCGCAGCAGCGGATGCGCGAGCCCCTTCGCATGACGCAGGTAGGCCACGAGCAACGCCGCACCGATGGCGACGAGTCCCAGCGCGAGCGACACAGGGATCAGATGGCGGCCGATGGTGGACAACCCCAGCATCAGGATCGAGAGTCCGAGGCCCGACAGCACGAAGCCCCGGATGTCGAGCGGCGGCACGTCGTCCTCATAAAGATCGGGAATGTACTTCGTTGCAAGAACGAAGCCGAGCACGCCGATGGGGATGTTGATGTAGAAGATCCAGCGCCAATGCCAGTACGTGGTGATGAAGCCGCCAAGCGGCGGGCCGAGCACCGGGCCGACCAGCGCGGGGATCGTGAGGTAATTGAGTGCGCGCACCATGTCGCGCTTTTCCACGGACTTGAGCAAGGCGAGGCGTCCCACCGGCACCATCATCGCACCGCCCATGCCCTGGATGAAACGCGCGATCACCAGTTCCGGCAGCGTGCTCGAGATGCCGCAGCAGATCGAGCCAAGCACGAACACGCCGATGGCCGTGCGAAAGACATTGCGCGTGCCGAAACGATCGGCAATCCATCCGCTGATCGGAATGAAGACCGCGAGGCTGATGAGGTAGGTCGTGAGCGCGAGCTTGAGCGTGATCGGGCTCTCGCCGAGATCTTGCGCAATCAACGGCAACGAGGTGGACAACACGGTGGAATCCATGTTCTCCATGAACAGCGCGCAGGCAACGATCAGTGGAACAAGCATGAGGCATGACGTTGCCGTCGCGGCAACCGGGTAAGCAAACGAAGAACGACTCGACACACGAGCGGCGGTGCGTCAGCGGGGGGCAATCGATAACACGGCGGTGCGCCGGTCATCGCAGGCTCGATGGCGGCGCAGTGAGGGTTATAGCAAACTTCTCCGCGGTCCGTGCCGGTCGCGTGCAGCGCCAGGCGTCATGCGGGTTTTCACGGAGCCCGCGCCGGGCAACATCGTTTTGGAGGGTGGAATGCGGTGTTGCACCACAATACGTTGTTGTATCTATCGAAACACGCGGTCGATCGTTGCATGCTGGCGGTTGCAGCGACGCCGGCAACGACACCAGCGTCGATGCCCTCGCAGGCGTTCGAGCCTATCGCGATGTCAGGAAGTCGCGCAGCACGTCGAGGTGCGTGCGCGCATCCTCCTCTTCCAGTCGATGGGCTGCGGTGAGCAACGTGATGGGGCCTTCGGTCAATCGCGTGCGCAGGTCTGTGAGCGTGGCGTTTCGCTCGGCGTCGAGCGCGGCGAGTTCATCCAGATAGCGTTGGCGGAATTCGTCGAACTGCTCGGGATGCTGGTGAAACCACTGGCGCAGCGGCGTGCTCGGGGTGGCGTCCTTGGCCCAGAAGTCGATTTGCGCCTTGGCCTTGGCGAGACCGCGGGGCCAGAGGCGATCGGCGAGCACGCGTTGGCCGTCGGCAGCTTCGGGGGCATCGTATACCCGCTTGAAGCGAATCTCGGGAAGTTTGGCGCCGCGCTTGCGAGCGGGGTTGGCTTTGACCGGCGGGGCGGCGTCAGGTGTCTTCGACGACGGCATAGGCGGCGACCTCGGAGCGTGGGAGCGCAAGCGCGCGACACCCGAGAGCTTACCCGAGGCGCCCGAGGCCGGCGAGTGCCGTGCTCGTTCGGCGACGCCGAGTTGCGTCGCCGAACGTGAGGGCCGTCGAGAACGCCGCGCCCTGCATGCGTCGGCGGCCACCCCATCACGCTGCGCGCGTGAGGGGCGCGACTTGCCGAATGCCGAGCGACGCCAGCGACTGCCCGATCGCCGTGACGACGTTGCGCATTTCGTTATCGTCCACGGCGCCAATGCAGCCCACGCGAAACGTGTCGATCTGCGTGAGCTTGCCGGGGTAGAGGATGTAACCCCGCTCGCGCACCGCCGCATAGAACGTCTGGAAATCGTACTTGCTGTCGGCGGGCGCGTGGAACGTCACGATCACGGGCGACTGAATCTCCGGCGCGAGGAACGGCCGGAAGCCCAGCGACGCCATCCCCTCGACCAATGTCCGGCAGTTCTTGCGGTAGCGTTCGCCGCGAGCCGGTTGGCCGCCCTCGGCGAAAAACTGATCGACGGCCGCGCGCAGGGCCGCGACCACGTGCGTCGGCGGGGTGAAGCGCCATTGCGTGGTCTTCTGCATGTATGCGTACTGGTCGTGCAGGTCCATCGCCAGCGAATGGCTGTTGCCGCCGCTCGCTTCGAGCACTGACCGCCTGGCGATCACGAAGCCCATGCCCGGCACCCCTTCCAGGCATTTGCCGCTCGCGGCGACCAGCGCGTCGAACGGCATCGATCGCACGTCGATGTCCAGCGCGCCGAACGAACTCATGGCATCGACGATCAGCCCTTTACCGTGCCTCTGGCAGACGTGTGCAATATCCGCGAGCGGATTGAGGACCCCCGCGCCAGTTTCCAGATGGACCTGAGCAACGTGCGTGATCGACGGATCGCGCGTGAGCGCTTCGTCGATCGCGATGGCACTGGCCGCCTGATCGTCGGGAATGGGCAGGGCGACGGCGTCGCGCCCGAGATAGCGACAGATCTTGAGCAGGCGCTGGCAGTACGCGCCGTTGTCCGGCACGAGAATGCGTGCGTCGCGCGGCGTGAGCGTGCCGATGGCCGCTTCGACCGAGAACGTGCCCGAGCCTTGGAGCGGGACGCAGACATGCGTGTCGCCGCCCTGCACGATGTCCACGAGATCGCGGCACAGCGACGCGGTGACGCGGTTGAACTGCGCGTCCCACGAGCCCCAGTCGCGCAACATGGCCTGCCGCGTCGCCGGCGACGTGGTGAGCGGGCCGGGGGTGAGCAGAATCGGTTCCTGACCAAGAATCATGACCGCCTCCTATCAAGCGGGAAAACAAGCTGCGTTCGGTAAACACCTCGGCGAGGCGATGTGTTGCATATTATTGGCAAATTATGTCGTTTTATTGAAACCGCTGAGGTGTTGTCATCTGTTCGTCAAATACCTCAAATAGTATGGAAACCTTTGATTGGGATAGGGTTTTGTCGTCGCTGCGCGCAACGTTGTTCAGCGGTTCTGCGCAATCTCTGGGAAATGGCGAGTGCGATTTGTTGACAATCTACAAATCGTTGTGCTTGAATAGCCAACAACACAAATAGTCGCGTAACGCCACAAATTGCCAATGATCGGCGCGGAAGCGATTTGTGCCGTTGCGGGATCGCGTCGCAGGATGACGCCAGCGTTCGGAGAGAAGGAAGACCGGTATGAATCCAAATCCCACGTCGCCCTCGGCGATCGAGCTGTTACAGAGCCAGTCGCTGACCACGCTTGTCCAGCACGAAATCGAGCGTCTCATCATGGCGGGCGCCCTTACGCCCGGCACCAAGCTCAACGAGATCGAAGTGGCCGGCCGTCTGGGCGTGTCGCGCGGTCCGGTGCGCGAAGCGTTTCGCGCGCTCGAAGAAGCGGGGCTGCTGCGCACCGAGAAGAATCGGGGCGTGTTTGTGCGCGTTATCTCGCTGGAGGAGGCCGAAGAGATCTACACGCTGCGCGGCGTGCTAGACGAATTCGTGGCGCGCACGCTGGCCGAGTCGATCACCTCGGCGCAGCTCACCCGTCTGCGCGAGTCCGTCGAGGCTATGCACATTGCGGTAGAGGCGGGCGACAGCGAGGCGTATTACCGGCTGAACCTGGCGTTTCACGACGTGCTCGTCGAGATGGTCGGCAATCGCAAGTTAATTGAAACCTACCGGCGCCTGGTCAGGGAACTGAGCCTGTTCCGTCACGAAGCGCTGACCGGCGATACGTCTGCGCCGCCGCAGTCGGCGCGTGAGCATCGCGACATCGTGAGCGCGATTGCGTCGCGCGACCCCGAGCATGCGGCGCAAGTCACGCGCGAGCATCTGTCGCGAGGCCGCGCGCGCATTCGCGAGGCCCTTGCGCGGGCACCTGGTGCCGCCGCGCAGGCGAAGGCCGGCTGAAGGACCGTGAACGGTTTGTATTGCTGAATACCCGGCCGTCGGGTGCGTGCTGCCGCGAGGGCGACACCGTCGGCCATTTACCGAATTGCGCTTGAGGAGACCCGACGTGAACCCGTCCGTACAGATCGAAGTGAACGGCCGCCAATACCGGTTGCCGCAACAGCCGACCGTCATCGTCTGCGTCGATGGCTGCCAGTTCGAGTATCTCGAAGCCGCCGCTGCTGCCGGCGTCGCCCCGTACCTGAAGCACCTGCTGGCGGACGGTGCGGTATTTCAGGGCGACTGCGTCGTGCCGTCGTTCACCAACCCGAACAACCTGTCGATTGTGACCGGCGTACCCCCCGCCGTGCATGGCATCTGCGGCAATTACTTCTTCGACCCGTCGGCCGATGGCGGTCGCGGCGCGGAAGTCATGATGAACGATCCTGCCTACCTGCGCGCGGGCACGGTGCTTGCCGCCGCCGCCGATGCGGGGGCGAGCGTGGCGGTCGTGACCGCGAAGGACAAGCTGCGCAAGCTGCTCGGCCATCGCATGACGGGCATCTGCTTCTCGTCGGAAAAGGCGGACCACGTCACGCTCGCCGAGAACGGTATCGACGACGTGCTGGGACTCGTCGGCATGCCGGTGCCGGACGTCTACAGCGCGGCACTTTCCGAGTTCGTGTTCGCCGCCGGGGTGCGCCTGCTGGAGACGCGTCACATCGACCTGATGTATCTCTCGACGACCGACTACGTTCAGCACAAATGGGCGCCGGGCACGCAGGGCGCGAACGATTTCTACGCGATGATGGACGGCTATCTGCGTCGCATGGACGCGCTGGGCGCCGTCATCGGACTGACGGCCGACCACGGCATGAACGCCAAGCACGATCCGGCGACTGGCCGGCCCAATGTCATCTATTTGCAGGATCTGCTCGACGACTGGCTCGGCAAGGGCGTGGAAGCCGGCGGCGCGCGAGTGATTCTGCCGATTACCGATCCCTACGTGGTGCATCACGGCGCGCTCGGCTCGTTTGCCACGATCTATCTGCCGCAGGACGTGGATCGCGACGCCATGCGCCGGCGCATCGCCGCGATGCCCGGTATCGAGGTCGTGCTGAGCAACGCCGAGGCATGCGCTCGCTTCGAACTGCCGCCCGACCGCGTGGGCGACCTGGTCGTTGTGAGCGATCAGTCGGTCGTGTTGGGCACGAGTGCCAGCCGTCACGATCTGACCGGACTCACGGTGCCGCTGCGCTCGCATGGCGGGATCTCGGAGCAGACGGTGCCGTTGCTGTTCAACCGCAAGACCGGCGGCATTCCGGGCAAGGCGCGGTTGCGCAACTTCGACATTCTCGACGTGGCACTCAATCACGTCTGACGCGGTACCGCAACGCCTTTGCCCTGTGAGCCCGCGGCGTGCAACCCAGAACGGTTGCGTCGCCGGGCCCCGACCCGTTGGACACGCTGTGGAGAACCCCATGAATGCGCCGCACAAGCTGCATCCCCAGTTCCGCGCCGAAGCGCTTCGCATCGGCGGCGAGAAGGTGACCCGCGATCGAATCATCGAAATCTTCAATCCCTACTCGGGCGATCTGGTGGGCACGGTGCCGAAAGCCTCGCTCGATGACGTGCGCCGCGCGTTCTCGATTGCGAAGCAGTATCGCTCGACGCTCACGCGCTTCGAGCGCGCCAACATTCTCGATAAGGCCGCGGCGTTGCTGCGCGAGCGCACGGTCGAGGCGGCGGCGATCATCACGATGGAATCGGGGTTGTGCAAGAAAGACGCCGTCTACGAAATCGGTCGCGTGGCCGATGTGCTCGGGTTCGCCGCCGGCGAAGCGCTCAAGGACGACGGACAGGCGTTCTCGTGCGATCTCACGCCGCATGGCAAGAAGCGCCGCGTTGTAACGCAGCGAGAGCCGCTGCTCGGGGCCATCTCGGCCATCACACCGTTCAACCACCCCATGAACCAGGTGGCCCACAAGGTCGCGCCGTCGATTGCGACCAACAATCGCATGGTGCTCAAGCCGTCGGAAAAGGTGCCGCTCTCGGCCTGCTACCTGGCAGACACGCTTTATGAAGCGGGTCTGCCGCCGGAGATGCTGCAAGTCGTGACCGGCGACCCGATGGAGATTGCCGACGAGCTGCTCACGAACGAGAACATCGACATGATCACGTTCACCGGGGGCGTGTCGATCGGCAAGTACATCGCGTCGAAGGCGGGCTATCGTCGCATCGTGCTCGAACTCGGCGGCAACGATCCGTTGATCGTGATGGAGGATGCCGATCTGGATCGTGCGTCCGATCTGGCGGTGCAGGGGTCGTACAAGAATTCAGGCCAGCGCTGCACGGCCGTCAAGCGGATGCTCGTCCATCGCGACATCGCGGCGCAGTTCACCGATCTCGTGGTGGAAAAGACCCGCGCCTGGAAGTACGGCGACCCGGCCGACGGCGCCAACGACATGGGCACGGTCATCGACGAAGCGGCCGCCCGCCTGTTCGAGGCACGCGTGAACGAAGCGGTGTCGCAGGGTGCACGCTTGCTCGTGGGCAACCGGCGCGAGGGCGCGCTGTACTCGCCGACCGTCATCGATCGTGTCGATCCGAAAATGACGGTCGTGCGCGAAGAGACCTTTGGGCCGGTGTCGCCGATCCTGACGTTCGGCAGTATCGACGAAGCCATCGCCATCTCCAACGGCACGGCATTCGGTCTGTCGTCCGGCGTGTGCACGAACCGCCTCGATTATGTGACGCGCTTCACCAACGAACTGCAGGTGGGGACGGTCAATATCTGGGAAGTGCCGGGCTATCGCATCGAGTTGACGCCGTTTGGCGGCATCAAGGATTCCGGGCTCGGCTACAAGGAAGGCGTGCAGGAGGCGATGAAGAGCTTCACCAACACCAAAACGTTCACGTTGCCGTGGGGTGTCTGAGGTAGGTGATCGACCGCGCAAGGGGCGCCCGCCGACACGGTCGAATGGGGCGAAAAGCCGCGTTTCGCGGCGCTTCGGCTCAGGCTGTTCCCCTTGCGCAACAAGGCTTGGCGGAATCAGGGCAAAAATTGTGACAAATTGATGACACGATTGTTGCGCTGATAATTTTGGTGTACGGTGTTCCGATTGGGGATACGCATGACGCGTGAACTTCATACGCATCCCGACGCCAGTGTTGGACTGACGCGGGATGCCGGTTTGGCAAACCAGTGTGCGCGTCATGTTGGCGGCGCAGGGCGCTGCCGGTCCCGTCGACACAATGATCACGGAACACTGGCATGCTGACACTCCTTAACCTGCTCTCCGGCGTTGCAATGCTGATCTGGGGTACGCACATAGTGCGTACCGGGGTCTTGCGCGTCTACGGCGCCGATCTGCGGCGCATTCTGTCGCACAGCATTTCGAATCGATTCCTCGCGTTTGCGGCAGGCTTGCTCGTCACGGGACTCGTGCAGAGCAGCAACGCGACGGCGCTTATCGTCTCGTCGTTCGGTGCACAGGGCCTGATCGCGCTCGCACCCGCGCTGTCGATCATGTTGGGGGCGGACGTCGGTACGGCGCTGATGGCGCGAATCCTGACGTTCGATCTGCATTGGCTTTCGCCGTTGCTGATCTTCTTCGGCGTGGTCTTCTTTCTGTCGCGCAAGCAGACGCGCGCTGGCCAGATCGGCCGCGTGGCCATCGGGCTCGGGTTGATCGTGCTGGCGTTGCAATTGATCGTGAACGCGACCACGCCGATGACCGAAGCGGCGGGCGTCAAGGTGTTGTTCGGGTCGCTGACCGGCGATGTGATGCTCGACACGCTGATCGGTGCGCTCTTCGCGATGGTGTCGTATTCGAGTCTGGCGGCGGTGCTGTTGACGGCGACGCTGGCATCGTCGGGCGTGATTTCGCTCAAGGTGGCCTTGTGCCTCGTGATCGGCGCGAATCTGGGCAGCGGCATGCTCGCGATGCTCACGTCGGCCGGGCAGAATGCGGCGGGCCGTCGCGTGGTCTTCGGCAGCCTTGTGTTCAAGCTGATCGGCTGCCTGATCGTGCTGCCGTTCGTCGACTATGCGCCGGCGCTGGTGAGCTGGCTCTCGGATGCCCCCGCGCAAGCCGTCGTCAATTTCCACGTGCTCTACAACCTGGTGCGATGCGTGGTGTTCCTCGCCTTCACCGAGCCGATGGCGCGCCTGTGTGTGCGTCTGCTCTCGGAACGGCCGGAGGTGGACGGCGTGATGCGTCCTCGCCACCTGGATGAGAGCGCGCTGGAGATGCCGTCGGTGGCGCTGTCCAACGCGACACGCGAGACGTTGCGCATGGGCGACATCGTCGAGCAGATGCTCAATGGGTTGCTCGAAGTCATTCGCAGCAACGACGTGGCGCGCGCGAGAGAGACGCGCCGTCTCGACGACGACGTCGACCATCTCTATACCGCGGTGAAGATGTACCTGACGCGCGTGTCGCGCGAGAACCTGAGCGAGCAGGACAGTCGCCGCTGGACGGACATCATTTCGCTCACGATCAATCTGGAGCACGCGGGCGACATCATCGAGCGCATGGTGACGGAGGTCGAGGAGAAAAAGATCTCGCACAAGCTGTCGTTCTCGGAAGCGGGGTTGCAGGAAATCTGCGACATGCACGCGCGACTGGTGACGAACCTGCAACTGGGGCTCTCGGTGTTCCTGAACACCGACCTCCGGAGTGCGCAGCGGCTCATGGCCGAGAAGGAGAGCTTCCGCGATCTGGAGCGCGCCTATTCGTACACGCACTTGAACCGTCTGGCGGGCCAGTCGGTGCAGAGCATCGAGACGAGTTCACTGCACCTGGACATCATCAGCGACATGAAGCGTTTGAACTCGCTGTTCTGCTCGACGGCGTATCCGGTGCTCGACGATGCCGGTGCGCTGCGCAAGAGCCGCATGCGGGACAAGCCGAAGGACGGCAAGGACGCGAAGGATACAAGGGATTCGAAGACGCCCAAGGAATCGAAGGCGTCGACGCTGGCGGTACTGGCCGATGTCGCGACGGCTGCCGCCGCCGGTGTTCGCGACGACAACGAGAGTTCACACGATGGCCCTGAGCCTGCCGGACATCCGCACCCTGTTCGATAACTTCGGTTCGCTTGCCTACAGCGGCGAGCCGGTCACGCAATTGGAGCATGCGCTGCAAAGCGCGGCATTGGCCGAGAGCGAAGGCGCCGACGAGGCGCTGGTGGCCGCCAGTTTCCTGCACGATCTCGGTCATCTGCTCAACCTTCAGGGCGAAACGCCCTCTGAGCGCGGCATCGACGATCTGCATCAGTACTTCGCCCTGCCTTTCCTGCGCCCGCTGTTCAGCAACGCGGTGCTCGATCCCATTCGTCTGCACGTGGATGCCAAGCGCTGTCTGTGCGCGGTCGATCCCGATTACTTCAGCAAACTCTCGGTCGATTCGGTGCGCAGTCTGGCGTTGCAGGGCGGGGTGTTCAGCGATGACGAGGCGAAGACGTTCCTGGCTCGCGAGCATGCCGAGGCGGCGCTGCGGCTACGTCGCTGGGACGACCGCGCGAAGGTCGCCGGCATGCCGACGCCATCGCTCGATCACTATATGAAATTGCTGGCGCGGGTAACGCTTCAATGAGGCAGGCGTGCGCGCCAGCCTGCGGGCAGCAGCTTCAGGACCGCCGCGCGTGACGGGTGCCAGAAGGCGGACAGGAGCAACAGGGCGCCGCCGACCACGACGGCGACAACCGCCAACGCATGCGTGTTCTCCGAGGTCACGAGAAGGTTGAGCATTGCCGTAATCACATACAACAGCGACGACATCATCAGGGCGCGACGGTCGATCGCGAGCGAAATTCCCGTGAGCAAGACGAAGAATGCGATGGCGCCGACGGCGTGATCCGGCATGAGCGCCCAAAAGATTGGATGCGTGACCATGCAGGCGGCGAGCAGATGCAGCCAGAACGCGACGTCCGAGCGAAAGGTCGTGCGCTTGGGGTCGCGGGCGTCCCATCGCAATGCCCAGACGAAGATCGCGAGACCGCCGACGATGGTCACGGCGCGCAGGGCGTCGATGAGGTTCTCGCCGAGAATCACGACGAAGAGCCAGGTCAGGAAAACCACCCCGCCGATGCCCATGGCGAGGGTGACCGGCACTCGAAAGCGTCGCCAGTACAACACCGTGCCGACGGCGATGCCGGCATAGCTTGCGAACAGCGACAGCAGGACATGGGCGCCCAGCGCGAGTCCTTCCGCCTCGGGCGGGATGGGTTCGCCCGAGCCAAATCCCGGCGCGGCGGCTTGTATGCCGATGAGGCCGACACTGGCAAACGATGCGATGAAACCGAAGCAATAGAAGAGGGCGGGGAGTGCCATGCGACGGCGCCGCACGAACACCTCCGACAGTCCCCAGAAGAGCGCCGCGCAGACCAGCGCCGTAAGCCATGGCGGCAGCGTGCGTGTCAGCCACGCCGTGCCGAACATGAGCAGCGCCGACGCGACGACGACGAAAACGTCGTTGAAGCTGGTAATGAGCCGCATCGGCTCGTCGTCGATGCGTTGCTGTGATTGCGGGGGCGTTGCGTCGGGGGTGGCCGCCTGCGTCAGAGGCGAAGAATCAGGAGTTGTCATGGCGTGGTGGTCGTCGGCGTTCGTGGCCCAAAGTGTATCCGTCGGACGAATCTGTACGCGCAAAAATCCTGGGATATTTCGCAAACCGTTGCCAAGCTTTGGAAAACGGACGCACCATCTCCGGTGGGCAAAGTGCGCAATGCCGAGCCTGACGACGCGCGTTCCTGCCAGTCGGCAGCGGCGCCGCCGCGCGTCCACCTCGATGCCGTCACCGCGTGGGTGCCGCCGAATCAGCCTGCCAACGCCGTGGCCTCGATCTCCACCGCCACGCCATGACTGAGTGCGGGCACCGGCACGACCGCGCGGGCGGGCTTCGCCTGGCCGGCCCAGGCGGCGTAGACCTCATTGAAAGGCCCCCAGTCGTCGACGTTCGTGATGTACACGCGCACCTGCACCAAGCGGTCGATGCGCGTGCCGCACGCAGCAAGAATCGTTGCGACGTTATCCAACGCCTGCTTCGCCTGTACGGCGAACGGCGCGCCGGCGAGGCGCTCGCCTTCCGGCGTGATCGGCAACTGCCCCGACACGAAGACGAATCCGCCCGCGCGGACACCATGCGAATAGTGACCGCGCGGCGGCTGCAGCGCCGCCACGTTCACGGCGTCGATGCCATCGGCCTGGGTGCTCATACCGTTTCTCCCAACGTGAGTTTGGCGAAGCGCGCCATATCGACGTTACCGCCCGACAGGATGATGCCCACGCGCTTGCCGCGGATATCCAGTTTGCCTTGCAGCACCGCCGCCGCGGCGAGGCAGCCGGTCGGCTCGACCACGAATTTCATGCGGCTCGCGAAGAACTGCATCGTCTGTACGAGTTCCTCGTCGGTCACGGTCACGATGTCGTCGACGAGCGCGCGAATCACCGGGAACGTGTATTCGCCGAGATGCTGGGTCTGCGCGCCGTCGGCAATCGTGCGCGGTGTTTCGATGTGCACGATCTTGCCCGTGCGAAAACTCTGCTGGCCGTCGTTGCCGGCCGCCGGTTCCACCCCGTAGATCTCGATGTCGGGATTCAATGCGCGCGCCGCGACGGCACTGCCCGAGAGCAACCCGCCACCGCCTAGGCAAACGACGAGGGTGTCCAGCTCACCCGCGTCCTCGATCAATTCCTTGGTTGCCGTGCCCTGGCCGGCCATCACGTGCGGATGGTCGTACGGCGGAATCAGCGTCATGCCGCGCTCCTGCGCGAGACGCTTCGCAAGCGCTTCGCGATCCTCCTGGTAACGGTCGAACAGCATCACTTCCGCCCCGTAACCGCGCGTCGCGTCAATCTTCATCTGCGGGGCGTCCTGGGGCATCAGGATGACGGCCGGCACGCCAAGCTCGCGCGCGGAGAGCGCAATCGCCTGCGCGTGATTGCCCGACGAGAAGGCCAGCACGCCGCCGCGCTTCTGCTCGGCCGTGAACTGCGAGATCGCGTTGTAGGCCCCGCGGAACTTGAACGCGCCCATACGCTGGAAATTCTCCGCCTTGAAGAACAGGCGGGCGCCGGTCATGGCGTCGGCGGTACGCGACGTCAGCACGGGCGTACGATGCGCTGCCTCCCGAATCCGGTCGTGGGCGGCAGCGATGTCGCCATAGGTAATCGCCAGCGAAGAAGTTGTCATGATGTGCCTTTCGTGTCGCAGAGATAGGTGTAGACGGTCGAGCGGGCGACGCCCAGCGCGCGTGCCACTTCGGCGTGCGCGTGACGAAGGTCGAGCAGACCGCGGGCCTCGACGAGGCGGATGGCTTCGCGGCGCTGCGCGAGCGTCAGGCCCTGCGGCGTGGTGTTGCGCTGCGCGGCGAAGTCGGTGATCAGTGGAACGATGTCGTCGAGACGGCGCGTCGAGAGCGTTTCGCGCACGGGCGTCGGCGCATGGTTGGGCACGCTCACCAGTTGCTGCACGCTGGCCGCCGCCGCCGCGAGCATCGAGATGTCCATGTTCAGGCAAATGGCGGCGACATACTCGCCGCGACCGTTTTTCAGCCCGATGGACGTGCTCTTGGCCGGACGCCCATCGGGAAACCGATTCGCGTAGTTCGCGATGACCTCGGGAAATGCCGGGTCGGCGATGCGCGCGAGGCCCATCTCCGTGACGGCATCGCCGGCTTCGCGCCCCGACAAATTGTTGGCGATCGCCACGATGGCATGGTCTGGATCGGTCAGGTCGTGCAACACCACTTCGACAAGCGGCGCGAAGGTCTGACCGAGCGCCTCGACAATCTTGCGACCTTCACGAAGCAGCAAGGCGTTCTCGTCGAGCATGCGGGGGGCAGACGATTTGGCAGATTTCATGATTTGACATTATGTCATTCAGTGACGAAATGTCAAATGGCGTCCCGAAAAACGCCCGGTGCCTGTCGATGATTCGACGGTGGCAGCGGCCGCCAGGGCGCCGGTCGATACTCAGACGAGTTGCTTTTCCGCCAGTTCGCTCTTGAGATAGCCGTAATAGATCGGCGCGGCGACCAGTCCGGGCAGCCCGAACGCGGCTTCCATGACGAGCATGGCGAGCAGAAGCTCCCAGGAGCGCGACTGGATTTGTGTGCCGACGATGCGGGCGTTCAGGAAGTACTCGAGTTTGTGAATCACGATCAGGAAGGTCAGGGCGGCGATGGCCACGTACAACGAGACCGACAGGCCCAGCACCACGATGAACGTGTTCGAGATCAGATTCCCGACGACCGGCAGCAGGCCCACGGCGAACGTCACCACGATCATCGTCTTGCGCAGCGGCAAGTGAACGTCGAACAGCGGCAGCACACCGAGCAGGAAGATCGCGGTGAAGAGCGTGTTGATTGCCGAGATTTTGACCTGAGCGAACACGATGCGGCGAAACGCATCGCCAAACAGCGTGACGCGCCGTGAGAGCGCGGCCGAGAGCGGGCGCATGCTGTGCACGGGCCGGATCGACGAGAGGGCCACGAGTGCGCCGAGCACGAGCCCCACGATGATGTGCACCATCGCGTTGAGCGCTTCCTTGCCGACGAGCGACATCTCCTGCGTGTGGTCCTTCAGATAGCCGGTGATGGACTGGTGGATGTCGTCGCTGTCGGCCGGCAGGCGTGCCGTGATCCAGGCGGGCAACTGCGCACGCGCCTGCTCGACCACGTCCATCATCCGGCCGTTGAGGTGTTCCAGATGGCCGGCGTCGCTGCGGAAGAACGTGATGATGCCGAAGATGATCGCGGTCATCAGCGCGACGATCACCGCCGACAGGAGGGCGACGGCGACCAGCCGGGCGCGCTCGCTGGAGATGCGCAGTTGCAGGCGCGGCCCGAGCACGTGCACGAGCTGATAGACGACCGTCCCCGCGAGCACCACCGAGAGCAGGTGGATGCTCAGAATCAGCCAAAGGGCGAGGGCGGCGGCCGCGTAGCTCGCCAGTTCGATCCAGGCATCCCGATCCGGATGCCAGCCAGAGCGCGGTTCCATGCAATGACGTCCTTGTAATAAGACTCTGCCGCGACGACGCGGGCGACCCTCGCAAGGCGCTCGCGCGTGTCGTGACGTAAGACAGCCCGAACGGGCGATGCGCTTACTTTGCGCGCGTCAGCAATGGGGCGAGGTACTTGCCGGTGAAGCTGGCCTTGTTCGCCGCCACTTGCTCGGGCGTGCCTTGCGCAATGATTTGCCCACCGCCCGCGCCGCCTTCCGGCCCGAGATCGATCACCCAATCCGCCGTTTTGATCACGTCGAGATTGTGCTCGATGATGACCACGGTATTGCCTTGATCGCGCAGCCGGTGGATCACCGTGAGCAGCAGCTCGATATCGTGAAAGTGCAGCCCGGTCGTCGGTTCGTCAAGGATGTAAAGCGTTCGGCCCGTGTCGCGCTTCGAGAGTTCGAGCGAGAGCTTCACGCGCTGCGCCTCACCGCCCGAGAGCGTGGTGGCCGACTGGCCGAGGCGAATGTAGCCCAGGCCCACGTCCAGCAATGTCCTGAGCTTGCGCGCGACGACCGGCACCGGCTTGAAGAACTCGTGCGCCTGCTCGACCGTCATGTCGAGCACCTCCGAGATATTGCGGCCCTTGTACTGCATTTCGAGCGTTTCGCGGTTGTAGCGTTTGCCGTGGCAGACATCGCAGGGCACATACACATCGGGCAGGAAGTGCATCTCGACCTTGATGACGCCATCGCCCTGACAGGCTTCGCAGCGTCCGCCCTTGACGTTGAACGAGAAACGGCCCGGATCGTAGCCACGCTCCTTGGCCGCGGGCACGCCGGCGAAGAGTTCGCGGATCGGGGTGAACAGCCCCGTGTAGGTGGCCGGGTTCGAGCGCGGCGTGCGTCCGATGGGCGATTGGTCGACGTTGATGACCTTGTCGAAGTGCTCCAGCCCTTCGATCTGGTCATACGGCGCCGGCTCGGCCGACGACCCGTAGAGATGCCGTGCGACGGCGTGATACAGGGTGTCGTTGATCAGCGTCGACTTGCCCGAACCGGACACGCCGGTCACGCAGGTCAGCAACCCGACCGGCAGATCCAGCGAGACGTTTTTGAGGTTGTTGCCCGATGCGTCCAGAATTCGCAGTCGATCGTCGCTCGGCGCGCGTCGCTGCGCAGGCACTTCGATACGCCGCGCGCCGGACAGGTACTGCCCCGTGAGCGACTCCGGCGCGTTTTCGATCTGCTCGGGGCGGCCTTGTGCGATCACCCTGCCGCCGTGGATCCCCGCGCCCAGCCCCATGTCGACGACGTAATCGCTTGCGAGAATCATGTCCTCGTCGTGTTCGACCACGATGACCGAGTTGCCAAGATCGCGCAGATGCTTGAGCGTGCCGATCAGGCGGTCGTTATCGCGCTGATGCAAGCCGATGGACGGCTCGTCGAGCACGTACATCACGCCGGTGAGGCCCGAGCCGATTTGCGACGCCAGGCGGATGCGCTGCGCTTCGCCGCCCGAGAGCGTATCGGCGCTGCGTTCGAGCGAAAGGTAGTCGAGGCCCACGTTGTTCAGGAACGTGAGGCGGGCCACGATTTCCTTGACGATCTTGTCGGCGATCTCGCGCTTCGCACCGTGCAGGACCAGTTCGTGGAAGTGGCCGAGCGTTTCGCGCAGCGGCAGGTTGCCGATCTCGTAGATCGCGCGCGCCTGCTGGCCTTCGCCGACCTTGACGAAACGGGCTTCGCGACGCAGGCGGCTGCCTTCGCAATCGGGGCAGGCCTGGTTGTTCTGGTACTTGGCCAGCTCTTCACGCACGGCGACGGAATCGGTTTCGCGATAGCGTCGTTCCAGATTCGGGATGATGCCTTCGAAGGCATGCTCACGCACCGATGTGCGGCCCTTCTCATTCACATAGGTGAAGGGAATGGTCTGCTCGCCGGAGCCGAAGAGTACGATCTTCTGGGTGGCTTCCGGCAGCTCCTCGAAGGGCGTGTCGACATCGAAGTCGTAGAACGCCGCGAGGCTCTGCAGCATCTGGAAATAGAACTGGTTGCGGCGATCCCAGCCCTTGATCGCGCCCGAGGCGAGCGAGAGCGCCGGGAAGCCGACGACGCGCTTTGGATCGAAGAACGTCATGTGGCCAAGACCGTCGCAGCTTGGGCATGCCCCCATCGGATTGTTGAACGAGAACAGGCGCGGCTCGAGTTCCTGAAGCGAATACGAGCACACCGGGCATGCGAACTTCGAGCTGAAAACGTGTTCCTTGTCGGTGTCCATTTCCAGCGCCACGGCCCGGCCGTCGGCCAGCCGCAGTGCCGTTTCGAACGATTCCGCCAGACGCTGTTTCAGATCGGCGCGTACCTTCACGCGGTCGATGACCACGTCGATCGAGTGCTTTTCCGTCTTTTTGAGCTTGGGCAGGGATTCGATGTCGTAGACGCGCGCCGTGCCTTCGTTGGCCGCGCCGCCGCCCGAGCGGATGCGAAAGCGCACGAAGCCCTGGGCCTGCATCGTCTCGAACAGGTCGACATGCTCGCCCTTGCGATCGACCACGACGGGCGCGAGGATCATGAGCTTGGTGTCTTCCGGCAGCGCGAGCGCAGCGTCGACCATTTGCGAGACGCTTTGCGATTCGAGCGGCAGGCCGTGGTCGGGGCAATAGGGCGTACCCACGCGCGCGTAGAGCAGACGCAGGTAGTCGTGGATTTCCGTGACCGTGCCCACCGTCGAGCGCGGGTTGTGCGACGTGGCCTTCTGTTCGATGGAGATCGCGGGCGAGAGGCCTTCGATCAGGTCGACATCGGGCTTTTCCATCAGTTGCAGGAACTGGCGGGCGTAGGCCGACAGGCTCTCGACATAGCGACGCTGACCTTCCGCGTAGAGCGTATCGAAGGCCAGCGACGACTTACCGGAACCGGACAGGCCGGTGATCACCACGAGCTGGTGACGCGGCAAGTCGAGATTGACGTTCTTGAGGTTGTGGGTACGAGCCCCACGAATACGGATGGTTTCCATTCACGGTTCCGGGTCGTCGCCGAGGAATCCGCGCGGCGAAATGTCGCGGGGCGGTTTCCGGCCCCCAAGAGTCCGAGTTTCCCGGGACGTCGCGCGATATTGGCACGGCGTTGGCCGGGCGTCGACGCAGCGGGCGGCGGGAGCGGTCGGGCGGGCCGCTGGGGGAAAATCAGGGCGGCTAAACCTGCTAATATACCTAAGTTTGATTGCTGGGGCTGAACCGGCTGACGGGTAGTCTCGGGCGATATACCGGCATTGGCCATAGATGGGGGCGAATCGCCCGCTTTCCAGGGGGCTGGCGCCGGACCGTCGTCCAGGCCCATCGACATGCCTCCAGGCGGCTGGCGTGTTGCGCGCCCGGGCAGCAATCATCAGACGATTCCGAGGCCGCACGATGTTGCGCGCGCTATTTCCATCTCTCAGGACGTAATGTCTACCGATTCCGTGACTTCCGCTTCCCCTGCCACAACGCGCGGCCGAGGTGGCCGCATGACCCCGCTGGAAGTGCGCGCGAGCGCGTCGCTCGCGGGGATTTTTGCACTGCGCATGCTCGGTCTGTTTCTGATCATGCCGGTGTTCTCTGTGTTCGCGCAGACGATTCCTGGCGGCAACAACACTTTTCTCGTCGGACTGGCCATCGGCATCTATGGTCTGACGCAGTCCCTGTTCTATATTCCGTACGGGTGGGCTTCCGACCGGCTGGGGCGCAAGCCTGTCATCGTGTTCGGCCTGATCGTGTTCGCGATCGGCTCGCTCGTGGCGGCGCTGGCGCATGATCTGGCGTGGATCATCGTCGGCCGGGCGATCCAGGGGGCTGGAGCGATTTCCTCGGCGGTGATGGCGTGCGTGGCCGATCTGACGAGCGAAGCCAACCGCACCAAGGCGATGGCGATGATCGGCGGCAGCATTGGCCTGTCGTTCGCGGTGGCCATCGTGTGTGCACCGTTCCTGTATCACTGGCTGGGCATGAGTGGCCTGTTCTCGGCCATCGGCATTCTGGCGGTACTGGCGATCTTCGTGGTGGTGTGGGTCGTGCCGACGCCGCCCGCGCATCCCAAGGTGGGCCCGGCGCCGTTCTCGGAGGTGCTGCACAACCCGGAGTTGTTGCGTCTGAATTTCGGCGTGTTCGTGCTGCATGCGACACAGACGGCGCTGTTCGTGGCGATGCCGCGCATGTTGGTGGCGGCGGGGTTGCCGGTGGCGCAGCACTGGGAGGTGTATCTGCCGGTGATGGGGTTGTCGTTCGTGGCGATGGTGCCGGCGATCATCGCGGCCGAGAAGCGCGGCAAGATGAAGGTGGTGCTGCTCTCGGCGATTGCACTGGTCGCGGTGGCGCAGGCGGCGCTGGGCGGATTGCCGCCGACGGTGGGCGTGATTGCGTGCGTGCTGTTCGTGTACTTCCTGGGCTTTAACGTGTTGGAGGCATCGCAGCCGTCGCTGGTGTCGAAGCTGGCGCCGGGGCAGCGCAAGGGCGCGGCGGTGGGCGTGTACAACACGACGCAGGCCCTCGGGTTGTTTTGCGGCGGGGCGATAGGGGGTTTTCTGATGACCCACTACGGTCAGAACGCAATCTTCATCACTTGCTCAGTCGGGGCTGTCGTGTGGCTTATAATCGCCGCACCGATGAGGACGCCAGCGCCTCATCAATCCTGATCGGATATCAGCAATACCGGAGAAAGATTTATGGCATCAGTCAACAAAGTGATCCTGGTCGGCAACCTTGGCGCCGATCCCGAAGTCCGCTACATGCCGAGCGGCGATGCGGTCGCGAACATTCGTCTGGCGACGACCGACCGTTACAAGGACAAGCAGTCTGGCGAGTTCAAGGAGCTGACGGAATGGCACCGGGTGTCGTTCTTCGGCCGTCTCGCCGAGATCGTCAATGAGTACCTGAAGAAGGGCTCGGCGGTGTATATCGAAGGTCGTATCCGCACGCGCAAGTACCAGGCGCAGGACGGCACCGAGCGTTACAGCACGGAAATCGTAGCGGACCAGATGCAGATGCTGGGCGGCCGCAGCGGTGGTGAAGGTGGCGGCGGCGGTGGCGGCTACTCGCGCGGCGGTGGTGGTAGCGACGAAGGCGGCGGTGGCGGTTATTCGCGCGGCGGTGGTGGCGGTGGTGGTGGTGGCGGTGCCCGTCAGCAAGCACCGGCCAAGCAGTCGGGCGGCGGTTTTGACGACATGGATGACGATATTCCGTTCTAGAGAGCACTTTTAGGAAAAAGTAACTAGCTCGCCCGTAACCGTTGCGGTTGCGGGCTTTTTTATTATTTACATTTTTGGTGTCGCCTTGTATCGTGCTTCGAACCGGGCGCTTTTGAAATGTAAATAAATGGCTGTTGATGTGCACCAAGAACTGACCCTTTGAAGGGGGTAGTTTTCATCGAAAATTGACCCACGTGATTCAATGTCCTGCTCAACCTTTGAGCAGGAGATACCAAGGTGATCACGGTGGGCATGCTAGCCAAGATCAGGCGGATGTATTTCCGCGAGAAGGTACCGCTGCGAGAGATTGCGCGACGCACGGGCCTGTCCCGAAACACGATTCGCAGCTGGCTGCGCCAGACCGATGCGGTCGAACCCCAGTATCCCAAGCGAGTCAGCCCCAGCGTCATTGATGAGTGGGCAGAGCAACTGAGTGGCTGGTTACGTACTGACAGCCATCGGCCTAAGCGCGATCGCCGTACCGCTCGCTTCATGTTTGAGGCAATCCACGCACAGGGCTATGCCGGGAGCTACGCACGAGTGAGCGCGTTCGTGCGGCATTGGCACGAGGTGCAATCCCAAGCGCCACGCACTAAAGCCTACGTGCCGTTGGCTTTCGATCCCGGAGAGGCGTTCCAATTTGACTGGAGCTGCGAGTATGCCTTCGTGGGAGGCTTGCGCCGGCGGCTCGAGGTCGCTCACGTCAAACTCAACGCCAGTCGCGCATTCTGGTTGGTTGCCTATCCCACGCAGAGCCACGAGATGCTATTCGACGCACATGCTCGAGCTTTTGCAGCATTTGGTGGCGTGCCTCGCCGACGGATCTACGACAACATGAAGACGGCGGTCGACAAAGTCGGCCGAGGCAAAGAGCGAGCAATCAACGCTCGTTTTGAGGCGATGTGTGGCCACTACCTCTTCGAGCCAGAGTTCTGCAATCGTGCCGCCGGTTGGGAAAAAGGGATCGTCGAGAAGAACGTGCAAGATCGACGGCGACAGATTTGGCATGAAGCTGCCGAGCGTCGATGGGAAACTTTGGCGACGCTCAACGAGTGGGTGGCTGACCAATGCCTATGCGCTTGGCAAGGCAAACACCCGCAGTAGCCTGAGCTCACCATCGCAGATGCGTTGCAAGATGAGCGCACGAAGTTGATGCCCAACCCCAAGCCCTTTGATGGGTACGTTGAGCAGACGCTACGCGTCTCCTCAACGAGTCTGATCCACTTTCAACGCAATCGCTACAGTGTGCCGTCGAGTCTGACCAATCACGTCGTTAGCGTGCACAGCTACCCGACATATCTGAGCATCGTTCACGAGGGACAGGAAGTTGCCCGACACGAGCGAAGCTTTGAGCGATATCTCACCTTTTACGACTGGCGTCGCTACATCGACCTAGTTTCATGTGGGACCGGTCACTGCGTGGCAGCCGCCGCGCGCGTCTGCGGGACAAGTCAAAAGACCTCTCGCTGGGCTCAAAGACAGATTCCCCTCGTTGCTGACGTGGACGCGGTCGGTCATCGCTGGACTTCGCCGCGTTTCGCGATAACGGACATTCACTAGCTCGCTGGGCGTCCATCTATTTGACCGCTCGAACTTGAAAGCCAAGGGAGCGGATGACCAAGCCAACGCCTCCTGCCTCCACATTTCCTTCTTTCAGAGCTGCTTGTTTCGGGAATCCGTTTCGCCATCGTCGTTGGTCTACCACTCCGGCCCTGATTCTCAGACTAATCGGGCACGGGAAACCTGCACTTCAGACGGCAATCGTTGTTGCCGTTAATCAGGCAGTTGTGTAACGTATTCTGCGTTACAAAATTGCCGGGAAAGATATGCCCGCTGGTAAAACTGAAACCATCAATGTACGCGTTCGGCCGGACCTAAAACGCCTGCTCCAAGAAGCGGCTGAATACGAAAACCGCAGTCAGACGAACCTGCTCGAGACGCTTATCTTCGACCACTGTCGAAAGCTCGGGCTAATCGTGCTGCCGCGGATGACACGTACCGAATCCGAGGGATAAATGAGTGCTTCTGGCTTGCTTACCAAGCTGCTTGACTACGTCATCGAGCAATCTAAAGATATCGACCCTCGGGGATTCAGGCTTTCTGGCGCCGACGGGTTCCTTCGCACGAGTGGCGACCTGCGAGGGCTGCCCGGTGTAGACCTCGACATCAAGGTCGAAGGCGACCATATCTGGCTCCGCGTTGCGCGACTTGAGGCCCAGAATCCGCCAGCAGTTCCACCCGAACAGAAAGAACTGTTTGTCGTCGACTCCAACCCGACTGGAAAACTTCCGCGTATCAATGAAGCGGCGCTGGAGCGGCGCATTGCTGTCTTGACGGAAGGTGAGCCTGAGCTGGCGTCGCAGCGGCTTGCAGACAGCGAGAAAGAGGCTGTTCAGGCGGAGCTGGAGCGTTACACCAGACTCTGGCAGACATGGGCCGAGGCAGAAAAGCCGCGGTGGCAGGCAATCCGACTTTACGGTGAGCTGTTCTCTCTCAAGCAGCAGCTGGAGCTTGAAGACACGGCCAAGCCGCAGGAGTTCGTGTGCGGCATTGGTGTCGCGTCCTGGAAGATGAGCTTTGAGGAACGCACGAAGAAGGTCGACTTCGACTACCAGTATCCGGTGCTCACGCAATCGCTCGAACTGGCCATCGACGACCGTACCCTCGCCATTGAGGTCCGTCCACGCGCGGTCAGCCCACGCATCGAATTTGACGCGTTTTCCGCTTGTCAGTTGCAAAGCGCAGCAGCAGTCGAACGTGCGGCCAAGGAAGAGCTCGAGCGGTCGGCGGAGCGCCCGCCCAATCCGTTCGACCCGGGTACCTACGAGCATGCCCTGAGAAGCATTGCAGGGAATATCGACCGCAACGGCAAATACATTGAAGGACAGGTGGGGCTACCTCCTGCTGGTCCGTCGCTGCTCATTACAGACCTGTGGGTGCTCCACTCGAGGCCCCGGTCGAACAACTTCCTGCACGAGGACATCGAGCGGCTCAAGGCGCGCCTGAAAGACGGAGCCGAGATTCCGGAAGGCCCGCTCGCGCTGGTTACACCGCCCGCCGATGAGAAGGTCAGCTATGAGGCCGTCTCATTCCGCGGCCTCGCGGGGGCGCCATCCAGTGGTTCGGGCAAGACGCGAGAACTTTATTTTCCGCTGCCTTACAACCACGAGCAGGTCACCATCGTCGAGCAACTCGAGCGCTCCGACGGCGTGGCGGTGCAGGGCCCGCCCGGGACCGGGAAGACACACACCATCGCCAATATCATCTGCCACTACTTGGCGAACGGAAAGAAGATTCTGGTGACGTCGAAGGGCGAGAAAGCCCTCGAACTGCTGCAGGAGAAGATTCCCGAGGAAGTGCGACCGCTGACCGTGGCATTGCTTTCGGGTGACCGGCAGGGCATGCAGCAGTTTCAGGCGAGTATTGAGGCCATCATTCACCATGTTAGCCAGATGAACCCGGATGTGGTCGCTTCCCAGATTCAGGCAGACCTCTCCGCCATCGACCGCGCGCATACTACCATGCAGCGCATCGACCGCCGCATCGACGAAATCGCGATGACGCAACTATCCGATGTGGAGGTGGATGGCGTCGTGATGCGTGCCCAGAAGATGGCGGACTTCGTTATCGAAGGCGGGAAGACGTTCTCCTGGTTCGACGATTCGCTCTCGCTTGCTCCCGAGAATGCGCCGCCGCTGGTTGCCGAGGAGGTAAGTGCATTGCGCGAGGCGCGGCGCAACCTCGGCACCGACATTGGATATGTTTCGTCGCATCTCCCGGCGAGTGCCGCGCTCCTGACCGTGGATGATGTCCGCCGGCTGCATACGGTCATGGTGAATATCGCGAGCCTCAAGGAGGCAGAGGCGAAGGGCACGCTCATTCCGTTGAGGGCCACAACTGACGATGTGTACGAGCATGCGCGCGACATGCTCGCCAAGGTCGACGCGGCCGTCACGCTCGCCATCGAGATTGAAGAAACCGAAGAGACATGGCCGTTTGACCTAAGGCGCAAATGCCGCCGTGCCGACCACGCGACTGAACGCATGGCCCTGGAAGCGCTTTTTGGGGAATCCGACCAGCTGATGGAGGCGCGCTCGGTGTTCATGCAGCGCCCGGTCAAAATCGACGAGGCCGCGCTTGGCTCACCGAAGGTAAAAGAGGCGCTTGAGCGCGCGGCAAAGACTGGCAAGCCCTTCGGCATGTTCGCGATGGGCGCGGGCGATGCCAAGGAAATGGTGACAGCAATTCGTATTGCCGAAATCGGGCCGAAGAACGAAGCTGACTGGCAGCATGTGCTCTCGTACGTGAACCTGCACGAGAAAGTTGCATCTTTCTGTGCGCGCTGGAACGAGTTCGCCGATGTCCTGGTCGTCCCGAGACTCACACCGAGCGTCACGCAGTTGCGTCATATTGAGCGGGTCACCATCGCCGCGCGTAAGGCACATGCTTTCGCGACGAACCACGACGTCCATCTAACCGCGGTCGCCGACAAGGTGTTTGCAGTGCCGCCAGTGGATGACCTTCGAGGTGGTTCGGAGCAGCTTTCGCGCGTTCGGGACTATCTGCGCCAGCACCTGAGCCGTGTTGAGCTGGCGCAGGCGATGACGAACCTGAGCATCCTGCGCGAGAAGCTCGCGGGCACCCGCGGGCCGGTGGCGGAGCAGCTGCGCGATTTTGCGGAGAACCGTCTGGGTGAGCCAGCGTTGCCGGCAGAGAAAGCGGCGGCCGACTACGCCGAGCTGGTTGCGGAACTGCGACGCATCGAAGGGCTTTTCAACGAACTCGAAGCGGTCCGCACGCTCAGTAAAAAGATTGAGACTGCTGGCGCTGTGCGCCTCGCCGCGCGACTGCGCAGCGTCCCGGTGCCCGCCGCTGGTGAAGACGTTACGTGGCCCGCAAGCTGGCGCGACGCGTGGAACTGGGCGCGTGTGCGCGATTACCTGGAAAGCATCGAAGCGCGACAGGAACTGCTTGAACTCGCGGCCCAGCGCCGGGATGTCGAGTCGGGGCTCTCCCGCCTTTACTCGAGCATGGTGTCGAAGTCGGCATGGCTATCGACCAAGATGAACGCGACGCCGAAGGTGCTATCGGCGCTCGAGACCTACCGTACTGCAATTCGCCGTATCGGCGCCGGCACCGGCCCCAATGCAGTCCGGCACCGCCGCGACGCGCAGAAGGCGATGCACGACGCACAAGACGCCGTGCCGTGCTGGGTGATGAGCCACGCCAAGGTGTCGGAAACGCTCCCGGCCAACCTTGGCGCCTTCGACCTCGTCATCGTCGACGAGGCGTCCCAGTCTGACCTGTGGGCGTTGCCGGCAATCCTGCGCGGCAAGAAGATTCTGGTGGTTGGCGACGACCGGCAGGTGTCGCCGGATGGCGGCTTCATCTCGGCCGTGCGTATCCAGGAGCTGAAGGACCGTTTCCTTGCTGACCAGCCCCATGCGCCCGTACTTACGCCGGAGAAGTCGCTCTACGATATCGCGTCGACTGTGTTCGCCGCGCAGAAGGTCATGCTGCGCGAGCACTTCCGATGCGTCCCGCCCATCATCGCGTACAGCAACAAGCACTTCTACAAGGACTTCATCCAGCCACTGCGCATTCCCAAAATGTCACAGAGGATTGACCCACCGCTGGTCGACATCTACGTGCCGCACGGCGTGCGCGACAAGAGGGACATCAACCGCGCGGAGGCCGAGGCGATTGTGGCCGAAATTCAGGCCATCCTCGCCAACCCGCAGTTCGAGCATCGCACGCTGGGCGTGGTCACGCTGCTCGGGCCAGAGCAAGGCAAGTTCATCGACGCGCTCGTGCGCGAGCGCTGTGACGCGGCTGAACTGCACCGGCGTAAGTTCGCCTGCGGCGATGCCCGGACATTCCAGGGTGCTGAGCGCCACATCATCTTCCTGTCGCTTGTCATCGACTCGTCCGGCACGCGAGCGCTTTCGGACCAGTCGTCAGAGCAGCGGTTCAACGTCGCTGCGAGTCGCGCGCAGGACCGCATGTATCTCGTGCGCTCAGTGAAGCTCTCGGAACTGTCTGCATCAGGGAAAGACCTGCGCGCAGGCCTGTTACAGCATTTCTCGATGCCAATCGACCAGCAGGGCAATGGCGAGGAGGAAAAAAACCTCATCGACCTATGCGAGTCGGGCTTTGAGCGGCAGGTGTACACGGAGCTGGTGAACCGGGGCTACCGTGTCATTCCACAGGTGAAGGCGGGAGCCTTTCGCATCGACATGGTGGTTGAGGGCGCGAACGACGCGCGACTTGCCATCGAACTAGATGGCGATGAGTTTCATGGCCCCGACCGATGGCAAGCGGATATGAATCGGCAGCGGGTGCTTGAGCGCGCCGGTTGGGTCTTCTGGCGCTGCTTTGCTTCGACCTGGTCGATGCGCAGGGAGGAAGTGCTCAACGACCTGCTGGCCCGCATGTATGCGCTTGGCATTGAGCCCTTGGGAGCTATTGAGCGAGTGCCGGCGCTAGTCGAGTATCGGGAATGGAATGGTGAGCACGATGACATGGTCGACGAAGAACCGCTACCTGCATAGTCCTTGGCCAGAATCCGACCTGTTGATGTCTGAGATAACGTAGCACGGAAAGCGGCGAAGTCTCCGCTGAAGTTCCTATTCTGAGCCAGCACGGCCAGCAATAGTCACAACAAATCAGACGGAGCAACCGATGAAAGAGCGTTGTGAGAGATGCGGCTGCACTCCCCACTCGCCTCGGCACCGCTGTTCACTTTGCGGAAAACTTGTATGTAAAACAAATTGCTGGTCGGCGTCAGCGAAAACCTGTAATCACCGCGCCCCTGAGAACATGGCGAAGCAAGTCGCATCGCTCGATGTGTCCCGGCCGACGCCAACCGAACACAAGACATTTGATGGCAAGCCTATCTATATGTGCAGTGCGTGCAAAGGTTTGGTCGGCCGGAGTGCATCGCGATGTTCTTCCTGCGGGAAACCTGTCCGTTGGGTATAGCTTTGATGATTTCTCTCGCGACCGAAGTTACTCCACCGCAAAGTCTTCGATGACCGACCGCTTCGACCACTGAGGCAGTTCGGTGAGGCGGCAGTAACGTCATCGAAGAAGGGCAAGCGCGAGTCGTCGAAATAGAAGGAGCGGGGATGAGTGAAACATTCACGAGAGCAACCGCAGCAATGCGTGCTGTCCGAATGGGTGTTAAGACGAGACTGGCTGAGTCGCGTCGTCGAGTAATCGACGTCGCTTCTTTGTTCCTTTCAATTTTCCGCAATCTCAGAAGTGTGCCGTGGTCCATTCGACATGTCGTCCGTCGGGATATTGCGGATTGGAAATCGTTCAATCAGCATCAGAGAGATGTTGCATTGTCACCGTGGGCTCGACTATTGATGCACGCTGGCGAGCACCCAGTGTGGCTCTGCCTATCGTTTCCTGCCGTGTTTTCTCTGGCTTTGTTAGTGACCCATGTGCTGCCGACTTATTGGCTTCCTGCCGGCTGGGAAAAATGGGGCTACTCGGAGCAATTGAGCTATTTCTCGACCCTATGGTCGGTACAAGCCACCATTGCTGCGCTCGCGTACCCAATTGTCATAGCGTTCGTGGCGGTGTTTCTGCAACGCAGACCCGCTGCAGATAGCGTTATGCATCTCTACATGCTGAGCTCTGGTGCGCTTGCCGCGGGGCTTTCGTCGCTCATTTTGGTCGTTGCCATGGGTGTTCAATACGTCGCAATGCCCTACTTCGGAGCGTCCGTACTGCTTCAGTGGGGAGCGCTGGACTCGGTATGGTTTGTGATAAACGCCGTCCTCACCGCGCACTTCTTATACAGGACGGTGGAGTTTCTGAGGCCAGATGTACAGCTCGACATTGTTAGAAGGTATGTGGCAAGCGTTGCCCTGCCTCGCGACATTAATAGACTTTATTTGTTTCAGGTCTTCGCGCAGTCGCACTCCAAAGGGTGGATTCCCGTGCCGGACTACTTGGGTGATGAGAATTCGGACGGACCGAAGGTGCTCCTGACACGATACGGGTTCGGTCGGGGGGAGTCACAGGGGACATTGAAATTTAATACGCCGTCGAGGCTTGTCAATGTCCGACTTTGGCCGCTTGTGTTGGTTCTTGCAACATGGGCGCATTCGGCTTCCGGATTGTCGCGTCCTGCGAACGCACGTCGGCATCGTCGAACTGAGTGGCCACTTTTGTCAGTGCCCATCACACCGGGAACTGTGTACCACGAGTCCGTGCCTCTAGCTCTGATTGAAGCAGGGCCCGGCCTCTCTCCGCTGCAACGTTGGTTGTTGCGCCGTACGTTTGTTTTTGCCGGGGTAAAACGAGAGAGATATCAAGTCAGGGTCAAGTCAGTCATTGACGAGTTCGAATTGGACGCACGCACGGCCGCAGGGAAATCCGATGCCAAGGACTTCGAGCGCGCTTATAACGCTCTGGTCGGGCTACACGAGCTTCTGCTAAGCGCATCCTTGGTAATGACAGAGGACGGTTCAGTCGGGAGCTGGGCGCTGATGCCGGACTTCGAGGTGTTCTTTGAAAGCCCGATGCACGTGGCTTGGAACGATGCGTATCGCTCGATTTTCCTGGCAGCAATCGAGTCGATGACAATCGACAGCAACCCGATTCGTCGTCTTTGCCATCTCGCTCAGCACCTTGGTGGCAAGGAACTGCGAGACTCGCCAGTCGAAATCCGGGAAGGCATTCTCGACCTACCGATGCTATTGATGTACCAGCTCGGCAACTGGTGGGGGCGACGCATCGAGGAGCAAGGTGTGCGGGAGCACGGCCCTCACCAAAGTGCAACTCTTACCCCGCCATTGTTTCGCCTCTACGAAGACGTAGTGGCGACATTTATCGGTGGTTGGGAGAATGCAAGAACGTATATTGCCGAAATTCCAGAAACTTCCGATGCCTTCGAATGGCGAGCGGCGGCCTCAATAGCACGCGTGCAAGCAGCTCATGTTCAGGGTACAGCGAAGATGCTGATTGCTGCTGTAGCGCGTGGCGACAAAATCGCCGCTGAATGGCTCGCGGACGCACTGAGCAAGTGGTGGGGAAATCTACTTTACGAGCATCAGGCGATTTCTCTCCATGACAAGACAGCGTTCGTTACCGTAGACGACCTGAAGGACGACTGGCACCACCTCGAAACCTCACTTGGACTCGCCGAGCAGAATGGTCAGCTCATCGGAGAAAGTCGTGCTGACCTGCAGCGTGGGGTCCTGCTCGCTTCTCTGCTTAATTTTTGGGCAGACATTCGACTTGTGAGCATCGAGCTGCTGCTGGCTTTCGCGTGTCAACAAAATAGCAGCAGTCTTGACGGTTCCTTGGCCTTAGAGATTGCCGTCGGAATGCTAACGGGAAAGCAGTGGCGTCGCGGGGGAACGGCGTCCGAGTCGTTGCGCGATATGGACGCGGTCAACTACTTAACTGCAAAGGTTCGGCAGTTTGCCTCGGGCGGTCGATACCGGGGCGGGTACGTTGGCCGTCTCAGCTTGTTCGTAGAGAGAATCAAGGACATGCAGCAGCCGGGCATGGTGAGTTCGCGCGTCTACTCCTCGGTCGGTGTAGACGACATCGAGTCGTTGCAGGAACAACAACTGATTTTGATGGCGGTGCTTTCTGCGGCAAAGTGGGCAGCGAGTGCGTCATTGCGCCGTCAATTGGATCTGTGGATGGTTAAGCAGTACGCGAGCGTCGGCATCCTTCGTAATCGCCTGAAGGCATGGCTCGATAGGCTGAACGAGCCAGCCCAACTGCCGGCGCCCGTAATAGCATCGTTACTGAAGCGAACTGGAAAAGCATACGACCCGGCCGTCGCAACTGCAAACCTCAAGACTAGTCTTGAAGCGCTGCAGGAGACGATGGAATCGATGAGGGCAGAGGTACTTCAAAACGAACCGGTAGACCCGCAAAGGTTGGCTGAGATTTCGAGATTCGCGTCCCGCACCGCGTTCAGCGCAATTTCGGGGGCCTTCCCCCTGCCGCTTTTTGCGACCATTGGCTACACCGTCGAAGCATTGCAGGACCTCACGCTCAATATGCTCCAAGTCAGAAAGGGGGAACTGACGCGCATCGAAATGGACCAACGGGCGATTAACGAAGCAGACTTTTGGGACGACACGATGCGAAGCCGTGTAGGGGCCCTTGTGCTGTCAGACAGTTTGCGCGATTGCAACATGCGGGTCCACGTAGTGCACGACGCTGATTCCTACTGGTCGGTGCTGCGGTCAGAAGTCGAACGGTTGATAGCGTGCGGCTTGCATCCTATCCTTCTTCTCGAGAACCCCACCAAACCTGAGTGGGTTTGGCAATGGCAGCACGCCGATTTCGGATTGGGATACCAGAAGCCTGGTGACCTCCGCGTCTGGCATGCAAACGGCAAGGGCCACGCGTACGTCTGTAACTTCAACGAAGTCGAGGTCTATGGCGCCATGCTACCTCCGGGAGCATCGATACTTTTGGCGCGAGAGGCTTTCCACAGAGTCGATTTTCAGAAATTTGCCGACGACACGTATGTTGAGACGACATGCAGTCCGCGTAGTGACAACAATGCGCTTGTGGACCTACACCTCAAACTTTCGAGGCGAGTTCAGGTGAGACATGGCGAGGCAGTTCGACTCGTCTATGCTGCTGACGAGAACGTCCAGTGATTTCGGGGAGAGGACAAGTATGCGGAGGAGCAATCGACTGATGGAAACTATAGCGCGGCTGCAATTTCATTTGGCTCGCAGATGGCGATGATGCGCTGGACCAGTTCGTCGACTGAATTACACCGGTAGGGCGCGAAGCGGTCCGCGCTGCTTTCCGACTTGTTGGGCCGGATGACCCACTTGGTTGCACTATTGCGAGCGAGTTCCGGCAAAATCGACATCGGAACGAGCCAAGTCACGACAAACCCTGTCAACTCTTCGTTGCAGAGCCCCGCGACCAGATACGCACGACGCGTCTCGTTGAACGTCGTCTTCCGGACTTCAAAGTGGGCTTGATTTCCTCGCTCTTTGGTACCGGGCTTGTACAGGGTGACGGTCCTACACTTCAGCTGGATGGCGACTGATTGGCCGGTCGCCTTGTCCCAGAACAAGCAATCAATGCCGTCGTCATCGGCCAGAGGCTGAAACGGTGCAAGCCGACCGTTGCTCCCCTTCATGATGGCATTGACCAGCAGGTTCTCGCCAATGGCGCCGATTTGCGTGGAGGATAGAGGCATGGTGCCCACGGCGGAAATTGAACCCGTCGATTATCTCGGTAATGGGTGCAGCTGCCAACAATGCATCGATTGCCTGCGAGTACATTGCCGGACTGACCCGGTGAAAGCTTGCGTCACGCTCATTGGCTCGTAGACAGCTCACTGGGAACCTTGGAAGCCCTTTGAGCCTATGACCATGCATGGGTTTCGAGCGTAGGTTCTGACGAGCGTTGCCGCGCATAAGGAGCTGTGGATAACTCGCGCCGCGCTCCCCCCCGCCCCCCCTGAAAAGCGGTTGAGAGATATTGCCTGACCGAAAAGCGGAGAACCAAAAGCGAGAGCCCGGCTACGCCGGGCTGACCAAAACGTTACTAAAAACCTGCTGCTCGCCTGAAACTAGATACATTTTCCATTGCAACTTGGCGATGAAAGCCTTACGGGAGAAGCACTTCAAGAGCTAATTACATTTAAAAGTTCCCAGAACCCTTTTAAAACCCGCACTTGAGCAAGTCTGGAAAGTGTAAGTCGCTGGCCCGCAACCTCCCTTGGTGCGGGCCATTTGTTTTTGTGTGTTGCGCACTTTCGCGCTGCAGTCATGACTCTGCGGAATCGGCTAAATCGGATAGCCAAAGCACGTGCCACAGGCGCGGTTTTCATCTTCGGCGCCGGGGCGGGTGGTACGACCGCCCCGTTTGGGATTCCCTCTCGCGTTTTCCTTTGATAAGCATCAAAGTGGTTCGTCCGTCGTCGTCTAGATTTATTTCGACAAGTGGGCGCCGAGCTTGCCACGATGCACTGCATCGGGATGTGGTCCTCTTTTCGGGCCACCGTCAGGTCAAGCTGGATGGGGGATTGCCATGCACGAGAGAGTTCTTGTTTCACCCGATGAATTGACACAGTTGATTCAGTCGGGGCCGGTAGTGCTCATCGACACACGAGACGCGGCAAGTTTTGCCGAAGCGCATCTGCCAGGCGCGGTGAATATCCATGAGATATTTACCTATCTGGCTACCTCAACGCCAGAAGGTCTTGCCGTCTTGCGCGAAACATTCACCGAGGCATTCGCGAAGGCTGGATTGTCTGGGAAGGAGACGGCTGTCATCTACGAACAGTCGATGACGACTGGATTTGGCCAATCCTGTCGTGGCTATGTACTGCTTCGCTATCTTGGCTATCCCCGCGACAAAATCAAGGTACTTCACGGCGGCTACAGTGCATGGCGTGCCGCCGGGCTGCCAAGCACAACGGAAGCTCCTTCGCCGACTCCCGTCGCGTTTCCCCCAGATACGGGCGGAAGCAGCATCCTCGTCGACCTGGCGGGGATGAAGGACGCCGTTGCAGACCCGCGTATCGTGAAGCTCGATGTGCGCGACGTCGATGAATGGATTGCCGAAAGCTCGTCACCTTATGGCAAGGACTTTTGCCCCCGAAAGGGCCGCATTCCCGGCTCGGTGTGGCTAGAGTGGTATCGAATGATGAAACCGACCCCCGCTGGGCAGATGTTCAAATCGCCCGCCGAAATTCTCGCCGAGTGTGCGACCGTGGGAATTCGTCGCGATACGCCTGTTGTTGTGTTTTGCTTCAAAGGGGCGCGCGCCTCCAACACATTTGTAGCACTGGAGGAGGCCGGCATCAGGGACGTGCGCCTTTACCTCGGCTCGTGGAATGAATGGTCCAGGGATCCTTCGCTGCCCATTGATGAGGGCTTGCCGTACTAGATCCATGCCCTACGCGCCGCAGCGTCATCGGCCGGTGCGAGCGCAATTTACACGTCGGCACCCCCCGCCCCGCGCAAGCTGCGCATCGTCATCTGCGCTGTCTCGAGCAAACCCTGAATCAAGCGCGATTTCGGTGACGCGCGACGCCACAGCAGGCCGAAACGGCGCGGCGCGACAGGGCCGGGGGGCGTCAGCTTGACGATGTCGAGCGATGCCAGCAGCGGCGATTCGATGTCCGGCACCAGTGCCACCCCCAACCCCCGGTCGACCATCATCGCGATCGTCAGGATCGAATTGAGCTCGAAAAGCTCGCGCGGCACGATCCGTCGCGAGCGCAAATATTCCTCGGCATTCCGTCCGCCACCTAACGTGCGGTCGTAGCGAATGAATGGCTCGGTGCGCAGCAGGTCGTCGGGATCGCGCCCTGCCAGCGCTCTCGGCGCGAGCACCACAATCGGCTCCTCGCGCAATAGCCGCCACTCGAAGGTCTTGGGCAGATCGAACGGGGGCAGCAGACAGACGGCCACATCGATATCCCCGGCCTTGAGCGTTTCGAACAGTTCCGGCGTCTGGCCGCCTCGGATCAGCAGCTTGGCCTGGGGAAAGCGTTTCGAGAAGTGCGCGAGCACGTCCGGCATGACGGTCAGTAAGGCCGTCGTGATCGTGCCGATACGCAACTCGCCGACAGGCTCGCCCTGCAACGCGAAATCCTTCAGTTCGCCGTAATCGCGTACCAGATTGCGCGCCCGCTCGATCACCCGATGGCCGGCCTCGGTAGGAATGACCGTGCGCCCGGCCCGCGTAAACACCGCCGTGCCCAATTCGCGCTCGATGGCCTGCATTTGCTGCGCCACCGCCGCCGGCGTCACGCCCACCCGCCGCGCCGCCTCCGCCATCGACCCGCCATCGACGACATGCAGCAGCGTCTTGAAGAACTCGATATCCATATCGAAAGAATTTCTACTGTTTGAAGATAGATATGAATAGTTTATCTAAAAAAGTCGGGCGACTAGACTCCAGATCAAGCGTTTTATCAAAACGAAAAATCAGGAGACATCGTGCGCAGCAAGTTGTTCGTTCCGGCATCCCGCCCGGCGCTTTTTGCCAAGGCGTTGGCCGGTCAGGCCGATGCCCTCTCGTTCGATCTGGAAGATGCCGTGGCGCCCGAGCGCAAGGGCGACGCACGCGACGCGCTGCGCGCGCTGCTGCGCGACGAGGCGACCCTGCAATGCGGCAAGGTGCTGATCGTGCGCGTCAACGCGCTCGACACGCCGCACTTCGCGCATGACGTTCGCGCCGTGGCCCAGCCTGGCCTTGACCTGATCAACCTGCCCAAACCAGAAACGAAGGCCGACGTGCTCGCCGCCGTCGCCGCGCTGGAAGCCGCCGAGCGTGAGAACGGCGTGACCACGCCGATCCGCCTGCTGCTCAATATCGAATCGCCGGCCGCCGTGCTCAACGCTGCTGAACTGGCGTGCGCGCATCCACGCGTCGCCGGCTTGCAACTCGGCCTTGGCGACCTGTTCGAGCCGCTGGGCATCGCCCGTCGTGAGCCGCGCGCCATCGAGCAGGCGATGTACGCTGTTCGGATGGCCGCCGGTGTCGCTGGCGTCTACGCCTACGACTCGGCCTTTGGGAATATCAAGGATGAAGTGGGCTTTCGTGCCGAGGCTGAGCTGGCCCGCGCGATGGGCTTCCTTGGCAAGACCTGCATCCATCCGAGCCAGATCGCGATCTGCAACGACGTGTTCCGCCCGTCGGACGACGACATCGCCCACGCCGTGCGCGTCGTGATCGCCACGCGCGTGGCCAATCGCGACGGCGTCGGTGCATACGTGGTCGACGGCAAGATGATCGATCCGCCGTTCGCCGCGCGGGCGCAAGCCGTTGTCGACGACGCTCGCCGCATGGCGCTGCTGAGCGCCGACCAGTTGAGTGCGCTCGACGCGCCGGTCTGAGCTTCCGCCACTGACCGCGCACCAACCGGGCACCTCGCCGCTCGACCGAATTTTGTGAGACCTGCACGATGAACGATTCCACCGCCAACCCGGCCGGCCCGCTGTCGGGCATCCGCGTGCTCGATCTGAGCGCGTATATCGCCGGTCCGTACGGCTGCGCGCTGCTTGCCGATCAGGGGGCCGAGGTCATCAAGATCGAACCGCCCACCGGCGACAATCTGCGCAAGTACCCGTCGACGCTCGAAGCCGAAAGCCGTGCGTTCCTTGGCGTGAATCGCGGCAAGCGCGGCATCGCGCTCGATCTCAAGCAACCGGCGGCGCTGGCCGTGCTCAAGCGTCTGGTCGAGCGTGCCGACGTGCTGGTGCACAACTTCCGGCCGAGCGTGCCCGCGCGCCTTGGCATCGCCTACGACCAACTGCGCGACATCAATCCCCGCCTGATCTACTGCAACGTCACCGGTTACGGCGAGACTGGCCCGGACAAGGACAAGGCAGGCTACGACCAGGTTCTGCAAACCATGTCGGGCATGTGCGCGATGCAGGGCAAGGCCGGCGGCCCGCCCGAGATTCTGTACGGGTCCGTAGTCGATTACTTTGCCGCGTCGTTGGTCGCCAATGGCGTGTCGTCGGCGTTATTCGCTCGCGAGCGCAGCGGCCAAGGGCAATACGTCGGCGTATCGTTGTTGCGCAGCGCGCTGACCATGCAATCGGCTCGCTTAATATGGGCGGACGGCGAGCCGCGCGAGATCGGCCGCGACATGCGCTCCGGCGGCATTACGGGCATCCACCCGACGCGCGATGGCTATCTCTACATTTCCGCCAACACGCCGCATTTCTGGCGCGCGCTGTGCGAGAAGATCGGCCTGCCCGAGCTGGCCGCCGACGAGCGCTACGACACCGTGCGCAAACGTGCCGAGCACCGCGACGAGATCGTGCAACGACTGCGCGGCGCGCTTGCGCAGCACTCGGCACTCGAATGGGAAGCGCTGTTCGGCGAGGAAGTGCCGTGCGCCGCCGCGCGCAACGTCGAAGACATGTTCGACAACCCGCAAGTGCTCGCCGAAGACATGATCGCCACGTTCGAGAATCCGAACGTCGGGCAATATCGCGGCTTCAAGCAACCGATCCGCTTCGGCGATACGCCGGGCCCGGTACCGATGGCCGCGCCCGCCTTCGGCCAGCATTCGGACGAAGTGCTGCTCGGCGAAGGCTGGAGCGCGGAGGAAATCGCGGCGCTGCGCAGTACCCACGCGCTGCTCTGAGCACGCGGCGGGACGACACTGCGCGGCCAGGTACGAAAAAAGCACAATCGCCAGACGGAGACACGACGATGGCACTCACCGACGCTTCACCGCAACGCGAACGCGGCAGCGATGCTGCGGCGACGCCGGCCAATGCGTGCGACGCGCACATGCACATCTTCACGCACGTCGATATCGAACGTTACGCGGCCGTGCAGGCACAGCTCGGCACCACGCGCACCGTCGTCGTCACGCCCCGCCCGCATGGCGTCGACAACGCGGTGACGCTCGACGCCATCGCGCAGCTCGGCCGCGAGCGCACGCGCGGCGTCGGTGTGATCCGTCCCGACATTTCCGACGCCGAACTCCGCCGGCTTCACGACGGTGGCATCCGTGGCATCCGTTTCACGCTCTACACGCCGGCCAACGCCGTCGTCGGCTTCGAGATGGTCGAGCCCCTCGCGCAACGCATTCACGCCTACGGCTGGCACGTGCAACTGCACTGGACGGCCGACCAGATCGTCGAACACCGCGCAATGCTCGGCCGTCTGCCGTGCCCGATGGTGTTCGACCATATGGCGCGCCTGCCGCAGCCGGCCGGTTTGGCGCATCCCGCGCGCGAGGTGGTCGAGCAACTGGCTGCCGCCACGGGGCGCGTCTGGGTCAAGCTCTCGGGCCCGTATCTCGATTCACGCGACGGCCTCGATGCGCGTTATGCCGATGTCGCCCCGGTCGCACGCCACTGGGCCAGGACGTTGCCCGACCGCGTCGTGTGGGGGGGCGATTGGCCGCACGTCACTGAAACGCACACGCCCGACGATGTCGACCTGCTACGACTGCTGACCGAATGGGTGCCCGACGAAGCGGCACGCAAGCGCATCCTCGTCGACAACCCGGCGCAGCTTTACGGCTTCACCCGCTAACGGCAGAAGCCGTTCCCAGAACCCAGCAACAACAGAACAAGACATGCAGCGATGACGAGCATGCCCAGCCCGCGCGACACCATTCGCGCAAACGGAGACAAAGATGAAAACGAGCGTCACCCACGCACCGGCGAAGAAAGTCGGTTTCACCGAGGCAACCATCCAGCTGTTTGAACGGATCATTCCCGATCCGTTTGTCCTGGCCATCCTGATTACGGCCGTGGTCGGCGCGCTCGCGCTGATCTTCGGCCCGCACGCGAGTGTGGACCGTCTCGTCACCGGCTGGTACAAGGGCTTCTTCGGCATTCTGACGTTCGCTTTCCAGATCACACTGGTGCTGGTGACCGGTCATGCGTTCGCACACGCGCCGCCCGTGCAGCGCGTGTTCAAGGGACTGATCTCGATCGCGCGCACGCCCGTGCAGGCCGCTGCACTGACGTTCCTGCTGGTGGCGATCGCATCGTTCTTCAACTGGGGCCTGGGACTGGTCGTGAGCGCGCTGCTCGCCCGCGAAGTCGCCAAGCGCATGAAGGTCGACTTCGCGTGGATCGTCGCCGCCGGCTTCTCCGGTTGGGTGGTGTGGGCCAGCGGCATTTCCAGCTCGATTGCCCTCGCGCAATCGACCGCCGGCAGTGCCATGAACGTGGTGCAGAAGGTCACCGGCACGGTGCTGCCGTTCGGCGACACCGTCTTTACCCGCTTCAACCTTGTGCCGACCGTTGCGATGATGATCGTGATGCCGTTCGTGCTCGCCTGGCTCAAACCCAGCGACGAGAACGCGGTCGTGCTCGACACGACGCTGCATCCGGACCCGCCCGTGCGCCAGAAGCCGCAAGGCCCGTTGAGCTTCGCAAAGTGGCTCGAACACTCGTGGATCGGCAGCGCCTTCATCGGCGTGCTCGGCGTGGCGCTGCTCGTCTACACGCGCTATGAACACGTGGCGTTCTCGGGCGTCAATGCGGTGATCTTCGTGATGTTCATCGCCGGCATCGTGCTGCACGGCTACCCGCTGGCCTACGCCGACGCGGTCAAGAACGCCGCCAAGCAGACCGGCTCGATGATGCTGCAGTATCCGCTGTACGGCGGCATCATGGGCATGATGGACGCGACCGGCCTGCCGGATGTGATCTCGCATTTCTTCATCGCGATCTCGAACGCGCACACGCTGCCGTTCTGGAGCTACATCTGCTCGTTGATCGTGACGTTCTTCATCCCGAGCGGGGGTGGTCACTGGGCCGTGCAAGGCCCGTTCGTGGTGCCGGCCGCCGTGGCGCTGCATGCCTCGGTGCCGGCCACGACCATGGCGGTCGCGATGGGCGAGCAGGTCTCCAACATGATGCAACCGTTCTGGGCCGCCCCCGTCGTGGCGATGGCCGGCATCGGCGTGCAACGCGTGCTCGGATTTACGGTCGTGACCTTCCTCGTCGGCCTCGTGATTTACGGCGCCGCCATGCTGTTCCTGGTGTAAACCACATAACAATATGAACGGAGACTCCCCCATGGAAACCACCGCAGCGGGTCAAGGCCAGGCGAGTGCAGCACAGCCCAAATCGCTCAAGCAGCGCTGGTGGGCCGTCTTCGACACGTCCATCGGCGCGCTGCCGTTGCCGGTCTATATCGTGCTGGTCGCGGTACTCGCGGCGATGGCGCACGCCGGAAAGCTGGCGGCCGATCTGCCCACGGGCATCGCGTTGGTCGCCGTCGGCGGTTATACGTGCGCTGAACTGGCCAAGCGGATTCCGTTCGCCAAGCATATCGGCGGCACCTCGATCTTCGCGGCCTTCGTGCCGTCGATGCTGGTGTTCTACGGGTGGATGCCAACACCGGTAACGTCGGCCGTCAAGCTGTTCACCAAGCAATCGAACTTCCTGTATCTCTTCATCGCGGCGATCATCGTCGGCAGCGTGCTGTCGATGGATCGTCAGGCGCTTATCAAGGGCTTCGTACGCATCTTCATCCCGGTGGCCATCGGCTCGATCGCCGCCGGCGTGGTGGGCGTTGCGGTCGGCACGGCGTTGGGCTTGCCGGCGCGTCAGGCGCTATTCTTCATCGTGATGCCAATCATGGCAGGCGGCGTCGGCGAAGGCGCGCTGCCGTTGTCGGCCGGGTATGCGCAGATTCTCGGCGTCGAGCAAGGGCCGATCTTCGCGCAATTGCTCTCGGCCGTGATGCTCGGCAATATTGTCGCGATCTGCTCGGCGGGGTTCCTGAGCTATCTAGGCAGCCGCAGGCCGGCCTGGACCGGTAACGGCCGGCTGACGGTGGGTAATGAGGATCTCGTCGGTGAAGCGCAACCGCCGTTGCGGGCGTCGACCAAGCCTGACGTCGACGTCAGTTCGGTGGCGGCTGCCGGCGGCACCGCGATTGCGCTGTATCTGGTCGGTGTGCTGACAAATAAGCTGTTCGGCTGGCCCGCACCCGTGATCATGTTGGTGCTGGTGATCGCCGCGCAGTTGTTTCAGATTGTCTCGCCGCAGGTCAACGGTGGCGCGAGGTTCATGTACCGTTTCTTCTCGACGGCGGTGACCTATCCGCTGATGTTCGCGATCAGCGTGGCGATGACGCCGTGGGGCGAGATCGTCGGCGCCTTCCACTGGATCAATATCGTGACGGCCGTCGCGACAGTGTTGACGCTGACCGTGACCGGCTTCTTTGTCGGCCGCCTGGTCGGTATGTACCCGATCGAAGCGGCCATCGTGAACGCGACGCACAGCGGCCTGGGCGGCACGGGCGACGTCGCGATCCTGACCGCAGCCGACCGGATGTCGCTGATGCCGTTCGCGCAAATCGCCACGCGCATCGGGGGCGCTGTCACGGTCATCGTCGGTCTGGCGGCGTTGGCGCAATTCCACTGATTGCGGCGGCGCCGTTGACACATGTCGCGTGACGTCTCAAGCGAACCTGACGCGGTACCGAGCCTCTTCGGATACCGCGTCAGATCCCGTGTCACGTCGTTGCGGGCATCAGAAGCGATGCACGATACCGGCGATGAAGCTCACGATATTGTTGCCGGCGGTCACGGGAATGCCGGCGCCGCCCGCATTGCTGATCGTGAAGGCCGCGTTGGCGTTGTTCTTTACGTAGCTGGCCCCCGCGTACAACCCGGTGCGCTTCGAGAGGAAGTAGTCGTAGCGCACGCCATACGACAGCGCATTGCCCGACGAATTGCCGCGCAGGCGGTATTGACCGAAGCTCAGCAACAGCGTGCCTCTCGCCAGGTTCGGCACCAGCGCATTGACTTCATAGAAGTCGTTGTCCGGGTTCGCGTAGGTCGCGTTGCTCGCCGTCGTTACGCTATCGGTGTTGCGGTGGATCTGATACAGGAACGCCGGCTTGACGAAGCCGAAGTCGTACGACGCGCCAAACAGGTAGTAGCGTCCGGTACCCGTCGGCGACGCCGTGGTGACAGCCGACGTCGTGCTGAAGCGCTGCTGCAGGTAATCCGCATCGGCCGAGAATTGCCCCGCCTTGAAGTTGAATCCCACCGACGCCGTATCGCCCAGCGTACGCGGCTGTCCCGTCGCGCCATTGGCGCCGCGCGCATACAACGCGCGTACGGTCAGGCCCGCGAAGGCCGGTGACACGTAGCGAATCGAATTGGCGGTGCGGGCCACCGGCACGAAGACGAAGTTGTTCGTCGCATTGCCCCAGCCGAGTGTGTTGAGGTCGCCCTGCGAATACGTCACATAGGTCGTGAACAGCGGCGTGTAGTTGTTGCCGACCTGCACCTGCCCCCACTGATTACTGCGCAATCCGACCCACGCCTCGCGATTGAACAGCGCACCATTGCCGGCAATCGTGCCGTTGTTCACGTTGAATCCGTCTTCAAGCTTGAACACCGCAGCCAGGCCGCCCCCCAGGTCTTCGGTGCCAATCATCCCCCATCGCGACGGCGCCACCGAACTCGATTCCACCCGCGACACGCTGGTGCCGCCTGTGTGCGCATATTGCACGCCCGTGTCGATGATGCCGTACAGCGTCACGGATTGCGCATGCGCGCCCACGCTCGCGCTCAGCGAAAGCGCCGCAGCGGCGCCAAAACGTCGAATCATTGCCATGTCTCCATTCCTCTGTCGTCATAGACCATTCATTTGCACAAAAATGGCTGATGGCAATTTTTGTATATATTTTTAAGCAAATCAAATTTTAATGTCGAAACTCGGGTAAACCGGGAGACTTCGTGATGTGTGTCTGCAACACGTAGCACGACGACAGGCCGAGATGAGAGGGAGACGCAGCGCAATACCCCCACGCCTGCGCAGGCGCGGCAGGCACCAGCGCAGCGGAACGTGAAGGCGAGGGAAGGGAGGGGGCAGCGTTGCCAGCCCAAGCGATCGGGCCGGCCGAACGAGACGGCTTATTCCACCGGGAAGAGATTGGCGTCGGCGAGGATGATGTCGGCCGTGGTTTCGTAGTGCTTGCGCATGAGTTGGATCGCACGCGGCGCATCGCGCTCGATGACGGCGTCGAGCATCGCTTTGTGCTCTTCGCGCTCGTGGCGGTTCGGGTAGATACGCTTCACCGACAACTGGCGATAGCGGTACAACTGATCCGAGAGTTGCTCGCAGAAGTTGAGCAGCCAGCGTGACTGGCAGCCGCTGATGAGTGTGCGATGGAACGCCCGATGCAGCCGCTCCCACTCGGGATTTTCGAGGTATTGAGTTTCGCTGAGCGAGCGCGGCACCTTGGAGAGGCGGTGGTAAGCCAGCACCAGCGCCTCTTCCCACTCCGGCTGGTCGGCCGCAAACGCCTCGCGCAGGGCGACTTCTTCGAGCCAGACGCGCGTCCTGGTGATCTCGCGAAGGTCGGCGGCGCTGATGCCGGTGACGGCAAATCCCCGCTGATCCCGCCGCTCCACCAGGCCATCGGAGGTCAACCGGTTGAGCGCTTCGCGCACCGGCGTCTGGCCCGCCTGGTATTGATCGCAGAGGAATTCGATCTGCAATTTGCGACCCGGCTCGAGCTTGCCGGCCAGAAGATCGGCCCGCATCCGGTCGTACAGATTGGTCGCCAGCGTGACGTTCGACCCGGCCTGGCTAGCGGTCTGGCTGGCAGAGGACAGCGCGGATATACGGGACAAAACGTTACCTCGATCAGATGGGAGCGGGAAGTTACGTGCAAGTATATCTGAAACGGGTCAGCCCAATGCCAACGTCGGAAACCTAGGTGTTTACGATTATTTGTGTATGAAAATAACAAATCAGTGTTTTTGTATATATAATTGCTCGCAACAAAGGTCCGGTGCGATCGCTTGATCGAGATCGCAACGCCTGGACGCGTTCGGAGATCAGTCGTATGGCATCCCCCCTGACGTTGGCGCAGGCCAACGGAATCATCGCGGCGGCACTCGCTGCGAGTCACCAACATCAGTACAAGGCGATGGCGGTCGTCGTGCTCGACGATGCTGGCCACATCAAGGCCGTGCAGCGCGAAGACGGCGCGTCGATGTCGCGAGTGGACATCGCAACCGGCAAGGCGTGGGCCTGTGTGAGCATGGGCGCCAGCAGCCGCGCGCTGCTCGCCCGTGCCAAGGACAATCCCGCCTTCTTCAATGCACTCGCGGTTACGCACGGCGGCAAGTTCATTCCCCAGACCGGCGCCGTTCCGATTCGCGATGCCGACGGCCGCGTCATCGGCGCCGTGGGTGCATCGGGCGGCACAGGCGACGAGGACGAAGCGATCTGCATCGCCGGCGTGATGGCCGCGGGGCTGCGTCATGAGTGAGCCTGTCGTACACGGCCACGGTTGCGGCTGTGCTGCGCTGCCCGGTATCGACGTGCACTGCCATGTGATTCCCGCCGAGTTTCCGAAGTCGCTGGGCGTCACGCCGGCCGGCTGGCCGTCGATGGCGCCGGCGCACGAGTGCCATCGGCACGTGATGATCGACGGCGGTCTCTATCGCACGGTCTCGGACCGCTGCTGGGATGCCGGCAAGCGGCTCGACGACATGACCGAGCAGCGGGTCGGCGTGCAAGCGCTCTCGCCCATGCCAGAGTTGCTCGGCTACTGGCTGCCGGCGCAGGAGGCCGCGCATCTGAATCGCTACGTCAACGACGAGATCGCCAAGATGGTCGCGCACGCGCCGACGCGCTTCGTCGGTCTCGGGGCGGTGCCGTTGCAGGACATGGATTTCGCCATTGCCGAACTGACCCGAATGATGGCCTCGGGCGCCTTCGCGGGCGTGGAACTCGGCAGCAATATCAACGGTGTGCCGATCGGCGCAGCATGCTTCGATCCCTTTTTCGAAGCGGCCGAAGCGCTCGGCGCGGCGATCTTCGTGCATGCACTGCGCCCGGCCGGCGAGGCGCGACTGGTCGGGCCGAAGCCTCTGTTGCAAGCCCTCGGCTACCCCACCGACGTTGGCTTGGCCGCCGCGTCGGTACTCACGACAAATCTGATCGTGCGTCGCCCGACGCTGCGCATCGCGTTCAGTCACGGCGGCGGCACGCTTGCGTCGCTGTTGCCCCGACTCGAACGCGCGCACAAGGTGTTCAAGCCGCTCGACGACACGCTACTCGAATCACCGAGCGCCCAAGCGCGACGCCTGTACTACGACGCCCTGGTGTTCGACGACGACACACTCGCGCACCTGGTCAGGACCTTCGGCCACACACAACTGATGCTCGGCACCGACTATCCGTTCGCGTTTCGAGAGACCACGCCGGTCGCCAGCATCGAGCGCGCGTTCGCCGATGCGACGCTGCGCGAATCCCTGATTCATCTCAATGCCGAACGCTTTCTCGGCATGTCTGCAAGGAGTCACTCATGACGTCGTCCCTCGTCAGCGCACTGCGCGGCATTGCCATCGGCGTGCCGGATCTCGCGCTCGCGGAAACCTTCTATACCGAGACCTGGCATCTGAGCGTCGTGGCGCGCACCGATGACGCGGTCTATCTGCGCGGTACGGGCGCGGCGCATCACATTCTCGCGCTGCATCGCAGCGACCGCGCCGACGTGCGCAGCGTCGATTTCAACGTGCCTTCGCTCGACGCGCTGTCGATGCTGGCCGAGACGATTCCGGCGAACGGCGGCACGGTGATCGACGGCCCGGCACCGGTGACCGAACCCGGTGGCGGCACACAGTTGGTCGTACAGGACCCGCAAGGCCGCGTGCTGCGCTTCATTTTTGGCGACATGCGCTGGACCGACACGGCAGAGCGCGCCGACGCGCCGATCAAGATCACGCACGTCGTGATGAACAGCGAGAACGTGGCCGCCGCGCAGACCTTCTTCGAAGACGCGCTGGGTTTCAAGCTTTCGGATCGCACCCGCATCATGGCCTTTTTGCGGTGTGGCACTGATCACCACAGCATCGCGCTGGCCGATGCCACCGAGACCAGCCTGAACCACATCGCCTTCGTGATGCCGGACCTCGATTCGGTGATGCGCGGTGGCGGCCGCATGAACGATGCCGGTTATCCGATCGAGTGGGGCGTCGGCCGTCACGGTCCGGGCAACAACGTGTTTGCGTATTTCCTCGGGCCGTTCGACTTCGTCATCGAATACACGGCCGAAGTGCAACAGGTCGACGACACCTACCGCACCGGCGGGCCGGATGACTGGAAGTGGCCGCCCGGACGCATCGATCAGTGGGGTGTCGGAAAATCGCCGTCGCCGCGCCTCAAGGAAGCCCAGAAAACCATTCGCTTTCGCCACGGCTGAAGCCGTCGCGTCAATCTTCAATCAAGTCCACGGAGTCTTTCGGTGAAATTCGTCACATACAAGCATGAAGCAGGCACGCGCCTGGGGGTGGTCGACGGCGATGACGTCATCGACCTGGCAGCGGCCGAACCCGGCGTGCCGTCCGATCTGCGCGTCGCGCTGGAGCAGGATGTCGATGTGCTCGGCGCCGCCAAGCGTGCGGTAGCCAATCATGCCGGTCAGCGCGTGCGCCTGTCGGATGTCAAGCTCGCCCCGGCGTTGCCGCGTCCGGGCAAGATCGTCTGTCTCGGCCACAACTTCTATGATCACGCCAAGGAAGGCGGCAACCTGAAGCCGGTGTACCCGCTGATCTTCTTCCGCGGCGCGACCTCGCTGATCGCCCACGACGATCCCGTGATTCGTCCGTACGTGTCGGAGAAGTTCGATTATGAAGCCGAGCTGGCGGTGGTGATCGGCAAAGGCGGTCGACACATCAAGCGCAGCGACGCGCTCGAGCACGTCTTCGGCTACGCCTGCTTCAACGACGCCTCGGTGCGCGACTTTCAGAAGCGCACGTCGCAGTGGACCATCGGCAAGAACTTCGACGGTACCGGCGCGTTCGGCCCGTGGATCGTCACGCCGGAGGACCTGCCGGCCGGCGCCACCGAGCTGAAGATGGAACTGCGCCTGAATGGCCAGGTGATGCAGAAGACCAACACCTCCGACATGATCTGGGGCGTGGCCGAAACTATCGAACTGCTGTCTGAATGCATGACGCTGGAACCGGGCGACGTGATCGCCATGGGCACGCCGGCCGGTGTCGGGTTCGCCCGCACGCCGCCCGTGTGGATGAAGGCCGGCGATCGCGTGGAAGTGGACATCGAGCGTGTGGGCGTGCTGTCCAACCTCGTGCAGGACGAAGTCGAGGCGAAATGAGCGTCATGAACGAGTCCTACGACGTTCTCATCTCCGGCTTCGGCCCATCGGGGGCCGTCGCCGCAAACCTGCTCGGCAAGCTCGGTGTGCGCACACTGTGCGTCGACAAGGCGCGCGAGGTCTACGACAAGCCGCGTGCGATCGCGCTCGATCACGAGATCATGCGCATCTTCCAGGATCTCGGGCTAGCCGAGCGCATCGCCCCGTTCGTCGATGTGTTTCCGCCGTCGGAGTACTACGGCACGCAAGGGCAGTTGATCAAGCGCATCGCCACCGTCGAGAAGCCCTATCCGATGGGCTATACGCCGACGATGACCTTCACGCAGCCGCCGGTCGAGCAAGCGCTGCGCGATCAGGCCGCGAGCTACGACTGCGTGAGCCTCGCGCTGGGCACCGAGCTGATCGGATTCGAAGACACGGGCGAGGCGGTCACCGCACGCCTGCGCGACGACGCCGGCCAGACGCGCACCGTCACGGCCAAGTATCTGATTGCCGCCGACGGGGCGTCGAGCTTCGTGCGCACCACGCTGGGCATCGCGCTCGAAGACCTCGTGTTCGACGAACCGTGGGTCGTGGTCGACGTGATGGTCAACGACAGCGGTCTGGTCAAGTTGCCGAAGGTGGCGATCCAGTATTGCGAGCCGAAGCGCCCGTGCACGTACATCGTCGGTCCCGGACGGCATCGCCGCTGGGAAATCATGCTCTCGCCCGGGGAAGATCCCGCGCAAATGCGCGAAGACGAAAGCGTGTGGCAACTGCTCTCGCGCTGGCTCACGCCGGAAGACGGCACCTTGTGGCGCGCGGCGAGCTATCGCTTCCACGCGCTGGTGGCGAGCGAATGGCGCCGTGGCCGCGTGTTCATCGCGGGTGATGCCGCGCATCAGCAACCGCCGTTCATCGGTCAGGGGATGTGTCAGGGCGTGCGCGACATCGTCAACCTGGTCTGGAAGCTCGAACGGGTGCTTCGCGGCACGGCGTCGGACGCGCTGCTCGACACGTATCAGGTCGAACGCAAGCAGCACGTGACGACACTGACCACCCGCATCAAGGAGATCGGTCGCGTGATCTGCGAGCGTGACGAAGCGGCGGCCGCCGCGCGCGACGCACGACTGCTGGCCGAGTGCGGCGGTGTGGTGAAGACCGTTACGCGTCAGGAAATCGTGCCGCCGTTGCAGTCCGGATTGCTTGCCGCTGACGGTAACGCCGTGAACGGCACGCTGTTCCCGCAACCGCTCGTTGCGACGGACGCGAACGCCTCCGCGTTGCTCGACGACGTGGTCGGGGGCGGCTGGCGCGTGGTGGTCGACGATGTTGCGTTGCTGGACAGCGGCTGGGTCGCCGCGGCACGCGATATCGGCGCAAGGGTCGTGGTGCTTGGCTCGGCAGCATCGTTGCCAGCCGGCAGTGTGGCAGTGCAGGAGAAGGAAGGTGTCCTCGCGAGATGGTTCGAGAAGCACGATTGCCACGCGGCAATCGTGCGACCGGACCACTACGTTTGGGGTGTGGCGGGACACGCGAGTGCGCTTGCATCACAACTCGACGCGCTGATCGGCGCGTTGAGTTGACGGCCGGCGCCACGCCCGCTTGCGCGGGTGTGGCAAGCCGCCATTAAATATGCGGAACACGCCGGCACCAGACCGGCGCGGCCGCGACTGACACGGTCTGGAGACAATCGTGACGACAACCATTACCGCGCGCGAAGAAATCGCGCAGGCGAAATTCGGCGGGTTTCATTTCAAGTTTGCCGTGCTGCTCACCGCCATCATGTTCTTCGATGGCTACGATCTTTTCAATGCCGCTTACGTCATCCCACTGGTGCGCAAGACCTGGCAGCCTTCGCCCGGCATGATCGGCTTCATGCTCTCGAGCGGCATCATCGGCCTGTCGATCGGCTCGGTGCTGCAAGGCCTGCTGTCGGACCGGTTCGGACGCCGTCGCGTCATGCTGCTGGCACTGTGGATGCTGACCCTCTCGAGCGGTCTTCTCGCCACCGTCGTGCACGGGCCGCTGGGGTTTGCGATCTTCCGCCTCATCATGGGCACGGCGCTGGGCATGGTGACGCCACTGGCGCTGACCTGCATCAACGAGTGGGCGCCGGCGAAGAACGCGAACACGTTTGCGACGTGGGTGTTCCAACTGGGCTTCTCCGCAGGCGGGATCTTCGCAGGCATCGCCGGGCTCTCGATGACGGCGCACTTCGGTTGGGAGTCGCTGTACTACATCGGTGCCGCATCGCTGTTGGTGGTGATTGCCGCGACACTGTGGTTGCCTGAATCGATTCAATATCTGATGCTGCGCGGACGGGAGTCGGAAGTGCGCGTACTGCTCGCCAAGCTGCGTCCTGAGCGTGAGGCGGTGTATCGCACGGCGACGTTTGCGCCGATGCACAAGCCCGAGACGATTGGCTCGATCGCGGCACTGCTCTCGCCGATGTATCGCCGCAACACGATCGTTCATTGGATTGTCGGCTTCCTCAGCCTGTTCTGCATCCACGGTCTGACGGGCTGGCTGCCGACGCTGGTCGTCGCGAGCGGCGGCGGTGTGTCATCGGCGTTCGCCTACGGCACGCTGGTGATGCTGGCGTCGGTGTTTGGCGGAATCGGCATGGGATGGCTGGCGGACAAGCTGCGCAGCCGCATCAAGGCGATGATCATTGGCTACACGTTGGCATCGATCTCGATGATCTCGGTCGGCATTGCGCTGGGCAATCTGTGGGCACCGCCGTTCGTCGCGGCGCTGGGCTTCTTCATCTTCGGTGCGCAGGCCGTGCTCAACAACTATCAGGTGATGTGCTATCGCACGGAAGTGCGTGGCACGGGGATGGGTGTGGCCGTGGGGCTGAACCGCGTGGGCGGCATCATGGGGCCGATGATCATTGGCATCGTCGCAACGTTCAACCCGTCGCCGAGCTACACGTTCGGTATCTTCGCCGTGGCACTGGCGCTCGCCGCCGCGATCATCTCGCTGGGACGCCAGGAGATCGCATCGGTCGGGCTGGTGCCGGCGCCGGAAGCGCGCAGCAATGAGGTCAGTGGCGCGGCCAGCGTGCCGGCCGGGCAACGTTGAGGGGTATGACTGCCGGGTGACTACCGATCGTCATGTTGCATGGCGTCGGTAGCCTTACGGGAGGCGATCGGCCCCGAACCGATCGCCTCCCCCAGCGTGATCAGTCCGGGCAGCATGACCGCCCATCCCGCGCCAATCAGGGCGAGCGCTCGCCAGATGTCGATGAACTGCACGGCCCCCAAAGCCGCGCCCGCGCGAAACGACAGTGGACCGCCCACCGCGCCAAGCATGGCGCACAGAAGCCGGCGACGGCGCAGCGACGCGAAGACGGGATTGATCTGCAACGCGAAGAGGGCCCATAGCCCGGCCATCCAATACGGCGCGAATCCGGGGACAAGCACGCCGTTCGGGTAGGCGATCCAGCCGGTGCGATAAACACAGGACTCCCATCCGAAACCCAGCACTGTGACGACGACGAGAAACCCCGCTTCGCGAAGCGGTCGCCGGTCCAGACACAGATGACCCGCCGCCATGGCGGCCACGAGCGCGACGCCTATCCATCCGTCTCCCTTGGCGGCGCTGAGCACGCACGTGAACCACCCAACCTGGCCGAGTACGACGTAGACCAGGCCGAGGCAACCTCCCGGGTGCGGTGGGTTACACCGTCGCGATACCACGGCCGGTCACGGGCTTTCGCCCAACAGGTGTCTGCGAAGCGAAGGCGCCCGCGTGTTCGGGTCGAGCCAGATGCCGAAGAATGCCCGCGCGAACGCCATGTCGGGAACGTCGGCCTTCAGTGTCCCGTTCGTATAGAACCGTGCGCCACGCCCAGGCAGATAGACGCCACATAGCTCGTCTCCGCGTGACACGTCGCCGAACGCACGCTGCATGTCCTCGCGCCACGCATTGAGCGTGTCGTTCGCGATCGGACGCGGGGCCAGCCGCTGCATCTCGTCGATGCCGGTCGAGACCATGCGCTCTCCGCTGACGCTGCGTTCGTACTTGAGGACGAGCGCGAAGGGCGTGTCGTCCGAGACGGGCGTGTGCGGCGACCAAAGCTCGGCCTTGTAGAGACAGAAGCCCAGCACGCAAAACTCACCTGCGCCAACGCGGTGGGCTGTTGTCAATGCATCGCGACATCCCGACCAGGCGGGTGACGTTGCCAGCGTGCCGACCAAACACACGATCACGCTTGTCAGACGACTCGCTTTCATTCGCTTTTCCCCGGGGTGGCGAAGCCCGGCTGACCGAGTTGCTCGGGACACTGGGGGACGCGCCGGAAGCGCGTGGTGTCGTAACCCATGGCGTCGAAGCGAGACAGCAGTGCGCGGTAGGTCGCGTCGTCCATCGTCGGCTCGCGGGAAAAGATCCAGCCCAACGATTTGTCGGGATAGGCCAGCAGCGTGTACCGATAATCCGGATCGACATACACAGTAAGCTGCGAGACATAGATGGGCCAGAACAGGCGAACACGCCACTCCCCGCCACCGCTGCCCGGGACCACACTATCGAGGAACTGGTAATGACGCTCGGGTTGGTCGAACCCATCCTTGCGGCCATAGAAGTGATCGTCGATCTTGCCGTCGTCGCGCAACTTCCACTCGGCGCGGCTGCCGACGAAGTCGCGTTCGGCGAAATAGGGGATGTTGGCGATCACATACCACTTGCCCATGTATCGCGGCAGGTCGACCGGCACCGTGTGAAGCGGAACGTCCGCGCGAGGGTTGGGGTTGGGCGGCGCGCCCGTACAACCCGCCAGCAGCACGCTCGCACCGGCGAACACGGCCACCGCAACGTGGCGCGTTCGTTTGACGCCTTCGTGGCTGCGCCATCGAGAAAGCCACGCGGCATACAGCGCGAGATTCAGTCCGACGAATGCAATGGCGGCGGCAGGCATGATGCAAGCTCCGTAGCGGGTTCAAGACGCGTGTCACGGGTATACGGACGTCGCGACCCCTTGGATGCAGCGGAAACAAAAAAATCCGCCGATTTCCGCTCGGACGTGCATCCGGGCGATCGCCATTCCCGTACTGACGAAGGCAAGCCCGGGGGGGGGGCATTGGCCTTCCCCGGCCTCTATTCGACAGGAAGGGAACATGACGAATGTCTCGCTCGGCGGCATGCTGGCCGTGGTGCTTACCAGCGTCGCACTGTGTGCGTGCAGTCCCGTCACGCTAGTGAATGCGCTCACGCCGCGGACCACGTATCGTGACGTCACGAATATCGCTTATGGCACGTCGGAGCGACAGCGACTCGACGTCTATGTGCCAACACACCCCGACGCGGGGGCGAGCGGCATGCCGGTGGTCGTGTTCTTCTACGGCGGGAGTTGGCAGAACGGCCAACGTGAAGACTACCGCTTTGTGGGCGAGGCGCTCGCCTCGCGCGGCTTCCTGGTGGTCGTGCCCGACTATCGAACCTATCCCGAGGTGACCTTCCCGGGCTTCATGGACGACGCCGCGATCGCGGTGCGCTGGGCGAGCGAGCGTGCGCGAGCGTATGGCGGCGACCCCGACCGCCTGTTTCTCATGGGTCATTCGGCGGGCGCGCAAATGGTCGCGTTACTGGCAACCGATGCCCGCTACCTGCACGCCAATGGCATGCGCGAGTGCGATATCGCGGGCGTCATCGGTCTGGCCGGCCCCTACGATTTCCTGCCGCTCAAGAGCGATGTGCTTCGCCGGATATTTCCCGAGCCGGTGCGACTCGCCAGTCAGCCGATTCATTTCGTGACGGGTAGGGAACCGCCCATGTGGTTGGCCGTGGGCGACGCGGACACGGTCGTCGATCCGGGCAATACGACGCGGTTTGCCCAGCGCTTGCATGGGATGAACGATGCGGTGCAAGTGCGGCACTACGACCTCGGACACGCGATGCTTCTGGGAACGCTTAGCGCACCGCTGCGAGGGTATGCGCCAGTGCTGGACGACATTGCCACCTTCGTGAATTCATTTCCGGAGCGTGCATCCGCTCACCCGGCTTGTTCGTAAGTAAGAGGGCTTCCGAATTGCGAAGCGCCATCAATGGGGTGAGAAAATGAAGACTCGTTACTCGACCGGAATTCTGCCGGTGCTTGTGGCAACCTGCTGTGTTTTCGGATCGGCGCTCAGCGCTTGCGCGGCGCCGATGGACAGCGGTGAGAAGACCGTCATGGTCGGCGGGGCCGCGATGTACCCCTCGAAGAACATCATCGAAAACGCGGTGAACTCAAAAGACCATACGACACTCGTCGCCGCTGTGAAGGCCGGCGGGTTGGTCGACACACTCTCCGGTCCCGGGCCCTTCACGGTCTTCGCGCCGACCAACGAAGCCTTCGCCGCGCTGCCGGCCGGCACCGTCGACACGCTGTTGAAGCCCGAGAACAAGGCGACCCTCGACAAGGTGCTCACGTATCACGTGGTGCCGGGCCGACTCTCCGCGCAGGATCTGATGAAGGCCGTCAAAGACGCCGGCGGCAAGGCGATGTTGAAAACGGTCGAAGGCGATTCACTGACCGTGACGCAGATGGGCGGACACCTGATGGTGACGGATGATAAGGGCGGTGTGGCTAACATCGCCATCAGCAACGTCATGCAATCGAATGGGGTGATTCACGTCGTGGACAAAGTACTGATGCCCTGATGCCCTGTGATGTTTCCCCGGTCGTTCGTCAGGGCGTGGTGCCCAGGAGAATGACCGGGTGTCGTTGCGTTCAACTGCCGAGCGCGTCCAGCGGCACTTCCAACCCGACCTTGACGTTGCTCATCGACACGAGCGTTTTGAAGCGTTTGACATTGTTGCTCTCGAAGAACAGGGCGCGGGTGAGTTCGGTGTACTGCGCCATGTTCTGCACGACCATGATCACCACGAAGTCGCATTCGCCCGCCACGTAATAGCATTGCTGCACTTGCGGGCAGGCGAGAAAGCTGCGCCTCATCGCATCGAGCAGGTCGAGCCGCTCGTTCTCGACTTCGACCTCGGTAATGATCGTCAGCGTGTAGCCCACGCTGGCCGGATCCACCAGCGAGACGGTCTTGCGTGTCACGCCCTCGTCGGCCAGCTTTCTGAGCCGCCGATTCACCGCGGCCGATGACAGATTGATTTGCGCGCCAAGCGCATGCTGAGGCGTCGTCGCGTCTTGCTGGATCGCGGCGAGCAGGGCGATGTCGTAACTGTCCAGGCTCATGTAACGCAATAAAAATTCGAATTTTCGGCTAAAAACGGGTTAATCGTACACGCGCCCCGGAATATTATTCAGGCAGATCGATGATACTCCGCCAGCGGTGACGCGCAAAACCCGTCGCTGAAAGCGCTTGCGCGAGCGGCTGTCCCATCGACATCTCCACCGAAACGACAGCATTCCCCTATGTCCGCTACGAACGCCCCCACCGTCCTTCGCCTGAACGGCGCCGTGCTGTTGCAACAGTTGCATGAGCTGGGCGAGATCGGCGCCGATCCCGTGGCGGGCGGCCGCACTCGCGTCGCGCTCACTGATGCCGAGAAAGCCGGGCGTGATCAGGTCGTCGCGTGGATGCGCGAACTCGATCTCGACGTGCGGATCGATCGCATCGGCAATATCTTTGGCACGCTGTCGTCGGCCGCGAAGGACGCGGCGGGTGAGGCGGGTGAGGTGCTGCGCCCGCTCATGATGGGTTCGCACATCGACACCGTCGTCAACGCGGGCGCGCTCGACGGATGCTATGGCGTGCTCGGTGGCCTTGCGATCGTGCGGGCATTCCGCGAAGCGGGCGTCGTGCCGTCGCGTCCGATCACGGTCGCGGCATTCACCAACGAGGAAGGCGCGCGTTTTCATCCGGACATGATGGGCTCGCTGGTTCACGCGGGGGGGTTGCCGCTGGCCGAGGCGCTCGATGCCATCGGTACCGATGGCGCGCGTCTGGGCGATGAACTCGTGCGTATCGGATACGCGGGCGAGATGATGCCGGGCACCCTCGTGCCCCACGAGTATCTTGAGCTGCACATCGAACAAGGCCCGATTCTCGAGGCGGAAGGGCTGCAGATCGGCGTCGTCGAGAATCTACAGGGCATTTCGTGGCAGCAGATCACCGTGCAGGGCAACGCCAATCATGCCGGCACCACGCCGACGCGTCTGCGCCACGATGCCGGCTATGCCGCGGCCGCCGCGGTCACCGAGCTGCGGCGCATCGCCGTCGACGCCGGCACGACGCTCGCGACCGTTGGCACGCTGCGGTTCGAGCCGGGCGTCATCAACGTGATTCCCCGCAAGGCGGTATTCACGGTCGATATGCGCGACCCGAACGAACAACGTTTGGCAGCGAGCGAAGCGCACTTTTCGGCATTCCTGACGAAGCTCGCACAAGACGAAGGCGTGCGCATTTCGGCCGAGCGCCTGGCGCGCTTCTCGCCGGTTGTCTTCGACGCCGAGTTGGCCGACGTCATTGAAGCGAGCGCCAGCGGGCTGGGCCTGTCGTCCAAGCGCATGACGTCGGGCGCGGGCCACGACGCACAGATGATCGCGCGCATCGCGCCGGCGGCGATGATCTTCGTGCCGAGTCGGGGCGGCATCAGTCACAACCCGCGAGAGCACACCGACGACGAGCAATTGGTGAACGGCGCGAAAGTGCTGCTCGATGTCGTTGCAAGGCGCCTCGGCGTACATCGATAGAACCGTTCGGACATCCCGACATCCCGAAATGCCGCAATACCGGAGCCCCCCATGCTGTACGTCAATCCGCACGCCGCTCGCGCGCCATACCCGGCCGACCTCCAGGACATCATGAGCATCGCTCGCGCGCAAGAGAGCCGCGAGTGGCTGGCCCATTGGGATGGGCTGACGCGCGGGAGCACACCGCTGCGCGCGCTGCCCGATCTGGCCGCATCGCTGGGCGTTTGCAGCGTGCTCGTGAAAGACGAAGCGCTGCGCTCGGCGCTGGGCAGTTTCAAGGCCCTGGGCGCGCCGATCGCGCTCGTGCGCCTTCTGTTGCGCGAATGCGAAACACTCGGCTTCACCGCGCGAACGCTTCTGCGAGGTGAGCATCGCGACGCGCTGGCCGGTGTCACGGTCATCAGCGCGACGGACGGCAACCACGGTCGCGCGCTCGCCGCGGCAGCGCAGAGCATTGGTTGCCGCTGCGTCATCGTGCTGCACGCGCAGGTGAGCGACGAGCGCGAACAGGCGATCGCCGCGTACGGTGCCGAGATCGTGCGCGTCGAGGGCAATTACGATGCGTCGGTGGACGCGGCGGCGGCGCTTGCCGCGCGTCACGGCTGGCATGTGGTTTCGGACACGTCTTACGAGGGTTACGAGGCCATTCCACGCGACGTCATGCAGGGCTACGGGACGGTGGCGGCCGAAGTCGATGAGGCGCTCTGCGGCGCAGACGCTCGCACGGACGCCGCCTGCCCGCTCACGCATGTCTTTCTGCAAGGGGGCGTGGGTGGACTGGCGGCGGGTATCGTGAGCTATCTTTGGGAGCGCTGGGGCGTGTGGCGTCCAACATTCGTTGTCGTGGAGCCGATGCAGGCCGATTGCCTCTATCAGAGCGCCATTGCGGGCAAGGCAGCCTCGGCGTCGGGGTCGGTCGATTCCGTAATGGCCGGGCTGGCCTGCGGCGAGACGTCGCCGCTCGCGTGGCGATTCCTGCAATCGTCGGTCGATGCGTTCATGACCGTCACCGATACCGAGGCCGTCGAAGCCATGCGGCGCCTGGCGCGCGGTAGCGACAACGACGTGCCCTTTGCCGCGGGAGAGTCGGGGGTAGCAGGTCTGGCGGGTTTGATGCAGGCGGCCGCTACGCCTGCGCTGGCCACGGCCATCGGTCTGGACGAGGGCTCACGCGTCCTGCTGATCAACACGGAAGGCGCGACAGCGCCGCGCGTTTATGCGGACCTTGTGGGCGAGCCGGCGATGTCGGTGACGCGGCGCCAGCAGGCGTGGCTGGCACGCTGATGTCGTCTCCGATCAACAGCATTCACAGGAGTCAGTCATGACGCAGGACCTCTATTTCGCCAAGGCGCTGACGGGGTGGCGACACGCGTTCCACCGTCAACCGGAGACCGGTTTCGAAGAAGTCGCCACGTCGCAGACGGTGGCGACGATTCTGGCGAGCCTCGGGCTGGAGGTGCATCGCGGCATCGGGGGTACGGGGATTGTCGCGAATCTGCGCGTGGGCGACGGGCGCGGCGCGATTGGCATTCGGGCCGACATGGACGCCCTACAGATCGCCGAGCAGGCGGCGGGGCGTGACCACGCGTCGCAAGTGCCGGGCAAGATGCACGCCTGCGGGCACGACGGTCATATGTCGATGGTGCTCGGCGCGGCGAAGCTGCTGGCGGCGTCGCGCGATTTCAACGGCACGGTGCGCTTCATCTTCCAGCCCGCCGAGGAGCATGGCCGCGGCGCGAAGGCGATGATTGCGGATGGATTGCTGGAACGCTTCCCGATCGATGCGATTTACGGCGTGCACAACATGCCGGGCATCGCGGCAGGTCACTTCGCCACGCGCGTCGGCGGCATCATGGCGAGCGAAGACAACTTCGTCATCCGCATTCGCGGCAAGGGAACGCATGCGGCGCGCCCGCACATGGGTATCGATCCGCTCGTGATCGGCGCGCAGATCGTCTTGGCGCTCCAGACCGTGGTGTCACGCAGTGTCGATCCAGGGCTGTCGGCGGTGGTGTCGTGCACGGAGTTCATTACGGATGGCGTTCGCAACGCCATTCCGACGAACGTCGTCATCAAGGGCGACACGCGAAGCTATTCGCCGGACGTGCAGCTACTGCTCGAGACACGCATGCGTGAGATCAGTCTGGGCGTCTGTGCGATGCATGGCGCGCATGGCGAATTCGAGTACGCACACGAGTTCGCGCCGACGATGAACTGGGCGGACAACACGACGCTCGCCGTTCGCGCGGCGCAGTCGGTGGTGGGCGAAACCCGCGTCGACGCGGACGTTACACCGATGATGGCATCGGAGGACTTCGGGGTGTTCCTGCAGCACGTGCCGGGCAACTTCGCGTTCATCGGCAACGGCAGCGGCGATGCGCTTGGCGCCATCCCGCTGCACAATGCCTGCTACGACTTCAACGACGCGATTCTGCCGCTCGGTGCGCGCTACTTCGCGCAGATCGTGCGCGACAGCCTGCCGCGTTGATCATCGCGTGGCGCCGGTCGCGTGCATTGCACGTGCAAGTCGTGCCGCGCCTTCCTCGATCGCTGATACGGCCGGCGCCGCGAACGACAACCGCAGCGAAGCCTCGTCGGCCTGTTCTGCGAAGAACGCCGTTCCCGGCACGAACAACACCTTCTCGGCGATCGCGTGCGGCAGCAGATCGCTCGTCTTCACTGCGGCGAGACGCGCCCACACGAACATGCCGCCCTGCGGCGCGTGGAACGCGATGGCATCGCCCAGCGTCGCGCGCAACGCGTCGCACATCGCGTCGCATTTGCGGCGATAGGCTTCCGTGATCCTCGGCAGATGGCGTGCCAACGCGCCGTCTGCCAGATATTCCGCCGCGACCGCTTGCGTCCACGGAACACTGCATAGATCAACCGTCTGCTTCGCGACGACGCATCGTCGCGCAATCTCCGGCGGCGCGACCGTCCAACCCACGCGCAACCCCGGGGCGACGATCTTCGACAGGCTCGAGAAGTGCACCACCCAGTCGCGCGATCCCGGCACTTCCGCCGTCAGGCCGAGCAAGGTCGGCACCGCGTCGCCCGCGAATCGCAAGTCGCCATACGGATCGTCCTCGACGATGATGAACCGGTACTCGACCGCCAGCTTCAGCAGCGCGATACGACGCTCGCGCGAGAGCGTTGCGCCGGTCGGATTGGCGAAGGTCGGCACGGTGTACAGCAGCTTCGGCACGGCGATCTTGCCCTCGTGCAGCAGCGTGCTCAGGTGCGCGACGTCCAGACCGTGTGCGTCGACGGGCACCGTCACGATCGTCGCTTGCTGCAGTCGCAATGCCTGCAGCGTCGCCGGATACGCGGGCTGCTCGGTCACCACGACATCGCCCGGCGCGATCATCACGCGCAGCAGCAGGTCCAGCCCTTGTTGCGAGCCGGTCGTCACCAGCAGCTCATCGGCGGCGCAGGACGCGCCGCGCGAGGCCATCAGCGCGAGAAGCTGCGTCTTGAGTTCGGCCAGGCCGTCGGTCGGCCCGTACTGCAGGCAGCGCGTCGGTTGCGCGAAGGCGCGGGCCTGCGCTGCGGCGAGACCGTCCACATCGAACAGGTCGCTTGCGGGATAGCCGCCCGCGAACGAAATCATGCCCGGCTCGGACAAGTATTTGAACAATTCGCGAATCGGCGAACCGGCCGGGTTGGCGAACACAGAAGTGAAGGCGTACATGGGGGCCTCGCTAAACAAAGCGTGACGGAATTCGGCTATCGGGGAGGGGCGCCGGGCGTACCTGCCGAGGGGCAGGGCACGTCCGGCGTTGACCAGATGCGTAACCCGTTGCGTGACGTCGCGCATGGGCATGGGCGACGTCGGGGCGGGTTATCGAGACTTCACTCGATCGAGAAGTCGATGCCTTGCGCGAGCGGCAGGGCGGACGAGTAGTTGACGGTGTTGGTGGCACGGCGCATATAGCCCTTCCACGCGTCCGAACCCGACTCGCGTCCGCCGCCCGTTTCCTTCTCGCCGCCGAAGGCGCCGCCGATCTCCGCGCCGCTCGGGCCGATGTTGACGTTGGCAATGCCGCAGTCGCTACCGGCCGATGACGTGAAGCGCTCGGCTTCGCGCAGATCGGTCGTGAACACGCACGACGACAGGCCGTGCGAAGCGGCATTGTTGGCGTCGATGGCTTGCGAGAAGTCGCTGTACTTGAGCACATACAGGATCGGTGCGAACGTTTCGGTGAGCACGATTTCCGTCTGCGACGGCATCTCGACGATGGCCGGCTTCACATAGAACGCGTTCTCCGCGCCTGCGACCGCGTAACGCTCGCCGCCCGTGACCTTGCCGCCTTGCGCGCGTGCCTTGTCCAGGGCGTCTTGCATGCGCTTGAAGGCACCTTCGTCGATCAGCGGGCCCATGAGCGTGCCGCGCTCCAGCGGGTTGCCGATGGCAACCTTGCCATACAGCGTCTTCAGACGCTCGACGGTCTTGTCATACACGCTCTCGTGCACGAACAGGCGGCGCAGCGTGGTGCAACGCTGACCGGCCGTACCCACCGCCGAGAACAGGATGCCGCGCGGGGCGAGTTCCATGTCGGCGCTGCCGGTCACGATGCCCGCGTTGTTGCCACCGAGTTCCAGGATCGAGCGGCCAAAGCGGCGCGCGACTTCCACGCCGACCTTGCGGCCCATTTCCGTGCTACCCGTCGCACTCACGATGGCCGAGCGCGGATCGGCGACGAGTGCCTCGCCCACGTCGCGACCGCCGATGATGAGCGCGGTCAGGCCTTCCGGCGCGTCGCCGAATTCGGCGATGACTTCTTCCATCAAACGATTGACGGCCAGTGCGGTCAGCGGCGTCTTCTCAGAGGGCTTCCACACCACGGCGTTCCCGCACACGAGCGCGAGCGCCGCGTTCCAGGCCCATACGGCCACCGGGAAATTGAAGGCGGAGATGACCGTGCACACGCCCATCGGGTGCCACGTCTCGGCCATGCGGTGGCCCGGACGCTCCGACGCGATGGTCAGGCCGTACAACTGACGCGACAGGCCGACGGCGAAGTCGCAGATGTCGATCATTTCCTGCACTTCGCCCAACCCTTCTTGCAGGATCTTGCCGGCTTCGAGCGTGACGAGCGCGCCCAGCGCCTGCTTGCGCTCGCGCAGCTTTTCGCCGAGCAGACGCACCAGTTCGCCGCGACGCGGTGCGGGCACGTTGCGCCATGCGGTGAACGCGGTCTGCGCGCGGGCGAGGGTGGCTTGGGCGTCGGCGACCGAGGCGCTGGCCACGCGGCCGATCAATGCGCCGTCGATGGGTGAGTGCACCGCGATGTCGCCCGCTTCGGCCAGTTTGGCAATGCCCAGTTCGTTGAGGATGGAAGTTGCGTTCACGTGGATACCCCTATGGAATTCAGTGTTGGCCGACGGTGCTGTTCACCGGTGTCGGCAGATTGAGGTGCAGCATCGAGGCACGGACATATTGTGCGCCGGACGCCACGAGCCCTCCATTACTTGGCGTTGGCCGTCATCTTGAAAATACCCTGCGCATTGCCCGCGTCGAAGCGCAGGTCGATCTTCCAGCAACGCTTCTCGGTGTCGTACTCGCGATGCCGCGTGATGAATTCGTAGAACGACCCCGGCACGTCGCGCGTCACGATTTCGCCGTCCTTGCCGCGGAACTCGCGACGCACGGTGTCGGCACGATAGGCCGTCTGGAACACGCGACCCGAGCGCGACCGCTCGACGTCGGGCTTCATCGGGCGGCCCTTGGCCTTCTCGGCGTCGGACAACGCGAACACGTTTTCGACACGGTCGGTCGCATGATTGAACGCATTGCCTTCGGTCGCGATCCAGGCCATTTCAGCGGATTCCGCCAACAGCAGTTCGTAATCGGCTTCGCTCGGAATGTCGTGCTGACGGGCAAACGCACCAACGATCACCGGCAGCAGCGCTTGTGCGCTTTCGAGCGGCAGCGTGCCGTCGCGCTCCAGTTCCCAAAGCTGACCGGCGGCCGCAGGCGTGAGCGGATCCTTCGACGTGCCGACCACACGCGACACGGCTTGCTGGAACGTCTCGGAGAAACGCTCCGGATGCAGCTCGCTCACGAAGAACTGCGAAATCTCTTCAGGGGCGTCTTCGTGTGCATAGGCTCGACCCGTCATGCCGAGACGGTCGAGCGGATAGCGACCGTTCAGACGGAAGCCCAGCGGGCGCAAAATGCGCGTGAAGGCCGCTTCGCCCGGCGGCAGCGCGCCGTTACCGGCCCAGCGTACGGTGCGCAGCGCGCCGTGATCGAAGTAGACGCTGCCACCGCCCGCAATCGCTTCTTCAGTGTAGGTGCGTCCATTCGGCGAACGCGCCAGCAGCCCTTCGAAAAGGGCCATGTTCATGGCCTGCGCGAGTTCGGCTCTCGTCACGCATCCCGGCTCGGCATCCGCCAGGATCGACGGCGAATTGAGTGTCGCGAAGAGCGCGTCGGTACGCGCTTGCCCGATCAGGGAAACCAGCAGGGACTGCACATTGGCATTGCGCATCGGATTATCTCAAGGGGGAACGCCGTCTCAGGCGGCATCGCAGGGTGTCAGGGCATGGCAGGGAGCGCCTTACCCCATGCCATCTTGCATTGACAGCATTATTGGAATGGATGCCTCACTCGTAAAGCGAGATAAAATTGCCACTTGATGCGTTCTTGGAATCAATATGCGCAAATTCAAGACCCCGGGCACGGCGGCGCTGCTGGCATTCGAGGCCGCGGCCCGACACGAAAGCTTTACGCACGCGGCGCGCGAGCTGTTTCTGACGGAAAGTGCCGTGTCACGTCAGATCGCCACGCTGGAGGCGCAACTGGGGGTGCGTCTGTTCGTTCGCGCCAAGCAGCGCGTGGTGCTCACCCGCGCCGGACGCCTGTACGGCATGCAAGTGCGCCGCACGTTGGAACAACTTGATCGAGACACGCTCTCGATCATGGCGCACGGCAGCGGGGGCGGGTATTTGGAACTGGCGGTGCTGCCGACGTTCGCGTCCGAGTGGTTGATTCCGAGAATGAAGGATTTCGACGAGCGCCACCCCGAGGTTCGGGTGAACATGGGGGTGCACACCGACCTGTTCACGTTCGACGAGACGCACTTCGAAGCGGCCATCCATTTCGGGCAGCCAACCTGGCCGGGCACCTCGTCGGATTATCTGTTCGGTGAGGAAGTTGTGCCGGTGTGCCGACCGTCGTTGCTCAAAGGGTCGGTTCGCACGGCCGCCGATCTGCTCGAGTATCCGCTGCTGCACTCGACGACACGCCCCAGCGCCTGGACCCAATGGTTTGCGGAGCAACGCATCGAGGACCATCGGGCGCTCCAGGGGGTGCGCTATGAGCTGCACACGATGCTCATCGCGGGCGCGGCCGCCGGGCTCGGCGTCGCGCTGGTGCCGAAGTTCTTCGTCGAGGGACAATTGGCCACCTTTGGCCTGACGATTCCCGTCGACGTGAAGAGCGTGGCCGAGTCGGCCTACTACCTCGTCTATCCGACGGAACTCACGCATGGGCAACCACTCAGCGTGTTCCGGGAGTGGCTGTTGACACAGGCCAGCGCCTATCGCCCGGACGCGCCCGTCTGACGCGGCTCAGCGTCCGGTGTAACGGCCCGGCCGGTGCCAGGCGACCACCATGGCGCTCATGGCGAGCGCGGACAGTGCCGACCAGGCAACGCGTCCCGCGGGGATCGTGGTGAGCGAGGCGAGCAGAATCGTCGTGTCGATGCACGCCTGGGTAATGCCCGCGTTGATGCCGCGCTCGCGTTGCAGCCACAGCGTGACGATGCCTGTGCCGCCCACGCCGGCCCCGTGACGCGCGAGCGCCAGAATCCCCATGCCGCACAGCGTGCCGCCGACGAATGCGGCGAACAGCGGATTGACGAAGGCGACGTTGAAGGTCTGCGGCATGGCCGCGAGGGCAAAGGTGATGCCGACGCTCGCGACGGTGGACTTGAGCGCGAAGCGCGGGCCCATCGTGACGTACGCAAAAAGGAAGAACGGAATGTTCACCAGCGTGAAGATGGTGCCCACCGGGAGGGGAAAGACGTAGGACGCGAGCAGTGCAATGCCAGCCACGCCGCCGGTGACCAACCCGGCTGCCTTGAGCAGCACCAGCCCGACCACCACGAATGCCATGCCGATGACCATCGCATAGATGTCCTCGAGCACGGAGTGCGGAACGCCGATTGTGTCGGCTGCCGCGAGGGCGCTGCGGGGGCTGCCCGCCATGGCGCCTGGATTCTGTTCCATGATCTGCAAGTCAAATACAACAAGACGGCGCGCCCGACTCTCCTGGTGTCGTGGCGCGCCGCCGATGATTTCCCGCATCGCTGTCTCGGGCGATGCGCAACTTCGCAACTTGTTTGTTATGTGAGCAACGTCCGTCGATCAGGCGACGTGGTGCACCCAGCCGAACGGATCGGCGACCTTGCCGCGTTGAATGCCCGTGAGCTGATCGCGAATACGCTTGGTGACCGGGCCTTCGCCGCCGTCGCCAATATTGAACTCGCCCTTGGCGTGACGCACCTGACCGATGGCCGTGACGACCGCCGCCGTGCCGCACGCGAACGTTTCCTTCACACGACCGCTGGCTGCGTCGGCTTGCCACTGGGCAAACTCGTACGGCGTTTCGTTGACCGTCAGGCCGTCGCGCTTGGCCATTTCGATGATCGACGCGCGCGTGATGCCCGGCAGAATCGTGCCGGCGAGCGGCGGGGTCTGGAGCGAGCCGTCGTCCATGACGAAGAAGACGTTCATGCCGCCCAGCTCTTCGATCCAGCGATGTTGCGCGGCGTCGAGGAACACGACCTGATCGCAGCCCTTGCCGCTGGCTTCGGTCTGCGCGATCAGGCTCGCCGCGTAGTTGCCGCCGCACTTGGCGGCGCCCGTGCCGCCCGGGGCGGCACGCGTGTATTGGTCGGACACCCACACGGTCACGGCCGACTTGCCGGGCTTGAAGTAGGGGCCGACCGGGCAGGCGATCACGCAGAAAATGTATTCATGCGCGGCGCGCACGCCGAGGAAGCTCTCCGAGGCGAACATGAACGGGCGGATATAGAGGCTGCTGCCTTCTGTGCCCGGGATCCATGCGCGATCGATGTCGACCAGCTTTTCCACGGCTTCGAGGAACACGGCTTCCGGCAACTCGGCCATCGACATGCGCTGGGCCGATTCACGGAAACGCTTGGCATTGGCTTGCGGGCGGAACAGCGAGATCTTGCCGTCTTCGCTGCGATAGGCCTTCATTCCTTCGAAGATTTCCTGCGCGTAGTGCAGCACGGCGCATGCCGGATCGATCTCGAACGGACGGCGGGCCTCTACCTTCGCATCATGCCAGCCCGTGCCCTCGGTCCAGCGAATCGTGACCATGTGATCCGTGAATACGCGGCCAAATACCGGGTTCGCCAGCTTGGCGGCGATCTGGTCGGCAGGGGTGGGGTTGGCGTGCGGCTCCACGACAAAACGCAATTGATTATCGGCGCTCATGTTTCTTGAATGTCTCGGCAGAGGGGGCTTCAGTCGTCAGTGCCGTTAACGTAAACGGCAAGGTGGGCCTATTTTCCTCCTTTAGCCCCCTGCCTGTCGACTGAATTCACCACCCGCGCCGTCACAACATCATTCAGAGGGCGATGACGCCGATAAAAATCGGAAATTGGCCGATTATTAGAAGAAAAGTGCGAGATTTGTCGATATTCCCGCGAAATGACGGCTGCCGCCGTTCGTCTCCACGAAGGACTGCAACGTGTCAAACGGGCGTTTTCGTTTATCAGGAGGGAGCGACTGGGTTATTCGTCCAGGGCGACGGCCCCGTCAGGCCGCGGCCCTGCCGTCGATGCTGTCGCCCGGACGCGGCGGGCGCGTCATCGCCAGCCACTCCTGCACGGCCGGTCGCGCAAATTGGCGGCGGGCATACTCGACCAGTGCCGCAGGCACCACGTCGTCGTTGTACACGAGACGGTTGATCATCAATGCGAGATCGACGTCTGCGATGCACGCCTTGTCGAACAGCGACATGCGGCCATCGGCCAGCAGGTCCTGGGCAATGGCGATCAGCTTGCTCGCGGCCGCGTGACCTGCGTCGGAGAGGGGTTCGTCCACTGGACGGTAGAAGATCACTTCGGTCGAACGCTCTTCTCGCAAGGCGCCCAGATCGCTGCGCAGCCACGCCTGCACCTGACGCGCGCGAGCCCGCTCGCATACATCTGACGGATACACGGGCACCTCGGGGAAAATGGTCTCGATGTATTCGGTGATGGCCGACGATTCGGACAGCGTGAAATCGCCGTGCACGAGCGTGGGCACGCGACGCGTGAGCGATAGGTTCGCAAAGCGGGTCTCATAATGCGCGCCCTGCACGAGATCCACGGTTTGCAGATCAAACGGCAGACCTTTCTCACGTAGCGTGACGAAGACCGACAGTGCGTAGGGGCTTGTGAATCGAGCGTCGACAAAGAGCGTGAGCGAGGCGGGGGCAGCAGCTGACAAGATGGACTCCTGTGAAAGGGATGTGCGGGCGATGGCCTGGATTGTCCAACGCACGCGACAATAAGCTACCGCAAAAATCGCCAATAGGGCGCGATCTATGTTCACACCTTGCCGCCACCAGGTCGCGAGAATTTTCCCTCGTGCCGTGAGCACAGTGCACCGCTCGCGCGGTGCACTGTGTCTCGCTCACTACAGTTCTGCGCGCATTGACTGCTTCCCGACGTTTACAGCAGACCGGCTTCGGCGAGCTGGGCGCGGCGCGGGTCGCCCTGGCGCGAGAGCATCCAGCCGGGATACTCGCTCGGCAGAGCGCTGGCCCCATCGATAGCCGACAGTTCGCGCGCGCTCAGCGTGACACGCGTTGCCGCAATGTTGTCGTCGAGCTGATCGGTCCGCTTGGCGCCGATGATGACCGTCGAGACGACCGGCTGGGCAAGCAGCCAGGCGAGCGCGATCTGCGCGACCGACACGCCCTTCTCGGCGGCGATGCCACGCATGACGTCGATGACGTCATAGGCACGCTCCACGTTGACCGGCGGGAAGTCGAAGGTTTGGCGGCGGCTGCCCGCTTCGGACTGGCCGTCGCGCGTGTATTTGCCCGAGAGCAGGCCGCCGGCGAGCGGGCTCCACACCATCAGGCCCACGTTTTCGCTGCGCAGCATCGGCACGATTTCACGTTCGAGATCGCGTCCGGCGACCGTGTAATACGCCTGCAGCGACGTGAAGCTCGCGAGGTTCAGCCGCGCCGAAATACCCAGCGCCTTGGTGATCTGCCAGGCCGCCCAGTTCGAGACGCCGATATAGCGGACGTGCCCTTGGCGCACCAGTGTGTCGAGCGCGCCGAGGGTCTCTTCGATGGGCGTGGCCGGATCGAAGCCGTGCACCTGGTACAGGTCGATGTGATCGAGTTGCAGGCGTTTGAGACTGGCCTTGATGCCGTCCATGATGTGATAGCGCGAAAGGCCACGAGAATTGGCCCCTTGTGCGCCCGTGGCACCGAAGACCTTGGTGGCGACCACGACGTTATCGCGCGGTACCTTGAGGTTGCGCAGGGCCTGGCCGGTGAGGATTTCCGACTGCCCTTCCGAATAGACGTCGGCGGTGTCGATGAAGTTGATGCCGGCATCGAGCGCGCGGCCCACGAGTGAGTCGACATCGTGTTGCTGCAAATGACCGATCTTGCTCCACAGTTCGCCCTGTCCGCCGAAGGTCATCGTGCCGAGGCACAGTTCCGAGACGAAGAGGCCGGTATTGCCGAGTTTTCTTTGTCGCATTGCATTGCTCCGTTGAAGTGGCTGCCCGTCGCAGGCGGCCGTCTGGGAGGGGCGACGGCTTGCACGGGATGGGAGAAATTATGCGTCGAGGCGCATCGGGCGAGCAGTACCTGTTCCTGCACATTTCCTGCCTGATCGTGTGAATCCCCGGTCGGAGGATCGGGCAAGCGCATGTAGCGAGGGTATGCTGTGCAGCATTGCGGCCGTGACGTGGGGATCGGCCGCCTCTGGAGTGAAGGCATGGTCATGCATTTGGTCAAGACTGAGCCGCGCGAGGCCTCGCCGCGCGGGTTCGAGGGGGATCCGTCGCGCGCCGCGCGTACCGAACTGGTGCATCGGCTGGAGCGCGCGACGCACGGCCTGGAGGGCACGACACCGACGGCGGTGGAAGGCCTGTTCGTGCATCGGATCCTGCATCCGGGCGGCCCGAAGCCGGCGCTTCAGCAACCGGCGTTCGCCGTCATCGCCCAGGGCGAGAAGCGCTTGCGGATCGGCGACGAGGATTACGCGTATGACCCGATGCACTACCTGGTGTCGTCGGTGCATTTGCCGGTGGTGGCGCAGGTGTCGGGGGCGAGCGAGCAATCGCCGTATCTGGGCATGCGCCTCGACCTGGTGGCCGAGGATGTGACGTCGCTCATCGGCGACGAGCATTTGCCGCCGCCGGCGCCTTCAGCGAGTGGGCGTGGCATGTACGTCAATCGGCTGGACGCGGCGTTGCTCGACGCGGTGTTGCGATTGTTGCGCTTGCTGGACACGCCGCGCGACATTCCGATCCTGGCGCCGATGATCAAGCGCGAGATCGTCTATCGATTGCTGATGAACGGTCAGGGAATGTTGCTGCGGCAGATGGCGTTGCAGGACAGCCAGATGAATCGGATCGCGCGCGCGGTGCGGTGGCTGCGCGAGCATTACGCAAAGCCGCTGCGCGTGGAGGCATTGGCGCAGGAGGTGCACATGAGCGTGTCGTCGCTGCATCACCACTTCAAGCTGGTGACGGCCATGAGTCCGGTGCAGTACCAGAAACAGTTGCGCTTGCAGGAGGCGCGGCGATTGATCTTTGCGGCGGACGTCACCGTGGCGGCGGCAGCGCAGACGGTGGGGTATGAAAGTGCATCGCAGTTCAGCCGGGAATATGCGCGCGTGTTTGGCGAAGCGCCGCTGCGCGACAAACGCCGTTGGTTGCAGGAGGGCGAGGCCGGGGCGCCGCGAAACTAACCTTTTGGGGAACTGCGTTTGCGTGCGGCGGCACGGCGTGCGGCGAAATGGGATTCGACGTCTTCGTCGGGAATGGCTGGACGTGTGTCTTCCAGCGCTTCCAACACCTTTCGCTTGAACCATGCATCGTGAGCGTCGGGATCCGTGACGAAACCAAAAGGTAGCGCACCTTCGTTGGCAATGCGCGTGAGTAAAATCCGAACTACATCGGAAACGGTCAACCCCATCTTGTCGAGTACGGCAGTGGCGCGTTCCTTCAGTTCGGGATCGATGCCGTCGCCAATCCCCGCGACCCGCGTCGCACGATGACCCGGCTGGTTGTAAAATCAGTGACGTTGCCGACTTGCCCGCAGGAGGCCCGTCATGCTGTCGATCCACACCGGTTTCGTCGTTTGTCCCACCTGTAAAGCCCGCTTCCCCGTCGCGGCGAGCGAGCCGACCGTCCAGGCGATGTACGACTATCTCCATTCGGATGCCGAAGTGAAGTGTCCGACGTGCGAGACCGCCTTCACCACGGGCAGCGCCAACAGCAGCATCGAGTTCGAGCCGGTCAACGACGGCGTCACGCTCTCGCCGTCGCCCGTGCGAAGCATCGACGGGCTCGACAATCACTGACGCCATTCGCCACTCACAGCGGCGTCAACACCGGCTCCCCCGCCTGGAAGCGACGCGCATTTTCGAGAAACAGGGCGAGCGTGGCGGCTTCCGCTTCGGGCGAGCGGCCAGCGACGTGCGGACTGAGCACCACATTCTGCAAATCGATCAGTGCAGCAGGCGGTGACGGCTCGCCTTCGTAGACGTCCAGCCCGGCACCGGCGATGACGCCGTCGCGCAATGCGTCCGCCAGGGCGGCCGTGTCGACGACGCTGCCACGCCCCAGATTGACGAGGAAGCCGTGCTTGCCCAGCGCGCGCAACACCTCGGCATTCACGAGGTGATGGGACTGCGCGCCGCCCGGAGCGGTTACGACGAGGTAGTCCGCCCATTCGGCCAGCGCCAGCACGCTGTCGAAATATTGATAGTGCGCGGGCGCATCGTCGCGACGGTTCCGATTCCGGTAACCGATCTGCATATCGAAGCCCTCACCGCGTTTGGCGAACTGACGGCCGACCGCCCCCAGCCCCACGATCCCCAGCTTCTTTCCCGACACGCCCGGCTGCATCGGCAGCGCGTCGCGCCACACACCCTTGCGGCAGGCGGCGTCGTAGGCCGGAATGCGACGCACGGCAGCAAGCAGCAGGGCGAAGCCCTGATCCGCCACCGTCGGCGCATTCGCACCGGCACCGTTCACGGCCACGATATTGCGCGAACGCATGGCGGCGACGTCCAGATTCTCATAGCCGGCGCCCAGCGCGCTGACCAACGCCACGTTCGGCAGATGCGACAGCTCGGCGGCGCTCAGACCACGCGCGCCGTGAGTCAGCACGAAGCGCGCCCGCTCGCCGTCGGGCCCCCAGCCTTGCGGCGCGGGGTGATAGCTCGGGTGGTAAGCCACATCGAAATGGGTTTGCAGTGCGGACAACTGCTCGGGGTGCATCGGGATCAGGACCAGCAATGAGGGCAACGACACCTTCAATCTCCACAGGGAAATGGGGGCTCGCGGCGCAGCGTCGCAATGACGCGGGTGCCGAATGGACACCTCGAATTCGCCGCCAGTCGACACTGTATGCCTATCCGCAACGATTTGCGCGATGCAACACGCCACGCGACCTCCTTGCTGTCGGGATTTCCCGGCCCGAAACGCACGCGGGCGCCATCGCACAATGCGAATGGCGCCCGCCCAAGCCCGAGACCCGCGGCAGTGTGCGTTACGTATGCCTTGTTGCGTGGGCCGAAACGCTTAGGCCGTGGCTTGCACCGCGTGCGTGGCCTGATGATGACGCAGGCGACCCAGCGTGAGCATCGTCAGACCGGCGAGCACGGCGGGCACGCCGATGGCGGCGAAAAGGGCCGGCATCGACCAGCCCATGGCGAGCATCGACGCCCCGCCAACCGAGCCGACCACCGACCCCAGTCTCCCGACGCCATTGGCCCAGCTCACGCCCGTGGCGCGGCAATCCGTGGGATAGAAGCCAGCGGACAGCGCGTTCGCGCCGACCTGACCGCCCGACACGCAGAACCCGGCCCAGAACACGGCCACCGAGGCGAGCACGGGAGAACTGGCGACAGGACCGACAGCGGCGACACACACGCCCGCAAGCACGTAAGCCGCAGCAAGCACGTAGTGTGGGTTGAAGCGGTCCATCAACCCGCCGAGCACGATGGCGCCGAGCGTGCCGCCGACCTGGAACATCGAGGTGACGATGGCGGCGTCGCGCAGCGTCAGGCCGTTGGTGCGAAGCAGCGTGGGCAACCAGCTCGAGAGCAGATAGATCACGAGCAGGCTCATGAAGAACGTGATCCAGAAAAGCAGCGTGCCCCGCAGCAATTCGGGTTTGAACAGATGCTTCACCGGCGACGTGGTCGACGGCTTCGTCGCGACGTTGAACGTCGCACCACGCAGATCCTCATTCGGCGCAATGCGTTGTAGCGATGCCGCGATGCGCTCCGGCGACTTGCCCGCCATCACGAGATAGCGCACCGACTCGGGCAGCGCGCGCATCAGGAGTACAGCGAGCACGAGCGGCATGACGCCGCCCACGATCAGCACGGCGCGCCAGCCGAAGGCGTCGATCAACCCGGCCGACGCGAGACCGCCCAGCGCCGAGCCAAGCGTGAAGCCGCAGAACATGGTCGTTACGAGGAACGAACGGCGCGACTCAGGGCAGTACTCCGACGTCAGCGTGATCGCGTTCGGCATGGCGCCGCCGAGTCCGAGGCCCGTCAGAAACCGCAATGCGATCAGTTGCCACAGTTCCATCGACCCTGCGGACGCGAGACTCGCCAGACCGAAGAACACCACGGAGAAGATGAGAATGGTCTTGCGGCCGAACTTGTCGGCGAGCGGCCCGAACAGGAATGCGCCGGCCATCAGGCCCGCGAGCCCGGCGCCGAAAAGGGGCGCGAGCAGCGCCGGGGTGAGCGACCATTCGGCGCGAATGGCCGGGGCGATGAAGCCGATGGCCGCCGTGTCGAAACCGTCGATGGCGACGATCAGGAAGCACAGCACGACGATCATCACCTGGAACGGGGAAATGCGATGGCGGTCGATGAACGCCGTCACGTTGATGGGGGTGGCTGGCATGGGTTGTCTCCTCAGGGTTGCCAGAAGCGGCGCGGCAAGTCAGCCGTCGTCGCCGAAACGTGTTGCCGTGATTGTTGTTATTAGTGCTGCCGAGCCCCCGTATCGCGAGACGCGAGGCGAGGGGGGCCGCGCGACGGTGTGGGACCGTCGCGTGGCGGGATGCCCGGATGCCGGGCGGTGAATCGAGAGGTAGGGCGTGGTTAGCGCTCAGGCCTCAGCCAGCCACGGGGTTTGCGATAGGCAATGCTCGGCGCGCCAGCCGTGCAGCCATTGCAGGGCGTCGTAGAACTGCGTTTGCGTGCGGCCCTTCCACAGCGAGTTGCGCACCCAGCGATCCACCCCCTTGGCGTGGTAGACACGGCCCATGTCGCGCGCGCCGTAGAGCACGCGGGCGGTGCGGGGAATGCGGGCGTGCTCGTAGCGGCGGAAGGCGTCGACGAAATCGCCGTTCGCCGCCGCATACGCGGCGCCGAGCGTGACGGCGTCTTCGAGTGCCTGGCAGGCGCCTTGCGCGATGTACTGCGTCATCGGGTGGGCGGCGTCGCCCAGGATCGTGGCGCGCCCGAAGCTCCACTGCGCGACCGGATCGCGGTCGGCGGTGGCCCAGCGTCGCCACGAGGTCGGACGGTCGAGCATCTGGTGCGGCAGCGCATCGATGCCTTCGAAGTACGACAGCACCTCTTCCTTGCTGCCGTCGCGTACGCCCCAGACTTCCTGCTCGCGGCTGTGGAACGTGACCACGAGGTTGTATTGCGTGCCGCCGCGCAACGGGTAATGCACGAGGTGGCAGTTCGGTCCTGCCCAGACGACCGGCGCGTTGACCTGCAAGTCCTTCGGCATGTTCTCGACGTCGACGACCGCGCGATACACCACGTGACCGGTCACGCGCGGCTCGTCGCCGATCAGCACGGCGCGCACGGCGGACTTCACGCCGTCGCAGCCGATCACGGCGTCGGCCGTGTGTCGCTCGCCGTGCTGGTCGATGACGGTGACGTGCTTGTCGTCCTGCGCCAGCGAGACGACCCGCGTCGCGGTGCGGAACTGAATCAACGGATTGCGCTGTACCGCTTCCAGAATCGACAGATGGATGTCGGCGCGGTGGATCACGGCGTACGGATTGCCGAAGCGCTCGCGATACGGCGCGCCGACGTCGACTTGCGCGATGATGCTGCGGTCGATGGCGTCGCGCAGCGTGATGTGGTCGGTGAAGACCGAACGCCCGCGCGCTGCCTCACCGACGCCGAGGGCGTCGAGTGCTGCGAACGCATTGGCGGCGAGCTGAATGCCCGCGCCGATCTCGCCGATGGTCTCGGCCTGCTCCAGCAGTTCGATTTGCACGCCCTGATTGGCGAGCGCGAGTGCAGCCGCCAGGCCGCCGATGCCACCGCCAACGACCAGCGCTTTGGGTTGAGAGGTTTGACTCATGGTTGTCTCCTGCGGCCTGTCCAGCCGTTCTGGATAGAAATCAGGCCGTGTAATCCGGCTGACGATTGGGCGCTGCCGCGCGGAAAGCCGGATGTGTCTCCGCCTGCGCGTAGACCGCCATCGCTCGCGGATACGCCGACAAATCGCAACCCATGCGCCGGGCATTGGCGATTTGCGGAATCAGGCAGACGTCGGCGAGCGTCGGTGCATCGCCGAAGCACCATGCGCCGTGTCCATGCTTGCCGAGCAATCGCTCCACGCCTGCCATGCCCTCGTCGACCCAGTGGCGGTACCACGCGTTCTTCTGCTCGACGCTGAGGCCCAGCGGGCCTTGCAGATACTTCAGAATGCGCAGGTTATTCACCGGGTGCATGTCGCAACTGACGAGCATCGCCAATTCGAGCACGCGGGCGCGTGCCTCGATGTCCTGCGGCACCAGACGCGGCTCGGGATATTTCGCGTCGAGATAGTCGAGGATGGCGAGCGACTGGCCGAGCGCGATCTCGCCGTCGATCAGGGCGGGCACGCTGGCCGACGGATTGACCTCGTCGACATACGCGCCGGCGCGATGCTCGCCGGCGCGGATATTCACCGGAATGGTGTCGAATTCCAGCCCTTTGAGCGCGAGCGCAATGCGCACGCGATACGAGGTCGAGCTGTTGAAGAAGCTATAGAGCTGCATGACGAGGCCTCAGACCACGCGCACGGTGATCTCGCCGAGCCCTTCCACGGCGGTGACCATCGTCTCTCCTGCCTTGACCGGGCCCACGCCTTCGGGCGTGCCGGTGTAGATCAGATCGCCCGGCTCGAGACGGAAGAACTGCGACAGGTACGAGACGGTTTCCGCCACCGACCAGATCAGATGGGTGACGTCGCTTTTCTGCTTTTGCACGCCGTCGACCGTCAGCGAAATCGCGCCCTTCTCGATATGACCGACGCTCGACACCGGATGAATCGGGCCGATCGGGGCCGAGTCATCGAATGCCTTGCCGATTTCCCACGGACGGCCCATTTCGCGCATCTTCATCTGCAGATCGCGGCGCGTCATGTCGAGCCCCACGGCGTAGCCCCAGACATGTTCGAGCGCCTGCTCGAGTGCAATGTCCGAGCCCGCCTTGCCGATCGCGGCGACCAGTTCGGCTTCGTAGTGATAGTTGGTCGTCTGGGCGGGATACTTCAACGTGAGCGTTTCGCCGTAGGCCACCGGCACCACGGCATCGGCCGGCTTGCAGAAGAAGAACGGCGGTTCGCGATCGGGATCGAAGCCCATTTCGCGGGCATGCGCGGCGTAGTTGCGGCCAACGCAGTACACGCGGCGCACGGCGAACTGGTCGGCGCTGCCGACAACGGGAATGGCGACGGTAGCGGGCGGAGCGAAGACGAAGGACATAGCGTTTGACTCGACGAATAAAGGAAAGGACACAGGCGGCGCGCGCCGCTCACGCGGGTGTTCGGCGCGCGGGGCCGGCAAGTGAGCGTTGGGTTGGCCTCAGGTGCGTGACTCGCGCAGCAGGTTCAGGGCGGCGAGCACGGGGCGATCGGAGTAGCTGAACAGTACGGCGTCGTCGAGCGCGGCGAGCTGCACCGGCGCCCACGAGGGCACGACGAAATGATCGCGCGGCTCGAACTGGAAGACTTCGTCGCCAATGCGCGCCGTGCCGCGACCCTCGACCACCGAGAAGACCGTTGCATCGGTGCTGCGATAGGTCTTGCCCTGGAAGCCGGCGGGCAGGTATTGCATGAACGTCGCCATCGTCGGCATCGGCCAGCCGCCGGTTGCCGGATTCACATAGCGCAACTTGATGCCGTCCCACGGATCGAGTTCGCCGTTGCGGTACAGCGTGTCGAGCGCTTCGCGCGAACGGGCATACGGATAGCTGAAGATCGGCGAGGTCGGCTCGCTGACCTTGTGATGCACCGGCAGCATGTTGTGGCCGTAACGCGCGAAGCTGTCGCCCTCTGGGCGCTGCACCGGCTGTTGCGACTCGGGGTAGTTCTCGGCAAAGCCGGCGTCGAAGTACTGCACGAGCGGAATGTCGAGCCCGTCGAGCCACACGACCGGCTCGCCGTCCGCCGGGTTGCCGTGGTCATGCCACGTCCACGACGGCGTGATGATGAAGTCGCCGGGGTGCATCGTGGTGCGCTCGCCGTTTACGGCCGTCCACGCACCGCGGCCTTCCACGATGAAGCGCAGGGCCGATTGCGTATGGCGATGGCTCGGTGCGATCTCACCCGGCAGAATGAGTTGCAGCCCGGCGTAAAGCGAACCCGTGATGCTCGACGAGCCCGGCGTTCCCGGGTTCTGCAAGACCAGCACGCGACGCACGGCCTCTTCGGCGCTGATGACGCGTCCCGCTTCCATCACGAGCGGGCGCACTTCGTTGTATTTCCAGAGGGCGGGCACCACGCGCGGGCGCGGCTGCGGGGGCACGAGACTGTGCAGCGATTCCCACAGCGGGGCCATGTGGTTGTGCCCGATGTGTTCGTAATAGGCAGCGCGATCGGCGCTGGGGGCGCGTTCGGACATGCGTGTCTCCGTGTCGATATGGGGCCCGGTCAACTCGTCTGACAAGCTCGGCCGACGAGGGCTTGCGGGTCTATGAGTAGCGTTATACTCGGCGAGACATATTCTTTGAAATGAATAAATCATCGGATCCATACGAAAAATAGTATGGATTGGGTGATTTTGGGGGCGTCCCGAGGGGGCCCGGAGACTTCGTATGGACTGGACCCATCGACTGCGTCTGCGCAATCTGCAAATGTTGCTGACCCTTGCGGAGACCGGCAACATGAGCCAGTCCGCGACATTGCTCAACACGACGCAACCCGGTTTGTCGAAGTGGCTCAAGGATTTGGAGGAGGACATTGGCCTGCCGCTGTTCGAGCGTCAGGCGCGGGGATTGCGTCCGACGGCCTACGGGGAATCCCTGATCCAGCACGCGCGGCGAATCGAGGCGCAGCTCGACACGGCGCGCGACGATCTCGACGCCATGCGCGAGGGCGGCAGCGGTTTGGTGGCGATCGGCACGTCGGGGGCGTCGTCGGCGGACACGGTGCCGCTCGCGATGTTGTTGCTCCTGCAGCGCATGCCCCGCGTGCAGGCCCGCGTGATCGAGAACACGATGGACCGGCTGATGAATCAGCTCGCGCACAGCGAGATCGATATCGTCGTTGGGCGCTCGGCCCCCGAACTGCAGGACCGCAACGTTCGCGCCGAGGCGCTATATCTGGAGCCGCTGCATTTCGTTGCGCGCGCGCGCCATCCGGTCTTTTCGCTCGACAGGGTGGACTGGCCCGACATGCAGCGTTACCGCTGGGTGGTCTGGCCGCGCGGCACGCCGATTCGCAACGCGCTGGAGGCGGCGCTCGCGGAGGCCGGTTATCCGTTGCCGAACGACACCGTCGAATCGAACTCCACGATTCTCAACCTGACGTTGCTCAACAACAGCGACATGATCGGCCTGGCGTCGCACCGCACGGCGAGTCGTCTGCAGGCGCTCGGGGCGTTGCGTATCGTGCCGTTGCGTCTGGCGGGGTTCGGGGCGATCTCGATGTACTGGCGCGACGACGGCGCGAACCGGGCTGCGGTGGCAGCGGCGCTTGAGTGTCTGCGCAGCGCGGCGAGACGCTCGACGGGCGACGCGGTCGCGGGCATCGAAGGCGACGGATGAGCTTGCCGAGTCCGTTGCCGAGCTGGCGGCTGCTACACTTGCCGCCTGTCGAAGTCACTCTCCCGAGGCGTCAATGATTGGCCGCATCTCCGGCACGTTGCTGGAAAAGAATCCACCGCACATCCTGGTCGATTGCCAGGGCGTAGGCTATGAAATCTCGGTGCCGATGAGCACCTTCTTCAACCTGCCGAATCTCGGCGAGCGCGTGACGTTGCTCACCCAGTTCATCGTGCGCGAAGACGCCCAACTGCTCTTCGGCTTCGGCTCGCCTGACGAGCGCAACACCTTTCGCGAACTGCTCAAGATCTCCGGCGTGGGCGCACGCACGGCACTTGCGATTCTCTCGGGCATGAGCGTCGCGGACATCGCCCAGGCCGTCACGCTGCAGGAGTCGGGACGTCTGACGAAGATCCCCGGCATCGGCAAGAAGACAGCCGAGCGTCTGCTGCTCGAACTCAAGGGCAAGCTCGGCGCGCAACTGGGCACGGTGCCCGGCGCGCTCACACCGCACGACCACAAGAGCGACGTCGTCAATGCATTGCTCGCGCTGGGCTACTCCGACAAGGAGGCGCTTGCCGCCGTCAAGAGCGTGCCCGACGGCACAAGCGTGTCCGATGGCATCAAGCACGCGCTCAAGTCGCTCTCCAAGGCCTGAGCGAAACACGAATCGGCCTCGTCGAGGCCGTGGGGAGGCCGTGAGGAGACGGTATGCAACTGCGATGGCTTGAAGACTTCGTCGAACTGGCACGCACGCGCAGTTTCACGCGAGCGGCGGAAAACCGTTTCGTCACGCACCCGGCATTCGGGCGACGCATCCGCGCCTTGGAAGAGTGGGTGGGCACACAGCTTGTCGAACGGAGCAAACCGCTCGAACTCACGGCTGCCGGCACCGTGTTTCTCGATGCGGCGACCAATGCGCTCGACATTCTTCACGGCGCTCGCACGCAGTTGCAGGACGCCGCGCCCACACTCGAAAACAATCTGAAGATCGCCACGGGCCGAACCTTGGCCGCCACCTTCTTTCCGGATTGGTACGACGAGGCGGTCTCGCGCATCGGCTTCTTCACCGCGACGCTGTCCACGGGAGGGGCCGAGGAGGCCATTCTGCGGCTCGCGGCCGGCGAGGTCGATCTGCTCATCGTGTATTCCAGTGCGCACACGCGGCTGTTGATCGATCAGGAGCGTTATGACTGGTTGAGTGTCGCGCGTGAGGTGCTGGTGCCGGTGAGTGCGCTCGACGCCAAGGGGCGCGCCACCTATCGGCTTGCCGCCGGCCCGTCGCCGATTCCCTGGCTGGCGTTCTCCCGCACGCTGACGTTGCGGGCCGTGCTGGCCCGCCATCTTGCCGAGATGGCAAACCGTCCCACGCTCAAGCCGGTGTATCAGGCCGATTCGTACGAAGCGATTCTGGCGATGGCGCGACGCGGCGCCGGTATCGCGTGGCTGCCGCAACGCCTGGTGGCCGACGACATTGCGCGCGGCACGCTCGCGATCGTGGGCGGCAAGGAATGGCAGATCGGCTTCGATATTGCGCTCTACCGGCGCCGGCACCAACCGCACCCGGTGCTCGACGCGATCTGGCAGAGCGCGCGTCAGGCCTCGGGGGACGACGCCTGAACCGCGCGCCAACCCCCGACGGGCCCGATCAGTGCTCGTGCTGCAGGTACTTTGCCTGACGCGGCAGGCGCAGGCTGACGAGGAACGCCAGGACCATCATGCCGGTCACGTACCAGTAGAATGTCGGCTCCATGCCGGCCTTCTTGAGGCCGAGCGCCACATATTCCGCCGAACCGCCGAAGATGGCATTGGCCACGGCGTAGGCCAGACCCACGCCGAGCGCACGCACTTCGATCGGGAACATCTCGGCCTTCACGATGCCGCTGATCGACGTGTAGAAGCTGACGATGGCGAGCGCCAGACAAATCAACAAAAACGCCGCGGTCGGGCTTTGCACCGTCTTGAGCGTGGTGAGGATCGGTACCGTGGCAATGGCACCGAGCGCGCTGAAGAGCAGCATGTTGGTGCGACGACCGATCTTGTCCGACAGCATGCCGAAGATCGGCTGCATGCACATGTAGACGAACAGGCAGCCCGTCATGATGTAGCTGGCGGTCTTGATCGGCATGCCGGCGGTGTTCACCAGGTACTTCTGCATGTACGTGGTGAAGGTGTAGAAGATCAGCGAGCCGCCGGCCGTGTAGCCCAGCACCGTGAAAAACGCAGCCTTGTGGTGGCGGAACAACCCGGCGATCGAACCGGCGTCGCGGCTGTTGCGGCTCGCGCTCGTCGACGTCTCGTGCAGCGTGCGACGCAGCAGCAAGGCAACGACCGCAGTGATCGCGCCGACCACGAACGGAATGCGCCAGCCCCAGGCCTTGAGTTCGGCCTCGCTGAGCAATTGCTGGAGAATCACAACGACGAGCACGGCAAGCAGCTGGCCGCCGATGAGCGTCACGTACTGGAACGACGAGAAGAAGCCGCGACGGCCCTTGAGCGCCACTTCACTCATGTACGTCGCCGTGGTGCCGTATTCGCCACCCACCGACAGACCTTGCAACAGACGCGCCACCAGCAACAACGCCGGAGCCCAGTTGCCGATGCTGGCGTGCGTCGGGAGCGCGGCGATCATCAGCGAGCCGAAGCACATCATCATCACCGAGATGACCATCGAGTTCTTGCGGCCGTTGCGATCGGCGATGCGGCCGAAGATCCAGCCGCCGATGGGGCGCATCAGGAAGCCTGCGGCAAACACGCCCGCGGTGTTGAGCAGCTGTGCGGTGGGATTGGCACTCGGGAAGAACGCCGGCGCGAAGTAGATCGCGCAGAACGCATAGATATAGAAGTCGAACCACTCGACCAGATTCCCGGACGATGCCGCAACAATCGCGAAGATGCGCTTGCGGATTTCTTCCGGCGTGGGCGGCTTGGTGGCCATGGCGGCGTCGGTAGTAGCTGTGTCTCTCATTTCTACGGGCGATGGTGACATCGCATTAATAACTACGTTTGCAACATGACGCTGATGCGCTCGCCTCACAGGGATCACCTGTCCGGAGGCACAACCAGGCATCGCGTCCCGGGGGCGGGCCAACTATAGCGGGTGTGGGCATGCGCAGACAATGCCTGAGTGCTGAATCGATTATTGTGAATATCGAAACAATTGTTTGGATTGTTGCGTTGCAGCATGGTGATCGCGCCCGTCGGACGGCGATTTGCGGGCGTGTTACGAGCGTTTTGATGGGCGGGACGACGCGCGGAAAATCGAGAAAATTTTTTTGGATGCCCTGTACACCGCATCGGCTAGCACGCCGCGCGGCCGAACCCTCACGCCTCATTCGCGCGGGTGACACTGCGCCAGCAGATCGAGAAACAGCTCCAGCGCGCGCGTCCTGGGCCGCGAGGCCTCGGTGATGGCGCTGATGGCATTCTCATACTCAGGCCCTGTCGGAACCTGCGCCAGTGCATGGCGCTTGCCAAACAGCGCGGCGTAGTACTGCGGCAACAGTCCGACGTAATGCCCGGAGAGGACCAGCATGGCGACAGCCTCCAGTCCTGACGCCGTTGGCCCTCGCGTCAGTCCGAGCGAATTGAGCGCTTCATGGACAAACGGCTGGCTCCGGTAGACGAGCGGGAGCGTCGACGCGTCCTTGATCCGATGCCGCGCAACGTATAGGCGGTGACGCTCGATAAACAGCGGCTGGTAGTGAAACCCGGCTTCGCGACGATACATCCCGCGAATGGCGATCTGTACCCGGCGCTCGCGCAACGCGAGGTCGAGCTCGTTGAACGTCATGACCGTGAGTTCGACCTTCACGTCGGGCGCCTGCGCCTTGAGCGCGGCAAGTGCCTCGGGTATGTGGCAGCCGATGTCGGACACGACGTGCTCGACCATGCCGATGGACAACGTGCCCGAGAGCACACCGCGCACCGCATCGATTTCGGGACGTATGCGCTCCAGCGACTTCAGCGCGTCGCGGGCAAGGTCCAGCGCGACCTTGCCCGCGTGCGTGAGAACAAATCCGGACGGTCCACGCTCGCACAAACGAGTACCCAAGGTTTCCTCGACCTCGCGAATGTGCCGGCTGATCGACGCCTTCGACATGTTCAGTTGCTTCTCCGCCGCCGCAAAGCCGCTGGCCTGAGCGACGGCACAGAAGATGCGCAACGAGCGCAGGTCACGCTCACTGAAGTCACGACTTGCCACTGCTCCACTCCCGGAAATAGCGCCAAACCTGCTGCGGATGGCGCGTGTCAAAAGGTTTCGTTTTTTGGAACCATACCAATAAAAAAATCATTTTTCATGATCTTTTTGCCCGCATACATTGGATTTCACTCGCACCGGGCCGGACCTGACCGAACCGATGCGCCAGCGCAATCCCCTACCCACACCCCGCGAGGCAAGCGATGAAGACCTGGTCCAGACGATCCTTTGTAAAGGCGACGCTCGCATCGAGCGCCGCATTGGCCCTGCCGGCCCTGCCGACGATGGCGTATGCCGAAGGCGGCACCCTGGCCGACATCAAGAAGCGCGGCAAGCTGACGGTCGGCACCGAGGCGGCCTACGAGCCGTTCGAGTTCGTGGAAAACGGTCAGGTGGTCGGATACGGGCACGATGTGCTTGAACTGATGGCGGCGAAACTCGGCGTGAAGCTCGAGCAGATGAACCTGCCGTTCCAGGGCTTGCTGCCGGGCCTGATGTCGCACAAGTTCGACTTTGTCGCCACCAGTGTGGGCATCACGCCGGAGCGCGCCAAGCGCTTCGCCTTCAGCCAGCCGGTCGGCGTGGTGCGTTCGGTTCTGATGGTGCGCGCCGACGACGTAGCGATCAAGCAGGACATGGACATCGCCGGGAAGACCATCGGCACCCAGATGGGATCGTCGTCGCAGCCGGTGGCCGACGAATTCGAGAAGGAACTGAAGGAAAAGACCGGCAAGGGATACGCCGGCACGCGCCTGTTTCAGGCCTATCCGGATGTGTCGAACGCGCTCGCGAACAAGACGATCGACGTGGCGCTGATGCCGTCCAATATCGCCGCCGTCCAGATGCGCAAGCAGCCCAACGTGTTCCGCATTGCCGGGACCATCGGCCAGCCGAAGCTGCTGGCATGGGTCGCCAATCCCAACGATCTGGAGATCCGCAAGTTCATCAACGATTCGCTCGATGAATTCCGCGCGAACGGCAAGCTCGCCGCCTTGCAGAAAAAGTGGTTCGGGGCGTCGATGGACATGCCGCACGCGAACTACCTGCCGCAAGGTGCCATTTGACGCCCGCGACCACGGTCGGCGGGCTTGACATGGGCGGTGTGATCGCACCGTTCCTCGAAGGCGTCGTCTCGGGAACGGCGATCACGCTGGCTGCGTCGGCCGTCGCCTTCGCCATCGGTCTGGCGCTGGGTGTCGTGCTGCTCCTCGCCCGCATCTCGCCGCTCGCGCCATTGCGCTCGCTCGTCGTGCTGTGGGTGAGCCTGATTCGCGGCACGCCGGCGCTGATTCACATGCTGATCGCGTACTACATGGTGCCGGCGCTGTTCGATATCTCGATCTCGCCCATCACAGCCGGAATTGCGGCGCTGGCGTGTAACACGAGCGCCTATATCGTCGAGATTCTGCGCGGCGCGCTCGGCACGATCTCTCGTGGGCAACGCGCCGCCGCCTACGCCATGGGCATGCGCGTCTCGCAGGTCTGGCGGCACGTACTCCTGCCACAGGTGATCTATCGCGCCATTCCGCCGCTCACCAGCGAGTTCACGATCCTGCTCAAGGCGTCGTCGCTGATGTCGATCATCGCCGTGCCGGAACTGGCGACAGTCGCCCGCAATGCCACGCTGCAGACCGACCTGCCACTACAGGTGTTCGCGATCACCGCCGCCGTGTACTTCGTCCTTCTGTTCTGCATTTCGGCCGTCTCGCGTCTGTGCGAGCGCCGCGTTTCCAGGATGTTGCCCCATGGCCATTGATGTCTCCATCGTCAGGGAAGCGATTCCCGTGCTGCTCGAAGGCCTGCGCGTCACGGCACTGGTCAGCGTCATCGGCATTCCGCTCGGCGTGGCGATCGGCATCGTCGCCGCCTATGCGGCGCAGTCGCGCACGGTCTTGCGCCCTATCGCACTGGGCTACGTGGAGGGGGTGCGCAACATCCCGTACCTGATTCTCGTTTACCTGTCGTTCTTCGGCCTGCCCAAGCTCGGCATCGGTGCGTCGGCCATGAGCGTTGCGGTAGGTTGCACGGCGTTCTACACCGGCGGCTACTTCTGCGAAATCCTGCGCGCGGCACTGCGCAGCGTCGCCCGCGGACAAACGCATGCGGCGCTCTCGCTCGGCATGACCTATTGGCAGACGCAACGGCACATCATCGCGCCTCAGCTCTTCGGTTTCCTGATTCCGCCGACGACGAGCCTCGTGATCATGATGTTCAAGGACTCGGCCATCTTTTCGGTCATGAGCCTGCCGGAGATGACCTATCAGAGCAATCTGCTTACGGCCAACACATTCGCCTACGTTGAAGTGCTTGGCACGACAGCGTTGATCTACTGGGTCAGCAGCGTCTTGCTGGCCAGCGTGGGGCGCCGACTGGAAACCGTTGTCGGGCGACGTACCCGGCACGCCTGACGCCCCGAAACTTCCACCCGAGGACACTTTCATGACGACCTACACCGTGGCCCCTCGCACCGGCCATCCGACCCTGCTGTATTCTGAGCTGGATCTCGATATCGACAACCTCAAGGCCGACATCGCCGTGTTGGGCATGCCCTACGGTGCCCCGTATGCGGCGTCGGATTTCAGCAACGACCAGACGAATGCGCCGTCCGCCATCCGCCAGGCGACGGACCGCATCGCGCGTCGCCCGAACCACTACGACTTCGACATCGACGGGCCGCTGCTCCAGGGACGCACGGATATTCGCTTCGTCGATTGTGGTGACATCATCCCGGACCTGACGACGCCCGGCGAGCACTATGCCCGCGCCGAGGCGGCGGTGCGTCGCATCGTGGCCGGCGGCGCGATGCCCATCGTGCTTGGCGGCGACCACGGCATTACGACGCCGGTGCTGCGCGGCCTGGACCAGAAGGGGCCCATCACGCTCGTGCACATCGATGCCCACCTGGATTGGCGTGACGAGGTGAACGGCGTGCGCGAAGGCCTCTCGAGCCCGATTCGCCGCGCCTCGGAGATGGCGCACGTGGACCGCATCGTGCAGATCGGCCTGCGCGCGCAGGGGAGCGGCCGTTACGAGGAACTCGTCGCGGCGCGCGCCTACGGTGCCGAACTGGTGACCGCGTACGAGCTGCATGATATCGGCATGGACGCCGTGCTCGATCGCATTCCGGACGGCGGCAACTACTACCTCACCATCGACGCGGACGGCCTCGATCCGTCGACGATGCCGGCCGTTGCCGGTCCCGCGCCCGGTGGGGTGACGTTTGTACAGGCGCGCAAGCTGATTCACGGCCTGGTACGCAAGGGACGCGTGGTCGGGATGGACATCGTGGAGATTCAGCCCGAGAAGGACGACGCCAACATGATCTCGTGCGTGACGGCCGGTCGTCTGATTCTCAACCTGATCGGCGCATCGATTCGCGCGGGGCACTTCGACAAATGAGCACCGCACAGCCCATCATCGACATCCGGAACGTCGACAAATGGTACGGCGCGCATCACGTGCTCAAGCAGTGCTCAACGCAGGTGGGCGCGGGCGAGATCGTGGTGGTGTGCGGACCGTCCGGGTCCGGCAAGTCGACCCTGATCAAGACGGTCAATGCACTGGAGCCTTTCCAGAAGGGCGATGTCGTCGTCGACGGCACGTCGCTTACGGCCAGGACGACCGACCTGCCGAAGCTGCGCAGCAAGGTTGGCATGGTCTTCCAGCATTTCGAGCTGTTCCCGCATCTGGATCTCACGCGCAATCTCACGCTCGCGCAGCAGATCGTGCTGGGCCGCGGTGTCGACGCGGCCCGCACCAAGGCGCGCGCGCTACTCGATCGCGTCGGTCTGTCGGCGCATGCGCACAAGTATCCGGGGCAGTTGTCGGGCGGTCAGCAGCAACGCGTGGCGATTGCGCGCGCGTTGTCGATGGACCCGATGGCCATGCTGTTCGATGAGCCGACCTCGGCGCTGGACCCGGAGATGGTCAACGAGGTGCTCGACGTGATGGTCGAACTCGCCCGCGAAGGCATGACGATGATGGTCGTCACGCACGAGATGGGGTTCGCGCGACGCGTGGCCCATCGCGTGGTGTTCATGGAGGACGGCGCCATCATCGAGGACAGTCCGACCGACATGTTCTTCAACGACGCCGCCAGTGCCGCCGCCAAACGCTTTCTCTCGAAGATCCTGACACATTGAGTGCACGACGCCATCGCGCGCCGTGCCGACCCCCATCAAGACCCCATACCGAGACATCATGACGCACACCCGAATCCGCAAATTCAACACCCGCGACACTTACCCGGAGCAGAAGCTCGACAACGACCTCTGTCAGGCGGTCGTCGCCGGCAACACTATTTATCTGCGTGGTCAGATCGGCCAGGATCTCGATACGCGCGAATCCGTTGGCATCGGCGATGTTGCCGCGCAGGCCGAAAAGGCCATGGCCAACGTTGCGATGCTGCTCGACGAGTGCGGCAGCCAGCTCGCGGATATCTGCAAGGTCACGGTGTATCTCGTCGATCCGCGTTATCGCGAGGCGGTCTACAACGTCATGGGACGCTGGCTCAAGGGCGTGTTTCCAGTGTCGACCGGCATCGTTGTGCAGGCGCTGGCGCGCCCGGAGTGGCTGGTCGAAATCGATGTGACGGCGGTGAAGCCGGCGGTGTCGTCGGCATAAGCGGCACGAGCGGCATAAGCCGCATAAGTGAAGCAACAACAACGTCGGGCCGGCGTGCAAGCGCCGGCCACGTATCGCGCTGCGCCAAGCGCGGTCAAACGCACCGAAGCGCACTCAGAAGCCCACTCAGAAGCCCACTCAGAAGCCCACTCAGCAGCCCACTCAGCAGCCCACTCAGAAGCGGCGTTTGACGTAAATCGTCGCACCCAAGTCGTGCGAGCGCAGCAGCGGCACACGGGCACTTGCCGAAAACGTCCATTCCTCCGTCTTGAGCGACAATCCGCGCTTCGGGTCGGAGCCCAGCTTATCGTCGGTGTTGGCCCACTGCACGAGGGACAACTGCGGCGCCGTGGAAGGTCCGATCTTCAGGTAGCTGTGAGTCGGCCGCGCGGCCGGTTCCGAGGTCGAGGTGTCGATCCAGTCCACATGTCCGTTGTCCGCCGTCGGCAGGGCGCTGTTGATCGATTCGATGCGCGTGTAAAGGAATGCGCTGTCGTCGGCCAGCGCGGTCGGCTCCGGACCCTCGCGACCAAACGGATACAGGGTGACGCGAACGGCCGGAACGGCAGCAACGGAGACCGGTGGAGGCGGTTGCGGCACGTGTATGGGGAGTGGCCCGGGGCCAACGTTGGCCAGCATCATCTGTTCGGATGAGCCCGAGTTGGCGCCCTCTGCGATCGCCACGCCGCTTAGCGTGACGACACACGCGCCGATCATCCATTTGCCTAGGCACGTCATGGACATGCCTCCCGTGAAGGAATGGAAACGCTACGTCGCCAGCCCCAATTTGTCTCACGTACAACGACCTTCGTATTACGAACCGTCTTTCGTGGCCTTTTCGCGTCGTACGCATTTAGGAAGTGTAGTCAGTCATTTGCGTCCCGCTACCCCAATTTGCACTGAGGTTGATCGTCGTCAGAGCGGAACTGCCTGCCCAAGCCCGTCGGACCTGACGCTTGCGTGGGGGGCAACGACGCGGCTCGGGGTTTGTCCCGAGATCGTGACGGCGGTTGCCGACGCAGCGGACCGGCGGTTGGGCGGCGCATTGAACGAGTCGCGTTCCCGGTGAAGCGCGATGTGCTAGATTTAAATCAACGGGCGAGGGTATGCCAGTCAGGGGCGCGCGAACGTGGCGCACGCTGCGCCTGGGGAGGTCGTCATGCACGGATGTCAACTCACCTTCTACACACAGCAGAATCACCGCCATGGCCATCAGCCGGTCGCCGAATGGATCATGAGCGAAGTGCGGCAGCTGGGGATTCGCGGGGCCACCCTGTTCGTGGGCACGGAAGGTATCGATCATGTCGGAAAGCGTCATGCAGCCCGATTCTTTGAGCTCGCCGAACAACCGGTCGAGGTCGTGTTGGCCATCACCGATGAGGAAGCCGAACGCCTGCTCGACGTGATTCGTGTGCAACGCGTCCACGTTTTCTATACGCGCTTCCCGATTGAATTCGGCATGCTTGGCGATGGTTAGCGCAGGGCGGAGGCACGACGCCGCCGACCGCCCTGTTCGCGCGTGCTTTGTACGCGGCTCAGGTCGCAAGCGCCGCTGAGGCGCGCCGCTCGGCCGACGGCAACACCAACACACCGGCCAGCCCGATGACCACGCTCGTCAGGACGTAGTAGATCGGCGCGAGATTGCTGCCGGTCACATGCACGAGCCACGTATTCAGGAACGGCGCGAGGCCGCCGAATACCAGCACCGCGAGGTTGTAGGTGACGGCGGCGCCGGTCGAGCGCACGCTGACTGGAAACACCTCGGTCAGCACGATCGGCGTCGGGCCCCAGAAGAAGCTCATGAAGAACGACACGCCGATCTGCACCGCCAGCAGCGAGCCCAGGCTCGGCAGGGTGACGAAGTGCTTGAACAGCACGTACGACGCCACGCCATACGCGATGATCGCCGGCAGCAGGACCGCCTTGCGGCCGTAGCGATCCGACAAATAGCCGGCAAGCGGGCAGAACACGAGGATGACCAGGGTGGCGATGAACGTGCTCAGGTTGACGTCGGCGGCCGACATGCCCAGTTGCTTCTTCGCGAAGATCGGCAGGAAGAACACGAACACGTAGGCCGACACGGTGCCGACCACCGAGATGCCGAGCGTGCCGAACACCGCGCGCGGATAGTCGCGGAACACGGTGCGCAGCGGCGTGTTCACGCGCTGAATCTTGCCGCGTTTCACATCGTTCGCGTAATTGAGAAATTCCGGCGATTCGTCGACGTTCGAGCGGATCAGCCAGCCGACCGGCCCGATCAGAATGCCGAGCAGGAACGGCAGGCGCCAGCCCCACGACTCGAGATCGTGCGGCGCGAGATTGACTGTCAGTAGATAGGCCACCAAGGCACCGAGAGAGAACGCCAGCGCCTGCGAGCACATCTGGAAGCTGCCGAAAAAGCCGCGGCGATTCGCGGGGGCGAACTCCACCAGCATCGTGGTCGCGCCACTGAACTCGCCGCCGACCGAGAAGCCCTGGATCAGCCGCGCAAGCACCATCAGGATCGGCGCCGCAATGCCGATAGCCTCATGCGTCGGCAAGATGCCGATCATGCCGGTGCCGACCGCCATCAGCACGATCGTCAGCGACAGCGCTTTCTTGCGGCCGACCCGGTCGCCATAGAGGCCGAGCAGTACGCCGCCGAGCGGCCGTACCGCGAAGCCGACGCCAAACGTCGCAAGTGTGAGCAGCATCGACGCGAACTCGTTGCCGCTCGGGAAAAAAAGCTTCGCGATCATTACGGCGAACAGACCGTAGATCGCGAAGTCGAACCATTCGAAGGCATTGCCGAGTACCGAGGCGATGACGACTTTGCGCACCATCGCCGGCGACGGTGTCGGGTTTTCGTTCATTGCGGTTCCCCTCTGATCGATTGTTGGAAGTGAGGCCGGCTTAGCCAAGCCGTTGCCGGACGATTTCGAGGAACACGGCCACGCCGGTGGGGGCGGTGTCGTCGTCGAAATCGAATTCGGGGTGGTGACAGGTGAGTCCGTCGTGACCGAGGAAGAAGTACGAGCCCGGGCGCTGCTGCAACATGAACGCGAAGTCTTCCGAGGCCATCAGCGGGGCGACGTCGACGATCACGTTGTCCACACCGAGAACGCGCTCCGCCGCGCGCCGCACATGTTCGGTTTCGGTGGGGGTGTTGACGGTCGGCGGCGACGTTTGCAGATGCTCGAAGCTGACTTCACAGCCATACATCGTCGCCGCGCCTTCGCAAATCGTGCGCAGTCGTGCGAGCGTGATGTCCTGTGCCTTGACTGACAGCGTGCGCACGGTGCCTTCGAGCACCGCGGTGTCGGGGATGACGTTGATCGCCGTGCCCGACAGGAACTTGCACACACTCACCACAGCGGTGTCGAGCGGGTCGATGTTGCGACTCGCGATGCTCTGTATCGACTGCACCAGGGTGGTCCCGACGATCAACGGATCGATCGATTTGTGCGGCATCGCCGCGTGACTGCCGATGCCCTTGATGGTGATGCGGAACAGGTCGCATGCCGACAGAATGGCACCGCTGCGCACGCCGACCTTGCCGGCCGGCAGAGCGTTGTTGTTGTGCAGCGCGTAGATTTCGTCGCAATGGAATCGCTCGAACAGGCCGTCGTCGATCATGGCCGAGCCGCCGCGTAGCGTTTCCTCGGCCGGCTGAAAGATCAGATGGATGGTGCCCCGGAAATCGCGATTCAGGGACAAGTGCCTGGCGACGCCGAGCAGGATGGCTGTGTGGCCGTCGTGGCCACAGCCGTGGAACACATTGTCGTGCGTCGAGCGGTGCGCGGACGTGCCCTTTTCGCTCATCGGCAGCGCGTCCATGTCGGCGCGCAGACCGATCGACGGTCCCTCGCCCCGCGTGCCGTGGATCGTGCCGACCACGCCAGTGCCGGCGATACCGGTCTCGATGTCGATTGCCCAGTCGGCGAGCAGCCTTGCCACCAGACCGGCCGTGCGATGCTCGTGAAAGCCCAACTCCGGATGCTGGTGGATGTCCCTGCGCCACGTGCGCATCTGTTCTCCAAGACCGCTCAATTCGCCATCCATCTGCATTGCGCCAACCTCTTTTTCACGGGGGAGTGTGGGGACCGTCCAGGGACTGCCCGAACGAATGCTTCTGGTCGAAGGGTAATTCATTAGTTGAATATTTCAACTAATGAATTACCCGGATATTGTCGACCATCGATCCGGCTGAGCTATCATCGTCCGTGGCGAAGCGGCTGCGGGCGAGGGTAGGCCGGCGCAACGCGCTTCGATGGGATGCAGACTTCAGACAGGGCGGCAGCACATGCGAGCAGGAACGTCACCGGCGGGACATGACGAAGGACCGGGGGGCCGTGGCAAAGACGACATAGCCGAAGGCGGCACGGCCGGTGGCGTGGCCTATTATTTGACGTTCAAGCTGGACCTGATCAAAAGCGAGATGATCAGCCGTGCCAACGCCGAGTATCGTCCCGCGTTCGGGCTCGATGTGCGTTCATTGCGCGTGCTGCGCGTGATCTGCGACGCCCCCGGGATTACCGCGAGCGCGCTCAATGCGCAGACGCTCGTCGAGAAGACGTTGCTCTCGAAGCTGATCGCGGACTTGATTCAACGCAAGCTGGTTCGGCGCTCGATCCATCCCGACGACGCGCGTCACTTTCAACTGTGGCCGACGGCGGCCGGCAAGCGCCTGCGCGTGTCCAGCGACGAGCTTGGGCAGTCGATGGAGACGGAAATGCTGTCGATGCTCAGTGCCGACGAGCGCGGGCAACTGAACAGCATTGTCGACAAGTTGGTCGACGCGTTTCAGAAGGCGGGAAAGGCTCAGGGGTGAACGTTGCGGACGCGCGGGCGGGGTCGTCGGTTCGGCGCGACACGACAGCCCATGAACGTTCCGGGGCGTAGCGCGTCATGGGTACAGAGGGTGTTCGCATCAGCGCCGATTCTTTCATGGAAGCAACCAGCACGGGTACGACGCGGTAACGAAGCACGTGGTTCGCGGTAGCGATCGATGGCGACAACGGTGGCGTCATCGATCGGTTTTCTCAACCCTCGGAGGTTAGAAATGCGAAAGATGCTCTCTTTTCTGTTGTTGCTTGCCTCGCTGTACGTCTTGCCCGTCGTCCCCGCCTTCTCCGCAGTCGTGCCATTTCCGGCGAGTTTCAAGACGCGGACCATTACGACCAACGGCGCAAAGATTTACGTTCGCGTCGGCGGCCATGGGCCTGCCGTGGTGTTGCTGCATGGCTACGGTGAGACCGGCGACATGTGGGCGCCGCTCGCCGCGAAGCTGGCCGCCACTCACACGGTGGTCGTGCCGGATCTGCGGGGCATGGGGCTTTCCGACCACCCCGCGACCGGCTATGACAAGAAGAACGAAGCGCGCGATATCGCCGGTGTTTTGGACACGCTCCAGATTGGCAAGGTCGACGTGGTCGCCCATGACATCGGCAACATGGTCGCTTACGCGTTCGCGGCCGAGCAGCCCGAGCGCGTGTCCAAACTCGTGTTGATGGATGCCCCGATACCCGGCGTCGGCCCGTGGGAGGAAATCCTGAAGAGCCCGCTGCTGTGGCACTTCCGATTTGGTGGGCCGGACATGGAACGGCTGGTGAAAGGCCGCGAGCGCATTTACCTGGATCGCTTCTGGAACGATTTCTCGGCGAATCCGAAAAACTTCGACGAGGCATCGCGCCGGCACTACGCCAAGTTCTACGCCTTGCCCGGTGCCATGCATTCCGGCTTCGAGCAGTTCCACGCTTTCGACCAGGACGCAATCGATAACAAAGCCTTCCTCGCCAAAGGCCCGTTGCCGATGCCGGTGCTCGCTATCGGCGGCGAAAAATCGTTCGGCACCATGATGGAAACCGTGGCGCGTGGGGCCGCCGCCAATGTGCAGGGGGTGGTGATCCCGGGGGCTGGCCACTGGCTGATGGAGGAGCAGCCGAAGGCGACGGTGGCGGCCATCGTCCAGTTTCTTCAGTGATGCACGCGCCGACTTCTCAATCAGCACCCGTGCGTGCCGAATCGGCACGAAGCCTCTTTTTCTGCCGCCTACACTCCGCTTCCTGAGACTGGCTGATGGCTCCTGCGCGCCTTCGTGGCGCCCCGGGGTCATCTCACACTTATCCCCAACGCCAGCGATCCAGAGGAGCCGGGCATGACCCACAACGCCAAACCCCACAACCCGTGGCGCGAAATTTGCGCCGCGAGCATCGGTAATGCACTTGAGTTTTACGATCTGCTGATCTATGGCTACTTCGCCATCGTGATCGGGCAGTTGTTCTTCCCCTCGCACGACCCGACGACGTCGTTGCTGCTCTCCGTCGGCACCTTCGGCATCTCCTTCGTGACGCGTCCCCTGGGCTCGATCGTTCTGGGCAGCTACGCTGACCGTGCCGGCCGCAAGGCGTCGCTCACGGTATCCATCGCCTTGATGATGCTCGGCACCGCCATGATCGCATTCGCCCCGACGTATGCGCAGATCGGCATTTTCTCGCCGCTCCTGATCATCGTCGCCCGCATGTTGCAAGGCTTCTCGACGGGCGGCGAGTTCGGCGCCGCCACGGCCTTCATGGTCGAACATGCCGACGCGAAACGCCGTGGCTTCTTCGCGAGCTGGCAGATGTCGACGCAGGGTCTCGCCACCGTGCTCGCCGCCGGGGTGTCTGCGCTGCTGAGCCTGCTGCTCACCGCCGATCAACTGAGCGCATGGGGATGGCGTATCGCTTTCGCCGTGGGCTTGCTCATCGGCCCGGTCGGTCTTTACATTCGCCGCAATATCGACGAGACGGCCGACTTCAAGAAGCTCGGTCAAAAGCAGCGCGAAACGTCGCCGCTGCGCGAGGTCTTCGGTCGTGATCGCGCCAATATGTTGCTCGGCGCGGGGGTTGTCGCGGCGGCCACAGCGTTCAACTATGTCCACAAGCTTTACATGCCGACGTATGCCGTCAAGCAACTGCATATTCCGGCGACGTCATCGTTCATCGGCGCGGTCGTCACCGGCGTGATGCTGATGATCGCCGCCCCGGTCGTGGGCCACCTTTCCGATCGCTTCGGTCGCATTCGCGTAATGCTCTGGGCACTCATTCTCGTGGGCGTCACGACGTACCCCTTGTTCGTGTTGCTCAACAAATATCCGACGTTCCAGACGCTGCTCATGGTGCAGGCGCTCGTCGGTCTGCTCATCGCCGTGAGTCTCGCGCCGCTGCCCGCCCTGCTGGCGGACATCTTCCCGACGAGCACGCGCGGCACGGGGTTGGCGCTGTCGTATAACTTCTCGGTGACGCTGTTCGGCGGGTTTGCACCGCTCATCGTGACCTGGCTCATCGATGCCACGCACAACAAGCTCGCGCCGAGCTTCTACGTGATGGCGACCGCCGTACTCAGCGTTACCGCAGTGATATCGCTCGGCCGCCGGGTGCGCGCCGGCAAGATCGCCGGCATGACGCACGGCTCGCCCCGCGTATCCAAGGTTTGATCGACGCCCCGGACGATCGGCATGCAATGCACTTCCCGCACCGGCGCCATCGTCCGATGAACTGAATCCCGCCGCAACGACGTCGTTCGCCATTCCCTGCCGAGACGTCGTCGTTCGCGACATCCTCTGTGGAGCATTTTCATGACCACGCTTGAAGCGATCCGCGCCGCCCTGCCGGCATACCCCATCGAAGTCTCGTTCCCCGACATCACCCGCTGGCGCGAAGGCAACACTGGCATCGACTACCTACATTCGTTCGACAGCGGCAAGCCCGGCAAGCACGTGATGATTCTCGCGCTCACGCACGGCAACGAAGTGAGCGGCGCCATCGCGGTCGATACGTTGCTTGCCGCCGGTGTGCGTCCCACGGCGGGCCGTCTGTCGCTGGGCTTCGGCAATATCGGTGCGTACGAGCTATTCAGCGCGGAGAATGCCGACGCTACCCGTTTCCTCGACGAAGACATGAACCGCGTCTGGACGCCATCGACGCTCGATGGAGCGCGTCAGAGCCGCGAGCTCGCGCGTGCCCGTGCGATGCGTCCGTTCATCGACACGGTCGATCTGCTGCTCGACATCCACTCGATGCACGAGGCGTCCGCGCCGCTGATGATGACCGGTCCGCTGGAGAAGGCGATCGCCCTCGCCGCCGAACTCGGCACGCCCGAGCACGTGATCGTCGACAAGGGGCACGCGAACGGCACGCGCATGCGCGATTACGGTGGCTTCGGCGACCCGGCCAGCCCGAAGAACGCACTGCTGATCGAAACCGGTCAGCATTTCGCGGGGAGCGCCCGCGATGTCGCGCTCGATTGCGCGGCGCGTTTCCTGATTCATGCGGGCGTCGTGGCCGAAGCCGACATGGCGCCGTACCTGACGCAGACGCAGCCCGCCCGCCAGAAGTTCGTGGAGATCACGCAGCCGGTCGTGGCACGCTCGATGGACTTCCGCTTCTCGCAGCCGTTCACGGGGCTCGAAGTGATCGAGAAGGCCGGCACCGAGATCGCCCGCGATGGCGATGAGGTGATCGTCACGCCCTATGACAACTGCGTCATCGTGCAACCGTCGATGCGGCACCTTGGCGTGAATGTCACGATGATGCGTCTGGGGCGGTTGCTGGATCGTTGATCCTATGGGGCCGTCGTGTCGGTAGCGTCCCCGGAATCCTGAGCCTGTGCCCGCTTGCCGCGGCGCAGGCTCAGTTGGGCGAGTACGTCGGCGTGCTGATTGCCCCAGCGGTAGAGCATCTCGATGGGCTCGATGAACAATTCACCCAGCGGCGTGAGCGAATACTCGACCTTGGGCGGCACGACGGCAAACACCTCGCGGTGAATCAGACCGTCGCGTTCGAGTTCGCGCAACGTCTGCGTGAGCATCTTCTTGGAAATCCCCGGCAAGCGGCGCTGTAGTTCCCCCGTGCGTGTGGTGCCGCACTGCAACGCGTACAACACCATGCTCGTCCACTTCACGCTGAAGAGCTCCAGCACGCGGCGCGGCACGCAGGTTTCCTCGAAAACGAACGGGGCAAGTTTGTTCATGGTTACTAATTGGTGACTATTCAACTGAAAGGTGCCTACTGGGGATTTGGGACCTTCGTCACTATACTTTGTGGCGATGGTGCGCGTCATCCGGTGTGAGGGAGCCTGGAAGCCTGCGGGTCGACATGCGGAGTGGGCGCGCGCAGGAACTTGGAGACTCCCATGAGCAGTTTGTCGAAGACGGCCCTTTCAATGCTGGATCTGGTGCCGGTGCGTGCCGGCGGCACGGTGGCCGATGCCCTGAAACAATCCACGGAACTGGCGCAGCACGTTGAGCACTTGGGCTTCACGCGGTTCTGGCTGGCCGAACACCACAACATGGACGGCATCGCGAGTTCGGCGACGGCGCTGTTGATCGGTCACGTTGCAGGCAAGACGTCGCGTATTAGAGTGGGGTCGGGCGGCGTGATGTTGCCGAACCACCCGCCGTTGGTCGTTGCCGAGAACTTTGGCACGCTCGCCGCGCTGTATCCGGGACGTGTCGATCTGGGCTTGGGGCGCGCACCCGGTGCGGACCAGGCCACCATGCGCGCGCTGCGTCGCGACCGATTGTCCGATGGCGACGATTTCCCCGAGCAGGTCGCCGAATTGCGCGCGCTGCTTGCGCCCGCGCAGCCCGGACAACGGCTTGTCGCAACGCCCGGCGCGGGCAGCGATATTCCGGTGTGGTTGCTGGGCTCGTCGTTGTTTTCCGCGCAACTCGCGGCGCATTTGGGGCTACCGTATGCGTTCGCGTCGCACTTCGCCCCGCGGTTCCTGTTCGACGCACTTCGGCTTTACCGCGAGCGATTCCGTCCCTCGGCAGCGTTGGATAAGCCCTACGTAATGGTGGGCGTGCCGGTCGTGGCCGCGCCCACGGACGAGGAAGCGGCATTTCTCGCAACGTCCGCGCAGCAGAAGATTTTGGCGCTCATGCGCGGGCAAAGCCTGAAATTGCAGCCGCCCGTGAACGATATGGACGCGCGCTGGGATCCGGCCGAACGGCACTCGGTGGAAGCGTTCCTCGGCGTGGCCGTGGTGGGTGGCCCCGAGCGGGTGGGGGCCGGTCTGTCCGATCTGGTCGAGCGTACGCAGGCCGATGAGCTGATGCTCGTCACCGACATCTACGATCCCGCGCTGCGCCTGCGCTCGTGCGATATCGTCGCGTCCGTCTGCAAGTCATGACGATACGCAGCGCGTCGTGAGGATTGGCGAAGGAGGGGGCGCAACGATCACGCCCGCTGTCCTCCGCCTGATCCTGCCCCGTCAGCGAAAGCGGCCGATGGAGAAGGGCGAGAGGTCGATGGCGGGCCGCTCGCCGGACACCAGCGCTGCAATCGTGCGTCCCGTCGAGGCGGCGGCGGTCAGACCTACGTGGCCATGGCCGAATGCATAGAAAGCGTTAGGCACCTTCGACGCCGCGCCCAATACCGGCAGCGAATCGGGCGTGCTGGGGCGGAATCCTTGCCAGCGTGCACCGTCGACCGACTGTGTCGGCTTCGTCCCGTTCACTGCGCCGGGGAACATCTTGTGCAACTGATTGAGCAGCAGATCGGCGCGCCGCCAGTTCGGTGAGGCTTGCAGACCGGCCAGTTCGACCGTGCCCGCACCGCGAAGACGGCCGTTCATCGGTGTGGCGAACAACTTGCCTTCGGCCCACATGACGGGACGTGAGGGCATCTCGTGCGGCGTCGGAATTTCCACGTGATAGCCGCGCTCGGTGTCGAAGACAACGGTGTCGCCCAATTGGCGCACAAGCGGTGCGGACCATGCACCGGCCGCGATCACTACGGCGCTTGCGCTTTCGCGGCCCCGGTTGGTGTGCACGGCCACGGCCTGCGCGCCATTGGTCTCGATGGCGGTGGCGGCAGCATCGACAACTCGCCCGCCCCGCGCGACCACTTGCGCCGTCAAGCGCGCCAACAGCGCGCCGGGATCGGGCGTGTGGCCGGTCTCGCCGATATAGCGGGCACCGACGAAGTCATGCGATAGCGTGGGCTCGAACTCGCGCAATGCGTTCGCATCCAGCGTTTCGATGTGCACGCCGTTGTCGCGGCGCAGCGCCATCCCGCCTTCGTCGCCCACCATACCCTTCTGACTGGAATAGGCGATGAGATAGCCGCGACGCGTGACGAGATCGTTTGCGCCCGCATCGTCAAGCAACGGTTGATAGGCGTCGAGCGCGGGGCCGAGCAGTGCGCGCAACGCGCGCGCCTGCGCGGTGACACGTGCGGGCTGACTGGCGGCGACGAAGCGCATCAGCCATGGCACCATGCGCGGAAGATACCCCCAACGCAGCACCAGCGGACCCTCCGGTTGCATCAACCAGCCGGGTACCTGCCACAGCACGCCGGGCATGGCGATGGGCACGACCGACGAGCCATTGATGCAGCCCGCATTGCCAAGCGACGCCGCCTGGCGTGCCGATTGCCGGTCGACGATCACCACCGCGTGTCCGGCGCGTTGAAGATACGCGGCCGTACATACGCCGACCAAACCGCCCCCGATAACGACGACGGGACGTGAATCATTCATGAAGCCGCCCTGCGAAAACACGAAAGCGCCTAGTGTACCGGGTTAAGTACGTACCCCTGAACGCCTTCAAAATTCAGGAATGTGTTCAGATCATTTCCAACGGACGCTTTCGCGACGGCGCTTCGAACTGGTGATCGAGTCGTAACAGTTCCTCCGCCGTCAGATCGATGTCATGGGCAGCACGATTGGCGCGTACGTGAGCGTCCGTGCTCGCCTTGGGAATGGCGATGACGCCCGGGCGGCTCAGCACCCAGGCAAGCGCAATCTGCAGCGGTGCGACATGGCGCGCGGCGGCGATGTCGTCGAGTGCGCCTTTTGCCGGCAGCCGTCCCTGTTCGATCGGCGAATACGCCATCATCGGCAGACCGCGCGCCGCCAGCCACGGGACAAGGTCATACTCGGGACCGCGCCGCGAAAGGTTGTACAGCACCTGATCGCTCGCACACTGGTCGCCGCCGGGCAGTTCGAACAAGTCTTCCATGTCGTCCGTATCGAAATTGCTCACGCCCCAGTGCCGGATCTTGCCCGCTTCACGCAGTGCTTCGAAGCCGGCAATCGTGTCTTCGAGCGGGACGTCGCCGCGCCAGTGCAGCAGGTAGAGGTCGAGGCGATCGGTGCGCAGGCGTTCCAGACTCCGCTCGCAAGCGGCGATCACGCCACGTCGCGAGGCATTGTGCGGGTAGACCTTGCTCACGAGAAATACTTCATCGCGCAGTCCGTCGAGCGCTTCGCCCACGAGACACTCGGTCGCCCCTTCTCCATACATTTCGGCCGTATCGACCAGCGTCATGCCCAGCGAGACACCCAGTTGCAACGCCGCGATCTCCTCGCGACGCCGCTCCGGCTTCTCGCCCATCATCCAAGTCCCCTGGCCGAGTACCGGCACGGTGTCGCCCTGGGGCAGCGCGATTTTTCGCATGGTCTGTCCTCCGTAATCCTGGTCACCATTATCGGCCCGCAAGTCGAGCGATGACCAGTGCCGTGAGGGCTTCACGCAACACTTTGCGGTGTCGTCCGATCGTTTGACTCGGACTCGCCTGAAGCACCGTTCGGAAATTGCCGCTTTTGCGTTTGTGCACCGATTCTCTCGGATAGTTCACAGCCCTATCGTCGCATCGCCGCGATAAGCTGATTTCACCGATGTACATGGCGATTGTTGCTCCGCAGCGAGACGGCTCGGTGATGGCTCCCGTCGTGTGCATCGGACCTGCGAGGACAGGAGGGGGCGGAAGAAAAGGGGGGCGAGCGTTACGGGCAAAAAAGAAAGCCCCGCGAGCGGGGCTTAAAGGCCGACCGAGCGTGCGTCGGCCAAGGAGGTTCATCGCAGCGGGGCGCGAACATCGAGTGGGGGGCGCGCTTCAGACTTATTGTCGGCATAGTCGATCTACCTATGGGAAGGAGTATTCCGAATGTCAGGGGGGAACGTTGGGTAACAAATGTGACAATTGGCGACCTTTTCTTGTCGCGGGACGAACGCGATAATGGGGGACCCCAAACTCGAGGAACTCCCCAGATGGATAACACGATCAAGTTCCGCTCGCGCGGTTCGTCGCTCTTGCCCGGTGAGCGGTACGCGCCGACCTCGGTTTTCTTTCACTGGGTGATCGCATTGCTGATTGTGATCGCCTATGCCGCCGTCATTATCAAAGGCTATTTGCCGAGAGGGAGTGCGCCACGTGCGTTATCACTCACGATCCACGAATGGGCTGCGCTCGCGGTGTTGGTGCTGGCCGTGCCGCGCTTGCTCATTCGATTGATCAAGGGCGCGCCGGCGGCGCTGCCAGGCCAAGCGTGGTGGGCGCGAGCCGGGTCGTCGGCCGCACATCTGCTGCTCTATCTGTTCATGTTTGCGCAGCCGGTGCTGGGCTATCTGACGCTCAATGCCCAGGGGCATCCGCTCACGATTCCAGGCCTGGATATCGCGCTGCCGCAGTTCATTGCGAAAGACGAACAGACGGGGCGTTCGATCAAGGAGATTCACGAGACGATCGGCAACGCGTTCTATTGGGTGATCGGCTTCCATGCGCTGGCGGCGCTGTGGCACCACTACTTCCGTCGCGACGATACGTTGCGACGCATGCTTTAAAAGGGATTTTTGCGTCGCCCGCTCTGAGGGGACATTGCGCGGCGCCTCCCCGGGCGCCGCGTGTGTGCGGGTGCGGTGCTGCCCAGCAAGGCACGGGCGAGCGCGCTGGCCGTTTGTAACGGCCAGCGCGTTTCGGCGTTTGACCCGAACGTTTCTCTTGCGCGCCCGCAGGGGTATCAGAACGTTACGCCAAGCCCCACGCCAACGATCAACGGATCGATGTGGAGCGTGCCCAGATCGGTTCCGCCAAGCGAGGTATCCGTCTTCATCCAGACCTTCTTGACATCGATGTTGACGAACAGATGCTTCGTCATTTGAACGTCCACACCCGCTTGCAGTGCCGGACCGAAGCTGTGGTTCGTGATCGAGATCGGCGTGCCGCCCGCCTGCAGGTTGCTGTTCCAGAAGCGCGAGTAGTTGACGCCTGCACCGACATACGGACGTACCTTGCCCGCGTGATTGAAGTGATATTGAAGCAGCAGCGTCGGTGGCAATACGTTCAGGCTGCCGAGGTTCCCGATGCTGGACGTCAGTTGATGACGTGACATGCCAAGAATCAGTTCAACACCAACGTTGTCGAGAATCATGTAGCTGAAATCCAGCTCCGGCACGATGGCGTTGTTCACGCTCACCCCCAGCGTTGGCAACACGCTGCCGCTTGCATGCGAGTCCGGCAAAATGCCGATGACGCGAACGCGTGCGAGGATGTCGCCGGCGTAGATCCCTTGCGAGCTGTCCTTGATGAAGCCGAAGCGTTTGGCTGACTCGACCGGGGCGTTGTCGGTCGTTTGTGACGTTGCCTGTGCCGCCGCGAACGGGCTGAAGACGGCGGCACAGCTGACGAATGCGGCGGCGATGGCCGTAGCGCCAAGAGAGAGCTTCATGGTGGTTTCCATAGTCGTGAGTGAGCCCGACCGATGGTAGAAGCCGCCTCCCGTGGCGAACTTGATGCGCGTCAAGTGCGGGAGAACGCAGGGGCGCTGTGCGACAAAGCGTCGCGGCGCCGGGCTGCGTTGGGACGCAATCAGTCGCGAGGCAGCAACACGACCGTGAGGGAACGCACGCCCTGGGCGCCTTGAATCAGCACGCCTTCGATATCGGCCGTTGCGGACGGTCCGGTGACGAGGACCGCGTAACGCGCCGACGCAAAGTCGGGCAATCGATAGATGTCCTGCAGGCCATCGACGATGTCGCGTGGGTCGAGCAGCACCACGAGATGCTGCACGAGATAGCCGAGCGCGTTCACTCCGTACTCCTGCTCGGAGAGCCAGACGGAGCCGGTCTCCGCAACGCCGAAGCGCGCACGCACGATGGCGACGTCGACGTCATGCAGCGATGCCGGCGCGCGCGCGACGTCGAGCAGTGCCGCCGAGGCGGCCTCCGCCGTTGCGGTGACGGGCGTCACGCCGGGAAACCGCTCGGCAAGCCACGCAGGCAGTTCACGCGCGTGGTCGAGCGTCGCGAGTTTGCCGCCCATCGCAACGAGATTCAGGCCAAAGCGCTCGCACCGGTCGCCCTCGGGTGTCTCGAAGACCGGCAGTACGGGCAAGGGAAACGGTTCGTACGCCCCGTCGACAGTCCGTTCGTCATCACGCAGCGATACGCGCTGCGCGGCGCGCACGCGCACGAGAAATTCGTTGCGGGACGTGCTCATGGCGTCTCCTTGCTTGTCGCGTCGCGCGATGTTCGATTGGCGTCGTACCAGTCGCGGAAGGTCTGGGTAGGGGCGTCGGGCAGATCGCGCCCCTTGCCCCACGTGTTGAGGGGGTTGTAGAGCACCAGGTTCGGCAGACGGTGCAGGGCGACGTTCATCGATTTGATCGATGTGCGATACAGCACCGGATTGGCGAGCAGCTTGCCCGCGACCTTGATCAGGCTGCGCTTGACGCGGGGCAATTCACCTTCCTCTGCCACGATCTGCCGCCACTTGTACAACTGCTCGTGAATATTGATGCGCACCGGGCAGACGTTGGTGCAACTGCCATTCATCGTCGATGCGAACGGCAGCGCGCTGTAGCGCTTGAGGTCGGAGGCGGGATTGAGAATGGCGCCGATCGGCCCTGCGTAAGTGCTGCCGTACGACAGGCCACTACTGCGTCGGTAGACCGGACACGTATTCATACAGGCCCCGCAGCGAATGCATTTGAGCGAGTACCAGAAGTCGTCCATCGCGAGACGCGCCGAGCGGCCGTTGTCGACGATGACGAAGTGCATCTCCGTACCCGGACGCGGCGCGCGAAAGTGCGACGTGTATTGGGTGATGGGCGACCCGAGGGCGCTGCGCGACAACAAGCGGATGAAAACACCGAGGTCGGCCGTGCGCGGAATCAGCTTTTCGATGCCGATGGACACGATGTGCACCGGCGGTACGTTGGCCGACAGATCGGCATTGCCCTCGTTGGTGCACACCACGACCGTGCCGGTTTCCGCGACGGCGAAGTTGCAGCCGGTCATGCCGGCGCCCGCTTCGAGAAACGCCGGACGCGTGGTCTGACGCTGACTCTCGGCCAGATAGTGCACGTCGTCGTTGTCGGGGTCAGTGCCGAGCGTGCGGCCGAACAGCTTTGCGACGTCGCCCCGCAGCTTGTGCACAGCAGGCACGACCACATGCGACGGCGGCTGCTTGTCGAGCTGCTGAATGCGCTCGCCAAGATCGGTCTCCATGACTTCGACGCCGCGCGGTTCGAGATACTCGCGCAATTCGCATTCGTCGGTGAGCATCGACTTGCTCTTGACGAGTGTCTTGACGCCATGCGCCGCAAGAATGCCGTGGACGATGGCATTGTGCGCCGCGGCGTCGAGCGCCCAATGAACCTTTACGCCATTGGCTTCGGCTTGTGTCGAGAATCGGTCGAGGTAGTCTCCCAATCGCGAGAGCGTGTGTTCCTTGATCTGCGACGCGAGCGTGCGCAGTGTTTCCCACTCGCCAATGGAGGCGGCCTGCGCGTCGCGCTTCATCCGCAGATCCCACAGGCGCTTGTCGTGAAATGCCACGTGCGCGGTTTTCGCGAGAAACGCCTCAGCCTGTCTGGCGTGATTCACGCGCTCGGCCCGGCTCATGCCGTCACCTGCGCATGCGCCGCCGGCGCGAGGGTGTCGAGGTCGACGCCATTGAGGACTTGAGCGATATGCAGGAAGCGCATCGGTGTCTGCGCGCGTGCCGCGCAACCTTTCTGATGCATCAGGCAAGACATGTCGGCGGAGACGATGAACTGCGCGCCCGCGTCGAGGTGGTCCTGCACCTTGTCCTGCCCCATCTTGACCGAGACGGCCTGCTCGGACACGGAGAATGTGCCGCCGAAGCCACAGCATTCGTCGGGACGACGCGGCGCCGCGAAGCGGATGCCGCGCACGCCGTCGAGCAGCGTGCGTGCCTTCGACCATGGCTCGCCGGGAATCTCGCTGGCAGACGCCGCATGCAGGTGGCGGATGGCGCTGCAACTGTTATGCAGCCCGACGGTGTACGCAAACTCGGCCCAGGGAAAGTGGCGGACCTTGAGCACATCGTGGAGAAACTCGGTGAGTTCGTAGGTGTTGGCGCGAACGGCGGCCGTGCGCTCCGACTCGCCCGCTGCGCTCAGGTGCTTGCGCACGTGATGCACGCAACTCGACGACGGCGCCACGATGTAGTCGTAACCGGCGAAGTTGTCGACGAAGAGCGACTCGGCGCCCGCGGCGTCGGCTTCGCAGCCGTTGTTGGCCAACGGCTGTCCGCAACAGGTCTGACGGCGCGGGTAATCGACGCTCACGCCGAGTTTCTCCAGCAACTCCAGCGTGGCGATGCCGACTTCGGGAAACAGGGCATCGATGAAACAGGGGACGAACAAGGCCGCTTTCATGGGATTCTCCAACAGGGGACGACACACTCGCCGCGGCACACAATCGGCGCCACGGCGAGTGTCTACAACGACGACCGACTCAATGCACCAGCATCCCCGTGAGCCAGTAAGCCTGCACCAGCGTCATCACACCGGCGAGCAAGACGAACATCAGGCTGTGCCAGACGGTGAAGCGGAACAGATCGGCTTCCTTGCCGATCAGGCCGGTGGCCGCGCAAGCCACCGCGATCGATTGCGGGGAAATCATCTTGGCGGTCACGCCGCCGGTGGTGTTCGCGGCCACGAGTAGCGTGTTCGACACACCGATCTGCTGCGCGGTGGTGCTTTGCAGACTCGCAAACAACGCGTTGGACGACGTGTCGGAACCGGTCAGGAACACTCCCAGCCAACCGAGCAGCGGCGAGAAGAACGGGAACGCCGCGCCCGTGTGCGCGAGCAACAGCGCAAGCGTCGTCGACATGCCCGAATAGTTCATGACGAATGCAAACGCCAGCACGAGACCGATGGCCAGCACGGGCTTCTTCAGCGCCATGACGGTTTCGAAGAAGCTTTTCACACCGTCGACAGGCTTCATGCGCAGCAGGGCCATCGAGAGCAGTGCCGCAATGAAGATCGCCGTGCCCGTCGCCGAGAGGGCATCCCACTTGAAGATGGCGTCCATCGGGGTTGTCTTGGCGACGATGGGCGCGGCCTTGGACACCAGGCGGTCGAGCCCGGCCACGTGCAGCGACGGCACGGTCCACGCCAGCGGGCCTGTTGCGGCGAACAGTGCCTTGAAGGCGGGCAGGCTCCAGATCGTGACCATGCCGGTCAGGATCAGGAACGGCGACCAGGCACGCAGGACCTGGCCGGCGGAGTAGGGCGACGCTGTCGCGCCGTGCGCCGATCCGCCACCAAGACCACCGAATCCACCCAGGGCTGCGCTGCCGCCCGACATCGACACGCCGGAATGGGCCCGCGCGGCGGACGTCTTCGGCTGCCACACCTTCAGGAAGCTGGCGAGGCACACGAGCGAGAACAGCGACGAGATGATGTCCGGCAGTTCCGGTCCGATATAGTTCGACGAAAAGTACTGCGCGACGGCGAAACTGCCCCCCGCCACAAGCGCAGCAGGCCACGTTTCCTTGACGCCACGCTTGCCGTCCATGATGAATACGAGCCAGAACGGGACGAAGGCGGAGAGCAGCGGCAGTTGGCGTCCGGCCATTGCGCCGATATGGAATGCGTCGATGCCGCTCACCTGACCCGCCACGATGATCGGAATGCCCATCGCACCGAAGGCTACGGGCGCGGTGTTGGCGATCAGGCACAGGCCTGCGGCGCGCAGCGGCTCGAAGCCGAGGCCGACGAGCAGCGCGGCGGTGATGGCCACCGGCGCGCCGAAGCCCGCCGCACCTTCAAGAAACGCGCCGAACGAGAAACCGATCAGCAGCATCTGAAGCCGCTGGTCGTTGGTCAGCGAGACCACCGAGCTGCGAATGATGTCGAACTGTCCGGTCTTGACGACCACACGATAAAGAAAGACCGCAGTGATGATGATCCAGGCGATGGGCCACAGACCGTAAGCGAAGCCATACACGGCGGACATGGCGGCCATTCTGGCCGGCATGCCGAAGTAAGCGACGGCGATGATCAGTGCGATCCCAACGGTCAGCGCGCCCGCGACATGCGCTTTCATGCGCAGTCCCGCCAGGGCGACAAAGAATACGATGATCGGTAGCGCGGCCATGAGCGCCGCGATCCATAGCGTGCCACCCGGCACGTAGTTCTGTACCCACACTTCCACTTGCGTCTCCTCGATTTGGTGATCGATTGCTATAAGGCTTGGTCAGGCGGTGTCGCCGTGCGCGCGGCCGCGTCTGAATGGCGGTTGGCACGACGGTTGGCACGGACGTGTCGTCCGGCTGACGCGATGATCGACACCCGTGAAACGTTCGGGCAAACTGGTCGTACCAGTTGCTGTGAATGCGAGCCGACAGGGCAAAATCGCGGCATAGGCAAAACACGCGCCGACGACGCACGCCCAGGCATCGAGGTGCTCGTGTGTCGCAACTTGGGCGCCGCGTCGCCATCGACGCACGCATCTGTCCGATTGCAGGAGACGTCACCGTGAGCGGTCCCACTTTGACCGAGCGCATCACACGCGAACTCGAGACCCGTTTGATCGAAGGCGTATGGGCGCCAGGCGAGCGCATTCCGTCCGAGCGTGCGCTGGCGCTGTCGCTGGGCGTGGCACGCTCGACGGTGCGCGCCGCGCTTCAGCGTCTCGTTGCCCGCGGCTTGCTCAAGACGCGCGCCGCGTCGGGCGTTTATGTCTCGGATCGTCTGCAGACGGGGTTGATTTCGCCGTGGCGGCAACTCGTGAGCGATCATCCGGAATTGCGTCCGGACATGCTCGAGTTTCGCCTGATGCTGGAGGGCACCACCGCCTATCTGGCGGCCGTGCGGGCGACCGATGAAGATCTTGCGCGCCTGTCCGAACTGGTCGATGGACTGGTCGACGCGCACGAGCGCGGCGACACGGTGCGCGAGTCACGGCTCGACGGTGATTTTCATACGGCGCTCGCGAACGCGTCGCACAATGCGATGCTTCGACACCTGCAAGGCAGCGTGACCAAGATGCTCCACGAGCACATCTCACTCAACAACTCGGGGCTGTTCGATCTGCGCGAGCAGGCGTCGGAAACTATCCTCGCGCACCATCTTGCACTGTGGGAGGCCATCCGTACCCGCCAGCCCGAAGCGGCGCGCCGCATCATGCGCGAGCATATCGGCTTCGTGTGGCGCAAGCTCGAACCGGACTCGCCGGCGCCGATCGTGCCTTGAGCTTGCCGGGTTCGTCCGTCGGTTTTGGTAGGATGCGGACTTTGCCACGCCATCCCCCATCGTGAAGCGCCCGATTTCGTCGCTGTTCTCGTCGCTGTTGCATGCCATTGCCCAGACGGGCCGGTATGGTCTGCGTCTCGCACAACCCCTGAAGCCGTATGCGGCCCGTGCGTGGTTTCACGTGCGTCACCCCACGCGCCGGGGCGTGCTCATTGCCGTCGCGGCGCTGCCGTGCCTGCTTGTCGCGTACACGTTGATCCTGATTCCATTCACGCCGAGCATCCGCGACATCCGGCGCGCCAGGATCGACCGACCGGCGCAGGTGCTGTCGGCCGACGGTAAGCTGCTTGCCGAATTTCGGCCGGCGAACCGTGAATGGGTGCCGTTGAAAGACGTGTCGCCGAACGTCGTCAGGGCACTGGTTGCGACGGAAGACCACCGCTTTTACGAGCATCATGGCATCGACCTGAAGCGCACCGCATCGGCGGCGCTGCACACGTTCTCCGGCGACCGGCAGGGCGGGTCGACCCTCACGCAGCAGCTCGCGCGCAATCTGTATCCGGACGAGATCGGCCGGGCGCCCACGCTCACGCGCAAGCTCAAGGAAGCGATCACCGCTCTGAAAATCGAAGCGCTTTACACCAAGCCTGAGATTCTCGAGACATACCTGAACACGGTGCCGTTCCTGTACAACGCGTACGGTATCGAGATGGCCGCGCGCACGTACTTCGACAAGTCGGCCGACCAGCTCGATTTGCTCGAAGCCGCCACGCTCGTCGGCATGCTCAAGGGCAACAGCTATTACAACCCGGTGATCAACCCGGAGCGTGCGCTGCAACGTCGCAATACCGTGCTCGCCCAGATGGTCAAGTTCGGAGGGCTCGATGCGTCGAAGCTCCCCGCGTTGCAGAAACGCCCGCTGCGCATCAACTTCGAACGGCAGACCGAGGAGCCCGGGCCCGCACCGCACTTTGCCCAGCAATTGCGCAAGTGGTTGATCGGCTGGGCCGATCGTCACGATTACAACATTTATTCCGACGGCCTCGTCGTGCATACGACCATCGACTCGCGCTTGCAGACGATGGCCACGCAGGCGCTCACCCATCAGGCCAATCAACTGCAGAGCATTGCCGACGCGAACTGGTCGGCACGCGGTGGCTGGCGCGACAGCGCGGCGCTGGTGCATGCGTTCGTGCGCGAATCGGCGGAGTATCGCAACGCGGTGGCGGGAGGAGAGGCGCCGGACGCGGCGATGAAGCGCCTGCTCGCCGACAAGACGTTCATGCAGAATCTGCGCGCAACGAAGACCCGGGTGCAAGCCGGCTTTCTGGCGCTCGATCCGCGCACGGGTGAAATTCGCGCGTGGGTCGGCAGCCGCGACTTTATGACCGATCCCTTCGATCACGTTCAACAGGCGCGGCGGCAGCCGGGGTCGACATTCAAGGCCTTCGTGTATGGCGCCGCGTTCGTCAAGGGCAGAACGCCGGATGACACCATCGTCGACCAGGTCGTCGACATTCCGCTTGCGGGCGGCGAGATCTGGCGACCGAGCGACGACACCGCGCCGACCAACAAGCCCATGACGTTGCGCGACGCGCTGGCGCAGTCGCGCAACACCGTCACGGCACAACTGATGCAGGACGTGGGGCCGTCGCGTGTGGCCGGCCTGGCGCGGGCAATGGGCGTGCGCGAGAGCAAGCTCGATCCGGTGCCGTCGCTGGCGCTCGGCACGAGCCCTGTCTCACTCAAGGAGATGGTGAGCGCATACGGCACCATCGCGGATGGCGGAGAGTATCGCGAGCCGACGATGGTCACCGAGATCACGAACAGCGACGGTGACGTGCTCGCCACGTTCTCACCCGCGCGCGCCGAGCGAGCGCTTTCCGTGAACGACGACTACACGTTGCTCGATACGCTGCGGGGAGTCATCAATCGCGGCACGGGCACTGCGATTCGCACACGTTTCGGCATTCGCGCCGATGTGGCGGGCAAGACCGGCACGACGCAAGACAATGCCGATGGCTGGTTCATTCTCATGCAGCCCCAGTTGGTGGCGGGGGCGTGGGTCGGCTTCAACGACAGTCGCGTGACGCTGCGCAGCGATTACTGGGGGCAGGGCGCGCACAGCGCGTTGCCGATCGTCGGCGACGTGTTCTCGCGCGCCTTGCGCTCGAAGGTGATCGATGCGAATGCGAAGTTCGAAGCGCCGGATAACCACCATTGGTATAGCGACGGGTGGACGCGCGTCTCGGATTGGGTGACGGGGCTGTTCACGAAGACGCCCGAACCGGCGCACAAGGCGAAGGCGCCGGTGAAGCATTCGGTGGCACCGGCGCCCGTCCAGGCAACGACGGACGCCACGCCCACCACTGCGAGCGATAGCGGGCCGCTGCCGGTGCCGGTCGCGTCGGCCGTGCTGGCGCAGCCCGAGTCAGGTCTGCCCGCGAGCACGCCATATGGCACCACGATTCCGGGCGTGCCGGGCGAGTGGAACGGCCCGGGCGCGGCGTCGTCGAACGGTGCAACCACGCCCTCCGGTTCGGCGGGCGGCATGCCGTCACCCCAGTCCGTGATGCCGTTGCCTGCTGCACCCAACCCCGTTTCGCCGGCTTCCACCGTCGCGCACTAAGCGGCGACCAAAGGGCTCGGATAGGGCGTGCCGCCCGGTGGTCGCCGGGCGGATTTTCCATAACAGTTATGCAACATTCTCATGACCGGTGGGTCATGGCATGCGTTATATTCATTCGTATATAGCGGTGGTGCAGGCGCTCGCCGCAACATCGGACGGAGACGCGGGCCATGTTCATTCGGCAGTTGAGTTATCTCGTGGCGCTATCGCAGGCGCAGCACTTCCGGCGCGCGGCGGCGTTGTGCAACGTGTCCCAGCCAACCCTATCCGGTGCGATCCGAAGTATCGAAGAGGAGTTCGGATTGCCCATCGTACGACGCGGACGTCGCTTCGAGGGGTTCACTCCGGAAGGGGAGCGCGTGCTTGCCTGGGCGCGTCAGGTGCTGGCCGATTGTGAGGGCTTGCGGCAGGAGGTGAGCGCCAGTCGGCGCGAAGTCACCGGGTGCTTGCGCGTCGGCGCGATTCCCACCGCATTGCCGCTCGTGCCGCTGCTCACCGATGCCTGTCTGCGCGACTTCTCCGGCATGCGTCATGAGGTCTTCACGCTCTCGGCAACGCAGGCACTGCGCCAGCTATCCGAACTCGATCTGGATGTCGGGTTGAGCTATCTCGACGACCCGCGGTTGAGCGAGTTCGACACCGTCCCCTTGTTCCGCGAACGCTATGTGTTGATCGCGCGCGACGCATCGATACTGGCCGGACGCTCGTCGCTGTCGTGGCATGAGGCGGCGAAACTGCCGTTGTGTCTGCTCACGGGCAATATGCAATGCCGCCAAGGGATCGACGCGGCGCTCGCGCGTGCGGGCACGTCGGCGTTGCCGCGCGTGGAGACGGATTCGCTCATGGCGTTGTATGCCCACGTGCGATGCGCGGGGCTCTTCAGCATCGTGCCGCATAGCGTGCTGTGCCTGGCGGAAATGCGCGATGAGCTGCACGCGGTGCCATTGCAGCCGGCGTTGCATCGTGAGATCGGTCTGATCCTGCGCGTGCGACAGCCGCGTCCGCCCTTGCTCGAAGCCGCCATAGCTGCCTTCCGCTCGGTCAATTTGCAAGCGCGGCTGGATGCGCTGTTGCCGGTCTGACGACGCGTCCGCCTCCCCCTTTGCGCTCGATCTGATAGGTCGGGCCGATCAACCGATCGGCAGGAACGATTTTCCAGGCGCGCCTGAGACGCCGATGATTGGTCTCAATGCAGCGACGCTGTCATGCGTTGCCGATGCAGACTGCTGACCCATAACCTTTCAGGAGCGAGACATCATGGCCAAGATTGTGTGTGTACTGTACGACGACCCCGTCACCGGATACCCGAAAACCTACGCCCGCGACGACCTACCCAAGATCGAGTGCTACCCGGATGGCCAGTCTCTGCCGACGCCGCGTGGCATCGACTTTGCACCCGGGGCCCTGCTCGGCAGTGTGTCGGGCGAGCTGGGTCTTCGTCGATACCTTGAATCGAACGGCCACCAACTCGTGGTGACCTCGAGCAAGGATGGCGATGACAGCGTGCTCGATCGAGAATTGGCCGACGCCGAAATCGTGATCTCACAACCGTTCTGGCCCGCCTACATGACGGCCGAGCGCATCAAGCGCTCGAAGAAGTTGAAGATGATCGTGACCGCAGGCATCGGCTCGGACCATACCGATTTGCAGGCCGCCATGGAACACGGCATCACGGTTGCGGAAGTGACGTACTGCAACAGCAACAGCGTTGCCGAACACGTGATGATGACGACGCTCGCGCTCGTGCGTAATTACCTGCCGTCGTATCAATGGGTGCTAAAGGGCGGCTGGAACATCGCCGATTGCGTGTCGCGTTCGTACGATCTGGAAGGCATGCACGTGGGAACGGTCGCGGCCGGCCGAATCGGTTTGCGTGTGTTGCGTCTGATGAGGCCGTTCGGCACGCATCTGCACTATCTCGATCGTCACCGCCTGCCGGTGTCTGTCGAGAAGGAGCTGAACCTCACGTACCACTCGAGTCTCGAGAGCCTTGCAAAGGTTTGCGACGTGGTGACGCTGAACTGCCCGTTGCATCCGGAAACGGAGCACATGATCAACGCCGATAGCCTGAAGCACTTCAAACGTGGCGCCTATCTGGTCAATACGGCGCGCGGCAAGCTCTGCGATCGCGATGCCGTGGCGGCCGCGCTGGAGAGCGGACAGCTCGCGGGTTATGGCGGGGACGTGTGGTTTGCGCAACCGGCGCCGGCGGATCATCCGTGGCGACAAATGCCGCATCACGGCATGACGCCGCACATCTCCGGCACGAGCCTCTCCGCGCAAACGCGCTACGCCGCCGGGACTCGCGAAATTCTGGAATGCTATTTGGAGAACCGTCCAATTCGCAACGAGTATCTGATCGTGCAGGGCGGCAAGCTCGCCGGGGTGGGCGCGCATTCGTACAGTGCCGGTAATGCCACGGGCGGATCCGAGGAGGCGGCGCGCTTCAAGACGTCGGCCTGACGTCGGCATCGGGTGGGCCGACGCGGCCTCGTCCATGCGGTAACGCCCGCCCCGCCGGATCGTCCGTCAGACGTCCGGCGGGCGCGTGACGGCTTCGCGCCGCTTAGCGCCAACTCACATTCGCAGGCCGATCGTCGCATCGACATTCCGGCCTGATCCGGGTGCTCAGGCGGAGCGCTTCGGAATGTCGAGGCCTCGAATCACGGCGGGACGCGCAACGAACGCGTCGAGCGCGCGTCGCACGTGCTTGAACTGGTCGAAGCCGACCAGCTCCCCCGCCTCGTAGAAGCCGACGAGGTTTCTCACCCACGGGAACGTAGCGATATCGGCAATCGTGTACTCGTCGCCCATGATCCACCGGTGTGTCGCCAGGCGCGCGTCGAGCACGGCAAGCAGGCGCTTCGCTTCGTTCACGTACCGGTCGCGCGGACGCTTGTCTTCGAAGTCCTTGCCCGCGAACTTGTGGAAGAAGCCGACCTGACCGAACATCGGCCCCACGCCCCCCATCTGGAACATCACCCATTGCAGCGTTTCGTAACGCGCGGCCGGATCGGCGGGCAGCAGCTTGCCGGTCTTCTCGGCGAGATACCAGAGAATCGCGCCCGACTCGAACAGCGGCATCGGCTTGCCGTCGGGGCCATTGGGATCGAGGATCGCGGGAATCTTGTTGTTGGGGTTGAGTGCGAGAAACTCGGTCGAGAGTTGGTCGTCGGTCGAGAAGTTCACCAGGTGCACTTCGTAAGGCAGCCCGATTTCTTCGAGCATGATCGAGGCCTTCACGCCGTTGGGGGTGGGCAGCGAATACAGTTGCAGACGCTCGGGGTGCGCGGCAGGCCACTTGCGCGTGATGGGAAACTGGGACAGATCGGCGGATAGATCGGACATGAGGATCGATGCGTTCGTGTTGGAGCGACGCGCAGCGCCGCGGGACGACCAATATACCGCCAAGTCGCCAGGCTTGCCGGGCGCGGTGGCGTCGGGCTTTTCCGGTAGACTGCTCGCACTTTGACCCGTCGCGCGGAGGCTGTCTGCGCAGGCGAGACACGAAGCACCTTCCTCGGCCAGACCATGGAACTCAGGCATCTTCGATATTTCATTGCGGTGGCAGAGCAGTTGAGCGTGCGCGCGGCGTCCGAAATTCTGCATGTGACGCAACCGGCCGTCTCCCGGCAGATCCGGGATCTCGAAGAGACCATCGGGGCGGCGCTCTTCACGCGCACGGCGCGCGGCCTCGTGCTGACCGCTGCCGGAACGGCCTATCTCGCTGAAGCCCGTGACATCCTCGCCCGTGTCGAAAGCGCGAACCGTACCGCACGGCGCCTCGCGTCGGGCGTCACCGGCCGGTTGCGCATCGGCTTTGTCGAGAACGCGTCCTGGGATGGTCTGGTGCCCGCCGCCTTCAATGCCTTTCAACGCGCCACGCCAGACGTGGCGCTCGAACTGATACCGATGAACACGCCCGAGCAGCTCGACGCCATCGCGGCTGGCACGCTGGACGGCGGGTTTTGTTATCGTTTCGGCGCGTTGCGCGAAGGATGCGCCGAGGTGCCCCTGCTCGAACACGATGTCGTCCTCGCAGTGCCGGCAGACTGGCCGTTGGGGCGCGAGGGAGACGTGGACATCGCGTCGCTTCGCGCGCACCCCTTCGTGGCCTTTCCGCGCGCGGTTTATCCCGCGTACTACGATCGTTTGATCGCCGCATGCGCCGAGCGTGGCTTGACGCTCGACATTCGTCAGGAAGTATCGACCGAGGCGGCGATCCTGTCGCTGGTGTCTGCGGGTGTCGGGCTGGCGATCGTCAACGATGCGAACCGCGACCGGCCGCCGGCACGTGTGCGTTTTGCCGCCATTCGCGATCTCTCGGTGCGGCTGCCGTTGGCCTTCTGTCACTCGGCCCAGCATCCGCCGCAGCCCGCCCTGCAACGGTTCATCGAGCAGTTGGCGACCGTTCAGGCGGCTTGACGACCACGGGGACCACGAAATGCGGCGGCAACCGCCGCGGCTTCGGGCGATGCGTTTGAGGCATCACCCAGGTCAATGAACGGCATTGGTCAAGCATTTTTGCGTCTGCGATAGTGAATTCACCCTAGGCGTCGCCTGGCTTTTCACTCTCTCGTCATGCACAACTCTGCTTCCCTGATCGCTTCCGATATCGACTACGAGCGCACCGGTCTTCAGACCGGCACGCTGCGCTTGCCTTACTCTCACGACCGGTCTGCTTACGGCCATGTCCCGATTCCGGTCGCCGTGCTGAACGCGGGCCCGGACACGGGGCCCACGGTGCTGCTCACGGGCGGCAATCATGGCGACGAATACGAAGGCCCCATCGCTCTGATGAAGCTGATGCGGCGCCTGCCCGCCATGTCGATTCGCGGCCGCTTGATCGTGATTCCAGGGCTTAATTTTCCGGCGTTCGCGAACGGCACGCGCACGTCGCCCATCGACAAGGGCAACCTGAACCGGCTGTTTCCCGGCGCGCGTAACGGGTCGCCGACCGAGATGATCGCGCACTACGTCGAGACCGAGTTGCTGCCCCGTGCCGACGTCGTGATCGACTTGCACGCTGGCGGGGCGTCGTTCGACCACACGCCGACCTTGCTGGCCGCGCCGCCCGTCGATGCCGTGCGCCGCACAAGCTATCTGCAGTTGGTTCGCGCCTTCGGTGCCCCGTACACGATGGTCATGGATCTGCTCGGCGAAGACCGCACTTTCGGCGCTGCGGCGCAACGCCACGACAAACTATTTCTCTGCGGCGAATTTGGTGGTGGCGCGGGTTGCGACGCCGCCAACCTCGCCATCGTCGAAGCCGGTCTGCAACGCGTTCTGCGCGCGCTGGGTGTCACGTCGGAGGACGGCCCGGCACCGTCGCACGACACCCGCGTCATGGCGGTGCAGGGGCCGAGGCATTACGTCTACGCGCCGCGGGGCGGAGTCTTTGAGCCCGCGTTCCGGCTGAGCGACGACGTGCGCGAGGGGCAACTGGCGGGGCGTCTGTTCGATCCGCACGCCCCGTGGGAGGCACCCCGCGAAATCGCCTTCCGCAGCGATGGCACGGTGATGTGCATGCGCACGTTCGCCCGAGTGGAACCGGGCGACTGCATCGCATTGCTCGCCAGCGACAGTCACTGGGACTGACGCGTACTGCGCCGATCCCCGCCTCCGTCATCTCGACACATTGCATGTCAAACAGGACATTCTCATGAGCGCTCAACCCGCCATCATTGCCACGCCGGCAGATGAGCAACACGAACGTGCCGGCTATTACGGTTACGTGGTGCTGCTGTTTTTCGTTTGCTTTGCGTTTTCTTATCTCGACCGTCAGGTTGTCAGCATTCTCGTGCAGCCGATCAAGCAAACGCTTGGGCTCACCGACGTGCAGATCGGTCTGATGCAAGGGATATCCTTCACCATGTGCTATGCCACGGCGGGGGTTTTCGTGGCCCGCTGGGTCGACCGCGCCAATCGCGTGAAGCTGATCGCGGCCTGTGTGGCCATCTGGGGGGCATCGACCGTGCTGTGCGGGTTTGCGACCAACTTCACGGAACTGTTGTTCGCGCGCGCCGGGACGGCCGTGGCGGAAGCGGCACTCAGCCCTGCCGTGCTGTCGATCTTCAGCGATCTCTTCGCGCCGCGAAAGGTCACTCGCGCCAGCAGCATCTTCATGTTGGGGCCGTATGTCGGTGGCGGGCTGGCATTGTTCGGTGGCGGCTTTCTGTTCACCCTGAGCAGCGATCACACCGCGAGCGCCTGGCTGGCGACCCATGGGCTGATGCCGTGGCAGTCCGTTTTCGTTGCCGTCGGTCTGCCAGGTTTCCTGCTCAGCGCCCTGGTGTTGTTCACGGTGCGTGAGCCGGCGCGTCGCGGTCTCGGAGGTGCCGGCGCCGCCGACGAGGACGACCTGCCGTCGATGCGGGAGGTGATGCGAGAACTCTTCGTCAGGAATCGCTTCTGCCTGCCGTACTTCGCGGCGTATGTGGCGCTGATCACACTTTTTTACGCCCATGCCGCCTGGTTTCCGGCGCTACTCATGCGCACGTTTCAGCTCGACGCCCGGACGGTCGGCGAACTTGCGGCGCCCGCGTACATGCTGGGGGGCGTGCTCGGTGTGGTGTGTGCGGGCCTGCTCGCCGCGCGTGCGACCGATCGCAGTGCGCTGCGCCGGGTACTGGGGCTGTCCACGGGCGGCGCGGCCATTCTGATTCCTGCCGCGTTTGCGATGCCGCTGATGAGCCATAGTCTGGCGGCAGTGGTGCTGTATGGTGTATGCGCGTTCGCCGCCAGCATCGCCATGGCGCTCGCGCCTGTTCCGCTTCAGATCGCGCTGCCGAACCGGATGCGTGGTCGGGCGATCGCGCTGCTCGTCTTCATGACGAATGCCATCAGCGGCAGTGTGGGGCCGTTTGCGGTTGGCGCGATCAACGAGCACCTTGGAAGAACGGCAAGTAGTCTGGGCACGGCGCTTGCGCTGGTGGGGACGGTCGCGGCGATTGCCAGCTTCCTTTGCTATGCGCTTGCCACGCGCCGCGCCGCGGTGGCATTGGCATCCGGTAGCGAGTGATGCGCCGGTCACTGCATACGCAGCTTATTCTTCTGGATAACGTCCTGGAGTTCGAACATGACGCCGTCTGTACCCGTCTTTCATGTGGGATCCGCCCGAATCACGGGCATCTTCGAGACCGCGTTTGCGTTGCCCGCGCCGCGACTGTTCCCCGATTGGGAAGCCGAGGCCGGGGCCGATCTCGCGACAAGGCTCTCGCCGGCCTCGTTCGATCACTCGAATGGACGCGTCGCATTGCAAACGCATCTCTGGATCGTGGAGTTCGCCGGCTTGACGATCGTCGTCGACACCGGCATCGGCAATGACAAGATGCGCGCCTTCAGTCCGTTGTTCGACCGCTTGTCCAACCCGGTGCTGGAGCGCTTGAGCGCCGCGGGGTTTGATCGCCAACGGGTCGACTACGTGTTCAATACACACCTCCACGTCGATCACGTTGGCTGGAACACCTTTCGCGAAGGAGAGCGCTGGGTGCCGGTCTTTCCCAACGCCACGTATGTCTTCGCCCGGCGCGAGCGCGAGTTCTTTGACACCGGCCCGGGTGCCGCACGCCGAATGGTGTTCGAGGACAGCGTGTTGCCGCTGCTCGACGCCGGTCTTGTGCATGAGGTGCCCGACGCCGGTGAGCAGGTGCTCGACGGCATTCGCTTTCTGCCGACGCCGGGCCACAGCGCAGGGCACATGGCCATCTCGATCGCGTCTCGCGGGGAGACCGCGTTGTTTTCCGGCGATGTCATGCACAGCCCCGTGCAGGTCTATCGTCCCGAGTGGTGTTCGGCGTTCTGTCTCGATCCGGTTCAGGCCGGCGAGTCTCGCCGCGGGCTGCTCGATCTGGCGCTCGACGCCGGAACCACGGTGTTCCCAGCCCACTTTCCCGAGGGCTCGGCGGGCAAGGTCGTGCGCGATGGGGTAGGGCTGTCGTGGCGGTACCTCGCCACGGAACGCGGATGACGAAAGACGGCGGAAAAGCTTGCGGTGCGGCGCGGCGCGTCAAGCACGCCGGGTTGGAATGAAAAAGGGACGGCACGCGCCGTCCCTTTTCGTGGAGCTTCCGGTATCGAGCGACGCTCAGCCGTGGCTCAGCACCTTGGCAATGCTGTCGGCCACCACCGCCACGTTCTTCTCGTTGAGGCCCGCCACGCACATGCGGCCCGAGCGGATCAGATAGACGCCGTAAGTGTCACGCAGCACATCGACCTGCGTCGCCGACAGCCCCGTGTACGTGAACATGCCGCGCTGCTCGAGGTAGCGCGAGAGCATCGTCTCGGGGACGTGTCCACGAAGGCCGTCGTGAATCGCGCCGCGCATGCGCGTAATGCGCTGGCACATGGCCATGAGTTCGGCTTCCCACGACTTGCGCAGTGCCGGCGTGCTCAACACCTTGGCCACGATCTTCGCGCCGTGCGTCGGCGGGTTGCTGTAGTTCGAACGCACCGCGCTCGTGAGCTGACCGAGCACGCGATCCGCCGCTTCCGCCGACTCGCAGATGACCGACAAGCCGCCGCAACGCTCGCCATACAACGAGAAGTTCTTCGAGAACGAGTTGGCGACGAAGGCCGGCACGCCCTGACGGGCCAGTTCGCGAATCACGAACGCGTCGGCGTCCAGACCCGAGCCGAAGCCTTGATACGCCATATCGACGAAGGGCAACAACTCGCGCTTCTTGAGCACGTCGATCAGCTGCACCCACTGCGCGTCGTTCAGATCGACGCCGGTCGGGTTGTGACAGCACGCGTGCAACAGCACCACGCTACGCGCAGGCAGCTTGTCGATGGCGTCGACCATCGCGTCGAAACGCAGGCCGCCGGTGGCTTCGTCGTAATACGGATACGTATTCACGGTGAAACCGGCACGCTCGAAGATGAAGCGATGGTTGTCCCACGTGGGATCGCTCACCCAGACCTGCGCGCCGGGGAAGTAGCGCTTGATGAAATCGGCGCCCACCTTGAGCGCGCCCGAGCCGCCGAGCGTCTGCACCGTAGCGATGCGACCGTCGGCGCGTGCCGGCGAGTCGTCGCCGAACACGAGCGCTTGCACGGCGTCGCGATAGGTGGCGAGCCCCGCCATCGGCAGGTACGGCTTCGGACCGACCTCGCCGAGCAACTGCGCTTCGGCCTCTCGCACAGCCTGCATGACCGGAAGGCGGCCATCGTCGTCGTAGTAGATGCCGATGCTCAGGTTGACCTTGTTGGTACGGGGATCCTTGGCGAAATTCTCGTTGAGCGAGAGGATCGGGTCACCGGGATAGGCATCGATATGTTCGAACATGGCGGTTCCTGGAAAAACGAGAGAAAGTCGGTGGAGTGCGGGCTGGGGGCCACCGGACCGTCGGTGCGGCTCCGGCGGCCCCGACGGCGCCAAACAGTTGATGATACCGCTAGTCAGGTATCGCCGGGTACGCCCCCGGGGGGGGTGGTACCCGAGGCGAGACCGCGACGCGTTGCAACCCGCTGCCGCCGGTGGCCGTCGGCATTGAGCGGGGGACCTCAGCGTGCCGCCCTGGCCTGAATCGGGGCTACGCGGTTTGTTTTCTGACGCACCCGATAGCCGATGCCGAGCGCGACCAGCCACACCGGGATCAGGTAGACCGAAATGCGCAGGTCCGGAATCAGGTACATCACGACCAGAATGCCGCCGAGGAACGCCAGGCACAGGTAGTTCGTGAGCGGGTAGCCGAGGCTCTTGAACAGCGTTGTCTCGCCCGCGCGCGCCTTGGCACGACGGAAGACCAGGTGGATCACACTGATCATCGCCCAGTTGATGATCAGTGCCGACACGACCAGCCCCATCAACAGTTCGAACGCCTTGCCGGGCATGAAGTAATTGATCACCACGCACACGGCGGTCGCGGCGGCCGAGACGCCCAGCGCCAGCAGCGGAATGCCACGACGGTTGACCTTGAGCAGCGCACGCGGCGCGTTGCCTTGACCGGCGAGACCGTAGAGCATGCGGCTGTTGCAGTACACGCAGCTGTTGTAGACCGACAGTGCCGCGGTCAGCACCACCGCGTTGAGCACGTTGGCCACGGCATTGCTGTTCAGTGCGTGGAAGATCAGCACGAACGGGCTGCCGCCGGATACCACCTTCTCCCACGGGTACAGCGAGAGCAGCACGCCGAGCGCGCCAACGTAGAAAATCAGAATGCGGTAGATGACCTGGTTGGTCGCGCGCGGAATCGTGTGCGACGGGTTGTCCGCTTCCGCCGCGGTGATGCCGACCAGTTCCAGTCCGCCGAAGGAGAACATGATGACGGCCATCGCCATGACGAGGCCCGATACGCCGTTCGGGAAGAAACCGCCGTGTCGCCATAGGTTGGTCACGCTGGCTTCAGGGCCGGCGTTGCCGGAGAACAGCAGATAGCCGCCGAACCCGATCATGCCGACGATGGCGGCGACCTTGATGATGGAGAACCAGAATTCCATCTCGCCGTACGACTTCACGCTGGAGAGATTGATGGCGTTGATGACGCCAAAGCACACGAGGGCCGAAACCCACGTGGGAATGGCCGGCCACCAGTACTGGACGTAGATGCCCACGGCCGAGAGTTCGGCCATCGACACCAGCACATAGAGCACCCAGTAGTTCCAGCCGGACACGAAGCCCGCGAAATGCCCGCAATACTTGTTGGCGAAGTAGCTGAACGAGCCGGCGACCGGCTCGTCGACGACCATTTCGCCGAGCTGGCGCATGATGAAAAACGCGATGATGCCGGCAATGGCATAGCCCAGCAGCACTGACGGGCCGGCGGTCTTGATGGTTTGGGCGATGCCGAGAAAGAGGCCGGTGCCGATCGCGCCACCCAGCGCGATCAATTGGATGTGACGATTCTTCAGACCGCGGTGGAGCGAGCCTTCTTGTGGTGCATTGGCGGACATGTCTGTTCCTTACCCTACCTTCATTGCCATGCGGCGCGCTTCTCTGTTTCGTTCTGTGCGAACGAACCGGAACCGTTGAGCCGCCACGGCGCAGCGCTTATGACGCCGTCGCCGTGTCCTTTGGGATCGTCGGACTGTGCCGACGATCGTGTCTCCCCCGGACTCAGACCTTGAGCGTACCTCGCTCGATCTGATCGCGCTCGAGCGATTCGAACAGCGCCTTGAAGTTGCCTTCGCCGAAGCCGTCGTCACCCTCGCGCTGGATGAACTCGAAGAACACGGGGCCGAGCAGCGTCTTCGAGAAGATCTGCAACAGCAGGCGGGGCTTGCCGCCTTCGGTCGTGCCGTCGAGCAGAATGCCGCGCGACTTCAGTTCGCCGATCGGCTGGCCATGGCCGGGCAGACGGGTCTCGAGCGCATCGTAGTAGAAGTCGTTCGGCGCGGTCATGAGCTCGACGCCGGCCATTTGCAGGTTGTCGATCACCTGAAGCAGGTTGTCGGTGAGGAACGCAATGTGCTGAATGCCTTCGCCGTTGAAGGCCATCAGGAATTCCTCGATCTGGCCGCTGCCCTTGGCGGATTCCTCGTTCAGGGGGATGCGAATTTTACCATCGGGCGCGGTCATGGCCTTGGATGTCAGGCCCGTGTATTCGCCCGAGATGTCGAAGTAGCGGATCTCGCGGAAGTTGAACAGCTTCTCGTAGAAGCTGGCCCAATAGGCCATGCGGCCGCGATAAACGTTGTGCGTCAGGTGGTCGATCAGACGCAGGCCGTGGCCGACCGGATGACGGTCGACGCCCTCGATGAATTCGAAGTCGATGTCATAGATCGACTTGCCTTCCTCGAAGCGATCGATCAGATACAGCGGCGCACCGCCGATGCCCTTGATCGCGGGCAGACGCAGCTCCATCGGGCCGGTCTCGATCTCTACCGGCTGCGCACCGAGCGCCAGTGCACGGGCGTAGGCCTTGTGCGAGTCTTTCACGCGGAATGCCATGCCGCAGGCGCTCGGGCCGTGCTCGGCGGCGAAGTAGGCCGCTTCGCTGTTCGGCTCGCGGTTCACGATGAAGTTGATGTCGCCCTGGCGGTACAGCACTACGTCCTTCGAACGGTGACGCGCCACCAGCGTGAAGCCCATCTGCTCGAAAATGGGTTCGAGGACATTCGGGGTAGGCGACGCGAATTCCACGAATTCGAAGCCCATCAGTTGCATCGGGTTGTCAAACAGGTCGGCCATGATCGTCTCGGCTGGGTCAGGTGATGGATAAGGTGTCAGATTCGTCGAACGCCGGGTGACGGCGGAAAGTGCAACAAAATTGCGCTTTGTCGACCGTCGGGTTGGGATAAGCCGGCGGGCCCGTTCCGCTCGCCGTAATCCCTGAAATAGTGGGAAGGTGGCACGCACGTGCGACGTTTTACCGCGCTCAGTGTAAGGGGGGCACCGCAAAATAGGATTTCGTAACGGTGTTAGGGAAACCCTAGTTTTTGCACTAATATTTCGTGATATGTGCCTGAGGAGAGATAAAAGTGCATGACATCGAGATCGATCGAATCGACGTCCGGTTGCTGGGGGTATTGCAGTCGCACGGGCGAATTTCGAATCTTGAGCTGGCCGAGGCGATCAAGCTGTCGCCTGCTCAGACGTTGCGGCGTCACCGGCGGCTCGAGGAGATGGGGGTGATCAAGGGCTACGACACACGGCTCGACGCGCAGCGGCTCGGCTTTGGCGTGGTCGCCTTTGTCCACGTGACGATGGAGCGCGGTCATATCCGCGACCTGTCGAATTTCAAGGGATTGGTGGCGGAGCTGGCACAGATTCAAGAGTGCTTTTCCGTGACGGGGGATATCGACTACGTGCTCAAGGTCGTGGCCCGTGATCTGAAGGCGCTGTCCGAGTTTCTGCTCGATACACTGATGCGGATTCCCGGGGTGAGTGCCGTCAAGTCGAGCGTTTGTCTCGACGAGATCAAGTGCACCTCGGCCGTGCCGCTCACGCCCTGACGAGGCGCCCGATCCCCGGGGCCGCGGGTCGACGACGACCGCGCCGGTGCGTGCCGGCCCACGAGGGAAATGTCATGAGACAACACATCATGGTTGACAGCGTCCGAAACTCTGTGATTTCATGAGGGCCATGATCACCGCGCAATTCTCCCTCTCGCTACGACTACTAGCCCGCTCCACCGGGCTTGGTCCGTTGCTGCGCGCGTGCATCGTCTGAAGACTTCTCTGAAGCACCGCTGATTTTCCCCAGTTACGCCGATCTGAGCCCCGGTTCCTCCAACCGGCGGTCGTAGCTTATCTGCGTTCATGCGTCGTCCGGTTGCCACTTTTGCCGACCCTTGAGACTACGCCATGTTGAAGCACCCCGCCACGAAGTACCGCCCGTTCACCCCGGTCAATATCCCCGACCGACAATGGCCGAGCCGCACCATCACGCGTGCCCCGATCTGGATGAGCACCGATCTGCGAGACGGCAACCAGGCCTTGTTCGAGCCGATGGATGCCCAGCGCAAGATGCGCATGTTCAAGACGCTCGTCGCCATTGGCTTCAAGGAAATCGAAGTGGCGTTCCCGTCGGCGTCCGATACCGATTTCAACTTCGTGCGCGAACTGATCGAAGGCGGTCACATTCCCGACGACGTCACCATCGAAGTCCTCACGCAGGCCCGTGACGACCTCATCGAGCGCACCTTCGCCGCCCTCAAGGGCGTACCGCGCGCCATCGTCCACCTCTACAACGCGACCGCGCCCGAATTCCGCCGCATCGTCTTCAACCTCGATCAGCCCGGTGTGAAGGCGCTTGCCGTGGCTGCGGCCAAGACGATCAAACGCTGTGCCGACGCCGCGCCGGACACGCAATGGACGCTGCAATACAGCCCCGAGACGTTCACCGGCACCGAACTCGAGTTCGCCAAGGACGTGTGCGACGCGGTGTTCGACGTGTGGCAACCGACGCCGCAGCGCAAGTGCATCGTCAACCTGCCGGCCACGGTGGAAATCGGCACGCCGAACCACTACGCCGACCAGATCGAGTGGATGCACCGTCACCTCGCGCGCCGCGATTCGCTGATTCTCTCGGTACACCCGCACAACGATCGCGGCACGGCGGTGGCCGCGGCCGAGCTGGCCGTGATGGCCGGTGCCGATCGCATCGAAGGTTGCCTCTTCGGCAACGGCGAGCGTACCGGCAACGTCGACCTCGTCACCCTCGGCTTGAACCTGTACACGCAGGGCGTGGATCCGGGCCTCGATTTCTCGAACATCAACGAGATCGCCCGCACGTCGGAGGAATGCACGCAGTTGCCCGTGCATCCGCGTCATCCGTATGTCGGCGACCTGGTGTTCACCGCATTCTCCGGTTCGCATCAGGACGCCATCAAGAAGGGCCTGGCCGCGCAAAAACCTGACGCCGTCTGGGAAGTGCCGTACCTGCCCATCGACCCGAGCGATCTCGGCCGCACGTACGACTCGATCATTCGCGTGAACAGCCAGTCGGGCAAGGGCGGCATCGCCTATCTGCTCGAGCAGTCGTATGGCGTGCAGATGCCGCGTCGCCTGCAGGTCGATTTCAGCTCAGCCGTACAGCGTTACACCGACGAGACGGGGGCCGAAGTCACCGCGTCGCAGATCTGGCAACTGTTCCAGAAGGAATACGTGGCGTCGAGCGAGCCGGTCGCGTACGTTGGTCACACGCTGTCCGAGCGAGACGGCCGCCAGCATATCGCCGTGACGGTCGACATTCACGGTCAGCGCACGACTGTCTCGGGCACCGGTAACGGACCGCTCGATGCGCTGATGCACGCCATGCGCACGCCTGTGCGTGTCCAGCACTACGAGGAGCGCGCGCTCACGCAAGGGGCCGACGCCCGCGCGATCGCCATCGCGGAAATGGCTGGCGACGCCATCGTGGGCAGTGCTTTCGGCGTGGGCATCGATGCGAATCTGACGACCGCATCGATTCGGGCAGTGATCAGCGGCATCAACCGCGCGTATGCCCGCAGCGAAGCGGACGCGCAGGCAACGTTCTTCGACGCCGTCATGCGCGACGTCGCCAAGGCTGTCTGAACGGTCAGGGGAACCTGAGGAAGGACGGAAGGAGATTGAGGGCAGACGCGTCCCGACCGGCATCGATCATGCCGACGGGACCCGGGCGAGGCGTGGCGGGACTTACCGAGTCCCGCACGCACGCCCGGCCCTGAAACACAGGCGGTGTGGTGGGATTACACCGCTTCGATGGCGATAGCGATGCCTTGGCCGACCCCAATGCACATCGTACACAGCGCAAAGCGACCACCCGTACGCTGGAGCTGATACATCGCCGTCGTCACCAGACGTGCGCCGCTCATGCCGAGCGGATGGCCCAGCGCAATGGCGCCGCCGTTCGGATTGACGCGCAGGTCATCGTCGGCCACGCCGAGCTGACGCAGCACGGCCAGGCCCTGGCTCGCAAACGCTTCGTTGAGTTCGATCACATCGAACTGATCGATCGACATACCGAGCCGAGCGAGCAGTTTTTTCGTTGCGGGAGCCGGACCGATGCCCATGATGCGCGGTGCCACCCCTGCCGTCGCCATGCCCAGAATGCGGGCACGCGGCGTCAGGCCAAAGCGCGCCGCACTCGCCTCGTCTGCCAACAGCAGTGCGCAGGCGCCGTCGTTGACGCCAGAAGCGTTACCGGCGGTCACGGTGCCATCCGGGCGTACCACGCCCTTGAGTCTGGCGAGCGCTTCCATGCTCGTTGCACGCGGATGTTCGTCGCGATCCACCACGATCGCCTCGCCCTTCTTCTGGGCGATGGACACCGGCGTGATTTCCTGGGCCAGCGTGCCGTCCGCCTGGGCGCGTGCGGCCTTTTCCTGCGAACGCACCGCAAAGCGATCCTGATCTTCACGGCTGATGCCGAACTCGGTCGCGACGTTCTCGCCCGTCTCGGGCATCGAATCCACACCGTACTGTGCCTTCATCAGCGGATTGACGAAACGCCAGCCGATGGTCGTATCGTAAATCTCCGCCTGACGCGAAAACGCGCTCGCCGCCTTGCCCATCACGAACGGCGCACGGCTCATGCTCTCCACGCCGCCGGCGATCATCAGACCGGCTTCGCCCGCCTTGATGGCGCGCGCGGCGGTGCCGATGGCGTCCATGCCCGAACCGCACAGGCGGTTGAGCGTGGCGCCCGGCACGTCTTGGGGCAGGCCGGCCAGCAGCGACGACATGCGCGCCACGTTGCGGTTGTCTTCCCCGGCCTGGTTGGCGCAGCCGAAGATCACGTCGTCGACCTGCGTCCAGTCGACGCCGCCGTTGCGCGCCATGAGCGCCTTGAGCGGAATGGCGCCGAGGTCGTCGGCACGCACGGAGGACAGCGCGCCGCCGTAGCGGCCGATCGGGGTGCGAATCGCGTCGCAGATAAAGACTTCACTCATGGGTCTACCTCAGCCGAATCGAAACTCGCGCAGGGAGTCTCGCAGATGAAAAAACGCCGGGTCACATCAGGCGATGTCCCGGCGATGGGGGTGTCGCGTCAGGCAACGGCCGGCGAGGGCAGCAGCGTCACGCCGGTCACACGCTGGAGTTCGTCGAGCGTGAGGCCGTCGACCATCTCGACGACGCGCAGGCCCTCGGGGGCGACATCGATCACCGCCAGATCGGTGTAGATGCGCGTGACGCAACCCACGCCGGTGAGCGGATAAGTGCACTGCTCGACGATCTTGCTATCGCCCTGCTTGGTCTGGTGTTCCATCATCACGAACACCTGCTTCGCGCCGCTGGCGAGATCCATCGCACCGCCGACGGCCGGAATGGCGTCGGGAGCGCCGGTGTGCCAGTTGGCGAGGTCGCCCGTCTTCGAGACCTGGAACGCGCCGAGCACGCAGAAGTCGAGGTGGCCGCCGCGCATCATCGCGAACGAATCGGCATGGTGGAAGTAGGCGCCGCCCGGCTTGAGCGTGACGGGTTGCTTGCCGGCGTTGATAAGGTCTTCGTCCTCTTCGCCCTTGGCGGGGGCCGGGCCCATGCCGATCACGCCGTTTTCGCTCTGGAGAATGATCTCTCGCTCGGCAGGCAAGTGATTGGCAACAGCGGTCGGCAAGCCGATGCCGAGGTTCACGTAGGCGCCGTCGGGAATGTCCTGGGCGACGCGGGCGGCCATCTGGTCGCGGGTCAGTCGGTTCATGTCGTGCTCCGAAATCAGATGGGGATCAGGCGCGTGCGGCGCCAGGCACCGCGACAACGCGTTGAACGAAGATGCCGGGCGTCACCACGGCTTCCGGATCGAGCTCGCCAAGCTCGACGACTTCATTCACCTGAACGATGGCGCACTTGGCCGCCGTGGCCATGATCGGGCCGAAGTTGCGCGCGGTCTTGCGATACACGAGGTTGCCCCAGCGGTCGCCTTTGAGCGCCTTGATGAGCGCGAAGTCAGCGTGGATCGGCAGCTCGAACACGTACGGCTTGCCGTCGATGACGCGCGTTTCCTTGCCCTCGGCGAGCAGCGTGCCGTAGCCGGTCGGCGTGAAGAAGCCGCCGATGCCGGCGCCCGCGGCGCGAATACGCTCGGCCAGATTGCCCTGCGGCACGAGTTCCAGCTCGATCTTGCCCGCGCGGTAGAGCGCGTCGAACACGTGCGAGTCGGTCTGGCGCGGGAACGAGCAGATAATCTTGCGCACGCGCCCGGCACCCAGCAGGGCGGCGAGGCCAGTCTCGCCGTTGCCGGCATTGTTGTTGACGATGGTCAGTTCGCGCGAGCCTTGCTCAATCAGGGCGTCGATGAGCGCCGAGGGCATCCCGGCATTGCCGAAGCCGCCAATCATGATCGTCGCGCCGTCGTGAACGTCGGCCACCGCGCTGGCGAGCGAATCGTAAATCTTGTTGATCACACGTGCCTCCTGGGCAGTTCCATCGGGCTGGCGGACTCGCGCCCGTGACCCTTGTTGAGTGTCTCCCGGCGACGGCGACTTGTCAGGCGGCATCGTCTGGTTCACAATGTTCTTATAGCGAACATATATTCGCTATAAGAACAGCGTAAGCCTTCTCTTGTCGGCCGTCAAGCGAGGGTCGGCCCGAGGGGGGGAACGCCGGTCTGGCGCAGGCGACGCGGTGGCGTGTGTCGTGCGGTGGAACCGGCGACACAAATCCATTACGCTTGCCGTTCCATTGCCTTTCGCCATCCGCCTTTTCCATGACACCCGTGCCCAACGACGCTACCGACCCCACCGACAAGAAACCGGGTGACTCCTATGTGCAGTCGTTTGCGCGCGGGTTGGCCGTGGTCAAGGTGTTCAACGCGACGCGTCCGGCGCAGACGCTCTCGGAAGTCGCACAGGCGTCGGGCCTCACCCGTGCGGGGGCGCGACGCATTCTGCTCACGCTCGAAGCGCTGGGCTACGTGCGAAGTGAGGGGCGCCTGTTTCGGCTCACGCCGCGTATTCTCGACCTCGGCTTCTCGTATCTGACGTCGATGCCGCTGTGGAATCTGGCCGAGCCGTTCATGGAGGCGCTGGTGCAGCAAGTGCATGAGAGCAGTTCCGCCTCGGTGCTCGATGGCGACGACATCGTCTATGTCCTGCGCGTGCCGGTGCGCAAGGTGATGTCGATCAACCTGTCGATCGGCAGCCGTCTGCCGGCATGGTGTACCTCGATGGGGCGCGTCATGCTCTCGGCGTTGCCCGACGACGAACTCGACGCCGCCTTGCGTCGCGCGGACATTCGTCAGCACACGCGCCGCACGGTGACGGATATCGACACGTTGCGTCAACGCATTCTCGACGTGCGCGCCCAAGGGTGGGCCATTGTCGATCAGGAGTTGGAAGAGGGGATGATTTCGATCGCTGCGCCAATTCGCAATCGCGCGGGGCAGGTGATCGCGGCGATGAATGTCAGTGGTCAGGCCAACCGGACGTCGGCAGCGGAAATGGAAGCCACATTCCTCGCTCCCCTGCTGGCGGCGGCGCAGAAGATTTCGCAGATGGTGGTGGTGTAACGCCCGCACGCGCATTGCTTGCGCGGTCTCGCGTCGAACAACGCGGGGCGCCCGATGGCCGGGCGCCCCGCCTTTGCTTGTGTCACGCGTGCGGACCGTCCGTCGAACCACTCGTCGCGGTGCCCAGTGCGCCAGCGCGCGCCAGCCGAAGCGCCGAAAGCAGCGTGTCGTGATCGCCGATCTGGTTGGCGAGCAGCAGGATCAGTTGCGCGTTGGCGGCCTGACTTTGCGCCTCGTCGAGATCTCGGTGCATGTCGATCAGGGCTTCGTAGAAGTCGTCCGGACGCGTCAGACGCGGTTGTGTATCGAGTGCCATGAAGGGGCTCCTTACTGCGGGATCGATGGGATCGGGATGTGGTCGATGCGTTTGGCCGGAGGCACGTCAGGCCGCGCATTGCATCGGCGCGACTTCCGGGGCGGTACGTCCCAAGGCGCGCTCGCGCGCGGCGGCAATCGCCGTCGCGTCGACGCTGCGCCACCGCGCGCACACGTGTTGATCCGGACGAATCAGATACACCGTTCCCGGCGCGGCGTCATAGCGTTGGGCCGCCAGGCCTTGCGCGTCGTGCCAGACGCTATGGGGTTCGCCGCGCGCGTCCTGCGCCGCTTCGGCATCCGGCGTGACGAACAATGACACGACGGGCACGCTGCCGTTCGCGAGGGCGTCGAGGCCCGCGAGCGATGCCGCATCGAGCGACGCCGGCGCACCGAATACGAGTGCGACAAAGCGCCCGCCCAGGCGAGGCAGCAGCCAGCCGTCCTGCCCATGCCGGACGAGCGGCGCGTCGACGCAGGCCGTGCCCGGGACCATGCGTCCCGCAAACGTGTCGCGCTCCGGCGTATTCAATGTCGACTCGCTCAGCACGGCGGGCACGGACAACCGCCCGCTGTTGACCAACTGACGCGCAAACGCGTGATCGCGGGCGAGCGTCAGCACGGCATCGCGGAAGACCCGCGAGACAGCGCTCTTGGGCGTGATGAAATCGGTGGAGCGCGTCGAGTTACGGATGTTTTCGTCGGCGGCGAATTCGCGCTCACGGGCGTAAGTATCGAGCAGCGTATCCGGCGCCTGACCGGCGAGCACCCGCGCCAGTTTCCACGCGAGGTTCTCCGCATCCTGCACGCCGCTGTTCGCACCGCGCGCGCCGAACGGCGACACACCATGCGCGGCGTCTCCGGCGAACAGCACATGACCGTGACGGAAGTCGTCCATGCGCAGGCACGAGAAGGTGTAGACGCTGACCCACTCCAGGCTGAATTTGGCGTCCGGGCCGAGCAAGGCTTGCACGCGCGGGATCACGCGCTCGGGCGTCTTCTCGACGGCCGGGTCGGCGTCCCATCCCAATTGGAAATCGATGCGCCACACGTTGTCGGGTTGTCGATGCAGCAGCACGGATTGATTCGGATGGAACGGCGGATCGAACCAGAACCAGCGCTCGGTCGGGAAGTCTGCCGTCATCTTCACGTCGGCGATCAGGAAGCGGTCCTTGAATGTGCGTCCGTGGGTGTCCACACCGATCAACTTGCGCACGGGGCTGCGCGATCCGTCGGCGGCCACGACGTAACGTGCGCTGGTTTGATACTCGCCGTCGGGCGTCTCGACCGTGAGCGTGACGCTCGCCTCAGGCGTGCCGGGCGTGCCCTGCTGGGTGAGTCCGACGACCTTGTGCTTCCAACGGATGTCGATGTTCGGCAGTTCGCGTGCGCGCTCGTAGAGATAGCCTTCGACGTAGTACTGCTGAAGATTGATGAACGCCGGGCGATGGTGTCCCGCTTCGGGCAGCAGATCGAAGTTGTAGACCTCCTGATCGCGCAGGAACACGCGGCCGACGTTCCAGCGCACGCCCTTTTGCACCATGCGCTCGCCGCAGCCGAGACGGTCGAAGATATCGAGCGTACGCTTGGCGAAACAGATGGCGCGTGAGCCGGCCGAGAGCGTGCAGTCGTCGTCGAGCACGATCACGGGCACGCCTTGCTGCGCAAGGTCGATGGCGCCGGCCAGTCCCACCGGCCCCGCGCCGACCACGATGACCGGGTGGATCTCACCTGCGGCGTTGCCGGACTGTTCTGCGCAAGGCCGGTAATCGAACGTCAGGCGCTGGTAATCGATGCTGCTCATGCAATGTCTCCATCGTCGGCACCGCACCGGCGCACGTGCCCCGGCGGGTTCCGCTTTTTACTTTTGATGTTGCGCTCGGCGCGAACTCAGTCCTGCAGGGCGGTCCACATTTCCTTGTCGCGCTGCGCCGTCCAGATGCGCGGATGCGTGATGCCGCTCGCTTCGTCGAACGCGCGGGTCACATCGAACGGCAGGCAGTGTTCATAGATAAAGACATGACCGAACTTCGGATCCATCTCGCGTCGCGTAAGCGCCATCGCACCCTTCAGATCGAGCTTCTGTTCGACGGCCTGCTTGCCCGCTTCGAACAACGTTGTCACGAAGTCCTTCGTGTACGCCAGGCCCTTGGCGACATCGTCGGGCGTGGTCAGGGCAGGGCCCCGGCCCGGCACGAGCTTTTCGGCGCCGAGCGCGGCCAGCGCGTCGAGCGTGGCCGGCCATTCGGCGAGTTGCGCGTCACCGGTGTAGCAGGCGGCGTCGTACTCGACCAGATCGCCCGAGAACAGCACCTTTTGCGACGGCAGCCACACCACGGTGTCGCCCTTGGTGTGACCCGAACCGAGGTGCGCGATCTTCACTTCGAGCTTGCCGAGGAAGAGCGTCATTTCCTTCTCGAAGACGAGCGTCGGCCACGTGAGACCCGGCACCGTTTCGACACCGGCGAACAGACGCGGAAAGCGCTCGATCTCCGACTTCATGTCGGCTTCGCCGCGCTCGACGATCATCTCGTACGTGCCACGGCTTGCGATGATCTGCTGCGCACCTTCGGCGAAGTAGGCCGACGCACCCAGCACGCGCACGGCGTGATAGTGCGAGAGCACCACATACTTGATCGGCTTGTCGGTGACTGTGCGGATCTTCGCGATGAGATCCTGCGCCATGGCGGGCGTGGCTGTCGTGTCGACGATCATCACGCCGTCGTCGCCGATGATGACGCCGGAGTTCGGGTCACCCTCGGCCGTGTAGGCCCAGGTGTTTTCCGACAATTGGGTAAATGTGACCTTCTTGGTTTCCAGGTCGGCTTGCGAGGCGAATGCTTTGGCCATGCTTGTCTCTCTCTTATCTCGTCTGCGGGGATGATGCGACTGATGGGGTGGATGAAGCCATCTTACGAAATGCCTTTAATATTTGTCAATGACAAATAGTATCGTTATTTGCTAATGTTGCTTCGTGAGCGATGGAATGACGTTCCCGTCTTGGGTTAACCCCGAGGAACATCGGGATCGATGCCATTGCGGGCGTCGACTTGTTTAGAATCTAGGCCATTTTCCTTTGGGAGCCCGCCTCCCTTGATCGCATGAATCGAATTCCGATGGACGGCACGGCCGACGCGAGCGGCCAACCCGGGCGTGCCTCGCGCGGCGTGCAAAGCGTGGACGTGGCGGCGCGCGTGCTTCAGGCGCTGGCGCAGGCGCACCGGGCGCTGGGGCCCGGCGATCTCGCCGCGCTCGCCGGGCTGCCGCCTGCGCAGGCGCATCCGTATCTGGTAAGCCTCACGCGGCTCGGCTTGCTCAAGCGCGACCCGATGTCGGGCGACTACACGCCGGGCCCGATGACGTTGCGTCTCGCGTTGCTGCATCTCGAGAACGACCCGGCGTATCGCGCGGCGGTGCCGCGTGTCGTTGCGCTGGCACGCGAGACGGGGCTTTGTGTCGCGATCTGCACGAGTGCGCCGCAGGGCCCGCTCGTCGTGCATTTCGAGCGTGCGGCGTTTCCGTTGCATGTGAATCTGCACGTGGGATCGGTCATGTCGCTCACGACGACGTCGACCGGGCGGGCGTTTTGCGCCTTCACCCCGCAGGCGCAATGGCCGCAGGCGTGGCGTGAGCAGATGCCGACATCCCCGAGCGAGCGCGAAGGGTTCGATGCGCTGCTCGACGAGACACGCGCGCACGGTGTGGCGCGTAGCGTGAATACGCCGAGCCCGTCGGTGAGCAGCCTGTGCGCGCCGGTGTTCGATGCGAGCGGGCGGCTGCGTCTCGCGCTCACCGCGATCGGGCCGACGGCTGCACTCGATGTCGCCTGGGACGGCGCGGCGGCGAATGCATTGCGCGCGACGGCGAGCGACATCGCCGCGCAAATCGATGCTCGTGGTGCAGACGGCAAGGAGGGCGCATGAACGCGACGCCAAGCCGAAAGGAAACGCGCGAGGTGCCGGACGACGTGGCATCGATGCCCGCGAAACCGCAGCGCGGCATTCAGGCGCTGGAAAGCACCGGGGCATTGCTCGAGGCGCTGGCGGCGGCGGGGCGTCCGCTGCCGCTCAACGCGCTGGCGCGCGACGCGGGGATGGCGCCAGCAAAGGCGCATCCGCATCTGGTGAGCCTGCAACGTGCCGGCTTGCTCTCGCGCGATGCGAACGGCAATTTCGAGGCGGGGGCGCTCAGCCTTGAGCTTGGCTTGATGGCATTGCAGCGTCTCTCGCCTACGGGGGAAGCCGAGCCGGAGATTCTTGCGCTGGCTCACGCCACCGGGCTGTCGGCCGCGATGGCCGTGCTGGGGCCGGTCGGCCCCACGGTGGTTCGGCTTGAGGAGGCGATGCGTCCGCAGCACGTGAGCTTGCGCATCGGCACGGTGCTCTCGTTGGTGAACACCGCCATGGGGCGCACGTTCGCGGCGTTCCTGCCCGATGCGGTACTCGGCGGCATGCTCGCACAGGAATCGGTGCGCATGGCGGGCCTCGGCGCGGAAGGGCGCGCGTCGACGCCGCCAGCCGATTTTGCCGCGCGGTTGAAGGTGATTCGCGAACAACGATTCGATACGGCGCAGAGCAACCCCGTGCCCGGAATCGACACGGTGGCGGTACCGGTGTTCGATCACACGGGGGAAGTCACGCTGGTGCTTGCGTTGATGGGGTCGGCGGGCAGTTTCGAGACGGCGCTGGACGCATCGCCGGCGCAGGCCTTGCTGGCGGCGGCGCGCCGGCTGTCGTGGCGCTTTGGCGCGGTGGGCCGGGCGGACGGCGCGGATGGTTCGGTTGGCGCGGTAGGGTAAGCGCGCGGCGTCGACGCAGTCGCGCGGCGGGAGCCGTATCGGTACAGTCCGATCCCGGCCGAGACGTCATCCGGCCGGGTGAAGGTTCAGCGAGTCGTCAATGAATGGCCAACGCGTTGGCCTGTGCGTTGGCCACGCCGGCCACCACGTTCACACCGAGATTGCCCGAGGCGCCCATCAGGGCCCGGTCACCCAGCGACGCGCTCGGCACGCCGGTCAGGATCGTCGTGTTGCGGATCGTCTGACGGGTATCGACCGCAACGCGCGAGGCGTTCGCCAGCACAAGCTGATTCGACTGCAAGTTGAGCGCGCCGGCGGCAACGTTGACGCCGAAGCTGCCGTGCGCGTTGCGCAGCGCGTCGGTGCCGAGGGTGGCGGTCTGGCCGCCACGAAACACGGCGTCGCTGGCGAGGGTTTGTCGGGTGGAGAGATTGACGACGGTGGCGTCGTTGAGGGGGGCGGCGAAGGCCGGCGCCTGGGCGACGGTCAGCACGAGGGCACTCAGCAAAGCAATACGCGGCATATTGATTTTCCCCAGAGAGTCCGTTGGGACGGATATCTGGTTATCGGCGCCTGAGGCGCTCGGGTTGAAGGAAATTTTCATGTGCCGCGGATGCGCCGGACGTTGACGGATTGCCCCGACACCGGCGCGTTGCGTCACTGAAAGCCGCGATCATTCCCATAACCGCCGCGGCGCGCATTTTCGCATGGCGACGCGCGATTGCGTCGCCATGCCGTTGCGTCGGTGATGGTTGGCCGAGCGTGCCTTGACGCGCGAGATTACGCCGGTTCTCCCGCGCCGTTCGCGAGTTTCGCCGCCGTGACGTGCGATTGCGTTGCCGCTTGCTGCTGCACCGACGCCGATTTCTTGTGGTCGATCAACAACACGGCGACGACCGCGATGACGGCGGGAATGGCGATTGCCATAAAGTTTTGCTGCAAAGGCAGCGACAGGCTCACCAGCATGCCGATCGCGATGGGCGCGAGAATGGCGCCGCTGCGTCCCACCCCGGAGGCCCAGCCGATGCCCGTGCCGCGCGCGGCCATTGGATAGAACTGTCCCGCGTACGCGTAGGTGACGATCTGCGTGCCGATGGTCGACGCCCCGGCCAACCCCACCAGCACGAAGAGCACCGGCGTCGGTACCTTCACGCCGAGCAGCGTGATGGACACGGCGGCCAGCGCATACATGCCCACGAGCACGTACTTGATGTTGAAACGGTCGGCGAGCCAGCCGCCGCCGATGGCGCCGAGCATCGCGCCAAAGTTCAGCACGAGCACAAACGTGAGTGCCGAGCCGAGGCTATAACCGGCGCTTGCCATGAGTTTGGCGAGCCACGAACTGAGCGCATACACCATGAACAGACACATGAAGAACGCGACCCACAGCATGACGGTGCTCACGCCTCGCCCGTCCTGAAACAGACGCGAGAGCGGCGCAGCCTGCTTGCGATCCGTCGAGGCCAGCGCGAACTGATCGCCCGGCTGCGCAACATAATCCGGCGCGAGGCGGGCAAGCACTTGCTTGAGCGCGTCGAGACGGCCAGTGCGGATCAGGAACGGCATCGACTCCGGCAGTGCCCTCATCGCGAACGGCACGAGCAGCGCGGGCAGACCCGCCGCCAGAAAGACGGACTGCCAGCCGTGCGTTTCGATCAGCCCCTTGCCGAGCAGCGCCGCGAGCATGCCGCCCACCGAATAGCCCGAGAACATGAGCGTGACGAGCGTGGCGCGCAGGCGACGCGGCGCGTACTCCGTCATTTGCGCGACCACGATCGGCATTACGCCGCCGATGCCGACGCCCGCGAAGAAGCGCGTCACGGAAAAGCTGATCGGCTCGTGCGTGAATCCGGCCATGGCGGTGAACAGCGAGAACATCAGCACACAGATGGCGATAGCTTTGCGACGGCCGATGCTGTCGGCCACCATGCCCATCGCAATGGCGCCGAACATCATGCCGAAGAGGGCGGCGCTGACCATGAAGCCGGCACTGGTGGCGTCGACGTTCATCGCTTTCATGATCGAGGGCAGCGCAATGCCCGCGACCGCGAGATCGTAGCCGTCGAAGATGATGATGAGCGCGCACCAGAGCAGGATGCGGTAGTGATAGCCGTTCAAGCGGGCGTTGTCGGCCAACTCATGTACGTCGATAGGTCGCATGCGAGTGTCTCCATAACGAATCCGCCCTCCGTCGAAATGCGGAGAGTCTTGGGGATGTCTTGACCGACGCAAGCGGCACCAGGCCGGGCCCCATCCGGGCGGCCGAGGACCGTTGCCGAGGAAGCCGACTGCCTCAACACACCTCGATGGGCAGCTATTTATGCAATATTGTGCATGCAGTAAACGCGAAATGACGATTCACTGCAAGGACAATTTGCCCGATTCAGGGTTTTACAGGAGGAAACAAGGCGCGTAAGTGCCTGTTTAATTGCGGTGGTGACGGGGGCGGAGGGAGCGCGGTGTGCGGCGGCAGGACGCCGCCGCACGAAGACGCAGGATGCAACTTATTGCTTGGCGACCGAAAACGGCGGGAGCTGATAACTCCAGGTCTCGCTTACGGCCTTGCCGCCGGAGACGAGGGCGGCCCGCAGTTCCACGACCTTGGCCGGATCCTTGACCATCACACGCAGATTCAGGCGCATGCCATGCGTGACCGGGTTCGGTTGCAGCGTCTGCTCGATGAGGGTGGCGTTATCGCTCACGCTGACCTGTGGCGCGACCGAACCGGCGGGCAGCGTGGCGAGCGGGCCGCCGTCGAAGTCCACGATCAGCCCGGTGCTGCCGTCGAAGTGACGGATCAGGTTGGCTTGCGTAATCTCGCCCGCCGTGCGCAGCGTCTGCTTCACCCAGGCCAGACGTCGATCGACGATGCCGCGCTCATTCATCGTCCAGTGGATCGTGTAATCGGCCTGCAGCGGCTGCCCCTTGGGCGGCAATTGGTCAGGCGTCCAGAACGCGCCGATGTTGTCATTGGTCTCGTCCGGCGACGGGATTTCCACCAGTTCGATATGGCCCTTGCCCCAGTCGCCCTGCGGCTCGATCCAGGCGCTTGGGCGAAGATCGTAACGATCCTTCAGGTCCTCGTACTGCGCGAAATCGCGCCCGCGCTGAAGCAGGCCGAAGCCGCGCGGATTTGTCACCTGGAACTGGCTGATGGCCAGATTGCGCGGATTGTTCAGCGGACGCCAGATCCATTCGCCATTGCCGGCGTGAATGGCCAGGCCATTCGAATCGTGCAATGCCGGACGGAAGTTGTACGGATCGCGCTGCTGATTCGGTCCGAACAGGAACATGCTCGTGAGCGGCGCGATGCCGAGCTTGGTCACCGGTGCGCGGAGGAAGACCCGTGCCTGCACCTTCAACAGCGAATCCTCGCCGGGCGTCAGATCGAAGCGATAGGCGCCGGTGGCGCGCTTCGAGTCGAGCAGCGCGTAGAACACCAGGTGCTTGTCGCCCGCGTTCGGCCGTTCGATCCAGAACTTGCGAAAGGCCGGGAATTCCTCCGCGATGGGCAGGCCCGTGTCGATGGCCAGACCGCGCGCCGAGAGTCCGTAGACCTGTCCTTTGCCGATCACACGAAAGTAGCTCGCGCCGAGCACGCTCATGATTTCGTCGAGCTTGCCCGGTTCGTTGATCGGGTAAAGCACGCGAAAGCCCGCGTAGCCGAGATTGTGCGTGGCGCTGCGGTCGAGCTTGAGATCGCCGAAGTCGAAGCGGTGGCTGTCATACTTGATCTCGTCGATCTTGGCGTTGGGGCCTGTGCCGACGACCTCGTTGATCTTCACCGGCGTGCTGAACTGCATGCCCTGGTGATAGAAACCCAGCTTGAACGGCGAGGGCTGATCGTTCCATTCGAACGCGTCGCGCCGCGGCTGGATCTTGATGTAGTTGCCGAACGGCATCTTGGCGAAGGCCGGCGTGAGATTGCTCACTGGCGCGACGTAAGGTTTGTCGGCGAGCGCCTTCGCGCGGGCCGTGACGTCCTCGAGCGAGAAGGCATGGGCATACGCGGCGCCCAGCAGGGCCGCACCCGTGACGAAGGCGGACACGAGCGCGCGTGCGCCGCGTCGATGCCAAGACTTGGCGGGGGGAAGCAGAACCACGAAATTCTCCAGTCGTTGGGGGGGGCGTATCGCGCCCGATGGCATCGCGACGTTCGCGAAAGCCGGGACGGACGCCTTCGGGAAAAACCAATTGTGGCAAAGTATCGCACTTCGCACTTCGAGTTACGCACCCGGATCGTTGCGCCGGTATGGGTAACGCCAGTTGATACGACGCGAGGCACTGCCGCGCGATCTCGCCGGTCATCCACACGTCGCGCCACATTGGATCGCTATCAGATGAGAATGTTCTCCGCACTGGCGCTCGCGGCCAGTCTCACGGCCGCACCGGCCTTCGCCGACGCGCCTGCCGCCCTGGGCAACGGTGCTCAAGGCAATCCCCCGGCGGCCATGCCGTCTGCGTCCGCCAAGCGGGCGTTCATCGACGACCTCATCGCGCGCATGACGCTCGAGGAGAAGGTCGGCCAATTGCGCCTGATCAGCATCGGCTCGGACATGCCGCAGCCGCAGCTCATCAAGGAGATTGCTGCCGGTCGCGTAGGGGGCACGTTCAACTCGGTCACGCGCAGCGACAACCGCCCGCTGCAGGACGCGGCCGTCAAGCAAAGCCGCCTGAAGATTCCCATTTTCTTCGCCTACGACATCGTGCATGGGCATCGCACCGTGTTCCCGATCAGCCTCGGCTTGGCATCGAGCTGGGATATGTCGGTGGTGAAGCACGCCGCACGCGTGGCCGCCATCGAAGCGAGCGCCGACGGACTGGATGCGACGTTCGCGCCGATGGTCGACATCTCGCGCGATCCGCGCTGGGGGCGCACCTCGGAAGGCTTCGGCGAGGACCCGTACCTTGTTTCGCAAGCCGCGCGCGCGAGCGTGCAGGGATTCCAGGGCACGTCGCCGGCCAACCCGGACAGCCTGATGGCCTTCGTGAAGCACTTCGCGCTGTACGGTGCCGTGGAGGGCGGGCGCGATTACAACGTGGTCGACATGAGCCCGATGCGCATGTACCAGGACTATCTGCCGCCGTACCGCGCCGGGATCGATGCCGGTGCGGGCGGGGTGATGATCGCGCTGAACTCCATCAACGGCACGCCGGCCACGTCGAACAAGTGGCTGCTGCGCGACTTGCTGCGTGACGAATGGGGATTCAAGGGCGTGACGGTGAGCGATCACGGCGCGATCGAAGAGTTGATGCGTCATGGCGTGGCGAAGGACGGCCGCGAGGCCGCGAAGCTGGCCATCGAGGCAGGCGTCGACATGAGCATGGCCGATGTGCAGTACCTCAAGCAATTGCCGGGGCTCGTGAAGTCGGGCGAGGTGCCGATGCGCGACATCGACGACGCCGTGCGCGAAGTCCTCGGCGCGAAATACGACATGGGCCTGTTTGCCGACCCCTATCGCCGGATTGGCAACGCGGCGCAGGATCCGAAAGATGTGAATGCGCAGAGCCGTCTGCATCGTGACGCCGCGCGCGATGCCGCGCGCAAGTCCATTGTCTTGCTGGAGAACCGGCACGACACACTGCCGCTGGCCAAAGCGGGCAAGGTCGCGGTGATCGGGCCGCTCGCGGACGCGAAGATCGATATCCTGGGGAGCTGGTCGGCCGCGGGCGTGGCGGCGCAGGCCGTCACGCTGCTGCAAGGCGTGCGCGACGCCCTCGGCCCGCAGGCGCAGGTGACCTATGCGCGCGGCGCGAACATCACCGACGACCCGCGCGTGGTGCAGTATCTCAACTTCCTCGATTGGGACAATCCGGAAGTCGTGCAGGACAAGCGATCGCCGCAGCAGATGATCGACGAAGCCGTGCGAGTCGCGCGCAACGCCGACACGCTGATCGTGGCGGTAGGCGAAGCGCGTGGCATGTCGCACGAGGCGTCCAGCCGCACGAGCCTGTCGTTGCCAGGTAGCCAGTTGGCGCTGTTGCAGGCACTCAAGGCGACCGGCAAGCCGCTCGTCGTCGTGCTGATGAACGGTCGACCGCTCGATCTGAACTGGCCGAAGGCCAACGCCGACGCCATGCTCGAGACGTGGTACACCGGCACCGAAGGCGGCCACGCGATTGCGGACGTGCTGTTCGGCGACTACAACCCGTCGGGCAAGCTGCCGATCTCGTTCCCGCGCTCGATCGGCCAGATCCCGACGTACTACAACCAGTTGCGCATCGGCCGTCCGTTCACACCGGGCAAGCCGGCCAACTACACCTCGCAATACTTCGAGGAAGACTCCGGCCCGTTGTATGCCTTTGGCTACGGCCTGAGCTACACCTCGTTCGCGGTGTCGAAGGTGACGCTATCGAGCAAGGCACTTGAGCGCGGCGGCAAGCTCGATGCAAGCGTGACGGTGCGCAACATCGGCAAGCGCGAGGGGGCGACCGTCGTGCAGCTCTACTTGCAGGACGTTGCCGCGTCGATCGTGCGGCCCATCAAGGAGCTGAAGGGTTTCGACAAGGTAAGCCTGAAGCCTGGCGAATCGCGCACCGTGCATTTCGCGATCGATGAAAGTCTGCTGAAGTTCTACAACGCGAAACTGCAATACGTGGCCGAACCCGGCGACTTCAACGTCGAGATCGGGCTCGATTCGCAACACGTCGAACAGGCGTCGTTCACGCTGCAGTAATGGCAACGCGTGTCGCGGCGTGGTGTCGCGACTTGACGTACCTCACGTCTGCGTCTGGAATTCCTCGCGAAGGAATTCCACGCAGGCACGGACCTTGGCCGACGATGCCACGCGCGACGGATAAACGGCCCAGACGTTGGCCGGTTGCGTCACGTCGGGCAGAACCTGCACCAGATCCCCGCGCGCGATCAGCGCCCCCACGTCCCACATCGAGCGCAGCACGATCCCCTGTCCGTCGAGCGCCCATTGCACGGCCACCTCGCCGTGGTTCGTCGACAGCGGTCCCGTCACCTTGAGGGCGACGGCCTCTGCGCGCTGTTGCAGCCGCCACATGCCGAACGGATGATCGCGTTCCTTGATGACGATGCACGCATGGCCGGCCAGGTCGCTCAATTGACGCGGCGTGCCGTGCGCGTCGAGATAGGCGCGCGAGGCGCACAGCACCCGATGATTGTCCGCGAGCTTGCGGGCGATCAGATGCGGTGCGATGTCGTCGCCGATGCGCACGTCGAGGTCATATCCCTCGGCCGCCACGTCGACGATGCGGTCGAACAGGTCCAGGCGCACGTTGAGCTGCGGATGCAGCGCGCGCAGCCGCGACATGGCGGGTGCCACGGCATGCCGTCCGAAGCCGAAGCTGCTCGACACCCGCAGCGTGCCGCGCGGCACCTGCCGCGTGCTGGAGACATCCTCGATCAGGTGATTCACGTCGTCGAGAATCTTTTCCGCCCAGGCGTACACGCGTTCCCCTGCGTCGGTAATGGCCACGCGCCGGGTCGAGCGATGTAGCAAGCGCGTGCCAAGGTCGGCTTCGAGCATGCCGACGCGCTTGCTCACGTACGCGGGCGAGACGCCCAGCGCTTCGGCTGCCGCCGAAAAGCTGGCACGGCGCGCGACCTGGCAAAAGACGCGCAGATCGTCGAGATTCGGGGTGACGGGTAGAGGTTTATTCACGATTCGTGGATAGTGGATTAACCGATTGAGGGATTTTATCCGCGTTGGAATGGAATAATCTAGCGTCATCGTCCAATCCTCAGGAGAAGCAGACCATGACCGACACGTCCCAGCGCCCTGCGCGTCCGTTCAAGATCGCCGTGATTCCGGGCGACGGCATCGGTAAAGAGGTGATGCCCGAAGGCCTGCGCGTGCTCGACGCCGCGTGCCGACGCTTTGGTATTCCCGTCGACTACCAGCACATCGAATGGGCGAGCTGCGACTACTACGCCAAGCACGGCCAGATGATGCCGGACGACTGGAAGCAGCAGCTCGACGGCGTCGACGCCATTCTGTTTGGTGCCGTGGGCTGGCCCGAGACGGTGCCCGACCATATTTCGCTGTGGGGGTCGTTGCTCAAGTTCCGTCGCGAATTCGATCAGTACATCAACCTGCGCCCGGCGCGTCTGTTCGATGGGGTGCCGTCACCGCTGGCGGGCCGCGAGGCGGGCGATATCGATTTCCTGATCGTGCGCGAGAACACCGAAGGCGAGTACTCGTCGGTGGGCGGCGTAATGTTCGAGGGCACGGAGCGCGAGTTCGTGGTGCAGGAGTCGATCTTCACGCGACACGGCACGGAGCGCGTGCTGAAGTTCGCGTTCGATCTCGCACAGCAGCGTGAGCGCAAGCACGTGACGGTGGCGACCAAGAGCAACGGGATTTCGATCTCGATGCCGTGGTGGGACAAGCGCGCGGCCGAGACGGCGGCGAAGTATCCGGACATCACGTGGGACAAGCAGCACATCGACATTCTGTGTGCGCGCTTTGTGCTCAATCCGGATCGCTTCGACGTGGTGGTCGCGTCGAATCTGTTCGGCGACATCCTGTCGGATCTGGGGCCGGCCTGCACCGGCACCATCGGCATCGCGCCGTCGGGCAACCTGAATCCGGAAGGTAAATTCCCGTCGCTGTTCGAACCGGTGCACGGCTCGGCGCCGGATATCGCGGGCAAGAACATCGCCAACCCGATTGGCATGATCTGGACGGCCGCGATGATGCTCGACTTTATCGGCCGCGGCGAAGGCCGCACGCGCGAGGCGCACGACGCCATTCTCGCGGCGATCACGCAGGTCATCAAGGACGGGCCGCGCACCGGCGATTTAGGGGGGAGCGCGAACACGACCGAAGTCGGTCAGGCGATTGCCGCCGTGGTCAGCGCGGGCTGAGCAGGATACACCGGTGGGCGGTAGGAGCGATCGCCGCTGCCGCGACCGCGTGAACGTGAGACGTGTCGCGCGGGCCGAGCGGGCCGAGCGATGCGCCCGCCGCCCGCTCACGCGCCCACGCTCGCGCCCGTGCGTTGTCGCACCCGTTCGCCACCGAAGGCGCGCGGGCGCGGCGCGTCGACACGTTCGCGCAGCAGCGCCACCGCCCGCTGCGCGCGCGCCGACAGCGGCCACTCGGCGCGATGGATCAGCCATAGCGTGTCGACCACCGGCGGGCCGCAGTCCACCACGCGAATGGCCGCCTGCGACGCGAACGCCTGCCGCGCGTACTGCGGAATGATGGTGAACCCCAGCCCCCGCGCAACATATTCGAGAATCAGGCCGATCTGGTTCGTGCACCCCTTGCACGGCAGGCTCTGTACGCCGGGATTGCCCGGAAAACGACGGCTCAACAAGCGCGTCGACATCGCCTCGCCATCCGGGTGATCGATGTACCCGATGCGCTTCAGGTCCTCCCATTTGTGCACGTCTTCCCCCGCCGGAACCACGAGTTCGAGCGGCTCCTGCGTGAACGGCGTGGCGGCAAGCCGTGGATCGTCAGGCCGCAACGTCACCAGGCCCAGCTCGAAACGATTCTGCAACACGCCTTCGAGCACCTCCCGGTCAGGCGCGAAGCGATGCTGCACGACCATCGTCGGGTTGGCCTTCTGCATGTCGAGCAGGATCGGACACAGGTACAGCCCGATGCTGCCCGGCGTGATGAGTGTGATTTCACCGCAATCGTCGTCCGCATCGTCCAGCCGTGAGCGAAGATGCCGCGCCGCACACTCGACTTCGCGACAATAGGTCAGCAGCGCCTGACCGGCGGGCGTGAGTTCGATGGCGCGCGGACGCCGCACCAACAACGGCCCGAACTCCGCTTCGAGATGCTTCACGTGCTGGCTCACGGCCGCCTGCGTCAGGCCCAACCGGTCGGCGGTGCGCGTGAAGTTACCGAGCTCGGCGAGCGTGGCGAACGATTTGAGCCACTGAGGATTTACCATAATGAACTGTTATTAATTCTATAATGTGTGGATAGTTTTCATTATAGCGTTGTGAGGCTAACATGGCGTTGGTCGACCTGCCACGGTCGAGGCGCTGCGAAACACCGACGTCCGTCATGGTCTTCAGCGACCGATGTCGTCCGTCAGCGCCGCTCCCCTGACTCCAAGAGAAACCCATGTCCGCCCTGTTTTCCCCGTTTGAATTGAAAAGCGTCAAGTTGCGCAACCGTGTGGCCATTCCGCCGATGTGCCAGTACAGCGCCGTCGACGGTCTCATCAACGACTGGCACCTCGCCCATTACGCCGGACTGGCGCGTGGCGGTGCCGGGTTGGTGATCGTCGAGGCGACCGCCGTCTCGCCCGAAGGCCGTATCTCCCCGGGATGCACCGGACTGTGGAACGACGCTCAGGCGCAAGGCATGGCGCGCATTGCCTCGGCCATCAAGGCGCACGGCGCGGTGCCCGGCATTCAGATCGCGCACGCCGGACGCAAGGCCAGCGCCAACCGCCCCTGGGAGGGCGACGACCACATCGGTGAAGACGATCCGCGCGGCTGGCCGACGATCTCGCCGTCGGCGGTCGCTTTCGGCGCGCATCTTGGCAAAGTGCCCAAGGCGATGACGCTGGACGACATCGAACGCGTGAAAGCCGACTTCGTGGCGGCCGCACGCCGTGCGCTGGCGGCGGGCTTCGAATGGCTCGAATTGCACTTTGCTCACGGCTATCTGGCGCAGAGCTTCTTCTCGGTGCATGCGAACCATCGCGACGACGCCTACGGCGGCGACGTCGCGGGACGCAGCCGTTTCTTGCTTGAGACGCTCGCCGCCGTGCGCGAGGTGTGGCCCGAGCATCTGCCGCTCACGGCACGTTTCGGCGTGCTCGAATACGACGGCCGCGATGAAGAAACGCTGGCGGAATCGATTGACCTCACGCGGCAGATGCGTGAAGGCGGTCTCGATCTGCTCAACGTCAGCGTTGGTTTCTCGACACCCACCGCGACTATTCCCTGGGGCTCGGCGTTCCTCGCGCCGATCGCAGAGCGCGTCAAGAAAGAAGCGGGGATTGCCGTGGCGTCGTCGTGGAGTATCGACGACCCGCATGCGGCGCAGCGCGTGGTGGCCGACGGCCAGATGGATCTCGTGATGATTGGGCGCGCACTGCTCGCCAACCCGCACTGGCCGTATTACGCAGCGCGCGAACTGGATGTGGCGCGTCCGTCGTGGGTGTTGCCCGCCCCGTATGCGCACTGGCTTGAACGCTATCGCGTGCAACGCGCCGCCTGATCACGGCGACGCGCCATGAACAACGCCCCCGTGCATCGGAAGATGTCCGGGGGCGTTGGCATTTCAAGCGAGGTTCAAACGGTTGCCGTCACCAGTTGATATCGACGCAGAGCACATGCAGGCCTTGCTTGGCGGGCGTGGCGATGGAGGCGGTCACGCACAGGTGAGCCTCGTTGATCGAGAGATAGGGCGAGGTGAAGTGTACTTCGCCGGGCGCGCGCATGGCATCGATGAAATAAGGTCGCCGTGCCCAGTTCGCCCCCTCCGAATGCAGCAGCGGACGGAAACGCTTGGCGCGCTGTGACGAATGGTTGTGCGGCAGCACGTTGTCGCCGATCTGGCGTCCGGCGGCATCGAGCAGGAAGCAGCGCGCGGCATCGGGCAGCGCGAGCAGGTCGTGTGTCGCGTGTCTGAGGTCCTGCCCCTGAGCCAAGTGGGCGGCGGCCGCCTCGATGCCCGCCACATACGGCGCAAGCCGCGCATGCTCGGCCCGCTCCCGCTCGACGAGTTGCGTGCGCAGCGCCGACGACAGCGCGTCCATGCGCTCGGCCGCGACCTTCGGCTGAACGGGGTCCACATCCGGCCCCGCGAAGTACAGCCCCTGCACGAAGTCGACGTTGCACTCCAGCGCGATGAGCGCTTCGCGATCCGTCGCGAGGCCGCCCATCATCACCAGTTGTCCCGATTCGTGCAACAGCGACACGAGCCCGGGCAGTACGCGTGCCAGATGCGATTGCTCGGTCGCCTGCGCCAGAATGCCGCGATCGAGCACCACGATGTCCGGGCGCAGATCCCACACCCGGTCGATGTTCGAATGCTTGGCCCCGAAGCCGCCCAGCGCGATCAGGAAGCCCGCCTTGCGCAGACTGCCGACGATGGCGCCGAAACGCGGGGTATCGCCGCCCGCCTGCTCGGGCACTTCGAGCACCACGCGTTGCGGCGACAGGCCGATGGCCTTGAGCGTGGCGATGAGTGCGTCGCCGTAGACAGTGTCCATCAGGGCGGCGGGGTGCAGGCTCAGGAAGAGCCACGCATCGCGGCCGTCGAATTCATGGAAGTTGCCCAGATGCAGCGATTCGGCCAGTCGGCCCAGTTCGAGCATGTCGCCATGCCGCGCGGCCAGTGTAAAGACTTCGTGCGACGGGATGTGGCGACCTTGCGCGTCGTGCGCGCGCAGGGACGCGTGGTAGCCGATGGCGCGCCGGTGCGAGACCGAGAAAACCGGCTGGAAGACGCTGCAAATCGTGAAGTCGCCGTAGATGACGATGCGCCGGCCGTCTTCGGCCGCCGTCAAACGGGGCGGCAGCAAGCCGGGGGCGTCGAGATCGATCATGGTCATGGTAGGGACGGGCGCGGGGCAGCAGGGTTAAGTACAGGATAGATGAGCAAGAACCGTGCTCAAAGGCGCCCGGCGGCGCCGGCGCTATTGTCCCTGATTTTCCGCGATTTTTCGCCCGGGAGACGACGCATCGCACCAGCGTGCGTCGCCTTCGCACCAAATTGGGGCCTGGGCGTTAGGGCGCCCGGCATCGCGCCGCCGCCGGATGTCCGTCCCGGCGCGGCGGCGCTTGGCCCTTCAATGCTCGGTCACGCCGGCCCCGTGCCATACATTCTGGCGGCGCTGGCGGCTGCCGATCCACGCCGCGGACAGCGCGCTGATGAGGCCGGCGCAGAGTACGTAGATGCAGATCATCCACGGCTCCCCGCCATTCTTCTGCAACAGGTAGGTCGCGATGATCGGGCTCAGGCCGCTCGCGAAGATGCCCGAGAACTGGTAGACGAAAGAGATACCGGTGTAGCGGACCTTGGCGTCGAACAGTTCCGAGAAGAGGGCGGCTTCCGGTCCGTAAATCGAGGCGTAGATCACGCCCAGCGGAATCACGATGGACAGCCAGACGAGCATCACATTGCCGCCGCTCGCCTTCATCAGCCAGAACCCGGCGAACGACGACAGGCCGGTTGCGAGCGAGCCCCAGAAGTAGATACGCGTGCGACCGATGCGATCCGACAGCTTGCCGAAGAACGGAATGGTGAAGATCATCACGAACGCGGCGGCCATCACGCCGGTGAGCGCTTCGGTCTGCGACAGCTTGAGCGTCTGCGTCAGGTAGGAGATCGAGAACACACCGAAGACGTTGAAGAACACGCCGTCGATGAAGCGCGCGCCCATGCCGGCCAGTACATTGCCCGGGCTGCGCATGAGGACTTCGGCAATCGGCATCTTGATCTCGGTGCCTGCCTTCTTGATCTTCGTGAACTCGGGCGTCTCCATTACGTTCAGGCGAATGTACATGCCGATGGCCACCAACCCCACCGAGAGGAAGAACGCTACGCGCCAGCCCCATGCCAGGAACTGGGCCGTGGTGAGGGTGTACGACAGCAGGGCAACCACGCCAGAGGCCAGGCACAGGCCGAGCGCGAGGCCCACCTGCGGAAGGCTGGCGTAGAAGCCGCGCTTCTCCTTGGGCGCATATTCGAATGCCATGAGCACCGCGCCGCCCCACTCGCCACCGAGCCCGATGCCTTGCAGCACCCGCAGCACGAGCAGCAGCACCGGCGCCCACAGGCCGATTTGTGCGTACGTCGGCACCAGTCCGATGAGCATCGTGGCAATGCCCATGATGGTGAGTGTCATCACGAGCATGCTCTTGCGGCCGAGCTTGTCACCGAAATGCCCGAAGATCACGCCGCCCAGTGGCCGGCTGAGAAAGCCCACGGCGAACGTGCCATAGGCGAGCATCGTCGAGACGAGCGGGTCGCTGCCGGGAAAGTACAACTTGTTGAACACGATGCCGGCGACGACGCCGTACAGGAAAAAGTCGTACCACTCGATGGTGGCGCCGATAAGGCTGGCGACGACGACACGGCGCATCTGCCGGGCGTCGGTCTGCTTCGATGCATTCATGGTTGTCTCCGAATTTTGTAATGGTTGGGGCTGACGTGACTGGCTAAATGACGACGGCAACGCGTGCCGCTTCTGCTGGCGGCGCCTCGCTGCCGCGAATCTCCTGCATGCCCGACGCCTGCTTCCTGTCTTCGAGAATCATGTCGGCCGCTTTCTCGGCGATCATGATGGTCGGTGCATTCGTGTTGCCCGACACCAGCTCGGGCATGATCGACGCGTCCACGACGCGCAGCGCCGCAAGGCCGTGAACGCGCAGACGGTCGTCGACGACCGACATCGGGTCGTGACCCATCCGGCAAGTGCCCGCCGGGTGATAGATCGATTGGCTGAACTGGCGCGCGGCCTGAAGCAACTCGTCGTCGCTCTGATACTGCGCGCCCGGAATGAACTCGCTGATGATGTGCGGTGCGAGCGACGGGGCGGCGGCAATGCGGCGCGCCACCTTGATGCCGTCGATCACGACGCGATGGTCGCGCTCATCCGACAAATAGTTGGCGTGGATCGCCGGGTATTGCAGCGGATCGTTTGACCGGATCTCGACACTGCCCCGGCTGAACGGGCGCAATTGGCACACCGACGAAGTGAACGCCGAGAACCGGTGCGCACCCTTGCCCGGCTTGTCGGCCGAGAGCGGCTGCATGTGGAACTGGATGTCGGGACGCGTGAGCTCCGGGCGCGAGCGCGTGAAGATCGTCACCTGACTGGCGGCGAGCGTGAGCGGCCCCGTGCGGAACAACGCGTATTGCAGACCGATGAGCGCCTTGCGCAGCGGGTTGTTGACCTCGTCGTTGAGGGTGCGCTCGCGGGTCTTGAAAACCAGGCGCACTTGCAGGTGGTCTTGCAGGTTCCGCCCGACACCCGGCAACGCATGCCGTAGCGCGACACCGGCCTTCGCCAGCACCGTTGTCGGACCGATCCCCGAGTTTTGCAGCAACTGCGGCGACCCGATCGCCCCGGCCGCGAGAATGACCTCGACGCGCGCGCGTGCCTTCTTGCGCTCGCCGTTCTGCAGATACTCGACACCTACCGCACGCTTGCCTTCGAACAGCACGCGGCAGGTCTGCGCACGCGTCTCCACCACCAGGTTGCGACGCTCGCGCGCCGGCTTCAGAAAGCCCTTCGCCGTACTCCAGCGAAAGCCCCGGAACGCCGTCTGCTGGAAGTAACCGACGCCTTCCTGAGTCGCGCCGTTGTAGTCCGCGTTGAATGGGATGCCGGTGTCGTTCGCGGCGGCGATGAAGTGTTCCGCGATCGGGCGGCGCAGGCGCAGATCAGACACCTTCAGCGGGCCGCCCACGCCGTGATACTCGTTGGCACCGTGCTCCTGATCTTCGGATTTGCGGAAGTACGGCAGCACGTCGGCATAGCGCCAGCCGCGATTGCCCAGTGCCGCCCAGTGATCGTAGTCTTCGCGCTGTCCGCGCACATAGAGCAGCCCGTTGAGCGAACTGGAGCCCCCCAGCACCTTGCCGCGCGGCCAGTCGATCTGACGATTGGCCACGTTGGCGTCGGCCTCGGTGCGATAGCACCAGTCGAGTTCGGGGTCGTGCATCGTCTTGAAATATCCAACCGGGATGTGAATCCACGGATTGCTATCGGGGCCGCCGGCCTCGAGCAGCAGCACCCGGTTCGCCGGGTCCGCGCTCAGGCGATTGGCGAGCACGCACCCGGCGGAGCCCGCACCGACGATCAGATAGTCGACCTCATGTTCCATACCACTTGTCTCCTGCCTCGCATCTGCTTCGAATTGGGTGAAACGATTTGTTTCGGATTGTTTCGATCCAATGTCGGCGAGCCGTACGTAAATGCCAAGCAAAAAACCGCGTGCGGCGGAGAACTGAAACGGATTTCGCGCTTGGCGTCTCAGAACGAGACGATTGCTGCAGCGCATCTGCGGGGTTTTACTAGGGGTTGGCGCGCGGACTCGATGCGTCGATCGACTGGGGTACCGCGAGGTTTGTCAGACAGCCCAGGGGTTATCCCGAAGCGGATGATCGTCAAATAATTGGTATATTTTGTTTCTTTTATTGTGTTGGTGGCGAGCAAGGAGGCGCAATGCGCGAGACGGTCACGCTGGAGGAGGGGGAGTTGCGCGCGAGCGACGAGGCGCGGAATCTGCGTGCGCTGGCCGTCATTGAACGATTGGCGATGGCCGGACAGCCCTACACGTTGTCGCAGCTCGCCACGCGTCTGTCGATTCCGAAGGCCACCCTCATGCGCCTGATCGAGGCGCTGGAGGTCTGCGGCTATGTCTCGCACGTGCCCGATTCGCGCGGATCGGAGCGAGGTCTGTCGTTGGGGCCGCGCGCGGCGCGACTGGCGCTGGTCACGCTGGCGAACAACAACTTCACACGTGCGGCACGCTCGTTGCTGCGCGCGTTGGTCGATCGGGTCGGCGAGACCGTCAACCTGACAGCGCTCGACGGCGACGAGATTCTTTACATCGAACGGGTGGAGACGAACGAGCCGTTGCGCATGCAGATGCATCCGGGCATGCGTGTGCCACTGCATTGCACGGCGAGCGGCAAGCTGTTCCTGTCTCAGATGCCGGTGGCGGAACGGCGCGCCGTACTCTCGCGCCTGTCGCTCAAACGCATGACGCCGCGCACCATCACCGACGTGAGCCTGTTGGAGGCCGAGCTGGACCGGCTGGCCGCGCGCGGCATCGGCATCGATAACGAGGAATTCGTGCGCGGCATGGTGGCGGTGGGCGTGCCGGTGCGCGCGCTCGATGACGGCCACGTACGCGCGGTGCTCGCCGTGCATGGGCCGACGGCGAGAGTGACGCTGGAACAACTGCTGGCGCTGGTGCCCACGCTGCGCGAGACCGCGACGGCGCTCGCACCACTGCTCGACTGGCAGCGGGCCGGCAGGGCGGAAGCGTTGGCGAAGCTGGCCGACGCCCGGGAGCAGCGCAGAGCGGTCTGACGTGTCAGAACGTCTTGGCGAGTTCCTTCGCGGCCTCCTGCAGGCGCGGCACGAACTCCATGGCCTTGGACAGCGACGTGCGCGAGACCGGGGCATGCACGGCCACGGCGGCAATGCACGTGCCGTCGTCCTTGAGCACGGGCGCGGCCACACAGGCGATGCCCAGCACGAACTCTTCGTTGTCGACGGCAATGCCCTTGTGCGCAATGCGGTCGAGTTCGCTTTCCAGCAGTTCGGGGTCGGTGAGCGTGTTCGGCGTGAAGCGTTGGAGCTTCATGGCGCGCAGGAGGGCGGCGCGTTGCTCGCGCGGCAGCATGGCCAGCATCAGCTTGCCGCTCGCACTGCTGTGCGCGGGTACGTGCGACCCCGGTTTGAGATCGAGACGCAGCGGCCACGGCGCTTCCATGCGGTCGAGATAGAGCACCTCGGTCTCGTGCAGCATCGTGAGGTTGCACGTCTCGCCCAGATCGGCCACGAGACGGCCAAGAATCGCATGGCGCATGCGTCGAGCACCCGCCTGCATCATCACGCCCAGGCTCAGTTGCGCGAGGCGCGGGCCAATCACGTAGGCGTTCTTCTGCCCCGGCTCGCGAATCACCAAGCCACCCGCTTCGAGTGAGCCGAGCATGCGGTGCAGCGAAGCTTTCGGCATCTGGATGTCGTGCGCCATGTCAGCGAGCGAGACCGGTGCGTCGGCCGCGACGAGATATTCGAGCAACGCAAACGCCCGCAGGGTCGGGGTATCCGCCTTGTTGTCTGCAGGAGAGTCGAGCTGAAGTGCTGCGTCGTTCATATGCGCCGTTCCGGAAAATGGATCAGCGGTATTGTACCCAAACGGGCCATCGAACGGATTGAACGGCATGGGCTGGGTTCCGATGCGTTTCGGTTGGTTCAAATGTAGATGAGCCATCAGGCGTCGTCAATCAGTATTTTTATTTTTCGGAACGAATTGTTTCTAAAAATGGTTAACGTTATGATGCACCGAATTGGCTTTGGAACAGGAGAGGGACGTAATGGAGACCGCAACCCAACAACCGGATCGTCTGATCGATGCCCGCAGCGTATTCGGCATCGATACGGATCTGCAGGTGCCGGCGTTCGGCGAGCGCGATGACCATGTTCCCGAGATCGACACGGCTTACCGCTTCAACCCCGACGTCACGCTGGCGATTCTGGCCGGCTTCATGCGCAACCGGCGCGTGATGGTGCAGGGCATGCATGGCACCGGTAAATCCACGCACATCGAGCAGGTGGCGGCGCGGCTGAACTGGCCGTGCGTGCGAGTGAATCTCGACGGGCACATCAGCCGTCTCGACCTGGTGGGCAAGGACGCCATCGTCGTGCGCGACGGCCATCAGGTCACGGAGTTTCAGGAAGGCATCGTGCCGTGGGCGCTGCAACGCCCGGTCGCGTTGATCTTCGACGAATACGACGCCGGGCGTCCCGACGTGATGTTCGTGATTCAGCGCATTCTGGAGCGCGACGGCAAGTTCACGTTGCTCGACCAGAATCGCGTGATCCATCCGCACCCAGGCTTCCGCATGTTTGCCACGACGAACACCGTCGGCCTCGGCAACCTCAACGGCCTTTACCACGGCACACAGGTGCTCAATCACGCCCAGATCGACCGTTGGAATGTCGTGGCGACGCTCAATTATCTGTCGCGCGAGGACGAAGCGGGCATCGTGTTGGCGCGCGTGCCGGAACTGGACAACGGCGACGGGCGCACGCTCATCGACTCGATGGTGAGCGTGGCGGAACTCACGCGCAAGGGCTTCGCGACGGGCGATCTGTCCACGCTCATGTCGCCGCGCACGGTGATCAACTGGGCGGAGAACGTTGGAATCTTCCGCGATGCCGGGCTGGCCTTTCAGCTCACGTTCCTGAACAAGTGCGACGAGGCCGAGCGCGCCGTGGTGGCCGAGTATTATCAGCGCGCCTTCGGTTGCGAGTTGCCCACGAACGACGGCAGCCGGTCGCTGCTGGCCGATGCGTTATGACGATGTCCGAGCGCGAGGCGGCACGTCGCGCCGCGCGTGGCGAGGCGCTGTGCGCGGCGACGGTGCGCGCACTGACCGGCGACGCCGCGCTGCATTACAGCAGCGCGCGCCTGTGCCGGAACATGCGGCCGGTGCCGTTGCATGCCCCGCATCTGCAAACGCTGCCGGCACCCGCGGATCCGCTGGCGACGCTGCGCGGTGCAGCCGACGGCGCGGCGCTGCGGTTGCGGCACAGCGATGCGGCGTTGCATCGCCGCCTGCAACCGGACGCACCACTCGAGCGGCTGCTCTTCGAGCTGATGGAGCAGTTGCGCTGCGAGACGTTCATCCCGGCGGGCATGCCCGGCGTGGCGAAGAATGTGCGCGATCGCTTCGAGGCTTGGTCGCGCGCGATGCACATCGCTGGCGTGGCCGACAGTCATGTCGGGCTGCTGCTCTATACCGTCGCCCAGATGGGCTGGTCGCGGCTCACCGGCTATCCGGTCATCGAGGACACGGAAGGTCTCATCGAAGCCACGCGAATGGCCATCGCGCCACAAATCGGCGGCGCCCTCGCGGGCATGCGCCGAACGTGTGCCGATCAGGCCGCCTTCGCCGTGTACGCGCGCGCGCTGGCCGCCGATATCGCGGGCCTGATTCGTGCCGCCGGCGCTGACCAGGCCGAGGGCGATGCCAAGGACGACGAGGACGACGAGGACGAAAAAGGTGTGCGCAACGCGTTCTCGCTGTTTCTCGATATCGACGATCAGGAGGACGATGGCATCACGCTCGCGCATTCGGGCGATAGCCGCGTGCTCAAGGCGTCGGCGCAGGGCTACTGCGTATTCACCCAGCGTTACGACCGTGAGCTGTATGCCGGCACGCTCGTGCGCCGGGCGCTGCTGACGGAATTTCGCGAACGGCTCGACGAGCGCATCGTCGCGCAGGCGATCAACGTGCCGAGGCTTGCGCGCGCGCTCAAGGCGGCGCTGGCGGTGCCGCAGCGCGACGGCTGGTCGTTCGGCGAAGAGCACGGGCGTATCGACGGACGGCGGCTCGCGCAACTGGTCAGCTCGCCTGCCGAGCGGCGGCTGTTCCGGCTCGAAAAGCACACGTTGATTGCCGAGTCGATGGTGAGCTTGCTAATCGACTGTTCCGGGTCGATGAAGGCCCAGATCGAAGCGGTTGCGATGATTGTCGACGTCCTGTCGCGGGCGCTCGATGCGGCGGGCATCACCAACGAAATCCTCGGTTTCACCACCGGCGCATGGAACGGCGGACGCGCGCGCACCGATTGGCTCGCGCGCGGCAAGCCCAAGTTCCCGGGGCGTTTGAACGAAGTCTCGCATCTGATCTTCAAGGACGCCGTGACGAGTTGGCGCCGAGCCCGGTCCGACATCGCGTCGCTGTTCAAGGCCGATCTGTTCCGCGAGGGCGTCGATGGCGAGGCCGTCGAGTGGGCGTGCGAGCGGTTGCGCTCGCGCAGCGTCAACCGACGCCTGCTGATCGTGATTTCCGACGGCAGTCCGATGGACGCCGCCACCAACCAGGCCAACGACGACCACTATCTCGACCATCACCTGCGCGAAGTCGTGGCGCAACAGCAGGCGCTCGGCGATGTGGAAGTACTCGGGCTCGGCGTGGGTCTCGATCTCAGCCCGTATTACCGGAACTCGCTGGCGCTGGACCTGACGTCGCCGCCCGACATGACGATGCTCTCGCGACTCGTCGACTGGATCGGCACTGGTGGTCGTCGCGCACACACTTAACCGCCGCCCGCGTTGTCGTCCCTAAGCCATTTCCATCAACGCGCTCACCATCAAATGGGTGCCCAACAGGATCAACGTGAGAAAGGCGAGACGCCGCGTTGTCACGCTCGAGAGCGGAGGCGGATAACGGCGTGCGAACAGGGTGGCGAACGTCACGACCGGTAGCGCGACGGCCGCCTGCCAGATCATCGACGCGGGCAACTGTCCCGCGAAGGCACTGTAGAGCGTGCGGATCGACGCCGTGACGGCGAACAACAGAATCAACGCACAACGAATCTGCACCAGGGTGAGCGGCTGGCGATAGAAATAGAAGATCAGCGGCGGCCCGGAAATGCCGAACATCCCGCTGAGCAATCCGCCGAAGATGCCGCTGAGGAAGAACCCCGTGTCGCCGGAGCGCTCGGTCTTCGGCGCGGGGCGCAGCGCCGAGCCAATACCTCCGTACAGCACGACCGCGCCGAGCAGCAGATGCAGCGCGTTCGACGCGGTGCCATTCAGGTAATCGAAGAGCAACACGCCGACCACGACCGATGGCAGGATGCCCAGGGTCGCCGCGCCTACCGCCCGCCAGTCGATGTGATGCAGCGTGCCCGGCAGCGCAAGGGCGCTGTTTATCAGCGTGACCAGACTCACCAGAATGGCCACGCTCGCCACCGGCGCCAGCCCGAACCCGCTGGCGCCGCCCAGGACGATCATGCCCAGCCCGAAGCCCGTGACCGTCTGGAAATACGTGGCGAAGCCCAGCAACAGCATCAACGGCAGGTAGGCCGCAATGGCGTGAAGCGTCATGGCCGGGTGGCGAGCGGCGAGGTTCCGGTGAGCTTGGCCTGGGCGGCCTGCGCCTGCACGCAGGTCACGCCGATCACGTAATAGATATCGTCGGCGCTGCAGCCGCGCGACAGGTCGTTGGCCGGCCGGTTCAGCCCTTGCAGGAGCGGGCCGATGGCTTTCGCTCCGCCGATGCGTTCCGCGAGCTTGTAGCCGATATTGCCCGCGTCGAGATTCGGGAAGATGAGCGTATTGGCATGGCCCTCGACTTGCGAGTGCACGACCTTGCGCTGGGCAATCTCGGCGACGATGGCCGCATCGAGCTGGACGTCGCCATCGATGGCCAGGTCCGGCCGCGCCGCTTGTACGAGATGGGTCGCCTGGACCACCTTGTCGACGGCCGCATGCTTCGCGCTGCCGCTGGTCGAGAACGACAGCATCGCCACGCGCGGTGGCTCCATGAGCAGGGCGCTGGCACTGTCGGCGGCGGCCAGTGCAATCTGCGCGAGCTGGGCGGCGTCGGGATCGACGACCAGGGCGCAGTCGGAAAAGATCAGGCCGCCCTTCATCGTATGGAACGGCTCGCAGAGCATCATCAGGAAGAAGCTCGACACGAGCTGGAACGACGGCTGCACCCCGATGATCTGTATCGCCATGCGTACCACGTCGGCCGTGGTGTTGACCGCGCCGGCGACGGAGCCGTCGGCGTGGCCGAGTCGCACCATCATGTTGGCGAAGCCCAGCGGCGCGCGCATTTCCTCGACGGCTTGCTCGCGCGTCATGCCCTTTTTGGCGCGCATGCCGTACCAGGTCTCGGCGAAGGCATCGGTCAGCGGCGACGTGGCCGGATCGATCAGTTCCATGCCGGCCAGGTCGATGTGCGCCGCCTCGGCCGCTCGTTGTGTCTTGCCGATGTCACCAACGAGCAAGATGCGGGCGATGCCCTCGCGCGTGGCCCGTGCGGCGGCGGCGAGCACCCGCTCGTCTTCCGATTCGCACAGCACGATGCGCATCGGTGCGTGGCGCGCCGTGTCGATAATGCGATGGATGGCTTTCATGATGTCGATGTCAAAAAAAAGAAAGCGCCCCCGGCACCCACAGAGCCGGGAGCGCTGTCACACGAACGACCTCGACGACGTTAGACGTAGTCCTTGTACTTGTCGAGCATGCGCACCGGCTTGGCCAGCGCGTCGCGACGGAACGGGTCGCCCAGCTCGCGGGTACACATGATTTCGATGATCGTCGTCTTGCCGTGGTTCATCTGCAGGTCGATGGCCTTCTTGAGCGCCGGACCCACGTCTTCCAGACGATCGACCACGATGCCCTCCGCACCCATCGCGCGGGCGATGTTGGCAAAGCTCGGGCTATCGAGTTCGCCCGCCACGAAGCGGCGGTTGTAGAAGTCGACCTGGTTCTTCTTCTCCGCACCCCACTGACGGTTGTGGAAGACCACGGCCGTGACCGGAATGTTGTGACGCACGCAGGTGAGCGTTTCCATCAGGCTCATGCCCCAGGCGCCATCGCCGGCATACGAAATGGCCGGACGGTGCGGCGCGGCAACTTTCGCGCCGATGATCGTCGGGAACGCGTAGCCGCAATTGCCCCAGCTCATGGCCGCGAAGAAGCTGCGCGGCTTGTTGAAGCGCAGGTAGCTGTTCGCCACCGAGTTGATGTTGCCGATGTCGGTCGACACCATGACGTCTTCCGGCATGGCCTTTTCCAGCTCGCGCAACACCTGGCGCGGATGCAGATACTCGCCGCCGTTGAACGTGCGCTCTTGCTTCTGCTCTTCGATCATGTCGAGGCTGTACGGATCGCGCTCGTGGGTCCACTCGTCGAGTTCCTTCTCCCACGCGGCCTTCTCCGTGGCGATCTGGTCGGCGCGGGCGGCACGCGTGGCATCGCACGCGAGGGTGCGCTCGGCCAGACGCTGCGACAGCGCAATGGCGGCAGCCTTCGCATCGCCGCAGATACCGACCGAGATCTTCTTCACGAGGCCGAGCATCTTGTGATCGGCATCGATCTGGATGATCTTCGCGTTCTTCGGCCAGTAGTCCATGCCGTGCTGCGGCAGCGTGCCGAACGGTCCGAGGCGCGAGCCGAGCGCCACGACCACGTCGGCCTGCGCCAGCAGCTTCATGGCGGCCTTCGAGCCTTGATAGCCGAGCGGGCCGCACCACAGCGGATGGTTGGCCGGGAACGAATCATTATGCAGATAGCTGTTCACGACCGGCGCGCCCAGACGTTCGGCGAGCGCCTTGCACTCTTCGATGGCGTCGCCCATGACCACGCCGCCGCCCGAGATGATGACCGGGAACTTGGCTTGCGCGAGCAGTTCGGCCGCTTCGTTCAGGCGCTCGTCGCCGCCTGCACCACGATCGAGACGTTGCGGACGCGGAATCTCGGCCTTGATCTGGCCGTAGAAATAGTCACGCGGAATATTGAGTTGCGTCGGGCCCATTTCGGCCATCGCGCGGTCGAAGCAGCGGCCGGTGAATTCGGCCATGCGGGCCGGGTGGGTCACGTGGCCCTGGTACTTCGTGAATTCCTGGAACATCGGGAGCTGCTTGGCTTCCTGGAAGCCGCCGAGGCCAATGCCCATCGTGCCGGCTTCAGGCGTGACGATCACGACCGGGCTGTGTGCCCAGTAAGCGGCGGCAATCGCCGTCACGCAGTTGCTGATGCCCGGGCCGTTCTGTCCGATCACGACACCGTGACGGCCCGAGACGCGAGCGTAGCCGTCGGCCATGTGGCCGGCGCCTTGCTCATGCACCACCGGAATCAGACGAATGCCGGCCGGCGCGAAGATGTCCATCGCATCCATGAAGGCCGAGCCCATGATGCCGAACATCTCGCTCACACCGTTGGCGACCATTGTTTCGACGAAGGCTTCAGACGACGTCATGGCCTGCGGGCCACCGTCGGAGGCGGTCAGTTGTTGGGTGGCCGTAGCCGAATCTTTGGCGCTCATGGATGTCTCCAGTGAAAAATAAACGGAACAAATAATTCCGATTTAGTTGTGTAAGTGGAAATTTAGGCGAAGTATCTACCGTGGTCAATCAGTATTTTTATTATTTGGTACGTTTTGTATTGAAAAATGAGATTAACGACGACAGGGCCATGGATCCACGAGATGTCGGGGGCGTCTTAGAGCGCCGGGCGGTCTTTGCGGAAGGCGTTTTTCACTTCGATCTTGCCGTCGCGCAGGGTGAAGACGTCGACCATGCGGGCCTCGACGCGGGTGCCATCGGCTTTCGTGCCACGAAACGTCGATTCGGACACGCCGCGATTGCCGGTGACGAAATGCACGCCCTCGGTCCACGATGCGTCGGGGAAGGTCTCCCACGCGGACTGGAACGCGGTGCGCACGGCGTCACGGCCTTCGAAGGTGCGGCCCATCATGTCAGGGCCGGCGACGGCGTGGAACACGCAGGTTTCGGTCATGCAGGCCATGAGGGCGTCGATGTCGTGCCGGTTCCAGGCGTCATTGAAGGTCGTGAGCAACTGGATGTCGGTGGAGTCGTGTTGAGTCGTCATGGCAAATTCCAGAAAAGGCAAAGAGGCAAAGGGTTCAACGCGCTTCGTCTTGCGCGTGATACTTCTGATAGAGGAAGCGCTGGCCGATGCGGCGGAACGGCGCGAAGCCCTGCCACTGCACGGCGCCGAACACGTTCGGGTATTGGAGGGCCGAGTCGTAGATCGGCAGGTTCCACGACGGATCGCGCTCTCCGGCAATGCGTTGTGCGAGGCGGCGACCGGCATGCGCGGAGAACGACACACCGTTGCCGCCGTAACCCACTGCATAGAAGAGGCTTTGTCGCGGATCGGGCTGTGTCACGCGCGGCATCATGTCGTGGCTCACGTCGACCCAGCCCCACCACGAATAGTCGATGCGAATGCCGCGCAGCGCCGGAAACTTGCGGTGCAGGCCTTCGACGAGCACCGCCATGTGCTTCGGATTCTGTGCGTCGGCACCGGTGATCGAGCTGCGGCTGCCGATCTGCACGCGGTTGTCGGGCAGCAGACGGTAGTAGTAGCGCAGCGTGCGCGTATCGGTAATGACTTCGTGAGTGCGGAAGTTCGTCGCGGCGAGTTCGTCGGGCGTGAGCACGCGCGTCACCAGCGAGTTCGACAGAATCGGCATGATCTTGGCGCGCAGGGCCTTCGTCACGTCGTTGCGCGTGTAGCCGCCAGTCGCGAAGGCGACGGCTTTGGCGCGCACCACCCCGCGCGGCGTGCGCACGTGATGCACACCGTTGATCGTCTGCACATCCAGCACGGGTGTGGACGGATGCACGCGAGCGCCGAGGGCGCGGGCCATGCGCAGATAGCCGAACGCGAGCTTGAGCGGGTGCACGCCGATGCCGTCGGGCTCGTGCATCGCGCCGCAGTTTTCCTGGTCGTCGACATACTGCTCGCGAACGTCGTCGCGCGAGAGGATGCGCGTGTCGTAACCGAAAACGTCGTGCATGACCTTGGCTTCGTTGCGCAGGAATTCCATCTTGCGATCGCGGTGCGCGATGTAGAGATGGCCGCCCGGTTGAGGCTCGCACTCGGGCACTTCGGCGATGAGCGACTTGAACGTATTGAAGCCCTCGCGAATTTCGGCATCGAGACGCAGGGCCGTTTCCTTGCCCCAACGCGCGATCCATTGCGAGCGATAGAGTCGTCCGCTGGCGTTTTGTCCCTGGCCGCCGTTGCGGCTGGTACAGCCCCAGCATGTGCGGTTCGCTTCGAGCACCATGGCGCGAATGCCGTGCTCGCGAGCGAGGAACAGCGCGGTCGCCAGACCGGTGAAACCGGCACCGACGATGACCACGTCGACATCGGCATCGCCGGGCAGCGGGCCGTCGTCTTCGGGCGCATCGCCCGCGGTGGCGACCCAGTAAGTGGGCGCGTAGTCCATGCCGAGGCCGGGGCTGGCCGAGACTAGCGGATCGTAGAGGGGATCGTATGGCGCAGCTTCGGAGCGACGATCCAGCGCGAAGGTTTCAATCGTACCCACGGTAGGCTCCTGACGGAAATGTGACCATACTGCCAAGAACATTTTGCCGCGATTAGTACCACCGCCGCTTTGTGATGGTGCCAGTGAAAAGCGGCACCGTTGCAGCGTTTTCGCGGGTCGGTGAGCGCCTCTCTGGCACCACATTTTTGTCTCATGTGGCTCTAAACGGCGCGAATTTTGGCTGTGGATACTGGGCCAGAAAACCGGCCTCTGATCGTCATTCGGCGATGCGGGCCACGTGTGCGCCGCAGTGGCCGGTGCACACAAGCCGATCAACGCCTCGCGCAGCGGAGAGAGATGATGCTCAGATGGTTCATTGGTCTTGGATTGCCGTATCTCGGTGTCGTGGGAATGCTGCCGTGGGCGGCGTCCGTCGATCGCTACGTGCTCGGGGTGCCGTTCATTTACGGCTGGATTTTCCTGTGGTTCGTGCTCACGTCCGGCTGCCTTGCGCTGTGCTGGGCGCTCTTCGACCGACATACCGTCGAGGAACCGGCGTAACGGCCGTTTCCCCTTAGTGCCTGGCGGCCGGCGTGTTTTGCCGTCGTGCCCAGCTCGCGCAGACAGCGCGACCAGCGCTTCATTAACGAATCCCCGGAGATTGCGTCGATGGCAACCCTCATCTTTGCCGGCTTCATCCTGTTGTCGGTTTATCTCGCCTTGCGAGCGCGCGGAGGACGCGGCCCGCAGAGCGTGCACGATTTTTTCGTCGCGTCACGCCAGTTCGGCGCGTGGCTCGTGTTCTTCCTCGCGGCCGGCGAGATCTACAGCATTGGCACGATGGTCGGCTTTCCCGGCGGCATTTACGCCAAGGGGCCGACGTATGGCGTTTGGTTTCTCGGCTACATCCTGCTGGCCTATCCGGTCGGGTATTTCCTCGGCCCGAAGATCTGGGATGCGGGCAAACGCTACAACGCGATCACACTGCCCGATCTGTTCAAGGGGCACTTTCAAAATCGCTTTCTCGAACTCGTGGTGGCGGTGACCGCCATCGTCTTCCTGTTGCCTTGGGGCCAGTTGCAGTTCACCGGTCTGGTGGCGGCGCTCAAGGGGCTGGGGTGGAACTTCCAGCCGCTGTGGCTCATCGCTTTTTCGGCGATGCTGGCCTTCATCTACATCGCCATTGCAGGCGTGCGCGCGTCGGCCTATATCGCCGTTCTCAAGGACGTGCTGATGGTGGCCGCCATCGTCATCACCGGGGTGGCCGTGGCGTGGGAAGTGGGCGTGACGCCGGTGTTCCAGGCCGCGAGCCAGCACGTGAGCAACGCGATGAACACGCAACAGCTCACGTTCGCCATGACGACCATCGTCTTCCAGTCGCTCGGCATGTACGTCATGCCATTTGGCGTGCAGAACTTCTTCACGGCGAAAAGTGCCTCGACGATTCGCCGCACGCAGGTCGCCATGCCGCTGTACATGCTGATGTATCCGTTCCTCGTGCTGGCGTCGTATTACGCGATCAGCCGGAACATCACACTGGCGTCGCCGAACGAGGCGTTCTTCGCCGCCGTGACGCAATTGCTGCCGTCGTGGCTGGTCGGGCTCGTGGCGGCAGGAGCGGCGTTGTCGGGGTTGCTGGTGCTCGCGGGGATTTGCCTCGCACTGGGCCCCATCGTCACGCGAAACATTCTGTCGGGCATGCCTGAGCATCGTCAGAAAGCCAGCTCGAAGGTCGTGATCGTGCTGTATCTGCTGGGCTCCATCGTACTTACGCTGCTCACGCCGAACCTCATGCTGACGCTGATCAATATGGCCTATTACGGGGTGACGCAGTTCCTGCCGGGCGTGATCGCCGTGGTCCTGCGACTGCGTGTCCGGGCGTCAGCGGTCGCGGCCGGCGTGCTGGCCGGTCAGGGGCTGGCGCTCGTGCTTTACTTCAAGAATCCGGACCTTGGCGGCGTGAACCTCGGGCTGATCTGCCTGGTCGTCAACATCGTGGTGATGTCGGTGCTCAACTTGCTGCTTGGCGGCAGTCGCGAGCGTTCGATGGACACGGGGGTCGGCTCGCTTTCCACCTACAAGAAGTCGTGATGACAGACAGAGACAACACCGCAGCCAGCCGCGACGACATTCGCGTCTACGTCGCCCGCAAGATCCTGACGATGAACCCGGCGCAACCGGTTGCGACGCACGTGGCCGTGTGCGACGGCCGCATCCTGGCCGTCGGCGATTTGCAGGACATGCGGCGCTGGACCGACGCGGCACCGATCGACACATTGCGCGACAAGGTGTTGATGCCCGGACTGGTGGAGGGGCACTGCCACCTCATGGAGGGCGCGATGTGGGATGCCGTCTACGTGGGTTACTACGACCGGCGCGGCCCCGATGGACACTTGTGGGAAGGGTTGAAGTCGCCGGCCGCCGTGCTGGAGCGCCTGCGCGAGGCTGAGCAACGCATGACCGGCGACCCCAAGCCGTTGCTGGCCTGGGGCTACGACCCGATCTTCTTCGAGGGCGCGCCGCTCGTCGCGCGCGACCTCGATGCCGTGTCCGCCACCCGGCCCATTGCGATCCTGCATGCCAGTGTGCATCTGATGAATGTGAATTCGGCAATGCTCGCGCTGGCGGGCATCGACGGCGACACCGATGTCGAAGGCGTCGTCATGGGCGCTGACGGCGAGCCGACCGGTGAATTGCAGGAGTTCGCGGCGATGTTTCCGGTGTATCGGGTCATTGGGGAAGGACTATCGATTGCCGCGAGCGAGAGTGTTCGCGCGATCTGGAATTTCGGACGCGTTGCGCAGCTCGCCGGGGTGACGACGGCCACCGACCTCGTCAACGACTTGACGCCGTCGGGCAATGCGAATCTTCGCGAGGTGACAGGTGACCCGACATATCCGATCCGCATCGTGCCGGCGTTTGCGCCGCAGCGCTGCCCGGAAGGGGGGCCGCAACGCGTGTTGAGCGCGCGTGAGGGCAACACGGACAAGCTTCATTACGGGCCGGTCAAATTCATTGTCGACGGCTCGATTCAAGGCTTTACGGCGCGGCTGCGCTGGCCGGGATACCACAATGGCAAGCCCAACGGGCTCTGGCTGATTCCACCGTCGCAACTGGTCGAGACGTTCATGCCGTTCCACGCGGCTGGCCTGCAATTGCATATTCATACGAATGGCGACGAGGCGACCGACGTCGTGCTTGATGCGATCGAGGCGATGCTGGCGCTGCATCCGCGTGTCGATCATCGCCACACGTTGCAGCACTGCCAGATGGCCGATGCCGCGCAACTCACGCGAGCGCAGCGGCTCGGCATGTGTGTGAACTTCTTCGCGAACCACGTCTACTACTGGGGCGACGCACACTATCACCAAACGATGGGCCCGGATCGCGCCAATCGGATGGATGCCGCCGAGGTCGCCCGTCAGATCGGCCTGCCGTTCGCCTTGCATTCGGATGCGCCGATCACCCAGCTCAATCCGCTGTTCACCGCGTGGTGCGCGGCCAAACGGGAGACGTCGTCGGGACGCGTGCTGGGCGAGTCGCTGCGCTTGCCGGTGGCGGATGCCTTGCACGCGATCACGTTGGGTGCCGCGTTCTCGTTGGGAATGGATCATTTGGTCGGGAGTGTCGAAGTCGGCAAGTACGCCGACTTTGCCGTCCTTGAGGCGGATCCGTTCGAGGTGCCCGTCGACGATCTGCGACAGATGCCGGTGTGGGGCACGGTGCTCGGGGGCGAGGTGTTCCGCGCCCCGGCGTGACGACGATGCAAGGCAGTCAACCCCTCGCACCCGCAGCGGTCGCTGCGGCGCCCAGGCCTCCGATCCCGATGGTCGTCCTGGGCGGCTATCTCGGTGCGGGCAAGACCACGCTTGTCAACGCGCTGCTGCAAAATGCCGAGGGGTTGCGCGTTACCGTGCTCGTCAACGACTTCGGTTCGATCAATGTCGACGCGTCGCTCATTCGTGAGCGAGGCGACGACGTGATCGGACTTGAGAACGGCTGTGTGTGCTGCACCATTGGCGGACGCCTGGTCGAGACGCTGATCTCGCTGGGCGAGCGCGCGCAGCGGCCCGACTTGCTCGTGATTGAGGCGAGCGGTGTGTCCGATCCGCTGCGCATCGCGCAGGTGGGGTTGCTCGACAAGGCATTCCGCCTGCATGGCATTGTGGTGGCGGTAGACGTCGATGGCATTGACGCCGTACTGGACGATCGCTATGTCGGCGACATCGTCCGGCGTCAGATTGCGGCGGCCAGCACGCTCGTGCTGACCAAGACCGATCTGGTGAGCGACGCCAGGTTGCAGGCCGTCAGAGAGCGACTGGCATCGCTGGGGGCAACGCAGGTCGTTGTCACCGCGAACCAGGGCGTCGTGCCACCCGCCATTCTCTTTCCCGATGACGTGATGACCTTGCCCGGGTTGCTGAGCCCGCGCCCGATGGAGTCGGCATCACGCGCGTTGCCGCGTGGACTGCGCAGTTTCAGCGTCGCGACCGGTGGCGTGTTCGACCGGTCGCGACTGAAAGCGGCGCTGGCCCTGTTGGGCGACAAACTGCTGCGCGCGAAGGGCTTCGTGGCGCTGCAGGCCGGTCAGATGAGCGAGCTGCATGTCGTCGGGCGTCGTTCGATGCTCACACGTCGCTCGGATCTGCCTGCCGCGTCGTCGGTCATCGTGTTCATCGGCATTGTTTCGGACGAAGACGAGCGTCGGCTCACGCAGGCGCTCGAAGCCGCCATGCTTCGAGGCGCGTGCGACGACGAGGCTATGCGATAGGCGGCGTGAATTGCTGCGCGTGAAAACGAGGCACGCTCAGACCGTTACGTCGCTAAGTTCGAGCAAGGCTGTCTCCAGAATGCCGAGAGCTTCGTCGAACACCGCTTGTTCTATGGTCAGCGGAAACAGGAAGCGAATCACGTTGCCATGGGCACCGCAACTCAGCAGCAGCAGGCCCTGTTCCAGTGCGCGGGCCTGGATCCGTTTCACGACTTCCGGTGCCGGCGCTCCGGTTTGGGGATCGTGGAATTCCGCCGCTACCATTGCGCCCGGTCCACGCACTTCGACAAGCTGCGGCACCGAAGCCTGTAGCTTGCGCAGGCGCGCCTTCAACTGGTTGCCTAAGGTCTCGGCGCGCGATGAAAGCTGCTCTTCCTCGATCACATCCAGTACCGCATGCGCTGCCGCAACGGCCAGCGGATTCCCCGCATATGTCCCGCCCAGCCCCCCCGGCGCGGCTGCATCCATGATCTCCGTGCGACCGACGACTGCCGACAGTGGCATGCCGCCTGCCAAACTCTTGGCTACGGTCATCAGGTCGGGTATCACGTCGTAGTGTTGCATCGCGAAAAGCTTGCCTGTACGAGAAAAGCCGCTTTGCACCTCGTCCGCGATCAGCAGGATGCCGTGCTGCGTGCATAACGCGCGCAAGGCACGCACGAACTCCGGCGGCGCCTGGTAGAAGCCACCTTCGCCCTGCACCGGCTCGAAGATGATCGCGGCTACCCGCTGCGGGTCGATGTCGCTCTTGAACAGCTGTTCGATCGCCGCGAGGCTCTGCGCCGAGTCGATCTCGTGCAGTGCCGATGGGAACGGCACGTGGTACACCTCGCCAGGGAACGGCCCGAAACCCTTCTTGTATGGCTCGACCTTGCCCGTCAGCGCCATGGTCATCATTGTCCGACCGTGGAATGCCCCGCCGAATGCGATCACCCCCGTACGTCCCGTGGCGGCACGTGCGATCTTGATCGCGTTTTCGACAGCCTCGGCGCCGGTGGTGAAGAAGGCGGTCTTCTTCGAATGGTCACCCGGCGTGCAGGCATTCAAGCGCTCGGCCAACGTCACATACGATTCATACGGCACGATCTGGTATGCCGTGTGCGTGAAGCGATCCAGTTGTTCGCGAATCGCCGCTACGATCTTGGGGTGACGATGCCCTGTGTTGAGCACAGCGATGCCGCTGGCGAAGTCGATGAAACGCCGTCCTTCGACATCCCAGAGCTCGGCATTTTTCGCTCGTTCCGCATAGAAATCGCACATGACTCCGATCCCGCGCGGGGTGGCGGCATTTTTGCGCGCGTGAAATTCCGCATTCAACATTTCGACTCCTGAGTGGTCCGGTTGCCGCGCCGAGGTTCGGCACGATCTGGCTGATAGTTCGGAATATACTCAGGTCTGGTTCTTAAAAAAGAGCCATTTCATTATCTTTGATGGAGCCGCTTTTTTGGCGAATGAGGTGCGGCTTCGCCTCGGATGGGAATGGACAGTCGCTGAGGGAGAATCGTGCCCGCCGATCCGAATGGCTGAGCATTGGTATTTTCGGCAGCGCTTGTCTACGGCTTCAGGTGCTTTTCGATGACGCGGGCGAGGCTGTCGAAGGCTGGCTCAATACGGTTGTTGGGCACGCACGCATAGCCGAGCAACAGGCCCGATTGTGCCGAGGCTGGGTCGATGTAATAGCGCGTCAGAGGCCGCACCACGATGCCCGCTTCCAGTGCTTCGTCGGTAATTCTCTCATCCGAAATGGGGTTATCGTGCGGGTCTCGTGACTGCCCATGCAGGCCAAGCACCAGGTGCAATCCGGCTTCGTCGCCCATCACCGGCAGCGCATCGCCGAAGTTGGCGCGAATCGTATCGATCAACAAGGTGCGCCGCTCGCCGTACAGCGCGCGCATATGTCGAATGTGCGAGGTCAGGTAGCCATCGATGATGAAGTCGGTCAGCAGCGCTTGCTGCATCAATTGGCCTTCGCGATACAGCTCCGACAGGCCGGTGCGAAAGTGTTCGATCAGGTTCTCGGGCACGACCATATAGCCCATGCGCAAACCGGGGAACATGGTCTTGCCGAAGCTACCGACATAGATGACCTGACCTGCCGTATCCAGTCCTTGTAGCGATGAGATCGGCCGGCTGCCATAGCGAAATTCGCTGTCGTAGTCGTCCTCGATCACCCAAGTACGATGCTTGCTCGCGAAATCCAACAGCATTCGGCGGCGCGACAGGCTCATTACCATCCCCATCGGATACTGGTGCGATGGCGTGACGAGAATCAAGCGCGGTGGTGGGCCCTGCATGTCCTCCACGCTCGGGTTGAGGCCTTCGGTATCGATCGGGATCGGCTTCAGTTCGAGGCCCGACATCCGGAACACGCTGCGCACACCCCAATAGCACGGCTCTTCCAGCCACGCGACGTCGCCAATATCGCTCAGCAGCTTGACTGCCAGGTCGACCGACTGATGCACGCCGGTCGTGATGATGATCTGATCGGGATTGCAATTGACCGAACGTGCCACGCGCAGATAATCCGACAGGGCACGTCGTAACGGACGGTAGCCGCTGCCCGATGCATATGTCAGCAGTTCATGGCTGGGTTGGCGCCAGAGCTTGGCTTGGAGGCGGTTCCATGTCTTGCTCGGGAATTCGGAGGTGTCCGGTACGCCGGGCATGAAAGCACCCCATTGTCGCTTTGATACGCCCGCCTGATCGATCATTTGCTGCCCCCGCGTCGACAAGCGCTTGTGCGGCTGCTCGTGCGATGTCATCTCCGAGGCGGCCGTATCGACAGCGCGCGCGGGCCGCGTATCCGCCACGTACGTGCCGCTGCCCGTGGACGAAGTGACATAACCCTCGGCAGTCAGTTGGTCATAGACGTGCAGCACGGTATTGCGCGCCACCCGCAAATCGGATGCGAGCGTTCGCGAGGAGGGCAGCTTCGTGCCGGGCGGCAACTGGCCGCTCAGGATGGCCTGCTGGAGCAGGCTATTGATCTGGCGATATGCCGGCTCGCCGCCCGCCTTGTCGAGATGCTGGATCAGCCAGTCCGACAGAATGATTGCGTCCAAAGTGGTCCCATCCAGAATAAAGAAATGGTTCCCTATTGTAGGGCCAAGTCAGTCTATATTCGGATTCAAGTTAAGTTCCACGGCGTCGCAAACGTCGTGACGCCCTAAGCGCATTGGGCTTGTCGCGCTTCGGTGCGCGCATATCAACCAGGGATGAAGAGGCCCGCGATGGTGAACAGCAAACAGGTACTGGTGAGTTTTCGTCGCGTGAGCAAGACCTACGACGGCGAAACGTTGGTGGTCAAACAACTCGACCTCGACATCTACCAAGGCGAATTCCTGACCTTGCTGGGGCCGTCGGGATCGGGCAAGACCACTTGCCTGATGATGCTGGCCGGGTTCGAGTACCCCACCGGCGGAGAGATCTGGCTCGACGGTGTGCTGCTCAACACGGTGCCGCCGCATCAGCGCAATATCGGCATGGTTTTTCAGAACTACGCACTTTTTCCACACTTGAGCGTGGCGCAGAACGTTGAATACCCGCTGAAGGTGCGCCGCGTGCCTGGCGCCGACCGTGCGAGGAGAGTGGCCGCAGCGCTGGATATGGTGCAGATGGGGAGTTTTGGCAAGCGCTATCCGGCGCAGTTGTCGGGGGGGCAGCAGCAGCGTATCGCGTTGGCACGCGCACTGGTGTTCGAGCCGCGTCTAGTGTTGATGGACGAGCCGCTGGGTGCGCTCGACAAGCAACTGCGCGAACACATGCAACTGGAGCTCAAGGCGTTGCACGAGAGGTTGGGCGTGACTTTCGTGTATGTGACGCACGATCAGGGCGAAGCGTTGACGATGTCCGATCGTGTCGCCGTGTTCGATCAAGGTTATGTACAGCAGCTCGATACCGTGGACCGCTTGTATGAGTCACCGTGCAATCAATTCGTTGCGAACTTCATTGGCGACAGTAACCGCCTGCGCGGGGTGGTCTCACAACTGGGGGACGACTACTGTACGTTGCGGCTCGCGGACGGAAGCGAGGTTCGCGGCATGAGCGTTCACGCGTCGGCGGCTCGCGACGTCGGCAGTACGGGTCGTCGCGCCCAGATTGGCGAAGTGGTGAGCGCATGCATCCGCCCCGAACGCATGCGCCTGATTGACCCGGCTTCGTCGGTCGACGGCGGCGTTAATGGCGTGGTGGGACGTGCAGCCGGCCTGATCTATTTCGGCGACCACGTGCGCATGCGCTGCCAATTGCCGCAGCAGGACGAATGCTTCGTGAAGGTGCCGCTGGGAACGCCGGCGCTCAAGCACTTTGTGCCAGGCGTACCGGTCGCGCTCGCGTTTGAGCCGGAACATCTGCGCGTATTCACTTGATCAAGATATCCCGTTTCCTTGTCTAGTTGTCCGTCTGACCATCAACAGGAGTTGAAGATGAAGAAGGTTGTAAACACAGTATTCGTCGTTGCCGGCGCCATGCTGTTCGGCGTTGCCCAAGCCGCCGACGTGACCGTTGTCAACTTCGGCGGTGCCAACGGCGACGCCCAGAAAGCAGCTTTCGTGCAGCCGTTCGAGAAGGCCACCGGCCATCATGTGACGAGTGTCGAGTACAACGGCGAGCAGGCCAAGGTCAAGGCCATGGTCGAAGCCAAGCGTGTGAATTGGGACTTGGTCGAAGTCGAGTCCGGTGACCTTGGCCGTGGCTGCGACGAGGGATTGTACGAAAAGCTCGACTGGAGCAAGATCGGGCCGAAGAACGGGTTCACGCCCGCCGCGGTGCAGACCTGTGGCGCAGGCATTTTCATCTGGTCGACGGTTTTGGCATACAACGCCAGCGCGCTCAAGACTGCGCCGACGGGTTGGGCCGATTTCTGGGATACCAAGAAATTCCCGGGCAAGCGCGCGATGCGCAAGGGCGCACGCGGCAATCTTGAATTTGCGCTGATGGCCGACGGCGTTGCGCCCAAGGATGTCTATCGCGTGTTGTCGACCAAGGAGGGTGTCGATCGAGCCTTCAAGAAGCTGAGCGAACTCAAGCCGTCGATTCAGTGGTGGGAAGCGGGCGCTCAGCCACCGCAATTCCTGGTGGCCGGTGACGTTGTCATGTCGACGGCGTTCAACGGCCGCATCGATGCGGCGCAGCGCGAGGGAAAGAACCTGAAGGTGGTCTGGAACGGCAGTATCTACGATCTCGACTACTGGGCGATTCCGAAGGGATCGCCGAAGAAGGACCTGGCACTGCAATACATCGCATATTCGCTGTCGACACCCGCGCAGAGTGCCTATGCCAAGCACATAGCCTACGGCCCGGTCAACAATGAGGCGGTCAAGTCGCTCGATGCCTCCACCCTGAAAGACTTGCCTAACTCGCCGGCTAACGTGACGACTGCTGTGCTTCAGAACATCGACTTCTGGACGGATCGCGGCGATGAACTCGAGCAACGCTTTGCGGCATGGGCCTCGAAATAAGACGATGTAGCAAGCCTATGCTTCGGGTTCGCGCGGCACCGACGAGCGAACCCGAAACGGTTGTGGAATCGCAAGATTCGACGTCGAGAAAAGAGATCTCCTACATGCAAACCGCAACACTGGCCGTTGCCGAGAACATGCGACTCGTTAAAGACGAGTTGCGTCAGACCCGGAATCGAAAGCGGATCAAGGCGCTGGCCTTGGTTGCACCGCTGGCGATTTTTCTGCTCCTGATCTTTGTCGTGCCGATTGCGATGCTACTCACTCGCGCGGTCGAGAATCCCGAGGTCGTCGGCGCCTTGCCCACGACAAGCCGCACGCTGCACGGCTGGGATCGCACGCAGTTGCCCGGCGACGCCGCGTACGTCGCACTGATGAGTGATCTGACGGCGCTACAGGACGGCGATAGCCTTGGCGGCCTCGCGCGACGCCTCAACACGGAATTACCTGGATTTCACACACTAGTGATGAAGACGGCGCGGGCGTTGCCGTTTACCGATGACGACGGCAAGACAGTGCCGCTCACACAGGCGCGCGAGCGGCTGGTGAATTTTGATGCGCGATGGGGCGAACTGCCCTATTGGCAGGCGATCGCCAAGAACAGCAGCCGCTACTCTGCGTTCTATGTGCTCGCGGCGCTGGACCATCGGCAGAATGCGTTCGGCGAAGTGGTGCCGGCCGACCCGGACGCGTCGATCTACCTGAACATCTTTGCGCGCACTTTCGGCATCAGCGCCGTGGTGACATGCTTCGCCTTGTTGATCGGCTTTCCGCTTGCCTATTGGATTTCGACGCTGCCGGGCCGGCGCGCGAACTTGATGATGATCCTGGTGTTGATCCCATTCTGGACGTCCATTCTCGTGCGTGTCGCCGCATGGATCGTGTTGCTGCAGGGGCAAGGCTTGGTCAACAAGGCACTGATGGCGAGCGGCATGACACGCGCGCCACTCGAGCTGCTTTTCAATCGGGTCGGCGTGTACATCTCAATGACCCATATCTTGTTGCCCTTCATGATCTTGCCGCTGTATAGCGTGATGAAATCGATTCCTCCGACGTATCAGCGCGCGGCCGTCTCGCTGGGGAGTCATCCGTTCGCGGCATTTTGGCGCGTCTATTTGCCGCAAACCTATCCGGGCGTTGGCGCTGGCGCGCTGCTGGTGTTCATCCTGTCGATCGGCTACTACATCACACCAGCGTTGCTGGGCGGACCCAACGACCAGATGATCAGCTACTACGTGGCCTATTTCACGAACGTTTCCATCAATTGGGGTATGGCGTGTGCATTGGGCGGCCTGTTGCTTGCCGCCACGCTCGTGCTGTATGTGGTCTATGGGCGCCTGACGCGCGCGGAATTGGGCATGGGGTGAGCAATGGGACAACCAGCAATCAATTCTCATAACGCGTATCAGGAGCCGCCGGCAACCGGTGGTCGTCCATCGCGCTTTCCGCCGTATGTTTCCCTGGTCGAGCGGCTCTGGTACTACCTGCTGCGCGCGGGTAACGCGCTTACGCTGTTGTTCCTCGTGCTGCCGGTTCTGGTGATGGTGCCGCTGTCGTTCTCGGACAGCACCTTCCTCGCGTATCCGATCCCGGCGTACTCGCTGCGCTGGTATCACAACCTGTTTAACTCCGACGAGTGGATGTCGGCGGCACGCAATAGTTTCATTATTGCGCCGTTGGCCACCTTGCTGGCGACGATACTGGGCACGCTGGCTGCAACGGGGCTGAACCAGGTGCAATTTCGCGGCAAGGCGATCCTGATGGCGGTGCTGATGTCACCGATGATCGTGCCGGTGATCGTGGTCGGCGTCGGCATGTATCTGTGCTTCGCGCCGTTGGGGCTGGCCGGCACTTACCTGGGCATGGTGCTGGCGCACGCCGCGCTGGGCGCACCGTTTGTGGTCACCACGGTGTCGGCCACCTTGCGGGGTTTCAACCAGAATTTGGTGCGTGCGAGCCTGTCGCTGGGGGCAGGCCCCCTGGAAACCTTTTTTCGCGTAACGCTGCCGGTGATTGCGCCAGGGGTGATATCGGGGGCGCTGTTCGCCTTCGCGACCTCGTTTGACGATGTGGTCGTGACGCTGTTTCTCGCCGGACCGGGGCAGGCGACGCTCCCGCGTCAGATGTTTACCGGGATTCGTGAAAACATCAGCCCGACCATCGCTGCGCTTGCGACCATCCTGATCGTCTTTTCCACTTGTCTGCTACTTGTGCTCGAGTGGCTGCGGGGGCGAGGTGCCAAGCGTAACGCTACATAAGCGCACGTTGGCCCGTCCGAAGGCATGCCGCATCGTCTCGATGCCAGCGGTAGTCCGCGAATGAGGGCGGTGGTAAGCGGTCGTCGGAATTTGAACGTTCGCCCATCGACAGAATCTCTGCCACCGCCCTTGTCACACCGACCTATCTCAGATCTCGAAGCCCGGGTCCGGCGAGCGCAGCTTGCGCCAGATCGACCGGACGGTGAACGCCACGAGCAGGACCGTCAGGCTGGCCACCCCGAGGGCGAGCGGCGTGCGTTGGTCCGGGATGAAGGCCATTGCCCCGACAATCGACAGCATGCCGATAATCGCGACCCAGGTGAGGTACGGGTAGCCCCACATCCGAATCTTGAGCTTGCCCGGCGCCTCGCGTTCCAGCCGCTTGCGCAGCTTCAACTGCGAGAAGGCGATGAGCACATACACGAAGATCGCTACCGTGCCGTACGAGTTCACGAGAAAGGCGAACACCGTATCGGGCGACACGTAAGACATCACTACGGCCGCATAGCCGAACAGCGTGCCGATGAGAATGGCGCGAACCGGCACGCCACGCGCATTGAGCTTGGCCAGCGAGCGCGGGGCATCGCCACGGCGCGTGAGCGCGAAGAGCATGCGCGACGAGGCGTACAAACCCGAGTTCAGTGCCGAGAGCACGGCGGTCAGCACCACGGCGTTCATGATGTGCGCCGCTGCCGGAATGTGCATCGCTTCGAGCGCGCTCACATACGGCGTGGCCATGCTGGCGGAGTTCCAGGGCACGAGCATCACCACCAGCAGGATCGAGCCGATGTAGAAGAACAGCACGCGGCCGATGACCGAATTGGTGGCGCGTGCCACGGCTTGCTGCGGCTCGGCGGCTTCGGCGGCCGCAATCGTCACGATCTCCGCGCCGAAGTAAAAGCCGGTCGCCGCGACCGCACCGGCCATCACCGGGCCAATGCCGTTGGGCATGAAGCCGCCGTGCGAGAGCAGGTGTCCGGTGCTTGCCACCGCACCCGGCCACAGGCCGAACACAAAGAGCCCGCCGAGGAACAGGAACACGACGATGGCCGCGACCTTGATCGACGCGAACCAGAATTCGAACTCGCCGTAGGACGCCACCGACACCAGATTCGTCAATGTCAGCACCACCAGCAACGCGAGACTGATGGCCCAGGCCGGGATGCCGGGGAGCCAGAACTGGATCAGGTTGGCACCCGCGACCGCTTCGACCGCGACCACGATCACCCAGAAGTACCAGTACATCCAGCCTGTCAGAAAGCCGGCCAGCTCACCGCCGACCGGCTTGTCGTTCCAGGCGAGCCGTGCGTACTCGTAGAACGACCCCACCGCGGGCAGCGCACACGCCATCTCGCCGAGCATGCGCATCACGAGCACCACGAGCGCGCCGGTAATCAGGAACGACAGCACGGCCGCCGGGCCGGCGGCATGCACGACTACGCCACTGCCGACGAAGAGGCCCGCACCGATCACGCCGCCCAGCGCGATCATGCTCATGTGCCGCTGCTTGAGGCTCGATTGCAGATGCGTGCCCTGTTCACGATTGGCCATGACGACCTCCCGTGATGGGGCGTGCGATGCGCACGGCGCTATCGCAGACGCTGATGGAACAAGGGGAGAGGGAGAACCGGGGGGGAACCGCCAATGCGACAACGCGCCGCTCACGGGCAACACGCCCGACCTGCAATGTCTCGACTACCACACAACCTCCTGAAGACCTTATCTGACGGCAGGTGCGGCGGGGGGAGCCGCCCTGCGTCTTTTGTAATGACCAACGGACCTGCTTACGTCTTGTCAGACCTTGCCTTTCCAGGGCACCAGCACGCGCTCGAGGTAGCGCATGATCAGATCGAATCCGAACGCGAAAAAGCCGATCACGATGATCCCCATGATCACGATGTCCGACGCGAGGAATTCCGCCGCGTTGAGCACCATGAAACCGAGTCCGCTCGATGCCGCCACCATTTCGGCGGCGACCAGCGTTGTCCAGCCCACGCCGATGCCGATGCGCATGCCGGTGAAGATCTCCGGCAGCGCCGACTTCACGATCACGTGCATGACGATCTGGCGCGGCGAAGCGCCCATCGAATAGGCCGCGTGAATCTGCTCCATCGACACCGAGCGCACGCCTGCCCGTGCCGCAATGGCCAGCGGGGCGAAGATGGCCAGGTAAATCAGGAACACCTTCGAGAATTCACCGATGCCGAACCAGATGATGACGAGCGGCAAGTAGGCCAGCGGCGGCAGCGGGCGGTAGAACTCGATCGGCGGATCGAACACGCCGCGGCCGATGCGCGACACGCCCATGAGAATGCCCACCGGGATGGCGGTCACACAGGCCAGCGCAAAGGCGCCGAAGACGCGATACAGACTCGCGAGCGTGTGCTCCCACAGTGTCGAGCCGGCAAAGCCCTCCGTGGCGACCTGCATGAACTTCTCGATGATGGCGCGCGGTCCCGGCAGGAACAGCGGCTTGATCATGCCCGACGACGTAATGGCGATCCAGAGCAGCAACAGCGCAACCACGGTCACGACGCTGATCGCCAGGCTCGGGCCTTGGCCGGGGGCGCCGAACGACTCACCGGCCTTGACCGGGCGCGGGGCAAACATGCGAGCGAAGAAACCGCGCCGACGCGGTGTACGGGGCGCAACCGCCGGGCGGCGCGCGCCGGGCGAATTGGCGGCAGCGGCGGGCGGCGTGGGGTGAGGGGTGACGGGTTTGGTCATCATGGTGTTCTCTCCTGCAGCGATCAGGCTGCGACCGCATTGGCATTCGACGTCGCCGTCTGGCCCGCACGTTCGTCGCCGTAGATGATGCTGAGCACGGTCTCGCGCATGGCGATGAAATCCGGGCTCGACTTGATGGTGCGCGCGTCACGGCATTCGAGATAGCGCTGGTTGAAGTCAAGCTCATACGTGTGCGTGATGCGTCCGGGGCGCGGCGACATCACGATCAGGCGACTGGCGAGAAACAGGGCTTCTTCGACGCTGTGCGTGATGAAGAAGATCATCTTGCGGGTCTCGCGCCACACGTCGAGCAGCAGTTCCTGGATGGTTTCACGCGTGAGCGCGTCGAGTGCGGCCATCGGCTCGTCCATGAGCAGCATCGACGGATTGCACGTGAGCGCGCGTGCAATGCCCACCCGCTGCTGCATGCCGCCGGAGAGTTGGTAAATCATGTGATTGTGGAAGTCCTGCAGCCCGACCAGCGCGAGATTGCGCGCGGCAATGGCGCGTCGTTCCGTCTTCGGCACGCCTTGGAGCTTCAGCCCGAACTCGGTGTTCTCCATCACGTTGAGCCACGGCAACAGCGCGTGCTTCTGGAACACCACGCCGCGATCGGCGCCAGGGCCTTCGATCGGGGCATCGCCCAGCAGCAATTCGCCGGACGTGGGCGCGATGAAGCCAGCCATCAGACTGAGCAGCGTGGTCTTGCCGCAACCCGAGGCGCCGAGCGCCACTACGAAATCGCCGGGTGCGATGGTCAGATCGACGTGAGCGAGCGCCTGCACCTGCTCGCCGGGACGCCGGCCGGGATAGACGACGCTGACGTCGTTGACGATGAGTTGTTCCATGAAGCCCTTCTCCTGTCGATCGAGCGATCGGGGAGGGGCGGTCGCGCCTGAACTTTCGGCGCGACCGCCCCGGTACGGCTTACTTCAGTTTAAGTGCGGCGTCGACGTAGCGCGACGTGACATACGGCGTGTAGTCGGCCTTGACGGCATCGATCTTCTGCTGACCCTTCAGGAACTCGGCCGTGTCCTTGAGGGCCTTGGCGGCGCGGCTGTCCTTGCCACCGCCCAGCCATTCAGCCGATGCCTGCTGCTGGGCCGACGGGAAGGCATAGAGCGAGAGCGCGCCGGGAACGTCTTCCGGCTTGCCGCCGATCATCTTCACGATGGCCTTGACCTGTGGCGAGGTGGCGGTCCAGGCGGCCTGATGATCTCGGTACGCCGCGTCGGCGTCGGCGATCACCTTGACGAACTTCGCCATGAAATCAGCGTTCGCCTCACCCCATTTGCGGTCGACGGCGATGCCGTCAAACGTCGGCTTGCCCTGCTTCGACAGTTCTCCCGAGGTGATCAGCACGTGACCGCTCTTCTTGATCTGCGCGAGCGCCGGATCCCAGACATAGGCCGCATCGATGTCGCCACGCTCCCACGCCGCCACGATCTGGTTCGGCTGCATGTTGAGCACCTTCACCTCGGTCGGCTTGATGCCCCATTGTTGCAAGGCAAACATGGTGTGGTAGTGCGTGGTCGAGACGAACGGCACCCCGATCTTCTTGCCCTTCAGGTCGGCGGGCGACTTGATGTTCGAGGCGTTGCGCACGACCATTGCCTCGGCCTGGTTGATGTCGTCGAGAATCCAGAACAGTTGCAGGTCCAGCCCCTGCGAGACGGCGGCGGCCATTGGGCTGGAGCCGAGCACGCCGATCTTGATGTCGCCCGAGGCGAGGGCCGTGGCGACCTTGGCGCCCGACTCGAACTGACGCCAGTGGATCTTGTAGCCGGTGGCCTTCTCGAATTCGCCGCCGGTAATGGCGACCAGCCACGGATCGACGATTTGCTGGTACGCAATCGTCACCTCTTTTTCCTGCGCCTGCGCCGTCGAGGGCAGCGTAAGCCCGAGCGTCAGCGCAGCGGGGAGTGCAGCTGCCGCCAGTGCCGTGGCGGCGAACACCCGTCGCAGCCGGTTCGGAAGTCCATTCATGGTTCACCTCTAATCGGAAAGTTTTCGGTAGAACACTCGGGTTTGACGCGCATGCTGTTAAGAATCGGCGCCAAGTGATTGCATCATTGCCGCCAGCCTTTTTGTTCGTTAGAGCCAGTTGGCCGCATTTGATGATGCCAACTGGTCCAGTGGACCCGAAATCGGCTTGCAAGCCGCATGAATGCTGGAATCGGGCGTGATTTCGCGCGACTGCGGATAAACCCCAACTCGGAATGGATGTCACCGTCACTTGAGTAATAATTGACGTTCTGGAAGGGTGAGTCGAGAGGGGGCACGATGTCGAGCCGGATTTCCGCGGCGATGTGGAACCAGTTGTTTCAGATGTCGGCGCACGCCGGCATGAGTTTGCAGAGCCAGATTCGCCAGATGCTGGTGTCGGCGATTCTCGACGAGCGGCTGATGCGCGGCGCTGCGGTGCCGTCGTCGCGCGAGTTGGCCGAAGGGCTTGGCGTGGCGCGCAACACGGTGGTGCTCGCCTATCAGCAACTGGTCGACGAGGGCTACCTGATTGCGCGGGAGCGGCGCGGGTATTTCGTCAACGGCGATATTCTGGCGCCCCGCGTCGGGTCGCAGGTCACGCCGGCGCGCGATGCGCCGGCGTTGGCGGCTGGCACCATCGCGCCACGGGATCCGGCGACACCGGACTGGGAGGGGCGCTACGTGGTGCGTCCTTCGGGGCAACGCAACATCGTGAAGCCCATCGATTGGCAGAAGTATCAGTACCCCTTTATTTACGGCCAGTTCGATCCGACCATGTTCCCGACGGCGGATTGGCGCGAGTGTTGCCACAAGGCGCTCACCGTCATGGAGATCCGCGACTGGGCACCGGACATGATCGCGCGCGATGACGAGACACTGATCCAGCAGATCCGCACGCGCGTGCTGCCGCGACGCGGCGTGTGGGCCGACGCCGACGAGATCGTGCTCACCAATGGGGCGCAACAGGCGCTGTATCTACTGGCCGATTTGCTGGTCGGGGCGCACACGACGGTGGGGATCGAAGACCCGGGCTACCCGGACGCGCGCAACATCTTCGCGATACGCACGCCAAAGCTCGTGGGCTTGCCCGTGGACGAGTCGGGTCTGCCGGTCGACGATCGCTTGTCGCAGTGCGATTACGTGTACGTCACGCCATCGCACCAGTGCCCCACGACGACCACGATGCCGCTGGCGAATCGCGAGGCGTTGCTGCGTCGGGCGGAAGCCGAAGACTTCGTGGTGATCGAGGACGACTACGAGAGCGAAAACAGCTATTCGGACATTCCGATCCCGGCGCTCAAGAGCCTGGATCGCAGCGACCGTGTGATCTATATCGGTAGCTTGTCCAAGTCGTTCGCCCCTGGGCTGCGCCTGGGGTATATCGTGGCGCCGGCGGCGCTGGTGGCGGAGTTGCGGGCGTTGCGCCGCTTGATGATTCGCCATCCGTCGGCGTTCATTCAACGCTCGTTTTCGATGTTCCTGGCACTGGGCCATCACGACGCCTTGCTGCGTCGTCTGGCGGATACCTATGCGAAGCGCGCCGAGGTGCTGAGCGCGGCGCTTGCCGCGCATATGCCGGAGGTGTCGTTCGTGCAGGTGAAGGGCGGGGCGTCGTGCTGGGTGCAAGGGCCGCCGACGCTGAACGCGAACGTACTGGCGGCGCGGGCGAAGGTGCGCGGCATTCTCATCGAGACGGGCGACATTTTCTTCATGGGCGATACGCCGCCGCTCAACCGGTTCCGGCTGGGCTTTTCGTCGATACGGCTTGAGCACATCGAGTCGGGCATCATTGCGCTGGCCGAGGTCCTGCGCGAGACGATGGCGCAGGGGTAGGTCGCGTGCGGCCGGCAGTCAGCGGGCGTTGCTGGCTTATGATGCGTCGGCAGGCGACATCGTTGAACATGGAGGCAGGCAGGGAGCATGGATAGCAAGTGCAAGAACCGGGCGACGCTCATTGGATTGGCGGCCGTGGTGTTGTGGAGTTCGATCGTCGGACTGATTCGCGGCGTGAGCGAGAGCTTCGGGCCGACTGGCGGCGCGGCGATGATGTACACCGTGGCCTCGGTGTTTCTGCTGTTCTCCGTCGGTTTCCCGCAGCTCAAGACATTCCCGAAGCGATATCTGTATATGGGAAGCCTGCTGTTCGTAGCCTATGAACTTTGCCTGTCACTGTCGATCGGCTACGCGAACAGCGCGCAGCAGGCGATCGAAGTCGGCATGGTCAACTATCTCTGGCCGACGTTCACGCTGATCTCGGCCATCGTCTTCAACAAGCAGCGCGCGAATTTTTGGGTGATTCCGGGGTTCTTCCTGTCGATGCTCGGCATTTGCTGGGTATTGGGCGGCGATCATGGCCTCCACGTCGCCGAGATGGCAGCCAACGTGCTTGCCAACCCGCTGAGTTACGGCCTGGCGTTCGCGGGCGCGGTGATCTGGGCGGCGTATTGCACGGTGACGACGCGCTATGCCGAGGGCAAAAACGGCGTGACGTTCTTCTTCATGCTGGTTGCGGCGGCGCTGTGGGCCAAGTATCTGTTGGCGGGCGGTGGACAGATGCAATTGCGTGTGAGTGGCATCGTCTACCTGGTGCTGGCCGCATGTGCGATGGGCTTCGGCTATGCCGCCTGGAACGTCGGCATTCTGCGCGGCAACGTGACGGTGCTGGCCGGGGCGTCGTATTTCATTCCGGTGTTCTCCGCTGCAATATCGGCGATGTTGCTGCAAGCGCCGCTGTCCTTCGCGTTCTGGCAAGGCGCGGCGATGGTGTGCGGCGGCTCGATACTTTGCTGGACGGCAACGCGATCGCGACGGTCACCCGGCGTGACGTCGAAGGCGGTTGATCTGCGGGAGTGAGTAGTCGTCAAGGGCACGTGTCGAACAACGATGCGTGCGCCCGATGGCTGGAAATGCCAGAGAGAACGGTCCGCGATCAAGCGCGATCCATATCCCGGTATCGAAGGAGGCGCGTGACGATGGAACTCACCCTTTCATTGGCACTGTCGATGGCGCCGTCATTCCCGAATATCGGCCGCGTCAACCGGGTCAGAACGCCGCCCGTCGGCATTTCCACGGCGAGCCGTGCCCCGCGCTCATATGCGTGACGCGCGGTGTCATGCCAATTCACCTGACGGGCCATGTTCCAGGCGAGATCGTCTGCAATGTCGTCGGGACGAAAAAGCGCCCGCGCCCGGGTGCAACTGACGTAGGTCATCGTTGGCCGTTGGAAGCGCACTTTCGCGGTGGCTTGCGCCAACGTGCTCGCCTGGGCCGTGAGCAACGCGCAATGCGACGGCACCGTCATTGCCAGTCGAGCCGCCTGTGCGGCACCGGCTTTCGTCGCCAGCGCTTGCACACGATCCAGCGCGGCATCGTTGCCCGCCACCACGATCTGTTGCTCGGCATTCAGATTCGCGACGTAAGCGGGCGAGTCGTCGGTGTGAACTGCCTCCACAATGTCGGCCACCGCTGCTGCGGACAATCCGGTAATCACCGTCATGCCATAGCCGCGCGGATAGGCCGTCTCCATCAAGCGGCCTCGCAGGTGCACGAGACCCAGCGCATCCCTGAAATCCAGCGCCCCTGCCGCGACGGCTGCCGTCCAGGCACCGATCGAGTGGCCCGCCACAAGGTGCGGGGTGGCCCCTTGTGCGGCGAGCGCTCTTGTCATGGCGACCCCCGCGATCAGCAGACTCAACTGCACGGCGGTGGTCGAGCGAAGCGAATCTGTACTGCAAAGTGTCATCGGATCGATGCCGGTGGCATCGTGCGCTTCGGCCAGCGTTGATTGGACCTCGGGCGTGTCGGGCAATGCGCCCAGCATGCCAGGGCGCTGCCCCCCCTGACCGGGATAGGTGAACAAGATGCTCACGTCGTGTCTCCGACGTCGCCCCACGGATCCGCAACCAGTGTCGGACCTTGGTCGGTTTTCACGAGCATGCGAGGCGGCGAGCGCAGCCATTCGCGAAGCGAGAAACCGCCGCGCCCGGTATCGATCTGGACGTCGATCCTGCAAGTTCTGTCGCGCGCAATCCATGCGAGCGCGTCGCATTGCGCGTCGGATGGCGGAAACGGCAGGCGAATGAGGACATCGAGATCGCTTTGTGGATGCAGGGCCGGCAAGCCGGTGGCCAGCGCAAAGCCGACGCCGCCGGTCGGTCCCCAATGCAATCCCAAGGCATTGAGGACCGGGGCGAGATCACGAAGTGCTCTGAGGCACGGCAGCGGTGTTGTGGGCTCGATTCCGGCGACGCAATCGAGCAGCGATTCCGGCGAGACGATGCGGCGCACCGAACGGCGTGGCACGTGCGCCGCGATGCGCTGGTCGCGGGACGCCCCGCGCAACCCGACCGGTACGAGGTCGGGTTGCGCGAGCGGCGCCCTGCGCACGACGGCAGGCGTACCGCTTGCCAGTGCGTCAGCCACCCACCCCGGCACCGCCATCCCCTCCGGTAGCGCAACATCGTCACACCAGAGAAGATCGTGGGGCCGTAGCGATGGCCGTTGCGCAGCGCGGTCCAATGTCATTGCACAAGGGCCTTCGTCGCTAGAAACAGGACCGACGGTCCGAGCAGACATCCCAGGCCGGTATGGAACGTCGCGACGAGCGCACCGTAGGGCACGAGTCGGCGATCCGTTGCGGCGAGTCCCGCCGACACACCGCTGACGGTCCCTGCCAGTCCTCCGAACACCATGGCGGCGCGGGGGTTGTCCAGCGCCAGCAGTCGGGCGGCAAACGGCGTGCCGACCATGACGATGATGGCCTTGATGAGCCCGGCGGCAATCGACAGGGCCATCACGTCGGAACTGGCACCGATCGCGGCGCCCGTCACCGGGCCGACGATGTAGGTCACGGCACCTGCGCCGATGGTGGTCATGCTCACGGCGTCGGTGTAGCCGAACGCATGGGCGAGCGATGCCCCGACGATGAAGGGCAGTACCGTGCCGAGCAGCAGGGACACAACGCCAATCAGACCGGCCTTGCGGGCTTCCGAGACCTGTACCTCGAACGCGGTGGCAACGATCGCGAAGTCGCGCAGCATCGCGCCGCCCATCAGTCCGATACCGCTGAACAGCGAGACGTCCGCAAGTCCTTTTTGTCCGCCCGAGGCGGCGCCGCCCCAATAGGCCAACACAAGGCCGATCATGATGGCGATGGCCGAACCGTGTACGCGCCCGAATGTCAGCCGTCGGGACACCCACATGGAAAGCCCCATGATGATGCCCACGAGGGCGAAGGCGGTGACCAATCCGTTGTGGTGCAATATTTTCTCGAACATGGATAGCATGACTGATCCTCTCTCAAGCGTTCTGTGCCGTCTCGGACAGCGGCGGAAGCGGCTGCGCGTTGCCCGTTCGGTTGATCAGCGCGATGGCGACGCCGCAGACCAGCACGGCACCCACGGCGGCAAGCAGCGCGACGGGACCGCCTCGCAAGGCGGTGACAACGTCTTGCTGAGCGGCCATGGCGACCACGACAGGGATATACATTGCGCCCCAGAAAGAAACACCGGCTTCGGTTGCAGCGGGCATGAGGCCGCGCCGATGCAGATAAAGCCGAGCGAAGATCAATAGCAGCATGGCAATACCGACGCCGCCGACATTGGCTTTCACACCGATGGCCTGGCCGAGCAGGTCGCCAAGGAAGATGCCGGCGAGATGGCAAATCGCGAGCAGGGTCGTACCGTAAATAATCACAAGCTGTCTCCTGGTTGAAGCAATGACGAACTGTCTTTTCTGGTGTTATGGCAAGCGTCGAGTCGTCGGATTCAGGGGTGAAACGGGAATCGGATATCTGGGCCGACAATCGCTCTCCAGGCGCGCGGCGGTGAGTTTTGTGGATGGCCCGGCGTTCACGCCGGGCGGTCGGGGGCGAACTACCAAAGTGCCTTCAGTCGTTCGCGTACCGTCGATGTGGCCTGTCGGGAAGGCGCGCCGAGTCGGCTGGAAAGACCGCGCGACGGATCTCTCTGGATGTCCGCGAGCGCTTGCGCCAGCACGCGCCGCACTTCACCGACGTCTTCCGGCTCGGGCTGTCGGGCGGAACCGACCTTCAGCAGGCGCCACAGCAGCCCAAGCGACGCAAAGTTGGCGATGTCGTACGCCATCGGGGGAATGGTTTCGGCCAGCGCTTCGAGTTCGTCGACCGAACGCTGCGTAATGCGCGCGGCGGCCTCTTTCCCCATCGCGTGAACCATCACGCCCGCGTCGTCGAGCGCGACCAGACGATTCGCCTGATACCCATGCGCGAGAAACGCGCCGGACATCGCTCGCCCGACGATGAGCCCGATCACCGGGTGTCCGGCCACACGCGCCGCGGCATAGGCATCGGCCGCCGCCGCAAGCGCGAGATGAATGCCATAGGCTTCCTCGCGGCGTCCGTAAGCCTGGCTCGCCACGTCGACGATGGCGACGATGGCGGCTTTGCTCTCGCGGTCTCGGTCGCGTGCGATCACGTCCCGCACGGCGCGCGCCAGTTGCCATCCCTCGATCAATCCGACTTCGCCGTGTCGTGCGCGGGGAAAGCGATTGTTCTCGTCCGGAATCACGGCGATGTAGCGAGCGGGGGACTCGGCGAGCGAGGCATCCACGACCTGCAACGTGCTGCCGTAGTCATCGGTCTCGGTGCGGTGCGCAGCGTCGCACGTCAAAGCGTGCATCCACACGGCGCCTCGCGAGGAACGTTCGGAAAGGTTCATGAGGGGTCTCCTGCGCGGGCGGCGGCGTAAAGCGCGCGCACGTCGTCGGGCGAAGGCTGATTCGTCACATCGACGTGCATCAGCCGCTCAAGGTAGTACTCGATTTGTTCGCTGCGCTGCGGCTTCGGGGCGTCGGCCCGCAGCCATGCGAGCACCTGCGCGCGAATCGGTGCGGTGTCGTCGTCGAGGCAGGCGTCGACAAGGCCTGTCGCCTGGCGCTGTTCCCCGCCCGTCAGACCCCAGATGAACGGTCGATCGCGCGAGTCGTATTCGTCGACGCCAGCCTCCTGCTCGATGACGGACGGCCCATTCAACCCAAGCCGTGCTTCGCGTGTGACCAGCAGATAGCTGCACATGCCGGCGGCGATGCTCATGCCGCCAAAGCAGCCGACCACCCCGGCGGAGATGCCGATGACGGGCCCGAACGTTCTGAGTTCGTGGATGGCCGCGTGGATTTCCGCGATGGCGGCGAGGCCGAGATTGGCTTCCTGCAGACGCACGCCGCCCGTCTCGAAGACGATAACCGCGCGTGTCGGTATGCCTCGGCGGTTGTCTTCGACGGCAAGCTCAAGGGCCCCGGCGATTTTCGCGCCGGAGACTTCCCCCATGCTTCCGCCCTGGAAGGCGCCCTCGATGGCGAGAACGACTGCCGGTTGCGAATCGAGCGTGCCACGGGCGACGACCACACCGTCGTCCGCTTGCGCAACGATGCCTTGCTGGGGCAGCCAGGGCGAGGACAATCGTTCGAACGGATCCAGAAGCTCGCGGAACGTGCCGGGGTCGAGCAGGGCGAGGGCGCGACGGCGCGCGTCGCGTTCGATGAAGCTGTCTCGTTGTATCGGAGTATTCGTCATCTCGATGGGCCCTTATTGGGGAGATTCGAGGGCTTCGCGGGCTTGCTCGAGGCGAAGGCGAACGACAGCCGGGGTAGCGCCGAAATCGTTGATTTCCACGTGCAGCGCGGGCCAGGCGTGCGATGCGAAGATGCGCTCGAGCTGCGCGTGCCAGATCGCGGACAGGCCATTGACGGAGGTCGTGAGTTCGACGTGGATCTGCCCCGGCTCGCCCGGAGACAGCAGGACTTCCAGGTCGCCCGACCCGACGACGCCGACGCAGGCTCTGCCCGCACTGGGTGCGCCGCCGGAGAAATGAAATTGAAGCGTTTCCATGGACGTGCTTCCTAAAGACTCAGAAACGGTGATTCGTTAAGCCGCGACGACGACCCCTTTGCGGAAAGCCGGTCGAGGAACAGGGCGGCGGCCAGCATGTCGGCGGCACCGCCTGGCGAGATGTGTCGGGCCAGCATGTCGGATTCGAGTTGTCGAAATTTGCGTCGACCGTCGGCCGTCGACAGGCCCCCTGCCGCGCGAACGGCGCTCGCGCCGGCCTGCATCGCGTGCAGCGCGTCGGGCCCCCCCCGAGCGAGGACGCACGTGTCGTCGAGCGTGGCCATGACCGCGAGTAGGGCGTCGATACGGGCATGGTCCTCGCGCATGCCTGCCGCGCGGGCTCGCCTGAGTGCGGGCAGCGCGACTTTCGTCACGTGCGGAAAGCCTGCCCATGCCTGACCTCGCGCACCGCCCACGCCATAGTCGAGGCACGCGCGCTCGCCTTTATGTCCGGTGGCACATGGCGCAAAGCGGTCGGGCAGGCGCGCGAGCGTTGCGGCGCGACGCGCGACGGCATGGGCGCTCAGGGCGTTGGGCGCTTGCGCTGCGGCCGTGATCAGAAGGCCCAGTGCCCAGATGGCGCCGCGGTGGGTGTTCACGCCGCCGGTCGCCGCGAGCATTGCCGTTTCCCCCAGGCGCCCGAGACGGCCGATCTGCTCGCGCAGGCGCATTGGGTTTTCGATCAACACACCGGCCTTGGCCATGGCCTCGAACGTCGGCCGCAAGACATTGGCCGACTGCACCATCAAGCCCCATGTGAGGTCGTGATGTGCGCCGCATCCGCGAACATCGACGAGGCCCGGCTTGGGAGCGAGCGTCACTTCGTCGATCAGCGCGGACTCGACGAGCGTGGCGAGTTTCGTTGCGATCTCGATCGGCTGGGACGGCGACTCGATCCGTCGAATGAGGGTCTTGTCCATTACCAGCTCCGAAAGCGCGCGGGCGGGTCGTAGAGTCCCCCCGACCATTCGACCAGCTCGCCGATGCTCTTGGCGGCGAGCAGCTCGCGGCTGGCGTCCGTTCGGCGAATGCCAAGATCCTCCGGCAAGGCGATGAGGCCGTCGCTGCGCATCTTGGCCGTACTGGCCGGGTCGTGCTTCAGGCCGATCGCGGTGACGCCGGCCACTGCCGAAATCATGGCGCGCCGCTCTTCCAGCGAGCGTGCCTTGTAGAGGTAGGCAATGCCATCTTCAGTCAGCAAATGGGTCACGTCGTCGCCATAGATCATCACGGGGGCGAGTGGCATGCCGCTTTGTTTGGCGACAGCAACGGCGTCCAGCGTTTCGACGAACGTCGGCTTGCCGCCTTCCTGGAATGTCTCCACCATCTGAACGACCAGCTTCTTGCCGCGTTCGAGCAGGGTGTCCGGCTGCGTCATGTCGAGCCAGGCAGGCGTGGCGTGACGGCGTCCGCGCGGGTCGTGCCCCATGTTCGGTGCACCGCCGAAGCCGGCCAACCGGCCACGCGTCACCGTGGACGAGTGTCCGTCGCCGTCGACTTGCAGCGTGGCACCGATAAACAGATCGACGGCGTACTGACCGGCCAGTTGGCAGAGCATCCGATTGGAGCGAAGCGAGCCGTCGCGACCGGTGAAGAAAACGTCGGGACGCGCGGCCACATAGCGCTCCATGCCAAGCTCGGTGCCGAAGCAATGCACGCTTTCGACCCATCCCGATTCGATGGCGGGGATCAGGGTCGGGTGGGGGTTGAGCGTCCAGTTCCGGCAGATCTTGCCTTTCAGTCCGAGGCGCTCGCCGTAGGTCGGCAGAATGAGTTCGATGGCCGCGGTGTTGAAGCCGATGCCGTGGTTGAGCGACTGAACGTTGTGCCGCTCGTAGATGCCGCGAATGGCCATCATCGCCATCAGGACGTGCACGGGCTTGACCAGCCGGGGATCGCGCGTGAACAGCGGCTCGATGAAGAACGGCTTGTCGGCCACGACAACGAAATCGACCCACGACGCCGGAATGTCGACGCGCGGCAGGTCGGTCACGTCGTCGACGATCTCGTTGACCTGAACGATCACGATGCCGTCGGAGAATGCCGCGGGTTCCACGAGCGCCGGTGTGTCTTCGGTGCTGGGGCCGGTGTAGATGTTGCCGGCGCGGTCGGCCTTGAAGCCCGCCACGAGGGCGACGTTCGGGATCAAGTCCACGACAAGCCGTGCGTAAAGCTCGATGTAGGTGTGGATCGCGCCGACCTCCAACTGTCCGTCGGCGAGCAACTGACTGATGCGCAGGCTCTGCGGCCCGGCAAAGGAGAAATCCAGCTTCCGGGCGATGCCGACTTCAAAGAGATCGAGGTGTTCTGCGCGACCCACGCTGGGCATGATCATGTGCAGGTCGTGCACGATGTCCGGATCGACTTGCACCAGTGAGCGCGAGAGGAAATCCGCCTGCTTCTGATTGTTGCCTTCGAGCACCACGCGGTCGCCCGGTGCGATCAGCGCTTGCAGGGCCGCCACGATGTCGCCGGTCTCGATCACCTTGCCATGGGCGATCCTGCGGGCGGCCGCGAGGCGGCGCGCCTTTTCGTCGCGCCGGCGACGCCATTTCGCCGGGATTGTGGGCATCTCTTGCATGTCGGAGGCTCCAGCCATTGAGTCGTCAGTAGCCTCTAACCTATGCGTCAAAACCACTCGTTTCAATCAACTTAGGTGTCGGTTCATTAGCTTTAAGGTAATAATTGGGCGGTTCGAAGCAAACGTACCGAAACGAAGTGAGGCGCGAGCATGGCAATTGACGACGGCATCACCCTGAAGAAGCTGGAAGTGTTTCAGGCGTTCATGGCGCTGGGGAATATGGCCCGGGTATCGGAAGTGCTCGGGCAGAGTACGGTGAGCGTGCACCGTGCGCTCCACTCGCTGGAGGCTGGGCTCCGGTGTCCGTTGTTCAAGAAGGACGGTCGAAAGCTGATTCCGTTGGCGACGGCGTATGTGTTCTCCGAGCATGCGGCGCGGATGCTGAGCGAGTGCGAGACTGGTGTGCAGCGCACGCGCGAGGCAGCAGGATTCACGTCGACACGACTCAAGATCGGCGGGCTGTACTCGATGACGGTCGGGACGATTCCGCGATTGCTGGTCGGGTTGAAAATGCGCCGACCCGCTTTGGATATCGATCTCACGCTCGGGTCCAATCGCGATCTGATGTCCAAACTGGACGACGGTCTGTTGGACGCGATTGTCATTGCCCTCGGCGCACCGCCGAAGAGTCCGGACCTATTGGTCATCCCCATGTTCGAGGACGACATTCTCTTCGCGGCGCCGCTGGGCTCGCCGTATGCGAAAGAGAAGGCCATCGACCTCAGGGCCGTGCGTCACGAGAAGTTCGTATCGCTCGGCGACGAATTCGCGACGTATCACGATTTCAAATCGGCCTTTGATCTCGCGGGATTCGCGCCGGACATTGCGATGCAGGTGGGCGACATCTTTTCGCTGATCAATCTCGTGAGCGGCGGCATCGGGTACGCGTTGCTGCCGCGACGCGTTGCGGATTTCAGTCCGAAGGTGCAGTTGATTCCGCTCACGCAACGCTATGCGCGCAGCCAGAATATCGTGTTGGTGCTTCCGAAAAACCGCGAGCGCGATCCGAATCTGCTCGCCCTGAGCGCGGAGTGTCGCATGCTCAGGGCGTAGGCGTCAGGATGCCGCTCGATGTATTGCTGCCGTTGACGGCATTCGATCATGCCGTATTGGATCAACGATGCGCCGCCGCACCGCAAGCGCCTCCGGTCGCCGGACGAACCCGATGCGCTCGATGGGCCCTACGAATGCATTCTGTGCGTCTATTGGTCGAGCGACTGTCTGCCGTTTCGGTTGCTCACCACACCCCGTAGAACACCCCAGCCTTCTTGTACTGATGCGTGCCGCGTTCGACGTCGTCATGCGTCACGGTGGTGCGATTGCGCAGGCCGAGGGACCAGGTCAGCAGGCGCTCGCGCATGGCTTGTCGCACGTTGTCAAACGCCGGGTCGGTACCGAGGTCGACAAATTCGTCGGGATCGTTGGACAGATCAAAAAGCTGCGGCGCGAATCCGTCCCAGTGAATGTATTTCCATGCGTCGGTGCGCACCATCCAGCCGCGGCATGCGTCGGGGCGGCGGCCGAGGATCTGGCGTGCCTGCCGATAGGCGTAGTCAAGCTCGGAGAAGACGGCATCTCGCCAGGGCGTTTGCGCTGCGTCGTTTCGCGTCAGCGCAAGCAGCGAGCGACCTTCGACGCGGTGATCGGGAACAGGCATGCCGAGCGCGTCCAGCACTGTCGGCACGGTGTCGATGGCCTCGACGAAGCGTGCGTCGCTGTGGCCGCGCGTGGCGTCGGCCTCGGGGGACGGATCGTAGACGATATACGGCACGCGCTGCACGGTGTCGTAGAACAATTCCTTCTCGCCTAGCCAGTGGTCGCCGAGGAAGTCGCCGTGGTCGGCGGTGAAAACGATGAGTGTGTCCTTCCACCGTCCGAGCCTGTCCAGGGTTTCCCACAGTCGTCCGAGATGATCGTCGAGCTGGCTTATCAGACCCTGATAAGCGGGCCGCACCTTGGCGATGACCTCGTCGCGCATGAAATTGGCACATTCCTCCTGCTGGAAGTACGCACCTGTCACCGGATGTGGCGCCTCGCGCTCACGCTCGGCGCGCCGCACGGGCAGACATTGTTCGAGGGTGTATTTGTTGTGGTACGGCGCTGGGGCCATATACGGCCAGTGTGGCTTGACATACGACAGGTGCATCGCCCATGGCGCATCGCCCTGGCGCTCGATGAAACGGATGGCTTGGTCGGTGGTATAGGCCGTTTCGGAGTCGGCTTCGCGCACACGCGCGGGCAGGTGCGCATTGCGCATGTGCCAGCCGCTGACGATGCGGCCCTGTGCATCTTCGGCCGAAATCACAAAGTCTGACCACGGATCGTCGCTTGCGTAGCCTTGTCGGCGAAGGTATTCGGCGTAGCCGCCGGCGGGTTCTGCGTGGTGCCCGTCGTAGCGGTCGACTAGCGTGAAATGCCCCTCGCGCAGCAGCGCGCCGAGCGCATTGCCGCCATCCAGATGTAGGCGCTTCAGACCGTGGTTGTCCGGCATCATGTGCGTCTTGCCGACCAGCGCCAGCTTCATGTCGCGCGCGGAAAGATATTCCCCTAGCGTGATTTCGTCGATCGACAGTGGCACGCGGTTCCACGTCGCGCCATGGCTGGCGACGTAGCGCCCTGTGTAGAACGACATTCGCGATGGACCACACACCCCCGACTGTACGAACGCCCGCTCGAACTTCACACCGCGTCGGGCGAGACCGTCGATGTTAGGCGTGGCCAGATACGGATGCCCGTAGCACGACAGGTGATCCGCCCGTAGCTGGTCACACATCACGAAAAGCACGTTGCGGATCGACGACATCGTAGGTATCCGAATTGAATTTAAGAGATGACGTTCAGCGCGACGTCGTGCCATTGCTGGTGCCGAATGGCACACTGGTTGTGCGGCGTGCCAGGTCGGGCATCGGCCACAACGCGACAAGACCGACAACCATGGCCGTTGTCACGAAGTAGGCCGGCATCATCTTGTCGCCGGTTGCGCTGATGAGCCAGGTGACGAGAAACGGCGAGAAGCCGCCGAACAGCGTGGTGGCCAAATTGTAGGAAATCGAAAGGCCGGTGGCCCGTACCTGTGCGGGGAACAATTCGGCCAGCGCGGTTGACGCGGGGCCCAGTGCGGCTGCCATCAGCACCGCGAACACGACCTCCACTCCGAGCAGTCGCGGCAAGCTCGGCCCAGCGACGAGCCAAAGGAACAGGGGATAGATGGTCAGCACGTACAGCGCCATTGAGGCGCCCATCACCGGTTTGCGCCCGACGTGGTCAGACAGCAGCCCAAACAGCGGAATCAGGATCATGCGCAGCGTGCCGGTGACCATCAGCACGATGAACGGTGCGGACACTGGCAGCTTCAGTTGGGTCACCGCGTAGACTGGCAGGTACACATTCAGCACGTATTGAGCAACAGAGCTTGCGACGACCAGCCCGAATGCGATCCACAGTGCGGCCTGGTGCTCGCGCCAGACCGTCGTGAGTGTCGAGGCGGCCTTGCCGACCGTGGCGGCGCGTGCGCCTTCGTCGGCGTCTTCATACGCCGGCACCACTTCGTGCAGCCGGGTGCGGATGTAGAACCCGACGGGACCGATCAGCATGCCGAACAGGAACGGCACACGCCAACCCCACGCATCGAGTGTGCTCTGGCTCAGCCCGCGCGTGACCAGGGCGCCCATCAGCGCGGCCGTCACGGCAGCGACGAATTGGCCGAAGTTTTGCCAGCTTCCGTAGAAGCCGCGCCGGTGAGGCGGCGCGTACTCGATCAGCATCGCCGTGGCGCTGCCGAACTCGCCCCCGGCCGACAGGCCTTGCAGCAGTCGTGCCAGCACCACGATGATCGGCGCGGCGATGCCGATCGTCGCGTATCCGGGGGTGAGCGCCATCATGGCCGAGGACACCGTCATCAGCAGGATCACCAGCGACAGCGCAGCCTTGCGCCCGGCACGGTCGGCGTAAATGCCCAGCAGGATGCCGCCGATCGGCCGCATCAGGAACGCGCTGCCGAAGGTTGCCGTGGTCAGCAGCATCGATACGGTCGAGTTCGACGACGGGAAGAACTGCCTCGCGATGATCACCGACAGGAAGCCGAAGACGATGAAGTCGTACCACTCGAATGCGTTACCGATGGTGGCTGCGACGATCGCCCGGCGGTTGGCGCGGGGCAGGGCGGGCGTGGTTGGCATGGCGAAATCCTCCTGGCGGCGGCCGGGCTCCGGGGCGGGCGGCTGCCATGTCTCTTGTTTGTGTTGTTGTGGCCGCCACGAGGGCGCTCAGGGCTGTCCGTGTGGCAAGCCATCACGATTGTGTGGATTTACTTCGTTACCGTCCAATGAGATATTGCCTCCAAATCATAAATTTAAGGTTATGAATCGATGGCTTCCGCAACCTCCGGCGCATCGCCTGGCGTGTCGCTCGAACGTAGTGCGATTGATGGGTATTTTTCGCGCCAGTTGAAACTGCGGCACCTGCAGTTGCTCGTGGCACTCGCCGATCGCCAGACGGTCGGCAAGGTCGCCGAGGCACTGCACGTGACGCAGCCGGCCGTCTCGAAGATGCTCAACGAGATGGAAAAAGGGATCGGTGTGCCGCTGTTCGAGCGTGATGGCCGCCGTATCCGGCCCACGGCTTACGGCGAGTGCCTGATCCGCCACGCGCGCGAACTATTGCTGCACGCACAGCGTGCCAGTGAGGAGTTGCATGCGATGACCAGCGGCGTTGGCGGCCGCGTCGAGGTGGGTGTGCTGTCGGTGGCCGCGCCGATCCTGATTCCGGCGGCCGTGGCGCTGTTCAAGCAGCGTTCGCCGACGGCTACGGTGTGCCTGCACGAAGGCACGCTGGATCAACTCTTGCCGGCGCTGCGCGTGGGTCAACTCGATATGATCGTTGGGCGACTCGCGCGGGGACTGTCCGCGCCGGAATTCACCAGCGAGCCGTTGTTCGACGACCCGACGGTCATCGTGGTGGCGCGCACGCACCCGCTGGCATCTCGCAAGCGCATCAAGTGGGCGGACTTGGCAGGGTTGGCGTGGATCGTGCCGAGTGCCGGTGCGCCCATGCACCGGCATCTGCTGTCGGTACTGGAGTCGCACGGCGTGGGTACGCCGATCAACACCATCGAGTCGGTGGTGATCGACGCCAACGTGGGCATGCTGCAGTCGTACCCCGTGCTGGGCCTGCTTCCACGCTCGCTGGCGCGGCATCACGAGGAGGGCGGCGTGCTGAAGATTCTGCCGTTGAGCCTCGGTGCCGCGCTCGGCCCGGTCAGCACCACATGGCGAGCCGATGCCGACGACACGCCAGCCACCGCGCTGTTTCGTGCCTGCCTTAGTGAGGCGGCGAAGGTGGCGCGGGTTTAAGGTGGGCGTGTGCTATGGCGCTCGTGGGGAAGCTGGCCTAGGTCTCGATCCGGAAGGTGGATGCAGGTTGAAGGGTTGCATCGTCTAGCGGCGAAATCTGAATTTCCCCGCAGCAGTGGTGGGAACGATCGGTTGAATCCACAGAGAGAATCGGGCGCCCGAGCGTCCGACTGACGGCGCCCATGACTGAGGTTTCCTGGCCGGTAACGGTTGTCAGTCCGTCGGCGGTTTTCGACCCACTGCGGCCGGTCGGCCCGGCGTGACAATTTGGATGGCTTTCAAGGTACAACGGACGTTCGCGAAGTCGCATTGGAAGACGGGAGTTCGGCCTTTCCTGACGTTCGGGCTCACCTATTGTGAGAACGCTTCAGATCGTTTTCCAGCCGTTCGGCCGTCCACTGTCGCGAATGTCTCGCTTAGCGTCAGCGCGGGAGCGTACTCTCGATCCAAATCGGCTGGCCGGCCATCTTTCTCTTAACATTGCCTCGTATGTTCTCAATGCGCAGCTTTGACGGATACCTCCAGCGCCCAAGCTGCAATGACGATTGATACTAGCGTGAGCACGATAACCACCTGCTGGATGTGCAGGTTGCTGATTGTTTGCGAAATATTACTGGTCGTTGACAGAACAGACTGAAGCAAATTTGCGTCGCGTAAGGTCCGCCGCGCGTCTGCTATCTGGGACCTACGTAACGCATCAGCTAAGTAGTGAGGTTTTTCGTTACCGTCTTTTACGTACATCTCCAAGGTGTCGTAACGATACGAAAAAGGATCGCCCGCGAACTCCTCTATTTCCTGCGCTGTTATTGCTGCGTCAAATAGGCGATGGCGAACCAAACTGCGCAGCGTTTTCAAGTCCCTGAGCGCGTGGTATTTGCCATTACCTGCCGCCTTGTCGCGTAAGGCTGACAACTCCGCACTGTAGCCATCCAGGACTCGACTCAGTGCCCAACGGGTGAGAACCCCTCGGACAGTCTCGTGTGCGCGATGAGCTATCGTCCAATTTGAGGTAGGGTCGTTGTATCCGGGACTGGCAGGGAACGCATCAGACCGACGACAAATGAACGTCAGGCGTGCCTTGCTGTAATCTGAATCCTCTGAGATATTGAGGGCCGCCCCCGGCCATTGGCGTGAAATCCAGCGGTCGTTCAGCCATCGAAGCGAAAGTCCGTCGAATGCCCGTACCGGGTAAAAATCATCTGTCGCTGGTGCAATTTTTTCCGTGACTAGAAGCACGGCAGTGGGTAAATCCCCGCCACCGATGCCCGATGCGAACACTCCCGGCAAATTGCCCGTAATCCAGTTTGCGCACGTATGCTCCAATCGTGCCAGTTCGTTCTGTACTGAATCTCGCCGTTGACTATCAGGTTTATGGATCGTCCTAGCAAATCTGGTCCGCTTTCCGAAGAAGATGTGCGCCCAAACATCACGGACCCGCAGTAGCCGACTTGTCGACGTGTAAGTACTATAGATTTTCCGCAGCGGGCCATCTAGCGATTTAGCTTCTTCCTCGCTAAAGAAAAAACCCATTACTAGCGCAGTAATGCTTGGAGAGAGAGAGATGAGCACGGGATGCGCGGCATCGACACCAGGTGGCAAACTCGTAGTACGTTCACTCATTGGGTGCGGCTTCCGCACGTCTGATACCAAGCCGAGGCTGGTCCAACTTTGGGTGCGTCCTTGCCGCGTTTTCTCAGTCCATTGGACTAAGCTGTCTTCACGGATGCGCCCTCGTTCCCAGCCCAGTTTTCGTAGGCCTTCCGTTAGCCGCGCTACCTGCGAGGGAGTATACAACTCGACCGCCCAGACAGCAGGAATTTGAACGCCTTCGTCGTCTGCAAGTCGTCCGCGGTCGTTTTCTGCAGCGTCGCTGTCCCGATAGCTGTCGTCTCTTCCGGCGCGCACAAATTCTCGGTAGTGTCCCAGCCGCCGCAAGATGCCCCATTTGCTGTTGGTCAATTTGTACATTCTTATTTCGCCCCGACCATTGCTTTGATGTTTGATGTGGTCAACAACTGGTCACGATACCACGCCCCCCCGTAGCACTAGCCTTCAACACGCAGCCCCTCAAATCCGCATTGAGATCGCAAGTGCTCATTCACTCGCAACGACAACCAGCATTCGAGCTAACGTTGACGCGAACGGCAGCAATGCGCCCATGAGCCGCCTCACCGTGACCGGCACTCCGACGGCCGCTCAAGCCGAGGACGTGACGTACTTCATCGGTGGTCGAAGGGCCGTTGGCGGAGCGAAGTAGTCGCACGAACGTCCAAACGGTGGTCGCTCCGAATGGCTCTTCCTAGCCGATTGCAGTCGCTCACTGGAAAAGCGACTTTGCAGGCCGCTGCATGTCGGTAAATATCAAACACTTACATACCAAACCACCCAAACGACCACCTTTCAACAGATGCTCCGGCGTCCGCTTTCGACTGTGGATTCACTCGGTCAACGGTTGTTGCTGCACTTTGGCAATCCTCGCGGTAAATGAATGGTCGTTCTGGGTAAGTCACTTTACGTTTGGTCGCGCGAAATTGATCCACCTCTTACAATGCCATACACGGATTGCTCCCAGGTAAGCAGTAAAGAATGAAGGGGAAATCAATTGCTGAGACTTGCGCCGGCCTCTCGATCGGGAGTAGCGACGGAGAATATCAAGGCGGATTTATCGCAACCTCAATTGGCTGGGATAGGCGCCGTCACGCTCGCTTGGAACGGGGTCGAGTTCATGCTCGACGTCTCGCTGTATAGCGGCGAAGATCTTTCTGCCGACTGCCTACTAGACGATCTCCCGCGTAGGCGACTTGACGAGAAGATCAAACAACTCCGAAAGGCGGCACTGCGCTGGCAGCTGCGATCCGACTGCCTTGACGCAATAGAAAGTACGGCGGCCGCATTTAGCCAGCTGAAGGAGTTACGTAACGCGGTTGTACATTCTCGACTTTTTAACAGCCAGACGGGCATTGGTCACAGAGTCACAGCCAGAGGCGAGATATTCGAAGTCTTGCTGACAACAGAGGCGCTTCACTGGCTGTATGAACAGCTAGTGTTTCTTCGTTCTGAACTTCGAGCGTTGCTCGCGATCTTCGACCTCGTTCGAACGACTGCCGCCGCCGAACGGTCAGGAATGGTTGCTGTTGGACGGATCGACCCTTCGCGGGAAGTATTGAGCTGGCTTTCAGAGGTGGACCGATGCCGCCGTGGCCGGCAGCACCTCGGAACCGCGCCGGAATTTTGACCTAGCGCTTGGTGGACCGAAAGGAGCGCAGGTATGTTGCCCCGGCGGCGCTTGCTCGCTGCGCGCAACGCCGCCAAACGACCCGATCCGGTCTTTGTTAGAAGTCGGCTCCGACAGCGGCTCCTGAAGCTACAGAGGACGCTCTCGTCACGGTGGCGCCCGCCAGTTGAGACACCCGTTTGTGGAGTGACGGGGTTCCAATGTGCCGCCGTTCAACATCAAGGTGTAGTCTGCGCCTCGTCGACGCGCGTTCGTACACTTCACGCCCTCGCCGCGCGTGAGCGCTTCAAATCTGCGAACAGATCTCGCTGCCGGCTGAGCTGGCTCATTGACCGCGCAGTGTAATAGGCTCAGATCGCCGACCGGCGGAAAGGCCGCGAAGCGAGGCGTAGCGGTTAAAATGCAGCCTGGCAGGTTTCCGGTGGAAAGTCGCAGCCAGCAACGCCAAACGTTATCGATTGTCTTGGGGGCCGCTTCGCCCAACATTTACGCTGAAATGGGACGCGTACTTGAACGCCGTTGAGAAAGAACAGGCCATCACCGATCACCTGAGACCGCAATGCCAAACGACTCATCAAAACCATCAAGGCCGAACGCGCATGAGTAATAGCCTTCCTTCCATTTCCGACCGCGATAGGGTCCACTGTTTCGAGCAGGCGCAAGCAGAAGTGAATAGCTTGGACTTTAAAGGGAAAAGAGCCGGAGACACCGAGGTATACCGCCAGTACCAAAGGCGGAACTCTTTTGGTCTCGATCCAAACATGAGGATCTATCGGATTTTTCAGGCGCACTATTACCAGAAGGATGTAACCGATGGTTGCTTGACGATGCCGTGCGCGACAGCTAATGTCTGGGACGACCCACTTGAGAATCCATTGGCCTCGGTCACAGTGACCGATCCGCTCACGGGAGTGCCTGTCCACCTCGGGTCAACGGTCAGCGGTTTCCATGCGCTTTGTTGGACGCAGCGGGCGCTACCTACCGCTGAGGATTGGGCCAGCTTTTCTCACGGGGTACCTGCCATAAGGATCGGCACCACTGTTGGCAAGCTCCTCGATCGCGTGATGTCTATGAGCGATTCCGCCTATATGCATCGATCCTGGCTCGTCGATGTTGACTATATGGAGCCGCACCTCATCCAGCAGATGAAAACGCCCGATGAAGTGCTTGGTCGAATGAACTCCACAGGCTCGATGTTGGCGCTGAGCGCCGCCGTCGTTCGCACGGATTTCAGCGTCGAAAACGAAGTGCGCTTCCTATTCGACAACGGCGTCAATCCCGTGTGGAACGCCGTCACAACGAGTTCATCCGCCGACTTGGTTCGTCTCCCGTTCGACTGGAACGGGTTCGTGGACGAGACTATTTGCTACCCATGAGGACTCTGCACGGCCTTCAATCGGCACTAAGGCCGCAGCAATTCCGGTTGCATGGCCTCTCGACCATCCCTAGGTTTAAAGGCAGTAATCCGACGCCGAATTCAAAAGTCTTTGCAGCCTTCCTTCGCAACAGATGGGGTGCAGCGGGCATGCCCCTACTATCCAGACCTGCGCCGCAACGTCTGAAGTTGGCCCATCTCGGGCCGCTCAGCGCTTCACGACGAGCGTCTCTTCATGGCCGACTTCGGCCGTTAGGGAGCGTCGGTTCTCGACCTGGAACGGTCTTTCTGGCATACACAAAGTCGACGACAGCTTTCGTTCCGAAGCTGCTGCCTGAGCGTCGCAGTCACTAATTGTCGCGTCCCGTGTGATCATGTACCCATTCGAAGCTGGCCGCTGTACAGAGCAAGGGACGTGATGCGCGGCGTGGTGGAGTCCTTCAAAGGGGAGCGAATATTGTGAGTGAAGTCCACGCCAGAGCCCGCACCACACCGCGCACGAGGACAGAGATCCGGGACTCGACGGCGCCGCTGAATCAGTTGGCGACTCGGTACAACATCAGCCGAGCCACAGCGGCCAAGTGGAAGGGGCGCGAGACGCCAGAAGACTTGTCGCATCGCCCGCACAAGCTCAGCACGACATTGACGCCCGCACAGGAGGCGATTGCGGTGGAGTTGCGCTGCACATTGCTGCTGCCGCTGGATGACCTGGTGGCGGTGGTCCGTGAGTTCGTCAACCCGAGGGCAACGCGCTCGGGATTGGATCGCTGCCTGCGTCGTCATGGCGTGGCCAATCTGCGCGAGCTTCAGCGCCAAGCGAGCCAGGCTGAGGGAGAGGCCGAGGCGCCGCGCAGCAAGACCTTCAAGGACTACGAGCCGGGCTTTTTGCACATGGACATCAAGTACTTGCCGCAGATGCCAGATGAGACCGAGCGGCGTTACCTGTTCGTCGCCATCGACCGGGCCACGCGCTGGGTGTTCATGCACATCTATGCCGACCAGAGCGAAGCCAGCAGCGTGAATTTTCTGGAGCGACTGCGCGAGGCGGCGCCGATGAAGATCACCAAACTGCTCACCGACAACGGCAGCCAATTCACCGACCGTTTCACCAGCAAAAAGCGCGAGCCATCGGGAGCCCACAAGTTCGACGTACGCTGCAAGGCGCTGGGCATCGAGCATCGCTTGTGCCCGCCCCGGCACCCGCAGACCAACGGCATGGTCGAGCGCTTCAACGGCCGCATCAGCGAGGTGGTGAACCAAACCCGATTCGGCTCGGCCGCCGAGTTGGAGGCCACGCTCACCAGCTACGTCAAGGCGTACAACCATCACATTCCGCAGCGCGCTCTCCATCACCTCTCACCCGTCCAGGCGCTCAAAAAATGGCAGGCAAAAAAACCGGATTTGTTCGTGAAACGGGTTTACAACCAGCCGGGACTTGACAACTAATTACATTCGGTCGACCCGCTGCGCCTGCACCGACGTGGTACAACTGACATCCACTTGACTCATCGATCCCCGACTTTTTTAGGAAGCGAGTTACTTCGACTCAATATCCGGCCAGTTCCCTTCATTGACCACGAGGGCGCTTTGCATCGATACGTCCGAATGAAGCGCGGTACGCTGATTGTAGAAGACGATGTCAATACCCTCGAGCGTGTCAAGGGCAAGATGTTGATCTATCTGACGATAGTAGTTGACCTTATATTCCGCGAAACTGTCATCGAAATTGATGATCAGGAACGCGATGCGCCGCGCATTGCCGCCGATGTCATAGGTCTCCATCTGGCTTTTGGCCTTGCCTAGCGTGCTCATTAGCTTGTTGAGGAACTGTTCATTAAGCGAGTCCGATATGCAGCCACTCCGCCCTGTATTTCGCCGATTGGCTTCGTCCTCAGATATATTGATAGTCTTAGCTTCGCATAACACCTTCAGCATGTCGAGCGCACCCTCAAGATCGGGCGTTTCCTTTCCGCCTCGCGGCACGAACCGGACGTCGGAGCAGCCGAGATCAGTGAGATAGTTGTACGCTCGTGCCTGATTTAGAACATCGATTAACTGCTGCCATCCGCGTCCGTTAGTATCATGCAGCGTGAGGTAGGGGCGCGCCTCGCTCTTTAATGCACCCCATGACACCGGGTCGATCCTCTGGAATTCACGTTCACGGGCAAGCCAGACGGATCTCGCGTGTCTATCGCCGCAAAATCACGAAAGTACGCGCTTGAGGCCCGTGGCGGCTCGATAATATCTCGCAACTCAAATACCCTCGGCATAGATGCTCGGAACATGATCTGGGATCTCCGGTTTCGACGAGACCTCTAGTTTAAGCGGCCGAGTATGCCTGCCTACTGACCGTGCTGACGCCGTCACTGGCCAGCGCATGAGTGTTAGGAGGTCGGGCGCGACGAATGGCGCTTTATGGCCTGCAGGACACGGTCCGCCTTTCTCAAAGACAGCATTCGACTATATATACTTCCGCCTCACAACCCGGAGCCAATATGACCGAACCAAATTCCCTTCGGTGCCTGTGTGGCACCGTAAATATTCAGTTACATGGCCAACCGGAAGCAAGCGCGAACTGTCATTGCCAGTCCTGCCGGGATTTCTACGGAACTTCAATGTTGTCGGCAACTGCATGGCAACCCGAGCAAGTCGCGGTGGTCAGCGGTAGCCTCTCGAAATTTGCACACCCGACAAAGCAACTGTCGCGCGCGTTTTGCCCCCATTGCGGCGAAACAGTGTTTGGCACCAACCGCCTCGGCATGTTAGTCATTCCCAACAGCGTTGTTGCGCGGGCGGCGGGCGGTGAGTTGCCCGAACCAATGCGGGCGACGATGCATCTGTTCTATCGGCATAGGGTCATCGACGTGGATGACAAACTGCCGAAGTACCTCGATGGATGGGACGGACCGACTTACGTTGGTTAGTCAGGCTGAGTACGTCGACACACAAACGAGCGAAGGACTACTCCCGGTTGAATCCACAAACTTCTCCGCCGTTATCGTCAGCCCTTCTGGTCCGTTTCACCCGCAATCGACTGCACGCATTTATCGACGCTCAGCTCCCACAGTGCGCTACGCGGCAGCGTCTCGTCGGAGGCTCGTTCAAGCACCGCAAGCGCGCGCGGTTTGAGCCGCACCAGGAGCAGCCGCTGTCCACGCGACGTCAATTCGGCGGAGAAGATGCGCAGTGCTTCGATCACTGAACTATCGACATCGGGTGTTTCTTCGAGACTCAGCATTACCGTCTGCACCGGCGTCGACTGCCCCCGCAGCATTAAACGCACCTTACTGAGCACGCGTTCGGCATTGGCAAAGAAGAGGGGTACCTCTGGCCGCACGATCGTGATGCCGGGGATGGGGGTTGCATCCGTGTGTGCGGAGATGTCGACGAAATCGTGGCTATCTCTCAGGCGCCCGAGCACCGAGACCGCCGGCTCAGACAAGTTACGCAGTGTTAGCAGAAGGCTCACCCCAATGGCGACCAGCAAGCCGTGAAGTATGCCAAACACGAGCACAGCCAGCAGCGCCGCTATTACGACCAGTCTGTCACGTTGCCACGTCCAGTATGGTTTGAACACGTCCGGGTGCAGTGAGTGACTGACGGCATAAATGACGATCGCAGCAAGCACCGGTTCGGGCGTGCGAGACAACTGCGGTAACAGCATCAGGACGATCAGCGCAATGACCGCTGCGGCAAATATCCCCGCGAAGCGGGTCTGCGCGCCGGCGGCTTCGTTGGCGGAAGTCGCCGAGTAGCCTGCACCCACCGGCATCCCGTGCAGTAACCCGGAGACAAGATTTGCGCAGCCGAGCGCCATGAGGTCCCGGTTAGCCGACACGACATCGCCATGCTTTAGCGCGAAGCTGCGGATCGACCCGTACGATTCGGCATACAGAATCAGCATCAGCGCAAACGCGAGTTCCGCGGTTTGCAGCCACTGTGAGCGGTCGAACCGTGGCAGGCCGACCGTCATATCGTGAAAATCGATCACGCCAACGGTGCCAATGCCATGTGCATGCCAGTCGATCCGGTACCCCAACGCGATGCCGAGCACAATCACCGCCAGCGTCGCCGGCATGCGGGCACTTCGGCCCAGCCCGAAAAGGATGGCCAGCGCAGCCGCCCCCAGCGCCACGCTATAGAAATTCCAACTTGGCGCTTGATGCGCGAGATCGAAAGCGATTCGCAGCGTATCGGTGTAATGCGAGTGCACGCCGAGTATGGCCGGCAATTGCTTGATGGCAATCGTCAGCGCCAGGCCGAACGCAAATCCGCGCAAGACCGGCTTCGAGACAAAGTCCGACATAGCGCCCAAACGCGACGCGCCGGCCAGCAGAAAAAGAATGCCAGTCGCCGCAACGAGGGCGGCGGCGTAGGCGAGCTGCGCACCGATGCCCCCGTCGCCGGCCCCCACCGTGGCGGCAAGCACGGCTGCGGATGAGGATGTTCCCGATACGATCGCGAATCGGCTACTGCCCGTTAGCCCATAGACGACAAGCCCGGTGAGCAGCGCAATCAGGCCCGCCTGCGGTGGCAGTCCAGCGATACCCGCGTAGGCAATGGCCTCCGGCAGCAAGAGTCCTGCTATCGAAACGCCGGCCAGCACGTCACGCCCAATACGAACCCGTCGCGGGGGAGGTGGCTCGACTGAACTCGTATAGGTGGATGGCTTCTGAAGCTGTACGGCGGCGGCATGGCCGGTATCGATAGTCATATCGAGGGGCGTTATCGAATATACGGCGGTTGATAATCGTCAAGGCGTCACACGCTGACGAGCCATTATCGCCGGATTTGTTCGGAACGAGATTCCTCGAGTTCGTTACGGCACTCGCAAGTTGAGTTTGCCGGCGGCATGCGTCCGTTGTCCCGGCGAATTCAACGCGATAGGCGCTCCGCATGCCCATCCTGCCAGGCCTCGAGATAGCCTGTCTCCCGGCCGATTGACAACATGAGAAAGAGAATTTAGGATGTGATTGTTTCCTAAATAGGCGCGATGAAGATGATCCAGGCTGTTGCAAGCCGGCCCCGGGGGCGGCCGAGAGAATTCGACGAAGAGCGAGTGCTTAGTCGCGCCATTGCGCTATTCAGTGCTTCGGGATATTCGGCCACTGGAATTAGCGATCTCCAGCAGGCTACCGGCCTGACGGCCGGCAGCCTTTACAAGGCGTATCTGGACAAGGAAGGGATCTTTGCCAAAGCGCTCGAGCGTTATATCGCCCGGCGCGAGGCGGAGGTCAGCGCCATGATAAAAGGCGCGGAGAACGCACGCGCCAGCATCGCATCGCTGCTTGGCCTATATGCCCGGCTTAGCCAAGGAAAGGAGGGCAAACTCGGCTGTCTGCTGGTGGCGGGCATCGCCGAGCTGCCTCAATTCTCTCGGGTCGGCGATGCGTTGCGGGGCCAGCTTGCGCAGCGTCGAGATCTATTGGCCAGGCTGGTCGCTCAAGGCCAGGACGACGGCTCGATCACTACCGCAAGCGATCCCACGACCGTGGCAGATGTGTTGCTTGCGCTGTTGCAGGGCATGCGCGTGCTCGGAAAAGCCAGTGCATTCAGCGACGATGCGGACGCATTTGTTGCCCTTGCACTCAAAGTCCTGGAGTGACCATGAACCGCTAGATTTCTTGCGCTCGCGTCGGTCGGACTCACCTCCGGTCGCGGCTTACCGCGTAGCGAAGGCAGCACCGACCCTTCCATCTGTTCATACACCGGCAGCGTATGCGGCGTGGTCGCACTGACTGCGATGACCGTCGCGCTGCGCTATTCGAAAAGGACTCCGTCATGACACATGGCGTACTGCCGGCCACCCCCGCCGGTTTTGAACATCGATTTGCTACCGTGAATGGTCTGCGTTTCCACTATGTCGACGGTGGCGCGCAGGCAGAACGTACCGTCGTCCTCATCGCCGGCTTTCCCGAGAGTTGGTACGCGTGGCGTAAGGTCATGCCGTTGCTTGGCAACGACTTTCGTGTCGTCGCCATCGACTTGCCGGGCCAAGGCGATAGTGATCGACCGCTCGACGGCTATGACACGCAAACCGTCGCACAACGTGTGCACGACCTTGTGAATCATCTCGGCATCAAGCGATACAGTATCGCCGCGCACGACGTCGGCGCATGGGTTGCGTTTCCATACGCGCACCTATTCAGCGAGGAAGTCGAGGCGCTGGCGCTAATGGATGCGGGCATTCCAGGCATCACCCTGCCGGACATGCTGCCGTCGTCTTCCAATCTGTCGTGGAAGACCTGGCATTTCTCCTTTCACGCGGTCCCGGACCTTCCGGAGATTCTTCTTGCCGGTCGGGAAAGAGCCTATCTCGAGTGGTTCTTCTGGAGCAAGGCGGCCAATCCGGCATGTTACGGCGAGGACGAAATTGCCGAGTATCTGAGGACCTACTGCGCGCCTGGCGGAATGCGCGCGGGGCTCGCATTCTATCGCGCCGCGGCGCTTTCGGTCGAACAGAACCGTGCGCTGTCTCACGACCGGAAGCTCAAGATGCCGGTACTCGGCCTCAGTGCAGACCAGGGGTCGATCCCGGATATGTCGGCTGCACTCCGCCCATTCGCAGATGAGGTGTGCGGGGAGACCATCGTGAATTGCGGACACTTTCAGCCAGAGGAACAGCCTGAGGCCGTAGCGCACGCCTTGGCGAGGTTTTTTGCTTCAGTTTGAATGACGGATGATCTGCCGCTCGTCGGCAATGGGTGGCGTTGATCGCCATGTCGACGTCTGGCCAAGCGCGGAAAGTGATGGATTTCTCCGCTGCTGGCCAGGGGCTTGCGGTAGTCCTTATGCACGCGCTTCTGACGGTACGATGGTGAGCAGCAGCTCGTCGAGTCGTTCGAGAGTGGCAGCCAGACCGTCTTTCAATCCCATCTCGATAGCTTTTTGCACATCTGCCGGCGAGTTGTAGAGCACAACGGTGGTCACAAGGGTCCGTTCCTTCGCATCGGCGAAAGCGACGTCCCAGCGTGCCCTCGGCAGGCTCGGATTCACGACGCCCGATTCATCACAAAAACCGTCGAGCGCTACGTAGCCATCGATCGGATTGATTGCCTGGTAGTCCAGACGGTTCCAGAATGATTCCCCGTCAGGCGTCGTCATGGCGTAGTGCCAATAGCCGCCTTCCTTGAACTCCATGTGCTTTGTTCGGGTGGTGAGCGGCTTGGGCGCGAACCATTGATCGAGCAATTCGCGCTTTGTATGGCAATCCCACACCAGTTGGCGTCCTGCTGCGAATTCCCGCTTCACCGTGATGCTGTTTTTTTCCATATCGACGACGAAATCAAATCGAAGGTCAGCTTTCATTGTCTTGCCCTTGGAGTTTTTCCAACAGGTTGTCGAGGTTGTCGTACCTGCTTGCCCAGATCGCGCGCTGCTCGGCAAACCACCGTTCGGCGGCCGCCAGATTCTGGCGATCGAGCATGCACGTGCGAGTTCTGCCGGTCTTGCTCGAGTGAATCAACCCGGTGTCTTCCAGTACCCGCACATGCTTCATGAACGACGGCAGAGCCATGTCGAAGGGTTCTGCCAACTCGCTCACCGTCGCGGGCCCCACGCCGAGCCGTTGAATAACTGCCCTGCGCGTAGGGTCCGCCAGTGCGTGAAAGACCGAGTTCAGCGCAATTCCATAGTTATCCATTCGGCTAACTATACGCGAGCTTATCGGGAGGTGCAATAGCAAGTCTTGGGGGCATGTTGGGCGCGTGTTCGCGGTGTCGGACGAACTTGCCTACGATGCTTAGGTCGTTGGCTGCTGTCTTTTGGGGAAAGCTGGCGCATATTCGCTGACGTCATGACGCGGCTCGCGCATGAAGCCCCGTTGATACGGAAACGATAAGCGCATGCCAAGTCACGCGACTGCACCGATGCCAACCGATTGAAACAAGCAAGCGATCAAAACGCATCGTCGAATGGCCGATGGCAGACGCAAAGTCGCCGTTTGGCTTATTGCTGATAGAAGCCACGTCCGATGATCGCCTTCTGGCTGAATTCGGTCCTACGTGATTGACCAGTTGAGTCCGCAACCCGGAGCGGTCGGTCGACCACACAGACGGAGCGTCCGCTGTTCGATCATATGCTGCCGTACTGGGCACGCGTGTAGCAAACACGAGAAGCCTCGCACGGCAAAATCGGTACCGCCCCGTTATCAATCACCGGGAAATGCGGTCCCGGTCATGGAAATGTTGCATCCAGTGCGGATACGGCACCGGCATCGCAGAGACCTTATCGAGGCGCACGAGCTGTTCAGGAGTCAGCAGAAGGTCCTGCGCATCAAGATTTTCCGCAAGCTGCTCCGGCGTCCGAGCTCCGACGATGACGGAAGTTATCTGCTCGCGCGCGAGTAACCATGCCAGTGCGACTTGCGCTTGCGTAGTAGCCAGTTCCCTGGCCACTTCACGCAATACCTCAAGAATCGGCCCGACCCTGACTGCGTCCACGGGTGGAAAGTCCAGCTTCGTACGACGACCGGCAGTGTCGCGCGGCTGGGCGTACTTACCGCTCAGGTAACCGCCTGCGAGCGGACTCCAGACCAGGAGGCCCAGCTTGTTTGTCGCTGCGACAGGCATGATCTCGTGCTCGACGTCGCGACTCGTCAGCGAGTAGTGAACCTGATTGCTCGCCAGATGTACGCGATCGGTGCGGGCGGTTATGCCGAACGCTCGCTCGATATCAGCGGCGCTGAAGTTGCACACGCCGATGTGACGTACCTTGCCCTGTGTGACCAGGTCATCGAGAACACGAAGTGTTTCATCGAGGGGCACAAGTGCGTCGCGATCATGCAACTGGAACAGGTCGATGTGATCGCGGCCGATTCTCTTCAGACTTGTCTCCACCGTGCGCATGATATGCGAGCGGCCCAACCCCACGTCGTTATGGCCGGAGCCGGTGCGTAGGCGGACCTTGGTTGCGACCAGCATCCTGCTTTCGTCGAGGCCCAGCTCGCTTAGAACCTGCCCCACAACTTCTTCGGAGGCGCCCTGCGAGTAAGCGTCCGCCGTGTCGATCAGGTTGACGCCGCGTTCCACGGCCATTGCGACGAGCCGGGCGGCCTGAGGGCTGTCCAGCCCGGCGATGTTGCCCCAGATGCCTGAACCGGCACCGAACGTCATGGCGCCCAGGCTCAGCCGTGAGACGCGAAGGCCGCTTCCACCTAGTGTGCTGTATTCCATGGTGTATCTCTTGTATGTAAGGAAACGTGACGCAATGGTCGGGCCGAAGCGCAGTTGCCCGCGTCGACCGGCAGGTCCCGTTCAGACGGCACGTGACACAAGCTCGCCCAGAACCGTATCAAGCTCGACATCACCGCGTACTATTTCATCGGGATGCTTTTCGAAATCGATCCAGCCTTCGTTGAATCCATCCAGCATGCGCATCCGTGGCAGCGGATGTTTCATGCCCTGTGAGCGGAACAGCGCTTCCCAGGTCTGCGTGTCGACGACCTCGGCGCGGACGGGGCGATCGAGCACGCGAGCGAAACTCGACGCGAGATCGTTGGGCGATACCCGGTGCGGGCCTTCGAGCTCGACGATGCGCACGCCGCTCCACGTCTGCTGGAGAAGTTCGGCCGCAACTCGCCCGACGTCTGCGGTAGCGACCATCGGCACCGGCTTGTCGAGCGGCTGCAGGTAACTGGCGATCACACCATCGTCACGCGCGGACGCGACGTCCCATGCCGCGTTCTCAATGAACCAGCCCGGTCGCAGGAACGTCACTGGCATCGGCATCTCGCGCAACGCCTGCTCCATCAACGTGCGCTGCGTGAGCAGATTGCTTTGCTGCGCCTGGGCCCCGATCGTCGACAGGCAAACCACTTTTTCGGGCCTTGCCTTCACAATCGCCGCCGACACGGCGTCGATCACCGTCCGCGCCTCGGGAAATCCAGGCTCAGGATCGAACTCGGAAGGCGGCAGGATGAAAACCCCTTTTGCGCCTTCAAACGCGGCGGCAAGCGACGCAGCGTCTTCCATGCGCGCCGTCGCGAGTTCGCAGCCGCGCTCTGCCCACGGACCTGCTCGTGTGACGTCGCGCACAACGGCACGCACCGGTTGACCTGCCGCGAGAAGCCGGCGGGCAACTGCGCCGCCGACCTTGCCCGTGATTCCCGTAATCGCAAACATTGTTCATTCTCCTTACATGAATAAATATAGTGGCGCTGCGCCGAAGCATCGGCCGCCAGGCGTTCAAGCGCGCTGCAGACCGTCGTAAAGCGCCCGTTCGAACTGCCCGTAGAGATTCACCACGCGGGCATCGTAGAAAGGCAGCATCTGTGTAAAAAGCGATCCGGCGACGCGCTTGACGGGGTCGACCCAGAAGTACGTGTTAAGCAGCCCGGCCCAGCTTGCGCTGCCCGCGCTGCGTCCATGCCGTCCGGGCTCTGTGTTGATGTCAAACGACAATCCCCACTTGTGCGCCGCGCCCGGAAACTGATCGAAGCTGTTCGACCACGACGGTTGAGCCGTCTGCATTTCAGTAACCTGCAGATCGCCGATGTGGTTGCGGAACATCATCGCGACTGTGTCGGCACGCAGCACGCGCTCGCCGCGATACGTGCCGCTGTGCAGCAGCATCTGAAGGAACGCCATGTAGTCGCGCGGCGTACTGAACAGTCCACCACCGCCCATGAAGAACTCAGGCCGCTGGTTGATCTCGAACGGCTCCGGCGCCAGTGATCCGTCTCCCTGACGTCTGTGCATGGTGGCAACGCGCTGTTTCTGTGCGCTACCGATCAGGAAGCCCGTGTTTCGCATGCCCAGCGGTTCGAAGATGTGCTCGCGGAAGTAAACCTCCAGCGACTGGTCCGTCACCGCTTCGACGAGCTTGCCGATCCAGTCCATGCTGATGCCGTACTCCCAGCGTTCACCGGGCTCGAATTCGAGCGGCGCAGCGAATGCGCCGTTCATCGAGTAGCCGATGTCGGGCATGCCCGTCGCCTTCTCGTATTGGCTAAGCCTGTCGCTCCAGATGCTGTATGTGAAGCCGGAGGTATGCGTCAGCAAATGACGTACCGTAATCGCGTTGCGTGCTGGGCGCAGCTTTGGCTGCCCTGATGCGTCGAACCCGTCGAGAATCCGGGGGGCCTTCAACTGCGGGAGGAGCTCGCCCGCCGGTTGATCCAGTCGCAGCCTGCCCTGTTCGACGAGTTGCATGCACGCGGTGGCTGTAATTGCCTTGGTCATAGACAGGAGCCAGAAGATCGTGTCGGGGCCGATGGCGTCCCGGCTATGAACATTCGCCCGACCGCGCGCTCCTTCGTACACGAGCCCGCGTTCCGTTGCACCCATGGCGACAACGCCCGCCACCGTGCCGTCGTCGACGGCCCTTCGCAGGCATTGATCGATTGGTGTGTAGGCGGGGTGTTGGATCATCGCCGCGTCTCCTGTCGTACGGAGTACCGCTGCCTGGGAATTTCGGCTTTCGATGCCGCCAAGCGTTGCAACGGCGAGCAGGCTCGACGCACCTTTTAGAAGCCGACGACGATTCAGTCGAGCAGTCATTTTTTGTCCCTCTGCCAATAAATGATGTTTTGGTGAGGTGCATTCTGCGAAAATTTCGCTCGAAACAAAATGACACGGATAGCATTAGATAAGTGACACAAAGTCACTAATTGGGCATGATCGATCTGTATGTGGTGCGGCGGTCCGGTGCGATGACGCTGTGCTGTTTTCAAGTCGATCGCTTGCGATCCATCACCCGTTTACGCGCGATCATGAAATCCAGTAGCGAGAAGCTCTCCGGCGGCATTAGCGTATTCGCTGCGGTAGTCGATTCAGGCACGTTTGCCGCCGCTTCGGAAGTGTTGGGAATGTCGCCGCCAGGCGTCAGCCGGGCGATTGCGAGGCTGGAAAAGAAACTGAAGATCCGGCTCTTCAACCGAACGACACGCTCCGTCTCCCTGACAGAAGAAGGCCGCCGTTTTTACGAGCAGGTCATGCCCCACATCGCAGGGCTGGAGGAAGCCGCCGCTGCGGCGGCAGGTGGCGCGTCGGCTGTGCGCGGAAAGCTGAGGGTCAATCTGGACCCGGTGTTCTATCGGACCATTCTCGGGCAACGGCTCGATGAGTTCATGGACGCGCACCCCGACCTCGAGATCGAATTCATTGCCCGAGACAGTCTGGGCGATCTCGTCCTGGACGGCTTCGACCTCGCACTACGATTCGGCGAACCCCGGACATCAACCCTGGTCGCGCGAAAACTGCTCGATAGTGGCATTGTGACGGTCGCAGCGCCGTCGTATATCGCCCGTTGGGGATGCCCGGCCAAACCTGAAGAACTCGAAAGCGGAAACCACCGATGTCTTGAATTTCGCAATCCGGAGACGGGCAAGCCGTTCCCCTGGGAATTCCATCGCGGGCGAAAACGTATTCTGGTCGACACCCGAGGTCGCCTCACGGTCAACGATCCCGGCGCGCTTCTCAATGCATGCCTCGCCGGCTCAGGGATTGCACAGATGCTGCTGCTTGGTGCCGAGCATCTGATTGACGAGGGTCGATTGGTCAATCTGTTTCCGGAATGGACAGACGAGCGTTATCCCTTTTACGCCTACTACCCGTCGCGGCATCACATGCCGGCAAAGACAAGGGCTTTTCTCGACTTTGTTATCGAACTGACCAGCGATAGCTGCCGCGTCAGCACTAGCTCGTGCTGACGCGGCGAAGTGGCGAGGGAGGTCAGTCGGCCGGTTACCGATCGTCAGCGGTCGTCATTGCGGTTTGCGAACGTAGTAGATATCCCACTCCGTTTCCGTCGTCTTCGCGAATCCGTGCCGTTGATAGAAGCGGTTCGAGTCGCTATCGCGGAGTGCGCCCACGGCGTCCGCCATCGATTGCGCGTCGGCAGCGCGCAGGAGCTCAGCAATGACGGCCGACCCCAGGCCCTTTCCCTGGTGTTCTGGAATGACATACAGATGTTCAATCACCAGATGGTCGTCAGTCAGCCGCGTTTGCATGAACCCGACGGTGACGCCATCGACCACGATGAACTTGCACAACGCCGGGTCGAAGGATGAAACGAAGCGATCCCTCGCTCGTTGCGGGTCGAAGCGTCCGATACGCACCAAGCTCTCTTTCATCGCGTCAATGCGCATTTGAACCAGCGATTCGACGTCGCCGTGCGTAGTGCTTTCGAACGTTACATTCATCCGTCATGCCTCGTTAATGGGGCGTCGATGTGAGGCGCATGCAGCGCAATGCCTATGCCATTCGCAGATCGCGCAACACATCAAGTACGTGTTGCGTGGAGCGCTCGATGTGCCCCGCGCGATGGGCAATGCCGAGCCGACGCCACAACGCCGGCCGCAATGGGCGCATGACAACGCGCTTGTCGGGCAATGGCGCAGTCGCCTCATGGGGTAACAGCGCGGCGCCGTATCCTGCCGCGACCAGACTCTTGATCGCGTCGTTGTAGTTAAGCTCGATGCGTGGCACCGGTTGATGCCCCCCAGTCGCGAACCACTCCGCCGTCAGTTGTGAAAGACGCGTTGTAGCATCGTTGAGAATGAGCGGTTGGCCAGCGAGCCATGCGGGCGTGACGCGGGCAGGGCACTGCCAATGTGCCGGCACAAAAGCCATCACGGGGTCGCGCCTCCAAGGCGTGATCACGAGTCCAGCCTCGGGCGGCTGAGGCAGCGCAACGAGCCCAACGTCCAGCGTTCCATCCACCAGTCCGGACAACGTCTCCCGCGACGTGAGCACTGCAACCTGAATGTCGATGGCGGGATGGTGCTGGCGCAGCACCTCAAGCGCTTGCGGTAACAGGTGTGCGATCGCGCCCGTCGAAGCGCCGATCCGCGCGCGCCCTTCGAGTCCTTGCACCTGGCGTTGAATATCCGCCAACGCCTGCTCCGCATCGGCCAGCAATCGACGTGCGCGCTCCACCAGCACCTCGCCTATCGCCGACGGCCTGACATGTCCGCGCTTTCGCGACAGCAGTGGCGCCCCAATGCGGTCTTCCAGTTCCGCGATGTGGAGGCTGACCGTTGGCGGTGCCAAGTGCAATGCACGTGCCGCGTCGGCGAATGAGCCACGATCTGCGATGGCCACAAGGGTGCGCAAGCGGTCCAGGCTGATTTCTCGCATGTCGGCGTCCAAAGTCAGAAAAACTGAATGATCACGTTATGAAATTCAACTTTCCCTATTCTATCTGTCCGCGGAATATAGGGACTCGTGCTTGTTTTTGCTGGTTACCATTCAAAGTCAACGGAGTATTTCACGTATGGGCTCTCCCGTTGTTTTCATCGACGGCGATCAAGGCACCACCGGGTTGCTGATCCAGGAACGGCTTCGTCACCGGACGGACATCAGACTGATGACGCTTGATGCCGCGGAGCGCAAGGATTTGCGGCGTCGCGCGGAATTCATCAACGCCTGCGACATCGCGATTCTCTGTTTGCCTGATGCCGCGGCACGCGAGGCCGTGGCCGCGATTGTCAATCCTGCGGTTCGAGTCATCGACGCCAGCTCCGCGCACCGCACACAGCCGGACTGGGTCTACGGATTTCCGGAGATGGCGCCGGGGCAGGCCGAACGAATTGCCAACGCCCGCCGCGTCACCAACCCCGGTTGCTATCCGACCGGTGCGCTTGGCTTGCTGGGGCCGTTGGTGCAGGCCGGGCTTATCCCGCCCGATTACCCGATCAGCATTCATGCGGTCTCGGGGTACTCCGGTCGGGGACGGGCAGGCGTGGAGGAGTATGAGGGGGCGGGAGCCGTCAACGCGCCGTCATACCAGGTCTATGGCCTGAAACTCGCGCACAAGCACGCCCCGGAGATCCAGCAGCACGCTGGGCTCGCGCAGCGTCCCATTTTCGTCCCGGCATACGGAGCGTTCCGTCAGGGCATCGTGCTGACGGTGCCCCTGGCGGTGCGGTTGCTGGCGCCCGGCGTGGACGGCGCGGCGCTACACACCGCCCTGGCTCGCCACTATGCTGAGGCGGTTCACGTGCGGGTCTTGCCGCTGCATGAATCGAACGCCGTGGAACACTTGGATCCGCAAGTGCTGAACGGTACGAACGACATGCAATTAAGCGTGTTTCATAACGTGGACGACGGACAAGTCTTGCTGGCAGCCGTTTTCGACAACCTTGGCAAAGGCGCGTCTGGCGCTGCGGTTCAGAACCTGGACCTGATGCTTGCGTCGCAGTAGTTGTCGCGGGCTTGAGATGACGGTCAGCGACGAATGGATGTGCCAACGATGGTTGGCGCATCTGTTGGTGGCCGTCGAACGATTCGTTCCGGCCGGTAAGGGTTATCGGTCCGCCGGCTGTTTTCGACCCTTCTCGGTCATCCCTTCAATTCGAGTTGAGAGAGCGAAATGGGTCTATGAGCGGTCATCCGGCCCTGCATCCTGTGTCTTGCTGTTAGCGCCGATGTAAAACTGACCCACCCGCCGAAGTAAACCTGACCCACCTGGGAGAGGATGGCGGCTTTTGCCGCCGATGCTGACTCAGGAGCAAGCAGTGGAAATCAAGGTATTGGCAAGGCGCGGAGCGTCGGTGCGGGAGATAGCGAGGCAGATGGGCGTCTCGCGGAACACGGTGCGGCGATATCTACGCGACGAAGAGGCGAGCCAGTACAAGGAGCGGGAGCCTCGGCCGACCAAACTGGCCCCGTTCAAGGCGTACCTGCTCGGGCGAATCGAAGCAGCCCGACCACATTGGATTCCAGCGACGGTGTTGCTGCGCGAGCTGCGAGATGAAGGCTACGACGGCGGCATCAGCCAGCTCAAAGTGTTCCTCGCACAATACAAGAATGCGCAGCCGGAACCTGTCGTGCGCTTCGAGACGGCACCAGGCCGACAGATGCAAGCCGACTTCACGACCATTCGGCGCGGGCGGTCGCCGTTGCTCGCGCTGGTTGCTACGCTTGGCTACAGCCGGGCGACGTATGTGCGCTTCACGAGCGGCGAGGATGCCAAGACGCTGTGCGAGTGTTTGCGGGAAGCCTTCATCTATTTCGGCGGCACGCCTGAGCATGTGCTGTTCGACAACGCCAAGTCGGTCATCGTCGAGCGCGATGCTTACGGGGATGGCCACCATCGCTGGAATGGGGAAATGCTGACGCTGGCCCAAACGTTTGGATTTACACCAAAGGTATGCAGGCCGTACCGGGCGAAGACCAAAGGCAAGGTTGAGCGCTTCAACCGATATCTGAAGGAGAGCTTCGTGGTGCCGTTGGCGGCAACGCTTAAGCAGACCGGCCTGAAGCTGGATGTCGAGGCGGCCAACGGCCATATCGGCCGCTGGCTGGCCGAGGTGGCGAATGTGCGAGTGCATGCCACGACGAAAGAGAAACCGTCGGTCCGGCTGCCGATAGAGCAAGCGGCGCTTCTGCCGTTGCCGGTGTCGACCTCGGCGCAAACCCCGGTGCCGACGCGGCTCAAACGAGTCCTGCCGAACGAAAGCCTGCAACATCCGCTGTCGGTCTACGACGCCTTGCTGGAGGTGGCGGCATGAATCTCCAGCATGAACGCATTGCAGGGCTGTGCGACGAACTGAAACTGGACCGTATCAGCAACGACTGGGGCGCGCTGGCCCAGAACGCCGCGAACGCCGATGCAAGCCACGCCGACTTCCTGGAGCAACTGCTGCTGACTGAGCGAGATGCCCGTGAGGAGCGCAAGCGCCAGACGCTGACCAAGATGGCGTCGCTACCGGGCATCAAGACGCTGGAGCAATACGACTTTGGCTTTGCCAGTGGCGCTCCGCGAGCCCAAATCCAGGAGTTGGCCGGGCTGGCGTTTATCGAGCGGGCCGAGAATGTGGTGCTGCTCGGTCCGTCCGGCGTAGGCAAGACGCACATCGCCTGCGCCCTGGCGTATCGGGCGACACAGGCCGGTATCAAGACGCGCTTCACGACCGCCGCCGACCTGATGATGCAGTTGGCGACGGCCAAGCAGCAGAACCGGCTGCGAGAGTTTTTTAACCGAGCCGTGGTCGGCCCGAAGCTGCTGGTTATCGACGAAATCGGCTACCTGCCATTTGGGCGCGAGGAGGCCAACCTGTTTTTTAACGTGGTGGCCAAGCGATACGAGCGTGGCGCCATCGTGCTGACGAGCAACCTGCCATTTACGCAGTGGGCTACGGCGTTTGCCGACGACCAGACGCTGACGGCGGCAATGCTCGACCGGCTGCTCCATCACGCGCACATCGTGCAGATTGCGGGCGAGAGCTACCGGCTGAAGGACAAACGGAAAGCTGGACAGACTACGCGGGCGAGCGCGAGAGCCGCCGCGTGACACGGAGCCTGGGTGGGTCAGATTTACTTCGGCGTTATGCCGGAAGGTGGGTCAGATTTAAACCGGCGTTGACATCTTGCCATTCGCACGGCCTGCGCCAACAAGCCATCCCGCTGCCGAAGACTAGTTTTTGCGGCAGCTCTTCCCGCCAGGAATCTCTGTTTCCAATGCGAACAGGATGCCGTTCAGCCCATGCAGTATCCACACGAGGACGCCCAGAGGATTCCAGAAACATGGGCTGCAAGGATTGCTGCCCACATTGAGTGGGTAGCAATCGTTTGAGGGAGGACCAGGTGAGAAGGACAGCGAGACGACCTGGAACTCCCAAGCGGGGGCGGGGTTGCCCCCTCATTGCGAGCTCGGCAGGCCGTCTCAGAAACTGCCCCACCTTCGCCTTCGCTTCCCCGAGTGCTTCCAATCGAAGCGATGCAATCAGCCTAGCTATTAGAGGCCGAGATCCGACAAGCCGGGATGATCATCCGGACGGCGGCCGAGCGGCCAATGGAATTTCCGCTCTTCTTCCTTGATTGGCAAATCATTAATGCAAGCGTAGCGATTCACCATCAGACCGTCCTCGCGGAACTCCCAGTTCTCATTGCCATAGGACCGGAACCAGTTGCCGGAGTCGTCACGCCATTCGTAGGCGTAACGCACGGCAATCCTGTTACCTGTGAACGCCCACAGTTCCTTGATGAGACGGTACTCCAACTCCTTCGACCATTTACGCTCAAGAAACCCTCGGGCTTCGTCGCGGCCGTTTGCGAATTCAGCACGGTTGCGCCAGCGAGTATCCAGGCTGTACGCGAGGGACACTTTGGCAGCGTCGCGGGTGTTCCAGCCATCCTCGGCCAGGCGCACTTTCTCGATGGCGGATTCGCGCGTGAAAGGAGGAAGCGGCGGACGGAGTTCAGTGTTAGTCGACATGGTATTACCTCAGTGGTTGGCGGATGAAGACCCGATACCGGGCCGAAGAGTGGATAAGAGCAGTGCTGCGTGTTCTTGAACGATTAGTCTGGCGATTAGCCCGTGTGCATGGCGGACTTCGCTCGGTTACGCCGCGAAGATGATGTAACCGCCCGAGTGCGTCATGATGTGCGTCCAACGCACGGCGGCGTACAGGCTCTCGGCGCACGCAAAGTCGCTGCCGTCAATCGCGACGACCCACTGGTCTTCTTTGAGGCGAAGCGCGAGCCGTTGGTTGTCGACCAGATCGCTGTACCAGCGCCACGTGGCCAGGTTCGACCTATCCGCCTGCAGAGCTTGATGAAGGGCAGCGACTTGGCAATCTGAGTGGCGCATGACCGTCTCCTCGAAGTACCGACCTTTCAATGATGTAGACAGGTCTGTATATATATATTGATGTAGACAGATCTGTCTGTCAAGGAATTTCCGCGCGTCACTACACCGCGTCACGGCACCTTTGCAGAGACAGGTCTGTCTGCGATACTGGAGGCATCGATTGGGTAAAAAAGGGGGCCGAAATGTCACAACCTTCCGCACGCGACCGGATATTGGAAACTGCGGCGCGCCTGTTCTATCAGGACGGGTTCCGTGCCACAGGCATCGACAAGATCATTGCCGAGTCAGGCGTCGCAAAAATGTCGCTTTACCGCCATTTCGCCTCCAAGAACGAACTTATTGCGGCGTTTCTGGACCGTCGTCATGAGTTCTGGATGCGCTGGTTTGTCGAAGAGGTGAAGGCTCGTTTTGCTCAGCGTGCCGAGTTGTCCGTCATCGCAGAAGCCTTGGGCGAATGGTTCGCGCAGGAAGACTTCCGTGGTTGCGCGTTTATCAATGTGGTCGCCGAAGCCGGATCGACGGGAGACCCTGGGCACCTTCAGCAGGCCGTATCCCATAAGCACTCGTTGGAGCAGTACATCTCTGAACTCGCTGGCCGCCTCGGGCTGCAGTCACCTGCTACCGTCGCCGCAGATGCGATGATCTGCGTAGAAGGCATGATTGTGCGTTACCAGATGACACATGATTCCACGGTGATTGATTCGGGCAAGCGCGTACTGGCGAGAATCGAGGAGGGCGCCTCAACAAGGCGCAGGTCCAAAGCTGCCTGACGGGGTCATTTTTGCGTGGACATCAACACACTGGAACAGTAGCGCGAACGCTCGCTCCACCTCATCGGTTAGCGCACACCAGTCATAGCTGGACTGCTGCCAGTGATGCGGCAACAACGCGGTGACCTGACGGATTTTTTCGTACCACTGGTGTCTAGAGATTCACGGCAGAAGCTGGCCGATACCTGCCCGATGGCAATGGCGGATGTTGGCGGGACACCCGATCAACGGGATGTTAAGTCAGGAAGTCCTCGATCTTTCCTCGGGGCAAGTCCACGCTGCATTGTCGCTAAATCGGGTATTCCAAGATCCGCAAAAATCGGTAGTCTGTGAGGCTTCGGCGAATCATGGACCATCGCTGCGTGAAAGCATTCATCCGGATATCTCCATGACTGAACCTCGTTTCACATTCCTTGACCAGCACGAATGGGAAAATTGGTTGACTCAGAACGGCGTTACGTCGACCGGGATATGGCTGCGTCTTGCCAAGAAGGGCGCCGGGCTGCAGACATTGACGTATGAGCAGGCGCTGGAAAGTGCCCTTTGCCATGGCTGGATCGACGGTCAAAAGCAGACGGAAAGTGATGAATACTGGTTGCAGCGCTTCACGCGACGCTCCGCAAAAAGTATCTGGTCCCGGCTCAACAAAGAGCGGGCCGAAACGCTGATCGCCGCAGGCAGAATGCTGCCTGCTGGCATGCGGGAAATCGAGAGAGCCAAAGCGGACGGCCGCTGGGAGGCAGCCTATACCTCGCCCAGTAACTCGGTCGTGCCGGACGATCTGCAGGTCGCACTGGATGCCAATCCCAAGGCCAGCGAGTTCTTTGCAACGCTGAGCGGCCGAAACCGCTACGCGATCCTGTTTCGGATACAGAACGCCAAAACGTCCGCGACGCGGGGGCGCAGGATCGAGGAGTTCATCGGTATGCTGAATCGCGGTGAAACCATTCATCCGTAAGCCGCGCAGTTCAACAGCCAAACAAAGTCGCCGGACGATGCCGCGCGCAGGGTGAGTAACCCGCTGCGCGCACCACGCTGCCGCGCTGGCGAGCGTCGAACAATACTGGTTGGCGCCGCCCAGACGTCAGTCGAGCCATAGGCGCTATCGAACGGCTCTCACCGTTGTGCCGTTGCTCGGAGCGGCCGTCTCATGCATGGCAAACACGCCACGCCCCTCGACGTGTTAAAATCATTGATTGATCAAACATTGATCCATCAAAAAATGGCTCCCAGTCCCAATACCCCGCATTCGGCGGGGCAGGTATTGCCGTTCCGGCAATCGATCGTGGCGATGCTCGGCCTGTGTTTCTGTACGATGATGGTGGCGCTCGACCAGACAGTGGTCGGTACCGCGCTGCCGACCATCGTTTCTGAACTCAAGGGTTTCGAGTACTACGCCTGGGTCGCGACCTCGTATCTCCTGACTTCCGTCATCACCGTGCCGATCTTCGGACGTCTCGGCGACTTCTACGGACGCAAGCCCTTCGTCGTTGCGGCCATCATCATCTTCACCGCCGCATCGGTCCTGTGCGGCGCCTCGAACAGCATGTTGTTCCTCGTCATTGCGCGCGCTCTGCAAGGTATCGGCGGCGGCATGCTCGTCGGCACCGCATTCGCCTGCATCCCCGAGCTGTTCCCCGATCCCCACGTGCGTCTGCGCTGGCAGGTCATGCTCAGCTCCGCCTTCGGGATCGCCAATGCCATCGGGCCCTCGCTCGGCGGTTTCCTCACCGAAGCCTATGGCTGGCGCTCGGTTTTCTACGTCAACCTCCCCGTGGGTCTGCTCGGTCTGTGGTTTGTCGGTCGTCACCTTCCGCATATGCGCGCCGGCGGGCATGGCAAGGCGAGCCTCGACTGGCTCGGCGCCGTCCTGATCACCGCCACGCTCGGTAGCCTGCAAATGCTCGTCGAATGGCTGCCCGCCGACGGCCTCTCGCGCGGCGTGCTCATGCTGCTCGTTGTATTGGCGATCTCGTCGTACGCGCTTTACTGGTGGGAGCGGCGCACGTCGCATCCGATCGTGCCGTTCGAAATGTTCCGCGACAAGAAACTCGCGCCACTTTTCGTGCTATCGGCCTTCGCCGGCTTCACCATGTTCGGGGTGCTGTTCTACGCGCCATTGCTGCTCCAGGGCGGCTTCGGCCTCTCGCCGCGCGAAACGGGTCTGCTGATCACACCGATGGTCGTGTGTATCACCGTCGGCAGCATCGTGAACGGCCGCCTCATCACCCGTCTGCCGAACCCTAACGTGATGCTTTACGGCGGCTTCTTTCTGCTCGCGCTCGCGTGCGCCGGCGTGATCACCACGCATCGCGGCACGCCGCATGCCCTGATCGCCACCTACATGCTGTTCGCCGGACTGGGCCTCGGTTTCGTCATGCCGAACCTCACCGTCTTCGCTCAGGAAGTTGCCGGGCCCGCGCACCTGGGCATCGCCACCGCGCTCATGCAATCGCTGCGCATGATCGGCGGGATGCTCGGCACGGCCATCGTCGGTACGCTCGTGAACCACAGCTACACCGGCCGTGTGACGGATGCCCTCGCCGCCAACGGCGGTACGCATTGGGTGCCGCAACTTGCCGATCCGCAGATCCTCGTCAATGCGCAATCGCAAAGCGATTTCCTGAGCGCGCTCGCACCCCTGGGGCAGAATGGCGCGCTCTTCATCGAATCGGCTCGCACGTCGCTCGTTGCCGCCATCCACAACGGGCAAATGATGTCGCTCGCGGCAGCGCTCGCCGGTCTGTGGTTCGTCAAGCGCGTGCCGCTCATTCGTCTGACGCGCGGCGCCAAGCCGCAGCCGCCCGTCGGGGAGTGACGCGATGCCCACACCGCAAAGACGCAACGTTATCCAGCAACTCGGCCAGACCTATCGGGCGATGATGCTTGCCTTCGACGCTCAGGTCGGACACCCGCTGCCGCGCTGGCGAATCATTCTCGCGCTGGCCGAGCGGGGTACCTGTTCTCAGAAGTTTCTCGCGGAACATTGTCGTCTCGATCCGGCGTCGCTCACGCGTCAGTTGAAGGCGATGGAAGCGCTCGGCTGGATCTCGCGCGCGACCGATCCGCACGACAACCGTCTTACGAACGTCACGCTTACCGTCGCCGGCATGGCCGTGTACGACGAGGCGACGCCACGCCGTCAGGCCTTCTTCGACGACGCGCTCGAAGGCATGACGCCCGCCGAGATCGCAACGCTGGAAAGCGCGCTCGGCCATCTGGAAGCGCAGTTCAAGTCGGTGGCGTCGCGAGCGAAAGCGACCGATACGGACGCGAAGTCAAGTGGCGACGCGACGCGACCCGCGCACGTCGAGACACCGACGTCGGCGTTAGCCACGTCACCCGGCAAACGCGCGTCGCGCAGTCGAGCGTAAGCGCCTCGTCGCGACGCGCCGTTGCTCACATCGCGACCGTATTTGACGTAAAAAAGCCGCCCATCGTGAGCTGCATCCCAACGGTTGGATTCGCGTCCAACCTCGCGGGGCAGTTCACATCGGGCGGCTTTGTCGTTGTAGCGCGCTACAGCGGCTGGAGCGATACGCGTTACGTTGTCGATGCGCGATCAGAAGAACGTCTGCACGATGTCGACGACGTTGTAATCGCTGTCGATCACCGGCAAATGACGCCATTTGTCGAACGTGAGGCACGGATGCGAGATGTCGAACGCGATCATGTCGCCCACGCGGATGTCGTCGCCCGGGGCGATGCGCAGATACGCGTGCTGATCCATCATGCCCGTGACTTCCCAGTGCGCCGGCGTCGCCGTCGGCGTCTTGGTCTCGCCCGGACGGAACTGCAGCGCCGGTTCCGGCATGCCGGCATCGAACGCCGCGTCGCGCTTGCCGAGCGCGATGATCGCGCGCTCCGGCTCCGGGATCGATTGCACATACGCCCAGAGTTGCAGCGCCGGTTGCAGTTGCGAGCGCATCTGCTTCGCGATCGGGTTGCGCGTGGCGATCTGCGCTTGCGCGGCCTTGTAGATGCCGACGTCGTGCGTGAGATAGCAGCCCGGGCGCAACACGACGTCGAGCGGCGCCCCCACGTCCTTGTGCGCGAACTCGTCCGCGACGACGTCGTACCACGCCGAACCTGCACCCGAGAGTACCGCCGGCGTGCGCTCGATGCGACCCGCCGCCACCAGTTCGCGCGTGATGCCCACCGCGCGTTGCAGGAACGCCCGAATGTCCGCTTCGGTGCTCAGCACCCCCTCGTAGACTTCCACACCCGCGAGCTTGACCGCGTCGTGATACTGCGCCAGAGCGTCGAGCACGGCCTGCTGCTGCGCGGCGTCGCGCACCCCGGTACGGCCGCCGGTCACGCCCAGTTCGATGAGCACCTGGATCGACTGACCGCGCGCACGGAAGAACTTGCCCAGATGCTCCACCGCGGCGGCGGAGTCCACCAGACAGAAGAATTCGAAATCAGGATCCGTCAGCAAATCGGCGATCAGCGCCATGTTGCGCTTGCCGACGAGCTGGTTCGCCATGAGCACGCGTCGCACACCGTGGTGATACGCCGCGTGGGTCTGCTGCGCCGTGGCGAGCGTGATGCCCCACGCGCCCCCCTCGAGTTGTCGGCGGAACAGCTTGGGCGCCATCGTCGTCTTGCCGTGCGGGGCGAGTTTCACGCCGTACTCATGCACGAAGCGCTGCATCCACGCGAGGTTGTGACGGATCTTTTCCTCGTAGAGCACCGCCGTCGGCAGGCTCAGATCTTCGTCCAGCAGATTCCATCCCAATCCGGCCGTCGCGGACGGGGCGAGCGGGACTTCCATCGCCCCCAGACCCTTGTTGAGGGTATCGATCATGCCGTGCTGATAGTTTGTATCATTCATTGGGAATCATCTCCGTGACGATGCGGATAGGGCCGCTGGATGCCTCCTATAATAGCTTTTAATTCCCTGTGTTTGACAATTTTGTTATAAAGTACCAAAAAAGTTGCCAAACCTATCAGCAAGGCACCCCGGCACGGCGTCGTGGGGGCCACATGGACCCGAGAGATGCCCGAAACCTTCGATATCGTGACGCGCGTTGCCGAGCGCACCGACGCGCTGAGCCAGGCGGAACGCAAGGTCGCGCAGGTGGTGCTGGACGATGTCGCCGGCGCGGCAGCGGTGTCGATCAACGTGCTGGCCGAGCGCGCGGGCGTGAGCGAGGCGAGCGTGACGCGTTTCGCCAAGGCGATGGGCTGCCGCGACGTGCGCGATCTCAAGCTGCGTCTGGCGCAAGCCGCCGTCGTCGGACAGCGCTTTTTCGGCGCGAACGCGGCGAGCGGGCCGGACGGCTCGACGGAAACCATCGACCGCATTGCCGACGATATCCAGACGACGTTGCAGTTGCATCGCAGCCTCATCAAGCCGGACACCGCGCGTCGCGCGGCGGCCCGGTTGCTGTCGGCGCGCATGGTGTACGCGTTCGGAATGGGGGGCGGCTCGTCGCTGATGGCCGATGAAGCGCGTTACCGGCTTGTCCGGCTCGGACGCCCGGTCGCGACCTATCAGGACGCCGTGCTCGCCCGCATGGTTGCCAGCACGCTCGGGCGCGACGACGTGGTGCTCGCCTTCTCGGTGAGCGGCCACACGCCGGAGCTGGTCTCGGCCTGCGAGATCGCCCGCGAGTACGGCGCGCAGGTGGTGGCGGTCACGGCGACCGGCTCGCCGCTCGCGGCGCTGGCCGACGAGGTGCTGCCGATCCGTGCGCTGGAAACGGATTTCATTTTCAAGCCGTCGTCGTCGCGCTACGCGATGCTGCTGGCGATGGACGTGCTGGCCACGGAACTGGCGTTGCTCGCCAAGCCGCAGAGCCAGGCGCTGTTGCGGCGGATCAAGTACGTGCTCGATACGCATCGGGGCGGCGGCGATCGCCAGCCCCTCGGAGACTGACATGACTGACTGCCTCGCGAACCGAACGGTCGACACCCTTATCACCAACGTGCGTCTGGCGGACGGCTCCGGCGCGCCCATGACCAACGAGCGCTTCGACGTCGCGCTGCGCGACGGCCGTATCCATACGATCGCCCCGGCCGGTGCGCTCGCCGGCTGGCACGCCGCGCAACAGATTCGCGGCGACGGCCAGGTGTTGAGCCCGGGCTTCATCGACGTACATACGCACGACGACACGAACGTCGTGCGCACGCCCGACATGACGCCGAAGCTCTCGCAGGGCGTGACGACGGTCGTCGTCGGCAACTGCGGCATCAGCGCGGCGCCGGTCACGCTCAGGGGCGATCCGCCCGATCCGATGAACCTGCTGGGCGACGCCGACGCATTCCAGTATCCGACCTTCGCCGCCTACGTTACCGCGCTCGAAGCCGCGCAGCCCGCGATCAACGTGGCGGCGCTCATCGGTCACACCGCGCTGCGCAGCAACCATATGGATCGCCTCGACCGGCCCGCGACCGAGGCCGAAATCGAAGGCATGCGCGCCCAATTGCGCGAAGCACTCGAGCATGGCGCATTGGGGTTGTCGACGGGGCTGGCCTACGCGAACGCGAATGCCGCGCCGACGGAGGAAGTGCTCGCGCTCGCCGAGCCGCTCGCCGCGGCGGGCGGTCTCTATGCGACGCACCTGCGCACGGAGTTCGCCGAGATTCTCGAAGCGCTTGATGAAGCCTTCCGCATCGGCCGTCATGCCCGCGTGCCGGTCGTCGTCTCGCACCTGAAGTGCGCGGGCGTCGACAACTGGGGACGCAGCAAGGAGATTCTCGACGCGCTCGACCAGGCGCAGCGCTTCCAGCCGGTCGGCTGCGACTGCTATCCGTACACGGCCAGTTCGTCGACGCTCGACCTCAAACAGGTGACGGACGACTTCGACATTCTGGTGACGTGGTCGCAACCGTACCCGGAGCAGGGCGGCAAGCTGCTCGCGACGATCGCGGTCGAGTGGGGCGTCGACCTGATGGAGGCCGCGAAGCGTCTGCAACCGGCGGGCGCGGTGTATCACTGCATGGAGGAAGACGACGTGCGGCGCATTCTGCGGCACCCGGCAACGGTCGTCGGCTCCGACGGGCTGCCGAACGATCCGTTGCCGCATCCGCGTCTGTGGGGCGCCTTCCCGCGTGTGCTCGGTCGCTACAGCCGCGAGCAGCAACTGTTCCCACTGGCCGAGGCCGTTCACAAGATGACGGGGCTCTCCGCCGAGCGCTTCGGTCTGACGGACCGGGGGCTGGTACGCGAGGGGTATTGGGCCGACCTGGTGCTGTTCGATCCGGCCACCGTGGCCGATGCCGCGACCTTCACCGATCCCATGCAGCCTGCGTACGGTATTGCGGCGGTGTGGGTCAACGGCGTGCTGGCTTGGCAGGATCGCGCGCCTACGCAGAATGCACGCGCAGGCCGCTTCGTGCGTCGCGGCACGCCGCAGCCGGTGCTTTGAATGAGTGGAAATGAAACCGTTTAGTCGAAAGGAGCAATGATGAGCATCAAACGATATGGCGTGGAAGGCGGGCAGGGCACAGGCGGGCAACGCATGCCGTTCGCACGCGCCACCGAAGCTGACGGCTTTCTGTTCGTCTCGGGTCAGACCCCGATGAAAGATGGCGAAGTGATCGACGGGGGCATCGTTGCCCAGTCGCATCAGGCCATCCGGAACATGCTGGCGATTCTCACCGAAGCCGGTTACGGACCCGAGCATGTAATGCGCATTGGCGTGTGGCTCGACGACCCGCGCGACTTCGCGTCGTTCAACAAGGTGTTCAAGGAGTACTTCGGCGATCATCCGCCCGCGCGCGCCTGCGTGGTGTCGAGCATGGTGATCGACTGCAAGGTGGAAGTGGACTGCGTGGCATACAAGAAGCCAGCCGCATAAAGCCCGAAGGGCAGAGGGATCGAAGGCCCGCGGCATGCGGGCTGTGCATTGACGGACACTTCAGTACCCGTTTCACAAAGTTTGCGGTTTGGCTTCGATGGCGGGTGTCGTCGCGAGCGCGCAGTCTTCAATCTCCTAACCCAAGAGGAGGTGGACTGTGACACTAGGATCAATTTCCGGGATCGCGCCGACGATGCAAGCACCGCAGACGGACGTCGAGGCCGTCGATGAGCAACGCGTCACGATCGATTTTCCGGCGTCGCCCGATGACGTCCGTTTGCGCTCTCAAAGCACTAGCTCGTGCCGCCTCAGCATGGCGGGGTGTACCAGCGGGATGTCGGGGCTGGTAACGCTGGTACTGGGATTGGCGGGACTCGCGACCGCGGCCTACGTCTGCGTTGAGACCGATAAGCAGGCCGGTAGCGCCGTTGCCAATAGCGAGATTCAACGGCTGGGATATGGCTTCGGTGGGAGTGTGGCCGTCCTGGGGGGCATGCTCGTGACGTATGGCGTCGGTCAGCTCTGCTATGCCGCGGCGAAGCGTCGTGAAGCTCAGGAAGAGGCGTTGGAGCTTAGCCAGCAGGCGCGATTCGAATCTACGATGGGAGAACTCCGTCCGTGAGCACGTTCGAGATTCCCCAGGGCAAGCGGCCATCGTCGCAGCATATCGCCAAGGAGATCGACGTGGCGCTGGCGGTGGTGCGCGACGCACAAAAGCAGCAGGCGGCGATGGGCATGCCGAGTCCCGGCGCGTGGGACGCGATGCAGTGCGATGCCGCGTATCGCTGCGGCTATGGTGCTTACGAGCGTGGCGACTACGCGCAGGCGATCGAGTGCTTCGCGCCGCTGTTGTCGGCGTGTCCGCTCCAGGCCGACTACGCGGTGGCGCTGGCGCTCTCGGTGCAACGGCTCGGTGAACCCAAGGCGGCGCTGTCGCTGTTCATGGCGGCGGCGTTGCTGGACGAGGCGTCGCCCGGCCCGATGTATCGCGTTGGCGAGTGCCTGATCGAGTTGCGCCAATTCGACGCGGCCTATCGCGCCATGAAGGAAACGCTGCACCGCTGCGCCGGTCGACCCCAGTATGCCAACGTGGGCAACGCGGCCCGCCGGATGATGGCCCGCGTCAGCTTCATGCGCTGACTCCCCTCTAGATGTGCGTGGATTGGCGACGGGCCTCATCAACCCGTCGCTTTTTTTCGCCCTCGGCTTATTGGCGAGCCGTGCGGGCGTTGTCCGGCATCGGCAACGTGAAGTTGGTGCGGAACGGATTGATATCGAGTCCGCCACGCCGCGTGTAGCGCGCGTAGACGGCCAACTGGGTCGGTTGGCACTGGCGCAGGATGTCCATGAAGATCCCTTCCACGCATTGCTCATGAAAGCCAGTGTGGCGCCGGTACGAAATCACGTACTTGAGCAGCCCTTCCTGGTCGATGGGCGGGCCAACGTAGCGAATCTGCAGACTGCCCCAGTCGGGTTGTCCTGTCACCGGGCAGTTGGACTTGAGCAGGTTCGAGACGAGGGTTTCCTCCACAGGCGCTTCGCCCTGCGCGGCCTTGAGCAAGGTCGCATCCGGCGAATAAATATCCGTGTCGACATCGAGCCGGTCGACGAGCAGGCCGTCAAGTTCGTCGAGTTCGAGTTTGGCGAAGCCGCCCGGCTCGACGAGACGCACCTGCACCGCCGCGCCTGCGGCTTCGGACAGATCCTGCTGAATCAGCGCCCGTGCGGCATCGGCATTCGCCAGTTTGGTCTGGGCGAATGAGCCGAGATACAGCTTGAACGATTTCGATTCGATGATGTTCGGCGAGTCGGCCGGCACCATGGCCGTGAGCAACGCGATCTGCGGCTTGCCCTTTTCATTGAGCCACGAGAGTTCGTAGCCGTTCCAGATGTCCGCGCCGAAGAACGGCAGGACGTCGGGTACGCCGATGGCCGCGCGCGCCGGGGCACGGGCGATCGCGAAGAGCAGGGACGGGTCGTATTGCTCGGTGTAGGCAACTTCCTTGCCGAGCGGAGATTGGTCAGGCGTGGTCATGGTTGGCAATGCCGCTGATAACGTGTCCGGTCGGGCTCACCCGCGCGGCGGACTCGCAGTGGCGTGTCTGATCGTCAAAGAAGAAATCGGGCTCGAATTCGCGCAGGAACGCGCCCTTGTCGAGCCCACCCAGGAACATCGCCTCGTCGATGTCGATTTTCCAGTCCATCAGCGTGCGGATGGCCCGCTCGTGGGCCGGGGCCGAGCGCGCCGTGACCAGCGCCGTGCGGATTTTGACCGGCACTTCGTGGCCCGCCAGGCTCTGCAGGCGATGCAGGGCCTGCAACAGCGGCTTGAACGGACCCGGCGGCAGCGGGGTCGCGGCACGTTCGGTCTCGTGCTGCTGGAACGCGTCGAGGCCGTTGCGCTGGAAGACCCGTTCGGCTTCGTCGGAGAAGAGCACGGCGTCGCCGTCGAAGGCGATGCGGATTTCGTCGGGATGCAGCTCGGCTTTTTTCGCCGAGTCGGGATAGACGCGCGCGGAAGGAAATCCGGCCACCAGCGCACTGCGCACGTCGCGCTCGTTCGCGGAGAGAAACAGGTGCGCGCCCAACGCATTGAGATAACCGAACGGATCGCGCCCGCGCGTGAACACGCCGCGCTCGATCTTGAGGTCGACCTGACGCGCCGAACGAAACACGCGCATGCCGCTCACGGGATCGTTGCGCGAGAGGACGACGACTTCCACGCGGTGGTTGTCGATCTCGTTGCCCTGGTTGAAGGCGAGGAGCTTCTGCACGAGCGGGAAGGCGACGCCGACGCGTGCGGGCACGTCGAGGCGGTCGAGCTGGTACTGCCGGTACGATCGGTCGTCGCCGCCGGCCACCCCGGCCTCGTACACGCGGTTCTCTTCTTCGAAGTCGAACAGCGCGCGCGAGGATATCGCGACAACGAGTTTGTTCTCGAGCGTGATCGGCATGGTGGCAGCGAAACTCCTGTCGTGAGGCGGTGAGCGGCGGCGTCTATCGGGCCGGCTTACGCGAGGAACAGCTTGTAGACCGGGTTGTCGCTCTCGTCCCAGTAAGGATAGCCGAGCGTGGCGAGGAAGTCGCGGAACGCGGCCTTCTCGTTGTCGGGCACCTGGATCCCCACGAGGATATTGCTGTAATCAGCCCCCTGGTTGCGGTAGTGGAACAGGCTGATGTTCCAGTTCGGGCTCATGGCCGAGAGGAAAGTCATCAGCGCGCCCGGACGCTCCGGGAACTGGAAGCGGTACAGCACTTCATGGCTGGCGAGTGTGGAGCGGCCGCCGACCATGTAGCGGATGTGCTGCTTGGAGAGTTCGTCGTTGGACAGGTCGAGCGTGGGAAAGCCGTGGCGTTCGAAGCCGGCTTTGATGCGCTCGCCTTCGTCGCGGTTGTGCATCTGGATACCCACGAAGATGTGAGCGCTCGACGCTTCGCTGATGCGATAGTTGAACTCGGTCACGTTGCGGTTGCCCACCACTTCGGTGAAGCGCTTGAAGCTGCCGCGCGCTTCGGGAATGGTGACGGCGAACACGGCTTCGCGGGCTTCACCGACTTCGGCACGCTCGGCCACGAAGCGCAGACGGTCGAAGTTCATGTTGGCGCCGGAGGTGATCGCGACGAGCGTTTCGCCTTTGAGCTTTTCGCGCTCGGAGTAGAGCTTGGCCCCGGCCACGGACAGGGCGCCCGACGGTTCGAGCACGCTGCGGGTGTCCTGGAAGACGTCTTTGATGGCGGCGCAAAGTTGGTCGGTGTCCACGCGCACGACTTCGTCGAGGTAGGCCGCGCACAGGCGGAAGGTCTCGGCGCCGACGTATTTGACGGCGGTGCCATCGGCGAAGAGGCCGACGTCGCTCAGCAGGACACGTTCGCCGGCGTGAATTGATTGGGCCATGGCGTCGGAGTCGACGGATTGCACGCCAATGACTTTGATCTCGGGCCGCACGGCTTTGACGTAGGCCGCCACGCCCGCAGCCAGGCCGCCACCGCCGATGGGCACGAAGATGGCATGCAGCGGTCCCTGGTGCTGGCGCAGAATTTCCATGGCGATGGTGCCCTGGCCGGCGATGACGTCGGGGTCATCGAACGGGGGCACGAAGGTCAGGCCGCGCTCTTCTTGCAATGTCATCGCGTGGGCGTAGGCGTCGCTGTAGGAGTCGCCCGCGAGCACGACTTCGACGGCGCGCCCGCCGTGGGTTTTCACGGCCTCGATTTTCACCTGCGGCGTGGTGACGGGCATGACGATGACGGCCTTGCAGCCCAGGCGCGCAGCAGAGTAAGCGACGCCTTGCGCGTGATTGCCTGCCGATGCGGTGAGCACGCCGCGCTCGCGGTCGGCTTCGCTCAGGTTGGCCATCTTGTTGTATGCACCCCGAATCTTGAAGGAGAACACCGTCTGGTTGTCTTCGCGCTTGAGATAAATTCGATTGTGCAGACGCATGGAGAGCGTGCGTGCGAGTTCGAGTTCGCTTTCTTTGGCGACGTCGTAGACTTTGGCGGTCAGAATCTTCTTCAGATAGTCGGGAGCTGCGTCGGACATGATTTAAGGCTTCTTCAGGTTAGGCACATCGAGGAACGAAGGGACAATGATAGACCAGCACGTCCGCCGGGGCGGTCGCGCTTGGTTTCTCGGGAAAAAACGGGAAAGGAGAGTGCGCGCCCTAGCGAAGGTCGTCTGGGGTGTCGATGTCGCGCACGATTCCGGCGTCGTCGACATCGACGATCGTAATGTGCCCGCTAATCAACAGGTCGCGCGCGCCGATGTCGCCATCGAGGGCGCTCAGGCGCGGTGTCAGGGCGGATCCGAACGCGACGGGGTGGCCGCGTTGTCCTTGGTAACTCGGAGCGACGATGGCGTCGGGCGACGTGAGTCCGCCGGCAATCGCGCGAATGGTGTTCGGATGAATGTAGGGCATGTCGGCCAGCGCGATGAGCCAGCCGTCGAGATGTTCGAGCCCCGAGGGCGGCGCTTCGTCGACGCCGGACCGGATGCCGGCGGCAAGCGTTGCGCCCATGCCGCGTTGGGTGGCATGGCTCATGACGACTTCACACCCGGCCTGCAACAGCACGCTCTCCAGCTCGGCCGAGTCCGGGCGCACCACCGCGATGACGCGCGGCAACACCGCCAGCAGCGCGTGGGCGCTGGCGAGGGCAACGGGTCGGTTCAGGGGATCGCCAGGCAGCGGCGCGAGCAGCTTGTTCCTGCGCCCCGCCGCATCGAAGCGGGTACCGAGTCCGCCTGCCAGTAGAATGGCCACGGGCGGCGTCGAAAGTCGGGTCATGGTCGTGCATTATGCGCCAGACTTTTTGTTTCTGCCAAACGCGTGCGTGTACCCTCTCGCGGGATGTGCCGACCGTCCGGTCGGTCATGGTGGCAGGTTTGCCGCCATTTTTTCGGTCGTTTTTGTCTTTTCCCGGAGTTGCATGGAGTCGCTCATCACCTGGCTGCTCGGCGTGCTGGCCCTGCCCGGCGTCGGCCTGCCGGCCATTTTCCTGGTGTCGTTTCTGTCGGCCACACTTCTGCCCATGGGCTCGGAGCCCGCGTTGTTCGGCTACGTGTCGCTCAATCCGCATATGCTCTGGACCGCCATCGTCGTGGCCAGCGTGGGCAATACCGCCGGTGGCATGCTCGACTGGTGGATGGGCTTCGCCGCCCGACGCGGCTTCGTCCGCCTGAAAGCCCGCCGACGCGCTCATGCCCGTGCCGCCGTACTCGCCGGCGGCCCGATGCCAGAACCCGCCAGCGAGAAGCGCGCCAACGGACAAGCCCCGATGAGCGAGCGCTATCACCGCTGGATGCGCCGCTTCGGCCCACCCCTGCTCCTGCTGTCCTGGCTACCCGTGGTCGGCGACCCGTTCTGTACCCTCGCCGGATGGCTGCGACTCTCCTGGCGCGAATGCCTCTTCTATATCGCGGTCGGCAAGACGCTTCGCTATATCAGCATCACGTTTCTGATGCTGCGCGTGCCCGAGTCGTTCTGGCACGGGATCTTCGCGCCTTTGAAGCACCTGCTCATCGGCTGACGCACACGCCGGTGTTCATGCCCCGCTGTCTTCCTTCTTCTCATGCCCGAGAGGCCGGACCGGGGCCCCTTTCCGCCTCTCAGACATAAACCCAACTCGCTGCAGAAAGGGGCCCCGGTCCGGCCCACCGTCACGCTCCCCCAAGCCCAACCCGCCCGACGTGCGCTTGCGCTACGCCTTGCCTCCTTTTCCGTTACGCCTTCGTCAGGTCGAACGGCAACGCCCGCATCCGCTTTCCCGTCAACGCAAATATCGCGTTCGCATACGCCGGCGCCAACGGCGGCAACCCCGGCTCTCCCATCCCCGTCGGTGCATCCCCCGAACCCACAATGTGCACACTGATGGCCGGCATGTCCGGCAAACGCGCCACCATGTATTGATGGAAGTTGCTCTGCTCAACTTCTCCATCCTTCATCGTGATCGCCGCGCCCGGTATCGTCATCCCCAATCCCATCAAGGCCGCTCCCTCGACCTGCGCCGCCACCGTCAACGGATTGACCGCGAAATTGCAATGCACCCCCGCCGTCACACTCACCAAACGCGGTGAATCATTGCGCATCTCAGCCACTACGACGTACGCCACCACGGAATCAAACGACTCATGCACCGCCACACCCCACGCCTGGCCCGACGGTAATGCCGTCTTTCCATAGCCGGAACGCTCAACCGCCAACGCCAACGCCTCCCGGTGCCGAGGATGCTTATCTCCCATCAGCCCATACCGATACGCTACCGGGTCCTGACCCGCTTCCTTCGATAATTCGTCTATCAATGTTTCCATGACGTACGCCGTATGCGTGTTGCCCACGGACCGCCACCACAGCACCGGCACATTGACCTGCGGACTATGCAAGGTGAGCCGCAACGGCACCGCATACGGGGTGCCCGCAACGCCCTCGACGCTGGTGCCGTCGATGCCGTTCTTGACCATCATCTTTTCGAACGGCGTGCCCTGCAAAATCGACTGACCCACGATGGTGTGATCCCACGCCAGCACGTTGCCCTTGGCATCCAGGCCGATCTCGGCACGATGGACGTACATCGGACGGTAGTAGCCGCCACGAATGTCGTCTTCCCGGCTCCAGATCACTTTCACCGGCTCACGATGCCCCGCACGCCGCCACGCTTTCGCCACCTGGGCCGCCTCGACGCCATAGTCGGACGTCGGGACCGCGCGGCGGCCAAATCCGCCGCCCGCCATGAGCGTGTGCAGTTTGACCTGCTCGGGCTTGAGGTCGAGTGTGCGCGCAATGGCGGCCTGGTCGACGGTCTGGAACTGCGTGCCGGTCCACACTTGCGCGCCCTTGTCGGAAAGCTGCACGGTGCAGTTGAGCGGCTCCATCGGCGCGTGCGCCAGGTACGGGAAGTGGTATTCGGCAACGAGGGTCTTGGGCGCACCCTTGAGCTTGGAGATGTCCGCGTCGATCGCGACCGTGCCCGGGGTCTTGGACATTTCCACGTATTTGGCGAGTTGCGCAGTCGTGTCGACATGCTCGACGCCCGTCGTGTCCCACGTGGCCTTGAGCGCGTCGCGCCCGGTCTTGGCCTGCCAGTAGCCGTCGGCAATGACGGCCACGGCGGTGCCGCCTCGGTCGTCCGGGATCTCAAGCACATCGCGCACGCCCTTGACCGCCCGCGCAGCTTTGGCGTCGAACTGCTTCACTTTGGCACCGAACACGGGCGGGCGAGCAACGACAGCAACTTTCAGGTTCGGCAGCTTGAAGTCCATGCCGTACATCGGCACGCCCATGGACTTGGCCCGCGCGTCGAGCCGTCCCGTTGGCTTGCCAAGCAGGCGGAACGCCGAAGGTTCCTTGAGCGCGACATCGGCCGGCACCGGCTGCGCCTGAGCGCGCGCGGCAAGACTGCCGTACGTGGCGCGCTGGCCGTTCGGGCCGAGCACGACGCCGTTCTCGGTACGCAACTGCGCCGCCGGCACTTTCCACTGTTGCGCCGCGGCCGCGATGAGCATGGCCCGCGCAGATGCGCCAATGCGCCGGTATTGCAGCCACGAATGCGCGACGGAGCCCGAGCCCCCCGTCATCTGGATGCCGAACACGGGGTCTTTGTAGACGTCGGCCGCCGGCGCAAGCTCGCTGCGCACTTTGGCCCAGTCGCAATCGAGTTCTTCGGCGACGAGCATGGGCAGCGCCGTCTGTACGCCTTGTCCGAAATCGAGGCGGTTGACCTGGATGGTGACGGTGTCGTCCGGCGCAATGCGCACGAAGGCCGAGGGTACGACGGGCGTGGCGGCCGCGCCCTGGGCGCTGGCTGCTCGCATGGCGCCGGGCAGCGACATTTCGAGCATGAGTCCACCGGCCGCAAGCGCCGAGGTCTTGAGAAACACTCGGCGCGTCAGGCCGGCGAAGTCGCCCACGGCGACGCCAGGGCGCGGGGAAAAGCGAAGTTCACGCATGGGTATCTCCTCGCCTCAGGCCAGCGACGCCGCAGCGTCTTTGATCGCCGCACGAATGCGGGCGTAGGTGCCGCAACGGCAGATGTTGCCGGACATGGCGGCGTCGATCTGTTCGTCGTTGGGCTGTTTGTTCTCGCGCAGCAACGCCGTGGCGGACATGATCTGGCCGCTCTGGCAGTAGCCGCACTGGGGCACGTCGTGCTTGACCCAGGCGTTCTGCACAGCACGCCCGACGGCGTCCGCCCCGACGTTTTCAATGGTGGTGATGGCCTTTCCCGCGACGGCGGAGACCGGGGTGATGCAGCTTCGGATGGGCGCACCGTCGAGATGCACGGTGCACGCGCCGCACAGCGCCATGCCGCAACCGAACTTGGTGCCGGTCATGTTGAGCGCGTCGCGCAGGGTCCAGAGCAGGGGAGTGGCCGGGTCGACATCGACCTGCACGACACGGCCGTTCAGTTGAAACGAGACCATAGAGACACCTCTTGACGGGTGGAGAGACCGGGGATCGGCAAAACATACTCCCATTCGGTGAAAGTTTCAGCGCAGGCGTGTGTCATAAGTCGTTGTATCCATTCGGATATAGCGATCAGCAGGAAGGTCGGCGATAGGGCGGGAATGCGAAGGGGCCGGCGCTCGTGTAGGGGCGGTCAACGCGGCAGTGAACGCGCCGGAGCGTCGGGAAGGAGGGGAATCTCGCGCCTCGCGGCGAATTCGGCGCGGTGCCGACGTGTTGCGGTGCAATGAAGTACAATTCTGGCTACATTCCCCTACCAACCTGTTCCCAAGCCGGAAGAAAGATCTGGGCATGCGCACGAACTGCCTCACCCCCCTGTGTTTCTACGCGATGATCGGACACGATTCGTCATCGACGTCTTCGCACGGCAGTCGTCGATCTCGTTGACCGCAGATCGTCTGTTGCCGGCCCGCGCGCACCCGTCGCGCTTGCCGCCGGCATCCATTGCGCTTACCCGATTTTGACTTTCGGCGCGTCTCGCGAGACGAACGCCGACGGCGGATGCACCGCCGCATTGACGAGCCCGACAAGATGAACGCACCCTTGCCCGCCTTCGAGCCGCACGACGCCAAGCATGCACTCGCCGCCCAGCCGCCGCGACTGCGCGAGATCCCCTACAACTACACGTCGTTTTCGGACCGCGAAATCGTCATGCGCCTGCTGGGCGCCGACGCCTGGCACATCCTCGACGAACTCCGCGCGGAGCGACGCACCGGCCGCTCGGCCCGCATGCTCTACGAGGTACTCGGCGATATCTGGGTGGTTCGCCGCAATCCGTATCTGCAAGACGACCTGCTCGATAATCCGAAGCGCCGCAAGCTGCTGATCGACGCGCTGGACCATCGTCTGAACGAGATCGACAAGCGTCGCCGCGCGGATGTGGCCGCGAACGCCGATGCGAATGGCCGCGAACGCGCCGCCCGTGTGGAGCAACTGGAGGTGGCGGCACGCCGCGCCGTGGCAGACTTCGCCGAGGAGTTCGCGAAGATGGCCGAGCTGCGCCGTCGCGCGAAGAAGGTGCTCGGTCGCACGACCGCGCATGACAACATCAAGTTCGACGGTCTGTCGCGCGTCTCGCATGTGACGGACGCGACGGACTGGCGCGTGGAGTACCCGTTCGTGGTGCTCACGCCGGACAGCGAAGCCGAAATGGCGGCGCTGGTGAAGGGGTGCTTCGAGTTGGGACTGACGGTGATTCCGCGCGGAGGCGGCACCGGTTACACGGGCGGCGCGATTCCGCTCACGCCGTTCTCGGCCGTGATCAATACGGAAAAGCTCGAGCAGCTCGATGAGGTCGAGTACTCGGCGCTGCCGGGCGTCGACGAACCGGTGCCGACGATTTTCTCGGGCGCCGGCGTGGTGACGCGTCGCGTGGCCGAGGCCGCCGAGCGGGCTGGTCTGGTGTTCGCGGTCGACCCGACGTCGATCGACGCATCGTGCATCGGTGGCAACGTGGCGATGAACGCCGGTGGCAAGAAGGCCGTGCTGTGGGGCACCGCGCTCGATAACCTCGCGTGGTGGCGCATGGTCGACCCGCAGGGCAATTGGCTCGAGGTCACCCGTCTCGATCACAATCTCGGCAAGATTCACGACATTCCGGTCGCCCGCTTCGAGTTGACGTGGTTCGACGGCAATTACGCCCCGGGCGCCGTGCTGCTCAAGACGGAAAAACTGGACATCGAAGGCAAGCGTTTCCGTAAGGAAGGGCTCGGCAAGGATGTGACGGACAAGTTCCTCGCCGGTCTGCCGGGCATTCAGAAGGAAGGCTGCGATGGTCTGATCACGAGCGCGCGCTGGATTCTGCACAAGATGCCCGCGCACACGCGCACGGTATGCCTGGAGTTCTTCGGCCAGGCGAAGGAAGCGATTCCGAGCATCGTCGAGATCAAGGACTACATGTTCGCGCAGACGGCGGCCGGCGGCGCGATTCTGGCGGGCCTGGAGCATCTGGACGAACGCTATCTGCGCGCCGTGGGCTACGCCACGAAGTCGAAGCGCAATGCGTTCCCGAAGATGGTGCTGATCGGCGATATCGTTGGCGACGATGACAACGCCGTCGCTCAGGCGACGTCGGAAGTGATTCGCATGGCCAACGGCAAGAGCGGCGAAGGTTTCGTCGCGGTGTCGGCCGAAGCCCGCAAGAAGTTCTGGCTCGACCGCTCGCGTACCGCCGCCATCGCGCGCCACACCAACGCCTTCAAGATCAATGAAGACGTGGTGATTCCGCTGCCGCGCATGGGCGAGTACACGGATCACATCGAACGCATCAACATCGAGCTGTCGCTCAAGAACAAGCTGCAACTGGTCGATGCGCTCGAAGCCTTCTTCGACGCCGGCAATCTGCCGCTGGGCAAGACGGATGACGCGAACGAGATTCCGTCGGCCGAACTGCTCGAAGATCGCGTGCAAACGGCACTCACGCTGCTGCGCGACGTGCGCGCGCGCTGGGTGTTCCTGCGCGATCATTTCGAACTGCCGCTGGCCGAAGCGATTCCGCTGCTCAATCGACACGGCGTGCGCGACCTCAACGTGGCGCTCAACGATCGGCTGAGCAAGCAGCCGCAAACCCGACTCATCGACTTGCTGCAGGATCGTACGGTGCGCGTGTCGTGGAAGCAGGAGATCCGCGGAGAACTGCGCAAGATTTTCTCGGGCGCGGAGTTCAAGCCGATCCTTGAGGAAGCGCAAGCGATTCACAAGCGCGTGCTGCACGGCCGCGTGTTCGTCGCGCTGCACATGCACGCGGGCGACGGCAATGTGCACACGAACATCCCGGTGAACTCGGATAACTACGAGATGCTCCAGGATGCGCACAAGGCGGTGGCACGCATCATGGCCATCGCCCGTTCGCTCGATGGCGTGATCTCGGGCGAACACGGTATCGGCATTACCAAGCTGGAGTTCCTGACGGAAGCCGAGATCGGCGAGTTCCGCGCGTACAAGCAGCGCGTGGATCCGGAAGGGCGCTTCAACAAGGGCAAGCTGCTCGATATGCCGGAACTGCCCGCCGACCTGCGCAATGCCTATACGCCCAGCTTCGGGCTGATGGGGTATGAGTCGCTGATCATGCAGCAGTCGGATATCGGCGCGATCGCGGACAGCGTGAAAGACTGCCTGCGCTGCGGCAAGTGCAAGCCGGTGTGCGCCACGCACGTGCCGCGCGCGAACCTGCTTTACAGCCCGCGCAACAAGATTCTCGCAACATCGCTGCTCATCGAGGCGTTTCTGTACGAAGAGCAAACGCGCCGCGGGGTGTCGATCAAGCACTGGGACGAGTTCAACGACGTGGCCGATCACTGCACGGTGTGCCACAAGTGCGTAACGCCGTGTCCGGTGAAGATCGACTTCGGCGACGTGACGATGAACATGCGCAACCTGCTGCGCAAGATGGGCAAGAAGAAGTTCAATCCGGGCGCGGCCGCCGGCATGTTCTTCCTGAACGCGACGAACCCGGAGACGATCAACATCACCCGCAAGGTGATGATCGACTGGGGTTACAAGGCGCAGCGTTTCGGCGCGGACGTCTTCAAGAAGCTAGCGAAGAAGCAGACGGCACGTCCGCCTGCAACGGTGGGCAAGCCGCCGCTGCGCGAGGAAGTGATCCACTTCGTCAACAAGAAGATGCCGGGCAACCTGCCGAAGAAGACGGCGCGCGCACTGCTCGACATCGAAGACAACAAGGTCGTGCCGATCATTCGCAATCCGAAGACCACCACGGTCGATTCGGAAGCGGTGTTCTATTTCCCGGGCTGCGGCTCGGAGCGCCTGTTCTCGCAGGTCGGGCTCGCCACGCAGGCGATGCTCTGGCATGTCGGCGTGCAGACGGTGCTGCCGCCGGGCTATCTGTGCTGCGGGTATCCGCAGCGCGGCTCGGGGCAGGGCGAGAAGGCCGAGAAGATCGTGACGGACAATCGCGTGCTGTTCCACCGCATGGCGAACACGCTGAACTATCTCGATATCAAGACCGTGGTCGTGTCGTGCGGCACTTGCTACGACCAGCTCGCGGGCTATGAATTCGAGAAGATCTTCCCGGGCTGCCGCATCGTCGACATCCACGAATACCTGCTCGAGAAGAACGTGAAGCTCGAAGGCGTGAACGGTACGCGCTACATGTATCACGACCCGTGCCACACGCCGATCAAGACGATGGATCCGGTCAAGCTCGTGAACGAGTTGATGGGCAGCGAGCACGACGGCTACAAGATCGAGAAGAACGATCGGTGTTGCGGTGAGTCGGGCACACTGGCGGTCACGCGTCCGGACATCTCGACGCAGATCCGCTTCCGCAAGGAAGAGGAGATGCGCAAGGGCGCGGCGAAGCTGCGCGCGGACGGCAAGGTCGAGGACGTCAAGATTCTGACGAGCTGCCCGTCGTGCCTGCAAGGGCTGTCGCGTTATAACGACGACGCCGACATCACGGCGGACTATATCGTCGTGGAGATCGCCAAGCATGTGCTGGGTGACGAGTGGCTGGTGGACTACGTGAAGGATGCGAACCACGGCGGCATCGAACGCGTGCTGGTCTGATGGCCCGCTCGGGGACGCGGCCGATGCCTGACCGACGGACCATGGAGGCGGCATGGGGGTAGTCCTCACCGCGCTGATCCTGCTGTTTGTGGTGGCGCTGACCGGCGTGCTGGTCAGCTACGTCAAAGTTCTGCCGGTGCCGATCGTGCAGATCGCTGTGGGCGCCGCGCTCGCTTTTCCGGGCGCGGGGCTGCACATCGATCTCGATCCGGAGATCTTCTTCCTGCTGTTCATCCCGCCGTTGCTCTTCGCCGACGGCTGGCGCATGCCCAAACGCGAGTTCTGGCACCTGCGCGTGCCGATCGTCGCGATGGCGCTCGGTCTGGTGATCTTCACGGTGCTCGGCGTGGGCTATTTCATCCACTGGATGATTCCGTCGATTCCGCTTGCCGTGGCGTTCGCGCTCGGCGGCGTGCTCTCGCCAACCGATGCCGTGGCCGTCTCCGCCATCACCGCACGCCTGCAGATGCCCACGCGCCTCATGCACGTGCTCGAAGGCGAGGCCATGATGAACGACGCATCGGGCCTGGTCGCGTTCAAGTTCGCCATCGTGGCCGCGACCACGGGACTCTTTTCGATCGGTAACGCCACGTTCTCGTTTTTCGTCATCGCGCTGGGCGGCTTGCTCGCCGGCTGGGCCGTGACGTGGCTGTTCACGCAGTTCCATCGCCGCGTGATGGCGGCGTCCGCCGAAGAGCCGGCGACGGTCGTGCTGCTGCTGTTGCTCATGCCGTTTGCGGCCTATCTGCTGGCCGAACATTTCGGCTTCTCGGGCATTCTCGCGGCCGTGGCCGCCGGCATGACGGTCAGCTCGACCGATCTGCTCAATACCCGCACCGCCACCCGCATTCTCGGTAACGGGGTGTGGTCGATGCTCGAATTCGTGTTCAATGGCGCAGTGTTCGTGCTGCTCGGCCTGCAATTGCCTGACATCGTGCGTGCCGCGTTGCGGCCCGGCGAGCCGCATTGGGGAACGCTGCTCAATCTCGGCGAACTGATGGCCTACGTCGGCGCGATTTCGGCGGTGCTCATCGTGCTGCGCTTCTGCTGGGTGTGGGTGGCGTGGCGCGTGATGTATTTTCTCGGTATGCGACGTGGCGAAATCACAATGAAGCCCGGCATGCGCTTCACTGGCGTGACGGCCCTCTCGGGCGTGCGCGGCGCGGTGACGCTGGCCGGTGCGCTCTCGGTGCCGCTGGCCCTGCCGGGCGGCGCGCCGTTTCCGGGACGCGATCTGCTGATTTTCCTGGCCGCCGGCGTGATTCTGCTCTCGCTTGTCGGCGGCAGCCTCGGTTTGCCGTTCCTGCTGCGCGGCGTGCGCTGGCCGGTCGAGGACCCGCGCAATCGTGAGATGGGCGAGGCGCGCCTCGCGGCGTCGGAGGCGGCGATCCGCACCGTTGAATCGCTGCAAAAAGTCATTGCGAAGTCGGGCGACGAACTCGACACTGCCGTGTGCGCCGAAGCGGCCGCGCGGGTGATGGGGCGGTATCGCCGCACGCTCAACGCGTCGAACGCGACCGACGACGAGATGCGCGTGCGCGCGGTGCGTGAGGTCGAAGTCGAACGCCGGCTGCGCGCCGCCGCCCTGCAGGCCGAGCGCGGGGAACTGTCGCGTCTGCGCCTGGCGCACCGCATCAACGACGAGACGCTGCGCGAATTGATCAGCGAGATCGACTTCGCCGAACTTGCGCTCGGCCCGGTCGACCCGGCCACCGGCAAACGTTACAAGCGCAACAAGCAGTGAGCGCACTGACAGCACTGACCTGAACCGTCTGCGGCGCACGCGGGGAGGGCAGGGCAAACGAGGGAAGACGCATGATGGAATGTCCGTTTTGCACCGGAGAGGGCGGCGATGTCGTATGGCGCGACCCGGTGCTGCGCGTGGTGCTGGCGAACGAGATCGCCTACCCGGGCTTCGCTCGGGTGATCTGGCATGCCCACGTCGCCGAAATGAGCGATCTGCCCGCGGCGGCGCGCGAGCATGTGATGCGCGCCGTGTTCGCCGTCGAAACAGCCCAGCGCACGGTCATGTCGCCGCACAAGATCAACGTGGCGAGTCTGGGCAACATGGTGCCGCACGTGCACTGGCACGTGATTCCGCGATATCGCGACGACGTTCATTTTCCCGGCTCGGTCTGGAGCGCGCCGCAACGCGAGGTGCCGGCGGCGGTGCTCGCCGAGCGCGCCGCCTGGACACCCGCCCTGCGCGAGGCCGTGGTGGCGGAATTGAATCGTCTCCCGGCGTGGCCGGCATGACCGTTGAGGCCTGAGCGGCTATACTGCCGGCCGATGTGTCGCATGTCGGCGCACCGACCGATTATTCTGGAGCAAGACCATGGCTGGGCTGGAGAAAGACACGCCGATTCCCGTTTCCTTGACGCTGCATCGCACATCGAAGGTGCTGGAACTGGGCTACGAGGACGGAACACACTACCGCCTGCCGTTCGAATTCCTGCGCGTACTCTCGCCGTCGGCGGAAGTGCGTGGCCACGGCCCGGGGCAGGAGACGCTGCAAACCGGCAAGCGCGATGTCGATCTGAATGGCCTGGAGCCGATCGGCAATTACGCCGTGCGCCCGGTGTTTTCGGACGGACACGATACCGGCATCTATTCGTGGGATTACCTCTACGAGCTGTGCGTGCGTCAGGACGCGCTGTGGCAGGAATACCTGGACAAGCTCGCGTCAGCGGGGGTCGATCGCGACACGCCGATGTCGTCGCCGGCTGCGGGTGGCTGCCACCACCATTGAGGCCCCGGCGGGGCGCACGTGCGTGTGGCGCGCCCGCTTACATGAATCTGGGAGATTGCAATGGGCCAACAGACCCACTTCGGTTATGAAACCGTCGACGAGAAGGAAAAGGCCGGCAAGGTCGCCGAGGTGTTCCATTCGGTCGCGAGCAAGTACGACATCATGAATGATCTGATGTCGGGTGGACTGCACCGGATCTGGAAAGCCTTCACGATCGGACGCGCCGCCGTGCGCCCCGGTTTCAAGGTGCTCGATATCGCGGGCGGCACGGGCGACCTGTCGAAGGCGTTTGCGCGCGCGGCCGGCCCGACCGGCGAAGTCTGGCTCACCGACATCAACGAATCGATGCTGCGCGTGGGGCGCGATCGCCTGCTCGACGCAGGCATCGTCACCCCGACCCTGCTGTGCGATGCCGAAAAGCTGCCGTTCCCGTCGAACTATTTCGATGTGGTCACCGTGGCGTTTGGCCTGCGCAACATGACGCACAAGGATGCCGCGCTCGCCGAAATGCGCCGCGTGATCAGACCGGGCGGCAAGGTCATGGTGCTCGAGTTCTCGAAGGTTTGGCAGCCGCTCGAGAAGGCGTACGACACCTATTCGTTCAAGGTGCTGCCGTGGCTCGGTTCGCGCATCGCGGGCGACGCCGACAGCTACCGCTATCTGGCCGAGTCGATTCGCATGCACCCGGACCAGGAAACGCTCAAGTCCCTGATGGAACAGGTCGGTCTCGAACGTGTGGAATATCACAACCTGACCGCGGGGGTCGTCGCGCTGCATATCGGACGCAAATTCTGAGTTTGCGCTCACTTACCTGACGCACCCCAGCGCCCCGGACTGCGGAAAAAAGCCGCGCCGGGGCGTTTCTCTAAGAACGAGCTAATTCTGCTGTGGCAGAATCGGCCGTCGCCTCATCTGGTTTCAGTACGTAAAAAAGTGCTGAACCATTCCGGTTGACGCCTGTCAGTAGACAGCAACCTATAAACTCCACGGAGAGACCAGAACGATGTTCCAGTTCCTGAAAAACAAGCTGTTGTTGGGCGTGGTGGCCGGCGTAGTGGCGGTCGGCATGACGATCGCGGACGCCGATGCCAAACGCGTTGGCGGCGGCCGGAGCATCGGCAAGCAGTCCAGCAGCGTGACGCAGCGCCAGCAAGCGCCGCAACAACCGACGCAAGCCACGCCGGGCACCGCACCGCAGCAGGCCGCACCGGCGGCAGCAGGGGCCGGTGCCGCAGGGGCCGCGGCCGCCGCCAAGCCGGCCAATCGCTGGCTCGGCCCGATCGCCGGTCTGGCGGCCGGTCTCGGTATCGCGGCCCTGCTCTCGCACTTCGGCCTGGGCGGCGCGTTCGCCAGCATGATGGCCAACGTCATCATGATTGCGCTGATCGCCTTCGCCGTGATGTGGCTGATCCGTCGTTTCCGCGGCAATAAGTCGCAGTCCCAGACGCCGGCGTATGCGGGCGCGGGTAACGACGCGTCGAACAACACGCTGCGCCAGTCGTGGGACAGCCAGCCGCAACAACCGTCGCAACCGGCGTCTTCGTCGGCCCAGCCGTCGCTGTCGGGCGTGCCCGTCGCCGCGGGGGCCGCTGCCGCAGCCGCCCCGTTCGGCGTGCCGGCCGGCTTCGATGTCGACGGATTCCTGCGCAGTGCCAAGGTGTACTTCAACCGTCTGCAAGCGGCCTGGGACAAGGGCGATCAGGCCGATATCAACGAGTTCACCACGCCGCAGATGTTCGCGGAAATCAAGATGGACCTCGAAGAGCGCGGCAAGTCGGTCAACCGCACGGACGTCGTGCAACTCAATGCCGAACTGCTTGGCATCGAGGAATCGGCCGTCGAGTATGTGGCAAGCGTTCGCTTCTCGGGCCTGATCCGCGAAGCCGAGGGTGCCGCGGCCGAGCCGTTCAACGAAGTGTGGAACCTGACCAAGCCGGTGACCGGTAGCGGCGGCTGGGTGCTCGCCGGGATTCAACAGGCTAGCTAAGCGCACGACGGTTTTGCCGTAACCTGCCTTACAATGAGAGCCCGCGTCTAAAGCGCGGGCTCTTTTTTTTGCCGTCCGCCGATCGTTGCCGGGCGGCGTCTTTCGGTACGACCGGCGCGCATCGCCGGCCGACCGCCAAGCTCATGACCGTAGCCGCCAAAGCCTTTGCCGCCACCGTGAACCACTTGCTTGCCCGCGAACCGTGGGCGCGCGACCGTCTGCGCCATCACATCGGGGCGTCTGCCCGGCTGGCGATGTCGGCCATCGACCTGCGTCTGCGCGTGGGCGACGACGGCTATCTGGTCGCCGCCGATGCCAACCTGTCTTGCGACGTCAGCATCGCGGCGCCGCCGGCGGCGCTCGCCGACTTCGCGGGCGGCGGTCAGGCGGCTGTCATGCGACACGTCAAGATCGAGGGCGATGCCGAGTTTGCCAACACGGTCTCCTATCTGGCCCAGCATCTGCGCTGGGATGTGGCCGAAGACCTGAGCAAGGTGATCGGCGACGCGGCGGCACACCGGGTGACCGAAACCGGCAAGGCGGCGGTGGCCGGCGCACGCCGCACCGGCGGCACGCTGGCGCGCTCGCTCGCCGATTACCTCGTGGAGGAGAACCCGCTGCTGGTCGGGCGTGGGCGCCTCGATGCGATGCGCAGCGGCATCGGCACGCTGCGCGACGATCTCGCGCGGCTGGAAAAGCGCCTGGAGAAGCTCGAACGCCAGACGGCCGGGCGCGATGCGGCAGCCGCCTCGGTATCCCGCCCCCTGGGAGGTCGCTGAACGATGCGCCTCCTGCGTCTGATCAAGATCTTTTTCGTCAGCTACCGCTACGGGCTCGACGAACTGGTGCTCTCGAGCATTCCTCATCCCATGGCACGCGGGCTGCTGCGCGTGTTGTCGTTCGGGCGCAGTGGGCTCAAAGCGCCGCGCGGCGAACGTTTGCGCCTCGCGCTTGAATCGCTGGGGCCGATTTTCGTGAAGTTCGGACAAGTGCTCTCGACGCGCCGTGATCTGATGCCGCCCGATATCGCGCAGGAACTGGCGCGTCTCCAGGATCAGGTGCCGCCGTTTGATCCGGCAGTTGCCCGCGCGAGCATCGAGAAGTCGCTGGGTCACCCGCTCGAAGACGTCTTCGTGGAATTCGAGCGCATGCCGGTCGCGAGTGCCTCGATTGCGCAGGTGCACTTCGCCCGGGTTCGCGATGGCGAGCACGCCGGCAAAGAAGTCGCGGTCAAGGTATTGCGCCCGAATATGCTCAACGTGATCGACAGCGATCTGGCGCTCATGCGCGATCTCGCCGGTTGGGTCGAGCGGTTGTGGCCAGACGGCAAGCGGTTGAAGCCGCGTGAGGTGGTCGCCGAGTTCGACAAGTATCTGCACGACGAACTCGACCTGATGCGCGAGGCCGCCAACGCCGCGCAACTTCGTCGCAACTTCATCGACTCGGGCATGCTGATGGTGCCCGAGATCTATTGGGAATTCAGTTCCAGCGCCGTCCTCGTGATGGAGCGCATGCACGGGGTGCCGATCAGCCAGATCGACGTGCTGCGCGAGGCGGGCGTCGACCTCAAGAAGCTTGCGCGCGAGGGCGTCGAGATCTTCTTCACCCAGTTCCTGCGCGACGGCTTCTTCCACGCCGACATGCATCCGGGCAATATCCTGGTCAGTCTCGACCCGGCGACGTTCGGCCGGTATATCGCACTCGACTGCGGCATCGTCGGCGCGCTGTCCGAGTTCGACAAGAATTACCTCGCGCAGAACTTCCTCGCGTTCTTCCGTCGCGACTACCACCGGGTGGCATCGCTGCATCTGGAGTCGGGCTGGGTGCCGGCCGACACGCGGGTCGAAGAACTCGAAGGGGCGATTCGCGCCGTCTGCGAGCCTTACTTCGACCGGCCGCTCAAGGAGATTTCGCTCGGGCTCGTGCTCATGCGCCTGTTCCAGACGTCGCGCCGCTTCAACGTCGAGATTCAACCGCAGCTCGTGCTGTTGCAAAAGACGCTGCTCAATATCGAAGGTCTCGGCCGTCAGCTCGACCCGGATCTGGATTTGTGGAAGACGGCCAAGCCGTTCCTCGAACGGTGGATGGCCGAACAGATCGGCCCGCGCGGTTGGCTTGAACGGCTGAAAGCCGAAGCGCCGCAGTGGAGCAAGACGATGCCGCAACTGCCGCGGCTCATCCACCAGGCGCTCGCCGCGCATGCGCGTCCGCAGGACGACACCGTGCTGCTCGCGTTACTTCAGGAGCAACGCCGCACCAATCGGCTGCTGACGGGCGCGTTCTGTCTGGTGGGCGGCGTCGCCATCGGCGTGTTGACGGCATTTGTCTGGCTCTACGGCGGATTCTGAAAATAGCGGAGCCAATGGTGCCCATCGTCCGAACGCCTTACGTCGCATTTGCCGCCCCTCGAGAAGATGACCGCCCGGAGACGGGCGGTGCGTCCGCCGCGCCTGCCGCACCTTCCGTCCCGACTTTCTCCCATCGCGATCCGTCGCGCGCGGAATTCTGGGACGAGCGTTTCGCGAGTGCCTTCATGCCTTGGGATGCGGCCGGGGTGCCCAGGGCGCTGCGCGACTTCGTCGCAGGCGAGGGCGCACCCCGGGCCACGCTGATCCCGGGCTGTGGCTCGGCGTATGAGGCCGCGTGGCTCGACACGCAAGGCTGGCCGGTGCGGGCCATCGACTTCTCGGCGACCGCCGTCGCGTCGGCCAAGGCGGGGCTCGGTTCACACGCGGCGCTCGTGGAACAGGCCGATTTCTTCACCTATACGCCGCCGTTCGCGCTCGAGGTGGTCTACGAGCGGGCGTTTCTCTGCGCCTTGCCCCGCACCCTCTGGCAGGACTACGCACGCCGGATGGCGCAACTGCTGCCCCAAGGTGGACGTCTGGCCGGATTCTTCTTCCTCAAGGAAACGCTGAAGGGCCCGCCGTTCGGCATCGCGCCGGACGCCCTGGATGCTCTGCTCGGTCAGGACTTCGTCTGCGAGGCGGACCGGCTTGTCGACGACTCGGTGCCGGTCTTCGCCGGGGCCGAACACTGGATGATCTGGCGCCGGCGCTGAGCGTCGAACACGCCTTTTGGCGTCTCGGCGGTGACTGCGCACAGGCACCATCAGCATGCAACGTCACCTCAGACGCTAGGCAATTCCCGATATTTGCCGCCATCGAACCGGGCCGTCGCGATTTTTCCTCCCCGCGTCGCGCTCGCGCCGCTATAATCGGCCGAAATTTTTTCGCCAGGCGGCACAGCGGGCAGATAAAAGCGCTCCATCGCATCGGCCCCGTCATGCACGACCTGATTTTCTGTTGCCCGGAAGGCTGAGGCCCAAGGCGCGGTATCGTTCGCTTGCGCAGTGGCCGTTTGAGGCCGGACCGGGCGCAAGACGGACGCCGCCACGCCATGACCGACGCCCCGGGGATTGGCGGGGGCCGCGCTATGCTGATCTGGTTTGTCATACTGTATTGGGTCATTTCAGTGGCCATCGGGCTGTTGGCCGCCCTCAAGGTCCGCAATACCAAGGATTTCACCGTCGCCGGCCGTCGCCTGCCCTACGGCATGGTCATCGCCGTGGTCTTCGCCACCTGGTTCGGCTCAGAAGCGGTGCTCGGCATTCCCGCCACCTTCCTCGGCGAAGGGCTGCGCGGCGTGGTCTCGGATCCGTTCGGTTCGTCGATGTGCCTGGTGCTCGTCGGCATGTTTTTCGCCCGCAAGCTGTATCGCATGAACCTCATGACGATCGGCGACTTCTACAAGCTCAGGTACAACCGTACGGTTGAAGTGGTGACGAGTATCGCCATCGTGATCTCGTACCTCGGCTGGGTCGGTGCGCAGATCAAGGCGCTGGGACTCGTGTTTCACGCGGTGTCCGGCGGCGCAATGTCCGAGCCCATGGGCATGGTGATCGGCGCGGTCTCGGTGCTGGCCTATACGCTGCTCGGCGGCATGATCTCGGTGGCGGTGACCGACTTCATCCAGATGATCATCATCGTCGTGGGGCTTGTGTACATCGCTGTGCAGGTCTCTGGCATGGTGCCGGGGGGGGCGAGCGCGGTGATCACACACGCGGCTCAGGCCGGCAAGTTCGCGTTCCTGCCGGAGTTGAACCCAACCGAAGTGCTGGCGTTCATTGCCGCGGGCATTACCATGATGTTCGGCTCGATTCCGCAACAGGACGTGTTCCAGCGCGTGATGTCGTCCAAGTCGGAGAATGTCGCGGTCGCCGGTTCGGTCACGGGCGGCGTGCTGTACTTCTTCTTCACGTTCATCCCCATCTTCCTGGCCTACTCGGCCCTGCTGATCGCCCCGTCGATGGTGCAGAAGTACATCGGCACCGATCCGCAACAGATTCTGCCGCAGTTGGTGCTCACTAGTGTGCCGGTCGTGGCGCAAGTAATGTTCTTCGGCGCGCTCCTCTCGGCCATCAAGAGCTGCGCGTCGGCCACGCTGCTGGCGCCCTCGGTGACGTTCGCGGAGAACATCGTCCGCCCGATGCTGCGCGGTCGTATCGACGACAAGCACCTGCTGCGACTGATGCGTATCGTCGTGCTCTGTTTCACGGCGCTGGTGCTGGTGTACGCGCTGAATTCCACGGCGTCGATCTTCCATATGGTCGAGAGCGCATACAAGGTCACGCTCGTGTGCTGCTTCGTGCCGCTGGCGTTCGGACTTTACTGGAAGCGTTCGAGCTCCCTGGGCGGCACGCTTGCCGTGCTCTTCGGCCTGGTTGTCTGGATCGGGTGCGAATGGCTGGCGCCCGAGGCCATGGTGCCGGCGCAGTTGGCGGGGCTGGCGGCCTCGATCGCCGGCATGGTCGTTGGCTCGCTCCTCCAACCCAACGCAGCGCATGCGCAGTCGCGGGAGCCGCAGGTGTCGACGATCTGACGACCCAGGCCGGGAAGCCTTTCACTACGCGGATTACGGCAACGACCCATCTTGATCTTGGGTCGTTGCGGCCCCATATGTCGCTGGACAAATCCCGAAAGCCTTGTGAAGCGGTTATAATTCAAGGCTTTGCGCGCCTTTTTCCGTCGGAAAGTACCATGCCTATCTATGCCTATCGTTGCGAAACATGCGGTTTCGCCAAGGATGTGCTGCAAAAAATGAGCGATGATCCGCTCTCCCAGTGCCCGGAATGCGGCAAGGACACGTTTCGCAAGCAGGTGACTGCGGCCGGGTTCCAGCTCAAGGGTTCGGGGTGGTATGTGACCGATTTTCGTGGCGGTTCGGGCGGCGCGAGTGCCTCGGGCGCGGCGTCGACCTCGTCGGCGCCGGCAGCGGCGTCGGGCGAGAGCGCGACGTCGTCCGCTTCGGCCTCGTCGTCTGGCGGCGAGTCGTCGAGCGCGCCGGCGGCGAGCTGTGGCGGCGGTTGCGCCTGCCACTGAGATAGACAGAACGATGCGCGTTCGAGCCCGGCGGCCGGATGCGCCGGAACGCGGATTCGCCTGCTGACATACCCATAGCCGCCCACCTTCGCGAGCCCTGCCATGCGCGTTAAAAAACCCGCGTTGAAGACGATTTTCCTCACCGGCCTGCTGGTGCTGGTGCCGCTCGCCATCACGCTGTGGGTCCTCGGCCTGATCATCGGCACGATGGATCAGACCTTGCTGCTGTTGCCGGACGACTGGCAGCCGTCGCACCTCATCGGCATGCGCGTGCCCGGCTTCGGCGTGGTGGTGACGCTCGCGTTCGTGTTCGTCGTTGGCCTTCTGGCGCATAATTTCATCGGCCAGAAGCTGGTCGGCTGGTGGGAAGCCATCCTGACGCGCATTCCCATCGTTGGACCGCTGTATGGCAGCGTCAAGCAGGTGTCCGACACCTTGCTGTCGAGCAACGGCAACGCGTTTCGCAAGGCGTTGCTCGTGCGATATCCGCACGCGGATTCCTGGACCATCGCTTTCCTGACCGGCGCGCCGGGCGGCGACGTGGTCAATCATTTGCAGGGCGAGTTCGTGAGCGTCTATGTGCCGACGACGCCGAACCCGACGTCGGGTTTCTTCCTGATGATGCGGGCGAGCGACGTGGTCGAACTCGACATGACGGTCGATGCCGCCCTCAAGTACATCGTATCGATGGGCGTGGTGGCGCCCGCCCACAACCCGCGCCAGCAACGTCCCGGTCCGCTCCTCTGAGCCACCGGGAATCGCCGGCGCCATTTTTTGAAAATCGGAACAGCAAAATGTCCATGCGTACCTCCTACTGCGGTCTGGTGACCGAGCAACAACTGGGCCAAACGGTCAAGCTGTGTGGCTGGGTCAATCGCCGCCGCGATCACGGCGGGGTCATTTTCATCGACCTGCGCGATCGCGAAGGTCTGGTGCAGGTCGTGTGCGATCCGGACCGCGCGGAGATGTTCAAGGCCGCCGAAGGCCTGCGCAATGAATTCTGCGTGCAGATCACGGGCCTGGTGCGCAGCCGTCCGGCGGGCACCGAGAACGCCAACCTGACGAGCGGCAAGATCGAAGTGCTGTGCCACGCGCTCGAAGTGCTCAACCCGTCGGTCACGCCCCCGTTCCAGCTCGACGACGAAAACCTGTCGGAAACCACGCGCCTCACGCATCGCGTGCTGGATCTGCGTCGTCCGCAGATGCAATACAACCTGCGCCTGCGCTACAAGGTGGCGATGGAAGTGCGCAAATATCTCGACGCGCAAGGCTTCATCGACATCGAAACCCCGATGCTCACGAAGAGCACCCCGGAAGGCGCACGCGACTATCTGGTGCCCTCGCGTGTGAACGCCGGCATGTTCTTCGCGTTGCCGCAGTCGCCGCAGCTCTTCAAGCAGCTCTTGATGGTGGCCGGCTTCGACCGCTATTACCAGATCACCAAGTGCTTCCGCGACGAAGACCTGCGCGCTGACCGTCAGCCGGAATTCACGCAGATCGACTGCGAAACCTCGTTCCTCACGGAGCAGGAAATCCGCGATCTGTTTGAGAACATGATTCGTCACGTGTTCAAGGAAGCCATCGACGTCGACCTCGATGCCAAGGTGCCGGTCATGGAGTACGCGGAAGCGATGCGTCGCTTCGGCTCCGACAAGCCCGATCTGCGCGTGAAGCTCGAGTTCACCGAGCTGACCGACGTGATGGGCGACGTGGACTTCAAGGTGTTCTCGGTGCCGGCCACGACCGAAGGCGGTCGCGTGGTTGCGCTGCGCGTGCCGGGCGGTGCGGAGATCTCGCGTAGCGAAATCGACGCCTACACCGATTTCGTGAAGATTTACGGCGCGAAGGGCCTGGCGTGGATCAAGGTCAACGAAGTGGCCAAGGGCCGCGACGGTCTGCAAAGCCCGATCGTGAAGAATCTGCACGACGCCGCCGTTGCCTCGATTCTCGAGCGTACCGGCGCGCAGGACGGCGACATCATTTTCTTCGGTGCGGACAAGGCCAAGGTGGTGAACGACGGCATCGGCGCGCTGCGCCTGAAGATCGGTCACTCGGAATTCGGCAAGAGCCACGGCCTGTTCGAAGCCGGCTGGCGTCCGCTGTGGGTCGTCGACTTCCCGATGTTCGAGTACGACGAGGAAGATGCCCGCTGGGTCGCGTGCCATCACCCGTTCACGAGCCCGAAGGACGAGCACATCGACTACCTCGAGACCGATCCGGGCAAGTGCCTGGCCAAAGCCTACGATATGGTGCTCAACGGCTGGGAAATCGGCGGCGGTTCGGTCCGTATCTTCCAGGAAGACGTGCAGAGCAAGGTGTTCCGTGCGCTCAATCTCGGTGAGGAAGAAGCGCGCGCGAAGTTCGGCTTCCTGCTCGACGCGCTGCAGTACGGCGCGCCGCCGCACGGGGGCATTGCGTTCGGTCTCGACCGCGTCATCACAATGATGGCCGGCGCCGATTCGATCCGCGACGTGATCGCGTTCCCGAAGACGCAACGTGCGCAGGATCTGCTCACGCAGGCACCGTCATCGGTCGACGAGCGTCAACTGCGCGACCTGCATATCCGTCTGCGCCAGCCGGAAGCGCCCAAAGCCTGACGTGGCTCACGGGGCCGCTCGTCGGCCCCGCACGCAAGCTGAAAACCCCCTCTGCCGTCAGGCGAGGGGGTTTTCGTTTTTCGGGGGCATCGCGCATGCCGCAACACCCGGCGTTTGCCCTATACAATGCGTCATCGGTGCCGGTCTTCGGTGCCGTTCTCGAATCGCCACCTGCATGAAACCCTTCAAGATTCCCGAATCCGTGCTCGTCGTGATCTATACGCCGGCGCTCGATGTTCTGCTCATCGAGCGTGCCGACGCCGAGAACTTCTGGCAGTCGGTCACCGGCAGCAAGGACCGGCTCGACGAACCGCTGCTCGAGACGGCCGTGCGCGAAGTCTTCGAGGAGACCGGTATTCGCGTGGCAAACGGAACTGCGGTGCCCGCCGCTGCGCTGACCGATTGGCAGCACGAAATTCAGTACAACATCTATCCGCGTTGGGCCCATCGTTATGCGCCGGGCGTGACGCGCAATACGGAACACTGGTTCGGCTTGTGCGTGCCGCAGAACACCGCCGTGACGCTCTCGCCGCGCGAGCATGTCGCCTATGCGTGGCTGCCGTGGGAAGCGGCCGCCGCGCGTTGTTTTTCACCGTCGAACGGCGATGCCATCCGGCAGTTGCCGTTGCGCGTGCGCTAGCCGCGGCACGGCACGCCGATGAGCAAGTACCTGCCGTTCTCCCGCGATAACGATCTGACGCTGCTCTATCTCGGTCAGCGCTACTTCACAGCGCTCATTGCCGCCATCGATGGCGCCACCCGCGACGTGGCGCTCGAGACGTATATCTTCGAAGCCGACGAGGCGGGGCAGCAGGTCGCCGCAGCGCTGCAACGCGCCGCGCAACGCGGCGTTGCGGTACGCGTTATCCTCGACGGCATCGGCACGAGCCGCCGACTGCCGTTTCTCGCCGATTGGCGCGAGCGCGGTGTGGCGTATCGCATCTACAATCCGCGGCTGTTCGGCAAGTTCGGTTTCTCGCGCACGCACCGCAAGCTGGCCATCGTCGATCACGCGGTGGCATTTGTCGGCGGCATCAACATCATCGACGACGACAACGCCGGTGGCGACACCCGCATGGACGATCCGCGCTGGGACTTTGCCGTGCAATGCCGCGGTCCCATCGTCGCCGAAATCTCCATCGCGTTTCACATTCAGTGGCTGCGCCTCGCGCCGGGGTATCTGGGGACGCCGTTCCGTCATCGGCGCCGCGGGCAACGTGGGCGTCTGCACGCGCCTTACGCCGGTCAGGCAGCCTTCGTGGCACGCGATAACCTGCACAATCGTCGCGCGGTCGAAAAGGCGTACCTGATGGCGCTGGGCCGCGCGCGCCACGAGGTTTGGCTCGCGAATCCCTATTTCGTGCCCGGCCGCCGGCTGCGACGTGCACTGACGCAGGCGGCCCGACGCGGCGTGGCGGTGCATCTGCTGATCGGCCGCAACGAGTTCCGCCTGCTCGATGCCGCGGTGCCCTGGCTTTACGCCAAGTTGCTCGATGCCGGCGTGCGCATCGGCGAGTACGACGTGCGTCAACTGCATGGCAAGGTGGCCGTCGTCGACGACGTATGGGCGACGGTCGGCTCCTCCAATCTGGATGCGCTGTCGCTGTTCCTGAATCACGAAGCCAACGTGGTGGTGCTCGACGATCCGCTGGTCATCGAACTGCGCGATCACATCCGCCGAGCCTTTGACGAGGCGCGTCTCATCGACCCCGCCCGCTACGGCGCACGCTCGCGCTGGCGGCGCTTCCGCCAGTGGATGGCGTATCGCCTCTATCGCCTGACGATGCGGCTCCTCACGCGCGGCAAATACGACTGATTGTCGGGCGGATGCCGACGGATGATCCGCCGTTGCTCATGGCTCTCGGCCCTGTGCCGACGTCGCCGAACCCCGCCCTCCGACGGCTACCGATTAGGTATTCCGATCTAATAAATTCCTTGTTCGCCCATGGGTGTCCCCCAATAATAGGACGGCCGTTCGATTTTTTGGTTAGCATCGGAGAACGGATAACCAAAGCGATGCCAAACATATGCGAAAGGGTGAACAGACACGAGCCGCCATCCTGAATGCCGCGCTGGAACTTGCGGGGCGCGATGGACTTGAGGGGCTGACGATCGGCTTGCTGGCTGATCGTATGCAGATGAGCAAGAGCGGCGTCTTCGCGCATTTCGGTTCGCGCGAGGACTTGCAGATTGAAGTGCTGCGCGAGTATCACCGGCGTTTCGAGGACGAGGTGTTCGCCCCCGGGATGGAAGCTCCGCGCGGCCTACCGCGACTCAGGGCGCTGGTGGATCGCTGGATGGACAAGCGCATTCGCGAGGTGACGACGGGCTGTATCTATATCAGCGGTGCCGTCGAGTACGACGATCGCGCGGCCAGCCCGGTGCGCGAGGCCTTGGTGAAGAGCGTGCGGTTGTGGCGATCGGCCCTGCTGCGCGCGATCACGCAAGCGAAGGAGGAGGGGCATTTGCGTGCGGACACCGATCCGCGTCTGATGCTTTTTGAAATGTACAGCCTGACACTTGGCTTGCATCACGACGCGCGGTTCCTCCGGGAGCCGGGGGCCGTCGAGATGACCCGGGTGGCGCTGGAAAAACTGATTTCGTCTTATCAGCGCGGGTGAGGCGCGAGCCGTCCGCGATTCAATTCGATTTGTTCGGAGGAGTAGGTCATGGGACAGTACAACGCGCCGCTGCGCGACATGCAATTCGTTTTGCACGAACTGCTGGGCGTGGAAAACGAATTGAAGGCATTGCCGAAACACGCGGACATCGATGCCGACACCATCAACCAGGTGCTCGAAGAGGCCGGCAAGTTCTGCAGCGAAGTCGTCTTCCCGCTGAATCAGGTGGGTGATCGCGAGGGCTGCAAGTACGAAGGCGATGGCGTCGTCACGACGCCGACCGGCTTCAAGCAGGCCTATCAGCAATACGTCGAGGCCGGCTGGCCCTCGCTGGCGTGCGACCCCGCGTTCGGAGGCCAAGGGCTGCCGCAGGTCGTCAACAACGCCCTGTATGAAATGCTCAACTCCGCCAACCAGGCCTGGACGATGTATCCCGGCCTGTCGCACGGCGCTTACGAGTGCCTGCATGCGCATGGCACGCCTGAGCAGCAATCCACCTATCTGCCGAAGATCGTATCGGGCGAATGGACCGGTACGATGTGCCTGACCGAGCCGCACTGCGGCACCGACCTGGGCATGCTGCGCACGAAGGCCGAGCCGAATGGCGACGGCTCGTACGCCATCTCCGGCACCAAGATCTTCATCTCCGCCGGCGAGCACGACATGGCCGCCAACATCGTCCACCTTGTGCTGGCCCGCCTGCCGGACGCGCCGCCGGGAACGAAGGGTATCTCGCTGTTCGTTGTGCCGAAGTTCATCCCCGACGCGAATGGCGCACCGGGTGAGCGCAACGGCATCAAGTGCGGCTCGATCGAGCACAAGATGGGCATTCACGGCAATGCCACCTGCGTGATGAACCTCGACGGCGCGCGCGGCTGGCTCGTTGGCGAACCGAACAAGGGCCTGAATGCCATGTTCGTGATGATGAACGCCGCGCGTCAGGGCGTGGGCATGCAGGGCATGGGCCTGACGGAAGTCGCCTACCAGAACTCGTTGGTGTACGCGAAGGAGCGCATTCAGATGCGCTCGCTCACCGGCCCGAAGGCGCCGGACAAGCCGGCGGATCCGATCATCGTGCATCCGGACGTGCGCCGCATGCTGCTCACGCAGAAAGCCTATGTGGAAGGCGGTCGCGCGTTCTCTTACTGGACCGCGCTGCACATCGACAAGGAGCTGTCGCACGGTGACGAAGCCGAGCGTCGTGAAGCCGCCGATCTGGTCGCGCTGCTCACGCCGATCATCAAGGCCTTCCTGACCGACAACGCGTTCGAGTGCACCAACCATGCGATGCAAATTTACGGCGGCCACGGCTTCATCTCCGAGTGGGGCATGGAGCAGTATGTGCGCGACGCACGCATCAACATGATCTACGAGGGCACGAACTCGATTCAGGCGCTCGACCTGTTGGGCCGCAAGGTGCTCGGCGACATGGGGGCGAAGCTCAAGAAGTTCGGCAAGCTCGTGCAGGACTTCGTCGAGGCCGAAGGCACGAAGGAAGAAATGCAGGAGTTCGTCAATCCCCTCGCGGACATCGGCGACAAGGTGCAGAAGCTGACGATGGAAATCGGCATGAAGGCCATGGCCAATCCAGACGAAGTGGGCGCCGCCTCGGTGCCGTATCAGCGCGTGGTCGGCCATCTCGTGTTCGCTTACTTCTGGGCACGCATGGCGCGCATCGCGCTTGACAAGCAAGGCAGCGGCGACAAGTTCTACGAATCGAAGCTCGCCACGGCGCGTTTCTATTTCGCCAAGTTGCTGCCGGAGACCGCGTCGCAAATCCGCATGGCCCGTGCCGGTGCGAAGACGCTGATGGAAGTCGACGTCGACCTGTTCTGAGAGCGGAGGAGATCACCGTGAGCCAAACCAACAAACCCCTGGTCGTACGCAAGGTCGCTGTGCTGGGCGCCGGCGTGATGGGTGCGCAGATTGCCGCGCACCTCGTCAATGCGAAAGTGCCCGTCGTGCTGTTCGATCTGCCGGCCAAGGAAGGCCCGAAGAATGGCATCGTCCTGCGTGCCATCGACGGCCTGAAGAAGCTGAGCCCCGCGCCGTTCGCCGACAAGGCCGACGCCCAATACATCGAAGCGGCGAATTACGAGGACGACCTTGCAACCCTCGCCGGCTGCGACGTGGTGATCGAAGCGATCGCCGAGCGCATGGACTGGAAGCATGACCTGTACAAGAAGGTCGCGCCGCATCTGGCCAAGCACGCAATTTTCGCGTCGAATACGTCGGGCCTGTCGATCACTGAACTCTCGGAAGGCTTCGATGCCGATCTGAAGTCGCGCTTCTGCGGCGTGCACTTCTTCAATCCCCCGCGCTATATGCATCTGGTCGAATTGATCCCGACCGCCACCACGGCGCCGGAGATTCTCGACCAACTCGAAACGTTCCTCACGTCCACGCTCGGCAAGGGCGTGGTGCGCGCGAAGGATACGCCGAACTTCATCGCCAACCGCGTGGGCGTGTTCTCGATTCTGGCGGTGTTCGCCGAAGCGCAGAAGTATGGCATTCCGTTCGATGTGGTCGATGACCTGACCGGCAGCAAGCTGGGTCGTGCCAAGTCGGCCACGTTCCGCACGGCCGACGTGGTCGGTCTGGACACGATGGCGCACGTGATCAAGACGATGCAGGACGGCCTCAAGGACGACCCGTTCGCCGAGACGTATGCTACGCCGCCGGTGCTCAAGGCACTCGTAGAAAAGGGCGCGCTGGGTCAGAAGACGGGCGCGGGTTTCTACAAGAAGGAAGGCAAGGTCATCAAGGTGCTCGACCCGCAATCGGGTGAGTATGTCGAGTCGGGCAAGAAGGCCGACGAGATGGTCGTGCGCATTCTGAAGAAAGCGCCGGCCGAGCGTCTGCGTCTGCTGCGCGAATCGACGAACCCGCAAGCCCAGTTTCTGTGGGCGGTGTTCCGCGATGTGTTCCATTACATCGGTGTGTATCTCGAGCAGATCGCCGACAACGCACGTGAAGTCGACTTCGCGATTCGCTGGGGCTTCGGCTGGAGCACCGGTCCGTTCGAGGACTGGCAAGCTGCGGGCTGGAAGGACATTGCGCAGTGGGTGCAGGAAGACATCGACGCCGGTCAGGCGCTCTCGAGCGCGCCGCTGCCCAAGTGGGTGACGAGCGGCAAGGTCGCCGAGGCGGGCGGTGTGCACACGGCGAATGGCTCGTATGCACCGGCCAAGGACGCGTTCGTTGCGCGCAGCACGCTGCCGGTGTATCAGCGTCAGGTTTTCCCGGCCTCGCTCGTGGGCGACGCCAGCGCCGATCCGCGCAAGTTCGGCAAGACCATCGAAGAGAACGACGCCGTGCGCCTGTGGGTCGACGAGACCCCGGGGCAGGACGACGTGCTTATCGTCTCGTTCAAGTCGAAGATGAACACCATCGGGCCGGCCGTCATCGACGGGCTGACCCGCGCGATCGATCTGGCCGAGCAGCACTATCGCGGTGTGGTCGTATGGCAGCCCACGTCGCTCAAACTCGGTGCGCCGGGTGGTCCGTTCTCTGCCGGCGCCGATCTCGAAGCGGCCATGCCCGCGTTCATGATGGGAGGGGCGAAGGGTATCGAGCCGTTCATCAAGAAGTTCCAGGACGGCATGATGCGTGTGAAGTACGCGCAGGTGCCCGTCGTCTCGGCCGTCTCCGGTATTGCGCTGGGCGGCGGGTGCGAGCTGTTGCTGCATAGCGCGAAGCGCGTGGCGGCGCTCGAGAGCTACATCGGTCTCGTGGAAGTCGGTGTCGGGCTGGTGCCGGGCGGCGGCGGCCTGAAGGAAGCGGCGATCCGCGCAGCGGAAGCCGCGAGTGCCGCGGGCAGCGTGCAGTATCTCCAGTTCGTGACCAAGTCGTTCACCAATGCGGCGATGGCGAAGGTCTCGGCCTCGGCGCTCGACGCCCGCGACATGGGCTATCTGAAGCCGACGGACACCATCGTGTACAACGTGCACGAACTGCTGTCGGTCGCCCGTAACGAGGCGCGCGCGCTGGCCATTGCCGGCTATCGTCCGCCGCTCAAGCCGGCTGGCATTCCTGTCGCCGGTCGCTCGGGGATCTCGACCATCAAGGCGTCGCTCGTGAATATGCGAGACGGCAACTTCATCTCGGCGCACGACTTCCTCATCGCCTCGCGCATCGCCGAAGCCGTTTGCGGCGGCGACGTGGAGGCCGGCAGCCTCGTGAACGAAGAATGGCTGCTGGCGCTCGAGCGTCGCGCCTTCATCGACCTGCTGGGCACGTCGAAGACCCAGGAACGCATCATGGGCATGCTGCAATCCGGCAAGCCGGTGCGCAACTAAGCCGATCGGAGACTGACATGAGCAAACAACTGCAAGACGCCTACATCGTTGCCGCCACGCGCGCGCCGATCGGCAAGGCACCCAAGGGCAGCTACAAGAACACGCGTCCGGACGACCTGCTCGCGACCATTCTCAAGAGTGCGCTCGCGCAGGTGCCGGATCTCGATCCTAAGGTCATCGAGGACGCCATCATCGGCTGTGCCATTCCCGAAGCCCAGCAGGGCCTGAACGTGGCGCGTATCGGCGCGCTGCTCTCGGGTCTGCCGAACACGGTGGGCGGGGTGACCGTCAACCGTTTCTGCGCCTCGGGCCTCACGGCGCTCGCGATGGCGGCGGACCGCATTCGTGTGGGCGAAGCCGACGCAATGTTCGCCGGGGGTATCGAGAGCATGAGCATGGTGCCGATGATGGGCAACACGCCGTCGCTCTCGCCGTCGATCTTCGAGCGCGACGAGAACGTGGGCATCGCGTACGGCATGGGGCTGACCGCCGAGAAGGTGGCGCAGCAATGGGGCGTGACGCGCGACGCGCAGGACGCCTTCGCGCTGGCCTCCCACCAGAAGGCGATCCAGGCGCAACAGGCGGGCGAATTCACGAACGAAATCACGCCGATCGAGATCGTCGAACGCTTCCCGAATCTGGCCACCGGCGACGTGTCGATCAAGACGCGCACGTTGTCGCTCGACGAAGGCCCGCGGCCGGATACGTCGATCGAAGGGCTCGGCAAACTGCGTCCGGTCTTCGCGAACAAGGGGTCGGTCACGGCCGGCAACAGTTCGCAGACGTCGGATGGTGCCGGCGCGCTGCTCGTCGTGAGCGAGAAGATTCTCAAGCAGTTCAACCTCACGCCGCTCGCCCGTTTCGTGTCGTTCGCCGTGCGCGGCGTGCCGCCCGAGATCATGGGTATCGGTCCGAAGGAGGCGATTCCCGCGGCCCTGCGCGCGGCGGGCCTGTCGCAGCAGGACATGGACTGGATCGAACTGAACGAGGCGTTTGCCGCGCAGGCCCTTGCCGTCATCAAGGATCTGGATCTCGATACCCGCAAGGTCAACCCGATGGGCGGCGCCATCGCGCTGGGCCACCCGCTGGGCGCGACCGGTGCGATCCGCGCCGCGACCGTGGTGCACGCGCTGCGCCGTCACAACCTGAAGTACGGGATGGTGACCATGTGCGTGGGGACCGGCATGGGCGCGGCGGGGATTCTCGAGCGCATGTAAGCGGGCGCGCCGTAGGCCGTCGGCTGGCAATCGTCAGACGTGCGGCGTACGACGGCCCAGGGCGCCGGGGTGCGGTTTCGCAACAGCGCGACCGCCCCCGGCGTTCTCATCTACGGCGGGCAGTGACCCGGCGTCGCCAGAGGCCCGGAACATCCGAGGAGACACACGAGATGGAAGACGTATTGGTGCATCGCCAGGGCGCGGTGCAGGTGCTGACCTTCAACCGCGCGCACAAGAAGAATGCGATTACCGCCGCGATGTATCAGGCAATGGCCGAAGGCATTGCCGAGGCGGAGGCCGATCCGTCGTTGCGCGTGATCCTGATCCAGGGGCAGCCGGAGGCCTTTTCGGCGGGCAACGATCTCGAAGACTTTCTGAAAAACCCGCCGAAGGACGACGACGCCCCCGTGTTCCAGTTCCTGCGTGCGATCAGCCAGGCGACCAAACCCATTGTCGCGGCCGTGGCGGGCAATGCGGTCGGCGTCGGCACGACACTGCTGCTGCACTGCGATGTCGTGTATGCCACGCAAACCGCTCGCTTCTCGCTGCCGTTTTCGCAACTGGCGTTGTGTCCGGAGGCGGCGTCGAGCTGGCTGCTGCCGCGCGTGGCGGGCTACCAGCGTGCCGCCGAGAAGCTGCTTTTCGGTGAGCCGTTCGACGTGAACGAGGCCGTCGCGATGGGCTTCGTCAACCGTGCTGTGCCGGCGGACGAACTGGCCGACTACGCCGCGAAGCGTGCCGCGCAACTCGCGGCCATGCCGGCGGCGTCGCTGCGCGTGACCAAGCAGCTGATGAAGGGCGACAGCGCGCAAGCGGTGCAGTCGCGTATTCGCGACGAGGCGTTGGAGTTCGGTAAACGGCTCGTCTCTCCGGAAGCGCGTGAGGCGTTCACGGCGTTCTTCGAGAAGCGCAAGCCGGATTTCAGTCAGTTTTCATAACGCCTCCGCCGTCGCCGGGAAGACTCGGCGGCACAGCAGGCGCATCGACGCCGCACGCCTCATTCTGCGAGACGGCGGCGTTTTTTTGTTGGCGGACGCTCAGCTCGCCGTGTCGAGCTTGGGCAGCGGGCGCGGACGGCGATCTTCGTCGGTCGCCACGTACGTGACCATCGCCTCGGTGACCTTGACGATCTCGTGCGACAGGCGCATGCGTTGCGCATAGGCCTCGACGTAGACGGTGATCGACGTATTGCCGGTCTTCACGATCGTCGCGTAAAAGCTCAGCAGGTCGCCCACGAACACCGGCTCCTTGAACAGGAACGAGTTGACGGCAATGGTCGCCACGCGGCCGTTGGCGCGCTGTGCGGCGGGAATCGAGCCGGCAATGTCGACCTGCGACATGATCCAGCCGCCGAATACGTCGCCGTGGGCGTTGGCGTCGGCAGGCATCGGCAGTACGCGCAACGCCAGTTCTTTTTCTTCGGGCAGGGCCGTGAGGGCGGCAGTCGAGGTACTCATGAGGATCCTTGCGTGAGCCGGGAAGACTGCGAAAGTCGGAAACCGCGAGAAAGACGGCGACGGCACGCCGCTGCCGGTCCTGCTTCGGGTTTCCACGGGCGGAAGAGCCGCCCGGCGTCGGCTCAGCATGAGACGCCGGGTTCTGCGAAAATACGCCATCGACGATTTTAGCGGAAAGCCCTCGAACGAGCCGGACGCCGCCCCTCCCCATCATGAGACGTTACTCTTCGGCCGAGCCTGCACCGACGGCCTCCGACGCCGCTCGCCCCCCCCGCGGCGACTGGCAAGTCATCAAATCGCTGTTCCCGTATCTGCTCGAATTCCGCGGACGCGTCACGCTGGCGCTGTCGTGTCTCGTCATGGCGAAGGTGGCCAACCTCGGCGTGCCCATCATCATGAAGCACATCGTCGACGGGCTCGGCCCCGTGGCGACCTTCTCCGCCACGGCGCGCGCATCGGGCGATGCAAGCCTGATCGTCGTGGGCGGGCTCGGTCTGCTGGTCGTGGCATATGGGGTGGTGCGCCTGTCCACGTCGCTCTTCACCGAACTGCGGGAAATGTTGTTCTCGAAGGTGACGGAAAGCGCGGTGCGGCAAATCGCGCTCAAGGTGTTTCGCCATTTGCACGCGCTGTCGCTGCGCTTTCACCTGGAGCGTCAGACGGGCGGCATGAGTCGCGACATCGAGCGCGGCACGCGGGGCATCCAGTCGATGATCTCGTACTCGCTCTACAGCATTCTGCCCACGCTCATCGAGGTGGCGCTCGTGCTCGGCTTCTTCGTCGTGCGCTACGACGCGTTTTACGCCATCGTCACGCTCGTGGCACTGTCGTTCTACATCGTGTTCACGGTGAAAGTCACGGAGTGGCGCACGCATTTTCGTCGCACGATGAACGAACTCGACTCGAAAGCCAACGCGCGCGCCATCGATTCGCTGATCAACTACGAGACGGTGAAGTATTTCGGCAACGAGGCGTTCGAGACGCAGCGTTACGACGAGAACCTCAAGCGCTATCGCGCCGCGGCGATTCGGTCGCGGAACTCGCTCTCGGTGCTGAATTTCGGACAGCAGGCGATCATCGCGACCGGACTCATCCTGATTCTCTGGCATGCCACCCAAGGCGTGATGAGTGGCCGCATGACGCTCGGCGACCTGGTGCTCGTCAACACCTTCATGCTGCAACTCTACATTCCGCTGAATTTCCTCGGCGTGATCTATCGCGAACTCAAACAGGCGATGACCGACATGGATCGCATGTTCACGTTGCTCGACGTGAATCGCGAAGTTGCCGATCCGCCGGGTGCGGCGCCACTTGTCTGTCATGGCGGCACCGTGCGTTTCGAGCACGTGAATTTCGGGTACGAGGCGTCGCGCCAGATTCTGCACGACGTCGATTTCACCGTGGCGGCGGGCACGACCACGGCTGTCGTCGGGCACAGCGGCTCGGGAAAATCGACACTCTCACGCCTGCTGTTTCGCTTCTACGACGTCGGCTTCCCCGGCGCGGCGGCGGGGCGCATCACCATCGACGGGCAGGACATTCGCGACGTCACGCAGGACTCGCTGCGCGCGGCCATCGGTATCGTGCCGCAGGACACTGTGCTGTTCAACGACACGATCTACTACAACATCGCGTACGGCAATCCGTCGGCGTCGCGCGAGCAGGTCATCGCCGCGGCCCGTGCGGCGCATATCCACGACTTCATCGAGAGCCTGCCGGCCGGCTATGAATCGATGGTCGGCGAGCGCGGGCTCAAGCTCTCCGGCGGCGAGAAGCAGCGCGTGGCGATTGCGCGCACCCTTCTCAAGAATCCGCATATCCTGATTTTCGACGAGGCGACCTCGGCGCTGGACTCGCGCTCCGAGCAGGCGATTCAGGCGGAATTGCGCAACATCGCCCGTGAACGCACGACGCTTGTCATCGCGCACCGCCTCTCGACGGTCGTGCACGCCGCGCAGATCATCGTGCTCGACAAGGGCCGCATCGTGGAGCGTGGCACGCACGACGACCTGCTGCGTGCCGAAGGACTCTACGCGCAGATGTGGGCGTTGCAACAGCAGCGTCGCGACGGGGAGGGCGATGCCGAGGCGTCGCACTTCGCCACGGTGGTGTCCTGAGGGCGCGTGGCAACTCGGCCGTCGGGCGGAAGGCAGGGCGGTTGAGCCGTTGGGCAGTTGGACGACTGGCGCGGACGCGGGTCTGTGCGCCGGCCGGACGATTGAGTAGACTAGCGCGCTGACATCGCCGACGCGGGAGTGCCGCATGGAAATCAAATGGCTCGAGGACTTCGTGTCGCTCGCCAAGACGAACAGTTTCAGTCGTTCGGCCGAGTTGCGCCATGTGACGCAGCCGGCGTTCTCGCGCCGGATTCAGTCGCTCGAAGCGTGGCTTGGCAGTGAACTGATCGACCGATCGAGCTATCCCACGCGCCTCACCGCGGCCGGCGAAGTGTTCTACGAGCAGGCGCTGGCATTGCTCTCGCAAGCGCAGGAGGCGCGCGCCTTGCTGCGCGAACAGCGCTCGGCCGACCATTCGGTGCTCGATTTCGCCGTGCCGCACACGCTGTCGATGACGTTCTTCCCGCGATGGCTCAAGGCGCTGGAGAAGCGTCTGGGCCTGTTGCGCAGCCGTTTGCGTGCGCTCAACGTGCACGACGCGGCGATGTCGCTGACCGATGGAGGCTGCGATCTCCTGATGTGCTACTACCATCCGAGCCAGCCCTTGCAACTCGATGCGGCGCGCTACGAGATGATCGTGCTCGGCAGCGAGCGGTTCAGCCCCTACAGCGCCCCGACGCCGCAAAAGCGCGCCCGCTTCAAGCTGCCCGGCACGCCCGACGCGCCGGTGCCCTACCTCGCCTACACGGCGAATGCCTATCTCGGCCGGATGACCGATCTGCTCGCCGGCGACGCGTCGAGCCGGCTGCATCTGGACAAGGTGTACGAGACCGACATGGCCGAGGCGCTCAAGGCCATGGTGCTCGCCGGACACGGTGTGGCCTTTCTGCCGGAAAGCGCCGTGGTCGATTCGGTCGCGCGCGGCGAGTTGGTCGATCTCGCGCCCCCGGGCAAGGCGGCGGCCCCATGGCATCTGGACATGGAGATTCGCCTGTATCGCGACCGTCTGGCCTATACCGACGCCAGCAACCGGCGCGAGCTGACCAAGCGCGATGCGCTCGAGGCGTTCTGGCAAGCCGTGCGCGATCAGATCAAAGGCTGACCGGCGTGCGTGCCGGATCGGCGCGATGCGCGTCGATTCGCGGAATGTCGGGATAATTTCAGACGGGCGGCAAAACTATGCATGAAATGCATAGTTGCATGTTTATTCGGCATTGGATTGTTCTCGGGGGTTCTCGGTAAAGTGCCAGCCATTCGTGTCGCAAGCACGGTATGTGCGTGCGGCGCAGATTGAAGCCGGAGAATTCCATAATGTCGCAAACGTCACATATCTTGCCTTCTTACCTGCAGGCCGATGATCTCGGTCCGTGGGGCAACTACCTTCAACAGGTCGACCGCGTCACGCCTTACCTGGGCACGCTGTCGCGCTGGGTCGAAACCCTCAAGCGTCCCAAGCGCATCCTGATCGTCGACTGCCCGATCGAACTCGACAATGGCACCATCGCCCATTTCGAGGGCTATCGTGTCCAGCACAATACGTCGCGCGGCCCCGGTAAGGGCGGTGTGCGTTTTCACCAGGACGTCACGCTGTCCGAAGTCATGGCGCTGTCGGCCTGGATGTCGGTCAAGAACGCAGCGGTGAACGTGCCTTACGGCGGCGCCAAGGGCGGCATTCGTGTCGACCCGCGCAAGCTCTCGCGCGGAGAACTCGAGCGTCTGACGCGTCGTTACACCAGCGAAATCAACATCATTATCGGGCCGACGAAGGATATTCCGGCGCCGGACGTCAACACCAATGAGCAGATCATGGCGTGGATGATGGATACCTACTCGATGAACGAGGGGTCCACGGCCACCGGCGTGGTGACCGGCAAGCCGATTTCGCTGGGCGGCTCGCTGGGCCGTCGTGAAGCCACGGGCCGCGGCGTGTTCGTGGTGAGTTGCGAGGCGGCCCGCCGCCTGGGACTCGACGTGCGCGGCGCACGCGTGGTGGTACAGGGCTTCGGCAACGTGGGGGGCATTGCCGCCCGTCTGTTCCACGAGGCGGGTGCGCATGTCATCGGCGTGCAAGATCACACCGGTACGATCTACAAGTCCGACGGCCTCGACGTGCCGAACCTGCTCAAGCACGTGGCCGAAACCGGCGGCGTGGGCGGCTTCCCGGCGGCTGAGACCATCAAGGACGACGAGTTCTGGTCGCTGGACTGCGAGTTCATGATTCCGGCGGCACTCGAAAACCAGATCACCGAGAAAAACGCCGACAAGATCCGCGCGAAGATCGTGGTCGAAGGGGCCAATGGCCCGACGACGACGGCGGCCGACGACATCTTGCGCAGCAAGAACATTCTTGTCGTGCCGGACGTGGTGGCCAACGCCGGCGGCGTGACGGTCTCGTACTTCGAGTGGGTGCAGGATTTCTCGAGCTTCTTCTGGACCGAGGAAGAGATCAACCACCGTCTGGAGCGCATCATGCGCGAAGCGTTCGATGGCGTGTGGCATGTGGCGCAGGAGCATAAGGTTTCGCTGCGTACTGCCGCATTCATCGTGGCGTGTACCCGTATTCTGCAAGCCCGTGAGATGCGCGGTCTGTACCCCTGATCAGGCGGTGCTGTCCGGCTAAGTAGTAATACGCAATAATGCGTAAAACAGAATGTTCGGGGCGATTTGCGTTAAGAAAGACGTACGTTCCGAACATTCGATAATAAAAAAATGGGCAAATGCGGTGCTAAAATGCATCTGTTTTTTGCCAAGGAGACTAAAGAATGACCCTCTCGAAAATTGCATTGGCGATGTGCTGTGTTGGCTTGATGGCAGGTGCTGCCCAGGCGCAGGAAACCGGTACGCTCAAGAAAATCAAGGACACCGGCGTCATCTCGCTGGGTAACCGCGAATCCTCGATTCCGTTCTCGTTCTATGACAATAACCACAATGTCGTTGGCTATGCCAATGATGTGGCGATGGCCGTCGTGGCCGAAGTCAAGAAGGAACTCAAGCTGCCGAACCTGAAGGTCACGCAGACGCCGATCACGTCTCAGAACCGCATTCCGCTGGTTCAGAACGGCACGATCGACATGGAGTGCGGTTCGACCACGAACAACGCCGAGCGTCAGAAGCAGGCAGCGTTCTCGAACACGTTCTTCATCATCGGCACGCGTTTGCTGGCGAAGAACAGCTCGGGCATCAAGGACTTCGCCGACCTCAAGGGCAAGAACGTCGTGACCACGGCGGGCACGACCTCCGAGCGTCTGCTGCGTGAGATGAACCAGAAGGACAACATGGGCATGAACATCATCAGCGCCAAGGACCACGGAGAAGCCGCGATCACGCTGCACTCGGGCCGTGCCGTCGCGTTCATGATGGATGACGCCCTGCTCGCGGGCGAGCGCGCCAAGTTCAAGGACGCCAAGGACTACAGCATTGTCGGCAAGCCGCAATCGTATGAAGCCTACGGCTGCATGATGCGCAAGGACGATCCGGCCTTCAAGAAGCTGGTGGACAAGGCCGTTGCCGATTACCAGAAGTCGGGCCAGGCGCAGAAGGACTTCGCCAAGTGGTTCCAGCAGCCGATCGCTGCGCTGGGCGGCGTGAATATGGACTTCCCCCCGTCGGCCGAGATGGCCGCGCTGTGGAAGTCGCCGAACGACCACGCTGACGTTCAAGGCGCCAAGTAAGCCTCGCAGGCTTCACGAGTCGCCGAGCACCATCAGTGCGTAATGCCGAAGCGGAAGGAGCCAATCCTTCCGCTTCTTTTTAAGCAAGACAAGTAGAAAAGGGGAGATCATGGCTCTCGGTCTCGATTTCAGTTTTTTCTTCCAGCCTGTGGCAACGGGCGAGGGGACGACCTATTTCGGGTGGTTGCTCTCGGGCTTCAAGCTCACGCTTGAAGTTGGCCTCGGCGGCTGGATCATTGCGCTCATCGTGGGCTCCGTGCTCGGCGTGATGCGCACCATCCCCAACAAATGGATATCCGGCTTCGCGACGGCCTACGTCGAGTTGTTCCGGAACATCCCGTTGCTTATCCAGTTGTTTTTCTGGTACTACGTGGCGCCCGACTTCCTGCCGGAATCGGTTCGTACGTGGTTGTTCGCGCTTAATCCGGCGAGCGTCTCGCTGCTCACCGGCGTGATCGGCCTGGGGCTCTTTACGGCGGCCCGGGTGTGTGAGCAGGTGCGCTCCGGTATCAATTCCCTGCCCAAGGGCCAGAAGAGCGCCGGTCTGGCCATGGGGCTCACGCTCCCGCAGACGTACCGCTTCGTACTGCTGCCGGTGGCCTTCCGTGTGGTGATCCCGCCGGTCACCTCGGAATTCGTCAACATCTTCAAGAACTCGGCCGTGATCTCGACGGTGAACCTGCTCGAACTGACCGGGCAGGGCAAGCAGCTCATCGATTACACGGCGCATAGCTATGAGTCCTTCATTGCTGTGACGATCGCGTACATGATCATCAACGTCGCGGTGCTGGTGCTCATGCGCTTCATCGAAGCCAAGACCCGCCTGCCGGGCTACATCGGGGGCAAATAATGGGTGAGATCTTCGCATGGGGCGGCGCTATCGACGCGATGCCGCTGCTCGTCAAGGGCATGATCACCACGCTGCAGATCACGGTGCTCGCCGTGGTCGTGGGCATCCTCTGGGGCACGATTCTCGCGATGATGCGTCTGTCGGGCGTGACCGTGCTGAAATGGTTTGCGGATCTGTACGTGAACCTGTTCCGCTCGATTCCGCTGCTGATGGTGCTGCTGTGGTTCTTCCTGATCGTGCCGCAGGTGTTGCGTTCGGTGCTCGATGTGCCGCCGACCTGGGACATCCGGATGGTCTCGGCACTCGTCGCCTTCTCGCTGTTCGAAGCGGCGTATTATTCGGAAATCATTCGCGCGGGTATCCAGAGCGTATCGCGGGGCCAGATGTCCGCCGCCTACGCGCTGGGCATGTCGTACTGGCAGGCGATGGCGCTCGTGGTGCTGCCGCAGGCGTTCCGCAACATGGTGCCGTTGTTGCTGACCCAGGGCATCATTCTGTTCCAGGACACCTCGCTCGTATACGCGATCGCCTTGGCCGACTTCTTCGGCATGGCGTACCAGGTGGGCCAGCGTGACGGCACGTTGCCCGCAATGATTGTGTTTGCCGGAGCGGTCTACTTTGTGATCTGCTTCACGGTTTCGATGTCGGTTAAACGTCTTCAGAAGAGGTTGGCGAAATGATTACCCTTAAAAACGTCTCCAAGTGGTACGGCCAGTTCCAAGTGCTCACGGACTGCTCCACTGAAGTCAAGAAGGGTGAAGTCGTGGTGGTGTGCGGCCCGTCGGGTTCGGGCAAGTCCACGCTCATCAAGACCGTCAACGGTCTGGAGCCGATCCAGCAAGGCGAGATCATCGTCGATGGCACATCGGTCGCCGATCCGAAGACGAACCTGGCCAAGCTGCGCTCGCGCGTAGGCATGGTGTTCCAGCACTTCGAATTGTTCCCGCACCTGTCGATCACCGAAAACCTGACGCTCGCGCAGGTCAAGGTGCTCGGTCGCAGCAAGGACGCCGCCCGTGTCAAGGGCCTGAAGTTGCTGGAGCGCGTGGGCCTGACGGCGCATGCCCACAAGTTCCCGGGCCAGCTCTCGGGCGGTCAGCAGCAGCGCGTGGCCATCGCTCGCGCCCTGTGCATGGACCCGATCGCCATGCTGTTCGACGAGCCGACCTCGGCGCTCGACCCGGAAATGATCAACGAAGTGCTCGACGTGATGGTCGAATTGGCGCAGGAAGGCATGACCATGATGGTGGTTACGCACGAAATGGGCTTCGCCAAGAAGGTCGCGAACCGTGTGATCTTCATGGATCAAGGCATCATCGTCGAAGACGACAAGAAGGACGAGTTCTTCGCGAATCCGAAGTCGGACCGCGCCAAGGACTTCCTGGCCAAGATCCTGCACTGATCGTTGGTGCGGGTGGAATGAAAAAAGCGTGCCTTCGGGCACGCTTTTTTTATGCTCGTCGGCGTCGGCGCGGGCTTACTGGCAGGCAGTGTTCTGCTCGTTGCGCAGACGAACGGCTTCGGGAATCGGCACGACGGTGCGCAGCGACGGCCCCCCCTTCTCGAACAGAATCAACTCACCCGGTGCGAAGGTCGTCCAGACTTCGTTGTCGGTGAGCGGTGCCGTGGCGATCACCGCCACGCGATCGGCCGGCGTCGTGAACTTGGAAAAATCGATTTCCCAGTCGGCGTCGATCAGATGCGCCTTCGTGAACGGCCACTGGCGGGCGATGAAGTGCAGCCGTGTCGAGCAGTGCGCGATCAGCGCCTGGCCGTTCGAGAGGACGAAGTTGAATACGCCGTGGCGCGTGATCGTGCGCGTAATGTCCTCGACCGCATGGAACAACTCGTCGAGTGGCGGTTGCGAACCGGGGAAGCGCTTGCGCAGGCCCTGCATGATGTCGCAGAAGGCGCGCTCGCTGTCGGTCGTCCCCACGGGCTGGTAGACGCCCGAGAGAAACGGATCGTAGTCATGCAGATCGCCGTTGTGCGCGAAGATCCAGTGGCGTCCCCACAGCTCGCGTTGGAACGGGTGGCAGTTCTCCAGCTCAACGATGCCCTGTGTCGCTTTGCGGATATGCGCGATGACGTTCTTGGACTTGATCGGGTATTTCTTCACCAGCTCGGCGATGGGCGAGTTCGCGGCGGCCTGGTGATCGATGAACAGCCGGCAGGCCTTGTCTTCGAAGAATGCAATGCCCCAGCCGTCCGCGTGGTGATCCGTACCGCCTCCACGCGCTGCGAAACCGGTAAATGAGAACGTGATGTCGGTCGGTTCCGCGCAATTCATTGCGAGCAGTTGGCACATGGGGCGGGTCAATCGAAGATGGGTTGCGCACCTCGTGTCGGAGCGCCGCAACCAGTACAATATGGGGTTGCACAAGCATAGCACTGGCCCCTGTGTACGTACATTGCCGCCCGATCGGTCCGTCGCGCCGACGCGTCACCGCGCGGCGACGGTCTCATGGGCTTGCCGTCTCCCCCAGCTCCCGGAAAACGCCCATGATCAACGAACTGACTATCACCCGCCCCGATGACTGGCACCTGCACGTGCGCGATGGCGACGTGCTCAAGAGCGTGCTGCCCGACAGCGCCCGCCAGTTCGGGCGCGCGATCATCATGCCGAACCTCAAGCCGCCGGTCACGACGACCGAACTCGCCGCCGCGTATCGCGAGCGTATTCTCGCGGCGCGCCCGGCCGGCAATGCGTTCGAGCCGCTCATGACCCTGTATCTGACCGACAACACGGCCGCCGACGAAATCCGTCGCGCGAAGGCATCGGGCTTCGTGCATGGGGTGAAGCTCTACCCCGCCGGCGCCACGACGAACTCCGACGCCGGTGTGACCGATCTGGCCAAGTGCCGCGGGGCGCTCGAAGCGATGCAGGACGTTGGCATGCCGCTGCTCGTGCACGGTGAGGTGACGAGCGCCGACATCGACATCTTCGATCGTGAAAAGGTCTTTATCGACCGCGTGATGTCGCCGCTGCGCCGCGATTTCCCGGGCCTCAAGGTGGTGTTCGAACACATCACGACCCAGGACGCCGCCGAGTATGTCGCACAGGCCGACGGCCCCATCGCCGCCACGATCACCGCGCATCACCTGCTGTACAACCGCAACGCGATCTTCACGGGCGGTATTCGTCCGCATTACTACTGCCTGCCGGTGCTCAAGCGCGAGACGCATCGCGACGCGCTCGTGACGGCGGCTACGTCAGGCAGTCCGCGCTTCTTCCTCGGTACCGACAGTGCCCCGCACGCACGCGAAGCGAAGGAAGCCGCCTGTGGCTGCGCCGGCTGCTACACGGCGCTGCACGCGGTAGAGCTGTACGCCGAGGCGTTCGACAAGGCCGGCGCGCTCGACAAGTTCGAAGGCTTCGCCAGCTTCCACGGCCCGGATTTCTACGAACTGCCGCGCAATAGCGACAAGATCACCCTGGTGCGTGAAGACTGGGAACTGCCGGCGGCACTGCCGATGGGCGATGCGACCGTGGTGCCGTTGCGCGGCGGCGAAGTCATCGGCTGGAAGTTCAAGGGGTGAGTCCAGAGGACGCGTCGGCGCCTTTGGCGTCCACGCGGACAGGCTTGCCGGCGATCGACTGGCACGCGCCCTGGTTCGACGCGGTCGCCGAGCGGGGACGGGACGCCTTGGCGGGCGCCGACTGGCGCGAGGCGCTGTCGGCGCAAGCGGCGGCGGCCGGACAGGTGAGTGGGCGGGGGCGGGCGTTGCGATTCGTCGCCCCACAGGCGCTTCCCGCCGACACCGCCTACGAGGCCTTCATCGCGGACACAGGCGGGGTGCCGACGCGCCTTAATCTGCATGACTTCTTCAATGCGCTGATCTGGCTGGCCTATCCGCGAGGCAAGGCGGCGCTCAACGCTCGTCAGGCCGCCGCCATCGCCGTCGACGGTGTGCAAGCCACGCGCGGTGCCACGCGCGATGCCGCCACCCTCTTCGACGAAAATGCCGTCCTCTTCGCGTGTAGCGACCCTGCGCTGGGCGGGGCGCTTCGGGCGTTCGACTGGCACACGCTCTTCGTTGCACGGCGTGCCGATTGGGGGCGCGCCTGCGAGGTGCAGCCTTTCGGGCATGCGTTGCTGGAGAAGCTCGTTGCCCCGTACCCGGCAGTGACCGCGCACGCGTGGATCGTGGACGTGCCACACGCCTACTTTGGCTGGACACCGAATGCGCGCCGCGCCTGGCTCGACGCCCGGATCGCGCCGGGGCTCGCCAATGGGCCGCTCACGACACGTGACTTCGCCCCCTTGCCGGTGTTGGGCATCCCCGATTGGTGGCCGGCCAACCAAGACCCCGCCTATTATCGGGACACCTCGGTATTCCGGCCTGGCCGGCGTCGGACGAGCTGAGTGTCTCGGTGGCGCGTGGGCCAGGAGGGCGGACGTTGGGCAGAGTCAGGCGCTGAAGTAGGGCAGGGGCAGGGCGGCGGAACGGCGGCGGCACGGCGGCACGCGTGGTACACTTCGGCCCGCAGAGTCGGCCAGACAATCGCCGCCTCCCTTTGGGAGGGGGAGGAAAGTCCGGACTCCACAGGGCAGGGTGATGGCTAACGGCCATCCGTCGTGAGACGCGGAACAGGGCAACAGAGAACAGACCGCCGATGGCCCCTGGCGCAAGCCAGGCGGATCAGGTAAGGGTGAAACGGTGCGGTAAGAGCGCACCGCGGCGTGCGGCAACGCACACGGCACGGTAACCTCCACCCGGAGCAATTCCAAATAGGCAGGTGAACGGCATGCGCCTCGTGCGGATGCCGGCAACGGGGCCCCCGGGAGCCTGCGGGTAGGAAGCTTGAGCGGCGCAGTGATGCGTCGCCTAGAGGAATGATTGTCAGGCGCGGCGCGAGTCGCGTTCACAGAATCCGGCTTATCGGCCGGCTCTGCATCCGAACAAAACACAAAAGGCTCCCGCTGGGAGCCTTTTGTGTTTCCAACGTCATCGTGTCGGCGAGCCATGGCCGGACCGAGCGATTCTCAGCCTTCGACGATCTCGACGCTATGGGTGATCTCCGCCGTCTTCGCGAGCATGATCGACGCCGAGCAGTACTTGTCGTGAGAGAGGGTCACCGCGCGCTCCACCGTGGCGGGGTTCAGATTGCGCCCCGTCACCGTGAAGTGGAAGTGAATCTTGGTAAAGACCTTCGGATCTTCGCTGGCCCGCTCGGCCTTGAGCGTGACGTTGCAATCCTTCACTTCGGCCCGGCTCTTCTTGAGAATCAGCACGACGTCGTACGCCGTACATCCGCCCGTGCCAACCAACAGCATTTCCATCGGACGCGGCGCCTGATTGTGACCGCCACCCTCCGGGGCACCGTCCATCGCGACGATGTGTCCGCTTCCCGTCTGGGCGACGAAAGCCATACCGTCCTGGCCCATCCAACTCACCTTGCATTCCATATTCCGAAACCCCGATATCCCGTTCAAGCGAAAATTGTAACGGCTTCCGCTAAGGCGCGTACGACGCTCAACGCGACCTTGGGATGCCGACCTGGGCAGCACGGGTTGCTGCGTCGCAATATTGGCGCTTTTTTGATCGTGGTTTCAGGCGGATAAACCCTAAAGTTAGATGTTGGACTCTACTGGCCGCGTTGTTACGTAAGGTTTTTTGATGGTAACCATTTGATTTTAATGTAGATAATTGTCAGTCCCTCATCGTCCGGTCATTCCGCATTATGGTTATTGATTTCGCACTATAAATTTTCTTGCATCGCACCATCGGGTTTGCTAGACTGCAGTCATTGGTTGTTGTGCTTTACAGCAATTCTGCCAGTGTCTCCTCCACCCTCCTCCTTTGGTGGATTTAACCCGGACCCATGAGGTTCGGGTTTTTTTTGTGCGTCGGGAAACGCTGTTTACCGACGAGTGGTTTTTTCTGTATAATCAACGGCTTTTCCGGAAATGCCCACGGAAGATACATCAGGGAGAGCCTGCAAGCACAGGACTGCGCCATGCGATGCAAATCGCGAGGACGCGGCCGGCAGACAAGCAGGAAGTTGATGTTAATGGGGCAAATGTATTTTATTTGGATCGATCATGAAGACGTTTTCCGCTAAGCCGGCAGAGGTGACGCGCGAATGGTTTGTGATTGACGCGACGGACAAAGTCCTCGGCCGTGTCGCCAGCGAAGTGGCACGCCGTCTGCGCGGCAAACACAAACCGGAATTCACGCCGCACGTTGACACGGGTGATTACATCATCATCGTCAATGCTGCCAAGCTGAAAGTTACGGGCGCAAAGCAAACCGACAAGAAGTACTACCGTCACACGGGTTACCCGGGCGGTATCTACGAAACCACGTTTGGCAAAATGCAAGAGCGTTTCCCGGGCCGTGCGCTCGAGAAGGCCGTGAAGGGCATGCTGCCGAAGGGTCCGCTGGGCTACGCGATGATCAAGAAGCTGAAGGTTTACGCCGACGGTAACCATCCGCACGAAGCGCAGCAACCGAAGTCGCTCGAGATCTAAGGGCCACGCCATGTTCAAAAACGATTGGAATTACGGCACCGGCCGTCGCAAAAGCGCTGTTGCTCGCGTCTTCATCAAGGCTGGCAAGGGCGACATCGTCGTCAACGGCAAGCCGATCAAAGAGTACTTCGCTCGCGAAACGTCGCTGATGATCGTTCGTCAGCCGCTCGAGTTGACCAACCACGCTGAAACGTTCGACATCAAGGTCAACGTGTCCGGCGGCGGTGAAACGGGTCAGGCCGGTGCGGTTCGTCACGGGATCACCCGCGCACTGATCGACTACGACGCGACGCTCAAGCCGACGCTGTCGACCGCTGGCTTCGTCACGCGCGACGCCCGTGAAGTCGAACGTAAGAAGGTGGGTCTGCACAAGGCTCGCCGTCGCAAGCAATTCTCGAAGCGTTAATCGCCCGAGTGCTTGTTCGCATCGGCCTCTGGCGGATGCAAGGAAAGGCCGCCTCGTGCGGCCTTTTTTCTATTGTGCGTCGCCTTTGGCGCGTGTGACTTGCGCAGGTGTCAGGCGCGTTGCCGTCCCACACGTGTCGTGGAAGCTTGATAGAATCGCGGTTCCGATTGAAAGGGGTAGGACATGGTCAAGGTAGGTATCGTAGGCGGCACCGGCTACACCGGTGTGGAGCTGCTCCGTTTGCTGGCACAGCACCCGGAAGTGAAGTTGACGGCGATCACCTCGCGCAAGGAAGCGGGTACGCCGGTCGCCGATATGTATCCGAACCTGCGAGGCCGTGTCGACCTGGCGTTCTGCACGCCCGACGACGCCCGCCTGACCGATTGCGATGTGGTGTTCTTCGCCACGCCGCACGGCGTGGCCATGGCGCAAGCGCGTGAGCTGCTCGCCGCCGGTGTGCGCGTGATCGATCTGGCGGCGGATTTCCGCCTGAAAGATATCGCCACGTTCGAAAAGTGGTACGGCATGCCCCACGCTTGCCCCGACATTCTCGAAGAAGCCGTCTACGGCCTGCCCGAAATCAACCGCGACAAGATCAAGAGCGCCCGCGTCATCGGTCTGCCGGGCTGCTACCCCACGTCCGTGCAACTAGGCTATGCGCCGCTGTTTGCCGGTGGTCGCAAGCTGGTCGACCCCAAACACCTGATCGCCGATGCCAAGTCAGGGGCGAGCGGTGCGGGTCGCAAGGGGGAGACGTCGCTGATTCTCGCGGAGTCGGCCGACAACTTCAAGGCCTACGCCGTGAAGGGCCATCGCCATCACCCGGAAATCAAGCAGGGTCTGGAGGCGATCGCGGGCTACGACGTGGGCCTGACGTTCGTGCCGCACCTGCTGCCCACGATTCGTGGCATCCACTCGACGCTTTACGCGACGATCCTGCCCGAAGCGCGCGACACCGATTTCCAGGCGCTGTTCGAGACGTATTACGCCGGCGAGCCGTTCGTGGACGTGCTGCCGGCCGGCTCGATGCCGGAAACGCGCTGGGTGCGCGCATCGAACTATGTCCGTATGGCGGTGCATCGTCCGGGCAATGAAGATACGCTGGTGATCCTCGTCGTCGAGGACAATCTGGTCAAGGGCGCGTCCGGTCAGGGCGTGCAGTGTATGAACCTGATGTTCGGCTTGCCGGAGAACATGGGGCTGACCCATATTCCCGTACTGCCGTAACGGTATTTATGGTCTCTAAGCCCTTGATTTTTCTGCCGTCGGCACAATCTGGGAATAGAGACTAGAATGGTACCGAACCGATTTTTGGAGATTTGCGATGAACGCACCGCTTGAGGCCGCCGTCACGGAAATGCCCGCTTTCCTGGTCTTTACCGACAGCGCCGCGGACAAGGTCAAGCAACTGATCGACGAGGAAGGCAACGCCGAGCTGAAACTGCGCGTTTTCGTGCAGGGCGGCGGTTGCTCCGGCTTTCAGTATGGTTTCACCTTCGATGAAGACGTCAACGAAGACGATACCGTGCTCGACAAGAACGGCGTGTCGCTGCTGATCGACTCGATGAGCTATCAATACCTCGTCGGCGCCGAGATTGACTATAAGGAAGACATCAACGGCGCGCAGTTCGTGATCAAGAACCCGAACGCTTCCACGACTTGTGGCTGCGGTTCTTCGTTCTCGGTCTGAGCCGCACGAAAGCCGTATCTGGATGCAGTACGAGACAGGGCCCGCGAGGGCCCTTTCTTATTGCTCCGTCGATTTCCTGCTGCGATGGGTGTACCTGGCTCAGTGCGGATAGATCGCGCCGAGAATGCGAGGGCCGTGCGCGCCGGTGACGGATGCAAGATTCCCCGGTTGCCTGACCAGGCAACGTTGCGCGAGCCAGGCGAAGGCGCGGGCCTCGACTTGATGCGGCGGTACGCCGAGCGCCTCGGTCGTCGCGACGGTCACACCCGGCAAACGCGCCGCGATGGCTTGCATGAGTGCACGATTGCGCGTTCCGCCACCGCAGGCGTAAAACCCTTTGCAGTCGGGCGCGTAACGCAACACGTCGTCGGCGACACACTGCGCGGTCAGCGCGACGAGCGTGGCCTGGACATCCACCGGCGACACGCCCGGAGCGGCCGCCAGTCGGGCATCCAGCCAGTTCGCGTGGAACAGGTCGCGACCGGTGCTCTTCGGCGGCGTCTGACGGAAGTAAGGCTCGCTCAACAACGTGCCCAGCAAGGCCTCGTCGACGTGTCCACTGGCGCCCCAGGCGCCTGCGTCGTCATACGAGGTTCCGAGATGACGGGCGGCCCAGCCATCGAGCAGTGCATTGCCCGGGCCGCAGTCAAAGCCGCAGACGGGCTGGCCGGATGCGGCCGCCGGCAGAATCGTCACATTGCTGATGCCGCCGAGATTGCAGACGACGCGCGTTTGCCCGGCATCCGAAAACACCGCCTGATGGTAGGCGGGCACAAGCGGTGCGCCCTGGCCGCCGGCGGCGACATCCCGGCTGCGAATGTCTGCGACGACATCGATGCCGGTCAATTCCGCAAGCAGTGCGGGCGCGTTGAGTTGGCGCGTATAACCGATTCCATCGAACTCGCCCGGACGGTGGCGGATCGTCTGCCCATGGGCGCCGATGGCAGCGATAGCGGACGCCGGCAATCCGGCCGCCGTGAGCAGCTCGCGCACGCAGTCCGCATAGACGCTTACCAATGCGTTCGCCGCCAGCGCTTCCCGGTGCAGCTCGTTTTCCGAGGGCGCTTGCAACACCATCAACGTTTCACGCAGATCGCCCGGAAAAGGGAGATAGGCTTCTGCGAGCACCTGCCCGCTGGCTGACGCGACGAGCACGCCGTCGACACCGTCGAGACTGGTGCCGGACATCAGGCCGATGAAATGGGAGGGAGATGCTGGGGCGTCGAGGTGGCGAGCGGTGTCGGTCATGGGCGGAGCGGGGCCGGAGAAATCGAATCCGCACCGGGAGGGGGCGCAGGTGAGTCACCTATCGCCCCGCACAGTGCGGTCTCCAGCATACCTCAATCGCGCTCGGCGACCTGCACGGTGCGCATCAGATCGATGCGCTTGAGAAGGTTCTCAGCGTACATGTCGAATAGCTTCAGGCGCGGACCCGAGAGCGGCGCGACCGCCGCCACGTCCGTTGAGAACGGGTTGAGCGGCACACCCTTGAAGCGCAGTTCATAGTGCAGGTGCGGGCCGGTGGCCCAGCCCGTCTGCCCGACGAAACCGATAACCTGGCCTTGGGTGACACGCGTACCGGGCTTCATGCCTTGGCCGAAGCCGGACAGGTGGGCGTAACGCGTCTGGTAATTGCCTGAGTGATCGATCTCGACCAGATTGCCGTAACCGTTTTGCTTTCCGACGAACTTGACCACGCCGTCGCCGGCTGCAAACACGCGCGTGCCGATAGGCGCTGCCAGATCCACGCCTTCGTGCTGCTTCCACTTGTGCTGGAACGGATGCTCGCGACCGCCGAAGGCCGACGAAATCCGCGAAAATTCGACCGGCGTGCGCAGGAAAGCCTGTTTCAGATTGCGACCGTCAAAGCCGTAGTACGCGCCCTCGGGCGCGCCCTTCGGATCGGCGTACCAGATGGCCTGGTGTGTCTTGCCCTGATTGATGAATTCGATCGCCAGCACACGGCCAGTGCGCACGGTGCGATCCTGCTGCTTGATCACCTCGTACACGAGGCGGAAGCGGTCGCCGCGGCGAACGTCACGCTGGAAGTTGATCACCCCGGAGAAGATGTTCACCATCTGCGCGACGACCGCATCGGGCACGCCCGCATCGTCCATCGCCGTGAAGAAATTGCCCGCGATGGCACCGGAGCGCATGGCCCATTCGGTATCGTTGGCAAGCTGCTCCATACGGGCGCGCAGGCGACCGCCGTCGTTGCGATCGATCACCAGTTGCTGGGCCGCAGTGCTGCCGTTGGACAACACGGTGGAGAGCGAGACGAGCTTGCCGTCGTCGTCGGTCTCGGCCTGCACGACATTCCCTGGAGGCACGCCGATCAGGCGACGGGCGACGGCGTTCTCACGAATGAACCGCTCGGCCGCGGGGTCCTGGATCGACAACCGCGAGAGCATGTCGCCCAGGGTTTCGCCGCGGCGCAGGGCCACTTGATGAATAAAGGTCTGGGATTGCGCGTCGAGCTGCTGAATCTGTTTGGCCAGGTCGGGGAAGGTGAGCGGCAATGTCACGCTCACACCGTTGCGGGCCGCGTCGGGCACCATCGGTGCCACGCCGAAAGCGGTCACCATTCCCAACGTCAGGGCAGAACCGACCGTTGCCACGATTTGCACCTTCCTGCGACGGTGCTTGGGCTGCGTGGGATCGATCAGCGTCAGCAGTTCACGCGCAAAAAAATCACGGAGTTTTGGCCACATCACGTAAAATTCTGCGCAACTTACAAAAAAAGCCCGGGCGGAGCGGCACGCTTCGAGATTGCCTGTCGGAATTCCGGGGCAACCCGGCGTCGCTTCGGCCCGAGCCGAGAATTGAGCCGCGATTATAGCAGAGCTACCGCGGCCTCCGCCTTTACTGACTGCTCAAGGGAAACCCTGAACCAGTCTGGACAATGATGTTATGACAAGTGAACACGCACTCACCTCGGAAAAGAAGTATCCCGTGACCGACGCCGCGCGGGCCGCACTGGCGATCGCCAAGCGCGGTTGCGACGAGCTGCTCGTGGAAGAGGAGTTCCTCCAGAAGCTGGCGCGCAGTGAAGCGACCGGCAAGCCGCTGCGCATCAAGCTGGGACTGGACCCGACGGCGCCCGACATCCACATCGGCCACACCGTGGTGCTCAACAAGATGCGCCAGTTGCAGGATCTGGGGCACACGGTCATCTTCCTGATCGGCGATTTCACGTCACTGATCGGTGATCCGTCGGGCCGTAACAGCACGCGTCCGCCGCTCACCCGCGAGCAGATCGAGTCGAACGCCAAGACCTATTTCGAGCAGGCCGCGCTGGTGCTCGACCGTAACAAGACCGAAATTCGCTACAACAGCGAATGGTCGATGAAGCTGGGCGCGGACGGCATGATCAAGCTCGCGTCGCGCTACACCATGGCGCGCATGCTCGAGCGCGAGGACTTCACCAAGCGTTTCCAGGGCGGCGTGCCGATCGCCATCCACGAATTCCTGTATCCGCTCATGCAAGGCTACGACTCGGTGGCCCTGGAGTCGGATCTGGAACTCGGCGGGACCGACCAGAAGTTCAACCTCCTCGTGGGCCGCGAATTGCAGAAGCAATACGGCCAGGAGCCGCAGTGCATTCTGACGATGCCGCTGCTGGAAGGACTGGACGGCGTTGAGAAGATGTCGAAGTCCAAGGCCAATTACGTGGGCATCAGCGAGAAGCCGAGCGAGATGTTCGGCAAGCTCATGAGTATCTCGGACGATCTGATGTGGCGTTACTACGAGCTGCTCTCGTTCCGTACGCTCGACGAGATCGCCCAATTGCACAAGGACGTCGAAGGCGGGCGCAATCCGCGCGACGTGAAGGTGCTGCTCGCGCAGGAGATCGTGGCGCGCTTCCACTCGCAAGCCGATGCCGAGCGCGCGCTCGAGGATTTCAACGCGCGCGCCAAGGGCGGTGTGCCGGACGACATTCCGGAAGTTTCCCTTGAAGGCGCGCCGCTGGGGATCGCTCAGCTCCTCAAGCAGGCGGGCTTGGTGCCGTCGACGTCGGAAGCCAACCGCAACATCGAGCAGGGCGGCGTGCGGATCGACGGCGAGGCCGTGTCCGACAAGGGCGCGAAGATCGACGCCGGCACCTATGTCGTGCAGGTCGGCAAGCGCCGCTTCGCGCGCGTGACGCTCGCTTGAGCGTCGCCGCCCGATCGCCGCTGATGTGGCGCCTGCAGGCGCGGGTCAGCCGATGATCGCGCTCATCCAGCGGGTGCTCGAAGCCGCCGTGACGGTCGATGGCCGCACGGTGGGCGCCATCGGTCCGGGCCTGCTCGCCCTCGTGTGCGCCGAGCGCGGCGACACCGAAGCGAGCGCGGACAAGCTGCTCGCTAAGCTGCTCGGCTATCGCGTGTTCTCGGACGAGGCGGGCAAGATGAACCGCAGCGTGTCGAGCCTCGACGGCAACGGCGCGGCTGGCGGCTTGCTGCTCGTCTCGCAGTTCACGCTGGCGGCCGACACCCACAGCGGTACCCGGCCGAGCTTCACCCCGGCGGCCAGTCCGGCCGACGGCAAGCGGCTCTTCGATCATTTCGTGACGCAGGCGCGTGCGCGCCATCCGATCGTGGAAACGGGCGAATTCGGCGCTTACATGCGCGTCTCGCTCGTGAACGACGGACCGGTCACGTTCTGGCTTCAGACGCGTCCCGACGCCGGTTGACGTTCGGGGTGGGCGGCGTGTGCTGCCGATACCGCGCGTTATCTGCGCCGCCGGCCGCATCCGCCCAGGGCCTATCCCGAAAATTGCTCGGAATCGTCCGGTTGTGGGGGATGGCCCGCACGCGATTCGCATCGGTGTGATACCGTCGTCGAGTTCCGAAACGACAATGCTTGGGAGAAACCGATGAAAGTCTGGAGTGACTCGTTTGCCGACAATGCGGCGATAGATGAACAGTTCGCCTTCGGCAAACCGGATGCACAGGCGCACGTGGCGCTGTCGCAGAACAAGAATCCCCATTTGGCGTGGTCCGATGCGCCGGCCGGTACCCGTTCGTTTGTCGTGATCTGCACCGATAGCGACGTACCGAGCCAGGGCGACGACGTCAACCAGGAAGGTCGCGAAGTGCCGGCGACGCTGCCGCGCGTCGATTTCTATCATTGGGTGCTCGTGGACGTGCCGGCGTCGGTGTCCGAGATCCCGGCGGCCAGCCATAGCAACCACGTTACGCCGCGCGGCAAGTTCGGCCCGGACGCGCTCGACGGCATGCGTCACGGCGTCAACGACTACACCGCCTGGTTTGCGGGCGACGAGGGCATGCGCGGCGATTACTACGGCTACGATGGCCCGTGCCCGCCGTGGAACGACACGATCGTGCACCACTACCACTTCACCGTGTACGCGCTCGATATCGCCCGTGTGCCGCTCGACGGCCGTTTCGGGGGCGACGACGTGCTCGCGGCGATTCAGCCACACGTGCTTGGGCAGGCGCGCGTGACCGGCACCTACACGCTCAATCCGGCGCTGGCCTGACGGCGCGCCGTTTGCCTCCGCCCGCTTTGACTCACGCCACACGTAACAAGCAATCGCATCGATGACCGGCATGACCACGACCCTGACTTTGATTCGCCACGGTGAGACTGACTGGAACCGCGCCAAACGGATTCAAGGCCACACCGATATCCCGCTCTCGACCGAGGGCGAGCATCAGGCGGTCTTGTTGGGACAGCGTATCGAACGCGAGGTGGCGGCACGCGGGCGCGTTTTCGACCACGTGCTTACGAGCGATTTGCAGCGAGCGGTGCAGACGGCGGAACCCGTCGCGCGCGCGTGCGGTTTGCCGCTGGTGCGCACCGCGAGTTTGCGGGAGCGTCACTATGGGGTCTTCGAAACCCGTGTGCCGGACGAGATCCAGGCGGAATTTCCGCAAGACTATGCACGCTGGCAGAGCCGCGATCCCGATTTCGTGATTCCCGGCGGCGAGTCCACGCGAGGTTTCTACACGCGTATCACCGAGTCCGTCGCGCAACTGCTGCACGACTATGCGGGCAAGCATCTGGCGCTGGTGGCGCATGGCGGCGTGCTCGATTGCTGCTATCGGCTCGCAACGCGGCTTGCATTGACCGAGCCGCGAGCCTATCCGCTGCTCAATGCGAGCGTGAACCGCCTGGCCTACGATGGCCAGCGCTGGCAAGTGCTGTGTTGGGGGGATGTCGCGCATCTGGACGCCGCCGTGCGAGACGAAAGCAACGACAGGCCGGAGGGCGCTGCCGCCATGGATCGCGTCGATCCGCGCGTGGTGTGACAGGCTGGCCGGTCGGGTCAGCACGTCGGGGCGTGTAAGGCCGCTAAGTCACCTAAGTCACCTAAGTCCGCTAAGTCTGCCAAATCCGCTAAGGGCCGTGACGCAGACGTGCCTAGCGTTCCAGCGATGACTGCACGACGACAACATCGGGCGTCGCCAATGCGCGACGTCGCGCGCGGTGCGCCACGCTGTTGCGCATCGACCAGCGGGCGACCTGCGCCATGTGACGCACCGCGGGCCGCACCGTCAGGCGACGTACCGTCGCCCCTTCCCCGAAGCCGAGCATCGCCTGCGACCAGTCGGGCAGCAAATCGATGCCTGCGCGAAACAACACGCCGCTGAACAGGCGCGCGCCTGTGAACGGCGCGGGCAGATTGCGCAACACACGCACGACTTCGTCGGTGCGCTCGCTCGCGCACAAGGCCGGGCGCATGGCCGCGAGATAGTCGTCGATCTGCGCGACACTCGTCGGCACGTCGCGAGCGCCGAGCGCCACCGCAATGCGCGCGACTTCCGCGTAATAACGATCCTGCTCGCTTCGGGCGAACGCCGGATCCTTGTAGACGAGATAGCTGCGCAGGAAGCTCGACGTCTCGGCCACATGCACCCACGTCAGCAGATCCGGATCGTAAGCGGCGTAGGGGCGCCCGTCGGGGGCGACGCCCTTGACCTGCAGGTGGATGCGTCGCACCCGCTCAAGCAGCGCCTGCGCGTCGGCGGTATTGCCGAACGTCGTGCCGCCGATGAATGTGGCCGTGCGGCGCAGACGGCCGATCACGTCCTGTCGGAAGGTCGAGTGATCCCAGACGCCGGCCATCGCGAGCGGGTGCAACGACTGCATCAGCAGCGCGCTGATGCCGCCGATCATCATCGACGTGAAGTCTCCATGCACATGCCAGCAGGCGGCGTCCGGGCCGAACAGGCCGGGGTCGCCAGCCGGGGTGTCGTAGTTCAGTCGTGGAGCGCCGGGGCCTGAGGTCAGGCTCACCAGCCGCATCGCAATGGCGTGCCGCACACGTCCCGACACGCCCACGACCGGCCCGGCAGGCCGCAAGGGCGTTGCCGGAGGTGGTGTCGGGAGGTCGTCGTGCGAGGACATGCGAGGTTCAGTGTGGCGATGTCAAAGCGGCAGGTTTCACTTGCCGGTGGCGTCGGGCGACCAGAGCGAGCTGCTGTCCGGCGCACTGCCAGGGGCGGCCAGTCCGAAGTGACGATACGCGGCAAGTGTCGCGACGCGCCCGCGAGGTGTGCGTTGCAGGAAGCCCTGCTGGATCAGGTACGGCTCGATCACGTCTTCGATGGTGTCGCGCTCTTCGCCGATGGCGGCGGCGAGGTTGTCCACGCCCACGGGGCCGCCGTCGAACTTGTGGAGCACGGCTTCGAGCAGCTTGCGGTCCATCACGTCGAGGCCGACCGAATCGACGTCGAGCATCGAGAGCGCGGCGTCGGCCACGGCGGCGGTAATGCGCCCGTCGGCCTTCACTTCGGCGTAGTCGCGCACACGCCGCAGCAACCGGTTGGCGATACGCGGCGTGCCGCGCGCGCGACGGGCGATCTCAAAAGCACCGTCGTCGACGATGGCCGCGCCCAGCAGGCCGGCCGAGCGGCGCACGATGCCGGTCAGTTCTTCGGCCGTGTAGAACTCCAGACGCGCCACGATCCCGAAGCGGTCGCGCAGCGGATTCGTCAGCATGCCGGCGCGCGTGGTCGCTCCCACGAGCGTGAACGGTTGCAGATCGAGCTTGACGCTGCGCGCCGCAGGGCCTTCGCCGATCATGATGTCGATCTGGTAATCCTCGAGCGCCGGATACAGGATTTCCTCGACGACGGGCGAGAGTCGGTGGATTTCGTCGATGAACAGCACGTCGTTGGCTTCGAGATTGGTCAGCAGCGCGGCGAGGTCGCCCGGGCGCTCGAGCACGGGCCCCGACGTCTGGCGCAAATGCACGCCCATTTCGCGGGCGATGATGTGGGCGAGCGTCGTCTTGCCCAGGCCCGGCGGCCCGAACAGCAGCACGTGGTCGAGCGGTTCCGAGCGCTTGCGCGCGGCCTCGATGAAGATCTCCAACTGGCCGCGCACCTTGCGCTGACCGACATATTCGTCGAGCAGCTTGGGACGCAGCGCGCGCTCGAAGGCTTCTTCGTTAGGCGAGGCCGGGGTCGGCGCAATGATGCGCTCGGCGGCGAGTTTGTCGGTTTCGATCATGGCTGCATTGTAGCGCTTCGGACGTCGCTTGCCGGCGTGAGGCAGCACGGTATGCCGCGACGTACGACGATGACCGTGATGGCAACCGCCACGGCAAGCGCACGCGTAAGGGCAACCGCAACCGCAACGGCGGTGGTGCCGCTCAGCCGACCAGACGACCGCGCCGCACGCGCAGGCCCTTGGCCGCAAGGGTCGGGGCGACGCCGGCCAGTGCCGAGTACGTCTCGCCGCTGTGCGCATGGCAGATGGCGACGCCCAGCGCGTCGGCCGCATCCTTGCCGGGGGTTCCGGTGAGCGTGAGCAGACGGGTGACCATCTCCTGGACCTGCTCCTTTCGGGCGCGTCCGTAGCCGACCACCGCTTGCTTGAGCTGCATCGGCGTGTATTCGAAGACCTCGAGCCCGCCGACCGACAGCGCTGTGATCGCCGCGCCGCGCGCTTGTCCAAGCAGAAGCGTGGATTGCGGATTGACGTTGACGAACACCTTCTCGATGGCCGCCTGATCGGGCCGATAGGTGTCGACCAGTTCCGCCACGCTCTCGAAGATGATGCGCAGCCGCGCGGGCAGTGTGCCTTCGCCGGTGCGTATGACGCCGCTCGTCACGTACTGCAGACGGTTGCCGTGCTTTTCGAGCACGCCGAAGCCAGTGACACGCAGCCCGGGGTCGATGCCAAGAATTCTCATGCGGGGGCCAATGATCGGAAAACCGACCGATGCGGGGCGAAGACGCCAATATGGCCCGTATTCTGGCACAGCCGCGCGAGGGCGTCGCTCAAGGTGTGTTTCATCGGGTGAGACGCGATGACGCCGCACCCCAGCGGATGACAACCCGGTGCGCGATAACGCCGCGGGCCGCGTCGCGTCGATTTGTCGCGGTGCCCGAGCCTGAATGCGCGGGACGTTGCCCTTCGCGGCGCGACGGATTGTTGTACATTGTTTGCTGTTCAAAATATTCGACGGCCTGCGTGCGGGCCGCCCGTCCCCGATGCTCTGGATCAAAGCGCTCCATATCGTTTTCGTCGCCTCGTGGTTCGCCGGCCTGTTCTACCTGCCGCGCATCTTCGTCAACCTCGCGATGGAGAGCGATCCCGCTGCCACGCAGCGCCTGCTGCTCATGGCCCGCAAGCTCTATCGCTTCATGACGATACTGGCGGTGCCCGCGCTCGCTTTCGGACTGATCCTCTGGCTGTACTACGGGATCGGACGCTACGGCGGCTGGTTGCACGCCAAGCTGCTCATCGTGGTGTTGCTGCTGGGGTACCACCATGCGTGCGGCCGTCTGCTGCGCAAATTCGAAACCGGTCGCAACACACATTCGCATCGCTGGTATCGCTATTTCAACGAATTTCCGGTGCTGGCGCTGCTCGCGGCGGTGATCCTCGTGGTCGTCAAGCCGTTCTGACGCGCCGGATCATTTTTCACCCACGTCGTCGCACATCGCCAGCACTGGCCACCGCACCATCGCGCGCCCACCCGCGCCCACCACCAATACCCGAGAGGAGTCTGCCGTGAGTCTGACCTGCGATTATTTCGTGGCGCCGCCGTCGCCCTATGTCTACATGGGGCAGGCCCGCTTTGTCGAACTGGCACGTCGCTACGACGTGCAGATCCAGTTGAAGCCGATGGATATCGGGCGCATCTTCGCCGGCTCGGGCGGCCTGCCGCTGGCCAAGCGTGCGCCGCAGCGCCAAGCGTATCGTCTGGTCGAGCTGGCGCGCTGGTCCCGCTATCTCGGCGTGCCACTCAACCTGGAACCGAAGTACTTTCCGGTGGCGGGCGATCCGGCGGCGCGTTTGATCGTCGCCGCGCAGCTCGCGCATGGCACGGACAAGGCGCTCGCGCTGACGGCGGCCATTTCGACGGCGCTGTGGGCCGAGGAGCGCAACATCGCCGACGAGGCAACGTTGCAGGCGATCGCCGACAGCCTGTCGCTCGACGGCGCATCGCTGCTCGCGGCGTCGAAGACGGCCGGCGTGCAGGCGGCCTACGACGCCAACACCGACGACGCCGAACGCGCCGGCGTCTTCGGCGCGCCGTGGTTCGTGTTCGACGGCCAGCCCTACTGGGGCCAGGACCGCCTCGATTTTCTCGAACGGGCTTTTGCCGACGCTCAGGGCACTCGGCGCTGATCCGGCATACCGAACGTGTCGTCCGGTGCCCGCGGGTGCGGGTAGCGGCAACCTGCCAAGGAGTGAAGAGGATGAGTCTTCCGGAAGTGGTGCTGTACAAGAGCGTGCCGCCAGATGTGCGCGCGCGGTTGGCCGAAACCTTTACGCTGACGGAATTCGACGGGGTGAACGACGGCAATCGCGCGGCATTCATGGCGGCGTTGGGCCGCGCCGAGGGCGCCATCGGCGGGGGCATGAACGTCACGCCAGCATTGCTGGACGCCGCACCCAGGCTCAAGGCCTGGGCCACCATTTCCGTGGGCTACGATCAATTCGACGTGGCCGATCTCACGCGTCGCGGCATCGTGCTGATGAATACCCCCGATGTGCTGACGGAAACCACGGCGGATACCGTCTTCGCCCTGATTCTGTCGAGTGCCCGGCGCGTCGTCGAACTGGCCGAACTGGTGAAGTCGGGCGGTTGGACGGCGAGTCTCGACGAGGCACATTTCGGTACCGACGTGCAAGGCAAGACGCTTGGCATCGTCGGCATGGGCCGCATCGGCGGCGCGGTCGCGCGTCGTGCCGCGCTCGGTTTCGGCATGAAGGTGTTGTACAGCAACCGTTCGCGCAACGAGGCTGCGGAGCAGGCCTACGGCGCTCGGCACCGGGCACTTCCGGCGTTGCTGGCCGAAGCCGACTTTGTCGTGACGCTCGTACCGCTATCGCCGGCGACGGAACGGTTGATCGGAGCGAACGAATTCGCGCAGATGAAGCCGGGCGCCATTTTCATCAACGCGGCGCGCGGCAAGGTGATCGACGAGGCGGCGCTGATCGATGCGCTGGCGTCGGGCCATCTGCGTGGGGCGGGCCTCGACGTGTTCGAGCGCGAGCCGGTGTCGGTCGATTCGCCGCTGCTGAAGATGAAGCAAGTGGTCGCGCTGCCGCATATCGGTTCGGCAACACACGAGACGCGCCATGCCATGGCCGCGTGCGCGGCGGACAACCTCGTTGCTGCGCTGACCGGCAAGCCATTACAGAACGCCGTCAATCCGCAGGCACAGCAGCGCTGAGCGCGGCATAGGCGCTGACCTTAAGCGATGCGAAATGACGAGGGTGAGGCGATAGCCGTGGCTATCGCCCTTCGTTCGTCGTCCGGCGGCGATTGATGACTTCCTTCGCGCGGGCGAGTTGGGCGGGCAGGCGATCGCCCAGGCGCAGCGCCATGCCCACGGCGAGCACGTCGCCAATGGCGAGATGCGCGATACGCGAGGTCAGTGGCGAGTAGACGTCGGTGTCTTCGTCGACATCGGCGAAGAGCGCGACGCTCGCCTGCCGCGCCAGTGGCGAGTTGCTGTGCGTGATTGCAATCACGCTCGCGCCCGCCGTTCGCGCCAACTGGACGGCTTCAAGCAGATCCTGCGTGCGCCCGGTGTTGGAGATTGCCACCACCACATCCCCTTGTCGCAGCAGCGCGGCCGACATTCCGTAGACATGCGGGTCGCTATATGCCACGGCGGGCACCCCGAGCCGGAAGAACTTGTGCTGCATGTCCTGTGCGGCAATCCCCGACGCCCCCGCGCCATAGAACTCGATGCGCCGTGCCCCGGCAAGCAGCTCGATGGCTTGCCCGATACTGTCGGGCGAGAGATTGTTGCGAACCTGCATGAGACTGCCGATGGTGCGGTCGAGCACCTTGCTGGCGATGCCCGGCACCGGTTCGTCGGGGCGGACGTCGCGGTGTACGAACGGCACCCCTTGCGCGATGCCCTGCGCCAGCCGGATCTTGAACTCCCGATAGCCACTGCAACCCACCGCCTGACAGAACCGGGCGATTGTCGGTTGGCTGACGCTGGCGCGTTCGGCGAGTTCGTTCATCGACAGATCGACGACTTCGCGCGGCGCATCCAGCACATAGGTCGCGAGCTTGCGCTCGGACGGGCGCAATTGGGTCAGCGTGGCTTTGATTCGGTTCAGCATGGCAGGCGTCGACAAAAGCAGGCGCCCACTATAGCACCCGCAGGTCCCGGCGCCGCAGTGCGGGCGCGGATCGGCACGTGTGCATGTTGCGGCGAGAATGTACAAAAACTACAGGAAATCAGCATTTCATATTATGGGGTTACGTTTCTTGATACGGTAAAATTCGACGTAACTATTGGATAACACTAGGGACAAGCCCGGATGCCGATGTCTTTCGATTGATGCGATGTAGAATTTCTACTAAACTCCGCTCCGAATCGCACCTACCCTGGGTGCGTCGCAATTTCCGTTCCCCGGCATGATGTCTGAGCAAAAGAAGCCCCTGCACCCGACCGTAATGGCCGTCACGGCGCGCATTGCCGCGCGCAGCCGCGACACGCGTGCGGCGTATCTGGCCCGCATCGACGCCAGCGCCGGACGCTTCCCGCAGCGCGGCGCGCTGTCCTGTGCCAATCTGGCGCACGGATTCGCCGCCATGCCGGCCAATGACAAGCTCGTCCTGCGCGAACAGCGTCGTCCGAACGTCGGCGTCGTCACGGCTTACAACGACATGCTCTCGGCACATCAGCCGTATGAGTCGTATCCGGCGCGTTTGCGCGAAGCCGCGCGCGAGCTTGGCGCCACGGTGCAGGTCGCAGGCGGGGTGCCGGCGATGTGCGACGGCGTCACGCAAGGCAACGCGGGCATGGAGCTATCGTTGTTCTCGCGCGAGATCATCGCCATGAGCACGGCGGTCGCGCTCTCGCACAACATGTTCGATGCCGCGCTGATGCTCGGTGTTTGCGACAAGATCGTGCCGGGTCTCGTGATCGGTGCCCTGCAATTCGGTCATCTGCCGACGATTTTCGTGCCGGCTGGTCCGATGGCGAGCGGCTTGTCGAATGACGAGAAGGCCAAGATCCGCCAGGCATATGCCACGGGCAAGGTCGGCCGCGACGCGCTGCTCGAAGCCGAGTCGCAGGCCTATCACGGTGCAGGCACCTGCACGTTCTACGGCACCGCCAACAGCAATCAGCTCCTGATGGAAATCATGGGCCTGCACCTGCCGGGCGCGGCCTTCGTGCATCCGCACATGCCGCTTCGCGACGCACTGACCGACGCCGCCCTCGCGCGCGTGCTGGCCATCGGCGCCGACACGCCCGACTACACCCCGATCGGCCATGTGGTCGACGAGCGTGCCGTCGTCAACGGCATCGTCGGCCTGCTGGCCACGGGCGGTTCCACCAATCACACGCTCCATCTGGTGGCGATGGCCCGCGCGGCGGGCGTCATCATCGATTGGGACGATTTCGACGCGTTGTCGGCCGTGGTGCCGCTCATGGCGCGCGTCTATCCGAACGGCAAGGCCGACGTGAATCATTTCCACGCGGCGGGTGGCATGGGCTTCCTGATCGGCGAATTGCTCGACGCCGGCCTGCTGCACGACGACGTCAAGACCGTGGCCGGTCCGGGCCTCGCGCGCTACCGCGCCGAGCCGTGGCTGTCGCCCGATGGACTGGCGTGGCGCGCCGGTAGCGCCTACAGTGGTGATCGTGACGTCCTGCGCGGCCATGCCGAACCGTTCGCCCCCGATGGCGGATTGCGGCTCATGCACGGCAATCTGGGACGCGGCGTCATCAAGGTGTCGGCGGTCAAGCCGGAACATCGGCGCGTGGCCGCAACGGCACGCGTATTTGCGTCGCAGGAAGCGGTTCAGACCGCGTTCGACGCCGGTGAATTGCGTCGCGACGTGGTCGTGGTGCTGCGTGGCCAGGGGCCGCGCGCCAATGGCATGCCCGAGCTGCACCGTCTCACCCCGCTGCTCGGTGTTTTGCAGGACGAAGGGTTTGCGGTGGCACTCGTGACCGATGGTCGGATGTCCGGCGCCTCGGGCAAGGTGCCCGCCGTGATTCACGTGTCGCCCGAAGCATCGGGCGGCGGCCCGCTGGCACGGGTGCGCGACGGCGATCTGATCGTGCTCGACGCGAACGCCGGCATGCTGCACGCCGAGGTGGCCCCGCAGGTATGGGAGGCGCGTGAGATGGCAGAGGTGCCGGTCTCGGGCGACGACACCGGGCGTCTGCTCTTCGGTCACATGCGCGCGGCGGTGGGCGCGGCTGAAGCCGGCGCGTCCGTGTTCTTCGGTTCTGAGTGACGTGCCGGTCACGTCGCTGCATTCAAGGAAAACGTAATGGACATCAATGACATCGTTCGTGCCGGCCCCGTGGTTCCGGTGCTCCAGTTCGACAGCGTCGAGCAGGGCGAGCAGGTCTCGCGCGCGCTGCTCGCGGGCGGCGTGCGGGTCCTCGAAATCACGCTGCGCACCCCGGCCGCGATGGACGTCATTCGCCATGTGGCGGGGCTGTCCGACGAACTGATTGTCGGCGTGGGCACGCTCACACGCCCGGAAGAAATGGCGCAGGCCGTGGCGGCCGGCGCGCGCTTCGGCGTCTCGCCGGGCTACACGAGCGCGCTGGGCGCGGCGGCCAAGGCAGCAGGTCTGCCGTTGCTGCCGGGCGTGGTGACGCCGTCCGACATTCTCGCGGCGCTCGCCGATGGCTACGACACGGTGAAGTTCTTCCCGGCCGAACCGTCGGGGGGCGTGCCGATGCTCAAGGCCCTTTACGGGCCGTTCCGGCACGTGCGTTTCTGCCCGACGGGCGGTATCAGCGCCGAGTCGGCGCCGTCGTATCTCGCGCAACCCAATGTGGTGTGCGTGGGGGGATCGTGGCTCACCCCCAAGGCGCTCGTGGACGCGCAGGACTGGGACGGCATTACGCGTCTCGCGCGAGCGGCGACTGCCTTGCCGCGCCGCTAGGCAACACCGGTTTCATCGAAGCAACGCATCACATCCCACAATTCCAATAATCGGGCGCAAGCCCTTCGGGCATTCGCCCATCTAGCCAAACGAGGAGACCCCCCATGGTCGCGGTGCAAGGCAACTTGCTGCTGGTGTACGCGCTAGTCGCGGTAATCGCGCTGATTCTGCTGATCGCGCGTTTCAAACTGAATCCGTTCATCACGCTGATCGTCGTCTCGCTCGTGCTCGGGCTGGCGGTGGGTATGCCGATGGGGGGAATCGTCAAGGCGTTCGAGACAGGCGTGGGCAACACGCTGGGGCACATTGCGCTGGTGGTGGGGCTTGGCACGATGCTCGGCAAGATGATGGCCGAGTCGGGCGGGGCCGAGCGCATTGCGCGCACGCTCATCGGCGCTTTCGGTGAGAAGAACGTGCACTGGGCGATGGTCGTGATCGCGTTCATCGTCGGTCTGCCGGTGTTCTTCGAAGTCGGTTTCGTGCTGCTGATTCCGATTGCGTTCAACGTCGCCAAGCGGACCGGTACGTCGATGGTGCTCGTGGGCATTCCGATGGTGGCGGGCCTGTCGGTCGTGCACGGCCTAATTCCGCCGCACCCGGCCGCGTTGCTCGCCGTGACCGCCTACAACGCGGACATCGGTCACACCATCATGTACGCGCTGATCGTCGGCATTCCGACGGCGGCCATTGCCGGCCCGCTGTTCGCAAAGCTCATGGCGCGCCACGTGGTGCCCAATCCGGACAATCCGCTGCTCTCGCAGTTCGTCGAAAAGGACCGTGCGCTGAACGAACTGCCGGGCTTCGGCATCACGCTGTTCACGATCCTGCTGCCGGTGATCCTGATGCTCATCGGTAGCTGGGCCGACCTGTTCTTCGCGCCGAAGACGTTTGCCAACGAATTTCTGCGCCTGATCGGCAACTCGGTGATGGCGTTGCTGATCGCCACGCTCGTGAGCTTCTTCACGTTCGGCAAGCAGCGCGGTTTCAATCGCGACCACATCCTGAAGTTCACCAACGAGTGTCTGGCGCCGATCGCCACGATTACGCTGGTGGTGGGAGCGGGTGGCGGTTTCGGGCGTATCCTGATGGACAGCGGCGTGTCGAAGGCGATCGTCGATGTCGCGACGAACGCCCACCTCTCGCCGCTGCTGTTGGGCTGGCTGGTGGCGGTGCTGATTCGTATCGCGACGGGCTCGGCCACGGTGGCCATGACCACGGCGTGCGGCATCGTCGCACCGATCGCGGCGGCCGCCGGTGCCACCGTGAAACCGGAATTGATGGTGCTGGCCACGGGCGCGGGCTCGCTGATCCTGTCGCACGTCAACGACGGCGGCTTCTGGCTGGTCAAGGAATATTTCAACATGACCGTGCCGCAGACCTTCAAGACCTGGACGGTGTGCGAGACGATCATTTCGGTTGTGGCGTTGCTGCTGACGCTCGGCCTCGCCACGGTGGTGTGAGGTAGCGATGCAGGGCGTGCAACAGCGTCAATACGCTGACGCGAGTCAGCCGGTTACAAGGAGGCGAGCCATGATCGTCGTGGTAATGGGCGTATCGGGCAGCGGCAAGAGCACGGTCGGGCAACGACTTGCCGAGCGTCTGGGCTGCGGGTTTTCCGACGCGGATTCGTTTCACAGCGCCGCGAACATCGAAAAGATGCGGCGCGGTGAGGCGCTTAACGACAACGACCGCGCCCCGTGGCTGGCGGCGATTCGCGAGGCGATCGTCGCGCGCCGCGTGGCGGGGCGTCACCACGTGTTCGCGTGTTCGGCGTTGCGCTCGCGCTATCGCGACGTGCTGGGCGAGCACGACGGCGACGTCGTGTTCGTCTACCTGAAGGGGGCCCCCGAGGTGATCGGCGAGCGCCTGGCGTCGCGTGGCGGGCACTTCTTCGACCCGGCGCTGTTGCAAAGCCAGTTCGACACGCTCGAAGAACCGCGCGACGCGTTGGTGATCGACATCCGCGAGTCGCCCGACGCCATCGTCGAGACGCTGTTGCACAAACTCGCCGCCTGCCCCGGTGGCGCGGCGCTGACGCCGGCCGGGTCGGCGCGCGTACAATAGCGGTTTATTCCCTCCGCCGGCACTTCGCGTGCCGGTCGTACGCATCGAAATGGCTTCCTTCGAATTCTTCGCGCCCTGTCCTCGCGGACTGGAAGAGGCGCTCGCCGCCGAATTGGCAGAGCTGGGACGTCTGGCGCCCGTGTCGGTGGGCAAGCAGGTGCCCGGTGGCGTGCATTTCGCCGGTCCGTGGGCCGCCGGCATGGCCGCCAACCTGCATTCGCGCATTGCGAGCCGCGTGCTGCTTCGCATCGCACAGCAGGCGTACCGCACCGAACAGGACATCTACGACTTCGCCTTGCGTCAGCGCTGGGAAGAGTGGTTTTCGTCTCAGCAGACGCTGCGCGTGGACGTCACCGGCATCAAGGCGCCGGTGCGCAGCCTCGAATTCGTCACGCTGCGGATCAAGGACGCTGTGTGCGACCGCCTGCGCGAGAAGACCGGCACGCGGCCGAACATCGATACGTCGCAGCCCGACGTGCGGGTGTTCGCCTTCCTGACCGCCACCGACGCTACCCTCTATCTCGATACTTCGGGCGAAGCGCTGTTCAAGCGCGGCTGGCGCCTGGACAAGGGGGCGGCCCCGCTGCGCGAGAATCTGGCTGCGGGCATTCTGCGTCTGGCCGGCTGGCGCACCGACACGGCGGCCGACATGGTGCTGTACGACCCGATGTGCGGCAGCGGCACCTTCCTCGCGGAAGCGGCGCAGATTGCGCTGGGCGTGCCCGCGGGTGCCGAGCGCCGCTTTGGCTTCGAGAAGCTCAAGGGCTATGACATCACGGCATGGCAGGCGCTGAAGGTGCAGGCCACCGAAGCGCAACGCGATGCCCGCGTGCGCGGTGTGCCGCCGACGATTTTCGGCAGCGATATCTCGGGCGACATGCTGGCCAAGGCCCGCGCCAACCTGGAGCGTGCGGGCGTGGGCGACATCGGCCTCAAGCAGGTGGATGCGCGCGATATGTCGCCCCCGGTGGATCGACCCGGCATCATCGTCGCCAATCCGCCGTACGGCGAGCGTATCGAAGTGCGCGGACGTCGCGGATCGCGCGACGCCGATGACGGCGACGAATCGCCGGACATGCAGGGCAATCGCGGCGGTCAGTTCCAGCGCAATCAGCCTGACGGTGTCGACGCGGCATTCTTTCGCGCCTTCGGCGACGCGCTCAAGCAGCGCTTTACGGGCTGGAGTGCCTATCTGCTGACGGCCGACATGAGTCTGCCCGGACAGATGCGTCTGCGCGAATCGCGTCGTACGCCGCTGTTCAACGGCGCGCTCGAATGCCGTCTGTTCCGCTTCGACCTGATTGCCGGCTCGGTGCGCAAGCGCGCGGAAAGTGAGGGCAAGAGCGAAGGCAAGGACGAGGCGGGCGCGCCGCAAGCGTAAGCGAATCGTCTCGTTCGACGTTACGACAAAGACCGGCGGCCGCCGGTCTTTTGCTTTGTGCGCGACGGGCGCGTCGTGGCTACTGGTCGGTGGCGGGAGACCAGGCGACCCGCCTGGCTGAAGGGGGGGCAAGTGATGGAGGTGGTGCAGGTGGTGCAAGCGATACCGCCGATGCGGCTTGCGTCTCCCCGCGTCGCTGCGCCGCCAGCGTTGCGAGGCGCACGCGCAGTTCGCTCGGCGAGACCCGAGCGCGCTCTGGATCGCACGTCACGTTGTCCGGGTCCGACAGATCGCTGTCGTAGTCGAGGCCGGTGCGCGGCGAGTGGCCGGAAACGTTCATGAATCCGACGGGTGTAACGTTCCGGAGCCACCGCTCCGTCTCGCAGGTGATGGCGTTCTCGGACACGATGTCGTCACGGAAGGTTTCGCCGCGCGGATCCGGGTAAATCTCCCAGGTGTCGTCTCTCGCTTCCCAATGCGGCCAGAGCTGGCCGTCTGCGCCGAAATGCGTATATGCCAGCGCCTGATAGGCCTTGCGGCATGCCTCGCGCCGGGCACTATCGTCCGGTCGATCGCGTGTCGCCGTATTGAGCAGTCGCGTGAGGCACCCCGTGTCGCCCGACGATACGCTGTAGAAGTACACCCACTTGTTGGTGACGTCGAACGTCCACGGCACGGCGACGTCGTGACCGAACGCCTGCAGGATGCGCAGCGTCAGCACGTCGTCGGCCACGTGAACGGGGTCCTGGCGTTCCAGTACGGATCGCGCCCAGTCGTTCAGCGTCGGCGTGATCACGAGCCGCTCGAAGAGGGACCAACCCGTCGGGCGTGCGCACAGGCGTTGCACGAGATCGACGGCAAGGGCAGTGGGCAGGCCCGCATCCCTGAGCGAATCGACCGTGACCTCGTGGTCTTCGAGCACGGCCAGCCGGCGCAGTGCCAATTGCTGCTGCGCGTTGAGGGCCGGTTCGCCGACGGCCGTCCTGCCGACGTAGCAATCGATTTCACGTCCGAACACGCTGTCCGGATGTTCGGCGGCAAGGGTGATTGCCGCCTTCGTCGGATTGCACTTGGGGTTGAGGGCGCGGATCTGGACGACGTCGCTCCAGGCCATCGTCCGATAGATCGGCGCCAATGCCGGCGTACTCAGACGCGCCGTTGCGCCTGTGCCGACATGATGATTTTCCACGTTCATCGGGACTCTCCTTCGGACAATGCAAGAGATGGCATTGTCGGGAAGGCGTTCGATGCGAGGTATCGAGATCGTGCGCCGTCATTGTCCAAACGGGGACGGACGCCTCGAAGGGTCCGATGGTGAAGCGCTCGGATGGTCCGCGGCGGGTCCCCGGATCATGCGCGCCGTTCGGTCAGGAAGCGGCGCAGGATGCCGTGCGAGTAATGGCTGGCCACCTCGCGCAGAAAGCGCGGGAAGTCGACGTGGGCGGTGTCGTCGGCGCTATCGGAGAGCGTGCGCATCACCGCGAACGGAACGCCGTACTCGTGACACACCTGTGCCACGGCGGCCCCTTCCATCTCCACGGCGAGGGTCTGCGGCAGCGCGTCGCGCAGCCGGCTGACCTCGCCCGCGCTGGAGACGAACTGATCGCCGCTCGCGACTTGCCCGACGTGCACGCGTGGGGCGCTCATCTGCCATTCGGTGCGCAGCGCGACAGGCACTTGCGTCGCCATCTCCTCGGCGAGCCAGTCGCGCGCCGCTTTCGCAAGGGCGTCGCGCAGCGGCGGTGCGCTGGCGAAGGTGTCGCGCCCGAGCAGCGGGATTTCGAAACGAGGGAAGAGGGGGCTGGCGTCCATGTCGTGCTGCACGAGCGTGTCGGCCACGACGATGTCGCCGACCGACAACCCATGCGCGAGTCCGCCGGCCACGCCTGTGAAAACGAGCTCGTCGATCGCGAACCGGTGAATCAGCGCGGCGGTCGTGGCGGCCGCCGCAACCTTGCCGACACGTGCGAGCACGACGACACAGTCATGGCCATGCAGCTTGCCCACGTGGTAGTCGCGCATACCGATGGACTCGACGTGCGCGCCGGGCGCCATCTCGGCGAGCAGATCGGTAATTTCTTCGTGGAGAGCGGCGACAATGCCGAGCGTCATGGCGCGGTTCCTGGGAGCAATGAGGAGCGCGCATTGTAGCGCGGGGCTGCCGGTCACCTTCCCGTGCAGCCCCGCAGTCCGGCCGATGGCGAACGTGTCGCCTTAGTCGACGGCCTTGACCATTTCCTCGACGACCTTCTTCGCGTCGCCGAACACCATCATGGTCTTGTCGAGATAGAACAACTCGTTATCGAGACCGGCATAGCCCGCCGCCATCGAACGCTTGTTGACGATGATCGTCTTGGCCTTGTACGCCTCGAGAATCGGCATGCCGGCGATCGGCGATGTCGGATCGTTCTTCGCGGCCGGGTTCACCACGTCGTTCGCGCCGAGCACCAGCACCACGTCCGTCTGGCCGAATTCGCCGTTGATCTCGTCCATCTCCAGCACCTGATCGTACGGCACTTCGGCTTCGGCGAGCAGCACGTTCATATGACCCGGCATGCGCCCTGCCACCGGGTGAATGGCGTAGCGCACATTCACCCCCTTCTCGGTGAGCTTGTCGGTCAACTCCTTCAGGGCGTGCTGCGCGCGGGCGACGGCCAGGCCGTAACCCGGCACGATCACCAGCGATTCCGCGTTGCTCATCAGGAACGCGGCGTCGTCAGGCGAACCCGACTTCACCGGCCGTTGTTGTTGCGCGCCGCCCGCAGGGCTCGCGCCCGGCGTTGCACCGAACCCGCCGAGAAGCACGTTGAAGAACGAGCGATTCATGGCTTTGCACATGATGTACGACAGGATCGCGCCTGACGAACCCACGAGCGAGCCCGCGATGATGAGCATCGGGTTGTTCAGCGAGAAGCCGATACCGGCGGCCGCCCAGCCCGAGTACGAGTTCAGCATCGACACGACGACGGGCATGTCCGCGCCGCCAATCGGGATGATGATGAGCACACCGAGCACGAACGCGATGGCCGTCATCAGAACGAACGGCAGCCAACTTTGCGACAGGAAGAAGATGACGCCGAAGCCGAGCATCGCGATGGCGAGCAGTAGGTTGACCGTGTGCTGGCCCGTGAACTGGACCGGTGCGCCCTGGAACAAACGGAACTTGTACTTGCCCGAGAGCTTGCCGAAGGCGATGACCGACCCCGAGAACGTGATCGCGCCGACGAACGTGCCGATGAACAGCTCGATACGGTTACCGGAAGGCAGCACCGTTTCGCCGGCCGGCACAATGCCGAACGCCGCCGGTTCCGCCACCGCCGCCACCGCGATACACACGGCCGCAAGACCAATCAGCGAGTGCATGGCCGCGACCAGCTCCGGCATCTTGGTCATCTCGACCTTGCGTGCGACGAACGCGCCGATGCCACCGCCGACCACGAGCCCACCCAGAATCAACCCGAGACCCGAATAGTTCCCGCCCATCAGGCGTCGCAGTTCAAAGATCAACGCAATCGTGGTGAGGGCCGCAATGGCCATCCCGATCATGCCGAACGCATTGCCGCGTCGCGCCATCTTCGGATTCGACAGGCCCTTGAGCGCCTGAATGAAACAGATCGACGCGACCAGATACAGCAGCGTGACGAGATTCATGCTCATTGCTTGTCCCCTTCAGCCTTCGCCGGCTTGTCTTTCTTCTTGAACATCTCGAGCATGCGCTGTGTGACGAGGAAGCCCCCGAACACGTTGACCGCCGCAAGCGCCACGGCCACGACACCCATCGTCTTGCCGAGCGCGCCTTCCGTGAGCCCGGCCGCGAGCATCGCGCCCACGATCACGATGGCCGAGATCGCGTTCGTCACCGCCATGAGCGGCGTGTGCAGCGCAGGCGTGACGTTCCACACCACGTGATAGCCGACGTACACCGCCAGCACGAAGATGATCAGATTGATCACCGTGTGATTGATCATTTCCATGGTCGTGTCTCCCCCTTATGCCGCACGCAGCACTTGACCGTCGCGGCACATCAGGCACGCACTGACGATGTCGTCGTTGGTATCGATGACGAGCTTGCCTTCCTTGTCGATCACCAGCTTCAGGAAGTCGAGCACGTTACGGGCATACAGCGCCGAGGCGTCGGCCGCCACCATGCCCGCGAGGTTGGTGTAGCCCGCAATCGTTACGCCATGCACCTTGACGACCTCGTCGGCTACCGACAACGGGCAATTGCCGCCGCCGTTCGCGCCGCGCCCTGCCGCCAGATCGATGATCACCGAGCCGGGCTTCATGGCCTTGACGGTGTCTTCGGCGATGAGCGTCGGTGCGGCGCGTCCCGGAATCAACGCGGTGGAGATGACGATGTCCGCTTGCGTCAAACGTGTGTGCACGAGTTGCGACTGACGCGCGAGCCATGCCGCCGGCATCGGGCGCGCATAGCCGCCCACGCCCTTGGCGATCTCGCGTTCCTCGTCGGTCTCGAAAGGCACGTCGATGAACTTGGCGCCGAGCGATTCGATCTGCTCGCGCACGGCCGGACGCACGTCCGACGCTTCGATGACCGCACCGAGACGCTTGGCCGTGGCGATGGCCTGCAACCCGGCGACGCCGGCGCCCAGCACGACCAGACGCGCGGCCTTGACCGTGCCGGCGGCCGTCATGAGCATCGGCATGAAACGCTGATACAGATTGGCGGCAAGCATCACGGCCTTGTAGCCGGCGATGTTGGCCTGCGAAGACAACACGTCCATGCTTTGCGCGCGCGTGGTCCGCGGCGCGGCTTCCAGGGCGAAGGCCGTAATGCCGGCGGCCGCCATGCGCGCATTGTTCTCGGCATCGAACGGGTTGAGCATGCCGACGACGACGCTGCCGCGCGGGATGAGTGCGAGTTCTTCGGAGGAGGGGGCCCGTACCTTGAGTACGAGTTCTGCCCCCAGGGCGTCGGCGGCGGTGCCTAATGTGGCGCCGGCGGCTTCGAAGGCCGCGTCGGGCACGCTTGCGGCGTCTCCTGCACCGCGTCCAACCACGATCTGATGTCCTGACGCGACCAGCTTCTTCACCGTCTCGGGCGTGGCCGCGACACGGGATTCGCCGGTAAGCGTTTCGGCGGGGATGCCGATTCTCATTACGTCTCTCCTTGGGTTTGTGAACTGATCTCATCAGCGGCCAAGGAGCCGCAGCGCGTGCGCTGCCGGGGCAGGCGCATTACCTGTTTCGCCGCTGATGACATTAGTCCTGCACAAACCACTGCAATCGAACTACTGCACAAACCGGTGATGCGGTACTGCCACTGCATGCTGCACATTGCTGGTGCTGGAAGCTTACCCGAAGATGACAGGCACGCCTATTGCACGAAACCGCATATGGATATGCCGACGGGGCCGGGACGATGGTCGTTGCGGCCGACCGACCGGTCGGTCGTCTCGGCCGCCACACTCACGACGCTCACCCGTCCTCAGCGCCAAACCCCGTCAGACGGTAAAATGCTGCTTTTATCGGGGTAACGTCTCGGACCAACCGCGTGGGCCAACCGCCGGCCACGGTCCATGGGGCCCGTCAGGTCCCCCGTCCTGCAAGGATGTGTCATGAATGCACGCTGGAAGCCCAACGTGACGGTCGCCGCGGTCGTTGAGCGCGACGGCCGTTTTCTGTTTGTCGAAGAGCAAAAGCGTGAAGGCCTGTTGATCAACCAACCGGCCGGTCATCTGGAGCCGGGCGAGTCGATTCTCGACGCGGTGCGCCGTGAAGTGCTGGAAGAGACGGCCTATGCGTTCGCGCCCCAGCACCTGCTGGGCATCTATCTCGCCCCCGGCCCCGGCGACATCGCGTATCTGCGCTTCGCGTTCACCGGCACACTGGGCGAGTTCGATGCGTCGCGTACGCTCGACGACGGCATTGTCGGCACCGTCTGGCTGACACCGGACGAAGTGCGTGCCCAGCGCGCGCGCCATCGCTCGCCGATTCTCGAGCGCTGCATGGACGATTACCTGCGGGGGGTCCGTTACGACCTCGCCCTACTTCTGACCCATCCGGCGAGCGCCGGCGGGCAAGGCAACACATGAGTCAAAAACGCGTAGTGGTCGGCATGTCGGGCGGCGTGGATTCGTCGGTCACGGCATGGCTGCTCAAACAACAAGGCTATGACGTCGTCGGCCTGTTCATGAAGAACTGGGAAGACGATGACGACAGCGAATACTGTTCGACCCGGCAGGACTGGATCGACGTGGTCTCGGTCGCGGATCTGATCGGCATCGACGTCGAAGCCGTGAACTTTGCCGCCGAGTACAAGGACCGTGTGTTCGCGGAATTCCTGCGCGAGTATTCGGCGGGCCGCACACCCAATCCGGACGTGCTGTGCAACGCCGAGATCAAGTTCAAGGCGTTTCTCGATCACGCCGTGGCGCTGGGCGGCGAGACCATCGCCACCGGTCACTACGCCCGCGTGCGCGAGCGCGATGGGCGCTTCGAGTTGCTCAAGGCGTTCGATCACACCAAGGATCAGAGCTACTTCCTGCACCGGCTGAACCAGCAACAGCTTTCGCGCACGATGTTCCCGCTTGGCGACATGCCGAAAACGAAGGTTCGCGAGATTGCCGCGCAGATCGGATTGCCGAACGCGAAGAAGAAGGACTCGACCGGCATTTGCTTCATTGGCGAGCGCCCATTCCGCGACTTTCTCAATCGCTACCTACCGACCCAACCGGGCCCGATGAAAACGCCTGACGGAGCGGTCGTGGGCGAGCACGTGGGCCTGGCGTTCTACACCCTGGGCCAGCGCAAGGGCATCGGACTCGGGGGCAGCCGCGAAGGCTCCGGCGAGCCGTGGTTCGTGGCGCGCAAGGACATGGCGAGCAACACGCTGTATGTGGTGCAGGGCCACGATCATCCGTGGCTGCTCTCGAACACGCTCGATGCCGAAGACCTGTCGTGGGTCGCGGGCGAGCCGCCGGCCGAGGGCACGCGCTGCGGCGCCAAGACCCGCTACCGGCAAGCCGACGCCGCATGCGAAGTGGTGCGTGCCGACGCCGATGCGCTCACGTTGTCGTTCTCCGAGGCGCAGTGGGCGGTCACGCCGGGGCAATCGGCCGTGCTGTATGACGGCGAGGTCTGTCTGGGCGGCGGCATCATCGCGGCCACGACGCCGGCCGACGCCGGCAGCGCTAACCCCCAGGCCGCCGTGGCCGCCAAACACGCCATCCTCAATACGCATTGAATCCGCCGGCGCTCGCCGGGGGACCCCCGGCCGCGTGCCGGCGAGTGTCCCCTAAAGCAAGGAGATTTCATGTTCTCGCGCCGATTCCTGGCTCTGTGGCTCGTCGTGGCGTTGCTCCTGGCAACGTTGGCGGGCGTGCTGTTCGACGGTTGGCATCCGCTCTGGCCGTTGCCGTTTGCTGCGCTGGTGGCGCTCGGCGTGTGGGATATCGTGCAGCAGCGTCACGCCGTGCTGCGCAACTACCCGCTGTGGGGACACTTCCGGTTTCTGTTCGAATTCATCCGCCCCGAAATTCGCCAGTATTTCGTGGAAGACGATACGTCCGAAACCCCCTTCTCGCGTGCCCAGCGCAGCATTGTCTATCAGCGCGCCAAGGGCGATGTCGACAGCCGGCCGTTCGGCACCGAGATCGATGTCAAGGCGACGGGCTACGAATGGATTGCCCACTCGCTCGCGCCGACAGTCCTGAAGGATCACGACTTTCGCATCACCATTGGCGCGGATCGCGCACAGCCGTATTCGGCGTCGATCTTCAATATCTCCGCCATGAGTTTCGGTGCCCTGTCGGCCAACGCCATCCGCGCACTCAATCGCGGTGCGAAGCTCGGCAACTTCATTCATGACACCGGCGAGGGTTCCATCTCGCCGCATCATCGGGAGCAGGGCGGCGACCTGATCTGGGAGGTGGCCTCGGGCTACTTCGGATGCCGCAACGACGACGGTACCTTCAACGCCGAGAAATTTGCGGCGCAGGCGACGACGCCTCAGGTGAAGATGATCGAGGTGAAGCTCTCGCAAGGCGCAAAGCCGGGACACGGCGGCGTGTTGCCCGCGGCCAAGATCACGCCGGAGATTTCCGCCACGCGCGGCGTGCCGATGGGGCAGGACTGTATTTCGCCGTCGCGTCACAGTGAGTTCTCGACGCCGCTCGGGTTGCTGCAATTCGTCGAGCGTCTGCGCACGCTCTCGGGGGGCAAGCCGACCGGGTTCAAGCTGTGCATCGGCCATCCGTGGGAATTTTTCAGCATTGTGAAGGCGATGCTCGAGAGCGGTATCCTGCCCGACTTCATCGTCGTGGACGGCTCGGAAGGCGGCACGGGCGCCGCGCCGCTGGAGTTCACCGATCATGTGGGTGCGCCGCTGCAGGAAGGACTTCTGCTCGTGCACAACACGCTCGTGGGGGCCGGGTTGCGCGAGAAGATCCGCATCGGTGCATCGGGCAAGATCGTTACGGCATTCGACATCGCCCGTACGCTGGCCATCGGCGCCGACTGGTGCAACTCCGCGCGCGGCTTCATGTTCGCGATCGGCTGTATTCAATCGCAGAAATGTCACACCGATCGCTGCCCGACGGGCGTCGCAACGCAGGATACGTTGCGTCAGCGCGCCTTGGTGGTGCCGGACAAGGCGCAGCGCGTGCACCAGTTCCACGCGCATACGTTGCATGCGCTGCAGGAGTTGATTCAGGCGGCGGGGTTGTCGCATCCGTCGGACCTGCGAGCGCATCACATCGTCGAGCGTGTGTCGACCAACGAGATTCGCCTGATGTCGGAATCGCTCAAGTACCTTGCGCCGGGCGATCTGCTGCGCGGCCAGTTCCGTTATCAGCTCTACGAAAAATACTGGCCGATGGCGCGTGCCGACAGTTTCTCTCCGGCTGAGGTCACCTGACAGAACGGCGCAAGCCCAGGCAAGAGGCTTCCACCACAACCCGACGCGATGCTGCGCCGGGTTTTTTTACGTTTCCCGATAGTTTTCTTCCCAAATACGATAACGCCGAGGTCAGGCATCGCACATTAAGGTCTCCACCGGATGATGCTCGCGGGCGGACTCGCCTATGGTGTGGCCTTCGACTTTGTCATCCCGGCGACCGCCCGTCGTCAGAGGAGGAGCCTATGAGTACGGTGCGATTTCTGATCAGCCACCACGACGTCAAACTGAATGTGAACGGTCTCATACACACGCTGCCGGCCGGCGGCATGACCGCCACCCATTCGGATGCGACGATCGATGCCCCAGGGCCGGTGATGTCACACGATTTTCACGCCTGCGACCTGCAGGCGCTGTACCCCGATGTCGTCGATCTGCTCGACCGCCGTCCGCTCGGCGTTTTTCATCGACAGGCGGCACGCACGTTGATTCTCGAGCCCAGCATGGTCGACGTGGCCATGACGTTGCAAAACGTCGACCGCATGGCGATGTTGCGTTTCTTCTACGTCTATTGCCTGTGTCGCGATCAGCGGTACTTCTCGGCCATGTTGCGTCAGACGATTGCGGGCAGCCATTCGCTGTTCGATTTCGTCGAGGCAAATTTTCACCGACCGTGGCCGGTCGGCCGCCTGGCCGAGGAGTTCGGCATGCCGCTGCGCAAATTTCGCTACCTGTTTCAGCAAACGTATGGCATGCCCGCGAAGCAGTGGCTGTTGGAGCGGCGCCTTCGGCTGGCGCGCGATCTGCTGCTGTCCACGCGCCACAAGGTGCTCGACATCGCGCTCGAATGCGGCTTCACCAACCACGCGCACTTTACCGACACCTTCCGCAAGCGCTTCGACTGCGCGCCGACGGAAATCCGACTCGGCACGCCGCCGCAGCGCGGTAGCCGTCGTGTGGCCATGCCGCAAGCCGACGCCTACGCCGCCATGCGCGCCGATCTGGTGGCGGGACACGGTGCCGTCACCGAGGAGGGCGTGCAATGAACGTCGAAGAGATTCACCGCGGGATGTCCGAAGGGGTGCGACGCATGTCCGACGAGGCCACCCAGGCCGTGCGCGCACCCGAAACCAACGACCCTCGGCATATGCTCGATGTCCAATTCAAGTTGCAGCAGTTCTCGACAATGGTCGGGCTGCATAGCGCTGCGATCAAGCTCATCAAGGACACGCTGATGGGCATCATCGCCAAGATCGCATGACGCGCGCAGACCGCGTACCGAGCAATGCCGCCGATTCATGGTTGGACGCGTCGATCCGGCAAATCGTCGTCGAACTGGCGCTGGCGGGTGCGCATCACGGCATGCACTCGCAAGCCCACGTGATCCTGAATGCTTTGCCGTCGCTCGTGACGGATCGCGAGACGCGTCAATGGCTGCACTCGGCGCTTCTCATCGCGCTCGGCGATACCCGCGCGGCGCGCGCCCACCTCGCCAAGATCGTGGCGGCCGGGCATGACGCCAACCCGACAGGCGACGTGCTCGCCCGCTGGCTTGACGCGATGGACGCCAGCCAGTCCGCCAACGCGATGTCGCCGACGTCGCCCGCGTTGTCCTCGTCCTCCTCTCCTCCTCCCGTTCCCTCGTCATGACCACTTCTCAGATCCCCGCGGTACTTGCGCACGCGTCTGCCATTGCAACGCCGGCGAACGCCGCGCTCGTACCGGCCAACGCCAGCGAGCACGACGCCGTTCATTTCGGTCAGGCCCTCGCGAGCGCGCCGTCGCTGCCGGAGCATCATCTGCTCAGCGCAGCGGGCAAGCTTGCGGGTAACACCGAACGCCTGGCCGATCAGGTGGTGATCGACGAGCGCACGCTGGACGATCCGACCCGCATGCTCGCGATGCAGCGAGCCCTGACCGAGCGCGTGCTGGCACTGGAGTTCGTGGCGAAGGTGGCAGGCGCCGCCACGCAAGGGGTGAACAAGCTGGTGCATATGCAATGACGTGCGGCCGTCGCATCGCCGACGTCGTGACGAGATCGGCGAGACGCACCCCGTCCGTGGCACAAAGCCGTTGGCGCGGTCGATGGCTGCTGGGCAGCCTGCTCGTGATCTCGCTCGCCGGGTGCAAGGTCGAACTGCATCGCTCGCTGAGCGAGACCGAGGCCAACCAGATGTTGGCGCTATTGCTGGTGTCCGGGCTGCAGGCCGACAAGCGCGCCGACACCGCGGGCATGACGGTTCGCATCGAGCGCAGCGATTTCGTGCGCGGTGTCGAGGTGCTGCGCCAACACGGCTTGCCGCGCCAGAAGCGCGCGTCCGTCGAGGACGTCTTTCCACCGGGACAACTCGTCAGTTCGCCTGTGCAGGAGCAGGCGAAGCTGATCTATCTCAAGGAGCAGCGACTCGAGCGCATGCTCGCGTCGCTCGACGGCGTGATGGTGGCCGAAGTCTCGATCGCGCAGGTGCCGACGGATTCCGCAGGGCGCACGACCTTGCCGCCCGGCGTGGCTGTCTTCGTGAAGTACAGCCCCGAGATCAATATGACGCAGCGTATGACGGACATACGCAGTCTGGTTCACGACAGCGTGCCGGGGGTGACGCCCGAGCGCATCAGCATCGTGTTGCAGCCCGCCGATTATCGTTTGCCCCGCGCGTCCATCGACGCGTCGACAGGTGCGCCCACGGGCCCATTGACGGATCGCGGACGCGGGCTGCCGACGATGACGTGGGGCATGGTCGTGGCGGCGTGTATCGGGCTGGCCGCTGCCGCGGCGGTGGCGTGGCGTCGGCGCGCATCATGGGTGCCGCGTTTGCGCGCCCGCGTATCGAAGGCATCGTGACGCCTGCGCACTGCGGCGGCGCTACCCAACTTGCACGCCTGATCTGGCAGCCCGGCATGCAAATGGACGTCGGCTGGTGGCGCGCGTTCGATATGTTGCCTTGGCGAGAGGCCTACCGGCGACACGCCGCGTGCCGTGCGTCCATCGACTGTCTGGTCATCGCCCGGCGCGGCTGGCCGGGTGCGGCGGCGGGCGATTGCGCACCCCCGCAAGGCAACACGGCGCAAGCGATGCTGAGGCGGTTGCCGAACCTGCGACGTCTGTCGTTGGCCCACGGCTTGCGCGCGATGGGATGTCCAGACTATCTCCTGCTCGGCACGTACCGCCGTGCGTTGGCTTCGTGGCTCGACGCCTGGCAATGCGACCGTTTGCTGCTCACGCGTCGGGATTGGCCTGCCAGTCCCACCCTGTCGCCCGAGCAGGTCGTTCCTGCGGCGCTGGCGGCCACCGGCGCGTGCCTGGATGGCGCGCCTGAGCTGCCGTGCGTCGAGGTGGCGACGGTGAGCAAGGCCGCCAGACTGTTGCTTCCCCCGCCGGCCGACATTGAACCGTTTGCGTCGGGTGCGCGTTTGACGAACGAGGACATCTGGCTGCGGTTTGCAGCGCTGGAGAAGATGCTATGTATGTCGTCGACTTCGCCTTGACGGCCATCGAAGCGATGGACGGCCCCGCGCCCGCGGGGCCGGTGATTCCCCGCCAGGCACTCGAGGAGCTTCGCGAACAGGCAAGTCTACGGGCTCGCTGGATGGCGCAGGCAAAGACCGAGCGTGACGCCGCGCTGGCCGACCGCGAACAGGCACGTATCGATGCGCAGGCGCTGCGCGACGCGTGGCGGGACGCGGCGCGCGAGCAGGCCAGAGAGGAGGCGGCGGCGCTTGCGGAAACAGCCCGCCGTGACGCCGTGGCGCAGGCCGTTGCATGGCTGGTCGACGAGGCGTCGCTCGAGCGCGACATCGTTCGCTCGTTGGAGCGTCGCGTGACAGACGCCCTGGGCGCCGCGCTGTCGAATTTCATCGCCCCGCTCGATGTCGGTGAGCGCTTCGCACAACGCGTCGCACGCGCTTTACCCGCGCTGGTGCGCGAAGGAGCCCTCGTGCTGCGAGTGCCGCCCGCCCATCGCGACGACGTGGCCGATGCCTTGCGAGCGGCCGATATTGTGCTGGCCTGCACGGCGGATGCCACGCTGGTTGGCCGGCAGGCCCGCATCGAAAGCGAATGGGTGACGGTGTGCCTGGATCTCGACGCGGATCTCGCGGCCGTCCTCGAGCGCCTGAACGCGAGTCCAGATCTGGAGATCGCTGATGGTTGAGCGCTTGCCATCGTCCGGTCCATCGACGGGTCGGGCAATCCAGGAAAACAAGGCCGTTGAGCGCCGGGTGGCGGACGAATGGCTGCCGCTGGATGGTGAGGCAAGCGCGGCGCGAGGGTTGCCTGCCGACATGCCGGGACATATCGCGCTTATCGAAGCGACCATCTCGCAGAACGAAGAGGCGGCGGTCGCCGAATCTCAAGAGAATCTCAGCTTCGCCCTCGGGGTGCGATTCCGCAGGGCGAGCGATCGCGATGTGCGCGACGACAAGCAGCGTGCGCGCGCCCTGTTCGAGCAGCAGATGCATCGGTTTGCGCGCGTGAACGCGGCGCAATTCGAGCGACTGCGCGGGCAGTTGCGCGATCTTCCGTTCGTTCCCGACCCACATCAACTGATTCGCCAGGCCCACCTGTCGGCCGGGCATGCGGCGTTGGTCGTTGCGGCCTGGTTGGCCGATGGCGGGCTGGACAGCAGAACGCGCAGCCGCTTGCGCCGGACGTTGGACGAACTGACGTCGTCCGAGACGTGGGCGATCGAGGCCTTCGCTGCGCTGGAATGCGGTAACGGGCAAAACCCAGGCATGGCGCTGTTGCAACAACTCAAGTCGCTGTTCCGCCAGTCACAAGGATCGCAGCGCTCGTTGACGCAATGGTTCGACGAATGCCGGCGCTTTGCGCAGCGTCGTGCGCGGTTGCGCGCGCTGATGCAGGCGCTGGGGTTGGAGTTGGGCGCGCGCGAGGCCGGTGCGGAGCTCCCGCGTCTGGCGGCCGTCATCGACGATCTTCGTCGAGTGGTGCTGTTTCTCACGCTGGAGTCGGCATGCGAGCAAGCGGCGCAGACAGTGCGCGCGGCAGGCGCTCGCGCGTTTGAGACGGACACGATGATCTCGGAGATGCTCACGTTACTGGATCAGCCGTGGGTGGGCGTGGAATGGCTTGCGCAACGCGCGGCCCATCTAGGCATGGTGACGGTCGACGCGCGCTACGCGTTTGCGCGCGAACTGACTCGGCTGGTGCAGTCGGCCCATGACGGTTGCTTTCGCGACGAGACACAGCGCGAGACGCTCGGCGAAGCACTGGATGGCTGGCGCGCGGAGATCGCCCACGAGGGAGAGGTGACCGGGGGGTAGTGGGGAAGTGGGGACGCGAGGATCGGGGGGATGGGCTGGCGCACAACGGATGCGCCAACGGGTACCGCGGCGGCGCTCAGGCGCGCAGGTGCTCCCGGCAGAGCTTGATACGGTCATAGAAATCGGTGAGCGCTTGCGCGAACGGCTCGGGCTCGGCGGCGGCTTCGTCCGTCACCTGCGCGTGAAGAATCAGACGACGGTCGCGCTCGCGCAACTGCACGTGCCCGGTGACGGCCCATTCGGCCGGCTCAATGAGCAATTGCAGAAGCCGCTCACTGTTGGCACGATGCAGACGTGCGGCTTCGTCGGTGGCCACAATGGCATGAATACTGCACGCCTGGTTTTTCAAGGTTTCCACGATGATGCTGGGCGAGGCGGTAAACGTCAGCTCGATGGGCGAGTGATTGTCGACGGTATTAATCTTGCTCGGGTCGCAGCCGATCAACTTCAGCGCTTCGACGAGAGTTTTCGCTAGGTCGTAACTTGGCATGATATGCGTGGAGAGTGGAAGAAATCGTCGACGCGCCCCGTGCCAGCGTCCTGCGACAACGCGGGGACGAAAACCGCTCGCACGGGGCGCGCGATGCCGAAGGTTCCCACGATTGGACCGAGCAGACTTTGGTCGCGCGAGCTGGGTTGTCGCTTCTGCGCACACGCGAGCATCGATCGACGCCCACCGTCGCTCCCGTCGTCACGACGACGATCCGTAAGACGTGGCGTACCGCCGCGCGACGCCCTCGAGAATCACCTCGGCGGCGCGGACCGCTTGCATCTGTGTTTGCGCAAGCGCGTGCTGCGCGGGCGCAAGCGGCGTGTGCAGCGCCTGTTGTAGCGTCTGGCGCGCGACATCGAGCTGTGTGCCGACGTCGCGCGCGACAGCCTCGGGCGCGGCGGCGAGGCGGTCTTCAAGCTGGGTCAGGCGAATCGTCATACAGCGTCTCCGGAGACAGGGGTAAGTAGAAAAGCCGGTCGTGCGAGCCGATCGACACGCCGCCCGTATGAATCGCGATCACGCGTGTGCCGCCGGGCAGACGCGCCCCCTGCGCCAGGCGCGTGCCGTCGGCGAGGGTGATCTGCGGCGCGTTGGGCGAGCCACCTATGCTCACGAGCGGCGCGGAAAAGCCTGTTTCGACCAGCGTCGGGATCTGTGGCGGAAGCGGCTCGATGCGCACGGGCATCGCGTTGTCACCGGTGTTCCATGTGTCGACGATCCCCTTCAACGACGCTTGGCGTCCCACGGTCAGTGCCCCGGTAAGCCGCCATCCGTTGCGATCGCGTGCGATATCGATGCCGCGCAACTGGCCGGCGTCGCGTAGCGTCTTCAACAGCCGCTCGAAGCTGTTGGCCGTGCCTTCTGCCACGCGCCAGCCATGCGGCAGCGCCAATGCATCGAGCGCGTTGGCGGCTGAGCGCCAGCGGGCGTCGGCGACCGTCGGCGCACCGATGAGCACTTCGCCGTCCGGCGTGACGCTCACCTGTGCGGTACCGAAGCCGTGCAAGCGTAGCAACGTGCGCACTGTCTGTATGGAATTCGCGGGGCACCAGGTCTCGTCGCTCAACGCTTTGCCCAGCCAACGCGCCTCGGCGCGCAGTCGTGCAAGCGCGTCGTCGTCGATGCAGCCACCGGACAGGCGTACCGCATTGCCGCTGTGATCCAGCACGACGCGGGGCGCGACGCGTGCCGCGAGCGCTTTGAGCGCATCGGGCGGTGGCGGCGCGGCGATGACGTTGGCGGTTCCCGTGCGCCAGATCGCGACGCCCGCCGCCGCGATCAGTAGCGATAGTCCCGTGACTGCGATCCAGGCGGTCTGGGCGCGAGCGCGCCGCGCAGGGGCTTCGGCCGCTTGGGGGGATTCGGGCGCGAGGGTCATGCGAGGCGATGCCGTGTGCTCGGGACGCCGCTCTGGACGTTTTGGCATGGGCGCGGGAGCGCTTTCGCTGCCGTCGCCGAGCCAGATGCCGAGGCCGGCAAGATCGATCGCCGTATGCAGCGGGAGCCTGAGCGTGTCGGCCGCGCGATCATCCGATGCGGCGACGGGCACGCCGTCGACCCAGACTGGCGCCGGCGTGAGCAGGCGAACGCCATCGTCGTCGACGCCCAGCGCGATCTGGGCGCCATGATCGAGCGTCATCGCGATATCGGAATCACTGTCGCCGATCGTGAGTGTGCCCGGTGGTAGCGGCATGGGTCGTCCGGCGAGGGGGCCGTCGAGCAGCGTGAGCGTGAGCATGCTCATGCACTCGGCAGGTCGGCCGCCGGCTCGGCCTTGATCAGAAACAGACGCATGACACTGTCGCTCCGGTTGCTCGTCGAACTGAACAGGCGGCCGATGAGCGGCAGATCGCCCAGCAGGGGAATCTTGCGCTCCTGCTCGTGCTGCGCGTCCTGCACGAAGCCGCCGAGCAGCAGGCTTTGTCCCGCCTGGAGCGTGGCATGCGTCGAAATCGAGGAGTTGCGGATCGTCGGGACCTCGTTGCGGCTGTTGCGTTCGCTGCGCACTTCGCCGCCGTCTTCAATATTGAGGGTGAGCATCACCTGCTCGCGACCATCACCTTCCTGCGGAACGAGTCGCGGCGTGACACGCAATAGCGATCCCGACGTCACGCTCTCCAGTTTGGCGACCTTCTCGCCTGAGACCTTGGTATAGAACGTCACGCTGCGATCGAGTACGGCCTGCATATTGTCGAGCGTGACGATGGATGGGCGGGATAGAACGCGCGCCTTGGAGTTTCGCTCCAGCGCGCTCAAATTGACCATGAACTTGTTGGTGTCGCCGACCAATGTCGTGAACGTGCCGGAGTCGCCACTCTGTGTCTGCGAGTTCAGCGACACGGCGCCGAAGCCACCCAGCCGGGCGCTGCCGGAGAAGTCGACGCCAAGTTCGGCGATATCGCTGGCGTTGACGTCGATGATCGCCACCGAGATGTCGACCAGGCGGGGCCGGATGTCGAGCTGCGCGATCAGGTCGCCATAGATCGGCAGATTGCGTCGCCGCTCACGCACGATGACCGCATTGCGACGCGGATCGGCGGAAAAGCGCGGCGTGCCGGAGCGCGAGCCGGTGGCGGGGGGAAGGCGGGCGTCAAGGCCGGCGCCGGCCGACGCGCCCGGCGAGGCAGACGCCGTCGCAGTGGCACCGAGCGGGCCGGCGCCGAGAATCAAATCCTTCAGTACGCTGACAACGCCCGGCACGACGACTTCCTGCCCGCGATAAAAGTACCTCGTGTCGTCGGCCGTCGCGAATTTCAGGGGAAATATCTTGATGGTCTCTTCGCTTTCCTGCTGATCGCGGGCGTCGCGTTCGAGGTGGTCTGCGAGCATGGCAACCGTCTCGATGCAGGCGGGAACGCCGGCGATTTCGAGCGCGTGAGTGGCCGGAATCGCCCGTGCCACGCAGTGCCGCGGGTGCAGCACACCGGCATTGCGCAGGTGCCCGAGCAAGTCGTTGGGCGAGGCGTAACGCACGGACATGACGCGCCGCGTTGCCTCGCTGGATTTATAGACGTTCAGCGTCTGGCCGTTGAAGTACCACGAAAGCCGATAACGTTCCGATAGGGCGTCGAGGGTCGCCTGAGCGGCACCCGCAGGTAGCGTGCCGATAAAGCGATCGGCGACGTGAGGACTCACAACGGTCGGAATGCCGTGGTGCGCCCCGAAGTCGCGCAACAACTCCGCGAGAGGCGTGCCTGCGCTCTGGAAGACGAACGGGCCGCCGCGCCAAACCGGCGTGCCCGGTGAGACCCGGGGCGCATGCGCCGTGAGGGGCGCGGCAAACGACGCGGTGGCCAGCGTGACGCACAGGCTCCCGGCAAGCAGGGCGACGGTGCGCGAAGTGAAGGAAGGCGGCATGGTCAGCAGCGGCGCAGCGTGTGAAGACGGCGGCTGGCGTCTGCCGCCCCGGCCGGGCGACCGGACGCGTGCGGCGTGAATGATGCAGGTGGCACCGCGTCGGCGCGCGTGCCCTGCGACGTCACCATCATGCAGGCCAGCAGTTGGCGACGAAGCTGCGCTTCCACGCGTGCGGCCGGTTCGCCGGCGTCGAAGCGGTGGACCCACCAGAGGACGTCGTTCGCAAGGCACAGGCTGTCGTCGCGCAACGCCGGCTGACCGGCCAGCACGAGGGAGAGCCGCAAGAGCCAGCGTGCGAGCGCCGGGTCGTCGTCGAGTGCGGCGGCGAGCGGTTGCGCATGGGGATGAGCATGGGGATGGACTTGCATAGGGTCGTGCGGCGGCAGTGTCAGCGCCGTCGCGACGCAATAGCCGCCGTCGACTCGACACGTCCAGCCGCGTTGGCCGTCGAGATCGAGCGCAAGGCGCGCGCCCTGTACGTCGCGCGAGGCAATCCAGTCGAGCGCGGCAAGCGCAAATGGCAAACGCATAGGTATCTGAAGGAGGCAGTGCACGGGCACGGGGAACAAAGCGCATGCGACATCGGCGGCATACGCCATCACGGGTCGCCGTCGATCGACACGGCGGCGCACAAGATTCCTCATTATCAAGCGCTGAGGCGCCGGCACAATCCGGCGCAGACCTGAAGTGACGCTCGGGCGCCGTGGTTTGGGGGGCTTTCCCACGTCCGACGTCAGGCGAAGGCACAAGATTCGCGCAAGTGGCCCGAAGTCGATAGAAAGTGAACAAAAATCCGTATGAGTGCTTGCGTGAGTGCTTATGACCAACTGTCGAGGAGCTGCGAATGACGGGGTGTATCGGTGTCGTCGTTGTCGAAGACCACGAGTTACTGGCCGACGGACTCTGCTGCCTGATCGAGCACGATCTCGGTTGGCGTGTGCTTGCCCGGGTCGTCAACGGGCTCGATGTCTACCGGGCCTGCGTGGTGCATCGACCGACCCTGATGATGCTGGATCTGGGCCTGCCCGGCATGGACGGCGTGGACGTGATCCGCCAATGCGCCCAGCGTTGGCCCGACCTGCGTATCGTTGTCAACTCGGCCAGCAACGACAGCGAGCGGGCACGCCAGGCGCTGGAAGCCGGCGCGGCGGCTTACGTGCTCAAGAGCAGCCCTCGCACGACCTTGATCCACGCGTCGTACCAGGTCATTCGTGGCGAGCGCTTCGTCGATCCGGCCGTGTTCGGTGGCATGCACGATCCGGCGGGCGCGCGCCACGTGCCCCGCCCATGTGCGGTCGAGATGCCCGAGCGGCTGCTGACGCTGCGTGAGCGGCAGGTGCTCAAGCTGGTCGCGGAAGGGCAACGCAATCGCGACATCGCGCAACTGTTGTCGATCAGTGTGAAGACGGTCGAGACCCACCGGCTGAACATGATGCGCAAGCTCGATGCACACAACGTGGCCGATATCGTGAATTGGGCACATCGCCTGCGCATGATGCTGTGACGATGGTGGCCCCTCGTCGGAACGCCCGCCGCGAAATTCAGGTATGCGCCGGATAGCCCTCGCGGCCGTGAATGCGCGACCATGCCCGCTGCCGCTACCTGAGCGCCCTCCGAGCCGCGCGTGCGCCGCCAGCACGTTCCCAACGCAAGATCGCCGATGGACACCCAGACTCAACGCAAGCTCGAGCAGCTCTTCGAATTGCTGGCGCTACCGCCGCAACGTGTGGCCCCTCGCATGCGCGCGGTGCTCGCACCCTGCGTGCTGATGATCGAGGTCGATGCGCAGGGCGTGACGTTGGTGTTGACGCTGATCGATCGCGCCGCCCGCGCGCAGCGGTGGTTGCCCATGTTGCTGCAAACCTGCGCGCCGGAGTGGAGTCTCGGCATTCCCGTGCGGGCATGCGTGGCGCAGGGGCGCCCGATGCTGATCGCGACACCGCCGGCGAGCGGCAACTCACAGGCCGTTGATTGGTTCGCTTGCCTCGGCCGCATGCGGCGCCTGTTGGAGCGAATCGATGCCCGGCAGCAGCAGGAGGTTTACCCGTGACGCGCCTGCTGCCCTGGCTTCGCGTCGCTGCCGGCCGGCAGGACATCGTGCTGGCCGCGCTGCTGCTCGTCACGGTGCTGATGATCATCATCCCGATGCCGCCGTCGGTGATGGATCTGCTCATCGCGCTCAATCTGGGCCTGTCGCTGCTGCTGCTGATGGTGGCGCTCTATATCAACGAGCCGCTCGATTTCTCGGCGTTCCCGTCCGTACTGCTGATGACCACGCTGTTTCGGCTGGGGCTCACGATCAGCACCAGCCGCCTGATTCTGCTGCGCGCCGACGCGGGCGACATCGTCTACACGTTCGGCGATTTCGCTGCAGGCGGGAACATCGTCGTCGGCATGATCGTGTTTCTGATCATCACTGTCGTCAACTTCATCGTCATCACGAAGGGCTCCGAGCGCGTGGCCGAAGTCGGCGCCCGGTTTTCGCTCGACGGCATGCCCGGCAAGCAGATGAGCATCGACGGCGATCTGCGCGCGGGCACCATCGACGCAGCCGAAGCCAAGCGCGTGCGCCGCATCGTGCAGAAGGAGAGCCAGTTCTACGGCGCGATGGACGGGGCGATGAAATTCGTCAAGGGCGATGCCATCGCCGGCCTCGTCATCATCGTGGTGAACTTGCTGGGCGGCATCGGAGTCGGCGTCTTCATGCGCGGCATGAGCGCGGGCGATGCGGCGGCGATCTACGCGATTCTCTCCATCGGCGATGGGCTGGTGTCGCAGATCCCGGCGCTGCTCATTTCCGTGACGGCAGGCATTATCGTCACGCGGGTGCCTGGCGAGCAACGTCGCAACCTGGCGCGCGAGCTCACCGATCAGCTTGCCGCACAGCCGCGCTCGCTGACGTTGGCGGCCGTGGTGCTTGTGCTCTTCGGTCTGATCCCTGGCTTCCCGATGCACTATTTCCTCCTGCTCGCGGCGCTGGCGGGGACCGCCGCGTGGTGGGCAGGGCGCAGAGGGGGCGAGGGCCAAGGGGACAAGGACGGCGCGCAGGGAGACGCCGGCGGAGTGCAAGCGAAACCGGGACGCCCTGGCGCGCAGCCGCTGCAGGCACGGGTGGGGGCCGCGCTGGCCGAGGCAGCGGGCGGCACCGCGGTGCTCGCCGCGCGCATCAATGCCCTGCGCGATCAGAAGTTCGAGCAGTTCGGCGTGCCAATGCCCGAGGTACAGGTGGTCGTCGACGCCGGCCTGCCGGGCGAGACGCTGGATATTCAGCTCTATCACGAGAGCGTGATGACGATCAATGTGGCCCCTGACGCCGCATTGGCGCAGCACGACGCGGCGCATCCGATGCCCGCGCTGCGCAGCCTTGACGCCGGTGCGCCGCGCGAGATGCCGTTGCCGTTCGGCGGGCAGATCCTTTTCTGGCTGGACGACGCGCAACGCCAGGCGTGGCAGACGCGAGGCGGCACCGTGATCGTGGGCGCGGACCGCGTGGCGCACTGCGTGTCGCTGGTCATCGACGCGCATGCCGCCGATTTCCTGGGTGTGCAGGAAGCGCGTTTCCTGATGGATGCGATGGAGGATCGCTACGGCGAACTCGTCAAGGAGCTGCAACGCCAACTGCCGATCAGCCGGACGGCGGAAGTCCTGCAGCGACTGGTCGCCGAGGGCGTGTCGATTCGCGACCTGCGGCGCGTGTTCGAGGCCCTGATCGAATGGGCCCCGCGTGAGCGCGATCAGATCATGTTGACCGAGTACGTGCGGCTCAGCCTGCGACGTCACATCACCCGGCGCTTTCGACGGGGCACCGAACACATCACCGGGTGGAACGTGGGACGCGGCATCGAAGACACCGTGCGCGCCGCCGTGCGGCAGACGGCGTCGGGGTCCTATGCCGATCTGAATCCCACGCAGACCGACGCGATTCTGAACGCCATCGATGGCGCACTGACCGCGCATGACGGCACGCCAGCCGTGCTGTTCACCGCCATGGATGTTCGGCGTTTTCTGCGCAAGCTCGTCGAGCGCGAGCGCGCCGATCTGGCGGTGTTGTCGTTCCAGGAAGTGGCCGACGAGCCGCATGTGCGGGTGCTGGGCACGATCGACGTGCAGGGAACCTACTGAGATGCGTCGCCCGGACGCCACACGCATCGCCAATGGGCTTCGTCGAACGCTCGACGCGCGGCGCAAGGCGTGTGACGAGTGGCGGCGGATGTCCGGCGGTGATGCGCGCTACGGTCGTATCGACAAGATCACCCCGAATGCGATGCGGGCCCGATTGCCGGGCGCGGCGCTCGGTGAGCAATGCCGCGTGGTCTCGCCGTCGCTCGACGCCGAGGTGATTGCGGTCGAGGGGCGGCATGTCTGGCTTGCGCCGTATGCCGAGCCGAACGGCGTGGCCAATGGCGCGCTGGTGCAGGCGCTGGGAAGGTCGTCGCGCGTGGCCGTCGGCGATCACCTGATTGGCGAGGTGCTCGATGGGCTGGGGCGGCCGTTGGTCCGTGCGGCGGCCGACGAGACGCCGACGTCCGGCGTGGCATGGCGTTCACTGGACACGGAGCCGCCGCCCGCGATGACGCGTGCGCTGGTGTCCACGTGCCTGCCCATCGGCATTCGCGCGATCGACGGCATGCTCACCTGCGGTCGTGGCCAGCGATTGGGCATCTTTGCGGCGGCGGGGGGGGGCAAGAGCACGCTGCTGGCGATGATGTGCCAGGGTGCGCAGGCCGATGTGATCGTCGTGGCGCTGATCGGCGAGCGCGGGCGCGAGGTGCGCGAGTTTCTCGAGTCGGCCCTCACCCCTGAGGCGCGTGCACGAACTGTCTGCGTCGTCGCGACATCCGATCGTCCCGCGCTCGAACGGATGAAGGCCGCCTACACCGCGACGGCCATTGCGGAGGCGTTTCGCGACGACGGCAAAGACGTGCTGTTGCTCATGGATTCCCTGACGCGCTTCGGGCGCGCCGTGCGCGATATCGGGATGGCGGCGGGAGAGCCGCTTGGGGCGACGAGCGGGTTGCCACCGAGCTTTTATGCGCGTCTGCCCCGGTTGCTGGAGCGCGCGGGGACCGGCGTGCGCGGCAGCATCACCGCGTTCTATACGGTGCTCGTCGAAGGCGACAACCTGGATGAGCCGCTCGCCGACGAGGTGCGTTCGATCGTCGACGGTCACATTGTGCTGTCGCGGCGTCTCGCGCAGGAAAATCACTATCCCGCCATCGACGTCGCGAGGAGCCTCTCTCGGGTGATGGCGGCGGTGACCGACGCGCCGCATGTCGATGCGGCGGCGCGTGTCAGGCGCGCGATGGCGCTGGCGGCGCAGGTTGAGTTGCTGGTACGCGTTGGCGAGTATCAGCCGGGCAACGATCCGGAGACCGACGACGCGCTCGCGCGGGCCCCGGACATCCGTGCCTTTCTTTGTCAGGCGCAGCACGACGTGACGCCATTCGACGACACGCGCGCATGGCTCGAACATCTCGCGAACTGACGGACGACGAGGGCCTCGCGGCGTTGGCGGCCCTCGCCCAGCGCCGCGAAGCCAGCCTGCGTGCCGCACTGGCCCGCATGACGGTCGCGGCGCGCGATGCCAACGAGGCGGTCATTGCGTGCGAGCGCGCGTGCGACGCGCAACGTCGCGCGTGGCAGGACGCATTGTCGCGCGGCGGTGTCTACGGGCCACGCGAGGCCGCGGGCGCGCCGGGTGCGGTGGAAGTGCAGCGTGCCGCCCTTGGCGAGGCGCGGAACCGGCACAGCGCTGCACTCGCGCACGCGAAGCTTGTCGACGCCGAAGTGCTTCACCAACGCGAGCGCCTGCAGGCGAATGCACGCAAACAGGAAAAACTGCGGGAGTTGATGACGTTTCACCGCCGGTGAATGGGCAATGGGCCGCTGAAGACGGAACCGTCTCACGCCATTACCCGGCGCCGAAGGGATTGCGCACCTATGCCGAACGAAACGCGCTCACCACCATTGCCATCAAGAGGACTTCACGATGCGTACCATTCACCGAAGCGGCCCGTCAGCCGATGCGTTCGTCAGCTTGTCCGACCGTTCGTCGTCGCAGCGGCGCGGCACGGCAACGCCCGATGGAAGGCCAAGCGGCGACCGTCACGAACGGACCTTCACCCTGGCATGCGAGCCGGCCGCGTGCGTGTCCGGACCCGCGGATGTGCTGCGTTGGTTGCGTGTCTGGCACATGCGCCAGGAGGCCAACTGGGACGGCGGCAGTTCGTTGCGCGTGTTGGTGCATGGTGGCGCGCTCGATGCGTTGGTCGTCGAAGCGCGGCGCGGACGGCAGGGCGTGACGGTGAGTCTGCTCTGCGTGCGGCTCACGATGTACCGGCGCTTGCTGGCGCATCGAGGGCGGCTCGAGCGCGCCCTGACGTCGCGCCTGAAGGTGTCCGTCACGATCGAAGTCGAGGCGCGATATGCCCCTTGAGCCGGACGTCGGGTTCATCGCGGCGTCGACGCCGGGGCCGTTGGATGAGGCGCTCATGGGCGTGGCCTGCGTGGCTTTTGTCGAAGGCGATACCGGAGTCCGAGTTGGTTGGCTACGTGCGGGAGGGGACGGTCTTGTCGTGACGGCACGCGTCGACGACGGTCTTGTCTGCCAGACGCGCTTCTGGTGCGACGCGCAGCAGTGGCGCGACTGGCTCGCGCCGAACCTGCCGGTTCCGTCGTGGGACGCGCTGCCGCCCTCGTGGCGGGCCAGCGCGGCGTCGCTCACGCTGGCGACGGGCGATGTGAGCGCGGATATGTCGCTCGACGCCGCGGTCAGTGCGGCCGACGCGGCCCGCGATACCAGTTCGTGGCCGCGCGCGACTGACGTCGCGGCCGCGGAAGTGGAGACAGCGTGGCGTGTGGGCATGGTGTTGCAGCGAGAGGGACGTCGGTTGGCGTTGATGTATCTCGACGGCGCGACGTCGTGGCTGTGTGAGCGCTGCCGGCGGGCGACGCCAGGCGACACCGCGCTCGATCCGTCGGGATTGCCGACGCGTCGATGTGCGCTGGTGGCGGGGTGGGCGACCTTGCCCAGCGCGCAATGCGAGCATCTGCAGGTGGGAGACGCCGTACTCCTCGACGTGGCGGCTCACATCGCAGGCGGTGAGTATTGGCTTGTGGACGGCGACCGCGCCATGGCCATGCGTGACGGCCGGCCGTTGGATCGGCGCGTCCTGCAACTCGACGACACGAACGCCAGTCCCCCCGACGACACCCTGTCGACGGCGGCCGGAGCGCGCCAGGGAGCAGCCACCGTGCGTTTGTCTGCCCTCGTCGCAGAAAGGCAATTTCCCATTCCGTTCCTGACCGCCTGGCGTTCAGGCAACGATGCCGTTTCCCAAAGCGAGGCAATCGCTTGCTCGTTGTCGGCCGATCGAATCACGCTCCTGCGTGACGACACACCGTGGGCCGTCGGGCGTTTGCTGCGTTTCGACGACGGACGACTCGCGGTGTGCATCGACAGCGTGATCGGCGCATTCGCCGCGAACGCTTCGCTTGAGGTCGCCCTCACCGAAGGTGACGCGCCCGGTGAGCGCGATTCTCCCCGCGCCATTTCGGGTCGTGACCGGATGGGCGTGCATCCGGAGACGACCTAACCTCTCGGATACCCCACCCGGTCGTCAACGCCGCTCATTGGAGTTTGCATGTCCCTGCTCGACCACCCGGTGCAGCTCGTCGTCGTACTGTCGCTGCTCTCGATCATGCCGTTGCTGGTGGTGCTGGGAACCGCGTTTCTGAAGCTGGCGGTCGTGTTCGCCCTGTTGCGCAATGCGCTCGGCACGCAGCAGATTCCGCCCAACATCGCGATTTACGGCTTATCGCTCGTGCTTACCTGCTTCATCATGGCCCCGGTGGCCTTCGACATCGAGGCCAATCTCGAGACGCGTCCGGTATCGCTGTCGTCCAAGGATTTCGTGGCCGATGTCGATGCGAGCGTCCTTTCGCCCTACCGTGCATTTCTCACCCGTCACACCGACGCGAGACAACGCGACTTCTTCGCCAGCGTCGGCCGCGATACCTGGCCGGAGGCGCATCGCGACCGCCTGGGCAGCGACTCGCTGCTCGTCCTGATGCCGGCGTTCGCGCTGAGCCAACTCGCCGAAGCGTTCAAGATCGGGCTGCTGCTGTACCTGCCGTATGTTGTGATCGATCTGGTGATCTCGAACATCCTGCTCGCGATGGGCATGATGATGGTCTCGCCCATGACCATTGCTCTCCCGTTCAAGTTACTGATCTTCGTCATGATGAACGGTTGGGAGCAGTTGGTGCGCCAGTTGATGCTCTCCTACGCATGACGCGGCCCGGAGCGCACCCATGAGTGAAGCCATCGTCGTCAATCTCACGAGCGAGATGCTTTGGCTTACGCTCCTCCTGTCGCTGCCCACCGTGGTGGTGGCGGCGGCGGTCGGCGTGCTGGTCTCGCTGGTGCAGGCGCTTACGCAGGTGCAGGATCAGACCGTGCAGTTCCTCATCAAGCTCATCGCGGTATCGGTCACGCTGGCCGCCACCTATGCGTGGATGGGCCATGTGCTGCTGCATTACGCGGGTAACGCGTTCGAGCAGATCAGCCGGATGCGGTGAGCGGCATGACGTCCCCCTTCGTGCCGGGCATGGCGCCCGGCGTCGACACCTTGCTCTCGCCGCTGTGGGCCGACCTGTATGGCTGGTTGGTGGCGTGGGGCGTGGCGATGCTGCGCCCGCTGGGCATTGCGATGCTGCTGCCGGTGTTCTCCGTCGGCATGCTCGGCGCCGGCATGTTGCGCAATGCGCTGGTGCTGGCGCTCGCTTTGCCGGTGGTGTCGCTCGTGCATGCTAGCCCGGAATTGCCGTCGCACTGGGGCGCATGGGGCATGCTGGTGCTGCGCGAGTTGTGCATCGGCGGCCTGCTCGGCTTTGCCGCCGCGCTGCCGTTCTGGGCCGTCGACATGACGGGGTACGTGATCGACACGATGCGCGGCGCGTCCATGGCGAGCGTGCTCAATCCGTTGATGGGGGCGCAGTCGTCGGTCTTCGGCATCGCGCTCACTCAGATGCTTTGCGTGCTGTTCTTTGTCACCCCGGCGGCGCAGGCCTTACTCACCGCGTTATATGACTCCTACGCCGCGCTGCCGGTGGGGCAGCCGTGGCAATGGCACGACGACAGCGTGGCCTGGCTGCTCGCGCTCTGGCAGGCGATGCAGGTGATGTGCGTGGCGGTGGCGCTGCCGGCGATGGTCGTGATGGTGCTGGTCGATATGTCGATGGGCTTCATCAACCGGGCCGCGCAACAGCTCAACGTTTTTTTTCTCGCCATGCCGGTGAAAAGCGCGATGGCGCTGCTGGTGACGGTGGCCAGTCTGCCGTTTGCCGTCGCCGTGCCGCTGCAGGGCTGGTATCGGCTGCCCGACGTGTTTCGCGCCTGGGCCGCGCTGGCGCTGCCTGCATCCTGAGGCCGACATGAGCGAAAAGAGCCAGCCGCCCACCCCCAAGAAGATCGAAGACGAGCGCAAGAAGGGGCGCGTCGCGAAGAGCGCCGATCTTGCCGTGTGCATGCAACTCGGCGTGGTGCTGGCGTGGCTGACGTTCGAAGGCCCGGCGCTTTACGACGCGCTGCAAGCGCTCGTCGCGCGCATGTTAGGGCTGCTCAACGATCCGGTGGACGACGCCGTGCGCGGCATGCTCGGACCGTCGCTGCTGCTCTTCGTGCGTTTCGTGGGCGGTCTTGCCGTGCTGTTGATCGTGACGACTTGGCTGGCGATGGTTTTGCAGGTCGGCATGCTCGTGGCGCCCGAGAGCGTTCGTCCCAAGTATGAACGGATCGATCCCATCGCCAAGGCCAAACAACTGTTCTCGATGCAGTCGCTCTTCGAATTCGGCAAGTCGCTCGTCAAGGTGGCGGTGCTGGCCGTGGTCTTTTTCTATCTGATCCGACAGTACACGCCGTCGCTCGCCGCGCTGCCGCAGTGCGGGCCGTCGTGCGGTCTTGCCCTCACGGTGCGGTTGATGTTCTGGCTGATGGCGGTGTTGGTTATCGCGTACGTGGTGTTCGGCGGGCTCGACTTCGCGTATCAGAAGTATCAGCTTCGCAAGCAATTGATGATGTCCCACGACGAGATCAAGCGGGAATCCAAGGAGGTCGAGGGCAACCGGGAGATCAAGAACAAGCGGCGCGACATTCATCGGGAAACGATCGAAAGCGGCAGTCTGTCGGACAACGTGAAGCGGTCGACGGCCGTGGTGCGCAACCCGACCCGCATCGCGATTTGCCTGCGCTACGTGCCCGGCGAGACGGCCGTGCCGATGGTGATCGAGAAGGGCCGCAACGAACGCGCGCGGACCATCGTCCGGCTCGCCGAGCGCGAAGGCGTGCCGATAGTCGAGCACGTGCCCGTGGCGCGCCGCCTGATGGACGACGTCGAGATCGACGCACCGATTCCCCCCGATCTGTTCGACGCAGTGGCCGCGATTCTGCGGCTCGCGCTCGACCTGCCTTATGAGGTGCAAGCGGCGAACGCCACGCCGCACGCCGATGCAATGCCGCAGGACGGCTGCGTCGGAGGCGGCATGAAGGACGCGCCCACGCGCTTGGCTTCGGGAGACGGCGTATGAGTGGGCGCCGGATTCGGGACTTGTGCGGGTGGCGCGCACGGCTCGCGGGAGGCGTGCTCAGCGTGTTGAGCATGATGGGGCCGTCGATGTCCGTATGGGCGATGGACGGGGGATTGCTGCCGCGTCACCCGCGAGTGGCTGACGCGCAGCTCGTGGTACCCGTGCCGCGGGCCACGCCAGACGCGTTGGTGCGGCCCGCGCCTGCGCCTGTCGACGCCAGCCCCGGCGACGCGAACGCACCGACGTCGATCATCGCCAACTCCCGCGACACGGCGGCACCGATATCTGTCGTCGCTACCTCTCGCGACACGGACGCACCGACGTCTGCCGACCCCGCGCTGCCCTTCGACGCGGTGGTGCAACGCGCGGCGCAAGTCGCGTCGGTTGATGCGGCGCTGCTGCACGCCATTATCGACACCGAATCGGGATATGATCCGCAGGCGGTGTCGGTGCGGGGGGCGATCGGGTTGATGCAGGTGCTGCCGCGCACTGGCGAGCGCTTCGGCGTGCGACGTCTCGAAGACCCGGCGGAGAATGTACGCGCTGGGGCGTCCTACGTCCGCTGGCTGCTGGCGCGCTTCGACGGCGACCTGACGCTGGCATTGGCGGCCTACAACGCGGGGGAGGGGGCGGTGCTGCGTTATGGGCGTCAGATCCCGCCGTTCCCGGAGACGCAGAATTACGTGCGCAAGGTGATGGCCGGATACGCTCGGCTACGCGACGCGAGTCCGGTGCCAGCGGTGCCCTCGCGACCTTTGCCACCCATGCAGCCCATGCAGCCTGCCGCCGTCCTTGTCGATACGACACCCGATACCAAGGCGCCCGCCACGACAACGCCGGCTCGGGAGCGCGGCGATATGTCCTCGAACGAGGCCGCGAGGGAACGCGCCTGGCGTTTGCTGCGAGGGGTGGGGGCACTGCTGACACGCAGCCCGTCGGCGGAAGCCTCCGACAGCCGTGGAGGCGACCGGCCGGCGGTCGTCATGCCCGCGCGCGGCCAATCGCGAGGCGCTGGCCCTGCGGTCGGCGGATAGGACTAGCGCGTGGGGGTGGTGTCGACGACCGACGGGCGCGCGGACATGCGTTCGAAGTGATCGGCCAAATTGGGGTGGGCGTCGCGCCAGGCAATCTCCGGAAACCGGAAATCGAGGTAGCCGAGCGCACAGACGACGGCCACGTCGGCCAGCGTGAGGCGGTTGCTCGCACACCATTGGCGTTCGTCGAGTCCACGCGCCATTGCGCGCAGCGCTTCGTCGATCTTGCTGCGCTGGCGGTCGATGAGCGCCTGCGAACGCGAGGCTTCGTCGTGGAACATCGCCTCGACGCGAATCTGCACGGCGGCGTCCGTCACGCCATCGGCGAGGGCCTCCCAGCAGCGCACTTCGGCGCGTTCGCGGCCCGAAGGGGGGATGAGCTTGCCCACCGGGGAGAGCGTATCGAGGTACTCGCAGATCACGCGCGAGTCGAACACGGCTTCGCCGTCCTCCATGACCAGACACGGCACTTTGCCCAGCGGGTTGGACTGCTGGATGCGCGTGTCGTCGGCCCACACGTTCTCCAGCTCGAGCTTGTAGTCGAGCTTCTTCTCAGCCAGCACAATGCGGACTTTGCGAACGTAGGGACTGGCGAGGGCACCGATCAACTTCATGTGAATCCTTGATAAATCGCGGTAGGGCGGGGGAGAGTATAACGTGGGCTCCGGGCGCTCGCGCATGCGTGTTGCGTATGCCGCAGCGCGGGGCGAGTCCTGCCCGAATTCCGGTGAAATCGATTCGTCCCAGGATGGGCGAGGCCGAGAATGGTAAAATGCTGGCCTTTCCGAGTTGGCGGCTCGCCGGCTCCCCCGATTTTCTTTTTCGGTGCCCAGTGCCATGTCCGACGAATTCTCCCCATTGACCGCGCTTTCTCCGCTCGACGGCCGTTATGCCAGCAAGACCGACGCCCTGCGTCCGTGGCTGTCCGAAGCGGCGTTCATGCGCCATCGCGTGACGGTCGAGATCCATTGGCTGATCGCCCTGTCCAAGGCCGGTTTCGCCGAAATCGCCCCGTTCTCGGCCGAAGCGGAGACGTTCCTGCTGAGCCTGGCCACCCAGTTCTCGAACGCCGATGCGCAGCGCATCAAGGACATCGAGAAGGTCACGAACCACGACGTGAAGGCTGTCGAGTACTGGCTCAAGGAGAAGGTGCAGGGGCAGGCGGAGCTCGAAAAGGCGAGCGAGTTCATCCACTTCGCCTGCACGTCGGAAGACATCAACAACACCTCGCACGGCCTGATGATCAAGGGCGCGCGCGACAAGGTCGTCGTGCCCGCGCTCGAATCGCTGGTCGCCAAGCTCGGCGAACTGGCCCGCGAACACGCCGCCCAGCCGATGCTCTCGCGCACGCACGGTCAGCCGGCGTCGCCGACTACGCTCGGCAAGGAACTCGCGAACGTGGCCGTACGACTTGCACGCGCGCTCGAGCGCGTTCGCCGCGTCGAGCTGCTCGCCAAAATGAACGGTGCGGTCGGTAACTACAACGCCCACCTCTCGGCCTACCCGGAATACGATTGGGAAGCCTTCTCGAAGGCCGTGATCGAGCAGCGCCTGGGCCTGACGTTCAACCCGTACACGATCCAGATCGAGCCGCACGATTACATGGCCGAGCTGTTCGACGCCGTTGCGCGTGCGAACACCATCCTGCTCGACCTGAACCGCGATATCTGGGGTTATATCTCGGTCGGCTACTTCAAGCAGAAGACGAAGGCCGGCGAGATCGGTTCGTCGACCATGCCGCACAAGGTCAACCCGATCGATTTCGAGAATTCGGAAGGCAACCTCGGGCTGGCGAACGCCGTACTGCGCCATCTGGCCGACAAGCTGCCGGTTTCGCGCTGGCAGCGTGACCTGACCGACTCGACCGTGCTGCGTAACATCGGCGTGGCGTTCGGCTATAGTCTGCTGGCGTACGACTCGTGCAAGCGGGGCCTGGACAAGCTCGAAGTCAATCCGCAGCGTCTGAACGACGATCTCGACAATACGTGGGAAGTGCTGGCCGAGCCGGTACAGACCGTGATGCGCCGCTTCGGCATTCCCAACCCGTACGAGCAGCTCAAGGAGCTGACGCGCGGCAAGGGCATCACGCGCGAAGCGTTGCAGGACTTCATCAAGCAACTGGCTATTCCGGAAGACGCAAAGGCGCGTCTGCTGCAAATGACGCCGGCGAACTACATCGGTATCGCCGAATCGCTCGCCAAGCGGGTCTGAGCGCGTCCAACACGCTTTCTGCTTCAACGAAACGGGCCGCTTTTGCGGCCCGTTTTGCATGGTGACGGCAGCCTGCGCAGGGCAACGTGGGAAGCCGCTGTCGCAACGCGGAGCGCACAATGCACCGGCGAAAAAAAACCGCCGGACATGCCGGCGGTCTTCCTGACGGAGCGCAGTGAGCCGGTCAGACTCGGGCGCCGAAGTTCGGGTCGTTGCGATCGACGCCTTCTTCACCATCCTTGTTGCTGTGCTTGATGAGGTCTTCACGCTTCACGCCGAGCCACATCGCAATGGCCGCGGCCACGAACACCGACGAGTAGATACCGAACAGAATACCCACGGTCAGGGCGAGCGCGAAGTAGTGCAGCGTCTGTCCACCGAAGAAGAACATCGACAGCACCATCATTTCCGTGCTCGCGTGCGTGATGATCGTACGCGACATGGTTGTCGTGATGGCGTGGTCGATCACCTCGCGCACCGTCGCCTTGCGCATCTTGCGGAACGTCTCGCGAATCCGGTCGAAGATCACGACCGATTCGTTCACCGAGTAGCCGAGCACGGCCAACACCCCCGCCAGCACCGCCAGCGAGAACTCCCACTGGAAGTAGGCGAAGAAGCCCAGAATGATCACCACGTCGTGCAGGTTGGCGATCACGCCGGCCACCGCGAATTTCCATTCGAAGCGGAACGACAGGTAGATGATGATGCCGATGACCACGAAGGTCAGCGCCAGCAGGCCATCCGTGAACAACTCGTGGCCGATCTGCGGACCGACGAATTCCACGCGACGCAACTGCACATCGGGGGCGTCGGCCTTCAGGGCGGACATCACGGCGTCGCTTTGCTGCGCACTGGTGACCTGCTTGCCGTCAGAACCGTTCTGGATCGGCAGGCGGATCATCACGTCGCGCGAGGTGCCGAAGCTCTGCACCTGCACGTCGCGATAGCCCAGCTTGCCGACTTCGCCACGGATCTTCTCGAGATCGGCCGCCTGCGTGTAGGCCACTTCCATGACCGTACCGCCGGTGAACTCGATCGACATGTGCAGCCCCCGCGTGAGCAGGAAGAACACCGCCGCCACGAACGTGAGCGCCGAGATGATGTTGAAGATCAGGGCGTGCCGCATGAACGGCACGTCTTTCTTGATGCGGAAAAATTCCATGACTGTTTCCTCTCGCGCCTGCGGTTATTGCTCGCCTGCGTCGGGTGCGTTTTTCGCACCGTCCGGGCGCCAGACCTGACCGATCGCCAGCGTCTTGAGCTTGCGACGGCCGCCGTACCACAGGTTGACCAGACCGCGCGAGAAGAACACGGCCGAGAACATCGAGGTCAGAATACCCAGGCAGTGCACCACGGCGAACGCGCGCACCGGGCCCGAACCGAACGCCAGCAGCGCCAGACCGGCGATGAGCGTGGTCACGTTCGAGTCCAGAATCGTCGCCCAGGCATGCTCGAAGCCCAGCGAAATCGCCTTCTGTGCCGACGCACCCGCGCGCAACTCTTCGCGAATGCGTTCGTTGATCAGCACGTTCGCATCGATGGCCATACCGAGTGTGAGCGCGATAGCGGCAATCCCCGGCAGCGTCAGCGTGGCTTGCATCATCGAGAGCACGGCCACCAGCAGCAACAGGTTGAACAGCAGGGCGATCACCGAGAACACGCCGAACAGCATGTAGTACGCCATCATGAACACGGCGATGGCGATCAGGCCGTACAGCACCGAGTCGACACCCTTGTGCACGTTATCGGCACCCAGGCTCGGACCGATCGTGCGTTCTTCGATGATCTCCATCGGGGCGGCCAGCGAACCGGCGCGCAGCAGCAGTGCCAGGTCGTTGGCGCCCTGCGCCGAGCCCACGCCGGTGATCTGGAAGCTCTGGCCCAGTTCGCTGCGGATGTTCGCCACCGTCAGCACTTCGCCCTTGCCCTTCTCGAACAGCACGATGGCCATCGGCTTGCCGATGTTGTCGCGCGAGACGTCGCGCAGCACACGGCCGCCGGCGGCGTCGAGCTTGATGTTCACCGACGGTTGCTGGTGATCGTCAAAGCCCGCGGACGCGCTGGTGATGCGATCGCCGCTGAAGATCACCTGACGCTTGAGCATCACCGGCGCGCCGTTGCCGTGCAGGAACAATTCGTCCTGCGGCGGCACCGGTGTGTCGGCCGTGATGAGGCGCGGGGCGTCCGGATCGACCAGACGCGCTTCGAGCGTTGCCGTACGGCCGATGATGTCCTTCGCCTTGGCGGTGTCCTGCACGCCGGGCAACTGCACGACGATGCGGTCCGGGCCTTCCTGCTGAATCACCGGCTCGGCCACACCGAGTTCGTTCACCCGGTTATGCAGCGTGACGATGTTCTGCTTGACGGCGTTGTCCTGTACCGCACGACGGGCAGCTTCCGTGAAGGCGCCCACGACCTTGAACGTCCCGTTCGGGCCGGCTTGCGTGGTGTAGGACAGATCGGGCAGGCCGTCGGTCAGGGCACCGCGGGCGCGCTCGGCGTCGTTCTGGTCGCTGAAGACGGCTTCGATGCCAGTGTCCGTACGCGTCACGCCGTTGTGGCGGATGTTCTTGTCGCGCAGCAGCGTGCGGGCATCGGCGGCGCTCGCGTCCAGGCGCTTGGTGATGGCGCCGGCCATGTCGACTTGCAGCAGGAAGTGCACCCCGCCACGCAGGTCGAGACCGAGATACATCGGCAGCGCGTGGATTCGGGTGAGCCATTCCGGCGAGGCCGAGAGCAGGTTAAGCGCGACGACGTAGGTCGGGTCCGTCGGGTCGCTGTTCAGCGCCGTCTGGAGCATGTCCTTGGCCCGCAATTGCGTGTCGGTGTCGGCGAAGCGAATGCGCACGCTCGGGTTGTTGCCCGTGCTGTCGAACACGGCGCCTTGATAGGCGATGTTCTGCGCCTTGAGCGCGTCTTCGGCGCGCGCGAGCGTCGAGGCATCGACCTTGACGGTCGCCTTGACGCTGGAAATCTGTACTGCCGGTGTTTCACCGAACAGGTTGGGCAGCGTATAGAACACCCCGATGGCAAGCGCCACCAGAATGAGGATGTACTTCCAGAGAGGATAGCGATTCATAGCAGCGGGCTAGGGTGATGCCATGTGGCAAACCGTGCTTCAGACCGGCTGGCATGGCAACGAGGGTCGCCAAGGCCGGCGTCGCCATGCACGGCGGCCGCCGTTGAAGGCGGCCGCGTGCAGTGGCGCGAAGGCTCAGAGCGCCTTGATGGTGCCCTTCGGCAGCAGGGTGGTGATCGCACCCTTCTGCACGTTGATTTCGACGTTTTCAGCGATCTCCACGGTCACGAAGGTCTCGCCGACCTTCGAGATACGACCGGCCAGGCCGCCCGAGGTCACGACTTCGTCGCCCTTGGCGAGGGCCGACAGCATGTTGCGCGTTTCTTTCTGGCGCTTCATTTGCGGACGGATCATGATGAAGTACAGCACCACGAACATCAGCACCAGCGGCAGGAAGCTCATCAGGTTGCTGGTCGGGCTCGCGGCGCCTGCCGTCTGAGCGAAGGCATTGGAAATCAGCACGTTCGGTTCTCCTTATGTAAGACGTGTAAAAGCCGCGTGTGGCCGGAGCTCCGGACACGCGCGGCGTGTGTTTCGGTGCGTGGATGCAGGATCCAAGCCCGACATTTTACCACTGCCCAACCCCGGTCTCCGGGGTTTCGGCGCCCGCTGGCGCGCGACGGCCGTCAATGCACGCCGCGCGCGCGATCGGCCCGGAACTGGGCGACGAAAGCGTCGAAACGGTGCGCTTCGATGGCATCCCGGATTTCCTGCATCAGCGTGAGATAGTAATGCAGGTTGTGGATGGTGTTGAGCCGCGCGCCCAGAATTTCCCCGGCTCGCTGCAAATGGTGCAGGTAGGCGCGCGAGAAGTTTCGACAGGCGTAACAGCCGCAAGTTTCGTCCAGAGGGCGCGTATCGGTCTTGTGCGACGCATTGCGGATCTTCAGATCGCCGAATCGCGTGAAGAGCCATCCATTGCGCGCGTTACGCGTGGGCATCACGCAGTCGAACATGTCGACGCCCGCCGCCACGCCAGCCACGAGGTCCTCCGGTGTGCCGACCCCCATCAGGTAGTGGGGTTTGTTCGCCGGCAGCCGCGGCGCCACGTGCTGGAGCACGCGCATCATGTCTTCCTTCGGCTCGCCGACCGACAACCCGCCGATCGCATAGCCGTGAAAGTCCAGTTCCGACAACCCGGCGAGCGACTCGTCGCGCAAATGTTCGTACATGCCGCCTTGCACGATCCCGAACAGGGCATTCGGGTTCTCTAGACGGTTGAATTCGTCGATGGAGCGCTTGGCCCAGCGCATCGACATGCGCATCGACTGGCCGGCCTCGACTTCCGTGGCCGGGCGGCCGTCGATCTCGTACGGCGTGCATTCGTCGAACTGCATGACGATGTCCGAGTTGAGCACGTGCTGGATCTGCATCGAGATTTCGGGCGAGAGGAAGAGACGGTCGCCATTCACAGGCGACGCGAACTTCACGCCTTCCTCGCTGATCTTGCGCAGCTCACCGAGGCTGAATACCTGAAAACCGCCGGAATCCGTGAGAATCGGACGATCCCAGCCCATGAAGCGATGCAGCCCGCCGTGGGCGGCGATCGTCTCCAGCCCGGGGCGCAGCCAAAGGTGGAAGGTATTGCCGAGGATGATCTGGGCGTTGTTCTCGACCAATTCGGCCGGCGACATCGCCTTGACCGAGCCGTAGGTGCCGACCGGCATGAAGATGGGTGTCTCGACCACGCCGTGGTTGAGCGTGACGCGCCCCCGGCGGGCTTGTCCGTCGGTGGTGATGAGTTCGAACTTGAGCATGTGTCGTGCGCCCCGGCACCACCGGCAACACAAGCCGGCGCCCGCACAGGACGTCAAATAAGCGGCCGGCGCCCCATGCGCGGCCAAGCCGCTATTGTACCGGGTCGCACGGCCGTCGATCCAACGGCCGTGCCGCGTCAGGCGGCGGCTTTCGGCGCGTCGTGAGGCGCCACGCGCGAGAGGATCATCGCGTCGCCGTAGCTGAAGAAGCGGTAGCGCTGCTCGATCGCATGCCGGTAGGCCGCGCGGATCGTCTCCATCCCCGAGAACGCCGACACCAGCATGAGCAAGGTCGATTTGGGCAAGTGGAAGTTGGTAATGAGCCGGTCGACCAGTTGGAAATGGTAGCCCGGCGTGATGAAAATGTCCGTCTCGGCACTGCCGGCGCGCAAGGTGCCCGGCGCCCCACCCGCAGCCAGCGTGGCTTGCGCGGCCGACTCCAGGGCACGCATCGACGTCGTGCCGACCGCGACGACGCGGCCGCCGCGCGCGCGGGTGGCGGCGATGGCGTCGACCAGCGACGGCGTGATTTCGTACCACTCCGAGTGCATCTTGTGTTCGCCGATGTTCTCCACGCGCACCGGCTGGAACGTGCCGGCGCCCACGTGCAGCGTCAGTGTGGCGCGGTGCACGCCCAGTGCGTCGAGGTGGGCGAAGAGGCTGTCGTCGAAATGCAGCCCAGCGGTCGGCGCGGCCACCGCGCCCGGGTTGCGGGCATACACGGTCTGGTAGCGCGTTTCGTCGGCGGCGTCGGCGTCGTGTGCGATATACGGCGGCAAGGGCAGGCGGCCGTAGGTCTCCAGCAGCGTATAGCAGTCGTCCGGGAAGTGCAGCGTGTAGAACGGTTCGACGCGCTCGCCAACGGTCACGTCGAACGCATCGGCCAGATGCAGCACGGTGCCGGGCGTCGGGCTCTTGCTCGCCCGGATCTGCGCGAGCACGGTGCGGTTGTCGATCACTCGCTCGACGAGCACCTCAATCTTGCCGCCGCTCGCCTTCTGGCCGAACAGGCGCGCCTTGATGACACGGGTGTCGTTGAACACCAGCAAGTCGCCGGGGGCGAGCAGGCTAGGCAGATCGGCGAAGCGCCGGTCGTACAGATGGGGCGGCGTGACGCTGCCGTCGACCTCCAGCAGGCGGCTGGCGGTGCGCTCGGTGAGCGCGGTCTGCGCGATCAGTTCGGGCGGCAGGTCGAAATCGAAATCGGAAAGGGTATACATCAGCGTTTACAATGCGTAGCAACCGACATTTTACTTGGTTCGTCCGAAGGCCTGCCGGCACGGTGTGCGCCTCACGGCCGAACGTCCCCGACTCGCGACTGCATGACCGAACGCAGAATGCCCGCCACCGCGCCTGACGACGCCCCTGCCGACCTCGTGGACCTTGCCGATGCCGCCGGTGCACAGACCGATGTCGCACCACGTCCCGCCGCGAAGCGCGGTCGGCGCCCGGCTGCGCCGGCGCAGGCGCCGACAGGGGAGGACGACGCGGCCCCCGCCACGTCCACCCAGTCCTCCCAGTCACCGAAAAACGCGAAGGCCGCCGCGCGCAAGACGACCGGCTCGGGCACGGCCGACAAGCTCGCCAAGCTCGGCCTGAAGCGCGACATCGATCTGATTCTGCATCTGCCGATGCGCTACGAGGACGAAACCACCCTGCGCAAGATCGGCGAAGTGCTGCCGAGCGAACTGGCGCAGGTGGAGGGCGTCGTCACGTCAAGTGAAGTGGCCTACCGGCCGCGCCGTCAATGGGTCGTACGCATTGCGGACGAAGGCCACGAACTTGTGCTGCGTTTTCTGAATTTCTACGGCAGCCAGCAGAAGCAACTCGCCGTTGGCACGCGCGTGCGAGTGCGTGGCGAAGTGCGTGGCGGCTTCTTCGGATTGGAGATGGTCCACCCCGCGTATCGCGTGGTGCAGGACGCCGCCGCGCCGCTGCCGGAGTCCCTCACGCCGGTGTACCCGAGCGCGGCGGGCCTGTCGCAAGCGTATCTGCGCAAAGCGATCCACAACGCGATGGAGCGCACGCCGTTGCCGGAGTTGCTGCCGCCAGGACTGCTTCAGCGTGTCATGGGGCCCGAGCATCCGCTCCCGGCGTTGTCCGACGCCGTCCACCTGCTGCACGCGCCTCCGCCCAATGTGTCCGAGACAGCGCTTGTCGAGCGCTCGCATCCGGCATGGCTGCGCATCAAGTGCGAGGAGTTGCTCGCGCAGCAACTGTCGCTCAAACGGGCACAGGCGGCGCGTCGACGGCTCGCGGCCCCTGCGCTCGGCGCCCGCGTGCCGGGGGGCTTGCTCGAACGCTTCGAGGCGGCGCTGCCGTTTCGCCTGACCGGCGCTCAGCAACGCGTGTGGGCCGAGATCCGCGCCGATCTTGCCGAACCGCATCCGATGCAGCGCCTGCTTCAGGGCGACGTGGGCAGCGGCAAGACGATCATTGCGGCGCTGGCCGCGGCACAGGCCATCGACGCAGGGTATCAGGCGGCGATCATGGCGCCGACCGAAATCCTTGCGGAGCAGCATCTGCGCAAACTCTCGGGCTGGCTTGCGCCGTTGGGCGTCGAGGTCGCGTGGCTGGCGGGCAGCATGAAGGCGAAGGAAAAGCGCGAGGCCCTCGCGCGCGTGGCGAGCGGCGACGCGCAACTGGTCATCGGCACGCACGCCATCATTCAGGATACCGTCACGTTTGCGCGACTGGGCATGGCGGTAGTCGACGAGCAACACCGGTTTGGCGTGGCACAGCGTCTGGCGCTGCGCAGCAAGATGCAAACCGCCGGCATGGGTGGCAGCGCCATGCCGCATCAGTTGATGATGAGCGCGACGCCCATTCCGCGAACGCTCGCGATGACGTACTACGCCGATCTGGACGTTTCCGTGATCGACGAGTTGCCGCCGGGCCGCAGTCCCGTCGTCACCAAGCTGATCAGTGACACGCGGCGCCCGGAAGTGATCGAACGCGTGCGGGCGGCGGCGCTGGCCGGCCGCCAGGTGTACTGGGTTTGTCCGCTGATCGAGGAGAGCGAGGCGCTGCAATTGCAGACGGCCGTCGACACGCATGCCCAACTGGTCGCGGCGCTGCCCGAGTTGCGTGTGGGACTCGTGCACGGGCGGCTCGCGCCGGCGGAGAAGGCGGCCGTGATGGACGACTTCACGCGTGGCGACACGCATCTGCTGGTGGCGACCACGGTCATCGAAGTGGGGGTGGACGTGCCGAATGCCTCGCTGATGGTCATCGAACATGCGGAGCGCTTCGGGCTTGCGCAACTGCACCAGTTGCGCGGACGCGTGGGGCGCGGCTCGGCGGAATCGGTATGCCTGTTGATGTATGCGTCACCACTGTCGATGGGCGCGAAGGCGCGTTTGCAAACGATGCGCGAGACCACCGACGGTTTTGTCATTGCGCGACGCGATCTGGAGATTCGCGGCCCGGGCGAATTTCTCGGTGCGCGGCAGTCGGGCGCGGCGATGTTGCGCTTCGTCGATCTGAATGAGGACGCGTGGCTGATCCCGGGCGCCCAGGAGGCGGCCGATGTGCTGCTCGCGTCGCACCCCGGTGCCGTGGCGGCGCACCTGGAGCGCTGGCTCGGGGCGCGGGAAGACTATCTGAAGGCATAACGCCGGTGTCTGCGCGACGGTCGGGCGGCGAGGCGTCAACGGACGCATCTGCGCTGGCATCAACGCGGACGTCGACCGAAAACGGGCAATCGCCGCTCGATTGTGCTATAAAAAACAAAATCTATCGATTGCGGTAATTCGATTAATTTACACAGGTTAGGACGACATGACCCTCACGGAACTCAAGTACATCGTGGCGGTGGCGCGCGAACGCCATTTCGGTCGCGCAGCGGAAGCCTGTTTCGTCAGCCAGCCGACGCTTTCGGTGGCCATCAAGAAGCTCGAAGACGAGCTGAACGTACAGATTTTCGAGCGTGGCGCCGCCGAAGTGAGCGTGACGCCGCTCGGCGAGCAGATCGTTGCTCAGGCGCAGCGAGTGCTCGAGCAGACGATCGCCATCAAGGAAATCGCCAAGCAGGGGCGCGATCCGCTTGCCGGGCCGCTGCGTCTGGGCGTGATCTACACGATCGGGCCGTATCTGCTGCCGTCCCTCGTCAAACAGATGATCGAGACGACGCCGCAGATGCCGCTCATGCTGCAGGAGAACTACACGCTCAAGCTTATCGAGCTGCTCAAGCAGGGCGAAATCGATGCGGCGGTCATGGCACTGCCGTTCCCGGAGAGCGGCCTGATGGTGCGCCCGCTTTACGACGAACCGTTCGTCGTGGCGCTGCCGCGTTCGCATCCGTGGTCCGAGCGTGAGCACATCGACGCGGGCGATCTCAAGCAGGAGACGATGCTGCTGCTGGGCAGTGGGCATTGTTTCCGCGATCACGTGCTGGGTGTGTGTCCGGAACTGATGCGCTTCTCGCAGAATGCCGACGGTATCCAGAAGACGTTCGAAGGCTCTTCGCTGGAGACCATTCGTCATATGGTCTCCAGCGGCGTAGGCATCACCGTGCTGCCGAAGACGTCGGTGCCCGAGACGCAGGCGCCCGACAGTCTGCTGCGCTATGTGCCGTTCTCGGCACCAGTGCCTGACCGTCGCGTCGTGCTGGCGTGGCGCAAGAGCTTCACGCGGCTGCCCGCCATCGACGCCGTGGCGCAAGCCATCGCCCGATGCCATCTGCCGGGCGTGATTCCCCTCGATCTGCCGGCAACGTCGAACTGATACGCCGGGACCCACCCGTTCCGTTACCGCTTGAAGGTGCAATACGCCGTCGCTTGGTGCTGCGGCGTATTGTTTTTAGCTATTGAACGCATAAAAACGATTAACTCGACCGTTTTCATAAGGCGAATTAGTCTTAAGCATCGAGAAGCCCGGCAAGCCATGACTGAGCGCGTCGACTACGGCCAGAAAGCGCGTATGGCGGCGATGCCGTAGGCCCCGGCGTGGCGCGCGCTCGACAAGGCGTCGTCCCGCATGCCGCCGAGGGCGAACACCGGCAGCGACGTTTGCGCGGCGAGCGCGGTGAATGCGGGCCAGCCAAGCGGCTTGGCGTCCGGATGCGTCGCGGTGACGAGCACGGGCGATAGCGTAATGAAGTCGAGGCCCAGAAGCGTGGCGCGTTCGACCTGTGCGGCGTTGTGACAGGCGGCGCTGACAAGCTTCCAGCCCGCGGGACGAGCATCGCAGACCATGAGTCGCGCACTCGTCAGATGCCAGCCGTCTGCCTGCGGGACAGTACTGGCGTGCACGCCGTTCGGTGCGTCGAGCCAGAGATCCGTAACGCTTTGCGGCGGGTTGAGGATAAGTTGCGCACCTGCCGCATGGGTCAATGCCAGGGCGCTCTCTGCCAAGGCCCGGTAGCTGTCGGCATCGAGCGAACGATTGCGAAGCTGTACCAGCCGGATGCCGCGGGCGAGTGCTTGCGCGAGTTGTGACGCGAACCCGGCAATCTGTGAGCGCGTCGCGATATCGGGCGTCACCAGGAGTTGGCGCGGCAGAGGCGTTTGCGCGGGAGGCGTGGCACGGTCCGCTTTGTCGTGCGCGGCCGGGCGGTCGGGCATCGACAGGCGGTAGGCGGAATCTGCGGGGTCTGCGGACATGCGCGCAGTGTAACCGGAATGCCAGCGCGCACGTCTCGAGGAAAGTACGGAGAGCGCTCGCGCGAAACATCGGCGGGTGAGAGGCATCACATCCAGACGTGCCGGGTATCGTCACACGATCCCGATAGACTGGACCGATGCCCGCCGAAGTCGGGATTCGTCGGCCTGCGCCGGCATTTTCATTTCAGTCCAGCGTGCCCCCACAGTACGACGGGGGCACCATCACCAACGGAGTCGGATCATGGCAAAGAAGAACAATGTGGCTAGTGTGAACATCGGCATCAGCGAGAAGGATCGCAAGCGTATCGTCGAAGGATTGAGCCATCTGCTGGCCGACACCTACACGCTTTATCTGAAGACGCACAACTTCCATTGGAATGTGACCGGTCCGATGTTCAACACCCTGCATCTGATGTTCGAAGGGCAGTACAACGAACTCGCCCTGGCCGTCGACCTGATTGCCGAGCGTATTCGCGCGTTGGGTTACCCGGCGCCGGGGACCTACAAGGAGTTTGCGAAGCTGTCGTCGATTCCCGAAGCCGACGGTGTGCCGGCTGCCGAAGAGATGATTCGCCAATTGGTCGAAGGGCAGGAAGCGGTGACCCGCACCGCGCGCGGCATTTTCCCGACGGTCGACGCCGCCTCCGACGAGCCGACCGCCGACCTGCTCACGCAACGCATGCAACTGCACGAAAAGAACGCATGGATGCTGCGCAGCCTGCTGGCCTGACAGCCTGACGCCAGGCCCGGCTATCGTACGGAAGATGTCATAGAGAAAGGGTGCGCTGCGCAGTGCAGTCCAGTACACTGGCCGGATGCCCTTCGATTGGCTTGCCCGCACCCTTCTCGTCAGCCTGTTCCTGCCGCCGGTCAATGTACTGCTGCTAGCGGGTTTCGCCGTCGCCATCGGGCGGCGCTGTCCGCGTGTCGGCAAAACGCTGGCGATCGTCGCGATACTTGCGCTATGGGTGCAGGCGATGCCTTGGTTCGGCCGGCAGTTGGCTCGACCGCTGGAAACCCGCTCCCCGATCGATCTCAAGTCGCTCGACGCCGCGCGCGGGGCGAGCGGGGCGGCAGCGACGCTGCCGCAGGCGGTGGTGATCCTTGGTGGCGGGGCGACCCATCATGCGCCAGAATTCGGGCGTGAACGCGATTCCGATCTGAAGGCCCCCACGTTGGCCCGCGTGCGGTATGGCGCGCTGCTCGCGCGTCGCACGCAATTGCCGGTGCTTGTCTCGGGCGGCAGTCCGACTGGCGATGTGGTCGAGGCGCGCATGATGGCCCAAGTCGCGACCGAAGAATTCGGCGTCCCGGTGCGCTGGATCGAAGGACAATCGTTGAATACGGCGCAAAACGCCACCTTCAGCGCGCGTATGCTGGCGAACGTCGGCGTGTCGCGCGTCTATCTGGTCACGAGCGCCTGGCATATGCGCCGGGCTCGCGACCAGTTCGAACGTGCTGGACTGACGGTGGTACCCGCACCGTGCTGCAATGCAAACGCGTTCGAAGCGGATGTTATTCCCGGCTGGTGGCCCACCGTCGGTGGCTTGCGCACCACGCATCAGGCGCTGCGCGAATGGATGGCCCTGGCCGTGGGGCATTGAGCTTTTCATGCCCTTTTCGATGCCACGAAGTACCGGCGTCTCAAAGGGACGACGAACGAATCGGGGTCACGCATGGATGCGGGCTCCTTGAATTGCCAACCTCAAACGAGAGAGACGTATGAAGACGAAAGCTGTCCTGAGCGTTGAAGACGTGCAGAAGATCAACGCCGCCGCCGTGGCCGAAGCCACCGCGAACGGTTGGAACGTGTGCATCACGATCGTCGACGACGGCGGTCACGCGCTGTCGCTATATCGTATGGACGGTGCGGCGCCCAGCACGGCCATGATGTCGCTGGGCAAGGCGCAGACCTCCGCGGTCGGCCGTCGTGAAAGCGGCGCGTTCGAGGAGATGATCAATGGCGGCCGCTTTGCGTTCCTGAGCGCGCCGAACACCGCGATGCTCGAAGGCGGCGTGCCCATCGTGATCGACGGCAACGTGATTGGCGCGGTCGGTGTGTCCGGTGTGAAGTCGACGCAGGATGCCCAGATCGCGCGGGCTGGGATCGCGGCGGTCAAGCGCGCCTGAGCGCCTAAGTGCCTCGGGGCACTCGCCCGCCTCCGTAGGTCCGTAGGGACAAAAAGCATCGTCGATGAGTTCGGCGATGCTTTTTTTTCGACGGCACGAAAGAAAAACCCGTCCTCGCGGACGGGGCAAAGGCTTGTCAGGCCGGATGGCCACCCCCTGAGGTTTGGCAGGCTGGGCCACGAGGAGAACATCAATGAAACTCGCGTGGACGGACAAAAAAAACGGCTTGGCTGGCGTGCAACGCAGGTAGAGAGGGGCTTGCCGTAACTACATGGGATTGCGTTGCATTCGCTGGCTACTGCCAAACACCTCTTAGGCGAGGTGGTCCCCACAAAACTCGGTAACGGGGCGGCACGGTCGTGGTCGTGCCGCCGCCAAAATTCGTGACGGATTGCGCGTCTTATTTCGTCAGGATCAACTTGCCGTACCGCGTGGCGCGCAACTGATACGTCTGTCCGTTGTGCAGGATGTTCACGCATTGCGTGCCTTGCAGCAGGTGTTCGCTCGTGAGCGCGCGCCCCGTGGTGTGGCTGGCCGATTTATCCGTTTGCGCACGTGACGCCGACAGCGTGCGGCGCGGTGCCATGGCGGGCGGGGTCTGGCGGGCAGGGGTGTGGCTTGCGGTCATCTCGCTCATCCGTGTGGCTGACTATGAGACAGATATTAAATGAGAATCATTACTATTTACATTGAAATATGGCTATTGCTGTGAATTCCGAATAGTGAGTGGCTAATCGCGGATTCGCCGGACGGTGGCACGCCACGCCCGGCGAATCGCTTGCCGATGACCGCTTAGCCCAGCGCGCCTTGTTCGGCGAGCGCCCGGATCTGCCCGACGGTGTCGATATCGGCCTCACGATAGGCGGACTTCACGAACTCGCTATAGCGCGTGTCTGCCGTGGCGGCGTCTTCCTGCAGTGTGGTGCTGTAGGTGAAGCGCACGAAGTAATGCGTCGGCGTCGGCTCTTCGATACGCATGGTGAGGGTGCCACCCGCGTGCTGATCCGTCGCCGCCGTCTCGTAGCGCACCCACTGCTGGGCCTCGAAGACGACCCGGTCGTGCACTACCGCTTCACCGAAGCGCAGCTCGCGGGTCAGCGAGTCGTCGGTGCGTTCGTGCACGATGCACTTGTCGAGTCCGAGCACGAAAGTCTCCGGTTGCTCGGCGCGCAGCACGAGACCGCGCCACAGTTGATCGCGCGTCAACGCGAAGGCCAGCGGGTTCAGGAGGTCGTTGACCTCGATCAGGTGTTCGTACTGCAAGAAAGTCTCCCCATCCATCGGTGCGGGCCGGCATGCGGTGACAGCATGCCGGCGTCGCGCCGAATATTACTCGACCAACAGACTGTCGATGGCAATGGTGCCCGATAACACCTTGTGAATTGGGCACGCATTCGCGATTTCCAAGAGGCGCTGACGTTGCTCCTCCGACAAATCTCCGGCCAGTTCGATTTTGCGCGTGATTTGCGTGGTCCCGACGGGCGGTTTGCCGTCCGGATTCATCGCGAGCGTCACGGTCACTTCCTTGAGCGGCCACTCCTTGCGCCGCGCATACATCTGCAACGTGATCGAGGTGCAGGCGCCGAGACTGGAAAGCAGCAACGCCGCAGGGGCGGGACCGAGGTCGCCGCCGCCGAGCGCCGCGGGCTCGTCGGCCAGCCATTCATGCTTGCCGTCCGAGAGGGGCGTGGTAAAACCTGCGGCGCCCAAATGGGCGGTGACTATCGCTTCTGCAGCCATGGCAGCTCCTGTGGGGGCCAAATGAACGTTAGGGTGAACGGCACGGAACGTATCGGGAGAGGATGAGAACGGCCCGGTGACGATGTCGAGCCACAACGCACTCTGCGTGCCATTGTGACCCAAATTCACCGGGCCGGTACGAACGGCGGGGATCTCCCCGACGACGACGCCTCAGTCGGTGGTGCTCGAGGCCGGAATCCGTCCCATGCGGCCGGCCTGGAAGTCGAGAATCGCCTGACGAATCTCGCCCTCCGTGTTCATCACGAATGGGCCGTAGCGGGCCACCGGCTCACCCAGCGGCTTGCCGCCGATCAGCAGGAACGACATCGGTCTGTCGCTAACGTTGCGCACGGCAATGCGCTCGCCGGCGTCACCGAATACGACCATCTGATGCGTCTTGGCCACAGTGGCGTCGTCGCCGAATTGCCCTTCGCCGTCGATCACATAGGCGAACACGTTGAAGTCCGTGGGCACGGAATGATCGAGCACTCCCTGCGATTGCAGCGTGAAGTGCTGGTACAGGATCGGCGTCCGCGTTTCGATGGCGGCGCGCGTGCCAAGCGCCTCGCCCGCAATCACGCGCACCGACACTTTGCCGTCTTCGCTTGTCGCGCTCGGGATGCCGGCCGCCGGCAGTTCCTGGTAGCGCGGCGTCATCATCTTGTCCGTGCGCGGCAGGTTCACCCAGAGCTGGAAGCCGTGCATCTCGCCGCCGCGCTGCTGAAAGGCCTGCGAGGGCATTTCGGAGTGGATGACGCCCGCACCAGCCGTCATCCACTGCACGTCGCCTGGCGTGAGCTTGCCCGCGTGGCCTTGTGAGTCGCGATGCTCCATTTCGCCGGCGAGCAAGTACGTCACGGTCTCGAAGCCGCGGTGCGGGTGATCGGGGGCGCCCTTGGCGTCCCCGGGGGCGACTTGCATTGGCCCCATTTCGTCGAGCAGGAGGAACGGATCGAAGTCCGTCATCATACGTGTCGGGAACGGGCGATTGACGTGAAAACCGGCGCCTTCCTGCGTTTGCGCTGCCGTGAAGACGCGGGCGATCGGGCGGGCGGACGGGGTGCTCATGGGGAAACCTCCTGTGGGGGGCGCATGCCGAGATGGCATTGTGCGTCCAATGTCGTGCCCAAACTATATCGGGGCGCATGGCCCCGGGAGTAGCCCGTAACGCAGGAAGGATTGTTACCCGATTGGAACAATGCCGGCCAAATGTGGCCGCACGACGTCGTTTGCGAATTCGATGGGCGAAAAAAAGCGCGGTGACGAGCACCGCGCTTGCGCGATTCGTGAACGCGTCAAACCTATTTCGTGTCGGGGGCGGTCACGAAGCCGAGTTTGGTGATGCCGGCCGTCTGCGCTTGCGCCAGCACTTTGGCGACGCTCTCGTAGCGCACGTTCTTGTCGGCGAACAGGTGCAGTTCCGGCTGCGGCTGGGCTTCGGCGGCCTGCGCCAGACGCGCCTTGAGTGCGGTCTCGTCGACGACCTGCTTGTCCCAGAAGACGGTGCCGTCGGCCTGGATCGACAGATCGATCTTGGCCGGCTTGGTGTCTTCCGGCTGGCTGCTTGCCTGCGGCAGGTCGAGCTTGACCGATTGATTGAGCACCGGCAGCGTCACGATGAAGATGATCAGCAGTACCAGCATGACGTCGACGAGCGGCGTCATGTTGATCTCGCTCATCATGGCGTCGTCGGCACCGTCGTCGCTGCTGTATGAACCCATAGCCATGGCGAACTCCTTGTCTGGCGCGGCGGCTTAGCTGGCGCTGGCCGGGGTGGACTTGCGTACCGGCGAGACGTTGGTCGCGAACTGCGTCGGGTGCAGGCTGGCGCCGGTCAGGAAGTAGGCGTGCAGGCTGTGGGCAAAACGGTTGAGCTTCGACACGATGCCCTTGTTGGCGCGCGTCAGGGCGTTGAAGCCGAGCACGGCCGGAATGGCGACGAACAGACCGAAGGCGGTCATGATGAGCGCCTCGCCCACCGGGCCGGCCACTTTGTCGATCGTCGTCTGACCCGATGCGCCGATCGCCAGCAGGGCGTGATAGATGCCCCACACCGTGCCGAACAGACCGACGAACGGTGCGGTCGAGCCGATCGACGCCAGCATGGCCAGGCCGCTTTGCAGGCGCGACACCGTGTCGTCCACCGAGTTCTTCAGGGCGCGCGTGATCCAGTCGCTTACATCCATCTTGTCGTGCAGGTGCGGCTGGCTCTGGCGGTGATGCTCGGCGGCGTCCTGGCCGGCGAGGGCCAGTGCGAGGAACGGGTTGTTCTGCCCGGATTCCCCCAGCTTCTGCAGACCGGCGGAGAAATTCTCCGAGTGCCAGAAATCCGGCTCGGCGGTGCGCGTCAGGCGGCTCAGGCGGAAGACCTGGGTGCCCTTGATGAGGATGACCGTCCACGACAGCACCGACATCACCAACAACACGATCGCGATGGCTCGGGTAACGAAATCGCCCTGCGCCCAGACGTGGCTCAAACCATACTCTTGCATTTTGCTTTCCTCGGGAGATCCCGTTCGTGAAGGGTTGCGTTAATCGTCGATGTTGAATCTGAAAGGCTTCGTCGCCGTGGTTTCTACCGCGCGTCCGTCTTTCATCGGCGCAGCGCAGCGCATCTTGTAGGCCGATTCGATGGCGGCTTTATCAAGTCTCGGATAACCACTCGACTTGACGACGTTTGCCTCCGCCACTCGGCCTTGCACATTGATGACCATCCTTACCGTCGCGACGCCCTCCTCACCGAGGCGGCGTGACTGCGTCGGATAGATCAGCGGCGGATCCGGGCATTCGAGTTTCAGCCCTTCGACGCGGCCCGGCGGCGCGACGGCCTGTGCCGGTGCTGGCGGTGCCGCCGGCGCGACAGGTGCCGTGTCTTTCACCGGCTCGGCACTTGGCTGCGGCGGCGCTACCGGCTCGGCCTTTTGTGCGATGGCATTGGGCGCCGATACGCGAGGCTTGGGCGGCGGCGGAGCGACCTTTGGCTTCGGACGTTCGGGCGCGGGCTTGGGGGGGGATGCCTGCGGCGGTGCGGGTCTCGGTTGGGGCGGAACGATGGTGGCGGTGAAGACCGTCGGCACAATCGTGGCCGGCGCCGGGGCATTTCGCAGGTGCGACAGGCCCACCAGCGCGGCAATGTGGGCGACGACGATCACTGCCGCAATTGCGACGGCGCGCGGCGACATCAGCGGATCGCGGCTCGGCATGAGCGTGAGGCCAGAAGGGGGCACGGTCGACATGGTAACGGCTAGGGTACGCTAAATTGCGGCGACGAACGGCGAGCGCTGCGCGGTGCGCGATGACTCGACGTTCGGGATAGGCCGGGACGTACGATGAAAGGAAAACCGCGCCAAGCGGCGCGGTCGGCGAACACAGTGACGGCATGAATCGAGCGCCGTGCGCGAACTCACTTTCGAAACAGGAAAAACGACAAACATAGCGTCGACACAAAGCCAATCAGGAGTTCCATTTGACACCTCCGGTGGGTGAGAAGTCGCTGGCTGGCGCTGGGCGGCACATGCGAATCGTCGCATAGGCCGCAGTTGGCTGGCGCTGTTGCCGATGCGACACTTGGCCGCAGAGGCGATTCGGAAACATGCCAGGCAGAACACTCGGCAGAATTGCTGCCGATGCCGCAGGGCAATCGGGGGAGGGCGTGACGATGCAAGCCGTCTCAGGCGGCCAGCGCCAGCTCCCGCACGACCACGACTTCCGAGGAGGGCGTCGCATGGGCTGACTGGCAGCCACCATCGCACGAGCGGCCGCAGCACGGCGACGCACCGGACACCATTTCCTGAACATAAGGGCCGCACTTGCCGCAGCACAGCGCAACGCCGAGGTCGATCTGAAGATCTTCCATCGAGGTGGCACCGGCATCGATGCAGGCCTTGATCTGGCGTTCGGAGACGGATTTGCAGACGCAGACGATCATGATGAAAACGTCAAAATGTAACATTAATGAGAATAATTATTATTCAAGTGATGATGTTTTGCAAGTGCCGTCGACCTATTCCATGGTGCGAGCAGGGGTTTGCGGTCGCGGGTTCAGGCGGAGATGATGGGAAGGTTTGGGAGCGGATCGAGACTGGCCGGGCCATCCGACGTGATCTCGGCAATGTCGGCGATCTCGATCGTCTGAACGCGTGGCGCGTTGGGCAGTAGCCGATCGGCCATCGTCTGCAGCGCGCTCGCGTTCGCGGTGGCGAACAATTTGAGGTCGCCACAGGTGTCGGGCAGACGAGGGGCGATCAGGGCATCGGATTCAAGACGCCGCTCAAGCTGCCGGGCGATGGCCGCACCGGTGTCGATAAGGGAGAGCGTCGTGCCGAAGCGTCGCTGGATGGCCGGTATCAGGAAGGGATAGTGGGTGCAGCCGAGCACGAGCGTGTCGGCGCCTTGCGACACCATCGGTTCCACGTATCGTTCGAGCAGTGCCATGACGTCGGGTGAGTCGACATCGCCGGCTTCGATGCGCTCGACGAGCCCGTGACCCGGCTGGCAAAGGAAGCGTTGGCCTTGTGCGGTGTGGCGCGCGAGCAGATCGGCGAACCGGGTGCTGCGCAGCGTGGCCGCCGTAGCCAGAACCCCGATTACACCGCGCTTCGACACTGCCGCTGCGGGTTTGATGCCGGGCTCGACGCCGACGACCGGCCACGAGGCATCGGCGCGAAGTGCTGCCACCCCGTGCGCCGTCGCGGTGTTGCAGGCGACGACGAGTGCCTTGGCACCGCGCTCGCGCAGCCACCGGCCGATCGCCAGTGTGCGTTGTTCGATGAACGCGTCGGGGCGCTCGCCGTACGGAGCAAAGCGGGAGTCGGCCACATAGAGCAGGGACTCTTGCGGGAGGAGGGCGCGTACGGCCTGAAGCACCGACAGGCCGCCGAGACCGGAATCGAAAACGCCAATCGGCGCGTTGGAGGGCATGGCAAACGAAAAAGGGCCGGCAAATGGCCGGCCCTGGAATTCTAGCGCAAAGCCCGCGAACCGATATCGGTGCGGCGATGCGTGGTGCGTCCGCGTGCTGCGGCGTACGACCTTATTCGTCGAACGACGCCATGCCAGACTGCTGATAGTTCTGCAGACCGACCTTGTCGATCAGTTCGATTTGCGTTTCCAACCAATCGATGTGCTCTTCGGTGTCGTGCAGGATCTCGTTGAAGATTTCGCGCGAGACGAAGTCCTTCACGCTTTCGCAATGGGCGATCCCTTCCTTGCAAGTCTTTTGCGAGAGGTATTCGAGCTTCAGATCGCACTTCAGGATTTCTTCCGTGTTCTCGCCGATGAGCAGCTTGTGCAGATCTTGCAGGTTGGGCAGGCCGTCGAGCATGAAGATGCGTTCGATCAGCTTGTCGGCGTGCTTCATCTCGCCGATGGACTCGTCGTACTCGTGCTTGCCGAGCTTTGCGAGGCCCCAGTGGTTGTACATCCGGGCGTGCAGAAAGTACTGGTTGATCGCCGTCAACTCGTTCGTGAGCTGCGCGTTGAGGAGTTCGAGAACTTTCTTGTCGCCTTTCATTTGGAATCCCTGCCTTGTTCGGTTTGCGAGCGGTTGAAGCGTAGCCTGAAAAGGCCGGGAAGCCAAGCCTTGCCGGGCCTTTCGTGAACCAAGGTGCAAATGGAAATGCGATCCATTCGTGCTCCTTCATGTGAGATCGGCATGGCGCGGATCGGCGCCGAGCGGACAAAAAAAGCCCGGCGAAGGCCGGGCTCGGTCCAGCAGGCGCTGACCCGGCTTTCTGCGGCCGGGGGCAACCGGGTGTCGCGTTGTAGCGCGCTACAACGCGCTACGTCGCTTTACGGCGCATTACTCGGCAGCGACCGGGATCTTGCCGATCTTGGCTTGCCATTCCTTCGGACCGGTCTGGTGCACCGAGACGCCGGTCGAATCGACGGCCACCGTCACGGGCATGTCCTTGACGTCGAACTCGTAGATCGCTTCCATGCCGAGGTCTTCGAACGCGAGCACGCGCGCCGCACGAATGGCCTTGGACACGAGATAAGCGGCACCGCCAACGGCCATCAGGTACGCAGCCTTGTGCTTCTTGATCGCCTCGATGGCGGCCGGGCCGCGCTCCGATTTGCCGATCATGACGGCGAGCCCCGTCTTCGACAGCATCATGTCGGTGAACTTGTCCATGCGGGTGGACGTGGTCGGGCCCGCCGGGCCGACGACTTCGTCGCGCACCGGATCGACCGGGCCGACGTAGTAAATCGCGCGGCCGCTGAAGTCCACCGGTAGCGGCTCGCCGCGGCCGATCATGTCGGCGATGCGCTTGTGTGCCGCGTCGCGACCGGTGAGCATCTTGCCCGAGAGCAGCAGGGTCTGGCCCGGCGTCCAGCTGGCGACTTCTTCCGGCGTGAGCGTGTCCAGGTCGACGCGCTTGCTCGTCTCGGTATTCGGTGCCCAGTGTACGTTCGGCCATGCGTCGAGCGACGGTGCGGCGAGGAACGACGGGCCCGAGCCGTCCAGCGTGAAGTGCGCATGACGCGTGGCCGCGCAGTTCGGGATCATGGCGACCGGCTTGGACGCCGCGTGCGTCGGGTAGTCGAGGATCTTCACGTCGAGCACGGTCGCCAGGCCGCCCAGGCCTTGCGCACCGATGCCGAGGGCGTTGACCTTCTCGAACAGCTCGATACGCAGCTCTTCGTTCCAGTTCTGCGGACCGCGCTTGATGACGTCATGGATGTCAATCGGGTCCATGAGCGATTCCTTGGCGAGCACCATGGCTTTTTCCGCCGTGCCGCCGATCCCGATGCCGAGCATGCCCGGCGGGCACCAGCCGGCGCCCATCGTCGGCACCGTCTTCACGACCCAGTCGACGATCGAATCGGACGGGTTGAGCATCACGAACTTCGACTTGTTCTCCGAGCCGCCGCCCTTGGCTGCGACCGTGATGTCGACCTTGTCGCCTTCCACGATTTCGTAGTGGATGACGGCGGGCGTGTTGTCCTTCGTATTCTTGCGGCCGGCTTCGGGCGGCGCCACGATCGAGGCACGCAGCACGTTGTCCGGGTGCATGTACGCCTGACGCACGCCTTCGTTGATCATGTCGGTGAGGTTGCGCTTGGCGTCCCAGCGCACATTCATGCCGACCTTCACGAACACGGTCACGATGCCGGTGTCCTGGCACAGCGGGCGGCGGCCTTCGGCGCACATGCGGCTGTTGGTCAGGATCTGCGCGATGGCGTCGCGCGCGGCGGGGCTTTGCTCGGCCTCGTACGCCCGGCCCAGTGCCTGGATGTAATCGGCCGGATGGTAGTAGCTGATGTACTGCAGGGCACCGGCGACGCTCTGAATGACGTCGTCTTCTTTAATGACGGTAGACATGAAACGGCTCTCGACTTAGTGGGGACGGATGGGGGTAATGACTTGCGGGGTCGCGTACGCCGGGGCGTGGCTCTCGTTCGTCAACTTGTTGACGACGGCCATGACGACGGCGGAAAGCAGGAAGACACAATGAATGATCACCTGCCACATGATCGTGTGGGGCGTTTGCTGTGCGGCATCGATAAAGGTCTTGAGCAGGTGGATCGACGAAATACTGATGAGCGCCATCGACAGCTTCACCTTGAGCACGCCGGCGTTCACATGATCGAGCCACTCCGGCTCGTCCGGATGGCCTTCGACACCGAGGCGCGAGACGAACGTCTCGTAGCCGCCGATGATGACCATGATGAGCAGGTTCGAGATCATCACCACGTCGATCAGGCCGAGCACGACGAGCATGATCTGCGTTTCGTCGAACGTCGTGGCGTGCGAGATCAGGTGCCAGAGTTCGGCCAGGAACTTGTAGACGTAGACGCCTTGCGCGGCAATCAGCCCCAGATACAGCGGCAGTTGGAGCCAACGGCTGAAGAAGATGATGCGGGGCAGGGGGCGCATCGGCGCGTCGGACGGGCGGCCGGGAGTCGACATGGCGGTTTTGACGAAGTGGTGACAGTGGTCGGCGCTTGCCGCGGCAGACCGGAATTATTGGATACGCAAATCAAATAGAAGGACATCGGGCGATACGGCGACTGGCTTGCCCGTGACGGATATCGCGTCGCGACATTCGGCTTGGCGGGCATTTTACAACGTCTGGCCGCAGGCGCTGTGTCCGATTCAATCTCGGGCGGGCAATAGCGTCTTGCGTGAACCGGCGCGCGGCAACGCGGCGAGCACGATCCCGGCGACGGTCAGGGCCAGCGCGGCGCCTTGGGCGGGGGCCAGCCGCTCGCCGAGGAAGATCACGCCGTACGCGGTCGCCGCCACGGGCACCATGGCGGTGAAAACCCCCGCGAGTTGAGCGCTGACGTGCCGAATGCCGCGCATCCACAGGAAAAACGAGAAGACACTGGCGGCGAGTCCGTACCAGACGATGAGCGCCCAATGCCAGGGCGTCAGCGCTGCGTAGTTCACGGCCATCAGGCCCGCCACGCCGAAGGGGAGCATCAGTGCGCCGCCGATCAGGTGGGTGTAGGCGCAGATATCGATGGCGGTGAGTTCGGCGGCGAGCCGTTTCGAGACGATCACGTAAATGGCTTCGCAGACCACGGCGCCGAGCACGAGCAGGTTGCCCAGCCAGGCGTTGCCGGCGGCGCCCGGGGCGCTGGCGCTGTGCGTGTCGCCGCGCGACAGGTTGAGCAGGGCGACCCCGGCAATCGCCAGTCCGATGCTCACCAGCGTGCGTCGTGACGGGCGTTCGCGCAGCACGCCCCACGACAGCAGGGCGACACAGGCCGGCAGCGTCGCGGTGATGACCCCGGCGGCGGTGGCCGTCGTCATCCGTACGCCCGAGAGCATGAGCAAGGTAAAGAGAAACGTGCCGAAGAACGTTTGCACGAAAAGGTTGCGCCATTGGGGGCGCGTGACGCGTCGCATGGCCGACGGACGGTAGCGGGGCGCGAGGGCGACGATGGCGATCACGAAGCGCCACAGCGCGAAGGCGGCCACCGGCATGACGGCGACCATGGTCTTGCCGATGCCGACGTTGGTGCCCACGAAGGTCATCGCCAGTGCCAGCGCGAAACTCGGAAAACGCGCAAACAGGCGGTCGGCGGGTGACCCCGTCGGGGGCGACGGCGTGGGTGGTTGGAACGGAGATGTCGAATTCACGGGCGCTCCGTGCGAGTCCGGGGTGGCGAGTCGGGGGGGATGCGGGTAGGATTGTAGCGAATTCGCCACAGTCTGACGCCCTACGGGTGCGCGTTCGCGCGAGTCCCGCGCGCGGCGCGACGATGTCGCGTGCGCCAGTGTAAGGCGTTAGTAAGTCGCTCGTCTTAATGTGACGTTAGCGATCTGTTTGGGCTTGATTGCAATGGTTTTTGCATATCTATAAGAGGGGACAACTCATGGCAGCAATCGAATCGGTATTGCAGGAGCAGCGCGTCTTCGCGCCGCCGCAGGCGCTCGTCGCCCAAGCGAAGATCTCCGGCATGCCCGCCTATGAGGCGCTGTGCGCCGAGGCCGACAAGGATTACGAGGGATTCTGGGCGCGCCAGGCGCGCGAAAATCTGGCCTGGCACAAGCCGTTCACGCAAGTCCTCGACGAGACCAACGCGCCGTTCTATACGTGGTTCGCCGACGGTCAGATCAACGCTTCCTATAACTGTCTGGATCGCCAAATTGAAGCGGGCCTGGGCGAGAAGACGGCCATTCTGTTCGAGGCAGACGATGGCACGGTGACCCCGGTCACCTATCGCGACCTGCTCGCGCGCGTGAGCCGCTTCGCCAATGCGCTCAAGGCCAAGGGAGTGAAGAAGGGCGACCGCGTGGTCATCTATATGCCGATGTCGATCGAAGGCGTGGTCGCCATGCAGGCGTGCGCGCGTATCGGCGCGACGCATTCGGTCGTCTTCGGCGGCTTCTCGGCCAAGTCGCTCAACGAGCGCGTGATCGACGCCGGGGCGGTGGCGATCGTCACTGCCGACGAGCAGATGCGGGGCGGCAAGGCGCTGCCCTTGAAGGCCATCGTCGACGAAGCGCTCGCGATGGGCGGCTGCGACCATGTGAAGTCCGTGATTGTCTACCGTCGCACGGGCGGCAATGTGACGATGCACCCAGGTCGTGACGAAGTGCTGCAAGATCTCGTCGCCGGTCAATCGGATCAGTGCGAACCGGAGTGGGTCAGCGCGGAGCATCCGCTTTTCATCCTCTATACGTCGGGCTCGACGGGCAAGCCGAAGGGTGTGCAGCACAGCACCGGTGGCTATCTGCTGTGGGCGTCGCTCACCATGCAGTGGACCTTCGACATCAAGCCCGACGACGTTTTCTGGTGCACGGCCGACATTGGCTGGATCACTGGTCACACGTACATCGCTTATGGTCCGTTGGCGGTGGGCGCGACGCAGATCGTGTTCGAAGGCGTGCCCACGTACCCGAATGCGGGGCGGTTCTGGGAGATGATTGGGCGTCACAAGGTGACCGTGTTCTATACGGCGCCGACGGCGATCCGTTCTTTGATCAAGGCGGCCGAGCAGACGCCCGCGGTGCATCCGAAACAGTACGACCTGTCGTCGCTGCGCATTCTCGGGTCGGTCGGCGAGCCGATCAATCCGGAGGCGTGGATGTGGTACTACGAAAACGTTGGCGGCGGGCGTTGCCCGATCGTCGACACGTGGTGGCAGACGGAGACGGGCGGACACGTGATTACGCCGCTGCCGGGTGCCACGCCGCTGGTGCCGGGGTCGTGCACGCTGGGTCTGCCGGGCGTTGCGGTGGCCATCGTCGACGAAACCGGGCAGGACGTGCCCAACGGTCAGGGCGGCATGCTGGTGATCAAGCGTCCGTGGCCGGCGATGATTCGTACGATCTGGGGCGATCCGGAGCGTTACAAGTCGAGCTACTTCCCGTCGGAGTTGGGCGGCAAGATCTATCTGGCGGGGGATGGCTCGATTCGCGACGCCAAGACGGGCTACTTCACGATCATGGGCCGTATCGACGACGTGCTGAACGTCTCGGGTCACCGCATGGGCACGATGGAAATCGAGTCGGCGCTTGTCGCCAATCCTCTCGTGGCCGAAGCGGCGGTCGTGGGGCGCCCCGACGACACCACGGGCGAGGCGATCGTGGCGTTCGTGGTGCTCAAGCGTTCGCGCCCGACGGGCGACGAAGCCAAGCAACTGGCCGTTGAACTGCGCAACTGGGTGGGCAAGGAGATCGGGCCGATCGCCAAGCCGAAGGACATTCGCTTTGGCGACAACCTGCCGAAGACTCGTTCGGGCAAGATCATGCGCCGTTTGCTTCGCGTGATTGCCAAGGGTGAGGAGATTACGCAGGACACGTCTACGCTAGAGAATCCGGCCATTCTGGAGCAGCTCAAGCAGGCGCAGTAAGCGCGGGTTCCGCGGCGGGGCTATGGCAAATCGCTCGCAGACCGGCTCGGCCGGCAAGGCCGACCCGGTGGGCGTCAGCCGGCCGCCGGGGCTTGCTGCCGGTGGCTCGCTGCCCGATGTCGACTGGCATGGGGCAGCCGCCGGCATTGCGGCGCGTCACTGGCGCAGGACATTGCGTTGGGTAGCCGTGCTCATGGCGATCGGCTTCGTGGTGACATTCGTGCCGCAGTTCTGGGCGCGCGAATGGGCCGAGACGCGATTTGCCGGGTGGCCGCTGCCGTTCTACATGGGCGCCCAGGGTTCGATTCTGGTCGACATCGGCCTGATCGTCGCCTACGCGTGGCTGCAACGGCGCAATGACGCGCGCTACCATCGTGAGCTGAATGCGTTGCGCGATGCGCATCGCGAAAGTCTCGGCCTGGATAGCGACGGGATGAACAACGCTGCGGCGTCTGCGGCATCTCGAAGCGCTTCCTCTCTCGCTCCCTCTCGCGTCACGTCGGCGCCGACGTCCCGATGAGTTTCACGCGCAGAATGCTGCGCTACTACCTCTATTACACGGCGGGCTTCCTGGCGTTCGTGTTGATGATGGGGCTGCTCGAGCGGGTCAACGGCCCGGGCGTGTGGATCGGCTACGCGTTCCTGTTCGTGACGATTGCCGTTTACGCCGTAATTGGCCTGATCTCTAGGACGTCGGACGCTGCCGAGTACTACGTTGCGGGGCGTCGTGTGCCGCCGGTGTTCAATGGCATGGCATGCGCGGCGGACTGGATGAGCGCGGCGTCGTTCATGGGGTTGGCGGGGTCGCTTTACGTGTCGGGCTACGATGGCCTGGCGTACGTCATGGGATGGACCGGCGGGTACTGTCTGGTGGCGTTCCTGCTTGCGCCGTATTTGCGCAAGATGGGGCGCTACACGGTGCCGGACTTTCTTGGCACGCGCTACGACAGCAACGTGGTTCGGGCGTTGGGGGTCTTCTCGACGATTCTGTGTTCATTCGTCTATCTGGTGGCCCAGATTCAAGGCGTGGGACTGATCGCGTCGAGATTCATCGGTGTGGAATTCACCATTGGCATTTTCTTTGGGTTGGCGGGCATTCTCGTGTGCTCGTTCCTGGGGGGCATGCGCGCCGTGACGTGGACGCAGGTGGCGCAGTACATCATCATGATCACGGCGTTTCTGGTGCCGACGGCCATGATCGGCCATCAGACGGGTAACGGTTGGTTTCCGCAATTCAGCTATGGCACGGCGTTGGCGAAAGTCGAGGCGCTGGAGCGCCAGATACAGCAGTCGGTGCCTGAGCGCGAGGTGCGTGATTACTACCGTGAGCAGGCGGAGCAGATGCAGCGTCGGTTGGACGGCTTACCGGACAGCTTTTATGGTGAGCGTGCGGAGCTGGAGCGGCAGTTGCTGGATACGAAGCGTCGCAACGGGCCGTTGCGCGACGTGAAGGTGCTGGAAGCGAAGCTGGAGGCGTTCCCGCGCGACGTCGGCGAGGCGCAGAACCGTTGGTTGGAGATGCGCAATCAGTATGTGGAGCGCAGCGAGCCGCAGCACGCGATGACGGAGCCGTTCCCCGCGCACGACGACGCTACGCGCAACGCGCAGCGCTTGAACTTTCTGTTGCTGATGGTGTGCCTGATGATCGGCACGGCGAGCTTGCCGCACATCTTGACGCGGTATGGGACGACGGCGACGGTGCAGGGCGCGCGTAGTTCCGTGGGGTGGACGCTGTTCTTCGTGGCACTGCTGTATGTGAGTGCGCCGGCGCTGGCGGTGATGCTCAAGTACGACGTGCTGCTGCATCTGGTCGGGGCGCGATATGAGAATCTGCCGGGGTGGGTGATGCAGTGGCGGCATGCGACGCCGGTGCAGCTCGATATCTCGGATGTGTACCGCGATGGGGTGGTGCAGTGGGGCGAGATCTGGATGCAGCCGGACATGCTGGTGCTGGCGGGGCCGGAGATTGCGGGTCTACCGTACGTCATTTCGGGGCTGGTGGCGGCGGGGGCGTTGGCGGCGGTGTTGTCGACGGCGGACGGGTTGCTGTTGACGATTGCGAACGCGTTATCGCACGACGTCTACTTTCACATGGTGGATCGCAATGCGTCGAGCCAGAAGCGGGTGACGACGTCGAAGATCTTGTTGTTGTGCGTGGCGATGTTTGCGTCGTATGTGACGTCGCTGAATCTGGGGAACATTTTGTTCCTGGTGGGGGCGGCGTTTTCGTTGGCGGCGTCGTGCTTATTCCCGGCGTTGGTGCTGGGGGTGTTTTGGAAGCGTACGACACGGCTGGGGGCGACGGCGGGGATGGTGAGTGGGTTGCTGGTGTGTGTGTATTACATTGTGACGACGTATCCGTTCTTCACGCGTTTGACGGGGTTTGTTGGGGCGCGCTGGTGGGGGGTGGATCCGATTTCGGCGGGGGCGTTCGGGGTGCCGGCGGGGTTTGCGGTGGCGATCCTATTCAGCTTGCTGGGTGGGCGTCCGAGCGAGCGCGATCGACATCTGGTGGACCATCTTCGCCGCCCGTAACGATGCGTGGCGGAAGCATTTTTGGCGGGGTTCGTGCGAAAGGGTATGGGATGTTGCCGATGATCTGCTATAATTCGCGACCTTCAGGAGAGATGGATGAGCGGTTTAAGTCGCACGCCTGGAAAGCGTGTATAGGTTAATAGCCTATCGGGGGTTCGAATCCCCCTCTCTCCGCCACAGATGTTAAAAAGCCCTTGATCCCAAGGGCTTTTTTTATTTTTCTGCATTCCCCCCACGTTTGTACCCATGTTTGCATTGGGGCTGACCTGCCCCCGGTTTTAGTCCGAACTGCAGTTAGAGTCCGAGGTTAAAAACTGCTGCTTTGCATCGTGCGCCCGGGCGAACTGCGCAGGCGTCAGATAGCCGAGCGAGCTATGAGGCCGCTCGGTGTTGTACTCGATACGCCATTCCTCAATCAGCCGCTTGGCGTGGCGCATCGAGACGAACCAGTGCTCGTTCAGGCATTCGTCGCGGAACCGCCCGTTGAAGCTTTCGATATAGGCATTCTCCACCGGCTTGCCAGGCCGAATGAACGACAGCGTGACGCCGGCTTCGTAGGCCCACGCATCCAGCACCTTACCAGCGAACTCCGGCCCGTAGTAAGTGCAGAATGGTTGTCAGCCAAACAGGGCGAGAGGCATCCTGAGGTTTCTCAAGGATCTGAGGAGGACGCCGAGATGGCTGACACTATGGATACTACGACCAAAGCGAATTTACTGGCGATCGACGTGGCTCGTCGATCGAATGCCGTTTTCGTTGAATTGCTGAGCGGCGAGCAGCGCCGGTTCAGAATGACGAATAGCGCGCAAGATTTTGATCGGCTGCTGAAATTCATCAGCGCAACGCCAGGCTCATGGCGAGCTGCCCTCGAGCCGACTGGCGACTATCACAGGCCCATTGCTTACCGGTTGTTGGGTGCTGGTGTCGAGGTAGTCATTGTGTCCTCTGTTGCACAAGCACGGTATCGCGAAGCGAAATTCAATTCGTGGGACAAGAATGATCCGAAAGATGCTTCGGTAATCCTGGACATGCTCAAGCACGGAATGGTGATGCGATACGTCGACCCTATGGTCGAAGGGCATCATGATTTACAGGAGCTATCAAAAACGTACTATCAGGTGTCCCGAGCCCGGACCCGAGTGCTGCATTCCATTGCCAATCACCACCTTCCGCTCTATTTCCCAGAGATGCAGCGGTATTGGCAAACGACGCGTATCGAGTGGTGGCTTCGTTTCATGCTTGAATTCCCAACCCCGGCTCACGTGCGGGCCCTCAGCCTGGATGCGTTCATTCTCCAAGCTTGGGATCTTGTCGGCAGGAAAGTTGAGAAGACCGCGAAGTTGACCGAGATTTGGCGAATGGCGGAGCATTCGGCAGCGTTACCGCACGCCCCGAATTGCCTCGCAGTCGAGACATTTCGAGTGTCGTTGCGCCAAGCCCAGCATTTGAACGAGCTGCGTAGCGAACTCGAGCACCGCGCGGAGCAAGTGCTGGTCTCCAATAAGGATTACGAGCAATTGCTGAGTTTGCCAGGCATTGGTCCCATCATCGCTCTGACCGTGCTGGCAGAAGTCGGCGATGTCAGGCGGTTCGCTCACCATCGGCAATTCTTGAAATACTGCGGCTTTGATCTGGCCAAACTGCAATCCGGCGCCCGACGCGGACGAGAGCAACTATCCAAGCGCGGCAACGCTCGCCTGCGTCTGGCATTTTGGATGGCCGGACAAGTTGCCATTCGCGTGCGTGAGAATGCATTCAAGGACAAGTACGATCGGTATATCCATTCGGATCCTGGAAATCCTGATCTACGTCGCAAAGCGCTCACCGCCGTTGCAGCGAAAATGGCCCGCGTCGCGTTCAGCATCGTCAAAACTGGCCAACCGTATCAACGATTTTATGAGCAAAGCTTACCCAGCGGATCGATCCCTCTCAGTAGGGCCGTAGAGGCAGGGCCATGCCGCTGACCTCGTAGATAATGCTCGGACCTTCCGCTGGGCCTCCAAGCTGTTTTAAGTACGATGAAGACCTGCGCATATCGTCAGGATCTTGTTTCTACTATGGTGAGCTGCCTCGCCCATTGAAAGCGGAACTGGCTGGGAAGCGTTGCACGCTCTTTTCAACGTACGCGCTGTCATTCTGACTGCGCCTGGATGCTTGTTGTCTATTTGTTGGCTAAGCACTTGCAGTTAGTACGTTGTCGACCGTGATGGATGCGGGTAAGCCTCGCATCTCCTTGAGCCGCTCGAGCACTTGCTGCACTCGTAGGCCCGGCAGCGAAGTATCGACCTCGATGGCCAAGCACTCGCGCGTGTAGTCGTCGACCACGTTCAGGCATCGAAACCGCCGACCATAGGCCAACCCGTCAGAAACGAAGTCCATCGACCAGCTCTGATTCGGGCCTGTTGGTAACGGCAGCGGCGTGCGCTCGACAGCCGCAATACGCTTGCGTCGCCGCTTGCGCACGCTCAGCCCCGCCTTGCTGTAAAGGCGCCAAATGCGCTTGTGGTTGGCGAAGCAGCCATCCCGCTGCAACAGCACGTGAATCCGGCGATAGCCGTAGCGGCGCTTCTGCGCGGCGATGGCCATCATCCGGCCAGTCAGCGCTTCGTCATCAACTCGGCGGCGTGATTCGTAGTGGAACAGCGAGCGCGAAATCCCTACCAGCCCGCAGGCCCGGGTAACACCCATGGCACGTTCGGTCATCAATATCCGGACCGCTTCGCGCTTGGCCTGCGGGCTTGCTACTTTCGAGCCAGCAGGTCCTTCAGCGCGGCGTTGTCGAGCATCGATTCGGCCAACAGACGCTTGAGCTTGCTGTTCTCCTGCTCCAGCTCCTTCAGGCGCTGCGCTTCGGAGACCGTCATCCCGCCAAACTTCGCTTTCCAGTTAATGGGATGGACTGCCCCCGAAGGGGTATCGTGCTAATGACTCATCTCGTGTTCGGAGGCCATCATGGCAATCTCTTTTCTCGGAATCGATGTGGCAAAAAATGTGTTCCAACTGCACGGCGTCGACGCGTCTGGGAAAATCATGCTACGACGCCGTGTCGCGCGGTCGCAACTCATGGAAGCTGTTCTGAGGCTCACGCCGTGCACCATCGGCATGGAGGCATGTGGTAGCGCCCACCACTGGGCCAGGGAGTTCGCGAAGCTGGGCCACGCGGTTCGGTTGATCAGTCCGCAGTTCGTCAAACCCTTCGTCAAGGGAAACAAAACCGACAGCAATGATGCAGAGGCCATATGCGAGGCATTACAACGCCCCTCAATGCGATTTGTTCCCGTAAAGTCTGTTGAGCAGCAGGATGTTCAAAGTCTGCATCGTGCTCGCAGTCGCTTGGTCAACAATCGAACTGGCTTGGTAAGCCAAATGAGAGGCATCTTGGCCGAGCGTGGCATCGTGTTTGCTCAGTCAATCACGCGGGCGCGTCGGGAGATTCCAACTATTGTTGCTGACACCGGCAATGCGCTCACACCGCTCGCGCGAGAAATGCTGTCCGATCTTATGGACCAGTTGCGTGAGCTTGACGGTCGAATCTCCGGTTTTGACAAGCGCATTGATGCGGTCTTCAAGGCCAGTGAAACGTGCCAGCGCATCGCGAAGATCGAAGGCGTCGGCCCCAAAACGGCCACCGCCATTGTGGCCGCTGTCTCGGACCCCAAAGACTTCAAAAACGGGCGTCATTTCTCCGCATGGCTGGGCTTGGTGCCTCGCCAGTGCTCAAGCGGCGACAAAACGAGACTCCAGGGAATCAGCAAACGCGGCGATCGACATCTGCGAACACTACTGATTCATGGCGCACGTGCGGTACTTCGAACTGCCCCCACCAAACAGGATAAAAAGCATACCTGGGCTTTGGCGCTTCAACAGCGGCGTGGCGCAAATCGTGCGATCGTCGCAATGGCCAACAAGATGGCTCGTACCATCTGGGCCATACTCGCCTCAGGCCAGCCTTACCGTCCTGCGTAACATTACCTCCACCGACGATGCGTTGATGATTGACAGTGGCACACCGGTCGATCCGGCGAGCAGGGAACCTGATTTTTATGACGGCCCTTGAGGTCTTCCAGTTGTTGAGGCCTGTTCGTGCGGATTTCCAGTTAGGCGCAGGACTTTTCCATGACGCCGGATATATGTACGCAATCGACTCCCGTGCTAATCAAAACATCAACTTGCTATCTAGGGCAGTCCATATATGTAGTAGGTCGCTTCCGAGATACCGTACTTGCGACACAGCTCCGCCGGCTTCAGGCCAGCCTCGGTTTCCTTCAAGATGCCGATGATTTGTTCTTCGGTGAATCGCTTTTTCATTGCCGTTCCTCTCTGGAACGGACTCTACACCGGCACCGTACTAAACGCGGGGAGCAGGTCAAGGTCCAATGATCGACACGACTTCACCTTTCTCCAGGGAGAAGTCCACAGCATGCAGGGCAGTGAAGTCGCCAAAGCGCTTAATGGCGGCATGCATTTTGAAAATCGGGCCGGCCTCGAACAAGCGCTCACCGGTTGGCTTTGCCGATGACATCATCGTTGCACTCCTTTTCCAAATCGACGTTCCAACATGTTCTGCCCAAGCATTGCGATACTTGTCAACGCCGGTTTAAATCTGACCCACCTTCCGGCGTATCGCCGAAGTAAATCTGACCCACCCAGGCTCCGTGTCACGCGGCGGCTTTCGCGCCTGCGCGTGTAGTTTGTCCAGCTTTCCGTTTGTCCTTCAGCCGATAGCTTTCGCCTGCAATCTGCACGATGTGCGCGTGATGCAGCAGCCGGTCGAGCATCGCCGCAGTCAGCGTCTGGTCGTCGGCAAATGCCGTGGCCCACTGCGTAAATGGCAGGTTGCTCGTCAGCACGATGGCTCCGCGCTCGTATCGCTTGGCCACCACGTTAAAAAACAGATTGGCTTCCTCGCGTCCAAACGGCAGGTAGCCGATTTCATCGATAACCAGCAGCTTCGGGCCAACCACGGCGCGGTTAAAAAACTCCCTCAGCCGGTTCTGCTGCCGGGCTGTGGCCAACTGCATCATCAAATCGGCGGCGGTCGTGAAGCGCGTCTTGATTCCTGCCTGTGTCGCCCGATACGCCAGGGCGCAGGCGATGTGCGTTTTGCCCACGCCAGATGGCCCGAGCAGCACGACATTCTCGGCCCGTTCGATAAACGCCAGCCCGGCCAGCTCCTGGATTTGGGCTCGCGGTGCGCCGCTGGCGAAGCCAAAGTCGTATTGCTCCAGCGTCTTGATGCCCGGCAGGGAGGCCATCTTGGTCAGCGTCTGGCGCTTGCGTTCCTCTCGGGCATCCCGTTCGGTCAGCAGTAGCTGTTCGAGGAAGTCGGCGTGACTGGCATCAGCGTTGGCAGCGTTCTGGGCCAGCACGCTCCAGTCGTTCCCGATGCGGTCCAGTTTCAGTTCGTCACACAGCCCTGCAATGCGTTCATGCTGGAGATTCATGCTGCCACCTCCAGCAAGGCGTCGTAGACCGACAGCGGATGCTGCAGGCTTTCGCTCGGCAGCACTCGCTTAAGCCGCGTCGGTACCGGTGCTGTAATCGAGGTCGACACCGGCAACGGCAGCAGTGCCGCTTGCTCTAACGGCAGTCGAACCGACGGTTTCTCTTTCGTCGTGGCATGCACCCGGACATTCGCCACCTCGGCCAGCCAGCGGCCAATATGGCCGTTAGCCGCCTCGACATCCAGCTTCAGGCCAGATTGCTTGAGCGTCGCCGCCAGCGGCACCACGAAGCTCTGCTTCAGATACCGGTTGAAGCGCTCGACCTTGCCCTTGGTCTTGGCACGGTACGGCCTGCATACCTTCGGCGTAAATCCATACGTTTCCGCCAGCGCCAACATCTCGCCGTTCCAGCGATGATGACCGTCGCCGTAAGCATCGCGTTCGACGATGACCGACTTGGCGTTATCGAACAGCACATGCTCGGGCGTGCCGCCGAAGTAGACGAAGGCTTCTCGCAGACACTGGCACAACGTCGTGGCATCCTCGCCGCTCGTGAAACGCACGTACGTCGCCCGGCTGTAGCCCAGCGTGGCGACCAGCGCCAGCAACGGCGACCTGCCGCGTCGGATCGTGGTGAAGTCGGCTTGCATCTGTCGGCCTGGCGGCGTCTCGAAGCGCACGACCGGTTCCGGCTCCGCGTCCCTGTATGGCGCGAGGAACACCTTGAGTTGGCTGATACCGCCGTCGTAGCCTTCTTCCCGCAACTCGCGCAGCAACACCGTTGCCGGAATCCAGTGCGGCCGCGCCGCCTCGATTCGCCCAAGCAGGTACGCCTTGAACGGGTCCAGTTTGGTTGGCCGAGGCTCTCGCCCCTTATACCGGCTAGCCTTCTGGTCGCGCAGATATCGTCGGACCGTGTTCCGCGAGACACCCATCTGCCTCGCTATCTCCCGCACCGGCGCTCCGCGCCTTGCCAATACCTTGATTTCCACTGCTTGCTCCTGAGTCAGCATCGGCGGCAAAAGCCGCCATCCTCTCCCAGGTGGGTCAGATTCACTTCGGCGGGTGGGTCAGTTTTACATCGGCGCTAACAGATACTCGTCAGAACGAGATACCAAATACATGCGACAGCGAGCAGAGGGATGGTTTCAAACGTGTTCGAGTAAATGAGTTGCACCGTTGTCAGTAGCTCGACGTAACCGATAACCGTGACCAGCGAGGTGTTCTTGAACATCGTAATGACCTCGTTGGCCAGCGGCGGAATGATGATGCGAATCGCCTGAGGCATTACGACGTGCCACATCATTCTTGTGTCGCTCATGCCAAGCGCTTTGCAAGCTTCGCGCTGCCCTTTGTCAACAGCGTTGAGGCCACCTCGAAAAATCTCAGCGCTGTAGCCTCCCAAGTACATCGCCAAGCCGATGACTGCGGCGCTGAATCGCGATATCAGGCTGTTCGTATCGACGTCGAACAACGACCAGTTCGAGAATGGCACCGATATCGAAATTCGCGGAACGAGTGCTGCGAGGAAAAACAGAAAAAGAAGCATTGCAAGCGCGGGGGTCGCGCGAATGATCCATATGTAGAGGTACGCAGCGCCTCGAGCGATGGGGTTCTCAGACATACGACAGGCCGCAATGGCGACGCCGAGCACGAGGCCCAGGGCGCTTGCGATGAACGTCAGGACCAGGGTGTTCTTCAACCCCTCAAGCACGCGCTTGTTGAAGAGGTAGTGCGCAACGATGTCCCATTCCCAACGAGGGTTCGCTACGATGAGTTGATAGAACGCGATGACGGCAATCACCAAGGCACCGTGCCAAATCAGATCCGACTTCTTACGGCGAGGATGAATCTCGTACTCCGTGGTCGGAACTTGCGCCTCCTGCGCAACCTGTGGTCCAGCATTTTCAGGGGGGCAGATTGTTTGCTGATTCATGCTCGAATTCACTCTCCGTCTTTTTGATTCGATGACCATTCAATTGGGCGCTTAGTGTGTGTTTGCGCCGCTACTCATAACTCCAAGCAGAGCTGCCGAGCGGCCGCCTGTGCTGACGGCTTGAGATTATGAAGTCCAATTCCGGGTGTCAAAGTCCGAAACAAACACCCGCCTATTCCTATGGGTTATACGCCTGCGCCACGGGACTTTGCGCGGGACCCAGCCGCTATCCGCCCGCGTAAACCCCAGTGCAGTTGGGCTCTCGATCCTTACCTTGAGACTTGCCTGGCTGAGCCCGAAGAGGCTGACCGGCTACGGGCAGGATCTTCGATGCCTGACAAAAAATCTCTGTGCAACCAAAGGCTTAGGGCTTTCCCTAGTACGGTAAAATTTTTTTGTGCAAGCACAAAAACATCATTGTGCATGTTTTTGTTCTTGCTTATTCTCCGTCTCGTTGGCTTGCAGAGGCACTACAAAATGCTCGCTGCAAACCTTCAGTGACGCATCACGGCTACTCGCGAGCACGGGTGCACTGTTGGCCCCTTAAAACTAGATAAAGGCTTGATGATGAATTCGAGAACTCGTGCAGACAAAGGCCGTGCCCCCTCTCTCACTCGGGTGGTCTTTGCCGCTGCAGCGCTAATGACGTTCGCCAATGTGGCGAGCGCACAAAGCAGCGTGACGCTTTACGGCCTGGTCGACGCTGGCATGAGCTTCAATTCGAATGCAGGCGGCAAGCAACTGACGTCGATGACGTCGGGCAACCTGAATGGCGGTCGATGGGGGCTGATGGGGACAGAGGATCTCGGCGGTGGCTTGAAGGCCATTTTCCAGTTGGAAGCCGGCTACAGCGTGACCAACGGCACGATTGGACAGAACGGCACCGAGTTTGGCCGCCAGGCGTATGTCGGTCTCACAAATCAATACGGAACGGTCACACTTGGTCGTCAATACACTGACGTTTCGACGAAAGTCGGGCCGTTCCAGGCATCCAGTTGGGCGGCAGGCGGTGCCGCCTACGGCTCACACGTGGGGGACGTCGATAACTTGGATAGCTCCTGGCGCGTGAACAATGCAGTGAAGTTCCAAAGCATGGAGTACAAGGGCTTCACTTTCGGGGGCTTGTACAGTTTTGGTGGGCGCGCGGGCAACTTCACCCAGAACAATATTTATGACATCGACGTCGCGTATGCGTCAGGTCCGTTCTCTGCCGCTGTCGCGTATTTGTACGCGAAGAACCCGAACTTCTCGTTCTACGGTAATCGCGCTGGAGACAGCGCGACCGCATCAAACATCACGAGTCCGGCCGTTGGTGGATATGCATCTGCTGGTTCACAGCAGATCTTGACCGCAGGCGCCGCTTACAAGGTGGGCACGGTGACCTTGGGTTTGGTCTACAGCAACGTGAAGTTCAACGATCTCGGCGCAACAACCGTTGCTGGATTGAGCACGCAAACGGCGGCATATCGAGGCTCAGCGACGTTCAACATTGGTGAAGTCAACGTCAAATACAACATCACGCCCGCCCTCATGCTGGGCGCAGCGTACAGCTACACGCGCGACAGCGGTGCCACAAGCAATTCGGGCGCCCACTACAACCAGTACGACTTGGGCGCGCTTTACTCGCTATCCAAACGCACAACGCTCTACCTGGTTGGCGTGTACCAAACCGCGAGCGGCACTAACTCCCTCGGCAATACGGCGGTTGCGGCCGTCAACGGGGCAACGCCGTCGTCGACGAACCATCAGCTCGTCACAACCTTGGGCATCAACCATAAATTCTGATGCCTACGGCGCCCGCGGGCGCCTGCGGCTTAGTAATCAGCGTCAGCGGGTTCTTGCCAGCCTGGGTCGTGAAGGCCGGCAAGGACTGCGTCGGCCACGCGATCAAAGTCATTGCTGAGTTGACCGGTCGCAATACGCAAATGCGCGGTTTTCGTAAGTGCCGATGGGCTTCCAGGATTCACAGCGATGCCGCGAGAGGCAAGTGTGACCAAGGCATTTTGCTCGGAGGGCACTGGAACCCAAGCGACAAGCCCGCCGGCACTGTGGGGAATTTGGCGCTCAGTCAGGGCGCGTGAAAGGGCAGCGTTTCGTTGTGCGTATATCGCACGGGCACGCTCGACGCAAGCTACCGACTCCGTGTCCTGCAGGAGCCATGCGACAGCCTCTTGGAGCAGGCGCGTGGTCCAGCCTTCGCGGAAGTTGCGATACCCGCGCACCTGGTCGATGACGTGTGCAGTGCCCGACATTACGGCCAATCGCAGATCTGGGCCGTGGGACTTGGAGAAGGATTTGATGTGAACGGTGCGTTCCGGAAACGATTTACCAAAACTGGTAGCGGGTTCGGGAGATATCAAACCGAATCCATCGTCCTCAATGATGAGCGTGTCGCTCTTTTTGAGCAGTGCAGTTAACGCGGCAATTCGTTTTTTGCTGAGTGCGCGTCCCGTCGTAGCGTGCGAACCGGGCTGGAAGACAAATGCTGACGGCTTGAGCTTCAACGCAGCGGCAAGCGATTCGGGAAGCGGGCCTTCGTCATCGCACTCGACGGGGATTGAGCGTGCTCCAACCTTGTCGACGATGTCGAGGATTCGGACGGTTGCGGGGGTCTCGACCGCGACATATGCCCCCGGAAGGACGGACGAGATCAGCGCCAAATAGAGGCCATCGTAGCCGCCGTTTGTAGCGATAAAGGCCGGCGCTTCGTATGGCCACACAGCCTCAACGGCATCGCGAAGTGAGGGCGTGATGACCTCGCGCGCGTAGCTGTGCAGATTCTTCGCGTTGGTCGCATGCACCAGCGCTTGTTGGAGCGGGGGAAGCAGCTCGCGGTCGGGGGTCGCGAGTCGTAGGTCTGTAACAGCATATGGGCCGAAGTTTCCTCTACCCTCGTAGCGGACGGGGCGAAGCGATGTTTGGTCGCCCTGAACCCAGACGCCGTTGCGACGAGAGCCTGAAACCATTCGGTGAGCACGTAGCTGACGCCATGCGCTGGAGACTGTTGACGGGCTCACCCCGAGCGCGGTGGCGAGATCTCGAACAGATGGGAGCTGCGTGCCGATCGGCAGATTCCCGTTGCGAATTAGGTTCGCAATTTCGACCGCGATGCCCGCCGGGCTGCGGTCCTGGATACGGGAGACAAGCTTTGAGGTGCGGTCTTCGTCGGTCATGAGGATGGATTTTGTGCAAGTACAAAAAACACATTGTACATTTTTAATGTCTATATACACTCAAATCGTCACTGAGCGGCAATGCTCTCGACGTGTAGGAAAGTGAGGAGCGACATGCGTTTGAAGATGAAATTGGCAGTGCGTGACTGGGACTATTTGACCCCTTTGGTGTTGGGAGACGTAGTGTCGAGCAAGCTGGACATCAAAGTGGACCGTGTCCAAGCTGTGCAAGACTGGGCTCAGACAAACGACTACGACGCTGGCGAGGTGTCCTTCAGCAAGTATGTGCAGGGTGTTGCTGCCGGTGGTTACCCGCTCAAATGCCTACCTCACTTCATGATGAGAGGGTTTCGTCAGCGGTGCATTCTCACGAGCGAGGAGAGCGACATCACGCGACTCGAAGATCTCGCCGGAAAGCGTATCGGGGTTACGGGTTGGTCCGACTCGGGAAACACGTGGACCCGTACATTGTTACGGCGAGTGGGCGTCACTATTGATGATGTGCAGTGGTACGCCGGACGCCTGACCGAGTCCTACCCCATCATCGACCGTCTCGGCCGATTCGCGCGGCCTGGTCGCCTCGAGGCGACACCCAATGAGAAGCCGCTTGTCGACATGATCAAGGACGGGGAACTCGATGCCCTGTTCTCGCCGTTTCTGCCTCCCGAGTTCTTCAGCGACAACGCTGGTCTTCGGTTCTTGCTGTCAGATTTTCGCACCGAAGAAGTGCGTTACTTCAACGAAGTTGGCTACGTTCCAGGCATTCATATCCTCGGCATTAAACCAGCTCTTTGCGAACAGCATCCTGGGCTGGCTGAAGAGCTCAGTGAAGTCATCGACGAGTCGTCGCGAGTGTGGATGGAAAAAAGAACCAAGTATCAAGACACGACGCCTTGGTTGCTTGACGACATCGCGAGAACACGTCGCGAACTGCCTGCGACGTGGAACTCAAACGGCTTCGCACCCAACGAAAAGATGATTGCCGACTTCGCAGTCGAGCTTTACGAGCAGCGTGTCGTTGATACACGTCTCGATGCGAAAGCCATCTTTCCGGTTTGACTTCACATCTATGCGACACGAGGAGCACCAATGAAAATCGCAATCGGACAAATCGCCGTTGACCGTGCGGTCCAGAGTAATCAGCGGAAGTGCATCGAACTGATGCGCACCGCAGCCAGCAATGGCGTGCGCCTTCTCGTCCTCCCGGAGGGAATCCTGGCGCGAGACATCGCTGACCCTGACCTCGTCTTAAGCGCAGCACAGCGCATTGACGGGCCGTTCATGACGGCGTTGCTGCAAGCAAGTAAAGCGAACGACATGACCACGATGCTGACCATTCACATCGCGACGGGGGCTGAGCGAGTCAAGAACGTTTTCTTCGCGATTCGCAAGGGTGAGGTGATTGCGAAGTACGAGAAGCTGCATCTCTATGACGCGTTCTCCATGCAAGAATCTGTCCGGGTCGCACCTGGCAACGAAGTGCCTCCGCTGGTCGATGTTGACGGTCTGCGCTTTGGCATGATGACGTGCTACGACGTCCGATTCCCGGAGCTTGCACGGCGACTGGCACTTGATGGCGCAGATGCCTTGGTACTTCCCGCTGCGTGGGTCAAGGGCCCGATGAAGGAGTGGCACTGGGAAGTTCTCACCACGGCGCGAGCCCTCGACAACACGTGCTACGTCATCGCCAGTGGCGAATGTGGACCTCGAAATATCGGAGCGAGCATCGTTGTCGACCCACTTGGCGTTGCAATTGCCCGAGCCGGAGAGGCGGAAACGTTGCTCTACGCTGAAATCGATCCCGCTCGCATCGCCCACGCTCGCTCGGTTCTGCCGGTTCTGGCTAACCGGTGTTTTGCCGCGCCAGAACTCAACAAGACCGAAGTCGGTGCGACAACTGCCTCGTAAAGCGACGGCTCCATTGAAGAAGCAGAAGGACGTTCCATGACCCCCTACAACTCAACTCGGAAGACGTGGATTGCCGTGATTGCAGCAGCGAGCGGCAACCTCCTCGAATTCTATGACTTCGCGGTGTACGCGTACTTTATCGCGACAATCGCCAAGCTGTTCTTCCCAAACCAAGACCCTGTCGTTTCGCTTTTGCAAACGTTCGCAGCCTACGGCATTGGCTTTGTCGCTCGCCCCATCGGCAGCATTGTCATTGGCCGCATCGGTGATATCAGGGGACGCAAGCCCGCCATGGTTTTGACCGTCACCTGTATGGCGATTGGTAGCATTGGTATTGGCTTGGTCCCCAGCTACGAAACGATAGGGGTTGCCGCCCCGATTCTGTTGGTCTCGTTGCGCGCACTCCAAGGCTTTGCTGCTGGTGGCGAGTATGGGACGTCCACAGCCTTTATTGTTGAATCGTCGCCCCCAGAGCGTCGCGGCTTTTTTGGTAGTTTCCAAACCGTGAGCGCATCCTGTGCCGCGTTGCTGGCATCAGTGGTTGCGTCGCTGCTGTCGCTTGTGCCTGAGGACATTGTGCATGCGTGGGCCTGGCGTTTGCCTTTCGTGGCTGGTGGTATCGCTATTTCCATTTTCAGCATTTTCCTGCGGGCCAAGACCGAGGAAACGCCCGAATACGAACAAAGCAAAAAGGAAGCTCCGACCATTCCTGTGGCAGGCAGCGCAGCGTTCAAACTCGGCCTCAAAGCCTTTGGATTCACCATCTTCTGGACCGTCATGTCGTACTTGGTGAACGCCTATATGGTGACGTACACCCAGCGCGAGGCTGGCCTTGCAAGAGAGCAAGCGCTGCTGGCGAGCAATATCGCACTGCTGGTTCAGACCCTTCTATTGCCCGTTGCTGGCGCACTTTCCGATCGTATTGGCCGTAAGCCGTTGCTCCTCGCAAGCTGCGCTCTTACTGCAATTTCCGCGTATCCGATTCTGCACGTGATGTCGAGCGGAGCGACGTTTACGCAGGTGTTGCTCTTGCAGTGCTGCATTGGCGCCCTGTTCGCGCTGTTCTCTGGTCCGGCACCGGCAATGATCTGCGAGATTTTCCCGACGAAACTTCGCACGACCTGGATGAGTGTTGGCTTCACCCTGTCTGTTTCGATTTTTGGCGGCTTCTCTCCGCTCGCATCGACGTGGCTCATCGCCACTCTGCACATGCCTGCCGCACCGTCGCTTCTGCTCATTCCCGCCGCAATCGTCTCGGGCCTCGTGATTCTTACTCTGCCAGCATGGCGTGGTGACGCAGTTCAACTTCGCGCCCGTTAATGAGTTTCTCCAAAGGGTAGTACTTAGGCGGGCGCCGGATGGTGCCCGCCCTTTTCATGACTGGAGAGAGAGGGGCGCAACAATGACAGTGAGCGTATTTGATCTTTTTAAGGTTGGTATTGGCTCATCCAGCTCACACACCGTTGCTCCCATGCGTGCGGCACCGATGTTCGTACGAGCGTTGGATGACTCGGGCTCGCTGACGTTACTAGCGCGTGTGCTTGCTGAGCCCCTCCGCGTCGCTGGATTCTGTCATCAAACAATGATGCAGACGGGGGCCGATATGAAGACCAAGTATAAGGAGACCTCGCACGGCGGCCTGGCGGTCAACGTCATTGAGTGCTGACGCCGCCGCCATTTCCACTTGCGCGGATCCTCGACCAAGCCTATGCGCAGATGGATATCAGTTTTTTCGATAAGGCATGCCTCACGCTCTATTGGGCAAGGTTGTTTTGTCGGGACACAATTATTTCACGATGCAGCGCTGGCATACCGTGCGTCGTCCCTATCAAACGATTAAAGAGACTTTAGCAATGAACTTCACTGTCACCCCGCTCGTTGACGATTTCGTCGCGGAAATTCCTGACTTCCCGTTCGAGTCCCTCAGTGACGAGACCATCGAACAGTTCCGCGCTGTCTGGAAGCAGTACCCGCTCGTTCGCTTCCGCAACGTAAAGATTGGCGATGCGGAACAGGTTGCTTTCAGCAAGCGCCTTGGGCCGCCGGTCATTCACCCGCGCCAGTTGCAACAGGGAAAGAATGCAGAATTCCCGGAAATCCTCGTCATCAGTAACAAGAAAAAGGTAGACGGAACGGCCGCAGGCGACCTGGGCGATGGCGAAGTGAACTGGCACACCGACACGTGGTTCGTCGAACGTCCGCCTTCGGCTGCCATCCTGCGCTCCATCGAGATTCCGCCGGAAGGAGGTAACACGTACTTCGCAAATATGTACTCGGCCTACGATGCATTGTCGGACGAGTTGAAGGAACGTCTGAAGGGTCTAGAGATTCACCACCAAAACGTCATTGACGGTCGCGGTGAAGTTCGACTGAACAAGACGAAGCCGGACAATGAAGATTACGCAACCTGGTCGGGGGTTGACCATCCTATCGTGCGTCTGCATGGTGATTCGAAGAAGCCTTGCATCTATCTCGGCGGTGAGTTGAACCGTCAAACGATTGTCGGAATGCCGCAAGCTGAGGCGAAGGAACTGCTTGCAGACCTGTGGGCGCGCGTGACCGAAAAGCGCCACGTCTGGGTCCAGCAATGGCAACCCGGTGACATGATGATGTGGGACAATCGTTGCCTGATGCATTATCGCGACGCGTTCGACCCTTCGACCTCGCGCCTGATGCACCGCACGACAGTGGAGGGGGAGCGCCCGGTCGCTGCGTAAGAGCTGCAGACACTGCACGCGGTCGTTGGATGCCACGTGCCCACGGGGAAGCGAATTTCGGTTCGCGTCTCCGCTCTCACTTGGCAGCTCCAGAAATGAATGTGACGGCGGCGAAGGCGCACCCCATCATGGGACTCAAACTCAGGCAAATTGAGGCGTTTCGGGCAGTGATGCGTACCGGTTCGATGACGGCCGCTGCAGATGTTCTGTCCATCGGGCAGCCCGCCGTCAGCTATCAAATTTCCACGCTCGAGACTACCGTCGGTTTTTCACTCTTCAATCGTGCGAAGGGAAAACTCACCCCCACCGCTGAGGCATATCAGTTGCTTGCAGAGGTGGACCGTCTGTATGACGGGCTCTCGGGCATTGAGGCCGCAGCGCTCGAGATTGCTGGGCATCACCGAGCAACTCTGCGGATCTTGCTCACCTCTGCATTTTCCAACACGTTTATTGTTGGTGCCATTGGTCGATTCGCGGCGAGCCATCCTGGCCTGCGCATCGACTTGGACGCGACGCATCGACCGGCCGTCATTCGGAACATCGCCAACGGCCTAGCAGACATCGGAATCGTATCGCTGCCGGTTAATGTAAGTCGGACTATTGTGGAACCGCTGTTCACAAACGAGCTGGTTTGCGTAGCTCCTCGGACGCACCCGTTGGCGAGAGCGAGGGCAGTAACCGCTGCTGACCTCGCGTCGGTACCTTTGGTTGCAATGAAACCTGGTGGCGTCATTCGCTCCATCATGGAGCGATGGTTCACAACTGCCGGCCTCCATTGTGTTTTTGACTTCGAGGTTCGAGATGCGTGGTCAGCAATTGAGCTTGTTAGAGCCGGCCTGGGCGTAACGGTGGTGTCAAAAATCAGCGCATCGTCGCAAATTTCGATGGACGATGAAGCGCTCGTGACCGTCGCGATTGACTCCATCGAGGCAGTCGAAGTCGCCGCAATCCTGCCCGAAACCGATGCTGGAAATCGAACCGCTGCGTCCCTGCTGGCGTTCCTAAAAGCCAACCTTGTCGTCTAACATCCTGGCGAACTATCTGGACTGCTGCCGGAATTACTACAGTTGCTGCAGCAGTCCATATAACTGGCGGCATGGCGGTTATGAATGTCAGTGACATCGGTGCCCAGCACGCCGAGAGGCCCATCAAGCCGCACCTCCGCGAGCACGCCGGTGTAAGCGTCAGCTTGCCCGTGTCCAGACTGATGCTACTGCCTTTGACCGCGATGTCTTGGCCCGACTTGATCGCGATCCCTTTACCGCTCTTGAGGGGGGTGGCTAACAAGGTCTGATCGGATCGATGCAACCACTACATTTCCGCATAGTCCCCCGTGCGGTCCCCTCCCGCGCTGGAGCTGTTGGGCGTTGAGGTGATGCGCGCCGCATCAAGCGTGACGTTGCCATCGGCCTTTATCGCACCGCCTCCGTCCAGTGCGATCTGAGCGCCCCGAACGGTGAAATCCTTGCCAACGACAATATCTGACTTACCGCCCACATGGAGGGTGCTGCAATGCGCTTCGTTGAAATGCGTGTCGGAGATGCCGTTAGCACGGGCAACAACCTTCTTCTCACCTGTTTGTTGCGATTCAAGCGTCCAGTAACCACCGATGTCCGTGTGCAGATTGCCGTTGACTGACACATCGCTCGCCCGTTGACGGAAATTGCCCCCCGGTCTTTATCGACGCATCTCCATGCGACGTCGAGCTTTGCTCGCGCGCCCAAGGTCGTCGTACCGCGAAATGCGCCGTCAGCACCGCGTTGATCGACGGCCGCGGCCGCCGTGTCGAGAATCAATGCTTGCCCGGCATCCAAACGCAGGCTGCCCGCCTTCAACTGTGTCGACATCAAGTCCATATCTCCGCGCGTCGCGAGTGCCATCTGCTCACCGCTCTCGAGGCGTCCGCCGCAATTGTCGATGGATTGGGCATCAAGATGCAGATCACGATCTGCTATGACGGTGCCGCTGTTGACGAACGAATTCACGCCCTTGAGAGCTACGTCGCGTGCAGCGTTGACTGGGCCATTGCCCAACAGTTCGATATCGGTGCGCGCCAGACACACGACCGGCACGAGCACCCGCTGGCCGTCGACGACACGAGCCTCCACGATGACCACGCTGTGGGTCAGGCGTGCCACTTGCTCCGCCGAGAGCTCAACGTCCGGTGCCAGGTGCAGTTCTCGCACAAGTTTTGCCCCCGACGCCATTTGCGCCTGAAACTGAACCTCCAGATCGGAGTGCTGGCCCAGTCGCGCACGGCCGGTCAGGGAGGAAATCTGATCACGCACTAAGCGCTGCTCGTAGAAGCCGTCTCTGAGACGTTTTTCGATGTGCGAAGGGTCCCAGCCAATTTGCTTGAAGAATAGTCACTGGAAATGAACGCGCGTGTGCTCGTGAACGCCGGATTTGTTTCGACGAGGTACGGTGCTTTGGGCGATGTCGTGCGCGAAAACATGCCCCCCGTGGACAGACTCAATTGCGCCAGGATATTGAGCGCGCTGGCTCGAGCGATTCAAGATTATTTCAACCACATATCACGGAACTGAGCCCGCTACCGTGCGGCTGCTTCCTTCGCGCGATCCCGCCCGAAGGCCGATTCCGGAGGACATGTGCATTCTAATTTTCTCTACCCGACACTGTTTGTCAGTATCACGATGATGTGCGTCGCCGCCTGGCTTATCGCTTCGCGAGTACGCAAACACTACGGCCCCCAAGCTGGACTGATGGCGCAGGAGCCGGCCATAGAAGACGTGAACAATGAAATCACGGATATCGACGAGCGCAACTACACGTATTCCGTCAATCGAAACGAGTGGAGCGACAGCGGCAGTTTTGGCGAGGCCTCGCCGACTCCAGAGACCGCTGAGGCTCACTCGACACCAGAGCGTCAACGATGCCCTCGATGCGGATCCGACCGTATCGAAAAGCGCAATCAGGCCAGAAAGGCGGGTAGCACCATTGGCGCGGTCGCCGGTGCAACGAGCGGTGTCGCCATGACGTTGTCAGGTGCCGAAGTCGGTGCGACGGTGGGACTGATCGCCGGCCCTATCGGCTCCGTGTTCGGTGGACTCGCGGGCGCCATCCTCGCGGGGCTTGCCGCCAGTGCGGCAGGCTGTGCAGCAGGGGCTGCCATGGGCGAAGTCATCGACGATAACGTTCTCGACAATCATCGCTGCTCCGCATGCGGACATACGTTCAACGCTTCGGCTTGACGCAACGTCCTATGATTGGGCCATCCCCGCTCGAATATCTGGTGGCGTTCGCCATCGCCTTCCTGGCCGGTGTCCTCTGGTCCGCACTTGTGCGCCACGTATCGAGATGTGCGCCGCCCACTGAGACTCGCTGTCCGGTGGCCTAACGCTCACACCGGCTGTTCCTAACTCTTCCTCCACTTTTCGGCGCCCACTCTGGCGCATTTCTTTCGCTTTCCGTCCGCGTCATCTTGCCCGGCCAGCGCCGGGCTCTATGCCGCTTCACTCCGCCATCCACACTTCCTATCCCTAACAGGAGAATCCATGCATCTCGTTCAATCCATGGCCTACGTCGGCGCAACACCCTGGCACGGTCTCGGTAACCAACTTGCCCCGAAACAATCGCTCGACGTCTGGGCAAAAGCCGCTGGTATGGACTGGCGCATCGAAGAAGCCGAAGTGCGCTTTGTCGCTGCCAGCAACCGTGATCTTGGCTCGATTCACGCATTCCCAGATCAGAAGGTCCTGTATCGCTCCGACACCAAAGCACCGCTGTCCGTCGTGTCCGCTCGCTACCAAGTCGTGCAACCCGCCGAGATCCTGGACTTCTACAAGGATCTGACCGAGGTCGGAGGGTTCGTGCTCGAAACGGCGGGCGTTCTGAAGGAGGGCCGAAAACTGTGGGCGCTCGCACGCACCGGCCAGAGTGGCACGCTCAAAGGCCGCGATGAGCTCAAGGGTTATCTGCTGCTCGCCACGGCCTGCGATGGCACGCTCGCTACCACCGCACAATTCACATCGGTGCGCGTCGTCTGCAATAACACGTTGGCAATTGCACTAGATAACAATGTGGGTGCCGTCAAAGTCCCCCATCGCTCTCAGTTCGATGCACAGACCGTCAAACGTCAGCTCGGCATCGCCGTCTCGTCGTGGGACGCCTTTATGGTCCGCACCAAGGCGTTGGCAGAACGCAATGTCTCCGACGCCACCGCCGAGGCATTTTTCCGCCGGGTGCTCACCTATTCCACTACGAGTACAGCAGATCGTGACGCGATTGCGGTCAACGAGCGCGCCGTCAAGGCGGTGGCGCAGCTGTATGTCGGGGCCGGTAAAGGAGCAACGCTGGCATCCGCAGCGGGCACCGCATGGGGCCTGGTCAATGCCATCACCGAGCACGTGGATCACCATCGGCGAGCGCGCAGCGACGATCACCGGCGCGATGCGGCCTGGTTCGGCGCAGGCGCGGCACTCAAGCAGAAAGCCTGGGAGGAGGCCATGAAGCTGGTTGCGTGAATCCTTCGACACTACGTCATACGGCCCGGCCGGGAGCTATCCCGCCGGGCCTTCTTATTTTTGGAGGTTGCAATGTCACACCCCGAACCTGCCAGTCGTGACCGGCATCGTCCGGCTCTGCGGCTAATCGAGACGGCATCATTGTCTCGCGAGGACTGGCTAACGGTCAGGAAAAAAGGCATCGGCGGCTCAGACGCTGCTGCCGCCGTTGGACTGAGTCCCTACATGAGTCGTCTGGAATTGTGGATGATCAAGACCGGGCGAGACGCCGATCTCCCCAAGCCCGATCCCGACGACACCACCGATCCCGTGTATTGGGGCACGTTGCTTGAACCGGTCGTCGCTGCGGCCTACACCAAACAGACCGGACGTCGAGTGAGGCGCGTCAACGCCGTGCTCCGGCATCCCACCGTTGCCTGGATGCTCGCCAATATCGACCGCGAGATCGTCGGCGCTCCCGAGGTGTCGATTCTCGAATGCAAGACGGCGGGCGAGTTCGGCGCTCGGCTATGGCGCGACGGGGTGCCGGAATACGTGCAGCTCCAGGTCCAACACCAGTTGGCCGTCACCGGGAAACTCGCCGCTGACATAGCGGTGCTGCTATGCGGCCAGACACTCGAAGTGCATCGGATTGTTCGCGATGACGCGCTGATTGCCCGATTGATCGAACTCGAAGCGGCGTTTTGGCATTACGTACAGACCGATACTCCACCGCCCGCCGACGGCTCGGCATCGGCCGATCGGGCATTGCGCTGCCTCTATCCAGGCACAGGCGGCACGGTCGATTTCACGGATGACCGGGCACTTTCCGCAACATTCGCCGATCTCGTCTCGGTACGCACCGAGATCGAATCTCGCCAGGCAGTGGAAGCGCAGTTGAAACAGACGCTCGCGCAAGCGATGGGTGAAGCCGACCGGGCGCAGTTCGAGACCGGTTCCGTTTCCTACAAGCGCAGCAAGGACGGCACCGGCATTGACCTCAAGCGGTTGCTAGCCGATCAGCCCGAACTCGCTATCCAGTACGCCATCACGAAACCCGGTTCTCGCCGGTTCCTTGTGCAGGTCTAGATCGTCACTACCTTCCCCTTCGCATCAACAAGGAGTCCCTTATGCTCAAAGGTCTTGCGATTACGCCGCCCGTCATTGGGCGGATCTCCATTGGTCGTGTCGTCGAGAAGAACGGCAAACGTCGTCCCGAAAAGGACGACCAGTTCACCCTGACCACCCAGATCCAGCAGCGCGACGGCTGGATGTTGCACCCCCTGAATGAATCTCTGCGTAAAGCCAATACCGGCAAGCTGCGTGCAATTCCCGTTCAACTCCTGTTCAACGATCCAGACCTGAACCTTCGCGCCGAGTACTCGTGCTTCGACCGTGAGTCGGGCCGTCCCGTGTGCGTCGGCAATGGCGAGACTTGTCGACGAGCCGGCGGCGGCGGTATCGAGGAGTTGCCGTGCCCGTCCCCTGAAGCCTGTGACTTCGGTCAAGGTGGCGCCTGCAAACCATATGGGCGCCTGAATGTGCTCATTGGGGACGAAGACGAAATGGGCTCGTTCATTTTCCGCACCACTTCGTACAACTCGATTCGCACACTTGCCGCACGCCTGCATTACTTCAGCGCCGTGTCGGGCAACCGGCTCGCATGTCTACCACTGGAACTGAAGCTACGCGGCAAGTCGACCACGCAAAGCTACCGCTCGGCCATCTACTACGTGGACGTCGGCGTGCGAAGCGGGAGTACGTTGGAACAAGCGATCACCGTTGCGAGCGAACTAGATGCGCGGCGAAAGGCGGTTGGGTTCGATCAGACTGCACTCGACGCCGCAGCGCGTGCCGGATTTCGGAACGGCACGTTCGAAGAGTCCATCGAAGACAGCGCGGCGGTTACGGAGGAGTTCTATCCCGCGGAATCACGTGACGATGAACCGGATGGCAACAGCGGGGTGCCCAGTTCCACTGCGCCGTCTAGTCTCAAGGAGCGGCTGGATCGGCGAGCCGCGTTACTCGGGGCCGATCAGCGAGATTTGGCGGCATGATCCGGGATCGTCCTGCCCTGTGGCTGGCCGTAGCGGCCACGGCCACTGCGATCAGCATTTCGGTCATTGCTGGCGGGCAACGCGGCGGCACGCTCGCCGAGCGGGTCGTGTGGGTCACGTTAGGCGTCGTGCTGGTAATGAGCGCCCATCTGTTGCCCGCGTTGCTGCGAGGTGTTACGGGTGGCATCCGGTGGGTAGGCTACTGGCTGTGGGCCGCATGCATGCTCGCGATCATCAACAGTCACGCCTACTTCTTCCTATTCGCCCAGCAGCACGCCGCGCAGATCCGCGCTGACGCCGTGCCCATTGTCCTGGCTACACCTCTGAAGCGCAGTCTTACCGTTGTCATGGGAGAACGAGCGGACGTCTTGGCACGACTGGCGGTCGCTAACGCCCAGTCGTGTTCCGGTAAATGCACGACTCTGGCGGTACGACGTGCCGCGCTGGCTGCCCGACTCGATGCACTGGAAGCAGAGGCCAGCGATATTCGTCGCGCGCAAGCGTTGGACGACCGCGCCATCGCCCAACACGACGCGTTGACGATCAATCCCGTGACCGCACGACTCGCTGCGTTACTCGGTACAACGGGAGCGCGCGTCGATCTGTTGACTGGGCTGGCATTTGCGGCAGTCCTGGAAGGCGTAGCGTGTCTCCTTTGGGCCATCGCGCTTCGCTCTCGGTGCAAACCACCACTCGCGGCAGTCGTGCCCGCAGTCGCGCCGGAAGTCGCAGAAAGTCACGACGGCGCTGACGCTGACTGTGACGGTCACGCCATGCCGGAACAGCCCGTCACGCCATTGTCGATACCGTCACCTACGCCGGAAGCCGTCGATCACGGCGCCACCCAACTCGCTCGTGACATTGCTGCCGGGAGGCTGCGCCCCACCGTTGCAGACATCCGTCGGCACCTCGGCTGCTCGCAAGCTCGGGCTATCGCCCTGCGCCGCCAGTTGGCCGACCTGTCCTAGCCTGCCGATCGTGACATCACGGCATAGCTGCCGGGCACGCTGCCCGGCGCTTATGCCCACTCTCATCTTTCCCGTTCAAACCGAACCCTCCATGCCCAATGGACACCACCGACCTCGTCAAGAGCATCAGCATCGCCAACCTCGCCAATCAGCGCACGGCTATCGTCGAGCGCATCCACGCCGCACTCGACCTGCTCGGCGAAGCTCAACAACTCGCCGCCGCAGCGCACCTACGCTTTCCCCGGCTAGTCCTCGACGAAAGCTACGGCTGCCGCGACCGTCCCAGCGTCACCGGCGACTATGCCAAACGCGACGAAGCCCAAGCCGCCATGGTGCGCCTCATCGATGCCCACGGCTGGAACCACCTGCTGTCGGAATCCGGTATGCGTACGTTCATGGACGCCAAGGCACGTGAGCAGTGGAACCGGCAGATCGCAGAGGGTGACGTGCCAGAACTCACCGCCGCCAATATCGAAGCCACGTTCGCCCAGCTCTACGGCGCACGCGGCGATATGCTCGAGCGCGGCGTGCTTCAGTGCTTTCGCCGGCTGTCGTGGGACTACAAATCCAATTCGCCATTCAGCTTCGGCAAGCGCATCATCGTGCGCTATCTCCTTTCCCAAGGGTGCTCAAATTATCACGCCACCAACGAACGGGACGATCTAGCGCGAGTGTTCAGCGTGCTCGATGGCAAGCCCGAGCCGGATCATCGACATGGCATATCGTCGCTCATTTTGCACGCCCAGCGTCTACGCGAGACGGAGGCCGAAAACGCCTATTTCCAGTTGCGTTGGTTCAAGAATGGAAATTGTCATTTGACGTTCCTGCGCGCCGATCTGGTCGACCAAGTGAATAAGATCCTCGCCAAGCACTACCCCAACGCACTCGCATCCGAAGTTCGCTAGCTACTGCAACAACCATAACCTACGGACGCGTTCTGCGTCTGGCATTTCCCCATTGGTTCCATTCAACGGCACGTCCGATTCGTTCGGAGGTATCTGCTCGCCCCTATCTAGGAGGATATTTTGATGAATTCCACTTTACCCATCCGACGCGCTCGCCTGCCGCTCGGCCGCTTGTTGGCAACGCCTGCCGCCGTTGATGCCATCCAGTCAGCTGGCACCTCGATCTTTACCTTGGTCAACCGCCACGCCTGCGGCGACTGGGGCGACTTACCCGAAGCTGATCGGGAGCAAAACGACCTGTCGGTCGTGGCAGGGCGGCGTGTGCTATCGAGCTATCCATTGGGCGGAGAGCTGAAAGTATGGATCATCACCGAGGCCGACCGGTCGACGACGACTCTTCTGCTGCCTGAAGAGTATTGATCATGCTGATTCAGAAATTTCACCCAGCCATCCGGCTAGGTCAGCAACCAGTCATCGCGCAAACAGGCAACCCGCTGTTCAGTCGACAAGGTCACTGGGACGGCGGCAGCACGTTGCACTGCGTTGCCATGGCACTTGCGCTACTCGGCAAATTGACGGATCCCGTCTATCTGCCGTACCACGGTAGCGGTCCAGAGCAGAAGGTATGGGACGACGCTTGGCCGCATTATTTAGACGGGATGACGTTACCAGAACTGGCGAGCTTTATCGCAGAGTTGAATCTTGGCGTGCGCCCTGCGATGTGTACGGCCACAGGGCGCGGCCTACTATGCTTTGTGCAGCGCGAGCTCGACGCCGGATGGCCGGTCATTATCGGCTGGCAGCAACGGCACCCGGTCAAATGGCGCGCCGCGCTCGTTGTTGGTATTGAGGGACGTGGAGGCGGTCGCGCTTTTGATACGCAAGCACTGTTGCTCATTGACCCGGCGGGAAACGAGCCTGGACTTGCCGGGTTCAATGCGCGTCTTGCCCGACACAGCGACACGCTATTTCGATATCAGTCGCCATCGGCTTCCCGAGGCGTTCAATTACTTGGCGGCGTGTCGATCCGCGATGTCATTAGCGCAGGCGCTGACGCTTGATCTCCGGCGGCGTCGCCACATTCGCACGGCGAGTGCCAGTGGGCGCCAGGGACACTTTGCCGAGCGGTTCGAACAGCTCGGCGAGCGTCACACCCAACACGTGGCAAATGTTAGCGATCGTCTCAATCGACGGGTTCGCCACCCCACGCTCGATCGCAGAGATATACGTGCGATCCACGTGTGCCTCAAACGCCAGTGTCTCCTGGGACTTCTCGGCAGCATGCCGACATTGCTTGATCCGCTTGCCTAAGGCAAGCGAGATGGGGGCCGGTTGGCGAGCAGCAGTGGCGTCCTGGCGTTTGGCAGTCATGAGCGGCAGGATGCCTGCTTGACGACTGATTAACGACGCTGTAAACACATCAATTAATGATGACTATATACTACAAATCTAATCTGATCCTTTGCCTCGAAAACCAGCCGTGACGCTGCGGTCAGTGGACAAGGCTATGGTTCGCCCATCTTTGTAGAGTAAACACATCAAACCTTTAAGGAGAAAGGTGCTTCATGACGGACTCGTGGCATTACGAAAAGAACGGCCAGCGCATCGGGGCGATTAGTGCCATCGAGATCGGGGCGTTGATTCAGAACCGAACGATCGACGGGAAAACTCTCGTCTGGTCGCAAGGATTAGCAGACTGGACGCAGCTTGCGGAAACTGATCTCGCGGTGCATTTACGTCTGGCAAGCGCGCCACCGGTGCTGCCGACCACACGCATTGGCAACACGATCGTGTGGATCCTCGCGTTCGCACCAATCATCGGGGCACTTCTTGAGGCGACCTTTGCCGCTGCCATTGCCCCCGACTATATGGCCAGTGCGGCAGCTACCGCAGCGTTGCGGTCAAACCAGTATTGGTACATCACGTTGATGGTCAACATTGGCTTGAGCTTGCTGGACGACCGGCAGCTCAAGCGAGCTGGTGTCGACACGTCGGCTTTTGGCAAGTTCGCTTTCATCGTGCCGGTGTACCTGTGGAAGCGGGCCACCTCGTTGCGCCAACCCAAAGCCTACTTTTGGGTTTGGATTGCAACCTTCGTCCTCATTGGGCTCGCCTGACCAGCCCGACAAACGGCGAATCAGCCCCTCACCCGCATCACCATTAACACAAGGAAAATCATGAAGAAAATCACAATCGCTACGGCTCTCGCCATCGGCTTTGTAGTTTCGTCGACCGCGTTCGCGGCCAATCACGTCGGACAGTGTGTATTTCCGAAAACGAAGATGGGCCCAGGAGGGCGGTTCGTCATGAAGGCACCGATCAACGTCGCCGACGCACCGAATGCCACCGCAAGCAAACGCGCGCTCACCTCGATGGAAGCGTTCACCATCAAAGCGCAAGCGCCAGGCGGGTACATCCAGTTGGTGACCGTGCCGGACTACGACAAACCGAACCCGAATCAGGGTGCTGGGCGTGTCGTCGGGTGGGGCAAGTTGAGCGACTTTGACTTCCAGGATCAGCGCAACTGCAACTGAGGCCATATCCCACAGCCCCGCATATGTACTTGGAAACTGTCGGACGCCAGATCAGCCGCTGACGGGGAACACGGCAACGCCGCATTGTCGCAGGCCAACACGCCGACGAAACCCAGCGTCCGAAATGCCCACTCTTGGAAGGACCAAAAATGTCCATCGACGTTCAGAAGTTCGCCGCCGACGAACTCAATACCGGCAGGCTCAACCAGTTGATCTCCACTCGCGCCTCATTTCAGGTCGTGGGCGTCGCCGACATCGGCAAAGTCGTCGAGATGATCGAAGGAAGAATCGAAAAATCCGATTTGAAATGCCGCGTGTACACGGAATATCGCTCTGCCTCCCTAGCAACGATATTTAGTCCGGCGGCTATTCTGGGCGTAGGTGCCGCAATTGGTATAGCTGCGCACAATCTCGCCACCTATGATCCAGACTATGAGATCGGGAAGAATAAGGTCGCTGGCACCGTGACCGTCAAATACATGAAGTAGCCAGTCAAAAACGAGAAGCGCCCGACCGGGTGCTTCTCGTTCGCTTGTCGCTTCTTTTCTTTTTCCGCCAGCCGCCCGTAGACCCTGTCGTGCCATTAGGAGGGCGCCGCTCGGCGTAGTGTCGCGTTCCGGCCAAAAGGAGACTGTTGTCCTGCTCGTCGCTGGGCCGGCCAAATGACCGCTATCCATCAGACAACGGCCATTTCTGCGCGGTAGACGGGTGATCCTCCCTTGCTCTCCAGTCGGCGAGGGAGGTAAGGAAACACGTGAACCGCCTCGGGGCGGTCCACAAGAGCCACGAGCGGCCACAGACGCAAAGCGCCCCGTAGCGTGGCGCGCTTTTTCAAGTTGGCGGGAGGCCGCCTGCCACGGGTGTCCCTAACGTCAATGGCCCGGTGACCGTGCAGGGATCGGGCTGGCCTAAACACGCTCTGAATCATCCCCACTCGATTATAAATAGCCAAAAAACCACCATATAAATCCAATACTTACTAACGCATGCCCTTTAAATGCCATGAACGATACCACGCCCCACCCCCGCAGCACTTAGGTGACGCCAAGGATTCAGGGCAACCTCGCAGCGCCCTGACGCTGCCGAAGGCTGTCCGCCCAGGCCGCCAACGCATCAATCTCTGCCGTCAGTGCTTCCGGTCTCGGCAGAGGACGATTCAACGCAGCGGCGGCGCTGTGCAGCAGCTCGGAACAGCGACCAAATCCGTCGCGCATGGCCTCGCAGTCAGCAACCGTGATCGCGGTCAGCTTGACCAAGCCAGGCGTCTTCACTTCGTTGGACAGTCGCCGAATGACGTGTCCGACAGCTTCTTCAACCGCGATCTCCCACGTATCGCGCAACGTTGCGGCGATGGATTTGACGGACTTTCGCCACTCGTCGTGATTGCCTTGCTCGAAGTGGTAGCGTTCACCCGCAAGCTGATTGCTCAGACTTGTGGTGATGTCACTGACCCGACGCGCTTTGAATGGCGGCTCGCTGCGGCAGAAACCTGCCTTGTCAGCACCCCGGCTGATGGAGCTAATCGCAACCGGCGGCTTAGGCTGCGCGTCGTCCGCCGCGCGATTCAACTCGAATAGGAACGCAAGGTCATGAGTGAAGACAATGACCTGGCGATGAGCGGCCTCAGCAACCAGGCGTTTAGCTACGGCCTCCCGGTGCATGTGGTCGAGCGAGGAAACGGGATCGTCGAAGACGATGCCGGATTTGTTTTCGGTGGTGGCGAGTTCGGCCATGAACGCGGCCAAGGCAACGCAGCGATGCTCGCCTTCGCTCAAAACCTGTCCCACCGCGGCCGTGGGCTTCCGTGTAAGTGCGACCTTGAAGCGAGGGATGCCCTGAACGCTGTTTTGCTGTCGCAGCTCCACAGCGAGGCCAGCAATCTCGAAGCTCGCCACCTCGCGAGCAAATTGTGCACGTAGCGCGTCTGTCACCAAAGCCTGAGCGATCTCGGTGCTCTTTGTCGTGACGCGGTTCGTAGCAGTGTCCCGCTGGGCTGCCTCAAGCCGTGCGATTTTCTTCTGGCGTTCGATTTCGGCGAAAACATCGGCTTTGATGCCACCAAGCCATTGCCGATCCGCAAGCTCGGCCTTTTCGGCAAGCAAGGCGACGCGAGCTGGAGAGCCAGCCTCCGCGGCAAGGGCGTTCGCCCGAGTCTCAATGCCCGCTGCTTGATCGGCCAGCGCCTGACGCGAATATTCAGTAACGGGCACGTCAATAGCGGCGCTTGGATTTGCGTGGCGTCGCCTGATCTGGCGATGACGCCACAGGGCCAGCAGGGCCGCGCCCCTGATCTCCATCGCCAAGGCATCCTGACGCAGTTCGTCGCGGACAGTTGCCACAATGTTCGTAAGCTCCGCCAACGAAATAGCATCACCCTTGAACGTTGCCAGCGCCTTGTCGTATGCGACGCGCGCAGCGTCGGCACGTTGCTGGCTGTCGTCGCGCACAAAAGCCTCGAAGCGATTGAGACGATCAGCGGCGACAGGCGTCAAATCCTGCTGGCAAAGCACGCATACGCTGCCGGAATCTGTGACGGGGAAGCGCCGTTCGGGATAGGCTTCCGCGTCAGAAAATGCTCGGGCACTGGCCCATAGCGCCTGCCAAACCTCCGACCCGATCTGCGGCAACGGTTCGTCGCGGAACAGCGCACTGGAGGCAGCTTCTGCCGCCCGGCGCGCGGCATCGCTATCAACGGCAAGGCGGCACAGGTTATTGGCAGCATCGTCGCTGATTGAAGCAAATAGCCGATCCAGGCGCGCAACGTGCCCATCAACCTTGGTCTTCAACGCCGCAAGCTGGCGCGCCGCACGAGCCGGATCACCAGCCAGGTCCGCCGTGAGCTGCGCCAATCGGTCCTGCTCTGCTTGCGTGAGCGTGGCCAACGCTTCGACCGTCGCCGGCGCAGTGTTGGCGGTGAGCCGGGCCATGAGCTTGCCAACCGCTGTGTCCCTGCTGCATGCCGGCGTCCTGATCGCCTCGGGCGTTTGCGCCTTTATCTGCGCAATCTCGGCCGCGAGCTTGTCCTTGACCGACTTACAGAGCTGCGCCAGCGCACCCAGCAGTTTGAGCGGAAACGGCGTGTAAGCCACGTCATTCGTATCGTCAACGTGGACGTTCGCGGTGCGGGAATCGAACACGCTGATGCCTGAAAGCGCGGTGTCGGCAGCCTGCCCAAGTTGCCAAGCGCAAGTGCGGTTGTGTCCGCTGATCGCGTATTCGATCGTGGCGCTCGGCGTGCCTGGCGCAGCGTCATAGATGTCGGGCGCGATTTCCTCGGCTCGGCCAGGCATACGGGCGCGACATACCTTCTTGAGAATCCGCGCGTAGCCGGATTTTCCCGATCCGTTGTCGCCATAAACAATTGTCAAACCGACACGGTGGAGCGTCAGCCGTTGGTCGAGAGCCAGGGCGTTGACATGCCGGACTCCATGCACCTGCCGCAGATAGACTTCCCCCTGATCGCGGTTCGGGCCGCGAAGGTGCCCCGCTTCCAGCGGGACTGCCGGGTTGTCGCCCTTGCAGATGGAAGCCAGCTCGTCAATCTCGGCCGCCTCCAGAGCCGCTTGCGTTGCAAGTCGGCGCAGTGCGTCGCGCTGCCAGCCGGGACTATCAGCAGACCACGCAAGGATGTTGGCGAGCGCCTCTGCTTCCGTCGTCATAGACCTTTGCCTCGTGGTTTGCACTCCCTAGCTGTACAAGTGCCCGCCAACCGCCTGCTTACGGCTTCCGACAGCATCTCACCAGGCCGCCAGCCGAACAGCTCGGAGATGCTTGCGGTCCTCGCGTGGCCAGGCGGTGAGAATTCGTAGCCGGCCGCGATCAATTCGGCCTCGACTTCCTCGGTGATGAAAAGAGGCTCGGCTTGGTCTTCCTGATGCGGCTTGATCATGCTGCTTCCTCCTGGAGTTCATCCTGGCCTGAGGCCAAGGCTATTCATGCATTTGCGCTGCCCTATACCTTCACCAGCTTCGCAGCCTTGGGATCGTAGATGTACCCGGTGATGCTGCCATCCTTGATGCGTGCCACGGCTTCGTCGATGACGAAGAGAGGAACGAGAAACCACTCCTCGGGCTGCACGGGGTGACCGAAGCGGTCATTGATAGTGATGTTCAACCGAGCGGGCGCGAACAGCCTGTGGAACAGGTTCTCCATCCGAATGCGATTGATCCCAGCGAGCTTGTAGGTCGCAACGACCTCGACCTTTGCCAGCAGATATGTCGCTTCGTTCTCGGCGTTGGCGATGCGCGTTTCAACCCTGCCGCCCGTCACGCCCATCTTGTGGATGATGTCGCGGTGCTGCGCGACGTAGGGATGATCGGACAGGGAGCGCAGGACATAGATCGTGCCGCTTTCGACATCATCGGCCTCAAGTTCGCCGCCGAAGGAGAGTTGTCCGCTCTCGGGCGAGGCCAGCCGCCGCGCGGCGGGGTCGTTGTAGAACGCACGCTGGAGCGAGCGCAGCAGCAGATTGCTTTCGGTGCCGTTGGAGAAGATGAGGCGCAGGCGGCGGTCCACTTCCCCGGCGGTCGTCTTCAGCGGCTCGCCGACCTCAGCAACGTAGAGAGTAAGGCCATCAAGAACAAAAAAGTCCCCGGCTTCAATCGCGCGGCGGCCCGCTTCGATGGGTTGGGACTGGCGCATACCGGTCTTGACTTCCACCTTCACGCGCTCGAACAAGGGCCGGAAGGTCTCGAAATCCTCGCAGGGCTTGCGATCCGCGACCTCCTCGGCCGCGCGCTTTTCGGCGCTGGTACGGACATGGCGCAAGACCGTGATGTCGTCCGCGCCGGCAGCATCCGCCAGTTCGGCAGCCAATTCGTCGATGTCGATAGTTTCGTCCGCGGAAGCAGCAACGGCCGGCGACCCAACAAGCAAGCCCTGATGGTCTAGCGGCTCAAGGAAGGCACGGCAGTCCGGGAGCGCGCGTAGACGGTCAAGTCGCACTGCATACAGGCGCTCGAATATGTCGCGGTCTTCGCCATGCTGCGGCGCACGCCCATGCTGCTCGGTGAAGCGTTGGATTTCCTCGAAGCCGGCAATGACACGCTCCTCGCTGGCTGGACGTCCATTTTTCTTCTCAGGTGGCGCGAACTCGGCCAGCTCTGCCGCCAGGTCGTCAAGATCGGAGTTACTCATAGCGTCCCTCCGCCCTGAACCTCATGAAGGCGGCCGCACCTTCGGCAAGGTGCTTTTCCCAGGCGTCCTGCGCGGTAACCGATGGAGCCCTCCCACGCTCGCGTTTGAACTCAACCGCGCGCTTGGCGATCACTTTGGCATCTTCAGGCGTGATCGAGGTGCGTTTGGCCGAGATGGCCGCCGCGACCTGCTTCAAGCTGTCCTCGCTCATTGTCTTGGCGAGGATGGCATAGGCTTCGCCAAAGGGGTTGATTCGGTCGATAAGGTCAATGTCCAGCTCGCGCACGTCCATCGCAAAGCGGCGCACGCCATCGATCAGGGCGGTATTGGGCGATCCGTCGCTCTCGCCTTCAGTGACAAGCCGCTTGGCCTGCTGCGTAAGGTTGAGGGCGGCGATAGCGTGCTGGCGTACCGCCTCCTGGTCTTCAGCGTCAAGCTCGGGATATTTGTCCTTGATGATCTTGCCCATGCGAACCTGCGTCAACTCCTCGGGAACCAGCTCTTCGTCGAACAAGCCACGCTCGATGGTGTGCTTGTCCTGCACGAAAGCCGCGATCACTTCGTTCAAGTCTTCCTGGCAGATGCGCGCTGCCTCTTTGCTCTTGGGTTCGGCGAGGCCCTTGATCTCGATCTGGTAGGCTCCTGTCTGCTCATTGACACCGATGTTGCAGCGGTCCGGGTCATAGCCACCCTCGCCATAGTTAAAGCCTGGCGTCGGGCCGCTGTCGGGATTCTTGGGCTTGAACTCGAAGCGCGGAGCGAGAACCTGCTCCATCAGCAGACTCGCTGCGATGGCCTTCAACGTATCGTTGATGGCCTCGGTGACCGCTTCCTCGGTCGCGTCCGGCTCGGCGATCAGGTTGGTGAACCTCGCGCGAGTCTTTCCAGGTGCATCGCGGGTGGCGCGACCGATGATCTGCACAATTTCGGTCAAGCTGGCACGGTAGCCCACGGTCAGTGCGTGTTCGCACCAAATCCAGTCGAAGCCTTCCTTCGCCATGCCCAGCGCTATGATGATGTCCACATGGTCGCGGTTGTTCTTCTGCGTCGGATCTTTCAGCGCGGCGGACACCCGGTCGCGCTTCGATGAATCGTCATCGACCAGATCAGCGATGCGCAACACGCGACCATCGGGGCGTTTGACGAGTTGGAAACCGGTTGTGGTGTCGATGCCCTGCCACTCCCCAAGTTCTTCGATGATGTGTTCGACTTCCGTATGCTTCTTCCCCGTGCTTTCGCGCGAATTCACGTTGGGAATATGGATGATGGTCTTCTCTGCCGGGTTGAGCACCTTGAGAATGTCATCGACATATGGCCCGCTGTAGAAGAAGTAGCCGATGTCGAGTTGCTTAAGGTACTCGTAGCCGTTGAGCTGTTCGTAGTAGGTGTAGGTGACGGTATCGAACCTCGACTCGTCCTGCGGGGCGAGGACGGCCTCTGCGTCGCCCCGAAAGTAGGAGCCGGTCATGGCGACGATGTGCGCTTTTCCCCGTGCGATGAATTGGCCGAGGTGCGTGCCCAGCTTGTTGTCGGGGTTAGCCGAAACATGGTGGAACTCATCGACGGCGATCAGGCGGTCGTCGAACGCCTCTACGCCGTAAGCATCGACCGCGAAGCGAAAAGTTGCGTGGGTGCAGACCAGCACCTTGTCGTCGCCTTCGAGGAATGCACCCAGCGACTTGACCTTGCCGCCGTTGTCGTTGCCCGGCGCGTTGCACAGGTTCCACTTGGGTTCGACGTGCCAGTCGGACCAGAAGCCGTACTTCGACAGCGGTTCGTCGTTGAAGCTGGCCCCGATGGATTTCTCAGGCACGACGATGATGGCCTGCTTGATGCCCTGGTTCTTGAGCTTGTCGAGTGCCACGAACATCAGCGCACGGCTCTTGCCCGATGCGGGCGGCGACTTGATAAGCAGGTATTGCTCGCCCCGCCTCTCGTATGCCCTCTCTTGCATGGGCCGCATCCCAAGGGTATTGGCCTTGGTCGATGCGCCGTTGCGGGCGTAGGTGACGGAAACGGACGGTACGGACTTGATCTTGTCGCTCATGCGTTGGCTCCCGCTTTGCGCTTCTTGCCCTTGGCGGGTGCAGCCGAAGCGGTCATCTTGGTATAGAGGTCAAACAGCTTTTCCAGCCGCTCGGTGTCGTTCTTGAAGCACCGACCGATGTAGATGCGATCCAGCACTTCGTCGTTGCGATCATGGGCTGCGCGGAGGTCAGCCGGCATGTTCTCAGGGTCGTACAGGTCCGCGATGGTCGCGGGAAAGTGATGCTCCCGCGCCAGCAAAATATCTTCGGCGCAACGCGTAAGGTCGGCCTTATTCTTGTCGGTGAGCATCGGCACGGGAAAGGTGTTCCAGCCAAGAACATTCGAGTAACGGTAACGTGTCTCAAGCTGGCCGCAGACCGTGGCGATCCAAATCAAATGCATACGCGAGACAAGCAACCCCAACTGCCAAAGCGGCGCATCAAACACAGCGAAAGCTTCGCTAGACACTATGTTCTCTGCATCCACGATTCCTGCGGGTAGGTACGGACGCGCCTCGGAGGAAGTCCGCGGCATGACGACAGTCAGGTTCTGCGCAGTCCGCATCTCTCGCATCTGATGGGATCGTGCTGCCATTGCCCTGCCGCCGGCGTCCGAGCTTTTCAGCCTCATGGCACTAACCCCGTCAATACGGCCCGCAATCTCAGGGACGCTTCTTGCCTCGTCGAGTCGGTCGTCCTCGATCCAGAGACAGTAACGCTCTAGGTTGTTGATGAACTCCTTGGACCCGTAGATGCGACGAATGAAGGTGTGCTGCTGTTCGGGATGTAGCTTCAGGGCTGCAACCTCCGATCGCGAAAGGAGTAGGTTGCCACCGTCATAGGGCATGTTTCCGAGGTCCATCGGCGACAACCCGTTGGCTGGAGACGATCTCTTCACCACCAATATGTCCGGCCCACCTACCAAGTAGGAGTTGATGTGTGGAACCTGTCTGATGGTGACAGTGCCATCGTCCGAGACCGAGTAAAGCTGCCGCGTCGGCTTCGGCGTCCTAGACAGGCCGATGATCGCTACCGTCACGCCCGCATTCTTGCTCGCAAGATTGGACCACTTGAAGGATGTGTGAGCGAAGGCAATCTGATGGCCAGCTGCCGTAAGAAGAGGCCAGATCAGGGGAACCTGATGTCCTTGGCAGAGAGAGTTCGTCGCCACGAAGGCGCACGACGCTTGCGTGTGCGTTCCGTATTCGACAGCTTTCACGAACCAGCACCCTACATAGTCAATGTAACCATGCTTGACTCCTCGTGTTCCAAGCAGGAACTCCATGTCATCAAGCTGCTGGGGCGACTTCTTCCCTTTGCCCGCATACGGCGGATTGCCGCATAGGTACGTCTCGCCACCCTCGTTCTCGAAGTCGATTTCGGCTTGATCGAGTGGCGACCCAAACAAGTCATCAGCTTGAACCTTCACGCCCGTCCCCGTTGGGGGGCAAATGCTCAACCAGTCCAGCCGCAGCGCGTTGCCACAGGTAATCCAGTTTTCATTACGTAGCGGTAGAAACTCCGCCAACGCCAGCTTCTGGCCCCGATACAGGACATCGCACTGGTACTCGGCGATGACCAACGCAAGGCGTGCGATCTCCGCCGGGAAGTCGCGTAGCTCGATCCCGCGAAAATTGGTGACCGGGATTTCTGATGCTCGATCAGGCTCACCGCGCCGCTGATTGATCTCGGCCTCGATGGAGCGCATTTCCTTGTAGGCGATGACCAGGAAGTTGCCCGAACCGCAAGCCGGGTCGAAGACTCTGATCTTGGCGATGCGCTTGCGCAGGTTGAGCAACATACGAGGGTTGTCACTCGCCTCTTCCAGTTTGGAACGCAGGTCGTCAAGGAACAGCGGATTCAGCACCTTAAGGATGTTGGGGACACTGGTGTAGTGCATCCCCAGCTCGCCGCGCTCCTCGTCCTCAGCGACGGCCTGGATCATTGAGCCGAAGATGTCAGGGTTGATCTTGGTCCAGTCCAAACCCCCGACGTGTAACAGGTAGGACCGGGCGATCTTACTGAATCGGGGCACTTCATCGCCGCCAGAGAACAATTGCCCGTTGACGTAGGGGAAATCGTCGATATTGGCCCACCGGGGAAGCCCGGCGGCCGCCCGGTCCTCACGCTTGGTGTTCATGGTGCGGAACAGCGTGGCGATGACCTCGTGCGTATTGGCCGAATCCCCCGCACTCATCCGCGCGACGGTCTCGGTGAACTTGCCCCTGCCGCCAAAGATATCGGTGTCCTCGGCGAAGAAGCAGAAGATCAGCCGCGCCATGAGCTTGTTCATGTCGTGGCGGCGCTCCGCTGTGCCCCAGGCAGGGTTGTCTTTCAACAATTCAACGTACAGCCGGTTCAGACGACTGGTGGCCCGGATGTCGAAAGCGTTTTCGCTGATCTGGCGGACGGTGCTGATGCCCGCCAGCGGCAGGAAGAAGCCGAAGTGATCGGGAAAGTCCTTGAAGGCGCAGGCGACGGTCTCGCCGCTGATCAGGTCTTCGGCCTCGAAGTCCGCTCCGTCCGTAGCAAGGATAAACTTGGCCTTGGCCTTGGCCGTCGCCGGGCTAGCCTTGAGGGCGGCCAGCGTCTGCGTCACTCTCCCCGCATCGCAAGTCAGGATGTGGATGTTGCTGGTCTGGAGAACGCCGCCCAGATCGGACTTGTTCGACGCCCCAGCACGCAGGCGCTTGATGGTCGTCGCCTTGTTGCCGAAGGCTTCAAGGAAGGCGTAGGGGAACTCTGCGGGGTCGAAGGGCCGCTCCGCCAGGTTCGTGATGGCTTGTTCGATTTCTACTGCGTTCATGCGGCATCTTGCCTAGGTGATTTTTTCCCATTCACATCCGACTGAGGCTCACTAGCCGGAACAGCACTGCGGGGAGCCACCTTGTAAATAGTTGTCCGCGAGACCCTGTAGCGCTCCGCAATCTGAGCGACAGGGATCGTCGGATCAGACATCAAGCGCTTGATCTCCCTTATTTGTCGTGCATCCAGCTTCGGCTTGCGCCCCCCAGAGCGGCCACGTGCTCGTGCCGCGACCAGGCCGGCCCGAGTCCGTTCCCGAATCAAGTTGCGCTCGAACTCTGCCAGCGCCGCGAAAACATGGAAGACCAGCTTCCCGGCCGCGCTAGTGGTCTCGATCTTCTCGGTGATGCTCTCGAAGCCGATGCCCTTTTCCTCCAGTCCAGCAACGATGTTTACAAGGTCCGGTAAGCTACGCCCGAGCCTATCCAGCCGCCAGACTACAAGGGTATCGCCCGCTCGCAACGCCTTCAAACAGTGGTCAAGCTCCCGCCGAGCAGCATTCTTGCCGCTAGCCGCCTCTTCGTAGATGGATCCCACCCCTGCTAGGCACAGCGCATCGCGCTGCAGGTCCAGGTTCTGGTCATCTGTCGAAACGCGGGCATAGCCGATCCGTTGATTCATTGACAGTTGCCGGACGTTGAAAAATTGATGCGAATTTTAACAGACCGAAGGCGCTTCTTGTCATTTTCAGAAGACGACTGCACCAGACAACGCGGTTTGAAGGCTGTTGTGCAGTCGTCTATTGGGGTCGTCTCAGAAAACGGAAAATAAAGCACGCTAAGCGTGCGTGGAGGCTGGCACCCAGCGGTACAGCGTCGGAATGGACACGCCGAGGTTCTTGGCCACGTCCTTGGGCGGCACCCCGCTGGCCAGCAGCTTCTTGGCCGACTCGATCTTGCTGTCGGTCATCTTCGGCTTGCGGCCGCCTTTGCGGCCGAGCTGCTTGGCGACTTCCAGCCCGGCGCGGGTGCGCTCGACGGTCAGCTCGCGCTCCATTTCGGCAAGGCTCGCCATGACGTGGAAGAAGAACCGCCCGGATGGTGTGCCGGTGTCGATGGAGTCGGTGAGGCTCCTGAACTGGACACCGTGCTTGTGCAGATCGCCGACCAGATCGACCAGTTGCTTGACCGACCGGCCCAGCCGGTCGAGCTTCCAGACGACCAAAGTATCGCCTTCGCGCAGCATTTCGAGCGTCTTGGCCAAGCCAGGCCGGTCTGCCCGCGTGCCACTCACCTTGTCCTCGAAGACCTTTTTACATCCGGCCTTGCTCAAGGCTTCGCGTTGCAGCTCCAGGTTCTGATCCTGCGTCGAGACGCGCGCATAGCCAATCAACATGGCTTGTCTCGCGCCCGGTCGATGCGTTCCTGCATCGCCTGCATCACTTCTTCGTGGGTGTACGATCTGGCGTTGGCGTCGGTGGCTTGCCGCAGGGCTTCCTCAACCTCGCGCGTCATCCGCTCGTAATCCTCCGGCCACAGCGCTTGCTCCATGCGCAGCGACGCCTGACCCAGCAGGTGCAGCAGGCTGAACAGCCGCATGTCGTTGGTGGCGACGATGCGCTCCCGAATCTGCTCCTGAATAGCTTCGCTAGCCCGATGCGCTTGTGGTGTGGCAGTCCCCTCGTAGTCAGCGGGGAATTCCGCTTCCTCGGCAATCCTTGCCCAGGCGCTGGCCAGCGCCTCGATGGTTGACGTGCTCATTTCCGCCGCTCCTGTGCTCTTTGGCGAATCAACCGGCCAAGGGGCCTCGACGCGAAAACCAGCAGCATCACGCCTATCGGATACCAGGTCGAGAAGACCACCAAGGCATCGAAGGCTGGCCGTCCGGTGTTGGTAGGCAGTACGGCGGTCACAGCCATCAACCCGCCGACCGTCCAGATGATGCGCCACACGTAGGGCATCACGCGGGGCACGTAGCCGTCATCGAAAGCGGTCTGGTAGTAGCGGCGCAGGCCGCGCTCGGCAAGCGCCTGGCGCTGCCGCTCCGACAGCGCATCCGTCCGGCCATACCAGCGCCGGAATGGTGGACAGCGCAGCAGCAAAGGGGTGAAGAGGATCATCACCGCCACGATCGCGACACCCCACGCCATGACGGCGCCGGCATCGGGCCGCTTGGCGTTCTCGATCACGGGCGCGAAGACGCCCGGAGCACCGATCATCCAGAACAGCGCAATGTGCTGATATGGAAGGAGAGCTTCATTTGCTCATCCACTTGCGCAGCAGGCGCTTTTTCAGGGAGGCGCGTTCTTGCGGGTTGCGTCCCTTGTGATTGGCGATGCGATCCGCCGTGGCGGCCTGGCGCTTGACGGGCCAGTAGGAGCGGCCATCCTTGCCCATCGACCAGACGCTGCTGGCCTGGTTTTCCAGCAGGGGCAGATGGGCGCTCAGGGCTTCGGGCGACGCGCTGGTCAGCGCCGTGCGCTCACGGGTGCGCCAGCGCTGATGCCAGAGCTTCTTGTCCTCGCGCTCGCTGCCGCAGGTCGTGTGCCCGACGATGGGTGTTTTGCGGCGGCTGCGGCTCATAACGTAGTGGTCTCCAAGAACATTCAGGACTGATCCCAGGCGTCGATGGTCAAGACCTGATCGGCAGGACAGGCGGCTACGCGGTCGGGAACTGGATGGTGTTCAGTCTCATGCCGACCCCATTCGATTGATCGCGTCGCTTGCGGCACGCTGCGACGCAAGGAGGTTTGCGACCTGGTTTAGCAGCCGTGTCCGCTGCATGTCTGTTACCTATCTCCCCGACCGCTCATTGGACCAACTCCAGAGATTGGGCTCTATCGCTCAGCCAATACGAAACCGGCATTGGCTGATGCCACAACCGAGACGAACACAAATGGCTCGGTACCTGTATTTCGCGCCCCGTGCACTTGGCCCGGTCTTGCCACGGCTATCTCACCTTCCCTGAGGGCACGAACAATCCCATTGCCCTGAAAGTAATCAGCCATTCCCGACAAAACAGTCCACGTGTCTTGGCCGTGAGGATGAATGTGAGCCGCAATTTCCTGCCCGGGATGGACATGCCAAACCACGATAATTGAGTCTCGGGTTTCAAGCACAACGGAACGAATAGGCTCGCCTTCGGACGGCTGAACATACTCGGCTACAGAAAATATTCTCGATTCAACAGTCATCGGAGATCCCTCTTTCACAGTGCCCCCAGACAGGCTGGATATGAATTCTAACTCGAATTTGAACGGGAGGCTGGTCGTGCGGTCGTGCAGTTGCCGATGAGCGTGTCGGCTGCTGCCTCCTTGCCCACCAGCGAACTCACGTCCGTTGCGGCCATCCAGAAGGTCTTGCCCGAGCGCGGCTCATAGGTCGCGGGATCGAACACGCCAGAGGGGCCGAACATCGGCGGCTTGATTGGTCATGGCTCCATGCCTTTGTCGTTACGGTCTTCATCGTCGGCATCCTGACGCACGGCGGGCAATTGCTGGAGCAACGCCGGCAGCCATTCCTGTACCGTCTCCCACACCACATCGAGGTTGATGTCGAAATAGCCGTGAGCCATGCGATTACGCATATTGCGCATGCTGCGCCACGGCACGTCGGCATGCGCCTGGGTGAACTCGACGTAGCCATCCATCACCTTTGTGGCCGCCTCGCCGATGACGATCAGGCTCATGATGACGGCCTGCTGGGTGCGCTTGTCGGCCAAGAAGTCGTCCTTGGCCATCCCTTCCACGAAGCTGCGCGCATCGGTTGCGGCCTGCTGAATGTGGTCGAGGTAATCGGGCAGGCGGTTCTCGCTCATATCGGTTGCGCCTCCGCGAGCACCTTGGCCCGGAACTTCGGCGGCAGGTCGCCGGGAGTCAGCAGATCGACGTCAACGCCGAGCAGCGATTTCAGTTCTTCTTCCAAATCGCCCAAGTCCAACAACGTGGCACCGGGCAGCGCATCGACCAACAGGTCGAGGTCGCTGCCATCCCGGTCGGTGCCATGCAGCACCGAGCCGAAGACGCGCGGGTTCGCGGCGCGAAAGCGGCCTACCGCTTCACGCACTGCGCTTCGCTTCATGTCAAGCACAACAGACGGTCGCATGCGCATCCTTTCTTATCGAAACTCGTTGAGATGATATGCAATCAAGAATAGAATTTCAAGAACTATTTTCGAGAATCGCAATGCCTTGATTCCCGTGCCGCGCCTGTGAATTTCACCCGCTCGACGAGCGCAACACCGACGCCGCCTACGCCAAGAACCGGCGAATCGACCTCAAACTCACGAACCGCTGAGCGACGCGTCACCGCGCTGCTGCGCCAGCCAGTCGCGCGGGGCGCAGCCCATGCGCACGCGGAAGGCGCGCGCCAACGCGTTCGGGCTGCCGTAGCCGACGCGGTCGGCCACCACCGCCACCGGACGCCCCTGCTTGAGCAGGGTGCAACTGACGTTCATCCGCCAGTCGGCCAGATAGTCGCCCGGCGTGACGCCCACCGCGTCTTTGAACGCGGCGGCGAAGCGCGCGCGTGACATGCCCGCCTGCGCCGCCAGCGCCTCGAGCGACCACGCGGTCTGCGGCGCATCGTGCATGGCGGTTATGGCGCGCGCGAGTTTCGGGTCGGCCAGTCCCGCCAGCAGTCCGGTGGCGCCAAGCCGCCCATCCATCAGATAACGCAGCAACTGGATCAGTAGCAACTCGCACAAGCGGTCGATGGCGGCCTGCCGACCGCACTGGTCGCGCTCGGCTTCGGCAAACAGCAGCTCTAGCGTCGGCCCGAGGCCGGGCAAGTCCGCCAGCGGAATCAGCAGCATCGACGGCAAGGCCATGGCCAACGGATTGCCCGTCGAAGCGCCCAGATCGACCTCCGCACACAACAGCTCAGCGGTATCGCCGGGGGCGGCGACAAAACGATGCGACGCCACGCGCGGATAAAACAGCAGGCTCGGCTCGGTAACCAGCAGATCTTCATGCACGGGCGAACGCGCCGTAATCGGGCCGCGCCGCACCAGATGGATATAGCCATGCGGCGCCGCGTAATGATGCTGCCCACAGAAGGCGCCGCTGTGAAAAACGCGCGCCGAAAGCGAGTAGTGCCGGAGCAAGCCGGCCAGTCGATCCGCCATTCCACTCTCCATATAAGACGATAGGTTACGTATTTGATACTTTACGTGCCATATCGTACCAAACAAAGGGCGATCATGCCCACGTGCTCTTGCACCTCACCCACTACGGAGATAGACATGACCCAAATCGCCCCCCTGACCATCGACACCGCTGACGCCGCTACCGCTGCCACACTCAAGGCCGTCAAAGCCAAGCTCGGCGTGGTGCCGAACCTGCTCGCCACGCTGGCCCACGCGCCGGCAGCGCTCAACGGCTACCTCGGCCTGTCCGAAACGCTGGGCACCGGCCGCCTGAGTGCCACCCAGCGCGAGATCGTTGCGCTGGCTGCCGGTCAAGCCAATCGCTGCCAGTACTGCCTGAGCGCACACACCCTGATCGGCAAAGGTGCCGGACTGTCGGCAGAGGCCATCGCCGCGGCCCGCACCGGCCAGGCGGCCAACGCACTTGACGATGCAATTGCCGGCTTTGCCCGCGCGCTGGTCGAGCAACGCGGCGTGGTGTCGGCCGACGCCATGGCCAACTACCGCCGCGCGGGGCTCGACGACGGCCTGATACTGGAAGTGATCGCCAACATCGCGCTGAACACGCTCACCAACTACACCAACCACATCGCCGACACCACGGTGGATTTCCCCGTGGTCGCCGTCTGATCTCCATAGGCATATAAGGAGAACACAACGAAAATCGCACTCACCGGCGCTCTGCTCGCCAGCGCCCTCGTCCTGCCACTGGCCGTCACGGCCGGCGACTTTTCGCCCTATGTGGACAGCCAGGGCGGCATCAGCCGCCCCACAGACTTCCGCACAAACTTCGTCCACCTGGGCTCATATGCGGTGTTGGACGAAAAATCCGCCTCTCGCGGCCTGCACGATGTGTACACCGAAAAGGCCTCGGCCGAGCACTACCGCAAGACCGGCAAGTTCCCGGACGGCGCCACGCTGGTGAAAGAGATCCGCAAGCTCGAAACCAGCGCCATGACCACCGGCGACCCTGTGGTCTGGGGTTCCGATGCGGCCGTGTGGTTCGTGATGGTCAAGGACGCCAAAGGCCGTTTCGCCAGCAACCCCTTGTGGGGCGACGGCTGGGGCTGGGCGCTGTTCAAGGCCGACGCCCCCGCCAAGAATGTCGCCGTCAGCTACGCAGCCGACTGCATGGGCTGCCATGTGCCGGCGGCCAAGACCGACCGCGTATTCATCCAGGGCTATCCGACACTGACCCAGCACTGACTTGCTTGTCACTTTCAGAAGGCGACAGCACGAAATATCAAAAGTCGACCGCACGGTCTTTTCTGACGTTGGAGTCGCCTCAGAAAACGGAAAATAAAGCACGCTAAGGCGTAGTTCCCTCGGGCTACACCGCGTCCGCACTGCGCGGTTCTTTCTTCCCTTGCAGTGACGCAATCAGCGGGCAGGAAACGTTCCCCTTCCGCGCATGGCAGGCGCACACCAAATCAGACAGCACGGCCTCCATGCGCGCCAGGTCAGCCATCCTCTCGCGCACGTCCTTGAGCTTGTGCTCGGCCAGGCTGCTGGCTTCCTCGCAATGGGTGCCATCCTCCAGCCGCAGCAGCTCGGCGATCTCATCCAGGCTGAAGCCCAACCGCTGGGCTGATTTCACGAAGCGCACCCGCGTTACATCCGTCTCGCCATAGCGGCGAATGCTGCCGTAAGGCTTGTCCGGTTCCGGGAGCAAGCCCTTGCGCTGATAGAACCGGATGGTCTCCACATTGACCCCGGCCGTCCTGGCGAAAACGCCAATGGTCAGGTTCTCCAAATTGTTTTCCATATCGCTTGACTCCGTACATAACTACGGAAGTAAGCTTAAGCTATCCAATTCAGATTCGAAAGGACAAACGTATGTCTGAACCTCAAAACGGGCGCGGCGCGCTCTTCACTGGCGGGCTGGCCGCCATCCTCGCCTCGGCTTGCTGCCTCGGGCCGCTGGTTCTGATCGCCTTGGGGTTCAGCGGCGCTTGGATCGGCAACTTGACGGTGTTGGAACCCTATCGCCCCATCTTTATCGGCGTGGCGCTGGTGGCGTTGTTCTTCGCCTGGCGGCGCATCTACCGGCCGTCAGCCGCCTGCAAACCGGGTGAGGTTTGCGCGATTCCCCAAGTGCGAGCTACTTACAAGCTCATTTTCTGGGGCGTGGCCGTGCTGGTTTTGGTCGCGCTCGGATTTCCCTACGTCGTGCCATTTTTCTATTGATCACAGGAGTTCACCATGAAAAAGCTGCTTTCCGCCCTTGCCCTCGCTGCCGTTGTTGCCCCCGTGTGGGCCGCCACCCAGACCGTTACGCTGTCCGTACCGGGCATGACCTGCTCGGCCTGTCCGATCACTGTCAAGAAGGCGATTTCCAAGGTCGATGGCGTCAGTAAAGTTGACGTGACCTTCGAGACGCGCGAAGCGGTGGTCACCTTCGATGATGCCAAGACCAGCGTGCAGAAACTGACCAAGGCTACCGAGGATGCGGGCTACCCATCATCAGTCAAGAACTGATCATGAAAGACCCGAAGACACTGCTGCGGGTCAGCATCATTGGCACAACCCTCGTGGCGCTGTGTTGCTTCACCCCTGTTCTGGTCATTTTGCTCGGTGTGGTCGGCTTGTCCGCGCTGACCGGCTATCTGGACTATGTGCTGCTGCCTGCGCTGGCGATTTTCATCGGCTTGACCATCTACGCCATCCAACGAAAACGCCAAGCCGATGCCTGCTGCACCCCGAAATTCAATGGAGTAAAAAAATGACCGAAATCACCGTGAATGGCATGACCTGCACATCCTGCGCCACCCATGTCAAAGATGCTTTGGAAAAGATTCCCGGCGTGAATGCCGCTGTGGTGTCCTATCCAGAAAGCCGCGCGCAAGTCATGGCAGACACCGCCGTGAGCCACAACCAACTGCTGGCCGCCATCGCCGCATTGGGTTATCAAGGCTCGATCCGGGTTGGTGATTTCAAAGATGAACCAAAAATCCGTGATGCACTTGAGGGCGCCGGTTTGCATATCGCCATCATTGGCAGCGGCGGGGCCGCGATGGCGGCGGCGCTGAAGGCCGTCGAGCAAGGCGCGACGGTCACGCTGATCGAACGCGGCACCATCGGCGGCACCTGCGTCAATATCGGCTGTGTGCCGTCCAAGATCATGATCCGCGCTGCCCATATTGCCCATCTGCGCCGGGAAAGTCCGTTCGACGGCGGTATTGCGGCAACTGTGCCTGCGATTGACCGCAGCAAACTGCTGGCCCAGCAGCAGGCCCGTGTCGATGAACTGCGGCACGCCAAATACGAAGGCATCCTGGACGGCAATCCAGCCATCACCGTTTTGCACGGTGAAGCGCGTTTCAAGGACGACCAGAGCCTGGTCGTCCGTTTGAACGAGGGTGGCGAGCGCGAGGTAACGTTCGACCGCTGCCTGGTCGCCACCGGTGCCAGTCCGGCCGTGCCGCCGATTCCGGGCCTGAAAGAGTCACCCTACTGGACTTCCACCGAAGCGCTTGTCAGCGACACCATTCCCGCACGCCTGGCCGTGATCGGTTCGTCGGTGGTGGCGTTGGAATTGGCGCAAGCCTTTGCCCGGCTCGGCAGCCAGGTCACGATCCTGGCACGCAGCACCTTGTTCTTCCGGGAAGACCCGGCCATCGGCGAGGCCGTGACAGCCGCTTTCCGCGCCGAGGGCATCGAGGTGCTGGAGCACACGCAAGCCAGCCAGGTCGCCCATGTGAACGGCGAATTCGTGCTGACCACCGGACACGGTGAATTGCGCGCTGACAAGTTGCTGGTTGCCACCGGTCGGGCACCGAATACGCGCAGCCTCGCGCTGGACGCGGCGGGGGTCACTGTCAATGCGCAAGGGGCCATCGTTATCGACCAAGGCATGCGCACGAGCAACCCGAACATCTACGCGGCCGGCGACTGCACCGACCAGCCGCAGTTCGTCTACGTGGCAGCGGCCGCCGGCACCCGTGCCGCGATCAACATGACCGGCGGCGACGCAGCCCTCAATCTGACCGCGATGCCGGCAGTGGTGTTCACCGACCCGCAAGTCGCCACCGTGGGCTACAGCGAGGCGGAAGCGCACCACGATGGCATCGAGACCGACAGTCGCACGCTGACACTCGACAACGTTCCGCGAGCGCTTGCCAACTTCGACACACGCGGCTTCATCAAGCTGGTCATCGAGGAAGGTAGCGGACGGCTCATCGGCGTGCAGGCGGTGGCCCCGGAAGCGGGCGAACTGATCCAGACGGCGGTGCTCGCCATCCGCAACCGCATGACGGTGCAGGAACTGGCCGACCAGTTGTTCCCCTACCTGACAATGGTCGAGGGGTTGAAGCTTGCGGCGCAGACCTTCAACAAGGACGTGAAGCAGCTTTCCTGCTGCGCTGGATAAAAAAAGGAGGTTTTCAATGAGCGCCTACACCGTGTCCCGGCTGGCCCTTGATGCCGGGGTGAGCGTGCATATCGTGCGCGACTACCTGCTGCGCGGATTGCTGCGTCCGGTGGCGTGCACCCCGGGCGGCTATGGCCTGTTCGATGATGCCGCCTTGCAACGGCTGTGCTTCGTGCGGGCGGCCTTCGAGGCGGGCATCGGCCTGGACGCGCTGGCGCGGCTGTGCCGGGCGCTGGATGCTGCGGACGGCGATGAAGCGGCCGCGCAGCTTGCCGTTCTGCGCCAGTTCGTCGAGCGTCGGCGCGAAGCGTTGGCCGATCTGGAGGTGCAGTTGGCCACCATGCCGACCGAGCCGGCACAGCACGCGGAGAGTCTGCCATGAACAGCCCCGAGCGCTTGCCGTCCGAGACGCACAAACCGATCACCGGCTACCTGTGGGGCGCGCTGGCCGTGCTCACCTGTCCCTGCCATTTGCCGATTCTCGCCATTGTGCTGGCCGGCACGACGGCCGGCGCGTTCATCGGAGAGTACTGGGGTATCGCAGCCCTCACGCTGACCGGTTTGTTCGTCCTGTCTGTGACACGACTGCTGCGGGCCTTCAAAGATCGATCATGAGCGCTTCCCATTGAGACAAACCACGCTGTCGCTACGTTGCCTCATGCCGGCATCAAATTCGGCTGAGTAGCTTCTCGCCATCTGGACGTAGCTCACCCTTGGGTGAAACATGCCGATACAGGGTCTGCCGCGTGACGCCAAGTTCCTGGCACAGGTCGCCGACCTTGGTCTCTGGCTGACCCATTGCCGCCATCGCCAGCCGCAGCTTGGCGGCGGTCATCTTGAACGGCCGGCCGCCTTTCCGCCCGCGCGCGCGGGCCGAGGCTAGGCCGGCAATCGTGCGCTCCGCGATCAACTCGCGCTCGAACTCGGCCAGGGCGGCGAAGATGCCAAAGACCAGCTTGCCGGCGGCGGTCGTGGTGTCGATGGCCGCGCCGTGCCCGGTTAATACCTTCAAGCCGATGCCGCGCCCAGTCAGGTCGTGCACGGTGTTGATGAGATGTCGCAGGTCGCGTCCGAGCCGATCCAGTTTCCACACGACCAGTGTGTCGCCAGTTCGCAACGCCTTCAGGCAGCTCGTCAAGCCGGGCCGATCCTCGCGCATGCCGGATGCCTGGTCCTCGTAAAGATGTACTGGATCGACCCCGGCGGCAATCAGCGCGTCGCGCTGCAAATCGGTAGCCTGGGAGCCGTCCGCCTTCGATACCCGCATGTAGCCTATCAGCATGTCGTACCTGTCACATATACGTTCGATTATGTGACAGTGTGCGCCGGAAAGTTAAGGTCGTCAAAATTTGTCACTTAACCCGTCATTCTGTCTAAGACATGCAAAGGATCCGTCAGGCTCATAATGTGACAGAAATTCCGTGGCGATGCCTTCCTTCGCGAAGGTGGCGCGCAACTGTTCCAGGGAAGCGGGGTCGCGCCGACCATAGGAAGCCAACGCGAACAGCGAGCGTGCCGTCTCGGGGTTGTGCCGCGCTTCAATGATGGCCTCGTCGATGGCCTGGACTGCACGCTGCCAGTGATTGATGGGTTCGGGCTTCGGCGCTTTCGTCGGCAGGCCACTGGTGAACCCTGTTTGGGGCTCGGACCAGAACAGCTTTGCCTGCTCGCCTGGCGGGCTTATGTACCTCACCTCAATCAAGCTGATTGCCGTTGCCGCCGCCTCCAGCATCTGCAACCGTACTGCCGGATTCAGGGTTTCATACGGTCGCCACAGACTTTGCCCAGCACGCAGCGGATGCCCGCAGCCTTCCCAGACTTGGCGGAGATACCCCGCGTAGGTTCCGCACGCCGAAAGCGGTGTGTTCAGCTCATCGAGCAGCGTGCGTAGCAGCCGAAACCACAATCCGGCATGGATGCGTCGGCGCGGCAGCTCCAGGTGACCGGTCGTCAGTGCCTGCCAGGTACGCTGGTCCATCGCCGCAATCGCGTCGCTGGCGGTGCGCGGTTCGGCGTCGGCGTTCTCCCAGCCTAGAAACCGCCCTGGCACGCCCCAATAGGATTCCAGCCGGCAGCCATGCAGCGGGCAGCTCAGCATCAGGGGCAGCTTCCACGCGAGCAGTACGGCTTGGTTCTCCGGATCGTTCAGGCATAGCGGACAGGCGCGGTGTATCGGCTGGCTGGGCAGCCAGGCACGCCAGCTCGTGATGGATCGCGTCTTACGGCGGTGTGTCGGCAGCAACACCGAGAGCTGGAACGCATAGGTCTCCAATGCATCTGGAATCTGATCATCAAGGCTGTCCAGTAGCCAAGGCACCCAGCCGGCAAAGCTCATGCAACGCAGCCGGTTCAGTTCGATGCCGCTCCGCTGGGAAAGCATCGCCAGCAGCGCCAGTGGTGGCGCGGTGTCCAGGTCATCAACCTGACCGTGACCAAGATCGTGCTCCAGCAGCTCGGACACCTCTATGTGATAGCAAAGGGCCACGCGGTTGAGCCACGAAGACAAGGCTTCACCTTCCCTGGGAGCCGGATGCAGTGGCCAGCGTGGCGCTGGCTTCACATCAGTTCCCGCTCGAATTGCCGACGCCGCTCGCTGGGGCCGGTGTAATCGGCCATGCTCAGCGTGCGATGGTTGATCGCTTCCTCGCCGCTCTCCACGGCGGCGAGGGCTGCCGCCATCAGCAAGTGCGTCAGTTCGCCGATGGTGCCTTCGCTGCGTGTGAGCAGGTAGCGGGCCATGTCCAGCGTGGCAATCGACGAGGGGCGCCGCAGTGGAAGCGAAGCGGCGAAGCTGGCCAGCAGTGAGCAGCAATCGTCGTTGGCCTCCCATACCGGCAGCATCATCGGCTCGAAGCGATTTTCCAACTGGTCATCGGAGCGGATGACCAGGTAGGCGTCGCGCGTGCCGACCCCGACCAGTGGGATGCGCAGTTCATTGCCGAGGAAGCGCAGGAGATTGAGAAATTCCCGGCGGTTGACGCTGTTACCGGCCAGGACGTTGTGCAACTCGTCGATCACCAGCATGCGCACGCCGACCTTGCGCAGCAGTGCCAGCGCCAGTTGTTCCATTTCTGGCAGCCGTGGGCGCGGTCGCAATGGCGCACCCATCGCCGCGAGCAGCGCGACGTAGAAGCGGATTACCGACGGTTCGGATGGCATCTGCACGACCAGTACCGGAATGTGCTCCTGGTCGGCGTCGGCGCTGGCCGGATGCGTGCGCCGGAACTTCTCGACGATCATCGACTTGCCGTTGTTGGTCGGGCCGACCAGCAGCAGGTTGGGCATGCGTTGCTTGTTTGGCCACGCATACAGGGTTTCCAGCCGGTTCAGCGCCTCGACCGCGCGCGGATAGCCGATCCAGCGGTCGGCGCGAAGGCGCTGGATGCGCTCGTCCGCCGGCAGCCGAGCCAGCCCCTGTGCCGCTGGCAGCAGGTGTGACAAGTCGATGATGGGATATTCGTCCACGGCTACCACTCCTCAATCTGGTCGAACGGTTTGGCCGGCGGCTGGTTGTCGGCCTGTGGGTCAGCCATGTCCGCATCTGGTGGTGGCGTGGTTTTGACAGGCGGTGCCGTTGCCTTGAGATGCTGGCGTCGATCCGCGTCGCGCCGCGCCTTGCGCGTAGCTTTCTGCGCGGTGGTCACGATTTCTCGCATCTGGCCGATCATGCGGAACAGCGCTGACTCATCCACCTGTTCGCGCCCTTGCTGCCGTAATTTCGCCAGCGCCTGCCGTTGTTCCCATAGGGTGACAGCCGGGTGCGACAAGGTACGGTAGGGAATTTCCAGGTAGTGCTGCCCCTCTGGTTCCAGCACCCATATGCGGCTGATGTCGCGCGGGTCGCGCCGGATCAGGAACGCAGGCAAGCGGTCCCGCCGAGCTATCCACGGCTTGAGCGCATCGGCGTAGTAGTGGATGTGGTCGATGACGAAGCCGGTGCGGGTCAGCGTGCGGCGGATGATGGGCAGAAAATCGACCAGAAAAGCCGTAGCGCGAGTGATGACGGTTGGCACGCCGGTCCGCGTGATAGCTTCGGCCCAGCGCGCGGCCGGCGGTTGGAGCAGGCCGTTGTGCACGGAGCCGTGATAGGTGCCGACCGCCAATGTGAGCCAGCGCTCCAGCTCGCGCAGTGTCAGGGCGGCCATCTTCTCGGAGGCGTATTCCCCGCGCTGGTCAGGATTGGAGAAGGTCGTCCCCGGCAATTCGTCGTGGATCATCTGCATCGCCGTGCCGATGATCCGTTCCACGATACCGCCGTAGTGCGGCTGCCCGAGCGGGCGATAGTCCAACCGGATGCCATGCTGCTCGCAGCCACGGCGCAGCGCCTCGCTCTTGAACTCAGCCGCGTTGTCCAAGTAGAGCAGTCTGGGCTTGCCGCTCATCGGCCAATCCATCTCTACGTTCAACCCTTCCAACCAAGGGCGCTTGTCGCAGGCGGCATGCACCAAGCACAAGCCGACCGAGACGGCGGACGGGGCTTCCAGCGTAACGACCATGCCAACCACGCAGCGGGTGAATACGTCGATGGCGAGGGTCAGGTATGGACGGCCAATCGGTTGCCGGTCGCGCTCGTCCACCACGATCAGGTCGATGACTGTGTGGTCGATCTGCACCTGCTCCAGCGGCGCGGAGACGGGTGGCGGAACACCACCAACACCTTGCAGGTCGCGGGCGGCATCTTGTCCTTCCCGGCGGTGAGTGACCTCGCGCGGATCGAGGCCGGCGATCCGCAGAGCCACCGTGTTGCGCGCCGGCACCCGCAGCTTTTGCAGCTTGCACGCCCGCACAACTTCGCGGTGGAACGCCGCCAAGCTACGCTTCTGCTTGGTCAGGAAGCGCTTTTGCAGTAACTCGCGGATGATTCGTTCGACCGACTCCGGCAAGCGGCCTTTACCTTTGCCACCGCTCGACTGCCCAAGAGCCAAGTCAGTGACCAGCCCCGATCCTAGCCGGGCACGGCGGATCAGGACGTAGACCTGCCGCCGGGACAGCCCCAATGCCTGGGCTGCCGCGTCGGCCGCTTCATGCCCAACCGTCTCCGACTGCGCCAACGGCCCAATGATCTCCGCGCGACGACGCGCACGCTCCCATGCCTGTTCTGGCAGGGTGGCCACGCCGTGCTCGGTAATCGGTGCGGTATCGGTCGCCATGCTCATCTCGCTTTGGTGCACACGAGTATTGAGCATAGACGAGTTTCGTGCAGAGGAGTCCTGATATCTGGCTGTCAGGAGCCGTATGCACAAGAGGCTTCAAACCGCGCTGAATGGTGCAGTCGTCTTCTGAAAATGACACTTCTAGCGGTCAGTTGGCATGAGGCGGCATGTGTTCACCAAACGACCGTTTGATGGACACATTCCGAGATGTACGCCATCCTGCAGACGAATAGCAGAAGTTGACTATGAGTGGAAAGAAACCCGAGCACGCGTTTGCAGACAGTGCGCCGGCTGTGCCTCCGCGCGGCTCTGCTCCCCTGATGGGTAGTGGGCATTGACCGGTTGAATCCGCAGCCAGAAGCGGTCACCCGCCAAGGACCGCTTGCGGGTAGCCCAATGTCCTGAGGGTGAAGGCGAAGCAGCGCCCGTGATTGACGTAATGCTCGAGTGCTACGTTCTTCTGTTCTTCCGAGTACTTCGGCTTTACGCGAACATACCCCCTCTGCAGATCGCCACTCTTCTCGAATTCGTTACACCACGCCTTGAGAGAATTCTTCGTCGGGTAACCCAACTGGCGAATGGTCGCTTTGCTGCGTTTCCCGAGTTTCAGGTACAACTCGACCGCCCGAACGCGTTCTTGGTATGAGTACATGGACTACCTCCAAAGTAGTCCAAGATTTTGTCCGCATCCCCGCGGAGTCAGAATTCAGTCGGCGTTGACAGTTTGATCAAAAGTACGACCACACCTGTACAAGGGCACCTATCTTGGTGCATCCCAAGACCATCTTTGAACAAGCCGCGTCGCCTCATTCAGACTTCCACCTAGTATTCACCGATCAGTTGGGCGAGGCACTCATCGCGACTGTGATCCAGAAAGTAAAATTAGAGCACGTGCCACAACTCGGCGCCCCCCCTTTCGGAATCAGCGCCCCATGGTCAACGCACGAGCCTTTTCAGTCGGCTTGACGCGCACCATTTGCTGTTTGTCCTTCGTGAAATACCAGACCAGATATTCAACGAACTTGGCCCCCTGAGCTGGATCTGCTCTGTTGAGTGTATTTGGTGCTCCGCGTACCAATGTTGATCTCAGCTCACTTCGCGACCGACTTGCCCATGAAAGCTCTCAGACGAGCAATCACACGCCACAAGCTTCGAGACGCAATCCGTGTACCGCGCAGCATCCATCTGACCTGACGGATTTTTTCGTACCACTGGTATCTAGAGATTCACGGCCCCAGTGGTTGAACTACGTTCGCTAGCCCGACGAAAATCGGCCGGGGTTTGGTACTGCAAACTTGAATGCGGCCGAACTTCGTTGTAATGAGTCCGCCAGTCTTCGATCACGATTCTCGCCTCGATCCGGTTGCGAAACCACTCCATCGCCAAACACTCATCACGGAATTTTCCGTTGAAGCTCTCGTTGGTGCCGTTCTGCCAAGGCTTGCCTGGATCAATCAGTGCTGTCTCGATCCGCTCCTGGGCGGCCCATTTCAACAACGCTGTACTGACAAACTCAGGCCCGTTGTCTGACCGAAGATAGCGCGGTGCGCCGTGCAGGCTGATCAATCGACTGAGTACCTCAATAACTCGACGTGAGCGAATCGATCCCGCCACATCGATCGCCAGGCATTCCCGCGTATATTCGTCGACCACCGTCAGGCATTTGACTTGCTGACCGTTTGCACAGGCATCGAATACGAAGTCATAACACCATACCGAGTTTCGAGTTGCCGGCGCATGGGGTCTTGGTCGACTGCCAGCCACGCGACGTCTACGCCGCTTCTTCGGCACTTGCAGGCCCGCCTGCGCCCAAAGCGAGGCACATCGATCACGGCCGACGACAATACCTTCTCGGCCCAGCAGCACTCGGATGCGACGCGAACCGAAGCGCGGGAATTGCGCCGACAAAGTTCGCATTGCCTCGATCACCGGTGCATTTTTGCCGGGCATCTTTGGTGTGTAGCCTAAGCTTGATCGACTGATCTGCATAAGCGCACACGCTCGCCGGTGGCTCAAGCCCCGTTCGATTGCGAACCGGACTTGCTCGCAGCGAGCCTGCACGCTCACCACTTTTTTGCGCCGATCTCCTTCAAGACCTGAATATCCAGTGCTTGGTCCGCGACCAGCTTCTTCAGCCTGACATTCTCTGCTTCGAGCGCTTTGAGGCGTCTGACGTCATCACTGACCATCTCGCCGAAGCGCTTTCGCCAAGCGTAAATCGACGCCTCGCTCACGCCGTGGCGCTTGGCCACCTCGGGGATCGTATCTCGATCCGCTTCACGCAGAATTCGCACGATCTGCTCGTCACTGTACCGGCTCTTCTTCATACCAACTCCTCATCTGAGCTGAGGCGCCATTATCCCTAGATCTGATTGGTACGAAATTTTCAGGACAGGTCACATCTACTCAGAAATGCCAGTGCTCTGTAGCCGCCCTTCAGCAGAAAGCTGAGAATCACGCAAAACCTGCGAGCTAGGTAGACACTTCTCCGTACTTCACAGTTGCCGCGTGAGCTCATTGACGCGAACTTGATCGTAGAGCCTGCAATTTTCGCTCCTGATGCAAACGAGAAGAATAGGTAATAGAGCCAGCGGTAGTGCCTCGACATCTGGTCGGCCTTCACCTTCGGCATCAACGCCGCCTCACGCTTTCGCAACAAGACCAACGTCGGAATAAGGCACTCGGTATCAAGTGCCTTTGTACTGTGGAGGTGCATCTCGTCCGTACGACCGCCTAGTGGATCAGGCGTCGCCTGACACATTCCCCCGGGCGTACTACGGCAAATCATCGATGACGGTGCGTCTCGGCCAAATCCCTCGCCCAGTTCTTGCACTGGACAAAGCCCTTGGTTATAAGCGGCGATTTCCGTTCGAATCTCTTCCGAGGTCGATAGCTGAGCGCGGTGTTCACCGATCACGTAGATATCTGCCGACGTTTGAGGGCCAAATTCGACAAAAATGCTCTCATGGTCATATGAGTAGTCGAGCAGCTTCTGTTGAACCGAGGAAGCCCACCGGCACGACACTTGCGCACTTGCCTCATTTTCACGACACCACCGATCGAAAGACTCGAGTTGGCGCAGTAAATATGCGCTCGCCTGTTTCACCTCAGTAGACGTTGCTTGCAACTCTGTCGCGTGACGAGAGACTTGCGAGTCCGCCACAAAGAAGATGCCCGCAAGCAACCCGGCAATAACCCAGAAGTGATCGTAGAGATGCCAGAACCTATCCCTGATGCGAACCAAATCAGTAAAGATTATCGCAACACACCAACCGCCGAATACGCCCAGCAACATGAGGCAGGCCATCCCATAGCCCGCACCTAAAACACCAGTTCCGCCCAACACGAACGAGTCAGGAACCGCCGAAAAGGATGGCCATATGCCGAGCACATTGAGCACCGCTGGCACCAACAGCAAACCCAACGATATCGCGGCTCCTGGAGCGGCCCCACGTATCTGAGGACACGAGGACTCTCTTAAAATAAGGGATAGTCTTGTGCCTATCAGTAAGCCTAGTCATTACGTGGAAAGCATCGAAATTCTGACCGAGCCGGAGCGCCGTCGCCGGCGCACGGCGCAAGAAAAAATCGCCATCGTGCAGGAAACATTGGAGCCGGGAGCGTCGGTGTCGGCCGTTGCACGTCGGCACGGCGTCAATGCCAACCAGGTGTTCGGCTGGCGCAAGCAATACCAGGAAGGCAGTCTGGCGGCGGTGAAGGCAGGCGAAACCGTTGTGCCGGCATCTGAGCTGGCCGCCGCCATCAAGGAAATCAAGGAACTGCAACGGCTACTCGGGAAGAAGACGCTGGAGGTCGAAATCCTGAAAGAAGCCGTGGAATGGGGCCGTTCAAAAAACCTGATTGCGCGCTCGCCCTTGCTGCCGGGGGACGACCGATGAAGACGGTCTGCGAAGTTCTCGGCGTGGCGCGCTCTGCCGTGGCGGTGAAGCGAACTCGCTCGTCTGACTGGCGCGATGGTCGCCGTGCCCGCATGACCAATGATGCCGGGCTGGTCGAGGAGATTCAGGCCCATGTGGCGCATCTGCCGACCTACGGCTACCGGCGTGTCTGGGCGCTGCTGCGCCGCAGTCGGGAGCAGACCGGTGCGCCGTGCATCAACGCCAAGCGCGTGTATCGGGTCATGCGGGAGCATCAGTTGCTGCTGCGCCGCCCTGGCGTGCGGCGAGACAAGCGGCGACATGACGGTCGCGTTGCCGTGGACCGCAGCAACACCCGCTGGTGCTCCGATGGCTTCGAGTTCCGGTGCGACGATGGTACGCCGCTGCGCGTGACGTTTGCGCTGGACTGCTGCGACCGCGAGGCGATTAGCTGGGCAGCGACGACCAGCGGGCATAGCGGTGATGTGGTGCGCGACGTGATGCTGGCCGCCGTCGAACAGCGCTTCGGCACCACGCAGGCCGCGCAGCCCATTGAATGGCTGACGGACAACGGCTCGGCCTACATCGACCACCGCACGCGCAGCTTCGCTCGCGAACTGGGTCTTGAGCCGCTGACCACGCCGGTTCGTTCGCCGCAGAGCAATGGCATGGCCGAATCGTTCGTGAAGACCATGAAGCACAATTACGTCGCCTATATGGACAAGTCTGACGCACCAACAGCGCTCTCGCGTCTGGCTATCGCGTTTGAACACTACAATGAGCGCCATCCGCACAAAGCCCTGAAATACCGCTCGCCTCGCGAGTTCAGGCGTAATGCGGTGTCATCAACCTAACGGTGTCCGCGTGTCCTGAGTTACAGGGGCAACTCCACTTGGATTTGCCCCTGCACCTCCGGACACCGTCTCACACCAAGGTTGATGATTCGGTCCTGCGCCTGAACTCGCGTGGCGAGCGGTACTTCAGCGCGCTATGGGGATGTTTCTCGTTGTAGTGTTCAAATGCAATTGCGAGATTACGTGCAGCGGTCGCGGCGTCCGGTTTTGGCATAAAGGCAACATAGTCGCGCTTCATCGTTTTCACGAAGCTCTCCGCCATGCCATTGCTCTGCGGGCTGCACACTGGCGTAGTCAATGGCTTCAAGCCGATGGACGACGCGAAGCGCCTGGTCTTGGCGGCCGTGTAGCCCGAACCGTTGTCGCTGAGCCATTCAATCTCGGCCGGTGCCCGCATCACATTGCCGAAGCGGTTCTCGACGGCGGCCAGCATGACATCACGCACCACGTCGCCACTGTGCCCGCCGGTCGTTGCCGCCCAGCTCATCGCTTCCCGGTCGCAGCAATCCAGCGCAAAGGTCACGCGCAACGGTTCGCCATTCTCGCAACGAAACTCGAAACCGTCTGAGCACCAGCGTCGGTTGCTCTTAGCCACAGCGACCTTGCCATCATGACGGCGTTGCGGTCGTGGCGGCATTGACCTTCGTTGCAGCAGCAGGCCGTGAACGCGCATGACTCGATACACCCGTTTGGCGTTGATGGGCGCGGCGCACAGAAGCTCCCGCTCTCGGCGCAGTACACCCCAGACGCGACGATAGCCGTAGCTTGGCAGTCCGGTCACGGCAGACTGAATCTCTTCGACCAGAGCCGCATCATCGGTGCTTCGGGCCGTACGTCCGTCCTGCCAATCAGCCGGCCGTGCCAGTTTTTTCGCCACATTCGAGCGCGCTACACCGAGGACGTCACAGACCCGCTTCACTGGTCGTCCCCCGGCAATGAGGGTGAGCGCGCAATCCATTTTCGCGACTTCGCTACCTCCACCGCCTCACGAAGAATTTCGTTCTCCATGGTCTTTTTACCAAGCATCCGCTGAAGCTCCCGGATTTGCTTAAGGGCGTCACTCAATTCCGATGCAGGGACAACTTCCTCGCCCGAGCTGACCGCCGAAAGGCTACCGTCCTGATACAGCTTGCGCCAGTGGAATAGCTGATTCGGATTGACGCCGTTGCGGCGCGCCACCATCGAGACTGACTTGCCAGGCTCGAAACTCTCACGCACCATCGCCAGCTTTTCATCCGCCGACCATCTCCGCCGGCGCTCCGGCCCAGTCAACACTTCCATCACTTCTAGCTTGTTGTTAGTCAAAAACACAATCGTATGCCTACCCGTAATTTTACGTGGGTGACTGTGTCCGGCGATTCAAGGGGCTAATCCAGCCCTAGGTCTCCCGGACTTCACCTTCTGCGGCCACTCCCCCATCCCGAACGTCTTCACCCGATCAGCCGACTTGAGCATCAGGTACTGCTCAGCCTTCGCGAGATACACGAGGTTCGTACGCAATGCTTCTCGCTTCTCAGCGTCGTACCAGTTGACCTGACCGACGCCAATGCCGTGTCCGCGCTTCTTGTAATCTGGCTTGAGTGCCCCTCCATTGCTGTTCCAGTAATCCCCCATCCCCTTGGTAACGACTTCCACCCAGTATTCACCGATCAGTTTGGCGATGTGCTCATCGTGATTGTGATCAGCGGAATAGAACAGGATCACGTGCAGATGCAACCCCGTGTCCTCACCTTGCTCGATCGCCCAAACTTGATTCATGATCCCGCCAATGAGTTTGTTGGTGCGCTTAGCTCCGAATAGGCGATCTCGATGCTGCTGGATAAGCTCCAACGTAATCTGGTCGCGGAACTCACGCTTATAGCGCAACGTCAGTGATAGCATCAGCCAGCGGGATCTTCCAGTCTGTTCGTCGAACATCGCCAACTCAAACGCCAGAACATTCTGCTCATTACGCTTAGCATTTTCCAACCGAAGTCGCTCGCGCTCCGTGAACTCCCGGGCCTGGCAACGGACACGAATCGATTCGATCAGTTGCTCGAATACGTCCATGTACCGTGTGTTACCCGTGGGTAGATATGCTCCCGGCTCACCGAATGCGAAATGACGAGCACCGATCAGGCCGAGTTCTTTACAGGCGTCGTAAAAAGCCTCGACGCGAGCGGAGTAACGGTAAAGGTCGCTATAACGCTCAAGCCACTGGTTCAGTCGCGGGTAATGCTCCTTCCCGAGATATTGCTCCTGCAGCACAGGCAGAATCCCGGCACCGTCATACTTGATGGAGAAGCTGCCAGTGCATCCCTGCTCGATATCTTTGACGAATCGCTCGATCCGATACAAGTGCCGTGACCCATAGCCCTTGTGGGCTGTCCACGTTCGTTCACCGCCTAGATCCGATACATCAAGGTGAATACGTTTGTTGAGACGAGCAATGACCTCCACCGCTTCGTGGTCTTCGTTGAAGTTGTACATGATGAGAAAAGGAAGAGCCATCGTGTGGACCACGACGGCGATTGATGATTCGCCTCATGCCGCGCGCACCTGCCATGCTGGCAGGGCCACGATACGGCCAAGGCCATTACGTGTCTGGAAACTCGTTGATCGACAAACGAAGTAGGGAAGAGTGTTGCCGCTGCATCGCAGCTGCTTCGGCTTCAGCTACTGCCCAATCCCTGACTAGTGCATCTGCCTGCCTAGGTTCCGATCCATGACTGTCGTTACCTATTCGTGTGCCCCAGCACCAATACCCCTGCGTCTCCTATTGCTAACCCTATTCCATAGGAAGCGAAAGTAGTGGTGACCGACTACGCTAGGGATTCACAGAGATTCCGATCATCGAGTTCCAGGAGAAGCCAGCAATTCACCTGCACCTCTCATATACATACTTACCCACGCAATAAAAAATTATCTGGCAGTGAAATTTCACCGCTGACTATGGAGCCGCCAAGCTTCAGGCGAGATGTACGCCGAGCGATCCGACACTGCTTCGGCGCGACAGAATCGCCATCCTGCCCCCGAGACGGACGACTGACACTGATTCTCAGTACGTGATGGGAAGTGCCTCGGTGGATGACGAGGACTGGCCAGTGGCTAACAGGGACCGCCCTCCCGATGACGAATTGCCGCAGCGGCGTCTACGACCGTGGACATTCCCGGCTCAATCCGTCAGTAAGCGTCGACGAGAGCGCTGCCAACAGATGATTAGAGTCTCCCCTCGAAAATAATATTTTCTCCATTCGCAGTGGCCGGCCTTGCCTTTGGAGTGACTAGCCAGACCGTCGAAGTTGTTGTGATGGCTTCGTGGCGAGCCACGTATTTGTCTCGACCGCACGCTGCCAATCTGGACGGTCGCCCCTTTGGCGTACACCGATTTACGAGATCGGCTCCTGTAATTGGGATCGGTCTTTGGCCCGTGTAGCTGGCGTATTTCCGATCAATCAGGCCCCATCTGGCGTGGCTCTGTCAAAAAAACGGGCATAACTTTCTCGTCGAAACTCACTGGCAACAAGCAGTGAATTTCGAGCGCGTGCCGCTTGATCCGAGACGGATAACGATCACCCGGGAGCAGGCCCAAGGCTCTGCTCATCGAGGCGAATTTTTTCATCCACAAAACGCAAATAGTTGCAACCCTGGCTCTTTGAATATTTTTTTATGTCGAGTAGCAGGCTTGGTCGATTTGATGGCGATCCCTAGATTTCGGTCCATCGACTCAGCGAGTCATTTTTGACAAGGGTGCAAATATCGAAATGGAACCGAGCAACTACACCGTGACGCGCGCTATTGGTCTGCGCGAAGTGGCGCTTCGTGTGGGGCGTTCCCGCGCGTCGATCTACGAGGCGCTCAATAAGAAGTCGCCACGTTACGACGCAGCATTCCCTGTGCCGTTCAAGCTCGGCCGTCGCACATTGTTTGTGGAGGCAGAAATCGAGCAATGGCTTCAGGCGAAGATTGCCGCCAACCGTACTTGCTAAACAGAAGGCCTTTTACAGACGCCATTGCCTAGAAATTTGGGAGAGAACATATCGCTTGCGCGCACAGAAAAGCGGCATCCCCTATTGCTGCGATAACTCGCACTCTAGGACGTTGCAATCAAACCCGCTCGGCTGTTGATTCTCAGCTAGGAGGTCATATCGAGTAACGATCACAAGCCGCAACATGGAACCAAGCCTCGATGCCGATTTCGCGGCAGTTACCCAAGGGGAAGGTGATTTTCAACCACAATGCACATTGACCGGCCCAGCGCCGATCGACGACACGGAAACTAACTATGACAACTAGCGCAGATTCAATCCGGATAGCAGGAAAAAAAGCCGTAGAGGGCGCTGCGGTGGTCCTTCGACAGCGGTACGGTGGCAACTTCGCCGCGAAGACCGTAGAGGTCGGCGCCGTACGCCGCCTTTGCAGCGTGACGGCAACAATGCAGCGTGTTGTTAGGTCGCGCACCACACTCTTTGGCGCGGTGCCCGAGAGGCATTCGCGCCGCACAGGAGTCTTCCCTGCGGCCCTACTTGGGCGCGCTCTTGCTAGCGCCGTTGCCACTGACTTCTCCGCAGTCCGCCGCATGTTTCCGAAGCACATTTTGCATCCGCATTTCGAACTGCTGGAGGCATATGTAGCGGAAAATGGGCTGCAAAACTCATTGTCGGAAAGAAGACCGCTTGTTAGCGATATTGAGTGGCTCAATCGTTGCGTAACGGCACTTCGACAGCGTGGGAAAACCGTAGCATTTGTCCGCGCACGTGATGAGTTCATAAAGACCGCACGCCGGCGAATTTCCGCCCAACGCGCATATGTCGACGCGCTGTTGCGCGAGCATGGACAGTTGTACGTCGTTCGCTTGAATTTAGGGTATGCGCACGAGGCAATCAGCGCGGCGAGTGCAATGCCGTCACTCGCGGATGCAGCGCTAGTCTCGATGCATCGCCTTGAGTTTCTTCGTTTGACAGCAACGCTTCCTTCGCTCAAGCGCGTTGGATTCATCTGGAAGCTAAATCACAGCGGCCTGAATTCGTATTCGATCGACATGTTGCTTTTCTACCGTACCGATACGATGTGGGTCGGCTCCATGGCTGCCCAATGCCTCGGGGACTTTTGGGTTAATCAGGTCACTGGAGGGCAGGGTAGCTTTTACAACTTCAACGCACTGCCAGATTCGCGAATCGGGTATTTGCATCGCGATAGTCTCGCAGACGTTGAGTATCTAAAGAACACGGTGGCTGCGGAACTCGTTTGCGGCGACTACTACGCAAAACTCGACGCCCCTGATCGGCACGTCTTCGAGAAGGGCAATCTTCCCAAGGCCGAAAGCGTCGAAAGGAAACGAGGGCGCCCCCGAACCGCATCGGTGAAAACGAATGCCGCCAAAGGCCCTAGGGGTAATGGCGCAAATATCGTTTCTTAAGGTTCGGCTATGGCCTAACATTCACGGTCGCCAAATGCTCCTCTGACCGCTGCGTCTTCGCGAAACCAAATGAGAATCCGCTTATGCACTTGGGGGCTCATCTTCAATTCCGGATGCTGTTCGATAAACTCAGCCAGAGCAGGTTCGATACTTTGGGCGGCCTGGTCGCGGGATCTCCAGCCTTCCTCCGGGCGCATCGCTTTAAGTAAGCGGATGCATTCAAGCTTTGCCGGCATGTATCGTTCGGCATTTTTCTTGCCAGCGTTTGATGCTCGTTTGCGCTTGGCATGGGCTTGCATTGCGGCGTAAAAGCCATCATCCGTCGCATTGCAACTCAGTTGTGCCTCATCAAGGTACTTTCTCACGCGCTGGCGAATTGCATCCTGTTCAGACGGACTGGCTTCGGCAAGTGATTTCATCACTCGGTCGGCTAGGACCCACAGCAGGAATGCCTGCGTGGCATGGACCAGCGTTTGGTCGTCTGGAACCGTTTCAAAATACCTCCCAAGTGTATCGGTTAGGTATTTCTTGGCGCTGTCGTCATCGCTATCGATTGCCCGGCATGCCGCAGCCTTGCACGCAAAAAAGCGCTGGGCCTTCGCGTCGCCGGCTGCGTTAATCCACTCGACTAGACGGCGGCCAAGATTATCAATGGATTCTTCCAATGTAGGCACCGGAAGTGGATCCATGCTAATCGTGAACGCGCCGATGCTCTCGTCGTACATCTGCCTTACGATCTTGGTCATGCCGTATTTACGTAAAAACCATTACTGAGGATGTCTAACAGGCCAACACTTCAGGTCGTGACGTTAGCTGTGGGGGGTGAAGCCGGCTGCCCGCAAAATCGCGCCCAGTCGGACATTAACAGGGCGCGCTTCGCGAGCAGGTCACCGCGTTGATACGCAGCCTCAACGCCGTCGGCCAGTTTGTGGGCCAGTGCATGTTCGCAAACCTCTCTTGGATAGGCGGTAGTCTCACCTGCCCAATCGCGAAATGTTGAGCGGAAACCATGCTGCGTCAGTCCTACGCGTCCCATGCGGCGTAACACGGAAGTCAGCGCCATATCGGAGAGCATGCCGTTGCGCGGAGCAGGAAAAACGAACTCGCAACCGACGATGCGAGGCATTTTCTTGAGCAACTGAAGTGCCTCATCCGAGAGCGGCACACGATGTTCCTTCCTGGCCTTCATTCGCTCTGACGGAACGATCCAGATCCGCGATTCAAAATCTATTTCACTCCAGATGGCGCCCCGTACTTCGCCTGAGCGGGCTGCCGTCAACACAGCAAACTCGAGCGCTCGGGCTGAGGCTCCCTCACGCTTGCGAAGCTCGGTCATGAATTCTGCAATTTTCGCATAGGGCAGTGCGGCATGATGTTCGACCTTCTGCACTTTGCTGCGCGCGGGCAGTTCATGCTCAAGATGCCCCTTCCAGCGAGCAGGATTTTCACCCTCTCGATAGCCTCGGAACGCGGCCCAATCGAGAATAGACTCGATGCGCCCGCGAAGGCGGCTAGCCGTTTCCGTCTTCGCGTGCCACAGGGGGGCCATGCCGTCGCCGCTCTTAACTTCCTGCTGCAAGACACCAAGCACACGATCAGTATCGATGGCGCTCACGGACAGTTTGCCGAACTTAGGAAACACGTAAGTGGCGAGTGTATTTTCCCACTGCTGAACGTGCTTCTCATTCTGCCAACCTGTCCGGTTAGCTTCGATGTAGGCCGCCGCGCACTCCTCGAATGTCTTGCTCTTTGCGGCTTCCAAGCGCGTGTGCCTTTGAAGAGCTCGTCGCTCTTCGATAGGATCGCGTCCGTCGATAACAGCCTTGCGGCACTGCAACGCCTTCTCTCTGGCCTCTGCCAATGAGACCGTATGCACCGGCCCTAACCCCATTTCGCGCGCCTTGCCGTTGTTAGAGTATCGAAACACCCACGACTTACCCCCGAGCTTACTCACTTGCAGCCACAGACCGCCGCCATCACCGTAGTACCCTGGAGTCTTCGTGCGCTGCACTCCCAATGCGGAAAGCTTATTAATTCCACCTGCCACGGCAATCCTCTACCCATGAATTTACCCATGCAATTGAATCCGATTTCATCGGATATTGCAAGACAACCCAAGACGTGGAGCAGTTGCATTGCCTTTATCTATAGAGGTTTTATGGATTTTGGTAGTCGCAGCTGGACATGAGGTGAGCGGACCCTCTCTCCGCCACGGATAAACAAAGGGCTTCCCGAGTGGAAGCCCTTTGTACGTTGGCGGCTCATATGCCCGACGCCGTGATTCAACGTGCGCCAGACAGCAACATCACCGTCATGGTGTGTGAACTGCGCCATCTTCACTTGCCATTTGCTCCGCCGCGCAACGCATCCAGGAATGCCCGTGCGGCGACAGTCGTCTCGCGGTCCTTTCGGGTAATGAGTCGAAACTCGGCGTGGTGGGTAAGGTGATCCGGGCGTAATGACCGCATCAGGTCTTGCCGGATCCAATGCTGCGCGTAGTGCGTGGGCAGGTAGCCGACAAACTTTCCCGAAAGAATGAGCGTGGCGACGGCCTCCATGTGGAAAACGCTCGCGCCGACCTTGAGGTTCGTGAGGATGCCGAACTCTTTCGTCTCCCGTAAATATCCCCGCGCGACATAGTCGAGACCACTCACGCTCTGCATGTCAACGTCATCGGGCGCCAGTGCGAAGAGCGGATGCCCCGCGCCGCAATAAAGCTGAATTTCCTCTCGATACAGCGGCTCATAGATCAGGCCCGGTCGCGTATCTCGAAACGGTCCGATGCCGAGATGAAGCTTTCTCTCCAACACCCCGGCCTCGATTTCCCTGGGCGACTTGATCTCCAATCTGATCTCCAGATCTCGACTTTGTTGCTTGAGCATGCCGATGGCGCGTGCAATGTGCGATTGCGCATCGGTAATCGTATTGTCGACGACGCCAATCGCCAACTCGCCGCTGATCTGACCGCGTATTTCCCCAATGTCCGTGCGGAACACCTCGACAGACTCGAGCAGCCGCTCAGCGGCTCGATAAAGTGAGTGGCCCTCTTCCGTCAGCCGGAAGCCACGGCGCCCGCGCTCGCAAAGGCGAATGCCCAGGCGTGCTTCCAGGTCGGCCATATGCGTACTGATGGTCGACAGGTTCATGTTCAGCGCAGACTCCGCCGCCGAGAAGCCGCCGCAGTCCGACACTGTTTTGAATATACGCAGCAGACGCAGATCGAAGTCAGTTACTTTGATCATGACGATGGACTCATGGGCCAGGCAAACGAGGGATCGGCACGCAAGGGTGGCGGTAATGCTTCGGAAAATACCAAACTAAAGTTCGAACAATCGGGATTCCATAGGACGTGCGCAACGGACACACTCGCTTCACGCATCGCTCGGTGCCGCTTACCAGTGCGCGTCGGGCGATCCAGTCCGAGACACCCCTTGCCACCCAGGAATTGTCTATGAAAGAAAATAAATTCGCACCCATTACCGGTACCGTCATGCCTCGGTTTTCGGGATTGGCGACACTCATGCGGTTGCCTTATGTCGGTCTTGACGACGAAAGCATTCGCGCCGTGGATGTCGGCCTGATCGGTGTGCCTTGGGACGGTGGCACCACCAATCGGCCAGGGGCGCGCCATGGGCCGCGCCAGGTGCGCGATCTTTCGACGATGGTGCGCAATGTCAATCGGGCGAGCGGCATCAACCCCTTCGAGCTTTGCAATTGTGCCGATCTGGGCGACACCCCAGTGAACCCGGTCGACCTCATGGATTCCCTTGCGCGTATTGCGGCGTTTTACGATGAGGTCTGCAATGCCGGCATCGCGCCGCTGTCCGTCGGCGGCGATCATCTGGTGACGCTGCCGATCTTGCGCGCCGTGGCCAAGCACCGGCCTGTGGGCATGGTGCACTTCGATGCGCATACAGACACGTGGAATCGATATTTCGGCGATAACGCCTACACCCACGGCACGCCGTTTCGGCGCGCCATCGAGGAGGGCTTGCTCGATCCCAAGCGCACGGTACAAATCGGCATTCGGGGCGCGTTGTACAACGACAGCGAGAACGACTGGGGTGAACGACAGGGCATTCGCGTGATTGATATCGAGGAATGCCGCGCGTTGGGCGTCGAGGGGGTCATTGCCGAAGCACGGCGAGTCGTCGGCGACGGTGCAACTTACGTCACTTTTGACGTCGACGCCCTGGATCCGGTGTACGCCCCAGGCACCGGAACGCCGGAAATTGGCGGCCTGACGACCCTCGACGCGCAGCGCATGATTCGCGGGCTCCAAGGATTGAACCTGATCGGCGGAGACGTCGTGGAAGTCTCTCCGCCGTTCGACCCGAGCGGCAATACCGCGCTGGTGGGGGCGACGCTGATGTTCGAGATTCTCTGTGTGCTCGCGGAAAGTATTCGCAGCCGCAAATCACTTTGACCACAGTGGCGGGCGTGGAGGGGGGCGGGCACGATGCTCGCCAGTCCTGTCTCGCTACGCCGAATTGGGAGAGACGGAATGAAATACCTGACAAAAATCGTCGGTTCGTTCGTATGTGGCGTGTTTCTGTTGGCGTGCGGTGGCGCATTGGCCCCGGCCCGCGCAGCCGAGAAGGTCGTCAACGTGGCGTATCAGACGACCTACAGCCCCTGGATTGCGGCGATGGTGAATGGCGCGTTTGAAAAGGCGACCGGCTACCAGATCCACTGGAAGAAGTTCGATTCCGGCGCGGCGGTGATGAGTGCAATGGCGTCTGGCAGCATCGACATCGGTGTGCTGGGATCGAGCCCGCTGGCGGCGGCAGCCAGCCGCGGAATGGACATTCAGTTGTTCTGGATTCTGGAGGACATCGCCAACGCCGAGGCGCTCATGGTGCGTAACGCGGCGAACATCCAATCGCCCAAGGACCTGGTGGGCAAAACCATCGCGGTGCCGGTGGCCAGCACAAGCCATTACCAGTTGATGTACATGCTCGACAAATGGGGCATCACCCAGCAGGTGAAGCTGGTCAATATGACGCCGACGCAGGCCGCCGCCGCATGGGAGCGAGGCGACGTCGACGCTGCCTTCATCTGGGGGCCGGCGCTCGGCCGGATCCGGCCCACCGGAAAGCCATTGATCACGGCAGGGCAGATATGCGCGCTGGGCCGTTGCACGTTTGAGGGGATGGCCGTGACGAAGACGTTCGGGGCCGGCAATCCTGAATTCATGGCCAAGTTCATTGCGGTGCTGAACGCGACGAATCGAGACTTCATAGAGCACCCCGACGCATGGGGGGCCGGTTCGAAGAATATGGCGGCAGTGCTGCGCGGGCTCGGTGGCAATGCCAACGACGCGGCAGAAGAAATGGCACTGTACAAGTATCCGACGTTGGCGGAGCAGGTCTCATGTCAGTGGCTTGGGTGCGGGGAGAAGGGCGGTGCGGCACAAACGCTGAAGTCGACGGCCGAGTTTCTGCTCCAGCAGAAGAAGATCGATGTCGTGAAGTCCGACTATCGGGGTGCGGTGGCGGTCCGGTATCCCGAGGCGGCATCCAGCCTGACGCCGAAATGAACGATTAAGGCGTCGCAACGCGGCCCGGTGCGCTAATCGCCCACGATGTCGGGTCGCGCGCCGGAGCCTCACGTCGCAAGCAATCACACACGCGAACAAGCGACGGTGGCGTGGCGCGATTTCTCGAATCGAGTCAATGACCGGTCCATGGCGGGGGGCTCGGGGATTGTGCGGACTGTCATCGGGTCGCCGCGTGTTCGCCAGAACTGCAAGCCCGCCGCTCGTATGGAAAAGTGTGGCGCCAAGGCGATGGCAGGATGCAATCTCCCACCACCCACGGAGGTTGTCCATGAATCATGTAGGCGCCGCAACGATCAGCACCTTACCGATGGTGCCCAGCACCGAGCACCGGCCTTTGGATCGCCCGAGTGAGCGTTTCATCGCAGATCTCCGGGCTGTTGGACTCCAGGCGGCGGGAAGGCTCCGCTCGCCCATGGCGGCATTGGCGGTACGAACGCGTGACGACACCTCACAACGCTCGCTGCCGCTTCTGTCCGTCAATAACCTGGAGAACTTGCCAGATCCGGAACCGGCCGTCGACTTCGCGTTTTTCCGCGAGCCTTTGAAGCAGAACGAAACACTTCTGAGTCAATGGGGGGAAGCGGCGAGCGCCGGTAGTCAATCCGAAGCATGGTGCCGATTCGTCGACGACATCAGTGTCCGCTTCTTTAAAGGCAGCCGGAAGCAACGCGTGATGGATGCGCTGATGCTATGCATCGACGTGCTGCCGCCAAACCGTAGGGCGGATGCGCTGGCGTGTTTGCTCGCGGACGGTGAAGAGGGGATGGCCGCTGCGGAGGAATTCTGGGAATACATCGGGCTGGATCGTATCCCCGATGCGGACAAGGATCGGGTGCGTGAGTTGATTCGCCAGTATGAAATAGGCATGTAAGCCGCCGAACTCCCTTTGACGTGCCCGGTGGGAAACGATACCCCTCCGCGTTGCGCGGTTCGTTACCCGCCGGGCGCCAACAAGCGACCTATCCCTCTCCGACGACAGATCAAGCCTTGCGCGAGTCGCTCTCGGCAGCTTCCTTCGTCGGTTGCGCCACTGGCCCGGGCAAGCCGGTGATCTTCGGCACGCATTCGCGATGGAACCAGACGAGATTGACCGGCTCGCCAGCGAGCAGTCGCTTGACCGGCGGTACGACCTGTTCGCCGATCAGCATGCCGAGCAGCCCGATGAGCGCGACAGCCGGCGGTGCCGGGGAACGCACGCCGAGACCGCCGTAAATGATGCCGACGAGCACGCCGACGCCGAGCGATACGAGATATAGCTTCATGAGGATTCTCCGAACCGTCCGAACGATCAGAACGCCCAGCACGAGCAGCCGAGCGCACCCCAGAAGCCGCTTTCGTCAGACGCCGGCACACTGGACGACCACGCCCTCGCATGCGCATGACCATGTACCCCGCACGACGTCGCGCATGCACAACTCACGCTCACGTTAAGCACTTGCGGCTGGCGAGGCGAGTAGCCCACGCCATGCCGTGCCGGCGACCAGTCCGGCATGGCCGGCGGAATTTCCGGGGCATGGCCGCCGAAGTCGCCGTCGCCGTAGACAACCTTTCCGCCCAGCAATGTAAGCACCGACGTAATGTCCTGGATTTCGTCTTCAGGCACGCTGAAGTAGTCGTCGGAGAGCACCGCCAGATCGCCGAGTTGCCCCACTTTGATCTGCCCCTTCTTGCCAACCTCAGACGAGAACCATGCGTTGGCTTCCGTCCAAAGGCGCAACGCATCGTCGCGATCGAGCAGGTTGCCCGGCGCGGACAGGCGCAGCCCACCCACGGTCTTGCCCGTCACGAGCCAGTAAAGCGAGACCCACGGGTTGTAGGAGGCGACCCGCGTCGCGTCCGTCCCTGCGCCGACCTTCACGCCGCGCTCCAGCATGCGGCGGATCGGCGGTGTGGCTTCGGCCGCACGCGCGCCATAGCGCTCTACGAAGTACTCGCCTTGATAGGCCATCCGGTGCTGCACGGCAATGCCGCCGCCCAGGGCCGCGATGCGATCGATGTTGCGATCGCTGATGGTCTCGGCGTGATCGAAGAACCAATGCAGGCCGTCGAACGGCACATCCTTCGCGACCTTTTCATAGACGTCGAGCGCGCGGGAGATGGTCTCGTCGTAGGTGGCATGCAGACGCCACGGCCAGCGGTTTTCCGCAAGCAGCCGCACGACCGGCTCGAGATCACCTTCCATCGATGGTGGCATCTCGGGCCGCTCGACGCGAAAGTCCTCGAAATCGGCGGCCGTGTACACGAGCATCTCGCCCGCGCCATTGTGACGATAGAGATCGTCGCCCTGGCCGGGGCTGACTTGCTTGACCCACTGACTGAAATCCTCAAGTTCGGCCTTGGGCTTCTGCGTGAACAGGTTATAGGCGAGGCGCACCGTGAGCTGTCCCTCGCGATGCAGCGCTTCGATGATGTCGTAGTCCTCGGGGTAGTTCTGGAACCCGCCGCCCGCGTCGATCACGCCCGTCACGCCGAGCCGGTTGACCTCGCGCATGAAGTGGCGCGTCGAGTTCTTCTGATAGTCCGGGGGCAGCTTCGGGCCCTTGGCGAGCGTGGCATACAAAATGGTCGCGTTCGGCTTGGCCAGCAGCAGCCCGGTCGGATTGCCCGACGCGTCGCGCACGATCTCCCCGCCCGGCGGGTTGGGCGTGTCTTTCGTATAGCCCACCGTACGAAGGGCTGCGCCGTTGAGAATCGCACGGTCATACAGATGCAGGATGAACACTGGCGTATCGGGGGCAACGGCATTCAGTTCGTCGATCGTCGGCAGACGCTTCTCGGCGAACTGATGCTCGGTGAACCCACCCACCACCCGAACCCATTGCGGCGCAGGCGTACGGTCGACTTGCGCCTTCAACATGCGCATGGCGTCGGCCAGCGAGCGAACCCCGTCCCAGCGCAGTTCCATGTTGTAGTTGAGACCGCCCCGGATGATGTGCATATGACTGTCGATCAGTCCCGGGATGACGCGGCGGCCCCGCAGGTCGATGACCTCGGTGCCGCTGCCGGCCAGACGCATCACGTCGTCGCGTGTGCCCACGGCAGTGAACTTCCCGCCGGTGAGCGCCACGGCATCCGCCTGCGGATTGGCGCGATCGAGCGTGGCGAACTTGCCGTTGATGAGAATCAGATCGGGGGTGGGGGCGGACATGGCGTCCCTCCTGTCAGCGAGCGGGCACGGCCGGGATGGCGTCGTGCGGCGTTGCGGTGCGCTGCGCCGCCTTGTGGACCATCGTGTAGGCGTAGTCGACGCCCATACCGTAGGCACCGGAATGCTCCTTGACGAGCTTCATCACGGCATCGTACGAGTCGCGATGTGCCCAATCTCGTTGCCATTCGAGCAGCACCTGCTGCCACGTCACGGGCACGACACCCGCCTGCACCATGCGCTGCATCGCATAGTCGTGAGCTTCCTTCGAGGTGCCGCCCGACGCATCGGCAACCATATAGATCTCGTAGCCGCCTTCAAGCATCGCGCACAACGCGAATGTGGTGTTGCAGACTTCGGTCCACAGGCCAGAGACGATGACCTTCTTGCGACCGTTGGCGGCGAGGGCGTCGCGCACCTTCTGGTCATCCCACGAGTTCATCGAGGTGCGTTCCAGCAACTTCTGGTTCGGGAAGACGTCGAGCAGTTCCGGATAGGTAAAGCCCGAGAACGATTCAGTCTCCACGGTCGTGATCGTCGTCGGAATATTGAAGATGCGCGCGGCTTTGGCCAGACCGACCGCGTTGTTCTTGAGTGCTTGACGATCCATCGACTGAACGCCGAAGGCCATCTGCGGTTGATGATCGATGAAGATGAGCTGGCTGTTTTGCGGGGTGAGGACTTCGAGCTTGGGATTCGACATGAGGGGCTCCGGTGGTAATGCGGACATGGGGGTGATGCCACGGCGGCAGATCTTCCGAAGCCTATGCCGTTCATGTTGCTCGGACTATCGTCTCTTCGTATTAGCGTCCGTCATCCCCTTTCTGACGCAGTCCGTCCGGCAATGTTTACCGAGAATAGCGCGGACGTTCGTGCTTTTCTATGGCGTCGAACGATATGTCTCGCTGCTATCGTATACTCGTCCGCACTGAATCATGACACTGCCTATCCGCATGAACGGGCTTTCGGATAACGATACCGCGACCGTCTACGTCGTCGACAACGAACCGGCGAGCAGAGACACGCTTTGCGCGCAGCTCTTCGCCGCCGGCGTATGTGCGCGCGGCTTTGCGTGCGGGGCATCGTTCCTTGCGAGCGAACGTGCTGCTGGGCCTGCGTGCCTTGTGGTCGATATGGATTTCGATGTGGTCGGGAGCGGGTTGGCTTTGCAGCGCGCCCTTGTCGCGATGCGGGATCCGATCCCGGTGGTCTTCATCGCCGATGACGCGGATGTGGCGACGAGCGTCCAGGGCATGAAGGCGGGGGCGGTCGACTTTCTCACCAAGCCGTTTGGCGCAGGCGTGTTGCTTGATGCTGTGGGCGCCGCGCTCGCGCAGGATCGTCTGCGCCTCGCACGCGAGAAAGTGAGCACGACCGTCGCCGACCGGGCGCAGCGGCTCTCGCCGCGCGAGCGCGAGGTGATGGCATTGGTCGCGGCGGGCCGCATGAACAAACATATTGCGGACGAGTTGGGCATCAGCGAAGTCACTGTCAAGATTCATCGCGGCAATGCCATGCGCAAAATGGAAGCCCGCTCCTTTGCGGATCTCGTCATCATGGCGCACAAGCTAGGCATGACGTCCCCAGCGCTTTATCACGGCGGTATTGGCCGAAATCGCCGAGAGACCGCCTGATCGACGGCGCGCGGTTCGCGCACCTTCATATCTTGTTGCCCCGTCTCCGGACGCATCGATTCCTGGCGCGCCAACTCCCGACAGATCGACGGCTCGACGCTCAACTGGGCGACCGGGGCGTCGTATGCGCTTGGCGCATCGTTATTTGCCGGAAATTTATCCCGCCATCTCCAGCGGCGACGCGACCAGCCGATCCATATATATAGAAAGATGGCATGGGACGACGTCGCGCTACGCGGCTGCGGATCACTTGTAGACCGTTCCGGCGTGCAAGCATTTTTCGTTGGTGAGGCGCGTGTCGAGCATCGAACACGGCGCTAAACGGCAGGGACGCGTCGCCGCCTTCAAAAAAGTTTCACGAAGGGCTTGCGCGGTTGGTCGAACCTGTCTAATATTCCGTCTCTCGCAACGACGGCGACGCAGCGAAAGCGGCGAAGCGGTGGGGGCGGCGGGCTGGAAAGCCCGGTGGTTGGTGGTTTTGGAGCTGGTGAGTTGCTACGGCGACGAGCGAAGAAGGCGAAAAAAACTGTTGACGACGACGAGAAGCTGCGACATAATCTTGCTTCTCTGCTGCAGATGCAGCGACGCAGAAAACGAAGCGACGGCGCGGTAAGTGTGCGACGAAGCGAAGTTCGATGCGATTGATCTTTAAAAACTAGACAACCGATAAGTGTGGGCACTCGATGAATAGTGCGTCTGCTTCGGCAGATAAGCTTTAAATTTATTGAGGCTCACATAAGTAATAGGTAAGTTAAGTAATTAACTTGTCAGCATACTTTGAGAGCGACCGGTTCGAGTGATTTATCACGAAAAACCGAAAACAGTAACAGGTTTAAACTGAAGAGTTTGATCCTGGCTCAGATTGAACGCTGGCGGCATGCCTTACACATGCAAGTCGAACGGCAGCACGGGTGCTTGCACCTGGTGGCGAGTGGCGAACGGGTGAGTAATACATCGGAATGTACCTTGTAGTGGGGGATAGCTCGGCGAAAGCCGGATTAATACCGCATACGCTCTGAGGAGGAAAGCGGGGGACCTTCGGGCCTCGCGCTACAAGAGCAGCCGATGTCAGATTAGCTAGTTGGTGGGGTAAAAGCTCACCAAGGCGACGATCTGTAGCTGGTCTGAGAGGACGACCAGCCACACTGGGACTGAGACACGGCCCAGACTCCTACGGGAGGCAGCAGTGGGGAATTTTGGACAATGGGCGAAAGCCTGATCCAGCAATGCCGCGTGTGTGAAGAAGGCCTTCGGGTTGTAAAGCACTTTTGTCCGGAAAGAAATCCTCTGGGTTAATACCTCGGGGGGATGACGGTACCGGAAGAATAAGCACCGGCTAACTACGTGCCAGCAGCCGCGGTAATACGTAGGGTGCAAGCGTTAATCGGAATTACTGGGCGTAAAGCGTGCGCAGGCGGTTTTGTAAGACGGATGTGAAATCCCCGGGCTTAACCTGGGAACTGCATTCGTGACTGCAAGGCTAGAGTATGGCAGAGGGGGGTAGAATTCCACGTGTAGCAGTGAAATGCGTAGAGATGTGGAGGAATACCGATGGCGAAGGCAGCCCCCTGGGCCAATACTGACGCTCATGCACGAAAGCGTGGGGAGCAAACAGGATTAGATACCCTGGTAGTCCACGCCCTAAACGATGTCAACTAGTTGTTGGGGATTCATTTCCTTAGTAACGAAGCTAACGCGTGAAGTTGACCGCCTGGGGAGTACGGTCGCAAGATTAAAACTCAAAGGAATTGACGGGGACCCGCACAAGCGGTGGATGATGTGGATTAATTCGATGCAACGCGAAAAACCTTACCTACCCTTGACATGTACGGAATCCTGCTGAGAGGTGGGAGTGCTCGAAAGAGAACCGTAACACAGGTGCTGCATGGCTGTCGTCAGCTCGTGTCGTGAGATGTTGGGTTAAGTCCCGCAACGAGCGCAACCCTTGTCCTTAGTTGCTACGCAAGAGCACTCTAGGGAGACTGCCGGTGACAAACCGGAGGAAGGTGGGGATGACGTCAAGTCCTCATGGCCCTTATGGGTAGGGCTTCACACGTCATACAATGGTCGGTACAGAGGGCTGCCAAACCGCGAGGTGGAGCTAACCCCAGAAAACCGATCGTAGTCCGGATCGCAGTCTGCAACTCGACTGCGTGAAGCTGGAATCGCTAGTAATCGCGGATCAGCATGTCGCGGTGAATACGTTCCCGGGTCTTGTACACACCGCCCGTCACACCATGGGAGTGGGTTTTGCCAGAAGTAGGTAGCCTAACCGTAAGGAGGGCGCTTACCACGGCAGGATTCATGACTGGGGTGAAGTCGTAACAAGGTAGCCGTAGGGGAACCTGCGGCTGGATCACCTCCTTTCTAGAGCATGCACTGGAAGTTGAGTGTTCACGCTTATCGGTTGTTGACTGCGTAGATCTAAGTCGGGTCTGTAGCTCAGGTGGTTAGAGCACCGTCTTGATAAGGCGGGGGTCGAAGGTTCAAGTCCTTCCAGACCCACCAAACTCTTTCCACCGACGCCTGGTAGAAAGAAATCTGGCTGAGGCAAGGCACAAAAGGCCGCCGCATACATCGGTATGCAAGGTTTTTTGTAACGCCGCATCAGACTGATTTGGGGGGCATAGCTCAGCTGGGAGAGCACCTGCTTTGCAAGCAGGGGGTCGTCGGTTCGATCCCGTCTGCCTCCACCAATTCCTTAGATCGCACATCGATGTCAGTCAAAAGCTTTTACGTCTGTGGTAAATCCCCAAGTGTGAATGTTTTTGAATGACAGCAATGTCATGCAGTATTTGTTCTTTAACAATTTGGAAGAAGTAGTAGTACAACGGAAGCGCGTTAGAGATGGCGCGTGGAAATTGTACGGGTTGTGATTGTATCAACTAGTATTTAAGTGATCGAAAGATGACTTGGAATACGGCACAACGCGAAAACTCAACCTATAAAGAGTCGGTGCTCTGCATCGGATCCTCGTAAGCGCCAAAGCGCAAACGATGATCGAGAAGACACACTCGTTATAGGGTCAAGCGAATAAGTGCATGTGGTGGATGCCTTGGCGATTACAGGCGATGAAGGACGCGATAGCCTGCGAAAAGTTGTGGGGAGCTGGCAAATAAGCTTTGATCCACAAATGTCCGAATGGGGAAACCCGGCCCTTTGGGTCATCCTAGACTGAATACATAGGTCTAGTGAAGCGAACGCGGCGAACTGAAACATCTAAGTAGCTGCAGGAAAAGAAATCAACCGAGATTCCCAAAGTAGTGGCGAGCGAAATGGGACCAGCCTTCAAGATTTAGCACCGGTGTTATCAAAACGGAATGGAAAGTCCGGCCATAGTGGGTGATAGCCCCGTATGAGAAAACCCTGGTGTGGAACTAAGCTTGAGAAAAGTAGGGCGGGACACGTGAAATCCTGTCTGAAGATGGGGGGACCATCCTCCAAGGCTAAATACTCGTAATCGACCGATAGTGAACCAGTACCGTGAGGGAAAGGCGAAAAGAACCCCGGGAGGGGAGTGAAATAGATCCTGAAACCGCATGCATACAAACAGTAGGAGCCTCGCAAGGGGTGACTGCGTACCTTTTGTATAATGGGTCAGCGACTTACATTCAGTGGCAAGCTTAACCGAATAGGGAAGGCGTAGCGAAAGCGAGTCCGAATAGGGCGTTCAGTCGCTGGGTGTAGACCCGAAACCAAGTGATCTATCCATGGCCAGGTTGAAGGTGCGGTAACACGTACTGGAGGACCGAACCCACTAATGTTGAAAAATTAGGGGATGAGCTGTGGATAGGGGTGAAAGGCTAAACAAACTTGGAAATAGCTGGTTCTCTCCGAAAACTATTTAGGTAGTGCCTCGTGTATCACCTTCGGGGGTAGAGCACTGTCATGGTTGAAGGGTCCATTGCGGATTACTTCGCCATAGCAAACTCCGAATACCGAAGAGTGCAATCACGGGAGACAGACATCGGGTGCTAACGTCCGGTGTCAAGAGGGAAACAACCCAGACCGCCAGCTAAGGTCCCTAAATATTGCTAAGTGGGAAACGAAGTGGGAAGGCTAAAACAGTCAGGAGGTTGGCTTAGAAGCAGCCACCCTTTAAAGAAAGCGTAATAGCTCACTGATCGAGTCGTCCTGCGCGGAAGATGTAACGGGGCTAAGCAATATACCGAAGCTGCGGATGCGAGCTTGCTCGCATGGTAGGAGAGCGTTCTGTAAGCCTGTGAAGGTGTCTTGTGAAGGATGCTGGAGGTATCAGAAGTGCGAATGCTGACATGAGTAGCGATAAAGGGGGTGAAAGGCCCCCTCGCCGTAAGCCCAAGGTTTCCTACGCAACGTTCATCGGCGTAGGGTGAGTCGGCCCCTAAGGCGAGGCAGAGATGCGTAGCTGATGGGAAGCAGGTTAATATTCCTGCACCGTCGTATGATGCGATGGGGGGACGGATCGCGGAAGGTTGTCCGGGTGTTGGAAGTCCCGGTCCCTGCAGTGGAGAAGGCGCTTAGGCAAATCCGGGCGCGTAATTCAAGGCTGTGGGGCGAGTACCTTCGGGTACGAAGCAATTGGAAGTGGTTCCAAGAAAAGCCTCTAAGCTTCAGTCATACGAGACCGTACCGCAAACCGACACAGGTGGGCGAGATGAGTATTCTAAGGCGCTTGAGAGAACTCGGGAGAAGGAACTCGGCAAATTGGTACCGTAACTTCGGGATAAGGTACGCCCTTGTAGCTTGACTGGCCTGCGCCAGGAGGGTGAAAGGGTTGCAATAAACTGGTGGCTGCGACTGTTTAATAAAAACACAGCACTCTGCAAACACGAAAGTGGACGTATAGGGTGTGACGCCTGCCCGGTGCCGGAAGATTAAATGATGGGGTGCAAGCTCTTGATTGAAGTCCCGGTAAACGGCGGCCGTAACTATAACGGTCCTAAGGTAGCGAAATTCCTTGTCGGGTAAGTTCCGACCTGCACGAATGGCGTAACGATGGCCACACTGTCTCCTCCCGAGACTCAGCGAAGTTGAAGTGTTTGTGATGATGCAATCTACCCGCGGCTAGACGGAAAGACCCCATGAACCTTTACTGTAGCTTTGCATTGGACTTTGAACCGGTCTGTGTAGGATAGGTGGGAGGCTTTGAAGCAGGAACGCTAGTTTCTGTGGAGCCGTCCTTGAAATACCACCCTGGTTTGTTTGAGGTTCTAACCTAGGTCCGTAATCCGGATCGGGGACAGTGCATGGTAGGCAGTTTGACTGGGGCGGTCTCCTCCCAAAGTGTAACGGAGGAGTACGAAGGTACGCTAGGTACGGTCGGAAATCGTGCTGATAGTGCAATGGCAAAAGCGTGCTTAACTGCGAGACTGACAAGTCGAGCAGGTGCGAAAGCAGGTCATAGTGATCCGGTGGTTCTGTATGGAAGGGCCATCGCTCAACGGATAAAAGGTACTCTGGGGATAACAGGCTGATACCGCCCAAGAGTTCATATCGACGGCGGTGTTTGGCACCTCGATGTCGGCTCATCTCATCCTGGGGCTGTAGCCGGTCCCAAGGGTATGGCTGTTCGCCATTTAAAGAGGTACGTGAGCTGGGTTTAAAACGTCGTGAGACAGTTTGGTCCCTATCTGCCGTGGGCGTTGGAAGTTTGAAGGGGGCTGCTCCTAGTACGAGAGGACCGGAGTGGACGAACCTCTGGTGTACCGGTTGTCACGCCAGTGGCATCGCCGGGTAGCTATGTTCGGAAGAGATAACCGCTGAAAGCATCTAAGCGGGAAACTCGCCTTAAGATGAGACTTCCCTGGGAACTCGATTCCCCTTAAGGGTCGTTCAAGACCAGGACGTTGATAGGTCAGGTGTGGAAGCGCAGTAATGCGTTAAGCTAACTGATACTAATTGCCCGTGAGGCTTGATCCTATAACCAGTGTGTTTTTCCTGGTGTGAGTGTCGTGCAGTGTGCCGATACAACTCACAACCCAACCAATGTAGTACTACGCTTCTTCCAAATTGGTTTTGTTGAGCCCCGCTCAGCAGAACATACAAGTTATGCCTGATGACCATAGCGAGTTGGAACCACCCCTTCCCATCCCGAACAGGACCGTGAAACAACTCCACGCCGATGATAGTGCGGATACCCGTGTGAAAGTAGGTAATCGTCAGGCTCCCCCTAAAAACCCCTTGCTAACTCGTGTAGCAAGGGGTTTTTGCTTTTCCCCGGTGATAACGCCCAGCTCTGGCGCGGCTGCGCGGCTCGATGACATGGTCGTGTCGACAGCGATAACGCCCAGCGCCGGAGCGCCTGCATGGCTTGATGCCATGGTCGTGTCCACGTCGGTAATGCCCAGCGCCGGCGTGGCTGCGTTGGCTCGATGCCAAGGTCGTGTCCACGGCGATAATGCCCAGCACCGGAGCGCCCGCGTGGCTCGATGCCCAGGTCGTGACGGGGCAGCTTGATCTGGCTGACATTCCCATGACCAATCCACCAATCCACCATTTCGGAACCAGTTCGCCGGACGGTCTTCGGTGGATGCCGTTGCCGAAATGGGGCGCCTCGACTGTCCCAATGCGCTGGGTGATCGAACAGCGTTATCGCCCGCGCATGGCCTCGCGCGACTGACGTATCAGGACGCTGGACCACCCGCAGACGCCAAGGTGCCGTCTCACTTAGATATGCCAACCGCGCCAGTTATCACACGCGTGTCGTCGTAACGAGCATGACAACCGATAGACAGTGACGTCGTTGAGGTGGGCGCCTTCACACGCGCGTGCCGCGCGTCGTCGCAACGAGTACGACAACCAATGAGCGATACGTGCGCCGTTGAAGCGTGCGCCTTCACACGCCCCGTGCCGCGCGTCATCGCAACGAGCACGACAACCAATGGGCGATGCGCACGCCATCGAGGCGGGAGCCTTCCGGCGTGTCGCTGCCAAGCATCGTCACGATCACGGGACGCCGTTTGTGCACAAGCACGCGCATCACCATGTTATGCCCCGATTCGTTAATGAAGCCGGTCTTCTGGACGCTTGCATCCACTTTCCCGTAGCGCACCAGACGGTTTGTATTGACGTACTGCAACTGTCCCTTGCCCGTATTCACCCGTTGCTGATGATCAATCGAATAGCGACGGATCAGCGGATACGCGTTCGACGCCCGTACCAGACGCGCCAGTTCGCGCGCCGTCGATACATTGTTCGGTGATAGCCCGGTCGAGTTCGCGAAACGCGTGTTGGGCATGTTCAAGGCGCGTGCCTTGCGATTCATGGCGGAGATGAAGGCTGGACGTCCACCCGGATAGTCGCGGCTCAATGCGGCAGCAGCACGGTTTTCCGACGCCATCAACGAGATGTGGAGCATGTCGGCGCGCGAAAGCGTCGAGCCTACCGCCAGACGTGAATGGCTGAACTTGAGCGTATCGAGATCCGCATTCGTGACCGTGAGGGGGGCACGCATGGCCGGTCCACTATCGAGCCAGACGACTGCCGTCATCAGCTTCGACAGCGAGGCGATCGGGCGCACTTGATTGGCGTTGAGGGAGAAGAGCGGCGTTTTGGTATTCTCGTCGACAATATAAACGGCGCGCGAGAAAAGCCGCTTGCGTGATGCCGGCGTGAAGCCGCACCGTGCGAGCAGGCGTGGTTTGGCAGCAGTGTGCACGCGCGCGGTCGCGTTCGTTACCGCGCCAGCAGTGCGCACCGCTCCCGCTGCTCTCGACACTTTCGGCGTCGCATGCTGCCGCGTAGCATTAGCCCGATGCTTCACCGTCGTCTGCGCCCGACGCGCAGGTTTCGCCGCTTTACGGCCTGCATGGGTCTTTGCCCGATGATGTGCCGATCGATGGTGCGGCGCACGCGCAGCCGTTGCTTTCCGACGCGCGGGCTTCGACGTCGTCTTTGCTGCCATCTTTTTGTGCTTCGCCGGTTGGAGGTGGCGCTTGCCATGACCCGAATGATGGCTGGTCACCGCGAGCGCATCGCTGACTGGCATCCCGGCAACGAGCAGCGTCAAGCCAAAGAGCGCCAGGCGAGCGAGCGCGACGATGCGTGGCGTCAGACGAGGGAACCGGGAGAGACGAGGGCGGCGAGGGAGGCGACGAAGACGAGGCAACGACGAGCTAAACAATGGGTACCACAGGGCAGACATCTTCACGCGGTTCCATAGTCAGAAGATACGGTCGACATGTGCACACAACAAGGCAACTCGCGGCAGCAGCCACCGCACGCGATGCAGGCGAAATACACGGGAAACCTGTTGGACGTTACGCGCGCGAGGAGTTCCTGAGCGTTCAAACGACGCATTACAAAATGTTACAAATGTCTAACTCTCGGGGTACGAAGACGCTGCGACACACACGTTCGCAGACGGCATCCATAAAAAATGGGGCCGCGCGCGCGGCCCCATCAATTCCTTCGATCCCAATGTCGTTTGGATCACACGCCCTCAATCAATAACCGAGCGCGAGTCCCGTGTTGCGACGCGGATCGTTCGCGCCATAGTAGCGGTTCTTCCCGATCGGTTTGCCGCCCAGCGACGGCGCGCCCACGAGAATGGCGGCGACGTGGTTCGCCGGTTGCGGGCCGGCAAACTTCTGACCCCAACTTTCGAGGATTTTCTGCGTGTCGGGGCTCAGGGCGAACCGCTCGATGTTGGTCGCCTCCGGCATCCACTGCTGGTGGAAGCGCGGGGCGTCCACGGCTTCTTGCAGATTCATGCCGTAGTCGATGACGTTGAGCATCGTGAGCAGGGTGGCCGTGATGATGCGGCTACCGCCCGGCGTGCCAACGACCATGACCGGCTTGCCATCCTTCGTGACGATGGTCGGGCTCATCGACGACAGCGGACGACGACCCGGGCCGATGGCGTTCGCTTCGCCCTGGATCAGGCCATACAGGTTCGGCACGCCCACCTTGGCGGTGAAGTCGTCCATTTCGTCGTTGAGCATGACGCCCGTGCCGTTGGCCATCACCTTTGCGCCGAACCAGTCGTTGAGCGTGTAGGTGACCGACACCGCGTTGCCGTCGCGATCGATGATCGAGTAGTGCGTGGTGTTGCTGCCTTCATGCGGCGCCACCCCCGGCTTGATCTCCTGTGAGATACCCGCCTTCTGCGGGTTGATGGCCGCGCGAATCTTGGCCGCGTATTGCTTGTCGAGCAGGTGGGCAATCGGGTTCTTCACGAAATCGGGATCGCCCAGATAGCTGTTGCGGTCGACGTACGCGTGGCGCATCGCCTCGATGGTGTAATGCACCCCCTGCGCCGAGTGATACCCCAGCTCGGTCATCGGGTAGCCTTCGAGGATATTCATGATCTCGCAGATCACCACGCCGCCCGAGCTGGGCGGCGGGGCAGAGACCACGTGATAGCCGCGATAGTCGCACTCGACCGGCGCCAGTTCGCGCGTCTTGTACTGATCGAGATCGGCCTGGGTGATGATGCCGCCCCCCGCCTTCATCGACGCCACCAGCTTGTTGGCGACCTCTCCCTTGTAGAAACCGTCGGTACCCTTCGCGCTGATCAGCTTCAACGTACGTGCAAGATCCTTCTGCACAAGGCGTTCGCCTGGCTGGAACGGCTGGCCCTTGTTCAGGAAGATGGCGCCCGAATTGGCGCGGTCGCTCTCGAAATTCTTGGTCGCCGTCCAAAGCATGTCGACGTCGCCCTGATCGAGCACGAAGCCCTTTTCCGCCAGCGTGACGGCGGGCGCGATCAGTTGCGCACGAGTCTTGGTGCCATACTTTTCACGGGCGTATTCCATGCCCGACACGGAGCCGGGTACGCCCACTGCCTGATAGCCCGTGGTCGAGGCACCCTTGATGACGTTGCCGTCTTTGTCGAGATACATGTTAGCCGTCGCGGCCAGCGGGGCCTTCTCGCGGAAATCGAGGAAGGTCTTGCGGCCGTCCGCAAGCTGGATCGTCATGAAACCGCCGCCGCCGAGATTCCCGGCTGCCGGATATACCACGGCGAGCGCATATCCCACGGCCACGGCCGCGTCGACGGCATTGCCACCGGCCTTGAGCACGTCCACGCCGACTTTCGACGCCAGGTGCTGGGCGGTGACCACCATGCCGTTCTCGGCACCGACCGGTGCCTGCGAGGCCGCGTGAACGTTGAACAACGCACAGCTCAGCGCTGTCGCCAAAAACGCTTTGGATAAGGTTGGATTTTTCATCGTCTTTAAATGTTCTTGTTTGAGCGAGATAGGGGGAAATTTCAACTTCGCTGGCGACGGACGCACGACCAGCAGCTCGCCCGCGCGGCGCACCTGAGGCTGGCACGGTTGCGGGGCGACGTCTCCGCTGCCTTGGTTTCGGCATGCGTAACAGTTCCGTCGACCATGGAACGTTAACGCATATCGGCTAATTAGGGAATGATGTCTCACACGTCCGCGTGACGGGCCACATTGCGAGATCGAGTGGCTCTGGACATTCCGCGGAAGTGCCCGCTTGTCATTGCCGACAAGCGCTTGTTGCTATATGGGGTCAGATGTGGATGGGCGGTCGCTGCGGGAATCGAGGCAGATCGGCAGGCGGAACCGGTTGAAACGATGAGGTTCCGCCTGGCAGCTGTTGCGCTGTCACCACGTTGTCGTGAACGCGATTTCGGAAGGATGCGACACGAGACCGCGTCGCGGCCGCAGGGCCTTCGACTAGCCGCCCTTACGGAGTTCGAGTCGGATGACGAACCCGCCGGCCACGGCCGACATGATCGCCAGCGCGTACCACGTCAGCAGATAGCTCATATGGTTGTTCGGGAACTGCACCACGGTGAGCCCGCCCACGGGGTAGTCGAGTGCCGGTGCCCGGCCGGTGACGGCTTCAGCATCGCCGCTGACGAGCGCGCGGCTTGCATCTGCGCCCGGCTTGCCGTCGGCATCGACGAAGAAGGGCGCCACGTCGGCGCTCGTTAGTCCGCGCGCGGTCGCAATGGCCGCGACGTCGCGCGAGTACCAGAGGTTCTCCGACGGCGCATTCTTGCGAAGGAATCCGCCGCCCGGCTCGGGCATGCGCAGCAGACCGGTGACGGTGACCTCACCCGCCGGGACGGCCGGCACGGATTCCTTCCAGCCCGGCGGAACAAAGCCGCGGTTGATCAGCACTTCGCCGCCATCTGCTGTGCGCAACGGCGTGAGCACCCAGAACCCGCCGCCCAGATCGGTGACGGCTTGCACGAGCGTGTCCTTGTCGAACTGGTACGTGCCGCTGAGCGAGACGTGGCGATACTCATCCGCGGCCGCGTTGACCGAGGCCCACTGGCCACGCAAGGGCGCCGGGGTGGGCGGCGCATGCACGCGCGAATTCACACGCTCGATCAGATCGAGCTTCCAGGCGCGGCGATGAAGCTGCCAGGTCCCGAGCGAGACGAAGACGCTGACCAGCACCAACGTGATAACGCCAAGGATGATCAGTCGAAGGGGAGACGGGCGGGCGGGCGCGCCGGAAGTGCGCGGGGGACGCTGTGCGCCCCCCGAGTCATGAAGTCGATTGCTGCTCAAGGGAAGTGCCGTTCAAGGGAGGTTTTTCGTATCCTGCATCATACCCGCCATCATGTTCTGGTTCAGGTGATACATCACCCATAGCGAACCCGACAGCGTGATCACGACCAGCACGATCGTGAAAATCAACGACAACAGGTTCCAGCCGCCTTCGGAGCGCCCGTTCATGTGCAGGAAGTAGATCATATGCACGACGATCTGAATGGCGCCCAGGAACAGGATCATGATCGCGGTGGTACTCGATTTCTCGAATACACCGCCCATCACGAACCAGAAGGGAATGGCGGTGAGAATGACCGACAGGATGAAGCCGGTCGCATACCCGCGCAGGGTGCTGTGCGGTCCTTCGTCGCCATGGTCGTGATCGTGATCGTGGCCGTGCCCGTCGGCATTGTGCAGGGTCGAGTCGTGGGTGCTCACGGCAGCACTCCCATCAGATAGACAAACGTGAAGACGCCGATCCACACCACGTCGAGAAAGTGCCAGAACATTGACAGGCACATGAGCCGGCGGCGGTTGGGCGCGGTGAGGCCATGCTTGCCGACCTGCACCATCAGGGTGATGAGCCAGACGATGCCGAACGTGACGTGCAGCCCGTGGGTGCTCACCAGCGTGAAGAACGAAGACAGGAACGCGCTGCGCCAGGGCCCCGCTCCCTCGTGAATGAGGTTCGCGAACTCGTAGAGTTCCAGCGAGAGAAACGCCGCACCGAGAACGCCGGTGACCGCGAGCCAGACGAGCACCGCGCCCTGGCGTCGCCGCTGCATCTCGATCATCGCAAAGCCATAGGTGATCGACGAGAGCAGCAGGAAGGTCGTATTCACCGCTACGAGCGGCAGTTCGAACAACTCCGCACCGGTCGGCCCGCCTGCGTAGTTGCGCCCGAGTACGCCATACGCCGCAAACAGGCAGGCGAAGACGAGACAGTCGCTCATCAGGTAGACCCAGAAGCCGAGCAGCGTCCCGTTGGGCGGGTGGTAGTCGCTCGTCATCATGAACTTCAACTCGCCGTCGTGCGGCGCGCTGGGCGTGTGGGCCCCGAGCGGGGCGCCACCGGCCGGGAAGGGTGCCGTCGTATCAGACATGCTGCGCGAGCAGGCGCGTGCGCGCTGCCTCCGTTTGTTCGACCTGATCGGCCGGGATGTAGTACTCGCGGTGGTAGTTGAACGTGTGGCCGATGGCGGTCGCCAGCAGCGCCACGAACGCCACGATCACCACCAGCCACATGTGCCAGATGAGCCCGAAGCCGCATACCGTCGCAAGCCCCGCGAGGATGATGCCCGCGCCCGTGTTCTTCGGCATGTGGATCGGAATGAAGTCGTGCTCCGGACGCTTGAAGCCGTGCTGCTTCATCTGCCACCAGGCGTCGTTGTCGTGAATGATCGGCGTGAAGGCGAAGTTGTAGGCCGGCGGGGGGGACGACGTCGACCATTCCAGTGTGCGGCCATTCCACGGGTCGCCCGTGTCGTCGCGCAGTTGCTCGCGGCGGATGAAGCTCACGACGAGCTGGACGATGAAGCATCCAATGCCGATGGCGATGAGCAGTGCCCCCACGGCGGCGATCTGGAACCAGATTTGCAGCGACATGTCGTCGAAGTGGCTCACGCGACGGGTCACGCCCATCAGGCCCAGCAGGTACAGCGGCATGAAGGCGACGTAGAAGCCGATGAACCAGAACCAGAACGAGCACTTGCCCCAGAACGGATCGAGCCGGTAGCCGAAGGCCTTGGGGAACCAGTAGGTGATTGCCGCCATGACCCCGAAGATCACGCCGCCGATGATCACGTTGTGGAAGTGAGCGATCAGGAACAGGCCGTTATGCAGCGAGAAGTCGGCCGGCGGCACGGCGAGCAGCACGCCGGTCATGCCGCCGATGACGAACGTCACCATGAAGCCGACCGTCCACAGCATCGGCACTTCGAAGTGGATGCGCCCGCGATACATGGTGAACAGCCAGTTGAAAATCTTCGCGCCGGTCGGTATCGAGATGATCATCGTAGTGATGCCGAAAAACGAGTTCACACTCGCGCCGGAGCCCATCGTGAAGAAATGGTGCAGCCACACGAGGTACGACAGCACCGTAATCACGACCGTCGCATAGACCATCGACGCATAGCCGAACAAGCGCTTGCCGGAGAAGGTGGCGACCACCTCGGAGAACACGCCGAACACGGGCAGCACGAGAATGTAGACCTCGGGGTGGCCCCAGATCCAGATCAGGTTCACGTACATCATGGCGTTGCCGCCGAGATCGTTCGTGAAGAAGTTGGTGCCGGCGTAGCGATCCAGCGCCAGCAGGGCGAGCACGGCAGTCAGCACCGGGAAGGCAGCCACGATCAGCACATTCGTGCACAGCGAGGTCCATGTGAAGACCGGCATGCGCATCATCGTCATGCCGGGGGCGCGCATCTTCACGATGGTCACGAGCAGATTGATCCCCGAGAGCAGGGTGCCGATCCCGGCGATCTGCAGTGCCCAGATGTAGTAATCGACCCCGACGTTAGGGCTCTGCAGGATGCCCGATAACGGCGGGTAAGCCAGCCACCCAGTGCCTGCGAATTCGCCGACGAAGAGCGAGAGCATTACGAGCATGGCCCCGCTGGTCGTCATCCAGAAGCTGAAGTTGTTGAGGAACGGGAACGCCACGTCGCGCGCGCCGATCTGCAGCGGCACCACGAAGTTCATGAGGCCAGTCACCAGCGGCATTGCCACGAAGAAGATCATGATCACGCCGTGCGCGGTGAAGATCTGATCGTAGTGGTGCGGCGGCAGATACCCCATGTTGTCGCCAAACGAGATCGCCTGCTGCATGCGCATCATCGCGGCGTCGGCAAAGCCGCGCAACAGCATGACGATGCCCAGGATCACATACATGATGCCGATCTTCTTGTGATCGATGCTCGTGAACCACTCGCGCCACAAGTATCCCCACAACTTGAAGTAGGTGATGGCGCTCAGTACGACGATGCCTCCGAACGCTACCCCGGCAAAGGTCGCAACGAGAATCGGTTCGTGGTACGGGATCGCCTCGAGCGTGAGGCGGCCGAAGATCAACTTGACGATGTCCATAAGCTCGAGCCTGGGATCAATCGCGCACAAGGCGCATCATTGTCGACGGTTGGGCGCGGTATGCGTCACTGCGTACGTCTCTCGCCGGGGGCGTGCCGAGTGTCGGACGCGAACTGCACGGTGTTTTGCGCCGTGCACATCGCGTCGGCGAGCAACGACTCGGACGTTCCTGTGCGCGCCCGGCTGGCGCGCGGATGATTGGGCTGATCCATCATGTCCTTCAGACAGGTCTGCCCGGGTTGCACGCAGCGGTTCAGAATCGCGTCATAAAGATTGGGCGCCACGTCGCCGTAGTAGTGGACGGGCACCCATTCGCTCGGCTGGGAGAGGGCCTCGTACTTGTCGCGCGTGAGGTTGTCGCCGCGCGCCTTGACCTGTTTGACCCACGCGTCGAAACCGTCTGCCGACAGTCCGTGAAATTTGAAGCGCATGCCCGAGAAGCCCGCGCCGCTGAAGTTCGCGGAGAAGCCGTCATAGATCCCGGGCTTGTTGATGACCGCATGCAGCTTCGTTTCCATGCCCGGCATCGCGTAGATCTGTCCGGCCAGGGCGGGCACGAAGAACGAATTCATCATCGTCGTCGATGTGATTTCGAATCGGATCGGCCGATCGACGGGGGCGGCCAGTTCGTTGACGGTCGCAATGCCCAGATCGGGATAGAAGAACAACCACTTCCAGTCCATGGCGACCACTTGCACCGTGAGGGGGCGCGTGTCGGGGGGGATCTCGCGTTTGGCGTCGATGCGCTCAAGCGGCCGGTAGGGGTCCAGCTTGTGCGTGCTGACCCAGGTGAGCGCGCCCAACGCGATGATGATCAGCAGCGGCGCGGCCCAGATCAGCAGTTCGAGCAGCGTCGAGTGATCCCATTCGGGCGTGTAGATGGCACGCTTGTTCGACGCTCGGTAACGCCATGCGAAGACCAGTGTCAGCACGATCACCGGAACGATGATCAGCAACATCAGGACAGTGGAAATGATGATGATGTCCCGCTGCCTTACCGCAAGATCACCCGAGGGCGACATCAATACGGTATTGCAACCGGACAGCAACGCGGTGGCGGGGAGCAAAAATACCCCGCGAAGGCACTTGGGGGAAGTCATGCTGCGATCGATGGAACCGTAGCCTTAGACCGGGTTCATCATGGACTGCCCTCCATGATGCGGCAATTTAGGGTAAACCCTATGGCGTCGATTCGCGATACCTGCGATGCTCTTCTGGCACGAGTGTCATGGTCATCCCGATCCGCAAGGGGGTCCGATAATGTCAAGCAGTGCTCATCAATCGCCGACGCCGCCCGGCGTGACTGCCGCATCGACAGCGCACGATCACGGGAGCAAGTCGCGCATTGCGCCCGAGGAAATCGCGGTCGGCGTAGTGGTCGGACGCGCCTCCGAGTACTTCGACTTCTTCGTGTTCGGCATTGCCGCCGTCCTCGTCTTCCCCCAAGTTTTCTTCCCGTTCGCCGACAGCCTGCATGGCCTGCTGTACGCGTTCGCGATCTTCTCCCTCGCGTTTATTTCGCGCCCGTTCGGTACCGCGCTGTTCATGAACGCGCAGCGCCGCTGGGGACGCAGTGTCAAGCTCACCGCCGCGCTGTTCGTGCTCGGCACGGCGACAGCCGGCATGGCGTTCCTGCCGGGCTATGCGGTACTGGGGGACCGCGCCATCTGGCTGCTCGGGTTCTTCCGGCTCGTGCAGGGCATCGGCTTTGGCGGCTCGTGGGATGGACTGCCGTCGCTGCTCGCGATGAACGCGCCACCTCAGCGGCGCGGCTGGTATTCGATGATGGGGCAACTGGGCGCGCCGATCGGTTTCATCATCGCGGCCTCGCTGTTCCTGTTCCTGCACTCGAGCCTTGAGTCCGACGACTTCCTAACGTGGGGGTGGCGTTATCCGTTCTATGTGGCGTTCGCCGTGAACGTGGTCGCGCTGTTTGCCCGGCTGCGTCTGGTGGTGACGCACGAATATACGGAGATGCTCGAAGAGGGCCAACTGGAGCCGATCAGCACGCGCGAGATGGTGCGCTCGCAAGGTTACAACATCTTTCTCGGCGCCTTCGCCGCACTCGCGAGCTACGCGCTCTTTCACCTGGTGACGGTGTTCCCGCTGTCGTGGATCGCGCTGAAAAACAGCCAGGATCTGAACAATGTGCTTATCGTGCAGCTGTGCGGCGCGGCGATCGCCATCGTGTGCACGGTCATTTCCGGGCGCATTGCCGACCGCATCGGCCGACGTACCACGCTGGGCCTTTTCGCCATCTTCATCGGCATATTCGCACTCTTCGCGCCGTTCCTGATGGGCGGCGGCTCCACGCAGCAAGACATTTTCATCCTGGTCGGCTTCGCCCTGCTCGGATTGTCGTACGGGCAGGCGGCGGGCACGGTGACGTCGAACTTCGAGCAACGCTTCCGCTACACCGGGGCGGCGCTGACGACCGACTTCGCGTGGCTGTTCGGCGCGGCCTTCGCACCGCTCGTGGCACTGGGATTGTCGTCCGAGTTCGGGCTGATCGCAGTGAGCGCCTATCTGCTCTCCGGCACTGTCTGCACGCTTCTGGCACTGCGCATCAACAAGGCCTTCGAGACGCGCGATTGATCGCATGCGCGGCTGCAGGCTTCTCATTTTCGGTCACGGCGCGACAGGGTTCGCGCCGTTTTTCCCTCGTCGCATCATCCACTCACACGTCGTGCAACATGCTGGCGATGGCGGCCGTGATGTCGTGCGTGCGTGAGTCATGCTCACGATGAATCATGCCGACCGTGCGCAGCAAGGGCGGCTCGGCAATCGGCACGATGCGCAACAACGGGTCGGACTGCCAATCGCCGCGATGCAGTTGCGGCAGCACCGATACGCCGACGTTCTTGCGCACGAGCGCGACGATCGTCTCGATGGAGTTCAGCTCCAGGTATTCGGTCACGCCGAGCTTCGCCGCGCGTAACGCCTGCTCCACCACCATGCCGGTGCGAACGCGCCGGTCGAAGCGCAAAAACGCGTGCTCGTCCAGAATGCGCTGCGGGTCGGGTTCGGTGACGTCGCGATTCACGACCATGACCATCGGCTCGGTATAGAGGGGCGTCCACACCAGGCCGTCGACGCGCGCATCGTCGGCGCGCGCGACCACGGCGGCGATGTCGACCTCGCCCTGCTCGACGAGATCGGTCAGTTCGTCCGAGCGCGCCGACGTGAGCCGCACATCGAGCCGTGGGTGCGCGGTCTTGAGTTCCGCGACAGCCATCGACAGTGCGCCAATGACCGACACCACGGCGCCGATGGTGACCGGGCCCTGCATGGTGCCGGCGGAGGTGGCGCTCAGCTCGGCGGTGAGCGCCAGGATCTGCTCGACGCGCGGAAACAAGTCGCGTCCCTGACGCGTGAGCGTGATCTGCCGGCCGCGCCGATCGAACAGCCGCTGACCGACGGCATCTTCGAGACCGCGCATTTGCAGGCTGACGGCCGCTTGCGTCAGCGCGGCACGCTCGGCGGCCGCCGCAAACGAGCCGGTTTGTGCCACCAGCCGGAACGTCTTCAACATGCGCAACGTAAGCATCGAGAGGTTAAGAATAATTTACGTTTGAAAAAGAAATATTAATATTTCTTTTGCGTGCGTGGAAGACATAATCGTGTCACGCACATCCCTCGCGACCGGCTTTCCGGAACCGGGGCAAGACGATTGATGACCCCTACAACGCGCCCATGACCATGCCCGCAGACGCTGGGCCGGTGCTTGATGTCACCGGACTGTCGCTGAAGTTCTCGAAAGCGCCCGACGCGCCGAATCTGATCGATGGCGTCTCGTTTGCCGTGTATCCCGGCAAGACGCTGTGCATCGTCGGCGAATCGGGATGCGGCAAGAGCGTGACGTCGCTCGCCCTCATGGGGTTGTTGCCGAGTCCGCCCGCCAATGTCGTGGCGGGGCGCGCGATGTTCGAAGGTCGGGATCTGCTGACGTTGGGGGAGCGCGACTTTGCCGACCTGCGCGGCAATCGTCTCGCGATGATCTTCCAGGAGCCGATGACCTCGCTGAACCCGTCGTTCACCATCGGTCATCAGATCGAGGAGGGCATTCGGCGCCATCGCGGTCTGGATCGCCGCGCCGCGCGCGCCGAGGCGCTCGAAATGCTCAAGCGGGTGCGCATCCCCGCACCGGAGACACGGCTCGACAACTATCCGCACGAACTGTCCGGCGGCATGCGTCAGCGCGTAATGATTGCGATGGCGCTTGCCAACCGGCCCGCGCTGCTGATTGCCGACGAACCGACCACCGCGCTCGACGTGACGATTCAGGCGCAGGTACTCACGCTCATTCAAACCTTGCAGCGCGAAACCGGCACCGCCGTCGTGCTCATCACGCACGACCTGGGCGTGGTCGCCGAAGTCGCCGACGATGTCGCGGTGATGTACGCGGGGCGCATCGTCGAATACGGCTCGGTGAACGAGATCTTCGATGATCCGCAGCATCCCTACACCATCGGTCTGATGGGGGCGATTCCGTCGATTGGCAAACGCGAGGGCACGCTCGCGACCATCCGTGGCGCGGTGCCTTCACCGGAACGCATGCCTGCCGGTTGCCGTTTTGCGCCGCGCTGTCCGTTTGCCGAAGCCCGCTGCACGCAGGAAGCCCCTGTCGAGCGTACGTTGTCCGGCAAGCATCGCGTGGCCTGCTGGCTGGCACCGGTGGAGGCCCTGACACCGCCCGCATTCCCGATGGAAGAGGTTGCCGTATGAACGCCCCCGCCCCTGTGCACCCGCTGTTGGACGTGCGCGACCTGACCAAGCACTTCGGCGGTCATCGCGTCGGCTTCTCTCGTGCGCCCACGGTGTATGCGGTCAACGGCGTGTCATTTTCCGTGCAGGCCGGAGAGACGTTCGCGATTGTGGGCGAATCCGGTTGCGGAAAATCCACGCTGGGGCGGCTGTTGTTGCGCTTGCTCGATGCCACGCGCGGCGAAGTGCGCTATCAGGGCGAGGACATCATGACGTTGGGTGCGAGCGCCATGCGGCGTCTTCGGCGCGAACTTCAGATCATCTTCCAGGACCCGTTCGCGTCGCTCAATCCCAGCATGACCGTGGGGGGACTGATCGGCGAACCGATCGCGTTGCACGGCCTCGCCCGTGGGCGTGCCCGGGACGAACGCGTGGCCGAACTGCTGCGCACCGTCGGCCTGCAACCCGATTACGCACAACGCTTTCCGCATGAGTTCTCCGGCGGTCAGCGACAGCGCATCGGCATTGCGCGAGCCTTGGCGGGGGAGCCTCGGGTGATCGTTGGCGACGAGCCGGTCTCGGCGCTCGACGTTTCCGTGCAAGCCCAGGTCATCAATTTGCTCGAACGCCTCAAGCACGACTTCGGACTGACGCTCATCATGGTCGCCCACGATCTGGCGGTGATTCGCCACATGAGTGATCGTGTGGCGGTGATGTACCTCGGGGAGATTGTCGAGCTGGCCAGCGCGGACGCGCTCTTCGACACGCCGCTGCACCCTTACACGCAGGCCCTTCTGCAAGCAATCCCCGCGAGCGATCCGCACCTGCGGCGCGAACGCGCGCCACTCGGCGGCGAATTGCCCAGCCCGACCGCGCCGCCGCCCGGGTGCCGCTTCCATCCGCGTTGCCCGCATGCGCGCGCCGCGTGTCGCGAGCACAAGCCGGTCGACGAAACGCTGCCCGACGGTCGGCAAGTCGCCTGTCATTTCTGGCGCGAGATTCAGAATGCTGGGGCCAGTCCGGCGCGCGCCGCGGCGCCGAGCGATGCGCTGAGCGCGCGACTTGCGCTGTATCGTGCGCGCCAAGCCCAGGCCGATGCGGCCGTCGGCAGATAACAACACTTTCTCCCCACTCACATCCACAAGGGATCTCACGCATGCGTAAAGTTCTGCTCGATCTTGTACTGGCGGCGTCGTTGACGACCGGCGCAGCCGCCGCGATGGCGCAATCGACGCTTCGCATCGGCTTGCAGGAGGACATCGGCTCGCTCGATCCCGCGCGCAGTTCGCAGGTCGTCGACCGCATGGTGCTGCGCTCGCTGTGCAGCTCGCTGGTCGATATCAGTACCGATCTGAAGTTCGTGCCGATGCTCGCCACCTCGTGGAGCGTGAGTGCCGACGGCAAGACGTGGACATTCAAGCTGCGCCAGGGCGTGAAGTTCCACGACGACGAGCCGTTCAACGCCCGCGCCGTCAAGGCGAATCTGGACCGCGCGCGTAGCCTGCCCGCGAGCAATCGCAAGAGCGAGCTGTCGTCGATCGATCATGTCGACGCCGTGGACGACAGCACCGTCAACATCGTGCTCAAAGCGCCGGATTCCGCGCTGCTCGCCACGCTGTCCGATCGCGCGGGCATGATGCTCGCGCCCAAGACCCTGAGCGACGATGCCTCCGTGCAGTCCCACCCCGTGTGCTCCGGTCCGTACAAGTTCGTGCAGCGTGTACAGAACGATCGTGTGGTGCTGGAGAAATTCCCGGGCTACTGGGAAGCGGACAAGTATCCGATCCAGAAGGTCGTTTTCCTGCCGATTCCCGACACCACGGTGCGCCTGGCCAACGTGCGCTCGGGATCGCTCGACATGCTTGAACGCCTCGCGCCGTCGGATGTGGCCTCGGTCAAGCGCGATGCGAACCTGAAGTTCGTCTCCATCGACGGGTTGGGTTACTACGGCCTGACGTTCAATGTGGCGGCGAACGCGCCCAAGGCATTGCGCGACAAGCGCGTGCGTCAGGCGTTCGATCTGGCCATCGATCGCGACGCCATCAACAAGGTGATCGGCGGCGGTATCTTCACCCCGGCCAATCAGGCATTGCCGCGCTCGGGACAGTACTACGACGCGTCGATCAAGACGACCAAGCGCGACGTTGCCAAGGCAAAAGCGTTGCTGAAAGCGGCGGGCTTCGAGAAGGTCGACGTGACGCTGAGCTTCGGCAACAACACGGTCTCCAATCAGATGGCGCAGATGCTGCAGGCGATGCTCGCCGAGGCGGGCATTCAACTGAAATTGCGGCCGATGGATTACGCGGCGGCGCTCGACGCCGCCCATCGCGGCGACTTCGACGTGCTCTACAACGGCTGGTCGGGACGCGTGGATCCGGACGGTAACCTGCATCAGTTCGTCACGTGCAAGGGCAACCTGAACTACGGGCAGTACTGCAATGCCGATGTCGACAAGCTGCTCAACGAGGCGCGCGTGAAATCCAGCGTGGCGGAGCGCAAGCCGCTCTATGACGCCGCCGACAAGATCCTGTCCGAAGACAATCCCATCCTTTATCTGTACGTGCAGCCGTGGCCGTATGTGCTTACCAAAAAGGTGCAGGGATTCGTTGCCTATCCGGACGGACTGATTCGTCTGCGTGGCGTGAGCCTCAAGGGATAATCCGGGACCGCCCGGCATTACCAGGGAAACAGGAGCCGTCATGCTTCGCCTCGTCCTCCATCGTGCGCTGGTCGCGATACCCACGCTCATCATCGTGTCGATGATGATCTTCGGGCTGCAGAAGATGTTGCCCGGCGATCCCGTGCTCGCGATGGCCGGCGAGGATCAGAACCCGCAGGTCATCGCCGCGCTGCGCGAGAAGTACCACCTCGACAAGCCGCTGCCCACGCAGTACGCGCTCTGGATCGGCGACGTGCTGCGCGGCGACCTCGGCAACTCGCTGCGCACAGGCGAGCCGGTCACGACACTGATCGCGCAGAAGCTGCCCGTGACACTGCAACTGGCGATGTTCGGATTGCTGATTGCCATCGGGATCGGTATCCCACTGGGCATCCTGTCGGCGGCCAACCGCGGCAAGGCCATCGATTACGGCGCGAACGTGCTGGCCTTGTCCGGCATGTCGATCCCCAACTTCTGGCTCGGTATTCTGCTGATCTTTCTGGTCTCGGTGCGTTGGCACCTGCTGCCGTCGTCGGGTTACGTATCGCCTGCCGAAGACCTGTGGATGAGCTTCAAGACGATGGTCATGCCGGCGTTCGTGCTCGGCGCGGCGCTGGGGGCTCAGTTGATGCGCCACACGCGCAGCGCCATGCTTGGCGTGCTGCGCACCGACTACATTCGCACGGCGCGCGCCAAGGGTCTGTTGCGTGGCACCGTGGTGCTCAAGCATGCGCTGCGCAATGCGCTGATTCCTATCGTGACGGTGCTCGCGCTGCTCTTTGGCGAACTGCTCGCGGGCGCGGTGCTCACGGAACAGGTCTTCACGATTCCGGGATTCGGAAAGCTGGTCGTCGATGCCGTGTTCAATCGTGACTATGCCGTGGTACAAGGCGTGGTCCTGGTGACCGCCGTGAGCTTCATCGCACTCAACCTCCTGGCCGACGTGCTTTACGTCTTGCTCAACCCGCGCCTGCGTCGCGCCTGAGACCTCTTCGAACATGGCCGCATTGCCTACGACTTCCACTGCATCGCAGAGCGCCGAAGGGGGCCGACCCGCCGCGGCCGTTGCCAGCCCCGAACGGTTGCCGCGCCGCCGCCATCGCGGGCTGCGCAAGTTCGCACGTAACCGGGCGGCGGTCGTGGGGGCCATCATCGTGGCGTTCGCCGTGATCGTCGCGCTGTTCGCCCCGTGGTTGTCGCCGTACGATCCGATCGCCACGAGCTTCATGACGGTGCGGCAGGCGCCGAGCGCGCTGCACTGGTTCGGCACGGACGAGCTGGGTCGCGACGTGCTCGCCCGCATGATCTTCGGTGCGCGCGCCTCGCTCGCGGCGGGGGTGGTGTCGGTGGGCATCGCGGTGATCGTCGGCGTGCCGCTGGGTTTGCTCGCAGGGTACTTCGGCCGGTGCGTCGACGCGATTGTCTCGCGTCTGGCCGATGCGCTGCTCTCGATCCCGTTCCTGATTCTCGCGATTGCGATGGCCGCGTTCCTCGGCGCGAGCCTTACGAACGCGATGATTGCCATCGGCGTGTCGGCCATGCCGCGTTTCGTCCGGCTTGCCCGCGCGCAGGCGTTGACCGTCAAGGCGGAGGAGTATGTGGAAGGCGCGCGCGCCATCGGCCTGACGGATGCGCGCATCATCGTGCGCTATATCCTGCCCAACGTGCTGCCGCCGATCATTGTGCAGGCGAGCCTGACCGTGGCGACCGCGATCATCGCGGAGGCAAGCCTGTCGTTTCTGGGGCTTGGACAGTTGCCGCCCTCGCCGTCGTGGGGCTCGATGCTCAACACGGCCAAGGACTTCGTCGAGCAGGCGCCCTGGATGTCGATTTTCCCCGGTATCGCCATTTTCCTGACGGTACTCGGTTTCAACCTGCTGGGCGACGGTTTGCGCGACGCGCTCGATCCGCGCGAACAATAGCGCGGCACGAGATTCTTCAGCCGCGCCGCCCGGTGGGCCACTTTCACGATTCGTTACCAAGGTCATCAGCCAGTCCCATGACGCACTTCAATTGGCAGAATCCGTACCCGACGCCGCGCCTGCCGGTGTTTGCCCGCAACATTGTGTCGACGTCGCATCCGCTGGCCGCCCAGGCCGGGCTGCGCATGCTGTGGCAGGGCGGCAACGCCGTCGACGCCGCGATTGCCGCTGCCGCGTGCATGACAATCGTCGAACCGGTCTCCAACGGCCTGGGCGGCGATTGCTTCGCGCTGGTCTGGGACGGCAAGGAACTCCACGGCCTGAACGCCTCGGGCGTGGCGCCGGCCGCGTGGAACATCGATTACTTCCGCAAGAAATATGGTGAGCAGCATGGCATCGCCAAGCAGCCGACGCGCGGTCTCGACACCGTGACCGTGCCCGGCGTGATCGCGGGCTGGGAGGCGTTGCATGCGAAGTTCGGCAAGCTGCCGTTCGCGGATCTGATGGCGCCGGCGATCGAGATCGCCGAGCGCGGACATGCCGTGGCGCATATCGTCGCACGCAAATGGGCGGCGGCGGTGCCTGAGCTGAAGGACCTTCCTGGTTACGCGCAGACGTTCATGCCGCATGGCCGTGCGCCGATGACCAGCGAGATGATCCGTATGCCCGGCCATGCGCGCACGCTGCGCCTGCTCGCGAAGGAGGGGCCGCGCGCGTACTACGAAGGCGAGATTGCACAGCGCATCGCCGCCTGGTCGGCAGAGCATGGCGGGGCGATGACGACCGACGATCTGCGCAATTACCGCGCCGATTGGGTCAAGCCGATCGAGAAGGATTATCGCGGTTATACGGTGCACGAGATTCCGCCGAACGGGCAGGGCATTGCCGCGCTCATGGCGTTGGGCATTCTGGAGAAGTTCGATGTGTCTCGTCTGGCGGTCGATCGCGTGCATTCGCAACACTTGCAGATCGAGGCGATGAAGCTCGCCTTTGCCGATCTCTACCGATACGTCGCCGATCCCCGCTCGATGGAGGTGACGCCTGAGCAGATGCTCGACGACGCCTACCTCACCGCGCGTGCGAAGCTGATCGACCCCGAGCGGGCGTCGCATTTCGACTTCGGCATGCCGAAGGCCGGCGGCACGATCTATCTGTCGGCCGCCGACGAGCAGGGCATGATGGTGAGCTTCATCCAGTCGAACTACATGGGCTTCGGTTCCGGCGTGGTGGTGCCCGATCTGGGCATCGCGCTGCAAAACCGAGGCTGCGGGTTCTCCATGGATCCGAAGTCGGCCAACGTGGTCGAAGGCGGTAAACGACCGTTCCACACCATCATTCCGGCGTTCCTCACGCAAAAGGTCGACGGCAAGCACGAGGCCGTGATGAGCTTCGGGGTGATGGGCGGCGATATGCAGCCGCAGGGCCATCTGCAATCGATCGTGCGGATGATCGACTACGGCCAGCAACCCCAGGCGGCATGCGACGCACCGCGCTGGAAGGTCAATCGCGACTTTACCGTCGATATCGAATCGACGCTTGACCGCGAGACGGTGGCCGGACTGGTGGCGATGGGGCACTCCCTGAAGTCCATCGACGACCCGTACATGGACTTCGGCTCGGGTCAGTACATTTGGCGCCTGGATCGCAACGATCCGGATCGAGGCTACGTCGCCGCGAGCGACAGTCGTCGCGACGGTCTCGCCGCCGGCTACTGAGCCAGCGGTTGGTCCCGCAGCGCCGGTGGCGCGGTGTGCATCGCACCGCGCCACCGGCGCTGTTTTCTTATGGGGCGGCGCTGCGCATGCCAAGTCGTGTCCAGAGGCGATGTTGGCGTGCGCTCACTCATCTCGGATTCCTACACGGCGTTACGGCGTACAGAACACATTAAGATTCTGTTGATTCATCGAATCGTCACAGTTCACCGGCAATAATCACGTCGCACGAAGCCTATACCAACTAATTCGGCAACCGATCTACTGCGTCGAATCGCGCGTGGCACCGGGGGCCGGTGCGACCCGGGGAAACGACGCCATGACGATCCGTCATCGAATTACGCTATTGGTGATCCTGACGTTTATCGCGCTCTCGATCATCGGTGGCTACGCGGTCTACCAGACCCGCGCCAGCGCTCACAAGGTTCGGCAGGTGACGGAAGGCGTGGTGCCGAGCGCACTCGCTTCCGCCGATCTCGTCTCGCAAGTCAAGGCGGTGCAGATTGCCACGATGACGCTGGTCTACGCGCAGGACGACACTGTCGTCGAACAGGCGCTCAACACCCTCAAGAAGCTGCGCGGCGACATTGACCGGTCGCTGACCCGTCAGGCCGAAGGCGCGGCGAGCGATGCGCAGAAGGGATTGGTGACCCAGGCCCGCGAGAGCGTCGAGAATTACTTCAATGCCATCAACGACACCGCCAAGCTCAAGCAGGCGGGCAAGACGGACATGGCGCAGGCGTTCCTCTTCGCGATGGTCGCGCAGTATCGCGACGAACTCGAAGGGGTGGTCAACACGCTGCGCGTCGAGAAGACGCGCCAGCAGGACTCGGCCATTGCAACGCTCAATGACACGCTCTCGACCACCACGACGGCCATCGGCATCGTGACCGGACTCGCGATCGTGCTGCTCACGGCCATCGGCGCGTTGCTGTACCGCCAGATCACGCGTCCGCTCTCGCGCATGCAGGCGATGATGAGCGAGATCGCCAAAAGCCAGGATTTCACCCGTCGCGTGCCGGTCGGTCGGATGGATGAAATCGGGCACTCGATCGTGGCATTCAACGGCATGATCGAGAAGATTCAGGAACGCTCGGCGCAACTCAAGCAAAAGACGGCTGATATTCAGGCGATGCTGCAGAACATGCAGCAGGGCATTCTGACGGTCGTCGACGGCGCGCGAGTGCACGCGGAGTACTCGGCCTATCTCGAAGCGATCTTCGAGACGCAGGACATCGCGGGGCGTCCCGTCATGGAACTGGTGTTCGGCGACAGCGATCTGGGCGCGGATGCGCTCTCGCAGGTCGAAGCCGCCGTCGAGGCCTGTATCGGGCAGGATGCCATCAACTTTGTCTTCAACGAACACTTGCTGGTGGGCGAGATCGGCAAGCGCATGTCGGACGGGCGCATCAAGCAACTCGATCTGACCTGGTCGGCGATCACCGACGAGAGCGACACGATCCTGCGGCTCATGCTGTGTGTACGCGACGTGACCGAGCTGCGCGAACTCGCGGCCGAGGCCAGCGAGCAGAAGCAGCGGCTGGAGATGATCGGCGAGATTCTGTCGGTGAGCCAGGAGAAGTTCCATCACTTCATCGAAAGCTCGACCGGCTTCATTCGTGAGAATGAACGCATCATACGCAAGCACTCGCAGGCCGACAGCGCGGCCATTGCCGAGTTGTTCCGCAATATGCACACCATCAAGGGCAACGCGCGCACGTACAACCTGCAGTACCTGACGAACGTCGTGCACGAGACCGAGCAGCGCTATCACGAGCTGCGCCAGCCGGACGTCGCGCGCCTGTGGGATCAGGATGGCCTGATGCGCGAACTGGAGCGCGTGCGCGATGCCGTCGATACCTATGCGCATATCAATGAGATGAGCCTCGGTCGAAAAGGCCCGGGCAGGACGGCCGACGAGGAATCGATGGTGGTGGACCGTGCCCACATCCGCGCGAGCCTGCGCATGCTCGAAGCGGCCGATCCGAACGATCCGCATCAACTCGTCGCCATGCGCGACGCCGTGCATCAGACCCTGCGCCTGCTGGGCACCGAGGGCGTGGGCGAAGCGTTGGGCGGGGTGCTCGATTCGCTGCCGTCGCTGGCGAGCGAACTCGGCAAGCCGGCGCCGGCGGTGCGCGTCGACGACAACGGCTATCGCCTGCGTTCGCCCGCCGTGCGAATTCTGCGCGATGTGTTCATGCACCTGCTGCGCAACTCCATGGATCACGGGCTGGAGAGCGCGGACGAGCGTCGTGCGAAGGGCAAGCCGGAGGCCGGCACCATCGACATCGAAGTCGGCCTCGATCACAACATGCTGCAAGTCACGCTCTGCGACGACGGACGCGGCCTGGCGCTGCACCGCATTCGCAACATCGCCGTGCAGCGCGGCTGGATTACGGCCGAAACCTACGTGACGGACGAGCAGATCGCCCAGTTCATCTTCCGCCCGGGCTTCTCGACGGCGGCGCAGGTCACCGAGGTGTCCGGGCGCGGTGTGGGCATGGATGCGGTGCAGGACTTCGTGCGGCGCGAGCATGGCCGCATCGAGCTGCGCTTCACCGACGAGCACAAGGGGGCTGAGTTCCGCCAGTTCCAGACGGTGGTGTGTCTGCCGGACAACCTCGTGGTCGACGGTTTCGACCTGAACAGCGTGGCGGCCGATGCTGTCGACAGACCGGCGCTGGATGTCGACGTGCCGCGCTCGGAGACGATTCGAGTATGAACTCGGTGCAATGGTTGCTGGCGGGTGGAATGGCGGGCGTGATCAGCGCAGGCGTTGTGGCGTTCGTTGCGCACCGGTGGCGCATGGCGCTGGCCACGGCACACTGGCGCGCACTGACCCAGGCGCATGACGAGGCACTGGCGCAGGTGCTCGAACGCGAGCGTCTGGCGATCGTCTGCCTCGAAGAACAGGGACAGGCGCACGATGAGGCGCTCACCGCACAACAGGCACGTTTGACGCAGGCCGAAGTCGATTTGCAAGTGGCGCGCAAGTCCGAGGCTGCCGTGCTGGAAGCAAAAGGTCACTGGCAAGCCGAGGCCGAGCGCATTGCGGGCGAGGCGGGGCGTCTGCGCGGACTGGCGGCGACCTTCGAGCGCTGGCACGAGCAGATGATCTCCCTCATGACGCAGAACCAGGACATGCACGCGAAGAACCACGAACTGGCGTCGATCGTTCGGCACGTTCTGATCGTGTCGCTCAACGCGTCCATCGAAGCGGCCCGCGCGGGTCCGGCCGGGCGCGGCTTTGGCATCGTCGCGAGCGAAGTGCGTTCGCTCGCCACACGCTCCGAAGAACTCTCGAAGAGCTATCGCGACAGCCTGCTTCGCAACGACGTGACGACGACGGCAACGTTCCAGGACATTCAGGCGGGCGGCAAGATGATCGCGGCCTCCCTCTCGAGCGTTGAAGCCCTCGCGCAGCAGTTGCATTCCCGTCTTCACTAAGCCAGCAGGTTTCGTTGTGATCAGCGCTCACGCCCGCGACAGTTTCGAACGCATTCTCCATAAAGCCGCACGCACCCGGCTCGCACGCTCGGTGAGCGGCGCGTGCGAGATTGTGCCGCTCTCAGTGCGCCAGCACGACGCGCCGCCGCTGGACGTCGGGGTCGATCTGGCCGCCCGGCATGCCAACGTGGTGGTGTTCACCATCTCGTCCATCGGCTTTCGCATGCTGCTGGTGCTGCACTTCGACGAGGACGATGCGACGGCCGCGTACTTCGCGGGCGACGATCGCGACAAGCCGTTTCGCGAGGTGTTCCTCGAACTTGGCAATCTGTGTTGCGGGGCGATCAATCAAGAGTTGCTCAACTACTTCCCCGATCTGGGCATGTCGACGCCGTACGTACTGAGTGCGCACTGCGTGCCGCACCTTACGCAACTCAAGCCGAATCTGCTGTCCTCGTGGGACATCACGCTTGATGGTTCGGTGCGTCTGGCGGCCACGCTATGCGTTTGCGCGCACGCCCCGCTCGACTTCAATGCCGACGTCAGCGAATCGGAAGACAGCAGCGGTGAACTGGAATTGTTTTGAATTGGCAATGGTTTTGTCAGGCCCTAGGAAATTACGATAATGAACCGAAGCACCCCCCGCGAGTCGGTCAGCCAGTTTCTGATCCTCGACGACAGCGTCGAGCATGAATACCCCGAAGCGCTCGTGCGCGGCATGGTCGATATCACCGATGGTGTATTTCGCGGCTTGTTCGGCGACATCGCCGTGCACTGCGAGCCGCCCGGCGTGGTGCGCGATCGCATCATTTTCGGTGAGGTCTTCAGCCTGATCCCGCTCGAGAGCGCCTGGTGCCGCGGCTACATGATGATGCAGGCCGAGCAGGTTCCGTTCATGCAACTGCTCGAACATACCGGCCGCTGCGAGGGGCCGGCGGGCTTTCGCGAACTCAACGGCATGCTGGGCGAGCTGACGAACCTGATCTGGGGCGCGTTCAAGAACCGCTACATGGGTGATCCCTCGGCAGTGGGCCACACACAGGTGCAGGTGCCGCTGCTCATCAATCACAAGCAGAAGTACATTTCGTTCGGCACCGACAACCCGCAGTTGTGTTTCGTCTATCGCCTCACCGATCCGGTCAGCGGCCAGATCGTGACATTGCATCAGCATTTCGTCTTTAGCCTCAACTGGTCGCCGGAGGCGTTTCGCGACGCCCCGCAGGCAAGCGCCGAGCCCGTCGAAACCGGGGCGCTGGAGCTGTTCTGAGATCCCGACGCGAACCTCTACTCCCTCTTACACACAAGGACAACACCATGTCGAAGATTCTCGTGGTCGATGATTCGAGCACTGTGCGCGACGAAGTCGCCGGCTTTCTGCGCAAGAACGGCCTGGACGTGGACACCGCCGTTGACGGCAAGGACGGTCTCGCCAAGATCAAGGCCAGCCCGGGCGTGAAGCTCGTCATCAGCGACGTGAACATGCCGAATATGGACGGCCTGACGATGGTCGAGAAGATTCGCGGCGAACTCGCGAACCAGAGCGTCAACGTGGTGATGCTCACCACCGAGAGCAGCCCGGCCATGAAGGAGCGTGGCAAGGCGGCCGGCGTGAAGGGCTGGATCGTCAAGCCGTTCAAGGGCGACGCCGTGCTCGAGACGTTCCGCCGGCTCGCCGGCTGACATCGCAGGCCAACCGGTGCCGCGGGGGCCGGTCCGCGACGCCTCGCCGCCGGACCGTCGCCACTGCGCGACGGCGGCGTTACACTGCTGACTTTCCCGCACTATGCGAGCACTGACGCAGGCTGTTTGCGCATCCTCGCTTCCTCATCATGAGCGTTGCACCCGAGAAAAAGAAGCTGACCGCAGCCGCAGGCGCCGACGACAATGTCGTGCGGGCACCGGACACCGAAGTGATCGAAGGGGCGGCGGGCTCGGCCGAGGCACGGCCGCGTCGGGCCAAGTTGCGTCTGACCTACGTCATCGCCAGCCTCGACCGTCTGCTGCGTCGCCACATGTCCGAAGCGCTGGCACCGCTCGGCCTCACGCTCGCCCAGTTCACCGCGCTATCGGTGCTCGACGCCCGCGGCAAGCTCTCCAATGCGCAACTCGCCCAGCGCTCGTTCATCACGCCGCAATCGGCCAATGAGGTCGTGAGCCTCATGGCTGGGCGCCAGTGGATCACCCGTGAGCCCGACCCCAATCATGGCCGCATCGTGCTGTTGCAACTCACCGACGAAGGGCGCCGGGTGCTCGCGCAATGCGAAGCCGTCGCCAAGGAAATCGACACGCGCATGCGTGCCGATGTGAGCCGCGAGGACGCCGCCGCCGTGCAACGCCATCTCGAAATGTTCGTGCGCAATCTGCGCGACTGACCCCGGGTTTGTCCCGACCTGCCGATCACTTGTATTGTCAGGTAGCTTGATATTAAATGGAGACCGTCGCCGCAGAGAAGCGGGCGACAGCATTCCAGTGGCACGGTAAGGCGAACGCAATATGCGGCTCGCGCGGCATTGTCGCGCCCGCCGTACGTCCGCCCTATATATCAGGTTACCTGATTAAATGGGCGTCGCCGCCGGCGTCGGCTGACTGCGCATCAGGTGCCGCTCTCGCAGGGCGGCGACCGAAGTCCATGACAAAGATGACAGGAGACACCATGAAATCGAATCAGGAGGGCAACGCGCAGGCGTTGCCGTTGGCGCCGGACAGGCAAGCGAGTCTCGCCAGTCCGGTGGCGCTCACGTTGGCGCTTTGCTTTGCCGTGGCGTTGCTCGAAGGTCTCGACCTGCAATCGGTCGGGGTGGCGGCACGCGGCATGGCCAAGGAGTTCGGACTCAGCGTCGCGCAGATGGGGCTCGCCTTTTCGGCGGGCACTTTTGGCCTGCTGCCCGGGGCGATGGTAGGCGGGCGTTTGGCCGACAGCATCGGCCGCAAGCGCGTGCTGATGCTCTCGGCCGCGGTCTTCGGCGTGTTGTCGATTGCCACGGCGTTCGTGTCGGACTTTTGGATGTTGGTGATCGTGCGCGTGCTCACGGGCATCGGCCTGGGCGGTGCAATGCCGAACCTGATTGCCTTGTCGTCGGAAGCCGTGCCGCCCCGCCTGCGCGGCACGGCCGTGAGCATCATGTATTGCGGGATTCCGCTCGGCGGTGGCATTGCCGCGACCATTGGCATGCTGGCGGTGAGCGACGCCGACTGGCGGCATATCTTCTACGCGGGCGGCATTGGCCCGCTGTTGCTCTTGCCGTTGCTCGCCTGGTGCCTGCCGGAGTCTCGCGCGTTTGCGGCCGCGACCTCGCAAGGCCAGCGCGCCACGCCCGCGCCGATGATGACGGTGCTGTTCTCCGAGGGGCGCGGCATCTCGACGATTCAGCTCTGGCTATCCTACTTCTGCACGCTCATCGTGCTGTACTTCCTGCTCAACTGGCTACCGTCGCTCATGGGGGCGCGCGGTCTGGCGCGCGGCGATATCGGTTGGGTGCAGATTCTTTTCAACGTGGGGAGCGCCGTTGGCGTGCTCGCCCTCGGCTACCTGATGGATCGCGCGCGCATGTCGCTCGTGATTGGCGGCATGTACCTGGGCATGATCGCCTCGCTTGTCGGGCTCGCGGCGGCGCAGGGCTTCGGTGTACTGGCGACGGCGGCGTTCTTCGCCGGCATGTTCATCATCGGCGGCCAGTCGGTGCTCTATGCGCTCGCCGCCGCCTACTACCCGACCGCCATGCGCGGAACGGGCGTGGGGGCAGCGGTGGCGTTCGGACGCATCGGCTCGGTGGTCGGACCACTGGCCGCCGGCATGCTGCTTGCCGTGGGCAGCAGTGCCGCCCTGGTGATCGGCGCGAGCATTCCCGTCACCATCGTGGCCGCGCTGGCCGCCCTCATGCTCATTCGTCGTCCCCGCGCGGCTGACTGATTCGGCGTCACGCCGGTTGGCCTCGCTTGTGCGCGACGGACGCCACTGGGCTGTGCCGTCGCGCATTTTCTTGCGCAAGGGCCGCGCAGGTCTGCCGTTCCTGGTTTGCCTACACCGATAACAACATCAATTATTTGGAGACACCCATGGCATTTCCCCATCGCGCTCATGCGCTCGCTTCATTGACCGTGGCCGCCGCGCTGGTGGCGCCCGGTATCGCCAGCGCACAATCGAATATCACGCTGTACGGCATTGTCGACACCGGAATCGAGTACGTCTCGCACGCCAGTGTGAACGGTGCCGTGTTGCGCATGCCGGGTGTGACCGGCGAATTTCCGTCGCGCTGGGGTCTGCGCGGCACGGAAGATCTCGGCGGCGGGCTCGCGGCGATCTTCCAACTGGAGAGCGGCTTCAACCTGCGTGGCGGCGATCTTGGCCAGGGCGGTCGCCTGTTCGGCCGCCAGGCCTTCGTGGGCGTGAAGGGCCCGTATGGCACGCTGTCGTTTGGCCGCCAGTACACCATGACGTTCTACGCGCTGCTGGGCTCCGATATCCTTGGCCCCGATATTTACGGCATGGGCTCGTTCGATGCGTACGTTCCCAATGCGCGCACCGATAACTCGGTCACGTATCAGGTCGGCTGGCAGGGGCTGAGCTTCGGCGCGGGGTACTCGTTCGGCCGCGACGCGGCGGGTACGGGCAATTCGCCGGGGCAGGGCACTTGCGCCGGACAGGTGCCGGGGCAGTCGGTGCAATGCCGTGACTGGTCGGTAATGCTCAAGTACGACGCGAACAACTTCGGCGTCGCCACATCATACGAAGAACTGCGCGGCGGCACCAACGCCGCGGTCAACTTCTTCGACGGACAACCCACCTCGGTGTTCGCCAGCAGCGGCGACAAGGACACCCGCACGACCCTCGGCGCGTACTACAAGTACGGCGCATTGAAGGTCGGCGGCGGCTGGCTGGGCCGTCGCGTGTCGACGTCCGCCATCAATACGCACACCAACCTGTTCTACCTGGGCGCGGCGTACAGCATTACGCCGGCGTGGCTGGTGGACGGCGAGGTCTACCGCATCGTCAACAGCGATCACAACACGCGCGGCACGATGACCACGCTGCGCGCCACTTACTCGCTCTCGGTGCGCACCGCGGTCTACGCGCAGGCGGCATACCTCTTCAACAGCGCCCACGCAGCGTACTCGGTCAGCGGCGGAGGCGGCGGCACCACGCCGCCCGCCGGCGAGGGCCAGGCCGGTGTGATGCTCGGCATGCGTCATACGTTCTGATATTTCGAGATCAGGGTTTTCACTGAAAGCGTGATGCTTGCAATGTAAGGTTACCTGATATTAAATGTGTCTGTCGGCAACACCGCGCGCCACTCCCGGCGCGCGGCACAGGTTGCCCGGAACACTTGGGAATTGCGCAAAATGACTGCATACGAAGGACGCTGGAAGACGATCGACGTGAAGGTGGAGGGGGGCATTGGCTGGGTCACCTTCAATCGCCCGGAGAAACGCAATGCCATGAGCCCGACGCTCAACACGGAAATGATCCAGGTGCTCGACGCGCTCGAGCTCGATGCCGATGCCCGCGTTGTCGTGCTCACGGGCGCGGGAGCGGCATGGACGGCGGGCATGGATCTGAAGGAATACTTCCGCGAGATCGATGGCGGGCCGGAAGTCGTGCAGGAGCGCGTACGCCGCGACGCGTCGGATTGGCAATGGCGCCGCCTGCGCATGTACGCCAAACCGACCATCGCCATGGTCAACGGCTGGTGCTTCGGCGGTGGCTTCTCGCCGCTGGTGGCGTGCGATTTGGCGATCGCTGCCGACGAGGCAGTGTTCGGTCTGTCGGAAATCAACTGGGGCATTCCGCCGGGCAATCTGGTGAGCAAGGCCATGGCCGACACGGTGGGACATCGCCGCGCGCTGCACTACATCATGACCGGCGACACGTTCACGGGCGTGGAAGCGGCGGACATGGGGCTGGTGAACCAGAGTGTGCCGCTCGACCAACTGCGTGATGCCACGCTGGCCCTGGCCGCCAAGTTGCTGGAGAAGAATCCGGTCGTGCTGCGCGCTGCGAAGCATGGTTTCAAGCGTTCGCGTGAGCTGACGTGGGAGCAGTGCGAAGACTATCTGTACGCGAAACTCGATCAGGCCCAGCTGCGCGACCCGGAACACGGCCGCGAGCAAGGCTTGAAGCAGTTCCTCGACGACAAGGCGATCAAGCCGGGCCTGCAGGCTTACAAGCGCTGAGGCGCAACGTTCATCGGTGACCGGAAAGAGGGAGAGCGCAATGCATGAAGTGCAGATGCTGATCGGGGGGCAGTGGCGCGGCGCGCAGGGTGGGGCAACGTTCGAGCGCATCGATCCGGTGACGGGCGAAGTTGCCACACGGGCACCGGCCGCGACGCTGGCGGATGCCGATGCGGCCGTCGACGCGGCGCAAGCGGCCTTTCCCGCCTGGGCGGCGCTGTCGCCGACGGCGCGTCGGCAACGCTTGCTTGCGGCCGCCGAGCGCATGGACGCCCGCGCGGCGGAGTTCATCGCCATCGGGGCCGCCGAGACCGGCGCGATGGCCAATTGGTATGGCTTCAACGTCATGCTCGCGGCCAACATGCTGCGCGAAGCGGCGGCCATGACCACGCAAATCGACGGCAGCGTGATTCCGAGCGATGTGCCTGGCAGTCTTGCAATGGCAGTGCGCTCGCCGGTCGGCGTGGTCCTCGGCATCGCGCCGTGGAATGCCCCGGTGATTCTGGCGACGCGCGCGCTTGCCATGCCGCTCGCGTGCGGCAACACGGTCGTGCTCAAGGCGTCGGAGCAATGCCCCGGCGTGCATGCGTTGATCGGTGCCTGCCTGCACGATGCGGGGCTGGGCGACGGGGTGGTCAACGTCGTGACGAACGCGCCGCACGATGCCGGCGAGATCGTGGCGCGACTGATTGCGCACCCGGCTGTCAGGCGCGTGAACTTTACCGGCTCGACGCACGTGGGTCGCATCATCGCGCGCCTCGCCGCGGAACATCTCAAGCCGGCGCTGCTGGAGTTGGGCGGCAAGGCCCCGGTGCTCGTGCTCGACGACGCCGAACTGGACGCCGCCGTCGACGGCATTGCGTTCGGCGCGTTCTTCAATCAAGGGCAGATCTGCATGTCGACCGAGCGAGTGATCGTCGACGCGCGCATCGCGGACGCCTTCGTCGAAAAGCTCACGGCGAAGGCGGCGACCTTGCGCGCCGGGTCGCCGACGTCGCCCGACAGTGTGCTCGGTGCGATGGTGAGCGCGCAGGCGGCGTCGCGCGTGGCGGCGCTGGTCGAGGACGCTCGCACGCATGGCGCGCATCTGCCGCTGGGGTGCCGGGTTGACGGTGCGATCATGCAGGCGACGATCGTCGATGGCGTGAGCCCGGCGATGCGACTGTACCGCGAGGAGTCGTTTGGTCCGATGGTGACGATCCAGCGTGTAAGCGGCGATGACGAGGCGGTGCGAGTGGCCAACGATAGCGAATTTGGCTTGTCGGCCGCGATCTTCAGCCGGGACGTATCGCGAGCGCTGCAATTGGCCAAGCGCATCGAGTCGGGAATTTGCCACATCAATGGCCCGACCGTGCACGACGAAGCGCAGATGCCGTTCGGCGGCGTGAAGTCCAGCGGCTACGGCCGATTCGGCAGCAAGGCGTCGATCGGCGAATTCACGGAACTGCGCTGGATCACCGTGCAGACAACGCCGCGCCATTACCCGATCTGATCGTTCGCAGGATGAGGCTGTGCCCGTGCGCGGACGCTACCGAGAGAGCGCCGCGGCGGGATCGAAGCAGGAGACAGTGTTTTGAATCAAGGCAACAACACCGCCGCCACGCACGACGTGGCGGCTCATCGCTATCGCCAGGTCGCCATCGGCAACCCGGGGGTCGACGTGATTCTCGATGGCGAATGCTGGTATCTGCGCTCGCGTGAGCCGCTCGGCGATTTTCCGGCGCGTCTCACGGACCGGCTCATCTCCGGCGCGGCACGGCACCCGGAACGGTGGCTCGTAGCGCGTCGCGGCCCCGACGGTCAATGGATCGGCATCACGTATGCGCAGATGCTGCAGCGTGCGCGTGCGATCGGCCAGGCATTGCGTGATCGCGGAATGTCGCCGCAACGTCCCATCGCGATCCTCTCCGGCAACGATCTGGAACACTTTGAACTCGCGCTCGGCGCGATGTACGCCGGGGTGCCGTTCGCGCCGATCTCGCCGGCGTATTCGATCGTGTCGACGGACTTCGGGAAGCTGCGTCATACGCTGGAATTGCTGCAGCCGGGGCTGGTGTACGCGACGGATGCGGGCACCTACGGTCGCGCCATGGACGCCGTGCTTGACGACAATGTGGTCCGCGTCACCGCGCGCGGCGACGGGGGCACGCTGGCCTTCGATGCGCTGCGCGATACCGTGCCGCGCGACATCGACGCCATTCACGCGCAAGTCAACGGCGACACCATCGCCAAGATCCTCTTCACGTCCGGCTCAACCCGTCTGCCGAAGGCCGTGCCGACCACCCAGCGCATGCTGTGCAGCAATCAACAGATGCTGCTGCAAACGTTCCCGACCTTCGGCGAGGCGCCGCCCGTGCTGGTCGACTGGTTGCCTTGGAATCATACGTATGGCGGCAGTCACAACGTCGGCATCGCGCTCTACAACGGCGGCACGCTCTACATCGACGACGGCAAGCCGGTCGCAGGCAAGTTCGAGGAAACGTTGCGCAATCTGCGCGAGATCTCTCCGACCGTGTATTTCAATGTGCCGAAGGGATGGGAGGATCTCGCCATCGCCCTCGAAAACGACGCGGCCCTGCGCGAGCGCTTCTTCGCCCGTGTGAATCTCTACTTCTTCGGCGGTGCCGGGCTGTCCCAGGCGGCCTGGGACCGGCTTGAACGCGTGACCGAGGCGCATTGCGGCGAGCGTATCCGGATCATGTCGGGGTTGGGGATGACCGAGACGTCGCCGAGTTGCATGTTCACCACCGGGCCGATCATGCGTGCGGGCTACATCGGCTTGCCCGCGCCCGGCTGCGAAGTGAAGCTCGCCCCAGTCGGCGGCAAGCTCGAAGTGCGCTTTCGCGGACCGAACGTCATGGCCGGCTATTGGCGTCACCCGTCGGGCGATCCCGTGTTCGACGACGAGGGCTACTACTGCACAGGGGATGCCGCCACATTTGTCGACGCGCAGCACCCGGAGGTTGGTCTGCAATTCGACGGACGCATCACCGAAGATTTCAAGCTCAGTTCAGGCACATTCGTGAGCGTGGGGCCATTGCGGGCTCGCGTGATTTCGGAAGGGGCGCCCTATGTGCAGGACGCGGTTGTCACCGGCATCAATCGCGACGATATCGGATTGATGGTCTTCCCGCGCGTCGAGGATTGCCGGCGCTTGAGCGGTTTGCCGTCACACGCGCCGCTGAGCGACGTGCTGGTGAGCGGTCCCGTGCGTGAAGCGTTCTCGGCACTGCTCGCACGACTGAATGCGAGCGCCGGGGGAAGCGCCACGTATGTTGCGCGACTCATGCTGCTCGACACTCCGCCCTCGCTCGACCGGGGCGAAGTCACCGACAAGGGATCGATCAACCAGCGCGCGGTGCAGGACCAACGTGCCGTGACCGTCGATGCGTTGCATGCCGCGCAGGCGGGCGACCCGCGCGTCATCCTCGCACCCGCAAGGCGCTGACATGATGTACCCGCAATCGCTTGGCGCGGCCGAAGACATCGCGTTCGTGCTGAACACGCTCGGCGTGGGCGACGCGTTGACACGCCTCGCCCCGTTTCGTGAATTCGACACGGCCACACTCGTGCAAGTCGTCGACGAAGCCGCCCGTTTCGCCCGTGAAGTGCTTGCGCCGCTCAACGCTGTGGGGGACCGCGAAGGTTGCACCTGGCGCGACGGCGAGGTGCGCACGCCCAGCGGCTTCGCCGATGCCTATCGCCAGTATTGCAACGCCGGTTGGCCGTCGCTGCCGTGCGATCCGTCATTGGGCGGACAGGGGTTGCCTGTCGTGGTGCAGGTGGCCGTGCAGGAACTCACGGCCGGCGCGAATCTCGCCTGGACGATGTACCCAGGCATTCTGCATGGCGCGTATGAATGCGTGCACCGATTCGGCAGCGCCGCACTGCGCGATGCGTGGCTGGGGCCGCTGGTCAGCGGTGAATGGCTCGCCACGATGGCGTTGACGGAACCGGGCGCCGGCAGCGACCTCGGGCAGATTCGCACGCGCGCCGAATGGATCGACGGGGCGCGCGAGACGGTGCGAGTGACCGGCGAGAAGATTTTCATCTCGGGCGGCGAGCAGGATCTCACCCCGAACATCGTTCATCTCGTGCTTGCGCGCACGCCGGATGCCCCGCCGGGCAGCGGCGGGTTGTCACTCTTTCTTGTCCCCAAGGTGCTTGCGCATGGCGAGCGCAATGCCGTGCGTTGTACGGGCATTGAGCACAAGATGGGGATTCGCGGGAGCGCGACGTGCTCGATGGCGTTCGAGGGCGCGACCGGTTACCTCATCGGTGCACCGCATCGCGGACTCGAGGCGATGTTCGCGATGATGAACTCGGCGCGGCTGCATGTGGGGGCGTCCGGCGTTGGGCTGGCGCAGAGCGCCTACGATATGTCGGTTCGACATGCCCTTGAGCGTGTGCAATCGCGCGTGCCGGGGGCCGATGCCGGCGTGCCCATCGCCGGGCATCCGGCGGTGTGGCGCTTGCTCGAGGGGCAGCGCGTGGCGGTCGAGGGCGCGCGACTGTTGTTGTATCGCGCGGCGCTCGCCATCGATGAGGCTCACCATGCCGACACGCCGCAGGCGCGCGTGCAGGCCGATGCGCTGGCGGCGCTGCTCACCCCGGTGGTCAAGGCGATGCTCACCGAGCAGGCGTTTCTGGGCGCCAGCGATGCGTTACAGGTTTTCGGGGGCTACGGTTATGTCGAAGAGACCGGCATCTCGCAGTTTCTGCGCGACGCGCGTATCCCGATGATCTATGAAGGGACCAATGAAATTCAGGCCATCGACCTGATGCTGCGCAAGGTCGTCAAGGACGACGGCGCCACGTTGTCGCAATGGCTGACGTGGGCGCGTGCGCAGGTGAGCGAGGCGCGCATCGTCGTCGACACGCGCGATGGCTTCGACGCCGCGCTGACGGTGCTCGACGAGTGGACGTTGCTGATGCCGTCGGTCATCGCGTTGGCGCGAACATCGCCCCGCGCGGCATTGTGTGTCGCGGGCGAGGTGATGCGCGTGGTGCACGGCTTGTCGATGGCAGGCCTCTGGGCGCAGGCGGCGCTGGCGGCGCACCGCGTCCAAGGGCCCGTCGCCGATGGGAAACGCCGCGCGGCGCGCTATTGGTTGAAGTTCAGCCTGCCGGAGACGCGTCGTGCGATGGCGATCGTCGCTGCGCAAATCCGTGACCCGGAGACCGCCGAATGAATCTCGACAAGCTCATCGCCATCGATACGCACGTGCATGCGGAAGTGTCGTGCTGTGAGCCACCGGACCTGTTCGGCAAGGCGTTCGACGACGCGGCCGATAAATATTTCGGCACGGTGCTCAAGCAGAATCGCCGCCCCACGATTCCCGAGACCATCGAGCATTACCGCGCGCGCAATATCGGCTTCGTGATGTTTACCGTCGATTGCGAGGCGAACATCGGGCGTCGCCGTATTCCGAACGAGGAGATCGCGGGCTTCGCGCAGGAGAACGCGGACATCATGATCGCATTTGCGAGCATCGATCCGCACAAGGGACGCATGGGCGTGCGCGAGGCGAGGCGGCTCGTCGAGGAATTCGGCGTGCGCGGCTTCAAGTTCCATCCCACCATGCAGGGATTCTTCGCCAACGACCGCATGGCCTACCCGATGTACGAGCTGATTGCCGAATACCAGCTCACTGCGGTCTTTCATAGCGGTCATTCCGGTATCGGCTCAGGCATGCCCGGCGGCGGCGGGTTGCGGCTCAAGTTCTCGGAGCCGATCCATCTCGACGACGTGGCGACCGACTTCCCGGACATGAACATCGTGATCGCACACCCGTCGTGGCCGTGGCAATCGCAAGCCCTGTCCATCGCGCTGCACAAGCCGAACGTCTACATCGATCTGTCGGGGTGGTCGCCCAAGTATTTTTCGCCGGAGCTGATGCAATACGCGAATTCGCTGCTGCGCGAGAAGATGCTGTTCGGCTCGGATTTTCCGCTCATCGCGCCGGACCGGTGGTTGCGCGACTTCGAGACGGCGGGGTTTCGCGACGAGGTCAAACCGCTTGTGCTCAAGGACAACGCAGTGCGCATGCTCGGGCTTGCGGACACGCAGCAGAACATCGCGTCGGCGGCGTGACGGGCGGCGGGCGGCGGGCGTGAACGGTCGCGCCGTGCTGTGGTCAGCGTACGCCCGGTGTGCCGTAGCGCACGCGTGCCGCTTCGCGCATGGCGCTGATGAGCGTTTGTTCCGGCGGCGTCGGGACGGTGTCGTTGCGCCACAGAATGCCGATGGACTCCTCGGTGCCCTTCGTCGCGAACGGCAAAGCACACAGCACGCCATCGGCAAGGTCGTCCTGCACGGTGATTTCGGAGGCGATCCAGATGACATCGTCGCGCAAGGTCATCGCGCGCGCGAGCGACATCGAGAGCAGCTCGGAATAGTCGTCGAGCATGCCCACGCCATGCGCGCGCAAGAAGCCGTCGGCGGTATGCCGCAGGATTGTGCCGTTCGGCGGCAGCACCACGTGATAGCGCGCAATGTCGGCCATCGACACGCTACGCTGCTGAACGAGCGGATGCGACGCACGCACCACCACGCTCAACGGGGTTGCGCACAGGTGCTCGAAGGTGAGGCCCGCCATGCCCTCGGGGTCCGACATCCGGCCGAGCGCCAGCGTGACCTGTCCGGACTTCAACTGCGTGAGCAACTGTTGATTGGCGCCGGTGTGGACTTGCACGACGATGCCCGGCCATTCGCGCCGGAACGTTTCGAGCACGCTGGGCATCATGGCGGCCGCCAGGGTGGGCAATACGGCGATCTCGATCACGCCGCCCGTCTGGCCGTTGGCGCGAGAGAGCACGTCGATGCCCTGACGCAGTGCACTCACGCTTGCGCCCGCATGCCGCAGAAACAGTTCGGCCTGTGCGGTGGGGCGCGCGCCATTGCGCCCGCGCTCGAACAGACGCACGCCCAGCAGGCCTTCGAGTTCGGCAATCGTCTTGCTGACGGCCGGTTGCGTAATGGACAGGGCTTCCGCGGCACGCTGCAGGCTGCCGTGTTGGGCAACCGCCAGCAGGCATTGCAGATGGCGCAGCTTGATGCGTCCGTCGAGTCGATGTCTTTCCATGCCGAAAAGTTATGAAAAACCTAAGAAAATGTCAATAAATATATCCATTGATTATGGATATAGTGTCGAAAACCAGCTGGCGGCAAGCCAGATTCGTCAACACAAAATGGAGTGAGACCATGTCGAATTCGACGACCGTCCTGCGCCCCCGCGACTGGGATTCGCATCCCAAGCTGATCGACAGCGGGTATAAGTCCACGGCGCTGCGCGGCCCCAAGCAACTGCTCGTGCCCGTCAAGCAGAACCTCGCGAACCTGCGTTCGCCGGTCTACGGTCACGGAATCGTCGGGGCGCTCGATAGCGACCTGACGCGCAATGCAGTGCGCAACGGCGAGCCGCTTGGCGAGCGCATGATCGTCACGGGCCGCGTGCTTGACGAAGGCGGTCGTCCGGTGCCGAACACGCTTGTCGAGCTGTGGCAGGCCAATGCATGCGGCCGCTACGTGCACAAAGTCGACCAGCACGACGCCCCGCTGGACCCGAACTTTCTCGGTGCCGGCCGCGCGCTGACCGACGCGCAGGGCCGTTACAAATTCCTGACCATCAAGCCAGGCGCTTACCCGTGGAAGAACCACCACAACGCGTGGCGTCCGCAGCATCTGCACTTCTCGGTGTTCGGTGAGTATTTCGCGACCCGGCTGGTCACGCAGATGTACTTCCCGGGCGATCCGCTGCTCGGCTACGATCCGATTTTTCAGGCCACGCCGGCGCATGCCCGCGACCGTCTGATTGCGCGCTTCTCGATGGATATCACCGAGCCCGAGTACGCACTGGGTTACGAATTCGACATCGTCCTGCGCGGTGCCGACCAAACGCCGATGGAGTCCTGAGTCATGTCCGATTATCAGCAAACGCCGTCGCAGACCGTCGGCCCGTACTTCGCTTATGGCCTGTCGCCGGAGCAGTACCGTTACGACTTCAAGAGCGCTTTCACCCCCGTGGTGGCGCTCGATCGTGCCGAAGGTGAGGCCATCCGCGTGATCGGACAGGTGCTCGACGGCGCCGGTCAACCGATCAACGACGCGTTGATCGAGGTCGTGCAGGCCGATGCCGCTGGGCGCTACGTGCAGAGCGCCGAGGACATCGAGCGCACCGGCTTTGCCGGCACGGGCCGCTGCGGCACCGGCACCCACGCCGAGCACTGTTTTGTCTTCGACACGATCAAGCCGGGCGCGGCCGCGCCCGGCGAGGCACCGCGCATCGATGTGATTCTGACGATGCGGGGCTTGCTCAATCATCTGTTTACGCGTATCTATTTCGACGACGAGGCCGCGGCCAATGCGCTCGACCCCGTGCTGCAACAAGTGCCGGCCGAGCGTCGCCACACGCTGATCGCACGCCGCGAGGTGAGCGGCGGGCGTGTGTCGTACCGGTTCGACATCCGCATGCAGGGCGACGAGGAGACGGTTTTCCTCGACCTTTGATGCTGGTCATGCAAGGCTGACACTGGCGCGGCTTCGGGCTGTCGGCATGAAAGTGCTGACAGCCCGCGGCCGTCTCCGCCTTTTTGCAACGGAACAGGGCGACCCGGCCTGACCCAACCCTAATCACTCTCGACGCTCCGATGACGGAACTGCTTGACTCTTTGCTGCGCGGCGCTGCCGTGACAGCGCGTTTCTCGCGCGACGCCACGCTGCAGGGCATGCTGGACTTCGAAGCGGCGCTGGCTGCCGCCGAGGCCGAGGCCGGCCTGATCCCGGCCGCCGCTGTCGCCCCGATCGCCGCCGCCGCGCGGGCCGGCGATCTCGACTGGCCCGCCCTGCGAGACGCCGCGGCTGGCGCGGGCAACCTCGCGATTCCCTTGGTCAAGCAACTGACAGCGCGTGTAAAAGCGCTCGATGCCGATGCCGCGCGCTTCGTGCATTGGGGCGCGACCAGTCAGGATGCCATCGACACCGGACTCATCCTGCAGGTGCGTGGCGCGCTCGACGACCTTGGCGCCGACCTCGACGGCCTCATCGCCGAACTCGCGGTGCAAGTTCGGCAGCATCGTGCGACCGTCATGGTCGGCCGCACGTGGCTGCAACACGCTTTGCCGATTACGTTCGGCCTCAAGCTTGCGGGTACGCTCGACGCTTTGTTGCGCGCGCGCGCCGATCTCGCGAACGTGCGTGGGCAGGTGCTGTGCGCGCAGTTCGGCGGGGCTGCCGGCACGTTGGCGTCGCTCGGCACGCTGGGCCCGGTGGTCGCCGCAGCGCTGGCGCGTCACCTGGGGCTGTCGGAGGCGATCACGCCGTGGCACGGCCAGCGCGATCGCATCGTGCGCGTGGGAAGTTGGGCGGCGTCGCTGACGGGCTCGCTGGGCAAGTTCGCGCGCGACACGGCGATGCTGACGCAAACCGAAGTCGGCGAAATTGCCGAAGCCTCCGGTCCCGGGCGTGGTGGTTCGTCGACCATGCCGCACAAGCGCAATCCGGTTGGCTGTGCGGCAATGCTCGCGGCGGCCACCCGCACGCCGCAACTGGCCGCCACGTTGTTCGTTGCGATGCAGCAGGATCACGAACGCGGTTTGGGCACGTGGCACGCCGAGTGGGAAACGCTGCCCGAACTGCTCATGCTGTGCGGTGGTGCGCTGGCCACCGCGCGCACGCTCGTGCAAGACTGGACGGTCGACACGGCGCGCATGCGGGCAAACCTCGACATCACGCACGGCCTCATCATGGCCGAGGCCGTGACGATGGCGTTGGGCGAAACGATGGGGCGTCTCGAAGCCCATCGGCGTGTCGAAGCACATTGCCGCAGTGCGCTCGCGCAGCACCGTCCTTTGCTCGACATCCTGCGCGAAGACGATGACATTACCCGCAGCCTCGGCATTGCAACGCTCGAGCGACTGACGGACCCGCAACATTATCTGGGTGCTGCCGAGACGTTTGTGGGCCGAGTTCTCGCGCTTGCCGACGCCGCCGTGACACCCTCACAACCCGGCAGGAAATCAACATGAACGATCAGGAACGCTACGACAACGGCATGCAGGTGCGCCGCGCCGTCCTCGGTGACGCGCACGTGGATCGCACCCTCACACGCCGCAACGAATTCAACGACGACTTCCAGAACTTCATCACACGCTTCGCCTGGGGCGATGTCTGGACGCGTCCGGGTCTCACGCGCCATATGCGCAGCATGGTGACGCTCTCGCTGCTCATCGCCTTGAATCGCGGCGACGAGTTTCGCATGCACGTGCGCGCCGCGTTCAACAACGGCGTGACGCGCGAGGAAATGAAGGAGCTGTTCATACACGCTGCCCTGTATTGCGGCCTGCCTGCCGCCAATCAGGCGATCCACGACGCCGAGACGATCTTCGCGGAGATGGAAGCCGCCGAGCCCGGTTCGACGACCCGTGCGCGCGACGCCGCACAACGCTGAGGAGCCGAAACGAATGACGACGGAACGTCTTATCGAGGTGGGCGACGCTACGCTGCGCGTGGCGATCGACGGCGACGACCGCGCACCGGCGTTGGTGCTGTCCAATTCGCTGGGCACGACGCTCGAGATGTGGGCGCCGCAGGTGCCGGCGCTCGCCCGTGAATTCCGGGTGGTCCGTTACGACGCGCGCGGACATGGCGGCTCGTCCGTCACGCCGGGCCCTTACGTCATCGACCAATTGGGACGTGACGTGATCGGGCTGCTCGACGCGCTGCATATCGAGCGTGCGAGCGTGGCGGGGGTGTCGATGGGCGGCATGACGGGCATGTGGCTGGGAATTCACGCACCACAGCGTATCGAGCGTCTCGCTATCGTTTGCTCTTCGGCGCACATCGGCGGCGAAGACGGCTGGAATGCGCGCATTCGCACGGTGCTGGCCGATGGTATGGCTGCCGTCGCCGACGCCGTGGTGTCGCGCTGGTTTACGCCCGCATTCGCGGAGCAGGAGCCGGCGTTGATCGAGCGCATGAAGGCGATGTTCCGCTCGCTGTCGCCGCAGGGCTACGCGGCCGCCTGCGCTGCCGTGCGCGATATGAATCAGCTCGACGAGATTGCGTCGATCACCGCGCCGACATTGATCGTGACCGGCGCGGGGGACCTCGCAACGCCGCCCGCGATGTCGAGCGCGATGCTCGAACGGATTCCTGGCGCGCAGCAGATCGTCGTGCCGGGCGCGCATCTCTCCAATATCGAGTGTGCCCCGGCCGTGACTGAGGCGCTCTTGAGCTTCCTGCGCGTGCCGACGCCGGCCAATGCGTAAGCACTGAGCGCCGACGCATCGGGGAATCTGCGAATCGGTGCGTCGCCGGGGGGCGGGCCTTCAACAGGGAAGGCCCGCCCCCCGGGGCATCAGGTTATGAGGCGTCGCCCAAGTGGGCATGTTGCGCGTTGCGGCGGAACGCCGACGGTGTGACGCCGACATGCCGTTTGAAGACGCGACAGAAATACGCCGGGTCCTGGAATCCGAGTTCGTAAGCCACGTGCGAGACCGGCGCGGGAATATAGATCAGCTTGCGGCGCGCTTCGAGCATCAATCGGTCCTGCACCAGATCGAAGGCCGATTTTCCCGCGATGCGACGGCACAACCGATTGAGCTTGCTCTCGGTGACGTGCAGTCGTTCGGCGTAGGCCGGTACAGCCCATGCCTCGGTGTAATGCGTCTCGACAAGGGCGCGAAAGCGCGCGAACAAATCCAGCTCCGTGCGTCCGGCCCGTGTCGCCGAATCGTGATGCGCATGCAGGCGCGCGAGCAGCAGCAGCACGCTGCGCGTGAGCCATCCCACCATTTCCGCATGCCCGAGTTGCGGGCGTGAAAACTCGTCCATGATGAGACCGAGCAACGTATGGAGACGGTCGCGCGTTTGCGGTGCGTCGCCCAGCGGGAATAGCCACGGCTTGCGCAGCAGCGACGCCATGTCGGCATCGGCGCCGAGCGCGGCATCGAACGGCACGCTCTGCGCCATCGTCAACACGAAGCCGTGCGCGCCGCGCGAGAAGCGGAAGTTATGGACGGCCGACGGATGCACCGTGATGACGGCCGGGCCTTGCACCTCCCACGTGGCGTCGTCGACGTTCGCCTCCACCGCGCCTTCGAAGATCGCCAGCACCTGGAACAGTCCCAGATGCCGGTGCGTGTCGATATGCCAGTCGTAGAGGCGGCTGCGCGTCTCAATCCACTCGATATGGACGAAATCGGCGCTGTCGGTGCCCGTCAATTCACCATACAGCGAGAATTCCGGAATCGCCTCGCGCGCCGCGCGCAGCCGGGGTGACGCGCCTGACATACTGGTTTTCCCTTGGTCGAAGTTGTCGAAAAAGTACAAGAAAGGCGTCGATTCATCCATTCAACTCGACGCGTGCGGTCCATAAGATATGACGCATTCGCCCCTCGTGACAAGGCGTGTCCATCGGTTCAGGGATGCTCGTTTACGCGTAGTCCCAATTCGGTGCAGCAAGCGCAAGGCAGCAGAGAAATGCAAGCCGCATGCAGGCCGTCGACCCGTCGCGAGATGCCCCGGCACGGGTGTGCCAGGCACGGGCAATGCCACTACAGGAGACAACGCATGCGAACCCATTACCCCGTCGTCATCGTCGGTGCCGGTCCGGCCGGACTGCTGCTTTCCCATCTGCTGCATCTGCAAGGCATCGAATCGATCGTGCTCGAATCGCGCACGCGCGCTGCCGTGGAATCGACCATTCGCGCCGGTGTGCTGGAGCAGGGCACGATGGATATTCTCAACGAGACGGGCGTGGGCGAGCGCATGCGTCGCGAAGGTGCGCTGCATCACGGTATCGAGCTGGCATTCGGCGGCCAGCGTCATCGCATTGCGCTGACCGAACTGACCGGCCGCGCCATTACGGTCTATGCGCAGCACGAAGTCATCAAGGATCTGATCGCAGCGCGCGAAGCGGTGCAGGGCGACATTCTGTTCGACGTGTCGGACGTCTCGGTGCATGACATCGATAGCACGAAACCGAGCGTGCAATTCACAGTGGACGGCCAGGTGCGACGGCTGACGTGCGACTTTATCGCGGGCTGCGACGGCTTCCACGGGGTGTGCCGCCCGGCCATGCCCGCCTCGGTGCGCAAGGAATATCAGCGCGTGTATCCGTTCGGCTGGTTCGGTGTGCTGGTGAAGGCGCCGCCGTCGTCCGACGAACTGATCTACGCGGCACACGAGCGCGGCTTCGCGTTGATCAGCACGCGCTCCCCGACGGTGCAGCGCATGTACTTCCAATGCGATCCGAGCGAGCGCGCCGAGACGTGGAGCGACGAGCGTATCTGGCAAGAGCTGCACATGCGCACGGAAAGCGACGATGGCTGGCGCCTCAAGGAGGGGCCGATCTTCCAGAAGAGCGTGATCGCGATGCGAAGCTTCGTCGCCACGCCGATGCAGTACGGTCGCTTGTTCCTGGCGGGCGACTCGGCGCATATCGTGCCGCCGACTGGCGCCAAGGGCATGAATCTGGCCGTGGCCGACGTGTGGCGTCTGGCGCGCGCGCTCGACGATTTCTTCCATCGCGATAATGAAGCCGGTTTGCACGGATATTCGGAGGCGGCGCTCAAGCGGATCTGGCGCGCGGAGCACTTCTCGTACTGGATGACGCGCATGATGCACCGCCTCGACGACGCCACGCCGTTCGAGCAACAGATGCAGCGCTCGGAACTGGAGTACGTTGTCAGTTCGCGCGCGGCATCGCTCATGCTCGCGGAGAATTATGTCGGGCTGCCGCTTGCCTGAGGCGCAGGGCGGGGCATCGGCGCGCGGGCGCCAGTGCTCGCCTGCTCGCGCGTATAACCGGCCGTTATGGATGATCTGACGAAAGATCATTTTGACGACCACTGGAAGGCCTTACAGTAGCGGCACAAAATCGACGCCGCAAATCCGTCGAATCAAGCCGACCGACAAGCGCGCCACGCCATGGCACCGGACGCGCATCGGTGGCGGCGAAATCCAAAATAATGACGGGACGACAACCGGGGCGGCCACGCCCCGAGGAGACAGTTTCATGCATCAGACGAGAACGGTGGATGTGCCCACCTATATCAACGCACACCGGTTTTCCGGCTATCAGTGGGTGGCGTTGATCCTGTGCTTCTTCGTCGTCGCCATCGACGGCTTCGATACCGCGGCCATCGGTTACATTGCGCCTTCGCTGGTGCAGCAGTGGCACATCGACAGAGGTTCGCTGGGTCCGGTGCTCTCTGCGGCGCTCTTCGGTCTGGCGGGCGGGGCGATCTTCGCCGGGCCGCTCGCCGACAAGCTCGGGCGCAAGACGCTGTTGGTGCTCTCGGTCGTATTCTTCGGCATCGCAAGTCTCGCGACGGCTTTCGCTCAGGATCTCGAAACGCTCACGGCGCTGCGCTTTCTGACAGGGCTGGGGCTCGGCGCGGCCATGCCAAATGCCGTGACGCTGATTTCCGAGTACGCGCCGGAAGCGCGTCGCGCGGTGATCGTCAACACCATGTTCTGCGGATTCCCGCTGGGTGCGTCGGTGGGGGGATTCGTTGCCTCGTGGGTGATTCCGCACTTTGGCTGGCATAGCGTGCTGGTGCTCGGCGGCGTGCTGCCGCTGGTGCTGTCGGTGCTGCTGATGCTTTGCCTGCCGGAGTCCGTCAAGTTTCTCGTGGTGCGTCAAAAGCCGATCGAGCGGGTGCGCCGCATCCTGTCGCGGATTTCGGGCGAGTCGCTCGATGACGTCGGCACCTTTACGGTCAATGAAGCGGCCCCGAAGCGGGCCGGTTCCGCCATCGGTGTCGTGCTCTCGAAGCAATATGGCTTCGGTTCGCTGATGCTGTGGGTGACCTACTTCATGGGACTCGTCATCTTCTATCTGCTCACGAGCTGGATGCCGCTGCTGTTCAAGGATGCCGGGTTCACCATCGAACGGGCTGCGCTGATCACGGCCCTGTTCCCGCTGGGCGGCGGCATCGGCACGATTCTGTCGGGCTGGTGCATGGACAAGTTCAACGCGCAGAAAGTGGTCGCCGTAGGCTACGCGCTCACGGCCGTGCTGGTGTATGCGGTGGGGCAGGCGATGGGCAACATCGGCGCGCTGGTCGTGCTGATTTTCCTGGCAGGCACGGCGATGAACGGTGCGCAGTCGTCGATGCCGTCGTTGGCTGCAATGTTCTATCCGACGCACGGCCGCGCCACGGGCGTGGCGTGGATGCTCGGTGTGGGGCGCTTCGGCGGGATTGCGGGTGCGTTGCTGGGCGCGGAACTGATGCGCCGTCACATGGGGTTCGCATCGACGTTCTCGCTGCTGGCCATGCCGGCTGTGATCGCCATGCTGGCGTTGCTAGCGAAGAATGCCTGGGAACGGGCCCACGGCAATTCGACGTCCGCGTCGCGCGACGCGCGCAACTCGGCGCCGATGCACTGACCAATAACGGTCGTCTCGTCGCTTCTCGCTCTGACGCGCCGTCAACCCTGGTTGACGGCGCGTCGTCGTATCGAGAATCAGCTACGTCGTCGTATCGAGAATCAGCTACGTCGGCGTCCGAGATGAAGCATGCGCTCGCGCACTTCTTCTTCCGAGCGCCAGTGCTCAGCCGGTTTGACCAGATCGCTGCGGCTGATGATGCCGACGAGCTTGCGTGAGGCGGCATCGCTCACGACCGGCAGTCGTTCCAGGTGATGCGCGGCGAAGCGTGCCGACACGATACGCCCCGTCTCCGACGCCAGCGCGACGAGCGGCGGATTCGCGCCATACAGTTGGCCCAGCGTTTGCAACCCTTGTGTCTGCGCGCGCGTGAGTGCTTGCCGGTCGACCATGCCGAGCACGCTGTGCTCGGCGTCGACCACGGGGTAGGCGCGATGGCGCTGGCCCGCGCCGAAGGCTTGCTGCGCGGCTTCGTCGATGAGCATGTTGGCGGCCAATGACACCGGCTCTCGGGTCATCAACTCGCCAACGTGCAGGCGCTCCAGCGGATCGACGCCGTATTCGCGGTGGATGTGACGGCCACGTCGCGCGATCTTCTCCGTCATGATCGAGCGCGGCATGATCCAGATCGTGATGCCGTAGGAGATGCCGCAAGTGAGCAGTAGCGGCAGCAACGCGTTCACGTTGTGTGTGAGACCAAGGGCGAAGACGATGGCCGTCAGCGGCGCGCCGAGCACGCCCGCGAGCGTTGCCGCCATGCACACCAGTGCCCACAGCGAGACGTCGCCACCCGGCAGCACCGGTGCGAGGAGCGTGCCGAGCCCGGCACCGATCATGAGCAGCGGTGCGAGCACCCCGCCCGAGGTGCACGATCCCAGGGCAATCGCCCAGATGATCGCCTTGACCACCAGCAGCGCCAGCGCGGCATGCAGCGTGAAGTGTCCGGCGAGCAGGTCTGCGATGACGTCATAGCCCACGCCGAGCGCACGCGGCTGGAGATAGCCGCCAATGCCGATGGCGACACCGCCGATGGCCGGCCACCACATCCAATGCACGGGAAGCTTGTGAAAGCCGTCTTCGATGGCGTAGAGGGCGCGCGACATGCCGGCGGACAGAACGCCCGCACATACGCCGGCGATCACGCACGACAGCAGGGCGATGGGGGCGACGACGGATTCCGCCATCGGAAAGAGCGGACCTGCGTCGAGCATCAGCGGCCGTGCGAAACCGGCGACCGCGCATGCAGCGATCACCGGCAGCAGGCTGCGCGGACGCCATTCGAAAAGCAGCAGTTCCACGGCGAGCAGCACGGCGGCGACCGGCGTGCCGAATACGGCCGTCATGCCGGCGGTGGCGCCGGCCACGAGCAGTGTCTTGCGCTCGGCGGCGCTCAGGTGAAAGTATTGGGCGATGAGCGAGCCGACGGCGCCGCCCGTCATGATGATCGGGCCTTCCGCGCCGAATGGCCCGCCACTGCCGATCACAATGCCCGAGGACAACGGTTTGAGGATGGCGACGCGCGGCGACATCTTGCTCTTGCCGAACAGAATCGCCTCGATGGCTTCGGGAATGCCGTGACCGCGAATCTTGTCGCTGCCGAAGCGGGCCATCGCGCCGACGATCAGTCCGCCGATGACCGGTAGAGCGATGACCGCTGCGCCGAGCGTGTTATTGGCGGGCGAGCGTGGCGCGAACGAGAGCGTTTGATAGAAGAAAAGGTTGGTGAAGCCCTGGATGAGGTGCAGCAGCAACCACGCGGCAGGCACACCGCAAAAGCCGATGACGGCGGCCAGCGCAATGAGTCGAGGCAGGCCCGGCGCACGCGAAAAGTCCCGTGCATGGGCGGGCGCGGCCATGGTGGAGTGAGGCGAAGGAGTATGGGGAACGGAAGCCATGACAATGCCGTGATTACAAATGAACGCCACGAATGTGGAAGATGTCCGCAAAGGTGCTCAACTCGTTGCGGTGCTGGGCGGCGAGATTCATGAGGCACGCGTCGCCCGCCGCTGAGAGGTGCACTTCCACCACTCGCCGGTCGCTTTCGTTTTGGCGGCGCGTGACGAGCCCGGCTTTCTCGCAGCGCGCAACGAGCGCCACCACGCTGTGATGCACGGCTTGCAGGCGCTCGGCCAATTCACTGATGGACGCCCAGTCGCGCCCCGGGATACCTTTGACGTGCAGCAGCAACAGGTACTGCTGCGGCGTGATGCCTTCGTCGCGTGCGGCGGACTCGCTGAAATTGAGAAAACGGCGCAGCCGATAGCGGAATTCCGATAGGGCTTCGAAATCGCTCTTGGTCAGCGCATCGGTGGTGACCGTTGGATTGGGCGAGGCAGGCGCAGGCATGAGTCGGGCGGGCGAGAAGCGCCGCATAGTCCAAAAACAAAAAAATATATCATATCGCGATACATTTGGCGGGCTTAGGGATAGCCGGGATGACAAATGGGGGCCAGTGCGTGCAGAATCGCGAAAAAACGAGACTCAGTAGTGACGGGAACTCGATCCCCGCCGAGATGACGGAACGCTCGTTGCCGATAGTCGGTGACAAGCGCCGTTCGAGCGGGCCGACCTCTGACAGGGAGGAGACATGGCTTCCACGGTCCGACGCCGCTGGCGTACGGGAACGTTGTTGTTGCTATCGGTGGCGCTGGGCTCCACAGTGGCCGCCTATCACTACGCCTCCGGTTTTGAACTGGGTGGCGGCGTTTTTCAGCAGATCGGTTTCGGACGTCAGGGCACGTCGTCCGGGCCGGGAGCGCACGTGCGCAAAGCGGCGTCGTCCTGTTCCGGGAGCGATTGTCGCGGCGACCCGGCGTCTCAGTCCCATTGAATCGTCCGCACGGCATGCCTGCCGCGCCCTCTTGCAGGGCGCGTCGTTCCCGCTTAGAAAACGTCACGCAGACCGACGGTGATGGTGTTCTGGGTTGCGTTGCATTCCGGCGCGCCATGCGTGATCCCCGGTAATATCGCGCGATGGACTCCCTCATTGCTGCTTCCGCGCGCGCGCTCGCTGCCGGCGATTCGCTGGGTGCCTTGCGTCGGATCGCGTTGCGCGACGATGCGCCAGCACTCGCGCTGCGCGGCATCGCGATGGCACAGCTGGGCGAGTTTGCCCGCGCGCGAGAGCTGTTCAAGCGGGCGGCGCGTAGCTTCGGCCCGCATGAGGCCCTGGCACGCGCTCGATGTGTAGTCGCCGACGCCGAAGTCGCGCTCGCCATGCGCGACCTTGGCGGGTCGACGCGATCGCTCCACGCCGCCGCCGCTGTGCTGCTTGCGCATGCGGACATCCCCAATGCCATGCTTGCGCATCTGGTGCTTGCCCGCCGCCTCGTGCTGCTCGGCAAGGTCGACGCCGCTGCGCAAGCCCTGCAGGACACCCCGTCAGACGCCGTCCCGGCGCGCCTCGTCGCCGGACATGCGCTGATCTGTGCCGAGCTGGCGCTGCGCACACTGCGCATTCCACAAGCGCATGCCATGCTCGCACATGCCCAAACGGCCGCGTCCGCGGCCAACATTCCCGCGCTGATCGCCGAAGTCGAGACCGTGCACGCCGCCCTGGCGCGACCGGCGGCTCGCCTTGCGCAGTCCGACGGCGAGCGCGCCTTGAACCTCGACGAAGTGGCACGACTGCTGCATTCGGATGGGCTCGTTGTCGATGCCTGTCGGCGCGGCATCAGCGCCGGCAATAGAGCCGGTAGCAGCTGGCGACCGCTGGCACGGCGTCCGGCGCTCTTCACCCTGGCGCTGCAACTCGCGCGCGCCTGGCCCGGCGACGTCGACCGCGATACGCTCATCGCGGAAGTGTTTCGACTGCGGCGCCCCGACGACACCCACCGCGCTCACCTGCGTGTGGAGATTGGCCGTCTGCGCGCGTTGCTCAAGGGACTCGCCGACATCGACGCGACGCCGCGCGGGTTCGTGCTGCGCACGCAAGGTGGGCGCGCAGTGTCGGTGCTGCTGCCGCCCATCGACGGCAATCGCGCGTCGCTTGTCGCTCTGCTGTCGGACGGTGCGGCGTGGTCGACTTCCGCCCTGGCCCTTGCACTCGGTGCGAGTCAACGCACCGTGCAGCGCGCCTTGTCCGCGCTGGAGCACGAGGGCCGCGTGTGCGCGCTGGGCCGCGCAAGGGCTCGTCGATGGACATCGCCGCCCCTCGCCGAATTCACGACGACATTGTTACTCCCTGTTGGATGGTCGTTTGGCTAGAGTGGACTTGCACGCCGACGACGGCGTCACAACCGGAGCCTGACATGACAAGCAAACTGCAACGAGCGGAACGTCCGCGTCCCCAAGCCGCCGTGATGGCGGCCGATATCGCCTGTGAGTACGGTCCGTTCGCGGGCAACGAGCGAATCCATGGCGTTACGTTCGACGGCCGACAGGTATGGGCCGCAACGGGCGATACCCTGATCGCCTTCGATCCCGCCACGGGCGAAGTTCGTCGCACGATCGCCGCCCCGAGCGACGCCGGCACGGCCTTCGACGGCACGCACCTCTATCAGATCGCCGAATCGCGTATCGACAAGATCGATCCGTCGACCGGCAAGGTCGTCTCGTCGATTCCCGCGCCCGACAGCGGCAGCAACTCGGGACTGACGTGGGCCGAGGGCAGCCTCTGGGTCGGGCAATATCGCGATCGCCGCATTCTCCAGATCGATCCTGCCACCGGGCAGGTGTTGCGCAGCATCGCGTCCGATCGGTTCGTGACCGGCGTGACCTGGGTGAACGATGAACTGTGGCACGGCACGTGGGAGAACGACGAGAGCGAACTGCGTCAGGTCGACCCCGCCAGCGGTGAAGTGCTCATGCACGTGGAGATGCCGCAGGGCATTGGCGTGAGCGGCCTGGAGCATAACGGTGCCGATCTGTTCTTCTGCGGCGGCGGTGGCAGCGGCAAGGTTCGCGCGGTGCGCTATCCGCAGCGCTGAGCCACCGAGCGTCGGACAATGGCCGGTCTGACGCGGCAGGGACGACATGGCGGGCCATGTCGGAAGCGCGCGCGAAGGCTATCGGCGCCGATAGCCTGAGCCAATTGCATAGATTTTAATAATCAATTTTAGTAAATCAATAGTTTTCGGCATACTGTCAACACTTTCCACCCCGTCAGAGAGACAACGACATGCCGATCATCAACAGCCAGATCAAGCCGTTCAAAGCCAACGCCTACCAAAATGGCGATTTCATCACCGTGACCGACGAGACCCTGAAGGGTAAGTGGTCGGTGGTCGTGTTCTACCCGGCCGACTTCACCTTCGTATGCCCGACCGAGCTGGGCGACCTGGCCGATCACTACGACGAGTTCAAGAAACTGGGCGTCGAGATCTACAGCGTATCGACGGATACCCACTTCACCCACAAGGCCTGGCACGACACGTCGGACACGATCCAGAAGATCCAGTACCCGATGCTTGCCGACCCGACGTTGGCGATCTCGCGCAACTTCGACGTGCTGATCGAGGAAGAAGGTCTGGCACTGCGCGGCACGTTCGTGATCAACCCGGAAGGCGAGATCAAGCTGTGCGAAATTCACGACAACGGCATCGGCCGCGACGCCAAGGAATTGCTGCGCAAGGTCCAGGCCGCGCAGTACATCGCCGCCCATCCGGGCGAGGTCTGCCCCGCCAAGTGGACGCCGGGCGCGCAAACGCTGAGCCCGTCGCTCGACCTGATCGGCAAGATCTAAGCAAGATCCAAGCGCTACGGGGCACTAACGGGCCGCGTCCTGCGCTACGCACGATCGCCGCCGCAAGCGCCTCGCCAGCGCGCCAGCCGCTTGAGTCTGGCGCGCCGGCCCCTGACCCCGAACCCCGACGCCGACCTGCGCCTGCCTGTGGCCCGCGCGGTGGGCCTCGCTCACCCCATCACTCCCTATCGAGACGGAGAAACGCCATGCTGGACGCGAACCTCAAAGCCCAGTTGCAAACGTACCTTCAGAAAGTCACGCGTCCGATCGAAATCGCCGTGTGGCTCGACGATAGTCCGAAGTCGGCTGAAATGAAGGCGCTGGTCGACGAGATCGCCCCGCTCTCGCCACAGATCGCCGTCGTGGCGCACGCCGAGGGCGGCGACAGCGCCGGCGAGCGTCGTCCGTCGTTCGCCATCGGCACGCCGGGGGAAGCCCCGCGCATCCGCTTCGCCGGGCTGCCCATGGGGCACGAGTTCACGTCGCTGGTGCTCGCTTTGCTGCAAGTGGGCGGTCACCCGGTCAAGCTCGACGACGAGACCATCGCGCAGATTCGTGCGCTCGACGGCGATTTCCGCTTCGAGACCTACATCTCGCTGTCGTGCCAGAACTGTCCGGAAGTCGTGCAGGCGTTGAACGTCATGGCGTTGATCAACCCGCGCATCCAGCAGGTCACCATCGACGGCGCGTTATTCCAGGGCGAAGTCGAGGCGCGTCGGGTGATGGCGGTCCCCACCGTGTTCCTCAACGGCGAATCGTTCACGCAGGGCCGCACCAGCGTGAAGGAATTGCTCGCGAAACTCGACACGGGTGCAAGCGTGCGCGCCGCGAAGGCGCTCGAGAACAAGCCTGTCTACGACATGCTGATCGTGGGCGGCGGCCCTGCAGGGGCTGCCGCCGCGATCTACGCCGCCCGCAAGGGGATTGTGACGGGCGTGGTCGCCGAGCGTTTCGGCGGCCAGGTGCTCGACACGATGGCCATCGAGAATTTCGTCTCGGTGACGCACACCGAAGGACCGAAGTTCGCCACAGCACTCGAACAGCACGTGAAGACGTATGACGTCGACGTGATCGACACGCAGCGCGCGCAAGCCTTGATTCCCGGCAAGATTCACGAAGTGCATCTGGCCAGCGGCGCGGTGCTCAGGGCGCGGTCGGTCGTGCTGGCCACCGGTGCGCGCTGGCGTGAAATCGGCGTGCCGGGCGAGCGCGAATATCGCAACCGCGGTGTGGCCTATTGCCCGCACTGCGACGGCCCACTCTTCAAGGGCAAGCGCGTGGCGGTGGTCGGGGGAGGCAACTCGGGCGTGGAAGCGGCCATTGATCTGGCCGGCATCGTCAAGGAAGTCACGCTGATCGAATACGGCACGCAACTGCGCGCGGACGACGTGCTTCAGCGCAAGCTGCGCAGCCTGTCGAATGTGCGTGTGCTAATGAACGCACAGACGACCGAGATCCGTGGCGACGCGCAGAAGGTGGACGGTCTTGTGTATCGCGACCGCGCCTCGGGCGAGACGTCCACGATTGCGCTCGAAGGCGTGTTCGTGCAGATCGGTCTCGTGCCGAACACCGAGTGGCTCAAGGGGAGCGTGTCGCTCACGCGTCACGGCGAAATCGAAGTCGATGCCAAGGGCGCGACGTCGGTGCCCGGCGTGTTCGCCGCGGGCGATGTCACGACCGTGCCGTTCAAGCAGATTGTGATCGCCGTCGGGGAAGGCGCGAAGGCCTCACTGGGCGCCTTCGAACATCTGATGCTCAGCTCGGTGGAGGACGAGGCGGTAACGCCTGAGAAAATCGCCGCCTGACGCGAACCGACGCAGCCTGGCGCCGCTGCCGCAAGACAGCAAAGCCCTCACGTGTGACGCGCGTGAGGGCTTTGCTACATATGGGCCACGCGTGGGGCCGATCGCCGATGCCCGTCTCGATGGAACAGTCATTGATGGCCGAGAGGCGTCGCATGCATGCGACACAGCGCTAACTGGATAGCGTGACGGGGGGGGCGCGACGCCAGCGAGCGCATGCGCGCATTCGATCTGGGCCAGAGCGACGACCTGACCGGTGCAATGCTGTCGAGCGCTCAGGCCGATTTGTCGTTTTCGTTGCTGATGCGAACGCGTGACAAGGTCGTGGGTGCCGTGGAGGACTGGGTACGCATGCCGTTCTGAGCGGGATGCGGCAAGCGCCATGCGTCGCTGGCGCACCCGTACCGACGTACGGACGAACCGCGCGCGGTTACCGCAACGTTGCCGGTTCGTCGGCGGCCCTGGCGAAGCACTGGGCGAGAAATCGCTCGGTCGGACGTGACAGGGCATCGGCATGCGGCACAAGCGCCGTCAGCAGTCGCTTGAGGCCATGCGGGGGATCGATGCGAACCGAGGCGAGCGCCGCGTCTTCGTGACGCATCGACATCGCGGACACGAAGCCCACGCCCATGCCCGCCCGCACGGCTTCCTTGATACTCTCCACCCCGGCCAATTCCAGCGCCACGCGTGGCGCGAGTCCGGCCACCGAGAACGCGCGCGCGACCAGCGCGCGTACCCCCGACCCCGGTTCACGCAGGATCAACGGGTACTCGGCGATGGCCTGCAGCGATGCGCCTTGCGGATGCTGCGCGAGGGGATGGTCGGCCCGGGCAATGGCAACGACTTCGTCGTCGCGCCACGGACGCACCGCGATCTCCGGCGACAGACCCGGCGGCACGGCGCCTTCGATGAATGCCACGTCGAGCCGATCGAGCTGCGCCACGATTTCACTGGTGTTGCCGTCGATGATATGCAGTGCGACCGCAGGGTAGCGTTGATGGAATTCCGCAATCGCGTAGGGCAGCAGGTAGCTTGCCGGCGTCGTACTCGCCCCGATGCGCAGCGCCCCGGTTTCCATGCCGCGCAGGCTATCGCGCAGTGCCATGGCCTGGCGATAGTCCTGCCGCAGCTTGTTGGCATATACGGCGACCTGCTCGCCCACGGCCGTCAGCCGGATACCGCGTCCATCGCGTCGATACAACGGCTCGCCGAACGACTCCTGCAACAGCCGCAACTGGCCGGAGACGGCCGGTTGCGATAGGTGCAGCGCTTGCGCCGCATGACTGATGTTGCCAAGTTCGGCCACGGTCGCGAAGGTCAGCAATTGGTCCGGCGTCATGTCGAATCCATCGGATAGGGTGATGATTGATCGCCATCATAGCCACTATTCGGATGATTGCGTGCCGACGCGACACGGCCGGGTCAGTAAGTCCCGCGTAAGCCGTGCATGAGAGGGTGGTCCTATAAAGTCGGAAGCGCGGGGCGGCGACCAGTGAGGCAACCCTCAAGTCGACCGTTTTTTCTCCCGTTATCTCTTTCGACACACCAGCGTGTGGCGCGAACGTCTGCCCCGATGTTTTCCGTGCGGTACGGCGACTGTCGCGCCCTCGTCATAACAAGTGGATCAGAGACGCGAGGAGACTGACAATGGGGCTATTCACGCGCACCCGGGGAGCGGCGCAAACCGTCAACATCATGAAGGAGGTGGCGGCCAATGCCGGCACCCTCGGCGTTGAACTGTGCGACATCGCCGGTAACGTCGACGAGATCGCCGTTCGCATCAAGCGTCAGGCCGACGTGTTTCAGGCGCTTCACCAAACCGCCACCGAGACCAGCGAAGGCAACCAACGTATCGCCAGCGCCGCGCGTGAGGCCCGCGATGTGGCCGATCGCGCGAGCGCCGAAATTGCGGCGTCGCGCCACACGGCCGACGCGTCGCTGGCGTCGATCCACGGTCTCGTGGAGGGCGTCTCCGGCATGGCCGGCGAGATCGCCGGGCTGCGCGACGCGCTCGATCACGTCGGCAAGGTGGCTGAGGGTATTTCGGTGATCGCGCGTCAGACCAATCTGCTGGCGCTCAACGCCGCCATCGAAGCCGCGCGCGCCGGCGCGGCTGGGCGCAGCTTCGCGGTCGTGGCTACCGAGGTCAAACTGCTCGCGAGCAAGACGGCCGAGGCGACGCAGCAGATCGAGCACACGCTCGCCACGCTGGGCGAGCGCACCGAGCGCCTGATGCGCGAGAGCAACGCGAACGTCGCGCGCGCCAACGACGCCCGCGAAGGCACCCGCGCCATCGCCAGCGTGATCGAGACGGCCGGGACTGCGCTCGACACGTTCGACCGTCAGGCCGGACAGATCGCGCAGGCCAGCGAAGCCATCGAAAGCGAATGCGCCACGCTCGTCGCCCACGTCGATGAAATGGCCGACGGCGTTTCGCATTCGGCGGAACACGTTGAGCGTGCGCGCGAGCGTATCAACGGTTTGCTAGGCGTCTCGGAACATCTGATCGGCCTGATCGCCGGCAGCGACGTCGAGACGGAGGACACACCGTTCATTCGCGCGGTACGCCGCGCGGCCAAGCAGGTGGGGGAGAGCTTCGAGGCGGCGCTTGCCAAGGGCAAGATCACCGAGCAGGCATTGTTTGACCGCCGCTACGAGCCGATCCCCGGTTCGAACCCGCAGCAGTTGATGGCCAGCTTCACGCGCTTTACCGACGAGACGCTCCCGGCCATCCAGGAGCCGTTGCTCGCGCTCAACGAGCGTATCGCCTTTTGCGCCGCCGTCGACGAGAACGGCTATCTGCCGACGCATAACCGCAAGTTCTCGCAGGCACCGACCAACGATCCGGTCTGGAATGCCGCGAATTGCCGCAACCGGCGTTTGTTCAACGACCGCACGGGCGCGGCCGCCGGACGCAACACCCAACCGCTGTTGCTGCAGACTTACCGGCGAGATATGGGCGGCGGGGCGTTCATGGTGATGAAAGATGCCTCGGCGCCGATCTATGTGAATGGGCGTCATTGGGGCGGCTTTCGCATCGCCTATCGCGTCGGCAGGTAGCCGCGTTGCGCCGACCGGCGCGGCCAAAGACAACGCGCCACCGACTTCGCAGTCGGTGGCGCGTTCATTTTTCGGCGACCGGTGTGTTATCCGATGCGTTTGCCCGCGTGGGGCCGGCCGTCGCTCAATCGCGATGCCAGTGGTCGCGGCGCCAGCGACCGTGCCCGTACCCGTAGTACGGACGGCCGTAATACGCCGGCGGAGGACCGTAATACACCGGCGCGGGCGAGACATAGACGGGCGGCGGGGCGTAGTAGACCGGCGGCGGGGGCGCGACGTACACGGGCGCCGGCGCATAGACCGGTGCCGGGACGACCAGCGGCAGGCCAATGCCGATACCGACCGAGACGTGAGCCTGCGCTGTCCCGACGGCACCCGCAGCGAGCGCGATCCCCGCGATGGCAAGGGCGGCAAACTTGGTTTTCATGACATTTCTCCTGCGGACTTGGCAGCGTACTGATGACAGCGCCCGGACGGCACCATGCCGTGCGACGCGCCGGGTGCCCTTAAGCACCGTTGTTCGTCAGATTCCTTGGCTTAACTTTACTGAAGTTCCGAAACGCGGGCGTGGCGCAATTGTTGCAAAGTATGCGCATTGACACGGCACAGGGAACGTCCGGGCGAGGAAAAGCGGCCGCCAAACGTGTAGATCAAGTCGTCATTCTATTCAGAATCAACGATTTGCGCTCGTTTCGGTGAGCGTCTTGCGTTGCCGCGCTCGCGTCGGGGAGCGTCAGGTCGGGCTGCGCTTGTTACATTCATTTACACGCACGCTCGCCGCCTGTGGCACAAAAACAGCAGGCGAATGCCGCTTTTGCCGCATTCGCCCACCATCGACGTCGCGGGGCTGCACGCAACGCCGCCGTCTCCTCCCGGCCTAACCGGTTCGCCCGGTGCGTCCGGATCTGCTGTTTTTGGGACGGATCCGTGGCCGCGATCCGCATGGTTTGGGAGATCCCTGCGCTTACTGGTGGAAGCGCGCCTTGGCGTCCGCCTCGCAGGTGTCCTTGGGATTGCCGGCCAGCGCGTCGCAGCGTTCGAGCGCGGCCTTGTACTGCGCCTTGTCCGCCTCGGCATTGGCGTCCTGCCGCGCGGCCATCGTGTCCTTCGACGATTCCCGGCTCGTGCGCATGACCTTGGCATCGCCGTAGGCCTTGGTTTTGGCGGCTTCGGCGTCCTTGACGCAAACGTCCTCGTCGTTGCCTTTCTTGTCGTCGCAGCGCAACTTGGCAACGCTGTAATCGGCGTCGGCCTTCGCGACGGCGGCCTCGTAGCGCGCCTTGGGTGTTTGCTCATAGTCGGCTTGCGCATTGGCCTTGGCAATGGCTTCGTTGCCCTTTGCACTCGCGACACAGACACGCTTCGCGTTGTCCTTGAGCGCTTTGCAACGCGCGACCGACGCCTTGTAGTCGGCCTCGGCCGATTTCTGCGTCGCCTCGTAGCGATCCTTGGTCGCCGCGTCCGCCGCGTGGGCCGCCGCGGTGCTCAGCATTCCCGCGGTGCCCACGCTCAGGCTGGCGCAGGTCAGAATGTTCATGACAGTTCGATGTGACATGTCGGGGTCCTCCTTCAGGCGGGCAATGGAATGCGCATGAGGCGCAATGCCGATGCATCACAAGTTTCGGGGGGGCGGGGGGACATGCGGGGAACGTGGATTCGGCGATATGCCGGATTACTTGGCGCGATCGGCGGCGCCCTGAATGGCTTCGCCTCCTCGTTCGACGTCCTTGCCCGCGCCGTGAATGGTGTTGCAACCGGCGAGCCCCAGCGCGAAGCCGGAGAGCAGTGCGATGGCGATCAGTCGTTTCATTTGAATGTCTCCTTTGAAAGGGGATGGTGTGCGACGCGCGGCACGCGCGCGAAATGAAAGGGACGCGTCGGGGCGCCCGCCTCCCGGCGGGCACGGCGGCAAGCGCTTACCAGAGCTTGTGTTGGTCGTTCCACGTGTCGACTTCGCGTTCGGCTTCGGCCTTCGCTTTGCCGTATCGTTCCTGGATCGTCCCCACGAACTTGTCGCGGTTGCCTTCGATCTTGAGCAGATCGTCATCCGTCAGGTTGCCCCACTGCTTCTTCGCTTCGCCCTTGAGTTGGTTCCACTTGCCCTTGATCAGATCCGAGTTCATAGCAACTCCTTCATATTGGGTTGGGATAGGTTCGGTTCGGAGAATTTTCATCGCATCGGCACGCAAAGCGGCGCGCCTCGTTGCCGCGCTTTCGATGCGGCACGAGATTCCATGGTAGGGAGTGCGAAGTGTTCGCGATGTCAGCCGCGATAGCATCGCGGCGTAGGTGGCGTCGGGTTGCGCTGTCGGCGCATTCCGACGTGCTCGGTATCGAGGACGCAGTACCGAGGACGCAGTACCCAGGGCGCCAGTTTGAGGGTCAGGGGATCAAGGCGTTTGCGGCGAGGCGCTCGCGCCGTCGTCGGGCTTCCCGGGGGCAGGTGTCTGTGTGGCGGTGCTTTCGGTGACTTCGGTCGCGATGTTGGGCGCGTCCGCCGGATTGCACAGCGGCAGCACGACCTGGATCTCGGTGCCGATTCGCAGCGGCAGCGAGTGAATGTCGATGCGTCCGCCCTTGGCGGAGACCCGTTGGCGCATCCCGAACAGACCATGTGTCTTGGGCTTGTTGAACTGATCCGGCGTGAGACCGATCCCGTTGTCGATGACTTCGAGACGCACCCGCTGATCGTCGCATGCCAGGGCCACGCGCACGGTGGTGGCACGCGCGTACTTGCCCGCGTTCGTGAGCGCTTCCTGGGCAACGCGGAACAGCACGATGGCCGTCGACTCCGGCAGGGCGAAGTCCTCTTCGGGCAGGTCGAGATCGAGCTGCCAGTGCTGTTGATCGGCGGTTTCTTCGGCGAGCGAGCGCAACGCCGTCACGAGACCGAAGTTGATCAGCACCGTCGGACGAAGATTCTCGATGATGCGGCGCTTCGTCTGAATGCCGGCGTCGAGATTGCGTTGCGCGCGAGCGAGTTTCTCGGCAATCACCGGATCGACGTTGCGCAGCTTGTGATGCGCCCAGGTCACGTCCATCTTGCAGGCGGTGAGAATCGCGCCGAGTTCGTCGTGCAGCTCGCGCGACAGACGGGTCTTCTCGTCTTCGCTGACGTTCTGCAAGTGGGTGGCCAACTCGTCCAGTTGCTCGGTGCGCTCACGCACGACGCGATCCAGATGCGCTTGCTGTTCGCTCAACCGGTCGCGCGCGAGTCGCTCCTGCCGCATCTGCCGGCCGAGGGAACGAAACAGCAGCACGAACAGCAGGATGGTGAGCACCGAGAGCGCGCCGGCGCTTATCGCCGAGATCGCCTGATCGAAGCGCCCGTCGTCCTGCGCGGTGCGCGCGCGCGCCAGCTCGCGGTTGTATAGGTCGGTGATGCCGTCTTGCACCGGCTCCATCGTGCCGATGCCGAGATTGGCAGGCGAGAGCGCCTCTTCGAAATTCATCTTCCCTTGCTTGACCGCCGCGCGTGCCGTTTCCATGGCGGTGATGCGCTGCGAGAACAGCGTCATCACATTGGCAAAGTCCTTCGTGGCCTGCGTGTCACCCGTCGCTTCGTAATGCCGCACGATCAGGGCGGCGAGATCACGAATGCGTCGCACGGCCGACAGGTAGGGATCGAGATAGATCGGGTCGTTCGTGAGCAAATAGCCGCGTTGGCTCGACACCACGGTCGACGTGCGCGCCATGATCTCGTTGAGCTCGTTGGCCGCGGTCATGGCCTGCAAGGCCGCCTCGTAGGTGGACGCCAGTCGGCGGTGCGCAGACTCCAGCCCGATCAGGCTGCCAACGGTGATGGCGATCGCCGCGATCATGGCGATGATCCAGCTTCGGCGACGCAACCAGGACGTGAGCAATCGAGACATGAGGGCCTGTGGCGAGGTGTTGAGGAGGGGCGTGCAGGGAATACCGATGATCGAACGCGTTTCGATCATAAGTCGAAAATCGCGTTGTTTCGCGAATTGTCAGTCAATTCCTACGCAAAAACCAGCGGGGTCCGGGCAGTCGCCTACGCGCCGTTTTTCTACCATTCACTCAGCGTCCGAGGGTTCGCGCCGCGTTGCGCAAACCGGTGTCGCGCCGTCGGAGGCGAACGAAGTCTCCGGGAAACGATGCATTGACCGAGGAGAGCGCTATGTTGAAGTGGGCGTTGATGTTCGCACTGATCTCGATCGTGGCGGGCCTGTTGGGCTTCACCGGGATCGCCGCGGGTGCCGCCGGGATCGCGAAGATTCTATTCGTGCTGTTCCTGGTGTTGTTTGTGATCTTCCTGCTGCTTGGACTGACTGTCGCCAAGAAGATCGTCGATTAGACGGAGCGCTGCCGCACGGGGCTTGTCCGTGCGCTGAAGCGATACTGTGACGCGTCATGCAGACGCGCGCGGCCCGTTCCCCTACAAGGAGGTTGCGATGCTTCACTATGCTGTCGTTTTTTTCGTGATCGCGTTGATCGCTGCAGTGTTCGGCTTTACGGGAATCGCCGTCGGTGCCGCAGAGATCGCAAAGATCCTGTTCTTCATCTTTCTGGTGATCTTCCTGGTCACGCTTCTCTTTGGGGTGTTCCGACGATAGACGACGTCTGGGGCCGCCCGGGCAGCTCGCCAGGCGGCCCGGCGTGCTGGCTGTGGAGGCGCAGGATCTCGTGCGGCACCATTGAGAGTTACCGGCAGATGATTCATTATTCGAGCGACCGAGCGTCACTGGAGCTGAGATGTCACCGACAACAATAAAAATCCTGATTGCCGACGACCACGCGATTGTCCGTACCGGCTTCAAGCAATTCATTGCCGACGAGTCGGACATGGAAGTGCTGGGCGAAGCGGCGAGCGGCGACGAAGTGATCCGTGCGGTTCGCGATACAGCCTTCGACGTCGTGTTGCTGGATATCGCCATGCCTGACAAGAACGGAATCGACACGTTGCGCGTGATCAAACAATTGCGCCCGGCGCAGGGCGTACTGTTCCTGTCGACGTATCCTGAAGCGCAGTATGCGGTCAACCTGCTGCGCGCCGGCGCGAACGGATATTTGATGAAGGATGCGGCGCCCGAGGAAATCATCCGGGCTATCCGCACGGTGGCGCGCGGCCACCGCTATGTCAGCGAAGGTACCGCCGACCTGCTCGCGCAGAAGCTGGACCAGCCGGGCGACGAACCGATCCACGAGCAACTCTCGGAGCGCGAGTTCCAGGTGTTCTGCAAGCTGGCGCAGGGCCGCACGCCCACCGAAATTGCGGACGAGTTGCATCTGTCGGTAAAGACCGTCAGCACGTATCGCGCGCGCGTGCTGGAAAAGATGCATTTGAAAACCAATGCCGACCTGACGCTCTACGCGCTCAAGAACGGCTTGATCAGTTGATAGCGAGGTTGTCATGCCAACCGGGAACGCGGCAACGCATACGGGGTCCGGTTTGCCCCTCAAGGTGCTCTTGATCGAAGACTCGGCGGTCATCCGCGAGAGCCTGTCCGAAGCGCTCGGTTCGACCGGGATGCTCCAGGTGACAGGCGTGGCGGAGACGGCCGACGACGCGGTCCGCACACTCCAGGAAGATTCGTTCGACGCGGTGATCGTCGATATTCAACTGCGACGCGGCTCGGGCATGGACGTGCTCTCCTACCTGCACGACGCGGGACTGCTGCCCCAACTGATGGCCATCGTGCTCACGAACTATGCATTGGCCACGTACCGCAAGCGTTGCCAGCAACTGGGCGTGCAGTACTTCTTCGACAAATCGCTCGAATTTGACCGCGTGATCGAAGTGCTCGACGACTTCGCCTCTCGCAGACAAGCGTGATCGCCGTCAGGTTCAGTCGAAATCCGATATAAGGAGATCAAGTTTTATTATTTTCATCTATTTAGATGCATGGGCTAGAATGTTGTCTTTGCACTGAATATCGAGTCAAGGCGGCGGCACTGCGGGCGGTTTCAGCAGTGGGGCTGCTATTTTTTTGCATGATCGAACTCCAGAACATTACCCAGCGTTTCGCTGGGCCCAAGGGGCCGATCGACGCGCTTTCCAATATCAGCCTGTCGATCGAGCGCGGCGAAGTCTTCGGCATCATTGGCCGAAGCGGCGCCGGCAAGAGCACGCTCGTGCGTGTCATCAATCTGCTCAATCGCCCGAGCGACGGCAGCGTGCGCGTCGACGGGCAGGACCTCACGTCGCTGTCGTCCGACGCGCTGCGTCAGGCGCGCCGCCGCATCGGCATGATCTTCCAGCACTTCAATCTGCTCAACTCGCGCACCGTCTACGAGAATGTGGCGTTGCCGCTGGAGTTGGCGGGTCTGTCGGCGGCGGAGATTCGCGCGAAGATCCTGCCGCTGCTCGAACTCGTCGGTCTGACGGCACAAAAGGATCGTTATCCGTCGCAGATTTCCGGTGGCCAGAAGCAGCGGGTGGGCATTGCCCGCGCGCTGGCGAGCGAGCCGCAGGTGCTGCTCTCGGATGAAGCGACGTCGGCGCTCGATCCCGAAACGACGCGCTCGATTCTCGAGTTGCTCAAGCGCATCAATCGCGAGCTGGGCCTGACCATTGTGCTGATTACACACCAGATGGAAGTCATCAAGCAGGTGTGCGACCGCGTCGCCGTGCTCGATGCCGGCCGTGTGGTCGAGCAGGGCCGTGTCATCGAAGTGTTCTTGCGCCCGCGTCACGACGTCACGCGTGCGCTTATCGGCGACGTGATTTCGCAGGAGCTGCCCGCGGGCGTTCGCGAGCGTGTCGCGTCGCGCATCGGCAACGGTCACGATCACCTATATCGTCTGGCGTTCTCCGGCGCAGGCGTCGATCAGCCGCTGCTCTCCGAGGCGATTCGTCGCTACGAACTCGATTTCAACATCCTGCACGGCCAGATCGACGAGATCCAGGGGCAGGCGTTCGGATCGCTCGCCGTGCTGGCGGGCGGCACCCCGGCCCGGGTGGCCGAAGCCATGGCGTTCCTCGCCAGTCAAGGTGTTGTCGTTGAGGAGCTGAGCCATGTGGAGTGAAATGTTCGATCTCTTCGTCTCCTCCTTCTGGGAGACGCTCATCATGGTCGGGATTTCCGGCCTGATCGGTGCCGTGGTCGGCGTGCCGCTTGGCGTGCTGCTCTATCTGACGGATCGCAACGGCGTGTTGCAAAACCTGCCGACCAATCGTGTCGTCGGCATCCTCGTCAACGCGGTGCGCTCGACACCGTTCATCATCCTGCTCGTCGCGGTGATCCCGTTCACGCGTCTGATTGTCGGCTCGTCCATCGGCACGATGGCGGCCGTGGTGCCGCTCACCATCGCCGCCGCGCCGTTCGTCGCGCGCCTGGTGGAGACGGCCCTGCGCGAGGTCGACCGTGGCCTGATCGAGGCGGCGCAGTCGATGGGCGCGACCACCGGCCAGATCGTCACCAAGGTGTTGCTGCCCGAGGCCTTGCCGGGCATCGTGGCCGGTCTGACGATCACGTTCGTCAGTCTGGTCGGCTATTCGGCAATGGCCGGCGCCATCGGCGGCGGCGGTCTGGGCGACCTGGGCATCCGATACGGCTATCAGCGCTTCCTGCCCGAAGTGATGATTACCGTCGTGCTGATCCTGATCGTCTTCGTGCAGTTGGTACAGACGTTCGGCGACTGGCTGGTGCGTCGCCTGAGCCATAAGTAACATCTCATATAACAACGTCGCCGGCGCACCGGCACATCACACACACGAGGTTTTTCCATGCAACGTCGCACGCTTTTCAAACTGCTGGCCGGTGTCGGTGCCGCTACGGTTTTCGCCACGCAATTCGCCGCGTCGGCGGTTGCCGCCGATGTCGTCAATCTGAAGATCGGTGTCACGGGCGGCCCGCACGCGCAGATCTTCGACGAAGTGAAGAAGGTCGCGGCCAAAGACGGTCTGAATATCAAGGTCATCGAGTTCAGCGATTATGTGCAACCGAACGCCGCGCTGTCGTCGGGCGACCTGGACGCGAACAGCTACCAGCACCAGCCGTACCTCGACGCCCAGGTGAAGGACCGTGGCTACAAGCTTGAGTCGATCGCCAAGACCGTGATCTTCCCGATGGGCATCTATTCCAAGAAGATCAAGTCGCTGGCCGATCTGAAGGCCGGCGACAAGGTGTCGCTGCCGAACGACCCGACCAACGGCGGCCGTGCCCTGCTGTTGCTGCAGAAGCAGGGCCTGCTCAAGCTGCGTGCCGACGCCGGTCTGAAGGCGACGCCGCTCGACGTGGTCGATAACCCAAAGAAGCTGAAGTTCGTCGAGCTGGACGCCGCACAACTGCCGCGCTCGCTCGACGATGTGGCGGTGGCCGTCATCAACACGAACTTTGCGATGGAAGCCGGTCTGAACCCGAAGCGTGATTCGATTGCCATCGAAGACGCCAACGGCCCGTACGCCAACGTGTTGGTCATTCGCACGGCCGACAAGAACAAGCCTTGGGTGGCCAAGCTGATCAAGGCTTACCATTCGCCGGAAGTGAAGGCCTTCATCGAGAAGAAGTTCGGCGGCTCGGTGGTCACCGCCTGGTAAGTTCGGGAGGGCGCGCCGGTCGGCGGCACCCTCGCGAGGCAACGGCAACGCTTTGCGGCGTTGCCGTTTTTTTTCGTCTCCGCGCCGGAGGAATGCCGGGCGCACGCGATGGATATCCAGGGTGTTCGACGGTGGGGGTTTCGCCGTCTCGGCGTGTGTGGCAAATCCGACACTGTCACAGATTTGTCAAACAACGGCGATAGCCTGAGGGCAAGTAAAAGACGGTGCCTGCGGGCACCGTCAACAGACGCGGATACGGGCCATAGAGCAGCTACCGCAAGCGAAGCACGGGGAACGGGTGAAACGCTTCATCGAAGCGCAGCGCGCCTTCGATGGGTATGGACGCGCCCGGCACATGCCCGCACAACGCAATGCGATTTGCATGATGGCGGCGCACCGCACCGACCTACGGAGTTCCCGTTGAACCTTCCCCCGCCTGTCGCGATACGTCCGCCGGAGCGCTTTGCCGCGCCTGGAACACTGCACGATGCGATATCGACGTCCGTCGCGGCGTCAGTGCCCGATGCGGAACCCGACGAGGCCGCATGGCTCGCCGAGCTGTGCGAGGGTATCGGTCTGACCTGCGTGTTCCAGCCGATTCTCGACTTTCGCACGTCGGGCGTTGCCGGCTACGAGGGGCTGGTGCGGGGGCCCGCCGGCACGGCGATCCATTCGCCGCTGGCGCTGTTCGCCGCCGCGCGTCGCCACGGTCTGCTCGCGCCGCTCGAACTGGCTTGCCGTCGCACGGTGCTGCGTGGCTTCGTCGAGCAGGACCTGCCGGAACGCCTCTTCCTGAACATCGGTCCGGTCACTCGAGCGCACCCGGTCGGCGGCGTGAGCGAATCGCTGGGTCTCGACGAAACGTTTGCCATGCTCCAGCCGCTGCGCCTCGCCCCCGAGCGTGTCGTGCTCGAACTCACGGAGCATGCGCCTGCGCTGGATCTGGCAAGCACGCGCGCTTCGCTCACGGCGTATCGCGCGCTGGGTTTCGAAGTGGCGCTCGACGATATGGGCGAGGGCTATGCGAGCCTGCGGCTGTGGTCCGAGCTGCGGCCCGATTACGTCAAGATTGACCGGCATTTCGTCGACGGCATCGACACCGACACCGTCAAACTCCAGTTCGTGCGGTCGATGCGCCAGATCGCGGAGGCGAGCGGCACGCGGGTCATCGCGGAGGGCATCGAGCACGCCGAGGAACTGCAGGTCGTGCGCGATCTCGGCATCTTCCTCGGTCAGGGGTATTTCATCGCGCGCCCGGAAGCGAAGCCGCAACGGGCGATCACGGCCCACGTGCGGGCGGTTGTCAACGAGCGCCGCGCCTATGTACATCAACAACCGAGTCAACTCGGTGCGGGCAATGTGACGCTGGAGCGAATCGCGTCGTATGTGCAGCCAGTCTCACCGGAGATCCGCAGCGAAGATGTCGTGGCCCGTTTCGAGAGCGATGCGACGCTCGACGTGCTGCCGGTGGTCGAGCATGACCGTGCCGTGGGATTGATCGGACGCGCGTCGCTGATCGGCCGGTTCGCTCGGCCTTTTACGCGTGAACTCTACGGACGCAAGCCTTGCTCGGCCGTGATGGAGCCGCGCCCGCTCACATTCGACAAGAGCGCGCGCATTGAGGATCTGAGCCGCATGATTGCCGAAGGCGCCAGCCGGCAAATCGCGGGCGGTTTGATCGTCACCGATCAAGGGCGATATCTGGGCGTGGCGCAGGGCCACGCGCTGATGCGTCACATCACCGATATGCAGCTCGACGCGGCGCGGTACGCCAACCCGCTCACGCTGCTGCCGGGCAACGTGCCGATCGACGACTACATGGATCGCATGATCGGTGAGCGGCAGTCGTTCTTCGCCTGCTATGTCGATCTCGATAACTTCAAGCCGTTCAACGACGTGTTCGGCTACCGGCGCGGCGACGACCTGATCCAACTGGTCGCGCGCGTGCTCATGGCGGTGCGCAACCCTGAGCGCGACTTCCTTGGTCACATCGGTGGCGACGACTTTCTGGTGGTGTTTCGCAGCCCCGATTGGGAGGCGCGTTGCCGCGAGGCGCTCAGGCGCTTCGGCGAGGCCGTGACGGAATACTTCCATCCGGATCAGATCGCGGCGGGCGGGTTCGAAGCGGAAGATCGTCGCGGCATGATCATCTTTCACCCGATCACGAGCTTGTCGATCGGCGTGGTGGCGGTCACGCCGGAGAGCTTTCCCTCGCACGTGGAAGTCTCGGCCGCGGCCGCCGACGCCAAGAAGATGGCCAAGCGCGCGCTCGGCAACAGCCTGTTCGTCGAGCGTAGGCGCGCCCACCGGTGAGCGTGCCCGGCATGCCGCACATGACGTAAAAAAAGCCCGCCGCAAATGCATTGCAGGCGGGCTTTTCCGTCGGCGCTGCCGATGTTCGGAGCGCTTAGTGCGAGAGCGCGGGCATGCCTTCCATGCTGGCGACGTCTTCTTCACGCTCACCCGCCAGGTACGGCGTACGCCAGCCGGCCTTCACGCCCCAGTGATAGAACGCAAGCGACATGGCGGCCACAATCACCATATCCCAGCCATACGGCAGCAGGCCAAGACCGCCGAACTCCTTGCTGCCGATATACGAGCACAGCGCCATCGCCGGCAGGTAGCCGATCAGCCACCACGATGCCTTGAGGTCACGGCCGAAACCCTGCCACCGATCCTTCGCCTGATAGTAGAAGTAGACGGGCAACGCCACGATCACCAGTACGATGATCTGGCCCGTGAGCGGCCAGCGAGCCCAGTAAAGAATCAGCGACGCGCACACGAAGGCGAACGGTGCGATCAGTGACAGGCCTCGCAGGCGCAGTGGACGGTGCAGCTCGGGGGCCGAGCGACGCAGCGCCATCACGCTGATCGGGCCCGTCAGGTACGAGATCACGGTCGCGACCGAGATCACGGCGGCCAGCGAGTCCCAGCCGCGGAAGAAGAACATGAAGATGAACGAGATCGCCAGGTTAAACCACATCGCCGGGCGCGGCACGCCATACAGCGGATGCACGTGACCGAGGATCGCGGGCAATGTGCGGTTGCGCTCCATCGCGTAGATCATGCGGCTCGTGGTGGCCATATAGGTGGTGCCGGTGCCGCTCGGGCTCAGGAAAGCATCGAAATACAGCACGATGGCCAGCCAGTTCAGGCCGAGTGCGATCGCCAATTCCGCGAACGGCGAGCTGAAGCTCACCATGTGCCAGCCGCCGGCCAGCTGTTCGGGGGAGAGCGCACCGATGTAGGCCACTTGCAGCAGCAGGTAGATGACGGTGGCGAGCAGGATCGAGCCGACCACCGCGAACGGGATGCTGCGCCCCGGGTCGCGTGCTTCGCCCGCGAGGTTCACCGGACTTTGGAAGCCATTGAACGCGAACACGATGCCCGACGTGGCGACGGCGGTGAACACCGCCGACATGCCGTTCGGCGCGAAACCGCCGTGCTCCGCAACGTTGAAGTTGCCCGGGTGGAAGCCCGCGATCATCAGGCCGGCAATGGTCAATGCCGGAATGGCGAACTTGAACAACGTGATGGCCGTGTTGGCGCGCGCGAACAGTTTCACGCCCCAGTAGTTGAGCATGAAGTAGCCGATCACGAGCAGCGCGGAGAGCATGAGGCCGCTCGTGCTGAGCGTGCCGTCGACAAACAGGGCGTGCGTCCAGTCGTACGGCCACGTACTCATATACTGAATCGATGCTTCGGCCTCGATCGGAATAACCGAGACGATGGCAATCCAGTTGGCCCACGCGGCGATGAAGCCGACGAGGCTGCCGTGCGAATAACGCGAGTAGCGGACCATGCCGCCTGACTCGGGGAACATCGCGCCGAGTTCGGCGTAAGTGAGCGCGATGGCCAGGATGACGACGGCGCCGATGAGCCACGCGAAAAGGGCGGCGGGGCCGGCGATCTTGGCGGCCTTCCAGGCACCGAACAACCAGCCGGAGCCGATGATCGAGCCAAGACCGGTCAACATCAGGGCGAAGGGCCCGATGTTACGCATGAGGGGTTGATTGTTATCCATTCGATGTCTTCTCCACGCCCGGGGGGGGGCAGGCACCGGTCCCGATGAGGGCGGGCGGTACGCTGCGCGAGGGCGGACAAATTTCCCGCAGGCCGGTCGCCGTCAGCACGGGCCTGACGGTTCGGGGGCGGCGCTGGCGGGGCGCGACTTCTGACTTCTGCTACTGAGTTTCGCGAATATCGAACGATTTCCACGTCGCGGCGTACTTGCGAGCGCGGCTACCCCGAATTGGGGTCGGAGTTCCCATTCGCGAAAAAAAGCGCGATTCTACCCGAGGGAATGGCGTTGTGTGGGACTTTGTGACACTTTCGCGATGGGATCGGGTTCGCCGACATCAGGTCGAAATGCGCGCAAGCCAGTCAGCATGCGGATCTCAGGGGGCGGGAAAGCCCTTATTACAGATTATTAAAGGGTCAGATGAATATCGGACCCGAATGAGGCGCGAATTCGCCACTGGGCACGGCGCGGTGTGATGTCGCTGTCAGATGCCGGGGGAGGGGGTAGGACGCTCGGTGCGCCCCGGCCCCCGGACCGTGCTTACAAGCCGAGATCCGCGTATAGGGTAGCCATACGCGCATCGATGTCGGCGGTCATTTCGATGGGGCGTCCCCATTCGCGCGACGTTTCGCCGGGCCATTTGTTGGTCGCGTCGATCCCCATCTTCGAGCCCAGTCCTGCCGTGGGCGACGCGAAATCGAGATAGTCGATGGGGGTCTGGTCGACGAGCGTCGTATCCCGGGTCGGATCGACGCGCGTGGTGATGGCCCAGATGACTTCCTTCCAATCCCGGATATCGACGTCCTCGTCGACCACGACGATGAACTTCGTATACATGAATTGCCGCAGGAAACTCCAGACGCCGAACATCACGCGCTTGGCATGCCCCGGATACGCCTTCTTCATCTGCACGATGGCCATTCGGTAGCTACAGCCTTCCGGAGGCAGATAGAAATCCGTGATCTCGGGGAATTGCTTCTGCAGCAGCGGCACGAAGACTTCGTTGAGCGCGACGCCGAGCACGGCCGGCTCATCGGGCGGTTTGCCCGTGTAGGTGGAGTGATAGACCGCGTTACGGCGCAGGGTAATGCGCTCGATCGTGAACACCGGGAACCACTCCTGCTCGTTGTAGTAGCCGGTGTGATCGCCGTAGGGGCCTTCGAGCGCATGGGCGTAACCCGCTGTCGCGCCGCGCGACGGCGGCGGCGGTGCGCCATCGGGTGCGCGCGGCGGTGTCGCGGCGGGGTAAATGAAGCCTTCGAGCACGATCTCGGCACGTGCGGGAACGCGCAGCGACTCCAATCCCGGTGTCAAACACTTGGCCAGCTCAGTGCGGCTGCCGCGCAGCAAGCCCGCAAACTGATACTCGGACAGCGAATCGGGCACGGGGGTGACGGCGCCGAGCATCGTCGCCGGATCGGCGCCCAGTGCGACGGCCATCGGAAAAGGCTTGCCGGGGTTCGCCTGTGCGAACTCGCGGAAGTCGAGCGCACCGCCCCGGTGGGCGAGCCAGCGCATGATGACCTGGTTGCGTCCGATGACCTGTTGGCGGTAGATGCCGAGATTCTGGCGTTTGCGATGCGGCCCTTTGGTAATGACCAGGCCCCACGTGATGAGCGGGGCGGCATCGCCGGGCCAACAGGTCTGAATCGGCAGCCGCGCGAGGTCGACATCGTCGCCCTCCCAGACGATCTCCTGACACACCGGGCTGCCGACTTCCTTGGGCGCCATGTCCCAAACGGCCTTGGCCATGCCCAGCAGCTTGCCCGCATCCTTGAGCCCGCGTGGCGGTTCGGGTTCTTTGAGCGTCGAGAGCAGGCGACCGATATCGCGCAACGAACCGAGCGCGTTCTCGCCTTTATCGACGCCCATGCCGAGCGCCACTCGTTCAGGGGTGCCAAACAAGTTGGCCAGCACGGGCATGTCGTAACCGGTCGGCCGCGCAAACCACAGCGCCGGGCCGGCCGCTTTGAGGACGCGGTCGGCGAGCGCCGTCATCTCCAGCACCGGCGATACCGGCACGTCTATGCGACGAAGCTGGCCGGATCGCTCCAGTTGCGCGGTGAAGTCACGAAGATCGACATATTTCATGAAACAAACCGTTACCAAAAATTTTTACGGAATTCATACGGCCGGTGAAAACGGCCGTTTGAATTCCAGGAAAGTCGGAGTGACACCCTTGTAAACGCGGGGTTTAGGCAGGGCATTTTACCGGTCAAGGTGTCCAGACGTCACGGCAAAACAGCTGTTACAAATTACTTTTGGTAATGTTCTGTCGTGATAATAGTATTGACTGTTTATATATGGCTGCTACAATCCGCCCGTTGAATCCAAAAAGGCGGCTTTGAAGACGGGTAGGCCGACCCGCTCAAGCTTAGCGACAACTACAACATTGACGTGGATTTTCAGTCGCTGGTTTTCTCACCGAGGTCGGGAAACCAGTGTTTTAGGAAGCAGCGCGGGCAATAGCTCGTCAGCGCCAGAGACCTGAACAGGTCGGCGTGCTGCGGCGGTAGTGGCATCGTCCAAGACACACACGATGCCCCGCCTTGTTCCCTATGCCGTAAATGAGCGTTACACGGGATGCCTGGCGGGCATCGCGGCTCATTTCCATACGCCCCGGGGCCACCCCGTGGTGACGGCGTAACCGGAGTACGTAGTATGAAGAAGTCTGGTTTATCACCCTGGCTACTGGCCGTGATCCGTGCGCTCGGCGCGCGAGGTACGGCAACGGTAGCCTTGGCTCGTCGCGATTGGCGTCGCCTCGCATGGCACGGCGGTCGTGTTGGACTCTATACGTCCAGCGCGGTGGGCCTGGTTGCCGTGGTCGGCACGCTGGCGCTGTGGGCGCAGCCGACGTGGCGCGCCGATCTGGCGTCGCAAGTCGGTCCGCTGCTCGAGGCCGCCACGGGATCCGCCCATGCGGCCGATCCGGGCGGCAACGGCGCTGTGGTCGCTGAGCGCTCGCCGTCGGACGCGTCGATGATGGCGCAAGCGGCGCAGCACGTGCCGTCGGCCGCCGTGCTCGCGGCCTATATTCCGAATCAGCGTGTGGCCGCCGATGCGCGCGCCACCAAGCCGCTGGACTCGCGCGAGCAAATCGCCGTCGCCGACTATCTGGCACGTCGCTATCGCGTGGCCGGAGACGTCACGGGCAACCTCGTGCGCGCGGCGTACTCGACCGGCAAGGAAGTCGGCCTCGATCCGCTGCTGCTGCTGGCTGTGATGGCCATCGAGTCGGGCTTCAACCCGTACGCCGAAAGTACCGTGGGTGCGCAGGGCCTCATGCAGGTGATGTCGAAGGTGCATCGTGACAAGCTTGAGTACTTCGGCGGTCCCGAGGCGGCCCTGCACCCCATTGCCAACATCAAGGTGGGTGCGCTGATCCTGAAGGAATGTATCGCCAGCGGCGGCTCGCTCGCTGGTGGTCTGCGCCGCTATGTGGGGTCGACCAGCGCAGGCGACGGTGGATACGGTGCCAAGGTACTCGCCGAGCGCGATCGACTGCGTAGCGTTGCCATGGGACACAAGGTCTCGCCGAACGCGCCGCAAGCGCCGGTTATCGTCAGCTCGGCCAAGCCTGTGGCGAAACCGGTCTCGGCTGGCAAGTCGGGCGAACCGACGGATTCGGTGGCGACGCCGGCGGCCTCGGTGGGCAAGGCGGCCGCCAAGTCGCTCGAAGCGGACGACAGCACCGCCGCCTGATCGGCCATCGGCGGCGTGGTGTGCCTGGGCCGGTGCATCGTTTTTCCCGTCGAGCCGTCGGCACGCGACGGTTCTCTATAGAGAGCGCCATCGCGGCCCAAGAAAAAACCCATCGAAGTGATTCGATGGGTTTTTTTGTTTCTGCGTCCCGAATACGGGGCTGGCCGGCGACTCAGCCGGCAGCGAACACCCGTTCGATGCGGTCCATCGCCTCGTGCAATTGATCGAGCGACGTGGCATATGACAATCGGATGTAGCGGCGCGGCTCGGAAAAACCAAAATCGAGTCCCGGCACGAGCACGACGTCGGCTTGTTGCAAGAGAGACTGCGTGAGGCGGTCGCTGTCGGCGGCGTCCGGATGCGATACGCCGGTGCAGTCCGCGTAGACGTAAAACGCGCCGTCAGGCATCACGGGCACCTGGAAGCCAAGGCGCTCGAGCGCCGGCACGATGTAGTCGCGTCGCTCACGGAAGGCATTCTTGCGCGCCTCGAAGATCGCCATCGTTTCCGGTTGGAAGCAGGCCGTCGCCGCATGTTGCGCCACGGCGGAGGGGCAGATGAACAGATTCTGCGCGAGCTTCTCGAACGTCGACACCATCGACGGCGGCACGACCAGCCAACCGAGGCGCCAGCCTGTCATATTGAAGTACTTCGAGAAGCTGCTCACGACCAGGACATCGTCGCCGAAGGTTAGCGCCGTGGTGGGTTGGCTGTCGTAGGACAGGCCCTGGTAGATCTCGTCGACAAGCGTGAAGCCGCCGCGCGCGCGCACGGCTTTGACGATGCGGGCCAATTCCGCTGTCTCGATGGACGTGCCCGTTGGATTCGACGGCGAGGCGAGGAGCACCCCTTTCGTTGCCGCGCCCCAATGGGATTCGATGCGCTCGGCCGTCAGCTGGAATCGCTCCGCGGGGCCCGAGGGGATCAACACGGGTTTTCCGTCGAAGGTGGAGACGAAATGTCGGTTGCACGGATAGCAGGGATCCGGCATGAGCACTTCGTCGCCCACGCCGACCAGCGCGGCACACGCCAACACGAGGGCGGCCGATGCACCGGCCGTCACGACAATACGCGACGGTTCGACCTCCACGCCGTAAAAGCTACGGTAATAACCGGCGATGGCCTCCCGCAGGGCGGGGATGCCCATCGCCCCCGTGTATTGGGTTCGCCCGTCACGCATAGCCTTCACCGCCGCCTCGATCACTGCCTCGGGGGCCGTGAAGTCCGGCTCGCCGATGCCCATGTGAATGACGCGATGCCCCGCCTTTTCGCGCAGCGCAGCCTGCTTGGCCAGCTCCATGACGTGAAACGGGGCGATGTCGTCGACACGTTGCGCCAGCTTCAGTGCGGCGGGGGCGAGGTCGGGCGTTCGATCCATGATGTCGGGGGGGAGACAGGAAGGAGAGGGTGGGGGACTTGCGGGGCGAACGCTACGGGGCGATTGCCCCGTTCGGCGTGCACGCGACGCGGGAGGAATCGTCAGGCCGGCCGGCCTGCGATACCTTGCGCAGCCCTCGCGTAGGGCTATGCGCTTTTGCCGCGACCGCCATTGCGATTCGCGGCGACTTCGTCTGGCCGCACTTCCGCGGCCAACTTGTCGAGGACGCCATTCACGTAGCGAAAGCCTTCGACACCGCCAAAGGTCTTGGCGAGTTCGACCGCCTCGTTGATGACCACGCGGTACGGAATGTCCAGGTGGTGAATCAGTTCGTAGGCACCAATGACCAGCACGCCATGCTCGACCGGCGACAGTTCGGCGGCCGGGCGGTCGAGGTAGGGCTGGAGTTGCTGCGACAAGGCGTCCGCCTCACGGATGCTGCCGTGCAACAGGGCATCCAGGTGCGTGCGGTCGGCCTTGTCGTAGCCGGGGGTGGTGCGCAGGTGCGCATCGATCTCACCCGCGTGGTCGCGCGAGAGCAGCCATTGATACAACCCTTGCAGCGCAAATTCGCGCGCGCGGCGGCGAGCACTCTTCATTACCGATCTTCCTCTTCTTCGTCTTCGTCTTCGTCCAATCCGTCGTCGCCACCGAGCATGTCGATCGCTTCGAGCAGATTGGCCATTTCTACCGCCACGCGGGCGGCATCGCGGCCCTTTTCGGCGGCGCGCGCTTCAGCCTGTTCGTCGTTCTCGGTCGTGAGCACCGCGTTGGCGATGGGAATGCCGAAATCGAGGCCAATACGCGAAATGCCGGCACCGCTCTCGTTCGAGACCAGTTCGAAGTGATATGTCTCGCCGCGAATGACTGCGCCGAGCGCGATCAGCGCGTCGAACTGGCCGCATTCGGCCATCTTCTGCAATGCCAGCGGAATTTCCAATGCGCCGGGCACCGTGACGAGCAGCACGTCGTCGCCATCGACGCCGAGGCGGTCGAGTTCGGCCACGGCAGCGGCGCGAAGTGCCGTGCAAACGGCGTCGTTGAATCGTGCTTGCACAATGCCTATGCGCAGGCCTTCACCGTCGAGTTCGGGCTGATATTGTCCGATGTCCATAATGGGCTTCCTCTAAAAAAGTACCGTCCAGGCGGTGCGGCCAACGTTGTGCCGGCATGCCCGAGACAGGCATGGCTCGGCAAGGTGATGCCCCGCTGCCACTGGCGGGCGGGCCATCGATACAAGACTATTCAGGCGCCCGGTGCGCCGGGCATCGGCTGGAAGCCGGTGACCTCCAGGCCATAACCTGCCATGTTGGGGATTTTGCGCGGGCTCGAGAGCACCCGCATTTTACCGACGCCCAGCTCGCGCAAGATTTGCGCGCCAACGCCGTGCGTGCGGAAGTCCACAGGGCGGCGCTTGGCGCGCGCCGCCTGCTCGGTTTCGTCGAGCGCTTCGAACTGATTGAACAGATGCTCGGGCGTCTCCACGCAGTTCAGCAGCACGACAACCCCTTTGTCCGCCTCGGCAATCGCTTGCATCGCGCCCGCGAGGGTCCAGGAGTGGGTCGACACGCCGGTCTCGAGCAGGTCGAGCACCGAGAGCGGTTCGTGCACGCGCACGAGCGTTTCGTCGGCTGGGTTCGGAACCCCGCGCACCAGCGCGAGGTGCGGATTGCCGCTCGGCTTGTCGCGGTAAAGCGTGGCCTGGAACGGGCCCCAGGCCGTTTGCATTTCGCGCGTGGCGACCGTCTCGATCATCGATTCGGTGCGGCTGCGGTAGTGGATCAGATCGACGATCGTACCGATCTTGATGTTGTGCTGCTCGGCGAACTCCAGCAACTGCGGCAGGCGTGCCATCGTGCCGTCGTCGTTCATGATTTCGCAGATGACGGCGGCGGGCGTGAGGCCGGCCATGGCCGTCAGGTCGCAACCGGCTTCGGTGTGACCGGCGCGCACCAACACGCCGCCGGGCTGCGCCATGATCGGGAACACATGACCCGGCTGGACGATGTCCTCCGGACGCGCGTCGCGGCCAATGGCCGTCTGCACCGTGTGGGCGCGATCCGCTGCCGAGATGCCCGTGGTGACGCCTTCGGCCGCTTCGATCGACAGCGTGAACGCGGTGCCGTACTGGGTCCCGTTGCGGTAGGTCATCAGCGGCAGGTTGAGCTGCTTGCAACGCGCCTGCGTGAGCGTGAGGCAAATCAGGCCGCGGCCGTATTTGGCCATGAAGTTGATGGCTTCAGGCGTCGCGAACTCGGCCGCCATGACCAGGTCGCCTTCGTTTTCGCGGTCTTCCTCGTCGACGAGGACAACCATGCGGCCGGCCTTCAGCTCGGCAATGATTTCTTCTGTAGTGGCCAACGGCATAGCGGACAACGCGGGGCGGAATTTGGAAAGGCTCTATTCTACGCCAAGCGGGTGTCCGTCTGCGTCCGAATCTCGCAAGTGCGCGAATCCGGATCGGGTGGGGCCAGTGAACCGCGTGACGTGCCAATCCGGGCGACGTGTGGGCCGCGGGTGCGCCTTGCCGCATGAGAACATGAGGACGCCACCGAAGGGTGCGTCCCCATGTCTCATTTTGACGCCGAACGTCCGTGCGCTGGGCCGCGGCGCGCTACGTCACGCGCCGAGATACGCGCGTTTGATGTCGTCGTTCGCGAGCAGGTTCTCGGCCGAGTCGGCGAGCACGACGCGACCGGTCTCGAGCACATAGCCGCGATCGGCCACGTTCAACGCCTTGTTCGCGTTTTGCTCCACCAGAAACACGGTGACGCCTTCTTCGCGAATCGCGCGAATGATGTCGAAGATCTGCGCGATCACGAGCGGTGCCAGGCCGAGCGTCGGTTCGTCGAGCAACAGCAGGCGCGGACGGCTCATCAGCGCCCGCCCGATGGCCAGCATCTGCTGTTCGCCGCCCGACATCGTGCCCGCGCGCTGCTTGCCGCGCTGCGCGAGCCGCGGGAACAGTTTGAACACGTGGTCCATCCCGGCGTCGATCTGATCCTTGGAGGCGAAAAAGCCGCCCATCTTCAGGTTCTCGATGACCGTCAGACTCGGAAATACCCGGCGGCCTTCCGGTGAAATCGCCAGCCCCATGCGCATGATGTCGTGCGTGGCGCATCCCGTGATGTCGCGACCTTCGAACATGACACGTCCGCTCGATGCGCGCGGCGTGCCGCACACGGTCATCATCAACGTCGTCTTGCCCGCGCCGTTACTGCCGATGAGCGTGACGATCTCGCCCTTGTTCACTTCGATCGACACGCCCGAGAGCGCCTCGACGGCCCCGTAATGGGTATGGATTTGTTCCAGCTTGAGCATTATTCCTCCCCGAGGTAGGCCTTGATGACGCGCGGGTCGCGCCGCACCTCGTCGGGCTTGCCGGTCATGATCGGCTTGCCGTGTTCCATCACGAGAATCCGGTCCGACACGCCCATGACGAGGCTCATGTCGTGCTCGATCAGCAGCACTGAAATGCCGAACTCGTGACGCAGGTTGTCGACGAGTTGCTGCAACTCGACCTTCTCTTGCGGATTGAGGCCGGCGGCCGGTTCGTCGAGCATGAGCAGACGCGGTTCCGTGATCATGCAGCGTGCAATTTCGAGACGTCGCTGGTGTCCGTACGACAGCGTGCCGGCCTCGCGGTTGGCGACGGCCGTCAGGCCCAACCGGTCGAGCCACGCCTTGGCGCGCTCGAGCGCCGCGCGTTCGGCGCGACGGAACGCGCTCGTCGAGAACAGCCCTTGCAGAAAGCCGCTATGCACGCGCATGTGCTGTGCAACGAGCAGGTTCTCCACCACCGTCAACTGGCGGAACAGGCGGATGTTCTGGAACGTGCGTACGAGGCCACGTCGCGCCACGCTATGGCTCGGCAGGCCGGTGATGTTGTCGCCGTCGAGCGTGATCGAGCCGCCCGTGGGGCGATAGAAGCCGCCAACGCAATTGAAGACGGTCGTCTTGCCGGCGCCGTTCGGGCCGATGATGGCGAAGACTTCGTGCGGGCGGACGTCGAAATCGACGCCATCGACGGCCAGCAGACCGCCGAAGCGCATCTGCAGGCCGGAGAGTTTCAACAGTGCTGCACTCATTGCGGCAACTCCACGTGCGGGCGGGTGGCGGGCAACAGGCCCTGCGGACGCCACATCATCATCAGTACCATCACCAGGCCGAAAATCAGCATGCGGTATTCGGCAAAGTCGCGCGCGACTTCCGGCAGGACGGTCAGCAGAATCGCCGCGAGAATCACGCCGATTTGCGAGCCCATGCCACCGAGCACGACCACGGCGAGGATCAGCGCCGATTCGATGAATGTGAACGATTCGGGCGTGACCAGCCCCTGACGTGCGGCAAAGAATGCGCCGGCGAGCCCGGCGAACGATGCCCCCAGTGTGAACGCGGAGAGCTTGATGCGCGTGGGGTTCAGGCCGAGCGAGCGGCACGCGATTTCATCTTCGCGCAACGCTTCCCAGGCGCGGCCAATCGGCATGCGGATCAGGCGGCTAGTGACAAACAGCGTGAAGCCCACTAACGCAAACGCCAGCAGGTAGAGGTAGATCACCATGTGCGAGCCGTCGTACGGCAAGCCGATCAGTTCGTGGAACGTCTTCACGCCATCGACACTCGATGATCGCGCCATCTCGATGCCGAAGACACTGGGCTTCGGAATGCCCGAGACACCGTCCGGTCCACCGGTCAGGCTCGTCAGGTTGTTCAGCAGCAGGCGGATGATTTCCCCGAAGCCGAGCGTCACGATGGCCAGATAGTCGCCCCGCAGGCGCAGCACCGGGAAGCCGAGCAGGAACCCGAAGGTGGCGGACATGAGTGCGGCAATCGGCAGGCATTCCCAAAAGGTCAGGCCGAAGTACTGGTTGAGCAGGGCATATGTATAGCCGCCGACCGCGTAGAAGCCGACGTAGCCCAGATCGAGCAGACCGGCGAATCCCACGACGATGTTCAGGCCCAGGCCGAGCACGCAGTAGATGAGGGCCAGCGTCGCCACATCCACCGCGCCGCGCGAGCCGACGAACGGCCACGCGAGCCCGATGGCGAGCAGCACCCACATGGCGCTAAGTTGCTGACGGCGTCCCAGCGTGGGGATGGCCGGCAGCGTGATGGCACGCGTCGAGCGCAGCAGGAACGGCTTGAGCATCTGGAACACGAAGACGACGGCCGCGGCGATCCAGACCGGACGCCAGTGCTGCTCGATCACGACGCGGTAGCCGTCGAGCTTCAGTTGCAGGCCGAGGATGGGGGCGGTGAGCACGATCGTCACGAGTGCGGAGATGACCGCACCCTTGAGGGTGTCGCCGGCCGGTGCGCGTTGGGCGGCGCCGGACTTGAGCGTGAGGGGTTGTGTCATGGTCGACCTCAGACTTTCTCGACGTCGGGCTTGCCCAGCAGGCCGGTGGGGCGGAACAGCAGCACCAGCACCAGCAGGCAGAACGCCACGATGTCCTTGTACTCGGAAGGCATGTAGCCGGAGGCGAGCGTTTCCGCCAGCCCCAGCAATACACCGCCCAGCATGGCGCCGGGAACGCTGCCGATGCCGCCCAGTACCGCTGCCGTGAAGGCCTTGATACCGGCGATGAAGCCGATGTACGGATTGAGCTTGCCGATGGTCAGGCCGATCAGCACGCCGCCGACGGCCGCGAGCATGGCGCCGAGCACGAAGGTGAACGAGATCACGCGGTTCGTATCGATGCCGAGCAGGTTGGCCATGCGCATGTCCTCGGCGCAGGCACGGCAGGCGCGGCCCATGCGCGAGTTGGCGATGAACAGCGTGAGCAGAATCATCAGCGCGACGGTCACGCCTACGATCAGCATGCGCGCGTAGGGAATGGTCACCGTGAAGTCACCCATCGGGATATCGATGGCGCCGGAGATCAGCATCGGCACGGACACGTCGCGCGCTCCCTGGCCGATCTGCACGTAGTTTTGCAGGAAGATGGACATGCCGATGGCGGAGATCAGCGGTCCGAGACGCGGGCCGCCGCGCAGCGGGCGATACGCCACCCGCTCGATCGCAAAGCCATACAGGCCGGTGATCAGCACCGAGACCAGCAGCGCCGCGCCCAAAACGAGCGGCAACGGGTAACCCGCTGCGGTGCCGATGGCCGTCAGTGTGACGAGACCGACGTAGGCGCCGATCATGTAGATCTCGCCGTGGGCAAAGTTGATCATGCCGATGATGCCGTAGACCATCGTGTAGCCGATGGCAATCAACGCGTAAATCGCGCCCAGCGTCAGGCCGTTGACCAGTTGCTGGGCAAACTGCGGGAAAAATTCGTTCATGCGGGAAGCCTCGCGACGAGCGGTGGCCGAGCGCGAATGCACGCCGCCCGCCGGGAACGGCGGGCGGCTGGGGGGATTCGCTGGCCGGTAAAGCGTCAGGAAATCAGTTGGCGGCGGTCTTGGTGGCGTCTTTGTGCCAGGTGTAGACCACGAACTTGAACGACTTCAGATCGCCTGCCGCGTCATACGCCACCTTGCCGATCGGCGTGTCGAACGTGTTCGCGTGCAGGTACTTGGCCACCTTCTCCGAGTCGGTGCTCTTCGCGCCGGCAATGCTCTTGGCGATCAGTTGCACCGCCGTGTAGGCCGGCATCTGGAACGGACCGTTCGGATCGCGCTTGGCGCTCGCGAAGGCCTTCACCAGCTTGGCGTTGGCCGGGTCGGCCGCGAAGTCGGCGGGCAGCGTCACGAGCATGCCTTCCGAGGCCGGGCCGGCGATCGCCGTCACGTCCTTGTTGCCCACGCCTTCCGGACCCATGAACGTGGCCTTCACACCTTGTTCGCGTGCCTGGCGCAGCAGCAGCCCCATTTCCGGGTGATAGCCGCCGAAGTACACGAAGTCCACGCCCTGTGCCTTGAGCTTGGTGATGACGGCCGAGTAGTCGGAGTCGCCGGCGTTGATGCCTTCGAACAGCACAACCGGGATCTTGGCGGCGTCGAGGTCCTTCTTCACCGACGTGGCGATACCCTGGCCGTACGACTGCTTGTCGTGCAGCACGGCCACCTTCTTCGGCTTGACCTTGTTGATGATGTACTGCGCGGCCGCCGGACCTTGCTGGTCGTCACGGCCGATGGTGCGGAAGATGAAGTGACGCTTCTTGCCTTCGGTCAGTTGCGGTGCAGTCGCCGACGGCGTAATCATCACCACGCCTTCGTTCTCATAGATGTCCGATGCCGGGATCGTCGAGCCCGAGCAAACGTGACCGATCACGTACTTGATCTTCTGGCTGACGATCTTGTTGGCGACGGCGACGGCCTGCTTCGGCTCGCACGCGTCGTCCATCATCACGGCTTCCAGCTTGTTGCCGTTCGCCCCGCCTGCCGCATTGATTTCGTCGATGGCGGTCAGCGCACCCGCCTTCACCATGTCGCCATATTGGGCGACCGAGCCGCTGAACGGGCCGGCGATGGCGATCTTGACGGTCTCGGCGTTGGCGCCCGTGCCGAGAACGGCAAGCGCAGCGGCGACGAACAGGGATTTGTGACGGAACTGCATCGTGGACATCTCCTTGATTTGTATTTTTTGAGCACCCGGTCGTGCGGTGCGCTTGATCGACGGCGGAACCCGGTCGGTATTGGCTCACTCCTGCCGCAGGCGACAGAAACGATGCGCCATAGTAGCGTAATCCGCCGTTAAATTGGAATAGCTATCCAGAGATGCCGTAAAACCCGCATGAATAAAGCGTTTCAAGACGTTGAAAAGAAAAAATAAGAGTCGTCACAACGATGATGCGTAGTACTACGCAGATTGAAATTTAAAAAAATCGGCGATGAATCGACAAATCGAGGGGCGAGTCGGCGGCAAGGGAGAAGACGGGATGGATTGTCGAACAGGACATTTTGGATACAATCCGCCATTCATTGATATCCAATTCAGGCGGTTTGCATCCGATCTCGGAAGCGCCGGATCGATCGACGCGCTACATCGCCAAGGTGTGACGCCGATTGCGCGAGCGCCGGATGAGCGCGAGAAAGGCGTTGAGAATCGGGGAATCGTCGTCGCGCCGGTACATGCAGTTCAGTTCGATGGCGCTCAGATGTCGTGATTTCAGCGGTCGGTACACCACGCCGGGTAGCCGCAGGTTCGCCGCCGACTCCGTCGTCACGCAAACGCCGAAGCGGCTCGCGACGAGCGCGATCGACGTCACGACATCCTCCACTTCCTGCTCCACGCGCAACGTCACGCCCTCGGCCCGAAACGCGGCGGCGACTTCCTCTGCGAGTCCCGGCACCGGGGCGTTCGGATACAGGATCATTCGCTCGTTATCGAGATCCGCCAGGGTCAGCAACGCGCGCTCGCATAGCGGATGACCTTCGTAGAGCGCGACGAGAAACGGCTCGCGATGAATCCAGTCGACGACGAGATCCGGCTCGTCCGGAATCAGCCGATTGAAGCCAATGGCGATGCGCCGCTCGCGCAGCGCCGCGATCTGGTCGGTCTTCGACAGGTTGTGCAGGCCGATCTTCACTTCGGGGCGCTCGGTATGAAAGCTCGCCAGCAAGCGCGGAATCGCGTTGAGAATGCCCGAGCTGAAGATGCCGACGTCGAGCCGTCCGATATAGCCTTCGCCGGCGAGGCGCGTCTGCTCCTCGGCGCGGCGTGCGAGCGCCAGGATGTTTGGCACTTCGGCAAGCAGCGTCTGCCCCGCGGCGGTCAGCGTGGCGCCCTTGGGGGTACGCACGAATAGCGGTGTGCCCAGCTGGGCTTCGAGCGCGTGAATGTGGCGGGTGAGCGGTGGCTGCGCCATGTTCAGCCGCTGTGCCGCCCGCCCGAAATGGCCTTCCTGCGCGACGGCAAGAAAGTAGCGCATTTGCTTGATGTCCATGGACGGCTCCGTTCCGGCGGGATAACGTGATACCGAAATAGTATCGGAATCTGGAAAATAGGTATTGGACGGTATCTCTCGGCGCGCGCATGATGGCTTCCTCCGAAAGCTTTCTTTTCGGCATTTTCAGGGGGACAGCCTCATGCCAATCGTACAAATCCATTTGGTGGAAGGTCGCGACGACGCCACCGTGAAGGCCTGCGTCAAGGCCGTGGCACGCACCGTCCACGAGACACTCGGCGCACCGCTCGAATCGATCCGCGTGTATGCGACGCAAGTACCGGCCGCGCACTGGGCGGTGGGCGAGCACACCAAGGATGAGCCGGCGGCGCCGGCCAGGGCGGACGCCCGATGAGCGCGACCTCGCCGCGCGACGCCGCCACACAGGCGCGCCTGCAGCAGGCGGCCGACGCACTGCACGACGCCGGGCGCTCGCACCGCTTCATCGCCCCGCTGCGCGACACGTACGCGCCGCTCACCATCGATGACGCCTACGCCATTCAGCGTATCAACACCGAGCGGCATCTGGCGGCCGGGCGCCGCGTCGTCGGCTGCAAGATCGGCTTGACGTCGGTCGCCGTGCAGAAGCAGCTTGGCGTCGATCAGCCCGATTTCGGCTTGCTGTTCGACGACATGGGCTATGGCGACGGCGAGCCGATTCCCGCCTCGATCCTCACGCAGCCGAAGATCGAAGCCGAGATCGCGTTCGTCATCGGCCGGGATTTGAGTGTCGACAACCCGGGCCAACTCGACGTCATCAACGCCATCGAGTACGCGTTGCCCGCGCTGGAGATCGTCGGCAGCCGCGTGGCCGACTGGAACATCCGCATCACCGACACGATTGCCGATAACGCATCGTCGTCGGCCTACGTGATCGGCAATACGCCGAAGACGCTCGCCGAATTCGACGTGCGCCTGTGCGGCATGGTCATGGAGCGTCGCGGCGAGCCGGTGTCCGTCGGCGCGGGCGCGGCCTGCCTGGGCAGCCCGATCAACGCCGTGGTGTGGTTAGCCCGCACGATGGCGGCGGTGGGCACGCCGCTCAAGGCGGGCGACCTGGTACTTTCGGGCGCGCTTGGCCCGATGGTCGCCGTGACCCCCGGCGATATTTTCGAGACCCGTATCAACGGCCTGGGCTCGGTCCGCGCCGTGTTCGAATCTGCCAGCGAGGCGGCACGATGAGCCACATTCAAGACTACGCAACGCTGCTCGACGACGCGGCCCATTTCGCGCATGAGGTCGAGCAGTTCGATACCGACAGTCGTCTGTCGCTCGACGATGCCTACGCCATTCAGGCCGCATCGCTCGCCCGCCGCGCCGCGCGCGGCGAAACGCGTGTCGGCGTGAAGATGGGCTTTACCAGCCGCGCGAAGATGATGCAGATGGGACTGTCCGACGTGATCTGGGGGCGCCTCACGTCCGGCATGCAGATCGAGGAGGGGACGGCCATCGACTTCAAGCGGTACGTGCATCCACGCGTCGAGCCGGAAATCGCCTTCATCCTGAAGCAACCGCTGGAAGGCCATGTCACGGGCCCGCAGGCGCTCGCGGCGGTCGAAGCGATTGCGCCGGCCATCGAGATCATCGATTCGCGCTACAAGGACTTCAAGTTCACGTTGCCGGAAGTGATTGCCGACAACGCGTCGTCGAGCGGCTTCGTGATTGGGGCCTGGCACGATCCGCATGTCGATTTCTCGAATCTGGGATTGGCCATGACGATCAACGGCCGCACCGTGCAGGTGGGATCGACGGCGGCGCTGCTCGGCCATCCGCTGCGTTCGCTGGTCGCAGCGGCGCGTCTGTCAGCCGCCGCGGGCGAGCCGCTCCAAGCCGGCTGGATCGTGATGGCTGGCGGTGCGACACCCGCCGAATATATCCAGCCGGGCCAGTATGTGTCGGTCGAAATGGAGGCGCTCGGTCGCGTGGGCTTCCACGTTTAAGCGCACGCGGCGCACCCGGCGACGGGGATTCAGTCGCGCTTGACGCGGGCCATCACCCGTAGATCGCTCTCGATCATGCGCACGTCCGTGAAACTGAGCGCGAGCCTGTCGTCGAGCGACGTGAGCGCAGGCAGGTGGAACATGCCTTGCGCGTCGCCGACGATGCACGGCGCGAGGTAGGTGAGCAGTTCGTCCACGCAGCGCTCGCGCAGCAGTGAACCGTTGAGCTTGTAGCCCGCCTCCACGTGGAGTTCGTTGAGCTGGCGCTCGCCGAGCGTGCGCAGCAGCGCCGAGAGGTCGACCTTGCCGGTCGTATTGGGCAGGTCGAGCACCTCCACGCCCAGGTCGCGCAGACGAGACGCGCGCTCGTGATCGCCGTTGGCGCAGATTACGAGCGCGTTGCCGTTCGCGAGCACCTTGGCGGTCGGGGAAATCTCGAGACGCGAATCGACGACGATGCGCAGTGGCTGGCGTGTCGTTTCCACCTCTCGCACGGTGAGCGACGGATCGTCCTCGCGCACCGTGCCGATGCCGGTGAGAATGGCGCACGCGCGCGCCCGCCACGCGTGGCCGTCGGCGCGCGCGGCCGGGCCGGTCAGCCATTGGCTCACGCCGTTGTGCAGGGCCGTCTTGCCGTCGAGGCTGGCCGCCACCTTCATGCGGACCCACGGCGTGCCGCGCGTCATGCGGGCGACGAACCCGATGTTCATTTCGCGCGCCTCATGCTCCAGCAGTCCGCAGCGCACTTCGATGCCCGCGTCGCGCAGCAGGCTCAGGCCGCGCCCGGCCACGAGCGGGTTCGGATCTTCCATCGCGGCGATCACGCGTTTCACGCCCGCGTCGATGAGCCCCTTCGCGCACGGTGGGGTGCGGCCGTAATGGCTGCACGGTTCGAGCGTGACATAGGCCGTGGCGCCACGCACCGACTCGCCCCGCGTGCGCGCGTCTTTCATGGCCTGCACTTCGGCGTGATCCTGGCCGGCCGGCTGCGTGAAGCCTTCGCCGATGATCCGTCCGTCCTGCACGATTACGCAGCCAACGCGAGGATTCGGCGTGGTGGTGAACATCGCGCGCTCGGCGAGCGCCAGCGCGCGACGCATATAAGAGAAATCCTGTTCGGAGAACATGAGGCGTCAGAGCATCAGCGGCCGGTCGGTCAACGCATTGTCCGGCGCCGCGCCGGCATGGGCCGGCAGGAATTCGCGCGCAATGCCGCGCAGGGTGTTCAGCGCGTCGAGCACGCTCTGGACATAACGTTCGTCACGAAAGCCGGCGCTCATCTGCGCAACGACGGTGTCCCACGTGCGGGGGGATACCAGCGCGTCGACGCCCTTGTCGGCGATCAGCTCGATATCGTGATCGGCGATGTTGATGTACAGGAGAATGCCCGTGCGCTCGCCCGTATGCGCCACGCCGAGCTGGCGAAACAAGTGAACGGCGCGTTGACGGCAGGTATGCCCGTGCCATACCGCAGCAAGCGGCATGGCAGCTTCGATCACTAGGCGAATCTCGCAGCGGTGCTCCTTTTCGGAATCGCGGATGGCGGCTTCGAGCGCATCGAGCGCCTTGTCCGGGAAGAGCCACCGGGCGTGCGCTCGCCAGGTGCCCAAATGCCGCAGCCAGCGCGAGACATCGTGCGTCTTGTGTTGCGTTGCGATTGCTTCGTTTGCCATCGCCATCACCAGTTCCCCGACGAACCGCCGCCGTCGAATCCGCCACCGCCGCCGCCGCCGAAACCTCCGCCGCCGCCATCGAATCCGCCGCCGTCGTTGCGTCCCCAGCCGCCCAGACCGCCCAGGCCGCCACCCAGCCCGGCGCCGAAGCCGCCGGCACCGATGCGCCCGCGTTGGCCGGTGAGCACCCGCGAGCGCGGGTCGGTGGGACCCACGCCCGGCAGACCGGGCCCTTGAAACCGCCGGCGGCTTTCCATCAGGACCACCATCCCGATGATGAAGACGATGAAGAGCAGCGGCAGGAAATCGGACAGATCCGAGTGCGGCGCGCGCGTCGACGGCAAATTCGGGGCGGGCAGCGCCTCGTTGTTCATCGCCGCCTCGACCGCCGCGACGCCGGCGGCCAACCCGCCGAAGAAGTCACCGCTGCGGAAATGGGGGGCCATCACGTCGCGCAGGATTCGCCCGGAGATGGCATCGGTCAGCGAGCCTTGTACCCCGCGTCCGACTTCAATGCGCATCTTGCGCAGGTCGTTCGGATTGTTCTTCGCGATGAGCACGATGACGCCGTCGTCCACGCCCTTGCGGCCGGCCTTCCAGGCATCGGCCACGCGAATGCTGTACTGGTCGATCGTCTCGGGAGCCGTGCTCGGCACCATCAGAACGAAAATCTGGCTGCCGCGTTGTTGCTCGTATTGTGCGAGCTGTGTCTCGAGCGCGTTGCGCTGCTCGGGCGTGAGTGTGCGGGTCAGGTCGGTTACCCGCGCGGTGAGCGCGGGCACGGCCACGAGATCCTCTGCGCTGGCCGGCAACGCCAGCGAGCCCAGGCACGCCAACGCCAGCGCCAGCATCGCCCAAAGCGTCGGTCCCCAATGCCAACTGCGCGAGTGCCCGCCGCGCGCGTCATCCGTCACCGGACGGCGCGTCGGCATTCCACGGCCCTTTGGCGACACCTTGTAGTCCGCGGAGATGGCAGCCATGATCCGATCCTCAGAATTTGACGGCCGGCGCGGTCGAAATGGCCTTCTCGTTCTCGACCGTGAAGTTCGGCTTCGGCCCGTAGCCGAACATCTTCGCCGTCAGATTGTTCGGGAACTGGCGCACATACACGTTGTAATCCTGCACGGCCTGAATGTAGCGATTGCGCGCCACGGTGATGCGGTTTTCCGTGCCTTCGAGCTGCGATTGCAGGTCACGGAACAGACCGTCGGCCTTCAGGTTCGGATAGTTCTCCGAGACGGCCATCAGGCGTGAGAGTGCGCCGGACAGTTCGCCCTGCGCTTGCTGGAAGCGCTTGAACGCCTCGGGGTCGTTGAGCGTCTCCGGCGTGACCGTGATGCTCGTGGCCTTCGCGCGCGCGTTGATCACCTCGGTGAGCGTCGTTTGCTCGTGCGTGGCGTAGCCCTTGACCGTGTTCACCAGATTCGGCACCAGGTCGGCACGTCGCTGGTACTGGTTGACGACTTCACTCCAGGCGGCCTTGACCGCTTCGTCCTTGACCTGAATCTGGTTGTATCCGCAGGCGGACAGCAACGAGGTGAGCACCCCCAGTGCCAACCAGCGCACGAACGATTGGCGAAGCTTTGTCGGCAACGACACTTGCATGATGTTTCTCCCTGTGATGGTCAGACTGGCCGACTCGCTAGGTGTGCGAAATCCGGCCGAAGACAGCCACGTGACCTGCAACGATCACGCAATGGCGCGAAACGCGTCGCGGGCAGCGTCGAGCGTGGCGTCGATGATCGTGTCGTCGTGCGTTGCCGAGACGAAGCCCGCTTCGAAGGCGCTCGGCGCGAGATACACGCCGCGATCGAGCATCGCATGAAAAAACTTGTTGAAACGGGCCACGTCGGACGTTGTAACTTCCGCGAAGCTCTGCGGCACGTTGGCACGGAAGTACAGGCCGAACATGCCGCCGACGCTGTCGCCCGAGAATGGCACGCCAGCGCTCTGGGCGGCCTCGACGAGCCCCGTGACGAGCTTCGATGTGCGTTTGGCCAGATCCTCGTAGAAGCCCGGCGCCTGAATCAGTTTGAGCGTGGCGAGGCCGGCGGCCACGGCCAGCGGATTCCCGGAGAGCGTGCCGGCCTGGTAGACGCCGCCCAGCGGTGCCAGGTGCGACATGATGTCGCGACGTCCGCCGAACGCGGCGGCCGGCATGCCGCCGCCGATGACCTTGCCCAGGCAAGTGAGGTCGGCCGTAATGCCGTACAGCGCTTGCGCGCCGCCCAACCCGACGCGGAACCCGCACATCACCTCGTCGAAGATAAGCACGGCGCCATGGGCGGTGCACAGCTCGCGCAGCGTCTGCAGGAAGTGACGCGAGCCGCGCACGAGGTTCATGTTGCCGGCCACCGGCTCGACGATCACGGCCGCGATCTCGCCGCCTTGGCCGGCGAACAGTTCGCGAAGCTGTTCGACGTTGTTGTACTCGAGCACGAGCGTGTCGCGCGTGACTTCGGGCGGCACGCCGGCCGACGACGGCGCGTTGCGCGTCGAATCGGCGAACGTGAGCAGGCCGGAGCCGGCCTTCACGAGCAAGCTGTCGGCGTGGCCGTGATAGCAGCCCTCGAACTTGACGATCTTGTTGCGGCCGGTAAAGCCGCGCGCCAGGCGCAGTGCGCTCATCGTCGCCTCGGTGCCGGAGGACACCAGGCGCACCTGCTCGATGGACGGCACGAGGCCGCAGAGGGTCTCGGCCATCACCACTTCGGCTTCGGTGGGCGCCCCGAAGCTGAAGCCTTGCGACATCGCGGCGTGCACGGCGGCGACGACGTCCGGATGCAGGTGGCCGACGATCATCGGGCCCCACGAGCCGATGTAGTCGATGAAGCGCGTGCCTTCGGCGTCCCACATATAAGGGCCTTGGGCGCGGGCGATGAAGCGCGGCGTGCCGCCGACCGAACGGAAGGCGCGCACCGGCGAGTTCACGCCGCCGGGGATGGTCTGCTGGGCGCGCGCGAAGAGCGCGGCATTGGTAGTGTGTTCGGACATGACTTCGACTTTGTGTGCCTAATGCGTCGATTCTAGCGGATGGCGGTCAAGTCCGGGACTTCTCGCCGCGCGGGGCTTCTGTTAGATTGAAGGTCACTCCCTCAACGTCAAGGAAAAACAGGCCCGCCGACATGTTCACCGTCCATTCGCAACGCCCCTCGATCACTGTCTCCACGCTCGACCTTGAACGCCTCGAAGCGCTCATGGCGCAGGCGCCCCGCGCGGCATTGCCGTATGTGGAGGCACTCGAAACAGAGCTTGCCCGGGCGAGCGTCGTCGAACCGGAGCAGATGCCGGCCGACATCGCCACGATGAACTCGGTGGTGCGCTACCGTGATCTCGCCGCGCAGCAGGAACATCGCGTCACGCTTGTGTATCCGCAACATCTGGCGAGCACGCCGAGCGGCATTTCGGTGCTCGCGCCGGTGGGTAGCGCGCTGCTCGGCTTGCGCGTCGGTCAGTCGATTCAGTGGCAAGTGCCAGGCGGCCACCAGATCGCGCTGACATTGCTCGGCATCGATTACCAGCCCGAAGCTGCCGGCGAATACCACCGCTGATCCCCCGTCTCCGACGCCGTACTGGGAGATTCGGTTCTCCCGAGTCTTCCTACCGTTCCTGCCTGTTCGTCAACCCCTCCTGAAGCTTCCACCGCTTCCCGCAGGTCCGCAAACCCGCAGTTCCCGTCGTTTCCCAAGTCCGCCGGCTCAGCGACGCAGCCAGCCGCGCGCAATCGGCCACGCCATCAGGCGGCGATAGAGGGCTTCGAGGATAGCCGCGACGATACGACTCGTCTCACGCGCACTCGCGGTGTGCATGATGAGCGCCACTACGATCGATACCGCCAGCGCACCGACCATATCGAGCGGCCAGTGCACGCCAAGGTAGACGCGCGCCCAGCACACGGGCACGGCGCATAGCAGCAGGAGCCGGCCGAGCAGGCGAGGCGAGCGCGCGAGCGTGCCCATCAGGACGAACGCCGACGTGAACAGGATCGACGCGTGATTGCTGGGGAAGGCACTCGTCGGCGCATGCGGGAGCAGGTTCGTGCCGAGACCGACGACGAACGGCCGCGGTTCGAACCAGGCCAGACCGATCACACCGTTGACCAGTAGCGCGAGCGCTACGCCCAGCAGACCGTGCACGGCCCCCTCGCGGTCGCGACCGCCAGCGAGCCACAGGAGGGTCAGGCCCACCGGGAGCAGCAGGATCAGGTATTTGGCGAGGAGAACGGCGATGGCCAGTTCTCCTTCACTGACATTGGGCGAGGCATTGACGGCCAGGAACAGGGCGCGGTTGATTGAATCCATGAAATTCGGGGAGCGGGAAGCAGAAATAGGCCAGACCGGTTGCCCGGTACGCCACCGGGCGGCGTGCGGTGCCGGTGCCTCGACGGCCGCCGGTGGGCGGTTTGTGACGAAAACATGACAGATTCTGACTGAGCCGCTTCCCGCTGGAAAGTTGCATTCGTCATCATTTTGTAACACGGTGAATTGTCACTTTTCTTTCGACGCACTCGGGGGTAAAATCGCGCCGTCATAGCTCTCAGGAGGTCCTTCCGTGGACAGTAGTTCTAGTGGTAGTTGCCGGTCGGCGCAGGTCGACACCATCACCGCGAGTTAGTCCCCGGGATCTTCCCTGCCGCTAACTCGCATAGCCGGGTTGGCGCGCACCTCTGATGTACGCATCGAATGTCCAATGCCCTTGGCCGCCGCGCCGAAGGGTTTTCTTGGGCCATACCGATAGCGTCCGTCTTTCGTAGCACGCTCCCTAATTTGCTTTACGTCTGCCGTTCGGGCTGTCCCGTTGCGCGCAGGGGTTCGTTTTCAGGCCGTTTGCCGTGGGCGCCGGTGATGAAATGCGAGTCTCTCGTGCGCGCCGGGCCGATTGCCGCGCGGCCGGGAGAATCATCGTGTTCCGTTACTCCATGACCCTTCGCGGAGGCAATCCGCAAGCCCTGATGCTGCCCACCGAGTGCCTGCATCACTATCACGTCGCCCCGCATGCCGAGGACGCCGCTGTCACGGCGCGCCCGGGCGCGAGTGCGCGACTCGGACAGTGGCTGCTGGCGCTCGTGCGTCGCAACGATCCGACCGGACGCGCGGGCTGAGCCTGCGCGATAACGGTCCCCAGGCATCGGCGACTGGCCGGTGCCCAGCGATATCAACCGTATTTTCAGGATGTATCCGATGCAACAAGCTCTCACGTTCAGCGAGCGACTGATTGCGGTGCTTGGCGCGCGCCTTGGCCTGCGCTTCTTCCGCCGCCGCGACATGCTCGAAACCCTCGATGCGCCAGCGCATGGCCACGAGGCACCGCCAGGTTTGCTCGACGCCGCCCGCGACGCCGGCCCCGATCTGCTCGCCCGTCTGCACACGACGCGCGACGGTCTGTCGGATGACGAGGCCGCCACCGTGCGGGCACACGTTGGCGTCAACGAAGTCGAGCACGAAAAACCGTTGCCCTGGTGGCGGCACCTGTTCAACTGCTACCGCAATCCATTCAACCTGCTGCTCTCGGCACTGGCCGCTGTGTCGTACGCGACCGACGACACCGAGGGAACGATCATCATCGCGTCGATGGTGATCATTTCCACGGTGTTGCGATTCGTGCAGGAGGCGCGCTCCTCCAAGGCGGCGGAAAAGCTCAAGGCCATGGTGAGCACCACGGCGACGGTGCTGCGCCGCGAAGTGTTCGGCCATGAGGGCGTAGAGGCCGACCACGTGCGCCGTCTGGGTCGCATGGGCCGTGAAATTGCGTTGGCCGAACTCGTGCCGGGCGACATCGTGCTGCTCGCGGCGGGCGACATGATTCCGGCGGACGTGCGCATTCTCGCGGCCAAGGATCTGTTCGTCTCGCAATCGGCGCTTACCGGCGAGGCACTGCCCGTCGAGAAATTCGCGCACGCTTGCGAGTCCGGCGGCAGCAATCCGCTCGCCTACGACAACCTCGCGTTCATGGGGACGAACGTCGTGAGCGGGTCGGCCACGGCTGTCGTCGTGGCGACGGGGGCGCGCACGTTCTTCGGCTCGCTCGCGCAGCGCGTCACGGCGCAGCAACCGACGGTGACGTCGTTCCAACAGGGCGTGAATCGTGTGTCGTGGGTGCTGATCCGCTTCATGCTGGTCATGACGCCCATCGTGCTGCTCATCAACGGTTTCACCAAGCACGACTGGCTCGAGGCGTCGCTGTTCGCGCTGTCGGTGGCGGTGGGCCTTACGCCCGAAATGCTGCCGATGATCGTGACGGCCACGCTCGCCAAGGGCGCGGTCGTGCTCTCGCGCAAGAAGGTGATCGTCAAGCGGCTCGATGCGATCCAGAACTTCGGCGCGATGGATGTGCTGTGCACCGACAAGACCGGCACGCTCACGCAGGACAAGATCTGTCTCGAACGTCATACCGATGTCTGGGGCCACGCCTCGGAAGATGTGCTCGAGTATGCCTATCTCAACAGCTTCTACCAGACCGGCCTGAAGAACCTGCTCGACGTGGCAGTGCTCGATCATGGGGAGCTGCACCAGCATCTCGACATCGTGAACCGGTATCGCAAGATCGATGAGATCCCGTTCGACTTCCAGCGCCGTCGCATGTCGGTGGTGGTCAGCGAGAACGGCGATCATCACGAACTGATCTGCAAGGGGGCGGTGGAGGAGGTGATGGCCGTGTGCAATCGCGTGCAGCATGGTGCGAACGTCGAGCCGCTCACGCCCGATGTGCTGGCCCGCCTGCGTCGCGTCACGGCCGACCTGAACGCCGAAGGTCTGCGCGTGGTGGCCGTGGCAACGCGCCACTTGCCACCGGTGCGCGACAGTTATGGCATTGCGGACGAGAGCGAACTCGTGCTCGTCGGGTATATCGCGTTTCTCGATCCGCCCAAGGAGTCGACGGCGCCGGCGCTCAAGGCGCTCGCAGCGGCGGGTGTCCAGGTCAAGGTGCTCACGGGCGACAACGATCTCGTGACGGCGAAGGTGTGCCGCGAAGTGGGGCTGGCGGTGAACGGCTGCGTGCTGGGCGACGACATCGAGGCGATGAGCGACGCCGAACTGGCGCACACGGTCGAACGCGCCAACGTATTCGCCAAGCTCACGCCGTCGCACAAGGAGCGCCTGGTGCGCCTGTTGCGCGCGAACGGCCACGTCGTTGGCTTCATGGGCGACGGCATCAACGATGCACCGGCCTTGCGCGCGGCCGACATCGGCATTTCGGTGGACACGGCGGTGGACATCGCCAAGGAAGCGGCCGACCTGATCCTGCTGGAAAAGAGTCTGATGGTGCTGGAGCAGGGCGTGATCGAGGGGCGTCGCACGTTCGCGAACATGCTCAAGTACATCAAGATGACCGCCAGCTCGAACTTCGGCAATGTCTTCTCGGTGCTGATCGCGAGTGCGTTCCTGCCGTTCCTGCCGATGCTGCCGTTGCAACTGCTCACGCAGAACCTGCTCTACGATTTGTCGCAGACGACGATACCGTTCGACAACGTCGACGACGAACAGCTCACGAAGCCGCAGCGCTGGAATCCGGCGGATCTGTCGCGCTTCATGGTGTTCTTCGGCCCGATCAGTTCGATTTTCGACGTGCTGACGTTCGTGGCGATGTGGCATTGGTTCGGCGCGAACAGCGCCGAGCATCAAACGCTGTTCCAGTCCGCCTGGTTCGTCGAGGGGCTGCTGTCGCAGACGCTCATCGTGCACTTGATCCGCACGCGTCGCATTCCGTTCGTGCAGAGCCGCGCGGCATGGCCGTTGCTGATGATGACGGCCGCCGTGATGCTGATCGGCGTGATGCTGCCGATGTCGCCGTTCGCGGACACGTTCAAGATGCAGGCATTGCCGCTCGCGTACTTCCCGATGCTCGCGGCCATCCTGCTCGCCTACGCTGTGCTCACGCAAATGATGAAAGGCATGTTCGCGCGACGGTTCGGGTGGCAGTGAGCGCACGCGCCTCGGCCTGACGCACCACGCCAGCGGCGAGAGGATCGCCGCTGGCGTTCACCTCATGGGTTCCGGGGACGCTCAGTCATCTACCCAGGTCCCGGACGGACGGTCGAAATGTTGGCTGCGAGGGGCGAAGACGTCGCGCGCATCGTCGAGTTCCAGCGTCACGTCGAGCGCGCCGTCGTTATCGCGTGTGGCGCTCGCGAACTACGGTCAGCTTGAGTGTATTCGCATTGCGACGTCAGTCGAAGCGCAAGGACCGTGCGCGACCTCCACACGGCGTTTGGGTGACACGGTGATGTCCAGTGCTGCATACAGCTCGTCGAGCGCTTCCCGTGTGCCGACGAGCAGCGCCGTCGTTTGCCCGCTCATGTCGGTGACGACGCTCACGAGCGTTTTTCCCTGACAGGTCTCGCGCGCCGCAACGAATTGCGTCGAGGTCAGAGCCGCGAGCGTGGCGAAGCGGTCGGCCTGCACTAGGCCGTTGATCTGGAAGACAGGTTGCGTGGCGCCGGTGGCGCGCAATGCGAGTTTTACGTTGACACCATCGCTGCGGGCGCCAAGCGCGGTGAGCAGCTTGTCGCGTCCCTGCGGACCCAGCGCGCAGCGATCGCCGTGAACCCATCGTGAAATCGTGTTGCCGGTCATGCCGGTCGCGTAGGCGAGCCTGGCCAACGGGGTGCCCGAGAGCTTGATCAGCAGACGGGCGATGGTGCGGTGACGCTGTTCGATGTCGTCCATATCGGGTCTCGTGTCGTGGGGAAGGGCGGACAGGCCGCGCCGTTCGGACTCAGAAGGCCATCGTCACTTCGAGCTGGACGTCGATCGCTTTGCGAAGGGCGTCCGAGCACGGCATGAGCGGACGACGAACCGTCTCCGGGCACAGGCCCAATGACGCGAGCGCGACTTTGATCGCCACGGGATTGGGCTCGGAAAACAGGCGTCGGATGAGCGGCTTCATGCCGTTGAAGAGCATTGTGGCGTGCACCATGTCGCCCTCGCGCGCGTAGCGAAGCAGCTTCAGATAGAGATCCGGCCGCACATGTGCCGCCGCCGAAATGCATCCGCGCGCACCGGCGTGCAGTGCGGGCAGCAACTGCATATCGTCGCCGCACAGCACGGGCATGGCGACCTGCGACGGCAGGTGCGTGAGCGAATGCTCGTCGCACTCCTTGATCGCCGCGAAGGCGCTGTGTGATGCCAACGCTCGGATCGTCTCCACACCGAGCGCCACGCCAGTACGCAGCGGCACGTTATAGAGCACGAGCGGTTTGCGCGTCACGGCTGCCAGCGTGCGGTAGTGCCAGAGGATGCCGTCTTGCGACGGTCGCAGATAGTAGGGCGGCGGCACAAGGTAACCGGCGAGCGGCAGATCGTCGAGGCTGCCAATCTGATGCGCGGCGTCCGACGTGTCGGCCGCGCCGACGCCAGCCACGACGGGCGCATGGTCTTGGGCGAGATGGCACGCGGTCTCGACGAGCCAGCGGCGTTCGTCGGGGGCCAGCAGCGCACCTTCGCCCGTGGTGCCGGCCACGACAAGACCGCTGACCCCGGCAGCAAGGTAGAAGTTGACCAGACGGGCGAAGGCGCTGCGATCGATCTGTGCGCCGTTCGCGCCTGTCATGGGCGTGACGAGGGGAATCCAAACGCCTTCGAAGATGGCTGGGTTCATGGCGGGGGGCGGATTGGCGGGGCGAAGGGGGCGGAACACCGGGGACGTTGAACGCTCAGGCGGCGGGGCGAAGACGCAGCACACCAAATTCAGCTTCTGGCAGCGATTGCATGACGGCGAGCATGGCCCGCGAGGCTTCGACGCGCGGCAACGCAATCGATACCACGGCGGCGGTATCGTGCCGGATCGGGCGAATTGTCTCGACGCGCCACGGCAGCGGCAGGCTCATCGCCAGCGTGACGGCGAGCGTGGAGACGGCCGCGCGGCTGAGCGTGATGTCGAGCGTTGCATCGAGACGTGCGCGTGGGGGGCACCGATGGCGCTCACGCGCGGCGGAGAAAGCGTCGGCCAAGACGGCACTTGCATCGGGAGGTTCCAGACGGGCGCGTTGGGCGATGGTAGGCATGGCAACGTGTCGATTGACGACAGGGGTGACGACGGAGCCAGTCTAGGGATGCATGAATAAAAAAGGCGTCAAGATTTCTTGACGCCGTCCCGACGCGGCGGCAGCCCCACGGTCATGGCGGGCTTCGGCCGACCGCATGAATCCCATCGTCGTGTGACCTGACAATCGCCACCCGCAACCTATACTTTCAGAATGATTTTGTTTGCCATCCGCAGAAGGTGAAATCGCGCCCCGCAGGCGTCGCGTGGTATACGGCGCGGTCATCCAGCCAAGACGACGCTCTCGTGTGAGGAGACCATCATGACCCGCAAATTCATCGATTGCCGGGAATTCCCGAGCGCAATGAACTGTTCCGTAGCGCTATCCGCAGATTCCGAAAACGAACTGATGGAAGCGGCCGTGCAACACGCCATCACGGTTCACGGACATACCGATTCCGCCGAGCTGCGTTCGCAACTGCGTACGCTATTTCACGACGGGACACCGCCGATCGACGCACCACGTCACGCGTAATCGCACATCGTTCGCCGGACAGTCACGAGTGCTTCGGATACTCCGAGTCGTCGAACAGCACGCACGCGCCATGCGGTGCGGCGCCGACGTTGCGCCGGAATAGGCGGAATACGTTACGCCACGGGTCGAACGGCCGTTGCGGTTCCGGGGCCGGAGCACGCGCGGCGAGCGTGGCGTCGTCGACTTCGCAGTGCAGCAGGTTCTTCTCGCAATCGATCGTGATGATGTCGCCATCCTGCACGCGCGCGAGCATGCCGCCTTGCTCCGCCTCCGGCGACAGGTGAATGGCGGCGGGCACCTTGCCCGACGCACCGGACATTCGCCCGTCAGTCACGAGCGCCACATGATGGCCTTCGTCCTGCAGGAGGCCGAGCATCGGCATGAGCTTGTGCAACTCCGGCATGCCGTTGGCCTGCGGGCCCTGGAAACGCACCACGACGATGACATCGCGCGTCAGTTCTCCCGCCTTGAACGCCGCTTGCGCGCTCTCCTGATCAGAGAACACGCGTGCCGGAGCGCGAACCGTCTGATGTTCCGGCTTGACGGCGGATGACTTGATGACCGCGCGCCCCAGGTTGCCCGCGAGCATGCGCAAGCCGCCTTCGCGCGCAAACGGGCGCGATGCCGGGCGCACGATGCCCTCGTCGAGACTGTTGTTGGGGGCGTCCTGCCAGGAGAGCACGTCGTCGTGCAGCACGGCTTCCTGCGTGTATGGGCGTAGACCGTGCCCCATGACGGTGGTCACGTCATCGTGCAGGAATCCGGCGTCGAGCAACTCGCGAATCAGGAAGTTCAGGCCACCCGCCGCATGGAACTGGTTCACATCCGCCTTGCCGTTCGGATAGACGTGAGCGAGCAGCGGTGTGACGTCCGACAGCTCGGCGAAGTCCTGCCAGTCCAGCAGAATGCCGCCCGCATGCGCCATCGCCACCAGATGCAGCGTGTGGTTGGTCGAGCCGCCCGTGGACAGCAGGCCGACGACGCCGTTGATGAACGCTCGCTCATCGAGGATATGCGACGTGTTGATACCGGTCTTCGCCAGCGCCACGGCGCGCGCCGTGGCCGCCTGCGTGAGCGCATGACGCAGCGGCGTATGCGGATTGACGAATGACGCGCCGGGCAAGTGCAGCCCCATGAATTCCATGAGCATCTGATTGCTGTTGGCGGTACCGTAGAACGTGCAGGTGCCTTCGGTGTGATACGCGGCGAGTTCGGAGTCGAGCAGCGCCGCGCGCGTGACGCGGCCCGCAGCATACTCCTGCCGGATGCGCGACTTCTCGTCGTTGGGCAGCCCGGAGGGCATCGGGCCCGCCGGGGTGAAAACGGCGGGCAGATGGCCGAACGCCTGGGCGGCGATGACCAGCCCCGGCACGATCTTGTCACACACGCCGAGGAACATGGCGGCGTCGAACATCTGGTGCGAGAGCGCCACGACCGAGGCCATCGCGATCACATCGCGCGAGAACAGCGAGAGTTCCATGCCGGCATAACCCTGCGTGACGCCATCGCACATTGCGGGCACGCCACCGGCCACCTGTGCGCTGGCACCATGCGCCCGTGCTGCGGACTTGATGACGTCGGGGAACTCAACGAACGGGGCGTGCGCCGACAACATGTCGTTGTAGGCCGTGACGATGCCGATATTCGGCGTGCGCTCGGTGCGGATCTTGATGCGGTCGTCGGCGGGGGCGGCGGCCAGCGCGTGCGCGAGATTGGCGCAGCCGATCGACTCGCGACCGGGCTGCCCCTGCGTGGCGCGGGCCACGCCCTCCAGATAGGCCTGACGGCTTGAACGGCTGCGCTCGATCAGTCGCTGGGTCACACGCTCAACCACCGGATGCAGCGGTACATTTTGCGAAGACTGGGTCATGGGGTGTCCGGAACGTTGTAGGTCGCTCGACGTGGGTGATGTAGTCAAAGAACGAAACTTTGTTGATTTAAAGTGTAGTTAAACTACAATGCAGTGTCAAAGTTGCGCTTCTTCGGTGACATTCGGACATTTGCCGTGTCCGGCGGCCCATTCGCCGCTTGCTGGCTCGCCCGTTGGCGCGCCGAGCGGAGCCCGGGAGAAGCGTTCGGCCGCACGGGAGTCCACGCTGTCTATGACCACGCCTTCACCCTATACCTTTGTCTTGTTCGGCGCCACCGGCGATTTGTCACTGCGCAAGGTGCTGCCCGCGCTGTTCCGGGCGTTCCGCACGGGGCAATTGGGCGCCGATGCCGACGCTGGCGCCGGTGCGAGTACCGGCCGCATTTTGGCGATTGCCCGCAAGCCGATGGAGGCCGCCGCGTATCACAAGTGGTGCGAGGAACACGTGCGCGGGCACATCAAGTCCGATGTCTGGGACGAGGGCGCATGGTCGCGGTTTCTCGCCACCATCGACTACATGCCGCTCGATCTCGGGCGTGAAGCCGAATTCGGCGTACTGGCCGAGCGCCTCGCCCAACGGCAGGGCGTGCGCATCTTCTATCTGGCCACCGGCCCGTCGCTGTTCATCCCCATCTGCGAAGGACTGCGCAGCGCCAGGCTCAACGAGAACAGTCGGATCGTGCTGGAAAAGCCGCTCGGGCACGATCTGGCCTCGTCGGAGGCGATCAACGATGCGGTGGGCGCGAGTTTTCGCGAAGACCAGATTTACCGCATCGACCACTACCTCGGGAAAGAGGCGGTACAAAACCTGCTGGCGCTGCGCTTCGGCAACGCGATCTTCGAGCCGTTGTGGCGACGCGAGTTGATCGACAGCATTCAGATTACGATTGCCGAGGAAATCGGCGTCGAAGGGCGCGGCGAGTTCTACGAACAGACCGGCGCGCTGCGCGACATGGTGCAAAACCATCTGCTGCAACTGCTCGCCATCGTCGCGATGGAGCCGCCGCTGTCGATGGACGCCGACGCCGTGCGCGACGAGAAGCTGCGTGTGTTGCGCTCGCTGCGTCAGCTCGACGACGACACGGTCGCGCGCAACGTGGTGCGGGGCCAATACGGCGGTGGCGCGATCGGCAAGTCGGCGGTGCCGGCCTATGTCGACGAGCCGGGCGTGCCGCCGTCCAGCCAGACGGAGACGTTCGTGGCCCTCAAGGCCGAGATCGACAACTGGCGCTGGGCCGGCGTGCCGTTCTACCTGCGCACGGGCAAGCGGCTGGGCGAGCGCGTGGCGGAGATCGTTGTCAACTACCGCGCAACGCCCTATCCGTTGCTCGGTGAAGCCACGGCGCAGGCCGGCGCCAATCGTCTCGTCATCCGTTTGCAACCGAACGAATCGATCCGCCTCTACTGTCTTGCGAAGCAGCCGGGCGACGGCATGACCCTGCAAACCGTTCACCTCGACCTGGCGTTCGACCAGTTCTTCAAGGGACACCGGATGGATGCGTACGAGCGCCTGCTGCTCGATGTCATCAACGGGCGTCTCGCGCTCTTTGTCCGTCGAGACGAGCAAGAGGCGGCCTGGCGCTGGGTCGCGCCGATCCAGGCGTACTGGTCGCGTCAGCACAAAGGGCCAAAGCGTTACGCCGCCGGCACCTGGGGGCCGCCCGCCGCAAGCGCGCTGCTGGCACAGTCCGGTACGAGCTGGGTCGAAGAAGACAACTGAGGCGGATCGCCGGGCGAGGCCCGGCGCGTCGGTCCGACGTCATGTCAACCGGAGGCAAACACCCATGATCCACTGGCGCACCTTCCCCACCCGGCAGACACAGGCGCTGGCGCTCGCCAACGCCGTCGTTGCACGGCTCGACGAAGCCTTGACGATTCGTCCGCGCGCGTTGCTGGCTGTATCGGGCGGCACGAGTCCGAAGGCATTTCTCTTGCAACTGGCCCGGCTTCCCGTGGCGTGGCGCGACATTGACATCACGCTCGTGGACGATCGCTGGCTGCCGCCCACGCACGCCGAGAGCAATGCCCGGCTGGTGGCCGAGACACTGCTGCCCGGTGCGACGGGTGCGCACTGGTTGCCGCTGGTGGACACCGCGACGTCCGCCGCGCTGCAGGTGAGAACGCTCAACGACACGTGGAGGCACGGCGTGCCGCAAGTGGCCGTGCTCGGCATGGGCGAGGACGGCCATACGGCGTCGCTCTTCGCCGACGCGGCGCAATGGCACGACGCCATCGCCACACACGACAAATTCGTGCTTGTGCAGCCGCAGCACGCGCCGCACCTGCGCGTGTCGTGGTCGCTCGCCGCGCTCGCGTCCTGCGAGCGCCTCTTGCTGCAAATTCAAGGCCCGGCCAAACGCGCCGTCTTCGAAGCGGCGCAGGCCGAGGTGCAGGACAACGCCATCTCCCGGCTGATCCACTGTGAAGGAGTGAACATCGATGTCTTCTGGAGTGAGGAATAATCCTCCGCACGTAAGCGGTCCGCGACTGCTGGCCGACATCGGCGGTACTAACGCCCGGTTCGCGCTGGAAGTCGCACCCGGCGATCTCGTCGAGATCCGCGACTATGCTTGCGACGATTTCTCCGGCGTTCCCGAAGTCATCCGTGCGTATCTTGACGAGGCCGATCACGCTGAGCCGGTGCGGCATGCCGCGATCGCGATTGCGAATCCGATTGCCGGTGACGAGGTGCGCATGACGAATCGCGACTGGCACTTCTCGATTGAAGCGACACGTCGTGCGCTGCGCTTCGAGACGCTGCTGGTCGTCAACGATTTCACCGCACTGGCGATGGCGCTGCCTTACCTGTCCGAGGCACAGCGGCGTCAGGTGGGCGGCGGCGAACCGCAGCCGGGCGGTGTGATCGGCTTGCTCGGTCCGGGCACCGGCGTTGGGGTGTCCGGCTTGATTCCGGCGGCAGACCGCTGGATCGCGCTCGGCAGCGAAGGCGGGCACACGACGTTCGCGCCGGCGGACGAGCGCGAAATCGAGGTGCTGCGCTACGCATGGAAGCAGTTCCCGCACGTGTCGTTCGAGCGTCTGGTAGCCGGTCCCGGCATGGCGCTCGTCTATCAAGCCTTGGCGGCGCGAGACGGCCGCTCGGCGCCATCGCTGGAGACCCCCGCCATCGTAAAGCTCGCCCAGGCGGGCGATGCGCTCGCGCGTGAGACCGTCGATTGCTTTTGCGCGATGCTGGGCACGCTCGCGGGCAATGTCGCGGTGTCGCTGGGCGCGGTGGGCGGCGTGTACTTGGGGGGCGGCGTGATTCCGAAGCTCGGCACGTTGTTCGAGGACTCACCGTTTCGTCAGCGCTTCGAGGCAAAGGGGCGATTCGAGGCGTATCTGAAGGCGATTCCGACTTACGTCATTACGGCCGATCATCCGGCGTTCCTGGGCACGTCCGCCATCCTTGCCGAACAGCTCGGCACGCATGCGGCGGGCGCGGGCGCGCTGATCGACCGTCTGCATCGGTTGCGCGACCGGTTGAGCCCGGCCGAGCAGCGCGTGGCCGAACTCGCGCTCAAGCAACCGCGTGCGCTGCTCGCGGAGCCGGTGTCGGAAATCGCGCGTCTGGCGCGGGTGAGCCAGCCCACGGTCATTCGCTTTTGCCGCAAGCTCGGCTGTCAGGGACTGTCGGACTTCAAACTCAAACTCGCGAGTGCGCTGACCGGCACGCTGCCGGTGCGTCATGGACAGGTGCACGTGGGCGACTCGGCGGCGGAATTCAGCGCCAAGGTGCTCGACAACACCGTGTCGTCGATTCTGCAGATGCGCGAGCATCTCGACGCGCGCACGCTCGAGGCGGCCGTCACCTTGCTCGATGGTGCCCGCCGCATCGAGTTCTACGGGCTGGGCAACTCCGGCGTGATCGCGCAGGACGCGCACTACAAGTTCTTCCGCTTCGGCATGCCGACCATCGCGTACGGCGACCCGTATCTGTTGCAGGCGTCGGCAGCGCTGTTGGGAGACGGCGATGTGGTGGTCGCCATTTCCGCGTCGGGCCGCTCGGCGGATCTGAACCGCGCGGTCGACATCGCCGTGGCGCGCGGCGCGAAAGTGATCGCGCTCACGGCGCGCAACTCGCCGCTGGCGCGCAAGGCGACGCTCGTGCTGCCCAACGATCACGTCGAGACGATGGGCGCTCACGTGACGATGATCGCGAGAATTCTGCACCTCGCGGCGATCGACGTGCTCGCCGTGGGCGTGGCGATTCGGCGCGCCGGGCCAGGGGCGGAGACGGCCGGCGAGGGCGCGCTCGATTGGCTTGGCCACGGCAGCGGACGGGACGCGGAGACGCCTGCCGGTCGTGTCACAATGGGCGCATACTCCCCCTCATGATTAAGACAGAAGAGGTTTGCGCATGTCCGAACAAGAACCGGTCCATGCCACCCGATCGATCGCGGATCCGGTGGAAGCCGTCGCCTACCTGAAGACGATTTACGATGCCAACACGGCGTACCTCCGCGCCGCTTTCGACCGCTTCGCCACGCAGAAGGAGGCGGCGCGGCGCGTGAGTGCGCACTATCCGTTCATTCGCATCACCACCGAAGACATTACCCAACTGGACAAGCGTCTGTCCTATGGCTTTGTGTCGGGGCCGGGCAGCTATCAGACGACGGTCACGCGACCGGATCTGTTCGAAAACTACTACGTCGAGCAGCTTCGCCGTCTGGCGCACAATCACGGCGTGGCCTTCGAAGTGGGCGTCTCCGACGAGCCGATCCCTGTGCACTTCGCCTATCAGGACGGCGTGTACCTCGAAGGCGATCTCGATCAGACACACCTGCGCGCCATGCGCACCGCGTTCGACGTGCCCGATCTGGCAACGATGGACGACAGCATCGTGAACGGCACGCGCGATCCCATGCCCGGCGAGATCTTGCCGCTCGCTCTGTTCACGGCGCCGCGCGTGGATTATTCGCTGCATCGCCTGCGCCATTACACAGCGACCTCGCCCGAAAATTTTCAGAACTACGTGCTCTTCACGAACTACCAGTTCTATATCGACGAGTTCGTCGAACTGGGACGCGAGCTGATGAGCGCGACCGACGATCCGGCCTTGCGCGAATACCGCAGTCAGTACACGGCGTTCGTCGAACCGGGCAACGTCACGCACTGGAACCAGAACATTGCCGCGCTCGACGCGCGGGGCACGCCGCCGCCGCGCCTGCCGCAGATGCCGGCATATCACCTCGTGCGCCCGGACAACACGGGCATCACGATGGTCAATATCGGCGTGGGGCCTTCCAACGCGAAGACCATCACCGATCACATCGCCGTGCTGCGCCCGCATGCCTGGGTCATGCTGGGTCACTGCGCAGGGCTGCGCAACTCGCAGCGCTTGGGCGACTACTGCCTGGCGCACGGGTACGTGCGTGAGGATCACGTGCTCGACGACGATCTGCCGCTATGGGTGCCGGTGCCGCCGCTGGCCGAGGTGCAGGTCGCGCTCGAGCGTGCCGTGGCCGACGTCACGCAACTCGACGACTTCGAACTTAAGCGCGTGATGCGCACGGGCACGGTCGTCACGGTCGACAATCGCAACTGGGAATTGCGCGATCACCGCGAGCCGGTGCAGCGCATGAGTCAAAGCCGGGCGATTGCACTCGACATGGAGAGTGCGACGATTGCGGCGAACGGCTTCCGTTTCCGGGTGCCGTATGGCACCTTGCTCTGCGTGAGCGACAAGCCGCTGCACGGGGAGCTGAAGTTGCCCGGCATGGCGGACCGGTTCTATCGCGAGCGCGTCGACCAGCATCTGAAGATCGGCGTGAAGGCGATGGAGCTGCTGCGCAATAACGGTCTGGATCGTCTGCACAGTCGCAAGCTGCGCAGTTTCAACGAAGTCGCGTTTCAGTAACGGACGCCGGCGACCGCTCAGGAAAACACGCGCCTGGCGTGAATGCCCAGACCCAGCGCCACGCTGGCGAGACGGTCGCCGAATACCGGTGTTGCTTTCGGAAAGGCCGCGCACATGGCACCGGAAAGGCTGCGCAGCCCCGTGGAGCCGCCGGTGAAGTAGAGCGCATCGACATCTTCGGCGCGCAGTCCGGCCAGCGCCGCCGTATGCACGGCGCCTGCCGTGATGCTCGCGATTTCGTCGCTGACCGCTTCCACCAGGCCCGCTTCCGAGAACGCGACCGCGAGATCGCGTTCGATCACCGACAGATCGATGCGCGTCTCGCCGCCTGAGGCGACGTTGATCTTCGCGTCTTCGGCATGACCGACGAGCGCGTGTCCAAGGCGTTGCTCGACCGTGCGCATCAGGCGCCGGTGATGGGCAGGGTCGGCGTACAGATGCGCCGTGAGCGCCAGTTCGCCAACGCGCTTCGGCGTGTAGACCGTGTTGATCAGATGCCAGGTTGCCAGATCGAAATAGATCCGGTTCGGTACTTCCTTGCCGTCGGGACCGAGCGCCTTGTAACCGAGTTCGCGCAAGATCGTGGCCAACTCGATGCGGCGGTCGAAGTCCGTGCCGGCGATATGCACGCCGTGGTGGGCGAGCACGTCGTCCTTGCGATCGAGATGGCGTGCCCGTTCCGGTCCGACACGCACCAGCGAGAAGTCCGAGGTGCCGCCGCCAATATCGATGACGAGCACCTGCTGTTCATCGCTCAGACGCGATTCGTAATCGAACGCGGCTGCAATCGGCTCGAACTGGAAATGCACGTCATGGAACCCGACGTCGCGCGCGCTTTGTTCGAGCGAGCGTTGCGCGGCTGCGTCGGCGCGCGGATCGTCGTCGACGAAAAACACGGGGCGACCCATGACCACATGACGCAGGTCGCCGCCGCTCGCCTTCAGCGCGTGCGTGCGCAGATGGCGCAGGAACGTGGCGATGATGTCGATATAACGCATCGCCGACCCGTTACCGAGGTCGGTCGTGCTTTCGATCAGGGAGGAGCCGAGCAGGCTTTTGAGCGAGCGCATTAGGCGCCCGTCGTAACCATCGACGTAATCGGCGACGGCTTGACGGCCAAACGACACGCGGCCACCTTCATCGGCGTTGAAGAATACGGCGGTCGGCAGCGTGCCGTAGCCGGCTTCCAGCTCGACCAGACGCATGGCGGCGCCGTCTTGCACGGCGACGGCAGAATTCGAAGTGCCGAAATCGATGGCGCAGAAGCTCATGGCATTTGCGGCCCGCACAGGCGAGCCGTAAAAGGTCGGCAGTGTAGCACGGCCGGACGGTCGGCCGGATGGAGGCGCTCGGGCGAGCGCTGCACGACGCTCATCCGCGTGCCGAATTCGCGTCGGGCTGGGCCGCGGGCAGCGTACGCAGGCTGCTCACCACGGCCGCGACTGCAGCGAACGCCGCCGCGACATAGAGCGAGGCGCGCGTGCCGAAGCCCGACGGGGCGACGCTGAAGATGAGGGCCACGAGCGCCGCACCCGTCGTCTGCCCGGTCAGGCGCGCAGTGCCCAGCATGCCACTTGCGCCGCCGCTGCGATGGGCGGGCGCGGCCATGAGCATCGCGTAGTTGTTGGGCGACTGGAACAGTCCGAAGCCGAAGCCGCACAGGGCCATGCGCCAGACGATGTCGGCCGATTGCGGGTGCGCGGGCAGCAGGCCGAGCGCGAGCAGGCCGAGGGCGAACGCCGCCAGACCAATCGCACCGAGCAGACCGGGCTTGTAATACTCCAGCAGGCGCCCGGCCAGCGGCGCGACGACAACGATGGTGAGCGGCCAGGCCGTCATCAGCAAGCCGGTCTGCACACGATCAAAGCCCAGCGAATCCTGCAGGAAGAAGGGCAGCGCGACATACGCGAGCATTTGCGCGCAGAACGACGCCATCGACGTGCAGATCGACAGCCCGAAAATCGGAATGCGCAGCAGGTCCAGCGGCAACAGCGGCACCGGCTGGGTGCGTTGGCGTCGCACGAAGACCGTGCCGATGACGATCGCTGCGGCGACTTCGAGCGCCACCAGCCAACGCGCCTGACCATGCCCGAAGGCGTCGATGCCGGAGATGAGCAAGCCGAAGGTGAGCGCACTTAACAGCGCCCCAGTCCAGTCGAAGGGGTGCGAGGCGCGGGCCGTGTCGGGCAGCGAGCGCACGGCGATGACAAAGGCGACGACGCCGAGCGGCACGTTGATGGCAAAGAGCCACGGCCAGTGCGCGATGGACAGCACGCCGGCGGCAATCGTCGGGCCCGCAGCGGATGAGATGGCAACGATGAGCGCGTTGAGCGAGACGCCGCGCCCGAGCCAGCGCGACGGGTAGATGGCTTTCACCAGCGCGGTGTTCACACTCATGATGCCTGCCGCCCCGAAGCCCTGCACCACGCGTGCGAGCGTGAGCGTGACGAGCGAATCCGAGAGCGCGCAGCCAAGCGAGGCGACGGTGAACAGCGCGAGCCCGACGGTATAGACGCGGCGGTAACTCACAATCTCGCCGAGTGCGGCGAGCGGCAGCAGCGAGATGGTGATGGCGAGCTGATAAGCGTTGACGATCCAGATCGACGTGGCGGGACTGGCGTTGAGGTCGCGCGCGATCGTGGGGAGCGCGACGTTGGCAATCGCCCCATCGAGCACCGCGAGCGAGATCGCGAGCATGACGGTCGCAACGGCCCATACCCGGGCGGGCATGGGCATACCGTCGGTGTGTGTGTCGGACATGTGGGCAGCGGAAGACGGGACGGGCGCGCACCGGGACGCCACAGCGGGCGGTGCGCACAACGAAAGCGTCATCCTGCCCGAAATTCCTGGACCACGCGGGGCCCTGGCGCAGAGCCTTATGTTTACAAGGGTTTCATTTGTTCCATTGTGTTTCGTTGAATGGAACCAAGGTTCCGTTGATTAAAACGCGTTCATCGACAGCAGTCATTTGCCTCAAGCCGCCGTGGCGCCATCGTGGAAACGCGCGATCCGGATGTTGCCGAGCGGGTGATACGTCGAGCTGGTCGCGATGGCGGCGAGCTCGGCATCGCTGTCGAGTATCGTCTGGACCCCGATGGCGGCGATCGTGCTGGCCGGCGAGCGTCCCGGGCAGGTGTGGGCGCCGTGCCCGAAGGTCCAGGCCACGTCGTCCGGTGCGGCGCCGGCGGGCGCGGCGGCAAGCACCACCAGGATGGCATCGCCGCGTGCGAGCGTTCGTTCATGGATGATGGCGGGCGCGTGCAGGAATCGACGGGTGTTTTGCACGGGGGGATCCTGACGGATCACCTCGCCGATGGCGGTGATGGCGACGGCAAGGTTGGCCGTTAGCGATTGAGCACCGTTGACGGCGGGCACAGCGCCGGGCGACGCCTGCTGCGCGAGCCGGCGCAGGCTGTTGGCCACGAGTCCGGCGCAGGCGTCATGCGTTTGCGTAAAGAGGCCCACGACATTGGCCGTGAGCGCCCCGTAGTCGACGGCCTCGTCGCGTGCCGCGCTTCGGGCCGTGTCGCGCAACCAAGTTCCTGGGGCGGCGTCGTTGTCGAGCCAGCGCATGGCACGATGGCGAAGCGTCGTGGTGGCGCTGTGTCCGCGTGCGAGCCTCTCGGCGCGCGGAGACGACTGGGTGGACTCGGCCATCGCCGCGACCAGCGTGCGGACGTCGTCGTACACGTCGACCCACTGTGAGGGAGGAACGCCCAGCCACGCCGCGAGGGCATAGATCGGCTGACGGAAGACAAAGTCGTCGAGGCGCGCGCAGGGTGTCTCCCCTTGGGCGAGATAGGCGTCTGCACAGGCGGCCTGGCTGGCGTTGCGCAGCCGGTCGAGGGTGGCGCCGTCGGCATGCAGCGTGGCGAGTCGAGCCTTGAGCCAGGGCTTCATTGCCGCATGCGCGGCGCCGTCGTTCATCCTGACGAGTGTGCCGAACCAGTCGCCGGCGGCGCCATTGGCCAATGCCGCGGGGACGGTCGCGCCAGCCGGCCGAACACCGCACGCCGGATGACGCAGCACGGCGGCCATGGCTTGCGGGCTGGCGGCGACCCACATACCGAGCGAGGCATCGAAATCGAACGGGCGTCGCGCGGCGAGCGACTGGTAGTACGGATACGGGTTGGGGTGCACGACGGCGGCCAACGCACTGGCGGGCGGCGGCACGGTGAGGAGATCGGCGGTGGCGGCAAACATGGCGGGCATCTCGATTTGAGGGGAACGGGACTCATCATGGCGCATCGGCCGACCGGCACGTTTCATCCCATCCTGAAGTGTTGAACGCATCCCCCAGCCTATACTGCCGATGCTGTGCTTCATCATCCTTACAGGAGTCCTGCTGTGGACATCGCAAGAGATCACGCCCCCGGCGTCAGTTCACTCGCCGCGTTGCTCGCCGATGCCGGGCGGATGACCATGCTGTGGGCGTTGATGGACGGTTCAGCCCGTCCGGCGGGGGAGTTGGCGTTGGTGGCCGGGCTGTCGCCGTCCAGTGCGAGCGGCCATCTTGCCCGACTGGTCGACGGCGGCGTGCTGGCGCAAGAAGCACGCGGACGCCATCGTTATTTCCGCATCGCCACGCCCGAGACCGCCGCGGCCATCGAAGCGCTTGCCAGCGCCGTGCTTGCCACGCGCGATCTGCGGCCGCGCTCTGTCCCTGTCAGTCGTTCCACGCCGATACCGCTTCGCCACGCGCGGACCTGTTATGACCATCTCGCTGGGGAAGTTGCGGTCGATCTCTTCGCGCGGATGCATGCGCACCGTTGGCTTCGGATCGACGGTAGCGACGTGGCGCTCACCGATATGGGCGTGGAGGGACTCACGGCCGTTGGCGTCAACCTCGCCACGGCTCGCGCCCATCGACGCCGCTTCGCCTGCACCTGCCCCGACTGGAGCGAGCGCAAGCCGCATCTGGGGGGGGCGTTGGGGGCGGCGCTGCTCAGCACCTGCCTCGACGCCAAGTGGCTCGAACCCACCCGGGCGCCGCGCGCGTTGCGCGTCACGCCGCTCGGGGAACGCAAGCTCGCGGCCATCGCCCTCTGAAGCGAGGCGATGGCGGTGAAGTCGCGAAGGCTCAGCCGCGTTCGGCAGCGGCGAGAAACGCGGGTGCGTCGGCCAGCAGGATGGCGAGATCGGCCGCGCCCGACTTCACCGCTCGCGCGGTGCGCTCGCGCGTCAATGTATCAGTGCCCACCAGCGAGCGCGGACCGGCAACGCTCAGGGCTGCCAACGGTCTGCCGTGAGCGTCCAGCACAGCGGCGGCGCAGGCGTCGATGCCCGCTTCGAAGCCGTCCTGACTCCAGGCGCATCCGGCGTCGCGATCACGTTCGAGCTGGGCGTCGAGCGCAGCATGCGTGCGTGCGCTTTGTGCCGTGGCGGCAGCGAGCGGTTCCGGCCCGAGCAACGCACGGCGGCGCTCGGTGCTCAGATGCGCGAGCAGCGACCGGCCCGGTGCCGTCAAATGTGCCGTGACGCGGCTGCCCGCGCGGATATTGCTGACGAGCGGTAACGCCGGCGTTTCGCACAGCAGATAGCGAACCTGGGCGCCGTCGAGCACGGTGAGATAGCTTGATAGTCCGGTCTCGGTCGTCACGCGCGTAAGTACGCGCCGCGCTGTCGCCAGGTGATCCTCGCCGGCGAGTGCGCTGGCCGCCAGTGTCAGGAAATTCAATCCGAGCCGATGGCCACCCTGCGGCAACGGCTCCAGCACGCCCTCGAATTGGAGCGTCTCGATCAAACGCATGACCGTCACCCGATTCACGCCAATGCGGCGGCCGACGTCGCTGACATTGGCCGTCGACCCGCCGTCCGCCACGAAGCGCAGCAGCTTGAGCGCACGCATGACAGGCGTCACGAGGCCCGCTTGTCCGGTGTCTTGCGCGTCGGTGGTGGACTCAATGTCTTGCGTAGCTTTGTTCATGCGGTCGATTCCAGTCATCGGGGGCATCGGGAGCATCGGTATAGGGCGGCGCAGCGATCGCACTTGCGCCGCCGCAGGTCACTCAGGCCGCGAGCGGGACTTGCCACGCGTCGTACTCGTAGACCCAGTCGGCATTGCCGCCTTCCTTGAGCCACTGGTTGCCGCGCGAGCCGATCTGCACGCGTGCCGTGCGTTCGCGTCGCGATACCTCGTAGCGCGCGAGCGCGGCGGCGAGCGTGGAAAGCTCGGCGCTTGGGCCCACGGCCGCCAAGTGGCGAGACAGTACCACAGCATCTTCGATCGCCATGCCGGCGCCTTGTGCCATGAACGGCATCATCGGATGGCTCGCATCGCCCAGCAGCGACACCCGATCGCGCGACCATTGCGGTAACGGATCGCGCACATACAGCGCCGACTTCAGCACGCTGTCGCACGCGTCGAGCAGGGCGCGCGCTTCGGGGTGATAGTCGGCGTACATCGCGCGCAACTCGTGCACGTCGCCGGGTGCCGTCCACGATTCCAGCGTCCAGCTGTCCTGGGGCGTCGTGGCGAAGACAAAGATGTCGCGGCCGAGATTGAGCGGGAACGTCACGATCTGGCTCGACGGGTTCGGTCCCCACCACTTCGTGAACGCGCCGAGATTCGGCACGCCGTCGAGTTTGTCCGCGGGCACGACCGCGCGATACGCCACCACGCCAGTGAACTCCGGCGATTCCGGCCCGAACAGGCCGGTGCGCACGACCGAGTGGATGCCGTCCGCGCCGATGAGCACATCGACGTCGTCGTGCGTGCCGTCCGCGAACGCCAGTCGAATGGGGCCGGGCTGCGCGTTGCCCGGCGCTTCGAACGATACGAGTTTCTTGCCCAGCGCAATCGACGTCGCGGGCACGGCCTGCTCCAACGCCTGCAACAGGTCGGCGCGATGCATCGTGAGCTGCGGCGCGCCGTATTTCGTCTGCGCCGTGCGGGCCATCTCCAGACGCGAGGTCTCCTCGCCCGAATCCCAGGTGCGGCTGATGCGATGGCTCGGTTGCGCGGCCGATTGGCGCAAGGCGTCGCCGACCCCGAGGCCGTCGAGCGCGCGCACGGCGTTGGGTGTCAGGTTGATGTCCGCGCCGACCCGGGCGAACTGCGCTGCCTGCTCATACACGCGCACACGGAAACCTGCGCGCAGTAAGCCGATGGCGGCGGCCAGACCGCCGATGCCGGCACCGTTGATGCCGATGAGAGGAGCTTGCATGGGAACATCCTTTGACGAAAGTGACGACAAACCAGAAAAATAATAAGTTCAAATATGAACATGATGTTCAAATATTATTGTTTTTGATTCGATCAAAGGCAAGGCATCCTCGGGTAAATCCCGAGGAAACGGACAGGCCCTGACGGGGGGCGAGCCAGGACGCCCGGCAACGCTCGCGGGACGAACGGTGCCGCTCGCTGCGCAGCTGGGGCGGAGATCTTCGTCGCTGTACCGGCGCGTTAGCACGCCAATTTATTCTTATCAATTCGTGAATCTCCGCTGCGGGGCTCATGCGTCACCTGGCCTAAGCTTCGCTCAGTTGGTTTCATAAGTAATCCAACGTTTCATAGGTGGAACGTCGAAAAAGCAAATGCGGGACGAGGCGACTGGCTTGGGTTGCCGCGCATCGCATCCGGCGTCGTCACCGTTCTCGAATCATCGAACGACAGGAGTACACAGATGAAGCGGTTTCCGATGGGGCGGATCCCTGGCATGACGGCGCTGGCGGCGGCAATGCTGCTGGCGGCGGGGGTGCCGGTCGCTGCGCAGGCGCAGAGCAACGTCACGATCTACGGCAGCCTGGATGCCGGCATGGCGTACGTGAACAATCAGGGCGGCAACGCGAACTGGATCGCCCAGCAGGGCGCGACGCAGCCGGATCGCTGGGGCTTTCGCGGGGTCGAGGATCTGGGCGGTGGCAATCGTGCCATCTTCCAGCTGGAAAACGGCTTCTCGACGCTCTCGGGCAACACGGTCAAGGCGGGCGCGATGTTCAACCGCCAGTCGTGGGTTGGCCTGCAGTCGGACAAGATGGGCACGTTGACCATCGGTCACATGACCACGTTCAACTTCGACTGGCTCGGGCCGATGAGCACGGCCTACCTGGGCATGAACTGGTACATGTTCCACCCGGGTAACCTCGACGAGCTGGCGAACACGTCCGTCGTGCAGGTCGACAACTCCGTGCGCTACGTCACGCCGGACTTTGCGGGCTTCAAGGCGGGCAGCATGATCTCGTTCGGCAACAACACGAACTTCGCCAACGGGCGCAAGTGGAGTGTGGCCGCGAACTATACGAACGGCGGCTTCAAGGCGTCGGCAGTCTACTCGAACGAGAACAACCGCACGCCGAACGTTGCCGTGCTCGGCGGCGCGACTTTCCAGGGACAGGCGGTTGGCAGCTATGCGGCGTCGAACGTCGAGAACATGGGCGCCGGCGTGTCGTATGGCTTCGGGCCGTGGCTGCTGCACGCGTTGTACACGCGCGTGAAACTGCAGTCGCCGGGCTTCAGCGACACTTACCAGTCGTTCGACGGCGGTGCCAACTATGCGACGGGCGTGGCCAACACGATCACCTTCGGCGCGGCCACGACTTCGCTGACGGGCAAGCGCTGGACGCAGGTCAGCCTGGGCGACGTCTACGCGTTCTCCAAGCGCACGCAGGTGTATCTGAGCGGTGTGTATCAACACGCGAGCGGCAATGGGGCGGTGACGGCCATCAACACGATCGGCGCGTCGTCGACGGGCAATCAGTTCATCATCCTGTCGGGCGTGCATCACTCGTTCTGACGCCTCGCAACGCCAACGCATTGCGAGACGCCCCTTGTGGTCTCACTTCCCACGCCGGCCGGCCTTTGCCCGCCGGCGTTTTTTTCGTCTCGGCTGTTGTGTTGGCTGTGCAACGCCTGCGGGTGCGGGTTTCCCCTAGTCAAAAAACAATTTTGAACGGGCAAATCCCTCCCTATAATTGATCCATAAGTAAATCAACGTTTCACATATGAAACGTGTCCCGCAAGGGAAGACAGGTGGCAAGCCATGCAGGCGAAACGACGCAGCAGGCTGCCCGAGGCAAGTTGAACATCCAGAAACACGGTGGTTTCCCATGCTCAGGTCGATTCAATTGAAGGACGCGAACGTAGCCGAGGCGAATGCCGAGGCACGTCAGGCGCAGCCGGCGGCGGCACCCCTGCCGTTCGCCATCGAATACCGCGGCGTCACGCGTCGGTTCAAAAATCGCCAGGGCAAGGGCGAGATGACGGCCGTCTCGGACGTCTCCATCGGCATCAAGGCCGGTGAGTTCGTCTCGCTGATCGGCCCGAGCGGCTGCGGCAAGAGCACGCTGCTCAACATGGGCGCCGGTCTCTACGCGCCGAGCGAAGGGCAGGTGACGCTCGCGGGCAAGCCGGTGCGCGGCCCGTCGCAGCAAGTCGCGTTCATGTTGCAGAAAGACCTGCTCATGCCGTGGCGCTCGATTCAGAAGAACGTCGAGCTGGGCATGCAGATCCGTGGGCGCAGCAAGGCCGAGCGGGCGGAAGTGGCCAAGGCGCTGCTCGCGCGTTGCCACCTGAAGGGCTTCGAGAACCACTACCCGCACCAGCTCTCGGGCGGCATGCGTCAGCGCGCGGCGCTGGCCCGCACGCTGGCCGTCGAGCCGGACGTTCTGCTCATGGACGAGCCGTTCTCGGCGCTCGATGCGCAGACCAAGATGGTGCTCCAGCAGGATCTCGCGCAGATGCTCGCCGACGAGGGCAAGACCGCGCTGATGATCACCCACGACCTCGCCGAAGCCATTGCGCTCTCGGATCGCGTGTTCGTGATGAGTGAGCGCCCGGGCACGATCATCGAGGAGATCACGATCGATCTGCCGCATCGCGACAACCCGATCGAGCGCCGCAAGCAGGCGGGCATGAACGAATACGTGGCCCATCTGATGGAACTGCTCAAGGTGGGTCGCGACGACCACCTTGGTTGATCCTCGTCCCCGACACTGCAAGACACTGGAATCCTCGCTATGAAATCCCTTTCCAAAACGCAACTGACCGTTGGCAGCTTCGTGTTGCTGCTGATCTTCGCGGCCATCTGGCAATGGGGCCCGACGGCGTTCGGCGTACCCGAGTTCGTGCTGCCCAAGCTGTCGTCGACCGTGATCGAAGGCGCCCGCATGTTCCAGGTCGAGAACCTGTGGCTACACATCGGCGTGACGGCCATCGAAGTGATCGCGGGCTTCGTGATCGGCTCGGCGCTGGGCGTGGTGATCGGCGTGGTCCTCGGTTTGTCGCCGTCGACCGAAGCCATGCTTTCACCGTACATCCTCGCGCTGCAGATTGCGCCGAAGGTCGCGTTTGCGCCGCTGTTCGTCATGTGGATGGGCTACACGATCTACCCGAAGATTCTCGTGGCTGTACTGATCGTCTTCTTCCCCGTGATGATCAATGTGCTCGGCGCCGTGCGCGCCGTCGACCCGGACATGGTCAATCTGGTGCGCGCCCTGTGCGGCCGCCGCTGGCAGATCTTCCGCTTCGTTGAATTCCCGTCGGCCATGCAGGCGCTCTTCGCGGGCTTGCGCATCGCGTCGACGCTGGCCGTGATCGGCGTGACCGTGGGTGAGCTGGTCGGTGGCGACCGTGGCCTGGGCTATCTGCTGGTGTATGGCGAAGGTCAGGGCAACACCGCGATGGTGTTCGTCTCCATCGCCGGGCTCACCGTCATCGGTATCGCGGCGTACGCCGCCGTGGTCTGGCTGGAACGCCGCGCGTTGCATTACGTGCCGCGTGCCGCCATGAACATCGCCTGAACGACGAGGAATTTCACCGTGAACGAACTGCCCATCCCCCCGCTCGACGCCAACACGCTGGCGCCGCTCGACGGCAAGAAGCTGCTGATCACCGGTGGCGCGCGTGGCCTTGGCGAAGGGTTCGTCCGTGCCGCCGTGACACGCGGCGCGCAAGTGACGATTGCCGATATCGCCTCGCAGGCCGGCGAGGCCCTCGCGGCCGAACTGAGCGGTGTGGGACATGCCGTGTCGTTCGTGCGTGTCGACCTGTCCGATCCGGCCTCGGTGGACGCGGCCGCCAAGGGGGCTGCCGAGCGCATGGGCGGCATCGACGGGCTGGTCAACAACGGCGCGATCACCAACTCGGGCGACAAGCTGGCCGCCGAGCTGAGCATCGAGACGTGGGACGCGGTCATGAACGTCAACGTGCGTGGCACCTGGCTCATGACGATGGCGGCGCTGCCGTTTCTGCGTGCATCGGGGCAGGGGCGCGTCGTGAACATCGCGTCGGATACCGCGCTGTGGGGCGCGCCGCGCCTGCTCGCTTACACCGCCAGCAAGGGCGCCGTCATGGCGATGACACGTTCGCTCGCCCGCGAACTCGGCCCGGACGGCATCACCGTCAACGCGATCGCGCCGGGACTCGTCGAGGTGGAAGCCACGGCCTACGTGCCTGCCGAGCGTCATCGTCATTACCTGGAGGGACGTGCGCTGCCGCGCGCCCAGGTGCCCGACGACGTGATCGGCCCCGTGCTGTTCCTGCTCTCCGATGCTTCCCGTTTCGTGACCGGGCAGGTGCTGCCGGTCAACGGCGGCTTCGTGATGCCCTGACGAGCCGTTCTTATTCGCAACGCCTTCAAGGAGTTAGACCATGGCGCAAGCCGACGCTAAAAACACCGCGACGCCACAGGCCGTCGAGAGCTGGACGCAGGCCGAAGGCCAGGCGTTCGGCGACTGGCTGGACACGCGCGTAGCCCGTTTCTCGACGCGCAAGTACGACTGGGACGCGCTGAAGTTCCAGGCCGACTACGACCCGAAGTACCGCCGCGCGCAAATGCGCTACGTCGGCACGGGCGGCACGGGCGTGGCCAAGGACGTCAACACGGTCCCTGCCGGTCACTTCACGTTCTCGACGATGGTAATCCCGGCCGGCAACATCGGCCCGAGCCACATCCATATGGATGTCGAAGAAATTTTCTTCGTGATGCGCGGCAAGATGAAGGTGATCTGCGAGCGCGATGGCGAAACCTGGGAAGCCATTCTCGGTGAGCGCGACCTGATCTCGGTGCCGCCTGGCGTGTATCGAACGGAAATCAACATTGGTGACGAAGACGCGCTCATGTGCGTGATGCTCGGCTCGCAAAAGCCGGTCACGCCGACGTACCCGCCGGATTCGCCGCTCGCGCAGATCAAGCGCGATCTGAAGTAAGCCCGCCGGGGGCCGTTGTCCCGGAAAGTCCGGTGAGGGGCTTGCCCGTCGCAAGCGCCACACCGGCAGGAATTCACAAAGCAAGACGTTCAGTCCAAGCCATGCAAGCCGAAGCCTTTCAGTCCGAAGTACCCGAAGATGCCGCCGTCGCGCCGCTATGCGCGCGTCTGGACGCCTTCCCGTACCGCACCGTCGCCACGCGCGTGGGCACCGTGGGCTATCGCAGCGCTGGAACGCAAGCCGAAGGTGCCATGCCGGTCGTGATGCTGCACGGCATCGGGTCCGGTGCGGCGTCATGGCTCGCGCAATTCGAAGCCACGAACCTGCATGCCGCGCTTTACGCATGGGACGCGCCGGGTTACGGGCAGACGACGAATGTCGCCGACGCCGAGCCGCACGCCGACGCCTATGCCGAAGCGCTCGCGGCGTGGCTCGATGCGCTGGGGCTGACACGCGTCGCGCTCGTCGGTCATTCGCTGGGCGCGATCATGGCAACCCAGTTCGCGAGCCGTGCGCCGCAGCGCGTTAGCGGGCTCTTTCTGTGCTCGCCGGCCGGCGGTTACGGCAAGGCCGATGCGCAGGTGCGTCTGAGCAAGCGCGACGGTCGTCTGGCGATGCTCGACAAGCTCGGCCCGACCGGCATGGCGCGCGAGCGCAGCGACAACCTCGTCGCCCCGAACGCCGCGGCCCTGCCGCGCGCGTGGGTGAAATGGAACATGGCACGCGTGCTGCCCGCGGGCTATCGTCAGGCAACGCATCTGCTCTCGAATGGCGACGTCGCCGGCGCGCTAGCGCAATACGTGGCGGCGAATGCGGGCCCGGTCGCGGTGGCGGTCGGCACACAGGATGCCGTGACGCCCCCGGCGGCTTGCCAGGCGATCGCCGAGGCGGCCGGTGTGCCGCTGCAAATCATCGAAGGCGCTGGGCACGCGTCATATATCGAAACGCCAGACGTTCTGAATGCCGCGCTCGCCGCGTGGCTCGAACGTATCGCGGCAGGAGAACGTTGAGATGGCATCCGTAACGCCCAAGCGCATGACGGCAATGGCCGAGGCGCTCACCGAAGACGACACGCTGCGCGAGCCCGCGATGCAAGGCGAGGGCGAGAGCGAAGATCTCGTCGACGGCGCGGCCACCGAGACGCGCTACCTGGTACCGGGCCTTGAGCGCGGCCTGCGCATTCTCACGCAATTCTCGCCGCGCGAGCCCGTGTTCAGCGCACCGGAGCTCTCGCAGCGACTGGGGATTCCGCGCACCACGGTCTTCCGCTTGTTGCAAACGCTCGAAGCGATGGGTTTCCTGGAGCGTGCAGGCGGTGAAAAGAATTTTCGTCTGGGCGTGGCCGTGCTGCGTCTGGGCTTCGAATACCTCAGCTCGCTGGAGCTGACCGATCTGGGCATCCCGATCATCGAACGGCTGCGCGACGCCACGCAGCTCACGTCGCACATCGTAATCCGCGACGGGCGCGACATCGTGTTCGTGGCGAAGGCGCAGAGCGTGGCGAGCGTGTTCAACTCGATCAAGGTCAACGTCGGCACGCGCCTGCCGGCGCATGCGACCGTACACGGCCATGTGCTGATGGGCGACCTGACGCTGGCCGAGCTTCGCGCGCTGTACCCCGAAAAGACACTCGAAAAATACACGCCGCAGACACCCGAAACGATCACCGAGCTGTTCGAGCGCGTGCGCGAAGACGCCGAGCGCGGCTACGCCGTGTCGGCCTCGTCGTTCGAGCGCGGCATCAGCGTGGTGAGTGCGCCGGTGCGCAACGACGCGGGACGCATCTGCGCCGCGATCACCGTCACCATTCCGCGCGCCACGCTCGATGCGTCGGTGCTCGACGCGGGGCTGATCGCACAGGTGCGCGAGGCGGCCGACGCGTTGTCGCACCGCCTGAACTACCGGCCGGGCAGCGACGACCGGGCCACCCCCTACATGAAGTCACTGGGATTGAAATGATCAAGATCGACCTCACCCAACGCGCGGCGCTGGTCACAGGCGGCTCGTCCGGCATCGGCCTCGCCACGGCCGAACGCCTGCTCGACGCCGGTGCCGCTGTCGCGATCTGCGGCCGCAACCCCGAGCGCTTGGCGCAAGCCGAAGCCCGTCTGCGCGAGCGTCATGCCGAGGCGCGCGTGATTGCCGCACAGTGCGACGTGCTCGATGCCAACGATGTCGCCGCGCTGGCCGAGCGCATTTGTGGCGAATTCGGGCGTCTCGACATGCTGGTCAACAACGCGGGCCAAGGTCGTGTGTCGACGTTTGCCGACACGACCGACGACGCCTGGCGCGAAGAGCTGGAGCTGAAGTATTTCAGCGTCATTCGCACCTCGCGCGCCTGCCTGCCGATGCTGCGCGAAGCCGCCCGCGAGACGGGGGATGCCGCCATCGTCTGCGTCAACTCGCTGCTCGCGCTCCAACCGGAGCCGCACATGGTGGCGACGTCGTCGGCGCGCGCGGGGATCCAGAGCCTGGTGCGCTCGATGGCGAGCGAATTCGCGCCCGACGGCGTGCGCGTCAACAGCATTCTGATCGGCCTGGTGGAGTCGGGCCAGTGGCGCCGTCGCTTTGCCGCGCAAGGCGAAGGCAAGACCTGGGAGGAATGGACCGGCGAGTTGGCCCGCAAGAAGCAAATTCAGTTGCAACGTCTGGGCAGGCCTGAAGAGGCGGCCGCAGCGATCTTTTTCCTGGCAAGCCCGCAGTCGTCCTATACGACGGGCAGCCACATCGATGTTTCCGGAGGCTTGGCAAGACATGTCTAACACAACCACCGTCGGCGAAGTCATCGCGGCGTTTCTCGAGCAGTGCGGTGTGAAGACCGCATTCGGCGTGATCTCGATTCACAACATGCCGATCCTCGACGCCATCGCGCGTCGCGAAAAGATCCGTTATGTCGGCGCGCGCGGCGAAGCCGGTGCGCTGAACATGGCCGATGGCCTTGCCCGTGTTTCGGGCGGTCTCGGCGTGGCCTTCACGAGCACGGGCACCGCCGCGGGCAATGCGGCCGGCGCCATGGTCGAAGCCCTCACCGCCGGCACGCCGGTGCTGCACATTACCGGCCAGATCGAAACCGAGTTCCTCGATCGCGATCTCGCGTATATCCACGAAGCGCCCGATCAGCTCAGCATGCTGCACGCGATCTCGAAGGCCGCCTATCGCGTGCGTTGCGTCGACACTGCGCTCTCGACCGTGCGCGAAGCCGTGCGCGCGGCGCTCACGGCGCCGGCCGGCCCGGTGAGCGTGGAGATTCCCATCGACATCCAGGCGGCGGAAATCGAATGGCCCGCCGATCTGGCCGCGCCGCACATCACGGTGCCGACGCACGACGACGCCCGCGTGGCCGAGCTCGCCGACAAGCTGGCCGCCGCGCATCGTCCGATGCTGTGGCTGGGCGGTGGGGCGCGCGGGGCGGAAGCCGCCGTCAAGCGTCTGGTCGACATGGGCTTCGGCGTGGTCACCAGTGTGCAGGGTCGCGGCATCGTGCCGGAAGATCATGCCGCCACGCTCGGTGCGTTCAACATCCACCCGACGGTCGAGACGTTCTACAAGTCGTGCGACGCCGTGCTCGTGGTCGGCTCGCGTCTGCGTGGCAACGAAACGCTGAAGTACAAGCTCGCGCTGCCGCGCCCGCTCTATCGCGTCGACGCCGATGGCCTGGCGGACGGTCGTGGCTACCGCAACGACCTGTTCATCCAGGGCGACGCCGCACGCGTGCTGAACGCGCTGGCTGACCGTCTGCAAGGGCGCCTGTCGATCGATCCGGCGTTCCACGCCGATCTTGCGGCCGCTCGCGAGGTGGCCGTCAAGCAGGTCGCGGAAGGTCTCGGCCCGTACCGTCAACTCGTCTCCGCACTGCAAAGTGCGCTGGGCCGCGACTTCAACTGGGTGCGCGACGTCACGATATCGAACAGCACGTGGGGCAACCGTCTGCTGAAGCTCTTCTCGCCGCGCGCCGGTGTGCACGCGCTGGGCGGCGGGATCGGTCAGGGCATGCAGATGGGTATCGGCGCGGCGCTCGCGGGCAACGCGAAGAAGACCGTGGCGCTGTGCGGCGACGGTGGTCTGATGGTCAACGTGGGCGAACTTGCCACCGCCGTGCAGGAAAAGGCGCCGGTCGTGATCCTGCTGATGAACGATCAGTGCTACGGCGTGATCCGCAACATTCAGGATGCGCAGTACGGCGGTCGCCGTCACTACGTGCAACTGCACCAACCGGACTTCGCCGCGTTCTGCGCGAGCCTGCAGCTCAAGCACGAGCGCATCACGGCCATCGATCAGGCGGAGGCGGCGGTCGCACGCGCCGTGGCGCACGACGGCCCGGTGCTGCTCGAAGTGGACATGCTGTCGGTCGGCAGCTTCGCTTCGCACTTTGCCGGTCCGCCGGTCCGGGAGCCTGCGAATGCATGAATTGAACCACCGTCCCGTTGACGTCGCGCTGATCGGCTTCGGCGCGATCGGCTCGAAGGTCTATGAGGCGTGCGCGAGCGATCCGTATCTGCGCGTGGGCCACGTGATCGTGCCGGAAGACGCCGCCGCCCGCGTGCGCGAGAGCGTGCGCGCCGACACCGAAGTGGTGTGTTCGGCGCAGGCGCTCTCCAGCCGCCCGGACTTCGTGCTCGAGTGCGCGGGTCACAGCGCGCTGTCGGGGCACGTGGTGCCGCTGCTCAAGTCGGGGGTGGATTGCGCGGTGGCATCGATCGGTGCGCTGTCCGACACCGATCTGCTCGCTGCACTGGAACAAGCCGCCAAGGACGGCGCGTCGACGGTTACGTTGCTCTCGGGTGCCATCGGCGGTATCGATGCGATTTCCGCTGCGCGCGAAGGCGGTCTGGACGAAGTGCTGTACACCGGTCGCAAGCCGCCGATGGGCTGGCTCGGCACGCCGGCCGAGCAGGTCTGCGATCTGGCAACGCTCACTACCGCGACGGTGATCTTCGAGGGCAACGCCCGCGACGCGGCGCGTCTGTATCCGAAGAATGCGAACGTGGCGGCGACCGTGGCCATCGCCGGTCTGGGGCTCGACGCGACGCGCGTGCGCCTGATCGCTGACCCGACGAGCACGCGCAACGTGCATCACATCATCGCCCGCGGGGCGTTCGGCGAGATGTCGCTGGAGATGTGCGGCAAGCCGCTGCCGGACAACCCCAAGACGTCGGCACTGACCGCGTATTCGGCCATTCGCGCGCTACGCAATCGCGTTGCGAACTGTGTGATTTAGCAGGAAGAGCATCATGAGCCATCAAGATTTGCTGCAAGGGTTTTCGAGCGACATTCTGGTCGGCGGCGAATGGCGCGCCGGCACCGGCAAGCGCTATCAGAGCCTGTATCCGGCCGACGAGAGCGTGAATGCCGAGATCGCGGCGGCGGGCGCCGAAGATGCGATCGACGCCGTCGAGGCGGCCGATGCGGCCTGGCGTCGCGCGGACTGGGCGGGCTTGAAGCCGCATCAACGCGCCGCAGTGCTGCATCGCGTGGCGGACGGCATCACGCAGCGCGCCGAAGCGCTGGCCCATCTGCAGCGGCGCGACAACGGCAAGCCGATCAGCGAGACGCGCGCGCTCGTCGCGAGCGCATCGAGCACGTTCCGCTACTTCGCCTCGTGCCTCGAGACGCTGGAGGAAACGCTGACGCCGTCGCGGGGCGACTACCTGACGATGAGCGTGCACGAGCCGCTGGGCGTCGTGGCCGCCATCACGCCGTGGAATTCGCCGATCGCTTCGGACGCGCAGAAGCTGGCCCCGGCGCTTGCCGCCGGTAACGCCGTGGTGCTCAAGCCGGCGGAAGTGACGCCGCTCGCCTCGCTCGAACTGGGCCGCATCTGCGAAGCGGCCGGTGTGCCGCGCGGCGTGCTCTCGGTGTTGCCGGGCAAGGGCTCGGTCATCGGCGACATCCTGGTGCGCCATCCCAAGGTCAAGAAAGTCGCCTTCACCGGCGGCACCGAAGTCGGTCGTGGCATTGCGCGGCTGGCGGCGGAAAAGCTCATGCCGGTCTCGCTCGAACTCGGCGGCAAGTCGCCGACCATCGTGTTCGAAGACGCCGACATCGATCATGCGGTGGCCGGTGTGCTCTACGGCATCTTCAGTTCGTCGGGCGAATCGTGCATCGCGGGCTCGCGTCTGTTCGTGCACAAGGCCATCTTCGACACCTTCGTCGAGCGGCTGGTGGCCGGCGCGAAGCAACTTCGCGTGGGCGATCCGCTGCGCGAAGACACGCAGATGGGGCCGCTGGTGACGTCGTCGCATCGCGAGTCGATCGAGCGCTATGTCGCCATCGGGCTGGAAGAGGGCGGCCGCCTGTTGTGCGGCGGCGAGCGTCCGGCGGGCGATGGCCGCGAGAAGGGCTACTTCTATCAGCCGACCATTATCGCGGGCCTGACGAACCAGGCACGCATGGTGCAGGAAGAAATCTTCGGCCCGGTGCTGGCGGTCTTGCCATTCGAGAACGAAGACGACCTGCTGGCCGAGGCCAACGACAGCGTCTACGGTCTTGCGGCCGGGATCTGGACACGCGACTTCAAGCGCGCCTGGCGCATCGGGCGTGCGCTCGAGACCGGCACAGTCTGGATCAACACCTACAAGCAGTTTTCGATCTCGACGCCGTTCGGCGGCTGGAAAGAGAGTGGCATGGGGCGTGAGAAGGGGCGTCTGGGGTTGCTGGAGTACACGAACCAGAAGAGCCTCTATTGGGGCATCAACGACAGCCCGCTCGCGTGGGCGGGCAAGGTCTGAACGTCAGTCAGTGGCAGAACACGCCGCAATGCACAGGGTATTGCGGTCATCCGATACTTGAGCGAGGCAGAGATATGTTGTCGATTTTCCGTGGATCGTTGGCGCGCCGTGCGCGTCGTGCTGTTGGCCTGTGCGCCGTGGCGGGACTCACGAGCCTGGCGGCGCCGGTAATGGCGCAGCCGGCTACCCAGCAGATTACCTATCTGCTCCCGGCGCCGGCCAACCTGCCGGCCTTCGCGCCGCTGATGCTGGCCGAGAAGAAGGGCTACTACGCGGCGGAAGGGTTGTCGGTGCGCTGGCTGACCGTGCAAGGCGGTGCCGACGTCGGCAAGCAGCTCGCCTCCGGTAATGGCGATCTGGGCGGCGGCCTGGGCGACACCCCGATCGTGCTGCGTCCGAACGGCATTCCCATCAAGGGCGTGGCGCTGCTGGGCGGGCGCACGCTGCATCAGTTGGTCGTGCGCAACGATGCGAACATCAAATCGCCCGCCGACCTGAAGGGCAAGACGATCACGGTGCTGTCGTATCAAGACACCGGCTTCTACGCGACGCTGGGCCTGCTCGCCTCCGCGGGTCTCACGCGGACCGACGCGCGCATCCAGGGCGCCGGTCCGGCAGGCGTGTGGCAGCAGGTCGCCACGGGCAAGGCCGACGCGATGGTGGGCACGCCGGAGTGGGCGCAGAATATTGAAGATGCCGGCGTGAAGGTCACGATGACCTCGACCGACAAGTACTTCCCGGGCATGGCGCAAGCGGTTCTGGCGTCGGACAAGACCATTGCCGAGAAGCCGGAGATGGTCCGCAAGTTCGTTCGTGCCACGATCAAGTCGGTGGCCGAGATCATGCGCGACCCGGCGGCCGCGGCCAAGGAATACTGCGCGACCGTGCCCGGCTACAAGGGCAAGGAAGCCGAGATCGAGAAGATCCTGACGTATTACGCCCGCAACGTGTATCCGGGCCAGGAGCGTCTCGGTGCGTTCGATCCGGCGCGTGTGACGAAGCTGCAGGATTTCTATATGCAGGAGAAGATCATTCGCGAAAAGTCGAACCTGGCCGACCTGTTCACCAACCAGTTCGTGCAATAACGCGAGACGACACATGAACGAAAACGCCCCGGGCGCCGCTGCGGTCACCCAGCCCGACACGATGTTGCTGACGGTGTTCCTGCGTCACGATCAGTCGAACAATCTGGACGATTTCCAGGAACGCCTGAAGGCGGCCGAATGGTGGGAGCGTTTTCCGCCGGCCGGTGTGAGGGTGGTGTCGTGGACGGTGGCGATGGGCTTTGGCCAGATCGTCACGCTAGAACTGCCACCGCACCTGCTGCCGGCGGTCAACGTCGAGCTGGAGCGCTCGGCCTGGGGAGTGTTTCGCACCGAATGCTATCCGACTTACGATTTTGTACCCGTGCACGCGCGCATTCGCGAACGGGTTCACCAGGGAGGGAAATGATGGACCGCTATCTCGAACCGCATCAAGCGCGTCGCCATGAGCCGACGCAATACGAAAGCCTGCTGGGCGACGCCATCGAGCGCGCCTATGCCGCCGGCACACACGATCTGGCTGGGCTGGTGGCCTATCTGAATCGCACGGGCCCCGGCCCGCAAGCGGGCGACGTGTGGACCGAAGCGGTGTACACCGCGCAGATCGCCCGAATGGCCGAAGAGTAACAACATCACAGAGTTCGATCGCTGCGCGCCGCGGGTGCGCGGCGATCGCGATGGAGACGTCCCCCATGACTACGCAACAGCCTATCCTCACTGCCGACGCCATTCTCGAGCGTGGCCTGAAGAACCTCTGGTATCCGATTTGCCCGTCGCACATGGTTGGCCGCGAGCCGGTCTCGCTGCGCCGCCTGGGCAAGAAGCTGGTGTTCTGGCGCGACCAGGACAACCAGGTGCATGCCCTCGATGATCATTGCCCGCACCGTGGTGCCCCGCTGTCCAAGGGCATCGTGATGGGCGATCGCATCGCCTGCGGCTATCACGGCGTGCAAGTGCGCTGCGACGGCACCGTGATGCGTGTGCCGGGCAGCCCGGGCTGCAAGCTCGAAGGTTCGCGTCCGACGCAGGCGTACCACATTGTCGAGCGCAACGACGCGATCTGGCTGTACAACGCCACTGAGAACATCGACACGCCGCCGCCGCTCGTGTTGCCCGAGGAACTCGATGCCGACGGCGAGTACTCGTCGTTCCTGTGCTACACCGAGTGGAAGGGCGACTACCGGTACGTGCTCGACAACGTGATGGATCCGATGCACGGCACGTATCTGCACAAGCAGTCGCACTCGATGGCCGAGGGTGACAACACGGCGGCCTTCCGCATTCGCGACACCGACCGTGGCTTTGTCTTCGAGAAGGAAGGCCAGCGTGACGTGAACTTCGACTGGACCGAGTGGGCCGATACCGGCACGCACTGGATGCGTCTGGAGATTCCGTACCCGAAGACGGGCGGCCCCGGCGGCAACTTCGTGATCGTGGGCAGCTACACGCCGGTCTCCCCGACGCTGGCCGCCGTGTTCCACTGGCGCTGCCGCAAGCTCGACGGCTGGCAACGCGATACGTGGCGCTTCCTGTATCGCAACCGTCTAGAAGCGCGCCACTGGGCGGTGCTCGAACAGGATCGCGTCATGCTCGAAGACATGGAGCCGGATGCCAACCAGAGCGAGCATCTGTATCAACATGACATGGGTATCGTGCGTCTGCGTCGCCATCTGAAGAACCTGGCGAAGGCGGAACTCGAGCGCATTGCGCAGGGCAAGGCGTAAGCCGCGCGAGACGCTTCATGCCCATCGACCCACCTCTCAAGGCCGAGCGGATCCGTGCCCAGGCCGTGCCCGATCTGGGCGCGGCGACCTGGAGCAACGGCATTCGCGTCGGCAACGACATCGTGCTCTCGGGCATGACCGCGCACCCAGCCACGCGCGCCGCCGTCGAGCCGCTCACGACTTACGAGCAGACGCGGGTGGTGCTGGGCAAGATCCGCGCGCTGGTCGAGGCGGGTGGCGGGCGTCTGGCCAACATCTACAAGCTCGTGGTGTACGTGACCGACATTGCCGACAAGGACGAGGTCGGCCGGGCCCGGCGAGAGTTTTTTGCGGACGTGGCGGCGAACGGCGGGGCGTATCCGTGTTCGACGCTCGTGGAAGTGAGCGGCCTGGTGTTTCCGGAGCTGCGAGTGGAGATCGAGGCGTTCGCGCGTCTCGACATCGATTTGTCCGCCGCGGGCTGAGCCGGCGGACGTCAAGAGTATCAGCAACATCTGAGAGCGGCGTTATGAGCAAGTCAACTCTGTCGGCCATGGTGCGCACGCTTCGCTTCGAAGCGGCGGGCATCATGAGCATCGAACTCGTGCCGGTGGCGGGCAGCGGCACCCCGTTTCCCGACTTCACGCCGGGCGCGCACATCGATCTGCATCTGCCGAGCGGGCTGGTGCGCAGCTATTCGCTCGTCAATGCGCCGGGCGAGCCGAACCGCTACGTGCTCGGCATTCTTGCAGATCCGAAGAGCCGCGGCGGCTCGCGCTTCATCCACGACAATTTCCGCGTGGGGATGACGCTGGAGATTTCCGCGCCGCGCAATCACTTCGAACTTGACGACGCCGCCGAGCACACGGTGCTCGTCGCCGGCGGGATCGGCGTGACGCCGATTCTCTGCATGTATCGACGCCTGCGTGCGCTCGGTCGCCACGTCAAGCTGATGTATTGCGCGCGCACGGCGCCGCAAGCCGCTTTCGTCGACGAGCTGAACGCGCTGGGCGGCGACATTACCTATCACTTCGACGACCAGCACGGCGGCAAGCCGGCGTCGCTCACGGCGTTTCTGTCCGGGCAGCCGGCGGGCACGCACGCATACTGCTGCGGACCCGGCGTGATGCTCGACGCCTTTGAAGCGGCGTGCGCCGAGGCTGGCATCGCCAACGTGCACATCGAGCGCTTCGCTGCGGCGCCGGATGCGCCGCCGCCCGCGACGTCCGAGGGCTATGTCGTGAAGCTCGCGAAGTCCGGCAAGGAGCTGAGCGTGCCGGCCGGGGCGACGCTGCTCGAGACGTTGCTCGCCGCGGGTATCGACGCGGAGCATAGCTGCATGGAAGGTGTTTGCGGCGCTTGCGAGACACGTGTGCTCGAAGGCTGTCCCGATCACCGTGATTCGGTGCTGAGCGCGGCTGAGCGCGCCGGGAACAAGGTCATGATGATTTGCGTGTCCGGTTGCAAGGGCGACCGTCTGACGCTGGATCTGTGACCGCGCCCACTTTGAACCCCTACCCGAGACTGTCATGACGATTCTGGGCATCGAACAAATTACCTACGGGGTCACCGACCTCGACACCTGCCGTCGCTTTCTGGGCGACTGGGGCCTGACCGAGGTGTCCGTCGACGCAAACGGCGCGCGCTTCGAAACGCTGAACGGTTGCCGTGTGCTGGCCGTGCGTCACGACGATCCGTCGCTGCCGCCGGCGATGGAAGATGGACCGACGCTGCGCGAAGTGACGTGGGGCGTGACGACGGCCGAAGAAGTGGCCGCCATCGCCGACCGCTTCGCTGACCAGCCGGGCTATTACTTCAAGGACGGTGCGACGGGTTGCGTTGACCCCAACGGTCTGGCCGTGCGAGTGGAAGTGACTGCCAAGCGGGCCGTGGACGTGAAGGGCGCATTGAGCAATCCGTGGGGGATCGCGGCGCAGCGCGTGAACACGCCGAGCCCGGTGTATGAGCGTGCCCAGCCGATCGAAGTGGGGCATGTCGTGTTCTTCACCAACGCGCTCGCGGCCACGCAGACGTTCTATGAAACGAAGCTCGGCTTCGAGCTGTCGGATCGCTATCCGGATCGTGGCGCGTTCATGCGCTGCGCGCCGCACGGCGGGCATCACGATCTGTTCCTGCTGGCGTTGCCGAACGGCAAGCGCGGGCTGAACCATGTGGCGTTCACCGTGCGAGATATCCACGAAGTATTCGGCGGCGGCATGCATATCGACCGCTGCGGATGGGAAACCCAGTTGGGCCCGGGCCGTCACCCGATTTCGTCGGCGTATTTCTGGTACTTCAAGAATCCGTGCGGCGCGCTCATCGAGTATTACGCCGACGAGGACATCCTTACGCCGGAATGGCAGCCGCGCGACTTCGAGCCGGGGCCGACGGTATTTGCCGAATGGGCGGTGGACGGCGGACTCGACGGCAACACGCGCCGTCAGAAAAAGGGGAGCGAAGCGCCAACCGGCAAGTTCATGACTGACACGGCCAAGCGCTGAGTCGAGTCATCGCGGAAGCGTCAATCCCGGGGGGGATGACGCGCCGCATTTCACGAGTTGTCGCGAGAAGCGGGAACCGGCGCGCGATGTGGCGTCATGAGGCCCGGATCGACCTTGCCAGACGTGAGGTCGTTTCGGAAGGCGTTCATGGCGCGCCGGCAACCGTCCTGCCGACGCTTGTGGCACGAGGGGGCACGCGTTTGCGCTGCCCTTTTTTGCATGGTGCGATTACTTCGCCAACTCCGCGTCGATGGCGGCGACCAGCCGCGGGTCGTCGGCCTTGACGTCCGGTGAGAAGCGGGCCACGACCTGCCCGTTGCGTCCGATCAGAAACTTCTCGAAATTCCACAACACGTCGGCCGGGTTCTCGCGGACTACGCCGAAGCCTTTGAGACGCTCGCGGAACGGGCCTTCGCCGATCGCTGCGGGCTGTGCTTCGACAAGCGCCGTGTAGAGCGGGTGACGGTCGTCGCCCAGTGCCGAGAGCTTGGCGAACAGCGGGAACGTGACGTTGTATTGCGTGGTGCAGAAGTCGAGGATCTCGGCATCGGTGCCGGGCTCCTGACCCTTGAAGTTATTGGCGGGGAAGGCGAGGACTTCGAGGCCGGCGGCGCGCTTTTCTTCATACAAGCGCTCAAGGCCCTCGTATTGCGGTGTGAGGCCGCACTTCGACGCGACGTTGACCACCAGACGCACGCGTCCCGTATAGTCGCCCAAGGTTGCGGCGCCGCCGTCGTTGCGCGTCACCGCGATGTTTTCGATAGGGGTGCTCATGCGTATTTCCTTTCTTGGTTCGGTCAGCCGAGTGTAGCGCAAGCCTGTGGGCGCCTGCCGACCGGCGAAAAAAATGCCGATTGACAGTCGGTAAATGGTATGGAAGGATTCGCGGAATAAAAAAATGACGAGCGCTGTCAAGCGCGTCGTACAGGTGAACAAACACGGGGTCGTTCGAATGTTTCGTGCAGCTTCTCGCACCATCGGTGATTCTGCCCCAGAGGCAGGCCACGTCATCGCCTTGAATCAGACCGCGCTCATGCCGTAGCGAGCGTGTGCCGCGACGCTCACGCATCCAATCCTTCTGACCGATACGGCCGGACTTCCCTGCCATGACGGAGGTCTTGCGCCTACGTGTCGGTCGCTGCGCGCGAGCCCGTTCCGAATCCACGAGTCAACGCGTTGCAATAAGAAAGCCGTATTCCGGGAAATCGAATGAATCGCATCTATCGTGTGGTATGGAGCGCCAGTCTGGGCATGCATCAGGTCGCGTCCGAAGTGGCCGGCGGTCATGGCGGAACGTCGCGCTCGGCGGACCATCGCCGTGTGCGCAAAGCGGCGGTCGCCGCCGTCGTTGCAGCGGCTTCGCTGAACACAGGACCGGTGTGGGCAGTCCCGCTGGCCGCCATCATGGATGGTCGCACGTTTCTCGTTGCCGGTCAGGCCGACACCACTTCGTCGCCGAATTGGCGCTATGACGGTACGACCCTGTCGATCACGGGCGCGACCTTCGCCCAAATCGTGAACACGTTCGGGACAATTTCGAACGCTGGCACGCTGGTCGGCGGTAACGCATTGCTGATTTCGTCACGGGGCACGGTGGCGCGTCTCGAGAATAGCGGGTTGATTTTCTCGCCGAGCAACGCGGGCATCGACAACGCTGGCACACTGGCGTCTGCATTCAATTCCGGCTCGATCTCCGCCGCCAACGGGTATGGTGTGGAGAACACGTCGCATCTCGGCGAGTTGACCAACACGGGGACTATCTCGGGCCGTTATGGCGTGGCCTCGTTCATGGGCAGTGTATCGACGCAGTTGGGCACGCTGACGAACAGCGGCACCATTACGGGCGCGCAAAGCGGGGTGATGAACCGAAGCGCGACCCTCACGACGATCGACAACCTGCCCCTTGGCCTGATCGATGGCACCAGTGGGCTCGGCACCGGCACCGGCATCGACAACCGCGGTACCGTGATCGGTGGCACGACCTATCACGGCATCATTGGCACGATCAACAACGCTGGAACGATTTCGGGCGGGAACTACGGCATTTACAACGAGGACTCGATCGGTACCATCAACAATCTCGCGGGCGGGCTCATTTCGAGCGCCGGCGCGGCCATCGCGAATGCCTCCGCAGCGGCCACGATCGGACAGATCAATAACGCCGGCACCATTGCGGGCAACATTTCCCATTCCGGCACGCAAGCCTTGTCCATCGCGGGGGCGTCAGGCGCAGCGCAGGGCACCCTCACGGGTTTCGGCAGTGCTATCCCCGGAACCCTTTCCAGCTCGCTCGCCGATATACACTTCAACGGTGGCAATCTCCTACTTAACGACGACCTGAACCTCGCTGGCACACGAACGGCGTTCAACGACGCGTCGGTATTGCAAGTCAACAATGCCATCCAGGTCTCAGGCGATTACGCGCAGGCGGCAGCCGCCACGCTTCAGATCGGTGTTGCAGGCAATGCGGTTACGACCGGCGACTTGACGACCGACAGCGGCTACGGACGGCTGGTTGTGAGCGGCAACACGACACTGGCAGCGGGTTCGAGTATCGCGTTACAGTCGCTCGGCTATTCGTTTGCGGCGGGTCAGCGCTATGTCGTGATCGACACGGCAGGCTCGGCCACCTACAACGAAGGTTCGCTGGTTTATCGCGTCAACGGTTCGTCGACGCTCGGCGCGACCGGCGCCACGGTCGCTAACGGCAGTCGGCAGGATCTGGTCGTGACGTTGATTTCGGATACGAATGCCGGTTCCGACAACGGCGGCGGCACCGGTACGACACCGCCCGCCGACCCTCGCACCAACGCCTTGCTTGCGTCGGCACCCAACGCGCAGTCGTCGCTGCGGGGCTTGCTGGGCTACACCGGCGTGAGCGACGCCCAACTGCTGAATCTGTACAACGCGGCACTCGGGTCGCTGAGCGGCGGTTCGACGGACTCGGCCAATCGGGTCGGCAAGCAACTCGCCCCGGCGCAGAATACGCGTGCCGCAGGCGCGGCCACCTTCGAATCGCTGGGCGTGGTCGGTGCGCACGTCAACAGCCTGCGCGTAGCGCAGGCCGGGGGCACCGGGATTGCGACGGGCGACAGCGCAGCCAACTGGGGCGTCTGGGGACAGGCCTTCGGCGGTCACGCCAGCCAGTCGGTGCGTAACGACGTCGACGGCTACAGCGCCAACTACGGTGGACTGGTCGTCGGTGCTGACAGAGCGTTCGGCGAGCGCTGGCGTGCGGGGGGAGCGGTCCAGTTCTCGCGCACGGCGATCGACAATGACGGTAGCACGTCGGGCAATACGACCGGCGTGAACGGGTATGGCCTCATTGGGTACGCCGCGTACACCGGCGAGCCGTGGTACGTGAACCTGTCAGGCTCGGCGGTGCTGCAACACTACGATACGACGCGATCGGTGTCGATGCCGGGATTCAACGGCGTGGCCCATGGCAACTTCAACGGTCAACAATTCGTGTTCGGCGCCGAATTCGGCTGGCCACTGGCGCTGGGACGTGCCATCGTCACGCCGCTGGCGGGCGTCACATATGGCTATCTGAACCAGAACGGCTATACCGAAACGGGTGGCAATGGCTCGGCGCTTACGGTCGGCAGTGTCGGCGCTAGTTCGCTGCGTAGCGCGCTGGGGGCGAAGGTCGCCTTGCCATTCGAAACGGCGAGGGGGATGTGGGTGCCCGAACTGAGCGTGCGTTGGCTGCATGAGTACAACCGTACGCGTCAAACGACGGGCGCGAGCTTCGCTGCGGATCCGTCCGGCCAGACGGCGTTCACGACCGTGGGCGCTACGCCGGTGTCGGACCTGGCCGATATCTCGCTGGGCCTGACCCTGATGAAAGCGAACAATCTGAGTGCCTCGATTCGCTACGACCTGCAAGCGGGAGCGGGCTTTGTGTCGCACACGGGGATTGTGCGCGTACAACAGCGCTTCTGAGCGTCGCGCGTGTTCGGAAACGTTCGTACGCGTCCGGCGGTCGCAACGATTGACATGGCAGCGACCGCCGTGGAAGTATCGCGCAGTGCCTACCGTCTCCCGACCGCCTCTCGATGTCTGCCGCTGCTTCGACTCCCGGAATGCTGACCTTCGCTCAGGCGATTGCGTTAGCCCATTCGCATTGGCAGGCGGGACAGGCGCCCCAGGCCGAAGTCCTGTGCCGGCGCGTGCTGGACGCGTCGCCCGAGCACCCGGACGCGCATTATCTCCTCGGCCTCATGGCCCATGCCTATGGCAAGCGCGACATGGCGATCGACCATCTGCGCACCACCTGCCGGGCGCCCGGTGCGCTGGCGTCCAGTTGGTCCGATCTGGCCGAGATGTGCCGGCAGGCGGGCCGGCTCGATGAGGCGCTGGCGGCGGCGCGCCGGTCCGTCGAAATCGATCCGGCGTTTGCTGCCGGGTGGAACAACCTCGGAATAGTGTTGCAGGAGGTCGGACAGCTCGATCAGAGCTTGGCATGCCTCACCCGCGTGAGCGAACTGCTGCCCGCGTCGGCCGATGCGCACAACAATCTCGGGAATACCGCGCGTCTGCTGGGGCGTCAGGAGTCTGCCGAGACGCACTATCTGCGGGCCCTTGAAATCGACCCGCTACGCGCGGACGTGCACAGCAATCTGGCGTCGCTGCTGAGCGCACAGCAGCGCATTACCGAAGCGCGAACTCTGGCGCGCCGCGCCATTGAGTTGGATCCGTCGTTCGTCGACGCCTACCGTAATCTTGCCGACATTGAAGTTTCCAGTGGAGACGTGGCGGCGGGGTTGCAGGTCGTGGAGATCATGTCGGCGTTCGCCCCCCAGCATTTCTCCACGCTCGTGACGCGTGCCCGGATTCTGCCGCTGGTGGGACGGTTGGACGAGGCACTCGATTGTGCTCGCGATGCGCTCGCCCTCCAGCCGGAGAGTCACGATGCGCGGGCTGCGCTTGCGCTTGTCGAGGCGCAGAGGGTTACGCGCAATCGCCCGGCACTCGTCGACGGTGTCCCGCCGTCGGTGCCGCGATTGCCCGCCACACCGCCGGATATGAGCTCGGTTCACGACGCCATCGTGGCGTGTGTCCGTGCGCAGGCGTACGAAAGGGCTGAGTCGATGCTGCGCGAGGTCGTGGGCGCCGAGACCGCGCCCGTGGCGATGTGGCGGTTGCTTGCGATGGTCTTGCGCGCGCAAGGCAAGGCGCACGAGGCACGAGACATACTCGACAGGCTTGCCCGTCAGGTGCCTGGCGACCTGTCCAACCGCTTCGATCTCGCCGAGACGTTGCTCCTGCTCGGCGACTTCGAGCGTGGTTGGCGCGAGTATCGCCACCGCTACCGCCTCGAACATACGCAGTCCATTGAGCGCAAGGTGCAACGCCCGCGTTGGGACGGCAGACCGATTCCCGGCCAGACGCTCCTCATCCACGACGAGCAGGGCTACGGAGACACGTTCCAGTTCCTGCGCATGGCGCGCTGGGCGCGTGAGCGCAGTCAGGCGCGCGTGATCCTGGAGATCAATCCGGAAGCATTGTCGATCGCCAGGCGCATGTGGGGCGACGACGATATCGTCGCTCGCGGTACGTTGCCGGTGACGTTCGATCAGCATTGCGAACTGATGAGCCTGCCAATGGCGATGGGCTTGACGCTCGCCGATCTGCCCGGCGACGTATCGTACCTGAGCGCCGACCCCGAGCGCGTCGCCCATTGGCGCGAAAAATTGGCCGACCTGCCGCGCCCGTGGGTCGCCATGGTGTGGGCGGGGCGCCCCGAACACGTCAACGACGGCAACCGGTCCATGTCGCTCGCACAACTCGGCCCGTTGGGGGCGAGTGGCGCGACATTCCTTTCGATTCAGAAGGGGCCGGCGGCCTCGCAGGCAAGCACGCCTCCCGACGGCATGTCGATGGTGTCGCTCAGCGACGGGATCCGCGATTTCGAGGACACTGCGGCGATTTTGCATCTCGCGGATTTGTTGGTGTCGGTCGATTCGTCGCCCGTTCATCTGGCAGGCGCGATGGGACGTCCGGTATGGGTGCTGTTGCCGTTTGTTCCCGATTGGCGCTGGCTGCTCGGTCGCGACGACTCGCCCTGGTATCCGGGGATGCGTCTGTTTCGCCAGGAGGCCCGCGCACACTGGCAACCCGTGGTCGAACGCATGGCGCAGGCACTCAAGCACTTCGTGGTGGAATGGCGTGATGGCGCGATTTGACCGAAGGGCGCGGCGCAGCGCCATGAACGCCATGCTTGCAGGGTGGCAGCGCGGGATGCGTTACGTTGCCGCACTGGCTGCCCTATCGCTGGCGTCTGGGTGTGCCAGTGTGGATCGCGACGCGCATGCCGATGCGTTGGCCGGACCGGCGGGACTGCACCGGGAAGTGCTGACGGCGGGCGATTTCCGCCTTACCGTGTTCTCGCGCATTACCCGCCCCGACAAGCCTCTGCGCATCTACATCGAAGGCGATGGATTGGCCTGGGTTTCGCGCAGTGAGCCATCGCTGGACCCCACGCCGGTCGCGGCAACGGGGCTGGCGCTCGCTGCCGCGGATTCGTCCGCGAAGGCCGCCGACAACGTCGCCTATCTGGCGCGACCCTGCCAATTTACGCCGATGCAGGACAATCCCCGTTGCGCCGTCGCGTATTGGACCGGCAAGCGGTTCGCCCCCGAAGTGATCGATTCAATGAACGCGGCAGTCGATCAACTCGTGGCCCGTACCCCTGGGCAGCCCGTGGAGCTTGTCGGCTACTCGGGCGGTGGCGCCATTGCCGTGCTGATCGCTGCGCGCCGCCACGACGTCGCCGCGCTGCGCACGGTCGCGGGCAACCTCGACACCGAGTACATCAATCGGCTGCATCACGTCTCGCCGATGCCGGCGTCTCGTAATCCTATCGACGTGGCGCGGCGAATCGCAGGCATTGCGCAGATCCATTTCAGCAGCGCGCAGGATACGATCGTGCCGCCGGACGTCGCGCGGCGCTTCGCGGCGGCGGCGGGGGGATCCTGTGTGACGACGGTCACGGTGCGCGGGGTCGCGCACGATGGCGATTGGGCGCAACATTGGCGTGAACTGCTCGCACAAGTGCCGGTTTGCCGAGACCGCTAGCGGGTTGCGGATGGCCTGACGCCCGTCACCGGTGTCAGCTTTCGCGCACCAATGCGGCGATTGCCTCGACGAGTGTGACGCCGCCACGCAGCGCGTGTTTGCCGTCGTCGCGGAAGCGGAAGTCGCCGTTGTTGAATCCGTCGAGCATCTGGATACGTGGCAGCGGGTTGCGCATACCTTGCGCGCGAAAAAGGGGATCCCAGCCCGCTCGGGGCACCGCCTCGGCGCAGACGTCGCGAACGAGCGTACGGGCGAGTGCGGCGGCGATGTCGTCGGGCGAGTAACGCTCGGGGCCTTCGATTTCCCAGATTGGGTTGTCGCTGAACGGCGCCTGCATGGCGCGCGCCGCGAAATGGGCGACGTCGCTCACCGAGACCATCGGAAGCGCCCGATCCACCGGCTGCAAATAGCTCGGCAGCTCCCCGCGTTCGCGAGCGGGCTCGATGTCCCACGCGAAGTTCTCCATCAGCCAGGCCGGGCGCAGGAACGTCACCGGCAGCGATAACGACAGCATCGCCGCCTCGAACAAGCGCAGCGCGGTGAGCAGGCTGGGCATTTCGCAGTCGGCGCCGATGCTCGACAGGCACACCACGCGTTTCGGGCGAGTGGCGGCCAGCGCTTGCCGAATCGCGTCGATCAGGCGCCGCGCATGCGAGAAGTCCGGCTCGGGGTCTGCGTTCGGTGGGAGCATCACGAACACGGCTTCGCTGCCGCGAAACGCGTGGGTGAGGGCGTCGACATCGTCGTTTTCCGCGACGGCAATCTCACCGCCCAGTGCGGCCCATCGGCTCGATTTGACGGCATCGGGGACGACGACCCGCAACGGTAGACCTGCCTTGAGAAGGTCATGTCCCAGCGCGCTGCCCACTCGCCCCGTGATGCCCATTACGGTGTACATGGTCACACCTCACACGCAGTAACGTTGCCGTAAAAGTAACACGGGAACCGGCGGCGCATAAATCGCAGGCGTGACGGCCCGACAACGGTGACGGGCCGTCACGTTGTTCTAGGGCATAAGCTTGGGTCGTTTGCCGGGCCCGGGGGAATGGATCACCCGACAGGGGCTGATGAACTTGTCGCTGGCGACGGCCGCCTGCGCAAAGGTCTCGAAGTAGATCGCGTGGTCGGAATTCGCCACGTGCGCTCGTTCAATTTCTTCCGCCGACGCGTTCCATGCGAGTCCCAGATACTCGCCATGGTCGTGGAACCAGACGACATAGCCCTTTCTCGACAGCGGTTTCGGCAGGTCCGGTGCTCCGCTCGTCCCGAATCGCCTCGTCATGCCTGCACCTCGGGATTTCACGTTCTCATCGTTCGAATCGCGCATGGGTTGCTCCCAGAAGTTGCCCCCACCGATGTGGGGGACGCTTCCATCATCCCAGCCGTGAAGTCACTTGCGTTTCAGCAACGTCCGAATAACGCGGGATAAAAGTCACCCTACGAAAGGCCCGGCGTATTACCCGAATCGACGCGCTTGCCAGTCGTTGCCAAAATGCCGACAGCCATCGGTACCAGAGCCGGCCGATACCCATCGTGTAAACCCTGATGAAAATGTCCTTGCCTATCGCAGTACAGGGCATCTAACATTATTTCATCGCGAATAAATATTCGCTATCCGAATTTTTTGGCGTCACGCCTCATTTTTTGAGGTCGTGTCGGTGCGACAGAGATAGGGAGGTTTACGTGCAATTTCCGAATTATAATTCGCTATCCGAACTCTCTAAAGGAAACGACGCGATGACTGACTATTCGGAAGACAAGCCCAAGCGCACGGCGGCCGACCCATCCAAGAACACAGTGCAATCGTTGGCCAAGGGCTTTCGTGTCCTTGAGGCCTTTACGGCACAGGAGCCCGAGCTGGCGATGGCGGAAGTGGCACGTCGTGCCGGTATCGATAACGCCACGGCGTTTCGCTTCCTCAATACGCTGGCCGACATCGGCTACGTGGAGCGAGTGCCGGGCACGCGACTGTTCCGTCTGTCGCTCAAGGTGCTCGATCTCGGCTTCAATGCGATTGCGCATTCCGATTTGCGCACCCGCGCCCGGCCGATTCTTCGCAGTCTGGTCGGCGCCGTCAACGAGGCGGCCTCGGTCGGTGTGCTCGACGGCGGAGAAGTGCTCTACGCAGAGCGTATTCAAGCCGGCCTGACGCGTCTCGGGGTCGATATTCGCATTGGCAGCCGGGTGCCGGCCTACTCGTCGGCGGTTGGGCACGCGATTCTGGCGTGGCTTCCGTTGGAGGCGCAAAAACGAATTCTGCAAATGGTCACGCGCAAGTCGTTGACCGATACCACGCTGACCGATCTCGACGCGTTGCTCGCGCGGTTCGCCAACGTCAAGGCGGCCGGGTATGCGATTTCCGACCAGGAGACGGTCTCCGGCTTGTACGCCATTGCGGCCCCGGTGCTCGACATCGACGGAATGCCCATGGCGGCGCTGAGTGTGGCGGCGCCGGCTTTCCAGACGACATTAAAGGACTTCGAGGCGTCAACCGCCGCCCCGGTCTGCCATGCGGCGCAGCAGTTATCGCGCGCGCTGCAAACCATCGGGGGGATTGCTCCCCCCTCTCATCACCCGTAAGTGATTCATCAGGAGACGACAGTGTCGGCCATCAACTTCCGCGGGATCATTCCCGCCATTTCGGTCCCTTTCAACGACGACTACAGTATCGACGCGCCCGAACTGCGCCGCTTCGCGCAGTGGCTCGGCAAGCGCGCAGGCATTACCGCGCTGATGACCAACGGTCATACCGGCGAGGTGTTCTCGCTGACGCCGCGCGAGCGAGCTGAAGTCACGCGGATCACGGCCGACGCTGTCAAGGACATTTGCCCGGTGATCTCGTCGATTGTTTGCGAGGGCATCAACGACGCGGTTGAGCAGGCGGGTTGGGCGAAGGAGGCCGGCGCACAAGGCCTCGACATCATGCCCCCGCACCATTGGTTACGCTTCGGCTTCAAGCCGGAGCACTGCCTGGACTATTTCGAGGCGATCGGCAAGGCCAGCGGCCTGCCGCTCGTGGTGCACATCTACCCGGCGTGGACGCGCGGTTCTTACTCGTCTGACCTGCTGGCAGAACTGGCCAAACTGCCGTACGTTGCCGCGTTCAAAATGGGCGAGCGCGAGATGAACAAGTACGCGCGCGATATCCGCAGGATTCGCGAGGCCGATGCCAGCAAGGTGCTCATGACCTGTCACGACGAATACCTGCTGGCATCGATGGTGCAAGGCATCGATGGCGCGCTGGTCGGGTTTGCGTCGCTCGTGCCGGGACTCATCAACGATCTGCTCAAGGCGGTTAAGGCCGGCGACCTCAACGAAGCGATGCGTGTGCAGGATCTCATCACCCCGCTCAAGGACGCCGTCTACGGCGCGGGTGAGCCGACTGGCGAGGCACATGGCCGCATGAAGGCCGCGATGGCCCTGGCCGGCATCCTGCGCAACGGCACCGTGCGTCCGCCGACGCATGCGCCGAGCGCCGAAGAACTCGAGGCAATTCGCCGCGCGCTGGCCCACGCCGATCTGTTGCCCGCCAACGCGGCCTGATGAAAGCGAACGCGCCGCGTCCACCATTTTTTCGAGCCTCCCTCACGAGACCATCGCCATGACCGCTAACGACACCGCCATCGTCACTGGCGCCAGCTCAGGCATTGGCCGGGCTATCGCCATCAAACTGCTCAGCGACGGCTGGCACGTCATTGGGCTGGATCGCACCCCTGGCGAGCCCTTGTCACCGGCGTTTCGATCGGTAGTGGTCGACTTGACCGATGTCGCTGCACTGAGCGCTGCCTTGGCGGCGCTCAATGCAGCGTCGGCCATCGTGCATGCGGCCGGTTTCATGCGCACGGCGCAGCTGGGCGCGCTCAAGCCTGAAGACGGTCAGGCGATGTGGCGAATCCACGTTGACGCCGCCGCGGCGCTCGCCAATACGATGCTGCCCCGCATGCCGGACGGCGGGCGCATCGTGCTGATCGGGAGTCGCACGGCCGCCGGCGCGCCGGGGCGCAGCCAATATGCGGCCACGAAGGCGGCCGTGGTCGGCATGGCGCGTTCGTGGGCGGCGGAACTCGCGCCGCGCGGCATTACCGTCAACGTCGTCGCTCCCGGCGCGACCGAGACGCCGATGTTGCATGACCCGGCCCGCGCAGGCACGCCGCCCAAGACGCCGCCCATCGGGCGCTTCATCCGGCCCGACGAAATCGCCGCATTGACGGCGTTCCTGCTGGGGCCGCAGGCGGGCGCCATCACGGGCCAGCAAATATTGATTTGTGGCGGCGGCTCGCTGTAGCGCTCGCCGAACGTTCCACGCAAGCGGGCATCGCGTCATGACGCGGTACCCCACCCCCAAATAGTTCAGGAGACACCATGTCTATTCGCATTCTGGAAGTGCGCGAAGTGACGAAGCCGATTTCGTCGCCGATCCGCAATGCCTATATCGATTTCAGCAAAATGACCAGTAGCCTGGTCGCGGTGGTGACGGACGTTGTGCGCAACGGTCGCCGCGTCGTCGGCTATGGTTTCAATTCCAATGGTCGGTATGGCCAGGGTGGCCTGATTCGCGAGCGTTTCGCCTCGCGTATTCTGGAGGCCGATCCGGCCAGCCTGATCGACGACGCAGGCACGAACCTCGACCCGCATCGCGTGTGGGCGGCCATGATGACCAACGAGAAGCCGGGTGGGCATGGCGAGCGCTCCGTCGCCGTCGGCACGCTCGACATGGCGATTTGGGACGCCGTCGCGAAGATCGCGGACAAACCGCTGTTCCAACTGTTGGCCGAGCGCCATGGGGTGACGGCCAATCCGCGCGTGTTCGTGTATGCGGCGGGCGGCTACTACTACCCGGGCAAGGATCTGAGCGCGCTGCGCGCCGAGATGCGCTCGTACCTTGGTCGCGGCTACAACGTCGTCAAGATGAAGATCGGCGGGGCCTCTATTGAAGATGATCGCGCACGCATTGAAGCGGTGCTGCAAGAAATCGGCAACGAAGGTCAACTGGCCGTCGACGCCAATGGTCGCTTCGATCTCGATACGGCCATCGCCTACGCCAAGATGCTGCGCGAGTATCCGCTGTTCTGGTACGAAGAGGCGGGCGATCCACTCGACTATCAGCTCCAGGCGACCTTGACTGAGTACTACCCGGGGTCGATGGCGACCGGCGAGAACCTTTTCAGTCATCAGGACGCTCGCAACCTGATTCGCCATGGTGGCATGCGTTCCGACCGCGACTGGTTGCAGTTCGACTGCGCGTTGTCGTATGGCCTGGTGGAATACGAGCGCACGCTCGACGTGCTCAAGGCGCATGGCTGGTCGCCGAGCCGCTGCATTCCGCACGGCGGTCACCAGATGTCGCTCAACATTGCCGCCGGCCTCGGCTTGGGCGGTAACGAGAGCTATCCGGACCTTTTCCAGCCTTACGGCGGATTCCCCGATGGCGTCAAGGTCATCGAAGGGCACATCACGATGCCCGAACTGCCCGGCATCGGCTTTGAAGGAAAGCGCGACCTGTATCGCGAAATGGAAGCACTCGCGAGCTGATCGTACCCGCGGTCCGGGCATTGCCGGGCGGCGCACAAACAGTATCGACATGGACAAAGCGGCAGGCCGGAACGTCGGCCGAAAGACCGCTTGGGGCGAGCGTTTTGCCCACCCTGGAGGAAAAGGAGACTTCGAAATGCAGTCATTTGATTTCACTGACACGAGCATCATCATCGCGATGGTCGTGGTGTACATCCTGTTCACGACTTGGCTGACCATCAGGCTTCGCAGCAAGGACACCGGCGAATTTCTCTACGGCGGCCATGCCATGCCGGCGTTCGTCATCGGCGTGTTGCTGATGTCGGAGTTCATCGGCGCCAAGTCGACGATCGGGGCTTCCGAAGCGGCCTTCTCCGTGGGGATGGCGGCGTCCTGGTCGGTGATCAGCGCATCGTTTGGCTTCCTGTTCTTCGGCATCTTCATGGCCAGGAAGCTCTACTTGTCTGGCGAATTCACGATCTCTGGCGCGATTTCGAAACGCTATGGCCGATCGACGGAGGTCGTAGTCTCGCTGATCATGATTTACGCGCTTTTGCTGGTGAATGTCGGCAACTATGTCAGCGGCGCGGCCGCGCTTGCAACGGTACTCAAGGTCAACCTGCCGTGGGCGGCCATCATCATTGCGGTGGTGAGCACGTTCTACTTCGCGTTCGGCGGCATGAAGAGTGTCGCCTATGTGTCGGTCCTGCATAGCGGGATCAAATACATTGGCGTATTCGTGGTGCTTGGCGTAGCGCTCTACATGACGAAGGGCGTGGCCCCGATGGTCAAGGCGATGCCGTCGTTCTATTTCACTTGGGACGGTCACGTTGGCGTATCCACGATCGTGGCGTACTTCATCGGCAATATTGGCGCGATCTTCTCGACCCAGTACATTATCCAGGCGGTCTCTTCCACCCGGAGTCCGGAAGCGGCGCGCCGTGCGTCGTTCTATGCGGCGTTGCTTTGCCTACCCATCAGTGTGGCGCTTGGCTTGATTGGCGTTGCGGCGAAATTCCTTTACCCCGGGATGAAAGGACTTTATGCCTTGCCGGTGTTCATGGACAGCATGAACGTGCTCGTTGCGGGCTTTGTCACCGTGTCGCTGGTCGCGTCGATTTTCGTGGGGGTCAGCACCGTCGCGTTGGCGATTTCCTCGCTGGTCATGCGGGACTTTTACGTGCCGTGGAAGCGCCCGTCGAAAGAGCAGGAGTTCCGGATGACGCGCGTGCTCTCGTTCTTCATCGGCTTGCTCCCGTTGATCTTCGTGTTCTTTGCGCCGCAGCTCTTGCAGCTTTCGTTCTTCACACGTGCGCTGCGTCTTTCGATTTCCGTGGTGGCGGTGATCGGTTTCTATCTGCCGTTCTTCAACGGCAACCGTGGGGCAACGCTGGGGTTGCTAGGCGCAGCGGTCTCGACAACGTTATGGTATCTGGCTGGCGATCCTTATGGCATCGACAACATGTACATCGCGCTGATTTCGCCGGCCATCATCATCTTCGTGGAAAAGCTGTTCCACTGGCGTGAAACCTCGGTGAAGACGCGTCAGGCATAAGTGGGATCGGACGGTTGGCGCTTCGCAAGCCTCAATAGCGGTATCCCAGCGTGAGCATCACGGAGCGATCGTCTCCCAGCGCCACGGCATTGCTCAGACCTCCTGTGTAGTAATGCTTGTTGAAGATGTTCTTCAGATTCAGCGCGGCGTGCCAGCTCGGTGCCGTGTAGCGCACGCCCACGTCGCTGACCACGAAGCCCGGAATCGTGTAGCCATACGCATAGAGGTTGCTCTGACCACGTACACCCCCGTTGATCTCCCAGCGCCGCAGTTCGCCCGGCAACCGGTAGCGTGCGAACAGGTTAAAACTGTGCCGTGGCACGTTGTTGATGCGCACGCCATTGGTCGACGGTGCCTGGCCGCCATCGTCGGCGATCACGGCCGACGTGTAGGCGTAGCCGCCGGTCACGCTCAACTGATTCGTCGGCGCGGTGTTGAAGCTGACTTCGACGCCGCGCGAATGCTCTTCGCCCACGGCAATGCTGTAGCCGTCGTTGTTCGGATCGCTCTCCAGCACGTTGCGGCGGCGCAGGTCGAATGCCGCGAGCGTCACACTCGTGTGGCCCTTCTGGAGGTCGAACTTCACCCCCGCTTCCCACTGCTTGCCGGTTTCCGGATCGAAGGCGTTGCCGCTCACGTCCGCGCCGCTGTTCGGGTAGAACGAGGTCGCGTAGCTCACATAAGGGCGCACGCCGGGGAACAGCTCGTACATCAGCGCAAGCGAGCCCGTGGTGGCGTTCGACGGGTTGCCGCTCGTGGTGTCGGTCAGCTTGTTGAGTACGTTGCTCGACGCACTGTCGTAGCGCATGCCCGCCAGCACGCGCCAGCGTTGGCCGAGTGCGATCTGATCGCGCGCGTAGACGCCCAGATCGCGGATCGTAGTGTACGCGCGCGTTCGTGGTGTGGATGGGCATGTGATCGCACCCGTGTAGACCGGGGCGTACATGTTGATCGAGCCGACTGAGCACGTGGTGGTGGTGACGTCTTCGCGCCCGCGCATGTAGTCCATGCCGAGGGTGATCTCGTGGCGGCCGAACGCGGTGTCAAAGGTCTTCTGCGCGTTATTGTCCAGCGAGAGCGTGTCGCCGGACCATTGCGAATCGGTGGCCGTGCGGCTCAGCGTGTAGCCGTTCGAGGCGACCTTTCCATTGGCGACAAGCTGACCGCCCAGTGCGAACTGTTGCCAGCGAGCATTCTGGTTCACGGTCCAGCCCGAGTCGAAATGGTGGACGAAGCGGTAGCCGATACGTGCCTCGTGCCCCGAGTAGGGCCGCTCACCGGGCTCGCCCGTGAAGGTACTTCGCGACAGGCTACCGTTCTTGTTCGGGATCAGCGTGCCGGACCACGGCAGGCCTTGCTGGCGGAGGTAGTTGCGTTCCTGATAGCTCGTCAGGATCGTGAATTCCGTGCGCGGGCCGAGATCAAGCGATAGCGACGGCGCGATATAACGATTGCGCGACCAGACATAGTCGGTGGCGTCGTGGCTGTTCGTCGCGAGCGCGTTGATGCGAAATGCGGCCTTGCCGTTCTCCGAGAGCGGCGTACCCATGTCGACGGTGCTCTGGTAGAAGCCGTGACTGCCCACGGTGGCATCGACGTTGGCGAACGTGTCGGCCTCCGGCCGCTTGCTGACCATGTTGACCATGCCGCCCGGCAGCACGAGTCCGGAAAGTAACGTAGCCGGTCCCTTGATCACTTCGATCTGTTGCAGACCGAAGGTTTCTTCGGCGAAGCGGTTATTGATGGCCGTGCGCAGGCCGTCGAGATACACGGAATCCGACGCCGTTTGGCCGCGAATGATGAAGTCGTCCCAGCCCCGTCTGCCGTACGTGCCCGAGATCACCCCGGGCACGTCGTGCAGCGCGTCGTTGAGCGTCTGGACCTGTTGCGCGTCCATCAAATCGCGCGTGACGACGCTGATCGATTGCGGCGTCTCGCTCAAAGGCACCGACGACTTCGTGACCTGAGCGGCGGCGGGCGCGTCGAACGCGGTGCGGGGCGCGCCGCTCGCACTGACAGACACTGCGGGCAGCGCAACGGTGCCAGATGCACTCATCGGCGTGGCGTCGGGCGTGGCGGTGTCGGCGTTCGTTGCGCTCACGGCAGCCGAACTCGCCACGTCAGTAGACGTGGCCTGCGCGAAGGCGAGCGGCGACGCCGCGATGAAGACCAGCGGCAGTGCAGCGTAATTCTGGAGGCGGCGCATCGAGGATAATGAAAATAGAAATGAGAATTATTATTAATTAAGTTGCGTATGCTACTACGGGTCGTCCTCGGTAATCAATGCGCGCTGAAATATGGCCCATGTCCCGAGTGCTGGCGCGGGGTGGGTTCATCCAACCGAGTGTGAGACCGTATCCGCCGATACGACAGGGGGAACCAGCGGGATCTCAGCTAGCGGATGATCGTCTTGAATACGCGATTTCGGTCGACGGTCGCCGCGTCAGGCAGGCCATTGCCATCGTCGTTGGGGGGCACCGAATCCACATCCTCGAGAACGGGGCCGGTGTAACGTCCGCGGGGGCGGATCACCTTTCCGACCTTGAGCTGCTCCATGCTATGCGCAAGCAGGCCGACACTTCGTGCGGTGGCGAATAGGGCGAAGGCGGCGTCGCGAGGAAGCTTGAGTTGAGAAGCCAGAACGGCAAGCGCGACATCGATGTTCGGTTGAAGCCCCGTCAAACGGGTCACCTCCCCGATAAATGATGCCAGTTCTTCGGGGGGATCGAGGCGTTCCAGCAACGCCTGGGCGCGCGGGTCGCCTTCGGGATAGAGATGATGGCTGAACCCAGGGATCGGGAGGGCCGACTGCAAGTGATGGGCCACCACACTTTCCGCCCCTACTCGCTCTACATGATCGAACACGGCACGGACACGACCTGAAGCGTCGCCGTGCAACGGGCCTGAGAAGGCCGCCAGCCCGGTGAGCAGGCATCCCGGCAGCGATGCGCCGGTGGATGCCGTGATTCTTGCGGCAAAGGCCGAACTGGTTAGCTCGTGGTCGGCAACGAGTACCAGGGCTCTGCGAATGAGGTCGGTGCCTTCGCTTCCTTGCCCCCATCCAAGCGCCAGTCGTTCATGCGTGAGCGTCGCCTTTTCGCTGCATTTCGCACCAAACGCTTGGGAGACGAGCGCGACCAGGTGGCCCGCCTCGGTATGTAGTGCTCGGTCGGTTCGGCCGTGTGTCGAGTGACCATTCGCGGCAAGCGCGGCCAAGGACATGAAAGCGCACTGTCTGCCGCGCTCTTCCCACTGCAGCGGGGTTCGGTCAATGTCGAAGGCAATTGGCGATCGTGCGTTCCACAGGATGGCGGCAACGTCTTCGAGCGTCGATGCCTGTGACAGGCGAATGCTATCGCGCCCGCGGTAGTACGCGCGCCCTTTGGAAAACGTAGTGATTGCGCTGTGGATGCAAGGCTCGGCGCCGAATATCGTGCCTGCGGCAAGGGCGGCGCGTTTGCGGCCGACCTGCTTCTTTCGGCAAAGGATCGCGACGTCCTCTGCACGATACAAGCTCTTGCGCGGGTCGGCGGGGTCCGGCATGACGGCGATGTTGCCTCGGCTGACGTACGCGTAGATCGTCTGCGCTTGCACGCCCAACTGTCGGGCCGCTTCGGTCAACGTGATCCAGGTTCGCATGGAATAGGCGTTCGCTATAGGGCAGGGCGCTCAAAACGGGCAGCGGGACTCACTCGTTTCGAGTGAGTCCCGAGCGGGTGGCTCAATATTGACGTCTCTTCAAGTAAAAGTCATCTCGCTAGGCTTGCGCTCAAGGACTTCAATGAGGATCTCGCCCGGGGACTTCACAAAAAGTGCCCGGACGCCGGCACGGACCGACTTGATCGGCTCGACGATGTCGGCTTCGCAGGCCTTGAGGTGATTGAAGGCGACATCGAGATCATCGACGGTCACGCCGAAATGATCGATGCCTTGCGTGCGCGTGCCACCTGAGATTTCGGTCGTATGCGCGCCGGACAGTTGGGTGATGAATAAGTTGATGGACCCGATGCGAAGATCCACACGCCCCGGACGTCGAACGACTTCCGCATTCAGGCACCGGGCAAACCACGCTGCCGTGGCTTCAGCGTCTGCCGAGCGTAGCTGAAGGTGATCCCATTTGAATTCAATCATGTCGTTCGTGCGATAGGTGGGGGCGTTCAAAGCTCGATTCTGGAGAGCTTGCCGAGGAGAACGGAATACGAGAACGTACCGAGCAGGCAGATAGCGCCCATCAGATTCAGTGCCCAGTAAAACTGTCCCGTGCGTTGTATGACGTAACCGATCATCAGCGGCGTCGTCACGGCAGCAATGTTGGCGGCGAGGCTCGTGATACTGCTGGTGAGACCGACATACTGGCGCGGCGCGATCTCGGAGACGGCGGCCCAGGACATCGAGCCGACACCTTGCGCGAAGAAGGCGATGGTCAGAATGGCGATGACCATCGCGTTGGATTCGACAAAGTTCACCAGGACGATGGACGAGCCGAGCAGCGTTCCGATGACCAGCGGCGCTTTGCGTGCGGCGGAGAGGGAGACGCCACGGCGAATGAAGAAGTCCGAGAGACAACCGGCGACGAGAATGCCGAGCGTCGCGCCCAGGAAGGGGAGTGCCTGAAAGATCCCAACCTTGATCATCGACATATGGCGCGCCTCGGCCAGATACGTCATGAACCACGTGGTGAAAAAGACCAGAATCGTGTTGTTGCAGAACTTGCCGAGGCAAATGGCCAGGATCTGGCGATACCCGAGCAGTTTGAGTGCCATGCGCCAGTTGAATTTTTCCCGCGACTTCTGCGCGGACGGGGTGCGCGATTCGTTGATGTAGTCGAGTTCGGCCTTGTTCACCCAGCGATGTCGCGAGGGATCCCGGTAGGCACAGAACCAGATCACGCTGAAAAGAATGCCGAAGCCGCCCGTCACGAAGAACACGGAACGCCATCCCGCGGCGGCCGATATCCACAGCAGAAGGCCCGTAAAAATGGGCGTTCCGATGTACTGTCCCATGACGTAGACGCTGGTCGCGAATCCGCGCTCCTGCGTGGGAAACCAAAGCGTCACCGCGCGTGCATTCGATGGAAACGCGGGGGCCTCGAGCGCACCCATCGTCAAGCGAGAGCCAAGCAACATGTGATAGCCATTGGCCAGCCCCTGCGTGAGCGTCGCGAGCGACCATCCCACCAGCGACAGCGCATAGGCGATGCGTGAGCCGAGCACGTCGGCAAGGATGCCGCTGGGCAGCAAGGCGAGGGAGTACGCGAGACCGAATGCGGCGAACAGCTCGCCCATCTGCATCTTGTTCAATGCGAGGTCTTTCGAAAGGCTTGGGGCGACGATGCCGAGGGCGGATCGGTCGACGTAGTTAAGAATTGTCGCGATCAGCAACATCGACAGCACGACGTATCTGACCTTCGATGGTCTTGCCGTGATATCGCGTGATGCCGTATCGAGTGCTGACAGGTGTTGTTCCTCTGCAAATTTCATCGATGTCTCCTGATCGGTGGCCTGCCCGTTGCTTTTTATGTGGGGCGGGCGAGGGGGTTATCCGCGGCCTACGAAAGGCATGGTGGTGGCCATGAGGGTCATGTTGAGGACGTTGGCTTCGAGCGGGAGGCTGGCGATGTGAACGACAGCGTTCGCGACATGAGCGACGTCGATTCGAGCTTCCGGGGCCACGCTGCCGTCGGCCTGAAGCACGCCACGTGTCATTCGCTCCGTGAGCGACGTTGCCGCATTGCCGATATCGATCTGGCTGCAGGCGATGCGATAGGGGCGCCCGTCCAGCGCCAACGATTTGGTGATGCCCGACACGGCGTGCTTGGTGGCGGTGTAGGCGATGGTGTTGGGGCGGGGGGAGTGCGCCGAGATGGATCCGTTGTTGATGATTCGCCCGCCTTGCGGCGTTTGGTTCTTCATGATGCGCCAGGCCGCTCTCGCACACAGGAACACACCCGTCAGGTTGGTGGCGACGACGTCGTTCCAGAAGTCGAGCGGGTATTCGTCCAGCGGCACTGCGCCGGCGTTGCGTCCGGCGTTGTTGAAGAGGACGTCCAGACGTCCGAATTCGCGAAGGATTTGCGCAAATGCCGCGTCCACGGAGCGTTCATCGGCGACATCGGCCGCCACGACATACGCGTTGCCGCCTGCGTCATCGATGGCCGCTTGGGTTTCCTGAAGGGGCGCATCCCGGCGTCCGATCAGCGCGACGGTGAATCCGGATGCGGCAAACGCGATGGCGGCCGCTCGACCGATGCCGGAACCGGCACCCGTGACGGCGGCGAACTGCTTCGAAGTCGACATGACATTACCTTTTCTCAGTGGGTCACGAACCGAGAATGGCATCGGCCGCGTCGGCCGGGCAATCTTGATTCGTTCAATCAACATCTGGAAGCGCACCCAGTCGGTGGCGTGTCAGGGTTTTCCTGATGAGCGAAAGGTGGAGGGCATCCCATGGTGGGATGCGACCGAAGGGCGCGCGTGGGCGGCGGTCATAGGTTGATTGATTCAATCAACATTGACCTTGGGCTGGCGGGTTTCGTAGTCTTTGTGCGACCGTCTACTTGGAGAAAAGATCATGTCGGAAAGCACGCGCACCCAACTGTTGATCGCGCGAAAAGTGCCGCAAGCCGTGGCGAGCCGCGCAGTGTCGGAATTCAACGCCTACGTGACCGAATCGGATATGGATGCATGGGCGGTGGTGGAATTCTGCAAGGCGCGCGAGGTGCCAGCGGTTCTGGTCGGGAAGAAATCCGGCTTGCAGGAAGCGCACATTGCGGCGTTGCCATCCACGGTGAAGATCATTGCCAATGCCAGCGCGGGCGTTGATCACATGAACGTGGCGTTCGCCCGCGAGCGAGGCATTGTCGTGACGAACGCGCCCGATGCCTTGACCGAATGCACGGCGGACTTCGCGATGTTGCTGGTGCTGGCGGCCAGTCGGCGTGCGGCGGAATACGAAAAAATCATGCGCGCCGGTTGGGGGGAATCGTTCGGCATGACGGACATGCTGGGCACGCGCGTCAACGGGAAAACGATTGGCATCGTGGGTTTCGGACGTATCGGGCGAGCGGTCGCAAAGCGCGCGCAGGCGTTTGGCATGAAGGTGGCCTACACCGACATTCAGCGGGCATCGCCGGCGCTGGAGAACGGGGCGGTGTTTTATCCAAGCCTCACGGAACTGCTTCCGCATTGCCAGGTGCTCTCGCTGCATGTTCCCGGTGGCGGATCGCCGCTCATGACGAAGGCGCAGTTCGATCTCATGCCGAAGGGGGCCGTATTTGTGAATGCGGCGCGTGGCGATCTGGTAGATGAAGATGCGCTTTACGGCGCATTGACGTCGGGGCACCTTTTCGGCGCGGGCCTCGACGTGTATCGAAATGAGCCCAATGTCGATGCCCGCTTCGCATCGCTGGACAACGTATTTCTTACGCCTCACATGGCGAGCGCGACGAAAGAGACGCGCGACCAGATGGGGTTCACCGCGTTGGACAATGTGGCGGCTGTGCTAGCGGGGCGTAGCGTACTAAACCCGGTCTGATGGGGTTTGCCTTCGCAAGACGCTCATATGGCGTTTGCCCCGACGTGTGGCGGCGAAGCGGCGTAGCGGCGTAGCAGGGATGACGCCTGGCATTTTCAACGCCGCGGCAGGCCGGTGACGGTGAACTGACCCCGTAAAGTTGGACGGGGAAGTGATGGCGGTAAGGGCCGGGTTCTGTACCGCACGGAACTTAGCCCTTCTGGCTGGCTCGAGCCTGATGCGGCCGTGATCGTAGTCGTGGATGCCGTGGGCAAAGGCGGGGCGGATCTAGACGCCCCTTTCGGGTCGCGGGTCATGCGGCGAATTTCAGATCGCCGGCGCCGTTGGTGCTTCCCAGAATCGCTTGTCGAATGGCCGATTCTGAAGGATAGCGCCTGACGTCAAATCGCACGAGGCGCACATTGACTGCCTTCAACACGTGCTCCTTCTTTGCGTCCCGCGCTCGTTGTTGCTTTCCCTCATGCGACGGGTCATCCAGCTCAACTGCGGCAGCGATTGAAAAGTCAGGGGTGCAGACGAGGAAGTCCACCGATAGTTGCGCGATTCGGTTGAAGTGCGAATGGCTTTTGCCGCGCTTGGTTCGGACGATTCGCTTGATATCGACCTGTGCCAGAACGATGTGTCCGGGCAAGCTGTTGACCAACAGCCGATAGAACGCTTGCTCGGTTTTCGTGAGCGGTTTCACGGCGTAGTACGCGGTCGAGTCGATGGCGATGCCCGCCCTGCGTTTGCGCGGTCGAACCGTCTCCAACATCAGCACCATGACAACAAGCAGGGCAAGGGAAAGCAATGCCAACCCCATACGAAACCTCCGAAGTTCACGGATAAGTGGGGGGCACTTTTTGATTTTTCCTGCGGGAAACCTTTGCGCCGGATGCCATCGATGGACGGCGAGCTTGTCCCGCGCATTGTAGTCTTACAGCCCTACGCAAGTAGTGCGCATATGCCACCTCCATCGACGTGAGTGGCACAACTGTGGCATCGAATGATGTTGAAATTCGTGCCTTAGGGTCGTGGGTTCACCGTGATTCCGTCAGCCCGTCTTCGTTTCGCCTCTTATACGTCACAAACGTTTTCGCAGCGCGTCGAAACTTTTCGAGTGTCGACGTATAGGCTCGGATATTCGGAAGTTGCTGAAACGCAAGGTTTGGCACTCCTGCGATGATGAAGTCAGTCGTTAGCGCGGCTAAATTTATTCACATGTCAGGAGATTTTGATGAGTGATTCAAACAAGAGCGGCGGGAAGGACGAAGAAATCGGCGGTCAAGGCGATGGCGGGTTCGACCTCCCCAAGTCGTTGACGCGCGAGGGGCATGTTGTCTGGTTCCACGAATACAAGAAGTACCTCGGTTACGCGTGGGACGAGCGAGCAGGAGAAATCAGGCGAGCGCATGTGTCCGACCCCGAGCACGCGATTTACTTTGAGACGTTCGCAGAAGCGATGGTGGCGACGGATACGTTGATGGGCCCGCACGTCATTATTCACGCGGCGAGGCGGGGTGAGAAACCGCGATTGGTGAGATAGATTGGATTGCGGCCCATCCAATGCGGTGGGCCGTTATCGGCAAATTCTGGATTCACCCTCGCGCCTTGCTACGCCGCAGCACGCCAGCCGTGTAATCGGCGACCGGATCCAGTTCTACAACCATCGGCGGCCGCGCCACGCGCTGAAGATGATGACCCCGGCCGAGGCCTTTGCTTTAGCCGCCTGACCTGAGCAGGTTCTGCTGGGTCATTCCACCAAGGCTGGAACCGATAAAGCGGAGGCGACCGGGGGCATTCGTCAAGCGCAAAAGCAGTTGGGGCACAGGCCGCTTGCGATGACCGAACACTACGTGCGTGACCGACTGGGCGACAAGGTTGAACCGACCCAATAACCGGTTTTGCGGAGCCAAATACGAATTGTGGAGCAGGGCAGAAAAGGGCGGAATCGCCGAATGCCTTGAAATCACTGTGGTGCCCAGGGCCGGAATCGAACCGGCACGCCTTGCGGCGGGGGATTTTGAGTCCCCTGCGTCTACCAATTTCACCACCTGGGCAGGTGTGCGTTCACCGAGCGGTGTCGCAGCGTGACTCGTTCAATGAACCTAACGGCTCACCGGACGAAGGCGAGATTATGACCGAAATTTCTCCCGGCCACAAGCCCGCCCCGTGGGTGTTCAATGAACTTGCTGTTGACTCTCGAGCACGCGCAGCAGCGACGACGTGTCGTCATGCCCCCAGCCGCGCTCCATCAGCGCCGTCAGCTGGGCTTTCACCAGTGACAGCGCCGGCAGCGAGAGCCCTGCGTCGGCCACGGCGTCCAGGATCATCGCGAAATCCTTGTCGTGCAGGCGCGCTTCAATGCCCGCCGCAAAGTCGCGATGGGCCATCTTCGGCCCCATCATGTCGAGCATTCGACTGCCCGCCAGCCCCTGCGAAATCGCTTCGATGACCTTGTCCTGATCCACGCCGTTGCGCGCCGCGAACAGCATCGCCTCCGCAATGCCCTGGATATTGATCACCTGCACGATCTGATTGCACGCCTTCGCCACCTGACCCGCCCCCACGTCGCCCACATGCGTGATCGTCGTGCCCAACACGGACAACAGGGGCTTGACCTTCTCGAAGACGTCATTCGACGCGCCGACCATGATCGATAGCGAGGCGTCGGCCGCGCGAGATGGCCCGCCAGACACCGGCGCATCCACCAGCACAATCTCGTGAATCGCCAGGCGCGCGGCAATACGCCGCGTCGCCTCCGCCGAAATCGTGCTGTGATCCACGCAGATCGCGCCCGCCCGCGCCCCATGCACCACGCCATCCGCCCCAAGCAGCACCGCCTCCACGTCCTGTGTCGTCGTGACGTTGGTCACGACGAAGTCCGCATCGGCGGCGGCCTGCGCGGGCGTTGCGAACACTTCTGCGCCTTGCGCGACGAACGGGGCCGCAGCCTCAGGCCGGCGCGCGTAGAGGTGCAACCGATGCCCCGCGGCCATCAAATGACGAACCATCTGGCCGCCCATGGCGCCCAGCCCGATAAACGCGATGGTGTATGTCGTCATGCCGGGATCAATTCGAGACGTAGACGAATTTTCCGTTCTTGATCTGCCCCATCACGCTGGCACGCTGATCGAGCCCCACGTGGTCCTTCGGGCTGAGATTCATGATGCCGTTCGGAATGGCGAGATTGTGCGTGGATTCGAGCGCATCGCGCAGCGCCACACGGAATGCCGGCGTGCCCGGTGCCGCCACCTTCACGGCGCGCGGTACGGCGTCGTTGAGCAGATCCCATACGCCATAGGCGTCGGCGGCGAACTGCGTGACCGTATCGGGGCCATATTTGGCCTCGTACTGCTTGGTGAACGCCAACGCCGCCGTGCGCGCCGGATGCCCGGCCGGCAACGTCTTGGCAACCACACCCGGCTGAGTCGGGAACAGCGTGCCTTCCACGTCCTTGCCCCCCACGCGAACGAAGTCGTACGTGGCGATGCCGTGCGTCTGGTAGATCTTCCCGGCATACCCGCGCTCCTGCAACGTGCGCTGCGGCAACGCCGCCGGCGTGCCCGATCCGGCTACCAGGACAGCGTCAGGCTTGGCCGCCATCAGCTTCAGGATCTGGCCCGTGACACTCGTGTCCGTGCGGTTGAAACGCTCCTGGGCCACGACCTTGAGCTTGCGAAGTTCGGCAAACTTCGAGAACTCTTTCCACCAGCTCTCGCCGTAGGCATCGGCAAAGCCGATAAAGCCTACCGTCTTGATCCCGTGGTTAGCCATGTAGCGCGTCATCACGTCGGCCATCGCCGAATCGTTCGCGGCCATCTTGAAGGCCCACCGGCGCTTGGCATCCTGCGGCTCCACGGCGACGGCCGAACCGATCAGGGTGATCATCGGCGTCTCGGCCTCCGAAATCGGGTCGAGCATGGCCAGTGCGCTCGGCGTAATGTTCGGGCCAACGATGACGTCGACCTTGTTCTCACTGATGAATTTGCGCGCGTTCTTCACGGCCGTACCGGGGTCGGTGCCGTCGTCAAGAAAGAGGTAGTGCGCCTTCTGCCCCCCAATATGGTCGGGCCAAAGCTGCATGGCATTCTTGCTGGCGATACCGATGGCGGCCGCCGGGCCGGTCGACGACAGATCGATACCGACGGTGATATCGGCGCGAGCCGCCGTCACAACACCGGCAAGGGTCAGGGCAAGCAGCACGCCCGACAGGCGGATGCCGCGAAGAGGTGAGCGCATGGGGTCTCCTGTTGATCGAATCGCGTAAGCATACCGCACCGCTTGCGTTCGGCCAGCGAAGAAAAATAGTGCCAGGCTCACCTCGGAATGCGAGGGGCGGCACGCCCGGTGACCGGGCGTCGGCGCGCTATGTTTCCCCAACGCCCCTGGAGGGCTTAAAGCTCGTAACTTTCGTGTTCGCCGCGCAAGGCTTGCTCGACCAGCTTGCGCGTCAGGATCGGCGAGAGCAGTTCGACCATCGTGAACACGTAGCCGCGCAGATAGGCGCCCTGTTTGAGGGCGACGCGCGTCACGTTCGTGCCGAAGAGGTGCCCGACCTGGAGCGCCCGGAGGTTACGGTCGCGCTCGGGATCGAACGCCACCCCCGCCAGAATCCCCACGCCAAGACCCAATTCGACATAGGTCTTGATGACATCGGCGTCGATCGCCTCGAGCACGATGTCCGGTTGGACATGGCGCAGCGCGAAGGCCTGATCGATCTTGGCGCGGCCGGCGAATTGGGGGTCATAAGTAATCAGCGGATATTTCGCCAGATCCTCGATGCCGACGGACGGGAGTTGCAGCAGCGGGTGATCCGGCGGCACCACGGCCACGTGCTGCCATTGATAGCAAGGCAGCGACACCAGATCCTTATAGCCGGCAATCGCTTCGGTCGCGATGGCCAGATCCGCCTGATCGTGCAGCACCATTTCTGCGATCTGCGTCGGGCTCCCCTGCAAGATCGAGAGCCGCACCTTCGGATACCGCTTCTTGAACTCGGCCACTGCGTGCGGCAGCGAATATCGCGCCTGCGTATGCGTCGTGGCGATCGCCAGACTGCCCTGATCCTGCGCGGCGTAGTCCTTGCCGATCCGCTTGAGGCTCTCCACCTCCAGCAGGATTCGCTCGACGGACTCGAAAATGATGCGCCCGGGCTCGGTCAGATTGCGGATGCGCTTGCCATGCCGGGCAAAGATGTCCACCCCAAGCTCTTCTTCCAGCTCGATGATGGCCTTCGAAACCCCCGGCTGGGAGGTAAACAGCGCCTTGGCGGCAGCGGTCAGGTTGAAATTCTGGCGAACGGCTTCGCGCACGAAGCGGAACTGGTGCAGGTTCATTTGTATAACTTTCGAAAATATACAAACAATTTTTAATTCGTTTGAAGTATATAGCGTTTTCATTACAGTGGGTGCCACTGTTTCGATAACGTTATTCCCGCCAGGCATTAAGCACCAACAGGAACGTCATACATGTCGCTGTGGCTCGAACCCCTCTCCGGATTTGGCGTCGGCCTGCTGGTCGGTCTGACCGGCGTCGGCGGGGGCTCGCTGATGACGCCGCTGCTCACGCTGCTGCTGGGCTACGCGGCGCCGGTCGCGGTCGGTACCGATCTGGCGTTTGCGGCGGTGACCAAGAGCTTCGGCACGGTCGCGCATCGCTCACACGGCCACGTGAAGTGGCACATCGTGCGCAGGCTCACGCTCGGCGCCTTGCCGGCGGCGCTGGTGACGATCGTTGTCCTGAAGCGCCTGGGCGGCATCGACGACGCGGCGCTGCATGTCATCAAGCTGACGATCGCGGCCTCGGTGCTGCTCACGGTGCTCTCGCTGCTGTTCCGCGCCAAGCTGCTGGCGGCGCTGCGCACCCACCCGAACTGGCAGTTGACGGGCCGCAAGCAAGTCGCGGCCACCGTGCTGGTGGGCGCCGTGATCGGCGTGCTCGTCACGATTTCCTCGATTGGCGCCGGTGCCGTTGGCGCGACGCTGATTCTGATGCTGTACCCACAGTTGGAACCGGCCGAAGTCGCCGGAACCGATATCGCGTACGCGGTGCCGCTGACGGCCATTGCGGCGCTGGGTCATATTTGGCTCGGGACGGTGCACTGGGCACTGCTCGGCAGTCTGTTGATCGGCTCGCTGCCCGGGATCTGGCTGGGTGCAAAGCTCACCCGTCATCTGCCCGAGCGCGTGGTGCGCGGGGCGTTGGCGGCAACGCTCACGCTCGCGGCAGTGAAGCTGGTCGGCTGACCCACACAGACAACAAGGAGTTCGCGACATGCGAAACGAATCCCGCCGGGAACCCACGCAAGCGACTACACCGTCGAACGGGGCCGATGCCGAGCATCAGGACATGGCGCTGCTCGACGAGATGGAAGCCGTGCTGGCCGAGCGCCTCGCCCGCATCGCGGGTTCGCATCGCAATGTGAAGTTTGCCAGCAGTCTGGCCGCTGAAGACATGCTCGTTACGCATGTGATTCTGCGCCAGCAACTGCCGATCACCGTCTTCACGCTCAATACCGGGCGTTTGCATGCCGAGACGCTGGGCATGCTCGATCAGATCAAATCGCGCTATGGGTACGACGTCGCGCAGTACGCGCCGCAGGCCGATGCCGTCGAGACGTATGTGGCCGAGCACGGTGCGAATGCGTTCTATGAAAGTGTGGACCTGCGCAAGGCATGCTGCCAGATTCGCAAGGTCGAGCCGCTGGGCCGCGCGTTGGCCGACGCCGACGCCTGGCTCACCGGCCAGCGACGCGAGCAGTCGGTCACGCGCGAGGACCTGGCGTTCGCCGAGCACGACGATGCCCGCGGCATCGCCAAGTACAACCCGATCTTCGACTGGACCGAAGCGCAGGTGTGGGCCTATCTGACGGCGCGTGACGTGCCGGTCAACCCGCTGCATGCGCGCGGCTACCCGAGCATCGGCTGCGAGCCGTGTACGCGTGCCATCCGCCCGGGGGAAGACAGCCGCGCCGGGCGCTGGTGGTGGGAGTCGCGCGACAGCAAGGAATGCGGATTGCATGCAAGCAACCTGAGCCAGATCCCGGTGTCCGTGCAGTCGAGCTGAGGCATCGGGCACGGCGCAGGCGGATCAGGCGAACCCGCAAGACATATGACGATGTGACGATCTCAAGCGGCGACGCATCGTGACGAATCGAATCACGGAAATTTCGGAATCATCAAGGAAGGGAACACTATGGGTGCGATGCACGAAGTCGCGCAAGCCAACGGCTCGCGTATGGATCATCTGGACTGGCTCGAAGCCGAATCGATGTACATCCTGCGCGAGGTCGTGGCGGAGTGCCGCAAACCCGCACTGCTGTTCTCGGGCGGCAAGGATTCGGTCGTGGTGCTGCACCTGGCGCTCAAGGCCTTTGGTCTTGGCCCGAACCGCAAGACGGTACTGCCGTTCCCGCTCGTCCATATCGACACCGGTCACAACTATCCGGAAGTGATCGAGTTCCGCGATCGTCACGCAAAGGCGCTCGGTGCCGAACTGGTCGTAGGTCATGTGGAAGATTCGATCGAGCGCGGCACGGTCCGCCTGCGTCGCGAGAACGATTCGCGCAACGCGGCGCAGGCCGTGACGCTGCTCGAAACCATTGCCGAACACGGCTACGACGCCATGATCGGCGGTGCGCGCCGCGACGAAGAGAAGGCTCGCGCAAAAGAGCGCATCTTCTCGTTCCGCGACGAATTCGGTCAGTGGGATCCGAAGGCGCAGCGTCCGGAACTGTGGCACCTGTTCAATGCGCGTCTGCACAAAGGCGAGCACCTGCGCGTGTTCCCGATCTCGAATTGGACCGAACTGGACGTGTGGCAATACATCGCCCGCGAGAACCTCGACCTGCCGTCGATCTACTACGCGCATGAGCGCGAAATCGTGCGTCGCAACGGGTTGCTCGTGCCGGTCACGCCGCTCACGCCGAAGCAGGACGACGAGTCGAGCGAACTGGCGTCGGTGCGCTTCCGTACCGTCGGAGACATCAGTTGCACGTGCCCGGTTGCCAGCGTTGCCGCCAGCCCGGTGGAGATCATTGCCGAGACGGCCGTGACCGACATCACCGAGCGCGGCGCCACCCGCATGGACGATCAGGCATCGGAAGCCGCGATGGAACAGCGCAAAAAGCAGGGCTATTTCTAAGGCGCCGAACCGCCGCCATCCGCCCTAAGTACAGACACATCGGCCCGCCGGGCGCGCAGAGTCGCCGCGCCAGGGGCCACGCAATCGAGTCAAGACATCATGAGCCTCACCCCGCATCTGGAAGACCTCGGCGTGCTGCGTTTCATCACGGCAGGCAGCGTCGACGACGGCAAAAGCACGTTGATCGGCCGTCTGCTGTACGACAGCAAGTCGGTGTTGACCGACCAGCTCTCCGCCATCGCACGCGCCAAGCACAAACGTACCGCCGGCGAAGACATCGACTTCTCGCTGCTCACCGACGGCCTTGAAGCCGAGCGCGAGCAGGGCATTACCATCGACGTCGCCTATCGCTACTTCACGACCGCGCGTCGCAAGTTCATCATCGCCGACACGCCGGGCCACGAGCAGTACACGCGCAACATGGTCACGGGGGCATCGACGGCGCATGCCGCGATCATTCTGGTCGACGCCACGCGCGTGACCGAAGTCGACGGCCACACGGAGTTGCTTGCGCAGACGAAGCGCCACAGTGCCATCGTCAAACTACTGGGCCTTCAGCACGTCATTGTCGCCATCAACAAGATGGACCTGATCGACTACAGCGAGACAGCGTTCAACGCCATTCGCGCCGCCTATCTGGATCTGGCGCAGCGCCTGGGGCTGGCGGACGTGCGCTTCGTGCCCGTCTCCGCGCTCAAGGGCGACAACATCGTGTACGCGAGCGAGCGCATGCCGTGGTATCAGGACGAACCGTTGCTCGACATGCTCGAATCGCTGCCGGTCGCGCAGTCGGGCGGCGAACTGCGCTTCCCGGTGCAACTGGTGGCGCGTCAGGACGGCGCTCATGCCGACGACTTCCGCGGCTACATGGGGCGCGTGGAATCGGGTTCGGTGCGTGTCGGTCAGGCGCTGCGCGTGTTGCCGGCAGGCCGCACGGCGAGCGTCGCAGAGATCATCGGGCCGCGCGGCTTGCTCGAGGAAGCGTTTGCGGGGCAGTGCGTGACGATTCGTCTGACGGAAGACGTGGATGTGTCGCGCGGCGACACGTTGGTGGCGAGCGCCTCCACGCTGGCGCCGTCGCGCAAACTGGCTGCCGACGTGTGCTGGTTCGATGAGGATGCCCTCGCGCCGCAGCGCAAATACCTGCTCAAGCAGGCGACCAGCACGGTGTACGTGAAGGTCGGCAGCGTGGACACGGTGCTCGACGTCAGCACGCTCTTGCACGGCACGGACAAGGCGACCCTCGCCATGAACGACATCGGCCGTGTGCAGTTGAGCTTGCAGAAGCCGGTGGCCGCCGACACCTATGACGCGAACCCGGCTACGGGCGCGTTCGTGTTGATCGACGAAGCCACGCACCACACGGTGGCAGCGGGCATGATCCGCAGCCTCGCGGCGTAATTATTGCGTATTGCATATTGCGTTACCCGGCGCACGGTCCCCCGGATGGGGCCGGCGCCAATCCTCACGAACCATGGCGACATCATGACGGTGACTTCCTCGCAAACCGGTACGGCGCCGGGCAAGGTCTATCTCGTTGGGGCGGGCCCCGGCGCGGCCGATCTGATCACGGTGCGCGGCGCACGACTGTTGGCTCAGGCCGACGTGGTGCTGCACGACGCGCTGATCGAACCCGAGATGCTGGCGTTGTGCCCGCAGGCCAAGCGCATTGCTGTCGGGAAGCGTTGCGGGAGGCAATCGAGTGCGCAGCACTTCATCAACAAGCAGTTGATTGATCACGCGCGGACCCACGCGCTGGTGGTGCGCTTGAAGGGCGGCGATCCGATGCTGTTCGGTCGCGCCGACGAGGAGTTGCGCGCGCTGGAGGCGGCAGGCATTGCAGTGGAAGTCGTGCCTGGCATTACGGCGGCGCTGGCCAGTGCGGCGGCGCTGGGGCGTTCGCTGACGCTGCGCGGCGTGTCCCGCAGTGTGGCCTTCGCCACGCAAAGCCGTGCGCCCGAGTCGGCCAAGATCGCGGCGCAGGCGTCGGCCGATTCGCTCGTCTATTACATGGGACGAGACAGTGCCCAGCGCATTGCAGTGGAATTGATCGCGGCCGGCAAGCCCGCAGCGACACCCGTGGCGATCGTGGAGGCCGCAACGACATCGCGCGAGCGACGTGTGCGCCTTACGCTGGACGATGTTCGCCAAGGGTTGGCGGCGTCGTGGTTCGACGCGTCGCAGCCGAGTGTCCTGCTCATCGGCGAGGCGTTCGCACATGCGGATGCCGCATCGTTGCACGAGTGGGCGACGCAGGCGGCGATGGCGGCCTGACGGCGATCGCCCCCGAGCGTCAGTCAGCGTCATTGGTGCCGGTCACGGTTTACGCAAAACGGCGTCACAGTTCACCCTGTGACGCCGTTTTCTCATTCTGGCGATGCCCTGCCGAGATGAGGCGATTTCCCTCAGCTGCCGTCCATCATCCTGCCGCAATAGTCGGCGAGGGCGTCGAGCACTGTGTCGTCCTCGCCGATGGCGGCGCTCACGCGCAAGTCGAGCTGGGGATGGGCGGCGCGGCAAGCGTCGGCGAGCGCCGGAAGATCACGCCTCACGTGGCCACCCTGGCCCAAAAAGACCGGCACCAACGTGATATCGAACGTTCCCTGCGATGTCATGGTCGCCACGGCGTCTCCGAGGTTCGGTGTCATCAGTTCCAGAAAGGCTAGCCGAACGTCGGCGTCGGGACGCCGGGCGCTCAGCTTGTCGCGCAGACGCTCGAACGGTTCGGCCCAGCGCGGGTCGCGGGATCCGTGGGCGAACAGGACGATGCCGGGTTTGCTGGACATGATCGGCGGCTCAGTGTTTATCGACCCAGCGCAACGCCGCGATGGCGAGCACCAGATAGAGTAACGACGGTAACGCGGCGGTGAACCACGCCGGCCAGGTGTTGAGCAAGCCCAGGTGTGAGAACAGGTTGTTGATCAACTGGAAGCTCATGCCGAGCATGATCCCGCCGAACACCTTCAGGCCGATGGCCCCGGCGCGCGCGTGCAAATAGGCGAATGGCAGCGCCAGCGCCATCATCACGAAGACGGCGAACGGATACAGCAGCTTCTGCCAGAGCGCGAGGCTGTAGCGGTCGGTGTTCTGCTGGTTTTCCTTCAAGTGGCCGATGTAGCTGTAAAGACTGCCGATGGCCATGTTGTCGGGCGAGACCATCAGCACGGACAGGATCTGCGGTGTGAGTTCCGAGCGCATCTGCACCGTGGCGATATGCACCTGTTTGCTCTGCACCAGGGCGCGCAGCGGATCGGTGCCGGCCGAGGTATCGTCCGTTGCGCTGAAGACCGTTTCGGACACGTCTGTCAGCTTCCAGAAGTTTGGCGCTTCGAACTGCCCCAGCTTGGCCAGTCGCACGCTGTCGAGACGCAACTTGTCGTCGAATTCGTAAATGCGAACGTTGGCAATGGTGTTGTCGGGATTGAGCGTGCCGACGTTGATGAAGCGGGTGACGCGCGAGCCGTCCTGATCGACGGTGTCCTTGACCCAGACACCCGAGCGAAACCCTGCCGAGACCGAACTGCCCAGCGCTTCGAGACGAATCTTCTGCGCGAGTTGCTCGGCATTCGGTGCGACGTACTCGCCAATGACGAAGGTGATCAGCACAATCGGGAAACCGATTTTCAGCAACGAGCGCAACGCCTGACCGGTCGAGAGCCCCGAGACGCGGAAGATCGTGAACTCCGAGTTGCCCGCCAGTTGTGCGCAGACATAGATGGCGGCAATGAGCGCGGCGACCGGAATGATTTCGTACATGCGCTGCGGCGCGAACAGCAGCACGTAGGCGAGGGCATGCTGGAAGCGGTATCCCCCACGGCCGACGTCGCCCAGTTCGCTCACCAGGTCGAAGAAGACGAACAGACCGACGAACGCGAGCAGCACGAACAGGAACGCCAGATAGATCTGGCGAGCAAAGTATTTCTCATAGATGCGCATCAGCGAATCCCTCCCGATGCAGGCATCCCGCCGGACCGGCTGAGACGACGACGTCCGAACAGCCCACGGAAGCGCACGCGGCGCAGGTAAAGCAGCACGATGACAACCATGGCGAGCGCGTGCAACAACCACACGCCGATGGCGAGCGGCATGCGCTCTTGCGCCACCCACGCCTGCGAGAGGCTCAGCAGGTTGGTGTACGCGAGGTAAATGAGCACGGCCATGATCAGGTTGACGGTGCGGCCGTGGCGCGGGTTTTGATAGGCCAGCGGCACGGCGAGCAACACCAGCGCGAGCGCGAGCAGCGGCAGGCCGATACGCCAGACGATCTCGCCGCGGAAGATCGGGTTCTGGATTTCACGGAACAGGCGCAGGGTCGGTACCCCCTTGGTCGGGGTGTTGTCGGTTGGCGCGGCTGCCGGGTTGTCGATCTTCACGCCATAGCGCTCGAACTCCATCACACGGTAATCGGGCTGGCCGGGCACGCCATCGTAGCGACGGCCCTTTTCCAGCACGATGTAGCGATTGCCGTCCTTGGCCGTTTCGATATGCCCCTCTTTCGAGACGACTACGCTGACCTTGCCGTTCTCGGTGCCGGAGACGAAAACGTTGTGCACCTTGGTCGCGTCCGGCGAAACGGTCTCGACAAAGAACACCCGGTGGCTCGCGGCGCTTTCGCGGAACTGGCCCGGCGCGATCATCGAGACGTCGTCGCGTTGGGCGAAGCGGGCTTCGAGCGCGGAGATCTGCTGGTTCGCCCACGGCCAGGCCACGAGTGCGCAGAATGTGATCACGGCCAGATAGGGCGTGGCAAAGCGCAGCACCGGCTTGACGAAGTGGGTGATCGACAGGCCCGAGGCGAACCACACGACCATTTCCGAGTCGCGGTACCAGCGGGTGAGCACGAACAGAATCGAGACGAACAGCGTCACGATCAGAATGATGGCCAGGTAGCCGATCACGGCCAGGCCGATGAGCACGAGGACGTCGCGCGGGTCGGCTTTCCCGGACGCGGCGAAGCCCAGGATGCGGATCATCATCGTGGTGAGCATGACGGTGATCAGCACCATGAAGACGGCCCCGGCGGTGTAGTTCAGCTCGCGCTGCAGGGAACGCTGAAAAATCATGTGATGGCGATTGGGGTGCTCTCGCGGTTGGGCGAGCGGGGAAAAAAGCGGATAATTGCGGATCGTACGAATTTTACCCGAGGAAAGCGCGATGGACTTTAGCACAAAAGCCTTCGATTCGACCAAGGCCGGTCAGGCCGGCCTTGCCAACGCCAAGACGGAGTGTCTGGTGGTCGGTGTGTTCGAGCAACAGCCGCTCGCGGGGCTCGCCAAGGCGCTGGACGTCGTCAGCAAGGGCCTGCTCGCCCGCATGGTCAAGCGTGGCGAACTCGATGGCAAGCTCGGCAGCACGCTGATGCTGCATGAGGTCGCCGGATGGAGCCAGGCACGTGTGCTGTTCGTCGGTCTGGGCCGCGAAGACCAGTTCTCGCCCAAGGGCTTCAACGAAGCCGCGCGCGCCGCCGCGCGCGCGGTGCTGGCGTCGCGTGCGTCCGATGCCATCTGGACACTGCCGCAAGCCGCGGTGGCCAAGCGGGACACCGCCTGGGCCGTGTGCGCCTCGATCCTCGCCCTGCGCGAGGCGACCTACCGTTTCACACAGATGAAGAGCAAGGCCGAGCCGGCCAACACGGCGCTGCGCAAGGTGCTCTTCGCGGTGGCGCCCGAGGACCTGAAGGCGGCCAAGGTCGCGGCCAGGCACGGCGAGGCGATCGCCAACGGCATGGCGCTCACCAAGGACCTGGGCAACCTGCCGGGCAACGTCTGCACGCCGACCTATCTGGCCGATACGGCCCGCAAGCTCGCGCGCGAGTTCAAGCTCAAGGCCGACATCCTCGGGCCGAAGCAGATCGAAGCGCTCAAGATGGGCTCGTTCCTGTCGGTCGCCCGGGGGTCGGTGCAGCCGCCGCAGTTCATCGTGCTCAAGTACGAAGGCGGCGCCGCCAAGCAGGCTCCGATCGTGCTGGTCGGCAAGGGCGTGACGTTCGACTCGGGCGGCATCTCGATCAAGCCCGGTGAGGGCATGGACGAGATGAAGTACGACATGTGCGGCGCGGCCTCTGTGCTCGGAACGATGCGTGCTGTCGCCGAGATGGGCCTCAAGCTCAACGTCATCGCCATCGTGCCGGCCACGGAGAACATGCCGGGCGGGCGTGCGACGAAGCCGGGCGACGTGGTGACCAGCATGTCCGGCCAGACGATCGAAGTGCTCAACACCGATGCCGAAGGCCGCCTGATCCTGTGCGACGCGCTTACCTATGCCGAGCGTTTCAAGCCGGCCGCCGTGATCGACGTCGCCACGCTCACGGGCGCCTGCATCATCGCGCTTGGTCACGTGAACACGGGTCTCTTCTCGAAGAGCGACGCGCTCGCCGACGAACTGCTCGCGGCCGGTCGCACGGCGGGCGACACGGCTTGGCGTTTGCCGGTCGAGGAGGAGTATCAGGAGCAGCTCAAGTCGAACTTCGCCGACATGGCGAACATCGGCGGGCGCCCGGCCGGCAGCGTGACGGCAGCCTGCTTCCTGTCGCGCTTTACCGAGAAGTATGAATGGGCCCACCTCGACATCGCCGGCACGGCATGGAAGAGCGGGGCGGCCAAGGGGGCGACGGGGCGTCCGGTGCCGTTGCTTACGCAATTCCTGATCGATCGCGAAGCCCGGTGACGCGCGTCGACTTCCACACGCACGTGGCGAACCGGCTCGATTACGCGTGCCGGTTCGCGCGCAAGGTCTACGGCGCCGGACAAACGCTCGTGGTCGTCGGTGAGCCCGACGTGCTGCGCGCGTTCGACCAGACGCTGTGGACGTTCTCGCCGCTCGAATTCGTGCCGCATTGCTTCACCCAGGACCCGCTTGCCCCGCAGACACCCGTCGTGCTGGCCGCCCTCGATGAAGAGGTGCAGCATCATCAGGTGCTGCTGAATCTGGCGGGCAGCGTGCCGACGCACTTCGCACGCTTCGAACGCGTGGTTGAGATCGTGGGCGACACGCCGGACGAATTGTCCGGTGCGCGCGAACGCTATCGTTTCTACCGCGATCGCGGCTACACCCTCAACAATTACGACCAGAGAGGCGGATCGTGACGAATGAGCCCGAGCGCACGGACCCCGGCATTCCCACGCTGACCGAAGTGCTCGCCCCCGGGGAGGCAACGCCGGTGCCGGATGCTGACCCGGCCGCGCCGGCAGCCGAGCTGGGTGTGCCGGCCGATGTCGCGGTGTTTGCCGAGCGCGTGAGTGCCCGGCTCACGCTGCAACTGGCCGATGAAATCACGACGATGGTGGAGCGCCGCTGTCACGACGCACTGATCGATCAGACGTCCTGGCTGGTGCAACTGATCGGCAAGCAGGTCGCCGACGCTTTGCAAGCGCAATTGCCGGACCGAATCCGGCAGGCGGTGATCGAAGAGGTCGCGAAGCAGGTTCGTTCGTAGCGCTCGAGGGGCGGTGGTTGCCGACGGGCCTTGCTGTAACGCGCAGCAACGCTTACGGCCGTGCATCCGAGGCCTCAGTGCCCGACGCCTCAATGTCCGAGGCCAAGAATCCAGCGTGCCAGACGGCTCGCCTCGCCCGGGGCGAGCTGTGGGCTGGCGGGCATCGGAATACTTCCCCATTTACCGCGACTGCCGTCCGCAATGGTTCGTGCAAGATCGGCGGCGGCGCCAGGCTGACCTTCGTAACGTTTGGCAATGTCCCGGTAGGACGGCGCGAGCAACGTCCGGTCGACGGCATGGCAGGTCATGCAATTGCGCTCGCGCGCGAGCTTCTCAAGCGCGCGCGCGTCCGAGGCGTCGGCGGGCGATGCGCTCGTCTGCGAGAGCGCGGCACCTGCCGCAACCATTAGCCACGCACCGATCGTCACCCTGGCGGACTTGCCTGAAAATCCCTTCATTCGACGTTTGCTTTCGCAGAGTGGTTAGGAGGTCTGGTCGCAATATAGCACTTGTCTACCCGTCGCTCGGACATCGCCACCCGCCGCCACCCGCCGCGACGCGACGAAGCCAACGGACTAGTCGATAGTCCCCGTTGCAAGCGCGAGCGCCGCGGCAGCGGACAGTGCGTTGCTGTAACTGTCCGCGTACGCGTTCCTGGCGAACAAGAGTTGATTCTGGGCGAGCAGCGCATCGGTGACCGAGCCCACACCGTGTTCATAGGCGTCGAATGCGGCGTCGTAGGTCGTTTGCGCCGCCGTCAGCAACGCCTTCGCCGCCTCGTTTGCCGTCAGACTGTTCTGAAGCGTATTCTGCGCGCCGACGATCTGTCGCACCGCCTCCTCACGACTGCGCTCGAGGCGGGCGCTCGCGCTGTCCGCGTCGTTTCTCGCCTGGGCGAGGGCTGCCGAGCGCAGGCCGCCGTCGTAGATGGGGATCGAGACGCCGATGATCACGCTGCCGCCGTATCGGCCGCCGCTCAGGTTGACGGTGGGCAACTGCTGCCCGATGGCGGGCACGGCCGACAGGGAGGAACTGCCGGTGTTGTAGACGCCGGACGCTGACAGAAAGACCTTGGGCTTGAATTCCGACTCCGCGGCCTGAATCTTCGCGAGGTTCGCGCGCTCGGCGGCGTAGGCGCTCAGTACGTCCGGCCGACGCGCAATCGCGCTCGCAACGATCTGTTCAACCGGCTGACGCAACGTGGGCGCGAGCGCGTGCACCGGCATGTCGGCAATCTTCGGCTTCGACAGTGGCGAGATGCCCATCGCAGAGATCAGTGTCAGGTAGGTGTTGCTCTGCGCGCCTTGCGCTTGCACCAGGGCCAGCTTGGCCTGCGCATAGTTCTGGTTCGCTTGCGCCACTTCGATCACTGTGCCGATGCCACGCCGGTATCGCGACTTGGCGGCATCCACCACAGCGCCTGCATTTTGAAGCCCTTGCTTTGCCGTCGCGACTCGCGCTCGCACCGCCTGATAGGTGTAAAAGGCGACGCTGACGTCGTACACCACTTGCTGATGGGCCGCCGTGAACCCAATATTGGCCATCGCGCTTGCCTGCGACGCGGCCTCAACGCGAGCTGCCCGTCCACCGAAGTCGAACAGCAGCCATTGCAGCGCCAACACCGACGTCGATCCATGCGTAGACACGCTGGCCGACGAATCACCCAGCACGCTGGATGTCGAATTGTGGGCGGCGGCGTATTGCCCCATCGCGGCCAGCGACAATTGCGGCAGATAGGCGCTTTTCGCGACGCCAGCCACCAGCGCGGCGTTGCGCGCGTCGTTCCAGGCGATGCGTGTCGCAGGGTTCGACGTCTGCGCCAGATCGATGAGTTCGGGCAGCGTGTAGGCGTGGTCCGGCTCAAGTGGCGGCGGTGGCGAGACGGTGGCCAGTTCGGGGTTGGCGGGCAGCCGGTAAGTGCCAGGATAATGGCTCGCCAGTACCGGTGCGCCGGGCCGGATCGCGCCCGATGCGTCGGTGCTCGGTTGCCACGGACGATCCGGACGCTGAGGCGCCATGTCGAGCGACGACGTTGCGCATCCCGCAAGCACAGTCATCGCCAGCACGGCGGTGACTGCCCGCATCGGGTTCAAGGTGGGCGGATCAAGCCGACGCATGGGGAACATGCTCCTTCGCCGCATCATCCTCGTGCGCGGTGGGGTCGAGTTGGATGAGGCGCGCGTCGCCAAGCATCAGCAACGATAGACGCTCCTGATCGGCGGGCGATGAAGCCGGCGACTTGGGTGCCGCAGCAGTCGTATGGCGTGTCGCGATGCTGGCGGGCCGGTCAACGTTGAGGTCGAGCCGTTTCAACCAGTCGCCGATGCCCGTGTCAGCGGTATGCCGCTCACTCAGCAGCGTCATCGGACCTTCGAGCACCTCGAGTTCGGCCAACATGCGTCGATGTGCCATCGTCCAATCTTGCGAAGGGCTTACCCACGACGGTTCGTAGTGCGTCCACGCAACGTCGTTCTGTAACGCCCCTCGACGGGCTATCGCGCTTGCGGCCTGCGCACGCCGGAGGCGGGGGGATGACATCGCCGTCAAGGCTTGCCAACGTTGCCGCAACTCGACAAGGGCGGCATCGACTCGCCCGGCGACGCTCACAGGCCACACGCGGGTGAAGATCAGGCAGACCACGACATTACCAAGCAGGATGCCGATGGTGCGATCCCGCGCGATCGTCAGATCGAACGCAGGTGCCGGGCCCTGTACCACGCAAAGGAAGAAGGCGAACGCCACCTGAAAGCCCGCATACCCAATCCGCGGCGAGCCAAACGCGATCCACGCCGATAACCACGCACCGATGGCAACCACGCTCAGCAGGCCCGCAATCGTGCTGAGCCCAGGCATCACGAATACGATCATCGCGGTACCTGCCAGCGCGCCGACGATACACCCGGCGATGCGCAGTGTCAGTTTTTCGACGGTCTCGGCGGTGGTGCCGAGTGACACAATATAGACGGTGATGAAGCAGGTATGAATGCCGGGCCAGTCCAGCAGCGAGTAAAGCAAATAGCAGAACATGGCGGCGACCGTGGTTTTGAGCGCATATCGAATGTGGTCTGGATTGGAGAACGCGTCGGGCAGGAAGAATTGGCTGCGCGTCGATGGCATGGCTTCGGGCGTCGCCGCTGGCGCGACCACGGTCGTGAAGTCCTTGATGGCGTCGCTCAGATGGCCGACGGCCACGCGTGCGAGCGGGGCGAGCACATCGGATGGCGGCAGCGCCAGGTCGGCGGGGGCAATGTCGACCGGATAGCCGCCTGCCTCGAGCATCCGCGCCATGCGTTCGAGTGAGCTCGCCAATGGCTCGGTAAACGTTGCGGACAGTCGCGCCGCCGGTTCACGGCCGACCAGATCGGCAGCGACGAGAATGGCAAACGTGGCCGATGTCGCCTGTCGCAACGCAGCGGCGTCGGCGCGTGCCGATGAGCCTTCGAGCACCGAGAGTTTAAGCCACTTGCCGATCTGCTCGTCGCCGGCGCTCAGACAGTCGTCGAGCGCGTCGCGTGGTGCATCGGGATCGCGTAGCATGCGGGCGGCAATTCGCAGTCGCCTCGCGAGTTCATTGCCGGCGAGCTTGCGCGGCGAGGGACCGATGGCAAGTTGCACGCAGACCGTGGCACCCATCGGAATCGCAACCATCAGCCAGGCATACAGCAACGCGCGCGTGGCGACTTCGCCAAGCGGCACACTCCCCAGTTTGTCGAGCGCGAAGCCGACGATCATCGCGATAATCGCGCCGACAGGGCGGAGCTTGCTGGCGGATGTGATGAAAAGCAGGACTGCCGAGAGCCCGGCGATGGATGCGACCCGCGCCATCGGGTTGTCGAGCACGAGCGTGGCGACGAGCAGCACGAATCCAATGACAATGCTCACCAGCACGAGCATCGCCACGCTCGTGACAATGCTCGTGACACGGTCGGGCCGTATCAGGAAAAAGACCACATAGGCCGAGAGCGCCGCTTCGGGCGTGCCATAGGCCGTCGCAACGAGTGTCGTCAGCACGCAGATGATGGCGACCCGTGTGGCCGTTGCGGCGCGCCCCGGAAATGGGGCAAGCCAATTCAACAGATCGTCGAACCCCGGACGCCGCAGATCACCGGCAGGCAGCGCCATGGCTGATCTCCACGACTGCGCTGGCACCGATTCGGACCAGCCGTTCGGCTGGCTCATGCAGTTCAACGCGCACCGGGAATCGCTGCGCCACGCGTACCCAATTCACCGACGATTGCACAATCGGTAGTGCGCGCGGCAGGTTGATGCGTCCGGCATCGGAGATGCCGGCGCCGATCCCAACGACCTTGCCGGAAATGGCCTGACTTCGATCGATCATCGAGTAGACCGTTGCGCAATCGCCAACCTGAATATGCGAGAGGGCCCCTTCACGGAAGTTGGCGACGGCAAACCACTCGTCGGCGTGCACCAACGTGAAAAGCGACTGGCCGGGTGCGACGGTTTCTCCCGAGAGTACGGCAAGTCCCGTCACGTAGCCATTGTGCGGTGCACGCACGACGGTGTCGTCGAGGTTGTGTTGCGCGAGAGCGGTGGCGGCTTCGCGTGCACGAACCGTCGCCAGCGCGCCTGCCTCGTCGCCGACACTCTGTGCGCTGGCCGCCTTCTGCACCTTTGCCTGCCTCACTGACAGTTCGGCGTCGCGTTGGGCGACTTGCGCCTGATCGAGCTGTTGCTGCGATACGTAGCCCTTGGCCGCGAGTGGTGCAAGGCGCTCGACGTTGCGGGTCGTGAGCGCGTAGTTATGCATCGACTTGCTGGTCTGGTCGTCCGCAATCGAGGCGTTGGCCCGTTCGTTGTAGAGGGTCTTCTGCCGTGTGTCGAGCGAGGCTCGCGCCAGGTCGAGATCGGCTCGGGCCTGGGCGAGCACAAGTCGATAGGGAACGGGGTCGATTTCGTAGAGCACGTCGCCCTTGGCGACGCGTTGGTTCTCCTGTACGGCAAGCTTGACGATGCGTCCGCCAACGGGTGTCGCGACGTGGACGACGTCGGCATCGATGGTCGCGTCGTCGGTCGAGGGGAATTGCGATGAGCGGTAGATGGCGTAGCAAGCGACGCTGACGCCGATCAGGATGATCGCCATCGCGATCAGGCGCCCTTGGAGTGGAGCGTTGCTTTTACCGGCCATTTTCATAGCCACTGTCCCGCTCCCAGGAGCCAGACGAGTACGGCCACGGTGACACCGATCGACAGAAAGACCGAGAGCTGGAGCGGCAGGATTTGCGACCATCGCATGGCGACGCTGACGCGGTGGGCCAGCAATGCGGCGACCAGGCCGATGATGCCGGCCAGAAGCCAGAGGGGAAAGTACGCGCCCAAGATCTCGTGGGAGGGCGCGCCATGCAGTGTGCATCCCTGTAATGGCATGCCTAGGACCAGCGCCACGGCGTATGTCGCGCGGATTTTGCTCGGCCTCGGGCGGGGCGGTGTGGTCGGCTTATGCGGCATAGGAACACTTCACGTCAGTGAAAATGCGTCAAGCGGCGAAACGACACTAAGGCACGCAGGCGCAAAAGCCACGTCACAGACGCGACCGGCACCCGGCTGACCACGCGCCTGGATGCGCGGATTGTAGCGCGTTCCTCGTCCGTGGGCCATGCGTGAAGAAAACGGCACGTCTGCTGTGCAGGCCAGACGTGCCGTCATGCGCGGCGCGACCGGAATCAGCCCGTCGTGCCGCCCTTGTTGGCCGGTTGTGCCAGTGCGGCATACTTTGCCATGACGCCCCGGGTATAACGAGGCGCGGGCGCCTTCCACGCGGCGCGACGCCTTGCCAGTTCATCGTCCGGCACATTCAGTTGCAGCAGCAGCTTGTGCGCGTCGATGGTGATCGAGTCGCCTTCGTGCACGAGGGCAATCGTGCCGCCCACGAACGCTTCGGGCGCCACGTGCCCGACGACCATGCCCCACGTACCGCCCGAGAATCGGCCATCGGTAATGAAGCCGACCGTCTCGCCGAGTCCCTTGCCGATGATTGCCGACGTGGGGGCCAGCATTTCCGGCATACCCGGCCCACCCTTCGGACCGAGGTAGCGAAGCACGAGCACGTCGCCCGCCTGGATCTTGTCGGCGAGGATCGCGTCCATCGCACTTTGCTCGTCGTCGAACACGCGCGCCGGGCCGGTGATGACCGGATTCTTCAGGCCCGTGATCTTCGCGACGGCGCCATCTTCCGTCAGATTGCCCTTGAGGATCGCGAGATGCCCTTCCTTGTAGAGTGCCTTGTCGATGGGGAAGATCACATGCTGGTCGGCACGCGGCACCGACGGCACGTCCTTGAGTTCTTCCGCGAGGGTCCGGCCGGTGATCGTCATGCAATCGCCGTGCAGCAGGCCGGCGTCGAGCAGGATCTTGAGCACTTGCGGAATGCCACCGGCCTTGTGCAAGTCGGTCGCCACGTACTTGCCCGACGGCTTCAGGTCGCACAGGACCGGCACGCGCTCGCGAATGCGCTCGAAGTCGTCGATGCTCCAGTTGATGTCGGCAGCGTGCGCGATAGCGAGATAGTGCAGCACTGCGTTGGTGGAACCGCCCGTGGCCATGATGAGCGCCACTGCATTTTCGATGGACTTGCGCGTGATGATGTCGCGTGGCTTGAGATCTTTCTTGACCGCTTCGATCAGCACGCGCGCCGATTCGGCCGCCGAGTCGACCTTTTCCTGATCGGGGTTGGCCATCGTCGACGAATACAGCAACGACATGCCCAGCGCCTCAAACGACGAACTCATCGTGTTGGCCGTGTACATGCCCCCGCACGACCCGGTCGACGGACACGCATTCTTCTCGATGCCCTTGAAATCGGCCTCGGTCATGCGCCCGGCGGTGAATTCGCCCACGGCCTCGAACGACGAGACGATGGTGAGATCCTTGCCCTTCCAGTTGCCCGGCTTGATGGTGCCGCCGTAGACATAGATGCCCGGCACGTTGATGCGCGCCAGCGCGATCATGCCGCCCGGCATGTTCTTGTCGCAGCCGCCGATCACGACCACGCCGTCCATCCACTGCCCCTGCACGGCGGTCTCGATGCAGTCGGCAATGACTTCGCGCGAGACGAGCGAGTACTTCATGCCCTCCGTGCCCATCGACATGCCGTCGGAAATGGTGGGAGTGCCGAACGTCTGCGGATTGGCCTGATGGGTCTTGATGGCGTCGACGGCGGCGTCTGCCAGCCGCTGCAGCCCTGCGTTGCAAGGGGTGATCGTCGAATGGCCGTTGGCCACGCCGATCATCGGATTGTCGAAGTCTTCTTCCTTGTAGCCCAGCGCATAGTACATCGAGCGGTTGGGCGAACGGGCCACGCCTTGCGTGACGTTTCGCGAACGACGGTTGAATGTCATGACGGTCTCCTGTGGGGATGCACCACGCCACACGCTACCGCAGCGTCGCGCACAAGCGTTGTTGTATCACGCTGTCATGCTGGCGGTACGCCCGTCGTCCGGGTGTGCCGCTCAAGGGCATTGCTGCTTCATTACTGCGTCACTTTACGTCAAGTCCTGCGCGGGAGCCGCCGCACGCGACGGCTCCCGTGATTCACGCCGATCGCATCGATCGCACCGACCACTTCAATCGGCGCTTTCGTTGCGCATTCTTTGCGTTATCCGCGCTTGCCCAGCTTCAGTTGCGACAGGTCGCGCACCGCGCCGCGGTCGGCTGAGGTGGCCAGCGCGGCGTACGCTTGCAGTGCTTGCGACACCACACGCTCGCGATTCGCCGGCTGCCATGCCTGGTCGCCACGGGCTTGCATGGCGGCGCGGCGGCGCGCCAGTTCGTCGTCGGACACGGCCAGATGCATCTTGCGCTGGGTGATGTCGATTTCGATCACGTCGCCATCTTCCACCAGACCGATGATGCCGCCTTCGGCCGCTTCCGGCGAGGCGTGGCCGATCACCAGACCCGACGAACCGCCCGAGAACCGGCCGTCCGTGAACAGCGCGCACGTCTTGCCCAGCCCCTTCGATTTCAGGTACGAGGTCGGGTACAGCATTTCCTGCATGCCCGGGCCGCCTTTCGGGCCTTCGTAGCGGATCACGACCACGTCACCCGGCTGGACCTGATCGCCCAGGATGCCGTCGACGGCATCGTCCTGGCTTTCGTACACGCGCGCACGGCCCGTGAACACCCACTGCGATTCGTCGACGCCGGCCGTCTTCACGATACAGCCCTTCTCGGCGAGGTTGCCGTACAGCACGGCCAGGCCGCCGTCCTTCGTATAGGCGTGTTCCTTGTCGCGGATACATCCGGTTTCCCGGTTCAGATCGAGCGACGGATAGACCGACGACTGGCTGAAGGCGATGGTCGTGGGCACACCGCCGGGGGCGGCGCTGTAGAACGTGTGCGCCTTGTCGCCCGCGTCGGCGGCCACATCCCACTGCGCGATGGCGTTGCCGAGCGTGCCGCTGTGCACGTTGCCGCAAGACGTATCGAGCAGCCCGCCGCGCGCGAGTTCACCCAGAATGCCGATGATGCCGCCCGCACGGTGCACGTCTTCAATGTGGTATTTGTCGGTCGCCGGGGCCGCCTTGCACAGGCAGGGAACCTTGCGCGAGATGCGGTCGATGTCGGCCATCTTGAAGTCGACGCCGGCTTCCTGCGCGGCGGCGAGCAGGTGCAGCACCGTGTTGGTCGAACCGCCCATCGCCACGTCGAGCGCCATGGCGTTTTCGAACGCTGCCTTGGTCGCGATGTTGCGCGGCAGCACCGAGGCGTCGTCTTCCTGGTAATAGCGACGGCACAGATCGACCACGAGACGGCCGGCCTGTTCGAACAGCCCGCGGCGCCAGGCGTGCGTGGCGACGATGGTGCCGTTGCCCGGCAACGCGAGACCAATGGCTTCGGTCAGGCAGTTCATCGAGTTGGCGGTGAACATGCCCGAGCACGAACCGCACGTCGGGCAGGCGCTGCGCTCGATTTCCGCGACTTCGGCGTCGCTCACTTTCGGGTCGGCTGCCTTGATCATGGCGTCGATCAGGTCGATCTTGGCGATGACCTGGCCGTCGCCATTCTTGACCTTGCCCGCTTCCATCGGGCCGCCCGAGACGAACACGACCGGAATGTTCAGGCGCATGGCGGCCATGAGCATGCCCGGGGTGATCTTGTCGCAGTTCGAGATGCAGACCATGGCATCGGCGCAGTGCGCGTTGACCATGTATTCCACCGAGTCGGCGATCAGCTCGCGCGACGGCAGCGAGTACAGCATGCCGCCGTGACCCATGGCGATGCCGTCGTCCACGGCGATGGTATTGAATTCCTTGGCTACACCGCCGGCCGCTTCGATCTCCTTGGCGACCACAGCGCCCAGATCGCGCAGGTGCACGTGACCCGGCACGAATTGCGTGAAGGAGTTGACCACGGCGATGATCGGCTTGCCGAAGTCGTCGTCTTTCATGCCTGTGGCGCGCCACAGGGCGCGGGCGCCGGCCATGTTGCGGCCGTGGGTCGAGGTGCGGGAACGGTATTGAGGCATGGTCGTCTCTGGAACGCTGTGCTTGTGGGATGAACGAATACGGGGCCGCCAGGCGACATTCGGTCTGAATTCGCTCTGGATTCGGTCTGGACTTGCGCGTGGCTGGGCGAAGCTGCCATGGCCGCGCGGCACGTCAGCGTCGGCCGGGCATCAAGATTCGTCTTTCCTTGAATGCTTGTCAAATATATTATTTGACTCGGATTGAGTCGAAAAACATATCATGGATCTACGTCAACTCAGGTACTTCGTCGCGGTGGCCGAAGAGCGGCATTTCGGCCGTGCGGCCCAGCGTCTGTCGATGACCCAGCCCCCGCTCTCGCAGCAGATCCGGGCGCTGGAGGCGTCGTTGGGGGCCCCGCTTTTCGTGCGGACCAACCGGTCGGTGGAGCTGACGGCCGTGGGCCGGCAACTACTGCCCGAGGTACGGCGCATTCTGGCGGACGCCGACGCGCTGCCCGCGTTCGCACAGGGGCTGGCGCATGGGGAGGTCGGCACGCTCTCGCTAGGCTTCGTCTCCACGGCGGACTATGGCATTCTGCCGCCGCTGCTGCGCGAGTTCGGCGAGCGCTATCCGCGCGTGCGTCTGCAATTGCTCGAAGCGACGAGCGACGTGCAAGTCGAGGCGCTCATGGATGGACGCATCGACGCCGGCCTCTTCATCCCGCCGGTGCCTGCCCGTTACGCCAACGAACTGTCCTATCTGCCGATCGTGCGCGAACCGCTGATGCTGGCGTTGCCGGCCGGGCGGGGCATGGCTGCCGGCGACGACACCGCTGCCGACGCCCAGCCGGGCGCCCCGGTCAGTCTTGCCGACTTTGCCGACGAGCCGCTCGTCATCTTCCCACGGCGCGTGGCGCCGGCGTTCTACGACATCATCATGGGCTGCTACGCCGCACTTGGCCTCACGCCGCGCGTGGGGCAGGAGGCCATTCAAATGCAGACCATCGTGAGCCTGGTGTCGGCGGGCATGGGCGTGGCCCTGGTGCCGCAATCGCTGTGCCATCTGCGCCGCACCGGCGTGAACTATCGCGCGCTGCGCGAGACGAGCACCCTCATCGAGACGGGCCTGCTCTGGCGCACGGCCGAAGTCACCCCTGTCCTCGAAGGATTTCTCGAAACGGCGCGCGCGGTGGCCCATACCCCACCGGGGGCAACGCTGACGAACTGAAGGTCGCTGTGATTGGCGGTGCCCGCCAGGCCGCCGCGATAGGGGGCGCTCGTGGTATTGTGCTGCCCATCCCAACGCCTGCCGGTTCAGTTGCCCAGGCGAGCTGTCGCTGGCGTGCCACTCGACGGCAGCAATGGGTTGCCTTGACAGCGCATCCGCCCTCCGACGGAACTTTTGTTCACGAATCGATTCTTCTGATCCATGCTGATTCATCCTCAATTCGACCCGGTCGCGATTCATCTCGGCCCGCTCGCCATCCGCTGGTACGGCCTGATGTACCTGGTCGGCTTCATTCTGTTCCTGGTCGTGGGGCGCGTGCGCGTGCGCCAGCCGTCCATCGCCGCGCAAGGCTGGAAGGTGCAGGATCTCGACGACATGCTGTTCTATGGCGTGCTCGGGGTGATTCTTGGCGGACGTCTCGGCTACGTGCTCTTCTATAAGCCGGCGTTTTATCTGGCGAATCCGATCGACATCTTCAAGGTGTGGGAAGGCGGCATGTCGTTCCACGGCGGGTTCCTTGGCGTGCTCGTCGCGATGTGGCTGTTCACTCGCCGTCGTGGCCATTCGCTGCTTGAAGGCACCGATCTCATCGCACCGATGATCCCGCTGGGGCTCGCTGCCGGTCGTCTGGGCAACTTCATCAACGGGGAATTGTGGGGACGCGTGACGTCACCCGATTCGCGCTTCGCAATGTTGTTCCCGCAATCGGCGGGCGAAGACGTTCAGTGGGCGATGGCGCATCCGCAGGCGATGGCCGATCAGGCGATGGCGGCGGTGTTCGCGCAATTCCACGGGCTGCCCCGCTATCCGTCGCAGTTGTTCGAATTCGCGCTCGAAGGCGTGGCGCTGTTCCTGCTGTTGTGGTTCTTCGCGCGACGCGCGCGGCCAGTGGGCGCGGTGTCCGCCATGTTCCTGGTGGGCTACGGCGTCTTCCGCTTCCTCGCGGAATTCACGCGTGAGCCCGATGCGTTCCTCGGCTTGCTCTCGTTCGGGCTGTCGATGGGCCAATGGCTGTCGATGCCGATGATCGTCGCGGGCGTCATCATGCTCGTATGGGCGTATCGCCGCCGGCCAGCGCGGTCTCGCGCCTAAGGCGTCGGCAGGCGCTGCGCCATAGAGAATCAGCCAACGGGCCGCCGGAGACGTTTCCTCCGGCGGCCCGTTGGCTTTTGGGGCAAGCTTCAGCTCGCCTTGCGCTCGAGCGCGCGCAATGAGGCCATCAGATCAGCGAAGCGCTCGCCCTGCACGGTGACGTGGCCGCGAAGCCGTTCCGATGCCGCGTCAGCATCGCCCGCTTCAATGGCGCGGAACACGGCGTCATGTTCGGAGAACGATTGGTTCGGCCGGTCGCGTACGCGCAGTTGCAAGCGGCGGTACACGCGCAGTCGTCGGTGCAGCTGCAACGCCGTTTCCTGAAGATAGGTGTTGTGACTGGCCTGATAAATCAACGCGTGGAAATGCGCGTTGACTTCGTAATAAGTGTCGATGTCCCGCGCCTCGGCCGCCGCCCGGCTGGCCTCGTGCGTCTCGCGCAATTCGGCCAGTTCCTCTTCGGTGATGCGGCGCGCGGCGAGGCGCCCGCACATCGATTCGAGTTCCGCCATCACTTCGAACATCTCGCATAAGCGCTGCGGGTCGATCTGCGCGACCACGGCGCCCCGGCGAGGACGAATCTCGATGACCCCCGACGACGCCAATTGAATCAATGCCTCGCGCAGGGGCGTGCGCGACACGCCGAACGCGCTCGCCAGTTCAACTTCGTCGAGACGCATGCCGGGCGGGTACTCGCCCACGGCAATCTTCTCCTCGATCGCCTGGCGTAGCGCTTCCGATCGCTTCGGTTTTACGGTCATGACGCTCTCGCTGGGTTGTGTTTCGGTCCCGTCGCACGGGGCTCAATCGGATTCATGGTTGTCAAAGTAACGCTTGAAGCCCGCCTTGAAGATCGGGGTATACGCCGAAAATGTATTATTTTGATCGTCAATTTGTATACACCATGCTGGATTGACTATACGATTTCATCCCGAGAGCGGCAACTCGCGCACTCGAAATACCAAAAATCAAAGCAGTCATCCGTACATGCAGTGCCGGCGAACCGGTGGTGCACCCGCGGCGGGAAGCAAAACCCGCAGCGGGCGATGTCAGGCACCGGGCTTCGCTGGTTCACCACTGACAGAAGTGACAGGAGACGCCATGGAGACAAATCATTCCCCGCTGCGGCGGCAACTCATGCTCGGTGCCGCATCGGCACTCGCCACCGGCGGCTTGGCCAGCCCATGGGGCAACGCATTCGCGCAGTCCGGCCCGCTCAAGATTTCCCATCAATTCCCCGGCGGCACGCTCACCGAAGGCGACTTCCGCGATCGGCTCTGCCGCAAGTTCGCGCAGGAAGTCGAGAAGCGCACCCACGGCGCGCTGAAGTTTCAGGTCTATCCGGGCAGTTCGCTCATGAAGACTAATGCGCAGTTCTCGGCGCTGCGTCGCGGAGCCCTTGATCTTTCGCTCTATCCGCTGCCCTATGCCGGGGGCGAAGTCCGCGAACTCAACATCGGGCTGATGCCGGGGCTGGTGACGTCCTATGCGCAGGGCGCTGCGTGGCGCCACGGCGAGATCGGCAAGGTGCTCACCGATGTGCTGGCGGAGAAGAACGTCGTGATCGTGAGCTGGGTCTGGCAGGCAGGCGGCGTTGCGAGCCGCGCCAAGCCGCTCGTTTCGCCTGACGACGCCAAGGGGCTCAAGGTGCGCGGCGGCAGCCGCGAGATGGACATGATGCTCAAAGAGGCCGGCGCGGCCGTCATTTCGCTGCCGTCGAACGAACTCTACGCCGCCATGCAGACGGGCGCGATGGACGCGGCGATGACTTCGTCGACGAGCCTGATGTCGTTCCGTCTCGAAGAGGTATCGAAGCATCTGACCACCGGGCGCAACAAGTCGTATTGGTTCATGCTCGAACCGCTGTTGATGTCGAAGCAGGTCTTCGACAAGCTGCCCAAGGACCAACAGCAGGCGATCCTGCAAGTGGGGGCGGAACTTGAGTCGTTCGGCACCGAAGCCGCCAAGGCCGACGATGCGCAGATCGCCAGCGTCTATACCAAGGCCGGCGCGAAGGTCTACGACCTCGACGAGGCAACGGTGATGAAGTGGCGCGACATCGCACGACGCACCGCGTGGAAGGACTACGCGGGCCGATCCGACACCTGCGCGAAACTGCTCGCGCTCGCCCAGCAGGTGCCTGCATGAGTGGGGCCGCCGTGAGCGCGGAACCGGCGGCGGCACGCACTCGCCTGCTGCGGCGGCTCGACGCCCTGTTACAGGGCGTGAGTCGTCTGCTCATGGTCGTGTGCATGTTGGCGCTGGTCGGGGCCGCGCTCGTGCTCAGTTACAGCGTGTTCGCGCGGCACGTGCTCAAGCTCGCCACCGACTGGCAGGACGAAGCCGCTGTGTTCCTGCTGGTCGGCGCGACCTTCGTCTCAGCCGCGCATGTGCAGCATTTGCGTGGGCACATCGGCATCGAAGCGATCACGACCTTGCTCTCGCCGCGCGTGAACCGGGTGCGGCGCTGGTGCGTGGACATGGTCTCGTTCGCTTTCTGCGGCTTTTTCGCATGGAAGTCGTGGACGCTGTTCTGGGAAGCCTATGTCGATGGCCAGACGAGCAGTTCGACGTGGGGGCCGCCCCTGTCGATTCCGTATGGCCTGATGGCCTTCGGCATGACGTTGCTCACGGTGCAATTGCTGTTGCAAGTGGCGATTGGCGCCGGCGAAATGGGAAAACCTGCGGGCCATGACGCACCGCTCGGATCGGATCGTACGGGAGGGCATGCATGAGCGAACTCGGTATCGGATTGCTCTATGGTGGCGCGACGCTCGTCGCCATGTTCTCGGGCATGCCCATCGCATTTGCCCTGGGGGCCGTGGCGGTGGCGTTCATGCTCGGCTTCATGCCGGTCTCGTCGCTCGATACGATCACGCAGAACGTCTATGAGGAGATGGCGAGCATTACGCTGCTTTCGATTCCGCTGTTCATTCTGAAGGGGGCCGCCATCGGCAAGTCACGCGCGGGCCAGGACCTCTATCTGGCATTGCACGCGTGGATGCGCCGGATTCCGGGCGGTCTGGGCATCGCCAATGTGTTCGCCTGCGGGCTGTTCGCCGCGATGGCCGGATCGAGCCCGGCGACGTGCTCCGCGATCGGCAGTGCAGGGATTCCGGAGATGCGCCAGCGCGGCTATTCGCCGGGATTCGCCGCGGGGATCATCGCGGCGGGCGGAACGCTGGGCATTCTGCTTCCGCCGTCGATCACGATGATTCTCTACGCGGTGGCCGCAGAGCAGTCGCTCGGGCGGCTGTTCCTCGCCGGAATCGTGCCCGCGCTGCTGCTGGTGGGGCTTTTCTCTTGCTACGCGGCGTGGCGCTACCGACACGAGTATGCGCGCGCGCAAGTGGCCCTCGCCCGCGACGGCACGCCGTCGCCGTTCCCGAGCGAGCCGCCGGCCACGATGCGCGAGAAGCTGGCGCTGTTGCCGCGCGTGCTGCCGTTCGTGACGCTGCTCATCGGCGTGATGGCGGCGCTCTACGGCGGCTATGCCACGCCGTCGGAGACGGCTGGCCTCGGCGGCCTGCTCGCGATCGGGCTCATCGCCGTGATTTATCGGATGTGGAACCCGCGTCAGCTTGCGCCGATTCTGACCGGCACGTTGCGCGAGTCGACCATGCTCATGTTCATCATCGGCATGTCGCTGCTTTATTCGTACGTAATGAGCTATCTGCACATCAGCCAGTCGGCGGCGCAATGGATCGTGGGGCTGCATTTGTCGCGCTGGGTGCTGCTCACGGCCATTCTGCTGATGGTGGTCGTGCTCGGCTTCTTCCTGCCGCCGGTAAGCATCATCCTGATGACCGCGCCGATCATTCTGCCGCCGCTGCGGGCCGCCGGCTTCGACCTGGTGTGGTTCGGCGTGGTGATGACGATCGTCATGGAATTGGGGTTGATTCATCCGCCCGTAGGACTCAACATCTTCGTCATCAAGAATACGGCGCCCGACATTGCGTTGCGCGACATCGTGTGGGGCGTGATGCCGTTTGTGGTGTTGATGGTGCTGGCCGTGGTCCTCATTTGTGCGTTGCCCGGCTTGTCGCTGTGGTTGCCGGATCGACTGATGGGATGAGAGCGCTTTCACGAAATGCGGCAATATTCGCTGGAGGGTGCGTCATCGCGGTATAGCCGGTGTGCTTGCCTACCCGGGCGCAATGTCAGGAAGCCATGAAGGATGAGCCAATCATGTCAGCCATGTCCGTTCCCGTCTCGTTGAGTCCGTCGGAGATGGACTCAACGATGGCCGCGTCGTCTACCGCGATGGCCTCGTCCTCGCCATCCGCGTCGTCGCCTTCCCAACCGGGGCGGGGCACGCCCGAGACCGTGTCTGACGTGAGCGCGCCGGTACCGTCGCCCAAGCCGTCGCTCGGGGCGCGCCTGGGACAGTGGTTCGGCCGCGGCGGCGGTAAATCGGGGGGGCACGGCGGCGGGCCGAAAGACGGCAAGGACGGTAAAGGGAGCGCCAAGGTCACGCCGGCAACGCTGTCGCCGCGTGCGCAGAGCGCGCTGCGGCGGCAGTTGACGCTGTGCCTGGCGGCGCGGCTGACGGACTCCGCCGCCAACGACGCCGCGCGCGATTTCATGACGCGCTACACAGCGGCGTCGCCCGACACGCAACTGGCGCTGCTCGCGGTCGTCGCCGACGCTTGTGCGAGCGACGGCTCCCCGGGGGCCGAGGTCGGCAGGGACGGCGACGGTGCCAGTGCCAGACGCGCGGCCAGCGGGTTGGCCGGTGCGCTCGGCAGTGCGCGTGTGCGCTTTCTCAAGCGCTTCAATGCGCTGCCCGATGGCCTGCCGTTCCTCGTGCGCTGGCGCGCCGACATGCTGGAACACCGCGCGGTGTTGCCCGGACTCGCGGCGCTCGAAGAGGATCTCGGCAGTCTCTTTTCGACATGGTTCGACGTCGGACTGCTGGAATTGCATCCGATCACGTGGGATTCGCCGGCGTCGCTGCTCGAAAAGCTCATGCGCTACGAAGCGGTGCATGAGATTTCGTCGTGGGCGGATCTGCGCAACCGGCTCGATTCTGATCGCCGTTGCTATGCGTTCTTTCATCCGCGCATGCCGCGCGAGCCGCTGATCTTCGTTGAAGTGGCGTTTGTGCCCGAGATGGCCGCCGACGTACATTCGCTGCTCGACGAGAAGGCGCCGCTCGAGGATCTGCGTCGCGTGCGCTGGGCGATCTTCTATTCGATCTCGAACACGCAGCCCGGCCTGCGCGGGGTGAGCTTCGGCAACTTCCTGCTCAAGCGCGTGATCGACGAACTGCAAGTCGATTTTCCGAAGCTGCGCAATTTCGCGACGCTCTCGCCGATTCCGGGGTTCAACGACTGGCTCAAGTCGCTGTCGACCCTGGCGCTTGTGCAAGTGCTTGGCCCAAAGCGCGCGAAACTGCTGGGGCAGGAGGGGGCGCCGGCGCCCGATGTCTCCGGCGCGCAGATGGTGGCGTGGTTGCAGGCCTCTGCCGAGCGCAAGGGCGCGCAAGCATCGCAGCGCAGTCTTGGCGAAGCGCTGGCCGCGTACTATCTGGCGCGCGAAACCGTGCGGGGACAGCCGCGTGATCCGGTTGCGCGGTTCCATCTGGGCAACGGCGCGCGCGTGGAGCGCATCAACTGGCATGCCGATCTTTCGAAGAAGGGCGCGAAGCAGTCGTGCGGCATGATGGTCAATTATCTTTACGAGCCCGACGAACTCGACGCCAACCTTCAACGTCTCATCGACGGCGAACCCGCCCTTGGACGCGCCGTGGCGAGGCTGCTCTGAACATGACGACGCTTTGGTATGCAAACCAGTATCTACGCCCATCAACCGCATGGAGGAACGCGTGAGTGAAGTCCTGCGCGATGATCGTTCGCTTGACGACGGATGGGTCACGCTGACGCTGTCGAATCCCGGCAAGCTCAATGCGATTTCGGTCGCCATGTGGCGTGCCCTGCGCGCGCATCTGCAAGCGCTCGACGAGGACGCGCGCGTGCGCGCCATCGTTATTCGCGGGGCGAAAGGTCACTTCGCGGCCGGCGCCGATATCGAAGAGTTTCCGCTCGAGCGCGGCAGCTACGACGCGCTGCGGCGCTATCACGGCGAGGTCATCGGGCCGACGCTCGACGCCTTGGCACATTGCCGGCATCCGAGCGTCGCGCTGATCGAGGGGGTGTGCGTGGGCGGCGGCCTGGAGATCGCGGCGCATTGCGACTTGCGCATTGCCGGGGAGGGCGCTCGTTTCGGCGTGCCGATCAACAAGCTCGGCTTTCCAATGGCGCCCGGCGAACTGCGCGGCGTGCTCGCCCTGGCAGGCCGCGCGACAACGCTCGAAATCTTGCTGGAGGGGCGCGTCTTTGGCGCGGCGGAGGCGCGCGAGAAAGGACTGCTTACGCGCGTGGTGGCCGACGACGCGGTGGAACACGAGGGCTATGCGTGCGCGCGGCGTCTCGCCGCCGGCGCGCCGTTGGCCGCCCAACTGAACAAATGGCTGATCGCCCGGTTGGCACCGACCGTGCCGCCGTTGTCCGAGGCCGAATGGCAAAATGCGTTTTCGTATTGGGATTCGCACGATCACCGCGAAGGGGTGGCGGCATTCCTCGAGAAGCGCCCGCCTGACTTTTTGGGGCGGTGAGCGACGCCACGTCGTCGCTGCTTTTTTTCCAGTCAACGCATCCACTGTTTCAAATCCGGTTCTGTTTATGACGCAAGACACCAATCTCTACCGACTTTTTGCCGAGCGTTTTCCCGCCGATAAATCGGCGTGCGCGATCGAGACGCCCGAAGGGCTCTATTACAGTTGGGACGACGTCGAGCGCGCGAGCGCTCGCATGGCGAACCTGCTCGCGAGTCTCGACCTGACACCTGGCGCACGTATTGCCGTGCAGGTCGAAAAGTCGCCGGAGGCGCTGCTGCTCTACCTCGCCACCTTGCGCGCGGGGTTCGTGTATCTGCCGCTGAATACGGCATATCGCGAGGGCGAGATCGCTTACTTCGTCGAGAACGCCGCGCCGGATGTCGTGGTGTGCAGTCCGGCAAATTTCGGCTGGGTGTCGAAGGTTGCGTTCACTAACGGTGCGAAGCACGTCTATACGCTCGGCGACGATCGTACGGGTTCGCTGCTGGAGCGCGCGGCGTGGTTCGACGACTCCTTCGAGACGGTGCCGCGTGCGCCAGATGATCTCGCCGCCATTCTGTACACGTCGGGCACGACGGGCCGCAGCAAGGGGGCCATGCTCTCTCACGGCAACCTCGCGAGCAACGCGCGCGTGTTGCACGAGTTCTGGGGATGGGGCGAGCGCGAGGGCGGCGACGTGCTGCTGCACGCGCTGCCGATTTTCCACGTGCACGGGTTGTTCGTCGCGAGCCATGCGGCGCTGTATTCCGGCAGCAAGATGATCTGGATGACGAAGTTCGATGCACGTGAAGTGCTGCATCAACTTTCGCGTGCCACGGTGTTCATGGGCGTGCCGACGTATTACGTCCGGTTGCTGGCGGAGGCGGGGCTCGATCGCGAGGCGTGTCGCAACATGCGGCTGTTCATTTCTGGCTCGGCACCGCTGTTGAGCGAGACGTTCGACGCCTTCCGCGAGCGCACCGGCCATACGATTCTGGAGCGTTACGGCATGTCCGAGACGGTCATGCTCATCTCGAACCCGTATCGCGGCGATGCGGCGAGCGTGCGCCGCGCGGGTACGGTTGGCGTGCCGCTGCCGGGGGTGACGGTACGCGTGGTCGGCGACGACGCACAGCCATGCGGGTCGGGCGAGATCGGTCACATCCAGGTCAAGGGGCCGAACGTGTTTGCCGGCTACTGGCGCATGCCGGAGAAGACCGCAGAAGAGTTCACCGACGACGGCTTCTTCAAGACGGGCGACGTTGGAAAGTTCGATGAGCAGGGCTATGTGCACATCGTCGGTCGCTCGAAGGATCTCATCATCTCGGGCGGCTACAACGTTTATCCGAAGGAAATCGAGGGCTTCATCGACGAGATGGACGGCGTGGCCGAGTCGGCGGTGATTGGCGTTCCGCACCCGGACTTCGGTGAGGCGGTGGTGGCCGTCATCGTGCCGCGCGACGGTGCAAAGGCACCCGACGAACGAACGGTCATCGACACGCTCAAGCAGCGTATCGCCAACTTCAAGGTGCCCAAGCGTGTGCACGTCGTCGCCGAATTGCCGCGCAATACGATGGGCAAGGTGCAAAAGAACTTGCTGCGTGAGCGCTTCAAGTAAGCGCGATGCAGCATCGCGCGTCGGTCATCCAATATTGAACGTAAAAGAATGCCGCCCTCGACGGGGCGGCATGATAACTCACCTAACAACGTGCGGGCCCGCGCGGCTTACTTCATCTGCACCGTACCCGAGACCGTCACGGTCACCTGCGTTTTGCCGCCTTCGAGCTGCATCGGCGGCGCGGCGTCGGCGCCCGCACTCATGGCCATTGCCTTCATCGCGTACGGACGCGGCATCATCGGCGCGTTCGCACCGACCTGCACCTGACGGATCGTGTAGCTGCTGTAGCCGAAGGCCTTCGTGTTGTTCTGCGCCTGATCGCGGAACGCCTGGATGGCCTGATTCGTCAGCTCGGCCTGGGTCTTCTCCTGCGCTTCACGCGAGAGCGAGAACGACACGCCGTCCATCTGCATCTGGTTCGAGATCTGGCTGGCGAGACGCGATGCGGCACCGAAATCCTTCGAAGTCATTTGCAGTTCGGTGCGGCCTCGCCATGCGGTGATCTTGCCGTCGCGGTTGGTCGTCGGGTAGAGCGAGACGTTACCGGTCTGAACCTGCACGGCATTCTGGCCCTTGGCCACGGACATCGCGCTGTTGGCCTTCTGCGTGAGATTGCGCGACACGGTCGCGGCGTCGGCGCCTTGCTCCTGCGCGGACATCGTGATGTGAACGGTGTCCTGCTCGACTTCCTTCGTGGCGTGCGCTTCAAGGCCCAGTACACCCGAGACCTGACGGTTGGCATCTTCACCCGACTGGGCGTAGGCGACATTGGCGGCGGTGGCGATCAGCAGCGCGGCAGCGAGAGATTTGCGCATCGTATTGTCCTTTTTCGAGTGAGAGTTCGCCTGGGCGTGGCGAACGGTTGACCGGTCGCTCGCGCGGCCTTCGCGGCATGACGCTCGCCACATGATGGCGTGTCATGCGGTCATGGCCACAGGCTATGCCGGTGTCGGCAACCTGATACAGACGCTATCGCAACCGGGTTGGTTCCCCCGACACTTTCAGTCTTCAAGCAGATGCCGGGTGATGAACTTCCAGTGTTTGGGCGCCACGGGGGTGATCGAGAGACGGTTGCCGCGGGCGAGGACCAACATGCCGTCCAATTCCGGCGTCTGACGCATTTCCGTGAGCGGCATGAGGCGTGTCTTGCGATCCAGTTTGACGTCGACCAGCAGCCAACGTGGCGAATCCGGCGCCGACTTGGGATCGAAATAGGGACTCTTGGAGTCGAACTGGGTAGGGTCGGGATAGGGCGTCGACGCCACCGTCGCGAGTCCGGCGATACCGGGCACCGCACAGCTCGAATGATAGAAGAGCACGCCGTCGCCCACGCGCATCTCGTCGCGCATGAAGTTTCGTGCCTGATAGTTGCGCACGCCCGTCCACGCCAGGGTCTGGTGCTTCGCGCTGGCGAGATCGTCGATACTCGCCTCCTCGGGTTCGGACTTCATCAACCAGTAACGTTGTGTCATGCCGTTTCAGAGTTAAAGTTGTTGTAACGGTAGCAAACATCGCTCAAATTGACCAAAAATCGACGCATTTTGGATGGATGGGTTGCTGCGCTGCGATCCTTGGCCAAATCCTATACTATGCGTTTGTGATCTTCGTGTGACGATTGATGTGACCGGTTGGCGGAGTGCCCTGTCCGATCTCGCAACGGGCAGTGCTCGATGCGCTTGTCAACCCGCCATTCACACAGGTCGCGCGTACGTGCTTGAGCGATACATGTTCAACCCCCTATGCCGATAGGAGCGTGTCATGGCAGCAGAGCCGTCTGTTCGAACCAATGCGTTCATCTTTTATTCCCTCGCGACGGTGTCTTTCATCGAGACCAGCGTGCCGGAGTTCGTCTCCACGCTCAACCAGATGTATGGCGACGACGACGAGATGAGAACGTGGCTGCGCGATACCTGGCTGCCCGAGGAAGTCGAGCACGGGCGGCTCGCCAAGGACTACATCGCGCGTGTCTGGCCCGAGTTCGACTGGGCGCCGGCGTACGACGCATTTCTGGAACGCTATAAGCCGCGGTGCGATGTGCAGCACATGCGGCCGTCGCTGGCCCTCGAGGCGCTTTCACGCTGCGTGACCGAGACGCAAACGGCCATGATCTACCGCTGCCTGGAATCCTATATGCCGGTCGAGGAACTCAAGCAGATGATGCATAAGTTGAGCAATGAGGAGGTCGGCCACTATCGCTATTTCCGCAAGACATTCGATCGGTACAACGCGGTGGAGCAGCGCGGGGTGATCCGGCGGCTGAGAACCATGGTCGCGCGCAGCGAACTGGTGCGCGACGAGGACATTGCGTTCGCGTTCGAGCCGCTCAATCGATTCTGGCGCACACCGCCGCCGTTCGAGACGATGACCTGGGACGCGTTCCTCGCGATGTCGGGCGATGTGATGAAGCAGTACATGCCTGTCGAGGCGGCCACGCGCATGATGTTCAAGCCGCTGGAGACGGGATCGTGGTGGCGCGACCGTCCGGTCAAGGCGCTGCTGAGCTTTATGGTGCGCCGGCAGTATCCGCAACTGGGCAGCGAGGCGTGAGGGTGCCGATTGTCGGAACCTCGCGACGGTTCGGATGACGGATCCGATCACGGCAGACGAAAAAAAACCCCGCCGAGGCGGGGTTTTTTCGTAGTCGGTGAGAACCGTATTACTTGTTCGTGCCGACGACTTCGACTTCCACGCGGCGATCCGGTGCCAGGCACTTGATCAGCTGACCGCGATTCTTCTGGTTGCAACCGGTCGTGACCGGGTTGCGCTTGCCCTTGCCTTCCGTGTAGACGCGGTTGGCTTCAACGCCCTTGCTGACCAGATAGGCCTTCACAGCTTGAGCGCGACGCAGCGACAGACGGTCGTTGTACTTGTCCGAACCGATGCGGTCGGTGTAGCCCGTGGCAACCACGACTTCCAGGTTCAGTGCTTGAACCTTGCCAGCCAGGTCGTCCAGCTTGGCCTTGCCTTCCGGCTTCAGGATGGCCTTGTCGAAATCGAACAGGGCGTCAGCTTGGTACGTCACCTTCTGCGAAACCGGAGCGACCGGAACCGGAGCCGGTGCCGGAGCCGGTGCCTGGGCGATGATCGAACCATCGCACTTGGCATTGGCCGTGGCCGGGGTCCAGTAGGCATCGCGCCAGCACAGTTCGTCCGAGCCGTTCTTCCAAACCCACTCGCCGCTGCCGTTAACCCAGTTGTCGTTGACAGCTTGTTTCGAGGCCGCGATCGGACCCGGAGCGGTCTGGACATAATTTTGAGCCATAGCCGAAGCAGCCATCACTGCGGTAGCTGCAACGATCGCGAGCTTAGCGAATTTATTCATATTTCTCCTCTCGAAATGAGATTACCGCAGGGTTACTGCGAGCCTAGACGACGGTACCAAAGTCTTACATCGCTCGAAGTATAACATCGGCCTTTGCGCCAAAGCATGGCCCATGCACTTCGAATAATGTCTAACTTATGCCACGGCATTTTGCCATAGCGCTTCCGCCACCCGTGAGCAAAACCCCAAGTTTGCCGCCCGTCGTGGCGCAGTTGTGGCGTGAGCGCAACACCTTTTGAGGCCCCTCGCCAACCGTTTCATTCTTCGTCGTCATCGATCGTTTTGGTATGCCGGACGTGTCTTGTGCATCGCATCACGCTCGTTTCGGATGCCAATGACGGGCATGTTAGAATCTTAAGATCATATCGCCGGCAACCGCCTATCGCGATTAGGGTTTGATAGATACGAATAATGGATCAGTTCGCCAAAGAAACTCTCCCGATTTCGCTTGAAGAAGAAATGCGGCGGTCGTATCTCGATTACGCCATGAGCGTGATCGTCGGCCGCGCCCTGCCAGACGTGCGCGACGGCCTGAAGCCGGTGCACCGCCGTGCACTGTTTGCCATGCACGAGTTGAATAACGACTGGAACCGGGCATACAAGAAATCGGCACGTATCGTCGGTGACGTCATCGGTAAGTACCACCCGCACGGCGACGCCTCTGTATACGACACCATCGTTCGTATGGCGCAGCCGTTCTCGCTGCGCTACATGCTGGTCGACGGGCAGGGGAACTTCGGCTCGGTCGACGGCGACAACGCCGCTGCCATGCGATACACCGAAGTGCGCATGGCCAAGATCGGCCACGAGCTGCTCGCGGACATCGACAAGGAAACCGTCGACTTCGGTCCGAACTACGACGGCAGCGAGAAAGAGCCATTGATCTTGCCGGCCCGCATCCCGAACCTGCTGCTCAACGGTTCGTCGGGGATTGCGGTCGGCATGGCCACGAACATTCCGCCGCACAATCTCAACGAAGTCGTGGAAGGCTGTCTGCACGTGCTCAAGCACCCGGAAGCCACCATCGACGAACTCATCGAGATCATTCCGGCCCCGGATTTCCCGACGGCCGGCATCATCTACGGCATCTCCGGCGTGCGCGAGGGCTACCGCACCGGTCGCGGTCGTGTGGTGATGCGAGCGAAGACTCACTTCGAAGACATCGATCGCGGCCAGCGCGTGGCGATCATCGTCGACGAGCTGCCGTATCAGGTGAACAAGCGCTCACTGCTCGAGCGTATTGCCGAGCTGGTCAACGAGAAGCGTATTGAAGGGATTTCCGACATTCGCGACGAGTCCGACAAGAGCGGCATGCGCGTGGTGATCGAACTCAAGCGCGGCGAAGTGCCCGAGGTTGTGCTCAACAATCTCTATAAGCACACGCAGCTGCAAGACACGTTCGGCATGAACATGGTGGCGCTGGTCGACGGCCAGCCCAAGCTGCTGAACCTGCGCGAAATGCTGGTGCACTTCCTTGCGCACCGCCGCGAAGTGATTACTCGCCGCACGATCTACGAACTGCGTCGCGCCCGTGAGCGTGGGCATGTGCTCGAAGGTCTGGCGGTAGCGCTTGCTAACATCGACGACTTCATCGCGATCATCAAGGCGGCACCGACGCCGCCGATCGCGAAGGCCGCGTTGATGGAAAAGGCATGGGATTCGTCGGTCGTGCGCGACATGCTCGCGCGGGCCGAAAGCGATACGCAGGGCGGCCGTGCGGCCTACCGTCCGGAAGGGCTCGACGCCGCCGTGGGCATGCAGGCCGACGGACTCTACCGTCTGTCGGAGACGCAGGCGCAGGAAATTCTGCAGATGCGTCTGCAGCGCCTGACCGGTCTGGAACAGGACAAGATCGTTTCCGAGTACAAGGAAGTGATGGCCCAGATCGCCGACCTGCTCGACATCCTGGCGCGCCCTGAACGCGTGACGGCGATCATCGGCGACGAACTGACGGCCGTGCGCGCCGAGTTCGGCGACGAGCGTCGTTCGACCATCGAACACAACGCCACCGAACTCGACACCGAAGACCTGATTACGCCGCAGGACATGGTGGTTACGCTGTCGCACTCGGGCTACATCAAGTCGATGCCGTTGTCCGAATACCGCGCACAGAAGCGCGGTGGCCGAGGCAAGCAGGCTGCCGCGACCAAGGACGACGACTGGATCGACACGCTGTTCATTGCCAATACACACGATACGATTCTGTGCTTCTCGAATCGCGGCCGCGTGTATTGGATCAAGGTCTATGAAGTGCCGCAGGGGTCACGAACCTCGCGCGGGCGTCCGATCGTCAATATGTTCCCGTTGCAGGACGGCGAGAAGATCAACGTGGTGCTGCCGGTCAAGGCATACACGGAAGATCGCTTCGTGTTCATGGCCACGAGCCTGGGCACGGTCAAGAAGACGCCGCTGACGGCCTTCAGCCGTCCGCTCAAGAAGGGCATCATCGCGGTGAATCTCGATGACGGCGACGTGTTGATCGGCGCGGCCATCACCGACGGTGCCCACGACGTCATGTTGTTCTCGGACAGCGGCAAGGCGGTGCGTTTCGACGAAAACGATGTGCGTCCGATGGGACGCGAAGCGCGTGGCGTGCGCGGCATGCAGCTCGAAGACGGGCAGACGGTCATCGCGCTGCTGGTTGCCGAGAACGAGCAGCAGTCGGTGCTCACGGCGACCGAAAACGGCTACGGCAAACGCACGTCGATCACCGAATATACGCGCCACGGCCGTGGCACTAAGGGTATGATTGCGATCCAGACGAGCGAACGCAACGGCCGGGTGGTCGCGGCGACGCTGGTCGAGCCGGATGACGAGATCATGCTGATCACGACCGGCGGGGTGCTGATCCGTACGCGCGTGTCGGAAATTCGCGAAATGGGCCGGGCCACGCAGGGGGTGACGCTGATCAGCCTGGACGAAGGCACGACGCTTTCGGGCCTGCAACGCATCGTCGAGTCCGATGCCGAAATCGCGGAGAATGGCGGTGATGCTCAAGATGGCGACGAGACGCCGGAAGCGGATGTCACGGAATCATGACTGACGTAACGCGATGTAAGCTGCGGGCGCATTACCCCGAAAAGTCAGTAGAATCTGGCTCGATGCAGTGAAGTGCCCAGGCGAGGATGCATCTATTTATCGCCGGACAAAGCCGGCGAACTTTGGAGTGACTATTACTATGCAACATAACGTCAAGAAGTGGATGTGGCTGCTGCTCGCAGCGCCGGCAATGGCGATGGCTCAACAAAGCGCCCCGATCGATGCCGACAAGAAGGCCGCCATCAAGGACCTGCTCGACGCCATCGACGCGAATAAGCTCGTCGCTGCCATCGGTGACGGCGCGCAGCAACAGGCGAAGCAATTGGCGCCGCAAGTGCTCGAACGCCAACTGGTCGCCAACAAGACGATGAGCGATGCGCAGAAGCAGGCCATTGTGCCGACGCTGCAAGAGCGCTCGGTGCAAAAGCTCGTCGAGGGGGCAGGCAAGGTCTTCACTTCCGACGCGTTCAAGAACGATGCCGTGCAAGCGCAATACGCGGCTTATGGCAAGTTCTACACCACCGACGAAATCAAGGGTCTGACGGCGTTTTACAAGAGCGCGGTCGGCCAGAAGTACATCAAGGTGCAGGATCAGGTTGGCCAGGAAGTCGTTGGCGGTCTGATGCAGAAGTACATGCCGCAATCGATCGACGCGACCAGCAAGCAAGCGGACGCAGAGATTGCCGCGGCTGCCAAGTCGGCACCGAAGGCGCCGGCCAAGAAGTAAATTTCGGCCGGTCCCGCTGGGATTGACCGATAATGGCCGTTTGCGAGCGATCGCAAACGGCCATTTTGCATTGACGGTGTGAACTGCCGGGTTTTGCTCGGAATTTTCCGGCAAAGCCATCGTCCAGCGGCGGAATTGGGGCGGACACCCGCACGTCGAAGGCATCTGGCGGTATAGTGGGTCTTCGCCGCCTCGCAAACGAGTCATCGTCAGACGTGAAACGCAAGCCGCACGGGGCAGTGTCCGTCGGCTTGCGTTTCACTTTTACCGTGGCAAAACATTATGACGCGCGCTTTCAATTTTTCGGCCGGTCCGGCGGCGCTGCCGGCCGAGGTGCTGGCACAGGCTGCCGAGGAAATGCTCGACTGGCACGGCGCCGGTATGGGCGTGATGGAGATGAGCCATCGCGGACGTGAGTTCATGAGCATTCTGGCGCAGGCGCAGGCCGATCTGCGTGAGCTGCTCGCCGTGCCGGAGAACTACCGGATTCTGTTCATGCAGGGCGGCGCGCTGGCCGAGAACGCGCTCATCCCGATGAACCTGTTGGGCGGCGAGCGTGCGGGAGAGCGTCGTACGGCGGACTACGTCGTCACCGGGTCGTGGTCGGTGAAGTCGCAGAAGGAGGCGCGCAAGTATTGCGACGTCAATATCGCCGCGAGCACCGAAGCCGAGAAGTTCACCCGCCTGCCGACAATGGACGAATGGCAGTTGTCCAAAGATCCGGCTTACGTGCATATCTGTACGAATGAAACCATTCATGGCGTCGAGTATTTCTGGACGCCCGATTTGGGCGCCGCCGGGCGGCCGAACGTGCCGCTCGTGGCGGACGTCTCGTCGCACATTCTTTCGCGTCCGATGGATGTGTCGAAGTTCGGCGTGATGTACGGCGGCGCGCAAAAGAATATCGGTCCGTCGGGGCTGACGGTGGTCATCGTGCGCGACGACTTGCTTGGCCGCGCGTTGCCGATCACGCCGAGTGCGTTCGATTGGAAGATCGTTGCCGAGAACGACTCGATGTTCAACACGCCGCCGACCTACGCAATCTACATCGCCGGTCTGGTGTTCCAGTGGCTCAAGCGCCAGGGGGGACTGGTGGCCATGGAGGCGCAGAACAAGGCCAAGGCCGATTGCCTCTATGGTTACCTGGACAGCAGCGAGTTTTACCGCACACCCGTCGCGAAGGATTGCCGCTCGCGCATGAACGTGCCGTTTTTCCTGCACGACGACGCATTGAACGAGTCTTTCCTGGCCGGCGCTCGCGAGCGCGGCCTGCTGCAACTCAAGGGCCACAAGTCCGTGGGAGGCATGCGCGCCTCGATTTACAACGCGATGCCGCTGGCCGGCGTCAAGGCGCTGGTCGATTATCTGCGCGAATTCGAGCGCAGCCACGGCTGACGAGGGCGAACGGCCGGCGCAAAAGGAATGTCCCGACGCGCTTCGGGACATCGCGCCAAGCACGGTCGAATCGCCCGCCCCTGTTCCACTGCATGACGACAATACGCTCCATGGAAGACGATCTGAACGCATTGCTGCGCCCCTTGCGGGAGAAAATCGATGACATCGACGCGCAGCTTCTGAAACTGCTCAACCAACGCGCCGCCGTCGCCCTGGAAGTGGGCGAAGTCAAGAAGCGTTTCGGCGCGCCGGTGTTCCGGCCTGAGCGCGAATTGCAGGTCATTTCGCGTCTGCAACAAACCAACGACGGCCCGTTGTATGGCGACAATCTGGCGTCGATCTGGCGCGAGATCATGTCGGCCAGCCGTGCGCTGGAGAAGGTCATGACGGTCGCTTACCTGGGGCCGGCCGGCACCTACAGCGAACAGGCGGCATTTGCCTACTTCGGACAAAGCGTGAAAGGCTTGCCGTGCCCGTCGCTCGACGAGGTGTTCCGCGCCGTCGAGGCCGGCAGCGCGGACTTCGGCGTCGTGCCGGTCGAGAATTCGACCGAGGGTGTCGTGTCGCGCACGCTGGACCTGCTGCTGCAAAGTCCGCTGACGATCAGCGGCGAAGTGGCTTTGCCGATTCATCACAATCTGATGTCGCTCTCGGGCACGCTCGACGGGGTCAAGCGCATCTGCTCGCATGCGCAGTCGCTCGCCCAATGTCAGCACTGGCTTACGGCGCATTTTCCGCTGCTGGAGCGGCAGGCGGTGTCGAGCAATGCTGAGGCGGCGCGTATGGCGTCGGCCGATCCGACCATTGCGGCGATTGCCGGCGAGTCCGCGGCGACCCAGTACGGACTGCAGGTGGCCTACGCGCACGTGCAGGACGATCCGCACAACCGCACGCGATTCGTCGTTGTCGGCACGCAGGATCCGGCGCCGAGCGGCCACGATCAAACATCGCTGATTCTCTCGGTGCCGAATCGCGCCGGTGCCGTGGTGGCGTTACTCGAACCGCTGGCGAACAATGGCGTGTCGATGACGCGCTTCGAGTCGCGTCCGGCCAAAAGCGGCGCGTGGGAGTATTACTTCTACGTCGATTTCGAGGGTCATCGCGACGATCCCAATGTCGCCAAGGCGCTCGACGCGCTCCGTCAGAACGCGGCTTATTGCAAAGTGCTCGGGTCATACCCGCGCTCCGCATAACGGGGCGGCGGACGAAACACCATGAGTCTGAATAAACTCGTCATCTGCGGCGTCGGCCTGATTGGCGGTTCGCTCGCACGTGCGCTCAAGGCCGCGGGTGCCGTGAAGGAAGTCGTCGGCGTCGGGCGCAGCGAGGCGTCGCTGGCGCGCGCGCGCGAACTCGGTGTGATCGATCGGGCTGCCGTGTCAATGGCCGAGGCCGTGGCGGGGGCCGATATCGTCGTGCTCGCGGCGCCGGTGGCGCAGACGCCCGCATTGCTCGCGGCGATCCGCCCGTTTCTCGGTGGCGATACGATCGTGACCGACGCGGGAAGTACCAAAACGGACGCCGTAACCGCCGCCAAGGCCGCACTGGGCGACGAAGTCTGGCGCTTCGTGCCGGGGCACCCTATCGCCGGGGCGGAATTGTCCGGTGTCGATGCAGCGAAAGCCGATTTGTATCTCGACCGGCGCGTCGTGCTGTGTCCGCAAACGAACAATCGTCACGAGGACGTCGCGCGGGTGCGCGCGATGTGGGAGGCGACCGGGGCGCGTGTGTCGGAAATGTCCGAGACGCAGCACGATCGCGTATTCGCGTCGGTCAGTCACCTGCCGCATGTTCTCTCGTACGCGCTCATCGCGCAGATTCTCGAAGCCCCCGACGCTGCCTCGAAATTCGGTTTCGCGGGCGGTGGTTTTCGCGACTTTACGCGCATCGCGGCATCGAATCCGGAAATGTGGCGCGATATCTGTATGGCCAATCGCGAGGCACTGCTCGCCGAACTCGATGGCTACGTCGCGACGCTCGCGGGTTTGCGTCAATTGATCGATGCCGGTGACGGCGCCGGTCTCGAGGCCGTCTTCGCGCGCACCAGCCAGGCGCGCACGAACTGGGCCAAGCAACAGGAAAAGTAATGGAAACGCTCGATCTGGGTCCTTACGGACACGCCGAAGGCACGCTGCGCCTGCCCGGCTCGAAAAGTATCTCGAACCGCGTATTGCTGCTCGCCGCGTTGTCCCACGGCACAACCCGCGTGCGCGACCTGCTCGCGTCGGACGACACGAAGGTCATGCTCGACGCCTTGGCGACGCTTGGCGTCAAATGTACGCAGGTCGGTGACTCGCGCGATTTCATCGTTGAGGGCTGCGGCGGTGCATTTCCCGTCAAGACGGCCAAGCTGTTCATGGGCAACGCGGGCACGGCCATTCGTCCGCTGACGGCGGCGCTCGCGCTTAGCCACGGCGACTATGCGGTCTCAGGGGTGGCGCGTATGCACGAACGCCCGATCGGCGACCTGGTTGACGGCTTGCGTCAGCTCGGCGCGCATATCGATTACGTCGGTAACGCCGGCTATCCCCCGCTGCATATCCAGCCGGCCGATGTGGCCGCACCGTCGGCGCCCATTCGCGTGCGTGGCGATGTGTCGAGCCAGTTCCTTACCGCGTTGCTGCTCACGTTGCCGCTGTTGCCGTCGGCAACGGGCGAGATCGTCGTTGAAGTCGAGGGAGAGCTGATTTCCAAGCCGTACATCGACATCACGCTGCGACTGTTGCGGCGCTTCGGCATCGATGTCCGGCAAGACGGATGGTCGCGCTTCACGTTGCCGGCGGCGGATGCCGGCGGCGCGAAGTATCGGAGTCCGGGCGAGGTCCGGGTCGAAGGCGATGCGTCGTCGGCGTCGTACTTCCTCGCCGCCGGGGCCATTGGGGGCGGACCGCTGCGGGTGGAAGGCGTCGGCCGCGACAGCATTCAGGGCGATGTGCGTTTCGTGGACGCCCTCGCGGCGATGGGCGCGCGCGTCACACTGTTCGACGACGCCATTGAAGTGCACGGCGTCGACACGCCGAGCGGCAAGCTGCGTTCGCTCGACATGGACTTCAATCACATTCCCGACGCAGCAATGACGATCGCGGTCGCCGCCCTTTTCGCGGACGGCACCACCACGCTGCGCAATATCGCAAGCTGGCGCGTGAAGGAAACGGATCGTTTGGCCGCCATGGCAATCGAACTGCGCAAGGTGGGGGCAACGGTGGAGGAGGGCACGGACTATTTGCGTGTCACGCCGCCCGCCGCACTCACACCGAACGCGGCCATCGACACCTACGACGATCACCGTATGGCGATGTGCTTCTCACTCGTGAGCCTGGGCGGCGTGCCGGTGACGATCAACGATCCGAAATGCGTTGCCAAGACGTTCCCGACGTATTTCACCGAGTTTGCGCGCGTTGCGTCCTAGCGCGTTGCAAATGCTGGGTCGCACGCCGTTGTTGAAAGGGCAGAACTGACGGTACGTACGCGCATCGGCCCCTGATTGTCGGAAGACCACTCGGGGGCCGATCACGCTGGCCGTGTGCGTGGCCAGGCCCCTGGCACGAGATCGACCGCCCGGTGCACCTCAATTTCCCTCCTGTCTATCTGCATAGCCCCGCGTGCCGCGCGGCTCGGGATCGGCGTGCTCTGCCTGCCTCGCCCCGGAAACATCCGGCCTCTCCGGCGCTTTCGGCCTCTCCGGCACATCCGGCACATCCGGCACATCCGGCACATCCGGCACATCCGGCGCATCCGGCACATCCGGCACATCCGGCACATCCGGCACATCCGGCACATCCGGCACATCCGGCACATCCGGCACATCCGGCACATCCGGCACATCCGGCACATCCGGCACATCCGGCGCATCCGGCACATCCGGCACATCCGGCGCATCCGGCACATCCGGTACATCAGGCGCATCAGGCGCATCAGGCGCGAGCCGGCCGGACGTCACTTTTCCCAGCCACCCGTCGGCGCATTTGTGCGGATTTTCGCGCAATGCGCATGTCGCGACACGCGGGCACCGTGCTGCATCAAGGCATTGCGTTCGCCGATGTGATTGGCATGCGAATTGCATAACGTTCTCCAAACAATCGAATATCGATCATCAGGAGACATGTCATGACATTCACCCGCCTTCCCATTTACTGACCCACCGGGCCCAACCGGCCCGGCCTCAGGCCGTCGGTTCCCATTCGCTTCCCACGTAGCAGAACCCTGACCACGTGCGTCATTGCGGCTTTCGCCGCGCGGCGTGGACAGGTCTTGATGTCAAAACGATCCAGAGGAGATTTCAATGCACGCGCGACTGACCCGTAAAACCGCCACTTCGCTGAAAATGACCGCCGCCGCGATCGCTTGCGCGTTCGCCAGCCTGGGGGCGCAAGCTGCACAGGCGCCAGCACAGATCAGTATTGGCACGCTCTACGCGAGCACTGGCCCGTTCGCGGTGGCTTCCCAGGGGCAATACGAAGGGCTGAAGTTCTGGGCCGACACCGTCAACAAGCAGGGCGGGGTGCTCGTCAAGGCATACGGCAAGAAGATTCCCGTGAAGATCGTGGCGTACGACGACCAGAGTTCGACGTCCACGGCCACCACGCTCTATAACCAGTTGATCACGCAGGACAAGGTCGACATCCTCGTGGCCGACTTTGGGTCGGTGCTGACGTCGGTCGCGGTGCCGCTCGCGGCTGAGCACCACATGCTGTTGATCGATCCGACCGGCTCGGGGGCGAACTTCTTCACTCAGAAGACCGATTACCTCGCCGATGTGAGTATTCCGTCGTCGACGGTCTGGCCGGTGCCGCTCGCCAACTTCCTCCTCAAGCAGAAGATCAAGCGCGTGGCGATTGTCTACGGCGCGAACGATTTCGATGCCTCGCAAGCCGAAACGATGAAGGCGGAACTCGCGAAGGGAGGCGTGACGCCGGTGTTCTACCACAGCGTGCCGACCACGGAATCGAACTACAACGTGCTGCTGCACACGGCGAAGGCCGCCAATCCCCAGGCGTTGCTTGAATTCGGCTACGCGCCGAACGACATCGCATTCCTGCGCGCGCTGTCGCAAAGCGGCCTGCATTTCGACATGACGTTCACGATCTTCCCGGGGCAACTGCTGCAACTGCTCACGAAGAATGCGGGGGTCGATGCGCTCGCCTACACGTACACGTACCCCACGCCGCCGCTGGTCAAGTACGACAAGGTCACTTACGGGATGAATACCGCGCAATTTGTGCAGGCGTTCCAGGCCGACCAACACAAGGATCCGACCTTCCTCGACTCGGCCGGTTACAACACGGGCATTGTCATGGAGAAGATGCTTGGCGACGCACCGACGTTTGCACAACCGGCCTTCCATCAGGCCTTGATGGACATGTCCGGAAAGACGACCACGCTGCTGGGGCCGTTCCAGATCAATGCGAACGGGGCGCAGCTCGGCCAACCGTTCCCGGTCGCCCAGATGGTGCCGGACGGCAACAAGGGGCTCAAGTTCGTCGTCGTGTATCCGGACTCGCATGCGACCGGCAAGCCGGTGTATCCGGCGCCGACGCACTGATCGTCAGTCGCATCGTCTGATCAGGAACCGGCCGGCGCCGAACGACGGCGCCGGCGACGACATCCTCGCTTGCGAAGGGACGAACGTGGAACTTCTTGCTTATGCCGTCATGGGCGGCATTCTGTACGGTATCTTCTTCACGCTGGTCGGCCTGGGACTCAATCTCGTGTTCGGCGTGATGCGTATCATCAATCTCGCGCACGGGCAGTTCATCGTGCTGGGCAGCTATGCGGCGTGGATGGTCTCGCATCATTTCGGCCTGAGTCCGTTGTGGGCCATTCCCGTGTCGGTGGCCGCGGCAACGATCATTGGCTGGCCGATGTATCGGGCCGTCGTGCCGCGGCTGCAGCGCAGCGACGACCCGGAGATGCTGTCGTTCATCCTGTTCTTCGGCATTGGCCAGATGCTCGAGTCGTTGACGGTACTGATGTTCGGCGCCGACCAGCGCTCGTTGCCCGACGATGCGCTCGGCAGCGGCAATCTGGGGGCCTTCGGCCAGCAGTTTCCCGATAGTTGGTGGTGGGCCGCCGGCATCAGCGTTGCGGCGCTGGTCGTGCTGTGGCTGTATTTCTCGCGCACGCGGTTCGGCTATGCAACTCGCGCGGTGATGGCCAATCGGGAAGAGGCCGTTGCCACCGGAATCGACGTGCGCCGTGTGTCGACCATTGCGTTTGTCGCAGGTCTCGCGCTCGCGGGTATCGCGGGCGTGTTCGTGCCGTATCTCCTCGGCTCGGTGTCGCCCGATCTTGGCGACAACCTCACCACGACCGCGTTCGCGATCGTGGTCATCGGCTCCCTTGGCAATCCGCTTGGCACGATTGCCGGCGGGCTCGTGTTCGGTCTCGGCACGATGCTGATGCAAACCTATTACTCGTCGTGGTCGAACGTAGTGCCGTATGCGCTGCTGTTGATCATTGTGCTCATTCGTCCCTCGGGCTTGCTCGGAAAGGCGGTGCGTCTTGCTTGATACCACTCTGAACCCCACCGGACAGACGGCGCCGCGACGCTTGCGCGCACCGGCTATCACGCTTGCAGTGGTTGCCGCGATCTTCCTCGTGGCACCTCATGTGTACGCCAACCAGTCGCTGCTGTTCACGATCATGACGTTTATCGTGCTGGCACAGGGACTCAACCTGCTGTACGGCTTCACCGGCTATTTGCCGTTCGGCTATGTGGGCTTTTTCGGCAGTGGTGCCTATGCAACGTCGCTGCTCGTGCTTCATACGCACCTGCCCATTCTCGCGTGCGTCGCGGGCGGCGGCCTCGCGGCCGCACTGCTCGGGCTGGTGCTCGGGCCGCTGTTGCGGCTCTCGGGCGCTTACTTCTCGATCGCAAATCTCGCGGCGTCGCAGATCATCTACTTCGTTGTGTCGAACCCGAACCTGTCCGACGTGACCGGCGGCCCCTACGGACTCAAGATCGAACAGGTCTACAGTCCGGACGCAAGCTACGCCTGCATGCTCGGCGTTTTGCTCATCGCGTGCGCATTTGCGGCGTACTTCCGCACGTCCGGCTTTGGCATGTCGCTGCGTGCGGTCAAGCAGGATCCGGTGAGCGCGGCGATGGCGGGCGTCAACGTTGTGCAGGCGCGTCTCGTCGCGTGGCTGGTGTCGGCATTGATCGCCGGGCTCGCGGGCGGCACCTACGCATGGGGCATCTCGGTGTTCTATCCCGACGCGGTGTTCACGTTGCAGTTCTCGGTGTTCGCCATCGTGTTCGCACTCTTCGGCGGCGTCGGCACGGTCATCGGGCCGATTGTCGGCGCGGGGCTGCTCTACGTCCTGTACGCGGCGATCGGGATTTCCACGCCACAGTACTTCCAGTTCATCTATGGCGGTCTCATCGTGCTGCTCGTGCTGTTTCTGCCGGGTGGCCTCCTGTCGCTGCTGCAACGTCGGGGTATCCATGTCTTCTGAATTGTTGCAACTCGTGGGCGTTCACAAGCGCTTCGGCGCACAGGTCGTGCTCAACGATGTGAACTTTGCTGTCGTGCCCGGCGAGATCGTCGGTCTCGTCGGGCCGAATGGCTCCGGCAAGACGACGACCATCAACGTGATCTCGGGTCTCCTGCAGGCGGACGAGGGCGCGATCGATTTCCTCGGGCAAACGATCAACCGCATGCCGATGCACCGGCGTGTACACCTTGGCATCAACCGTACGTTTCAGGTGCCGAAGGTGTTTCGCGACATGACTGTGCATGAGAACGTTGAAGTCGCGGCGCGCAGCGTGCGTCTGGATCCCCGCGAGATCGGACCGATTCTCGAAGACATCGGTCTCGCCAGTGTGGCGTCGCGTGTCGCGGGTTCGCTGACGGTGAATCAACAGAAGCTGCTCGATCTCGGACGGGCGCTTGCCACGCGGCCGCAATTGCTGCTGGTCGACGAGATTGGCGCGGGGCTCAATCCCGCGGAATTGAATGTGATTGCCGAGTTGCTGCAACGACTGTCGGCACGTGGCATCGCGATGATCGTGGTCGAGCACTTGCTCGATTTTCTCAACCGCATCACCGAACGTGTGATCGTGCTCGGCGCCGGGCGCATGTTGTTCGAGGGACCGCTCGCGTCGGCCGCGCGCGACCCCGAGGTGATCGCTGCATTCATTGGAGCGGCATGATGACGGCATCCCTGGTAATCGAAGGCGTGGAGGCCGGCTATGGGGACATGCAGGTGCTCTGGGGCGTCGATATGCGGGTCGAGCCCGGGCAAACCGTGTTGTTGCTCGGTGCAAACAGCGCGGGCAAGACGACGCTGCTGCGCACGCTGATTGGGCTATTGCCGTGCAAGGGCGGGCGCATCACGCTCGACGGCGAGCGCATTGACACGCTGCGGCCTGATCAGCGGATTCGGCGCGGCATCGCATTCATGTCGGAGCTCGGTGTATTTCCGACGCTGTCGATCGACGAGAACATCGCGCTCGGCGGCTATTTCATGCCCGAAGCGAAAATCCGTCAGCGCAAGGAAGTGTTGTTCGCGCTTTTTCCCGCACTGGCGGCGAAGCGGCGTGCTGCCGCGGCAAGCCTGTCGGGGGGGCAACGCAAGATGCTCGGCATCGCGAAGGTGCTAATCGCCGAACCCCGCCTCCTGTTGATGGACGAGCCGTCCTCCGGTCTCGCGCCGGTGTTCGTCAAGCACGTGATCGACGCGTTGCGCACGGCCATTGGCGACGGAACCTCGTTGCTGATCGCGGAGCAGAATATCGCGTTCCTCGATCTTGCCGATCGCGGTTACTTGCTCGATCACGGCAAGGTTCGCGTGTCGGGCTCGCGCGCGGAGCTCGAAGCGAGCGACGCCGTGCGCGAGACTTACTTCGGGCTGTAAGGTTCGTTTGGCGAACGATGTCCGGGATGTCGACGCGTTGTCGTCGCGGACGCAGGACGCGGGCCTGATGAGGCCCCCTCCCGCCAGAGGATCGAGCGGAGCACGGGGATCGGGTACGCCGGACAAGCGCTTGTGCCGATGGTCGTCGGTCGCCGCACCGTTAGAATGATGGCTTCAGAGGAGACGGTGCGATGGGGCGGTGGGCAATGGACGTTCGCGGGCCCGCGGGGCGCGGGCTTGCGGGGAGGCGGTCGTGAAGTTCGTCAGCGCAACGTCGCGTCGCACGCGTGTTTTGCTCGCGCTCGTGGTCGCGTTCGCCTTGCTGACGGTGGTTGGCGCATGGGTGGCCTATCGTTACGCGGAGCAGGTGGAGATTCGCACGCTGCGAGACACCGCTGCGCACCGGCTCGACGGCTACGAGAACGCGCTGACGAGCGAGGTTCGACACTATAGCTATCTGCCGTCGCTCGCGAGCCTGAATGCCGACGTGCTCTCGATGCTGCGCCATCCGACCGATCGCGATCTGGTCGCGCGGGTCAATGCGTATCTGCAGACCGTCAATGCAGACGCGGGCTCCAGCGCGTTCTACGTGATGGACAAGCAAGGCAACACGCTCGCGGCGAGCAACTGGAACCAGCCGAAGACGTTCGTCGGGTCGAACTTTTCGTTCCGCCCGTACTTTATCGGCGCCATGCGAGACGGCCATGGCCGTTTCTACGGGCTGGGCACCGTGAGCAATGAGGCGGGCTATTTTCTGGCCGAACGGATCTATGACGACGCGCATCGCGTGCTTGGCGTCGTGACGCTCAAGGTCAATCTCGACCGGATCGAATCGGTCTGGCGACAGGGCGCCGAGCCCGTGCTCGCCGTCGATTCGCATGGCGTGATCATGCTGTCGTCGGTGCCGGGGCTCAAATACAGGACACTACGTCCGCTGTCGGCGGCCGCGCGCGCCGAGATCGTGAGTACGCACCAGTACGATGCGCCGGGGGCACTCATGCCCGCTGGCTTCACCATCGAGCGCACACTCGCACCCAATGCGTGGATCGAGTCGGTGGCGCGCGACAATCCGCTGGCCGCCAGCCTGCCGACCCCTCAGCCGTTTCCAACCGAATTCCTGGTCGTTACCCGTCCCGTATCGGGCACCGACTGGCACATTGTCGTGCTGTCGAATCTCGCGCCTGCGCGAGCGGTGGCGCGTGCATTGGCCCGATCGGCCGCGCTCGGGCTCGCATTCGTCGTCGTGCTGGCGCTGACGGTGTGGCAGCGACGGCGCATTGTCGCGCAACGGCTGGCACTGCGCGAGGCGCTGCAGCAACTGAACGAGGAGCTCGAGCGCAAGGTCGCGCGGCGCACTGCGGCGCTGAGCCGCGCGAACCGCAATCTGGAGCACGAGGTCGCGATGCACAGGGAAACCGAGGCGCAGCTCAAGGCGGCATTCGAGGAGCTTGTGCAGGCGGGCAAGATGGCGGCGCTCGGGCAGATGGCGGCGGGCGTCACCCACGAGCTCAATCAGCCGCTCGCGGCGCTACGCACGCTGTCGGACAACGCGCTGACATTCCTCGAACGGGGGCGGCCGAGTCACGCCGAGGCCAATCTTCGGATGATCGGCGAGTTGATAGAGCGAATGGGGCGGATCACGTCGCAACTGAAGCGCTTCGCCCGCAAGGCGCCGACGCAGCTCCAGCCTGTCGTTGCCGCCGAGGCGATCAATAACGCGTTGTTCCTCGTTGGACAGCGGCTGCGAAAGGAGCGGGTCGAGCTCATGTTCGACGCGCAATTGGCCGATGCCCGCGTGCTCGCCGATGCCAATCGGCTCGAGCAAGTGCTCGTGAACCTGTTCACGAACGCGCTCGACGCGATGGCCATCACCCCGGTGCGACGCCTTGAGGTGACGGTCGAGGCGGATGGCAATACGACCGTGATCCGGGTGCGCGATACCGGCATGGGGCTTTCCGAGGCTGTGCGCGCGCGGCTCTTCGAGCCGTTCTTCACGACGAAGGAGCAGGGCACGGGGCTGGGCCTCGGGTTGGCGATCTCCGAGGGCATCGTGCGTGAGTTCAGCGGTTCGCTGAAAGCCTCCGGCCGGCCGGAGGGCGGCGCCGAGTTCAGTATTTATCTACGTACGTACAGGGAGGGCAACCCGTGATCCCAGACAGCTTGCGCGTGCTGCTCGTGGAGGATGACGCGGCAGTGAGGCTCGGTACTGTCCAGGCGTTGCAGCTAGCGGACATCGAGGTCGACGCGTTTGGAAGCGCCGAGGAGGCGCTTGAGCACATCGACGGCGATTTTCCGGGTATTGTCGTCAGCGATGTGCGTCTGCCCGGCATGACGGGACTCGAACTGCTCGAACGCGTGAAGGCAATGAGCGCGTCGATGCCGGTCATTCTCGTGACCGGGCACGGCGACATCGCGATGGCGGTACAGGCCATGCGCCTCGGCGCTTACGACTTCGTTGAAAAGCCGTTCGCGTCGGAGCGGATCGTCGAGCTTGCGCGACGTGCGCTCGAGCACCGACGGCTTACGCTCGAACTGACGGCCGTGCGCAGGCAGCTCGAGAGTCGTGATCGTATCGATGCGAGGATCCTCGGGAATTCGCGACCCGTGGAGCATTTGCGCAAGCTGATCCTCGAACTGGCCAATACCGATGCGAACGTGCTGGTGTTCGGCGAGACGGGCACCGGCAAGGAACTGGTTGCGCGCTGCCTGCACGACTTCGGCCCGCGCCGCGACAAACCCTTTGCCGCGCTGAACTGCGCGGGCCTTCCCGAATCGCTATTCGAGAGCGAAGTGTTCGGCCATGAGGCTGGCTCGTTCACGGGGGCGTTGAAACGTCGCATCGGCAAGCTGGAGTATGCGCAGGCCGGCACGCTCTTTCTCGACGAGATCGAGACGATGCAGATGGCGCTTCAGGTCAAGTTCCTGCGTGTGCTTCAGGAGCGCCAGTTCGAGCGGATTGGCTCGAACGAACTGCTGCCGATGAATTGCCGGATCATTGCCGCGACGAAGGCGGATCTGCTCGAGCTCGCCCGCCAGCAGCGGTTTCGCGACGATCTCTACTATCGGCTTGGGGTGATCGTGCTCGAGATCCCCTCGCTACGGGAGCGTCGGGAAGACATTCCGCTGCTGTTCGAGCACTTTGTGCTGCGGGCGGCGGCGGCGTACGGTCGTCCGGTGCCGGAGATCGGCGCCGAGCGTCTGAATCGGCTGATGGCGCGCCCGTGGCCCGGAAACGTGCGCGAACTGTGCAACGTCGCCGAGCGCTTTACGCTCGGACTCGGGACCGGAGATCCGGACGACGGCCCGCAGGGGACGCCGCGCACGCTCGACGAGCAGATGAACCTGTTCGAGCGGCGTTTCATCGAAGAGGCGTTGCGCGCGTCCGGCGGACGCGCATCGCTCGCTTGCGAAAAGCTGGGCATTCCCCGAAAGACCTTGTACGACAAGATGCGGCGCCTCGGCATCGCGTCCGATGATTTCAAGTGAAATCAGGGCAAGGGAAGCGATCGGATCCATCGGCCGGTCGCGCCCCCTGCCGCCGCGAGACCGCGATTCCGGCGGCGCGTCAGTCGTGCGCGAGGCACGACGGCTATACTGGTCAGGTCAGCGTTGCTTGAGTTCGCTGCCGGTCGCCGAATCGATGGTCGCGATCCCCCATTGCCACCCTAATCCCGGGCAGTTTGAAGGCGGGACAACGTGCGGTAGCGAATTCGCATAGCGCCCCTCGTGGCCGCCGCGGCCCGGTGGTCGGGATCTATCTCACCCGTGCCCTTGAGCGCGCCCGGGCGCCCGATTCATCGGTGCGAGCCACGGGGCATGTCGCCCTGCCGTGCGTAGAGACCCCCCATTCGGACTGGCTAAGGGATAATCGCGATCTTGCGCGGCGGCCGAGTTTTCGGGACGCGCCAATGGTGCCTGCGCAAAAATGGTAATCATTACTATTTGCGCGCGAGATTTCATTTTTTGATGTTTTGAACACACAGAGACGAAGGGATGCCTGATTTCACGATGGTGGACGACTCGATTCCGGTCATTACGGTGGATGGCCCAACGGCATCCGGCAAAGGGACGGTGGCACACCGTGTGGCCGATGCATTGGGCTTTCACTATCTCGACAGTGGGGCGCTGTACCGGCTGACGGCGCTGGCGAGCGCCCGGCACGGGATCGATCCGGACGACGTCGGGGCGCTGACGGTGCTCGCAGAGACGCTCGATGTGCGGTTCAAGGAGCAGCGCATCTGGCTGGCCGGGGAGGACGTCACCGACGCGATACGCGCCGAGGCGATCGGCAACCGGGCATCGAGCATCGCCGTGCACAAGGCGGTCCGTCACGCGCTCGTGTCGCTTCAGCGGGCCTTCAAGACCGCGCCAGGCCTCGTTGCGGACGGTCGCGACATGGGCACGGTGATCTTCCCGGAGGCCGATCTGAAGGTGTTTTTGACGGCCACACCGCAGGCGCGCGCCGAGAGGCGTTATAAGCAATTGATAGAAAAAGGATTTTCTGCTAACATAGACAGTCTGATGCTGGATCTTGAGGCGCGCGATGCGCGGGATCGTACCCGTGCCGAAGCGCCCCTACGGCCAGCAGAGGGTGCGCGGGTACTCGACACGTCGGGGCTGAACGTCGATCAGGCGGTGGCCCAGGTGCTCGAATGGTTCGCGCAGGTGCAGTATCCGCAAGGCGCCTGACAGGGTGTTTCATGCAGTCACCCGTCGTGGCTTTGTCAACCTTTAACCCAACCGTTGTGCGTGATCGTCAACCCCCCCTTCGGGTGACGGACGTCAGCGGCGTAATCCACATTTATGTCCGACCTGCAAACCTCGACTAACGAATCATTCGCGGCACTCTTCGAAGAGTCGCTCTCCCGTCAAGACATGCGTGCTGGTGAAGTCATCAGCGCAGAAGTCGTTCGGGTTGACCACAACTTTGTGGTCGTCAACGCCGGGCTCAAGTCCGAAGCGTACATCCCTATCGAAGAATTCCTGAATGATCAGGGCGAGGTCGAAGTTCAGGCCGGCGATTTTGTTTCCGTGGCGATCGACGCCCTGGAAAACGGCTACGGCGACACCGTGCTGTCGCGCGACAAGGCCAAGCGTCTGGCCTCGTGGCTGCAACTGGAAAAGGCCCTCGAATCGGGCGAGCTCGTGACCGGCACGATTACCGGCAAGGTCAAGGGCGGCCTGACCGTCATGGTCAACGGCATCCGCGCATTCCTGCCGGGCTCGCTGGTGGACACGCGTCCGGTCAAGGACACGACCCCGTACGAAGGCAAGACCCTCGAATTCCGTGTGATCAAGCTCGATCGCAAGCGCAACAACGTTGTGCTCTCGCGTCGTGCCGTGATCGAAGCCACCCAGGGTGAAGAGCGCGCCAAGCTGCTCGAGACGCTCAAGGAAGGCGCGATCGTCAAGGGCGTGGTCAAGAACATCACCGACTACGGCGCATTCGTCGACCTCGGCGGTATCGACGGCCTGCTGCACATCACCGACATCGCCTGGCGTCGTGTGCGTCACCCGAGCGAAGTGCTGTCGGTTGGCCAGGAAGTCACCGCCAAGATCCTCAAGTTCGATCAAGAGAAGGGCCGTGTCTCGCTGGGCGTCAAGCAACTCGGCGACGATCCGTGGGAAGGCATTGCTCGCCGCTACCCGCAAGGCACCCGCCTGTTCGGCAAGGTCACCAACATTACCGACTACGGCGCATTCGTCGAAGTGGAATCGGGCATCGAAGGCCTGGTTCACGTGTCGGAAATGGACTGGACCAACAAGAACGTTGCACCGACCAAGGTTGTCCAGCTGGGCGACGAAGTCGAAGTCATGGTGCTCGAGATCGACGAAGACCGTCGTCGTATCAGCCTGGGCATGAAGCAGTGCAAGGCGAACCCGTGGGACGACTTCTCGCGCAACTTCAAGAAGGGCGACAAGATCAAGGGCGGCATCAAGTCGATCACCGACTTCGGCGTGTTCATTGGTCTGCCGGGCGGCATCGATGGCCTGGTTCACCTGTCGGACCTGTCGTGGAGCGAAACCGGCGAAGACGCCGTGCGCAAGTACAAGAAGGGCGACGAAGTCGAAGCCGTGGTTCTGGGCATCGACGTCGAGAAGGAACGCATCTCGTTGGGCATCAAGCAGCTCGAAGGCGATCCGTTCAACTCGTTCGTGGCCATTCACGACAAGGGCTCGATCGTTGACGGTACCATCAAGGCGGTCGACCCGAAGGGTGCCGTCGTGTCGCTGGGTGAAGACGTCGAAGGTTACCTGCGCGCTTCGGAAATTTCGCACGACCGTGTGGAAGATGCCCGCAACGTGCTCAAGGAAGGTGAAGCCGTCAATGCAATGATCGTCAACATCGATCGCAAGTCGCGCAACATCAACCTGTCGATCAAGGCGAAGGATTCGGCTGAACAGCAAGAAGCGATCAGCAAGATGTCGTCGGATAGCTCGGCAGCGAGCGGCACCACGAATCTGGGTGCCCTGCTCAAAGCCAAGCTGGACAGCCAGAATCAGTAAGGTCCAAGGCCTATGACCAAGTCTGAATTGGTCAACCAGTTGGCGGCGCGGTTTCCCCAGTTGGTGCTCAAGGATGCCGATTTCGCGGTGAAGACCATTCTCGATGCGATGGCAGACGCGCTTGCGCGCGGTCATCGAATCGAGATCCGCGGTTTCGGTAGCTTCGGGCTCAACCGTCGGCCACCGCGTGTCGGCCGCAATCCGAAGTCGGGTGAGAAAGTGATGGTGCCGGAGAAATTCGTGCCGCACTTCAAGCCCGGCAAGGAGTTGCGAGAGCGGGTTGATCACAAGGCGTCGGACCAATAAGGCCCTTTGGGATCTACTACGCGAGAAAAGCGCCTTCGGGCGCTTTTTTTGCATTTGGCGGCAAGACGTGCGGGCCACTGACGCCAACGTGAAGCTTGCTGCAGTAACGGCGCCTGACGGAGCACATCCGGTACAATACGGCCACGTGCCGGCCCGGGTGCGTCGGCGGCATCGACGCCGTGGCCCGTGGCCGCTCAAGTCGCAAAACATACGGCAACCCTGCCGCAGGAGCCTTTCGGCATGAAGCTGATTGTTTGGATCGTTCGTCTCATCGTGTTTGTGGTGTTGCTGTGTCTCGCGCTCGCCAACACGGGCGAAGTCACGTTGAACCTTTTCCTGGGGCATACGTGGACGGCACCGCTCATCATGATCGGCCTGGCGTTTTTCGTGGTCGGTGGCGTCATCGGCGTGCTCGCGACATTGCCGAGCCTGATGCGTCAGCGCCTGGAGCTACGCCGCACGCGGCGCGATCTGGCCCGTGCACAACGCGACCCCGAGGCGGGGGATCAACCGCCGATGCTACCGCCGGTCTAATTCGGGCGACACGGCGCGCGACGCTCGCCCTCTTCATCGACTGTTTCAACGACAACACGCATTCATGGAATTCGAGGTCTGGTGGCTATTGGCCATCCCCGTGATTTTTGGCTGCGGCTGGGTGGCTGCACGCCTGGATCTGCGCAGCTTGCTCTCCGAGAGCCGTAATCTGCCGGCGTCCTACTTTCGCGGTCTGAACTTCCTGCTCAACGAGCAGCCCGACAAGGCGATCGATGCCTTCATCGAAGTCGCCAAGCTTGATCCCGAGACCACCGAGCTGCACTTCGCGCTGGGTAGTCTGTTCCGTCGTCGCGGCGAGACGGAGCGCGCCATTCGTGTGCACCAGAACCTGCTCTCGCGCCATGACCTGCCGTCAGCCGATCATGAGCACGCGCTCTACGAACTCGGCCACGATTTTCTCAAGGCGGGGTTGCTAGACCGTGCCGAAGAGGCGTTCGGCCGACTGCACACTGGGGCTTATGCCAAGGCAGCGCAACATGCAAAGCTCACGATCTATCAGATCGAGAAGGAATGGCATAAGGCGCTGACCGAGGCCGAGGCGCTGAGTGACCTCGACCCTGCCGTGTCGTACCGCAAGGAGATCGCGCAGTTCCACTGCGAGCTGGCGCAGGAAGCGCTGCAACGCAAGGACGCCGACGCCGTTACGCAAGCGCTGGACGCTGCGCTCGCGGTCAATCCCGCCAACGTGCGTGCGCCGCTGCTGCGCGGCGACATGCTGCTCGCTGCGGGCGACGCCGAAGGCGCGTTGCGCGTGCTTCGCACCATCGAGCAGCAGAATCCGGTGTACCTCGGCCTGGCGGCCAAGCGCCTGATGCGGGCGTATGAGGCATTGGGCCGGGCGAAAGAAGGGCTCGCCGTGCTGAGCGATGGGCTGCGCAAGAATCCGTCGGACGATCTGCTGGAGATCGTCTACGAGCAGTCGATTGCCCTCGAAGGCCCGGAAGCGGCGCTCAAGCTCATGCGCGAACAGATGCACCGCGCGCCGAGCGCGCCCGGCATGGTGCGCCTGCTCGAAGCCCATGCCGCCACGGCGCACGGCGACACGCAGTCGGACCTGCAACTCATGGGCAAGCTCATCACGCAGCGTACCAAGTCGTTGCCCCGGTATGTCTGCGACCAGTGCGGCTTCCGAGCGCGATTGTTTTATTGGCAATGCCCCGGCTGTAACGGCTGGGAGACCTATACGCCGCGACGTGTCGACGTGCCGGCGGCCTCCTAATTTTTCTCAACTCGCAAATTATGAAGATCACTATCATCGGCTCCGGATACGTCGGCCTCGTCACTGGGGCGTGCCTGGCGGACGTCGGCAACGACGTGTTCTGCCTCGACGTCGATCCGCGCAAGATCGAAATCCTGAACAACGGCGGCGTGCCGATTCACGAACCCGGCCTGCAGGAAGTCATCGCGCGCAATCGCGCCGCTGGCCGCCTTCAATTTTCGACCGATGTCGAAGCCTCGGTCGCCCATGGCGACGTTCAGTTCATCGCGGTGGGCACGCCCCCGGACGAAGATGGCTCGGCCGACCTTCAATATGTCGTGGCCGCGGCGCGCAACATCGGCCGCTACGCCAAGAGCTTCAAGGTCATCGTCGATAAATCGACCGTGCCGGTCGGTACGGCCGACAAGGTGCGTGCTGCGGTGGCTGACGAACTCGGCAAGCGTGGCGAAAACGTGTCGTTCTCCGTCGTTTCGAACCCCGAATTCCTGAAGGAAGGGGCGGCCGTTGACGATTTCATGCGCCCGGATCGTATCGTGATCGGTGTGGACGGCGACACCGACGGCCAACAGGCGCGCGCGATGATGAAGCGCCTGTATTCACCGTTCAACCGCAACCACGAGCGCACCCTGTACATGGACGTGCGCTCGGCGGAATTTACCAAGTACGCGGCAAACGCCATGCTCGCCACGCGCATCTCGTTTATGAACGAGATGGCCAATCTGGCCGATCGCGTCGGCGTGGATATCGAAGACGTGCGCAAGGGCATTGGTTCGGACCCGCGTATCGGCTACCACTTCCTGTACTCCGGCTGCGGCTACGGTGGCTCGTGCTTCCCGAAGGACGTCCAGGCGCTCGTGCGCACCGCCGAGGACTATGGCCTGCCGTTGCGCATTCTCAACGCAGTGGAAGCCGTCAATGAAACGCAAAAGGCCGTGCTGATCGACAAGATTGTCAACCGCCTCGGCGACGATCTGTCGAACAAGACGTTCGCCTTGTGGGGGCTGGCGTTCAAGCCGAATACCGACGACATGCGCGAAGCCCCGAGCCGCCGCGTCATCGCCGAGCTGGTGCGTCGTGGCGCCCGGGTGCGCGCTTACGATCCGGTGGCGCTCGACGAAGCGCGCCGCGTGGTCGCGCTCGACTTTGCAGACGATGCCGAGGCGCACGCCCGCATCGAATTCTGTGCGACGCAGAACGACACGCTGACGGGCGCCGACGCGCTCGTCATCGTCACGGAATGGAAGGCGTTCCGCAGCCCGGACTTCGCGCGGGTGAAGGCGGCGCTTTCGCTGCCGCTGATTTTCGACGGCCGGAATCTGTACGAACCGGACGCCATGAAGGAGCTGGGCATCGAGTACCACGGCATCGGCCGTGGGTTGCACGAGTCGGCCTGAGTCACGAGGAGCGTCAGATGACTTTGACGGCAACTTCGCTCACGCGCACGGTGCAGGCACCCGGCGTGCCCACCGTGCCTCGCGCGGCGTTCGGTCGCGCGCGCGTGCTGATCGTCGGCGACGTGATGCTCGATCGCTACTGGTTCGGCGACGTCAATCGCATTTCCCCGGAAGCGCCGGTGCCGGTGGTGCACGTCAAGCGCAACGAAGAACGGCTGGGCGGTGCGGCGAACGTGGCGCTCAACGCCGCGTCGCTGGGGGCGCAGGCCGGGCTGCTTTGCGTGCTGGGGGAAGACGAACCGGGCGAGCGCGTCGTCGACCTGCTCGACGAGAGCGGTGTGACGGCCTTTGTGACCCGCGACGCCGATCTGGCGACGACGATCAAGCTGCGCATCGTGTCGCGTCAGCAGCAATTGCTGCGCATCGATTTCGAGAACCAGCCGGCCCGGGAAGTGCTGCTGGCGGTGCTTGATCAGTATCGTCAACTGCTCGACAGCTACGACGTCGTGCTGCTCTCGGATTACGCCAAGGGCGGCCTGACGCATGTGCAGCCGATGATCGAAGCGGCGCGCGCCGCAGGCAAAATGGTACTCGTGGACCCGAAGGGCAGTGATTACGAGCGATATCGCGGCGCCAGCATCCTGACGCCGAACCGCTCTGAATTGCAGCAAGTCGTGGGCGAATGGCGCTCGGAAGACGACCTGACAGCCCGCGCGCAGACGCTGCGTGAGTCGCTTGATCTCGAGGCGCTGTTGCTCACGCGTTCGGAAGAAGGCATGACGCTCTTCACCGCGAGCGGCGCGCTGCACGTGCCGGCGCAGGCACGCGAAGTGTATGATGTTTCAGGCGCGGGCGACACTGTGATCGCAACGCTCGCCGCATCGCTTTCTGCGGGTCTGCCGCTCGCGCAGGCCGTTGTGCTCGCCAATCGCGCGGGCAGTATTGTCGTCGGCAAGCTGGGTACGGCGACTGTGGACTACACCGAACTCTTTTCCGAACTGACATGACCATCATCGTGACCGGTGCCGCGGGATTCATTGGCGCCAACCTCGTCAAAGCCCTCAACGAGCGCGGCGAAACCAACATCGTGGCAGTCGACAACCTCACGCGCGCCGACAAGTTCCGCAACCTGGTCGACTGTGAGATCAGCGATTACCTCGACAAGACCGACTTCGTCGCGCGCTTCCAGCGTCGTGAATTCGGCCGTGTGCGCGCGATTTTCCACGAAGGCGCCTGCTCCGACACCATGGAGACCGACGGCCGCTACATGATGGAGAACAACTTCCGTTATACGCGTGCGTTGTTCGAAGCGTGCCAGGCGCAGACCGTGCCGTTCCTCTACGCCTCGTCTGCGGCGACGTACGGTGCGTCGGAAACGTTTGTGGAAGCACGGGAATTCGAGAAACCGCTCAACGTCTACGGTTACTCGAAGTTTCTGTTCGACCAGATCGTGCGTCGGGCGATGCGCGAGGCCGGCGGCAAGCTTCCGAGTCAGGTGGCCGGTTTTCGCTACTTCAACGTCTATGGCGCGCGTGAGGCGCACAAGGGGCGTATGGCCTCGGTCGCGTTCCACAACTTCAACGAATTCCGCGCCAATGGTCGGGTGAAGCTCTTCGGTGAATACAACGGCTACGCTGCCGGTACGCAAAGCCGCGACTTTGTGTCGGTGGAAGACGTGGTGAAGGTGAACCTGCACTTTTTCGACCATCCTGAGCGAAGCGGCATCTTCAACCTCGGCACGGGCCGTGCCCAGCCGTTCAACGATATCGCCGTTGCCGTGATCAACACGCTTCGCGCCGAAGCGGGGGAGTCGGCGCTGTCGCTCGACGAACTGGTCAAGCAGGGACTCGTGGAGTACATCCCGTTCCCCGACGCGCTGCGCGGCAAGTACCAATGCTTTACGCAGGCGAACATTGATCATCTTCGTCAATCGGGTGGTTATCAGCAGCCTTTCTACACGGTGGGTGAGGGCGTCTCGCGGTACGTGCGCTGGTTGCTCGCGCAGTAAATGGCGAGTCACAGCGCAAGACGGACGGGGAGCCCACTGGCTCCCCGTTTTGTTTGATGTTGTGGGCGTGCGATGTCATCCGTAGCCGTTCCTGGACGTTAAGCCATAATCGGGGTGTCGAGGATGTCCACGATATCCGCGATATCGGCCCGAGTGACTTCATAAGGAACAGATCATGCTTCGCAAGTTCTTGCTGGCGGTTGTTGCCTTTTTCACCCTGTGCGGCCTGGCCATGGCTGCCGTCGACATCAATACCGCCGACCAGGCGCAGCTCGAATCGCTCAAGGGCATTGGGCCGGTCAAATCCAAAGCCATCGTCGACGAGCGTAACGCCCACGGCCCTTACAAGGATGCGGCGGACGTTGCCAAACGCGTCAAGGGGCTGGGCGCCAAGTCCGTGACCACGCTTCAGTCCGAAGGCATGACGATCAACGGGCAGGGTGGGGCCGCGGCGCCTGCGGCACCGGCCAAACCGATGCCGCCTGCCGCGCAAACGCCTGTGGCACCTGCGACGACCGCCAAGCCCATGACGCCGGCGGCGCCTGTCCCATCGACGACGACTCAAAAGACGCCTGTGCCGACGCCTGCCGCCGGTTCGACGATGAAGCCTGCGGCGCCAGGTGCGGCGACTATGTCGGCCAAGCGCTCGACGCCGGCTCCGGTGGCGGCATCGGCCGCAGGCGCATCGGACGCGAAGGCGACCCGGTCGAAGAAGTCGAAGGATGCCAAGGCGGCCAAGGCGGGCGCGGCCCCTGCCGCGGCATCGGCGCCGGCGGCCGCGCCCGCCGCAGCCCCGGCAAAGCCCTCCAAATCCAAGAAGGCCAAGGCTCCGTCGGCGGCTAGCGCACCGAAGCTCTGACGCCCCGACGGGCGGCCGGGCATCGCCATTGCGATGTCCGGCCGAAATCCCTCCCCTGAGCGCGGACATGGCCGGTGGATTAGAATGTTCCGATTCCCGACCGAAACAGCTTAGCGCAATGGCCTACAAGACTATCGAAGACACCATCGGCAATACGCCGCTGGTACAACTGATGCGTTTGCCCGACGACGAAATCCGTCGCCGCAACAACGTGATTCTCGGCAAGCTCGAGGGCAACAACCCGGCGGGGTCGGTGAAAGACCGTCCGGCGCTGTCGATGATCAAGCACGCCGAATTGCGCGGCCGCATCAAGCCCGGCGATACGCTGATTGAAGCCACGTCCGGCAATACCGGCATTGCGCTGGCGATGGCTGCGGCCGTTCGCGGCTACAAGATGGTCCTCGTCATGCCGGAAGATCTCTCCATCGAGCGCCGTCAGAGCATGGGTGCGTATGGCGCTGAGATCATCCTGACACCAGTCAAGGGGGGCATGGAATACGCCCGCGATCTCGCCGAGCAGATGCAGCGCGACGGACGCGGCATCATCCTCGACCAGTTCGCCAACCCGGACAACCCGCTCGCGCACTACGAGAGCACCGGTCCGGAGATCTGGCGCGATACCGAAGGGCGCGTCACCCACTTTGTCTCCGCAATGGGTACGACGGGCACGATCATGGGCGTATCGCAGTATCTGAAAGAGCAGAGCGACGCGGTGCAGATCATCGGCGCCGAACCCGCCGAAGGCTCGCGCATCCCGGGCATTCGAAAGTGGCCGGAAGCCTACCTGCCGAAGATCTTCGATCGGGCACGTGTGGATCGCACCATCCCCGTGACGCAGGCGGAAGCGGAAATCATGGCGCGCCGTCTTGCGGCGGAAGAGGGAATTTTCTGCGGCATCTCAGCTGCGGGCGCCTGCCAGATTGCATTGAATCTGGCGCATGAAGTCGAGAATGCCACGATCGTGTTCGTGGTGTGCGATCGCGGCGATCGTTATTTGTCGACCGGGGTGTTCCCGGCGTAATGCGCCGCGGTGCCGGTCACGCGCACGTGACGGGATGCCTCGCATCATGAACAACGGGACCCAGTGGGTCCCGTTTTGCATGGCGAGTGCGGCTCGGCATCCTGTCTTACGGAGCGCGCGCTGCCTTGATCGCGTCGGCAAGATCGTACACCGACATCGCGTAGAAGAAGCTACGGTTGTAACGCGTGAGCACGTAGAAGTTCGTCAGACCCATGCGGTATTCGGTGGCTTGTCCCGGCGTAGGCAGATCGACGATGAGCACCGGCGTGTCGAGCGATGCCCCGACATCGAGCCGCGGCTCGTTCATCAGCATGCCTGCCTTGATGAAGTCGCCGAGCTTCCAATGCGGCTCAGGTTGCCCGTCTGCCCCGGCTTCGGCCAACCCCTGACTGCCGCGATCCCCGGCGATATTCCAGACGACCGGTTGTTTCGCCTGCCAGCCGTGCTGCTTGAGAAAATTGGCGACGCTGCCGATGGCGTCGGCCACATCGTTCGTGAGGTTGATCTTGCCGTCGCCGGTGTAATCGACGGCGTAGTTGCGGATCGATGACGGCATGAACTGCGGAATGCCGATGGCGCCCGCGTACGAACCGTAGATGCCGAACGGATCGACCCCGCGCTCGCGCGCGTAGAGCAACAGGTTTTCCAGCTCGTTGCGAAACAGCGCCATGCGCTCCGACCGGTTGCGGGCGGGCGGATAGTCGAACGCCAGCGTGGTGAGCGCATCGATGGTGCGGAAGTTGCCCATGTTGCGCCCGTAAATGGTCTCGACGCCGATGATCGCGACGATGATCTCCTCGGGCACCCCATATTGTTTCGCCGCGCGCGCGAGTGCCGCCGCATTCTGGTTCCAGAAACGCACGCCGCCGTTGATGCGCGTGTTATCGAGAAAATTCCGCTCGTACCGTGTCCAGTTCTTCTGGCCGGGCGTGGCGGGCGGTGCCGCCAGACGCGCCGCCGTCTGCGAGAACACCACGCGCGAGAAGACATTTTGCAGCTCGGCGCGATCGAATCCGTCGCGCGCCACGAGGTCGTTGATGAACGCGTCGACCTCGGGGTTCGCCGCATAGCGTTGCGGTACGACCTCTTCCTCGAATTCCGCCTTTGCGATCGGCTTGGCGCGTGTTTGCGCGTGCACGCCGGCAGACGTCAACGCGAACGTGCCGACGCAAAGCGCCACGCGGAACGCCTGCGCGAGCCGCAACAGTGGCGAGAGGGAGGGGGTGTCGGCACGTTTGCGCAGGGCAGCCGCGCGAGGGCGGTCAGTGTCCGGTCGATGGGGCGGGCGCGTGTGCGCCGGCGAGAGCGAATCGTACATCCGTACCGGTGATGTCATGCTGTCTGTCAGGCCTGTATGAAGTCCGAAGGCAACGCAGCCACCTTGGCCGCCGTCGCGTTAGTCGCGTTGACGCGTTCGTCAGGGCGTGCGTCAGTGATCCGAGACGCGCCGATAACGAGAGCATCAACCATTCATGCCGGTTCCCGCCGTCCCGAAATTCAGGTGAACGGCCCTTGCCGGCTGACACGGGTCTGCTGGGAGACTGCTTGGCAGTATAACCGAGTGCAGCTGTGATACCTTAAGGCCTGAGCACTGTCCGTGACAGGACTCATGGGGGATGCCGGCCATCGGCAAGCGAGCGCCAGTGTAGTGCGGCATCGCATGCCACGCGCTCCGCCCGGCCGCTACCGGACGCGAGGCGCACGGCACGGCGGGCGTCCCCCACCCGTCCCACCATAACGATTCGAAGCGATAGGCGACACACCGAATGGCTACCGGGTTTTATACGCACCCCGATTGCATCCGTCACGAAATGGGCGAGTGGCATCCGGAATGTCCCGAACGGCTGCGTGCCATCGAGGACCAATTGATCGCAGGACGCATCGACGGCCTGCTCGAGCGCCGTGAAGCCCCAGCCGCCGACGAGGCCAGCCTGCGGCTCGTGCACACGCAGGATCACATCGACTTCATTCGCGACAACATCCCCGAGTCCGGCTATTTCCCGATCGATCCCGACACGTTGCTCAACCCGTACTCGTGGCGTGCGGCCACGCGTGCGGCCGGTGCGGCGATTGCGGCGACCGATGCCGTGCTGCGCGGCGAGCTCGACAACGCGTTTTGCAGCGTTCGCCCGCCGGGCCATCACGCCACGCCTACGCGCGCCATGGGTTTTTGTCTGTTCAATAACGTGGCGATCGCTGCGGCGCACGCGCTCGAAGTGCACGGACTCTCGCGGGTGGCGATCGTCGACTTCGACGTGCATCACGGCAACGGAACGGAAGCCGCGTTCGGCAACGATGAACGCGTGCTGATGTGCGGCATTTTTCAGCACCCTTTCTACCCGTTTTCGGGCGCGGTCGATCCGGCACCGAACATGCTCAACATTCCGATCGCCGCGCGTACCTCGGGCATGCAGGTCCGTGAGGCGATCGACTACGGCTGGCTGGGTCAACTCGACGCGTTCCGTCCGGAGATGATCTTCTTCTCGGCGGGCTTCGACGCGCACCGCGAAGATGACCTCGGCAATCTCGGTCTGACCGAGGCGGACTTCGCGTGGATCACCGAACGCGTGAAAGCGGTGGCGGATCGTCATGCGAAGGGGCGCATTGTGAGCTGCCTGGAGGGCGGCTACAACCTTTCGGCGCTCGGACGCAGTGTCGTGGCGCACCTGAAAGTGCTCGCCGACGTTTGATAATTCGCGCTTGACGACTGTGCGATGCCGCGCGAAACGACGCGGTACGGGAGAGAGACCATGACCGCATCCGAAGCGACGACAGCGACGCCTGAGCCGCTTGTTCTCGTCACACGAGGTGAAGGCGAGCTGGCCGGTGTGGTCACGCTGACGCTGAATCGCCCGCGTCAATTCAACGCCCTCTCGATAGCGATGCTCGACGCGCTGCAACGTGCGCTCGACGACACGCAGCGCGATGCCAGCGCGCGCGTGGTTGTGCTGGCGGCCGCCGGTCCGGCGTTCTGTGCCGGACACGATCTCAAGGAAATGCGCGCCGAACCGTCGCTCGACAGCTACCGCGCGCTGTTCAATCAATGCACGCGTGTGATGCTGACGATGCAGCGCATGCCGCAGCCGGTCATTGCCCGCGTGCATGGCATTGCAACGGCGGCGGGATGTCAACTGGTTGCGATGTGCGATCTGGCGGTGGCGACGTCGGCGGCGCGCTTCGCTGTCTCCGGCATCAACGTCGGCCTTTTCTGCGCGACGCCGGGTGTGGCCCTCTCGCGCAATCTCTCGCGCAAGCAGGCGATGGAGATGCTGCTCACGGGCGATTTCATCGACGCGCAGACGGCCCGCGAGCGCGGTCTCGTCAATCGTGTGGTGGCAATGGAGCGGCTTGACGCGGAAGTGGCGGCGCTATGCCGTTCGATCCTGGCGAAGCCCGCCGCGGCGGTGGCAGCGGGCAAGGGGTTGTTCTACCGGCAGGTCGAGACCGGCATCGAGGCCGCTTATCAGATGGCGGGGCAGACGATGGCCTGCAACATGATGGACGACTGTGCGCTGGAAGGGGTGCAAGCGTTCATCGAGAAGCGCGCCCCCGACTGGGCGAAGCGGCCCGACTGACGAGGACGGCGCCCCGAAGCGCCCGATGCGTTTTGGGCGCCGAACGTGCTTATCGAATCGTTTTGCGGTTCTCGCGCCTTACCACTGCTTTTCCAGCACGAGCGGCCCGGGCATCGCCGTACGGCTTACGGCGTATCCCTTGTCGGTGAACCAGGCGCGCAGCGCCTTGATCATGTCCGGATTACCGCAAACCATGATGCGCGACGTGGCCGGGTCGAGCGTCGCCCCCATCGCCTTCTCCAGCTCGCCTGACGCCAGCAGCGACGTCACACGTCCGTTCAGCGCGCCTGGCGTTTGCTCGCGCGTCACGCACGCGGCGTAATGCAGTTTATCGACCAGCGACGGATCGACGTCGGGGTGCGAGAAATGCTTCAGCTCGTCGTAATAAGCGAGGTCGTGCGCCCATCGCACACTGTGCACGACGAAGAGGCGTTTGAAGCGGTGCCATACCGCGGGGTCGCGCAGGATCGACACAAAGGGTGCCAGGCCAGTACCGGTGGCGAGCAGCCAGAGGTCTTCGCCGCCGGTGAATCGGTCGAGCGTCAGGAAGCCATAGGCGATGTGATCGACGAAGAGCGTGTCGCCGACCTTGAGTTGCGCCAGACGGGGCGTAAGTTTCCCCTCGGGAATCGTAATCAGGTAGAACTCCAATGTATCTTCATTGGGCGAGTTCACCAATGAATAGGGGCGCCAGATCATCTCGCCGCTTTCGCTGTCGTCGTCGGGAAGTCCGAGCCGCACGAACTGTCCCGCTGTAAATTGCAGGCCGGGCGGTCGCGTGGTCTTGATACTGAAGATCGTCGGCGTCCAGAAATGCATGCCGGTGACCGTTTGCGGCGAGTATTTCGTCTGCGCTTGCATGCCGGAGGCTCCTCGCAGTTCCACACGTCTTCAGTGTAGCGCGCAGCAGGGCAGCACGTGACGAGACCCTGCTCGCGTGCGGGGTTCCGGGCGTGCGTCGAGTGCCTGGCCGACGCCATTGCTCAGACGCTATCGTGTGCCCCGACGGTCGGTTGCGTCGGCTGCGCCGCTGGCGTGTCGGGCAGGTGTTGCATCAGCCACTGTGTCAGTTCGTCGATGACCTTTTCGCGATCGAGATCGTTGAGCGTTTCGTGAAAGTGCCCGGGATAGAGGCGCAGTGTCTTGTCCTGCGAGCCCGCGTTGCCGTGGAATTGCTCGCTTGCCCATGGGGCGGTGAGCCGGTCGGCGGTGCCGTGGAAGACGTACAGCGGCAGACGTAGCGCGTCGGCGTTGGCGTGAATGCGCGCCATCGCGTCGAGCAGCTCGGCGGCGGTGCGCGCCGGCGTGCCGCGATAGGCGTTGAGTGGATCTTGCTTCGCGGCGGCCACCACGGCCTTGTCGCGCGCGATCATGGCAGGATCGATCTTGAAGACGGGCACCTTGGGCAGCCAGCGCGACACCCAGCGCCCGGCTTTCACCATCCATGGGGCGACGGGCTCACCGGGCGCGAGCGCCGGGCTGCTCAGCATCAGCGCGCGCACGTTCGCCGGTGCCCGGGTGATGGTGTACAAGGCCGCAATGGCGCCCCCCATGCTGTGGCCGAGCAGGAACAACGGTGCCGGACCGAACTGGGTGCGCACGTGCGTGAGGAAGATTTCAGTGTCGTCGAGGTACTCGTCGAAATGCTTCACAAAGACGCGCGCGCCGTCCGAGCGGCCGTGCCCGCGAAGGTCGTAAGTGACGGTGGCGAGGCCTTGCGCGGCGAAGTGCTCCGCCAGGCGTGCGTAACGCCCGCCGTGCTCGCCCATCCCGTGGATGATGGCCACCACCGCGCGCAAGCGCGCCCCCCCGGTATCGGGCGTCCAGCAATGGACGTGCAGTGAAAGGCCGTCGCTCGCGTGCAGGCGCGATTCGGAATACGTAGTCATGTCTCCTCCTGACGCGTTGGCCGAGTGGCCGTCACGCGTGCGATGGCACAGCGATTATCGGGTGCGCCATTCGATCATAGGCGCCTGAGCGACGGGGTGATTTCTCTAGAGGAAATGCACCACACGGGGACTGGCTGCCCGTCGAGATTTCCATAAAAATAGCACGATCGTTCGGGGTAGATCGGTTGCGTGACAGCGCGTACCGGTCGCGTTATGGCGTCGCTGACTTGCGGATTGTGCATTTGCGGCAATTCAGACGGGCATCACGAATTAACGCCACAAAATGCATTGAATCGACAACAAATGCGTCATTCGCTGTGTGGTTATAATGACAGCGGATTGACGTTAACGTAACTTTGGAGCGAGTTCATGAAGATCCTGGTACCGGTCAAACGGGTAGTGGATTACAACGTAAAAGTTCGCGTGAAGAGCGACGGCAGTGGCGTCGACATCGCGAACGTGAAGATGTCGATGAATCCGTTCGACGAAATCGCGGTGGAGGAGGCGGTGCGCCTGAAGGAAGCGGGCGTGGCGACCGAAGTGATCGCGGTGTCGGCGGGCGTGGCGCAAGCTCAGGAGACGCTGCGCACGGCGTTGGCGATCGGCGCGGACCGCGCGATCCTGATCGAGTCGGACGACGAGCTGCAACCGTTGGCGGTGGCCAAGCTGCTCAAGGCTGTCGTGGACAAGGAACAGCCGCAACTGGTGATCCTGGGCAAGCAGGCCATCGACGACGACTCCAATCAAACCGGGCAGATGCTCGCGGCGCTGGCGAAGCTGCCGCAGGCGACGTTCGCCTCGAAGGTGACGGTGGCGGACAACCGTGCGCAAGTCACGCGCGAAGTGGATGGCGGTCTGGAGACGGTGTCGCTGTCGCTGCCGGCGGTGATCACGACGGACCTGCGCCTGAACGAGCCGCGTTACGTGACGCTGCCCAACATCATGAAGGCGAAGAAGAAGCCGCTGGAGACGGTCAAGCCGGCGGATCTGGGGGTGGACGTGAGCCCGCGCCTGAAGACGCTCAAGGTGGTGGAGCCGCCCAAGCGCAGCGCGGGGGTGAAGGTGGCGGACGTGGCAGCGCTCGTCGAGAAGCTGAAGCTTGAGGCCAAGGTCATCTAAGGGGAGACGACGAGATGAGCATTCTTGTAATTGCCGAACACGACAATCAATCGATCAAGGCTGCGACCCTGAACACGGTGGCCGCCGCGCTGCAATGCGGCGACGACGTGCACGTGCTGGTCGCGGGCAACAACGCGAAGGCGGCGGCTGACGCGGCCGCGCAGATCGCCGGTGTGAAGAAGGTGCTGCTGGCCGACGCGCCGTACTTCGGTGACGGCCTGGCCGAGAACATCGCCGACGAGGTGGTGTCGATCGCAGGGGCGTATTCGCACATCCTGGCGCCGGCCACGGCGTATGGCAAGAACATCGCACCGCGCGTGGCGGCACTGCTGGACGTTGCGCAGATTTCGGACATCACGAAGGTCGACAGTGCCGACACGTTCGAGCGTCCGATCTACGCGGGCAACGCGATTGCGACGGTGCAAAGCGCGGACAAGGTGAAGGTGATCACGGTGCGCTCGACGGGGTTCGATCCGGTCGCGGCAAGCGGTGGCAGTGCTGCGGTGGAAACCGTGGCGGCGACGCCGGACGCGGGCGTGTCGCAGTTCGTGGGTCGTGAGGTGACGAAGCTGGACCGTCCGGAACTCACGAGCGCGAAGATCATCGTCTCGGGCGGCCGGGGTCTGGGCAGCGGGGAGAACTACACGAAAGTGCTCGAGCCGCTGGCGGACAAGCTGGGCGCGGCACTGGGCGCCTCGCGCGCGGCGGTCGATGCCGGTTACGTGCCCAACGACTATCAGGTCGGTCAGACGGGCAAGATCGTGGCACCGCAGTTGTATGTGGCGGTGGGCATTTCGGGGGCGATCCAGCACTTGGCGGGGATGAAGGATTCGAAGGTGATCGTGGCGATCAACAAGGATCCGGAAGCGCCGATCTTCTCGGTGGCGGATTACGGTCTGGTGGGTGATCTGTTCACGGTGGTGCCGGAGCTGACGGGCGCGCTGTAAGCGAGTTCGGAGGTGAGGCTGCGGGCTCGTCTCCCGCAGCCGATCCGCATGAGGAGGCTGGCCTGCGATGGTGTGGCGTCTTCATGCGAATCGGTCGAACAAAAACATAAAAACATCCCAAGCATCTCGGAATTCGTTGGAGGAACGACATGAGTTATCAGGCCCCGATCAAGGACATGCAGTTCGTGATGAACGAACTGGCGGATCTGACGAGCATCTCGGCGCTGCCGGGCTATGAGGACGCCTCGCCCGAACTCGCGCAGGCGGTGCTCGAGGAGGCGGCGCGCTTCAATCAGGAAGTGCTGGCCCCGCTGAACGTCATTGGCGACCAGCAGCCGAGCACGTGGAAGGATGGCGCCGTCACAACCACGCCGGGCTTCAAGGAGGCGTTTCGTCAGTTCTCCGAGGCGGGCTGGCAGGGGGTCGTGCATCCGCAGGCGTTTGGCGGGCAGGGGCTGCCGAAGCTGGTGGCCACGCCGTGCACGGAAATGCTCAATGCCGCGAACCTGTCGTTCGCGCTGTGTCCGTTGCTGACCGACGGCGCTGTCGAGGCGTTGCTCACCGCGGGCACTGATGCACAACGCGCGCTCTACGTCCCGAAACTGCTTTCGGGCGAGTGGACCGGCACGATGAACCTGACCGAGCCGCAAGCGGGTTCCGATCTCGCGATGGTGCGCACGCGCGCCGAACGCGAGGCCGACGGGACGTATCGCATCTTCGGCACGAAGATTTTCATTACGTTCGGCGAACACGACATGGCCGAGAACATCGTGCATCTCGTGCTCGCACGCACCCCCGATGCGCCCGCCGGCGTGAAGGGCATTTCACTGTTCATCGTCCCGAAGTTCAACGTCGACGCCGAGGGCAATCTCGGGGCGCGCAACGATGTGCATTGTGTGTCGATCGAGCACAAACTCGGCATCAAGGCGAGCCCGACGGCGGTGCTGCAGTTCGGCGACAACGGCGGGGCAACGGGCTACCTGGTCGGCGAGGAGAATCGCGGCCTCGAATACATGTTCATTATGATGAACGCCGCGCGCTTCGCGGTCGGCATGCAAGGTGTGGCTATCGCCGAGCGTGCGTATCAGCATGCCGTGGCGTACGCCCGCGATCGTTTGCAAAGCCGTCCGGTCGATGGCTCGTCGCGTGACGCCGTAGCCATCATTCATCACCCGGACGTCAAGCGCATGCTAATGACGATGCGTGCGCTGACCGAAGGCGCGCGTGCGCTCGCTTACGTGGCGGCAGCACACGCCGATATCGGTCACCACGCAGCAGACGCGGCCGAACGCAAACGTGCACAGGCCGTCTATGAATTTCTCGTGCCGATCGTCAAGGGCTGGAGCACCGAGATGTCGCTGGAGGTGACGAGCCTCGGCGTGCAGGTGCACGGCGGCATGGGCTTTATCGAGGAAACGGGCGCGGCGCAGTACTACCGCGACGCGCGCATCCTGCCGATCTACGAAGGCACGACGGCGATTCAGGCGAACGATCTGATCGGCCGCAAGACGCTGCGCGACGGCGGTGCCGTGGCCCGCGCCCTGTGCGAGCAGATCAGGGTGACGGAAAACGAACTGCGTGCGCTGGGCGGCGTGGGGCCGGGCGTGGCAGACCGTCTGGCGAAGGGGCGCGAAGCGCTCTCGATCGCCGTCGACTATGTGCTCGCGAACACGCAGGACAATGCGAATGCAGTGTTTGCAGGCAGCGTGCCGTACCTGACGCTTGCCGGTATCGTGCTGGGGGGATGGCAGATGGGCCGCGCGTTGCTGGCCGCACAGACGTTGCGCGATCAGGACCCGTCGTTCTACGATGCCAAGATCGGTACCGCGCGCTTCTTCGCGGATCACTTTCTCACGCGAGCGCCGGGTCTTGCCCTGGCGATTACCGAGGGCGCGGCGTCGACCCTGTCGTTGAGCGAAGCACAGTTCTGATCGGCCTGTCACGCTGGCGTGACGCGATCGATGGGAAGGCGGCCTACGGGCCGCCTTTTTTTTGTGCGAGTGCAGCGGATGGACGCGACACAACGGACACAACGGACACAACGGACGAAAAAAAACGGCACTGCATGCGCAGTGCCGTGTATTGGGTCCCCGCCTCAGCCGCTAAGCCGGCATCCTGAACCGTGAGGTTCAAGGTGGTCGCGGTTAGTAACGCTTCGGGTTCATCAGACAGAGTGACGATCACACCAGCACTACAAACTTCCGCAACCTGCAACAGATCATTGGTTCAAGGAATCTATGACTTTCGCGAACCAGGCAGGGAAAACTAACTTTTTGAATCGAACGGCAGCCAGTGAATTTTCAGCTTTGATACTGATCGATCACAGCACTCAGTCGTTCGTTCATGCGATTCATTCTACTCTGAATTTCTTCCGCGGGGAATGCTTGTCCAGCAGCAATACTTTTTTCCAGCGCAAGCAATTCGGATGCCAGACTCAAGGCTGCCATGACGGCAATCCGGTCGGTGCCGCGCACGTTGCTTTGCGCACGCACCTTGCTCATCTCGGCATCGACGCGCGACACCGCAGACAGCAAGTCGGCCTCGTGTTCCGGCGGGCAGGCGAGCCGGTACGACTGTTCCAGAATATTGACTTCGAGCTGCTTGATCGTCATGCGTTTTCTCCACCGGGGGTGCCGAGCAGATCCATTTGACCTTCAGCGGGGTTCTGCGTCGGGAGCTTTTCCAGAATGGCATTCAGGCGAACCTGCGCTTCGTCGATCTTGGCAGCAAGCTGATCGCGCTGCAGACGCAGGGCGTCGCGCTCGACGCGCAACTGCTCGATGGCGGTGCGTGTGTCGTCGCATTCAGCACGCGCGCGATCGAGTTCGGCGAGCAGCGCTTGGTTGTGTTGATGAAAACGTTGGCTGATCACAACCAACTGTTCAATTTTGTCGGTGAGATTGTCGAGATCGGTGAGCATCGGGCTGCGTCCTCTTAATTGCCCTACATTCTAACGGAATCGGCGGCCAATGCCCGACGAACGAGCATTGACGCTCATTCGAATGGCCCCTACACTTGCGGCACTTCGGTGCTCGCGCACGCCCTCCCGGCATGCGCAGTTAAACGGGAAACAGGGAGCCGCGCCCCCACACGGGCTGGTCAACCTGTGCTGCCCCCGCAACGGTAAGTCATTCTTTCGGCCCGAAAGGTTTCCGAAAACGCGCTTCACCTTCATCGCCACTGTGAGCTATCCGCTCGCGGGAAGGCCGGTCAGGCGCCACAATGACCAGCCCGGATACCGGCCGGAGTGAGTGGGGAAACGCCATGCCATCCGGCGCAGCCGGTGGCGGGCAGTCGTCGTTTTCATGTGTCGGTGCTTCGCATCCGTGACGTGTCACCGGCGCTCCCCTTGCGCCAGCGGCCTGCGGGGGAACGGGCCTAGGCAATAAAAAAACTACGGAAGTCACACCCGATCATGCGCACCCACGTTCGCGCGATGGCGCTGCACGCGCCTGTCTTGCCACGTCCTACCTGCACTACCCGCATTACGTCTTCACCGGCCACGTCGGTTGCCGCCCCGCACCGTCTTGCCATCGCGGCGGCCCTGTTGGCCGCCAGCATCGGCGCCCATGCCCAGTCGGCCCAGTCCGCCGATGCCGCATCGACGGCGTCGTCCGTGCCGGCAGTGCTCGCCGCCAATCCGCCCGACAACCCCGCGACCGACAGCCCCACCGCCGTGCAACTCAAGGCGACCGTGGTGACAGCCTCGCGCACCGAGCAGACGCTCACAGACACGCTGGCGGCCACCTCGGTCATCACGCGCGAAGACATTGAACGCAGCCAGACGCAGGATTTGCCGACGCTGCTGCGCGGACAGGCTGGCGTGGAAATCGTGCAGAACGGCGGTTTCGGCACGTCGGCCAGCGTCTTCATGCGCGGCGCGGCATCGAACGCTGCGCTCGTGCTCATCGACGGGGTGCCCGTCAACGCAGCCACGACCGGTACGACCAACATCGCTCAGATCCCGGTGTCGCAGATCGACCACATCGAGATCGTGCGCGGCAACGTCTCGGCCCTGTATGGTTCGCAGGCCGTCGGTGGCGTGATCCAGATCTTCACGCGCAAGGGCAACGGCGGCCCGCCCCGCGCCTATGCCGAAGTGGGCTACGGCACGAACAACACCACGCAGGCCAACGCCGGCATTGCCGGCGCGTTCGACGACGGCAAGACCCGCTTCTCCCTGGACGTCTCGCGGTTTCACACCAACGGCATCTCGGCGCAGGACCCGCGCTTCGCGCCGAAGGTCAACCCCAACCGCAACGGCGACGACAACACGAGCGTGAGCGCATCGCTGTCGCGCAAGGTCGGCGACACGTGGGAGGTCGGTGCGCGTCTGTTTCAGAGCGACGGCAGCAGCAGCTACGACAATGCCTACGGCAAGCCCAGCGACCTGAACGACAGCGACGCCCGCGTTCGCCAGATCTCTGGTTATGCGAAGGGCAACCTCACGGACAAGTGGAAGACCCGGATTACCGTCACGCAGGGCGACGACTACAGCTATAACTATCTGAACGGCAGCGGTAACGGCAACTTCCATACGTCGAGCAACCAGATCGACTGGGCCAACGAATATGCGTTCATGCCGGATCAGAAGCTGATCGCCGGCTACACGCGTCTGGAGCAAACGGTCGAGAGCAGTACGAACTACGACCGCAACAACCGCCATCTCGATTCGGGCTACGTCGGATATGAGGGACGATTCGGCAAGCATCAGATTCAGGCCAACGTGCGACGCGACGTGTATTCCGATTTCGGCGGCGCGAACAGCTACTGGGCCGGCTACGGCTACTCGCTCACGCCGCAGTGGAAGGTCATGGCCAATGCGTCGGACGGCTTTCGCGCACCGACCTTCAACGAGCTGTTCTATCCGGGGTTCGGCAATCCGAACCTGCAACCGGAACGCTCTATTTCGAAGGAACTCGCCGTGCAGTTCAACGGCGGCGAGCGCCTCGGCCTGGTCAAGTTGACGGGGTTCCGGACCGACTACACCAACCTGATCCAGTCGCTCACGGTGTTTCCGTACACGGCTGCGAACGTCGCAAACGCGCGCGTCGAGGGCCTGGAGTTGACCTACGCGGGCCGTCCGTTCCTCGGCATGGACGTGCGCGCGTCGTTCACGCGGCAGAACCCAACCGATCTGGATGCCGACAGGCAACTGGCGCGTCGCGCCCGGCAGTTCGGGTCGGTCGGTCTGTCGAAGACGTTCGGCAAATTCACCGTCGGCGGCGATGTCTTCTACAGCGGCGAGCGTTACGATACGGGCGGTCAGCATCTCGGTGCCTACACGCTCGTGAACCTTCAGACACGCTACGATATCGACAAATCCTGGTACGTCTCGGCGCACCTCGACAACGTCTTCAACAAGAACTACCAGACGGTCTATGGCTACAACACCCTCGGACGCGCGATTTACGTCTCGCTCGGCTGGAAGCAGTTCTAACGACGTCCCGGCAGGGCGAGACGTCGCATGACGCTGCGTCGCGCCCTCGCCATCTGGACGGGACTGGCCGGTGTGGCACTGGCCGTTCTCGTGGCGTCGCTCATGCTAGGGAGCGTGCCGGTCTCGCTGCGCGAAATCGGCACGTTGCTGCTCGGCCATGACGCCGGTCTTGCCGGCGACGTGGTCTGGCGTCTGCGTCTGCCGCGTGCACTCGCCGCGTTCGCCTGTGGCGGCCTGCTCGCGGTCGCGGGCACGTTGATGCAAACGCTGTTGCGCAACCCGCTCGCTGACCCTTACGTGCTGGGCATTTCCGGCGGTGCGGGGGTTGCCGCGCTGGCGTCGCTGGCACTCATGCTGCCTTTTTTCTGGGTGCAGACGAGCGCCTTCGCTGGCGCGCTTGCGGCCATTGCCCTCGTGATGGCGCTGTCTCGCCGAAGCTTTCTACGCCATGACGATCACGACAGCAGTACCCAATTGTTGTTGACCGGCGTGATGATGGCCGCCGGCTTTGGCGCGCTCGCCACGCTCATTCTCACCCTCGCACCCGACGCCAGCCTGCGCGGCATGCTGTTCTGGCTCACGGGCGATCTGAACGGCGTCGACCGCGCCTGGTTGCCGCTGATCGCGCTCGCGGCGACGCTGCTCATCGTGTGTCCGGTCGCGCATCGCCTGAATGTGCTGCTGCGCGGCGAAGCGGTGGCGCATGGCGTGGGCGTGGCCGTCGGCCCCCTGCGCGCCCGCATCTATCTGGCGGCGTCGCTGGCAACCGCCGTGGCCGTGACCACCGCGGGCAGCATCGGCTTCGTCGGTCTCGTCGTGCCGCACATCCTGCGTCTGCGCTTCGGCAACGATCAGCGCATGCTGCTCCCGGCCGCCGCGCTCGGGGGTGGGGCGTTGCTGATGTTCGCCGATCTTGTGGCGCGCACAGTCATTGCGCCGACGCAATTGCCCGTTGGCGTCATCACGGCGATGATTGGCGTGCCCGTTTTCCTGTGGCTGCTTTCCCGACGGGCCATCCAATGAGCGCACCGCTGCTGCAAACACACGCGCTGACGCTGCGCGCCGCAGAGCGGGTGCTCGTGGACCAGCTCGATCTCGTGATCGCGCCGGGCGAGTGCTGGTGTCTGGCCGGCCCCAACGGCGCGGGCAAGACGACATTGCTCGGCACGCTCGCCGGACTGCGTCAGGTGGACGAGACACCGGCGCGCGGCGCCCCGCTCAGCGCCAGTGGCCGCGTGATGCTTGGCGGCAAGGCGTTGGCGCAGTGGCGACCGGCGTCGCTCGCCAAGGTGCGCGCGCTGATGCAGCAACAGACGCGCGACGCGTTCGGCGCCACCGCGCTCGAAGTGGTGCTGACGGGCCGTCATCCCTATCTGGCGCGAGGCCGCTGGGGGGCATGGGAGTCGGACGACGACATCGCCGCCGCCATGGCCGCCCTTGCGCAGGTTGGTCTGGAGCGCTTCGCCGCGCGCGACGTCACCACGCTCTCGGGGGGCGAGCGCCAGCGCGTATCGCTGGCCGCCGTGCTGGCGCAGGCCACGCCGTTGCTGTTGCTCGACGAACCGGTCTCGCATCTCGATCTTCATCACCAGATCGACGCGCTTGAGCGACTCGCCCGCCACGCCGAAGGCATTGATGCCGCCGTCATCTTCTCTTGCCACGATTTGAATCTGGCGCGACGTTTCGCCACGCACGCGCTGCTGCTCGACGGCCGTGGCGGATGGCGCGCCGGCCCGGTGAACGACGTGCTCTGCGCCGAGCATTGCAGCCACGCCTTCGGGTATCCGCTGCGCCTCATTCGCGATGGCGACGACGAGGCCCTCGTGCCCGTGCGTCGCCTGTAAATGGCGCGCATGATGCCCCGACGGGCGGGCGTACACTCTCATCCGCGTGCGGCCGTCTCGCGCCGTACGCCTGCTTTTGACAGGTGCTGTTCATGACACAAGAAACCCCGCAATCCCCATCCCAATCGGAAGCCGACGACGGGCGCAACGCGCGCCATCGCACGCGCATGGCGCGCAAGAAGGAGGTGATCGACGACAAGATCGCGCAGGCCCAGCGCGACTGTGGCGTGATCGTCGTCACGACCGGCAATGGCAAGGGCAAATCGAGCTCCGGCTTCGGCATGGTCGTGCGCGCGATGGGGCACGGCATGAAGACGGGCGTCGTGCAGTTCATCAAGGGCGCGATCCCGACGGGTGAGGAGACCTTCCTGCGCCGCTTTCCTTCGGAGTGCGAGTTTTTTGTGATGGGCGAGGGCTACACCTGGGAGACGCAGGACCGCACGCGCGACATCGCGAAGGCCGAAGCGGCCTGGGAGCAAGCGCGCCGAATGTTGCGCGACCCGTCGTTCGGTCTGGTGTTGTTCGACGAGTTGAACATTGCCCTCAAGCTCGACTATCTCGACGTCGACACAGTGATCGCCGATTTGCAGGCACGACCGGAGATGCAGCACGTGGTGATCACCGGACGCGGCGCCCCGCAAGCGCTGATCGATGTGGCTCACACCGTGACCGATATGACGCCGGTCAAGCATGCGTTTGCCCAGGGCATCCGTGCGCAGGCCGGCGTGGAAATGTAACCACTGCCTCATTGTTTCAGGACGTCACCGTATGAATGCTTTCAGCCCCTCGCTCGCCGAGCTTTTCGATATCGCCGCGCCTGCCGCGGCGATGGACGCCTCGCTCAGGCACGCCATTGACATCAAGACGAAGCCGCCCGGCAGCCTGGGCGCGCTCGAGCGCGTGGCCCATCAGGTCGGCCGGATTCAGCAGAGCGCGACGCCCGATCTCGCGCGTCCGGCCATGCTGGTGTTCGCGGGCGATCACGGCATCGTCGCTGCGGGCGTGAGTCCATATCCACAAGCCGTCACCGCGCAGATGGTGCATAACTTCCTGCGCGGCGGTGCGGCCATCAATGTGTTCTGCCGCACTCACGGCATTGGGCTGGAGGTCGTCAACGCGGGCGTTGCGGCTGATTTTCCGTCGCATGCATCGCTCGTCGACATTCCCGTGGCGCGCGGCACGCAGAACTTCCTCGAAGCGCCCGCCATGACCCGCGAGCAACTCGAAACGGCGTTGGCCGGCGGGGCCGCGCGCGTTGTGGCGCACGCCTCGCTCGGCACGCGCATGATTGGCTTTGGCGAGATGGGCATCGGCAACACGTCGTCGGCGGCATGTCTGATGCAGCGGCTGACCGGCCTGCCGCTCGCGGCATGTGTCGGGCGCGGCACCGGTGTCGACGACGCCGGTCTCGTGCGAAAGACCGCCATACTCGAGCGTGCGCTGGCGGCGCATCCGCACGTGGGGAATGGGATGCCGGATCCGCTGGAGACGCTCGCCACCTTTGGCGGCTTCGAGATCGCAATGATGACCGGTGCATATCTCGCGGCCGCGAAGTTGGGACTCGTCATCGTGGTGGACGGCTTCATCAGCACATCGGCGCTGTTGGTCGCCGCGCGCGTGTCGCCAGCGGTGCTCGACTATTGCGTCTTCGCGCACGCGTCGGACGAAACCGGCCATCGTGCCATGCTCGAGATCCTCACGGCGACGCCGTTACTGCAACTGGGCCTGCGTCTCGGCGAGGGCACGGGCGCTGCGCTCGCGATGCCGCTCATTCAGGCGGCCGCCGCGTTTCTGCGCGAGATGGCAACGTTCGAAGGGGCGGGCGTGAGTGAGCGCGAGGCGTCGGACCAATGACCCCCTCGTCCCCCGATCCCTCGCGCCCCGCGGGCGATGCCGATGCGCCGTCGAGCGCGTTGGCAACGCAGGATCGCCCGGCGCGCGAAGGAGCTTGCGCAGGGGCGTTCGGGGGCATCAAGGGACAGGTGCGGCTTTTCCTGACCGCGCTCGGGTTTTTCACCCGGGTGCCGATTCCGCCATGGGTCGGTCATTCGCCCGAGCAACTGAATGCCGCGACGCGTTATTTCCCGCTCGTCGGCGTGTTCGTCGGCGCGCTCGTCGCGTTGTTGACGGTGGCGATGGGCCGGTTGTGGTCGCCGCACCTCGCGATCGCATTGGGGTTGGGCATCAGTGTGCTGCTCACCGGGGCTTTTCATGAGGACGGGTTGGCCGATTCGGTCGACGCATTCGGCGGCGCGTTCACGCGCGAGCGCGTGCTGGAGATCATGCACGACTCGCGCATCGGCACCTACGGCGCGGTGGCGTTGTGGCTGGCGCTTGCCGTCAAATGGCAGGCCCTCGTCGACATACAGGCGGCGACGGGGTGGGGCGGCTTTGCCGTCGTGCTGATCGGCGCGCACGCCGCCAGCCGCAGTATGGCGATCAGTCTGTTGCGCTCGCTCGATTACGTGCGCCCGGAAGGCAAGGCCAAGCCGGTCGCGCAACGTTTGCATCTGCGCGAGCTGCTGTTTGGCGTGGCGTGCAGCGTGCCGTGGTGGGGGTGGCCCGACTGGCGCGCCGGCGTGACGGGCGCGGTGGTGCTGATCGCATTGCGCGCGGGCTTCATCCGGTATCTGCGCCGCCGTCTCGGCGGCTACACCGGCGACACGCTCGGTTTTGCCCAACAACTCGGCGAACTCGCGCTGTATCTCACGGTGTGCGCATGGATCTGATCCTGATGCGGCATCCGCCGCCCGATGTCGCGTCTTCCGTCTGTTACGGCCAGACCGACCTGCCGGTCGATGCGGCGCGCTTCGACGCGTGTGTCGCCGCGATGCGGGCCGGACTCGCGGCGCAACTCGATGGCCGCACGCCGACGGCGATTCACAGCAGTCCCTTGCTGCGCGCACGTCTCGCCGCCGACGCCTTGGCGACGTCGTTCGGCGTGCCGGTCACAGAAGATGCGCGTCTTGCGGAGATGGACTTCGGCGCGTGGGAAATGCGGCCGTGGGACACCCTCGACCGGCGCGATCTCGATGCGTGGGCACGCGACATCCATGGATTCTCGCCTCCCGGCGGTGAATCCGCGCGCGACGTCGTGTTGCGCATGCACGCGTGGGCGAGGGCGTTGCGTGCCGGCGCGAACGACGTGCATGTGGCCGTCGCCCACGCTGGACCGATTCGTCTGCACACCGCAACGGCGTTGCGCATGCCGACCACGGCATGCCTGTCATGGGCGCTCGACTTCGGCGCGCTCTGTCACCTTCACGTTGCCGACGACGGCCATGCGCGATTGATTCGCTGGAACGCGTGAGCGGCCGGGCGCCGCCCCGCGACGGCATTACTGCACGGCAGGTTGGCGACGTGCGCGAGCGATATCGAGGTCTTCACACATCGCGCGTGCGCCGTCGAGAATGCGCGGGCCGGGCCGGCTGATGAGGTCGCCGTCGATGCCGAACAGGTTGTTGTGGGCCACGGCAGGCAACTGCGGCCACTTGCGCCAGGCGTCGAGCGTGGCGAGCGGCTTGACGGACGCCGTTGCGCCAGACGTCGCCGTGAACATCGCTTCCGGTCGTTTGGCCAGTACCGCTTCGACGGACACGCGCGGCACGAGCGGCGCTTCGTCGGCGAAGGCGTTCACACCGCCGCACAGCCGGATCACGTCGCTCACCATGGCGTTGCCGTTGAGTGTCATGAGCGGTTGCGTCCACACCTGATAGAAGACCTCGACAGGCGAGCGCGATGCGTACTGCTTGCGCAGCGCTTCGTAGCGCGCGCGAAACGCTTGCGCCGACGCTTGCGCTTTGGCAGGTGTTCCCGTCAACGTGCCCAGCGTCTCGATTGCCGCGGGCAGATCCGTCAGATGCTTCGGCTCGGAATAGAAAATCGGTATTTTCAACTGTCTCAATGCTTCGACCTGACGCTGCGAGTTGCCATGCATCCACACGACGAGCAGGTCGGGTTTGAGCGAGAGAATGCGTTCGAGATCAAGCGCGCTGTTGTCGCCAACGCGCGGCAGGCGACGCGCGGCCTCGGGGTAGTCTGAGTAAGCGACCACGCCCACCACCTTGTCGCCCGCGCCGGCCGCAAACAGCAGCTCGGTCGCGTGCGGCGAGAGGCTCACCACGCGTTGGGCCGGCGCCGGGAGGGTGACCGTGGCACCGGCGTCATCTTTGACGGAGATGGCGGCGTGGGCACTGAGCGTGGCGAGCCAGGCAGCGGCCAGGGCGATTCCATAGCGGCGAATTCCGCGGAGACGGCAAAGCAGGGGCATGGCCGGAAGATTGAGCGGCATCTGGGCGGGCTTGGGGTTGAAGGACGTGGGTTGGCACGGTGGAGCGTCGCGAAAACGCACCGGCCCGCCGGCCGACTCGCCATTCTCTGCGGGTTGTGTCGTCGCGACAAGGGGCTGGCGTGCTGATCCCCGCGAACCGATGTCATGCATGAGAGGTCGAACGATGCGTGACGCGATAGGCTGGAGCGCGTCGGGACATCGGCAGACAATACTTACGGCCCGTGCGGGGGATTCTGGGAGTGGAAGTCGTGAAGCGAAATATCGGAATGAGGCGCGCGTTGACGCTCGCACTGGTGATGATGCTCGGTGCGTGTGCGGCGCCGGACGGACATGGTGGTGCGAGCGCCGCGAACGGCACGAGCAAGGTGCAAGCCTACGGCGTGATCGACGGTGGCGTAACGGTGGTCAAATAGTGGGACGTGTCGATAGACGCAGGGTGCGAAGCCTCGCGGGACAAAACGCTGGCGATCGCGCCTCAAGTGAAAACGACCGCGCCCCCCGGACTCCGGAGAGTTCAGGGGGCGCGATCGCTAACGCGTTGTCAGGGCGTGACTAAAGCGTGACTACATCCTGACTATAGCGTTACTGAAGCGAGACTCCGGCGACCGGTGGATGGCGCACCGTGTAACAGAACCGCTTGCGCGGCAGTGTCCGGCCAACCGGTTGGCGACCTTAGTTGGACGCCGGGGCCGGGGCGGCAGCACCTGCGTCCGACGCCGGCGCGCTCATGGCAGCGCCTGCATCGCTGGCCGGTGCGGCCGTGTCTGCCGCCGGTGCCGATGCCGACGTGTCGGCGGCCGGCGCGGCCGTTTGGTCTTCCTTCTTGGTGCAACCGACCGTCACGACAGCGGCGGTCAGGAGGGTCGCGAGCAACAGAGGCAGTTTTTTCATTTGGTCGTCCTTTTATCGGGGAAAGCCCTTGCGAAAGAACCTTCAGTCTAACGGCGCCCTTCGGCGATGACTGTATGCATTTGTTGCAGAAATGCTTCAATTTGTAACGAAAAAGGGCTCGCGTCTCACGTCGTTTGATACGAGGTAAGCGCAAATGAGGCGACCCTTCGGGCGCGTTACGAGGAAATTGGACGGCCCCTCACTTCCGCAGTTCCCTAAAATGTCATTCGGGGCGCGAGCCGTCGAGTGCCAACTGCAATCGCTGCCATTCGCCCTCGGTCGACGGCAGGCCGAGCCGCAGACTCGGCAAGGTCCGCGTTTCCCCTTTCGCCACGGCGATCGGACGTGCCTCGAAGAGACGTGTCCAGATGCCCTGCGCCGCCAACTGGGCGTGCCATCGCGGCGCCATCGCATGCGGTGTCCACGCGAAAAGGGGCGTGCCTTGCGCGGGCCAGCCCCGCCCTCGCAACAGCGCGAGCAGGCGCTCGCCGTCCTTCTCCAAACGCACGCGCGTCGCCGCTTGCCAGGCCGTATCGCGCAGGGCGGTTCGCACCGCGAACCTTGCCGGGCCGCTGACCGTCCACGCGCCAAGTCGCTCGGCCAAGCGCGTCGCCACCCCTTGCGGACAAAGCGCAAAGCCCGCGCGAATGCCCGCCAACCCGAAGAACTTGCCGACCGAGCGCAGCAGGACGAGGCCATCCTCGCCCGCGTGGCATGTCATCGACGCGTGGGGCGACACGTCGGCAAAAGCCTCGTCGACGATCAACATGCCACCGCGCTCAACAAGCAAACCTTGCCATCGGGAGAGGGTCTGGCGTGAAACGCACCGTGTCGTCGGATTGTCGGGATTGACCCACACGAGGTAGTCGACGTCGGGCAAGCCGGCCTCGGGCCCCAGCCATGGCACAAGGGTGTGTCCGGCTTGGGCGAAGGCCGGCGCGTACTCGCTGTAGGTGAGCGAGGCGACGGCGACGCGTCCCGGCGGCAGCAGCGCGGGTAACGCGCGAATGACGGCCTGCGATCCGGCGCACGGCACCACGGCCTGGACAGGCGCGCCGTAGTACTGCGCCGCCACGTCGCGCAGATCGTCGAAGGCATCGGGCAAGTCGCGCCAGACGCTCGCAGGCGGCATCGGCACGGGATAGCCGTTCGGATTGATGCCTGTGGACAGGTCGAGCCAGTCTTCGCGCGGCCGTTGATACCGCACAATGGCTTCGCCGAGATTGCCGCCATGGCGAGGCGCTGGTGACGCGTACAACGCGGGGAATGCCGTCTCGTTCACAACATTCCCGTCGGCACGCTATCGGCCTGTGAGGCCGCGAAAAGCGCCAGCGCGCCGCCGACGATCAGCCACATCCACATCGAGCGAGAGATGAGCCGCCACGCGGCCTCGATGTGCTGCGGCGACGGCGTCATGCCACAACCCAGCGCCGGACGTGCTTCCCACTCGCCGTGATAGCGGGCGGGGCCGCCCAATTGGACACCGAGACTGCCGGCACCAGCGGCCATCACCGGCCCGGCGTTCGGGCTGGACCAGGCGCTCGCCTGCGTGCGCCAGCAGTCGATGGCCCGGGCGACGTCGCCGAAGATGGCGTAGCTCGCAGCGGTCAGCCGCGCGGGAATCCAGTTGAGGGCGTCGTCGATGCGAGCGGCCGGCCGGCCGAAGTACAGAAACTTGTCGGTGCGATAGCCCCACATGGCGTCGAGCGTGTTCGCGAGTCGGAACAGCACGACGCCGGGCGCACCTGCGATGGCGAACCAGAACAGCGCGCCGAAGATGGCATCGTTGCCGTTCTCCAGCGTTGACTCCACCGCTGCGCGCGCGAGATCGGAGGCACTCGCGTCTTCAGTGTCGCGCGAGACGATGCGAGCGGTGAGCGCGCGCGCTTGCGCCAAGTCGCCGTCGCGCAGTGCCTGGGCGATGGGCATCACATGCTCGCGCAGGCTGCGCGCCCCCAGGGCGGCGTACAACGCGAGCGCCTGCCAGACAATGCCGCCCCAACCGGGCAGGAACGTCAGCGCCCAGGCGATCGCGACGGGCAGTACCAGCATGATCGCCCACGCCCAGGCGCCGCGCACCATGGCGCTGAACGGCTTGTCCTGGATGCCGGGCGCGTTGAGCCAGGCTTCGACGCCGTTGGCGATGTAGCCGAACCCGGCCAGCGGATGCCACCGGCGCGGCTCGCCGAGCCAGGCGTCGAGCAGTACGCCGATCAGGGCGGCGAGCCAGAGCGATTCGGGGGCGATGGCAGTGAGCATTGGCGATTATCCTTTGACGGTCATCGGCAATCCGGCGACGACAAAACGCACTTGCGGGGCGCGTGCCGCGACACGCTGGTTCAGACGGCCCAGCTCATCGACGTAGCGGCGCGTCAGCGAGCCCATCGGAATCACGCCGAGTCCGATTTCGTTGCTGACGACAACGATCTTGCCGGGCAGCGATTCCAGCGTCCGGTCGAGCGATTCGACGACACCGTGCCACTGCGTATCGCTGGCGGGCCCGTCGGGATGATCGTCGGGCGGGCAGAGCCAACCGGCCAGCCACAGCGGCAGACAGTCGACCAGTACGCAATGGCCGTCACGGGCGACGTCGCGCAGTGTTCCCGTGAGATCGCGTCCGACTTCCACGGTGCGCCAGTGCGCCGGACGGCTGGCGCGATGGTGGGCGATGCGCGCGCGCATCTCGGGCTCGTCGCTTACCGCGGCGGTAGCGACGTAGGTGACCGGCAGGCCGCTTTGTCCGGCGAGACGTTCGGCGAACGCACTCTTGCCGGAGCGCGCGCCACCCAGCACGAAAGTCAGGTCGAGGGCACTCATGGGCAATATTGTACGAGCGGCCGATGCGATAATTCGCGTCATGAGTGAATTCCCTGTCAATTTCGCGGCGCCCGCACGCGCCTATCGGGGCACCCTGATGATTCAGGGCACGTCGTCCGATGCCGGCAAGAGCACTTTGGTCGCCGGTCTGTGCCGTTTGCTCCATCGTGAAGGCGTGCGCGTGGCACCCTTCAAGCCGCAGAACATGGCGCTCAACAGTGCCGTGACGGCCGACGGCGGCGAGATCGGTCGGGCGCAGGCCTTGCAGGCGCAGGCGGCCGGCATCGCGCCGCACACCGACTTCAATCCCGTGCTGCTCAAACCGAGCAGCGACCGCGGCGCGCAGGTCATCATCGGCGGCAAGGTCATGGCCGATCTCGATGCGCGTGCGTATCACGAGTACAAGCCCCGTGCGATGGCCGCCGTGCTGGCCGCTTACCAGCGCTTGCGCACCGGCTACGATGCGGTGCTCGTCGAAGGGGCCGGCAGCCCGGCCGAGGTGAACCTGCGCGCGCGCGACATCGCGAACATGGGCTTCGCCGAGGCGGTCGACGCGCCAGTGTTGCTCGTCGCCGATATCGACCGGGGCGGTGTGTTCGCGCAATTGCTCGGCACGCTCGCGTGTCTGTCCGAGAGCGAGCGTGCACGCATCAAGGGTTTCGTCATCAACCGGTTTCGAGGCGATCCGTCGCTGTTGACCAGTGGCCTCGATTGGTTGGAGGCGCGCACCGGCATCCCGGTGCTGGGCGTGTTGCCCTATCTTCACGCCCTGCACCTGGATGGCGAAGACATGCTGCCCGACGAGCGCCACTCGGCCGCGCGCAGCGAGACGCGCCTGCGCGTCGCGGTACCCGCTTTGCCACGCATCAGCAATCACACCGACTTCGACGCCTTGCGGGCGCACCCGCAGGTCGATTTCCGCTATGTCGGTGCGGGCGAGTCGTGGCCCGACAGCGATCTCGTGATTCTGCCCGGCAGCAAGCATGTGCGTGCCGATCTGGCATGGCTGCGGGGGCAGGGTTGGGCGCCGGCCATCGCACGGCATCTGCGCTACGGCGGCAAGGTGCTAGGTATCTGCGGGGGCTTGCAGATGCTCGGGACGTCGATTCACGATCCGCTCGGGCTGGAAGGCGAGGCGGGGACGACCGCCGGCCTCGGATGGCTCGACCTCGAGACCACGATGCAGCCGCAAAAGCAGCTCCGTGTCGTGACGGGACACCTCGCCGTCGGCGATGCCCCCGTGAGCGGCTATGAGATCCACATGGGCGTGACGCACGGGGCGGCGCTCGAGCGGCCGGCTGTCTGGTTGGCGGGCGACGCGAGCCACGCGGCGCAATCGAGTGAAGCGGCCGCCCGCGCCGACGGCGCCCGCTCGGCCGACGATCAGGTGATGGGCACCTACCTGCATGGCCTGTTCGATACGCCACAGTCCCTGCAAGCGCTGCTCACGTGGGCCGGCGCCGGTGATGTCGAAGCGCAGGACTACAACGCGCTACGCGAGGCGTCGCTCGACCGGTTGGCTGATTCGCTGGCGGCGCATCTGGATCTATCGCGGGTCTGGGCATGTCTGCATGAGTGCACAGCGAAGGTGGACTGACGCGAGGCCGCCATCCCGCCGTTGTAAGATGAACGGCAAATCGACCTAGGGGAGTCTGCAATGCCGGTGATTGTGGTGGCGAATCCGAAGGGGGGAGTGGGCAAGAGTACGCTGGCGACGAATCTGGCCGGCTATCTGGCCGCGCAGGGGCATGCGGTGATGCTCGGTGACACGGATCGGCAGCAGTCGTCGCGGGCCTGGTTGGGCTTGCGCCCGCCTGGACTGCGTCCGATCGCCACCTGGGATGTCGATCACAACGATGTCGCCCGTCCACCCAAGGGCACGACCCATGCGGTGCTCGACACCCCCGCGGGTTTGCACGGCAAGCGGCTCGAGTCGATCCTCAAACTCGCCGACTACGTGCTGGTGCCGCTGCAGCCGTCGATCTTCGATATTCTCGCCACACGCGATTTCCTGCAAAAGCTGGGCGAGGAGCGGGCGGTGCGTCAGGGCGATGTGCGTATCGGCGTGGTCGGCATGCGGGTCGATGCCCGCACTCGCGCGGCCGATCAGCTCTCGCGCTACTGCGAGGAGGCCGGCTTGCCGGTGCTCGGCATGCTGCGCAACACGCAGAACTATGTGCAGCTCGCCGCGCACGGCCTCACGCTGTGGGACGTGGCGCCGGGACGCGTTGAGCGCGATCTGCCGCAGTGGGAGGGCATTACGGCCTTCGTCGCGAAGTGATCGTCTGCGCGGCGGTTAATGCGCCGGCGCGACGACAATGACCAAGGGGCCCGCAGGCCCCTTGGTCATTCGACACTTGTCGTTGGCGTTGACGCGCGGCCTTACTTGGCCGCTTGCGCCGCCTCGAAGGCGCGTGTCTCTTCCCACGCTTGCAGCGGCACGTGATCGCGTTCGCCCTTCTGCACGTTCTTCTCGTCGACGAACACCAGCTTGGGCTTGAACCCGGCCAGTACTTCCTTTTCCTCGACCTGTGCGTACGACACGATGATGACGACGTCGCCCAGTTGCGCGCGGCGGGCCGCGGCGCCATTGAGCGAGATCATGCCGCTACCGCGCTCGCCGCGAATGGCATAGGTCGTGAAGCGTTCGCCGTTGTTGACGTTGAAGATGTCGATTTGCTCATTTTCGACAAGGCCCGAGGCTTCGAGCAGATTCTCGTCGATCGCACACGAGCCTTCGTAATGCAATTCGCAATGCGTCACGGTGGCGCGGTGGATCTTCGACTTGAGCATGGTGCGGTACATGGCTTGCCTCTAGTATTACGGTGTCGCGCGAGCGGCGCGACGAAAGATGCGCGTGCAACCGGCACGCGCGGCTTGCGTCGGGAGCACACGGCAACGGTCGTTCGACCGTATGCGGCGTGCCCGGCGCTCAGATTTCGAGATTGTCGATCAGTCGTGTCGCGCCGAGCTTGGCGGCCGCAAGCACCACCAGGCTCTCGGCCGGTGCGGCGCCAGGGGCCGGCACGCGCAGGTTGGCGCGTTGGCGAATCGCCACGTAATCCGGCTTCCAGCCGCGCTCGGCCAGCGTTTGCATGGCTGCGGCTTCGAGCGCCGCATAGTCGGTTTTGCCCCCGTTGACGTCGTCGCGGACCTGGCCCAGCAGACGATAGAGCTGCGGCGCTTCCGCTCGCTCGGCGTCCGACAGGTAGCGGTTGCGCGAGGACAGCGCCAGGCCGTCGTCGGCACGCACGGTCTCGGCGGCGATGATTTCAATGGGCAGCGCGAACTGACGACACATGCTGCGCACGATCATCAGTTGCTGGTAATCTTTCTTGCCGAACACGGCCACGCGCGGCTGCACGCACGAGAAGAGCTTGGTGACGACCGTACACACGCCCTTGAAGAAGCCCGGGCGGAACTCGCCTTCGAGAATGTCGCCCAGATCGTGCGGCGGCTCGACGCGGTATTCCTGCGGCTCCGGATACATCTCCCTTTCGTCCGGCGAGAACAGCACGTAGACGTTCTCGCGCGTGAGCTTCTCGACGTCGTCCGCCATGGTGCGGGGATACTTGTCGAAGTCTTCGTTCGGTCCGAATTGCAGGCGGTTCACGAAGATGCTGGCAACGACCGGGTCGCCGTGCTGGCGCGCCAGCCGCATGAGCGACAGATGCCCGTCATGCAGATTGCCCATCGTGGGCACGAAGGCGACGCGATTCTGTCCGCGCAGTTGGTCGCGCAGTTCATGAATCGAAGGGATGACTTTCATTGAGGTTCCGTGCGTGGCGTACGTGTGTGTTACGTCCAGGCGTGGCGCGTGCCTTGTCTGGCAAGGGCGTGGCCGCCAAAACGTCCGGGCGATTGTAGAGGAAATCTCAATGGGCGTGCGCAAAACCGCGCTGGCATGGCGGACTCGCGCCGCCCCGAGTTTTCCTGGGCGCTTCGTTGGGCGCTCAGTTGGGCGAGTAGGTCAGGCGGACATAGATCGGCGCAAACGGCTCGGCCTGGGTGATCTCCAGCAACGACTCGCGCGAGAGTTCGAGCATGGCGATGAAGTTGACCACCACGACCGGCACGCCGCGCGTGACGTCGAACAGTTCGGTGAACTCCATGAAGCGTGCGCCTTGCAAGCGTCGCAGAATCTGGCTCATGTGCTCGCGCACGGACAACTCTTCACGCGAGATCTTGTGATGCTGCACGAGCTTGGCCCGGCGCAGCACTTCGGCCCACGCGGCGCGCAGGTCCTCGGCGTCGACATCGGGGAAGCGCGGCTGCAGGCTTTGCTCGATATAGACCTGCGAGCGCAGAAAGTCGCGGCCGAGCACCGGCAGCGTGTCAAGCTTCTGCGCGGCGAGCTTCATCTGTTCATACTCGAGCAGCCTGCGCACGAGTTCCGCGCGCGGGTCCTCGGCGTCTTCACCGGTGTCGGCCTTCTTGACCGGCAGCAGCATGCGCGACTTGATCTCGATGAGCATCGCGGCCATGAGCAGATACTCGGACGCGAGCTCGAGATTGGTCCGGCGGATCTGGTCGACGTAGAGCAGGTACTGCTTCGTGACCTGCGCCATCGGGATGTCGAGCACGTTGAAGTTCTGCTTGCGGATCAGATACAGCAGCAAGTCGAGCGGGCCTTCGAAAGCTTCGAGGAAGATCTCGAGCGCGTCCGGCGGGATATACAGATCGTTCGGCAGGGCGAAGAGCGGCTCGCCATACAGGCGCGCACGCGCCACGCCGTCAACCGTGTCGGGCGTGGAGTCCTGTCCGCTGTGCGGCGCGGGCAGCTCCGTCGTCGCGCTGCCGGCCGGGCGCGGCTGGGGCGATGCTGGCCCCGGCGCGTCCGGGGCTTCCGGTTGGTCCGAGATCTCCGGTGTGTACGATGCCTCTGACGCCGTCGCATCGACGTGCGCCGACGCGGGCGCGACGTCGGGGATCGGCTCGGGCGTGTGCGACGGATCGTCGGGCGGACTCGGATTCAAGACGGGACTCGGCCGGGCAGCGGCGACTTACTCGCCCTGATAGACGTAGGGCTGCTGGGCCACGCGCGACTGCTGGGCCTGGCGGCGCTCATCCAAATCGATCGGCTGCTTGTCCCACAGCAGGGCGCGACCTTGACGTTGTTCGGCTTCCAGCGTCGGCTTCTCGGTCTTCAGTTGCTTGATGAATTGGGTGATGTCGGATTCGTACATGGTCGATTGCTCGAAAAATAGGCAGCAGCGGCGCCATCGGGGCGGCGCCAATCGACGCAGATTCTACCGCAAACCCGTCCCTGGCCCACCGTTTTGGCTGTTTTGGGCCAAGCGGGTGAACGGGCGGAAGGGTTATGGTCAAATACGTCCCATATACGCCTTACGTGCGCATCGCCCGCGCCAATGCTGTGCCATGCTTGCACCCAGGGTGCGATTGAGCGCCATTGACCGCATGCCGCACGACCGGCGGCAATATTCAACACGCCAAGGAAGGTTTTGACCGTCTCGCAGATCCCACCCGGTGACGACGTTTGTCGTTGCCCAGTCGTGCCCCCTTTGCGCACGCTACCGGCCATGCTGATCACGCTGGCCGGCTTGACATTGGGCCTGGGAATGCCCGGTGCGGCGCAAGCCGACTATCGCGTTCGTGTCGACGCCCCCAACGGTCTGGCCAAGCTCCTGACGGACAACCTCGATCTCGTGCGCTACGCCGCGCGCGACGACATTGGCGAGGCCCAGTTCGAACATCTGATCGCGACCGTGGGCGAGCAGGTGCAGGAACTCACGTCGACGGAAGGTTATTTCTCGCCCGTCACGCGTGTGGACGTGGCCACCATCAACGGCAAGCGCGACGTTCACGTCGCAGTGGCTTCCGGCCCGCGGACGCATATCAAGAACGTCGATCTCACGTTCACCGGCCCGGTGATCGAGCAAGATCCACAGCGTGTCGCGCAGTTGCGCAATGCCTGGGCGTTGCCGGTGGATGCGCCGTTCCGTCAGGCTGACTGGGACAAGGCCAAGGACGACACCCTGTTCCAACTGGGGCAGAAGCGCTATCACGCGGCGAAAATGGCCTTCGCGCGCGCCGTGGTCGATGCCGATAACGACGCCGCCTCGCTCGTCGCGACGTACGAGAGCGGTCCGCCCTTCACCCTCGGTCCGCTCATCATCTCCGGTACGCGGCGCTATCCGGCGCAGATCATCCGCAATGTCAATCCGCTGTCCGAGGGCGAGCCGTTCGACGCCGAGCGCTTGCGGGAACTGCAGCGTCAGATTCAGGCCACGCCATACTTCTCGAACGTCATCATCTCGGTCACGGAGGACCCGGCGCGTGCCGAAAACGCACCGGTCGAAGTCAAGGTGCGCGAATTCCCCACGCAGCGCGTGCGAAGCGGGGTCGGCTATACGACCGATACCGGCGCGAGCGTCAACGGGCGTTATTCGTACTACAACCTGTTTGGCCGCGCGTGGACGTTCGACACGCAGGCGCGTCTGGAGCAGTATCGACAGGGCGGGTACGCCGAAATCGCCATGCCGCCCGACACCAGCGCGTACACCAACAGCCTTCGCGGATCGTTCGAGCGCACTTATCTGAATGGTCTCGATCAACGCTCGACCCAGATCGGCATCAAGCGCGCCCGCTCGCGCGATCGCTACGACTGGGCCTATACGCTCGACTTTTACCGCGCGGACGAACGTCCCGACGGCGGCCAGCCTTTCCTCAACAAGGCGCTCGTGGCGGCGTTTTCGTGGAACCGTCGCGATGTCGACGATTTGATCTTTCCGCGCAAGGGCAACATTGTGAACACGCAGATCGGCGTCGCGGCGAAGCCGGTCCTCACCGATCAGAGTTTCGGGCGTCTCTATGGCCGTATCCGTCAGTACTTTCCCGTGGGCCAACGTGACATCGTGATCGCGCGCCTGGAGCTTGGCGCCGTGCTCACCAATGGCAACAGCAACCGGATTCCGTCGTCGCTGCTGTTCTTCGCGGGTGGCACGTCGTCGATTCGCGGGTACACGTATCAGAGCATTGGCCGTCAGCAGAACGGCACCACGTTCCCCACGAAGTACCTTGGCACGGCAAGTCTCGAATATCAGCGCTGGGTCACGCGTGACTGGGGCGGGGCCGTGTTCTGGGACGTCGGCACGGCTACCGACGACTATCGCCATCCCACGCCGCTGTATCACGGCGTGGGGGTCGGTGTGCGCTGGCGCAGCCCGGTCGGGCCGGTGAACCTCGATCTGGGCTACGGCGTGCGCAACAAGCAGTTCCGTCCGGCCATCTCGTTAGGGGTGGCTTTCTGATGACGATGCCGCTCGATACCTCACTGCCGCCGCGTCCATCCGAGCCGCCTCCAACGCCCCCATCACCGCCTGCGCATCGCCGGCGATGGGGGCGAGCGCTGGCGGGCGTCGTACTCGCCGTCCTGCTCATTGTCGTGTTGGTCATTGGCGCGCTGCTCTGGGCGATGTCGAGCGAACGCGGCAGCCGCTGGCTGTGGCAGACAGCCGTGTCGACGCTCGGCGGCAAACTCTCGGGGGAATGGCGCAGCGGAAGCCTCGCGCACGGCTTCACCGTGAACGACCTGCGCTATCTCGACGGTGCGACGCGCATCACCGTGAGCCGACTCGAAAGCCGTTGGGACTTGCGCTTGCGCCCGCTGCATTTCACCGTCGACAAGTTGCAGGTGGGGGATGTGGAGATGGCGTTTGCGCCGTCGCCACCGTCGAGCACGCCCGCGACGATGCCGTCGAGCCTGCGTCTGCCGCTAGGCCTCACGCTGAACGACGTGCGTGTGGCGAAGCTCACACTGCATTCGCCTGCGCTGGTGCTGGAAGATGTTCGCGTCGCCGCGCGCAGCGACGGCACGCAACACACGATTCAGGTCGAACATCTCGGCACGCCCTACGGCGACGTGCGGGCGAATGTGCAGTTGAACGGCCGGCGTCCGTTCGCGCTGGGCGGCAACGTCGGCTTGCAAGCGAAGGCGGGCGATATTCCGGTCGCCCTGCAGGCCGACCTGTCCGGCTCGCTCGACGCGCTCGTCGTCGACTTGACGGCGACCGGAAAGACGCTGAACGGTACGGCGCACATTGCCGCGTCGCCGTTCAGCGCCGTGCCGCTCTCGCGCGCGCAGGTGTCGCTCGATCACCTCAATCCGCGCGACTTCGATCCCACGGCGCCGCAGGCAGATCTCGCGGTGCAGGCCGATTTGCGACCGGCGCCGGGGGCCAAAACATTCCGCGTGCTGGGGCCGGTGTCCGTGACGAACGCCAAGCCAGGGGCCATCGATGCCGGCGGGCTGCCGGTCGAAAGCCTGCGCACGCAGGTGCTGCTCGATGCGACGCATCAGGCGCTGACCGATATCGAGCTGAAGCTTGTGGGCGGTGGCCGGCTCACCGGCAGTGGCGAGCTGCGTCGGGAGAGGGGGGGCGTGTCGGTGGCGGCGACAACGGCGCCTGTCGCGTCGGCGGCAAAGGGGGCGAAGGGGGCGAATGCGGCCAGCGCCGCAAAGGCGGCGCCGCCGACGTCGCCGGATGCCGAGGCGACCGTCGGCGGCTTCGCTTTGACGATGCGCGATCTCGATCTGCGCGCGTTGTACCGCAAGCTGCCTGCGACGACGCTCGGCGGGCCGCTCGACATCAAGCTCGACGCCACCGGGCAACAAATCGTCCTCGATTGGCGCGACGCGGCCCGACGTGTGCTGGCCGACATCGGTCTCGATGCTAAGGGCACCACCGTCAACGCGCTCTCGCTGGAGGCCGGCGATCGCAAGGTTGCGGCCACCGGCGTTCTCGAAAACGACGACGCGGGCGCCTATCGGACCCAGATCAAGCTCACGCGCTTCGATCCCGCCGACTGGTACGACCTTTACGGCCCGCAAAAACGGGGTGCCAAGCCACCGGCGGCGAGCGTCACGGGGCAGGTCGATGCGCAGGGGGCGCTGCGTCCGGCGTTCGGACTCGCGCTCAAGTTTGCATTGCAGGACAGCGTCTACGCCGACTTGCCGATGAGCGGGTCGGGCACGGTGAGGCTGGCGGGCACGCGCCTGCTGCCCAGTGACGCCAACCTGCTCGTGGCAGGCAATCAGGTGCAACTGCGCGGCAGCTTCGGCACCGCGGGCGACAAGATGGCGGTGAAGATCGACGCGCCGTCGCTCGACAAGCTGGGCTTCGGCCTTGCCGGTCGCCTGCAAGTGGACGGGCAGGTGTCGGGCACGATCGAGCGTCCGGTCGTGGTCGCGACGCTCGCGGCCGACAAGCTTGTCTTCGGGGCGCAAAAGCTCCAGCATCTGAGCGGGAAGGTGGACGTCAGCGGCGGCCTGCCGGGCGCGGCGGGCGACCGGCTGAACGTGACGCTCGAGGGCCAGGGCCTGACCAGCGACATCGCGCGGCTCGACCGGCTCTCGCTCGCGCTGGCGGGCACGCGCGGCGCACACACATTGCATCTGAAGGCGGCCGGCAAGCTTCGCGAAGCGCCGCTCGACATGAATCTCGATGCCGCCGGCGCTGTGACCGATACGCGCGGCAAGCCAGGCTGGCGCGGCACGATCCAGACGCTCGAGAACCGGGGCGTGCCGAAGCTCACCCTTGCGTCCCCGTGGCAGGTCCAGGTGAGTGCCGATCGCGTACATCTTGGCGCGGCCAAACTCGTGACGGATGCAGGGACGGCGTTGCTGGCAAACCTCGACTACGGCGATGGGCAACTGAAGACGGCGGGCACCCTCGACACGCTCGACGTCGCGCAGGTGCTGCGCGTCATGCACGCGTTCACGGGCGAGTCGCCGTCGGTCGCCAGCGACCTCGTGCTCGACGGCAAATGGGACGTGCACACCGGTCAGCGTGCCGACGGCTTTGTCGAAGTCGTGCGGCGCAGTGGTGACGTCACGTTGCGCCGCGGCGGGTTGAACGAGAGCGTGAACGTGACGGTGACAGGCGTTCCCGGCCTGACGGCGGAGAAGGGCGGCGTGGGGGCGCGCGTGCCGCTCGGGATCTCGGCGCTGCGCGCGCGCGTCGACCTGGCGGGGCAGACAGCGCACGTCACGCTAAAGGCCGTCTCGTCGCTGGTCGGCACGTTGGACGCCGACATACAGGCGGGCCTGCATGTGCAGGGCGGCATTCCCGAGGTGCAGGACACCGCGCCGCTCGCCGGACGCCTCGCCATTGCCATTCCCGATCTCTCGAATTTCGAGCGTCTGGCCGGGGCGCAATTTGCCTTCAAGGGGCGTGCGAACCTGCAAGTGACGCTCGCGGGCACGGTAGGCAAGCCACGTCCCACCGGCGAGCTGACCGCCGACGATCTGTCGATGCAGATGTTCGACACGGGCGTGCGCGTCAAGAACGGGCGGGTGCGCATTGCGCTCACCCCGACCGAGATCGTGCTGCGCGACGTGGTCGTTACGGGCGGTGGCGGGGGCACGGCGCGGGCGACGGGCAACATCCGGCTCGACACGCCCGAGCCGACGCTTGGCGTTACGCTCACGGCCGACAAGCTGCAATTGTTCGCCGCGCCGGACCGGCAGTTATCCCTTACCGGCGAGGCGAAGGCGATGGGCAGTGGCGACGCGACGGCCGTGACTGGCAAGTTCACCATCGACCGGGCCCGTTTTGCGCTGCCGCCGACCAGCGCGCCGAAGCTTGGCGACGATGTCGTGGTGGTGCGCGGCGGCGCGCAGGCCCGCACCCGGCCGCTCGATGCGAAGGAAGAGGCTGCCCGCATCAGCGCGAAGCCGGCCAGCCGCTTCTCGCCGCACATCAACGTGGACGTGGATCTGGGGCGGGACTTCCGTTTCGTCGGTGCCGGGGCCGACCTGCTGTTGCGCGGCAGCGTGCGCTTGCAGAGTGACCCGCTCACGACGATGCGCGCAACCGGCACCATCACGGTGGCGGAGGGCACGTACGAGGCGTTCGACCGGAAGCTCGCGATCGAGCGCGGTCAGATCAACTTCGTCGGCCCGCTCGACAATCCGGACATCTACATTCAGGCGATGCGCCGCAATCAGGAAGTCGCCGCCGGGGTGCTGGTGACGGGCACGGTGCGCCAGCCGCGTGTGTCGCTCGTCTCCGAGCCGAACGTGTCGGACGAGGAGAAGCTCTCATGGCTGATGTTCGGCCACGGCCCCGATGGCGCGGGGCTCGGCCAGCGTCAGGCGATGGCGGGGGCGGCTACGGCGCTGCTCGGGGCCACGGGCGGCAGACGCATCATCAAGGATCTCGGGATCGACGAGTTCAGCATCGGCACCAGCGATTCGGGCCTGTCGGACGACGAGCAGGTGGTGAAGGTGGGCAAGGCAATCTCGGACAACTTCGCCCTGGGATACGAGCAAAGTCTGACCAGCGCCGCGAGTATCGTGAAGATTACCTGGCAGGTGTCGCGTCGCTGGCAATTGGTGCTGCGCACCGGTTCGCTGTCCGGCTTCGACGTGCTGTTCAACCGTCGCTTCGACTGATCGATGCGGGGACGCCACGGCGCGCCAAATGCGTGGAAAAAATACGGGAAGAGGAGGTGTTGTCGATGACAACGTTGCGCAGTTTCGTTCACCCGGCGCAGGGGCTGCGCCGGGGTCTTCGCTGGGGAGTCGCCATGGGATTGTTCGCGAGTCTGTTGGGCTTGTTCGGCTGCGATCAGCAGCAGATCGACAAGGTGCGTCAAAAAGCGCGCGATACGGTCAATGCGATCAAGCCGGATGACATGCTGTTGCGCAACCTCACCCCGGGCGTCACGACCGAGGCCCAGGTGCGCGAGCAGATGGGCAAGCCGGAAATCGTCTGGGAGAACGACGACGGCTCGCGGCGGCTGGAGTATCCGCGTGCGCCGGGCGGCTTGCGGACCTACATGGTTGACATCGCGCCCGACGGGAAGCTGCGTGGCGTCAGCCAGGCGCTCTCGCCGGAGAACTTCGAACAGGTACGCCCGGGCATGTCACAGGACGACGTGCGGCGTCTGCTCGGCAAGCCGACGAGCGTGGCGGAGTACCGACTGAAGAAGGAAACGGTGTGGAGCTGGCGCTGGCTTGAGGACGGCGTCAACACGGCGGGCATGTTCAACGCGCACTTCGGCCCCGACGGCCGGGTAACGGTCACGTCGCGCTCGGCGGATCCGGCGTCGGAGCGTCCCTGACCCGGGGGCGAGGCGACGGCCGGTCGCTCGGCCGCGGCGACTCGGCTTTATGGCATCGCCCGCGATGGTTGGCCCTCGGCCTGCTCGGACGGCGTCGCGGGCGCGGCGTGGCGGTTGCGATGCGTCACCATGCGGTCGTGCAGGCGAACGATGATTCGGCTGCCCGTCTTCTCGAACAGAAATGGCAGCAGTGCGTGCACGAGACACGCCAGACATGCTCCCAGCAAGGGCAGCGCGAAGGACAGTGCCGATCCCATGTGTTGGAGGTAATTTTCACCGACAGAGGCCGGATGCTGAGTGAAGATTTTCATGATGCCGCCCGTTTTCGGAATGTTTCTGAAGTTTACGTGCCAATGAGAGGTAAAGGGTTTCAAATTTTCTGCCGAATGACGTAGGATTTGGAAGAATTTTCCTCTCAGGTGGCTGTCGTGGACAAAACCGATCTCGCAATTCTCGAAAATCTGCAAGCCGATGCCTCGCGCTCGCTGGGCGAACTGGCCGAAGCCGTGCATCTGTCGCCGACGCCCTGCTGGCGGCGCGTGCAGCGCCTGCGCGAAAACGGCGTCATCACGGGGCAGGTCACGCTGTGCGATCCTCAGCAGCTCGATCTGCGCGTCACCGCGTTCGTGTTCATCAAGGCGGCAGCGCACAGCGAGGACTGGATGGTCCGCTTCGTGGCGGGGGCACGGGAATTGCCTGAAATTGTGGAGATGCACCGGATGGCGGGCGAGATCGACTATCTGCTCAAGGTGTATCTGCCGGACATCGCTGCCTACGACCGTTTCTATAAGAAGCTCATTCGCGTGGCCGATCTGCAAGACATCAGCGCGAGTTTCTCGATGGAAACGGTGAAATTCACCACCGCGTTGCCGGTGGATCATTTGCGTTAGCCTGTCGGCGTTTCATCGCTACCCTCGGCCGCCGGGTTGCGGGACGCCAGCATAAAAAAACACCCCGAGTGCCGGACGAGATGTCTGGCATTCGGGGTGTTTTTCGTGGGAAGCGCAGGCGTTGTCGCGAGATGCGGCCGGTGTTCCCGATGGGGGACGTCGGCGCCTTACTTCACCCGCATGCCCGGCTTCGCGCCGTCGTGCGGCTCGAGGATGTAGAGGCCCGGTTCAGCTTTCTCGTCGGCGGCCGAGGCGGCGAGCACCATGCCTTCGGACAGACCAAACTTCATCTTGCGCGGCGCGAGGTTGGCGACCATCACTGTGAGCTTGCCCACCAGCGCTTCGGGCTGCGGATAGGCGGACTTGATCCCGGAGAAGACGTTACGCGTTTGCGCTTCGCCCACGTCGAGCGTGAGTTGCAGCAGCTTGTCCGACCCGTCGACTGCCTTGCAATCGACGATGCGCGCGATGCGCAGATCGATCTTGGCGAAGTCGTCGATGTTGATGATGCCGTCTTCCGCGCCGTTCTCGGCCTTCTCCGACGCCCCGGCGGCTTTGTGCTTGCCCTTCGCCGCTGCCGCCTCGGCCACCGGTGCGGCCGCTTGCAGCGAGTCGCGGTTGGCCGCGAGCAACGCTTCAACCTGCTTGCCTTCGACGCGCGTCATCAAATGCTTGTAGGCGGAGATCGCCGTGTCGGCGGTGAGCGGGCGGCTCACGTCCTGCCACGCTTGCGGCGCGATGGTCAGGAAGCGCTCCACGGCCTCGGCCGTCACGGGCAGCACGGGCTTGAGGTACAGCGTGAGCAAACGGAACGCCTCGAGGCAGACCGAGCAGGCCTCGTGCAGGGCGCCGGCCTGCGCCGGATCCTTCGCCAGATCCCACGGCTTGACCGTGTCGACGTAACCGTTCACGGCGTCGGCCTGTTCCATCACCAGACGCAGCGCCTTGCCGAACTCGCGCGCTTCGTAGTGTGCAGCGATTTGCGGGGCAACGGCGCGCAACTGGCCCAGCAGCGGCGCCTGCATGGCGTCCGGCGACACGCGACCGTCAAAGCGCTTGAGAAGGAAGCCCGCCGCGCGGCTGGCGATGTTCACGTACTTGCCCACCAGGTCGCTGTTCACGCGGGCGATGAAATCGTCGAGGTTCAGGTCGAGGTCTTCCATCGTGTTGCCCAGCTTGGCGCCGATGTAGTAACGCAGCCATTCCGGATTGAGGCCGGTGTCGATGAAGCTTTGTGCCGTGATGAACGTGCCGCGCGACTTCGACATCTTCTGGCCGTCCACCGTCAGGAAGCCGTGGGCGAACACGTTGGTCGGCGTGCGATGGCCCGAGAACTCGAGCATCGCCGGCCAGAACAACGTGTGGAAGTACAGGATGTCCTTGCCGATAAAGTGGTACTGCTCGGTTGTCGACCCCGGCTTGACCCATTCGTCGAAGTTCAGGCCGCGCTGCGCGCACAGGTTCTTGAAACTGGCGTAGTAGCCGACCGGCGCGTCGAGCCACACGTAGAAATACTTGCCCGGGGCGCCAGGGATCTCAAAGCCGAAGTAGGGTGCGTCGCGCGAGATGTCCCAATCGGCCAGCGTGGACTCGCCGTCTTCGCCGAGCCATTCCTTCATCTTGTTGGCGGCTTCGGGTTGCGCGAGTCCGGCCACCCATTTACGCAGGAATTGCTCGCAGCGCTTGTCCGAGAGCTTGAAGAAGTAATGCGTGGATGTCTTGCGCACCGGCGTGGCGCCCGAGACCACCGAGTACGGGTTGAGCAGATCGGTCGGCGCATAGGTCGAACCACAGACTTCGCACGAATCGCCGTACTGGTCCTTGGCGCCGCATTTCGGACACTCGCCCTTGATGAAGCGATCCGGCAGGAACATTTCCTTGACCGGGTCATACGCCTGTTCGATATCGCGGGCTTCGATCAGACCCTGTTCCTTGAGGGCGAGATAGACGCCTTCGGACAATTCGCGGTTTTCCTCGGAATCCGTCGAATAGTAGTTATCGAACGAGACGCCGAAGCTGTCGAAGTCGCGCTTGTGTTCCTTCCAGACGCGCTCGATCAATTGCTTGGGGGTGAGGCCTTCCTTCTCGGCGCGCAGCATGACGGGCGTGCCGTGCGTGTCGTCCGCGCCGACGTAGTAGACCTCATGGCCCTGCATCCGCATGAACCGTACCCAGATGTCGGTCTGGATGTATTCGACCAAATGGCCGATGTGAATCTGGCCATTGGCGTACGGCAGGGCGGAGGTGACAAGAATGCGGCGGGACATGAGGATCGACTGTGCGTTGAGGGAACCGGGAAAGGTCGATTCTAGCAGGCGAGGCCAGTTGACGCCCAACCGCCCGACTCGGTCAATGAATCCGGCACGGCGAGGGAGGAGCGAGAGCGGGGCAATGGCAGGCCGTTGCCGATGGCGCCGGCGACGTCTGTGGGCGGCAATCCACGATGAACCAAAAAAAAGCCGGAACCAGGTTCCGGCTTAACTAGGCACACGTAACGTCAATAACAAAGAGGAGATGGAAGCGCCCACAGTAAGCACTTCCGAAAGGTCTGAGCGATGTGACGCGGGTTTAGTTCAACTGAGGTGCCGACTTTCGATGGTGCATCGCAGCATGTTGCTCGGGCGCGTCGGCAGAACGCAGGTCCGGCGGACCGGACCCGCGATTGTGCGACGAAATCCCAATGCCCCGTCAGGCAGAAAGCGGGGGCAGAAAGCGAAGCGCGAGGCGATCAGCCGCGCGGTGCGTGCAGCAGGATTTCGACGCGACGGTTCTGCGCACGGCCGGCGGCGGTGGCATCCGAGGCGACCGGCTGGCTCGACCCGACGCCCGTGCCGCTCATGCGGTTCATCGCGATACCGCGGCTGTTCAGATACTGGATCACGTTGGACGCGCGGTTTTGCGACAGCGGGATGTTGATGCGATCGCCGCCCGTGCTGTCGGTATGGCCCACGATGTTGGCGGTAATCCCCGGATTCTGGTTGAGCGACGCGGCGACGTCGTCGAGCACGGCGCGGAAGTTCGGTTTGATATCGGCGCGGCCGGTGTCGAACGTCACGTCGCTCGGGACGGCGACCTTGAGCGAGCCGTCCGGCTGCTCGGAGATGGTGGTGCCCGTGCCGGCCGTGTGACCGCCCAAGGTGTTCTTGATCGCGCTCCAGTTATACCCCGTCGCGCCGCCAGCGGCGGCACCCACGGCGGCGCCGATCAGCGTGCCTGTCGTGTTGCCCCCGATGAGGTTGCCCAGTCCTGCGCCCACTGCCGCACCCACACCGGTACCGACCGCCGTGTTCGTGCCCTGCGGCGTCTGGCAACCGGCCAGCATGGCGGCGGCGGTCAGGACGAGCGCGCAAGCGCGCAGAGAGTTCTTATTCATGTGAGGCTCCTTATCGATTAGCTAGCAGTCGTGAAACAACGCGTGAGCACTTCGCCGAAGCACGCGTGCGTCGCAGGGGTTTTGAACCTGCCGGCGCGCGGTCTTTTACAATAGCGCTGAGTGTCAACCGCAGGCAAGGACAGATTGCCATGCCGGCGGGTTCCCCATAACACGCGCGCCTCGCATGCTAATCGAGAGCGTGCGCCACGGATGTTACAAGTTGTTAGCGCTTGCCGGGGCTTTCCCGGCGCGCCTCGACAGAGCGAGAGACCCACATGGAAGTCGCCCAAATCAATGAAGTGCTGCGTGGCATCGTCGATCCCGACACGGGGCTCGACCTGATTGCCGGAAAGTATGTGAAGCAGGTCGTGGCCGAGCATGGTCACGTCGGTATCCAGATCGAATTCGGCTATCCGGCGAAGAGCCAGTTCGAGGCGATGCGCACGCGCATCACCGATGCCGTGGGCAAGCTGCCCGGTGTCGAACGCGTGGCGGTCGACATCAGTCAGAAAATCGTGGCGCATGCGGTGCAGCGCGGGGTGAAGCTCCTGCCGAACGTGAAGAACATCGTGGCGGTGGCGTCGGGCAAGGGCGGCGTGGGCAAGAGCACCACGGCCGTGAACCTGGCGCTGGCGCTGGTGGCCGAGGGAGCCACCGTCGGCATTCTCGACGCCGACATCTACGGCCCGTCCCTACCCACGCTGCTGGGCATTCACGGCAAACCCGAGTCGAAAGACGGCAAGACGCTCGAACCGATGACGGCGCACGGCCTGCAAGCCAGCTCGATCGGCTTCCTGATCGAGCCGGACAATCCGATGGTCTGGCGCGGCCCGATGGTCACGCAGGCGCTCGAACAGCTGCTCAACCAGACGAATTGGCACGACCTTGACTACCTGATCGTCGACATGCCGCCGGGCACGGGCGACATCCAGCTCACGCTCGCGCAGAAGGTGCCCGTCACGGGCGCGGTCATCGTCACCACGCCGCAGGACCTGGCGCTGCTCGACGCCCGCAAGGGTCTCAAGATGTTCGAGAAGGTCGGCGTGCCGATCCTCGGTCTCATCGAGAACATGAGTCTGCACATCTGCTCGAACTGTGGACACGAGGAGCCGATTTTCGGCGTGGGCGGTGGCGAACGCATGAGCCACGATTTCGACGTCGAGCTGCTGGGCAAGCTGCCGTTGGAGATGAGTATCCGCGTGCACGCCGACGCCGGCATGCCGAGCGTGGTGGGCGACCCGGACGGCCGGGTCGCGGCGCTCTACAAGGCCATTGCCCGCAAGATGGCGGTGAAGATCGCGGCGCGTCAGAAGGACATGACGAGCAAGTTCCCGTCGATCGTCGTTCAGAACACGTAAGGACGGCGCACAGGGGCCCGGGGAGCCCCGTGCAGCGCGGTGCGCGCGAAAACCTCACCGCACCGCAACAATCGCGTAAAATACGCCCAATTTTTCACGTACCACGCCCATTCAGGCCCACACATGAGCATCAAGTCCGACAAATGGATCCGGCGTATGGCCGAGGCGCACGGCATGATCGAGCCCTTCGAGCCGTCGCAGGTCCGGCAATCCCAGGACGGGCAGAAGATCGTCAGCTATGGCACGTCGAGTTACGGCTACGATATTCGCTGTGCGGCTGAATTCAAGATCTTCACGAACATCAACTCGACGATTGTCGACCCGAAGAACTTCGACGAAAAGTCGTTCGTCGACTTCTCCGGCGATGTCTGCATCATTCCGCCGAACTCGTTCGCGCTCGCGCGCACCGTCGAGTACTTCCGTATTCCGCGCAACGTGCTCACCGTATGTCTCGGCAAATCGACGTATGCCCGTTGCGGCATCATCGTGAACGTGACGCCGTTCGAGCCCGAATGGGAGGGCTATGTGACGCTGGAATTCTCGAACACCACGCCGCTGCCGGCCAAGATCTACGCCAATGAGGGCGTGGCTCAGGTGCTGTTCTTCGAATCCGACGAAGTCTGCGAGACGTCGTACAAGGATCGCGGCGGGAAGTACCAGGGACAGCGTGGCGTCACGCTGCCGAAAACCTAGCCTGCGCAGGCTTGACTCGCCACCGGTGAGCACCCGCAACGTCGCACTGCCCAAGAGCCACGGCCATGTCGGACCGTGGCTCGTTCTTTTGTCGAAGGAACGCCAATGAAATTCCGTTTTCCGATCGTCATCATCGACGAAGACTTCCGCTCCGAAAACATCTCCGGATCCGGGATTCGCTCCTTGGCGGAGGCCATCGAAGCCGAGGGCATGGAGGTCAACGGTCTCACGAGCTACGGTGACCTGACTTCGTTTGCGCAACAGGCGAGCCGCGCATCGAGTTTCATCCTGTCCATCGACGACGACGAGTTCGGCACGTTTTCGAGCGAAGCGGGCGGTGAAGGCGAGGGCGAGCTGGCGCTGGCCATCATCAACCTGCGCGCGTTCGTGCAGGAAGTGCGCCGTCGCAACCCGGACATTCCGATTTTCCTGTACGGCGAGACGCGCACGTCGCGCCACATCCCGAACGACATCCTGCGCGAGCTGCACGGCTTCATTCACATGTTCGAAGACACGCCGGAGTTCGTGGCGCGTCACATCATCCGTGAAGCCAGGTCGTACCTCGACTCGCTGCCGCCGCCGTTCTTCCGCTCGCTCACGCACTATGCGGCCGACGGTTCATATTCGTGGCACTGCCCGGGCCACTCGGGCGGCGTGGCGTTCCTCAAGAGCCCGGTGGGCCAGATGTTCCACCAGTTCTTCGGTGAGAACATGCTGCGCGCGGACGTGTGCAACGCCGTGGAAGAATTGGGTCAGTTGCTTGACCACAACGGCCCGGTGGGTGCGTCGGAGCGCAATGCGGCGCGCATTTTCAACGCGGATCATCTGTTCTTCGTGACGAACGGCACGTCGACCTCGAACAAGATCGTGTGGCATGCCACCGTGGCGCCGGGCGACATCGTCGTAGTCGACCGCAACTGCCACAAGTCGATCCTGCACGCGATCACGATGACGGGCGCCGTGCCGGTGTTTCTTACGCCGACGCGCAACCACCTCGGCATCATCGGCCCGATTCCGAAGTCGGAGTTCGAGCCGGAAGTCATTCGCGCCAAGATCGAAGCGAACCCGTTCGCGCGCGAAGTGCTGGAACGCGATCCGAACGCCAAGCCGCGTATTCTCACGATTACGCAGAGCACCTATGACGGCGTCATCTACAACGTCGAGATGATCAAGGAATTGCTGGGCAACAACATCGACACGTTGCACTTCGATGAAGCCTGGCTGCCGCACGCGGCGTTCCACGAGTTCTATCGCGACATGCACGCGATCGGCGAAGGGCGCCCGCGCTCGGCGGAGGCCACGGTCTACGCCACGCACTCTACGCACAAGTTGCTCGCCGGTATTTCGCAAGCGTCGCAGATCGTGGTGCAGGAATCGGAAGCGCGAACCTTCGACACGTATCGCTTCAACGAGGCGTACCTGATGCACACGTCGACCTCGCCGCAGTACGCGATCATCGCGTCGTGCGACGTGGCGGCCGCGATGATGGAGCCGCCGGGCGGCACGGCGCTGGTCGAAGAGTCGATCGTCGAGGCGCTCGACTTCCGCCGTGCCATGCGCAAGGTGGCGGCCGAGTACGGCGATTCGTGGTGGTTCTCGGTCTGGGGCCCGGAGCATCTGGGCGACGAGGGCACGATTCAGCGCGACGACTGGGTGCTGCGTGCCAACGAGCGCTGGCACGGCTTTGGCGATCTGGCCGAAGGCTTCAACATGCTCGATCCGATCAAGGCGACGATCATCACGCCGGGGTTGGACGTGGACGGCGAGTTCGGCGAGAGCGGCATTCCCGCAGCCATCGTTACCAAGTACCTTGCCGAACACGGCATCATCGTCGAGAAGACCGGGCTTTATTCGTTCTTCATCATGTTTACCATCGGCATCACCAAGGGCCGCTGGAATTCGATGGTGACCGAGCTGCAGCAGTTCAAGGACGATTACGATCACAACCGCCCGCTCTGGCGCGTACTGCCGGAGTTCGTGGCGCAGTTCCCGCGCTACGAGCGCATCGGACTGCGCGATCTGTGCGATCAGATCCACAGCGTGTACAAGGCGAACGACGTGGCGCGCGTGACGACCGAGATGTACCTCTCGGACATGCAGCCCGCGATGAAGCCGACCGACGCGTTCTCGAAACTGGCGCACCGCCAGATCGACCGCGTGCCCATCGACGAACTCGAAGGGCGCGTGACGAGCGTGTTGCTCACGCCGTATCCGCCGGGTATTCCGTTGTTGATTCCCGGCGAACGCTTCAACGCCGCGATCATCGAGTATCTGCGTTTCGCGCGCGACTTCAACGAACGCTTCCCGGGCTTCCATACCGATATCCACGGTCTGGTCGTCGAGGAAGTGGACGGACGCCCCGAGTATTTTGTGGATTGTGTGCGCCAGTAAGCTACGCGAGCGCGCCTGTGGCGACATCCGGCCCCGTGTGAAAGCACGGGGCTTTTTTTGTTTCAACGAAGTCGGCATGCGGATGCCCAGCGTGTGGCGGCGCGCCTTATACGCCCGTTTTTGCTGGACGCATTTCACGTATCGCGCGTTGCGAAGCGTTGTCGGACGAAAATGCGTAGCCGAATTCGTGAAATTGGCCATTAAATGGCGGAAGATGCCTGACGATCGTCGAGATGCGGCGGGGCGTACCCGATTTGTGGTTTGGCTCGAACTGCGCCAATTTGGGTGATTTCCCGTTAATTTGGGCCGATTCGGTTGCTACACTCGACGCACTTTTTTCGAGCGGGAGAATTCATGGAAACCGGACAACTGGAGTTCAGCACCTACGGCACGCTCGTCTGTGCCACGTTGGTGTTGTTGCTTGGGCGCAAGCTGGTCGAATGGATTGGGCCGCTGCGCACCTACAGCATTCCTGAACCCGTGGCGGCTGGCTTGCTGGTGGCCGTGGGCGCGTTGGCGCTGCGCCAGTTTGGGCAGGTTGAGCTGAAGTTCGACACGTCGTTGCAAACGCCGCTCATGCTTGCCTTTTTCGCGACCATCGGGCTGTCGGCCAATCTAGCCAGCCTGAAGGCCGGCGGGCGTCGCCTGGTGTTGTTCCTTGGCGTGGTGGCGGGCATGTTGATCGTACAGAACGCGATCGGCGTGGGACTTGCGTCCATGATGGGGCTGGCGCCGGGCGTCGGCTTGTTGGGCGGGTCGATTACGCTGGCGGGCGGACACGGCACGGGCGCGGCATGGGGTGACACGCTGACCGCGCGCTATGGTGTGCAGTCGGCACTGGAAATCGCGATGGCTTGCGCCACCTTCGGGCTGGTGTTTGGCGGGCTGCTGGGCGGGCCGGTCGCGCGTTACCTGGTGGGGCGTCTGGGCACCAACGTGCCGGGCGCCGCCGCGGCGCAACAGACCACGCCGGAGGGCTTCGAGCAGCCGCACACGGTGCGGTTGATCACCGCGCAGGCGCTGATCGAAACGGTGGCGATGATTGCCATCTGTTTGCTGGGCGGCGAGGTCATTGCGCGCTGGCTGGCAGGCACGGCCTTCGAATTGCCGACGTTCGTGTGCGTGCTGTTTACCGGTGTCGTTGTGCGCAATTTGCTGTCGCTCGTGGGCTACGAGGTGTTTGAGCGCTCGCTGTCGGTGCTTGGCAATGTGAGTCTCTCGCTCTTTCTGGCGATGGCGCTCATGACCTTGCGTCTGTGGGATCTCTCGACGCTGGCGCTGCCGATGATCGTGATTCTCGTTGTGCAGGCGGTCGCGATGGCGGCGTATGCGATCTTCGTCACGTTCCGCGTCATGGGACGCAACTACGATGCGGCCGTGCTCGCGGCGGGCCACTGCGGATTCGGGCTGGGTGCGACGCCGACGGCCATCGCCAACATGCAGGCGGTGACCGAGCGTTTCGGCCCGTCGCACATCGCATTCCTGATCGTGCCGATGGTGGGGGCGTTCTTCATCGACATCCTCAACGCGATCATCATCAAGGGGTTCCTGTCGCTGCCGCTGTTCTGATGCGAGGGACATGATCCCGCGCGTACGTCCATCTCGCGCGCATGAAAAATGCCACCCATCCGGGTGGCATTTTCGTTGGCGCCCGCCAAGTCGAATGACCTGGCCAGGGCCACTTACTTGGCGAGCTTCGCGCGTGCGGCGGCGATGGCGCGTTGCACTTGGGCGGGCGCGGTGCCGCCGATGTGGTTGCGGCTGGCGACCGAGCCTTCGAGCGTGAGGCAATCGAAGACATCCTCACCGACGAGCGGCGAGAACTTCTGCAACTCGGCGAGCGACAGGTCGGCCAGATCGATATCGCGATCCGAGCAGATCTTCACGGCATGCGCCACGATTTCGTGGGCGTCGCGGAACGGCAGACCCTTCTTGACGAGGTAGTCGGCCAGATCGGTGGCGGTCGAGAAGCCTTGCAGCGCGGCGTTGCGCATATTGGCTTCGCGTACCTTGATGCCCGGCACCATGTCCGCGAAGATGCGCAGCGTGTCGATCACGGTGTCGACCGTGTCGAACAGCGGTTCCTTGTCTTCCTGATTGTCCTTGTTGTAGGCGAGCGGCTGGCCCTTCATCAGCGTGAGCAGCGCGATCAGGTGGCCGTTGACGCGACCGGTCTTGCCGCGCGCGAGTTCGGGCACGTCCGGGTTCTTCTTCTGCGGCATGATCGAGCTGCCGGTACAGAAGCGGTCGGCCAGATCGATGAAGCCCACGCGCGGGCTCATCCACAGCACCAACTCTTCCGAGAAGCGCGAGACGTGCGTCATCACGAGCGCGGCGGCGGCCGTGAATTCGATCGCGAAGTCGCGATCCGACACGGCGTCGAGTGAGTTCGCGCAGACTTCTTCGAAGCCAAGCGTCGCCGCGACCCGTTCCCGATCGATCGGATAGCTCGTGCCGGCGAGCGCCGCAGCGCCCAGCGGCAGCCGGTTCACGCGGCGGCGCACGTCGAGCATGCGTTCCGCGTCGCGGCTGAACATCTCGAAGTAAGCCAGCAGGTGATGACCGAACGTCACCGGTTGTGCGACTTGCAGGTGAGTGAAGCCCGGCAGAATCGTGGCGCTGTGCTGATCGGCCAGATCCAGCAATGCCCGGCGCAGGTCGCCGAGGTGATTGCCGATGCGATCGATTTCGCTGCGCAGCCACAGTCGGATGTCGGTCGCCACCTGATCGTTACGCGAGCGGCCGGTGTGCAGGCGCTTGCCCGCATCGCCGATGAGGGCGGTCAGGCGCGCTTCGATGTTCAGGTGAACGTCTTCGAGATCCAGTTGCCACTCGAGCTCGCCACGTTCGATCTCGCCGCGAATCTGCGTCATGCCGCGCTGGATGTCGGCCAGATCCTGGGCGCTGATGATGCCTTGCGCCGACAGCATATCCGCATGGGCGAGCGACCCTTCGATGTCGAACAGCGCCAGGCGCTTGTCGAAGAAGACCGACGCCGTATAGCGCTTGACGAGTTCGGAAACGGGTTCGGAAAAGCGGGCCGACCAGGCTTCGCCTTTCTTGTGGAGTTGGGAGGTCATTGTCGTAGCTTGGCTAATCGAGGCCCATCGGGGGCAGATGGAAGCGGACCGTGGCGGAGCACGGCAAACCGGGATTATACAACCCCGGCGTTGGCCCATCGACTCGGCCGACGGCGGGTCCAGCGCGCCCCAGCCGGCGCAACATCGCCAGCGCTCAGGGCAGGGTGCCTCGGTCGGCGCAGCGTCGAGCGCGGCCGGGCCAGGGCGTGCCGGTCAGTGCGTCATCGACAGCGTCCAGACGCGCGGCGGCGCCGACAGGCACAGACCCGACGTTGCCTCGTCGAACGCCGCCCGTTGCAGCGCTTCGAGCTTCGCCGTCTTGGCGATCCGCTCGCGGGCCTGGTGAATGCGCGCCATGCGCGATGGATCGTCGGGCAACGCGCACAGGCGGCCGAGATCGCGCATGAGCGAAGTGCCGAGCCGGTCGAGCGCCGGACGCAAACGCGTGGCCAGATCGACCGGCTCCCCGGGCGCGCTGCCTTCGCGCTTCCAGCGGGCCAGCAAGGCGGTCTGCACCAGCTTGCCCGCCTCGATCTGCAGACGGAAGAACGTGCGCACCTGCGCGGGCGTCAGGCCGTACTGGGTGGCCCGGTCTCCCATGCTGTCAAGCAACGCCTGCTCGCGTGGGGTGTCCTGCACCGGCTTGCCCGACGTGTATTTGGTCCGCGCAACCGCTTCGCTGATCGCCAGTCGCTCCAGAATCCCGTGCATCAGCGGGTCGAGCACGGGATCGACGATCGGCCGCGGCTTGGGTGGACTCGCGGGCGACGACGCGAGCGTTTGCGAGACAAGGCGTACGGCCAAACCGCGCACGCCGTGCGGCGCCGCAGCGAGTGCATGCGAGACGGGCGCGGGCGGGGGCGAGGATGCGGAAGATGAAAGGCCGGTGCTGGCGTTGTGTGGTGACATCTGGACGGCCGAACCCGCCTGTGCACCTGCGCAAATCAGGCCAAGCGCGGTGGCCGTGAAGCGTCTGGAGACCCGTCGTAAGCGCGTACCTCGCGCGGAGACTGCGTTGGAATCGGATTGCATGATGGATGGGCCCCCCGGCAGCCATCGAATCGAATTCCCGAAATATACCGTTCTATCGGCCCACTGTCGTTGGGGAGAATCTCAAGCGGAGTACCGCGCGGCCAACATGGCGTTTTCGGCCCATCGACGTTGTGCGCCGGCCCCGCGGACTGCGGAGCCGGCGCCGGGTCACGCCGCGAGGACGTCAGCCCGTGTTGCGCAGCCCGGCGGCAATGCCGTTGATGGACAGGTGGATGCCGCGACGCGCGCGCTCGTCCGATTCCCCCGCACGATGCCGGCGCAACAACTCGACTTGCAAGTGGTTGAGCGGATCGAGGTAGGGGAAGCGGTTCTTGATCGAGCGGGCGAGCAGCGGGTTGTCCGCCAGTCGCTCCTCGTGACCGGTGATGAGCGCGAGCGCCTGCGACGTGCTCTGCCATTCGGCAACGATGCGATTGAACACGCGCTTGTGCAGCTTTTCGTCCGGCACCAGTTCGGCATAACGCGACGCCACGGCCAGATCGGTCTTGGCGAGCACCATGTCCATGTTCGAGAGCAGCGTCGCGAAGAACGGCCAGCGCTTGACCATCTGACGCAAGGTATCGAGACGCTTTTCGCGACCTTCGGCGTCGGCCTTCGCGGCTTTACCTTGCCCGCCGTCGAGAAATGCCTGCACGGCGCTGCCGAAGCCGTACCAGCCGGTGATGAGCAGACGGCACTGGCCCCACGAGAAGCCCCACGGAATCGCGCGCAGGTCTTCGATACGACGGTTCTTCGGATCCGAGAACTTGCGCGAGGCGGGACGCGAGCCGATGTTGAGCTCGGCGATTTCCGCGATCGGGGTGGCCGAGAAGAAGTAGTCGGTGAAGCCCGGCGTCTCGTAGACGAGGTCGCGATACGCGGCGAAGGCCGTGTCCGAGAGCGTCTGCATGACCTGTTCGTACGCGGCCAGACGCGGCGGCTGGTTGCGGCTCGGCAGCAGCGTGGCTTCGAGCGTGGCCGCCACGATGGTCTCCAGGTTGCGCCGCCCGATCTCCGGGTTGGCGAACTTGCTCGCAATGATCTCGCCTTGCTCGGTCAGACGAATCTGCCCCTTCACCGTGCCCGGCGGTTGCGACAGGATGGCCTGGTAGGTCGGGCCGCCGCCACGCCCCACGGTGCCGCCGCGGCCGTGGAACAGGCGCAGGCGAATGCCTTTCTCTTCGAACAGATGGACCAGTGCGAGTTCGGCCTTGTACAACTCCCAGTTCGACGTGAGGAAGCCGCCGTCCTTGTTGCTGTCGGAGTAGCCGAGCATGACTTCCTGCTCGCCGCCTTGCTGCGTGACCACCTCGGACATGCCGGGGATGTCGAAGAACGCGCGCATGATGACCGGCGCATTGCGCAAGTCGGCAATCGTTTCGAACAGCGGGATGACCATCGCACCGACCTTGGGCTCGATGGCCTTCGCGCCGTTGCCACCCAGCGCCCCCTGGAAGAGGCCGGTCTCCTTTTGCAGCAGCATGACTTCCACCAGATCGCTCACGGTTTCCGTATGCGAAATGATGTAGTTGCGCACCGCGCGGGGGCCGAAGCGGGCGCGGATGTCGCGCGCCGCGGCAAACACGGCCAGCTCGTCGCGCGTGCGCTGCGAGTAGTCGAGATAGGGCGAGAACAACGGGCGCGGCTCGCGCAGTTCGCGCAGCAGCAGGGCGAGCTTCTGGTCTTCGTCGAGCTTCGCGTAATTCGCTTCGATGCCCGCCTTGGCGAACAACTCGGCGATGACGGCTTCGTGAATGTCCGAACTCTGGCGCAGGTCGATGCTGGCCAGATGGAAGCCGAACACCTCGGCGGCGCGTACGAGCGGGCCGAGGCGTTGCGCGACCAGAGCGCCGCCATGATGCGCCATGAGCGACGCGACCACCGTATTCAGATCCGAGATGAATTCGCTCGCGTCGAGATACGGGCTGGCGCGACCGACCGCGACGCGATGCGGCACATGGCCGACCCATTCGCGCGCCGTAGCGGCCAGACGCGCGTACACGCCGATGAGCGCGCGTCGATAGGGCTCGTCGGTGCGGTGCGGCGAATCGTCGGGCGAGCGGCGCGCGAGCGTGAGCAGCGCGTCGCTGGCGCCGGCGAGCAGTTGCGAGACGGACAACTCCGCGCCCAGCAAGTGCACCTGTTCGAGGTAGTGCGCGAAGATTTCGGTGGCCTGGCTCGTGATCGCCAGTTGCAGCGTTTGCGCCGTGACGTTCGGGTTGCCGTCGCGATCGCCGCCGATCCAGCTACCCATCTGCAGGAAGCGGCCGAGGCCTTCGGCGCGCACGGCGGGCACGGCGTCGTGTAGTTCGGCGCTCACGTCGTCGTACAGGGCGGGAATCTCGGAGAGGAACGTGCTCCGGTAGTACGACAGCGCGTTCTCGATTTCATCGGCCACGGTCAGGCGCGAACTGCGCAGCATGCGCGTCTGCCAGAGCGTGGTGACGTAGGCACGCATGGATTCGGTGTTGCGCGAGGCCTCACGCTCGGTGAGGGCGTCGTCGCGATGCGCGAGTAGACGGGCAATTTCGCGCTCGGCGTCGAGAATGCTCTTGCGCTGGACTTCGGTCGGGTGGGCGGTGAGCACCGGCACGATGAGCGCGCTCGCGAAGAACGCCTGCAGCGTGGCGGGATCGGCAAGGCCGGCGTCTTTCAGGCTTTGCAGCGCGGCGCGCAGGCTGCCCGGCTGGGCCCGGCTGCCGGCGAGCGCGTGCACGCGACGGCGGCGGTTGTGATGGCGGTCCTCGGCGATGTTGGCCAGATGCGAGAAGTAGCTGAACGCGCGCACCACCTCGATGGCTTGCTCGTTGGTCAGACCGTTGAGCAATGCGCCCAGCGCGCGGGCGGCGCTGCGGTCGCCCTCGCGGTGAAAGCGCACCGCATTCTGGCGAATGGTCTCGACCAGATCGAACGCGTCGCTGCCTTGTTGCTCGCGCAGCACGTCGCCCAACAGGCGGCCGAGGAAGCGGATGTCCTCGCGCAGCGGGGCGTCCTTGTCTTCACGCGAGCGGCGGGCCTTGCCCTTGGCCGGCCCATCTGCCGTCAGGCGGGAAGTGGATGGGGCCGCGGCTGCTGCCTTCGCGGGGGAAGTCTTGCCGACCGACTTGGCGAGGCCCTCTTGCGGGGCTTTTACCTTTGCGCTGCTCTTCATGTCGCTCCTCTCACGACCCGCCGTTCGGGCCGGTCAAGCGTGTTACCATTTTTTCTTTTGGTCTTCACGCGGTTGCTGAATGAACTTCGCTGCTCCTGAAACCCTGGTGATCGCTTCGCGCGAGAGCCGGCTCGCCATGTGGCAAGCCGAACACGTGCGTGACGCGCTGCACAAATTATATCCGCAGTGTCGCGTGAGTATCCTCGGAATGACCACTCGCGGTGACCAAATTCTCGATCGCTCGCTCGCGAAGGTCGGCGGCAAGGGGCTATTCGTCAAGGAACTCGAACTTGCCCTGGCCGATGGACGGGCCGATCTCGCCGTCCATTCGCTCAAGGACGTGCCGATGCAACTGCCCGAAGGCTTCACGCTGGCCGCGGTGCTAGAGCGCGAGGATCCCTGCGACGCTTTCGTTAGCAACGATTACCACAGTCTCGATGCACTGCCCGCCGGGGCGGTGGTCGGCACGTCGAGCCTGCGCCGTGAAGTGAGTCTGCGTGCCCGGTATCCGCACCTGTTGGTGGCGCCGTTGCGGGGCAACCTCGATACGCGTCTGGGCAAGCTCGACCGGGGCGATTTCGCCGCGATCATTCTTGCGGCGGCCGGTCTCAAACGCCTGGGATTGGGCGAGCGCATTCGCGCCACGCTCGCGCCGGAGGTGAGCCTGCCGGCCGCCGGGCAGGGCGCGCTGGGCATCGAAGTGCGCGCAGGACGTCCCGAAATCCTGCAATGGCTCGCCGCACTTCACCATGGCCACACCACGCTGGCCGTGAGCGCCGAGCGCGCCGTGTCGCGTGCGCTGGGGGGCTCGTGCCAGGTGCCGCTGGGCGCGTTTGCCGAATTTACGCAGCAGGGCGACCTGGCACTGCGCGCTTTCATTGCGTCGACGGACGGCGCGACGGTGCTGCGCGCTCAGGGCACGGCCAATGTCGCCGACGGCGATGTGGCCGGCGCCGAGGCGCTCGGGAAGCGGGTCGCGCAGGAACTGATCGATGCGGGAGGCTTGGCGCTGGTGCCGCCGCCCGAGCCCAAGGATCCTCCCGCTTGAGCCCGCGCGCGCCGGCCTTGCCGCCCGCCGCTGGCGTTGCGCCAGCGTCCGTCTGCGGGCGCCTTGCCGGTGGGGCAATGTCGCCTCGCTCGCCGTGCGCCATCCTGACGCGCCCCGACGGACAAGCCCATGCGCTTGCCCGCGCGTTGCGCGCAGAAGGCATCGACACGCTCGCATTCCCGCTGCTGCACATTGCCGCGCAGGCCGACCCGGACACATTGGCGGCGCTTGATCGCGCATTGCGCTCGCTGGCGTCCTACGCGCTGGCGGTGTTCGTCTCGCCCAACGCCGTGACGCATGGCCTGGCTCGGCTGGCGCTTCTGGCATCCCTCGATCATCGAACGAGCGACGACCGCACCGATGTCGGTATCCACGTGGGCGACTTGTGGCCCGCGGCATTGCCGGTGGCGGTGGTCGGCCCAGGGAGTGCGCAGGCGCTGGCCGACGCCGGCATCGCCGCGCCACGACATCGGGTGATCGTGCCGCCGGGCGGTCCGGCGGCACGGTTCGACTCGGAAGCGCTCCTCGCGCAACTCGACCTCGCTTCGCTGGCAGGGCGCCGCGTGCTGATCGTGCGGGGCGACGGCGGTCGCGAACTGCTGGCTGACACCTTGCGCGCCCGTGGCGCGCAGGTGGACCTCGTCAGCGCCTACACGCGTCGGGCGCCCGCGCCGGACGCCGCCGCGTGGGCCGCGCTGGAAGCCCGGCTGGCTTCGCCGGAGCGTTGCGCCTGGGTGCTGACCAGCTCCGAGGCGGTGCGTCATCTGGCCACGCAGCTCGCTGCGCGCTACGGCACGCGCGATGGCATCCACACGCCGGGCACCCCGCAGGTGCTGGCGCAAATCCTGGCGGCGCGGTGCTTTACGTCGCATGTACGCATCGCAGATGCCGCGCGGGCTGCGGGGTTTGATAGGATTACGCAATGCACGCCCGGCGACGAGAACTTGTTGGCGGCACTCAAAACATGGGCGGATCCCATTCAAGTCAAAGCATGACGACAGATAATCGCGTTCCCGAGTCTTCCCAGAACCCGTCGGCGTCGACCGGCCCGGCGGCGTCGAATGCAACCACGGCCGGCGGTGCCCCCTATGGCACGACGGGTAGTCCGCCCGCATGGCAGCCGCCCGAGCCGCCGCCTCGGCGTCGAGGGTCGGGGGCCGCGCTGCCCTGGCTGCTCTTCGTGCTCGTGTCGGCCGGGGCCGGCATCGGCGGCTGGTCGCTGAACCAGAAGCTCGACCGCGTGCAGCAGGAAATGGCGCGCCGTCAGCAGACGGGCGACGCACAGGTCATGCAGGCGCAGGTGCGAACGGCGCAGGCACTCGACAATCAGCGCGATCTGCAAAACCGGCTCACGGCGCTCGAAGGGCGGGTGTCCGATTCGCGCAGCCAGCAGGCCGCACTCGAACAGCTCTATCAGGATCTGGCGCACAACCGAGACGAATGGGTGCTCGCCGAGACCGAGCAGATCGTCACGAGTGCGAATCAACAATTGCAGCTCACCGGCAACGTTCGCGGCGCGCTGATTGCGCTGGAGGGTGCCGATGCTCGCCTGGCACGCTCCGGCGCACCGCAGCTCGCGGGCGTGCGCGACGCGTTGAAGAAGGACATCGACCGGCTCAAGGCCGTGCCGGCGGCCGATTTGCCGCAACTGACCGGCAAGCTCGATCAGGCGATTGCCATGGTCGACACGTTGCCGTTGCAGGCCGAGGAGCGGCGCGTCGACCCGACGTCGGCGGCGGGGGGCGCGGCCGGTGCGGGCGGCGTGAGCGAAGCGGGCTGGATCGCGACGTGGCATCGCCTGTCCTCGGAGATGCTGGGCAGCCTCAAGCAACTGGTGCAGGTCCGCCGGTTGGACGACCCGGACGTCATGCTCGTGGCGCCGGAGCAGGGCGCGTTCCTGCGGGCGAATCTCAAGCTGCGCCTGCTCAATGCGCGACTGGCGCTGCTTGCGCGCAACGCGTCTGCTGTGCATAGCGACGTGGTGGTCGCGGAGGCCGCGCTCGATAAGTATTTCGACGCCAAGTCGCGTCGCATCGCCGCCGTGAAAACGTTGCTCGACCAGGTCGACGCGGGTTCGCGCACGATCGAACTGCCGACCCTTGACGCCAGCCTGACCGCCATCGGTCAGGTCAAGGACGTCAAGGACAAGCCGTAAGGAGCCGGGCATGCGAGGACTGATCTGGTTAACGCTCCTGTTCGCCGTCGCCGCCGGCTTTGCCGTGCTGGCGACATTCAATCACGGACAGGTGGTGATGCTCGTGCCACCGTACCGTGTGGACGTATCGCTGAACCTTTTTGTGCTGGCGTTGCTGGCCTTGTTCGTTGCGCTGTACGTCGTCATTCGTATTCTGCGCAACATCTACAAGATGCCGGAGCGCGTGGCCGCTTACCGCAATCGCCAACGCAGCCGTCGCGCGAACATCGCGTTGCGCGATGCCGTGGCGAATCTCTTCGCCGGTCGCTACACGCGGGCGGAGAAAGCGGCGCGCGAAGCTGCCGAGCAGGACGACAATCGCGGCGTGGCGGCGATCATCGGGGCGCGCGCGGCGCATCGTATGCGCGAGTTTGCGCGTCGCGACAGCTGGCTGGCCGAGGCGCAGGGGGCGAACCTCGAAGAGGCGCGTCTGTTGCAGACGGCGGAGTTGCGCGTCGATACCCGTGATGCGGAAGGGGCGCTCGAAGCCCTGACCGAGATGCGGGCGCAGGGCGCGCGCCGCATGCAGGCGCAGTTGGTCGCCCTGCGAGCACATCAACACCTGAAGCATTGGCCCGAGGTCCTGGCGCTGCTCAAGGTGCTGGAAAAGCGCGAAGCGCTGCATCCGGCGCTGGCGGCCAAGCTCAAGCAGACGGCCAGCGAGGGCATTCTGCGCGATCACCGCCACGATGCCGACGCGCTGCTCAAGTGCTGGAATGAATTGCCGGCCGATGCGCGCACGTCGGCGCGCATCGCCGATGTCGCGGCGGAGTTGCTGATTTCGCTCGACCGCCTGCGCGAGGCGCGCGATATCGTCGAGGCCGCGCTGGCCGAGCACTGGGACCCGCGTCTGCTGCGCCGCTATGCCGATTGTGCCGGCGGCGATGCCCTGCCGCTCATCCAGAAGGCCGAGGCGTGGCAGCAGCGACATCCGAACGATCCCGATCTGCTCTTCGCACTGGGCAAGCTGTGCCAGCACCAGCGGCTGTGGGGCAAGGCGCAGACGTTCCTCGAAGGGGCACTGCGTCATACCGACGACCGGCATCTGCAACAGCGCGTGCATCTGGCGCTGGCGCAACTCTTCGAGGGGCTCGAGCAGATGGAACTGGCCAACCGCCACTATCGGGCCTGCGCGAGCGCGTAAATGGCTGGCGAGCGAGCCGTCAGGCTCGCATCGTCATTCGATGGCCGTTGCTTCGTTCCCCGAACTCTGACGCAACGGCAGTTCCGGCAAGCGGCCGAGCGCGACGATGGCCAGCGCGGCAATGAGGGCGCTACCACCGAAGAAGGCGCCGAAGGCGAGCCGGACATGATCTTCCATCCCGGGCGGTGCGCCGCCTGGGCGAAGGAAGTCGGTCAGTTCGCGCGGTGCGCCGCCGTCTGCCGAGACCAACAGCCCGACGATGAGCGCGCCGAACATCGCGACGCCGATCATCCCGCCGAGCGCCCGGAAGAACGCGTGTGCGGCCGTCGCAATGCCGATGTCGCGCGGTGCAACGGCATTTTGCGTCGCCACGGTCATCACCGGCATGGCCGAGCCGAAGCCGATCCCCACCAGTCCGAGACACAGCCCCACGACCCAGAGCGGCAGCGACTGCACGCCGAGCGCAATCGTCGTCAGTCCCAGCAACGCCACGGGCAGGCCGATCTGTGGCGGACGCTTGTAATGCCCCGTCGCGCGCATGTAATGTCCCGCGCTGAGCGCCCCCACCACGATGCCCAGCAACGGCAGGATCAGCATCAGCCCCGAACGGCTGGCCGATTCGCCGCGCTGCAACTGAAGATAAAGCGGCACGTAGATTCCGATACTGATGTTGACCATCATCACAAGCACGGCCATCGTCGATGTCATCCGGAACACCGGATTGGCAAGCAACGCCACCGGTAGCAATGGCTCGCGCACCGCCCGCTGGTGGCGCAGAAAGATCGCCCCCACGATCACGCTCGCAGCGAGCAGGCTTGCAATGGGCATCGACACCCAGGCGTAGCGATGTCCGCCCCACGTGAGCGCCAGCAGCAGGCAGACGGTCGCGGCGATGAGCAGCGCCGACCCGAGATAGTCGATGCTGGGTTTGCCCTCGCGACGGGGCAGGTGGCGCAGTGCGCGGTCGCTCAGGTAGATGGCGAGCAGGCCGAGCGGGAGATTGATCCAGAAGATGAGCGTCCAGTTCAGGTACTGAGCGAATACCCCGCCGGTGATGGGACCCGCCACGCCGGAGACGGCGAACATGCCGGAGATATATCCCTGATATCGGCCGCGCTCGCGCGGCGAGACGATATCCGCGATCACGGTATTGGACAGCGCGATGAGGCCGCCCCCGCCCAGCCCCTGCACGCCGCGCGCCACGATCAGCGCGAGCATGCTCGGCGCCAGCGCGCACAGCACCGACCCCACGAGGAAAACGGCCACGCTCACGGCGATGACGACGCGTCGTCCGAACAGATCGGAGAGCTTGCCGACGATCGGGGTGATGGCCGTGGATGAGAGCAGATAAGCGGTGACGACCCACGACACGGCGTCGAAGCTACCGAGGTCTCGGGCGATGGTCGGCAGGGCGGGCGCGACGATGGTCTGGTCGAGCGAGCCCAAAAACATGATGAGCAGCAGGCCGGAGAGGATCGACTTGACCTCGGTGGGGGTGAGCGAGACGCCGGCCGGCGTCGTCTGAGAGTCGTTGGCGGGCATGCGGATCTTTGGGAGCAAAAAACAGGCCGTCCCGGCAAGGACGGCCTTTTCGATGCGAAATATATTACTCCCAACGGATGGCCACGGTGGCGACCCGGCCAGCGGCCCCGTGGCGGGGTGGTCTTGCCCGGCGAGATGCGGTTTCGTCAGCCGATCCCGCCGTACCCGTCATTGGTTGACGAGCCGCGCGGGCACGGCCAGCGTAAGCAGTCCGCCCAGAATCATGAAGATCGTAAGCAGGAACATGCCGCTGTTGGTGCTGTGCGTGGCGTCCTTGAGAAAGCCGATCAGGTACGGGCCCACGAAACCGGCCAGATTGCCCAGCGAGTTGATCATCGCGATACCGGCCGCGGCGGCGGTGCCGCCCAGAAAGGCCGTGGGCAGGCTCCAGAACAGCGGCAGCACGATCATGATGCCCATCGTTGCCAGCGTCAGGGCGACCATGGCGAGCTGGGTGTTGTGGCTCCAGGTCGTCGACAGGAACAGGCCGATAGCGCCAACGAACGCCGGAATTGCAATGTGCCAGCGACGCTCGCCGCGCAGATCGGAGCGACGCCCGACCACGACCATCGCGATCACCGAGAAGAAATACGGAATGGCCGTAAGCAGGCCGATTTGCAGCGGATCGGTCACGCCCGTGCCCTTGATGATCGTCGGCAGCCAGAAGCCCACACCGTACAGGCCGATCACGAACGAGAAGTAGATCAGGCTCATCATCCACACGCGGGGGCTGGAGAACACCCGGCGCAGCGGCAGGTCTTCCTTGCTGAGCACATCGCTGGCGATGTTGCGCTCGAGCATGGACTTCTCGGCATCGTTGAGCCATTTGGCGTCGCGAATGCGGTCGTCGAGCACGACCAGCACGATCAGCCCGATCACCACCGACGGGATCGCTTCGATCAGGAACATCCATTGCCAACCGGCAAGGCCATTCACGCCGCTCATGTCCTTGAGGATCCAGCCCGAGAGCGGTCCGCCGATCAGGCCGGACAACGCCACGGCCGTCATGAACCAGGCGGTCATGCGTCCGCGCCGCGAGGCCGGATACCAGTAGGTGATGTACAGGATGATGCCGGGGAAGAAGCCCGCCTCGGCCACGCCGAGCAGGAATCGCATGATGTAGAACATCTGTGGCGAGGTGACGTACATCGTCGCGCCCGAGATGATGCCCCACGAGATCATGATGCGCGCGATCCACACGCGGGCGCCTACGCGATGCAGGATCACGTTGCTTGGCACTTCGAAGAGGAAGTAGCCGAAGAAGAAGATACCCGCGCCGAGACCGAACACGGTCTCGGAGAATTGCAGGTCGCCGACCATCTGCAGCTTGGCGAAGCCGACGTTGACCCGGTCGAGATACGCGACCACATAGCACAGCAGTAGAAACGGAATCAGCCGCCAGCCGACCTTGCGGTAGGTGGCCGCTTCAAAGTCGGCCGACGACGCATCGGTCATGGGCGAGGGGGGCGTGGGAACGCTGTTCATACGGAAGCTCCTCCGGTTTGACGTGGTGTTGTCTGTCGTTATGGTGTGAGTGCGACAACTACGGGATTACCGACTGCAAAAACGATGGGTCGATCAGATGCAGCGTCCGCCGTCGACCTCCAGGCACACGCCGGTGATGAATGCGGCGTCGTCGCTGGCGAGGTAGAGACAGGCGTTGGCAATGTCCTGCGGCGTGGAGAAGCGCCCGAGCGGAATCCCGGCGAGGAATTTGGCGCGGTTCTCGGGGGTGTTCGGCACGCCCATGAATTCGGCGGTCAATCCGGTATCGCCGATGACGGGGTTGACGCAGTTCACGCGGATGTTCTTCGGGCCGAACTCGGCGGCCATGGCCTTGCTCGCGGTAATCACGGCCCCTTTGCTGCCGTTGTACCAGACGAGTCCCGGACGTGGTCGCACACCCGCCGTCGACGCGATGTTGATCATCACACCGGCGCCGCGCTGCAGGAAGTACGGCATGACCGCGCGCGCACTCCAGAAAATGCTCTTGACGTTCACGGCATAGACGCGATCGAACTCGGCTTCGGTGACTTCGAGCAGTGGCTTGTTGCGATGCGTGGTGCCCGCATTATTGACCACGATGTCGAGATGGCCGAAGCGCGTGACGGCTTCGCCCAGCAGGGTGACGTGATCGTCCTCTCGGGACACATCGCCGCATACGAACGCCGCGCGCCCACCGGCCTTGGCGATGTCCGCGGCCACGCGTTCGCCGGCCTCGCGGTTCAGATCGTTCACGATGACGGCGGCGCCTTCGCGCGCAAACGTCTTGGCAATGCCCTCGCCGAAGCCGGAACCGGCGCCCGTGACGATGGCCACTTTCTCTTGCAAACGCATGCCTTGTCTCCCGAAGTGCCTGGGGATGGCGAAGCGTCGGACACAGGGCGTGCGCTCGATGCTTCGCCGCGATCTAGATCAGGGAGTGTGCAACCGGTCCTGCGAATCAACCGTGCCGGATGGCCACGGTCTTGAGTGTCGTGAAGCCATAGAGGGCTTCGAAGCCCTTTTCACGTCCGTGGCCGGAGTGCTTCCGCCCACCGAACGGCAGCTCCACGCCGCCGCCCGCGCCGTAGTTGTTGATGAAGACCTGTCCCGCGCGAATGTCGCGTGCCAGGCGCATCTGGCGTGCGCCATCGCGCGTCCAGACCCCGGCGGCCAGACCGTAGGGCGTGCCGTTGGCCAGCCGCACGGCGTCGGCCTCGTCAACAAACGGCATGGCGGCGAGCACCGGACCGAACACTTCCTCGCGGGCGAGGCGATGGGCGGCGGGAACGTCGCGCAGGAGCGTGGGGGCCTGATAGAACCCGGTTTCCGGTGCACTGCCGACGACTTCACCCTGCGACATCACCGCAATGCCATCGTGCTGCGCTTCGGACAGGAAGTCCCACACGCGTTGCTGCTGGCGCGCACTGATCAGCGGGCCGAGATCGAGATCGTCCCGAGACGGTCCCACGCGCAGATGTGCGAACGCCTCGGCCAGACGCGCGAGCAGGCGCTCGTAGGCGTCGCGCTCGATGAGCAGACGGCTGCCGGCGGAGCACGTTTGTCCGGCGTTCTGCACGATGGCATTGACCACGACGGGCAGCACGGCGTCCATGTCGGCGTCGGCGAAAACGATCTGCGGCGATTTGCCGCCGAGTTCGAGCGTGACGGGCGTATGGTTTTCCGCGGCCATCTGCGAGATCAGCGTGCCGGTCGCTGGCGAGCCGGTAAACGAGATGTGATCGATGCCCGGATGCCGCGCGAGCGACGCACCCGCCTCGGCGCCGTATCCGGTCACGATATTGAGCGCGCCCGGCGGCAGCCCGGCGTCGATCGACAGCTCGGCGACGCGCAGCAATGACAGGCAGGCGTCTTCGGCCGGCTTGACAACGCAGGCGTTGCCGGTCGCGAGGGCCGCCGCCACGCTGCGTCCGAAGATCTGCAGCGGGTAGTTCCACGGAATGATGTGACCGGTCACGCCGTGCGGCTCGCGCACAGTGAACACGGTGAAGCCGGGCTGGTAGGGGATCGACTCGCCGTGCAGCTTGTCGGCGGCCCCGGCGTAGAACTCGAAGTAGCGCACGATGGCGGCGGCATCGGCGCGCGCCTGCTTGAGCGGCTTGCCGGTGTCGCGCGCTTCGAGCTGTGCCAATGCCTCGTGATGTTGGGCCAGCACGTTCGCCATTGCGTAGAGTACGCGGCCCCGCTCGGCGGCGCTGGTGCGGCCCCAGTCGCCGTCGAAGGCCGAGCGCGCCGCTCTCACGGCGCGGTCGATGTCCTCGGCGTCGCCGCGGGCGATCTGGCTAAAGACTTGTCCGTCGGAAGGATCAACAACGGGAATCGTCGGGCTCTTCGCGGGAGCGACCCATTGGTTGCCGATGAAGTGTGTAGCTTCGGGCATGACAACGTCACCTCGTGTGGGGGTGGCCCTCATTATCACTTAACTCGCGAGGGCGTTGACCGTCGCATGCGTCACATCCGCACAAACACCTAAATTGATCGCATTGTAATTAAAGAGATTTTATTGCAATTTTTTATCACCTATCCTTGATCGTAATGAATCGCCAGACGGACATCTGGCGTGCCCCCATCGCTCGCCGCCTGCGCTTCTGCGCGCCGTGGCGACAACGTCGAACGGAAGTATTCAGGAGTCCGCAGGCAATGAACGACGCAGTGACGCGAGAAACACTGATCCCTCGGTTGCGAGACGCGCTGGGTGCCCAGGCCGTGCTCAGCGATGCGCCCGATACCGCCGGTTACACGGAGGACTGGCGGGGCCGTTACCGGGGCGAGGCGCTGTGTGTCGTGCTGCCCTCGACCACCGCGCAGGTGAGCGACGTCGTCAGGTTGTGTGCCGCCGCGGGCGTGCCGATTCTGCCGCAGGGCGGCAACACGAGCCTGTGCGGCGGGGCGGTGCCGCCAACCGACGGCCCGGCGCCTGTCATTCTGAACCTGGCGCGCATGCGTCGCGTTCGGCAGGTCGATGCGGCCAACGGGTCGATGGTCGTCGAAGCCGGGTGCATCCTGAAAACTGTGCAGGAGACGGCGGCTGGCGTCGGACGCCTGTATCCGGTGAGCCTCGGCGCCGAAGGGTCGTGTCAGATTGGCGGCACGCTCTCGACCAATGCGGGCGGCACGAGCGTGCTGCGCTATGGCAACACGCGCGAGAACGTGCTGGGGTTGGAAGTCGTGCTGGCGGACGGCACGGTATGGGAGGGACTGCGCGCGCTTCGCAAGGACAACACCGGTATCGATCTCAAGCATCTGTTCATCGGCGCGGAGGGCACGCTGGGCATCATCACGGCCGCCGCGCTCAAGCTGCATCCGTTGCCCACGCAGCATGCACTCGCGTGGTTTGCGCCGCGCGATCCCGCCGCCGCGCAACAGATTCTCGGTAGGTTCCAGAGCGCTTGCGGCTCACGCCTGTCGGCCTTTGAAATCATGAATCGTCACCAGCTCGATCTGGTGCTGGCCAACGTGCCGAATCGCCGCAATCCGCTCGCGCACGCGCATGCCTGGCATGTGCTGGTCGAGCTGAGCGACACGCGCGACGCCGAAGGGCTCGAAGCCGTGCTGACGCAGACGCTGGGCGAGGCCATCGAGCAAGGGCTGGTCGAAGACGCCGTCATCGCGGCGAACGACACGCAGCGCGCCGATCTCTGGGAAGTGCGCCACAGCGTGAGCGAAGCCAACAAAAAGACCACCGTCGGGCTCACGACGGATTGCGCCGTGCCAGTGTCGAGCGTGTCCGAATTCATCGATGCCGCCACGCGCGCCGTGCACGCCGTCGTGCCGGGGCTCGACATCGCCATCGTCGGCCATATGGGCGACGGCAACGTGCACTTCATCCCGATGTTCTCGTTTGCCGCGTGGGCGGCGCTTGCCGACAGTGCGTCGATGGCCGACACCCTGCGCGCCTGTGTGAACGACGTGGCCGCACGGCTCTCCGGTACGTTCAGTGCCGAACACGGCGTCGGGCAGACGGGCTTGCCGCTCATGCAGCGCTACAAGGCGCCGGCCGAACTCGCCCTCATGCGCACCGTGAAGGCGGCGCTCGACCCCCAGCAGTTGTTCAATCCGGGACGTCTCGTTCCCTGAGTCATTTCACGCATTGCTGTTTGTTTTGCCATAACCGCGCGCGCGGCGGCTGTGCCGAAGTCGCACACCGCCACCGCGCCCACCCTCCCAGTCAAGACCGGAGACCAAGATGAAACGCAAGCCCTTCGCAAGCCCGCTCGATACCGTTGACCTCGCTGACACCCACGCCGACAACGACGCTGCGTCGCTCGCACAGCCGGGCCGCCGCACGGCCATGAAGACGGCGCTCGTAGGTGCCGCCGCCGTGGCGTTCCCGTTCGTGTGGACGTCCTCGCGCGCCGCCACCAAGCGCATCGTCGTGCGCGACGATGGCGGCATCTACAACAAGGCGTACGACGCCGTGTTCTACAAGCCGTTCGCCAAGGCGACGGGCATCGAGGTCGTGGGCGTGCAGGCCAACGCGGAGCCGACCGCGCAGATCAAGAGCATGGTCGAGGCGGGCAGCTACACGTGGGACATGGCCAAGATCAGCCAGCCCGCGATTCTGCTGCTGACCGGGGGCGGCAAGGAGTACCTGGAGCGTCACGGTCTCGAGTCGGACCCCGTCATCGCGAAGATTCCCTCGCAGTACATGTCGCCGTTTGGCGTGGGGACCAACATTTACTCGACGGTGCTCGCTTATCGCACCGATGCGTTCAAGGGCCGCAAGGCGCCGGCGTCGTGGGCCGATCTGTGGAACGTGAAGGATTTTCCGGGCCGTCGCGCCATCCGCAAGTACCCGTTCGACACGATCGAAGAAGCGCTGCTGGCCGATGGCGTGGCGCCTGCGTCGGTCTATCCGTGCGACTTCGACCGTGCATTCAAGAGCCTGGACAAGATTGCGAAGCATGTGGACGTGTGGTGGACCACTGGCGCACAACTCGAACAGATGCTGGGCTCGGGCGAAGTCGACATGGTGGCCACGTGGGCTTCGCGCGCGCAGTCGGCGCAGGCCAACGGCGCGCCCGTGGAGATCGTGTGGAACCAGAACATCTGGGGGTGTGACAACTGGTCGATCCTCAAGGGCACGCCGAATGCCGGTGCTTGCCGCGAGTTCATCAAGTTCGTGAGCGATCCGAAGCGTCAGGCCGAACTGACCAAGTTCTTCCCGGCCGGTTTGACGCAGCCCGAGGCGTTCAATTACGTCAAGCCCGAGATTGCAAAGCACTGCCCGACGTTCCCCGAGAACATGAAGAGTGGCGTGCAGATCAACGCGAAGTTCTGGCAGCAGAACCAGAGCGTGGCGCTCGAGCGTTTCAACCGTTGGATCCTGACCTGATCCTCACCTGCCGTTCCGTTTCATGCATTCTAGGGTGCTGATCTCATGACCGTTGCCAATCTCCAAGTGTCGGGTCTGTCCAAGCGCTACGGCGATTTCGTCGCGCTTGCCCCGACCGATCTCGATGTCGCCCAGGGCGAATTCCTGACCTTGCTCGGCCCAAGCGGCTCGGGCAAGACCACCTTGCTCTCGCTCATCGCGGGTCTGTCGCAGCCCGATGCGGGCGCCATCCGCATCAATGGGACCGATGTCACGTACGGCGCGCCGTACGAGCGCGACATCGGTATGGTGTTTCAGAACTACGCGCTGTTCCCGCACATGACCGTGGCGGAGAACATCGCATTCCCGTTGCAAATGCGTCGCACCGACGCACAGGCCGCTCGCAAGATGGTCATGAACGCGCTGGAGATGGTGCATCTGCCGCATGTGGCAGAGCGCTATCCGCGCGAACTCTCGGGGGGGCAGCAGCAGCGCATCGCCCTCGCGCGTTGCATGGTCTACCGGCCGTCGATCATTTTGATGGACGAGCCGCTGGGCGCGCTCGACAAGAAATTGCGCGATCACATGCAGCTCGAGATCAAGCGTATTCACCGCGAACTCGGCACCACCATCGTGTACGTGACGCACGATCAGGAAGAAGCGATGACGATGTCCGATCGCATCTGCCTGATGAACGCCGGGGAAATTGCGCAACTGGGCACGCCGGACGACCTGTATTTCCGTCCGTCGAGCGTGTTCGTGGCCGATTTCCTCGGGGAGTCCAACCTGCTCGACGCCACCGTGCTTGAGCGTGCGGGCGATCAGGTGCGCGTGGCGATGCCGGGCGTGGAAGGTGCGCAGGGCGCCAGCGCGATGGTCTATGACCCCATGGTCGAGCCGGGCCGTGCGGTCAAGCTGCTGCTGCGTCCGCAGAACCTGCACATCCACGATGGCGCCGTCGGCGGCGATGGCGCGCACCGCGATGGCGTGGCGACGATCTCGGCGAAGCTCACCGACATCATGGTCACGGGCGGCATGACGAAGCTGTACCTGCAGTCGTCGGTGATGGGCGGGGCGGTGGGCGAGGGGGGCGGCGTAGGCAAGTCGCTCGTGGCGTCGTTCCCGACACATCGTCGTGGCAAACGTTTCGAGATCGGGCAGACGCTCGGCCTCGCATGGCGTGCCGATGACGCCGTGGCGATCGCGGGGTAAGCGATGAGTGCATCCGCCGTGGTTCGTCCTTCGTCGTCCCGTCCCGCTCAGCCGGCGCCGCGCCGGGCCCGCTGGCGTGCGCGCCTGCGCCCGCTGCTCATGGCCGCGCCCATCGTCATTCTGCTGGCGGTCATGCTGATTTATCCGGTCGGTCAACTGCTGCTACTGAGCATTCGCGGCGAGAGCGGCTTCACGCTCGCCGAATATCAGCGCTTGTTCGCCTCGTCGGTGTACGTCGAGGTGTTGCTCATCACACTCAAGGTCTCGCTATACACGACCTTCTTCGCGGTGCTCACGGGCTATCCGATTGCATATCGGCTCTCGACACTGAGCGGCGCGCGCAAGCAGCGGTTGTTGTTCTGGCTCCTGCTGTCGTTCTGGACGAGTTTTCTCGTGCGTACGTTTGCCTGGGTGGTGCTGCTCGGCCGCAACGGCGTGATCAATCGAACGTTGCTCGATCTGGGTCTGATCGATGCGCCGCTCTCGCTGCTCTACAGTTTTCCGGCCGTGTTGCTGGGCATGGTGCATGCACTCATGCCGCTGGCGGTGCTCACGATGCTCTCCGTCATGGAGAACATCGACCGTCGTTTGCCGAGCGCGGCATCGACGCTGGGCGCGCGCCCCGGCACCGTGTTCTGGCGGGTGTATTTCCCCTTGTCGCTGCCGGGCGTAGCCGCCGGCGCGCTGATGGTGTTCGTCACGTCGATCGGCTTCTTCATTACGCCGACGCTGCTCGGCGGTCGTCACGACACGATGATTACGCAGCTCATCATCGATCAGGTGATGCAGGCATTGAACTGGGGCTTCGCGGGCGCGATCTCGGTGCTGCTGCTCGCCGTGGTGCTGGTGGTGTTCTTCGTCTACGACCGCCTGGTCGGGCTGTCGACGATGGCCGGCGGCGCGGGCGACGTCAAGACCGGCAAGCGGCGCGGCGGATGGAGCCGGGCGCTGGGCGAGACGGTGCTCTCGGCGCTGGGCCGTGCCACCGATCTGCTGTTGCGTGCGATGCCGCGTCACAAGGGCGAGCAGGGCGACGGGCGCGTGCTGCGTGCGATTGTGGTCCTGCTGGTGGTGTTTCTTGCCGCACCGGCGCTGCTGATGATTCCGATGTCGTTCGACTCGGCGTCCGGCCTGGCCTGGCCGCCGAAGGGTTTCTCGCTGCAGTGGTATCAGCAGATCTGGGATTCCCCGTTGTGGATGCAGGCGGTCACGCGCTCGATGCTCGTCGGGATCGGTGCGGGGCTGTTGTCGATGCTGATCGGCACGCCGGCCGCGTTCTTGCTGGTGCGCGGTGGCATGCGCGGCAAGTCGGCGATGCTCGCGTTCGTGCTCGCCCCCATCGTGGTGCCGCGCATGATCCTGGCCGTGGGCGTGTTCTATTTCTTTGCCAAGATCGGTCTGGTGGGCTCCAGCGTCGGGCTGACCCTCGCGCATACCGTCGTGGCCGTGCCGTACGTCGTCATCACGATGATGGCGGTACTGCGCAACTACGACACGCGCCTCGACCTGGCGGCCTACAGCCTGGGGGCGCGTCCGTGGGCGACGCTGCGCCGCGTGACGTTCCCGATTCTCGGCGCGGGCCTGCTTTCGTCGTTCCTGTTCGCGTTCGCCACGTCGTTCGACGAACTCACGATTGCGCTGTTCACGTCGGGCGGCCTGTCGACCACCCTGCCCAAGCAGTTCTGGGACGAGATCACGATGCAGATCTCGCCGGTGATCGCCGCGGTCTCCACGTGCCTGTTCCTATTTATCGCCGCACTCATCTGGGTGGCCGAGCGCTTGCGCCGGCGCAGCCTCGCGACCTGATGCGGTATCCGATTTCACCGAACTCACGATTCACGGACGTTTAACACATGCTTCGCTCTGCACAACTGAAGGGCATTCTGCCGGCGATTCCCACGCCGGTGAACGCCGACGACACGATTCACACCGATGCGGCGCGCGCGCTGATGCGGTATCTGCTGGGGCAGGGCATCGACGGCGTGGTGCCGCTCGGCGGCACCGGCGAGTATGGGGCGCTCTCGCGCGCCGAGCGCGTGCGCATGGCCGAACTCACGGCACAGGAAGTGAAGGCGCACGGCCGCGACGTGCCGGTGATCGCGGGCGTGCTCGACCCGGGCTATCACGACGCCATCGAAGCCGGTCGCGACTTCGCGGCAGCGGGTGCCGACGGCCTGCTCGTGCTCACGCCGTACTACACCAACCCGACGCAAGCCGGTATCCGCGACTACTTCCTGCGCTATGCCGACGAGTCGCCGGTGCCCATCCTGATCTACGAGATTCCGTATCGCACGCGCATCGCGATTGCCCCGGAAGTGCTGCACGAGCTGTCGCGCCACGAGAACATCATCGGCATGAAGGCCTGCAACACCGACATGTGGCATTTCCTGCGCACGATCGCGGGCATCGATGCGTCGTTCGCCGTGCTGAGTGGCGAAGACACGTTGTTCCCGTTGCATGTGGCGGCGGGCGCTCGCGGCGGCATCGTGGTGACCGCATCGCTATTGCCGAGCGCATGGCAGCGCATCTTCATGCTCGCGTCGGAAGGCCGGACGGCCGACGCGCTTGAATTGCACCGCTCGCTGATTCCGCTGATGAACCTGGCGTTTGCCGAGACCAACCCGGGGCCGATGAAGTCGGTGATGGACCTGATCGGCGTCGACGCGCCGGCGATGCTCGCTCCGCTGGTGCCGCCCGCACCGGCGCTGTCGGCCCAATTGCGCGAGGAACTGGCCAAGCAACTGGCGATCTTCGAGGGCCGCTGAGGCCGGACGCGGTCTTGACCTTCCGCCGCTGGCGAGATTCAGCGGCGGAAGGTCGAGATTCGAGACTTCGAGATCGAGGTGGCGGCGACCTGCACGTGCGGCGCGAGTTCGGCCTCAACGCGCTCGCGTGTCCAGCGCGAGGTCGGCACCGAGATGTTGATGGCCGCGACGGCGTATCCATCGTGATCGGTGATGGGGGCGGCGACCGAGATGTCCCCCATCACGGTTTCGCTTTCGACGATGGCGTAGCCGCGTCGCGCAGCCGTCTGGATGCGTTCGAGGAGCTTCTTCTCGTCCGTCGTGGTGTACGGCGTCATCGGTTCGAGCGACGTATTCGCGAGGATTTCCCGCACGCGTGCGTCGGGCAGGCGCGACAGCATGGCGATGCCGGAGGCGGTGAACATTGCCGGCAGACGGGCGCCGACGACGATGCCGATATTCACGAGATGCTGACCGGGAAAGCGCGCGATGTACACGATCTCATGGCCGTCCAGCTCCTGCAGGTTGGTCGTCTCGCCAACGCGGCGGAAGATGTCCAGGAGATACGGCGCGGCTTTCTCGACGAGATCGTTCGCGCGAATGTAGTTGTATGAGAACTGAAGCACCTTGGTGGTCAGACCGTAGGTGCGGGTCTCGGGCACGCGAAACAAGTAGCCGAGCACTTCGAGGGTGTGCACGAGCCGCTGTGTGGCGCTGCGATCGAGCCCTGCCGCCTTGGCGATGTCGCCAAGCGTCATATAGCGCGCCGGGCCGTCGAAGGCGTGCAGCACCTGAAACGTCTTTTCGGTGGATCCGACGAAGAGCGACGAGCGGGGCGTCGACGGCGCAGCGTCCGACACGCTGGCGGATTTGGCTGGCGTGGCGGCCGGCGCGTCTTCAGTACGGCCGGATGACCGGGCGGGCAAGCGCGGCATGGAATGCACCAATATGTTCGGATTGTAACGATTGTGATTGTAATGCAATTGTTTGTGTGCAAGTGACGAATTGCCGGCACGTCGCGTTGTGGGACACGCATTGAGACCGCGTGGCGGCTGCCACGGGGGCATTTGAGGATAGGGGGGAGCAATGCACGCGTTTTCTTGCGTGGAGGATTACCGCCGGGCCGCTCGGCGGCGTCTGGCGAAGCTGGCGTTCGATTACCTGGAGGGTGGGGCGGAAGACGGCGACGCGCTGCGCCGCAACCGTGATGCGTTCGCGCAGTGGGGCTTTGCGCCGCGCGTGATGACCGATACGTCGCAATGTTCGAGCGCGACAACGTTCTGGGGACGTGACGCCGCCGCCCCGATGGCCGTGGGGCCGACCGGCTTGAACGGCCTGTTCTGGCCGAAGGCGGATGAGCGGCTCGCCCGCGCGGCCGCCGATGCCGGGCTGCCGTTCGTGCTGTCGACGGCATCGACGTCGCTGCTGGAAGACGTTCGCGCGGCGGTGCCCGACGGCGAGATGTGGCTCCAGCTCTATGTGCAGCAGGACCGTCGCATTGCCGAAAGCATGATGGGCCGCGCGCGTGAGTCGGGTTTCCGCACGCTGCTGTTGACGGTCGACACGCCGGTGCATGGCAAGCGCGATCACGACACGCGCAACGGCTTCAAACTGCCGTTGCGCATGACGCCGCGGCTCATTGCCGACTGCATGCGGCATCCGCACTGGAGCTGGCAGATGCTGGCCCATGGCGCGCCGCAACTGTGCAACGTCGCCAGGAGTGTGGGCGAGCGTGCGGATCTGGCGCGACATGCGGCGGTGCTGAGCCGTCAGATGGATCTGTCGCTCGGCTGGGACGATCTGGCCTGGGTGCGCCGTCACTGGCCCGGTGAAGTGCTCGTCAAGGGCATCCAGACCGTGGAGGACGCCCGACTGGCGCAGGCGCACGGCGCGGATGGCATCGTCGTGTCCAATCACGGCGGGCGGCAACTGGGCAGCACGCTCGCGCCGCTCGAGGCGCTGCCGCCGATCGTCGATGCGGTGAGCGCTCGCGGGTCCGCGATGGCGGTGTTTGTCGATGGCGGCGTGCGGCGTGGCGCCGACGTGGCCAAGGCCGTTGCGCTGGGGGCCAAGGGGGTGTTGCTTGGCCGTGCGCCGTTGTATGGCGTGGCGGCCTGTGGCGGCAAGGGCGTGGCCGGGGTGCTCGCGCTGTTGCTGGGCGAGTTGCACACGACGATGCAACTGCTGGGCTGTGCAAGCGTGCGCGACCTCACGTCGCAGCGGCTGGTCCGGCTGCCGTCAATACAGGCGAATCAGGCAAACCCGCTATAATGTTCCGCGCCCGATTGCCGTCGGGCGGCGTGGCATCCGGCAGGCTGGCGGGCGCGAACGCCGTGCGGCGGCGTGCCCTTTTTCATACACAGGAATGCCATCATGAGCTTCAACCACGTGCCTGCCGGCAAGGACATCCCCAACGATTTCAACGTCATCATCGAGATCCCGGCGCAAAGCGACCCGGTGAAGTACGAGGCGGACAAGGAACTGGGCTTGCTGGTCGTCGACCGCTTCATCGGTACGGGCATGCGTTACCCGGCCAACTACGGTTTCATTCCGCAAACGCTGTCCGGTGACGGTGACCCCGTCGACGCGCTGGTCGTCACGCCGTTCCCGCTGCTGGCTGGCTCGATCGTGCGCTGCCGCGCGCTGGGCCTGCTCAACATGACCGATGAGTCGGGCGTGGATGCCAAGCTGGTGGTCGTGCCGGTCGACAAGATCTGCCCGATGACGGCGCACATGAAGTCGATCGACGACGTGCCGGGTTACCTGAAGGATCAGATCAAGCACTTCTTCGAGAACTACAAGGCGCTCGAGAAGGGCAAGTGGGTCAAGATCGAGGGATGGGAAGGCGTTGAAGCTGCCCACAAGGAAATCGTCGATGGCGTGGCCAACGCCAAGAAGTAAGCGATTTTCGCCTGCGGCGTCGCTCGTCAACGCTATAGAAGCCCGGCCGTGTGCCGGGTTTTTTTGTTGCCCGCTGAAAGCTGCACCAAGTTCGGCGACAATGGCTGCCAGTTCGATGGATCAATGCCGGCGGCCGCAACGTCGGCCCACGGGTTTGCAGACGAGGTGAGCGGTGAGCAGCGACGTAGTCATCCGTGTAGTGCAATCGATTGAAGACGTGCCGCCCGACGCGTGGAACGCGCTCGCGCGCGGCAACCCGTTCGTGCAGCACGCGTTCCTGCATGCGATGCATACGAGCGGATGCGCGTCGAAACGCACCGGCTGGCAGCCGGCTTATCTGCTCATGCAGGCCGGCGATAGCCTCGTGGGGGCCATGCCGCTCTACGTCAAATCGCATTCGCGCGGCGAGTACGTGTTCGATCACGCATGGGCCGAGGCATTTGCGCGTCATGGCCTGAACTACTACCCGAAACTACTGTGCGCGGTGCCGTTCTCGCCCGTGACGGGGCCGCGTCTGTTGGCGCGCACCCACGCCGACCGGGTCGCACTCGCACGCGGCGCGATCGCGTTCGCGAAGCAGCTCGAGTTGTCGTCGATTCATGTGCTGTTCGCGCATGACGACGATCTGGCGGCACTCACCGAGGCGGGCTATGCGCTGCGCGAAGGCGTGCAGTTTCATTGGGAGAACCCGGGCGTCGCCTCGTTCGACGAGTTTCTCGCGCAGATGAATCAGGAAAAGCGCAAGAAGCTCAAACAGGATCGCCGGCGCGTGCGCGATGCCGGGGTAACGTACCGGTGGCTGCGCGGTGCCGACATCGACGAAGCCGCGCTCGATTTCTTTTATCAGTGCTACGACAACACGTATCGCGAACACTGGAATGCGCCGTATCTGACCCGCGCCTTTTTTGATCAGTGGCATTCGGCGATGCCCGACACGCTGTTGCTCGTCATGGCGGAGCGCGACGGCGAGCCGTTGGCATGCGCGCTCAATGTAGTGAGTGGCGACACGATGTATGGACGGTACTGGGGCACGACCGAATTCGTGTCCGGCATGCACTTCGAGACGTGCTACGCGCAGGGCATCGAATATTGCATCGCGCATGGGCTGCGCAGCTTCGAGGGCGGCGCGCAGGGGGTGCACAAGATGTCGCGCGGTCTCCTGCCCACGCCTACCTGGTCGGCCCACTGGATTGCAGATGCGCGCTTCGCCGACGCCATTGCCGAGTTTCTCGATGCGGAGACCTCGGCGATGGACGAGCATATCGGCGAGCTGGAGGCCCACACGCCGTTCAAACGCCCGGCATCCTGACGCCGTAGCACCCGGCGCCGTCGCCCGGCATGGTGGCGTCGCGCGTAATATACTGGTGATCCTCACGTCCGCCGCTCGCGCCGGGCGGGCGACGGCCCATGGTGCCTTCGTCTGCCATCGTATCGGCACAGGGACGATGCCTCGTAGCCGCCGACATGACCAACCGATTTCTCAATCTCTACAATCACGATTTCGCGCGTGTGGCCGTCGGAGTGCCGCAATGCCGTGTCGCCGATCCTGCCTACAACGCCGCGCAGACCATTGCGCTCGCGAAGCAGGCCGATGCCGCGGGCGCCGTGCTCGTCGCCTTCCCTGAACTCGGCATTCCCGCCTATAGCTGCGAAGACCTGTTCCAGCAACGTGCATTGCTCGACGCCTGCAACGTGGCGCTGGCCGACATCGTGGCGGCGAGCCGCGAACTGGGTGCCGCGCTGATCGTGGGCATGCCGGTGCGCGTGCAGCAACGCCTGTTCAACTGCGCAGTGGTCGTCGCGCGCGGACGCGTGCATGGCGTGGTTCCCAAGACCTACCTGCCGAACTACAGCGAGTTCTACGAAGCGCGTCAGTTCAACGCGGCCGATGACGCGGGCGTCGACACGGTGACACTGCTTGGCGACGAGGTGCCGTTCGGTGCGCTCGTCTTCGAGGCGGCCGACCAGCCGTTGCTGCGCTTTCACTGCGAGATTTGCGAGGACGTCTGGGTGCCCGTGCCGCCGTCGTCGTTCGCGGCGCTGGCGGGCGCGACGGTACTCGTGAACCTGTCGGCATCTAACGTGGTCGTCGGCAAGTCGGCCTATCGCCACCAACTGGTCGGGCAACAGTCGGCGCGATGCCTCGCCGCTTATCTGTATACGTCGGCCGGGCAGGGCGAATCGACGACTGATCTCGCGTGGGATGGCCAGGCGCTCATCTACGAGAACGGCGACCTGCTGGCCGAGTCGGCGCGCTTCGCCAGCGACTCGCATCTGATTTATGCGGACGTCGATCTGGAGCGGCTCGCGCGCGAGCGCATGCATCAGACGACGTTCGGCGTGTCGGTGCGGCGCCATGCCGACGAGGTGGCGCGCTTTCGCACCATCAAGGTCGATGTCGCGATGCCGCGCAACGCCGAGCTGCCGCTCGCGCGCGCCATCGAACGCTTCCCGTACGTGCCGTCCGACCCGCGTCGTCGCGACGAGCGCTGCCACGAGGTCTACAACATCCAGGTGCAGGCGCTGATGCAGCGTCTGGCCTCGTCGAAGATTCAGAAGGTCGTGATCGGGGTGTCCGGTGGCCTGGATTCGACGCATGCGCTGCTCGTGTGCGCGAAGGTCATGGATCGGCTCGGGCTGCCACGCACGAACATCCTTGCCTACACCATGCCCGGTTTCGCCACGAGCGAGCGAACGCTGCGACAGGCGCGCGAGCTGATGGCGGCGGTAGGCTGCACGGCGCGTGAGATCGACATCCGCCCGAGTTGCATGCAGATGCTGGCAGACCTCGACCATCCGTTTTCGCGGGGGGATGAAGTCTACGACATCACGTTCGAGAACGTGCAGGCCGGTGAACGTACCAATCATCTGTTCCGGCTCGCGAATCACCTGGGTGCGATCGTGATCGGCACCGGCGATCTGAGCGAACTGGCACTGGGGTGGTGCACGTACGGCGTCGGCGACCATATGTCGCACTACAACGTGAACGCCAGCGTGCCCAAGACGCTCATCATGCACCTCGTGCGATGGGTGGCGGAAACCGGGCAGTTGGGCGGCGCGGCGTCGGCCAAGCCCGCGAGCAAGGCAGGCAAGGACGCCGAATCGCGTCGCAACGTGCTCATCGATATCCTGGAGACGGAAATCAGCCCGGAACTCGTACCGGGCAAGGCCAACGGCGCGCCGGAACAGCGCACCGAGCATTTCATCGGGCCTTACGCGTTGCAGGACTTCAACCTCTACTACACGCTGCGTTTCGGCTACGCACCGCGCAAGGTGGCGTTTCTCTCGTGGAGCGCGTGGCACGACGCGTCGACGGGACGCTGGCCGGACGAAGGACACGTTGCGCATCACGCGTACGATCTGGTGGCGATCAAGCGAAACCTGCGCATTTTTCTGGACAGGTTCTTCCGCACCAGTCAGTTCAAGCGGTCGTGCATTCCGAACGCGCCAAAGGTCGGCACGGGCGGGTCGCTCTCACCGCGCGGCGACTGGCGGGCACCGAGCGATTCGGAGTCGGTGGTGTGGCTCGCCGACCTGGACACCGTGCCCGACGACCCGCATGCCTGAGCATACTGTGATCGGCGCGCCTTGCGCGGACCGGTACAATAGCCCGGCGAATTCTCAGAACAATCCAACCAAGATATCGAGGCGACAATGAAACGCGTAACTGCCATCATCAAACCCTTCAAGCTCGACGAAGTCCGCGAAGCGCTGGCCGAAGTCGGCGTGACCGGCCTGACCGTCACGGAAGTGAAGGGCTTCGGCCGTCAAAAGGGTCACACGGAACTGTATCGCGGCGCCGAGTACGTGGTCGACTTCCTGCCGAAGATCAAGATCGAAGTGGTGGTCGGCTCGGCACAGGCCGATCAGGTCATCGACGCGGTATTGAGCGCGGCGCGCACCGGCAAGATCGGTGACGGCAAGATCTTTGTGACCGATGTCGAGCGCGTGATCCGCATTCGTACGGGAGAAGAGGGCGAGCAAGCGGTCTGACGCCGGCTCGGGCGTCGTCGCGAGGTTGCGGCGGCGAGCGGGGCGAGACGCAAAGGGCTGGACGGAGGAGGGCGACGACTGCGCAGGCGGCGTCGCCCTTTGGCGTTGATGGCGCGTAAGTTGCGGCGATGACCTTTGCGACATTTGCCACGCCTGCGACGGCGGAGGCGTGTGCGGCGGCGTGCGACGTGGTGTGTTCGGCGCGCGCCGGGGCGCGTGGACTAGCCGCGCGGTGCTCGCGTCTGCGCGCCCTGGAGCAGAACGACCAACGCGCCACTGCCGCCGTCGCGTCCTTGGGCTTGCGCCCAGGCCAGCACTTGGTCCTTTTGCGCCAGCCAGCCTCGCACCTTGTCCTTGAGCACGGGTTCGCGGTTCACGGAGCCGAGTCCCTTGCCGTGGATTACGCGCACGCAGCGCAGGCCGCGCTTCACGGCGTCGTTCAGGAAGGCGGACAGCGCCTCGCGGGCTTCGTCGCGACGCATGCCATGCAGGTCGATCTGCGCCTGCACCACCCATTCGCCGCGCTGCAGCTTGAGCAGGGCGTCGTGACTGATGCCGGGGCGGCGATAGGACAGGCGATCGTCGGTGTCGAGCAGGGCTTCGGGGTCGAACTCGTCCGACAGCGATTCGTGCAGAACGGCCGCTTCGTCTTCCTGCGTCTGACGGGCCACCGGCTCGGGCGGCTGGCGCGGATGCTCCACGCGATCGGTCGCGCCCTTGCGAGCGATCGGGGCGATGTCGCCCACGCTGTCGCGGAACACGTTGGCGTCGCGCTTGGCTTGCGCAGCGCGTTTGGCTGCGGCCAGGCGTTCAGCTTCGCGCGCGGCCGAATCCTTGGCGATCGCGTCGCGCAGGCCGGCGAGATCGCCGAGGCCGAGTCTGGGAGGCTTCTTGCTCATGGTCGTGCGAACAAGGTCGGTGGGAGATCAAACGACAACGGCGCCCCCAGCGTATGAAATTTCACGTGGCGAGGGCGCCGTCGCAGGTCATTCAGCGGTCACTGGTCGAGGTTTTCGAGGTAACGCTGGGCGTCGAGCGCGGCCATGCAGCCCGTGCCGGCGCTGGTAATGGCTTGACGGTAGACGTGATCCTGCACGTCGCCTGCCGCGAACACGCCCGGCACGCTGGTGGCCGTGGCGTTGCCGTTCAGGCCGCTGTGCGTGACGATGTAGCCGTTCTTCATCTCGAGCTGCCCTTCAAAGATGTCGGTGTTCGGCTTGTGGCCGATGGCGATGAACACGCCATGCAGCGCGATGGCTTCGCTGGCGCCGGTCTTCACGTTCTTGATGCGGATGCCGGTCACGCCCGAGTCGTCGCCGGTGACTTCATCGAGCACAGTGTCGTACTTGAGTTCGACTGCGCCTTGCTTGGCCTTTTCCAGCAGACGGTCGATCAGGATCGGCTCGGCGCGGAACTTGTCGCGACGATGGATCACGGTGACCTTGCTGGCGATGTTGGACAGGTACAGCGCTTCTTCGACGGCCGTGTTGCCTCCGCCGACCACGCAGACTTCCTTGCCCTTGTAGAAGAAGCCGTCGCACGTGGCGCAGGCGGACACGCCGCGGCCCGAGAAGGCGTCTTCCGACGGCAGGCCGAGATATTGTGCCGAGGCACCCGTGGCGATGATCAGGGCATCGGCGGTGTATTCGCCGGAATCGCCGATCAGCCGCAGCGGACGCTCATTCAGATGCACCGTGTGAATGTGATCGAAGATCATCTCGGTATTGAAGTGCTCGGCGTGGGCCTGCATGCGGGCCATGAGCTCGGGGCCTTGCACGCCGGTCGGGTCGCCGGGCCAGTTCTCGACGTCCGTCGTGGTCATCAACTGGCCGCCCTGGGCGATGCCTGTGATCAGCACGGGCTTGAGGTTGGCGCGCGCGGCATAGACGGCGGCGCTGTAACCGGCGGGGCCGGAACCGAGAATCAGGACTTTGGCGTGCTTGGCAACGGACATGAACGAGAACTCACCGGAAAGGGATGGGGGCTGGCGCCCGATCCGATCCTGCACCGCGATGGCGCGGCGCGGGGATTGGCGCAAACCGCCATTATAAGGGGCCGACGTCGTTTCGTTGATCGACTCTTGCAATCGACGCGATAGCCCGCGCGCCACCAGGGCGGGCGAGCGCCCGGTCGCGGCCGTCTGCCGAAGGCCGCGGTGAGGCCCGGCGTTACGGCTTGTCACGTATTCGTGCATTAAGTGGGGGAATAGTTGTTTACAATGGAGCCTTGCCGCGCGGCAGGCCGCCCGTCTGCCCGCCCAACCGCATGGCTTGATGACGACGAAATCTTCCTACTCTGCTGGTGCCGGATCGTCGTTACCCAACCGGGTGACGCACCTCTTCCATGAAATTCGCTGGATGGCGCAGGTCGCGCTGATGGTGTTCCTGTTGATGGCGTTGCTGTCCTACAGCCGTCTGGACCCCAGCTGGACGCATGCGGCGCACGTGGAGCGCATCGCCAATTGGGCGGGGCGCGTGGGTGCCTGGGTGGCCGACATGCTGCTGCTCATGCTGGGCCTTTCCGCGTATTGGCTGGTGGTCTTCATCGCCCGGCGCGTGATTTCCGGCTATCGCCGGATCTCGGCCAAGCGCGAAGCGCCCCCGCTGCGCGAACGGCTGGCCAGTGGCGGATGGGTCGAGATCGTTTCGTCCCTGATGCTGTTGCTCTCCAGTGCCGGCATCGAATCGCTGCGCCTATATCGCCTCAAAGCCCAATTGCCGCGCGCCTCCGGGGGCGTGATCGGCGAGACCGTAGGCGGCTTCTTCCAGCACGCGCTCGGCTTTACCGGCGGCACGCTGGCATTGCTGCTCATCTTCGTTTTCGGCCTGTCGCTGCTGTTCCATTTCTCGTGGCTGAGCGTTGCCGAGCAGTTCGGCGCATTGATTCTCGACACCGGCACCGTGATCCGCCGGCGCCGCGAGGCGCGTCAGGACCGTCGGCTGGGCGAGGAGGCCGCGATCGCACGCGAAGGCGCCATCGTGCAGAACCGCGTGCGCGCCGAAGTGCATGAGCCGGTGCAGATCGTGCCGCCGGTCAAGGTCGTCGCGAAGAGCGAGCGTGTCGAGAAGGAAAAGCAGGCGCCGCTCTTTGCCGATCTGCCCGACTCCATCCTGCCGCCGCTGGCGTTGCTCGATGCGGCCCCGGCCGCGCAGGAGACCGTCTCCGCGGAGACGCTGGAATTCACGTCGCGCCTCATCGAAAAGAAGCTCAAGGATTTCGGTGTCGATGTGAGCGTTGTGGCCGCGTATCCGGGGCCGGTCATCACACGCTACGAAATCGAACCGGCCACGGGCGTGAAGGGCAGCCAGATCGTCAACCTGGCAAAGGATCTGGCGCGTTCGCTGTCGCTCGTGTCGATCCGCGTGGTCGAAACGATTCCCGGCAAGAACTTCATGGGGCTGGAACTGCCGAATCCGCGTCGTCAGACGGTGCGGTTGACGGAGATTCTCGGCTCCGAGATCTACAACGACTCGGCATCGCTGCTCACGCTCGCATTGGGCAAGGACATCAGCGGCAAGCCGGTGGTGGCCGATCTGGCGAAGATGCCTCACTTGCTGGTGGCCGGTACTACGGGCTCGGGCAAGTCGGTGGGGATCAACGCGATGATCCTGTCGCTGCTCTACAAGGCGACCGCCGAGCAGGTGCGGCTGATCCTGATCGATCCGAAGATGCTCGAAATGAGCATGTACGAAGGCATCCAGCATCTGCTGTGCCCGGTGGTCACGGACATGCGTCAGGCGGGCCATGCGCTGAATTGGGTCGTGGCCGAGATGGAGCGTCGCTACAAGCTCATGAGCAAGCTCGGGGTGCGCAACCTCGCCGGTTACAACAACAAGATCGACGACGCCGCCAAGCGCGAAGAGCACATCCCGAATCCGTTCTCGCTTACGCCCGACGCGCCGGAGCCGCTGCAGCGCCTGCCGTATATCGTCGTGGTGATCGACGAGTTGGCCGACCTGATGATGGTCGTCGGCAAGAAGGTCGAAGAGTTGATCGCGCGCATCGCGCAGAAGGCGCGTGCGGCGGGTATCCACCTGATTCTGGCAACGCAGCGTCCGTCGGTCGATGTCATTACCGGGTTGATCAAGGCGAACGTGCCGACGCGCGTGGCGTTCCAGGTGTCGTCGAAGATCGATTCGCGCACCATTCTCGACCAGCAAGGGGCCGAAACGTTGCTGGGGATGGGCGACATGCTTTACATGCCGCCGGGCACGGGATTGCCATTGCGGGTGCACGGGGCGTTCGTGGCCGATGACGAAGTGCATCGCGTGGTCGAGCGCCTGCGGGAGCAGGGTGAGGCGAATTACGTTGAGGGCATTCTGGACGGCGTTGTCGACGGTGAAGACGGCGGCATCGACGGTGCCGGTGGCGCGGGCGGCGGAACCGGCGAGGGCGGCGGCGAGTCCGACCCGCTGTACGATCAGGCCGTGGCCGTGGTGCTCAAGCAGCGCCGTGCGTCGATTTCGTTGGTACAGCGGCATCTGCGCATCGGCTACAACCGGGCGGCGCGACTGCTTGAACAGATGGAACAGTCCGGCGTTGTGTCGGCGATGGCGAGCAACGGCAACCGGGATATTCTGGTGCCGAATCGCGAAGGAGAGTAAGGAATATGTTGGGATTCAAGCGCGGCTTGCCGCTTATCGCGGGTGCTGTGGGTGTGACGCTGGCGGCGCTGGTCGCCCCCGCCTATGCCAGCGGCACGGCGCAGCTCAAGGCGTTTGTCGCGCAAGTGAAGTCGGCGCGTGGCGAGTTTGAGCAGAAGCAGGTCAAGGGCCAGCAGGACGGAGCCTTGAAGGTGTCGAACGCAGCCTCGGGAACCTTCGAGTTTGCGCGCCCGGGCCGCTTCATCTGGCGCTACGTCAAGCCTTACGACCAACTGCTGCAGGCCGACGGCGAGACGCTCTACATCTATGACAAGGATCTGAACCAGGTGACCGAGCGCAAGCTTGGCGCTTCGTTGGGCGCGAGCCCGGCGGCGATCCTGTTCGGCAGCAACGACATCGAGAAGAATTTCACCCTCAAGGACGCCGGCGTGAAGAACGGCATCGACTGGGTGGAACTGAAACCGAAGGCGAAAGACACGCAGTTCCAGCGCGTGGGTATCGGGTTTCGCGACGGCAACCTGGCGGCAATGGAGCTCTATGACGCCTTCGGCAACGTCACGTTGTTGACGTTCGACAAGATCCAGAAGAATCCGCCGATGTCGGCGGACAACTTCAAGTTCACGATGCCCAAGGGGGCCGATCTGATCAAGGGTTGAACGCGCTTCGTCCGCATCAGTCCATGTTGTGCCTGTCCTCGGTGGCGTGACTTGCCGGCGGGGCGGTGTCCGGGCTGGCATAATGGGGACATCTGACGATCCGAAAGCGGCCGGGGACTCCCCGGCCGCGCTGCTTGAGAACATGTCCAACGACGCCCCTCTGTCGGCTTCGGTGCCTTTGGCCGAGCGCCTGCGCCCCCGTACCATCGACGACGTGATTGGCCAGCGCCATTTGCTGGGCAAGGGGAAGCCATTGCGCGTGGCGTTCGAAGCGGGGCGTCCGCACTCGATGATTCTGTGGGGGCCGCCGGGCGTGGGCAAGACCACGCTGGCGCGCCTGATGGCGGATGCGTTCAAGGCGTACTTCATCGCGCTGTCAGCGGTGCTCTCGGGCGTCAAGGATATTCGCGACGCCGTCGAGGCCGCGCAGATCCAGCGCGGGCAGGGCAAGCAAACCGTCGTGTTCGTCGACGAGGTGCATCGCTTCAACAAGGCGCAGCAGGACGCGTTCCTGCCGCACGTCGAATCGGGGCTCTTCATTTTCGTGGGGGCGACGACAGAGAATCCGTCATTCGAGGTGAATGGCGCGTTGCTCTCGCGCGCGGCGGTGTACGTGCTCAAGAGCCTGAATGACGACGAACTCGGCGAGATGATCGTGCGCGCGGCGCATGAACTGGGCGACATCGGGTTCACCGACGAAGCGCGCCAGGGCCTGATCGATTCGGCGGACGGCGACGGGCGCAAGCTGCTCAACAACGTTGAGATCGTCGCGCAGGCGGCGGCGATGCAGGACCTCACGACGATTGACGAAGCGTTGCTCGCCAGCGTGCTCGCCGAGAATCTGCGGCGCTTCGACAAGGGCGGCGATGCGTTCTACGACCAGATCAGCGCGTTGCACAAGTCGGTGCGAGGCAGCTCGCCGGACGGTGCGCTTTACTGGTTTTGCCGCATGCTCGATGGCGGCGCCGATCCGCGCTATCTCGCGCGCCGGATTGTGCGCATGGCGTGGGAGGACATCGGTCTGGCCGATCCGCGCGCGGCGCGCATCGCGCTCGATGCGGCGGAGACTTACGAGCGCCTCGGCACGCCCGAAGGCGAACTCGCCCTCGCGCAGGCCATCTTGTATCTTGCGGCGGCGCCGAAGTCGAACGCGGGCTATAACGCATACAACCAGGCGCGGGCATTCGTCGGCAAGGACAAGTCGCGGGCGGTGCCGATCCATCTGCGCAATGCGCCGACAAAACTGATGAAGGAACTCGGCTACGGCCACGAGTACCGCTATGCGCATGACGAGCCCGATGCCTACGCGGCGGGCGAGACGTATTTCCCTGACGATTTGCGCGCCCAACATTGGTACCGTCCGGTGCCGCGGGGATTGGAGGGCAAGATTGGGGAGAAGCTTAACTGGCTGAAGTCGCTCGATGCCGAGTGGCGGCGCGCGAACACCAAGGGGCGTCAAGCCGACGCCGCGGCCAAGCCATCGGGCGCGGGGGCGACGTCTTCCGGCAAGCCTGCGCCGGTCGAGCCTTCCGACGATGAATCAGCCTGACGCGGCTGCAGTTGCCGTCGCAAACGCGCCAAATGGCGAAATCGCCGTGAGCGTTTGGTAAAATCCCTGGCTTGATGCTGCCTCCGGTGCCTTGATGGGCAAGCGGGCAGCCAGAACGAATTTTTTGGCCCACGACGATGGGCCGCTAACGACAGACACCCCACCATGCTCGACATTCAACTACTTCGCAAGGATCTCGACGGCGTTGCGGCGCGACTCAAGGCGCGCGGCTATACGCTGGACGTGGCGACGTTTGCTGCGCTCGAGGCGGAGCGCAAGCAGATTCAGACGCAGACCGAAGAGCTGCAGGCCCGCCGCAATGCGCTCTCGAAGCAGGTCGGCATGAAGAAGGGCAAGGGCGAGGACGCCTCGGCCGAAATCGCGGAAGTCGGCGGCATTGCGGACACGCTCAAGGCGTCGTCGGTGCGTCTGGAGGAGATTCAGACGCGTCTGTCGGACGTGTTGCTGGGGGTGCCGAACTTGCCGCACGAGAGCGTGCCGCTGGGCTCCGACGAGACGCAGAACGTGGAAGTGCGCCGTTGGGGCACGCCGCGCGCGTTCGACTTCACGCCGCGCGACCACGTCGATCTGGGCGCTGCGCTGGGTCTGGACTTCGACGCGGCGGCGAAACTCGCCGGTGCGCGCTTTTCGGTGATGAAGGGCGGCATTGCCCGTCTGCATCGTGCGTTGGCGCAGTTCATGCTCGACACGCACACGAGCGAGCATGGCTATACGGAAACGTATGTGCCGTACATCGTGAATGCGGCGTCGATGCGTGGCACGGGGCAGCTTCCGAAGTTCGAGGACGACCTGTTCAAGGTGCCGCGCAAGGTGGGCGGTGAGGATGGCGAGCGGATCGAGAACTTCTATTTGATTCCGACGGCGGAAGTGTCGCTGACGAACCTTGTGCGCGACGAATTGCTGGCGGGCGATGCGTTGCCGCTGCGCATGGTGGCGCATACGCCGTGTTTCCGCTCGGAAGCGGGCAGCTATGGCAAGGACACGCGCGGCATGATTCGTCAGCACCAGTTCGACAAGGTCGAGTTGGTGCATGTGGTGCGTCCGGAGGAGTCGTATGACGCGCTGGAGAGCCTGGTGGGGCATGCGGAAGCGATTCTGAAGAAGCTCGAACTGCCGTTCCGCACGATTGTGCTGTGTACGGGCGACATGGGCTTCGGCAGCGCAAAGACGTACGACATGGAAGTCTGGATTCCGGCGCAGAACACATACCGCGAGATTTCGTCGTGTTCGAACATGGAGAGCTTCCAGGCACGGCGGATGCAGGCACGTTTTCGCAATGCGCAGGGCAAGCCGGAGTTGGTGCATACGCTCAACGGTTCGGGGTTGGCCGTGGGACGCGCGCTGGTCGCGGTGCTGGAGAATTACCAGAACGCCGACGGTTCGGTGACCGTGCCCGATGTGCTGCGTCCGTACATGGGCGGCATCGAGCGTCTTGCGCCGGCTGCGTAAAAAAATTTGGAAAGGGGGTTGGCGGCTGAAGAAATTCGGCTATAATCTCTTTCTCGCTGCTTGAGGCCACTTAGGCAGCGAACCAAAGCAGAAAGAACGCTTGGAGAGGTGGCAGAGTGGTCGAATGCGCCGGACTCGAAATCCGGTGTACGGTTATACCGTACCGTGGGTTCGAATCCCACCCTCTCCGCCAGTACTTTTGGGACACTGATGAAACAGTGCCCAGTTCGAGCAAAGCCCCGCCACTGGTGGGGCTTTGTCGTTTTTGCTTTCTCGGCAGTACGTTAAGTCCGGATTTTTTGGCGTCTGGCCCCGTCATTCTCAGAATGACAGTGCGGCAGTACGTTATCGGGCGGATGCCACATTAACGTTGCAGTGACGAGGGAAGCCGAGCAGCATCTAGGCCGGGAAGAATGAACCGCCCCGGATTTGGAGGAGGCTCCAACTCTTGAGAAAATGGAGCCATGAACAAGAAATCGAGCAAGTTTTCCCCGGAAGTCCGGGAGCGCGCAGTGCGCCTGGTGCGCGAGCAGCGTAGCGAGCATCCTTCGCTGTGGGCGGCGATCGAGTCGATTGCGCCGATGATCGGCTGCACGCCGCAAACACTGAATGATTGGGTCAAGCGCGGCGAGATCGATAATGGCGAACGTGCCGGCCTGACCACGAGCGAGCGTGAGCGCCTGAAGGCGCTGGAGCGCGAGAACAAGGAATTGCGCAAGACGAACGAGATTCTCAAACTGGCCAGCGCGTTTTTCGCCCAGGCGGAGCTCGACCGCCGTTTCAAGTCCTGAAGGCCTTCATCGATCAGCATCGCGACACCTTCGGGGTCGAGCCGATCTGCAAGGTCTTGCGGATTGCCCCGTCGGGTTACTGGCGCCATGCTGCCCAGCTTCGCGATCCATCGAAGCGCTGCGCCCGAGCAAAGCGTGATGACGTGCTGTGCCCGGAAATCCAGCGTGTCTGGCACGCCAACATGCGGGTCTACGGCGCAGACAAGGTCTGGAAGCAGATGAATCGGGAGCAAATTAGGGTGGCCCGCTGCACGGTCGAGAGATTGATGCAGCGGCTGGGATTGCACGGCGCGGTTCGCGGCAAACGGGTTCGCACGACGATTCCCGATGTCTCGGCCCCTCGCCCGCTGGACCGGGTCAATCGCCAATTCAAGGCCGACCGGCCGAATCAGCTCTGGGTTTCCGATTTCACCTACGTTTCAACATGGCAGGGCTGGCTGTACGTGGCGTTCGTCATCGACGTGTTTGCGCGGCGCATCGTTGGCTGGCGAGTGAGTCGTACCATGCGCACCGACTTCGTACTTGATGCGCCTGAACAGGCGCTGTACGCCCGCCAACCGGGCGGCGACGGGACGCTGATCCATCACTCCGACAGGGGATCGCAATATGTTTCCATTCGGTACACCGAGCGACTTGCCGAAGCGGGCATTGAGCCATCGGTAGGCAGCCGCGGCGACAGTTATGACAACGCCCTGGCGGAAACGATCAACGGCCTGTACAAAACGGAACTGATTCACCGGCGCGCGCCTTGGAAAACAAGGGAATCCGTCGAGCTTGCAACTCTGGAATGGGTCGCTTGGTACAACCATCATCGGCTGATGGAACCGCTGGGCTATATCCCGCCAGCCGAGGCTGAGGCAGACTACTACGGGCAACTCAGAAATACTGCTGAAGCGCCTGCATTAACTTAAACCAACCGGCCTCCTCGAAAGCCGGGGCGATTCAATTGACTCTTAAGACCGCCCTCTAATGAAAGCGTCGACTTAATTTGGCATGGGCATGTCGTTCAGAATCCACTCGACAGCTGAGTTGTGGAGCGGCCGCCAACCCAAAACCCTAGCTCGATTCGCACGAACTCGGCTGTTGCTGCCGAGAGAGAAAAATGCAGTTCTCTCTCCCCACTTTTGTTTTGCCGCTTCGGGTGACAAGGAGTGAACGGCATCGAGGTCAAGTCGCTTGGAAATCGCGTTTCCTAGTTCGATGAAGGATGCGTCACCGTTCTCGGCAAAGTAGAAGGCGCCAGCGGGCGATTCTTCAAGTGCTAAACGATACAGTTGGATCAAATCCTGTATATGTACGTTGGACCAACGATTTGCGCCCGCCCCGACAATTTCGACGCGCCCTTCTTTTACGGCATTGTCCACAAGGGTCGGAATTTGCAAGCTTCGTGGATTCAACGACGATCCGACACCGTAGATCAGGCTAGGACAAATGACGATCGACCTAATGCCTAGACTGGCGGACTGGATAATCGATTGATCAAGATCAAATCGGGCCTGCTTGAAGGGATTTACTACGAACGGTGAATTTTCGTCGAAAACGCGCTCGCTAGCGGATGCGCCGCGCGCGTTGTCAGCAATGACGCTCGACCCGCTTGTATGTATAAATGCCTTGCCGGAGTCGCGGAGCGCCTCGATGAAAGCTTTGACAGGCTTCTCGTCGTCTGCGTTTGCAGTGTTGATAACGGCGTCCGCCGCCGCTGCCTCTCGGCTCAGCAGCGCAGTATCTTCCAAGGATCCCAGTACGGGCGTTATGCCGAGCCTGTTAAGCGTCTGGGCCTTTTCGGTATTTCGCACGAGCCCGCGAACCGAGTGCCCGCTCCTGAGCAGATACTTTGCGAGGGTGCCGCCGATGTATCCGGTTGCACCGGTAAGAAAAATCTTCATGATATTTCTCTGTAGAGCTAATGCGCTCGGTTGAAGGAATTCACCACGCTGACCTCCCCCCGCTTAACCGAGCACCTTGACCTAGAGATTTCCGGCGTCAAGGTGACCTCCCCCCGCTTAACCGAGCACCTTGACCTAGAGATTTCCGGCGTCAAGGTGTGCGAGTCGGAACTCGCCCGGAGTCAAATCGCCTAGCGAGCTATGCGGTCTGAAGTCGTTGTAGTCCCGTCGCCAGTCCTCGATCTTTTCACGAGCGTCGTCCAATGACAGGAACCAATGCACGTTCAGGCATTCATCCCGGAAACTGCCATTGAACGACTCGATGAACGGATTGTCCGTGGGTTTGCCTGGCCGAGAGAAATCCAAGGTTACGCCATTTTCATACGCCCAGTGATCTAGCGCATGCGAAATGAATTCGCTTCCGTTATCGACCGGTACCCACCTCGGCTTGCTTCAGCGCGAAAGTGATCTGCTCATCGGTGAACTTCGATTTCTTCATACAAATCTCCTGCCCGTCAGGGCTTCAAATTTGCCAGAAATCTCCAGTTTTGGATGCTACGGTTTTTCAGGAGGAGGTCAGGCATTACAGGTCATTCATATCAGTCTAATTGCTGTTGCTAACTCTCGATTTGCCGGCTGATCCAGCTTGAAAAATCCCGTACAACGTCGGCACTTAGTGTGTGGTTAATGGGATAGATGTGCGTTTCATGTGGCACGCCGAGTTCTGTTAGCCACTCGTCAGCATGACTTGCGAACGCCACGCGCAGCTTGTCGTCATACTCCCCGTGTGCGATGAAACCCGCGGCTTGCTTGAGCGCCTCTCGTGATGCGAGATGCGGCTCAAGTTCAGGCAGAATGCGGCCGCTCAGAATCGCAAAGCGCGCAACGTCTTCAGGCGCCGACAGAGCCACGCTGGCGCTTAGGATGCCGCCTTGGCTGAAGCCAGCCATAAGCGCGGGCACGGGCGCGTCGCCGTCCTCCTTGCGTAAAGACTGCACGAGCTGGCGCAGACGCTTCCGACTGTCATTTGCCTGATCCGCATTGATGACCGGTCCGGTGGCGCCGAAGTGGACCTGAAACCAGGCGTACTGTCCGGGCGCGAGCGTGAATTGACTGCGCACGAACACGAGTTCGAGTTGCTTCGGTAGATCGCCAGCAAGTGGCATCAGGTTCGTTTCGTTGCCGCCCACTCCGTGTAGGAGAAAGAGACGGCCGAGCGGACGCCCGGTCGCCGGGACGACGTGGAAGGAGAGGCCCGAAGCCTCATCATGTTGCAAAATACCCATGAATGCGAGCCTCTGCGTATGCTTATTTGGAGATCCAGGCGGGTGCGACGGACGTCCCCATTCCCGCGCCGTAGCCGAAGTAAATGTTCAGGCCAGCCAGCGGCTCGAGGTAACGCGCGTTCTTCAGACCGCCGGCGTCGACCGGCTGGAAGCCTAGGCTTTCAATTAGCGATTTCACGCGAGCCTTCGCATCCGAGCTGTCGCCGGCAAAGAACACACTGCCACGCTGGCCGTTTGCGAACGCGGGGCCATCGGCGAGCACTTGGGCGAAGAGGGTGTTGAACGCCTTCACGACTTCGGCCCCCGGGACAGCGCGCGCGATTTCTTCCGCAGCCGAGGTCTCATGGCCAATGGTCAGGCTCATATAGTCGGCAGTAAGGGGATTCGTGATATCGATGACTGTCTTGCCCGTAAGGTTGCCGACCGAGCGCAATGCTTCGACTGCGTCGCCGTAGCCAGTGGCGAGAACCACGATTTCACTGTCGCCTACCGCCTGTGCCGCCGTTGTGGCTTCGACACGAGGGTATTGCTTGGCGATGGCTTGTGCCTTGGCGACATCACGGCCGGTGACGCGTACTGCATGACCAACTTGGGAAAGCTGCTTCACAAATGCCGAACCCATGTTGCCCGTGCCGATAACAGTGATCTTCATACTCCGCTCCGACTTGGTTGGTGGTAGTGAGACCATTCTATTAATACGATAGACCGAGATAAACTCCGGTTGGATGGATTCATAATCCCTAGAAACGGGACATTAAATGGACAAGAGCCAAGAAATGACCGCGTTCACAGCGGTCGTTGATGCAGGGAGTTTCGTTGCCGCTGCGGAGACGCTCCGAATCTCCAAAACCGCCGTCTCGCGTTACGTGGATGCTTTGGAGCAACTTATTGGGGTGCGCCTGCTGCATTGAACGACGCGGCGCCTGTCGCTCACGGAGGAGGGGCGCCTCTTCTATCAGCGTGCGCGCGACATTCTGGCTGCGATAGATGATGCCGAGGCGGAGGTTCGCTGTTTGGTCGACTTCCTCGTTGAAACGTTCGAGATCTCTCCGTGGCAGTCCGTTGAATGTCTTTAGGGTGAACCGCCCCGGATTTGGTGGCGGTAGCGAGGCCGCCAAAATGGATTGCGCGCTCACCTACGCCGAAAGGTCGATTCCCGTGAAGACGCGGGGACAGCAGTACCTTCTTCGATCAGTGCGGCGATCTGGTCGGCCGAATATCCCATCTCCTCCAGAACCGCGCATGTGTCCCAGCCTCGCGGCTGCGCAAAGGAGCGCAATGGAGGATAGGCATCGTCAAAGCTGATGGTCGAACGGATCGCGACGGTCTTTCCTTCTGTCGGATGGTCATCGGACTGAAGAAGGCCAACGGCCTGCAAATGCGGATCGCGCTGCAATGTGTCGAGCGTATGGCACGGCTTAACGGCAATATCGGCCCCTTGCAGAATTTCGAGCCATTCCGCTGTCGTTTTGTGTGTTAGAGGTGCGCCTCTCACTTCGAACCATTCTTTGACGTTTTCAGCACGTGCGGCAACCGTCGCGAAGCGAGGATCACCAATTAACTCTTCCCGTCCAACCACTCTCAGGAATGAGCGTACCTGCTGGTCGGTGTTGACCGTGAATGCGATCCACCCATCAGCTGTCTTGACTGGCTTGTTGTGGGGGCTAAGTAGGCGAAGATCCCCGGGCGGGCCGACAGGAGGATCGAAGCTCTGTTGAGCCAGATGCTCCTGCAGCACGAATGCGGCCATGGTTTCAAACATCGGCACTTCGATAGTCGAACCGTTTCCTGTCGCCGTGCGCTGAATGATCGCAGCAAGAATCGAACCTGAAGCAATTTCGCCCACAACGTGGTCGCAAATTAGCATTGGCACATATGCCGGGGCGCCATCGCGTGCAAGCATCAGGCCTGTCATGCCAGTGACGGCCTGCACCACGCTATCGTACGTTGGATGGCCTGCATAGGGACCATCAGTGCCATAACCGGTGATGAGGCAGTAGACCTTGTCTGGATGTTTTGAGCGAATTGTTTGAGCGTCAAGTCCGAGCCGCGCCAGCGCCTGCGGCCGCATATTGGCGATGATCACGTCAGCCCAGCCGACCAGCTTCTCAATCAGCGCTTTGCTGCCCGGCTTCTTCAGGTCACAGCAAAGGTTTCGCTTTCCTCGGTTAAGGTGAAGATATGCGCCCGAATGTTGCCCGGTCGGCGACAGACCACCCAGGCCTCGCATCAGATCGCCGTCCGGACTTTCCAGCTTGATAACTTCCGCGCCGTATTGTGCAAGTCGCGCTGTGCATACCGGCCCGACGACAACGCTTGTCAGATCCAGTACGCGAACACCTTCTAACGGTTTAAAGTTCATTGTTGCCGGCCTCCATTTCAGCGGCGACTCTTCCCGAATCGTCGAATGCCTTCAGACTCCATTGAGCACCAACACGATCGGCGGCGAGCGTGATGCGGTGCCCGCAAAACAGGGGCGCGACATTTTTCATCGTGAAGAAGTTCAAATCCAGTGCGAGTTCGCGACGTGCGAACTCCGTCAAAAACAAAGTGGTAAGCCCGCCATTGACGACGAGATCAGGGAAGCCCTCAACATCGCGCGCGTAGTTCTTGTCGATGTGGATCTTGTGCGAATTGAATCCAAGCGCCGAGAACTGAAAGAGCATCGTCTCATCTGGCATCACTGACTTCGTACGCGATGCGGCCACGGATTCCGGTGCGGTTGTTTGTGCTGTGACAGGTTGCTTTTGCCCTGTCTGCGCGGGCAGAAGGAAGTAGGTCTGCGTTTCGGTGATTGCCGGCTGACTTCGGTCTGCGAGCCGTAACGAATGCGCGACTTTTACGACGGCCTTTCGTCCCGACGGCCCCATCTTCTCGGTAACGTCAGCCACCGCGCTAGTTCTGACGACGGTCGAACCAACCGGAATGTCTTGGTGGTAAACGACCCTGCGCCCGCCTTGTAGAAGTCGAGGTAGGCCGAGATCAGGAAGTGGCACTCCCAGACCGGGGAACCCATCCGCGCGAAGTACTGAGCGCGGAGTATCGGCGCCTAGCAGGATGAAGTGCCAACCCTTGGGAAGCGGCGCACCATCGACCAGGCCTTCCGCCGGAAGATCGAGCATCGCGGCTACACGCCGAACAGCTGACGCGCCGCAATGCTCGTAGCGCGTGAAAACGGACTGAACCGCTACAGCATCCATTGATGAATACTCCATGTACTTCTGCAATCAATTTAGGCTGATACTATCACGCACATTGCATATGTGAAATAAATAATTCATAGGTGATTTTACGGGGGCGGCTGCTTTCTCAAAAGCTGCGACATCCGCGGCAGGCATCAGTCCTCCCATTAGTGCGCTCGTTGATGCGATTCGCCTCATCCAGTAGAGTTGTGCGGATTTGCGCACACCCTTGCGCCACGCAACCCTCAAGCAGGCCCGGACTGGTCGTCCGGACGCTTTCCGCTCAGGAGATTCAAAACGCCCATGCCACCGCGATCAACAAATAGCGATATAAAAAATGCAATTCAGATGAAGGAGGACGCAACGGAAGTGACCGTCGCAGAAGTCGAGAGTCGAAGCTACTCGGCTCCTGCTCTGGAAAAGGGCTTGGACATACTGGAAATGCTTTGCCAGGCAGATGGGCCGCTCTCGATGAAAGACATTGCCCAGCAATTGGGGCGCAGCGTTGGCGAGTTGTACCGCATGGTGGCCGTGCTAATCAGTCGTCAATACGTCGCCCAGATCGGTGACGCGTACTACATTACGACCAAGCTGTTCTCGCTGTCACACGACAACCCTCCCACTCACAGGCTGCTTGCGGAGGCGATGCCGATCATGCAGAAACTGTCCAACCAGCTTGACCAGGCGTGCCACCTCACCGTTTATGGTCAGGGTCGGCAGACTGTCATCGCGAAGGTCGATACGCCAAGCGGGATGGGTTTCAGCGTCCGCGTAGGGTCAGAACTCGATGTTCTTGTGTCGGCATCGGGGCGCGTGCTTCTCGCATTTCAGGATCCTGAAACCAGAAAGGTCCGGATCGACGAATCCTTGCAACGGCGCCCGGATCAGGCGGACGCGCAAATCTCCGGCGTATTGGAGTTCATCAGACAGCGCGGGTATGAGTCAGCACCCAGCGTGCAGGTACGGGGGCTCTATGCGGTCAGCTTTCCCATTCTCGACAGCCACGATCACGCGATCGCCGCCCTTACCGTGCCATACGCAGAGCGGATCGATCAGGTGCAGCGAAAATCGGTATCAGAAATCGAGACCGCACTCGGTGAGGCGGCGTCGTTGCTGTGTATCCGGGTTGGTGGACGTCCGTCGTGGCGCGCGGGCGATTGAACGAACGCTTTTCTTCATGTCGTATCGCCGGACGCAGTGGACGTCTCTTTCCAGCCACCGATGCGCATGCTGATGGTTTTCGCGGCCTCGGATAGTGCCTCCTGGATTTCGACAATCGGCCTGCGCTCTGCCTGATCGATCCGTTCCGCATAAGGTATCGTCAAGGCAGCTGTCGCATGGTTTCTCGAATCAAGGACGGGAAAACTTACCGCGTACAACCCTCGGACCTGCGAACTCGGGGAAGACTCGTATCCACGCGCGCGAATGTAGTCGAGAACGACATCGATCTGCGGGTCTGCACGGTCTGGTATGCGCTGGAGCGATTCAGCGACCCGCAATCGGCGCGTCTCGTCGTCCTGAAATGCCACTAAGACTCGTCCTGATACGGATATCAGGACATCCAGATCGGAACCTACCCGCAAGCTAAAGCCCATTCCGCTTGGAGAATCGACTTTGGCAATGACCACCTGCTTACCGTGGTTGTACACCGTCAGATGACACGATTGGTCAAATTCGCTAGCCAGCCGGTTCATGATCGGCGTCGCTTCGATCAGCAGTCGGTGCGTGGGCGGATTCAGATGCGACAGTTCGAACAGCTTCGTAGTGACCGCATAGCTGTCGTCAACCTGCGCAACGTAATTTCGTGTCACGAGGCACTGAATCATCCGGTAAATCTCCCCCACACTTCGGCCAACCTGACCAGCTAGATCCTTTTGCGTGAGCGGGTGTTGGCTTCGGCAAAGCGCTTCCAGAATGTCGAGCCCCTTCTCCAGCGCGGGCGCCGAATACGTTCGCCCGTTTGCTTCTTCCGCTGACACGTCGAGCTTGAAATCGCGTCTCACTGCCCCCCCCTCCTTATGTATTCTTCGCGCCCGCCAACTGGTCTAGTGACCAGGGCCATGCAGGGGCGCGCCATCGTCTGCCTGCAACACGAAAATCGTCAGTTGGATTTTATGGATGCAAACATGATTTCGGCAAGAAAAACATCACCGTCGGCTGCGGGACACTGATAGATAGGGGAGAAGCCGAAAATTTCCGTAAATTTTGGCCATTTCACGAGAAAAATTAACGATATAAGCCACATGTTGCCAACAAAAAATCGTAGGTGTTTTCACCTATGCATAGTTGACTTCATCAGTGAAACGTCATAACTTCTCTTCAAGCGCTGAACAAACGCGCTGACCTACTCCCAGGCAGCACTTGTTCACGACTCGGGGCGACAGCTCCTACCCCCCGTACTTTTGAACCCGCAGAGGCCCAACATGAACTTCAAGTTTCACCACCTCAACCTGTGTACTGACAGTCTCCCGCGCCTGACCAAGTTCTACCAAACGCTCTTCGACCTGGGCACTATCAAGGACGAAGAACACACGCGCGTGAATGCCGAAAGTACGACCACCGGCTACAACGGCAAGGTCGACTTCCTCAGCGATGGTGATATCGAGTTTCACTGGGCAGAGCGGGATCTGGACACCGGTTTCAAGATGAACCAGATCGTCAATCCGATGGCGCGCGGACACTTCTGCTTCCGCACGGACGACATCGAAGGCTTCAAGCGCCGACTCGATCAACTCGGCATTCGATATTCGGATTACGGCCGGTGGGCAATCGCCGGCTGGCATCAAGTGTTCCTCCAGGACCCGGACGGCAATGTTATTGAGGTCCACCAGCCGAACGTTTTCAAGTAATCAGGCGGGCACCAGCGTTTAACACTTTCCGGCACGTAGGCGACTGGTGGGTATTGGTCGCCAGCCAGCAGCGGAACGTTAGCTTCCCCCTTGTGTGCGTAGCAACCGTCGGGCGAAGCACAGTCAGAAGATGCTTAACAGGGCCTCAGCGTCCTGAGACAAAGTGGTCGAAGGCCACATAAATATGGAGCAGGAGACAAGTCAAATGCGCGAAACACTTACGTTGGAAGCGGCCGAGCCGCAGTCGACATCCTCGATGGCAAAGCGAGCGACCGTCGCGAGTACCGTCGGTTCGGCGCTGGAGTGGATTGATTTCACCGCGTACGGCGCGGTGTCGGCGACCGTCTTTCCCAAGCTATTTTTCTCTCAGATGGACCCCAATATGGGGCTCCTTGCGGCTTTCGCTACTTTCGGCATCGGCTTCTTCGCGCGCCCGCTTGGTGGCCTGTTCTTTGGAATGCTCGGTGACCGCATCGGGCGCAAAAACATCCTGCTTTACACGTTGTCGCTGATGGGCGCTGCGTCGTTCCTGATCGGCTGTTTGCCGACCTACGCGACCATTGGCTTTGCCGCACCGTTGTGCCTCGTAATCCTGCGCTTCCTGCAAGGCTTCGCACTCGGCGGCGAGGCGACTGGCGCACAGCTGATGACGATGGAGCATGCTCCACAAAACAAACGGGGCCTATATGGATCGTTCATCAATATTGGATCGTCGCTGAGTGCCGCGCTTGCAAGTGGCATGCTGTTTGCGCTGACCAGCGTGCTCGGCGCGGAGCAGTTTCAGTCCTGGGGCTGGCGTGTTCCGTTTCTTTTGAGCTTCCTCCTGGTCATTCTCGGCATCTATATCCGCCTTCGCGTAACGGAAACGCCAGCGTTCGTGCAGGCGCAGGCCAAAGGGCAGGAAGAACGCGTTCCTTTGATGAAGGCTTTCGCTCAGTATCCGGGAACCATTCTAAGGCTGCTTGTTATCTGGTGTGCACCGACGGCGTGCTTCTACGTCATTACTGTGTTTTCGCTGAGCTATCTGACGAAGAATCTTGCACTCTCAAGCCAGACGGCGTTTCTCTGCCTGATGGGGGCGAACGTATTCGCGATTTTCACGGTAATTGCGGGTGGTGCAGTGAGCGACCGAATCGGTCGTAAGCCAACCATGCTGATTGCGTCGGTGCTAACGCTTGTGGTTGCACTGTCCTATTTCGCTCTCCTTGACAGCAAGAACTGGTATCTCATCTTTTTCGCGATGGCAGCATTCGTTGGCTCGCTTCAGATTCAGTCCGGCGTACAGCCAGCGTTCTTCGCAGAGCCTTTCCCCACCAAAGTTCGGTACTCGGGCTCCGCAGCCGCTTATACCGGCGCGAATCTGCTGATGGGCGGTCCCACACCTTTTATCTGCGCGTGGCTGCTTCAGCAAGCGAACGGGCAGACCTGGGTGATTACGGCCTTCTGTACGGTCGTTGTGGTGGCCTCGCTTATTGCCATCATCGCAAGCCCAGAAACTGGCCATCTCGACATCAAACGCTAATTTGCGCTTCGCGCATTGGAATCTGAGGGAGTAAGCATCGTGCTGTTGGAAAACAAGGTCTGTGTAATTGTTGGGGCGGGTTCGCTCAGGGGAATCGGGTACGCGACGGCCGAACTGTTCGCAGAGCATGGAGCAAAGATCGTCGTTGTCGATGTCGTCATGAATGACGGTTTGGCGAGCGAGATCAAGGCGTCCATCGACAGCAAGACTGGCCGCGATTCCGAAGTCATCGGTATCCGGTGTGACATTGCCATCCGTGAGGACTGCGTCCGTTTGTTCGATGAGGTCCGCACCCGCTACGGGTCGCTGGATTGCCTGGTGAACAGCGCAGCGATTGTGAAGGCGCAGCCGATGCTTACGATCGAGGACTCCGACTACGACCGGATCATGAACGTAAACCTCAAGGGAACGTTCAATCTGTGTAAGAGCGCGCTTGAAGTGTTTGCCGAGCAGAAACGCGGAGCCATCGTCAATGTTGCTTCCGTCGCCGCACAGCGCGGCGGCGGTCTGGTCGGCGGTGCGCATTACGCAGCGTCGAAAGGTGGCGTCATCAGCCTGACGCGCACGATCGCTCGGGAGTTTGGGCCAATGGGAATTCGAGCCAATGTCGTGTGCCCGTCGATGACGGAAACCGGCATGCTGGATGGAATGTCGGAAGAACGACAGAAGGAAATCGCCGCGACCATTCCTCTCCAACGTGCGGGTCGGCCCGTTGAGATTGCGGGTGCTTGCCTCTTCCTAGCATCGGACCTCGCGGGCTATGTCACAGGGGCGACCATCGACGTCAACGGCGGCAGCCACATTCATTAGTCCAGCAGCGGCTGAACCATATTGCCGCTGACAAACGGCGACCCTTTTATCTGAGATGAGCGCTGTGGCTTGCGGAGCGGCAGCTCCGCACTGGACCTTGTCCCGCCCCGAGGCTGCGACATGTAGCGTCAGCCAGGCAGATGCGACGTGACGTTGTCCTTGCCAACGCTGTCAGGCGATCCAGTGCTCATCCATCTATCGTTGCGCAAGAGCGCGGAACGATTTATTCCGAGCTGCCGCCATGCACCTCCTATTCATGTCAGCGACAGCGATGGGCGGGTGAACCACAAGTTTGCTATTGGACTGTCGGGTGGCTAGCTGCTCTCTCCGAACAAGAGAATTAACATGGCTGAAGCCTACTTGTGCGACGCTGTTCGCACGCCGATAGGTCGTTACGCAGGCTCGCTTGCGTCTGTACGCGCAGATGACCTTGGCGCGGTGCCGCTGCGTGCGCTCGTCGAACGGAACAAGGACGTCGATTGGGGAGCCGTTGAGGAAGTGATCTACGGCTGCGCGAATCAGGCGGGCGAAGACAATCGCAACGTCGCGCGCATGTCGGCGCTGCTCGCGGGCTTGCCGGTCGGTGTTCCGGGCACCACGGTGAATCGCCTGTGTGGTTCGGGTATGGACGCGATCGGCGTCGCTGCCCGAGCGATCAAGTCGGGCGAAACGAGTCTGATGATCGCTGGCGGTGTCGAGAGCATGAGCCGCGCGCCGTTCGTGATGGGCAAGGCGACGACAGCGTTCTCGCGACATGCCGAGATCCACGACACGACCATCGGCTGGCGGTTCGTCAATCCGCTGATGAAGAAGCTGTATGGCGTCGATTCGATGCCCGAAACCGCCGAAAACGTCGCCGAGGATTACAAGATCAGCCGTGAGGATCAGGACGCGTTCGCGATGCGCTCGCAGCAGAAGGCAGCGCGTGCGCAGAAGGACGGCATGTTCGCGCATGAAATCGTCGCGGTGACGATTCCGCAGAAAAAAGGCGATGCGATCGTCGTCGATAAGGACGAACATCCGCGTGAAACGAGTCTCGAGGCGCTAGCGAAGCTGAAGGGGGTCGTGCGTCCGGACGGCAGCGTGACGGCGGGCAACGCGTCGGGCGTGAACGATGGCGCCGTCGCCATGCTGATCGCCAACGAGGAAAGCGCGAAGCGCCACGGTCTGACGCCGCGTGCGCGAATCGTCGGCATCGCGACGGCGGGCGTGCCGCCGCGCGTGATGGGAATCGGTCCCGGGCCGGCATCGCAGAAGCTGCTAGCGCGTTTGGGTATGACCATCGAACAGATGGATGTGATCGAACTGAACGAAGCGTTTGCGTCGCAAGGACTGGCAACGTTGCGCATGCTCGGCGTCGCCGACAATGATCCCCGCGTCAACCCCAACGGTGGCGCGATCGCATTAGGGCATCCTCTCGGTGCATCCGGAGCACGTCTCGTAACGACGGCGAGCTATCAACTTCAGCGCACAGGCGGCCGCTTCGCACTTTGCACGATGTGTATCGGCGTGGGCCAAGGCATCGCGGTCGTAATTGAGCGCGTTTGAGGGACTTGTCAGATGACACCAGTGGAAAATTCAACGATCGGTATTGTCGGTGCCGGCGCAATGGGGCAAGGCATCGCTCAGATAGCGGCGGTCGCTGGCTATGCGGTGCGTCTGATGGACATCGATGCCGCGGCTCGTACGCGTGCTGTCGAGAACATCAGTGCAATCCTGAACAAACTATCCAGCAAAGGCAAACTTGAAGCGGCCGACGTTACGACGGCGCTAGGCCGAATTCAGACAGTCGGCGCCGTCTCCGAGTTAAGTGAATGCAACCTTGTCGTCGAGGCGATCGTTGAGCGACTGGATGTAAAGCGCTCACTCTTCGCTCAGCTAGAGGACGTTGTGCGCGAAGACGCGGTGCTGGTATCAAATACATCGTCCTTGTCTATCACGGCGATCGCCGCTGGCTGCCGCCGCCCGGACCGCGTCGCTGGTTTCCACTTTTTCAATCCGGTCCCGCTGATGAAGGTGGTTGAGATAGTTCGCGGACTTCAATCGTCCAACCAGACGATTGAATACCTTGTCGCTATCGCGGGTCGGTTCGGACATAAGGCCGTTGAATGCAGAGACATGCCGGGATTTATCGTCAATCATGCAGGCCGTGCGCTTAATACCGAGGGCCTGCGAATTGTGCAAGAGGGCGTGACCGACGAGAAAACAGTCGACGAGATTGTCCGTGAGCAGATGGGCTTTAGAATGGGACCGTTCGAATTGCTTGATCTGACCGGCCTTGACGTTTCCCACCCTGTGATGGAGTCAATTTATCGACAGTTCTATGATGAACCGCGTTTCCGTCCCTCTCCCATCACTGCGATACGACTGGCCGGAGGGGTGCTGGGACGTAAAAGCGGATCGGGATTTTATGGGTACGACAATGGCGCAAAGATCCTACCCCCAAGCCAGTCGCCGTTAGAGTCTGCGCCGGTTGCAAACCAGCCGGTATGGGTCAGTAGCCGCCACGCCGATGAAGGGCGGCTTGTACGGGATCTGCTTCAGTCATTCGGCGTCGAAATAGAAGATGGAACGACGCCCACCGAGCGCGCATTAATCGTGGTTACTCCGCTTGGTGAAGACGCTACGAGTTGTGCGGTGTCTGAAAAGCTCGATGCGACGCGCTTGATTGCCATCGACACCCTTTTGGGCCTTGACCGAGGTGTAAGACGTGTCATCATGCCGACGCCGGCAACACAGGAGGAAGTTGTGGGTCGTGTGAAGACCTTATTCTCGATGGATGGAACACCTGTGTCGATTATTCGGGATTCAGGCGGATTCGTCGCCCAGCGGATCGTCGCAAGCATTGTGAACACGGCCTGCGAGATCGCACAGCAACGGATCGCAAGTCCTGAGCATATCGACGAAGCGGTTCGACTGGGACTAGGTTACCCGCTTGGACCACTGGCATTCGGTGGGCGCATCGGTGCTCAGCGGATCCTTACAGTCCTTAAAGGACTTTTGGCTGTCTACGCTGATCCACGCTATCGTCCTGGCGTATGGCTTTCGCGTCGAGCATCCTTGGGCCTTCCTCTTACGATGATTGATTGACCAAACGGTCGGCGCGGGGGGGGGGGGCGCGGAAACGAATACAGGTCGATAACGGAAGCGAATTCATTTCGCATGCGCTAGATCACTGGGCGTATGAAAATGGCGTAACCTTGGATTTCTCTCGACCAGGCAAACCCACGGACAACGCCTATGTGGAGTCATTTAACGGCTCGTTGCGCGACGAATGTCTGAATACACATTGGTTCGACTCGATTGAGCATGCCCAGACATCCATCGAGGCATGGCGGATTGACTACAATGAGAGTCGGCCTCACATGGCTCTGGGCAATATCCCGCCTGCGGAATTTGCTTTACAGGCGGGCATTTGAAGGAGCCGTTCAGGCTCAAGGCGCCGGAAAACTAACATTCAAACTGGCCCGAAATAGCCGAGCAGATCAGCCTCATCCTAAGCCGCAACAGCAGTTGGTCCGGATTTCCCAATGCGGATCACACCTCGTGCGCCTGAACGGTGTGGTAGAGCTAGCGGGAACGCGATCAAGGAAACAGCGTGACGGCCCCGCCGCTATAAAAAAGGCCCATCACGATGGATAGGCCACAAATCCGTGGAGCGGGGGCACGACATTGCGTCACGGTCATGCCAGTCTATGCGTAACCGCTAGCCGAAAAATTAAGGAATACCCGATCAAACCAAACGAGCGTTTGAAGAGATGATGGGTTAAGCGTCTCAGAAGGGCGGAGCAGGAGCCTCGGAAAATTCCGCCGCCGTTGCATGTGACGCGAGAGGGGGGCGCACACGTGCAGTCTGCCACTCACTTTTGATTCGGTTCGCTAGCTTCGAAGTGGTGTTGCAGGTGATTGGGTGCTACGCATGTGGAATGCTGACGTACTAACCGACGTTGGCGTCGCCGGGTTTGCTGCCCAGCCCGCTGAATCAAACGGGCAACGTGATTTTCACCAAACCTTTCACCTGTAGAACGAAAGTCATATCAGGCGTGCGGCTGTCGTCGGCCGCGGCGTTCGTCCCGGATGTTTCCCTGTTATTCGCTGTTTCGAGTCAGTCGTCGTGGTCACCAGCGCGCCGCAGCCCACACAGCATCTGGTAAATGGCCAGATTGGGGGAATGAGAAAGGTCCGAATTCCCTGCAAATTTCCCTGTTTTCAGGGGAATGGCGTGAGACAAACCATTCCCAGACTCGCCGCTCCGCCAAAGCTGTTCAAGAATCCCCGTAAAATCAATGATTTGCGGGGATTTTTGTTTTTCAGACCATCAGTTGGCCCATCACGAGAAAATTCGTAATGGCGTGGGCAAAGTGACTGTAAACAGACTCCCCCAAGCCATCGGGCAATAACGCTCGTGCCGGTTACCGGGCCAACGTACATTTCGACCACTTGCGGGCCGTTTGCCCAGCAAATACGTGCCCGGATCGCGTCGGAGATTCTACTGCTTGTCACAAGCACATTCGGCTGAAAGATTCCCCGGACGGCGTCTCCCAACCCCACTCCCACACATCCGAGCAAAGTGCCCGCGACCCAGAGGCCAAAGCACTTGGGGGCCAGGAAATGCAATTGTTGAGGGAAATGGCTGGACGCCGCAATAAATGCGACGACGAGACAGACGGCGATCCAGATCCATCCGGTGGCGCGGTCGTTGCGATGTAATGATTCGTTGGGTTCTTGGGGATCTCGATTATCAACGTGGTTCTGTAGTTATATTCGGCTCGGCTCGGCTCGTACTCCGCCGTGTCGAGCAATAGCGATGGTTGCGCTTCGGTCAGCTTCCGTGATGAGCCATAGGGTTCGGATCGGGGGGGGCGCGGAGTGGAGCCGGCACACCCTGTGTCAGAAGGCAGTGGCTCTGCTCCGCGGCGCTATAGCGCGTTGGAAAAACGTCCACGTAGGCGCTAGGGACTGCAACTAATATTGTGTTGCCCGTGAACTCAGAGTTATGTGAGATCAGCTAATGTGCATAAGGATGGACTAGATCAAACTGACAGTGTCAGTTGCTCATATATTTCGATGCCGAATTCCCCTATTGGGATTGCAGATACTGTCATCTGCCGTGTCTGATGGCAGACGCCTGTTAATTTCGGTGAGCATTCTCGCGTTAATCAGTGTCCGGATGCATTAGACCGCTGGACTTCCCCCAGGCCCTAGCTTTTTCAACGACAAAGTCGATCAGCGTTCGAACGGCAAGCGTCTGGTATCGACCGGGCATCCGAAGCAGGAACATGCGTGCTCCAAATACGCTCAAGCGCCTGTTCTGCAGCCCTGTGACAATCCGCCCCTCGTTCACGTCATGCTCGACGACATAGTCGGGGACTAGCCCAACGCCGAGACCAGCGAGGATCGCCTCCCGCAGAAACTGGAAATTCTCTGAAGCTAACGTGGGATGTAGCGTCAATTCGCGTCGTTCTTCATCCTCATATGCAGAAACTCTCAGGTCGCGCCCGGCGACGGATGAAGTGATCAGCGGAACGTTGCGGAGGTCGTCCAGGCGAACTGGCATTTGATGTGCATGCGCATAATCCGCAGAGGCACATATGATGTGGCGGACCTGCACCAGCTCGACAGCGACCATGTTCTGAGGCGGGTCCGACATGACTCTAACGGCAATATCAACTTCTTCTCGCAATAGGTCGTCAACGCGGTTGTCGAACAGCAAATCCAACGAGATCTCGGGGTAGCGACGCTTGAATTCGATCAACCATGCCGACATCACGACGTGACCGAATCCGGTCGGCACGCTCAGGCGTACCGATCCATGCAAGCTCTTGCCAAACATCGCTACGGACTCGTTGGCGGCCAACACTTCGTCACGAATGACCAAGCCGTGCTGATAAAGCCGCTGACCGACTTCCGTGAGCTCCACTCGCCGCGTGGTACGTCGCATCAATTGCATGCCGACCGATCTCTCGAGCTGAGTGAGGTGGTAACTGACATTGGCGCGGGTCATCTTCATGTTTCGCGCAGCAATGCTGAGATTACCCGCTTCCACGATCGCGACAAAAAGTACCAGCGAGTGGGCATCCATCGCATCTCTATATGTAAAAAATTTTGAACATATTGTTAATTGTCATTGTAATTGTCAAGTCGAATCGATAGGTGAAGAATACGTTGGGTTCATAAGGAGATGTAATGCCATTTGCCATAGAAACCGGCGAAATCGGAACTGAAACCGCTCAGCACTTAGTTCGCGTGGGGCGTTTGCTTGTCGATGGGAAAACCGACACGCGCGTGCGGTTCATGACTATCGCGTCTAACACCACGACGGCACTTGATCCACATCGAGGGCGAGCAAGCGAGCGCCATCACATCCGTACGATGACGAGGGCGTAAACGTGTACAAGAACCTGAACGGCATCGCGGTCATCGCGCTCGATCATCCACCTGTCAATTGTCTGTCCCACGCGCTGCGCGAGCGCATTCTCGATGAACTTGACACCGCTTTGGCAGATCCCGCGATTCGCGGAATCGTTCTGACGGGCAATGACAAGGCTTTCTCCGCGGGTGCGGACGTTGGTGAGTTTGGGAAGCCAATTCAACTGAAGGAACCTATCCTGCGCACGGTGATTACGCGCGTCGAAACGAGCGAGAAGCCCGTCGTTGCCGCCATCGCTGGCGTGGCGTTGGGCGGTGGACTGGAGCTCGCCCTCGGGTGTCACGGTCGCGTCGTTCAAGAGAATGCGCGGATTGGCTTGCCAGAGATTAACTTGGGGCTTATTCCTGGCTCGGGGGCGACGCAACGGTTGCCTCGCCTGATTGGCATCGAACAGGCCCACGCGCTGGCATCCAGCGGAATTCCCAAGTCGGCTCGTCAACTTGCGAATATCGGTCTGTTTGACGAGGTTGTGGCAAGCGACGTCATCGCCGCGGCCATTGCGCTGACCAGCGAAATGGCCGAACGACGAACCCCTTATCCGCGCGCACGCGATCGCTCGCTTGACGTGTGTGGAGTCCAGGATGCCATCAAGGCGCAGCGGGAAAAATTGACGGTGCGGCAACGGTTGCAGCCGGCGTACGCTGCGCTGCTTGATGCGCTCAGCGCGTCGTCGTTGCCATTCGATGAGGGCATGAACCGGGAGCGCGAACTGTTCCTCGCGCTCATGCAAACGACCGCCGCGCAAGCTCTTCGTTACCAGTTCAAGGCGGAACGCGACGCAGCAAGGCTGCCGCCTGACCTTCAGGTTACTGCGCGCCCGATAAAGTGCGTTGCGATAATTGGCGCGGGGACGATGGGTTCCGGCATTTCGATCTCGGCACTCGATTGCGGTCTGAATGTGCTACTGCTTGAACAGAATGACGAAGCGCTTGCGCGTGGCCGCGAGCGCATTCTCCAACATTATGAATCGCGCGTGGTCGCCGGCAAACTTCTGAGCGAGACCGCTACGTCGAATGCACAGCGACTTTCCACGAGTACGTCATGGGCACTGCTGGAGCAGGCAGATCTCGTGATAGAAGCGGTCTTTGAGGATCTCGCAGTCAAGCAGGAAGTCTTCCGCCAGATCGACGCCCACGCGCGAGCTGGCGCCATTCTGGCGACAAATACATCGTACCTGGACGTTGATGCGATCGCTTCGGTGACATCGCGCCCTCGGGACGTGCTTGGCTTGCACTTCTTCAGTCCTGCCCAGGTAATGAAGCTGATCGAGGTGGTTCGTGGCAGCGACACCGCTGCCGACGTGATGGCGACCGGAATGAATTTCGCCGTTGCCCTCAAGAAGATCCCGGTAATGACAGGCAACGCGTTCGGCTTTATCGGCAACCGTATCTACAGTGCATATCGGCGACAGTGCGAGTTCATGCTTGAGGACGGTGCATGGCCGGAGGACATCGACAACGCGTTGACGGCGATGGGTTTTGCCATGGGGCCGTTTGCAGTCGCGGATCTCTCAGGACTTGATATTGCGTGGCGCATGCGCAAGGCACGGGCATCGACGCGCGATCCGCGCGAGCGCTACGTCACCGTTCCAGACCAGCTGTGCGAAGCGGGGCGCATCGGTCGGAAGGCGGGAGCAGGCTATTACACTTACGTTGACGGCAAGCAATCGAGAACGACCGATAGTCACGTTCGAGCACTGATTGAGCGGGCAAGCGCAGCGCGCGGCATTGTCCGTCGGGAACTATCGCCGCTCGAAATCCAGCGGCGCGCCTTGCTATCGATGGTGAATGAAGCTGCGCTGCTGCTAGCGGAAGGTGTGGCAAGCCGCCCGAGCGATGTCGATGTGGTGATGGTGCAGGGTTATGGCTTTCCTCGATGGGAAGGCGGGCCTGTATTCTGGGCTCGGCAGCAAGACCGCACAGCGATGGAAGCGGAACTGAAGACATTGGCGGCGGAAGCCGGGCACGGATTCGTCCTGGGCGACCTCGAATCCGTCCTGATGCGTTGATGGTTCGTCGCGGCGTGCGGTTCAGCACGCCGCGATAGCGCCGGTCGTCACGTTCCCGCGCCCGATGATCGGTAACGCATGTCGATGGCGGGCACTGACGTCGTCAACTGCCCTGCGCTATGGCTGGGTTCGCAGCGTTCTGGGCGGGGCACGCAAGCGAAATCGTCTGGACGAATGTGTCGACGCCGTCAATGGCGTCGAACTGGGCGACAAACGACGCCAGTCGGAGCGCTTCAGACGCCGCGGGCGTGCGCTGGAGTTGATCTACAAACTTCCTTTGCAATTCGTTCCATGACATGGGGGCCTCAGGCTCTCCCGAGCCAAACGCCGCATGTTCGGTAATGATGCGGCCGTCTGTCGTTTCGATCTCCAGTTGAACTTCTCCCCATAGACTCGAATCGGAAGCCTGGCGCGCCGAGATTGCCTCCGAGAATTTGAGCGAGATAGTGTCCTGGACCGCTTCAAGCTCGGGGTCCCCCATGGACGACTGTAGCGACTCACGCGATACCTTGCCATGTCTCAACGCCACCGCAAGCACGAATGGCATGCTGCCTTGCGCGGCCACCAGCGTTGTTGGCCGCCGTGCATCCGCCTTAAGGACGAAGTCGCCGGCATTAACCACAATTCGCCGAACGTTTTCCAGTGAAAGCGCATGCCGCTTGCGTGCAGCCAGCAGCGCGTCAATCGCGGCATGAAGGCGTCGCAGGCACGCATGTGCCTTGAAGTAAGCCGTCATGATGTGTCGCGTCGTGCCCAACGTCGCGCCGAAGTTCGATAGGTCGGCATTCTCGGAAAAGCACCGGAATAACCCGTGCGCTCCCTCCAGCACACTGTCGGGGCCAGTGAAGCCGCATTCCGCCATTTCGACACTTCTGAGCCCGGTTGCCGCGGTCCACGCAGGGCAAAGCAACTTGCCCGAAGAGCCGTCACTCAGATATTCGATAAAGCCACCGCTATGCAGGGCCGCGATGGCCATGGCGTGCTTGGTCGTCTCCATATCGAGGTGTTTCAGCTTCGCAATGGCCGCCGCAGCGGCAACGGTTCCCGCGACACCCGTGGTATCGAAGCCCTTCACGGTGTATGAATACGGATTGATCGCCATACCGATTTCGACATACACGTCGTAGGCAGCAACAATAGCCGCGATGGCTTCCTGGGTGGTGGCGTGTAGTACTTCGCCCACGGCGAGCACGGTGGGAATGATGACGACACCCGGATGTCCCATGGCGCGGCGATGTCCGTCGTCAAGGTCCATGACTCTGGAAAAGGCAGCGTTGCAGAAGGTTGCCTTCTCAAGGGTAACTTTCTGGAACCCGAAGATGGTCGCGCCATCCGGCTGGATGCTACTGGCAGCGTGTCGAAGAAATCCGTCCGCTTTACCGCTGAACCGCCCGGCCAGCATATTGCCGAGACAATCGAGAAGGCATTGCTTGGTGCGATCGACTTCGGCTGGCGTCAGGTCCTCGAAGCGTGTCGAGTGCACATGCTGAGCCAAATGACGGATCAGATTTTTGGAATCCATGGTCGTTGGGAGTCCTGCTGCATACGGGATGACGGTTAGATCGTCACCCCGGCGGTGGGCGTCGGCATACGTCCGACAAGTGGGTGATTTCGCGCGATGCTCGCTGGGGCCATGTTGCCGTGTCAACCCAGCGGGGGCCGGGAGCCCCTAAGCGCGGGGCGGCAAATCACATTCGCCCCCGCTGGCGCTTACGGAGCGATCTGGCGCTGCGCAATTTCGAGCCCGGCTTTGAGCAACGTATCGGTTGCGGCGTCGGAGCAGAGAAAATCGAGGAAGCGCGTGGCAAGGTCCTGACAGCGCGCTTTCGACGACACCGCGCCGGACACCACGCTCGTGTATTGAACTGCGTCGGGCAACGGCCCCAAGATAGTGATATCTGATACGAGCTTCAGTTCACTGATCTGTTGTATTCCGACTTCTACCTCACCGCTCGCGACAGCTTCTCCGACGAATTTTTGCCCCAAGACGAGATGCATCTTGCCGGCAAGTTCCGCCTGAATTCCAAGGCGCTTGAACAGCGTGTTCTCGACATAGCTCCCACTCGCGCCCTCGGAATACCCGATGGAGCGCGCGTTCAGAAGCACTTGCCGCAATGCCTCCACGCTGGTGACATCCACGCTCGGATGTCCTCGACGTACCGCGACACCAATCTTCGAGGTCACTACGTCCTTGCGGACGATGGGCTTGAAATGGCCCTCGCGAATCAGATTATCCATGCCCGTGCAGACCATCAACAGGACATCGACGTGTTCACCATTCTTGATTCGAACCTGATTGGCCTCGGGAGAGTTACCTGCGGAGGGGCCCCAGGAAGCCGCAATTCGGCATCCGTGATCGGCTTCGAATTGCTTTGCGAGTTCGCGTAAAGGCTGCTTGAGGATTCCGGTTGTCAGAACCTTCAGTTCGTTCTCGAGAGTGTCGCTCATTATTGTGTGATCGGGAAAAGGCGGTGGTTGGCAAGCGACCGAGCAAAGCCCGGTCGAGTTACCTTGTTCCGTGGGATTAGTCTTCCGACCGGGATGCGGAAGGAATCAATTGGGAAAATGAATCATTTGGCGTAACGGCCGCGGCTTTCGATTTCGGTAGCATGAACGTTGCGATGCCGCTGCAAATCGCCGCAAAGATCAGCCAATACGCGGGCGAAGCCTTGTCGCCGGTCGCATGGATCAACCAGGTCGAAATCAACGGAGTGAATCCCCCGAAAATGGCGACGGCCAGGCTGAATGCGAACGAAAAACCGACTGTTCTGGCCTCCGGCGGCATGATTTCCGTGAGCGTTACCATCGCGGCGCCGTTGTAGGCCGCGTAGAGGAACGCGAACCAGAGTTCCGTCATCAACAGATTGCCGAAACTAACGTTCGAGACTAACCACGACAGCAGCGGGTATGCCGTCACGATGGCCAAGCCGGTGGTGGCGAGCAGCAGCGGTCGACGGCCGATTCGATCGGAGAGCGCCCCCATGGCGGGGACACAAAAGAAGCTGAGCAACCCGACGCAGAACGTGGCGAGCAGGCTGTCGGTGGCGCTCAACCCAAGCACACTTCGTCCGAACGTTGGGGTGTAGACAGCGACCAGATAGAACGTCACAGTCGTCATCACCACCAGCATCATCCCAATGACAATCAGTCGGTAGTTCGTGATCAGCGAAGTTGTAATCTCCGCGAACGTCGGCGGACGCTTGCGGGCCAGAAACGCTTCGGTTTCTTCCAGCGAGCGACGCAGCACAAAGATCAGCGGGACGATCAGACAGCCGATAAAGAAAGGGATGCGCCAAGCCCACGCGTGAATGACCTCGGGCGACAGGAGCGTGTTCAAGAGGTAACCGAGTCCTGCGGCGGCCATCGTCGCGACCTGCAAGCTAGACGCTTGCCAGCCAACATAGAATCCCTTTTGGTCCGGCGGTGCGATCTCCGAAAGGTAGACGGACACGCCGCCGAGTTCCACCCCTGCTGAAAAGCCCTGGATCAACCGTCCGAGCACCACAAGGATCGGCGCAATGATCCCGATACTGGCATAGCTGGGCACGGCGGCGATTGAGATAGTGCCAATCGCCATGATGCCGAGTGTGACGGTCAACCCCTTTCGGCGCCCCACGCGGTCGATGTAACTGCCGAGTACGATGGCGCCGATCGGTCGAACCAGGAATCCCGCGCCAAATGTAGCGAACGTAAGAAGGAGCGACGCATAGTGATTTTCGCTAGGGAAGAAAGCGGCAGATATGTATCGCGCGTAAAAACCATAGAGAAAGAAATCGAACATCTCCATGAAGTTTCCGCTCGCCACGCGGAGTATTGCCGGAATCCTCGACCGGGTCGTGTCTTTCATGGGAGCCCCTTCAGCGAATCGTGGCAGCACGCATCTGCGCGTGTGCCTTGTCCATGGAGGGGTAAGCACGGACGAATGGGATTGCTCGCCGTGATGATCCGGAATTGGGTGGGTGCATCGTTTGTCTCCGTCATTATTTGAGTCATGTGCTTAGCGCACATGATCATTATTAGTTCGTCTGCGCAGCGGTCTACAAGAGAGCAATTCCATACATTGAAATTGATTCGGCAGATCCGGCGTCGGGAACCGGCGGAGGTAACGGTGTGGGTCTTGCGCGTTCAAGCTGGCTAAAGCGGCCGGGAAATCTCATTTCCCGATCTCAGAAATGGGGGGGGGCGCGGCCTTCATCCGATGTCTCCCGGATGCGCCATTTCCAGTCCTTGGCGCACGTCCCGCATGAGTTTCAACAAATGAAAGGCCAGGCGCTCGATCTCAGGCTGCATTGCATCGCTGGTGGACGTGCTGACGTTGAGCACATAGATGGCGCCAGACAAACGTATTGGACTTGCCACCGCAATGACTTCGGGTTGCCACGAAACCGCGCAGTATCCGTGAGCGGCAATTTGCTCGGCCGCCAAGTCGATCCCCTTGGAAATCGTGGACCAATGCGCGCCGCACTTGCGCTCGAAGAACTCGAGGAGCGCATGACGTTCCGTGTCGGTGAGCGTCGCCAGATACGCGCGCCCGAGCGATGTGAGCTCCATTGGCACGCGTTGGCCCGATACCACCTGGCGCAATGCCACTCTGCGACTGTACCGAATGGATTCGAGATAGACCATCTCGTCACGATCCGGTGCCGCGATGCCCACGTTGATGCGCTGACTTTCCGCTAACGTCCGCATAAAGGGGGCGGCGATCTTCAGTAACCCAGAGCCAGTCTTCATCGCATGTCCAAGGCTCAGAACGGCGGGCGCCAGTCGGTACGCTCGAGCATTGCGATCGAGTTGCAGGTAGCCGGCACCGGTCAGCGTCTGCGTCAGGCGGGTCACCGTCGCGCGCGACAACCCGGTGCGCTCCGCGAGTTCGCCGTTGCCAAGGACTTCCGAACCCGGGCGAAAGGCGCGAAGGATTTCGATACCTCGCTCAAGCGAGCGGTTCGCAGGCGAGCGCCCTGGCTTGCCGGGCTGGAGCGATTTTGCCGCGCTTTGCGAGATCTGACGTGTCATGGATGGCAAACCCTTATAGGAAGGAGACTCCTAGGCCTCGTATCGACGGATCGATGTCGATGTTGGCGTCAGAAGGCGTCTGGGCACCCTCTACTTTTGCTGCTGCGCGTCACTGTTGCGCTTCTGAGTGCCTGAACGGCATTTTGCCCCAACAGCATCGACACTGCATTGAAATTTCACTCTTTGAAAATCGCCCATCGGATTTCGTGCGCTCCGCGGCTAGACTGGCTTTACCCAACTCGGCATGCCCGTGCATGAACTGTGAGGGGCTTTAGGCATAAGACCGAATCGTAGATAGGAGACAAGCATGTTTGCATTGATGCGCAAGGCCCTGATCGGCCTGGGCGCCGTGGTCGTTTCCACCGGCGTCACTATTCCCTTGGCTCACGCGGCGTACCCGGATCAGCCGGTGCACATCGTCGTACCGTTCTCTCCGGGCGGAGGCACCGATTTGATCTCCAGAGCGCTCGGTGTCGGCATGGCAAGCACGCTCGGTCAACCGGTCGTCATCGACAATCGTCCCGGGGCAGGCACCATCATCGGCGCCAATGAGGTTGCGCGCAGCAAGCCGGACGGTTACACGGTCGTGATGCACACGTTCGCGTTCGTCGTGAATCCCAGTCTGCACAAGCAGTTGCCTTATTCGACCGAGAAAGGCTTCGCGCCGATCTCGTTGATTGCTCGTGGACCGACGGTGCTTGTGGTTCCGGTCAACAGTCCGTTCAAGACCGTGAAGGATATCGTTGATGCAGCCAGATCGCATCCGGGCAGCGTGACATTTGCGACGCAAGGCATCGGTACATCGGCAGACATGGCGGGCGAGTTGCTCCAAAACCTTGCCAAAGTTTCGTTGACCCAGGTGCCTTTCAAGGGCGCCGGTCCGGCACTGACGGACCTGCTCGGCGGACACGTGCAAATCATGTTCGGCACTGCGGCCGCAGTTTCCGATCTGGTGAAAGCCGGCAAGCTGCGTGCGTTGGCTGTGACGACCCCCAATCCTTCGCCAGCATTCCCGGGAATTCCCACAGTTGCCCAAACGGTCCCTGGCTATTCGATCGAGGCCTGGTACGGCCTGTTCGCCCCGGCCGGTACGCCGCCCCAGGTCGTTGAGAAGTTGCGCGCCGCGGCGGCGCAAGCCACGCACACGCCCGAGTTTGCCGAAAAGATCAAGCATGAAGGGTTGTCCATTACGGCGAGTACCCCCGAGGAGCTCGAGAGTTTCGTGCGGGCCGAACAAGCACGTTGGCACAAGGTCATCGTTGAAAACCACATTGAATCCAACTGACGGCGTCGAATCGCCGAGCAACTCATGAACTACGAACTCATTGACTATCAGTGCGACGCTTCGGTCGCCACCATTACGTTCAATCGTCCCGATAAGCGAAACGCGATGAGCGACGAAATGCGAAGCGAGTTCATCGACGCCCTTGAAGCGGTGGCGAACGACAAGAGCATTCGGGCATTGATCTTGACCGGCGCAGGCAAGGGCTTCTGTGCTGGCGGGGACATTGCCGGCATGCAACGTCGCATGAGTGCGCCGTCCGGCGAAGTGGGATTCAACGGCTGGCACCGTCAACAGCGTGTCCATCACGCGCAGACGCTGCTCTACTCGATGCCCAAGCCAACCATTGCAGCTGTAAACGGCGCGGCCGCAGGGTTGGGGGCCGATATTGCACTGGCGTGCGATTTCATTATGGCCAGCGAGTACGCGAGCTTTGCGTGGTCGTACGCGCTTCGTGGAATCATTCCCGACGGCGGCGGGATGTATTTCCTGCCGCGTCGCGTCGGGCCTGCCAAAGCGAAGGAACTGGTGTTTACCGGGCGCAAGGTGTCATCCGACGAGGCGCTTCGGCTCGGCATTGCCGACCGCCTGTCGGGCGCCAACACCTTGCTGGCCGACGCCAAGGCCTGGGCGTCCGAGCTTAGCGCCGCATCCCCAACCGCGCTTGCCTTGGCCAAGGGGATTCTTAACAAGTCGTATGAGTCTGGCGTGCACGAAATCTTCGCGCAAGGAAGCCAGGCGCAAGGCATTTGCTACACGAGTACCGAACACAGAGAGGCGGTGCAAGCATTTCTCTCTAAAACCGCCACTAAGGAATGACCCACCATGGATGCGATTGATCGCTTGTTGAAGCCGCGCAGCGTTGCCGTCATCGGTGCCTCGGCGGATCCCGCCAAGACGTCTGGCCGCCCGGTCTCTTATTTGCTCAAGCACCGCTTTGCTGGAGATATCTACCCGGTAAACCCCAAGGTCAGTCACATTGGCGACCTGGCGTGCTATCCGACTATTGCTGCGCTTCCCGCCGTCCCGGATGTCGGCATCGTTTTGCTTGGGGCGGAGCGAGCATTTGAAGCGGTGCGCGACCTGTCACGTCGCGGTACTGCGGCGGCAATCGTGCTCGCTAGTGGCTATAAGGAGGCGGGAGGAGAGGGGGAGCGCCGGCAGCAGGAGTTGCTGGACGCTGCCGGTGGGATGCGCTTGCTCGGGCCCAACACGATTGGCCTCGTCAACCTGACCGACAGCATCGTGCTATCGGCCACGGGGGCGTTGGAGATGGAACAGTTCCCGGTCGGGTCCATTGGCGTTGTGTCCCAAAGCGGCGGGATATTGGGTTCGTTCCTGTCGCGCGCCGCGGCGCGGGGCATCGGACTGTCCAAATTGGTCTCCACGAGCAACGAAGCCGATCTGGAGCTTGCCGATTTCATCGATCATCTCGTTGACGACGACGCGACGCGCGTGATTGCGCTGTACGTGGAGACGGTAAGAAATCCCGTCAAATTCCGGATGGCGGCCTTGCGCGCAGCCCACGCCGGCAAGCCGATCGTCGCGTTCAAGATTGGCCGTTCCGAGGCAGGTGCAAAGGCGGCCGTGTCGCATACCGGCGCAATGGCCGGTGCCGATCGCATGTATGACGCATTGTTCAAGCAAGTCGGAATTATCAGAGCCAAGAGTTTTGACGACCTCCTCGATGTGTCCGCCGCGTTGGCCGTTGGGCGCCGATTGCAAGGCCGCCGCGTGGCCGTTCTGACCTCGACGGGCGGTGCCGGGACCTTGGTCTCCGACGAACTCGGTGTGGCGGCGTTCGAGACGCCGGCCCCCGACGAACCCACGAGCGAGGCGTTGCGCGCGCTTCAGACCGGCGACCACGCCGTGCTCGATCGGAATCCCATCGACGTGACGTTGGCCGGATTGCGTCCCGACCTGCTGCGCGGGGCCATTCGCACGTTGCTGGAAAGCGCGAGCTACGACGCTCTGATCAGCATCGTCGGGTCGTCGGCGCTGGCGATGCCTGAGCTGGTGGTCGGTGCGATCCAGGATTGCATGCACGCGTCCGACAAGCCAGTCTTGGCGTATGTGAGTCCGCATGCGCCGGAGATTCGCGCACTGCTTAACCGCCGAGGTGTTCCCGCGCTCACCACCGCAGAAGGATGCGCGGCAGCGCTTGGCGCAATGCTGCAGCATGCGCAGTGGGTGGGAGCCGACGACGAACCGGCGCTCGAACCCATCGCGCTTGAGGATCTGCCGAAGGGGGCGCTGGACGAATCCCAGGCCAAGGCATTGTTCGCCAAATTTGGGATTACCGGTCCGCGCGAAGTCGTGGTGACCAATGCGGCGGAGGCCGCGGAGGCCGCCGCGCAGATCGGCGGACGTGTCGCACTCAAGCTCTTGGCATCTGAGACGTCGCACAAGAGTGATGTCGGCGGCGTCGCGCTCAACCTAAGTGCGACCGAGGTGGGCGGGCGTCTCGAAACGATGCGCGCCGAAGTGGAACGACGAGCCGGTTTTCGCCCTGACCGCTTCCTCGTGCAGGAGATGGTGAGTGGTGGTGTCGAATTGATCCTGGGCATGCATCGAGACGCGCTTGGTACGGCGATCCTGCTGGGAGCGGGTGGCACGGGCGCCGAATTGCTTCAAGACACCACCCTTCGGTTGATGCCGCCGCAAGGGGGACTCAGCGAAGAAGACGCCAGTGCCATGCTGCGCGAACTCAAGACCTGGCCGCTGTTGGATGGTTACCGCGGCGCTGAGAAGGCCGACGTCGACATGATGGTCGCGGCAATTGTCGCGTTCTCGCGCATGGTAGCGCAGCTGGGCGAACGGTTGGTCGAGGCTGAGATCAATCCTGTCATCGTATTGCCGGCAGGGCGGGGCGTGCGTGCGGTGGATGGCGTCGCGGTTTTGCAGAGTTGAAGGGGCGGGAGAACGACACTGGCGCGCCCTCGGTGGCCACTTCGCCCCACCCATCCCCATTGAGCGAGAGTCAAACTCATGCAAGCCTACATTTGTGACGCCATTAGAACCCCTTTCGGCCGTTATGGCGGGGCACTTGCCTCAATCCGCGCCGATGACCTTGGCGCGGTCCCGATCAAGGCGTTGATGGAGCGCAATCCCAACGTCGATTGGGAAGCCATCGACGACGTGATTTTCGGATGCGCCAATCAGGCCGGCGAGGACAACCGCAACGTTGCGCGCATGAGCGCACTGCTTGCCGGGCTACCCGAGCAGACCTCCGCGTCGACGATGAACCGGCTGTGCGGATCGGGGCTGGACGCATTGGGAACCGCGGCACGAGCGATCAAGGCCGGCGAAGCGGGACTGATGATTGCCGGCGGCGTCGAGAGCATGAGCCGGGCGCCGTTCGTTCTACCCAAGGCCGACACCGCGTTCTCGCGCGCCAACTCGATCGAAGATACGACGATTGGGTGGCGGTTCGTCAATCCCGCAATGCGAGCGCGGTTCGGTGTCGATTCGATGCCGCAGACGGCGGAGAACGTAGCGCGAGAGTTTGGCATTGAGCGCGATGCTCAGGATCGGATGGCCTTGGCGTCACAACGCAAAGCGCTGTCGGCCCGCGCGTCGGGGCTTCTGTCCCAGGAGATCACACCGGTCGTTGTCCCGCAGCGCAAGGGGGACTCCGTGGTTGTGGAGCATGACGAGCATCCGCGGGAAACCAGCTTGGAGGCGTTGTCGCGGCTTAAAGGTGTGGTGGCTTCGGATGGAACTGTGACTGCGGGCAATTCGTCAGGGGTGAACGATGGTGCCTGCGCCCTACTGCTCGCAACCGACCGTGCCGCCGCGATGCATGGACTCACGCCGCTGGCACGTGTCGTGGGAATGGCGACCGCGGGCGTTCCTCCGAGAATCATGGGGATGGGGCCGGCGCCGGCCACGCGAAAGGTACTCGCGGCGACGGGCTTGCGTTTGGACGATCTCGACGTGATCGAACTCAACGAGGCATTTGCTGCACAAGGTCTGGCGGTCCTGCGCGACTTGGGACTTGCCGACGACGATCCGCGTGTCAATCCGAACGGTGGGGCCATCGCCCTGGGGCATCCGCTGGGCGCGTCCGGCGCACGCCTCGCGACCACCGCGATCAGACAGTTGCATCGTATTCGCGGGTGTTATGCGTTGTGCACCATGTGCATCGGCGTGGGGCAGGGTGTGGCCGTCATAGTCGAACGCGTGTGAAATCCGACCGTTCGATACGTGTGTCGCACGACCGGCAATGGTTTTGCGCCCAGCGCCGGTTGCTCGAGCGCATCGAGATTAGCAGGAGATGATTGTATGCAGGTGACGGAAGCCCTGGCGCGCTATGCCAGCTCACTGGAAACTTCGCCCCCGCCGGAAGCGGTCGTGCATCACGCGAAACGCGCCGTTGTCGATTGGTTTGCATCCGCGTTCGCGGGCTTGGACACGCCGCCGACGCCGATGCTCGCACAGGTCCTGGCGGACGACCTCGGGCATGGTCGCGCATGTTTGCTGAACGGCGGGAAGGCAACGGCACGTGCGGCCGCATTGATTCACGGTGCCGCAGCGCACGCGGCGGAGGTGGACGACAGCTTCCGGGATGCCATGTATCACCCCGGTGCGGCGACGGTGGCCGCAGCCCTGGCCGCCGCTCAACAGTCAGGATGCAGCGGACTGCGCTTTCTGCATGCCGTGATTGCCGGCTACGAGATATCGACCCGCATCGGTGTTGCGCTGGGACGTGCCCATTACCGCTATTGGCATAACAGCGGAACAGTGGGAACGTTCGGCGCAGCGACTGCCGCCGGGGTCGCCCTGTCGCTTGGTGAAGCCGGCCATGGGCATGCACTCGCGACTGCCGCAACATTTGCGGCCGGACTGCAGCAGGCGTTCCGGACAGACTCGATGTCAAAACCCCTCCATACCGGCCGGGCCGCCGAGGGGGGATATCTAGCAGCGCAGCTCGCCGCTGCCGGTGTTACGGGCGGACGAGACGTGCTGGAAGGGGAGGGTGGTCTTGGGGTGGCGATGAGCGGTCAGGCGAACTGGTCCGATGTTGCTCTGACCTTGGGACGCGATTTTCACATCGCTCGACTCACGGTCAAAAACCACGTCGGGTGTGGTCACACGTTTGCAGCAGTGGACGCGGCAATCGAACTGCGGCGAGATGCGTCGTTCGCCGTCGATGATGTTACTCGCATCGCCATCGAGACGTATCGCCCCGCCGTCGAGATCGCTTGCCATGTCAACCCGCTGACGCCCAATGAAGCCCGCTTCAGCATGCGCTACATGGTCGCATCAGCACTGATCAATGGAAGTGTGCGCCAGCAGGCGTTTTCGCCCGCGCAACTGACAGACCCAACTGTTCGCCGTCTGATGACCTGTACGGAAGTCATCGTGAGTCCGGAATTGGACGCGGCGTTTCCGGGTGAGCGTTCAGCACGCGTGGAAGTGACGTTGCAAGGGGGAGAGCGTTTGGTTCATGTACAACGCCACCGCAGGGGCGATCCCGAGCTACCGCTCAGCGACGAAGAATTGAACGCGAAGTTCATGGAACTGGTGTCGCCTGTCGTTGGCGCGGTGTCGGCCCGCAATTTGCTGGGCCAGTTGTGGAGTCTTGAAGATCGACCTGACGTCGCTGGGCTCGGAGGCGCTTGAGCATACGGCGGAATGTGTCAATCGTTGTTGGTGACGCGGCCGCAATAGATTCGGTGACGATTGCGTTGAACACCTGAATTTCGCCGTAGACCCCGATCGAGGGCCTGGCGCCGAATAGCAATACAGAACAGATTGGAGACACAAAATGACTAGAAACGCGTGGATCAGGCGGGACTTGTGGGCTGGGTTGCTGCTCTTTCTATTGGGGGGCGCTGTACTGTTCGAGAGCAAGAGCTACGGCTTCGGCACGCTTGGTCAGATGGGGCCGGGCTTCTTTCCCGCCGCCCTGGGCGTCCTGTTGCTGCTAATCGGAACGCTGATTGCAGCGACGTCGAAAAATACCGAAGTACTGGCGAAACCGTCTGTCAAGGCATGGCGAGGCGCCGGGCTTGTGCTGTTGTCTGTTTTGGCATTTGTTGGCATTGCCGCGCACATGGGATTGCTGCCGGCGACGTTCATCTCCGTTGTGATCGCGGGCTTTGCCGATCAGCGTAACCCCGTGCGCGACGTGTTTTTGATGGCCGCTGTGCTTACCGTATTCTGCTTTGTCGTTTTCAGTTGGGGGCTGCACCTGCAACTTCCGGCGTTTCGCTGGGAGTGGTAATCATGCACCAGACCATCATGGATCTCATGTACGGCTTCAGCGTCGCGTTGCAGCCGACTCATTTAATGTGGGCTGTCGTTGGGGTGCTGTTGGGAAACCTGATCGGCGTGCTGCCTGGAATGGGGCCCATTACTGCGATCTCGATCCTTCTGCCGCTGACTTATTTTATGGCGTCAGTGCCATCGATCATCATGCTCGCCGGGATCTTCTATGGATCGCAGTACGGTGGGGCAATTGGCGCAATCCTGCTGAATCTGCCAAGTCATCCGCCTCACGCCGTCACATGCATCGATGGTTATCCGCTCACGCGTGCAGGTAAGGGCGGCGCCGCCTTGGGTGTCGCCATGCTGTCGTCATTCTTTGCCGCCACCGTTGGCATTCTGGTGATGATTTTCCTGTCCCCACTGCTCGTAAGTGTGGCATTCAAGTTTGGCCCCACCGAGATTGCCGCCATCATGGTTCTCGGACTGATCTCCGGCTCGACCATGTCGCGGGGCTCGCCGCTCAAGGGGATCGCCATGACGCTGTTCGGGCTGCTGTGTGGAACGGTTGGGACTGACCTCATCACAGGCACGTTCCGGTTTACCTTCGGCAGCGCTTCGTTATACGACGGCGTGGAACTTGGCGCGATCTGCATGGGGGTATTCGCCATCGCCGATTTTCTGATGCACGTTAATCGGGAGAAGATTGTCGTGACGCGGGCGAAGGTACGTGCGCGTGACATGCGCCCCTCGCTTGCCGATTTGCGCAAGGCGGTCGCGCCTACGCTTCGTGGCACGCTGGTCGGTGTTCTGTTTGGTGGCATGCCGGGAACGGGGCCGACAATCACGACCTTCATCGCGTACGCGCTGGAACGAAAGATTGCGAAGGATCCAAGTCGTTTCGGCAAAGGCGCCATTGAAGGCGTCGCCAGCCCGGAGGCGGCTTCGCACTCAAAGACACAGGTCGATTTCATCCCCACGATGACACTTGGTATCCCAGGCGACGCCGTTATGGCGCTGATCATGGGGGCCTTGATCCTGAAAGGCATTCAACCCGGACCGTTGCTGATTACCGAGCATCGCGACATCTTCTGGGGTTTGATCGCGAGCTTCTGGATTGGCAATGCCATCCTGATGATTCTGAACGTCCCGCTCATTGGGGTGTGGGTCAAGCTGCTGCAGGTCCCCTACCGGATTCTTTATCCTGCCGCAGTCTTTTTCGTTTGCGTCGGCGTGTACAGCATGCGCAATGACTTGTTCGACGTCGCTTCCGTTGCCGCGTTTGGACTCGTTGGCGCGTTGTTCATGGTCCTGGATTTTCCCATCGCGCCCATTGTGCTGGGCTTCGTGCTCGGCCCGATGTTGGAATCGAATGTACGCCGCGCGCTCCTGCTGTCGCATGGAGATCTGGGAGTCTTCGTGAATCGCCCCATCAGCGCGACCGTCCTTGGAATCGGCGCAATCATCGTGTTCTGGCAGGCTGGCTCATATCTCGCGTGGGGTTCCGATTCGTTGTTCATGCGCTTTCGCTTGCGCATGCAGCGACGAGTCACGAAGGTGCAGGACTGACCTGTTTCTGTGATTGAAGCTCCCTTTCGAGAGAAGACATGAAGTTGTCGTTTTCGCAGAAGTTGTGGCTGCCGCTGATCTTAAGTCTCGCGTGCTTTGCGTGCCTTTCGATATCGGATGCCATTAGTAGTCGGGGAATTCGTCTCGAAGAGAGGCAATCCGGTCTCGTTCACGCGATGGAGCTTGCAAAGTCCGTCATCCAAAGCTATGCGGACCAGGCAGCCACCGGGACGTTGACGATCGATGAAGCCAAGCGCAGCGCGATCGGTGTGATCCGCAAGATGCGTTACGCCGGGGGGAAAGGCTATTTCACGATCCTCAACCCGGACGGCGTCCTGCTCATGAGTGCCACGAAACCGGAGGACGAAGGGCGAAACGTCAGTGGCTTCAGAGATCGGAATGGCGAACCATTCAATCAGAACGTGCTGAACCAGATCCACCGGGACGGTAGCGGCTTTACCCGATACGCCTTCGGCAAGCCGGGCGCGACCGGCATCTTTCCGAAAATCTCGTACAACGACGCGTATCGGCCATGGCAATGGATATTGATGACGGGCGTATATGTCGACGACATCAATGCCGCCTTCTACGCGTCGCTCGTGCGGAGCCTGGGTGTCTTTGCCGTCATCGGCACGCTTCTGAGCATCGCCGTCGTCGGGGTGAACCGCGGGATATGGCGCTCGCTTGGCGGGGAGCCCAAGTACGCGGCTGAGATCGCCACGCGCATCGCGGAGAACGACTTGGCGTTTGTAGTGCAAGACGAGCGTGCGGGCAGCGGCAGTTTGCTTCACTCGATGAAGCGGATGCGCGACCACCTCGCGGAAACGATTCGCGTCATCAAGGTGTCTGCTGAGTCGGTGTCTATTGCCGCACATGAAATCGCCGGCGGGAATGTCGATTTGTCGATCCGAACCGAGGCGCAGGCAGTCTCACTCAACCAGACTGTCGCCAACATGGCCGAGTTGGCCGGTACGATCAGACATAACGCCGATAATGCCTGCCGCGCCGATATGTTCGCTGCGAATGTGGCCGGTCTGGCTGATGCTGGTGATCAGGCCGTGGCAGCGATGCTCCAGACGATCGGACGAATCAGCGAAAGCTCGGCGAAGATCTCGGAGATTACGGGAATGATAGAAGCGATCGCGTTTCAAACCAATATTCTTTCGCTCAACGCCGCCGTCGAGTCGGCCCGCGCCGGCGCCCACGGGCGTGGCTTCGCCGTCGTTGCATCTGAGGTGAGAGCATTGGCACAGCGCGCAGCGTGTGCGGCGCGCGACATAAAAGCGCTGATAGAGACTTCGTCAACGCTCGTCGCAGACGGCTCGCGGCAGGCGCACGACGTCGGCACGACAATGGGGCGCGTAAGGCAAGCGATAAACGAGTTGTCCAGTATTGTCGGAGAGATCGCCGCCGCCTCGTCGGATCAGGGACAGCGCATAGAACTGGCCAATCAGGCGTTCATGCAGATGGATGAAAGCACCCAGCAGAACGCCGCTCTCGTCGAAGAGGCCGCCGCGGCGGCACAATCGCTTGAGGAGCAAGCGTCAAACCTGAGGGAAGCCGTGTCCGTATTTCGGCTTTCCGACGCCCAAGACTCGCGACGTTCGTCCCCGGATCGTGCAATGACTTTGGCGTTGGGAGCATTGTGAAGCCCCCCCAGTGGTGACATATGCCGCGTTGATTCACTTCTCAAGGGGAGCGCCCATCCACTGCACCTCCGCACCCCACGGTGCTAGCGCCAAAAAACGCTTCAAGTGTTGCTGAAGCAAGTCGATCCAGGCCAGAGCGAAGCGCGACGCAGACGTATCCCTCAGGGTTGTCACGGCAACGCTGGACCGAATGGACGGTCGCTCAATGCGATGCGCAATGAGCTCGCCTGACGCTATTTCCTGCTGAACCGCGATATAGGCAAGTATCGAATACCCCTCGCCAGACTTCACCAACTGCTTGGTAAGGGCAACGCTGTCCACTTCGAGTGCAACTCTGAGCCTCACGCCGTGCTGAGCCGCTGCCTGTTCAACCAGAAGTCGGTTGCTGTGGGGCATGCCGGGAAGAATTAGTGGCGTGTTTGCCAGATCTCGAATGTGGTAGCTGCGAGATCCACCGCTGTCTCCAGGCGGTCCGATAAGCATCATGGGTTCGCTATAGAGAGGCTGGATCTGAAATGCCTCGAGGGGCGGCTGGTTGTAGACCACGGCAAGATCTACACGTCGGTCCATTACCCACTCTTGCAAAGAAGTACTCAACCCTTCGCGAACATGCAACGACACATTAGGCCACTGAGTGCGAAATTCGCGCGTCAGTTCTGCGCCGATCAGCGCGCTCATCGTCGGAGGCAGGCCGACTGCCAAGTGACCTCGCTCCTCATCGGCACTTGCCCGTACTTCCTCGGCCGTTTCGTTGAGCAGGTGCGTGATCATCTCTGCGCGCTCAAGCAATCGAGCGCCGGCAGCTGTCATCCGAACCCCACGACCGTGGCGCACGAACAAGGGAACACCAATTTCGGCCTCAAGCTTCGCGATCTGTCGGCTGAGGGCTGGCTGAGCCACATAAAGCTCGGCGGCCGCTCGGCTCAGGCTGCCGGCACGGGCCACCCGAATAAAGCTACGCAGCTCTCTGATTTCCATAGCGTCTAAGATATTCCTGCATGTTATAGCTTCTTATGATTATACGGTGTTTGTCAGCGGATCTACGTGGAACTATGCTTTTAACAAATACCGAGAATGGCGAGCAGCGTGGTAGTTCACAAAGCTGACGACGCTGTTCCGCAGTGATCCTGGCTTGATGGTCGGATCGCACCTAACGATATGAGAAGCCGTACGGCGTTTGCAGCGATCGCTGCGCGAGAACGTACTGTCGGCTCAGGAGACAACATGAAGCATCTCAAGAAGCTACACATTCAGGTCCTTATTGCGCTTGCGTGCGCGATCGCGCTCGGCCTGGTGGCGCCCGCGTGGGCAATCGCCATGAAACCGATCGGCACTGCCTTTATCGCGCTGCTCAAGATGATGCTGGCGCCGATCATCTTCTGCACCCTCGTCCAGGGGTTGGCCCACGTGCGTGATCTGCGCATGCTTGGACGCATGGGCATCAAATCGCTGATCTACTTCGAAGTGGTGAGCACGATCGCGATGGTGCTCGGCTTTGTGTTGGTCAACGTCTTTCAACCGGGCGTCGGGTTGCACGCGAGCAATCTGGCCGAAGCCGCCGACGCTGCCAAGGTCACTTCCGGTGCGCACAACGTCTCCGCAGTCAGTTACCTGCTTAGCCTGATTCCGCACACGCTGGTCGATGCCTTTGCCAAGGGCGATATCGTGCAGGTGCTGATCATCTCGGTGCTGGCCGGCCTGGCTCTGAACCTGTCGGTCGGTGCGGATTCGGTGCTGTTGCGCGGAATTGACGAAGCCACGTCGGTGCTGTTCCGCATGCTCGGCTTCATCATGAAGTTGGCCCCGCTCGGCGCCTTCGGTGCGATGGCCGCAGCGGTGGGCAGCTACGGCGGCGCGACGCTCCTGTACCTCCTCAAGGTCATCATTCTGTATTACGCCGCATCCCTGATCTTCGTCTTCGGCGTCCTTGGTGCGATCAGCACCGGTATTGGTCTGCCGTTTTTCGGCGTGTTGCGCCTGATTCGTGACGAGATCCTGCTGATTTTCGGCACGGCATCAAGTGAAGTGGCCTTCCCGCGACTGATTGAGAAGCTGCGTCGTGCGGGCTGTGACGAGGCAGTGGTCGGCTTCGTCCTGCCGGCGGGCTACAGTTTCAACCTCGACGGCACTTCCATCTACATGGCTATCGCTGTCGGTTTCATTGCGCAGGCCACTGATACGCCGTTCTCTCTCTGGCAGCAGCTCGGCCTGCTGGCGATTCTCAGCCTGACCTCCAAGGGCGGTACCACCGTCGCGGGCGGTGCTTTCGTGAAGCTCGCAGCCACGCTGCAATCGATGCGCACGCTGCCGGTAGCCGGCCTCGGCCTGCTCTTCGGGATTGACCGGATCATGGCTATCGCCACAGCGCTCGTGAATGTAGTCGGCAACACCGTCGCCGTATTCGCCATCGCCCGCTGGGAAGGCGCATTCGACGCCGACGCGTTTGCTCAGGAAACCGGCCGTCGCGTGCGCCCTTCGCTTCTAAAACTGTCTGCTGGCGCGCCGGATTCGGCAGCCGCTGCGCAGGCGAATTGATTCTGCCGGAAATAATCACCATGGAACTTCGTCTTCCCGACATCGACCCGACGCAACTCTCGCCGGAGCAGCGCATCGTCTACGACGCCATTGCCTCGGGTCCCCGCAAGGGCGTGCGTGGTCCGCTCGCGGTCTGGTTGCATCGACCGCTTCTGGCTGATCGCGCGCAAGCACTGGGGCGCTACTGCCGTTATGACAGCAGCCTGCCGCCGCGACTCTCCGAGCTTGCCATCATGTGCATGGGCCGCCATTGGCTTGCCGAATATGAGTGGGCCGCACATAAGCCGTTCGCGCTGGAAGCCGGGGTTGCGCCCGAGGTGCTTGATGCGTTGCGTGACGGCAAGGCGCCGCAGTTCGTGAATCGGGACGAGGCGCTGATCTACGAATTCATGACGCAGCTTCACGCGCAACGCAGCATCGGAGATGCGTTGTATGCCGCGCTGATCGACGAAATCGGTCAGGACGGCCTAGTGGATCTTGTCGGCATCGCAGGCTACTACACGCTCATCTCCATGACTATCAAGGTCTTCAACGTGCCGGCGCCGGCTGGCGTCGCGCCTGAACTGCCCATTTCTCTGTAACAAGGATCAATCGTGCAATCGAATACTGAGCTGCAAGCCGCGCTTGCTAATGGTCGTCTGCAAGGCAAGGTGGCAATTGTGACTGGCGCCGGATGCGTCGGGCCGGGCTGGGGCAACGGTCGTGCGGTGACCGTGCTGTTTGCAATGGCCGGCGCACGCGTTTTCGCCGTCGACAAGAGTCTCGACGCAATGGAGGAAACCATTCGCCGCGTGCGTGAGGCCGGCGGAGAGGTGACGCCTTACACGTGTGACGTCACCGATTCCGTGGCCGTCAAGGCCATGGTAGCGGCGTGTGTCGAAACCTACGGCAAGGTCGACGTACTCGTCAATAACGTCGGCGGCTCCGCCTCCGGTGGTCCGGTAGATCTGTCTGAAGAGAAGTGGGACGCCCAAGTCGCTTTCAATCTGAAGAGCGTCTTCCTGGCATGTAAGCACGTTATTCCAGAACTCGAACGTGCCGGGGGCGGTGCCATCGTCAATACGGCATCAACGTCCGGCATTCGCTGGACGGGCTCCGCGCAAGTGGCCTACGCCGCTTGCAAGGCTGGCGTGATCCAGCTCTCGAAGGTTGTCGCGGTCGAATATGCGAAGAAGGGCATTCGTGTGAATACCGTCGTTCCTGGCCAATTGCACACGCCGATGGTGGAAGTCCGTCTGGCCGGTCAGCGTACGGGCGGCGATATCGACAAGCTGCTGGAAGCCCGCCTTGCACGTATTCCTCTGGGCTTCATGGGCGACGGTCGAGATACCGCTTATGCCGCATTGTTCCTTGCCTCCGACGAGGCCCGTTTTGTGACGGGAACCGAACTTGTGGTCGACGGCGGCATGACCGCACGTTGCGATTGAGGTAGCGCAGACGTATGTCGACACATCGCGGCGTCTGGGATTGCCATACCCATATCTACGGACCTTGGAAAGCCTTCCCGCTGCCTGAGGGTGCCGCCTATCTGCCGGCCCTCGCGCCCATGGACGATCTATTGGCCATGCACGACCGCATTGGCGTTTCGCATGGCGTGCTGGTACAAGCGGCTTGCTATGGACGCGATCACAGCGCCTTGCTTGACGGTATCGCCATGACGGGGGGGCGGTATCGCGGCGTTGCGCTCGTCGACGATGCCACCACGGACGCCGAACTGCATCGTCTCGACCAAGGGGGGGTGCGCGGCGTTCGTTTCAACTTTATGGGGCACCTGCCTGGCGAGCGCAACTTCGCTCGACTGCGTGAGACCGCAGTGCGTGTGAAGGCATTGAATTGGCACGTTCTGGTTCACGGTCGTCTCGATCAGATCGTTCCTGTGCTCGACGCGTGGTCGGATCTGGATATTCCTATCGTCGTAGATCACATGGGGCGGCAGGACGCTACGCTGCCGATCGACGAAGTCGCGATGAAAGCGTTGGAACGACACCTGGAAAACCCAATGCGCTGGGTCAAACTCTCCGGCGTCGACCGATTGATGCAAGGCGCGGCACCTCCGTGGGATGCCGCGTTGCCGCTCGCGCGTCGCCTGCTCGAGGCGGCGCCCGATCGGGCGATCTGGGGCTCGGATTGGCCGCATCCGAATATTGCGGGGGATGTGCCTGACGATGCTGCACTACTGGCATTCGTTCGCTTGGTGTGCGCCGACGAGGCTACTGCGCAGGCGGTGCTCTGCGATAACCCGATGAAGTTGTACGCCTGAGAGAATATCGATGTCCACACCGATTGCCCTGAATTCCACGTCGAGAGACAGCGCTGAGCAAAGCGCATGCCGAAAGGCCGCGTGGCGGTTGATCCCGCTGCTGGCTTTTGCTTATTTCATCAACTATCTGGATCGCACCAACGTTGGCTTTGCGGCGTTGACCATGAACCGGGACCTGGGCCTTAGCGCATCGGCCTTCGGATTGGCCGCCGGGATCTTTTACGTCGGATACTGCCTATTCGAAGTGCCCAGCAACCTGGCACTTTATCGGTACGGTGCGCGTCGCTGGCTCGCTCGCATCATGATTACGTGGGGGCTGTTCGCGGCCGCCACGAGCTTCGCCGTCGGCCCGACTAGTTACGCGTTCATCCGATTGATGGCCGGCATTGGCGAAGCCGGCTTTTTCCCCGGCGTGATCTTCTACCTGACGCTCTGGTTTCCGTCGCAGTTTCGCACGCGAATGATGGCCATTTTTCTAGCCGCCATTCCGTTGTCGTCGGTGTTCAGCGGCCCGCTTTCCGTTTCGATGCTGCAACTCGACGGCGTGCTTGGACTACACGGTTGGCAGTGGCTCTTCGTTCTGCAAGGTCTGCCCGCGTGCGTGCTTGGCGTGGTGTGTCTGTTCGCGCTTCCCGACGGGCCTGCGCACGCGAAGTGGCTTACCGATGACGAGCAGCGAGCGCTGCAGGACGCATTGGAGCGCGAGCGTTCAACGACGCACGAGCGCGATTTCCGCAAATCGCTCAAGGATTCGCGCGTTTGGTTGCTCGCCGCGATTCTCTTCAGCTACATCATCGGGATTCTGGGGATCGGCGTCTGGATGCCCACTATCCTCAAAACACATCATCTCACCGACATGCAGGTTGGCCTTGCAACTGCCGTTCCGTACATTGTCGGCAGCCTGGCAATGCTGGCGTGGGCGCGCGTGCTCGCCAGGAAGCGTCGCTACGTCAAGCATCTCGTGCTGACGTGCGCCGTGGCGGCCATCGGCTTTTTTGCGTCGGTAGCGTCCAGCTCGTTGTTGCCCGCCATGTTCGGCCTGACAGTGGCGATTGTGGGTCTGTCGTCCGTGCGGACCTGCTTCTACAGCATTCCGGCGACCTTCCTCGACAAGCAGGCAGCGGCCGGTGGCGTCGCATTCATCAATGCAGTGGGCAGTCTGGGCGGCCTGGTCGGGCCGGCCATGGTCGGCTGGCTCAAGGACGTAACCGGATCGTTCAATGCCGGCTTGATGGGGATGGGCGGGATGCTCGTTCTCGCGACGCTGCTCTCGGCCTATCTCAAGGCACAGGTCAAGGAGGCCTGAAACAATATGACCGACACGTGGCAACCCAATTTGCGCACCCCCGATCCGGCGATCAGAATCCTGGACGACCGGTTCGCACACTACCGTCTGCCTCACGCGCGCGTCGAGAGATTGTGGACTGGCGCGCGCTGGGCTGAAGGCCCCGTCTGGTTTGGTGACGCACGCGCACTGTACTGGACCGATCTCCCCAACGACCGAATCCTGCGGTGGGACGAAGTGACCGAGAGCGTCAGCGCCTATCGCACCCCATCGACCAAGGCCAACGGGCTGACACGTGATCGCGAAGGACGGCTGATTGCCTGTGAGCATGGTGAGCGTCGCGTAACGCGCACCGAGTATGACGGCAGTATCACGGTGCTCGCCGAACGCTACCAGGGTAAGCGGCTGAACTCGCCCAACGATGTGGTCGTCTCGCGTGACGGCGCCGTGTGGTTCACCGATCCGCCGTTCGGTCTGGTAAGCGACTACATGGGGCAAGTTGCGGAAGCCGAACTGCCGGGGGGCCTCTACCGGTTGGACCCGCAGAGCGGTGAGCTCGCGTGTATGGCGGACGACATCCCGGGACCCAACGGGCTCGCGTTCTCTCCCGATGAGACGATTCTTTACGTGGTGGCGTCACGCGCGCGTCCGCGAACGATCATGGCGTTTGATGTCGTGGGTGGCGCGGCATTGCGTCGTCCGCGCGTGTTGATCGACGCGAAGGACGGAACGCCGGATGGCTTCCGTGTCGATGTCGATGGCAACCTTTGGTGTGGTTGGGGGACAGGCAGTGCCGAACTCGATGGTGTGCGGGTCTTCGCGCCTGACGGATCGCCGATCGGTCACATCGACTTGCCTGAGCGTTGCGCCAACTTGTGCTTCGGTGGTCGCCATCGCAATCGTCTCTTCATGGCGGCGACGTCGTCGCTATATTCCCTGTTCGTCAACACACGCGGAATGACCTGATTTCTAGCAGACTCGCCGACCATCGATAAATAGAAAAGAGAAACATAGGAGACAACTTGATGATTCGTCGTTCATTCGCTCGCGCGGCTATTGCCTCCGGCATTTGTGGGCTTGCCGTGTGTATGGCATCAGTGGCCGCTCAGGCGGCGGAAGTCCATGTGCTCGCCACCGGCGCGTTGCGAGCTGCCTTTGCACAGGTCGTGCCGGCGTTCGAACGTGAGACCGGCAATCACGTCGATATCGAGTGGGGGCCCTCGTACGGCACGTCAGGCGATGCGCTTCCTACGCGGATTCGCGCCGGCGAGCCCATGGATGTCTGTTTCATGATCGGCGCAGCGCTTACCGATCACGTCAAGCAAGGCTACTTCGACCCCGCGTCGCGAGTGGATCTGATGAGTAGCGGCATCGGTGTTGCGGTAGCTCCCGGTGCGGCGAAGCCGAACGTAGCAACGGTCGACGATCTGCGCAAGTCGCTGTTGGCGGCGAAGTCGGTGGCGTTCTCGGAAGGTGCGAGTGGTACCTACATCACGCAAACGTTGTTCGAGAGACTTGGTGTGGCACAGCAGATGAAATCGAAGAGCGTGCTTATCCGCGGCAAGGAACTCGTCGGCACGGCACTGGCCCGCGGCGACGCGGAGTTGGGTCTGCAGCAAATCAGCGAGTTGCGTGCTATCTCAGGCATTCAGTACGTGGGGCCGTTGCCTGCGGAAGTGCAGAAGGCCAGCGTGATTGCCGCAGCCATTGGTGTGCACGCCAGAGAACGCGCAGCTGGCCAAGCGTTAATCGACTATCTGCGAACGCCGGAAGCGCGGGCCCTGATGGCGCGCAGTGGGCTGGACCCGATCTCGAAGTAGGCGGCTCCCCCACGCATTCTCGGCATTGCCGGTCAGCCGGACACGCTCCGCTGGCTGTTGCCCACGTCGCTCCCCCGTTCACTACGTCAATGTATGGCCCCGGCTGTTGAGCCAGCGCCGCGGGTCGCACACGGTGTTTCTATCGTCGCTTCGGGCAACTGAGCCGGAGCGCCAGGCCACCCATCGTTATTCATTCTTACTGGCAGACCATTCACTGAGGATTTGGAAAATGACCTGCATCCGTACCATCTCTGCTGCCGTCGTTGCACTGGGCGTGAGCTTCGGCGCGCTTGCCGCTAACGTGGAACACACCCTCGTCAAGCACGACAACGTGCAGATTGACGTCATGCGCCAGGGTAAGGGCCCGTTGATCGTGATGTTGCCATCGCTTGGCCGCTCGGGCCGCGACTACGACGATGTTGCGGCTCGACTCGTTGCTGGCGGCTTCCGCGTGGTCCGTCCTGAGCCGCGCGGAATTGGGCGAAGCGTGGGCCCGATGGAATCGCTGAACATGCACGACTTTGCGCGTGACGTCGCTGCCGTGATTGAGAACGAGCATGCGGGTCCAGCTGTCGTCGTTGGGCACGCATGGGGCAACTTTCCGGCTCGCCAGGTGGCGACGGATCGCCCGGATTTGGTTCGCGGTGTCGTACTCGTCGCAGCATCCGCCGGCAAGGTTCCGCCGGGTTCGACCGAGAAGCCGATTGGTCCAGAAATGCGCAAGGCGATTGACGGTGCGGGAGACCTTCGGCTATCGCGTGCCCAGCGTCTGATTTACCTGAAGGAAGCATTTTTTGCGCCTGGGAATGACCCGACGGTTTGGCTGGACGGATGGCATCACGATACCCACGAGGCTGAATCGCACGCGCGAAACGTCACGCCGGTGGATGACTACTTTGCGGCCGGCAGTGCACCGATTCTCGATTTGCAGGGAGAGAGCGATCCTGTGGCTCCCCGTCGTTTCTCCATGGTGCTCAAGTCCATGTTGGGGGATCGGGTAACCGTAGTGGTCGTGCCGAATGCCGGTCATGCGTTTGCCCCGGAGCAACCGAAGGCGATGGCCGACGAAATTGCGAAGTTTGCGCGTCGCGTCTCTTGGACAAAGCAGTAACGCGGGCACTTCGATACTTGGGCTGACTTCCCTGAGGGCAGCTCAACATTTGACCTATCTGTACGTGGAGAGTAGATCATGGTGAATGCGAACCGCCCCGGATTTTGTGGAGGCTCCAACTCTTGAGAGAATGGAGCTATGAACAAGAAGGTAACCAAGTTTTCCCCGGAAGTCCGAGAGCGGGCGGTGCGCCTTGTGCGCGAGCAGCGTGGCGAACATCCGTCGATGTGGGCGGCGATCGAGTCGATTGCGCCGATGATCGGCTGCACACCGCAGACACTGCATGAGTGGGTCAAGCGCGACCAGGTCGACCACGGTGAGCGCGATGGCGTGACCACAGACGAGCGCGAGCGCCTCAAGGCCTTGGAGCGCGAAGTCAAGGAGTTGCGTCGTGCCAACGAGATTCTCAAGGTCGCGAGCGCGTTTTTCGCCCAGGCGGAGCTCGACCGCCGTTTCAAGTCCTGAAGGCCTTCATCGATCAGCATCGCGACACCTTCGGGGTCGAGCCGATCTGCAAGGTCTTGCGGATTGCCCCGTCGGGTTACCGACGCCATGCCGCGCAGCTTCGTGATCCATCGCGGCGCTCTGTTCGCGCAATCCGCGATGAACGTCTGCGGCCGGAGATCAAGCGTGTGTGGCAGGCCAACATGCAGGTCTACGGCGCGGATAAAGTCTGGAAGCAGATGAACCGGGAGCGTATCGCGGTGGCGCGCTGCACGGTCGAACGTTTGATGAAGCAACTGGGTTTGCGCGGCGTGATGCGAGGCAAGCGTGTTCGCACGACTGTTCCTGATGCCATAGCCCCGCGCCCGCTGGATCGGGTCAATCGCCAGTTCAAGGCGGCACGGCCAAACCAGCTCTGGGTTTCTGACTTCACCTACGTTTCGACGTGGCAGGGCTGGCTGTATGTGGCTTTCGTGATCGATGTGTTTGCTCGCCGTATCGTCGGCTGGCGAGTCAGCAGTTCGATGACCACGGACTTCGTTCTGGATGCCCTTGAACAGGCGCTTTACGTGCGGCGCCCGGGCAACGACGGAACCTTGATACACCATTCCGACAGAGGGTCCCAATACGTCAGTATTCGCTACAGCGAACGGCTGGCCGAAGCGAGCATCGAACCGTCGGTCGGCAGCCGGGGAGACAGCTATGACAACGCCCCGGCTGAAACGATCAACGGCTTGTACAAGGCTGAACTGATTCATCGCCGCACCTGGAAAACGCGGGAATCCGTTGAACTGGCAACGCTGCAGTGGGTGGCCTGGTTCAATCATCATCGGTTGATGGAACCCCTCGGCTATATCCCGCCCGCCGAAGCTGGGGCAAACTACTATCGGCAACTTGAAACAGCTGCCGCTGAACTCGCATCAACTTAAACCAACCAGCCTCCACGATTTCCGGGGCGGTTCAAAAGTCATACCAGGCGTGCGACTGTCGTCGGCCGCGGCGTTCGTCCCGGATGTTTCCCTGTTATTCGCTGTTTCGAGTCAGTCGTCGTGGTCACCAGCGCGCCCTAGCCCACACAGCATCTGGTAAATGGCTAGATTGGGGGAGTAAGAAAGGCCCGAATTCCCTGCAAATTTCCCTGTTAGCAGGGGGCGTGACGTGAGACAAACCATGCCCGGACTCACCGCTCCGCCAAGCACACAATGAAGCCCTTGAATTTTCAAGGGCTTTTTTGTTTTTGTGCGTTTCGGAATGCCGTTTTGGTGTGTCATGGCATGCTTGCTGCAATCGACCAGGTTCGGCGTGCGTTGGACATCAACAAGCCAGTGACAGCAGGATGGAAAGGCCCTCGAAGAATCACTCGGGGGCATCTCCCAACAGCAGCGCTTGTGCCTCGACGACCACCTCCACCAGTAGATCGGCAAGCAGCCGCACGCGTGGCGAGCGTTTGACATCGGGATGCATCACCAGCCATAGCTTTCTTACGATGGTGCAGACAGGATCGGGGACCAACGCCAATGCATCGTCGTTGGCTGCCAGGAAATGAGGGAGTACCGCGATTCCCAGACCCACACGGGTAGCGTTGAGTAACGCAGTGAGATCGTTGCTCTTGAAGACAAAACGCCGATTGCCGGCAACCTGGCTCAGCCAGCGCTGTTGCGGTACCTGGTCAAGACTGTCGTCGTAACCCAGGAACTCCCACGCATCAGCCGGTCGACGGGTATAACCATGGGCGGCGTAAAGTCCATACCCCATGTCCCCAATGCCACGCGCCGCCAGTCCCGCTGCCGTCGGCCGCGACATTCTGATCGCCAGATCGGCCTCGCCCCGCGCCAGATTGGCATCCCGCGATTCACCAATAACCTCCAGATCGATGTTCTGCCATCTGGCGCGCATGGCGGCCAGGCGAGGCACGAGGAAATGACCCGCCCAGGCAGGGGGTGCCGACAGCCGGACCGTTCCCTGCAAGGATGAAACGCCGAGCGCTACCCGCGAAAACGCCTGGGCTTCGTCGTCCAGTCGGCCAGCCTGGGCGACCAGCGTTTCGCCTTCCGCCGTCAGTGACCACGCTTTGGGCAAGCGGTCGAAAAGTCTGATCCCCAGCGACTGTTCCAGTGCCTCGACGCGCCTTGCCACGGTCGAGTGCTCGACGCCGAGCCGCCGAGCCGTGCCCGACAGGCTGCCCGTGCGCGCCAGTTCCAGAAAATAACGTACGTCATCCCATTGGAGAGCGCGCTTTCCAACGCCAGTCATTGCTGTGTTTTTTTGCACAGTAAATGTCAATATTTGGAAAATTGATGTGGCATTTTGCTAGACGTAAGCTGTGCTTGCAAGCTCATCCATCAGGAGAACACCATGACAGAGCGCGAATCATTTCACGCTTCATCAGCAGCGTCCCAGATCGTTATCAGTCAATATGGCGACGCGGCGGCACTGACCACCGTAGACGAAGCGCTGCCTCCGCCGGCCGCCGGCGAAATCCGAGTCCGGCACACGGCGATCGGGGTTAACTATGTCGATATCTATCACCGCACCGGCCTCTATCGTCTGCCGTCGCTTCCCGCAGTGCTTGGCGTCGAGGCCGCTGGCATCGTCGAGGCGCTCGGGCCGGATGTCGACACGGTGCGCCTGGGCCAACGCATTGCCTACGCCGGCTTACCCACCGGCGGCTATGCCAGCGCCCGCAACCTGCCGGCCGACCGGGCCATCGCCTTGCCCGACGACGTACCCGACGATGCGGTGGCCAGCCTGCTGTTGCGCGGCATCACCACTCATATGCTGCTGACTTACGTCTATTCGCTGAAGGCTGGCGAAACGGTGCTCGTGCACGCCGCGGCCGGAGGTCTCGGGCTGGTGCTCGTGCAGTGGGCAAAGGCCATGGGCGCTCGCGTCATCGGCACCGTCAGTTCATCGGCCAAGGCGGAACTGGCCATCGCACACGGATTGGACCACGCCATCAATTACCGCGATCAGGACTTCGTGGCAGAGGTCATGCGGCTGACGGATGGCGAGGGCGTCGATTACGCTATCGACGGCATCGGTGGAAAGACCCTGCTCGATACCCTCGGCTGCGTTCGTCCTTACGGTATGGTCGCCAATGTCGGCCAGGTGGCGGGTGACCCCGGACTGCTCGATCTGTCGCTGCTCGGCCCGGCGCGTTCGGTGGCGCTCTCCCGGCCCGGCGTCTTTCGCTTCATGACGGATCTGGCACGTTACCGCGAAGGTGCGCTGGCTACGATCCGGCAACTGCAGGCCGGGCTGCGGCCGACGATCGGCGATGTCCTTCCGTTGAGCGAAGCGGCGGAGGCACATCGCCGGCTCGAAGCCGGGCAAACTGTCGGTGCCATTCTCCTGCGTCCCTGAGCAAAAACAACGAGGATCATCATGCTGTTTCTCATCCTTCTCGACTATCTGCGCCCGTTGTCCGAAGTGGACGTCCACATGGACGACCATCGCGCCTTTCTGAATCGCCATTACGCAGCGGGGCACCTCCTGCTCTCGGGCCGGAAGTCGCCACGAACCGGTGGCGTAATTCTCGCCAGAGCCAACGCGCTTGACGAAGTCTCGCAATGGATTTCCGAAGACCCCTTCCATCAGGCCGGGGTCGCCAGCTACCAAATCATTGCCTGGGAACCGACGATGGCCGCTCCGGGCATGCCCGACTTAGGAGCGTAGCTTTGCGCTCCATGCCCAAGCGGCAGCGCTGCGAACGGCGCCATCAAATCATTCGGATGCGTTCGCCAAGCAGATGCTTGGCCGTGAGAAGGTGCCGTGCCGACGATACGGTCACCTAGCTTGAAGTCGGCGTTCGACCTGCCGGCGCTCGGATACGCTGACCTCGGCATCCCAGCCAAGCAAGCACGACGCGAAAGACCGAGGCTCACCGATCCGCGAAGCTTCCCTGTCATGCGATGACCCTATGACAGGGAAGCCGATGGGCGATATTCTTCTAGTGCGCCAGAAAGTCGATGACCATGCGATTGAATGCGTCCGCGTGCTCCCACTGCACCCAGTGTCCGCAGCGGTTGAACACGTGCAATTGCGCATTCGGCAAGCCGGCCAGCAGTCGCAGGCCGACGTCCATTGGCACAAACCGGTCGTCACGCCCCCAGACGATCAGCGTCGGCGCCGCGACCTCGCCCAATCGTGCGCCATAGTCCGTGAACTGTTTCGGATTCGCAGCAAGACTCTTCACGAAATTCTCGAGGTGGTCGCGATTCGCGAGCATGTTGTCGAGCCGGGCCTGCATCAGATCCTCGGTGATCGAACTCGCGTCGAAGACGAACACGTTCATCATGCGCTTCAGGTTCTCGATGGTCGGATCCTTGTACAGACCATTGAGCAGTTTGATGCCTTCCGTCGGCATGGCCACGAATTGGCTCGGACCGCCGGTGCCGCCTCCCATCAGGATCAGCTTGCCGACGCGCGCGGGATTCGACAGGGCGAACGCCACGGTACTGTGTCCCCCCATCGAATTGCCGATGATGTGCACGCGCTCGATGTCGAGCGCATCGAGCACGGCCTTGAGCACGCGTGCGTTCAATTCGGAACGCGATCCGGTGTTGACGACCGGATCGCTTTTTCCCCAACCGGGGCAATCGACCAGCAGCACGCGGTAGCCGGCGTCGACCATCGGCTCGACGTTGCGGTTGAAATTGGCCCAGCCGGTCGCGCCCGGTCCGGACCCATGCAGCATCACCACCGTTTCGGCGCCACTGCCGGTATCGTTGTAGTGAATGCGATATTCCGTGTCCGCGTCGCGGATCGTCACGAAGCGGCTCGTGGACGCTTCCGTGAGCGCCATGTCGGCCGATTGCGTTGTCGTCATAATGACTCCCTCTACGAATAGTGAATCGTTGAGGACGGCGCGCCTCGTCATGAAACACGCCACCCTCCCAAAGACTTTCTCAAGCACTCGACGAAGCTCGGCGCCGGCCGGTCATCGCCCCGGCTGAGTGACGCCGGCGACCATGCGCGGTGCGAACGTGCTCACCACGCTCAGCGCGGCAACGGCTGCGATCACGATCAACGGAATGCTCGAGGACACCAGCATCGACGCACTCTGCCCCAGCGCGAACAACTGACCGGCGATCAGCGGCCCCAGGATCGAACCAAGACGCCCGACGGCCACCGCCGCCCCCACGCCCGTGCCCCGCACTTCTGTGGCATACGCCTGCCCGGCCATCGAATACAGCACCGACTGCCCCCCGACCAGGAACAGCCCGCAGAAGAAGGCGCCGCAGGCCATCGTCACCGCACCGTTGGCCCCCGACAACCCGGCCAGTGACAACGCAATGCCGAGGTACATGCCGATCACGGTCAGGCGCGGCGAGTAACGATCCATCACGTTCGCAATGCCGATCGCCCCGATGCCGCCACCGATGTTGAACATCATGATGGCCATGCCTGCCTGCGCGCGCGACAGCCCGTTGGCCACGACCATCGACGGCAGCCAGTTCATCAGGAAGTACAGGACGATGAGCGTGCCGAGGTAGCTCGTCCACAGTGCGATCGTCGTGCGCGTGCGGCCCTCCTTCCACAGCGCGTGCGTGATGCTCGGTGTCGCGCCGGGCGCGTCGTGCTGCGCCGTGGTGCCGCCGACGCCGGAGTCACGCGTCACACGCGTGGCGACAAACTGTGCCGACTCACGCAGATAAAGCCCCAGCAGTGGCACCATCAACATCGGACCGAAGCCGCCGACGTAAAACACGTGTCGCCAGCCCTCGTCGCCAGGACTCATGATGCCGATCACGGCAGCGAATGCTGCGCCGAACGGCATGCCGCAATACATGGCGCCAACAGCCGTGCTTCGCTGGCCTTCCGGTGCAGCTTCGGCGCACAGCGCGATCAGATTTGGCATGGCGGCACCGAGACCGAGACCGGTCAGAAAGCGCGCCGTCAGCAGCGATTCGAAATTCCAGGTGTGTGCCGTGGCGAGCGAGAAAATGCCGAACAGCGCGACGGACAACATCAGCACCCGTTTGCGCCCCCAACGGTCGGCCAAACGCCCGCCCAGTGCCGCGCCCGGCAACAAGCCGATGGCACCGGCGCTGAACGCCCATCCCATCTGCGCCACGGAAAGCGCGAACTCCTTTGCGATGCGTGGGGCCGCCACGCCGGCCGACTGCAGATCGAGCCCTTCGAGCAGGGCGATGGCCAAACACAGTGCGATCGTTGCGAGGCTACCCTTTGCGGGCGCCGCGCCTTGCGGTGATGATGCTTGCATTGCTTTGTCTCCAGTTCCAGGAAAATCCGCTCTTCTTGGCGGTCGTGTTGAGTCTTGGGAGTTGCGCGCTTTACCTCTCGATGTTCGACGGCGAAAAGTCTGGTTCACAAGCGACCTAAGTCGCATTAGTTCGTCGCATCGGTTCACCCCATGACGTTGCCGCATTGCATCGCCTTGACTCGCATAGCACCGCCACCAGTCGTCTTGCGCTGCTGCCCGATGCGTCCCGATGTGTCCGCGTGTCCTTGCGTGTGATGGCGCGTGCGTGGGCTGCCTTACGCAAACGTCGCGCGTACGCTGCCCAGACCTTCGATTTCCGTGACGAACGTACCTGCCTCGGTAACGGGGACCATCGGCCCGAGTGCGCCGGTGAGCACCACGTCCCCCGCGCGCAGCGGCGTGCCGAGTTGCGCCATGCGGTCGGCGAGCCAGACTGCGGCATTCAGCGGGTTGCCCAGACAGGCCGCGCCGTTGCCGCGCGAGCGCACTTCGCCGTTGTGCGAAAGCGTCATTGCGCAGGCTGTCAGGTCAATGTCGGCGAGCGCGACCGGTCGGCTGCCCAGCACGAACAGCGCGCTCGACGCGTTGTCGGCCACGGTGTCGACGAAGCGGATATTCCACTGCTCGATGCGGCTGTCGACGACTTCCACGGCCGCGACCGCGTAGGCGGTGGCGCGCAGAATGTCGGCGAACGTGTGTTTCTCGCACGTGAGGTCACGCTCGATCACAAGCGCGATCTCGGCTTCAACCTTGGGCTGGATGAGGCTCGCAAGCGGCATCGGCTGCGCGTCGCCGTAAGCCATGCCGGCAAACAGCGCGCCGAAGTCGGGCTGATCCACACCGAGTTGCCGCTGTACCGCGAGCGATGTCAGGCCGATCTTCCGGCCGACGATGCGCTCGCCCGTGGCGGCGCGCGCGGCGACGTTGCACTGCTGCACGGCATAGGCGCTCGCCATGTCGTCGGGTGCGATCTCGCCGCGAACCGGTGCAATGGGCTGGCGCGTGGCCTCGGCCCGGCGAAGACGCTCGGCGAGGGTCTGAATCAACGGGGAATTCGACATTGGGGACTCCTTCTATCAGGCGGCCGCGGCCAGCGCCGTTTGCGGCGTGGCGTGCATCGCGGCAAAGCCGGCGATCCATTCGGGAATCGCACGGTAGTAATCGAGGGACGCGCCGTACTCGCCATAAGCGGCGAGTGCCGCGAACGCTGCGACCCACGTACGGATTTCGTGGGCCGATTTGCCGCCGTCGCGCGTGATCGCGTCGTTGCTGATGTCATCGACGGCGCTCAGATGCCCGTCGCAGAGCAACGAGAGAAACGCGTGGTCCCACTGCGGATTGAGCGGATGCAGATGACTCGTTCCCGCCGTGAACGCTTCGGCGGCGGCCACCGTGCGTGCCTGACGCGCCGCGCGCGACTCTGCGGACGGGTTACGGCCGGCGATCAGACGCTCGGCGACCTCCTCGGTCGCACCGATCAACTCGGGCACGGGCGGCTCGTGCGAGATGCCGCCCGATCCCACCACCAGCACGCGCTTGTCCGTGCGCGCCAGGTGCCGGCCGATGGCATCTCCCAGCAGGCGAGACCGGCGCAGCGTCGCCATCGGCGGCGCGACCGAGTTGATGAACACCGGCACGACCGGGTGGGCATCGAGCCCGCCTGTGAGCACCTCCAACGCATAGGCGCAGCCGTGATCGACCTGCATGCGGTACGACAGCGCGACATCGACCTCTGACGCCAGCACATGCTCGGCGAGCGCATGCGCGATATCTGACGGGACCGGCAGCTTGCCGGCCAGACTGTTGAAGTCGCCGATCGCCGTGGCCGCCGCGCCGATGCAGAACGGCGGCATGACGTCATAGAAGAAGCCGTTGAAGTGATCCGGCGCGAATACGACGACCAGTTCGGGATCGAACGCGCGCACGCGCTCGCGTGCCTGCGCCTGCACCCGCTTCACGTCGGACACGATGTCGTCGGGCGGATCGAAATAGCCGTGCAACGGTGTGTGCGAAATGCATTCGAGATGAATCGGCATCACTTAGGCTCCGGCAACTTGCTGCATGACGAGGGCGGGGGCGTGATGCTGTGGCGCGTGCAGCGGCGTCGCCTGCCGCACCGGATCGTCGGAGAGCGCTACCTTGCCGGCTAGCGCGATCAGTGCGTCCGACACTTCCTGCGGAGCGCAGACACCCGCGACGAATCGATCGGGGCGCAACAAGACCACGGATTGCGAACGCGCACCGAACCAGTCCTTCAGTCGATTGAGTGGATCGCCGATCGCGATCACGCTCTCCGGCACGTCGTCGGTGTGCGCCATCTGCACGTCGGGCTTGGCCAGCACGAAGCGCACGCCCAGTGTCTCGGCAACGGCGCGCGCACGCGCCGTCAGGCCGAACGTCGGGTCGGCCCCCCATCCGAGCACGGCAAAGTGATTGCCGATGACGTCGTCGAGACGTTGAAGCTCGCCGGTCCCGGTGCGGACACTCGGCTGAATGAACAGACGCCCGACCGGCGAACTGGCAAACGGGTCACGGCCATACACCCGGCGGCCGAGCCACGAATCGCGCTTCTCGCTCATCAGGCCCAGCAGACGGCCCGGCGCCGAATTGCCCGAGCGCTTCAACAGGCGCGCCAGCCAGCCGCCGGTGGATGTGGAGGGGGGAAGCAACACCACTCCCGCTTCGTAGCGCGGCATCGGCTTGAAACGCATTTCCACGAAGTAGCGCCTGACCGACGGAAACAGGTTGAAGCTGCGCACGAAGGCATCACGGAAGCGCACGCCGAAGCGCGTGGTCGGTGCAAAGATGTCGCCCGCGACTTCGGAGAGGTGGATCATCGAGCGCGCATGTGGCCGGCGCTCGGCGGTGTACGTGTCGAGCAGGCTCGGGAGACTCTGCCCCTTGATCACCATCGCAAGCTTCCAGCCCAGGTTGTTGGCGTCGCGAATGCCGCTGTTGTAGCCCTGCCCCTGCCATACGGGCATGATGTGCGCCGCGTCGCCCGCCAGCAGCACGCGATCCACGCGGAACGTTTCCGCCAGACGCGCGTTGTGCGTGTAGACCCGCTTGCGGATGTAGTCGACCCGGTCCGGATGCGCGACCACCTTGCGAATCAGCGCCGCCATGTTCTCGGGCTTGGAGAGTTCTTCTTCCGTCTCGCCCGGCATGACCATGAATTCGAAGCGGCGAATGCCGTGGGGCAGGGCGGCGGTAACGTATGGGCGTTCGTGATCGCAGTGCAGATAAACGTGAGGCGAGCCCACCGGGTCGTTACGCACATCGACCACGATCCACTGGTTGGGCTTCGTGCGTCCTTCGAACGGCACCTGAAGCAGGCGACGAATCATGCTGTTGCCGCCGTCGGCGCCGACAACGTAACGTGCGCGAATCGTACGGACTTCGCCATCGCTCGTTCGCGTGCTCAGCGTCACCCCCCGAGCGTCCTGCGCGAGCGCCTCGACGCCGTGCCCGAAACGCACATCCACATGCGCGAAGCGCTCGAGCCCCTCGAACAGCACCCGATCGGCGAGCGGTTGAATGAACGCGTTGCGGCGCGACCAGCCGAATTCGTCGGTACGCGGCTCGATCGACGCGAAGCAGTGACCATCGCTCGTGACAAACCGCATCCAGTGATCGGGGGTCGTATGCGGAAGCAGAGCGTCGGCAAGGCCGACGGCCTGGAATACACGCAAGGCCTCGTCGTCCAGACCGATGGCGCGCGGGTAATCGATGAGTTGATCCAGCTTTTCCAGGATCGTGACGCGCACGCCTTGCAAGCCGAGAATATTCGCGATCATCAGCCCAACCGGGCCGGCTCCGACGATGGCCACGTCCGTCGAAATGTCGGCAGTGGTGTCAGCCACGGCACTGGCGGCTTTGTCGAATGTACTCATGTGTCTCGCTCCTTTTTTGAGCGCGAGCGCGCCCCGCACGCCGGTCTGGCGCGTTCGAATGGCGTGCTGCGTTCGTTGATTCCGTCGCGGCTCGTGTCGTCCGCTAATCGTTGGGCCGGGGTCGGTCGTCGAGCGGGGCGTCTTCGACGACACTCGCTCACACCGAAAAGAAGGTGTCTCCGCTAGCGCTCTGATTTTTCGATGAGTCTAGGCAGGTCGCGAAAAGCGCTCAACAATTTCGTCGAAATGTGCATAGAATGCACATCATTGATTTTAAATACGATTTCATGAGCAAATATCCGAACGTGCGCGGGCTATCGCGCGGCCTGCTGGTACTGCGGGCGCTCAACGCGATGGCGCGGGGACGCGCGACGCCGCAGCAGTTGAGCGAAGCGACGGGACTTCACCGCACCACCGTGCGCAGACTGCTGGAGACATTGCTGGAAGACGGATTCGTGCGACGCAGCACCTCCGACGACACCTTCCGACTGGCGCTCGCGGTGCGCTCGCTCAGCGAGGGCTTCACGGACGACGAACGCATCGCGACCGTCGCACCGCCGATCATGGGGAAGTTGATGCAGCGTGTGGTGTGGCCCTCCGATCTGACCACTCCCGACGGCGACGCCATGATCATCCGCGAGACGACACATCGTTTCAGCCCGTTGTCGTTTCACCGCGCCATGGTCGGGCGGCGCCTGCCGATGCTGTTCACGGCTGCTGGACGGGCGTACTTCGGTATGTGCCCGGAGGCGGAGCGCGAGGACATTCTCGATTTGCTGCGAACGGGCGCGGGCGGGGAGTTGCAGCAGCGGTTTGCCGGCGACGACGCGTTCATCCGCAATCTCGTGCGACAGACGCGCGAGAACGGCTTCGGCTCGAATCATGGCGACTGGCTCGACCAGCGCAAGATCGGCGCGGTAGCGGTCGCCATTGTGTCGGAGGGACGTGTGCTGGCGAGTCTTAACGTGATCTATCTCGATCAGGCCGTGAGCCCGGCCGAGGCCGTGCGGCGGTTCGTGCCGCCGCTGCAGGAGGCGGCGGCGCAGATGGCGGCCGCCGTGGCGCCGGCCGCCCCGGTGCATGCGGCGTCCGCTGACGATTAAGCGCCACTGCTTGCCGTGGCGGCTTGGGTCTGGACGTCGATCAATTCACGTCAGCCCGGAAGACGGCCCTTCTCGTCGGGCACGCCAGGCGCTAAAGCTGAAAACGCCGGCTGAGGCGTTCGCGTTAGCCGCTTGACCCGTGCTGGCTCCGCTGGGTCATTACACCTCAGCGAAACAACCAGCCGGCGACCGCCTTCGTGTAGCGCGGCATCACGACGTAGACCATCAGCAACACGATCACCGCGGAACCGGCCATCCGGGCGACGATCGACTCGCCGGGGAAGGGCCACAGGGCGAATACCGGCCCGAGCAGCCAAGGCACCAGGACCGACAAGGGAAAGATTGCAGACCACGTCACCAACCACTGCTTCCATGGCGTAGCGGGCTTGTGCGCAGGAGGCTCGAACCAGAATTCCAGTCCCGTGCGGATCTGGTAGCGATCGCCCTTCGGCAAAAAGGGCTGCATACGCTTCAGGAATTCGCGGCGTTCGGCAGACTCCATCCAGCGCGTGAGGTTTTCAAAGCCGTCGAAACGAATGATCACCACATAGGTGTGCTGCTGACCGAGCGGCCGGATCACATCGGTGGAAAGATAGCCCTCGAAGCTCTCGCAAGTCTTTCGGATGTCGGCGAGCCATTGCTCGTAGCGATGCGTCGCTTCGGGAATGATCTCGTGGGTAATGATGCTCGTGACGATGTCGCTGGGCTCGCGGGTCATGATGGGCAACGCGCAGGGCGTGATGGGGAGAACGTCATCATCAAATCACAGTCCAGCGGGCTCACCAATAGCACAAAGGTGTGCCGCGCCCGGCGCGCGTGAGATAGACGTGCACGTCGCGAGCCGTGAATGGCTGATTGACGCCCAATCGGGGGGAAGCGCATTCTAGCGAATCGTCCGAAGCGCTCGATCCGGGCGGTTAATACCAAGTGACGATGGCGGCGCCGGCACAGAGCCATTAGTCTTCCTTGTGATCGGTCGTCAGGCGTTGCAGCACAACACCAGACGCCCTCCAGCACCGTCGGCACCTCGCGTCGCAGATGGCCGGCGAGCAGTGCCGACACACTTGGTGCGGCCGCCACGGTGGCGGCCCGCGGTGCAAATGCAGCCCACGCCGGTTTCAACCCGAAGTTGCCCTCGCTATTCCGCCATTCCTTCCTCGGAGCGCAGACGATGAATACGATCACCACCCAAGACGGCACGCAAATTTTCTATAAAGACTGGGGTAGCGGAAAACCCGTGGTCTTCTCGCACGGCTGGCCGCTCAATGCCGACGCCTGGGACGCGCAGATGCTCTTCCTGGTACAGCACGGCTGTCGTGTCATCGCGCACGACCGTAGGGGACATGGGCGTTCCAGCCAGTCGGCGCATGGCAACGATATGGATACCTACGCAGACGACTTGGCGTCGCTGCTGGACTCGCTCGACATTCAGGGCGCTACGCTGGTCGGTCACTCGACCGGCGGTGGCGAAGTCGCGCACTACATTGGCCGGCACGGCACCCAGCGCGTCGCGCGCGCGGTATTGATCGGCGCGGTGCCGCCGATCATGGCCAAGTCAGCCGCCTATCCGAACGGCTTGCCGCTCGAGGTGTTCGACAACATCCGCAAGAGCGTGGCAGACAATCGCTCGCAGTTCTACAAGGACCTGGCGGTGCCGTTCTTCGGTTTCAACCGTCCGGATGCCAAGGTGTCGCAAGGCACCGTCGACGCGTTCTGGGCGCAGGGCATGACCGGCAGCATTCTGGGCCAGTATCTGTGCGTCAAGGAATTCTCGGAAGTCGACTACACGGAAGATCTGAAGAAAATGACGATCCCGACGCTGATCCTGCACGGCGACGACGACCAGATCGTCCCGATCGGCCATGCCGCCGAGCTGTCGGTCAAGATCGCCCCCAACGCCAAGCTCAAGGTGTACAAGGGGGCGTCCCACGGCATGTGCGTGATCAACGCCGATCAGGTCAACGCCGACCTGCTGGCCTTCATCAACCCGTGAGCTTGCTGGGCGTTCTGATCAGCGTGTGTTAACCGAGGTGCTCTATGGCTCCCCTCCCGCCGTCGCCGGATGTTTCATCTGCGGTTGCTCGCAAGACGTGTTCGCTACCGAGCTGGATCTACTGGCTCGCGCTGTTGCTATTGTGTAGCGCTTATCTGCAAGGTGGCATCGACAAGGCGATGGATTTCCCGGGCGCCATCGCCGAGATGCGGCACTTCGGTTTGTCGCCGGCCGCGCCGATGGCACTGGCCGTTATCGTGCTTGAAATCGGCGCGTCACTGTTGATCCTGACGGGCCGGTGGCGGTGGTTGGGGGCGTTGGCGTTGGCCGGATTTACGCTGGCGGCGTCGTGTCTCGCCAACCGGTTCTGGGCCGCGCCTCCCGAGGCGCGGCTGATGCTTGCCAACGGCTTTTTCGAGCATCTCGGACTGGTGGGCGGATTCGTCGCCGTCGCTTGGTATGACCTGAGCACAAACGTTTGCCGAGGATCGTGATGACACGCTTTCGCTCGTCTCATTTGACGTGAGGCGTCTCGTCGGGGGAGCGGGTAAGGAGATCCCGGTGCCCGAGCAAGGCGAACGCCGTATCCTGATGCCGCTCATGCGGTCGCTACGAGGTCGCCGCCCCGACGAGATGTGTCCTATGAGCGCAGGCGCGCCAGCTTATCGGCCACCACCGCCCGCACCACCGGCACCCACCCCACCGCCAACCCCGCCGCTCATGCCGCCGCCCATGCCACCTCGGCCGCCGGTACCGCTGCCGCGCGCCGGAGGCATATCCGGCAGCGTCACGCCGCGCTCGCGCGCGCGCTCCTGCATCTGGCGGTGATGTTCCAGTCTCAGGGCCTCACGCTCGCGCACCGTCTTGGCGGCACGCATCTTGGCGCGATACTCGTTACGTTCGCTCGGCGTCATCAACTGGCTGCCGTAGATGGTGTCTCGCGACTGCGTTTGTGTCCGGTCTCGGGTTCTGTCTTGAAGCAGGTCTTTGTCTTTCAGACGGTCTCTGTCCTGAAGCTGATCCTTGTCCCGCAACTGGTCTTTTGTCTGGTCCTGAGCTACGGCGACTCCCACGGTTCCGCCCAGTAGCAAGGCGAGGGTTGAGGACAAGACCAACGAGGCAATCAATTTGCGCGATTTCATGGTGTTCTCCAATCGTTGTATGCAGGGCAATTCCTGCCGGGTTACGAAACGACCAATGCGATTGCGACGAGCGACGGCTTTCCAACCACGTCTGATGCTCCTGAACGTGATAGCCGCTCACCCCTCTGCGCTTGCGCGACGGCCGCAATGGCATGCGCGCAAATCGATACGACGGCCATTATTTCGTCGGCCAGACGTGGCATGCTTACTTCCTCGGCGCGGGCGTCGCGGCGAGCGCCATTCGTTGTTGCTCTGCAATCTGGGCGATCTGGTCCGCCTGTGTGTCGTTCATCCTGGCGCACAGAAGGAATCCGATTTTCTTGACGGCTCCGGCGGTGACCGGTGCCTTGGCCACCAGGCCCAGCAACGTGCCGGCCAGTTCCGGATTCGGTGCGGGCTTGATCAGTTCGCTTTGCAGGTTGCCCATCAAATATGGCGCGGCGATCTTGCCGCTGGCGGCCAGCGCCGGATCGACCTCGCCGCGCGCCGTGTTCAAGCGCAACAGATTGCTGCCACTGAATTGCTGCGCGGCTGTCATACCCAGCGATACGCCTTGGCAGCGCGGTGAACTGTCGAGCGAATTGCGCACGTTGACCGCCGGACCACCCCCCGGGCCCGGAATGAAGTCGGACGTGTCACCGATCGTCGGGGTGGTTGTCTCGGTTCCCGGGTCGGGCGGCGTCAATGGATCATCCGGGTTGGACCACCCGCCCCAGTAACGCAGGCGCGTGCGGCCCACGTCCTCCAGGCGGGCCGCTCCACTGCCGTAGCGGCCGACCCCCTCGGGCACTTGCCCATTGCCACGTATGCCGCTGCCGCCGCCGAAGCGCTCAGCACCTGGCGAGGGATGAGAGGTGGCGCCCTGGTGTTGGCCGCTTTCGTGACCCTCGTGTCCGTAGCGCGTGCCATGGCCTTTTTCCACGGTCCCCCCGGTTTCCCCGCCTGCATCATGTCCGCCACCGCCACGCCCACTGCCGCCGCCGTTATGGCCACTGGCACCGCCGCCGCTGTCATGCCCTCCGCTGCTGCCGCCACTGTCATGGCCGCCACCTCCGCCTGCGTCTTGCGCGTTGGCGAGCCCGATCACAACAGAGACGATTGGCGTGCCAATGCGCTCCGGCGCGAGCAGAGATGTGCCGATTGCCGCCATGGCAAGCATGGCGACCCGGACCTTATGTTTCATGATGGCGCCCATTTCTCGTGGCTCGAACGTTCAATGGCGAATGACGTGACCAACTGCGCGCGGCGGCGATCAGCCATGCGCTTCCGCAATCGCTGCGCGCACTGCTTCTGCAATGGCACCAAGTTCGGCATCCGAAATACCAGTGGGTAGCGTCAGCGTCATGATCTTGTTGATGGCGTCGACAGTTGCGGTACTGACCGGCAATGTCTTGTCGGACGCCGTGCCAATGAACACCGCAGCAAGAAGGAGCGCACGGGTCGCCGACGTGCTCGCGTCGTAAGTTCCCGAACTGCTGACGATCTGACCGGTGGTCAGCAGATTTTTATAGAGCGCCAGGTTTTGTAGTGGCGAGTCGACCATGACAACCGACGTATCGGTGAACGTCTGCTTGACTAACGTTTGCAGCGCCGCGACTTTCTGATCCATGGTGAGCGCGGCGTTGTCTGCGATCGCCAGAACCTGGTTATAGAACGCCGGTTGCATGCTGGAGAGCGCATCGGCCAGCGAGCGGTCAAGCACATGAGACGGCGCGCGGGCTACGTTCAGGCGACCCAGTTCAAGATCCGAAGGAATGCCTTCCTGCGCCCAAGCCGGTTTGCCTCCTTGAGTGCCCGGGGCTGGCTTGGAGCCTCCGCCGCCATACTTCGGCCCTTTCGCATCGCTGTCGGCGCTCGGGCCGCCTTGGCCGGAACCGCTTGAACCCGCATCAGTTGACGAGCCGCGCTTGCCCTTGTTGCCGCGCTCGGCGCTTGGCCCGCCCGCGCCCTTCGGTGTGCCGCTTTGAGCATGCGCGGATGAGATTGGCGCCAGTGAAGCCAGCCAATTCGGGGCGGTGCTGCTGACACTCATGACCATGCCGAGCGACGCTGCGGTGGCAATGACGATTCTGGTCATGGATAGGGGTTTGGTGGACATGAATTTCCTCTCGTTGCATGGATATGGAAGTGCGCCGATTCACGTGATCAGGGCCGAATGCACTCGTGTCGACCTGTATTGTTCGACTACATTTTTGCAGCTTGCACGCTGCGGATATTGATGCGCATCAAGGGCATTGCATGCAGCCGAGCGGCGCGGATGGCGTTTGTCTGAGGCAACCCGAAGTCCGATGCGCAGCGTCGCATTTATGCGGCAGCGTGCCGGCGGATTCGGTGCCGGCGACGCATAATTCGCAGGGGACGATCAGTGCGAAAAGGGGATGACCACGCGGGCCATCACCGTGTACTGATTGAAATTCTCGGTCGGGACGCTTGAATTGAGTCGTCGTGCGGTCACGCTCAGGTCGAGCAATAGATTCCGATGAAAGCGGTAGCTCATCCCCAACGTGGCGCCGTAGTAGTCGTCGCTGCGGGGAATGCCTTTATAAGCGACGTGGGACAGCGAGCCGGTGCCCCTGACGGTCAGTTTTTCCGTCAAGCGTTGCTCGACGCCGAGCGATGCGTAAGTGTTCAAATAGCTCGACGACACCAGCAACACGCTGGGCGACGGTGTTGACGTGACGGTGGTTTCCTCGACCGTTCGGTCGAGATAGGCCGACACAGTGGTGCGATCGGTAGGTACCCATTGCAGCGCGGCGCCTACCACGGGCGCGGTGACGTCGACGAATCGCGGATCTCGATAATCCTGTCGCAGCCACCCGGCGAATGCATCGAGTTTCAATACGCGAGGAATGTTCCATCGGACGCCGGCCAGATAGCGCATCCCGGTCGAGTCGCGCTCATAGCCGAGATCGTCGACCGAGCTGTTGTAGTACCGGTTATCGAAGGCGATCTGAACGTAGGGCTCGATGCGTGGCGTGACCTCGTATCCGACGCGCACGCCGCCGGTGTACTGCCAGCGGTCGCGGTCGCTATTGTTGATGATGTTGATGGCGCCGCTGCTGGTGAGGAAGTTGACGTTGTTATAAGTGAGCTGCTGTGCCGTACCCGCCACGCGCACCGAGACCCGACCGAACTGATGAAACACACCGCCATACAGGCGCAATTGATGGTATTGGGTGGGTGTCAAACCGTTACGCGCCGAGGGCGACTCGCGGTCTTCGTGCTCTTGTGAGAAATGCACGCCACCGTAGACGTTGGTATTCGCGCTGAAGTCGTAGCGGCCTTCAGTGCTTAAATGGAAATCGTTCGAATTCTCCGACGTGTAGGTCGAGTAGCGTGTACTGTCCAAGGACGCGTGAAAATCCAGTTCATGCTTGGCCCAGTTCGATTCGGCCCGGATCGCCGGAGAGAAGATCCAGGCCCGGTCGCTCAGGCGAGTGTCGTTCGGCAAAAAGTAGACATTACTGTCATACATCCACGAGGTGGCGAGCTCTGGATAGATCAGGAACGATCCGAGCGAGAACGGTGCGCCAGTGGCACTCGCCGGGCTGGCCGGTGTGGGGATGCGATCCGGGGCCTTGCCCGGAACAGCGTTATCGCTGGGTGCTTGCGGTGGCAGGCTGGGCACCTGAGCCGCGGGCGATGGCGGTTCGCCGGTGGGCGATTGCGCCACTTTGTCCTGGGCAAGCACCGGGGATGACCACACCAGAGCCGTGGCAATCAGGGACAGCAGATTGCTGTGCCGCAAGCGTAGCCGCGCCGGCGCCTCGGCTCGCCGCACGACACCGTCGTGCCTTAATGGCTTGCCAGCCCTCGTTCTTGCTCGCCCAAATTGCATGTTCGCCTCTCTGAACCCATGTTATGGTCATGTGCGCTATCCAGCATGCGCATGTCGAATCCGACTCTTGGTCGAGCATAACCATGGCTTTGGCGAGGGACTTTGACATTATTCAAATAGTTTTGACATATTCATGCGTGTTGCGTAATGGCCTCAATTGTCGTTCTCCGCTGGATTGTGGGTACCCAATGCACTGATGCAGACGCATACGCGCGGGATGGCCCCCTGTCCAGCGGGGTCCCATCAACGACATTCATTGTGCCGTCTGCCGCAGCGACTTCGTTGCTTGCCTGACCCACATCCGGTCAAGCGCCCAGACCGCGAGCATCGTCGCGCCCATCAGCGGAAACACGACGCCCAGCACGACCAGGGACACGATCCAGCCACGCATGGGAACGCGCATCGGCATTCGGGCGGGTGCGCCCAGCGAGCGAGACGGGCGGCGTATCCACCACATCGCGGCGCCTGTGGCTGCCATGGCGAAGAGCCCCATCGAAATCAGCGCGCATAGCCATTGATTTGCGGCGCCGAAGTATCGGCCCATGTGCAGCGACGTGCCATATGAGATCGCCTGCGCGACGCCGCCATAGGCGTCGTAATCGATGTCGCGCAGCACCGTGCCGCTGTACTGGTCGATGTGCAGGGTGCGTTCGTCGCGCGGATCAGGCGGGAAGTAAGAAACGGTGTAGACGCCATCGGCGCGCGACGGAACGACCAGGCTGTATCCGGTGCTCACGCCCTTGCTCGCCGCGATTTCCATCACACGATCGATGGGCAGCGCACCCTGAGCGTCAAGTTGAGCGATCGTCAGCCCGTTCTTGGCGCCACCGCCACCGTGGGCGGCATGTTCGTCGGCGGCGCTTGCGCCGCCGGCTTGAGACGAGGCGCCCATGCCTTGCATTCCGATCATCTCCGGATCGCCGTGATCGCCGTGCATGGCGACCATCTCGTGCGCTGGCACCTTCGAATTGGGCACCGTCGTGTCGCCCACGGCCCACGGCATTTGAGCGATCGGTAGATCATCCATCTTTGTCGGCATGCGCGAGCGTACCGGCGCTTCGCCCCACGCGCCGGCAGGATAGCCCATGCCCGCTTGCGTCGCGATGGCCTTGAACTGCTTGCCCCACGAGCCCGACCAAGGCAACCCGGTGAGCACAAACGCCAGTCCGCCCGCCGCGAGCCAAAGGCCCGCGACGCCATGCAGATTGCGCAGCAGAGGCCGGCCACGCAACTGAAGTCGCGGTTTGAGCGCACCCGCCCATGTCGCGCTGCCGCGCGGCCACCACAGCGCCACGCCAGTCGCCAGCATGACCAGTGTCCAGCAACCGGCCAGCTCCATGAGCAACTCCCCCGGTTTGCCGAGCATCATCGCGCGATGCAACTGGCGCACTTGCTTCATCAGCCGATGCTCGACACTGAGCGTGCCCAGCACCTCGCCCGAATACGGGTTGACGTACACACTCTCGCGCTCGCCGCCGGGTAGGCGGAAAATGAATTCCGCGCTTCGCGCCGGGTCGCGATTCACCTCGACCGAACTGATCGTGGCGCCTCGCGGCAGCGATGCCGCAGCACGTTTCATGAGCGTTTGCTCGGTTAGGCGAGGTGCCTGCGACGCGGCAACGACCATTCGGTCGTGATACAGCCACGGTTCAATCTGTGGTTGAAAGACGTAGATCGTTCCCGTGACGGCCAACACCATGAGCCAGGGCATGACGAACAGCCCGGCATAGAAGTGCCAGCGCCACAGCGTGCGATAGCGGCCGGCGACCTGATTGGGCGGCACGTCGCGCATCGGCGTAAAAGATTTCCCCATGATTCGTGATCTCCTTGGCCTGCGATTCAGATGGCGAACTTGCCTTCGATGAAGAAGGTGCGGCCAGCGTAAGGGTGATAAACGAAGTAGCGCGTGTCGAACAGGTTATCCACGCCGATACCGATTTGCGTGCGCGCAGTCGGTTTGTAGGTGAACTTCGCATCGACGACGGTATAGGTGCTCGTGCCGCCAAACGTGTTCGGATTGTTGTCGGTATTGGTCAGCGTGTTGTACTGACGGCCCGAGTAACGAATCGCGCCGGTCACTGCCGACTTCGCATTGAAGCGGTAGGTCGCCACCAGATTCGCGCGCCACAGCGGAATCCGATAGAAGTACTTGCCAACTGACGCTGGATTATTCGTGTTCGCCATGATCTTCGACTGCGTGTACGTCAGGCCGGCGGCGATGTCGAGGCCTTGAAAGAGGACGTCCTGACCGTCGAAAGCCGTATCGATACCGCGCGAGCGAACCTTGTCGATGTTCTGGAAGTTCGTGACGTTGGGGAACACGGTCGTATTTGTCTGACTGAAGATCGTGTTTTTCACGTCGTCCTGGAACAGCGAAACGCGCACCTTGCCGACCTCCAGTTGCCACTCGGCGCTCAACTCCTTCGCGAGATCGTCTTCTGGGCGCAGTCCCGGGTTGTTGTTGACGATGTTCGTGCCGGTGATCGAGCCCTGGAAGAGCTCGGAGACGGTCGGGAACCGGTAGGCGCGTGCGATGGATGCGCGCAGCGTCAGGTCTTGCGTCGCCGCGAACGCTAGCGACAGCTTCGGCGAAAAGTGGCTGTCGGACGATCCCGCATACGGCACCGTCAGGCCGCCGAGCGTGCGTGCCCCAGAATAGGCGCGCCAATCTTCGTAACGCAGACCTGTGGTCAGTTTCCAGCGCGGCAGGAACTGCCATGTGTCCTGGGCATACAGTGCCTGCGTGAGCGTATTGCCGCCGAACGCATTGGCGAGCGACGTATCGTTTCCGTTGACCCATGCCGACGTGTTGAACGTGCGGTTATCGAGGAAATACGTGTCGAAGTGATAACCGAACGCCAGCCAATGTGCGCCCGCCCCGACCTGGGCGGGCGTATAGGTGCTGCGCAGGTCAATCGACTTCCCGCCGGTACCGTCGCCATACGTGACCGTCCCCGGTCCGTCGCCGGGCGCTCCGGTGCTGGCCGTGCGGGCCTCGCTTTGCGAAATATCGAAGTACGACGCGATGGCTTCCCAATTCCAGCCGGATTTGTGGCGTGTCTTGAGCGACAGGCCGTAAAGCAGGTTCTCGCTCACGCCCTGACTCGGCGCAAAAGCCGATGCCGGAATGACATATTGGTAGCCATTGATGTTGACCGTCCCTGAATACACCGGATTGCCGTTCGCATCGCGCAGGAACGTGCTTGTCTGGCTGTTGTAGTTCTGATGCCAGTAGCCAAAGCTGAAGCCGCCTTGCAGCGTCGGTGTGAAATCGTAGGTGGCCTTGAGCTTGAGCTGGTCTTGCGTCACGCGTTCGATGCCTTCTCCGTTCACTCCCATCACCACACCCGGCACGCCGTTCTGGTCGCGATAGGAATACGCGCCGCTCACGACCTTGGCGCTTGCCGTGGCAGGCGTGGTCGATTGCGTCGCGGTGTAGAACTGGAGCGGTTGTCCCGTGTTCTCCATGTGGTCGACGCCCACCAGCAGCGACAGGTTGCCGAACTTGTCGCCAACGCTCGCACTCACGTTGCTGCCGTTGAAGCTTTGATTCACACCGAACAGATTGAAGTGCTGCGTGAACCCTTGGATCTTCGCGTCCGTGACGAATTTGTCGGGCATGCGGGTGCTGACGAGAACGGTCGCGCCGATCGAGTTGCCGGGATACAACGCCGAAAACGGGCCGTAGATCACATCGACCTGATCGATTTCCTCGGGGAACACCATCGACCAGCGCGGCGCGAACGTCCATGTATTGCCCAGGAAGTTGCTGAGCAGCAAACCGTCGGCATAGACGAGACCGCGCGCGGTCTGCGAATTGCTCGTGCCACGCACGGCGATCGTCGAATTCAGATCGCCGATGAAGCGGCGGCGCACGGCCATACCGGGGACGTAACGCAATGCATCTTCGGTCGTCTCGACATTCTGATATTGCAGTTGGTCTGCGGTTACCGTCGCACTTGACGACGGCAGATTGGGATCGAGTACGCGCTTGGGCAAGCGCTCTGAGGACGCCGTCACGGACGTCGGTGCGAGTTCGACCGCAGAAGCGGTCGGGGTTTGATCGTTGTTATCGGCGGCGTGGGCGATGACCGGCAACACGGCGGCCAGCGCGAGCGCCAGCGGCGTCTTGGGCGCAAAGGGAGAGAGCATGGATTTTCCTGACTGCGATGAGCGAATGACGACCGGCAGGCCAATGCATTGCAATGGCTTGCCGGGCAAGAAAAGGCGTCAATCAGGAACGGTGCGGCGGGGCCCGGGCGGGCGGAATGTAGGCGAGCGGACGGGGTTGCGGCGCGACGGTCGACGCCGGACCGGCCCGGGCGATCCAGACAAACGACACCGCACTGGCGTGCGGCGGCATGACCAGCGGCGGGTGGTTCGCGAGCAACGAGCAATAGCCGCAGGCGTCACCGTGCCCGCCATGATCGGCGGCTGGTGCGTGACGCATGTCCGCGTGCGAATCGTCGTGCGCGATGGTTGTCACGGCCGACGGCGTCAATCCGTCTGCGGTACAGAAAGTTGCGTCGATCTGCGAAACGCTCGCGCGGTGCGCGGCCAGCCACTGGCTCACGATCGGCACGCAAAGCGCCAGGCACATGGCGGTCAAGCCAAGCCATGCGCTGAAACGTTTGCGTGAGCGAGTGAGCATCGTGGTGAAAGGCCGATTTTCGGTCCGCCGGGATGGCCGAATCTGGAATTCGCCCGGATCGTATCACGAATGCGTCGCATTCGCTAAAAGGTGGGTCTCCGATATATCAAACGCCGCTTCGCCGCTTGTCCGCCATCCACACCCAAGGTGGCGACGAGGAATCTCATGATGTCTTGCGTCGCTTGCGTGTGGGCGTGGAGGGCGCCAGCCGGACGTCATCCTCTGCCAGCCTCTCCGCCAACGCGTCGCGCATCAACGCGACTGGGCGAGCGAGCCGGCTCGGCAACGCGCCGTGCACGAGCCAGACGTTGAGCCCGCTTCGGAACTCAGGCACGTCGAGGACCTGCAGCGCCTTGGCATGCGCACTGCGTGCAAGGACTTCGGGGGTGGCCAGTCCTATGCCGAGGCCGCGCGCAACTAGCGACAACTGCAACTCCGAGCCGAACGCTTCCACCGCGACGTTGAACGGCAATCCGGCCATCGCCATCGCCCTGGCAAGTCCCGAGCGCATGCCGCAACCGTCCTGATTCAGTACCCAAGGATGATTCGCAAGATCGGCGAGCGTCACCGGCTTGTTGGCCAGCCCGAAGGCGCTGGGCGCGACGACCACCATGGGCTTGCGCGAGAGAAGCGTCGACGTCACACCTTCGGGCAACGCCACGCTCTCCGGCAGTAGCACGACGGCGGCATCCACCTTTGCCTGCTCGAGACTTTGCAACAGTCCCGGCGACCATGCCGCCGTTACGCGAAGCGTCAGCTTCGGGAAGGTGTTGCGCAGAAAGTCGATGGGTTGTTCCAGCGCAAGCTCCGAGAGAAATGGCGGCACGCCGATACGGAATTCGCCCGACGGCTCCGTATCGGGCGAGGTAACGGCTTTCAGGTCGTCGACCGCGCGCAACACCGTGCGGGCCAATCCGTACACCTCGCGTCCGGCAGGCGTCGGCTTTAGCGGCTTGCTTTGCCGGTCAAGCAACTCGACGCCCAGCATCTTCTCCAGATTCTGGACGCGTCGTGTGAGACCGGGTTGCGTCAGGAAAAGCTTCTCCGATGCCTGTGCCATCGATTCGCTTTCGACCACGGCGACGAAAGCCTGCAAGTCATGTGTGTTCAAAACAAATTGGCATAATGAATATAAACATAATTCAATTGTGGCATAACGAACCTGTTCCTACAATCAGCCGAACCGTCACCCCCTGTGACCTTCAGTCATTCATCGGAATCGAAACATGACTCAGCCGGCTACCCCCTGTTCGCGCGACGCCGTCGTCGCGCCCATGCCACCATCGCCAGCGACGCCTGTCACGTTGACCACGCCATTGACAGTATTCTTTGCCGCCGCGGTCGGCATCGTCGTCGTGAATCTGTCGGCGGCGCAACCGTTGACCGGGCCTGTCAGTCGCGCGCTGAAGCTGCCCACGGAGCTTGCGGGTCTGATCGCAATGCTGCCGCAGCTCGGCTACGCGACGGGTTTGCTACTACTCGTGCCGCTGTGCGATCTGGTCGAAAATCGCAGACTCATCTTTCGGACGCTCGCCTGCTGCGCCGCGTTTCTTGCGCTCGCCTCGTTCGCGCAGTCGGGCGGCGTGTTCCTCGTGTCGGTGTTCCTGGCGGGAGCGACGTCCAGTGTGATCCAGATGCTCGTGCCGATGGCTGCGTCGATGGCCCCTGAGAGCCGTCGAGGGCGGGCCGTCGGAAACGTGATGAGCGGCCTGATGCTGGGCATTCTGCTGTCGCGTCCACTCGCGAGTCTGATCGCCGGCGCGTGGGGTTGGCGCACGTTCTACGGCGTTGCGGCGTTGGCCAACGCGTTGCTTGCGATCGTGCTGTACGCCCGGTTACCGAATCGCAAACCACAGGCCGGGGCACGTTATCCGGCTTTGCTTCGCTCGCTCTGGACGCTTTTGCGCACAGAGCCGGTCCTGCAACGGCGCGCCATGCAGGCGGCGCTCGCGCTCGGCGCATTCAGCGCGTTCTGGACGGCTATCGCACTCCTGCTCGCACAACCGCCGTTTTCGCTTCGAATGCAGGGGATCGCGGGCTTCGCACTGGCTGGCGCCACGGGCGCCGTCGTGACACCGCTCGCCGGATATCTGGGGGATCGTGGGCAGGGTCGCACGACGCAGTTCGTCGCCCATCTCGCAATGATTGCCGCTGTGCTCATGCTTGGCGCTGCGGGCGCCGGATGGGGCGGGTTCTCGCCAACGATGCACCCGGGCCTGGCGCTTGCGCTCCTGGTTGCCGGCGCCGCAACACTCGACGCCGGCGTCATTACGGACCAGACGCTCGGACGGCGCGCCATCAACCTTATCAATCCGCCGGCACGCGGCCGGTTGAACGCACTCTTCGTCGGGATCTTCTTTGTAGGCGGCGCGTTTGGCGCGGTGCTCTCGGGTGCCGCGTGGGCGTGGGAAGGATGGCGTGGCGTGTGCGTCGTCGCGCTGGGATTCAGTGGCGCGTTGTTCATCCTCGGCTGCGTGGACCGTGCGGCGGGTCACCCCTGATGTGTGGCGGTGGTTGTGCGCGGGGAGACGTCCACCGGGCGTTCTGAACACCGCCGGCGTCGTCAGCACCGCCGCCACGACGAGACGTCGCGCAGTGTCAGGCACCGCCGTCAGCCACATCGATGGCGGCCCGGGCGGTAACGCCAAATTTCCGCGTCAACCTCCGATTGACACCCATGCCAGGCCAGCCGATGATGCAAAACCGTCGTCATCGGCGGCTCCCGGCCTCGGGCAAGCCCGTCTTACCGGCTTCTGAACTATGTCGCCGGACATGCGCGACCGTTTCGTCATACTTGATTTCGAAGCCATTACCGACGAAAGTGCAACTTGTCTCGTCACCCGTCGTTATGAACCGCTGCAAGGCGCGGCGCTGGCGTTTCTGAAGACGTTCTGGCGCGTGGCGTGGGAGTTGGCCGCCTCGTCCGACGGTCCGACCCGCCGGATCTTCAGCATGGTGGACGCGGCGGGTGAGGCCGGGCGCGGTGCCGGCTCCCGTGTGAGCGCACGGCAAACCCTTACCCAATACGGCTGATCGACGATGGCAGCGGTTGCGGACGAACGCGATGCCCATGCGTTCAATTTCGTCAACCCTCCCATAACTGTCTGGGGGACGCTGATGGGACGGTTGCCCTTTAAAGTCCGTAGCTACGGTGAGATGACATCGAATTTTGCGGCGCTGGGCAGCCCAAATGCCACAATCGGCATGCGCACAGTCCTTCGCGGGAAGGACGAATCGGGTCATCTGGAAATCCGTCGCTCAATTCAAGCCGCGCGATCGTCCAGGCTCGAATCCCAGGCATCGTGCTTGAGCGCAGGTATCAGACATCATCCCGTCGTAGATTGCGCTATTGACGCGTACGTGCGACATCGGTCACCGCCCCGGGGGGGGAACTGCGGCCAACGTACCACCACGAACTTTCCCGTTTGACGGTTTCGCCGTCCGGCGGGGAGACTCCGAAGATTGATCAGTGCGTGCGACGCGTGATACGGTCGAACGCAAATCATTGATTGCACACACGCTAATGGCATCGAAGGGACAAGCATTCGCGGCGGAGACACGGAATTTCCGCGGCGTTTTGGGGAATCGGGGAAGTCGTAATGTGTTCGGCCGTTGGTTGCGCCGTACGCGCGGCATGGTCACCGGTTCGCTGCGGTCGTTCGTCATGCTCACGACGATGATCCCGGCCGGCATGGCCCTGGCCGCAGCGCCATCGGTAACGCCGACAATGCCCGCCCCGGCGGCCATGGCGCCGTTGTCGTCCGCCGTGCCCGACATCGCGCTCTACTACGGTCGCGACCTGCCGGTCGACGCGCTGCAGTCCTTCGATTGGGTCGTCATCGACCCGACACAAACTTCGGCGCCCGACGCATCGCTCACCCCGCATACCACCTGGTTCGCCCGCCTGGACGCTCGCGACACCGTGCAAACGCCAGAGGCGTTCGTCGACGCGCGCGTCGCGCCGCTCTGGGCGAAAGGCTATCGTAATTTCCTGATCGACGACGGCGCGCCGCTCGTGGCTGATGCCGATAGCGACGCGCGCATCGCCGCGCGCGTGAAAGCCGTGCGCGCCCGTTATACCGATGCGCGTCTCGTACTGCGAAACCACTTGAGCCTGGCGTCGTCGCTGGCCCCCGCGCTTGCCGGTGTGCTGGCCGACGGGTTGTTGCATCGATACGACGCTCGGGCGATGATTTTCGTCGACACACCGGCCGACGCGCGACAGTCCGCGCTCGACCAGCTCAAAGCGTTGCGCGAGCAATCTCATCTGCCGACGTTTGCGATGGACTACTGCGCGAGCGCGGATGTGGCCTGCCGTCGCGATACGGCGCGCACGCTCAATCAGACAGGCGTGCGTGCGTTCGTCACGGATCCGGACGTTGAGACGGTCGGTGTCGGCCGCATCGAAGTGATGCCGCGCAAAGTGCTGATGGTGCAGGCGCCGGGCGACGGCGAACCCATCGACCTGACGACCGGCGCGCGCGATATTTCGATGCCGCTGAACTACCTCGGTTACGACGTGCAGTATGTCGACGTGAACAAGGGCCCGATGCCGGCCAATGTACGTACCGACCGCTATGCGGGCATCGTCGTATCCATCGATCGCAATGTGAACAATGCCGGCGCGTGGCGACGCTGGCTGCTGGCCCGAATTCATGACGGCATGCGCGTGGCGGTGATCGGACAGTTCGGTTTCCCGATCGATCAGCAGACGGCTCAGGTGTTGGGCTTCGAGCGCGTGGCGGGCACCGTGCCCGGCTCGGTGGTGCCGAGCGTGGTGAGCAAGGCGCCGATGATGGGCTTCGAGATCATGCCGACGCCCGACGTGCGCGACGCCCTCGGCGTGCGCGTGGGACCGACTGGCCAGCCGCTGCTGCGCCTGCAAGCGGGCACCTACACTTACGACATGGCCGGCATGTTGCCGTGGGGCGGCTATACGCTGAACCCCTATGGGGTGACGTCGCTGGCCGGCATCGGGCAGGAGCGCTGGGCGATTCAGCCGATCGATTTCCTGCGCCAGGCGTTGGCGCTGCCGCAGATGCCGGTGCCCGACGTGACCACCGAGAACGGCCGCCGACTGATGTTCGTGCACGTCGACGGCGACGGCTTCGCCTCGCGCGCGGAATTCCCGGGGGTCGACTACGGTTCGATGGCGCTGTATGAACAGATCTATACGAAGTACCCTGTGCCCACGACGCTGTCGGTGATCGAGGGCGAGGTCGGCGCGAAGGGGCTGTATCCGAAGATTTCGCCGCGTCTAGAAGAGATTGCTCGCAAGATGTTCGCACTGCCGAACGTCGAGATCGGCACGCACACCTTCTCGCACCCGTTTAATCTGGAGCAGATCAACCAGACCACCGGCGAGCGTATCACTGGCAAGGCGAACAAGGAGTGGGGCGGAGACGATGCCTTCTCGCTCGACATCCCCAACTACAAGTTCAACCTCGACCGCGAGATCCAGGGCTCGATCGACTATATCAACGGGCGTCTTGCGCCTCCGGGCAAGAAGGTCGTGGTGCTGCAATGGCCGGGCGATGCGCAGGCCCCCGCGATTGCAATTCGCAAGGCATGGGCCGCGGGCGTGCTGGCGATCAACGGCGGCGATACGATCATCACGAAGACGAACAACAGCTGGACCAACATCGCACCATACGGCGTAGCGAAGGGCAGCCTGCCGACCGAGTTCCAGGTGTATGCCGCCGTGATGGACGAAAACGTCTACACGAACGACTGGCTCGGGCCCTACTACGGCTACACGCGCGTGCTCGAAACGTTCGCCATGACCGACAAGCCCATTCGCTTCAAGGCAGTGAACCTCTACTACCACATGTACTCGGGCACGAAGGTCGCATCGCTCAATGCGCTCAAGGAGGTCTATAACGCGGTGCTCAAGCAGCCCGTGTTCCCGATCTTCACCACGGAATACATCCGCCGCGTGCTGGACTGGCGTCGCGTGGCCGTGGCGCGCGAGGTGGCCGCCGACGGCGCCACGCGCTGGCGCGTGCGCAGCGGTGCCGATTTGCGCGAAATGCGCTGGCCGGGCACGGGTGTGCCGGACATGGGGACGTCCGATGACGTCGCGGGTTATCTGCCGGGGCCGGGCGGGCTGTACATCCACATGGGGGGCGACACCGCCGAGTTCTCGATCGCCCCGAAGGGCGCCGAGCGCACGCCGCACATCGACGAAGCCGCCGGGTTCATCCGCGACTTCCAGCGCACCGGGCGCAACCTGTCGTTCCGCTTTGGCGGCTACTACAAGCCGTTCGTGAGCGTGGCCAATGCCGCTGGTTGCCGCATCAGCGTCGACGGTGCGGCCAAGGGGCGTGCCGATGGCGCGGGTCGCCTGCGCGCCGAGGTCTCCGGCGTTGCCGAGAAGCCGGTCGTCATGCATACCGTGGGGGTCGACTGTGACTGACGCCGCTCGCCCCGATCCCGACAGGATTGCCGACGCAGTGACTGGAAAGCCGTTCGACAAGCGCGAACGGCTGAGCGCGCCGTGGCTGACGGTCGCGATCGGCGCAGGCATCGTGCTCGCGCTTGCCGCGGCTCACCCGAGCGACGACGACCAGACGCGCGCGCTCGCCGCCCAACCGCCGAGCGAACTGTCGGTGGCCTATCTCGAAGCGTGGCTGCGCATCGAACCCGGCGCGCCCCGTTATCTGGATCTGCTCGGCCAACAATATCTGGGGCTGGGCCGCTGGGACGACGCGATGGGCGTTGCGAAGACGCTGCGCGGCATGTCCGACGAGCCAGACCGCCGTCGCGGCATTCTGCTCGCGCTGGCGGCCACGGAGCAGCGGGCGTACGAAGTGCCCGCCGATGATCCGCGTCGCGCCGAGCGCATGGCGCGATATGTGGAACTGCTCGATGCAACGTCGCAGTACCAGTGGGACGTGCCGACGCTGCGCATGCTGGCGGAAAAGGCCCGGCTGGCGGGTGCCCAGAATTTGATGCTGCGCGACTACCGCCTGCTGGCGGCCGCCGATGCCAAGAACGCCGCGCAATGGCAGGAGAAGCTGGCGGACGCCGCCTTCGCTCACGCCGCGTATGACGATGCCGCCAATGCCTATTTCGCCGCGCAAGACGCGGCAACCACGCGCGACGATCGCCGTCGCCTGTTCCTCGCGGGCATCCGCGTGCTCGTGTCGGCGAACCAGATTTCGCGCGCATGTGCGGAAGGCGAGAAACGCGTGGGCGAACTGGCCAACGATCCGGTAACCCTGCGATATCTGCTCGATGTCGCTCGTCAGGCGGGCCGCCCGGACCTGATGACGAAATACGCGCGGGCACTCACGCAACTGTCGAGCCTGGTGCCGCCGTCGCGCGGGGCGCATGTGCAGCTCGCCGGCTGGTTGCCGGGGGTGACCGCCGATGGCCGCGGGCTCGACGGCGCCGGTCGTGCGCATCTGCGCTATCTCGATGGCCCGGAAGGCGTGCGCGCACGCGAGCGCATGGACGCGTATCGCATCGTTCGTGTCGCCGATGTGGGCTTGGCCCGTGGCGCGAGTGCGGCGGATGCCGCATCGGACGCATCCACCAAAGCGACGAAGGCGGCGAACGCGGACAAGACGTCCAGGCCGGACGCCCCTGGGAAATTCGATTGGCAAGCCGGTACGGCAGCCGCGACGTCGGCTGCGGGCGGTGCCAATGCCAACAGCGTGACGGCGAACGATTACGACGTGGCCTTCAAGGCGTTTGTCGAAGCGCGTCAGCTCGACGACGCCGAGAGGCTCGCGCAGCAGGCGCTGCAACGCAAGCTCGATCCACTCGTCTGGACGCGCCGTCTCGCGCAGGTCGCGCAATGGAACGGGCATCCCTCGGTCGCGCTCACTTACTGGCGCAAGTACGCCGACGCCACGGGCAACGCCGAAGCATGGCAGAACGTCTATCAGCTCGCGCCGCAGCTCAATGACGATCAGGCCTATCTCGCGGCACAGATCTTCGAGGCCGAGCGCCAGCCGAGCGATCTCAAGCTCAAGGACGATATCGTCAATACCTACGAACGTCTCGGCCGCCCCGACGAGGCGCTGACGTATCTCAAGCGTCATGCGGTGGGCAATCAGCGCCGCGCGCTGCTGGAGCGCGAGGGCGACGTTGCCCAGCGCGTTGGGCAGGACGCCGAGGCGCTGGCGACGTTCGAGACGCTGCAAAAGGAATTCGGTCCGTCGCCGAACTATGCGCTGCGCATTGCCAGCCTGATGTATCAAAAGGGCCAGGTGAAGCCGGCGCTGGCCGAGCTGCGCAAGGTGCGCGACATCGCCGGAACGCTGCCGGACGACGCGCGCTACTGGCGCACGTACGCCGAAGTGGCGCGCCTGGCGCAAAGCGACGAAGACGCCAACTACGCGTATCCGCGCCTGTTGCGCACGGGCAAGGCCGAGGCGCTCGACCTCAATGCGATGACCTACTTCTATCAGGGGTATCCGCTCGATGCCGGCCGTACGGCCGAAGCGGAATTCCGGCAGAACGATTCGGATCTTGCGCTCCAGTCGGCCATCTACTTCTACACGACGGCCCGCGCCTATGATCGGGTGCAGGCCCTGCTCGACGGTCTCGACGCCGAGCAGCGCGATCGCTTCGCCAAGTCGAGCGAACTGCTCTCCACCCGCGCGACCTATTATCAGCAGATTCAGCGTTGGGACGCGGCGCTGGCCGATCTGCGCGCGGCATCCCGCCTGGACAATGCGGGTGACGAAGTGCGGGTTGCCTACCTGTGGGCGCTGGTCGACTATGGCAGCGACGACGCGCTCGGCATGGCGCTGCATGACTATCGTCCGCTCGTGGCCGGAAACGCCGAATACTGGGGGGCGTACGGGGCCGGTCTGCTACGCCTGGGCAATGCGCGTGAGGCGTTGACGTACTTGCGCCAACAGGCGTCGCTCTCGGACGACGACCCGCTGTGGATGCTCTCGCTCGCCGACGCAGAAGAGGCGGCCGGCGATGCCCATACCGCGTGGCGCATTCGTCGCGGCGCCTGGCGCGATCTGCAAACGCGTGCCCAGACCGGACAACTGCGCATCGCCCCGCGCCGGCGGCCGGGCGCGGTGGTGCAACGCCTTGCGGCGCAGACCTCGGATAACGACGGCGTGCTCGAAGCGCAAGCCGCGCGTGTCACGCTCGCGCAAGTGTTCTCGAATGGCGACACGTCGCGCCAGTTGTTGGCAAATCTGCTGCGCGATGACCGTCGTTCGGCGGACAGCGCCAAGGTCGGCGACTCGCTGCTGGGCGAATCGGCCGAGCTGGCGCCGCTCAAACCCGCCGGCGACGCGACCGACTCGCCGGCGACGCGCGACCCCGCGTTGCTCTCGCGACAGGCGGTGATCAGCGCGACCACGCGCGACGTCGGACTGGCGTGGGCGCTGTCCGGCGAACACTTCGATCTGGCCCGTGCCTGGCTGGCGCGCGAATACGCGAATCGTCTGCTGCGCCCCGCCGATGCGGAGATTGCCCTCGCGCTCGAGAACAACGACCGCGACAAGATGGCGCAACTGCTCGACCGCCGGCAAGGTCGCATGCCGATCGAAAGCGAGGTCGATGCGAACGAACGGCTCGGACGCTCGACCCAGGCCGAGACGCTCGTATGGCGTGCGGCCGACGGCGCACCGAACAACGACGCCGTGCACACGACATTCACGGACACGATCCTGCGCGATCGATCGAATGCGGGCTTCGATCTCTTTTATTCGCGCCAGGCGCCGCTGAGCTATCTGGAGAGTTCGCTGATCGGCAGTCTCAACCTCACCAGCCGCATCGGTGTGACGGTCGAGGCGATCCAGCGCAATCAGCGAACCATCGACACGTCGCAGCTTGCCTGGGTGCCGGCGCATGACCGGATCTTCAACTTCACCGTACGCGATCGCACCGTGGCGCGGGATCTGGCGCTGACGGTCGGGCATCGCAGCGAGTTGAACAGCTTCTTCACCGGACTTGCGTCGGCCGCATTCAACCGCAATACGCCACTGACCACGACGTTCCAGGCGGGCTATAACCAGTTCACCGATATTGCGCCGAACACGCAGGTCGCCGGAACGCGCGACTTCGGCAGTGTGCAGATGCTGTGGGCTGGCGATGGTCGTTGGTACGGTCAGGCGAACGCCGAGTACGACCGTTTTCATGCGCAGGACCGCACATACCTCGGACGTGGCTGGCGCTTCGGCGGCGAATTGGGGTACAAGCTGCGCATCGACTACCCGGACCTGAACGTCAGGCTCGTGGCCGAGCGCGGCATTTATACGCCGGGCACGGCCACCATCCCGTCGCTCGCCGTGCTGCTGCCGACCGGCACCGCGCCGGTGGCCTCGGAGTTCATGCCGATCACAACGACCCAGTACGGTGTCATGGCCGGCTTCGGACAGGACTATCAGAACGCTTACCGGCGTGCCTGGCGGCCGTATCTCGACGTGGGCTACATTCATGACAGTCAGCAAGGCTGGGGGCCGCAGGTCAACCTGGGCATGGCGGGGTCGGTGCTCGGCAACGATCACGCTCGCGTGTATTACTCGCACGACATCACCAACGGCACCGGTGTTGCCACGACGCAGGTCGGCATCGCGTACCGGCTGTTCTACTGAAATTTCGCATCCGCAAGGGAGAGCAAGACCATGAAGACAATCGTGAGTAAGCTGTGGCGCCGCCTGGCCGGCGCTGCCGTCCTGACCGCGCTGGTGGCGGGCTGTTCGACGATGAATGTCGGCGACGCGCCGAATCTGCCCAAGACGGCCGCCTGGGCGATTCTGCCGATCGCCAATACGACGGAAACGCCGGATGCCGGCCAGCGCGCCGAGAGCATTGCCCAAAGCATTCTGGTCCAGAACGGCTTTACCGATCTGCATCGCTATGTCGGCGATCCGGATGGCGGCGATTCGCTCGTCGGCGGCAACAACGCACAGGCGCGCATGCGTGCCCTGGAATGGGCGCGCAAGACCGGGGCGAAGTACGCGCTCTCGGGGGCTGTGACCGAATGGCGCTACAAGGTCGGTGTCGATGGTGAACCGGTGGCCGGCGTGACGTTCGATGTCATCGATGTCTCGAACGGCAGCGTCGTATGGAGCGCGACCGGCAGCCGCAGCGGTTGGAGCCGTTCGAGCCTGGCCGGCGTCGGTCAGACGTTGATTCGCAATCTGCTGGCACCGCTGGCGCAACGGTAACGGGCCGCATCGTGAAAACCGCGACTCAACAGGACGCTGCCATCGACGCGAAGCCCGTCGGCCCGGAACAGGTGCGACGCTCGGAGCCGTTCGGCAACGTGAGCACCTATGGCCGACTGATCGCGCCGGCCGTGGCGCGACCGGTAGCGGTCTTCGAGGTGGTCACCGGCATGGCGCTCGCCGTGGCGATTGCCTGGCTGCTGCGACCCGGCGATCCGCTGCTCATCGGGCTGGGCTTTCCATGGATGTGGCTCGTCGCCCTGGTCATGGCGCTGCGCTACGGCGCGCTGCTCGGCGTGGTGGCGGGGCTCGTGCTTGCCGCCGTCTGGTACGGCTTGTATGGCTTGCATGGCGAGCCGTTCCCGGCGATGTTCTTCGTCGGCGGCTTCACGATGATCGTCGTCGGCGGGCACTTCTGCGACATCTGGGGCAACCGCGCGACGCGGGCTCGAGGCATCAACACGTATCTGAACGATCGCCTCGTCGCCATTACGAACAATCACTACCTGCTGCGTGTCTCGCACGAACGGCTCGAGCGCGATTTGCTCACCAAGCCGAGCACCCTGCGCGACGCCATCATGCGATTGCGGGAACTGACGACGTCCAACGAGGCGGGCGCCGCGGCACAAACGTTGCCCAACGCACAGCCGATGCTCGAATTTGCCGCGCTGACGTGCCAGATCGAAGTGGCGTCGGTCTTCCCGGTGCACCTCGGGCGGCTGGTGCCCACGGCGGTGGCGTGCGTGGGCGAGGCGTTCACGCCGGTCGAGAGCGATCCGCTCGTGCAGACTTGCCTGCGCGAAGGCACGCTCTCGCATGTGCGCGACGACGTGACGGTAGGCGAGGGCAGTGCGTATATTGTGTGCGCACCGCTCACCGACACGGACGGCAACATCAACGGCATGCTGATCGTGCGCCGCATGTCGTTCCTCGCGCTCAATCACGACAACCTGCAATTGCTGCTGGTGCTGCTGGCCTATTACGCCGACGGCGTGGCACAGCAGGGCGTGGTGGCCAGCGTGCGCGACGAGGTGCCAAGCGTGCCCTACGACTTCGCGCTGGAGTTGGGTCGCCTTGCTCGCATGAAGCGCCAGAGCGGCATCCAGTCCTCGCTCGTGGCGCTCGTTTTCCCGCGGGGCGCGAGCGGCGATTCGCTGTTCGAGCAGACCGTGCGTTCGCGCCGGGCACTCGACGCCTTGTGGATTCAATCAGGCCCTCGTCAGCAAATCGCCATCGCCCTGATGCCGATTACCGATGAAAATGGCATCGACGGGTACCTCATCCGCATTGAGAGCGCGCTGCGTCAGCAATACGGGCTGGATTTCCAGACCGGTCACGTGGCAGTGCACTCGGCGAGCGTGGACGAGCGCGCCCCGGGCGAGGGGCTGAGCAAATTGCTGGAGCGCTGCCGCGATCATGCTTAAAAAACTGCTGGCGATCGCGCTCGGTATCCTGGCCCTGCTCGCGCAGGCCCAGGCGGTGCACACGCTTTTCGAACCGGCCTGGCGGATCGACCCGCTCGTGGTTTTCTTTGGATGGCAACTGCTCACGGCAGTGCTCACCGCGACCTTCGTTCGTTCGGTACTGCCGGAGCATTACCACGGGCGTACCGGGGCGTTCTGGCACAGCCTGGCGATCAGCTTGTTCATGCCGGTGGGCGGTTTGCTGCTGTTCCTCGGCGTGATGGCGATCAGCGTGTTGTTCCCCGCGCCGAAAGAGCTCGCCCGCTCCGGGGCGGTTGATCGCCCCGAGTTCGTGACGTATCTGGTCTCGCGCGTCACGCACGGCGCCGGTGCGCGCCTGCGTGCGCGCTTGCGCAACACGCAAGGCACCAGCGAAGACCGCGTGGCCGCACTGGTGTCGGTGCAGGCGCTGCCGTCGCGGGCCACCGGCGAGATCATGCGGGACCTGCTGGCCGATCCGGTGGAAGAGATTCGGTTGCTCGCCTACGGGATTATCGACGGCGTGGAAAAGCAGATCATGCAGCGTATTTTCGACGCGCGCACTCAGCGCGATCGTGCAGAGAATGATGATGATCGTGCCGACGCGAGCCATCGGCTCGCCGAGTTGTACTGGGAGCTGATTTATCAGAACCTCGTGCGCGGCGAGGTGTACCGATTCACGATGGAGCGCGTGGAGCGATTTGCCCGCGAGGCGCTCGCCCATCGCGAGAGCGATGCGGTCATGTGGTACCTGCTGGGCCGTTGCGCGCTGATGCGTCACGATCCGGAGCAAGCGGAACAGTGTCTGCTGCGTGCCGAGTACCATCAATTTCCGGCGGACCGACTCGTGCCCTGGCTTGCCGAAGTCGCGTTCCTCAAACATCAATACGCACGGGTCGGGCAGATGCTCGCCGGCCTCGGGAATGGCACGGCCACCCCGATGCTGCAGCCCGTCATGCGTTTCTGGACCCGCTAATGCGTACCAACGAACGTCGCGCTGACTCGGCCGATATCGCTTTGCTGCTCGAAGGCACCTTCCCGTATGTGCGGGGCGGCGTGTCGTCGTGGGTGGATCAAATGATCCGCGCATTCCCGGATCTGACGTTTGCCGTCGTGTTCATCGGCAGCCGTCGCGAAGACTACGGCGACATGGTCTATCCGCTGTACGACAACATCGTGCATTTCGAGGCGCATTATCTGTACGAATTCGAGGCGCCCGCGCCGATGCGTGCCGCCGAAGGCGACGCGCAGGCGTTCGAGAAGATGGAGAAGATGCATGACATGCTGCGCCGGCGCGACGACCTGCAAGGCATCGGCAAGCTGATTCACGACGTGATTCCGATGCTCGCCGAAGACGGCGAGATCAGCGAGGCCAATTTTCTGCACAGCCGGCGCTCGTGGGACATGATCACCGATCGCTACAAGAAGTACTGCCTGGATCCGTCGTTCACGGACTATTTCTGGACGATCCGGATCATGCACAAGCCGCTGTGGCAACTCGCGCGCATTTGCGACCAGTTGATCCCGGCCAAGGTGTACCACACCGTTTCCACGGGGTACGCGGGCTTCCTGGGCGCGTTGCTGCGCTTCAAGCACCAGCGTCCGCTGCTGGTCTCGGAGCATGGCATTTACACCAAGGAGCGCAAGATCGATCTGCTGCAGAGCCAGTGGATTCGCGACAACCGGGGGCTGTTCGAGCGCGACATCTCGCAGGTCGGTTATTTCCAGAACCTGTGGGTGCGCTTCTTCGAAGCGATGGGACGCGTGTGCTACGAGGCGGCCGACGAGATCACCGCGCTCTTCGAGGGCAATCGTCTGCGCCAGATCGCCGACGGCGCGCCCGAGTACAAGACCCGCAACACGCCCAATGGCATCTCGGTGGCGCAGTTCGCGCCGTTGCGCGAGCAGCGTCCGGCCGACATCCCGCCGGTGGTGGCGCTGATCGGCCGGGTGGTGCCCATCAAGGACATCAAGACGTTCATTCGGGCGATCTTCATCGCCAGTCGCCACATGCCGGGACTGCAGGGGTGGGTGGTCGGCCCCGAGGAAGAAGATCCGGCCTACGCGCAGGAGTGCCGTGACATTGCGGCGAGCCTGGGGTTGGAAGACAGCCTTCGGTTCATGGGCTTTCAGAAGGTGTCCGACATCCTGCCGCAGGTCGGCGTCATGGCGCTGTCGTCGATTTCCGAAGCGTTGCCGCTGGTGGTGCTGGAGGCCTACGCGGCCGGAGTGCCCGTGGTGACGACCGACGTCGGTTCGTGCCGCCAACTGGTCGAAGGCCTGGGCGATGAGGATCGCGCCCTCGGGCCTGCCGGCAAGGTCGTGCAGATCGCCAACCCGGAGCAATTCGCCCAGGCGCTGCTCGACGTGCTCGAGCCCACCACCTGGCATGCGGCCCAGCGCGCGGCGATCGCGCGCGTCGAACGCTATTACACGATCACCCAGATGCAGGACGCCTATCGCAGTTTGTACGAGACACTGCTGGCGCGTCCCGCCGCCGGGGTGGTTGCGGGAGACCACTGATGGCCGGTATTGGCTTTGAACTTCGCAAGATTCTCCGGCGCGACACGCTGACCAGCACGCTGGCGGCCTATGGCTACGCCGGGGTCATCAGCGCGGGCCCGCTGATTCTCTCGATTCTCGGTATTCTGCTCATCGGCCTGATGAGCCTCGCCGTCGTGCAACCGCCGGGCCTCATCGTGCAGTTCCAGGTGTCGGTGACGTATCTGATCGCGTTCAGCCTCATCGTCACGGGCATACTTCAACTCTCGTTCACACGCTTTCTGAGCGACCGGCTGTTCGAGCGGCGTCCCGATCTGGTGCTGCCGAACTACAACGCGGTTGCGTTGGTAACGACGGTCGGCACGGGCATCATCGGTCTCATCCTCGCGCTGACCGTGTTCCGCGGCCAGTCGACGGGCTATCGGCTGTTGATGCTCACGGGCTTCGTGATCGTGAGCAACATCTGGATCGGCGTGTTGTTTCTCACGAGCGTGAAGCAATACCGTGCCGTGCTGGCGATCTTCTTCGTCGGCTACACCGTGACGGTGGTGAGTGCGGTGCTGCTCAACCGCTACGGGCTCGAAGGGCTGCTCGGCGGTTTCGTCATCGGTCACCTGATCCTGCTGCTCGGCATGGTCTGCCTGATTCACCGCAATTACCGCACGGACGAATATCTGCTTTGGCAGGTCTTTGCGCGTCGCTTCTCGTATCCGTCGTTGATGTTCGTGGGGTTGCTGTTCAATCTGGGCATCTGGCTCGACAAGCTGATGTTCTGGTTCTATCCGGTAACCGGGCAGGACGTGATCGGCCCGCTGCGCGCGTCGGTGATCTACGATCTGCCGGTATTTCTCTCGTACCTGTGCGTGATTCCGGGCATGGCGGTGTTTCTGCTGCGTATCGAGACGGATTTCGTCGAGTACTACGATCAGTTCTTCAACGCGGTGCGTACCGGCGGAACGCTCAAGTACATCGAAGAATCGCGCGACATGATGGTGCGCTCGGTCCGTACCGGTCTGTACGAAATCCTGAAGATCCAGGCGGTCGTTACGCTGCTGATCTTCGCGTTCGGCGACAAGCTGTTGCGGCTGATCGGCATTTCGGTGCTGTATCTGCCGCTGCTGCACATCGACGTCATTTCCGCGAGCCTGCAAGTGCTTTTCCTCGGGATTCTGAACATCTTCTTTTATCTGGACCGGCGTGGCACGGTGCTGGCGCTCACCGCCGCGATGGTCGTCGCCAACGGCCTGTTTACGTGGGCCACGCTGATGCTCGGACCGAATGCGTACGGCTACGGTTTCGCGCTGGCGCTGCTGGTCGTCGTGATGGTGGCGATGCAGTTGCTCGATCGCCGGCTCGACGCGCTCGAATATGAAACCTACATGCTGCAACAGCAGCGCTGACACTGATACTGCCGCTGCCGATCGCCATGTCTGACAACACGACGCAACCGCGCGCCACTTGGTGGCGCCGCCCACTGGCTCGATTCATGGGCGGGGTGGTGGGGGTCTTTGCCGGCTTCTTCCTCAACACCGCATCGGCGCAGCCGCCTGTCTTCGGACGCATTGCGTTTTTCTATGGCGCGACGCTCGACCCGAAGGCGCTCGCCGGCTACGATCAGGTGGTGATCGAGCCCGACAACGGCTTCGTGCCGAAGGCCGTCGACCCGGCCACCGAGCCCAAGGGCCGGCGCTGGATCGCTTACGTCAGCGTGGGCGAAGTCTTGTCCACGCGCGACTACTACGCCGCGATCCCGAAAGCCTGGCGCATTGGGCGCAATGGCGACTGGAAATCGGAAGTGATCGATCAGGCCGCCCCGGGCTGGCCGCAGTTCTTCGTGGAGAAGGTCATCGCGCCGTTATGGGCCAAGGGCTATCGCGGCTTTTTCCTCGACACGCTCGATTCGTATGAACTGGTTGCCAAGACCGATGCCGAGCGTGCGCGTCAGCAAGCCGGACTGGTCGCGGTCATCAAGCGAATTCGGCGCCGTTTCCCACGCGCCGAACTGATTCTGAATCGCGGTTTCGCGCTGATGCCCGAGGTACACGGCGACGTGGCGGCCGTGGCGTTCGAATCGCTCTATCGCGGTTGGGACGAAGGGAATCAGCGCTATGTGGCGGTGCCGGAAGACGATCGCGCGTGGCTGCTTGCGCGGGCGCGCGAAGTGCGCGAGCGCTACGACCTGCCGGTGATCTCGATCGATTACTGCGCCCCCGCGGATACCGAGTGCGCCAGGCAAGCCGTCGCGCAGATTCGTGCGCAGGGCCTCATTCCTTACGTGGGCGACGGTCACCTCATGCAAGTCAATCCCGCCGCGGCGCAGGACTGACGCAGCGCACCGGGCGAGACAACGAAGAAGGCGGAAGACAATCCCGGCGAGCCGTCATCACAACGCCGGACATCAGACAGGTCAACACGCAGACGAACGCAACCGGCCATTCGGGCGGCGGCGGCGTGCTGCGCTCATCCAATTGATTGTTGAGGGGAAGTCATGTGTGGAATCGTGGGCGGCGTGGCACGCCGTGACGTGGTACCGGTGCTGGTCGAAGGACTGCGCCGTCTCGAATATCGTGGCTATGATTCGTGCGGCGTGGCCGTACTCGACGCAGCACATCAGCTCACACGCGTGCGCAGCGTGTCGCGCGTGGCGCAACTCCAGGCCCAACTGGCCGACGCGGCCATGGGCGCGGGAGTGGGCATCGCGCACACGCGGTGGGCGACGCACGGCGCGCCGGCGACCGAGAACGCGCATCCGATCTTCTCGCGCGAACGGATCGGGCTGGTGCACAACGGCATCATCGAGAACCATGAGGCGCTGCGCGACGCGCTGCGGGCCAAGGGCTACGAGTTCACGAGCCAGACCGACACCGAGGTCATCGCCCATCTGGTCGATGCGCATTTCGCGGCGAACGACGGCGGCACGCTCGTGCATGCCGTGCGCTCGGCCATTGCGCAATTGCGGGGCGCATATGCCATCGCCGTCATCAGCAAGGACGAACCGGAGCGCATGGTGTGCGCGCGTCAAGGTTCGCCGCTCGTGATCGGATTTGCGGCGGATGGGCATTTCCTCGCTTCCGACGCCATGGCGTTCGCCGGTCACTGCGACCGGTTCATGTATCTCGAAGAAGGCGACGTGGCGTTGCTCACGCCAGCGCGCGTGTCGGTGCTCGACGCTCAGGGCGTAGAGGTCGAGCGTTCGGTACGCGCGATGGCGGCGTACCAGTCCGAAGTCTCGCTGGGGCCGTATCAGCATTACATGCAGAAGGAGATCTTCGAGCAGCCGCGGGCGATTGCGGACACGATTGCCGATATCACCGAGTTTTCTCCGGCCTTGTTCGGCGAAGGCGCCGCCGACGTCTTGCCGCAGGTGAACGGTGTGCTGATTCTCGCTTGCGGCACCAGCTACTACGCGGGGCTCACCGCCAAATACTGGCTTGAAGCGCTCGCCGGCATTCCCACGCAGGTCGAGATCGCGAGCGAGTACCGCTATCGCGAGTCGGTGCCGAATCCGCAAGCGCTCGTCGTGACCATCTCGCAGTCGGGAGAGACCGCCGACACGCTTGCCGCGCTCAAGCACGCCCAGGGCCTGGGACATGAGCGCACGCTGGCGATCTGCAACGTGGCGACCAGCGCGCTCGTGCGGCAGACGGCGATGTCGTTCATCACGCGCGCGGGCACGGAAATCGGCGTGGCGTCGACCAAGGCGTTCACCACGCAACTCGTGTCGCTGTTCATGCTGGCCGTCACGCTCGGTGTCGAGCGCAAGCGCATCGATGCGACCGAGGCGGCGCGCCACCTCGCGCAGTTACGTCATTTGCCGGCGGCGCTCACGAGTGTGCTCGCGCTCGAGCCGCAGCTCATCGCCTGGGCGGCGCAATTTGCCGACGTGCCGAGCGCGCTGTTCCTCGGGCGAGGGCTGCACTATCCGATCGCCCTCGAAGGGGCGCTCAAGCTCAAGGAGATTTCGTACATCCACGCCGAGGCGTATCCTGCTGGGGAACTCAAGCACGGCCCGCTCGCGCTGGTCAGCGAGCAGATGCCGGTGGTGACCGTCGCCCCGAACGACGTGCTGGTGGAGAAGCTCAAGTCGAACATGCAGGAAGTGCGCGCGCGTGGCGGCGAACTCTACGTGCTGGCCGACGGCGATATGCGCATTGCCAGCGCCGAGGGAATTCGTGTCATCCGCATGCCCGAGCATTACGGTGAGCTGTCGCCGGTGCTCCACGTGGTGCCTCTGCAATTGCTGGCTTATCATACGGCGTGTGCCCGGGGCGCCGACGTCGACAAGCCCCGCAATCTGGCGAAATCGGTGACCGTCGAATAGCCAACGGATGAGATGCCTCAAGGGCAAAGCATGAATACACTCGGAACCATTCTCGTGACCGGCGGTGCCGGTTACATCGGCTCGCATACCTGTGTCGAGCTGCTCGCGCACGGCTATGACGTGGTCATTCTCGACAATCTGGTCAACAGCCATCGAGAGGCGGTGCGGCGCATCGGTGAAATTGCCGGGCGCGCCCCGGTCTTTATCGAGGGCGACGCGTGCTCGAAGCCCGTGCTCGACGACCTGTTCACGCGCTTTGGCATTACCGGCGCAATTCACTTCGCCGCGCTCAAGGCGGTGGGGGAGTCGGTCGAAATGCCGCTCGCCTACTATCGCAACAACATCGACAGCCTGCTCACGCTGGTCGAGACCATGCAGTCGCATGGCGTCAAGGATCTCGTGTTCAGCTCGTCGGCGACCGTGTACGGCAATCCGGCAACGGTACCCATCGACGAGTCGTTCCCGCTGTCGGCGACGAATCCCTACGGTCAGACCAAGCTCATGGCCGAGACGATCCTGAACGACGTGGCCAAGGCGGACCCGAGCTGGCGTATCGCGCTGTTGCGTTACTTCAATCCGGTCGGCGCACACGAGAGCGGGCGCATCGGCGAGGATCCCTCAGGTGTGCCGAACAACCTGATGCCGTTCGTGGCGCAAGTGGCGGTCGGCAAGCTCCAGCGCCTGCGGGTGTTCGGCGGCGACTGGCCGACGCCGGACGGCACGGGCATGCGCGACTACATTCACGTGGTCGATCTCGCGCGCGGGCACCTCGCCGCACTTGATGCGCTCAAGCAACGCGATGGCGGCTTCACGGTCAACCTGGGCACCGGACACGGTTACACCGTGCTGCAGGTTGTGAAGGCGTTCGAAGCCGCGAGCGGCCGGCCGGTGCCGTACGAGATCGTCGAGCGGCGCGCCGGGGACATCGGTAGCTGCTATGCGGCGACCGCCATGGCGCGCGATCTCATCGGCTGGGAAGCCGAATACGGTATCGATCGTATGTGCGCCGATCACTGGCGCTGGCAGATGCAGAACCCGAACGGCTACCGCTGAGCCTGGTGTTTTGTTTTGGTCGGTCGGCGTGTCGAGCACGAGGACGGATTCGCGGGTTCGACGCGCCGGTACGCTTCACGCAACGCTGCGGGCACGGCGAGCAACGTCTCGCCGCCGCGCGATGGCTTACGGCAGATTCTCGCGAAAGATCACCTGGCTGCGATTCGCCTCGATGCCGGCGGACAGATCGCGTTTCTCGCGCAGATTCGCGAAGATGCGCACGCAGTTCATGATGGCGCTTTGCGGGCTTTGCGTGATGACGGCATCCATCGATCCGTCGATCAGCAGTGCGCGGGTATCCGGCGTCAGACCGTGCCCGATGAAGACAACCTTGTGTTGCATTCCCGCTTCCTTGAGCGCCTGCCCAACGCCTTCCGAACCGCCGCCGATGTTGTAGATTGCCGCGAGATCCGGATGCTGTTCGAGCAGTGCCCGCGTCTGCCGGTAGTTGACCGCTTCGTCGTCGTAGCCTTCGCGAAGCCCGACGACCTGCATCTGCGGGTATTGCTCTGAGAAGAGCTGCAGAAACCCCGCCTCGCGTTCAACGTGCGCCTTGTAGCTGAGCGAGCCCGCGATGAGCACCACCTTCGCGTGCCGCTTCGCGCCGACGAAGCGCGCGATCAGATACGCCGCCGTTCGCCCGGCCGAGCCATTGTCCAACCCCACATAGGCGATGCGCCGCGAGTGCGACAGGTCGGACACCAACGTCACGGCCGCCACGCCCTCGTCGGCCAGCGTGTCCACTGCCTCGCGCACCTTGGGATGCTCCAGCGGCATGAAGGCCACCCCGTTGCACCCGCGTCCGCGCCGCAGCAATGCGGCTGACAGGGCGTCCGGATCGAACCCCTGGATGAACTGGACGCGACAGTTCACGTGATACGGCGCCCATTGGTTTTGCGAGCACTGCACCCATTCGCCCAGCATGCGAAGGAACTTGCTGCTGCGACCGGGCAGAACGAACAGCACCTGCGTGGGAGGTACCGCCCGAACGGCTTCCAGTGCCGGCTCGGGCAGGTATTGCAGTTCACCGGCCGCATGCAGCACACGCTGCACGGTCGTCTGCCGCACGCCCTCGCGGCGATGCAGCACGCGATCGACCGTTGCCGTGGAAACGCCCGCCAGACGTGCGATGTCGGCCAGATTGGGCATGTTTCGTCTCATTCGCTTCCCCCCTCAATGTGATGTGCGGCGGCGGCCTCGCTTCACGTGCCGTCGCGTCGACGATCACAGCATACTTCATCAAAACACATCAAATCGCATCACGATTCCGAGTTGGTCGATTATGGCGTTGCGACCTATCGTACGTCTTCAAGACATCCACGAACGTACCGCCAGGCCGGTACGCGAATGCACAGGAGACATTGTGATGGCAGCAGTCGGTGAGTCGGCGCCGCGTCGGTTGGCGGGACGCGTGGCGTTGGTGTTCGGCGCGGGATCGGTCGGCGACGGGTGGGGCAATGGCAAGGCGGCCGCCGTGGCCTATGCTCGCAGCGGCGCCAAGGTGGTGGCCGTGGACCGCGCGCAGGGCGCGGCCGACGTCACATGCCGTGTGATCGCCGACGAAGGCAACGACGCCGTTGCGCTGGCCGCCGATGTTACGCGCTGGGACGACGTGCAGCGTGCCGTGGCGGCCGCCATCGAGACCTACGGCCGCGTCGACATCCTGCACAACAACGTTGGCATTACCTCCCAGGGCGGGCCCGTGGAAACCACCGAGGACGTCTGGGATCGCGTGATGACGGTCAACGTCAAGAGCATGTTCCTCACGTGCAAGGCCGTGCTGCCGCTCATGGAAGCCCAGGGCAGCGGCGCGATCGTGAACATCGGCGCGCTCGGCGGCGTGCGCTGGACCGGCTATGCGTATTGCGCCTACGCCGCATCGAAGGGCGCGGTGAATTCGCTCACGCAGAGCGTGGCGTTGCAGTACGCGGCCAAGGGCATCCGGGCGAACTGTATTCTGCCGGGCGTGATGGACACGCCGCACATCTATCAACAAATTTCCGGCTTTTACCCGAGCGCGCAGGCGATGGTGGAGGCGCGCAACCGTCTGTCCCCGACCGGTCGCATGGGGGATGGTTGGGATGTGGCGAATGCGGCCGTATTTCTGGCGTCGGACGAGGCGCGCTACATCAACGGCGTGGAATTGCTCGTCGACGGCGGCATGCACGTTCGCTGCAACTGACGCCACGCCGCCGGGCGGATCAATCGGCGAGCGGGGTGTCGGGATTTCGCGCCGTCGCGCTGACCGCCGCGCCGACGCTTGTGTAAAAACCATAAATCAGGAGACATGCGGATGACCGATTCAACTTCTCAGGGCCGACGCAACATTTTGCGTGCGCTTTCCGCCTTGCCCGCACTGGGTGTCGCGGGCGTTGCCGGTGTGACGGGCGCGCTGCCGCGCATGGCGCGTGCCGCGGCGCCGGCATACGTGTTCAAGTACGGCAACAATCTGCCGGTCAGCCATCCGCTGAACGTGCGGGCGCAGGAGGTCGCGGCGCGCATCGCTTCGGAGAGCAAGGGGCGCATGGAACTGCGCATCTTCCCGAACAATCAGCTCGGTGGCGACACCGACATGCTCGCGCAAGTGCGCAACGGCGGTATCGACATTTTCAACGCCGGCACGATGGTGATTGCGACGCTCGCGCCGATCAGTGCCATTACGGCGGTCGGCTTTGCGTTCTCCAACTACGACCAGGTGTGGCACGCGGTCGACGGCAAGCTCGGCAACAGCATTCGCGAGACCTTCGCGAAGACGGGGCTCTACACCTTTGAGAAGATGTGGGACAACGGCTTCCGTCAGATCACGAGCGGCAACAAGCCCATCACGAAGGCGACCGATCTTGCCGGCATGAAGATTCGTGTGCCCGTCAGCCCGATGGGCATTTCGCTGTTCAAGTCGCTTCAGGCGTCGCCGACGAGCCTTCAGTTCAGCGAGGTCTATTCCGCACTGCAGACGCACGTTGTCGACGCGCAGGAGAACCCGCTCGCCATCGTGGAGACGGCGAAGCTCTACGAAGTGCAGAAGTTCTGCTCGGTCACGAACCATAGCTGGGACGGCTATCACCTCGTCGTGAATGGCCGTTCGTGGCGCGCGCTGCCGGACGACCTCAAGGTCATCGCCGCGCGGGCCTTCAACGAGGCGGCTATCCAGCAGCGCGAAGACGTCTACAAGCTCAACACGGGCCTGCAGAACGCGCTCTCGAGCAAGGGACTCGCGTTCAATGCCGCTGCGCCGGAGACGTTCCGCGCCCGGTTGCAGAAATCGGGCTACTACGCCGAGTGGAAGAAGAAATTCGGCCCGGAAGCCTGGGCGCTTCTCGAAGCGACGGCCGGCAAGGTGGCCTGAGATGACCCCCCGTCCTGCGCATTCCCCGCACGGCGTACCCGCCGGGGACTCGCTGCCGGCGAGCGGTGCCGCCGACCTGCCGTTGCATGGCTGGCGGGCGTTCGTCGGCAGCCTCGATCGCGCCATCGGTTGGCTCACGGAGATTCCCGCAGCACTGCTCGTGCTCGCGGACATCCTCGTGATGCTCGCTGGGGTCGTCGCCCGCTATGTGTTCCATGCCCCGCTGGTCTGGGGCGACGAGCTCGCCGGTATCCTGTTTCTCTGGATGTCGATGCTTGGCGCCGTGGTCGCGTTGCGGCGCGGCGAGCATATGCGCATGACAGCGTTCGTCGGCAAGGCATCGCCGTCGACGCGGGCATTCCTCGACGTGCTGGCGATCGCCGCCGCGCTCGCGTTCCTGCTGCTCATTGTGCATCCGGCGTACGAGTACGCGTCGGAAGAGGCGTTCGTGATCACGCCCGCGATGGAGATCAGCAACGTCTGGCGCGCGGCGGCGTTGCCGGTCGGCGTGGCCTTGATGCTCGTGGTGAGCGTATTGCGACTGCTGCGCACCGCGCCCGCCGCGCGGGTGATCCAGGCCGTAGCGCTGGTGGGCGTGGTGTGCGTCGGCTTCTGGCTGCTCGGACCGGTGCTGGCGCCGCTCGGGCGCTGGAATCTGGTCATCTTCTTCGCCGGTGTCGTCGGGGCATGCGTGTTCGCGGGCGTGCCGATCGCGTTCTCGTTCGCCCTGGCGACGTTCGGCTTTCTCGCGCTGACGACGCACACGCCGATGGTCGTGCTCGTCGGCCGGATGGACGAAGGCATGTCGCACCTGATCCTGCTGGCGGTGCCGCTGTTCGTTTTCCTCGGGTTGCTGATCGAGATGACGGGCATGGCGCGGGCGATGGTGCAGTTTCTCGCAAGCCTGCTCGGTCATGTGCGTGGCGGCCTGAGCTATGTGCTCATCGGCGGGATGTACCTGGTGTCGGGCATCTCCGGCTCCAAGGCGGCCGATATGGCGGCCATCGCGCCCGTGCTGTTCCCCGAGATGAAGAAGCGTGGGGCGGATCCCGGGGATCTCGTGGCGTTGCTCTCGACGACGGGCGCACAGACCGAGACCATTCCGCCCTCGATCGTGCTGATCACCATCGGGTCGGTGACCGGGGTGTCGATTTCGGCGCTGTTCACCGGGGGCTTGCTGCCGGGCGTGGTGCTCGGCATTGCGCTGTGCAGCGTGGTGTGGTGGCGTTATCGCCATGAGGATCTGTCCGGGGTGGAGAAGGCCAGGAAGGGCGACGTGTGGCGCGCCTTCGTGTACGCGTTGCCGGCGGTGGCGCTGCCGTTCGTGATTCGTGCGGCGGTCGTCGAGGGCATTGCGACGGCCACCGAGGTGTCGACCATCGGCATCGCTTATTCGGTCGTGGCGGGCTTGCTGCTCTATCGCAGGTTCGACACGCGGCGGCTGCTGCCTATGCTGATCGAGACGGCCGCCTTGTCGGGCGCGATCATCTTCATCATTGGTGCGGCGACCGGCATGGCGTGGGGACTCACGCAATCGGGCTTCGCGCAGGACTTCGCGGCCGCGATGGAACGCGTGCCCGGTGGAAGTGCGGGTTTCATCGTGGTGTCCATCGTCGCGTTCATCGTGATGGGCAGCGTGCTCGAGGGCATTCCGGCCATCGTGCTGTTCGGGCCGCTGATGTTCCCAATCGCCCGCGCGGTGGGCGTGCACGAGGTGCATTACGCGATGATCGTGGTGCTCTCGATGGGCCTGGGCCTGTTCGCACCGCCCTTCGGCGTGGGGTACTACGCCGCCTGTGCCATCGGCAAGGTCGATCCCGCGAAGGGCATGCGGGCGATCTGGGGCTATCTCGCGGCGCTCATCGTCGGTTTGATCTGCGTGGCTGCGATTCCCTGGATCTCGATCGGCTTCCTTCATTGACGAAGCCGCCGACACCGGCGACACCGACGACACCACGGCGCGGCAAGTGCCCCATGCGGTGGTATGCATCGCCACATTCAAGGATGGCGGCGGGCGCGATCGATTCGCCTCGCGTGGCGCCGCCCATCCGTACCTTACGCAACAGACGATTACAGAGAAGACCATGAGCAGATTCTTCGGCGAGATACGCCAGGTGGCATACCTTGTGCCGGACATCGAGGCGGCAATGACCTATTGGTCGAACGTGCTCGGTGTCGGGCCGTGGTACTACAACCCCAAGGTGCCGATCCGCAACTACACCTACCGCGGCGAGCGCTTCGAACCGCACAACGCCGTGGCGCTGGCGAACGCGGGCGGGTTGCAGATCGAATTGCTGCAGATCCGCAACGACGTGCCGTCGATGTACCGCGACTTCCTCAACGCCGGGCGCAGCGGCGCGCAGCACGTGGCGTACTGGACCGAGGACTTCGACGCCGATCTGGCGCGCGCGCGTGACGCGGGGTTCGAAGTCTGCATGAGCGGCGAGGTGGGCGAGAACGGCCGCTTCGTTTATTTCGAGGATCGCAGTGCCGACCCCGGCTGTCATCCCGGGACGACCATCGAGTTGTCCGAAGTCGCCGGCCCGAAGGGCAAGCTCTTCACGATGATTCGCGAGGCTGCGGCCGCCTGGGACGGCACCGATCCCGTGCGCGCCTTTCCGGACCTCACGACGCTATGAGCGCGACCCTGTCTGCCACCTATCTGATCGAGACGCCGCTCGATCCGCGCAGGGTCGCCGAAGTCATGGCCGGCGAGCAGTCCTGCGGCACATTTACCCGCGTGGCCGGCGAGACCGATGCGCTGCGTGAGCGCGCGCGCGCCGTGGTCGAAGCGGTCGACCTCGCAGGCGACGTGGCGCAGCCGTCGTTGCCGAACGCCTTTCTCGAGCGCAAGGGCATCCGTGGCCCGTGGCATCGGGCCCGCGTTCGGATAGCGTTTCCGTATGACAACGTCGGCGTCAATCTGCCAACGCTCGCGGCCACGCTTGCGGGCAATCTGTATGACCTCGGCGAAGTGACGGGCATGCGGCTGGAGCGCATTGCGTTGCCGGCGAGCTACCGACAGCAGTTCGACTTTCCGCGCTATGGCATCGCAGGTACGCGCGAGGCGACGGGCGTGCGCGAAGGCGCGCTGGTCGGCACGATCCTCAAGCCGAACGTCGGCATGAGCGCCGCGGAAACGGCGGCGCTGGTCGCGCGGCTGTGCGCGGCGGGCGTCGACTTCATCAAGGATGACGAAGTGTGTGCCAACCCCGTGCACGCGCCGCTCGCTCAGCGGGTGCCCGCGGTGATGGCCGTCGTGCGCGAGCATCGGGCGCGCACCGGCAAGCTGGTGATGGTGGCTTTCAACATCACCGACGAAACGGATGCGATGCGACGCCATGCCGATCTCGTGATGCGCGAAGGCGGCAATTGCGTCATGGTGAGCCTGAACTGGTGCGGATTCTCTGCCGTGCAGACGCTGCGCCGTCACACCGATCTGGCAATCCACGCGCATCGAAACGGCTACGGTGCGACGTCGCGCGATCCGATGCTGGGGATGGGCTTTCAGGCCTATCAAACGCTCTGGCGATTGGCCGGTGTCGATCACATGCATGTGCATGGCCTGCAAGGCAAGTTCGCGCAGGGCGACGAGGAGGTGATCGAGTCGGCGCACGACTGCTATGCGCCGCTGGCCGTCGATGCTGCCGAGCAGGACATCGCGCGGGACCAGGTGATGCCGGCGTTCTCGTCGGGGCAATGGGCCGGCACGGTGCCGGCGACCTGGCGCGCCGTCGGCCGCGACGATCTGCTCTTCATGGCGGGTGGCGGCATTCTGGCGCATCCCGATGGCCCGGCGGCGGGGGTGCAGAGTCTGCGCGATGCATGGGCGGCGGTGCGTGCCGGCCAGTCGCTTGAAGCGGCGTCTCATGATGCGCCCGCGCTGGCGGCCGCGTTGCGATTTTTCGGCCATTGACCGGTGCTGCCATGCCTATCGAATCTCCGGCGGATATGACGCATCGCCCCCAACTGCTTTATTACGGCGATGACTTCACCGGTGCGACGGATACGCTGGCGAGCGCGGCACGCGCGGGCTTGCGCAGCATTCTGCTGTTCGCGCCCCCGGACGCGGCGCGTCTCGCAACGCTCGGGCCACTCGATTGCCTGGGAATCGCCGGCGTGTCACGCTCGCTCGCGCCAGCCCGCATGCGTGAAGAGCTGGCGCCGATTGCGGCGCTGGCGCGGCACTTGCAACCCACGGTGCTGCATTACAAGACCTGCTCGACGTTCGATAGCGCGCCGGAGGTCGGAAGCATTGGCGAGGCCGTGAGTGCGTTGTCGTCGTCGATGCCGAGCCCATGGGTCGCGATCGTCGGGGGACAGCCCAATCTTGGCCGCTATTGCCTCTTCGGCAATCTCTTCGCTGCGGCTGGCGCGGGCGGTGAGGTCATGCGCATCGACCGGCATCCGACGATGAGCCGTCATCCGGTGACGCCGATGCATGAAGCCGATCTGCGGCGTCATCTGGCGCAGCAGGGCCTGAGCGATATCGGCCTCGTGCCTTGGACATGCTACGACACTCCGCCGGGGGGCGACGTTGGGGCGACCGCTTCGACGAATGCCATGTCGGCGCGTGTCGACGCGTTGCGGGCCGAGGGGGTGGCCAACGTGCTCTGGGACGTGGCCCGGCAGGGCGACTTGCCGCAGATCGGCGCGCAGCTCTGGGGCGCGGCGCGGCGCTCACCGCTGCTGGCCGTAGGGCCGAGCAGCGTGACGCAGGCGCTGGCGTGCGCGATGTCGCGAAGCGGCGAGGCAGTGGATGACGATGTCCCGCCGGCGAAGGGTCCAGTGCTGGTGCTGGCGGGAAGCCTGTCGCCGGTGACGGCGGCCCAGGTGACGGCCGCTGTGTCGTTCGAGGTCGTGCGCCTCGACGCCGCACGGCTGATCGAGCCGGATGGACGCTACTGCCGCGAGGCCGCCGCGCAACTGGCCACGCACCTTCGCGCCGGACGCCACACGCTCGCCTGCACCGTGCCGTTCACCGACGCGTCGACTGAATCATCGTCCCACCCGTCGACGCAGGATCGGGCGGTCCCTGCGCTGGCATTGGCGCAAGCGGGCGGGCGGCTGCTCAGGCAGGTGTTGGACGAGGTGCCCATCTCCCGCATGGCGATTGCCGGCGGCGACACGTCGAGTCACGGCGTGCGCGCGCTCGATGCCTGGGGGCTGGCTTACGCGGGCATGGTGTCGCCGGGGGCGCCCCTGTGCCGGCTTCGCAGCGATGCGCCAGCGCTCGACGGCATGGAGATACTGCTCAAAGGCGGGCAGATGGGCGGGGGCGACCTGTTCGAACGTCTGGTGCACGGCACATCGTCACGCACCGCGTCACTCAATTCTTGAAGGTTTTCGCCGTCTCCTCGGCGGCGAATCTCAGCTCCGGCTCGAAGGCGAGGAGATCGTCGAGCGTCAGCCGTCCGATGGGCGCCTGCACCGCAATGGCCGCGCAGGCGCGATTGCGGTTGAGCATGACCGGCACCGCAATCGCAATCAAGCCCTGCAAGTGTTCCTGATTGTTGATGCCCATCTTGCGCCGGCGCGTGCGCTCGAGTTCAGTGCGAAATTCACCGCGGTCGGTCAACGTCTGCTCCGAGAATTTGCGCAGCGGCAGGGTTTCGATCAGCCGTTCGCGCCGTTCCTTCGGCAGAAAACTCAGTAACAGCTTGCCGCTGGCCGAGCAGTGCATCGGCACGTGCGAACCCGGCTGCAGGTGCATGCGCAGCGGCCATTCCGTCTCCACACGATCCACATAAATCACGTCGTTGCCCGAGAGCATCGTGAGGTTGCACGTCTCGCCGATCCGCGTGACCAGTTGCTCGAGCAAGCCATGCCGCGCGGCGGCGGCGCCGGTCTGCATCAGCACGTTGATCGCCAGCGCACGAACGCGCGGCGAGCATTCGTAGCGGCGGTCGTTGGCGCTGCGCGTGATGAGCCAGGCGTCCTTGAGCTGGGTGAGGATGCGATGCACCGTCTGCTTCGGCAAATCCAGCGCGTTGACGAGATCCATCATCGAGAGCGGCCCGCCAGCCGTCGCCAGTGTCTCGAGCACGCGGAATGCCCGCACCGCGGCTGCGTTCGATTGATTCGATGCCGTCATGTTGTCTCCTGATGCCATGCCTCGCGCAGTCCTCGTCTGCCGATGCGACAGGTTCCGACTCGCCGCACCTGCGACGCCTTCATTCCGGCTGCGCTGTTTAACGTGATTTTGCATCGTTTTCATCACTTTTGCGGACCACTTCGGTCCCGAATATCGAGACGACCGATACACCTGTCCAATGTGTCCGGTTTGTCCGGGAATTTGAGACCTGCGACGCAACCCGGTTGGCTAGATTGGAGTCGCGAAACCAAGCGACAACCGGCGCCTTGCGCATCAGGAGACATCACATGAATTCACGGGCCTTCGGAGCCATCGTTCCTCCCACCGGCACCCGCGCCGACGCGCCTGCGCAGCAGGACGTCGACGCTCAGGTCGCGGCACTCGTCGCCCGCGCGCACGCGGCGCAGCGCGACTTCGCGGGCGCGGGGCAACAAACGCTCGACATGGCAGCCAGTGCGGCGGCGTGGGCGATCATGGAGCCGTCGCGCAACCGCCAACTGGCCGAACTCGCGGTGCGCGACACCGGACTCGGCAACGTCGACGACAAGTTCCAGAAAAACTTCCGCAAGACACTCGGCCTGCTGCGCGATCTGCACGGGCGCAAGACGCATGGCGTCATCGCGCGGGACACGGAGAAAGGCATCGTGGAGATTGCGCGTCCGGTGGGCGTCGTCGCGGCCATCACGCCATCCACCAATCCCGCGGCCACCCCCGCGAACAAGATTGTCAACGCGCTCAAGTGTGGCAATGCGGTGATCGTCGCGCCGTCGCCCAAGGGACATTCGGCGTGCGCGTTATTGCTCGAATTCATTCACGCGGAACTCGCCAAGGCCGGACTGTCGCCGGACCTCGTGCAGATGCTGCCTGCGCCGATTACGAAGGCCGCCACGGCGGCGCTGATGCGTCAGGCGGACCTGATCGTCGCCACCGGATCGCAGGCGAACGTGCGCATGGCCTATACGAGCGGCACGCCTGCGTTCGGCGTCGGAGCGGGCAACGTGGCGTCGATCGTGACGACCAGCGCCGATTTGACCGATGCGGCGGGCAAGATTGCGCGCTCCAAGACCTTCGATAACGCGACGAGCTGTTCGTCGGAGAACAGTGTGGTGATCGAAAGTCCGGTCTACGACGCCATGATCGACGCGCTGCGTGCCGCCGGCGGTGTGCTGCTGACCGCCAGCCAGAAGCGCGCACTTCAGGACGTCATGTGGGTGGAGGGCAAACTAGCGGGCGGCTGCACGGCGAAAGCGGCGCAAACGATCGCGCAGTTGGCCGGGCTCGACGACGTGGCGGCACAGCAACCGGCGTTCCTGATGGTCGAGGAGTCGGGCGTGGGCGCCAATCATCCGTTCTCGGGCGAAAAACTCTCGCCGGTACTCACGGTCTACCGCGCCGGGAACTTCGCCGAGGCGGCATCGCTCGTCGAGCGGATCTACGCCTACATGGGCGCGGGCCATTCCGTCGGACTGCATGGGTCGGACCCGGCGCAGGCGGTGACTTTGGCCGAGACGTTGCCGGTCGCACGCGTGATCGTCAATCAGGCGCATTGCTTCGCCACGGGTGGAAATTTCGACAACGGCCTGCCGTTCTCGTTGTCAATGGGCTGCGGCACCTGGGGGAAGAACAATTTCACCGACAACCTCGGCTTTCGCCAGTACCTGAACGTGACACGCGTGGCGTTCCCCATCGCGGCGGCCGTGCCCGACGTCGACGATTTGCTGGGCGACTATTTCGGGAGCGTCGGACGATGAACGCGCCCATGAATCCGGCGTCGGTCGCCGACGTCACGGCCCACGAAACCCAGATGACGCCGCGCACGCTGCGCGAGCTCATCGACACCCAAGCGGACGCGTTCGGCCCAAAGACCTACCTGCTGACGACCCCCGAGACGGGCGACGACGCAGCCACGCTCACCTTTAGCGGCTTGCGTGACGATTGCCGCGAACTCGCCCGGCGATTTGCCGACGCAGGACTGCGCCAGGGGGACATCGTGTCCGTCTGCATGGGCAACGGCCTGCAGACGGCGCGTTTGATTCTCGCGGCGATGTACAGCGGCCTGATCGTCAACCCCATCAACCTGCTGTGCCAGCCTGCGCAGATGGAGTACATCGTAGAGCACTCGGACACACGGCTGATCTTCGTGTCCGAGGCGATGCTGCCCGCCATCGCGCAAGCGGTGGACGCGTTGCGCGCGCAAGGCATGACGCGACCGGTGGCGCTTGTCTGCACTTCGCCCGAGGCGACAACGTTGCCCGAGATTGCCCCGCTGACGCAACTTGCCGCGCCAGTACCGGCGGAGATGCATGGCGTCGCGTTGCTCATGTACACGTCGGGCACGACAGGCGTGCCGAAAGGGGTGATGCTCACGCACGGGAACCTGCTGGCCAACGCGGGGTTCATCAGCGCGGAGCATTGTCTGACGCCGGACGACCGTGTGCTCGCGTCGCTGCCGCTCTATCACATCAACGGACTCGTGGTCACACTGCTCGCGCCGTTGTTTCACGGCGGCTCGGTCGCGATGGCGCCGCGCTTTTCGGCGCGCACGTTCTGGCGCGACGTGACGGCCGCGCAATGCTCGTGGATCAACGTGGTGCCGACCATCGTGGCCTATCTGCTCGAAGGCGAGGTGCCGGAACGTACCGCGCTGGCGGCGCTGCGATTTTGCCGAAGCGCCTCGGCGGCGCTACCGGCGGATCACCATCGAGCCTTCGAGGCGCGCTTCGGTATCGGCATCATCGAGACGATGGGCATGACCGAGACGGCGGCCCCAGTGTTCAGCAATCCGCTCGATGCGACCCGGCGACGGGTGGGCAGCATCGGCTTGCCGTCGGGCGGCGAGGCGAAGGTGATCCGGCGCGACGGCGCACAGACGGCCCCCGGCGAGACCGGCGAACTGGTGTTGCGCGGCGCACAGGTCATGTGCGGTTACTACAAGCGCCCGGACGAGACATTGGCCACCTTCACGGCCGATGGTTGGCTGCGTACCGGCGACCTTGGCTACTGCGACAGCGACGGGTATTTCTATATCACCGGACGTGCCAAGGAATTGATCATCAAGGGCGGCGAAAACATTGCGCCACGCGAGATCGACGAAGCCCTCATGCGCCATCCGGGTGTGCTGGAGGCGGCTGCGGTGGGGGTGCCGGATCCCGCGTATGGACAAGACATCGTGGCGTTCGTCGTGGTCCGCGAGCGATGCAGTGACACCAACGGCAACGACTGCGCGCCGCCCGATGCGGGGGTGCTTCGCGAACACTGCCTGCAAACGCTGGGGCGCTACAAGACGCCAAAGGAATTTCGTTTCGTGACGGATTTGCCCCGTGGCCCGTCGGGCAAGGTGCAACGCCTCAAGCTGCTGAAAAGCTAACGCCCGACAGCGCAAGGCAGAAAGCTCAAGGCCCCCGGGCCCAAAGCCGGCGAGGGCACCCCGCTTCACTGTGCAGGACACGATCGCATGCGCAAGACGCGTGTGACGTAAATACATAGGAGACAACATGGACAAGCGCACCGGTCGCGTGAAGACGCGCCACATCATCCTGGCGGTCATGTGCCTGATGTATTTCATCTCGTACATCGATCGTGTCAACATCGCCGTCGCCGGCCCGTTCATCCGACAGGAGATGGGGCTGACGACGGTGCAACTCGGACTCGTGTTTTCCGCGTTCGCCTATCCGTATGCCGCGATGCAGATCTTTGGCGGGTGGCTCGCTGACCGTTTCGGGCCGAAGCTGGTGCTCACGGTGCTTTCGCTGATCTGGGGCGCGGCAACGCTGGCCACCGGGTTTGCCGGCAGCATCGCGACGCTGGTGGCGTTGCGCTTCGTGCTGGGCGTGGGCGAGGGCGGCGCGTTTCCGACGGCCACGCGCGCCTTCACGTACTGGATGCCGGTCAGCGAACGCGGTTTCGCGCAGGGCATCACGCACAGCTTCGCACGCCTGGGGGGCGCCATCACGCCGCCCGTGGTGCTGGCGATCGTCGTGGCGTTCGGCTGGCGCGAGGCGTTCATCGTGCTCGGGGTGGTGAGCCTCGCCTGGACGATGCTCTACATGAAGGTGTTTACCAACACGCCGGAGCAACATCGTCGCATCACGCCCGAGGAGACGGCCGAGATCGGCTACCGCGCGGGCGATTGCGAACGGGCGAAACGTGCGTCGACGCCGTGGCGCAAGCTCGTGCGTCGCATGTGGCTGGTGACGTTCGTGGACTTCTGCTATGGCTGGCTGCTGTGGGTGTACCTCACGTGGATGCCTTCCTATCTGCGTGAATCGCAGGGCTTCGATCTCAAGCAACTCGCGTTGTTCACGTCGCTGCCGTTGCTCGCCGGGGTCATTGGCGACACGCTCGGTGGCGTGGTCTCGGACAAGCTGTACAAGATGACCGGCCGGCTGCGCCTCGCGCGGGTATCGGTGATGGTGGTCGGCATGGGCGGTTCGCTGGCGTTCCTGTTGCCGATGACGAGGGTGTCCGATCCGATGGTGGCGGTGCTGCTGCTCTCGGCATCGTTCTTCTTCCTCGAAATCACCAACCCGGTGCTCTGGACGCTGCCGCTCGACATTGCGGGCAAATATGCGGGCACGGCGGGCGGAATGATGAACACCGGCTTCGGCCTAGCCGGCATGATTTCGCCGGTGGCGTTCGGGTATCTCATCGAGACGACCGGCAGCTACAACGTGCCGTTCGCGATCTCGGCCGCGTTGCTCGGGGTGGGCGTGATTGCTGCACTGTTCATCGACACGAGCAAGACCGTCGAGAAGGATGAGGAAGCGGCGGAGCGCGAAGCGAGCGCTGGCGCGGCCGACGCCGCGCCGGCCTGGGTCGGGGTCGGACCGCAGCGACATCCGCTGCGCCGGCCGTTGCGGTGGCGCCGGTAACGGGGGCGGCGGCGCCGCCGCCGGCTTCACCCTAAAGGCAGGGACGTGTCCGCCCACCTCAAGCGTGGGCGGTGCCGTTCGTGAGTTCGATGCCGCTGAACGAACTCACTCGGGGTCTCGCCGCACAGGCGCTTGAAGTGGCGTGCCAGATGACTCTGGTCGAAGAACCCGACATCGGTGGCCACGTGCGAGCCCGGCACCCCCGCGAGCAGGAGTCGCTGCGCAGCGGCAACGCGCACGCTGCATAGATAACGATGGGGGGCCTCGCCGAATCGCTGTCGAAACGCCGTGGCGAAACGCGACACCGACAGCGCACACATCTCGGCCAACTGCGGTACGGAGAGCGCTTCGTTGAAATGAGATTCCATGAACGCGCGTGCGTCGTCGAGCGTGCCGGTCGGCGCGGGTTTGCGATACGCCACAGCCCTTGAGGCCGACGAGCACGAAGGTGAGTTCGCGTTCATGACGAGGTTACCGTTGGGGAGAGCGGATCGCCTTGCGCCATGATCGGCGCCGATGCCGGCGTACTTGGCCCGGGAGCGTCGAAGCGCTGGATCCGGAACGGTTGCAGATCAATCTCCGAGCGGCCGGTGGCAATCAGTTCCGCCAACGTCTCGCCCACGCCTGGGCCGATCTGAAAGCCGGAGCCGCTGAACCCAAACGCGTAATAGAGTCCGTCGGTCGTGCCGCTTTTGCCGATGACGGGCTCGCCGTCGGGCAGATAGCTTTCGACGCCGCTCCAGACGCGAATGATGTGCAGCGGCGCAACGCCCGGCACCAGCCGTCTGAACTGCCGCAACTGACCGAGCGTGTTCTCGGGCAATACGGCAGCACGCGACGTTGCCGCGTCGGCCGGACCCGGCGGGCCCCCGCCCAGAATGAGATTGCCGCGGGGGATCTGCCGGAAATAGATGCTCTCTTCCTTGATCGATGTGTAGACGCCCATCGACGAGCGAAACACGTAGGGCACCGGTTCGGTGACGGCCATTTGCGGACCGCGCACCGTCAGCGGCGCGGATTCGCCGAACTGCGATGCCAACGCATTCGTCCATGCGCCTGCGCAAATGGCGAGGCGTTCGGCCACCAAGGACTCGCCGGCGACGGTCTCGACGCGAAACCCCGTCGCGGTTCGCTCGACCCGGCGTACGGACGCATTTTCCCGAATGTCGGCCCCTAGTGCGCGCGCCGCGCGCGCGAAAGCGGGCGCGGCCAGGCGTGGGTTGGCGTGCCCGTCGAGCGGCGAGATCGAGGCGGCGAGCACGTCCGGTCCGAGAAACGGAAAGCGGCGGCGCATCGCTGCACCGTGCAGCACCTCGAGGTCGAGCCCGTAGTCGCGCGCCTGCCGGGCGTAGTCGTCGAAATACTCGGCATCGTGCGCGTGATAGGCCACGCGCGTGTGCCCGGAGGGCAGAAACTCGACGTCGCTGCCGAGCAGTTCGCGGGAAGCTCGCCATATCCGCAACGCGCGATTGGACATGGCCAACTGTGGCAGCGCCCGACCTTGCCTGCGTACGCCGCCGAAGTTGGTGCCGCTGGCTTGCTGCCCGGTCATGTTGCGCTCAAGAAGCACCACGGATAACCCATGCCGGCGCAGGAAGTAGGCGGTACTGCAGCCCATGATGCCGCCACCGATTACGATGACGTCGGCATGTGCCGTGTGCGAAGCATGCGTGCTCATGAAAGCTCCATGCTGCGGGGCGTTGCGCTCGCCGCGTTGTCTTGTGTTGCGACGGTGACGTCTGCGTACGGCGCGGGGTCGAGCGCGACCGCGAGCGGCTTGACCGGTGCCTGACCGCGCAGCCGGCCGACGTCGGCCAATGGCACTGCCAGCGCGGCGGCCATCACCTCTGCCCCCGCGTGCGCGCAAAAACGGCCCTGGCATCGCCCCATGCCGACACGCGAGAACGCCTTCGCCCGATTGGCCTCCACGGCGCCATCCTGCGTGCAAACGCGGCGCAATTCTCCGGCCGTGATGCCCTCGCAGCGGCAGACCACCGTCGTGTCGGGCAATTGCCGCGCATGGTGGGCCGGCCAGGGAAATGCCGCACGCAGCCCGGCCGCAAAGCGAGAGAAGCGAGCTAGTTCGGCACGCAGTCGCGCGGCGTCGTCGTGTTTCGGTTCGACGCCTGCGTCGCGCAACGCGGCCAGCGCGGCAAGCCGCCCTGCGTGCTCGGCGGCATCGGCACCGCGTACGCGGGCGCCATCTCCCGCGAGGTAGACGCCCGGGACACTGCTGCGCCCGTCTTCGTCAATCTCGGGAAGCCACTGCCCCGCGGCGTCGTCGAAGGCAAATGCGCAACCGGCGAGATCGGCGATCTGCGTTTCGGGGCGCAGGTGAAAGCCCATCGCGACGGCGTTGGCCGGCACGTCGAGCGCCGTGCCGTCGGCCAATCTCACGTGTACGCCGCGCACGCCCAGCTCCTCATCGCCGTCGATGCGTACCGGCGTGACGCCACGATGTATCGGTACGCCGGCCGCGCGCAGCGTGCGCAGCAGGGCCGCGCCCTTGAGCAGAACGGCCGGTTTGACCAGCAATTGCGGCAATGCGCGCAGGCGCGCACGCGTGGGAGAGGTATCCAGCACGGCGGCGGGCGTCACGCCGGCCTTTACGTACTGGGCGGCGAGCAGATACAGCAGCGGTCCGGTGCCAAGCATGACCGTTCGCTCGCCGACGGCGCAACCCTGCGACTTGAGGGCGACCTGGGCACCGCCGAGACTGTAGGTGCCGGCATACTGCCAACCCGGAACCGGCATGAGCCGGTCGGTGGCGCCGGTGCATACGAGCAGCGCGTCGAAGGGGGCATGGCTCGCGCCTTGCGCATTGGCCAGATGGACGACGCCTTCTCGGATATTCCATACCAGCGTTTCCGGCCGATAGTCGATGTGGGGACGCAGCGCGTCGAAGCGATGGTGCAGGCGCTGGGCGCGTGCGGCTTCCGTACCGTAAAGGGCAGCGTAGGTGCGGCGAAAGCCCTCCGGCTGACGGCGATAGATCTGGCCGCCGTCGCGGCGTCCTTCGTCGATCACGAGCGGCCGCACACCCGCCTCGACCAGCGCTTCGGCCGCGCGGACCCCGGCCGGGCCGGCGCCGATGACGATCACGCGAGCGGCCATAGTGCCTCCTCGCCGCCGGTCGTCGCGCGCATGGGAGCGGTGTCGTCGTCCCCGCGAACGAGCCGTGTGACGATGTCCATGCCGGCCCTCACGGGCGTCGTGCAGGCGCGTAGCCGCTGCCCGGTACGGGTCCAGACCCAGCAGTCCTGGCACGCGCCCATGACGCAGAAGCCGGCGCGGCGCTCGGGGCCGAATTCGGCATCCCGAAGGCCGCCCTGCGTCGTCAGAATGGCGACCATGACGGTATCGCCTTCGTTGGCTTGCACGGGACGGGCATCGACGCGCAAGGACACCGTCGCGCGCCCGGTTTCGGCAACGCGCACGAAGCGTGCTTGCGAGGGATCTCGCGAGGGGCTCATGCGCTCAGCTCCGGTTCGCGTGGCATGCGATGCGCAACCTGCAGCGCATCGAGGTCGCCGCTCGCATGGTGGCAAAGAATGGCGGCACCGTTATCGAGCCATTTGAGCGACGGGGGCGTTACGTTGCACTTGCCGTCGATACGCACCGGGCAGCGATCGCGAAACGCGCACAATTCCGCCACGTCGGCGCTGGCTGCCAAGGGCGGGAGGGGCTTCGTGACGCACGCGCGACGCTCGTCGAGCCAGCCCTGACGCAAGTCCGGTACCGACTCGACGAGCATCCGGGTATACGGATGCCAGGGAGGCGAGCTCAGGACTTCGCGCGCCCCCGATTCCACTCGCTGGCCCGCATACAACACCATCACTTCGTCGCAGATCGCCCGCACCGTCGAAATATCGTGGCTGATGAAGAGATACGACAGCCCCAGTTCCCGGCGAAGTTCCGCAAGCAGATCGATGATCGCGGCGCCCACGACTGTATCGAGCGCCGAGGTGACTTCGTCGCAAAGGATCAGCGACGGCTCGGCCGCCAGCGCGCGCGCCAGATTCACGCGCTGCTTCTGCCCGCCGGACAAGCCGCCCGGTGTGCGATCGAGCAGCGCGGCCGGCAGCCGGACCCGGTCGAGCAACGCCAACGTTCGCTGCTTCGCGGCGTTGCCGCGCAGGCCGTGGTACAGCTTGAGCGGACGCGCCAGAATGTCGGCGATGGTGTGACTCGGATTCAGCGCAGTGTCGGCGTTCTGGAAGACGATCTGGATGCGACGATAGTGCTCGGCGTTGCGCTCGCTCAACGAATCGGGCAGCGGCTGGCCGTCGAACCACACTTCGCCGCGCGCGCGGGGTACCAGGCCCGCGACCACGCGGGCCAACGTCGTTTTTCCGGAACCCGATTCGCCGATCACGCCCAGCGCGCTGCCTCTGGCGATGCGAAGACTGACATCGTCGAGCACGCGCGTCGCCGGCAGGCCATGCCGGTCGCGACTGCCGTATCCCGCGTGCAGCCCGCGAATTTCGAGCAGCGGCGGGGCGGGCGTGTCGCTGCGTGCCGCGCTTGCGACCGACAGATCGTCGTGGCGGCGTGCGGCGAGCAACTCGCGGGTGTAGGCATCGTCGGGGCTGCGCAGTATTTTCGCGGTCGCACCGATCTCGCGGACCGTGCCGCCATTGAGCACGACGATCTGATCGGCCATCTGCGCCACGACGGCGAGATCGTGCGAGACATACACCGCCGTGGTGCCCAACTCGCGAATCACCTTCTTGAACGCGGCGAGGACCTCGATCTGGGTCGTGACGTCGAGCGCGGTGGTCGGCTCATCGAACACCACCACGGCCGGATCGGTGATCAGCGCCATGGCGGCCATCAATCGTTGCAACTGCCCACCCGAGACCTGGTGCGGATACCGCTCGCCAATGGTCTGCGGTGACGGCAACGCCAGCGCTCTGAACAACTCGACGGCCTTCATGCGCGCTTGCGCCGCCGTGGCGGTTTTATGAAGCAGGGCGGGTTCGATTACCTGATCCATGATCGTGCGGGCCGGATTGAAGCCCGCCGAGGCGCTTTGCGCCACGTAGGCGACCGTGCGAGCGCGAAGCGCACGCCGACCCCGGTCGTCGAGCGAAAGCACGTCGACGTCGCCGATCCGGATCTGCCCCCCCGCGATGTCGCAGCCGTTGCGGGCATAGCCGAGCAAGGACAGCGCGATGGTCGTTTTGCCGGAACCGGATTCACCGATGAGCGCGAGGACTTCGCCTCGTCGTACCGAAAAATCGACGCCGCGTACGATCTCCGTGGTGACCCCTCGGCTGCGGGCCACGACGCGCAGAGCGCGAACGTCGATCATCACGGGTGGGCACGAGGTGCCTGCTGGGGGCTGCATCGTCATTTCGGTGCTCCGGTGCCGAACGCACCGCGCCGGCGAAGATTGTCGATCAGCAGGTTCACCCCGATGGTCAGCGAGGCGATCGCCAGGGCCGGCATGAGCACGGCGGGAGAACCTTCGGCCAGGCCGCCGATGTTTTCGCGGACCAGCGAGCCCCAATCGGCGTTTGGCGGTTGCACGCCGAGGCCGAGAAACGACAGGCCGGAGAGCAGCAGCACGATAAACACGAAGCGCAGCCCGAAGTCGGCCAGCATCGGATGAATCATGTTCGGCAGTACTTCCACACGGGCGATGTAGAGCAGCTTTTCACCGCGAGCGCGGGCGACCTGCACGTATTCGAGCGTCATGAGATTTACCGCCAGCGAACGCGAGATGCGAAATGCACCCGGAATATAGGCAAACGCGGTGACCAGAATCAGAAGCGTGTTGCCGGAGCCGAACGCCGCGATGACGACGAGCGCCAGCACTTTGCTGGGGATGGACACCAACGCATCGAACACGCGCGAGAGCACCTCGTCCACCCAGCGCGGCGCGACCGCCGCGCACAGGCCGAAACAGGTGCCCGCCGTGCTGGCGAGCACGGCGGCCGCCAGGGCGATGCCGACGGTAAAGCGCGTGCCGATAAGAATTCGGCTGAGGATGTCGCGCCCGAGGTAGTCGGTGCCGAGCGGATACGCTGCGCTGTAGCTCGCGAAGACATCGGCCGACGTGAAGGCGCCGCCCGGATGCGGCGCGATCAGCGGGCCGATGCAGGCGATCACCAGCCAGAACAACACCAGTACTGCACCGATCATGCCGAGCCAGGAGACCCGTTCGCGCAGACCGGCGAAGCGGCTTGACCGCGGGGCCGCAGGCGAGGTGACGGCGTCGGGCGCCGCAGGGGCGGGCAGGGCGGGCGGCAGGGCTTCCGCGGGGCTGACAGGTGGGCGAGAAATCGGATTCATCGTTGACGCAGCCTCGGATTGGAGACGACCGCACACAGATCGGCGATCAACACGAGCAAGAGATAGGCCGCGCAGAAGACCATGACGCAGCCTTGAACGAGCGGCAGATCGCGGTTGGTGACGGCGTCGACCAGCAAACTGGCGAGGCCCGGGTAATTGAAGATCGTCTCGACGATCACCACGCCGCCGAACAGATACGACAGGCTCAGGGCGACCACGTTGGCGATTGGGCCGATGGCGTTCGGAAGCACGTGTCGCCAGACGACGCGCATGGGCGACGCCCCCTTGAGGATGGCCATCTCCACGTATGACGAACTCAACTGATCGATCACCGCGGCGCGTGTCATTCGCGCCATCTGGGCCACGATCACGCAGCACAGGGTCATGACCGGCATGGCGTAGATCCGGACCAGATCGTCGAACGAATTGACGGACGACAAATACGACAGTGCCGGCAGCCAGCGCAGCTTGACGGCGAAGATCAGCACGGCGATGGTGGCGACCAGAAATTCCGGCACGGCCACCGCCGAGAGCGTCAGGATATTGAGGACCCGATCGAGCAGCGAGCCGCGCCACATGGCGGCGGCGATGCCGATGGCCAGCGCCAGCGGCACCGAGACGAGCGTGGTCAGGGCAGCGAGAACGAGCGAGTTGGGCAGACGGCTGGCGATGAGTTGCGCGACCGGCAGATTGTTCGACATCGATTCGCCGAAGTTGCCCGCGCTCATGTGAACGAGCCACTGGAAGTAGCGGGTCACCGCTGGCTGGTCCAGGCCGAGCTGGTGGCGCAGCGCGGTGACGGCTTCGGGGGTCGCGGCCTGACCGAGCGCCATCTGGGCGGCATCGCCCGGCAGCAGGGCCGTGATCGTGAATACGATTGCGGACACCAGCACCAGTGTCAGCAAGGCCAGGCCGAAGCGCGCCGCGATAAGTCGTTGCACCTGGGATTTCATCGGAAACCTCTCCCGTTATACGACGCCGTTCGTGGGGAAACGACGGTGTCAGACCGATGCGCGCCGTGCCTGGCGGCGCGCATCGCCCGCTTACTGCTGCAGCGCTCGGTCAATCTCAGGCGTCGAGCCAGACATGTTCCGCGAAGGCGAAGCCCATGAGACCGGCCAGCGGGATCGACCCCAATCCCTTGAGCTTGGTGGTGTGGGCGTCGAGTGACGAGAGGAACATGGGGATGCCGATGCCGCCGTCCTGGTGAATCAGCGTCTGAATGTCGCCATAGAGCGCCTTGCGTTTCGCATCGTCGGGTTCGCCACGCGCGGCAAGGAGCAACTGATCGAACTTGGGGTTCTTCCAGTTCGCTTCGTTCCACGGGGCATCCGAGCGGAAGAACTGTGTGAGCAGTACGTCGGCGCTCGGGCGAGCATTCACCGAACCGAAAGTGAGCGGGTGCTTCATCCAGTGGTTCGACCAATAGCCGTCGGCCGGTACGCGGGTGATCTGCAGATTCAGGCCGGCCTTCGGGCCGATTTGCTGAAGCATCATCGCCATTTCGACCGACCCTTCGGCGGCGGGCGTGGCGTAGACCTGAAGCGGCGCCGTGGGCAGGTTGGCCTTTTTGAAGTACCAGGCCGCCTTCTCGGGGTCGTAGGTCCGTTGCGGCAGTCCGGCCATGTAGTACTTGTTGCTCGGGTCGATGGGCTGGTCGTTGCCGATCGCACCAAAGCCGCGGAATACGGTCTTCCGGATCTGCTCGCGGTCGAACAGATGCATCATGCCCCGGCGGAAATCCATGTTGCCGGTGATGCCGCCCTCGTCACGCATGATCAGGTCGGTGTATTGCCCCGTCTTGGTTTCGAGCACCGTGTATCCCGGTGTGGTCTTGATACGCTCGGTCGAGCGCGCACTCACGGCGTTGATCAACTGGACGTCGCCGGAGAGCAGGGCGTTCACGCGGGCCGATTCGTCGCCGATGCCGATCAGCTCGATCTCGTCGAGATAAGGCTGTCCGGACTTCCAATACTTCTCGTTGCGCACCCCGACGGTGCGTACCCCTGGCGAGAACTCTTTCACCTTGAACGGTCCCGTACCCACGGCCGTCGTGAAGTCCTTGGTGCCGTCCTTGATGATGAGGAAGTGCGAGGTGGCGAGAATCACCGGCAGGTCGGCGTTCGGGCCTTCGAGCGTGATGGTCACCTCGTTGGGCCCGGTCGCCTTCGCTTCCTTGATTTGGTCGGCCAGCGTTTTCGCCTTGGACGCGGTCGCGGGGTCCTTGTGTCGCAGGATCGAATACGTGACGTCGGCCGGCGTCAGGGGCTTGCCGTCGTGGAATTGCACGCCGCTGCGCAGTTTGATCACCCAGACCTTGGCGTCCTTCGTATCGATCGACTGAGCGAGCGCAAGCTGGGCGCCAAGCTTCGAATCCAGTTCGGTCAACCCGTTGTAGATCATGTTGGCACGGACGTAGTCGGTAGCGAGTGCGCCCTTGGCCGGATCGAGCGTATCGGCGGCCGACGCCGATTGCGTGGCGACGCGAATCTTGCCGCCGCGCTTCGGCGTCTGGGCAAAGGCCTGACCGCTCACACTCAGCAGGCCCGTGCCGGTCAGGGTCAGCAGCCCGCTGGCGGCCATCGCGCGCAGCAGATCCCGGCGCTGCGCGCCGCGCTGACTCAGGTTCTCGTCCGGTGCTGCGCTCAGGTCGACACCGTTGACCGTTTTATCTGAATTCATTGCACATCTCCACTTGTGGGGTTGCCGAGGGATCAGGACTGCCAGCCTTCATCGGCGATTGCGCGCCGGGTCAATCAATAGAAAATATCTTTGATGCGGAAATACGCGCCGACAAGCGGCAGGAACCACGGTTTGCCGGTGTGTCCCGGGATCGCGGGCCAGTCGAAATCGCGCCAGGGATTGGCCTCGACGCGGCCGTTCATCACATCGGCCATGATTTGCCCCATGTGCGTGGCCATCTGCGTGCCATGACCGCTGTAACCCATGGAGTAATAGATGCCGTCGTGCTGCCCGGCGCGCGGCAGCCTGTCGGCGGTAATGTCGACCAGTCCACCCCAGCAATAGTCGATGCGTGCCTGCGCGAGCGACGGGAACAGCGTGGCGAGGTTGGCGCGCAATATGCGTCCGCTGCGCTCGTCCGAAGGTTGCTCCGACGCGGTGAAGCGGGCTCGCCCGCCGAGTACGAGCCGGTGATCCGGGGTGGTGCGGAAGTAGTTATGCATCAGGCGGCTGGTGACGTAGGCGCGGCGGTTCGGCAGGAGCTGGTCGAGCGTTGCGGCGCCCAGCGGCTCGGTCACGATGATGAACGAACCGACCGGTGCCATGCGCCGGCGATACCACCCGAATGGGCCATGACGGGACGGGCCGGTGGCGACGAGGACTTGCGTGGCGACCACCTCGCCGCGATCCGATTTGACCCGATACGTCCCGTCGCCCTGACGCGCAATCTGTGTCACCGGCGCATGTTCGTAGAGGCGAGCGCCGTGACGGACGGCTGCCGACGCCAGACCTGCCGCAAACTTGCCCATATGCATCTGTCCGCCATGGCGTTGCAGCAGGCCGCCGTGGAAGGCGTCCGAGGCGATTTCGGCGCCGATGCCGGCGCGGTCGATCAGTTGAACGTCGGGATCGACATCGCGCGCGATCAACTCGGCGGTCGCCGCCAGATGCGCCATATGGTGAGGCTTGGCGGCCAGCTTCAGTTTGCCGCGACGGCTGTAGTCGCAGTCGATGCCTTCCTCCCGGATCACACGTTCCACGGTGTCGACGGCCGCCGCATAGGCGCGATAGCAGGCCCGCGCACGCTCGGCACCGAGTTGCGCCGTGAGCGCGACGTAGTCCTGCGCCACGCCGGTGTTGCAGTGGCCGCCGTTGCGACCCGATGCCCCCGCGCCGACAGCGCCCGCATCGAGCACGGTGACCGTTGCACCGCGCTGGCTCAGCGCCAGCGCAGCGGACAGTCCCGTGAAGCCCGCGCCGATCACCACCACGTCGGCGCGACCCTCCACCGGGCCCTCCTGGGTACCGGTAAAGCGTGCAACGGTGTCGAGCCAGTACGATTCGAGTTTCATGTCGGGGCGAGGGTCCAAGGCCACAGGGAAGGGCAACGCAAGCGTCGATTACAACCCGAGCTGCACGGCAAGATCGATGATGTCCTTGACCGGCGTGTATTCGTAGAACGGTGCTTCGGGTTCGTGGCCGCGCAGCACCATGGCCTTGTGCTTGATGCCGAGGTCGTGGGCCGTCATCAGGTCGTAGCGCGGGCTCGACGAGACGTGCAGAATTTCGTGCGGTTGCACGCCGAGCTTCTTGAACATGTACTCGAAGCCCTGCATGCGAGGCTTGTAAGCGCCGACCTCTTCGGCGGTGATCACGGCGTGGAAGGGGGCCCCCAGCTTCTCGATATTGCTCATGATCTGTTCGTTCGCGGCGTTCGTCAGGCCCACCAGCTTGTACTTCTTGGCCAGGCGCGAGAGGCCTTCCGGCACATCAGGGTGCGGACCCCAGGTCGGCACGGCCAGATAGAATTGTTCGGCCTCGTCGACGTTGAACACCACGCCGGTGCGTTCGCAGGTGCGGCGCACCGAATCGACGACGACGTCGCGATACGGCTTCCATGCGCCGAGAACTTCATCGCGACGATAGGCGGCAAACACCTTGACGAAATTCTCGAGCGCCTCGCCCTGCAGACGGTTGCCGTAAATCTCGCGGGCCATGTCGGCCATGCGGAATTTGACCAGCGTGCCGTAGCAGTCGAAGGTAATGAATTTCGGCTCGAAGTCGATCATGATCTTTATCCTCTGTGTAGGGCGAATCCCGGGGGATTCTTGGGCAAAAGGGATTGCGTTAAAGCGGTCCGGCGTGGGTCGAGAATGGCGAAACGGGCTTGCGGCCTGATGCGCGATCCGCGACGTCCCTGTGAAAAATTAAATCAGGTCAAAATCTCGGCTTGGCGTTGAAATATCCGAGGCAAAAATAGAATTCGATGCGTTTTGGGGGGCATGAACAGCACGAAATGCTTTGTGCTTTTCCGATGCCGTGTTAACCCGCATCAACGCTGGGCGACAAGGCGCTGCGGCAAACGCGAACACCAGACGCTCATCCGTTCAAGTCGATGAGGACGGCTTTGCTTCGCAGATTGGCTTCGAACGCCTGACGGCCAAGATCCTTGCCCAGGCCGGAGCGCTTGAAGCCGCCCGTGGGTAGCACGAAGTCCGACGACCGGCCGTAACGGTTGACCCAGATGTTGCCCGCGTCGATGCCGCGCACCATGCGCAAGGCGCACCCCAGGTTGGCCGTGTGAACGCCCGCCGCCAGTCCGTAGTCGTCGTGCTGCGCCAGTTGCAATGCTTCTTCTTCTGAAGTGAACGTCTGCACCGTGAGCACCGGGCCGAACACCTCCTCGCGCACGATCTCAGCGTGCGGCGTAACGCCGGTCAAGACGGTGGGGGTATACCAAGCGCCATCCTGATAAGCGGTCGCGCGCTCGGCGCCGCAGTACACGCTGGCGCCCGCGTCGCGTGCCCGCGCGACAAGCGCGTCGATGCGCTGCACCTGGGCTTCGCTGATGATGGGCGATAGCGTTGTGCCCGCCGACCACGTGGCGCCCGGATGCAGTGACGCGAAGATGGCGCGCAGCTTTTCGAGCAGTGCGTCGGCGATGCCCGCTTCGACCACAAGCCTGGAGCCTGCGTTGCACACCTGGCCCGCATTGCCGGTGATGCCCATGGCAACGCGTCGTGCGACTGCGTCGAGATCGGGCACATCGGCAAAGACCACTTGTGGACTCTTGCCGCCCAGTTCGAGCGTCACGGGCTTGGTCCCCGATTGGGCACAGGCCGCCATGATGGCGGCCCCGGTCCGCGTGGATCCGGTAAAGGTGACTTTTCCGACGCGTGGGTGGCGTACGAGTGCGTCGCCGGTCGTCCTGCCGTCTCCCTGCACGACGTTGAAGATATTGGCCGGGACGCCCGCCTGTATGGCCAGTTCGGCAAGACGCAGTACCGAGAACGGTGTCATCTCCGACGGCTTGAGCACGACCGCGTTGCCCGCCGCCAGCGCTGGGGCGATCTTCCAGGCGGCCATGACAAGCGGGAAGTTCCACGGTGCAATGGCCGCCACGACGCCGATCGGCTCGGTGATCGTCATGCCGAGGTGCGACGGGTCGGTGGCCGCCAGCTCGCCCCCATGTTTGTCGGCGTGCTCCGCGTAAAAGCGTAGGCACTCGGCGGTGTAGGGCACGTCCCAGGCCGCCGTTTCGCGGACCGGGCGCGTAGAGCCGATGGCCTCCAGCGGCGCGAGTGTGCGCACGTCGGACTCGACGAGATCGGCGAGGCGACGCAGCACGCGCGCGCGCTCGCGCGGTGCGCAGGTGGCCCAACCGCTGTGGCGAAAGGCGTGCCACGCGCCGTCTGCCGCGCGGGCTACCGTGTCGGGTGAGGCGAGCGAGAGGTCGGCGTAGGGGCGACCGCTCGACGGGCAGATGACGTCCAGTGGGGTGCCACCGGCTTCCACTAACTTTCCGTCGATGAAATGACCGGTGGGAATATCCACCTGCGCGGGATCGAAACTGTCCATGATGATTCTCCGGAGCCGCTACGGCGCACGCGCCGGGGCGGGCAATCGACAAAGGGGAAGGACACGGGTAATCGTGGCCGCCTGAGCATGGCGACGCGCTTCATGGTAGGGGCAGCGGGCTGGCAGATTGCATCGAAACAATGACGTGGACCGCACGCGGCATGGGTTTTTGCGGGCGATGGCGGCATGAATGCGCCGTTTGTCCTGCGGCCTTCGATCGTGCGGGCGAACAACAGAATCGTCCTATGCAGCGTCTGCTCAGGTCGCCATAGTGCAGTCGTGGTGGGCGTGGCCCACTGTTTCGCATCCGGCAATGCCCCAAGGAGGCTCGGCGTGTCCGAATTCCATGCATCTTCCCAACTCGTCTACCGGCCATTTACCGCCACAGATGTGGCGGCTGGCTATCGTCTATCCAGCGCCGTGCGCTGGCCGCACAAACCCGATGACTGGCGATTTCTGGCGCGCCAGGGACAAGGCTTCGTCGCCCTGGATGGCGACGATGTCGTGGGTACCGCACTGTATTGGCAGCACGGTGAGGCCGGCGGCTCGCTCGGTATGGTGATCGTCTCGCCGGAGCAGCAAGGGCGCGGCATCGGGCGCGCGTTGATGGAGCGCATGCTCGATCAACTCGGAACCCGCCTGACGCTGTTGCATGCCACCCCGGCCGGACAGCCGCTATATGAAAAGCTCGGGTTCAATGCGGTGGGCAGCATCGACCAGCACCAGGGAACGGCTCGTCGCCCGCCGCTCATGGAGCTGCCGCCTGGCGAACGTTTGCGGCCGTTGAGTACCAACGATCCCGAGCGGCTGGTCACCCTCGCCAGCCGCGCGAGCGGATTCGACAGGGGGCGCATTCTGCCCGCGCTTCTCGATATCGCCGACGGCATTGCCATCGAGCGCGACGGCGAGCTGCTCGGCTTCTCGTTGTTCAGGCGCTTTGGCCGCGGTTTTGTGATCGGCCCGGTGGTCGTTGTCAGCGGCGCGGACGCCGAGTCACTCACCCGTCAGCGTGCCGAGGCCATGATTGCCCACTGGCTGACGTTGCATGAAGGCCGTTTTGTGCGCATCGACACGCCCTCCGACAGCGGACTGACCGAGTGGCTCGAGGTGCTTGGGCTCGAACGCGTCGACACGGTCGTGAAGATGGCCCGTAACGGCACGCCGGTCGTCGACGACGAGGTTCGGCAATTCGCCATCATCAATCAAGCCATCGGCTGACGCGGGAGCGCAGATGTCGTTTCTTTACAAGGCCGATCCGGCACGCGGTGCGGTGTGGGCGCGGTTGTTCGCCCAGCGGGCGCCGGAGACGGCGTTCCGACTGTGGCCCGATGTTGGCGACGCGCGCGAGGTGCGTTACCTCGCTGCCTGGAAGCCGCCGGAAGATCTCGTCACGCTGCTGCCGAACGTGGAAGTCGTATTCTCGACGGGCGCGGGCATCGACCAGTTCGACCTGTCGCGGGTGCCGGATCATATTCCGGTCGTTCGCATGGTCGAGCCCGGCATCGTCGAAGGCATGGTCGAGTATGTGACGCAGGCGGTCCTTTCGATTCACCGCGACATCTTTACCTACGCACGGCAGCAAGCCATGCGTGAGTGGACGGAACTGAGCGTGGAGCCGGCAAGCGAGCGCCGTGTGGGGGTGTTGGGACTCGGCATGCTCGGGCAGGCAGTGCTGTCGCGCCTGCATGCTTTCGGGTTCGACTGCGCAGGGTGGAGCCGAACGCCGCGGCAGGTGGATGGGGTCGATTGCTACGCGGGATACGAGTCGCTCGGCGCCTTCCTTGCCCGCACCGACATACTTGTCTGCCTGTTGCCGCTGACGTCGGCGACCCGTGGCATTCTCGACAAGCGCTTGCTGAGCGGATTGCCGCGCGGCGCCTGGCTGATCAATGTCGGACGTGGCCCTCATCTCAATCAATACGCGCTCATGGCGTTGCTTGACAGCGGGCATCTGTCGGGCGCGATTCTCGATGTCACCGACCCCGAACCGCTGCCGCCGTCGCATCCGCTGTGGGCGCATCCGAAGGTGCGCATCACCCCGCATATCGCCAGCGCCACGCGACCGGAGACTGCGGTGGAAGTGGTATTGGAAAACCTGCGCAGGCATCGCGCCGGCGTACCGATGGTCGGGCAGATCGATCGCACACAGGGGTACTGAGCGCGCCGGGGTGCCCACACCGGCAGCACAAAATGCTGCGCGCGCCGCAATTTCGCGGCGCGCGTTTTTTTTACGGCTTAATTTGGCGACGCATCTGCGCTGCCGGCTCTTTAGTATGGACACAGGTTCATCCCCCGTCCCATCCGACACGCCGAGAGATCCCATGTCCAAGCAATCACTCCTCGATGCCGACCGCCGGCATCTCATCCATCCCGTCGTCAGCTTTCGCGCCCACGAGCAGCAAGGGGCCACGTTGCTCGAATCCGGGCACGGTGTTTATCTGCGCGACATCGACGGCAACGAGTTGCTCGATGCCTTTGCCGGGTTGTGGTGCGTCAATGTGGGGTATGGACAGCAGAGTGTGGTCGACGCTGCCTCGGCCCAGATGGCGAAACTGGCGTATGCCACGGGCTACTTTCACTTCGGCAGTGCACCGGCCGCGCAACTCGCCGAGAAGCTGGTGTCGATCGCGCCGCGCTCGCTGCAGCATGTGTATTTTTCGCTCGGTGGTTCAGATGCCGTCGACGCAGCGCTGCGCTTCATCACGCACTATTGCAATGTGACGGGCCACCCACAGAAGAAGCATTTCATCTCGCTTGAACGCGGCTACCACGGTTCGTCGTCGATCGGCGCGGGTCTGACGGCGATCGCGTCGTTTCATCGCGGCTTCGACGTGCCGTTGCCGACGCAACACTACCTTCCGTCGCCCTATGCGTATCGCGACCCGCTCGGGCGCGACGGGCAGGCGCTCATCGCGGCAAGTGTGGCCGCGCTCGAAGCGAAGGTTGCCGAACTGGGCGGCAGCGATCACGTTGCCGCATTCTTCTGTGAGCCGATACAGGGTTCCGGTGGTGTGATCGTGCCCCCCGTGGGCTGGCTCAAGGCGATGCGCGATGCCTGCCGCCGCCTGGATATCCTGTTCGTCGCCGACGAAGTCATCACCGGCTTCGGTCGTACCGGGCCGATGTTCGCGTGCGAGGCAGAGAACGTCGAGCCCGACATGATGACGATCGCGAAGGGGTTGACCGCGGGCTACGCGCCGATGGGCGCAGTCCTCATGAGCGACGCCATCTATCAGGCGATCGCCGACGGCGAGCAGGGGCAGGTGGTGGGGCATGGCCAGACCTATTCTGCGCATCCCGTGAGTGCCGCCGTGGCGCTCGAGGTGATTCGCCTGTACGAAGACGGTCTGATTGCCAACGGCCAGGCCGTGGCCCACGCGTTTGGGGCCGGTCTGGATTCGCTGCTCGATCATCCGCTGGTCGGCGACTCGCGGCATCGCGGATTGCTGGGTGCCCTGGAACTCGTTGCGGATAAGACAAGCAAGGCGCGTTTCGATCCGTCGCTGCGACTGGCCGACAAGATTTCGGCCGCGGCGTATCGGAACGGCGTGATCTTCCGAGCGTTCGCCGACAACATTCTGGGATTTGCGCCGGCGCTGTGTTTCACCGAGCACGACGTGGCCCTCATGGTCGAGCGTGTGAGAGCGACGCTCGACGAAGTGCTGGCGGACGATGCGGTCAGCGCCGCTCGGCGCGCCGCGTTAGGTGCCCGGAAAGCCGCGTAAACAGGAGGTTGACGTGATAGCCGGTACGGTGAGGATCCCGCCTGTGCGGCCAATCCGCTGTGTTAAGATCGTTCACGATTCACGATTGACCGCGCCCTTGTTGGCGCTTCGAAATTACGATGGGCACGGACAGCAAACTCGACCGCATCGATCTGCGCATTCTTTGCCAACTGCAAAAGCGCGGGCGTATCACGAACGTGGAACTCGCCGACGCCGTGGGCTTGTCGCCCAGCCCCTGCCTGATTCGCGTCAAGCGCCTGGAGAAGGCGGGTTATATCGTCGGCTACGGCGCACGGATTCAACTCGAAAAGCTCGGCGACATTCAGATCGTGTTTACCGAGGTCACGCTCGCCGACCATCGACGGGAGGATTTCATCCGCTTTGTCGATGCCATCCGAGACGTCGACGAGATCGTCGAATGCCATCTCGCCAGTGGTGGCTACGACTACCTGCTCAAGTTCGTCACACGCAGCGTGAGTCACTATCAAAGCATCATCGAGGGGCTGCTCGAACGCGATATCGGCATCGAGAAGTATTTCAGCTTCGTGATCATCAAGTCACCCTTCGTCAAGACGCACTACCCGCTCGAAACCCTATTCCCGCCGCAAGGCTGACATCGTCGTCGGCTTGCGCAATCGTCTGCCCCCCGATGGCGGGGCGGCTGACGTGCGACCCTATCCCGCAAGTCGGAGAAACCCATCATGACGCTTGACCTCACGCGTGGCGATTTGCTGCGCACGCAACAATGGATCGCTGGACAATGGCGGGGCGCTGCCACCGCGCAGCGCTTCACGGTCGTCGACCCGGCAACGGGCGATACCGTTGCGATGGTATCCGACGCGCAACCGGCCGATGCGCGAGAGGCGGTAGACGCCGCCGAACGTGCGCTGCCGGCGTGGCGAGCGACGTTACCCGCCGAGCGCGCGGCATTCCTGCGGCGCTGGCATGCGGCGATGGTGGCGCATCGCGACGATCTTGCTCGCCTCATTTCGCGGGAACAGGGCAAGCCGCTGGCCGAGGCACTTGGGGAGGTCAACTACGGCGCGTCGTATGTCGCGTGGTTTGCCGACGAAGCGACGCGCGTGTATGGCGATCTACTCCCGACTCAGACGCGTGGCAAGCGCATGAGCGCCGTGAAAGAACCGATCGGGATCGTCGCGGCCGTCACGCCGTGGAATTTTCCGCTCGCGATGATTGCGAGAAAGATCGCCCCGGCGCTCGCCGTCGGTTGCACCGTGGTTGCCAAACCCGCCGAGGACACACCGCTCACTGCGCTGGCACTGGCCTATCTCGCGCACGAGGCGGGTCTGCCGGCCGGCGTACTCAATATGATTGTCGCGTCGCGAGAGCAGGGGGTCGATGCCGTGGCGCAGTGGCTCGCCGATCCGCGTGTGCGCAAGGTAACGTTCACGGGATCGACACCTGTCGGAAAGCATTTGGCGCGTGAGTCGGCGGCCACGCTCAAGAAGCTGTCGCTGGAGCTGGGAGGCAATGCGCCGTTCATTGTTTTCGACGATGCGGATCTGCCGGCGGCCGTCGCCGGGCTGATGGCGGCCAAATTCCGCAATGGCGGTCAGACGTGTGTGAGCCCGAATCGGATCTATGTCCAGGCGGGCGTTTACGACCGCTTTGCCGGGTTGCTGACCGAGGCCGTGGCCTCGCTCAGGGTGGCACCCGCGACGGATGCCCTCGCGCAGATCGGCCCGATGATCAATGCGCGAGCGGTCGAGAAGATTGCGCGTCACGTGGACGACGCGCTCGCTCAGGGGGCGCGCGTGATGACCGGCGGGCAACGTCTTGCGGCCCTGGGGCCGAACTACTATGCACCCACCGTGTTGTGCGACGCCCATGAAGCCATGGCGCTGTCATGCGAGGAAACCTTCGGGCCGGTGGCGGCGCTGTTCCGGTTCGAGACGGAAGGCGAGGGCATTGCGCGCGCCAACGATACGCCTTTCGGCCTCGCGGCTTACTTTTACAGCGAGAATCTGCGGCGCATCGAGCGGGTGGCGAGCGCGCTCGAAGCCGGTATTGTCGGTATCAACGAGGGCGCGCTCGCGAGCGAGGCGGCGCCATTCGGCGGTATCAAGGAATCGGGATACGGTCGGGAAGGATCGAAGTACGGGTTGGACGACTATCTCGCCATCAAGTACCTCTGTCAGGGCAATCTGGGCTGACGGGATTTGCCTGCACGATGACGTTCGGTGCCGTCCCCGAGTCCCGGGCGGCAACCGCGCTCACCCAATGAACCTCGCTGGAAGACAAAATGCCCGAACTGCAACGCGCCATGGCGCCGTGTGATCGCCCCCGATCGTTTTTGGACCTCAAGGCCTTTGCGTCGGATGCGCGCCAAGGCACTGCCCCGGCGACGTCGGCAAGCGACGGCCGCTTTCTGGCAAGCCGCCGTCTGGCGGATCTGCTGCCGGGCCCTGTGACGGTCGGCGTCATTGCCCTCGACGCGGCGAACGGCGCGGTGTCGTCTCACCCAGCGGACGAATTCGTCATCGTCTCCGAAGGCGCGATCATGTTCCAGCAGGGGGAGCGCGCATTCACGCTCGGGCCGGGGGGCAGCGCGGTGCTCCCTCGGGGCTCGGCATTCATGTGGTCGACGCAGGGTTCCACATCGATCGTCTTCATGCGCTGCGAGGGCGGGAATGTTACCGATCGCAGTCTCGTGCCGATCGATCCGAGCCCGTCGTTGGCGCCCTCGGGGGCGCCTGCCGCTGAACTGCTCCTCACGCCGGCGCCCGTGTGCCGCAATTTCACTGACTTTCGTTCATCGGATGCGACATTCACGTGCGGCACGTGGGATTCGACGCCCTATCATCGCATCGCGATGCGTTACGCCCACTACGAACTCATGCATCTGCTCGAAGGCAGCGTGACCTTCGTGGACGACACCGGACGCAGCGGCACGTTCTCGCGCGGCGACATCTTTCTCGTCGAACAGCGCGCGCAGTGCAGCTGGGAAAGTCGGGGCAACGTGGCAAAGGTGTACGCGATCTACCGCCCCACCTGACGCCTCCCGCCGACGGTGTCGCTACGACGTCGGCACGCCGCGCGTGATCGCCGCAAGGGAGGCGGCAGACCCGATCGGCGTGGCGTCGCCCTTATAACCGTTCGGCGGCCCATAACCATACTTTCTGAATAGCCGCGCGAGATACGACGGCGACTCCAGGCCGACGGCCGCCGCGGCCGCGAGCACCGTCATACCGGGCGAGTTCAGAAGCGTGGCCGCGATTTCGACGCGTCGCCGGGATTGATAGTCGACGACGGACTCGCCGGTGCCCTCGCGAAAGACTCGCGTCAGAGAACGCTGCGATAGCCCGAATTCGTAGGCGATACGTTCCAGCGAGATCGGCTGATCGAGCGTTTCATCGAGAAATGCGCAGATGTCGCGCACGATTTCGGCACGCGCATCGGCGCGATTTGATGGCAACGCGGCGGCCATCAAGCCGGCTTGCACACAGCTTGCGGCCAAGGTGCGGGCGGCAAGCTCCGCGCGAAATTCCGCAAGCTCGCTCGTCGGGCCCTCACTTGAGCGCACCGTTCCCGTTGCGACGCGTGCTGCGTCGAGCAACAGCAATGGCGCCGACCATATCGAGATGCGCGCGCACGATAGCTTGCGTCGCGCCTTGCGTTCGCAAAAGACCACGAAATCGCTCGCGACGTACACCGCCACATGCGCCTGATCGGAGCGGTAGCCTCGCGTGTCGTGCAGGCGTTGAGGCGGCACGACGACGAACGATTTCGGCGCAACGCGTACCGGCGCGACATTCGATTCGACGTTGAGTACGAGTTGTCCCGTCCTGGGGAGCAGGAACATGAATTCATCGTCGTGTCGATGCGGCCGCGTGCGGTATTCACCGACCGAGACATGCCGGACATCGGCGACGCGGTCGCCATCGAGATGACGAGGGGCAGTCGGATAGGGTTTCACCAGGCGCTTCCTTTGCGTGACGGGACACTTGCAGCCCGCGCAGACGGCCGTGAACGCAACGCGGTGGATGGCGTGTTGGCAGTCGAGGCTCAGTATAACGCTTGGCGAAGAGCGATGAGAGGCGCGGGAGAGGCGCGGCGGCATCAGGCTGCCGGGTGACGGAAAACGGCAACGGCTGCCGGATCCCTGCAGGGCGACCGTCGAATCCTGGGGGGCGAAAATACGGGGCGCCGCCCGCCTTTGGCCGGATAGGGCGTGCCGAGTGGCCCGATCGGGCGCGACGGTTTTTCAAGGCTTCGGCATGCTTGCGCTACTTGACTCCCGGAACGCCCCGATGAACTTGGAAGACACTTACCCCCCAACCGATTTGCCCGTGCGCCGCCACGATGCGCCGGATTTGCGTTTCGTCAGCGTGTTTTCCGCAGGTGCGGGCGGCGGTAATCCTGCGCCTGTCGTGTTCGATGCGGACGACTTGTCATCCGATGAGATGATGGCCATCGCATCGCGCTATGGTCACGAAAGCGCCTTCGTCTGCCAAAGCCGCGACCCGCGCCACACCGTTCGGCTCCGCTTTTTTGTGCCGGCGCACGAAATGGAGATGTGCGGTCATGCGACGCTCGGCGCGATGTGGTTGTTGCGCCAAGCTGGTCGGTGGACGACGCCCCATGCCACCGTCGAGACGCTAAGCGGCCTCGTTGACGTACGTTACGACGAGACGTCGCGGCGTATCGATGTCGGCCAGCCGCGTGGCATTGTCGAGCCCATTGGCGATCGGGCACTCGTGGACGCCGTATGTCGGGTGCTCAGAATCGACGCGGACGATCTTGCGTCCCTGGGCATCGTCAATGCTCGAACGAGTCGCACGAAAACGCTGATCCCGGTCCGGTCTGTGCAGGTGCTCAATGGGTTGTCGCCCGCCCTGGACGACGTGCGCACGTTGTGCGACGCACTGGACTCGACGGGGCTGTATCCGTTCGCGCTCGAACGAGCGCGGCCACTGACGCTGCATGCGCGCCAGTTTCCACGGTTGTCGGGTTATCCGGAAGACGCGGCCACCGGCATTGCTGCCGCGGCGACGCTGTACGGCGCGATTCACTATGGTTTGCTGAGCGAAGGCGAATCGTCGATGCGGGTCTATCAGGGCTTCGCGATGGGGCGTCCGTCGTGTATCCGCGTTGCATTACGTGATGCCGATCATATCGAGGCGGGCTGCTGGATCAGTGGCGCGGTGGAGTTTGCCATGCTGGAGCCGACGACATGAAGACCTTCAGCAATGCACAAGTGGCCGGTGTTCTCGATGTGCCGTCGGTGGTCGAAGCCATTCGCGCGGCCTATCGCGATATGGCGAGTGGTGCTGCAGCGGTGCAACCGCGTGCGCGAATGGGGCTTGATGACGTCAAATTCAGTGCGATGAGCGCGATGCTCGGCTCGCAGCGGATCGCGGCGAGCAAACTCTATACGACGATTGATGGTCGTTTTCGATTCTACGTCGCGCTGCTCTCGCTCGACGATGGCGAGTTGATCGCTCTGCTGGAAGGCGACGCGATCACGGGGTTCCGCACATCCGCGACGACGCTGCTCGCGGCTGCCCATCTGGCACGTCCCGACAGTCGCACGCTGGGGCTTTTCGGAAGTGGCGTTCAGGCGAGGGCGCATGCCTTGGCGTTTGCGAGCCGTCCTAACCTGCGCAAGGTCCGAATCCATAGTCACGACGCCTCCGGCGCTCAGGCGCTCGCCTCCGACATCGAGCGTGACCACGGCCTGGCTGCGGAGGTCGCCGACGCCAGGTCGGCCGCCTCGTCCGACCTCGTCGTGCTTGCGACGCGTGCGTCGACGCCGGTTATCCGAGGGGCGTGGCTGAGCGAGGGAGCTTTCGTGGCGAGCATCGGTGCGACGCGCCCGGATCAACGCGAAATGGACGATGCATCGTTGCGACGCGCGTCACGCATCGTCGTCGACTGGACCGGGCAAACGCCGCACGAAACCGGCGACCTATGTATGCCGGCGCAAACATGGCTGGCATCGTCGGCGCTCATTGATCTCTCAACGGTGATTTCCGCAGACGAGCACCGTAATGCCGGCGCTACGGACATCGTGATCTATAAAGCCGTCGGCATCGCCTTGCAGGATGCCGCCGTCGCCTATCTTGCCTACTTGCGCCTCATCGCGTAACGCACCATTCGCCGGCAATGCCGGCTGAAGTCAAGGAATCCATCATGAAGTTTCCCCTCACCTTTCGCATACTGATCGGGATGCTGCTTGGCATCGCCGTTGGCTATGCCTGTCACACGTGGCTGCCGGCAGATGAAGCCGCGCGTGCCGGTGGTTATTTCTCCCTGCTGGCCGAGCTTTTCCTTCGACTCATCAAGATGATCATCGCGCCGCTGGTTTTTTGTACGCTGGTGATCGGCGTGACGAAAATCGGGGATGTACGCGCCGCCGGGCGTATTGGCCTGCGCACCTTGGCGTGGTTTCTCGCGGCGGGCTTTCTGTCGCTGGCACTGGGTGCCGGTCTGGCGAACTGGCTGAAGCCGGGCGCCGCGCTGGATCTGCCGCTGCCGCCCGCTGATGTGACAACCGGCTTGAATGCCGGCGGATTGTCGCTCAATCAATTCGTCGTGCATCTCGTGCCAAGCAGCATCGTTGCGGCCATGTCGAGCAACGAGATTCTGCAGATCGTCGTATTTGCCGCATTTTTCAGTGCCGGCCTGTTGGCGTTGGGCGACAAAGGGGAGAGTATCGTACGCTTGCTCGACCAGACCTCGCACGTGATGCTGCGGGTCACGTCCTACGTGATGGCCGCCGCGCCGCTCGCAGTCTTTGGGGCGCTGGCGAATGTGGTTGCGACGCGCGGGCTGTCGGTCCTCGCGACGTACGGTCGCTTCATGGGCGAGTTTTACGGCGGGTTGCTACTGCTTTGGACGCTGATTGTCCTGGCGGGCGGTGTCATGTTCGGTCGACGTGTATTTTCGCTTGTGCGTTATATGCGCGTACCGATGCTATTGGGGTTTAGTACCGCGAGCAGCGAATCCGCCTATCCAAAGACGCTCGAACAGCTGGAGCGGTTTGGCGTGCCGACGCGGATCGCGAGCTTCGTGCTGCCGATCGGCTATTCATTCAATCTCGATGGCACGATGATGTATTGCACGTTCGCGACGCTGTTTATCGCACAGGCCTATGGCGTACACCTGTCGTTTGCCCAGCAGTTGTCGATGCTGGCGATCTTGATGTTGACGAGCAAAGGCATGGCGGCGGTGCCGCGCGCCTCGCTTGTGGTGATCGCTGCTACGTTGAGCCAGTTCAATATCCCGGAGGCAGGACTGTTGCTGGTGATGGGCGTGGATCACTTTCTCGACATGGGGCGCACGGCGACCAACGTGCTAGGCAACGCGGTGGCGTCGGCGGCCGTGGCCAAATGGGAAGGGGTGCTTGCCTCGTCAACACAAGACGACTTGGCGCCTTCGCCGCGCCTCGCACGCAATGAGCCGCGTGAATCGGCCGGGCTCGACTTGCCGTTGGAAAGTGAGCCCAGTCGCGTTTGACCACGTCGGGCATGGGCGTGAATCGGCTCGGCGGCCTCTCAAGTCAGCCGTGCGTCAGTCTGCGGACTCGATCGTGATCTCGGGATGCGTGCGGAATTGCACCAGTCTGTCATCGTCGGCGCGCGCTTCGGTGATGAGCGTCCAGAGCCGTTCCAGCGGCGTCCAGTGCTGCTGACTCGCGCGATCGAGCTTATTGGCGGTGACCAGCACATACACGTCGGCCGACTGGCGGACGATGCACTCCTTGAGCCACGCCTGCTCGGCGGAGGCCTCGCACAGGCCGCGTCCGGCAACGACGCCGTCGGCACCCAGAAATGCCTTGTCGACCGACACGCGGGAGAGTGCGAGTTGTGCCAACGGCCCGAGTACGCTCATGCTCGACGGTCGCACGTCGCCGCCGATCAGCGTCACAGGCACCTTGTTGGCCGCCAGCGCACCGACGACGAGCAAGTTGTTCGTGACGACGTGCACCCCCTCACGCCCGGCAAGAAAACGCGCCATCGCTTCGGTGGTCGTCCCCCCATCGAGAAAGATCGTATCGCCGTCGGTGACGTGTGCCACGGCGGCGCGTGCGATGACATCTTTCTGTTCGCGGAAGCTCTCACGACGCAGCTCCAACGATTCCTCTGGTTCGTGCATGCGTATCGGCGCCGCGGCGCCGCCGTAGGTGCGCACGACGCGACGCTCGTCGGCCAGAGCGCGCAGGTCGCGGCGCACCGTTGCCTCCGACATGCCGAAATGGGCGCACAAGGCAGCGACATCCGTCATGCCTGACAGGACGGCTTTGAAAATCGCCTCACGGCGGTTCGCAACTTTCATGAGTGGATCGGTACTGAGCAAAACGGGAGAAATGCGAGCGAAGGACGGGTTCGCCGCGCGGCGCGCATAGTGTAGCGTCCCCGCGTGCAGCCATCGTCCAACGCGCCGCCCCGAACGACCACGATACCCTCACGACGGGTGCCGAGAAATGATTGATTCGATCATTTTTTTGGAAAATCCGACGTGATGAAAGCCCGTGGGGAGTGGATTTCACTCGGCGATTACGCATTATTCACAATATTTGCACATTTTTCTGGCAGCGATTAGACTTCCGTCTGATCAAATCGATCAAAATAATGATCGATTGGTTTATATCCACATTGGTCGGGAGACAACCATGGCTCAAATTCGTATCAAGCGCGCCATCGAGCGCGTGCCGGGGGGGATGATGATCGTTCCCTTGCTGATCGGTTCGTTGATTGCCACCTTCATGCCGGGGATGCCGACGTTCTTCGGCTCGTTTACCAACGCGTTGTTCACGGGCGCGCTGCCGATCCTCGCGGTGTTCTATGTCTGCATGGGCGCCAGCATCGATGTCAAGGCAACGCCATACCTGATCAAGAAAGGCGGGGCGTTGTTCGCGGCCAAGATCGGCGCGGCGATTGTGGTCGGTATCGTGCTGGGGCATTTCCTGGGTGAGGCACCGGTCGCGTCGGGCATGTTCGCCGGCATTTCCACGCTGGCCGTGGTCGCGGCGATGAACGACACCAATGGTGGCCTGTACATGGCGCTGATGGGGCAGTACGGTCGCTCGGAAGACGTGGGCGCCTACACGATCATGTCGCTGGAATCGGGCCCGTTCCTGACGATGGTCACGCTGGGTGTCGCGGGCTTGTCCGCGTTCCCGTGGCCGACGCTGGTGGGCAGCATCCTGCCGCTGGCCGTGGGGATGTTGCTGGGCAATCTCGATCGTGAAATGCGTGATTTTCTGGGCCGTGCCGTGCCGGTGATGATTCCGTTCTTCGCGCTGGCGCTCGGCGCGGGGCTTGATCTGCACAAGGTCTGGCAGGCGGGCCTGCTGGGCATCCTGCTTGGCTTTGCCGTCGTCGTGGTCACCGGTATTCCGCTTTACATCGTCGACCGCCTGACGGGCGGGACGGGCGTGGCGGGTACGGCCGCCGCGAACACGGCTGGCAATGCCGCCGCGGTGCCGGCGCTGATCGCTGCCGCCAATCCGGTCTACGAGGCCGCCGCCAAGAGCGCAACGCTGCTGGTGGCAGCCTGCGTGGTGGTGACGGCCATCGTCTCGCCGATCCTGACGGCCGCGGTTGCCAAGCGTGTGGCGGCCCGGGGTCTGGGGGCTGCGGCCAAGGGAGCGGTGCAGTGAGCATGCTCATTGTCGCCGACGATTTGTCCGGCGCGGCCGACTGCGCGATCGGCTTTACCAACGCCGGTCGTCGTAGCGTCGTGTCGCTCGATATCGAAGGCTTCAATGCGACGGCGCAAGTGGTGGCGATCGACATCGACACGCGCCGTCTGTCGGCGCACGAGGCCGCCGCACGCGCAGTCGCGGCGTGGCAGCGGCTTGCCGCGCCAGAACGGCGTCTCTACAAGAAGATCGACTCGACACTGCGTGGCAACTGGGTTGCGGAAGTCGCTGCGCTGCAGCCGCTCGCGGGCTTGGCCATTGTGGCGCCGGCGTTCCCTGCCACGGGGCGTGTCGTGCGAGACGGAGAAGTGTTCGTGCGCGGTGTGCCATTGGCAGAGACCGACACCTGGCGACTGGAGCATGACGCTCAGGAGGCGCGACTCGCGCCGATGTTGGCGGCGGCGGGCGTGAGGGCGCAGATCGTGTCCTCGGATTTGCTGCGCAAGGATTTTGTGGCGGCGCGTGCAGCGTTGACCGATGTCGTTGCGCAGGCGCGCGCCAACGGCGTGACGGCGTTGATCGTCGATGCGCAGACCGATGACGATCTCGTCATGCTGGCGCGCGCGAGCGTCGGGCTGACGGACATCTTTTGGGTCGGCTCGGGCGGTCTCGCTCGCGCACTGGCCGAACAATCGGCATTGTTCGCGCCGACGGATGGGACGGGCGATACGAGCGGTAAGGGCGGCATGGGCGACGCGCGAGACAATGCGCGCGTGACGAGCGACGCCGGGACGACCGGTCCCTTGCTGACGCTGGTGGGCAGCCTGTCCGCCGTGTCGCAACAGCAGTGCGCGCGGCTATGCGCGGAGCACGCGGTGGTCGAATGGATCGTGCCGCCCGCGGTCCTGCGCGCCGGCGCGTCGCATCCCGACAGCGCACGCTGGTGTGCGGCGATTGGCGATGCCATTGGGCAGGGAAGCGACCTGCTGGTGCGAATCGGGCGTGACGATGCCTTCGATCCGGCAGAGGGTGCGCAGCTTTCGGCCTCGCTGGCGGCGTTGATCGCGCCGCACTTCGCGCGCTTGTCGGGCCTTGTCGTCACCGGCGGCGAGACGGCGCGCGCGATGTTGAGCGCGGTGGGTATCGGCGCGCTCGAACTGCTCGCTGAAGTGGAGCCTGGCGTCGCCGTGGGGCGGCCGGCCAATGGGGCGTCGATGCGCATCGTGACGAAGGCCGGCGCTTTCGGCGGCGAAGCGGCGCTGCATAGCGCCTACCGATATTTGCGCACGACGCCCGACCTGCGCGAGCGCCATTGAGGCAACGCGAGCCGGTAACGCAACAACAGAACATCATCCCGGAATACTTTCCGGACGTCCTCCCAACGAAATGGATATCAACGCAAACGCCATGAATCAATATCTCCCCGTCATTGGCATCACCATGGGTGACGCGGCTGGCGTCGGCCCGGAAATTATCGTGAAGAGCCTGGCGCACGACAGCGTGTACCAGCAATGCCGCCCCGTCGTGATCGGCGACGCGCGACGTCTCGAGCAGGCCATCGCCATCGTCAAGATGCCGCTGAGCGTGCGTCGTATCGAGACGGTCGCGCAAGCGCGCTTCACGCCAGGCGTGATCGAGTGCATCGACTTGGGCCTGATCCCCGAGGACTTGCCGTTTGGCCAACTGTCGGCGATCGCGGGCGATGCCGCGTACCGGTACATCGCGCACGCGGCGAAGCTGGCCGAAGCCGGGGAAATCGACGCGATCTGCACGGCACCGCTGAACAAGGAAGCGCTGCACGCGGGGGGGCACAAGTTCCCCGGACACACCGAGATGCTCGCTCACCTGACGGGGATCGAAGAGGTGTCGATGATGCTTGTCGCGCCGAACCTGCGGGTGATTCACGTCACGACCCACATCGGCATCATCGATGCGATTCGCAAGATCGAGCCGGGCCTGGTTCAGCGTACGATCGAGCGCGGTCACGCTACGCTGGTCAAGGCGGGCATCGCGAATCCCCGCATTGCCGTGTGCGGCATCAACCCGCACGCGGGCGAGAACGGCTTGTTCGGCTACGGGGAAGAGGAAGAGAAGATCGTGCCGGCCGTGCAACGCTTGCGTGAGCGCGGCTGGGATATCGAAGGTCCGTTGCCTGCCGATACGTTGTTCTTCCGCGCCGGGCGCGGCGATTTCGATCTCGTGGTCGCCATGTACCACGATCAGGGGCATGGCCCGGTCAAGGTGCTGGGCCTGGAGGCAGGCGTGAACGTGACGGTCGGCTTGCAGGTGGTGCGCACGTCGGTCGACCACGGCACGGCGTTCGACATCGCGGGCAAGGGCATTGCCGACGAGCGCAGCCTGCTCGAAGCGCTGCGCCAAGGGGCCGAACTGGCGACGCGTCGGGCATGAATGCCGCTGACGCCGACGCTTCGCGCGTCGTCGTCAGTGGATCATTCCACCCCCATGTGTCCGCGATCGTTGATTTCGCGGATCAGCGAGCGCAACGCGCTGACGATGCGCTCGGTCATTCCCTCAGGCGGACGCCGCTGCGCCCATACGAGTCCCACATCCATCGACGGCACGCCCGTGCTCAGATCCCGTCGCAGGATTCGCCCACCGTCGATCGACCAGGGGCGATAGACGAGGTCCGAGAGAATCGATACCCCATAGCCCTGCGCCACGAGGCTACGAATTGCCTCGATCGAGCGAGTCCGGAAGTGCACGACCGGTTCGACCTGCGCGGCGTGCCAGTAGCGCTCGACCGTCTGCACGTGTTCATCCATATCAAGCAACAGGAAGCGCTGTCCGCGCACATCGTCGAGCGTGACGCTTGGCTTGTCTAGCAGCGGATGTCCGGGGCTGGTCCACAGCCGGCGCGTCGAGCGCAGCAACGTGTGCGAGACGAGTCCGTCAGCCACGACGTTCGACACTAACAGCAACGCCAGGTCGACCTCGCCCGCCAGCACAGCCGCTTCCAGTTCGCGGCGGTCGCCCTCGATCAACGTGAGTTCGACGTTCGGGAAGCGCTTGGACAAGGTGCTGGCCACCGAAGGCAGCAGATATGCCGAAATCGTTTCGGTGACGGCCAGTCGCAGACGGCCACCCGCATCGTCTGGAAGCGTGCGGGCCTCTTGTAGTGCGTCGTCGGTGGCGTTGAGGATACGGTAGGCGTGACGCAGAAATCGCTCGCCGGCCTCGGTCGGCCGCAGCCCCTTCGCGTGTCGTATGAAAAGCGGTGTGCCGACGATCACCTCCAGATTCTGCAAGGCAATCGTCAGCGACGACTGCGACGCGCTACATCGCTCGGCTGCGCGCATCACCTGTCCTGTCTCGGCCACCGCCACGAAATACTCGATCTGACGCAGGGTTGGTTTCATTTAAAAAATCAATATTGCAAACTATATTTTTTATATTAGTAATAAAAGTGACGGCTGTATAGCATCGGAACATCGATTCCTATAGAGACGCATGAGACATGGTTCAGGAGGTCAAGCCCGGGTTCTGCACGTTGTGCCGCTCCCGCTGCGGCACGCTGGCTCGCGTGGAAAACGATGCGCTGATCGCGGTCGAACCCGATCCGTCGCATCCGAATGGCGCCGCGATGTGCCGCAAGGGCAAGGCGGCGCCGGAGCTGGTGCATCACCCCGACCGGTTGACTACACCGCTGCGCCGCACCACGCCGAAGGGGGCGGACGACCCGGGTTGGACGCCCATCTCGTGGGACGAAGCGCTCACCGAAATCGCTGCGCGACTGGGCGACATCCGTCGCGAGAGCGGTGCGCATGCCGTCGCGTTTGGCGTGACGACCCCAAGCGGCACGCCGCTATCAGACAGCATCGACTGGATCGAGCGCTTCATCCGGGTGTTCGGTGGCCCGAACACGATCTACGCGACGGAAATCTGCAACTGGCACAAGGATTTCGCGCACGCGTTCACGTTCGGGTGCGGCATGCCGACCGCCGATTACGCGCAGGCAGACGTCATCATGGTCTGGGGCCACAACCCCACGAGTACGTGGTTGAGCCAGGCGAACGCGATCGGGCGAGGGCGGGCGCGTGGCGCCAAGTTGCTCGTCGTCGACCCGCGCAAGACACCGCTTGCCGCCGATGCCGATGCCTGGCTGCCCGTGCGGCCCGGCACCGATGCGGCGCTGGCGCTCGGTCTCGCCCGTCGTTTGATCGACAGTGGGCGCTATGACGAGATGTTCGTGCGCCGGTGGACCAATGCGCCGCTGCTCGTGCGCAACGACAACGGGCACTTCCTGCGCGTACGCGATGTGGCTGCGACGCACGTCGGCGTGTCGCCGGAAGCCTTCGTGATCTGGAACGAAGCGGCGGCGGCACCGCAGCCGTACGAGACGACCCATGCGCTGAGCCGCGACGCGGCGAACCAAGCCGCCCTGCGCGGCGAGTTTGCGGTGATGTCCGGCGACGGATCGCGCATTGCCTGCCGGCCGGCGTTCGATCATCTCTGCGCGGGGCTGGCCGCTTACGACGCGGCGACCGTAAGCGCACTCTGCGGCGTTTCTCCTGCGCAGCTCGACGCCGCCGCTGACCTCTTCACCGGGGCACAGCGCGTCGCTTATCACGCATGGTCGGGTGTCGCGCAGCACGCGAACGCGACGCAAATCGAGCGCGCCATCGCGGTCTTGTACGCACTGACCGGCAGCTTCGACAGACGCGGGGGTAATCGCGTGATGACGCGTCAACCGTTGAATGCCGTCAGTCAGCACGATCTTTTGAGCCCCGAGCAGCAGGCCAGGGCGCTGGGCCTCGACGCGCGTCCGCTGGGACCGCCTGCGCGCGGCTGGGTGACCGCGCGCGATACCTACCGCGCGATTCTCGATGGCACGCCCTATCGTGTGCGCGCGCTGTTCTGCTTCGGTACCAACGTGCTGGCGTCGCAGGCGGATTATGCGATGGCGCGCGAGGCGCTCGAAGCGCTCGAGTTTCACGTCCATTGCGATCTGTTCGAAACGCCGTCGGCGCGTTTCGCCGATATCGTGCTACCGGTGAACACGCCATGGGAACGCGAAGGCTTGCGCGCCGGCTTCGAGATCGACGATCGCGCCGACGCACTGATCCAACTTCGCCAGCGCATGGTGTCGCCGCGCGGTGAGTCGCGCAGCGACAACGACATCGTGTTCGATCTCGCAGTGCGCCTGGGCATGGGCGACGCCTTCTTCGGCGGCAGTCTCGATGCCGGCTGGAATCATCAACTCGCCCCGCTCGGGCTCGACGTGCAGACGTTGCGCGCGCATCCCGAGGGCATTTCGCGTCCGCAGCCGCAATATGAGCGCAAATACGCGCGCACCGAGGCCGGCGATGTGCGCGGCTTCGCCACCGAAACGCGGCGTGTCGAGCTGTATTCCGAGCATCTGCTGCGTCACGGATATCCGCCGGTACCGGCGCATGTGGCGCCCCGTGCCGTGAGCGACGATGAGGCGCTGCGCTTCCCGTTGCTGCTCGGTTCGACCAAGAACGGCTACTACTGCCACAGTCAGCATCGCGGACTCGCGAGCCTGCGCATGCGCGCCCCCGATCCCGTGGTGCATCTGCATCCGACGCTGGCGGCGCGCAGGCACATCGCCGAAGGCGATTGGGTGCGCGTGACGACGCCGGCCGGGGTCGCGCGCTTTCGCGCGGCGTTCGATGCCGGATTGGGCCTCGACGTGCTGCTTGCCGAATACGGCTGGTGGCAGGCTTGCGACAGCGTGGGACGTGACGGTTTCGCGATGGCGGGCGATCAGTCGAGCAACTTCAACGCACTGGTGACGACGCAGGACATCGATCCGATCAGCGGTGCATCGCCGTTGCGCTCGTTTCGATGCGACGTTGCGCGCGATCCGGCGAGCAATCCGGCCCGCCGCCCATGGGACGGCATGGCGCGCTTTCGCATTGCCGCGCTCGATGCCGCGGCCGAGGGGGTGTGCGCCATCGCGCTCGATCCGCTCGACGACGTGGGGCTACCCGACTATCTGCCGGGGCAGCACGTTACCGTGCGCGTATCGATTCCCGGGCAAGGGCAGCCCGTAACACGTGCGTACTCGCTCACCGGGCCCTCCAGCGAGCGCGACCGTCGCGGCTATCGCATTGCCGTGCGTCATCAGCAGGGGCGCACGTCCGAGGGCACACCGTTTGACGGCCTGGTCTCGAGTTGGCTGAACACCGGCGCTCGCGTGGGCGACGTGATCGAACTGGGCGCCCCGTCCGGGCGCTTCGTCATGCCGCTGCGCAGCCGCCAGCCGGTGGTGTGTTTCGCCGGCGGCATTGGTATCACGCCGTTCCTCTGCTATCTGGAATCGCTGGCGGAGCAGGCCGAACGCGCGCCCTTGCCGCTGCCCGACGTCTGGCTGCATTACGCCAACCGCAATGGCGCCACGCACGCCTTCCGGGATCGGCTGGCGGCGCTTGCGCAGCGTCTGTCCAACGTGCGCGTCTTCAACTACTACGACGCGCCGCGCGAGGCGGATGTGCTCGGTCGCGACTACGCCTCGGCAGAACGGCTGTCTGCGGCCGTGGTGTCCGACGACCTGATCAAGCGACGCGCACGCTTCTACCTGTGCGGTCCGGCGCCCATGATGACGGCCGTGATGGCGGGGTTGGCGGCGCGTGGCGTACCCGCGTTCGACATGTTCAAGGAGGCGTTCCGTTCGCCGAGCGCGCCGCGTGTGGACGCCGGGGCCGCGTGGCCCGTTACGTTCGCTCGCTCGGGCCGCGAGGCTGTCTGGATGCCGTCGCACGGCAGCCTGTTGTCGTTTGCCGAGTCGCTGGGGCTGGCACTGCCAAGCGGTTGCCGTGTCGGGCAATGCGAGAGTTGTGCGGTGCGCGTGCTGGCCGGCGAGGTCGAGCACCTGGGCGACGTGGCGCTCGACGAGCCCGGCATGTGTCTGGCCTGTCAGGCCGTGCCGCGCGAAGCCATCGTGCTCGACGCCTGACATCTCATTTCCACCTCGACGAGGAGCTGTACTCATGAAATTCATCGACGCCGACGCCACTCGCGAGGCATTGGCTTTCGGCCCGTTGCTCGACGCGCTTCGTAGCCTGTTCGTCACCGGATGCGACGTGCCGCTGCGCCACACGCACGTCATCTCGGAATCGGGTACGCGCGATGCGATGACCGTGCTCATCATGCCCGCGTGGCAGCCCGGCGGTTATCTCGGCATCAAGACCGTCAACATCGCACCGGCCAATGCGCAGCGCGGCGTGCCGGGTCTGCATTCGACCTATCTGCTCTATGACGCCACGACGGGCGTGCCGCTGGCGCAGATGGACGGCAACGAGATCACGTCGCGCCGCACGGCGGCGGCCTCTGCGCTGGCTGCCTCGTATCTGGCGCGAGACGATGCGTCGCATCTCGCGCTGCTCGGCGCGGGCCGCGTGGGGGCGCTCGTGCCGCTGGCCTATCGTGCGGTGCGCCCCATCACACGTGTGAGCGTGTGGGATCGCGATGCGCAGGCGTCCGGGCGTCTGGTCGATCGCCTGCGTGCACAAGGTCTCGACGCGGTCGTGTGTCATACCGCGAAGTCGGCCGTCGAGGGCGCGGACATCGTCACCTGCGCAACGCTGGCGACCGAGCCCGTCGTGCAGGGCGACTGGTTGGCGCCGGGCGTCCATCTGGATCTGATTGGCAGCTTTACGCCGCAGATGCGCGAAGCCGACGATCTCTGCTTTGCCGGCGCTTCGTTGTACGTCGACACCGACGAAGCGCTGGCCAAATCGGGGGAGTTGCTCGGACCGATGTCGCGAGGCGTGTTCACCGCGTCGGACGTGCGCGGCACGCTGGCCGACCTGTGTCGCGCAGGACGCGGATGTCGCAGCGGCGAGGGTGAGCGCACGGTATTCAAGGCCGTAGGGACAGCGCTGGAAGATCTCGCGGCCGCCACGCTCGTCTGGCAGGCGACTCAACACGCTTGACGCGACGCAGGCAGCGGGCGATGGACGACGGCGGCGATGAAAGGTCGCTGCCGCAGGGCTGGGGACGGGGCGCGCATCGCGAGGTGCGGCGGTGCCGATCATGACAAACCTAAGGGAACACAGGCAATGAAACCGGGAAATTCACTTTCGAGCATGTCGGAGACGCCGCAGGACGGCGGACTTCTGGAACGTCTGGCGGCGGCGGTCACGCGTTGGTCCGAGCGCTGGTTTCCGGACGCCTATCTTTTCGCGGCGCTTGCCGTCATCGTATGCGCGGGCGGCGCGCTCGCCATCGGTGTCCCGGCGGTCAAAGTGGGCGTGGCCTTTGGCGACGGTTTCTGGAGCCTGATCCCGTTCACGATGCAGATGGCCATCGTGGCGATCTCGGGCTATGTGGTGGCCGTCTCGCCGCCCGCGGCGTTGCTCATCCGCAAGATGGCCACGCTGCCGCGCAGCGGTCGTAGCGCGGTGGCGTATGTGGCATTTGTGAGTATCGTGCTCTCGCTGTTCAACTGGGCCATCAGCCTGGTCTTCGCCGGCCTGCTGGTGCGCGCGATTGCGCGCCGCGACGACATTCGCATGGACTACCGTGCGGGGGGCGCCGCGGCGTATCTGGGCATGGGGGCGACGTGGGCGCTCGGCCTGAGTTCGTCGGCGGCGCAGTTGCAGGCCAACCCGGCAAGCTTGCCGAAGGCGCTGGTCGAGATCACCGGCGTCATTCCGTTCGCCGACACCATCTTCCTGCCGCAATCGATGGCGATTGCCGCCGTGCTGACGGTGGTGTCGGTGGCGCTGGCTTACTACTCGGCACCGCGCGACGACCGCGCAACCATCGCGGCCGACCTCGGTGTGTCGCTCGACGATATGGCAAAGCCTTACGTGCGTGCGCAACGCCCAGGAGATTGGCTTGAATACAGCCCGGTAGTCACGGTGCTGATCGTGGCGCTGGGCGTGCTCTGGATCGGACATGAGTTCACGACAAAGGATCCGCTGCTGGCGATCTCCAATCTGAACACTTACAACTTCGTGTTCCTGATGTTGGGCATGTTGCTGAACTGGCGTCCCCGCCGGTTTCTCGATGCGATCGCGAAGTCGGTGCCGTCCGTGGCGGGCGTGCTGATCCAGTTCCCGCTCTACGGCGGCATTGCCTATCTGCTGACCAAAGCGCCGGGCATCGACGGGGCGACGCTTTCGCACCACCTGTCGAGCTTCTTCGTGGCGATCTCGTCGCAGACGTCTTTCCCGGGCGTGATGGGCGTGTATTCGGCGGTACTGGGCTTCTTCGTGCCGTCGGGCGGCGGCAAGTGGATCATCGAGGCTCCGTATGTGATGCAGGCAGCCAACGACCTGCATGTGCACCTGGGGTGGGCGGTGACCGTGTACAACGCAGCCGAAGCGCTGCCGAATCTGATCAATCCGTTTTGGATGCTCCCGCTGCTGGGGGTGCTAGGTCTGCGCGCGCGCGACATTGTCGGATATACGTTCACGCAGTTGTTGGTGCACTTCCCCGTGGTCATTGTCATGCTGTGGCTGCTCGCGCAGACATTGACGTATCACCCGCCGGTCATGCCGTGAGGTGTAGGTTGTCGCGCGAACTTCGGAGGTCGAAGCGGATTGCGATTGGCGCTACACTGTGCCCCGAAAAAGGTGATCCATGTCGCACTTCACGGGGGAATTCGAAACATGTCAGCCAGAACCTTGCTGATCGCCTGCCTGGCCACCGCAGGAATATCGGTGGCCGGTGGCGCGGCCGCTCAGTCCTACTTGCAGAGTGGCGATCTGAACAGCATCCGCCAGTCGAATCAGGCCGCGCCGGGTGGTCAGCCCGGCGTGGGGCTTACGCCGCCTGCGTCGACACATGAACGGGAAGGCGGCGTTGGCGCACGGTTCAAGCAGGGCATGGCGGAGGGTGAGCGGCAGGCACAACGCCAGCGTGAGTCGTCCGCGACAAACGATATGCAGATGAGGCAACTGACGGATCCGCAACGCGCGCCGCAAGGTCGTTTCCCGGGCGCGTCGACGAACGCGCAGGGTGCGGTCTACTTCAACGAGCAGGGGCCCACCGCTTGCAAGCGAGATCCGGTGTCGGGGCAGGTGCAATGTGGGGCGACCACCTCACGATAAGCGCCGTCTTACCGCTTTCGATTATCGCGATGCGACATCGTCCGGGCGGCACACCAACAGCACCTGTTGTCGAAGCCAGCGATGAACGGGGTCCGCGTCCATTCGGGGATGCCACATCAACGACACGGCAATCTGTCCTGTCGTCACCGGCAGGTCGAACACGTGGACCGGCGCGGATGAGGTTGCGACCCGCTGTGCGGCGCGTTGCCTCATGAGTGACGCAGGCACCAGCGCGATCAAGTCGGACGCCTGCGCTACGGACAACGCCGCCGGAAAGCTTGGCACCACCGCGACAATATCGCGGTGCAGACCCAGCGCGTCAAGCGCGACATCGACAGGCCCCCGCCCGGCGCCGTGCCGCGATGCCACGACATGCCCGAACGCAACGTATCGCTCGGCGTCCGGCGCGCCGTGCGCGACGAGCGGATGGCCCGAACGCACCACGCCCACGAAGTGATCGCGGAACAGCGTCTGCAGGCGAATTTCCGGGCCCATGTTGCTCGCCCCGCCGATGTCCCCCAGCACGCCGATTTCCAGATCGGCCTCCCCGCCTCGCAACGGCATCGCGGTCTTTTCCGCCTTGGACAGAAAGCGCAGGCTCACGAACGGGGCCGCCTGTGTGAGCGCGGCAATCAACGACGCGCCGAAGGCGTCGACGAAGCCATCGTTGGCGCGAAGCGTGAAGGTGCGGCGCAGTGTGGCGAAGTCAGGCGATGATGTGGCGGGCGCGAGCAGTAGGCGAGCCTCGTCGACGGCGCCTCGGCTGCGCGTGCGCAATTGCTCGGCGTGCGGCGTGAGCACCATGCGGCGACCGGCGCGAACCAGCAGCGGATCGCCCGTGGTGTCGCGCAAGCGGCTCAGCGTACGGCTCATCGCCGATGCGCTCAGCCCCAACCGGCGTGCGGCACTTGCCACGCTGACTTCGGCGAGCAGGGCATCCAGCGCTATTAGCAGGTTCAGATCGGGGTCGGTCATGGGGGCGACGGAACGAGATGTGGCGTTACGCGCATGTTATCAGTGCAACGGCTGCGTCTTCCGCCATGTCTTGCATCGACCTATAGTCCCTCACAGCACACGTCGTACCGCCTCCCGGCATTCCGTCGCGGACGTGCGGGCGACGTTGGATACGAGGAACGACGCATGCAGAACGAAACAATCTCCCAAGTTTCCCCGCAAAAAACTGTCTTGCTGTTTGGCGCATCGCGCGGTCTGGGCTTCGCAATGGCGCAGGCGTATCTCAGGCGCGGCTGGCATGTCATCGCCACGGCTCGGCAAGGGTCGTCTGGCGCGCTCGATGCGTTGGTTGATAGCTTGGGCGCAGCCGTCGGCGGTGCGCTGGAGGTCGAAACGGTCGATATCGCGATACCGGCGCAAGTCACCGCATTGCGCGAGCGATTGGCGGGGCGCCGTGTCGATTTGCTCTTCGTGAACGCCGGGGTGAAGAACGACGACCGTGAGACGATTGCCGACGTGTCGACCGAGGAGTTCGTGCGCGTTATGGTGACGAACGCGCTGAGCCCAATGCGGGTGATCGAGACGTTCGAGTCGCTTGTGCCTCCCGGCGGCACGCTGGGGGTGATGTCCTCGGGACAGGGCAGCGTCACGAACAACACGAACGGCCACTACGAGGTCTACCGGGCCAGCAAGGCGGCGCTCAACATGTTGATGCGCAGCTTCGCGGCGCGGCATGGCGACGACACGCGCACGTTGCTGCTGACGGCCCCCGGCTGGGTACGCACGGACATGGGCGGGGCGGACGCGCGTCTGAGCATCGACGAGAGCATCCCCCACCTGATCGACACCATCACGGCGCACGAGGGGCGCGCCGGACTGCACTACGTCGACTATCTCGGTCGTACGGTGCCATGGTGATGATGTGCCACAACGGATTGCTGCTCCCGCAGCGGTCTGTCGAGTGCAGCGTTCGGCGAAAGACGTTACCGCCGCGCACCTCCAGACGTCACTTCGGCTAAGATGCCAGCATCGACGTCGTGGCCGATGCGATAGCTCCGAGAGCGAGGCCGTTCGAGCCCGCCATTCCGACAATCCGGCAATGAAGCCATTTGGTAACGGTGGGCGACGCCTGGTCGCCTGCGCGATCGTGGGTGCGGCAAGCGTGTGCGCGGCCGCGGCGCTGGCGCAGCCGCCGCAGTACAAGAACGATGCCGAGTTGATGGGGGCGGCGATCGCGTCCCCCGAAGGTGTCGGCGAGGTGCTCGCGCGGCTCGTGCAGAAGTGCGGGCTCTATGGCGCGGCCACCCGAACGCACGGGAATGCGGCATTGCGCGCGTGGCAGACGCGGCACCGCGACTATCTCGCGGAGGGCCGGCGCGTGCGTGCCGAATTGCAATCCACCTATACCGATCCCGAAGCGCGCGCGCGCTTCGACGACTTGCTGCGCAACCAATTGCCGATGCTTGTCGAGCGCCAGTTTGTCGTCTATTCCCGCAGCATCGACGATCAGCCGACCGAGAGCGCGAAAGCGGATCTGTGCGACGGCTATTTCTCGGCGGTGGATGACCGTCAGTTCGATCTCAAGGTGAACGACCCGGCGCTCGCCGCGTTCTTCGACCGGCGAATTGCGGCACGTGCCGCGCCCGTCAGTGCGGACGATGCCGGGGGCGCCAGCCATCCGAGCGGGGCGGAGGATGCCGCAGCCAGCGCGCCCGCACCGGCGGCGCCGGCCAAGTGAGCACGGCTATGCGACCGCAGCCGTGTCGCCGTCCTCCGGCCGCTCGCCCGTCAGCAGATAACGCATGAGATCGCCCACGGGTCGAATGCGCTCGCCGAAGGGCAACGGGTCGCGGCCACGGAAGAAGAGTCCGCGCGCCACATCGCCACGCACCGCCTGGGCGAGTTTCAGATCGATGCAGAACTGCCCGATGCGCGCCACGCCATCGCGCAGCCCACAGGCCTGCAGGCAATCGAATCCTTCCAGACACTGCCGCACCTTTGCCTTCGCTTGCAGGGCGGTCTCACGCGAGAGGTACTTCTTCAGCCACGGTGTCAGCACTGCACGCGCAGGCAGCCCGGCCACGCTGGTGAACTCGGCAATGTCTTCCGGCCGTGCGCTCGCCAACACCGCCTTGAACGCCGGATGCGCGTCAGATTCCTCGGTCACGGCAAACGCCGTGCCCAACTGTACGCCCGCCGCGCCTTGCGCCAGCCAGTGCCGAACCTGCTCGTGACGGTGGATTCCGCCGGCCACGATCAGCGGTACACGGGACCATTCGATGCCGAGCGTCGCATAGATCTCGCGGCACTCGGCGAGCACGCGATCGAACGAGAAGCGTGCGTCGCCCAGCTCTTCGATGCGTGACGCGCCGAGATGCCCGCCCGCATGTGCTGGATGCTCGATGACGATGGCGTCCGGCAGGCGGCCCTTCTTCATCCACTTGCGCAACACGAGGCTGACGCCGCGCGAGTCCGACAGAATCGGGATGAGCGCGACGCCTGGATGAGACGCCGTGAGTTCCGGCAGGTCGAGCGGCAATCCGGCACCCATGACGATGGCATCGGCGCCGCTCTCGCACGCCTGTCGTACCAGCGATGCGTGTGCGCTCACCGCCTTCATGACGTTGACCGCCACCAGTCCGTGACCGTCGGCAATCGCCTTGGCGGCGTGGATCTCGCGGTCCAGTGCAATCAGGTTGACCGCCTCGATGGCCGCCTTCTTGCCCTCGGGGGTGTGAAGGCCGTCGACTTCGGCGAGCAGGTCAGGATGATGGTGGCGCAGATCGATACTCGCGATCGTCCCCATGCCGTTGTGCCGTGCCACCGTGCCGGCGAGCCGGTGCGCGGAGATGCCGATGCCCATGCCGCCTTGCACTACCGGCACCAGCCGGCGGCCGGCCAGCGTCAACCATTGCTCGTTCATGTCAGTTCCGTCCATCGAGGTGGGCTCGCGCGGGCGATGGCGCCGTGTGACGGCGCGCCCACGCGAAAAGGGCAGTCTGGCACCTGCCCCGCGAACGGGACTTGCGATGGGTCAAGCGCGGGCGCACTCAGACGGTGTGGAGCCTGCGGCATGACGTCGCAGCCGCTGGCCCCGCGTGTGGCCGCTTGTGAGCAGACGCTAGTCCGCGCCGGCTTTGGGCGGCGTGCCGCTCAGTTTCATGCCGAGGCCACGCAGGAACACGCGCAGCCCGTCGGCCTTTCCCAGTTGCGGACGATGACGGAAGACGTCGTAGTTGACGGCTTCAATCCGGTCGAGGATGCGCAATCCACCATGCACCACGCAACATAGTTCCAGGCCGAAGCGGCCCGGCACACGGTTGGCGAGCGGCGCGCCGCGCAGCATCATCCGCCGTGCGAAGTCGACTTCGTAGCGCATGAGCGCGCGCCAGCGCTCGTCGAACGCCTGCGCGCCGATGTCGGCATCGGTCACCCCGAACCGGGCCATGTCGTCCTGCGGCAGGTACACGCGCGCCTTGCGCCAGTCGACTTCCACGTCCTGCCAGAAGTTGATGAGTTGCAGGGCCGAGCAGATGTCGTCCGAGCAGGCGATGTTCTCGGGCGTGTCGAGCTTGAAAAGGGCGAGCATGATGCGCCCGACCGGGTCGGCCGAGCGGCGCGTGTAGTCGCGCAGATCGGCGAATGTCGCGTATCGCTTGACGTCGATGTCCTGATCGAACGCGCTCAGCAGGTCGGAGAACGGCTGGACCGGGAGCCGATGCTCGGCAATGACACGCGCGAGGGCCGCAAAGAGCGGCCTGTCGGGCGACGTGGGCTGTCCGGCGGCGATCTTGTCGAGTTCCGCCTGGTACGCCGCGAGGCCGGCGTGACGCTCGGCGTCGGACGCATCGCCCTCGTCGGCAATGTCGTCGGCCGTGCGCGCGAAGTTGTAGATCACGCCGACCGGCGCGCGCATCTCGCGCGGCAGCAGGATACTGGCGACCGGGAAGTTCTCGTAATGCTCGATCTTGGCGTCGGAAGTCATCAGGCGGGTGGGCAAATGGGGCAACGCGGCAGCGCTGAGGGCCCCGAGATTCTATGCTATCGTTCCGAATCCTGGCGGGAAAGTCGCGCCAATCCCCGGTATACTTCCCTCCTTGCAAGAATCCCCTGAGTTTTTTCCGTGGTGTCACCCCGTTCCCCTGCACGACGAGGAGCCTCGTGAGCGTCGCCGAACCGATCGAAATGTCGCCTGAGCCAAGCAGCGCACGCGTGGCGTCGGGCAGCAGTTTTTACGCTGCCATGCGCATTCTGCCGCCCGCGCAGCGCGAAGGCATGTTCGAGATTTATGCCTTTTGCCGTGCCGTAGACGACATTGCCGACGACGGCGATGACACGTCGGCGAGCCGCATGGCGCGTCTGGCCGCGTGGCGACGCGATCTGGCCGATCTGTACGACGGACGCCCGGCGCCGTCGCTCGCGAACCTTGCCCGCGTGGTCAAGCAGTTCGGCCTGAAGCACGACGACTTTCTCGCCGTGATCGACGGCATGGAAATGGATGCCTGCGGCCCCATCGTCGCGCCCGACCTGCCCACGCTCGATCTGTATTGCGATCGCGTGGCGAGCGCCGTCGGTCGTCTGTCGGTCAAGGTGTTCGGCATGCCCGAGCAGGACGGTATCGATCTGTCCTATCACCTCGGCCGTGCCCTGCAATTGACGAATATCCTGCGCGACATCGACGAAGACGCCGGCATCGGCCGCGTCTATCTGCCGCGCGAAACGCTGGCCGAGGCCGGCATCGTGGGCGCCACGCCGCAGAACGTCGTTGCCGCCCAGCTCGACCGCGCCTGTGCGCCCCTGGTGGCGCAGGCCCGAGAACATTATGCGAAGGCGCGTGCCATCATGGCGCCGTACCCGCGCCGCGTGGTGATTGCGCCCGCTGTGATGGCCAAAGCCTACGGCGCGATCCTCGACAAGCTCATTGCGCGCGGCTTCGCCTTGCCTCGCGAGCGCGTGCGTGTGCCGCGCTGGCGTCTCATGCTGATGCTGCTGCGGCAGATGGCGTTCTGATGTCGGGCACGGCTCACGTTATCGGTGCCGGTCTGGCAGGCCTGGCCGCCGCGGTAAGGCTCGTGAAGCGTGGCGTGCCGGTCGTGCTGCATGAGGCGGCACCGCAGGCGGGCGGACGCTGCCGGTCCTACTTCGACCGGCAGTTGAACGCGGTGATCGACAACGGCAATCACCTGGTGCTCTCGGGCAATACAACGATGCGCGAATTTACGCGCACCATCGGCTCCGAACACACATTGACCGGCCCCGATCGTGCGGAATTCGCGTTCGTCGATCTGACGAGCGACGAGCGCTGGACGGTGCGTCTGTCGGAAGGGCGCCTGCCATGGTGGATATTCGACAGCAACGCCCGCGTGCCGGGCACGAAGTGGTTGGACTACCTGTCGCTCGCGCCGCTGCTGCGCGCCGGACCCGACGCGACCATGACCGACGCGATGCGCTGTCCGCCCGCGCTTTATCAGCGCCTGATTCACCCGTTGTTTCTCGCCGTGCTCAACGCCGATCCGGCCGAAGGCTCTGCGCAGATGGCGGCCGCCGTTATTCGCGAAACGCTCGCGGCGGGCGGCAAGGCCTGTCATCCGCTGATCGCGAGCGAGGGCCTGGACGTGTCGTTCGTCACGCCCGCGCTGGCATTCCTGGAAGCGCACGGCGCACGCGTGATGATGCAGCATCGCGTGCGGGCATTGGGATTTTCGCCGGATGACAGTCGTGTGGAATCGATCGATTTTGGCGACGGACCGCAGGCGTTGGCGGCGGACGATGCCGTCGTGCTGGCGGTGCCGCCAAACGTGGCGGCTGGGCTGGTGCCGGATCTGACGACGCCCGACGAATACCGGGCCATCGTCAACGCCCATTTCCAGGTGCCGCCGCCGCCGGGCTGCCCGCCGATGATCGGCGTGGTGAACGGCGTGAGCGACTGGATCTTCGCGTTCGACGGCCGGTTGTCGGTGACGATCAGCGGGGCGGATCATTTGCTCGACGAATCGCGGGAAGCGCTCGCGCTGCGCATCTGGAACGAGGTCGCGCGCGCCTGTCAGGTACCCGCCACGCCGATGCCGGTGTGGCAATTGGTGCGCGAGAAGCGCGCCACGTTTGCGGCAACGCCGGCGCAGGACAAGCGTCGCCCCGGCGCGCGCACGCGCTGGCGCAATCTCGCGCTCGCCGGAGACTGGACGGCCACCGGCCTGCCCGCGACCATCGAAGGCGCGCTGCGCAGCGGCAACCGGGCGGCCGACGTGCTGCACCCCGCCTGAGGCTTGTCGAACCGTCTCGCGCATGAGCCGGGCGACAGAACCCGGCACCTATCGTCAATGACACTGTTTAACCGGCGCGTACGCCGCGCCGATCACACGCCTTTGAGTAGGCAAGAATGCCATGGACACGATACGCGATGCTTCCGAAAAGGAAGCGCGACGCACGGCCACTGCCACGGCCGTGGACCTCAAACTGCATACCGAGCTTGCCCAGAAGGTGAGCACGGCAATGGCAACGCAGACGCTCGAGACGGGTATCGACCGCTCGATCGCAGCATTGCTCGACCTGCAACAAGACGACGGTCATTGGCTCTTCGAACTGGAAGCCGACGCCACGATTCCGGCGGAATACGTGCTGCTGCGTCACCATCTGGCCGAGCCGGTCGACGCCGAACTCGAAGCGAAGATCGCCGCCTATTTGCGCCGCATCCAGGGCGAGCACGGCGGCTGGCCGCTGTTCCACCAGGGCAAGTTCGACATGAGCGCGAGCGTGAAGGCGTATTTCGCGCTCAAGATGATCGGCGATCCCATTGACGCCCCGCACATGGTGCGTGCCCGCGAGGCCATCCTCTCGCGCGGCGGCGCGCAGAACTCGAACGTCTTCACGCGCATCTTGCTGGCGTTGTACGGTGTGCTGGAGTGGAAGGCCGTGCCGATGATGCCCGTCGAGATCATGCTGTTGCCGCAGTGGTTCCCCTTCCATCTGTCGAAGGTGTCGTACTGGGCGCGCACGGTGATCGTGCCGTTGCTTGTGCTGCAAGCCAAGCGCCCGCGCGCCCGTAATCCCAAGGGTGTCGGTATCGACGAACTGTTTATCGGCAGTCCCAAAGACGTGGGTCCGCCCAGGCGCGCACCGCACCAGAGCCGCTTCTGGTTCACGTGCTTTTCGGGCGTCGATCATGTGCTGCGAGCCCTCGATCCGTTCTTTCCGAAAAAACTGCGAGAGAAGTCGATCCAGCGTGCCGTCGCGTTCGTCGAGGAACGCCTGAACGGCGAAGACGGCCTCGGTGCGATTTATCCGGCCATGGCCAACGCGGTCATGATGTACGACGCGCTTGGCTATCCCGAAGCGCATCCGAGCCGCGCAATGGCCCGCCGGTCGGTCGAGAAGCTCGTGACACCCGCCGATCACGAGACTTATGTGCAGCCGTGCCTGTCGCCGGTGTGGGACACCGCGCTGGCCGCGCACGCGCTGCTCGAAACTGGCGACAAGCGCGCCATCGAGCAGGCGGGCAAGGGGCTCAAGTGGCTCATTCCGCTGCAGATCCTGGACGTGCGCGGCGACTGGATTTCGCGCCGCCCGAACGTGCGTCCGGGCGGTTGGGCCTTCCAGTTCGCGAATCCGCACTACCCGGATGTCGACGACACCGCCGTGGTCGCCATGGCGATGGATCGCTACGAGAAACTCGTGGGCGCCTTCGGGAACGACACGGTCGACGCGAGCCCGCGACCGATGCGTCACGCGATCGATCGCGGCACGGAGTGGGTCATCGGCATGCAGAGCGGCAACGGCGGCTGGGGCGCATTCGAGCCCGAGAACACGCATCTGTATCTGAACAGCATCCCGTTCTCGGACCATGGCGCCTTGCTCGATCCGCCGACGGTGGACGTCTCCGCGCGATGCCTGTCGATGCTCGCGCAATTGCCGCCATCGCCGGAGCGCAAGGCCTCGGCCGATCTGGCGTTGAAATACATTCTCGACGATCAGGAAGCCGATGGCAGTTGGTACGGCCGCTGGGGTATGAATTTCGTGTACGGCACGTGGTCGGCGATGTGCGGCCTGCAGGCGGCGGGGGTGTCGCCGGCGCATCCGGCCATGGCGCGCGCGGCGCAGTGGCTCCTCTCGATCCAGAATGCCGACGGCGGATGGGGCGAGGATGGCGAGAGCTACAAGCTCGACTACCAGGGCTACGAAGCGGCACCGAGCACGGCGTCGCAAACGGCGTGGGCGCTGCTCGGCCTGATGGCGGCGGGCAAGGCCGACGACCCGGCGGTCAAGCGCGGTGTCGATTATCTGCTGAGTACGCAGAACGATGAAGGGCTGTGGGACGAAGCCCTGTACACGGCGACGGGCTTCCCGCGCGTGTTCTATCTACGCTATCACGGCTATCGCAAGTTCTTCCCGCTGTGGGCACTCGCGCGATACCGCAACCTGACGGTGCGCAACGACTGCCCGGTGCCGTGCGGGATGTGATCGCGCCCGCCATGACCCCGCCCATCATCGTGGTGACCGGCATGCCTTTCGAAGCGCGCATCGCGCGCGGCGACGGAGTGGTCGTGGTCTGCGCGCAAAACAATACGCTCGCGTCAGACCTGGAGGCCGCAATGGCACGCGACGGCGCGCGCGGGCTGGTGAGCTTCGGCACGGCGGGCGGTTTGAGGCCCGGCGTGGCGCCCGGTCGATGGGTGATTGCGCATAGGGTATTGGATATGCCGCAGCAGGCGCACGCGTATGTGTCGTGCGTGCGCTGGGCCGATGCGCTGCGACGTGCGATGCCCGACGCCTTGCACGCCGATCTGGCCGGGGTGACGGCCCCCGTCGTCAGGGCCGACGACAAGGCCGCAGTGTGGCGCGAGAGCGGGGCGGCGGCGGCCGACATGGAGTCGCACATCGTCGCACGCGTGGCACAGGCGCACGGACTACCGTTCGTCGCCGCCCGCGTGGTGATCGACCCGGCGGAGCGCTCGCTCCCCCCGGCGGCGCTCGCCGGACTTCGCAGCGACGGCTCCACCGATATCCTCGGCGTGCTGCGCTCGCTCGCCGTCAATCCGCTTCAATTGCCCTCGCTGCTGAGTGTCGGGAAAGACGCGAGCCGTGCCAAACAGGCCATGCGCCATGGACGCGAGGTCATCGCCCTCACACTGGGCGATGGCTTCGGCGCGGTGGCCGCGGGGATCTGATCGCCGCGTCGTTTCTTGCGCGCCTCATCAAGACGGCAATCAATAAAAATGCCAGCGCGTCGTTGCAGACGGGCTGGCATTTTTGCCTTCTGGCATACGCCATTACGTGTGCCGGTTCAAGCGTCCGACGATTGCTGGCCGCGTGCTTGAGCGCGTCCCTTCCACATGCCACCGCGACCGCGCCAGTGCTGTAGCGCCGAGTCGAACGTGAAGACGGTATAGAGCGCAGCGACGAGCGGCAGCAACGGGCCGAAGCTCGACGGCTGCCGGTAGAAGCGCAACATCGGCACGTAGGCCAGCGTCATCGCTATCCACGCAAAGAGGCCGAGCCATTGGGCGATGCCCGTGGCAAAGATCGTCATGACCGGCGGCACGATGAACGTAAGCAGCAGCGAGACGAGGGTGCCCGCAAGCAACACCGGCGAATACTGTAACTGCGCGTAGGCCGTGCGCGACACCATCTTGCGAATCTCGCCGAGGTTGTCGTACGGACGCACGCTCAGGGCGCGCTCGGTCAACCCCAGCCAGATCGCGCCTTGCCGCTTGAGCAGGCGTCCCATCGCGCAGTCGTCGATGATCTCGTCGCGAATGGCTTCGATGCCGCCACCGGCTTCGAGCGAGGCGCGATGGATCAACATGCATCCGCCCGCGGCCGCAGCCATGCGTTTCTTCGGATCGTTGACCCATGCGAACGGGTAAAGCATCTGGAAGAACAGCACGAACGCTGGAATCAGTGTGCGCTCGAACCAGGCGGTGCAGCGCAGCTTCGCCATCAGCGAGACGAGCACGCGGTCATCGCTCACCGCCCGCGTGACCAGACGGCGTACGTTCTCGGGGAGATGGGCAATGTCGGCGTCGGTGTGCAGGAGGTAGTCGGGGGCGACGCCATCGCCGTTCGTGCCCGGATCGCTCGCGAACGCGACCCCTTGGCTCACGGCCCACAGCTTGCCGGTCCAGCCGCCGGGCAGGGGCTGGCCGCTGAGCACATCCACGCGGCGCGTGAAGCCGTCCGCCGCTGCCCGCGCGGCGGCTTCGCGCGCGAGATCGGCTGTGCCGTCGCTGCTCTGGTCGTCGACGACCACGATGCGCAGCCGCCCGGCATAGTCCTGGCGGCACAGCGATGCTACGACCTGTCCGATCGATTCCGCCTCATTGCGCGCGGGAATGATCACCGCCACCGCAGGCCAGACGTCGGGCACAGGCAGACGGTCTTCATCCAGATCGTCGCGTTCGCGCGCACGCCAGAAGCCGCCCTGTGAGCTGAGCAGGTAGATCCAGATGCCCAGCGACAGCGCGGCGATCCAGGCCAGAACGGTCATGTCAGATATCCGGCGGAGCCAAACCAGGCGAGCGCGTCCTGCAGGCCCGCGGCGTAGGGACGGGCGCTGTAGCCGAGGTCGCGTTTCGCCTTCTCCGACGAGAAGTACATCTGATACCGCGACATCTTCAAGCCATCGACCGTGACGAACGGCTCCTTGCCGGTGAAGCGCGCGACGCCTTGCGCCGCCATCGCGAGCGGATAGAGCGGCCAGCGCGGCAGCGCGATCTTCGGAGCGCGGCGCCCCATCATGTCGGCGATGCCCGCCAGCATGTCGCGCAGCGGCACGTCGTCGCCGCCAAGAATGTAGCGCTCACCGATGCGGCCATGCTCCAGGGCGAGCAGATGGCCTTCGGCGCAGTCGTCGACGTGCACGAGGTTAAGCCCGGTATCGACGAACGCGGGGATCTTGCCCTGCGCAGCCTCGACGATGATGCGTCCCGTCGGCGTGGGCTTGATGTCGCGTGGTCCGATGGGCGTAGACGGATTGACGATCACGGCGGGCAGACCGTCGTGGGCGATCATTCGCTCGACCAGACGCTCGGCGGCGACCTTGCTGCGCTTGTATACGCCGATGGTCGTGGCTTCGTCGTTCGGGGAGGTTTCGTCGACGGGGCCGACGGCGTCGTGCACGCGCAGCGTGGCAACGCTGCTGGTGTAGACCACGCGCCCGACGCCCGCGCGCAGCGCGGCTTCCATCACCGTGCGCGTGCCGTCGATATTGGCCCGCATGATGTCGCTGGGGTCTTTCGCCCAGAGACGATAGTCGGCGGCCACGTGGAGCAGTGCATCCACGCCGGCAAGCGCGCGCTGCATCGACGCCGCGTCGCGCATATCGCCCTCCACGACCTCGACAGGAAGATCGGCGAGGTTCGCGCGTGGACTGGTGCCGCGCACCAGCAGGCGAACCTCGTGACCGCGCGCCAGCGCCGCGCGTGCTACCGCAGACCCGACGAACCCGGAGGCGCCGGTGACCAGGACACGCGACGGCATTTAGGCCTTGGCCCGGCGCAACTCGTCGAGCTTGATCTCGACGTGCTTCGAGAAGACGAACTCGGCCGGACGCTGCTTGGCGAACGAAACATCATCGGCCATCGCGCCGTCCGTGCGTACCCCCTTGAGCGCCACGCCCAGCGCGCGCAACGGGTGCGAGAGCGTCTCGTTCACGGCGGTGGCTTCGAAACCGCTGTGCACCATGCAGTCGGCGCACTTCTCGTAGTTGCCCACGCCGTACTTGTCCCAGTCGGTGGTATCCATCAGTTCCGTGTACGTCTTGGCATAGCCTTCGCCAAGCAGGTAGCACGGACGCTGCCAGCCGAACACGGTGCGCGTCGGGTTGCCCCACGGCGTGCAATGGTACGAACGGTTGCCAGCGAGGAAATCGAGGAACAGGCTCGACTGGCTGAACGTCCAGTTCTTGCCGCCGTTGCCGCGCTTGAGAATGTCGCGGAACAGTTGCTTGGTCTTCGAGCGGTTCAGGAAGTGCTGCTGGTCCGGGGCGCGCTCGTAGGCATAGCCCGGCGACACGGTAATGCCGTCGAGGCCCATTTCCTTCGTGGAATCGAAGAACTTGGCCACCTTTTCCGGGTCGGCGTTGTTGAACAGCGTGCAGTTGATGTTCACGCGGAAGCCACGTGACTTGGCCAGCTTGATGGCGGCCACGGCGCGTTCGTACACGCCATCCTGCGACACGGCGGCGTCGTGCATTTCACGGTCGCCGTCGAGGTGAATCGACCAAACGAAGAACGGGCTCGGCTGGTAGTCGTCGATCTTCTTCTCGAGCAGCAGCGCGTTCGTGCACAGATAGACAAACTTCTTGCGCGCGATGATGCCCTTGACGATCTCCGGCATTTCCTTGTGCAGCAGCGGTTCGCCACCGGCAATCGAGACCACCGGCGCGCCGCATTCATCCACGGCATCGAGCGAATCCTTGAGCGAGACGCGCTGGTTCAGAATGGGGTCCGGATAGTCGATCTTGCCACAGCCCGAGCAGGCGAGATTGCAGCGGAACAACGGTTCGAGCATCAGCACCAGCGGGTAGCGCTTGTTGCCCTTGAAGCGTTGTTTCATCAGATAGGCGCCAACATACGCCTGTTGCAGGAAGGGGATGGCCACGTTCGGCTCCTGTTCGTATTGCGTTAGCCGGCCAGCGCGTGATGCGCGGCGACCGGCTCGTCTTTGGTCAGTTCCGACGGCAGGCGAAACTGGATGGTTTCCTCGATGCCGTCCATGAGAGTCACTTCGACGGTGTCGATGCGACGCAGCGCGTCGATCACGTCTTCGACCATGCGTTCGGGCGCCGACGCCCCAGCGGTGATGCCGATGCGGGCCTGGCCGCGCACCCATGCCGGATCGACCTCGGTGCCGTCGGCCACGAGATAGCTCGGCAGCCCCATTTCGGCGCCGATTTCGCGCAGGCGGTTCGAGTTCGAGCTGTTCGTCGCACCCACCACGAGCAGCACGTCCACACGCTCGCACAGCTCGCGCACGGCCGTCTGGCGGTTTTGCGTGGCGTAACAGATGTCCTTGGTGTCCGGACCGACAATATCGGTAAAGCGACCTTGCAGCGCCGCAATGATACCGCGAGTCTCGTCGACCGACAGCGTGGTCTGCGTCACATACGAGACCGGGGTGTCGACGGCCAGCGGCAGCGCGTCGACATCGCGCTCGGTCTGCACGAGATGCACGGGGCCGTCGATCTGGCCCATCGTGCCCTCGACTTCCGGGTGCCCGGCGTGGCCGATCAGAATGACGTCACGCCCGGCGGACACGTAATTCTTGCCTTGCAGGTGCACCTTGGTCACGAGCGGGCAGGTGGCATTGAGCACTCGCAGGCCGCGCGTCTGTGCTTCCTGTTCAACGACGCGCGCCACGCCATGGGCACTGAAAATAGTGACCGCACCCGCGGGGGCTTCGGACAGCTCGTCGATGAAGCGCGCGCCCTTGGCCTTGAGCGAATCGACCACATGCTTGTTGTGGACGATCTCATGGCGCACGTAGACCGGGGCGCCGTATTTTTCCAGGGCGCGTTCCACGATCTCGATGGCACGTATGACACCCGCACAAAAACCGCGGGGTTGGGCAAGGAAGACTTGCATTCAGCTCTCCGGCTCAGGTCGGCCGGGATGACGGTTCCCATCGAGGTTGCATGTCCTGATCGCCATGGCCTCATGGCGCCCGCGGCACCAGTGCCAGTGGCAATTCGCGCGCACCCTTGGGGGGACCGCCGTCCGGTCGTTTGACAAGCGACGATTGTACCCGCCGCCGCCAAATGCTGCTGACCACTCCCGAGTCGAGAGACGTCAGTGCATATTTCGTAAATGTTGACGAATCGGCGCTTATCTGGATCGGATTTGCGCCGAAGGTGCCGCCAAGTCGCCACGGACACCCTGGGCCCGCCGGCACGGGATGCGGCAGGTGCCGTCAAGCCTTTGATTTTACTTGCCGAAACGCGCGTTCTTGTCGCGCAAGTAGGTGATCAGGCCGTCGATGCCGCCCTGGGCGATGCGCGCCTTGAATTGCGGTTGATACAACTGGATGAGCCATGCGTTGGCCACGTTCTCGCCCATCATGTTGATGTCGTAGATCTTCCACCCCTTGTCCGTCTTGGCCAGACGATAGGCCACCGACAGATTGTCGCCATTGCCGCTGACCGAGGCGCCCACCACCACGTCGCTGCTGTTCGCCGTGAGTTTGGCCGGCGTGAACTTGAACGAGATCTGGCTGCCGCGCACCTGCGAGAGTTGCAGCGCGAAGGTGTTCACGAGCAACTGCTGGAACTGCTCGAAGACCTGCTGCTGCTGCGCCGGCGTGGCCGCATCGAACGCCTTCGAGCCGACGGCGTAACGCGTGGTCCGATGGAAATCGGTATAGGGCAGGAAGTCGCGGGCCACAACACGCGCGGTGGCGGCGACATCGCCGTCGCGGGCCGCCGCGTCGGCCTTGGCCGCCTTGACGACGGTCTCGACCGCCGTCTTCACCATGTCGTTCGGATTGTTGCTGCTCGCCTGGGCCCAGGCGCCGGAAGCGACGCCGATACCGCTGAATGCGACGGCCGAGAGCGCCGTCACCAGAAATTTATTCATACCGTCTTCGTGGGTTTCAATCGGGTTGGCCGTAGTGTAGTTCACGCGGCCTTGTATACTGCTGCGATTTCGTAAATTCACCGTTTCCTTGTCTTCCATGAGCTGATCGACGGACTTCGTCCGCGATTGGTTCCCCGGTATCGCTTGATACATCGCGTTTCGTGACTTTTTAGAGAGCGGCGGCCGGGGCAGGGAGACCTCTACTCTCTTCCGGAACCGTTACATGCTGACGTCGCTCGTCGTGCGCATCGTCCGTTTTTCGGCGAAGCACGCGTACCTGGTCATTTTCGCTTCGCTCCTGCTCGTGATGGCGAGTTGCGTGTACGTCGCCAAGCACTTCGCGATCAACACGGATATCTCGGGTCTGATCGATCTGAATACGCCCGCCGCCGAGCGCGGTCGTGCCATCGATCGCGCTTTCCCGCAGAAGACAGACCTCACCTTGGCCGTAGTGCAGGCCCCGGCCGCCGAGTTCGCCGACCGGGCCGCCGCCGAGCTGGCCGCGAAGCTGGTGACCGAGACCGACGTGTTCCGGGCGGTGAGCCGTCCCGGCTCGGGGGAGTTCTTTGCGCACAACGCGCTGCTCTTCGCGCCGCTCGACGACGTGAAGTCGCTCACGGGCAAGCTGGATGACGCCAAGCCCCTGCTCAACCGTCTGGCGCAGGACCCGAGCCTGACCGGTTTGTCGAACCTGCTGTCGGTGACGCTGCAAACGCCGCTTCTCACCGGGCAAGTCAAGCTGCCGGAGATGGCGAACCTGCTCGGGGATGCGGCCGAGACGACCGAGGCGGTGCTTGCCGGGCGTCCGGCGGCCATGTCGTGGCGAGCGCTCGTCGCGCCCGACACCGTGGCCCGCAGCTACGTCCAGGTGCAGCCGAAGGTGGACTACGCCGCCCTCGAAGCCGGGGCGAATGCCGCGACGCGCATTCGCGAGGCGGTGGCCGACCTGAAGCTGGGTGAGCGTTATGGCGCGACGGTGCGTTTGACGGGCCCGCGCCCGCTGTCCGACGAGGAGTTCGCCTCCGTGCGTCAGGACGCCGGTCCGAACGCGGTCGTCACGCTGCTCGCCGTGCTGGTCGTGCTGTGGCTGGCGGTGCGCTCGGGCAAGATGATTCTCGCAGTGTTCATCACGCTGCTCGCGGGGCTGGCGGTCACATTCGCGCTCGGTCTGATGATGGTCGGCGCGCTCAACATGATTTCGGTCGCGTTCGCGGTTCTGTTCGTCGGCATTGGGGTGGACTTCGGCATTCAGTTCGGCGTGCGCTATCGCGAGGAGCGCCATCGCCTGGACCATCGGCCCGGAGTGTCGGGCGACGAAGCGCTCCACGGCGCGCTCACGGGGGCGGGCCGGGCCATTGCGATGCCGCTGTCGCTGGCCGCCGCCGCCACGGCCGCGAGTTTCTTCTCGTTTCTGCCGACCGATTATCGCGGCGTGTCCGAACTCGGATTGATCGCCGGCGTGGGCATCCTGTGTGTGGCATTCCCGTCGGCCATCACCTTGTTGCCGGCGCTCATCAGTGTGTTCAAGCCGAAGGGCGAACCGAGTCCGCCGGGCTTTCGCAGTCTCGGTCCGGTCGACGAATTCACCGAGAAGCACCGCAAGCCGTTGCTGTACGGCACGCTCGCCCTCGTGGTCGCGGGCCTGCCGCTGCTCGCCCATTTGCACTTCGACTTCAACCCGTTGCATCTGAAGGATCCGAACACGGAGTCGATGGCGACGCTGAGGGATCTGGCCAATTCGCCGGAGGCCGGGGTCAACGACGTGCAATTGCTCGCCCCGACGCTCGCCGCCGCCGACGCCGACGCCGCGAAGCTGCGCGCCGTGCCGGAAGTCGGTCGCGTGGTCACGCTCACGACGTTCCTGCCGGCAGAGCAACCCGCCAAGCTTGCGTTGATCGGCACGGCGGCCGAATCGTTGCTGCCGGTGCTTTCACAAACGCCGCTGGCACCGGTGGCCGATGCGGCGCGCGTGTCGGCGCTCAAGACCGCCGCCGGTCAGTTGGAGGACGCCGCGCTCGATCATCCGGGCGACGGCGCAAAGCCGGCGCAGCGTCTGGCCGCCGCGTTGCGCAAGCTCGCCGCGGCCGACGCCGCGACACGCGATCGCGCGGAGCGGGCGATCGCCGAGCCGTTGAAGCTCGCGCTCGGTCAGTTGCACGATGCCCTGCAACCGCATGCCGTGACGCGCGAGTCGCTGCCCGAGGACATCGCCTCGCAATGGGTGGCGGCCGATGGGCGCGCGCTCGTGAACATCTCGCCGCGCGTGGAGAAGGGCGCGGATCCGAGTGACGACGCCATGCTGCGCAAGTTCAGTGCCGCCGTGCTGGCGACCACCCCGGACGCCGTAGGGGGACCGATCTCGATCCTGCGCTCGGCCGACACGATCATTCGCGCGTTCATCGAGGCGGGGGCGCTGGCGTTGCTTTCGATCACCTTGCTGCTATGGCTGGCGCTGCGCAACTTTGGCGACGTGCTGCGCACACTGGTGCCGCTGCTGGTCTCGGCGGGCGTCACGCTCGAACTCAGCGTGTTGATCGGCCTGCCGCTGAACTTTGCGAACATCATCGCGCTGCCATTGCTGCTGGGCGTGGGCGTGGCGTTCAAGATCTACTACGTGATCGCGTGGCGTCACGGGCAGACGCGGCTGCTCGCATCGGGTCTGACGCAGGCGATCGTGCTGTCGGCCGCGACCACGGGCATCGCCTTCGGCAGCCTGTGGCTGTCGCATCATCCGGGCACGTCGAGCATGGGCAAGCTGCTGGCGCTCTCGCTCGTCTGCACGCTGATCGGCGCCGTGTTCTTCCAACCGGTGCTCATGGGCAAGCCGCGCAAGAAGCCGGCGCCGCCGCCAACAACCTGACGGCAGCGACGCAAGGCAAAACGGCACCGAAAGGTGCCGTTTGTCGCTTTGGATGCGCTGAATCGAGCGGGATAAACCGCCGTACTCACGTCGTCGAGGGCACCGCCTCAACCTTGCCGCCGAGACGCTCGGCCAGCGCCCGGCGAATCGATGCGGCGATGCCCGGGGCGTCGAGCCCGACCGACGCGAGTTGTTGCGCGGGCGTGCCCTGATCGATGTAGGTGTCCGGCAAGCCCAGTTGCAGCAGCGGGACTTGCACGCCATTGGCATTGAGCGCCTCGACACAGGCCGTGCCCGCACCGCCCATCACCGCGCCCTCTTCGAGGGTGACGACGAGGTCGTGCGTGCGCGCCATGTCGAGCAGCGTCGCGTCGTCGAGCGGCTTGACGAAGCGCATGTTGACGACACTCGCGTCGAACTCGATGGCCACCTGTTCCGCCGGTGCGACCATCGAGCCGAACGCCAGCATTGCCACGCGACGGCCTGCCGGGGCGGCGCTTCGGCGCCGTATCTGGGCCCGGCCCACGGGCAGCGTCGACAACCCCGATTCGATCGTTACGCCGGGACCGGTGCCACGCGGATAACGCACGGCGCTGGGGCCGTCGATCCCGAGTGCCGTCTGCAACATCTGACGGCATTCGTTCTCGTCCGCCGGGGCCATCACCACCATGTTGGGGATGCAGCGCAGATAGGCGATGTCGTAGGCGCCCGCATGGGTGGCGCCATCCGCGCCGACCAGGCCGCCGCGATCGATCGCGAAGACGACCGGCAGGTTCTGCAAGGCCACATCGTGGATCAACTGGTCGTAGGCGCGTTGCAGGAACGTCGAATAGATGGCCACGACGGGCTTGAGCCCTTCGGTCGCCAATCCCCCGGCGAAGGTCACCGCATGCTGCTCGGCGATGCCGACGTCGTAGTAGCGCTCGGGGAAGCGCTGCTCGAACGCGACGAGACCGGAGCCTTCGCGCATGGCCGGTGTGATCCCGATGACACGCGGGTCGGCGGCCGCCGCATCGCACAGCCATTCGCCAAAGACCTGCGTATAGGTCTTCGCCGACGCGGCACCCGGTGCGGCCGGGCGAATGCCTTCGCTCGGATTGAACTTGCCGGGGCCGTGATAGAGAACGGGATCGGCCTCGGCGAGCTTGTAGCCGCGTCCCTTGCGCGTGACGACGTGCAGGAACTGCGGCCCCCTGAGTGCCTTGATGTTCTCGAGCGCGGGAATCAGCGCGTCGAGATCGTGGCCGTCGATGGGGCCCAGGTAATTGAAGCCGAACTCCTCGAACATCGTGCCCGTGGGGGACACGAGGGCCTTGGCGTGCTCTTCGAGCTTGTGGGCCAGCTCGCGCATCGGCGCGGGCGCGTTGCGCAGCAACTGGCGCACGCTTTCCTTGCCCGCCGAGTAGAACTGCCCGGACATCAGCCGCGTGAGGTACTGATTGAGCGCGCCGACCGGGGGCGAGATCGACATGTCGTTGTCGTTGAGCACGACGAGGAAGGGCAGGTCGTCGTGGACGCCCGCATTGTTCAGGGCCTCGAACGCTTCGCCCGCCGTCATCGCGCCGTCGCCGATCACGGCAATGGCGTGACGCTTCTCGCCCTTAACGCGGCTGGCCAGCGCCATGCCGAGTGCCGCCGAAATCGACGTGCTCGAATGTGCCGTGCCGAACGTGTCGTAAGGCGATTCGTCGCGCTTCGGAAAGCCCGACAGTCCGTGCCATTGCCGAAGCGTTGGCATCGCCCCACGGCGACCGGTGAGGATTTTGTGCGGATAGGTCTGGTGTCCCACGTCCCACACGATGCGGTCGTTGGGCGTGTCGAAGACATAGTGCAGCGCGATCGTCAGTTCGACCGTGCCCAGGTTCGACGACAGGTGGCCGCCGGTGCGCGAGACGTTATCAAGCACGCAGGCGCGCAATTCGTCGGCCACACGGCGCAAGTCGGCGCGTGAGAGCGCACGCAGGTCGGCAGGGGAGGAGACGCTGGCGAGCAATTCGGTCATGGTCAAAGGTTCGTTCCCGCGCTCACTTCGCCAGCCGGGCGAAGGACGCCAGCAGGCGGTCGATGTCGGCGGCCGTGAGGTTGCCCATCGTCGAGATGCGGAACAATTCCTTCGACAGGCCGCCTTGGCCCGCGTAGATCACAAAGCCATCGGCCTTGAGCCAGTCGTGCAGACGCGGATAGTCGACCCCGGCGGGCAGCTTGTAGGCCCGCAGCACCACGGACGACTCGCCCGGCGGCAGTGCGCTGTCGATGCCCAGCGCGGCCAGACCGGCGCGCACCTGCTCGGCGAGCGCGCCGTAATGGGCGTGACGTGCTTGCCACCCCCCGGCGTCGTCGAGTTCGCGCAGCGCCTCCACGAGCGCGTAGTAGGCATGCACCGACGGCGTAAACGGCGTGTTGCGCTCGGCCTGAAGCTTGGCCAGGCGCGCGATGTCGAGGTAATACGTGCGGCTCGCGGCCTTGGCGAGGGCGTCCTTGCGCACCATCACGAACGACACGCCCGGCACGCCATGCACGCACTTGTTCGCGGTGGCGGCCACGGCCACGATACCGGAATCGTTGAAGTCGAGGGCCTCGGCGGCAAAGCTGCTCACGCCGTCCACCAGCAGGCCGATGCCGCGCTCACGGCATGCACCGGCGAGACCGGTCAGATCGTTCAGGCGGCCCGTCGTCGTCTCATGGTGGATGATCGCCACGTGGGTGTACGGACGATCGCCCGCGGTGTCGAGCTTGTCGACGATCTGTGCCAGGTCGGGCGCTTGCATCCATTCGAAATGGATGACGTCGTGATCGATGCGGTATTGCTTCGCGATCTGAGAGATGCGCTCGCCGTACACGCCGTTCTCGACGATCAGCAGGCGGCCGCCTTCCGGCACAAGGCCTGCCGTCATGCTCTCGACGGCGGCGGTGCCCGAGCCGGTCATCAGCACCGGCGTCCACACGGCCGGATCGAGGCCATACACGGCGGTCAGACGCGCGCGCGCTTCGTCCTGCAGGTCGAAGAATTCGGGCTCGCGGTGGCACAGATCGGGTTGCAGCAAGCTCTTGCGGACACGCTCGGTCAGCGTAACGGGGCCCGGATTCAGTAACAGCATGGCGAAGGTTCCTCGGCAGTTTTTTGAAAGGGGGACGCTCAGGCCGAAGCCTGCGCGCGTTGTGCAATGTGGTCCATCAAGCGCGACTTGACCGCTTCGGGCGTGACTTTCGGGCGTGGCAGCCCGTCAGGCGTTCCCGGACGCGTGCTCAGACAAGCGAAGCGCGGGCCGTCGTTCAGGCGGGCGGCGGGGGCGTCGAACAAGGCTTCGATGACGTCCAGCGTGTCGCCTTCGAGCGCGAGCGCGTAACCGCTGGCCGCTGCGACGCCCGCGAACGAGACCGTTGGCGAGACCGTAGCCTGTGCGCCGGTCGAGTCGTGCGACGCGTTGTCGAGCAGCAGATGCACGAGATTCGACGGCCCGTAAGCGCCCAACGTCGCGAACGCGCCCATGCGCATCAGCGCGGCGCCGTCGCCGTCGAGCGCAACCACGCGCAGGTCGGGGCGCGACAACGCGAGGCCCAGGGCCAATGTCGTCACGCATCCCATCGACCCGACCATGTAGAGCTGGTTGGCGCGGTCGTCGAGCGCGTAAAGTTCGCGTCCGCAAAAGCCGGTCGACGCGAGCACGACGGTGCCTTCGAGCGGCGTCTGGGCGATGATGCGCGCCAGGGCGTCGCGACGCGTGGGCAATTCGGCCGGCGCGACGTCTCGCATGAGCGATACCGGGGCGGGTTGCGCCGGACGCGCGGGGCGCTCGGCCGGTTGCAGCGGGAAGGGAGCGACGCTGCCCTTTTGCATCACGAGCGCATAGGGGCGGCCGGTCTCGTCCATGTGACGAACGGCACGCGCCAGCGCCGGTGCAATCGCCTCGGGTTCGGTCGGGAACAACTCCCAGGGGACTTCCATCAGGTCGAGCATCGCGGGCGTGATCGGGCCCATGAGCGCGTGTTGCGGCTCATCGGTAATGCCCGGCTGGCCGCGCCACGTCACGATCAGCAACTGCGGCAGACGGAAGGTCCACGTGAGCGAGGTCAGCGGGCTCACGGCGTTGCCGAGGCCCGAGTTCTGCATCATCGTGACCGCGCGAGCGCCATGGCCTTCACCGAGCGTTGCCCCGGCGGCGATGGCGACCGCATCGCCTTCGTTGACGGCCGACAGGTAGTGCAGCGTCGGGTCCTGCAGCACATAGTTGATGAACGGCGTGAGGAACGAGCACGGCACACCGGTGTACCACGTGAAGCCGTGCTGGCGTGCGGCTTCGACGAACTGTCCGGCCTCAATCATGCGGGGTCTCCGTCGCGGTGCCGCCCAACGGCGTCTGGCCATGCGCGAAGTCGGCCGCGTGGCGGAATTCGTCCATGTCGTTCACCCCGCGCCAGTGGCCGTGCACGTACTGCACTTCGATCCTGGCGCCGTCGGCGACGAGGGCGTTGATCAGGTCGGGCATGCCGAGCCCGTCGAAGTCCGCGCGGGCCTGCAAGGCCGCGAAGACGCGCAGCAACCGCGCGCGGGCGTCATCGCCTCGCACCCCCAGCAAGCCGATCCAGCGGCCATTGGGCGCACGCCCGGCGTGCGCAGCGTTGGCGCTGATCATCTCCAGCAGTACGCGCTGGCCGAACAGGCCGCGATCGTCGCCGGCGGAGCAATAGGCGAAGTCGCGCACGCTGGCGTTGGCCGCATGCGCGGTTGTCGCTGCCGTCGAGTCGACCGCCACGGTGAAGTCGGCCTCGCTCTCGACCAGATCGCGCACGATGTAGCTGCGGAACAGCAGGTCGCCGTACGAGACGACGGTGTCGTGCGCGAACGCGTTCGCCACGCGCGCGAGCGAGGCAAGCTCGCCGGTCTCGGCGTGACGCTCGTTGATCGCGAGCGTGATGCCCGCCGTGTCGATCGCGTCGGCGCGATAGCCGCCCACGACGGTGATGTCGTTCACGTTCTGCTTCTTGAAGCCGTCGACCAGCCAGCGCAGCAACGGCTTGCCTGCCACGGGAAGCATCACCTTCGGGCGGTCGGTCGTCACGCTCTCGAGGTTCTTGCCGCGGCTCGCGGCCAGCACGATGGCCGAGCGCGGCGCGTTCGCGGCCGACAGGTAGCGGTCCTCGGCTTCGCTGTATTCGGCGGTGTCCTGCAGGCGGAAGATCTCGTCGACGGTCGCGATGCGGTCTTCGACGTTGACGAGCGTCTCGCTGCGGTGAATCTCGGCCGCCACCGCCTGCATGGCCGACGTGGCCGAGCGAATCAGGTGATTCGCCCAGATGGCGACGCTGATGCCCGCTTCGCGGAACACGTCGGTCGGCGTGCTGTAGTACTTGGTCGGCACGATCACCAGCGGGCAGCGGCGGTCCCACTCCCGCGCGAACTGCACGATCTCGTCGGCACGGCTCAGCTTGCTGTGAATCAGGATGGCATCCGCGCCGGCCTGGCGATAGGCCTCGGCACGGCGCAGAGCTTCTTCCATGCCCCAGCCGGCGATCAGCGCTTCGACGCGCGCCACGATGGAGAAGTCGTCGTCGGCCTGAGAGTCCTTGCCTGCCTTGATCTTGCCGCAGAACTCGTCGATATCGGCGAGTGGCTGGCGTTCGCCGCCGATGAAGCTGTTGGTCTTCGGAAAGACCTTGTCTTCGATGCACACGCCGGCCACGCCGCGTTGCTCGAGCTTGCGCACGAGGCGGCGCATGTTGTTGAAGTTGCCGTAGCCGGTGTCGCCGTCGAGCAGGATGGGCAACTGGCTGGCGTCGGCCATGAATTCGAGGTTGTCGACCACCTGCGTCCAACTCGCCTCGTTGTTGTCGCGCACGCCGAACTGCGCCGAAATCGCGAGTCCGGACGCCCAGATGCCCTTGAAACCGGCTTCGCGCACGATGCGCGCGGACAGGCCATTGTGGGCTTCCATCAGGAATTCGAGCTGCGGGCTGCGCAGCATGTCGCGCAGTTGCGACGCACGGGTCGCGACCGGCGGAGGAGCGAATGTGTCGGGCGCGTTCATTCGGACACCATCGTGAGCGGTTCGAGTTGTGGCAGCACCTGGTCGGCGGCGCGCTTCACATCTTCAGGGTAGTCGATTTCGATCCAGGGGAAGCCCGTGACGTCGGCCGTTTCGAATTGCGCGCCGCGCTCGAGCAGCAAATCGCGCACGGCTTCCTCGTGCGGCAGCTTGGCGCGACCCGATTCGACGTAATCGCGCGTGATTTCCGCGAGGCGCGTGGCCGTCGCTTCGTTGAACCGGAAGAAGCCGACCGATTCGCCGACGGTGTCGTAGTCGAGACCGACCATGACCTGCTTGCGCAACTCGACCGGCACGCCGTTGCGCAGGCACAGCTTGACCGGCTCGTCGCCGACCTCGAAGTCGCGGTCGATGAGCAGGCGGTTTGCCGTCTTGCCCGCGACGAGGGCGTTGAAGATGCGCTGGTCGTAGAGCACGTCGGCATCCATGACGAGTACGTCGCCCCCCGCTATCATGGCGTCGGCGGCGGTATGCAGCGTCAGCACGCTGCCCAGATGAAACTCGGAATTGAGACGGATCTGCGGACGCGGCGTCCAGTTCAGCCGCTCGATGGCCTCGCTCACTTGCTCGTGATGGAAGCCGAGCGCCAACACGACGTCGGTGATGCCGGCGGCGGCCAGCATGCGCAAGTGGCGCTCGAGCAACGACATGCCGTCGAACTCGAGCAGGCACTTGGGCGACTGCCTGTCTTCCGGCTGGAGCAAACGCAGGCCCATGCCTGCTGCGAGAATGATGGCCCGCATGGTCGATATCCTTCTTTAAAGCGGTGCGGTATCGGTGGCGGCAGGCAGCGACGCGCTGACTTGCGCGGCCCGCTGGCGGCGCCAGCCGCGTTCGGAGAAATGCAGATAGACGAGGCCGGGCACGCCGAGCAGCAGCTCGCGCGTACGCTTGGCCAGCGAGAGGGCCAGCGCGGCGTCGGCCGGCAGACCCACGAGCTGGGCGAGCAGCAGGTACCCGCCTTCCTGCACGCCGAGTGAGCCCGGCACGAAGAACGCGGCGCCGCGAATGGCCTGCCCGAGGCTTTCGAGCAGCAGGGCGTCGACCCAGCTGACCGGGTACCCGATGCACTGCAGAATCAACCAGACCTCCCCGGTGCCGACGATCCAGCCCACGAGACTGAGCGAGAAGCTTGCGAGCACCTCACGGCGCTGGCCGTACAGGCGTTGCACGATGTCGTCGACGGCGTCGGCCCGGTCGAGCAGCGACGACCAGTCGCGCTTGGACGACAGCTTCGGGAGCAGGCGAAACGCCCAGCCGAAGAGGCCGCGCCGCTGCGCCGCGTAGAACGCATAGAGCAGCGCGGAGACAAGCGCGGTGGCGAGCAGCATCGGCAGCCATAGGCTGTCATGGGGGCGGTGTGTGGCGCTGATGCCGAAAACGGCCAGTCCCAGGAGCGCAAACACGATCTGCGCCACGGCTTGCAGCGTCGTACTGACGGTGATGGCCGCTGCGGCTTCGCGTCCGGCCATCCCGCGCTGCTTCATCTGGCGCACCATCGCGATCGGCCCGCCGATCTGTCCGGCGGGTAACAGGCTATTGACCGACTCGCCCACCCAGCGGGTGAGCGTGGCGCGGCGCAGCGAGCACGATTTGGCGACCAGCACCTGGATGGCGGCGGCGTCGAGCAGCAGCGGCACGAGGTGAAACGCCGCGACAGGCAGGAGACCCCAGCCGGCGACGGCCAGCGTGGACATCACCGATCCCGCGCCCTGCCAGATCAACAGGGCGACGAAAAGGGCGAAGCCAAGGGTGAGAGAGACGATGGCAGTCCGGTTCATTTAGCGTTTCGTCCGTCCCAATAGCTGACGAAACACTTGCCGGAATCCAAAATAGGCGACCGCGTCTTTCATGTTCGAGATGAAGCGCTGCCACGCGCCCATGCGCGGATCGGTCACATACTCGAACGTGAGCGAGATGCGCTCCTCGTTCTCGCCGAGCGGTGTGATGCGGTGATGCAGTTTGTCTCCGTCGAAGAACACCAGCGCGCCGGGTGGATACGCGACGGCACCATCGACTTGCGGCACGCCGGGGTTGCGCGTGTGAAGACGGTATTCGAGCAGGCAGCTCGATTGATCCACCACACCCAGCAATAGCGTGTAGCGGCGGCCCTTGTAGTAGGACGTGTCGTAATGCCAGCCGATGTGATCGCCAGGACGCGTGTAGTAGTAAAGCGCGTAGGCGTGCGGGTCGTCCTGCGGCGACGGCAGCAGCTTCTCGCCAGCCAGACGCTCCAGGAAGCGCATCAGCGCCGGCGAGCGGTACAACTCGGCCACGAACGGGGCGTGCTCGTCGAGCGTGTGGCGGCTCACGCTGCCCCCCTGCTTGTGACCGGGCAGGTAGTTACGGTTCACGTTCGGTGTCACCGCGCGGGCGGCGGCGATCAACGGTTGCGTGACGGCATCGGGCAGGAACGTCTCGAGATAGACGAAGGCGTCCTGCGATTTGAATTCGCGCGTGAGCGCGTCGACGTCGATGGCGTCCAGCGCCCGTTCGATGTCGGCATCTGCCGTGAAAGCCGTGCGCGCTGGCGGCGCGACCGGCGCCGCAGCCGACGGTTGGAGCTCCTCGCGCATCTCCGCCGGCAGCGGGCGGCGCATTGCGCGCACGTAGTCGACGATCACCAGCAGCGCGAAGAGCGGCGCGCCGATGGCGGCGGCGATCAGGAAGCCGCGCGTGCCGTCGAACAGCGTGACGAGCGGCATCAGGTAAAGCACGTCTTCCGTCTCGAACCCGCCGAGGCGCGCTTGTGTCGTGCCGGCCTTGCCGACACGTTCCTCGATGCGCATGCGCAGGAAGAAGATCAGGGCGACGGCAACCCCGGCCATCCAGCCGAGCAACGAGGCAGACAGCGGCAGAGGCACTGCATACTGCCCCGGAGCACCGGCCGCCACGCCCATGCCGATACCGCCAAACAGCAGCACCGTGACGAAGGCGTCGGACGCGAGATCGTAGAAGTGGCCGAGACGGCTCGTCTTGCCGCTGACGCGCGCCAGTTCGCCATCCGTATGATCGATGAAGTTCGACAGCACGAGCAGCACGGCGCCCAGGTTGGCCATCGCATAGCCGCCCTGCGCGAATGCCCATGCGCAGGCGAGGCCGACGATCAGGCGCAGCGTCGTGAGGTGGTTCGGCGTGATGCGTGTGTCGGCCAGCGGTGTGACCATCCACCGCGCGAGCCGTGCATCGTATTGGCGCGGACGCGGTGGCACGGCGCGTGCGGTTTGGCTTGTGGCTGGCGCAACACCCGGCGCCGGAATAGTTCTCGGTATCGTTTCCATGAGAGGGAAATATATACCCATAAGGCAGCACCGTGCAGCGCACGCAAAGCGCTGGACCGACCGCGACAACCATGGCGATTCAGGACACCGACGCGCGCGCAATGCTTGCACTGCGCCTGCGTGCCAAGCGTTGCGCGCGTTCCGCGCATCTCGCCCAATGCGTTTTTATACCTGCAATTACCGGCGCATTTTGATTGTGATTATATTCCGCAATGCCTCATTTCGCATTCCAGGCAGCGGGCGTCGGGTCGAAGGAAAATCGACGTGTCGTCGGGATAGCGGGGTCGGGACGATGCGCGGATAATGACGGGCTTGTTCGTCTCATGCTGCGGCGTAACACGACCGCACAATTCCCCATGTCCCAAACGATTGCCATTCTGACCGGTGCATCCCGTGGTCTCGGCGCGGCGTTCGCGCGCGGTCTGCTCACCCCCGGCACCCATCTCGTGACGCTGGCCCGTCGCACGGACGACGACCTTGCGACGCTGGCCAGCGCGCAAGGCGCGACGCTTGAACAAGTGGCCGTCGATCTGGCCGATGCCAATACCGCAGCGCAGGTCGCCGAACGCATCTTCGCGGCACTACCGCGCGATGCCTCGCGATACCTGCTGATCAATAACGCGGGCACGGTCCATCCGGTCGCGAATGCCGCGGCCCTCACGGACCCGGCGGCCATTGGCGCGGCGTTCGCCCTGAACGTCACCGCCGTGATGCTGCTCACGGCGCGCTTTCTCGCCGCTACGCAGGGACTCGCGGCCAAGCGACAGATCGTGAACATTTCGTCGGGCGCAGGCCGCAATCCGACCGCCGGCTGGTCGGTGTACTGCGCCACCAAGGCCGCACTGGACATGTACACACGGGTGGTCAACGCGGAGCATCGCGAGCACGGCGTTCAGGCCGTATCGCTCGCGCCCGGTGTGGTCGATACCGGCATGCAGGAGACGATTCGCAGCAGCAGCGTGGAGAGTTTTCCGGCACTGGCGCGTTTTCAGGACCTCAAGGCCAGCGGCAAGCTGTCGTCGCCGGACGCGGTGGCGCAGCGAATTCTGGCGCTGACCGAGCGCGACGATTTCGGTCAGACCGAGATCGACGACATCCGCCACTACGCCTGATCCGACCCGGCCGTCGCACACGACTGCGGTTGCGGTTCGGCGGGCAAGCACGGAAAAAAGCACCGGGCGGCGTTTCGCCGGCCGGTGCCATCCCGTTGCCGAAGCCGTCGGCGCGCCGTGCGGCCTACTGCTCGGTACTGGTGATGAAGACGCTGCCGTTGCGCTCCGGTGCGTACAGAATCAGCGTTGGCGCATGAATGTCGAAGGCGCGCTCACACGCCTCCCCATACGAATCGAACTGCACGGCCCAAGCGCCGTTGCGCACGTAACAGTGCGTGATGGTGTCGGTGCGCCGATCGAATTCCTGACCGAGAAACACACCCTGCGTGTAACACCAGACGACAAACCCGTGAAAGTCGGCCTGCTCCGGTGCCCGAAACACGCGCCAGCGAGCATCATCGCGCGCCGCCTGACGCGCCGTCGCGCCCGCTGCCCAACGCTCGAAGCCGTCGTGTCGTTTGCGTTGCTCCATGTCGTCGTACCCCCTTTTGGGTGAACCGCCCTTCGGGTGCCGAGATTCGACATCCCCGGGACGCGTTTCCATAGTCGGAATTTGTTCCGGGCATTTCTATCAGGCAATTCCGAAAGACGGCAGGGAATTTCTCCAAAGGGGAACGCGGCGGACGTCGTCAATCGTAGTGAATCGCCAGCCAGACGGTGGTTTCGCCCGGCGTCGTCCAGGCGACACGATGCTGGCGATGCGCGGCAATCGCGACGGCGTCGCCGGGCTTCAGTACGAGTGTCTGGTCGGGCGTGTCGGCGAAGGCCAAGCCCGCACCGCCCGAGAGCAGCACCACCCATTCGTGCTGCGCCTGGTCATACCAGAAGCCTGGGGGAGAGGCCTGCCCGGTCGAGACAATGCGCTCGACACGCATCCCGTGGTGCGCAAGCAGCGTAGTGAACTGCTCGGCTGCGGTCGAATCGGGAGACGACGGCAGGCCGGCAAATAGATTCGTATCGGGTATCAGGGGCGTATTCATCGGTGCGGAGCGTTCTCTCGTCTGCGGGGGGTAGAAAGCATACACGCGGGCCCCGAGCTCAGTCGTCCAGTGTCTCGTGCACGGCGGCGTCGCCGCGTCGCCAATAGGCGGCCGCCTTCACCCATTTCGGGTTGAGCCCACGAGCGTCGACGAGATGGCGCCGCAAGGCCTTTGCCACGCCGGCCTCGGCCGCGACCCAGGCATGCACATCTCCAGCGGGCAGTGTGGCCACGCAGAGCGCGTCGATCAGTGCGGTGCTTTGACCGGCCGGCGTGCCTTCGCGATAGAGCCATTCGACCACGACGTCGGCATCGCTGGCGAAGCGCAGGCGGTCGGCCGGACTGTCGATTTCCGCGAAGACGAACGCCAGCGCGCCGGCCGGCAGTTCGGCCAGACGCCGCGAGATCGCGGGCAGCGCCGTGTCGTCGCCGATCAAGACATAGCCGTCGAAGGTCATGGGAATGACGAGCGAGCCGCGTGGACCGCCCACACCGATGCCGTCACCCGGTTGAGCCGAGCGCGCCCACTGCGTGGCGGGGCCGGAGTCGTGCATCGCAAAATCGATCACCAGGGTTTGCGACGCCGCGTCGTACCGGCGTGGCGTGTAATCGCGCATCAGTCGTGGTGCGTCGCCGGGCGCGGGCTTGGCGACCCCTTGCGCGCCGACCTGCGGGAGCACCAGTTCGCCGGTCGCCGGGTCGGGGAAGAACAGTTTGACGTGGTCGTCGAAGCCGGGGCTGGTGAAACCTTCGAGATCGTCGCCACCCAGGGTCACGCGCAGCATGTGCGGCGTGAGCTGTTCGACATGGCGGACTTCCAGCCGACGCAGGCGAAGTTCGTGGCGCACGCGCTGCGGTGTGCGATCGGGGATGACCGGCGGTGCTGCGTTATCTCTCATCAAAGTCGCTCCAGTTGTTGCGCCGCCGCGTCGAGAATGGCGGCGAATGCGTTGGCCTGTTCGGTCGAGAGCGGCTCGCCGCCCAGGCGCAGATGCACGGCGTATTTGAAGTTGTGCAGCGCGCGCATGACCTGCGGCGGCATGTCTTCCGAACGCTCACGGCGCGTCGTCAGCCGTGCGAGCAGTTCCGTCACCGCGACCTCGTTTTCCGCCAGATAGACGCGGCCGGTATCGGTGATTTCGTATGACTTCCGTTGGCTGTCGCCGGTGTTCTCCTGCACACGGAGATAGCCCATTTCTTCGAGCAGCGTGAGCGTGGGGTAGACCACACCCGCGCTCGGGCTGTACGTACCGTTCACGCTCTCTTCGATGGCTTTGATGAGCTCGTAACCATGGCGGGGTTGCTGCGCAATCAGATGCAGCAGCACGAGCCGCAAGCCCCCATGACCGAAGAGGCGGCCGCCACCACGTCCGCCCCTGCCGCCGCGCTCGCCGCGCCCTTCGTCGCCGCGTCCGAAGCGGGCGTCACCGTATCCCTCGCCACTGCCGCGCCGTCCATGGCGCCCACCGCGCCGGTCGTCGCCAACCTCCATGCTGTCCAGGTCCAGCGGGCCTCGGCCCATGAAATCGCCACGTGATCCACGCATGATGCGACTCCTTATCGATGTAGTTAAGATGTGTTTACGATATATCTAAATTGCATCTAAAGCAAAGCTATTTTTGTGAAGATCACGTCGGAAGGGCGGGGAATGACCGTGGGGCGGGGGACGGCAGGGTATTACGGAGTATTACGGGAGGGTTTCGCGAGGTGCGGAGATTGGATCGAAATGCGCATTTCGACAGGTTGGCGCCGTGCCGGGTTCGGCACGGACGCGGTCGGACAATCGATGGGGAAGCAAGCGCCCCAGCGCGCTCAGCGCCGGGGCGGCGGTGCTTATGGCATCTGCGGCAGATCGGTGCCGAGCCACTTGCGATAACGCTTGTTCAGCTCGCCGTTGGCTGTATTGCGCGTGACGAAGTCGTTGATCGCCGCGAGCAGTTCCGGCTGATTGGGACGCAAGGCGATGCCCATCGCCTGTTGCAGCAAATTGAATTTCGGCTCGAACTGGCCCGGTGCTCGCTGACGAATCGCGTTCGCGACCGTCACCGAGCAACCGATGGCATCGACCTGCCCGGTGAGCAGCGCCTGCATGGCGGACGCGTCATCGTCGAATCGACGGATCTCGGTGCCTTCGGGCGCCGTCTTCGTCACGGCCATGTCCTGGGTACTCGCGCGCGCGACGCTCACGCGCAAGCCTTTCAGATCGGCGGCGGACTTGATGGGCGCGCCGGTCTTGCCGAGCAGCACAATGGTCGCGGCGGCGTAGGGTTTGGAGAACTGCACCTGCTTGGCGCGCTCCGGCGTGATGGCGAGCGACGCGACCAGCACATCGACCTTGCCGCTGAGCAGATAGGGAATCCGGTTCGGTCCCGTCACCGGCATGATGTTGACCTTGACCCCCAGATCCTTCGCGAGCAGTTTTGCCACGTCGGCGTCGTAACCGTCAGGCTGCATCTGCGCGTTCGTCGTGCCGTACGGCGGAAAGTCGATGAGCATGCCAACATTGAGCGTGCCCTTCTTCCTGATGTCGGCCACGGTCTGCGCGTGGGCAGGCGTGGAAAACAGCGTCAGGGTGCTCGTGAGCAGTCCGCCCAGGGTGCCGCCGAGCGATCCGACGAAACCGGCCGGCATGGCCGCCACGCCGAGCGCGGTGAGAAAGCCGCGACGCGAGCGAAGGTCGGGGGTGCCTGGAACGTTTTGCCGGCTGGCCGGATGCGTAAAGGAATGGGGATGCCGAACTTGCACAGGGTGACGCGATAACTTGCGAGTCATGCTGGGTCTCCTGAGGCTGCGAAGGCGTTGCCGGAATGCTGAGGTGGGGTGCGAGGCGAACGTCTCGCGGCCGTCTGACGGTTAACCCGAGCGATGGTAGCGGGCGGTACAAGACGCGTCCACTCCGCACAAACCCCAGCGAAAACCCTGAGTCTCGCACGAGCGGCGCCGTGTCGCGACAGTGATGAGGACGACGAAATCAGTGTCTCGGCGTGCGCGAGACGGGAAGATGAGGACGAAAAAAACGGTGCCGAAATTCGGCACCGTGTTCAGGCACTGCTTGCCCGGTCCTGGCAAATCACGTTGCCGTGGCTGCCACGGCGACGCGAGCGCTGGACTTACTGGGCGGCGTCCTTGACCTTCTTCAGCGGGCGAACCTTCACGCGCACCGACGCCGGCTTGGCCGGGAACCAGCGCTCTTGGCCCGTGAACGGGTCCTTGCCGAAACGCTTCGCCTTGGCGGCGATTTGTTGCGACGTGACCTTGAACAGGCCGTGCAGCGTGAATTCGCCGACACCCTTCTTGTGCAGCGAGCTGACGATGGTGTTCTCGAGCGCGGCCAGCACTGCCTTGACTTCCTTCACGGCGACTGCCGATTGCTCGGCGAGGTGGGCTGCGAGCTGGGTCTTGTTGAGTGCGTCCTTGATCGGCGACACCTTCCCGTTGGCGGCTGCCTTCGGAGCGGCCTTCACGGCTGCCTTCGGGGCGGCCTTCGGTGCTGCCTTTTTCGCTACCGGCGCCTTCTTCGCTGCCGGGGCTTTCTTTGCCACAGGGGCCTTCTTTGCTGCTGCTTTCTTTGCCGTTGCCATATCGATCCAATCGATGAGAATAAGAAAGTGCCGTCGTAGAACGGCCACCCGAATGATACGTATTGCTGCGCCGACGATTCTACCTAAGAAATCGCGTTATGCGAGCGGTGCGCGAATTATGTTGCGTGCCTGCCGCACAAGGCTGAGCGGGGAAGCGCGCCGCATTTCGCTTCGTTTCATCGACAACGTGGCGATCCGTCCTCGCGTTGGAGAATTTGCCTCTCGAATTTCGTGCAGCCTTCGGCACCTTTCTTTGCGCGATTTTGGTGCGCATGCCACGCGCCGCCGTCGACGTCGATGGCTCGCAAAGCCTTAAAAACGCTGCATTTCGCAGGTTTCGCAGCGGCCGTCGCCGTTGCACCAGGCATCGGTCAGCGTCGTGCCATTCGCGCCGAACGTGATGTCGTGCTTCGCGCCGTAGCTGCCGGCGAGTTGCAGGCGGTCGCCCGACAGTGTGCCCTGCACCGTGGTGTGGACGTTCGGCTCAACGTCGTCGACGCTACCGGTGACCTGCGCGCCATTGAGCGCGAGCGCCATCAGACGCGTCATCGGCGAGCCCCAAAGCTTCCACCACGGCGGCGCATTCGTGCACAGACCGCGCCAGTGCCCGGACGGATTCACCACGAGCAACGGGGCGGCTGCGCCCGGTTGAGCCGCTGTGCCCGACGTCATCGGCGGCGTGTAGACGGTCGCGGAGGTCGTGGTGTCAGTCGTGTCAGTCGTAGCGGTAGTAGCCGTCGAGGCGGCGGTAGCTGTGCCAGCGCTGCCAGCGGGCGCCGCGCTGTACGTGCCGGGGGCGCCGTCGACACGCGCCATACCGGGAGACAGGCCGTCGTTCGGCACCGGTGCCGATGCCGCCGCGCACACATGACACGACAGGTGCGACACGCTGTTGCGCGTCAGCGCACGCGTGGCGTAGAGGCGCTGGCCGCCTGCGGCGCCGTCGGGCAGCACCGTGACGTACGGTGTGTCGTCTAGCCGGTAATCGACCTTGGCGCACGACGGGGCGTCCGTTTGCAGCATGACGTCGGCGGAGAAGGCGCCGTTGACCGCGCGTATCGGAATCACCGACACGGAGGCCGAACAGTCGGCAACGACCTGAGCACAGTCACACGCGGCGGCCGGCGCACGCGACGCGCCGCCGGACTGTGCGTACCCCTGGCCGGCGAAGCCGAATATACCCGCGACGAGCCACCCCGTCGCGACGCTCAAGGAAACCAAACCCCGCATGATGTTTCTCCGAATGTGGCGGCCATCGTTATGCCGCGGATAGTCGATCAAAAGTTGTCGGCTGACAAGCGTCGAAAGTCGCGAAACGTGGGGGACTCGGAGACGAGAAGCCGCATCACATGCCATCCCGGTGTCGCGCAATTATGAGATTTCGCCCGTATCCCGACATCGAAAACGCGTTCTAGACTGCTAGTGCCCGGCCCCCGCTCTCAACGAGAACACCGCTCGTTGTCCACTAGAGACATGCATGGTTGTCGATCGCACGAATGCCCCTGGCCTGCCTGATATTCCCTCGCCCAACGAATTCCCCACCGCCCCCATGCCTTCCGCGAATCGCACGCTTGCCATGCTCGCGACGCTCTTCTTCGCCATGGGGCTCATTACGTCGCTGAACGACATTCTGGTGCCTCACTTCAAGGCCGCGTTCGACCTGACCTTTCGCGACGCGGCCCTGATCCAATCGAGTTTCTTCGCTGCGTATTTCGTCGTGTCATACCCGGCGGGGCAATACACCGCACGCGTCGGTTACCGTCGGGCGCTGGCCAGTTCGTTGTGGTTGGCCGGCGTCGGCTGCGCGCTGTTTTTCCCTGCCGCCGCACTCATGTCCTATCCCTGCTTTCTCGCCGCGCTTTTTGTGTTGGCGAGTGGTATCACGTTGCTGCAAGTCGCGGTGAACGCCTACGTCGAGACGTTGGGCACGCGCGGGGCGGCGGCGAGCCGCCTCACGCTGGTGCAAGCGTTCAATTCGCTGGGCACCACCGTCGGGCCGCCGCTCGCCGCGCTCTGGATCCTCGCGCCGCAGGCGCAGTCCGCAACCGGCCACGCCGTAGACAGTGTGCGCGGCCCCTATGGCCTGCTGGCGGCGGTGCTGGCCATCGGCGGCGGGGTGCTCTGGCGGCTGACGCTGCCCGAACACCGTGCGCGCCGCGTGTCGCCACCGAGCGTGCTCGGCAACGTGCGCAGTCTGTTGGCACACCGTCCCTTGCGTTACGGCATCGTGGCGCTGTTTCTTTATGTTGGCGCGGAAGTCAGTATCGGCAGTTTCCTGATTGCCTATCTGACACAAGCGGGCACGGGCATCGTCGACCATGCGCAGGCAAGCCGGTATCTGGCGCTGTATTGGGGTGGGGCGATGGCGGGCCGATTCGTGGGCGCGTGGCTGTTGCGCAAGGTGTCGCCCGGGCGGCTGCTGAGCCTGTGTGCGCTCTATAACGTGGTGTTGATTCTCGCGTCGTTCGCCTTGCCGGCGTCGTTCGCGATGTGGTCGTTGCTGGCCTGCGGTCTCGGCAACGCCATCATGTTCCCGACGATTTTCTCACTCTCGGTGGGCGGGCTCGGCGCGCGCGTGAGCGAGGGCGGCGGGCTGATCTGCATGGCGATCGTTGGCGGCGCGGTGTTGCCTTATCTGCAGGGGGCACTGGCGGATGGCATCGGCATCGGGTTGTCGTTCCTCGTGCCGGCGGTGGCGTACTGTTACATCGCCGGATTCGGGGCATGGTGCGTGCGCACCGCGCCCGAATTGGCTGCCGTCGCCGAGGAGACGGTGTACGTGAATGGTCGGTCAACGCCTGGCGATCAACCCGGCTTGCCGAACGTATAACGACCGAAGAAGAACAGCACGTTGCCGTTGCCCTTGCCGCCGGGCACATAGGTGGTCGAGACCGAGGCGCGCCCCACGCCGATTTCGGCGAGGGGCAGTGCGCCGGGGAAGGGCACGCCGCGGAGCGTGTCCGAGCGCGACATCAGAAAGACCGTATAGCCGAGCCCGAAGCGCACGGGCCCGGCGTTGGCGACGTTCCAGATGCGGCCGTAGCCGGCCATCGGCGACCAGTCGTTATGCGAGTCCTTGAACGCCATGGCGTACAGCATTCGTGACCCCTTATCGCCGTCGGACAACACACGGCCGTAGCCGAGTCCCCACGGGTTTTCGTTGTACTGGGCGATCTTTTCGCTCGTGTAGGCGAAGCGCAGGTGATGGGTATGCAGCGGTACGTAGAGATCGCTCGCACCTTGCGTGGCAACGTCGCGCACTTCATCGACGATGGCGCCGGTCCACGTCGAGATGCTACTCGGGGCGTCGTCGGCATGGGCTGCCAGCGGTGACAAAAACGTCAACGCCGCACCCAGCGCGACAAGCGTGCGGCGGCCAGACGAGGGAGAAATTCTTGAGGGCGAGGCAAGCGGTGCGAGTCGAATCGATGGCGCGAGCCGCCCGGTGCGTCGGGGGTTCGTATTCATGGTTGAGCTTGTCGTGTTGCAAGAAACGTGTCGATCACGGTCGTCGGAAGGGTGCCGGCAAACGGCACGCCGCGAACTTGGACGTCGCCCTGACGCGCTTCGTGACCGGCATTCCAATCTTTCTAGACCTCGTCGCCGTTGCAAAAGTTCGAATGACCGATTTTTCGCGTAATGGCCCAAGCCCGAAGCACGGGCTGATCGAACCTGCCGCTCGGCAAAGAAGTCGTTTCGCGTCAATGACCTATCGTGGATATCGACGTGTTATTCACCGGGTTGTGAACATTTTCTGTGGATAACATCTCGCCGTGTGCGCCCGCGTGGGCCATGCGAAATTGGGATATCGCAAGACGCTCGACGGCGCGCAGCAAATGCGCGCCACTCTTTTCCTCTGTCCGATCAAGGACTTGAGGAAGCTATCCGCGAGTTGTCCACTGGCTTGCAAACAAATTCTGTGGATAACGAACTTCCGCGAAACCCGCGCCAGGCCGCGTTTTCCAACGCATGGCACAACTTTCGCGCGCCCCCATTCTTCCCTGTCGAATCAGCCACTTGCGATGCTTTTCCGCAAGTTATCAACGGGCTTGTGAACAAAAAGTGTGGATAAGCTCGGGTTTCGTTGATCTCAATATATGAGATCAATATTTACATATTGACATTTTGAGTGTCGCGCAATTACGATGCGGCTCATATCAGTGGACGGATACGTTCAGGAGACGACAGTGACGGAACGACGCAAACAGAAAGTGGCGATCATCGGCTCGGGCAACATCGGCACCGACCTGATGATCAAGGTGATGCGCAACAGCGAGCATCTGGAAATGGGCGCGATGGTCGGTATCGATCCGGCCTCGGATGGCCTGGCGCGTGCGCAGCGCCTCGGTGTGCCGGTCACCGCTGAAGGTATCGACGGCCTGCTGGCAATGCCCGGTTTCGAGGACATTCGCATCGCATTCGACGCGACCTCGGCCAAGGCGCATGCGCATCACAACGCGCTGCTGCAAGCGCGCGGCGTGCAAGTGATCGATCTGACGCCGGCCGCCATTGGCCCGTACGTGATTCCGTCGATCAACCTCGACGCGCATCTGGACGCGCGAAACATCAACATGGTGACGTGCGGCGGTCAGGCCACGATCCCCATGGTCGCGGCCATCTCGCAGGTGGCGAAGGTGCATTACGCGGAGATCGTCGCGTCGATTTCGAGCAAGTCGGCGGGGCCGGGCACGCGCGCCAACATCGACGAGTTCACGGAAACGACGTCGAAAGCGATTGAAGTGCTGGGCGGGGCTTCGCGCGGCAAGGCGATCATCGTGCTCAACCCGGCGGAGCCGCCGCTCATCATGCGTGACACGGTGTTCGTGCTGTCCGAGCCGGGGGATCAGGCCGCCATTGCCGCGAGCATTCAGGCGATGGTCGACAAGGTGCATGCCTACGTGCCGGGCTATCGTCTCAAGCAACAGGTTCAGTTCGAGTTGTTCGACGCATCGCGTCCGCTCAACGTGCCGGGCTTGGGCAAGCTCACCGGCCTGAAGACCTCGGTCTTCCTCGAAGTGGAAGGGGCCGCGCACTATCTGCCGGCGTATGCAGGCAACCTCGACATCATGACCAGCGCCGCGCTGGCCTGTGCCGACCGTATCGCCGCCACTCGCCTGGCGCTCGCGGCCTGACGGTCGCACGCGCTCTCAGGAGACACACCTCATCATGACGCAGAAAAAGCTCTACATCTCCGACGTGACGCTGCGCGACGGCAGCCACGCTATTCGACACCAGTACCGCATTGCCGATGTGAAAGCGATTGCCGCCGCGCTCGACGCCGCGCATGTCGACTCCATCGAAGTCGCGCACGGCGATGGACTGGCCGGTTCAAGCTTCAATTACGGTTTCGGCGCCCATACTGATCTCGAATGGATTGCCGCCGTGGCCGAGACGGTCACGCACGCCAAGGTCGCCACCTTGCTGTTGCCGGGCGTGGGCACCGTGCACGATCTGCGCGAAGCCTACGACGCAGGGGCGCGTGTGGTGCGTATCGCAACGCACTGCACCGAGGCCGACGTCTCGCGCCAACACATTGCCTACGCGCGCGAGCTGGGCATGGACACGGTCGGCTTTCTGATGATGAGCCACATGACCACGCCGCAGCATCTCGCCGAGCAGGCCAAGTTGATGGAGTCGTACGGCGCGACGTGTATCTATGTGGTGGATTCGGGCGGGGCGCTGGGTATGAACGACGTGCGCGAGCGCTTCCGCGCCTTCAAGGACGTGCTCAAGCCCGAGACGCTCACCGGCATGCACGCGCACCACAACCTGAGCCTTGGCGTGGCGAACTCCATCGTTGCGGTGGAGGAGGGCTGCGATCGCATCGACGCGAGTCTGGCGGGCATGGGCGCGGGCGCGGGCAACGCGCCGCTGGAAGTGTTTATCGCCGCGGCATCGCGTTTGGGTTGGCACCACGGCTGCGATCTGTACACGTTGATGGATGCCGCCGACGACATCGTTCGCCCGTTGCAGGATCGCGCGGTGCGCGTGGATCGCGAGACGCTGGCGCTTGGCTACGCCGGCGTGTATTCGAGCTTCCTGCGTCACGCGGAAGCCGCTGCCGCGCGCTACGACCTCAAGACCGTCGACATCCTGGTCGAGCTGGGTCAGCGTCGCATGGTGGGCGGTCAGGAGGACATGATCGTCGACGTGGCGCTCGATCTGCTCAAGCGACGCGCGGCATAGCGCCGAGATGCGCCTCCCCTGGCGCAGCGCCCGGGGAGCGGAGCCTTCCACGCCCTACCGACACCGGCCCTTGTCCGCAGGGGCCGGCTTTTTTCAGTCGAACCGAATCAATCGACGAGCCTTAGCCCCCGTGACCGGACCAGCCGAGCTGGTGACTGATTTGCGCGGCGGCGTGCTTCACGCGCGGCACGAGTTCCTGCATGCGCTCGCGGCTCATGTACTTGGTCGTACTCGAGACACTGATGGCGGCCACGATATGCTGGCTTGCGTCATACACCGGCGCGGCCACACAGCGAATTTGCGGCGTGTCGTCTTCCAGATCGAAGGCGTAACCGAGACGGGCGTAGTCGTGCATGCGGGCGAGCCACGCCGTCGTGTCGATCGACGTTGACGGCGCCTGCGACCGATAGTGAGCAAGCTGCGCCTTCCAAGCCGCTTCGTCCTGATCGAGCAACAGCGCTTTGCCCACGCCGGTCACGCAGATCGGCTTGCGTCCGCCAATGCGCGAGCTGATCTCCACGGCGCGTTGTCCCGGCAGTTTGTCGAGGTACATCACTTCCCAGCCGTCGGCGACGGCCAGGTGCACAGTGTCCTGCGTCTCGCTCGCGAGCGATTCGAGCGTGGGGCGTGCGACGCGTGGCAAGTCGATTTGTCGGTAGGCAAGAAACCCCAGTTCGATGAGCTTGTTGCCCAGCCGGTAGCCGCGACGCGGCTCAAAACGCAGATACCCCGCGTGTACGAGCGCCGACGCGATCCGGTGTGTGGTCGACGTTGTGATGCCGGTGTGTGCCGAGAGGGCCGGCACGGTGTCGATGCCGGCGGCGACGGCTTCCACGATATCGAGGCCGCGGAAGAGCGTCTGGCTGGCGAGCGTGCGCGGACGCTCGGCCTCGGGAGACTTCGGCTTCGCCATCAGGCCCCCCCGAGCGCCAGCAGGCGCTCGTAGACGTAGCACTTGAGCGCGACGTAATGCGACGGGTCTAGAACGGGCAATTCGACGCCGTGCAAATGACTGCCGTCGTCGCCCTGTTGCACGCTGCGGATCGTGCCACTGGCTTCGATGGGCATGTCGATGTCGCCGACACGCACGCGGAACGCGAGCTGCATGCTGTCGCCGGGCGCGCCGAGCGGAGCGTCGGCCAGCAGCGAGACACCTTCGGCGCTGACGTCTTGCAGCAGGGCAAGGTGGCGGGTCTCACCCGCGCTGACCGATACGACCAGCCTGGCGGGTACGCGCTGCGAACGGCGCAGCACCTTGCGGCGGATCTGTGCCGGCGCGGAGAGCACGGCGTAATCAAACGGCAGCCGCTTCACACGCTCCACCGTACAGACGAAGTGGTAAATGTCTTCGCCCGAGAATGTCCAGAGTTCGAGCCGCTCGCCGACGTTCAGGGTCGGCGGCGCGACGCGGCCCGTCGGGGCGGTGATGAACAGCATCTGATTCGGCGCGTATCCGATCACACGCGTGCGCACCCGCTGCGACCCGGCGCCCGGCGGCAATTGGATCTGCAGCCAGTCGCCGGGGCGCAGATTCAGGTCGGTGAGCGCGTACTGCGGTTGCGTCGCGCCGGCGGCGGCAGCGCTCGCATTGTCGGGGGCCGCCGCCGTGGGCGCGGTAACCTCCGACGGGGCGAGGTCGTCTCCACCGAGATTGGCGATCCGGTGCGGGGCGAACGACGCGAACAGCCAGTCGCGGCCCGCCTGCGTGGGGACGACATCGCCCGCGGCAAGCAGGGGTTCCCCATTGCGATCAACGATGGCCCAGGGCAGGGCGTCGCCCAGGGGGATCTCGTGGGGCGCGAGCGGGACAAGGGGGAGCGCATGGAGGGGCGCGGCAGACGTCTGAGATGGGGTATCGACCATAGGGGCAGGGGGCGCGCGGCGGGCGCGCTCGCGTTCGTGCGTTGAAATGTCGTGGATCGTTAGCTGGCCGGCATGGTATCGGCCCACCGGCTTCGCGGCAATCATAGCGAAGGGGGGCTCGCCGGAATGCGCGAGCGACCGCTGACGTCAGGTGTCCGAAAGTCTACCCCGGCGCATTGGCACTTGGCGAGAGGGGAGTTGTACTCTGCCCTGTGCAAGCTGCGTAAGTGGGCACTCGCTGGGGGAGGGTTGCACCGCGGCACTGACAGGGTTCAACGGCTGGATTCGGGATGGGCGCGCGTGCTCGCTCCATGGGGCACGGCATGCGTCATGCCATCTCCCTATAGTTGACGGTTTGCCGGCGTGCCCGGCGGCGACCAGGTGGGGGGAGCGATGTGGTACCAGCAGTGTGCAGGCGCAAGCGGTTGGGGAGGGGCCTGGAGCAAGGCGCCGGCCGTTGAGCGCTTGGAATCGCCGGAGGCGACGATGCCGCGCCGCGCCGCGCAAACCGATATTGGCGCCCGTCTGACGCAGACGGCCAACGCGGCGGGCGATGCGTGCGGCGATGAGGTCGCGCTGTCACGTCGCGTCGATCCTGCGCTTGCGCAGGCCTTTGCCAAGGCGTGGGCGGGATTGTGGGTGACGACCGGGCCGTGCCAGCACTTCTATCGCAAGGAGTTCGATCTGGCGCACGCGCGCGACGCGCGTCTGGCGCGCAACGTCGCGCAGGTCGAGGCGATGTTGGCGCCCACTCACGACGAGGGCCTGCATTGCGGCACCGCCTCCGGTACTGCCATGCGTACGGGCACCGCTGCAGCGAACCGCGCCGTCAATGCCAACGCCAACGCCAACGCCAATGCCAATGCCAACGCCAACGCCAATGCCAATGCCAACGCTATCGATGTCGACCCCACGTGCCGCGACATTGCGCGTTGGATCAACACGGTGGCCGCGACCGGCGACCGGGGGTGGCACTTTCGTGCGGCGCGCGATGCCCTGTCGCTCGCGGGCAATCTGTCGTTGCTCGCGATCATTGCCGCGTGCTTCTACCAGGAGGAGGGCGCGACAGGCAACGACGGGGCACCGGTCGCCGGTCGCGGTGCCTCGATCGCCAACACCCCGTTTGGGGTGCCGTGGGCCGACTGGACGTTGCTGGCGTTCGAGGGCGCGAAGGGCGTCATGACGCAGTCGCTCGGTTCGCCGACGCTGATTCGTCACCATGCCGTCGACGAAGTGCTCAAGCGCATGGACGCGGGATGCCGGCTGCTGGAAGCATGCGTGGTATCGTCGGCGCCGCCCCCTGATGCGCCGTCGTCGTGGCGCGGCGCGCTTGCCACGCTCACGCGCTCGCGCGACGTTGCCACACTCTTTACGTTCGCCAATACGGCCGTGCCGCCTGCGCGGCTGGGACTCTGGATGCCGTCGTGGTTCGCGAGCGGGTCGAGCGCATCGAGCAGGACCGACAGCTATCGGGGCATGCTGCGCGTGGCCGGGCTCATGCTCGATTCCTGTCGCGCGGTGACGAGTCTGCTCGGCACCTGGGCACGCAATGCGGTCTTCACTCGCGATGCGCAGGACTTGACGCGCCGATGGGAATCGCTTTGCGAGCGGCTCGCGACGGTATTGGCCGACGATCGGGCGACAGTCCTCGATCGCGTCGATCGTGTGACGCAGCTCTCCGCGCATTGCGACACCCCGCTGCTGGCGGCCATCGCGTCGAGCGAGGGGTTACGTGAGCGCCTACTGGCGTGCGGCGAATCGTTGACGGCGAACGACATTGTCGCCGCTTGTGTCGCGTTCGACGTGCAGTGCCACACGTCGTGCGTTGACGGCCACCGCTATCTAAGCCTGAATCCGGCCGAGAGTCCGTGGGGATATCGATGGAAGGGGGAGGCGTGGCAATGTGGGGGCATGACGCCAGTCCGAACGTCGTATCGGTTGCTGCTGCTGTATCAGCACTGGAGCGCGGCGTTACTGGAACGCGTGGTGTCGTCGTGCGGTGCGCCGGCGGCGCAAGCGACCGAGGTGTCGCCGAATGATCGACCCACCGACCCGCCGGGCGTTACGCGCACGCGCTCGGGCGTGGCGCATGTCGATATCGAGTCGACGTGGGTGTGAGGGGGCATGGTGCCACGTGTCAATCTGGCGTCGTGACCTCGAAATCCAGCAAGGCCGAACTCATCGATTTGCCGTGGGCGTCCAGCGCGAGCGAGCGCGTCACGCCGCCCCCGAGCGCCTTGCCCAGGACGAAGTTGAACGCGCCCAGGCAAGGCAGTTCGTAACGCACGACATCGCCAAGCACGACGTCCCCCAGAAACGCCTTCACCCGCTCGGCCGTGACTTCGGCGCGCAGGTGCTCGTAATGCCTTGCGTCGTAGCAGATGAGCGAGACGTTGAGTGTGTTGCCCTTGTCGCCCGTGCGCGAATGCGCGAGTTCACGCAGCTTCATCTCACATCTCCACGAAGGTAAAGGACGGCTTGACGTGTTCGCGTGGCAACAGCACCGACTGGACCGCGAGCACCTCGCGTACGGACTTGGTCACGCCACCACCGCCGGCCGGACCGTTGGTGTACAACGTCTCGACTTCGTTGCCGATGCGTAGTGCCTGGTCGGCCGATGCCGTGCGTCCCGCTACGCGTACACGGACTTCGTAGGGCTCGGCGTGGCGCGCGCCCGCCGTTTCTCCGTGCAGCGAATTCACCCCGATCAGATCGCAGCGCAATTCGCTCGTCTGCACGCCCGTCAATGCCAGTCGTTCGCGAACGATATCGAGCGCTAGCCTCCCCCGTGCCACGGCGCCCGGGCCCCCGTAAGAGATCTGCCCTTCACCAATGAATCCGTCGACGTAGCCGACGGAAACTTTGAGCGTGTCGGTGCGGGGGGTGCCGCGTCCGCCCGTTACCTTGATCCGGTCGGGGGCTTCCTCTTCCACACGCACGTGCGAAAAGTCGGCCACGACGTCGGGCTGAAGATATCGTCGGGGATCATGAATCTCGTAAAGCAACTGCTCCTTGCATGTGGCTCGCGTCACGCGTCCCCCGGCGTCGGGCACCTTGGTGATGACGACCGATCCATCGGGCGCGACTTCGCCAATCGGGAACCCGAGCGTCGCGAGGTTGGGCACGTCCTTGTAGCCCGGATCGGCGAAGTAGCCGCCGGTGATCTGTCCCGCGCACTCCAGCAGATGCCCGACGACGGTGGCCTGTCCCAGCGTTTCCCAATCGTCCATGCGCCATCCGAATTCGTGGATCAGCGGCGCGACGAACAACGAAGGGTCGGCCACCCGGCCCGTCAACACGATTTGCGCGCCTGCCGCCAGGGCATCGACGATGCCGGCCGCGCCCATATACGCATTGGCCGACACGATACGATTCCCGTAAGACGCCACGCGCTCGCCCGTTTCTTCGAAGTGGGCGTCTCCTTGCAGCACGACGTCGAGCACGTCGTCGCCGGTGACGGCGGCGATCTTCACGTCGCCGAGCCCCAGTGCGCGAGCGATCTCCGCTGTCTTTCGTGCCGCCGCGAGCGGGTTGGCCGCGCCCATGTTCGAGATGATCCGCACGCCATTGCGCAGCGCTGCCGGCAGTACGGCGGTCATGCGTGCTTCGAGCAGCGGGTCGTAGCCGGATTGCGGGGCTCGGCGACGTGCCTGTTGCGCAATGCCAATCGTGCGTTCGGCCAGGCATTCGAAGACGAGATAGTCGAGCGCACCTCGCTGAGCGAGTTCAACGGCAGGCTCGATGCGGTCGCCCGAGTATCCGGCGCCTGCGCCGATCCGGATTCGTCGCGAAGACGGGGTGGGTTGCGTGCCGTTCATGCGGGTCGGGTCCGTTCAGTAAGGCTTAAAGCGTGAAGATGCCGAGTGCGACGCACGCGATCGTCATGACGATGGATGCGCCGAACAGCAGCGGAAACGTGAACTTCTGATGGTCGGCCAAATCGATGCCGCACAGGCCGACGACCAGGAAGGTGGCGGGCGTGAGGGGGCTGACCGGGAATCCTGTCGTCATCTGGCCCAGCAGGGCGGCTTGCCCGACGTGCACGGCCGGCACGCCCAGTTGTCCGGCGACCTCGGCAATGACCGGCAGTACGCCGAAGTAAAACGAATCGGGATCGAAGAGCATGCTCAGCGGCATCGACAGCAGACCGAGCGCGACCGGAATGTGGCCCGCCATGCCCGGCGGCACGAAGCCGACGGCCGCTTGCGCCATCGCCTTGAGCATGCCGCTGCCTTGCATCACCCCGGTGAAGACCCCGGCGGCGAGCAAAATGCCGGCCATCATCAACGCCGCGCGTGCGTGCGCGTCGATGCGTTTGCGTTGCATGTCGACGTCCGGGTAATTCACCATCAATGCGACGCACAGGCCCACCATGAACATGATCGCGGGCGGCAGCTTCTCGCCCATCACGACCATCGTGCCGAGCACGACCAGCGTAAGGAGGATGTTGAACCAGAAGAGCTTCGGACGGCGCAGCGCCTGTTGCTCGGGCGAGAGTTCTCGCTTGGGGCTTGGGATCGACCCGCTCGTGGCGCTCAGGCCGAGCCGCTTCTCTTCCCGGCGGCCGAGCCAGTAGGCCATGCCAAATACGAAGACCAGCCCGATGGCTTGCACCGGAATCAGCGGATTGAACAGGCTCGACACCGGCAGGTGGAGCGACGCCGACGCTCGAATCATCGGCCCGGTCCACGGCAGGAAGTTGATGCCCGCGGCCATCGACACGGCGGCTGCCAGCACGCGGCGGTCCATGCCCAGACGGTCGTAAAGCGGGAGCATGGCCGGAATCGTCACGAGGAAGCACACGGCGCCGGAACCGTCGAGGTGGATCAGCAGGGCCAGCAGCGTCGTGCCCATGACGATGCGCGTGGGTCGGGTGCCGACGGCTTTCAGGATGCGATCGATGATCGGATCGAGCGTGCCGGCGTCGGTGATGGTGCCGAAGTAAAGAATTGCAAAGACGAACATGCCGACGACCGGCGCGAGGCTCTTGAGGCCGTCGATCACGAACTTGCTGGTCTGAAAGCCGAACCCGCCGATCAGCGACGCCACGATGGGCACGATGATGAGCGCGACGAGCGGCGACATGCGTTTCGAAAGAATCGCGCCGAGCAGCACGACGATAGTAGCCAGCCCCAGTAATGGCAGCATGTGCTTGTCTCCTATGTTGTTTTTTGATGCGAACGAGCGTAAGTTCGGGGCGTTGATAAATCAATTGAAATGATTTGATCGCAGTAATCAAAAAACATAATGGATTTGAATCTACGAGACATCCGCGCGTTCATCGCGGTGGCGCAGACCGGCAGCTTCACGCGAGCGGCGGCGCGATTGCATTTGTCGCAACCGGCATTGACCGTGCAGATCCGGCGGTTGGAGGAGACGGTCGGCGTGCGGCTGTTCGATCGCAACAGCCGAAATGTTGCGCTGACGCCGACGGGGCGTGAGCTACTGCCGTTGTTGCAGAAGTCGCTGCATGACATGGAGCATGTGCTGATCGATGCGCGTGCGCTCGGCGACGGGTCGAGCGGCACGGTACGCATTGCCTGTTTGCCGACGTTTGCGGCGAGTGTGCTGCCGGAGTTGATCCAGCAGGTGAAGGCGGCGGTACCGCGCGCCGGTTTTCATGTGAGAGATGCGGTGGCCGGGGTGGTCGAGACGCTGGTACATAACGACGAGGTCGATATCGGCCTGACGGGCGGTGAGTTGAACGACGCGGAGATTGACGTGTTGTACGCGGGCGCCGACCATCTGGTGGCAGTGCTGCCGGCGGGACATGCGCTGGCGCGGCGCAAGCGCGTATCGCTGACGGATCTCGCCAGCGTGCCGCTGGTGCTGACGGCGCAGGGCACGAGTGTGCGGGCGGTGGTGGATGGCGCGTTCGCGAGCGGCGGTTGCACACCGGAAATTGCCTGCGAGCCGACGTACATGATGACGGCCGTCGCCATGGTCCGCGCGGGACTCGGCGTGACCATCCTGCCGGCGTCGGCTCGGGAAGTCCGGGCGGAACCGGAATTGCGGGTTCGCCCGATCGATCACGACGCGTTCCTGCGACCTATTGCCCTGATCAAGAAGCGCGGGAGAACGTTGCCTCCCGTCACGCAGACGTTTGTGGCGATGTTGTTGGAGAAGTTGGCGCCCGCATAAACGATCGAACCATTGATTGGCGCTTTTGCTTTCGCGGTCTTGGGACCTAGCGCAGACGCGTCGAGGCAGGAACGCACCAGACGATTCTGCGACGTCGATGTGCCGGGGCAACCATCACACGCCGAAAAGGTTGTGTTGAATTTGACGTAGATGTCCTGTCAGCAGTTCGCCGGCTTGATCGGCGTCCCGGTCCCGCAGTGCCTCCACGATCGCGCGATGTTGCGTTTCGTATTCGTGTCGACGTTCCGGTGTCAGCGAATGACGCTTCAAGCGCCCCCATTCTCCTTGCTCGCGCACTCGGTTGGTCAGGTCCAGGATTTGCAGAAAAAACGAATTGTGCGTCGCCAACGCAAAGGTGCGATGAAGCTCGCCGTCCCAATGCTCAAATTCTTCGACGCTTTCGGCGGCTTCAGAGCGCTCGACGCACTCGGCCATTCTTGCGAAGTCGGCTGACGTCGCGTTGCGCGCTATCAGCTTCGGCATTAGCGGCTCAATCAGCAGTCGCGCTTCCATCAGTTCTGCAGGGCTGGTCTGCGTCACCGAGATTTCATCGATCGCGGGTTCCCGGGGAGGAAGGTACTTTGCTGCCCCAGGTAAGACGAAAGTCCCGCTGCCCACGGCCTGCGTGATCAGCCCCTGATTTTTCAAATCCTGCAGCACACGCCTCACGGCGCCCCGCGACGCCCCGAATTGCTCGCTCAACTGTCGCTCCGCTGGCAACTTCACGCCATCTTTCATACGGCCGGAAGCAATTTCCTCAACCAGATAAAGGGCGAGCGCTTTCGCGCCAGCGGCTCGCGTCGGACCTCTCGTCTCGGTTTCATTCATGACAACGCTCCCAGGTGCATGGAGGAAATCATACGCATGCGGTACCAATTGGTCAATATTTTGGTTAACCCCGACTTGCGTCTTGTCCAATATGGTTCTACATTTTCACTCGTGAAAACCAATTGGCCTATTTGGAGAGCCATGACATGAAACTTGCAAATCTCGAAATCGACGGTAAAAAATCCATTTCCATCGTAGATACGGATAAATCCGTCTTTTGGACTGTGCGGACACTAATTCCAGAGTTTGATGGTGATATGGTCCAATTGGTACAACAATTTGCCCGATTCGGGAGCGACCTACGCCCATTGGGTGCGGGGCGCCCCTTGAGCGAGGCGAAGATTCTTGCACCGATTGAGGCACCTCGCCGGAATCTATTTTGCGTCGGCAAGAACTACCATGAACATGCGGCGGAATTTCAGAACTCGGGTTTTGACAGCAGCGCAAAGAACGGTGAGCACGCCCCTGAGGCGCCGGTGTACTTCACCAAACCGGCGTCCACCATCATTGGCCCGAATGCAAAAATTCCTCGTCACGCGGACGTGACGAGCCAACTCGATTACGAGGCCGAATTGGGTGTTGTCATTGGTAAGGCGGGGCGCGGTATCAAGAAGGCGAACGCCATGGATTACGTCTTCGGCTACACGGTGATCAATGACTTCACCGCCCGCGATCTCCAGAAGCTGCATCGTCAGTGGTTCCTCGGCAAGTCGCTCGACGGCTTTTGTCCCATGGGGCCGTATCTCGTGACGGCAGACGAAGTCGACGGCCAGAATGTCGATGTGCAGTGCTGGGTCAATGGCGAACTGCGTCAGAACGCCAATACGCGGCAACTCATCTTCGATATTCCGACGCTTATCGAATCGCTTTCGGCAGGCATCGAGCTGCAACCGGGAGACATCATTGCCACGGGAACGCCTGCCGGTGTCGGTATTGGCTTCAATCCGCCGAGATTTCTGCAAAGCGGTGATGTCGTCCGCATCGAGATTCAGAACGTTGGTGTACTGCAAAACGAGGTGGCCTGATGTCGACACATCATGTCAACGGTCTTATCTTTGAATCCGACGGCGACGGACAGCCGGTCGTTTGCATTCACGGGTTAGGGGGTACGTCCAATAACTGGACACCTGTGTTGCCGGCATTTGAGGGCAAACGTGTGATTCGCTTCGACTTGCCGGGCAGCGCGCGCTCGCCGTTGCTGCGCGAGACGCTCTCGATCGACGCTTACGTGGAGAGTGTGGCGAGCGCGCTCATCGCACTGGACGTGCGTGCTGCGCATATCGTGGCTCACTCGATGGGCACCATCGTGGCCCAGCACCTGGCCGTCAAATATCCCGACCTCGTGAAGAGCCTCGCGCTCTTCGGGCCGCTGTTGTGCCCGCCAGACCAAGGGCGTCCGGGCATTCAAACGCGTGCCGACCTTGTGCGCGAGAAGGGTATTGCTGGACTTCAGGAAATCGCGGACGCCATTGTGAAAGGCGCCACCAGTGCGCAAACCAAGGCGGAGCGTCCGGTCGCCATCGCGTTGGTGCGAGAAAGCGTAATGCGCCAAACGCCTGAGGGCTATGCGCAAAGCTGCGAAGCACTGGCGGGCGCGCAGCCCGCCTCGGTGGAGCACATCGACGTGCCGACCCTATTGATCACGGGTGAAGAGGACGGCGTAGGCCCCCCCGCGGCAGTGCAGGCGATCGGCGCTCGCATTCCCGGCAGCACGGTCACCGTGCTTGCGGGTTGCGGTCACTGGACCACATTCGAAAAGCCGTTCGAATGCGTGGCGGCGCTACAGGCGTTCTACAAAGCGATGTCCTGAGCCATTCCGGATTGGAGGAGACAAAATGCGCAAGATTGCGATTACCAATGTGTCCATTTTCGACGGAACAGGCGCCGACCCCTACCACGGCGGCGTTCTTGTCGAAGGCAACACCATCAAACGCGTCATCAAAGGCGAGGTCGAGGGGGGGGATGCAAATACCGAGACGATCGACGGGCGTGGCGCCTTTCTGATGCCGGGCATGACGGAGGCTCACACTCATTTCTCCTGGAATGATCAACCGTCTCTGGCCGCGATTCAGTTCATGCCGCCTGAGGAACATATCCTTTGGTGTGTGCGAGTTGCCAAACGTTACCTTGAGATGGGCTTCACGTCGGCACTCGGCGCCGCGGCGGCAAAGCCGCGACTCGATGTGGTCCTGCGAAATGCCATCAACGCGGGGGAGTTCCCTGGCCCGCGCTATCTAGCGGGCAGTCAGGAAATTACAACGCTCGGAGGCCTGGGCGACAACACGCTTCCGCATTTGCCGTTTCGCGAGCTAAATTTCGGCGAGGTGGTCAGCGGTCCGGAAGATATGCGTCGCGCTGCGCGCATGTTCATCAAATACGGTGTCGATCACCTGAAGATCAATCTCTCTGGCGAATACATTGCCGGCATTTCCGCCGAGGCGTCGCCGTTCTCTGAAGAGGAGATTGCCATGCTTGCAGCGGAGGCCAAGCGCGCCGGCAAACGCATGGCGGCGCACGCGCGCTCCGCGGAATCGGTCAAGCAATGCGTTCGCCATGGGATTGAACTCGTGTTTCACGCGAGCTTCTCCGACGAAGAGGCGTTGGACATGCTCGAAGCCAACAAGGACAAGCACTTTGTTGCGCCGGGGATTGGCTGGCTCGTCAGTACGATTCATCATGCCGCGCCGTGGGGGATTACCGAGGAAGTCGCTACGAAAATGGGTTATGCCCGCGAGCTTGAAGTGGCGTCGGCGTCACTCAGCAAGATGCACAAGCGCGGTATTCGAATTCTTCCTGGCGGTGACTATGGTTTCGCGTGGATGCCGCATGGAACCAATGCGCGTGATCTCGAGTACTTCGTGAAATATATCGGCATGACGCCGAAGGAGGCCTTGTTGTCGGCCACAAAGCTTGGGGCCGACATGATGCTGCGATCCGATGACCTCGGCCAGATTCGTGAAGGGTTTCTCGCCGACATCGTCATGGTGGAGGGCGACCCGCTCGCGGACCTGACGCTCCTTCAAGACCCGAACAAGATCGCGCTGGTGATGAAGGATGGTGAAATCTACCGGAACAATCGTGACATCCATCCCGCGAAAGGTGACTTGTTTCCTGGCGCGGCGAGCGTTGGTGCCGAGCGGACTCGAGCGGCCGTAGCGGGTTGAGTTACCCACCCGCGCCACACGACGACTTAACAGAATTCAAATCCCCCAGGTGGCGCGGGTCTTCCCCCACGGACCGAGCCGTTTCCCCCCCTGGAAAGCATCAATACTTCGGAGACTTCTCATGTGTGATTGCATTGGGCAGGCGCTTGAGCTTGGGATGTCGCGCAGAGGATTTCTCGGTGCCGGTTGGAAAATGGCCGGCGCCGGCATTCCTCTTTTACTCGGTATGCCCGCAACGGCTGCGGAGGTTGAGCAGCGTACGCAAGCTGTCGCCGCGTCTCGCAGGAAAGCGCAGGATCATGACACACGCCTAGTGCTGCTTGGCACGGCCGGTGGCCCCGTATGGTGGCCCAATTGTGACCGTGAGGGCATATCGTCGGCGGTAGTGGTTGGCGACGCTGTCTACATCGTGGATTGCGGTGACGGTGTCGGAAAGCGCTACAAGCAAGCGGAACTCGGTCCCATCAATCGGGTATCCGGCATGACGGGTATGGAAAACCTGCGCGGCATCTTCCTTACGCACCTCCACTCGGACCATACGATCGATTACTTCAACCTGTTCCTGTACGGTTGGTATGACGGCCTGACGGGTATCAAGCAGCCGGTTCAGGTGTACGGTCCCGGGCGTCGTGGGCAGATGGAGCCGATCTTCAAGCTGCCGGGCCAGACGACTGTCGAAGAACCTCGCATTGAGAATCCCGAGAATCCGACGCCGGGCACCGTCGATATGACGAATTACTTGTATCAGGCATTCGCCGTCGATATCAACGACCGTCTGCGCGACGCGCATCGTCCCGATTTGCGCAAGCTCGTCGAGGTCCACGACATCGTCATCCCACAGGTTTCCGGATTCAAGACTCCGAACGAGACGCCCGTTCCGAAAATGGAGCCGTTCAAGATATTCGAGGATGACCGCGTTCGGGTGACGGCGACGCTAGTGAATCACTTCCCGATATGGCCGGCATTCGCATTTCGTTTCGACACGGATGACGGATCCATCGTGTTTTCCGGGGACACGTCGCCCTGCGAAAATCTGGTTCGCTTGGCGAAGCATGCCGACGTGCTGGTCCACGAAGTCATTGATACGTCCTGGGTGGATGCGCTATTCCCGCCCCCGGTTGGCGAAAAGGAGGCGGCGTTCAAGGCTCACCTCTTGAGTTCCCATACGTCGATTGATGACGTCGGGAAGGTGGCCGAGGCTGCGGGTGCGAAAACGCTCGTCCTGTCCCATATCGCCCCGGGCCATGCGCCGCGTGCCAATCTGGCCCGTGCGCAACGAAACTTCTCTGGGCAACTGATCATCGGCGAGGACCTGATGCAGATCGGTGTTGGTCGTAAGCGAAGCGCTGCATAAGCCGCCAAGTTCACATTTGTCGGCGCTCCTGGCGGAAGGGAATGTGCTCGGATGGGCCGGCTTCACAGGTACATGTGTGGCGGCTCACGCCCAGCGTATGGATGGGTCCATGCGCCTGGCGGGAGCCCCGGGCGCCGCGACTTCACTCGTCGGTAATGTCGTCCGCCCCGACGTCAGCTTCCGGCAAGCCAGTCAGGCTATCTGGAGAGATCATCCAGTCCGACATTCTTCGTGCGAGGTCCGAATACGCCGATGGCAATCATCACGACGACCATCGCGCCTGCAATGAAAGTGAAGACCCCGGAAACGCCAAATTGATTCAGAATCTGCGCGATAAAAAATGCGCTGAAAATGGCGGAAAGTCGGCTCCACGAGTACACAAAGCCGACGGCTCGCACGCGTATGTTGGTCGGAAATAGTTCAGTCTGATAGGCATGGTACGTGTACGAAATCATGTTGCCGGCGAGCGTCAGGCAGATACCCATTATGATCAGAAACGTACTGTCGCGTAGCTGACTAAAGGCAATTCCGCACACGATATTGACCGCGCTGAGCGCGACGATGACGGTCTTCCGTTCGAATCTGTCGGCAATCAAGAGCCCCAGTAGCGGACCAATCGGGGCTGCGATGGCGATCAGGCTCGAGTACAGCAAACTGTGGGTAACGGTGACACCTTGCTTCATCAGAAGCGTTGGCACCCAGCTCGCAAATCCGTAATAGCCCACAGTCTGGAAGATGTGAAACACCATCATCATCAATGTGCGTCGACGATAGGGCGGTCGCCACATATCCGAGAAGCTCGCTTTGGGCGCGATGGTATCGGACGTCTCGGGGACCGGTAACGGGGCGCGATACTCGTGGGAGACCTTCTGCTCGATTTGGCTAAGGATGGTGTCCGCCTCATCAAGTCTTCCTTTTTGGGCCAACCATCGTGGGCTCTCGGGCAGATGGAGGCGCACCCACCAGATAAAGATGCCGCCGTGCGCGCCGAGCAACACGACCCAGCGCCAGCCTTCAAGGCCGAGAAATGTGCGGGGAACCAGTAGGAAGGAAATGAAGGCCACAATGGGAACCGCACTAAATCCGATGGCTTGACCGACGGCAAATGCGCGACCACGGATGTGCTTTGGCACGATTTCGGACATGTACGCGCCGATCGTCACCAACTCGACGCCCAGTCCTATACCGGCGAGAAACCGCCAGGTATTCAGGCCGAGGGCGGTCGTTTGGAATGCCATGACAGCGTTCGAAGCAACATAGCCAAGCAGTGCGTAAGTAAATATTGCACGTCGCCCGAATTTGTCAGCGAGAAAGCCGCAGGCGATCGTGCCGACAAAGAGGCCACAGAACAGCGCCGCGATAAAGCTGGCAACTCCCGTGGTTCCGAACAACCCATGCGTAGTCGCAGTGAGGATTCCTTCCTTGACCAGACCCGGGGCGATGTACCCCGTGTACATCAAGTCGTAAATCTCGAAGAAATACCCAAGGCTTAGCATCAGCACCATCTTCCAGATGGTTCTGGTTGCAGGTAAGCGATCCAGGCGCGCGGAAATTTCTCCGACGCCAAGACGGTTGGATGCTGTTATCGATGTCGCGCGGGTTCCAGGATTACTAACGACGCCAGCGCCTTCGGCTGGAAGTTCCAATGTGCTTGGTGATTTCATTCGTGTCTCCTGGCCTGAGTGATTCAGGCTCTATTTTTAATACGGTGTCGGGCATGGCACGCGCTTCGGAGCGCCCAAAAGGCGCCCGCGTGCGGCAACTTAATCGGCAGGTGTGAGCGAGTGCTTATATCGCGCTCCCTTCGTGGCATAGTCCGAGGCGTTGGCCTTCATATTCGATATTTCGGTGTCGCTCAACATCCTGGCAACTTTTGCGGGCACGCCGACGATGAGTGCATTGTTGGGAAAGGATTTTCCTTCGGTGATAAGCGCACCCGCGGCAACAAGGCAGTTTTCGCCAATAACGGCACCATTAAGAACGACAGCCTGAATGCCAATCAGGCTGCCGGCTCCGACTCTGCAACCATGGAGCATCGCCTGGTGCCCAATGCTTACCCCGTCGTCAATCACGATGGGATGGCCGGGGTCAGTGTGCAGAACGGCCCCCTCCTGGACGTTGACGTTCTTGCCAACGCAAATCGATTCGTTATCGCCGCGCAAAACCGCATTGCTCCAAATCGTCGATCCGCAGCCGACCTGTACGTCTCCGATGACCGTGGCCCCAATCGCGACATACGCTGATTCGTCGATGTCGGGACAAAGGTCGTCCAATTTCAGTATGTTCATATGGCGCTCTCATGTGGTGCGCAGGGTGTCTCCGCGCATCGTTTCGCGGGATTTCCGGTCGTCTAATCGCGTCCGATTGACTTGGCGCTCAACGTGAAAACCCCTGCGCTTTCAAGTTGTCGAATTTGTTCGGCGTCATATCCCAGCGTACTGAGAACGGACAAGGTGTCTTCCCCAACCAACGGAATATGGCGGCGAGGCTGCAATCTCGCGCCATCAATGGAAATGGGCAGGAGCGGCATGTCGGTTTCGGAGCCGTCCTCCAGACGGAGCTTGACGAGTCCGCCGCTTGCTTTCAGATGAGGGTCGTCGAAAAGTTGCTCCGGGCGCGTGATTGCCGCGAAGGGCACGCTGCCGATTTCAAGCGCTGTCGCGAGTTCTTCGGCGTTTCGCTGCCTCAGTGCCGAGGCCAAAATGGGAATCATCCAGTCTCGCGCGAGAACGCGGTCGTTATTCGATTGGAGACGCATGTCCGAAATCAGATCGGGCAGCTTCAAGATCCCACATAGCGACTCCCATTGAACATCGCCGGTTGCTGCGATGAACATTTGATACGAATCCGCAAGCTCGAATACGTCATAGACTGCCCATGCGTTGATGCGCTCTGGCATTGGGGCGGCGGCTTTCCCGGTTACTGCGAACTGCTGCATATGTTGGGCTGCGAGCAGTACACAGTTCTCGAAAAGCGCCGATTGCACCTGCTTTCCGCATCCCGACTGTTTGCGCTCAATGAGCGCTGCAAGGGCACCAATGGCGCCAAACATTCCGCCCATGATGTCGTTGACGGAGCTGCCAGCCCGTAGCGGACGGCCGACAGGGCCGGTCATGTAAGCCAGCCCAGCCATCATCTGTACCACTTCGTCCAGTGCCAGCCGCTTGGCATAAGGACCGTCGAGAAATCCCTTGTGAGACACATAAACGATTCGCGGATTGCGCGCGCGAAGCGACTCGTAGTCGATGCCGAGCGCTTTCATACGTCCCGGTCGGAAGTTCTCGACGAAGACGTCCGCAGTGTCAAGCAGGCGCATTAGGGCACTGCGGCCCTCCTCAACGTTGAGGTCGATTGCGACACTCTTCTTGTTTCGGTTGAACGTGCGAAAGAAGCCGGCACCGGCACCGAGAAGCCGGCGAGTGGCGTCACCTTTTGGCGGCTCGATCTTGATGACTTCGGCCCCGAGGTCGCCGAGAATCATGCCGCAGGTTGGGCCCATGACCATGTGCGACATTTCGACGACGCGGATGCCGTCAAGCGGGAGCGTTTGACGTTGCTGGTTCGCGTCTTGTGTACTGGTGTTCATTGTTGGAGCCCTCGTGAACTATTGAATACGGGTAAGGAGTCACGAAGCACACCAGAGCGGGAAATATAGCCGTACAGGGGTTCTCCAGGAAGGTGTTCAGCGAGAACGTCGCGCGCCCGGAGCATCGCTTCGATGTCGATGCCGGTCTCAAAGCCCATGCTATGGAGCATGTACACGAGGTCTTCGGTCGCGACGTTGCCAGTGGCGCCGGGCGCGTGTGGACAGCCACCCAGTCCGGCGAGTGAGGCGTCGAATTCTCGGATGCCGTGGTCTAGCGCGACAACGGCGTTGGCCAGTGCTAACCCTCGGGTGTCATGAAGGTGAAGGCTGCGCACCTTGTCCTCCGCGCGCGGGAGGAGCGTCTCCAACAATCGGCGAACGTGAGTCGGCGTGGCGTGGCCTGTGGTGTCGCCGAGTGCAATTGCGTCGGCGCCGGCCTGGATGACTTTGTCGACAATGTCGCGCACGTCTCTCTCGGGGATATAGCCTTGATACGTGCACCCGAAGACAGTGGACAGACCCGCGACGACTCGCGTGCCGGACCAGGACGGATCGCTGTCGCGAAGTTCGCGCATCCTCCGAAACTCGTCGATCATATCGTCCGGTGTTTTGCGGACATTCGCCAGGCTATGCTTCTCGCTGACCGAAATCGGAGCGACGATGCGATGAACTCCCGCTTTCAGTGCGTTTTCTGCGCCTCGAAGGTTAGGCGCAAGAGCTGTGACAGTGAGGTCTGGATGTCGAATGGCGAAATCGACGATTTCAGCGGCGTCTGCCAGTTGAGGAAGTAGTTTGGGCGGCACGAAGGACGTAACTTCCATGTGTCGCACACCGGCGTCATATGTCGCGGCGATCCACTTTTTCTTGGCCTCTGTGCTCATGACGCGACAGATGCTCTGTAGACCATCTCTGAATCCGACTTCCTGAACAATAGCGTGTTGGGTCTCCCGCATGGCTTCCTGATTCCTTGTACCGGTCGAACCCCAAGCTTGCCGGGCTGGACGCGCGAGAACAATCAGTTGCCGACGATGGCGGCCATCGCCGTGTGCGATGGCTTGTTGCCCGCGTCCAGTCTTGCTGAACGCTGTGTGGGGAAATCCCTATCAGGGTATTGACTGAAGGTCAGGCCTGCGGCGAGGCGAGGAGGTGGTCGAGGAACTTACGAGCGGAGACTGACATCTGGTCTGTCGCTTGGTGGCAGATGATGAATTGACGCCGTGCCCAATCATCCGTCAAGGGAATTTCTTTCAGTTCATACAGGTCGCGATATCGCGGGATCGCTTCGGCGGGGAGCACGGCGAGTCCGAGATTCAGTTGAATCAGCCTGAACGCAGCATCAAACGTCGACACGTTCGCGCGATAGCGAATCTGGCGATTGCTCTCTGCCGCGATGCGTTTTGTCAGCGAACTCACCGCGGCGCTTACCGAAAGACCGATCTGCTCGTACTCCAGCGTATCGGAGAAGGCGAGCGAATTTCGATTGGCCAGCGGGTGACTTTGATGAACCACCACCGCGAAGTTGTCCGAACGGTATGGGACGATTTCGACTTCTCCAACGCCTACGAAATCGCGACAAATGCCGATATCGGCGATGCCATCAACGACGTTTCTTACCACTTCGGTGCTGACGCGCTCCTCGAGAACGACGTTAATTCGGCTGTTCTGTCGCAAGAATGAGGCGATCTGTTCTGGAAGAAACTCAATGATTGACGAGACGTTGGCCGCAACGCGTACGATGCCGCGAACACCGCTGGCGAACTCGCTCAAGTCAGCGTGGAGATTCTCGACGCCAGAGGTCAATAGCTTTGCGTGGCGCAGGAGGATTTCGCCTGCGGGGGTGAGCGTGACGCCGCGTGAGCGACGCGTCAGCAACGGTGTGCCCAGCGCATGCTCCATATCGGCGATTCGCTTGCTGACCGCCGCCGCCGCCATTCCCTCGCGGGCACTCGCACGCGAGATGCTCCCCGATTCACATATGGAGATGAACAGGCGAAGTGTCGTTGAATCGGGTTGCCACACGGTCAGTCTCCAAGTCTATCGATATCGTTTCAAGATTGGCGGGTATTGGCCAGAAAATCAATGAATGCTCGACTCGCCGCGGAGCACTCGCGCGACTTGCACCACAGCACGCCCACTTCCAACTGCGGAATGGCGTTCTTCAACTCTCGCGTTTCGATACGTTTTCCCTCTAGCGACCAAGGTCTGAAAACCATATCGGACAATATCGTTACGCCGAAACCATGAGATACGAACGCACGAACGGCTTCCATTGAACCGGTGCGCAGTATCACGTTGGGTTGCAGCTTCTCGTTGCGCCAATAGCGCATCGACGAGGATTCTCCTTCGTCCAGGGTAATCATGACGTAAGGATGGTCTGCGACGTCGCGCAGCGTTGGCCGCTCCAGCGCGGCGAGCGGATGCGTCGGCGCGACCCAGAGCTTTCGCGGCGAGCGTATGAGACTTCGGTGAGCGAAACGCCCAAGATCCGACACGTTGGAAAGCAATGCCACGCCGACGTCGACATCACCGCCGAGCACGGCTTTCTCAAGAACGTCGCGATCCAGGTCGTGCAATTCAAAGCTCACGTCTGGGTAGCTGGCACGAAATCGAGCCAGGACCTCCGGAAGACAGTACCCCATGACGGCATATGACGCGGCGATGCGAATTACGCCTGATACCTCGCGTGAGCGGGCTCGCGATTTGTGCACGGCATCTTCCAACGAATCCAGAACGTGACGGGCGTGATTGTAGAAATCGTTGCCATCGAGGGTGACGTTGACACCGTGCGGATGTCGCTCGAAGAGCTTTGTCCCAAGCGTATCCTCGAGTGCAAGGATGGCAGCGGTCACGGCGGATTGAGATACGTGCTCGCGCGACGCCGCTTTTGATACCTGGCCGCATTCGACTGTGGCGACAAAGTATCGAAGCTGCTTCATCGTGATATTTTCAGTCATCTGAAATTCAGATATCGAATCACTAAAAATATGATTTTACGATGAGATGGCGCGTTCCTATACTCGGGGCAACAGTAATCAAGAAAACCAGTCGGGTCGGGTAGAGGCGAGTTCAACGCGTAATCGCACACTCGAACTTGTGCTTGCTTCATCTACGCCGGCAGACGATTTGGATGCGTTATTGATAGACAGATACGGTTCATTAACCACGGGAACGCCAAAACCCCGGGTGATTTGGTCCCTCTTCGGAGGGATTTTTTTTTGCATCTTGCGCCTTTGGCTCGGCTACCCTATCGATGACATCGCCTGAGCCAGCGCGCCGCGTCGTTGTTTGGCGCGCTGGCAAAACAGCGCAGATGTCGTGCGGGTTCGGCGCTCGTCGTCGAAGCGGCGGACGATTCAAACCCGAATGTTCCCGGAGTGATGCAATCTTTCCCTTGTCGAGCGCCGTACGACGCTAATCGTCGCGTTCCAGCATTCACTCACCAATTCGTCTCGCGCTCCGGCGTCGCTGTGATCTTATGGATGGAGAGGTCGGCGCCGTAGTATTCCTGTTCATCGTCGAGCCTCAAGCCTACAAAGCGTTTGATCACGCCGTACACGACATAGCCGCCGGCGAAGGCGATCACCACGCCCATCACGGTTCCGGCGACCTGCGCGAGGAAGCTCACGCCGCCCACGCCCCCGAGCGCCGTCTGTCCAAAGATGCCCGCGGCCACGCCGCCCCACACGCCGCACACGCCGTGCAACGGCCACACGCCAAGCACGTCGTCGATGCGCAGACGATTCTGTGTCACCGTGAACAGCCACACGAACAGGCCGCCGGCGACCGCACCGACAACAAGTGCCCCCAGCGGATGCATGACGTCCGAGCCCGCGCACACTGCAACGAGTCCCGCGAGCGGGCCGTTATGGATGAAGCCGGGGTCGTCCTTGCCGACCCACATCGCCACGAGCGTGCCGCCCACCATCGCCATGAGCGAGTTCACGGCAACCAGCCCCGAGATGCCGCCTACGCGCTGCGCGCTCATGACGTTGAAGCCGAACCAGCCGACAATCAGGATCCATGCACCAAGCGCCAGGAACGGAATCGACGACGGCGGATGCGCGGCGACTTGTCCCTGGCCGTTGTAGCGTCCCCGGCGCGCACCGAGGTGCAGCACCGCAGCCAGCCCGATCCAGCCGCCAACGGCATGCACGACCACCGAACCCGCGAAATCGTGGAACGGTGCGCCCAGCGCATGCGTGAACCAGTCCTGAACCCCCAGATGGCCGTTCCAGGCGATGCCCTCGAAGAACGGATAGATGACGCCGACGAGGAAGAACGTCGCCACGGACTGCGGGTGAAACTTGGCGCGCTCCGCAATGCCGCCCGACACGATGGCGGGAATCGCCGCCGCGAATGTCAGCAGGAAGAAGAAGCGAACCAGCGCGTAGCCGTTGTGCTCGGAGAGCACCGTGGCACTCGACCAGAAATCGACGCCGTACGCGAGCGGATAGCCGATGAAGAAATAGGCGAGACCCGAGACCGCGAAGTCGGTCAGGATCTTGACGAGGGCATTGACCTGATTCTTCTTTCGAACCGTGCCGAGTTCGAGAAACGCGAAGCCAGCGTGCATGGCAAGTACCAGGATCGCGCCGAGCAAAAGGAACAGCACGTCGCCGGGTGTATTGGAATTGGGCATGAATGTGCTCTTTTGGTGCAAACATGAAGAAGAACGATGATATGCAAGAGTAATGCCAGCAATTTGTATCCCATTGATTAATATTGATGTTTTGTCTGGTGATATGAAATTTTCGGCGCCGCGCTGCACGTTCATGGTGCCGTGTGGCGTGTCGATGAGCGAAGTCCGTGCATCGACGTGACGCGCGCTGGCCGAAAAAAGCGGAAAGGGTGTGCGACCGTTCATGCGATGCGTCGCGTGAACGCGCGGTATAGAATCTGACGGTCTCACGGGGCCATGCCGCCCGTCCGGTGTCGACGATGCCGCGCTGCCAACCGCGCCGTCGTGCGACGAGAACACGATCGACATAAGCGCTATCACGCGCAAATCACTAAGGAAATCCGATGATCTTTGAAATCGCCCAGATCGAAGTGAAGCCCGGCACCGAAGCCGCGTTCGAGCAAGGTGTCGCCAAGGCGACGCCGTTGTTCAAGGGCTCGAAAGGGTGCCACGGCATGCGTCTGCTCAAGTCCATCGAGCAACCGACGCACTACAGCCTGGTCGTGACATGGGAAACGCTGGAAGATCACACTGTCCACTTCCGTAACTCGGAAGCGTTCCAGCAGTGGCGGGCGCTGGTGAGCGACTGTTTCGCGGCGCCGCCGAATGTGGGTCACGTCACGGAAGCGCTCATCGGCTTCTAAGGGCTACGCGCATCAAGCGCAGCAACGCAGGCGGTGAAGGGAGTCTCCCTCACCGCCTTTGTCTTTTCTGGACCGGGAGACGAGATGCGCACCTAGGGTTAACTCGGTGATGACTGTCAAAAGTTTTCATATAACATGCAAACCAGAAAAATATTCCGTGACGTGAACGCATGACCACCAAGCCCAAGACCTTGACCGAACAAGTCGCGCAGCAGTTGCAGGAGGCGATCCGGCAAGGGACATATCCGATCGGCACCAAGCTGCCGACCGGCAAGCAACTCGCCGAGACGTACGGCGTGAGCCAAGCGGTGATCCGCGAAGTGACGGAGCGCCTGCGCGCGCAAGGATTGATCGACAGCCGGCAGGGGGCGGGCGTGACCGTGAAGGCGCGCACGCCGTCGAGCGGTTTTCAGGTGCCGGCCGGGCAAGACGCTGCCGACCTCGCGAGCGTCTACGAGCTGCGTCTCGATCTGGAGAGCACGGCCGCCGCACTCGCCGCCGTGCGTCATACCGACGATGACATTCGCCGACTCGCCGACATCCTGGAGAAACTCGAGACGAATCTGTACCACGCCGACAATGGCGTGGAGTACGACACCGCGTTTCACGCCGCGATTGCACGTGCCACGCACAATCGTTATTACGCCGATCTTCTTCAGTACCTGAACCTGCAGATGCGGCAGGTTGTGCAAGCGGCGCGTTCGAACACGCTGCGCCACGAGGGACTCGCCGCGCAGGTGCATCAGGAGCACGTGGCGGTGTTCAATGCCATCAAGGCGCGCGATCCGCTGCTGGCGCGCGCGGCGTCGCTCTCGCATCTGTTGCGCGCGTCCGCGCGTCTCGGGCTGACGCTGCCCGAGCGCGACATCATTACCGGCGCCATCGCGCCGACCCGCGCCTGACCCGTCGTCAGATGCCATCCTCCGCACCGTAACCCCCGACGCGCGACCTTATGACCCTCACTGCTTTCGCTCAGCGCCTTGTCGATGCCGTCGGCGCCGACAGCGTTTTCACCTCCCCCGACGACGTTGCGCCGTGGCTCGCCGACTGGCGCGGCATGTATCGCGGCAACGCCCAGGCGGTCGTGCGTCCGCGCACGACGGAAGACGTCGCGAAGATCCTCGCGCTATGTCAGAGCACGGGCACGCCGGTCGTGCCGCGTGGCGGCAACACGGGGCTGTGCGGTGGCGCCACGCCCGACGCGTCGGCGCAGAACGTGGTGCTCAGTCTCGATCGCATGCATACCGTGCGCAGTCTGGACACCATCGCCAACACGCTGGTGGCCGAGGCCGGCTGCATTCTCGAAGACCTGCAACGCGTCGCGCGCGATGCAAACCGCCTGCTGCCGCTCAGTCTCGCGGCCGAGGGCTCGTGTCAGCTCGGCGGCAACCTCGCGACCAACGCCGGCGGCGTGAACGTCGTGCGCTACGGCATGACGCGCGAACTGGTGCTCGGCGTCGAAGCCGTGCTGCCGAACGGCGAGATCCTGCATGGTCTGCGCACCCTGCGCAAGGACAACACCGGTTACGACCTCAAGCAGTTGCTCATTGGCTCGGAAGGCACGCTCGGTGTCATCACTGCCGCGGCGTTGCGGCTGTATGCGCCGACCCCCGTGCGTCAGGTGGTGATTGCCGCGGTCACGTCGCCGCGTCAGGCGCTGGCCTTGTATGAATTGCTGTTTGCGGCGTGCGGCCCGCGCATGCAGGCGTTCGAGTTCTTCACGGGCGAGTGTGTCGACCTGGTGATGGCGCATGTGCCCGACGTGCGTGCGCCATTCGGCGAGCGGCACCCCGGCTACGTGCTGATCGAGCTGGCCGATACGGCGGACGAACAGGCGCTGGCCGCGTTGCTGGAGCGCGTGATCGAGACGGCCATCGAGCGCGATCTGTGTGCCGACGCCGTGGTGTCGTCCACGCTGGGGCAGGTGGAGGCAATGTGGAAGTTGCGTGAGGAGATCTCCGAGGCCCAGCGCGCGGACGGACCGCACCTAAAGCATGACGTTTCGCTGCCCATCGAAGCGATTCCGGATTTCATGACGAGCGCCGAAGCGCGCGTGCGGCGCGTGTGCCCGCAGGTGCGTCCCTTCATCTTCGGGCATTTCGGCGACGGCAATCTGCATTACAACCTGTCGCGTCCCGCGGGCGAGGCGGCCGACTTCATGGCGAAGCACGGCGAGGCGATCACCGCCGAAGTGCTCGACGAAGTGGCGCGTTACGGCGGCAGTATCAGCGCCGAGCATGGCATCGGGCAGCTCAAGCGCGCGTCCTTCGCGAAGTACAAGTCGCCGCTGGAGTTGCGCTTGATGCGCGAGATCAAGGCCGTGTTCGATCCGGCCGGCATCATGAATCCGGGCAAGCTGCTGTAAGCGCGTGCTTTGTCGATGAGTGCCGGCGTCCCTGGCGCTCGATCTGTTTTCCCCCGGCGTGCGCCCGACGTTCCGAGCGTCGCCCTCGCATCCCTTGAGGAGTCGATATGATTGTCACCCCCGCCGCCGGCGCGCCGCTGTGCCTCGGCCCGCTGCCCGAGATTGATCCACCGTCGTTCGTGGTGCCGTTCGGCGCCGTCGACACGCACGCGCACGTGGTCGCGGCGAGCGATTCGTACCCGATGGTGCCCGAGCGCAGCTATACGCCGCCGCCCGCGCCAGAAGACAAGTACCTCGCGATGCTCGATGCCACCGGCATGACCTACGGCGTGCTAGTGCAAATCAGCGTGTACGGCACGGATAACCGCTACCTGCTCGAGACGCTGCGCCGCCATCCCGACCGTCTGCGCGGTATCGCGGTGGTCTCGCCGGACGTGACCGACGCCGAACTCGAGGCGATGCACGCGGCGGGCGTTCGCGGGTTACGCATCAACGTGCTGTTCGGGGGCGGCATCGGCTTCAAGGCGATGGAAACGCTCGCGCATCGCATCAAGGATCTTGGCTGGCACATGCAGTTCCTGATGGATGTGAGCACGTTGCCCGACCTCATGCCGCGCATGACGAAGCTGCCGGTGCCGGGTATCGTCGATCACATGGGACACACGCCGGTGGCGCAGGGGCTCGACGCCCCGGGCTTCTCCGCACTGCGCTCGCTGGTGCGCGATCACGGGTATTGGGTGAAGCTCTCGGGCGCCTATCGCATCAGCGAACGTTTCCCGACGTTCGACGACGTCACGCCGTTTGCGCAAGCGTTGATCGAAGACGCTCCCGATCGCATGGTCTGGGGCAGCGACTGGCCGCATGTGTCGCTCACGCGTATGCCGAACACTGGGGCGTTGCGCAATCTGCTGCCGCTGTGGGCGCCCGACGCCGACACACGCCGCCGCATTCTCGTAGACAACCCGGCACGTCTTTACGGATTTCCGGCGGCGTGACGAATTGACCTCGCCGGCATTGTCGGGCGCAACGCGCGCCCGCGTACGACCCCCACTTCAAAGCACTTCAAAACGTCACGAGGAGACAAGATGGACTGGTATCGGCAGATGAACAAGACGGAGCGGCGCACGTTTGTTGCGGCGTTCGGCGGCTGGGCGCTCGACGCGCTCGACTTCATGGTGTTCACCTTCGTCATCACGACGTTGATCACCGTCTTCCAGATCGACAAGGCGCAGGCCGGTATGCTGGCCACCGTGACCCTGTTGTTCTCGGCCATCGGCGGATGGCTGGCGGGCGTGCTCGCCGACCGTTTCGGGCGCGTGCGTATCCTGCAAGCGACGATTCTGTGGTTCTCCGTCTGCACGGTCCTGATCGGCTTCGCGCAGAACTTCGAGCAGATCTTCGTGCTGCGCGCGTTGCAGGGGCTGGGCTTCGGCGGCGAGTGGGCGGTGGGGTCGGTGCTCATGGGGGAGATCGTGCGCACCGAGTATCGCGGGCGCGCCGTCGGCACCGTGCAAAGCGGCTGGGCCATCGGCTGGGCGGTGGCGGCGCTGTGCTACACGGCGTCGTTCTCGTTGCTGCCCGAGACTTATGCCTGGCGCGTACTCTTCTGGATTGGCGTGATTCCGGCGCTGTTCGTGCTCTTCATCCGTAAGAACGTGCCGGAACCGGCGCTGTTCGAGCGCACACGCAAGCAGGAAGCCGCCGCGGCCCAGCGCACGTCGGCATGGGCGATTTTCTCGCCGTCGCTCATCAAGACCACGGCGCTTGCTGCGTTGCTGTGTACTGGCGTGCAGGGCGGGTACTACGCCGTGACGACGTGGCTGCCCACGTTCCTGAAGACGGAGCGTCATCTGTCGGTCATCGGCACTGGCGGCTATTTGCTCGTGATCATTCTGGGGTCGTTCATCGGCTATCTGACGGGGGCTTATCTGACCGACCGTCTGGGGCGTCGGGCCAACCTGCTGATTTTCGCCGTGCTGTCGGGCGTGACCATCTACGCTTATACCCAGCTTCAATTGAGCAATGATCAGATGCTCATCCTCGGCTTCCCGCTGGGCTTCGCGGCGTCGGGTATTTTCAGCGGCATGGGGGCTTACTTGACCGAGTTGTTTCCGTCGGCGGTGCGCGCCAATGGACAGGGTTTCACCTACAACTTCGGGCGCGGCTTCGGTGCGCTGTTCCCGAGTCTGGTCGGTTATCTGGCCAAGACCAGCGGTCTTGGTGCGGCCATCGGCATGTTTGCCGGCGGTGCCTATCTTGTCGTGCTGATTACCGCCTTGTTGTTGCCTGAAACGAAAGGGCGCGAGATCGAGTAAGGTCGTACGTTCCTGGGGGGCTAGCGCCGTCGTCGTGGCTCGCCGCCCGGGTTTTCTGAATCAAGGGAGTTCCGCATGAAGGTGCTTGTCCCCGTCAAACGGGTAGTGGATTACAACGTAAAAGTTCGCGTGAAGAGCGACGGCAGTGGCGTCGACATCGCGAACGTGAAGATGTCGATGAATCCGTTCGACGAAATCGCGGTGGAGGAGGCGGTGCGCCTGAAGGAAGCGGGCGTGGCGACCGAAGTGATCGCGGTGTCGGCGGGCGTGGCGCAAGCTCAGGAGACGCTGCGCACGGCGTTGGCGATCGGCGCGGACCGCGCGATCCTGATCGAGTCGGACGACGAGCTGCAACCGTTGGCGGTGGCCAAGCTGCTCAAGGCTGTCGTGGACAAGGAACAGCCGCAACTGGTGATCCTGGGCAAGCAGGCCATCGACGACGACTCCAATCAAACCGGGCAGATGCTCGCGGCGCTGGCGAAGCTGCCGCAGGCGACGTTCGCCTCGAAGGTGACGGTGGCGGACAACCGTGCGCAAGTCACGCGCGAAGTGGATGGCGGTCTGGAGACGGTGTCGCTGTCGCTGCCGGCGGTGATCACGACGGACCTGCGCCTGAACGAGCCGCGTTACGTGACGCTGCCCAACATCATGAAGGCGAAGAAGAAGCCGCTGGAGACGGTCAAGCCGGCGGATCTGGGGGTGGACGTGAGCCCGCGCCTGAAGACGCTCAAGGTGGTGGAGCCGCCCAAGCGCAGCGCGGGGGTGAAGGTGGCGGACGTGGCAGCGCTCGTCGAGAAGCTGAAGCTTGAGGCCAAGGTCATCTAAGGGGAGACGACGAGATGAGCATTCTTGTAATTGCCGAACACGACAATCAATCGATCAAGGCTGCGACCCTGAACACGGTGGCCGCCGCGCTGCAATGCGGCGACGACGTGCACGTGCTGGTCGCGGGCAACAACGCGAAGGCGGCGGCTGACGCGGCCGCGCAGATCGCCGGTGTGAAGAAGGTGCTGCTGGCCGACGCGCCGTACTTCGGTGACGGCCTGGCCGAGAACATCGCCGACGAGGTGGTGTCGATCGCAGGGGCGTATTCGCACATCCTGGCGCCGGCCACGGCGTATGGCAAGAACATCGCACCGCGCGTGGCGGCACTGCTGGACGTTGCGCAGATTTCGGACATCACGAAGGTCGACAGTGCCGACACGTTCGAGCGTCCGATCTACGCGGGCAACGCGATTGCGACGGTGCAAAGCGCGGACAAGGTGAAGGTGATCACGGTGCGCTCGACGGGGTTCGATCCGGTCGCGGCAAGCGGTGGCAGTGCTGCGGTGGAAACCGTGGCGGCGACGCCGGACGCGGGCGTGTCGCAGTTCGTGGGTCGTGAGGTGACGAAGCTGGACCGTCCGGAACTCACGAGCGCGAAGATCATCGTCTCGGGCGGCCGGGGTCTGGGCAGCGGGGAGAACTACACGAAAGTGCTCGAGCCGCTGGCGGACAAGCTGGGCGCGGCACTGGGCGCCTCGCGCGCGGCGGTCGATGCCGGTTACGTGCCCAACGACTATCAGGTCGGTCAGACGGGCAAGATCGTGGCACCGCAGTTGTATGTGGCGGTGGGCATTTCGGGGGCGATCCAGCACTTGGCGGGGATGAAGGATTCGAAGGTGATCGTGGCCATCAACAAGGATCCGGAAGCGCCGATCTTCTCGGTGGCGGATTACGGTCTGGTGGGCGATCTGTTCACGGTGGTGCCGGAGCTGACGGGCGCGCTGTAAGCGAGTTCGGAGGTGAGGCTGCGGGATCGTCTCCCGCAGCCGATCCGCATGAGGAGGCTGGCCTGCGACGGTGTGGCGTCTTCATGCGAATCGGAAAGTCACGAAGGAACAGCGATGGATAAAGTCGATTGCGTGGTGATCGGCGCGGGCATCGTCGGGTTGGCCGTCGCGCGGGCGATGGCCATGGCCGGCCGGGAAGTGATCATCCTGGAATCTGAGCGCGCGATCGGCACCGGCACCAGCTCGCGGAACAGCGAAGTCATTCACGGCGGCATTTACTACCCACCCGGCTCGCTCAAGGCGACGTTGTGCGTCGAAGGCAAGCATCGCCTGTATGCGTTTTGCGCCTCGCATGGCGTGGCGCATCGGCGTTGCGGCAAGTTGATCGTCGCGACCAGCGATCGTCAGGTGGGCGAGCTCGAGGCCATTGCCGCCAACGCGCGCGCCAGCGGTGTCGACGACCTGCAATGGCTCACTGCAGGCGAAGTCGCCCGGCGCGAGCCGGCACTCCAAACCTTTGGCGCGTTACTGTCGCCGTCAACGGGCATCGTTGACAGCCACGGTCTGATGCTCGCCTTGCAGGGCGATGCGCAGAGCGCGGGGGCCATGCTCGCGTTCGACGCGCGCGTCGTCGGTGCCCGGGTGGGCCACGCCGACGGCATTGAGCTGGATGTCGACACGGCAGGTGTCACGTCGACGCTATGCGCCAGCATCGTCATCAACAGCGCAGGTCTTCATGCCGTGGATGTCGCGCGTACGTTCGTCGGCCTTGCCCCCGAATACATTCCGCCGCGCTATTACGCGAAGGGAAGTTACTTCACCTGTGCGCAGCGCGCGCCGTTCTCGCACCTCATCTATCCCGTGCCGGAGCCGGGCGGGCTGGGCGTACACCTGACGCTCGATCTCGCGGGGCAAGCGCGTTTCGGGCCGAATGTGGCCTGGGTCGACGAGATCGACTACACCGTCAATGCCGCCGATGGCGATGGCTTCTACGCGGCAGTGCGGCGCTATTGGCCGGCATTGGCAGACGGCGCGTTGCAGCCCGGCTATGCCGGCATTCGACCGAAGATCAGCGCACCCGGCGAGCCGGCGGCAGACTTCCGCATCGATGGGCCGGCGGTGCATGGTGTCGCGGGACTCGTCAACCTGTTCGGTATCGAGTCCCCTGGACTGACGGCGTCACTCGCGATTGCCGAAGCGGTGCGCGCGGCGCTTTGACGTGCGTTTCGATGTGAAAACGCGCGAGGTGACCGGTGGTCACCTCGCGCGCATTAGGCCGCTATCTGGCTAACCCCGTCGTGCGGTTCCAACGGTGCCGCGGGCGTTGCGCGGCATGCCTGTCGGACAAGAATCGGTGTGAAGGTGGTCGTGGTGGGTTTGCCGATCAGCGAACGGCAACCGGCGGCTTCCACGAGGCCGGGTTGGTCCAGAACACCCCGCGCAGGCGATCGGTGTCGCCGCAGGGCGTGCTGCGGGTCGGCTTGCTGATCTGACCCGCGCAGGTGCTGATGTCGCGGCCCGATTGTTGCAGGCGCTTCAGGATCGTATCGAGCATGCCTGATTCGCGCCACTCGTTGAGTTTGCGGCGGCAAGTCGGCACGGAGGGGTACTGCATGGGCAGCTTGGACCAGCTTTCGCCCGTGAACAGCACCCACAAGACAGCATTAGTCAGCGTGCGCTGTTCGACTTGAGGGCGGCCACGCCGCTCCGTACGGACCGGACGGTCACAAATCAGATCACGCAGGGCGTGCCATTCAACGTCGCTCAGTTCAGTAAACATAACACCTCGACCCAAAACAAACGGAGGCGCCGCAGGGGGCGAGTCCGAGCTTCACGATCCGGCAGGTACCGATGCAATCCGGTAAGTGCTTATTCGTGAAACCTCGGCCAAGGCGGCGTCGTTCCCCGATGCTGGAAATACAAGCAACAAGCATGCCAGATCATCGGGTTCTCTTATGAAGAACGCCGCGGGCGGGGCGAACCACACAGCGAAGGGAGCGTTTGACCAGCAAAAAAACGCCCACTTGGCAGGTGGGCGCAGCTCCTGGGTGGCTATTGGGATAGGCAATCGCAAAAGCGTCAGGAGAAAAGGAATACGTGCCTTTTGGCCAGTCCGGATCGTTTATTATTCTCGGCCCCGGCCAGAGTGTCTCGCTCCACATGCGCCAGCTTGTCAAGCTTGCAACCGCCATGATGACAAAAAGCGCGCGTCGACGCGCTTCGGAATTACCCCCATTGCGGTGCATTGGCCGTGTTGCCGGCGAGTCGCCCAAGATGGGTGCTCACTTGCGCCCCGATAGGGCATGGTGACGCGAGGTAGGGCGCAACTCCGCGCGTACGCGGTGCAACCGAGTCTCGGGAGGTGAGAAAGTGGCCTGGTCGCCGCGTGGCGTTTCGTCATGGCCCGACGGCGGGCCTGTGGCCTATAATGTGCGCCTTCGATGAATATCGTCTATCGGTTGCGCGGCACGCCTGCACACCGGTCGGCGCCAGCGTGCGCAAACGGCATGAGCAACGACAGCGATAACAAATACTCCGTCCCGGGCCTCGAGCGCGGACTGCGCGTTCTGATGACGTTCTCGGCGCGCGAGCCCGTGCTGGCTGGCGCCGACTTGGCGCGACGACTCGGCATCCCACGCTCGACGGTGTTCCGCCTGTTGCAGACACTCGAAGCCGAGGGGTTCATCGAGAAGGCCGGGGACGACCGTCATTACCGGTTGGGCGTGGCAGTGCTTCGCCTGGGATTCGAGTATCTGAATTCGCTCGAACTGACCGATCTTGGAACGCCGGTCATCGAGAAGCTGCGCGATGCCACGGGTTTCTCCAGCCATATTCTGATTCTCGATCAGCGCGACGCGGTGTTTGTCGCCAAAGCGGCGAGCCGTGAACTGGTGTTCGGCACGGTTCGCGTGGGCACTCGCTTGCCCGCCCATGCGACGGTCGTCGGACACATTCTGCTCGGCGACTACTCGCTGCCGGCGCTCAAGCAGCTTTACCCGGAAGCCAAGCTCGAAGGCTATACGGCCCACACGCCAACGACCGTGGAAGCGCTGTACCGTGTGGTCCAGGACGACATCGCCCGCGGGTACAGCATGAGCCAGGCATTCTTCGAGCAGAACATCTCGACGATCGCGGCGCCCGTGCGCAATCATCTCGGAAAGATCGTCGCCGTGATCAGTATGACGATTCCTCAGTCGCGCGTAGAAGCGGACCTGCTCGAGAGCGGCATCGTCGAGAAGGTCGTGTCCGCCGCGGACGAACTCTCGCACAAGCTCAACTACCGCTCGGATCGCGCAGGCGCAACGTCGGCGGCGACGAAGTAAAGCGCGCCAGCTCGCGCGCGTCAGCCCACGCGCCATGCCTTCGGCGTGTCGTCGACGGTGCACCCGCATCAGTGGGTCTGTATCAGCACGCCTTGATCACGCGCCTCTCCAGATTGCGCTTGTCTCGCTGAAACCACTTCGTCATAATTGTTTCGCCTAATAACCATCGTTCCATATTTGGTTAATATGAGGCGAACAAGGTGCCGCTGTCCCGCGGCTTATTACGAGACTCATCATGTCAGTTTCCCTGCGTCCGTCTGCGGCTCAGCGCCCGTCGCGCGTGCGTTTCTGGATGCTCTTCCTGGTCTTCGTCGGCACGGTCATCAACTATGTCGATCGCGCCAATCTCTCCGTGGCCGCCCCGATGCTCAAGCAGGAGTTCGGCCTGGACCCCGTCGCGCTGGGCTTTATCTTCTCGGCGTACGCGTGGACCTACGTCATCGCGAACATTCCGGGCGGCTGGGTCATCGACCGGTTCGGTACGCGTGCGATTTACGGCGTCGCCATTCTCGGTTGGTCGATGCTGACATTCATGCAAGGCTTCGCCTCGCGATTTGCTGCGTTGTTTGCCATGCGTCTGGGCGTGGGTATCGCCGAAGCGCCGACGTTCCCGGTCAACAACCGCGTGGTCTCGATCTGGTTTGCGCAACGTGAGCGTGGGGTGGCCACCAGTGTCTATCTGGTGGGCCAGTACATCGGCATGGCGGCCCTCACGCCCGTGCTGTTCTGGATCGCCCACACGTGGGGCTGGCGAGAGATCTTCTACGCGACCGGTCTCCTGGGCATTGTGTGGGCGGGCGTGTGGTTCGTCGGCTATCGCGACCCGGATCAATGCGCCTGGGTGAACGCCGCCGAGCTGGCGCACATTCGTCGCGGTGGGGCGCTTGTCGAGGCGGCGTCAACCGATCGGTCCGCCGTGAACGCTTTCCCATGGCGCAAGTTGCTCGCGCTGTTCCGGAATCGTCAGATCATCGCGATCTGCGTGGGCAAGTTCGCGTCGCTCTCGTCGCTGTACTTCTTCCTGACGTGGTTCCCGACGTACCTGATCACCGAGCGCCACATGACGGTGCTCAAGGCGGGCGGCATGGCGTCCGTGCCTTTCGTCGCGGCGTCCATCGGCGTGGTTTGCGGCGGTCTGCTCTCGGACTGGCTACTGCGTCGCGGCGTGGCCGTGGGGACGGCGCGCAAGACGCCCATCGTGACCGGCTTGTTGCTGGTGCCGACCATGTCGCTTAGCGTGCTGACCGACGCCAACGGCCTCGTGATCGCCATCATGTCGTTCGCGTTCTTCGCGCAAGGTGTGGCCTCGGCCTCGTGGTCGCTGGTGGCCGACATCGCGCCGAAGGGCATGGTGGGCATCACGGGCGGGGCGGTGAACTTCGCCGGTAACCTGTCGGGCATCGTCACGCCGATTGCGATCGGGTTCATCGTCAAGGCGACCGGCTCGTTCGGCTGGGCGCTCGGGCTTATCAGTCTCTTCGCGATCGCCGGCGTGTTGTGCTACCTGTTGCTGCTGGGCGAGGTCAAGCGCATCGAGCTCGATGACGACGCGCCCGGTGAGCGGGGTGAGCGGGGCGAGGGCGATGGCGTCAACGCGGATGCGCGCGCGGTTTGAACGGCCAGATCGGCGTCACGCGGCCACGGCTTGGCGGCGATAGTCGCCGGGACGCGCCCCGGTCCATTTTCGGAACGCACGAAAGAACGCGCTCGGATCGGCAAAGCCCAGCGACAGGGCAATCTCCAGCATCGGCTTGGACGTGTGGCACAGCGCATGAATCGCGAAATCGCGCCGCAGTTGGTCTTTGATCGACTGATACGACTGCCCCTCGTCCTCCAGTCGCCGACGCAACGTCGACGGTGTGGTGTGGAACTCGCCCGCCAGCGCTTCGAAGGCCGGCCAGCGATCGGTCGGCATCGTCTTCAAACGCCGCCGCACGCGCGCGACCATGCCCTTCGTGTTCTTGTATTTGAGGATGATGTTGCCCGGCGCCGCGCGCAGGAATTCCTTCACGGACTCGTCGTTCTGCACCACCGGCAAGTCGAGGCAGGCCGCATCGAACTCGATGGCCGTATGTGTCGCGTGGAACACCAGACGCGGCGAGTACATCGTCCGATACTCGTCGCTGTATGCCGGCTCGGAAAATGAAAAATAGGCTGTGCTCAACGGCACTCGACGTGCGATCAGCCAGCACGTCAGCGCATAGAAGAGAATCAGCAGTGTTTCGTGCCCGAAGATGCGTGGCGACCGTTCGTCTGCGCGCTCACGGACTTCGAGTCGGGCCAGCGCGCCGTCCCGCACCAGATGCATCTGCAGGTCGTCGAGCAAGAGCCCCATGAAACGCGTTGCGCGTTGCAGCGCCTGCTCGAGGGTGCGGCACGCGACGACGGTGTGACACAGCATCGCAAAGCTGCCGACTTTCATGCGGCGCGAATCCTGGCCGAAGAATTCGTCGTCGAGCGCGACACTGATCAGCCGCCACAACTGCGCATAGCGATCCGCGGAAACGCGGGCTTGCGGGTGCGCGAGCAGCGATGGCGCGATATCCGCGGCATGCAGCAATGCCGCTGGATCGCCGCCGAGCCGCTCGACATGCGCCAACGCGTTAATCACGAAATGAATCGAAATGCTGCCTTTTTCCATGCGTCGCGAAACGGAACATCGTAGCAAGGGGACGCAACGATTCTAGCAGTGCGGCCCCTGATGACGCCTCCGATGCCGTCTGAAAACAGGATCGGCGCTTTCCGAATTCGCGTGCAGCGTATGACAGCGATACTGGCGACGACTTATTTCGGTGCCATGCGCAGCGCGCCATCGAGACGAATCACCTCGCCGTTGAGCATGACGTTCTCGACGATGTGGCGCACTAGCGCGGCATATTCCGACGGACGGCCGAGGCGAGGTGGAAACGGCACCGAAGCGCCCAGTGCGGCCTGCACCTCCGGTGTCATGCCGGCCATCATCGGCGTTTCGAAGATGCCCGGCGCAATCGTCACCACGCGCACACCAACGCGCGCCAGCTCGCGCGCGGCCGGCAGCGTCAGGGCGGCAACGCCGCCCTTCGAGGCCGCATACGCGGCTTGCCCGATCTGTCCGTCGAACGCGGCGACCGACGCCGTGTTGACGACCACGCCACGTTCTCCCTCGGCGTCGGCATCGCCCGCGGCCATGGCCGTTGCCGCGATGCGCAGCACGTTGAACGTGCCGATCAAATTCACGTTGACGATGCGGGCAAAGCTGTCGAGTCGGTGCGGACCTTGCTTGCCCAGAATGCGTTCGCCCATGACGAGCCCAGCGCAGTTGACCACGCCGTTCAGACGGCCGAACGCGCTTTGGGCCGTGTCGACCAGGCGCTGAACGTCGTCTTCGCGGGTAATGTCGGTCGCGACGAAACGCGCGGCGTCGCCCAATGCCTCGGCCTGTCGGGCGCCGGCATCGGCATTGATGTCACCGAGCACGACCTTGGCGCCCGCGTCGACGAACATGCGGGCGGTGGCTGCACCGAGACCCGACGATGCGCCGGTGACGAGAAAGACACGATCCTTGATTTGCATGGGCTGCGATTCCTGAAAGAAAAGCGCGTTGAGGTTCAGACCGCGCCGGCAGAAGTCTGCGCGGCCTTGGCGATTTCCTGGTTGCGCAAGATGAAGCGCTGAAGCTTGCCGCTCGGTGTTTTGGGCAGTTCGGCGACGAATTCGATTTCACGCGGATAGGCGTGCGTGGACAGCCGGTGGCGGACATGCGCTTGCAATTCCTGCGCAAGCGCGTCCGTCGGCGCGAACTGCGGATGCAGCACGACGAACGCCTTGACCACTTCGGTGCGCTCCGGATCCGGCTTGCCGACCACAGCCGTTTCAACCACCGCGGGATGCTCGATCAGCGCACTCTCGACATCGAACGGCCCGATGCGGTACCCGGCCGACGTGATGACGTCGTCGTTGCGTCCGACGAAGCTGATGCTGCCGTCCTCGTTGCGCTCGACAGTGTCACCGGAGAGATAGTACTCGCCCACGAACGCAGGCGTGTCCCGCTCCCAGTAACCGTTGAACCACATCAGCGGCGATTGCCGTCGATCGAGGGCGAGCACGCCCGGCTGCCCGACCGCGCACTCGTGTCCGTCGTCACCCAGCACGACCACACGATGTCCCGGCGACGCGAAGCCGGCAGTCCCGGCTCGCACGGGATGGGCCAGCGCATGGTGATTACAGACGACCATGCCGAGTTCAGTCTGCCCATAGTGGTCATGAATGGTTACGCCGAGGTGCTCGGCAAACCAGCGGATGACTTCGGGGTTGAGTGGCTCGCCCGCACTGGACACGGCGCGCAGCTGTCCTTTCACGGGCGCGGCCGCCTTGTCGCCGCCCGCGATCAGCAGGCGAAAGGCGGTCGGTGAGCCGGCCAGATTCGTGATACCCAGTTTCTGGATGATTCGGTACGTACTTTCGACGTTGAAGGGGCCGTCGTAGAAGGTGGTGGGAATGCCCATCGCGAGCGGGCCTGTCACGGCGTAGTACAGGCCATAGGCCCAACCCGGATCGGCAATGTTCCAGAACGTATCGGTCGGTCGCAGATCGACGGCGTCGCGCATGTAGCCGACGAACGCCAGGATCGCGCGCAATGGCACCATGACCGGCTTTGCGGTGCCGGTCGTGCCCGAGGTGAACATCATCAGAAACGGATCGTCGCCGCTGCGCGGCACCGGCGCGAAGTCGGGGGCGTGTTGCTCGACTTCATGCCAGAAGCTGAAGTCGCCCCGGCGCACCCCTTGCCCGCGCGGCCCGCTGACCGTGGCGACGGGCGGGCAGTGGGCCACTTCATCGAGCTTGGCCCGATTGGCACCGTCGGTCACCACGAGCTTGCTCTGGGCGCTGTGCAACCGGTGTTCGATGGCCTTCGGGCCGAACGCCGTGAAGAGCGGTTGATACACCGCGCCCGCGCGCCAGGTGCCAAGAATCGTCACGAGCAGTTCGGGGGTGCGCGGCAACAGCCCGCTCACGCGGTCGCCGGGCTGCACGCCCTGTTCGCGAAGGAAATTGGCAAAGCGCGCGGCGAGCGTTTGCAATTGGCGAAACGTCCACGTCTGGCTCGTGCCGTCTTTCCCTTCCCAGAACAGGGCGATGCGCCCGGGAAGCGCATGGCGGTCGCAGCACTCGACGCACGCGTTCATCGCGTCGAGTTGGCCGGCAAGCGTGGCGCGCACGGTCGCGTCGAGGTCGAACGCGCGGTAGGTGTCGGCGTAGTCGGCAGTCATGGGTCGTCTCCTATAGTCGGATACCGGTCCGCAACCGCGCGCCTATGATGGAAAGGCTCGGGCACGCATCGCGGACCGCCGTGGCGCCGTCTTGATCTGGGACGCGGCGCTCACTCGGCATTGGCAAAATTCATCCTAATGCGTGGCGTCGGCGAGAGGCAATGCCCAAACGGGTCAGAGTATGTGAGGGATTTATCCACTCCGTCAGTGGGGACTTGAATGATGGCGGGGCTCCCCGCTGGGCAAGGCGCTTCGGTGACGCAGACCGAACCGAGGGTTTTACCGAGGGTGGCTTCGTCCGTTTCCGATGGCAATTCCGCTCATGCAATTTGCTGCTTTTGGCTATGGTGCCGATGCGGCGCGATCCCTACACTGATCCCATCGATAGGGCACTGGTGCTGGCGATCCCTTCGGATAACGGCAGGGTGCAGGAGACAGAACATGGATTTCTATACCGAAGACCAACGCATGATTCGCGACATGGCGCGCACGTTTGCCAGCGAGCAGCTTGCGCCGAATGCGGCACAATGGGACCGCGACTGCGCGTTGCCCAACGCCATGGTTGCGCAAATGGGCGACCTGGGTTTGCTGGGGATGATGGTGCCCGAAACGTACGGCGGCTCGTACACGGATTACACGGCGTATGCCCTGGCGATGGAGGAGATTGCCGTCGGTTGTGCGTCGACCGCCACGATGATGTCCGTTCACAACTCGGTGGGTTGCGGGCCGATTTTGAAATTCGGCACCGACGCGCAGCGTGAGCGCTGGTTGCCGGATCTGGCTGCCGGTCGGAAAATCGGGGCGTTCTGCCTGACTGAACCGCAGGCCGGGTCGGAGGCCAATAATCTGCGAACGCGTGCCGAGCGCCGCGGCGACAAGTGGGTGCTCAACGGCAGCAAGCAGTTCGTGACGAACGGCAAGCGCGCGGCGATCGCTATCGTGTTCGCCGTGACGGACCCCGCAGCCGGCAAGCGTGGCATCTCGGCGTTCATCGTGCCGACGCAGACCCCGGGGTTCGAAGTGGGGCATCCCGAGCACAAGCTGGGTATCCGGGCGTCGGATACGTGCCCGATCACGCTCGTCGACTGTGAGGTGGGCGACGATGCGCTCCTTGGCGAACCGGGGCAGGGACTGAAGATTGCGTTGTCCAATCTCGAGGGCGGGCGGATTGGTATTGCCGCGCTCGCGCTCGGCGTGGCGCGGGCGGCGTTCGAAGCCGCGCTGCGGTATTCCGGCGAGCGCCAGCAGTTTGGCAAGCCGATCCGTGAGCATCAGAGTATCGCGAACATGCTGGCGGACATGACGACGCGTATCAACGCGGCAAGATTCCTGATCCTGCACGCGGCGGCGTTGCGCACCCAGGGATTGCCGTGCCTGTCCGAGGCGTCGCAGGCCAAGCTGTTCGCGTCGGAGCTGGCGGAGTCGGTGTGCTCCGACGCCATCCAGATTCACGGCGGCTACGGCTATCTCGAGGATTATCCGGTGGAGCGTCACTACCGCGATGCCCGCATCACGCAGATCTACGAAGGCACCAGCGAGATTCAGCGTCAGGTCATCGCCCGCGCGCTGGACTGATCGCGAAACGGCAAAGGTGGCAAGCGATACGGCGACGAGTTCATGGGCCTGGCGGCGACGATCGGCGCAGCATGGCTAAGGGGGAGGGGGAGTGATTCAGCATGAGCGCGCCGTCGAGGCGCAAGACGAAGTGTTGTTCAACGTGGTCAATGGGTTCGGCGTTATCACCCTGAACCGGCCGAAAGCGTTGAACGCGATCACGCACGGCATGGTGCGATCGATGTGGCGCCAGCTCAATGCGTGGGCCGACGACCCCGCGGTACGGGCCGTGCTGATCGAAGGCGCGGGCGAAAAGGCGTTCTGCGCAGGCGGCGACGTGCGAGCGCTTTATGAAAGCCGCGTGAACGACGCGAGCGATCACCAGGCGTTCTTCATCGACGAATACCGTCTCGACTATCTGATACACCGGTATCCGAAGCCATATATCGCGCTGCTCGACGGGATTGTGATGGGAGGCGGGATGGGCGTCGCGCAAGGGGCGGCGCTGCGTATCGTGACGGATCGCACTCGACTGGCGATGCCGGAGACGGGCATCGGCCTGTTTCCGGACGTGGGCGCCAGCTGGTTCCTCGGGCATTTGGCACCGACGCTGGCGCGCTATCTCGGTCTGACCGGCGCAACGATTACTGCGGCCGACGCTCTGTATTGCGGGCTCGCCGACGTCTGGCTCGAAGGAGACGCGCAGCAGCAATTACGTGCGGCACTCTTGCATTTCGATTGGCCGGAGGGCGCTCCGGCAAGTGACGCGAAGCTCGGCGCGGACGGGATGGGTGGCGCAGGACGGGCAGGACCGGCGTGCGACGCGAGCGAGGCCCACGGTGCAGGCGACGCAAGTCGGGCAGACCGCCATGCGTCGGTATCTGCGTCCGCCGATCTGCTGGAACGGCTTCGATCCATCATCCTCCCGCTGGGGCGCACGTGGACCGACGCCGCGCCGTTGGCGCACGTGCGCGCCACCCTCGACCGGCATTTCAGTGCGATCGACGTGCCGGGGATTGTGGAGTCGCTCGCCAGCGACGCGCAGACCCCCTGGGCCGTCGACACGCTCGCGTTGTTGCAGCAGCGCTCGCCGCTGAGCCTGTGCGTGACCGACCGACAATTGGCGAAGGGACGTCGGCTCGATCTGGCCGACGCGTTTCGCATGGAGCTGGTGCTGGGATATCACGCGTTCGCGTCCGGTGATTTCGTCGAGGGCGTGCGCGCCCTGCTGATCGACAAGGACAAACAGCCGCGATGGCGCTACGCCACCCTGGATGAAGTCCCGCAGGCACAGGTCGAGGCCTTCTTCGTCTCGCCGTGGCCGCAAGGCGAGCATCCACTGAAAGCGTTGGGAGATCATTGAACTTCGGCGAACGCATGCGACAATGCCCGCTTTGCGGGGGACCGCACCATCCGTTGGAGTCCAGATGCTTGTCGAAATCGCCCGTCTACTCTTAGACCTCGTCTTCTCGCTATTCGGCGCGTTGTTGCTGTTGCGCGTGTGGATGCAAGCGACGCAATTGCCTCCGCGCAATCCGCTCTCACAAGGGGTGTTCCAGTTCACCAACTGGATGGTGTTGCCGTTGCGGCGTATCGTGCCGGGCGTGGGCGGCATCGACTGGGCGAGCTTGATCGCCGCGTGGCTGTGCGGCATCGTCTATCTGGTGCTGATCACCGCCGTCGTGGGTGTCTCGCCGGTTGCGGTGTTTCCGCGCGGCTTGCTGGTGGCGTTGGTGCTGGTGGCCAAGTGGGGCGCCAACCTCGTGATGTGGATGACGCTGCTGATGGCCGTGCTGTCCTGGGTCAATCCGCGTGCCGCCGCCATGCCGATTCTCCAGCACTTGCTCGACCCGCTGCTGCGCCCGATCCGTCGCGTCATTCCGATGGTCGGCGGCTTCGATCTGTCGCCGCTGGGACTGTTCCTGCTGATGCAGATCCTGCTGATCGTGCTCGCGCGCTTAAGCCTTTTCTTCGCGACGCTCTGATGCATTGGCGGGCAGCGTCGCTGCCTGCCGACACTCACGGGCGGTTGAGCCGACGGGCCATCCCGTTGACTCCATCGACCCCGCTGCCGCTGCCGTCCTCGCTGATGCGGTCGGTGCGGACCGCCCGCTGACGACACGCCCTCCCGCTTGCCCTGCGTGATGCGCGTGCGCCATCGTTGGCCGCGCCGCTTACACGCGCTCTCCGCCCGCTCGCGCCAGCCCCAGCCGATGCAGGACGCGGCGACCATCCTCGGTCACGATCACTTTGGCTTGTCCCTCGTCGACATTGACATGCACCAGGTGCGCTTGCTCGAGCGCCGCGAGGTCCGGCGGTTCGAGCGCATCGGCATCGATAGGGCCAAGGGATGCGGCCGCCAGCAACAGCGTGGCGATTTCATGCGGGCTCAGCATGGTCATGCTCCTTGAGGCAAAGGCTTCTCGTCAGCGTACCGGGCAAATGTAAGCCCTCGGCTACGCCATGTTTACCGCACGTTACGACTCGCCTCCGACCCCACCTCCCCAGAAGATCCTTCGACAGTGCTGTGGTGCGGTGGCCTGACGGTTCACGTCGGTCGCAAATCGCCGCGCGGTGACGCCGTACGCCTAACGTCGGATCGCAAAGCGTCCGGCAAGTTCGTGCATTCGGGTTTCCCCTAGTATGACCGCTTTTTGCGTCTCGATGGCGGGCTTCCCCCTTGTTTTGACAGGGGTTGCCGCGAAACTCGAGGGGACGCGCGCTCGCCTCGCCCTCATTTGAACTATTTTTTTTCTTTTGACGGGGGGTCAATGAAAATATACTTTCTTCGTCACCCATAGAACGCCTTGGTCCATGATTAACGCCGATTCGTTGCCCGCCGATTTGCCGCTCACCGAGCGCATCGTGCGCGCCATGCCCGATCTGACGCCCGCGCAGCAGCGCATGGCGGCGTTCGTGCTCGACAACACGTTTCGTGCGGCGACCATGCGTATCGACGAATTTGCCGACGCCGTCGGCGTGTCGCTCGCCACTGTCAATCGCTTCGCCCGCGCGCTCGGCTTCGACGGCTATCCGCAGTGCCGGGCCGCGATGGTGCGCGGGTTCGAGGCGACACTGGCCCCCATCGAAAGCCTGCGCACGAGCAAAGCGCAGGCGAGCGCCAGTGCCGATGTGATGGCGGCGTCATTGGCGCAAGCCGCCGAGAACCTCGAATGGACGCGTCGCACGCTCGACGCAGCCACTTGCGAGCGTGCCGTGGACGCGATTCTGCAGGCGCGGCGCATCTACGTGCTGGGGCTGGGCGCGAGCGGTTATCTCGCCGGCCTGCTGCATCACGGTCTCGATCCATATTGTGAGAATGTGCAAGCGGTGGTCGGCGCCGGGGGATCGACGCATGCTGCGCGCCAGCTCTTCAAACTGCGCGAGGGCGATCTGGTGATCGCGCTCGCCTTCCCGCGGTATGTGACGGACACCATCACGCTTTGCCGACGCCTGCGCGGGCGCGGCGTGCCCTTGTTGGCGCTCACTGACAGTCCGACGTCGCCGTTGGCTCCGCTTGGCGACATCGTGATTTTCGTGCGCAGCAAGCCGCGGCTGTCCAGCAACTCTGAAGCGAGCGTGCTGGCGATGATCGACGCCCTGTGCGACGCCGTTGCCCAACGCGCCAAACACGCCGTCGATCGCGCGACGGAACTCACCGATTTCCTGCTGCCGTGGCTCGATTCCGCCTCGCTGGCCCCGGCGGCCATGGCAGGCCGTCCGGCTAACGTGCCGGCAGGATCGGCCGTGGGTCAAATCGTTACGCCGCAACGCACGGTGGCCACCACGGCCACGGCGAAGGCGTTGACAAGCGCGACCACGGCGGCAGGCGTCACGATGCAAAGCCAACCGAACCCGGCCCCACCGGCCATGCCCCGCCTTGCGCCGGGCCGTCAGGACAGAAAGGACAAAGCCTCATGAGTCACGCCCAACGCGCGGTCATCGCCATTCATGGCGGTGCCGGAACCATCAGTCGCGACACCTCGCCGGCGGAAATCGCGGCCTATCACGAGGCATTGGCCGACGCCTTGCGCGCGGGCCAAACCGTGCTCGCCGCGGGCGGATCGGCCCTGGAGGCCGTCACCGAAGCCGTGCGTCACCTCGAAGATTGTCCCCGCTTCAACGCGGGACGCGGCGCCGTGTTTACCCACGAGGGGACACACGAACTCGACGCGGCCATCATGGACGGTGCCACGCTCGACGCGGGCGCCATTGCCTGCGTGCATCGCGTGCGCAACCCGATTCTCGCCGCCCGCTCGGTGCTCGAACATAGCCCGCATGTGTTGCTCATGGGCGAGGGCGCGGAAGCCTTCGCGGCGGCCAACGGCGCCGAACTGGTCGAGTCGGGGTACTTTTTCACCGAAGGTCGCTACGCCCAATGGCAACGCGCGCTGGCCGATGCGGCGGTTGCGCTCGACCACGACATGCCGCTCAAGAAAGAGCCGATCGATCCCGACACCAAGTTCGGCACGGTCGGGGCCGTGGCATGCGACATGCAGGGACACGTGGCGGCCGCGACGTCCACCGGGGGCATGACGAACAAGGCGGTCGGCCGCGTGGGCGACACGCCGCTCATCGGCGCCGGGTGCTATGCGAACGATGCGACAGCGGCCGTTTCGGCGACGGGGACCGGCGAGGCGTTCATCCGTACGGTGGCGTGTTACGAAGTGGGCGCGCTGATGGCCTACGCGGGCCTGTCGCTCGCCGATGCCGCCGAGCGCGTGATTCATGAGCGGCTGCCGCGCGTGCAGGGTCGTGGCGGCCTGATCGCCGTCGACGCGCAAGGCAACGTCGCACTGCCCTTCAATACCGAAGGGATGTATCGAGGCGTGGCCCGCGTGGGCGAGACGCCCGTGACGTCCATTCACGAGTAACGCTCCAAGGCGAGGGGCCTGGCCGTCATCGGTCTGGCCATCGGTATCGCCGGCATCACTGGGTATCACTCGGCATCACGCCGAATCAAGATTCAGACCAGCAAGCGAAGATTAGCGAGGACAGGCGTGGCAGAGCGCAAGACAACCCCTACGATTTCGTTGCCCGACGAGCGCGTGCTCGACGTGCGCGGCCTTACCGTGCAGTTCGCGACGTCCGAGCGCATGGTCACGGCCGTGCGCGACCTGTCTTTCCATGTCGACCGTGGCGAGACGCTCGCCATCGTGGGCGAGTCGGGCTCCGGCAAGTCGGTGACGTCGCTGGCCGCGATGCGCCTCGTCGAGACCGGGGGGGGACGCATCGCCCAAGGCTCGATGGTCATGCGCCGCCGCAACGGCTCGCTCGTCGACCTCACGCGCGCGAGCGGCAGCACCATGCGCAGCATTCGCGGCGCGGACATGGCGATGATCTTCCAGGAGCCGATGACCTCGCTCAACCCGGTGTTCCCGGTGGGTGAACAGATTGCCGAATCGATTCGCCTGCACCAGGGCAAGGACACCGCCGCCGCGCGTGCCGAAGCCCTGCGCATGCTCGAACTCGTGCGCATTCCCGAAGCACGCCGCGTGCTCGACCGCTTCCCGCATCAACTCTCGGGCGGAATGCGTCAGCGCGTCATGATCGCGATGGCGTTGTCGTGCAAGCCGGGCCTGCTGATTGCCGACGAACCCACGACCGCCCTGGACGTGACGATTCAGGCGCAGATCCTGCAGTTGATTCGTGCGCTGCAAGAGGAGATGCACATGGGGGTCGTATTCATCACGCACGACATGGGCGTGGTGGCGGAAGTGGCCGACCGCGTGCTCGTCATGCATCGCGGCGACGCGGTGGAAGAGGGGCCGTCGCGCGACATTTTCGCGGCGCCGCGCGAGCGCTACACACAGGCACTGCTCTCGGCCGTGCCGCGTCTGGGCTCGATGCAGGGGACCGACCTGCCGGCGCGTTTTCCACTGCTGCGCTACGACGCGCCGGCCGACGCCAAGCCCGTGGCGGAAACGCCGCAACCGCCGGTGAGGACCGACGCCGGTCCGATCCTGCGCGTGAAGGATCTGGTCGCCCGCTTCGATGTGCCGTCGGGGTTGTTCGGCGGCGTGAAGCGGCGCGTGCACGCCGTCGAGCGCGTGAGTTTCGATCTGTATCCCGGCGAGACGCTGGGTCTCGTGGGCGAGTCCGGATGCGGCAAGTCGACCACCGGCCGCGCGTTGTTGCGTCTGGTCGCCAGCCAGGGCGGTTCCATCGAATTCGGCGGCAAGCCGATTCAGGATCTCGCAGGGCGCGCGCTGCAGCGGTTGCGCCGCGATATCCAGTTCATTTTCCAGGATCCGTTCGCGTCGCTCGATCCGCGCCTCACCGTGGGCTTCTCGATCATGGAGCCGCTGCTCGTGCACGGCGTGGCCAGCGGTGCCGAGGCCGAGCGGCGCGTGGCCGAACTGCTCGAGCGGGTTGGACTGCCGGCCGATTACGCCCAGCGCTATCCGCACGAGTTCTCGGGCGGGCAGCGCCAGCGTATTGCGATTGCACGGGCGCTGACTCTCAAGCCGAAGGTCGTGATCGCCGACGAATCCGTCTCGGCGCTCGACGTGTCCGTGCAGGCGCAGATCATCAACCTGATGCTCGATCTGCAGAAGGAGTTCGGCATCGCGTTCCTGTTCATCTCGCATGACATGGCGGTTGTCGAGCGCATCAGCCATCGGGTGGCGGTGATGTTCCTCGGCCAGATCGTGGAGATCGGGCCGCGTCGTGCCATCTTCGAAAACCCGCAGCATCCGTACACAAAGAAGTTGATGTCGGCGGTGCCGATTGCCGATCCGTCGCGTCGTCACGCCAAGCGCGAGTTGTTGACGGAAGAAATTCCCAGCCCGATCCGCGCGGTCGGCGATGAACCGCAGGTGCAGCCGCTGGTGGAAGTCGGCGCGGGGCACTTCGTGGCGCGTCACCGCGTGGCCGGCGCTTATTGAAGGTGATTCAGTAGTTCAGGCAGTCCCCAGTTGCAGTTCTCGTTGTAGCCACAATGCCCGCCAAGGGACGCAGTCGCAAGACGCGCTCGCGGCGACCCCGTCAGACAAGAAGGAGAAAGACAGATGTCGAAAAACGCTTTGTTGGGCGCTCGCTGGAAAACCGCGATCGCGTCCGTCGCCATGGCGTCCGCGGTGCTCAGTGCAGCCCCGGCGTTCGCCGCCAAGGATGTCGTGATGGCCGTGCAGTCGACGTTTACGACGATGGACCCGTACGACGCCAACGATACGCTGTCGCAAGCCGTTGCCAAGTCGTTCTACGAGGGCATGTTCGGCTTCGACAAGGACATGAAACTCATCAACGTGCTGGCCGACAGCTATACGGTGTCGCCGGATGGCCTCGTCTACACGATCAAGCTCAAGTCGGGCGTGAAGTTCCAGGACGGCACGACCTTCGATGCGGCCGCCGTCAAGGCCAACTTCGACCGCGTGACGAACCCGGACAACAAGCTCAAGCGCTATAACCTGTACAAGGAAATCGCCAAGACGGAAGTGGTCGATCCGCATACGGTGAAGTTCACGCTCAAGGAGCCGTTCTCGCCGTTCATCAACACGCTGGCGCACCCGTCGGCCGTGATCATTTCCCCCGAGGCGCTCAAGAAGTACGGCAAGGACATCGCCTCGCACCCGGTCGGCACCGGCCCGTTCGAGTTCGTCGAATGGAACCGCACCGATTACGTGAAGGTGAAGAAGTTCGACGGCTACTGGAAGAAGGGCTATCCGAAGGTCGACACGATCACCTTCAAGCCGGTCGTCGACAACAACACGCGCGCCGCCGTGATGCAGACCGGCGAAGCCGGGTTCGCTTTCCCGTTGCCGTATGAGCAGGCCGCTACCCTGAAGGCCAGCGGCAAGGTCGATGTGATCGCCGGCCCGTCGATCATTCAGCGGTATATCAGCTTCAACACCCGCCAGAAGCCGTTCGACGATGTGCGCGTGCGTCAGGCGATCAACTACGCCATCAACAAGGAAGCGCTGGTGAAGGTGGCCTTCTCGGGCTACGCAACGCCGGCTGAAGGCGTGGTGCCGAATGGGGTGGATTACGCCGCCAAGACCGGCCCGTGGCCGTACAACCCGGCCAAGGCGAAAGAGCTGCTCAAGGAAGCCGGTTACCCGAACGGCTTCGAGACCACCCTCTGGTCGGCTTACACGTTCACGACGGCGCAGAAGGTGATCCAGTTCGTGCAGCAGCAACTGGCGCAGGTCGGCATCAAGGCGCAGGTGCGCGCGCTCGAAGCCGGTCAACGTGTCGACCTCGTCGAGTCGGCGCCGGATCCCGACAAGGCACCGGTGCGTATGTACTACGTGGGCTGGTCGTCGTCGACGGGCGAAGCCGATTGGGCGCTGCGTCCGCTGCTGGCCTCCGAGTCGTTCCCGCCGAAGCTGTTCAACACGGCGTACTACAAGAACGATGCGGTGGATGCCGACTTCAACAAGGCGCTGCTCACGACCGACCGCGCCGAGAAGGCCAAGCTCTATACCGACGCGCAGAAGAAGATCTGGAACGACGCGCCGTGGGCGTTCCTCGTGACGGAAAAGCTGCTGTATGCGCGCAACAAGAACCTGTCGGGCGTCTACACGATGCCTGACGGATCGTTCAACTTCACCGATATCTCGATGAAGTAAGCGCCGCGCGCAAGTGTGACGTGCCCGCGCCGCCGGCATTGGCTGGCGGCGCGGTTTACCGCAAGACATGGTTTGGCAAGACGTTCGGCAAGACTGCGATGCTCAATTACTCTCTCAAGCGCCTGTTCGGCCTGATTCCCACGCTGCTGATCGTGGCTGTGCTGGTGTTCGCCTTCGTGCACATGTTGCCGGGCGACCCGGCGCGCCTGGCCGCCGGTCCGCAGGCGGACGAGGCGACCGTGGCGCTGGTGCGCCAGGATCTCGGCCTCGACAAGCCGTTGCTCACGCAGTTCACGAACTTCATCACGCACGCGGTGCGCGGCGACTTCGGGCTGTCGATGCGCAGCAAGCAGCCGGTCTCCGAAGAGATCGGCAGCCGCTTCATGCCGACGCTGTGGCTCACGCTGGTGAGCATGATCTGGTCGGTGATCATCGGCATGGGCCTCGGGGTCGCCTCGGCGGTCTGGCGCAACCGCTGGCCCGACCGGCTGGGCATGACGTTCGCCGTCTCCGGTATTTCGTTCCCCGCCTTCGCGCTGGGGATGCTGCTGATGCAGGTCTTTTCGGTGCAGCTCGGCTGGCTGCCCACGATGGGCGCCGATTCGTGGAAGAGCTATATCCTGCCGTCGATCACCCTCGGGGCGTCGGTAGCCGCCGTGATGGCGCGCTTCACCCGCTCGGCGTTCGTCGACGTGTTGCACGAAGACTTCGTGCGCACGGCGCGCGCGAAGGGGCTCAATGAAATGCGCGTGGTCTTCAAGCACGCGCTGCGCAACGCCATGATTCCCGTCGTCACCATGATGGGCTTGCAGTTCGGTTTCCTGCTCGGCGGCTCGATTGTCGTCGAGGTGGTCTTCAACTGGCCGGGGCTCGGGCGTCTGCTGATCGATTCGGTCGAGATGCGCGACTACCCCGTGATCCAGGCGCTGGTGCTGCTGTTCTCGCTCGAGTTCATTCTGATCAACCTCGTGGTCGACGTGCTGTACGCCGTCATCAACCCGACCATTCGCTACAAGTGAGGCACGCACCATGAACGCGGGTCAACCGACTACTACCGCCAACGCCGCGGCCTCCGCCAGCCAAACGCGCGTGCGCACGCCGTGGCGTGAGTTCTGGCGCAAGTTCAAGAAGCAGCACATCGCCATGGTCGCCGGGGCGTTTGTGCTCGCCCTCGTCATCATCGCGATTCTCGCGCCGCACCTCGTGCCGTTCGATCCGGAGAATTATTTCGACTACGACGCCCTGAACGCCGGGCCGTCGGCGACGCATTGGTTCGGTGTCGACTCGCTGGGGCGCGACATCTTCAGCCGCGTGCTGGCGGGCACACGGATTTCGCTGGCCGCCGGGTTCGGCTCGGTTGCCCTCGGTGCGGTGATCGGCACGGTGCTCGGGCTGCTCGCGGGCTATTACGAAGGCTGGTGGGATCGCATCGTCATGCGCATTTCCGACGTGCTCTTCGCGTTCCCGGGCATTCTGCTCGCCATCGGCGTGGTGGCCGTGTTGGGAAACGGCATGATCAACGTGATCGTCGCCGTCGCCATCTTCTCGATCCCGGCCTTCGCGCGGCTCGTGCGCGGTAACACGCTGGTGCTCAAACATCTGACGTATATCGAAGCGGCGCGCTCCATCGGGGCGTCGGACTGGACGATCATCATGCGGCACATCCTGCCGGGCACGGTGTCGTCCATCGTCGTGTATTTCTCGATGCGTATCGGCACGTCGATCATCACCGCCGCGAGTCTGTCGTTCCTGGGGCTGGGGGCGCAACCTCCTACGCCGGAGTGGGGGGCCATGCTCAACGAAGCCCGCGCGGACATGGTCAACGCCCCCCACATTGCCATCTTCCCGAGCCTGGCCATTTTTCTGACCGTGCTCGCGTTCAACCTGCTGGGCGACGGCCTGCGCGACGCGCTCGATCCGAAGCTCGACCGGCATTGATGTCTGCGCAGGAGCGCCGCATGATACCGTCGACGGACCCGCGCGAAGCCTTGTTCGGTGCGCCCTACGTGGGGCATCTGCCGGCCGGGTCGCGCCATGCGATCACAGACGTGCCGGGCGTGTACGTCGGTCATGCCACGCTCGCGCAAGGCCCGGTGCAGACCGGCGTGACAGTGGTGTGCCCGACGCCCGCCAACGCAGCCGCCGCGGAAGTGCCCGACGCCGGCTGGGATCCGTTCCGCGACAAGATTCCGGCGGCCGCGGCCGTCATCAACGGGTTCGGCAAGAGCGTCGGCTTGATGCAGATCGACGAACTCGGCGTGCTCGAGGCGCCGGTGGCGCTCACCAACACGTTTTCCGTCAGTCACGTGGTGCTTGGCCAGTTGCGCGCGGCGATCGCGGCGAATCCGGACATCGGCCGTGGCAGCCCATCGCTGAATCCGACGGTGCTCGAATGCAACGACGGTTATCTCAACGATATGCAGGCGTTTGCCGTGACCGAGGCGCACTATGCGCAGGCGCTGGCGAGCGCGTCGCGCGGTGTCGCGCAAGGCGCGGTCGGCGCGGGGCGCGGCATGTCGAGCTTCGGCCTCAAGGGCGGTGTCGGCTCCGCGTCGCGCATGCTCGAGACGGCTGGGGCGACCTTTACCGTCGGCGTGCTCGTGCTGTCGAACTTCGGCCGTCCGTCGCAACTGACGATCGCCGGCCGCCATGTCGGGCCGGTGCTCGATGCGCGTCTGGCGCAGCCGGCGCTGAGCGCGGCGCCGGAGCGCGGCTCCATCATCATGCTGGTGGCCACCGACGCGCCGCTCGATGCGCGCCAATTGCGCCGGGTCGCCACGCGTACCGGTGCCGGCCTGGCGCGCACGGGGTCCGTGTACGGTCACGGCAGCGGCGATGTCGCACTCGCCTTCACCACAGGCTATACGGTGTCGCATGACGCGACGGGCCGCGTTGCCCCCGCCGCGCTTGTGCCGGACGCCTTGCTCGATCCGATTTTCCAAGCCACGGCGGACGCCACCGAGCAGGCGATCCTGCACGCGCTCTTTGCGGCCGAGTCGGTGCTCGGGCGCGATGCGCACGTGCGCCGTGCCCTCGCCGACGTGCTGCCCGACTGGGCCTCGCTGTAAGCCTTTCACGACAGAGCCGACATCATGCGAATTCTGATCTCCACCGATATCGAAGGCGTCGCGGGCGTCTTCCACGCCGAACAGACCCGGGCGGGCAATGGCGAATACGAACGCGCGCGCCGCTGGATGACGCACGAGGCCAATGCGGCGGTCGAAGGCGCGTTTGCCGGCGGCGCGACCGAAGTGATGGTCAACGATTCGCACGGCGGCTTTCGCAACCTGCTGCCGGACGAACTCGATCCGCGCGCCCGTCTCGTGCTGGGCAAGCCGCGCTATCTTGGCATGGTGGCGGGGGTGGAGGCCGGTTGCGATGCGCTCTTCATGATCGGCTACCACAGCCGATCGCAGAGTGCCGGGATCCTGGCGCATACGATCAACAGCTTCGCCTTCGCGCGCGTGTGGCTGGCGGGGGAGGAAGCGAGCGAGGCCATGTTGTACGGCGCGCTCGCCGGCGAGCGCGGTGTGCCGATGGTCATGGCCAGCGGCGACGACGTCTTCTGCGAAGAGACGCAACTGATCTTCCCCCATGCGCATTACGTGCAGACGAAGGCCGCCTGGGGACAGGGCAGTGGCATGACGCTCAACCCGAGCCAGTCGTGCGACCTGATCCGCGACGCCGCCAAGGCATCGCTCGCGGACCCGCGCACGTGGCATGCCTACCGGGTCGAGACGCCCGTCGAGGTGCGCCTGCAGGCACAGACCCCCGCGCTGGCCGACCTCTTCTGCCAGTGGCCGACGCTCGAGCGCGTCGACGGCGTGACGCTGCAATTCGTCGCGCCAAGCGTCGAGGCGGCGGTTCGGGTACTGAACTGCCTCTCGGCGATGTCGTTCATGTTGCGCTGAGTGCCGTTTGGGCGCCGCCCCCCGTCCCATGTTGTTAAGGCGCTACTGAACTAGGGTTAGCCGTCACGAAATGTCAATGCCTGGCATGCGATAATCCGTAATATTTCGTAACGGCGGCGCCGTGTTATCGGTCGCCCCCTGGATTATTGAGCACCGGCGGGGCCGGGCGAGGCATCATGGATATCAGAAACGCCCGACGGTGGGCGGAACCCGGCGCGAAGCGCTACGTCGGGGCGTTGCTCGTGGTTTTTGCCGCGTTTCTCGTGCGCAGCCTGCTGCACCCGGTGCTCGATCACTCGATGCCGGGCATCTTCTTTACCTGCGCCGTCATCATTGTCGAATTCACCTGGGGATTGGGGCCGGCGATCATGGCCATGATCATCAGCATCCCGATTTTCGACTTCTTCTTCGTGCCGCCGTTTCGCGACATCGCCCAGTTTGACCGGCGCGATGTGCTGATCGTCTCCGGCTTTCTGTTGATTACGCCGCTTGCCGTCGTGCTGATCGAGCGTTTGCGCCGTGCCCAGTATCGCGCCGAGCTGATCGGCGAGGTCGCGCAGACACGCTATGAGATGCTGCTGCGCGCCGAAAACGAGCGCATGCTCCTGTCCGACTCGGTACAACTGGGCAATGCGCTGATGACGTATCTGACGAAGCACCTCGATACGATCTTCTATCTGTCCAATCCGGCCACGCGTTACGAGTTCATCGACGAGCATTTCCGCCGCGCGACGGGGGTCGCGCCCGACGTCGTCAAGCGCGAGGGGCTGCGCGCGCTGCTGCATCCAGAGGACGCACAGCGTACGGCGGGGCTGTTTGCCGTCGATGGCGAGCGCCCCCATCATGGCGCGCACAATCTGCGCATCCGCACGCGCGACGGCGGCTACGAGATGTGCCATTGCGAATTGCAGTATTTCCGTGCGCACGTTGGCACGTACGTGATTTTGCGCTTGCATGCGGGGCCGACGGTGCGTCCGGTCGCGCCGCCGCAGACGCTCACACCGGCAGCCACGGCGCACGCTGTCACCGAGACGCCCGTCGTCTCCGGCGGGATTTGACCATGTTCCAGGACGATATTTTCTACAAAGGCGGCGAGCACGCAGTGCTGATGCTGCCGGGGCTGTCGAGCACGCCGCTCGAAATGCGTCCGGTGGCGAAGGCGTTGCATCGCGAGGGCTACACCGTCTGGGTGCCACACATCGAAGGCTACGGACTCGGCGGGCCATGCTCGGACTGGCGCGCCTGGATTGCCGCCGCGCGGGCGAAGTATCGTGAACTGCGGGCGACGCACGCGATGGTGTCGCTGTGCGGTTTGTGTATCGGCGCCACGTTGAGCCTGGCCGTCGCGGAGGAGGAACCCGATGTGACAGCGCTCTCGCTGCTCTCCGTCACCCTCGTGTACGACGGCTGGACCATCCCGTGGTATTACCCGCTCATCGATCTGGGCTTCCATACGCCGTTGCGCCACTACTATCGCTATCGCGAGCGCGCGCCGTTCGGCCTGAAGAACGAAGTGCTGCGCGCACGCGTAGCGAAGTCGATGTCGCTGCACGATGCGTCCGAAATCGGCGCGGCGTCGCTGCCCCTCGCGCACCTGTATCACGCGCGGCGGCTTGCCGCGCACGTGCGCGCGCGTCTGGCTCGGGTGACGGCGGATTGCCTCGTCATTCACGCGGTGGACGACGACACGTCGAGCCCGCACAACGCGCGCATCGTCTACGACGGGGTGTCGTCCAAGGTGAAACAGAAGTGCCTGCTCGGCGAGAGCTATCACATTCTGACGATGGACAACGAGCGTGAAACCGTTGCTGACGAGACGCGCCGCTTCTTCCGCGACGCCGTGGCGCGCCGTACCGGCGCCGCCACGTCCGAGACGCGCATCATCTCGAAGGCGCTGCTGCGCGCCAAGCGCCGGCAGTCCGCCGCCTGACATCACGCGCCGAAGGCCGGCGCGTGATGTCATCAAACTGCCATCGATGGGCGGTTATGGTCGTGGTTTTCCGATACGGCCACCCGCGTTAGTTGCGGGTGGCGCTGCGCTCATCCGGCCATGTCCTCGCTCATCATCGAATCCGTCTGCAAGCAGTGGGGCAATACACGTGCGCTCGACGGTGTGAGTTTCACCGCCGAAGCCGGCTCGCTGGTGGTGCTGCTGGGCCCGTCCGGCTGCGGTAAGTCGACGCTGCTGCGCATGATCGCAGGTCTCGATACGCCGAGCGCCGGGCGCATTCTGCTTGGCGGCGCCGATGTGACCGCGCTGCCACCTGCGCGTCGCAAGCTCTCGATGGTGTTCCAGTCGTACGCGCTCTTCCCGCATCTCTCGGTGCGCGAAAACCTGTTGTTCGGGCTTCGCGTGCGCGGCGAACCGGCGCGCGAGTATCCGCAGCGTCTGGCGCGTGTGGCGTCGCTGCTCGGGCTGGCGCCGTACCTGGAGCGCAAGCCGTCGCAACTCTCGGGCGGTCAGCAGCAGCGTGTGGCGCTGGGCCGAGCGGTGATTGCCGAGACGTCTGTGTGTCTGATGGACGAACCCCTCTCGAATCTCGACGCCCAACTGCGTCAGGAAATGCGTCGCGAAATCCGGGCGCTGCAGCAGCAGCTCGGCATGACGCTTGTCTACGTGACCCACGATCAAACCGAAGCGATGAGCATGGCCGATCAGGTCGTGCTGCTGCGAGAGGGCCGCATCGAGCAGTGCGGTGCCCCGCACACGCTCTACGCCACCCCCGCGACGCGCTTTGCCGCGAGCTTCATCGGCACGCCGCCGATGCAGTTGTTGCGTCTCGTCCGCCATGGCGACGCTCTGGTGCCCGCCGGACAGTCCGGCCCGGCGCTGGTGGCGGCCGGTGCGCGCAACGCCGCGCTGCTCGGCCTGCGCCCGGAGCATGTGCGCGCGGTTCCGCCGACGTCGCTGGGCGCAGTGCTCGCCCGAGTGAGCGCTATCGAATATCTGGGCGCGGACACGCTCGTTGCTTGCACGCTTGGCGACGCAGGCACGATCACCACGCGGGTGCCCGGCCATCGGCCGTTCGCCGTGGGCGACGCCATCGGTCTGCAATGGGCGGCGACCGACCAGCATCTGTTCGACGCGACCTCCGGGGAACGCCTCGTGACGGGCGCAGCGGGCCGTGTGGCGATCGACGCTGCCGGGTCTGTCGTTGCACCGGAGGCCGCGCATGCACCGGCGCGGCCGCTTCCGGGGGCCACAGTGATGTTGCAAAACCCAGAACAACACGTCTGACGCGAGGGCGGCCACTGGGCCTGACGCATCGGCTCGGTGCAGCGCGACAGCGGCCCTGCATCGACAACCTGTCACATCACCACAACGCTTACATGGGGAACCAAACGATATGCGACGCACGATTCTGAAAACGTTTTCGGCCAGTTTGGCAGCACTGGCATTGGGTGGCCTGAGCGGCTCGGCCATCGCGCAGACGAAGCCGGTGGAACTCACGTTCTATTACCCGGTGGCCGTCGGCGGTCCGGTGACGAAGATCATCAACGATCTGGTGGCCGACTTCGAAAAGGATCATCCGAACATCAGGGTCAAGCCGGTGTATGCCGGGACTTACCAGGATTCCGTCGTCAAGGCCCTGACGGCCGCGAAGGCGGGCACGCCGCCGCAACTGGCTGTGCTCGCTGCCGCCGACGTGTTCACGTTGATCGACGAAGACGCGGTGGTGCCCATCGACAGCATCGCCAACACGCCGGCCGACAAGCAGTGGCTCGACGGCTTCTACCCGGCGCTGATGTTGAACTCGCGCGTCAACGGCCACACGTGGGGTGTGCCGTTCCAGCGCTCGACCATCGTCATGTACTGGAACAAGGACATGTTCCGTGAGGCGGGTCTCGACCCGGACCGCGCGCCGGCGAACTGGGCCGAACTGGCCAGCGACGCGCAGAAGCTCACCAGGCGCGACGCATCGGGCAACGTGACGCAATGGGGTATCAAGGTGCCGTCCGTGGGCTTCCCGTATTGGCTGTTCCAGGCGTTCACCACGCCGGCGGGTATCGAACTGATGAATCCGTCGGGAACCAAAACGTTCCTGAACGCGCCGCAGGCCGTCGAGTCGTTGCAATACTGGGTCGATCTCGCGACGAAGTACAAGGCGATGCCGACGGGGGCGATCGAATGGGGCACCACGCCGAAGGACTTCCTCGAGAAGAAGGCGGCCATCATCTACACGACCACCGGCAACCTGACCAACATCCGGACCAACGCCACGTTCCCGTTCGGTGTCGGCAAGATGCCGGCCAAGGTGCGCGGCGGCAGTCCGACGGGCGGCGGCAACTTCTATGTGTTCAAGAAGACCTCGCCGGAAGAAAAGCAGGCGGCGATGACGTTCATCAAGTGGGCCACTTCGCCTGAGCGTGCGGCGCAGTTCGGTATCGACACGGGCTACGTGGCCGTGACGCCGGCGGCGTGGGAAACCCCGGCGATGAAGCAATATGTGCAGAAGGTGCCTGCTGCGGCCGTGGCACGCGATCAGCTCGCGGTGAGCGTGGCCGAGTTCTCGACGCACGACAACCAGCGCGTGACGAAGGCCCTGAACGACGCCCTGCAAGCGGCGCTCACCGGCACCAAGTTGCCCAAGCAGGCGCTGGACGACGCGCAACGTGAAGCGGATCGCATCCTGCGTCCGTACGCTCGATGAGTCTGGCGCTCGCCCGACTTCGCTGTCAGTCTCGTTGAAATGCGGGGCCCTGAACGTCGCGGCGATCGCGATCTTCACGGCCTCGCCTGTTGAATCGATGGACCGTCGATGAATCGCTCCTCTGCTTCGTGGGTGCCCTGGCTGCTGTTGTCTCCGGCGCTGGTGCTGCTCGTCGCCTTCACCCACTATCCGGCCGTCGCCACGCTGTGGCACAGCTTTTTCTCGACGGGTCGCGCCGGGATGCCGTCTGTCTTTGTCGGCACCGAGAATTATCGGCTTCTGATCGACGACCCCGTCTTCTGGCAGGCGCTGCGCAACAACCTCCTGTTCGCGCTGGTCACCGTGCCCGTTGCGATTGCGCTCGCGATCGCCATGGCGCTGTGGGTGCACCGGCAGGTGCCGGGGCGCACGTTATTGCGCCTCGCCTACTTCACGCCCGCGATTTTGCCGATGATCGCCGTGGCGAACATCTGGCTGTTCTTCTACACGCCGCAGTACGGTCTCATCGCGCAGATTTCGCAGGCACTCGGGTGGGGCGATCACAACTGGCTCGGGCAACCCGACACCGCACTCCCGGCGCTGATGGTCGTGACGATCTGGAAAGAGGCCGGGTTCTTCATGATCTTTTACCTGGCCGCACTGCAACAGATTTCGCCCACCCTTGCCGAGGCGGCGGCGCTCGAAGGCGCCTCGCGCTGGCAGTTCTTTCGCCGCGTTCAGTGGCCGTTGCTCATGCCCACGACCGTGTTCGTGGTGATCAATGCCGTTATCAACGCGTTCCGTCTCGTCGATCACATTATCGTGATGACGCGCGGCGGACCCGATAACGCCACGCAACTGCTCCTGTACTACATCTATCAGGTGGCCTTCAGTTTCTGGGATACCTCATACGCGGCAGCGCTCACCGTGGTCCTGCTCACGCTGCTCGCCGTCGTCGCCTTCGTGAAATTCCGTCTGCTCGACTCACGCACGCATTATCAATGACGACCTCTGCCCGCCCGAACACACGCCCCCGCCGGCCCACAAGGCCAGGCGCCGCGCTTGCGGTGTTTTCCGCAACCGGTCACACGACGCCGCTCGACGTCGTCGGTGCATGGCTGCTCGGCCTGCTGTGGCTGCTGCCGCTGCTCTATGCGCTGTGGAGCGCGTTCCATCCGTCGGCCTACGCCACGCACTTCTCCATGAGCGCGCCGCTCACGCTCGCGAATTTCGTGCACGCATGGCAGGCTGCCCCGTTTGGGCGCTATCTTGTCAATACCTTCGTTCTGGTGACGGTGATCCTGGCGGCGCAACTCGTGCTGGGCACGCTGGCCGCCTATGCGTTTGCCCGCTTCACGTTTCGCGGCAGCGAGGTGGCGTTCATGGTCGTGCTGCTCCAACTGATGGTCATGCCCGACGTGCTGATCGTCGAGAACTATCGCACGATCGCCTGGATGGGACTGCGCGACACGATCTTCGGCATTGCGTTGCCGTACTTCGCGTCGGCGTTCGGCATTTTTCTGTTGCGTCAGGCGTTCAAGACCGTGCCGCACGAATTGGACGACGCGGCGCGCGTGGAAGGCGCCAACGCTTGGCAGGTGCTCTGGCGCGTGTATGTGCCGCTCGCCCGCCCGGTGTATGTCGCCTACGCGCTGGTGTCGATCAGTCACCATTGGAACAACTTCCTGTGGCCGCTCATCGTCACGAACTCCGTCGAGACACGTCCGCTCACGGTCGGCCTGCAGGTGTTTGCGTCGACCGATCAGGGCATCGACTGGACGATGATCACGGCCGCGACGCTGATGACCGCCGCGCCGCTGTTCGTCGCATTTCTGCTCTTTCAGCGCCAGTTCGTGCAGTCGTTCATGCGTGCCGGCATTCGATGAATGGCATGGCGGCGCGCGGCGTCGCGCGACCGCAATAGCAAAACGGCACGCTGGGGAGCGTGCCGTCGTGTCGCTTGCGCTGGCGAAGCCGGGCGCTTGCGGGCTTTGCAGGCTTACTTGTCGGTGGCCTTGACCAGCAGGATCGGCAGCGTGGTGATACGCAGCAGCGTTTCGGCAACGCTCCCCAGCAGCAGTCGGTTGATGCCGCGGCGGCCGTGCGTGCCGAGCACGATCACGTCGGCATTCCACGCTTGCGCTTCGCGCAGCACTGCGTCGGCAATTTCGTCGGTACCGGCTTCGAGCGTAATCATGTTCGTCTCTGCATCGACCCCGCGCTGCTTCAAGTCGGTTTGTGCCTTGGCCAGAATTTCCGCGGTTTCCTTCTCGAACGACTCCTGGCTCTCCAACGGCACGAAGCCGCTGTAGGCGCCTGCGGCGTAGGCGTTGGCGAGCGAGGGAACGACCGACACCAGGCGAATCTTGCCCTGGCTGAGCGCCACGAGCTTGACGGCTTCATCGATGGCGCGGTTCGACGGCGTGCTGCCGTCGATCGAGACCAGAATGCGTTCGTACATGATGGTGTCCTCTATGTGCGGGAAGTGCGTGAAGGCTTGACGCCTGGGCGGCATCGCGACGGCGATGCACGACAATTCGTTGGAATATTTTTCATTCTCGCATCGCGGGCATCGAAAGTCATCCCGCGACATGACGCGACTTTGACCGCACGCAAGCATCCATCGGAATGTCACGGGTCGGCGCGTATCCGCCGGGGGCGACTCGCGTCGAGCGGGGAAGGGAGTTTCAACGTCCGGAACGCCGGTCGGCCTTGGGGACCGCGTGACTTAGTTCGGCCGGCAGGCGATCACGAGATGGGCGACACCGTCCGTCACGTCGCGCGTGAGGACGTCGTAGTCCTTTTGTACGCATTGCGTGCGGGCGCGCTGGTCGCAGTCGCCGGCAGTGCTGGCCGAGCACCGAATTTGCTGGGTGGGGCGGCCGTCCGAGGTGAACAGCGGGGCCGACGAGCTGCAAGCCGACAGCGCAACCGTCATAAGCCCCGAGGCGAGCAGCGTGGCGATCTTGGCGAGATTTGTCATAGAGGTCGTCTTATAAGCTCTCGGGAGTATAGCGCGGCGCCGCGACGTTGCTGCGCAAGGCCGCCCGCCTTTGGGGCGACGCCTCGAGCGGGCTCAACGGGGCGTGTCGGCACGCGTGGCAACACTGACCCGTCGCTGGCGGCGCAGCGTGCGCAGACTGTCGAACACGATGAGCGCAACGCCGAACCAGATGGGCACGTACGTCCACAGTCCGCGCGCCGTGAAAGGCTCGCCGAGCACGAAGATCGACACGGCGAACAGCAGCACCGGCTCCACGTACCCGAAAATGCCATACAGGCCGATGGGCAGCAAGCGCGCGGCACCCAGTGTGCTCGCCAGTGCGCTGGCGCTGAGCAGGCCGAGCGCGGGCAGCCAGAACCAGTAGCGCGGCTCGCCGAGCACTGTGACGTTTTGCGGCCACGCCTGCCAGAGCACGACGACGGCCACCGGCGTCATCGCGAGCACTTCCATGATGAAGCCGCTGAGCGCGTCGAGCCTCAGCCGGCGGCGCAGCAAGAAGTAGGGCGGATAGCCGAACACAATGAGCGCCGTGACCCAGGACAAGGCGTGCGTTACCCAGAGTTCATGTGCGACGCCCAGCGCGGCGACGATGACGGCCGCCGTCTGCAGCCGGCTCAGACGCTCGTGATAAAACGTGCGGCCAGCGAGCACCATCGTGAGCGGCAAGAGAAAGTAACCGAGCGAGACGTCGAGCAATCGCTGTTGCAGCGGTGCCCAGACGAACAGCCAGAGCTGAATGCCCAGCAGCGCTGAGCACAGCAGCACGGCGCCGAGCAGCGCAGGGCGATGCAACACATGCGAGAGCGTGCTGCGCAGTACATGCCACCGGCGCAATGCCGTCACGATGACGAGCGTGCCGGGCAGCGTGAGCAGCATGCGCCAGGCGAAGACGTCCAGCCCGGACAGGGGCGCCAGTTGCGCGACGAGCGCCGGCATAACGGAAAACATGACGGATGCCGAGACAGAGAGCATCACGCCGCGACCGGAAAGCATGGGGGTCCTGTGAGCGGGGGCAAGGAAAGGGCGAGGCCCGGGTCAGACCGCGAGCATAGCAAATTCGCACCAGATCGGGGCGTGCCCGCCGTAGGGCAGCGGAACCGTCCGCGATGCCCGCGAACGCGTATGATCGCGATTCGTCGAGCGTTTTCCATTATTGCCGCCGCGTGCGGCATCTTTGCAGGAGATTCGTGCATGTCGTGCGTACCCGCTGTTGCCGAGTATGCGGCTTTCGCCGCTTCGATGGCCGATGCTGTGAGACCGCTGTCGTTGGGGTGGTTCCGCCGGCGCCTGGCGGTTGACGACAAGGCCGATGAGAGCCCGGTCACGATCGCGGACCGCGAGGTCGAGACGGCGCTGCGCGCGCAGATTGCAGCGCGCTATCCGTCGCACGGCATCTGGGGCGAAGAGTTCGGCAAGCAGGGCGTGGACGCGGAATTCGTCTGGTCGGTCGATCCCATCGACGGCACGCGCAGCTTCATCACGGGACACCCGCTGTGGGGCACGCTGCTTGCCCTGTTGCACCACGGCCAGCCAGTCGTTGGCCTGATCGACATTCCGGCGACCGGCGAGCGCTGGATCGGCGTGAACGACGCCGCCAGCGGCGTGCGCGAGGCCCGCTTCGGCGGAGCGGTGTGCGCCACCAGCCCGGTGACGACGCTGGCCGACGCGACCGTCTATGCGACGTCGCCCGACATCTTCGACGCGGCGGAGTATGCGCAATTCGAGCAGCTGACGAAGGCGGTCAGCCGTCGCCGCTTCGGCGGAGATTGCTACGCCTACGGGCTGCTGGCGAGCGGACACATCGAATTGGTCATGGAAGCGGGATTGCAGACCTACGACTATCTGGCCGTGGCGCCGGTGGTCGAGGCGGCGGGCGGCGTCATCACCGATTGGGAGGGCCGGCCGCTTACGCTTACCTCGCAGGGGCGCGTGCTGGCCGCCGCGAATGCCGAGCTGCACGCCGCCGCGCTGGCGTGTATTCGCGCGGACTGAGGCCGTCGACGGTAGTCATCGCCCGGTCGTCGTTGTGCCGGCCATCCTCGCTGGTGGGTTACGTGATCGGGCGCGCAAGCCTCTGCCAGATGCGCGGCAGCAACACCCCCAGCACGATGCCGCGCGTCGCGAGAAATGCCATGAGGGCGACCCACAAGCCGTGATTGCCCCAGGCATCGAGCGTGAACGGCATGACCGCGCCAAAGACCAGCAGGCCGATCAACGAGGACGTCAGCAGTTCCCTCGTACGCGTCGCGCCGATGAAGACGCCGTCGAGGTGGAAACACCACACCGCCACGAGCGGCGAGAGCACGGCCCAGGGCAAGAATTCGCGCGCCGTCGTGCGCAGTGCCGGCTGATCGGTCAGGGCATCGATGATCGCGCCACCCGCCACGGCGTAGACGAGGGCAAACGCGACGGCGCAGCCCAGCGCCCAGCCCAGCGACAACCGGATGGCATGCAGCAGCGCGGCTCGCTGACGCGCACCGACATAGGCGCCCACAAGGGCTTCGGCCGCGTGGGCGAAGCCGTCGAGGCCGAACGCCATGAACGTCTGGAAGTTCAGCAGGAGCGCGTTGGCGGCGAGCGTGACGTCGCCAAGTCTCGCCCCCACGCGAGCGAACCAGGCAAAGGCGAGTTGCAGAAACAGCGTGCGCAGGAAGATATCGAGATTGAGCCGCAGCAAGCGCCACAGGGCGCCGCGCTCAACCAGCATGGCCAGTCGCAGCGGCGGCAAGCCGGGCGTACGTGCGAGCCAGAGCAGCCAGGCGCCCAGCGCAAAGCCGAGCACATCGGCCAGCGCGGTTGCCCCTGCAATACCTGCCACCCCCCAGTCGAAGCCGCGCACGAAGATCAACACCGCCACGATGTTCACAAGATTGATGAACACCTGCACGGCAAGCCCTTGCCGCACGCGTTGACACGCCAGCAGGTAGCCGAGCACCACGTAGTTGCCGAGCGCCAGCGGCGCGGCGAGCACGCGGATGCTTGCATATTGTCGTCCTAAGGATTGGACTTGGGCGCTTCCCCCCAGCCACGACACGCCCAGCGAAACCAGCGGTTCGCGAAAGACAAGCAACACGGCGCCAATCGCGAACGCCAGCGTCAGCGCGCGTGCGAGCGTGTCGCGCAGACGCTCGGCGTCGCCGGCACCGAACGCCTGTGCCGCGAGGCCCGTGGTGCCCATGCGCAGGAACGAGAAGCCCCAGAAGAGCAGGTTCAACAGCAGCGCACCGAGGGCGACGCCGCCCAGATAAGCGGCGCCCGGCAGATGACCGGCCACGGCTGTGTCGACGGCCGAGAGCAGGGGCTGAGTGAGATTGGCGAGCACGATAGGCACCGCCAGACGAAGCAGTTGCCGGTGGCCGACGGCCGCAGGGGCAGGGTTCATGAGTGAGCTGGGCGGAGGCCGGTCAGGGCGGCCGCCATCGAATTGGGGAATCGGGTAATCCGCCAATCCGGGAAAGCGGAAAGGCGCGAAACCCGGTATTCGGGAAGCCGCAAGCGGCGGCAGGTTGCGAGTGCGCCGATTATAAGGTTTGGCAGCCGTCCGGGCGATGGGCGTCCGCTGCGGCGATCGGGGGTGTGCCATCCCCGAACGGTACAATGCCCGACGTCTCCGTTCGTCTTGAAAGGCCGCATATGCCGTCTTCGCCGTCCTCGCCCTCGTCCCGGATACCCTCGGCTCGCGCTTCTGTTTCGAGGCTCGCGTCGTTCGTCCGACTGTCGGCCTTGCGGGTTGCCCGCCATCGTCATGCACTGGCTGCCGCCTTGTGTCTGCTGAGCCTGCCGGTGCTCGCCGACGTGACCCTCCAACGCGGCCCGCCACCGCCGCGCTTCGAGGATCCCCACGCGGCGCCTACGGGACAATTCTGGGTGCCAGGCTACTGGCAGTGGAAAGACGGCCGCTACGACTGGGTCGACGGGCACATGGAACCCAAGCGCCCGGGCATGCGCTACACGCCGCCGCACTGGGAGCAGACAGGCCGTGACGAATGGACGTTGCGCGACGGCGCCTGGGCGTCCACCGGCTGGGGGCCGGGCACGATTCACGAGATTCGTGCGCCCCAATGACACGGCGGCGAAGCGTTTCGGAGCCCGGCTGATGCATCGGCCATCCGAGGTAGGTGTCCGCCGGACATGCCTCGAAGGCGGTGCGGCGGACGTCATCGGCGCTCGCCAATAAAAATGCCCGCGCGAGGCGGGCAAAAATCACTACAGGGGAAGTCACGCGATATGAGTGGCGATCGGGCGAAAGAGTTCCCCGCGTTTTGCGACTGGCAGGGGGACACTCGATCGACGTAAAATGGCGCTTTGTCGCTACATCCCCCTCATGTCGGACGCGGCGCACGACGCCGGTGGACGACATCAGCGCGGGGTGAGATTTTCAGGTGTCGAATGTCGGTAAAGCCGGTCGTGCGGAGTTGCCTCCTGTTGGCCGCGTGCCTGAATGCCGGGATGCCGGTGGGCGCGTACGCACAATCCTTGTTCTCGGATATCAATCCACCCTGTTTTACTGAGCGGAACGCGGTGTCCTACGGGTTGTGGGATCGCGGTCTTGCACCTCAGTATTTCGTGCCGCCACCCCCGGCGCCTGCGCCGCCGGTGGCCACGGATCCTGATGCCGCCTCCGACCCCATTGCCTTGTTCGCGGGGGACGATCCGAACGCGGTCGCCGCCGCCGTCGAGCGCGACGCCGCCAAGCGCGCTGCGCCATCGGTGGCGAGCGACGTGGTCGCTGCCGAGGACGCGGTGGCCGAGGCCCCGCAGCCGGCATCGGACGCGCAAGCGTCGCGCGTCGATCCGTCGCAAGAGGCGCCGGGGGCGGACAGCACGGCAAGCGCGCCGTCGGCACAAGCGCCGGCGCCATCGCCGCCACTACCGGCCGCCGATTTTGCCGTGGCGCCTGAGCTTAGCGCTGACGGTACGGCCATTTCCGCCGTCGACCTGGATGCGGCGGCATCGGCGGCATCGGCGGCATCGGCCGAGCGCGGCGAGCCGCCGCCGGCCCCGGACATCGCGCCGCCCAATGCGTTCCTTGCGCGCGCCTCGTGTCTGCGCGGACTGCCGCGACACGAGAGTCGAGCGGATCGCAACATTCGCATGTTGATGCGTGGAGGGCTCGTGGTGCGCGACGCGCAGTTGCCGTTCGTCGCGACACTCAGCCGCACGCCCGGCGAGGGGGCCGTGGGCCTCCAGGTGATCAACGAGCGGCCCTACCAGTTCAACGTCGGCATGAACAACAGCGGCATGACCTCCTCGGGCAAGATGCAGGGCACTGCGAATCTGTTGATGAACAATCCGCTGGGCATGTACGGGAAGTTCAATACGACGCTCAGTCAGGATTTGCAGAATGCGCGTCGCGATGCGACGAACCGCGATCTGTCCGCCAATTACTCGGTGCCGATCGATGCCGACTGGACCGTCGGGATCACCGGCAAGGCCAACGCGGCGAAGGACCAGATCGACGCCGGCATTACGCAGACGCAGACATTGCAATGGCGCGTGCGCCGCGCGTTCGACTTCACGGCGAATGGCTCGACGGGTCTGGAATTGCGCTACAACAGGAGTCGCACGGAAGACCCGAACGCGCTTCACACCTACGACAGCTATGCCGAGGTGGGGCTGAGCCACACGCACAATTTCGGGGCGTCGAGGCTCGATCTGTCGGTAATGCAGCGTCTGAACGCGCCGTGGATGCCATCGTCGAGCGGCCTGCCGGGCTGGTCGTATCGCTTCCAGTCGGTCGACGCGAAGCTCACCGTACCTTTCTGACGAAATCCATGACGGTATCGAGCGATACCGTTCGCACGAGCGTCGCAGGCATCTCCGCGAAATGCTCAACGTCCCCGAACAGAATGACGGGCTTGCCGTAACGCACGGCGAGCCCGACTTCGTCGCGTGTACCGTGCTGGCCGGGCAGGGCGACGATGACATCGCTAGAAAGCACGTTGATGTGATTGCGCGATAGCGTGCCTGGCGGCGCATCGGGCAGATGGCGCGGCAACGGGCTCACGATGGGCACTTCCACGAACGGATTCGGATAGCCGGGCGCGGGGCGGAACCTGACCGGCTCGTCATCGTTGCCGACGGCCTCGGTCGGCACGATGCCGATGCAGCGGCCCAAGCGCTGCGGTACGGCACAGAACGCTTCGCTCACGCTCGCCATCACGCCCTGTCCCCCGCCGGTGAGCAGGTGGAACCCGGCCATGGCGATCGCCCGGCCGAGCGGCGCGGCAAGTTCGGTCCACGGCTGTTTGCCGGAACCCATGACACCAATGGTTTGGGGACGCACGGATTGGCTCATATCGGATGACGGGGTCGGGAGGAGGGGAAGCAGCGGTGCCGATGATAAACGACTTTGCCCAGCGAGATCGACGGCAGGCAACGTCGAAGACGTGTCGGGCTCGCCAGAAGGCGTTGGCAGATTGTCGGGATGACCGAGCAGCGGGGAGCACACGGGCAAAAAAAAACCCGCCGGTTTGGCGGGTGAGGAAGCAGGCCTTCCACGGGGAAGTGAAAGCCCGATCTCGCGAGGTGTTTGCGAGACCCGTGTAGTATCGTGACCCAAACGTCTGCTGGCTATGGGCCAAGTCCTAAAGTGCATGTAAGACGCTTTCCATTTCCGTTTCCCAACCTTTCTGACGTACACGGGGCGATAGATGACCGAACCGACTGACAATACGCCGGCCAGTGCCGCCCACATCGCTGCCATGCAGGCGTTGCGCGCCGCGCTGCTCGCCCAGCACAAGGTGCTGATCGCCAACGATCGTCTGCAATACGAAGCAGTCTTCGGACCGGTGCCCACCGGACGCTTCGTGCAGTTGCTCACCGAAGACGCCTGGTTTCGCTGGCTCGACCCGCTCTCGCGTCTGATCGTCGCCCTCGACGAATGGCTGGAACAGACGCCGCCCCAGGCAGACGCCGGCATTGCCCTGGCCGACGAAGCCGCCAAGCTTTTCCGTCACACCGACGTCGAGTTCGGCGAGCGCTATCGCCTGGCCTTGCAGCAGGCGCCGGACGCGGTGCTCGGGCAGAGTCAGGTGGTGGCGGCGCTGCGCGGCGCGCCGCAGTCGCCGGCCGACGCATCCGGGAAATCCGATGCGCCGGTTGCGAAGGAGCCCGATGCGTCGGCAAACGAAGGCGACGGCGCCTGAGCAGGGAGGGGGAAGACCGTCAAGCCGAAAATTTGTTCCGCGGCTGATCGTTTTTTGAGCATGGCTCTTGACAGCCTTTGTTCGTGAGGCGTTCGAGAAGGTCAGGGCAGGTTATCCAGTGGGTTATCCACACAGGGTGTGGACAACTTTTGCCGGCGCGGCGCCGGCGGCAGGTGGCTTGCGCGCCGTCGACCGAGACCCGCGCGCACCGGTTACGCCGTGGCAACCGAGCGACGAGGTGCGGGCGACGTGAATCGATGACGTGGGGAGCAGCGATCGCGAAGCGGCCTGGCCCTGTAGGAATCCTTCACGTTGGCCCTATCTCGATGGGATCGCCGCTGCGACAATGGCGCTTTGCGTGCCGTCCGACGCGGGCGGCATCGGTCGTCCCCCGGGGCATCCGCCCGCTGCGATTCACTCCCATGACAACCACGCCCATTGTGCTGTTGGTGCTGCTCTCCGCACTGATGCACGCCACCTGGAACGCCTTTCTCCACGCCAGTCCCGATCGCGTCTGGCAGGTCGGCATGATGGCGGTGCCGCAAGGACTCGCCGCCGTGGCCGGCATCGTGTGGTTGCCGCTGCCGCCGGTACAGGTCTGGCCGCTTGTTCTGCTCTCCGCCGGCGCGCAGGTCGCGTACACGGCGGCGCTCATCCGGGCCTATCGCGTCGGTGAGTTCGGGCAGATCTATCCCATCGCACGCGGTATTTCTCCGTTGCTGATTTCGGGGGCCGCGTTGCTGCTGGCGGGCGAGTGGCCGACAGCGATGGCGGCGTGGGGGATCGTGGGTATCTGCGCCGGCATTCTGACGCTGGCGTTGCGTGGGCGCCGCTTCTCGGGCGACAGCGTGCCTGCGGCGTTGCTCACGGGGGTGTTCATTGCGGCGTACACGATTGTCGACGGCTTCGGCGTGCGATTGTCGAACGGCAACGGCTTCGGTTACCTCGCATGGGCCTACCTTTTCGCGAGCGTGCCGGTGATCGGTGCCGTGGCGAAGTGGCGGGGCGGATGGCGCGGCATGTTCCTTGCACCGCGCCGCCGCGTGGCCGAAGCGCTGGGGGCGGGCATCGTCGCGCAATGCGCCTATGCCATGGTGGTCTTCGCGCTGCAATACCTGCCGATGGGTGTCGTGTCGGCGCTGCGCGAGTCCAGCGCCATCATCGCGGTGCTGCTGGGCTGGTTGTTCCTGCGCGAAAAGCTCAATGCCCGCCGTCTCGTGGCGTGCGGCCTCGTGGTCGGCGGGGCGGTACTCATCAAACTGAGCGCTTAAGTGCGCACCCGAGCGCTGACCTGAACGGCACCTGCGCAGCAACTACGTGGCGACATCAGCGAGGGTACCCGTCGTCGCATCCGTCACCCCATCAGCGTCCCCAGCGGCCACACGTCGTACCTGCGTGGGTTGTGCTCAGCCGCGTGGCCAGAGTTCGGCGCGATGCGCCGTGATCGCCGCCACGACGATCTCGCGCATCCCATGTCCGTCGGTGGATTCGAGGTGTTCGAGAATCGTCATGCGCATGCGCGGCGCCCAGAAGCGTCGCAGGTGGCCTGCAATGTTGTCGAGCGCCTCACTGCGGTCGGGCATCGTCTCGAAGAAATCCCCGATCTGATTGGCCATCTTGACCAGATTGTCGGTGTCCATGATCTGTTGTGTCCCCTGAATTCGTTCTCTGTGCGTTGGCCGCCGTCATTCACGTGGCCAATCGCGCGTCCGCCGCACCGTCTGATGGCAATCGACGGTGAGGCTCGCCGCAGCCGCCGGCGATGGACGCGGATTGTCCGTCGCAGCGCGCCGCCTCGAAGGTCTCCCCGATGATGCGGCGCGCGATGCTTCCCCTTTTCCTGCCCCGACTTAGTTCGCGTTGGCCTCGGTCGCACCACGCGCGTGTTCGAGGAAGGCCTCTTGCTGACGATTGAAGTCAGAGTACTGACGCTGCCATTCCGACGGTTGCGCCACCGGTGTGACCTGCACCGCTGTCACCTTGTACTCGGGGCAATTTGTCGCCCAGTCCGAGTTGTCGGTGGTGATCACGTTCGCGCCCGACTCCGGGAAGTGGAACGTTGTGTACACCACGCCGGGCTGCATGCGGTCGCTCACGACGGCACGCAGCACGGTCTCGCCCGCGCGGCTCTGAATGCCGACCCAATCGCCGTCCTTCACGCCGCGTTCTTCTGCATCGTGCGGATGGATTTCGAGCCGGTCCTCGTCATGCCAGTGAACGTTGTCCGTACGGCGCGTTTGCGCACCGACGTTGTACTGCGACAGAATCCGCCCGGTGGTCAGGATGAGCGGGAAACGGCGCGTGACCTTTTCATCCGTCGGCACGTACTGCGTGATGAGGAACTTGCCTTTGCCGCGCACGAATTCGTCGATGTGCATGACGGGCGTGCCGTCCGGTGCCGCTTCGTTGCACGGCCACTGCACGCTGCCCATCTGGTCGAGCTTCTCGTAGCTCACGCCGGTGAAGGTCGGTGTGAGGCGGGCGATCTCGTCCATGATTTCCGACGGGTGCGCGTAGTGCATCTCGTAGCCCAGTCGCTTGGCCAGTTCGATCGTGACCTCCCAATCGGCGTAACCGGCGCGCGGCGGCATCACTTGACGCACGCGCGAGATACGACGCTCGGCGTTGGTGAACGTGCCGTCCTTCTCCAGGAACGACGAGCCCGGCAGCAGCACGTGCGCATACTTCGCCGTTTCGTTCAGGAAGATGTCCTGCACGACGATGCACTCCATCTGTTCGAGCGCATGGGTCACGTGTTGCGTGTTCGGGTCGGATTGCACGATGTCCTCGCCCTGGCAGTACAGGCCCATGAAGGTGCCCGCAATCGCCGCGTCGAACATGTTCGGAATACGCAGGCCCGGCTCGGACTGGATCTCGACGCCCCATTCCGCTTCGAACAGCGCGCGGGCGGTCGAATCCGACACGTGACGGTAGCCCGGCAGTTCGTGCGGGAACGCACCCATGTCGCACGAGCCCTGCACGTTGTTCTGGCCGCGCAGCGGGTTCACGCCCACGCCTTCACGGCCGATGTTGCCGGTGGCCATGGCGAGGTTGGCGATACCGATCACCGTCGTGGAACCTTGCGCATGCTCGGTCACACCCAGGCCGTAATAGATCGCCGCGTTGCCGCCCTTGGCATACAGACGCGCGGCACCGCGCACGAGGTGCGCCGGCACGCCGGTGTGCACTTCGGTCGCTTCGGGCGAGTTTTCGGCACGGGCGGTGAACTCGCGCCACTGCTGGAACGCGCGGTCCTCGCAGCGCTCGGCAATGAACGCGTCGGCCATCAGGCCTTCGGTCACGATGACGTGCGCAAGCGCGTTGATCATCGCCACGTTCGTGCCGGGACGCAGTTGCAGGTGGTAGTCGGCCTTGATGTGCGGGCTGTTGACCAGGTCGATGCGGCGCGGATCGATCACGATCAGCTTGGCGCCTGCGCGCAAGCGCTTCTTCATGCGCGAGCCGAACACCGGGTGACCGTCGGTCGGGTTCGCGCCCATCACGAGAATCACGTCCGAGTGTTCGACCGACTTGAACGTCTGCGTGCCGGCCGACTCGCCGAGGGTTGCCTTCAGGCCGTAGCCGGTCGGCGAGTGGCACACGCGTGCGCAGGTGTCGACGTTGTTGTTGCCGAACGCGGCGCGCACGAGCTTTTGCACCAGGTAGTCTTCTTCGTTCGTGCAGCGTGACGACACCAGCCCGCCGATCGAATCGCGCCCGTACTTGGCCTGAATGCGCTTGAACTCCGACGCCGCATAGTCAAGCGCCTCGTCCCACGACACGTCCTGCCACGGATCGGTGATCTTCTTGCGAATCTTGGGCGTAAGGATACGGTCCTTGTGCGTGGCGTAACCCCAGGCAAAGCGGCCCTTCACGCAGGCGTGGCCTTCGTTGGCTTGACCGTCCTTGTGCGGCACCATGCGCACGACTTCGTTACCCTTCATCTCCGCCTTGAACGAGCAACCCACGCCGCAATAGGCACAGGTGGTGATCTTGGCGTGCTCGGCCTGGCCGAGATGGATGACCGACTTTTCCTGCAGCGTCGCGGTCGGGCAAGCGGCCACACAGGCGCCGCACGACACGCACTCGGAGTCCATGAACGACTGGTCCTGTCCGGCCGAGACACGCGCTTCGAAGCCGCGCCCCGAGATCGTCAGCGCGAATGTGCCCTGCGTTTCCTCGCAGGCGCGCACGCAGCGGTTGCAGACGATGCACTTCGAGGCGTCGTAGGTGAAGTAGGGGTTCGACTCGTCTTTCTGGCTGTCGAAGTGATTGTCGCCGTCGAAGCCGTAACGCACTTCGCGCAGGCCCGTCACGCCGGCCATGTCCTGCAGTTCGCAGTCGCCGTTGGCGGCGCAGGTCAGGCAGTCGAGCGGGTGATCGGAGATGTACAACTCCATCACGCCCTTGCGCAGTTCCTGGAGCTTCGGTGATTGCGTGCGCACCTTCATGCCCGGTTCGACGGGCGTGGTGCACGACGCGGGGTAGCCGCGTCGGCCTTCGATCTCGACGAGGCAAAGGCGGCACGAGCCGAACGGCTCGAGCGAGTCGGTGGCGCACAACTTGGGCACGTTCACGCCGCCTTCGGAGGCGGCGCGCATGATCGACGTGCCCGCGGGCACGGTGACCTGTTCGCCGTCGATCTCCAGCGTGACTTCCTGCGTCGATTCGCGGCGCGGGGTGCCGTAATCTTTCTCAAACATCGGGTCCATCATGGTGGGCGATCTCCTAGGCGGCCTGGGTCGGCAGATTCGACGGTTCGGCCGCGCCGAAGTCTTCGGGGAAATGGTTCAGTGCAGACAGCACGGGGTAGGGCGTCATGCCGCCCATCGCGCACAGCGAGCCGGAGAGCATGGTGTCGCACAGGTCGCGCAGCAGCTTGATCTGCTTGGGACGGTCGCGTCCGTCGATGATCTTGTCCATCACTTCGACGCCGCGCGTCGAACCGATGCGGCACGGCGTGCACTTGCCGCACGACTCGATGGTGCAGAACTCCATCGCATAGCGCGCGAGCTTGGCCAGGTCGACGGTGTCGTCATGCGCCACGATGCCGCCGTGGCCGAGCACTGCCCAGAGCGCGGCGAACGCTTCGTAGTCGAGCGGGGTGTCCCATTGCGATTCGGGCAGATAGGAGCCGAGCGGGCCGCCGACCTGTACCGCGCGCAGCGGGCGGCCGGTGATGGCGCCACCGCCGAACTCGTACAGGATGTCGCGCAGCGTCACCCCGAAGGCCTTCTCGATCAGGCCGCCGTACTTGATGTTGCCCGCGAGCTGGATGGGCAGCGTGCCGCGCGAGCGACCCATGCCGAAGTCCTTGTAGAACGCCGCGCCGCGATCCATGATGATCGGCACCGACGCCAGCGAAATCACGTTGTTGATGACTGTCGGCAGGCCGAAGAGCCCTTCGATGGCCGGCAGCGGCGGCTTGGCACGCACCACGCCGCGCTTGCCTTCGAGACTTTCCAGCAATGCGGTTTCTTCGCCGCAGACGTAAGCCCCGGCCGCCTTGCGCACTTCGAGATGGAAGGTCTTGCCCGAGCCCAGGATGTCATCGCCCAGGTAGCCCGCCTTGCCGGCGTTGACGATGGCTTCGTTGAGCACATCGATGGAATGCGGATACTCGCTGCGTACGTAGATATAGCCACGCGTGGCACCCACGGCGATGCCGGCAATCGTCATGCCCTCGACGAGCACGAGCGGATCGCCTTCCATTAGCATGCGGTCGGCGAACGTGCCCGAATCGCCTTCGTCCGCATTGCAGACGATGTATTTCTGGGCGGCAGGCGTGTTGAGCACCGTCTTCCACTTGATGCCGGTCGGGAACGCCGCACCGCCGCGACCGCGCAGGCCCGATTCGGTGACTTGCGCGACGATGGCCGCGCCGTCCAACGCGAGCGCATTGCGCAGACCGCGATAGCCGTCATGTGCAACGTAGTCGTCGACCGATACGGGATCGGTGATGCCCACGCGCGCAAACGTCAACCGTTCCTGCTTCTTGAAATACGGAATCTCTTCGGTCAGTCCGAGGGCGAGCGGATGATCGCCGCCGGCCGTGACGTTGGCATCGAACAGACCCGGGACGTCGTCGACGTCGACCGGACCATAGGCGACGCGCCCCGCCGGGGTCGCGACTTCGAGCAACGGTTCAAGCCACAGCATGCCGCGCGTACCGTTGCGTACCAATTCGATGTCGAGACCGCGCTGGGCGGCCTGCGCCACGATGGCGTCGGCGACGTCGTCGGCACCGAGCGCGAGCGCGGCGGAGTCACGCGGCAGATAAAGCCGTACCTTGCCGGAGGACGACTGGGCGGAAGTGGAGGATTGGCTCATGCGGCATCCTTGGCGCGGGCGACCAGACGGTCGAATTTCTCGGGGGTGACGCGCGCGTGAAGCTTGTCGTCGATCGTGATCGCGGGCGACGTCGCGCATTGGCCCAGGCAATACACCGGTTCGAGCGCAACGTCGCCGTGATGACTGTGCATCGTGCAGCCCAGCACGCGTTCGGCATGCGCGACAAGCGCGTCGGCGCCCATGCTCTGACACGCCTCGGCGCGACAGATCTGCACGACGTGGCGCGGCGGCGGGCTGGTGCGGAAGTGATGGTAGAACGTGATCACGCCATGGACTTCGGCGCGAGACAGGTTGAGGGCGTTGGCGATGACGGGCACGGCGTCCGGGGGGACGTAGCCGAAAGCGTCCTGAACGTCATGAAGGATCGGCAGAAGCGGACCTTCCTGAGCCGAATGAGCGTCCAGAATCGCGTGCACCGTGGCGATGGAAAAAGCCTCGCGCATGGCTGTTGTCTCCTGTTTGGCACCCTGCGGGGAACGGGGCGCCTGAGGGTGTGAGTTATCTGTTCTTGTCTTGCCCTGGGGCGAGAGGCCCAATGGTCACATCCGGCGACGCTGCTCGGGTCTAGCGATCAGCGCGGCGCCGGACGAGCGTGCGGCACATAGCCCCCACCATATGCCGCACGAGCTCGGCCTCTCGCCCGTGGCTTACTTCGTCAACCTGCATCAACAAATCGGTGCTGCGGTACATCCGTATGTGAAACACGATATATGATATACGGTATACGTGCAATAGATTCGGCGCGGGTTTGACAGGCTCGTTTACCCGAACTGGGGGGGGCGGCAGAAGGGATGACAGCGTGACGCGGGACGTGGGCGGGAACGCGAAAGGGCGGGGGCAAAAGAAAAAAGCCAGCGACATACCGATGTCACTGGCTTTTGTTCGGCTTGCGTCCGTTGCCGGGCGCGATGCAGCGGTAGTAGCGCGTTATTCGAGGAAGTCGCAATGCTCTTCGACGAAGGCGGCCAGACCCAGGGTATGGTCGCGCGCGAGCTTCTCGGCGAGTTCCGTGTCGCGCTTCTCGAGGGCGGTAATGATCTTCAGGTGATCGACAATCGAGCGGGCGGCTCGGTCGTTCTGAGCGATCGTCACCTTACGGATGGCGCGCACGTGGATGAACAGGTTCTTGATCGTATTGGCGATGGCTTGCGAGCCGCCAAGATTGATCAGCGCCTGATGGAAGTCGATGTTCGCGTCTGAATACTCTTCGATATGATCCGTCGGCGGCGCGTTGACGAACTCGTCGAACAGATGACGGAGCCTGACGATGTCCTCGTCGGTTGCGTGCAATGTCGCCAGACGCGCGGACATCCCTTCGAGCGCTGCCCACATCTGAATCATCTCGACGATTTCGCGCTTGGTCTTGCGGATGATGAAGATGCCCCGGCGCGGCACCGTCCGCAGAAAACCTTCCTGTTCCAGCAAGGTCATGGCTTCGCGAATCGGTGTGCGCGAAACGCCAAGCACCTGGATGAGCTGACGCTCGTCCAGGCGAATTTCTTCCTTCTGGTTATAAATGTCGGCATCGGCGATGGCTTTTTTCAGCAGCGCATACGCCTGATTGCGAAAACTCGTGGTGGTGTCGATCGGCTCCAGCGCGAGCGGAGTCACGCGCGCCGGAGTTGGGGTGATCAGGGACATGCAATAGTCTCCTAGGTATTACGGCCCCTTCAGAGGCGCAATGCTTGCTGCCCCACGATGGTTGCCGGCTTTGTGACGAGTTTACCCGATTCATTTGCCTGCGTGGTTTCCGCCAGGTAGGCGAAGCGGCCGTTCTTTTCGGCCTTTTCGAGCATCGAGGCCGGCAGGGCGACGAAGAGGTGAACCATCGCAACACCGGTGGCAAGGGCGGAAGCAAGGGCAAGCAAAGTCAGCGCAGCGACGAACATGGTGATACTCCTGATAAAAGTTGACGAATGAAATGTGGGGGAGAACTTGCTTTGCATTGTATGTCGCGCTGCAACAAGTCTCAAGATATACCACATACCAAATACCAATATTTATCGTTTTTCGGGACGTTGCCTGTGTCGTTGCGATGCTTGACTGCCCGGATTTGTCTTTTTTTCCGATTTTGTTCTGTGGGTCGAGGGTGGCGGTGAACCTCCTGGGTGGTCCGTCAGGCTTGCATTGGTGCGGATTTCGGGACGCCCCTGGCGCGCGTGGTTTCAGGGAGAACCCGAAGTGCTCTGAACGTGGTGCAAAGGCGAATTATTGCGTTGCCGCGAAACCACATCGGCAATGGCGTGGTTCGGCGCGGCGGGTCGCGGGTTGTCGGTGAAAAATCGTCCGCGGCCGGCGATTCGGTGGCGGCCCACTCGAACGACGGCAGGGCGGGGTGATGAACCCATTCCTGCCCTCGCTTGCGTACGCCGCCTTTCTATATATAGAGGGGCTCATTCTCGCGGGACAGTCCTGTCAGTCCCGCGAGGGGTGTTTCATGAAAACAACGTTCGGCTCAGGCCGCTTTGGCCAGACGCGCTTGTGCGGCTTCGACGGCATCGGGCTGCGTCATGAACTCACGCTGTTTGATCAGCGCCAACACCACGTCGAGCGTCGGTGTCGGCACGTTGGCGAGGCGTCCCATCTCTTGCACCACCGAGACGAGCGGATCGATTTCCATCGCGCGGCCACGCTCCAGATCCTGGAGCATCGACGTCTTGTGGGCGCCAACGGCACCCGCACCGTTGATGCGACGCTCCACGTCGACGCGGAAATGCACGCCGAACTTGTCGCCGATCGCCTTGGCCTCGAGCATCATGGCGCGCGCAATGGCGCGCGTGCCCGGATCGCTCGCGATGATATCGAGCGTGCCGTGCGTGAGTGCCGAAATCGGGTTGAAGCAGAGGTTGCCCCAGAGCTTGAGCCAGATTTCGTCGCGGATATTCTCGCGAATCGGCGCGTCGAGTCCACCGGCGGTCATCAACTGCGAGAGCTTCTCCACACGCTCGGTACGCTCGCCGCTGGCTTCGCCCAACGGGAACTTGTTCCCGTAGACGTGCTGGATCACGCCGGGGGCCACCACTTCAGTAGCCGGATAGACCACGCAGCCGATGGCGCGCTCGGGGCCGAGCTGACGCCACTGACGGCCGCCCGGGTCGATGCTCTCGAGCGTCGTGCCTTCAAGCGCGCCGCCGTGCTTATAGAAGTACCAGTAGGGGATGCCGTTCACGGCCGTGACGACCGCCGTATTCGGACCGATCAGGGGCTGCATCGCGTCCAGTACCGCGGGGACCGAATGCGCCTTCAGCGCGATGATCACGTAATCCTGCGGACCGAGTTCACGCGGATCGTCCGTGCAACGCAGCTGGGCGACGCGTTCCTCGCCATCGATCAGCAGCTTGAGTCCGTGCTCGCGCATGGCGGCCAGATGCGGGCCGCGGGCCACTAGACTGACATCGGCTCCGGCGTGTGCGAGTTGCACGCCGAGATAGCCACCGATGGCACCGGCGCCATAGATGCAAATCTTCATGAAGTCTCTCCCTCCAAAGGTGAATCGAAATCTGGGCCTGGTACTGGCCATTTATTCTTCTAATACCAAATGTTGTATATCGTATATCACAAGATCCGGGGCGCCAAGCCTTCTGGGGGCAATTCCCGTCATGGTTTCCCCGCAGACGCACCCAAAACCGGCGTCCAGATGTGTGAGCGCATCCGGCATGAGAAGCGGGCCTGGAAAACGCGTTGTGCATTCCTTAGGTGAATTATTACGGCGTATTACAAGGAGTTCGCGAGAATGCCGAAAGAGGGCTTATTGTGAGAAAAACTATCGAAAATATCGTCTTGTGCTGGTTTTAAAAATTGCCAAGGAGGCCGATATAAAAAGGCGGAGTGCCTTATTGGGCAAGCCTCTCTGATCAGGTTAACTCCTTAGTATTTTCGCATTGCGTTGTTGCGTCGCTCGGGCCTACAGTGGCGTTACTGTATCTAGCCGCCACTTAGAACAGTGCCTCGTGCGCCGGAATGGTTTTCGCTGCAATGGACGAAAACGACTGCGGTACACGAAGCGGACGACGAGGATCGCAATAAATTAGTGTTGACTTATATCTGATATATCGTATATTTCGTTCGGTATATTTACGGGAAATGCAATGGACCCCGTAAGCATCAGAGACAAGTCGACGAGGCGAAGACCTCGTAAAGCATACCCAGGGGGCACAGACCCCATCCGGAAGGTGTTGTTGTTGTGAAGCTGCCAAACAACTGGAAACCGATGGAGGAGGTACAAGTGGAGACGACTAATCAACACGGTAAGCAATCCGTGTTCGCGAGCCCTTGGGTTCAGCTCGTGTTCGGCGTGATTTGCATGGCGATGATCGCCAACTTGCAGTACGGGTGGACGCTGTTCGTCAACCCGATCGATGAGAAGTATCACTGGGGCCGTACGGCCATTCAGGTGGCGTTCACGATTTTTGTTGTGACCGAAACCTGGCTGGTGCCGATCGAAGGGTATCTGGTCGACAAGTTCGGCCCGCGCCCGGTGGTGGTCGGGGGTGGTCTGTTGTGCGGTGTCGCCTGGGTGTTGAATGCCCATGCCTCTTCGCTGCCGATGCTGTATTTCGCGGCGGCCGTGGGCGGGGTGGGCGCCGGTGCGGTATATGGCACCTGCGTGGGTAATGCGTTGAAGTGGTTCCCGGATCGCCGCGGCTTGGCTGCGGGCTTGACCGCCGCGGGTTTCGGCGCGGGTTCTGCACTGACGGTGGTGCCGATTGCCAACATGATCAAGTCGAGCGGCTACGAAAACACCTTCCTGACCTTCGGTCTGGGCCAGGGGATCATCGTGCTGCTGCTGGGTCTGGCGCTCTGCAACCCGCCGGCATCGATCGAGGCACTCAAGAAGTTGGCCCCGGGTGCCATGCGCTACAACGCCAAGCCGACGGAAGTGATGCGCTCGCCGGTGTTCTGGATGATGTATCTGATGTTCGTGCTGATGGCCGCCGGCGGTTTGATGGCGACGGCACAGCTCGGTCCGATCGCCAAGGACTACGGTCTCGATCAGGCGCCGGTGTCGATCCTCGGTCTGACGCTGCCCGCACTCACCTTCGCACTGGCTATCGACCGAGTGCTCAATGGGGTGACGCGTCCGGTGTTCGGCTGGATATCCGACAAGATCGGTCGCGAAAACACGATGTTCATCGCCTTCGCGATGGAAGCCGTCGGGATTTATGCCTTGGCCAAGTTCGGCCAGCATCCGGTGGCCTTCGTGATTCTGACGGGGCTGGTGTTCTTCGCTTGGGGGGAGATCTACAGCCTGTTCCCGGCGACCTGTGCCGACACGTATGGCTCGAAGTACGCCGCCACCAACGCGGGGATGCTCTACACCGCGAAGGGGACCGCCGCGTTGCTGGTGCCCTTCTCGAGCATCATCACCACGTCGACCGGCAGTTGGCAGGCCGTGTTCATGATCGCTTGCGCCATGAACGCCTTCGCTGCCTTCCTCGCCTTGTTCGTCCTCAAGCCGATGCGTGCCCGTCTGGCACAGCGTTACGCCAGTGACTACAAGGCGCAAGCCAGCGAGCCGGTCGTGCAGGCGGATCTATCGCGCAGTACCACGTAACGTGAACTGACGATATGAAGACGCCGCCAGAGCGGCTGGATTGAAGAGATGTTTGACCGGCGTGCAATCCGTGCCCTTGTGGGGCCGGTTGCACGGCCGGGTGAGCAAGTAGCGCAGCAGTTTGGGAATACCCATTAATCGTCAGACAAGACGACGCAACACTGAAACCGGAAAAATTGGAGGAGAGAATTATGTCCATTGCGATGACCGTGCCAGTCGGCAAAGCGGAAAACGACACCGCGGGCAACACGCTCAATGACACCAGCCGACACGCGAACATCGTGTCCGAGGCAGCAACGACTGATGGCTTCCATCTGATCATTGACGCCCTGAAAGCGAACGACATCGACACCATCTTCGGTCTGGTGGGGATTCCCATCACCGATCTGGCTCGACTCGCGCAAGCCGAAGGCATGCGTTTCATCGGCTTCCGCCACGAACAGCATGCCGGGCATGCCGCAGCCATCGCCGGCTACATGACGCAAAAGCCGGGCATCTGCCTGACCGTGTCGGCCCCTGGCTTCCTGAATGGCCTGACCGCCCTCGCCAACGCGACCACCAACTGCTTCCCGATGATCCTGATCAGCGGTTCGAGCGAGCGTGAGATCGTCGACCTGCAGCAGGGCGATTACGAAGAGATGGACCAGCTCAATGCGGCCAAGCCGTATTGCAAGGCGGCCTACCGCGTGCTGCACGCCGAAGACATCGGCGTCGGCCTGGCCCGCGCCATTCGCGCCGCCGTGTCGGGCCGCCCGGGCGGCGTCTACCTGGATTTGCCGGCCAAGCTGCTGGCCCAGACCATCGACGCACAGAAGGCGAAAGACTCCCTGATTCGCGTGATCGACGCCGCACCGCGTCAGATCCCGGCACCGGATGCCGTCCAGCGCGCGCTCGACGTCATCAAGGGCGCCAAGCGTCCGCTGATCTTGCTCGGCAAGGGCGCTTCGTACGCTCAAGCCGACGCCGACATTCGCGCCCTCATCGAGAAGACCGGCATTCCCTACCTGCCGATGTCGATGGCCAAGGGGCTGCTGCCCGACACGCATGAACAATCGGCCGCGGCCGCACGTTCGTTCGTGCTGCAGGAGGCCGACGTTGTCGTGCTGATCGGCGCGCGCCTGAACTGGCTGCTCGCGCACGGCAAGGGCAAGACGTGGGGCGCCGCCCCGAAGAAGTTCGTGCAGATCGACATCTCGCCGACGGAAATCGACAGCAACGTGGCCATCGCGGCCCCGGTGATCGGTGACATCGGCTCGTGCGTGTCGGCACTGCTCGCCGGTGTGGATGCCAACTTCGGCAAGCCGTCGACCGAATGGACCGGCGCCATCGCCGAGCGCAGGAGCAAGAACCTGGCGAAGATGGCGGCAACGCTGGCGCAGAATCCGTCGCCGATGAACTTCCACAGCGCGCTGGGCGCGATTCGCGATGTGCTCAAGCAGCATCCGGACATCAACCTCGTCAACGAAGGTGCGAACACGCTCGACTACGCGCGCGCCATCATCGACCAGTACCAGCCGCGCAAGCGCTTCGACTCGGGTACGTGGGGCGTGATGGGCATCGGCATGGGCTTCGCCATCGGCGCGGCCGTCACCAGCGGTCAGCCGGTCGTGGCCATCGAAGGCGACAGCGCATTCGGCTTCAGCGGCATGGAACTCGAAACCATCTGCCGTTACGAGCTGCCGGTCACCACCATCATCTTCAACAACAACGGTGTGTATCGCGGCACCGACGTCAATCCGACGGGCGGCAAGGACGTGGCACCGACGGTGTTCGTCAAGGGCGCGCGCTACGACAAGATGATCGAAGCGTTCGGTGGCATCGGCTACCACGTCACCACGCCGGAAGAACTGACGAAGGCGCTGCAGGCGTCCATCGCAGCAGGCAAACCGGCGCTGATTAACGCCGTCATCGACGAAGCGGCGGGCACCGAAAGCGGCCGTCTGACGAACCTGAATCCGCAAAGCGCGGCGATGAAAAAGTAACTCGAGTCAATTAAGGAGACATGACATGAGCAAACCCCTCGAAGGTATCAAGATCATCGACTTCACGCACGTTCAAGCCGGCCCCGCCTGCACGCAGTTGCTGGCCTGGTTCGGTGCGGACGTCATCAAGGTGGAACGCCCGGGTTCGGGCGACGTCACGCGTAACCAACTGCGCGACATCCCCGACGCCGACGCCTTGTACTTCACGATGCTCAACAGCAACAAGCGCTCGCTGACGCTGGACACGAAGACGCAGGAAGGCAAGGAAGTTCTCGAAAAGCTGGTGCGTGAATCCGACGTGCTGGTGGAAAACTTCGGCCCGGGCGCGCTGGATCGCATGGGCTTCTCGTGGGAGCGATTGAACGAACTCAACCCGAAGCTGATCATGGCCTCGGTGAAGGGCTTCTCGGACGGTCACCACTACGATGACCTGAAGGTGTACGAGAACGTGGCACAGTGCGCAGGTGGCGCGGCGTCGACGACGGGCTTCTGGGACGGCCCTCCGACGGTGTCGGCCGCGGCGCTGGGCGACAGCAACACCGGGATGCACCTTGCGATCGGCATTCTGACGGCCATCATCGGCCGTGGCCAGACGGGCCGTGGTCAGAAGGTCGCCGTCTCGATGCAGGATTCGGTCATCAACCTGTGCCGCGTGAAGCTGCGCGACCAGCAACGCCTGGACCGTATCGGCTACCTCGAAGAGTATCCGCAGTACCCGCATGGCGAGTTCAGCGACGTGGTGCCGCGCGGCGGCAACGCCGGCGGTGGCGGTCAGCCGGGCTGGGTGCTCAAGTGCAAGGGCTGGGAGACGGATCCGAACGCGTACATCTACTTCACGATTCAGGGTCACGCCTGGGAGCCGATCTGCCGCGCGCTGGGCAAGCCGGAGTGGATCGAAGATCCGAACTACGCCACGCCGCAAGCGCGTCAACCGCACATCTTCGAGATCTTCGCGACCATCGAAGCTTGGCTGGCCGACAAGACGAAGTACGAAGCGGTGGACATCCTGCGCAAGTTCGATATCCCGTGCGCACCGGTTCTGTCGATGAAGGAAATCGCGAACGACCCGTCGCTGCGCGCGTCGGGCACGATCGTGGAAGTGCCGCACAAGGAGCGTGGTACGTACCTGACCGTCGGCAGCCCGATCAAGTTCTCGGGCCTGAAGCCGGAAATCACCGGTTCGCCGCTGCTGGGTGAGCACACCGACGAGATCCTGGCCGAGCTGGGCTACAGCAAGGACCAGATCGCGAACCTGCATTCGTCGCGGTCGGTTTAAGTCCGCGAGGCGGCGAGTCAGGCCAAGCCTGGCTCGCCGCCAATGCGCCGCCTGTGCCGACGCCGCCTTTGGGCGGTGACGGCGCGCGGGGCGCAAGGCAGGGATTCATGGGTGCGGCGCCGAGCGGAGCCAGCACCCATTTTTATTTTCGGGACCGTGTTGTCCTCTAATTGATGTACTTTATTGGCATGTTTGGTATCCCTGCCAATCGCATTCCCCACAAGATTATTGGAGACATCATGAGCGCATCCGTCGACGTCAGTCAGTTGGTCCAGGTAGTGGGCGACGCCATCGTCGTGGCCGATCCGAACAACATCATCACGCTGTGGAACAGCGGCGCGCAGAAGATGTTCGGCTTCTCCGAGGCCGAGGCGCTCGGGCAGCCGCTGGACATCATCATTCCCGAGCGGCTGCGCGCGCGCCACAATGAAGGCTATGTGAAGACGATGGAGACCGGGCAGACGAAGTACGGCAGCGATCTGCTCAAGGTGCCCGCCGCGCACAAGGACGGCCGCGCCATGTCGATTGCGTTCACCGTGGCGTTGTTGCATGGCGAGGGCGGCGAAGTCACCGGCATCGTGGCCGTGATTCGCGACGAGACGGCGCGCTTCCAGGAGGATCGTCAGTTGCGCAAGCGCGTGGCGGAACTCGAGGCGAAGGTGGCCGCCACCGCCGGCTGATCGCTCGATGCCGGTCGACATAGCGCGGTGCGCCTGGGGTCGCCGCTAACGCCCAGCCGTCACCGCAAGAGACAGGAAGCACCGATTCGCAACGCGCCCGAAAGGGCGGCGTCGCGAATCGGTGCTTTTTTGCATTTCGGCCGCCAGGCAAAAACGATACGGTGGGGTGTGAATATTTTGTATTCAATATATTCACTGGACTTGCCAGGAATCCGCACCGCAGGCGACCGAATTTCATCGCGGTGACACATGCCTGTAAACCCGTAGCCCGGTCGGATCGCATGGACCATGTTGCGGTGCGGACTCCTTTGATACATAGGGATTCCAGCGATTTTTTACCGATCGATGCGGCGAGACAGCAAATCTCATCGGCAACAAAAAGCCGTTGATAAAATATCGTGTATGAAATACTGTATATCACAGCAATCGATCCACGATGGGGATGGCGCCCACAGAGGCGACAACCATCGAGCGATCAGGCGAGCCTCGCGTGTCGTCGCGTCTCGCGCACCGATTACATAAACGCCGTCGCATCAGGAGGAGACAAACCATGATCATCGTCGCCAGTATCCGGCGCGAAGCCCGCCCAGCGCGTGGCACGCACATTGAGCAGGTCGCGGCATGTGCCGTGCGCCATGCGCGAGTTCAACTGTCGGCTTCGGGCGCAGTTGCCCGGACCACGTGCTGAGCGGAGCCGATCATGGGTAAGGCACTTGAAGGTGTGCGCATTCTCGACTTCACGCACGTGCAGTCGGGGCCGACGTGCACACAGTTGCTCGCGTGGTTCGGCGCGGACGTGATCAAGATCGAACGCGCGGGACATGGCGACGTGACGCGCGATCAACTGCGCGACATTCCCGACGCGGACAGTCTCTACTTCACGATGCTCAACAGCAACAAGCGTTCGATCACGCTCGACACGAAGCACCCGGAAGGCAAGGCGGTGCTCGAGCGCATGATCCGCGACTGCGACGTGCTGGTTGAGAACTTCGCCCCCGGCGCGCTCGATCGCATGGGCTTCACGTGGGAGCATATCCACGCGTTGAACCCGCGCATGATCGTGGCCTCGGTCAAGGGCTTCGGACCCGGTCCGTACCAGGACTGCAAGGTCTACGAGAACGTGGCGCAGTGCGTGGGCGGTGCGGCATCGACGACCGGTTTCGACGACGGTCCGCCGATGGTCACGGGGGCGCAGATCGGCGACTCGGGCACGGGGCTGCATCTGGCGCTGGGCATCGTTACGGCGCTCTATCAGCGCACCATGACCGGACAGGGCCAGCGCGTGCTCGCCGCCATGCAGGACGGGGTGTTGAACCTGTGCCGCGTGAAGCTGCGCGATCAGCAGCGCCTGGAGCGCGCGCGCGTGATGGAAGAGTATCCGCAGTTCCCGAACGGTGAGTTCGGCGATGCCGTGCCGCGTGCCGGCAATGCGTCGGGCGGCGGTCAGCCGGGCTGGATTCTCAAGTGTCAGGGCTGGGAGACCGACCCGAACGCGTACATCTACTTCATCGCCCAGGCGCCCGTGTGGGGCTCGATCTGCAAGGTGATCGGCAAGCCCGAGTGGGTCGAGCATCCCGACTACGCCACGCCGCGTGCCCGTCTGCCGCGTCTGCGCGAGATCTTCGACACGGTTGAGCATTGGACCATGACCAAGACGAAGTTCGAGGTCATGGCGATCCTCAACGAGTACGACATCCCGTGCGGTCCGATTCTGTCGATGAAAGAGATTGCCGAGGATATGTCGCTGCGCGAGACCGGGACCATCGTCGAAGTCGATCACCCGAAGCGCGGCAAGTACCTCACCGTCGGCAACCCGATCAAGCTCTCGGCCAGCCCCACGCATGTGGAGCGCTCGCCGCTGCTTGGCGAACACACCGACGACGTGCTCTCGGAATTCGGCTACAGCGCACAGCAGATCGCGGCACTGCGCGAAATCGGCGCGGTATAAGCGGCGCCGTGCAAGCGTCCTCGCACGAACGCAAGTCGTCTGCACGAGGCAGATGGGAATGACGTCACGACATCGCGTCCGGCGCGCGAACGGCGAACCCTGCCGTAGCGCCGGGCGGTTACAGATAAGGCATACGCATGAAGCTCTGGACCCGTTTCAAGACCGCGCATGGTCGCATCGGCTTTGGCCTGCTGCAGGACGACCATATTCTCGAACATCGCGGCGATCTCTACGATCAGCCGATCGCCACGGGCGCGACGATCGCGCGCGATACGGTCGATCTGCTGTGCCCGTGCGAGCCCTCGAAAATCGTGGCGCTGTGGAACAACTTTCACGCGCTCGGCGCGAAGCTCGGCAAGGCCGCGCCGTCGCATCCGCTCTTCCTCATCAAGCCGGCCACGTCGCTGAACGGGCCCGGCGCAGTGATTCAGCGTCCCCCGTCGTATGCGGGCAAGATCGTGTTCGAGGGCGAGCTGGGCGTTGTGATCGGCAAGCGCGCAAGCCAAGTGAGCGAGGAAGCCGCGCGCGATTACATCCTCGGCTACACGTTGGTCAACGACGTGACCGCCGCTGAAATCATCGAGCAGGACGGCAACTTCGCACAGTGGACGCGGGCCAAGGGCTTCGACACGTTCGGCTGTCTCGGCCCCGTCATTGCCCAGGATTTCGACTGGCGCGAGGCGGAGGTCGTCACGCGGCTCGACGGCACGGAGCGTCAGCGCTATCCGCTCGCCGACATGATCTTCAACCCGTGGCAACTCGTCGCGCGTATCTCACAGGACATGACCCTGATGCCGGGGGATGTGATCGCCGTGGGCACCTCGATTGGCGTGGGCTCGATGAAAGAGGGCGCGCTGGTCGAGGTGAGCATTGACGGACTGGGGACGTTGGCCAACCGCATGGGCGGCTGAGAGAACAATCGATTTCACGGTGGTCGGCCGGGGTGGCAAAGGCCTGAGTCGATCGCCCTTTTTCATTCGGCGGATCCGGGATCTGTCCGGCGCGAGGCGGCGTGATCGCCGCCGCGCGCAGCGGGAGGCGGCACGGGACTCTTGTAGGCCATCATGCCGTCGATGAGCGCAGCGCCTTCGGCCAGCAGGAATTCCCGGAAGGCGAGCGCGACCGGCGGCAGCCGCTTGCTGCGACGATGCACGACGTACCAGCTTTGCCAGGCCGGAAAGCCCTGGACGTCGAGCACCGTCAACTGACCGGTCTGAAGCTCCATGCCAACGGTATGGGCCGACAGGAAGCTGATGCCCATGCCCGCCACGACCGCTTGCTTGATGGTTTCCGTGCTGGCGATCTCCATCGTGATCTTGAGTCGCTGGGTGCGCTGACCGAAGGCATCCTGCAGGGAATTCCACGTGTCGGATCCGCGCTCGCGGCTGATGAACGGTTCTTCCGTCAAACGCGAGAAGGGAATCTGACGCTGGCTGGCCAGCGGATGATCCGGCGGTGCCACGATGACATAGGGATGGGGCGCGAAGGCTTCGTTGATCGTGTCGATCTCCGGTGGCGGACGCACCATCACCGCTAGATCGGTGAGGTTTTCGGTGAGCTGATGCAGAAGTTCCTCGCGGTTATGAACCGTGAGATTGAGCGTCACGCCGGGATGGCGTGCGGTAAAGGCCGCGAGCAACCGGGGAAAGAAATAGTCTCCCGCGCTGATCACGGCCACGTTGAGCTTGCCGCCCGTGATGCCCTTGAGGTGATCCATTGCCTCCTCGGTTTCGCGAAAGAGCGCAATGATCGCGCGGCTGTAGTGGAGCATTTCGGTACCCGCCGGCGTAAGGAAGACCTTCTTGCCCAACTGCTCGAACAGCGGCAGGCCGACGTGACTCTCGAGCTGCTTGACCTGTGTCGAGACGGCCGGTTGCGTGAGGTGAAGTTCTTCGGCGGCGCGCGAAAAGCTCAAATGGCGCGCCACGGCTTCGAAGACCTTGAGTTGACGGAGCGTGGCGTGTTTCATGCGGCGGTCATCCTGACATCGGCGGGGCGGCGGAACGATTTCCGCACGCTAAGCGTTGCCAAAGAAGTATAAGTAATCGTAGATGGTTTGCATAATTAACTTTAACTGTCTTTTATGGATTGGGCTGCGTAATCTGCAATGGCAGCCCGCATGAAAGTGGTGTGACAGCAAAGCGTCGGTGACCTGTCATGTCAGGCGAGCGCGGGTCTGCGTGTTCTGGAGACGATCACTGTTTTGGGAGAGCGCCATCATGTCTGTCATCGAATCGCATATCAAACCCGCCGCCCTGGCACCGGTTGCCAACGCCCATCTGCATGCGTTCAACAACGCATTCGTCGAATTGGGGCTGGACTGGTATTGGGACCACCCCACCTATGCCCGGCTGCTGCACGCGACCGGGAACCAAGATTTACCGCTGGCGTATCTCGAAGGCGCTTCGGCGCAGGCGTTGCGCATGGCAGAGCTGTTGCTGATCGGGGCTTACCTCGACGGACATCAGCCGCATCTGCTGCGCGCCTACGAGCCGGAATTCCTGTGCGACCTGATTCACTGCACCAAGGTGCGCTGCTTCGAAGCGGCCAATGAAGGGCGTTCGATGCAGTCGCCGAGAGCCGTTGCGGCCTGAGTTTCACAACACGACAGGGGCTCAGACCCCGAGACAATAACTATGCATATTGGCATTCCAAAGGAGACGGCCGCCGGCGAATCCCGCGTCGCGGCCACACCGGAAACGGTGAAGAAGCTGGTGGGCGCAGGGCATCGCGTCACCGTGGAGCGTGGTGCGGGCGAGGCGGCCAGCGTGCCTGATGCGGCGTATGTCGCAGCGGGCGCGTCAAGCGGTAGCGCGGCCGAAGCCCTTGGCTCCGAGTTGGTGCTCAAGGTACGCGCGCCGTCGATCGCGGAAATCGCGTTGATTCCACGTGGCAGTGCGGTGGTCGGCATGCTCAACCCGTTCGATGCCGAGAACAATGCGCGCATGGCGGCGGCGGGTGTCATTGGCTTCGCCCTGGAAGCCGCGCCGCGGACCACGCGTGCGCAAAGCATGGACGTGTTGTCTTCGCAGGCCAACATCGCCGGCTACAAGGCCGTGATGCTTGCCGCCAATCTGTATCAGCGCTTCATGCCGATGCTCATGACGGCCGCCGGCACGGTCAAGGCCGCGCGTCTGGTCGTGCTGGGCGCCGGCGTCGCCGGGTTGCAGGCCATCGCCACGGCCAAGCGTCTCGGCGCGGTCATCGAAGCCTCGGATGTGCGTCCGGCCGTGCGCGAGCAGATCGAATCGCTCGGCGCCAAGTTCATCGACGTGCCGTTCGAGACCGACGAGGAACGCGAGATCGCCAAGGGCGTGGGCGGCTATGCGCGCCCGATGCCGGCGGCATGGCTCGCGCGTCAGTCGCAACTCGTGCACACACGTTTGACGCAGGCGGACATCGTCATCTCCACCGCGTTGATTCCGGGACGCGCCGCACCGACGCTCATCGCCGAAGACACCGTCAAGGCCATGAAGCCCGGCTCGGTGATCATCGACCTCGCTGCGGGACGCGGCGCGAATGGCGGCGGCAATTGCCCCTTGTCGGTGGCCGACGAGGTCGTCAAGGTGCATGGCGTAACGATTGCGGGCTACACCAACCTCGCGGGCATGGTGGCGGCCGACGCCTCGGCGCTGTATGCCCGTAACGTGCTCGACTTCCTGAAGCTGGTGATCGACAAGGAAGGCAAGCTCGTCATCGATACCAACGACGACATCGTCAGTGCGTGCCTGATGTGCCGCGACGGTCAAGTGCTGCGTGCGGCATAAGGGGGAGACACGACCATGGAAATGATCAATCACACGGTGATCAATCTGATCATCTTCGTGCTGGCGGTGTACGTCGGCTATCACGTGGTGTGGAACGTCACGCCTGCGCTGCACACGCCGCTCATGGCGGTGACGAACGCGATCTCGGCCATCGTGATCGTGGGCGCAATGCTCGCGGCCGGGCTCACGGAAGGCGCGCTCGGCAAGACGATGGGTGTCGTGGCCGTGGCGCTCGCGGCGGTCAACGTGTTCGGGGGCTTCCTCGTCACGCAGCGCATGCTCGAGATGTTCAAGAAGAAAGACAAGGCCCCGGCAAAGACCGCGGCCAATGACGAAGCCGCAGCCAAGGGAGCGCACTGACATGAGCATGAATCTTGTGACGCTGTTGTATTTGGTCGCGTCGATCTGTTTCATTCAGGCGCTCAAGGGCCTGTCGAACCCGAAGATGGCGCGACGCGGCAATGCGTTCGGCATGATCGGGATGACGATTGCGGCGCTGACGACCGTGGCGCTGATCTTCGAGTTGCGCAAACTCTCGAACGGCAACTTCTCCGGACTCGGATTGATCCTCGCGGGGCTCGTGGTCGGCGGCGGCATCGGTGCGTTCGTCGCGCGCAAGGTCGAGATGACCAAGATGCCGGAGCTGGTCGCGGCCATGCACTCGCTGATCGGTCTGGCGGCCGTGTGCATCGCGGTGGCGGCGGTGGCGGAACCGGCGGCGTTCGGCATTGTGCCGGCGGGGCAGACGTCGTTGCCGGCAGGCAATCGTATCGAGCTGTTCATCGGCACGTTCGTTGGCGCGATCACGTTCTCGGGGTCGGTCATCGCCTTCGGCAAACTCTCGGGCAAGTACAAGTTCCGTTTGTTCCAGGGCGCGCCGGTGGTCTTCACGGGTCAGCACATGGTGAATCTGGCGCTGGCGATTGCGATGCTCGGCTTTGGCGGCGCGTTCTTCGTCTCGCAGAGCTGGACGCCGTTCGCCATCATGACGGCCATCGCCTTCGTGCTCGGTGTGCTCATCATCATTCCGATTGGCGGCGCGGACATGCCCGTCGTCGTGTCGATGCTGAACTCGTACTCGGGCTGGGCGGCCGCCGGTATCGGCTTCTCGCTGAACAACCCGATGCTCATCATCGCGGGTTCGCTCGTGGGTTCGTCAGGCGCGATCCTGTCGTACATCATGTGCAAAGCCATGAATCGCTCGTTTTTCAACGTGCTTCTCGGCGGCTTTGGTGCCCAGGCGGGGGCGGGGGGCGCAGTGGGAGATCAACCGCAGCGGCCGGTGAAGTCGGGTTCGCCTGACGACGCCGCATTCCTGATGAGCAACGCCGAATCGCTGGTGATCGTGCCGGGTTACGGTCTGGCTGTCGCCCGCGCGCAGCACGCCCTGAAGGAGTTGACCGACAAGCTCGTCGAGAAGGGCGTGAGTGTACGTTACGCGATCCACCCAGTGGCAGGGCGCATGCCGGGTCATATGAACGTGCTGCTCGCGGAAGCCGAAGTGCCGTACGACCAGGTGCTGGAGATGGACGAGATCAACGGCGAATTCGGTCAGACGGACGTGGTGCTGGTGCTCGGCGCGAACGACGTGGTGAATCCGGCCGCGAAGACCGATCCGACGTCGCCGATTGCCGGCATGCCGATTCTCGAGGCGTACAAGGCCAAGACGATCATCGTCAACAAGCGTTCGATGGCGGCGGGTTATGCCGGGCTGGACAACGACCTGTTCTACCTCGACAAGACCATGATGGTCTTCGGCGACGCGAAGAAAGTGGTCGAAGAGATGGTCAAGGCAGCGGCCTGATCGCCGCGACCGTTTGACTTGCGCAATACGGGGCGCGCCGCCGAGCGCGGCGCGCCGGAGCCACTGCGGTGGTTCGTTCGCTTAATTTTCCGCAGGGCAATCGCACATGAACGTATCGCTGAGACAACTGAAGGTTTTCATGGTCGTGGCGCGCAGCAAGAACTTCAGCCGCGCCGGGGCCGAGATCGGCCTGACACAACCGGCCATCAGCCGGTGCATCAATGAACTGGAAGGACAGCTTGGCCTGCGTCTCGTTGACCGGACCACGCGCGAGGTCGCCCTGACCGACGCCGGTGTGACGCTCGCCGCCAGTCTCGACCGTGTGCTCGACGAACTCGAGATTGCCCTGCTGCAGACGCATGGCGCGGAAGCCCGCACGACCGGAAGGGTGCGCATCGGCGCCGCCCCGACCATCTCGGCCACGCTCATGCCGCGTGTGCTGTTGGCGTCGCAGGCAACGTATCCGGGTGTGGCGCTTGCCCTCGTCGACCAGATGCAGCGCGCCGTTCTGGACAGCGTGCGCGCGGGCGATGTGGACTTCGGCATCGTGGTTGCGCCGCAGGGCGCGGACGACCTCACGACCGAGCACCTGATGAGCGAGCCGTTCTGTCTGGTGTGCCGCAGCGATCATCCGCTGGCCACGCAGGCGGCCGTGCACTGGTCGGAGCTCTCAGGCGAAAATCTGGTGCTGCTCAATCAGAGTTCGGGCAGTCGTCCGCTCATCGATCGCGCGCTCACCACGCAAAAGGTGCAGGGAACGATCACGCAGGAGCTGGGGCATGTGAGCACCATCTTCCGCATGGTGCAGGAGGGGCTGGGAGTGAGCGTGCTGCCGCCGCTCGCGTTGCCGTTGCCGGAGAACTCCACGTTGGCCGTGCGTCCGCTGTTGCCCGCGTTCGAGCGCAACATCGTGCTCGTGCGGCGCAAGAACCGTTCGCTCTCGCCCGTTGCGCATACAGTGTGGGACCTGATTCACCGTGTCGTTCGCGAGCGCAACAAGAGCTTTGCGCTGGCGATGGACCGCCAGAGCGCTGCTTCCACGACGGCTGTCAACTGAATCTCTGAGTCGAATCAACGGCTTGCGTTCTCTCATCAAGGACTTGTCCACAGACTTGAACACAAAATCTGTGGATAAATCGTAGGCGCTCGCAGGCAGTTTGCCTGCGGGGAGCGCCTCCTGATCCGTTCGGTCGAAAACGCCATACCGATCAAGCGCTTGGCAACCGCGCCTCATTCGTTGTCCACAACGTTGTGAACAAAAACTGTGGATAAGTCGCGGCTTGACCGAAGGGCACACTCACGGCGACCCCGGGCGATCGACCACCCTTACTTCAGCGTAACGGACGCCTCGCCGATCCCGTCGATCGTGCCGCGCAGTACGCCTGCACCGCGCGCGGGAAGCATGCCCACATAAGAGCCACAGGTGATCACGGCGCCCGCGTGCATCGTGATGCCGCGCTTGCCGTTGTGATTCACGAGCCACGTGAGCAAGGTGCGCGGATCGCCCCCCGTGTTGAATCCCGTGTCCGCCGGCGCGATGTTCACCCCATCGAGCGAGAACGTAAGCTTCGGCGCCAGGTAGTCGAGCGACGCATCGTAGGCGCGCCCGCTCCCGATCACGAGCGCACCGTTGTTCTGCAAGTCGGCCAACGTGAATCGACTGTCGAGACCGCTCGTCGCGAAACGGCTGTCGGTGATCTCGATCGTCACGAGCGTTTCGCCAACAAACATGAGCGCCTCACGCTCGTCGTAAATCCCCGGTTTGATATCGCGGGCCAGTCGGAACGCGATCTCCAACTCCAGTCCTGGCCGGAAGAAGTCACCCAACGCCAGCGTGCCGCACGCGTCGCTCACGACGGAGGCGGGAATCGGCGCGCAATTCGGCAGATCCATCGGCGTTTTCGCCCCCACTTTCCACGCTGCGATCGTCTCGCCGAGCAAATCGAGGGTGCGCAATTGCACGGCGTAGGCGGCGTCGAAGTCCACCGGCAGCAGCGCCGGGGCGGGGGAGGCGATCGGCGTATCGCCGCGACGGGTGTCGGCCAGCAACTGGGCCAGCGATTCGACGGCGGGGGTCTCGAACATCTTGTAAGTCTCCTGGGAAAAAAGCGATGCCCCAGCGATGCGCTGGAGGCAAGTGGCTCCACATCGTATACAAAATTCAGTCGTCGTTGCGCAGTGCGGTGAACATGACGCCTACTCGGTGAAAACACCACCTAACGTAGTCAAAATCCTGGGGATCTGCGAGAATCGGACTTCGTAATATTTCGTAATATTTCGCGCGATGTGGCAGCGGGGACGCTCGCCATGGCTTGCGAAAGTGCAGTGCGTGCAGTCGATGACCTTCTTCTCCAAGCGAACGACCTGGCCAAGCCTATGCACTCTGTGACCCTGAACGTCCTGCGTGATCCTGTCATTCATCCGCCAGACGGCGAGACGGCGGCGCCCATCAGCCGGCAGGCGCTGCATCTTGCCGTGATGGACCGCCTGCGCAAGATGATGATCGAAGGCACCCTGCCGCCGGGCGCGCATCTGAACGAGCGCGCCCTGTGCGAGCAACTCGGTGTGTCGCGCACGCCGCTGCGCGAGGCGCTCAAGATGCTGGCCGTCGAGCGGCTGATCGAACTGCTGCCGAATCGCGGCGCGCGTGTCGTGACGTTGTCGGCCAGCGATATCGCCGATGCCTTCGAACTGCTCAGCGGCCTCGAAGCGCTGGCTGGCGAATTGGCTTGCGAGCGCATCACGTCCGCGGAAATCGACGATATCCAGGCGTTGCACAGCGAAATGATGACGTGTCACGCGAACGGCGACCTTCCCGGCTATTTCGACTGCAATCAGCGGATTCACGATCGTATCAATGCGGCGGCGCGTAATCCCGCCCTCACGCAAATGTACCAATCGGTCAATCAACGGCTGCAGGCGCTGCGATTCCGCTCCAATCTGCATGCCGGCAAATGGGAGCAAGCCGTCGACGAGCATGTTGCGATGCTGCGCGCCCTGCATGCGCGCGACGGTGCCGCGCTTGGCCGACTATTGCGTGGGCATCTGATGGCCAAGTGTGCCACCGTGCTCGCCCATCGACTCGCCGCCGCGTGACACGCCGGCGCGGCGCAGGCGTCGGAATGCGCTGGCGTGTTCACACGCTCACACATTCATGCGTTCACAGGCTCACGCCGCGCGCCCCAGACTCACCAATCCTTCGTTGAGCATGGCGGCGACATAGGCGTCGGTCTTGCTGCGCAGGTGCGCTTCCATCAGCGTGCGCAGTCGCTTGCCATCGCGTCGGCGTAGCAGCGCGAGCATTTCCGCATGTTCATCGACGGCCTGACGCCAGCGCTCGGGCGTCGGCGTCAATCGCTCGCGTACATACCGCAGGCGTGCGTTGAGATTGTGGAAATACTCGGCCAGCGGCCCGTTGTCCGCCATGCGCAGAATGCTCAGGTGAATCTGCTGATTCAGGGCGAAGTAGGCGGCGTGATCGGCGCGGGCGTAAGCCGATTCCATGTCGGCTTGCAGTTGCGTGAGGGCGTCAAGATCGGCCTCCGACGCTTTTTCGCACGCCTGCTCGCCCGAGAGTCCTTCGAGGACTGCCATCACGGCGAGCAGATTCACGACTTCGTCGACACTCACACGCGCCACGCGTGCCCGGCGCGTTTCCGAGATTTCCACCAACCCTTCGTTCGCCAGTCGCTTGAGCGCTTCACGCAGCGGCGTGCGCGAGACAGCCAGCGCGTCGCATAGCGCGCGTTCCGAGAGGGGCGCGCCGGGACGAAGCTCGCCGCGCACGATGCGCGCCTTGAGGGCTTCGTAAGCGGCGGCGTTCAGCGAGGCGGACGTGCTCATGCGCAATGATCGGGAAAATGGAATGCCAATTTTGATGGGGATGTCATCCGTCGTCAATCGAGAATGCGCGCTTTTTCCACGTTAACCCTGAATTTTGCGATTGCCGCTTGCCAATCCCATCTCGAAGATCTTATCGTTTACAAAAAATTGGTATACCAAAAAGAAAGGCTGGCCGACATCGGGTGCGTGCTGGCGTTGGAAGGAGGCTATGTGACATCCACCGTTCTGACCGAGCGAGACGGCGCCATCGCGCGGGTCACGCTCAATCGTCCTGAGAAGCTCAACGCGTTGACCAAGTCGATGTGGCAGGCGTTGGGGGACACAATCCTCACGTTGTCCGAAACGCCCGACGTGCGCTGTATCGTGCTGCGAGGGGCGGGCGAGAAGTCCTTCGCGCCGGGCAACGACATTGCGGAGTTCGAGACCGATCGCGCCAACGTCGAGCAGGCAAGAACGTATGGCGCGCTCATGCACCGCACGCTCGACGCCTTGTCCCGATGCCCTGTGCCGCTCGTCGCGATGATTCACGGCATTTGCGTCGGCGGCGGCATGGAGATCGCGGCGGCGTGCGACGTGCGCATCTGCGGCGAAACGAGCCGTTTCGGGGCGCCGATCAACAAGCTGGGCCTGGTGATGGCGCACGCGGAGCTATCGGGCCTGGTCCGTCTGCTCGGTCCCTCGCGCGCGCTCGAGATCTTGCTCGAAGGCCGGATCTTCGATGCGCAGGAGGCGTTGCGCATCGGGCTCGTGACCCGCGTGGTGGCCGACGGCGACGTCACGCGCGAGGCCTTGGAGAGCGCGTCGCGCATCGCTGCCGGCGCGCCGCTGGTGGCACGCTGGCACAAGCGCTTCGTGCGCGAACTGGCCAGCGGCCAGCCGCTCAGCGCCGCGCAGATCGACGAAGGTTTCGCGTGCTTCGGCACGGCCGATTTTCAGACGGGCTATCGCGCCTTCCTCGCGAAGACGCCGCCCGTGTTCGAGGGGCGGTGACATGACCGATACCGTCAAACCGGCCGGCGGGCCGTTGCAGGGTGTCAAGGTGATCGAGCTGTCGCACATCATGTCCGGCCCGGTGTGCGGCATGATGCTGGCCGACATGGGCGCCGACGTCATCAAGGTCGAGAAGATGGACGGCGACGACGCCCGTCGTTTTGCGCCGATCCTCCCGCACGGCGAATCGGCGTCGTTCATGATGCTCAATCGCAACAAGCGTGGCATCGCGCTCAATCTCAAGACGGAGGGCGGCTGCGCGGTGTTGCGCGAGATGCTGGCGAGCGCCGACGTCGTCACCGAAAACTATCGCAAGGGGACGATGGAGAAGCTCGGCCTGGGTTACGAGACCCTGCGCGCAGCCAATCCGGCGCTCATCTATTGCTCGATTTCCGGCTATGGACGCACTGGCCCGTACGCCGACAAAGGCGGCTTCGATCTGATTGCGCAAGGGCTCTCAGGCCTGATGAGCGTGACGGGCGAGCCGGGCCAGGCGCCCATCAAGGCGGGCTCGCCGATTGCGGATATCAACGCGGGCATTCTGGCGGCGCTCGGTATCTCGGCGGCGTACGCGCATCGACTGCGCACGGGGCAAGGACAGATCGTCGACACGTCGCTGCTCGAAGCGGGATTCCAGCAGATGTACTGGGCGGCGGCCAACTTCTTCGCGAGCGGCGAGAATCCGCCGAAGCTTGGCTCGGCGAATCCGACGAGCACCCCCTATCAGGCGTTTCGAACGCAAGACGGGTGGATCAATATCGGCGCGGCCAATCAGGCGAACTACGAACGGTTGCTGCAGGTGCTCGACGCCCCCGAGATCGCCGGTGATCCGCGTTTCGCCACCAACGCCGGGCGCACGGCGCACCGTGCCGAACTCGTCGAGCGCCTCACGGCGTACCTGATGCGCGACACCACCGAGCGCTGGGTCGAACGGCTCGACGCCGTGGGCTTGCCGGTCGGCCCGGTGTTGCCGATCTCCGAAGCGGTGACGCACCCGCAGATCGTAGCGCGCGAGATGGTGGTGGAAACCGTGCACCCGCTGGACGGCCCGACACGCAGCATCGGTCTGCCGATCCGCTTTTCCGAGACGCCGAAACGCACGGGTGGTCCCGCGCCGCGGCTTGGCGAACACACGTGCGAGGTGTTGATGGAGTATGGCTTCGACACGACGCGGATTCGCGACTTGATCGCGCAGGGGGCGGTGCATGCGCTGGAGGACCGGCACGCGTGAGTGCATGACGTACGCCGACCGTCGGCGATGCGGATTCTCCGCGTGTTGACGCGCAGCGCAGAACTTCCCTCCCGGTGGCCGGTCGGTTTTAGACTGGCGCATGACAGGCCACCGATCAATCCGACCCGACGCCCAACGTCGACAGGAGGGAGCGCATGACTTCTGGCAGTATCTCCGACAATCGTCTCGGCCCGTCGCCGGCCCGATGGTCGCGTCTTGACCACGCGCGTAACATAGGGCTTCACTCGCTTGCGCTCCATCGTCTGCCGATGGTCGCGCTGTTCCTCTTCCCTTCGCGAGGTGAGCATGCCGGCACGTATTGAAGATTACGCAATGATTGGCGACTGCCGAAGCGCTGCGCTCGTCGCGCGCGATGGCTCGATCGACTGGCTCTGCTGGCCGTATTTCGATTCGCCCGCGTGTTTCGCGGCGCTGCTTGGCGGCCCGGAGCATGGCCGATGGAAGCTCGCCCCCGACGATCCTCGCGTGACCTGTACGCGTCGTTATCACGACGACACGCTGATTCTCGAGACCCGCTTCGAGACGGTGGAGGGCTGCGTCGCCGTGATCGACTTCATGCCGTTGCGCGACGGCGCGGCCGACCTTGTGCGGCTGGTCAAGGGCATCCACGGAACGGTGACCATGTCGATGGAGTTGATCCTGCGCTTCGACTATGGGGCGTCGGTGCCGTGGTCGCGTCCGCTCGACGGCGACGATCCCACCGGGCCGGGGATGCGTCTCATCGCGGGACCCGACAAGGTCGTGGTGCGCACGCCCATCGAGATTCAGGATGTGCCGGGCAGTCTGCGCGCGCGCTTCGATGTGACGGCCGGTGACACCGTGCCGTTCGTGCTTTCGCGCGTGCCGTCGCATCACGCCGATCCGCGCGAGATCGATCCGCTCGCCGCCCTCGCCGATACCGAGCGCTACTGGCGCACCTGGGCTCACCGCTGCCAGCTCGACGGCCGCTGGGCCGATGCGATTCGCCGCTCGCTCATCGTGCTCAAGGCGCTCACGTTCGTGCCGACGGGCGGCGTGGTGGCCGCGCCGACGACGTCGTTGCCCGAACAGCTTGGCGGCGAGCGCAACTGGGACTATCGCTATTGCTGGTTGCGCGACGCCACGCTCACCTTGCAGGCGCTCATGCTCGGGGGCTACTACACCGAAGCGAACGACTGGAGCGATTGGCTGGTGCGCGCCGTGGCCGGTGCGCCGTCGCAGGTGCAGATCATGTACGGACTCTCGGGCGAGCGGCGTTTGCCCGAGTGGGAGGTCGATTGGCTGCCCGGCTATGAAGGGGCGAAGCCCGTGCGCGTGGGCAATGGCGCGGTCGGGCAGTTGCAGCTCGACGTGTATGGCGAAGTGATGGACGCGTTGCATCAGGCGCGTCTGGGCGGATTGACGCCGGACGAGGCCACGTGGGAGGTGCAGACGAAGCTTGTGGCGCATCTCGAAACGGTGTGGCGCAAGCCGGACGAGGGCATCTGGGAAGTGCGCGGCGGACGCCAGCACTTCACCTACTCGAAGGTCATGGCCTGGGTCGCGTTCGATCGGGCGATCAAGTCGGCCGAGCGCTTCGGCTTGCCGGGGCCGATCGATCACTGGCGCGACTTGTGCAAGGAGATTCATGCGGACGTCTGCGCGCACGGCTTCGACACGACGCGCAACGCGTTCATGCAGGCCTATGGTTCCGCGGAGATGGATGCGAGCGTGCTGATGATTCCGCTCGTGGGCTTCCTGCCGGCGAACGATCCGCGCATCATAGGCACCATCGAGGCGGTCGAGCGAGACCTCATGCACGACGGGCTGGTGCAACGCTATCGCACGAGCCGGGTCGACGACGGCCTGCCGGCGGGCGAGGGCGCGTTTCTCGCCTGCAGCTTCTGGATGGTCGATTGCCTGGTGATGATCGGCCGTCAGCGCGACGCCCGTGCCCTGTTCGAGCGGTTGCTGTCGTTGCGCAACGACGTCGGTCTGCTGGCCGAGGAGTACGACACGCATCATGCGCGTCAGGTCGGCAACTTCCCGCAGGCGTTTTCGCACATCGCGCTCGTGCACGCGGCCATCCGACTCGAAGCGCTTGCCGATGACGACCGCGCGGATAATTCGGCAGACGAACAAAATGCCGATGATGAGGACCGGTTCGAACATGTGGGGTATCGCGCGATCGGGGTTTGAGGTGGAGCGCGCGGCGCAACAGGGTCGGCCCGCCTGAAGCGGGCTAGAATTCTGATTTCGCTTAATTCTTTTGAGGGACGGGATTGGCCGCCGCGTCTCGTCACCACGCCGCATGACGCAAGACAAAACACTCACCGCGCTGCTGTGGATCGTAGCGGCGGGCTTTTTCATGCAGGCGCTCGATACGACCATCGTCAATACGGCGCTGCCCGCGATGGCGGCGAGCCTTGGCGAGAACCCGCTGCGCATGCAGCCCGTGGTGGTCGCCTACTCACTGACAATGGCCATGCTCACCCCGGCGTCGGGTTGGCTGGCCGACCGGTTCGGCACGCGCCGCGTCTACTTCGTTGCGATTTTGCTGTTCGTGATCGGTTCGATCTTCTGTGCGATGGCGCACACGATGACGCAACTGGTGCTCGCGCGCGTGTTGCAGGGGGCGGGGGGCTCGATGCTCTTGCCGATCGGGCGTCTCGCGGTGCTGCGCACCTTCCCGGCGGGGCAATATCTGGCGGCGCTCGCGTTCGTGTCGATTGCCGGGCAGGTCGGGCCGATGATCGGCCCGGTGCTGGGCGGCTGGCTGGTTCAGGTTGCCTCATGGCATTGGATTTTCCTGATCAATGTGCCGATCGGCATCGCCGGCAGCTTGGCGGTACGGCGCTACTTGCCGCCTCCGGCGCGTGACGAGGTCATCGATGCCGACTTTGACTGGGCGGGCTTCGCGCTGCTCTCGATGGCGATGGTGTCGTTTACGCTGGCGCTGGATCATCCGTTCTCCGACCGGGGATGGGGGGTGTCCGCCGGGCTGGCGCTGCTTTGCGTCGTCACGACGCTGGGATATTGGCCTTATGCCCGGCGTCGCGCCGCGCCGTTGTTCCCGCTCGAACTCTTCGCGACGCGGAGTTTCCGCCTCGGGCTGCTGGGCAATCTCGTCGCGCGGATTGGCAGTAGCGCCGTGCCTTTCCTGTTGCCGTTGCTGCTTCAGGTGGCCATGGGGTATAGCCCGCTTGCGTCGGGACTGATGATGTTGCCGGTTGCACTGGCGGGCGTGGTGGTCAAGCGGATGGTGACGCCGCTGGTGGCGCGCTTCGGCTACACGCGTTTTCTGATGGTCAACACGGCGGTGGTCGGCGGTGCGATCGCGAGCTTCGCGCTGTTCGGGCCGGGGTGGCCGATGTGGCTAGGGTTGGGGCAACTGGCGATCTTCGGCGGCGCGAACTCGATGCAGTTCGCCGCGATGAACAGTGTCACCCTGAAGGATCTTGGCACGCGCCGCGCGAGCGCGGGCAATGGCCTGTTCTCGATGGCGCAGATGCTTGCGTTGGGACTGGGCGTGACCATCGGCGGCCAGTTGTTGGCACTGTTCGGTCAATTGGCCGGGCAGGCAGGCGAGGGCGGAATGGGCGGTACGGTGGCGGGGTTTCGACTGACGTTCGTATGTGTCGGGCTGATTACGCTCGCGTCGGCGATCATTTTCCGCCGCGTGGAGGATCCCGCGGCAGGGGGCGCCCAAGGCGGCAGCGAGACGCGACCCGCGTCTGCCACCGATCTCAGGCGCTGAGCGCGCGGGTTACCGTTTTACCAGCGCACACTTCGAATCGGCCAACGGGGCGAACGCCTTGTCGGCCGGAATCGTCTCCAGGATCTTGTACAGATCCCACGCCGACTTCGATTCGGCCGGCGTCTTGACCTGCACCAGCAGCATGTCGTGCACCAGCTTGCCATCGGCGCGAATGTGTCCGTTGCGGATCACCGGGTCGTCGATCTTCATCGACTTGAGCTTGGCCATGACGGTGTCGGCGTCGTCGGTGCCCGCCGCCTGAATCGCCTTCAGGTAATTGAAAACGGCGGAATAGACGGCGGCCTGCATCATGGTCGGCATCTTCTTGTGCTGCGCGTAGAAGCGCTGGGCGAAGGCGCGCGAGCGGTCGTCCTGGTCCCAATAGAAGCCGTTCGTGAGGATCATGCCCTGCGCGTTCTTCAGGCCCATGCCGTGCACTTCAGTGATCAACGACAACAGTGGCGTGAAGACCTGCTTGCCGCCCTGGATCATGTTGAACTGCGACGCCTGCTTGACGGTGTTGAGCGTGTCCGTGCCCGAGTTCGCCAGCGCGATCACCTGCGCCCCGGACGTCTGCGCGCGCAGCAGGTACGACGACATATCGGGCGAGTTCACCGGATGCTTCACCGAACCCACGACCTTGCCGCCCTGGCGCGTGAGAATCTCGCTGGCGTCCTTCTCCAGCGCCTGACCGAACGCGTAGTCGGCGGTGATGAAGTACCACGACTTGAGGCCTCGGCGAAGCAACGCCTGCGACGTGGAATTCGCGAGCGCGTACGTGTCGTACATCCATTGCACGCTGTGCGCTGTGCATTGTTCATTACTGATGGCCGACGAACCCGCGCCGGTCACCAGCGCGATCTTCTTCTTTTCCTCGGCGATGCGATCGACGGCGAGCGCGACGTTCGAGAATGTCAGGTCGGTGATCATGTCGACTTTGTCGCGGTCGTACCACTCGCGGGCGATCGTGGCGCCGGTGTCGGTCTTGCCCTGAGAGTCGGCCGAGATCAATTCGATCGGCGCGCCGAGCACCTTGTGATCGTGCGCGAAGTCGTCGATCGCCATGGTGGCGGCGACCACGCTGCCTTTGCCAGCATTGTCGCTCGACACACCGGACAGATCGGTGAGCACACCGATCTTCACGACGCCGTCCGAAATGCCTCCGCCGGCCGCGGGTTGGGCGGCGCAGACAACGGGGCCCAGCGCGGTAAGGGTGAACGAAGCGGCAACGGCAATCGCGCGGCGCAAGTGGCCGGTGAGGCTGGGCATGGGGTGTCTCCAATGTTCGCGTGATGACGCCCCGCCGTCGGACGACAGGGGTCGTTAGGTCTCGAACATATTAAACATCCCGTAATTGCTTGCGCAATCCGTAATCGCGTTGGCGCGTATCGGGATTTCCCTGGGGTTTCGCCTGCCCGGGAGACGGCGTATGCAAGGCGGCAACGGCCTTCAGCGCTCGCAGTGCGGCGTGGCGCCCTGCGCGCTGGTGGCAATGGCGTTGCCGATGCCCAATGCCAGCCGGTCGACGAGCCGGCGTTGCGCCGCGACCACGTCATCGATGCCACCCGTGCTACCCGACGCCGTCTCCGTGCCGGCGAAGCGGCAAGTGAGCACGACGTCGCCCGGTACCCGGCGAATGCTCCACACGGCGGCGAGTGCGGCCTGCTCGCCCGGCACCGACTCGAAACGCTGTACCGACGTCGAGACGCGGTACACGGTCAGACCATCGGCGCGGGGCAGGCCATACACGTCCATCGCGCCGAGATGTTGCGTGAGCTTGCGCGAGATCGTCGACGTCAGTTCGGTCTTGAGCGGCGCGGCCCAGCGCGATTCCTCCAGAATGTCGACGCGACCGCCGCCGCGCGTGACGACGATCTGCGGCCGGTCGACCTGCTCAGGCACGGCGACCGGCGAGACTTCGACCGCATAGCGCGCCGCCGGCACGTTGGCGCCACTCGTGGCGGCGCTGCCCGCGGGCGTTCCCGTGTCGTCGGTCAGGGTGTAGAAGCGCGACGGCGGCGATGCACAGCCGGCGAGCACCAGGGTCAGCGCGGCGAGCACGGCGCGGGCCATCGGCGTCGCGCAGCGGCGCGGGCTACGGGTCATGTCAGGCGGGCTCGTCATGGTTGCGGATCCTTGGGTTTGCCGCGCAGCAGCGCCTCGGGATGCTGCTGCAGATAATCGGCCAGCGTGCCCAGCGAGCGCAAGGTCTTCGTCAGTTCCTGCATGGCCTGACGAACATCCTGCTGTACCGGGGCATCTTCGGAGAGGGTGCGCTCGGCGGCGCCGAAGCTCTTCTTCGCCTCGCTGAGCGTGGCCTTCGCCTCGGGCGCGATCTCGCCGTCGAGCTGGCGGAACAGGCCCTGCGCGCTGTCGAGCGTCTTGTCGAGCTTGCGCAGTGACGAATCGAGATTCTGACCAATGCTGTCGAACGGAATCTTGTCGAGCTTGGTCGCGATGTCGGCAATCTGGAGCTGCAACTGGTCGAGCGTGTTGGGCACCGTCGGCATGACGACAACGTTGTCGACTTCCTCGGCACGGGCGGGCTTGGCGTTCGGGAAGAAGTCGAGTGCCACGTACAACTGGCCCGTCAGCAGATTGCCGGTGCGCAACTGACCGCGCAGACCGCGCGCCACTAGCGAATTCAGAATCTGGCGGCTGGCAAGTTCGTCCGGCGGCAGGTTGTTCTTCGGATCGCGGCGGCGCAGACGGTCCGGATAGACCTCGACCGTCACCGGCATGTTGATCTGCTTGGTCGCCTGGTCGAATTCCACGCCGATCGACGTGACTTCACCGAGCGTGATGCCGCGGAAATCCACCGGTGCGCCCACTGCCAGACCGCGCAGCGACTGCTGGAAGCGGAACACGACCGTCATCGGATGTGTGTCGGGGGCCTTCATGGCGGTGGTTTCATCAGGGGCCAGGCGGAATTCCTGCCCAGCCTTGGCCATCACGCCGGCGCCCGACTCGTTCGGTGCCTGGAAGGCGATGCCGCCGATGACCACCGACGCCAGCGATTGCGTATTGACCTGAAAGCCGCTCGAATCGAGCCGCAAATCGATGCCGCTCGCATGCCAGAAGCGCGTGTTGGAGCCGACATACTGGTCATAGGGGGCCTGGACGAACACGCGCAGCGTGACGCCCTTGCCATCCGGATCGAGCGAGTAGGCTTCGACCTGACCGACCTGAATGCGACGGTAATAGATCGGCGAGCCGATGTCGAGCGAGCCGATGTCGGCCGCATGCAGCACGAAGGGCTTGCCCGGTTGGCCGCTGGAGACCACCGGCGGCACTTCGAGGCCCACGAAATGCTCCGACGATTCCTTCGACTTGCCGGCGTCGGCGCCGATATAGGCGCCCGAGAGCAGCGTCGACAGACCCGAGACGCTGCCGCCGGCCACGCGCGGTCGCACCACCCACCAACGCGAATCCTTGACCGCGAACCGCTTGGCGTTCTGCGTGAGGTCGACGGTCACGCGCACGTGCGACAGGTCGTCGGACAGCTCGATGTTCTTGACGGTGCCGATATCGACTTCCTTGTACTTGACCTTCGTCTTCCCGGCTTCGAGGCCTTCGGCCGTCTTGAAGTCGATGACGACGCTGGGGCCCCGCTCGATGATCGCCTTGGCGACGAGCGACAGGCCGATCACGGCGGCCACCAGCGGAATGAGCCAGACGAGCGACGGCGCCCAGCGTTTGCGCGGCTCGATGACCGGTGTGGGCAGCTCGCCGGCGCCGGGCGGCGGCGCGGCGTTGGGGGCTTGCGGATCTTTCGGGTCAGTCATGATCGTCCTGTTCGGTATCGTCGTCGCGGATCTGATCCCAGATCAACCGCGGGTCGAACTGCATCGAGGCGAGCATCGTGAGCACGACCACCGCGCCGAACGCCACGATGCCGGGACCGGCCTGGATCACGGCCAGCGACTGAATGTTCACGAGCGCGACCATCAGCGCGACGACGAAGACATCGAGCATCGACCAGCGGCCGATAAACTCGATCATGTGGTAAAGCTTGGTGCGTTGATGCGGGTTCCAACGGGCGCCGCGCTGCGCGGTGAGGCATAGCAGCGACAGCGCAATGAGCTTGAGCATCGGCACGAGAATGCTCGCCGTAAAGACGACGATGGCCAGATCGTACTCGCCGCTGACCCAGAAATAGATCACCCCGCTCATGATCGTGTCGCTGGAATTCCCGAGCAGCGAGCGCGTCTGCATCATGGGCAGGACGTTGGCGGGAATGTACAGGATCGCGGCGGCGATCAGCAAGGCCCAGGTGCGCGTGAGGCTGTCGATCTTGCGTTGATGCAGGGCCGCGCCGCAGCGCGGGCAGTGCGCGGTCTCGAGCGTTTTGACATAGCGCGAGAGCCGTCCGCACGCCGTGCACGCGACCAGTCCGGCGTCTTTGGCGGTGAGGTATTTCATCTTGGCACCCTGCGCGATGGCGAGGCGTCGGGCGCGTCCGCATTCGGTGTGTGGTCGATCACGAGCCAGAGATTGCGCAGGTCATAAGACAACACCATCGCCAGCAACACCGTGAGCGCCCCGAAGGCCCATAACGCGATGCCGGGCAACACGCTGGCCATGGACGAGAGTTTGACCACAGAGACCAGCACGCCCAGCATGAACACTTCGATCATGCCCCAGGGCCGGCAGAACTCGATGGCGCGCAACACATGGAAGACGGCGTACGGCCGCCGCCCGACCGAAAGCGGGCCGATCAGATGGACCAGTGCGAGCAATTGCGAGAGCGGCGAGAGCACGGTGGTGGTAAACACCAGCAAGGCGACGAGCCACATGCCTTCGCGATACAGCGCCCAGGCGGCGCCGATGAGCGTGGTGCGCGTGTAGATGCCCTGCACCTCGATCTCGACGATGGGAAACGCGTTCGCGATGGCGAACACGATCAGGCAAGTCAGCGTGAGCGCCAGCACGCGCGACAGGCGCAGATCGGGGGCGCGGTAAAGCACCGAGTGACAGCGCACGCAGCGGGCCGCCTCTCGCGGGGGCACGTCCGTGCGACGGTGCAGCGTGTCGCAGTTGGGACATGCCATCAGGTTTGTCACGTCATCTTCAGGGGGCAAGGGGTTCATTCCCGGGGACGGTGACCAAAGTGACGCTCAGAATACCAAATTGTTGAGGAAGTTCCTGCATTGTGCGCTGCGGCGCAACATTCGGCATGGTTTGTGCTAAGTCACGGAAAACCGCAATGGTTTGCTCTATACTCAACGAACTCCCGCAAAGTTTTCGAATATTTGAGGAGATTTCCCCCATGCTGAATATGTCGAGGCGCCAGTTCCTGAAAGTGAGTGGCGCAACATTGGCCGGGTCCAGCCTGGCAATGCTCGGGTTCGCGCCCGATGCGGCACTGGCGGAAGTCCGCCAGTTCAAGCTGGCGCGAGCGACGGAAACCCGCAACACCTGTCCCTACTGTTCCGTGGCCTGCGGCCTGCTGATGTACAGCTACGGCGACGGGGCGAAAAATGCGCGGAAGAGTATTTTCCACATCGAAGGCGACCCCGACCACCCGGTCAATCGCGGCACGTTGTGTCCGAAGGGGGCGAGCCTCATCGACTTCATCCACAGCCCGAACCGTCTCACGCACCCGGAGTACCGCAAGCCCGGTTCCGACAAGTGGGAGCGGATTTCCTGGGACGATGCGCTCGATCGCATCGCCAAGCTGATGAAGGACGATCGCGACGCCAATTTCGTCGAGAAGACGGAGGACGGCCTGACCGTCAACCGCTGGCTCACGACGGGCATGTTGGCGGCGTCCGCGTCGAGCAACGAAGTCGGCTATATCACGCACAAAGTCATCCGCAGTACCGGGATGCTGGGATTCGACAACCAGGCACGTGTCTGACACGGCCCGACGGTGGCAGGTCTTGCCCCGACGTTTGGCCGTGGTGCGATGACGAACCATTGGGTCGACATCAAGAACGCGGATCTGGTTCTCATCATGGGCGGCAACGCGGCCGAGGCGCACCCATGCGGTTTCAAATGGGTCACCGAGGCCAAGGCGCACAACAACGCGCGCCTGATCGTGGTCGACCCGCGCTTCAACCGTTCGGCATCGGTCGCGGATGTCTACGCCCCGATCCGTTCCGGCACGGATATCGTCTTCCTCGGCGGGTTGATCCATTACCTGCTCACGAACGACAAGATCCAGCACGAATACGTCAAGAACTACACCGACTTCACGTTCCTCGTGAAAGACGAATTCGCGTTCGAAGACGGCATCTACTCGGGTTACAACGCCGAGAAGCGCACGTACGACCGCAGCACTTGGGACTACCAGAAGGGCGCGGACGGATACGTTCTCACCGACCCGACGCTGCAACACCCGCGCACGGTGTTTCAGTTGATGAAGCAGCACTACTCGCGCTATACCATCGAGATGGTCGAGCGCGTGTGCGGCACGCCCGCCGACAAGATCGACCAGATCTACAAGCAGATCGCCGAGTGTTCCACTCCGACGCGCACGATGACCATCATGTACGCGCTGGGCTGGACGCAGCACTCGATCGGCTCGCAGATGATTCGTACCGGCGCGATGGTGCAACTGTTGCTGGGCAATATCGGGGTGGCGGGCGGCGGCATGAATGCGCTGCGCGGTCACTCGAACATTCAGGGCCTGACCGACCTCGGGCTGATGACCGACTTGCTGCCGGGCTACATGACGTTGCCCAAGCAGGCCGAGCAGACCGTGGAGCAATACCTGACGGCACGCACGCAAAAGCCGCTGCGTCCGAACCAGCTCAGCTACTGGCAGAACTATCCGAAGTTCTACGTAAGCCTGATGAAGTCGTGGTGGGGCGACGCGGCCACGGCCGAGAACCACTGGGGCTACGACTATCTGCCCAAGCTCGACAAGCCCTACGACCTGCTGCAGGTGCTCGAGTTGATGAACCAGGGCAAGATGACGGGCTACCTCGCGCAGGGGTTCAACCCGCTCGCGGCAGCGCCGGGCAAGTTCAAGTGGGATCAGGCACTCGCCAAGCTCAAGTTCCTCGTCATCATGGATCCGTTGGCGACGGAAACGTCGGAGTTCTGGAAGAACTTCGGCGAGCACAACAACGTCGACTCCAGCAAGATTCAGACGGAAGTGTTCCGCTTGCCGACCACTTGCTTCGCTGAGGAAGACGGTGCGCTGGTCAACTCGGGGCGCTGGTTGCAGTGGCACTGGAAGGGTGCCGAGCCGCCGGGCGAGGCGCGCACAGACATCGAGATCATGACGGGACTGTTCCTGCGCCTGCGGGAGATGTACAAGACGCAGGGGGGTAAATTCCCCGATCCGATCGTCAACCTGTCGTGGCCGTACGCCCAGCCGGAGCGCCCGTCGCCCGAAGAACTTGCCAAGGAGTACAACGGTCGGGCGCTCAGGGACCTCGTCGATCCGAAGGATCCGACCAAGGTCACCCGCAAGGCCGGCGAACAACTGGCGGGTTTCGCCGAACTGAAGGACGACGGCAGTACGTCGTCGGGCTGCTGGATCTTCGCCGGCGCGTGGACGCAGGCGGGCAATCAGATGGCGCGGCGCGACAACAGCGATCCGACCGGCATCGGGCAGACGCTGAACTGGGCATGGTCGTGGCCGGCGAACCGTCGCATTCTGTACAACCGCGCGTCGTCCGATCTTGCGGGCAAGCCGTTCAATCCGAAGCACAAGCTGGTGTGGTGGAACGGCAAGATCTGGACCGGGGCGGACGTGCCGGACTTCAAGGTCGACGAGGATCCGGCGCTTGGCATGAGTCCGTTCATCATGAACCCCGAGGGCGTGGCGCGCTTCTTCGCGAAGGGAGCCATGGCCGAAGGGCCGTTCCCCGAACATTACGAGCCGTTCGAGACGCCGCTGGGCTACAACCCGCTGCATCCGAAGCAACCGAAGGCCACGAGCAATCCGGGCGCCCGCGTGTTCCCGGACGATCTGGCCGTGATGGGCACCGCCGACAAGTTCCCCTATGTGGCCACGACATACCGTCTGACCGAGCACTTCCACTACTGGACCAAGCACGCGCTGCTCAATTCGATCATCCAGCCCGAGCAATTCGTCGAGATCGGCGAGGCGCTCGCGAAGGAGATCGGCATTGCGTCGGGCGACATGGTCAAGGTCTCGTCCAATCGCGGCTTCATCAAGGCCCGGGCGGTCGTGACCAAGCGCATTCGCGCGCTCAAGGTGGACGGCAAGACGATTCACCATGTGGGCATTCCGATTCACTGGGGCTTCAAGGGATTGACCAAGCCCGGGTTCCTCGCGAATACGCTGACGCCCATCGTGGGCGACGCCAATTCGCAGACACCCGAGTTCAAGTCGTTCCTGGTGAAAGTCGAGAAGGCATAAGGGGGCGCCATGGCATTGCAATCTCTGGATATCAAACGGCGCTCGGCCACCACGCTGCCCTCGCCCTCCGTGCGCGAGTCGCACACGGGGGACGTTGCCAAGCTTATCGATACGTCGAAATGCATCGGCTGCAAGGCCTGCCAGACGGCGTGCATGGAGTGGAACGACCTGCGCGACGAGGTCGGCACGAACGTCGGCGTGTACGACAACCCGGCGGACCTGACGGCCGATTCTTGGACGCTCATGCGCTTCACCGAGTACGAGAACCCGAAGGGCGACCTCGAGTGGCTGATCCGCAAGGACGGCTGCATGCATTGCGAGGACCCGGGCTGCCTGAAGGCATGCCCGTCGCCGGGGGCCATCGTGCAATACGCCAACGGCATCGTCGACTTTCATGAAGAGGCGTGCATCGGCTGTGGGTACTGCATCACCGGATGTCCGTTCAACATCCCGCGTATCTCGCAGAAGGATCACAAGGCGTACAAATGTACCTTGTGTTCCGACCGGGTGTCGGTGGGGCTGGAGCCGGCGTGCGTGAAGACGTGCCCGACCGGCGCGATCCTGTTCGGCACCAAGGACGCCATGAAAGATCAGGCGGCCGAGCGCATCGAAGACCTGAAGTCGCGGGGGTTCGAGAACGCCGGGCTTTACGATCCGGCGGGGGTCGGCGGCACGCACGTGATGTATGTGCTTCATCACGCCGATAAGCCGTCGCTGTATCACGGTCTGCCGGACAATCCGCGCATCAGTCCGATGGTGACGCTCTGGAAGGGCATCGCCAAGCCGTTGGGCGTGGCCGCCATGGCGCTGACGGCGCTCGCCGGGTTCTTCCACTACATCAAGACCGGTCCGAACGAGACGACCGAGGACGATGAGGCGGCGGCCCGCCGCTACGACGCATCCCGCAAGGGTAGCGGTCCCGATGGCCAGAAGGGCGTCGCCACGCACGAGGAGGTCTGACCATGTCGAACGAACGCAGTGATCGTCAGGCGGACAAGGACGATCTGATCGAGCGCTACAGTGCCGGGCAGCGCATCAACCACTGGATTGTCGCGGGCACGTTCATTCTGCTCGCGCTCTCGGGGCTCGCGCTGTTCCATCCGTCGATGTTCTGGCTGGCCACGCTGTTCGGTGGTGGATCGTGGACGCGGATTCTGCATCCGTTTGTCGGGCTGGTGATGTTCGTCACCTTCGTGTGCCTCGCCTTGCGGCTCGCGCGCTACAACCGGTTCGAATCGCGCGACACCGAGTGGATGAAGAAAATCGGCGACGTGCTGAACAATCGCGAAGAGAATCTGCCGGAAGTCGGGCGCTACAACGCCGGCCAGAAGCTGCTTTTCTACGTGATGGTGTTGTGCATGATCGGGTTGTTGCTCTCGGGCATCGTGATCTGGCGCGCCTACTTCGCGTTCTACTTCCCGATCGGGGTGATTCGTCTGGCTTCCGACGTGCATGCGGTGTGTGCATTCGTGTTGATTTGCGGCATCATTACGCATATCTATGCCGCGATCTGGATCAAGGGTTCCGTGCGCGCGATGACGCGCGGCACCGTCACCCGCGGCTGGGCGTGGAAGCACCATCGCGCCTGGTACAAGCAGCTCAACAAATGAGTCCGGCCCCGGTGGCCGGGCGCTCTTACGAGGCCGGCTACCTTGCAACGCATCCTTGAACCCGGACAGATCGAGTCGCTCGATCGGACCGCCATCCCCCGTCTACGCATGCCGCAACGCGCCGAAGTTTTCTCGGCGCGCGCGGCACGACTGCGTCAACTGGCCGACGGCCATCCACTCGGCGACTACCTGCGCCTCATGGCCTCGCTGGTCGACGCACAGCAGCGTGTGCTCGACACTTTTCAGGCGGAGCGTCCGACGGCCGAGTCGATCGAGCAGGCGCAATTGCACTGCATGCCGCTCGTGCCCGCGAACGGGGGATACGACGCGGGCCGATGGCAGCCGCTGCTCGCGCGGTTGCTCGATGCCATGTCGGCACAGCCGGACTTGCCCGCACCGGTACGCGCTGTGCTTGAACGGGTTCGTGCCTCCAGTCCGGCCGCGCTCGACTCGGCGGCGCAATCGTTGCTCGCCGGGCATGGCAAGGGCGTCGATGCCGCCAGCGCGCCGTTCCTGACGGCGGCGTTGCAAGTGCTCTGGACGGGCGTGGCAAGCACGTTCGACGCGGGCGACGTGCCGATGCTCGACGTCCCCAACGTCTGTCCCATGTGCGGCACGCTGCCGGTGGCGAGCGTCGTGCGCATTGGCGGAGCGCATGAGGGCTATCGTTATCTCGCGTGCGGGCTGTGCTCGACCGAGTGGCATATGGTTCGCGTGAAATGCACACATTGCGAAGCGAGCCAGCATGTCGCTTATCACGTGCTCGACAAAACAGGGGATGCGGCGGCATCGGGGGCGGACCTGCAGGCGGCACATGTCGGAGGGGACGTTGTCAGGGGTGCCGATGGTCGTCCGGCGTTCGACGACGCGGCCAAACGCGTGGCGTCATCCCCGATCCGGGCAGAGTCGTGCGACGACTGTCATAGCTATCGCAAGATCTTCTACCAGGACAAGGATCCGTTCGTGGAGCCGGTTGCCGACGATCTCGCGAGCCTGGCCCTCGACGTGCTGATGGGCGAAGCGGGGTACGCGCGCGCCAATGGCAATCCGTTGCTCTGGCAGAACACCGAAACGGCTTAAGGGATTGCGGGGGTGCGGATGGCCGAGCACGATCTTGAGTTTGCAGGGGCGGCGGATCTCCCGTCGCTAGACCGGCTGCTGGGGATGTCCGACTTTCAGGCAGCGTTGGCCGACTTCGGTCGCACGCAGGTGACCGACGCGTTGCGTCGCGATCTCGACGCGTGCCGCGCGGCGGCGCTTGCGGGCACGCTGACACATGACACCCTGGTCCCGGCTCGTTTCGGGGCACGTGTGACCCGCGCGCTGACCGAGCGCAACCGGGCGACGCTGCGTCCCGTCTTCAATCTCACTGGCACGGTGCTGCATACGAACCTCGGGAGAGCGTTGCTGCCCGAGGTTGCCGTGGAAGCGGTCATGCAAGCGCTCACGGCGCCGGCCAACCTCGAATTCGATCTCGCAACGGGCGGACGCGGCGACCGCGACGATCTCGTCGCGCCCGTGCTGTGCGAATTGACGGGCGGTGAGGCGGCGACGGTGGTGAACAACAACGCGGCGGCAGTACTGCTGATGCTGGCGACGCTTGCCAAGCGTCGCGACGTCGTGGTGTCACGCGGCGAGCTGGTGGAAATCGGCGGTGCGTTTCGGATTCCCGACATCATGACGCACGCGGGCGCGAAGCTTGTCGAAGTGGGCACGACCAACCGTACGCATGCGGCCGACTATCGTAATGCCATCGGCGAGAAGACGGCCTTGCTGATGAAGGTCCATTGCAGCAATTACGCGGTCACCGGCTTCACCAAGAGTGTCGACGTCGCGGAGGTCGTGCAGATTGCGAAGCCGCATGGCGTACCGGTGGCGGTCGATCTCGGCAGCGGCACCCTGACGCCGCTGGAGCGCTGGGGGCTGCCGCACGAGACCACGGTGCAGGAGACGATCGCCGCCGGCGCCGATCTCGTGACGTTCTCCGGCGACAAGCTGCTGGGCGGTCCGCAAGCGGGCATGATCGTCGGGCGCAAGGATCTCATCGCACGGATCAAGAAGCATCCGCTCAAGCGCGCGCTGCGCGTGGGCAAGCTCACGCTTGCGGCGCTGGAACCCGTGCTGCGGCTCTATCGCGATCCCGATCATCTGGCCGAGCGGCTCACCACATTGCGGCTGCTCACGCGTACGCGCGACGACATGATGGCGCAGGCGCAGCGTCTGGCGCCGGTGCTCGCGCAGTCGTTGGGCGATGCCTATACCGTGAGCGCCGCGCCGATGGTGAGCCAGATCGGCAGCGGCGCGCTACCGGTCGAGCAGCTCCCGAGTTATGGCCTGGCGATCGTGCCGGCCGGTGGCGCAAAGCGCGGCAGCGGTCGTGCGCTGGCGGCGCTTGAAGCGGCATTGCGCGCGCTGCCGTATCCGGTGATCGGCCGGATTGCCGATCAAACGCTATGGCTCGATCTGCGATGTCTCGAAGCGACTGACGAAGCGCGTCTGGCGTTGCAGTTTTCGGAGCTTCGCGCATGATCGTGGGCACCGCCGGTCACATCGATCATGGCAAGACGAGTCTCGTTCGCGCGTTGACCGGGGTCGACACGGATCGTCTGAAAGAAGAAAAGGCGCGCGGCATTTCCATCGAATTGGGGTATGCCTACACCCCGTTGCCGGATGGCGAGGTGTTGGGATTCATCGATGTTCCCGGCCATGAAAAGCTGATTCACACGATGGCCGCGGGGGCCGTCGGCATTGATTTCGCGCTGCTCGTGATTGCGGCGGACGACGGCATCATGCCGCAGACGCGCGAGCATCTCGCCATTCTTTCGATGCTGGGGGTGAGGCGTGGCGTGGTCGCGCTATCGAAAGCGGATCGCGTCGACGCGGCGCGGCTGGCCGCTGTGACCCAGGAGATTTCGCAATGGCTCGCGAACACGCCGTTCGCCGATGCCGAGACGGTGCCGGTGTCAGCGACGACGCCGGGCGACACGGGCGTGGCGGCGCTGCGCGAGCAGCTCACGCAGGCGGCGCAGGCATTGCACTCGTCCGGCAATGCGGCGCGTCGCGAGGACGCATTGTTTCGTCTCGCCGTCGATCGTGTCTTCACGCTGGCAGGCCATGGTACGGTCGTGACCGGCACGGCGTTCGCTGGCACGGTGCGCGTGGGGGACAACCTCACCGTGATGCCGCAGGGATTGCCGGTGCGGGTGCGCAGCGTGCATGCGCAGAACCGTCCGGTGGAGGCGGGGCGCGCCGGGGAGCGTTGTGCGCTGAATCTGGCGGGGGTGGAGCGCGACCAGCTTCGGCGGGGCAACTGGATCGTGGCGGCGGGATTGCCGGGGCCGTCGACGCATGTGGATGTCGAACTGCACTGGCTTGAAGACAGTGCGCCACTCACGCAATGGTTTCCGCTGCATGTGCATGTGGGCACGACGCATGGGCAGGCCCGCACGGTATTGCTGGAAGGGGACACGCTGGCCCCCGGTGGCACGATGCGCGTGCAATGGGTCTTCGATACGCCGGTGTGCACGATGCCGGGCGACCGCTTCATCGTGCGCAATCCGCAGGCGACGGCAACGGTGGGTGGCGGGCGGGTGCTTGACCCTGCGGCGCCGGAGCGCAGGCGTCGGTCGGCGGCGCGGTTGGCGTGGCTCGACGCCGTGGCGCGCGCGCTCGATGGCGAAGGATTGGATGCACTACTCGCGCAGGCCGCGTTTGGACTGACGAGCGCGCAGGTCATTGCGCTCACCGGGTTGCCGGCGGGGCAATGGCAGTGGCCGGCGAATGCGGTGGTGCTGGCGGGAGGGGAGGGGGAATCGCTCGCGTTTGCCCCTCAGGCGTGGGACACCGTGCGCACACGCGTGCTCGATGTGCTGCGCGACTATCACGCGCGCCAGCCGGACGAGCCGGGACTCGATGCTGCACGGCTGGGCCGCATGACGTGGCCGTCGCTGGACGCGTGGCGCTGGCGCGCCTTCGTGCAGGCCATGTTGCGTGACGGGGGGCTGGCGCGTACCGGGGCGTGGTGGCATCTGCCGGCGCACCGTGTGGAAATGACGGATGACGAGACGGCGTTGGCTGACGCGCTGCTGCCGCTGGTGGTGCAGGGTCGTTTCGATCCGCCGTGGGTGCGGGACATGGGGCGTTCGCTGAACGTGCCTGAAGAGCGGGTGCGAGTGGTGCTGCGCAAGCTTGCGAGACAGGGGCGGGTGCATCAGATCGTCAAGGACCTGTTTTACGACGACGCGAGTGTCCAGGCGCTCGCCGACATGATCGCCGACGCCGGCGGCAAGGTGGAGGCCGGCGCGTTTCGCGACACGACGGGCCTGGGGCGCAAGCGTGCGATCCAGATTCTGGAGTTCTTCGATCGTGCGGGATATACTCGCCGCGTTGGCGATTGGCATGTGCGCCGCCCCGGGGCGGAATGGGGCGCGGCGTAAAGTAGTCGGGATGCCGAACTCAGGTGATTCAAGCGATGCCTGAGCGCGTGCACGACGATTTAGTCAGTCACATTGCGTTGTCCGAAGGAAGGCATCCGTATCCGGTGATGCGGCCGGGCTTCAAACCCGGTTGGGGGCGTCAGCCGCTCCCAGGTCGGTTCGACTCCGGCTGCTTTCCGCCACAAGGCTTTCAGCGATTTTGCGTTCCGGAAATCCGCCGTATTCTTGTTCCGCAAAATTCACTTCGTGGACTTCGCTTTATCGCAGCGTCGATTGCGCACTTAGTGCCCGGCCATCACGCGCCAGTTCCAGTCAAGCCGGGCACGGCGCCGATGGCCAGGCCTTAGATGGCCCCGGTGAGCGTCATAGGCATTTCCGCCAGCCGGTCAGTAGGCCTTGTATGGCAGAAATTTGCCGGAAAGCACCACGTTGACGCGATCGCCCTTCGCGTCCGCCTGACGCTGGATGTCCATCGAGAAGTCGATGGCACTCATGATGCCGTCCCCGAATTCTTCGTGGATCAGTTCCTTGATGGTCGTGCCATAGACGTTCACCAACTCGTACCAGCGGTAGATCAGCGGGTCCGTCGGAACCGCCGTCGGCAGTGATCCCTTATACGGAACGATCTGCAGCCATGCGATGGCCTCGTCGGAAAGCTCGAAGATCTCACCGACGACGGCAGCTTGCTCCTTGCTCAACTGCATTTGACCGAGGCATGCGGCAGTCGTCCACTCCTTGGCCATGCCGACTTTATCCGCAACATCTGCCCACTTGAGGCCCTTGCGTACCTTCGCCGAGACGATCATCTCGGTAACCTGTGTGCGACTCGAAATCATGTGACTATCCTCAAAAAAACTACCACTGGAAAATTAAGCCGTATTGCCCATGCGGAGCGCGCGGCCTTGATCAAGCTCCGTAACGTTGTCCTGAGATAAGCCTGGACGAACAATTTGCGTCGTTTGATGCGTTTCACGACCATGTTCGATATCCTGTTGAATCGTGGCGGAGCGTCTCACCAGAAAATCGATAAGATAGTTTCGAATCCTGTAGAACTGCGGATCGTGGACAAGCGTCTCTCGCGTTCGCTCCCGTGGCATCGTGTTCACCACAATTTCTGCAAGGCGCGCGCGCGGCCCGTTACTCATCAAGAAGATTCGATCAGCAAGCAGGATCGCTTCGTCGACATCGTGCGTGATCATGAAAACGGTCTGATGAGTCGCCAGACAGATGCGCAGAAGTTCATCCTGGATAACACCACGCGTCAGCGCATCGAGTGCCCCGAACGGCTCGTCCATCAGAAGCATCTTTGGTGCGACGGAGAATGCGCGAGCGATCCCCACTCGCTGGCGCATGCCGCCCGATAGCTCCGATGGTTTTTTGTCGATCGCGCGCGTGAGGCCGACCATATCGAGGAAGCGCATTGCGCACTCGTCGATTTGCTGACGCGTCCAATCCGGATACCGGGAGCGAACGGCGAATTCGACGTTCTGCTTCGCGGTGAGCCAGGGCAGCAACGCATGACCTTGGAACACGACCCCCCGATCGAGGCTCGGGCCTGCAATCTCTCTCCCGCCCATGACGGCCCCGCCACCGCTCGCCTGCTCAAGCCCTCCGAGTACGTTCAAAATCGTGCTCTTTCCGCAGCCGGAGTGACCAATTACGCAAATGAACTCGCCACGATCAATCTTGAATGTCACGTCTTCGAAGACCGGCGGAAGATCTGCGCGATAGCGTTTCGAGAGGTTGTCGACCTCAATGAAAGCACTGCCGCTTGCGGCGCGATTGTCATTACTCTGCATAGGTCACCTTCTTTTGCAGGCGGGCAAAAAGTTGATCAAGCAGCATCCCAACCACGCCGATGACGAGCACCGCAAACAGGACATTTGTCAGCGAAAGATTGTTCCACTGGTTCCATAGGAAATAGCCGACGCCCGTTCCGCCGACCAGCATCTCGGCAGCCACGATGACAAGCCACGCAATCCCCATCGAGATACGCATGCCGGTGATGATGGTCGGTGCAGCGGCGGGCAAGACAATCTGCATCGCCTTGCGCAACGGCGAGACTTCGAGAGTGCGGGCAACGTTTAGCCACTCACGTCTTACGTTCGCCACGCCGAACGCGGTATTGATCAGCATTGGCCATAGCGAGCAGATGAAAATCACGAAAATTGCAGAGACAGAGGCGTCTTTGATCGTGTATAGCGCGATTGGCATCCACGCGAGCGGAGAGATCGGCTTGAGCAACTGAATGAATGGATCAAAAGCGCGATAGAGCAGCGGAGACATGCCAATCAAGAAACCCAAAGGGATCGACACGATGACGGCGAGTAGATAGCCGCCGGCGACACGCAGAAGGGAATGGCCCAATTGAATGCCGATTCCTTTGTCATTGGGACCATGATCGTAAAATGGGTGCGCGAGGTTCTGCGCCGCGACGGAAAAGAACTGTGCGGGTGTGGGGAAACCGTCGCTCTTCGGCTCCGACGATGGGTCGTCGGGCGTCTGTCCCATCAACTGTGCATACTCTTTTTGCTCCGCAGTCATTGGCGCGTGCTGGGCCTGCTTCCCCGCCGTTGTCGCGAATTGCCAGCAAACGAGAAAAATCGCAACCATGGCAAGTGACACCAGTGCAGCTTGCAATCGAATTGAAGACTTCATCTCATATCCTTTGAATCAGGTCCGCCTGATCGCAAAACTTGCAAGGTATTTGGCCGGGTTGGCAGGGTCGTATTCACGGCCCATCACTGAGAATTTCCGCATCCCGCCAGCCAACGCATCGTGGTCGACTTCCTGCCCCAGTGCCTTCATTTGCGCACTTGCATCTGTAAGCAAGAACACCTTCTTGGCAAGGTCATCGTAGGAAATTTGCTTCTTGATGTAGCCCCACCTCTGCATTTGCGTGAGCATCCAGGTGGCCATCGAGTACCACGGAAGCGGTTGAAAATCCGTTCGATCTGGCTGATCACGCACATTTCCGAGCCCATCGGCGTAGTGGCCACTGAGCGCTTGCAGAATGACCGATTCCGGCTGGTTCAGATAGTTTGGCGTCGCGATGGCGCGCGCGATCGCAGGACGGTTCTCTAACTTGTGAGCGCTCGCGGACGCCTTCAGCAACGCACGGTATAACGCCACGAATGTGTTCGGGTTCTGGTCAATGAAGCCCTGCGCTACACCGAACGCACAGCACGGGTGCCCGTCCCAGATGTCGCGCGACAAGATGTGAATGAAACCCACCTGGTCATACACAGCACGTTGATTGAAGGGATCCGGTCCGAGGAACCCATCAATGTTGCCGGCCCTCAGATTGGCGATCATTTCCGCAGGCGGAGTCACGCGGAGCTGAACATCACGGTCGGGGTCAAGTCCATGCTCCGCCAGGTAGTAGCGGAGCAGGAAGTTGTGCATGGAATACTCGAACGGAATGGCGAACTTGAAGCCCTTCCAGTGCTTCGGGTCCCGGTTGTCCTTATGCTTCAGCGCCAACGTGATGGCCTGGCCGTTGACGTTCTGAATAGCTGCGACTCGCATGGGCTGGGCGGAAGACCCAAGCCCCATGGAAATAGCGAGCGGCATCGGTGCCAGGAAATGCGACGCGTCGAGCTCGTGATTAAGCATCTGGTCTCGAACCAGCGCCCAACCGGCCGTCTTGCGAAGCGAGACGTTGAGACCCTGCTCCCGATAGAAGCCCATGGGATCCGCCATGATCAGCGGTGTGGCGCAGTTGATCGGGATGAAACCTATCTTCAGGTCCTTCTTCTCCAGAGGACGCCTTTCTTCCGCCATCGCCTGAAGGTCGGCCAATGGGAGCACGCTGGCAATGGCGGCACGCGCGGCGTTGATGCCGACCGCGCGAAGGAATCGCCGGCGCAGCGCGTCGTGGGGGAACAGCGCCCTGACAGCTACCATTTCGAGGAAATGGCGCGACTGGACGTCTTCATCGTGCACTGGGGGGCGAGCGACAACGCCGCTGCGGGCATCGTGTTCGTCCTGACTGGCGTGCATGCCGCATGAGCAGCGCTCCAGCGAGTGGTCTGCGCTATACGGACGATACGGATTTTCATCTTTCATGTTCGACGCACCTGGTTTGATTCGGACTCGGGTTAGCCGCCCTACGGGCAGCAAGGCATTCAAGCGACAAGCCGCTGCTGTGCGAAACCCGCTTCGATGCGGGCAATGACTCGACCATCGAGGCGCTGCTCAATCCGAATCTGACCCTCTCGATCATCGGGAGCACCCCACGTACCCTTGGCGCTCGGGACGCCGTGGATAACGATGGGGAATGCCTTCGTTTTCAGACGAATCAGCGGCGTGCTGTGAACATAACCGGCATGCTCGCGGTTGAGCACGTGATGCGAAAGCGCCCCCGCTTGCCGCACGATCGGCTCGATGAATCGGCATGGCACGCCGGCAACGCTGATGCAATCGCCAATCGCATAAATGTCTTCGATGCTTGTCTGCATCGTGTGCGGATCGATTACGATGCCTCGATCAAACGCGAGCCCGGCCATTTTCGCGAGGCGGGTCTCAGTGACGAGCCCCGTCGCAGCGACGACTTCATCAACGCGAATTTGCTCGCCGCCTTGCATTTGAATGATCCTTTGGCCGTTGTCCGCTTTCTCGATCCTCTCGATGCGACGCCCCCCCAAGAATCTGACACCCGCATCCTGTAGGCCCGTCAGGAGCCTGTCAGAGACGACCGCTGGAACCAGACTGGCCAGCGGGCCGAGGTTGATATCGATTAGCGACACGGCATGGCCTGCACGCGCAAAATCCTCCGCGAGTTCGCACCCAATCATCCCGGCACCGACGATCGCAACGGTCTTTTTCGCGCCATCCAGGCGTGCCTGAATCCCCGACCATCCCGCCAAATCATTGACACGCCAACATAGCGAGGCCGGCATTTGCTCCGGTAGTGCAGGGCGCGCGCCCTGCGCGATCGCGAGCTTCGTATAGCGAAGCGCACCTCGCGTGGTACGTACCTGTTTGATGGACGGAGAAATGCCGACGACAAACGTTTCTGTCATCAGACGCACATTAAGGCGCCGAGCTGCATTGACGGCCGACTCCCGAACCAGATCGGCAGGCTTCAGGCTGCGCCCGAGTGCGACGGACAGTTCCGGCTTGAGGTATCTGTCGCCGTTGCATGCGGTCACGAGCGTAATAGGTACAGCGGGGTCGAGCGCACGCAACGCCTCTGCCGCACTCCAACCGGCAATGCCACCGCCCACGATCACGACGCCGAGCTCACGTGTCGGCGTAACGACCGCGGCATCGTCCGAGCGTGCAGTGCGCTCCAACGGTTCGTAAGGCTCGAAATCCGCCTTGACAACGCCACAGAGCGGACAAGCCCAGTCCTCCGGAATGTCCTCAAATCTCGTCCCCGGTTCAAGCCCGCTATCGGGATCGCCCAATGCCTCGTCGTAAATCAAGCCGCAGGCGCGACAGAGGAATTGCCGCCACGGCAAATTCGTCGGGGTGCTCATTCGGGGACCTCCTCTTTCGACAGACGAGCCATCTCCCAACGCAGGTGCTTGATGGCAGGCGTTACGATCGCGACGAACTGAGCCTCGCGAATACGGCGTTGCGGCGCAGCGCTCATAAGGTAGCCGCGCGCGCCCTGATGCATAAGCGCCGAATTCGCAGCACGTAATGCCAGTTGCGCGCCTTGTACGCGCGCGTCCAGCACATGAAGTAGATAGTCTTTGCTGCCGTCGTATGGCGTTTGCGCGAGCTTGGCGACGCGACTCCACAGCTCGTCGTACTCCGCCTGAAGCTCGGCCGGACCGTCTTCCAGAAATTGGTTGACGTGACCAAGGACTGGCTCGACTTCGCGGATAGAGTCGATGCTGCCCTGTGCAATGCCCATTGCCATCCCGGCTTGCAGCAACACAAATACAGCACGTATCTTCGCAATGAGAGGACGAGCAGGATCTGCGATCATTGCGGCGTCGCCGACAAAGTAGTTGTCGAGGCGCACGCCCCAGGTGCTGGTTCCTTCCATGCCCGAAAATTCCGGGCATTGGCGCAATACGACCTCGGGCGTCAGCTTCAGCAGGAACATGATCTCGTGCGACACTGAGCCATCGTCGCGGAACACGCCTGCCATGGCGCCGCAGTAATGTCCCGGCGCGATATGACTTACCCACGGCAGTGCGCCGCTAACTTGATATCCGCCGGGCACCTTCACTGCGCGTAGCAGTATCTTTTCGATGCCGGCAATTGCTTTCATCGGGTTCGAAAGCGCCGTACCCCCGAAGGTACGCCCCATCGTGTGATCGTCGAGCAGTTCGCCAGTCAGCGCAGGATTGCCGGATTGCTCCATGTAAAGCCCACAGACGTCATGTGCCCATGTGAGAAATCCCGTTGACCCACAACGGCGACTCACAGCGCGCATAGCGTCCAGCGCCAGGCCAACCCGACGACCGCCTCGCTCGAGGTGCGCGCCGAACGCGCCTGCGGTGCCGAGCGACCCCAGGATTTCGAGCGGGTAATGACCCTCATCAATACGATGCGCGGCTTCTGCGAGCGGGCCGTCGGAGATGGCCGTCACGTTTGCCATGACGTGGGAATCGGTCCACGTCGAATCGATCCGGTCGCCAGGAAATTCAACCGCTTTCATGATGCGATACTCCCGTTATTCAGTGTGATGGAGCGTGCTGCGGCTTACTCCGCGAGCGCGATGCTGAACGGGATGGGATTGCGCATGCTGTTGGCAACGGGAGAGAAGTGATTGGCGTGCTTGACGATGTCGTCCAGCGCTTCGCGCGTGGCGTCGCCCTCGATGAGGACCTTCACACGAATTTCCTGGAAGCCCATTTGCGCGGGTTGACGTTCGGCGCCACCAGCGCCCCACGCGGCGGTATTGCCGATGTCGGCTTCCAGGAAGATTTCGAGACGCGAAAGCTTGACCTGGCGGTAGGTCGCCACCGCCGTAATGCCGACGCTCAGGCAACCGCCCAGCGCCGAGAGCGCGATCTCGCCCGGCGCAGGCACCGTGTTTTCACCGAAGAGATGGACCGGCTCGTCCACGACGACCGGGTTGTGGGTGCCTACATAGCTCCACGAGCGGAACTGCCCCTGCATGACCGTATGGACCTTGTTGCTGCCCTTGCGCTCGGGATTTTCACGGCCGGCGGCGGCAAACTTCAGAAGGCCTTCGCGGTCGATGGGGCGTAGGTACGTGGTGACGGTTTCGGTACTCAAGGTAATTCTCCTGGTGACAGACGTGGCATATGAGCCGGATGAAACGATCTGCGAGATCGCACATCCATCAAAGCAACGACCGTGCCAGGGCAGGGTAAAAATCTATAGGGTGCTGTATTTGTTATATTTTTTATGGCCGACCACGCTGCAAGCCCAATGAGCACCCAATCCCAAATTGTTGACAATGTCGACAATTTGTCGAACATTGTCAGTCGTATCTAGCCGCAAATTTTCTGCCAGCGATACGAGAACTGACGGGGCGTCAGCCCGAGGCGTTGCGCTGCTCGCGACTTGTTGCCGCCAGCCGAGCGCAATGCCTGACGCAGTTCATCTGCCGAATGTGAGTCGTTCGCCATGTACTGACGCACCCCTTCCGGAATTTGAACCGTCTGCTGCAGGGGCGAACCGGGAGTCTCGAACAGTGGCGCCGGTTCCGCTGCGGGTAGAAACCGTTCAACATCGTCCGAATGGAGTATTGGCCTGTCGGCGAGCAGCACGACGCGTTCGATAAAATTCGAAAGTTCGCGGATATTGCCAGGCCATTGATGGTCCTCGAGCCTTGCGAGTGCATCGGGCGCAAGATTGACGTTGCGCTGGTTTGCCTGGTTTGTACGGCTGAGAAAATGCAATGCCAAAGCGCGAATGTCACCTTTGCGCTCGGCTAACGACGGAAGCCGAATAGGAATAACGTTGAGTCTGTAGTACAGATCCTGTCTGAACAGGCCGTTCGCAACATCGGTTTCCAGGCTTCTGTTCGTCGCCGCCACAAGCCTGACGTCCACCTTGATTTCACGCTTCCCACCTAGCCGGGTTATCGTTCCCTCCTGCAATGTACGAAGCAGCTTTCCCTGCAACGTGAGAGGCAGCTCACCGATTTCGTCAAGGAAGATCGTCCCTGAAGACGCCTGTTCGAACAGCCCCTCTCGCACACCGGTCGCACCCGTAAACGCACCCCGCTCGTAGCCAAACAATTCGGATTCGAAGAGCGTGTCGGGGATTGCTGCACAGTTCACCTTTATGAACGGCTTGTCACGGCGTTGACCCGACAAGTGCAGTGCTCTGGCGAACAGCTCCTTGCCGGTGCCTGAATCGCCGAGCAGCAAGACACTCGCCGATGCATCCGAGACTCGCTCCAGCTCCGAAATCGCTTTAAGCAGCGCAGGCGAAGTCCCCACGATTCCGTACTTCGCGCTCTCATGCTCAAGCGCGTGCATCAACATCTCGTTCTGCTCTTCGAGTGCGCGAGTCTTTGCCTTCATCATCGAATCAAGATGAAGAAGGTGGCCGGCCAGTGTCGACAAGATCCGCAAAATAGACACGTCGCTCGATAATGCACGATTGCGGACACGAATTCGATGGCACGCCAGGACGCCGACGCTTCGATCCTCAATTCGGATGGGGAGCGCGATAAACGACACGGGCCCCGGCGGAAGGCGGTCTCGTTTAACCGCCCGTGCAAGAAAGACATCGTCTCGATCGATGTCCTGCACGATCGTCAACTGGCCATGGCGCAGTACATGCCCCGTTATGCCTTCACCGACCTTGTAGCGCCCGCGTTCGATTTCGTCCGGCTTGAGGCCATACGCATATTGGATTCTGCAACTGTCAGTCGCACCATCGTCCAGAAGCACGATGCGCCCACGGTTCAGCCCGAGGAGCTCGGACATCAGATGGAGCGTTTCACGAAGAATGACGTCCGGCGATAGCCCTTTGCCTACGAGGCTCATTATTTGTTGGAGAAGGAGCATCTCCTGCTCTCTCCAGAATGCCGGCGAATCGCTTTCACTATGCTGGGAACTCATCTGGCCACCCGTGAGATAACAGATCCCATCATAAGATCAACCCGGGCATGAAACATATTCGTGGGCCGAATTCGCCAGCGATGTATGCGCACCCATTCAATAGGGGAAGCAACGAGGCGAGGGCGCCTGGTGAGGGGGGAATAAAGCCGGCCAGACTATGGCTCGATTTTCGGCGAGACGATGGGGGAACCCATATCTCGCGCCCGGCCGTCCACCTTTCGATGTCTTCTTCCAATGCCTAGCTCATCGTCTGAACCTCGAAAATGACGTGAGCGGGTTCTCACTGGGTCAATACATGAACTACCTCCCGATAGTTCATGTAGTTGTCCGCACCCCCAATCGAACCTATTGGGCGGCCTCCGCCAACCCAGCCATCAGCACATACTTCACTTGAACATACTCTTCGATGCCGTAATAGCCTCCTTCCCGACCATAGCCCGACTGCTTGACCCCGCCAAACGGAACGGAAGCCGTACCCACCGAGCCTGAGTTCAGGATCACCATGCCTGCCTCGATGTCGCGCGAGAGGCGAAATGCCCGCCCGAGATCGCGGGTAAATGCGTAAGCGACCAGACCGTATTCGGTGGCGTTCGCACGCGCAATCACCTCCTTCTCGGAGGCGAATGTGTAAACCGGGAATACCGGGCCGAAGAGTTCCGTCGAGCAGATATCCATGTCGTCGGCGACGTTCGTGAGGATGGTCGGCGCATAGAAGAGACCACCGTTGTCGTGTCGCCGCCCACCGAGCAACGTTTTCGCACCGCTCTTTTGCGCCTGCTCGACGAGCCGAGACACCTTGTCGAGTGCCGCCTGATTGATCAGAGGCCCCACTACGAAGTCGGGCTGTAATCCCTGGTCGACACGGATTCGCTCGACGGCTTCCGTCAGGCGCTGCACAAAGCGATCGTGAATGCCGGCCTGCACGTAGATGCGGTTCGGCGAGATACAGACCTGTCCAGAGTTGCGTAGTTTTGCCGCAACGAGCCCTGAAATTGCCTGTTCGATGTCTGCATCATCGAACACGATGAACGGCGCGTTGCCACCGAGTTCCATCGTCAGCTTTTTCAGCGTATCTGCGCTTTGCCGAGCGAGCAGCCGGCCGATTTTGGTCGATCCGGTGAACGAAATCTTCCGGATGCGCGAGTCGCTGGTCATCATGCCGCCGATGGACGCAGGGTCGCCCGTCACCATTTCAAAAACACCCTCGGGAATGCCGGCGCGCCTTGCGTATTCAAGCAACTTATAGGCGGTCAGCGGCGTTTCCTCGGCAGGCTTGATGATGATCGTGCAACCGGCCGCGAGTGCGGTAGCGACCTTGCGTGCAATCATCATGAACGGAAAATTCCAAGGCGTGATCGACGCTACCGGGCCGATCGGCTCCTTGGTGACCAGCACTGCAGCATCGGCGGCGTGCGATGGAATCGTATCGCCATACACGCGCCTGGCCTCTTCCGCATACCATTCGATAAAGCCTAGACCATAGTCGATTTCGCCGAGCGCTTCGGTCAGGCACTTTCCGTTCTCGCGCGAGATCAGTTCGGCAAAGTCCTGCCTGTCTTGCCTGACCAGCTCGAACCATTTGCGCAGCAAGTCGCTGCGCTGCCTGGCCAGCTTCCGGGACCATTGAGGAAAAGCAGCGCAGGCGCGATCAATCGCCTCACGCACCTCCTGCTCAGTATGATGCTTGACGTGACCCACCACGCTGCCGTCCGCGGGATTCCTTACTTCGATCATGAAATATCCTTGAGTCCATGTTGGAAGGGTGATTGTCGTGAGCGGGAAATACACTCGAAGCACGCGAAGTGAGCGACGCGCGTCGACCGATGACGCGCCCTCGGCATGACCGCATGCGACAACCTGTGAAAATGTTATGAGCGCGGGACACGGCGGAAAACGCGCATTCGTCTGTGATTCTTGCCTGATCCTATGAGTGGCTGGTGCTTTTCCCGACTCGATGCGAAACTGCGCTCGTCGACCGCTAAGGTTTTTTTGTCTCCGCCATGGAACCCGCATCGAAACGTCAGGGGCGCGTGCGCCAACAGATGATCGAGTTGTTGCTCGAGCTCGCGCCCAATGAGGGCTATAACCTTTCACCGCTGCCAGATATACGCTTCCTGCGTTCGAATCGGTCGTTGACCAGAACGCCAGTGCTCTATGAGCCGGGCATCGTGATCGTGTGCCAGGGGCGCAAGCGCGGCTTCTGGGGCGATCAGGTCTATCTTTACGATGCCCAGCGCTATCTGGTGGTCTCGGTGCCGTTGCCGTTTTCGATGGAGACCGACGCGAGCGAAGCCGAGCCGTTACTGGCGATTTATTTACGGCTGGATTTCGGCATTGCCGCCGATTTGCTGCTACAGCTCGAGGAGCACGAAGCGATGACGCCGATGCCACCTCGCGGCATGGCAACCACCACGCTCGATATACCGCTGGGGCAGAGCGTCTTGCGCTTTTTGCAGGCCATGTTGAATCCTCTTGAGGCTCAGATCCTCGGGCCGGCGCTGGTGCGGGAAATCTATTTCCGGGTTTTCTTGGGCGAGCAGGGCGGCTCGATGCGCGCCGCTTTGAGTCGCCAAGGCAATTTCGGCCGCATTTCCCGCGCGATCCGCAAGATTCATACAAATTTTGCGGAACCGTTGACGGTGGAGGAACTCGCCGCCGAAGCGCGCATGAGCGTGCCGACTTTCCATGTGCACTTCAAGGCGGTGACCGACACCTCGCCCCTGCAGTACATCAAGTCCACGCGCTTGCATCAGGCGCGGCTCCTGATGGCGCGGCTCGGCACGACCGCGGCGGCGGCGAGTAGCCAGGTCGGTTATGAAAGTCCGTCTCAATTCAGTCGCGAGTTCAAGCGGCTGTTCGGCGGCAGCCCATTACAGGAAATCGCGCGCATGAAGCGCAATTTTGCGCTGCCCGACGAAGGCGCGCCGTCGATTTTTGTATCGTCGCACTAACCCATACTCTCTGGACAATCCTCGAACATGGCCCGCCGCGACTCGCTTCCGCCACTCAATCCCACGCGCGCCTTCGAGGCGACCGGGCGTCTGCTCAGCATTTCCAAGGCGGCCGACGAGTTAGCCGTCACCCCAGCGGCGGTGAGCCGGCAGGTCAGGGCGCTCGAGGATTTTCTGAAGGCGCCGCTGTTCGAACGGGTGCGCGGCGGTCTCGTGTTGACCGCGGTGGGCGCTCGTTATCTGTCGGAGTTGATGCCGCTCTTCGCCACGCTGCGCGAAGCGACGGAGGCGATCGTGTCTGGCAGCCAGAGCAACAACGTGCTGCGCATCCGCTCGCCGGCCACGTTCGCGGTGCGCTGGCTGATTCCGCGGCTCGCCAGCTTTCACCGGCTAAATCAAAACATCGATGTGCAATTGACCACGTCGTCGGCGCCGCTGAACTTCGCGCTCGAAGACATTGACGCGGGCATTCAACTGGGCGATGGCGACTGGCCCGGCATGAACACGCAGCGCCTGATTCCCAACGAACTGGTGCCGGTGGCTGCGCCCATACTCACCTTGAAAAGGCCGAGACAGCTCGAAAGTCAAACACTGCTGCATTCGCTCGCTCGCGCCGACGACTGGGGGCTGTGGCTGGCCGCCGCGGGCGTGTCGAGAATCAACGCGCTGCGCGGCATGCGTTATGAGACATCGCTGCTGGCCTACCAGGCGGCGATCGAGGGGCACGGCGTGGCGATCGCACAGAAGGCGCTGGTCGAGAAGGATTTGAACGACGGCACGCTGGTCATCCCGTTTGGGCCGCCACTCGATCGCGGCGCATACACCTACTATTTCGCATGGCCCTCGGGCAAGCGGCAGACAGCGGCATTGCGCGCGTTTCGCGAATGGCTTGCCACGGTGGTGCAAAGCTAGCGCTTGCGATGCGGCACATCGCTTTACAAAAAGTCAAAAGGTACGATCAATAAAGTCGTTTGTCCGCGCTACGCGCGCTCTCTATCCTGTTCTCAATGGCTGCAAATCAGTGACGCGAATGTCATTTGCAGCGCGGAACTGGATAGGAAAAAATGATAAGAGACAGTCTTCAAGGCATACGCGTGCTGGATTTTTCGCACGTGCTGGCCGGGCCGGTTTGCTCCATGATGCTTGCAGATCTCGGTGCGGACGTGGTCAAGATCGAACCGCCGTTCGGTGAGCTGGGGCGCAAGATCGGCCCACCATGGATCAACGGCGAGAGCGTCGCCAATCTCAGTGTCAATCGCAATAAGCGCAGTCTGGCGATCGATCTGAAAACCGAGGCTGGCCAGAGAACGATAAGGGAGATGGTTCGGCAGGCCGATGTGATTGTCGAGAACTTCCGGCCCGGCGTCATGGCGACGTGGGGTCTGGATTATGCGTCGCTTGAAGCAACTCACGGCAAGCTGGTCTATTGCTCGATCTCCGCGTTCGGACAAACCGGTGCTGCACGCAGTCGTCCGGCCGTCGACGGCATTATCCAGGCCGCCAGCGGGCTGATGAGCACGCTCGGTGAGCCTGGTTCGGCGCCGTTGAAGGTTCCGGTGCCGGTCGCGGACATGGTGGGCGGCTATATGGCCACCATTGCCGTGCTCGCGGCACTGCACCAGGTCCGATGCAGTGGCGCGGGCCAACATCTGGACATTAGCTTGTTTACGGCGGCCGTTGCGCTGCAGCAGGTCGGCTTCACGTCGTTTCTCGCCTCCAACACTGACCCAGAAAAGGTCGGCAGCGCGGCGCCTTACGCGTCGCCCAATGAGGCGTTCCAAACCCGAGACGGCTGGTTGATGATTGCCGCCTATCACCCGCACAGATGGGCGTCGCTTTGCGAGGTGCTTGACTTGCCTTATCTCGCATCGGACCCGCGCTTTGTCACCAACACGGATCGCGTGCGCAATCGGGCTGCCCTGCGCCGCGCGCTGGGGGAATGCTTTGCGACCCGCACCACATCTGAATGGCTCGACCTGTTGGCCGCTCGCGACATTCTGTGCGCTCCGGTTTCGACGTACAGGGAGGTGGTGGATTCTCGCGAGTATCGCGAAAGCGGAATCGATTCGAGCGTCGATCATCCGATTGCCGGCAAGGTGCGGCTGCCTGGCTTTGCCCTTGGCAAAAGCGACGACACGCGTGGAGCGGATGCCGCCGCGCCGCTAGTCGGGCAGCACTCAATTGAGGTTCTCGCGGAATACGGTGTTACCCACGAGGAGATCACCAGGCTGATCGGCCTGGGCGTGATTCAGACCGCCGCTGCGCAAGATGCGCCGGTCGCTCTGTAGGAGGTGGGGGTGACGTGCGCTCCCGTACTTGTCGAGAAGCATCGACGGGTCACGTTGCTCAGGCTGGCATCTGACAATCCATGCAATCCGCTAACTGACGCGCTTGGTCGGATCGATGCCGACGACCCAGTGCATGCAACTTTCATCACTGGCTCAGACAAGACATTTGCAGCGGGCGCTGACATATGCCCATCCGTTGAGTCGTCCCTGGGCGACGGTCTGTTATTCGAGCGACGGCTTTTTCATGCTGGCTTCGCGTTGCACGATCAGAAGGAAGGCATGGCGGCGTTCTTGCAGAAGCGAGCGCCGGAATTTTTCAATAAGTGAGTATCTGTATGAATCGCTACGCAATGAACACCAGACAGGATGTCATGACGACCGACGACGCTCAAAGCGAAGGATTGGTCTTGACCCGCGTCGTCAACGGCGTGATGACAATCACGCTGAATGAACCGAAAACCGGTAACGCGCTCGATGTGGCGATGACCGAAGCGTTGGCAGACGCCCTGGAGCGGGCGAGCGGGCTTTCGAACGTGCACTGCGTTTTGCTCCGGTCCTCGGGCAAGCATTTCTGCACGGGTGGCAACGTGAAAGACATGGAGGCTGGCGCCGATCTGATGCAAGGCTCTGTCGAGGCGGTCAGGGAGCGCCTCGCGGGTAGCCTGCATCGCATTCCCCGCGCGTTGCATGCGTTGCCGGTGCCATCTATCGCTGCCGTCAATGGTGCCGCAGTGGGCGCGGGATTCGATGTTGCATTGATGTGCGATTTGCGCATTGCCGCGGAAAATGCCCGTTTCTCGGAAAGCTTTCTGCGACCGGGTTTGGTCTCTGGCATCGGCGGGGCCTGGTTCCTTACTCGGATTGTCGGGGTCGCCAAGACAATGGAGTTGACGCTGACCAGCGAATTCATCGATGCGTTCCAAGCGCTTGATGCCGGCATCGTCTCGCGAGTCGTGGCCGTCGATGCATTGGACGCGGAGGCGGAGCGACTGGCTGAAACAATCGCCAACAGCCCTCCACACGCTTTGCGAATGGCCAAGCAACTGGTTCGCCAATCGGCGGAAGCATCGTTGCCGACAGCCTTGGAGATGGCCGCATCGATGCAGGCCATTCTTCTTTGCGGTGAAGAGCACAAGGCCGCGGTTCGCCGGTTTCTCAAGTGAAGCGTTGGCAGACGACGTGCGCTATGTAATACAAATAAAAATCAATGGAAGGAGACAGTCATGAACACGCATCATCGCCAACCGGCGGCGCTACGGCAAATGTTGAAGATCATCACAACCTCGAGCTTGGGAACGATGCTCGAGTACTACGACTTCTTCGTGTACGTCGCGCTGACGGGCACACTGACGCAATTGTTTCTGCCGTCGCAGGACAGAACCGTCGCTGCGCTCGCGGGCGTCGCGACTTTTGGCATTGCTTACCTCGCGCGACCCATCGGCACGATTATCTTTAGCCCTATGGCGGATCGTATCGGGCGCAAAAAGACCTTTGTCATCACACTTGTGTTGATGGGTGTCGCGACTGTCGGCATCGGTTGTTTGCCGACTTATGGCGCAGTCGGGGTGGCCGCACCCGTCGCCTTGCTGGTGCTGCGCATTACGCAAGGCATTGCGCTCGGTGGGGAGTATGGCTCAGCTGTGGTCTATGTGGTCGAATACGCACCGCAGGACAAGCGCGGCATGTTCACGAGCGTCTTGCAGAGCACGGCCGGGGTCGGCCTGTTGCTCGCCCTGGCGATAGTGTCTGCATTGCGACTGACGCTTGACGCCCACGCATTCGCCACTTGGGGTTGGCGCGTGCCTTTCCTGGTCTCCGCACCGATCGTCGCGATTGCAACGATGATTCGGTTGGGCATGAAGGAGACGCCGGTGTTCGTGGAAATGCAGGCAAGCGGGCGTTTGTCGAAAGCGCCCCTGTCCGACACGGTGACCAGCAAATCCTCATGGAAAGCCATTCTGGTTGCGATTTTCGGTGCCCAAGGGGGCACTTCGGTATCGTTGTACACGTCGATTGTCTACATGCTGTACTTTCTGCAGAACGTGCTCAAGGTGGAACCGACTCACGCCAGTCTTTGCGTGGCGGTTGGCATCATAATCGCGACGCCTATGTTCCCGGTGTTTGGCCGCTTATCCGATCGAATCGGACGAGCACGGGTGATGTTCATCGGCATACTGCTATGGATGGCCAGCGCGTATCCGACCTTTGCTGGGATCCGCACGGGTGTGCTCAACGAGGCCTGGGGTGTGGTCGCGGCACTTATTACGGTACTCGCCGTGTTGACCGCCATGATCATGGCGCCGCTACCCGCATTTATCGCCGAGTGCTTTCCGCCTCAGAGTCGGACAACCGGATTCGGACTGGCGCAGCAACTGGGCAACATCCTGTTCGGCGGATTTTTACCGCTCATCAGCCTGTCGCTGGTAGCGCTGACCGGCAACCAACTGGCAGGGGTGGCCTATTCGATTGCGTCACTGGTGCCCTGTCTTGCGGTTACCTATTTCTGGGGATTAAAACGAGATCGCGCCAATCGCCGGCCGGATTTGATGAACGCGCCGGCACCGGCTGGCAAATAATACGTCCGGCAACACTTTGCCCTCACGTGCTGTCGGTGAACACAGCGATAATCCGCAAATTATCGCTGTGGAGCATGACCGGTCCAGGCATGTCCGTCAGCATTCATGGAGCAACAAATCAGCTGCATGTGGCGACAGTCCATGACGGGGATGATCGGCAAGTGTGAACTTCACACATCGTCGACGCATGTTCGATTCGGAGAAGGAGCTTCGACGATGACGAATCGGTCAACTTTCGTTCGCCGCCTTTGGCTTCGTGGTGGATGCGTAAGTCGTCTCACGCCGCAGGCGCAACGCTAACCCCTGTCACGCCATGTCGTTGCATGGCATCCGCCACGAAACCCTCGCGTTTCATGTCTTCCACAAACGTCTTCAGAAATGCCACAGCCGCCTCGCCGCGCGTGATCGGCATACCCATGGCTTGCTGAATGACCATGAAACGCTCGTCGAGCAGCCGATAGCCCGTCAGTGCGGCCACGTCGTGTTCGAGCTGTTGCTTCACGCCAGCGGCCACTTCACAGCCCGTTTCGATGAACGTCTTGACCACCGTCGGCGACGTGGGCGCGCGCACGATGTCCGCGTGCTTGAGTTCGCGCGTCAGGAACAGGTCATACGCGCTGCCTTTACCGACGACCACGCGCGTGCCCGCCTGATCGACCTCGGCGTTGGTCTTCACCGGCGAGGCGTCGCGCACCAGGTAAAAGCCTTCGATAAGCAAGTACGGTGTCGTGAAACCGATCGTCGTGGCGCGGCGCGGATCGATGGCGAAAAAGCCCACGTCGGCCCGCTCGTTCGTCACCGTCTCCACCGATTTTCCCGCGGCATCGACCTCGACTAGCGCAAGCTCGACGCCCAATCGCTTCGCCAATGCGTCCGCCAGATCGACCGAAATGCCGACCGGCCTGGACTGGGCGTCAAGTCCCGCGAGAATCGGGTTGCCAAGGTTGATGCAGGCACGCAGCACGCCAGTCGGCGCAAACGCGGCAAGGAGGGTCGAATCAAGCGTCATGGCGAGGATCGGGAGGTCTAGGGTTCGAGAATACCGGCAATCTTGCCGATGGCGTCGATGGTGTGGCGCAGGTGGGCATACAGCATCGCCGACGCCTCTTCATTGCGCTCACGGGCCAGCAATTCGAGAATTTCCAGATGCTGGTTCGCATGCGGCTTGTAGCGCGCACGGTCTTGCATTGATCGATACGACAGCAGCCGGCGCACCCGCGTGACGCGCCGCATCGTATCGACGAAGAACGGGTTGCCGGAGGCTTCGACGAGCGACTCGTGAAACCGTACGCCACGCTCGTGCAACTGATAGGCCGTATCGGTTTCGATCCCGCCATCCAGCAGATGCAGCTCCGCCGCACGCAGCCGCTCGAGCACCTTCGCGTCGAGCTTGTAACCGGGCTCAAGCAACGCCGCAGGCTCGAGGGCCAAGCGCAGGCGATAGGTCTGGATCAAGCTGTCTGGCGTGGTCAGCATCGACGAAAATTGCCATCCGTAGCCGGGCTTGCGCTCGGCCCACCCTTCCTCGCGAATGCGTCCGAGTACGGCATTGAGCTGCGTCGTCGTCAGCCCGTAGCGCGTTCGGATCAATTGCTCGGAGAACTCCTCGGGTAACTGTCCGCGAAGCAGATCGTCGGCAATCCGGAAATAGGTGCTCGTGACAATGTCGGTCTCGTCGAGGCCCAGTTCCTGCGCCGCGGTGACGCTCGACGCCGGCACGGGCTGCGCCAGGAAGTAGCCGCGATTGGGCTCGCGTACCACGACGCCCTTTTCGTGGAGCAAGGCAAGCGCCTCATTGACCGGCGAGCGGGAGATGCGCAACTTGTCGGCCAACATCTGCGCGGGCAGATGCTGGCCGACCGGCATGGCTTCGGCCTGGATCAGGTCGACGATTTGTGTGGCAATGGAGCGGTCGGGTTTCATCGCGGATCGATCGCGACCGGCACAAGCCATCATGCCGTTACGCCACCACAGACTGCTGGGCGAGCGTCCGATGCAGAATCGACGGAATCACCCCCCCTTGGCGCAGCAGTGCGATTTCAAGGCGGGTTTCGACAGCGGCCGTGGCAATCAACGTCTCGGACCGACCGTCCGCGCGCGCGATGCGCACTTCGACGGGGCCGCGCGGCGAGATCGCTTCGGCATGGGCTGCGATATGGATGATGTCGTTCGGTCGGATGGCCAGCGAAGTCGGGTCGACGCCTGCGGGGAACCGCAGCGGCAGAATGCCCATGCCAATCAGGTTGGAACGGTGAATACGCTCGAAGCTTACCGCAATTACGGCCCGGATCCCCAAAAGACGCTGCCCCTTGGCCGCCCAGTCCCGCGACGAGCCGGTGCCGTAGCGCGCGCCGGCGAGCAGGACCACCGAGTCGCCGTCGGCCTGGTAGCGCTCGGCCGCCTCGAAGATCGGCATCACGTCGCCGCTCGGCCCGTGGACCGTATGGGCCACCGGCAGATCGCGGCCCAGCAGATTGACGAGCGTCTTGTTGTAGAACGCGGAACGCACCATCACTTCCCAATTGCCGCGCCGCGACGCGAAGACGTTAAGGTCGTTCCGGTCGTCGCCCTTGCTCACCAGGAAGTCGGCGACATAGCTCTGCGTCGGAATGGCGCTGGCCGGCGAGATGTGATCGGTGGTCACGTCGTCGCCGAGCGCGAGCAGCGGATAGGCCGCGTAGTCGCCAAGTTGGCTGCCCGCGTCCAGCGAGGCAAACGGCGGGCGACGCAGGGCCGTCGATGCCGGATTCCACGGAAAGCGTGCCGACTTCGGGGCTTCGAGACGGGCCCACATCGGGTTGCGCGACGCGATCGCGAACGCCGACCGGAAATCGGCCGGGCGCGTTCCGGCCGCCACCAGCGCATCGACTTCCTCGCGCGTTGGCCACAGGTCCTTCAGGTAGACGGCCGTGCCGTCGGCCAGGGTCTGTACCGGCCCAGTGCTCAAGTCGCACGCGGCCGAGCCGGCGAGGGCATAGGCGACGACCAGCGGCGGCGACATGATGAACCCGAGGCTCAGGTCCGGATGCACGCGTCCCGGGAAGTTGCGATTGCCCGAGAGCACCGCCACCGGCGAGATGGCACCGTCCGCGACCGCTTGCGCGATCGGCGCCGAGAGCGGTCCGGAATTGCCGATGCAGGTCGTGCAGCCGAAGCCCACGATGTCGAAGCCGACCGCGGCCAGATCGTCGATCAACCCGGCGCGCTGCAAGTAGTCGGCGGCGGCGGGCGAGCCCGGCGCCAGTGACGTCTTCACCCAGTCCGCAACGCGCAGCCCCAGTGTGCGCGCACGGCGGGCGACCAGCCCGGCGGCGATGAGCTGGGCCGGGTCCGACGTATTTGTGCAACTCGTGATCGCCGCGATCGCCACCGGCCAGGCGGGCAGCGACGTCGACGTGTGCGCGGGCTGCCCGGCAATCGCGCGCAGGGCGTCGCCGGTCTCGGCATAGGGCAGCAGATCCTGCGGACGGCGCGGGCCGGCCACGTGCAATGCCACCGTGGCCAGATCGATCTCGATGACGCGCGTGTAGCGCGGCGTGTTGTTCGCGTCGAACCACAGGCCGGCGCCGCGATAGAGCGCCTCGACCGACTGGATCAAGGCCTCGGGGCGGCCGGTGGCGCGCAGGTAGTCCAGCGTCGTGCCGTCGACCGGGAAGTAACCGGTGGTGGCGCCGTATTCGGGCGCCATGTTGGCCACGACGGACCGCTCGCCCGCCGTCAGTGTGGCGACGCCCGGACCGAAATATTCGACGAACTCGCCCGACACGCCGATATCACGCAATGCTTTCGTTGCCCGCAAGGCCAGATCGGTGGCCGACGTGCCGGCCGGCAGCCTGCCGGTGAGCTTCACGCCGATCACGTCGGGAATGCGCTGCATCACCGGCATGCCGAACATCACCGTCTGCGCTTCGAGTCCGCCAACCCCCCAGCCCAATATGCCGATGCCGTTGATCATCGGCGTGTGGCTGTCGGTGCCGATCAAGGTGTCGGGCGTGAGCCACGTCTGGCCGTCAACGGTTTGCTGCGTCGCCACGGTGGCGAGTTGCTCCAGATTGAGGGTGTGCATGATGCCGGTGCCCGGCGGGTTGATATGCACGCCGTCCAGCGCCTGCGACGCCCAGCGCAGAAAACGATACCGCTCCGCATTGCGGCGCATCTCGATCTCGAGATTGCCCGCTGCCGCATCGGGCCGGCGCGTTTGCTCGACGGCCAGGGAGTGGTCGACCGAAACGTCCACCCGCAACGTCGGATTGAGCAATGCGGGATCCGCGCCGGCTTCCGCCAGAGCGTCGCGCATGGCCGCGATGTCAACCAGCGCCGGGGTGCTTGTCGTGTCGTGCATGAGCACGCGCGACGGCTGGAAGGCAATCTCGTCCTCGCTTGTGCCTTGCTCGAGCCAGCCCAGCACGCCAACGACCGCCGCCTGGCGTTCATCCCCTTCAAGGTTGCGCACCGCATTCTCGAGCAGCAAGCGCAAGACCACCGGCAGGCGCGGCAGTGCGTCGCCGAACATCGCCGGCAAATCCACGAATCGGTACGTCGAGCCGCCCAGTTCGAGGGTCGTGTTGGGTGGGAGATAGGTGTTTTCCATAGCTCGAATTTTGCATAAGTTTACGCAAAAATGCAATCAAGTGGAAACCCGAAGTTCAATGAGAACCACGTACGGAGACAAAAGATGACCCGGAAACCGTCAGTTCCCCTCGACCCCTTGGTCCCCAATCGCACGCGCAGGCTTATTCTGCAAAGTGCACTCATGTCCGGCGCGCTGGCGGCCACAGGCGCCAGCGCCGGAACGCGCGCGACCGGGTCCCCCCCAGCATCGAATGACAAAGGAATTCCCATGTACGCTTACGTTGGCTCGCGTACCACCCGTGAACGCAACGCACGCGGTGACGGCATCAGTGTGTTTCGCGTCGATCCGCACACCGCGGAGCTTTCATTGGTGCAGGTCGCCAAGGGGCTCGTCAATCCGTCGTTCCTCGCGCTCAATCGCGCGGGCGACAGGCTGTACACGGTGCATGGCGATCTGAGCGACATCAGCGCGTTTGCCGTCGACCGCACGACCGGCCGGATCGAATTCATCAATCGGCAGAGCACGCATGGCAAGAATCCGGTGCATCTGGCGATCGACCCGACGGGCAAATACATCGTGGTCACGAACCACATCGGCGCCAGTCTCGCGGTGCTGCCGATCCAGGCGGATGGCAGCCTCGCCGAGATGACCCAGCTCGTTGCGGTCGAGGGCCCCATCGGCCCGCACCGGATCGAACAGAAGCAGGCCAAGCCGCACTTCAACCCGTTCGATCCGACCGGCAATTTCGTCATCGTTCCGGACAAGGGCACTGACCGCACGTTCTCTTATCGTTTTGCCGACGGCAAGTTGACGCCAGCGCAGCATCCGTTCGTCATCTCCCGGGAAGCCTCGGGGCCGCGTCACGTGTCGTTCCACCCCAACGGCAAGTACGCCTACGTTGTCAACGAACTGAACTCGACCGTCACGACCTATAGCTATGACGGCGCGACCGGCGCGCTTACGCCCAGGCAAGTGGTGTCTGCGTTGCCCGAGACGTTCACGGGCAACAGCCGGGCGTCGGAAATCGAGGTCGATCCGTCGGGGCGCTTCGTGTACGCGTCCAACCGGGGCGACGACAGCATTGCGCTGTTCCGCATCGATCCGGCCAACGGCATGCTGCAGTTCGTGATGGCAACGCCGACGCGGGGCAAGACACCGCGGTTTTTCACGATCGCACCGGGTGGCCAATTCCTTTACGCCTTGAATGAAGACAGCGACAGCATCGTCGCCATGCGCGTCGATGCCGAATCCGGTCAACTCACGCCGACCGGATTCGAGCTCAAGAGCGGCAGCCCCGTCTGCATGATCTTCTCCGCGCAACACGCTTAAGGATTCACCATGCAGCCCAGTCACATTCCTCAATCGGCATTGCCCGCCGACGCCCAGACGGGTGCGAACGAGCCGGTCGACGGCAACGCCGTGGTGCGCACGATTACCTGGCGCATCATCCCGTTCGTCTTCATTCTCTACATCATTTCGTACCTCGACCGCGCCAATATCGGCTACGCGGCCTTGCAGATGAACAAGGAGCTGGCGCTGAGCGCGGAAGCGTTCGGGTTCGTCTCGGGGATATTCTTCATCGGGTACTTCCTGTTCGAAGTCCCCAGCAATGTGATGCTCGCCAAGTACGGCGCCCGCGTGTGGATTGCCCGCATTCTGCTCAGTTGGGGCGTCATTGCCATGGCGTCGGCCTTCGTCCAGACCGCCACGCAGCTCTATGTGCTGCGTTTCCTGCTGGGCGTGGCGGAAGCGGGCTTCTTCCCTGGCATCATCGTCTACCTGACCTTCTGGTTCCGTGCGAAGGAGTTGGCCACGACCGTGGCGCTCTTCACCGCGGCCATTCCCGTGTCGTACATCATCGGCGCGCCGCTGAGCACGTGGATCATGGATCACGTGCATTGGTTCGACTGGAGTGGCTGGCGCTGGATGTTGATGCTCGAAGGCGCGCCGGCCGTCATCGGTGGGGTGCTGTGCTTCCTGTACCTGACCGATCGTCCCGAGCAGGCCAAGTGGCTCAAGCCGCAGGAGCGCGACTGGCTGCTCACGGAACTGGAGAACGACCGCAAGGCACGCCCGAACGTGCGTCATTTCGGGGCGCGCAAGGCGATGGCCAACCCGAAGGTGCTCTATTTGTCGTTCATCTATTTCGTCTACCAGTGCGGCAGCCTGGGGGTGGGGTACTGGATGCCGCAGATCATCAAGGGGTTCTCGGCCAAGCTCAGCCACACGCAAATCGGGCTCATCGCGATGGTGCCGTACATCTTCGCGACTGTGATGATGATTGTCTGGTCGCGCAGCTCGGACCGTCGCAAGGAGCGCCGCAAGCATTCGGCGATTCCGCTGGCGGTCGCGGCGGCCGCGCTGCTGGGCGCGGGACTGACGACCAATCCCTATGTGGCCATCGTCATGATCTGCCTCAGCCTGGGTGGCCTGTATGCGTTCAAGTCACCGTTCTGGGCATTGCCGACGCTGTTCCTGACACGTTCGACGGCCGCCGTGTCGATTGCCGTGATCAACTCGATCGGTAACTTGGGCGGCTTCGTCGGTCCGTTCGCCATCGGCTACGTCAAGGGTAGTGGCCATAGCGCGACGACCGGCCTGCTGCTCCTCTCGGGACTGCTGGTGATCTCCTTTCTCATGACCTGGTTCATCCGTGTCAACGAGCAGGGGAGCGACGACGCGGCAGTCTGAAAGTCCGCGAGGGGGCGCCGACGCGGGTCTGCCGCCCCCGAAATACTAATCATCGATAGCACTTCGCCGCCAAGCGGCACGTATCCATAGCGAAAGGAGACATTCTCGTGAATAAAAAGTCCGCCATTACATTAGGACTACTGATTTCATTGCCAGCCGCAGCGATGGCCAAAAGCCAGGTGACGCTGTACGGGATCATCGACAGCGGCGTCAACTACACCACCAACGTGCAGACGGCCGTCTCGCGCACCGGCCCCTCCGGAGCCCGCCAGTTGGCGGTGATCGAAGGGGGGAGTGCGGGCATTCAGGGAAGCCGCTGGGGCATGCGGGGAACGGAAGACCTGGGCGGCGGCAACCAGGCCATCTTCCTGCTGGAAAGTGGCTTCTACAGCAACAACGGCGTGCAGAATCAGGGCGGCGCGCTGTTCGGGCGCCAGGCTTGGGTGGGACTGCGTGGCCATGCGGGAACGATCACGCTCGGCCGTCAATACGACCCGGTGGTCGACATGTTTGGGCCGTTCCTGGCGGCGCCGCAATGGGGCGGGTATATGACGTCCCATCCGAGCGATCTCGACAACGCGCTGAATTCGCGTCGCATCAACAATTCGATCAAGTATCGCAGCCCGACGTGGTCCGGTCTGACGGTCGAGGCGATGAGCAGTCTGGGCGGCACGCCGGGTTCGTTTTCGACGAACTGGATCTGGGGCGGCGGATTGCACTACGCCAACGGCCCGTTGTCGTTCGGTGCCGGGTACCTGAATGTTCACAACCCGAATGTGTCGTTCTTCGGCGCCAACCCGGGGTCCGGCGGCACGTCGGCGAACAATCTTGGCAGTTTCGGCAGCACGACCAGCGCGCAAAGCAATCCGGTCTTCTCGGGTTATGCGTCGGCCAACCGGCTCGAGATTGTCGGGCTGGCGGCGGGAGTGGCACTGGGCGAGCTGAACGTCAATCTGGCGTATTCGAATACCCGCTTCCTGGATCTGGGGTCGGCGTCGGGGCCGAATCCGCTCAACTACCGGGGGACGGTGGCGTTCAATACGCTTGAACTGAACGCGAAGTATCGCGTCACGCCGGCGCTCCTGGCCGGGGCGTCATACAGCTACACACGCAATGGCGGCGCGGGCGGGCGCGGTGGTGCCAACTATCACCTGTTTGGCGCCGGGCTCGACTATTTCCTCTCCAAGCGCACGGACGTTTACACCATCGTGGCCTACGAGAAGGCAAGCGGTACCGATTCGGTGGGGCAGGACGCCGTCGCGCAGATCACGGGACTCACACCATCCAGCACGAACCAGCAAGCCTCGTGGCGGGTTGGGGTTCGTCACAAGTTCTGATGTCTCGCGCGGCCGGTGCAAGCGGCACGAGGTGTCAGCTTGCCCCGATCTCGCGCCCGCGACGGTGGGGCTCGCCGAGCCGAATGGCCTCGGCGACCACGCTCAGCACTTCGGTCCCCGTGTTCTCCGAGTGCGCCTTGAGCACCTCGCCCAAGTGCGGCCGTCCGGGTTCGCGCAGGGCCGCCATGATCCGGTCGTGCTCTTCGTGCGATTCCTGCCAACGCGAAAGATCCGCGTTCGCGGCGCCGCGTGCGCGGTGCACCTTGCTCATTAATGTGGCATAGAGCGACGAGAGCACCGGGTTGCCCGCGCCGTCCACGATCATCTGGTGAATCTGCTGGTTGATCCGGAAGTACTCCGTTCGAAGCCCCTTGCCGTGCGCGTCGAGCATCTGCTCGTGCTTCCGTTCGATCGCGGCCAGCGCGCTCTCGGTCAATCGCCGAGACGCCAGTTCGCCCGCCATGCCCTCCAGGCCATGGAGGACTTCAAACGTCGCGCGAAGCTCGTCGAGATCGAGTGGCGCGACCCGGTAGCCGATGTATTGCCGGTGCAGCACCAGCCCCTCGGACACCAGCGTCTTGAGCGCTTCACGCAACGGCGTCTTCGAGACGTCGAACATTTCGCAAAGCGCCTTCTCGTCAATACGCTCGCCCGGCGGCAGCTCGCCTTCTTCGATCATGACGCGCAAGCGCGCCGTAATCTCGGCCGCCATGCCTAGCGTGCGGAGTTTGAGGGACTTCTGGAGGGGGAGGGTCACGGTCTCGAGCGTGTTTATCAGTGTCATAAACATCCTACCATATAGGGAAATCCCTAGAATAGATTTCAATGAAATCAATTATTTACCAATATTGTAATTACAGATTACAGATTCTATACTCACTCTCAAGTCGCGACGAAAGCTATGTAAGTCATCTACTCTGGAGATTCACCATGCAGTCGACAGGCAGGGTTGCCGCTATGGCAGGCACGAAGAGCGCTGTGCGCTGGAAGATTTTTTTCTTGATGCTGTGTCTGATCTCGATCAACTACATCGATCGGGCGTCGTTGTCGGTGGCCATGCCGCTGATCTCGAAGGAGTTCGACCTCACGCCCGCGATGGAAGGGTTGATCCTGAGCGGATTCTTCTGGACGTATGCCGTCATGCAGATTCCGGGCGGTATGCTGGCCGACAAACACAAGCCGCGCATCGTGATCGCGCTGGCCACGGTCTTCTGGGGCATCTTTCAGGCGGCGGCCGCCCTGTGCACCAATGCCACGTCGTTGCTGCTCACGCGTTTCGGGCTCGGCGCGGCCGAGGCACCGATCTATCCGGCAGGCGGCAAGTTGAATGCCATCTGGATGACGCAGTATGAACGCGGGCGCGGCGCCACGTTGCTCGACGGCGGCGCGCCGCTGGGCGCCGCCCTGGGTGCCATCATCATCACCTGGCTCATCACGATGCTTGGCTCATGGCGTCTGGCCTTCGTCGTCGCGGGCGTTGGCACCGTGCTCGCCGGCTACGTCGCCTGGCGCTACATTCGCAACACCCCGCGCGAACACCCGGGCGTGAACGACGAAGAGGCGACCTACATCGAGGAAGCGCAAGCAAACGAGCACCGCGCCGAACCGGCCAACCTCTCCGGTCGTTCGCTCGATTTCTTCAAATACCGTTCCGTGTGGTGCATGGCGCTGGGCTGGATGTGCTTCAACACGGTCTTCTACGGGCTGCTGACCTGGATGCCGAACTACCTCCACAAGGTTCACGGGTTCGATATCAAGCAAATGGGCGGCGCCAGCTTCATCATCTTCTTCTGCGGCTTTATCGGCGAGCTGTTCGGCGGCTGGGTCGGCGACAAGTGGAAGGCCGCGGGCGGCTCACCCAACAAGGTCATGCGTACCCTCTTCGGCATTGCCGCCGTGATCGCGACCGCATCGATCTTCTCCGTGGCGTATGTGAAGAGCGATGTCATCACCGTGGTGCTGCTGTCCTCGACGCTCTTCTTCCTGCGCTGGTGTGGCCTGTACTGGTGCATTCCGTCCATTCTCGGCACGCGCAACAAGGTCGGGTTCCTCGGCGGGGTGATGAATCTCGGCGGCAACATCGGGGGCATCAGTGTGCCGCTGATCGTCGGCGTGATCGTGCAGACCACCGGTTCGTATTTCCTTGCGCTGATGTTCTTCGCGGCCGCCGGTGTCGGGCTGTTCATCTGCTCGACGCTGATCGACTACGAACGCAAGCTTCCGGTTTGATTCATCGGATACACGTTTCTCCCTTGATCGGCACGCCGCCCAGGCGGCCGGTCATCGCATTTTTGGTACGACCATGACGACCCAAAAACGTAAATTGCTTGGCATGCTCACGCCGTCTTCCAACACCGCGCTGGAACCGATTACCAGCGCGATGGTGGCTGACCTCGATCATGTCTCTGTCCATTTCTCCCGCTTTCGCGTCACGCAGATTTCTCTCGGCGAGAACGCGCTCGGCCAATTCGACCTGGAAAAGATTCTCGACGCGGCGCGGCTCCTCGCCGACGCCGAAGTCGATGTCATTGCGTGGAACGGTACGTCTGCCGGGTGGCTGGGCTTCGAGACCGACGAGGCGCTGTGCCGACAGATCACCGAAACGACAGGCATTCCCGCCACCACGTCCGTGCTGGCGCTCAACGAGATCCTCGCGCGGACCGGCGTGACCGAGCTCGGTCTCGTGACGCCGTATCTGGAAGATGTGCAGCAACGCATCGTTGCGAACTATGCGCGTCAAGGCATTCGTTGCACGGCAGAGCGCCATCTGGGGCTGAGCAAGAACTTCGAGTTTTCCGAGGTCAGCGCGCAGACGCTGGAGGCACTCGTCAACGAGGTGGCGCAAGCGCGCCCGCAAGCCATCACCACGTTCTGCACCAACCTGCACGCCGCGCCGCTCGCCCGCGCGCTGGAAGCCAAGACCGGCATTCCCGTGTACGACACCATCTCGACGGTGCTCTGGAAGTCGCTGCGGCTCGCCGGCGTCGACACGCGCGCCCTGAGCGACTGGGGTCAACTGTTCCAGCAAGGAGAGTAAGACGATGAGCGACACCTTCGATCTGGTCATTCGGCACGCTGACGTGGTCACGGCCGCCGATCGCTTTACTTGCGACATCGGCGTGCGCGACGGCGTGATCGCCGCGCTGGGCCGGAACCTGGCCAGCGGTGCGCGTGAGGTCGACGCCTCGGGATTGCTCGCGCTGCCTGGCGGTGTCGACGGCCACTGCCATCTCGACCAGCCGATGCCGGACGGCCTGCGCATGGCCGATGACTTCTTCACCGGTACTCGCGCCGCCGTGTGCGGCGGCACGACGACGGTGATCCCGTTTGCCGCGCAAGAGAAGGGCGGTTCGCTACGCGCAGCCGTCGACGACTATCACCGCCGCGCGGAAGGGCGCGCGGTGGTGGACTACGGGTTCCATCTGATCGTTGCGGACCCAACGGAGAAGGTGCTCCGCGAAGAGCTGCCGCAATTGATTCGCGAAGGGTACACGTCGTTCAAGATCTACATGACCTACGACGATCTGAAGCTCTCGGACCGCGAGATTCTGGAAGTGCTGTCCGTGGCCCGCGAGCATGGCGCGCTGGTGATGGTGCATGCGGAGAATTCGGATTGCATCGCATGGCTGACGGACAAGCTCGTCGGGCAGGGTCGCATTGCGCCGAAGTTCCATGGCCTCGCGCGGCCGGCGGCCGTCGAGCGCGAAGCCACGCACCGCGCGATCACCTTCGCCGAACTGGTCGACGTGCCGATCCTGATTGTTCATGTCTCGGGCAAGGATGCCATCGGTCAGATTCGCTGGGCACAGGGCCGTGGCATGCAGATTCTGGCCGAGACCTGCCCGCAATATCTGTATCTGAGCGCCGAGGACATGAATCATCCGGGCGATGACGGTTACGCGGGCGCCAAATGCGTTTGCAGTCCGCCGCCGCGCGATGCCGACAACCAGGAGGCCGTGTGGAAGGCGTTGAAGCAAGGCGTGTTCTCGGTGTTCTCGTCGGATCACGCGCCGTTCAACTATGAAGATCCGCAAGGCAAGAAGCCGGGCGGCAAGCCGCAGTCGTTCGAGCATATCCCCAACGGCATTCCCGGCATTGAGACGCGCCTGCCCTTGCTGTTCGATGGCGTGCATCGCGGGCGCCTGTCGATTCATCAGTTCGTCGAGCTGACGTCCTACCGTCCGGCGCGGCTTTACGGTCTGTATCCGCGCAAGGGCACCATCGCCGTGGGTGCGGACGCCGACATCGTGCTGTGGGACCCGGAGATGCGCACGACGATTCGCAACACCCAACTGCATCATGCCGTCGACTACACGCCGTACGAGGGGCGCGAGGTCGTCGGTTGGCCGGTGCACTGCTTCTCGCGTGGCGAACAACTCGTCGCCAGTGGGCAATATCTGGCGCCGGCTGCCGGGCGCGGGCGCTTTCTGCCCGCAGACGCGCCGTCGCTGGTGTGACGCAAAACAACGACAGTGGCAGGAGATTTCATGCGCTTACTTGTAGTGAATCCCAATATCTCGACGAGCGTGACGGGGCTGATCGAAGCCGAAGCCCGTCGCGCCGCATCGCCGCAAACGACGCTCGCCTTCGCGACGGCGTCGTTCGGCGTTGCCTACATCGAGACGCGTTTCGAAGCGCTCGTCGGCGGCTACGCCACGGCGTGTGCTGCTGCAGAACAGGCGGGCACGTTCGATGGTCTCGTGGTGGCGGCGTTCGGCGACCCGGGGTTAGGGGGGATCAAGGAGCTATTCGACGTGCCGGTGGTCGGCATGACCGAAGCGGCGTTGGCGAGCGCGTGCCTGCTCGGCGCGCGCTTTTCGATCATTGCCATCTCGCACCGGATTCAAGCCTGGTATCGGGAGTGTGTCGAAGCGAACGGGCTGACGTCGCGGCTCGCCAGCATTCGCAGCCTGACGTCGCCGTTGCGCGATATTGCGACCGTGCAGGAGGACCATGCGGAGCGCCTCATCGAACTGAGTCGGCAAGCCGTGGAGGAAGACGGCGCAGACGTGATCGTGGTGGCGGGCGCGCCGCTGGCAGGACTGGCGAGGACATTGCGCGATCGCATTCCGGTGCCGGTCGTCGATGGCGTTTCCAGCGCGGTCCGGCATTGCGAGTCGCTGGTGGCATTGCAGCCGGGCGTGGCGCGCCTGGGCAGTTTTCAGCGCCCGCCAGCGAAGCCGCACGCGGGGCTGCCGCTCGCCGTGAGCCGGATGCTTGAAGCGCCCGGGGCACGGGACGTTTGATGCCGGAGGTTGCCCGGCAAAAACACCGTCACCGTTGGGGCCACGACAGGCAGAATGTCGTTCTGCCGTCGCGGCTCGTGACGGCGACGCGCCCGTCGTGAAGCCCCATGATCGTTTGCACAATGGCGAGCCCCAACCCGGCCGAAGCGCCGCTGGTGCCGACGCCCGACGGCTGCCGACGTGATTTGTCCCCCCGGTAGAAGCGGTCGAAAATGCGTTCGATATCTTCATCGTCGATCGCGACGCCGGGGTTGGACACGGATACGTCGACTCGGCCTGCCTTGACCTCGGCGGAAATTTCAATCGTGCCGACATGGGTATGCCGGATCGCATTGGCGAGCAGGTTCCCCACGGCTCTGCGGAACAATTCCAAATCGGCTTTCAGCATCGTATCGGCGCGGCCTGACACGTGAATCGCCGACCCGGCCTCGTCTGCCAACCCTTCAAAATAGCCGGCTATGTTCCCGAGTTCGTCGGCAACATTGAACACTTGCATATGGGTAATGAATTGGGGGTGCTCCGCTCGTGCGAGAAACAGCACGTTCTCGATCATCCGCGACAGGCGGTCGCACTCCTCGAGATTCGACGCCAGCAAATTTTCATATTCGTCGACGCTACGCTGTCGACGAAGGGCGACCTCTGTCGCCCCTTTGATGTTGCCAATGGGCGTTCGCATGTCATGGGCGAGGTCCGCCGTGAACTGGAACAGTCGCTGAAACCCTTCCTCGAGGCGCGCCAGCATTCGATTGAGCGACATTGCCAACGCGCTGAGTTCCGTTGGCGATTGCACGACCTGCAGGCGGGCATCGAGACGGGTCGCAGTAATGTCGGTGGCGTCAGCGGTCATTTGGCGTAGCGGCCGAAGGGCAAATTGAATCAACAGATAGGTGGCAAGCATCGTGACCAGGCTGCCGACGATGCCCGCCATGGTGAGCTGATCCCGGTATTTGTCCAGCAACCGGAGCGGGGCCCTGACATCGCGAACCACGATCCCGTTCAAACGGGTGCCGTCGCGAAGCTGAACGTCAAATGCAACGCTCCTGACCGGGATTTTCTGATCCGTTGTCCACGCGACGACATCCGACGAGGCGATCTTGGCGTTGTCGGACACGCGCGCCTGCTGCAACGGTATGGTGGCAGGGTCGAGCCGGACGCCTTTGTCCGGTGCGGAATCCAGGTCGTCGATGACCTGGTTCGGGCCATAGGAGAGGAGTCGATCGCCTTTCGGGTCGAACAGCACGAGGGACAAGGCGCGATCGCCCAGCACGGCACTCACCAAGCGGGGCGTGTGCGACTTCACATCGTCCTTGGTCTCGAGTTCAGACGCCAGACGTCGCACGTGACGGCTGGCCAGTACGACATCCGAGTCGAGCTCCGTCTTGACCTGACGGTCCAGCGCTACATATAGGTAGCATCCCACGAGGACAAAAACGGCAAGTAGTGTGACGCCGAACGACAGGGCCAGCGTTGCGGCGAGGGAACGGCGAATCATGATTCGTCTCGGACCTCGAGCACATACCCTACGCCACGCACGGTATGTATCAGCTTTAGCGCTTGGTCATCGTCGATTTTCGACCGTAACCGGCGAATGGCAACTTCGACGACGTTGGTGTCGCTGTCGAAGTTCATGTCCCAGACATACGAGGCGATTTGCGTACGCGTGAGCACTTCACCTTGTCGGCCCGCGAGCAGTTGTAACAAGGCAAACTCGCGCGGCGTAAGTTCGATCCGATGGCCGGCCCGTTTGACACGCCGGCGCAGCAGGTCGATCTCCAGATCCCCGACGCGCAGCGTTTCCGAGTCTCGCGGAGGCCCCCGCCTGGCAAGCGTACGGACCCTGGCCAGCAGCTCAACGAAGGCGAAAGGTTTGACGAGATAGTCGTCGCCCCCGGCCTCGAGGCCGCGAACCCGATCGTGGACGTCGTCCAGCGCCGTGAGAAACAACACGGGCGTTCCCTTGGTCGCGCGAAGGCGTTTGACCACGGCCCATCCGTCCATGACGGGAAGCATGACGTCCAGAATGATGACGTCGTACTCCTCTTCCTGCGCAAGCAGGAGCCCTTGCGCGCCATCGGTTGCCAAATCCAACGAGATGCCGGATTCCTCGAATCCCTTTTTCAGGTAGGCGCCGGTCTTCGGTTCATCTTCAATCAACAGAACGCGCATGCTTTGTCGCCTCGGAATAGGCGCGTCGCGCCGCATTGGCCGACGCTACGCTTGCCCATGATAGCCGAACGCGGAACGCGTCTTGAATGCCATATCGGCGATAGTCCGCTCCGGGCGTTGTGTCGGCGCGTTGTCACGTGCGAGCGGCTTCGCGGCGCCTGACCTGTTGACGAGCCGTGCGGCACGGCGGACGAGCCACGGTGCAATTTCCATTGCCGCCGGTGACCGTTCGCCGTGCGCATCAACTCGCGACACGATCACGAGCCAACGTACGTCGCCGCCGCGTCGTTCGTGCTTTGCTGGCTAAGGACTTGCGGTGTCGAGCCAAGGCTCGACGCGCTCGCGGTGTGGGGTTGCGATTGCAGCATGGCTTCTGCAGCCTGAATGTTGTCCGGATAGTGAGTGTTGCTCGCGGAGGGAACATAGCCAGCGTTCTCCATCTGAACGAGCTCATGCTCAACGCTTGCACGTGTTGTCGGCGATGCCTGAGCAAACGACAGGGCGGGGATGGCGAGCGCGCAAGCGACGATGACGGACTTTACGATCGATTTCATGATGTTTTGCCTCAACGGTTTGGTTGTGAGTGCCAACGCGAACACTTCGCGCCGGCCGGTCCCGCCGTGACGTTGGCGTCTCAGCGTTGAAGGCATTTTGCGGTGCGGGGGCTGACCCGATCGTTACTGGGAGATTACAAAAATGAAAGGTGTCTGCGGGGGGGGCAGGCAGCAGGGCGGCGGGGCGGGGAAGGTCCCGGAGCGCGAGGGAAGCGGCGTTACCGCGTTGAACCGTTCGACGTTGCCAGCGCAGCGACGCCAAGGCTGATGTACAGCAGACCGGTCACATACTTCCCGGCCCCGGGCTTTGCGCGCCGGCGGGTGAGCGCCTTGCCGATGGTGCGCGCGAGTGCCGCGTAAGTGATGTCGCTCAACGCACCGACGCACACGAGCAATACGCCGAGCGTCGCGATCTGCAGCGGCACATGGCCAGACTCGGGGTTCACGAATTGCGGCAGGAAGGCGGCGATGAAGAGCCCCGTCTTCGGATTGAGCAGATTGACGAGAAAGCCTTTCTTGATCGATGTGCCGAGCATGCGTGCTGGCGGCAGCGGCGCGGTGCCGAGCGCCGCGGGTTGGCTGCGCATGGCCTTCACGCCGAGAAAGATGAGATAGGCCGCGCCGAGCGACTTGATCACGCTGAACAGCAGTGGGGAGGCCAGCAACAGGGCGGTCAATCCGCCCGCCGCGAGGGCAACGTGGACAAGCGTGGCCAGCATCACACCAAAGCACGACGCCAACCCGAAGCGAAATCCCTGGCTGGCGCTCGCCGTCGCGATGTAGATCGTATTCGGTCCCGGAATCGCAACGAGCACGGCGACGGTGACCAGAAAGTAGGGAAGCACGGTGATATCGATCATGGGGCAGAGGGAGTGGCGCGATCGGTGACGCAACCGAAGGCGCGGAAGCATTGACCGGTGTCGCAGGCATGACGGTGCGCTCGGGCATCGTAACATCGTGACGGCTGGCGCAATGGGGGCACGATGGTCTCGTTGGCGTCCTTGCCGGGTCGGCGCGGCGCGACACGACACGGCGCCGTAGCTGACCCAGTGCACGACGCGCCGCAGCGCGAAATACGTTAGATCGACGCTGGCCGGTTGTCAGCCGATGATCAGGCGCCGTGAAACGGTGTGTTGCATGCCGTTGCGGGCCGAAATTCGGAAATGGCGTTACACTTCTAGCGCACGCCCCGCCATCCGGTGGCGGGCGACTCCCCAATTTCGGCCTGTTTGAACGTCAACATGAAGTCCCCTGGTACTGCCTCTGCCACGCCCGCGTGCGACGCTGGCGAATGCGTCGAGCTTGTCGCAACGGCGACCCTGCCGACCCGATACGGCACCTTCATCTCTCACGCGTTTCGCGTCAAGGGCAGCGACAACGAGCACCTCGCGCTGGTCATGGGCGATGTCGGCGGCGATGCGCCCACGCTCGTGCGTCTGCACTCCGAATGCCTGACGGGGGACGTCTTCGGTTCCTATCGCTGCGATTGCGGAGAGCAACTCGATGCGGGGATGCGCAAGATTGCCGAGGAAGGGCGCGGCGTGATGCTGTACCTGCGGGGCCACGAAGGGCGCGGTATTGGCCTGAGCAACAAGATTCGCGCGTATTTGCTGCAGGAACAGGGCCGCGACACCGTCGAGGCCAATCTCGATTTGGGCTTGCCCGACGACGCCCGTGAATACGACTCGGCAGCCGCGATTCTGCGCATTCTCGGCGTGCGTTCGGTGCGCCTCATGAGCAACAATCCGAAGAAGTTCGACACGCTCGCGAAGCACGGTATCCCGGTGTGCGAGCGCGTGGCGCTCGACATCCCGATGCGCGAAGAGAACGAACGTTATATCCGCACAAAGCAGGTCAAGTTCGGACATTACTTCGAAGAGAACGAGTAAGCCCATGTCGCGCAGCGTCGCGACGCGCTTCACAATGGACACGCACATCCTGCCCGCGAGGCGGGTGTTAGTCATACGTCGGCCAAAACGCCTGATCTGTGGCGGGCCCGTCGCGCGCTTCACTTCGAAGGAAACGCCGAGCGTCATGGGCAAGTTCCCATCTGGTGTGCGGCGCAGCAATTTGTGCTTGACGTTGCAATTTGGCAGCAGTTACCATCCGCCCTGTCTTCCACTTAAGGGGTTTGTCCGTGAATTCCGATGCCAGTAGTAGTCGACCTTTGATCGACTGATTGCCTGAGGATCCACAGCCATTCCCTGTGCCGCGTCCTCATGCAGGATGCGGTGTCTAGCGCCACCGAACGCTCGTCTTGAGCGTGACCGCTCCGGCGCAATTCCCGCAGAAATTTCACTGTTGTGCCCGTGAGGGGCGTTGTCGTCTTGCGCATGCGTTTGGCATCGCAACGGAGCGCCCGCACCGGCCGGCCGTCCGTGCCGTGCGCGGTAAGGACGATTCGCAGCCATGCGAGGAAATCATGCGCGCTAGTCAAACGTTGCAAACTTTTCAGGCTTTCCAGAGCCCGCCGACGCTCCCCACCCCGGTGTCGCGTCTGACCATCGTCTGCCTGGCCGATGCCCTTGGGGCATTGCGCAAGCAGATGTTCATCGATCTCACTGCCCTCGGCCTGCGTGCCACGCGCGTCAGCATCACACGCTGGAGCGATCGCGACGAAGCCTCGGCCACCGTCACGCTCGACTGTCCGGCCGCTTCGCGCGCGTCGCTCACTTCGCTCGTCATGCGCCTGTCCGGCGAGCGCAGCGTGCGCCGCGTGTACTGGTCCGACGATGCCGCCCGACACGCGAGCGCTGGCGCCAGGTCCACACACGGCTGATTCCGTCGTCCCTGTCGCAACGGTGTTTCTTGCCAGACAGAGCGCCAGTGCCCGCCGGTGTACCGAAAATAAAAATGTAAGGAGTCCAATATGGAAGATGGAAGTAGCCGAATGAGGCCCGTCGGGACCCTGTGCTTGGCACGTAGGGTTCCGACGGGCGATCCCCAAATCTTTTCACCATCACCGACCGCGCGCCGCGCGGCGCGGCTGGATACGTTCGCGCGTTTTTTTCGGAGACATGACCTCCGGTAGCGCCTGACGAGACCGGCCGGCCGCCATACCCGCGTAAGCCGCGCCAGGAATTCGTCATGAACAAGCACCTTCACTCGCGCCGCAAGCAGCGCGGCTTCGTCGAACGCTCGACATCCTCAGACTTGCCGCCCGTCGGCCCCGACGTCGTTGCCCGACTCGCCAATGAGCCGCTGCAGGACGTCCTGCACACCCTCGACACCGACCTGAAAGGGCTCACGCTCGCCGACGTCGGTCAGCGCCAGACCCGCTACGGCCCTAACGAAATCGCGCACGACAAGCCGCCGCACTGGGCGGTGCAATTGTTCGGCGCCTTCAAGAACCCCTTCGTGATGGTCCTGCTGGCGCTCGCCACCGTCAGCTATTTCACCGACGTCTACTTCGCCGATCCGGGCGATGAAGACTACATGGGCATCTCCATCCTGCTCACGATGGTGACGATCAGCGGCCTGTTGCGCTTTTTCTCCGAGTTCCGGTCGCTGCGCGCGGCCGAGAAGCTCAAGGCGATGGTGTGCACCACGGCCAGCGTTCGCCGCCGTGTGACGGCGACGGGCGAGCCGGAGCGTCACGAGGTCGCCATGCGCGAGCTGGTGGTGGGCGACATCGTGACGCTCCAGGCGGGCGACATGATCCCGGCCGACCTGCGTTTGATCGAATCGCGCGACCTGTTCATCAGTCAGGCGGTCCTCACGGGCGAAGCGCTGCCCGTCGAGAAGTACGACACGCTGGGTGCCGTCGCGCAAAAGTCCGCCGAAACGACGGCCGGGCAGGGCAATGCGAACCTGCTCGATCTGTCCAATATCTGCTTCATGGGCACAAACGTGGTCAGCGGCACGGCCACCGGCGTGGTCGTCGCCACGGCGGGCGACACGTATTTCGGCGCGCTGGCAACGAACGTAGTGAGTCACAAGCGGGTCGAGACGAGCTTCGATCGCGGCGTGAACAGCGTGAGCTGGCTGCTCATTCGCTTCATGCTGGTGATGGTGCCGGTCGTCTTCATGATCAACGGTCTGACCAAGGGCGACTGGGTGAGCGCGCTGACGTTCGCGCTGGCCGTGGCCGTCGGTCTGACGCCGGAAATGCTGCCGATGATCGTGAGCGCCAACCTGGCGCGCGGCGCCATGGCGATGTCGCGCCGCAAGGTGGTCGTCAAGCGCCTGAACTCGGTGCAGAACTTCGGTGCCATGGACGTGCTGTGCACCGACAAGACTGGCACGCTCACGCAGGACCGCATCATTCTCGAACAACATCTCGATGTGGCGGGCGACGAGCGCGAAGACGTGTTGCGTCTGGGCTGGCTCAACAGCTATCACCAGAGTGGCCAGCGCAACCTGATCGATGTCGCGATCATCCGCCGTGCCAACGAGATCGGCGAGGCGGTGCAACCGCGCGACTTCGCCAAGATCGACGAATTGCCGTTCGACTTTGTGCGCCGGCGCCTGTCGGTGGTGGTGGCCGACGCGCACGGCGAGCACCTGATGATTACCAAGGGCGCCGTCGAGGAGATGCTGTCCGTCTCCACGCACGTGCAGACCCCCCAGGGCGTGCGCGCGCTCGACGATGCGGCTCGTGCCATCCTGCTGGCGCGCGCCGAGGCATACAACGCCGACGGGTTCCGCGTGCTCGTCGTGGCGACGCGCGACATCCCGGCAGGCGAGACGAAGACGCAGTACAAAACGTCCGACGAAGCGGGACTGACGGTCTGCGGCTTTCTGACCTTCCTCGATCCGCCCAAGGACTCGGCCGCCCCGGCCATTGCCGCACTGCGCGAGCATGGCGTGACGGTGAAGGTGCTGACCGGCGACAACCCGATCGTCACGATCAACGTGTGCCGTCAGGTCGGCCTGGAACCCGGCACGCCGCTGCTCGGCACGGACATCGAACCGATGGACGACGCCACGCTGCGCGAGGCGGTCGGTCGCACGACTGTGTTCGCCAAGCTCGCACCGCTGCACAAGGCGCGCGTGGTCAAGGCCTTGCAGGCCAACGGTCACACGGTGGGCTTCCTGGGCGACGGCATTAACGACGCCGCGGCGCTGCGCGATGCCGACGTCGGCATCTCGGTGGATACCGGTGCCGATATCGCCAAGGAAACCGCCGATATCATCCTGCTCGAAAAGAGCCTGATGGTGCTGGAGGAGGGCGTCATCAAGGGCCGCGAGACCTTCGGCAACATCCTCAAGTACCTGAACATGACGGCCAGCTCGAACTTCGGCAACGTGTTCTCGGTGCTGGTGGCGAGCGCATTCCTGCCGTGGCAGCCGATGCTCGCGATGCAATTGCTCGTGCAGAACCTTGTGTACGACATCTCGCAAATGTTCCTGCCATGGGATCGCATGGATCCGGAATTCCTCAAGAAGCCGCGCAAGTGGGACGCGGGCAACATCCGGCGCTTCATGCTGTGGCTCGGACCGACCTCGTCGGTGTTCGATATCACGACCTATGCGCTGATGTGGACGGTGTTCGGTGCGGGCGCGCTGTATCACGCGCATGGCGGCGATGCGGGGCAGGTCATCATGAACTCGGGCTGGTTCGTCGAAGGGTTGGTGTCGCAGACGCTGGTCGTTCACTTGCTGCGCACGCAGAAGATCCCGTTCCTGCAAAGCACGCCGGCGCTGCCGATCATGCTGTCGACGACGGTGGCGATCGCGCTGGCCTGCTGGCTGCCTTACTCGCCCTTTGCCGAAGCGCTGGGCTTCGTGGCCCTGCCGGGGACGTACTTCTACTGGCTCGCCGCGACCATGCTCGGCTACATCGCTCTCGCCCAAGTGGTGAAGACGATCTACATCCGCCGCTTTGGCCGCTGGTTCTGATCGGGTATCGGCCGTGTCAGCCGAGACGGCCGAATCATTACCGCCATTGATTTCATACAACGCTCCCGCCCGGCCGGGCGGGAGCCGACAATCACACACGCCCGCCCCGCCGCTCGCCGCGCCGGGGCGGCACCCGTAAGCAAGAGAACGACTCATGAAGAAGCAACTGATGTCTCTGGCGCTGCTCTGTCCGCTCAGCGCCTTCGCCGCCCATCCGCTGGTGTCCGACGATACCGGCACGCAGGGCGACGGCAACTGGCAGTTCGAGACGAATGGCGAAGTGACGTCGAAGCAGCCGGAAATCGGCCGCCAGACGCTCTGGAACAGCACGCTCACCCGAGGGGTGGGAGAGGCGCTCGATCTGTATGTCGACGTGCCCTATACGCACCTTCAAAACCGCTCGGACGCCGCCGGCAATGGTGTTGGCGATGTGGAGACGGGCGCCAAGTGGCGGATGTACGACGACGGGGCGTTCAGCATCGGCCTCAAGCCGTACCTGAGCTTTCCGACGGGCAACGACCAGCGCGGGCTTGGCAGCGGTCGGGTGAACGCCGGCGCGACGTTGCTCACGCAATACGAAATCGACAAATGGACGTTTCTGTTCAACGCCGGGGCCGCTTATCAGCCGAACCGCCAAGGCGATCGCCAGTCATTGTGGAAGGTTTCCGGGGCGGTGCTGTATCGCGTGTTGCCGACAACGCAGCTTATTCTGGATGTGGGCACTTCGCAGAACCCCGACTTCACGCGGCGGACGCACCCGGCGTTCATGATTCTCGGTGCGATCTACAGCCCGAAGTCGTGGCTGGATCTGGACGTCGGCTATCGACGCGGCCTCAATCCGCAGACGTATGACTATTCCTGGATGGGCGGGATGACCGTGCGCTGGTAAGGCGATCCCTTGGCGAGTCGAGGCATACCGGCGGCGCATGGCTTCGGCGCAGCATAAGATGCCTATGAAAGCCATGTTAAACTGGTTCGCGATAGTTGCAGGCGGCACCCGGTGCCGCCTGCCCCGTTCCTGCAGCGCTTCCCCGTCGAATGCGACTCACCGACCACACCGATTACAGTTTGCGCACTCTGATCTACGTCGCGGTTCACCCCGACGAGTTGGTGCACGTGCAGGCCGTGGCCGATGCGTTCGACATCCCCAAGAACCACCTCGTGAAGATCGTGCAGAAGCTCGGCCAACTGGGCTACTTGCACACGGTGCGCGGGCGCTCGGGCGGGATTCGACTGGGACGCGCACCGGAGCGCATCGGGCTTGGCGAAGTGGTGCGGGCGATGGAGCCCGACTTCGCGATGGTCGAGTGCTTCCACCAAGGCGATAACGCCTGTGTCATCACGTCGGCGTGCAACCTGCGCGGCGTGCTGGGCGAGGCGTTGCGCACCTATTTTGCGGTGCTCGACCGCTACACGTTGGCCGATCTGGTCGGCCAACCCACCGAGTTGCGTCGCTTGCTCGGGGATGCGGTGGCCGCGGTGATCCCGGTGGCGGACATCAAGGTCAAACGACGCGTCACCGAATCGTCCTCCTGAATCGCCTAGGGGGAACACGTCGGTTCCCTGGCGTGTTTCTCCTGTGCGCGATCAAGCCCGACTGCGCACCAAGCGCAGGCCGCTCGCAAGACAGCCTGCGGCCGAGAACGCCGCACCCCACGCCAACGCCCACAACGAACCTTGGGCGCCTGCGATGCCCAACGCCAGGGCCACGAGTGCAGCGCCCGTCGCTTGCCCCAGCAGTCGCGACGTTCCCACCATGCCGCTTGCCCCGCCACTGCGCTCCGGCGGTGCGCTGTGCATGAACGCCTTCAGATTCGGCGACTGGAAGAAACCAAACCCCAGACCGCACAACGCCATCCGCCAGCCGATATCCCACAGCTGCGCGTGTTCGGGCATGATCGCCAGCAACCCCATGCCCGCGCTCAGCATCGCCAGGCCAATCGCGCCCAGCGCGCCGGGCGGATAACGGTCGGACAGGCGTCCCGCCAAGGGCGCAATCGCGGCCACGAAAAACGGCCATGGCGTCATCAGAAAACCTGTCTCGATAGGACTGCGATGCAGCACGTTCTCGAAATAGAACGGTAACGACACGAGTCCCAGCCCCTGCGTCGCAAACGCGCAGATGGCCGTGAGCGTAGAGAGCGCGAAGGCGGGCAGACGCAGCAAGTCGACTGGCAGCATCGGCGCGCGATGGCCACGCTCACGGCGAATCAAGGCCCAGCCAAACACAATCGCGCCCACGAAGCACGTCACCGTCAGACGCCAATCGGCCCGTTGTGCACTTTGACTCAGCGCGAAGATCAGCAGCGCAAACGTCGCCACATTGAGCAATGCGGCAATCATGTCTGGCTTGTGCGCGCTGCGCGGTGTGTCGGGCAGGTTGCGGCGCGAGAACGCCAGCGCCAGCAACGCCGTCGGCACGTTGATCAGGAACAGCCACGGCCAGCTCCCGAACGCGAGGACGAGCGACGCCAACGTTGGCCCGATGGCGAACGAAATACCGACGATCAGCGCGTTCAGGCCCACACCGCGCCCAAGTTGATGCGCCGGATACAGGAACCGGATAAGCGCGATGTTCACGCTCATGACCGCAGCGGCCCCCACGCCCTGCAAGACGCGAGCGCCTGCGAGAAAGCCGAGCGTCGGCGACAGGGCGCACAGCAGCGACGCCACGAGAAACACCGCCACACCCGACATGAAGACGCGTTTGTGCCCGACGCGCTCGCCGAGCGAAGCGAACGGAAGCAGGGTCGCCACCATCGCCAATTGGTACGCGTTCACGATCCAGACCGATGCCGACGGCGTCGTTTTCAGATCGAGTGCCATCTGCGGCAGGGCCGTGTTGGCGATCGCCGTGTCGAGACTGGCGAGCGAGACGGCGAGCAGAATCGCCGTCATGGCGAGTCCGCGCCCGGTGGCGGGCGGCTCGTGCGTGTGCGCCGCCGCTGGGGCGCTGGCCGCCGCGGTATCGGCGATCGGGGGCAGGGACGACATGACGGATCAGCCCTCGGCCAGAATCTGACGAATGGCCTGTTCGAACACTTCCGGCGGTTGTCCGCCGCTCACGAGATGCCGGTTGTTGAAGATGATCGCCGGCACCGACTGGATGCCGAGATTCTGGTAGTGGCGCTCAAGCGCGCGCACCTGCTCCGCATACTCGTCGGAGGCGAGAATCTCGCGCGCACGCGCCGTGTCGAGGCCGGCTTGCCGCGCGGCGTCGACGAGCACTTCCGGGTCGCTCGTGCGCTTGCCCTCGACGAAGTAGGCGCGCAACAGCGCTTCCTTCAGGGCGAGCTGCGTGTCGTTGTCGACGGTCTGTGCCCAGTGCAGCAGACGATGCGCGTCGAACGTGTTGTAGGCGTGCGTGCGCAGGTCCATGCGCATCGGGAACCCTTCGGCCGCCGCCCGCGCGCCAATGTTGGCCTGATCCTGTGCCAACTGTTCCGGCGACAGGCCGTACTTGCGCGACATGTAATCGGCGAGCGGAACGCCGTCGACCGGCATGTCGGGATTGAGTTCGAAGGGGCTGAAATGTAGGTCGGCGTCGACCTCGTTGCCCAGACGGCCGAGGGCCGTCTTCAATGAGGCGAGGCCGATGGCGCACCAGGGACAGGCGACATCGGAGACAAAATCGATCTTGAGTGTGGCGGGCATGGTCTGTCTGCGCGGTGGTAGCGCGTGCAATGAAAAACGCGTCGCCTTGCGCGACGCAACACGGGCAATCGTCGCATAAATCGGTGAATCTCGCCGGAGACCGCCCGGGCGGCGCCGCAAGCCTTTATTCATGCGGCATTCGGGGCGTAGGTGAGGCGGTTGCCTGAAGCGTGGAGTGTTTTGACTGTCGGAATGATTGTTTCGCCTGGTGAATGTTTGGATGGCTGTTGACCTGCGGTCTGTGGCAATGCGATATCGTGTGGGACATTCATTCACGTGGATCTTCACTGCCTCATGTCCAACGACGTTCACTTCTATGACCCGGCCAAGGGTCACGGTCTGTCTCACGATCCGTTCAAGGCGATTGTCGCGCCGCGCGTCATCGGCTGGATCTCCAGCAGCGACGCGCACGGCCGGGTCAACCTCGCGCCCTACAGCTTCTTCGGCGCTTTTGCGACGTTCCCGCCGATCGTCGGGTTCTGCAGCGAGGGCTACAAAGACTCGATTGCCAACATCGAAGCCACGCGTGAGTTCGTCTGGAATTTCACGAGCAAGTCGCTCGTCACGCAGATGAACCGGACGTCGGCCCCCGTGCCGCACGACGTCGACGAGTTCGAACTGGCAGGGCTGACGAAGGCCGCCGGCGTCAATGTGGACGTACCGCATGTGGCCGAGTCGCCCGCCTCGCTCGAATGCAAGTTGCTGCAGATCGTGCGCCTGCACAATCTCGACGGCAAGCCGATGGACAACTGGCTCGCCCTGGGGCAGGTCGTCGGCGTGCACATCCGCCGCGAGTATCTGCGCGAAGACGGCATCTTCGATACGGCGAAGGCGCATCCGGTGATGCGCGCGGGTTATCTCGGCGACTATGCAGAGATCGGACCGATGTTCGATTTGCGTCGCCCAAAGGGCTGAACGGCGTCGCCATCGCGTGCCGCCGCGTCCGCAGCGGCGCGGGAACCTGAAAAGGGCGCAGCGAAGCCATCGTTGTCGCCCCGTGGGCCTGTCTAGGGGGAATTACCGATCCAGCGATTCGCAACATTGCATACAATGTTTACAAAATTCGCCTGATGTTAGCGGGCAATCTCGTAAATATTAAAACATTGCATACAATGTCGTCTACGCCGCTCACCCTGTCCTCGGCCGATGTCTACCTGGCCATCAAGACCTCGCTGGCCGAACATGAGTACGCCGCGGGGCAGTATCTGCGTGAGACCCAACTGGCGGAGCGCTTCGGCGTGAGCCGCACGCCGGTGCGCGAGGCCTTGCGCCGGCTTGATGCGGAGGGCTGGGTCGAAGCGGTGCCCAACTATGGCGTACGTGTGCGGGCGTGGACCGAGCAGGACGCGCGCGAGATTTTCGAGGCTCGGTTGCTGATCGAGCCGTATCTGGCGGGGCGTGCGGCGCAACGGGCGACCGACGACGATGTCGCGCGGCTGCGCGAACTGGCCGTGACGATGTTCGACATTGCGCGCGAGCCGCCGACGGCGGCGCTGACCGAACGCTGGTTTGCGCTTAACGATGCCTTCCACGCGATCATCAGCGGCGGCGCTGGCAACGGCCGCCTCGACCGCTCTCTCAAATCGATGAAAGAGACGCCACTCGTCAAGTGGACGTTCGACACCTACAACCCCGAAGACCGCGAGCGCAGCGCACGACAGCACCTCGAAATTGTCGACGCGTTCGCACAGCGCAACGGCGTCTGGGCCGAGGCGATCGTGCGCTGCCATATCGCGGCGGCGCAGAGCGTGGTGCTGGGCCGTGCATCACGCACGCCGGCGGGCGACACCGTCGCGCCCGCGTTGGCAGGGGATTAGCCGGTTCCATCAGCAGTACCTGAAAACATCACGTCGATAACGACGGAGGAGACAGCGCATGTTGAGTTCGATAAACGCGGGGCCCCGGCTGGACCGGCTGCCCATTTCTGGGTTCCATCGCCGGATCCTGTGGCTGATCGGGGGCGGCATGTTCCTCGATTCGTTCGACATCTATCTGGCTGGCGGCGTGCTGGGGGCCCTGGCCAAGAGCGGATGGTCGACGATGCAGCTCAACGCCACGTTTCTGTCGGCGACCTTCGTCGGCATGCTGCTCGGCGCGTTGACGGCGGGTGTGCTGGGTGACCGCAAGGGACGCAAGTTCACCTATCAGTTCAACCTGGCGATCTTTGGTCTGGCGTCGCTCGCCGGTGCATTCGCGCCCAACATGACGTGGCTGATCGTCTGTCGCTTCTTCATGGGGCTTGGGCTTGGCGCTGAGATCGTGGTTGGCTACGGCTCGCTCGGTGAATTCGTGCCGCCCGCGGTGCGCGGCAAGTGGTCGGCCTACCTGTCGCTGATCACGAATTCGGCGTTGTTCTTCTCGACGTTCCTCGGTTATCTGATCATTCCCTCGATGGGCTGGCGCGCGATGTTCGCGATCGTGGGCGTGGGCGCGTTGGTCATGTGGTTCGTGCGCGCCAAGATGCCCGAGTCGCCGCGCTGGCTGGAATCGAAGGGACGTTTCGACGAGGCCGACGCGATCCTGCGTGCGGCCGAAGCCGAGTCCGCGCGCGGCGGCGTATTGCCCCCGGTGCGCCAGATGCCACCGGTCGTCACGCGACCCACCACGCTGCTGGACTTGTTTACACCTTCGCAGATTCGTCGAACGGTGGTGGCGATCTGCGTGCAGATCGGTGTCAACGTGGTGATCTACGGTTTCATTGTCTGGGTGCCGACGTTCCTGATGAAGCAGGGGATCGGCATGGCGTCGTCGCTCGGCTACACCACGTTGATGTCGCTCGGCGGTCCGGCGGGCGCGCTGGTGGGCGTGCTCGTGGCCGACCGGATCGGTCGCAAGAACGGCATGATCGCGGTGTCGGCACTCGCGGCGGTGGTGGGATGGGCCTATGGCCACTCGAGCAGCGTGGAGATGGCGACCGCGCTCGGCTTCCTGCTGTTCACGCTGACCTATCTGATGGTCGCGCTCGGCATTGCAACCTATTGCCCCGAACTGTTCGCGACGGAGAACCGCATGCGCGGCAATGGTGTGGCGGGCTGTGCCGGCCGGATCGCCGGGATTCTCGCGCCGCAGATGGTCGTCGCACTCTACGCGTCCGGCGGCATCCAGCAGGTTCTCACGACGATTGCGTGCGTGCTGGCGGCCATGTCGATCGTGCTTGCGCTGTTCGGTATCGAGACCAACCGCCGCTCGTTGGAGGACATCGCACCGAACGCGGGCGGGCTTGGAACGGCCGGTCTCGGCGAGTCGGAATTCTCCGGGAAATCGCAACGCTGACGTCTGGCGCAATACGGCGTCCGGATTCGAAACGACGCGTGGGTCGAGCGCCCCGCGCGTCGGAAATCTTGCTTCACCGACTTATTGGAATTGTGATGAACGCCCAAGAAAAACGTAGTCAACTCAAAGCGAAACTGGCTCGGCAAGACATTGTGGTCGCGCCGGGGATTTACGACATGATCTCGGTCGCCATGGCTGACGCGATGCAGTTCGACTGCCTCTACATGACCGGTTTCGGTACGGTGGCCTCGTATCTGGGCGTGCCCGATGCCGGCCTGGCAACCTATACCGACATGGTCAATCGTGTGACGGCGTTCTGCGGCAACAGCCGCACGCCGTTGATCTGCGATGGCGACACCGGTTACGGTGGACTGCTCAATGTCATGCACACAGTGCGTGGCTACGAGCGGGCGGGGGCGGCAGGGATTCAGCTTGAAGACCAGGAATTTCCGAAGAAGTGCGGCCACACGCCGGGTCGCCGCGTGATTCCGGCCGGCGATATGGTCAAGAAGATCCAGGTCGCGGCGCAGACGCGCGACGACGCGAACTTCCAGATCGTGGCGCGTACCGATGCCCGCACGTCGCTCGGATTGGACGAGGCATTGCGCCGGGGCGAGGCCTATGTGAAGGCGGGCGCCGATGTCCTGTTCATCGAGTCGCCCGAGAGCGTGGAGGAGCTGGAGACGATCGGCAAATCCTTCGATGTGCCGTTGCTGTGCAATATCGTCGAGGGCGGACGCACACCACAGTTGGCGCCGGCGCAATTGCAGTCGCTCGGGTTCTCCATCGCGATCTATCCGGCGACGGGCTTCCTTGCCGCCGCGCGCGCCCTTGAGCACGCGTACGCGCAGATCAAGGCCGGCAAGGGCACGATGAGCATCGACAACGCCCTGTATCCGTTCTCGCAAATGTGCGAGTTGATGGGCTTCCCCGAAGTGTGGGCGTTCGATCGGGCTCACGCGGACTGAGCGAGTGCAGGCGGCGAAAGGCACAATCAGTGACTTTCGCCGTACACGTGGCGGTGCGGCGGTGCAGGTTCAGCGCGATGGTTCGGCGCCGCGCCGGTCCGTCGGCAATGCGCGTGGCGATGTCGATTGGCTGGCGGGCAGGGCAAAGCTCGCGAGCAACGCGATCGCGCAGGCGCCGATCACGAAGTACGCCGGTGCGGCCAGTGAGCCGGTCTCGCGGATCAGCATGGTCGCCAGCAACGGCGCGAAACCGCTGAAGACGAGGACGGAGGCGTTATACGAAAGTGCGATGCCGCTGAACCTCACCTGCACCGGGAACTGATCGGCAAGCACGGACGCCCACGTACCGCTGGCGAGCGAGAAGACCACTCCCGCGAGGATGAACAGGGTCACCAGATTCACGGTGTGGCCGACCAGCGCGTAATAGAACGGGTAACTCAATACCACCAGCAACGACGCCGACGCACGCAGAAGATACCGGCGCGGCACCTTGTCGCCAAGCCAGCCCGCGGCGAGCAGGCCAAACGAACTGACGATCAGATAGGCGTTCTGGGCGATCGCCGCCGTCCGGGGCGCATAGTGAAGTTGTTGCACGAGGTAAGCCGGCATGTGTCCGTACAGGATGCCATTGACACCGGCCATGACCGCGATCGTAAGCGCGGCAGCGGCGACCGATTTACCGTGGTGCCGAAGCGTTTCGCGAAACGGTTGCTTGATGACGGCCCCTTGCATCTTCTTGAACTCCGGCGACTCGTCGAGGTTGCGTCGCATCCAGTACGACACGATGCCGCACAGGCCGCCGAACAAAAAGGCGACGCGCCAGCCATACGCCGCGGCATCCGCGCTCGACAGGGAACTCTGGATGACGAGATTGACGATGGTCGCAAGCAACACGCCCACGTTCACCGCGCAGATGATGACGCCGGCAGCCAGGCCGGCGCGATGCGGCGCGGCTTCCACGGCGTACGTAATGGCGCCGGGCATTTCCCCGCCGACACAGAACCCCTGAAGCATGCGCAGGACGATCAGCAGGATCGACGCGGTGATCCCCCAGTGCGCATAGTTCGGCAGCAGACCCAGGCAAATCGTCGCGGTGGTCACGACAACGATGGAGCCGAGAAAGACCGGCCGGCGGCCATAACGATCTCCCCAGCTACTCAGCACGATGCCGCCGAGCGGTCGAATCACATAGCCGATGGCCAGCACGGAGTAGGCGGCGAGCATGCTCAACAGCGCCGACGCGTTCGGAAAGAACTGCGCGGCGATGTACTGCGCAAAAAAGCCGTACACAATGAAGTCGTAAAACTCCAGTGAGCCGCCCAGGCTCGCGATGAGGATCATCTTCCATTGGGACCGTGTCAGGCCGGCGGAGGGTGAGCGGCCAAGTTCGCCGACAGGGTTGCGGGTTGTCTCCATGACGTCTCCAGAAAGGGTTGGCTTCTTTGTCCAACGAGGGGTGTGCGTGCGCGATGGCGGCCGATCAGGCGTTTGCCGTGCGCCGATGAGTCAGTGTCTCTTCAAACAGTTGTGCCAGGGCATGCCTGTCAGGCGCGACACCGAATACGTAGCGGTCCGGGCGCACCAATTGGGCGACGGCGCCGGTTGACCGGAACCACTCGCGGATCGAGGCTTCGTCGCTTGCGATCAGTTCGACATCCGCGCGGGCCGCCTGATCCGGCAGATCCGGGCACTCGCTGAGCAGCTCCGGTAAGGCAACCAGTGCGAATCGGTAGCCGACGACGTCGTCAAGCCGCCGTCCGTCGTTCAGGCGAGGCTGCGGGGCAATCTGTCCCGCAGTGCCCGAGGGGTCGTCCACCCACTCCCCCGGCCCAAGCTTTGGTTGCGGCGTGACGAAATTGCGGATCGCTGCGGCCATCTCGTCGTCGCGAGCGTTCGCAAGCTCAGGATGAGTGGTCTGAATGACCGCGCCGAGCTGGACGGCGGTCTCGATGAATTCGCGTACGTGCGGCGAGCGTTCCGATTCATAGGTATCGAGAAGCGTGTCGCAGGCTTCACCGCGAAGCACGGCCCCCAATTTCCATGCGAGATTCGACGCGTCACGAATGCCGGCGGCCATGCCTTGGCCCATGAAGGGCGGCGTTTGATGCGCGGCGTCTCCCGCCAGAAGCAACCGGCCACGACGCCACCCGTTGGCAACGACGGAGTGAAACGTGTAGACGGCTGAGCGCTCGAGCCGTGCATCGGCCGGCGAGATCCAGCGAGCGAGCTTGTCCCACAGCCATTCCGGGGTCGTGAGTTGCGTCGAATCGTCGCCAGGCATCACCATGATTTCCCAACGACGACGGTTGCCCGGGCCTCGCGTATAAGTGGTCGGCCGCGCCGGATCGCAATACTGAATCGAGACGTCGCCCAGTTCAGGCCGTGGCGCATTGAGCATCACGTCTACCACGACCCAGCGTTCGTGCGATTTCAGATCCGTCAGCTCGGTGCCCATGAAGCGCCGCGCAATGGAGCGCGCGCCGTCGCACCCGACGACATATCGTGCGGTGGCGCGTCCCAGTTTGCCGCAACGCGTGTCCTCGAAGCGGACTTGAACGCCGTCGGCTGTCTCATCGAGGGAAAACACCTCATGACGCAGACGGACTTCAACGTTGGGTTGCTGCGCGAGGCGCTCGCGCAATGCATTCTCCAGATCGGGCTGGTGGAATTTGTAGCTGGCACACCAGCCGTGAGGGCCAATGTGGGTCGGACGTGGCCAGTCGATCAGCAATTGGCCTTGCGCGTTCACGAACTTCATTCCCGGGCCCACGAACAGGTTGGGGAGCAGCGCATCCGCAATCCCGATCGTCTGGAACACGCGCATGCATTCGCCATCGAAATGCACCGCGCGGGGCAGCGCAAAGATGTCTTTGTCGCGCTCCAGCACCAGCACCCGCAACCCCTGGATCGCAAGCAGATTACCCAATGTGGCGCCGGTGGGGCCGAGGCCGATGATCGCGACGTCGTAGTCGCATGTAGGCGTTGGAATAGTTTGATTTGACATGTTCGTTTCCCGCTGTTCAGACACCGGGCGCGGCGTGCCGCACCCGGCCACGACCTTTACGCTTCGTCGGCAATCGAATTGCGCAGCACGCCAATGCGATCCACTTCCACTTCGACCACGTCGCCCGGCTTCATGAACAGCGGCGGGTTACGTTTTGCACCCACGCCGCCCGGCGTGCCGGTCACGATCACGTCGCCGGCGAAAAGCGGTGTGAACGTCGAGAGATAGGCAATCTGCTTGGCGATACCGTGGATGAGCATCTCCGTGGTTGCCCGCTGCACCTCCTGCCCATTCAGACGGGTGACGAGCGTCATCAGCGCGTTTGGCGTGATCTCGTCGCGCGTGACCATCCACGGCCCGAACGCGCCGGTGCGATAGAAGTTCTTGCCCGGCCCCCACTGCGTCGTGTGACGCTGCCAGTCACGCACGGAGCCGTCGTTGTAGCAGGCGTAGCCCGCGATGTGCTGCCAGGCGTCGGCTTCGGCGATGCGCCGTCCGCCGCGGCCGATGATGACCGCGATCTCGCCCTCGTAGTCGAACTGCTGAGACTCGGGCGGGCGCAGCATCGGCCGAGCGTGGCCGACCTGGGAGGCGGGTAGCCGCATGAAAATCACGGGCTGTTCGGTCACTTCGCGATGCGTTTCCTTGACGTGCTCGGCGTAATTCAGGCCGACGCAGAAGATCTGCTCAGGATTGGGGATGACCGGCAGCAGCGCCACGTCTGCGAGCGCGTAGTCGGCCTGCGCGCCCTCGATGGCCTGAGCCGCTTCCCTGAAGGCGTCGGCGGCAATCAGCGCCTTGAGGTCCGCGAAGCGCCCATCAAGGCGCTTGCCCAGGTCGAAGATGACGTCGTCGCGAACCACGCCGAACGAAGGACCCTGAGAGGTGGAGAAGCTGACGAGTTTCATTGATGCTCCGATGATAAATAACGGTAGTTTTGATCCGCACACCGCCGTAAAAAAGTAGTGTGTTTATCGTATTTTGAGAATAAACTAGATTTAACGAATGACACAACGTGTTTTTCGTTAGGGTTTATCACTATCGGAGACAGGCATGGAAGGGATGAAGCAGAAGCGGCAGGGTCTCTCGTTGAGCCACATGGGGTTCTATGTGAACGACATGGCGCGGGTCGAGGATTTCTATTCGCGGGTGTTGGAGTTCACCGTGACGGATCGTGGCAAGTTGCAGACGCCGAGTGGCGAAGTGCGCTTGGTATTTCTGAGTCGCGATCCGGCGGTACACCACCAGATCGTGCTTGCGAGCGGGCGCCCGGTGCATCTGGCGTTCAATCCGATCAACCAGATTTCGCTGGAGGCGGACAGTCTTGCCACGCTCAGGCAGTTCCACCAAAAGTTTGTGGCGGAGGGGCTCGACGAGATCCGCCCCGTGACCCACGGTAATGCGGTGTCGATCTATGCACGAGATCCGGAGGGCAACCGGCTGGAACTGTTCATCGATACGCCGTGGTACGTTGACCAGCCGATGCGTGTGCCGGTCGACTTTGACCGGCCGGACGCCGAACTGATGGCGGATGTCGAGCGCCATGCGCGCACCCTGCCTGGTTTCCGGCCTCGAAGCGTCTGGCAGGCGGAGATGGCGGAACGCATGGGGCTTGTGTGATCAGGTGACGAAAAGCAAGGGGCAATGCGTCGTCGCTTGAATCGGGGTCGGGCTTCGCGTGATGCTGCGGGGAGTGTCCGACCCTCGCGCGCGCTTTGCATGTGCAAATGGGCCGACCAGGCGGCCGCTCGCTCTGGCTATAATTCACGCACGTCCACAGGGTTCACTGTCCAGATGTCGAGCATTACGAGAGTCTTATCCATCCTCGATCTTTTTTCCGAGGACAAGCTATTCCTGTCCGCCGAAGACGTTGGCGCCGAACTCGATTGCTCGATTCCGACGGCTTACCGCTATGTGCGAGAGCTGGTCGACGCGGGCTTGCTCGTGCGGTTTGCGGGAGGGGACTATGGGCTTGGGCCTCGCATCATCAAGCTCGACTATCACTTGCGCGTGTCCGATCCGCTGCTTGCCGTCGGCCGGCCGATCATGCGCGAGCTGAGCGAGCATTCGGGCTTCGACACCGTGATGTCTCGGTGGTACGGGAACGAGCTTGTCGACACCCATCGAGAGACGCACGACGCATCGCTTGACCTCCGATACGGCCGCGGGCGTCCACGTCCGCTTTTTCTCGGTGCCGCGTCGAAGGCGATCCTGTCGACCTTCCCCAAGGCCAAGCTCGCGGGGTTGTTCGAGCAATATGCCGAGGACATCGCGCAGAGCGGACTCGGTACGACGCTCGAGGACTTCCGCGGATCGCTGCTCAGGATTCGGCGCGCGGGCTTTTATCTCTCGAAAGACGAACTCGAAGTCGGGATTTCGGCGCTGGCGTCGCCGCTGTTTACCGACGACTCAGGGGAGGCGGTCGGCGCGCTCGCGGTGATCGTGCCGACGCCGCGTCTGCAGTTCGCCAATCTCGACCGGCTCGTTGAATCGATCAAGGAGGCCGCGTCGCGGATTTCACAGCGCACGCGGGATGTCATCGAGAGCCGTCAGACCGGCGCCGTGGCCTCATCGCAGCGTGGGGCGCGTCCGAGACGATCCGCATAGTCGGACTTCGCCGCTCATGGCCGAGCGATGCCTGAGAAAATCATCCCCACGCCAGGGATGCGATCTTGTCGGCGCCGCGCTTAACATCATCGACCTGCAGAACGGCTTTGTCGCCCCAGGCTTTCCCGGCGAATTGCCGATGGCGCGCGAGATCGTGCCGAATGTGAGTCGGCTCGCGAGCGCGCTGCGTGAGGCGGGTGGTCATGTGTATTGGATTCGTCACACGCAGGTCGTGCCAGGCGAAGCGCCGTGGCAGCGCTTCGACGAATTCGGCGCGGGATGGGGGGGCGAGTCTGGGCGAGACCTTGGTCGACGGACATCCCGGACACGCGTTGTATCCGCCGCTCGACGTTCGCGATGCGGATGAGATGGTCGACAAGACGCGGTTCAGCGCTTTTATCCAAGGCTCGTCCGACCTGCATCAACGCCTTGCCGCGCGCGGCATCGACACCGTGATCGTGACTGGCACGGTGACGAACGTCGGCTGCGAATCGACTGCCCGCGATGCGATGATGCACGATTACAAGGTCTCGATATTCTCCGAATGTTGTCGCTCCCCGAGCCTGCAACAGGGAGAACGCTCGTGGGGCGGTTTGCGCAGCAATAGCGGGAGCGGATACGACTAGGGAGATCTGAAGTTGTCGGAGTTCCTGCGGGTGGCGGTTGTAGATTCGGAGTTTGCTGAGATTTCGAATTCGGTGTTGCTGCGATGATGGGTTCGGCTCGTCAACGGGTGTCTTGTCGTGGATTTCCGTCCATACAAAAAATCGTTGACGTATGTAAATTAATGCCCATACAATAAATCAATGCAAATCGAGTTCGATCCAGCGAAAGACGAGGCAAACTGTAGAAAACATGGACTGTCGCTGGCGCTTGCCGAGTTTTTCGACTTGGAGGCTGCGTTGCTTGAGATCGACGCGCGCGCCAACTACAACGAAACGCGGTTTGTTGCGCTTGGCCCGCTCGGGGACAGACTCCATGTGATGGTGTTGACAGTGCGAGACGAATCGATTCGAGTGATCAGCCTTCGCAAAGCCAACCGACGCGAGGTACGAAAGTATGACGAAACGTAGACCCCCCCCAATGACCGACGCCGAGGATGCGGCCATCACGCGTGCCGCCGAGACGGATCCCGATAACCCACCGTTGACCGACCAGCAGTTGGGGCAGATGCGTCCGGCGCGCGAAGTGCTGACCGAGGTGTTGGGGAAAGGGCGCGCGGATGCTGTGTTGAAGCGTCGCGGACGCCCGGCGTTGCCGGAAGGTCAACGTAAAGTGACGCTGAACATGCGCGCTGATCGTGATGTGGTGGAGGCGTTCAAGGCGTCGGGCGACGGGTGGCAGACGCGAATGAATGACGCTTTGCGGGAGTATGCCAAGTCACATCACATGTTGCCGGCGTGCTGTCCTTGATGGCGTTTGCCCCGAAATTCCGGGCGCAGCGTCACACTAGAATTGCTAAATCCATCGCATGGCGAACCTGCGTGTCTCGTTGGCCGTATCGCCTGAACCCTTGTCGCTCAACCGCTTGATTTCGGATAGCGTGCGCAACGCAAACGCGACGCGATTTTCCATCCCGGTAAGCTTCGCGTCGCGGCTCACCACCTTCTGCACGGCTGCATTCAACTGCCTCCTGGAGAATCTCGTTCGTCTACGTTCTATGTCGACCCGTTGGTTCAAGTGGGCGATTTTGTCCGGTGTTTCAGGCGCTGCTTCACGGGTATCCAACACGCCGGCGTGTGGAACGGGTATGGTTCGACGTTCGAGGGTTCAAATGAAGCGTGGGCGGCAGTCGCGCGTGATAACGAGGTGAAAGATGATTGATGGTCTGATTGGTGGGAAGGTCTACGGAACGCCCGCTGAGCGCAAAGGGCAAGGCGGCACGGCATATGCCACTGCGAAGGTTCTCGCGGCCGGGGGCGACGGCGAGGCGCTGTTCGTGAACGTAATTGCCTTTGCCGATGATGCGCGGGCCGCACTGCTAGCGCTGGATGATGGGGATTCTGTTTCGCTGTCTGGTGCGCTCACGCCGAAGGTATGGACTGACAAGAACGGCGAGACGCGCCCCGCGCTGGACATGGTGGCGCATGCAGTGCTGACGGCCTACCACGTCAAGTGCAAGCGACAAGCCGTCCAACGAGAGTCTGCGCCGGCGAGCGGCGACCATGTCGAGGACGACGATCGCTAAAGGAGATGCGGGGGACGGGGCGTTGTGAGGTGGTATGCCAGCGCGTAGCGCCGGTTGCGCCAGCGTCTCCTTGACGCAATCCGCCGGCAAGGTGGTTCCATGACGCCGGAAACGAGAAAGGGGTTACAAGCGAAGCGCCTGTAACCCCCTGAATTCGTTTGGTAGGCCGTGCGGGATTCGAACCTGCGACCAACGGATTAAAAGTCCGCTGCTCTACCAGCTGAGCTAACGACCCAACGAAGACCAAAATTATAGCGGCGCTGTCACCATAGTGTCAATACCTGGGCGGCGCGACGGCGGCTCTTTCTGGCGCGATTCGAGCGGTTGTGCGCGGCTTGTGCTCAAACGCTGCGCTCAATGCGCCACATCTGGTACTTGAACGCGCAGACGCCGCCCACGAGAATCGCCGCCGTCGCGAGGAACGACCCCAGCGCCAGCGTCGATACGCCCGACAACCCCTGACCGACCGTGCAGCCCAAGGCCGTCACGCCGCCGAAGCCCATCAGTACGCCACCCACCATGTGGTTTGCCGTGTCTTCCGTGCCCTGAAAGCCTTCCCAACGGAAATTGCGCGACACCAGTGCATAGACGAACGACCCGGCAATCACACCCAACACACTCGAAATGCCCAACGTGATGACGTTGCTCGTGTCGCTCCACATCATCAGCCAATACATCGTGTACGCGAGCGGCGAGACGAACGACAACGCTTCCATCTTCCCGGAATTCGTGGCAACGAAACTCTCCTCCAACGTATTCGGATTCTCCGCCACGTACCCTAACTTGCCCGAGACGTACCACAACGCCACGATGATCGCGCCCACGACGAGGCCGCCCAGCAGATTATCGAACGTCCAGAATTCGCGTCGTGCGAGCGCCGCGATCACGAACGCCCCGCCAATCGCCAACCCGAGAATGAGCTGTGCGCGGTGTACGTCGCCACCGAACCAGCCGCCCAGCAATGTCGGCAGATCCTGCGATGTCGCAAACGTGGTTTGCACGCTATCGATGGCCGTCACGCGCAATACCGCGAACAAGCCCTTGAGCGTCATGTAGCCCGACAGACCGATCATCACGAAAACCAGCAGCGACTTCAGATTCCCACCGCCGATGCGCACCAATGTCTTGCTGCCGCAACCGGACGCCAGCACCATGCCGAAACCGAACAGCCAGCCGCCAACGAGATACGACAGCCAGGTAAAGCGCGGCGTCGTGTAAATCGCCTTGATAGGATCGATGACACCTTGCGACGCCAGCGCCCCCGTGCCGATGGTCGCGACACCGATGGCGAGCAACCACATCCGCATGCGGTTCCAATCGCCGATGTTCACGATGTCGGAGAGCGCGCCCATCGTGCAGAAATGCGTGCGCTGCAGCACAGCGCCAAACACGAAGGCCAGCGCAAAGGTGAACCACACGACGGTGTGGGAGAGGGCGGTGAGATCGACGTCGGTCATTAGGCGAGAAGGCGATGGCGGCCGTGCCCGGCCGTTCGATTCGTTGTCGCGAGCCACGGGGCGTAGCCGGCATGGTAATTATCAGACGTGCCGCGCGCAGTCTGCGCGCGATCACATCGCGGGTGCGGTCGTCATGCCCTGCAGACCCAATCGGACCCGCACACATCCCCTGAGACGCCGCGCTTCGAACGCTTGCAAAGCCCGTATTCTACTTGAGGTCGCGGTCGGCATCCGCAAAGCCCGGAAGGATGGGAGCGCCTGGCGGTCGCGGCAGCGTTGACGATGACGGCAACGACGGTGATCCGGCATGCGCTGGAAACGACAACGCCGCCCAAAGGCGGCGTTATGCGTTTGACGAGTGACCTCACACGGCAGGCTGGTTCGCGCAGTCTCCCGCGAGACGTCTTACTTCAGCTTGGCCACACGTTTCTTGGCCTCGGCCGCCGATTCGCTGTCCGGGTACTTGGCCACCAAATCGTGCAACGTTTTCTTCGCTGACGCAATCTGCCCGGATTCCGCCTGGTTACTGGCGATTGCCAGCATTGCCTCGGCAGCCTTCGGGCTCGTCGGGTACTTCGTCACGATCCCCTGCAGCGTCGCGGTCGACCCCTTCAGATCCTTGTTGGCGTACTGCGCATTGCCAAGCCAGAACTGAGCTTCGGGTTGATACGGGCTGTCGGGATACTTGGCCGAGAAGGTTCGGAATGCCGTTTGCGCACCCTTATAGTCACCATTGCGGAATTTCGTCAGCGCGGCGTCAAAGACATCTTTCTCGCCCGGTTGGACGGTGCCTGTCACGCCGCCGACGGTCATCTGCTGCGGTTCGAATTTCTTCAATCGACCGTCGAGGTCGTTGTAGAAATCCTTTTGACTCTGTTGCAGGTTCGCAAGCTGGTTTTTCAGATCTTCGTTCTGACCGCGCTGGTCGGCCAGATCACGTTGCAACTGCTGAATCTGATTGTTCAAATCCAGCACGTTGCGCGTGAGCCCCTCGATCCGCTGCTTGTCCGAATCCAGACGGCTGCGGATATCGAGGATCGCTTTGCGCGCCTCGTCGTCATCGAACAATCCGGCATGCGCCAGCGGACTCAGCACCGCAGTGCCGAGCGTCACCGCGCAGATCATGTTTTTAAGCAAACGAGACGTCATGACGATTCAATCAATAAGCCAGATCGGCGCGACGGTCCTGAGCCCAGCTGGCCTCGTCCGTACCCGTTGCCTTTTCCTTGCCCAGCGAAACGGCTTCCATCTGGTTGGTGTTGGCGCCCAGTGCCGACATCGCCTTCACCACCGATTCGGCACGCTTCTGGCCCAGTGCCAGGTTGTACTCGCTCGTGCCGCGCGGGTCGGTATTGCCCTGCACCAGCACGTGGCGCTGCGAGTACTTGTTCAGGAACGCAGCATGCGCCTGGAGCATCGGGGTGTACTGAGCATCGACGCTGTACTGGTCGAAGCCGAAGTACACGCTGCGCTTGGCGAGCGGGCCGTTCGGGTTGTTCAGTTCGTCAGCCGAGGCGTCGACGGGGGCGACAGCACGGGCGTCCGTGGCTTGACCCTTGTTGGCGTTAGCCTGGTCGTCGAGCTTCACGCCCGACGAGCAAGCGGCCAGAGCGGCCAGCGAAGAGATGGCGAGGATATTACGAAGCAGGGAACTCATTTGAGCCTCCGATTGATGTTGCTGTTGATGTTATTGCATGAAAGGGCCCCAGGAGGGTTCGCGAACTTCCCCTCCCCGAACCTGAAGAATCTGCCGGGTTTGCCCGTCCACCGAGACTGCCGCGAGAACCTTGCGGCCCCCCGACTGCGTTGCATAAAGAATGTACTTGCCGTTTGCAGCAAAACTCGGTGACTCGTCGTGGCTGGTGTCGGTCAGAGCCGTAACATCGCCAGTACTCATATCCTGCACGCACAGTTTGAATCCGCCGCCTTGTCGCGCAATGAACGCGAGCAACTTGCCGTCGGGACTGATTCGCGGGCTGACGTTGTAACTCCCCTTGAAGGTCACGCGCTGCGCAGCGCCTGCCCCTTCGCCACCGGCCGGCATTTTGTAGATTTGCGGACCACCGCCACGATCGCTCGTGAAGTAGATCCATTTGCCGTCCGGGGAATACTGCGGTTCGGTGTCGATCGCGCCGCTGCGCGACAGACGCTTGAGGCCACCGCCATTGGCGTTGACCTGATAGATCTGGGTGTTGCCGTCGCGCGAAAGGGCCACGGCAAGCTTGCTGCCGTCCGGCGACCACGCGGGCGCCGAGTTGTTGCCCTTCTCGTTGGCCAACACGGCACGACGGCCGGTCGGGAGATCGTGGATGTACACGACGGGCTTGCGCTTCTCGAACGAGACGTAGGCGACCTTCGTGCCATCCGGCGACCAGGCCGGTGAGATGATCGGCTCGCGGCTGTTGAGCGCAACGCGCGCATCCTGGCCGTCGGAATCCGAAATCTGCAACTGGTAGTGGTTGCCGCTGTGCAACACGTAGGACAGACGCGTGGCAAACACGCCGCGGTCGCCCAGCAGCTTCTGGTAAATGTAGTCGGCGATCTTGTGCGCCGTCAGACGCAAGTTCGCGGCCGACGAGGTGAGGGCCAGACCGCCGAGCGGTTGTCCGTTCACGGCATCGTATAAACGGAAGCTGACCTGGAAGTTGCCGTTGCCCGCGGGGACGATCGTGCCCGAGACGAAGGCATTCGCCCCCTTGGCGCGCCAAGTGCCGAGATCGACCGAATCGTCCACGCCGACGGCGGCGCCGCCCGTATCGATCTGATTGAAGCGCCCGCTGTTGCTCAGGTCGGCCTTGACGACGGACACGATGTCCGTCGGCGCGGCGCCCTTGAAATTGGACACGGCGATCGGGTAACGGTTGGTGCCGACGCCCGTAATGTCAACGGTCAGCGGCGTCTGCGCATGGGCGATCGTGCACGCTGCGGTGAGCCAGGTGGCCACCAGCGCACGCCATGCATATTGACTGGAAATTCGCATGCGTTCGATTGGTCAGTTACGCGGTGCAAGCGCCATTTTTACCACACTCGGATGAAAATGGACTCACGTCGCTCGGTTATCGTTCCCGTTTGACAACACTCTCAGCCTTTTGGGCTGAAGCGAAGGTTGACGCTCGGGGGGGCTTTGCCATTGGTGTCGCGTGGCAATGGATCGGACTTGGTGATAGCGGACTGCACGGCGGCGTCCCAGGCGGGATTGCCGCTCGATTTGACCAGCTGCATGGACAGCACGCTGCCATCCGGCGCCAGACGTACCGAGACGACGGCCGTGGGATTGCCCGTGGTGTCGCCGCCATAAGCAATGTTCGGCTTGACCTTCGCGCGCACGCGATCGGCATAGCCCGCCGACGCTGTGCCGCCTGCGCCCGAGCCCGTACCGCCGGCCTGCGAGCCCAGACCGTTGCCGGTCGCGCCGGCCGTGCCTCCGGCCATCCCGCGCAACGCCGCCAGACGCTGCGCGCGTGCGGCGTCGGCTGCTTTTTGTGCCGCCGCTTCCTGCGCGGCCTTGGCCTTGGCCGCCTTGTCTTGTTGGGCCTTCTTCTCGGCGTCCGCCTTCTTCTGTGCATCGACGAGTTGCTGCTGCTTGAGCGCTTCGGCCTTCTTCGCCGCTTCATCCTTCTGATGCTTCAACTCGTCGGCCTTCTTCTGGTCGGCCAGCTTCTGCTGGCGGGCGGCTTCCTCCGCCGCCTTCTTGCGAGCGATGTCGGCTGCTGCCTGCTGCTCGGCAAGTTGCTTCTGCTTGAGCGCTTCCTGACGTGCCTTCTCCTGCTGCGCTTCGAGCAGGCGTGCCTGCTCGGCGGCCTGCTGCTCCTGCTTGCGCTTTTTTTGCTGGAGGGCGATGTCGGCGTCTTCGACCGGCGGCGTGGGCGCGGCCACGGCGGGCGGCGCGGGCGTCGGCGGCGGCGTCACCACGGGCGGCGTCGGCTCCGCGACTTCGGACGGTGTCCACAGCTCGGCCTCTGACCCGGCCGGCGAACTGTTCTGCCAGCGCATGCCATAGAAGAGCAGCGCGAACAGCAGCGCGTGCATGAACAGCGCGAGGAGAAATGCCCGACCCGTGCCCCGCTCATCGTTGCGTGGGCCGATAGGGCGATTGGCACGGTCGGTGCGGGCTGCGGTGCGGCTCATTTCTGCTTGACGAGCAGGCCCACGCGCTTGACGCCCTGGGCCTTGAGATCGGACATCACATTCATGACGATTTCATAGCGCACCGACTTGTCGGCGGCGATGACGACCGGTTGATCCGGATTTGCGGCCTGACGCCCTTGCAGGAACCCCGTCAGATCGGCGGCGCCCATGCGCTGCTCGATGGTGTTCTCGCCGTCCTTGTAGCGCACCAGCATCCGGTTGTCGGCCTCGATGTTGACGACCACGGGCGGCGTCTGCTGCTGCGGGCTCGCGTTGGCGACGCTCGGCAGGTTGACGATCGACGGCGCGACCAGCGGCGCGGCCACCATGAAAATGACGAGCAGCACCAACATCACGTCGATGTACGGTACGACGTTGATATCCGCCATGGCGCGACGGCCGCGGCGAGCGTTGCGCATAGAACCTGCCATGTCTCGGCGCTCCCGGAGTGCTTAGTGAATCTGCCGTTGCAGGATGTTGGAGAATTCTTCGACGAAACTTTCGAAGCGGATCGACAGTCGGTCGATGTCGTTGGCGAAGCGGTTGTAGGCGACCACGGCAGGGATTGCGGCGAATAGACCGATGGCCGTCGCCACCAGTGCTTCCGCGATACCGGGCGCTACATTGGCGAGCGTGGCTTGTTGCACGTTCGACAGGCCGCGGAAAGCGTTCATGATACCCCACACCGTGCCGAACAGACCGATGTACGGGCTCACCGAGCCGACCGATGCGAGGAACGGCAGATTGGCTTCGAGCGAGTCCATTTCGCGTTGATAGCAAGCGCGCATCGCACGACGCGCGCCGTCCAGAATGGCGCTCGGATCGTGCAGACCCTTCTCGCTCGCCTTGATGTACTCGCGCATACCCGATTCGAAGATGCGTTCGAGCGCCCCCGTCTGATGACGGTTGTTCAGCGCGCTTTGATAGAGCGCCTGAAGGTCGCCACCCGACCAGAAATCGCGTTCGAAGCGCTCGGTCTGGGTGCGGGCGCGGCGAATCGCGAAGATCTTGCGGAAGATGTGGGTCCACGAGAGCAGCGAGAGCACCAGCAGCAGGCCCATGACGGCCTGAGCGAGCACGCTGGCATGCAGGACCAGCGAAATAATGGAAAGGTCTTGATCGGGCATGGTGTGGTTATTGACTGACCGGAATTCTTGTTGTTGGCTTCAGGCGGCTGCCGAACGGGGCGGCTCACCCGCTGCGGCGGCCGACAGCATGGCGAGGCGCACGTTCGCGGGAATCTTGCCTGGGCGCAGCGTGTTGGCCGCCACACAGCCGATTTTGATGCTGCCGCGCACCAACAGTTCGCTGCTGCCGTCCGGCGCGTCTCGCCAGGCTTCCTGGTGAAAATCGACAGAGGCGCCGCCAACGCGCTCGATGCGGCTTTTGATGGTGAGGAGATCGTCCAGCCGGGCGGGGGCCAGATAGTCGAGTGCGGTTGCACGCACAATGAAAATCATGCCGGTTTCGCGGGCCAGCGCGAGCTGCTCGATGCCGAGCGAACGAAGCCACTCGGTTCGGGCCCGTTCAAAGAATTTCAGATAGTTGGCATAGAAGACGACGCCTCCGGCGTCCGTGTCCTCGTAGTAAACGCGAATTGACCAACAGGTATCAAAATCAGCCATGCCGCGCATTGTAGCGGAACCTGAGACCAACGCCAGTCACGGAAACACAATTTTTCAAACGGTAACGATGGCCTCATGTTTACGGGGAATTACTGAAAGCCCCACGGCGCACCAAACTGGGGCCAATTTGCGCGGATCCCCCGTGTGGCGGGGGATTGCGCTGGCGCCCGAGGGCTGCCCATCTTTATAATGGTGGCTCGCAAGCCCCCTGAATTTCAGACAGGACCCCGCGGGTGCCCCCTGCTTCGTGCGCCCCTGGGTTCCCTCATAGCGAATCAACCTGCGAGGCCCTCGAATTGACTTCCCCTTCATCGCAAGCAACGTCTGTCCGTGTCGCGTTTCTCGGCCTGGGCGTGATGGGTTATCCCATGGCCGGTCATCTGCAACGTGCCGGTCATCAGGTCACGGTCTATAACCGCACGGCTGCCAAGGCGCAGCAATGGGCCAACGAGTATGGCGGTGCGGCCGCCGCCACGCCGGCCGAGGCAGCGCGCGACGCCGATATCGTGGCCGCCTGCGTCGGCAATGACGACGACCTGCGCAGTATCGTGCTCGGTGAGCACGGCGCCTTCGCCGGCATGAAGGCGAACGCCGTCTTCGTCGACCACACAACGGCCTCGGCCGACGTGGCACGCGAACTCTACGCCGCCGCGCGCGCGAAGGGGCTGCACTTCGTCGACGCCCCCGTCTCGGGTGGCGAAGCCGGTGCCAGGAACGGCGTGCTGACGATCATGTGCGGCGGCGACGCGCCGGCGTTCGACCGGGTGGCCCCGACGCTGGGCGCCTACGGCCGAGCCGTCACGCGCGTGGGCGAGGCCGGCGCGGGGCAGGTGGCCAAGATGGTCAATCAGATCTGCATCGCCGGTCTCGTGCAGGGACTGTCGGAAGCGATCCACTTCGGCCAGCGTGCCGGTCTGGACATGCCGCTCGTGCTCAACGTCATCAGCAAAGGGGCGGCAGCGAGCTGGCAAATGGACAATCGCGGGCAGACGATGATCGACGGCAAGTTCGATTTCGGCTTCGCGGTGGACTGGATGCGCAAGGATCTGGGCCTCTGCCTGGCCGAAGCACAGCGCAACGGCGTGTCGCTGCCGGTCACGGCGCTCGTCGACCAGTTCTATGGGGATGTGCAGTCGCTCGGCGGTTCGCGCTGGGACACCTCGAGCCTGATTCATCGGTTGCGCGTGTTGTCGGGCAAGGCCTGAGCGGCACCGTCGGGGGTCGCCGCCGCGGTCGCGACCCTGGCATGCCGGTAGCGAGCGGGGCGACGGTGGACGACCGGCGGCAGGCTGGGTCGTCGCCTGCCGTCGGTGGGCGGTCGGCAGTCGATATCCGGTATTTGGCATATCTCCGGGTTTGTCTCCAATCGTCAACGAAGGCCGATTGGCACTAGAATGCGGAAAACGGGACGTCGCGGTGCGACGGCATGGCGGCGTGGCAGCTTGGGAGCGGGCTGGGGCGGTGGCGTGTCGACGTTGAGCAGCAGGGAGGCCGCCGCGAGCGATAACGATTCAGAACACAACTCGACCCCGAGACCCCAGTACCGACATGAGCAATCAGTCGAACGCCGCGGCCGTCCGCGCATTTCGCATTCTCGAAATTCTCAGTGCGTCAGGCACGCCAATGACCTTGGCGGAAATTGTCGCCGCCATCGGTCTGCCCAAGCAGACGGTGCATCGCATTCTCAAGCAGCTCGAAGCGGCGTTTCTCGTGTCGCGCGAAGCCGGCAGTCGGCATTACGAGCCGTCGTCGCGGGTGCGCGCGATGGCCGTCAATGCGTTGATGCACGTCGGCCCTGCGGCTGCGCGCCATGCGATTCTTCAGCAACTGGTCGACAAGCTGGGTGAGACGTGCAATCTGTCGATGCTCTCGGGCGACGACCTGGTCTACCTCGACCGAGTCGAGACGGATTGGTCGCGTCAGCTCAAGCTCGCGCCGGGCTCGCGTGTGCCGTTGCATTGCACGGCGAGCGGCAAGCTGCTGCTGGCGTTCCTGCCTCGCGCGCGCCGCGAGAAGTTGATCGCGCATCTGCCGCTGCGACCGCGTGCGGAGAACACCATCACCGATCTCGAGGACTTGCGCGAGGAGTTGAGCGAGACGCGCAAGCGCCGGGTCGGCACCAACAACGAAGAGCATGTGCCGGGCATGATCGCCGTGGCCGTGCCCGTGATGCTCGACCGCAATCGCGCGTGCGCGGCCATCGCGGTGCAGGCGAGCGCGCAGCGCCGCACGCTTGACGCGCTCATGACGTTTCTGCCGGAACTTCAGGCGGCGGCCGAGGCGATGGCGGCCACGTTCAACGAGTAGGCTGGGCGCTGCGAGGCGACACCGAGACGCCTCGGCGCCGCGCCACCACGCCACTGGCACGCTACGACACCACGACGCCACCCCGAGCCATCACGACACCTACCGCTAGTGGGCCTGCGCGGAACTTGTGGCGACCGACGACATCGACGCCGGCGCGGGAGTGTCGGCCGTCGCGGTCGCGAAGATTTGTTCGAGTTGCTTCGCGCCCTGCGCCGACTCCGCGCGCATGCGCGGGCCGATGAAGATCGGATCGAGCATCAATAACAGAAGATTCGGCGTGCGATAGACGACGTCGCGCTCGAAGCGCGTACCCGTGCCGTCGGGCGTGAGCGTGTAGCGGACTTCTCCCGACGGACGTCGGTTCATCTCGCCCTCGAGGCGCCATTCGAGCGGCGGCTTCGCCTCGACGACCTTCCAGTGAATGATGCCGTGACGTCCCGCGAGGCGAAACTCTTCGGCGACTTTTTCCCCCACGACGAGCGAGTGATCGGTCGCGCCCTGCACGGCGAGCGACGCCGGATGCCATTTCGGCCAATTGGCCGGCGTGGTCACGTAGTCGTAGACGGCCTGCGGCGGCGCCTGCACCGTGACCGTGCTCACGATGTGGGTCTGGCGCTCGAACGGCAGGGGCAGCAGCGAGAGCAGGGCGACGACGACGGCCGCCCCGAGGAAGAACAGGAAGACCCGCTTCATCGGTGCGCGCTCACGCACCGGAAGGCGAATCGAGTTCGACATCGACCATCAGGTCGTCGGCCAGACTTTCGAGCGTCTCGCGCAGCGATTCCGTGCTGACGCTCGCGGGAACGTGCAGGCGGGCAGTCGCGCGAAACAGCGTGCCGCCCGACATCGATCCTTCGACGCATTCCGTGGCGAGTTCATCGATGCTGATGCCGCGCGAGAAGAGCACGTGTGAGATTTCCCTGACGATCCCCGGATGATCCTGCCCGACGAGATCGAGCTGAAGCGCGCGTGCGGCCGGGTCGGCGGCGGCGCTCTGGGCGCGCGTGACGGCGATGCGCAGGCCCTGGGTTTCCATCGCCTGCAGGGCTTGCGTGAGCGCGTCGGCGTGTTCGTCGGGGACTTGCAGGTGGATGATGCCGGCGAACTGGCCGGCCAGATTGGCCAGACGGCTCTCCAGCCAGTTGGCGCCGGCGGCGCTCGCGCGATCGGCGATCGCGTTGACCAGACCCGGACGATCCGGGCCAATCACATTGAGAATCAGGGACGTCGTCATCACAGGCTCCGTCGAAACTGAGGGGCAAGAGGCGGCGCAGACAGCGCGCTCGTTCTCCAATGGGGAGCGATGCGCGCAGCAGGTTCAAGTGTAGTGCAATCGTGCGGTGCGCCGCTACGGCATGCCCGCCAATCCATCTACACCGCAACCCCGTGCCGAGTGGTCCAGCGTTGCCAAGCCTCGACAAACATCGTGCCCACTGCGATGCCGAGCGCGGCCCCTGCGAGCGCATCGCTCGTCCAGTGATAAGCGGCGGCGAGCTGGCCGAAGGCCGTCAGCACAACGGCAACGGCGCACGGCCAGCGCAGCGCAGGGTGTCGCAGCGCGAGCACGGTGGCGAACGCCAGCATGACGGTGAGATGCCCCGAGGGGAACGACGCATACGCGGCACCATCGCCGCCGAACCACCGGAATTGGAACACGCCGTCGCGCAGATAAGACAGATTGTCATGAACCCACGTGGCCGGCCACGTCCGCCCGAAAGCGAACTTCAGGCCTTGCTTGAGCACGCTGCCAACGCCTACGGCACCCGCCGCAAGCCACAGCGTCGTCGCCCACGCCGGGAGGCGGTGTCGCCAGACGAGCGCGGCGCCAACGATCCCAAACGTCGGCCAGGCCAGCACAAACAGCGGCGAGGGCAACTCCGCTATGTGCTGAATCCACCGCGTACCTTGAGTATGCACGTGCGCGAAGTCCACCACCGGACGGTCGATCCACGGGATGGCGAACAGTGCCAGCAACAAGCACGCGAACGCGCTCAGCCAAGCGGTACGCAGGCAAAGCGAGGCGACGGCAGGGGCGGCGGAGGCGGGCGCTAGCTCGTTCATGACGCGATGTCGGTAGAAAAATGGAACCGGATCCGAGTGGACCCCGGCGGAATCGACCGTCGGCGAAACCGCGCCATGGTAACCGTCATTGATGACAATGGGGCAACGTTTTCCCCGGACGGGGGGCGTATGTGCCGGTCTGTGCCGTCATTGCGATTTGATGACGATCAGGGCACCCGTGTTGCGCGCATGAGATGCTCGCCCGGCAAGGAAACGAAAGATTCTTTGCTTGGCGAGCGGCCATCGTCCTACAATCGTCCCCTACGTAAAAGTCGTGTGCCAGCCTGATGTCACAAGGCACAGCGGGCGGTTTTCAGGGGGAGGGCGTGATGAAAGGCCGTTGTCTGTGCGGCGCGGACGCCTATGAAGCGGCCCCGTTTTCCGGCCCCTTTGCCCATCGTTCCTGTGGCACCTGCCGAAACGCGCACGGGGCGGCGTTCACCACGGCGACGACGACGCTGCGTGAGCATTTCCGCTTCCGGCGTGGCGCGGACCGAGTGGCGTCGTTCCGATCGTCGTGGATGTTGTAGTGGGCTTGACAAAACAAAACCAATATCGCTTGCGGGGGCAGTAGTGAACCGGGGATTCGAGAGCATCATTGATCGTCTGGCGCGTGAGTTTTGGCGCGCCGCGCACGTGCGCGAGCAGCAGCATGCGCAAACGCTGGCGCGCTCGCTGGCGGAAGTCCGCGCCGTGGATCAGGCATTGCGCGCCATGGAAGCGGCGCCGGTCGCCGACGCCGCTGCGCGTGAGCGCACGCAAGTGGCGTGGCGACAAGCCGAAGCGGCCGCGCAGGGCGCTCAGGCCAAACTGGAGGTCGCGCGGCTGGAGCGATTGCTCGCCGACGGTCTCGCGCGCGATCTGCGCATTGCGCCGGCCGACCTGCGCGCAAGCACCACGCCGCCGGTGCTCGATACCCGGCATCTCCCGAAGATTTTGCCCAAGCCCGAGTGGGAAGCCTTCGCGCCCGAGAAGCCGGGCCGGCTCGCGCTGGCCATGCCGGGCGCGTCGGGGCGTTACGAGCAAGCCGTCGCCAAGGCGCGTGGCGAGTTCGTGCATGCGGAACGCGAGCACGAGGCATCGAAGGTTCGCCGAGCGCAGGGTTCGATGATTCTCCAGATCGCGCAGCAAAAGGCCACGGAAGCTGCACGGGCCGAGAGTGCACGTCACAACGCGGCGGTGGCCGATTTCGAAGGGGCACTGTTGCGCGGCGAAGCGGCGGCCATCACGGGCTATGCGCGCATCGTGCTCAGCCGCAGTCCGTATCCCGAAGCGTTCACGCAGACGCTCGCGGCGCACTACGTCGAGAATCACAAGCTGCTCGCCATCGGCTATGACGTGCCGACGCTCGACGCCGCTGTGCCCGTCGCGTTCGACTATCACTACCATGCCGCGCAGGGGCGCGTGGAGGGCGTGCCGGCAAGCGATGCGGTCCGCGCGAAGGTGTATGCCAACGCGTTGCGCCAGCTCGTGCTCCGCTCGCTGCACGAGCTGTTCTCGGCGGATCCGCTGCGTCAGGTGAACGCCATCGTCTTCAATGCGTACGCCAGCGATGGCGATACCCGCGTGTGTCTGGCGAGCGTCCATGTGGCGCGCGCCGACTTCGCGGCGCTCACCTTGGCCGAGGGCGATCCGGCGGAACATTTGGCGGCGCTGGGGGCGCGCGTATCAGCGTGCCCCGAGGCGCTGGAGGCGGTCGCGCCGGTGGCCGGCGTTGACATGACGAAGGTCGTCACGGACGCCGACGTCGCCGTCGACCGCCGCTTCAATCTGATGACACTCACCGACAAGGACTTCACGCAGGTGATGTTCCACCTGCTGCGCTCGCACGGTTTCGAAGGGCCGCCGCTGCTGCCCGGCGAGCAGGCGGGCATGCTGACCTGCCGTGCGTGGGATCCGCATCCGATTTTCGGGGGCGACGTTGTCGTGCACGTCTATCGCGACATGCACCACGGCGCACGTCTGGAGATCGCCGCCGCGCGCACCATGCTCGCCGAGATGCAGAAGATTGGCGCCGCCCGTGGCATGTTGATTACCACGGGGGCGTTCGACGATGGGGTGGAAGAGTTCGCACGCGATCGTCGCATCGAGCTGCTCGCCGGACATCATCTGGTCTTCCTGCTCAAGGAGAACGCGGGCGTCGATGCCAGCGTCGGGGTGCCCGAGGCACTCGCCCCCGCCGCCGCGCCGCTCTGACCGTATTGTGGCACCAAGAAAATGATCGGTTTTGGGTCTTTGCCAAGGGCCATGGAAGGGCGTAGGCTCGGCGTCATTCCCTTCCCGCTGCTTTTGTCCGGAGTCGTCGATGTACCAGCCCGTCGCCTTTGCCGAGGATCGCCCTGAAATCCTGCACGACCTCATTCGCACCCATCCGCTTGGCCTGCTCGTCAGCGCCGGTTCGCAGGGGCTGATCGCCGATTCGATTCCGTTTCTAATGTATCCGGAGGAAGGCGAGTTCGGCCTCTTGCGTGGGCATCTGGCGCGGGCCAATCCGCATGCTGCGGCGCTGCGCGGTGTCGACGATTGCCTCGTGGCATTTACCGGCCCGCAAGGGTACATCACCCCCTCGTGGTATGCCGCCAAGGCGGAGCATGGCAAAGTCGTGCCGACCTGGAACTACGCCGCGGTGCATGTGTGGGGCCAACCTCGTGTGATCGACGATACCTCGTGGTTGCGCCGTCTCGTCGGCGATCTCACGCAGTCGCAGGAGCAGCGGCGTGCCGCGCCGTGGGCGGTGGAAGAGGCGCCGGCCGATTACATCGACGGCATGCTGCGCGCCATCGTCGGCGTGGAAATTCCGATTCGCCGCATCGAAGGCAAATTCAAGATGTCGCAGAATCGCGCGATGCCCGATCGTGTTGGCGTGGTGGACGGCCTGCGCGCCGAAGGCGCATTGAGCGAGCCGTTGGCCGCGCTCGTTGCGCTGCGAGGCGAGGTGTCCGGGGGGTGATGGCGGCGACCGTCCAGCCCGCGGCGCGGTAACGATACGAAACAATTCTCGGGCGCGCCGGACCGGTTGTGTGGGGGCGTCCCCGCATACAATGCGGCATCCCAACTCGGATGCCGCAATGAAGACGTTGCTCCTCGTGCTCGCGCTGGTGCTCTGCGTGCTGTTCCTGGCGCAGGCGTGGCTGCCGAGTGCGCACGCCGACGAGTGCGACAACCTCGGTCCCGCCCAGACCCTGCAATGCGCCGCTTACGGTGTGAGCAGTGTCGTCCCCGAATAGCGGTTCATCCGCTACAATCGCACCCCCTCACGTCTTACCGTAAGCAGTGCGATGAAGCAGTCTCGATGGACGGTCACCACGGTGCGCGCGAGCCGCTTGCGCGCGATGGCCGGGCAGTTGGCCGCCTCTCTGGCCCCCCTTACCCGAGTCGGGGTCGTGACGTCCGTCATGACTTTGTCGGGCCATGCAATCGCCGCCGCTTCGGCCTGCGGGGATCATTACTGGGCCGCTACCGCGCCCGACATTACCCTGTCCGCCATGAATCGCGACGTGCGCGAAGTGTGCTTCAGCGCGTTCGGTGTCATGCATTCGGGGGTGACACGTACCCCGCTCTGGTCGGCCGAGCACCTGAGCGCAGCGGGCTTGCGTGACGCGCGCCAGATCACGCGCGTCAACAATTTCCATGCCGAATCTCGCCTTCCCGCCGATGAGCGGGCCGAGCTTCGCGATTACGTGCGTTCGGGATACGACCGGGGGCACATGGCGCCCTCGGCCGACATGCCGGATGCGCAAGCGCAGTCGGAAAGCTTTTCGCTGTCGAACATGGTGCCGCAGAACAGTGAGAACAATCGATATTTGTGGGCGGGCATCGAGTCGAGCGTGCGTAAGCTTGCGCAGGATCGGGGCGAGTTGTTCGTCATTACGGGCCCGCTGTTCAAGGGCAAGTCGATCACGCAGGTCGGCGATCGGGTGATGGTGCCCACGCAGCTCTACAAGGTCGTCTACGACCCGAAGCGCAAACAGGCCGGTGCCTACCTGGTGGCGAACGAGGCCACGAGCGATTATTCGGTGGTGAGCGTGGCGGAACTCGAGACGCTCGCCGGCATCGACTTCTTCCCGGGCATGCCGTCGGACGTCAAGCGCACGGCTATGCGCCTGCCCGCGCCCAAGGCGGCGGGCGGCAAGCGCAAGCGTGATCCGAGCGTGCCGTCGTATCGGGAGGTGCAGACGGTGCTCGATTTCTTGCGTACGATCATTCGCTAAGCACGACGCCGATCGCCACGGGCGTTGTCCTTGCACCGCCACTGAGGATGGCCACCCCGTCGGCCGATCTCAACTGACTGACTATCCCTCGATTCAGGAGTCCCGAATGTCCACGTCGTCTTCTGCCAATGACGCGTTCGTCCCGTTCGCCAATGATGCCGACGCGCTCACGCTGGGTGAGCTGAACGTCGAAAACCATACGGACCACGTCGCGCTCTTCGGCAATCTTGAGATTCGCCGTGATGCCGAAGGGCTGCGTCAGGCGCAGACGCTCAAGGCGGTGCTCGACGCCGTGGTCGCGACGCTCTCCCGCGCCGATCTGCCGGCCCAGGCGGGCGCGCCGGGCGGCACGACGGCGCGGCAGGTGAAAAATCCGTTCGAATCGTGACCCTGGCGGGGAGGGGGGGCGCATTTCCTTCCCCCGGATTTACCCCAGCTTTGTCGCTTATTCGAATAATCGATGTTGCGCTGCACGATACCGCGCACCGGACACGCCTACGCTGCTTCGAACACCCGGGTCGTCCGGCCGGCCACCGCTGTCACACCTGCGACATGACTGGCCCCGTCGCACCGGTTGAAATCCATAATTCCAAGATCCATGCGGGTTGCGCGACAACTTGTCGCACCTGCGACATTGTGTCGCATTGACACGTCATCTCATAAATCTCGAGTTGCGTCGGAGGAGCGGTCTTCAACCTCACTTGCTCTCGTCTCGGAATCCATCGAAATCAAGCCGTTGGCTTGCGGCGACGCAGCACGGATGGGGGGTTTACGGCGGCTCGGCGAAGCGCATACTAGCCCTGCGTCTCGTCGATTCCGACAGTGTGAATCGATGGCGGGCAAGGCTAAGAACACTAAACAACGCGAGGTAACTTATGCACATCCGTTGGAAAAAAGTGTATTCGAGTGGTTGGGGAACGATTCATCACGATGCACCCCGTTCCCATCGCAGCGCGAGCGAGCGCGAGCAGCTCTTTCAACGCCTTTTGACAATCGCGATCGCCTGTAGCGTCGGCGGATTCGTGCTCTTGTCGGTCGGTGCGGCCTTCCTGGGACGCTAAAGTCACCCATCTTCCTTTTCGTGCGCGGCACCGCCTCCGGCGGACGGCCGCGCCGCGTTGCTTCGGCTAACGCTTTTCCACGACTTCCAAGCCTATGCCACCTCCCGAGCTTATGCTACGGAGGTTTCGGCACGTTCGCCGCGCCGCTTCAATCACCCGATGCAACGGCACACCCGCGATGTTTTGAAACGTTTTGTTACATGAGCACGGCGTTTCGGAAAGGCTGGCACGTCTGAATTGCGGCAAATCGCTGCCATTTCCCTTAAAGATTTGAAGCCGCCTGCGATAAAACGCGTTAAGCACGTTGATATCCATCGTCGATGACGTGGTCTCTCGTGGCGCCGGCGCAGCATTCTGCGGGTTCACGCTATTGCGTTATCGAAAGAATAGTGCGATCTTGAACCGACGGCGCTGTGTCGGAATTTTGGGTAGTCCTGGGTTCCGGATTTGCCCGGATTTATCCGAATTGTCTTGCGTCTCAGAATTTTCGATAAAGAAGAAAAAAGATTATCACGCGGGCCGGTTTGATTGATTTGTGAGGTGCGCCATGGAAATTCGCTGGGAAAAGTTGTACTCGGGCGGATTGGGTCGTTTTTACGACACTTCGGAATCGAGCCGTCGTCGGGCGCGGCGTGCGCAACTGGCATGGTTTGGCGTCGTCATCTCCGTTGGCATTGCCATCGGCGCCGTCGCCATTGCCTGGCGCTGGCTCTGATGGTCGTCGCGGCAGCGCACCGCTTGAGGATGACGGCAACGGTGGTGGGGCTCGCGCTCGCCGCGAGCGCGTCGGTTCACGCCCAAACGTCATCCGCGACGCCGGCGCCGTCCGAACCGCTCGATGCTGCCGGGAACCCCTGCGGGGCGCTACGTGCGCTGCCTGCCGACGTCACGCAATACCGATACGAGGCATCGAACGGGTGCGACCGTCCGGTCTCGTTCTTTTGGCGGTGCAGCGCTGCGGATGCCGAGCATTCGCTGGACATCCCCGGCAAGGGAGCGCAATCGACCTCGTGTTTGAAGGCGGCAGGGGCCGCCGGAGAGATCGTGTTTCGTTTCGGCCCGCCAGGCACCGGCAACTGAGCGCCCGCCGGCCCGTCTTCCCCTTCGCATGGCGCAAGTATCGTGAGCATGCTGGCGCGGTGCCCAGGGTGGACGCGCGCTGTCCTGACGGCCAGTCGCCACTGCCGCCGGGAATGGCTATGATGTCGTCATACGGCCCGTCGGCGTACCCGACGCGTGCCCTGGCAGAATCCCAGAGCCACGCTTGATCCGCTCGGCCCGGTCCGCCACATCGAACAAGCCCTCCCTAAGGACGCCCCCCATGAACGACATCGTCACCCCGACTCAGCCGTCGCTCGACACCGCTGCCTTGCGCGAATTCGTCGATCGTAAATGGAACGAAGACATCCTGCACGCGCTGACCGACTACATCGCCGTGCCGGCCAAGAGCCCGGGCTTCGACGCCGACTGGGCACGCAATGGATACATCGATCGCGTCGTGCGCGACGCCGCGCAATGGGCCGAACGCCAGCCGGTGAAAGGACTGAAGCTCGAAGTGATTCGTCTTGACGGACGCACGCCGGTTATCTTCTTCGAGGCCCCCGCCACGCGCTCGGGCAGCGACGAAACCATCGTGCTTTACGGCCACCTCGACAAGCAACCGGAGTTTGACGGATGGCGTCACGACCTGGGCCCGTGGACGCCCAAGTTTGAAGACGGCAGGCTCTATGGCCGTGGCGGTGCAGACGACGGTTACGCCATCTATTCCAGCGTGACGGCGCTGGCCGCCCTCGATGCCCAGGGCGTGGAACGCCCGCGCTGCGTCGGTCTCATCGAGACGTGCGAAGAGTCGGGCAGCTACGACCTGCTGCCGTATGTCGATGCGCTGCGTGAACGATTGGGGCGTGTCGGCCTGGTCGTCTGCCTCGATTCGGGGGCAGGCAACTACGATCAGTTGTGGCTCACGACGTCGCTGCGCGGCCTGATCTCGGGCAGCCTTGAAGTGCAGGTGCTTGACGAGGGTATCCACTCGGGCGGCTACGGCGGCATTGCGCCGTCGAGTTTTCGCATCATGCGCCAGTTGTTCGAACGTCTGGAAGACGCGGGCAGCGGCAACGTGCTGCCGCAAGGCTTTCACACGCCGATTCCGTTGCAGCGCCTGAAAGAGGCGGAAGCGACGGCGCGCATTCTTGGCGACGACGTCTGGAAGAAGATGCCGTGGGCGTGCGGTCAGGACGGCCTGTCGGTATTGCCGACCACGACCGATCCGAAGGAGGCGCTGCTCAATTCGACGTGGCGCCCGTCACTGTCGGTCACCGGGGCGGCGGGACTGCCGGCGCTGTCGGATGCCGGCAACGTGCTGCGTCCGCGCACGGCCTTCAAGCTGTCGCTGCGTCTGCCGCCGCTTGTCGACGCCGCGCAGGCCGTGGCCGAACTCAAGTCGCTGCTGGAACTCGATCCGCCTTACAACGCGAAGGTGACGTTCAAGTCCGATGCCGGCGCAGCCTCCGGCTGGAACGCGCCCGATGTGGCGCCCTGGCTCACGTCGGCGCTCAATACCGCATCGCAACGGCACTATGGCGAAGATGTGGCGTACATCGGCCAAGGCGGTACGATTCCGCTGATGAATACGCTCCAAGCCGGTTTCCCGACGGCGCAGTTCATGGTGTGCGGTGTACTCGGTCCCAAGTCGAACGCGCATGGCCCGAACGAGTTCCTGCACGTACCCTATGCGAAGAAACTGACGGCTGCGGTCGCCGAGGTGATCGCCCTGGCGCCGTAAGGCCGTTAAGATTCTTAAGGCCGTCAAGGTGACGCGCCTTGATAGTGAAGTGACGATGCATGACAAAACGGGCCGCATGTCAGCGGCCCGTTTTTTTGCGTTGACGCAAGCGCACGCTCAGAGTCGATGCGTGACGGCGTCCAGTACCTGTACCCCACGCATGAAGTCGTCGAGATCCATACTCTCGTGTGGATTGTGTGAGCCGTTGGCGTTGCGCACGAACACCATGCCGCTCGGAATGCCGGCGTTGGCGAAGATGGCGGCGTCGTGGCCGGCGCCGCTCGGCACCCGTTCCTGCGCAAGATCAAGCGTGCGGCAAGCGTCGACCAGCCACGATGACACCTGCGCATCCATGATCGCCGGGGGCGACGCGAGTCGCCGGTCGAACACGAATTGCACGCCACGATCGCGTTCGATGGCGCGGCACTCGGTACGCATCAACTCGTAGAACACGTCGAGCGTATCAGCGCTCTGGCTGCGCACTTCCAGACTGAAGTCCACCTTGCCTGGAATGCGCGAGATGGCATGCTCGGCGGGATCGGTGCCGACGATACCGGTCGTCACCACCAGATCGATGCCGCGCGCGAGCAGGGCGCTCCAGTGCTCGTCGAGACGCGTGATGAGATCGGCCACCGCGAACATGGCGTCGTGACGCAGCCAGCGCGGCACGGCGCCCGAGTGGCCGGCTTCACCCACGCATGACACGCGGTTGTGCCGCACGTTGCCGCGAATGCCGGGCACGATGGCCACTGGCAGGTCGCGCGCGATCATCACCGGGCCCTGTTCAATGTGCAGTTCCAGCCACGCCTTGGCGCGTGAGGCGTCGAATAGCGTGGCGCCGTCACGAATCGCGTCGATATCGGCACCAGCCTCGGCCATACATGCCGCGAGCGTGCGGCCATGCGTGCGGTGGGGCATGGCCAGATCGGCATCGTTCAGTTTGCCGAACAGCGCGCTCGACCCCATGTACGCGCGACCGAACCACGCGCTTTCCTCTCCGCGCAAGGCGAGTACGCGCACCGGCGTGGATGTGCGACGCTGGCTGCGTTGTTGTTCGACGAGGCACAACAGACCGCCCACGATACCGGCAAGACCGTCGTAGTTGCCGCCTTGCGGCACCGAATCGAGATGCGATCCGATCCATGTGGCGGGGGCGTCGCCGGTGTCGTCGGGCAGCGTGAAGACCAGATTGGCGGCGCGGTCGCGCGAGACGGCCAGTCCCTGATGCCCGGCCCATTGCGTCAAGTACGCGGCCGCGGCATTCTCGCCCTCGCCGTAGCTGTCACGGGTAATGCCGACGCCATCGTCGCCAAGGCGACGCAGGTCGGTGAAGAGTTGCTCGGCCAGCGGGGCCAGCGCGTTCAGTTCCATGAGTGTGCTTCTTTTCGCGTAAAGCATCGCGAGGGTTGCGTAAAACGTGCGACGGCTCAGCCGGATTGCTGTGCGAATCGCAGCCAACGGTCGGTCAGTTGGGCGTCGAGCGCGACGGCGCCGGTGAGTGTTGCAATGCGCTCGACGGCCTGCGCATCGCAATACGCCGCCAGTCCATCGACGATGTGTCCCATGACGGCTGGATCGCGGAACGACGCTGTGCCGACTTGCACGGCCGATGCGCCCGCGAGCATGAATTCGACCGCGTCGTCTGCCGTTTCGATGCCACCGCAGCCGATGATCGGAATGTGTACCGCCCGATGGCACTGATGCACGAGCCGAACGGCGAGCGGTTTGATCGCCGGGCCGGAGAGTCCGCCCATCACGTTGCCGAGCTTGGGCTTGCGCGTGCGCACGTCGATGGCCATGCCCAGCACGGTGTTGCCCATGACGATGGCGTCGGCGCCAGCGTCTTCCGCCGCTTTGGCGATCAACGCGACCTGGCCGGCGTTGGGCGTGAGCTTGACCCACACCGGATGCGAGGTGCGTCGGCGAATGGCGCTCACAGCCTTGTAGGTGCTCTCGGGCAGCATGGCGAAGGCCATGCCGTCCGCCTCGAGGTTCGGGCAGGAGATGTTCGCCTCGATGGCCGCGACTTCCGGCAGCGACAACGTCTCGCAGGCTTGCCCGAAAGACTCCGCCGTGTCGGCCGACACCGACACAACCACAGGCGTATCGAAACGCGTATAGGCGGGCAGCACGTCGCGCCGGTAGGCGTCGAGCCCCTTGCTCGGAATGCCGATGGAGTTGAGCATGCCGCTGGCGGTCTCGGCCACGCGCGGCGTCGGGTTACCCGCACGGCTTGCGGGTGAGACGCTCTTGATGACGAGCGCACCGAGCCGGGTCAGATCCAGCGCTTCGGCATATTCGAGCGCGAAGCAGCCAGAGGCCGGCATGACGGGATTGCGCAGCGCAAGCGACCCGATGCGTACGGAAAGATCAGCCAAAATTCACCTCCCCGACGACGTCGCGAATCGGAAACACCGGGCCTTCGCGGCACACGCGCAGGAATTGCTTGTCGCCATCGCGATCGAACAGGCGCACGCACGACAGGCATACACCCATGCCGCACGCCATGCGTTGTTCCATCGCGACCTCGGCCGTGATGTGCGGATGAGTGCCCAGCACACGCTGGAGCAGCATCAGCAGACGATGCGAGCCGCAGGTGTAGACGGCGTCGTGCGGTGTGGTGTCGAGCAGGGTACGTATGCGCGGCTCCAGTGCTTCGACGGCCGACGAGCCGTCGGTGTCGAACACGCAATGCACGTCGGCCAATGCGCGTGCTTGGGGCGAGCGCAGGAATTCGTCGCGCATCAAATCGGCGTCGGTGCGGGCCGACATGACGACCGTCAACTTCAGCCCGGCCGCCGCCGCCCGTTGCACGAGCGGGGCCATCGTCGCCAGACCGACGCCGCGCGCGACCAGCATGACGCGCTGCCACTGCCCGGACTGCGTATCGAGCGTGAAGGTATTTCCGAGCGGGCCGACGATATCGAGCGTTGCGCCTTCCGGCAGGGTGGCAAGTGCGCGCGTGCCGACGCCCGTGACGTTGTAGAGAAACTCGATGATGTCCGGCTCGGGGCCGGTGCCGTAGACGCTCATCGGGCGCAGCAAGAAGGGGGCGTCGCTGTCCGTGACCGGACACTTCAGTTGGTAGAACTGGCCAGGCTGTGTCGTGAGCGCGATGGGCGCATCGGCCTGCAAACGCAGATAGCGGTAACGCGCATTGACTGCGTGATGCGTGAGCACGCGGCAGCGATGCGTCGCGACCGTGAGCGCGCGGCAAGACGCATCGCGAGGGTCGTGTGTGTCCGAAGGCAGCCCACCCAATGCGCGGGTGAGGTCGGTACGCGTCAGAGTGGAGACTGACATGGGGGGCTCCGGAGAGTGGGGGCTGGCGTTGTGCACGTCGCGCATCTCGTTATTCGAGTTCGACGCCCTTGAGTTCCGGGATCAGGAAGCGCGTCGCGATCATGTCGAGCACATACAGGCTCGCGAGCAGCGCGATGGCAATCTGGAACGAGTAGCGGGCGGCGAGCGCACCAACGACGATAGGCCCCAGCCCGCCGATGGCGCGCCCGATGTTCCACAGCACGTTCTGCGCGGTGGCGCGTGCCGCAGTGGGGTACGCCTCGGACATGAGCGTGCCGTAGCCGCCGACCATGCCGTTCACGAACATGCCCATCAGCACGCCGGCGAAGAGCATCACCGTCGGGTCGGTCAACTGGGCATAGACGATCACCATGACCACGGCACCCGCCTGATACAGCAGGAACGTGGGACGGCGTCCGATACGGTCGGCCAGTTGCCCGAAAACCCAGACGCCGATCATCATGCCGATCACGGTGGCCGCAGTCCAGAGGCCGGACTTCGTGAGCGAGAAACCGAGCTTTTGCGAGAGGAACGTCGGCAGCCAGATCATGATCCCGTAGTAGCCGAAGTTTTGAACCGAGCAGAGAATCACGATGCCCAGACTCACGCGAGTGGTGCTGGCGTCCTTGACGAGCAGACGGAAGGCGCTGCTGCTCTGACCGGGCTGCGCGGTCTTGCCGGTGCGTCGTACGAAGACTTCGGGTTCATGCAGCTTGTTACGCAGTACCCATGCCATGAGCGCAGGCAGCACCCCCACGAGGAACATGCCGCGCCAGCCGATGTGCTGGAGCAGCAGCGGCGTGAGCAGCGCTGCGGCAAGTACGCCCGTCTGCCAGCCGAGTGCGACGTACGACGAGACGCGTGCGCGTTTGGCCGCAGGCCAGGCTTCGGCGGCCAGCGCCATGCCGATGCCGAATTCGCCGCCCAGCCCGATGCCCGCAATCGTGCGATACGCGAGCAGGTCCCAGAAGCCCTTCGCAAACGCGCACAGCCCGGTGAAGACGGCGAACAGCAGGATCGTCCACGTGAGCATGCGCACACGGCCATAGCGATCCGAGAGCGCGCCGAACAGAATGCCGCCGGCGACGGCGCCGATCAGCGTCCATGTCACGAGAGCACCGGCCTGTCCGCGGGAGAGCTGCAGCCCCGCCGTAATCGCCGGTAGCATGAAGCCGAGAATCAGCAGATCGAAACCGTCCATTGCATACCCAATGGCAGAGCCCGCGAGCGCTTTCCATGCGTAAGGGGTGACGAGATCGTCGGACGTGGCGCCCGCGCGTTGCGCACTCGGTGTGTTCAGGTTGACTTCCATGATCGGTTCCTGTGAGGCGGCGAAGCGACGCGGCGGAAGCCGCTACGTCGGTTTCGTCCAATTTTGCCAATCTGTCTAAATTTTTAGACAATAAAGTGAAAAAATCCCGCCTGGGATGCACGTCAAGACTCGCTCGTCGTTACGCAACGTCACGCATAGACCTCGGTCGTCAATTGCGCGGCGAAGCCGTTCAGCGAGGCAAGGAAGCTGGCATCGGAGGTGGCTGCCGCATCGCGCAACATCGTGGCATAGGCCTTGCTGCGTGCGAGAAATGCCTGAAAGGTCTCGCCGCTCGCGGCAATGCCCGACTGGCGTTCCGCGAACGTTTGCGCGGCCTGCGCCAGCAACAACAACGCAGCGGACTCGCGCGTGGCTGTCCTCGACGCATTGAGACAACGCGCGGCAAAGTCTTCGATGTCGGACAAACCGACCGTCTCGCGTTGTAACCAGACGCATGCAAGTTGCAGATCCATCATGCTCTCCATTTGTCTAAATATTTAGACTAAACGAACCCGGTGAGGCAGGCAAGGCGAAAATAATTGGGTCAAACCCTGATATCGGGGCCGTGCGATGGCGTTCGTCACGGGCGGCAATCGTCCGCCGTTGCCTGCCTCGGGAAGGCCGGCGATGTGACCAGCCTTCGCTCAGAACTTCATGCGCAGGCCGGCGCCGTAGGTCTGGCCGGTCGACAGATCGCTCATGTGGTCGTACTTGTACGCGGCGTAGATATCCGTACGTTTGGATAGCGGATAATCATAGCCGAGCGCCCAAGTGGTGCGACGCTGATTGTCGCCCGAACCGTTCGAGCCGGTGTAGGCGACCGAGGCGAGCACGCTTCCGCGGCCGAGCGGCACCGAGGCACCCAACTGTCCGGTATTGGCATGGAAGTTGCCGCTCGCGGCCTGACTTGCGATGAGCATGTACTGAGCGAAGACCTTCACCACGGCGAAGTCGTACGAGAGGCCGAGCTGTGCCGTGTTCTGGTTGGTCAGCCCGGTGACGCCCGGCAATTGCGTGCCAAAGTCTCCCGGCGTCGTGCTGAAGTTCACGTACTGATAGTTCACGGCCGCGGCGAACGGGCCGTTGGCGTAGGTGATCGCAGCGGCCCACTTCTTCGCGCTATGGTCGGTCGGGCTGTTGCCCGTCGCGTATAGCAGCGTGCCCGCCATCCCAGCGTATGTCGGCGACGTATACGCGACGGCGTTGTTCCAACCCGAGTCGCCCACCACGCCTTGCGTTCCCAGACCCTTGTAGGTGTGGAAGATCATCGGCGAGAAGGTATACGAATTGTTGAACGGGTTGAACCGGATCGTGGCGAGATAAAGCGGGGTGGTGATGCGACCCAGGCGCAAGGTGCCAATGGCGCTGGACAGACCGACGTATGCGTTACGCGAGAAGAAGCTGTCGCCGGCAAAGCGGCCGTACGTTCCGTTGTTCGGCTGGAAGTAGCTTTCCAGCACAAACAGCGCGCGGTTACCGCCGCCCAGGTCTTCGGTGCCGGCCAGCCCCCAATACGACGTCGTCATGCCGCCGCCTTGCTGCACGACGGCCGCGTTGCCGCCGGGGTTCTTCACCGAGCCGACGTAGGCGTCTGCCAGGCCGTAGAAGCTCACGCTCGATTGCGCGTGAGCCGTGGTTGCGAGCGTCGCGGCGCCCAGTGCGGCGGCGCCAGCCACCTTGTGCCAGGTTTTCATCATTCCCTCTTTGTCTGTCTAAATTTATGGACGAAGCGCAGGCTATCGCTGCGAGCATATGGGGCATCCTCCACGAAGCATTGGGTTTGCCCGCGTTGCGGAGCAGGCCCGTGCCATGGGGTCCCCGTGATCGGAATCGTGCCGATGTCTAAAAAAATAGACAATAGAAAAATATTCGACAAGTCGATGTGGGGTGTTTGCGACAGTGCCGGGGAGGGGGAACGGCACTGTCTCGGCGGCAAAGGCGCGGCATCGAGACGTGCAGGTGACCGGTATAATCCCGGCACTGCAATGCGGGCGCGGCGCGTTTGGCCGGACCGGGCATTGGCATCCGAGAGGGGGCGATTTGAATCGAGCTGCGACGACATCCCGGGCGCCGAGAGGCGCGCGTTTCAATTTCCGAGCCATTGGCGAACGTTTGCGCGCCTATCGGCTGGCGGCGGAGTTACGTAGCGAGGATGTGGCCGAGCAACTCGATATCTCGCGCGCGGCCATCTATAAGCTCGAGCGCGGCGAGATCGTCAAGATCGACACCCTCGAGCGGCTCGCGGCACTGCTGGGTGTGTCGCTGGCGAATCTGCTGGGGGTGGAAGTCGAATATCACGACTCGGCAGTGAGCTACTTCGAGCGGATGCGTCAGTTGGAACGCCGCTCAGAGCGCGTCGTGGCGCACTTCGACCCAATTTCGTTTCTGCTCACATCGCACGACTACGACGTGTGGCTGCGTCGCATGCTCGAGGAGAGCATTCCGCCCGCGCTCGCCGACCGCCACTGGGCGAACACGATCGATCGCGTGCTGGGCATTTTGCAGGAGCGCAAGTCGAGTTTCTCGCGTCACCAACTGGCCGTGACCAGCCTCATCGGGCTGCGTCAGATCGAGCAGTTCCTGCATCACGGTCTCGTGGGGCGGCTGGGGCTGCCACCGGGCGTGCAGCTCGAGCGCAAGATGGCGGCACGTCGCGAGGTCGCGCGAATTGTCGAGTTTCTCGAGGCCGACACGACGGGCGTGCAGATCGGCGTCGTGAGCGACAACATGCCCAATGAGTCGTTCCAGATCTTCGAGGCGCAGGGCGAAGCCTATGTCGCGGTCTCGCCGTTCCGTCTCGGCGAGCTACCGAACCTGCGTACCGGCATTGCCACCATCACGACGTCACCCGACGGCGTCGGCATGTACCGCGCCATGATCGACCGACTCTGGGCCGATTCGGCCAAGGGCAGGGAAGGTGCGGCGCTGATCGGGGAACTGCTGGCGCGGTTCTGAGGGCGCTGGCGAGGGGCGGCCGGCGCCTCGAACGGCCTCGTTGTGCACGCGCATTGCGTGCGGGAAAACGGTGAGCCGGTGCCACAATACGAAGTCTTCCCACACAATCGACATCGCTTCCCGGCAAACCGCTCTAGTCTCCTTGCGGTTGAAGACCATTCGGTCTGTTTACCTTGGAGACGATCATGGGAACCATTTCCGCTGCATCGCGCGGCTCGCCGGTGCAACTCATTTCCATTACCCGGTCGAAGCCGCCTGATGATGGGAACAGCTTCGGCTCGGACTTTCAGAGACTGGGATCGATTGCAACGTCGGCGCTTGGATCGACCGGCAAGCCTTGGCAGTCCTATCCCGTGCGGCCGCGAAGCACGCAAGCCAACAGCGGCATTCCGCTGGGGACATGGTGCGGGGAGCGCGATCGCGAGGTGCTTCACGCCAAGCGCCTGCGCGCCGACCCGCTGATGCCCAAATTCGTCGGCGAGGGACTTGGGCGCTGGCGCACCCAGCTTACCGACGCCGTCGCCGCCGACGTGACTTTCGAGCGTGCCCGTGCGTCGTCCATGCAGCGGGTCCGTCACGGGATTCCCGCCGAGCCGACCCGTTTCGTTCGAACGTTTGCCACTGGCTCGGTGCGCGCGCAACTTGGCGAGATTGCGCGTCTGAGCGATGAGGTCGGCAAGCTGACTGCGACCATTCCGTCGTTGCCGGACGGGAGCGCCAGGAAAATTGCGCTAAGAAATCGCGATGACCTTGCTGCGCTCAGAGATGCGATGGCGCGATTGACCATGAATTCGCATGGCAGGAAGGACGATCTGCTGCGTTCGGAACTGAACGCCCTGATCGCGCTGAACGACATGGCGCGCGAGGCGGAGCGCGAGCTGACCAACGGCGGTGCCGACGTACCGCTGCGCCTGGCGGTGCGCGATGGCAACTGGGTCCTCAAACCTGCTGCGTCGACCTCCTGGTTCGCCAGGAACAAGACGCGGGCGGCCAATGATTCGGCCCGACTGGCACTCCTCCTTGGCTATCCGGCCGATCAGCCTGTCACGCTCAAGATGATTCGCAGCCGGGGGTTTGGCGCGCACGAGTACACGACCGTGCTCAATGACGCCAGATCCAGCGGACGCGACGCCGCGCGTTCCTGGCTCGCCGTCAGGGCGCTGGACATCGACACTTGGAAGGCCGCCATCCGCGCTGTGTACGATGGCCTGTCACCGTCCGACACGCACCGCGCGCCGGCGGACACGCCAACGCCTGCGCACGACGACAGCCTGCTCGGCGACGAACTCGACTCAGGCGCGGATCCACGCAGTCCGAGTCGTGAGCGGTCGCGTCGGACTACGGCCAATCCAATCGATGCCACCCGGTTTTCCGATCTCGTTCGCCCCTCGTTGGCCGAGCCCGCCGCCGAGCCTGTGCTCGACGATTCTGAGGACTCCGACGATTCCGAGGCACCGGAGATGGACGCGCACGGTTACGCCAGCCTCGTGAGGTCAGGCACCCCATCGGACGTGCCCCACTTTGTCGCGCCGGACGGCAGCGAATACGCGCGCGTCATGCGAGCCGAACGGTCGCCGGCGTTGGCCAGCGCGACGTCGCAACGCTCCCGGCGCGAAATTTTTGCGGAGGCGTTCTGCAACGCGCAGCCGGGCAGGCAGCATCACTTGCGGGCAACGTTTGCTCGATCGATGGTGTCCGCGCCGTCGCCGAGCGAACAGGCTGCAGGCGGACACGGACCCGTCGGCAGCGCTCGAGCCGACGCGACGCCGTCGCCACTGCCACCGCCGCCGCCATTGTCGCCACCACCGCCGCCGCCGTTGTCGGCACTGCCGCCTATCCCTGAGTAATCCACGGCTGCATTAGGCAGGCCAGGCCGCTACCGGAACATGGAGCGGCCTTTTTCATGCTAAAGCCGCGCGAAGGATTTTATGTGACAAAACGCTTCGTGCGCGCGTAATAGTAAATACTTTAATTATTGGCAAGCCTTTTTAATCAACGGCTTGCGAGCCTTACGCAACACACTGGTTTTGCCATGCGGGGGGCTTGTCAGTAGAATGGTCGCGTTAAAAAACGCTACGCGAAGCGAATAGCCTGTCAGGTTTTCTTCACGCATGGCGACCCATTGCTTGACTGTCATGCGTGATTCGTCCCCCACAAAACGGAGAACCCCATGTCACAGGACAAGGAACCGCGCCGGCGCTTTTTGCGTCAGGTGCTGGCGATCGTACCCGCCACGACCCTCGCCACCGGTGCCACGCTGAGTCAGTCCGCCTGCAGCAGCGACAAGCCCGCCGCCCCCGCCGCATCCACCACGCCCTATGAGCCCAAGTACTTCACCGCCGACGAATGGCGTTTTGTGAATGCCGCCGTCGACCGCCTGATTCCCGCCGACGACCTCGGCCCGGGGGCGCTTCAAGCCGACGTGCCACAGTTCATCGACCGTCAGATGGAAACGCCCTTCGGGCACGGCAAGCTCTGGTATATGCAGGGGCCATTCCATACCGATCAGCCTCCCGAGATGGGCTACCAGTTGAGTCTCGTGCCGCGCGACATCTATCGTCACGGCATTGCGGCGTGCGACGCTTACTGCAAAAAGCAGTACAACAAGGCATTTGCCGAGCTCGATCACGCCACGCAGGAGACCGTGCTCGGCGATCTGGAGCACGCGAAGGTCGAGTTCGATAGCGTGCCGGCGCGCACGTTCTTCTCCTATCTGCTCGCCAATACGAAGGAAGGTTTCTTCTCGGATCCGATCCACGGCGGCAACAAGGACATGGTGGGCTGGAAGATGGTGGGCTTCCCCGGCGCGCGCGCCGACTTCCTCGACTGGGCGGATCAGCCGAACGTCAAGTACCCGTATGGGCCCGTGTCGATTTCCGGAAAGCGGGGCTAATTCATGGCCATCAAGAAAGACAAGGTCGACGCCGTCATCGTGGGCTTCGGTTGGACCGGGGCCATTCTCGGCCAGGAACTCACCGATGCCGGGCTCAACGTCGTGGCGCTCGAGCGCGGTGCGATGCGCGACACGCCCACCGACGCGCAGTACCCCAAAGTCATCGACGAACTCGAATACTCGGTGCGCGGCAAGCTCTTCCAGGAGCTGGCCCGCGAGACCGTTACGATTCGTCATACGCCGGACGATCTCGCTGTGCCTTACCGCCAGAACGGCTCGTTTCTGCTCGGCAACGGCGTGGGCGGCGCGGGCTTCCACTGGAATGGCATGCACTACCGCATCCTGCCCGAAGAGCTGAAGCTGCGCAGCCATTACGAGGAACGCTACGGCAAGAAATTCATTCCCGACGGCATGACGATCCAGGACTTCGGCGTGAGCTACGAGGAACTGGAGCCGCACTTCGATTTCGCCGAGAAAGTGTTCGGGACGTCGGGCAAGGCCGGCAACCTGAACGGCACGATCGTGCCCGGCGGCAACCCGCGCGAGGGGGCGCGGTCAAGCGAATTCCCCACGCCGCCACTGCAGACCACCTATGGTGCGACGCTCTTCGAGAAGGCTGCCCGCGAAGTCGGCTTCAATCCGTACCCGGCCCCCGCCGCGAATACCTCTCAGCCCTATACGAATCCGTACGGTGTGCGTCTCGGGCCGTGCAACTTCTGTGGCTTCTGCGAAAACTACGGCTGTTACATGTACTCGAAGGCATCGCCGCAGACGACCATTCTGCCGGTGTTGCTCAAGAAGCCCAATTTTGAGTTGCGCCCGCACTCATACGTCGTCAAGGTCAATCTCGACAGCGACGGCAAGAAGGCCACGGGTGTGACGTACATCGACGCACAAGGCCGCGAAGTCGAGCAACCGGCCGATCTCGTCATCATGGCCGCGTACCAGATGCACAACGTGCGCCTGCTGCTGCTCTCCGGCATCGGCAAGCCCTACGATCCGAAGACGGGCGAGGGCGTTGTCGGCAAGAACTATGCGTACCAGATGAACGGCGCCGTGAACGTGCTGCTGCCCAAGGGCACGCAGTTGAATCCATTCATCGGCACGGGCGCGGGCGGCGTGTCGATGGACGATCTGAACGGCGACCAGTTCGACCACGGGCCGCTGGGCTTTATCGGCGGCGCGAGCATCCGTCACGTGCGCACGGGCGGGCGCCCGATCAAGATGACGCCGAGCGTGCCGGGCACGCCGTCGTGGGGCAGCAAGTGGAAAGCGGGTGTGACGGACGCGTATCAGCGGTTCATGACGATCGGCATTTCCGGCTCGGTCATGTCGTATCGCGACGCGTGTCTCGATCTCGATCCGACCTACAAGGACGCCTACGGTGTGCCGTTGCTGCGCATGACGTTCGACTGGCATGACAACGAGTACGCCATGCTGGGCTATATGGGCGACCGCATGGAAGCGGTCGGCCGCGCGATGAATCCGGAGAAGGTGTTCCGCGCGATCCGCAAGAAGGGCACGCACTACGACACGCGGATCTACCAGAGCACGCATACGACCGGCGGCGCGATCATGGGCACGAACCCGTCGAACAGCGTGGTCAACAAGTACCTGCAAAGCTGGGATGTGTCCAACGTGTTCGTGATGGGGGCGTCGGCGTTCCCGCAGAACATGGGTTACAACCCCACGGGCGTGGTGGCGGCGCTGGCGTACTGGTCTGCGAAGGCGATTCGCGAACAGTACCTCAAGAACGCCGGCCCGCTGGTTCAGGCGTGAGGAGCGCAACCATGATCCGCAAAACGATGATGAAACGCTCCGCGATCGCACTTGCCGCCGGGACGCTGGCGTTCGCGGCCGTTGCCGTGTGGGCGCAGAATGCTGCGGCGCCGGCCTCGGCACCGGCCGCACCCGCCGTGTCGCCGACGCCGATGGCACCCGCCACGACGGCCGCCGGCAGCCCGGCGCCCGCCGCGAACGACCCGCAGGCGCAACTCGTGAAGCAGGGCGAATACCTCGCGCGCGCGGCCGATTGTGCCGCGTGCCACACGGCGCCCAAGGGGCTACCGTTCGCCGGCGGCCTGCCGATCGCCTCGCCGATCGGCACGATCTACTCGACGAACATCACGCCCGACAAGGACACCGGCATCGGCAGCTACAGCCTCGAGGACTTCGACAAGGCGGTGCGCCACGGGGTCGCGAAGAATGGCGCGACGTTGTACCCGGCCATGCCGTACACGTCGTACGCGAAGGTGCGTCCGGCCGATGTCAAGGCGCTGTACGCCTACTTCATGAACGGCGTGAAGCCCGTCGCGCAGACCAACAAGTCGACCGATATCCCGTGGCCGATGTCGATGCGCTGGCCGCTGTCGATCTGGCGCAACATGTTCGCGCCCGCGGTCGTTGGCGATACCGCCTCGACCGATAACGATCCCATCTCGCGCGGACGCTATCTTGTCGAAGGCCTGGCCCATTGCAGCGCCTGCCACACACCGCGCGGCTTTGCGTTTCAGGAGAAGGCGCTCACCGGCGACAGCACCGCATTCCTGTCGGGCGGTGTGGTCGACAACTTCCTCGCGAAGAATCTGCGGGGCGATGTCACCGACGGTCTGGGCAACTGGAGCGAAGGCGATATCACGGCGTTCCTGAAGGGCGGACGTAACGACCACTCCGCGGCGTTCGGCGGGATGACGGACGTGGTGCAGCACAGCACCCAGCACATGAACGATGACGACCTCACGGCGATTGCCAAGTACCTGAAGACGCTCAAGCCGGTCGATCCGAACGCCAAGGCGCTCGCCTATGACGACACCGTGGCCAAGGCATTGCGTACGGGCGCAGGCAAGGGCAACGGCGCGCTCACGTTCCTCGACAACTGCGCGGCGTGCCATCGCAGCACTGGCAAGGGCTACACGCAGACGTTCCCGACACTCGCCCTCAGCTCGACGGTGAACTCGGCCGATCCGACCTCGCTCATCCACATCGTGTTGCGCGGCGCGGAAATGCCGTGGACGAAGTCGGCGCCCACGCATTACGCGATGCCGGGCTTCGACGACCGGCTGACCGATCAGGATGTGGCCGACGTGCTGACGTTCGTGCGCTCGAGCTGGGGCAACAAGGCGCCGGCGGTGACAGCCACTCAGGTGGCCAAGGTGCGCAAGGAGGTTGGCGCAGCGGCGCAGCCGCAGCGCTGAGCCGGCAAATCGTAGGGCCGGTGACCGGCCCCAGGGGGGAAGTCGAGGCCTCGCCAGGCAGCATCGCTGGCGGGGCTTCGTTGTTTGCGATCGGGCGGGGGAGGGGGCGGATTCCATCGTTATACTGACGGTTCTTGCGCAACCGTCTCCCCAACGTGAGGTATCGCCATGCCCCGAATGTTCGTCAAGACCTTGCCGTGTCTCGTCGCCGCCGCAACGCTCGCCCTGTCCCCGCTGTCGGCACTGGCCTGTACCCGTGTGGTGTATCTCGGCGCGAACGACGACGTGATTACCGCGCGCTCGATGGACTGGAGGGTCGACGTCGCCACCAATCTCTATGTGTTGCCGCGCGGCATGACGCGCTCGGGCGAGGCGGGGCCCAACTCGCTTCGCTGGACGGCGAAGTACGGCAGCGTGGTGGCCACGGGCTACGACGTGTCGACGACCGACGGCGTCAACGAGAAGGGGCTATCGGCGCAGTTGCTCTGGTTGGTGGAGTCGCAATATCCGACGTTCGACAAGGGGTCGAAGCCGGGGCTGACGATCGCGGCCTGGGCGCAGTACGTGCTGGATAACTTCGCGACGGTCGCACAAGCCGTGGCGGCGCTGGAGAAGACGCCGTTCACGATCGTGACGGACAACGTGCCCGGCGAGGATCGGATCGCGACGCTGCATCTGTCGATGTCCGACAAGTCGGGCGACAGTGCCATCGTCGAGTACATCAACGGTCGGCAGGTGATTCACCACGGCCGCCAGTATCAGGTGATGACCAATTCGCCGACGTTCGACGAGCAGCTTGCGTTGAACAGTTACTGGAAGCAGATTGGCGGAACGACGTTCCTTCCGGGGACGAATCGCTCGTCGGATCGCTTTGCGCGAGCGTCGTTCTACATCAATGCGATTCCAAAGACCGAATCGCCGGTCGAGGCGTTGGCGAGCGTGTTCAGTGTCATTCGCAACGCGTCGGTGCCGTTCGGCATCACGACGCCGGGCGAGCCGAATATTTCGTCGACGCGTTGGCGCACGGTCGTCGATCACAAGCGCATGCTTTATTTCTTTGAATCGGCGCTCACGCCCAACACGTTCTGGGTGGATCTGAACAAGGTTGATTTCGCGGCCGGGGCGCCCGTGAAGCGGCTCGATCTCGGCAAGGATCAGCGCAATACCTTCAGCGGTGAGGTCTCGGCCGATTTCAAGGTGGCGCCGCCGTTCCCGTTTCTGGGGTTGCGCGACGGTCCCGTCCCTGCGTCGAAAGACCGGTCAGGAAGCACCGGCCTGTGAACGGCACGCGGCCGCCCTGACGCCGTCGACCGTCGCCGATAACCAACGTGCCCGGCATGCGCCGGGCACGTAAGGCAGATGGCGCATCCGTCATCGCGCTGGCCTGCCGCACCTCACGCCGTCCACGTCACCCCAACCAATGCTTGATCGATGCGATCATCGCGTTGCGCGAAATGCCATAGCGATCCTGCAGCACCGGGAGGGAGCCCGCGTCCAGGAACTGGTCGGGCAGACCGATGTGGCGAAAGCGCGTCGATACCTCGGCGCGCATGAGCGCACCCGCTACCGCTTCGCCCAGACCACCGATCACCGTGTGGTTTTCCGCAATGACCACCAGACGCCCGCCGCGCGCTGCTTCGCGCACGATGGTCGCCTCGTCGAGCGGCTTGATCGTCGGCACGTGCAGCACCGCCACGTCGACGCGATCCGCCGCCAGTGCCTTGGCGGCGTCGAGGGCGCGCATGGTCATGAAGCCGGTCGAGATGATCAGGACATCGTTGCCATCGCGTATCGGCTTGGCTTTGCCCAGCTCGAACTTATAGCCATACTCGTCGAGCACCAGCGGAACGTTGCCGCGCAGCACGCGCATGTACACGGGGCCGGGGTGGTCGGCGATGGCCGGCACGATCTGCTCGATATCCAGCGCGTCGCACGGATCGATCACGGTCAGGTTGGGCATCGCGCGAAAGATCGCAATGTCATCCGTGGCCTGGTGGCTGGGGCCGTAGCCCGTGGTCAGGCCCGGCAGGCCGCCGATGATTTTGACGTTGGCATCCTGCTCGGCGACGCCCTGCGAGATGAAGTCGTAGCATCGGCGTGCGGCGAAGGTCGCGTAGGTAGACGCGAACGGGATGAACCCCTCCTTGGCCAGTCCGCCGGCGGCGGTCGCCATCAACTGCTCGGCCATGCCCATCTGGTAGAAGCGCTCCGGATAGGCCTGCGCAAAGATGTGCATGTCCGTATATTTCGCGAGATCGGCACTCATGCCGACGATCTCTGGACGCGCATCGGCCAGCGCCACGAGCGCCTTGCCGAACGGTGTAGCGCGTGTGCGGTGTCCCTCATCGACCGACGACGCGATGATGGCGGGCGCGGCGGGCATGGCGTTCTGACGGGTTTGGGTTGTCGTCGGTTGATCGGCTACGGACGTGTTCATGCTGCGCTCCCTTGCGCGTTGAGCGCGCTGAATGCTCGTTGCCACTCGGGCGGGTCGAGGCGGATGAAGTGATTCTTTTCGCGGGCTTCGAGGAAATCGACGCCTTTGCCCATCTTGGTGTCGCAGATGATGATGCGCGGCACGGGCCGGTCGTGCGACCGGGCATTGTCGAAGGCTTGGAGCACGGCCGCCAGGTCGTTGCCATTCACGCGTTGTGTGTAGAAGCCGAACGCCTCGAACTTCTGCACCAGCGGCTCGGTCGGCATGATGACCGTCGACGGGCCGTCGGCTTGCACGCCGTTGACGTCGACGACGGCAATGATGTTGTCGAGCTTGAACGCCGAGGCCGACGTTGCCGCTTCCCAGGTCGGGCCTTCGGCAAGCTCGCCATCACCCATCAGTGTGTAGACGAACGACGTCGACTGCTTGCGTTTGAGGCCGAGTCCCATGCCGACGGCCATCGGCAGGCCAAGACCGATCGAGCCGCCCGACATTTCCGCGCCCGGCGTGTACGACATCATGCCCGACATCGGCAGGCGGCTGTCGTCGCAACCGTAGGTGACGAGTTCCTCCCTTGGGAAGTAGCCGGCCTCGGCGAGCACGGCGTAATGCGCGATGGCGTAGTGGCCGACTGACAGCAGGAAGCGATCGCGGGCCTCCCATTCCGGGTCGTGCGGCCGCACGTTCATCGCATGCAGATAGGCGACGGCCAGCACGTCGGCGATCCCCAAGGCTTGCGCGACATAGCCTTGGCCCTGAACCTCGGCCATGGTGATGGCGTTGTGGCGAATGCGATGCGCGCGCTGCGCAAGCGTACTCAGGGTATCGGCGGGTGGGGATGCAACGGTGCTCATAAAGTCTCCTGTGCAAAGTGGACGTGTCCCGGCGCGCGTCGGGCCACGCGCTGCATGGCAGCGCGCGCCGCGTTGGCAGAACCGGATTTCGGGCGTGAAACGGGGAAGATCAGGTCAGGAAGCCCGTCGAGAGCCAAGGCACGGCGGCGACCAGCACCAGGCCGACGGCCAGCGCGACGATATAGCCGACGATGGGCCGCATGCCCTCGTCGGGATGAACCTTGCTGATGACGCAGGCGGAGTAGTAGCCGACGCCGAACGGTGGCGCGAACAGGCCGATGCCCATGGAGAGCACGACCACCATCGCATAGTGCACTTCGTTGATGCCCACGCTCTGCGCGACCGGGAACAGCAGCGGGCCGAACAACACGATGGCGGGAATGCCCTCCAGTACGCTGCCCAGAACGATGAACGCCAAGATGGAGATCGCCATGAAGCCGACCGGACCACCCGGAACGTCGCGCATCGCTGCAGCGAGCATCGTCGAGAAGCCTGATTGCGTAAGCGACCACGCCATGCCGGTCGCCGCACCGATAATCAAGAGGATCGCGCCCGTCAGCGAGGCGGTCTCGACCAGCATCGGATAGACCCGCTTGGGGTCGAAGCGGCGATAGATCAGTATCCCGATCGCGGCCGAATAGACAATACCGATGGTCGACACTTCCGTCGCCGTGGCAATTCCTTCGATCACCGCGACACGGATCACGAAAGGCAACGCGAGCGCGGGCAGCGCGATGGCGAAGCTTTTCGCGATCTCCCGGCCTGAGGCGCGCGCGCCGCTGCCCACCTTCTCGTTGCGATAGCGCCACCACACCAGCGTGCACAGCGTGACGCCGAGGATCGCGCCGGGCAGCAGGCCGCCGGTGAACAGGGCCGCAATCGATACGCCGGTCACTGAGCCGATGGTGATCAGCACGAGACTCGGCGGAATCGTCTCGGTTTGCGCGCCGGTGGCGGCGAGCAGCGCAACGAGGTCGCCGGGTTTGGCGCCTCGGCGTTGCATCTCCGGGAACAACACCGGCGCGACCGCGGCCATGTCGGCTGCCTTCGAACCGGAGATGCCGGAGACGAGGTACATCGCGCCGATCAGCACGTACTGCAGGCCGCCGCGCACGTGGCCGAGCAGACTGCCGAGGAACGCCACCATCGAGCGCGCCATGCCCGTCATCTCCATGAGCAGGCCGAGGAACACGAACAGCGGCACCGCGAGCAGAATCAAGTGGCTCATGCCTTCGTCCATCCGGCCCGCCAGAATCACGACCGGTGTGGTGGTGCCGAGCGACAGGTAGCCGAAGGTGGCGAGCGCGAACGAGAAGGCGATCGGTACGCCGGTAAGCACCATCAGCGCCACGAAGCCGACGAAGAAGATCAGCAGGTTCACGTTACCAAGCCCACGCAGCACGGGTTGCGCAAGCAGCAGCGCGCCGATGATCGCGCCGATCGTTACCGCGGCAGTGACGACCATGCGCAAGTTGCCGTGACGGACCAGTCGCAGCAGCGCGGTCAGCACCATCAGCGCGCAGCCCACCGGAATTGCGGCGGCCCGCCACGAGTCGGCAATTTCGAGCGCCGGCGTCGTGATGAAGGCCTGGTCCGCCGCGAAGTCGTAAGCGCTCGGCATGAACAGCAGCAGGAACGCGAGCGGTGTGGCGATCGCCAGCACATCGAGGAACGCGCGCCGGCCGGCGTTCATGCGGCCGACCAGGGCGGTCATGCGCATGTGTTCGCCGCGCTGCAAGGCAATCACGGAGCCGAGCATCGCCAGCCAGATGAACAGGATCGAGGCCAGCTCATCCGACCATACCAGCGGGCTGTGGAATACGGCGCGACTGACGACCCCGGCGAACAGCGTGACGATCTCAGCCAGCACGAGCAGTGCGGCCGGTAGCTCGACACACTTCGCCAAGGTGAATTGCAGCGCGGCGATCAGCCCCTCCTGGGCAGGGGCTGCCGGCAGTATGCCTTTGTTCATGCGAGTCTCCAGCCTGGCGCGGTTCATACGCTGTCTCCTTCGAAAGGCCTATGGGGGCTCAGAGCGTGCGGCCCGCACTCTTTTGCAGCAGTGCCCAGGCCTGCTCGCCGAACTTGCCCTGCCATTCCTTGTAGAAGCCGGCGGTCTGGAGCTTGTTCTGGAAGGCCGCGGCGTCGACTGAGTTGAAGGCAATGCCTTTCGCGGTGAGGTCCTTTTCGAGGGAGTCGTTGAGCGCGGCGACATCGGTGCGCTGCTTGAGCGCGGCGGCCGTGATCTGATCCTCGATCACCTTGCGGACTTCCGCCGGCAGCTTGGCCCACGATGCGCGGTTCGACAGGAACCAGAAGCCGTCCCACATGTGGTTGGTCTTTGCCACGTACTTCTGCACTTCGTAGAGCTTGGCCGAATTGATCGTGACCAGCGGGTTTTCCTGTCCGTCGGCGATCTTCGTCTGCAGCGCCGAATAGACTTCCGCGAAGTTGATGGTGAGCGGCGCCGCGCCGAAGCCCTGGAACATCGACGTCCACATCGGCGACGGGGGGACGCGAATCTTGAAACTCTTCAGGTCGTCGGGCGTCTTGATCGTTCGCGTCGACGAGCTGATCTGGCGGAAGCCGTTGTCGAAGATCTTGGGGAACGGGTGCAGGCCGCCGCGCTCGATCTGCGCGCGCACGTAGTCGCCCAGCTCGCCATCCATCGCGCTCCACACATGGTCGTACCCCTTGAACGCGAAGCCCACGCCACTGATGGCGGCCTTGGGCACGAGCGTCGAGAGGATCATCGGCGACAGCGTGAAGAAGTCGAGCGCGCCGGCGCGCAACTGCGACAGCATGTCGGTGTCGCCGCCGAGCTGGTTGTTCGGGAACACGCGCAGGTCGACCTTGCCGCCCGTCTCCTTGCGGATGGCCTCGGCGGCCTCCGTGATGCGTACCGTCAGCGGGTGAGTGATCGGCGCGTTGTTGGCGTACTTCAGCGTGAAGTCGGCCGCGTAGACGCGCGTGTGCTTGAGGATCGCCGGGGCCGCGATCGCAGTACCCAGGGAAAGCTTCAGCATCGAACGGCGGGAAAGGCTCTGCATGATGTGTCTCCTGAAGATTGCTTTTTTGGATTTGGGTGCCTGATGCGAACGGGCGCTAGAGGCGCTCGGTCGGTGCGGCGGTTGCGGCAGTGATGTCGGTCGTGATCTCGGTAGTGAAGAGAGGTAAATCGAAGGCACTCACCGGCGGCGGGTGGGTGACCGGCGCGCTGACCTCGACCAGGCATGACTGCGCGGCGCAGCCCTGCGACAGGCCCGAGGCCGGCACGTCGGCCGTCAAGACGTTGGGATTGCCATGCTTGTCGCGCCCGGTGTCCGGTTCCGGGTCGTACCAGGCGCCGGTGGACATCCGCACCACGCCGGGCAGAATGCGATCGGTGATGCGCACGCCCGCGAGGCAGCGACCACGCGCGTTGAACACCTCGACGATGTCGCCGTCGTGGATGCCGCGTGCGGCGGCGTCGCGCGGGTGGAGGTAGAGCGGCTCGCGGCCCCGAACTTTGTTGGCGGCGCTGTAAGGGCTGCCGTCGAGCTGGCTGTGCAGTTTGTTGCGCGGTTGGTCCGAAAGCAGGTGCAGCGGATAGGTCGACGCGAGCGGTGCGCCGAGCCATTCGGCCGGCGGCAGCCAGCACGCGTGGCCCGGGCAGTCAGGAATATCAAACGCGGCGATCTCGCGCGAATACAGCTCGATGCGTCCTGATGGCGTATTCAGTGGCGCAGCGGCGGGATCGGCGCGAAACGCCTCGAGCATCACCACCGGCCGCGCGCGTGAATGGAGATCGACCATACCCACGTCGCGGAAGGTGTCGAAGTCCGGTAACGCGATGTCGGCGCGCGCATAGCGCTTGCGCGTCTCCTCGTACATGTGCCTTAGCCACTGGTCGGCGTCGCGGCCCTCGGTAAATTCCGCGAAGACGCCGAGTCGTTGCGCGAGACCCGCGAAGACGGTGAAGTCATCGCGCGATTCGCCGACCGGCTCGTCGATCTTCGCCATCCACATCAGGATCGCTTCCTGTGACGCGTAGCCGAGGTCGTCGCGCTCCAGCGACGTGGAGATCGGCAGCACGATGTCGGCGTGTCGCGCGGTCGCGGTCCACGATTGCTCGTGGACAACGATCGTGTCCGGCTTCTGCCAGGCGCGCAACAGGCGGTTGATGTCCTGATGGTGGTGGAATGGGTTGCCCCCGGCCCAGTAAACCAGGTGCGTGTCGGGATAGCGATAGCGCTCGCCGTCGTAGTCGAACGGCTCGCCGGGTTTGAGCAGCATGTCGGCGATGCGCGCCACGGGAATGAACTCGCTGACCGGATTGCGGCCTTGCGGCAGCGTGGGTCCGCCGAGTTTGTCGTGCGGCGTGCCCAAGGTGTTCACGCAGCCGTAGCCGACGCCGAAGCCGCCGCCGGGCAGGCCGATCTGGCCGAGCATCGCGGCGAGGGTGACGACCATCCAGAACGGTTGCTCGCCGTGATGCGCGCGCTGTAACGACCACGCGACGTTGAGCATCGTGCGGCTCGCGTGCATGCGGCGCGCGAGCGCGGTGATCGTGTCGGCCGACACACCGGTGATCGGCTCCGCCCACGCGGGCGTCTTCGGAATGCCGTCGACATGTCCGAGCAGATACTGCTCGAATTCGTCGTATCCCGTGCAGTGCGAGGCGAGGAACGCGGGGCTGTGCAGATTTTCGTGACGCAGCACCCAGGCGAGGGCAAGCATCAAGGCCGTATCGGTGCCGGGGCGCGACGCGACCCATTCGACCTCGCCGCCGGTGTCGAGATTGTCCGAGACGGGGCCGACGTTCACGAACTTGACGCCGGCGTCGTGCATCGCGCGCAGTCCACCAGGAACGCGATGTCGCCCGACGCCGCCCGGTGCCGACTGGGCATTCTTCTGTGGCACGCCGCCGAAGGTCACGAACAGTTCCGTGTGTTCGGCGAGCACGTCCCACGAATGGTGATAGCCGATCAACTCGTTCATGTCGTCGACGACATGCGGCATGATCACGTGCGCCGCGCCGAGGCTGTATGAATCCCGATGGCGGACATAACCGCCGACACAGTTCAGGAAACGATGCACCTGGCTCTGGGCGTGGTGGAACCGGCCCGCGCTCGCCCAGCCATAAGATCCGCCGAAAATCGCCGTGTTGCCGTAGGTCTCGCGAACCCGCGCAAGTTCCTTCGCGACGAGATCGAGCGCGACGTCCCATGACACTTCGACGAAGGGCTCCTTGCCGCGCAGATGCGTGGCGCTTCCCGGTCCATTCTCGAGCCAGCCGCGCCGCACCGACGGACGGCGAACGCGCAGGGCGCGCAGCGAATCGGCGGTCTGGTACGTGCCGATTGGCGAAGGGTCACTGTCTTTCGCATACGGGCGCAGACAGGTCGTGCCCGTGTCGTCGACGCCGGCCTCGTAGACGCCCCAGTGCGAGAGCGTGTATCGCGTCATGCGGCGGTCCCGACGTCGAGGGACTCCTCCAGGAACAGTTCGAAGCAGATCAGCACCGGATTGTCGCCACGTACCACGCGTCCCTGGTGAATGTTGCCGCGCGGGTCGATCAGTGCGACATCGAGCGTCGCCCGCGGTCCATTCGCGGCCTCGGCAACGACGCCGTCGAGCACGAAGATCTCGGTGGCGATGTCGTCGACCGGCGCGGCGTTCTCGAAGCGCGCGCCGACGATGCTGCCGACACTGCCGCGAATCGTTGCCGCGCGCAGACCGTGTTCGTGGCAGACCTGTTCAATGCTCTGCACCAGATCCTCGTTGGGACGAATGCGCGCGACCACGCATCGGCGGCCGGTAGACGCCGGCACTGGCTCGTGCGTAGCCTCGATGGGCACCGGGCGGAACAGCGTGAAATTGGTTTCCGCATCGAAGTCCGCACGCATCTCGGCGTTGGCGATGCCCCACGCGCGCGCCTCGGTGTCCTGCGCGACGATCACCTGGTCGGAGAAGATATGGCCCCCCTGCCAACGACCGTCGGCAGCGCGCCACATGGCATGGCAGTGGATGAACGGTCCGCCGTCGCGGCGACCGACCGTCGCGCAGGCCAGCTCGATCGTGACGGGTTCGTCGATGCAGTGCTGCTCGCTATAGAACGCCACGTGCTCGTCGTCGGGCGACGCCGCTGGGCGGACATAGCGCATCGAGTGCACTCGCAGGCCTTCGATGCGCACGGTCGCCGCGGCCATGCCGGCGGCTTCAAGTGGGCCGAGAATGGCATCGCGCAAGCTTTGGCCGCCGGCCAGGGCGAAGGTGAGCGACAGGGCGTCGCCGACGATGGATTCGATCCGCTGCACAGCCGGGGGGCCGGGCTGCTTCAGGTGACGATGGGAGGGCAGATTCAAGGTGTCTCCAGGCGTTTTGTTGGCGCGTGCGAGGGGGCTCGTTGTCGTCGCCGTCTGGCGACGGACCTGACTTACTTCGCGCGGCGACCGGCGCGAACTGCCGGCACCGATGCATCGGCGGGACGGGCGTCTGACCGTTGTTTCAGGCGTGTCTCGATATTGCGTACCTCGGACTGCAGCATGCGCACCAGCTTTTGCTGACGGTCCTCGCCCATTCGGCTCTCGATCGCGCCGATCGAGAGTGCGCCGGCCGGGGTGCCCGATTCGTCGTGGAACACGATGCCCAGGCCCCATGAGCCGGGGTGAACCAAGCCGCGGTGCATCGAATAGCCTCGTTCGCGCGTCTCGCGCACCAGCGCCCACAGCCCCTCGGGCGTGATCGACGGGTAATGCTCGCGATAACTCGCCGCGTTCGCGCTCAGCGTTTGCTCGACCTCGTCGTCGTCCAGGGCTGCCAGCAGCGCGATGGCGCCGGCGCCCACGCCGAGCGGGTGGCAGTCCCCGATCGTCAGCACCTGCGCGCGCACCGGATACGCGCCCTCCTCACGGTGGATACAAACGGCGTAATCGCCACGGCGTACGGTCAGAAAAGCGGTGTCCTCCGACTGATGCGCGAGCCGCACCACGCTGCCCACGGCGATGCGATGCGCGCCGAAGCGCTCGGCCGCCAGCGTGCCCAGCACGTAGCTTTCGATGCCGAGGTGATAGCGCTTGCTCTGTGGATCCTGCTCGATCAGACGGGCTCGCGTGAGCGCGCCGAGCAGGCGGTGTACCGTGGGCTGCTTCAGGCCGCTTTGTGCGACCAGTTCACGCAACGGCATGCCGACCCGGCTCTGCGCCGACACAAGACTGAGCAACGCCATCGCGCGGTCGATGCTTTGCGAGCCATCTCGTTCGATCGGCACCACGGCGGCCTTCGTGTCTTCGCCTTGCGACGGCATGTCATCGGCTGACGATTGAATCATTTACAAAAACTCCACATTGTGGACTGTTGATTCTGAATTTCCTGTGTGAATTAACACTTGCTTAATTCACATTGTGGACGGCTTATGTGCGTAACCCTGCGAAAATTATAGGGATTGGCTCTTCTTTATGAATCGTGGTTAACGAGCACTATCCACAAATGCGGGTAATCTCCTATCCTTTGTTCAACGTATTCTGTTTTATTAAAAGTCCACATTATGGATTTAAAGAAATTGACGAGATCGCGAGGTGGCGTATGAACGAATCCATGAACGCCACGGCGTCGCTGCAAGGCAAGACGGTGATCGTGTTCGGCGCGGGCTGCCGCGGCGATGGCTGGAACAATGGCAAAGCGGCGGCGCTCGCCTATGCGCGTGCTGGCGCAAGTGTGTGTTGCGTCGATCTCGACAGCGATCTGGCCGACGGCACGGCCGATGCGATCAAGCAAGCGGGGGGCACGGCACTCGCCGTGCGTGCCGATGTCACGGACGCCACGTCGGTGGCACAAGCGGTTGCCGAGACGCTGTCGCGCCTGGGGCGCATCGACGTGCTGCACAACAACGTGGGCGTGACGCACATGGGCGGCCCGGTCGAGCTGGACGAAGCGACCTGGCATCTCGCCATCGAATTGAATCTGGGCTCGGTCTATCGCACGGCCAAGGCCGTCTTGCCGCATATGATCGAGCGCGGCAGCGGCGTGATCATCAACATCTCGTCGCTGGCAGCGCTGGGGTGGACCGGCTATCCCTATTTCGCTTACTCGGCCTCGAAGGCGGCCGTGAATCAGGCCACCGTCAGCATGGCGATGCAGTACGCACGCCACGGCATTCGCGCCAACTGCGTGCTTCCCGGCGCGATTCACACCCCGTTGATCTATACGCAGATCGCATCGCAGTACAGCAGCGTGGAAGCCATGATCGAGGCACGCAATCAGATGGTGCCGATGGGTCGCATGGGCGACCCGTGGGACGTGGCCAACGCGGCCGTCTTTCTCGCGTCGGAGCAAGCCCGATTTATCACGGGCGTGTGTTTGCCCGTCGATGGCGGCCAGAGCTGCTCGATGGTTCCGCTCACGTGACGCACAACGTGGGCGATGCGTGACGTCGCGCGAATGCCCATCATCGATTCCGCAATTTCATCGACCCGTGCGGCGTTCGGCGCGGGCATCTCGAATTTGAGACAGGAGCCACACATGGAAGCAGAGTCACGGGTCGCGGTGATCACGGGCGGGGCGGGCGGCATCGGCGCGGCGATCGCCGAACGGCTGGCCGAAGATGGGTTCACGGTGATCGTTAGCGATCTGGACCTGGAGGCCGCGCAGGCCGTGGCGTCGGCGATCATGGCGCGCGGACATCGCGCAGATGCCATGACGCTCGATGTGGGTAACGACGATTCGATCGAACAGTTCTTCGCCGCACTCGACGAACGTCATGGCCGGTGCGACGTGCTTGTCAACAACGCCGGTATCGCCAGCCTCAAGCCATTCATCGATTTCCCGCTCGACACGTTCCGCCGCATCATGGAGATCAACGTGACCGGTCCGTTGGCGCTCGCGCAGCACGCGGCGCGTCGCATGCGTGCGCGCCAGTGGGGCCGGATCGTCAACATCGCGTCGACGAGCGGCATCCGCGCCGGTGCCGGACGTACCGGCTACGGCACGTCGAAGACCGCGATGATGGGGCTTACGCGCCAGATCGCGATCGAGCTTGCCCAGTCGGGGATCACGGCGAATGCGATCGCGCCGGGGCCGGTCGAGACGCCGCTCACCCGGCATCACTCGGCGCAGGCGCGCGAGACCTATCTGCGCCAGGTGCCGATGAAGCGCTACGGCCAGCCGAGCGAGATTGCCGCGGCGGTCGCGTTCTTCGCGTCGGAGGGCGCGAGTTTCGTGACCGGCCAGACGCTCGCGGTCGATGGCGGCTTCGTTGCCGCGGGCATCCTCGACGAATGACGCTGGCCTGCACCGAGCTCAAGGAAGAGACAAGATGAATACGCAACCCATGCTGGTTGGTTGGGCGCACTCGCGCTTCGGCAAGCTTGATGCGCCTGACGTGGAAACGCTGATGCGGGACGTGATCGGCGACGCGCTGGCGCATGCGGGCGTCGTGGCCGAAGACATCGACGCGGTGATGGTCGGGGTCTACAACAACGGCCTCACACCGCAGGGCTTCGAGGGCGCCCTCGCTTCGCTCGCGCAACCGGGCCTGCGCTTCGCACCCGCGATGCATGTGGAGAACGCCTGCGCGACAGGATCTGCAGCGCTTCATGCGGCGATGGATTTCATCGCGGCAGGGCGTGGCAAGCTCGCGTTGGTGATCGGGGCGGAGAAGATGACCGCCGTGCCGGGGCGGGCCATTCCCGACATCCTGATGAGCGGGTGTTATCGTCGCGAGGAAAGCAACCCCGACGGCTTCGCCGGCATTTTCGGACGGATCGCGCAGGCGTATTTCGAGCGCCATGGCGACCACAGCGACGCGTTGGCGATGATCGCGGCCAAGAACCATGCGAACGGTGTGCGCAATCCCTATGCGCACTTGCGCAAGGATCTGGGGTTTGCGTTTTGCAATACACCGTCGGAACAGAATCCATTCGTCGCCGGACCGCTGCGCCGCACCGATTGCTCGCTCGTCTCCGATGGCGCCGCAGCGATGGTGATCGCCGCGCCCGAGGTCGCGATGACGATGCAACGTGCCATTCGATTTCGCGCCCGCGTGCAGGTCAACGATTTCCTGCCGCTCGCGAAGCGCGATCCGATCGCTTTCGAAGGGGCGCGTCGCGCGTGGGGCAAGGCGCTCGGCAGCTCTGGGGTGACGCTGGGGGATCTGAGTCTTGTCGAGACGCACGACTGCTTCACGATCGCCGAGATGATCGAGTACGAGGCGATGGGGCTCGCCGCCCCCGGTGAGGGTTGGCGGGTGATCGAGGAGGGGGTGACGTTGCGCGACGGGCGCTTGCCGGTCAACCCGTCGGGCGGGCTCAAGTCGCGCGGCCACCCGTTGGGCGCGACGGGGGTCTCGCAACATGTGATGGCGGCGATGCAGCTCACGGGGGAGGCGGGCGACATGCAGATCGCTGACGCCGCGCTCGCGGGTGTCTTCAACATGGGGGGCGCCGCAGTGGCCAATTACGTCTCGATCATGGAGCGCGCCAAATGAGCTTCATCCACATGACGCCGACCTCGGCACGAGTGATGAACCTTGCGTATTTCGCGACGCGCAACGCGCGTCGTTTTCCGAATCATTCCGCGATCGTTTTCGGCGAACAGCAATGGACGTGGCAAGCGTTCGACGCACGCGTCTCGGCGCTCGCGGCGGGCTTGCGCGCGGTCGGTGTGGGCGCCGGCGATACCGTGCTTGCCCACTCGCGAAACAGCAACGAGATGATCGAGGCGATGGTCGCCGTGTTTCGTCTGGGGGCGGTCTGGGTGCCGACCAACTTCCGGCTCGCGCCGGGCGAGGTGGCCACCATGGCCCGCGTGGCGGAACCGACGGTATTTCTGTGCCAGACGGATTACCCGGAACATGCTGCGGCGGTTGTCGCGGAGCGTCCGGGCTGCAGCATCGTCTGGTTCACTGGCGACAATGCGGTGCCGGACGAATCGCCGCACGTGAGCGCGCTGATCGATCGCCACCTGTCGGCCCCGATGGCCAACGCGGTGGTCGAGCGCGACACGCCGTGCTGGCTGTTCTTTACCTCGGGCACCACCGGGAGTCCAAAGGGGGCGGTGCTCACGCATGGGCAGCTTGCGTTCGTCATCAACAACCACCTGTGTGATCTCATGCCGGGCCTGACGCACGAGGATGGCTCGCTGGTGGTCGCGCCGATTTCGCACGGCGCGGGCATGCATCAGCTCAACGTGATGGCGCGTGGCGGCACGACGGTGATCATGCCGGCCCAGAAGCTCGATCCTGCGCAGGCGTTCGCGCTGATCGAGCGGTATCGGCTGACCAATATGTTCACGGTGCCGACGATTCTCAAGATGTTGGTCGAGCACCCGGCTGTCGACGCGTACGACCACGCGAGTCTGCGTTACGTGATCTACGCGGGCGCGTCGATGTACGAGCAGGATCAGAAGCGCGCGCTGGCCAAGCTGGGGCCGGTGCTGGTGCAGTATTACGGCCTGGGGGAAGTCACGGGCAACATTACCGTGTTGCCGACATACGACCACAACGACGAGACCATCGCGTTGCGACCGCGGACTTGTGGGGTCGAGCGCAGCGGCATGCAGGTGACGATTCAGGACGATGACGGCAACGAGCTTGGGCCGGGTGAGACGGGCGAGGTTTGCGTTATCGGTCCGGCGGTTTTCGCGGGCTATTACCGCAACCCCGAAGCCAACGCCAAGTCGTTCCGCGATGGCTGGTTCCGCACGGGGGACATCGGGCATATGGACGAGAACGGTTATGTGTATCTGACCGGTCGCGCTTCGGATATGTATATCTCGGGTGGGTCCAATGTGTATCCGCGCGAGATCGAGGAATTGATGTTGACGCACGGGGCGATCACCGAGGTTGCGGTGGTTGGCGTGCCGGATGCGCAGTGGGGCGAGGTCGGTGTGGCCGTCTGCGTTTTGCATGCCGCGGAGGGGCTGGACGAATCGGCGCTGCAGGATTGGCTCAAGACCCGAATCGCCAAGTACAAAGTTCCCAAGCGAATTGTCTTTTGGGACGCGCTGCCGAAGTCGGGCTACGGCAAGGTGCCGAAGCGGATGGTGCTCGATGAGTTGAAGCGGCGCGATGAGGCCTCTCAGGAGGTGGAGATGCGGTCGGATTGAGGGGAGGAGGCGGTGCGGTGAATGGGCCGCACTATCACCGCATTACATGCGGCGAATAGCGTACGTTTGCGGAGATTACGGCCCATAATCTCCGCATGAAAAGCGGCGATTACACTTGTATCTGGCGGGCTGGCGACTGGCCATGTTGGCGCTACGATCTGGTTAGTCTGGCCCGCGCCGATGGCAGTCCTCAGCGCTTTTACAGTCTGTCGGCGCAAATCCAACGCGACCGCAAGGCCTACTACGACATCCTGGAGCGCACGCAGAAGCGATCGCTTGATGTCGCGGAGTGGCTCGCCTGGTTCTTCGAGACACTGCATCGTGCTGTCGATCAGGCACAGCACACACTTGACGCCGTGCTATCCAGGACTCGGTTTTGGCCGCGTTGGGCGGCAACGCCGATGAACGAGCGACAGGTGAAGGTGGTCAATCGGCTACTCGATGGCTTCGAGGGTAAGCGCACCAGCAGCAAATGGGCGGCGATTGCCAAGTGTTCACAGGACACAGCGCTACGAGACGTTACCGAATTGCTGGCCCGTGGGGTCCTGCGCAAATCGGATGCGGGTGGACGCAGCACTAGCTACGAGTTGAGCGAATCGCGAGGGTGAGGGTCGAGTCGACCCGGACAAAAAACGCCTGAGGTCGGGCGAAATCGGCTGACGTGCACCGTCATCTCGACGCCTCGCGCATGTATTGGGGCGTCGCGAGCGCCTGGGGCCGGACCCTGGACGAGACCAGAAAAGAAAAAGCCCCAACTGAGATCAGTTGGGGCTTCAATATTGGTGGAGCCGGCGGGGATCGAACCCGCGTCCGCAAGTACTCTACGATCAGTTCTACATACTTAGTTCAGTCATTTGATTTAACCGTTTTGTCGCGGACGAACACGCTACGCAACAGCGATCCACTTGATTTTAGGCTCCGGCGCCGTGGCACCACCGAAGATTATCTGACGTGAATAACCTCGCTTGGTATTGCTACCCTAACCCGTCAGAGAGCTAGTGCGAGGCAGGCGCCCTTAGGCAGCCAGTGCGTACGAGTTATCGTTTGCAGTTACTAATTTTCCCATTGATTAACGAGGTGACGGGTCCTCGGTATGCCCTGATTCGCTTCGCTACCCACGTCGAAACCATGTCGGCCCCAGTGGTAACGCTGATTATGACACAAATGGCCTACTTAAGTTCAAAGTCCACCCGTGTCGTCGCCCCCTTGTCCTTGATGCCGTCCGCGGTCAGCTTCGGCGCCACCACGAACATCCGATCCGACGCGATCTTGCCGTCCAGCCACGACCGTACACGCTGCGCCCGCCGATCCGCCAGCGCCCGCAGATCGTCGTCGCCCACCTTGACGTTCGTCTCCATGAGCTTTTCCATCTCGTCGTCCGGCAGCGATTTCGCAAACCCGATCATGTTGCGCGGCTTGGCAAAGTCCGCTGCCTTGTAGGCGGCCGTCAAGTACTTGCTGCGCTCCTCCGGACTCACCTTCACGGTGTCCACGTCGATGCTCTCTCCCTTGCCGACCATCGCCTTGACTTTCTGCGCCTTGATCGCGCGCTCCACCGCTACCTTGCGCAGACCGTCGGTATCCTTCGCCGGATCGACCCGGCCCTCGATATCCAGCTTCAACGCCGTGCGATCCGTCAGCGCCTTGACCAGCGTCTCCAGCCGCTTCTCGCTCTCCGGCGTCAGACGCGCGCTGCCTGGCGCGAACTCCACGTAGCTCAGCTCCTGGTCGCCGCCGCCAAACGCCGACGCCAGCAAACTGAACGGCGCCGTCGCCGCCTTGACGATCAGGTTCACGAACGCCCGGAAAATCACCCCGCCAAGGCTGAACTGCGGATCGTCGAGCGAGCCGGAGATCGGGATGTCCACATCGATTTCGCCGCGCGAATTCTTCAGCAGCGATACCGCCAGACGCACCGGAAGATTGGTCGCCGTCGGGCTGTCCACATGATCCCCGAACGTCAACTGGTCGATGAAGATGTGATTGTTCGCCGTCAGCTTCGCCTGATCGAGCAGGTAGTGCACATCAACCGTGAGCTTGCCCTTGTCGATGGGGTAGCCCGCGTACTTCGTGGAGTACGGCGTGAGATTGGTCAGCTCGATACCGTCGGCCTTGGCACTCAGATCCACGAACGCCATCGGCGCAAGCGGATTGATCTTGCCGTTGATGCCGATCGGTGAATTCCGGTTGACCTTGCCTTGCAGCGAGACCGCAGCGGGCTCGGTCGTCGCCGTGCCGAAGGCGCCGATTTGCCCACCAATATCCGTCAGGTTCGCTGTGTAGTTCGGCTTGACGAAGTTGTCCGTGAAGTTGATGTTGCCGCCTTGCAACGTGATACGCCCGATGTGGACGTCCGCAGGCAACGCCTTGCCAGCCCCGTAGCCCGGGCCGCGCTGTGCCGTCGTCTCGCCAGGCTTCTGCGCTGGCGTCTCGACGGCCGTCGGTTGTCCCGCTTCCACGGCGGACGCCGCCGCATCGAGCGGTGGCTTGGCCGTCGATCCACCGAGCGGCACGCCTTCGTTCGCACGCGTCAGCGAACGCGGTGCCGCTTCCTTGTTGCCGACCACATCGGCCAGATTCAAGCGCCCGTTCGCGTTGATGATCAAACGCGCGTAGAAGCGCGACAACGCAATGCTGCCCAACTGGACGTTAGGCTTGCCGCTGCCCACCGCCAGATTGATCTGCTGCACCGCCAGCGCATTCCAGCGCATGAAGTCATCCGTCGTGACCTTGTCGAGCAGACGCACGTTGCCCAGCGTGGCATCGCCGCGGTAGGTTGCCTGCGGGGTGTCGCCCTTCATCGCGAACGTGGCCCGCCCGTTGCTGGAGAGCAGCGCGCTCGCGATGCTCGCGTTCAATTGGTCACTCATGTACGAATCGAACGCCGCCAGATCGAGCTGCTGCGTCTTGATCTGAAGATCGGCCGCGAGCGGTTGCGGCGTGACGTGGCCCGTGGCGTTGAGCGACCCTTTCTTATTGAGCGTGCCGCTGATGTCCACCTGCAACGGCTTGCTCATGTCCTGCGACGCGCCTTGCACCTTGACGTTGAGCGGTGCGAACGTCGCGTTGATCGGACGGCCTTTGACGTCGCGGTCTTCAAACCCGAGGCTGGCGTTTTCCAACGCCACCTTGCCGACAGTCCATTGCCAGCCGCCCGCGTTCGCCTGCGCGTTCGATGAAGTCGATGCGGCGGACATCCGCCGGCCGCGCTCCGTGCCCACGCGCGCCTTTATATCTTTGCCTTTGCCTTTGCCTTGGTTTGCGGCGGCTTTCGGCTGGCCATCGCCGGTCAGGGCGAGCAGGTTGATCTTGCCGTCCTTGTCGCGACGCGCCGACACCTGCAGCCCGTTGACGGTGACCTCGTCGAGCGCCGCTTGCCGCGCGCCCAGATCGAAGTGTGAGAGTTTCACTTCAGCCTTGGCCAGTTTGACCGGCGCGTCGCCCTTGAGACCGGTCAGCCATTCGATCTTCTCGAGCGTGGCCGTGGCCGGCGCAATTTGGACGTTGGGCTGCTTGTCGAGGGCAAACGCCGCGCTGAACTTGGCCTGAGCGCCGAGCGTGCCACTCTTGAGCTCGCCCGCGAGCGCGCCTTGCGCGAAGGGCAGCAGGGCGGCGAGCGCAATCGACTGGGCCTCGAGTTCGCCGCTCGCGTTGTACGCGGGCAGGCTGAACTGGCCGTGCGCCTTGAGCGAACCGCCGCTCTGGATGCCCAGCGAGGCGTCGTACGTCGCGGGGTCCTTGCCGAGCGTCGAGAACTGCTTCACGCCGATCTGGATATTCTCCAGCGCGAGGCTCGCTGGTTTCGCGCCGCGCTCGTCGGTCAAGCGCACCTTGCTGTTGACGAGCGAGACGTCGCCGACCAGCAGGTCGAGCGGCGCGGGTTCGGCAGCGGCCAACGCTTTCGCCTGGGCCGCTTCGGCCGCCGACGCCGGCGACGCAGGACGTGCCGTCTGCTCGGCCGGCACCTTCGGTGCCGCCTTGGCCGCTTCGCTCGCTTGCGGCGACGCCGCAGCCTGATCCACCGCCTTGCCTACCGCCTTGATGACCTGACGCTGCGGCAGCAGCGCCTTGGCGACGTTGATCGAGCCGTCTTTTTCCAGCGTGACGTGCTGGTCGAGACCGTCGACTCGCACACTATCGATGTGATAGACATTGCCAAGCGGCTCGACCTTGCCCAGCTTCACGTCGACTTGCTTGACCGCGACGAGCGGCGAGCCATCCGGCTCGTTGACCACGGCGTCGGACAATCCCGCCGTGCCCGTGAGCAGCACGTGATTGCCGTCCTTGTCGCGGGTGAAATGCAGCTTCAGATCGGTACTGATGGCGCCGCTCTTGATCTGCGCGGGCACGTTGACCGGCGAATATCCGAGGTACTTGGTCAGATCGAACCGGTCGAGCTTGATGTCGACCGTCGATTCCAGCGAATCGGCAAACGGCTTGGTCTGGCCCGAGATCCGTACCGGCGAGCCGTCGATGGAGGCCTGCAGCAGCGGCTGCACGAAGATGTCGGTGTCCGCCGGCAGGTTCGCGATGAACGGCACGCCGACCTGCAGATGATCGATGACGTGCTTTTCGTTCTGCACGGCGTCGTCGAAGCGCACCGTACCGTTCTTGATCTGCACGTTATTCAGCGCAAAGCGAGCGGGCTTCGACGGCTCGGGGGACGGCGGTCCCGACGTTGCGCGATCGATGATGTCCGAGAAGTTGAAGCGCTGTGGGGCCGTGCGCACGATGTTGAGCACCGGCGTGTCGACGTAAAGCTCGTCGACGACCGGTGCAAAGCGGAACAGCGAACCCCACGAGGCGTTTACGCGCAGCATGCCCACGTCCACGAATGGCTGCCCCGGCGTTTTGTCGCCAATATGGACCTGATGCAAATCGAGGCGCAGTGTGTACGGGTTGAAGCTGACGTCGCCCACGCTCACCGGTCGTTCCAGATAGGCCGAGAGCTTTTCGACGGCGTAATGCTTGACCACCGCCGGCACAGTGAAATAACCGATGACGCCGAACACGGCGATCACCCCGGCGGTCCACAGGCTGGTCTTGCGCGCACGGCGGCGCACGTTGGGGTCGCGCCCGAGCGCGCGGGCACGAACGAGACCTTGTTGCAGACGAGTGCCGTCGGCGGACGATTCCGGCGAGGCTGAAGGGGGTTTGCGATCGTTCTCTTGCTCGGCCATGCGGTCTCCCGTAAGTCGCCAGTGACGCAGGCGCCGCGCCTCTGTTGCGCGGCGAGACAGACCCGGGATCGGCTGCGGTGGCCCTGTCCCGGGCGGTAATGACCCGACCCGTCAGGCCGGCAACATTACCAGCGGGGCGATCGCCCCCGCGTGTTCGACGACAGCGTCCGCCTGCCACTCGGCAGGGGTCAGCGAGTCGCCGCAATAGCCATAGGCTGCCGCGACAGTCGCCATCCCTGCCGCCTTGCCCGCCTGGATGTCGCGCAGGTCGTCGCCGACGTACACGATGCGCCCGGGCGCGATGCCCATGCACTCGGCGGCGTACAGTAGGGGGGCGGGGTGAGGCTTGCTGTGCGGCGTCGTGTCACCCGATACCACGCACGCGGCGCCCTCGGCGAGCCCGAGCAGTTTGACGAGCGGATCGGTCAGACGCGCGGCCTTGTTGGTCACGATGCCCCACGGCATGCCGCGCGCAGCCAAGGCCTCGAGCAGCGCGGGAATCCCGTCGAACAGTCGACTCTGCACGCACAAGGCGGCTTCGTAATTGGCGAGGAAGGCATCGCGCAAGGAAGGGAACGCCGCATCCTCAGGGGCGACGCCGAAGGCGCTGCCGATCAGTCCGCGCGCGCCGTGCGACGCTTGCAAGCGCAGCGTCTCATAGGGACCCGGCGCCAGACCGCGGTCGGTGCGCACCTTGTTGACGGCGGCGACGAGATCGAGCGCCGTGTCGGCCAGCGTGCCGTCCAGGTCGAACAGCACGGCGCGAACGTTGCCATTGAGCAGTTGTGCATCGGCGCCGAAGGGCGTGGCGGGGACTCGGGCGGGGGGCTCGAACATATCAGGCATCGCGGGTGCACGCGATCATGTAGTTGACGTCGGTGTCGCGGTTGATCGCGTAACGCTTGCTCAGCGGGTTGTAGGTCATGCCGCGCAGATCCCGCACCGTCAGGCCGCTGGCGCGGGCGAACGACGCGAGTTCCGACGGTCGGATGAACTTGGCGTAGTCGTGCGTGCCACGCGGCAGCATGCGCAGCACGTATTCGGCGCCGACCACCGCCAGCAGCCAGGCCTTCGGGTTGCGGTTGAGCGTGGAGAAGAACACATGACCGCCCGGTTTGACGAGCGTTGCGCAGGCCGCCACGACGGATGCCGGTGACGGCACGTGTTCGAGCATCTCCATGCAGGTCACCACGTCGTACGTTCCCGCATCGCGCGCGGCGAGCGCCTCGGCGGAGATCTCTTCATAGTCGATGGACAGGCCGGCTTCGAGGCTGTGCAGATCGGCCACGCCGAGCGCCTTTTTCGACAGGTCGATTCCCTTGACGTGTGCGCCCTGGCGCGCCATCGATTCGGAGAGAATGCCGCCGCCGCAGCCGATGTCCAGCACGCGTTTGCCCTGGAGCGGCACATGCTGCTCGATCCAGTCGAGCCGCAGCGGGTTGATCTCGTGCAGCGGCTTGAATTCGCTGTGGGGATCCCACCAACGGTGGGCCAATTCACTGAATTTATTGAGTTCTTGCGGGTCGGCGTTCATCACTTGCTCATGGACAGGGACGGCTTGGGGACAGGCAGAATGCCGCGCGGCAGCACGTGCCTGGGTACCGGCTTGACCGGCGGGCGCCGTCGAGATGAGGCAAGTATAACGAAGGGAGTGTGCCCATGTCCAAAGCGCGAGGCGTGGCGCGGCGCCGGGTGTGAAGCGCCCCGGCGTCGCGCCGATGCATCTACGCGCCTACGCGTTCACGTCGTTGTGCCTACGCCGCAGCCGGTAAATTCGCCAGCACGGCATGCGGATCGTGATAGACCAGGCCCAGCGCGTCAGCGACACCACGATTGGTCACCCTGCCGCGCGCCACATTGAGTCCGGCAAGCAGGTGCGGATCGGCGCGCATCGCGGCGACCGGTCCATGGTCGGCCAGTTGCAGAATGAACGGCAACGTCACGTTGTTGAGCGCGAACGTGGAGGTGCGCGGCACGCCACCCGGCATATTGGCCACACAATAGTGCACGATCCCTTCCACGACGTAGACCGGATCAGCGTGCGTCGTTGCGTGAGAGGTCTCGCAACAACCGCCCTGATCGATCGCGACGTCGACGATGACAGCGCCCTTGCGCATGAGGCCGAGCATCGCGCGCGTGATGAGTTTCGGCGCCGCGGCGCCCGGAATGAGGACGCCGCCGATGACGAGATCGGCGTCGTGCACATGCGTTTCGATGGCGTGTTGCGTCGAGTAGACCGTCTGGACGTGGCCACCGAACTGCGCATTGAGGCGGCGTAACGCGTCGACCGATTTGTCGATCACCGTCACCTGCGCGCCGATGCCCACGGCCACCGTCGCGGCATTGGTGCCCACAACGCCACCGCCCAGGATCACGACTTTGCCAGCTTCCACCCCCGGTACACCGGCGAGGAGCAGACCCAGTCCGCCATGCGTCTTTTCGAGCGCGGTGGCCCCGGCCTGAATCGACATGCGTCCGGCGACCTCGGACATGGGGGCGAGCAGGGGAAGTCCGCCGTTCGCAGACGTCACCGTCTCATAGGCAATGCACGTGGCGCCGCTCTTGAGCAGGTCACGCGTCTGGTCGGGATCGGGGGCGAGATGGAGGTACGTGAAGAGTGTGTGATGGGGCTGGAGCCGGGCGCGTTCGACGGCCTGCGGCTCCTTGACCTTCACGATCAGTTCGGCGCGATCGAACACGTCGACCGCCGTTGCGGCAATGCGTGCACCGGCGGCGGCGTAGACCGTGTCGTCCATGCCTATGCCGGACCCGGCCTGGGTTTCGATCCACACTTCGTGCCCGCGGGCGACGACTTCGCGCACAGCGGCGGGCGTCATGCCGACGCGGTATTCGTGGTTCTTGATCTCCTTGGGTACACCGATTTTCATGATGCGTCTCCTTTTTTGTGATGTGACAGCAAAAAGTGACGACAGCGCATGCCAACGTTTCGGCGGCGCCAATCAAAACGGCACCCGAAGGTGCCGTCTGGAAGCTCAGGCGAAGGCCGGTTGGGCCTGCGCGTCGGGCGCGCGGCTGTAGCGCGCCACCGACAGATCGTCGGCCAGAATCGCGGGCCGCCGTCCCGACATCAGATCGGCCAGCAACTGGCCTGAGCCGCAGGACATCGTCCAGCCCAGCGTGCCGTGTCCCGTGTTCAGGAACAGATTGCGCAGGGCGGTGGCGCCCACGATCGGCGTGCCGTCGGGCGTCATCGGGCGCAGCCCCGTCCAGAACGAGGCGTCGGCCGTGTTGCCGGCGCCTGGATACAGATCGTTCACGACCATTTCCAGCGTGGCGCGGCGAGCCGGGTTGAGCGTCTTGTCGTAGCCGACCACTTCGGCCATGCCGCCGACGCGAATGCGGTCGTCGAAGCGAGTGACGGCAATCTTGTAGGTCTCGTCGAGCACGGTCGACACCGGCGCGCGCGATGCATCGGCGATGGGCACCGTAATCGAGTATCCCTTGAGCGGATACACCGGAATGTCGACCAGGCCGCGCAGGAACGGTGTGGAGTATGACCCGAGGGCGACGACGTAGGCGTCGGCGCGCTGCACCGTGCCTGCGCAGACCACGCCATCGATCTTGTCGCCGACAACGTTCAGACCGTCGATCGGCATGTCGTAGCGGAATTTCACGCCGAGTGCCTCGGCCATCGCCGCCAGACGCGTGGTGAACAACTGGCAGTCGCCGGTTTCATCGTTGGGCAGGCGCAGGCCGCCCGTAAGCTTGTGAGCGACGGCCGCCAATGCCGGCTCGGCGCTGGCAAGCGCCTGGCGGTCGAGCAACTCGAACGGCACACCGGCCTCTTCAAGCACCGCCATGTCGCGCGCGGCGTTCGCCAGTTGCTCGTCGGTACGGAACAGTTGCAACGTGCCCGCCTGACGACCTTCGTAAGGAATGCCCGTCTCCGCGCGCAACGCACGGAAGCAATCGCGGCTGTACTCGGCGATCCGCACCATGCGTTCCTTGTTGACGGCATAACGCTCGGGCGTGCAATTGCGCAGCATTTGATAGAGCCACTTGAGTTGCGTGAGCGTGCCGTCCGGACGGATGGCGAGCGGGGCGTGCTTCTGGAACAACCACTTGATGGCCTTCGTCGGAATGCCCGGCGCGGCCCACGGCGAGGCGTAGCCCGGCGAAATCTGGCCGGCGTTGCCGAAGCTGGTCTCGAGCGCCGGTCCGGCTTGACGATCGAGCACCGTGACGTCGTGCCCGGCCTTCGCCAGGTAGTAGGCGCTGGTGACGCCGATGACGCCGCTACCGAGAACGATGACCTTCATTGCGTTGACTCCTGTAAAACCATGTTTATCCAGTAATAATTGGCATAGTATTATCTGATTAGTAGGTTTAGTTAATGTATATATTGGAAATTCAGGAATAAATAATGAGAGTCCAACAGCAATCGATCCGAACGCTGGATCGGCTCGATCGGCGCATTCTCGCGCTGCTTCAGCAAGACGGGCGGATGTCGATGAAAGACCTCGCCGAGCAGGTCGGCCTGTCGATTACGCCCTGCATCGAGCGCGTGAAACGCATGGAGCGCGACGGGGTGATCATGGGGTACTACGCCCGGGTGAATCCGGCCGCGCTGGGCGCCGCGTTGCTGGTATTCGTCGAGATCACGCTCGATCACAAGTCAGGCAACATGTTCGATCAGTTTCGGCGGGAAGTGCTGCGGATCCCGGAGGTGATGGAGTGCCATCTCATCTCGGGCGACTTCGACTATCTGATCAAGGCGCGCATTCGAGAGATGTCCGAGTACCGTAAGTTGCTCGGCGACATCCTGCTGCAACTGCCGGGGGCCGTGCAGTCGAAGAGCTACGTCGTGATGGAGGAGATCAAGGAGACGCTCACCATCCACGTCGAGGAGTGAGCGCGGCGGCGGGAGGGCGGGAGAGCGTCGATAGGCTCAAGTTGCGGTTGCGTCCGGCGTCGCTTTCTAGAAGAGCGGCATTTGCGGGTCGGCCTTGTCGGTCCCGGCCTCAGGGGCTTGCGCGGCGGTTTGCCATCCGTTGGCGACGGCCGAAGTTGCCGGTGCGGGGACCTTGAACTGATCGTTACGCAGCGGTGGTCGCGCCTGATTGAGACCCAACTTGCGGGCGGCCAGATGAAAGCGCTGACGGATCAACTCCGCATGCAAACCGGTGCCGCGCATGCGCGTGCCGAATTCGGAACTGTTGTGCTTGCCGTCGCGCACCTGCTCGATCAGGCTCATGACGTGGCGTGCCCGCAGCGGGTAATGTGCTTCGAGCCACGTCACGAAAACATCGTGAACTTCGCGCGGCAGTCGCAGCATCACATAGCCCGCGTACGTTGCGCCGGCTTGCGCCGCCGTCGTCAGTACGCGTTCGATGTCGAAATCGGTGAGCGCCGGCACGATGGGCGCCACGATCACCCCGGTGGGAATACCCGCGTCCGTCAGCTTTCGGATGGCCTCGATGCGACGTGCCGGGGTATTGGCGCGCGGCTCCATCTTGCGTGCGATCTCCGCATCGAGCGTTCCCACTGAGATGAATACGCGGGCCAGACCACGCTGTGCCATTCGCGACAGGATGTCGATGTCGCGCGTGACCAGCGCGGATTTCGTGGTGATGCCGACGGGATGGCCGAAACGCTCGAGGACTTCCAGCACGCTTCGAGTGATGCCGTATTCACGTTCGATGGGCTGGTACGGGTCGGTGTTTGCGCCGAGTGCGAGCAGGGCGGGCTGATAGCCGCGCTTGCGCAACTCGGCGTCGAGGCGCTCGGCGGCGTTGTGTTTCGCGTAAAGGCGGGTTTCGAAGTCGAGCCCCGGCGACAGGCCGAGATAGGCGTGCGTGGGACGCGCAAAACAATACGCGCAGCCATGCTCGCATCCCCGATACGGGTTGATCGAACGGTCGAAGGGAATGTCCGTCGATTGATTGCGCGAGATGATCGTTCGCGCGTTTTCCAGCGCGACTTGCGTGACGAACTTGACCTCGCATTCTTGGGCCGCATCCGATTCAAGTCGGGTCTCATCGCTTTCGCGCCGGAATTCGGAAAAGCGCGATTCGAGATTGGCGGTAGCGCCTCGGCCCTTACGCGACGGGGGCGGCGCGAATGAGGAAGCCATGACTTGTCTCCTTGATGGCAGTCCGGGGCGCGAAGGCAGGTCGTTCGCGAGGAATGCTTGTCATTGTACTGTGTTTTTATACAGTAAATGAGAGGCGAGCATGACGCGGAACGGACTGGCGGGCGAGGCGAGGTGGCGCGGGTGGACGGCGTCGAGCGACTGGATGGGCTGGGGACGCTGGATGTGCTTATGCGTCGCTTTCTGGGGCGGACGGCGGCAAATATGGCGCGATGGCGCGTGCGATGGCGTCGAGTGCGGCGCCGTCAGCGTTCGGGCGTTGACGGGCGAGGTGAATCGCCCGGAGCGTCAGCAGCGAATACAACGTCGCGTGATTGCCGCCCAGCGAGGCAAGCGCTTCGGTGTGGCGGGTGACGATGCCTGCGTCGCCCCGCGACACCGGGCCGGAGAGCGCGCCGGCAAGTCCGCGGTCGCGGGCGGCGGTGAGGGTACCCATGACCAGTGGCCACATGGCGTCTTGGGCGTCGGCTTCCGGCATGCCGATCGCGTGCCAGAGCTGGATAGCTTCATCGAGCAGGCACAGCAGAAAACTGGCGGCGTAATTGGCGCCGGCGTGATATCGCATCCGTTCGCCCGCCGGGATCGACAGGGCGCGGCACCCCATCGCGCTGGCAAGCGCGTGGAGCGTAGCGTTCAGCGGTGCGTCGGCTTCGATGGTGATGGCGCTGCCCGACAGGCGTATCGCGTCGTCATCGAGACCGGCAAAAAGAAACAGCGGGTGGAAGCCGCCAATTTGCGCACCGTGTCGGGTGGCGGCCGCGAGCAGACCAACCTCCGAGGCGCCGCTGCAATGCACCAGTGCCTGCCCGGCGCGCGGCGACAGATGTGCAGCGCACGTGGCGATGGCGTCGTCGGGAACGCTCAGGAAGACAAGGTCCGCGTGGGCGAAGACCGCGTTCATGTCGTTCGGCTGGTGGATTGGCAGGGCCTTACACGCCGGCAAGGCGACCGCGACGCGTTGCGCCGCATCGAGGCGTCGGCTTGCGATCGCCGTCACCTCATACCCCGCACGTGCCGCCGCGAGCGCGAGGGCGCATGCAACGCGACCGGCGCCGATGAAGCCCAGCGTCGGTCGGGAGGGGGCGACGACGAGTGTGGTCATGCTCACGCGTTACTGCGACAGGCGGTTCGGCGTGTCGTGCGTTTCGAAATAGGTCTGGAACGCCACGGCGAGACCGACCATCATCAACATCGCACCCACGAACAGCGACACGCTCACGATGATGACGGCGATCCACCCCGAGCGCGATTTGCGCTGGGCGCTGGCGTTGAACTGGGCATCCCAGCGCTCGTCGGGCCGAAGTCCGTAAACAATCGCCGCCAGGAATGCGGAAAACAGCGAGATGGCGCCGAGAATCGTCAGGCCCCATCCGGCGGGAGACTGCAGCTCACTCGTGACCAGCAGCCCCCAACCCGCTACACCGCAGGCCGATCCCACGACATGGGCCCACCCGAAGCGATCGCGCAGACCATACAGGTAGAAACGATGCAGCCCCAGCGTGCCGAACAGCATTGCCAGGCCCGCGGTCAGGGTCTTGGATTTATAGGCGACTGCATTCATTGGGATGGGTTACCGGGCTGGCGTTTCGCGAATGACTTCGACCAGCGTCCAGCGCATGCTCGACGCATCGGCGGGCGGATTGACGACGGGTTCGCCGTGGATTTTCACGCGGTATTCTACGCCGGGCTTCCACGAGAAGCCATCGATGTGGGCGTACCAGAGTTCCCACGGCGCTTTCCCGGAATCGTCGGCGTTGCGCACGCGCAGGCACTTTCGCGGCGCGGCGCCCACGCAATCCGCCATTTGCGAATCGACGTCGACAATACGGTCTTCCGTCTTGGTGGCGCTGGCGACCGGACGATCCAGCAACGTCTGCGAGGCGTAGGTCAGGGTCTCGCCATTCGGAGTGCGCAAAATCAACTGCGTGTCGCGGCGTTCGAAACGGGTGACGCGGGGAAGCGTCGTCAGGTAGCGGGCTTCGAAGGCCATCGAGTCCGGGCAAGCCATGCGTGTGGCGGCCGGCGCCTGAAGGCTGACCTGGCCCTTGGCCGGCCCCACCGAGTACTGGCCGAAGATCCGGTTACATCCGCCGGAGCCAGAGAACGCTCCTTTGTCGTTAAAGGTCAGGTTGATGGCGCGGCTTTCCGGCAGACTTGGCAAATCGTCGACACCTTCCCACCGCATCAGTTGCCAGGTGCCGAGGATGTCGGCGGGGGCGGTGGCGGCGGCTGGCGCGCCGGGCGACGCCTGCGATGGACCGGCGCCGCCCGACGGGGCGGCGCAGCCGGCCAACATGGCCGCCGGCACGAGGAGCGTTGCCATATAGGTGGCGAACGAGGCGGGCAGGAAAGAGAGTCGGCGTTGGGTCATGATCATGTCTTGGTGGAATTGCCGAGCGTGCCGGGAGGGCACGATCAGCGAAAGTGTCGCGGCACACGGAGGCGGCGGACGCCGTGCGCAGCCCTGAGTCCATGAAAGGTTGACCGAATGCCGGTCAGTGCAGTTCCTTGCATCGTCATTGCGGTGAGATTCCCGAGTCGATGTCGGTCGTCGTCGTGCGGCCGCGTCACGGTTTCCGATAAGTAATGCGGTAGATCGCGCCGGCCTCATCGTCACTGATCAACAGTGAGCCGTCTGGTAACGTAAGGAGGTCGACAGGGCGGCCCCAGACCGACTCGTCGTCGCCCAGCCAACCTTGCGCGAAGATTTCCTGCCTGGCGACGTTGCCCTTGGCGTCGAGCACGACGCGTACGACCCGGTAGCCGACCTTGCGGCTCCGGTTCCAGGAGCCGTGCTCTGCGATGAACAGACTGCCGCGATAGTCCTTGGGGAACTGTTTGCCGGTGTAAAAGCGCACGCCGAGCGCGGCCACATGGGCGCCAAGCTTTGCCGCGGGGGGCGTGAAGTCCGCACAGCGTTTCTCTCGCCCGTATTCGGGATCCGCGATGTCGCCGGCATGGCAGTAAGGGAATCCGAAGTGTTCGCCGATGCGTGTGAGGCGGTTCAGCTCGTCGTCCGGCACGTCGTCGCCGAGTTGATCGCGACCGTTATCGGTGAACCAGAGCGTGCGTGTCCTGGGTTGCCAGTCGAAGCCTACGGTGTTGCGCACGCCACGGGCGACGACCTGCCAGTCGGTGCCGTCCGGCTTCATGCTGCCGATCATCGCGAAGCGGTCGCCGTCGCGCTTGCAGACATTGCACGGTGCGCCCACGCCGACATACAGGCGCTGATCGGGGCCAAATGCGATGTACCGCCAGCCGTGGTGACTTTCGCCAGGAAGCTTGTCGTAGACGACGATCGGTTTGCCGGGATTGTCGAGCCGGCTTTCGATATTGTCGAGCTTGACGATGCGCGAGACGGCCGAGATATAGAGTGCGCCGTTGCGCAATGCCACGCCGACGGGCATGTTCAGCCCGGAGGCGATGGTCTGGACCCTGGCCGCATAGGCGCGCGACGGATCGAGTGTGATGGCATAGACAACGCCTTGTGCGAGGCTGCCGACGAACAAGGTGCCTTTCGGGCCAAGCGTCATGCCGCGGGCGCCGGGCACCCGGTCGGAGAGGACTTCGACGTGAAAGCCGGGCGGCAGGACGAGACGTTCGATGGGAAGGGCGTCGCGCGCCGTGGCGAGGCATGGGGCCATCGCCAGCGCGGCGCCGAAAAACAAACCGACCCGACGCACATGCTTCACAAGATGGATGACTCGCACGGCGACCCGCACTGGCCATTGCGGCCGAGCGGGGCGTTGCCATCCACCGGTCAATCGTTGCATGCTGGACTCGCTTCACGCACAGAATGCGTGCATTGTAGACCAGTGCCTCCCGTAGCCAACGCGGCGGTCTTGTCCCCCAATCCGGGCGCGGCTTGGCGGGGCGCCGCCGGTGTCCGGGGAAGTGTTTGTTTTGACGAGGGTTTTGCGCTATAATGTCGCGTTTTCTGTCCGAACACTTCTGGATTCACAAGGATTTATTATGGTCGTTATCCGCCTGGCTCGCGGCGGCGCGAAGAAGCGCCCGTTTTACAACATCGTTGCAACCGACTCGCGTAACCGTCGCGATGGTCGCTTCATCGAGCGTATTGGCTTCTACAACCCGGTCGCTGCCGAAGGCACGGAAGGTCTGCGTATCGCTCAAGACCGTCTGACGTACTGGCAAGGCGTTGGCGCACAACTGTCGCCGACCGTGGCTCGTCTGATCAAGCAAGGCGCCAAGGCCGCTGCCTAAGCGCTTCGGCTAATCAAGCTATCAGCATTGCCGTCGGTTTGCCGATGGCATGAGAATTGAACGGCGGTGCCTGCTCCCGAGCGATCTGGGGCGGTCATCGCCGTGTGTTCGTCACAACGTTGGATTGGCATGGTTCGTTCCGCTCGACCCGCACGTGAGCGGGTACCGCTGAAAATCGGTGCTGAGGCGCGCCGCGCCGCCGGCATGCGTGCCGAGCAGGTGCTCGCCCCGGTGACCGAAGTGCCCGACGATCTCGTCGAGCTGGGTTACATTGGCGACGCCTACGGAATTCGTGGCTGGATCAAGGTGCAGCCGCATACGGGCGAGGGCGAAGGGCTCTTGTCCGCCGATTGTTGGTATTTTCGTCGTCCCGGTGAGTCGGCCTACACCAAGGCCAATGTACTGCACAGTCGAGGGCATTCCGGTACCGTGGTCGCGCAATTACGCGGCAGCGAAAACCGGTCGGCCGCCGAGGCGCTCAAGGGCCTTCAGGTCTGGGTGCCGCGCAGTGCGTTTCCGACCGCCGGTGAAGACGAGTTTTACTGGGTGGACCTCATTGGCGCCCAGGTAACGAATCTGCAGGACGAATCGCTGGGCAAGGTCGTCGGGTTGCTCGACAACGGCGTGCACACTGTGTTGCGTGTCGCTTACGAGGCGCCTGCCGTCGACGACAAGTCGGCGAAGACCGCTGAGCGTCTGATCCCGTTCGTCGCCAAATATGTGCAATCCGTCGATATCGAGGCGGGGCGCATTGTGGTCGACTGGGGTCTTGACTACTGAGATACCGATTGATCGCCCGGCCGCTGTGGTGTCCGGGCACCTCTGGACGGAACCGGTTTGATGCAGTTTGACGTCGTCACGCTCTTTCCCGAGATGTTTCGGGCACTGACCGACTGGGGCGTCACCAGCCGGGCGCTCAAGCAGTCGCGCTACGGTCTGCGGTTTTGGAATCCTCGCGATTTCACGCATAACAGCTACAGGACGATCGATGATCGACCGTACGGCGGCGGCCCGGGCATGGTGATGCTCGCCAAGCCGCTCGACGACGCCATCGAGGCCGCAAAGGCTGCGCAGGCGCAAGCCGGCGTACCGCGCGGCCGGGTGTTGCTGATGTCGCCGCAAGGCAAGCCACTGACGCATCGTCGTGTCGTGGAACTGCGCGAACAGGAGCAGGGGTTGATTCTGCTCTGTGGGCGCTACGAAGCCATCGATCAGCGTTTGATCGATCGCGTCGTGGACGAAGAGGTCAGTGTTGGCGATTTCGTGCTGTCGGGCGGAGAGTTGCCCGCCATGGCACTGATGGACTCGCTGATCCGGCTGCTGCCGGGGGCACTGAACGACGAGCAGTCGGCCGAGCAGGACAGTTTCGTCAATGGCCTGCTCGATTGTCCGCATTACACGCGACCCGAAGAGTACGAAGGGGTGCGCGTGCCCGACGTGCTGTTGGGCGGGCATCATGCAGAGATTGAAAAATGGCGACGCCGCGAGGCGTTGACCAATACCTGGCGCAAACGCCCCGATCTGATCGAGAGCGCACGCGCCAACGGATTGCTCAGTCGTGCCGATGAGGCATGGCTGGCAAGCCTGCGGGTCGATACGTCGGCCAAGTAGGTAGCGGGTGTCGTCATGGGGACGGCATTCGGTTTGCACCCATCCTCTGTCGGGGCCGGCATGCCGGTATATAACGCCGATACGATGGCACAAGGAGTGGTAAATGAATCTGATCGCCAAGATCGAGCAGGAAGAAATCGCGCGTTTGACCGCGAACAAGACGATTCCCGAATTCGCCCCGGGCGACACCGTGATCGTCAACGTGAACGTGGTCGAAGGTACGCGCAAGCGCGTTCAGGCATACGAAGGCGTCGTCATCGCCAAGCGTAACCGTGGCCTGAATTCGGCATTCATCGTCCGCAAGATTTCGTCGGGTGAAGGCGTTGAGCGTACGTTCCAGACGTACTCGCCGCTGATCGCCAGCATCGAAGTCAAGCGTCGTGGTGACGTTCGTCGCGCCAAGCTGTACTACCTGCGTGAGCGTTCGGGCAAGTCGGCACGTATCAAGGAAAAGCTCTCGTTCAAGAGCAAGCCCGCTGCCGCCCAGTAAGTCGGACGCCGCTATGCCTGGCGACCTCGTGGCCGGGCGCAGCCAAAGCCGTATGGAAAAGCACCCTTCGGGGTGCTTTTTTCGTTGTGCTGTCTTTCATCGACGCCGATGTTGCGGCGTGTCCTCGTCATCGAACGCCACGAATTGCCGTGCCATTGGCATTTTGTTTGCGTGTACGTGTTTAGGGCTTCCTCGCTAAAATAGCGAAGTTCTCCACCCAGCAAAGGTCTACGTGGCGCCACCTCTGATCCTGCATCCTGAAGCGTTACCCATCGTCTCGACGGGCGAGGGGGAGCCTGCGGTGCCGGCGGAGCGGCTAACGCCCGCCGCGTTGCGTGACCGGCTCGCGAGTCCGCCGATCTGGACGCCGGAGGCTGGCGCGATCGAACTCGCGCCGCCGGCACAATTTACGCCGCGTGCGGCGGCCGTGCTCGTGCCGTTGGTGATGCGCGCGCATGGCACGACTGTGCTGCTGACGCAGCGAACCCAACATCTGAGCACGCACGCAGGGCAAGTGAGTTTTCCTGGCGGTAGCCGCGAGCCCGACGATCTGTCGCCGATCGCCACAGCCTTGCGTGAGTCGCGTGAAGAAATAGGTCTCGATTCGGGGGCGGTGGAAGTGATCGGACGCTTGCCCGACTACGTCACCGGAACCGGCTTTCGTGTTGCGCCGGTCGTGGGCCTGGTCAAGCCGCCGTTCGATCTCATCGCCGATGCCGGTGAAGTTGACGAGATTTTCGAGGTGCCGCTGGATTTCCTGATGGACCCTGCACATCATCAGATCCGCGTCTTCCACTATCAGGTGGGCGAACGCCGGTTTTACGCGATGCCGTATCCGAAGCCCGCGGGAGGTGAATACTTCATTTGGGGCGCAACGGCCGGCATGCTACGTAATTTCTATCAACTCCTGCGGGCCTGACGCGAGAGACCGATCGTTTTCGCGAGTTGTCTGCCTATAGTGTGAAGTGAGTGCGTCGTGCAGGCGCCTGGGGCGGGCATTTGCGAGAAGCTGTGCTATCGTTACACCATTCCGTCTGGTGATCTGAACGCACGCATGACATTCTTTTCGGTACTCCTCGCGCTGATCCTCGAGCAGATGCGTGCCCTCTCCACGCAAAACCCGATCTACAACCTGATTCGCTCCCACGCGACCCATACGTCGCAATCGTTCGATGCCGGGCTACCCCGTCATGGTGTGCTTGCGTGGCTGGTCGTGGTGCTGCCGTTTGTGCTGGCGGTCGGCGTCATCTACTACCTGCTCATGCGGGTCAACATTTTCCTGGGCTTCGCATGGAACGTGCTCATCGTCTACCTGACGATGGGATTCCGGCAGTTCAGTCACTACTTCACGGACATTCACGTTGCGCTGAACAACGATAACGTGAACGAGGCGCGAGAAATCCTGCACCAGTGGATCGGCATCGACACGGTCGACATGCCGGTGGACGAGATCGTGCGCCACACACTGTTGCACGCGGTCATTGCCTCGCATCGCCACGTTTTTGGCGTGTTTTTCTGGTTCCTGATGCCGGTCGGTCCGGCGGGGGCGGTGTTGTACCGTCTCGCCGAATATCTGTCGCGTCGCTGGACGGAGCCCGCGCCCGATCGCAGCCCGGCGTTCGGGGCCTTCGCGCGCAAGGTTTTCTATGTCATCGATTGGGTGCCGGCTCGTTTGACGGCCATCGGTTTCGCCATTGTCGGCAACTTTGAAGACGCCATTTACGCGTGGCGCCACTATGCGAAGCAGTGGCCGAACGAGAACGAAGGCATTCTGCTGGCAGCGGGTAGCGGCGCCCTTGGCGCACGATTGACCGGCCCGCTGGCGGAAGTCTCGAGCGTCGATGCGCTGAATCAAGGCGACGACGCAGTCCTGCCTGTCGGCAGCGAATGCACGCCGCGCACGCTTCAGGCGGCCGTCGGCCTGGTCTGGCGCGCGGTTTTGCTTTGGATGCTCCTGTTGCTGCTGCTGACCCTCGCCGTGTGGTTGGGCTGAGGTTCAAGCGAGAACCCATAAAAAAACCCGCGGAAGCGGGTTTTTTTATGGCCGATTCGCGCGGATCGCTTCGCCGCTGACTGATGCGTCAGTATGGAATCTGTTGCTCCGACTCGTGAACGAGCTGGGCATAGAGCATATGGCGCTGTTGCGAGATGCTTCCGTCGGACACGGCCGCGAGAATAGCGCAACCGGGTTCTTTCAGGTGATGGCAATTGTAGAACCGGCACCCGGTGAGCCGTGCACGGAACTCGGGGAAGGCGCGCTCCAGTGCCCCTTCCTTGAGGTGATGCAGACCGAATTCCTGAAAGCCTGGCGAATCGATGAGCAGTCCGCCTTCGGGCAGGTGAAAGATTCGCGTGAAGGTCGTCGTGTGCTTGCCTGAGTTCAATACCGTGGAGATCTCGCGCGTTGCGGCATCGGCATCGGGGACGAGCAGGTTCACGAGGCTCGATTTGCCCATGCCCGACTGCCCGAGCAGCAACGACGCTTGATGTGCCAGGCGAGGCAGCAGCAGCGCCTTCGCCCCTTCCGGATCCGCCCGCACGGAAAGTTCCAGCACGTCGTAGCCCAGGGCGCGATACGGCGCCAAGCGCGCGCGCGCCGACGGCAAGGCCTCGGCGACATCGGTCTTGTTGAGCACGATCAGCGGTCGCAGTGCATTGGCTTCCGAGGCGACCAGTGCTCGGCCCAGCAAATCCTCGCTGAAGTACGGCTCGGTGCCCAACATGATGACCAACTGGTCGATGTTGGCGGCGAAGAGCTTGCTCTTGAACTGGTCTGAGCGGTAAAGCAGGTTGCGGCGCGGCAGGATCTCTTCAATCACGCCCTGATCGCCGGTGCGCGCCCAGGCGACTTCGTCGCCGACCGCAATTTCGCTCTTCTTGCCGCGAGGAAAGCACAGCACCGTTTCGCCATCGTCGGCTTCCACGACGTAGTGACGGCCGTGCGCCGCCGTGACTCGGCCGTGACGGCGTTCCTGCGCGGTTGTTTCGGCCGGCGCGGCTTTTCCCTTGAGGCTGCGCTTCATGCGTGCCCCAGCAAACGGTCGATGCGCTGGGAGGCGGGCGGATGCGAATAGTAAAACGCGGTGTAGACGGGGTCGGGCGTGAGCGTCGACGCATTGTCCTGGTAAAGCTTGACGAGAGCGTTGACCAGATCGCTGGCTTGCGTCTGGCTGGCGGCGAACGCGTCGGCTTCGAACTCGTGCTTGCGAGATGTCAGGCTGCCGAGCGGGCTGGCGAAAAAGCCGAACACCGGAAGCACGAGGAAGAACAGCACCAGCGCCAACGCGTTGTTGCTACCGGTCAGCGACGGCATCACGCCGAGGTCGGTGTAGAACCATGTGCGGCCGATCAGCCAACCAAGCAGGGCAAGGAATGCCAGCGACAGCACGAAGGCGACGATCAGGCGCTTCGTGATGTGGCGACGCTTGAAGTGGCCCAGCTCGTGGGCCAGCACGGCTTCGATTTCGGCGGGTGAGAGCCGCTCGATGAGCGTATCGAAAAACACGATGCGCTTGGTGCGGCCGAAGCCGCTGAAATAGGCATTGCCGTGTGCCGACCGCTTCGAGCCATCCATCACGAACAAACCGCGCGCCGCGAAGCCGCAGCGCTGCATCAGCCCCTCGATGCGCTGCGCCAGCGACACGTCCGAGAGCGGTTCGAACTTATTGAACATCGGCGCGATGACGTGCGGGAAGATGAACTGCACAAACAGATTGAAGCCCACCCAGACCACCCACGTGTACAGCCACCACAACGGTCCTGCGCGCTCCATGAGCCACAGCACGGCGAACAGCAGCGGCAGTCCGAGCAAGACGCCGATGGCGGTGGCCTTGATCATATCGGCAATGAACAGCCCGAGCGACATGCGGTTGAAGCCGAAACGCTGTTCGATCACGAACTGCCGCACGTAAGTAAAGGGCAGATCGACGAGGCCGGAAATCAACAGCACGGCGGCGATCAATGCGATCTGACCCAGATAGCCCTCGCCGAGCCACTCGGTCACGCCGATATGCAGCAGGTTCAGCCCGCCGAGCAGCGTGAAAGCGACGAGCAGCACCGCCTGGGCAAAGATCTCGGCCATACCCAGACGGGTGCGGGCGACCGTGTAATCGGCGGCCCGCTGATGGTCGGTCAGTGTGATCGTACTGGCAAATCGCTCGGGAACAGCCGCCCGATGGGTGACCACATGGCGGATCTGACGAGCGGCCAGCCAAAGCTTGGTCATGACCATCGCCAGCAGGAAGATCACGAAGAGGTAAGTGAGCATGCGCTTAAGGAGAATCCGAAGTATGCGAGAATTATAAGTTCTTTCGACCGGTGGGACGCCCTTGCCGGTCGCCTACCGACGCGTTTTCCAGAGTCTTCCGACCATGTCTGTCATTCCATCCCAACATCCCACGTCTGCCGATGCCGAGACGACGCTTGCGCGCGCCGAGTTCAATCTGGTCTGGCTCGATATGGAAATGACCGGCCTGCAGCCCGACAGCGACCGAATCATCGAGGTGGCGGTGGTCGTCACGGATTCCGCGCTGACGCGCCGCATCGAGGGGCCGGTGTTCGCGATCCATCAAACGGACGCCGTGCTCGACGCAATGGACGACTGGAACAAGTCGACACATGGGCGCTCGGGGCTGATCGAACGCGTGAAGGCATCGGCGGTCGACGAGGCGTCTGCCGAAGCGCAACTGATCGAGTTCCTCTCGCAGTACGTGCCGCCCAACAAGTCGCCGATGTGCGGCAATTCGATCTGTCAGGATCGCCGTTTCATGGCGCGTTACATGCCCAGGCTCGAGGCGTTCTTTCACTACCGGAACCTGGATGTCAGCACGCTCAAGGAACTGTGCCGCCGCTGGGAACCCACGGTCTACAAGGGCTTCACCAAGCGCGCCGCCCACACGGCGATGGCCGACATTCACGAGTCGATCGACGAACTGGTGTACTACCGCGAGCATTTCCTGAAGACGACCGTACCCGGCGCGCCCGAGGCGGCCGCGCCCACTTCGGCCTGATCTTCCCCACAGACGCTTCACAACGCCAGCCATATCGCTGGCGTTGTGCTTTGGATTTTCGAACCGAATGGCCCGGAACGTCCTGTCGTCAGTCCATCAGGCGGGTTTCGGGGCGCGAATGGCGCTCTTGGGACGGAAGGCCTTGCAGACGGCGTCGTCGGTCTCGATGTAAGGTCCGCCGATCAGGTCGATGCAATACGGCACGGCGGCAAAAATGCCGGGCACGATCGACGTTCCGTCCATATCGCGCAACCCTTCGAGCGTTTCCTTGATCGACTTGGGCTGCCCGGGCAGGTTGATGATGAGCGCGGCACGCGCCGGGTTCTCGCGGATCACGGCGACCTGACGCGACAGGATGGCCGTCGGTACGAAGCGCAGGCTGATCTGACGCATCTGCTCTCCGAAGCCGGGCATCTCCTTCGTACCGGCCCGCAATGTGGCCTCCGGCGTGACGTCGCGTCGTGCAGGGCCTGTGCCGCCGGTGGTGAGCACCAGATCGCACTGCATCGTGTCGACCAGATCGATAAGCGTAGCGGTAATGCCGTCGGCATCGTCGGGAATCAGGCGAGTTTCCGCCACCCAGGGGGACCGGAGCGCGGCGCCAAGCCAGGCCTGGAGCGCCGGAATGCCCTGGTCGTCATAGGTACCCTGACTCGCTCGATCGCTGATCGAGACGAGGCCTACGCGAAGTTCGTCCGGATGGGAGCGGGCGACCATCAATCTTCCTCGCGCGTTGGGAATTCCGGCAGTTCGTTCTCGACGTCGTCTGAAGTTTCGGCGTGGGACGATCCGGTGCCCAGCAGATCCTTGAGCGCCTGGAACAGCTCGCGGAAGGCTTTGGGCGGCTTTTGCGCGGCCTGCTCACGGCGGGCATTGCGAATCAGTGTGCGCAGCTGCTGGGCATCGGCCTGCGGGTGCTGGGCGAGCAGCTCGGTGAGCGCCTCGTCCTTGGCCAGCAGGCGCTCGCGCCAGCGCTCGAGCGCATGCAGCTTGGCCGTTTCCGCCTTCGAGACGCCTTTGATGACGTCGAGGGCGCGGCGAATCGCTTCGACTTCCGACTCATGCAGCGTGCGCATTTGCTTGCCCACGTACTGCATCTGGCGGCGGCGGCCTTCGTGTGCGGTGATCTTGCGGCAGTCCTTGACGGCGCGTTCGAGGTTCTCGGGCATCGGCACGCGGGCGAGCGCGTCCTTGGCCAGATTGACCAGTTCTTCGCCAAGATCCTGCAAGGCATGCGACTCGCGCTTGCGTTGGGATTTGCTCGGGCCTTCGTCGGGAAGCTCGGCGTGGGCGATTTGGTTAAAGCGTTGAGTGTGCGTCATGAGCGCTATTGTAGCGCGGCGCGCGGCGTCCAAATAGTTGCCGTGCCGACGCACGGCGGCGGGGAAGTCGCGCTAAGATGGCGGTTCCTATTCAGCCACTGACCGAATCGCGCCGATGTCCCAAGCGACCCAGCATTTCACGCATACCCAGGATCAACTCAAGGAAATTGTCAGCGACGTACTGCAATACGCCCGTTCGCTCGGCGCCACCGATGCCGCGGCTGAGATCTCCGAGGGCGACGGCTTGTCGGTCTCGGTGCGTCGCGGCAAGGTCGAGACCATTGAGCGCAATCGCGACAAGCTGGTGGGCGTGACGGTATTCATCGGTCAGCGCCGCGGCAATGCCAGCACGTCCGACTTCTCGCGCAAGGCGCTGCACGACACGGTCGATGCGGCCTATAACATTGCCCGCTTTACGGCCGAAGACGACTGCGCCGGGCTTGCCGAGTCCGAACTGCTGGAGATGCATCCGCAGGACCTGTCGTTGTTTCACCCGTGGCGCATTTCGGCCGACGACGCGGTCGAATTGGCGCGTCGCGCCGAGACGGCGGCATTCGAGGTGAGTCCGCTCATCCGAAATTCCGAAGGCGCGGGCGTGTCGGCCCAGCACTCGCAATTCATGCTGGGGACGACTCGCGGCTTCCTGTCGGGATATCCGTATTCGCGACACTATCTTTCGGTCTCGCCGATTGCCGGATCTGGCCGCCATATGCAGCGCGACGATTGGTATTCGTCCAAGCGCGCCGCCGAAGACCTGGCCTCGCCCGAAACGGTCGGCCGCTACGCCGCCGAGCGCGCGCTGGCCCGCCTGCACGCGCGCAAGCTGTCCACGCGCAAGTGCGCCGTGCTGTTCGAGGCACCGCTCGCCGCCGGTCTGCTGGGGGCGTTCGTGCAGGGTGTGAGCGGTGGCGCACTGTATCGCAAGGCCACGTTCCTCGTTGACACCCTCGGCAAGCCGGTGTTTGCCGATCATGTCGGCATTTACGAGGATCCGCACGTGCCGCGCGCCATGGGCAGCGCCCCGTACGACGAAGAAGGCGTGAGAACGCGCGCCCGTGACGTGGTGAGCGATGGCGTGGTGCAGGGCTACTTCCTGTCGACCTATTCGGCCCGAAAGCTCGGCATGCAGACGACCGGCAACGCGGGCGGCTCGCACAACCTGCGCATGTACAGCAAGCTCACCGCACCGACGGACGACTTTCGAGCGATGCTGCGCAAGCTCGGCACCGGCCTGCTCGTGACCGAACTGATGGGGCAGGGCGTGAACTATGTGACGGGCGATTATTCGCGCGGCGCCTCGGGCTTCTGGGTGGAGAACGGCGAAATTCAGTATCCGGTCGAGGAGATCACGCTGGCCGGCAACCTGAACGACATGTTCCGCCAGATCGTCGCGATTGGGGCCGATGCCCTGGTGCGCGGTACCAAGGAGGTCGGGTCAATCCTGATTGAACAAATGACCATCGCCGGTCATTGATGCTGCGAATCGCCGTTGCGGCGCCATAAACGCGTTGCATTTGTGCGCCGCAACGGGGCAAAACCCCATTTGCCGTGTCCGGTAAAGGTAGTTTGCGTTATGCTTAGGGGTTTTCTTAAGCCGTGGCTTAAGAACAGACGCGGTGGTTAGGGTAATGGGCGCGCTCATAAGGCGCGCCTTCTCATAACTAGAGACCAGGAATCGGAGGAAGAAGACTCATGAAAAGCACCATGACCAAGTTGCTGAGCGCGCTTGTCGCTACTGGGATGGTGGCTGCGGCCCACGCAGCCGATCTGAAGATCGGCGTGGCCGAGGCACTGTCGGGCGGTGCGGCGCAATATGGCGCCGCCATCAAGAACGGTTTCCAGCTCGCGGCGGACGAAATCAACGCCGCCGGCGGCATCAACGGCAACAAGCTCGTACTGCAGGTCGAAGACGAGCAGGGCAAGAAAGAAGAGGCGATCAACGTCTTCAAGAAGCTGATCTTCCAGGACAAGGTGCTGATGGTTTTCGGCCCGACGTTGTCGAACTCGGCGCAGGCGGCCGATCCGATCGCGCAAGCGGCCAAGACCGTGGCGTTCGGCACGTCGAATACGGCTGACGGCATTACGTCCATCGGCGACTACATCTTCCGCAACTCCGTGACGGAAGCCGACGTGCTGCCCGAGACCATCAAGGTCGCGACCAAGCACACGGGCATCAAGAAAGTCGCGGTGCTGTATGGCAACGACGACGTGTTCACCAAGAGCGGCTACGACAACTTCAAGAAGGCGCTGGCCGATCTGAAGATCCCGGTCACGACGACCGAGACGTTTGCCAAGGGTGACGTGGACTTCAAGGCACAGCTCACGAAGATCAAGGCGAGCAACCCGGACGCCATCGTGCTGTCGGCACTGATCGCCGAAGGCGCGCCGATCATGGTGCAGGCCCGTCAGTTGGGCATCAACGTGCCGTTCATCGGCGGTAACGGCATGAACTCGGTCAAGGTGTTCGATCTGGCCAAGGGCAGCTCGGATGGCCTGTGGGTGGGAAGCCCGTGGTCGATCGAGAACAGCACGCCGGCCAACACGAAGTTCATCAGCGCCTACAAGGCGAAGTACAACGTGGCCCCGGACCAGTTCGCGGCGCAAGCCTATGACGCGATGTATATCGCGGCGGGCGCAATCAAGAGCGTGAAGATCTCGGGCAACCTGGATGCCGACCGCAAGGCGCTGCGCGACGCGCTGCCGAAGGTCACACACGACGGCGCTACGGGCAAGTTTGCGTTCCGTCAGGCCATGGGCAAGAACGGCAAGCCGGCCGGCTACGATGCACAACAGGCGCCTATCGTCAGCGTGACGAAGGGTACCAAGTACGTCATCGAGAAGTAAGCAGCCCGGCAGTACTTGAAGAAGTCCGCATGGGCGTAGAGCTGAAAGGCGCTACGCCCATCGGCGTTTCTGGCGCACGCCGTACCCCCGTGCGGCGCGTGTCCCCGTCCCTCAGGCTGGAATAGACACCATGCTGGAACAGCAACTCGTCAACGCACTCTCCCTAGGGTGCGTGTACGCCTTGTTCGCGCTCGGGTTCACCCTCGTGTTCGGCATCCTCGGCGTTATCAATCTCTCGCACGGCGCGGTCTTCATGGTCGGCGCCTATGCGGCGCTGCAAGCCGTCGTGCGTCTTCATCTGCCGCTGTGGGCGGCTATCGTCACGGCGGTCGTGGTGGCTGGCCTGGTCGGCCTGCTCATCGACGTGCTGGTGCTCAAACCGCTGCGCAAACGCGGTGCGCCTCACCTGATTCCGATGATTGCCACCATTGGCGTGGGCATTCTGCTCAACAACGGTGTGCAAGGTATTTTCGGCGCGGAGAACCTGCGATTCCCGTACGAACTCGTGCCGCAGGACACCCTGACGGTGGCCGGCGTGCACATGACGGTACTGGAACTCGCGATCATCTTCATCTCGTTTGCGCTCATGGCCGTGCTCATTGCCACGATCAAGAAGACGCAACTCGGGCGCGCGCTGCGCGCCATTGCCGAGTCGCCGAAGGCAGCCTACCTGCTCGGGATCAACGTCGAGGGCCTGTTCCTGGCCACGTCGTTTGCCGCGGCGGGGCTGGGCGGCATGGCGGGGGTGCTGATCGGGCTTTACTCCAACGCCGTCTTCCCACTGATGGGGCAGCCGATGCTGCACAAGGGGATCGCGGTCATCATTCTCGGCGGCATGGGCGACATTCGCGGCGCGATGATCGGCGGCCTCTTCCTCGGCTTCGCGGAAGTGTTGTCGGTCGCGTATATCGGCTCGAACATGCGCGACGCCGTGGCATTCGGCCTGTTGTTCCTGATCCTGCTGGTGCGTCCGCAGGGATTGTTCGGCAAAGTGCTCGAACGCAAAGCGTAATCACGGGGGCGCAATGGACTGGTTTAACAATTTCTGGGCGGTTTATAGCAATCTGGTGCTGACATTCGGCACCAATGCGCTGCTGGCCCTGTCGATTTACCTCACGCTCTCGTGCGGCATGCTGGCCATGGCCAATGCCGCGTTCATGGGCATCGGTGCGTACACGGCGGCGTTGCTCACGATGAACTACGACACGCCGTTTGCGGTGTCGTTGGCAGGTGGCATGGCAGCGCCGGCGCTCATCGCGTTCATCATCGGCAAGCCGACGCTGCGTCTGTCGGGCGTGTATCTCGCGATGGCGACGCTGGGCTTCGGCGAAGTTGTGCGTGTGCTGACGCTCAACGCCGAGGGTCTGACCGGCGGTGCGCTGGGCCTGAACGGCATTCCTCAACTCACGCAGTGGTGGCACGTGGCGGGGGCCGTGGTGATCTCGCTCGCCGTGTTGTGGCGCCTGCGCCGCTCCAAAGTGGGCCGTGCCTTCGAAGCCATCAAGGAAGACGAGACGGCGGCGGGCCTCATGGGCATCAACGTCACGGGCTACAAGATGCTGGCGTTCGTGCTGGGGGCGGTGCTCGCCGGGCTGGCCGGGGCACTCAATGCGCATCTGACGTTCTTCATCGGACCGAACGAATTCGGCTTCGACCGTGGCGTGGAGATTCTCACCATGGCGATTCTTGGTGGTATCAACGGGCTCGTGGGGCCGGTGCTCGGCAGCACGATTCTTACGCTGCTGCCCGAATTGCTGCGCGCGTTCGACGCCTTCCGTCTGGTGGTCAACGGCCTGATTCTGGTGCTGATCGTGCTGTTCCTGCCCAAGGGCATTTGGGATCCGGTGCGTTTTCGCCGTTGGTTCCGTGCCGGCAAGACGCGCTCGGCCTCTTCCACGTAAGCGGACGAGGGATACGACATGCTCAAGCTTTCCAATATTTCCAAACGATTCGGTGGCCTGCACGTTCTCCAGGACGTGAACATCGAGGTGCCGCAAGGCACGATCTTCGGCCTGATCGGCCCGAACGGGGCGGGTAAGACGACCGTCTTCAATCTGATCACCGGACTGTTGCAGCCCACGGGCGGCAGCATTACGTTCGACGGCGAGAGTCTCGTGGGGCAGAAGCCGCACAAGATTACGCAGCGCGGCATTGCCCGCACGTTCCAGAACATTCGTGTGTTCAAGGAGATGACGCTGATCGAGAACGTGGTGGTCGGCATGCACCGGCATCTCTCGTATGGCCCGGCGGGCCTGCTGTTCTCGCTGCCAGGGTATCGAGAGATGGAGAAGCGCTCGCGCGAACGCGCGCATGAGTTGCTCTCTTGGGTCAAGCTCGATCACAAGGCGCATGACATCGCCGACAACCTGTCTTATGGCGATCAGCGCAAGCTCGAACTGGCCCGGGCCCTGGCGACCGAGCCCAAGCTGTTGCTGCTCGACGAGCCGGTGGCCGGCATGAACACGGGCGAGAAGGTCGATCTCATGAGCGAGATCGAGAACATCAAGGCGCGCGGTTACACGATCTTCATGATCGAGCACGACATGCGTTTTGTGATGGGCTTGTGCGAGCGCATCGCCGTGCTGAACTTCGGACGCATCATCGCCGAAGGCAGTCCGGACGAGATCAAGCACAACCCGCAGGTCATCGAGGCCTATCTCGGCCGCGATGACGATGACGACGATGCGGCTGCCCTCGCGGCCGGCGCGGAGGACAAGGCATGAGCGCGCTGCTCGAAGTGAAGGGCCTGAAGGTGGCCTATGGGCATATCGAGGCCGTGAAGGGCGTCGATTTTTCGTTGCGCGAGCATGAGATCACCTCGCTCGTTGGCGCCAATGGCGCGGGTAAGTCCACGACGCTGCTCGCCTTGTCGGGGCTCATCAAGAAGCAGGCGGGCACGATTCTCTTCGAAGGCGAGGATGTCGGCGGTCTGGCACCGAACAAGATCGTGCAGCGCGGGCTGGTGCAGGTGGCCGAGGGGCGTGCCACGCTCACGACGATGTCCGTGCGCGAGAACCTGGAGCTTGGCGCTTACACGCGTCGCGACAAGCAGAACGTGAAGGCGGATCTGGACAAGGTGCTGGGGCGTTTCCCACGGCTTGCCGAGCGTATCGAGCAGATGGCCGGTAACTTGTCGGGGGGCGAACAGCAGATGTTGGCGATTGGTCGTGCGTTGATGGCGCGGCCGCGTCTGTTGCTGCTCGATGAACCGTCGATGGGTCTCGCGCCGATCATCGTGCAGGGCATCTTCAGCACCCTCAAGGAAATCAACGCTGAGGGGCTGACCATCTTCCTGGTCGAGCAGAACGTGCGCCAGGCGCTGAAGATTGCGCAACACGGCTACGTGCTCGAGACCGGCAAGGTGGTGCTCGAAGACACGGGGCGCAATCTGCTGGGCAATCCCCGTGTGCTCGAAGCGTATCTGGGCGGTTGAGGTTCGGCCGTGGAGCGGGGGGGGGGCGTGGGTGCCGCCCCGATCCGGCTGGAGTGCGGTGTAAGACGGACGGTTGAGCACACCCGTTGGCAGACATGCGGAATTGGTGCATGCTGCGGCTAACCGGTCGTGGGCGGGGGAGATGTGTGCTCAACGCCATGAGTCGTTGGGCCGGCATCGGACACCGAAAATCAAAGGGTATCGTATGGACGCCTTTCTGATGGAGCGTGCAACGCCTGGTCAGCGGGCTTTTGCAGGCTGTCTGGCGATTGTCATTCTCGCTGCCCTGATACTGGCGGCGCCGCAGGCGAGCGCTGCACTCCCGGCGGTTGCGGCTTTCCTGCCCATGTGCGGCCTGACGGTCTTCACGACGGCGACGATCGCGTCGTTCCTGTTGGCGGCACAGTTTCGGGTGAGTCGGCTGCCGGTGTTCGGGCTGCTGTCCGGTGCTTATGCCTTTACGGCATTGACCGTCGCGATGCAACTGCTGACGTTCCCCGGCCTTTTCGCGCCGCACGGGCTGCTCGGGGCGCTCCCGACGACATCCGGCTGGATCTGGGTCATCTGGCATGCGGGGTTCCCCACCCTCGTGCTCATCGCCATGATGGAGCGACGCCGCTTCACCCCGCAGTCCGTGACGCAGTTGCCGCCTGCCGATCGTGCGATGTGGCTGTTCATTGGTCTGCCAATTGGCGTGGGGGTGCTGCTTTGCCTGACGGTGTTGGCCGTGCCGCTGCCGCCCGCGTTGTCACCGGCGAGCGTGCCGGGTGAATTGTCCGTCGGCGGGACCGGCATCGTACTGCTCTTATTGAACCTCGTGGCGCTGAGCGCGGTGCTGGCGATCGGTCGTCTGCGCACGGTGCTCGACGTGTGGGTGGCGCTTGCCATTCTTGCGTGTGTGACGGATACGGTGCTTAGTCTGATAAGCACCGTACGATTCACGCTGGGGTGGTACCTGGCGCGGCTGTTCAGCATGTCGGCGCCGGGGTTGCTTGTCTGCGTGCTGGTGTGGGAAATCACGCGGCTATACCGCGAGCTGTCGCGCGCGCATCTGCGTCTGATCGAATACTCCAACCGCGATGCGCTCACCGGCATCTTCAACCGCCGCTACTTCAACGATCGGTTCCCGAGCGACTTCGATCAGGTCCGCCGCTCGGGCCATCCGTTATCGTTGCTGATGGTCGACGTCGATCACTTCAAGCGCTACAACGACGCCTATGGGCATCCGCTTGGCGACGAATGCCTGGCACATGTGGCGCTCGCCATCATGCGCGCGACGCATCGACCGACGGATCTCGTGGCGCGATACGGCGGCGAGGAATTCGTGGTCGTCCTGCCGGAGACCGACGCGAACGGCGCCTGGTTCGTCGCGTCGCGCGTGACGGAATGCGTTCGGGCGCTGGCGAAACCGGGGCCTGGCGGACAGGGTTACGTGACGGTCAGCGTCGGCTGCGCAACGCATGTGCCGCAGCAGGGCGTCGCGAGCGATACGCCGGAGGGGCTGATCGCATTGGCGGACGACGCGTTATACGCTGCCAAGCGCCTTGGTCGTGACCGTGTACATGTCTCGGAGGGCGCGCCGATAAATGGCGGCGAGCGACCCGGCGCGCTCGCGCAGGCGCCGCGCGAAAACCTGAGCGCGTGAGTCGGAGGCAAAGTTCAAGGACGACGTCCGCACGCGCCCCATCACATCAAATCCGTTCGTAAGTCACAAACGCGTAGTCGAAGTCATTGGGCGCGGGCGAGTGATGGGTCTCGCGTGTGGCTTCGCGCCATTGGGCGGCAGGCAGATCCGGGAAATGCGCGTCGCCTTCGAACGCCTTGGCGATCTCCGTGACGATCACCTTGTCCGCGCTTGCCAGCGCCTCCGCGTACAACTGCGCCCCGCCAATCAGGCAGATTTCCTCGACACCCACGCACAGCCGCATCGCGTCGACGAGCGACCCGGCCACGTCGCAGCCATCGATCTTCAAATCGGGATTGCGTGACACCACAATATTGCGCCGACCCGGCAACGGACGACCGATCGAATCGAACGTCTTGCGTCCCATCACGATTGGCTTGCCCAGCGTCGCGCGCTTGAAATGAGCAAGATCTTCCGGCAGACGCCACGGCAATTGATTGTCCCGCCCGATCACGCCATTCTCGGCGCGTGCGACCACCAGCGTCAGTATCGTCATACGGCCACCGGCGCCTTGATATGCGGATGCGCTTCGTATCCCGTGATATGGAAGTCTTCGAAACGGTAATCGAAGATCGAATCGGGCTTGCGCGAGATCTCGAGCGTCGGCAGCGCCAACGGCTCGCGCGCAAGCTGCGTGCGAACCTGCTCGAGATGGTTGTTGTACAGATGGCAGTCGCCGCCCGTCCAGACGAAATCCCCCACCTCGAGCCCGGTCTGCTGCGCCATCATGTGCGTGAGCATCGCGTAGCTCGCGATGTTGAACGGCACACCCAGGAAAATATCCGCGCTGCGCTGGTAGAGCTGGCACGATAACTTGCCGTCGGCCACATAGAACTGGAAGAACGCATGACACGGCGGCAGCGCCATGCGCGGAATCTCTCCGACATTCCAGGCGGACACGATCAGACGGCGCGAGTCGGGCGTCGTGCGGATTTGCTCGACGAGCTGTGTGATCTGGTCGATATGGCCGCCATCGGGCGTCGGCCACGAGCGCCACTGTGCGCCGTAGACAGGGCCGAGCTCACCCTCGGCATCGGCCCATTCGTTCCAGATGGACACGCCGTTTTCCTGCAGATAGCGCACGTTGGTGCTGCCCTGCAGGAACCACAGGAGTTCGTGCACGATGGACTTGATGTGCACTTTCTTGGTGGTGACGAGCGGGAAACCTTCCTGCAGGTCGAAGCGCATCTGGTAGCCGAACACCGAGCGCGTGCCCGTGCCGGTTCGGTCGGTCTTGTCTGTGCCATGTTCAAGTACATGGCGCATGAAGTCTAGGTACTGTTTCATAGGCCCATCCGTTTTGCCGGATTTTACCAGCCTCCGGGGAACGCCGTGCTGCGCGAGGGTCAGACGTCGGCGACACTCGCCGCGAAAACCACCGGATGCTCGACCGTCAGGCGTACGCCCACGCGCTCGCCCGCCTCGTGGGCCAGTTCACTATCCACGCGAGCGATCACTTCGCGACCCGACGCCAGACGAAGCGTGTAAAGCTGATCGGCCCCGCGAAACGCACGCCGTACCAGCGTCGCTTCGAATGGGCTCGCCGGGTCGTGGGCAATGTCATCTGCGCGCAGCAAAACGTCGACGCTCACGGGATACGTGTCCCTGGCGGCGCTGCGCAGCAGCTTGTCGGCCAGCATGGGCGAGACGGCCAGTTCCCCAAGTTCGAGCGAGATGCCGCCACCGTTGGCATTGCCCCGGAAGGTGCCGGGTATCAACGCGCCGCGTCCGATGAAATCCGCCACCACGCGATTGGCGGGCATGCGCCACAACTCGTGCGCGGGCGACCACTGAGCGATGGCCCCCGCATGCATGACCCCGATGCGATCGGCCATTGCGAACGCTTCATGCTGGTCGTGGGTGACAAGGATCGCCGTCGCGCCGCTCGCCTGGATGATCTCCCGCACCTCGACCGCCAGACGCTCGCGCAAATCGAGATCGAGGTTCGAGAACGGTTCGTCGAGCAACAGCAGTGCCGGGGCGGGGGCCAGGGCGCGCGCGAGCGCTACGCGTTGCTGCTGTCCGCCAGAGAGTTCGTGAGGGTACTTCTTCAACGCCCCCGCCAGCCCCACGCGCTCGGCGAGCCCCTCCACCCGCGCCTGACGCTCGCCCCGCGCCATGCGCCCGATGCCGAAGCCGATGTTGCGCGCAACGTCCAGATGGGGGAACAGCGCGTAGTCCTGGAACACAACACCGACGTGGCGACGCTCCGGCGGCTCGCTGAACTGCGCGTTGGCGACTTCGTGACCATCGAGCACGATGCGCCCGCCCGCCAACGGCTCGAACCCGCACACGGCGCGCAGCACCGTCGTCTTGCCGCAGCCGGACGGGCCGAGCAGACAGCCGATCTCGCCACGCGCCAGCGACAGCGACAAGTCGCATACCGCGGTGTGGACGTGGCCGGCAGTCTCGTAATTTACACAGAGATGGTCGAGCAGCAGGTAGGGCAGGGGCATCGGCGTGGATAAGTGTGAGTCGACGCAAGCACGTCAACGAAGCGTAGTCATGGAAACGAGCCGACGCGAATCGACACGAATGCCCGCAAGGTGGCATTTTCGCGGGAGGCCGGGCACTTTCTGCGGCCGTGCGCGTCAGAGTCGCAATCGCGAATGCGTATAATTTACAACGCTTTAGACCGGCAAGTGCCTACCGGTTCCCCGAAGTCACGCGACGGGCAACGGCTGTGCGCCGTCGCCCGGGGGTTTTCCCGCCGCTCGCTCGTCCGCCCCATTTCCGCTACCCGTTACCATTTGCCGATGTCATCGACGCCCCCGTCCCGCGCCGCCGCCGATTCTGCCGTCATCGATCCCGTTTTGGCCGAGCGTTCGCCTCCCGTCGCCCGCCGCAGGCGCGCTGGCCGTCTTTCCGGCGCCTGGGCGTGGCGGCTGGTCGCATCGGTTCCCGCACTGGTTGTGCTCGTGCCGATGTTCGGCATCGTGGCGGCGCTTGGCGCGGGCGACGCGGATACGCATGCCGTGCTGGCGCATATGCTCGATACGGTGCTGCCCGAGTACCTGCTCAACTCGCTTCGTATCTCGGTGGCCGTGAGCGCCGGCGTGCTGGTGATGGGCGTGGCCAGCGCATGGCTGGTCGTGCACTGCGCCTTTCCCGGGCGCCGTGTGCTGGAGTGGGCACTGATTCTGCCGCTGGCGATGCCCGCTTACGTTACCGCTTACGCCTATACCGATTTCCTGCAGTTCGCCGGGCCGGTGCAGAGCGCGTTGCGCACGCTGCTCGCGGTCGAACGTCTCGCCGGCTTCCCTGAAGTTCGCAGCTGGTACGGCGCTGCCTGGGTCTTCGCGGGCGCCTTCTATCCCTATGTCTATCTGCTGGCGCGAGCGGCCTTTCTGGAACACAGCCAACGGTACCTCGAAGCCGCACGCACGTTGGGGTGTACGCCTGCGCAGGGGTTTTGGCGCGTGGCGTTACCGCTGGCGCGACCGGCCTTGGTCGCGGGGCTGGCGCTGGTGCTGATGGAGACACTCGCCGATTACGGCGCGGTGGCCTACTTCGGCGTGCCGACGCTCACGACCGGCATCTATCGCGCGTGGTTGTCGATGGGCGATCGGGTGGCGGCCGCGCAACTCTCCGCCTGTCTGCTGTTCGCCGTCCTCGTCCTGCTGATCGCGGAAGCGCGCAGCCGGACGCGCCTTCGGTTCTATGGGGCGCCGGGGCGGGCGCCGTCGACGTCGCGGCGTGCGCGCTTGTCAGGGGCGCGCGCCGCCCTGGCAACCCTCGCGTGCGCACTGCCGCTCATCATCGGCTTCGTGCTGCCCGTGCTCATCATGCTGCGGCTGGCGGTCGCCGAGCTCGATCAGGTGCCTTGGCATCGGTACGGCGAGTGGGTCTTCAATACGGTGCGCCTCGCGGCGCTGGCGGCGCTCGTTGCCAGCGTCTTCGCCGTGGTGCTCGGGTACGCACAGCGACTGGCCCCGGGACGCGTTACGCGTATCGCCATCCGGCTCGTGGGCGTGGGTTACGCCATCCCGGGCGCGGTCATCGCGCTGGGCATTCTCACGCCGGTGCTCCGACTCGACACGTGGCTGGGGCATGTGTTCGGCGCCGACGGACTGGTGCTTGCAGGCACTAGCGGCGTGTTGATCTATGCCTATCTCGTGCGATTCCTGCCGGCGGCGCTGCAGAGCGTGGACGCCGGCTTCGCCCGCATCCCGCCAAATCTTGATGCCAGCGCCCGCAGCCTCGGCGTGGGCGGCTGGGCGATGCTACGCCGGGTGCATCTGCCGCTGCTGCGCGGCAGCGTGTTGACGGCCGCGCTGCTGGTGTTCGTCGACGTGATGAAGGAGCTCCCCGCCACGCTCGCGCTGCGGCCGTTCAACATGGACACGCTGGCGGTCGTTGCCAGTCATCTGGCCGCCGACGAACGCCTCGCCGAGGCGGCCGTGCCGGCATTGACGCTTGTGCTGGTGGGCCTGTTGCCGGTGCTGGTGCTGGCGCGCGCCATCGCGAAGCGCGCCTGAATGGATGGGGTGGCGGCATCGAGGCCGCGCGCGACTTGTGGCGGGAACCCCGATCGAATTCCCGTTTGAAACGTTTCCTGGTTGCCGCGCCGATAGCGCCGCACTATAGTCAAAGCAGGCCCGGCAACGATGCCGGGATGATCGAGCGTCAACAAAATGATTGCGATCGTCATTTGCAAATGTTGGCTGTTCATGGCCTTGGCGTCGGTACCGCCACCTGAGGCACCGCTGAACACGGCAGACGGCGGCTGGAGCGCCGTGCTGCTGGCGGGAGCGATGCGCTAGCGGGTGTCCCGGGAGGGACCGGCACCGACACTTCGAGACGGATGCGCGACGTCCGATGGGAACGTGTATTCCCGGGGCTTGACGTCGGGTTCGCCGCCTCCCGCGCTTGACGAGTCGCTTCCCCCTGAGTCGACTCGCCGCTTCCCCGAATGTCGTAGTCGTTTGCCGTCGTTCAGCAGGGGGCCTGTCGCACGTTGGCGCTTCGCGGGTGCTTTGCTGTGTCGTCGGGGGCGGTCGACAGTGGCGTTTTCGCCACATGCGCCGCAAAATCGCTGTCAATGCAGTGCCTTTGGGAGACCAGGCATGACGCTATGGCGGATCGATCTAGTCTCGTTGCGACTGTTCGTCGCCGTTTGCGAAGAAAGCAGCATTGCACGGGCGGCCGAGCGCGAATTCATCGCGCCCTCTGCCGTCAGCAAACGGATCAACGACCTGGAGTCCCTGGTCGGTTCGGCTTTGCTCCAACGTCATAAGTGGGGTGTGCGGGCGACCCCGGCAGGCGAGGCCCTCCTGCACCACGCGCGCAATGTGTTGCGCAGCCTCGAGAAGATGCAGGGCGATCTGTCCGAGTACACCAGCGGTGTGCGCGGCCATATTCGCATCTTCGCCAACGTTTCCTCGATCGTCGAAACCCTTCCCGATGAGCTCGGCGCGTTCCTGCGTCGCCACGACGGCGTGAAGGTCGACCTGGAAGATCACACCAGCGCACAGGTCGTGCGCGGGGTGGCGGACGGGGCCACCGACATCGGCATTTGCTGGGACGCCGTGGATACCCGCGATGTCGAGGTCTTCCCCTATCGCAACGACCAGATCGTGACCGTACTGCACCGCGACCACGCGCTGGCCGGCCGCGAACAGGTCGCCTTCGTCGACACGCTCGATTTCGACCACATCGGCGTGCATCCGGACAGCGCCATGTACACCGTGCTGCGGCGCGTGGCGGCCGAGCAGGGCAAGACGGTCAAATTCCGCATCCATGTGTCGACGTTCGAGGCGGTGTGCCGCATGGTGCGCGCCAACCTCGGGCTGGCCGTGGTGCCGCGCGAGGCCGTCGGCAGTTACTCGCAAGCGACTGACGGGGAGGCGCTGCGCATCGTGCCGCTGACCGATCCGTGGGCGCTGCGCCGGCTGATCGTGTGCGTGCGACGCTACGACGCCTTGCCCGTCGCCTCGCGCATGCTCGTCGATCACCTGTGCGCTCGCAACATTGCGTAAAGCATAGGAACGCCAAAGGTTCGCCCCAGGGCGGCAAGCGTCGCGAACGGCGATGTCTGGCATGCCGAAACACAACTTGTCGGCGCTTCGGGGGCAGCGGATGCTCTCAGAGCCGATAGCGATTCCGGCCGACGAGCCGGAGCGCGCCGATTTCCCGCATAGGGCGGGAGGAGACACGCGATGACATATACCGAAGCGCGCCGCGTGCGCGTTGCCGTAGGACGTTGGGCTCTCGTCTTCTCGCTGGTGGCGTCAGGCCTCGCAGCATTGGGGCTGAGCACTGGGGCCTGCGCCGCGCCCGCACAGGCGCTCGAAAAGCCGAAGCTCACGATCGCCGTGGGCGGCAAGCCCGGCCTGTACTATCTGCCGTTGACCATCGCTGAACAACTCGGGTACTTCAAGGACGAAGGGCTCGACGTCACCATCGACGACTTCGCCGGCGGCTCCAAAGCCTTGCAGGCGGTCGTCGGCGGTAGCGCCGACGTGGGCGCCGGGGCTTTCGAGCATACCTTGCTCATGCAGACCAAGGGATTGACCTATCAAGCGTTCGTGGTGCTCGGCGCGGCCCCCCAACTGGTGCTCGGCGTGGTCAAGGCCAAGGCCGCGGAGGTGAAATCGGTCAAGGACCTGAAGGGAATGCGCATCGGCGTGAGCGCGCCGGGGTCGAGCACGCATATGCTGGTCAACGTGGCGCTCGCGAAAGCCGGGCTCAAACCGAGCGACGTGTCCATCGTGGGCGTCGGCAGCAATGCGACGGTCGTCGCCGCCGCACGTGGCGGGCAGGTCGACGCCGTCTCCAACGTCGATCCGATGATGACGCTGCTGCAGTCGTCGGGCGACATCAAGGTACTCGTCGACACGCGTACGCAGGCGGGCACCCGCGCCATGTTTGGCGGGCCGATGCCGGCGGCCGTGATGTACGCGCCGCAGAGCTTCATCGAGAAGAATCCGCGCACCGTGCAGGCCGTCGCGAACGCCATCGTGCGGGCAGACAAATGGCTTCAGCACGCCACCGCTGCAGAATTGATCAAGACCGTGCCGGAGTCCTATCTGCTGGGCAACAAGGCACTTTACCTGGAAGCGTTCGCCAACTGCCGCGAGGCGTTCTCGCCAGACGGCATGATGCCCGCCGGCGGTCCGGCCACGGCGCTCAAGGCGCTCGCGTCGTTCACGCCCGAGGTCAAGCCGTCGCAGATCCGGCTCGGCGATACGTGGACCAACGTTTTTGCGACACAGGCCAATCGACAGTATCCCTGAGGGTGTCCAGACGAACGCGCGCCTGGATGTCGTGACCTCACGTTTCGTCCCGCGGCCGCCCGCGGACTCGGTACGGAACGTGCGATCAAAACGGGTGAACCCCTTGGGGAACATTCGAGGAGCGATCTCATGCAAGCCACTGTGCAACTCCACGGACGTGTGCTGTGGTTGAGCGACCGGGCCGATGTCATGGCCCGGCAACTGGCGGGCGAATCGTTGACGCGCACCGAAGCCGGGCCGTTGCGCGACCAGATTTCCACCGACGAGATGACGCCCGCATGGGCGTGTCTGGCGTTCGATGAGACGCTCGGCGACTACGTCTATGTCGGATTGCGATGCAGTGCGGACGCAACGAATCCGGCCGGCGTGTTTCCCGTTAGGCAGAAGGCGGTGCGCGAAGGCGGCTTCGCGTTGTCGGTCGCCGGAATGCGCCGTGGCAAGGGGTCGTCGCGCGAGGCGAGTCCGTTCGCCGAATGGTGCGCGGGCATCCGGATCGTAATCGCCGAGAGTTTCGAGCGCATTTATGCGCAGAACTGCCAGAACCTCGGGCTGTTGATGTCGACCGACTTGGCGCTCGCGGAGCGGCTGCAAGCGGGGGAGACGGTCGCCATCGACGCCTTTCTCGAAGACTGCGATCCATTGGGCGAGGAGATCGTGCGCAGCGGGGGATTGTTCGGTTACACGCGGCGCCGGCTGGCGGGAGACGTCGTGGCGCCGCGGCCCGCCCATGCGCCGGGACCGATGACCTACGGCGAGAAGATCATTGCCAGGGCGCTCGGCGTGCCTCGTGTGCGCGCAGGCGACGCCGTGTTCGTCCCCGCCGACTGGCGTTTTTCCCACGAATACGTGACGCCGATGGCCGTGAGCTTCCTGCGTCACGCCTTCGGCGACGCGGTGCCGGCGCTGCACGACCCGGCGTCGATGCTGTGCTTTGAGGATCACCTGACCCATCTCGATACGGTGTCCGTCGGCAGTGGCGGGCCGCCGCCGCTGGTGGATGCGGCGCTGCGTCTGGGTTCGGCCCAGCGCGAGTTCTGCGCGCAGCACGATCTGCGTCTGCATGGACGCGCGGCGGGCGGTGGCTCGGAAGGCATCTGCCATGCCTTGATGCTCGAGCGCTACGCGCTGCCGGGGCAGGTCATCGTTGGCACCGATTCGCATACGCCGCATTGCGGCGCGGTCGGTGCGTTTGCGTTCGGCGTGGGCGCCACGGAGATGGCGAACGCCTGGTTGACGGGCGACGCGCGACTGGCGGTGCCGGGCACCTGTCTCGTGCATCTGCGCTCGCGCTTGCCGGCGGGCGTGGGGGCGAAGGATCTCGCGCTGCACCTGCTGCATCTCCCGTACATCCGCGACGGCCGTGCCATCGGTCAGATCATCGAATTTTCCGGCGAGGCGGTGGCCCACCTGTCGACCGACGAGCGGGCGACGCTGACCAACATGGTGGCGGAAATCGGTGGACTGACCGGGCTCATCGTGCCCGATGCCGAGACCGTGAGATACCTGCGTGAACGGCGCGGCGTCGACGCGGCGTTGGCGCCGTGGATGACAAGCGATGCGCAGGCCGCTTACGCCCACGTCATCGAGATCGATTGCGCCCGACTCGGCGCGATGGTGGCGAGTCCCGGTGATCCGGGCAACGGCGTGGCGCTCACCCAGTTGTCGGCGGAGGTGCCGATCGATATCGCGTACGGGGGATCGTGTACGGGCAGCAAGCGCGAGGACCTGCGCGCATGCCACGAAGTGCTCGCATGGGGCCTGTCGCAAGGGCACAAGGTCGCCGATGGCGTGCGCTTCTACCTGCAGTACGGTAGCGAAGATGTCCGTGCGTGGTGCGAGGCGCAGGGCTACGCGGACGTGTTCGCGGCGGCCGGCGTCAAGGTGCTCGCGCCGGGGTGCGGGGCGTGTGTGAACGCTGGGCCGGGCGTATCGCGTGCGCCCGACGAGGTGGTCATCAGCGCGCAGAACCGAAATTTCCCGGGCCGTTCGGGACCCGGGCAGATGTGGCTGGGCAGCCCGGCCACCGTGGCCGCGAGTGCCTTGGCGGGGTACATCGTCGGCTTCGATCAATTACGACGCAACGGCTTCGCGGCGCCTGCCGCGCGCCTGCCGGATCGGCGGCGTGGCGACGCGTTGCGCGCGAGCTGAGGAGAATAGCCGATGCCGGACGTGTCCGCCGCAACGCCAATGCCGTTGAAAGGCATTCGGGTTGTGGAGTTTTCCCATATGGTCATGGGCCCCACCTGCGGCATGGTGCTCGGCGATCTCGGTGCCGACGTCATCAAGGTGGAACCGGTCGGCGGCGACCCCACGCGGTGCCTGCTGGGCACGGGCGCGGGCTTCTTCCGCGCGTTCAATCGCAACAAGCGCAGTCTTGCCGTGGATGTCACACGGCCGGAGGGGCGTGAGCTGATTCTGCGCCTGGTGAGCACGGCGGACGTGCTGACCGAGAACTTCAAGCCCGGGCGCATGCGCCAGTTCGGCCTGGATTATGCAACGCTATCACGCTTGAATCCGGCGCTTGTCTACGTCTCGCTCAAGGGGTTCCTGCCCGGTCCGTACGCCGCACGCACCGCGCTCGACGAAGTCGTGCAAATGATGGCGGGGCTCGCGTATATGACGGGACCGCCCGGTCAGCCGCTGCGTGCGGGGGCCTCGGTCAACGACATCATGGGTGGCGTGTTCGGCGCGCTCGCCGCGCTGGCCGCGCTATACGAGCGCAAGAGCACCGGGCGCGGACAGGAGGTGCAGGGGGCGCTGTTCGAGAACTGCGTGCTGCTGGCGGCGCAACACATGCAGCAGTTCGCGGTGACGGGCGTGGCGCCCGACCCGATGCCCGCCCGCTTGTCGGCCTGGGGGATTTACGATGTGTTTACGGCGCGCGACGGCGTGCAAATCTTCCTCGCGGTGGTGAGCGACACCCAGTGGCGCATCTTCTGCGACGTGTTCGGCCGGCAGGATCTGGCCGACGACGCGCGACTCGCGACGAACAACGATCGGGTGCTTGCCCGTGACTGGCTGCTGCCTTTGCTGCGCGAGATGATGTTGGGGTTCGATGCGAGTTATCTCGCGGCCGCGTTTGAGCGGCACGGTCTGCCGTTCGCGCCGATCGTCACACCCCAGGCGCTGTTCGACGACCCGCATTTGCGCGCGAGCGGCGGACTGGGCGATCTGGTGACCGAGCAAGGCGAGCACACGCAGGTGCCGCTGCTGCCGATCGCGATGGCGGGGCAGCGCTTGCCCGCGCGCCGGCCGTTGCCCGCGGCGGGCGAGCATACGTATGAAATCTTGCGGGATCTGGGGTATCTCGACGGCCAGATCGCGCGGCTGCTGACGGACGCGGTGGTGGCCGGTCCGCTGGGCGATGGTTCGGCGGGCGAGACACCGAGGCGCGGTGACGCCACCGGTCCCGTTTTACGGGAAGACGGCACGGATCGAGGCTGATTTCGGAAGTGTCTGAGTAAAGAAGGCGTGTCGTCCGCTTGCCCGCGGACAGTGCGGCGCGGTACGGTGTGGACATCCACCCTCATCCCTTGCTCGCTCGCCATGACCGAATCGCTCGATTTGCCTGAAAGCCCCGAAGCCCGTGAATCGTCTGTCGTCGCCGACGCACCGCTGGCCGGCGTCACGGTGCTGGATCTCACGCGCTTGCTGCCCGGTCCGCTCGCGGGACTGCGCCTCGCGGAACTGGGGGCGCATGTCGTCAAGATCGAAGACACCGGGGCCGGCGACTACGCCCGCGAGATGATGCTCAACGATGGCGAGGCGCCGCCAAGTGCATTCTGGCGTTTGCTCAATCGCGGCAAATCGGTCGAGCGACTCGATCTCAAACGCGATAGCGACCGCGCGGCGTTCCTCGACTGGGTCGTTCGCGCCGACGTGTTGCTGGAGGGATTTCGCCCAGGGGTGATGGCGCGGCTCGGTTTCGATTACGAGACGCTGGCGCGCCTCAGGCCGTCGTTGGTGATGGCATCGATCACCGGGTACGGACAGCATGGGCCGATGGCGCAGGCCGCCGGACACGACATCAATTACATCGGCTACGCGGGCGTGCTCGACCAACTGGGTGATTCAAACGACGCGCCGATCGTGCCGAATTTCCAGATTGGCGACCTGTACGGCGGCGGGCAGGCGGCGGTACAAGCCGTGCTGGCGGCGCTGGTCGCGGCGCAGCGCACCGGCCGCGGCCGGTGGCTGGACGTCTCGATGACCCACGAGGTGTTCCGCGCGAATCTCATTCCGGCCGTCGCTCTGCATCGGCAAGGGCATGCGCCGCGGGCGGGCGCGGACTTGCTCAACGGCGGCGTGCCTTGTTATCAGGTCTATCGCACGCGGGATGGACGTTACATGGCCGTGGGCGCGCTCGAACTCAAATTCTGGCAAACGTTGTGTGACGTGCTGGGGCGCAGCGAATGGAAAGCGCGGCATTGGTCGCTCGGACAGGCGATTGGCGGCGACGACGCACGTGCGCTTCAGGCTGAACTGGCGGCGGTATTCGCTAGCGCGTCGCAGGCCGACTGGACGTTGCGTTTTGCCGATGCCGACTGCTGCGTGACGCCAGTGCTTCGCCTGGAGGAGGCCGTGACGCACGCGCTCTTCGCGCAGGCGCGCGAGGCGTTGACACCCTGACGCCCTGACGCCGGGCGAGAGTGCGTTACCGAATGTCACAACTTTTCAGGAGATAACGACACGAAGTGTGGCCTTTGTTCGCGTAGAGTCATCGCTTGCCCACCCTGATACCGCCATGACACGACGGCTCGCCTTGCGCCAAGCACGAAACGGGATAGCCCATGCCGCGGGAGGGCGACTGACGGCGGTGGCTGTCATGGTTGCGGCAGTGATGGCGGCGATGTGTACGGGATGCGTCTCCTACCAAGACGCGCCCACCGATCATGGCAAAGTGCGCTCGACGGCAATGACGACCGCCGATCTCGCACAGACGGACATCAATCGCATGGCGACGCTGGGCATGCGGGCCAACCTCGAGGGCTTGTACCGGCTGGCCGACAAGCTCTACAAGCGCAACCCGCGCGAATGGCGCAAGGGCGGGGCAGCGACACAGACGCAGGCGATGACGCAATTGCGCGCGGCCATCGAAGGGCGACGAAGCCTGCCGGCGCTGCGGAATTTGCGCGACGTGAAGGCATTATCCCTCTCGCTCGACCCGGCCTTCAGTGGCGATCGCGTGGCCGCGTTCGTCTACAGTCTTTCTGACACGATTGTCGCGGCGCATGGCGGGACGACGGTCTTCTATCTGAGCGATGGCCTCGACGCACAGCGAATCTACAATGCGGCGCGCAACGTCGAGATCGCGGCGTGGCTGCTGTCGAGTCGTCACGACATGACAGGCAAGCCGCTGCTGCTGGCGAACGAACTCACCGACGTGCGCAACGTGAGCTTCGAACGGGAGTTTGGCAAGATCATCGGTCGGCTCGATCTGCTCGCCGAGATGCTCGACGAGAAGTATCGGCGCGCCGGCATCGGGTACGTCCAGAATGTGCTCGGCGCACAGTTCCTCCAGTTCCTGCCTGTGCGATGAGGCGCTGACGCAATGTCACGCGTCGGGCGCAAATGTGGTGTGAATGCTGTATATTTGCACAGTGTTTTCATTGCGAGCCATGTCCTCCTCTACGCGCAAGATCATTCACTGCGACGCCGATTGCTTCTACGCCTCTGTCGAGATGCGCGATGACCCGTCGTTGCGGGGAATTCCGCTGGCCGTCGGGGGCCAGCCCGATCAGCGAGGTGTGGTCGCAACGTGCAACTACGAGGCGCGCGCCTTCGGGGTGCGCTCGGCCATGCCCTCGGCACAGGCGCTCAAGCTCTGTCCCGAGTTGCGCATCATTGCGCCGACGATGCGCCGGTATCAGGAGGCATCGCAGCGCATCATGGCGATTTACCGCGATTACACGGATCTCGTCGAACCGCTTTCACTCGACGAGGCGTATCTCGATGTCACGCACAGCGATCGTTGCGACGGCTCGGCCACATTGATCGCCCGCGAGATTCGCGCACGGGTCGCCGAGGAGGTCGGGCTCACCGTCTCGGCCGGCGTCGCCCCCAACAAGTTCATCGCCAAGATTGCCAGCGACTGGCGCAAGCCCGACGGCATGTTCGTCGTGAGACCGGCAGAAATCGACGCCTTCGTGGCCGCGCTCCCCGTCGAGCGCCTGTTCGGCGTGGGGAAGGTCACGGCGGAGAAGCTCCGGGCGCTGGGAGTGCAGTCCTGCGGCGATCTGCGCAGCCATTCGATGGCCGATCTTGCCGAGCGTTTCGGCGTGTTCGGTCAGCGATTGTATGAGCGCTGCCGCGGCATCGACACGCGCGACGTCAGCCCGGACCGGGAACGCAAGTCGATCAGTGTCGAGACCACCTACACGCGCGATCTGCGCACGCTGGCTGACTGCGAGGCGGCGCTTGAGCCGCTGCTTCGTCAGTTATCCGAGCGGATCGAGCGGGCGCGCCGCAGCGAGCCGCTGGCGATCGCCAAGGTGTTCGTCAAGATTCGTTTCGCCGACTTTTCACGGACGACGGCAGAAGCCGGCGCGCTGAGTGTCGATGCCGCGCAATGTCGTGAATTGCTGGCCGACGCCGTCGGCCGGAAACGCCGACCGGTGCGCCTGATGGGCGTGGGGGTGCGACTGCTCGAAGCCCAGGCCGCGCGCCAGTTGCGCTTGTTCGACGACGAGGTCGACCCGACCCGACTCACTCTGCCCGGGACGGGCGATAATGCATCGCCACAGGCATAGATCGCTCGGAGCAGCCGGGCGAGCGAGACGCGAGAAACGAGCGGAAAGCGCAAAACGAGCGAGGTGAGGGATGGCGGAGATCATCGAAGTCACATTGCGGCTGATGGCAGCGCTGGTGCTGGGCGGACTCGTCGGGCTCAATCGAAATCTCCATCACAAATCTGTCGGCTTGCGCACACTGGCGATCGTGTCGTTCGGCTCGGCGTTGTTCGTGCTGGCGGTCGTGCCGTTTCCCGGGTCGGCGCTGGTCTATGACACGTCGTCGGTCAGCCGGGTGGTGCAGGGCATTGTGGCCGGGATCGGTTTTCTGGGCGCGGGCTGTATCGTTCGGCCGAACCGTAGCGCGTCGGTGCACGGATTCACCACGGCGGCGGCGCTCTGGAGTACCACGGGGATCGGCATTATCTGCGGCTTGGGCCGTTGGCATATCGCGCTGGCCGCGATGGTCCTGCTGCTCGTCGTATTGGCGATCGGCGGGCGTATCGAAGACATCGCGCATCGATGGCTGGGACACGACGAGCTGCCGGGGCTGCCGTCCGGCACGGACACGCCGGCGTCGCGCGAGCCCGACGACAAGTAAGTGCCATCCGGCGCAACGGGGACGCGGCACGTCGACGTCGCTCCCCGGTGGACGTCACCGGAAGATCTTGCGGATACCAAAGAAAATGCCCGCCGAGGCGGGCAAATGACGTTGTCGCAGTACCCCCAAAAGGACGTAAGAGGGCGATTGCATTTTGGTCAGCGGCCGGTCGTTCGCCAATCGGGGCTTGCCCGATTAGGGAAAGCACGCGCATGAGACTTTGTCGGTTCGACGTGAGACCGGCGAGACGCTCACCGCAGCGCGCGCAACTCCCTGGCACGTGCGCGCGCCACCCGCAGGCCGTCGGCTTGAAGCGCGAGTGTGGCGGCATCGGCTTGCTGCGAGGCGTCGGTTGCTGAGGTGTACGTCACAACCGCGGCCTGTCGCTCACGTCTGAAACGCCCGGTGATCGGGGCGCACTCGGCGGCGGCTTCGTCTGCCAGCCGGATCGGGTCCGGCACGAGATCGACATAGCGGGCAACGTGGCCGTACAGGCATGTGCGGTACTGGTCGGCAGCGGTGTCGGCGGCCGCCAGATGATGCTCGCGCAACTGGGCGGCATCGGGCGCGCCAGAACGTGCCGAAGTCAATGCGCCGCGCGGCGCTGTCGAGGTGGCGCAGCCGGTCATGAGCAACGCGGCAGCGAGGCAGAACACGGCCGGCACCACCCCGCGCATGTGAGCCAAAATCGGAAGCTTCTGAGTCATAAGGTAATCGAGGCCGATGGCATAAAGTCCGCGATATCGCTATGGTACGGGATTGGGCGGAACCTACAATGGCGCGCACGTGTGGCGCCAATCTGACATGAGCGATTTCCATAAGGGGTTGGTTTGGATCCGGCGCGACTTGCGCTGCACGGACAACGCAACGCTCGCGCACGCGCTTGCCACGTGCCAAGCGGTGTATGTCGTGTTTGTGTTCGACACAACGATTCTCGACGTCTTGCCGCGCGACGATCGTCGTGTCGCATTCATCCACGACAGCGTGAGCGAATTGGCCACCACGCTGACGCATGCCGGCGGGGCATTGATTGTGCGCCACGGGGATCCGGTGGCGGAGATTCCGTCGCTGGCGAAGTCGCTCGGCGTACAGGCCGTGTTTGCCGGGCGCGATTACGAGCCCGCCGCCGTGGCACGCGATCGCTCGGTGGCTCGCTCGCTCGACGAACGCGGCATTGCCTTCGAGGTCGTCAAGGATCAGGTGATTTTCGAGGCGAGTGAGATTCTCACGGCGCAGGGCGAGCCGTACAGCGTGTTCACCCCGTATCAGCGCGCTTGGTTGAAGCAGGTGAGACCGGTGGATTTGGCGCCGCACGGCCGCGACGCCGATCGGCGGCGATTGGCTGTGCCACCGACGGGCAGCGGTGCACTCCCGTCACTGGCGTCGTTGGGTTTCGAGGTGTCCGACGCGCGCCGTATGGCCATCCCTGCCGGGGAGTCTGGCGCCCGTCAATTGCTGGACGATTTTCTGCCGCGCATGGCGCATTACCATGAGCGACGCGACTACCCTGCCATACGCGGGCCGAGCTATCTGTCGGTACATCTGCGTTTCGGCACGATTTCGATACGCACGCTCGCCCGCGAGGCGCACGCCGCCATGTTGCGAGGGGGGGACGACGGTCGCGGCGCGCAAACATGGCTCAGCGAGCTTATCTGGCGCGAGTTCTATTTCATGATCCTGCACCATCATCCGCGCGTCGTGGCACAGGCCTTCAAACCTGCCTACGATGCCATCGAATGGGCTGCCGGCCAAGCGGCCGATGCCGATTTTCAGGCCTGGTGCGAGGGACGCACGGGGTATCCGCTCGTCGATGCCGCCATGCGCCAGATCAACCAGACTGGCTATATGCACAACCGCCTGCGCATGGTGACGGCGAGCTTCCTGGTCAAGGATCTCGGTATCGATTGGCGGCGCGGGGAAGCCTACTTTGCGCACGCGCTCAACGACTTCGACCTCGCGGCGAACAACGGCGGCTGGCAGTGGGCGGCGTCGACCGGATGCGACGCGCAACCGTATTTCCGCATCTTCAATCCGGTGACGCAGTCTGAGAAGTTCGATCCGCAAGGGCGCTTCATTCGGAAGTACGTGCCGGAGCTGGCCAATCTGCCCGACAAGGCGCTGCATGCTCCCTGGCGGGCCGACGCGCAGACGCTGCTCGATGCCCACGTGGCGCTGGGACGCGACTATCCGCCGCCGCGGGTGGCGCACGACGTGGCGCGCAAGGAAACGCTGGCACGATATGCGGTCGTGAAGACGCCGGCGGTTTCCGGCAAGCGCGATGACGGCTTGGATGCGGACTGAGCAACGATCGGTGTATACCCCCGTCAACTTTTCACGCGTCTCACCGTTGATAGAGGTAAGGCACGCGAGAGGGCCGGGCTTCGGTGGTGCATCAGGAACGTCGGGGGGCGTTTGCGGGTGTCGGGGGAGAAGCCACACAATAAATAACGACCGCACGGCTCGGGAACGAGCAAGGGCAAGCCAAAACCACACGGGACAGCGAGCGGATGCTTCGCCGCGCAGACGGCAGTCTCGCAATACGGGGTGAACGATGAGCGAGTGCCCGGAACGTTAGCGTTTCGGGCATTTTTTTATGCGGAGATCGGTGGCCTTGGCCGGGCCGTCGCGCGAAGCATGGTCCATACCGCCAGATTGAACGGCAACGTAAAGTACGGCCAGCCGAACGGACCGAACACGGTGCCGAGCGCAACGCAAATGATGCAGGCCAGAAAGGCGCCCGCGAAGCGTACGGTTGGGCGATGTCCGAACATTCCTAGGCCGAGTGCAGCGAGAAACGCGTTGATGCCAATGCCCCCTGCCTGCGTGGCCATTGGCGGCCAAAGTGTCGCCAGTGCGGCGAGGCCCAACCAGACAGTGACGCCCGCCGCGAGCGCCCACAGCGTGGCGCGGGGGTTCCAGAGGGCCAGGACGTACCAGGTCAGCAGGCCCAGCACCAGTGGGGCGACGAAAACGACCTGACCGACCGAGCAGAAGACGAAACCCGGCGTGCCGGTGTCGCAGGCGAGTGCCCTGGCCTGCGGCAACCAATGCAGCCACCGCTGCATCGCCCAGGTGAGTGCCATCACACCCACGAATGGGCCGGTGAGGGCAGGTAGTGCATAACGCGAGAGGGTCGCGGTTGCGATCACGGTCAGGCAGACACAGACCGCCAGCCATGCGACGAACGTGGCGTCGGGTTGCCATAACGCGCCGAATGCAATACCGGTGAGGGTCGCGTTGTATCCCAATCGCCCGTTACGAAGCAGTGCGTGTGGCAGTCGCAGCGCGACCGCGAGGCACGACGCGGCGATACTCGCCGCCAGTCCTGTGATCGCAGCCGAGAGGTTGGCGAGGGCGAGTAGGACGAACAGCAACAATCCGACCCTTGCCGAAGGGACAAAATAAATCTGCGCAAAATTCGCCGCCATGCCGGGCAACGCATCGATCCACCCTCGGCGCTTGGCAGCGGCACGCGGCAGGGCCAAGGTCGCGGGCGAAGCAGGGGGCGGCGAAAGGTGAGGGATTGACATGGGCAATCGTGGAGAATCGCGCGAATCGGGGGGGGCTCGCGGCATCCGGTGCACAGCGGCTGAGCGGTGGGCGAGCAATGGGCGCGAGCTTACGCCGAACTGGCGGTTTCGGGCGCGTCGGCGCCTTATATTAGGTATAGCGTTGGCATTGGGTCGGTAGTGCTCCGACAGCGCACAGGTATGGCGGCGGGGCTGTGTCTGACTGGCGCCCCAAAAAACAAAACCCGCGCACGAGGGCGCGGGTTGAGTGCTACGCGGAGAATTGCCGCAAAGCGTTTACTTGCCACCGCCCTTGGCCGGCTTGACCGCCCAACTGTCCTTAAGCGAGACGATGCGATTGAACACCGGCTTGCCCGGTGCTGAGTCCTGACGGTCGGCTACGAAGTAGCCGTGGCGCTCGAACTGCACGCGATCTTCCGGCGCAACACTCATCAGGCCCGGTTCGACGTAGGCCTGCGTGACGCGCTTGGCGTTCGGATTGATGGCGTCGAGGAAATTCTTGTCTCCCGTATCCGGATTCGGGTCGACGAACAGACGGTCGTAAATGCGCACCTCCGCCGCGAGCGCGTGCGGCGCGCTCACCCAGTGGATGTTGCCCTTGACCTTGTAGTTGTCGGCGCCCGGCGTACCTGATCGGCTGTCCTCGAAATACTGGCAATGCACGGCAGTGACGTTGCCATCGGCATCGGTATCGAAGCCCGTGCACTCCACCACGTAACCGTAGCGCAGTCGCACCTTGTTGCCGGGGAACAGGCGGAAGAAGCCCTTGACCGGCTCGGCCTGGAAGTCTTCGCGCTCGATCCAAAGCTCGCGCGAGATCGGGAACGTGCGCATGCCTCGCTCCGGCGCGTGAGGATGCACCGGCGCCTGGCAGTCTTCCTGCTTGCCTTCCGGATAGTTGTCGATGATCAGCTTGAGCGGGTCGAGCACCGCCGTCGCACGCGGTGCCTTCGGGTCGAGGTCGTCGCGCAGGGCTTGCTCGAGAACGCTCATGTCGATCCACGATGCCGACTTGGCTACGCCGATGCGCTCGCAGAACAACTGCAGGCTCTCCGGCGAGAAGCCGCGACGGCGCAGGCCGACGAGCGTGGGCATGCGCGGGTCATCCCAGCCGTCGACGTGCTTTTCGTCGACCAGCTGGCGCAGCTTGCGCTTGCTCGTAATGGCGTAAGTCAGTTGCAGGCGCGCAAATTCGATCTGCTGCGGCATCGGCCGCTTGAACATGCCCGCGTCGGCCAGCTCGCCGAGTACCCAGTCGTAGAACGGACGCTGATCTTCGAATTCCAGCGTGCACAGGCTGTGCGTGATGTTCTCGATGGCATCCTCCAGCGGATGCGCATAGGTGTACATCGGGTAGAGGCACCACGCGTCGCCGGTGCGGTGGTGGTGCGCGTGACGGATCCGATAGATCGCCGGGTCGCGCAGATTGATGTTCGGCGAAGCCATGTCGATCTTGGCGCGCAGCACATGCGTGCCGTCGGCGAACTCGCCCGCGCGCATGCGACGGAACAGATCGAGGTTCTCCTCAACCGAGCGGTTGCGGAACGGCGAATCCTTGCCCGGCTCGGTGAGATTGCCGCGGCTGGCGCGCATGTCGTCGGCGCTCTGGCTGTCAACGTACGCCTTGCCGCGCTGGATCAGGATCTCGGCGCCCTGATACAACTGCTCGAAATAGTCGCTCGCAAAGTAAAGGTGTTCCTTTTGCGGCGTCTGGTAGCTGAAGCCGAGCCACTTGACCATGTCGATGATCGAATCGACGTATTCGGTCTCTTCCTTCTCGGGGTTGGTGTCGTCAAAGCGCAGATGGCACACGCCATCGTAGTCGCGCGCCACGCCGAAGTTCAGGCAGATGGCCTTGGCGTGGCCGATGTGCAGATAACCGTTCGGCTCCGGCGGGAAACGCGTTTCGACGCGTTGGCCCCATTTGCCCGAGCGATTGTCTTCGTCAATGATGTTGCGGATGAAATTGGATGCCGCGTTCAGCTCTGTGCTCATGCCAGTCCAGTGTTCGGAGTTTGGCGAATATTCTACCGTACCGCACTGCACCACGGGCAGGCGTCGACACGCCCTGTCGACAAAGGCAAGTGATCTCGGCCCGCAGGCGTTACCCGTTGGACGCCTGGACCGATGTCCTCTGGCCCGGCCAAGCGGCGTAGGACAACAGCCAGAGGGAGATGATGTTGACGACCGGGATGAAGGCCAGCACCGTGAACCAGGGGGACAGGCCGAGGCGGGTCAGAATCCGCCAGACGGGGACACCCACGAGCACGATAGCGACGAGCAAGCCAATGAGACTGGACATACGTAATCTCCCGATAGTCCCGCCGGCGGCGGGGCATGGCGCCAGATCCAAGTATATCGCGCGGATACGCCGTCGCCGCGCCTGGATTGTTCTATCCTGAAAGCACTGCCGGTCCTGCCGGCGGCTCCAAGAGTCACCCTCAAGGGAGAACATCATGGAACTGCACCTCCACTCGCATCGCTACACGCACCGCTCGCCCGACTGGGCCGCCGCCGCCGTTTCCGGTTTTGTCGCCTGCGCCTTCTTCTCGGCGGTGGAAATGCTGATGGTGCTGCTGGTCTCCGGCCAGAGCCCATGGGTGCCGCCCCGCATGGTCGCGGCCATCGCGCTGGGGCCTGGCATCCTGACGCAGCCGGCTACGTTCGACCTGTCCATTGTGGCCATGGCGCTCATTGTCCACGCGGTCATCGGTGTCGTTCTGGGCGTAGTGCTTGGCGCGATCGTCGCCCCCTTCCGGCTGGATTCGGATGTGGTGACGGTGTCGGTGGCAGGGGCGATCTTCGGGCTGGCCGTGTACGCGGTCAATTTTTACGTCATGACGCAGTGGTTCCCATGGTTCGTCGCCTCGCGCGGCTGGACGATGGTGGCGGGACACGTGATCTTCGGCGCGTTCGCGGGCTATATGTATTGGGTGCTCGCCCAAATTGACGACCGCGCCGCCACGCCTTGACCTGACTTCGGCGCCGGTCTGCTTTGGTGTCGAGACAGTAATTTTCTGTTATCATTCGCTATCTGCACCGTTTTTTTCGTCAATTTCGAATTGAGCGGATAGCAGTCAAGCGAGGCATGCATAGCGGGGCCGGCTGAGTGCCTGTCCCGAGGTGGCCCGCGTGTGGCACGATTATCACTACAAATGTGCCGCACGACTTTGTTACCGCATGTCACGCTGAACGCTTGGCGTGAATTCACGCGTCCAACGTTCTTGCCGTCGCCCTCGACTGGGCGACAGCGCATCGTTCCCCGAAACTGGATGGAAGTCGTACAGAACGCCCTCATTGCGCCCGCATTGCGCAATGCCGGTGCGCATGTGGCCTTGCGCTACGTGACGCGTTCACCTGCACCGCCTGTCGTATGTCAGTCACGCGAATGTCGTGTGTTTGTCATGTTGAGCAGATAGGCTGCGTGCACTTCACGGAAACATTTGTGCAGATTTGCACTCTCATCACCGTAAGCCGATTCGAGAGGGATAGTTATCAGTCATATTTTTTGCAGTAAGAAGGATTCAAAAATGAAAACAACACAATTTCAAGAATTTCAGTACAGCGTGCGTGCCGTCGAGCGCGACAACGCTCGTTGGGACGCGTTCTACGAGATTCACCGCCCGACCCATGGCGGGTTGGAAAAAGTCGGGGCCTATCAGGTCCAGACCGCCTACGGCTTTGCCACGCAAGGCAACGCCCTCGACGACGCCGAGCGTAATGCCCGTGCCGACATCGAGCAGGGCATCGTCTACTTCCAGTAAGTCGATCTCCCCCATTCATTCCCTGTGCGCGATGCCGGCATCGTTGTGTGGCGACGGTGCTATAGTCCCGCCTTTCGCAACGTATGGCCGGAGAGTCGGGAATGGAATGGATGTGCGAGTCGTTCGATGCGCTGGGCAGTTCCCTGCTTTACCGTATTCTGGCCGCGCGAAATGCCGTGTTCGTGGTCGAGCAGCAATGCCCGTATCAGGACATCGACGGACGCGACCCTCACAGCCTGCATCTCGTCGCGCAAGTGCGCGATGCGGCGGACGCGCTGCAGATTGCCGCGTATTTGCGGCTGTTGCCGCCCGGAGTGGCCTACGACGAAGCGTCGATCGGGCGTGTGATCACGGCGGCGTCGCATCGGGGCACCGGGCTCGGGCGCGAATTGCTGGCGCGGGCCGTGGCGATCGCCGATGAGGCATGGCCGTTGGCGTCGCTGCGCATCGGGGCTCAGGCGCATCTCGAAGCGTTCTATGGCGCCTTCGGTTTCGTCAAGGCCAGTGAGCCGTATGACGAAGACGGCATTCTGCATATCGAAATGCTGCGTCCGCCGGCGGCGTCCAACCGCACAACCCTCAAGCCATAGCCAAGCCGTAGCCGTGCATTATCGGCCGGGCCCTCGCGCCCGGCACTACAATATCTCCCATCGTAGTTCTCCCGTTCCCCCGACACATGGCCTTGTATTCCATTTCGGGCGCCCAATTGGCGTTCGGTCACGTGGCATTGCTCGACAATGCCGATTTTTCGCTCGAAGCCGGTGAGCGCGTTGGACTTATCGGCCGCAACGGCGCCGGTAAGTCGTCGCTGCTCAAGATCGTGGCGGGCCAGATGGTTCCCGACGACGGCCTTGTGGCACGGCAGGCCTCACTCAATACCGTCTACGTGCCGCAGGAGCCTGAGTTCGATCCCGAACTGACGGTCTTCGACGCCGTCGCGCTTGGCCTCGGCGAATTGCATGGGCTGCTCTCCGACTACGAACGCACGGTGGACGCGCTTGCCGATGCCCCTGAGGGCGCCGAGCACGACGCGCTGCTCGCGCGGTTGAATACGTTGCAGGCGTCGCTCGACAATGCGGATGCGTGGCAATTCAAGACACGGGTGGAAACGACGGTTGCGCAACTCGGGCTCGATGGACACGCGCGCGTCGGGTCGCTCTCCGGCGGTATGCAAAAGCGCGTCTCGCTCGGGCAGGCCTGGGTGGCCAAACCCGACGTGCTGCTGCTCGACGAACCGACCAATCACCTCGATTTCGAAGCGATTCGCTGGTTGGAGGATTTGCTCATCGGCTATCGTGGCGCGCTGTTGTTCATCACTCACGACCGTAGTTTCCTGGATCGTGTGGCCACGCGTATCGTCGAACTGGATCGCGGGCGTCTGCTCTCCTATCCGGGCAACTTCACCCAGTTTCAGGAGCGCAAAGCTGCGCAGCTCGAGATCGAGCGCGTGGAGAACGAGAAGTTCGACAAGCTGCTCGCGCAGGAAGAAGTGTGGATTCGCAAAGGTGTCGAAGCACGGCGTACGCGCAGCGTGTCGCGCATCGAGCGCCTGAAGACGATGCGTAGCGAACGTGCCGATCGCCGCGAGATTCAGGGCAACGTGCGCATGGATGTGGCGCAGACCGAGAAGTCCGGCAAGATCGTGGCCGAGCTGACCCATGTCACGAAGGCTTACGGCGAGCGTGTCATCGTGCGCGACTTTACGGCGACGCTCATGCGCGGCGACAAGGTCGGTCTTGTGGGCCCGAATGGCGTGGGCAAGACGACGATGCTCAAGCTCATTCTCGGCGAGATCGCGCCGGACAGCGGACAGATTCGTGTCGGTACCAATCTTCAGGTGGCGTACTTCGACCAGATGCGTGCGCAACTCGATCCCGAGAAGAGTCTGCTCGATACGATCAGCCCGGGCAGCGACTGGATCGAGATCAATGGCGCGCGCAAGCACGTGATGAGCTATCTCGGCGACTTCCTGTTCTCGCCGGAGCGCGCGCGCTCACCGGTGAAGTCGCTCTCGGGCGGCGAGCGCAATCGTCTGCTGCTCGCGCGCCTGTTCGCGCGTCCGGCCAACGTGCTCGTGCTCGACGAACCGACCAACGATCTGGACATCCCGACGCTCGAACTGCTTGAAGAGCTGCTTGAGGAATACAGCGGCACGGTGTTCCTCGTGAGCCACGATCGCACGTTCCTGGACAACGTCGTGACCTCGGTCATCGCAGCCGAAGGCGACGGCAACTGGCGCGAGTACGTTGGCGGGTTTACCGATTGGCAGGTACAGAGCCATCGGTCCGCTGCGCTCGCCGCGCAACGCGCCCCCGTCGAAGTCGCCGCGAAGGACACGGCAACAGCATCAAAGCGCCCTACGAGCCGCACCGCCAAACTCAGCTACAAGGAGCAGCGCGAACTCGACGGCCTGCCGGCGCGCATCGCCGCGTTGGAAACCGAGCAACAGGAAGTGGGGGCAAAGCTCGAAGACGGTTCGATCTATGCGAAAGATCCGGCTGCCGGTGCGGCGTTGTCCGAACGTTTCGAAGCGATTGAACTGGCGTTGCTCGATGCGCTCGAACGCTGGGAACTGCTCGAAGCCAAGCAGCGCGGCGAGGGCGCGTAAGCGTCGGCATCCGGTCAGCGAGCGGCGAGCGGCCGTGGCCGTGGCCCGGCCGCGTTGCATGGTGCCGTTGGCGTTGTCACCCGATCACGTCGCGAGTGACAGTACAATAGGCCGCGATGCATCGGGCGCGGCTCGCCTCCGGACAATACCTGCCGGGCGCTGGGCGTGCTCAGCGTGCCCATTCTGTGGGCGCCGCAACTCAAGTCGTTGATACGGCGTCACTTTTGTCATGTGTTCATGGGTTTTCCCCGTGGTTGTCCACAGGAACTGTGGATAATCGCCGGGCGTCGTACCCTAATTCAGTCACGCTATGTCGAAAAAAAATACGCCTGCCCAATACAGCGAAGCGTCCATCAAGGTCCTGAAGGGCCTTGAACCGGTCAAGCAGCGCCCGGGCATGTACACCCGCACCGAAAATCCGCTGCACATCATTCAGGAAGTCATCGACAACGCCTCTGACGAAGCGCTTGGCGGTTACGGCAAGCAGATCCTCGTCACGCTGAACAAGGATGGTTCGGTGAGCGTCGAGGACGACGGCCGGGGTATTCCCGTCGGCATCCACCCGGAAGAGGGTGTGCCGGTCGTCGAGATCGTCTTTACGCGATTGCATGCGGGCGGCAAGTTCGACAAGGCGGCCGGTGGCGCCTACACCTTTTCGGGCGGCTTGCATGGGGTTGGCGTGTCGGTGACGAACGCCCTGGCCACGCGACTGGCCGTCACGGTCTGGCGCGACGGCCAGGTCTCCGAGCTGGAATTCGCCGATGGCGGCAACGTCGACGTGGCATTGCACTCGCGCGCCGCACAACGCGGCGAGAAGAAGAGCGGCACGCGCGTCACCGTCTGGCCCGATTTGAAGTACTTCGATAATCCCACGCTGCCGCTGAGCGAGCTGCAACGGTTGCTGCGCTCGAAGGCGGTGCTGCTGCCGGGCGTGCGCGTCACGTTGCGTCAGGAGAAGACCGGCGACGAGCAGACGTGGTGCTATGAGCATGGCTTGCGCGGCTATCTTGTCGAATCGCTGGGCGGCGCCGAGCCGCTGATTCCGCTGTTCGAGGACGAGCGCTTTGCCGATGGCAACGAGGACAGCTTCGCCGAAGGCGAGGGCGCGGCCTGGGTCGTGGCATGGACCGAAGACGGCGCGCCGGTGCGTGAGTCGTATGTCAACCTGATTCCCACACCGGCCGGCGGCACCCACGAATCGGGTCTGCGCGAAGGGCTGTTCCAGGCGGTGCGTGGTTTCATCGAACTGCACAATCTGCAGCCCAAGGGCGTGAAGCTGCTGCCGGAAGACGTCTTTTCGCGCGTGTCGTTCGTGTTGTCCGCGAAGGTGCTCGATCCGCAGTTCCAGGGGCAGATCAAGGAGCGCCTGAACAGCCGCGACGCCGTGCGTCTGGTGTCGTCCTTCACGCGTCCAGCGCTCGAGTTGTGGCTCAACCATCATGTCGAGCATGGCAAGAAGCTGGCCGAACTCGTGATTCGTCAGGCGCAGGCGCGCACGCGCGCGGGCCAGAAGATCGAGAAGAAGAAGAGTTCCGGCGTAGCGGTGCTTCCGGGCAAGCTGACGGATTGCGAGACCGAAGACATCACGCGCAACGAACTGTTCCTGGTCGAGGGCGACTCGGCGGGCGGCTCGGCGAAGATGGGGCGGGACAAGGAGTTTCAGGCGATTCTGCCGCTGCGCGGCAAGGTCCTCAACACGTGGGAGACCGAGCGCGACCGACTCTTCGCGAACAACGAAGTGCATGACATCGCCGTGGCCGTCGGTGTCGACCCGCATGGCGCGAACGACACGCCTGACCTGTCGAATCTGCGCTACGGCAAGATCTGCATTCTCTCGGATGCCGACGTCGACGGCTCGCATATCCAGGTGCTGCTGCTCACGCTGTTCTTCCGCCATTTCCCGCAACTGATTGCGAAGGGGCATGTGTATGTGGCACGCCCGCCGCTCTATCGCGTGGATGCGCCGGCCCGTGGCAAGAAGCCCGCACAGAAGCTCTACGCACTCGACGAAGGCGAACTGGAAGCGATCCTCGACAAGCTGCGCAAGGATGGCGTACGTGACACCGCATGGTCGATCAGTCGCTTCAAGGGGCTGGGCGAAATGAGTGCCGCGCAGTTGTGGGAAACCACCATGAATCCCGACACCCGCCGGTTGAGCCCCGTGGCGCTTGGCGGCCTCGATTTCGATGCGACCGTGGCGCGCATGAACATGCTCATGGGCAAGGGCGAGGCGGCGCAGCGTCGCAGCTGGCTCGAAGCCAAGGGCAATGAGGTGGAAGCCGACATCTGAGCGGATTCCCGGCATCGGTGCAGTGGCGGGTGCCTCACGCGCCGGCAGGCCAGCGTGAGCGCTCACATCGTGGGATAATCCACCCTTCACCCTTCCGGGAGTCGCGTTATGTTGCGTTCCATGCGTTGCCTTTTTGTGTCGCTGTTGGTTGCCGGCGCAAGCGCCACCGCGCTGGCACAGTCGGCTCAGCCGCGCGTCTTCTTTGTGGCGCCGACGGACGGCGCAACGGTGTCGAACCCGGTCGCGGTCCATTTCGGCGTCGAGGGCATGGCGATCAAACCGGCAGGCGACATGACGCCCAACACCGGTCATCACCATCTCATCATCGACGGCGATTCCATTCCCGCAGGTCAGGTTGTCCCCACGGACGACACGCACCTGCATTTTGGTAAAGGCCAGACCGAAACGAGCGTCAATCTGACGCCCGGCGATCACACGCTGACGTTGCAGTTCGCCAACGGTGCTCACCAATCGTACGGTCCCGCCATGAGCCAGACCATTAAGGTGCATGTCAAAGGTCGGTAACTTCACCGTTTCGATGGCGCGCCGTATTCGAGCGATCTGCCGACATTGCGCGCCGCGACGTTTCGTCGGGCCCGCGCTGGCCGCCGCGCTGCTTGTCGCGACGCCATTCGCACACGCCGAACTCTATGGTTATGTCGATGAGAACGGCGTCGCCCATCTCGCGGCACGCAAGCTCGACGCGCGTTATCGTCCGGTCGTCGGGGCGGGCGGCAACGTCGACCTGCGTGCGTCGCACGGCGATACGGCCAGTGGCGTGGATCGCTCGCGCCTGTACGATGCCCTCGCCCGACATCCCAATCTGAAGACGCTGGCGCCCGTGATCGCGCAGGCTGCGCAGCGTTATCACGTCGATGTGGCGTTGCTCAAAGCGGTCATTGCGGCGGAGTCGGGATTCGATAGCGCCGCAGTGTCACCCAAAGGCGCCGTTGGCTTGATGCAAGTGCTTCCGTCAACGGGCGAGCGCTACGGCGTGCGCGCAGACGCGCGACGCACGGTCGCCGACAAGCTCGCCGATCCGCGGACGAATGTGCTGACCGGAGCCCGCTATTTGCGTGATCTGCAAACGCGTTATCCCGACCGTCTCGAACTGGTGCTCGCGTCGTACAACGCGGGCGAGGGGGCGGTGGCGCGTCACGCCGACCAGATCCCGCCGTATGCCGAGACGCGCGACTACGTGGCGACCGTGCTCGCCCTTTATCGACGCTTCGATCCCGATGCGCCCGCGCTGGGGCAGGGCGGCGGGGCGATACGTATGAGCGGGGCGAGCCCGGGCGGCGCTCACGTGGGGCGCGTTGGCGGTGCGCGCGTGAGCGGCTCGCGCGACGGTCGCATCCACGTCATTCTGGGTGCGCCGTCCGGACTGCCCGTCGTGCCGGCTGCTATGCCGAATGCGTCGGTCCGAGCATCGGCGCAAGGGGCGCTGTCGTCTTCGCCAACGATCGATTGAGGCACCCCAGCAACGCCGCCAGGGGCGGCGTCACGAAGGCGCCAGCGGCGCTGTCGCCTGTCGATCCCCACGGTCTGACGCTCGGATTTGTCCGAAATGCGTGCGCAATCCCGCCGATTCCCGCGTCCTCCGATCCGAAAACACGTCTCGCTTTGCCAATCGGACGTGTTTTTGCCGAAATGTGCCGACGAGCTTGGTATGATCTCGCGGTCAACGTCTCCCCGAACTCTCGTCAAACGTTCGCAGCAAACCCATAGGTTTTATGGAACAAGTAGAAGATCTCTTTACGCAACCGTCGGATGACGACACGCTGACGCTCGGCGCATATGCCGAGCGTGCCTATCTGGACTATGCGATCAGTGTTGTCAAAGGCCGTGCACTGCCGGATGTGTGCGACGGCCAGAAGCCGGTGCAGCGCCGGATTCTGTTTGCAATGAATGAAATGGGCCTCGCGGCCGACGCCAAGCCGGTGAAGTCGGCGCGCGTGGTCGGCGATGTGCTCGGCAAGTTTCACCCGCACGGCGACCAGTCCGCCTATGACGCGCTGGTGCGTCTCGCGCAGGACTTCTCCATGCGCTATCCGCTTATCGACGGCCAGGGTAATTTCGGCTCGCGCGACGGCGACGGCGCGGCGGCCATGCGTTACACCGAAGCGCGTCTGACGCCGATCGCGAAGCTGTTGCTCGACGAGATTGACGCGGGCACCGTGGACTTCGTGCCGAACTACGACGGCTCGACGCAGGAGCCGCGACTATTGCCGGCGCGCCTGCCGTTCGTGCTGCTCAACGGGGCGTCGGGGATTGCCGTGGGGCTCGCGACGGAAATTCCGTCGCACAATCTGCGCGAAGTTGCGTCGGCGGCGGTTGCCCTGATTCGCAACCCGAAGCTCGACGACGCCGAATTGATGACGCTCGTGCAGGGACCGGACTTCCCCGGCGGCGGCCAGTTGATTTCGAGTGCGGCGGAAATTCGCGCGGCCTACGAAAGCGGCCGTGGCAGCCTCAAGATGCGCGCGCGCTGGAAGATCGAAGAGATGGCGCGAGGTCAGTGGCAGGCGGTGGTCTATGAGCTGCCGCCGAACACGTCGGGTCAGAAGGTGCTCGAGGAAATCGAGGAAATCACCAACCCAAAGGTCAAGCTCGGCAAGAAGACGCTCACGCCCGAGCAGCAGAATCTCAAGCAGTCGATGCTCGGCATGCTCGATGCGGTTCGCGACGAATCGGGCAAGGACGCCCCCGTGCGACTGGTGTTCGAGCCGAAGTCGAGCCGCATCGACCAGCAGGAATTCATCACGATGCTGCTCGCGCACACGAGCCTTGAGTCGAGCGCGTCGGTCAACCTCGTGATGGTCGGCGCCGACGGCCGCCCGACGCAGAAGTCGCTGCGCGACATTCTGTCCGAGTGGATCGGATTCCGCTTCGAGACGGTCACACGTCGTTCGCGCCACCGTCTGGGCAAGGTCGACGACCGGATTCACATCCTCGAAGGCCGGATGATCGTCTTCCTGAATATCGACGAAGTCATCCGCATCATTCGCGAGTCCGACGAGCCGAAAGCCGCGCTGATGAGCGCGTTCGGGTTGAGCGAGCGTCAGGCGGAAGACATTCTGGAAATCCGTCTGCGTCAGCTGGCGCGTCTGGAAGCGATCAAGATCGAGCAGGAGCTGGCGTCGTTGCGTGACGAGAAGGCGAAGCTCGAAGAATTGCTCGCCAACGACAGCACGATGAAGCGTTTGATCATCAAGGAAATCGAAACCGACGCGAAGCAGTTCGGTGACGATCGCCGCACGCTGATTCAGGAAGAGAAGCGAGCCGTGGCCGAAGCGCGTGTGGTCGATGAGCCGGTAACGGTCGTGGTGTCCGCCAAGGGGTGGGTGCGCGCGCTCAAGGGCCATGGCCTCGATGCACAAGGCTTCTCATTCAAGCAGGGCGACGCGCTGTATGGCGCGTTCGAATGCCGCACCGTGGATCCGCTGATCGCGTGGGGCAGTAATGGCCGCGTCTATTCGGTGGCCGTGGCGCTATTGCCGGGCGGGCGGGGCGACGGCGTACCGCTCACGTCGTTGATCGAACTGGAGTCGGGCTCGCGCTTGCTGCATTACTACGCGGCGTCGGGCGAGCAACCGCTGCTGCTGGCAACGTCGACGGGCTTCGGTTTCACGACGAAGCTGGGCGATATGGTCAGCCGAGTGAAGGCCGGCAAGTCGTTCATGACCATCGACGAAGGTGCGGCACCGCTGGCCCCCACGCCGATTTGGCAGGGTGCCAGCGCGGTGGCGTGCCTGTCGAGCGACGGTCGTCTGCTCGTGTTCGGCATGGACGAAATGAAGTCGCTCACGGGCGGCGGACGCGGTGTCACGCTGATCGGTCTCGATGACAGGCAGACGCTGGTGTCGGTCGTGCCGATCGGCGAAGCGGGCGTTACCGTGTATGGCGAAGTGCGCGGAGGCAAGCTTCAGGCCGAGACGCTCTCTGGGCCGTCGCTCGCCCCGAACATCGGCAAGCGCGCCCGCAAGGGACGTGCGCCCGCAGTCAAGTTCGCGACGTTCAAGCCGCGTTCGCTCGAGCCGGTACTGCCGGCCGCCCCTTCGGCATCCTGACGGGAGTCACGCATGAACGTTTATGCCTTGAGTTTGTTCTTGCATCTGGTGAGTGTGGCGGTCTGGATCGGGGGGATGTTCTTTGCGCTCGCCTGCCTGCGTCCGGCGTCCTCCGAATTGTCGCCGCAGCAACGTCTGCCGTTATGGGAGGCGGCGCTCTCGCGCTTTTTCACCTGGGTCGGCGTGGCCATCGTTCTGATCCTGCTGTCGGGCGGACACATGATGCTCGGGATGGGCGGCATGCGCGCCCGTTGGCCCGTGCATGCGATGGCCGGCATCGGCGTGGTGATGATGCTCGTCTTCGGTCACATTCGCTTTGCGCTGTTTCCGCGTCTGCAACGCGCGGTGCAGGCGCAGTCGTGGCCGGACGGCGCTGCCGCGGTCAATGGGATCCGGCGGCTCGTGATCCTGAATCTTGTATTGGGCGTCGTCGTCATCGGTCTGGCAGCGTCGCTGCGCGGCTGATTGCGGGCCTCGCGGGACCTCATGCGCCAGGCGGCGTCGTCTCATGAAGGCGGCCCGCCACTTCGCGGCAAATCGCGACGAACGCCTGCACCAATGGGCTCGCGTCGTCGCGACGCTTGGCCAGCAGCAGGGGCGTGTGCGCGTCGGGCTCGCTAAGGTCCATGAAGCATGCGCCCTCGATCTGGATGCATCGCACGGCGGCCGGGAGTATCGCCACGCCCAGCCCGCTCGCCGCGAGTGCCACGATGGTGGTCGACTCGCGTGCTTCCTGTACGACGCGCGGCGAAAAACCAGCCCGCTCGCACATCCGCCGTATTTTTCCATCGATCGCCGTGCCCACATCGTGCGGATGCATGATGAACGCCTCATGGGCGAGGTCGGCCATGGACAAGCTTGCGCGCCCTGACAGCGCATGACCCTGGTGCAAGACCACAACCAGCGCTTCGTCGATCAATGTCTCGAAACTGAGCCCCGCGATTGGCGGCGCGTCGTCCGCCTGACGCACCAGGCCAATGTCCAGCGTGCGCTCGGTGAGCGCGTCCCGTTGCCGCTCCGAAGGCGATTCGATCAACGTCAGCGTCACGCGCGGATATCGCAGGCGATAGCCGGTGAGGACCCGTTTCATTAGATTCGTCATCGGAGCGGACGTCGTGAACGCGATGCGCAATTCCCCGGCGTCGAGTCCCGCAATCTGTTGCACCTCCTGACGGGCGGCTTCCGCGTCGGCGAGGATCTGACGCGCCCGCACGAGGAACGCCCGCCCGGCGGTGGTCAGGAAAACGCGTCGCTGTGCGCGCTCGAAGAGCGCCACGCCCAGTTCGTCCTCCAACGCACGGATCTGCATCGAGAGCGGCGGCTGGCCGATATTGAGTTTCTGTGCCGCACGGCTGAAATGCAACGCTTCAGCGACGGCCACGAAGTAGCGCAGATGACGCAGTTCCATGCTTCAGTCCTCGATTGATCTGTTTTATATATGGATATATCGCGTAAATATATATTGGACGTGGGGTAACGGCAAACCTATGATTCGGTGTATACATTTCCCCCCAAGACTCGCGTGAGTCGCTCCAGCGTCATGGCATCAACCAACTCCCTTTCTCTTCCCAATGGCGCCGCCGCAGACGTCGGTACGCCGGCATCGAAGCTTCCGGCGGGTGTCGCGCGCGGCACTCGTGAATATGCCGTCATCAGCCGGGCCCTCTTTTTCGGCGGGTTCTCGACGTTTGCCCAGTTGTACTGCATGCAGTCGCTGTTGCCGCTGCTGACCACGACGTTCGGCATCACACCGGCACAGGCGAGTTGGTCGGTCTCGGCAGCCACGATGATGATGGCGCTGGGTCTGCTCGTGACCTGTGTCGCCGCAGATCGTGTGAGCCGCAAGCGCATGATGACCATGGCGCTGCTCAGTTCGTCGGTGCTCACGCTTGCGAGTGCGTTCTCTACCAACTTCGAGACGATCGTCATCCTTGGCGCCCTCAAGGGCTTGGCGCTCTCCGGACTGCCCGCCATCGCAATGGCATACCTGAGCGAGGAAATCGATCAGCGCTCGCTTGGAATGTCGATGGGGCTCTACATTGGCGGGAACATTCTCGGTGGCATGGCCGGACGCGTGCTGTCCGCGTTGATTGCCGACCTGTTCTCCTGGCGCGTGTCGGTGGCGGTGATCGGGCTGGTCTGTCTGGCGATGGGGCTGGAGTTCGCCCGCAGCCTGCCGCATTCGCGTCGTTTTTCGCCGCGCGACATGACGGTTCGCGAAGCGATCGGACATGCGCGGCGGCACCTCGGTGATCCGGCGCTGCTCGGCCTGTACCTGTTCGCCGGCCTGATGATGGGCAGCTTCGTGAGCGTCTACAACTATCTGGGCTTTCACCTGTCGGCGCCGCCGTTCCATCTGCCGCACGCCGCCATTGGGGCGATCTTTGCGATGTATCTGATCGGCGTGATTGGCTCGTTCATCGCGGGACCGCTGTCGGATCGCGTGGGACGTCCTCGACTGCTGTGGGTGCTGGTGGCGTTGGCGTTCGTGGGACTGGTGACCCTGCTGGCGTCGCAAGTGCTGGGCGTGGTAATCGGTCTCGCGATCTTTACGTTCGGCTTCTTTGGGGCGCATACCGTCGCCAGCAGTTGGGTGGGGCGCCGCGCGACCGAAGGGCGGGCGATCGCCTCGGCGCTGTACCTGTTTTTCTACTACATGGGCTCCAGCCTGCTCGGCAGCTACTCGGGTGTCATGCTCAAGGCGCACGGCTGGCACGGCGTGATTGCCCTGCTGGCGGTGGCGGTCGTGCTGTCGCTCGCTGTCGCGATAGCCATGCGGCGCGCATACGGCAGCGGCAAGCCGCGCTGATCGTCACCGGCAACGCGCGCCAACGCGCAGAACGATTCCCCGGTCCCTGAGCCGGAACGTCCGAGCACGCCGAACATAGGCGCGTGACGCGCGATCAGCGCGTCGCCGGCGCGATGCCCACCTCGTTTCCGTCACCCCGATCCCATGGGGGCACACCGCCGAACGCACCGACCAGGAAGTCGATCATGACGCGCACGCGCGCGCTGAGGTGTCGGCGGCTCGGGTACATGGCGAGTATGTCGATTTCAGGCAGACGATAGTCGGGCAGCACCTGAACGAGCGTGCCCGCACGCAGATCGTTGCCGATCAGGAACGTGGGTTGCCAGATGATGCCTCGTCCGGCCAACGCCGCCGCGCGCGCGGTATCGCCGTTATTGGTATGCATGTGGCAGTCGACCCGCACGGCGTGGGTGTTGCCGCCACCGTCGATCAGTTGCCACTCGTCGCCGGTGGCCGCATACCTGTACCCGATACAGCGATGCGTGATCAGGTCCGCCGGCACGGTTGGATGTCCGTCGCGGTCGATCATCTTCACGTCGACATTCGTGGGTTACTCGTTCGCGTTTCCCGGTACGGCAGCCTACGCGGCGAGCAAGGTCGGGCTGAACGGGTTGACGCAGGCGCTTGCCGCCGAGTACGGTGCGCAGGGTGTGCGCGTCAACGCCGTGTTGCCCGGCGCCGTGGACACGGAGATGTATCGCGACATGAACGACACCGACGCGTCGCCATCTCAATGCATTCACTGAAAAGGAAATCACTCATGGACCTGCAATTGAAGGGCAAACTCGCGCTGGTCAGCGGAAGCACGGCCGGCATCGGTCTCGCCATTGCCAGCACACTGGCGCAGGAAGGCGCGCGCGTGATCGTCAATGGTCGCGCCCGGTCATCGGTCGACGACGTCGTTGCGCAACTCAAAGCGGACACCGGCGGTGAGGTGTACGGATTTGCGGGGGATCTCAGTACGGCTGCGTCAGCGGACGAACTCGCGCGGCGCTTTCCGAACGTGGAGATTCTGGTCAATAACCTGGGCATCTTCGAGCCCAAGCCGTTTGAAGCCATTCCCGACGAGGACTGGCAGCGTTTCTTCGACGTCAATGTGCTGAGTGGTGTGCGTTTGGCGCGTCTGTTCCTGCCGGCGATGCGGCAGGCCAACTGGGGGCGCATTATTTTCATTTCAAGCGAAAGCGCCGTACAGATTCCCGCTGAAATGATCCACTACGGGATGACGAAGACCGCGCAGCTTGCGGTCTCGCGTGGGCTCGCGGAAGCGGTTGCCGGCACGGGCATTACCGTCAATAGCGTGCTGCCGGGGCCGACCAAATCGCGGGGCGTGGGGGAATTCGTGGAGACGCTCGCAAAGGCCGACGGCAAATCGTTCGAAGCGTTCGAAAAGGAATTCTTCGAAACCGTACGTCCCACATCGCTCATCAAGCGATTCGGTTCGCCGCAGGAAATTGCGTCCCTCGTGGCATACGTCGCCAGTCCGCTGTCGTCGGCGACGACAGGCGCCGCGTTGCGAGCCGATGGGGGCGTGATCAAGAGCGCCTTCTAGACCCACACGAGCGTTGGGCCGGCGCTGCCCAGTGCTGGCTCGATGAAGGGTCGACGGGGGGCGGTTGCGGTTGGGGGGAGACGGTCGTAAGGCGGCACGCCTCCCATCAAAACGCCATGCGCCGAGCGCCAGGCGGTCATCGAACGAGGGTCAGGCGAGTTCGGCGATCAGCTCGATCTCGACGCAGGCGCCCAGCGGGATCTGTGCGACGCCGAAGGCCGAACGCGCGTGCTTGCCGGCATCGCCGAAGACTTCCGCGATCAGTTCCGACGCGCCGTTCGTCACCAGGTGCTGATCGGTGAAGTCCAGCGTCGAGTTGACGAGGCTCATTAGTTTCACGACACGCTTGACCTTGTTCAGGTCACCCGTGTGCGCGTGCAGCGTGGCGATCAGTTCGATGGCCACGGCACGTGCCGCGGCTTTGCCTTCGTCGACGTTCACGTCCTGGCCGAGCTTGCCCGTCCAGATCTTGCCGTCTTTCTTGGGCAGGTGGCCCGAGAGGAACACGGTGTTGCCGGTCTGCGCACTCATCACGTAGGCGGCGGCGGGCGCGCCAGCGGTCGGCAGTTCAATACCCAGTTGCTTCAGTTTGTCGTAGACGGACATGTACGGCTTCCTTGCAGATACGTTGGGCCGGACCGAGACATCGGCCCGACAGGTGGGTTGAAAGTGGGCCGATGACCGCGTCCGTCGGCGACCGGCCTGAATCGCTTCAGGCCGGCAGGGGCGACAAACGGATCAGGCCGCGCGCCGCGCGAGCGCTTCGGCGACGAGCGCCCCGAGGCGCGCAACGCCTACCTCGATTTTCTCGGGCGGCACGGTGACGAACGACAGCCGCAGCGTATTCGAGGGCGGCGTGCCGACATAGAACGGCGCGCCGGGCACGAAGGCGACATTCTGCGCAATCGCTTTATCCAGCAACTGCATGGTGTCGATGCCGGCGGGCAATGTCAACCAAATGAACATGCCGCCGGCCGGCGGGGTCCAGGTGGTGCCCGTCGGCATGTGCTTAGCCAGTGACGCGAGCATCGCCTTCGCCTGCGCGGCGTAGAGCGTGCGGATCGACGGGATGTGCGTGTCCAGGAAGCCGTCTTTCACGACCTCGTAGGCAATGCGCTGCGTGAGACTCGGTGTGTGCAGGTCGGCGGCCTGTTTGGCCTGCACCAGCTTGGCGATCACTGCCTGTGGGCCGATGATGAAGCCGAGGCGCAGCCCCGGCGCGAGCACCTTCGAGAACGATCCCATGTAAAGCACATGCGCCGGGGCGAGCGACATGAGGCTCGGCAGGCGCTGGCCTTCATAGTCGAGTTCGCCATACGGATCGTCTTCGATGATCGCCAGGCCGTCGCGCTTGGCAACGGCGGCCAGCGCTTCGCGGCGCGCCATCGGCAGGCGGCGTCCGGTCGGGTTCTGGAAGTTCGGCATGGCATACAGGAAGCGCGCACCCTTCGTTTGCTCGGGCGTGAGCGCCTCGGGCAGCAGACCGTGGTCGTCGGTCGGCACCGGCACATACGTCGGAGCGAACAGCGAGAACGATTGCAGCGCGCCCAGATAGCTCGGCGCTTCGACCAGCACGCGGCTGCCTTCGTCGATGAAGATCTTGCCGATCAGGTCCAGGCCCTGCTGCGACCCGGTGGTGATCAGCACGTTCTCGGGCGCGAGCGTCAGGCCGTCGCGCGAGTAGCGCTTCGCGATCCATTCGCGCAGCGGAGCGAAACCTTCGGTGGCGCTGTATTGCAGTGCGGCCTGCGGCGAGTCGGTCAGTACGCGCTCGGCGGCTGCGCGCATGCGCTCGATGGGGAAGGTCGCGGGCGACGGCAGGCCGCCGGCGAACGAAATGACGTCCGGGCGCTCCGTGACCTTGAGGATTTCGCGAATCGCCGAGCTGGTCAGATGGCGGGCACGTTCGGAATATTGCCAATCATGCATGAGGGTCTCGCTTTGAGAGGGCGGCCGGATCGACCGGCCGCTGATATCGGGCGTTGCGCGTGCCGAGCGCGTGGGGGCTGGCGCAAACGCCTGGGGGGAGACGCGTCGCGGGGCAGGGATCGCATGCGCCGCGACGTGCCTTCAGACCGGTTTGCCCGTGAGTCGCGAGGCGCCGATCTTCATGTGCTTGCCGAGTGCGATAGTCAGGACGACGCCCGCGGCGAAGAGCCACGTTGCCGTGTCGACGTGTTCGCCGAAAAAGAGGGCGGACAGCGCAATCGTAAAGAAAATCTGAAGCAATTGTACTTGGCCCACGCGTGCGATGCCGCCCATGGCCAGACCCGCATACCACGCGAAGAAGCCGATGAACTGCGAGAAGAGCGTCACGTAGGCGAACGCACCCCATGCCTTGCCGCTGACCGGCCACGGCTGATGCCACGCCAGCCAGCCCACCGGCAGCACCAGCACTGGCGCCGACACCACGAGCGCCCAACAGATCACCTGCCACCCGCCCATCTCGCGGGCGAGCTTGCCGCCCTCGGCATAGCCGAGCGCACCGATGACCACCGCCAGCAGCATCAGCCCATCGGCCGCATGCAGACTGCCGCCCCCGGCGCGCAGCGCGAAGGCCATCACCAGCACGCTGCCGGCGAGGGCACAGCCCCAGAACCCGCGCGACGGACGCTCGCCGCCGAGCCAATAGGCGTAGATCGCGACACAGAACGGCTGCAAGCCGTTGACGACCGCGCCGTGCGACGCCGGAATCGTCTTCATCGCCCATGCGGAAAACACCGGGAACGCAATGATCACGCCCAACGAGGTGATGGCGAGACTCTTGATCTGGCGTGGCGTGGGCCACGCCTCGCGACGCCACCAGAGCAGGGCGCCCGCAAACACGGAGGCGACCAGCGCGCGCCCCAGCCCATTGAGCAACGGGTTGACTTCCGCGACGACAATGCGTGTCATCGGCAACGTCAGGCTGAAGATCAGCACACCGATCAGTCCGATCAGCATGCCCCGGGATTCACGCGAATTCATGGTGTCGCCTCGTATGTCTGGTTCTGCGTCATCCGCCCGTCATGCGGTGTGCCGGGCGTTTGGTGCGGCGGGCCTAGCGCAACGTGCGCGGCCCGTCGGGGGTTTCGATTTCGGCGGTGAGCGACGGCTCGACCAGCGTGGCTTCGACGTTGACGAGTGCGTCGGCCCCAAGCCACTGCAATTGCGCCTGGATCGCCGCCGCCTGCGGATGGAAGCCGCGCAACGCGGTAACGGCACAATCGGCGCTCGGCAGCGCATCGCTCGGGTGCTGCGCCGAATCCCATTGGATCAGCGTCGGCAGCAGACCTTGTCCGGCGCCTTGCCAAGCGGGCAGACTGCCGTCGTCGGGCACGCCGATCCGCCACGACAGCGCGCCGCGCTGCATCGCCATGACTGGCGCCAACCGCTGCGGATACTGCGCCTGCCAGCGTGGCAGCGAGCGCGGCCGCTCCACGCGCGCCACCCAGTGCGCGAGGTAGGGGCCGCGCTCGAGGCGCGCCTGAACGGCCTCGTCGTCGAGGCCGAACCAGCGCGGCCGGTCTGGCGACGGGGCTTCCGGGTCGATGGCGATGATCTCTAGGTAAGCGCCACCCCAGAGTCCCAGCAAACTGTTGTGCGTGCCCATGCGGGCGTGCTTGCCGCCGCGCTGCGGTACGACCTCGGTGAGGCCGAGCTGCTCGATGACATGGGCTTCGCCCGCCTCCAGCGTTTGCGCGGCAACGACGAGATGATCCAGTTTCAGGGCTTGGGGTGCGGTCATGGCGGGTTCGGGCGGCAAAATCGATAGCTTACTCCGCCTCGTTCCTTCGTCGGGTCATCCACGCGAGAGTCGCGTCATCGTCCGATTGGCCATGCGCACGGCGAGATCGCGCCACGCCAGTCGCCACCCGGCGCGCACGAGGCGCTTGCCGGCAGACGCGGTGAGTGTGGCCGCGGGATGGCTCACGCGCAGACGCACGCCGTCTTGCCATGTGCCCAGCCACACGCGCTGACCGGCCCGAATCTCAAAACTCTCGCCGGCGTGCAGCCAATGGTCGGCGGGCTCACCTTCCACGGTCAGCCACAGGACACCTTGCAGCACTTGAAGCGATTGCGGCAGGTCGGCAGCCGGGGCCTGCCAGAAGACGGTCTGTTCCCGGTCCAGTTCGAAGAGTCGGATTTCACGCATGGCGGTCTCCAGTTGAGAGGACACTTTATCGGTTAACTCCGGTACAGTACCGGTACAGATGGCAAAGTAATCTTCGGTACAGTTAAGGATTGACAGAGAATTTGGCGCGCGTAGAGTGGCGACCGATGGACAATCCCCGCAATACCGGGCCGACGCGCAGCAGACACTTTGACCGCGAAGCGGCGGTCAGCTTTGCCCAGGTGGATAGACGATGACGACAACGACCCCCATTTCCCCGCTGGTGCTGGCCGACAACGCCGCGCTCGACACGTCGCGCATGACGCTTGTCGATCAGCTCGTGCATTGGGCGAGCCTGCGCATCGAGGAACGAGTCTTCCTGCCCGGCATGCGCATGCCGTCGATTCGCTCGCTGGCGGAAGACAAGCGTGTGTCGCGCTTTTCCGTCGTCGAGGCGTACGAGCGGCTGGTCGCGCAGGGCTATCTCGAGGCGCGGCGCGGCTCGGGTTTTTACGTGCGCGAGCGGCCTGTGATGCCCGCGCAGAACGCGGCGGCGCCGATGCTCGCGCAGGGGCCGATCGACGTGGCCTGGCTCGTGCGCAGCATGCTTCACTCGGTCGCGCCGGAGCGCGGTCCGGGCATGGGCTATCTGCCGCCGAGCTGGCTCGATGCCGACATGATGACGTCCGCCATGCGCTCGATGAGCCGTCAGTCGAGCGCGCATCTGCTCCAAAGCGGTAACCCGCATGGCTTCCTGCCGCTGCGCGTGCAACTTCAGACACAACTCGCGGAACTCGAAATCGGCGCGCGCCCCGAGCAGATCGTGTTGACATCGGGCATTACGCAGGCGGTGGACTTTCTGCTGCGTCTGTACGTGCGCGCGGGCGATACGGTGCTGGTGGGGGACCCGGCGTGGTTTGTCATGTTCGGCCGCATCGCGTCGCAAGGCGCCCACACCATTGGCGTGCCGTACACCCCCGACGGACTCGACATGCCGGCGCTGGAGCGCCTGGTGCAGCAGCATCGGCCCAAGTTGCTGATCCTCAATTCGATCCTGCAGAATCCGACCGGAACGTCGCTGACGGCGGCGCGCGCCTTCCAGATCCTGCGTCTGGCCGAGCAGTACGACTTCATGGTGCTCGAAGACGACATCTACTGCGACCTGTGCCCGTCGCACCAGCCGGTGGCGCGACTGGCGAGTCTCGATCAGCTCAAGCGCGTGATCTACATGGGCAGCTTCTCGAAGACGCTCGCCGCGAACCTGCGGGTGGCGTTCGTGGCGTGTTCGCCGGCGCTGGCGAAGACCTTCGTCGATCACAAGATGCTGTCGGGCTCGACGACGCCGGAGATCAACGAGCGGATCGTCTACAAGGCGCTGACCGAGGGGCATTACCGCCGTCACGTAGAGCGCTTGCGTACGCGTCTCGACGAGGTGCGCGACACCACGCGCCGGCGTCTGGAGCGCATCGGCCTGCGCATGTTCGGCGAACCGACGTCGGGCATGTTTTTCTGGGTCGACACCGGCGTCGATACCAGCGCGGTCGCCGCCGCGGGGCACGAAGCGGGCTTCCTGTTTGCGCCGGGGGCGTTGTTCTCGCCGCGTCAGGCGCCGAGTACCTGGATGCGCATGAATATCGCCTGTTCCAGCGATCCCGCCATGCTGACCTTCCTCTCGCGGCAGCTCGAACTGGCCGCCTGAGCGGGCGTGGGCGCGAGCCCGATGGTGGCGGTTCGACCGTCTCACTGGCACGGCGCTTCGCCAGGTTTTGCCGTAATTTCCCGTATCGTCGCGCAAGCTGCCGCGAAATAACCCTTCTGCTGGCCTTGAAATGCCGGCCCGCCGTCCCTATTTTCATCGGGTACCGCCGCTCCGGCAGCGCGCGCGCAAGTGCGCCGGCCGGCGGTCAGTGTCGATATTCCATCCATCTCACCGATTCACGAGGATTCCCGACCATGGCGCAAGACACCATGAGCTTTCAGGCAGAAGTCAAACAGCTTCTGCAACTGATGATTCATTCGCTGTACAGCAACAAGGAAATCTTCCTGCGCGAACTGATCTCCAACGCTTCGGATGCCGCCGACAAGCTGCGCTTCGAGGCGATCAACGACGCCGCGCTGTACGAGCAGGATCCGGAACTCAAGATTCGCGTGTCGTTCGACAAGGACGCCCGCACCGTCACCATCGAGGACAACGGCATCGGCATGAGCCGCGAGGAAGCCATCGCGCATCTCGGCACGATCGCCAAGTCCGGCACCAAGGAGTTCTTCTCGCGCCTGTCGGGCGATCAGCAGAAGGACGCCGCGCTCATCGGCCAGTTCGGCGTGGGCTTCTACTCGGGCTTCATCGTGGCCGATCGCATGACGGTCGAGTCTCGCCGAGCCGGGCTGCCGGCTTCGGAGGGCGTGCGCTGGTCGTCGGCGGGCGAGGGCGACTTCACAGTCGAGACCATCGAGCGCGCCCCGCGCGGCACCGCCATCACGCTGCATCTGCGCGACGGCGAAGACGAACTGCTCTCGTCGTGGCAACTTCAGTCGATCATTCGCAAGTATTCGGATCACATCTCGCTGCCGATCGTCATGCGCGGCGAAACATGGGACGAAGAAAAGCAGGCGATGGTGCCCGCCGAGTCCGACGAGACCGTCAACCAGGCGAGCGCGCTGTGGACCCGCAGCAAGAGCGAGATCACGGACGAGCAGTACACGCAGTTCTATCAGCACATCGCGCACGATATGCAGGCGCCGCTGGCATGGACGCACAACCGCGTCGAAGGGCGCAGCGAATATACGCAACTGCTGTACGTGCCGGGCCATGCGCCGTACGATCTCTGGGATCGCAATTCGCAGGGCGGGCTGAAGTTGTACGTCAAGCGCGTGTTCATCATGGACGACGCGGAACAACTGCTGCCGAACTACCTGCGCTTCGTGCGCGGGGTGGTCGACTCCGCCGATCTGCCGCTCAATGTGTCGCGTGAAATCCTGCAGGAAAGCCGCGATGTGAAGGCGATCCGCGAAGGCTGCGCAAAGCGTGTGTTGGGACTGCTGGAAGATCTGGCCGAGAACCAGAAGGACAAGTACACGCAGTTCTGGGGCGCGTTCGGGCAGGTGCTCAAGGAAGGCACGGGCGAGGATCAGGCGAATCGCGAGCGCATTGCCAAGCTGTTGCGCTTTGCTAGCACGCACAACGATTCGGCCGAGCAGAACGTGTCGCTGGCCGACTACATCGGCCGCATGAAGGACGGTCAGGACAAGATTTACTACGTCACGGCCGAGAGCTGGGTGGCGGCAAGCCATAGTCCGCACCTGGAAGTATTCCGCAAGAAGGGCGTGGAAGTGTTGCTGCTGACCGATCGCGTCGACGAGTGGATGCTCTCGTACGTGCACGACTTCGACGGCAAGGCGCTCGTGAGCGTGGCGCGTGGCGATCTGGATCTGGGCGCGCTGGAAGATGCGAGGGAAAAGGCTGCCCAGGAGAAGACCAGCGGCGACCTCAAGCCGCTCATCGAGAAGATGAAGGAAGTGCTCGGCGACAAGGCCAAGGACGTGCGTGTGACGTTCCGTCTGACCGATTCGCCGTCGTGCCTGGTGTCGGATGAGAACGACATGAGCGGCACGCTCCAGCGCTTGATGAAGGCGGCGGGGCAGAAGATGCCGGAATTCCGTCCGATTCTCGAAATCAACCCGGAGCATGCGTTGATCCAGCGTCTGACGGCAGAGCGTGCTGATCTGGCGGACTGGGCGCAACTGCTGTTCGATCAGGCGCTGCTGGCCGAAGGCGGCAGCCTGGAAGACCCGGCGGCGTATGTGAAGCGTACGAACGCGTTGCTGCTCGCCGCGCAGTGAGCGCGCCAGTGCAGACCGCGCAGCGCTGACCATGGTGTTGCCGATGGGCCCCCGCGTCGATATGTCGCGGGGGCCTTTTTGTTTTTGGGTGCGAGCGTTACGGGGCGGCGGATCAAGGGTGGCGGGCCGGTGTCCGCAGACCGGCTCCAATGCCGCCGCTGCGTGACGTGTGGGCGGTGCGCCGTCGCATTGCGCCTTTATAATGCCGAGCCATGACTTTCCGATTTGATGTGGGGGGGCGGCGCTGGCAGGCTGTCCCGGCGCCGGCGCTTTCGCGTCGTCATAAAGATTGGCTTACCCGGGGCGGCGCGCTCACGCGTCATCTGTCGACCCTGGGGCGCGTGAGCGTGCGCGTCGTGGCGGAGCGAGTGATGCCCGCCGACGCGGACCAATGCCGCGCCATCGGTGTGCCATTGCGCACGCCGATGTGGGCCCGCGATGTCATCCTGCTGGTCGACGGCGAGCCAGTGGTCGTGGCGCACAGCGTCACGCCGCTCGCCTATAGCCGCTCGATCTGGCAGGCTATGCGTCGCTTGCGTACGCGACCGCTGGCCGATCTGCTCTATCACGATCCCACCGTCACGCGGTCAATGCTGGTGTCGTGCCCGCTTGCGCCGCGTCATCTGTTGCACGGCCGTGCGCGTCATGATGCGCGCGACCCGCTCGTCGGTGCGAACCCACGTGCGCGGTTGTGGGCGCGTCGGTCGGTCTTCGTACGCCGTGGCGCGCCGTTGCTTGTCACCGAAGCGTTTCTGCCGCGTTTCTGGCGGCGTTTGGAAGCGACGCACGGTGCGCTGGCTCACGACGGATGCGTGTCATGACGACGGACCTCATCCCTGAGCGCAAACGCAACATTCCGCCGGTGGTGGACGCGCAAACGCGCGTGCTGATTCTCGGCAGCCTGCCCGGCGACGTCTCGCTCGCGCATCAGCAGTATTACGCGCATCCACAGAATCGCTTCTGGCATCTGGTGGGCGATACGATCCGCGTCGACCTGCCGTCGCTCGCCTACGATGCGAAGCTGCAGGCGCTGCTCGCCCATCGCATCGGGTTGTGGGACGTAGTCGCCGAGGCCCGGCGCAACGGCAGCCTCGACAGCAATATCCGCGACCATACGGGCAACGACCTGATCGGGCTCATCGAGACGCTGCCGGATCTCGAGGTGATCGCATTCAATGGCGGCACGGCGGCCCGGCTGGGCATGAAAGCGCTCGCACACCACGCGGATCGGTACCGGATCGTGATGCTGCCCTCCAGCAGCCCGGCCTACACATTGGCCTACGCAGAAAAGCTGCGCATGTGGCAGGCATTGACCGCGTGACGGCCTGTCGAGCGGCGCGTCCGGGGTAGCTCGGTCATGCCCGCGCGTGGCTGCACGCAACTGTGCGAGGCGCGATTCGTAGCGATCCACGGGTGTCGGCGCATCAAACCCTGGCTGAACCTTTGGACTTGTCGTTCGAGCCGACGACGTTGCGGATCAACTGATCCATCTCCTTGATGATGTCAGCAAGCACCTGCGTGATCACCGCAAACTCCCTGCCATGCTCCCCCGCCCGAGCCGCCGAGATGCGCGCATTGAGCGCAACGATGTTGGCTTGCATCGAAATACCGCTGAGGCGCTCCACGAGGTCGGTCTGGCGTTTGCGCACGGCAACTTCGCAACGGTGCATTTCCTCCTGATAGGCCTGGGTGACGGTCTGTAGCAGGTCAAGTAGCGGGGTGGCCTGTGCGACCAGGGCATCGAGGGATGACGCTTGCCGATGGGTGTCCGCCAAAGGGGCGTCTATCACGGCGCTGACCTGGGCGATGAAATCACGGATACGAGCGTCGGCGCGCGGACTGCCGAAATAAAGCTGCTGCAAGGCGCTGGAGAACGCGCCAGGGAAACGCTCATTGCCCGTCGCGAGATCCGAATGCGCCGACTCGAACATCGACAGACACTGGCGTGCGATATCGAGCGCGGCCGTGTCCCCACGCGAAGCGAGCAACAACTGAAGGATGATCCGTTGCGACAGCATGCGCTGCCTGCCGGAGAGGTTGATCAATGTGCCGAGGGTTTCGGCGGACACTTCGGCCTCGGTTGATTGCGTAGAAAAAGCGTTCATGCCATGCCTTACAGAGAGTGTCGACGCAGAGGCGCGCCGTGCTGAGCGGCAAAGCAAAAGCGCCCCGAAGCGAGATGCCTGCGAACCGGTTGCCCGGTGCGTGGTCATCTCGCTTCGGGGCGCCATTGCCCGGGACGCTCCTTTTCGGAGCATGTCATCGCGACTTGCCAGTTTGTTTTCAGGCCGCCGTTGGCCTGTGCGTGTCTTTTGCAATATCCATGCCATCGCTCATTGCAGCGGCCCTGGGCGTCGCGGCGCAGCGAAATGGTGCGGCGGATCCTGCCCGGGGCACTGATCTTGTGCCGGATGCGTCATCGCGACGCGTGCGTTGCGGCGTCTCGACGGGGCGGGAAGCGAACCCGGTACAATGCGTTCCCATCGGAATCTCCCGAGTTTCATTGAAGGACACATGACCCTCATCAAACGCAAATCCATCGAAGCCGAAGCATTCGTCAGCGACGAGCGCACCGTCCGTTCCTCCCGTCCCGCGTACAAGCCGCGTTTCGCGCCGGTGACGTTTTCCGAAATGGGGGGCGTGCGTTACCTGCACTTTGGCACCCCGTGGGTGCAAGGGGCAATGCGTCTGTCCAAGCCTGACCGGATCGAGCTGGAATACGCGCAACAGATGATGGCATGGCTGCTGTTCATGCGTGCGCCCAAGCACGTGGTGCAACTGGGTCTCGGCACTGGGTCGCTCACCAAGTTCTCGCATCGCCAGTTCCCGCGTACACAGGTCACCGCCGTGGAGTTGAACCCGGCCGTGGTCGTGGCGGCGCGCACCATGTTCAGCCTGCCGGATGACTCGCGCCGATTGAAGGTGCTGGAAGCGGATGCCTGGGATTTCGTCACCGACCCGGCGAGGCATGGCACGGTCGACGTGTTGCAAGTCGATCTCTACGATGCGACCGCACGTGGCCCGGTGCATGACACGCCCGCGTTCTACAAGGCCTGCCGCGCCACGCTGAGCGCACCCGGCATGCTGACGACGAATCTGTTCGGCGATCACGACAGCTATCCGAAGAACATCCGTCGCCTGCGTCAAGCTTTCGATAATCGCGTGATCGAATTCCCTGAAGTGCACGACGGCAACGTGATCGTGCTGGCCTTCAACGGTCCGCTGCTCTCGGTGGAGTGGAAGGATGTGGAAGCCCGCGCGAAGGTGGTGGAAGCCGCCACGGGCCTGCCGGCCAAGCGTTGGGTCAAGCAGCTTCGCTCGGCCAACGGCGACGGTGGTCCGGTGCTGACGATCTGACGTCAGAGCGTCGGCGCACCTCTGCGCATCTCGGCGCGGCGATGCCTGTCGTGGATGTAAAAAAGCCAGCCGCGAGGCTGGCTTTTCATTGGGTGCGACGGACGTGGCCTTCTCAGGCTGCGACTTCCTCGATGCTCAGCGCCTCGCCACCGGCCACGATCGCCAGCAGGCGGTCGACGTTCGGGTGCGCGCCCGGACGATTGCGCGCATCCGCCGTGTGTTCGCCGAAGACCGCCAGCCCGTGCTCGGCCGCTTTGGCGTCAAGCGTGCCAAAGGCCTGCTTCAGATAGTGGTACACGGCGAGCGAGCCTTGCTTGCCCGGTGCGTTCTCGATGGTCGCCACGACTGCGCCCGTGCCGTCGCGTAGCGCAATGCGCGCGATGCCCTCGATGCTGCCGACGGCGGCCATCTGTGCGAGGTTGTCCTTGAAGACCGGGGTCGGTTCGATCATTGCCATGGGGGTGCGGCTCCTGCGGTTACGTTGCGTTCGAAAAATGTTGCGGGCCGAATGGTATCACTCCGGCCCGCGCCGCTTCACACAACGCTCACGGGCGCCGCCATTGCAGGATCGTCAGCGTCAGCACGCCTGCGATCAGGCCCCAGAACGCCGAGCCGATGGACAACAGCGTCAGGCCCGACGCCGTCACCATGAACGTGATGAGCGCCGCTTCGCGCTGGCGCATGTCGTGCATGGCGTTGGCCAGGCCGTTCATGATCGAGCCGAACAGGGCGAGCGCGGCAATCGAGACCACGAGGGCCTTCGGAAACGCCGCGAACAAGGCGGCGATGGTCGCCCCGAACGTGCCCGCGATCAGATAGAACGCGCCGGACCATACGGCGGCCGTGTAACGCTTGGCCGGGTCCTCGTGGGCTTCGCGTCCGGTGCAGATGGCTGCCGTGATGGCCGCCAGATGGATACCGTGCGAGCCGAACGGCGCGAGCAGCACCGAGGCGATCCCCGTCGTCGAAATGAGGGGAGAGGCCGGCACGGTGTAACCGTCGGCACGCAGCACGGCGAGCCCGGGCACATTTTGCGAGGCCATCGCCACCACGAACAACGGGATCGCGATGCTGATCGTGGCCGACAGCGAGAACGAGGGCGTAGTCCACACGGGCTTCGCAAGCGCGATGTGGAAGTGGCTGAAATCGAGCAAGCCTGCGCCGCCCGCGACCGAAGTGCCTACGATCAGCGCCAGCAGAATGGCGTAACGCGACGCAAACCGTTTGACGACGAGATACGTGAAGAACATCGCAAGCACGAGCGCCGTCTGGTGCTGCGCCGCGACGAAGATCTCCAGCCCGATGCGAAACAGGATCCCCGCGAGCAGCGCAGACGCCAGCGCTGGCGGTACGCGGCGCATGATCGTCTCGAAGCCCCCGGTCAGCCCACACAGGGCGATGAGGGCATTGCAGACGATGAACGCGCCGATGGCCTCGCCATAGGGCACGCCCGGTAGCGAAGTAATCAGCAGCGCGGCGCCCGGCGTGGACCACGCCACGACCACCGGCGTGCGATAGCGCAGCGATAGCCCGATGGTCGTCACGCCCATGCCGATGGAGAGCGCCCAGATCCACGACGAAATCTGCGCGGGGGTGAGATGGGCGGCCTGTCCGGCCTGGAACATCAGGACGAGCGAGCTGGTGTAGCCCGTCATCATGGCAACGAAGCCGGCGACGATGGCCGACGGCGACGTGTCCGCCAACGGCCGGAGCGGTGGCAGGGGAGTCGTGCTGGACGTCATGATGGGAAGCGGTCTCTGGGTTCTTGTTACGTTGTTGGTGCGTTGCCTTGCCGCGCCCTGCGACGCCGGGCGGCGAGCCTTACTTGCTCAGCGCGCGCATGGCCGACTCCAGTCCGGCGAGCGTGATCGGATACATGCGGCCCGCGAATAGCTGACGAATGACCGAGATCGACTGGCGATATTGCCATATCGCCTCGGGCTCCGGATTGAGCCAGGCGTGACGCGGGTAGCGGTCGATGAAGCGGCGTAGCCACACCGCCCCGGCTTCCGCGTTGTTGTACTCGACCGAGCCGCCCGCCTGCAGCACTTCGTAAGGACTCATCGTCGCGTCGCCCACGAAGATCAGTTTGTAGTCGGGCGGGTATTTGCGCAGCACGTCCCATGTGTCGAAGCGTTCGTTGTGGCGGCGTCGGTTCTGCCGCCACAAATAATCGTAGACGCAGTTGTGGAAGTAGTAGAACTCGAGATGCTTGAATTCGGACTTCGCCGCGGAGAACAGCTCTTCGGTACGCGCGATGTGGTCGTCCATCGAACCGCCCACGTCGAGCAGCATCAACACCTTCACGTTGTTATGACGCTCCGGCACGAGCTTCAGGTCGAGCCAGCCGGCGTTGGCCGCCGTCGAGCGAATGGTGTCGTCGAGGTCCAGCTCCTCCGCGGCTCCCTCGCGCGCGAACTTGCGCAGACGCCGCAACGCCACCTTGATGTTGCGCGTGCCGAGTTCGACGGCGTCGTCGTAGTCGCGGTAAGTGCGCTGGTCCCATACCTTCACCGCCGTGCGATTGCCGTTGCTCTCGCCGCCGATGCGGATGCCTTCGGGGTTGAAGCCGCCATTGCCGAACGGCGAGGTGCCGCCGGTGCCGATCCACTTGTTGCCGCCTTCGTGGCGGCCTTTCTGCTCGTCGAACAGTTGCTTCAGGCGCTCCATGAGCTTGTCGATCCCCCCCAAAGCCTGAATGCGCGCCTTGTCTTCCGGCGACAATTCGCGTTGCATGCGCTTCTTGAGCCATTCGAGCGGCACCTCGCCCGAGGCGTCGACGATGTGTTGCACGCCTTTGAAGTACGCACCGAAGGCCTGATCGAACTTGTCGTAGTGCTTCTCGTCCTTGATGAGCGATAGACGCGCCAGATAGTAGAACTCGTCGAGCGAGGGCGCGATGACCTGACGCTGCAGCGCTTCGAGCAGCGTCAGGTATTCCTTGACCGAGACCGGCAGCTTCGCCGCGCGCAAGGTATAGAAGAAGTCGATCAGCATAACGGCGGCGCGCTTACCGATTGGCGCGATTCATGAAAACGAGGCGCTCGAACAGGTGCATGTCCTGTTCGTTCTTGAGCAGGGCGCCGGCCAGCGGCGGAATTGCGAGCTTGTTGTCGGCGCTGCGCAGTGCTTCCGGGCCGATCTCCTCGGCCATCAGCAGCTTGAGCCAGTCGATCAGCTCCGAGGTCGACGGCTTCTTCTTGAGTCCGGGAATATCGCGTACCTCGAAGAAGGTCGCCATCGCGGCGTTCACCAGCTCGCGGCGAATGTTCGGGAAATGCACGTCGATGATCGACTGCATCGTCGACGGCTCGGGGAACTTGATGTAGTGGAAGAAGCAGCGGCGCAGGAAAGCGTCGGGCAGCTCCTTTTCGTTGTTCGACGTGATGATGACCAGCGGGCGGTGGCGTGCCTTTACGAGCTGGCGCGTCTCGTACACATAGAACTCCATGCGGTCGAGTTCGCGCAGCAGATCGTTGGGGAATTCGATGTCGGCCTTGTCGATTTCGTCGATCAGCAGCACGACGGGCTGGTCGGCCTCGAAGGCCTGCCAGAGCACGCCCTTGACGATGTAGTTGGCGATATCGCGCACCCGCTCGTCGCCCAGCTGCGAATCGCGCAGTCGCGAGACGGCGTCGTATTCGTAAAGGCCTTGCTGGGCCTTGGTGGTGGACTTCACGTGCCATTGCAGCAGCGGCATGTCGAGCGCGGCGGCGACTTCCTCCGCGAGCATTGTCTTGCCGGTGCCGGGTTCGCCCTTGATGAGCAGCGGTCGTTGCAGCGTGGCCGCCGCGTTCACGGCGAGCTTGAGGTCGTCGGTCGCGACGTACTGGGAAGAGCCTTCGAAGCGCATTGTCTGAGCCGTCCGCAAACAGCCGGCCTACCGGCCGGGCAGGGAAAAAGTTCAGTATAAGACATTGCGCATACGGCTCGCTCGGGCAGTGGAAATTGGCTGTGACATCAAAGGCTTGCGGGAAAACTTCGGAGAACTGTGCGGGTCAGCCCCGAGTTTGCGGACCGAAGGCTGTGGGTTACAATCGATTGCTTTTTTCACAGGACGGTGGCCTTGGAGTCGGGCCGTCGCCCTGCGTGTTGCGGGCCGGTATTCCAACCAAAAACGTTCCCAAGAAGACCATGAAAAAGTTCCTCACGATGATGGCGCTGGCGCTCGGCAGCACGTCGTTCATGTCGCTCGGCGCGGCGCATGCGGCCGATCTCAAGCCCAATCTCGACGCGGCGAAGGACAAGGTCGCCATGTGTATTGGCTGTCACGGCATTCCCGACTATCGCACCGCGTTTCCCGAGGTCTATCACGTGCCCCGGCTCGGCGGACAGAATGCGAAGTACCTTGAAAACGCCCTGAAGGAGTACGCCAAGGGCGACCGCAAGTTCCAGACGATGCATGGCATCGCAGCCACGTTGACCGAGCAGGACATCGTCGACATTGCCGCCTACTACGCGGCGCAGACGGCGTCGACGCCGGTCAATCCCCAGAAGTAAAACGTGCGTGGCTGAGGAGAACACGATGAAGCATTCGATGGTAAAGGCCGCAGCGGCGGCATCCCTGGCGCTCGGCGCCGTGCTCGCGGGTGGGGTCGGCTCGGCGTTTGCCGCCGGCAACGTCGCCAATGGACGCGCGCTCGTCGAGAAAGGCATGTGCGTGAGCTGCCACGGCGCCAATCTGAACGCGCCGATCAGCCCCGAGTACCCGAAGCTGGCTGGTCAGTACGCAGACTACGTTTATAACGCGCTGCGGGCGTATCAGAACGAAACCAGCCTGATTTACGGTCGCAGCAATGCGATCATGAAGACGCAGGTCATGTCCAATCCCGCCACGGTCGGTAAGGACGGCAAGCCGCGTCCGTTCACCTCGCAGGAGTTGCGTGATATTTCGGCCTATGTCGAATCGCTGCCCGGCGATCTCGTCACGAAGAAGTAAGCGGTCCGGCCGCGATATCCGGCATCGGCATCAGGCACGACGGTGACCCTCAGGGGGACCGTCGTCGTCAGCGCTCAGCGCGACGCTTGCTGCTCGATACGCTGCAGGTAGGCGTCCGAGTCGGGCGGCTGGCCGCTGCGTTGGGCTTCCCAGAGCGTTTGTCCCAGGCACTCCATGATGCGGTGCTGCGCCTCATGGGGCGAATCGAGCCGTTGGCTCAGTTTCTCGTAGGCGGCACGAATGCCCGGCGGCTGGTCGATCGAGACCTGCTCGCTGATCGCCAGGTGCATCGACAGATGCAGGAACGGGTTGGTCTGCCCGGCCTCGGGTGAGTAGTCGCGCTCGTTGGCGTCTTCGGTGTCGGACAGCGCGTCGTGATACTCGGGATGGGCTTGGATCCAGTCGGCGGCCATGGTCTCGAGCGGCGTGAGAATGCTGCCGCTGCGCTGCTTTTGCCAGGTGGTGCAGAAGAATTGCCGGACTTCATCGCGGCTCGGATTGAACATGGGGACTCCGTGGGGTTCTGATGTCGCCGCTTGCGGCGCGCCGCCCCTTGACTACAATGGCGGATCGATCGCTGCCGTGCATCGTGCCAGGCGCAGGGGAAACGCGCCGCCAACGCCTGAAAATCTCGCCGTATTGTCGCTCAATTTATCCAGTCATGTCGCAAAGCCCTCGCGCGCACGCGCCCACCGGCAACGCCGCCGTCATGCCGCAGGCCCCCCGTCCCTCGGCCTGGACCGGCGTCGCGCTGATCGCCGTGTCGGCGTCCGCGTTCGGCGCCATGGCCATCTTCGCGCGGGCCGCGGCGGCGTCCGGCGCGGACATCTTCGCGATGCTGCTGTTTCGCTTTTTCGTCGCCGCGGTCCTGCTGCTGGCCTGGTGTCGGTTGCAGCGGGTGCGCTTCCCGTCGCGCCGTCAGGCGCTCGGCATTGCGCTGATGGGCGGCATCGGCTACGTCGGCCAGTCGCTTTGCTATTTCGGCGCACTGCAATATGCGCAGGCGTCGCTCGTCGCGCTGCTGCTCTATCTCTACCCGGTCTTTGTGACGATTTTGGCGGCCATTTTCCTCCATGAACGCCTCACGCCCGTGACGCTCGGCGCGCTCGCGCTCTGCTCGCTGGGCACGGCGCTCACCGTCGGGGGTGGGCAGGGGCAGCCGCTGGGCATGGCGCTGGCCGTGGCGGCGGCGTTGATCTATTCGGGCTACATCGTGATCGGCGCGCGGTTGACACGCGGTGTCGATGCCCGCGCCACGGCAACGCTCGTCTGCCTGGCGGCCACCGTTTCCTTCGGGGCGATGGCGGCGGTGCGAACCACGCAAGGGCTGCCGCTGCAATGGCCCGCAGGCGCCGGGGGCTGGGCGGCGCTCGCGGCCATTGCCGTGTGTTCGACGGTCGTCGCCATTCTGACCTTCTTCGCTGGTTTGCAACGACTGGGGGCGGGACGCGCCTCCATGCTCTCGACGCTGGAGCCGGTCGTCACGGTGCTGCTCGCGGCCATGCTGCTGGGCGAAACGCTCACGGCGGCACAACTGGGCGGCGGCGTGCTGATTCTGGCGGGCGTGGTCTGGCTGTCGGCGCGTGGCGCCGCCGCATCCCCCTGATGTCGCGGGCATTTTTGCCACGTCAGCGCGTGTCGCGCGGCAACGGTACAATCGCCGGTCATTCGCCACTCATCTACCGAGGTCCATTGTCATGAGCATCATCGCCAAAGAAGCCATCGCCCAACTATTCACCGATGCCCGCACGCACAATGTGTGGCTCGACAGAACGGTCAGCGATGAAACGCTGCGTGAGCTGTACGACCTCGTCAAATGGGGCCCGACGTCGGCCAACACCACGCCCGCGCGCGTGGTCTTCGTGAAGAGCCCGGAAGCGAAGAACAAGCTGCTTGAATGCATGGCGCCGGGCAACGTGGACAAGACCCGCACGGCGCCCGTGACGGCCATCATCGCGTACGACCTGAAGTTCTACGAGCACCTGCCCAAGCTGTTCCCGAACGGGGCCGACAAGATGGTGCCGATGTTCTCGGGCGACTCCGCCAAGGCTGCCGGTGCCGCGCACATGAACAGTTCGCTGCAAGGCGGCTACTTCATCCTCGCCGCCCGCGCGCTGGGCCTCGACTGCGGCCCGATGGCCGGTTTCGACGCACAGAAGGTCAACGACACCTTCTTCGGCGGTACCGAGTGGCGTGTGAATTTCATCTGCAATCTGGGCTACGGCGATCACGGCAAGCTGTTCCCGCGCAATCCGCGCTTGTCGTTCGACGAGGCGGCGCGCATCATCTAAGCAGGATTTGTCGCGCGCCGCGCGCATTTTCGGCGCGTACAGAACAAACGGGCGGTCCCGATGTCGGGACCGCCCGTTGTCGTTTGTGTCGTCTGCGTCGATTGCGACGGCGTTGCCGGGGAAGAGCCGGTCAGCCCTTCGGCGCGGGCGTCTTGGGACGGAAGTCGCACAACGGCTCGATGGCGCAATGCCAGCATTCCGGCTTGCGCGCCTTGCACACATAGCGGCCGTGCAAAATGAGCCAGTGGTGGGCATCGTGCTTGAACTCGCGCGGGATGACGCGCTCCAGCGCCAGCTCCACGGCCAGCGGATCCTTGCCAGGTGCGAGACCCGTGCGGTTCGCCACGCGGAAGATGTGCGTATCGACGGCAATGGTGTCTTCGCCAAACGCGGTATTGAGCACCACATTGGCCGTCTTGCGACCGACGCCCGGCAGCGTTTCGAGCGCTTCGCGCGAGCGGGGCACTTCGCCGCCGTGCGCGTCGAGCAGCAACTGGCAGGTGGCGATGACGTTCTTGGCCTTGGTGCGGTACAGCCCGATTGTCTTGATGTAATCGGCAACCCCGGCCTCGCCCAGCGCAAGCATCTTCGCCGGGGTGTTCGCCACCGCGTAGAGCTTGCGTGTGGCCTTGTTGACGGAGACGTCGGTCGCCTGGGCCGAAAGCAGCACGGCGATCAACAACTCGAATGGCGACGTGTACTCCAGCTCCGTCGTCGGGTGCGGATTCAATTGCTGCAACGTTTCGAACAGGGCGCGTCGTTTGGCGTCGTTCATGGCGGGTGGCGCGTGGGTTGGAGCGTCTGTCTTGTTATCAGGTGACGGTGTGTGCGGCTGCCCGCCTAGACCTTTTGCGGGGTGCTGTCGGCCCCCGAGGGGGCCGCATCGTCGTCTGGGCTGAGGCCCAGGCGTTTGCGACGGGCTTCCGCTTCGTCGATCTGTGCCTGCACGGCGGCCGAAACGTGCGTGGTGTTCTTCGGCGCGAGGCCTTCGGCCGCCAGCGCGGCCTTTTTCTCTCTCGCGCGCGCCAAAGCCGCTTGAATGATGGCCTGCTTGCGAGCCGCCGCCGCAGCGGCTTCATCGGCTACGGGGGACGGCGCCGGCGCCACGTCGCCCGTTTGCGCTACCGGCGACACCTCTTGCCCGGAGGCGGGCGCCGAAGGCGTGCCGGGCGCTGCGGGAGCAACCCGCGCCGCGCGCGCGGCCAGCCGCGCTTCCCGCGCCGCCCGATCCTTCGCGAGACGGGCCTGATTCACCTCGAAATGCGAGCGCGCGTCGTCGGCTTGCGTTTGCGACCAGGCGTCCCAGCCGGTGCGCTCGCCGGTGACCGGCACCATGTCGATGCAGTCGACGGGGCAGGGCGGCACGCAGAGGTCGCAGCCGGTGCAACGGTCCTCGATCACGGTGTGCATCAGTTTGGCGGCGCCGACGATGGCGTCGACCGGGCAGGCCTGCAGGCAGAGCGTGCAACCGATACACAGCGATTCGTCGATGACCGCGCGCGGCCGGGGACGCTCTGCGCCGTTGTCCGGATTCAGCGCGATGATGGGGCGATCCAGCAGCTTGGCCAGACGCGCCACGCCCTCGGCGCCGCCGGGCGGGCACTGGTTGTAGCTGGCCTGACCGCTGGCGATGGCATCGGCATACGGGCGGCACCCGGCGTAACCGCACTTGGTGCACTGCGTCTGGGGCAAAAGGGCATCGATGCGCTGCGCGAGCGCGCTAACTTCGGACACGTCGTTTGAGGGGGATTCGGCGGAAAGTCGAATTATCCTGCATTTTCCGGAAACACTGAAACCGATGTGCCATAATTCCGCCCGATGAGAACGACCGGCCGATCATGACTACACCTCAAACCAAGATCAAACGCGACCCCGAACGCACGCGTCAGCGCATTCTTGCTGCGGCGATCGAGGAGTTTGCGGAGCGGGGTTCTAGCGGTGCGCGCGTGGACAGCATTGCACGCCGAGCCGACATCAACGAGCGCATGTTGTATTACTACTTCGGCAACAAGGACCAGCTCTATCTGGCGGTGCTCGAGGAAGTCTATGGCGAGTTCAACCGCGCCGAACACGCGCTCAGGCTGGATGTGCTGGCGCCGCTCGATGCCGTGGCCGAACTGGCCCACTTCGTGTGGGACTATTACGCCGACCATCCGGAACTGATTCGGCTCATCAACAACGAGAATCTGCACGACGCGAAGTCGATGCGTCAGTCGACCGAGATTCGCCAACAGGTCTCACCGATTGTCGAGCTGCTCGCGCAGACGCTCAAGCGCGGCGAAGCCAGCGGCGAAATCCGGCCGGGCGTCGATCCGGTCGATCTGTACGTGACGATCTCGGCGATGGGCTACTACGTGATGTCGAACCGCCACACGCTGTCCATCGTGATGGGGCGTGATTTCATGGCCGGCGACGCGCGCACGTCGTATTCGTCCTTCAATACGCAAATGCTGCTGGATTCATTGCGTACGCGATGACCGATTGAGCATGTGGCGCTTGCCGTAGGCTCGTCAAAACAAAACCGCCGCGAGGGCCGAAGCCCCGCGGCGGTTTTGTCATGGCCGCTCGGCGAACCGGTGACGGTTCAGGCGTGCTTGGCGATGAAGTCGCGAATCTGCGGATAAATCACGTTGCGCCAACGACTGCCCGAGAAAATGCCGTAATGGCCGCAAGCCGGGGCGGTAAAATGCGCCCGCCGTTTGGCGGGGATGCCGATGCACAGCTCATGCGCGGCCTGGGTCTGTCCGCTGCCCGAAATGTCGTCCAGCTCGCCTTCGATGGTGAAGAGCGCCGTGGTCTTGATGTCTTGCGGACGAACCCGCTGGCCAGCCACGTCCCACGTACCGCGCGCGAGGCTGAAGTCCTGGAAAACGGTCTTGATCGTGTCGAGATAGTACTCGGCAGCCATGTCGAGCACCGCGTTGTACTCGTCGTAGAAGCGACGATGCGAGTCGGCGTCGTCGTTGTCGCCGCGTACCAGGTCCAGATAGAAATCCCAGTGCGACGTCAGGTGACGGTCAGGGTTCATCGCCACGAACCCGGCGTGCTGAAGGAAGCCCGGATAGACCAGCCGGCCCGAGCCCGGATAATTGGCGGGCACCGGATGGATCACGTGATTCTCGAACCACTCGTACGACTTGTTCGTCGCCAGCGAGTTGACCGACGTCGGACTCTTGCTCGCGTCGATCGGGCCGCCCATCATCGTCATGGTCTTGGGCGTCGTTTCGCCGTTCGATGCCATGAGCGAGATGGCGCCGAGCACCGGCACGGTGGGTTGGCACACCGAAATGACGTGCAGGTTCTCCGCGCCGATGTGGCGAATGAACGCCTGGATGTACGCGACGTAGTCGTCAAGATGGAACGCGCCGGCTTCGAGCGGCACCATGCGCGCATCGATCCAGTCGGTGATGTAGACCTTATGGTCCTTGAGCAGCGTTTTGACGGTGTCGCGCAGCAGCGTGGCGTGGTGGCCGGAGAGCGGCGCGACCACGAGCACGACCGGGTCGTCCTTGAGCTGCCCGACGGCACTGGCGTCGTCGGCGTATCGCTTGAAGCGCAGCAGGCGGCAGAACGGCTTTTCCATCGCCGTGACTTCCACGACCGGAATATTGTGACCGTCGACTTCGACGGCCTTGATATTGAATTCGGGCTTTTCGTAATCCTTGCCGAGCCGGTAGAGCAACTCGTATCCCGCGGCGATGCGGGGCGCGCCCGGCATCATGGCCAATGGGCTGCCCGGATTGACGAACGTGGTCGCCGCTGCCTTGGCCCAGGTGGTCAGGGGGTTCAACCACGCACGGTTGTATTCGTGAATCTGATACAGCATGTTGTGTGCCCAGAGGCGGATGGTGAGCGAATTATGCAACCGTTTATCGCGGCTGTGCAACGCAGCATAACCCTGATATATGGCATTTCTGCATCATTGCGATAGTTTTTGACTATTTTGACAATTGTTTTCAATTATCGTTGCTGCGATGCAACAAATTGGGGTGCAAAAAAAGCCCGCCGGGTGGCGGGCTTCGACTTCGACGATGCCCGATGGGCTTAGCGCAGCACTTGGGCGATGGCCGAGGCGACGCGGTCGATGTTCTTGTCGTTGAGCGCGGCCACGCAGATACGGCCCGTGCTCACGGCATAGATGCCGAACTCTTCACGCAGGCGTTCGACCTGGTCGGCGGTGAGGCCCGAGTACGAGAACATGCCGCGTTGTTTGATCACGAACGAGAAATCGCGTTCCACGCCATGCGCACGCAGCTTCTCGACCAGGGCGAGACGCATCGCGCGGATGCGCTCACGCATTTCGGCCAGTTCCTCTTCCCACAGCGCGCGCAGTTCGGGGCTGCCCAGCACGGCGGCGACGACCGAGCCGCCATGCGTCGGCGGGTTCGAGTAGTTGGTGCGGATCACGCGCTTGAGTTGCGAGAGCACACGGGCCGATTCGTCCTTGCTGCCCGTCACGATCGACAGGGCACCCACGCGTTCGCCATATAGCGAGAACGACTTCGAGAACGAGCTGGACACGAAGAAGTCCAGGCCGGTGGAGGCGAACAGGCGCACCACGGCGGCGTCGGCGTCGATGCCGTCACCGAAACCTTGATAGGCGATGTCGAGGAACGGCACCAGTTTGCGAGCCTTCACGACCTCGACGACTTGTGCCCACTGGTCCATCGACAGGTCGACGCCGGTCGGGTTGTGACAGCAGGCGTGCAGTACGACGATGGTGCCTTCGGGTTCCTTGCCGAGCATGTCGAGCATGCCCGCCAGGTTCACGCCATGCGAGTCGGCGTCGTAGTACGGGTACGAGACGACGTTGAAGCCGGCTTGGCTGAACAGCGCGCGGTGGTTTTCCCAGCTCGGATCGCTGATGGCGACGGTGGCATTCGGGTTCAGTTGCTTGAGGAAGTCAGCGCCGATCTTGAGGGCGCCGGTGCCGCCCAGGGCTTGCGCGGTGACCACGCGGCCTTCGGCCAGCACGGGCGATTCCTTGCCGAACAGCATTTCCTGCACGGCCTTGTCGTAGGCGGCAATGCCTTCGATCGGCAGGTAGCCGCGCGGCAGACCGGCGGCCACGCGTTGTTCTTCGGCGGCCTTCACGGCCTTGAGCAGGGGGAGCTTGCCTTCCGCATTGAAATACACGCCCACGCCCAGGTTCACCTTCTCGGTGCGGTGATCGGCGTTGTAGGCTTCGTTCAGGCCAAGGATGGGGTCGCGCGGGGCGAGTTCGACAGCGGAGAACAGGGTCATTTCGACGGCTCGAGGCAGGTAGTAGGAAAACGCGGCGGGTCGGCGGTATCAGACGCGCGATCAGCTCAACGCGACATTTTAACGAAGATTCTCCACGCTTGTGGGAAACACAGGCGTGCGCGCGCGAAATCGCCTCCCTTTGACACGAAAACTGCCACGTATTGCCAGAAATTGACGACATTGACGTGCCATGGGTCAGGGGGCGACATCGTCGGCCCGGCCTCGCGCCGCAGACAGATCGGTTGTCACCCATGGGCCTCAGGGAATCGTCCGACGCGCTAAAATGCCGGATTACGTCCCTCACGCTTGCGCCCTCGCCATGACTCCTGCGGCAGACAACGATCTCGACGAAAGCAAGTTCCTGACGTTTCCGGATTCGCCTTATCAGCTCTACTGCCCATTTGCCGCGGCCGGCGATCAGCCGGCGGCTATCGCTCAGTTGACCGAGGGCGTGGAGGACGGGCTCGCCTTCCAGACCTTGCTCGGCGTCACCGGCTCCGGCAAGACGTTCACCATGGCGAACGTCTTGGCGCGGCTTGGGCGGCCGGCCATTGTGTTCGCACCGAACAAGACCCTCGCCGCGCAGCTCTACTCGGAATTCCGCGAGTTCTTCCCGCGAAATGCGGTGGAGTACTTCGTCTCGTACTACGACTATTACCAGCCGGAAGCCTACGTTCCGCAGCGCGATCTCTTCATTGAGAAGGATTCGTCCGTCAACGAACACATCGAGCAGATGCGTCTCTCGGCAACGAAGAGCCTGCTGGAGCGGCGCGACGTGGTCATCGTGGCGACGGTCTCGGCGATTTACGGTATCGGCAATCCGAGCGAATACCATCGGATGATTCTGACGATTCGGCAGGGCGACAAGCTGGGGCAGCGCGAGATCATCGCGCGCCTGATCGCCATGCAGTACACCCGCAACGAGACCGACTTCGGTCGCGGCACGTTCCGAGTGCGCGGCGACACCATCGACATCTTCCCGGCGGAGCACGCCGAACTGGCGTTGCGCGTCGACCTGTTCGACGACGAAGTCGATACGCTGCAACTGTTCGATCCGCTCACGGGACGCGTGCGGCAGAAAGTGCCGCGCTTCACGGTGTACCCGTCCTCTCACTACGTGACGCCGCGCGATACGGTGCTGCGCGCCATCGAGACGATCAAGGACGAACTGCGCGAGCGCCTCGACTTCTTCTACAAGGAAGGCAAGCTGGTCGAGGCGCAGCGCCTTGAGCAGCGCACCCGTTTCGATCTGGAGATGTTGCAGGAGCTGGGCTTTTGCAAGGGCATCGAGAACTATTCGAGGCATCTGTCCGGCGCGGCGCCGGGCGAGCCGCCGCCGACCCTCGTCGACTACCTGCCGCCCGATGCGTTGATGTTCCTCGACGAATCGCACGTCCTCATCGGGCAGTTCAACGGCATGTACAACGGCGACCGGGCGCGCAAGGAGAACCTCGTCAACTACGGCTTCCGGCTGCCGTCGGCGCTCGACAACCGTCCGCTCAAGTTTGCCGAATATGAGCGCAAGATGCGTCAGGCCATCTTCGTGTCGGCGACCCCGGCCGATTACGAGGCAAAGCGCACCGGGCAGGTGGTGGAGCAGGTGGTGCGTCCGACCGGCTTGATCGACCCGATCATCATCGTGCGTCCGGCGCAGACACAGGTCGACGATGTGCTGAGTGAGATCAACAAGCGCGTGGCCGTGGGCGAGCGCGTGCTCGTGACCACGCTCACCAAGCGCATGTCAGAGCAGCTCACCGATTATCTGTCGGATAACGGGGTGAAGGTTCGCTATCTGCACAGCGACATCGATACGGTCGAGCGCGTGGAGATCATTCGCGATCTGCGTCTGGGCGCGTTCGACGTGCTGGTCGGGATCAACTTGCTGCGCGAGGGGCTGGATATTCCGGAGGTGTCGCTGGTGGCGATTCTCGATGCGGACAAGGAGGGGTTCCTGCGTTCCGAGCGGTCATTGATTCAGACGATCGGGCGGGCGGCGCGTAACGTTAATGGAACGGCCATCCTCTATGGCGACAAGATGACCGATTCGATGACGCGCGCGATCGGGGAGACGGAGCGTCGCCGTGCCAAGCAGATGGCGCACAACGAGGCACACGGCATCGTGCCGCAGGGGGTGAAGAAGCGCATCAAGGACATCATCGACGGTGTCTACGACCCGCAGGACGCCAAGGCGGAACTGGCCGAAGCCAAGGAGCAGGCGCACTACCAGGACATGTCGGAAAAGCAGTTGGCGCGCGAGATCAAGAAGCTCGAAAAGCAGATGCAGGAGCATGCGCGCAACCTGGAGTTCGAGAAGGCCGCCAAGGCGCGCGACCAGTTGTTGCACGTCAAGGCACTGGTCTTCGGCACCGATGGGGCGAGCGAGGCGGAGTTGGGGCCGAAGGCATGAAAACGACCTCCGTTCTCTTCGTCTGCATGGGCAACATTTGCCGCTCCCCCAGCGCCGACGGCATCTTTCGTCACCGGCTGGCCACCGCTGGGCTCACCGACGTGATCGCCGTCGATTCGGCGGGCACGCACAGTTATCACCTCGGTCACGCGCCCGACGAACGCACGCAGGCCGCTGCCGAGCGGCGAGGCTATGACCTGAGCGCACTGCGTGCGCGCCGCGTCGATGCCGATGACTTCGTGCGCTTCGAATGGATCGTGGCGATGGACAACGCCAACGTCGCCGAACTCGTGGCGCGCTGTCCGGCTGAGTATCGTCACAAGATCGTGCGTCTGATGGACTTTGCCACGCGGCACGACGCCACCGAAGTGCCTGATCCGTATTACGGCGGTGCAAAGGGCTTCGAGACGGTGCTCGACTACATCGAAGACGGGCTCGACGGCCTGCTCGCCCATCTGGAAACGCACCTCTGAGCGTCGGCGACGTTGCGTTGCGCGGTCTGTCCTGTAGTACTGTGCTTTTCTCCTCCCCCTTCACCTCGTCTCCCATCGATGCTCACTTCGTTCACTTCGTACTGGCGTAAATGGCGTGCCTCGCGTCACGCCGGTCATCAGCTCGACGAACTGCTTGCGCACGCCGATCCGTCTGCGCCGCTGGCGGTCCGCAACCAATGGCTGATCGAATTGGCGCACTGGGTGCAAAAGCGCGGCGCCCTCGTCAACGAGGCGCGCGGGGAAGGGGAGGCGGCGCGCTATCGCCCGCACACGCGGCTGCGCTATCTGCTGCAGATGCTCGAGCGAAACCCCGCATGGCGACTCCCCGTGGCGCGCACGCTGCGCAGCGTCGTTGCCGAGAGCGACGCCATTTCGCTGCTGTGCGATACCGGCATGCCGGTGCGCCCGGGGTTTTGGGGGGCGCTGGTCGAGCGCGTTGAGAAGGCGCTGATTCCACCACCGCCGACGCGGCGCGATCTCTCGGCACTGTGCTCGCTGATGTTTCCCGATGGCGACGCCGCCGACTGGATCGCCGCCATGCCGCCGGCATTGCTGGCCGACCTCATCGCGCTCTTGCATGAAGGCGAGGACGATGATGACAACACCGACTGGAACCCTTTCGGCGAGGACTTGCTCGTCGCGATGCACCACCTCGTCGACCAGATTGGGTCGACCGGTCTGTCGCAGGCGGTGCGCTCGCGCCTGGCGTATCCGCGCGCCACCGAATCGCCGTTCTACCAGATCGGACGCGCCATGCAGGCGCTCGAATCGGCTGGGCAGGCGTTCGCCCATGGCGCGCCGCCGTCGCAGCACTTCGTGCAGCAGATCAACGTGTTCCGCGCGCTGATCGACGACTGCGCGCGCGCGGCGCGTCAGGTCTATGCCCATCTGGACGAAAACGGCGTGAGCGTGGACATCGTGTTTCAGGTCGAACGCACCAAGGCGCGGATCCGTCGGCTCGAGCGTCTGCTCGAAGCCTGGCTCACGCACGGCGAGAGCGGCGATCGCGCCGTCGCGCGGGTGCAACTCCTCGCCGATCTGGTGCGCGCGAACCGGGCGAGCCAGAGCGTGGGCGAATTGGCGCGCACGTCGTTCGGGCTGTTGGCGCGCAAGGTCGTCGAGCGCAGCGCCGAGACGGGCGAGCATTACATCGCCCGCAATCGCAGCGAGTACTTCACCATGCTGAAGATGGCGTGCGGCGGCGGTCTGGTGACGGTGGTGACTGTCTACGTCAAGTTCCTGATTGCGAGCGCGCACCTGCCGACGGTCGTCGAAGGCTTCCTCGCCGGGGCCAACTACGCGCTCTGCTTCCTGTTCATGCACTTCTGCCATTTCACGCTCGCGACCAAGCAGCCGGCCATGACCGCGCCGGCCATCGCCCGCAAGCTCGACGATGTCGACACGCCCGCCGGTATGGACGCCTTCGTGGGCGAGGTCATCGCTCTCGTGCGTACGCAAGCGGCCGCTATCTTCGGCAACCTGGCGGTGGTGTTCCCGTTCTGCCTGCTGGTGCAATGGACGGTGTCGGCGGCGCTTGGCATGAACACGATTCCGCCCGAAAAAGCCCATGCGACGCTGAGTTCGTTCTCGATATTGGGTATCACGCCGCTGTTCGCGGCCATGACGGCGGTGCTGTTGTGGTTCTCCAGTCTGATTTCAGGCTGGGCCGACAATTGGTTTGCGCTGCACGGCATCGGGGATGTGCTGGCCTACAACCGACGACTGCGCTTCGTCTTCGGACGGAACGGGGCGGCGCGGCTGGCAGACGCGTGCCGCCGTCACATTGCCCCGGTGCTCGGGAATCTGACGCTCGGCTTCATGCTGGGTCTCGTGCCGGCGGTGCTGACGGCGTTCGCGCTGCCGTTCGAGGTGCGCCACGTCACGTTGTCGACCGGCGCGATCGCGACGTCGATCGGCGTGCTGGGCATGCCGGTGCTGCGCGATCCGGCGCTCTGGCTGGCCGTTGCCGGTGTCGGGTCGATGGCGCTGCTCAACGTCGGTGTGAGTTTCGCGTTAGCATTCCACATGGCGCTCAGATCGCGTCCCCTGCCAATGGGCGACCGCCGGCACATTTACCGTGCCCTCTGGCGCGCCGTGCTATGCAATCCGCTGGTGCTGCTGTTCCCCCTGCGCGCCCCCCAGGCGAACGCGCGTCCCGAAAATTAGCAAATTTCCCAAATGGGCGACGGAACTTTTGCAAAAAATGGGCCAGAAGTACTTGACTGATTTCGTAGGGAATTTATACTTGACGAAAATAGTCGAGATTAATCCCCTGCATCCTCATGAGACTTACCACGAAAGGCCGTTTCGCCGTCACGGCGATGATCGACCTGGCCATGCGCCAGGACGCGGGTCCCGTGACGCTTGCGGGCATTAGTCAGCGTCAACGGATTTCCCTCTCTTACCTGGAACAGTTGTTCGGCAAGCTGCGCCGCCACGAGATCGTGGAGAGCGTGCGTGGGCCGGGCGGCGGATACAGTCTGGCGCGTCGCGCGGAAGAGGTGACGGTCGCGGACATCATCATCGCGGTCGACGAACCGCTCGACGCCACGCAGTGCGGCAGCAAGGGCAATTGCGAGAAGGGCCAGGACGGCCATCGCGGCCACTGCATGACGCACGAGCTGTGGGCAACGCTCAACCAGAAGATGGTCGAGTATCTCGATTCGGTTTCGCTGCGCGACCTCGTCGAGCAGCAGCGCAGCAAGCAGGCCCAACAGGCCGTGCTGCACGACACGCGCGAGTCCGGCACACCCAGCCAGACCATTGCCACGCGCATTCCCAATTCGGTCTTCGATATGGCCCGTTCTTAACTGGCGCCACGGCACGATCCTGGAGCACCCATGAAAAACGACACCCTCAACCTCCCCATTTACATGGATTACAGCGCCACGACGCCGATTGACCCGCGCGTCGTGGACAAGATGTTGCCGTACCTGCGCGAGCAGTTCGGCAACCCGGCATCGCGCAGCCACTCGTTCGGCTGGGCCGCCGAGCAGGCCGTGGAAGAGGCACGCGAGGAAGTCGCCAAGCTGGTGAACGCCGATCCGCGCGAGATCGTCTGGACGTCGGGCGCCACCGAGTCGAACAACCTCGCCATCAAGGGCGCGGCGCACTTCTACCAAGGCAAGGGCAAGCACCTCGTCACGGTGAAGACCGAACACAAGGCCGTGCTCGACACAACGCGCGAGCTGGAGCGCGAAGGCTTCGAAGTCACGTATCTGGATGTCAAGGACGACGGTCTGCTCGATCTCGACGTCTTCAAGGCCGCGCTGCGTCCGGACACGATTCTCGTGTCGATCATGGCGGTGAACAACGAAATCGGCGTCATCCAGGACATCGAGACGCTCGGAGAGATCTGCCGCGAGAAGGGCATCATCTTCCACGTCGACGCCGCACAGGCCACGGGCAAGATGCCCATCGACCTGGCCAAGCTGAAGGTCGACCTGATGTCGTTCTCGGCGCACAAGACGTATGGCCCGAAGGGCATCGGCGCGCTGTACGTGCGTCGCAAGCCGCGTGTGCGCATCGAGGCACAGATTCACGGCGGCGGTCACGAACGCGGCATGCGTTCGGGCACGCTCGCCACGCACCAGATCGTGGGCATGGGCGAGGCGTTCCGTCTGGCGCGTGAAGAGATGGCGACGGAGAACGAGCGCGTGCGCATGCTGCGCGATCGTCTGCTGCGCGGTCTGACGGAAATGGAAGAAGTGTATGTGAACGGCGACATGGAAAAGCGTGTGCCGCACAACCTGAACATCAGCTTCAATTTTGTCGAAGGCGAGTCGCTGATCATGGCGATCAAGGACGTTGCGGTGTCGTCGGGTTCGGCGTGCACGTCGGCCTCGCTGGAGCCGTCGTACGTGTTGCGTGCGCTGGGTCGCAACGACGAACTGGCGCACAGCTCGATTCGCTTCACGGTGGGTCGCTTTACGACCGAGCAGGAAGTCGACTATGTGGTCGATCTGCTCAAGGCCAAGATCGGCAAGCTGCGCGATCTGTCGCCGCTGTGGGAAATGTACAAGGACGGGGTCGATCTGAATTCGATCCAGTGGGCCGCACACTGAGCATTCAAGGAGTTAGCCATGTCTTACAGCAAGGAAGTTCTGGATCACTACGAAAACCCGCGCAACGTCGGTTCGTTCGAAAAGGGCGATGACGCCGTCGGCACGGGCATGGTCGGCGCACCGGCGTGCGGCGACGTGATGAAGCTGCAGATTCGCGTGAACGAAGCCGGCGTGATCGAAGACGCCAAGTTCAAGACCTACGGCTGCGGCTCGGCGATTGCGTCGTCGTCGCTGGTCACCGAGTGGGTCAAGGGCAAGACGCTCGATCAGGCGCTCGATATCAAGAACACCCAGATCGCGCAGGAGCTGGCGCTGCCGCCGGTGAAGATTCACTGCTCGATTCTGGCCGAAGACGCCATCAAGGCGGCCGTGGCCGACTACAAGCAGAAGCACGGCCAGACGGCCGAGCCGGCCAAGGCTGCGTAAGCGGCACGACGGATAAAGGAATCAGGCAACCATGGCCATTACATTGACCGAGAAGGCCGCGCAGCACGTTTCGCGTTATCTGACGCGGCGCGGCAAGGGCGTGGGCCTGCGGCTGGGCGTGAAGACGACCGGCTGCTCGGGCCTGGCCTACAAGCTGGAATACGCCGACGACGTGGCGGGCGAGGACACGGTCTTCGAGAGCCACGGCGTGAAGGTGATCGTCGATCCGAAGAGTCTGCCGTATATCGATGGCACCGAGCTGGACTTCGCGCGCGAAGGCTTGAACGAAGGGTTTCGCTTCAACAATCCGAACGTCAAGGATGAGTGCGGCTGCGGCGAGTCGTTCCGGATCTGACACTGCGCCGTTGCGCGAGATCGTCGGGTTCCGGCAGGACGACGAAGGCCAATGGGTCGCGCGTCTGGCGTGCGGGCATGGGCAACATGTCCGGCATCTTCCCCCGTGGCAGATCCGGACATGGACGCAAAGCGCGGCAGGCCGCGACGCGATGCTCGGTAGCCGGTTGCGCTGCCGCAAATGTGAGCGCGGCGAGCCGCCCGACGCGTGAGGCGGTGGGCCTCGCCTGGCGGCGGTCGCCATGGCAGCGAAATAGGTCGCCGGACCGTCGGACGGTTCGGCGCCGAAGCAGCAGCGTAGGCAACCAGGCGGCGCGAGCCGCTTTTTTTACGGGCCGACGGTGGGTGGCATGGCGCGCATGGCGCGACGTCCCCTCGCATGGGCGCCCTGGATGGATGATGAGTGCGCGATGAGTGCATTGACTGACAACTACTTCACGCTGTTCGATCTGCCGCAGCGCTTTGCGCTCGACGCAGACGCGCTCGACGCGGCCTACCGAGCCGTGCAATCGCGCGTGCATCCAGATCGATTCGCGAGTGCGAGCGATGCCGAACGCCGCGTGGCCATGCAATGGGCCGCGCAGGCGAACGCCGCCTACCGCACGCTGCGCGACCCGCTGCAACGCGCGACGTATCTGCTCACGCTGCAGGGCATCGATGTGGGCGCGGAGAACAACACCGCGATGGCCCCCGATTTCCTGATGCAGCAGATGGAGTGGCGCGAAGCCATCGACGACGCCGTGGACGCGCGCAATATCGGCGCTCTGGAAACCCTTGCCAAATCGTTGCGCGAGGATCGTCGCGTGCGGCTCGCCAAGTTGGGCGACTGGCTCGAGAGCCAGGCCTGGCAACCGGCCGCCGAAGCCGTGCGGCAACTGATGTTCATTGCGCGCGCCGACGAAGACATCGCGCAGCGCATCGAAATGCTGGAAAACGCGTGACGGCCCGGTGCGGCGCCGTCACATGTCATTGAGAACTGCTTGAGAACAGGGCGGCCGCGCGAGCGCGCCGCCCGCATTGCAAAGTCATGGCCCTTCTGCAAATTTCCGAACCCGGCATGTCCCCCGCGCCGCATCAGCGGCGACTCGCCGTGGGCATCGACCTGGGCACGACGCATTCGCTCGTGGCCTCTGTACGTAGCGGGGTGGCCGAAGTGCTCCCGGACGAACAGGGCCGCGTGCTGCTGCCGTCCGTCGTGCGCTATCTGGGCGGTCCCCGTACCCAGATCGGCTACGACGCCCGTGCGGCTGCCGCCAGCGATCCGCGCAACACCATCGTCTCGGTCAAGCGATTCATGGGCCGGGGTCTGGCCGATGTTGCCCATGCCGACAACGCGCCGTACGATTTCGTCGACGCGCCGGGCATGGTGCAGATGACGACGGCCGGCGGCGTCAAGAGCCCGGTGGAAGTGTCTGCCGAAATTCTCGCCACGTTGCGTCAGCGCGCCGAAGACACGCTCGGCGACGATCTGGTGGGCGCCGTGATCACCGTGCCCGCGTACTTCGACGACGCGCAGCGTCAGGCCACCAAGGATGCCGCGCGTCTGGCCGGCCTGAATGTGTTGCGTCTGCTCAATGAGCCCACGGCGGCCGCGATCGCCTACGGTCTCGACAATGCGGCCGAAGGCCTTTACGCGGTCTACGACCTGGGTGGCGGCACGTTCGACATCTCGATTCTGCGACTGACGAAGGGCGTGTTCGAAGTGCTCGCGGCGGGCGGCGATTCCGCGCTTGGCGGCGACGACTTCGATCAGGCGATCTACCGCTGGGCGGTGGCGGAGGCCGGTCTCGACGCGGCTTCGCTCACGCCTGAGGATGTGCGCGGCTTGCTCGATCACGCGCGCACCGCCAAGGAAGCGTTGACCGACGCCGCGCAAACGACGATCGCCCTGACGCTGTCTGGCGAGCGCAACCTCGCGTTGACGCTCACGCGCGACCAATTCACGGCGCTGGGCGCGCCGCTCGTGCAACGCACGATCGGCCCGATGCGCAAGGCGCTGCGCGACGCCGGCATGGGCCCGGACGACGTCAAGGGCGTCGTGCTCGTCGGCGGCGCCACGCGCATGCCGCAAGTGCGTGCCGCGGTTGCGACCTTCTTCGGACGCGAACCGCTGATCGATCTCGATCCGGATCAGGTGGTGGCGCTCGGCGCTGCCGTGCAGGCCAATCTGCTGGCCGGCAATCAGGCGGAAGGTGACGACTGGCTGCTGCTCGACGTGATTCCGCTGTCGCTCGGTGTCGAGACGATGGGGGGCCTCGTCGAGAAGATCATTCCGCGTAACGCCACGATTCCCGTGGCGCGTGCGCAGGAATTCACCACGTTCAAGGACGGCCAGACGGCGATGGCCGTTCACGTGCTGCAAGGCGAGCGTGAGCTGGCGTCCGATTGCCGCTCGCTGGCCCGGTTCGAATTGCGCGGCATTCCGCCGATGACGGCCGGCGCGGCACGTATTCGCGTGACGTATCAGGTCGACGCCGATGGGCTGCTCTCCGTCTCCGCCCAGGAGTTGCACTCGGGCGTGGCGGCCTCTATCGAGGTCAAGCCGTCGTACGGTCTGGCGGACGACGATATCTCGCGCATGCTGCAAGACAGCTTCGGTTCGGCCGAAGCGGATATGCGCGCCCGTGCGCTGCGCGAGCAGCAAGTGGAAGCCGAGCGTCTGCTGGTCGCGATCGACAGCGCCTTGCAGGCGGACCCGGAACTGCTCGACGCCGACGAGCGCGCACAGATCGACGGCTTGCTGGCCGAGTTGCGCCAGAAGGCGTCCGGCGACGATCAGATTGCCATCAAGACGGCGACCGAAACGCTCTCGCATGCGACCGACGCGTTTGCCGCGCGCCGCATGGACAAGAGCATCCGCGCGGCGCTGGCTGGCCGGCGCGTGGCGGACATCGACAAACTGTAAGACACACACGGAAAGCCAAAGCCATGCCTCAAATTGTTGTATTGCCTCACGTCGAGCTGTGCCCCGAGGGCGCGGTGCTGGACGTTCCGACCGGCACCACCGTGTGCAGAGCGTTGTTGGACAACGGCATTGAAATCGAACACGCGTGCGAGTTGTCGTGCGCGTGCACCACGTGCCACGTGATCGTGCGCGAGGGTTTCGAGGCGTTGGAGCCGGCCGAAGACGAGGAAGAGGATCTGCTCGACAAAGCCTGGGGCCTGGAGCCGACATCGCGCCTGTCGTGCCAGACGAAGATGCCCGCCGACACCGATCTGGTCGTCGAGATTCCGAAGTACACGATCAATCACGCCAAGGAAAGCCACTGATCGACGCCGTTTGGCGTTGCGTGGCGACACGTCAGAAGAAGAGGACCCTGCCCATGAAATGGACCGACATTCAGGACATCGCGATTGCGCTTACCGAGGCGCATCCCGACATCGACCCGCAATACGTGCGCTTTACCGACCTGCATCAGTGGGTGATGGCGCTCGACGGCTTTGACGACGCGCCTGACCGTGCCGGTGAGAAGGTGCTCGAAGCGATTCAGATGGCGTGGATCGACGAGGTCTGACCCGACGATCGCGCAGGGCGCGCGACGCTGCCGCAGAGACAAAAGCCGCTCATGACGAGCGGCTTTTGCGTTAACGCGAGCTCCGTTGCGGCACGAACGGGGTCACGCGGATCCCACGCCCTTAGCCCGCGCGCACCAGCCCGTTGTTTTCGAGCCGCACGCGATCCCCCGGCTGCACGCCAGGGGCGGACTGATAGGTCCAGTAGCGCGTCTTGCCGGTATCCATGCGCACGTACACGCGATACACGGTTTCGGAGCGAACGCGCTTCTCGACTTCGTTGCCGGCCAGACCGCCGCCCAGCGCGCCGACCACGGTCATCGCCGTGCGGCCGTTACCCGCGCCAAACTGGTTGCCGAGCAGGCCGCCAGCAACGGCACCGCCGACGGCGCCCAGGCCCGAGGCCTGACCTTGCGTGCTGATTGGTTCCACCGACTGCACCGTGCCGCACGTCGAGCATGTCGCCGCCTGACGCTGTGCGGGGGCGGCCGAGGATTGGGCATATGACGGCTGCGGCGCCGGGGCCCGTGGTGCCGGTGCCCGCTGCGGCGCGTACTGAGCTTGCTGCGGCGCGTATTGCGTCTGCTGGGCCTGCTGCTGCGTCGGCTGCTCCGTCAACGGCGAGCTGCGCATCGCGTTCGAAGACGGCTGTTGGGCCGACGTCAGCGCGTACTGCGAATGATCGACGGTCGTTGCGGGGCCGTCGGTGCTTTTGGCGACAGGGAGCACGCCCGTGATGGCGGCAACGCCGAGCAGGCTGACGACCACGATACTGCCGGCTGCGGCAGCGACCAGCGGATGCATGCGGCGCGGTTGAAGTTCGTTATTCATGTGGTTTTTCTCCATCGTGCGGTTGTGGCGAACCCCATTCTTCGTGCTGACAGGCACGGGAGGCTTCGCATGAGAAAAGTCTCCGTCATGGCAGGCGCGGCATCCGTTTCATTTTGTAACGCGATGTAAGATGTGCATCGCGGCAGTCCCAGGCGAGTGCCCTTCGACTGACTGCTAATTCATTGAAAAATATGAAGTTTTTTCTCGGTTGACGGGGCGCTTCGTCGTCATCGTGCGCGGTTGTCATCACAATTGAAACAAGTCGCGCCGCGCGCATAATGGCACGCATTGTCCGTCAACGTCCTTCTTGCCGATTCGTCCCAACGCCATGATCGATACGCTGCCGCTGCTGGATACCCCGCTCGACGCCGCAAGCCACGCGCACCTCTATCCGTACGTGGTACAACGCGCGTGGGTCGACGTCCACGATCCGCAAGGGGAGGTCAGCGAACCGTTTTCGGACGACGTTTTCGTGACGCTCGTGCTCGATGGCACGGCTGGACTACGCCGGCTGCAGGGCGAGGATTTGCGCGCGGCCGGTCTGACGTTCGAGGCGGCATTTGCGCAAGCCGCGTCGAATCTCGCGCGCGCATGGAAGGCGGGGCATTTCGAGTTCGGCATTGCGCGACTTGACGACGGCACGCCGATTGCCGGCTGTCGCGGCAATTGGATGGCACCGGCTGGCGGCCTGGTGCTGGGCAATCTCTACCAGTCGATGGTCGAGCATTTCGAGGTGACGGACTTTGCGGCCGTCCCCGTCAATCGCACATTGCTTCTCGCGTTTCCGACCGATGCCAAAACGCTGTCGTCGCTGGCGTTACGGCAATTGGTGGAAGGGGCGGCGAGCGGTGCGATTCTCCCCATCGCGCGCACCTGGTTGCGGCTCGATGGAGAGTGGCCGTCCGCCTATCGCGGCGTTCCGGCCTTCTAAGCGCTCCAACCGTTCCAAGCGACTCAGTCTTCGCGGCGCAGGTGCGGGAAGAGCAGCACGTCGCGAATGTTCGGACTGTCGGTGAGCAGCATGATCAGACGGTCGATGCCGATGCCGCAGCCGCCCGTCGGGGGCATGCCGTACTCGAGCGCGCGAATGTAATCGGCGTCGTAATACATGGCCTCTTCGTCGCCCGCGTCCTTCTGCTCGACCTGCGCACGAAAGCGTGCGGCCTGATCTTCCGGGTCGTTCAACTCGGAGAAGCCGTTGGCGATCTCGCGGCCCGTGATGAACAGTTCGAAGCGCTCGGTGATGCCTGGCACGGTATCGGACTCGCGCGCGAGCGGCGAGACTTCCACCGGATAGTCGACGATGAAAGTCGGCTCCCACAACTGGCTCTCGGCCGTCTCTTCGAACAGGGCCAGTTGCAGCGCACCGAGGCCCGCGTTCTTGAACTGCGGCGCATCGACCTTCACGCCATACTTGCCCAGCGCGCCACGCACGAATTCGATGTCGGCCAGTTGCGCTTCGGTGAACTCGGGCGCGTACTTGCGAATCGCTTCGACGATCGTCAGGCGGTGGAACGGCTTGGACAAATCGAGTTCGCGGCCCTGGTACTCGATGGTCGCGGTGCCGCGCGCGTCGAGTGCGGCGTTGCGGATCAGCGCTTCGGTGAAGTCCATCAGCCAACGGTAGTCCGTGTAGGCCGCGTAGAACTCCATCATCGTGAATTCCGGGTTGTGGCGCGGCGATACGCCTTCATTGCGGAAGTTACGGTTGATCTCGAACACACGCTCGAAGCCGCCAACGATCAGGCGCTTCAGATACAGCTCCGGCGCGATACGCAGATACATCTGCATGTCGAGCGCGTTGTGGTGCGTGATGAACGGCTTGGCCGCGGCGCCGCCCGGAATCGGGTGCAGCATCGGCGTTTCGACTTCCATGAAGTCGGCGTCGGTCATGTACTTGCGCATCGACGCGATGGCCTTCGCGCGGGCGCGGAACGTGCTGCGCGTCTCGGGCGAGGTGATCAGGTCGACGTAGCGCTGACGGTACTTCGTCTCCTGGTCGGACAGGCCGTGGAACTTGTCCGGCAGCGGGCGCAGCGCCTTGGCGAGCAGACGCAGTGCCTTCACCTTGACCGACAGTTCGCCGGTGCGCGTGCGGAACAGCGTGCCGGTCGCGGCGACGATATCGCCGATGTCCCAGCCCTTGAAGGCGGTCATGGCATCGGCGCCGACGTCGTCGCGGCCGATGAAGAACTGGATCTGACCGCTGCCGTCCTGCACGGTGGCGAAGGCGGCCTTGCCCATCACGCGCTTGAGCATCATGCGACCGGCCACCGACACGGGGACGGGCTCGGCTTCGAGCACCTCGTTGTCCACGTCCTGATAGCGCGCCTGCAGGTCGCCGGCGTGCTGTTCGGGACGGAAGTCGTTCGGGAACGCCACGCCGTTGGCACGCAGCGCCTGCAGTTTCTCGCGACGCTCCGCGATGAGCTTGTTGTCGTCGTGCGGCAGGTCGCCCGCCGGGGTGCCCGTGTGGGCCGGAGTATTGTGATCGGTCATGGTGCGAGCGATGAAGTTATTCGGTAAAACGCAGCGTGTGCAGCAGGGCATTCTTGAGCAAGCCGTCGGGCGTGCCCAGCCAGATCAATTCGGTGCGGTCCTGATGCGGTCCGGCATTGGCCGCCGCACTCGGGTCCCGCACGAACAGCGCCGCGATCGCCTGTGAGCGCGGCTCATACAAAATGTGGACATACTCGCTCGGGCAATCGTGCGGCTTGCAGCTCTGCACCAGCAACCAGGGCTTGCCGGCGACGCTCACGCGTTGCGACGGCGTCGATGTGCCACCCTGACGCACCCACGCGGGAACGTTGCGTGGCGTGGTGATGCGCGCATAGGCCCCCGAGAAGTCCGGGCGCTTGAGCAATTCATGCAGGTACGGTCCCGTCTCGGGATTGGCTCCCGGTGCGCCCGGTGTACTGGCCGGGGCAGCAACGGCGGCGCACTGCAGACACAGCGCGCTCACCCCCCACACGGCTAGCGTGCGGACAAACGCCATTCCTTACACTCCCTGCTTGAGACTCGCGGAGATGAAGTCGTCCAGGTCGCCGTCGAGTACCTTGCCGGTATTACCGGTTTCCACGCCGGTGCGCAGGTCCTTGACGCGTGACTGGTCGAGCACGTACGAGCGAATCTGATGGCCCCAGCCCACATCGGTCTTGCTCGACTCCAGCTTGTCCTGCTCGGCACGACGCTTGCGCATTTCATGTTCGAACAGGCGCGAGCGGAGCATGTCCCACGCTTCGGCGCGGTTGCGGTGCTGCGAACGGTCGTTCTGGCAGGCGACGACAATGCCGGTCGGGATGTGTGTCAGGCGAACGGCGGAATCGGTCTTGTTGATGTGCTGGCCGCCTGCACCGGAGGCGCGATACGTGTCGGTACGCACGTCGGCCGGATTGATTTCGATGTCGATCGAATCATCCACTTCCGGGTACACGAACAGGCTGGCGAACGACGTATGGCGACCGCCCGACGAGTCGAACGGCGACTTGCGCACCAAACGATGCACGCCGGTTTCCGTACGCAGATAGCCGTAAGCGTAGTCGCCGGTGACCTTCAGCGAGGCGCTCTTGATGCCCGCGACATCGCCGTCCGACACTTCGAGCACTTCGGCCTTGAAGCCCTTGCGTTCGCAGTAGCGCAGATATTGGCGCAGCAGCATGCCGGCCCAGTCGTTGGCCTCGGTGCCGCCGGCGCCGGCCTGGATATCGATGAAGCAGTTGTTCGGGTCGGCCGGGGTGTTGAACATCCGGCGGAACTCCATCTCGCCCACACGAGCGGCGAGACCCTGCGTGTCATGCTCAAGCGCCAGCAACGAGTCTTCATCGCCCTCGTCGCGCGACATTTCGAACAGTTCCTGCGTATCGGAAAGGCTGGCGTCGAGTTCGGTCAGGTTGCTGACGATGCTGTCGAGCGCCTTCTTTTCCTTGCCCAGTGCCTGAGCACGCTTGGAATCGTTCCAGATGTTGGGGTCTTCGAGTTCTTTGTTGACTTCAATCAGGCGAGCTTGCTTGACATCGAAGTCAAAGATACCCCCTGAGCTCGCCGACGCGGGTGCGCAGGTCGGCGAGCAGGGATTCAAGTGCGTTTAGGCGTTCGGCTTCCATGAGCTTTGACAGGGGCGAATTCGGGGAAACGAGGATTATAGCGCAGCGAAGCCCCCGTTTCCCCACTTTTCCCGGGCGGATGACGCGTTCCGGACGGCTGGCCACCGCCGTCCGCGCGCAAGACAGGCGGTCCTGGCGCCGCCGACGGTCAGCCCTGAGCGTGCTCGACGATCATCTGTACGCGCGAGACGCCGTTGAAGGTGTCGGCGGCCAAGCGATAGGCAAATCGCGCCCGGCTCGGCAAGGTATCGGCGTGATTGAACCAGATGGCGTTGAAGCGCATGCGCCCGCGACCGAGTTGCAACTTCAGGTGCTTGTCCTTGAGGATGGCCTGCGAGAGCACATCGAACTCGCCCGAGAACACGGGCGGCGGGAAACCCTGTCCCCACACCTGTGCGTCGAGCAGGGCGACAAAGGGCGGCACGAAGCACTCGTCGCCGATGTCGCCGTCGGTCTCGATCACGCGCGAGAGCGCCGTCTCGTCGAGCCACGCCTGCCCCACGGCTTCGAATGCCGACTGGAAGCGCGGCAGGGCGTCGGCGGCGATCGTGAGGCCCGCGGCCATCGCGTGACCACCGAACTTGCCGATGAGACCCGGTTCGCGCTTGGTGACGAGATCGAGCGCGTCGCGCAAGTGAAAACCCGGAATCGAGCGGCCGGACCCCTTGATCTGGCCGTCGTCGCCGGGGGCGAACACGATGGTCGGACGGTAGAACTTTTCTTTGAGCCGCGCGGCCACGATCCCGATCACGCCCTGGTGCCAGGTCTCGTTGAACGCGCACAGCGTCGTGGCGGCACGAGGGTCGAAGCGCGCCAGATCGGCCAGGGCTTCCTGCTGCATCCCTGCCTCGATCTCACGGCGCTCGCGATTCATCGCGTCGAGTTCCTGCGCGAGCGTCCAGGCGCGGGCGTCGTCGTCCGTCAGCAGACACTCGATGCCGAGCGACATGTCGGCGAGGCGCCCGGCGGCGTTCAGACGCGGCCCTAGGCCGAAGCCCAGATCGAAACTGCCCGCCTGACGCGCATTGCGGGCGGCCGCGCGAAAAAGCGCATTGATGCCCGGATGCATGCGCCCGGCGCGCATGCGCGACAGCCCTTGCGCCACGAGGATGCGGTTGTTGGCGTCGAGCTTGACCACGTCAGCGACGGTGCCCAGCGCGACCAGGTCGAGCAACGTATCGAGCCGGGGTTGTTCGCGCGCCTCGAACGCCCCGCGCGTGCGCAACTCGGCGCGCAGCGCGAGCAGAACGTAGAACATCACACCGACACCGGCGAGGTTCTTGCTCGGGAATGCGCAGCCCGGCTGGTTGGGATTGACGATACAACGCGCGTTGGGTAATTCGCTGCCCGGCAGATGGTGATCGGTCACCACGACTTCGATGCCGAGCGCCTGCGCGGCGGCCACGCCGTCGAGGCTGGCGATGCCGTTGTCGACGGTGATCAACACGTCGGGCGGTCCCGCCTTGCCTTGCGCGGCCAGTGCCACGATTTCGGGCGTCAGGCCATAGCCGTATTCGAAGCGGTTCGGCACCAGGTACTCGACCTTCGCCCCGAACATGCGCAAGCCGCGCACGGCCACGGCGCAGGCGGTCGCACCGTCGCAATCGTAGTCGGCCACCACGAGCATGCGCTTGCCGGCGGCGATGGCGTCGGCAAGGAAGGCGGCGGCCTCTTGCGCGCCCTTGAGCTGGGTCGGGGGGATCAACCGGGCCAGCGCCGTTTCGGTCTCGGCGGTCTCGGCCACGCCGCGCGACGCGAACAGGCGGGCGAGCACCGGGTGGACGCCGTCGCGCGCGAGGGCGTTGGCCGTCGCGTCGTCGACATGACGGGTGACGATGTCGGTCATGCGACTTCCTCGCCAAGCCGCGCGAGCGGCACCATGCGGGTGGTGAGCGCCTGACGGCGCCAGAACTTGCGCAAGTCGCCGCCGCGCGAGCGCATCGTCACGCTGTGACTGTCGCCGCACAACGTGACCGAGACTTCGCGGGCCTGGCCCTGGGCGACACGCGCGAGCGCCGGCGCGAGCCAGTGGCGGTCGATGTCGACGAGGGCATCGCGCCAGCGCGCCCAGTCTTCCGTCAGGAAATACGGCGTGAGCGTGTCGAGTTGCACGACGGTTCTGCCGTTCGCGGCAGCAAGGCCGGCGTCGGTGCCGTGCAAGGCGATTTGCAGATGGTTCGCCAGGCCGCGGGTGGCGGGGGCGTCTGCCAGGATCGTCACGCAGGGCCGGTTCAGGCGCGGCGCGGCAATGCGCTGACCGCCGCCATACAGCCAGATGGCATTGACCGGCGGCAGGCCGCGGGCTTCGCGTGCCTGATTGGCCGGATGGTCGTACCAGGCCATCTGGACTTCGTTCTGCCATTTGCGCCACGTCAGTTCGGCCTTGCCTTGCGGCAGCCAGATGTCGACGTTGCGGCCGGCCGCGCGCGCGGGCGACGCGGTGAGCAGGTCGCCCAGCGCCGGCGCGCTCAGGTACCACCGGTCCGGGCGCGGGGCGACGAGGTCGCCGCCGACCTCAGCGAACAGGGCATGTGCGGTGGCGAACAGGGCGGCTGAATCCTCGTGGCTCAACGCGAGTTCGGCGGGATCGGTCAGTACCAGGTGGTCGGTGGCGATGTGGATGTGCGCCGGCTGCGCGCAGTACCAGAACCGGGTGTCGAGCATGCCGCTGTCCTCGAACAGCATGAAAGGCGCGAGCGGCGCGCGCGACGGCCCGCCGGGCAGGCCGAAGGCTTCGGTCAGCCAGCGTTCATGGGGCAGCGTGGGGACGAACGGGTCGGCCGGCACGTCCTGCGCTGCCTGGACGCCGCGCGCGAGCAACTTTTCGAGCGCAGGCAACTCCAAGTTGGCCAGCAGTGCGGGCAAATGGGCCGACGCGGGCAACGCGAACGGCAAGAGAAAGTGCAGGGCAGGTGTATCCATATCGAGGCGAATTGTATGGCAAACTTCGCGCTGGCAGTTGGCTGACCCTCACGTCAGGGGCTGAACGAGCCATGTGTCGAGCCGGGTTCAGGTCGGGTGGCCGCCGGGCCGCGACGACATGGGGCCACGTGGCGGTCAGATACATGGGGGCTGGGCACCGGTGCGGACTGGCGCTGGAACGCTCCGATCGATCCTTATCAAGAATCAGGAATCCGTTTGAAATTCCCATACGAATGGCAGATCGGCTGGCGCTATACGCGCACCGGCAAGCGATCATCCGGCAACGGTTTCATTTCCTTCATTTCATTCATCTCCATGGCCGGCATTGCGCTCGGCGTGGCGGCACTCATCGTGGTGCTGTCGGTGATGAACGGTTTTCAGAAGGAAGTGCGGGACCGCATGCTCTCCGTGCTTGCGCACATCGAAGTCTTCGCGGTCGACGGCAATCTGCCCGACTGGCACCGCACGGCGGCTGAAGCGTTGCAGAACAAGAATGTGATTGCGGCGGCGCCCTACGTGGGCGAGCAGGCGATGCTCACGCGCGAGGACAACGTGCGCGGCGTGGTGTTGCGCGGCATTGTTCCGAGCGAGGAAGCCAAGGTGTCCGATCTCGGCAAGCAGATTACCGAGGGCTCGCTCGCCAACCTCACGCCGGGCAGCTTCGGTATCGTGCTCGGTCGCGAACTGGCGCGGGCGCTGGGCGTGAGCATCGGCGACAAGATCACCCTCGTCGCCCCGCAAGGGACGATCACGCCCGCGGGCGTGTTGCCGCGCGTGAAACAGTTCACGGTGGTGGCCGTTTTCACGGCGGGGCACTACGAATACGACAGCTCGCTGGCGCTCATCGATCTGCACGATGCCGAGACGCTCTTCCGACTCGACGGCCCGACCGGCGTGCGGCTGAAGATCCATGACATGGAGCGGGCGCCGCTCGTGGCGCGCGAGCTGGCCAAAACCCTGTCCGGCAATATGTGGGTGCGCGACTGGACGCAGCAGAACAAGAACTGGTTCATCGCGGTGCAGACCGAAAAGCGCATGATGTTCATCATCCTGACGCTCATCATCGCCGTGGCGGCCTTCAATCTGGTGTCCTCGCTGGTGATGACGGTGACCGACAAATATGCGGACATCGCCATTCTGCGCACGCTGGGCGCACAGCCCGGCTCGATCATGAAGATCTTCATTGTGCAGGGCGTGACGATCGGTTTTGCCGGAGCGCTGCTCGGCGTGGCGCTGGGCTGCCTGATCTCGGTGAATATCGGCACCATCGTGCCATTCATCGAGCACTTGCTGGGTATCCACTTCCTGCCGCAAGACATCTATTTCATCTCCGAATTGCCCTCGGATCTGCAGTCGTCGGACGTGATCCGCATCGGGGTGATTTCGTTCATCCTCTCGGCGCTGGCGACGATCTACCCGAGCTGGCGCGCCTCGCGCGTCAAACCGGCGGAGGCCCTGCGCTATGAGTAACGCCAAGAATCAAGCGAATGCATCGTTGGCCGGTGTGCCGAACCTTGCCTATGACGGACCGGTGCTGCGCGCGCGCGATCTGCACAAGACGTTCCGTCAAGGCCAGCTCAATGTGACGGTGCTCAACGGCGCGAGTCTCGACGTGGCCCCCGGCGAGAAGGTGGCCATCGTGGGCGCGTCGGGATCGGGCAAGAGCACATTGCTGCACGTGTTGGGCGGGCTCGACGATCCGTCGCGCGGCGAGGTGTCGCTGCTCGGCAAGCCGTTTTCGTCGTTGCGCGAGCGCGAAAAGACGTCGCAGCGCAATCAATCGCTCGGCTTCGTCTATCAGTTCCACCACCTGTTGGCCGAGTTTTCGGCGCTCGATAACGTGGCGATGCCGCTGCGCATTCGCCGCTTGCCGACCGAGCAGGCGCAAGCGGTGGCGCAGGCCATGCTCGAGCGTGTCGGGCTCGGCTCGCGTGTGAAGCACCGTCCGTCGGAGTTGTCGGGGGGGGAGCGTCAGCGCGTGGCAATGGCGCGCGCGCTGGTCACGCAGCCGGCTTGCGTGCTGGCTGACGAGCCGACCGGCAACCTCGACGGGCATACCGCCGAGACCGTGTTCGAACTGATGCTCGAGTTGTCGGAGACCCTGAAGACCAGCTTCGTGATCGTGACGCACGACATCGATCTGGCGAAGCGCTGCGATCGTGCCCTGCGACTGCGCGATGGGGTGCTGGAACCGGCATGACCGTGGTGCAAGCGCATTAGCGCGAGCGGCGGCTGACGTGCGCGAAACGCCGGGGTTCTCCCCGGCGTTTCGCATTTCGCGAGGCGGCGGCCGCCGTCGATTTCGGCAACGTCCTAGACCGTAACGCGGCGTCGTCCGATGGTCATCGCGAGAACGGTGTGCGAGCCTTGTCAACGACCCGTAGAATTGACGTTCAAGGACCTTTGACCATGTGGATCGATACCCATTGCCATCTCGATGCGGCCGAGTTCGACGCCGACCGTGCGACCGTGATCGCCGACGCCGCTGCTGCCGGCGTGGTGGGGCTCGTGGTGCCCGCCGTCGAATGCGCAACGTTCGACGCGGCGCGGGCCGCGGCTCGCGCAATCCCCGGGGGCGCTTACGCGCTGGGGATTCATCCGCTCTACACGCCACGCGCGCGCGACGCGGACATCGCCACGTTGCGCCGTGCCGTCGCGCGGGCGATGGGCGATCCGCGCTTCGTCGGTATCGGCGAGATCGGTCTCGATTTCTTCGTGACGACGCTGGACCCCGAGCGTCAGCAATTCTTTTATGTCGAGCAGTTGAAGATCGCGCGCGACTTCGATTTGCCCGTCATCCTTCACGTGCGTCGCTCGCAGGATGCCTTGCTCAAGCAACTGCGCATCTTCACCCCGCGCGGCGGCATCGCGCACGCGTTCAACGGCAGCCGGCAGCAAGCAGACACGTTCGTCGAGCGTGGCTTCTGCCTGGGGTTTGGCGGGCAGATGACCTTCGAGCGCGCCCTGCAGATCCGGCGTCTCGCGTCGGATCTGCCGCTCGATGCGCTCGTGCTGGAGACCGACGCGCCCGATATTGCGCCGCAATGGCGCTACAAGCAGCGTAATAGCCCGGTCGAGTTGCCGCGCATTGCGCAAGTGCTGGCGGACCTGCGCGGGGTGACGACTGCAGCCCTGGCGCAGGCGACTTGCCGCAATGCTTGGCGCGTGCTGCCGCGTCTGGCTGGCGCCATGGCTATGGCGCCGGGCGACGGGCCGGTTACCGGCGTTTCTCTGATCGCCGACATCTCCGACGGCTTGGCGCGCTGACGCTGCGGCGTTGCGCGGTCGCGAATACATGACGTGGTGACGTCATGAGACTTGTGCTGCTTGCGTGGGTCGCCGGCGTCTGGTGGCTGCAGCAGGCGTCCGTGTTGCCTCAGGGGCGAGCGTTCGGTGCCGCGCTCGGCGTTGCCGCGGGCGTGTTTGCCCTGTGGGCGGTGTGGGCGACCCGGGGCGTCGTGGGGCGCGATCGCGGTGCTGCGCGCGCCAGCCTGACGACGCGGGACGGTGGCGCACGCTTCGCACGAAGCGGCGCGCACGCCGGCGAGCGCTGGCGTCACCGGAGCGTGGTGGCCGTACTGGCGCTTTGCGCGGGTGTTTTCGGTTATTCGTGGGCAGCGCTTCGGGCGGAGGCGCGATTGAACGATCGGCTGCCCGTCGAACTGGAGGGGCGCGACTTGATGGTCGTCGGTGTCGTGGCCGGACTGCCTGCGCCGACGGATGATGGGCAGCGGTTCGCGTTCGATGCGGAGCGCGCGTACGTCTTGGACGAACGATGTGAGATGCCGGTGTCCGCGACGGTGCGCTCAATGTCGGATATGCGCGGCGATCGAAGCGACGCCGATACCCGCGCAGCGCTGTGCCGGGAGGTGCGCGTGCCGAAGGCCATTGAGTTGGTGTGGCCGGGGCGCTCGCGGTTCGGCGGCAAATGGGGCCCGGGTGGGGCGGTGGCGGGAAGTCCGCACGCGGGTGAGCGGTGGCGATTGCCGGTGCGGCTCAAAGCGCCGAGAGGTTTTGCGAATTGGCATGGGGCCGATGCCGAGTTGACGGCGCTGGTGCGCGGCATTCGCGCGACGGGATACGTGCGGGCGTTGAGCGGCAGAGGCGAAGCAACAAGGACAAAGGGCTCGCTTCGTCTGCAAGCCGAGACTGTGCCCGGGTATCGATTCGTAGCCTGGCGGGAACAGCTGCGCGACAAACTTCGTGCCGGACTCGGGCCGTCGGCGCGATACGGCGGTGTCTTGATCGCGCTGGCGCTGGGGGAGCGGGGGGATATCGCGGCCGACGACTGGCAGGTTTTTGCGGATACCGGTGTAAGTCACTTGCTGGCGATTTCCGGATTGCATGTGTCGCTCGTGGCGGGTGTGCTCGCGACACTGGTTGGCACGCTCTGGCGGCGCGCTTGCACACGGCGCTTCAGTTTGCCGCTATGGTGGCCTGCGCCCAAGGCGGCGGCCGTCTCCGGCCTGCTCGCGGCGGTGGCGTACGGGGCGGTGGCGGGGTGGGGCGTTCCGGTGCGGCGCGCCGTCGGCATGGTGGCGATTCTGGTGTTCGCCTTGCTCAATGGCCGTATGGCGGCGCCGTCGTACGTGCTGGCGTGGGCGTTGGCCACCGTCGTCGCGCTCGATCCGTGGGCCGTCGTGACGCCTGGCCTGTGGCTCTCGTTTGGCGCGGTCGCGGCACTGGTCCTGGGCGCTGGGCGAACGCAGACACTGCGGGCGGCACGTCGACGCGGCATCCCGGAGGGGGCGTGGTCGCCGTCAACAGCGAGCACGAGGGGGCACGCGTTGGCGGATGTGCGTCGACCAGGTGAATCTCAGGACGTTCGGCGTCACGGCGGCGACCGTCAGGGCGATGAGCGTCGGGCGGGCGACTGTCGGGGTTGGGATGGGAGGCGTCAGGCAGGCAAACGTCGTGGCGCTGACCGTCAGGACGCTGACCCTCAGGAGGGCGCGATCCGCCGCTGGCCAGCGGCGGCCCTGGCCCGTCTGGGGCCTGCGGCGCGGGCACAATATGCGGTCACGATAGGACTGGTGCCATTGACGTTGGCATGGTTCGGGTCGGTGCCACTGCTTGGGCCGCTGGCCAATGCGATTGCCATACCGGTGATGACGTTGATCGTGACACCGCTGGCGTTGGCGAGCCTGATGCTGCCCGCGACGATGGCCCATTGGGCGTTGGCGGTAGCGCACGCGGTGGTCGTCTGGCTGGCCGATTGGCTTGGCATGCTGGCAGCGTGGCCCTGGGCGGTGTGGCGAGCGGCCGTTGCGCCGGCCTGGGCGCAGGCGGCCGCTGTCGGCGGCGTGCTGCTCTGTCTGATGCCTTGGCCGGCCGCGATGCGTCGGCTGAGGGTGTGGCGCGTTGGTGTGCGTATTGCCGGTTTCGCGTTGCTGGGGCCGGCGTTGCTCGCGTCGTCGCCGCGGCCGGGCACCGGAGAGTTTCGGGTCACCCTGCTCGATATCGGGCAGGGCAACGCGGTGCTCGTCGAGACCGCGTCGCGTACGCTGTTGTTCGACGCCGGGCCGCCGCTGGGGCGACACAGCGATGCCGGGCGCCGCGTGATCGTTCCCTATCTGCGCGCGCACGGCATCCGGCGGCTGGATCGGCTCGTGATCAGCCACGCGCATGACGATCATTTCGGCGGCGCACTGAGCGTGCTGCGGGCGTATCCGTCGGCGCAAGTACTGTCGTCGCTGCCGGCGACGCATGGCGTGCGAAGCGCCGCAGCGGCTCATCGCACTTGCCTGGCTGGGCAGCAATGGATGTGGGACGGCGTCACGTTTCGCTTCCTGCACCCTGATAAAGGGGCGTTGCGCGAGGGCTGGGCGGGGCGCGTGGGACCGAACAGCGTCAGTTGTGTGCTGCGCGTATCGAACGCCCAGCACAGTGCGCTGCTCGCGGCGGATGCCGAAGCGCCGCAGGAGCGGGCCATGCTGGCACGCTTCGGTGCCGGTTTGCGTTCGGACGTCCTATTGGCACCGCATCACGGCAGCCTGACGTCGTCGACGGCCGTGTTCATCGAGGCCGTATCGCCAGCCCATGTGGTGTTTCAGGCGGGCTACCGCAATCGCTTCGGACATCCTAGGCCCGAGGTCGTGGCCCGTTATCAGGCCGCCGGCGTGCGGATTTGGCAGAGCGTGACGCACGGGGGCGTCCGGTTTTCGTTCACGAAGGACGGGATCGAGGCGCAGTCTTACCGCGAGCAATATCGGCGGTACTGGCACGCGGAAGTGCCGGATACGTCATGACATCGATGTCATGTGACCGGCCGACAAGGGCATTCTGCCGTTTCACCACGTGCTCACGGGGTGTGTCCGGGCGTCGCGATTCGACGGAAACCTCTACCGGTACTTCACGAGCGGTTCGCTAGAATGGCCCGATGCGCCGGATTGCGCTCCGCTCGTGCATGCACCGGCTGGGCCTGACCCACACAGTGATTCCCGTCGATCGGCACCGATTGCCGCAGGCTGCCGTCCCTGGTGTTCAGTGGCCGCCGGGCGGCCCATTTCAGCACATTTCGCCCAAGGCCGGCCCGCCACGACAACGAATGCCATGACAAGAGACATCCTTCATTTTTCGCACGGCAACGGCTTTCCCGCTGGCGTCTATCGCAAGCTACTGGGCGCGCTGGCCGACGAATACGACGTTCGCGCCATCGACCGCATCGGTCACGACCCGCACTATCCCGTCACGCCGGGCTGGCGCTATCTGCGCAACGAACTGGTCGACACCCTCATGCGCGAATACCGCGGTGAGCCGGTCTGGCTCGTCGGACATTCGCTCGGCGGCTTCCTGAGCTTGATGGCCGCGCTCAAGGCACCGCAGTGCGTGCGCGGGGTGGTCATGATCGATTCGCCCATCGTTACGCCCGGCTGGCGCACGCAGATGCTCCGCTTGGGCATGCTCACCGGACTGTACGAGCGAATGTCGCCTGCGGGCGTGACCAAGCGGCGTCGCGATCACTGGCCCGACTGGGAAACGGCCTGGCAGCATTTCGCGAGCAAGCCGGTGTTCGCCGGCTGGGATTCGGACGTGCTGCGTGACTACATCGACTGCGGCACGATGCCGACCGGCGAGGGCGAGGCACGGCGCCTGGCGTTTGCGCGCGACATCGAATATCGGATCTATCTGACGCTGCCGCCGCTGCTCGCCGTGCGTGCGATGCGTGGTGTGCCGGTGCCGGTCGGCTTTCTCGCGGGCACGGAGTCACGCGAGCTACGGCAAGCCGGGATCGGGGCGACGCGTCGTATCGTCGGCACCCATCTGCGTTACGTGCAGGGCACCCACCTATTTCCGATGGAGCGTCCGTTGGAGACGGCCGTCGCCGTGCGCGACATGCTCGCGGAACTGCGCGGTGAGCGCCGGCGTTCGCTGGCCGCCTGAGACACCCGGACGGGGCTTGCGTCGCGGGGTGTCCGATCCGGGCGCCTGCTTGCCGGGCGCGAGGGATACGCCGGTCGTGCGGAGCGGCGCGCAGGGCGCCTGTCAAGGTCAAAATTTGCCGCGCCGCACGTCGAGGGCGGGGCCGCTTTCGGGTATAATCCGGCTTTCCCGCGAGCAATTACTGCGATGACCAAATTTGTTTTTGTCACGGGCGGCGTGGTTTCCTCTCTTGGTAAGGGAATTGCTGCCGCATCTCTGGCCGCGATTCTCGAATCGCGTGGCCTCAAAGTCACCCTCCTCAAGCTTGATCCCTACATCAACGTCGACCCGGGCACGATGAGCCCGTTTCAGCACGGCGAGGTGTTTGTCACCGAGGACGGTGCGGAAACCGACCTCGATCTGGGCCATTATGAGCGCTTCATCAGCGCCAAGATGCGTCGTGCGAACAACTTCACGACGGGCCAGATCTACGAATCGGTGATCCGTAAGGAGCGCCGTGGCGAGTATCTCGGCAAGACCGTTCAGGTCATTCCGCACATCACCAACGAAATTCAGGCTTTCGTCGAGCGCGGTGCGCGTTCGACGTGGGACGGCCATCCCGACGTCGCCATCGTAGAAATCGGCGGCACGGTCGGCGATATCGAATCGCTGCCGTTCCTCGAAGCCGCGCGTCAGATGAACCTGCGCCTGGGCCGCAACAGCGTGGCCTTCGTGCACCTGACGCTCGTGCCGTACATTGCGACGGCTGGCGAACTGAAGACCAAGCCGACGCAACACAGTGTGCAGAAGCTGCGCGAGATCGGCATTTCGCCGGACGTGCTGCTGTGCCGTGCCGACCGTCAGATTCCGGAAGACGAGTGCGCCAAGATTTCGCTGTTCGCGAACATTCCGCAGGACGCCGTGATTTCGGTCTGGGACGTCGACACGATCTACAAGATCCCGCAGATGCTCCATGACCAGGGCATGGACAAGATCATCTGCGACGAACTGAAGATCGAAGCCAAGCCGGCCGACCTGTCCATGTGGACGCATCTGGTGCAAGCCGTCGAGAACCCGAAGCACGAGGTCACTGTCGGTATGGTCGGCAAGTACGTCGATTTGACCGAGTCGTACAAGTCGCTTATCGAAGCGCTGCGTCACGCCTCGATCCACACGGAAACGCGTGTGAACATCGAGTACATCGATTCGGAACAAATCGAGAAGGACGGCACGGACGCGCTCAAACATCTGGACGCCATTCTCGTGCCGGGCGGTTTCGGCCGACGCGGTACCGAAGGCAAGATCAAGGCGATTCGTTATGCACGTGAGAACCGCGTGCCGTATCTCGGCATCTGCCTGGGTATGCAGCTCGCCGTGATCGAATTCGCGCGTGACGTGGCCAAGCTGTCCGACGCCAACAGCACGGAATTCGAGCCGTCGACGCCGCATCCGGTCGTCGCCCTCATCACCGAGTGGCAGGACCGCGATGGCAAGATCGAGCAGCGTACCGAAAATTCGGATCTGGGCGGCACCATGCGCCTGGGCTCGCAGCGCGTGCCCGTCAAGACGGAAACGCTCGCGTCGCGCATCTATGGCGATTCGGTCAATGAGCGTCACCGCCACCGTTACGAAGTCAACAATCATTATGTTCCGCAGCTCGAAGCCGCCGGTCTGGTGATCTCGGCGCGCACGCCGAGCGAGAACCTGCCGGAGATGATGGAGTTGCCGCAGCAGGTGCACCCGTGGTTTGTGGGCGTTCAGTTCCACCCCGAGTTCACCTCGACGCCGCGCGATGGCCATCCGCTGTTCAAGGCGTATGTCGAGGCGGCGCTGGCGGGTCAGCAGTCGCGCAAGAAGGCCGCCTGAGGCCCCGCCCGCCGCGAGCGAGACATAAGGAGTTCTCATGAAACTGTGCGGTTTCGAGGTTGGCCTGGACCAGCCGTTTTTCCTGATCGCGGGTACCTGCGTCGTCGAATCGGAGCAAATGACGATCGACGTCGCGGGACAGCTCAAGGAAATAACGAGCGCGCTGGGCATTCCGTTCATTTACAAGTCGTCGTTCGACAAGGCGAATCGCAGCTCCGGCAAGTCGTTTCGCGGCCCTGGGCGCGAGGCGGGCCTGAAGATCCTCGAGGAAGTGCGCCGCCAACTCGGCGTGCCGGTGCTCACCGACGTGCATACCGAGGAGGATGTGGCCGTGGCCGCGCCTATCGTCGATGTGCTGCAAACGCCGGCGTTCCTGTGCCGCCAGACCGATTTCATTCGTGCTTGCGCCCAGTCGGGCAAGCCGGTGAACATCAAGAAGGGGCAGTTTCTTGCCCCGCACGACATGATCAACGTCATCGACAAGGCCCGCGACGCCGCGCGCGAGGCCGGCCTGCCCGATGACGTGTTCATGGCTTGCGAGCGTGGCGTTTCGTTTGGCTACAACAATCTGGTCTCGGACATGCGCTCGTTGGCGATCATGCGCGAGACCCGGGCGCCGGTTGTGTTCGACGCGACGCACTCGGTGCAGTTGCCCGGCGGCCAGGGCACCAGCTCGGGCGGTCAGCGCGAGTTCGTGCCGGTCCTCTCGCGTGCCGCCGTGGCCGTGGGCGTGTCGGGCCTGTTCATGGAGACGCACCCGGATCCGGCCTGTGCGCTTTCGGACGGCCCCAACGCCGTGCCGCTCGGGCGCATGCGCGAACTGCTCACCACGCTCAAGACGATCGATGCGGCGGTGAAGCAGGGCGAGTTCCTGGAAAATAATTTCAATTGAAATGAGACACGCCGTCCTGGGGCCACTATCAGCACGCCCACAGGACGGGTATAGCGCTCGGATGCCTTGGCAGCGTGGCGTCGAGTCGTTAAGCTTGTCGCGCAGCGGTCGTCGGAAGTCGCCGCGAGGGCAAGCCCACAAGGAGATGCCCGCGTGCGGTACGCCGAGCGCACCGTCGACATCGATGTCATCCCGCAGGCCGCCGTACCTTATTTCGAGGTGCCGTTGTTTCCCCGTCCATGCAGTACCCCGTCGTTGCGCGCTTGAGCGCCGCACCGGCGTCCACGTCAGGGTTCGGCGCGAGCGCCCGACGTGAACAGGGCAGGTGACGGGCCGCGGCGCGAAGCAGGTTCCCTTTAGCGTTTTTGTCATACAGATACCGAGGAATACATGAGTGCAATCGTAGATATCATCGGGCGCGAAGTGCTGGACTCGCGCGGCAACCCGACGGTCGAGTGCGACGTGCTGCTGGAGTCGGGCGTGATGGGCCGTGCGGCAGTGCCGTCGGGCGCATCGACCGGTTCGCGCGAAGCGATCGAATTGCGTGATGGCGACAAGGGTCGCTATCTCGGCAAGGGGGTGCAGAAGGCAGTCGAGCACATCAATACCGAGATTTCGGAAGCGATCATGGGTCTGGATGCGGCGGAACAAGCCTTCCTGGACAAGACGCTGATCGAACTCGACGGCACGGACAACAAGTCGCGCCTCGGTGCAAACGCCATGCTGGCCGTGTCGATGGCCGTGGCCAAGGCCGCGGCGGAAGAAGCCGGCCTGCCGCTGTACCGCTACTTCGGCGGTTCGGGCGCCATGCAAATGCCGGTGCCGATGATGAACATCGTCAACGGCGGCGCGCACGCCAACAACAGCCTGGACATCCAGGAATTCATGGTGATGCCCGTGGGCCAGTCGAGCTTCCGCGAAGCCCTGCGTTGCGGCGCCGAAATCTTCCACGCGCTGAAGAAACTCATCGCCGAGAAGGGGATGAGCACGGCCGTGGGCGACGAAGGCGGCTTCGCACCGAACTTCGCGTCGAACGAAGAGTGCCTGACGACCATTCAGCAGGCGGTTGAGAACGCCGGCTACCGCATGGGCGACGACGTGCTCCTGGCGCTGGACTGCGCCTCGACCGAATTCTTCAAGAATGGCAAGTACGAGCTGGCTGGCGAAGGCCTGTCGCTGACCTCGGAAGCGTTCGCCGACTACCTCGCCAACCTGTGCGACAAGTTCCCGATCGTGTCGATCGAAGACGGCATGTCGGAAGACGACTGGGCCGGCTGGAAGGTCCTGACCGAAAAGCTCGGCCACAAGGTGCAACTGGTCGGTGACGATCTGTTCGTGACCAACACCAAGATCCTGAAGCAAGGCATCGAGCAGGGCGTCGCCAACTCGATCCTCATCAAGATCAATCAGATCGGTACGCTCACCGAAACGTTCGCCGCCATCGAAATGGCCAAGCGCGCCGGCTACACGGCCGTCGTGTCGCACCGTTCGGGCGAAACCGAAGACTCGACGATTGCCGACATCGCCGTTGGCACGAACGCGGGCCAGATCAAGACGGGCTCGCTCTCGCGCAGCGATCGTATCGCCAAGTACAACCAGCTTCTGCGCATCGAAGAGGATCTCGGCGATATCGCCTCGTATCCGGGCAAGGAAGCGTTCTACAATCTGCGCTAATTCCGTTTCCCGGGAGGTTGCGCCCCGACGGCTGTCGAGGCGCGCTTCTCGGCATTCTTGCCAGGCGAAAGCATGCGAATGGTGACCTTGCTGCTGGTGCTGCTGCTGGCGGTGATCCAGTATCCGCTCTGGTTCGGCCACGGTGGTTGGCTTTACGTGCACGAACTGCGCGACGAGTTGAGCGCCGAACAGCAGAAGAACGAGCAGTTGAAAGAACGTAACGATCGTCTTGCCGGCGAAGTGCAGGATCTGCAGGACGGCACGTCGGCGATCGAGGAGCGCGCGCGTTTCGAGCTGGGTATGGTCAAGGACGGCGAAGTGTTCGTTCAGTTCGTGGCGCCGGACGGCTCGGGCGGTCCGCAGGCCGCTTCCGCCGCGGGTGCTCCACTGGTCTCGTCGACCGAGCCGGCACACAAGTCGGTCGCGGCGGCGCCGCCGGCACCGCCGACTTCGTCCCCAGCAAAGCGCGGGGCGCAGGCGGCGCACAAGGCTCAGCATCACTGATGCGTCGCCGGTACGGCGCGCAGACAGTACGACAAAATGGCGTTCCCATGGGAACGCCATTTTTTATGTCATCTCGCGGTGCCGCCCACTAGAAGCCGATGCCAACACCCACCGATGCGCGTGGGCCATATCCGCCATATCCGCCCGGTCCGTACCATCCAGGTCCGTACCATCCAGGCCCATACCACGCAGGGCCACCCCAACCACCGTAGAAATACGCGTTGTTGGCGTTGCTGCGCAGCGCAGCCTCGATGGCGCGCTGTGCGCGTTCGTGTTCGATGGTCGCTTCCTGCTCGTCGTAGATGCGCTTGTTCAAGCGTGTCAGGTCCTGCTTCTGGGCATCGGTCATTGCCGGGATGTCTTGCGTCTGCGGCAGACGTGCCGCAGGCGCGTCGGGCGGTGGCAGTTGCGCACAGCCTGCGGCGAGCATCAGGAGCAGCGCGCCGAGGACACCGAGGGCGCCGACGACAAGCCGAGGGGGGCGTTCACGCGTGGAGCGCGTAGCGCTGGCGTTGAACGCGAGTCGCGGCATGAGCGATGCGCCGAGCGAGCTAGCGGGGTGGCGAGCCGAACGACCGCACGCCACATCCTGCATGCGGTGTCTGGTGAGGTCGGTCCGGCGCATGCCCGCGATCTCCGCGTCGCTCAATGTTGCGCGGACGGCGCGGCGTGCAGTTGCTCCGTAAAGAGCTGCGCCGCATCCACCTTGTCGAAACGATAGGTCTGGCGGCAGAACTCACACGCCACTTCAAGATCGGGACGCTCGTCGAATACGCTCATGACTTCTGCTTCGCCGAGCGTGCGCAGCATGTTGGTGACCCGCTCGTGCGAGCACGTGCAGCGAAACGCCGTGACCGCCGGCTCGAACACGCGCACCGTTTCTTCCCAAAACAAGCGCTGCAACAGCGTTTCCCGATCGACGCTCAGCATTTCGTCTCGCTTGAGCGTATTGCCGAGCTGGCAGACGCGATTCCACATGTCCTCGTCCTGCTCGGGCGCACGCTCGGCACCGGTGCCGGCCGTGCCGCCATGGCCGGGCAGCTTCTGCAGCAGCATGCCCACTGCGTGGCGGTCGTCCGACGCGAGCCACAGGCGTGTGTCGAGCTGCTCCGAATGATGCATGTAGTGTTCGAGCACCGACGCCAGATCGGGCAAGGGGCCGTGCTCATCCGACAGCGGCACCACGCCCTGGTAAGGCTGTTGGCCCGGTTGCTTCACGCGCGGGTCGAGCGTAATGGCGAAGCGTGCGCGGCCGTCGACGTTCACGAGCGCTTTGAGGGTCGCGTCGTCGGGGATCTCGCCGCTGTACTTTGCCGTGGCGCGCATCGTCAGGTCGGCGTTGCATTCGACGACGATCATGGCGACCGGTCCATCGCCGTGCAGTTGCAGGATCAGGGCGCCGTCGAATTTGACGTTGGCCGTGAGCAGCGCGGCCGCGGCCATCATTTCACCGAGCAGATGACGTACCGGCGCCGGGTAGTCGTGACGCTCGAGCACGGCGCGCCACGTCGCGTCGAGGCTGACGTATTCGCCGCGCACCGGGGCGGCGTCGAACATGAATTTCTGAAGTTGATCGGACACGGTTGAATTCCTGAAAAATGCGGCAACGGCGGTTGTCGTGGCGGGCCGCGTTGCGCGGTAACGACCGCGCAGATACGCGCCGGATGCTGCACGAACGCCGGTGGTTGGCGCGTCAATACTGCGTAATCTGGGGGCGCGTACCGCATTTTCAACACGCCGGCGGGGCGATCAGCCGATGCGCACCAACTGTTCCTTGAAGACCTGACGGCGTGCCGCATAGCCCTCGGCGTTGCGCTTGAGGTTCGCGACTTCCTCGTCGGTCAGTTCGCGCACGACCTTGGCGGGCACACCCAGAATCAGGGAGCGGTCAGGGAACGTCTTGCGCTCGGTGACCAGCGCGCCCGCACCGACCAGACAGTCGCGGCCGATGACCGCGCCATTGAGCAGCACCGCCTGAATGCCGATGAGCGAGTTTTCGCCCACGGTGCAGCCGTGCAGCATCGCCTGATGGCCGATACTCACGCCGCTGGCCAGCGTGAGCGGGTACCCCGGATCGGCGTGCAGAACGGCGCCTTCCTGCACGTTGGTCCCCACGCCGACCTTGATCGGCTCGTTGTCGCCGCGAATCGCGACCCCCGGCCACACGCTGCTGTTCTCGGCGAGGATCACGTCTCCGATGATGCTGGCGGTGTCGGCCACGAAAGCACTCTCGTGGATCTGGGGGGTCTTGTCTCCAAGTTTGTAGATCGGCATGGCGGCTTCGGTTCGCGGTTAAAATCGATGAAATAGCTATTGTAACGTCATGACCGATTTCACTCCCGCGCCCAGCGGCGGTGCCGCGCGCAACGCCGACCCCGGCCATTCCAGCGAAGCTTGCCCGTCCGGCAACGCGCATCCCGGATTCGCCGGTGCGTTGTGTGCCCGCGAGCACACGCTTGCGCTCCTGCGCCTGTGCGATCCGTATGAGAAGGCGCACGGCGTGACGGCACTTCGCGACGCAGTGCGAGACGGCCGCGCGCGCTGGCACCCCGAGCGTTGCTTCGAGGTGGCCGGGCCGGCGACGCCGACGCGCGCGGGGGAGGCCGGCATTCCCGGTCGTCCCGCCGCGCCTCGGCTGGTGTCGCCGCGCGAGTTGAAGCACCGCGCCGCGACGTCCGTCGAGGGCCGCGCCGCCTTGCTGCACGCGCTCACCCACATCGAATTCAACGCGATCAATCTTGCGCTCGACGCCCTGTGGCGCTTCGATGGCCTGCCCACCGATTATTACGATGACTGGCTTCAGGTCGCGGCGGAGGAGGCATATCACTTCTCTCTGCTTGCCCAGCACTTGAACACGCTCGGTGAGCCTTACCGCTACGGCTATTTCCCGGCGCACGACGGCTTATGGGAGATGGCGCGCAGGACGTCCGGCGACTGGCTCGCTCGCCTCGCGCTGGTGCCACGCACCCTGGAGGCGCGCGGGCTCGACGCCAGCCCACCGATCAAGGCCAAGCTGGCGAGCGCGGGCGACGCCGCCGGGGCCGCCATTCTCGATATCATCCTGCGCGACGAGATCGGGCATGTCGCCATCGGGAACCGTTGGTATCGCTGGGGCTGTGAGCGCGCCGGATGCGATCCCATCGAGACCTATGCCCGGCTCGCGGCGCAATACGGTGCGCCGCGTCTGCGCGGGCCGTTCAACCTGGAGGCCCGCCGGGCGGCGGGCTTCGACGACGACGAACTGGCTGCGCTGCAGGCGCTCGCGTAACGGCGCGGCCGATTCGTCATTTTTGACGCTGATAGACTCGGCGTTCCTCAATCGTTTCGATCTTCACTTTCTGCTTGCGCCATGACCGATTCGCGATCCGAATTTCTGACGGTGCGCGGCCTGCGCCACCATGTCCGGCAGTGGGGCACGCCCGGCGCGCCGAAGCTGTTCGCGCTGCACGGCTGGATGGACGTGTCGGCGTCGTTCCATTTCGTCGCGCAAACGCTGGCGCAGCGCTGGCATGTGCTCGCCCCGGACTGGCGCGGCTTTGGCCTCACCGACTGGCCGGTGGCGCAAGGCCGCTGCGGCAGCTACTGGTTTCCAGACTACCTCGCCGATCTCGACGCCCTGCTCGACGTCTACACGGAGCCCGGCGAAGCGGTCCGCCTGATTGGCCACAGCATGGGCGGCAACGTCGCGTGTCTGTATGCCGGGGTGCGGCCCTCGCGGGTTCGGCGTCTCGTGAATCTGGAGGGCTTCGGTCTGCCGCCGTCGCAGCCGATCGCGGCGATCCGTCAGCTCGGCCGTTGGCTCGACGATTTGCGGCATGCGCCGACGTTGCGTCCTTATGCCACGCTCGACGCGGTGGTGGCGCGGCTGCGCAAGACCAATCCGCGCCTCACGCAGGCGCGGGCGGACTGGCTGGCACAACGATGGGCACGCCAGGACGCCGACGGACAATGGCATTTGCTTGCCGATGCGGCGCACAAGGTCGCCAATCCGTACCCGTACCGGCTCGATGAAGCGATGGCGGTATGGGGCAACGTGAGCGCGCCCGTCCTGCATGTGGAAGCCACGGACTCGGACGTGCTGCGACATTTCGTCGGGGCGCAGGGGACGGCGGCGTTCCGGGAGCGCTTCGAGGTCTTTCCGAATTTGACGGAGGCTTTCGTGGGGGATGCCGGTCATATGCTGCATCACGACCAACCCGACGTCGTGGCCCGGTTGATTGACGACTTCTGCCGGGAGTGAAGCCGCGGGTCACTCGCGCCGCGGGCACTTGAGCGGTAGAATGAGGGCGTCACAACCACGTCATACGGCGGTGCCGGGCGGACGCAATATGTCACCCCCCCGGCGGCTCATCATGCTTAATGCGGATCTTCATTGTCATTCCCGAGTGTCCGACGGCACGCTGGCGCCGTCCGAGGTGGCGCAGGTGGCGTTTGAGGCCGGTGTCGACCTCTGGTCGCTGACCGACCACGACGAGATCGGTGGCCAGCGCGAAGCGCGCGCGGCGGCCGAAGCGCTCGGCATGGGGTACGTGAGCGGTGTGGAGATCTCCATTACGTGGGCGAACCGCACGGTGCATATCGTCGGGCTGAATCTCGATCCCGATAATCCCGCGCTGATCGATGGACTGGCGGCCACGCGCGGTGGCCGGGCGTTGCGAGCCCAGCAGATGAGCGAGCAATTGGCGGCCGCGGGCATTCCGCATGCGTACGAGGGGGCGCTGCGTTTCGTCGGGAATCCCGATCTGATTTCGCGTACGCACTTCGCCCGATATCTCGTAGCAATCGGCAAATGCACGTCGGTTTCCGATGTGTTCTCGAAATATCTCGCGGAGGGGCGGCCGGGTTATGTGCCGCACCGCTGGGCCACGCTGGAGAATGCCGTGAGCTGGATCCGCGGGGCGGGGGGCATTGCCGTCGTGGCACACCCGGGACGCTACAAATTCACGCCGCTCGAGTTCGGGGTACTGTTCGATCAGTTCCGCGAACTGGGCGGAGAGGCCATCGAAGTGGTGACCGGCAGCCATACGCCGGATCAGTACCGCGAGTATGCCGACGTCGCACGCCGCTACGATTTTCTGGCGTCGCGTGGCTCGGATTTCCATGGACCGACCGAGAGCCGTGCGCTGCTCGGCAAGCTGCCTGCGCTGCCCGACGATCTCACCCCGGTCTGGAGCCGCTGGCAGTAACTTTTCGACGCTATGTCGCAATTCTTCCAGATCCATCCGGAAAATCCTCAGTCACGACTCATCAAGCAGGCCGCCCAGATCATCGATAAGGGCGGCATCGTGGCGTTGCCGACCGACTCCAGCTACGCGATCGCCTGTCATATCGACGACCGGCAGGCCGTCGAACGCCTGCGTCGTATTCGCGGTCTCGACGACAAGCAACTGCTCTCGCTCCTGGTCCGCGATCTGTCGGAGCTGGCCGAGTTCGCCATGGTGGATAACCGGCAATACCGGTTGATCAAGGCGACGACGCCGGGGCCCTACGTGTTCATTCTCGAAGCGACGAAGGAGGTGCCGCGCCGGCTCTCGCATCCTTCGCGAAAGACGATCGGTCTGCGGGTGCCGGATCATGCCATCACGCTGGCGCTGCTCGAGGCGCTGGGGCAGCCGTTGCTCGCCACCACCCTGATTCTGCCGGGCGAAAGCGAGCCGCTGAACGACCCCGACGAGATTCGTGAGCGCCTGGAAAAGCAACTGGATCTGGTGATCGACGGCGGGGCCTGTCCTAAAGAACCGTCCACGGTGGTCGACCTGACGGTGACGCCGCCCGAGGTGCTGCGTCGCGGTCGCGGCTCGCTGGCGCCGTTCGGCCTGTCGTGAACGGGCGCGTGTCGCCCGACTTACAATACGCGGTAATACTGGCGCGCAGGTCGGCTTGCTACAATACGCGGCTATGAATGCAGACCTGATCCAGACCGTTGCGGTCTACGCGCTCCCCGTCCTCTTCGCGATTACGCTGCATGAGGCCGCGCACGGCTATGTCGCAAAGTATTTTGGCGACCCCACGGCCTATCTGATGGGGCGCGTGACGCTCAATCCCCTCAAGCACATTGATCCGATCGGCACGGTGCTCGTGCCGCTTGCCCTCTACTTCATGACGAGCGGGGCGTTTCTGTTCGGCTATGCCAAGCCAGTGCCTGTGGCGTTCGGCAGCCTGCGCAATCCGCGCGTCGATACGATCTGGGTGGCGCTGGCCGGTCCGTTGTGCAACTTCGTCCAGGCAATACTGTGGGCTGTGTTCGGTGTAGGGCTGCAAATCGCCGGCGTTCACGAGCCGTTCTTCATGATGATGGCGCAGGCCGGTCTCCTGGTGAACCTCGTGATGTGCATGTTCAACCTGTTTCCGGTACCGCCGCTCGATGGCGGCCGCGTGCTCGTGTCGCTGCTGCCGGCGCGCGCAGCCTATCGCCTCTCCCGCGTCGAGCCCTATGGGTTCTTCATCGTGATGGCCCTGGTGGTGAGCGGTGTGCTCGGCCGTGTCTGGCTGTGGCCGCTGATTCAGTGGGGGCGTGACTTCATCGTCTGGATGCTCACGCCGCTGTTGTCGCTGATTTCCTGAAGTTTTTGCAGAATATAACGAGACCATGTATCCCGAACGCGTTTTCTCCGGCATGCGACCGACCGGTCGTCTCCACCTCGGCCATTATCATGGCGTGCTCAAGAACTGGATTCAGCTTCAGTCGGAATACCCGTGCTACTTCTGTGTGGTCGACTGGCACGCGCTCACCACGCACTACGAGACGCCGGAAGTCATCGAACAGAACGTATGGGACGTGCTGATCGACTGGCTTGCCGCAGGGATCGATCCGAATCAGGCCACGCTCTTCATCCAGAGCAAGGTGCCCGAGCATGCCGAGCTGGCGCTGCTCATCGGCATGAGCACGCCGCTGGGCTGGCTCGAGCGCGTGCCGACGTACAAGGAACAGATCGAGAAGCTCAGGGAGAAGGATCTCTCGACATACGGCTTCCTCGGGTATCCGGTGCTGATGGCGGCCGACATTCTGCTCTACCGCGCGCTGCACGTGCCGGTGGGGGAGGACCAGGTGCCGCACGTCGAAATGACGCGCGAAATTGCGCGCCGCTTCAACTATCTCTACGGCCGTGAAACCGGCTTCGAGGAAAAGGCGCTGGCCGCCGCACGCAAGCTCGGCGGCAAGCGCGCGAAGCTGTATCTCGAGCTCCGTACGGCGTACCAGGAGCAGGGCGACGACGAAGCGCTGGAACAGGCACGCGCGATGCTCTCCGAGTCGCAGTCGCTGTCCATGGGCGACCGCGAGCGACTCTTCGGCTATCTCGAAGGCGCACGCAAGCTGATTCTGGTCGAGCCGCAGGCGTTGCTCACGCCGGCGTCGCGCATGCCGGGACTCGACGGTCAGAAGATGTCGAAGTCGTATAACAACACCATTGGCTTGCGCGAAGACGCGGAATCGATCACCAAGAAGGTGCGCACAATGCCGACCGATCCCGCGCGCGTGCGTCGAACCGATCCGGGCGACCCGGAGAAGTGTCCGGTGTGGCAACTGCATCAGGTCTATTGCGACAGCGACACGCGCGACTGGGTGCAGAAGGGCTGCCGCAGCGCAGGGATCGGGTGTATCGAGTGCAAGCAGCCGGTCATCGAAGGCATTCTGCGCGAGCAGCAACCGATGCTCGAACGCGCCCAGAAGTACGTCGACGATCCGTCGCTGCTGCGCGCCATCGTGGCCGATGGATGTGAGAAGGCGCGACGGTCCGCGCAGGAGATCATGCGCGACGTGCGTGAAGCGATGGGGCTGCAATATTCATGACGAACGCGCTCGCTCCCGGCGTGTTGCACGGCGGTAGTGCGCACGGTACTGGCGCGCCGTCGCCGTGGCTGGTGCGCTGGGCGCATCTGATGCCGTCGGGCGGCCGCGCACTCGATCTGGCCTGCGGTCAAGGACGCCACGCGCGTTGGCTCGCGTCGCGCGGCATGCATGTCATCGCCGTGGATCGCGACGAGGCGGCGCTTGCCACGATGTCAATGCTGGCGAACGTGACGACGCTGACGGCCGACCTGGAAGGCGCGCCGTGGCCGTTGGCCGAGGGCGAGCGCTTCGATGCCGTCATCGTAACGAACTATTTGCATCGACCGCTCTTCTCGCGTATCGCGGCCAGTGTCGCGCCGGGCGGCGTGCTGATTTACGAAACCTTTGCGCAGGGAAACGAACGGTACGGAAAGCCGTCCAATCCGCAGTTTCTGTTGGCTCCCGGTGAATTGTTCGACGTGGCGCGCGAGGCCGGTTTGCGTGTGGCGGGGTTCGAGGATGTCACGTTGGCGGCGCCGCGTGCGGCGTGCGTGCAGCGCGTGTGCGCCACGCGTGCCGCCCCCGGGGAAAACCCCGGCAATGCCGCCCTGTACGAGCCGGCGGCGGAATCCGCTACAATCCACCCTTATCGCTGAATTGTTCGATCAACCATGACTACCCAAACTCCGATGCAAGGCAGTATCGTCGCGATCGTCACCCCGATGGCAGAGGACGGCAGCCTTGACCGTGAAGCACTGCGTAACCTGATCAACTGGCACGCCGACGAAGGCACCGACGGCATCGTGATCGTCGGCACGTCGGGCGAATCGCCGACGGTCAACGTCGAGGAGCACTGCGAACTCATCGAGATCGCCGTGCAGCAAGCCGCACAAGCCGGCGAGTCGCGCGGTCGCAAACTGCCGGTGATTGCCGGCACGGGCGGCAACTCGACGGCGGAAGCCATCGAACTTACGAAACATGCAAAGCAGGTGGGCGCCGACGCGTCGCTGCAGGTCGTGCCGTACTACAACAAGCCCACGCAGGAAGGCCAGTACCAGCACTTCCGCGCCATTGCCGAAGCCGTCGAGCTGCCGGTCATTCTTTATAATGTGCCCGGCCGCACCGTGGCGGATGCCAGCAACGACACGCTGCTGCGTCTGGCGCAAGTGCCTGGCATCGTTGGCGTGAAAGACGCCACGGGCAATCTGGATCGCGGCATCGACCTGATCCGGCGTGCCCCGAAGAGCTTCGCCGTGTACAGCGGCGACGACCTGACGGCTGTTGCGCTCATGCTCATGGGCGGTCAGGGTAATATCTCGGTCACTGCCAACGTGGCACCGCGTGCGATGCACGAGTTGTGCGTGGCTGCGCTGGCCGGCAATGTGGCCAAGGCGCGGGAACTGCAATTCCAGTTGTTCGAACTGCACCGCGCCATGTTCGTCGAAGCCAATCCGATCCCCGTGAAGTGGGCGCTGCAACAGATGGGCATGATCGCGTCGGGCATCCGCCTGCCGCTCACGCCGCTGGCGCAGCCTTACCACGACACGGTGCTTGGTGCCCTCAAGTCGGCCAACATCGCCGTTGTCTAACCGGTCGTTCCGGCACCCGGGTTCGATTGCCCACCCCTTTTTTTGCGACTCATGAAACGAATCGTCAGTAATTCCGTAGCTCGTCCCGTGCTGGCATGGGCCGCTATTGCCTCGTTGGCCCTCGTCGCCGGATGCAGTTCGCTCTCGAGCGCCTTGTCCTCGGACAAGGTCGATTACAAGAGCTCGAAGACCGGCCCCTCGCTCGACGTCCCGCCGGATCTGACGAACGTCCAGGCGACCGACCGGAAGTACGTGTCGCCGGCCGGCATCGCCACGCTGTCGACCTACGAGAACCAGCAGAAGGTCGTCGCGGCCAACCCGACGGACACGGTGCTGCCGGCGGTGCCCGGTATGAAGGTCGTGCGCGACGGCAACGAGCGCTGGCTGGTGATTCAGAAGGCACCGAGCGACCTGTGGCCGACGTTGCGTGAATTCTGGCAAGAGAACGGCTTTGTGCTGACGATCGATTCGCCGGACACGGGCGTGATGGAAACCGATTGGGCGGAAAACCGCGCCAAGCTGAATCAGGACATCATCCGCGATCTGCTCGGCAAGGTGCTCGACAGCCTGTATTCGACCGGCGAACGCGATCGCTTCCGCACGCGCGTGGAACGTGATCCGAATGGCGGTACGGACGTCTACATCACGCACCGCCGCATGGTGGAAGTGTTCACGAACGCGCAGAAGGACACGACCAAGTGGGAGCCGGCGCCGAACGATCCGGGTCTCGAGGCGATCTTCCTGACCAAGTTGATGCAGCGCTTTGGCGTGCAGGCCGATCAGGCCAAGGAGCAAGTCGAAGGTGCCAAGGCGGGCGGCCCGTCGAGCCAGATCGTGAAGACGGCCGACGCCGCGTATCTCGACATCAACGAGCCGTTCGATCGGGCCTGGCGCCGTGTCGGCGTGGCGCTTGATCGCGGTAACTTCACCGTGGACGATCGCGACCGAGCGAAGGGCATTTACTTCGTGAGCTACGTGGATCCGGCATCGCTGGCGAAGGACAACGGTTTCTTCTACAGCTTGTTCCATGCGAAGGAAGTGCAGGACAGCAAGAAGGCCAAAAAGCTTAGCGTGAACGTGCAGGGGCGCGGCGATAGCCAGACCCGTGTGCAGGTGCTCGACGATAAGGGTAACGTCGATAACTCGCAGATCGCACAGACGATCATCAGTGTGATCGGCAACCAACTCCGTTAAGGCGGGGCGTGCGGTTCGCCAGTCTTGGCAGTGGCAGCGAAGGCAATGCCCTGCTGGTGGAGGCGTCGGAAGGCGCCTCCACGACACGCATTCTCCTCGATTGCGGTTTCTCGATGCGGGAGGTCGAGCGGCGCCTGACGGCACGCGCGATCGACGTGGCGTCGCTCGACGCCATTGTCATCACCCACGAGCATGCCGACCACATCGGCAGCGCACTTTCCCTCACTCGCAAGTACCGGATTCCCCTCATCATGAGCTGGGGAACGGGGCGGGCCGTCAAGGTTCACGCCACGCTCAAGGGCGAGGGCGACGCGGCCCTCGTGCGCTGGTGCCGCGCCGATGAGCGGCTCGCCGTGGGCGCTATCGAGCTTCATCCTTACACGGTGCCTCACGACGCGCGCGAGCCGCTGCAGTTCGTGTTTTCCGACGGCGCACGCCGTTTGGGTGTGCTCACGGATGCGGGGTGCGCGACGGCGCATCTGGTCGCGGCACTGGGTGGCTGCGATGCGCTGGTGCTCGAATGCAACCACGACCGAGACATGCTGGCGAACAGCAAGTATCCGGCATCGCTCAAGGCGCGCATTGGCGGCACCTATGGCCATTTGGCGAACGACGCGGCGGCGGAGATTCTGGGAGCGATCGACCGGAGGAAGCTGCAGCGCGTGATCGGTGCGCATTTGAGCGAGCAGAACAATACGCCCGAGCTGGCGATGGCGGCGATGTCGTCAGTCATCGGCTCGGCGGGCACCGAGATCCTCGTGGCGACGCAGGCGGGGGGCTTCGATTGGCTGACGTGCTAGCGATACAGGACGTGACTTGATGCAGGCAGGGTGCCTGAGTTGAGCGCGAAGCGTTGCGACAAACAAAAAAGCCGGTCTTTCGACCGGCTTTTTTCTCAACTGCCTTGCGGCAGCGAGCGCTTACTTGCTGGCAGCAGCGTCAGCAGCCGAAGCAACGGCATCAGCAGCAGCACCGGCAGCCGAAGCAGCCGAGTCAGCAGCAGCGCCGACAGCCGAAGCGGCCGAAGCAGCCGAATCCGCAACAGCAGCGGCAGCAGCCGAAGCCGTGTCAGCGGCCGGTGCAGCGGCTTCTTCCTTCTTGCCGCAGGCGGTCAGGGCGATAGCCAACAACGAAGCGACGAGGAGAGACTTCTTCATGATCACGTCCTTTTATGGTAGAAGACAAGCGAATGAATATTAATTACGGTAATACGCTCTTGCCAGCGCAAAGCCGATTGCGAGACATTGGCAATTGAGGATTACCCTTGGTCATGCAAGCTGCTTGGCGAGAAATTATATTGGGTTTTCCCCAACCCGTCACGTCAATCTCGCGTCATTTCTCCGCTTTTTTCCTTACGGCGCGCAACTTTAGCGGGGTCTTCCGGTCACTTTCCACCTGCAGCCACCCGGAAGCATACCAATCGTACAGAATTTCGACGATTTCTTGGTCTTTTTGCCCCAAATTCGCACATTCGCCTGCATTTAACTGACGACGGTCAGCGAGGCGCCGCAAGGTCGCGCGCGCATCGACAGGGACGTCGAGCGGCTCGCCGTTGACGTAATATCGGTTGCGTCGATACAACAAGTGCGTCTTGGGCGAGAGGGTCAAGCCGCGCGCAGCCGCTTCGCGCACGAATCTTGTCGCCGAAAGCGGGGTCTCCGGCGGATCGAAAAACACATGCGACTTGGGCTCGCTCAGCCAACACCCAAGGAAATCCTCGACCTCTTTTTGTCCCCAGCGTACTTTTTCGAGCTGCGCCACAAGCGTCTCGATCATGGCATCGGGTAGCGCAGCCGGATGTTTGACGGCCGATTGTCCCGGGTCGGCGTAACGGCCCGCAAAATGGCGGGCGAACGGTAGTGCGGGCGCGTTTTCCGCGAGGTAGTACAGAAAGTTCTGAAGCATTTCCTGCTCCAGCGGCGCGCGAAAGCCGATTGAGTAGGTCATGCACTCGCCTTGCGCTACGCCATCGTGCGCATAGCCCGGCGGCAGATACAGCATGTCGCCCGGTTCCAGTACCCACTCCTCTTCGGCCTCGAAGTGCTTCAGGATGCGCAACGGCACGCCATCGAGCCACGTGGTGTCGCGCTGCGGTCCGATACGCCAGCGTCGCTTGCCATGCGCCTGCAGCAAAAAAACGTCGTAGGAATCGAGGTGCGGGCCGACGCCGCCGCCGTCGGTGGCGTAGCTGATCATTACGTCGTCCAGACGCGCGTCGGGAACGAAGCGAAACTGTTGCATGAGCGCGTCGACCGCCGGCGAGTGGAGATTCGCCCCCTGTACGAGCAGCGTCCATTGCTTGCGACTCAACGGGGGCAGATCATCGGGCTCGAACGGCCCATGTTCGAGTTGCCAACGTTTGCGGGCATGGCTGATCAATCGGGATTCAACGTCGTCCCGCGCCGCCAGCGTGAACAGCGCGTCGCGCGAGAGCGGCGCCGTGAAGCCGGGAATGGCCTGCCGGATGAGGAGCGGACGCTTGTGCCAGTAGCGCTTCATGAATGCGTCCGGCGCGAGGCCGCCGAGCAGAGGCGAGGGGGTGCGGGATGTCGTCATGGGTGGATCAATGCATCAAGAGAGGGCTGCGCCATGCACGCCGTTGTACGATTCAAGGTGGCGTTGGCTTGCGCGCGGGGCGATGTCATGCAGCTGCGCGTATAATGCGGGCTGTTTTTCGGAGAGTTTGATGAAGATCGAAAAGAATACCGTCGTCTCGGTAACTTACAAGTTGTCGGACGCTCAGGGCAACCTGATCGAAGAAAGCGGCGCCGAGCCGATGGTTTACCTGCACGGCGGATATGATGGCACGTTCCCCAAGATCGAGGAAGCGCTCGACGGGCAGGACGTGGGCTATGAAACGCAGCTGCAACTGGAACCGTCCGACGCGTTCGGCGACTACGATCCCGAGATGATCAAGATCGAAGCGCGTGGTCGTTTCCCGGATCCGCTCGAAGTCGGCATGCAGTTCGAAGGCTCGCCGGAAGATGGCGACGAGGAGGCCGACACGCTGATCTACACGGTGACCGACGTTGCCGAAGACAAGGTCGTGCTCGATGGCAATCACCCGCTCGCGGGCATGGCACTGCGTTTCGAGCTGAAGGTGGCCGACGTGCGTCAGGCGACGGAAGAAGAAATCGAGCACCAGCACGCCCATGGCGCGTCGGGGCTTGAAGTTGTCGACGAAGACGAAGATCAGGACGACGCGCCCACGCTGCATTGAGGCTGACGCGTCGCGCTGCCCGCTGCCGCCGGATGGCGCATGGCCGGGCAAGTGACGCAAGACGCACACGCCGTACGCGGGCTTACGCCGAATCAGGCGTATTGCGACATGCAATGCGCCTGGTTCGGCGTTTGCGTTTTCAGGCGAGCATTCAGTTGCCGCGCCCGGGGGTGCGCGTCCCCGTGTTCGGATGGAGCGCCGGCCCGATGGGCATGACCCCTTGATTGGGATCCGACGCGGCCGGGCCCAGGTCGTTCGACATGCCGGACGACGGGTAGAGTGCCGAATAGGGCGCTGCGTAGGGCAGTGCGTGGGGCAAGCTGCCGGATGTCGGCGCTGCCGCACCGGCAGGGGTTCCGCCGGGCGCCGGTGTTGCGCCGCCGCGCGGAGTGTTAGGTGCCGCGGTGCTATTGGACGGTAGTGTCACCCCCTCGAAACGGAAGAGCGGCGACGCTCCCGGATCGACCTGCACGCGCACCCATCGATTCGCGGTTGGCGAGCCGTAGGTGCTCAGTTGGGTGAACGACTTCACCGGTGCGCCGTGGGCATCGCGCAGCGGTTGCACGTGGCGCATTGTCTTGCCGCTGTCGATGAGCAGCACCGGTCCTTTGAAGCGATTCGTGAGCCGTAGCAACTGCGTCCGGAATTCCTTGAAGCCGTCGACGCCGTGGCGTCCCACGCGATCCGAGAAAAGACTTCCCAGCCCTGCGCGTCGCGCCGGTTCGAACGCGGGATCGGCCTGCGCAATGATGACCATGCCGACCGCATCCTTCTGCTTCGCGTAGACGAGCGCATGCTGCAGCCAGACGCGCGTCGCCACGGCCCGATCCTCGAATTCGCCGTTACGTCCCCCCGCCGAGCGGTAATTGTTGTTGTTGCCGGGCAGATTCAGGCCGACGAATACCACGCCGTTATAGAACCATCGCACATTTTCGTGATACTGGCGAAAGCGTGCCATGTCGCTTTGACGCGTGAGATCGAGTGGCGCGTGACCCACGGGGCCGGGGCCGAGCAACGCATCGTCGCTGAACGCTTGATCGCGCAGGAAGTCGAGCCGCTCCACGGGGTTGTAGCCGCCCTCAGTGGCGCGCTGGCAATCGGCCCAGTCGTTCGCCCCAGGTACGTAGATGAGCGGCTTGGGCGAACTGGCGAGAAGTCTCAGGCGCTGCGTGACGAGTTCGTCGCGACACGACTCTGTCACGCTTTTGAGATTGCCCGCATGGACGACGAACACGGCCTGACTGTCACCAATGCTCGCGAGCACGTTGCGCACCACCGGCACCTCCGTGTTGCCGAAGGGGGTGTTGCCCAGCACCGCGAATTCGAACGGTGGCGGCTTGCGCGGGCCTTTGGCGCCGGGCTTTGCCGCTGTCTTCCCCCTGGACGTCGTGGCCATCCTGGCGTTTGCCGATGCGGCCGTCGTCGGTGCGGTGCCCGTGACGAGCGCGAACGCGAGCGCCAAGAGGCACACGGCGCGCAGGCCGTGGCTAGTGTGACGAGGGGCGCGCAGGCGAGGCAGGCTCGGCATGAGGGGCGACGTCAGTGCTTGCGGCCGTCCATCAGGCCGCGCAGTTCATACAGCAGCTCGAGCGCTTCGCGCGGGCGCAACTCGTCGGGATCGATCTGCGACAGACGTGCCAACGTCGCCTCGGCGGCGGGATCGAGGGCGGCGGCACTGTGCGTCGAGCCACGGCTGCCCTGCGTCACGAGCGGGCCGTTCGACGCGCTATCCAAGGCGTCCTCCGACGGGTCATCGACGCCGGCATCGACCGGCGCTCGTGGCGCAAACAGATCGAGTTGTGGGGCGGCAGGATCGAGCGCCTGCTGCTCGAGTAACGCGAGATGCTTGCGCGCCGCGCGAATGACTGGCATCGGCACCCCGGCAAGTTGCGCGACCTGCAATCCGTAGCTCTGACTGGCTGGACCGTCCTGCACCGCGTGTAGAAACACAATCCCTTCGCCGTGCTCCACGGCGGACAGATGCACGTTCGCGCATTGCGCAAACTCATCGGGCAGTTGGGTCAGTTCGAAGTAGTGGGTAGCGAACAGCGTGTAGCTGCGATTGTGCCCAAGCAGATGCCGCGCAATCGCCCAGGCCAGCGCGAGACCGTCGAACGTTGACGTGCCGCGCCCGATCTCGTCCATCAGTACCAGACTCTGGTCGGTCGCCGTGTGCAGAATCGCAGCCGACTCGGTCATCTCGACCATGAACGTCGAACGCCCGCCCGCGAGGTCGTCCGACGCGCCAATTCGCGTAAAGATGGCGTCGAGCGGGCCAAGTCGCACCGCCTCGGCGGGCACGTAGCCGCCGACGTAAGCGAGCAGGGCGATGAGGGCGGTCTGACGCATGAAGGTCGACTTGCCGCCCATGTTCGGGCCGGTGATGAGCAGCAGGCGGCGCGCGTCGCCCAGCGAGCAGTCGTTGGCGATGAAGCGCTCCACTTGTCGTTCGACGACCGGGTGGCGACCCTGGCGAATGTCGACCACGCGATCCTCCACCAGCTCGGGCTTGACCCAGCCGAGCGTTTCGGCACGCTCGGCCAGCGCGGCGAGAACGTCCAACTGGGCGAGCGCCTGCGCGATGCGTTTGAACTCGGTGATATGCGGTAGCAGGGCTTGCATCAGCGCGTCGTACAGCAGTTTCTCCCGCGCGAGCGAGCGCTCCTGCGCGGACAAGGCCTTGTCCTCGAACGTCTTGAGCTCCGGCGTAATATAGCGCTCGGCATTTTTTAGCGTCTGGCGGCGGCGATAGTCGTCGGGCACCTTGTCGGTCTGGCCGCGCGTGACTTCGATGTAGAAGCCATGCACCTTGTTGAACTCGACCCGCAAATTGTTGATGCCGGTGCGCGCACGCTCGCGCGTTTCCAGATCGATGAGGAACTGGCCGCAGTTCTCCGAGATATCGCGCAGTTCGTCGAGATCGGCATCGTGACCGCGCGCGATGACGCCGCCGTCGCGCAGCATGGCCGCCGGTTCTTCGGCGATGGCGCCCGTGAGCATGGCCAGCGCAGCCTCGGGAATCGCGAGGTCTTCGTGCAGCATCGCAAGCAGCGGCGAACGCGCTTCGACGGCACGCAGCGTGGTGTGCAGTTCGGGCAGGCGGCGCAACGCGTCGCGCAGACTCGATAAATCGCGTGGCCGCGCGGTGAGCAGCGCCAGGCGGGCCGTGATTCGCTCGACGTCCGCCACATGCCGCAATTCGCTGTGCAGCGCGCGCCACGTGCCCGGGCCTTCGAGCAGCGTCGCAATGGCCAGTTGGCGCGACTGCGGCACCTGCTGATCGCGCATCGGATGATGCAGCCAGTGGCGCATCAGCCGGCTGCCCATCGTGGTGCCGCAAGTGTCGAGCAGCGAGAGCAGCGTGGGCGATTCGGTGCCCCGCAGCGTTTCGGTGAGTTCCAGGTTGCGCCGCGTGGCCGCGTCGAGGCCAATATAGGCGGCTTCCCGCTCCACGTTCAGACTTTGCACATGGCGCAAGGACTGGCCCTGCGTGGCCGCTGCGTACTGCAGCAATGCGCCGGCTGCGCCGAGCGCCGGGTTCAGGCCGTCGCAGCCGAAGGCCGTCAGGCTCGCGACACCCAGTTGATCGCGCAGGCGTTGCGTGCCGGCGGCCGTGTCGAAGTGCCAGTCGGGCACGCGCGTCGTGGTGCCGAGGGAGAAGCCCTCGAAGGCTTCGAGGGCGCTGTCGGGCACCAGCGTCTCGGCCGGGCGGATGCGCTCCAGCTCGCGCGGCAGCTTGTCAGCGGCGACTTCCATCAGGCGCAGCTCGCCACTGGCGAGCGAGAGCCAGGCGAGGCCGGCGACGCGTTCGCTGGCGCGTCGCGCCGGCGGCATGTGTACGGCCAGCAGATACTGGTCGACCTTGTCGCTGAGCAAGGCGGCGTCGGTCAGCGTGCCGGGCGTGACGATGCGCACGACCTTGCGCTCGACCGGCCCCTTGGCGGTGGCGGGATCGCCGATCTGCTCGCAGATAGCCACCGACTCGCCGAGCTTGACGAGCTTGCCGAGGTATTGCTCCACGGCGTGATGCGGCACACCGGCCATGCGAATCGGTTGTCCGCCCGACTGGCCCCGCGCGGTGAGCGTCAGGTCGAGCAGTCGTGCCGCTTTGGCTGCGTCGTCGTGGAACAGCTCGTAGAAATCGCCCATGCGATAGAAGACGAGCATGTTCGGATGGTCGGCCTTGATGCGCGTGTACTGCTGCATCATCGGCGTCATCGGTGCAGCGGCGGCGGGGGTGGCTTGGGCTTGGGTGCTCGTCATGAATTCGGTCGGGTCGGGCAGATCGGGTCACGAGGGGGGCGGGGAGACCCTGCCGGCGTGCGATACCGCGCCGATTCAGCGTGGCGCGCGCCGCGTCGCCCCCTCGTGGCGCGTTGGATGCGCAATTTTACGACGGGTTCGGCGAACATCGTTAGCCGTCGTCCGGCAATGTCGCAAGTGAGTGTCGATGAGTTTGTTACACGAAGGCGGCAAATTTTGCTCAAGTTTCCAGAAAATGTGCCGTTTCGGGGGTAAGCACCCGCAAAAATGAACAAAAAGCATCGCAAGCTACTTTCGCACGGGCCAGTATGGTGAAGTCGTTGAAGGGACGGGTCGCGGCCACGACGGCCCTGGTCTCGATGATATTGATCGTCGGCGTCGCCGTCGGCATCGAATTCTTCGTCTATGGGGAGTTGCGAAGCTCGATGCAGGCGCAGCTCGACACACAGGTCCAGCTCGTGGCCGAACAGCTCGATGACAAGATGCGCGGGAAGTTTCTCGCCCTGCATCGCATGGCGCGCCACCTTGGCCATCCGGACGCGATGACGCTCGCCCAGTTCGACGCCTTCGCCAACATGTCGGTGTCGATGCCCGAGACCTTCAACACGATTTTCGTCGCCGCGCCCGACGGCCGTATGCGCTACGACTCGACGTTCCCCGCCACGGCGATCAACATTGCCGATCGCGACTATTTCCGGTAGGTGCTCGCGGGCGCGCCGCAGGCGGCGTCCGGACTGATCGCGGGCAGGATCACCCGTTCGCCGGGCATTATCCTCGCGGTACCCGTCGTGGACGCGCAGGGCAAGACGATTGCCGTGATCGGCGGCGCGATCAATCTGCTGCGGCAAAACTTCATGGTCGATCTGGCGAGCAATGCGATCGGCGCGACCGGCCGCTACTGCGTGACGACGAATGAAAATCCCGCGCGCTATGTCATTCAGGCGGACGTGACGAAAATTCTCTCGCCCGTCGGCCCGGCGCAGACGCTCTGCGGCGTGCGTGATCCGGGGCCGAACCCTCTCTTGCGCATGCATCCGTTGGTGGCGCGCGCGACCATGGCCACGACCGGCTGGTCGGTTGTCGCAGTGTTGCCCGGGGCTGAAGCGTTCGATCCACTAGCGCGCGTGCGGCGTCGCGTGATCCTGCTCGCGATCGCGGCGATCGGGCTGGCCGCGTTCGCGATGTGGTGGATGGCGCGGCACATGCTGCGTCCGCTCGATACACTGCGCGACCTCGTGCAGCGCAGCGCCGGCGACATGCGCGCAGTGCAGTCGCTGCCTGTCCAGCGTGCCGACGAGATCGGGGCGCTCGCGAACGCGTTTCGCGACATGATGGAGCAACTGCGCGATCGTACCGAGGCGCTCGAGGGCTCGCGCGAGGCGGCGCGGGCGAGTGTGCGCCACATGCAGGAAATTGCGGATCGGGTGCCCTATCTCGTCGCGTTTCTCGACAGCAACGAGCGCTTTGCGTTCGTGAATCGGGCCTGTGAACTGCGGTTGCGGCGGCCGCGTGAGCGCATTCTCGGGGCGACGGCGAGCGAGCTGCTCGGCTCATCGCTCTATCGCGAGTTCGCGCCGCATCTCGCCCGGGCATTCGCGGGCGAAGCCGCCACGTTCATCTGGGATTTTGGCGACGACGCGGCGTTCCGCTGCTTCGAGGTGAGCTATCAGCCGGAATGGGCCATGCACGATGTCCTTGCCGGCGTTCATGTGTTTGTCCGCGATATCACCGTCGAGCGCTCGAACGAGCGGCGCTGGCGGCGCGAATCGCACACCGATCACCTGACGGGGCTGCTCAATCGCAAGGGCTTCGATCAGGCGCTGGCGGGTGCGTTGCGCGTGGCGCGCGAGGGGGGCGGCGCGCAGGCTCTGCTGTTCGTCGATCTGGATCGCTTCAAGCTCGTCAACGATACGTGGGGGCATGCGCTCGGCGACGAGTTGCTGCGGCGTCTGGCCAAACGGCTGGTCGCGAGCGTGCGCGAGGGCGACGTCATTGCCCGCTTCGGTGGCGACGAATTCGCCGTCATCATGCGTGACGTGCAGGATATTCTCGATGTGGAGCGCACGGCCATGTCGATTCTCGATGCAACGTCGCGGCCGATGTCGCTGTCCGTCGGGGCCGTTACGGTGGGGGCGTGCGTGGGCGTTGCGATGGTCGCGAGCGGTGAAGTCAAGACGCCCGACATGATGTTCGACGCGGCGGACCGCGCGCTGTACGACGCCAAGCATGGTGGCCGCGGACGCTTCGTGCTCGGCGACGGTGCATGCGTGGCGGATTAGGCACAACCAATCGAATGCGCGACAGCGATCAGCTTCCCCGAAGATACGAGCGTGAATTGTCTGACGCACAATAGGCGACGCCCTCCGTTCGCCTCGACGTGCGGCCGGCGGTTCGGGCGTGGGACGTTTCTTTACAGGAGGCGGGCATGAAACTCGAAGGCGGACGAAGCCGGGCAGCATCGCGGGCGGCTTCCGACGCAGGGTGGCGCGAACCCGGGGCGCGCCGTGAGCCACCGCAGGCTTCGCATCGGGGGCCGCGCGCGCGGCACGACGCCGATGCACACGACGACAAGTCTAGGCACCTGAGCTTGTCGATTCGCGAAAATGAAGTGTTTCATATGCTGGTCGACGGCCTGGCCGTCAATGAAGTCGCGCATGCGTTGCATTTGAGCGAGCGGACGATTGCATCACACGTTGCACAAATTCTGCACAAACTCGCGCTTGACGATCGTGCGGAGCTGGCCGACTACGCCATACGGCACGGGCTGATCGACGAAGGGTCGGAAGGCGTCGCCTGACGGCGCCAGGGCGAGGTGGTGGCGCCGAGCGGCCTTCGGGCAGCCGGCGCCCCGCTTTTGGGGCTAACCCGGCGCGTCGTGCGCGGTCTCGAGATCGCACGCGACGCGCTCGTCAAACGGCGCGCGTGCCAGTGCCCCGGCATCCGCGTGCTCCCCTGTCTGGCCGTAGCCCCTCAGTTGTCCCTCAGTTGTCCCGAATAATCCTGTTTGATTCCGAATGCCGCCGAGACCTGCGTCGACGGCCGACGCGATCGCGCCGTCGGTGATAAGGTACGGCTCGACACCATTTTTCATGCGAGGTCTGTGGCATGGCGCGCGCGGCGTTTGACTCGCGGGCGGCCGCACGACTCGCGATCCCACGAAACGAGACGGACGGCCGGCGTTGATGCGGCGCGTCGTCCAGACAACCGAGGAACGACACGATGAAGGCGATCGAGATCACCCAATACGGCGCACCGGAAGTGCTCAAGCTCACTGAGCGGCCGCGCCCCGAACTCAAGCCGGGCGAAGTGCTCATCAAGGTCACCGCGTCGGGCGTGAACCGTCCCGACGTGCTCCAGCGCATCGGGCAGTATCCCGTGCCGCCGGGCGCTTCTGACCTGCCGGGGCTCGAAGTGGCGGGCGAGATCGTCGATGGCAAGCTCGACGGCCCGGATAACCGCTGGGGATTGAAAGTCGGCTCGCGCGTCTGTGCGCTGGTGCAGGGCGGGGGCTATGCCGAGTACTGCGCCGCGCCGCTCTCGCAGGTGCTGCCGGTGCCGCAAGGGCTCTCGGACGTCGAGGCGGCGTCGCTGCCCGAAACGTTCTTCACCGTGTGGAGCAATGTGTTCGATCGCGCTCACCTCGGCGAGACCGAGTCGGGCGAAAAGGAGACGTTGTTGGTGCAGGGCGGCACGAGCGGTATCGGCGTGACGGCGATCCAGCTCGGCGTGGCCATGGGCCATCGCGTGTTCGCGACCGCCGGTTCCGATGAAAAGGCTCGCGCGTGCGAAGCGCTCGGCGCGGAGCGGGGCATCAATTACAAAACCGAAGATTTCGTCGCCGTGACGAAGGCGCTCACCAGCGATCGCGGCGTGGACGTCGTGCTCGACATGGTGGGGGGCGACTATCTGCCGCGTGAAGTGCAGGCGCTGGCATTCGATGGGCGCATCGCGGTCATCGCGCTGCTCGGCGGCAGCAAGGCCACGCTGGATATGGGGGCGCTGCTGCGCCGCCGCCTGACGGTGACCGGCTCGACGCTGCGTCCGCGCTCGGTGGCGTTCAAGGCGGCGATTGCACAGAACCTCTACGAGAAGGTCTGGCCGTTGTTCGCGGCTGGCAAGATCCGGCCGGTGATTTATCAGACGTTCCCGGCCGACCAAGCAGACAAAGCCCACGCATTGATGGAAACGAGTACGCATGTCGGGAAGATCGTGCTGACCTGGTAAGTCATCTCGCGTCGGCGCACGAGGCGAATCCGCGTGAAAGCCCCATTTCATGCGGATTCTCACGTTTGAAAGTCGGCGAAATTGACCCCCATGCCCCTGACGCACTAGAATGAGAGGTTTTTCGTCCTTACGCATTGGGGGATCACGCGTGACAATCGGTACTGCGGGTACTGCGGCTTCGGCTCGCACCCTAGGCCGCAAGGCGGGCAAGCTCGTCGTGGGCAATTGGAAACTGCATGGCAGTCTGGCCGGCAACGAGGCGCTGCTGGGCGACCTGCTGGCGTCACCGGTGTTGAGCGCCCCGGGCGTGACGGCGGCCGTGTGTGTGCCGTTCCCCTATCTCGCGCAATGTCAGGCCCGCCTCTCGGGGCAGGTGCTGGGCTTCGGTGCGCAGGAGGTGTCGGCGCAGGTGAGTGGTGCCTACACGGGCGAAGTCTCCGCGCCGATGATTGCCGAGTTCGGCGCACAGTTCGTGATTGTGGGGCATTCGGAGCGTCGTACGTACCACGGCGAGACCGATGCGGGCGTCGCGGCAAAGACCTTGCGTGTGCTCGACGCGGGCATGACGCCGATCGTGTGCGTCGGCGAGACGCTCGCCGAGCGTGAAGCCGGCGAAACGATGTCTGTCGTGACGCGTCAGCTCGATACGGTGCTCGCGGCGCTGACGGCGGCGCAGGCGGTCCAGATTGTTGTGGCCTATGAGCCGGTCTGGGCGATTGGCACGGGCAAGACGGCAACGTCGGCCGAGGCGCAGGAAGTGCATGCGCATTTGCGCTCGCTGCTGCGTGCGAAGGGCGAGGCGGTGATGGATGTGGCGGTGTTGTACGGCGGCAGTGTGAAGCCGGATAACGCGGCCGAGCTGTTTTCGATGGCGGATGTCGATGGTGGGTTGATCGGCGGGGCGGCGTTGAAGGCGGTCGATTTTCTGGCGATTTGCGAGGCGGGTCTGTCGCGCTGACGCCGATGCCGGGTTTCGTAACGGCACGAAATGGTTATGATGCGGTGCACCAAAAATGCACGGCAAATCGGGTTCTTCTATACGGGTGATGAGATGGGGTTGTTGAAAACGTTGTTGATCGTGGTGCAGGTGCTTTCCGCGCTGGGCATCATCGGTCTGGTGTTGCTCCAGCATGGCAAGGGTGCCGATATGGGCGCTGCATTCGGTAGCGGTTCGTCGGGCAGTCTCTTCGGTGCGTCGGGTTCCGCAAACTTCCTGTCGCGGACCACGGCAGTGCTGGCGGCCGTGTTCTTCGTAACCACGCTGGGTCTCACGTATCTCGGTTCGTACAAGCCGGCGGCAAACATCGGTGTCCTTGGTAATTTGCCGGCCGCAACGTCGCCGATGACGGCGTCGGGCGCGGTCGCGGCAAGTGCGCCGGTGAGTGCTTCCGCAGCCAATCCGCAGGACGTGCCGAAGTAAGTCGCAGCGCGGTTTGCAACGTGTAATAAGCTGTAAAGAAAATCGAAAAAAAATCGATTTGTGCGTTGAACAAAATGCTGAAGAGCGCTAATATAGCGGTCTTGAAGCGATTCGTAAGTGACAGCGGATTGCAGAATTTGAATGCCGACGTGGTGAAATTGGTAGACACGCTATCTTGAGGGGGTAGTGGCGAAAGCTGTGCGAGTTCGAGTCTCGCCGTCGGCACCACAGTTCTCCGATGCCAGCCTTGCGTTTATGCTTTGGCTGGCATTTTATTTTGTGCTCACTGTTCATCCGCTTTTTGGCCCCCACGCCAATGACGAAAGCGGTTTTTGGACTAACCAAAAAGAGGGTAGAGTTGAACCTCGGAACCTATTATCCCGTCCTGCTGTTCATTCTGGTAGGTGGCGGTCTTGGGGCGCTACTGATTGGGGTCGGTAAATTCCTCGGCCCCAACAAACCCGACAGCGCAAAACTCTCTCCGTACGAGTGTGGCTTCGAGGCATTCGAAGACGCGCGCATGAAGTTCGATGTGCGCTACTATCTCGTCGCCATCCTTTTCATCCTGTTCGATCTCGAAACGGCATTTCTGTTTCCGTGGGGCGTCGCCCTGCGCGATATCGGCTGGGTGGGCTTTATCTCCATGATGGGTTTCCTGCTTGAGCTGCTGATCGGTTTCGTGTTCCTCTGGAAGCGCGGTGCGCTCGACTGGGAATAAGGCCGGCATCGTATTGGCCGCATTGCAGAAGGATTCAGGGTAAGCATATGAGCATCGAAGGGGTTTTGCGCGAAGGGTTCGTCACCACCACGGCTGACAAACTCATCAACTGGACGCGCACGGGTTCGCTGTGGCCGATGACGTTCGGCCTGGCCTGCTGTGCCGTCGAAATGATGCACGCCGGCGCGGCGCGTTACGATCTGGACCGGTTTGGCGTGGTGTTCCGCCCGAGCCCGCGTCAGTCGGACGTGATGATCGTGGCCGGCACGCTGTGCAACAAGATGGCACCCGCGCTGCGCAAGGTGTACGACCAGATGGCCGAGCCGCGTTGGGTGATCTCGATGGGGTCGTGCGCCAATGGCGGCGGCTACTATCATTACTCCTACTCGGTGGTGCGCGGTTGCGATCGCATCGTGCCGGTCGACGTCTACGTGCCGGGCTGTCCGCCGACGGCCGAGGCGCTCGTCTACGGCATCATCCAGTTGCAGTCGAAGATCAAGCGGACTGCGACGATCGCGCGTAAATAACCGCTCCCGCCCATGTCTAAACTAGAACAACTCAAGACCACCCTGCAAAACGTGCTTGGCGCCCGCGCCGAGCAGTTGGTGGAAGCCCTCGACGAGCTGACGCTGACCGTCAAGGCGAGCGACTATCTCGAGGTCGCGCGCACGCTGCGCGATCATCCCGAGCTCAAGTTCGAGCAGTTGATGGACGTTGCCGGCCTGGACTACTCGGCCTACGGCGACGGTGCCTACGACGGCCCGCGCTACGCCGCCGTCTCGCATCTGCTCTCGCTGACCCACAACTGGCGTCTGCGCGTGCGCGTGTTCGCCCCGGACGACGATCTGCCGGTCGTGGCGTCGTTGATCGATCTGTGGAGTTCGGCCAACTGGTTCGAGCGAGAGGCCTTCGATCTGGTCGGTATCGTGTTCGAAGGGCACCCGGATCTGCGCCGCATTCTGACGGACTACGGCTTTATCGGTCACCCGTTCCGCAAGGACTTCCCGACCTCGGGCTATGTCGAAATGCGTTACGACCCCGAGCAGAAGCGGGTGATCTATCAGCCGGTGACGATCGAGCCGCGCGAAATTACGCCGCGCATCATCCGCGAAGAACATTACGCCGGTCTGAAACATTAAGGTGGCCTTGTGGCAGACATCAAGAACTACACTCTGAACTTCGGTCCGCAGCACCCGGCAGCGCACGGCGTGCTGCGCCTGGTGCTCGAGCTGGATGGCGAAGTGATCCAGCGCGCCGATCCGCACATCGGCCTGTTGCACCGCGCGACGGAAAAGCTCGCCGAGTCGAAGACGTTCCTGCAATCCGTGCCGTACATGGATCGTCTGGACTACGTCTCGATGATGTGCAACGAGCACGCCTACGTGATGGCGATCGAGAAGCTGCTCGGCGTCGACGTGCCGATTCGCGCGCAATACATCCGTGTGATGTTCGACGAAATCACGCGGATTCTGAATCACCTGATGTGGATTGGTTCCCACGCACTCGACGTGGGCGCGATGGCGGTATTCCTGTATGCCTTCCGTGAACGCGAAGACCTGTTCGACGTGTACGAAGCCGTCTCGGGTGCCCGTATGCACGCGGCCTACTACCGTCCGGGCGGCGTGTATCGCGACCTGCCGGACGCGATGCCGCAATATCGCGCATCGAAGTTCCACAACGAGCGCGCCATCAAGAAGATGAACGAAGCACGCGAAGGCTCGTTGCTCGACTTCATCGAAGACTTCACCAACCGCTTCCCGAAGTGTGTCGACGAGTACGAAACGCTGCTCACCGACAACCGAATCTGGAAGCAGCGCCTGGTGGGGATCGGCGTCGTGTCGCCCGAGCGTGCCATGCAGCTCGGCTTCTCCGGCGCTATGCTGCGCGGCTCGGGCATTGCCTGGGATCTGCGCAAAAAGCAGCCGTACGAAGTGTACGATCGTCTCGATTTCGACATTCCTGTGGGCAAGGAAGGCGATTGCTACGACCGCTATCTGGTGCGCGTGGAAGAAATGCGCCAGTCTGTCCGCCTGATCCGCCAGTGCGTGACGTGGCTGCGTGCCAATGAAGGTCCGGTGATTACGGACAATCACAAGGTGGCGCCGCCCTCGCGGGTCGAAATGAAGTCGAACATGGAAGAGCTGATTCACCATTTCAAGCTCTTCACCGAAGGCTTCCACGTGCCCGCCGGCGAAACGTATGCCGCCGTCGAGCACCCGAAGGGCGAGTTCGGCATCTACCTGGTGTCGGACGGCGCGAACAAGCCGTACCGCCTGAAGATTCGTGCGCCGGGCTTTGCCCATCTTTCCGCGCTCGACGAGATGGCGAAGGGCCACATGATTGCCGATGCTGTGGCGATCATCGGGACCCAGGACATCGTGTTCGGCGAGATCGATCGCTAAACGCGCAGTGGGCGCCTCTGGCGCCCTTAAGTTTTATTCGGCAGGGTTTCGCAGGTCGATGCCATTGCCGTTCCAGTTGCCGTGCCTGTGAGTCGCGGGTGGCCGAAAAAACCGGTCTGCCAGCGCTGGCGCGAGCGGGGATAACGTTTTAAAGAACCGTCGGATCGGAAATGCTTTCTCCCGAAGCCCTGAAGAAAATCGACCGTGCCGTTGCCAAATACCCTGCCGACCAGAAACAGTCGGCGGTGATGCACGCCCTTGCCGTAGCGCAGGTCGAGAAAGGCTGGTTGTCGCCCGAAGTGATGCAATTCGTGGCGGACTACCTCGAGATGCCCGCAGTCGCGGTGCAAGAGGTCGCAACCTTCTACACCATGTTCAACACGCGCCCCGTGGGCAAGTTCAAGTTGACCGTGTGCACGAACCTGCCTTGCCAGCTTACGCGTGGCGAAGAGATGGCGAAGTACCTGAAAGAGAAGCTGGGTGTCGACTACAACGACATCACGCCGGACGGTCTCTTCACGGTCAAGGAAGGCGAGTGCATGGGCGCTTGCGGCGACGCACCCGTCCTGCTGGTGAACAACCATCGCATGTGCGGCTTCATGAACGAAGCCAAGGTCGACGCGCTCCTCGACGAGCTCAAGGCCACGGGCGCCGCGGGAGAGAAAGCATGACGTCGCTGCACAACCGTCACATCAAGCCGCTGATCCTCGCCGACCTCAATGGCGAGAACTGGCACCTCGAAGATTACGTCAAGCGCGGGGGGTACCAGCAGCTTGCCCGTATCCTGAAGGAAGGCCTCACGCCGGAGCAGGTCATTGCCGACGTCAAGGCATCGGGCCTGCGTGGCCGCGGAGGCGCAGGCTTCCCGACGGGGCTCAAGTGGAGCTTCATGCCGCGCGCGTTCCCGGGGCAGAAGTACCTTGTCTGTAACTCGGACGAAGGCGAACCCGGTACGTTCAAGGATCGCGACATCCTGCGCTACAACCCGCATGCGTTGATCGAAGGCATGGCCATCGGCGGTTTCGCCATGGGCATCACCGTCGGTTACAACTACATCCACGGCGAAATCTACGAAGTGTACGAACGCTTCGAAGAGGCGCTCGAGGAAGCGCGCGCTGCCGGTTATCTGGGCGACAACATTCTCGGCACTGACTTCTCGTTCGAGCTGCATGCGCACCATGGCTATGGCGCGTACATCTGCGGCGAAGAGACTGCGCTGCTCGAATCGCTTGAAGGCAAGAAAGGCCAGCCGCGTTTCAAGCCGCCTTTCCCGGCGAGCTTCGGTCTGTACGGCAAGCCGACGACCATCAACAACACCGAGACGTTCGCTGCGGTTCCGTTCTTGCTGGCCACTGGCCCGCAGCAGTACCTGGAAATGGGCAAGCCGAACAACGGCGGCACCAAGATCTTCTCGGTGTCGGGCGACGTCGAGCTGCCGGGTAACTACGAAGTGCCCCTGGGCACGCCGTTCGGCGAGTTGCTGGAACTGGCCGGTGGCATGCGCGGTGGCAAGAAGCTCAAGGCCGTGATTCCGGGCGGCTCGTCGGCACCGGTCGTGCCGGCCGGGCTGATGATGGAAACGACGATGGACTACGACAGCATCGCCAAGGCTGGATCGATGCTGGGCTCGGGCGCCGTGATCGTCATGGACGAGACACGCTGCATGGTGCGCTCGCTGTTGCGCCTGTCGTACTTCTACTACGAAGAATCGTGCGGTCAGTGCACGCCGTGCCGTGAGGGCACTGGCTGGCTGTGGCGCGTGGTCAATCGAATCGAGCATGGCGAAGGTCGCCAGGAAGATCTGGACCTGCTCAACTCGGTGGCCGAGAACATCATGGGCCGCACCATTTGCGCGCTGGGCGACGCCGCAGCGATGCCAGTGCGCGGCATGCTCAAACACTTCTGGGACGAGTTCGCCTACCACGTCGAGCACAAGCATTGCTTGGTCGGCGCTCACTAATCCCTTTTGACGCTTGGCATTGAACCGCTATGGTTGAAATCGAAATTGACGGCCAAAAGGTCGAGGTGCCCGAAGGCAGCATGGTGATCCAGGCTGCCAAGAAGAACGGCACCTATATTCCCCACTTCTGTTACCACAAGAAGCTGTCCATCGCCGCGAACTGCCGCATGTGCCTGGTCGAGGTCGAGAAGGCCGCGAAGGCGGTGCCGGCCTGTGCCACACCGGTGGCCAACGGCATGATCGTGCGCACCAACTCCGAGAAGGCTGTGAAGGCGCAGCAATCGGTGATGGAGTTCCTGCTGATCAACCACCCGCTCGATTGCCCGATCTGCGATCAGGGGGGCGAGTGCCAACTGCAGGACCTGGCCGTCGGTTACGGCAAGTCGGCGTCGCGCTATCAGGAAGAGAAGCGCGTGGTGTTCCACAAGAATGTCGGCCCGCTCATCTCGATGGAAGAGATGTCGCGCTGCATTCACTGCACCCGTTGCGTGCGTTTCGGCCAGGAAGTGGCCGGCGTGATGGAGTTCGGCATGCTGGGGCGCGGCGAGCACTCGGAAATCACGTCGTTCGTCGGCAAGACGGTCGACTCCGAACTCTCGGGCAATATGATCGACCTGTGCCCAGTCGGTGCCCTGACCTCGAAGCCGTTCCGCTACAGCGCCCGGACGTGGGAGCTGTCGCGCCGCAAGTCGGTGAGCCCTCACGACGGCGTGGGTGCGAACCTCGTGGTGCAAGTGAAGAACAACCAGGTCATGCGCGTTGTGCCGCTCGAAAACGAAGCGCTCAACGAATGCTGGATCTCGGACAAGGATCGTTTCTCGTACGAAGGTCTGAACAGCGACGAGCGCCTCACCAAGCCTATGCTCAAGCAAGGCGGCGAGTGGCACGAAGTCGACTGGCAGACGGCGCTCGAATATGTCGGGCATGGTCTGACGGACATCATCCGCGACCACGGCGCCGATGCCGTCGCCGGGCTGGCCTCGCCGCACGCCACGATCGAAGAACTGCACCTGCTGCAAAAGTTCGTGCGCGCCTTGGGCAGCGATAACGTCGACTTCCGTCTGCGTCAGACGGACGTGTCGGGCGGCACCCAGGGGGCTCCGTGGCTCGGCCTGCCGATCGCGGACCTCGACACGCTGCAAAGCGCGCTGGTCGTCGGCTCGTTCCTGCGCAAGGATCATCCGCTGTTCGCTTCGCGTCTGCGCTCCGCGGTGAAGGCCGGTGGCCAATTGCACGTGCTGCACGGCTCGGACGACGATCTGCTGGTGAAGCTCGCCAACAAGATCATCGCCGCACCGAGCGCATGGGTGAGCGAGCTGGCCGGTATCGCGCTCGCCGCGGCGGCGGCCAAGGGCGTTGCCGCCCCGACTGAGCTCGCCGGCGTGAACGTCAGCGACACGGCCAACGCCATCGCCGCCTCGCTGGTGAACGGCGAGCGTCGTGCCATCCTGCTGGGCAACGCCGTGGTGCAGCATCCGCAATTCGCACAACTGCACGCCATCGCGCAAGTGATCGCCGATATCACCGGCGCCACGCTGGGCTTCCTCACCGAAGGCGCCAACACGGTCGGTGCCTACGCGGTGAAGGCCACGAACGCCAAGGGCGCCGCTGCGCTGTTCGCGCAACCGCGCCAGGCGTATCTGCTGCTGAACGCCGAGCCGGAGTACGACTCGGCCGATGCGAAGCAAGCGCTCACGGCATTGAACGCCGCGAAGATGGTGGTCTCGCTCTCGCCGTTCAAGCACGGCCTCGAGTACGCCGACGTGCTGCTGCCGATCGCCCCGTTCACGGAGACGGCCGGTACGTTCGTCAACGCCGAAGGGCTGCCGCAACACTTCAACGGTGTGGTGCGTGCGCTGGGCGAGACGCGTCCGGGCTGGAAGGTGCTGCGCGTGCTGGGCAATCTGCTCAAGCTGCAAGGCTTCGCGCAGGACACCGCGGAACAGGTGCGCGACGAAGCGCTCGCCGGATTCTCGGCCGCCTCGCTCGACAACCGCGCCAAGGCCGCGCTGGCTGCACCGACGGCAGCCGGGCAGGGCCTGGAGCGTCTGGCCGACGTGCCGATCTACTCGGCCGACGCGCTGGTACGCCGTGCCCCGTCGCTGCAACTGACCAACGACGCCAAGGCCGCGCTGCGTGCCACGCTCCCGGCGGCGCTGTTCGATCGCCTGGGCCTCGCCGCGGGCGACGCCGTGCGCGTGCGTCAGGGCGATGCGGTGGTCACGCTGCCGGCTGCGCGTTCGGAAACGTTGCCTGCCAATGTGGTGCGCGTGCCGGCGGCCACGCCGGCATCCGCCGCGCTTGGCGCGATGTTCGGTGAAATTTCGGTGGAGAAGGCGTAAATGAGCCTGAACGAAGTCATCAATCAATACGGCACGCAACTGCTGGGCGTGGCCTGGCCGACGGTGTGGGCGCTGGTCCGCATCCTCGTCGTGGCCGTGATCCTGCTGCTGTGCGTGGCGTACCTGATTCTGTGGGAGCGCAAGCTCATCGGCTGGATGCACGTGCGTCTGGGCCCGAACCGCGTGGGCCCGGCCGGTCTGCTCCAGCCGATCGCCGACGTGTTGAAGCTCCTGCTCAAGGAAGTCATTACGCCGTCGCAGGTGAGCAAGGGCATTTACGCCATCGCGCCGGTGATGGCCGTGCTGCCCGCCTTCGCGATCTGGGCGGTGATTCCGTTCCAGCCGGGCGCCGTGCTGGCCGACGTGAACGCCGGGCTGCTCTACGCCATCGCGATTTCGTCGATCGGCGTGTACGGCGTGATTCTCGCCGGCTGGGCATCGAACTCGAAATACGCTTTCCTCGGCGCCATGCGCGCGTCGGCCCAGATGATTTCGTACGAAATCGCCATGGGCTTCGCGCTGGTCACGGTGCTGATGACGGCCGGCTCGCTCAACCTGTCGGACATCGTGCGTTCGCAAGAGCACGGCATGTTCGCGGGTCTGGGGCTGAACCTGCTGTCGTGGAACTGGCTGCCGCTGCTGCCGATGTTCGTCGTCTACTTCGTCTCGGGCATTGCCGAAACGAACCGCCACCCGTTCGACGTGGTGGAAGGCGAATCGGAAATCGTGGCCGGTCACATGATCGAATACTCGGGCATGGGCTTCGCCCTGTTCTTCCTGGCCGAGTACATCAACATGATCATCATCTCGGCGCTGGCCTCGGTGCTGTTCCTGGGGGGCTGGAGTGCGCCGTTCGGCTTCCTGTCGTTCATCCCGGGTGTGTTCTGGCTGGCGTTCAAGGTGTTCCTGCTGCTGTCGGTGTTCATCTGGGTGCGTGCGACGTTCCCGCGCTACCGCTACGACCAGATCATGCGTCTGGGCTGGAAGGTATTCCTGCCGCTGACGATCATCTGGGTGATCGTGGTGGGTGTCTGGATCATGTCCCCCTGGAACATCTGGGGCTGAGGCGAACGGAGTAGAGGAATCCCATGGTAAGGGCAATCAAAGACTTTTTCGGCAGTTTCCTGTTGTTGGAACTGCTCAAGGGCATGGCGCTCACAGGGCGCTATACGTTCGCACGCAAGGTGACGGTGCAGTTTCCGGAAGAGAAGACGCCGATGTCGCCGCGGTTTCGCGGTCTGCATGCGCTGCGCCGTTATCCGAATGGTGAAGAGCGCTGCATCGCCTGCAAGCTGTGCGAAGCGGTGTGCCCGGCAATGGCCATCACGATCGAGTCGGATGTGCGCGACGACGGCACCCGCCGTACCACGCGCTACGACATCGATCTGACCAAGTGCATTTTCTGCGGCTTCTGCGAAGAAAGCTGCCCGGTGGACTCGATCGTCGAGACGCACATTCTCGAGTACCACGGCGAGAAGCGTGGCGATCTGTACTTCACCAAGGAGATGTTGCTCGCGGTGGGCGATCGTTACGAAAACGAGATCGCGGCGGCCAAGGCGGCCGATGCGCCGTACCGTTAAGCAGGGCAGGGCGCAGCGCAGCGACGGTGCGCCCGGTACGGCAATTGACGTTGGCTAATTCTCGCAACACCCGGTGATTATGGAATTCACAACCTTTCTTTTCTACGTGTTTGCGCTGATCCTCGTGATCTCCGGCCTGAAGGTCGTGACCGCGCGCAACCCCGTACAGTCGGCACTGTTCCTGGTGCTCGCCTTCTTCAACGCCGCGGCGATCTGGATGCTGCTCGAGGCCGAGTTCCTCGCCATCATGCTGGTGCTCGTGTATGTCGGCGCGGTGATGGTGCTGTTCCTGTTCGTGGTGATGATGATCGACATCAATCTCGACGAACTGCGGCGCGGTTTCGGCAAGTTCATCCCGCTGGCGAGCGCTGTCGGCGCGATCATGATCGTCGAATCGGCACTGGTGCTCATGCGCGGCTACGGCGCCACGCGCTCGCCGGTCAAGGCGGTCTCGGCCCCGGACGTGGCGAACACCAAGGCGCTTGGTATCGCGCTGTACACCGACTATATCTTTGCCTTCGAAGTGGCAGGTCTGATCCTGCTGGTGGCGGTCGTGGCGGCAGTTGCGCTGACCATGCGTACCCGTAAGGACCACAAACAGACCGACCCGAGCCAGCAGGTGCGCGTGAAGGCGCGCGACCGCGTGCGTCTGGTGTCGATGCCCGCCGAAGCCCGGCAGCAGTCCACCGGCACCGACGCGCCGGCGGCGGAATAAGGAGACAGCATGATCTCGTTGTCGCTAGCGCATTACCTGGTGTTGGGCGCGATTCTCTTCGCGATCAGCATTACCGGTATCTTCCTCAACCGCAGAAATGTGATTGTGCTGCTCATGGCCATCGAGCTGATGTTGCTCGCGGTCAATCTGAACTTCGTCGCGTTTTCGCATTACCTGGGCGACATTGCCGGTCAGGTATTCGTGTTCTTCATTCTTACGGTGGCCGCGGCGGAAGCCGCGATCGGGCTGGCCATTCTGGTCACGCTGTTCCGTAAGCTCGAAACGGTCAACGTCGAAGATCTCGACCGCCTCAAGGGTTAAACAAAGCGAACGCTGTTATGGCATCCACATTGAATCCCAACCTGCTGCTCGCGATCCCGCTGGCGCCGCTCGTCGGCTCCTTGATTGCCGGCCTGTTCGGCAAGCAAGTCGGACGCGCGGGCGCCCACACGGTCACGATCCTCGGCGTACTGGTCGCGTTTGTCCTGTCGGTCATGACGTTCATCGACGTCATGAACGGGGCGAGCTTCAACGCCACCGTCTACGAATGGGCCCGCATCGGCGAGCTCAAGCTCGAGATCGGCTTCCTCGTCGACACGCTCACCGTTACGATGATGTGCGTGGTCACTTCCGTCTCGCTCATGGTGCACATCTACACCATCGGCTACATGGCGGAAGATCCTGGCTACCAGCGCTTCTTCTCGTACATCTCGCTGTTCACGTTCTCGATGTTGATGCTCGTGATGAGCAACAACTTCCTGCAACTGTTCTTCGGCTGGGAAGCGGTGGGCCTGGTTTCGTACCTGCTGATCGGTTTCTGGTACACGCGTCCGACCGCGATCTACGCCAACATGAAGGCGTTCCTGGTCAACCGCGTCGGCGACTTCGGCTTCCTGCTCGGTATCGGCCTGCTGCTGGCCTTCACCGGCACGCTGAACTACGGCGAAGTGTTCGCCAAGGCCAACGAGGTCGCGGCCCTGTCGTTTCCGGGCACCGACTGGCGCCTGATCACCGTGGCCTGTATCTGCCTGTTCATCGGTGCGATGGGTAAGTCGGCGCAGTTCCCGCTGCACGTGTGGCTGCCGGACTCGATGGAAGGCCCGACCCCGATTTCGGCACTGATTCACGCGGCCACGATGGTGACCGCGGGGATCTTCATGGTGAGCCGCATGTCGCCGCTGTTCGAACTCTCGGACACGGCGCTGTCGTTCATCACGATCATCGGCGCGATCACCGCGTTGTTCATGGGCTTCCTGGGCATGATCCAGAACGACATCAAGCGTGTCGTGGCCTACTCGACGCTCTCGCAGCTCGGTTACATGACGGTCGCGCTCGGCGTGTCGGCCTACCCGGTCGCCATCTTCCACCTGATGACGCACGCGTTCTTCAAGGCGCTGCTGTTCCTCGGTGCGGGCTCGGTCATCATGGGCATGCATCACGATCAGGACATGCGCAACATGGGCGGCCTGTGGAAGTACATGCCGATCACATGGATCACGTCGCTGCTGGGCTCGCTCGCGCTGATCGGGACACCGTTCTTCGCCGGGTTCTACTCGAAGGACTCGATCATCGAAGCCGTGGCCGCCTCGCATCTGCCGGGCTCGGGCTTCGCGTACTTCGCCGTGGTCGCCAGCGTCTTCGTCACGGCGTTCTACTCGTTCCGCATGTACTTCATGGTCTTCCACGGCAAGGAGCGTTTCGGTCAGGTGCATCACGACCATGACGAGCATCACGAGGAAGAAGAGGAAACCGCCGATCACCACCACGGTCTGGCCCCGGGTCAGAAGCCGCACGAGTCGCCGGCGGTGGTCACGATCCCGTTGATTCTGCTGGCGATTCCGTCGGTCATCATCGGCGCCATCGCGATTGCCCCGATGCTGTTCGGCAGCTTCTTCAAGCAGGGCGTGGCGTTCAAGGACGTGATCTACGTTGGCGAAAACCATCCGGCGATGGAAGAGCTGAGCCACGATTTCCACGGCTGGCTGGCGATGGCGTTGCACTCGTTCGGCACGCTCCCGATCGCCCTGTCGGCGCTGGGCATCGTGCTCGCGGCGTTCTTCTACCTGAAGCGCCCGGATATTCCGGAAGCGCTGAAAAATCGGTTCTCGGGCATCTACAACCTGCTCGACAACAAGTACTACATGGACAAGATCAACGAAGTGGTCTTCGCCAAGGGCGCGCTCAAGATCGGTCGCGGCCTGTGGAAGGCTGGCGATCAAGGTCTCATCGATGGCGCAGTCGTGAACGGCAGCGCGCGTCTGGTGGGCTGGTTCGCCGGTGTCATCCGCTTCGTTCAATCCGGTTACATCTACCACTACGCGTTCGCCATGATCCTCGGCATGCTCGGGCTCCTGACGCTGTTTGTGACGTTGAACGGCAAGTAATAGGGGGAGCCAACAATAATGCAATCGCTACCGCTTCTGAGTCTGGCCATCTGGCTACCCATCATCTCGGGGATCGTTGTCCTCGCGGTGGGGAATGACCGCAACCCGGGCGGCGCACGTGCGCTGTCGCTCATCGGGTCGCTGATGAGCTTCCTGGTCACGCTGCCGTTGATCTCGAACTTCGACGCCAATACGGCGGCGTTCCAGTTTGTCGAGAAATCGAGCTGGATCGACCGCTTCCACATCAACTACTTCCTCGGCATCGACGGCATCTCGCTGTGGCTGATCGTGCTGACTTCGCTTATCACGGTGATCGTGGTGATCGCGGGTTGGGAAGTGATCACGGAGCGCGTCGCCCAGTACATGGCCGCGTTTCTGATCCTCTCGGGTCTGATGATCGGGGTGTTCTCGGCGCAAGACGGCCTGCTGTTCTACGTCTTCTTCGAGGCCACGCTGATCCCGATGTACCTGATCATCGGTGTGTGGGGCGGCCCGAACCGGGTGTATGCCGCGTTCAAGTTCTTCCTGTACACGCTGCTCGGCTCGCTGCTCATGCTGGTCGCGCTGATCTACCTCTACAACGTGACGCACTCGTTCACGCTGACCGACTGGTACGCCGCGAAGCTGCCGATGAACGTGCAGATACTGCTGTTCGTGGCGTTCTTCATGGCCTTCGCCGTGAAGGTGCCGATGTGGCCGGTGCATACCTGGTTGCCGGACGCCCACGTGGAAGCGCCGACCGGCGGCTCGGTCGTGCTGGCCGCGATCATGCTCAAGCTTGGGGCCTACGGTTTCCTGCGCTTCTCGCTGCCGATCGCCCCGGACGCCAGTCACTACCTGTCGGGCTTCATGATCACGCTCGCGCTGATCGCCGTCGTCTACATCGGCCTCGTGGCCCTGGTGCAGACCGACATGAAGAAGCTGGTGGCGTATTCGTCGATCGCTCACATGGGCTTCGCGATTCTCGGCTTCTTCATGTTCAGCGAAATCGGCATGCAGGGTGCGCTGGTCCAGATGATCTCGCACGGCTTCGTCTCGGGCGCCATGTTCCTGTGTATCGGTGTGCTGTACGACCGCATGCACTCGCGCAACATCGCCGACTACGGCGGTGTGGTGAACACGATGCCGAAGTTCGCAGCGCTGTTCATGCTGTTCACGATGGCCAACAGCGGTCTGCCGGCGACGTCGGGCTTCGTGGGCGAATTCCTGGTGATCCTGGGCGCCGTGAAGCTGAATTTCTGGGTGGGTCTGCTCGCTGCGACCTCGCTGATCACCGGTGCGGCGTATTCGCTGTGGATGTACAAGCGCGTGATTTTCGGCGCGATCGCCAACGATCACGTGCGCGAGCTGGTCGACATCAACAAGCGCGAATTCTTCATGCTGGCCGTGCTGGCGGCGCTCACGCTGTTCATGGGTATCTATCCGAAGCCCTTCACCGACCTGATGCACACCTCCGTCGTTAACCTCCTCGCCCACGTGGCGCAGACCAAGCTGCCTTAATCGGGGAGGATATCCAGATCATGCAAAACATCAATCTGCTGCCTGCGTTGCCGGAGGCCATCCTGCTGCTCATGATCCTCGTGATCATGATGTGCGACGCGTTCCTCGGCCAGACGCGCAAGCTCAACTACGTGCTGGCGCTCATCACGTCCGCAGTCGTGTCCGTGCTGTGGGCATGCAACGCCAGTGATCCGGCGTCGCACTACCTGTTCGGTAATGTGTTCGTCGCCGATCCGATGTCGAACCTGCTCAAGGCCTTTGGCGGCCTCGCTACGTTCGTCACGTTCGTCTACGGTCAAAAGTATCTGGAAGCCCGCGGTCTCGCCCGCGGCGACTTCTACGTTCTCAGCCTGTTCTCGCTGCTGGGCCTGTCGGTGATGATCTCGGGCAACAACTTCCTGACCTTGTACCTGGGTCTGGAACTGATGTCGCTGTCGCTGTACGCCCTTGCCGCCGTCTGGCGCGATTCGACGAACGCGACCGAGTCGGCCATGAAGTATTACGTGCTGGGGGCGCTCGCCTCGGGCTTCCTGCTGTACGGCATGTCGATGATGTACGGCGCGACCGGCTCGCTCGAACTGTCCAAGGTCTTCGAAGTCATCGCTTCGGGTGCTGTGAACAAGGTCGTGCTGGTGTTCGGCGTTGTGTTCGTGGTGGCCGGTCTGGCGTTCAAGCTCGGCGCTGCGCCGTTCCACATGTGGGTGCCCGACGTCTACCAGGGCGCGCCGACCCCGGTCACGCTGCTCATCGGTGGCGCGCCGAAGCTGGGCGCCTTCGCGCTGCTGCTGCGCTTGCTCGTCGAAGGCATGCTGCCGCTGGCGATCGACTGGCAGCAGATGCTGATCATCATGGCGGTGCTCTCGCTGGTGATCGGTAACCTGACGGCGATCGTGCAGACCAACGTCAAGCGCCTGCTGGCCTACTCGACCATCTCGCACATGGGCTTCGTGCTGCTGGGCATGCTCTCGGGCGTGGTGGGCGGCAAGATCGACGGGATCGCCGACGCCTACGGTTCGTCGATGTTCTACAGCGTGATCTACCTGCTCACGACGCTGGGCACGTTCGGTATCGTGCTGCTGCTCTCGCGCCAAGGCTTCGAGGCAGAGAATCTCTCCGATCTGAAGGGCCTGAACCAGCGTAGCCCGTGGTTCGCGTTCGTGATGCTGATGCTGATGTTCTCGCTGGCCGGCATTCCGCCGCTGGCAGGTTTCTACGCCAAGCTGGCCGTGCTGCAAGCCGTGGTGAACGCGGGCATGGTGTGGTTGGCGGTGGTGGCGGTGTTGGCCTCGCTGATCGGTGCGTTCTACTACCTGCGTGTCGTCAAGCTGATGTACTTCGACAAGGCCGATGACCACAATGCGCTGCAGGGCAGCGGCACGATGCGTTTCGTGCTGTCGCTCAACGGTTTGGTCCTGCTGTACCTGGGCTTGATGCCTGGCCCGCTGATGGACTGGTGCCTGCGCACCATCAAGCTGACGCTCGCCAGCTGAGCGCGTTAGACTACACGAAGGCGGCCGGGCGGGTCGAAATGACCGGCCCGGCGCACGACAGACGAACCGGCGGAGGGATGATCGATGGGTATGTCGGCAGGCGGTATGCTGGTGATTGTGCTGTCCCTGTTGGGCGCGAATCTGCCGTTCGTGAACCAGCGCCTGTTTGGCGTCATCGCGCTCAAGCGAGCGGTCAAGCCGCTGTGGTGCCGGCTGGTCGAGATGGCGGTGGCTTACTTCGTGGTGGGGGCGCTCGGTTATCTGATCGAGTCGGGCATCGGCAACGTGTTTTCGCAGGGCTGGCAGTTCTATGCGGTCACGGCCAGTCTTTTCGTCGTGTTCGCGTTTCCGGGCTTCGTGTACCGGTATTTGTGGCGCCATCGACCGGCTGCCGTTGTGGCCTGAGATGTTTGCTTCGCAAGACGCCGCCCTTGGGCGGCGTTTTGTTTTGGGTTCGCCAATTTTCAGCCGTGGAGGGCTTATGACCCAGCGTCAATTCGACGATCGACATCTGATTGAGACGCGTCTTGAGAGCGATACGGTCTATGACGGTTCGTTCCTGACCATCAAGCGCGACCGCGTGCGTCTACCCGACGGCAAGACGGCAACGCGCGAATACACCACCCATCCGGGGGCCGTCATGGTGATCCCGCTCTTCGACGACGGCCAGGTGCTCATGGAGCGTCAGTATCGGTATCCGCTCGAGCGCGTGATGACGGAGCTGCCCGCCGGCAAGCTCGACGACGCGGAGGGCGGTCTCGCGTGCGGCCAGCGTGAGTTGCTGGAAGAGACGGGGTATCGCGCCGAGCGCTGGGATTACCTCACGCGTATTCACCCGGTGATTTCGTACTCGACGGAATTCATTGACATCTGGCTTGCGCGCGACCTCACGCTTGGCGAACAACGCCTCGACGAGGGCGAGTTTCTCGACGTGTTCAAGATGCCCGCGACCGAACTGCTGCAATGGGTGCGGGACGGGCGTATCACGGACGTCAAATCGATCATCGGCGCGTTCTGGCTGGAAAAGATATTATCGGGCGTGTGGCAGCCGAACGAGCGGTCGCCACAACGCTGATCCATCGTCATTTTTTTCGATCCCCGGTCTCGTGACCCACGGGGTCGGGATACATCCATTGCGTCATGAAGGTTTTTGACTTGCGTTGTGCACACGAGCACACCTTCGAGGGCTGGTTCGGCTCGGAGGACGATTACCTGTCGCAGCAAGCGCGGGGGCTGGTGACATGCCCCGTCTGCGGCGACGCGAAGATTGCCCGCATGCCGTCTGCGCCGCGCCTGAATCTGTCGGGGGCGACGTTGCGTGCCGAAGGCGCGCCGGCCGCGCGACCGCCCGGCGACTCGGCCTCGCGGGACGTCGCCAAAGCGAAAGGCGAGCTGCAGACGCTCTGGATGAAGGCGGTGCGTCACGTCATGGCGAACACGGAAGACGTGGGTAGCCAGTTTGCCGAGGAAGCCCGCAAGATTCACTATGCGGAAGCCCCGGAGCGCAATATTCGCGGCACGGTGTCGCGCGAAGAGAGCGAAGCACTGGCGGAAGAGGGCATCGACGTCATGCCGCTGCCGATTCCCGACGGCTTCAAGGATACGTTGCAGTAAGCCCGTAACCGTCTGGCGGATGACGCCAGCACGCCGCATGCAGGAGCTAGCGATGGCAACTCTCGAGTACTACTTCGAAGACTTCACGGTCGGTGACACCTTCGATCTGGGCGAATACACGTTCACGGCGGACGAGATCGTGCATTTTGCGCGGCAATTCGATCCCCAGCCGTTTCACATCGATGAAGCGGCCGGGCGCGAGTCGCATTTCGGTGGGCTGGTGGCCAGCGGCTGGCACACGTGCAGCATCATGATGCGGATGAACGTCGACCAACTGCTCTCGCGCTCGTCGAGCATGGGGTCGCCGGGCGTCGAGCAGATCGAGTGGCTCAAACCGGTGCGTCCGGGAGACACGATCACGGTCACGAGCAGCACGCTGGAAGTGCGCGCGTCGAAAAGCCGTCCCGATCGGGGCATCGTGCGCCAGCTCTGGACGGCGACGAATCAGCACGGCGAAGAAGTGTGCCGGTTCCGCGGAACCGGGCTCTATTTGAAGCGCGGTGACTGAGTCACGCGAGCGTCGGACTCACCCGCGCTCGCGTCGGCCTGCCGCGGCGGTCTCAATGTGACAGATCGCTCACCGAGGCCGCCGGGGCATCGCGTTTGACCTGCGTGATGCCGTCTTCCATCTGCTCGGCGCTCGAAAACATCTGGCTTTGGCCGATGATCTCGCCATTGCGCGCCTTGAGCACGAAATACGGGCGGCCGGACGTCGACGTCTTGCGCTCGAAACGGTGGTCCTCGGCCGAATTCTTGCGAACGGACTCGATACCGTTCTGCGCAGAGGCCCGCGCCTTGTATGTCTCGGACGAAAGGATAATGTGCCCGCTGTCGGCCATCAGGTGAAAGTGGAATTCACCGTTGGGACTGCGCTTGAGTTCGAACTTGCCTGACATATGTGGATCTCCCGGATCTTCCAAAAGCCAGCGGCGAGGGACTGCGAACTGCAAGGGGACGACGGCGGCCAGCCGCGTCGCAGACGTTTGAAAAACGTCTGCAGGTACGTGTTCGGCGTGTTCGACGCGCCTACGCATCGAGCGTAATTCACCTAGATTAGCACCGCCAGCGTCGCGGCGAAACCGCAGTCTGTTGCGAAGTGTCAACCACTTCGCTCTACGCCCCGCCGGACCGTCACCGCTCGCCCGTGGCCTAATGGCGCGCGTATTGCGTCGCGCCGAACAGTATCTCGCGGGCCTTGGCATCCTGAAGCGGCTTGCGCGCGTCGGCCAGCACCTTGATGCCGCGCTGCACGGCCGGACGGGCCTCGATGGCGTCGAACCAGCGTTGCACATTGGGGAAGTCCGACATCACCACACCTTGATTCTTCCACGAGCGCAGCCACGGCCAGATCGCAATATCCGCAATGGTGTACATGTTGCCCGATACGTAGGGGTGATGACCGAGCTGCTTGTCGAGCACGCCGTACAGGCGCCGGGCCTCATTGGTGTAGCGCTTGATCGCGTAATCGATTTTCTCGGGCGCGTAGATCCGAAAATGGTGCGCCTGACCGAGCATCGGTCCCACGCCCCCCATCTGGAACATCAGCCATTCGAGCGTCTCGTACTTGCCGCGCACATCCTCGGGCAGGAAGCGCCCGGTCTTGCCCGCCAGATACAGCAGGATCGCTCCCGACTCGAACAGCGAGATTGGCTTGCCGTCCGGCCCGTCCTCGTCGACGATGGCCGGAATCTTGTTGTTCGGCGAGATGGCGAGGAAGGCGTCCTTGAACTGGTCGCCCGCCCCGATATCGACGGCATGTGCGTGGTAGGGCAACCCGCACTCTTCGAGCATGATGTGGACCTTGTGGCCGTTGGGCGTGGCCCAGGAATAGAGCTGAATCAATTGTGGCTCCTTGTTGGGGTGTCAGTTGACGACGGGGCGCCGGGGGCGCTCGGCGCGCTCGCGTAGCGCGCCAGTTCCAGCTTGGCGATGGCGTTGCGATGGACTTCGTCGGGGCCGTCCGCGAAGCGCAACGTGCGCGCGCTCGCATACGCGTAGGCCAGCGGGAAGTCTCCCGAGAGCCCCGCCGCGCCATGCGCCTGCATCGCCCAGTCGAGCACCTGACACGCCATGGTCGGCGCCACGACCTTGATCATGGCGATCTCGGCCCGCGCCGCCTTGTTGCCGACGGTATCCATCATATAGGCGGCCTTGAGCGTGAGCAGGCGCGCCTGTTCGATCAAACACCGGGCTTCGGCGATGCGCTCGCGCGTGACGCCCTGCGCCGCGATCGGCTTGCCGAACGCCACCCGCGAGAGCGTGCGCTGGCACATCAGCGAAAGCGCACGCTCGGCCAGCCCGATGAGCCGCATGCAGTGGTGGATACGCCCCGGGCCGAGACGCCCCTGCGCGATCTCGAAGCCGCGTCCCTCGCCGAGCAGGAGACTGCTGGCCGGCACACGAACGTCATCGAGCACGATTTCCATATGGCCGTGTGGGGCGTCGTCGTAGCCGAAGACGGTGAGCGGGCGCACGCGCGTTACGCCCTTGGCGTCGGCCGGCACGAGAATCATCGACTGTTGGGCATGCTTCGGCGCGTCCGGATCGGTCTTGCCCATCACGATGTAGACGGCGCAACGTGGGTCGCCCGCGCCGGTCGACCACCACTTGCGGCCATTGATGACGTAGTCGTCGCCGTCGCGGCGAATGCGGCACTGGACGTTGGTGGCGTCGGACGACGCCACGTCCGGCTCCGTCATCAGAAAGGCGGAACGGATCTCGCCGCGCAGCAGCGGTTCGAGCCATTGCGCCTTTTGCGCGTCGGTCGCGTAGCGCTCGAGCGTTTCCATGTTGCCGGTGTCGGGGGCGTTGCAATTGAAGACTTCCGGCGCCCACGGGACTTGTCCCATGATCTCGCACAGCGGTGCGTATTCGACGTTGGTCAAGCCCGCGCCGCGCCCCGAGTCGGGCAGGAACAGGTTCCACAGCCCGGCCTGCTGCGCGAGCGGCTTGAGGCGCTCGATGACCGGCGACGGCTGCCATGCGTCGCCTTGGCGCCGCGCCACCTCGATCGCTTCGAGATAGTGACGCTCGTTCGGGAAAATGTGCTCGTCGAAGAACGCGGTGAGGCGCTCGCGCAATGCCTCGACTTTCGGGCTGTAGGTGAAATTCATGAGGTCTGCGTTCCTTGACTGCCTGCGTGATCGAGATCCCGGGACCCGCACTGCGCGGGGGCTGTGCTGCGCTGCGCGTACATCCAGGCGAGTTCCGCCATCGGCCGCGCGCGCTGGCCGGCATCGAGTGCCTGCTGGCTGACGGCCGTGCCGTCGGCGACGCGCTTCATGATGCCTTGCAGAATTGCGGCGATACGGAACATGTTATACGCGAGATAGAAATACCACTGCGCGGGCCGGGCAATCCCCGTGCGCTCGCTGTAGCGGGCGACGTAGGCGTTTTCGTCCGGTATGCCGAGGGCGGCCCAATCGAGGCCGGCAATCCCGCGAAACACTCCGGGGGTGACGTGCCATGCCATGCAGTGATAACTGAAGTCGGCGAGCGGGTCGCCGAGCGTCGACAGTTCCCAGTCGAGCACGGCGAGTACGCGCGGCTCGCTCGGATGGAAGATCAGATTGTCGAGGCGGAAGTCGCCGTGCACGATGCTGGTGCGCTCGGGCACGCCAGACGGCAAATGCGCGGGCAGCCACTCGATGAGACGGTCCATCGCGTCGATCGTCTGCGTCTGTGAGGCGCGGTATTGCTGGCTCCACCGGGCGATCTGGCGCGCGATGTAGCCGCCAGGCTTGCCGTAGGACGTAAGGCCGATGGCCGCGTAGTCGACCCGGTGCAGGGCCGAGATGACGCGGTTCATCTCGTCGTAGATGGCGCCGCGCTCGGCCGGCGTCATGCCGGGCAGCGAGGGGTCCCACAACACGCGCCCCGGCACGAAGTCCATGACATAGAACGCCAGCCCGATCACGCTTTCGTCCACGCACAGTCCCCGCATGCGGGCGACGGGGACATCGGTGCCGGCGAGGGCATCCATCACACGATATTCGCGCTCGATGGCGTGGGCGGACGGGAGCAGTTTGGCGGCCGGTGCGGGCTTGGTGCGCAGCACGTAGGCGGCGTTGGGGGTCGTCAGGCGATAAGTCGGATTGGATTGACCGCCGTTGAACTGCGTGATCGTCAGCGGCCCGGCAAAGCCGTCGACATGCGCGGCGAGCCAGCCTTCGAGCGCAGCGGTATCGAACGGCGCGCGCGCGTCCAGTGCGCGTTCGCCGGCAAATGTGGAATAGTCTTGCGCGAGCTCCTCGGCCATGCTGTCTCCTGCATTCCCGGTGCTACGTTGTTCGTGACGATTTCGACCGTTTCGACTGCGTTGCTTTTTGCTTGTTACTTATTGCGTGTGCGGACGCTTCACGTCGTGCGATGGCCCGACGCGCTTATCCTCGCGCTCGCGTGCGCACAAACGACGCGAAGATCTTTTCCATGACGGTCAGCCGGTTATCGCGATGCAACAGTTGCGGCGGCGCAAAGTTCATCAGGCGCACGACCCAGTCTTCGGGCTCGTCGCCCACGTCGAGCGCGTTGATGCAGGCGGGGGTCTGAGCGAGCTGGCCCAGGAAGAGGCGTCCGAGCGGATGCATGGCATGCGAGAGAATCGCCCGATTCACGCCGCCGTGCAACACCAGTAGTACCGTATCCCACGACGTATCGGCGCGCAGCTCCGCCAGCGGCGGCACCACGCGGTCGAGCAACTCGCGCACCGACTCGCCGTTCATGAAGCGGGTGCTCTCGGGCACGAGGCCGTCGAACGCGCCGAGAAACGCCTGCGCGATCTCGCCCGGCGGCAGGTCGGCAATGTTGCCGGCGCGAATTTCCCGCCAGCACGTCCACGTCTCGATGTCGATCTGTTGTCCGGTCTCGGCCAGCACGCGCTCGGCCGTCTCGCGGGTGCGCGGCAGGCCGCTCACGATCACGCGATCGAAGCGGATGTTCTCGGCGGCAAAGGCGCGTCCGGCGGCGCTGGCTTGCGAGCGCCCCAGCTCGTTGAGTGCGACCGCGTCGGCGTCGATAGGCTTGCCGCTGTCGTCGAAGTACGTGACGTCGCCATGACGCATCAGATAGATGCGGCGGCGCTGTGGTGGCGTGAATACCAAGGGACCGGCGGCGGAGCCGGATTGGCCGAGTGAGTCGCGCATGCGGTAACTCTCCTGAGAGGGGCGCCGGCAGTCTAACGGGGCGCTGCGGCAAGGCATTGACCGACCGTGCGTGTCCAAAGTTCGTGCGCGGTCGGTCAAGCCATCAGGCGTATTTTGCCGGACGTTTCTCAAGGAAGGCACTGATTCCTTCCAGACCGTCAGCATGGTGAAGCGATGCGACGAAACTATCGCGCTCGGCGCCCAACTGCGAGGTGAGCGTCTCGCTGGCACCGCTTTCGATGAGCGACTTGATCCGGCCGACGGCGTTCGGCGAGAGCTGCGCGAGATCGGTCGCCCAGTTCAGCGCCTCGGCCCGGGCTTGTCCCGGCGCGACCACGCGGTTGACGAGACCGGCCGCGGCCAGGCGCGCCGCCGCGACCGGCTTGCCTTCGAGCAGGATCTCGGTGGCGAGCGGGCGGGGCAGGGCTTGCGAGAGGAACCATGAGCCGCCGCCATCGGGCGTGAGGCCGACCTTGACGTAGGCCATCACGAACTTGGCGTTGTCGGCCGCGACGAGCAGGTCGCACGCGAGCGCGAGCGAGAAGCCCGCCCCTGCGGCGGCGCCCTCGACGGCCGCGATGACCGGCTTCGGACACGCACGCAGCGCCTCGATCCATTCAGCGAGCGCGTCGATGCTTGCCGCCTGTACCGATGGGTCCTTCTGACGATTCTCCAGCAGCCGGTTCAGGTTGCCGCCCGCGCAAAAGAAGTTGTCGGCGCCGGTGAGCACCACGGCGCGCACGGACGGGTCGCGCTCGGCCGTGGTCAGCGCTTCGACCCCGGCGGCGTACATGTCGGGGTGCAGCGCATTGCGCGCCCCCGGGTTCGACAGCGTCAGCACCAGCGTGTGGTCAACGCGTTCGGCAAGCAGTTCGGCGCTCATGGGGCGAGTCTCCAGATCACTGTTCTTCGGTCAGCAGCGACACGCCCAGTTGCGCGCGGCGCGTGAGCCACGGCGACGGACGATAGCGCTGATCGCCGTAGAACGATTGCAGATTGCGCAGCACGGTGAGCAGTTGGCGTGCGCCGACGGCATCGCCGAGTGCGAGCGGCCCTTTGGCGTAGCCCAGGCCCAGCGTCACGGCGCGATCGATGTCGCCGGGTGCTGCGATGCGTTGCTGCGCGATGTCGGCGCCGATGTTCACGATGGTGGCGATCACGCGCTGGGCGACAAAGCCCGCCGAGTCGCGAATCACCGTCACGGGTGTGCCGCCGTGCGCAAACAGGGCGTGTGCGGCGTTGCGTGCTTCGGGCGTCGTGATCGGCGTGGTCATCAGCGTGTGGCGCTTCGCGCCGGCGAGCGGCAGCAGCGTGTCGACGGCCACCGTGCGCGCCGCGTCGAGTCCCTGTTCGACGGCGCAGGTCGTGGCGTCGAGACCGAGCGGCGTGACAACGATCAGCGCCGTTGCTGACGGCTTGTCGCCGCTTTCGAGGGGCACGCCCGTCGCGCCGAGCAGTTCGACCACGGCCGCGAAGCCGCGCGTATCGGCGCGGCTCACCCAGACGCTGGCGGGCAGGGTGTCGGGCGCCGGGGCTTCAGGCGGCACTTGCTGTTTGCCGTCGACATAGCGATAGAAGCCTTCGCCGACCTTGCGGCCCAGCAGGCCGCCCGCGAAGCGTACGGCCGTGATCGGCGACGGACGGAAGCGGGCTTCTTCGTAGAACTGGTGGTAGATCGATTCCATCACCGGGTGCGAGACGTCGAGTGCCGTGAGATCGAGCAGTTCGAACGTGCCAAGACGAAAGCCCGCCTGCTCGCGCAGGATACGGTCGATGTCAGCAAAACTCGCCACACCTTCGCTCGCCACGCGCAGGCCTTCGGTGTTCATCCCGCGCCCGGCGTGGTTGACGATGAAGCCCGGCATGTCCTTGCAGCGCACGGCCGTGTGCCCCATGCGCTGACCCAGCGCGAGCAGCGCATCGCCGACCTCGGGGGCGGTACGCAGGCCGTCGATCACCTCCACCACCTTCATGAGCGGCACCGGGTTGAAGAAGTGGTAGCCGGCCACGCGCTCTGGACGCTCGCACGCGGCGGCGATCGCCGTGATTGATAGCGACGACGTGTTCGACGCGAGAATCGCGTCTGCCGCAACGATGCCCTCCAGCGAGCGGAACAGATCGCGCTTGACGTCGAGTTTTTCGATAATGGCTTCGACCACGAGCTGGCAATCGGCCAGATCCTCAAGGACGCCGCATGCCTGCAGACGGCCCATCGTCGCCTCGACACTCGACGCTTCGATCTTGCCCTTCGCGGCGAGCTTGTCCAGCGTGTCGCGCAGGGTGCCCAGTGCGGCTTGCACGGCGCTGGCGTTGGTGTCGTAAAGTTTCACGCGCAGGCCAGCCTGCGCGGCGATCTGGGCGATGCCACGGCCCATGGCACCGGCGCCGACGATGCCCAGCACGTCGATAGTCTTGCCGGGGGCGTTCGCGCAGGCCTGGGAGGAGGATGCAGTCATTCGGAGTGTCTCGAAATGGGGGTCGATGGTCGTCGATCGGAGTCGCGCGGTGGGCGCGCCCGGCGCTGGCACGGAGGGGATGCAACATTCTATCGTCCGACCGGTCGGTCTGGAAATGAATTTCCTGATGACTCGCCGAGCAATGCAAACCGGTGCCCATCACGCGTTGGCGCTATTGTCGCCGATCTTGCGGCGGCTGCCAGCGCTTGTTCCGCTGGGCGGTCGGCCGGGGGCGTAGTCCATCGGACCGTTCGTGGACCTGCCGTTGGGCCGGGTAGGCAGATTTCGGGACATCTTCCCGTGTGCGCGTCTCACGACCGATCGTGCGATGCCGTTACACTGCGGGTGGCCGCCAGTCGCGTCGGTTGCACGCATCGCCAAGGTTGACCCCGTGGCGCTCGCTGCATGACGCAGTGAGCGTGTGGATCGACAACGATGCTGCAACCGTCGCACCACCGTCGCACCACCGTCGCGCGATCGGCCGACAACGACGCGCTACCGCTCCATCGGCGGCAGCGCACCAGGGACGCATCATGACACTGCGCACGCGCCGCTGCCTCGACGACAACCGAGGCGCTAGCCGTGACGCATCGGAGACATCATGTTGAAGCTGTACGGTTTTCCCATCAGCAACTATTACAACAAGGTCAAGGTAGTACTGTACGAGAAGGGCTTGGCATTCGAGGAGTCGGAGTCGATTCCCTGCCAGGATGAGTCGCTGCTGCAATGCTCGCCGCTCGGCAAGGTGCCGTATCTGGAGACGGAACAAGGGTTCCTGTCCGAGTCACAGGTGATCTGCGATTTCCTCGAAGCGACGCATCCGTCGCCCGCGCTTTTCTCGAAAGACCCGTGGCGGCAGGCGAAGGAACGCGAACTGCTCACGATGGTGGAGTTGCACCTGGAGCTGGTTGTGCGCGACATCTACGGGCAGGCGTTCTTTGGCGCGACGGCCTCGGATGGCACGCGTCAACGCACCGAGAAGCTGCTGCGCCGGAACATCGTGGCGTTCAAGCGGCTGGCGAAGTTTGCGCCTTACCTTGCCGGCGATACCTTCTCGATGGCCGACGTCGCCGCGGGCATCCATCTGCCGATCCTGGGGATGGCCACACAAGCCGTGTATGGGGAGGATTTCCTGCAAGCGGCCGGCATCGACTGGAAGGCGTATGGCAAGGGGCTCGCCGAACGCGAATCGTTCCAGCGCATGCGCGCTGAGCAGAAGGCGTACCAGCAGGCCCAGCAGGCGAAGAAGGCGGGGTAATTCCGACGCGCCTGCCACCGCCGCGCATCACGCGCCGAGGCAAAAGCGAAAGGGCCGCGATTGGAAAAAGATCGCGGCCCTTTTTGCGTCTTGCTGAAGCGGTTCGCGTCAGATCTTTGCGAGTCGTGCCAGCGCCTCGCGCAGCGTGTCGTCCCGCTTGGCGAAGCAGAAGCGCACCACACCGGATTCATGCGGCTCATGATAGAACGCCGAGACGGGAATGGCCGCCACGCCGATCTCGCCGGTCAGCCACAGCGCGAAGTCGGCTTCGCTCATGTCGCTGATTGCGCTGTAATCCACGCACTGGAAGTAAGTGCCTTCACACGGCAGCAACTTGAAGCGCGTGCCCGCAAGCCCCTCGCGGAACAGGTCGCGCTTCTTCTGGTAGAAGCCTGCGAGTTCGAGGTACGGGGCGGGATCGCGCATGTAGTCGGCCAGACCGACCTGCATTGGCGTGTTGACCGTGAACACGTTGAACTGATGCACCTTGCGGAATTCGGCCGAGAGTGACGCCGGCGCCGCCACGAATCCGACCTTCCAGCCCGTCACGTGATATGTCTTGCCGAAGCTCGACACGATGAAGCTGCGGCGCGCGAGTTCGGGATGGCGCGCCACACTCTCGTGCCGCTTGCCGTCGTACACCATGTGTTCGTAGACCTCGTCGGAGATCAGCAGGATGTCGGTGCCGGCCACGATCTCGGCGAGCTTCGCGAGATCCTGCTCGTGCCACACGGTGCCGCTGGGATTGTGCGGCGTGTTGAACAGGATGAGACGCGTGCGCGGCGTGATCGCCGCCGCCAGCTTGTCGAACGGAATGCGGAACTCGGGCGCGTCGAGCGTGATGAACACAGGCTTGCCACCGGCCAGCTCGATCGAGGGGACGTAACTGTCATACGTCGGCTCGAACACGATCACCTCGTCGCCCGGATGCACGCACGCGAGAATGGCCGTGAGCAGGGCCTGCGTGGCACCGGCCGTCACCGTGATTTCAGTGTTCCAGTCGTAAGGCTGCCCGTAAAGCCGGCCGATCTTGTCGGCGATCGCCTGGCGCAATGCCGGCACGCCGGCCATCGGCGGGTACTGGTTATGGCCGTCGCGCATCGCGCGCGAGACGGCATCGACGATCTTCGGATCGCACGCGAAATCGGGGAAGCCCTGCCCGAGGTTCACCGCCTGCTTCTCGGCGGCGAGCGCCGACATCACGGTGAAAATGGTGGTGCCGACGTTCGGCAGACGTGACGCAAGCGGCGGGGCGACCAACGCCTGAGCGGCGGGCGCGACAGATGCGGTGTGGGGCGCGTTCATGTAGGCAGTGGACGATGCAGTGATCAGGCCGCCATTCTACCGCCGCTGCGCCCGGCCTGCGGGCGATGCCGGAGGTTGGGTTGCGTTTTCGGACATGCCGCGGCCATGCGTTCGCCGATTCCGATCGGACTTTCGGACATTACCAGTTCGCGTTGAGCAGCGACGCGAACGCGCTCGCCGTCACGATGCGAAAGCCGAACTGGCGTGCCACCCGGCTGCGCAGCTTAAGCACGGCTTTGTCCTTGCTGACGAGCCAGTGTGCATGACCGTCGCGTGCGGCCTCGAGGAATTTCTGATCGTCGCGGTCGCGGCACAACGGCAGCGGGGCGCCCGGCGCGGCGTCTTCCGGCACGACGATGCGATGCGTGTTGGCGTCGACCCAGGCGAGTGCGGCATCGTTGTCGATTTCGCGCGACGCGAATTGCGGGTAAGTAAGCACCACGGCGAGTTCGTCACGACAGCGCGACGCCATGAGCGCCGTGAGGCGGCGCTCGACGAGGGCATCGCGGACCGGACGCACAATGGGGTCGTCGAAGACGAGCAGGTCGATCCAGACATTGGTGTCGAGTACCACGCGCGGTGGCGTGGCGAGCGTATCGAGATGGTCGGCGAAGGCCCGTTCGGCGGGCGTGGCAACAGCGTTCTGAAGCATTGGATAGAATGTCGGTTTCTCGTTTTCGCAGGGACGCTGCACCCGATATGATAATTGTTCTCTCGCCGGCCAAATCACTCGACTACGAAACGCCGCCGCACGTGAGCACGCACACCGTGCCACAGTTCGTCGACGACGCGGCCGAACTGATCGACGGTCTGCGCGAACTGAGTCCGGCACAGGTGGGCTCGCTCATGAGCATTTCCGATCAACTTGCCGCGCTCAACGTCACCCGCTACGCCGACTGGAACGCCCGCTTCGACACGAGCAATGCCAAGCAGGCCGTGCTTGCCTTCAACGGCGACGTCTACGAGGGCCTCGCGGCCCGCACCCTGAGCGCCACGCAGCTCGACTTCGCCCAGAAACATCTGCGCATTCTGTCCGGCCTGTACGGCGTGCTGCGCCCGCTCGATCTGCTGCAGCCCTATCGTCTGGAGATGGGCACGCGCTTTGCCAATAAGCGCGGGCGTGATCTGTACGCGTTCTGGGGCGAGCGTGTGACGCAGACGATCAACGCGTCGCTCGCGGAGCACGCCGAGACGCGTCGCGTGCTCGTGAACCTGGCGTCCGAAGAGTATTTCAAGGTCATCAAGCGCCGTCTGGTGGCCGCGCCGGTGATCACGCCGGTGTTCGAGGACTGGAAGAGCGGCAAGTACAAGATCATCAGCTTCTATGCCAAGCGCGCGCGCGGTCTGATGGCGCGTTACGCCATCGAGCGCGGCGTGACCGACGTGCAGCAGCTCAAGGCCTTCGACAGCGAAGGCTACGCATTCGACGACACGGTCTCGAACGACGCGCTCTGGGTCTTCCGCCGTCGCGTGGCCTGACGTTCGTGAGCCTTCGACCCTGGGCAAGTGCCCGGGGTTTTTGATTTCCGCCAGCGAGACAAGTCATGACTGTCCAGATCAGCAGCAAGTTCGATAGCGGCGCCATCGAGGTGGTGAGTGCCGAGCGTGCCGACGACATTCACGTCCGCATTGCCCGGGACGGTGCCGCCGAATTTGCGCAGTGGTTCCATTTCCGTGTGCAGGGGGTGGGCGGTACGCCGTGCCGGATCGTGTTCGATAACGCGGGGCAAACGTCGTATCCGCGCGGCTGGGAGAACTACCGCGCGGTGGCGTCGTACGATCGCGTGAACTGGTTTCGCGTGCCGACCTCGTACGACGCGAAGGTCATGACGGTGTCGTTCACGCCGGCGCACGACAGCGTGTATTTCGCGTATTTCGAGCCGTATGCCGAGGAGCGTCACCTGGCACTGCTCGGCACGGCACAGAACTCGCAGAGGGTGAGTTCGCGCTCGTTGGGGCAGACCGTCGACGGGCGGGATATGACCTTGCTCACCGTGGGCGAACCGCGCGCGGGCAAGCGCAATCTCTGGGTGATCGCGCGTCAGCATCCCGGCGAAACGATGGCGGAGTGGTTCGTGGAAGGACTGTTGCGCCGCCTGCTCGGGGCGGGCGACTGGGCGGGCGATCCGCTCGCCACGGCGGTGCTCGACGAAGCGGTGCTGCATATCGTGCCGAACATGAATCCGGACGGCTCGGCGCGCGGCCATCTGCGTACCAATGCGGTGGGCGCGAATCTCAATCGCGAGTGGCTGGCGCCGGACCCGATGCGCAGCCCCGAGGTGTATCACGTGCGCGCAGCCATCGAGACGCTCGGCTGCGACATGTTCTTCGATATTCACGGCGACGAGGCGCTGCCCTACGTATTCCTGGCGGGCAACGACGGCGTGGAGTGGGCGACCGACGAGACACTCGCGCGCGAGAAGGCGTTCGGCGAGCGCCTGAAGGCGGCGAGCCTCGATTTCCAGGACAAGTTCGGCTATCCGCCGGGCAAACACGGGCCGGACTCGCTCAAGCTCGCGTCGAAGTGGGTCGCCCATCGCTTCGGCTGCCTGTCGCTCACGCTCGAAATGCCGTTCAAGGACAACGCGAACCGTCCCGATCCGCACGTCGGGTGGAGCGGCGCGCGAAGCGCCGCGTTGGGCGCGTCGATGCTTGCCGCGATCTGGGCACAGATGCAGGCCGATAACACGTGAGAGGGGACGGACGGTCAGCGCGAGCGCTGGCCGTCACCCGGCGCTCAGTGCGATTTCTTTTTCGTCGCGGTCTTCTTGGTGTTGCTCGACTTTGCCGACGCCTTGCCGCGCGACGCCTTGGACGAGGCGCCATGCCTGCCCGATTTCGCGGCCGCGTGCTTCACCTTGCCGTGTGTGCTGCCGCGTTTGGCGCGCTTCACCGGCTGTTCGACCTGTGATAGCGGCGACGTATAGTTGAAGCCCATCATGCGACCGTCGGCGTAGCCGCAGCGAATATGGATGTTGTCCGTCTGGCCGCTGGTGCGCTTGCCGATGCCGTCGAGTTCGACCATCTGCGTGACGTCCACACGTTGCTTGTGGTCGTCAAACGGCCCTGACCACGGCAAGACCTTGGCGTGCTCCGAATCGAGCGCGTTGTCGGCATACTCGACGCTCTCATATCCAGGCAGTGTGGCAACGACGAAACTCGCGTGCGCGGCGCAATCGGCCACCAGCGGATCGGCGTGACGCGTGTTGACGAACTGCTCGACCAGCGCGCGATGTTGTTCGAGGGTGAAGGCCTGTGCCGGGGCCGCCACGGCGCACAGGCAGAGCGGGACAGCGACGGACGCGACGGATGCGATGGGTGCTGCCTGTGCGGCTGCGACGACCTGTCGCGCGGCGCGCATCACGACGCCGGCGGCGCGTTGAAAAAATCGATTCGACATTGCTTGAAGTATTCTCGGGGGCGCTAAGGCATTGCAGAGCAATGCGGGCATGCGACGACCCATCGTAGGCGTCTTCGGCACGCGCCGCTCGCGAAGAGGCTTGACCGCATTATGATAGACAACGGCAAAGCGGCTCCCATCTTAACCGAAAAAAAGTCGCCGACGCCCGCCGGGTAAGCCCTCAGACGTAACAGGACGGACCGCGAAAGTTACAGAGCGCTACAATGCGGGCCTGACCGACGCGTCGCCGCGCAGAAAACCTCGTGCATGCGGCAGGCACGCCTTTCGTTCGCCCCGCGTTTCTTCATTTCAGCATGTTCGCAAATTCACGCACCGTGGCCAGTGCTCAAACCGGCCCGCACGACAGACTGGCGGCGCTCGTCAGTCGTCATCGCGACGCGGTCTTTCGCAAGCCGCTCGCCGCCTACAGCGCTGGGGCGTTCGAGGCCGCCGTCGCCGCGTGGCGCAGCGCCGGCGCCGCACCGCTGATCATCGATGCGGGATGCGGTGTCGGCGAAAGCACGTTGCGCCTGGCCACGCAGTTTCCCGATCACTTCGTCATTGGCATCGATCAATCGGAGAGCCGCATCGTGCGCGGCAAGGATTGGTGGGGCGGTGCGTGGCCCGAGAACTTCGTGTGGGTGCGGGCCGATCTGGTCGACTTCTGGCGGCAACTGTTCGAGGCCGACATTCGCCCGGCACGTCATTACCTTCTCTATCCGAACCCGTGGCCGAAGATCGGCCAACTCGCCCGACGCTGGCATGCGCACGCGGTGTTCCCCACGGTGGTGGCGCTCGGCGGCGTGCTGGAGTGCCGCAGCAACTGGGATCTCTACATCGAGGAAATGGCGTTGGCCGTCGAGTGGCTCTGCGGTGTGCGTCCGGTCGTCGAGGTCTGGACGCCTGAGGGGGGCATCATCCCGATCACGCCGTTCGAGCGCAAGTATCTTGCATCGGGACATGGGCTGCATCGATGTGTCGTGACGTTGCCATCGTCGTTGCCATCGCCACTGTCATTGCCATCGGCGCCGGGTGATTAGGCGGAGCACGCCGAACGCGTCGCCCAAATAAAATGGCCGTGCGCTGATCACGCACGGCCATTGTCTTGCTGTCGTCGCGCGTCGCTTCGACGCGCGGCCGATCAGTGGAAATGCGGACGGCTCGGTTCGGCGTCCTCCGGCATTTCCGCATGCACGATTTCGCCCACCGGATCCGGATACAGCGGCACGCCGCAATCGTCGCAATACTCAGGATCGAAGCGCCCAGGGTGCTTGCGAATCTCGGTCACACCGCAGGCCTTGAGCAGATCGGCGACTTCCTCGAGCGCGCCGCCTTCGATCTCGCCATTCTCGCGACCGTACAGCGGCCACACGACCCCATAGATGACGTCGTTGCTGCCCCGCTGCGTGAAGCCGATGCGGTACTCGTCAATGTTCTGCTCGCCGAAGCCCGCCACCACGGCGCGCAGCTCGGCCGGCGTGAGGGTGAGCACGTCTTCGAGATAGCGCAGCGCCGTGCGGATCGTGTGGGGCCGGATGCGCTCGTCGGCTTCGCGGCAGCTCGCGTAATAGGCGTCGGGCAGCAGGCACTCGATTTCGCAGCCAGGCAGCAGCGCATTGAGGTTAGGGCCGCCCTGCGTCGACCATGCCTCCTGGCATTGACCGCGTTCGGCGTGGCGCGCCCCTTCTTCCTGCCAACGGAACATCGGCGCGCCCTTGGGTACGCTGACGGCCGCCAGCAGGAAGCGCGGGTCGGCGAGAATCGGGGCCGTTTCCGGCAGGTCGCTGCCGGGTTGCTTGACTTCGGTGTTCTCGACCGCCGCCCGTACCAATTGCTGCGTGACCTTCCACGACTCGCAGTGCGTGCGCGGCAGTTGGTCGATGCTGTAGAGATACGGCGAAATGGTCACGCGCGCCGGTTCGGCCAGCACGTGAGCGTGCAGGTGCGCGCGAACGGGCATGAGCGCGTCGGCTTTCACCGGCCCCGAGGGAATCGCGTAACGGGTCCAGGCGAGGATGGGGATGGCGACGAGCAGACCGTCCCACACCTGACCTTCGGCTTCCGGTTCGGCGGATTCGCTTTGCGACTCGATCAGATCGGCGAGCGCGCCATAGGCCTCGCTGTGGTTGGCCTGGAGGTGGTCAAGGGCGGCGTCGATGGCCGGTTGGTTACCGGTGCGCAGCACGCGCGTGAGCAACGTGTCGAGCTGGGCTTCCCAGAAGCGGTCTTCGATACGGCTGCCGGAGGCAGCGAGCGCGAGCGCGTGGCCGACCAGCTTTTCAGCGTCGGGGGTCAGTCGTTTGGCGGTGCGTGAGCGCATAGTCGTGCAAAGCAGAAATACATGGACTCACGATTGTACGGCATGCGTGAACGCGATTGATGGGACGCGCGCACCGATTGCATTGTGCCGGCCCTGAAAATGACGACATGGCGCGGCCTTGCCGCCCCGGGGCCGTCAGAAATCGAACGCGAGATTGGCGGGCGCCGAGAGTCGGGTTCGACGCGTGGCCGCCAGCGTGGCACCTGTTACCGGGGCGAGCGCGGCCCCTTCCAGCGAGAGCAAGGCGAGCTTGCGCTCGACGCCGCTGGCGTAGCCGGTGAGGGTGCCGTCGGCGCCGATCACGCGGTGGCAGGGCACGATGATCGCAATCGGATTTCGGCCGTTCGCGGCACCGACCGCGCGCGATTTGTTGAGGTCGCCCAACGCGTGCGCGAGGTCGCCGTAGCTGCGTGTCTCGCCAAACGGAATGCGTTGCAGTTCGGCCCAGACGCCTTGCTGAAACGGCGTGCCCTGCGCCGCCAGCGCCAGATCGAAGGTGCGTCGTCCTTCGTGAAAATACTCGTCGAGTTGGCGCTTCGCGTCACGTAGGACCGCGACGTCGGCGCCATCACGGCGTGTGTCGCCCGCTGGCGGGAAATACTTCTGATGCGAGAAATACACGCCGGTGAGGGCGTCGCCGTTGGCGACGAGCAGCATGTCGCCCAGCGGGCTGTCGTAATACGTTTCGTAGTGGGTCATGCACATACCTCCTGCAAAGTCTCGACCGGCTGGCCCGCCGGTCCCTGTGCTGCCGCGCGCCAGACGTGCAGCGCGGCATATGCCCGCCATGGCGCCCATTGTGCCGCCCGCGCGGCGACGGCGCGCCCGTCGGCCACGCCAAGCGCCTGACGCAGTACCAGATCGTCGACGGGCATCGCATCGGGCGAGCCGAGCGCGCGCATTGCGATGTACTGCGCCGTCCAGGGGCCAATGCCCTTGATCGCGAGCAGACCGTCGAGCGTGGCGTCCAGCGGTACCAGGGGATCCAGCCGCAAGCGGCCGTTGACCATCGCTTGCGCGACCCCGTGAATGGCGGCGATGCGACTTCGAATGATACCGGCCTCGCCGAGGGCGTCGGGGGCGACGGCGAGGAGTTGCGCGGCACTTGGAAACGTGTGTGTCAGACCGTGCGCGGGGGCGGGGAGTGGCGTGCCGAAGCGTTGTGCGAGCCGGCCGAGCAAGCGTCGAGCACCTTTGACGGTGATCTGCTGGCCGACGATGGCGCGCACGGCGATCTCGAAACCATCGACCGCGCCCGGGACGCGCAGGCCGGGCGTCGCCGCGGCGAGTGGGCCGAGGTGCGCGTCGATCACGTCTGGACGCGCGCCGAGATCGAACAAATGTCGAAGCTTGGCCAGCACCTGCGGCACACTGCCGGCCAGCGTGGGCGGCAATGTCACCTGAAGCGCGTGGCGATCCGGCAGCGGGGTGACACGACACCAGCCTGTGATCGTCTGCCCGTCGGGCTGTTCAAGGCTCAGCGTGCGGGTGTAGACGTCGTCATCTCGCCGCTCGACCCCCTCGATGGCGCGGTCGCCGAGAAAGTCGAGCAGGGCATGCCAGGCGAAGGGCGGACGGTACGCGAGCTGGAACACAAGATCGCTGCCGCGCAGGGCGTCGTGGTGGGCGTTCAGGCGGAGCCGGCCGGGGGGGAAGCCGTAGCGGGTCTTGAAGAGTCCGTTGAAGCGCCGAACGCTGCCGAAGCCGGCGGCGAGCGCAACATCGGTGACGGGCATGGCAGTATCGGTCAGCAGACGCTTGGCGAGCAGGAGTCGTTGTGTCTGCGCGTACTCCACGGGGGAGACGCCGAATTCGTCAGCGAAGATGCGACGCAGGTGACGTTCGGTGATGCCGATTCGGTCGGCGAGCGCAGGGAGGCTGGCGTGATTGAGGAAGCCTTCGTCGATCATGGCGGCTGCGGCGTCGGCGAGTTCGCGGGTAGCGTCGAAACGCGCGAGGCCGGGCGCGAGTTCGGGACGGCATTTCAGGCACGGACGAAAGCCAGCCTTCTCTGCGGCGGCGGCGCTGCCATGGAACGAGCAATTTTCAAAGCGGGGTGTGCGCACGTTGCACACCGGCCGGCAGTAGATACCGGTCGACGACACGCCGACGAAGAACCAGCCGTCGAAGCGCCGATCGCGGGCGCTGACGGCCTTGTAACAGACTTCGGGGTCGAGGTTCATGGACATGGGGCGGCGTGGGTCCGGCGGCAAGAGGGCAGAGACTATGCCCGCCACTCTACGCGCGAGGCGCATGAGGCGCTAGTCATTTTCGGACATGACAGCGACACATTCTCCCAACAAGACAAAACCCGGCACAAGGCCGGGTTTTGCAGTCTGCCGGGCAACGAATCGTCACCCGGCAGCGTGGGTCATGACAGCGTGGCTGATCAGGCAGCGGCCAACAACTGACGCAGCACGAACGGCAGAATGCCGCCGTGCTTGTAGTAATCCACTTCGATCGGCGTGTCGATACGCAGCAGGACTTGCACCTTTTGCGTGTCGCCGTTCTTGCGGTGGATCACCAGCGTGACGTCCTGTTGCGGCTTGATATCGGCCGACAGACCTTCGATGTCGTACGTTTCTTCGCCCGTGATGCCCAGCGACTGGGCGCTGTCCGACCCCTTGAACTGCAGAGGCAGCACGCCCATGCCGACCAGGTTCGAGCGGTGGATACGCTCGAACGAGCGCGCGATGACCGCCTTCACGCCCAGCAGTTGCGTGCCCTTGGCCGCCCAGTCACGCGACGAACCCGTACCGTACTCTTCGCCACCGAACACCACCGTCGGGGTGTTCTCGCCGACATACTTCATCGCAGCGTCGTAGATCGACAACTGTTCGCCGCTCGGCTGGTGAATCGTCAGGCCGCCTTCCACGCGCGAGCCGTCGGCCTGCACCGGGATCATCAGGTTCTTGATACGGACGTTGGCGAACGTGCCGCGCATCATCACTTCATGGTTACCGCGACGCGAGCCATAGCTGTTGAAATCGGCCTTGAGCACGCCGTTTTCGAGCAGCCACTTGCCTGCCGGCGAGCTTTCCTTGATGGAGCCGGCCGGGCTGATGTGGTCGGTCGTGACCGAGTCGCCGAACACGCCCAGCGCGCGCGCGCCATGGATCGGCTTGATGTCGGCGTTCGGCTCCATCGTGAAGCCTTCGAAGAACGGCGGCTCGGCGATGTACGTCGAACCCGGCCAATCGTAGACCTGGCCCTTCGAACCCTTGACCTTGGCCCACAGCGGGCTCGGATCCTTCACCGTGTCGTAGTTCGCCTTGAAGGTCTTCGCGTTCATCGCGAACTTCATCAGCTTCTGGACTTCTTCGCTGGTCGGCCAAATGTCGCCCAGGAAGATCTCCTTTCCGCCACGGCCCTTGCCGACCGGCTCGGTCATCAGGTCGCGCGTGACGTTGCCGGCGATGGCGTAGGCCACGACCAGCGGCGGCGACGCCAGGAAGTTGGCGCGGATGTTCGGGTGAATGCGCGCTTCGAAGTTACGGTTGCCCGACAGTACGGCGGCGGCAACCATGTCGTTCTTCACGATCACGTCGTTCAGCTCGGCCGTCAGATCGCCAGCGTTACCGATACAGGTCGTGCAGCCGTAGGCCGTCACGCCAAAACCCAACTTCTCGAGGTACGGCAGCAGGCCGGCCGCTTCGAGGTACTCGGTCACCACGCGGCTTCCCGGGGCGAGCGACGTCTTGATGTGCGGTGCGACCTTCAGGCCGGCTTCCACCGCCTTCTTGGCCAGCAGGCCGGCCGCGAGCAGCACGCTCGGGTTCGACGTGTTCGTGCATGACGTGATCGCCGCGATCAGCACGTCGCCGTTGTTCACGTCGATGCCGCCAGCGGTCTTGTAAGTTGTATCGAACTGCGCTTCGGTCTTGTTGAAACCGTTCTCGGCGACCGGCTTCGTGAACAGGTCCTTGAACGTCGACTTCACGTTGCCGATTTCGATGCGGTCCTGCGGACGCTTCGGACCGGCCAGCGACGGTGCCACCGTGCCCAGATCCAGCGACAGCGTCTTCGTGTAGTCGATGTCGTTCTTCTTCGGAACGCCGAACAGCTTCTGGGCCTTGAAGTACGATTCGAAGGCGTCGATTTCCGACTTCGTGCGACCCGTGCCCTTGAAGTAGTCGATCGTCTTTTCGTCGACCGGGAAGAAGCCCATCGTGGCGCCATATTCCGGTGCCATATTGGCGATGGTGGCGCGGTCCGGCAGCGCCAGGCTCGTCGTGCCTTCGCCGAAGAATTCGACGAACTTGCCGACGACCTTCTCGCGGCGCAGCATTTCCGTGATCGTCAGCACCAGATCGGTGGCGGTCACGCCTTCGCGCAGACGGCCCGTCAGCTCCACACCGACAACGTCAGGCGTGAGGAAGTACACCGGTTGACCCAGCATGCCGGCTTCGGCTTCGATGCCGCCCACGCCCCAGCCCACCACGCCGATACCGTTGATCATGGTCGTGTGGCTGTCGGTACCGACCAGGGTGTCCGGGTAGAACACGTGGTCCTTCTTGTGCACGCCACGGGCGAGGTACTCCAGGTTCACCTGGTGCACGATGCCATAGCCCGGTTGCACGACGCCGAATGTGTCGAACGCCTGCATCCCCCACTTCATGAACTGATAGCGTTCGTTGTTGCGCTGGAATTCCAGCTTCATGTTCAGGTCGAGCGCCTTCTTCTCGCGGAAGTGATCGATCGTGACCGAGTGGTCAACCACCAGATCCACGGGCACGAGCGGCTCGATGCGCTTCGGGTTCTTGCCCTGGCGCTCGGCAACGTTACGCATCGCGGCCAGGTCGGCCAGCAGCGGTACACCCGTGAAATCCTGCAGCACAACGCGTGCCACGACGAACGGGATTTCGTCGACGCGCTCGGCATTCGGCTTCCAGTTGGCCAGTTGCTGGACGTGCGCCTCGGTGACCTTCTTGCCGTCGCAATTGCGCAGCACCGACTCGAGCACGATGCGGATCGACACCGGCAGGCGTTCGACGTTCACACCCAGGGCTTTACCCAGTTGGGGCAGCGAGTAGAACTTGCCTTTCTTGTCGCCGCCGAGCTTGAACTCTTTAAGCGTTTTGTGGAGGTTGTGGGCCATGATCTTTCCTTGAGTGATACAGAAAAACGAAGCGGTGGTAATGCCATTCGATGAAACCCGGCATCGCAGGGGCGCCGGCGTGGGCGCCCGTGTCGATGCCGGTACGGCGAGCGACCGGCGTAACCGGTACGCCGGGGACTGCATGTCATGCCGAGGCGGCAACAGGAAAGCGGCCGGCGCCTCGAGCGATCGATGTCAACCGAGCGTGGCTCAGTTGGTCACATTGATCAGTTGAACCGATTGCGTCGGGGCGAGCTTGTCGTGCTCCGCCATTTCGCGCGTCAAACACTCGTCGGCCAGTCGGCTGCCGCCATCACGGTGCGTGAACAGCATGGCCTTGGCCGGAATCACCACCAGATCCAAACCGCTGGCGGCGTCGTAGAAACGGTCTGCACCGGTCGTCGTCTGCTGACGCGGCAGCTTGTAGTTGCGACCTTCCCAGAACATGGTGAGCACCTGGTCGCGCTTCATGTCGCCCTTGATAAAGAGCTTCTCGTTTTCCTTGCAGCTCCACAGTTCCGAACCGTCCACCGGTTGCACCGGCGCAGCGGCAACGGTCGCCTTCTTCTTGGCCGGCGCGTGCTTGAGCTTCTTCTTCGGTGCGGCCTTCTTGGCCGTCGTCTTGCTGGCCGGTTCAGTGGCAAACGCGGCGGGCACGATGGCGGCAGAGCAAAGGGCGACCAACACGGTCAGGCAAAGCTTCTTCATGGTGAATCTCCAAACAATAGGTAAGGTGCGACAAAAACGCAGATTATCGTACGAAGTTTGCGTTGGTCGGCGTCACCATACAAATTTTTTCAATTCCTTCCTGCCACGCGCCATCGGCGTCGGCGGTAGGGACCGGCGTCGTTGAACGGGGTGTTGCAGTGCGGAATTCGAGAGGGTGCGGCGCCGGACGGCGCTCGCGCGTGAAGCCGTTGTCGAGCGAGGACATGACGGGTGTCGGGCGGGATGCTTGGCGAAGCCAACGCCGGGAATCATGCGGCGCGCTCGCTGCGGGCATTGCGCGCTCACCGGTCGTCCGGTGTGGCGCGCGGGGTGCGGCAGTCAGGCGTGGCATTGGCTTGGCCAAGAAATCGCTCGGTGTTGCGTGACGTCGTGCCGGGGTCATAGCGCGATAGATGGCGCGGACCGTTGCGCAAAATGTCGTCACTGGGCTGCGGACGTTAAAGCCGTTCCGTCGATCGCGGGAGTTGCGCCGGCAGTGGGGGTAAGCCGCCGGCGCAGTTTCGGCCCCCGACGACGCTTATGACGGCGTCCGGGGTCGAGTCCCTGGGGGATTAGCCCAGCAGATGTGCCACGCCAGCGCGCTCTTCTTCGAGTTCGTTGAGCGTGAAGTTCATCTTTTCGCGCGAATAGGCGTCGATCTCGAGGCCTTCCACGCGCTTGTACTTGCCGTTTTCGCAGATCACCGGCACGCCGTAGATCACGTCTTGCGGAATGCCGTACGAGCCGTCCGACGGGATACCCATCGTGACCCACTTGCCGTTCGAGCCCAGCACCCAGTCATGGATGTGGTCGATGGCCGCGTTGGCTGCCGAAGCGGCCGACGACAGGCCACGGGCTTCGATGATGGCGGCGCCGCGCTTGCCGACCGTGGGCAGGAACACGTCGTTGTTCCACACGTCGTCGTTGATCATCGACTTGACGCTCTGGCCGTCGATCGTGGCGAAGCGGTAGTCGGCGTACATCGTCGGCGAGTGGTTGCCCCACACGGCCAGCTTCTCGATGCTCGCGACCGGCTTGCCGGTCTTGGCGGCGAGTTGCGAGAGGGCGCGATTGTGGTCCAGGCGCAGCATCGCGGTGAAGTTTTCCTTCGGCAGGTTCGGTGCCGACTTCATGGCGATATAGGCGTTGGTGTTGGCCGGGTTGCCGACGACCAGCACCTTGACGTCACGCTTGGCGACTTCATCCAGGGCCTTGCCCTGCACCGTGAAGATTGCGCCATTGGCTTCGAGCAGATCCTTGCGCTCCATGCCCTTCGAGCGCGGACGGGCACCCACCAGCAGGGCGACGTCGGCATCCTTGAAGGCGACCTTGGGGTCGTCGGTCACAACCACGCCGGCGAGCAGCGGGAATGCGCAATCTTCCAGCTCCATCACAACGCCCTTGACGGCGGCTTGAGCTTGCGGGAGGTCGAGCAGTTGCAGGATGACGGGCTGATCCTTGCCGAGCATGTCGCCATTGGCGATGCGGAACAGCAGGGAGTAGCCGATTTGGCCAGCGGCGCCGGTGACGGCGACACGCATTGCGGGTTTTGCCATGAGAATCTCTCCAGACGTGTACAAATTCCTGCGAAGCTCGGAGTAAGCTCGCCGTCCGGGTGGCATTTTCGCCAGGCTGACAGCGCCGCGTCACACAAAGCCCCTAAAATTCCTTGACCTACGGAAGCTTGCGGGCTGCGGGGTCGACTGCCGTGAATAAGTGCGAAGCGACGAACTCTCTTATAAGATAGCTGTGCTGCGTCTGCAGGCCCCTGTTAGCCCGCGCCAGTGTAGGAGTCACCACAACGAATGTCAACTGTATCTTATGTCTTATATAAGACATAGGATTATTGCTGTTATTCGATAGACGAAGGTCTTGATTTGTGGTCAAATCGCCGCCATGAATGCGAATGTTCGCGACACATCCAACCCCACGACGCCTGTCGATGCTCCGCAGCGACCGGACAGCGCGCGTGACGCCGCACCGGCCTCCCAGGCCCCGCAGAGTGCGGCTTCGGCAGGGGCGTCGCCGACCTTCAGCCCGCTGTACCAGCAGATCAAGGGGCTCATTACCCAGGGTCTGCAAGCCGGCGAATGGAAGCCCGGCGAAATCATTCCCAGCGAAGTCGAGCTGGCCGCCCGTTTCAAGGTGAGCCAGGGAACGGTGCGCAAAGCCATCGACGAGCTGGCTGCAGAAAACCTGCTTGTGCGCCGTCAGGGGCGCGGCACGTTCGTCGCGACCCATCACGAGGACCGGGTGCAGTTCCGGTTTCTGCGACTCGCGCCCGATTCGGGCGAACCCCATCACCCGCCCAGCCGCCTGATCGAGTGCCGCCGTATGCGTGCACCGGCGGAAATCGCGCGCCAGCTCGATTTGCGCGCAGGCGATGGCGTCATTCTGATCCGCCGCATGATGGATTTCTCGGACCGTCCCACGGTGCTCGACGAAATCTGGTTGCCGGGCGCACTTTTCCGCGGCTTGACGGCGGAAAGGCTGAATGAATACAAGGGGCCGATGTACGGCCTGTTCGAAGATGAATTCGGCACACGCATGATTCGCGCCGTGGAAAAAGTTCGCGCCGTGGCCGCGGACGACATGACCGCCGATCTGCTCAAGGTGCCGAAGGGGTTCCCGCTGTTGAGCGTCGAGCGCGTTTCCTACACTTATGGGGACAAGCCGGTGGAAGTGCGCCGGGGCTGGTACGTGACGACGGAACATCATTACCAGAACGAATTGAGTTGACGCATTGAGAGGGTGGTGACTTCCCAGGGGCGAGCCGGCGTCGTGGCCGGTGAGTGCCTGAAAGTCGAGCATGAGAGGCGGCGGAGTGCGTGCTGCCGGCAGGAATTTCCGGAGCATTGGAACCGGTATGGTGCAACGCACTAGAATCGGCGCTAAAATCTGGGGCTGATGTAACTACATGGGGTCTAGCATGGCTGAAGTGGTAAAAAAAGAGCGGCCAGTCTACAGGAATATCGGTATTGGACAGATTGTCTCGTACCGTCTCCCGCTGGCTGGGATCGTGTCCATTCTGCACCGTATTAGCGGTGTGATCTTGTTCCTTCTGTTGCCGTTCGCGCTTTATTTGTTCGAACAGAGCCTCACGTCGGAACTCAGCTTCGACGTTCTGCGAAGCATCGCCTCCAACTGGTTTGTCAAACTTGTCATCCTGGCACTGTCGTGGGGCTTCCTGCAGCACTTCTGCGCCGGCGTGCGCCATCTGCGCATGGACTTCAATCACGACGCCGTGAGCAAGGAAGGCGGCAAGAATTCGGCCGTGGTCGTGCTGGTCGTGTCGCTGGTGCTGACGCTGGCCGTCGCCCTCAAGCTGTTCGGAGCGTTCTAAGATGGCACAGAACAATATCGGTTCGAAGCGCCTGGTCGTCGGCGCCCACTACGGCCTGCGCGACTGGATGGCGCAGCGTCTGACCGCGGTCATCATGGCCGTGTACACCGTGATCCTGCTGGTGTGGTTCTTCACCGCCAAGGATTTCTCCTACGAAGGCTGGGCAAGCATCTTCTCGCATCAGTGGATGAAGCTGGCGACGTTCGTCACGCTGCTCGCGGTGTTCTATCACGCGTGGGTCGGTGTGCGCGACATCTGGATGGACTACGTCAAGCCGGTCGGTGTGCGACTGGCGCTGTACACGTTGACGATCGTCTGGCTGCTGGCGTGTGCTGGCTATGCCGCGCAGATTCTGTGGAGAGTGTAAAGAATGGCTGCAATTAAAAATTCGCTGCCGCGCCGCCGCTTTGACGTTGTCATCGTGGGCGCAGGTGGTTCGGGCATGCGCGCGTCGCTGCAACTGGCCAAGGCCGGTCTGTCGGTCGCCGTGCTGTCCAAGGTGTTCCCCACCCGTTCGCATACCGTGGCCGCTCAGGGCGGCATTGGCGCCTCGCTCGGCAACATGAGCGAAGATAACTGGCACTACCACTTCTACGACACCATCAAGGGCTCCGACTGGCTCGGCGACCAGGATGCGATCGAGTTCATGTGCCGTCAGGCGCCGAACGCCGTCTACGAACTGGAACACTTCGGCATGCCGTTCGACCGTAACGCGGACGGCACGATCTACCAGCGCCCGTTCGGCGGTCACACGGCCAATTACGGCGAGAAGCCGGTCCAGCGCGCTTGCGCGGCCGCCGACCGTACCGGTCACGCGCTGCTGCACACGCTGTATCAACAGAACGTGGCCGCCAAGACGCACTTCTTCGTGGAGTGGATGGCGCTCGACCTGATTCGCAATGAAGACGGCGACGTGCTCGGTGTGTCGGCGCTCGAACTCGAAACCGGCGAAGTCTACCTGCTCGAAGCCAAGTGCACGCTGTTCGCGACCGGCGGTGCCGGCCGTGTGTACGCCGCCTCGACCAACGCGTTCATCAACACCGGTGATGGTCTTGGCATGGCCGCGCGTGCGGGCATTCCGCTCGAAGACATGGAATTCTGGCAATTCCACCCGACTGGCGTGGCCGGTGCGGGCGTGCTGATTACCGAAGGCGTGCGCGGTGAGGGCGGTATTCTGCGCAACTCGAACGGCGAGCGCTTCATGGAGCGCTATGCCCCGACGCTGAAGGATCTGGCGCCGCGTGACTTCGTGTCGCGCTCGATGGACCAGGAAATCAAGGAAGGCCGTGGCTGCGGCCCGAACGGCGACTACGTGCTGCTCGACCTCTCGCACATCGGTGCCGAGACGATCATGAAGCGCCTGCCGTCGATTCGCGAAATCGCCCTGAAGTTCGCTAACGTCGACGCGATCAAGGAACCGATCCCCGTCGTGCCGACCATCCACTACCAGATGGGTGGCATTCCGACGAACTACAACGGCCAGGTTGTCGTGCAGCAGAACGGCGAATCGACCCCGGTCAACGGCTTCTACGCCGTGGGCGAGTGCTCCTGCGTGTCTGTCCACGGTGCCAACCGTCTGGGCACGAACTCGCTGCTCGACCTCGTGGTGTTCGGCCGCGCGGCCGGTAACCACATCGTCGACTTCGTGAAGAACCACGGCGAGCACAAGCCGCTGCCCGCCGATGCCGGCGACAACGCCATGGCGCGTCTGGGCCGTCTGGAAGCCTCCAGCACGGGCGAGTACGCACAGGACATCGCCAACGACATCCGCGCGACGATGCAGAAGCACGCCGGCGTGTTCCGTACGTCCGACCTGCTCAAGGAAGGCGTGGACGAGATCAAGCAAGTGGCCGAGCGCGTGTCGCACGTTCACCTGAAGGACAAGTCGAAGGTGTTCAACACGGCGCGCATGGAAGCGCTGGAAGTGGACAACCTGATCGAAGTGGCCAAGGCCACCATGATCGCAGCCGAAGCCCGCAAGGAAAGCCGTGGCGCGCACGCGCACAGCGATTATCCGGAGCGTGACGACGCCAACTGGATGCGCCACTCGCTGTTCTTCAGCGAAGGCAACCGTCTGGATTACAAGCCGGTGCAGTTGAAGCCGCTGACCGTCGACTCGGTTCCGCCCAAGGCGCGGACGTTCTAAGGGATTCGCAAGATCATGAAACGTATTTTTGAAGTCTACCGCTACGATCCGGACAAGGATGCCGCACCGTACATGCAGACCTACGAGGTCGAACTCGACGGTCATGAGCGCATGCTGCTCGACGCCCTGGTCAAGCTCAAGAAGCTCGATGAAGGCATCGCGTTCCGCCGCTCGTGCCGCGAAGGCGTGTGCGGTTCGGATGCGATGAACATCAACGGCAAGAACGGTCTGGCCTGCCTGACCAACATGAACGATCTGCCGAACAAGATCGTGCTGAAGCCGCTGCCGGGGCTGCCCGTCATTCGCGATCTGATCGTCGACATGACGCACTTCTTCAACCAGTACCACTCGATCAAGCCGTACCTGATCAACCCTGAGCCGGCACCGGAGAAAGAGCGTCTGCAGTCGCCCGAACAGCGCGATGAGCTCGATGGTCTGTACGAATGCATTCTGTGCGCGTCGTGCTCCACGTCGTGCCCGAGCTTCTGGTGGAACCCGGACAAGTTCGTCGGTCCGGCCGGTCTTCTGCAGGCGTACCGCTTTATTGCGGATAGCCGCGACACGGCCACCGGCGAGCGTCTGGACAACCTGGAAGATCCGTACCGCCTGTTCCGCTGCCACACGATCATGAACTGCGTGGATGTGTGCCCGAAGGGTTTGAACCCGACGAAGGCCATCGGCAAGATCAAGGAGCTGATGGTGCGTCGCGCCGTCTGACCTAGCGATCATGCCGGATACCAATCACCAGTCCGATCCGGTCAAACGTGCCCGCCTGCGTTGGCGGGCACGCCGCGGTTTGCTGGAAAACGACCTCATTCTCGAACGCTTCTTCGCGAAGTACGAAGCCTCGATGACCGACGAGGATGTGGGCGCCCTCACCAGGTTGCTCGATTTGAGCGACAACGATTTGATGGATCTGCTGCTAGCGCGTAAAGAGCCCGACGCGGATCTGGACGGGCCGGACGTGCAGCGCCTGCTGGCGCTTTTGCGTGCCGTGTAGGGGTTTAAGTATTTTTTTGAGGAAGCGATATGACTCCGTCTGATGTTAAAGCCACCCTATCTTTCTCTGACGGTTCGCCCAGCGTCGAACTGCCGATCTATCAGGGAACGATGGGCCCGGATGTAATCGATATCCGCAAGCTGTACGGCCAGACCGGCAAGTTTACGTATGACCCGGGCTTCATGTCGACGGCGTCGTGCAATTCCGCCATCACGTACATCGATGGCGACAAGGGCGAGCTGCTGTATCGCGGCTACCCGATCGAGCAGTTGGCCACCCACTGCGACTTCCTCGAGACCTCCTATCTGCTGCTCAAGGGCGAACTGCCGAACGCCCAGCAGAAGGACGAATTCGTCAAGACCGTGACCCGTCACACGATGGTTCACGAGCAGATGAACTTCTTCTTCCGCGGTTTCCGTCGTGACGCGCACCCGATGGCTGTGCTGACCGGTTCGGTCGGCGCCTTGTCGGCGTTCTATCACGACTCGCTGGACATCAACAATCCGACGCACCGCGAAGTCTCGGCCATCCGCCTGATGGCCAAGCTGCCGACGCTCGTCGCGATGGCGTACAAGTACAGCATCGGCCAGCCGTTCGTGTATCCGCGCAACGACTTGTCGTACAGCGCGAACTTCATGCGCATGATGTTCGCGAACCCGTGCGAAGAGTACGAGGTCAACGACGTGCTGGTGCGCGCCCTCGACCGCATCCTGATCCTGCACGCCGATCACGAGCAGAACGCCTCCACGTCGACCGTGCGTCTGGCCGGTTCGTCGGGTGCCAACCCGTTCGCCTGTATCGCTGCCGGTATCGCGTGTCTGTGGGGCCCGGCGCACGGCGGTGCGAACGAAGCCGCGCTGAACATGCTCGAGCAGATCGGTTCGCCGGACAAGATCCCCGAATTCATCAAGCAGGTGAAGGACAAGAACTCGGGCGTGAAGCTCATGGGCTTCGGTCACCGCGTGTACAAGAACTACGACCCGCGCGCCAAGCTCATGCGCGAGACGTGCTACGAAGTGCTCAACGAACTGGGCCTGCACGACGACCCGCTGTTCAAGCTGGCCATGCAGCTCGAGAAAATCGCCCTGGAAGACGAATACTTCGTGTCGCGCAAGCTGTATCCGAACGTCGACTTCTATTCGGGTATCGTTCAGCGCGCGCTGGGCATCCCGACGTCGATGTTCACCTGCATCTTCGCACTGGCCCGTACCGTGGGCTGGATCGCGCAGTGGAACGAAATGATCGGTGAGCCGGACCAGAAGATTGGTCGTCCGCGTCAGCTGTTCATCGGCCACACGCCGCGCGAAGTCGCGACCATCGACAAGCGCTAAGCCTGTCGGAGGCGTTCGGCACGGCGCCTCCTTGCCGTGCCGGCACCGCAACCTTGCCGAAACGGCAAGGCGGTGCGGCGCCGCAACGAGCCCTCGTTGCGCTATATTCGAAGCCACGGCACAAGCTGCCGTGATTCGCACAAATCCCCGGTTGATCGTGCGTTTACCGCCCGGTTTCCCGGGGATTTCGTATTCCGCCGGCGCGAAAGCGCTATGGCATAATCAAAAGTTCACGGAACGACGTTTGTTCCTACAACGATATTTAGCCCCGCGTTTTTATCATGGCCAAGACGCTGTATGACAAATTGTGGGATGCACATGTCGTGCATACCGAGGACGATGGCACTACGTTGCTCTACATCGACCGTCATCTGTTGCACGAGGTGACCAGTCCGCAGGCGTTTGAGGGGCTAAAACTCGCGCAGCGTCCGGTCTGGCGACTGTCTGCCAACCTCGCGGTGTCGGATCACAATGTGCCGACCACCGACCGCACGCAAGGTATCGCCGATCCGATTTCGCGTCTGCAGGTCGACACGCTCGACAACAACTGCGACAGCTTCGGCATCACCCAATTCAAGATGAACGACCTGCGTCAGGGCATCGTGCACGTGATCGGCCCGGAGCAGGGCGCCACGCTGCCCGGCATGACGGTGGTCTGCGGCGATTCGCACACGTCCACGCACGGCGCGTTCGGTGCACTGGCGTTCGGCATCGGCACGTCTGAAGTCGAGCACACGCTCGCCACGCAGACGCTCCTCATGAAGAAGAGCAAGAACATGCTCGTGAAGGTCGAAGGCACGCTGCCGCGCGGGTGTTCCGCCAAGGACATCGTGCTGGCCGTCATCGGCAAGATCGGCACGGCCGGCGGCACGGGCTACACGATCGAATTCGCCGGCTCGGCGATCCGCTCGCTCACGATGGAAGGCCGGATGACCGTGTGCAACATGGCCATCGAGGCCGGTGCGCGTGCCGGTCTGGTGGCGGTGGACGACACGACGATCCAGTACGTGAAGGGCCGTCCGTTCGCACCCTCGGGCGTGGAATTCCAGCAGGCCGAAGCCTACTGGCGTACGTTCCACACCGATCCAGGCGCCGCGTTCGACCACGTGGTCGAGATCGACGCGAACACGTTGCGCCCGCAAGTGAGCTGGGGCACGTCGCCGGAGATGGTCGTGAGTATCGAAGACCGTGTGCCGGATCCCGAGAAGGAAAAAGACCCGGTCAAGCGCAGTGCCATGGAGCGCGCGCTCGAATACATGGCGCTGACGCCGAACACGCCGATGGCCAGTGTCAACGTCGACAAGGTGTTCATTGGCTCGTGCACCAACTCGCGTATCGAAGATATCCGCGCGGCGGCATACGTTGTGAAGACGCTCGGTCGCCGTGTGGCGCCGAACGTGCGGCTGGCGATGGTCGTGCCCGGGTCGGGGCTGGTGAAGCATCAGGCCGAGCAGGAAGGGCTGGATCAGGTCTTCAAGGCCGCCGGCTTCGAATGGCGCGAGCCGGGCTGCTCGATGTGTCTGGCGATGAATGCCGACCGTCTGGAGCCGGGCGAGCGTTGCGCCTCGACCTCGAATCGTAACTTCGAAGGCCGTCAGGGCGCGGGCGGGCGTACGCACCTCGTGAGTCCGGCGATGGCCGCGGCCGCCGCCATCGAAGGCCATTTCGTCGACGTGCGTCGTCTGGTCTGACGCGCTCGCATCGATATAACCGTCGTTTGACATCGTCTTTGACAGAGAAAAAACCATGAAGAAACTGTGGATGCTGATCGGTGCGATGCTGGTGCTGGGCGTGGCAGGCTGCAACACGATGGCGGGCCTCGGCAAGGATACGCAAGCCGCTGGCTCGGCCCTCGAAAACGCCGCGAAGAAGTGATGCGACGGTGCGTATCGCGCGGGCAATCGCCGCGCGTGCGCACCTACGAAATTTCCGGTTTTGACGGCCAGGGCTCTCCGGGCGCGGCCGCAGCCGAACTGTTTTGATCAGGTGGTTCGTGATGGAAAAATTTACCGTCCATACGGGGTTGGTGGCGCCGCTGGATCGCGAAAACGTCGATACCGACGCGATCATCCCCAAGCAATTCCTGAAGTCGATCAAGCGCACGGGCTTTGGTCCGAACCTGTTCGACGAGTGGCGTTATCTCGATGTCGGCCAGCCGGGCCAGGATTGCAGCGCGCGTCCGCTCAACCCGAACTTCGTGCTCAATCAGCCGCGTTATCAGGGCGCCACGGTGCTGCTCGCACGCAAGAACTTCGGCTGCGGCAGCTCGCGTGAGCACGCCCCGTGGGCGTTGCAGCAATTCGGCTTCCGCGCGGTCATCGCGCCGAGCTTCGCCGACATCTTCTTCAACAACTGCTACAAGAACGGGCTGTTGCCGATCGCGTTGTCGGAGATGCAGGTCGATCACCTGTTCAACGAGACCGCCGCGTTCAACGGCTTTCAGGTGACCATCGATCTGGACAAGCAAGCGGTGATGACGCCCGACGGTCGCGCTTACGAGTTCGACATCGCGCCGTTCCGCAAGTACTGCATGTTGAACGGTTTCGACGACATTGGCCTGACGCTGCGTCACGCCGACAAGATTCGCGCCTACGAGGCCGAGCGGCTCGCCAAGCAGCCGTGGCTCGCAACGCGCCTGCCGGGCTGAGGCCCGCGCACACAAGGAGATCGCATGAAAATTGCAGTGTTGCCGGGTGACGGCATTGGTCCGGAAATCGTGACGGAAGCCGTCAATGTGCTGAACGCACTTGGCGAGACGTTTGAACTGGAAGAAGCGCCCGTGGGCGGCGCCGGCTATGAGGCGGCGGGTCATCCGCTGCCGGACGCCACGCTCAAGCTCGCCAAGGAAGCGGATGCCATTCTGTTCGGCGCCGTGGGCGACTGGAAATACGATTCGCTCGAGCGCGCACTGCGTCCCGAGCAGGCGATTCTGGGGCTGCGCAAGCATCTGCAGCTGTTCGCCAACTTCCGTCCGGCCATCCTGTACAAGGAACTGGCCGATGCATCGAGCCTGAAGCCGGAAATCGTGGCAGGGCTCGATATCCTGATCATTCGTGAGCTGAACGGCGACATCTACTTCGGCCAGCCGAAGGGCTTCCGCCAGTCGCCCGATGGCGCTTTCGAAGGCGCGCGCGAAGGTTTTGATACCATGCGGTATAGCGTGCCGGAAGTGGAGCGCATCGCGCACGTCGCATTTCAGGCCGCAGCCAAGCGCGACAAGCGCTTGTGTTCGGTGGACAAGGCCAATGTGCTCGAGACGTCGCAACTGTGGCGCGACACCATGATCGAGGTCGCCAAGCAGTATCCGGAGGTCGAACTCTCGCACATGTACGTCGACAACGCCGCGATGCAACTGGTCAAGGCGCCGAAGAACTTCGACGTGGTGGTGACCGGCAACATGTTCGGCGATATTCTGTCGGATGAGGCCGCGATGCTCACGGGGTCGATCGGCATGCTGCCGTCGGCGTCGCTGGATGCGAATAACAAGGGGCTGTACGAGCCGTCGCACGGTTCGGCGCCCGATATCGCCGGCAAGGGTGTCGCCAATCCGTTGGCCACGATCCTGTCGGCGGCCATGATGCTGCGTTACACGCTGGGCCGTGCGGAACAGGCCGATCGTGTGGAGAATGCGGTGAAGAAGGTGCTGGCGCAAGGTCTGCGCACGCCCGACATCTGGCAGGAAGGCGCGACCAAGGTCGGTACGCGCGAGATGGGCGCGGCAGTGGTTGCCGCGCTATAACGTTGACGGGGCGTCGAGAGACGCCCCTCGGCGCAATTGCAACGATAAGAGAGTGGATAAATGAAAACCGTAGGTCTGGTAGGTTGGCGGGGCATGGTCGGTTCGGTTCTGATGCAGCGCATGCAACAGGAGAACGACTTCGCCTTGATCGAGCCGGTGTTTTTCAGCACCAGCAACGCGGGCGGAAAAGCCCCGTCGATGGCGAAGAACGAGACTTCGCTGAAAGACGCCAATGATGTCAACGAGCTGAAAAAGTGCGACATCATCATTACCTGCCAGGGCGGTGATTACACGACCGAGATCTTCCCGAAGCTGCGCGCGGCGGGCTGGAGCGGCTATTGGATCGACGCGGCCTCGACGCTGCGCATGAAGGACGATGCGATCATCGTTCTCGATCCGGTCAACCTCGACGTGATCAAGCACTCGCTCAGCAAGGGCACCAAGAACTTCGTCGGCGGCAACTGCACGGTGAGCTGCATGCTGATGGGGCTGGGCGGTCTGTTCCAGCATGGTCTGGTCGACTGGCTCACGTCGATGACGTATCAAGCGGCATCGGGCGGCGGCGCACAGCACATGCGCGAGTTGCTCACGCAGTTCGGTAGCATCAACGCCGAAGTCAAGGCGCTGCTGGACGATCCGCACTCGGCCATTCTCGAGATCGACCGCAAGGTGCTCGCGAAGCAGCACGCGCTCACGGCCGACGAGACCAAGCAATTCGGCGTGCCGCTGGGCGGCAACCTGATTCCCTGGATCGACAAGGATCTGGGCAACGGTCAGTCGAAGGAAGAGTGGAAGGGCGGCGCCGAGACCAACAAGATCCTGGGGCTGGGCGACGGTTTCCCGAACACCCGCGCCATTCCGGTGGACGGTCTGTGCGTGCGCATCGGTGCGATGCGTTGCCACAGCCAGGCGCTGACCATCAAGTTGACGAAAGATGTGCCGTTAGACGAGCTGACGGACATCATCGGCCAGGCGAATGACTGGGTGAAGGTGGTGCCGAACACGCGTGAAGCGTCGATGACCGATTTGACGCCTGCGGCGGTGACCGGCACGATGACGATTCCGGTCGGTCGCCTGCGCAAGATGTCGATGGGGCCGGAGTACCTGTCGGCATTCACGGTCGGCGATCAACTGTTGTGGGGCGCGGCGGAACCGCTGCGCCGCATGCTGCGCATCCTGCTCGACGCTTGAGCGTCGCAGCGCATCGGTAAGGCGTGAAGAACGGCGGCCCGCGAGGCCGCCGTCCGCGCTTTGGGAGGCACCCCTTGTAGCCGGGGCGGCCAGTGACAAACGACTGACAGGCCTGACAAGACACAGTGCGGAAATACTCGATCGGCAAGCGTGCAAACTCGTCCCGTAATTCGTTCCGCCTGAGCGCGGCAGCGGCCGTCTTGTGGAGCCTCGGGCTGCTCAACGCCGGTGCGGCGGAGTTCGGCCCGCAGCAGGTGCGCTCGGGCCCGGGCCAGCCATTGCGTGCTGTCATCGTGCTGGGCAACGTGTCGCAGGCGGAAGCCGACGGATTGTCGGTGAAGCTCGCGCCGCGCGACGCCTTCAAGCAGGCCGGTCTGCGCTACGACCCCACGCTCGAGAAGCTTTCCGTGTCGGTCTCGCCGACGGCCGGACGCGCGCCCGGTTACAGCGGCACGTATCTCGTGCATGTCGATTCGGCCGAGCCGGTCAGCACGTCGTTCCTCGACCTGTTGCTGGTGCTCGAGTGGCGCACCGGCCGTCAGTCCAATGCCGTGACGCTGTCCGCCATCCCGGAAGCGAGCGCGGCCCAGGCCCAGGCCGTCGTGCCCGCAGCGGCGGCGAGTCAGACCCCGCCCGCGGCGTCGCCCCCGTCCCCCTTGTCCACCTCCGCGTCCGCGACATCTGCCCAGCCGGGCAAGGCGTCTACCGTCGGCGTTGGGGGTGAGCGCAAGGTGGGGCATGGCGAATCGCTGTCGTCGATTGCCCGTGAATTCACGGGCGGCGAAGGCGGGGTGACGCTGGCGCAAATGATGAGCGCGCTGTTCGAGGCAAACCGCTCGGCGTTCATCGGCGACGATCCGAATCGGCTGCGTCAGGGGGCGACGCTCACGCGTCCGTCCGACGCACAGGTGCAAGGTATTCCACCCGCGCAAGCACGCAAGTTCGTGTCGGCTGCACGGGAACAGTTCGACGCGTATCGCGCGCGGCTGGCCGAATCGACGGCGCAGCAGGCAGCACCGGCCGGTGGCCGCAGTGCACAGGGCGCGATCGAAGCGGGCAAGGCACCGGAAGCTGCCACGCCCGCGACACGCGATGAATTGAAGCTGTCGCGACCCGGTAAGGGAGGGGCGGGCGGCACGGCCGGTCGAACCGGCGGCAGCGAAGAAGCACAAATCGCCCAGGGCAAGGCGCAGGCGGAGGCTCAGGGCAGGGTGAACGAGTTGCAGAAGAACGTTGCAGATCTCCAGAAGTTGTTGGCGATGAAGAATCAGGCCGTCGCCAACCTGGAGCAGCAGGCCGCCACCGCTTCCGGGGCGACTGCGCAGGAAAAGACGGCGAAACCGGCCGCCAGCACGACGACGGCCGCGGCGGCAGCGGCCAAGACGGCACCGAATACCGCCAACGGCAATGGCACGAACGAAACCGACGCCGCTGCGCGCGCTGACAGTGCGGCTGCGAAGGGCGTCGCTTCTGAGGCTGCCGTGGCCGAGGCCGCGGTGGCTGCCTCCGCCGCATCGGCGGGCACGGCGGCATCGGAGGCGGCGGCTGCGGTGGCAGTACCCGCAAGCGATGTCGCCGCGACGGCGGCAGCCAGCGCCGCGGTTGCGCCAGCGAAGTCGGCGCCGAATGGCGCGATGAATTGGCGTGTCGTGAGCCAGAATCCTTATGTGCTGCCGGGCGCTGGCGCGCTGGTGGTGCTGCTCGGTCTGTGGGCACTGTTGCGTCGCCGTCGCGCGGCGGCATCGGTGGGGCAGCCCGGGCCGTATGACGACGGGCGTGATATGCCCGAAGACCACGTGGGCCACGAGGGCCACGATGAGCCGCATGACGGTGCACCGGGTGCTGCGTCGGCGTCGGACGGCATGGCCACGGCGGGTGTGGTGGCGGCTGCGGGTGCCGCAGGCGCCGCGGCACTGTACGCGGCCAATCAAGCGCAAGCCGAAGCGCGGCAGCCAGCGGCCGACGATGCCTGGTCGGCGTCGGACGAAGGCGTTGCCGCCGTTCACGCGATTCAGCACGAGTCCGCGGTGGACGACGCCGGTGGACCCGATGCGTGGAACGCTGAGCCAGTGCCCTTGAACGACGAGTCCGTCGACGAAACCGGCGAAGGTCACGATGTATTGCCGGTGGCGTCGGCCTCCGTGGCGTCGTCTGAAGCGGTGGCTGAGCCGCTCGTGGGCGATGCGGCGGCCCCTGCGCAGGAAACGCCGGCCGAAGCCGCCAGCGAGCCGGAAATCGATTGGGGTGCTGCGTTTGCCGAGGAAGCTGGCAAGGCTGCCGGGGACGCCCACGAGGCGCCCGCCGCCCATGGCGACTCGGCGGCTGCCACGTTGTCGGCGCTGGAAGCGCTGGGTGCCGCCGCCGCTGTCGGCGGTGCTGCCGCTACGTCGGTGCCTGCGCCTGAGTCAAACATTTCCGCGCCGGCCGAGCCCGCCGACGCTTCGCTCGACGGCAGCGTAGCCGGCATGCTGGGCGATCTGGATCTGGCGATCCCGGGACAGGCGGCGCATGTGGGCACGATTTCGAGCGATGCCTTGCCGTCGCTCTCGAAGGGGATGGGTTCGGTGCAGTTCAAGATGGCGCCGATGGACGATCCGCTGCGCTCGCATGCGAGCGCGGACGAGGAGGCGTTCGACGAGCCGGACGGCGAACTGAGCGATGCCGACTTCGACGCCGCGATGCAGCAGGCCAGCCACTCGCCGGTCGCGTCGCGCAGCTATACGGACACCGCGCACGAGGCACCCTCGCTCAAGCCGTTGTCGTTCGATCTATCGGACTTCAGCCTCGATCTGAAGGGCGACGACGCGCAGGCGAGCCCGGCGTTCGTGAGCGCGCCGACGCTGGCAACCGACATCGGAACGGAAGCCCTGATCGAGCACGAGGTGCTGCATGCACCGGCCCCGGAAACGCCGTATGCGGCCGAACCTGCGGCGCCGCAAGTGCCGCAAACGGTTGCGCCGGTGCCCGCCGTGCCGGCGTCACCCGTCGCCGCTGCGTCCGTCGAGCCGGGCGTGCCGGATGAATTCCATACGAAGCTGGAGCTGGCCACTGCGTATCAGACCATCGGTGACGACGAAGGCGCACGCGAACTGCTCGAAGAGGTGATTGCCGGTGGCGACGCCGCGCAGCAGTCCGTCGCCCGCACACGGCTCGCCGAGCTTGGCAAGTGACGCCGAGAAGTTGACGCCACGACAGGCTGACGAAGCCACCACAGATTGACCGTAGTTTGGGGCGCTCGTAGGTTGAGCGCCCATTTTTCTTTTTCATATGCGAATCGCACTGGGCATCCATTACGACGGCACGGCGTTCTCCGGCTGGCAATCGCAGCCGCATGGCAACACCGTGCAACAGACGCTCGAAGCCGCGTTGCGGGACTTCGGCGGCGTTGCGCTGCCCACGACCGTCGCGGGCCGCACCGATACCGGTGTGCACGGCATCGGTCAGGTGGCACATTTCGACACCGACCTGGACCGCGCCATGTTCTCGTGGGTGCGCGGCGTCAACGCGTTTCTGCCCAAGACGGTTGCGGTGCAATGGGCGCAGGCCATGCCGGACGATTTCCACGCCCGATTTACCGCCTTCGAGCGCACGTATTTCTATGTGCTGTACGTGCATCCCGTGCGCTCACCGTTGCTCGAGGGCCGATGCGGCTGGCTGCACACGCCGCTCGATATCGACGCCATGCGCGCCGCGAGTCGAGTGCTGGTCGGCGAGCACGACTTCTCGGCGTTCCGCTCGTCCGAGTGTCAGGCCAAGACGCCGGTGAAACATCTGTATGCCATCGACATCGAGCAGCATGGGCACTTCTTTGTGTTCCGCTTCCGGGCGAGCGCGTTCCTGCATCACATGGTGCGAAATATCATGGGCTGTCTGGTCGCCGTGGGCCGAGGCCGCCAGCCGGCGAGCTGGATGACGGATGTGCTCGCGAGTCTCGACCGTCGTCAGGCGGCACCGACGTTCATGCCGGACGGGCTGTATCTGGCGCGGGTGGGGTATCCTGAGCGTTTCGCGGTCCCCGAGCCCAACTGGGCGGCGTGGCCGTTCCCGATGCCGTGGGCAAGTTCATGAAATCCCGTACCCGAATCAAGATCTGCGGCCTGTCGCAGCCGGCCGACATCGATCACGCGGTGGCGCTGGGCGCCGACGCCATCGGTCTCGTCTTTTACCCGCCGAGCCCGCGCTACGTGGATCTGGCGCGTGCGGCCGAGCTGGCCCGCCGGGTGCCGCCGTATGTGAGTCTGGTCGGCCTGTTCGTGAACGCGACGGCCGACGAGATTGCCCGGACGGTCGAGGCTGTGCCGCTGACCACGCTGCAGTTCCATGGCGACGAAACGCCGGCGCAATGCGCGGTGTTGGCCGCCGCGGCGGGCAATCGTCCTTACATGCGCGCCATGCGTATCGGCCCGGAGACGAAAGACAGTGGCGATTTGCTACAATTCGCCAATGCATACACCGCTGCGCAAGGCATCTTGCTCGATGCCCTGGTCGAAGGCTACGGCGGTGGGGGAAAGGTTTTCGATTGGTCACTTATTCCAAAAGACATCGCGCGTCGGGCCGTTTTGAGTGGTGGCTTGAACGCACACAACGTTGCTGAAGCCATCGGCCGGGTGACGCCTTACGCCGTCGACGTGTCGAGCGGTGTAGAGGCGTCGCGTGGCGTGAAGGATCACGCCCGCATGACGGCGTTCGTGCACGCAGTGCGTGCCGCCGACGCCGAATGAGCAACCCGCCGGAACGCCCGCCTGAGCCGCGCGCCGGTACTGCGAAGAGTGACAACCATGTACGATTTCCCTGACGCCCGCGGCCATTTCGGTCCGTACGGCGGTGTCTTTGTGGCCGAGACGCTGATTCACGCGCTCGACGAGTTGCGCGAGGCCTATGCGAAGTATCAGCACGATCCGGCCTTCCTCGAAGAATTTCATTACGAACTGAAGCACTACGTCGGGCGCCCGTCGCCGATCTATCACGCCAAGCGCTGGAGCCAGGAACTGGGCGGCGCACAGGTGTACCTCAAGCGCGAAGACCTGAATCACACCGGCGCGCACAAGGTGAACAACGTGATCGGGCAGGCGCTGCTCGCGCGTCGCATGGGCAAACGCCGCGTGATTGCGGAGACCGGCGCCGGTCAGCATGGCGTGGCAACGGCGACCATTGCCGCGCGCTTCGGCATGGAGTGTGTGGTCTACATGGGCTCGGAAGACGTCAAGCGTCAGGCGGCCAACGTCTATCGCATGCAACTGTTGGGCGCGACCGTCGTGCCGGTGGAGTCGGGCTCGAAGACCCTCAAGGACGCGCTCAACGAAGCCATGCGCGACTGGGTGACCAACGTCGAGAGCACGTTTTACATCATCGGCACCGTGGCCGGGCCGCATCCGTATCCGATGCTCGTGCGCGATTTCCAGAGTGTGATCGGCGAGGAGTGCAAGGTGCAGATGCCCGAGCTGGCCGGCCGTCAGCCGGATTATGTGCTCGCCTGCGTCGGTGGCGGCTCGAACGCCATGGGTATTTTCTACCCGTATATCGATGTGCCGGACGTCAAGCTGGTGGGCGTGGAAGCGGCGGGCGACGGCATCGAGACCGGCCGTCATGCGGCGTCGATCATCGGTGGCACGCCCGGCGTGCTCCATGGCAACCGCACCTATCTGCTGCAGGACGCCAACGGTCAAATCACCGAAACGCATTCGATCTCGGCAGGCCTGGACTACCCGGGGGTGGGCCCGGAGCACGCGTGGCTGCATGACATCAAGCGTGCCGAGTACGTGGGCGTGACCGATACCGAGGCGCTGCGCGCGTTTCATGACTGCTGCCGGATCGAAGGCATCATTCCGGCGCTGGAGTCGAGCCACGCGCTGGCTTATGCGTGCAAGCTGGCGCCGACGCTGCCGAGCGATCAGATCGTGCTGGTCAATCTCTCGGGGCGCGGCGACAAGGACATGCACACCGTGATGGCGCTGCCCAGGCCGGCGTCGGGCGGGGCATAGGCGACATAGGCGACATAAGCGACATAAGCGAGATCGGCGGCGTCGCGAGACGCCATCGATGGCAGATCCTAAAATCCTCAGATTCCAAGATCCATCAAGGACACCCGAACCAGCATGACCGATCTGACTGATCGCAAGGCGCCACTTGACGTCCTCGGGGCCGAGCGCCCCATGGACGCCACCGAAGCTGCCGCCGCGCGTCTCGAGGCCAGGGAAGCGGCCGGCGAGCTGCGTGCGCGTTGGGCGCCGGGCGACATCACCTTGCGTCATGCCGACTTCCTGGAGCACTTGCACGAGCTGGACGACGGCAGCGTCGATCTGATCCTGGCCGACCCGCCTTACGGGCTCGGCAAGGATTACGGCAACGACTCCGACAAGCGCTCCGGCGAGGATTTCCTCGACTGGACATATGGCTGGCTCGAAGCGGCGATACCGAAGCTCGCGCCGCGCGGCTCGCTGTACCTGTTCTGTACGTGGCAGTACGCCCCCGAGCTGTTCGTGTTCCTGAAGCGGCGCATGCTGATGATCAACGAGATCATTTGGGATCGCCGCGTGCCCAGCATGGGCGGCAGCACCCGGCGGTTCTCGTCGGTACACGACAACGTCGGCTTTTTCGCGGTCTCGAAGGATTACTACTTCGACCTCGATGCGGTGCGGGTGCCGTACGACGCCGCGACGAAGAAGGCGCGCTCGCGCCGTATCTTCGAGGGCAGCAAGTGGCTGGAACTGGGTTACAACCCCAAGGATCTGTGGTCGATCTCGCGATTGCACCGGCAAGACCCCGAACGCGTCGATCATCCGACGCAGAAACCGCTGCATATCATCGAGCGCATGGTGCTGGCCAGTTGCCCGCCCGGCGGTCTCGTGCTCGACCCGTTCATGGGCAGCGGCACGACGGCCGTGGCATGCGCGTTGCACGGCCGGCGTTTCGTCGGCTTCGAGCTGAACGCGCATTACCACGCGCTCGCCCACCAAAGACTTCAGAGACTTTCCGATCATGTCCCGCATTCAAGCGACGTTCCAAGCCTTGCAAGCGCAGGGTAAAAAGGGCCTCATCCCGTTCATCACCGCCGGCGATCCCGAACCGGGCTGGACGGTGAAGCTGATGCATGCGCTGGCCGACAACGGCGCCGACGTCATCGAACTCGGCGTGCCGTTCTCCGACCCGATGGCCGACGGCCCGGTGATTCAACGCGCCTCCGAGCGTGCGCTGGCCCGCGGCGTGAGCCTGGCGGAGGTGCTCGGCTACGTGGCGGTGTTCCGTCAGACCAACGACCGCACGCCGGTCGTGCTCATGGGCTATGCCAATCCGATCGAGGCGATGGGTCTCGACACCTTCGCCGAGCGGGCCGCCAAGGCCGGTGTCGACGGCGTGCTGGTCGTCGACTATCCGCCGGAGGAAGCCGAGACCTACGCCGGGGCCGTGCGTGCGCATGGCATCGATCCGATCTTCCTGCTCGCACCGACCTCGACCGAAGCGCGGATTGCCGCTGTGGCGCGTCAGGCCAGCGGTTATCTCTATTACGTCTCGCTCAAGGGCGTGACGGGGGCGGCGAGCCTGGATCTGGAAAGCGTGGCCGCGAAGATTCCTGAAATCAAGGCCGTTGCACCCCTGCCCGTGGGGGTGGGCTTCGGTATTCGCGACGCCGCGACGGCGCGCGCCATCGCGAGCGTAGCCGACGCCGTGGTCATCGGCAGCGCCATCGTTCAGCGCCTGGAAAACACGCCGCGTGATCTGGAAGGCCATAACGCGGTAAAATCGCTCGCTGAATTCATCGGCGGTATTCGCCAGGCGCTCGACGAGGGCGCCAAATCGGCGTAGATTTGCGGCGTTTGTTCGCGGGGTCGATTCGTCGAACCGCCCGGTGAAACGCTGAATTGACACGGCCGTGTTGCACGGTCGCCAGAAACGCCCGCCCCGCCTGGTGCGGGCGTTTGCCAAGGAGAAACTATGAGCTGGCTCGATAAGCTGCTGCCCCCGAAGATCAAGCAAACCGATCCGACGCAGCGCAACAAGAGCATCCCGGAAGGGCTGTGGATCAAGTGCCCGTCGTGTGAGGCGGTGCTGTATCGCAACGACGTGGAAGCGAATCTGCACGTTTGCCCGAAGTGCGATCACCACATGCGTATCGGTGCCCGTGCACGTCTCGACGCGCTGCTCGATCCGGAAGGCCGTTACGAACTGGGCCAGGAGATCGTGCCGGTCGACGCGCTGAAGTTCAAGGACAGCCGCAAGTACCCGGACCGCATCAAGGAAGCGATGGACGACACCGGCGAGACCGACGCAATGGTGGTCATGGGCGGCGCGATCCATACGCTGCCGGTCGTGGTCGCCTGCTTCGAGTTCGCCTTCATGGGCGGCTCGATGGGGTCGGTGGTCGGCGAGCGCTTCGTGCGTGGCGCGCAGAACGCGCTGGAGCAGGGGGTGCCGTTCGTCTGCGTGACCGCTTCGGGCGGTGCGCGCATGCAGGAAAGCCTGCTCTCGCTCATGCAGATGGCCAAGACCACGGCCATGCTCACCAAGCTGGCCAATGCCAAGCTGCCGTTCATTTCCGTACTGACCGATCCGACGATGGGTGGTGTGTCGGCCAGCTTCGCCTTCCTCGGCGATGTGGTGATCGCCGAACCCAAGGCGCTGATCGGCTTTGCCGGCCCGCGTGTGATCGAGCAGACCGTGCGTGAAAAACTGCCGGAAGGCTTCCAGCGTTCGGAGTTCCTGCTGCAGAAGGGCGCGATCGACATGATCGTCGACCGTCGCAAGATGCGTGAGGAGATTGCTCGCCTGATCGCCCTGATGCAATGCCAGCCGGCGGACGCCGTCGCCTGAGCACGGAAAATTCACGGGCGCGATGGCGTCGCGCGCACTGCCGCGGTGCCCCAAAGGGCGGTGCAACGGCGTAGAATGTCGCAACGCCACGCCGTGCCGCTCATGCGGCGCTTGAACGCATCACTCAGCAGGATAGAAAGCGCGGACGTTACGTGACGTCCGCGTTTTTGTTTTTCTGCCCGACCATCCATGCCGACCTACTCCACTCTCGACGCCTGGCTCGCCCATCTGGAAACCGCTCACCCTGTGGGCATCGATATGGGCCTCACGCGCATTGGTCGCGTGAAAGAGGCGCTCGGACTGCAATTCCCGTGCCCCGTCTTCACGGTGGGCGGTACCAACGGCAAGGGATCGACCTGCGCGATCATCGAAGCCATTCTGCTCTCGGCGGGTTATCGCGTGGGCTGTCACACGTCGCCGCATCTGATCTCGTTCAACGAACGCGCCCGCCTGAATGGCGAGAACGTCGACGACGCGACGCTGCTGAAGCATTTCGAGGCGGTCGAGGCCGCACGCACGAGCTTCGAAACGCCGGTCTCGCTCACGTATTTCGAGTTCACCACGCTGGCGATCATGCACTTGTTCGCCACCGCCGGGCTCGATGCCGCGATTCTGGAAGTCGGCCTGGGCGGGCGTCTCGATGCGGTGAACATCATCGACCCCGATTGTGCCGTCGTGACCAGCATCGACATCGATCACGCCCAGTATCTCGGCGACACCCGCGAGGCGATTGCCATCGAGAAGGCGGGCATCTTCCGCACGGGAAAGCCGGCGATCTGTGGCGATCCCGTGCCGCCGGCCTCGTTGCTGGCCGAGGCGGAGCGCATTGGCGCGGACCTGTGGCTGTTCGGTCGCGATTTCAACTATCAGGGCGACAAGCAGCAGTGGAGCTATGGCGGACGCCAGATGCGCCGCCCGTCGCTTGCGTATCCAGCCTTGCGGGGCGCGAACCAGTTGCTCAACGCGTCGGCGGCGCTGGCCGCGCTCGAATCGATGCGCGACACGCTCCCGGTGTCGGCGCAGGACATTCGGCTGGGGCTCTCGTCGGTCGAGTTGCCGGGGCGGTTCCAGGTGCTCCCCGGGCGTCCGGCCGTGGTGCTCGATGTGGCGCACAACCCGCACGCCGCTGCCGCGCTTGGCCACAATCTCGACGGCATGGGCTACTTTCCTTACACATACGCCGTGTTCGGGGCGATGGCCGACAAGGATATCGAGGGGGTGCTGCGGCATCTCGTCGACAAAGTGGATCACTGGCGCCTGTGCGCGCTGCCGACCGAACGTGCCGCGAGTCCACAGAAGCTGGAAGCGAGTCTGCGGGCGGTGGGGTTCGCGCCGGATGCCGATCATTCGGTCGAGACCTTTGACTCTCCCGAGAAAGCCTATGCCGCCGCGCTCGAGCAGTGCGGGGAGAATGATAGAATTGTGGTTTTTGGATCGTTCTTTACGGTGTCCGGCGTCATGTCGCACCGCAAATTACAGCGCCATTAAGGCATGACGGGACGTTGGCCGTGACAATTGCTTACGAGAAATGTCATGCGCGGTTCGCCCCCGATGCGCGATCATCATCCGTCCAACGACGCGAGTTACGACCAGAGCCAAGGGCCTATGGGATTGTTTTCCTTCCGCAAGAAAGACGCCGAAGCCGTTCCCCCCAAGCGCGGTAGCCGCCGGAGCGGCCGAACCGGCGCCCGTGCGGCGGGAGCGGGCGAATACAGCGAGCACGAGCAACTCGATCCGCTGCTGCCCGAGAAGCAACGCGCGCGCCGCCGTCTGGTGGGGGCATTGGCGCTGGTGCTCGCCGCCGTCATCATTCTGCCGATGGTGCTGGCCCCCGAGCCGAAACCGTCGGCTGACGACATCGCGATCCAGATTCCCGGAAAGGACACCAACTCGCCGCCCGTGCGCGTGAAGCCGAAGGCAGCCACGCTGCCGACCGACGCGTCGCTCGACAAGGGCGAAGTCGCGCTCGACAGCAATGCACTGGCCGGCGCGAACGCCGCCAAGCCGGCGGTCTCGACGCCCGCCCCGGCACCGACGGCCGTGCCGCCTGCCGCCGCGATGACCCCCGCGCCGAGCACAGTGCCGGAACCGGCGGTGGCGCAAGCGAAGCCGGAGAGCAAGCCGGAAGTCAAGAAACCCGAGCAGCACGCGGACGTGAAGCCGGCCGTGAAGCCGGAGTCGCACGACACGGCCAAGGCGCAAGCCAAGGCGCAGCCGAACAACAACGTCGCCGATCCCATTGCACAGTTCGCCCAGAACAACACGACGGCCAAACCCGCCAAATCGGCGGATAGCCACGACAGTGCGCAGAAGCCGGCGGCATCGAGCGGCAAGTACCAGGTGCGCATTGGCGCATTTTCGACGCAAGACCGGGCGCAGGCCTGGCTCGTCAAGCTCAAGCTCGTGAATGTGCCGAGCTACATGGTGAAGAGCAAGGTGGGGGGCCGTGAACTTTACCTGCTGCGCGCAGGACCGTTCGCCGATCGCGCGAGTGCGGAAGCGGCGGGCAAGAAGATTCGCGACGCCGGACTGACGGCGCAGGTCGCCGAGGCAGGCTGAGTTGAGCGATCCGGTGCATGGCGGTCTGCTGACCGTGGTGGATTACGGGGCCATTGCCATCCTGCTCGGCTCGATGCTGCTGGGCATGTTGCGCGGTCTGGTGCGCGAGTTGTTCAATCTGGTGGGCTGGGTCGTGGCGTTCTTCGTGGCGCGCGCCTTCGGCCCGGCGCTAGCGCATTGGTTGCCCGCCGATCTGCCCGGCGGCGAGATGACGCAAGGCGCCCTTGGCTTCCTGCTGGTGCTGGTCGCGGTGGTTTTTGGCGCCGGTATCGTCAGCGCGCTCGTCGGGCGCATGACCGATCTGATCGGGTTGCGTCCTGCCGATCGCGGATTGGGCATGATGTTCGGCATCGTGCGCGGCATGTTGCTCTTGATGTTGTTGATGGTCGCCGCCAAGTTAACGTCATTGCCGCAACAACCGGTGTGGCAGCAGTCGCTGGTGCGTCCGTGGGTCGAGGCGGGGTTGTCGCGGCTCATGCCGTATCTGCCCGAACCGGTGCAGCACTATCTGCACAATCCCGAGGCGGCGGTGCCGAGCGTCAATCCGCTGGGAACGCCGATTCCGTTGCCGCAGTTGGCGCCGTATCGTGGCACGCCGGATACGGGCGGGCAGGGCGGGCATGGTTCGCCGCGCCATTCGGACGGTGAGCGCGCCGAGGGGACTTCCGGCGCTGCGGAGACCTCGGGGACGTCCGCCCCAATGGGCGGTGGCGCCCTTCGCGGCGGTAGCGGCGGTAGCCTCGGCACGGGGCTGACGGGCGATGGCCTGAGCGGCCAAGGCGCGCTCGGTCAATCGCAGGGGTGGGGCATGCGCAGCGGCGGGGCAGGCGGGGCGGGCGGATCGGCCACGCCGTCGACCGGCCTGCACAAGGTTTCCGAATGACGGATAATACGGTCCGTTAGTTGCAGATTTCGATGTTTTTTGAAGGATTCATGCCATGTGTGGCATCGTCGGTGTAGTTTCCAAATCCCCGGTCAACCAGTTCATCTACGATAGTTTGCTGCTGCTGCAGCACCGCGGCCAGGATGCCGCCGGTATCGCGACGACGGATGGCCAGTCCTTCTACATGCACAAGGGCAACGGCATGGTGCGCGACGTGTTCCGCACGCGCAACATGCGCGACTTGCCGGGCAACGTCGGTATTGGCCAGGTGCGCTACCCGACGGCCGGCTCGTCGAGCGCCGCACAAGCCCAGCCGTTCTACGTGAATGCACCCTACGGCATCGTGCTTGCCCACAACGGCAACCTGACGAACTGGGAACAGCTCAAGGACGAGATGTTCCGTGTCGACCGCCGCCACATCAACACCACGTCCGATTCCGAAGTGCTGCTCAACGTGCTCGCGCACGAGCTGCAGGAAAGCTCGCGCAGCGGCCTGAGCGTCGGGTCGCTGTTCGAGGCGGTGGGCAAGGTGCATGGTCGTTTGCGCGGCTCGTACGCCATCGTGTCCATCATCTCCGGTTTCGGTCTGCTCGCCTTCCGCGACCCGCACGGCATTCGGCCCCTTTGCATCGGACGCTTCGATGGCCCGAACGGCACGGAGTGGATGGTGGCGTCGGAGTCCGTGGCGCTTGAGGGCATGGGCTTCGTGTTCGATCGCGACGTCAAGCCGGGCGAGGCGGTCTTCATCAGCAACGACGGTGAGCTGACGTCGCAGTTGTGCGCCGTCGCCGCCTCGTTGCATCCGTGCATTTTCGAACTCGTGTATCTGGCGCGTCCGGATTCCGTGCTCGACGGCGTGCCGGTCTACGATGCGCGCCTGCGCATGGGCGACTACCTCGCCGAGAAGATCCGGCGCGAGATCGACTATCAGGACATCGACGTCGTCATGCCGATTCCGGACTCCAGTCGTCCGGCCGCGATGCAGGTCGCCAAGCGACTGGGCCTGAATTATCGCGAAGGCTTCTTCAAGAACCGCTACGTCGGCCGTACCTTCATCATGCCCGGTCAGGCGATGCGCAAGAAGTCGGTGCGCCAGAAGCTCAACGCCATGCGGGTCGAGTTCAAGGACAAGAACGTGCTGATCGTCGACGATTCGATCGTGCGCGGCACGACCAGTCAGGAAATCGTGCAGATGGCACGTGACGCCGGCGCGCGCAAGGTGATCTTCGCGTCGGCCGCGCCGCCCGTGAAGTTCCCGAACGTGTACGGCATCGACATGCCCACGCGTAGCGAGCTGGTGGCACATGACCGCAGCGATCAGGAAGTGGCGCGCATCATCGGCGCCGACGCCCTGATCTATCAGGACGTCGAAGACATGAAGGCGGCCGTGCGTGACATCAACCCGGCGCTGGCCGACTTCGACGCCTCGTGCTTCGACGGCAACTACATCACCGGTGACGTCACGCCGGAGTATCTGACGCGTCTGGAGCAGCAGCGCAAGGCGCCGAAGGCCCCGGTGGTGGAGTCCGGTGACGGCGACGACAACGAGCCGCGCGGGGCGCAGCTCGGCCTCTGAGCCGACCCTGGCGCAGCGGGCGGCGGGGATTTTCCCTCCCCGTCGGCAACGTGCTACACTCGTTTTCACGTCGATTTGAATTCAGCTTGCGGACGTGGGGGAACTTCCCCGAAACAGCTAAAGCGAGGCCTAGACAGATGGATTTCGAGCCCGTTTTGCTGAACAGCGAAACGGGCTTTTCTTTTTTCGGCCGGCGGGCGGGCCAACCTAATGACGAGACACACGATGGACTCCTTCGACTTCGATACCCTGGCGGTGCGCGCTGGCACGCAGCGCTCCGAATTTGGTGAGCATTCCGAGGCGCTTTACCTGACCTCGAGCTTTGTATTCAAGAGCGCGGCCGAGGCCGCCGAACGCTTCGCGCATTCGGAGGAGGGCTTCACCTACTCGCGCTTTACCAATCCGACCGTGTCGATGTTTCAGGACCGTCTGGCCGCGCTCGAAGGCGGTGAGGCGTGCATGGCGACCGCGTCGGGCATGAGTGCCATCGTCTCGGTCGTGATGTCGGCGCTCTCGGGCGGCGACCACCTCGTCAGTTCGCAAAGCATCTTCGGCTCCACGCTCAACGTCTTCTCCACGATCTTCAATCGCTTCGGTGTCGAGACGACGTTCGTCGACCCGACCGATCTCGACGCCTGGCGTGCCGCGATCCGTCCGAACACGAAGATGTTCTTCCTCGAGACGCCGTCCAACCCGCTCACCGATATTGCCGACATTACCGCCATCGGCCAGATTGCGAAGGAAGCGGGTGCCTTGTTCGTCGTCGACAATTGCTTCTGTACGCCGGCGTTGCAACGGCCCATCGAGTACGGCGCAGACGTCGTCGTGCATTCCGCGACAAAGTTCCTCGACGGTCAGGGCCGCGTGCTGGGCGGGGCGATTGTCGGCACGAAGGAATTCATCATGGGCAAGGTGTTTACGTACGTGCGCAGCGCCGGTCCGACGCTGTCCGCGTTCAACGCCTGGGTGTTGCTCAAGGGCTTGGAGACGCTGTCGCTGCGTGTCGAGAAGCAATCGGAGAACGCGCTGGCGATCGCGCAGTGGCTGGAGCAGCAGCCGCAGGTCGCCCGTGTGTATTACCCGGGACTGCCGTCACACCCGCAATACGAACTCGCGCAGCGCCAGCAGAAGGCAGGCGGCGCGATCGTCGCGTTCGAACTCAAGGGGGCAACCCCGGCCGAGCAGCGTGAGAACGCTTGGCGCGTGATCGACAACACGCGGGTGTGCTCGATCACCGGCAACCTCGGCGATACGCGAACGACGATTACGCATCCCGCGAGCACGACGCACGGTCGCATCACGCCGCAAGCGCGCGCCGCGGCGGGCATCACCGAAGGCCTGATCCGCCTGGCGGTCGGTCTGGAGTCGCCGGCCGACATTCGGGCCGATTTGGCTCGCGGTTTCGTGAGCTGAGCGGAGTGGCCGTCATGAGTCGATTCTGGAGCGCGGGCGTTGCCGATCTGACGCCCTATGTGCCCGGTGAGCAGCCGCAGATGCAGCGTCTCATCAAACTCAATACCAATGAGAACCCGTACGGTCCGTCGCCGCGCGTGCTCGCCGCGATTCTCGAGGCGCTCGGCGGCGATGCGGACGCGCTCAAGCGGTACCCGGACCCCGACGCCCGCCGCTTCAAGCAGGCCATCGCCACGCGGTTCGGTCTGGAAGTGGCCAACGTGCATGTGGGCAATGGGTCCGACGAAGTGCTGGCGAACGTGTTTCAGGGATTGTTGAAGCACGACAAGCCGATTCTGTTTCCGGACATCACCTACAGCTTCTACCCGGTGTACTGCGGGCTGTACGGCGTGGCGTTCGAGAACGTGCCGCTGACGGACACGTTCGAGATTCGCGTCGACGACTACCTCAGGCCCAACGGTGGCATCATCTTCCCGAATCCGAACGCGCCGACAGGTCGCCTGCTGGCCGGTGGCGAGATCGAGCGTTTGCTGGCGGGAAATCCGGATTCGGTGGTCATCATCGACGAGGCCTACATTGACTTCGGCGGCGAGAGCGCAGCGAAATTGATCGCGAAGTATCCGAACCTGCTCGTGGTTCAGACCCTCTCGAAGTCGCGCTCGCTGGCGGGGCTGCGTCTGGGCTTCGCCATCGGGCATCCGGATCTGATCGAAGCGCTCGAGCGCGTCAAGAACAGCTTCAACTCGTACCCGCTCGACCGTCTCGCGCAGGCAGCCGGCGTGGCCGCCCTTGAAGACGAGGCATATTTCGACGCAACGCGTCGGGCGGTAATCGCAAGCCGTGAGGCCCTCGTGACGCGCTTGTCGGCGCTGGGTTTCGAGGTGCTGCCGTCGACGGCGAACTTCGTGTTCGCGCGTCACCCGTTGCACGACGCAGCCCAACTGGCGTCGGCGCTGCGGGAGCGCTCGATCATCGTGCGCCACTTCAAGCAGGCGCGCGTGGCGCAGTTCCTTCGCATCACGGTCGGCACGGAAGCGGAGTGCGTTGCGTTCACGGACGCGTTGAAGGAAATTCTGGCGGGCTGACGAGGCTTGGGACGTCTCGACGTCGCGCAAGACGACGCGGGGGGACGATCATTCCCCCTGAGGGCCGGCAGTGCGGCAACGTGGAACGTTGCCAGCACTGTCGGCCCTTTTGTTTCATGTGATGAGATGTCTCCGGGGGCGCCGGGAAACGCACCGGCCTGAGCGCGCTGGCAGGGCAACAGGAATCCGCCGCCTGCGTTATGCTGTTGGGCGTGTTGCCAACCGGAGACTTCAGCATGTCGCACAACGTAGAGCTTTTCATTAACGGGCAGTGGAAGGGAGGCGCGGAAGGTCTCACGCTGCCGATCGAAAACCCGGCCACTGGCGAAACCATCGGAACTGTCGCGCGAGCGACCCAGCCGGATCTCGACGCCGCCCTCGCGGCGGCGGAAGCGGGCTTTGCCAAGTGGCGCGAAATCGCACCGTTCGAGCGCGCCAAGCTCATGCGCAAGGCCGCCGGTCTGCTGCGCGAGCGCGTCGGCGACATCGCACGTCAGATGACGATGGAGCAGGGCAAGCCGATCGGCGAAGCCAAGGGCGAACTGCTCTCGGCGGCCGACATCATCGAATTCTTCGCGGAAGAGGGCAAGCGCGCCTACGGCCGTCTGGTGCCGGCCCGTGTGCCGAATGTCTACCAGATGGTGATCCCGACGCCGGTCGGTCCGGTGGCGGCATTCACGCCGTGGAACTTCCCGGTCAATCAGGTGGTGCGCAAGGTCTCGGCTGCGCTGGCCGCCGGTTGCTCGGTGATCGTCAAGGCACCGGAAGAAACGCCCGCCTCGCCGGCCGGGCTGATTCGCGCCTTCGCCGACGCCGGACTGCCCGACGGTGTTCTGAACCTGGTGTATGGCGTGCCTGCCGAAATTTCGTCGTATTTGATCCCGCATCCGACGATCCGCAAAGTGTCGTTCACGGGTTCCACGCCGGTGGGCAAGCAACTGGCGGCGATGGCCGGTCTGCACATGAAGCGTGTGACGATGGAACTCGGCGGGCATGCGCCGGTGCTGATTTTCAACGATGCCGATATCGCTGCCGCCGTGCGGAATCTTGCTGCCGGCAAGTTCCGCAACGCCGGTCAGGTGTGTATCGCACCGACTCGTTTCCTCGTGCAGCGCGGCGTGTACGATCAGTTCGTCGACGCCTTCGTGAAGGCCGCCGAAGCGGTGCGCGTGGGTAACGGGCTGGATCCGGAAACGACGATGGGGCCGCTGGTCAATGGCAAGCGTTTCGAGGCGATCAGCGCGATCGTCGACGATGCGGTGGCCCAAGGCGCTCAGCTCAAAACCGGCGGTAAGCGTGCGGCTGAAGGCGGTCACTTCTACGCGCCGACGGTGCTGTGCAACGTGCCGTTGAGCGCGAAGATCATGCACGAAGAGCCGTTCGGCCCCGTCGCGATCGTCAATCCGTTCGATACGGAAGAGGAAGCCATTGCCGAGGCGAACCGTCTGCCGTACGGCCTGGCAGCATATGCGTACACGACGTCGCAGGGCACGGCGCATCGCCTGTCGGCGCGCGTCGAGACCGGTATGCTGACGATCAACCATTCGGGGCTGGCCCTGCCGGAAGTGCCGTTCGGCGGTGTGAAGGACAGCGGCTACGGTTCGGAAGGCGGCCCGGAAGCGCTCGAAGCGTACCTGCAGCCGAAGTTCGTGTCGCGGCTGGAGGCCTGACGCGGGCTGGCCCGGGTTATCTGCGACAAGTCAGCAGATAACGGTCGGGTCGCAAGCCGATGCGAGCTATCGCATCGGCTTTTTTGTTGCCCCGTCGGCCGACGCCATATCCATGGATGCTCGATACGGGCGTGCGTTGATGCTGCGCGCTGCCGGGGCAAACGCGTCGCTCATCACGTCGTGCGACGCATTGTAGTAAGTCGTGTCGATGTCGAGCAGGCCGAGCATGGTGTGGTCGAGCTGATCGGTTTGATAGGGCCGGGATTCCAGCGTTGCGCGCCGCTTCGCATCGATCCTGCCTCGCGTCCAGACGAGCATCGGGATCTCGTAGCCGGAGGCATCGGCGACAGACTGTCCGGTGTGATTGCGGGTGTGACCAACCTCCTGGGCGTGGTCTGAGCTGAACAGCAGGCTGGCGTCGGACGTCGCCGTGGCCGCCATAGTCTTGCGGATCAGACTGGCGACCACGTAATCGTTGTAGGCGATGGCGTTGTCATATTCGTTGCGCAAGCGACGCACCCAGAGCGACCGACCTTGCGTCGCGAGTTGGCGCACGACGGCATCGTCCGTGTTGTCGAAGCGTGCAAAGGCCTCCGGGTAACGCATATCGTAGGTCGGATGCGCGCCGAGCAGATGCACGACGATAAGCTTGCGGGGGGCGTCGCTCGCGAGTGCGGCTTCGACCTCCGGCAACAGGTTGCCGTCGTAATTGTTCTCGCCGCGCCCCAAGCCCTTGTTGATGAAGACCCGCTCGTCGGCGCGATTGGCGACGAGTCCCAGCCAGCCGTCGTTGGGCGCCTGATTCGAGATCCAGTAGGTGCGATATCCCGCTTCCTTGGCGAGCATGACGAGATCGGGCTGATGCGTCCAGGCGTCGGGATCGGCGAGGCTTGCGGGAGTGAGCATCTTGATGAGGGAGGCCATGGTCGCGGGCTCGGACGACACCACGTCACGGAAGACGGTGAGTTCGCACCGCAATGCGTCGAGCATCGGCGTGGTGTTGCGCGCATAGCCGTAGAGCGACATGTTGTTGCGGTTCAGGCTCTCGCCGATCACCCACACAACGGTCTTGCGCGCGGGCCCCCGATACTGCACGCGCCAGTCGTTGCGCTGGGCCATGTTGCGGTCGAGTTCGCGTTGAAGCGTGTCGGCATGCGCGAGTTGTCGCTGGTAGTCGAGATAGCGGATCGGCCAGTAGAGCAGCGGGTTTTCCTTGGCCATCGTCGGATTCAGATGCAGCGCGAAAAAGCCCAGGAGCAGGCTGGTCACGGCGATTTGGCTGCGGCGCCGCATTGGCGGCGGAGCGTTCGCGGCCTCCGCCCGCGACAGGCGGCGCTCGAGCATGACCACCACCGACATTAGCACTGCGAAGACCCCGCTTGCCTCGGCGAGATCGCGCCAGTGGTGGCGGAAGAACTCGCTGGCTTCCGAAGGGTTCGTGTTGAACACCGCTTGCAGGACCAGCAGATGGTTCGGGCGCAGACCGAAGTAGTCGCGCAGAAACCCTTTGGTGGCTGCGTCGAGAAAGAAGACGGCAACGATGCCCAGCGTCGTCGCGCTCAGCCATGCCGGGCGCGTGCGCAGCATCAGGCACAAGCCCGTGAGCCCGGGTAGGGCGGATGCCATGAGCGCCGCGCTCTTGCCGTACTCTTTGGCGCTGAGCATGCCGAACGCCCAGAACAGGGCCAGGCCGGCCAGTCCGATGAGCAGGCGGTAGAGAAGTGGTTTCAAGGTGCGTGTCTCCCAATGCGTCGCGCACGTCGTTGCGTGCCTGTCGATGGCCGCTTGACCGGCGCCGGGCCAGTCCCGGTTGGCATGCGGCGGGGCGCCTGGCACCGGTCAGCGCCGCAATTCGACCAGAAATTGGGAGATTGGTGTCGTGAATGCGAATATTTTTGGGCGAATTCTATTCGTTATTCGGCGCATTCCGACCAATGTGCCTGCAGCCGAGCGATCGACTTAGCCTGAAGCGCCGCGGGCGAGGCGCTGGCGCCGCCACGCGGCGGGGGGCTGGCCGTAGTGCTGGCGAAACGCGTGGGACAGGGCGCTTTGGTCGTTGAAGCCGACCTCCAGGGCGATGTCGGCGAGCGTTGCGTCGCCGGTGCTCAGCAATGTGGCCGCACGTGCGAGCCGCAGGCGCATCAGATGCTGGTGAGGCGTCTCGCCGGTGATCGCGACAAAGGCATCGTGAAAATGACGCACGCTCATGCCGGCTTCCCGTGCCAGCGTTCCCGTACCTGGTGGCGTTGCCAGCGCAGTGCGCAGTCGGGCGTCGATGCACGCCAGGTCCAGCCGAACGGGGCGCTGTGCGGGGCGGGACGACGCCAGCCGCGCCGTGAGGGCGCCCAGCCAAGCACGCACGACAGGGTCGTTCGCGCTCAGGGGACACTCGCCGTCCATGCGCGCGCTCACGCGCCGGGCCATTGCCAGCAGGTTCGCGTCGAGCGTGAAAAAAGCCTCGTGCGCAAACGCGCGCTGCGAGCCTGTCGCCGTCGCCAGACGCGACGGCACATCCAGCACGACTTGTCGGTTGGGGCCGTCGCCCCGGTACTCATGCCGCACGCCGGCTGGAATCACCACGCCGTTGCGCGTGCCCACACGCCCGTATTGCGTTGCATTGCCGTCCAGCGACATCGACATGCGCCCGGACAGTCCGATCACGACCTGATGAAAGTCATGCGTGTCGGTGCGATCGGTCGGGCAGTATTCGCGGAGCGCGAGGATCGGGATGGACATGGCAGGAGAAGAAGAATACGACCGTGATCGAATGGCGAAGTATCCGACGTTATCACCGATCGACGAAGTAAGGCGCACAAGGGGGGGCGACCTCACGTTCTCGGTGAGTGCGCGCACGTGGCTGATATAATGCCAGCTTCCGAATGTTGGCGACCCGCCTGCGCGAGACCCTCCGCCGCGGGCGTTTTTGTTTGTCGCCGACGCGATGCACCCACGCCAAATCATGACCACTGTCCGCACCCGCTTTGCGCCTAGCCCGACCGGTTTCATCCATCTGGGCAACATCCGTTCCGCTCTTTATCCGTGGGCCTTCGCGCGTCACAATCACGGCGCGTTCGTGTTGCGCATTGAAGACACCGATCTCGAGCGTTCGACCCCGGAAGCCGTGCAGGTCATTCTCGAAGGCATGGAATGGCTCGGCCTCGATTACGACGAAGGTCCGTTCTACCAGATGCAGCGCATGGACCGCTATCGCGAAGTGCTCGAGCAACTGAAGGCCGCCGGTCACGTCTATCCGTGCTACATGAGCATGGAAGCCCTCGACGAGCTGCGCGAGCAGCAGCGCGAGCGCGGTGAGAAGCCACGTTACGACGGTCGCTGGCGTCCGGAGCCGGGCAAGGTGCTGCCCGAGCCGCCGGCCGGTGTGCAGCCGGTGTTGCGCTTCAAGAACCCGCTCGCCGGCAGCGTGGTGTGGGAAGACGCCGTCAAGGGCCGCATCGAAATCTCGAACGACGAGCTCGACGACCTTGTGATCGCGCGTCCGGACGGCACGCCGACCTACAACTTCTGTGTGGTTGTCGATGACATCGACATGGACATTACGCACGTGATTCGTGGCGACGACCATGTGAACAACACGCCGCGTCAGATCAACATCTTCGAAGCACTCGGCAAGCAGCCGCCGATCTACGCCCATCTGCCCACGGTGCTTAACGACCAGGGCGAAAAGATGTCCAAGCGCAACGGCGCCATGAGCGTGGTCCAGTATCGCGAGGAAGGGTTCCTGCCCGAGGCGGTGGTGAACTATCTGGCACGGCTGGGCTGGGCGCACGGCGATGCCGAAGTGTTCTCGCGCGAGCAGTTCGTGACGTGGTTCGACCTCGATCATCTGGGCAAGTCGCCCGCACAGCACAATCCCGAAAAGCTGCTGTGGATGAACAACCAGTACCTCAAGCAGGCGGATAACGAGCGCCTGGCCGGGCTGACCGAGCCGTTCCTGCAGAAGGCGGGCGTGTCGATCGAAGGCGGTCCGTCGCTCGCAGGTGTGGTCGGGCTGTTCAAGGACCGGGCGAACACGATCAAGGACATCGCGGCGAGCGCCGAAATGTTCTATCGCAAGCCGGCACCGTCGAACGACGATCTGGCCCAGCACATGACGGATACCGCGCGCGCGGCCGTGAAGGATCTTGGCGTGGCGCTGGCGGCGTTGCCCGAGTGGACGAAGGCGGCCATCTCGCCGGCATTCAAGGCCACGCTCGCCCAGCATGGCATGAAGATGCCGCAGCTCGCGATGCCGGTGCGTCTGCTCGTGGTTGGCACGACGCACACGCCGGCCATCGACGCGGTGCTCGAACTGCTTGGCCGCGATACGGTGCTGGCGCGTCTGGGCGCCTGAGGAGCACAGCGTGCGAGCGCTTTCCGGGCCGCCAGCGGCGGCGCCGGAAACACAAAACCCCGGGATGCGCGAGCATCGCCGGGGTTTTTTGCGAGGGGGGCGCCATCACATCCAGCGCCCCTGCGCACGCCTTACGACGGCAGGTTGCCTTCCGAGGCAACCGCGCTGGCGGCGCTGGCCCTGGCCGGCGACACCGGACGCTTGGCGCGCGAATAGCCTTCGAGCAGCTTGACCATCTGCGCGTAGATCTTCGGGTTGCCCGCGAGGACTTCGCCTTCGAACAGGAAGTCCGATTCGCCGGTGTAGTTGCCGACCAGACCGCCAGCTTCGGTAATCAGCAGGCTGCCGGCCGCCATGTCCCACGCGTTCAGGCCCTGCTCGAAGAAGCCGTCCATGCGGCCGGCCGCGACGTTGGCCAGATCGAGTGCCGCCGCGCCCGGACGGCGGATGCCCGCGCAATGCTCGGTCATCGTGCCGAACATCTTCAGATAGTTCTCAACGCCTTGCAGGTCGCGGAACGGGAAGCCGGTGCCGATCAGGCCATCGGCCAGACGATCGCGGCGCGACACGCGAATGCGCTTGCCGTCGAGAAAGGCGCCACGGCCACGCGATGCGGTAAACAGTTCGTTGCGGGTCGGATCGTAGATCACGGCTTGCGAGACGATACCCTTGTGGGCGAGCGCGACCGACGTGCAGTAGTATTGCAGGCCGTGAATGAAGTTGGTGGTGCCGTCGAGCGGATCGATGATCCACTGGTATTCGGAACCCGACTTGCCATGTTCCTCACCCGATTCTTCGGCGAGGATGGCGTGGTCCGGATAGGCTTGCAGAAGGGTTTCGATGATCGCTTGCTCAGCCGCTTTGTCCACTTCCGTCACGAAGTCGTTGTGCTGCTTTTTGGTGACCTTGACAGTGTCGATGTCGAGAGAGGCGCGGCTGATGATGTTGCCGGCGCGGCGCGCGGCCTTCACCGCGATATTGAGCATGGGATGCTGCATGACAGATTCCTGTTAAGGCCATTGCCGTCGGTACGCGCGACCCCCTCTGGGCCGGCCGTCAGGCATGGCAGACAAAGCGAACAAATTGAGCAAGAGCGATGCCCCGCAAGCGCCGCGCACCGGGTGGCGGCTCGTTTGCAAGGACGAAAACGCGCATTTTAGCAAAAACGCGGCGCTTGCGCTGAGACGTCTTCGGGTTTCGCGCCCGCTTCTGACCCTTTTTCGGGGTTCGGCGGTTTCATGGCAGTACCGGCGAGGTCCGGCGATCGGGGCCATCATGACCGCCCGCAGCGTTCGCGATTCAGGGCAAAATAGCAACGTTTGCCGTTGAACGGCCGGCCGAGCCGAACGACAAGCGTGGACCGGTTCCGATCCCGGTGACGGCGCGTCGTGTTTTCGCATGCCTCTGTTTCCACTCCTCATCACTGCCTCATGTCACAGTCTGCTGTTGCCCATCCCGCGTCGTCGTTGTTCGATCAAGTGCGTTTCGTGCTCAACGAGACGAGCCATCCCGGCAACGTCGGGTCGGCCGCCCGTGCAATCAAGACGATGGGGTTTGGCCGGTTGGTCCTGGCCGCACCGCGCGCGGGGGCCGACGTGCTGCGCGATCCGGAAGCCGTGGCGCTCGCGAGCGGCGCCGACGACGTGCTGGCAAATGCGTGGGTCGTGCCCGATCTCGATTCGGCCTTGCAGGGCGTGAGCTGGGCCGTCGCCTTGTCGGCGCGTTCGCGTGAATACGGGCCGCCCAATGCCGAGCCGCGCGAGAGCGCCGCAATCGCAGTGCAGCACGCGGGGCAGGGCGAGGCGGTGGCGTTCGTGTTCGGTAGTGAGCGCACGGGTTTGTCGAATGACGATGTCGAGCGCTGCAATGCGCTTGTCCATATCCCCGCCAACCCGGTGTACAGCTCGCTCAATCTCTCGCAGGCGGTGCAACTCATCGCTTACGAAGTGCGCATGGGCTGTCTGGCGCGCGAGCGCGGCGAAGGATCGCATGCCGCGACGGTGGCCGTGTTGCCCTCGGAACTCGATGCCACCGCGCATGCGTCGCTGGCGACACGCGATGACGTCGAAGGCATGCTCGTGCATCTGGAGCGTGCGCTCGTCGAACTCGATTTTCTCGACCCCGAGAATCCGAAGAAGCTCATGACGCGCCTGCGCAGACTTTTCGCAAAGAGCCATCTGGAGCGTGAGGAGGTGAACATCCTGCGCGGCATCGCGAAGCACATTCTGGAGCGCAAGCACCGGCGGTGACCCGCCACCGCTCGCCGCGCTTTTTGCACCCACCGTACCCAGTGTGCCCGCCGTGCGCGACCTTCACGAAGGGCGCGGGCCCCGGTAACGCCGCGATGATCCGCGCCAGAACGGCCGGACACCCACCACAGGATCGAATTCAGACTCATGTTCACCCGTCTTCGCGAAGATATCGCCGCCATTCGACAGAAAGACCCGGCTGCCCGCAGCAACTGGGAAGTTTTCACGTGCTACCCGGGCCTGCATGCCGTGATGCTGCATCGCGTTGCCCACGGATGCTGGACCTCCGGCTTCAAATGGCTTGGCCGCTACGTGTCGCAATATGCGCGCTTCCTCACCGGCATCGAAATCCACCCGGGGGCGACGCTTGGCCGCCGCGTCTTCATCGATCACGGCATGGGTGTGGTGATCGGCGAGACGGCCGTCATTGGCGATGACTGCACGATTTACCAGGGCGTCACTCTCGGCGGCACGTCGCTTGCGCGCGGCGCGAAGCGCCACCCGACGCTGGCACCCGGCGTGATCGTGGGCGCGGGCGCCAAAGTGCTCGGCGGTTTCACCGTGGGCGAGGGCGCGAAGATCGGCTCGAACGCGGTGGTGGTGAAGGCGGTGCCCGCCGGCGGCACGGCGGTGGGCAATCCCGCGCGCATCATTCGCCCCGACGCGCCTCGCGAGGACACGCAAGCCAAGCCGAACGACCACGAGCGCAAGCCGGAATTCTCCACTTATGGCATTACGCCGAACGCCGACGATCCCGTCTCGCTTGCCATTCACGGACTGATCGAGAACGCGACCGATCAGGCGCACAAGATCGATGTGATGGTGGCGGCGCTCAACCAGCTTGGCGCGCATCTCGAAGCGTTGGGCGCGAGCAAGATCGATACCGCGGAGCTGCGCAAGCTGGGCAAGGAAATCCAGGACATGTAACGCGCCATGGCGCGAGGTCGCGCTTGTGCTTGCGAAAACGGCCCGTCATCCGCACGGGCCGCCTTGCTTTGGGGGGCAACGCCTTAGCGGTTGCCGGGGGCGGAGTCCGCAAGATCGATCGCCCGTAAGCCGTGGCTGTCCCATTGCAGATAGCCGCCACGCGGCGTCGCCACATCGAACTCCCAGTCGGGCAACACCCAGCGCACGCGGCGGCCGTCGGCATGGCGTGCCGGACGATGCGTATGCCCATGCACAAGCGTGCGCTCACCGGCGGCGTCGAGCAGGGCGGCGATGGCTTGCGCGTTGGCATCGGCGTAGGCCATGCGATGCGCACCCTTGGCGGCACTGCGCCGCCGGATGCGATTCGCGATGGCCATGCGCAAGCGCAGCGGCAGCGTCAGGAAGAGCGCCTTGCCGAGCGGCGAATGGGCGACGCGTCGAAAGCGCTGATAGCCCACGTCGTCGGTGCACAACTGATCGCCGTGACTGAGTACCAGCGCCTGCCCGAGAAACGAGAACACGCACGGATCGTCGAGCAGGATCGCACCGGCCGCGCGTGCGAAGCGCTTGCCGAGGAGGAAGTCCCGATTGCCGCGCATCACGGCAATCGGCACGCCGCTCGCGGACAGTTCCGCCATGGCGGCCGTCATGCGACGTGCGAACGCGCCGAGGGGTTCGGGGGGGCGCGTGGAGGCTTCGGTGCGGGTGTCGGTCAGCGTGGCGACGTCGAGCATGTCGTCGCCGATCCAGTATTCGAACAGGTCGCCGAGAATGAACAGGACGGACGCTTCACGCGCGGGGCCGCGCAGGAAGTCCTCGAAGACTTGCACCGTGCGCGGCAGCGCCGGCGAGAGGTGAAGATCGGAAATGAAAAGCGCGGGCCCGTCGCCCCGTGGTGTCACAGGGCATGGCGAGCACCGCGCAGTCGATGCTGGCATCGAGAGGCTGCGTTGGCGGTGGACGCGCTTACGCGACGATCACGGCCTTCTCGATGACGACGTCGTCCACCGGCACGTCCTGGTGGAAGCCCTTCGAGCCGGTCTTCACGCCCTTGATCTGATCGACGATGTCCTGGCCTTCGACGACCTTGCCGAACACGGCGTAGCCCCAGCCTTGCGGCGTCGGTGCGCTGTGGTTCAGAAAGTCGTTATCGCTGACGTTGATGAAGAACTGCGCCGTGGCCGAATGCGGATCGTTCGTGCGGGCCATGGCCAGCGTGTACTTGACATTCTTCAGGCCGTTGTTGGCTTCGTTCTCGATCGGCGCCTCGGTGGGCTTTTGCTTCATGCCCGGCTCGAAGCCGCCGCCCTGGATCATGAAGCCATTGATCACGCGGTGGAACACCGTGTTGTCATAGAAGCCGTTCTTGACGTAGTTCAGGAAGTTCTCGACCGACTTCGGCGCCTTGTCGGCGTCGAGTTCGATGCGAATGACGCCGTGATTCGTGTGCAGTTCAACCATGATGCTTTCCTTCAGATGAAATGGTCCCGTTGGGCCGGAGAATGTCAGCGCTTGACGACGCTGGCCGATTCGATCACGACGGGCGTGGCCGGCACGTCTTGGTACATGCCCTTGCGGGTCGTGGCAACGCCCTTGATTTTCTCGACGGTATCCATGCCGGATACCACCTTGCCGAAGACCGCGTAGCCGTAGCCGTCCGGGTTGGGGTAGTCCAGTGACGCATTATCCTTCACATTGATGAAGAATTGCGCGGTCGCGGAGTTCGGGTTCGACGTCCGGGCCATCGCGATGGCGCCGGTCACGTTCTTCAGGCCGTTCTGCGATTCGATGGGGATCGGCGCGCGAGTGGGCTTTTCATTCATCTCCGGCGTGAAACCGCCGCCCTGGATCATGAAGTTGCCAATCACGCGATGGAAGATCGTGCCGTTATAGAAACCGCTGTTGACGTACTGAAGGAAGTTCTCGACCGTTTTCGGCGCGGCCTTCGGGTTGAGTTCGACGACGAAGTTGCCGGCCGACGTTTTGAACAACACTTGCGGCTGGACGTCCTGCGCGAACGCACTCAGGCTCGTCCCCGACAGGGCGGCCGCAGCGAGTGCGCCGCCGAGCAGCGCGCGACGCAGGCGATTCGGAAAATTCATGCATGTCTCCGTAGGCAATGAGGGATCGATTCTTGGGACGACGGGGGCGGGGTTTAGTTGCCCGACTTGCCGACGCTCTTGAGCGCGGCGTCGTCGCCAGACTTGGGCGCTGACGGGGTCTGGCTCACGGGCGCGGCGCGCTGCGGGGCGAGCATGTTGGACAGGATTTTTTCGCGGTTCGACACGCGCGCGGTCGGTGCGAGCTTGAGCGATTTCTGATACGCCTGCTGCGCGAGCTTGGCGTAGATGTCGCCGAGATTCGCATACGCCACGGCGAAACTCGGGTTGTTGCGAATCGCGCTCTCGAGGGCCGCGCGTGCCTTGTCGTACTCACCGACCTGCGCGTAGAGCGCCGCGAGGTTGTTGAACGGCTCGGGCAGTTCCGGGAAGTCTTGCGTGAGCGCGGTGAAGGCGTCGATGGCTTCGGCGTTGCGGCCCATTTCCATGAGCACGCGCCCGCGTGTGAAGCGCACCTGCGCGTCGCGCGGATATTGCTTGAGGTGTTCGTCGGCTTTCGCGAGCGCGTCGTTGAACTTGCCTGCGGCGACCAGTTTGTCGATGGCCGACTCGCTGGCCTGCTGCGGTGTTTGCAGCGGTGCGGGCGGCGGCGGATCGATGATGGCCTGTGCCCCGGCGGGGAGCGAGAACAACGTGCCCGCGAGGCCGAGGGTAACGCCGGCAAGCGCCAGCGCGCGGGCGCTGCGAGCGGCAGCGGCGACCGGGCGGTGTGCGCGGAGCAGGCGCGTTGCGGGAGACAAAAGTGACCGGCTTCGTTGCGTCATAGTGGGTGCTTGGGATACCTGAGAGGTGCGCAAGAGATGCTATACTCGGCCGCATTCTAACAAAACACCTGCGCCCGGCCCGCGCCATTTATTGTTATGGCGGTGGATACGGTTCGCAGGTTCGTTTTTTCTACCGCACGGCGCGCAGCCCGCCTCGCGATGTCGCCCCCGTCACGTCGTGTGTGATGGCGCCGGAGACATCGTCGCAGCGCCCGGCGCTGGTGCCGCCCGGTCAAGCGCTTATCTATGGATTCACTGCGTGTCTACAACTCGCTCGCGCGAGACAAACAGCCGTTCGTATCTCTCGTTCCCGGCGAAGTCCGCATGTATGTTTGCGGGATGACGGTGTACGACTACTGTCACATCGGCCATGCGCGCGTCATGGTGGTGTTCGATATGGTGCAACGTTGGCTGCGAACGCTCGGCTACCGCGTGACCTACGTGCGCAACATTACCGATATCGACGACAAGATCATCAAGCGTGCTGTCGAGAACGGTGAAACGATGCGCGAATTGACGACGCGCTTCATTGCCGCCATGCACGAAGATGCCGATGCGCTTGGTGTGCAGCGTCCCGATCACGAGCCGCGTGCCACCGACTTCATTCCACAGATGGTCGACATGATCGGCACGCTGCAACGCAACGGTTACGCCTATCAGGCCGACGACGGCGACGTGAATTATGCCGTGCGCAAGTTCGCCAGCTACGGACAACTCTCGGGCAAGTCCATCGAAGATCTGCGCGCTGGCGAGCGGGTTGCCGCCAATGCCGCGAAGCAGGATCCGCTCGATTTCGTGCTGTGGAAGCGCGCCAAGGAGACCGAGCCCGACGAGTCGAAGTGGGCCTCGCCGTGGGGCGCGGGCCGTCCGGGCTGGCACATCGAGTGCTCGGCGATGAGCTGCCAGTTGCTCGGCAATCACTTCGACCTTCACGGCGGCGGGGCGGATCTGCAGTTCCCGCACCACGAGAACGAAATCGCCCAGAGCGAGGGCGCGACGGGCGAAACGTTCGTGAACTACTGGATGCACAACGGTTTCGTGCGTGTGGACAACGAGAAGATGTCCAAGTCGCTTGGCAACTTCTTCACGATTCGCGAAGTGCTCGCGAAGTTCGACGCGGAAGTCGTGCGCTTTTTCATTCTGCGCGCGCAATACCGCAGCCCGCTCAATTACAGCGATGCGCATCTCGACGACGCGCGTGGCGGTCTGACGCGACTGTATACAGCGCTTAAGGATGCGACGGGCGACGGCGCGCCACTCGACTGGAACGAGCCGTTCGCGCAGCGTTTCGCCGCGGCGATGAACGACGACTTCAATACGGCCGTGGCGATCGCCGTGCTGTTCGATCTCGCTGGAGAAATCAACAAGCAGCGCGATCCGGTGCTCGTGCGTCAGTTGCAGGGGCTCGCCGCTACGCTTGGCCTGCTTGGCCGCGATCCGCAATCGTTCCTGCAAGGGGCGGCGGGGAGCGACTCGGCCGGCGACGACGACGCCTTGCGCACGTCGGTCGAGGCGCGCATCGAAGCCCGTGCACAAGCCAAGCGCGAACGCAATTTCGCCGAGGCCGATCGTATTCGCGCCGAACTGCTGGCCGAAGGGATCGTGCTGGAAGACCGTCCCGGAGGCGCCACCGAATGGCGTCGTGCCTGAGCGCGACGCATCGAGGCAAATTTCATGGTGACTCGTAACTCCGTGGCCGCTAAGGTGGCGACCAAAACTGCCGCAGCGAAGGGCGCGAAGGGGGCCGTGAAGGCCACCAGATCGGTCGCGCCGACCGACGATGGCGAACGCCGTGCGCCGGCCAAGGCGGCTGGAAAGCGCGCGACGACGAACGTCAAGTCGGGTCGCAAGACCGCGACGGGTAACGCGGCGGCGAAGCCAACGCAGGCCGGCGCCGCCCGCAAGGCCGCGCCGCCGCCGGCGCAAAAAACCGCAAAGCAGGTTGCGCAAAAGGTCGCCAGAAAAGTCGCAGAGAAGGGCGTAGAAAAGCGCGTACAAAAGCGCGTGCAAAAAAGCGCGGAAAAGTCTGCAACGCCGGTCACCGACAAGGTCGCAAAAAAGGCCGCACCGAAGGCTGGAACGAAGGTCGCGCGCAAGGCGCCGGTGAAGACCGTGCCGTCGACGCCCGACGACGCGCGCCGGGTCATCGCCAAGCGCGATGGCGAGACGCGTATCGTGACGCCCGAGATCGAGCGCATCGACCACGACATCGTCGAGCAGGTCGTGACAGGCGTGGTGCCGCTACCGGTCGCGGCGGGGGCGACGCGCCCGCTCTACTGGGATCAGGCCTGCGCCGACCTCATGAAGCGCGACCGTATTCTCAAGAAGTTGATCCCTCAATTTGGTCCGGCCCATCTGACCGGGCGCGGCGAGCCGTTCGTTACGCTGGCGCGCTCGATCGTCGGTCAGCAGATTTCGGTGAAGGCCGCGCAGGCCGTGTGGGATCGCGTGCAGGCCACCTGTCCGAAGCTCACGCCAGCGCAGTTCATCAAGGTAGGGCACGATGCGCTCGCCGGTTGCGGGCTGTCGCGCCGCAAGGCCGAGTACATTCTCGACCTGGCAACGCACTTCAAATCCGGCGCGCTACACGTCGACGCCTGGGCCAGCATGGACGACGAGGCGGTCATTGCGGAGTTGACCGGCATTCGCGGCATCGGTCGCTGGACCGCCGAAATGTTCCTGATGTTCAACCTGTTGCGCCCCGACGTCCTGCCGCTCGACGATGTCGGGCTGATCAACGCCATCAGCGTCAATTATTTCAGCGGGGAGCCCGTCACACGCAGCGAAGCGCGTGAAGTGGCCGCCAATTGGGAGCCGTGGCGCTCCGTCGCCACCTGGTATATGTGGAGAAGCCTCGAACCGGTGCCCGTCGAATACTGAAAGTTCAGTCAAAGACGTATAATCCGCGTCCATCCCATCGCATCCAGTCATTATTGACGTCTATTATGGATTGAGTGGCAATGAAAGTTGTCTATCTCGACCGGGTAGACGTTGCCGGCGGTACAATACGCTGCCGCATTTCCGGGGGAAGCCTGATGAAGAACACCTTTTTGGATTTTGAACAGCCCATCGCCGAACTCGAAGCGAAGATTGAAGAGCTGCGCTTCGTGCAAGACGATTCAGCCGTCGACATTTCCGAAGAGATCGAGCGCCTCTCGAAGAAGAGCCAGCAGCTCACCAAGGACATCTATACGAACCTGTCGCCGTGGCAGGTTTCGCAAATTTCGCGTCATCCGCAGCGGCCCTACACGCTCGACTACGTTCGCGACATCTTTACCGATTTCCATGAATTGCATGGCGATCGCTCGTTCTCGGACGATCTGGCCATCGTGGGGGGCATGGCGCGTTTCAACGGCCAGGCCTGCATGGTGATCGGTCATCAGAAGGGGCGTGACACGAAGGAGCGTGCGCTGCGCAACTTCGGCATGCCGCGTCCCGAGGGCTATCGCAAGGCCATGCGCCTGATGAAGCTCGCCGAGAAATTCGGTCTGCCGATCTTCACGTTCGTCGACACGCCGGGCGCCTACCCGGGCATCGACGCCGAAGAGCGCGGCCAGTCCGAAGCCATCGGTCACAACCTGTTCGTCATGGCCGAACTCAAGACGCCGATCATCACCACGATCATCGGTGAGGGCGGCTCGGGCGGCGCACTCGCCGTGGCGGTGGCCGACACGGTCATGATGCTGCAGTTCTCGACGTATTCGGTGATTTCGCCGGAAGGTTGCGCGTCGATCCTGTGGAAGAGCGCGGCCAAGGCGCCCGAGGCGGCCGAGGCGCTGGGTCTGACGGCGCACCGCCTCAAGGCGCTGGGCCTGATCGACAAGATCATCAACGAACCGCTGGGCGGCGCGCATCGCGACCCGCTCGGTATGGCCGGCATGCTCAAGCGTGCGCTGGCCGATTCGCTGCGCCAGTTCCAGGGCAACAGCCACAAGGAACTGCTCGAGCGCCGCTTCGAGCGCCTGATGAGCTATGGCAAGTACAAGGAAGCGGTCGCGAAGTAACGCGGCTGCCACGGCGTCGTCGCCCGTGGTGGCGATGACACCTGATCCCATGCCTCATCACGATGCTTCCGCTGCCGCGTGCGCTTCTGCCCGAAGCGACGCGGCAGTTGTCCATGTGGACGTCGCGCTGCGCCTCGCCCTGGCGACGCACGCGACGCCGCACCTCGCGTCAGCCCCTCCCTCCCACGGCACCCCGCCTCTGGCCGTCGCGCTGAGCGGCGGACTCGACTCGATGGTGCTGCTCGATGCGCTGGCGCATTGGGTTCAGGCGCGTCGAGACGCGGGCGAGGCGATCGCACCACCGCTGGCCATCCACATCCATCACGGACTGTCCACGCACGCCGACGCGTGGCTCGCCGCGTGCGAGCGCGAGGCGCGTCTGCGCGGTTTTGGGTTCGAGGCGCAACGGGTGAGTGTGCAGCGCGACGCCCGGCAGGGCATCGAGGGCGCGGCGCGTGCGGCGCGCTATCAAGCGCTGGCGGCGTGCTGCGACGCACATGGTGTGGGCTGGCTGTTGAGCGCTCACCACGCGAACGATCAGGCCGAGACCGTGCTGTTGCAGATGCTGCGCGGTGCGGGGTTGCCCGGCGTGGCGGCAATGGGCGTGGAGGGGGTGTTGCCGGTCGCGGCAGGCGAGCCGAGTCGTGCACGGCTGCTGCGGCCGTTGCTCGACGTCTCGCGTGAGACGTTGCTGGCGTATGCAAGGGCGCGCTCGCTGTCGTGGGTCGAGGATCCGTCGAACGACGATCGCCACTACTTGCGCAACGCACTGCGTCACGATGTCATGCCCGCCATCGCGGCCCACGTGCCTGCGTATCGGGAAACATTGGCGCGGTTTGCGCGTCATGCCGCGCAAGCGCAATCGCTGCTTGATCAGCTCGCGCAGACGGATTTCGACATGGCCTGCGTGATCCAGGCGTCTGGCGACGAGTGTTTGCAGCGCAGTCGATTGCAGGCGCTGGACACGCCACGACTGGCGAACCTTCTGCGGTATTGGGCGGCGCGTCGCGGATTGGCGATGCCGCCCGAAGCGCGGCTGGACGAATGGGTGCGACAGATTCGCGACGCGCACGACGACGCATCGCTCGAATTGCCGCATGGCGGCGCGGTCTTGCGTCTGTATCGCGACGCCTTGCAATGGACCGCGGCGTACGACGTGGCCCACCACGACGAAGGGGCCTCCGATGTCGTATTGCGATGGTCGGGCGAGCGCGAATGGTCGTTGCCGCAATGGCAGGGAAGCATTGTGTTCGTGCCGGTCGCCGAGGGCGAGGCGGACGAGGGGGGCGAGGCATCCATCGACGAGCGCTTGCTACGCGCGCGGCCGCTCGTGGCGAGGGCGCGCGCGGGTGGGGAGCGATGGCGCGAACACGCGCACGGTCATTCGCGTTCGCTGAAGCACTGGTATCAAAGCCGCGGCGTCGCGGCGTGGTTGCGTCATGTGCCGATCGTCTGGCAGGGACGCGACATCGTGTTCGTGCCGCGCCTGGGGATCGACGGGGCGGCACAAACCGGTGAGTATCGCGGTGCGCGCTGGCGGATGATGTGGCGCGACGAAGCGTAAGCGACCGAAAACAGCACAATCTGCTGTCGAATGCGGCGCGCTGCGTCCTGGGCAGTGCAATCTGCGCCAGACTGGCTCAGGCGCGATACATTCGTGCGATAATCAAAAGTTCCGCGAATCGAAACGCTACCGATACCCTTCGGCGGGTCTCCGTGCGTGATTCATAAACGGTTTCAAATCAATGTGTTAGCAATGTTATGGCTCTGATCGTACACAAATACGGCGGCACGTCGATGGGCTCGGTGGAGCGCATCAAGAATGTCGCCAAGCGCGTGGCCAAGTGGCACAAGGCCGGTTACAAGATGGTGGTGGTGCCGTCGGCCATGTCTGGCGAGACCAATCGTCTGCTGGGGTTGGCCAAGGAGATTTCGGCCCATCCCGATCCGCGCGAACTCGACGCCATTGCCGCCACGGGCGAGCAAGTGAGCGTTGGCCTGCTGGCGATGGCGCTCAAGGAAGCGGGCGTCGATGCCGTGAGCTATGCCGGCTGGCAAGTACCGATCAAGACCGACAGCGCCTTCACCAAAGCTCGTATTTCGGAGATCGACGACGCGCGCGTGATGGCCGATCTCAATGCCGGCCGCGTGGTCGTCATCACGGGTTTCCAGGGGATCGATCCGAACGGCAACGTGACCACGCTGGGTCGCGGTGGCTCGGACACCTCGGCGGTGGCGGTGGCCGCTGCGCTCAAGGCCGATGAGTGCCTGATCTACACCGACGTCGATGGCGTGTACACGACCGACCCGCGCGTGGTCGACGACGCGCGTCGCCTCGACAAGGTCACCTTCGAAGAGATGCTGGAAATGGCCAGTCTCGGCTCGAAGGTGCTGCAGATCCGTTCGGTGGAATTTGCCGGCAAGTACCAGGTCAAGACGCGCGTGCTCTCGAGCTTGACCGACCCGATGATCGCGCTCGACGAAGAAGCGCGCTCGGGCACGCTGATTACTTTTGAGGAAGACGAACAAATGGAAAAGGCCATCATCTCGGGTATCGCATTCCAGCGCGACGAGGCCAAGATCACTGTGCGCGGCGTGCCGGATCGTCCGGGCATCGCCTACCAGATCCTTGGTCCGATCGCCGACGCGAACATCGATGTCGACATGATCATCCAGAACCTGAGCATCGAGGGGAAGACCGACTTCACGTTCACCGTGCCGCGCGGCGACTACCAGCGTGCCATGACGCTGCTGCAAAAGGACGTGCAGGGCCACATCGGTGCCGCCGAAGTCGTGGGCGACCCGAAGGTCTCGAAGGTGTCGATCGTGGGCGTGGGCATGCGCTCGCACGTCGGTATCGCCAGCAAGGCGTTCCGCACGCTGTCGGAAGAGGGCATCAACATTCAGTTGATCTCGACGTCCGAAATCAAGATCTCCGTGCTGATCGACGAGAAGTACATGGAACTGGCCGTGCGCGCGCTGCACAAGGCGTTCGAACTCGACCAGGCCTGAGCGTCGTTGACGGCACCCGGTGTGCCGCATGCGCGCAAGAGGCATGCGGCGCGACGCGCGATTTTCGCGCGGCAGTGCGGGGAATGTTCCCCAAGCGTGTCGAAGGCATGACACATGCGCAAATTTTGTTGGTTTTCGATGCGCATAATGTTTGACGACATCGCGAACAGTAGGTAATATCACGCCTTCGTTACATCACCTCCCTGATGTGACGGCAAGTTTGGGAGACGTGGCCGAGAGGTCGAAGGCACTCCCCTGCTAAGGGAGCATCTGGGCCAAAACCTGGATCGAGGGTTCGAATCCCTCCGTCTCCGCCAAGTCGCCTTGGCGGAACACCCCCGGCTCTTCGCGGAGAGCCGGGGGTTTTTTCTTTCCCGAGTTCGCGCGTTGGCGATACCTCGCGCGTCGATACTCTTTCTGTTTCGAGCGAGGACAACGATGTCGATCATCACTACCGATTCCGGCCTGCAATACGACGATCTGCAAGTGGGCGATGGCGCCGAAGCCACGCCGGGTCAGACCGTCACCGTGCACTACACGGGCTGGCTGACCGATGGCAAGAAATTCGATTCCAGCAAGGACCGCAACGACCCGTTCGCCTTCGTGCTCGGCGGTGGCATGGTCATTCGCGGCTGGGATGAAGGCGTTGCCGGCATGAAGGTCGGCGGCAAGCGCAAGCTGGTCATTCCGCCCGAACTGGGCTATGGCGCACGCGGCGCCGGCGGTGTGATTCCGCCCAACGCCACGCTGGTCTTCGAGGTCGAACTTCTGGACGTCTGAGCGATCGAAAGCCGTCACCAAGCGGCATCATCGATGCAAACGACACCCCCGGTGCCTCGCAGGTACCGGGGGTGTTGTCTTTTTACGTGGGCCTTCGCCATGCGCGATGGCTGAACAAAGGAGCCTTCTTTAGGTGTCTCACCCCACCCTGTCTGTTTCCCGATTCTGGTTTCCGTTCTCGCTCGTGCTCTTCGAGTTTGCCGTCTATATCTCGAATGACATGATCATGCCCGGCATGCCGATGGTCACGCGCGAATTCGGGGCGTCGGCGGACATGACCACGCTGGCGCTCACTGCGGCCATGCTCGGCAACGCCAGCCTGCAATGGCTGCTCGGACCGCTCGCCGATCGCTTCGGACGCCGTCGCGTGCTGCTCGGCGGTCTCGTGATGTTCATCGTCGCCTGTCTGGCCACGCACTACGTGCAGACGATGCCGCAGTTCATTGCGCTGCGCTTCCTCCAGGGCATGGGGTGCTGCTTCGTGCTGACGGTGGGCTATCCGACCGTGCACGAAGCGTTCGACGAGAAGACGGCGGTGCGTGTCATGGCGCTCATGGCGAACGTTTCGCTGCTCTCGCCGTTGTTCGGTCCGCTCGCGGGTGCGGCCGTGGTGTCGTACTGGCCATGGCGCAGCATCTTCTGGCTCATCGCCATCGTGGCGGTGTTTTCGTTCGTGGGGCTGTATCGCACCATGCCGGAACTGTCGCGCCATGATCGCACGGCGCTGAACGCGAAGCAGCTCTGGACGGGCTACAAGCTGCCGCTCTCGAGCGCGCGGTTCTGGCGCGGTGCCGTGCTCACGGGGCTTGCCATCACGCCGCTGCTGACATGGATCGCCCTCGGCCCGGTGTTCCTGATCGAGCGCGCCGGTTTGTCGCAGATGCAATACGCGTTGCTGCAAGTGCCGGTCTTCGCGGCGCTGATTCTCGGCAATGTGTTGCTCGCGCGTCAGGTCGGGCGCTGGTCGAATGGCCGATTGCTGGCGACGGGCGTGGCGGCGATGCTGATTGGCGCGGCGGTGTCGCTCATCGGTACGGCGATTCTAGCGCCGGGCTATCCGGCCCTTCTCGTTGGCACGTCGTTGCATGCGTTCGGCATGGGCCTGTGTTACGGGGTGGTGTATCGGCAGTCGTTGTTCGCTGTCGAGAGTCCCAATCGTGCGACGGTGGCCGGCATGCTCAGCATGATCACCATCGTTGTGGCCGTGGCCGTGATCGAGACGATGAAGGTGGCGTACCTCCACTTCGGCGATGCCGCGCTCGGCATCGGCGCGATGATGGCGGCGGCGCTGGTCGCGGTGCTTGCGGCGAACTTCGTCCCACCGCCCGCGCAGGACGCGCTCGCGCAGCCCGGCCGGCCTTCGTAGGTCCGGCTACCCCACTGAAACGCCAGCGAAAACGTCGCTGGCGTTTTTTTATGCGTCGCGTCAGCCGTGTGCGTGGTCGTCGGCCACGGCCTTCGTGGTCGGCGAGTCCGCATTCTCAGGGGGCGTTGCCGGGTTGGCGGCCGGCGCGGGCGCCGCGTAATAATCGCGCTCCCACTGTTCGTGATTTGCCTTCGCCTGCTGCAACTCCGGCGTGAGCGGCGCGAAGGCCAGCAGCAACTTGTTGAGCCACGATACCGGGACTTTGCATGGGCGCTCGAAGTCGACGAACAGCACCACGCGTGTCTCGGGCGTATCGTTGTGCACCTGATGGGGATAGGCGTCGTCGAAGATCACGGCGCGGTTCGCTTGCCAGGCGTAACGCTGAGCGTCGACTTCGATCCAGCAGTGCTCCCGCTCGCGCGGCACCTTCAGTGCAAGATGCAGGCGCAGCACCCCGTTGTAAGGACCTCGATGCAGCGGGATCTGCTTGCCCGGCGCGAGGATCGAGAAGAACGCGGTGCGCAACCCGGGAATGCCGTCGAGGGCGGCCGCGGTGGCCGGGCAGCGCGCGAGATTGCGCTCGGCGCGCATGCCGTAGCCGAGAAACACGAAGGTCTGCCACTGATGATCCTGCGTGATGGTGGCGACGTCGGGCGAGATTTCGTGAAACGCCGGCAAACGCCCGGGCGTGGCGAGGACGGCGTCGAGTTCCGCGGCGATGGCCGGCGCCTGCGCTTCGAGGGCTTCGACCCACGGGAACTGCGCGTTGTCGAAAATGGGTCGGTCGCCGACCAATGACCCACGCGCAATACGACGTTGCGCCGCTTCCACGCATTGAAAGAAAAATCGGGCGAGCCAGCGAGGCAGGGTACGGTTGGGGTTCTGCGCGGGCGATCGTGTAGCACTCAACGTCGGCCTCCAGGGCGGAAACAGGGGAACCGGGCCGGCGAGATTGTGTCTTTCAGTGCGGTAACCGCCGGGCTTTTGGGTACAATTGTCGCGCGGTCCGGCCATGTCGCCAAGCCTCGTGCGGGAATTGTGCGTGGCGGCACAGGGATGCGCCATGACGAGATGTTACGCGCCGTTATGCCATGTCGCCAAACACGGTGGCGGGGCGAAGGGGAGGGGGCTGGATGCGTCCGGGCCCCGGCAGGCTGGTGCTGGCCGACCAACACAGGAGACGCATGAAAGCGCCCACTTCACGGCACCCATACACAACACGCGGCTCGCTCAGTCGCTTCGTGACTTCTCTGGTCCGCGTGCTGACCGTCGTTCCCACCCTCGTTCCGGCGCTCGCCGTCGCCCTGTTGCTGGCGCCGTCGGCGCAGGCGAAGTACGCCATTGCCCAATACGGCGAACCGAAGTATCCGCAAGGGTTCACACACTTCGACTACGTCAATCCCGATGCGCCGCGTGGCGGCACGCTGACGCTGGCGAACCCCGACCGCCGCACCAGCTTCGACAAGTTCAATCCATTCACGCTGCGCGGCACGTCGGCCCCGGGCGTGCTCGGCCTCATGTTCGAGACGCTCGGCATTGGCAGCGCCGACGAACCTGCCACCGTCTACGGCCTGCTCGCCGACGACATCGCGGTGGCCCCCGATGGCGCGTCAGTCACGTTCCACCTCAATCCGGCCGCACGCTTCAACAACGGCGACGCGGTGACGGCGCAAGACGTCAAGTATTCGTTCGATACGCTGATGAGCCCGCAGGCCTCGCCGGGCTTCAAGGTGATGTTCGCGGACGTGAAAAGTGTGAGCGTGCTCGACGCGCGTCGTGTGCGCTTCGACTTCCGTCGCGTGAGTCCCGACCTGCCGCTGCTCGTGGCAACGGTGCCGGTGTTTTCGCCCAAGTGGGGGGCCGGCGCGAACGGCAAGCGCAAGGCCTTCGACGCGCTGACGTTCGAGACGCCCATCGCCAGTGGTCCGTATCTCATCGAGTCGTATGACGGCGGAAGGCGCATCACCTTCCGGCGCAACCCTGAGTACTGGGGCAACGCGTTGCCCGTGCGACGCGGCACCTATAACTTCGAGCGCATCGTCTACAAGCTGTACTCCGACGACATCGTGCGGCTCGAAGGCTTCAAGGCGGGCGAGTTCGACGCCATTACCGAATACCGTGCGAGAAGCTGGGTGCGCAGCTATGTGGGGAAGCGCTTTCGCGATGGCGAACTGATCAAGCGTGAGTTCGCGCATCACAACACGGCGGGCATGCAAGGCTTCATCCTGAACCTGCGACGCGACAAATTTCGCGATGTGCGCGTGCGCCGGGCGCTGGATCTTGCGCTCGATTATCAGTGGCTTAACCGTCAGCTGTTCTACAACCAGTATCAGCGCATCGACAGCTATTTCACCAACAGCGATCTCGCCGCACGCGGCCTGCCGAGCGAGGCGGAGCGCAAGCTGCTCGAACCGCTGCGCAAATCGCTCGATCCGGCCGTGTTCGGGCCAATGGTCGTGCAGCCGACGACGACCCCGCCCGCCAGTCTGCGTGAGAACCTGCGCCAGGCGCGCGAGCTGTTGGCGCAGGCTGGCTGGACCTATCGCGACGGTGCACTGCGTAACGCGAAAGGCGAGCCGTTCGTCTTCGAGTTTCTAGATGATGGCGGTGCGATGGGGCCGGTCGCCTCGGCTTACGCACGCAACCTCGCCAAGCTGGGTATTACGCTGAACTTTCGCACGAGCGACTTCGCGTTGTATCAGAAGCGTCTGGAGGCGTTCGACTTCGACATGATTTCGCTGCGCTATCCCGACTCGCAGATTCCCGGCACCGAATTGCTCGACCGCTTTGGCAGCCACTCGGCCGACGTGGAAGGCTCCGATAACGCCATCGGTCTGAAAGATCCGGCCGTCGATGCGCTCATGGCCGATCTCGTGCGTGCGCATACCTACGACGACCTCGTGGCCGCGGCGCGCGCGCTCGACCGCGTGCTGATGCATGGCTACTACATCGTGCCGCACTGGTTCTCGTCGACGCACCGCATGGCCTACAAGCAGTATCTGCACTTCCCGGACAGGTTGCCGAAGTACTACACCGCCGAAGGCTGGCTCGTGTCGACGTGGTGGGATTCGCGTGTGGGGCAGACGCAGGCGCAGGCGGCGACGCCCGGGGCGTCGATGTCCGCTGCGCCATCTCCGGCGTCCGCCGCGTCCCGATAGCACGTCACCGAGTCAGGAACCGACAGGAGCTGCCCCCAACCATGTGGTCCTACATTCTCAAACGCCTGCTGATCATGATCCCGACGCTGCTCGGTGTGATCACGCTGACCTTCGTGGTCATCCAATTTGTGCCCGGTGGTCCGGTCGAGCAGGTCATGCTCGAACTCAAGGGACGCGGTGGCGGCGGGGAAGCGAGCGGTGGCGGCGCCGCGAGCGACTATCGCGGACGGCGCGGCATCGACCCGCAACAACTGGCCCAGATCAAGGCGTTGTACGGGTTCGACAAGACGCCGGCGCAGCGTTACTGGCTCATGCTCAAGCGCTTCGCGAAATTCGATCTCGGCCAGAGTTACTTCCATCACCAGAGCGTGTGGTCGCTGATCGTCTCGAAGTTGCCCGTATCGATCTCCCTGGGCCTGTGGACGTTTTTCCTCACATACCTGATATCGGTGCCGTTGGGTATCGCCAAGGCGGTGCGTAACGGTTCCCGATTCGACACGCTCACGAGTCTGGTGGTGCTCGTCGGCTACGCGATCCCGGGCTTCGTGCTCGGGGTGTTGCTGCTGGTGCTCTTCGGCGGCGGCACGTTCTGGCAGTTGTTCCCGTTGCGCGAACTCGTCTCCGATAATTGGAGCGATTTATCGTGGCCGGCGAAGATCACCGACTACCTGTGGCACATCACGCTGCCGGTGACGGCGTCGGTCGTGGGGAGTTTCGCGGTCGTCACGATGCTCACGAAGAACGCGTTCCTCGACGAAATTCGCCGCCAGTACGTGCTCACCGCGCGCGCCAAGGGACTCTCCGAGCGCAAGGTGCTGTTCAAGCACATCTTTCGCAACGCGTTGATTCCGCTGATCACTGGTTTCCCATCGGCCTTCATTGGCGCGTTCTTCGCGGGCAGCCTGCTGATCGAGACGCTGTTCTCGCTCGATGGGCTGGGGCGTCTCTCGTACGAATCGGTGCAGCGGCGCGACTATCCGGTCGTGCTCGGCTCGTTGTATCTGTTCACGCTCATTGGCCTGGTGACCAAGCTCATCTCCGACCTGTGCTACGTCCTGGTCGACCCGCGTATTCAATTCGATCGACTGGAGCACTGACGTGACCCGATCCGCCACGCCATCGCCACGCCCGTCGTCGTTCGCCCCATCGCGTTCGCCGCGTTGGCGTGTCTGGCGGCGCTTTCGCAATCAGCGACTGGGGTATTGGAGTCTCGTCGTGTTCGTCGTGTTGTTCGGCATCAGTCTCTTTGCCGAGGTGATCGCCAACGACAAGCCGTGGGTCGTTCGCTACGAAGGGCACTGGTATTTCCCACTTGTGGAGACCTATCCCGAGTTGACCTTCGGCGGCGATTTTCCGACGCCGACCGATTACCTCGACCCGTTCATCGAGAAGCGCATCCGCGCGGGCGATAACTTCGCGATCTATCCGCCGGTGCGTTACCACTACGACACCATCAACTATTTCTCGACCACGCCCAATCCCGCGCCGCCGTCGTCGGAGAACTGGCTGGGCACGGACGATCGCGGCAGAGACGTGTTCTCACGGTTGCTCTATGGGTTCCGCCTGTCGGTGATCTTCGCGCTGGCGCTGACGGTCTCCGGCACGCTGCTCGGGGTGCTGGCCGGCGCCGTGCAGGGTTTCTACGGTGGGCGCATCGACCTGACGCTGCAGCGCCTGATCGAAATCTGGGGCTCGTTGCCGGAGCTGTACCTGCTCATCATTTTTGCGTCGATCTTCGAGCCTCATCTGTGGCTGCTTTTCGTGCTGCTCTCGCTGTTCGGCTGGATCGGCTTGTCCGACTACGTGCGCGCCGAGTTCCTGCGCAATCGTCAGCTCGATTACGTTCGCGCTGCGCGGGCGATGGGACTCTCGAACTGGCAGATCATCCGGCGTCACGTGCTGCCCAACAGCATGACGCCGGTCATCACGTTCCTGCCGTTCCGCATGAGCGGCGCGATTCTTGCGCTGACGAGTCTCGACTTCCTGGGCCTCGGCGTGCCGCCGCCGACGCCCAGCCTGGGCGAGTTGCTCAATCAAGGCAAGGCGAATCTCGATGCATGGTGGATTTCGCTGGCCACGTTCGTGGTGCTCGTGCTCACGCTGTTGCTGCTCACGTTCATGGGCGACGCCTTGCGCAATGCGCTCGACACACGTGTCGCGGACAAGCAGGCCGCCGCCGGGGGGGCAATGTGAGCGCGCCGCTACTCAGTATCGAAAACCTGTCGGTGTACTTCGGCGACACCGAAGCCGTGAAGGACGTGAGTCTTGCCATTGGGCGGGGCGAGCGCGTCGCGCTGGTCGGCGAGTCGGGCTCCGGCAAGAGCGTGACGGCGTTGGCCATCCTGCGCCTGCTGCAGGACGCGCAGGTACAGGGACGGATCATGCTCGACGGCGTCGACCTGGCCGGCATGAGCGAGCGCGAGATGCGAGGTATCCGCGGCAACGACGTCGCCATGATTTTTCAGGAGCCGATGACCGCGCTCAATCCGCTTTATTCGATCGGCGACCAGATTGCCGAGGCGCTTGAGCTGCACGAAGGGCTTTTTGCCAAGGAGGCGAAGGCGCGCGCGGTGGAGCTGCTGCGCCGCACGGGCATTCCCGAGCCAGAGCGCCGTGTGTCGCACTTCCCGCACGAGCTGTCAGGCGGGCAACGCCAGCGTGCCATGATCGCCATGGCGCTCGCGTGCCGGCCCAAGTTGCTGCTGGCCGACGAGCCGACCACGGCGCTCGACGTCACCATTCGTGCCCAGATCGTTGAACTATTGCTCGCGCTGCAACGCGAAGCCGCCGAGACGCGTGGCATGGCGGTGCTGCTCATCACGCACGATCTGAATCTGGTGCGGCGTTTCGCGCAACGCGTCGCGGTGATGGAGAAAGGCGTTCTCGTCGAATGTGCGGACACCGAGACGCTCTTCACCGATCCGCAACATCCGTACACGCGCAAGCTGCTCGATAGTCGTCCGCAGCGGGAGATTCATCCGGTGTTGCCCATTGCGCCGGTGTTGCTCGAGGCGCGCGGGATCGCGGTCGACTACCCGACCTCGCAGCCCGGCATGCGCGGCTGGTTTCAACGCGGACGATTCCGCGCGGTGCATCCGGTCGATCTGGCATTGCGCCAGGGCGAGACGTTGGGCGTGGTGGGCGAGTCGGGCTCCGGCAAATCGACGCTCGCGATGGCGTTGCTGGGACTTCAGCGCACGAGTGCCGGGCAGGTCGAATTCCAGGGCGAGCCGCTCGCCGCCTATCGTGGCAAGGCGCAGCGCACGCTGCGCTCTCGCATGCAGATCGTGTTCCAGGACCCGTTCGGCTCGTTGTCGCCGCGCATGACGATCGAAGAGATCGTGGGCGAGGGGCTCGCGCTGCATCGGCCGCAACAGACGGAAGACGAGCGACGAGCCCGTGTGGCGGACGTGTTGCGCGAGGTGGGAATCGATGCGCGTGCCATGTCGCGCTATCCGCACGAGTTCTCGGGCGGTCAACGTCAGCGCATTGCGATTGCGCGCGCGCTCGTGGTCGATCCGCAGGTGATCGTGCTCGACGAACCGACCAGCGCGCTCGACGTGTCCATTCAACAGCAAGTGCTCCATTTGCTCGCGCAGTTGCAGATCAAGTACAACCTGAGCTACCTCTTCATCAGTCACGATCTGGCCGTCATGCGTGCGATGGCACATCGTGTTCTGGTCTTCAAGGACGGGCGACTGGTCGAGCAGGGGGACACGGAGTCGGTATTTTTCGATCCGCAAAACGATTACACGAGAACGCTGATCGCGGCGGCCATGGGGTAGGGCCTCATGACGCCCCGGTGAAATATCATGCAACGTCGCGGAACATCGGCTAAATCGCAAGGGCTTGATTGCTAATGAAAATTTTCCGATTGCACTGATTGTTTTTTTCTATTACCTTTTGACATCATGTGACGTTCACATTACTATCGCGTACCAATTAAGTTGAATATTCAACGAGTTAACAGTCAGTCAAGACGACAGGTTCGGCGGTGGGTCAGCCGGGCGTAACTCGAAGGCGTTCGACACGGCAGCATCCTGTTGCACCTGACGAGCTACTCATCGGCCATCCGACACACTCAACCCGGCGACTAATGCAGACGATCCCTCCGCGCATCCGCAAGACACTCCTTCTCGCGTTCACTGCCGCTGGCCTCGTTACCGCCTCGTTGTCGGCGCAGGCCGACGACTACAACAACGGTCCGACCGCGGCCGCCCGAGCGGCCGCTGCCACCCTCCAGGCCGGCGGTAGTTTCAGCGCTGCCCAGAGCGCGGCGACCACCGTCGCGGCATCCGATGTGCCGCAAGCGCCTGTCGAAGAATCGCGTGTGCAACGTGCGCAGAAGCTGCTCTCGAACGTGACCGACAAGGCCTCGGACGTGGTGTTGGGCGCGTTGAACTACATCGGCGTGCGCTACAAGTACGGTGGCAATACGCCGGACAGCGGTCTGGATTGCAGCGGCTTCGTGCGTTACGTGTTCCAGGACACGCTCAACTTCATGCTGCCGCGCCGCGCGGAAGAAATGAGCCAGGTGGGCGAGCGTATCGCCAAGACCGATCTGAAGCCGGGCGATCTGGTGTTCTTCAATACGATGCGTAGAAGCTTCTCGCACGTCGGCATCTATATTGGCGGCGACAAGTTCGTGCATGCGCCGGCCACCGGCGGCAAGATTCGTGTGGAAGACCTGCGTGAGTCGTACTGGTCGGCCCGCTACAACGGCGCCCGCCGTGTCGAAACGCTCAAGGCCAGCGCCGAACTGACGCGCGTCGAGCAGCTCTTCAAGAACGACCACCCGATGTAAGCGTTTGATGTCCGCGGCGTTGTTGGCGGATATCCAGACGAGACGACAAAACGAAATGCCGCCCAGTGGGCGGCATTTCGTTTTTCAGGGGTTGGATTGCGGCGCTCGTCAGAGCGCTTGGCGTGCCCGGTGCGGCTTCGCTCAGCGCGAGGCTTGCGGCATGCCGCGCGTGGCTTCCGTCTGCGCTTCAGCCAGCTTGCGCTGGATCTGCGGCCACATCGCGGCAACCGCTTCTTCGCCAGCCAGGATGGCGCGATTGCGGCCCTGGAAGTCCGAGGCCCCCATCTTTGCCAGCGACGGACGAATCACCACGTCCGCATTCTTCTCCAACTCGTACTGCTTGATCGACTGTCCCATGATCGTGAACGTCTGCATGAGGATGTCGAACTGGCCTTGCGTGGCCTGTGCGGTCGGGTTGGCCGAAATGTCGACGGCAATCACGAAGTCGGCCCCCATCTGACGGGCGTATTCGGCGGGCACCGGCGCGACCAGGCCGCCATCGACGTAATCGCGCGTGCCGATATGCACGGGCTCGAACACGCCTGGCACGCTGCTCGACGCGCGTACGGCCTGTCCGGTATTGCCGCGGCGGAAAAGGATCGGTGCGCCGCTCTGCAAGTCGGTGGCCACGATGCCCAACTGGCGCGGCATCTGCTCGATCGGGCGATCCTTGAGGATCTTGTTGACGTAGGACTGGAGGGCTTCGCCGCGCAGCATGCCGCGAGAGCGGAATGGCATCGTCCAGTCGCTGATGGATGCTTCATCCATCGTCGACGCCAGGCGGTTGAGCTGGAAGCCGTTCAGACCGGAGGCGTACATCGCGCCGACGACGCTCCCCGCACTGGTGCCGACCACGATATCCGCGTGTATGCCACGGGCCTCCAGCGCCTTGATGACGCCCACATGCGCGAATCCGCGCGCAGCGCCGCCGCCGAGCGCAAGCCCGATCTTCAGCGGACGGACCACCTTCGGCGGCGCCGCCGGGGTGGCGGGTACCGTCGGTGTCTGCGCGGTCGACGACGTGCTGTCGGCAGAGGTCACGGGCGCATTGCCCCCCGGCGCGCTCGCGCACCCGGCCAACACGGCGGCCATGGCGAGTGCGCTCAAGGCCGTGCGGGGTGAGGCGGCGAGCGGGACGCGCGCGCTGGCGAGGAAGGGCAGGAAGGGACGCAAAAGAGGAAGCAAAAGCGAGTGCGAGTGGGGCCGCGCAAGGGCGGGGGCGCCGTGGGCTGTCGGTGTGACAGGGCGGCGTAGTTTTCGAATCGACGACAACAAAGGGAAACTCCGGCAGGGCAGGACAAACGCGCGTGGCGCCTTCGATCAGAGGGGGATGGCAGGCGACTGACGCGCGTCGACGCGCAATTTTACGGCGGTTGGAGCCGCCCGGGCGCAATTCGGTTCACTTTTCGAGGACATCGTCGAGAGGCGCGCACCTGACCGGAACCTTTGACGGGGTGCTTCGTCTTATCAGCCGCAACCGACGGAGCGCGCCAAGTTCGGGTGCCTTCTGCTTCGCAGGCGCGGCGGCCTTGGCGATTCGCCGACCGCACCACCGCCCCTCCGCGCATCCCCCTGCACGGTTCCCATAATGAAGATGTGAATTAATGATAATGGGAATCATTTGCAATATTGGGCATGATTCATTATCCTGTTCCTCTCTACGAAACCACGACAGCGGGGGAATGGCCCATGAAGGCGAAGACGATCGGCAAACTGGCGCGACTGACGGTACTCGGCACGTTGATGGGCGCGACACTCGGCGCGCAGGCCGACACCGGTGGCGTGCTGAACTTGTATTCGGCGCGTCATTACCAGACCGACGAACAGCTTTTCGGTGAGTTCACACGACAGACCGGCATCAAGATCAATCGGATCGAAGCGGACGACGCGGCGCTACTGGAGCGGTTGAAGAGCGAGGGGGCGAAGAGTCCGGCGGACGTCATTCTGATGGTCGACGCGGCGCGTCTGGCGAAGGCCGACGAGGCAGGGCTGTTCCAGCCGACCCGGTCGACGACGCTCGATGCGCGCATTCCAGCCAAGCTGCACGCCGCGGGCACGACGGCCGGCACGGACTGGTACGGCTTTTCGACGCGGGCGCGCGTGATTGTCTACAACAAGGACAAGGTCGACCCGAAGACGGTGCAGACCTACACCTCGCTGGCCGATCCGTCGCACAAGGGTCAAGTCTGCACCCGGTCGGGCTCGCATCCGTACATGCTCTCGCTGGTGGGCGCGCTGATCGCGCGTGAAGGCGCGCCGGCGACGCAGAAATGGGCCGAAGGCATGGTGGCGAACTTTGCGCGTGCACCGCGCGGGGGAGATACCGACCAGATCAAGGCGGTGGCGACAGGGGAGTGCAGCGTGGCGCTCGCGAACTCTTACTATTACGTGCGCATGGCGCGTTCGGAGAGGCCTGAGGACAAAGCGCTGATGGCCAAGGTGGGGTTGATCTGGCCGGATCAGGCGGGCAAGGGCACCCACGTGAATGTGGCGGGGGCGGGCATTGCCAAGCATGCACCGAACCATGCCAACGCCGTGAAGTTCCTGGAATATCTCGCGAGCGACGACGCGCAGCGGTACTTCGCGAACGGCAACAACGAGTGGCCCGCCGTGCCGACGACTCGCGTCGACAACCCCGCACTCGCCGCGCTGGGCTCATTCAAGGCGGAAGACGTGCCCATCGGCACCATCGCGAAAAGCCTGCCGGAAGCGCAGCGTATTCTCGATCGAGCGGGCTATAAATAAACCGACGCCTGATCGCGGGGGCGCGATGCCCCCGCGATCATCGGCGTGGATGCTGTCAATCGACAAAGGGCACCGGGAAATCCCGGTGCCCTTTGTCGCTAACGGTCGCTGATGACCTGAGCGATGCCCGACAATCCGGTCGATTCAGTGGATCGACCCGCGGGATCCGTGGGCTCAGGCGATGCGCTTGGCAGTGCGCTCAGTCGATATCATCGCCCGGCTGATACATATGGTAGTCGCCCGTGGCATACACTCCCTTGTAGGGCATAGGCGACTCCTCGTCGTGATCGACCGGATGCGTCTCGGCGATACGCAGCGAGTCGCGCACTTGCGGCGGCTCGCATTCCGCGACCAGACGCAGGGCTTCGGCTTCATCTTCGGCCACCACGTCGTAGGTGGTGACGAACGCGGGCGGCGGGCCATCGGGATCCTCATCCTCCAGAGGCTCGTACCATTGCCCTTCCACGATCAGATGCATCACGTGGGCCACATCCGATTGCGCGTCGCGTGCGGCACGCAGGGCCCACAGGGCCGTGTCGCTCCACTTGTAGAGCTGCACGGCCTCCAGCGCCGACGCGAGCGCCTTATCGTTATCGCCTGACTGCTTGTACGCGAGTGATAGCTCGGCGAGCACGTCAGCCATGGCCACGTTGCTGCCTTCGTCGTCACGCGCGTGCTGGTGCAGCGATTCGTAGGTTGCAATGGCGGCCTTCGGCTCGCCTTGGGCGTTGAACAGGTGCATGCGCAGTGCAATGGCGTTTTCGATGAAGGCACGTCCGGCCTGTGCGAGGTGCGGGCTCTCAAGCACACGGTCGAGACGCGTTTGTGCCGACGTGAAATCGCCGTGGCGGGTGAGGGCGTTGGCGTGATTGAAGTCGACGATGACGACGTCTTCGTCCGGCGCGCAATTGCCCGCTGCCTCATATGCCTCGATGGCGGCCGGGAAGCGCCCCAGATCGGAGCGGTAGTTGCCGAGCAGTTGCCAGAGCAGCCAGACGCCCGGCGCATGCGCGACACCGGCTTCCAGAATGGTCACGGCCTGTTCCATGTCGTCCATATCGGCGTAGGCCATTGCCTGCACCTCATAGGCGCCCGAGTACTGCATCGACTCGAGCCGCTTGCCGATCTCCAACGCCGACTCGGGGTCGCCGGCTTCGAGGTGGGCAAAGGCTTCCGCCATCAAATCGTCTTGCTCGGACATTGCAATCTCTCCTTCGGGAACCGCGTTGGGGGACGTATGTTGGCGGCCGGTGCGCGGTGCCGTTCCATCATATAACAGTCATCGTGACAGCCCGCGCAGCGGCGGGGTGGCGCAATGAAAAAGCCGCGACACGCGGGTCGCGGCTTTCTCTCATGACGCGCAGGGGGCGAAATCAGCCGCCGCGGCGCATCAGGTCGAAGAACTCGGCGTTGTTCTTCGTCTGCTTGATCTTGCCAAGCAGGAATTCCATGGCTTCAGCCTCATCCATATCGTAGATGAGCTTGCGCAGCACCCAGATCTTTTGCAGGATTTCCGGCTTGATGAGCAACTCTTCGCGACGCGTGCCCGACTTGTTCAGGTTGATGGCCGGGTAGACGCGCTTTTCCGCGAGACGACGCTCAAGGTGCACTTCCATGTTGCCCGTGCCCTTGAATTCTTCGTAGATCACGTCGTCCATGCGGCTGCCGGTCTCGATCAGTGCGGTGGCGATAATCGTGAGCGAGCCGCCTTCTTCGACGTTACGTGCGGCGCCGAAGAAACGCTTCGGGCGCTGCAGCGCGTTGGCATCCACACCGCCGGTGAGCACCTTGCCCGAGGCCGGGATCACGGTGTTGTAAGCGCGGGCCAGACGCGTGATCGAGTCGAGCAGAATGATCACGTCCTGTTTCATTTCGATCAGGCGTTTGGCCTTCTCGATCACCATTTCGGCGACCTGCACGTGACGCGTGGCCGGCTCGTCGAATGTCGAAGCGACCACTTCGCCTTTCACCGAACGCTGCATTTCCGTCACTTCTTCCGGGCGCTCATCGATGAGCAGCACGAAAAGCTTGGCTTCCGGATGGTTGGTGGCAATCGCGTGAGCGATGTGCTGCAGCATCACGGTCTTGCCCGACTTCGGCGAGGCCACGAGCAGACCGCGCTGGCCCTTGCCGATCGGCGCAATCATGTCGATGATGCGGCCCGTCACGTTCTCTTCACCGCGAATGTCGCGCTCGAGCAGGAGCGGCTTGTTCGGGTGCAGCGGCGTGAGGTTCTCGAACATGATCTTATGTTTCGAGGCCTCGGGCGGATGGTCGTTGACCTTGTCGACCTTCACCAGCGCGAAGTAGCGCTCGCCGTCCTTCGGCGTACGCACTTCCCCTTCGATCGTGTCGCCGGTATGCAGGTTGAAGCGGCGGATCTGCGACGGGCTGATATAGATATCGTCCGTGCTGGCCAGATACGACGTCTCGGGCGAGCGCAGGAAACCGAAGCCATCCGGCAGCACCTCGAGCGTACCGTCGCCGTAGATGGTTTCGCCGGTCTTTGCGCGCTTCTTCAGAATGGCGAACATCAGCTCCTGCTTGCGAAGGCGGTTTGCGTTCTCGATATCGAGACCGTTCGCCATTTCAAGCAGTTCGGAGACGTGCTGGGACTTTAGTTCGGATAAATGCATACGGAGGTGCCGTCCGACGGACGACAAGTGAAGGATCAGGGAAAAGTGAGCGAACGCTCGAAGAACTTTGAGATGCTTGTTGCCGGATTATATAGCAAGCAGCGCCGCGCGCAAGCACCGCACCGCTTGTCCGGCGCCGGGCTGTCGCACTGCGGCGACAAAGGCCCCGGCACCTGCCGTCATTGGCTGGGGATTACAGATGCTGGTCGAGGAAGGCGGTCAGTTGACCCTTCGCAAGGGCGCCGACCTTCTGGCCCGCGACGGCGCCGTTCTTGAACAGGATCAGGGTGGGGATGCCGCGGATGCCGAACTTGGCCGGCGTGGCCTGATTGTCGTCCACGTTCATCTTGGCGATTTGCACCTTGTCGCCGTATTCCTTGGCCACGTCTTCCAGGATCGGGGCGATCATCTTGCACGGACCGCACCATTCCGCCCAGAAGTCGAGAAGCACCGGCTTGTCGGAATTCAAAACGTCCGCGTCGAAGCTGGCGTCGGAAATGTGCTTGATTTGTTCGCTCATGAGTATTGTTGCCTCGTCTGACTATTCGGAAACGTCCGGTGAAAACAGCGCGCTTTCGCCGACGCCGGAGATGTCACCCGGCTTTCCCGGGCGTGCATTCTCCATATGGAGGCTGCAATCGCGTGCTTCAATAGCGTTCGCCAATGCAGTTTGTGCTCATCTTAGCGGAAATCGCAAACGCTTGCGCGTCGTGCCTGAGCGCGCCGCGAGGTTGCCGTTGGGAGCGCCTGCGCCCCACAATCTCGCGCGTCGGGCTTCTGTTGGCACGCCGACTCTGGTAGAATCTGTTCCTGACGGGCCTCCTCGCATGGTGGCGCGGCCAATCTGGTCAGGTCGGGAACGAAGCAGCCACAACCGTTTTCTGCCAGTGCCGAGGGTCAGGCTCGTCACCTACCTCCTTGTTTTATCGATGTTCTCCGCGCATTTCGCGCACATTCCGCCTCCGCTTTCACATGCCGCGTGTCGTTGCGATCGGTCGTTTCCATGGTGAATGGACATGGCGCCGCCGTGGTTCGTCGATGCCCGCTGACGGTCACCGTCCGCGTCCCGTCGGTGCTATTTCAACGCGTATCGCGTGCGCCGGGGCCGCTTGGTAGAATCGCGCAACATTTTTTTCTATCGCACCGATAGCCTGACGGATTTCCCGGGCTGACAACGCCCGATTGGGCGTTGACATCGGTGCGGACGCTCAACGCCGAACTGTTACAATTTGGCATGACCTATCAAGTACTCGCGCGCAAATGGCGCCCCAAAGGCTTCTCGACCCTGGTGGGCCAGGAGCATGTCGTGCGTGCGTTGACGCACGCGCTCGAGCAACAGCGTTTGCATCACGCCTACTTGTTTACCGGCACGCGTGGCGTGGGCAAGACGACGCTCTCGCGCATTCTGGCCAAGGCGCTCAATTGTGAGACGGGCATCACGGCCGAGCCGTGTGGCGTGTGCAAGGCCTGCCGGGCCATCGACGAAGGGCGCTTCGTCGACTACGTGGAAATGGACGCGGCATCGAATCGCGGCGTCGACGAAATGACGTCGCTGCTGGAAAAAGCCGTCTACGCGCCAGCGGATGCGCGCTTCAAGGTCTATATGATCGACGAAGTGCACATGCTGACGGGGCACGCGTTCAACGCGATGCTCAAGACGCTGGAAGAACCGCCCGCGCACGTCAAATTCATCCTGGCGACGACCGATCCGCAGAAGATTCCGGTCACTGTGCTCTCGCGCTGCCTGCAATTCAATCTCAAGCAGATGCCGGCCGGGCACATCGTGTCGCACCTCACGACCATCCTCGGCGAGGAAGGCATCGAGAACGAGACGCAGGCGTTGCGTCTGCTCGCCAAGGCGGCGGGCGGCAGCATGCGCGACGCCTTGTCGCTCACCGATCAGGCCATCGCCTATGCCGCGGGTCCGCTGACCGAGACGGCCGTACGCGGCATGCTCGGGGCCATCGATCAGAGCGTGCTCGTGCGTCTGCTCGACGCCCTTAACGACGAATCGCGCACCGACCTGCTGGCCGTTGCCGACGAAATGGCCGAGCGCAGTTTCTCGTTTGCGGCGGGATTGCAGGATCTCGGCAGCTTGCTGCACAAGATTGCTCTGGCGCAATACGCCCCCCAGGCCGTGTCGGACGAATGGCCGGAAGCGGCGGACGTGAGACGTCTGGCGCAGGCGTTGTCGCCTGAAGCCGTCCAACTGTATTACCAGATCGCCACGCGTGCGCGTGGCGATCTGGGACTTGCGCCGGACGAATACACCGGTTTTTCGATGGCGCTGCTGCGAATGGCGGCGTTCACGCCGTTGCTCGCGGGCGGCACGCTGGCGGAACCGCCAACGCCGCAGACGGCGGGTGCCGCGCGGGCTGTGACCCCAGCGGCCGCGCCGTCGCGGACCCCGATGGCGGAAACGGGGCGTGCGTCCCCATCGTCTGCAGCATCGGCTTCATCGGCTTCGCCCGCGTCAGCCGCTTCCGTGGCATCGTCGGCGGTCTCGCCGCCTGCCGCGCCGGCCGCCCAACCCGAGGCACGCCGTGCCCCGTCGGCGCGAAGCAGTGCGCCGGCCGATGGCGCCCCGATGTCGCCCGCCCGCGCGGCCCTTGCCGCCCTCAATGCTGGACGCAAGGGCACGGCAGGACGCGCTGCCGGCGGCGCAGGCGCCAATCGCGGAAGCGCGTCGCGCGCCTCCGACGAGGCGCCAGCCGGTGCCGACCCGGAGCCCGAGCCTGCAGGGGCTGCCGGTGCGTTAGCGGCAGCGTCTGCGGCGACCCCGCGTGCTTGCGTCTATCGTGAATCCGACGGTGTCGCACCGGTCTTTACCGGCGAATGGCCGGCATTGGCCGCCGGTCTCCCGGCACGCGGTCTTGCCCAACAACTGGCATTTCAAAGCGAGTTGACCGAAGTCGCCGGTCGCGCGTTGCATTTGCGCGTGCCGCTCCGGCAGTTGGCCGATGCGGCCACCACCGACAAGCTGCGTCAGACGCTGTCTGAGCACTTCGGCGCCGAGGTGCAATTGCATGTCGAGCTGGGGCAGGTGGGGACGACAGCGGCTTCGCTCGCCGCGCAAGCGGCGGCGGCGCGCCAGAGCGCGGCGGAACAGGCGATCGCGGACGATCCGCTCGTGCGCGAACTGATCGACGAATTCGACGCCCAGATTCTGCCGGGCAGCGTTCGCCCGTTACAATAAGGCCGTTCGCTGTAGCAATTCGGTGCCGGGTTTTCGAAGAAAATCCTCAAACGCGCGTTACACACGACGACACACCGCGATGCTCGGCGCGTACAGCATTGGACGCGCGGCATCTGACCCACCTCATACGATTTATTCAGGAGTCACCATGCTGAAGGGAAACATTGCAGGTCTGATGAAGCAGGCCCAGCAAATGCAGGAAAACATGAAGAAGGCGCAGGAGCAGCTTGCCCTGATCGAAGTCGAGGGTCAGTCGGGGGCGGGGCTGGTCAAGGTCGTGATGACGTGCAAGAACGACGTGCGTCGCGTGACCATCGACCCGAGCCTGCTGGCGGACGACAAGGACATGCTCGAAGACCTCGTGGCGGCGGCGTTCAACGACGCGGTGCGCAAGGCTGAAGCGACGGCGCAGGAGAAGATGGGCGGCCTGACCGCCGGTCTGCCGCTGCCGCCGGGCTTCAAGATGCCGTTCTGAGCGGTCCTCCGCCAGTTTAAAGAGACACACGACGCATGTCCCAGCTCTCGAGCCTGCAGGAACTCGCCGATGCCCTGCGCGCGTTGCCGGGGGTCGGCCCGAAGTCCGCGCAACGCATCGCTTACCATCTGCTGCAACGCGACCGCAAAGGCGCGGTGCGGCTGGGCGAGGCGCTGGTGCATGCCGCCGAGCAGATTCGCCATTGCGCGCGCTGCAATACATTTACCGAAGTCGAGATTTGCGAGACGTGTCTCGATCCCGAGCGCGACACGAGCCTGCTGTGCGTGGTGGAAACGCCTGCCGACCAGAACATGCTGGAGCAGACGCTGACCTTCAAAGGGCTGTATTTCGTGCTCATGGGGCATCTCTCGCCGCTCGACGGCGTGGGGCCCGGCGAGATTCACTTCGAGCAACTGATTCGCCGCGCCACGGACGGCGTGGTCAAGGAAGTGGTGCTCGCCACCAACTTCACCAACGAAGGCGAGGCCACCGCGCACTATCTCGGACAGATGCTCAAGGCACGCGGTTTGCGCGTGAGTCGGCTGGCCCGGGGGGTGCCCGTCGGTGGCGAACTCGAGTATGTGGACGCCGGTACGATCGCGCGTGCCGTGCTCGACAGACATACGCTCTGAGCATGACGCGCGCGTGTCGCGCTCCAACGCTGCGCGTAGGTACTGCTCCTCTCATCCAATCGGATTAGCTGTTATTCGGTATTTCTGCACCCATCCCGGTCTTCTAGACTGAACCTGCCGACTTGATGACCCACCAGCACGGGGAATTCAAAAAGTTCACGAGCGGCGCGGGGCCGTATTCCCGTCGCGTAGATCCGGTCGATGACCCAATAACTGCGCACGGGCACTGCTTAGGCAGGGAGTTAAGGTATGGCTAACGATACCGGGCGCACCCTGATTTACGCCTCCCGAAAGCACAACGACGGTCTGTTGTCTTTCCTGGGAGAGCAAGGCTGGCAAGTCTTGCCGGCCAAGAGCGCCAGCGACGTCAGTCGCATTCTGAATCCGGGGACGACCAGCGCAGCACTCATCGATCTGGCGAGCGGCTATAGCGACCGCGAGATGGGCGCATTCGAGTCCTGCATGCAACCCGCCACGGTCGGCTGGGTTGCCGCGACGAATCCCGAACAACTCACGACGAAAGCGATTCGCCGGCTGATCCGCGACTATTGCTTCGATTACGTCAACGTTCCCTGTACGAACGACCAACTCGCCCATTCGATCGGACATGCCTGGGGCATGGCATCGCTCTCGGAGGTGCCGTTCGTCACGCCGCAAGTCGGCGGCGATCAGGAGATGGTCGGCACGTGCGAGGCGATGCAGCAACTCTTCCGCACGATCCGCAAAGTGGCCAATACCGAAGCCCCGGTGTTTATCTCGGGCGAGTCGGGCACGGGCAAGGAACTGAGTGCCGTGGCGATTCACGAGCGCTCGTCGCGTGCCAAGGGGCCGTTCGTCGCGATCAATTGCGGGGCAATTCCGCCGCACTTGATGCAATCCGAACTCTTCGGCTACGAACGCGGCGCCTTCACCGGCGCCAATGCGCGCAAGATCGGCCGCGTCGAGGCCGCCAATGGCGGCACGCTGCTGCTCGACGAAATCGGCGACCTGCCGATCGAAAGCCAGGCGAGCCTGTTGCGCTTCCTGCAGCAGGGCGCCATCGAGCGTCTCGGCGGACATGAAGTGATTCCGGTCAACGTGCGCATCATTTCGGCGACGCACGTCGATTTGGAGGAAGCCGTCAAAGAAGGGCGGTTCCGCATGGATCTGTTCCATCGCCTTTGCGTACTGCGGGTGGACGAACCGCCGCTGCGTGCGCGCGGGCAGGACATCGAGATCCTCGCGCACCATATTCTGCAACGCTTCAAGGGCGACAATCATCGCAAAATCCGCGGCTTCACCCAGTGCGCGGTACAGGCGATGTATGAATATCACTGGCCGGGCAACGTTCGCGAGCTGATCAACCGCGTGCGCCGCGCCATTGTCATGGCCGACGGCCGCATGATTTCGGCCAAGGATCTCGACTTGACGCCGTGGGTGCCGACCCTCGTGCGAACGCTCGAGGAAATTCGCGCGGAGGCCGAACGAACGGCCATCGAGCAGGCATTGCTGCGCCACTGTCATCGGCTCACGGACGTGGCGGCAGAGCTGGGCATTTCGCGCATTACCCTGTACCGCCTCATGTGCCGGTATGGAATGCGTGGTGACGAATCGGGCGTGCCGGCCTGATGTCTTCTGGCGAAGAGAGGGCGGCCGTCCTGTGATGAGCAGGGCGGTCGTTTCTTTTTGGGCTCCTGAATATCGTCGAGTTGAGCCCGCAAGTCTGACCGCTTTACGCCGTGTTTTCACCGCTGTCCTCGCAATCCGCGACTTCTGCCATCGCCAATAACGACGGGCGAATCCGGCGAACCTTCCCGCAGTCCTCTCGAACGTCTTCCATACGCATTGCGTTGTCTCGCCTTTCCAGAGAACGCGTCCCGCAGCGTCGTACGTGTGCGTCTGCGGTGCGTCGTCACCTGCGCTTTCCCGACCTCGCGAAGTCCTGCCTGCGGTCGGGGGGAACGCGCTTTGCCGCCGCCGAAAATGGGCGTGGCCGGTGGCCGCGCAGACCGATCAAAGATGAAACATCCACGGCACCGTACGGCGTCGCGCCTCGCGCGGGCATCTGTGACGACGCTGTGTCGTTACGTCGCAGGCGGATAAAACTGCCGCAATTCTGTCACCGGAAGCCCTTGTCAACCGGGGCTCCAAGGCAAGCGTCGCTGGCGACGCCGATATCGTTCGCAGTTCGGAATGTTTGTGGAATGCGTCGGTGATGTGGCACCGGCGGCCCGGCATGGCCTGCGTATCAATGCTGAAACGTTTTCGCGCATTGGCCCGGGCGTTCGGCCAAGTCGAAAAATCTAACGTCAATGTTTTCAATCACTTAAGTCGGGTGGCACGGAAGTCGCTTTATTGAGCCGGGCAAGGAGGGCACAGCGATGCGAATTCTCACCACCGACATTCAGTACCGAGTACGACAAGGCGCAGGCGCGCTGGCCGCTGCCATTGCCGCGACGTTCGGTCTGTGCGCTGCACCGGCGCAAGCGCATGAATTCTCGCGCTCGCCGCTTATGCATGTGGCGATGCTGACGGGCTCAATGGTGCCGACGTCGTTTTCGACGACGCTGCCTGCGACGCGGGTCACGGATGCTGACCCTGCCATGGTGGCACCGGTCTCCGACCTGGTCCCGGTCGCGGCCCGCACGACGACGGACGAAGCACCGGCCGCTGCCGGTGGCGACGACACGAGTCCCATTGCCAGCGTCCAGGACATGGGCGTGACCGGGGTGCCCCTTGCGGCAGCCCGTATCGATGACGCACAACTCGGGAGCCAGCGCGGCCGCAATCTGCAAGGCGGCGCGATGGTCCAGTCACCTGGAATGACGCTCGCCAACGGCGTGACGTTGTGGGACGAACTGCCCGGCGCCGTGACGCCGATGCCGCGTCCGCAACAACTGTCTAGCGGCGTGAACAACGTTCAGGTGACGCGTGTGACTTACTCCACGCGGTGAATCAGATGACTCAATTCTCCCTGTTGCATGCCGGCAGTGTCCTCGCCACGATGATGGTGGCGCTGACCCCGGCGCTGCTCCCCGGCCGCGCGCACGCCGAACCGGCGACGCCCGGGGACCTGGTGATCGAACGCAACATCGGCCCGGAAGTCGCCTATCGCGGCTTGCCCCGTGAGCAGAATCCGATTGGCATCGCCGTACCGGCATTCCCGACGGGGCCGTTCAACACCGCCATGGGGGCTGTCAATCAGGTCATGGATAGTGAGTTGACGGGCCGCGCCTCGGTCGGTCTCGTCACGGGGGCCGTGCGCTCCGGCATCGACCCGGTGATGGGGGTGCTGGTGGGCAATGCCCGCGGTGGCAACGCCCTCAACACCTCGAACGGCGTGGGCGGCGGCTTCAGCGCGGGCGTCGGCGGTGGCAGTGGTATCGGCAGCATCGGTACGCTCGTACCGTCAGTGATCAACTCGGCACTGGCACCGCTCACGAGCATTGGTGCGGCAGGAGCGGCGAAATGAGCGCGCATCGCCTGTCGCATCGTGCCCATCGCGCCATCGCTCTGGCGGCAGCCACCGCCCTGAGCGCTGTCGCAGGGGTGTCGTCGGCACAAGACGTGTGGATCGTGAACGGCGAACTCGCCGGCACGCACGCCACCATCGATAACGGTGTGGCGGTGGGGGTGACCGGGGCCCTTGGTGTCAATCAAGCGGCCGGCGTGAACAACGCCCAGGCCAACAGCGCGGTCATCGCCAATGGCGGTGGGGTGAGCGTCGGCGCGTCGAGCACGAATCAGCAGGCGCTCGTCACCACGACGACCGGCGCGGCCAGCGCCGCAATTCAAGGCAACGCATTTTCGGGCACCTCGGGGCTGACGCAAGTCAACCAGTCGAGCGGTGCCGGCAATCTTCAACGCAACGCCACGGTCATTGTGACGGGCGATGCGGCTGGAGTGGCGAGCGTATCGGATACGGCACTATCCGCTGCGATCGCTAAGGGTGGCCCGGCTGGGCACGACAACCTCAACGATCTGTTCCGCACGGCGTCGATTTCCGGTGACGCCTTCCGCGGTGCGAACGGTGTGGTTCAAGTGAACCAGTCGGCTGGGATAGGCAATGTAACCGCAAATGTTTTTGTGCTCCGTCCCCCGGCGGGCACATCTTTTTAACTGGGTAACTCTCTCGTCAAGGAGATGGTCATGAAAACGAAAGCAATTGCAGCGGCCGCACTGCTGGTAGCAACGGGTTCCGCCATGGCGTATCCGTCTCATCACCAGCAATACAGCTTCTCGTTCATCGGCAACGAAACCAACGTTCTGAACCTGGTCGGCATTTTCGGTCTGGTCGGCATTCGCGGCTGCGTCACGGTGGACAACACCGGCAACGCTGTCGTGCAAAGCAGCCAGATGGTCGACGCGCACGGCGTGCACCTGACGGGCCCGCTGCTTGGCAGCTACGTGACGGGCGACGTGACGTACGGCGTGCATTCCAAGACCACGACGGTCTCGAACCAAGGGAGCTCATACCTGCTCGCTGGCTCGACCAGGACGTCGTTCGACAACACGACGTCGTGGGTGAATGCCGAGGCCAATGGTCACCTGAACACCAGCCAGTCCTTCCAGGCCGGTGCCGGGTATATCGCGGGTCAGTCACACTCCGGCTCGGGCAGTTTCATCGCCGGTGGTGGGTATGAGTATTCGAACATTGCGGGTGGCTTCGGCGCCATCGGTGGCGGTCACTTCTGGCTGCCGGGTGGAGGTGGGGTGTACGGCGGCTACCTCTTCGGCAACTTCGGTGCGGGCCAAGGCGCCGCATGGGGCGGCTACGCCTACCAGCAGCAATCGCAGGAGGCCGCCGGCTTCCTCGCGGCGGGCTTCCTGAACACGCAGAAGAGCTTCGACGCAGGGTTCCACGGCTTGTTCAACCACGGTCAGGCTTCGGTCCATAGCGAATCGATCGCCGCGGGGGCACTGTGGGGCTTCTCCGACACGTACATGAAGTCGACCACGTGGGTGCATGGCGCGATCACGTATCACATCAACACGGCGCAGCTCCAGACGATGGGTGCCACGCTGGGTCATGGCGCATTGGCTAACGCCAACGGCAACATCGGTGTGAACGTGGCGGCAGGTGCCGACAACGCGCAGGCCAACAACGTTGCGATCGCTTCGCTCAACGCCCAGCCGGTGTATGCCTCGGCACAGGTGTTCGCGAACCAGTCGTCGAAGGGCTCGGCCAGCATCTCGCAGTTCTATGTCACTTCCAGCGTGGGGGACAACGCCCTCGCCGGTGCGACTGGCAATGTGGGTGTGAACGTGGCTGCCGGCGTGGGCAACGTGCAACAAAACGGTCTGGCCGCCGCCGTCTCGCAAAGTGGGCACGGCTGGTACTCAGGCGGTGCGGCTAACTCGACGGCGCAAACCGACCAGTCGGCTTCGATGCACGCTTCGGGCGACTTCATCGCCAATGCTTCGCTGGGTAACGGCGCACTCGCGTTCGCCAGCGGCAACATCGGTGTGAACGTGGCTTCGGGTATCGGCAACGTGCAGAGCAACAGCCTTGCCGTCTCGGCAATCAAGTGAAGTACCGAACCGGTCCGGGGATTCCCGGACCGGTTTTTTCATGAGGTGTGACATGAATGATGCGCGTCGTGCCGCAGTGAGGATCGCTACTGTTTGCGCTCTGGCGTGCGCAAGCGTGGCCGGGCACGCGCAGTATGCATCGGTGAACCTCGAATCTTCGACTGGTGTACCGGCGGTCAAGAAGATGCGCTCGTTCAAGTCGATGCACTACGTGAATCTGGTCCAGCAGGAATACGACTTCAGCTGTGGATCCGCAGCCTTGGCAACGCTGCTGCGATACGGCTACGGGATCGACATACCCGAGCCGGAAATGATCCAGCGAATGATGGCGTTCTCCAACCCGGAAACGGTCATCAAGAATGGCTTCTCGATGCTCGACATGAAGAAATTCGTGGAGACACTTGGACTCGAGGGGCGAGGATTCAAAGTTGACGTGAACGCGCTTTACGACTTGCGCATCCCGGTCATCGCGCTGATCGACGTCAACGGCTATCAACACTTTGTAGTCATCAAGGCAGCGAAGGACGGACGGGTGTTCGTGTCCGATCCGGCGCTAGGCAATCGCATTATCGAGCAGGCCGATTTTGCCAAGCAATGGAACGGCTTGGTGTTGGCGGTCGTCGGCAAGCCGTTTTTGGAGGATTCACCGCTGCTCAAAGGAAACGAATCCCTGGCAGTCAAGTTGCGCGACAGCGCCTTGGCGACCGGGACATCTCCGGCCCCGATGGTGGACTTCGGCATCATCCGGGCGGATCTGTTTTGAGACCAGACCATCATGAACCGATTTGTCCCGATGCTGGCAATCCCGCTGCTTGCAAGTGCCGTGCCGGCATTCGCATCGAGCGTGGTGCCCGAGAGCTGGACGCCTGTGAGCGATGAAGTGCTCGCGCACGCGACCGGCAAGTACGCACAACAGAACATGATCACGGGCTTTCAGCTCGTCATGCAGTCGCAATGGCAGATGCCGACCGGTGCGAGCCTGATGGCCACCGGCGTGCTGGGTGTGAATCAAAACGGCGGTGGCTTCCAGGTGCAGACCGGTGCCGCGACCGGCATTATCCCCGGTCTGGTCAACGCGACCGGGCCGCTTACGCAGTCAGTGTCGGGCGCGTCGAGCGTACTGATCAATGGCGTTGCGCAGATCACGCAGGTGGCCGGCGATGCGAACAACGCCCTGAACAAAGCCATCATTCAGTTCGGTCCTGGGGTAACGATCGCGTCGCTGGTGCCGGTCGGCGGGCAGGGCGCGAACAGTTCGCAGACCACGGTGGGCAGTCTGAGCGCCAGCGTGGCCATTACGTCGGCCGGCATGCAGATCACGTTGAATACGCCGAACGGCAATCTCGGCCAGAGCGTGGGCGGCGGGGCCGGTGCGGCGATGAACCAGATCATGCAGGTCGTGCAGGTGGCGGGTAACGCCCAGCAGGTCATGAACACGATGCAACTGAATCTGCAGACGAGTCCGCTTACGTCGGCCGCACTGCATCAGGCCGGCATTCAGAGCGCGTTGGCAAACATCGCCGCGATCCGCCGATGACGGTCGAGGATCGTCAATCCAGGTCGACGACGTGAAGCGCAAGTGAAGGGTAAGGCAAGAGCAAGTGAAGTGACGGCGCCGCGCTGCCTTGGATGCGCAGGGTGACGCCGGCAACCGTGTCCGGCAACGTTGCAACCCTTGGCCGGACGCCAGGATAACGAGAAGTGGGGCGTCGCCGCAGGTCGCTTGCGGTGAACAAGAAGGTGATGTCGGCAGAGCCCGGGCATTGCACGTCCACCGAGATCGGAACGGGTTTCGCACGCATCACCCCGCAGTCGAGCAGCAAGGACAACCGTTGTTGGCAATACGTGTTTGTTGGATTGCGCGCGGACGCCTGTCCGCACCTTTACCCGGGGGGGATCATGAACACTCATCGCTTTTTTCCCGTTGCCGCTATTCCGTTGGGGGTACTGCTTTTCACGCTATCGGCCCAGGCTCAGGAGCATACGAACCCATCGCCGGACGACCGTCTGCAAATGTTGATGGACATGGTCGACCGGCAGCAGCGGGAAATTTCTTCTCTCAAGCAGCGCCTCACGGATATCGAGATGGCGCAACGCGGACGCGGTCTGACCGCCTGGGATACTGCGCAGATCGCGCAGGTCTCGCCCGGTGACGGATCGGCCGCCGGTTCGGCGGGTACGCCGGGCGGTGGGGCCGCCGGCGCGTCGGGGCCCTCATCGGCCACGCCGATCGGCGAGACCCAGCAGATGCAAAAGAGCACGAGCGAATCGCAGCGCACGCCGGCCGAAGAGGCAGTTGTGCAGGCCCAGCACGCGCCGCTGTTCGACCACAAGCTGACCATCGATACGGGGATCAGCTACAGCTACTACGACCGGCGTCAACTCGTGCTGAGCGGCTTTCTCGCCCTCGATGCCATCTTTCTCGGCCAGTTGAATCTCGGCGAGACCAAGGCCAACGTCTGGACGTTCGACGTCAACACGCGCTACGGGATCAATGACCGGTTGAGCGTGGCGTTCGACGTGCCGTATCTCTACCGCAATTCGGACTTCATCTCGGGCGGGGTGGGCGGTGCGGCATCGTCGGTGAGCGACATCAGCAAGAACTCGGCGAACATCGGCGACGTGAATGCGTCCCTGTACTACCAACTCGTCAAGGAGAACGCGAACTGGCCCGATATCGTGGCCTCGTTTCGCGTGACCGCGCCGACCGGTACGTCACCGTTTGGCATCAAGCTCGGCACGCCCGATCCGACCAATAACAACCTGACGACGCCGTCGCGACTGCCGACGGGCAACGGCATCTGGGCGTTCACGGCCGGCCTGTCGTTCCTGCGCACCTACGATCCGATCGTCTTGTTCGCGAACGTGGCGTACACCTACAACGTGGCCCGCACGTTCGACGACGTGTCCGCTGTCGAAGGCACGACGCAACCCGCGAAGGTCAAGCTCGGCGACATCATTCAGGTGGGCGCGGGCATGGCATTGGCGCTCAACGACAAGACGGCGCTGTCGATCTCGTATTCGACGGCGATCTCGCGCGCGACGAAGACGGCCAGTCCAGGCGGCGCCTACACCACGGTGGCGGGCAGCTCGACGAACGCGGCGTCGCTCAATTTCGGCATCAACTATGCGATCAACAAGCACTGGACGGTCAACGGTTACGTCAATGCGGGGATGTCGCCGGACGCGCCGAACTACGTGATCGGTTTGCGCTTCCCGTACACGTTCTGATGACGGGGGCATCGCGTAGGTGTGGAAGAAGGCAGCAGGAACGGGGTTTGCGCGTCGCCGGCACCGACGACGCGCATGGAATCAAGGTCAGGGAAGGCGGATGCAATAGCGACGGGCGCGGCCCGTCGCGACCTTCGGTTAGCGCGACGGGCGGGGGGGCATAGCGCCAACCCCTGCGTTGACGGACAGACGGGTCGGCTGCATTCCCGCGGACAGGGCAGGGGGTGAAACGTGCGAAATCGCAGCGATCATGCGCGGCCCATTCGGCAAGGAAATCGATGCCTGCGTGGGTTTGGGCAGTGGCGCGGGAGGGACGACTTCGTCCCAGAGGCGTACATTGTTCGCCGTTTGCGCCACGGTGTGGGCCGGAGCAATGGCGACGGGCGCAATGCCCGGCACGTTGGCGACGATGCTGTGCTGCAGGTTCGCCGCACGCGTGCTGGCGAGCAAGGCGTCGCTGACCGCGACCGGAACGCCGCGCATATCGACCGCCTGGGCTTGCGCGGAGACGGCAACGCACGCCGCCACCAGACAACCCATAGCAACGCACGTCATCTTGACGCTGATCTTCTTGTTCATGGTATGCCCCCCGGCCTCCAACGACTGTCCTCCCAGCACACGTTGTATTTTATGGCGCGATTCGAGAAAAGGAAGGGAAAAAAGTAATAGCGGAATGTTAGAAAATTGAGTAAATAATTTACGCAGATTGCGGTTTGTCGCGCGAAGGCAACATGGAGCGGCGTTCGTGAGTTCGGGACCCGGTGCCATGCGGGTTTCGTGCGTAAATTGCGCTACAAGCGAGGTGACGCCTGATGTTTGCCTCATGACGAAGGCTGGAGGGTTTCTTCGGTTTTCGTAGCCGCCTGGGCATGTGTCGAGCATGCGACAGGCGGGCAACTCATGAGCACATCGGGCTTGATAACAAGCGGGGCGGCGGCCCGGGGGGGGCTGACCGGAACGACGGGGGAAACCATGCGTGTGCTGGTCGTGGGTGAGGCTGCCAGTTGGCTGAGCGGCCTGCAGGTCGCACTGCAGACCGACGCGAACGCGACGCCGCCAGTTTTGCGTCACGTCGACGAGGTGACGGCGCAGGACTGGCTTTGGTTGCGCGAGTTGCCGTCGCGTCGCGCGCTCGTGCTTGCCGAGTCGGTGGCCCGTACGCCAGACATCGATGGTCTGTGTGCGACGGCCGCCGACTGTGCGCCGCCCGTCCCGGTGCTCGTCATCGGAGATGCGGGTTTTCCCGATGAAATCATTCGCTGGCTGCAGGCTGGTGCGGCGGCATGTCTGCCATGGCCGAGTTCGGTCGCGCGCACGCGTGCGGTCTTCGATCTGGCGTTCACGGGCGGTCGATTCGTTCCCGACGAGGCCATCTCGGCATTGCTCGTGCTTTGGCGCCAGGAGGCACTGGGCGAAGCGCTGCCGCTCTCGCGTCTGCCGGTGTTCCCGATGGGCGGCGACAAGGCGACGCAACTGGCCGAGTCGGCGCTGCTCGGAATCTCCGCGCGGCAGTACGAAATTCTGGCACTCCTATCGCGCGGTTTATCCATCAAAACGATCTGCCAGCAACTGGTGATCTCCGAGGGAACCGCCAAGACCCACGTGTCTGCCCTGTATCGGCGGCTCGGCGCCCGCAATCGTGGCGAGGCGATCTACATCGCGGCGCAGCGCGGGGCGCGTCATCTGTTCGAGACCTGACGAGCGGCCCCCCGGCTTGCCCGATCGGATTTCGCGATCATTCAACTCAGAACTTTCCGGGAATCGCTGCGCGATGGTTGGCCGATCGCGGACTGTCGAATTACTATACGAGCTTCGTTTGCCACCCATTGCGACAGGCGCCGCTGACGGCGGCGTCTCGAAGTCGACGGCGATGTCCGTCGACGAGGCACAGGAGTCCACGCGTTGTCCAAGTCGTCCAAGCCGTTCGAATCTGTATTGCCGCAAGGTCCCGCCCCGGTGTCTACGGCATCCGCTGCCGGCCCGTCTTCCGACGCCACCTCGTCGCAGGGGGGCGGCGCCGCGGGTTTGCCGGCGCGCGGCGCGCTCGCCGGCGTGAAGGTGCTCGAACTCGGCACGCTCATCGCGGGTCCGTTTGCCGCGCGCATGCTGGGAGAGTTCGGCGCCGAAGTCATCAAGATCGAGGATCCGCAGCACGGCGATCCGTTGCGCAAGTGGCGCAAGCTGCACCCCGACGCGGGCGGCACGTCGCTCTGGTGGGCCGTGCAGGCGCGTAACAAGAAATCGGTGACGATCAACCTCAAGTCTGCCGAGGGGCAGGAGATCGTGCGCAAGCTCGCCGCGCAGGCCGACATCGTGGTCGAGAATTTCCGTCCCGGGCTGCTCGAGCGATTCGGATTGGGGTACGAGCAACTCTCGGCCGACAATCCGGGGCTCGTGATGGTGCGCCTGTCGGGCTACGGGCAGACCGGGCCGTACCGTGACCGGCCCGGCTTCGGCGCGATTGCCGAGTCGATGGGCGGACTGCGCCATATCACCGGATATCCGGACCTGCCACCGCCGCGCATCGGCATTTCCATTGGCGACTCCATCGCGGCGCTGCACGGCGTGATTGGCGCGATGATGGCGCTGCATCACCGCAATGTGAACGGCGGGCGGGGGCAGGTGGTCGACGTCGCCCTTTACGAGGCCGTTTTCAACCTCATGGAGAGCGTGGTGCCCGAGTACAGTGTGGCCGGCATGGTGCGCGAGCGCACGGGCGCGTCGCTGCCGGGGATCGTGCCGTCGAACACCTATCCGTGCGCCGACGGCATGATTGTGGTGGGCGGCAACAGCGATCCGATCTTCAAGCGGCTGATGCACGCCATCGGCCGGCCCGATCTGGCGGACGATCCCGCCCTTGCGCACAACGACGGCCGCGTGCCGCGCACGCAGGAAATCGACGATGCCATCGGCCAATGGACGCGCACGCGTCCGATCGACGACGCCCTGGCCGTGCTGCAAGGGGCCGACGTGCCGGCAAGCCGTATCTATACCGTGGCCGACATGTTCAAGGATCCCCAGTTCATCGCGCGCGAGATGATTCAGCGTCACACGTTCCCGGACGGCACGCCCATCGATCTGCCGAACGTCACGCCCAAGCTTTCGCAAACGCCGGGGCACACGCAATGGCTCGGCCCGGCACTTGGCGAGCACACCGAAGAGGTGCTCGGGCAACTAGGTTATGATGCCGAACGAATCAAGACACTGCGCGAGAACGGCGTCATTTGAGCTGCGCTGATCTCGCGCAGGACCACGGGGCGCGGCACCGTCTGCGGCTCGCGAATAAGCACGTTACACCAAGAAAAAACGCTGCAACCACGGAGACAAACCTCATGCAACGACGTCAGTTCGTCACGACGCTGGCCGCGGCCGGCTTGATCGGCGCAGGCATTCGCCCCAGCTTCGCGCAAGGCAAACTCGAGAAGACCAAGGTCGCGATCGCCGTCGGCGGCAAGAATCTGTTCTATTACCTGCCGCTCACGATTGCCGAACGCCTGAATTACTTCAAGGACGAGGGTCTCGACGTCGAAATCTCGGATTTCGCCGGTGGCTCGAAGGCGTTGCAAGCCCTCGTGGGCGGTAGCGCCGACGTGGTGTCGGGCGCTTACGAACATACGATCCTGTTGCAGGCGAAAAACCAGTTCATCCGCGCGTTCGTGCTGCAGGGGCGCGCCCCGCAGATCGTCTTCGGCGTGTCGAACAAGACAATGCCGAATTACAAGTCGCTGGCCGACCTGCGTGGCAAGAAGATTGGCGTGACGGCGCCCGGCTCGTCCACCAACATCATGGCGAACTTCGTGCTGGCCAAAGGCGGCGTCAAGCCCAACGAGGTAGCGTTCGTCGGTGTCGGCGCGTCGTCCGGTGCGCTCGCCGCGATTCGCTCGGGCAATATCGACGCCATCGTCAACCTCGATCCGGTGATCACCATGCTCGAGCGCGACAAGGAGATCCGCGTGATCTCGGACACGCGTACGCTCAAGGAGACGGTGTCGGTGTTCGGCGGCCACATGCCAGCGGGGTGCCTGTACACGAACGAATCGTTTATTCAGAAGAATCCGAATACGACGCAGGCGCTGACCAATGCGATGGTCCGTGCGTTGCGCTGGCTTCAGACGGCTGGGCCGGCGGACATCATCAAGACGGTACCCGACGCCTATCTGCTGGGCGACCGCGCCTTGTACCTCGATGCCTGGGGCCGCGTGAAAGAGGCCATGTCCCCGGACGGCCTGATTCCCGCCGACGGCCCGGCCACGGCGTTGCGCACGTTGCAGGCGTTCGACGAATCCGTCAAGGGCAAGCCGATCGATCTGGCGAAGACGTTCACGAACGAATTCACGAAGAAGGCCGACGCCAAGTACAAATGATGACAGCGCCGGCTCTGAGTTTCGACAGCATTACGTGTACGTTCGTCGCGCGAGACGATCGCGCGAAGCGTTACACGGCCGTGGCCGACACCTCGCTCGACATTGCGCCGGGCGAGTTTGTCTCGGTCGTCGGCCCCACCGGTTGCGGCAAGTCGACGTTGCTCAACGTCGCTGCCGGGCTGCTGGCGCCGTCGTCCGGTACCGTCAAGGTGTTCGGCGAGGCGCTCAAGGGCATCAATTCGCGCGCCGGCTATATGTTCCAGGCCGAAGCGCTGATGCCCTGGCGCAACGCCATCGACAACGTGACCGCGGGGCTGGAGTTCCGTGGCGTATCGGCCGAGGAAGCGAAGGCACGCGGACACGAGTGGCTCAAGCGCGTGGGGTTGGGCGGGTTCGGCGATCGCTACCCGCACCAGCTCTCGGGCGGCATGCGCAAGCGCGTGGCCATGGCGCAGACGCTGATTCTCGATCCGGACATCATTCTGATGGACGAGCCGTTCTCGGCGCTTGACATCCAGACGCGTCAGCTCATGGAAAACGAGTTGCTCGACCTGTGGGCGGCCAAGCGCCGGGCGGTGCTGTTCATCACGCACGATCTGGACGAGGCGATAGCGCTATCGGACCGTGTCGTGGTGCTCTCGGCTGGGCCGGGCACGCACCCGATCGGGGAGTTCCGCATCGATCTGCCGCGTCCGCGCGATGTGGCGGAAATCCGCACGCATTCGCGCTTCACCGAGCTGCACGCTCAGATCTGGGACGTGCTGCGAGAGGAAGTGCTCAAGGGCTATGCGCAACAGTTGAAGGCAGTCTGACACGTCATGTGGCAAATCACCGACTTTCTGTTCGGCGGGTGCGGCTGGGTGCAATGGCTGGACTGGCTCGACGGGCTGGATGGGTTCGATTTGCCGGATGGCTTTGGTGGGTTCGATTGGCTTGTCCGATCGCTCGTCTGATATTCCCGGAATTTGTTCGTCATGCGTAATCGTTCGATCATGCGGCACTTGCGGTTGTGGCAATGGCTGCTGCTGGTAGTGGCTTTTCTCGTCTGGTATGTCCTCACGAGCCCGACGCTGCTCCCCGCGTTCTACTTCGACAGCCCCGACAAGGCGGCTTTCTTCTTTGGCGAGCCGCAGAAGGTATTGCTCCAGATCTGGCAGTGGTTCGCCGGCGGGGAGATCTATCTGCATCTCGGCGTCACGCTGCTCGAGACCGTGCTCGCCTTTGTCATCGGCACGGTGTTCGGGCTGGCGGTGGGACTGTGGCTGGCGCTCTCGCCGAGCGCGGGCGCGCTGTTCGATCCGTACATCAAGGCGGCCAACTCGATGCCTCGCGTGATTCTCGCGCCGATCTTCGGCGTGTGGTTCGGGCTTGGCATCTGGTCGAAAGTCGCGCTGGGTGTAACGCTGGTGTTCTTCATCGTGTTCTTCAACGTGTACCAAGGCGTAAAGGAAGTCAGTCCGGTCGTGCTGGCGAATGCCCGCATGCTGGGCGCGAATCAGCGGCAGTTGCTGCGTCGCGTGTATCTGCCGAGCGCCACGAGCTGGGTGTTCTCCAGCCTGCACAACTCGGTCGGACTCGCGTTCGTCGGGGCAGTGGTCGGGGAGTATCTGGGGTCGGCGCGCGGCGTGGGCTACCTGATTCTGCAAGCGGAAGGCACGTTTGACATCAACGCCGTGATTGCCGGCGTCTTGATCCTGACGGCGTTTGCCCTCGTGCTCGACGGGCTCGTCGGTGTGGTCGAACGGCGTTTGCTCGTCTGGCAGCCGCAGGCCGGCGAGACCGAGAAGATGTGAGGTACGGCCGCTGGCGACGCCGATGTCGCCGGCGGTCGTGACGGCATGGCGGCAAATTTGTGGCAGATCCGTGGCCGTTGTGTTGCCACCGAATCGCCGCAACGACAGGCGTGATGCTGTGATGGCGTCATATCCGGGCACCTTTCCTCGGTTACAATTGCCGCATGCGAATCCTGCTCAGCAACGACGATGGGTATCAGGCGCCTGGCCTGGCCGCGCTTTACGAAGCGCTGGCACCGCTTGGCGACATTACCGTAGTGGCGCCCGAACAGAACTGTAGCGGTGCGTCCAATTCTCTGACCCTGCAACGGCCGCTGTCGGTGTTCAAAGGCGGCAACGGCTTCACGTTCATCAACGGCACCCCGACCGATTGCGTGCACATAGCGCTGACCGGGCTGCTCGACGAAAGGCCCGATATCGTTGTGTCCGGCATCAACAACGGCCAGAACATGGGCGAAGACACGCTCTACTCCGGCACAGTGGCGGCGGCCACCGAAGGGTTTCTCTTCGGGATTCCCTCGTTCGCCTTCTCGCAAGTCCATAAAGGCTGGGATCACCTCGATAGCGCCGCGCGCGTGGCGCGCGAGGTCGTCGAGCGGTATATGGAGCGCCCGCTGGGAGCGCCCTTCCTGTTGAACGTCAATATCCCCAATTCGCCGTACGACCACCTTAAGGGCGCAGTGGCGACGCGACTTGGGAAACGGCATCAATCGCAGCCGGTGATCCGTCAGGAGAATCCGCGTGGCGAAACGATTTACTGGATCGGGCCGGCTGGCGACGCGCGCGACAGCAGCGAAGGCACCGATTTTCACGCCGTGGCGCACGATTACGTCTCGGTCACTCCCTTGCAACTGGATCTCACGCATACCGCACGGCTTGGCGTCGTGCACGACTGGCTGGCCAGCGCAGGGGTGACCCAACGATGACGACACCGCCAAAGCGTTTTCCTCTCCCCTTGGCCGATGTGATGAGCCGTCGGCAACGTCAGGCGCCGGTGCTCGACAAGGCGTCGCGGGCCAGTCCCGCCGGCGCGCCGCCTGCCGCGATGACGCGCGCCGCGGCGCCCGCAAGTCAAGGGAACGGAAAGACGCCGACTGGCGGCAATCTTTCTCCGAATACCCACGGCGGCCTGCGGGCTGCCGCGACGCCAATGGCCGGCGCGTCAGCGCGTCCCGGCGGCGCACAGACGCCGCACGCGGTCGTACCGAAAGGACTGGCGCGACCCGCGTCCGCCCCCCACGCGCAGCCCGCGCCGCATGCTGCGAAAGGTGCGCCGCGGCCCACCGTCAAAACAGCGGGGACGGGGCATGCCCAGCCGGGCGCGGCCGTCGGTGCCAGGGGCGCGGTGCGCGGGGTGACGGCAACGAAGGTTTCGGCGGGTGGCACGGGACGCGCGAGCGCCTCGGCGCTCGGGATTTCGCCGGATGGCATCGGACTGACCTCCGAGCGGGTGCGCGCGCGGATGGCTGAACGCGTGGCCGCATCCGGCGTCAAACACCCGGGCGTGCTGGCGGCGCTGGCCACGGTGCCGCGTCACGGATTTGTCGACGCGGCGCTCGCCAATCAGGCCTATGAAGACGCGGCGCTGCCGATCGGACACGGGCAGACGATTTCCAAGCCATCGGTCGTCGGGCGCATGATCGAGCTGCTGCTTGCTGGCGGGCGTCCGCTGGAGAAGGTGCTGGAAATCGGCACGGGATGCGGCTACCAGGCGGCGGTCCTGTCGTGTGTGGCGCGCGACGTGTACTCGATCGAACGCGTGCGTCCGCTCCATGAGCGTGCCAAGGCCAACTTGCGACCGCTGCGGGTGCCGAATATTCGCCTGCATTACGGAGACGGGCGGCTAGGGCTGCCGACGGTCGCGCCGTTCGACGGCATTGTGATTGCCGCTGCCGGACTGGAAATTCCGGACGCGCTGATCGATCAACTCGCCGTTGGCGCACGCCTCATCGCGCCCGTGGGCGGTGAGCAACAGATTTTGACCCTCATCGAGCGCACCGGTACGCGCCAGTGGCGCGAAACCCAGCTTGATAGGGTGTTATTCGTCCCCTTAAAATCGGGCATCATCTAAGCCCGACGGGCCTTATTCTGCGGAGGATTTGAGTGAATTTGCGAGCGGGTTTCCAACAACGCGTCGCCAGCGTCCTGTTGCTGAGCATGCTGGCAGCGTGCGCATCGCGACAAGTCGGGGCGCCGGTCGTCGACCGTACCGTAGGCGGTGTGGCGACCGACGGTAGTGCGCCAGGCGCAGCGCCTGTCATCGACAACACGCCGGTGCCGGCCGGGTATTACCGCGTCAAGCCCGGCGATCGCCTCTATCGCATCGCGCTGGAGAACGGTCAGAACTATCGCGATATCGCGCGCTGGAACAATATCCAGAATGCGGATCAGATCGAGGTTGGCCAGGTCTTGCGTGTGAAGCCACCCGCCGGGGATGCCGGCACGCCGTTGCCGGCGCCGCTCGCCAGCAACAATGTGGCCTCGGTGCCGCCGGCGGTCGTGACGCCGCCGGCCAGCGCGTCGGCGACGGCCGCACCGTCTGCACCGTCCGCCGTGTCGAGTGGCGAGTTGCAATTGTCGTGGCCAGCCAAGGGCAATGTCGTTGGCCGCTTCGACGATTCGAAGAACAAGGGCCTGAACATTGGCGGGACCGTAGGCGAGCCTGTCTATGCGGCGGGAGCGGGCAAGGTCGTGTATTCGGGGGCTGGCCTGCGCGGCTATGGCAACCTCGTCATCATCAAACATGACGCTACCTTCTTGACGGCGTATGCGCACAACCGCACACTGTTGGTCAAGGAAGGCGACTCCGTCACGCGGGGTCAGAAAATTGCCGAAATGGGCAACTCGGATGCGGATCGTGTCATGCTGCATTTCGAGGTACGTCGCGACGGCAAGCCTGTAGATCCGATGAAGTATTTGCCGCCTCAATAAACTAGGCAGGGTCGAATGCTCAAGAGAAAGCGTCGCACTTCGCAAGAGGAAGACCTCGCTGCCCCGGAGCCCGATCAGGAAATCGACGATCGGCAATCCCGGCAGGACGAGGACGTGGACGACGCTTTCGACGAGCGCGAGGCGGAGGAGGGCGACGACGCGTCGTCGTCCGACGCGGCCGAAGCCGGTGCCGCCGGCCGCAAGCGCAAGCCCGAGGCCGAGGACTTCGGCACGGTGCTGCAGGCCGAACTTACGGCGGATACCGTCCAGCACTATCTCAACCGTATCAGCGTCAAACCGCTGCTCACGCCCGCGGAAGAATTCGATTACTCCACGCGTGCCCAGGCTGGCGAGTTTGCGGCCCGTCAGGTCATGATCGAGCGCAATCTGCGCCTCGTCGTGAGCATTGCCAAGGGCTATCTCAATCGCGGTGTGCCGCTGCTCGATCTGATCGAGGAGGGTAATCTCGGCTTGATGCATGCGATTGAAAAGTTCGACCCGGGTCGCGGGTTCCGTTTTTCAACCTATGCCACGTGGTGGATTCGCCAGAGCATCGAGCGCGCCATCATGAATCAGGCGCGCACCGTACGCTTGCCGGTGCATGTGATTCGCGAACTCAATCAGGTGCTGCGCGCGAAGCGTCATCTTGAAAAGAGTGCGGCGTATGTCGATGGTGGCGAGCAGCGCGACGCAAGTATCGAAGACATCGCCGATTTGACCGGCAAAACGCCCGAAGAGGTGATCGACATCCTCGCGCTCAACGAGCACGTGGCGTCGCTCGACGCGCCGCTGGAAATCGATCCGGGCAGTAGCTTGCTCGATTTGCTCTCGGACGATCACAGTGCGGCCCCGGAGCAGGAGGTGCAGCATCGCGAGCTGGAAGACCTCATGCGCCTTTGGCTCTCGCGCCTGTCCACCAAGCATCGCTACGTCATCGAGCGACGGTTCGGACTTAACCGCGTGGAACCCGCCACGCTGGAAGAACTGGCCGACGAAATGGGACTGACGCGCGAGCGCGTGCGTCAGATCCAGCAAGAGGCGCTCGTCAAGCTCAAGCGCTATTTCGCATCCAATGGGGTGCGCAAGGACGCCGTGCTCTGATTGGTGTCGACCTCGACGACCGCCGCCATCCGCCGCCCGCGTCGTCGGGGGCGGCATGCCATGACGTCGCCGTGATGCGGCGGCGCGCACTGAATTTCACTTCACATTCTGACCATGTCATCACCTGTCCTCGTCTTCGATATTGAAACGATCCCCGACGTTGACGGCCTGCGCAAGCTCGAGCCGGCGTACGCCGGGCTGTCCGACGATGCCGTGGCCGACGCCGCCTTTGCCGCCCGCCGTGAAAAGGTGGGGCACGACTTCCTGCCGTTGCACTTGCAGCGCGTTGCGGCAATCTCGTGCGTGTTTCGCGATCGCGACGGCTTTCGTGTGAAATCCCTCGGTACGCTCGATGATGGCGAGGCGGCACTCGTCTCTGGCTTCTACCGCACGATCGAGAAGTACGCGCCGCAACTCGTGTCGTGGAATGGCGGCGGCTTCGACCTGCCCGTGTTGCATTACCGCGCGATGATTCACGGCATTGCCGCGCCGCGCTATTGGGACATGGGTGAGGACGATCGCGAGTTCAAGTGGAACAACTACATCAGCCGATATCACCAACGTCATCTGGATTTGATGGATCTTCTGGCGATGTATCAGGGCCGTGCAAACGCGCCGCTCGACGACCTGGCCAAGCTGTGCGGGTTTCCAGGCAAGCTCGGCATGGACGGCAGCAAGGTCTGGGAAGCGTTCCGCGCGGGCAAGCTTGAGGAGATTCGCAATTACTGCGAGACGGACGTGGTGAACACGTATCTGGTCTATTGCCGCTTTCAGTTGATGCGGGGCGGTTTGCGTCAGGCGGAGTACGCGCAGGAGATCGAATTCGTGAGACGCTCGCTCGAAGAGGAAGCGGCGCCGCACTGGAAGGAATATCTCGCCGCCTGGGCGTGATCGCCTGAGTTTGGGGCCGGGGGATGTCGGCGCTGCGCGAACGAGCGTACGTCAGTGGCGAGCGAATCGATTAAAATGTTCGGTTTGCTGTCGCACATGAGAACAACGACGTGACCCGCTCCTCCCGAAATTCCTCACGCGGCCGGCCGGCTGCCGAGCCCGGCATTATCGATATCGAATCGCTCGACATGGAAGCGCGCGGCGTCGGCCGCACCGCGCCCGAGGGCGAGCCGGGTGCACCGGACTACAAGCCCGGCAAGGTGATCTTTGTCGAAGGCGCGCTGCCGGGCGAACGCGTCACCTATCTCAGCTATCGTCGCAAACCCAAATTCGAGCAGGCCGAAGCCATTGATGTGCTGCGCGCCAGCCCGATGCGCGCCAAGCCACAGTGTCCGCACTTCGGCAAGTGCGGTGGGTGCTCGATGCAGCATCTCGAGCCGCGTGCACAAATCGCAATCAAGCAGCGTGTGCTCGAGGACAATCTGGCGCGTCTGGGCAAGGTGAAGGCCGAAGCCATCCTTCGGCCCATTCAGGGGCCAGACTGGGGCTATCGCTTCCGTGCACGTCTGACGGTGCGATACGTCCCGAAAAAGGGGGGCGTGCTCATCGGATTCCATGAGCGCAGGAGCAGCTACGTGGCCGACATGGACTCGTGCGAAGTGCTGCCCCGCCACGTTTCTGACATGCTCGTGCCGTTGCGGCGCCTGGTCGAGTCGCTGTCCATTCGGGAACGTCTGCCGCAGATCGAACTGGCGATCGGCGCCGAGGTGACGGCGCTCGTGCTGCGTATTCTCGAGCCCCTCACGCCTGCGGACGAAGACATTCTGCGCGCCTTCGCTGAGGCAAATCACGTCCAGTTCTGGGTTCAACCGAAGGGGCCGGACACCGCGGTGCCGTTCTACCCGCTGGACCCGGAATTGCATTACACCCTGCCGGAATATCAGATCCGGATGCCGTTCAAGCCGACGGACTTCACGCAGGTCAACCATCAGATCAACCGTGTGCTCGTGCATCGCGCGTTGCGCTTGCTGGCGCCGGCGTCGCATGAGCGTGTGCTCGATCTGTTCTGCGGCCTGGGGAACTTCACGCTGCCACTGGCCCGTCGCGCCGGCACCGTCATGGGGATCGAGGGCAGCACCGCGCTCACGGAGCGCGCGCTCGCGAATGCGCAACGTAATGGCGTGGCCGAACGGACCGAATTCGCGTGCCGGAACCTGTTCGACATCACGCCGGAGGATATTCGCGCATTGGGTGCGTTTGACCGCTACCTGATCGATCCGCCGCGCGAAGGGGCGCTGGCGGTATCGAAGGCGCTCGCAGAATTGGCGCAGCAGGGCTACGACGGCCTGCCCAAGCGCATCGTCTACGTTTCCTGCAGTCCGGCAACGCTGGCGCGTGACGCGGGCGTGCTCGTGCATGAAGCGGGCTATCGCCTGACGCTGGCCGGGGTGGTGAACATGTTCCCACACACGTCGCACGTCGAGTCGATGGCCGTGTTCGAGCATGAGAGCATCGGGCAGCCGTGGGTGCCGACGGTGCGGGTGTCGGCGTCGGATGCTTCCGCCGATCAGGCCGATCAGGGCATTGAGGGCGTTGAGGCGATTGCCGGTGCTACCGGTGGCGACGGCGTGATTCACGACGAGGCCTGATCGTGCGTGATGGCGGCGGCTGGCCATCCGTTGCGGCGGCCGCGGCGCTGCAGCGGCCAATGGATCCGGGCGGGCGGAGTGCAGGCCTGAGCGACCCGGCCCACTAGCGCATCGGGTGGGCCGCACATCGCAAAATCCCGTCACGCAAAGAAAAAGCCAGTCCCGAAGGACTGGCTTTTTCGCATCCGCGGCGTGGTGCGGAGTTGCCCGCCGCACCACCTGTCGGTCGCGTCAGTTGCGATTGCCGCCGAGCACGCCGAGAATGGCCAGCAGATTGGTGAAAATGTTGTACAGGTCAAGGTAAATGGCCAGCGTCGCGGTGACGTAGTTCGTCTCGCCGCCATTCACGACACGCTGCACATCGAACAGGATGTACGCGGAGAAGATGGCGATGGCGATCACCGACACCGTCAGCATCAGCGCCGGCAGTTGCAGCCAGATATTGGCGACCGAGGCCAGCAGGATCACGAGCACGCCCATGAACAGCCACTTGCCCAGCCCGCTGAAGTCACGTTTGCTGACCGTGGCGACCGTTGCCATGACGCCGAAAATCACGGCGGTGCCACCGAACGCCATCATGATGAGCGATGCGCCGTTCGAGAATCCCAGCACGAAGCTCAGCAACCGTGTGAGCATCAACCCCATGAAGAACGTAAAGCCCAGCAGCAACGCCACCCCCACGCCGCTGTTCTTGAAGCGCTCAATGGCGAACATGAAGCCGAATGCGATCGCGAGGAACGCGATCATGCTGACCATCGGGCTGCCCGCGAACAGCGCGAAGCCATAGTTCACGCCCAGCCAGGCCCCCGCAATCGTCGGCAGCATCGACAACGCGAGCAGCCAGTACGTATTGCGCAGCACCTTGTTGCGCATCTGTACGGTCGTGACGTCGCGCATCCCGCCGTAGCCGAAACGTTGGAAATCCTGGTTCATATCTTGTGTTCTCCGTGGTCATTGTGCCCGCCGGCGGGGCCGGCAAGCGCCTCTTGACGCTTACGACAACCGGCTTTAGTCGCCGGTCGATCCCCCGCAGCCATTCGTCTGGCTCGTCGTCGAAGCCACAGGATACCGAAAGATGGCGGGGAAAGCGCTCGGACGCTTCTCAAAATGTCAGGGCGAATGCCTGAATTTCAATCCGCCGCGTCGTTGTCCAACCCTCCTATGTAGGGAAGGTGTCGGAATCCCGCGATGATCCTGACTTCACGACAAGCCGGATCGTCCCGGCCGTCCTGCGTTTGAGCGGTATGCGCACTGTAGGTTCCATCCCCATCATAACAGCCTTCGTGCTACAATCACGGGTTCATGTTGGTTGTATAACTGCTTAATTTTTTGGAGTTTTTCATGGCAGTCGAACGCACTTTGTCGATTATCAAGCCCGATGCCGTTGCCAAGAACGTGATCGGCCAGATCTATAGCCGCTTCGAGAACGCGGGCCTGAAGATCGCTGCTGCCAAGCTGGTGCATCTGTCGCGCGCCGAAGCCGAGCAATTCTACGCCGTGCACAAGGAACGTCCGTTCTTCAAGGATCTGGTCGATTTCATGGTCTCGGGCCCGGTGATGATCCAGGTTCTGGAAGGCGAGAACGCCGTGGCGAAGCATCGCGATCTGATGGGTGCCACCGACCCGAAGAAGGCTGAGAAGGGCACGATCCGCGCCGACTTCGCCGATAGCATCGACGCCAACGCCGTGCACGGCTCGGACGCCGCTGAAACGGCTGCCGTGGAAGTGTCGTTCTTCTTCCCGGGCATGAACGTCTACGCGCGCTAAGCCGCGTTTAGCCGCTCCATGGCAGGAAGTTACCGAAGGGATGTTGAAGGACCCAGGTCATGACCAACCTCACGAATCTGCTTGATTACGATCCGGACGGTCTGGCCGCCTATTGCGGCTCGCTCGGCGAGAAGCCGTTCCGTGCCCGCCAGCTCCAGCGTTGGATCCACCAGATGGGCGCCGCCGATTTCGACGGCATGACCGATCTGGCCAAGTCGCTGCGCGAGAAGTTGCGCACACGCGCAACGATCGCGTCGCCCGATGTCATCACCGACCACCTGTCGGCTGACGGCACGCGCAAATGGCTGCTGGACGTGGGCAACGGCGATGCCGTCGAAACGGTCTACATCCCCGAGGAAACGCGCGGCACGCTTTGCGTCTCTTCGCAGGCGGGCTGCGCCGTCAATTGCCGGTTTTGTTCGACCGGCAAGCAGGGTTTCTCTCGCAATCTGTCGCTCGGCGAGATCATTGGTCAGTTGTGGATGGCCGAATTCGCATTGCGCCGCGACCTCGGACGCGAGGGCAAGAACGAGCGCGTTATCACCAACGTGGTGATGATGGGCATGGGCGAGCCGCTGCTCAACTTCGAGAATGTTGTGGGGGCGATGCGCCTGATGCTCGATGACAACGCCTATGGGTTGTCACGTCGCCGTGTCACGCTGTCGACCTCGGGTGTCGTGCCGATGATGGATCGGCTGGGCCAGGAGTTGCCCGTGGCGTTGGCGGTGTCGCTGCATGCGCCGAACGACGCGCTGCGCGATGTCCTCGTGCCGCTCAACAAGAAATATCCGTTACGCGAGCTGATGGGCGCGTGCGAGCGTTACCTGGAAGTGGCGCCACGCGATTTCATCACGTTCGAGTACTGCATGCTCGACGGTGTGAACGACACCGAGGCGCATGCGCGCGAGCTGGTTGCGCTGACGCGCGACGTGCCGTGCAAATTCAATCTGATCCCGTTCAATCCGTTTCCCGAGTCCGGGCTGTTGCGCTCGAAGGATCCGCAGATCAAGCGCTTTGCGCAAGTTCTGCTCGACGCAGGCCTCGTGACGACCGTGCGCAAGACGCGTGGCGACGACATCGACGCCGCTTGCGGTCAACTCGCCGGCGAGGTGCAGGATCGCACGCGACTTGCACAACGCGGCAAATTCGGGAAAATCGCGGTCGAGGTGCGTACCGTATGACGTTGCGCATGGGCGAGCGCGGACCGTGGCGAGGGCCGTCGGCCCCGCGCGTGCCATGTCGCTCGTCGGATCTGTCTCGCACGACAGCATTCCTTGCGCAGGGCGCGTTTTGTGTCCTGCGCGATTCCTTCAGTTCCTTGCAGAAACTTCTGATGCGCCGAGCAGATTCTTACGCCGCGCGCACGGCAGGTGATGGTGGGGAATTGTGGTCAGCATATCCTCAGCCGCTGCGGGCGGCTGCTTACGAACGGGGGCGTATCGATGGATAACCAGAATCAGGCGCAAGCCGGCGGGCAAGCCGAGGCTCAGGGCCCGGGCGCGTCACAGGGCGCGGCCGCCGGATGGGCTGAGCTGGGAGCGCAGGTGGGAGCGCAACTGGCCGCATTGCGCGAGAAGCGCGGCATGTCGATCGAAGACGTGTCGGCGCGCCTGAAAATCTCGGTGCAAAAGCTCAAGCGCCTGGAAACCGGCGAGTGGGAAGCGCTGCCGGAAATCCCGTTCATTCTGGGGGTCGTGCGCAGTTATGCACGTATGCTCGGGGCCGACCCGGAGCCGATGGTCGAGCCGCTGCGCAGTTTCGGCCGCGCCGCTGCCGTCGACGTTCCGCAGGCGCCGGTGGGCCAGCCCAGCATCCCGAAGAGCCCGGTGCGTTTCCGCTCGCCGGTCGCCGCGTCGCAGGCCAAATGGCCTTGGGCATTGGTGGCTCTGGTCGTGATCGCGGGCGCCGCGTGGTACTTCGGCAACGCCCACAAGGCGGGCCGTGGGTCGGTCGAGCCAGCCGAGCTGGCCAGCGCTGTGTCGGCGCAGGGGGCGGAGCCCGCCAGCCAGCCCGTGGTGACCGACGCCAATGGCACGCCGCCGGGCGCGGAAAGCGCGAACATCGGAAATACGGAAAGCACGGTCGACAGCGCTTCGGCCACGACGGCGGCGGGCCCGGGCCTGATCGCCGCGGCCGACCCGACGCATGTGGTTGCCGGGCTCGCCGGGGCGAGTTCGCCTTTGGCGGCAGCGCCCGCGCCGGCATCTGCGGTCAGCGCGGTCGCGCCCGGGACCGGCAAGATTTCGTTGCGGCTGAAATCCGATAGCTGGGTCGAAGTGCGTTCGAAGGGCGGCAAGGTGCTGTTCTCCCAGCTGATGCGCGCGGGTACCGCACAGGAAATTACGGGCGATGCGCCGCTCAAGATCGTTGTGGGCAACGTGGCGGGCGTCGAATCGCTGGAATTCAACGGTCAACCGGTCGAGATCAAGTCCCGCAATGCGGGTAACGTGGCGCGTCTGACGCTGCAGTGAGACCGAAAGAGGGTAATCATGGCTTCTGTAGAATGCATGCCGATCATCGGCGGTCCGGCACCTCGTCGTCAGTCGCGTAAGGTCGCCATTCGCTGGGGCGGCCAGCTCGTGACGGTCGGTGGCGACTCGCCGATTCGCGTGCAATCGATGACCAACACCGATACCGCAGACGCGATCGGTACGGCCATTCAGGTCAAGGAACTCGCGCAGGCGGGCTCGGAACTGGTGCGCATCACGGTGAACACCCCCGAAGCGGCCGCCGCGGTGCCGGCGATTCGCGATCAACTCGATCGCATGGGCGTAGCCGTGCCGCTCGTGGGCGACTTCCACTACAACGGCCATAAGCTGCTCGCCGACTACCCGGCATGCGCCGAGGCGTTGTCGAAGTACCGCATCAATCCGGGGAACGTCGGGCAGGGCGCCAAGCGAGATACGCAGTTCTCGCAAATGATCGAAATGGCGATCAAGTACGACAAGCCGGTGCGAATCGGCGTGAATTGGGGCAGCCTGGACCAGGCGTTGCTCGCGCGCATCATGGACGAGAACGCTGCTCGTGCCCAGCCCTGGGACGCGCAAAGCGTGATGTACGAAGCGCTCATCACGTCGGCGCTCGAGTCGGCGGCGTTGGCGCAGCGCGTGGGTCTGTCGGCCGACAAGATCTTGCTGTCGTGTAAGGTGAGCGCCGTGCAGGACCTGATCGCCGTGTATCGCGAACTGGCCAAGCGGTGCGACTACGCGCTGCATTTGGGATTGACCGAAGCCGGCATGGGCTCGAAGGGTATCGTGGCGTCGACGGCGGCGCTGTCGGTGCTGCTGCAGGAAGGGATCGGCGATACGATCCGCATCTCGCTTACGCCCGAGCCGGGCGGTGCGCGTACCGCGGAAGTTGTCGTGGCGCAGGAAATTCTGCAGACGATGGGCCTGCGTGCGTTCGCGCCGATGGTCATCGCCTGCCCGGGTTGCGGCCGCACGACGAGCACGGTGTTCCAGGAGCTCGCTTCCAGTATTCAGACATATCTGCGTGAACAAATGCCGGTATGGAAGGCTCAATATCCTGGCGTCGAGACCATGAACGTGGCGGTGATGGGCTGCATCGTGAATGGTCCGGGGGAATCGAAGCACGCGAACATCGGCATCAGCTTGCCGGGGTCGGGCGAATCGCCGGCCGCGCCGGTCTTTGTCGATGGCGAAAAGGTCCGCACGCTGCGCGGCGATCGTATCGCCGAAGAGTTCCAGCAGATCGTCGACGAGTACGTGAAGACCCGCTACGCTCAGACCGAAGGGGCGGTCACCGCCTAAGCAGGCAGGACACAAGAAAATATGACTGACGCAAAGAAGAAGCGCCCCGCCAAACTGGCCGGGGTCAAAGGCATGAATGACATCCTCCCGCAGGATGAGGCCTTATGGGAGTTTTTCGAGGAATCGGTGCGCGCCATGCTGCGCGCGTATGGCTATCAGCAGATCCGCACGCCGATCCTCGAGCATACGTCGTTGTTCACGCGCGGTATTGGCGAAGTGACCGATATCGTCGAGAAGGAGATGTACAGCTTCACCGATTCGCTCAACGGCGAGCAGCTCACGATGCGCCCTGAGGGAACGGCTGCGGCGGTTCGGGCAACGCTCGAACACAATTTGCTGTACAGCGGCCCGAAGCGCCTGTGGTACTTCGGTCCAATGTTCCGCCACGAGAAGCCGCAGCGCGGCCGCTATCGCCAGTTCCACCAGGTGGGGGTTGAAGCACTGGGGCTTGCCGGCCCGGATGCGGACGTCGAAATCATCCTGATGTGCCAGCGCCTGTGGGACGATCTCGGCCTGACCGGCATCCAGTTGCAACTGAACTCGCTGGGCCAGGGCGAAGAGCGTGCGCGTCATCGCGCCGATCTGATTGCCTATCTCGAGAAGCACGTCGACCTGCTCGACGAAGACGGCAAGCGCCGTCTCTACACGAATCCGTTGCGCGTGCTCGATACGAAGAACCCGGCGATGCAGGCGATGGTCGAAGGGGCGCCGAAACTCATCGATTATCTCGGCGAGGACTCGATCAAGCACTTCGAAGGCGTGCAGTCGCTGCTCAAGGCGAACAACATTCCGTTCACGATCAATCCGCGTCTGGTGCGCGGTCTGGATTACTACAACCTGACCGTGTTCGAATGGGTGACCGACAAGCTCGGCGCGCAGGGTACGGTCGCCGGTGGCGGCCGCTACGATCCGCTGGTCGAGCAACTGGGTGGCGACGCCACGCCGGCGTGCGGCTGGGCGATGGGCGTTGAGCGCATTCTCGAATTGTTGCGCGAAGACGACCTCGTGCCGCAGGCCGAAGGGGCCGACGTCTACGTCGTGCACCAGGGTGAGGCGGCGGTTGCGCCGGCCTTGATCGCGGCCGAACGCATGCGCGACGCCGGGTTGAACGTCGTGTTCCATTGCAGCCCGGACGGCAAGGGCAGCAGCTTCAAGTCGCAAATGAAGCGAGCGGATGCGAGCGGCGCGAACTTCGCCATCATCGTCGGTGAAAACGAAGTAGCGTCGGGTACCGTCGTCGTCAAGCATCTGCGTGCCGCCGATCCGGCGAACAACCAGACGAGCGTGGCGTTCGAGGCCCTCGCGGAACACCTGATCGACGCCATCGTCGCCAGTGCCGACGAAAGCGTGAACGAAAGCCTGGCCGATGACGGCACGGCGAACACGACGCTTCACTAACCCAAGACGCCAGACACGGAGAACCCCGGCGAATGAGCAGCTATCACGAGGAACAGGAACAGATCGAGAACGTAAAGGCCTGGTGGAAGCAGTACGGCAATTACGTTGTCTGGATGCTGGTCGTCATCATGCTGGCCTATGGTGGCTGGAACCTGTGGCGTTATTACGACCGCAAGCAGACTGTCGAGGCCGGTGTGCTTTACGGCGAGCTGGAAACCGCGATCGACGCCAAGGACAAGGCGAAGGTGGCGCGTATCGCGTCGGACATGGAAAGCAAGTTCAGCGGCACGCCTTACGCCCAGATGACGGCGCTACTGGCGGCCAAGTCGCAGGCGGACGCGGGCGACGTGGCGCTCGCGAAAGCGCAACTGCAATGGGCTGTGTCGAACGCGAAAGACGACGAGTACAAGCAACTCGCCAAGCTGCGTCTGGCCGGCGTGCTGCTCGACGAGAAGGCGTACGACGAGGCGCTCAAGCTGCTCGACAATCCGCCGGCACCGTATGCCGGGCTGTTTGCCGATCGCCGTGGCGACGTGCTCGTCGCACAGAGCAAGATGGCCGACGCGCGGGCCGCATACAAGCTGGCACTCGACAAGCTCGATAAGCAGGACTCGGGCATGCGCCAGTTCGTTCAGTTCAAGCTCGACGCGCTGGGGGCCTGACGCGCGTCGGCATTCCGTTGGCAAGTATTACCCTCCCATAACGCAAAATCGGGTACATGATGATCTTTAACGACTTCCGTCGATCGATGCCGCAAACGATGGCCACGTCACAGTCCGTCTCGACGCGCCGTGGCATTTTCAAGCGCGCGGGCAGCGCCGTGACGATGCTGGCCGTGCTGGGTACGCTGGGAGGGTGTGGACTCTTTGGCAGCAAGCCGGCGCACGAGCCGACGCCGCTCACGGAGATCAAGCAGGCGCTGAACGTCAAGCAGATATGGACGGCGAGCGTCGGTAAGTCCGGCGCCTATAGCTTCGCACCGGTCGCCGTGGGCAACGCCGTGTTCGCGGCGGGCGCCAACGGCAGCATCGTGCGCGTGGATGCCGACACGGGTGCGTCGACTTGGTCGGCCAAGGCGGATACGAACATCACCGCCGGTCCGGGCAGCGATGGCGAGACGACGGTCGTCGCCACGCACAAGGGCGACGTGATCGCGTTCGATCACGACGGCAAGTCGTCCTGGAAGGCGAACGCCGGTAGCGAAGTGCTCACGGCGCCGCTGGTCGGTCGGGGTCTGGTCGTCGTGCGCGCGATCAACAACCGGGTGACGGCGTTTGACGCCGCCACCGGTTCGGTGCGCTGGTCGTACTCGCAGCCGACGTCGACGCTCACACTGCGCACCGGGACTGGCATGACGTTTTTGGGCGATCGTGCGGTCGTGACGGGCTTCCCGGGGGGCAAGCTGGTGGCGCTCGATGCCAACACCGGCAACCCGCTTTGGGTCACGCCGCTGTCGTACCCGAAGGGCGTGACCGAGGTGGAGCGTGTGAACGACGTTACGGGCACGCCGGTCGTCTTCGGCCGCCAGGTGTGCGGCGCCACGTTCCAGGGCCGGGTGGGATGCGCCGATGTGCAGACCGGCAATGGCCTGTGGGCGCGTGATTTTTCGTCGCCGAATGGTGTGACGCAGGACGAGCGTGTCGTGGCGGCGGTCAACACCGACGGCGCCGTCTACGCTTTCAACGCTGCCGATGGCAGTACACTGTGGCAGAACGACAAGCTCAAGTACCGCGACTTGTCGGCGCCGTTGGCGCTCGGCCGTGTCGTGGTGGTGGGCGACAAGCAGGGCTATTTGCATTTCCTGTCGCGTGAGAACGGCGAACTGCTCGCCCGCGTCAAGCTCAGTGGTGCGATCAGCGCACAGCCGATTCTCGCCGGCCAGACGCTGGTCGTGCAAACGCGCGACGGCAACATTTACGGCTTCCGTCCGGATTAACCGGTGACCGGCAGCACCCGGGCATTTTCCGGGAACGGCCGGCAGCGCGCCGGCCGTCTTCGTTTTTAGGCTTATTCATGAAACCCGTGATCGCGCTCGTAGGGCGCCCCAACGTCGGCAAATCGACGCTATTCAACCGTTTGACCCGCTCGCGCGACGCGCTCGTCGCCGACATGCCCGGGCTCACGCGCGACCGTCACTATGGCGAGGGGCGCGTTGGCGAGCATCCGTACCTGGTGATCGACACCGGTGGCTTCGAACCCGTGGCCAAGGACGGCATTTTCCACGAAATGGCCAAGCAGACGCGCCAGGCCGTGGTCGAGGCCGACGTGGTGATCTATATCGTGGACGGGCGTCAGGGCCTGACGCCACAAGACCAGATCATCGCGGACTATCTGCGCAAGACGGGACGCAAGATCATGCTCGTGGTCAACAAGGCCGAGGGCATGAAGTACAGTGCGGTCGCGAATGACTTCTACGAACTCGGCCTGGGCGATCCGCTGGCGATCTCGGCGGCACACGGCGACGGCGTCAAGGAAGTCATCGACGAAGCCATCGCGCCGTTCTATGCCAATCAGGACGAGAACGAGGACAGCACGCGCGACGACGGGCGAGTGAAGATCGCGATCGTCGGGCGTCCTAACGTTGGCAAGTCGACACTGGTCAACACGCTGCTCGGCGAAGAGCGCGTGATCGCGTTCGACATGCCGGGGACCACGCGCGATTCGATCCACATCGAATTCGAGCGTCAGGGGCGAAACTACACGTTGATCGATACGGCCGGGCTGCGTCGTCGTGGCAAGGTGTTCGAAGCGGTTGAAAAGTTTTCGGTCGTGAAAACACTGCAATCGATTGCCGATGCGAACGTGGTGATCCTCATGCTCGATGCCCGTCAGGACATCTCCGATCAGGATGCGCACATTGCCGGCTTCATCGTCGAGTCGGGACGTGCGGTGGTCGTCGGCGTGAACAAGTGGGACGGGCTGGACGAGTATTCGCGCGACCAGATCAAGCAGGAGCTTGAGCGAAAACTCAAATTCCTTGGCTTTGCGAATTTTCACTTTATCTCGGCGACGAAGTCCACGGGCATTGGCCCGCTGATGCGCTCGGTGGACGATGCGTACGCGGCGGCCATGACCAAGTTGCCGACGCCGAAGCTCACGCGCGCCCTCAACGAGGCGGTGGAGCACCAGCAGCCCCGGCGTTCCGGGTTCTCGCGTCCGAAGTTGCGCTACGCGCACCAAGGGGGCTCGAATCCGCCGATCATCGTCATCCACGGGAATAGTCTCGATGGCGTGACCGACAGCTATCGCCGCTATCTGGAGAATCGTTTCCGGGAAACTTTTAAGTTGAAGGGCACTCCATTACGCATAGAGTTTCGCAACAGCGCGAACCCTTACGCCAAGGGCGAATGAAAGCCAAACCCGGGCGGGGTTTTGCTGGCGACGCTAGCAAAATCAGCTATAGTGTGGAAGTCAAGGCGGGAAGCGCGCACACGCCTTGACTTACGGTCATTTGCTAAAAATACAACGGAGTTATATATGAGCAACAAAGGGCAACTTCTACAAGACCCGTTTCTGAACGCCTTGCGTAAGGAGCATGTTCCCGTCTCGATCTATCTGGTCAACGGTATCAAGCTGCAGGGAAACATCGAGTCGTTTGACCAGTATGTCGTCCTGCTGCGCAACACGGTCACCCAAATGGTTTATAAGCACGCCATTTCGACGGTCGTGCCTGCGCGTCCGGTGAATTTCCATCCGGAAGCCGAGCAGTCCTGATTCAGGCTCGCCCGACCGGGAGTCACTCCGGCCGGGCGAATTTCTCTTCCCCATCGCCCGCTCTTGTCCAACAGCCCCAATACCCACTCCCCGCGTAGCTTGACCATCAACGCCGCGCTCGTCGGCATCGATTTCGGCAAACTCGATTTCGAAGCCAGTCTCCAAGAACTCGACCTTCTGACGCAATCCGCAGGCGCCACGCCTGTCGTGACCGTTACCGGCCGTCGCCGTAGCCCGGACGCGAAGCTGTTCATCGGCAGTGGCAAAGCCGAAGAACTGCGTGCCGCGATCCACGAGTACGATGTCGAACTGGTGATTTTCAATCACGCCCTGACCCCCGGTCAGCAGCGTAACCTCGAACACCTGCTGCAGTGCCGTGTGGTCGATCGTACCAGCCTGATCCTCGATATCTTTGCCCAACGCGCCAAGAGTCATGAGGGCAAGCTGCAGGTCGAACTCGCACAGTTGCAGTATTTGTCCACGCGCCTCGTGCGCGCCTGGACTCACCTGGAACGTCAGAAGGGCGGTATCGGTCTGCGCGGGCCGGGTGAAACGCAGTTGGAAACCGATCGTCGCCTGCTCGGCGAGCGCGTGAAGTCGCTTTCTGCGCGTCTCGAACGGCTTCAGCGCCAGCACGACACCCAGCGACGTGCGCGTCAGCGCAGCGGCACCATGTCGATTTCGCTCGTGGGCTACACGAACGCAGGCAAATCCACGCTTTTCAACGCGATGACGAAAGCCAACGCCTACGCCGCAGATCAGCTGTTTGCCACGCTCGATACGACGTCGCGTCGCGTTTATCTTGGCGAAGTCGGGAACATCGTGCTGTCTGACACTGTCGGATTCATCCGCGAGCTGCCGCACCAGTTGGTGGCGGCATTCCGGGCGACGCTTGAGGAAACGGTGCACGCCAACATGCTGTTGCATGTGGTGGACGCCTCAAGTCAGGTGCGTCAGGAGCAGATGGCCGAGGTCAACGCCGTTTTGGCGGAGATCGATGCGGCGGAGATCCCGCAGATTCTCGTCTGGAACAAGATCGATGCGGTGCCGGAACTGGCCGCGCAAGGCCCGAGAATCGAACGGGATGAAGCCGGGCGCATCACGCGAGTCTTTTTGAGCGCGCGCACCGGCGAAGGGCTCGACCTGCTGCGCGAGGCCATCAGCGAGGCGGTTGTGGCCGGCACGGGTGGGTTACAATCGCTGCAAGAAGCGCCCGATGTCCGGCTTATCGACCGTTGGACCGATGCGCCGCGCGCAGAAGACAGATAACACGAGACGTCGCACCATGTAGGGCGGAGCTTGCCACGGGGATTTCCGGCAGCACGGCCCAACGAGGGCGACGACCTGGCAAGAGACCAGACGGAGGCCGGTCAAGGCCGTCGATCGGCATACCAGATTCGGGAACCACGCGCGAACCGGCAGCATGCGCACTCCGAAGTGGGCGCGCCGGTCGCAACGCCAAGACCGCTTCAGTCACCACGCTTCTACCTATGCTTCCAAAAGCTTTGATGCGACGAGTTGGCTTGATCTTCTCCCTGAACGACCCGCGCTGGGGGCGGGACGGCGGCGGCGATACGCCGTCCGGTAATCAGGAACCGAACCGCCCCGATCGTTCGAACAATCCGAATTCGCAGGATCAGAAGGAGCCGCAGCGCGGACCGCAAGGTCCGCAGCAGGACGGCCCGCCCGATCTCGACGAACTTTGGCGCGATTTCAATCGGCGTCTTAACCGTATCTTCGGCCGCAAGGGCGGCGGGAGCGGTAACGGTGGCTCGAGTAGCGGCGCCGGGGGCTCGCGTGGCTCGGGTATCGGCGTCGGCGTGGTCGTCGCGCTGGCATTCCTGATCTGGCTGGCAACGGGCGTCTTCATCGTCCAGGAAGGGCAGGTCGGCGTCGTCACCCAATTCGGCAAGTACAAGTACACCACGACGTCGGGTATCCAATGGCGCCTGCCGTATCCGTTCCAGGCGGTCGAGATCGTCAACATGTCGCAGATCCGTTCGGTCGAAATCGGCCGCTCGAACACCATTCGCGACACCGATCTGAAGGACTCGTCGATGCTCACCGGCGATGAGAACATCATCGACGTGCGCTTTGCCGTGCAGTACCGCATCAAGGACGCCACCGAGTTCCTGTTCAATAACGTGGATGCCGAATCGTCGGTGAATCTGGCCGCGCAAACGGCCGTGCGCGAGATTGTCGGCAAGAGCAACATGGATTTCGTGCTCTACGCTGGCCGCGAAGAAATCGCCAATGAACTCGTCACCTCGATTCAACGCATTCTCGACGGTTACAAGACCGGCATCCTGGTCACGAGCGTGACGATGCAAAGCGTGCAGCCGCCTGAACAGGTGCAGGCTGCGTTCGACGATGCGGTGAAGGCGGGCCAGGATCTGGAGCGTGCCAAGAATGAGGCGCAGGCCTACGCTAATGACGTGATTCCGCGCGCCAAGGGCACGGCGTCGCGTCTGACGGAAGAGGCGGCCGGGTACAAGGCGCGCGTAGTGTCGCAGGCACAGGGCGATGCCGATCGCTTCAAGTCGGTGCAGGAAGCGTATGCGAAGGCGCCGGGCGTCATTCGCGAGCGGATGTATCTCGACACGATGGAGCAGATCTACTCGCGCACCACGAAGATCATGGTGGATTCGAAGAACAATAGTTTGTTGTATCTGCCGCTGGACAAGATCATGGAGCGTTCGCGTAGCGACGCGTCGGCCCCGGCACCGGCCTCGGGCGCCAGCACGGGGAAGGCCGCGGGTGCGCCCGCCGCCGATGACGGCAGCGATGTTGACCATGATCGATCGCGCGCGGCACTGCGCAACCGCGAACGCGATTCACGCTAAGGGGATAAGCGCATGAACCGTATTGGAACCGTTATTGTCGCGCTGATCGTTTTGTTGATCGTGCTTGCCTCGACCATGTTCGTGGTGGATCAGCGCCGTTATGCCGTGGTGTTCTCGCTGGGCGAGATCAAGGACGTCTATAGTCAGCCCGGCCTGAAATTCAAATTGCCGCCGCCGCTCCAGACCGTGTTGTATCTGGACAAGCGCATCATGACCATCGACAATCCCGAGCCGGAACGCTTCATCACGGCCGAGAAGAAGAACCTGATCGTCGACTCGTACGTGAAGTGGCGTATTGTCGATCCGCGCAAGTTCTATGTCAGCTTCAAGGGAGATAGCCGCCTCGCGCAGGATCGTCTGACGCAGCAGATTCGCTCGGCGTTGCAGGAAGCGTTCACCAAGCGCACCGTGACCGAGGTCGTGTCGTCGCAGCGCGATCAGGTCATGCAGTGGGTGAAGCAGAAGGTCGGCGAGGACGCTGCGCAAGTCGGCATCGAAATTGTCGATGTGCGGATGCGCCGGGTCGATCTGGCCGCGGGTATCAGCGATTCGGTCTATAGCCGGATGGCGGCGGAGCGCAAGCGCGTGGCGAACGAATTGCGTTCGACCGGCGCGGCCGAGGCCGAGCAGATTCGCGCCGATGCCGACCGCCAGCGCGACGTGGTCGTGGCGGAGGCCTATGCCAAGGCGCAGCAGGTCAAGGGGGAGGGCGATGCGACGGCTGCCGGTATCTACGCGCAGGCGTTCGGTCGCGATCCGCAGTTCGCTCAGTTCTATCAGAGCCTCGAAGCGTACAAGGCGACCTTCCGTGACAAGCGCGACGTGATCATTGCCGATCCGAACAGCGATTTCTTCCGATTCATGCGTGGTTCCGGCGGTGCGGCTGGCGCGCCGGCCGGAAAAGCGCGAAAATAGCGTCCTTGACATCCGAGTAGCTGCCACCGCCCGCGTCAATCGCGGGCGGTGGCATTTTGGCCGAGTCCCCTGTGAGCACCAGCACGATTCTTCTCGCTTTGGCCCTCATGCTGATTGTCGAGGGAATGTTTCCGTTTGTCGCACCAGACCGGTGGCGGCAAAGTTTTCGTAAAATAACGGAAATGCCGTCCGGCCAGATTCGCTTTTTCGGTTTGGCCGCCGTCTCGCTGGGGCTGATTCTGATGCTGCTGGCCGACCACTAAAAGGCGCTTTCTCGCGCCGCCTGAATACCGAAATACCCATGCCGAACTGGCTACTCCCCGAAAATATCGCCGACGTGCTGCCTTCCGAGGCGCGCAAGATTGAAGATCTGCGCCGGCTGATGCTGGACCGTTTCCGTACCTACGGCTACGAACTCGTGATGCCGCCGATGCTCGAGTACGTCGAGTCGCTGCTGACCGGCACCGGCCATGACCTCGATCTGCGCACGTTCAAGCTCGTCGATCAGCTTTCCGGGCGCACCATGGGCCTGCGTGCGGACATTACCCCGCAGATTGCCCGTATCGACGCTCATTTGCTCAATCGGAAGGGCGTGACGCGGCTGTGCTATGCCGGAAGCGTGCTATTTACGCGTCCGCGTAATCTGCTGGCGACGCGCGAGCCATTCCAGATCGGTGCCGAGATCTTTGGGCACAGCGGGCTCGAAGCCGATCTCGAGATCCAGGAACTGCTGCTTTACTGTCTCCAGCTTGCCGGTCTGAAGCAGATCCGCATCGATTTGTGCCACGCCGGTGTGCTCGAAGCGCTCATCGAGGGCGTGCCGGCCGCTGAGGCCGTCGAGAGCGAGTTGTTCGGGGCATTGGCCACGAAGGACGTGCCGCAGCTCGAGGCGTTGACCCGCGATCTTCCGGCGAGCCTGCGCGATGCCTTGCTGGCGCTGACCACGCTGTATGGCGAACCGGCCGAGACGCTCGCTCGTGCCCGCAAGGCGTTGCCGGACCTGCCCGGCGTGAGGGCGGCACTCGACGATCTGGCCTATCTGGCGGCGGCGCAAAGCAAGGACGGGCCGGCCGTATTGTCGATCGACCTGGCCGATCTGCGTGGCTATCAGTACCACAGCGGCGTGATGTTCGCGGCCTATGTCGACGGCATCCCCAATGCGATTGCGCGCGGCGGCCGTTACGACAAGGTGGGCCAGGCGTTTGGTCGAGACCGTCCGGCAACGGGCTTTTCGCTGGATTTGCGTGAGTTGGCTGCGATTTCCCCGGTCGAAGCGCGGAGTAACGCGATTTTGGCGCCGGCTGACGATGTGCCGGGGCTGCGCGCGAAGATCGACAGCCTGCGCAACGCGGGTGAAGTCGTTATTCGCATGCTGCCGGGCCACGATCAGGATTTCGAGGAGTTCACGGGCGACCGCGTCCTTGTCGAAAAAGCGGGCCAATGGGTTGTGACACCCCGGTGAACGTCGCTGAAAAAAGCGGCACTAGCCTACGCCAACACGGGTAGAATACGTTTTTAACCAAACCAACTATTGTTATGTCCGGCAATGCTTTGAATCAGGGGCGCAACGTCGTCGTTATCGGAACTCAATGGGGCGACGAAGGTAAGGGTAAGGTCGTCGACTGGCTGACCGATCACGCGCAAGGCGTGGTGCGTTTTCAAGGTGGCCACAATGCCGGACATACGCTCATCATTGGTGGCAAGAAGACAATTCTGCGCCTGATTCCCTCGGGCATCATGCACAAGGACGTCACCTGCTACATCGGCAACGGCGTGGTGCTCTCGCCGGAAGCGCTGTTCAAGGAAATCGAGGAGTTGGAAAGCGCGGGCCTGAATGTGTGCGGTCGTTTGCGCATTTCCGAAGCCTGTACGCTGATTCTGCCGTATCACGTCGCCATCGATCAGGCGCGTGAAGCCCGTCGCGGCGCCGGCAAGATCGGTACGACCGGTCGCGGCATCGGCCCGGCTTACGAAGACAAGGTCGGCCGCCGTGCGCTGCGCGTGCAGGATCTCTTCGATCCGGAGACTTTCGCCGAGCGTCTGCGTGAAACCCTCGATTATCACAACTTCGTCCTGACACAGTATTTGGGCGCGAAGGCCGTCGACTTCCAGGAAACGCTGGATACGATGCTGAGCTACGCTGCGCGTCTGCAGCCGATGATCGCCGACGTGTCGCAGATGCTCTACGCGGCCAACCGAGAAGGCCAGAACCTGTTGTTCGAAGGCGCCCAGGGCACGTTGCTCGACATCGATCACGGTACGTATCCGTTTGTGACCAGCAGCAATTGCGTCGCGGGTGCCGCTTCGGCTGGCGCGGGCGTCGGTCCGCAACAACTCCATTACGTGCTGGGCATCACCAAGGCCTATTGCACTCGCGTGGGTGCGGGGCCGTTCCCGAGCGAACTGTACGATGCGGACAACCCCGCCCGTCAGGAAGCGATCGGCCTGCAACTGGCCACGGTCGGCAAGGAATTCGGTTCGGTGACGGGCCGCCCGCGCCGTACCGGCTGGATGGATGCCGCAGCACTCAAGCGCTCGATTCAGATCAACGGCGTGACCGGCCTGTGCATGACCAAGCTCGACGTGCTCGACGGTCTCGACACGGTGCGTCTGTGTGTCGGCTACAAGATTGGCGACAAGACGGTCGACATCCTGCCCCGTGGTGCGGTGGATGTGGCGCGATGCGAGCCGGTGTACGAAGACTTCCCCGGCTGGTCGCAGAGCACGGTGGGCGTGACGGCATGGGACCAATTGCCGGCTCAGGCGCAGAACTATCTGAAGCGCATTGAAGAGGTGAGCGGTATTCCGATCGACATGGTGTCGACCGGCCCGGATCGTGACGAAACCATCTTGTTGCGTCACCCGTTCAAGCACTGAAGCACCGTAGCGTTGGCACAGCACACCATGAATCTACCCCAAAACGACGACAAGAACCTTTGGGTCTCGTGGGACGAGTATCATCGGCTCATCGAGCGACTTGCGCTCAAGGTCTACGAATCGAACTGGAAGTTCGACAAGATCCTGTGCCTGGCCCGGGGTGGCTTGCGTGTGGGCGATCAACTCGCGCGCATCTACGACGTGCCGCTCGCGATTCTGGCGACCAGTTCCTATCGTGAAGCCGAAGGGACCGTTCGCGGTGACCTCGACATCGCTCACTTCATCACCATCACGCGCGGCGAGCTGGAAGGTCGCGTGCTGCTGGTCGACGACCTGGTCGATTCGGGCGTGACGCTCGAGCGCGTTGGCAAGCACCTCAAGGAGCGTTTCCCAAAGGTGACAGACGTGCGCTCGGCGGTGCTGTGGCACAAGGCGTGTTCGAAAGTGGCGCCCGATTACGCGGTCGATTTCCTGCCGACGAATCCGTGGATTCACCAGCCGTTCGAAGAGTACGACACGCTGCGTCCGCACAATTTGTCGGCGTGGATCAAGCGCGGCACCTGAGCGACGACGGGATGGCTGAACATGCCGCTAGGCGGCGTTCGGCAAGGGGGGAGCCCCGACAAAGCAGGCGGTGACATCGTGAGATGCGCCGCCTGTTTTGTTTTGAGCGTGCGTCGTTGGTGCGATGTCACTTGATCGCGGGGCGATCGAACGGGCTTACGGCGATGCCATATGGCGACTGATTTCCCTTCTGCTTGAGGCTTCGTCGGTTTGGGCGATGTGATCTGATGCCGTATGAATCTCAACTTTTGGAAATCGCGCGGCGGCGGTCACGTCATGAATCAGTGGTGGCGTTCCTATCCCTTGATTTGCACAGTAGGCCTCGCGAGCGTGCTGGCGATCGCCAGCACGCCGAGTGTCGCGGCGTCGGCGGTGGCCGGGGTGCGGACCGCGAGCGGGATTCGGTATGTGTCGGTGACCGACCAGACGTCGATGGCAAAGGCCAAGGTCGCCGCGCTGGATCGTTGCCGAGCCCAACTGGCTTCCGGTCGCCGGGGCGGGCGATGCGACGTGTTGATGTCCGGTAATGGGCCGGCTTACTGGGCGGTCGTGCGTGCAGTCAATGGAGAGATCGGCATTGCGCTGGGTGACACGCAGACGTCTGCCGTTCAGGACGCCTTCGCCGTGTGTCAGCGCGCAGGGCAATGTTCGCTCGATAGCGCACAGGTTTGGTTCGATAGCGGTCAGCGCCCGGGGAGGCGTTTGCCGACACCACAGGCGGCGTCAGTGTCGCCCGCACCCTGCCGGATTCCTACCGGGCAGGTGGTTCGCATGCAGACGCGATGCGTCGAAGGTGCATGCGTGCGAACGTATGAAAACGGATGCATCATTCGCTTCCAGGCGGCTCACTGTCTCGATAAGGGAACGAGCCAATATGTTTGGCGACCGAACGGCTGTGACGAAGATGAATGATGGTGTGCATCCTGTATCACGATAAACAACGGGCGCACAGAGGCGCCCGTTGTTCATTCCTCGCTGACTTGATGCGGTGCGTCAGCTTGCCGACATGCCACTGTGGCGCAGCAAGGCATCGACTTCCGGTGCGCGACCCCGGAACGCAATGAACGACGCCATTGCTTCGCGACTGCCGCCCACCGCGAGAATTTCATCGCGGTAGCGGGCGCCGGTGGCGGTATCGAGGACTGAGCCGCTGACCTTCGCCGCCTCTTCAAACGCCGCATACACATCCGCCGACAGCACCTCCGCCCACTTGTAGCTGTAATATCCGGCCGCGTAGCCGCCTGCAAAGATGTGGCTGAAAGTATTCGGCCAACGCGAAAAATCCGCCTGAGGCGTAACGTGCAATCGATCGTTGATGCGTTGCGAAAGCGACAGCACCGACTCGTTGCCGTGCGGATCGAAATCGTAATGCAGGTGCATGTCGAAGTCGGAGAAGACCAACTGACGCAGCATCATCAAACCGCTTTGGAAGTTGCGGGCGGCCAGCATCTTGTCGAACAGGGCTCGCGGCAGCGGGGCACCCGTCTCCACATGAGCGGTCATGTGCTCAAGCACATCCCACTCCCAACAGAAGTTCTCCATGAACTGGGACGGCAACTCGACAGCATCCCACTCGACGCCATTGATGCCCGCCACGCCGGCATCTTCCACTTGCGTGAGCATGTGATGCAGGCCGTGCCCGAACTCGTGGAACAGCGTGATGACGTCGTCATGCGGCAGCAACGCCGGCTTGTCGCCGACGGGGGCAGGGAAGTTGCACACGAGGTACGCCACCGGCGTTTGCAGCGTGCCGTTGCGCAGGCGCTTGCGTGTGCGGGCACTGTCCATCCAGGCACCGCCGCGCTTGCCTTCGCGGGCGAACAGATCGATGTAGAACTGCGCCACGAGTTCGCCATCGCGCTCGATGCGGAAGAAGCGAACATCCGGATGCCACGTTTCGGCATCCTGCGGGCGAATCGTCACGCCGAACAACGTGCCGGCCACGCGAAACAGACCGTCGAGCACCTTGGGCAACGGAAAATACTGACGGACTTCCGACTCCGAGAAATCGTAGCGTTGCTGGCGCAGCTTCTCCGATGCGTAGGTCGTGTCCCAGGGTTGCAGCTTCTCGATGCCCAGCGACTCGGCGGCAAACGCTTGCAGTTCGGCCCAGTCTTGCTCGGCGTACGGACGCGCGCGGCGGGCGAGGTCTTCGAGGAACTCGAGGACTTGCGCGGGCGATTCCGCCATTTTGGGCTCGAGCGATACCTCGGCGTAGTTCTTGAAGCCGAGCATGTGTGCTTCCTCGCGGCGCAGCGCGAGTTGCTCGACAACGATCTCGGTGTTGTCCCAGTCCGCCTCGCCGTTGCCGAATTGCGGGCCGAGTTCGGAAGCCCGGGTCACGTTGGCCCGGTACAGCGTTTCGCGAAGCGCGCGATTGTCGGCGTATTGCAGCACCGGGAAGTACGAGGGGAAATGTAGCGTGAATTTCCAGCCGTCCAGGCCGTCTCGCTGTGCGGCGGCACGTGCCGCGGCCTTGTCGTCGTCGGGCAGGCCGGCGAGGTCCTGCTCGTCGGTCACGACAAGCGAGAATTTGTTGGTCGCGTCGAGCACGTGATCCGAGAAGCGCTTGGCGAGGTCCGCCTGTGCTTCCTGAATGTCGGCGAATCGCGGTTTCTGGTCTTCAGGAAGTTCGGCGCCGCCCAATCGGAAGCCGCGCATCTCGTTGTCGAGAATTTTCTTGCGAGCCGGAGAGAGGTCTGCGAATTCCTGGCCGGCTGCAATGGCCTTGTACTTTTCGAACAGCGCCAGATTCTGGCCGACGCTGGCGGAGAATTCGGTGACGCGCGGCAGGTTATCGCCGTATGCCGCGCGAAGCGCCGGGGTGTCGGCGACGGCGTTCAGGTGTCCAACGATTTCCCAGGCCCGGCCCAAACCTTCGGTGCCGTCTTCTACGGCGTCGAGAATGTTGGCCCACGTCGGCGGCGTGGAGGGATCTGCAGCCTTGTCCACAGCCGCACGCGCTTGTGCCAGGAGCACGTCGACGGCGGGCGTTACGTGTTCGGGGCGGATCTCGGCAAAACGGGGAAGTCCCTGGATATCGAGCAGAGGGTTGGTTTGTGGCGTATTCATGCGTTCGTTGTCCACGGGGAGGGGCTTACGAAGAGTGTGGGGGCATCCCGGGCAATTTTCCAGTCGTTTTTTTCAACCGGTCCGATTGGGCGTGTTGGCGGCGGAATCCCTGGAGTGCGACGCCCGGCCGGCATTCAACGGCTTACGCCGGCGATTCGACCACGGGCCCAAAAGCAACAAGGGCGCGCGCGACCGAGAGGTCGAGCACGCCCGGCGTGACGCGCGGTGCTGACGATCAGGCGTCGAGGGCGCGCTCGGCGGCCTCAAGCGTGTTGACGAGGAGCATGGTGATCGTCATCGGTCCCACGCCGCCCGGTACCGGCGTGATATAGCCGGCCACATCCTTGACGCCGTTGAAATCGACGTCGCCGCACAACTTGCCCGCGTCGTCACGGTTCATGCCGACGTCGATGACTGCCGCACCCGGTTTGACCATATCGGCCGTGACGATATTGCGCTTGCCCACGGCCGCGACAATGACGTCAGCGTTGCGGGTGTGCGCGGCCAGATCTCGCGTCTTGCTGTTGCAGATCGTGACGGTGGCGCCTGCCTGGAGCAGCATCATCGCCATCGGCTTGCCAACGATGTTCGACGCGCCGATTACCACGGCCACCGCCCCGCGCAGCGGGAAATCGACGGACTCGAGCATCTTCATGCAGCCATAGGGCGTGCACGGGCGGAACAGCGGTGCCCCCGTCATCAGGGCGCCCGCATTCGACACGTGAAAACCGTCGACGTCCTTTTCCGGCGCAATGGCTTCGAGCACCTTGTGGCTGTCGATGTGCTTAGGCAGGGGCAGTTGAACGAGGATGCCGTTGATCTTAGGATCGCGGTTGAGTTCATCGATGCGGGCAAGCAGGGCGCTTTCCGTCAGATCGGCCGGATAGCGGTCGAGCGAGGAATACAGGCCGTTGTCTTCGCAGGCCTTGACCTTGTTGCGCACGTAGACCTGACTGGCCGAATCCTCGCCGACCAGCACCACGGCAAGCCCGGGTTGGTGGCCGCGGGCGGTCAGAACGGCGGCACGGGTGGCAACTTCGGCGCGAATACGTTTGGCGAGGGCGTTGCCGTCGATGAGGGTGGCGGTCATGATGCGTGGATATCGTAGGAAGGATGGGGGCTGGCCCGAGGGGCCGGATACGGCCGCGCCGGTCAGGCAGGTGACAGGCGCAAAGACCGTATTATAGCGGCGCGCCGCAACGCGCGGGAGGGGGCGCGGCGGCGGCTTCGAGCGAGCTACGGCGCTGCACGGCTGACGCTGCTCGCCGCGTCTCCTTGGCGAGCAGCATCATGCCACCGCAACCGGTCGAGATGCTACCGGTCATGGGTCCGGCACTTCGGCCGCCCGTCAGTCAGCCGGCGCGATGGCGAGCGGACGGCGGGCGGCGACCGGGTTCAGGGGCGAGGCGATCCGCCGGAACGTTTCGAGAGTGCCAGGCGGAGCAGGTCGGCAACGGTGTTGACGTTGAGCTTCTCCATGATGTTGGCGCGGTGCGCCTCGACCGTCTTGATGCTGATGCCAAGATCGTCTGCGATCTGCTTGTTCAGGCGGCCGGCAATGATGCGCTCGAGCACCTGATGTTCACGACTTGTAAGCTTGGACAGCAGATCCTCGGCGGCTTGCAACTCGCGTTGGCTGCTGGCGTCTTGCCGTGCTTTTGCGAGCATCCGCTCGACTTGAGCACGCAATTCCGCTTCGTCGAACGGCTTTTCGATGAAGTCCATCGCGCCCTTCTTCATCGTGTCGACGGCCATCGGCACGTCGCCATGGCCCGTCACGAAGATGATGGGAATGTTGAACCGGTTCTCGACCAGCTTTTCCTGAAGTTCCAGGCCGCTCATGCCCGGCATGCGGACATCCAGAATCAGGCAGCCAAGCTGATGCCCGTTGTAGTGCGAAAGGAATTCTTCGGCACTGGCAAAGCCTCGTACGTGGTAGCCATTGGCCTCGAGTAGCCAGCGAAGCGAGTCGCGGACCGCCTCGTCGTCATCAACGACGAAGACGGTTTCTTGTTCGATAGTGGTGTTGGGTGTCGTCATAGTCCTCCCCCGGATCCGGATGTCGTATCGCCTTCTAACGGTAACAGAATACAAAAAGTACAACCATTCCGCACGCCGTCGACGTCATTGTTTTCTACCCACAGACGGCCGTGGTGTGATTCGATGATCGAACGGCAGATATTCAGGCCCATGCCCATGCCGTCCGATTTAGTGCTAAAGAAAGGTTCAAACAATCGTTCGATGGTGGCCTCGTCCACCCCAGGTCCATGATCCGAGACTTGGAATTCGACCGATTTATCTCGCCGTTCCACGTGCAGACGCACGCTCAGGTCGCGACGCTGGCCGGGCGGCGGCGTATAGCCGTGCATGGCCTCGGCGGCGTTCTTGAGCAGATTCACGAGCACCTGTTCGATCAGCACCGGGTCGACGTTGATCTGTGGCAGTCCTGCCGGCAGCTCGGTCACAATGCGAATGCGGCGCTTGCGCGCTTCAATCTCGGCGAGCCCCACGGCATCCGCGACGATCTCATAGATCGACGAGGGTTGACGCTTCGGTTCGCTACGTTTCACGAACGCGCGAATCCGCTTGATGATCATGCCCGCACGCACCGCCTGCTGTGACGTTTTTTCCAGCGCGGGCAGCAACGTTTCCGGCGAGGTGCGCCCGGCGCGCACTAGGGCCGCCGTGCCCATGCAGTAGTTGTTGATGGCCGCGAGCGGCTGGTTCAGTTCGTGGGCCAGCGACGAAGCCATCTCGCCCATGGTCGTCAGACGCCCCGTGAACTGTAGGCGTTCTTCTTCCTGACGGGCCAGCTCCTCCGCATGACGGCGGGCCGTAATGTCCGTTGCCACCTGCAACTGTGCCAAGTGGCCGTCCACCCACTGAATATATTGACGCCGGACTTCGAACCATTTCTGGTGCGCCGGCAGATAAATTTCCTGTGTCTGCGCAGCCGTGTCGGTGAGCGACGCGGCAGGCAGTCCGGCAAAGGCATCGACCAGATCGATGTGATCGAGCGACGTAGGGGAGAGTTCGCCGCCACCGGACAACTCCAGGTGGCCTTCCGGGCGCGTACCGAACAACTGACGGTAATAGCGATTCGCGAACAGCAATTCCGCCTTGTCGACGGCGAGTACCGATACCGACGCGTCGAGGCTCTCCAGCACGGTCGTGAACCGCTCATGGGCGGCGGCGAGTTCCTCGCGCGCCCGCTTGGGTTCGCTGATATCGGTCAGCGACGACATCCAGCCGGTCTGACGGCCATGCGCGTCCACGAGCGGCGAGACGAACATGCGCGCGTAGAAAATCGTGCCGTCTTTGCGCTGCACGCGAATTTCGAAGCCGTGCGAGGGCGCCTTGCCGCGCAGCGTCATGTCGATGCGACGCTGCATTTCGTGGATGTCGTCTTTGGGCCAGTAAGGGTAGGGCGGCGCCCGGTACATGAGGTCCTGCTCGTCCCAGCCTGTCATCCGGCAGAACGCGGGGTTCACGTAAGTAATGTGGCCCTGCAGGTCGAGCACACGCATGCCGATGACGATGGAGTTCTCCATGGCCCGCCGGAACGACGTCTCGTTGAACAACGCCTGCTGTGCCTCGAAGCGCTGGCGCGTATGCCGCCACAGGCTCCAGAGGCTCCAGAGCACGAAGCACGACAAGCCGGCGATCAGCCACACCAGCGTGTTGTTGACGAAATTGCCGACGGCAGGATACGAGTAGATGCGCACCGCGAGACTGTGCCCGGGGGGATCGAGGAGCAACTCGTAGGAGACATCGCGCGGTAACGGCGGGCGTGTCGATGTCGTTGCCAGCTCGTTGTTGTGAGTGTCGATGAACGACACCTTGAACTTGTCGCCAAGCTCCTGCGGCAACTCGTGGATCAGCAAGCCTTCCACCGAATACACCGCACTGATCGTGCCGAGGAACTCGCGCTCGCGCAGCACGGGCACCTGTACAACGATGTAGCTTGCGCCCGAGGCGTCATAAATCAGGGTGGAATAGGCCGAGCGGCGCGAATCGCGGGCGGCGCGGAACGCGACCAATAATTCGTCTTCCATTGGATGCTGCGCCGAGCCCTGCAACCGCGACGCGAACGGGGAATCCGCCGGCGCCGCCCACTTGGGACGCTGCGACGCGTCCAGCCAATTCATGAAGACGATGTCCGCATGATTTTGCATCACTTCGTTCGCCGTATTCTGGAAGTGCGCAACGTCCTGCGGCTTGGCTGCCGTGTCGCGCGCAAGCGAGCTGATCTGATCTTGAATGGCCAGCATGTTGAGGCGAATCTGTTGCTGCGCCCATGCCACATTCCGATACAGCGTGTCCTGCTGTTGCTCCGTCTCCCGGCGGTTCAGGCTCCACAGGATCAGACTCATCACCACGAGAAAGATCACAATGGAGACGAGCGGGACCAGCAAGTAGTAATGCGACTCCGCGAACCCCTGCAACCAACGGTTGGAGCGGGCAGACGTAGCGGCGGACCGGGACGGCGGAGCGGAATTGGCAAGGCGGGGAGAAAGCATGGCGAGATTGTAGCGCAGGCCGGGCGGTTTCCCGCTGCCATCAACGGCGACCGCTTGCTTTTCGGAAGCCTCCGAGCTTTTGCGTAAGACGGCCGCGCAATTTGCTCTTGAGACCGATCGGTACGCTGGAAAATCGTGGTGTGATGGCACCAGCAACCTATTGATTTTATGTGCACCGCAGCAGAATTCCGCATTATAAAATTTACTATCGTAATCTGAAATTTCGCTTGCGAAGGCGGGAGTAACCTTCGTACAATGCCCCGGTAAAAAAGCCGGTGGGCCCGTCCATAAAGCGGGATTCGACCGTCACGCCAACCCGCTAACGACAGACAAGGAGACACCATGTCCGCCGTACCTGAAGAAGCCCTCAAGATCGTGTCCCCCGCGGACGCCGATCCCCAAGAAACGCAAGAATGGCTGGCCTCGCTCGAAGGCGTGCTGGCGGCCGAGGGCCCAGAGCGTGCCCACTACCTGCTCGAGAAGCTGATCGAGTTCGCCCGCATCAACGGCGAACATCACCCGTTCTCGGCGAATACCCCGTACATCAACACCATCCCGCTCGACCAGCAGGCCCGTATCCCCGGCGATCAGGATGTCGAGCACAAGATTCGCTCGTACACGCGCTGGAATGCGATCGCGATGGTGCTGCGCGCCGGCAAGGACACGAACGTCGGCGGTCACATCGCGTCGTTCGCCTCGGCCGCAACGCTCTATGACGTTGGTTTCAACCATTTCTGGCATGCGCCGTCCGACAAGCACGGTGGCGACCTGGTCTTTGTGCAGGGCCACTCGTCGCCGGGTGTGTACAGCCGCGCCTTCCTGTTGGGCCGTCTGGAAATGCCCCAGCTCGAGAACTTCCGCCAGGAAGTGGACGGCGGCGGTCTGTCGTCGTATCCGCACCCGTGGCTGATGCCTGACTTCTGGCAGTTCCCGACGGTGTCGATGGGCCTGGGCCCGATCATGGCGATCTACCAGGCGCGCTTCATGAAGTACATCGAGTCGCGCAACATCGTGAAGACCGAGGGCCGCAAGGTCTGGGCCTTCCTCGGCGACGGCGAGACGGACGAGCCGGAATCGCTCGGCGCCATCGGCATGGCCGGTCGCGAGCATCTCGACAACCTCGTGTTCGTGATCAACTGCAACCTGCAGCGCCTGGACGGCCCGGTGCGCGGTAACGGCAAGATCATCCAGGAACTCGAATCGGAGTTCCGCGGTGCCGGCTGGAACGTCATCAAGGTGATCTGGGGCAGCCGCTGGGACACCTTGCTCGCCCGCGACAAGAAGGGTCTGCTGATGACGCGCATGATGGAGTGTGTTGACGGCGAGTATCAGACCTACAAGTCGAAGGACGGCGCGTACGTGCGCGAGAACTTCTTCAATACGCCGGAACTCAAGGCGATGGTCGCCGACTGGTCAGACGAAGACATTTGGGCGCTTAACCGCGGCGGCCACGATCCGCACAAGATTTTCGCCGCATACCAGGCGGCCACCCAGCACAAGGGGCAGCCGACGGTCATTCTGGCCAAGACCATCAAGGGCTACGGCATGGGTGAGGCCGGTCAGGCCATGAACATCACCCACCAGCAGAAGAAGATGCCGGTGGAGTCGCTCAAGAAATTCCGCGACCAGTTCAAGCTGCCGATCGCGGATGACCAGATCGCCGACGTGCCGTACCTGAAGTTCGAGGAAGGCTCGAAGGAACTCGAATACATGCGCGCGCGCCGCATGGAGCTGGGCGGCTATCTGCCGCAGCGTCGCACCAAGGCCGCATCGTTGCCGGTGCCTGCGCTGTCCGCATTCGATGCCCTGCTCAAGGCGACCGCCGAAGGCCGCGAGATCTCGACGACGATGGCGTTCGTGCGGATTCTCAACGTGCTGCTCAAGGACAAGGCGCTGGGCCAGCGTATCGTGCCGATCGTGCCGGACGAATCCCGCACCTTCGGTATGGAAGGTCTGTTCCGCCAGATTGGTATCTGGAGCCAGGTCGGCCAGCGCTACATCCCGCAGGATCAGGATCAATTGATGTTCTACAAGGAATCGGAGAGCGGTCAGATTCTGCAGGAAGGCATCAATGAAGCCGGTGGCATGTGCGACTGGATCGCGGCCGCCACGTCGTACTCGACGCACGGCGAGACGATGATCCCCTTCTACATCTTCTACTCGATGTTCGGCTTCCAGCGCGTGGGCGACCTGGCCTGGGCGGCCGGCGACATGCGCGCTCGCGGTTTCCTCGTGGGCGGCACGGCCGGTCGTACGACCCTGAACGGCGAAGGTCTCCAGCACGAAGACGGTCACTCGCTGCTGTGGGCGTCGTCGATTCCGAACTGTTTGCCGTACGATCCGACGTTCGCTTACGAACTCGCCGTGATCGTTCAGGACGGCCTGCGTCGCATGGTGCAGGATCAGGAAGATGTCTATTACTACCTGACCGTGATGAACGAGAACTACCCGCATCCGGCCATGCCGGAAGGCGTTGAGCAGGACATCCTGAAGGGGATGTACGCGTTCCGTCGCGGGGCGGACGACAGCAAGGCACCGCGCGTGCAACTGCTGGGTTCGGGTACGATCTTCAACGAAGTGATCGCCGCCGCCGAAATGCTCAAGAACGATTGGGGCGTCGAATCGGATCTGTGGAGCTGCCCGAGCTTCACGGAGCTGGCCCGCGAAGGTAACGACGCGGCGCGCCACAATCTGCTGCACCCGACCGAGCCGGCGCGTTTGTCGCATGTCGAGTCGTGCCTGAACGACACCCGTGGTCCGGTCATCGCATCGACCGACTACATCCGCACGTACGCCGATCAGATTCGCCCCTTCGTGCGGGGTCGTTATGTGGCGCTCGGCACCGACGGCTACGGCCGTTCGGATACGCGCGAGAAGCTGCGTCACTTCTTCGAGGTGGATCGTAACTGGGTCACGGTCGCTGCCCTCAAGGCATTGGCCGACGAAGGCACGCTGCCGGCGACCAAGGTTGCCGAAGCGATTGCCAAGTACAACCTGGATCCGAACAAACCCAACCCGATGACCGTCTAAAGGCCGCTTCGCGCGGCGCGTGCGACCGCCAGCCGCCTCAAGCGGCAGGCGGGGCGCGCCGCGCGTCAAGCGCAGCCTCGAGGAGACTGTGGAAAATGAGTCAAGTGATCGAAGTGAAAGTCCCCGATATCGGTGACTTCAAGGACTTGCCCGTCATCGACGTGCTGGTCAAGGCGGGCGACAAGATCGATGCCGAGCAGGCCCTGATCACGCTGGAATCGGACAAGGCGACGATGGATGTGCCGAGCCCGGCCGCTGGCATCATCAAGGCGCTGAGCCTGAAAGTCGGCGATGAAGTATCTGAGGGTTCTCTTATTCTGACGCTCGAGACCGCCAACGGTTCGGGCGCGCAAGCCAGTGCGGCGGCAGCCCCCGCGCCGACGCCTGCGGCTGCGCCGCAAGCGGCCGCGGCACCCGCTGCACCGGCCGCATCGGCAACCCCGGCCGCCAGCGGCGGTACGAGCAAGATCGACGTCAAGGTGCCGGACATTGGTGGGTATGACGACGTGCCCGTGATCGATGTGCTGGTCAAGGTGGGCGATACCGTGACGGCCGAGCAATCGCTCGTCACGCTGGAGTCCGACAAGGCGTCGATGGATGTGCCGAGCCCGGCTGCGGGTGTGGTCAAGGAATTGAAGATCAAAGTGGGCGACAAGGTGTCGGAAGGCACGTTGATCGTTGTGCTCGAAGGCGCTGTTGCCGCCGCACCGGCGAAGGCCGCTGCCGCAGCGAGCGCGCCGGCCCCGGCGGCACCGAGCGCTGCCCCCGCAGCCCCGGCTCCGGCGCCGGCCCCGACCGCCGCGCCAGCGACCCCCGCTGCCGCGTCGGACCATCCGCCGATCAGCCACGCCAGTCCGTCGGTGCGCAAGTTCGCCCGCGAACTGGGGGTGGATGTGACGCAAGTGAAGGGGACCGGTCCGAAGGGCCGCGTGGTCGTTGACGATGTGCGTAACTTCATCAAGAGCGCGCTTGCGGGCAATCGCCCTGCTGTGTCGGGCGCCGCGCCTGCCGGTGGTGGTGAGCTGAACCTGTTGCCGTGGCCGAAGATCGACTTCTCGAAGTTCGGTCCGATCGAGCCCAAGGCGCTCTCGCGCATCAAGAAGATCTCGGGTGCAAACCTGCACCGCAACTGGGTCATGATTCCGCACGTCACGAACAACGACGAAGCGGATATTGGCGAACTCGAAGCGTTCCGCGTGCAGTTGAACAAGGAAAACGAGAAGGCTGGCGTCAAGGTCACGATGCTCGCCTTCGTCGTCAAGGCCTGTGTGATGGCCCTGAAGAAGTTCCCCACGTTCAACGCAAGTCTGGACGGCGACAACCTCGTCTTCAAGCAGTACTTCCACATCGGTTTCGCCGCCGACACGCCGAACGGTCTGGTGGTGCCAGTTGTTCGCGACGCCGACAAGAAGGGCGTGTTCGAAATCGCTCGCGAGACCTCGGAACTGGCGAAGCTCGCCCGCGAAGGCAAGCTCAAGCCTGACCAGATGCAAGGCGGGTGTTTCTCGATCTCGTCGCTCGGCGGTATCGGCGGCACAACCTTCACGCCGATCATCAACGCACCGGAAGTGGCCATTCTGGGCCTGTCGCGTTCGTATCAGAAGCCGGTGTGGGATGAGCGCAAGCAGCAATTCCTGCCGCAACTGACGCTGCCGCTGTCGCTGTCTTACGATCACCGTGTGATCGACGGCGCCGAGGCGGCACGCTTCAACGCCTACCTGGGGCAACTGTTGCAGGATTTCCGTCGCGCGATGCTGTAATGGCAGGCGCCGCCGGTTGCGCGCAAGCGCAAGTCCGGCGGCGCTCGCGCGAACGCTTCAGGATCTGGACGGGGAGGGCATCATGACCACCGTGGTAGTCGTCAAGAAGGCCGGTGAGATCGCGATTGCCGCCGATTCGCTTGTGACGTTCGGCGATACGCGGCTCTCGCAATCGTACGAGGAAAATCGCAAGGTTTTTCTCGTAGGCGATTCCTATGTTGGCCTGGCGGGCACGACCGCACACTTTCCGGTCATGCGCGCCATTCTCTCCGGTATGGCGGACGAATGCCGTCTGCACTCGCGTGACGAGGTGTTCCGCACGTTCTGCCGCGTCCACCAGAAGCTCAAGGAAGAGTATTTCCTCAACACCAAGGAAGAGGAAGACGATCCGTACGAGTCGTCGCAGATCACCTGCGTGATCGCGAATCCGACCGGCATCTACGGGATTTATTCCTACCGGGAAGTGTTTGTTTTCGATCGGTTCTGGGGGATTGGCTCAGGGCGCAATTTCGCGCTCGGCGCCATGTACGCCCTCTATGACCAGGATCTGAGTGCCAGCGCCATCGCCGAAGCGGGCGTGAAGGCGGGGGCGGAGTTCGACAAGAGTTCCGCCGCCCCGTTTCAGGTGCACACGTTTCCGATCGATACCACCATCAAGTCATAAATGCGACAGGGAGACCCCGCATGAGTCTCATCGAAGTCAAAGTACCGGACATCGGCGCAGAGGGCGTGGATGTCATCGAAGTGATGATCAAGCCGGGCGACAAGATCGCCAAGGATGCATCGCTCATTACGCTTGAGTCTGACAAGGCGTCCATGGAAGTGCCGTCGGAAGTGTCGGGCACGGTCAAGGAAGTGAAGATCAAGGTGGGCGACAAGGCCAGTCAAGGCACGCTGATCGCGCTTGTCGAAGTGGACGGTGCCGGTGCCGCCAAGGCCGAAGCCCCGGTGGCAGCCTCCGCGCCGGCAGCGCCTGCCGCCGCCGTGCCTGCGGCAAAGCCGAGCGCCCCGGCCCCGGCTGCGGCCAAGCACAGCGGCGGTGCCGACACCGAGTGCGACGTGCTCGTGTTGGGCGCCGGTCCGGGCGGATACTCGGCGGCATTCCGCAGTGCCGACCTGGGCCGCAAGACTGTGCTCGTCGAGCGCTATGCGACCCTCGGCGGCGTGTGCCTGAACGTCGGTTGCATCCCGTCGAAGGCGCTGCTCCATACGGCGGCCGTTCTCGAAGAGGCCCAGACGCTCGGTCATCACGGCATTTCGTTCGCGAAACCCGAGATCGATCTCGACAAACTGCGCGCCTACAAGGAAAGCGTGGTCGGCAAGCTCACGGGCGGTCTGGCCGGCATGGCCAAGATGCGCAAGGTGGAAGTCGTGCGCGGCGTCGGCACGTTCCTCGACCCGAATCACATCGAAGTCGTCGCTGAAGACGGCAGCAAGCGCACCGTGAAGTTCGCGCAGGCCATCGTCGCCGCGGGTTCGCAGGCGGTGAAGTTGCCGTTCCTGCCGGAGGACCCGCGCATCGTCGATTCGACCGGCGCCCTCGAGTTGCGTCAACTGCCGAAGAAGATGCTCGTGATCGGTGGCGGCATCATCGGTCTGGAAATGGCGACGGTGTATAGCGCCCTGGGCACCGAGATCGATGTCGTGGAAATGCTCGACGGCCTGATGCAAGGCGCCGACCGCGATCTGGTCAAGGTCTGGGAGAAGATGAACGCGAAGCGCTTCGGCCGCGTCATGCTCAAGACCAAGACCGTGGGTGCCGAGGCCAAGGCCGATGGCATCTACGTGCAGTTCGAGGGCGAGGCGGCACCGGCGGAGCCCCAGCGTTACGACCTCGTGCTGGTCGCCGTAGGCCGCAGCCCGAACGGCAAGAAGATCGGCGCCGAGAACGCGGGCGTCGCCGTGGGCGATCGCGGGTTCATCGATGTCGACAGGCAGATGCGGACCAACGTGCCGCACATCTTCGCGATTGGCGATATCGTCGGTCAGCCGATGCTGGCCCACAAGGCCGTGCATGAAGCCCACGTCGCGGCGGAAGCGGCGGCAGGCGAGAAGGCTTATTTCGACGCCATCCAGATTCCGTCGGTCGCCTACACCGATCCGGAAGTGGCTTGGGCCGGCAAGACGGAAGACCAGTTGAAGGCCGAAGGGGTGAAGTACGGCAAGGCCGTGTTCCCGTGGGCGGCATCGGGTCGCGCGATCGCGAACGGCCGTGACGAAGGCTTCACCAAGGTGCTGTTCGATGAAGAAACGCATCGCATCGTTGGCGGTGCCATCGTCGGCACGCACGCTGGCGATCTGATCGGCGAACTTTGCCTGGCCGTCGAGATGGGCGCGGATGCCGTCGATATCGGGAAGACGATTCACCCGCACCCGACGCTGGCCGAATCGGTCGGTATGGCGGCGGAGATTTACGAAGGTGTTTGCACCGACGTTCCGCCGGCCCGCAAGAAGTAAAGCGCGTCGGTGTCTGGTGCGCGCCTCGGATGATTCCGGGGGGGGGGGGCGCGCGCCGGGCATGCATGACGTGACCGATGTCCGCCGCGCCGCATTCGGGGCGAGGTCGGATGCCAAAAAAACCGCCATTTCGCTCCGAGATGGCGGTTTTTTTATGGCGGCGACGTCGCCGTTCGCCCCAAAAAAGAAAAACCCGGCACGAGGCCGGGTTCGAACGCTAGCGTCGCGAAACGCTATCGATTACTTCTTGGCGCTGGAGGCAGCACGCGAAGCCTGAGCAGCAGCCTTCGTCGCGACGCTGGTCGCGGCAGCGAAGTTCGTCTCGGCGATTTCAACGGCTTGCTTGGTGGCCTTCTGCACGCTGTCGAACGCGCTGTTGGCTGCCGACATGGCCGACTTGGCCAGTGCAACGGCAGACTCCGAACCGGCCGGGGCGTTCTTGGCCAGATTGTCGAACAGGGCTTGCATGTTCTGCGAGCTTTCCGCCAGTTGGGCTTCGGCCACCTTCGTCACTTCGGCTTGCGTCGACGAAGCGATTTCGTACAGGTGACGGCCATACGCAATCGCCTTTTCGGCGGCGGGCTGGACGAGGTTGGCTTGCAGGGCGAGCAACTCTTGCGCGTCTTTCACTGCGAAGGCCTTCTGCGCGGTCGAGGCGGACTCGGCCAGCGATGCCTTGACGGCTTGCAGGTTCAGCTCAACGAGCTTTTCCATGCCTTCGAACGCCTTGTTGGTCAGGCCAAAAAGGGTTTCGAGATTGGCTTTGTGGGCGGCGGCGAATTGCTCGGGGGTCAGAAACGACATGGCGTTCTCCTATGATGGTGTCATACACAACGTATCGACCCACTCCGTGTTCGCTAATGAGTTCTCACCTTATCCTGGTGAAAACACGGTTGGGGCCTCTAAATGGGGGTGCGATTTCTTTTGTGCATCGCACAATTGCAAGTGTAGAGATATTTTTGTCGCTGTCAAGTCTTTTTTGTGCGATGCAACAATTCAATAAAAGCTTACAAAATCAACCGGTTGGGATCCCGTGACTAACGTGTGACACCGCGTTGCGGCGAATGGCGGGCACCGTCCGGAAACGCTTCATTGGTGCGGCTCCGCACCGTTTTGGCACCCGGCGCACCCCGTGCGCCGATGTTACTATCGTCGAGTTCCGGCACTGGCGAAACATCTTCGCGGTCAACGGCTCGCTGCCTTACCGAGCGTGGCTCGCGTGGTCGATGCGCCTGTGCCGATGTCGTTCAACGCCTTTTTGCGTGCCGCCACTGCCGGCCATTCGCGTCGATGCAAGCGTTCTACAGCGATCATTTCGTGCTGCCGTTGCCACCCGGGCATCGGTTTCCGATGGAAAAGTATGCCCGTCTGCGCGAGCGTGTGGCGGGGGAGTTGCCGCACGTTGCGCTTGCCGAGGCATTGTCCGCGGACGACGTGATGCTCGGTCGCGTCCACTCGCCGGCGTACGTGGCGCGAGTGAGCGCCGGTCAGTTGGATCCCAAAGAGCAGCGTACGATCGGATTCCCATGGTCACCGCAAATGGTCGAGCGCTCGCGCCGGTCGGCGGGGGCGACGGTGGCCGCCTGTCGGGCCGCGCTGACCGATGGCGTGGCTGCTAATCTCGCTGGGGGAACACATCACGCGTATGCCGACCGCGGCGAAGGCTTCTGCGTGTTCAACGACGCAGCGGTCGCGGCGCGCACGATGCAGGCCGAACTCGGTCCGGGCACGCGTGTGGCGATCATCGATCTCGACGTGCATCAGGGCAACGGCACAGCGGCCATTTTCGAGCACGACCCGAGCGTGTTCACGCTGTCGCTGCACGGTGAGCACAACTACCCGTTTCACAAGGCGCGCGGTGACCTCGACGTGGCATTGCCCGACGGCTGCGGCGACGACGATTACCTGGTCGCGCTCGGCCACGCACTGACCGATCTCTTCGCGCAATTCACCCCGACCCTTGCGATTTATCTCGCGGGCGCCGATCCGCTGGCGAATGACCGGCTTGGCCGGCTGGCATTGACGCATGACGGATTGCTCGCGCGCGACCGTCGGGTGCTGACGGCCTGCGCAGAGCGCGGGCTGCCGGTGGCTATCGCAATGGCAGGCGGCTACGGTCGCGACATCGAACAGACGGTCGCCGCGCATTTTGCGACGATCCGCCTCGCCGATCAGTTCCAACTGGCGGTCCGCCGTCGGCACCCTGCGCCGGCAGAAGGTGCTCTCGTATGAGCGAGCATCGCACCGTGTCACCTTCGCCCGCGAATGCACCACATGGTCGCGAGATGGCCGGCACCGAACGTGCGGCGATCTGGCGCGCGGCCATGCCGTGGTGGTTCGTGTTGATCTGGAGCACCGGTTTTATTGTCGCCAAATACGGCATGCCGAATGCCGAGCCGCTGACCTTTCTAGCGCTGCGCTTCGGCGGCACGCTGCTGGTCATGCTTCCCATCGCCTGGTTGACGGGCATGTCATGGCCGAGGCGGCGCGCGGTGGAGGGCCGGACGGTACCGGCCGGCACGATCGGGCCCATCGACTGGCCGCTCATTGCGCATCTTGCCGTGTCCGGCACGCTGATCCAGGCGGTGTATCTCGGCGGCGTCTGGGCAGCGATCAAGCACGGCGCGCCCGCCGGGCTGGCCGCGCTGGTCGTCGGCATCCAGCCGTTGTTGACGGCGCTCTTCGCACGTGTGGTCGGTGAGCCGGTCTCGCGCCGGCAATGGTTGGGGCTGTTGTGCGGATTCGCCGGCGTCGGGCTGGTGGTGGCGAACAAGGTTGGCGTTCGCGGCATCGGTGTGGGTCCGGTGGCCTTGTGCGTGTTGAGCCTGCTCGCGATCACGGCGGGCACGCTCTATCAAAAACGGTTTTGCGCCCATTTCGATTTGCGTGTCGGCACGCTCGTGCAGTTCGGTGCGGCGTTTGCGGTAACGCTGCCCGCCGCGTGGATGCTCGAGACGATGCAAGTGCGCTGGAACGCGCCAATGATCGGCGCGCTGGTATGGTCGGTGCTGGCGTTGTCGATCGGTGCCATCTCCTTGCTGTTTCTGCTGATTCGACAGGGTGCCGCGACCAAGGTATCCAGCCTGATGTATCTGACGCCTCCGACGACCGCGGTCATGGCCTGGTTGCTATTCGGCGAGACGTTGTCCCCGCTGAGTGCCGCCGGGATGGTCGTCGCGGCGCTTGGCGTTGCGCTTGTCATCGAGCGGCGGGCGGTGCCGGCCGCGTCGTCGCCATGAGCAGCCGGGCGACGCATTTCTCCCTTCGTTTGCCGTGAGCCTGACTTATGAAACACCTACACCAACACCCGCACCAGGACGCCACACAGTCCTCGGCGCAGAACGCCGCCGAGGCAGCCGACTTGCATGCGCAGCCGGGCACGGGGGAGGGGGCGCGTCGCCCGACGATCGGCAATGACGCCGAGCAGCGTGTGGCCTATGTCGACGAGGCCATTCGCAGCCGGCGATCGATTCGGGCGTACTTGCCCACGCCGGTGCCGCAGGCAACGGTGGCGGACATTCTTGGCGTGGCCTCGCGTGCGCCGTCGGGCAGCAACATTCAGCCTTGGCAAACGTATGTATTGACCGGCCAGGCGCTGACATCGTTGACGTCGCGCCTTCTGGAGGCGTTCAACGACCCGGCGCAGCGCCTGATGCATCAGGAGGAATACGCCTACTACCCGCGCGAGTGGACGGAACCTTACCAGGCACGGCGGCGCAAGGTCGGTTGGGATTTGTATGGACTGCTGGGTATTGGCCGCGCCGACAAAGACCGCATGCAGGGGCAGCACGCGCGCAACTTCTGTTTCTTCGATGCGCCGGTCGGACTGATCTTCACGATCGATCGACACCTGGAGCAGGGAAGTTGGCTGGACTACGGCATGTTCCTGCAGAGCGTGATGGTCGCGGCGCGGGCGCGAGGCCTCGACACTTGCCCGCAGGCCGCGTTCGCCACGTTTCACCAGGTAATTGCGGCGGAACTGCGCCTGCCCGAGACCCGAATGGTGGTGTGCGGCATGGCATTGGGGTATGCGGATCCGGATGCCATCGAAAACCAGCTTGTCACCGACCGTGCGCCGCTGGCTGAGTGGGCGCATTTCCTTAGCTGAATCATCTCTGGATGTTTGCGTTATTTGGCAATTTGTTGCGAATGTGCAGTTTGGCGGATTGCGCCGCACAAAACTGCCAGATGCCGGTTTAAGTATTTCAGCTAAGTCATTCATATTGCTTATTTTTTGGGAAGTTACTAAACTTCTTCCAAACTCGTTGCCTGTCAACCTTACGCTACCCCCAATCTATGTACGCGATCACCACCCTTGCGCGTCTGTGCCGCTCCCGCCTCTGGGGTGCTGCCGTCGTGGCGATCTCGCTCGCCGCCGGTGCCCCAGCCGTCGTTCAAGCTGCCGGTAAGACGAGCGTATGCTCGTCCAAGGCAGCCAAGACGGCCGCCCAGAAGCGCGCGTGTGCCAATTCCAAGGCGACGAAATCTGTCGCCACCTCCCATTCCGGTGCCAAACGTGCCGTTGCCAAGACCGCCTCGCGCGAGAAGGCGGGCGCCAAGGCGCGCAAACTGGCTACCGTCGAAGAAGACGCGGCCACCAAGCGTGTTGCCATCAAACACGTCGTCTACAAGCACGGCAAACGTCGTGTCGTGACGTCGTATCGCACGGTCAACTTTACGCCGCAGGCGCAGGATCGACTGTCCGCCGGGCGCGCATTCGGTCTGCATGAATCCCCTGACGCGCTGGCGCTGCGTTCCTCGGTGGCCTATGTTGTCGATGAGCGCACCGGCGAATCGCTGTTCGACAAGAACTCGCAAGCCGTGTTGCCCATCGCGTCGATCTCGAAGCTGATGACCGCGATGGTGTCGCTCGACGCGGGCGTGCCGATGACGGACATGATGGAAGTGACGGACGAAGATCGCGATTACGAGAAGGGTACGGGCTCGCGTCTGTCGGTGGGGTCGCGTCTGTCGCGTGAAGACATGCTGCACATTGCGCTGATGTCGTCGGAGAATCGCGCGGCCGCTGCGCTGTCGCGTTACTTCCCGGGCGGTCGTCCGGCGTTCCTCGCGGCGATGAACCGCAAGGCGAAGCAGCTCGGTATGAACGACACGCACTTCAACGATCCAACGGGCCTGTCGAGCCAGAATGTGTCGAGCGCACGTGATCTGGTGAAGATGGTCAAGGCCGCTTATCAGTACCCGATGATTCGCCGTTTCTCGACGGACAGCAATTACGACGTCAATACCGGCCGTCGCGAGTTGCACTATGTCAGCACGAATCACCTGATCGGACACCCGGGCTGGGAAATCGGTCTGCAGAAGACGGGCTACATCAACGAAGCGGGGCAATGCCTCGTGATGCAAGCCAACGTCGATGGCCGTCCGGTGATCATGATTCTGCTCGATTCGACCGGCAAGTACTCGCGCTTCGCCGACGCCACGCGCGTTCGCAAGTGGCTGCTCGAAGGGGGCGGCGCTACGCCGCAACGCACGGCGGGTACGGCACCGACGGCACAAGTCGCGACCAACAGCGAACACGCGCTGTAAGTCGCCCAAACCGTTGCCAAACAAAAGGCGCTCCCTCGGGAGCGCCTTTTGCATTCCGCGACCGGATTCGCGAAGCGCGATGTCGGTTCGGGCTATTCGGCTGTCGCCACATGCGACACGTTGCTGCCGACGGCGGGGGGCGGCGCGTGAAAGCCGAGCGACGCGGAAATCTGCAGCGCCGTCTCGTTCAGATTTGCGAGCCACGCGTCCTGCAAACGGTCGGCGGGTGCCGACAGCGAGAGTCCGGCCACGAGCTTTCCGCTGTCGTCGTAGATGCCCGCCGCAATGCAGCGAACCCCCAGTTCGAGTTCCTCGTTGTCGCGGGCATAGCCGGACTGGCGCACGTGGCTCAGCTCGCGCTCGAGTTTTTGCAGATCGGTGATGCTGTTGCGGGTGTGTCCCGACAGGCCGGTGCGCGTGGCATACGCGCGCACGCGCGCGGCTTCGTCCGCCGCGAGGAAGAGCTTGCCGACCGATGTCAGGTGCAAGGGCGCATGACCACCGATGGCGCGCACCACCTGCATCCCCGAACGCTCGCTGTAGGCCCGCTCGATATAGACGATTTCATCGCCCTGGCGCACCGACAGGTTGACAGTCTGGCCGGTCATCCGGTGCAGGCCGCGCATGGGCGCGAGGGCGGCATCGCGCACCGACAACCGTGCCTTGACCAGATTGCCGAGTTCGAGCAGGCGCATGCCCAGACGGTACGTGCCCGGATCACAGCGGTCGACAAAGCGGCAGGCGACCATGTCGTTCAGGATACGGTGCGCCGTGGACGGATGCAGTTCCGTCGACTGCGCCAATTCCTTGAGGCTGACGGGGTCGGCATGGGCGGCAAGGGCATCGAGCAGACGCATCATGCGCTCGATGACCTGGATGGACGTGCGCGACTCCGTACTTTGACTACCTTCGTCTTTCATGGGGGAGGGCCGAGTTTCGTATAGGGGTGATTCTATATCATATTGTGAAAAATTCGCACCCTTCCTGTAGAGGACTTCTGCGAAAAGTGGGCGTGCCACAGGAGAGCGTCGTTGCCGCAGTCTCGGCTGACTGAAACCGAAAGTGGTCTCTCGTCCAGACGACTACCATGGCCTTGTCATTTCATTCAGTGTCCGGCTGGGTTGAAAGACGAGATCGGCACGCTCAAGGAGGTTCGGGGAATGTACAGGTATGGGTTTTCGCCGGCGGCAGGGAGTTGGTCGCCGCCAAGGTGCACGCGTAGTCGGGGGGCAGTCACTTACGAAAAGTCGATTGCCGACAAGCATGCGGACATCGTCGGTCAGTTTCGGCAGATCGCCAACGCGAAGGCGCAACTGGGATTGGACTGCGGCTCGCTTTCCCGATTGGAAAACACGTTCTACGCGACTTACAGGAAAGCGACATCAGGGTACTGGGGGGGCGGACTCTGGGACGGGGTTTATCGATATGCCGGTAACGCGAGCCGATCGGGTCCGTACTGCCGGGTTGGCGAGCAGTTGAACGATCACGACGTCGACAGTCTCACGCCGTCGGCCAGGCGGTTCTCGGCGATTCTGGGACATCTGACGGAAGCACTGCGCAAGGAGCAGGAAATCCTGACGAAATGTTTCGCAATGGCGCAGCGCTCGGTGGGGTTTGGCGGGGCGACCTTTGGCGAACCCGATATCCAAAAGACGGCAAGCCAGCGCCTGTCGGTCGAGCGTGCCGATGGCATCGCCGAGATCGAGCGATGCCTGACGGGCGTGCGCGAGTCGATCGCACTGGCCTCAAAGGAGGTGTGGCCGGAACGGAAGCACTATGGCAAGCGCGTTGGCATTACGACTTCCCTTTACGCCGCGGCGGCGGCCGTTGCGGTGGCAGGACTGTTTGTGTCGGGCGGCATTCTCGCCATTGTGGCGACGGTGATGACGCTGGTGATCCGCGGGGTCAGCCTGGGAAGCATTCGTGGGTTCGATCGTGAGCGAGGATGGAAGTCTGTCGAAAGTCTGTTGGCAAGCACCGGGCAATTCATTGAAACGGAGGGGACTATGATGAGAACGTACTTGGACGTGGCCGATCGGCGTGCCGCGCTCGAGCGTGAAGATATGGTGTGGAATCTGTTGAATGGCATCAAGAGTGGGCTTGGCCAAGTCAATCATCAGGTGGAGTCGCTGGATACTCGGGCTGGGACCCTTTCGAATCAAATGGAAACCGTGGCGAACCGACTGGATGATCAAATGTATGCGGTCTCCGATCAAGTGGACACCCTCACCAATCGGTTCGACGGTTTCACCGATCAAGTCGCCAGCCTCACCGATCAATTCGGCACCCTCACGAATCGAGTGGACTCCCTGGCGTCGGAAGTCGCGGCAGGGTTCGCGAACACTGACGCCAAATTTGAAAGCTTCAGGCGCGATTTGCAGCGGTTGTCGCGGGTGCAGGAGATGATGGCGGCGCGCCTGGCACTCATGCCCTATCCTCCGGCGGCGCCACCCGCCGAGCGGCGGGGACTGACGCGGACGAACTCGTTGAACGCGTTGAGCGACATCACGCCCCGAATGGCGTAATCGTCTGCGCGATATGCGGGAATCCACGCTGGGCCAGACCGGCCCAGCGACTTATAATGGCGCATTATTCCCGGAAAGAGGATTCCCCCAATGCGCGTCGGACTCTTTGTCACGTGTCTGATCGACCTGATGCGTCCGGAGATCGGCTTCTCGACGCTCAAGCTGCTGGAGACGGCGGGCTGCGAGGTCGTGATTCCCGATTCCCAGACCTGCTGTGGTCAGCCCGGCTATAACTCGGGCGAACGGGCCATTGCCCGCGATCTCGCTCAGAAGTTCCTCGAGGAGTTCGAATCGTTCGACTACGTCGTCGTGCCGTCGGGATCGTGCGGTGGCATGGTCAAGGCGCACTACGGCGACCTCTTCGCCGACGACCCCGAACTCATGGGCCGCTACGAGCGACTGCGCCCGCGCGTGTTCGAGCTGACCGATTTCCTCGTCAATGTGCTGCACATCGATACCGTGCCCGGCGATTACAACGGCGAAGTGACCTATCACGATTCATGCTCGGGGTTGCGTGAGCTGGGCGTCAAGACGCAGCCGCGCGCATTGCTCGCGAAAATGCCGGGCGTCAAGATGACGGAAATGAAGGACTGCCAGGCTTGTTGCGGTTTCGGAGGCACCTTCGCGCTCAAGTACGGCAACATCTCGACGGCCATCGTCGACGAGAAGTGCGCGAACATCGCCGCGAGCGGGGCGCCAGCGGTCGTGCTGGGCGACCTCGGATGCATGCTCAACATCGAAGGACGTCTGCGCCGCACCGGCGACACGAAGACGCGCGTGCTCCACATTGCCCAGGTGCTCGCGGGCGATGTGTGAGCTCGCCGCTGTCCTCCCGACCCTCCCGACCTTCACGCCCGTGTGTGCGATGACGCACACCGGCGGCCATCACCTCCAGTGAGTCGCGATGCAAGTTCAATCGATGCAATTCAAGGCGCGCGCCGGGCAAAAGCTCGCGGACCAGCGTCTGCAGGCCAACCTCCGGAAACTCTCGACCAAGTTCGTGACGGCGCGCGCCACGGCCATCGAGGAAATCGACTTCGAGGCCACGCGCGAGGCGCTCAAGGCACGTCGTAATCGCGGGCTCGAGACGCTCGATGTCTGGCTGGAGATTTTCGAGCGCGAGGCCACGCGACGTGGCGCCACGGTGTTGTTCGCCGAATCGACGCAGGACGCTGCCCGCCTGATTGCCGAAATCGCCCGCAAGCACGACGTCAAGAAGGTGATCAAGTCGAAATCGATGGTCACGGAGGAATTGCAGCTCAACAAGGTGCTCGCCGACATGGGTGTGCAATCGGTCGAGACCGATCTGGGCGAATACATCCTGCAGATCAACGACAACGAACCGCCGTCGCACATCATTGCGCCGGTCGTGCACAAGGACAAGGACGAGGTTGCCGACCTGTTCGCTCGCGTTCACCATAAGCCGCGTCTGACCGACATTCCGGCGATGACACGCGAAGCGCGCGAGATGCTGCGTCCGCAGTTTCTCTCGGCGGACATGGGCGTGACCGGCGGCAATTTTCTCGTCGCCGAAACCGGCTCCGTGGCCGTGGTGACGAACGAAGGCAACGAGGGCATGTGCACGATCATGCCGCGCGTGCATGTGGCCGTGACCGGTATCGAGAAGGTGTTGCCCACGCTCGAGGATCTGGCGACGGCCATGCGTCTGTTGCCGCGCTCCGCGACCGGGCAGGGCACGTCGAACTACTTCTCGCTGCTGACCGGTACGCGCGTCGAGGGTGAGCTCGATGGCCCCGACCATATGTACTTCGTGCTGGTCGACGGTGGCCGCTCGGGATTGATCGGCGGCGCGTTTCAGGACATGCTGCGTTGCATCCGTTGCGGCGCTTGCATGAATCATTGTCCCGTCTATCAGAAGATCGGCGGGCACGCCTACGGTTGGGTGTATCCGGGGCCGATGGGGTCGGTGCTCACGCCGAGCTATGTCGGCCTGGAGAAGACGCTCGATCTGCCGCAGGCCGCCACGCTGTGCGGGGAGTGCAATCGCGTCTGCCCCGTGGGCATTCCGATCTCCGATCTGCTTCGCAAGCTGCGCGAGCGCCAGGTCGATCGCGGCCTGCGGCCGTGGCAGGAGCGCACGGCGCTCGCCGCGTGGGCGTTTGCGGCGCGTCGCCCTCGTCTGTATGCGGCGCTTGCCGGCCTGGGTGCGCGTGTACTCCATTGGATGGGGCGCGAGCGTGGCAGCCTCTCGAAGCTGCCGCTCGCCGCAGGATGGAGCGACACGCGGGAAATGCCTGCCCCGAGTGGCAAGACGTTCCGCACGATGTATCGCGAGCGTCGCGCGCCGCGGTAAGCGGTTAAGCGTTCAGCGATGTGGAACGACCGGTGGCCTTGACGTACCGGCGTTCAAAGCAAAAGCCGGGCCCCGAATGTCTGCCATTGGCATCCGGGGCCCGGCTTTTTTGTTGGCGCCCCGTCAGGTTCTGGCGGGCAACGCCAGACGTTTCTCGATGCGTCGCTGCAGTGCCGACAACCCGGTCGACAGCACCCAGTAAATGGCGGCGCAGGCGAGATAGAGCGGCAGCGGCTGGTAGGTCGTTGCAATGACCTCCTGCGCGGAGCGCAGCAACTCGGTCACGGTAATGACCGAGACCAGCGATGTGTCCTTGATCAGGCTGATGAGGCTGTTGCCGAGGCTCGGCACAGCGATGCGCAGGGCTTGCGGGGCGATGACGTAACGCAGCGTCTGCCAATAGGACAGGCCGAGGCTGTAGGCCGCGAGCCATTGTCCGCGCGGCATGCCTTCGAGGGCGCCGCGCATGCTCTCCGACAGATAGGCGCCGACGTTCAGGCTGAGCGTGAGCACGCCGGCGGGCGTCGGATCGAGCGCGATGCCAACGCCCGGCAGGCCGTAGTAGATCACGAAGATCTGCACCAGCAGCGGCGTGCCGCGCATGATGCTGACATAGGTGCGGGCGATGCCGCGCAGCACGCGGACGTTGCCGATACCCATGATCGCCACGATCACGCCGATCGCCAGGCCGAACACCATCGACATCAAGGCGAACTTGATCGTGAGCACGGTGCCTTGCAGCAGCACTGGCATGGATTGGGCGGCGAGTTCGAATGGATTCATGAGGGGGGTGTCTGGGGGGAACGTGGGCCGGAACGACGACGGCCGGCACCCGCGTGGTTTGCGTGGTGCCGGCCGTGATGCGACCGAAGTGTGTCGCGCGCGGCTTGCGGGTTACTTCGCCGGCTTGGACGTGTCCTCGCCGAACCACTTCAGCGCGAGCTTGCCGAGCGAGCCGTCCTGCTTCATGGCCGTGAGGGCATCGTCGATGGCCTTCGCGAACTTGGGGTTGCCCTTGCGGAACGGAATGCCCACCGACTCGCTGGCGCCTTGCAACACGGCCCCCGCACGCAGCGGCAGGTTCGACGTCTTGATCAGATAGGCGAGCATCAGGCGATCGTTGAGCGCCGCGTCGATGCGCCCGGCGGCGAGATCGCGCAGGTACTCCGGCGCGCCCGGATAGGTGCGCACGTCGATGCCCGGCACCGCCTTCGCGAGCTTGTCGTAGTTGCTGCCGAGACTCACGCCGAGCTTGTGGCCCTTGAGGGCGTCGAGCGAATTGAACTCGCGTTTGTCGTCCTTGCGCTGAATGAGCTGCGCGGCCGAGAAGGTGTACGGCTGGCTGAAGTCGAGCGAGCGCTTGCGTTCGTCGGTGATGGCCACTTGATTGACGATGACGTCGAATTTACCGGCCACGAGACCGCCGATAATGCCGCTCCATTCCGTCGTCACGAACACCGGCTTTACGCCGAGACGTTCGGCAACGGCCTTGGCGACGTCGACATCGAAGCCTTCGAGCTGGCCATCGGCCGCGCGATAGTTGAACGGCGGATAAGTCCCTTCGATCCCGATTTTCAGTACGCCCGCCGATTTCACGGTGTCGAGCAGATCGGCGGCGCGCGCGGGCGCGGTGCCCAGCAGCGCAACGGCGGTCAGCGGTACGAGGCACAGCGACTTGAGCCAGTTTTTCATGATGTTGAGGTCTCCCTGTGTCAAATAAAGGGGGCGCGACGTGCGCCCGATCAGGCCGTACGCAGCGCTTGCACGCATTCTCGCACCAGCTCGGGGCCGCGGTAAATCAGCCCGCTGTAGATTTGTACCAGACTGGCCCCGGCATCGAGCTTGGCCTGCGCGTCGGCGCCTGACAGGATGCCGCCCACGCCGATGATCGGCAGGGCGCCGCCCAGCTCGGCGGCCAGTGCGCGGATCACGCGATTCGAGGCTTCGAACACGGGCCGCCCCGACAGGCCGCCGGTTTCGTTGGCGTAGGGCAGGCCCGCTACCGCCTCGCGCGAGAGCGTTGTATTGGTGGCGATCACGCCGTCGAAACCATGACGCGTGAGTGTGCCCGCGATGACCTTGATCTGCTCGTCGTCGAGATCCGGCGCAATCTTGAGGGCGATCGGCACGTATTTGCCGTGGCGGTCGGACAGCGCGCGTTGCTTGTCCTTGAGCTTGCCGAGCAGGGCGTCGAGTTCGTCGCCGCCTTGCAGCTGGCGCAGGTTTTTCGTATTGGGCGACGAGATGTTGACCGTCACATAGGTGGCGTACGGGTACACCTTCTCGAGGCAGATGAGGTAGTCGTCGACCGCGCGCTCGATCGGCGTGTCGGCGTTCTTGCCGATGTTCAGGCCCAGCGGCCCCTTGTAGCGCGCCGACTGCACGTTCTGAAGAAACTGCTCGACACCGCCGTTGTTGAAGCCCATGCGGTTGATGATCGCTTCGGCTTGCGGCAGGCGGAAGATGCGCGGCTTCGGATTACCCGGCTGCGGACGCGGCGTGACCGTGCCGACTTCCACGAAGCCGAAGCCCAGTGCGGCGAGGCCGTCGATGCAGCTCCCGTCCTTGTCGAGGCCTGCGGCGAGGCCCACGGGATTCGGGAAGCGGATGCCCATGACCGTGCGTGGATCTTCGGGCAGCGTCTGACCGATGAGACCGGCCAGGCCGAGCGAGGCAGCACTGCGCAGCGTGGCCAGCGTCAAATGGTGGGCTTGTTCGGCATCAAGACAGAACAGGGCGCGACGGGCCAGAGGGTAGAGGGGCGCAAGCACGATGTCGGGTTCGGCAGAATCGGAAAGTCGCCATTTTACCGGTATCCCGGTCGCCGAGCGCGTCAATTTTCTACGCTCTGCGTACTCCTGAATGGCGGCGCGGTGGCAAGGGAATGAGCGCGGTGCGCACGGGTGGCCGCCCCGCGAATCGCACGCCTGACAGCACCACGGAGCACAGTGCCGACGTTACTCGCCGGCGGCGTCGAGCATGGCTTCCGGCATGTCTTGCCATTGGCCGTCGAGCAGGCCTTGCAGGGGGCGGAAGTTCGCCTTGTAGACCATCTTGCGGCTTGCCTGAATCCAGTAGCCGAGATAGACGTGCGGCAGTCCAAGCGCGCGCGCCTGCTCGATCTGCCAAAGAATGTTGTACGTGCCGTACGACGCGCCTTCGATGTCCGGATCGAAGAACGTGTAGACCGACGACAGGCCGTCGCTCAGGATGTCGACCATGCTGATCATGCGCAACGTGCCTGCGCCCTGATGGCCGGGCGGCTCGCGAAATTCCACCAGTCGGGAGTTCACGCGGCTTTGCAGCAGAAACTGCTCGTACTGCTCGCGGCTGTCGTGGTCCATGCCGCCGCCTGCATGACGTTGCGACTGGTAGCGCATGTAGAGCTGGTAATGCTCTTCCGTGTAATGCAACCCGGAGACGTTGACCGCGAGGCCGGCGTGGCGGCGCCAGATGCGACGTTGTGTGCGGTTCGGCGCGAAGCGCGCGATCGGTACGCGCACGGGCACACACGCGCGGCAGCCGTCGCAATACGGGCGGTACGTGAACACGCCGCTGCGGCGAAACCCGGCGCGAACGAGTTCGCTGTAGACGTCCGAGTTGATCAGATGGCTGGGCGTGGCGACCTGCGAGCGTGCCGTGTGATTATCGAGGTAGCTGCAGGGGTAGGGCGCCGTTGCGTAGAACTGAAGGGCAGACAGCGGGGAGAGCGGCAGTTCGTTCGGATGGGTCACTGGGAAACCTCGTGAGCCTTGTCTGCTGCGTTACCGTAGGCCAGCGTGCTGAGCATTTGCTTATCCAGACGCCAGACCGGGGCGGGCGCCACGACCGCCTTCTGCACATGCGTCAGAAATGCCTGACGGGGAATTTCGCTGCCACCGAGCGACGCCAGATGAGCGGTACTTTGCTGGCAGTCTATCACCTCTATTGCGTGTGCGCGTGCAAACGCGACGAGCGCGGCGAGGGCGATTTTCGACGCATCGGTGCGGCGGGCGAACATCGATTCGCCATAGAACATGCGTCCGAGCGCCACGCCGTAAAGACCGCCGACGCGCTCACCCTCGTAGAAGGTTTCCACGCTGTGGGCGAGCCCGGCGTCATGCAGTGCGCGATAGGCGGCAATGATCGCAGGTGTGATCCATGTGCCGTCCTGCGCGCGCCGGGGGGCCTGTGCGCAGGCTTGCATGACGGTGGCAAAGTCGGCGTCGAGACGGATTTCCCAGGCGTCGTCGCGCAGCACGCGACGCAACAGTTTGCGGAAGTTGTGGCTGACGACGAAATTCTCGGGACGCAGCACCATGCGCGGGTCCGGGCTCCACCAGAGCACGGGTTGACCCTGCGAGTACCACGGGAAGATGCCTTGCCGGTAGGCGGCAAGCAGACGTTGCGGCGAGAGGTCGAGACCGGCCGCCAGCAAACCCGGCGCCTCGCTCGATGCGTCGAGCGCTTCGTTCACCGGGGGAAAGGAATCGTTTGCTTCGAGCCAGACGACCATGTCGATGTCAGCGTTCCGGCGTGTCGGGTGGCGTGGTGCGATGGGCCGCGCAGGCCGGCTCAGACACGCAGCATCGGCGTGAGGATATCCTCGGTGTGCGCCGTATTGACGGGCAGCGACGGCACCGGCACGCCGGGCGCCGCAGCGCCGTTGCGGGAGGCCTCGAGGTGCACGCCGAAGGCCCCTGCGCGACGGTCTTCGAAGAAGAAGCGCAGCGTCTTCGCCACCGTCGGGAAGGCGATGTCATCCCAGGGAATTTCGTGCTCCGAGAACAAGGCGACTTCGAGGCTCTCTTCTCCGGCGGCGAACTGCGGCTCGCGCATCTGCGCCAGATAGAAAATATGGACCTGATTCACATGCGGCACGTTGAGCAGCGAGAACAGGGCGCCGACCTCGACATTTGCGCCGGCTTCTTCCAGCGTTTCGCGTGCGGCGGCCTGTGCCGTTGTCTCTCCGATTTCCATGAAGCCGGCGGGCAGTGTCCAGTAGCCCAGGCGCGGCTCGATTGCGCGCTTGCACAGCAGCACCTGATCGCCCCACACGGGCACCGTGCCAAGCACGTTGCGCGGGTTCTCGTAGTGAATGGTGCCGCAATGGGTGCACACGTGTCGCTCGCGGTTATCACCGGGCGGAATGCGCGACTCGACCGAGTGGCCGCAGGCGGAACAGAATTGGATGGGAGGGCGTCGGTTCATGGTTGCTGCGAGTGTATCATCGGCAACGCACGCTGTGCGGTGGCGCACGTGGTGGGCCGGGATATCCCGGGTTGCCGCCGCGTGCGGCGAACCGGCGTTAGCGGCCGCGTGGTCACGAGGAAAATAATCGACGAGTTATGTTGCACTGCAGTGGTAATTGTCATATACTTCAATTCTTCAGACGCGGGGTGGAGCAGTCTGGCAGCTCGTCGGGCTCATAACCCGAAGGTCACAGGTTCAAATCCTGTCCCCGCAACCAAATTCGAAAGCCTGATTTCTTCACGAAATCAGGCTTTTTGCGTTTCGGCTCGGCGGGTGTCGGCGGCATCGCGCCTGTGTCCGCCGGTGCGTGCGTGCGCGCGTCGTGTCCCGGTCGGAAGCGGGCGCGCCCGCTTCCGCACCGAAGAGCGCTATTGAGCGCTATTGCGACGTCGGCAGCAGGCGTTGCTTGAGCTTTGCGCCGAATACATTCACCACGAGGCCCGCCATGACCAGCGCCGCGCCCGCAATTTGCGGCGCCGTGAGTTGCTCGTCGAGCAGCAGTGCCGCCGATGCGAGCCCGATGATCGGCACAAGCAGCGAGAACGGCGCGACCTGACTGGCCGGATAGCGCGTCATCAAACGACCCCACAGCGAATAGCCGACGAGCGTCGCGACGAAAGACAGGTAGGCGACCGCGAAGATCGACGCCGCCGAGAGATGCGCGAGTGAGTTCGCGATTTGCTGCGGGCCTTCGAACCAATACGACAGGAGCGCGAACGGAATCGGCGGGATCAGGCTTGCCCAGACCACAAGGCCGACGAGATCGACATTGCCGATCTTTTTGGTGACGATGTTGCCCGTTGCCCAGGCAAGCGAGGCACAGAGGGTGAGCGCGAAGCCGAGCAGCGTCATGGCGCCGCCGCCTTGCATGCCGATGACGGCGAGGCCTGCCGCCGCGATCAGCAGACCGGCCACATTTTGCGCGCGGAAGCGTTCGCCCAGACACGCCACGGCGAGCCCCAAGGTGAAGAACGCCTGTGCCTGAAGGACGAGCGAGGCAAGGCCGGCGGGCATGCCAACGTACATCGCAGTGAACAAGAGCGCGAATTGCCCGAACGAGATCGTCGCACCGTAGGCGATTAGCCAGCGCAATGCCACTTGCGGGCGTTTGACAAAGAAGATCGCGGGGAAGGCCGCGAGCAGGAATCGCAGCGCACCCAGCAGCATGGGCGGCACGCCGTGCAACCCGACCTTGATGACGACGAAGTTCACGCCCCAGGCGAGTACGACGATGAGTGCCCGTAACAAGTCCTTCGGTGCCATGCTGGCGTCTCCTTGTGCGGCATTGGTGTGACGTTCGGGAAGGCGAAAGTGTACTCCTGGGGCGTCGACGTGTGGTGGGGAAGTCCTCGCGCGAATGCCCTCGTGGACTGATGTGGCGCGGGGCCGAGGGGGCGCGCTCGCGCCGGTGCTCGATGGGGGCATGACGTATACTTCGTGTTTTGCGTATCAAGAGACGTCGTCTTGCTGGAGTGAGACGACGTTTGCCGTAGCCGAGGAATTTGCATGAACTTGCCTGCCCGCCGCGTCAGCGTGGCGCCGATGATGGATTGGACGGGTTAAGGGCGCGAAACGCCCGTCGTTTGGGCGCTTTGGGCCGGGGCAGTGCTCGGTGTAGCATGGATGTAGCACTTCTTCGACGGGCGTACCGTGGCCCAAGTCCGTTGCGAATGCACGGGTGTGCATCAGACGAGGCGGTTCCGGGCTGCGAGCAATGTCGGGTGCATCTGCTGACGAGCGGCGTATATCCGGAGATGGGGCGGCCATAAAAAACACCCCAAAGATTGAATTCGCATCCAATTTTCGGGGTGCAGTCTAGACATCGAGCCTCTTGTTACTGTGACTGAGGCGTACGATTCAGTGGCAGAGTTGGTTGCACTCTTTCACTGCCGCAGCGCGGCGTTCATCGATGTATTTCGCAAGATCCTCCACGTGTACCCCCTTCGCGCTTTTCTGAGAGCCCTCCATTCGGACTAACGGAAGCGCGATATCGCCTGCGCCAATCTTGCGCGTCAGTTTCTCGGCGCTCAGGTGAGAGAAGTAGTCTCGGCACACGGCTTCGATGGGGACGACCGCGACGGCACCGTACTGAGCCATTAGAAGAAAAGTTGTGTTCATTGGTTAGCACCTGTGCTTGGTTTGCTCGCCCCGAGGTGAGTTGCAATCGGCAGCATGTTGTCTGCATGAGAGCCGGATTGAGGTCAGATTTCTCATCGATGCGTCTCCTCACGCCTTGCTAGAGGATGATGGCCGCTCTTTGGTCGCCATCCAGAAGTAGCCCGCATCCTGATCCCAGCACTGCTGATGATCCTCAAGCGTTGCTCCGGTCGCGAGTACGGCCTCATACGCCGCGACGATGGCATCGGCTGGCGTATCTTCGAGAAAGTGCTTGACCGTTTCCGCCTCCGGAACCTTGATGCCACGACTCGCCCAATACCGCTTCTCGTTGAGCTGATGCTCGTCGAAATTCTTGACGATGTACTTCCCGATGTAACTGGCGATCTTATGACGCAGGCCAGCTTCGCGATTCGGATTGCGTACGTCGACGTTCCCGTTTCCCTCACCGACGACACGAAGCCATAGCTCTCGTAAGACGCGATAGTTCTGCCGCCCCTTTACCGCGATGTGAAGATGCCAAGCGCCTCGCTTCTGCCGTTCGGCTACAGCGACATATTGGAAGTTCTGAACCTTACCCAAGAGGCGTCGCAGCGAATCGAAATCGCGCTTGATCCTCTCTTTGTCGAGCACGTTTTCCCGATACGTGAGAGTGATCATTCGATCTGCACCAATCGCCTTGCAACGCAGCCGGACTTGCTGCTTTGCACGCTTCGCGGCAACTAGTTTGTTGGATTCGGTGGAATCCGACTCGCCGCGCTTGGCTCTCGGCATCTGATGAAGAGACTGCATCTTCATGTACCGGTCAAAACGAATTGCATAAGCCTCCACTTGGCCATCTTCGAATGCACGGAGACGGACGATCCATTCACGGCGGAAGGGCGAGTAATTCAAAACGTTGGTGTCATTCATCGCAAACCTCTATCTCTCTGATCAGGGTGCCCCGCACGTTGATTGCTTGGGGAGTCGGTGTTCCTGTCGTGCCTGATCGGGCGGGCGATTTCGAGGACTTGTACGTTAAGTATTAGTAGTACAAGTCTATGGGCGCACTTCGTGCGCCCGCCGTCCTCGCCCCTGCGGGCGGCGGGCGCTCGCAGTGCTTCCAAACTTCTGTCCGTAACCCTTCGCGTACAAGACGAGCGATAGCGCGCCATTGAGGCTGAAAGGTTCGGCATGAGAGCCGGAATGCAAAGGAATGAGGTCGTGGCGAACGCGCGAGGTCATACCCGCTGCTCGGTCACGCGGGCCGCGCTGAGCCGCGCGATAACCGCCCGGACTCCGCAGGCACGCATACGCAACCCTCTCTCCGGGTACGGCGCTGACACTCCCGACGCTAGACGTCCTGAAAGACGACCGGCTTACGGAAATACAAACGTCAGCGAACGAACCAACGGATGAGGCTGGGTTACGACGGTGTTACCTGCTGGGTGAGATAGGGAATTTTGGATGATGGCCGCAGTACGACGATGGACACTGCCCGCGATGGGATCTTGGCCGAGCTCTCGTTTAATTGCCCCAGCATACGCTTTTGAGCGCAGATCGACTTCTGGCTTCTGCCGCCTGAAGTGGTGATAGGCCAGTGCGCGCCCGTACTGCTATGCACTGAAAAAACTAAATCCAAACGGAAGCCACGTATGGAGGCGTGGCGCGAATGTGGAGTTATTAAAGCAGCGCCTGAACGCACCGTATATGGGGAAATTCCGATTGGGTTGGAGGTGAGGGGAGTGATGGCTTGCATGGCGAATGGCGTGGCGTGGATTTGAAACAGCGAGCGCCGTAAAGCGCAGCGCTATGAATGCAGCCGAAACATGCGGGGGGCCATGCCGTTGGCAAAGTCAGATGAACTGCAAGGTGACGACTATGCGTCGAGAAAGTCAGCCTTCAACTTGTGGCATTCACAGACGAGTTCGACGGTCATTTCGCCAAGCTCTTCGAAGATCGCGAGAAGGAAGCGGTGAGGCATTTCCTTGCCCGCGTCTGTAGTCGTGCATGTCGTGAGCACGAGGATACGTTCGGCGAGAGTGCTGAGCTTGTCTACGGACGAGCGGATGGGGAAAACTGCTGGAGGATTACAGGTCATGCGGGGCACCTCGATCTAGCCAATCTGAGAATCCCGCCACCCGCTGCATTGCGCAGGGGTGGGCGGGCACTGGACTAGGTTGGCGAACCGCTGATGACTAGGATTAACGGCACACCCGAAGGTGTCCCAATCCAGGCCCACCCATAGAGGTGAAGCGCAAGACCGCGTGCACACGAAAGCCGCAAACATCGCGGCTGTGTGCCCTAGTAAAACATCAATCGGGTCGCCAAACCCGGCCGCGTTTGGAGCGCGACGGGAACAAGATTAACGATCCGATTTCGTGGGCACCACGCGTTCGGAGTCGCATTCTAGGTCACTCGTTGGGATTCAGAACATTCCGATGCCTCAATAGGGACTCTTCTTGGTCGGCAGAGAAGGTCGTCGTGATGAGCAGCCAGAAACGAAAACGGAGCCGAAGGGCTCCGTTGAGATGTGTGGACAGACGACTCTATCCGTATCGTTTGACTAATAGCCCGCTACCGATGAGCCCTGCGATCATTGCGCCTATCGTAACAATGACGCTGGGCGTAAGAAGCGCCACAGCAAGGCTGGAGCGGCCCCACGTATCTGAGGACACGAGGACTCTCTTAAAATAAGGGATAGTCTTGTGCCTATCAGTAAGCCTAGTCATTACGTGGAAAGCATCGAAATTCTGACCGAGCCGGAGCGCCGTCGCCGGCGCACGGCGCAAGAAAAAATCGCCATCGTGCAGGAAACATTGGAGCCGGGAGCGTCGGTGTCGGCCGTTGCACGTCGGCACGGCGTCAATGCCAACCAGGTGTTCGGCTGGCGCAAGCAATACCAGGAAGGCAGTCTGGCGGCGGTGAAGGCAGGCGAAACCGTTGTGCCGGCATCTGAGCTGGCCGCCGCCATCAAGGAAATCAAGGAACTGCAACGGCTACTCGGGAAGAAGACGCTGGAGGTCGAAATCCTGAAAGAAGCCGTGGAATGGGGCCGTTCAAAAAACCTGATTGCGCGCTCGCCCTTGCTGCCGGGGGACGACCGATGAAGACGGTCTGCGAAGTTCTCGGCGTGGCGCGCTCTGCCGTGGCGGTGAAGCGAACTCGCTCGTCTGACTGGCGCGATGGTCGCCGTGCCCGCATGACCAATGATGCCGGGCTGGTCGAGGAGATTCAGGCCCATGTGGCGCATCTGCCGACCTACGGCTACCGGCGTGTCTGGGCGCTGCTGCGCCGCAGTCGGGAGCAGACCGGTGCGCCGTGCATCAACGCCAAGCGCGTGTATCGGGTCATGCGGGAGCATCAGTTGCTGCTGCGCCGCCCTGGCGTGCGGCGAGACAAGCGGCGACATGACGGTCGCGTTGCCGTGGACCGCAGCAACACCCGCTGGTGCTCCGATGGCTTCGAGTTCCGGTGCGACGATGGTACGCCGCTGCGCGTGACGTTTGCGCTGGACTGCTGCGACCGCGAGGCGATTAGCTGGGCAGCGACGACCAGCGGGCATAGCGGTGATGTGGTGCGCGACGTGATGCTGGCCGCCGTCGAACAGCGCTTCGGCACCACGCAGGCCGCGCAGCCCATTGAATGGCTGACGGACAACGGCTCGGCCTACATCGACCACCGCACGCGCAGCTTCGCTCGCGAACTGGGTCTTGAGCCGCTGACCACGCCGGTTCGTTCGCCGCAGAGCAATGGCATGGCCGAATCGTTCGTGAAGACCATGAAGCACAATTACGTCGCCTATATGGACAAGTCTGACGCACCAACAGCGCTCTCGCGTCTGGCTATCGCGTTTGAACACTACAATGAGCGCCATCCGCACAAAGCCCTGAAATACCGCTCGCCTCGCGAGTTCAGGCGTAATGCGGTGTCATCAACCTAACGGTGTCCGCGTGTCCTGAGTTACAGGGGCAACTCCAAAGGCCAACCGCAGTTCCACCACTGAGAGTGGATGCGAACTTAATCATCCCGCTAGCGGCTTGCGAGCGGTGCTGACTCGTGGGGATGTTGCGGCCGTGCGCAAAACGCATTTTCTTGATAGAGCGCGCCTTCGATGCGCTAGCTGCAAGTCTTTTCCGCGTCGGCGTGGCTGACATCAAATACTCCATTGGCTAATGTCACCTCTTGGACCGTGTGAGCAGCAACCACAATCACGATCATCAAGAAGCATGTGGATACTAGCATGACTGCTGGCGGTTTCCATTCGTGATCCTCCCCGCGTGCCATCATGGCTGCGGACAAGAGGATGCCGCATGCGATTGCCGCGATAAAGCAAATCCAGACAACGACGAGATGTGGTCCTGTGTCAGCGACCGCGTAACCTCGAATTCCCGCTTGAACGGCAAGAATAACTCCGCCATACAACCAGCCCATCGAGTCGAACGCCTCGCCCCAAGCCCATGTCACTCGCTTGGTTGCTGGCGTCACCAGCCATCTTGCTACACCAAAGAATCCATAAATCAAACTCGCTCCGAAGAGTGGTAGCAACGCTTCAAGCAGTACCCATTTAGTTGCGGGAGACAAGTGAGTGTTCCTCGTCGTGTATCAAAACTCCGCCTGCGGACTTGCCGGTATCTCCCGGTTGATATGGGCGCGGATTGTACGTCAGCAATCTAGCGTTGAGTCGACAGCTGAAGGGCGTATCCAACGTGGACAATCGCTTCTTTGTCCATCCCGCTTGCGGTTGCCGAGAGGCTCGGAGGGTATTGGCGAGGGCAGATATAAGAGTCCGCCCAAACAGACGGTACCGCGATACGCTTTCGTTCCCGCTCGGGAACGAAAGCCTGCAAGCCGAGGAAGTTTGGGAGTTTCGTATACGAGCGGGAACGAAATCGGTTTTCGGTTCCTCGTAGCACCGCTTTGGAAAGCGGTGAACCTGGACGGGCAATACCTCAATTGAGGAGTGCGGCTGTCCGTTAGCTCGGAAAGTTGCCGTTGATCTCGCGTGTATCTATCATCAGCGACGGTTCGAGAACCGGCGCTTGCTAACGGCCGAGTTGGCCGACTATGGCCGGTCACCGCGTCCGCCCCCCGATTTGATTAACGTGAGAGAATCCGGGGTCAGGAAAGGCACGATGCTCTTAAAGCGGGTGAGATCAAAATCATCGGGGTGCACGTGGCATACTTCAAAATGCTAACAAAATAGAACGGGGAATAAGCGATGCTCGTTGGTCTTTTTTTGCGTCACTACAAAGTCTATAAAAACATTAACTTCATCCCGATCACTACGGGGGCCGGGCTTGCTGCATTTCTCGGTCAAAACGGCGTCGGAAAGAGTTCCATTCTTGATGCACTAGACAAGTTTTTCAATGGCGGCGATTGGAGCATCAACGTACAGGCGAAAAGCGAAGGCGGAATTTCCACCGAAGACAAGCTACCATACATTGTTCCGGTTTTCTTAATTAAAAAAGGTATGCTTAGTCATCCTGAGGAGGTGACGGCGACAGTGATAAGCGATCATCTTTGGACCACCACGCTGAAGACAACTGATGCGTTATCAGGTTTTTATGCATTGCGGACCAGCCTCCTTGAAAAGGGATTAAGTTCTGAAACGCATCTGCTCGTTGCTATAGGGAGGCAGCACAATCGTTCGGTGGCATATCTTGGCTCATTTCACACTGACAGTGAACTCAATAAGTCCCTGAAGGCAAGCGATCAGACGCAATCCGATCTTAACAATCTACTTGAAAAAATAAGCGAAAGATATTCCTATTTTTATATACCTGTAGAGGCTGACCCAACGATATTCTCAAAACTGGAGTCGACCCACGTTCAAAAGCTACTTGATGAGGATATTCAAGGCGCAATTCGGGATGCTATTGGCTCGGGAACTATCAACACAATCAATGCGCGCCTTCAGGATTTCATCAATCAAATTAGCAACAGCTTGGCCGACTACCGTTACAAAGGTACATTCAAAGATCGGCTCACAATGAACGACCTTGTGGAGAAGGTGTTCGAAGCGTACTTCTCAATCAAGGTGCTCCACAAAGTCTCGAATTCATCGTCAATTCCAATCCGAGAGATGAGTGCAGGAGAGAAAAGGCGGGCACTTATCGACCTTTCATATTCGCTTCTTCGCAGAAATGCGGAAAGAAAACATAATATTATATTGGCAATTGACGAGCCTGATGCCTCGCTGCACAACTCTGCCTGTCATGAGCTATTTTCAAAGCTTTCTGAAATCCCGTGCCTAACGAGCCCAAACAGTCAAGTGCTGATAACAACGCATTGGTACGGTTTTCTCCCGGTCGTGCAGAATGGAGTGGCTCACTCCATCACTGAGGGTGCCGAGAGAATTGATTTTTTTACCTTTGATTTATACAACTTTCGAGAGCAGATAAAGCAGGCCGTGAAGAGCTCTAATGGAGAATTGCCGCGGGATATCGAATTAAAAAGTTACAATGATATGCTTCAGGCGATCGTTTCCTCGACTGTTCGCCCGCAACCGTACAACTGGATTCTCTGCGAGGGACTTTCCGATAAGATCTATCTGGATTTTTACCTCAAGGATCTCATCGAAAGCCATAATCTTAGAATCATTCCGCTTGGTGGTTTTAAGGAAGTAAGGAGGGGCTTCATTTACCTTAAAACTCCGCTCGATGATCCAGAATACAAAGTTAAGGGAAAAGTAATTTGTTTGGTTGATACGGACGCTCAGCTCGAACATGTATCGTCCAAGCCTGAGAGCAGGTCAATCGATTTTCTCCGATTGATTTACGATGCGGAAAAGAATGATGTCCGGCTAGTTAAAATTGATGATCAACTGGTTTCACCGTCGACTGAAATGGAACACGCCTTGGAGGGAGACCGTTTCGTGAAGGCGGCGTCGGAAATGGATGATGAATTTGGCGGCAAGGCACTGAAAGAGATTGTCACAAGTTCGGCGCTCGTTGATGACGCAAGGTGCTCCTACGCGTATTTAGACCTTACTCCCTCAGCCAACAAAAAAATGATGGCTGAATACTTCGACGTAGGAGACAACAAGGTAAAGTTTGCGCAGGCTTACATCAAAACAAGCGGAAGCGTTACATCTCCGCCAGAGTGGGTTATGGCGCTTCGAGAAATTTTTTCGCCATCGATAAAAAAGAAAAAACGATAAGGGAAGGAAAATCTGCTTATTGCATTTTCTGTCGATTGTGCGATGCTCGGAATGCCGGTTTGCGAGTTTGCTTTGGCGAAGAGATGTGGCAGGCGTGTCGCAGTCGGAAGGTCTTTTAACGGAATTTCAGCCGCCGTTCGATCCAATCCTGTGAACGGTCGAACGGCCGTTCCTGGCAGGGAGTGGGCGCCCTTGGCCGTCCGCAATCGGCCATATGCTGCCGTTCACGCACACGGTTACTCGGACATTTGAACGTCGGCTTCACCGTTGATTGCAATCCTTTGCTATACGATGCCATCCGGCGGGTCGTCGGTGCCAAAGCCGGCGTTTGTCAATCGACGTGGATATGCCTGTTCATGTCTTTGGACTAGCCGTTCATCTACATCGACGGTACGGGCTTAGCGCCGCGTTACCGGCTCCGGGCACGGGTGCCCGGCCGCGAACCCACCCTTCCGACCCACACAAAAACCGCAGCACTTGCGTCCAAGTTTTCGCCCCCCGTCAAGTGTTGATTTGTGTCACTATTTAGCGCTATTGAGAGCGCCCGGTCGCAGTGGCTTGATAAAAACACGGCTGGGTAGGTAAATAGGCGTCCACCAAACGGGGTGTAACGTGGCAGAAGACAATAAAAAGCGCAGCTATCCGAAAATCGCAAAAGGCAATTGGTTCGGGCTTCGCGCGAAGTTTAAGCAGAAGGTGCCAGCGGAGGTGTCGCCAAGCTACCTAGCATCGGCGATGGATATGAGCCCCGCTTCAGCGAGTTCGAACGTTATCGCACCGTTGAAGACGTTTGGGCTCATCGATGACGGTGGCAAGCCCACTGACTTGGCATTCGAATGGCGAGACGACGGGAAATACCCCGAAGTCTGCGCAACCATTCTGCAAAGCATTTACCCTCAAGAGCTTCGCGACTTATTCCACACACCGGACGCCGCGTACAAAAGTGTCACCTCATGGTTTGCGCGCGATGGGAAGGTCGGCGAGGGTGCCGCAAAAATGTATGCAACGACGTATTTGATGTTGCTTGAGGCGGACCTGGAAAAGTCAAAGGAAGGCGCAGCTCCCAAAGCGAAGCCCGTATCAAAGTCGTCACCCGCACCTTCCAGGGCCGCAGCGGCGAAACCCGGCAAATCACCCACGGCGGCGGCTAACGGCTCTGCGGGCGCTGCGCTCCGGCCACAACAACCGCCAGAAGGCGAAAAAGGGCATACGTTCTCGCCCAAGCTGCACATCGATGTTCAGATCCATATTTCGCCTGAAAGCAGCCCTGAGCAAATCGACAAGATTTTTGAAAGCATGGCGAAGCACCTCAAGGACTTCCGCTCCTGAGCAAGAACATGGATATTGCCAAGACGCTGGAAGTTGCGAAGCAACTGCGTGACGCGGTGCGTGAAAAAACCCCGCCGCCTGAAGAGGGAGCCCCCAGTTCAGCTGAACCCGTGGTCTATTTTTCGCTGGTCAGGGGGACACGGCCCTACCTCGAAAAGATAGTGCATCAGATAAATGGCTCCTATGAGGGCGGCTGGTATGACGCGTCGGCAGTCATGACCCGTCGCCTCGTCGAAACGCTGATCATCGAGCTATTTGAAGCGCGCGGGATTGCCGACAAAATCAAGAACCCAAAAGGCGACTTTTTTTATCTGCGCGCCCTGATCACCACGCTGATCGCCGAGACAAGCTGGCATCTTTCGCGCAACAGCAAGGCGGCGCTTCCTCGGTTGAAGGATGTAGGCGACCAATCTGCCCATAGCCGCTATTTTGTCGCGCACCGGCAAGATATTGACAAGTTGATTGATGATCTACGGGTGGTCATCCAGGAACTCGTGACGCTGGCAAACCTGAAAAAGCCATAGGCACCCCAAAGGCCGATCATCTCCGGCCGGTACTACCGCACGAATGACTGTTGCACTTTGTAAGCCGCCCTTGACGCTGCGCCGAGCCGAACAACAGAAGTGGGTCGGAAACTGCCGTTTCAGAGTCGTTTTTTCGACCCTGGCCTCTGCCGTGACCTCCTCCAGCGCTTACTGGGTCACGTATCCGATGCCGGGGCCAGTCTCTCAAGCCAAGGCCAGTCAGCGAAACGATTGCCCGTTTGGCGGATATGCGTGTACCTCTTTAGGCTTGTCCAGCTTCGGTGGCCGGTTACGGCTGCCACACGAGGTATCGACAGACCTTGCTCGAAAAGCCAACTGGTGCCTTCATGGCGCAGGTCGTGAAATCTAAAATCCTCAATTTGTAGAAACCGGCATGCGCGTGTAAATGCCGCACCGACTGCATCGGTGGTGTGGGGGAAGATTCGGTCTTCTCCTTCGCGCTGCGGTATCGCGGACAGAATGCGCATTGCTTCCGGGGGAAGGTCGCACCAAACGTCGTTGCCGATTTTTTGTCCTGGGTGCTTCATATCGCGAACCAGTATCCGTGATCCCTCCTTGTCAAAGTTCGACCACTTGATCGTAACGATCTCCTCTTGGCGTCGAGTCGAGAAGATTGCGAACGGCACTATGTGCTGCATCGGTACGCTATTCGGGTGCCGTTTGCGGATTCCAACTAAATGCTCAAGCAGCAGATCCAGTTCAGCAAAACTTGCGCGCCTTTCCCTTTTGGCCGACTTGGCCGTATGACCGAGATGGGATAGGACTCGTCGCGCATCCTTCAAAGCTTGCTCAGACAATGGATAACCCCACGCTGGGCGCGCGACGTTCACGACTGCCCCGATGTGGGACATATAGTTGCTCGCGGTTTGTGGGAGGACGTCGAGGCTTTTGGCAAACTCAACGTAGTCGGTGCTTCCCAGCTCGCTGCAACGCTTTTCGCCGATGGGCGCTCGCGCGACGGCATTCAAGACTTGAGCCTTCGTCCGCCCGATTTCCTTAATCGATTCGCGAACATACTTTTCAATCACTTCGCTGAAAAGCGGGTCGGCTTGAGCGGCGGCTTCCATTGCCCCCGGACGCGCCAGTTCCTTCTCCCTCTTGATGATCCACGCGGCGGCAGCTTGCCTGCGGTCAAACGTCCGCGCCTCGGAATAGGCCACCCGGCCGCCTCGCTTCAGGCGGATCTGTGCGGTATACCCTATACTTTTGTCCTTTCGTTCCCGTACTGAGATTGTTCCCATAGGTTTCGTCGGTGCTACACGGCTTTTTTCGGTACTACACCGTAGCACTTGGGTGCTAAAACGAGCCAAAATCGGGGTTAACATTGGGAAATCTAGCGCTGCGCTTTTTGCTGCAATCGCCTGTTTTGTAAGAGATTTTTAATGAATTCAACACCCCGCCGCGTCAGCGTCGCGCCGATGATGGATTGGACGGATTCGAACTGCCGGGTTTTTCATCGTCAGTTGTCGCGTCACACGTGGCTCTATACCGAGATGGTCACGACCGGTGCGCTGTTGCATGGCGACGTTGCGCGCCATCTCGATTTCGATGCCGTCGAGCATCCCGTCGCGCTGCAATTGGGCGGAAGCGAGCCGCAGGACCTTGCGCGGGCCGCGAAGCTCGGCGAGCAATGGGGGTATGACGAGATCAACCTGAACTGCGGTTGCCCGTCGGAGCGTGTACAGCGTGGCGCGTTCGGTGCATGTCTGATGGCGGAGCCGGCGCTGGTGGCCGATTGCGTCAAGGCGATGCGCGATGTGGTGCAGGTGCCGGTGACGGTCAAGCATCGCATTGGGATCGACGACGTCGAATCGTTCTCCTTCGTCGAGGACTTCGTTGGCAGCATTGCGCAAGCCGGTTGCTCGACCTTCATCGTGCATGCGCGTAATGCCATCCTCAAGGGGCTGAGCCCGAAAGAGAATCGCGAGATTCCGCCGCTCAAGTACGACTATGCGTATCGTCTGAAGCAAAGCTTCCCGCAACTCGAGATTCTGATTAACGGCGGCGTGAAGACGCTCGATGAAGTCGAGCTGCATTTGCGGCACGTCGATGGCGTGATGCTGGGTCGCGAGGCGTATCACAATCCTTACGTGCTTGCGGAAGTGGATGCGCGGTTCTACGGCGATACGTCTGCGGTGAAATCGCGCGAGGCGGTGGAAGACGCATTGATCGAATACGCGGCGGCGCAGGTGGAGAAGGGCCAATACCTCGGCGCGATCACGCGTCATGCGCTGGGTCTGTATCGCGGTGTACCGGGCGCGCGGGGATGGCGCCGGGTGTTGTCGGATCCGAAGCGTCTCAAAGCGGGGATTGGCGCGTTCGAAGAGGCGCGTGCTCAGTTGCGTGCGGGGGCGTTTTCGGAGCGCGATGGCGTAGCGGCTCTCGCGACGGCGTGACGTCCGGCATCGAATCGCGGCGTTGCGTTGAGAGCGCTCGCCGCGTGAGATGACGATCTCGCGCATCGATCGTGCATGCCAGCGAAGTAATATTTCGATTGAGTGAAAATAGTGCTTGGCAGCGCGATAAAAACGTCGCTATAATCTTGCTTCTGTTCAGCAAGCAAGTGATGTTGCTGATCACGGCGGTGGCCGTAGCTCAGTTGGTAGAGTCCTGGATTGTGATTCCAGTCGTCGTGGGTTCGAGTCCCATCGGTCACCCCAAAATTCCCTTGTAGTTCAAAGCGTTTCGCGCGTCATTTCTCTCCCGATTCGGGAATTCTCCAAAAGTTTTACTCCAGCATCAGCCATTCGCGGTCTTGCCGCCGAAGCCGGCGCCATTCCCGTGCTCGACAACGATAGGCAGCGGCTCCATCGCGGGCGCGACCACGACACAATTCCTGCCCTTGGCCTTTGCGGCATAAAGCGCCGCGTCGGCTCTCGCCATCACGGAGGCCAACGTGTCGCCCTCGCGAAACGCATCGACGCCCGCGCTAAGCGTGGACATCACGTCCCTGCCGGGGACACAGGAGCCCGAGGAGGCCACGATGTCGCGCAACCGATTGATGAGATGTCCCGCGTGCTCCCGGGTTTCGCCCGGCAGCAACAACGCAAACTCTTCGCCGCCAATGCGTCCGACAATGTCGGTGGCGCGCACCGCCCCGGCGATCAACGACGCCACATGCGCAAGCGCAAGGTCTCCCGCGGCGTGCCCATAACGGTCATTGATGCTCTTGAAGTTATCGATGTCCAGAATCGCGATCGAAAAGGTCGACTGCTTGTGGGCGCACTCCCTGGCGATGGCCTCCGCACGCGAGATGAACGCTCGCCGCGCGAGCAGGCCGGTCAGGTCGTCGAACGTCGCCAGGCGTTCCATGCGGTCGGCCAGCCGGTCGTGCGCCAACAGCACCATGCCGACCGACAGACACGGCAGCGTCAGCGTCGCCATGCCCAGGAACATGACGTTCAACGGCGTCGGTTGAAGGAACGTGGATTCATGCGCCAGACCCAGTCCATACGCAATGGCACGAACGGCATGCACAACGGCACCGAGAATCGCAGCAATGGCCACAAAGTAATACGCGTATTTAGGGCGTTCCCGCGGTCGGTATTTCAGCACCGCCCCGCCGATACTGAAGCGGACGTACGCAATACACCCCGAGATCATGGTGCTGCGAGCGTCGACGTGGGGCGAAATATAGGTCCAATAGATCAGCATGACGAGGATGACGCCAAGCGCGACATACTCCCAGGCGTACGAGGCTCGGGCGTTGAGGAATTGCCGGAAGCCGTGCAAGCCGATAAGCGAGGCGATGAGCAGCCCGCTGCTCGATACCGCGACGACAATGTCCGAGGTTCCCGTCAGGAGCAGCGCCGCCACGATCGCCAGAAGTGCGCTCGCCAAGCACCACAGGCGCACCCCCGGGACTTTCGTTCCGAACAACGAACCCAGAACGGCTACGCTCATGACGCAAGACAGAACCGCAATGCTGATAAAAACTGCCGAAATGGGCATGGCCGCGTGACTGATTATGATGTTTCGCCTACTGACGCAGTTGCCCGACAATACGACCCCGTTCCCTCGGGCGACATCCCCATGTCGTGTCGTTTTGCCAGCGTCTCGGCGTGTTTTGTCGTCAGCATAGCCGAATTCGATGAAGGCGCCACGATCTCATTGATCCGTGGCCGATGCGCCGCCCGGCGGAAGTTGCGTCCCCTGGGCGAATGTCGCGCACAGCGGGCGCCGGTCGATCGACGATGTCTGCCGTCAGCGCAGCCCGCATTTTGCCTGCGCAATCCGCCGACGCATCCCTCACGACGCTCTCAATATCGCAACATTTGATCTATGTCTAATTCCACTCACGGCACACGCACTCTGAGGGAGCACGTCCGTCCATAATGGGCTCGTCATGTTCGCATGACCCTGTCTTCCCGGGCGTGTCATGGTGCCCCATGCGTCCCGGCTTCGAAACCCACCTCGCTCAGGTGGGTTTTTTTTCGCCGGTTCACGGCATTGTTCTCTCGTTTGGAGCCAAACCTCTATGTGGCCGACGAATCGTGAAGATGCTACGCTTTTTAGCAGAGCAGGGCGTTTTCAAGACAAGCGGAGTCCGTCATGAGCTATGCATCGCACGAGCAGGTCTACGACTATCGCGCGGGTTATCAGATTCGCGTGCGGGCCTTTCAGAATGAGTACGCGGGACCGTGGGACTCCCTGGTCCAGGTCATCCGGCACGGCAAGCCGGAGGGGCCGGAGGTGCGATCCCCCGACGGGCATCGCGACAATCGCCTCGACGCCGAAATGGCCGGGCGCAAGGCGGGGGAACGCATCGTAGACGAGTTGATCGGCGACGCCTACGACTGACGTCGACCCACGCCAGTAGGCGTCACCCTGCCGCCATCGTTCCGACACGCCGCCACCGCGCGTCTGGCGACACCGCCGCGAGGCCATCCTCCGCCAGCTTCTCCAGATGCGCCTGCAGCGAGCGTCGCGCCACTGCGTGACGTGCCAGGGGCACGTCGGCGTAGACCACCGGAATGAGCATGTCGAGCGTGGCCGGGCCGATTTGCGCAAGCGCCTCGAGCGTGCGCGATTCGCGCGCGAGTCGATGCGCCATGAGCCGCGCAATCCGCTGCGCCGGCCGATCCATCACGAAGCCGTGTCCCGGCGCGAGCCACGCAGGCGCAAGTGCCGCAAGCTTCTCGAGCGACGCCAGATAGGTCGCCATATGCCCGTCAGGCGGGTTGATGACGACCGTCGAACCCTGCATGACGTGATCGCCAGTGAAGACAAGCGACGCGTCGTCCAGTCCGAAGCACAGATGATTGGCCGCATGCCCCGGCGTATGAATGACCCGCAAGATTCGGCCATCCGGCAAGGGCACCCCATCGCCATCGGCGAGCGCCACGTCAGGGATGAACGCCGCGTCCTGCCCCTCGTCGTGACGCGCGCGCATGCCGTAGGTCGTTGCGCCCGTCGTCGCCTTTAGTCGGCGCGCCCCCGGCGAATGATCGCGGTGGGTGTGCGTCACGAAGATCTGCCGGATGGTGCCGGGCGCCGCGGCCAGAATCGCGTCGACGTGCGCCGGATCATCCGGGCCCGGATCGATGACGGCCCACGCATTGTCGGGCCCACCGCCCAGGAGGTACGTGTTCGTGCCGGGGCCAGTCATCATGCCGGGATTCGGGGCGGTGAGACGCAGCACGCCCGGCATCAGCGTCACGCTACGCCCAGGCACGATGTCGTAGCTGCCGGTGCCAAGTTCATGGGGATCGGTCAGTGTCAGTTCGGCCCACGCGGGCTCGTCGGGCGTGACCGGCCAGCGGCCGCGCTTGCCGGTGGCCAGTCGCAGTTGAATGCGTGGCACCGCCGCCAGCGCCCCGGCGGCCGCCATGGCAGCATCCGCCGTGCCGAGACCGTCCAGCCATTGCAGCAGCTTGCGTGTGGGAGGCAACAGCCGAAGTTGATCGGCATGCTTGAGCGCATATTGGGGGCGCATCCAGCGGTGCGCCGCCGTCTCGACCTGGTCGACTTCCACCTGCTGACCCGCGGGCAGCATCGCCAGAAAGAATCGCGTATCGAAGCGCTTCGGTAGACCCAAAGGCGTGACCCAGTGGCTCAGATAGTGCAGACGTTCCGGTGTGAGCCTGACGCCGAACGATCGGCACAGCGACACGAGATCGATCCGCCCCTCATGCAGCGCATCGCGTTGCGCGCGCATGGCGACGAGGCGAGCTGCGTCGACCGGCATGCCCGAGACATCGTCGGCAAACAACACGCCGGTTTCCTCGAAGCATTCACGTATGGCGGCCACGTAGTAATTGAGGCCGCCGTGCGTGAGGGACAGGCGTTGGCTGGCAGTGGCGTCGTCGAGTCCGTCGCAGGCGGCGTGGCCGAACGCATCGGCCGCATCGACGACGCCGCCCGGGAAGACGTACGCATCGGAGCTATGGTCGTTCGCCCGAACGGCGCGGCGGAGCAACAAGACTTCCATGCCGCTTGCGCGCTCGCGCAGCGTGACGAGACTGGCGGCCATGCGCAAGCTGGACGGTCCGCGGGGGACTTCAGGACGATCGGACATGAGACGTGCGCGCACCCGCCGCGCGAAATCGGAAAGTCCCTAGTGTGCCATCGGTTGGGCGACGCCGTATTGCGGTGCTTGCTGCGCGGGCATTCGTGCAACGACGTCGTGTAACCATTGCAGAGTCGCTTCCGGTTGTGTCACGGGCAACATGTGCCCGCCATCGACGAGCGTCAGGCGAACGCGTTCGCTGAGCGGCGGCATCGCTTCGCCATGCACGCGGACGTCGAGGATGCGGTCGCGGCGCCCGTAGAGAATGTCGACGGGCACGGTCAACGCGGCGTAACGTGCGGCGAGGCCCGGCATGTCGCGTTCGGCGGCGAGCACGTCGGCGCAGCCGGCCTCGAAGTTGCCGGGACGAAAGCCGAGCACGCCACCACCGCGAATGAGGAAGTCCTTTGGCGCGTCTTCCGGGCCGAAGACATAGGCGAGCGTCGTGCGGCCCGTCATCATGCCGACAGGCACGGCGAGCGTGCGCGCGATCCAGCGACGCCACCCGGCACTGCGAATCGCAAGCGACCGAAACGGTGCTGGCACGTCGGACACCGGTTGCGTCAGCGGGGCGATCAACGCGAGCGCCCCCACTCGCTGCGGATGGTCGAGCGCCAGCGTGAGCGCTATTGCGCCGCCCAGTGAGTGCCCCACGACCAGCGGCCGGTCGAGCGCGAGCGCGTCGATCAAGCGCGCGACCGCGTTCGCCTGTGACGTGAGGCCGCCGTCGCGCAGTGCGTTGCGCGTCGAGTAGCCAGACCCTGGACGGTCGATCAGTACGATGCGATGGGTTCGGGCCAACGTCTCCAGCGGCAGATAGGCAAAGTTGCGCAACTGGCCGCAAAGGCCGTGGATGAACACGATGGCCGGTCCACGCCCGATGTCGACGTAGTGCAGGCGGTCGCCATCGATGTCGAGATATTGGCCGTCCGGTGGCACGGCCGCCTCGGCGCGACGCTCGACGCGGCGCGTGAAGCGTCTCAGCACGAACACCGCGGCGGCAATCGCAATGGCCAGGCAACCCAGCAAGTAGACGATGAGCATGGTGTCGAGTGGATCCGCAGGCAAGTTAAGTTAGGCCGCATCGTAGCAACGCGCGGCATGGGTTGGCTATCGGGCGCCGCATGTCTTGCGAGACGTCGTCGAAGGACGCGCACTAACGCGCTGCAGTGGCCACTGCACTCGACGTATCGGAAGCGCGCGTCGTTGTGGCCTGGGTGACCGAGCGCGTGGCGCGACGCTCGAAGCGCATGGCGCCGTCGTCGACGTTGCCCCAGCGCATCAGTCGAAGATCGCGCAGGTAGCTCTGATAGAACACCCACGGCTTGCGCCGCCCTTGCTTCGGTAGCACGCCCGCGGCGCGCTGAATATAGCCCGACGTCAGGCCAATGGCCGGCAACTCGCCATGCTCGCCTTCGCGCAGGCGCGGCACACAGGTGTCGACATCGTGTGCGTTCATATGATTGATGAGGCGGCAGACGTATTGCGCAATCAGCTCGGCCTTGAGCGTCCACGATGCGTTGGTGTAACCGAAGATCGACGCGAGATTGGGCACGTCGCTGTACATCATGCCCTTGTAGGCGACCGCGTCGCAGAGATCCACCGGTTTGCCGTCGACCCGCAGGCGCGCGCCCCCCATCAGTTGCACGCGCAGGCCGGTGGCCGTCACGACGATGTCGGCGTCGAGCGTCTTGCCGCTCTTGAGTGCCAGCCCGCGTGGTGTGAACGACGCGATCTCGTCGGTCACGATGGCCGCTCGTCCACCGCGCAGTGCTTTGAAGATATCGCCGCCCGGCGCGAGACAAAGCCGTTGATCCCAAGGCTGATAGCGCGGCGTGAGATCGCGTGCGACGTCGGCATGACCCTGCACCTGTTGCGCCGCGCGCCGGATCAGCACGCGGCGGATGGCATGCGGCCAGCGTCGCGCCGCCTGATAGAAGCCGAGCGCAATGAGCACGTTCTTCATGCGGACGATGCGATGTGCAACGCGCGCCGGCAGCCACGCGCGCAGCCGTTCGGCAACGCCGTCGCGCTGCGGCATCGACAGGATATAGCTTGGCGAGCGTTGCAGCATCGTGACGTGTGCCGCCGTTGCCGCCAGGCTCGGCAGCAGTGTCACGGCGGTGGCGCCGCTGCCGACGACGACGATGCGCTTGTCGCGATAGTCGAGATCGGCCGGCCAATGCTGCGGATGGACGACGGTGCCGGTGAAGGTGTCCGTGCCCGGCCACGTCGGCGTGTGTCCGGCGTCGTAGGCGTAGTACCCGCTGCACATGAAGAGAAAGCGACACGTGAGCGATTGCGTATCCTGAGCGCCGTCGGCGTGCGTGCGTTCGATGTCCAGCGTCCAGCGGGCGATGCTCGAATCCCAGCGGGCTTCAAGCACCTTGTGGCCGTAGCGGATCCGAGCGTCCAGGCCCTCTGCGCGGGCGGTGTCGTTGAGGTAGTCGAGGATCTTGCCGCCCTCGGCAATCGCCTGGTCGCTTGGCCAGGGGCGAAAGCTGAAGCCCAGCGTGAACATGTCGGAGTCCGAGCGTACGCCAGGGTAACGGAAGAGGTCCCATGTGCCGCCCAGCGACTGGCGCGCTTCGAGCATGGCAAAGTGCGTGCCCGGGCAGCGCTCGCTCAGGTAATGAGCGGCGGCAATGCCGGAGAGCCCGGCGCCAACCACGATGACGTCGAGATCCGTGGCGGCGCTGGCGATATCGGTGGCTGTGGTGTGGGTGTTCATCGCGATGTCCTTCGGCCGTCGTCCGTTATTGGGGCGTGGTGGGGCGCGTTGTCGCGCGGCCTTTGTTCGACGAAGGTTTGCGCGACATGGCCGTGCGCCGGTAGAACCACACGACCATGCCTTGATAGCGCGCACCCAGCAGGCGGGCCAGCTTGTCGACGCGGCGCGCATCGGGGCCCACGAGCACGCGCCGCGCATTGCGCTCGACGCCTGCGAGCATTTGCCGCGCGGCGTCGTCGGCACTCGTCACGTCGATGAGTTGGTTCGCACGTTGCCGGTGTGTGAGTGCATCGACGCCGGTGAGCGCGGCAATGCTGTCATCGATGCGCGAGGCCTGCACGATTTTCGTCGCCACGCCGCCCGGATGCACGCAGGTACAGGACACTGGGGCATTCGCCAGATCGAGCTCCATGCGCAGCGCTTCGGTGAACCCGCGTACCGCGAACTTGCTCGCGTTATAGGCGGATTGCGTTGGCATCGCAATGAGGCCGAACAGGCTGGACGTATTGACGACGTGGCCGTCGCCGGACGCGCTCAGGTAGGGCAGGAATGCCTGCGTGCCGTGCACGACGCCCCAGAAGTTGATGCCCATCAGCCATGTGAAATCTTCGTGGCGTGCGGTCGCGACCGGCACCGATAGAGAGACACCGGCATTGTTGAAGATGAGATTGACCTTGCCGTGCGCGGCGGCGGTCTCGCGGGCCCAGTCGAAGACGGCCTCTCGGTCGGCCACATCGAGCCGTTGCGATGTGACGCGCACGCCGAAGGCGCGGCAGGCGATGGCCGTGTCCGTCACGCCCGCTTCGTCGATATCGGACAACGCGAGATGCGCCCCTCGCCGCGCCAACTCAAGCGCCAACGAACGGCCCATGCCGGAGCCTGCGCCGGTGATGGCCGCCACCTTGTCCGTGAATGTCTTCATGGTGCTGTCTCCCATCGGCGCCGCGTCGATAGGCCGTTTGGCTACGGGCATCGCGCTGCCTATAATGTGGTGATACGTGTCACCACTTTAGTTTTGCGTCCGAGTGATGTCAAATAGCGAAATGGAACAAGGACTCGAATCGAGGGATACCGCGTCGACAGCATCGGCATCGGCACCGGTCGGCACGGACGCGACACCGCCCGGGGCGACGCCCGGACGGCGCTACGGTGGCGTGGGGCAGGCGCAGCGAGAGCAGGCGCGCCGTGCGGCGCTGCTCGACGCCGCCACGGAAGTCTTCGGCACGGTGGGTTTTCGCCGCGCCACGGTGCGCTCGGTCTGCCGTCTGGCCAAGCTCAACGACCGGTACTTTTACGCGGCGTTCGAGAACCTGGAGCAATTGTTGCGCGCGACGTATGCCCATCACGCGCAAACGCTGGTCGACCGGTTGCAGGCCGCCATTGCCGCGAGCGCACCGACCCTCGATGCCCGGCTCGATGCAGGTCTGCATACCTTTTTCGCGTTCTTGCGCCATCCGCCAGCGGCGCGCGTCTTGCTGCTCGAAGTGATGGGCGTGAGTCCGGAGACGGACCAGATCTATCAGCGCTACATCTTCGAATTCGCGAGGCTGATCCTGGGAATGGCCGACGCGCCGCCGCCCCTCGGTGAGGACGCGCAAGCTCAAGCGAGAATCGTGGGCCTGGCGCTAGTGGGCGCCATGACCCACGCCGGCACCGCCTGGGTGCTCATGGGCTACCAGGAGACCGATGCGTGCATGGTCGCAAGCTGCCGTCGCGTGCTGCGTGGCGCGCTGGTTTGATGCCGCGTTGCCGTTCATGCTCGCTACAATACGACTTTCGCGTATGACGCCAAAGGGCGTCGACGCGCCAGATTTCTCACTCTCCAAAGGTCACCCATGACCACTATCGGAACACCGCTGTCGCCGAGCGCGACGAAGGTCATGCTGTTGGGCGCCGGCGAACTCGGCCGTGAAGTGCTGATCGCACTGCAGCGTCTTGGCGTCGAGACGATTGCCGTCGATCGTTATGAAAATGCGCCGGGGCAGCAGGTGGCGCATCACGCGCGCACCATTGCGATGACCGATCCCGAGCAGCTCAAGGCGCTGATCGAAGCCGAGAAGCCGGATCTCGTCGTGCCCGAAATCGAAGCCATCGCCACGCCGATGCTCGAAGCGCTGGAGGCCGACGGTGTCGTTCGCGTCATTCCCACGGCCCGTGCCGCGCGTCTGACGATGGATCGCGAAGGCATTCGCCGTCTGGCGGCCGAGACGCTTGGTTTGCCGACGAGCCCGTATCAATTCTGCGATTCGCTGGCACAACTGCAAGCGGCCATCGATAGCGGGATCGGCTACCCCTGCATTGTCAAGCCGGTGATGAGCAGTTCGGGCAAGGGACAGAGCAAGATCGACGGCCCCGACGACGTGAAGGCGGCGTGGGACTACGCCATGGCCGGTGGCCGCGTGAGTCACGGCCGCATCATCGTTGAAGGCTTCATCGATTTCGACTACGAAATAACGCTGTTGACCGTGCGCGCACGTGGCGCCGACGGCCAGGTCGAAACGCACTTCTGCGCGCCGATCGGCCACAAGCAGGTGAGCGGCGATTATGTCGAGAGCTGGCAGCCGCATCCGATGTCGTCGGTGGCGCTCGAGCGTGCGCGCGTGGTGGCGCGCGAGGTGACGAACAACCTTGGGGGGCAGGGCATCTTCGGTGTCGAACTGTTCGTCAAAGGGGATGAGGTGTGGTTCAGCGAAGTCAGTCCGCGTCCGCACGATACGGGCATGGTCACAATGATTACCCAATGGCAGAACGAGTTCGAACTGCATGCGCGGGCGATTCTCGGCTTGCCGGTCGACACCACGCTGAAGACGCCAGGGGCGAGCGCGGTCATCTATGGTGGCGTGGATGCGGCGGGCATTGTGTTCGACGGCGTCGATCAGGCGCTCCAGGTGCCGCACACCGATATTCGTCTGTTCGGCAAGCCGGAGAGCTTCGTGAAGCGTCGTATGGGGGTGGCGCTGGCGTACGACAACGATCTGGAGGTGGCCCGTCGTCACGCGCTCGAAGCCGCGAGTCGGGTGAAGCCACGCGCGGCGTGATTACGCGGCGCTGACGCGCCGGTCGAGCGAAACGAAAAAACCCCGCGAGAGCGGGGTTTTCAGTTCGGGCGGGCTAGTTTAACCCTGCCCGAGACGCGTCGATCGCGTTAAGCGATCAGCAGCGAAACATCCGTCGCTTAGACCGGCTGGATGTTGCTGGCTTGACGGCCCTTCGGTCCCATCTTCACTTCGAAGGTGACCTTCTGGTTTTCTTGCAACGACTTGAAGCCCTTCGACTGGATTTCCGAGAAGTGAGCGAAGAGATCTTCACCACCTTCGTCCGGCGTAATAAAACCAAAACCCTTGGCGTCGTTGAACCACTTGACGGTACCAGTTGCCATTTCTTAAATCCTTAAAGTTTTCAAATGAGCGAGCCAGAAGCTCAGTGAGCGCATGACATTAAAGCTGATCAGGTACAACCGAGGCGACGCTAGGGCGACATTAGATGAACACAAGACTCGCCATACAACGTTCATGCATTCGTTTTTTTACGGGAAAGGTGGGAAGGTGTCAAGCAGGGAAACATTGGGATTGTTGATCTACGCCAGTTTTCGAAGATTTTTCGCTGCGTTGCGATAGGTATGCATGCGTTCCGGACGACCGGTTTCCCAATATCGGAATCTCATATCCGGACAGTGCGTCCGGCGTATCGGCCCCGTCGGCAGCCACGCGTCGACGACGCAAAGACACGCGCACAAGCCGAATGCGGGCCAATGTCATGTGGCGCGGGCGCAACGCGAGCGGTGGCGGGCGCGTTGCGGGCTCGCGACACCGACTGTCAACGATTTTGCTGATGCACCATGAAGGCGATGGGTTGCCGTCGACTGCGACTTGGCGCGATGGCCGGCCGATCGCCCGGACGACGTCCTGAGCCGCAGCGAGTGTTTTGATGCGCTGCCGCATGACGTTGGGGTGAACTAAGTATTTTCCCTAGGGTGTGGGAGGGCCGCGTGACGGCTCGATTTCACGTCTGGCAAGATTCGATTCTGCTACCCTTCACTCCGGTGGGGGGCGTGCCGTTAACGGCTAATTAATGACAGTCGGATAACCGGCGTCGTCATGGCCTCACCATCGGGTTCGGCGAATGCGTTCAACGTGTGCGTCTCTGCCCGGAACTTGTTTCTCGGCGCGCAGTGCGAGCGCGATACCGGGGCGCTACGGCACGATGCCGGGCGATCACGCTAGGCGGCCGCGAAGTGCCGCGTGTCTTTCGAGACCTTACGTGGCAACCAACCAGGCACCGACGCTCGACTCCTTGCAATCGCTGCTGGCGACGGTCCAGCGCAATGAGCGTTCGCTAAAGCGATTCCAGGATATCGAGTTGGCGCTCATGGGCGCCCCGGACTTCGGCGAGTTTCTGGAAGTGGTGCTCAATCGCCTGCGTCACGATTTCGACCTGTCGGGCGTACGGCTGATGCTCGCCGAGGTCGACGACACCCTGCGCGATCTCATCGATACGGCCGAGGGCATTCGCGCACTCGACGCCGGTCTGTGCATTGCGCAGGATGCCGGCACGTTCGCGGCCGTCTGTGGCGACGGGCAGCTTTGGATCGGTGCGCCGCGCGAGCGCCACGCGCCGCTCTTCGGGGCACGTCCGCCGGCCAGCGCCGTGGTGATGCCCCTGGCGCGCAACGGCCGGTATTTCGGCGTGATCGCGCTGGGTAGCCGCGACGCGCGCCGCTTCGCGCCGGAGATGGCCACCGATTTCATCGAACGTTTCGGCGCGGTCGTCGCGGTGTGTCTCGAGAACATGTGGAATCGCGAGCGTTTGAAGCGTATCGGCCTGACCGATCCGCTCACGGGCTTGTCGAACCGACGCTACTTCGATCAGCGCTTGCGGGAAGAAGTGATCCGGGGGGCGCGTTATGGCGCGCCGCTCGCGTGCCTGCTCATCGACATCGACCATTTCAAGCGCGTCAACGACAGTCATGGTCATGCCACAGGCGACCGGGCCTTGCGGGCGGCCAGCGCGTGCATGCGTGCGCAACTTCGGGTGACGGACACGCTCGCGCGTTATGGCGGGGAAGAGTTTGCCGCGTTGCTCGTGCAGACCGAGCAGAACTGGGCGGGCACGGTCGCCGAGCGAGTGCGTCGGGCCGTGGCAGGGCTGGACGTGCCCGACGACGATGGCGCGCGCGTACCGCTCACGATTTCCATCGGGCTTGCCAGCGTGGATCCGCGCGATGTGTCCGACCGGGACACGCTGCCGATGCGTCTGCTCGGCGCCGCCGATGCGGCGCTCTACGCGGCCAAGCGCGGGGGACGCGACCGCGTGGTCGTGGCACCTGCGGCGAGCCTGGGCTGAAGGGATCGCCGTTCGCGCCTGCCGTCTCGGGGCGTTGCTTTTGCGTGCGCTTAACGCACGCTGAACCACCCAATCAGCAGCGACACCGTTACCACGGAGAGCACCGTCGACATCAGAATCGCGCGCGAGGCGACGGTGGCTTCGCGTCCGTACAGTTGCGCGAGCATGAACGGGCCGGTGCCGATGGGCAGCGCCGAGAGCAGCAGGGCACTGTGTGCCCAGATCGCCGGAAGATCGAAGACGCGGAACGCCAGGAACGCCGTGATGGCCGGTTGAAACACCAGCTTGAGTCCGACGAGACGCCCGACCGCCCGCGCCATGCGCGGCGCTCGCGCCGCGCCCGATCGCTGCGCGAGAAACAGGCCGATCGCGACCAATGCGCAGGGACTCGCGGCACCGCCGAGCAATGTCGTGAGGTGCAGCACGGGGGCGGGCAACGCGATACCGGCGCCCGCAAATGCCATGCCGGCGAACGGTGAGACGACAAGCGGATTGCGCACCAGCGCGCGGACTACGAAGCCTGCCGTGCGACGCCAGTTCGGCGTGACTTGCAAATCCGTCTCGATGATCGCGATGGAGATTGCGAAGAGCACGGTGGCGGTGAGCAGCATCGCGACGACGACCGCCGGCACGCTGGCCGGACCGAAGACCACGAGGCACAGCGGCAGTCCCATGAACCCGGCGTTCGGATAGGCCGCGCCCATGCCTTCGATGCTCGCGTCGGTCAGCCGTCCTCGTACCGTGCGATCGAGCAGGAACGACAGCGCGAAGGTCGCCGCCATGCCGCCGCCGAACGCTCCCAGAAACCCCGGATTGACCAGCTCCGCCCACGTAATCTGCGCCATCGACTGGAACAGCACGGCGGGCAGGGCGAGATAGACGACGAAACGGTTGAGGGCGTCGAGGGCGCCCTCGCCGAGCCAGGCCCGGCGGGCGCAGAGATAGCCCACGAAGATCAGCCCGAAGACGGGCAGGGCAGCAGAGATAACGGCTTGCATCGTCAGTGGGTCCCCGCCAGTCGGGCAAGCCACTCGCGTCGCGACTGGCCGCCGTCGGCTTCGGTGTGTTCGCGTGCGGCGGCTTCGGCGCCGATGGCGTCGCCCGCCGCGATGCGCGCGGCGATCTCCCCGTGCTCATGCCAGACGACTTCCTGCATCGGCATCGCGCCGAGCGTTGCCGCCATCGCCCGCATGATGTGCGGCCATTGCGGCGCTACCGTTTGCGCGATCAATGGGTTGCCCGACGCGTCGTGCAGCGCCGTGTGGAAGGCAACCTCCACGCGGACTTGACGCGCCACCGGCGTGCCTCGTGTCATCGCCATGCCGGCGGCGACGGCGTCCTGCAGGCGGCGCAATTCGACGTCGGTCAGCGTGCCCTGTGCCATGCGCGTGGCCGCCAACCGGGCGGCGAGCCCATCCAGCGCGGTGCGCACCTGATAGAGCTGGCGAAGATGGTCGGCGTCGATCGGCGCGACCTCGAGCCCTTGGCGCCCGCTGTCGCAGACCAGACCGTCGCGCTTGAGCAACTGCAACGCATGGCTGACAGGCTGACGCGACACGCCCAAGGCATCGGCCAACTCGGCTTGGCGGATGCGCTCGCCCGGCGGCAATGTGAGATCGGCGATGGCGTCGCGCAGACGCGAATACACCAGGTCGATCAGCACCGGCGTGCTGGTCAGTGGGCCAAGCGGCGCAAGCGCCGCTTGGGGCGCGGAAGCTGGGTAGGACGCCGGAAAGTCGGCGCTGGCAGCGGGGTTCGACATGGGATTCCGGTGCTTGCCGGTATCAGTGATATATGGAATTCCGAATTCTACGCTTGCAAGCGAACGCCGGGGGACGTTTTTTAGATCACCGGTTAACGTGTGCTGGCGCGAGGAATAAGAGGAAGAGGACGTGGCATGCGGCGGACGCGGGACGGGAAGGGGCGAGAGAGGATCCGGTGACGCAGTCAAGCGGCGACGCCGAGGGGGGCGGCGAAAGACGTGAGGGGTATCAGTCGCTCGGATCGAGTTCGGGGGGCGAGACGGAGGTGGCGCGGGCGGGCGTCTGGAGCAGGGCCTGCATGGTGGTGCGGGTGCGCTGCAGACGTCGGGCGAGGGCCCAGGCGTCGGCTTCGCGTTCGAACAAGCCGACGATCAGATGCGGTTCCGCGGCGAAGCCGTCGGAGAACAGCCCGATATTTTTGGCGATCATCTCACTTGTGCGTTCGACCGAAACGGTGTACTGACGGGGCGAGCGGTACTGATTGATGACCACGGCGAAGGCGCGGGAGAGCGCGTCGGACATACGGAAACCTCCTCTGTCGGCGTAGCGCGGTGTCCCGGATGTCGAGCGTTGGAGACTTGGCGCGAAGCGTTGCACTTCCGGTGATTGTAGGCCATGGCGGTGTGCGCGTTGGGAGAAAACGATGCCGGTGCAAACGCGGGGATGCGGGGCATCGGCCTCGACATAAAAAAAGCCGCCGAGCGGGTCGGCGGCGCAACAGAGAGGGTGACAGCGCAACCGAAGTTGCCGGAAACCAGCATAGGTGGCCGTGATGACAGCGACGTGACCGACGTCGCGACTAGCACGGCAGGGCCAACGTGCCAACGGGCTGCGGGCGACGGGGCCGACAGGGATAGCTCCGCAAGTCGCTATCCGAAGCCGGATCGCGACTTGCCTGCTCGGGGCGCCCGGTGGCTACACCAATACGGGCAACGCCTCCATGACCAGCAACGCGACGAGGGCGCCGACCACGGCACCGACCGCGCGCAGACTGTAGCGCGTGGCCCGTGTGGTGACGGGAATGCCGCCAACGAGCAATGCACCGGCCACGGCCATCGGCAGGAACAGGGTCAGGTCGTAAAGGTTGAAGTGAAGTGCGGGCATCGTTCTTGTCTCCTCGCCTGAATTTCCCTTCCACTATAGGACGGTTGCGGAGGATGCCCAAGTTTGGTGCGTTGCAGCATGTTGCTGCACGGGAAACGATGCCCTGGCCGCGTCAGTCTTCCTGACGCACCGCGTGCATCTTGCGGCGAGCATTCCACATCGCCATGTCCTTGCGCGTACGTACGCGGTCACTGACGATGACGCCCGGCGGTTGCGCGCGGGCAGCGGAGATACCTACGTCGTCGGCTTCGCTGCGCGCCTGTACCATCATGACGAGCGTAAACAGCGAGGCGGCAAGCGCCAGCAGGATCAGCTTCATTGGGGCCCCGGTAAATCTCTGATGATCTGGTCGGTGTCATGCATCGTCGTCCTTGTCCTGACCAGTCCTTGAAGGGGGACCGTGCCGGCGGTGGTGGCGCGATGCTGCTTTGTGCACTGCTGATGGACTACGTTGCTGCGACTGCCTGGCGGGACGGGGCTCGGTGTGCCTGACGCGGCCTGATCGCCATTCGCGTCTTACATGGCGCGACGCATCATAACCGGCAAATGTGACAAATCTCCCAGCGGGGAACATCTCGCGTCGATCGCGGTGCAACAGATCACCGCACGTCTCCCACGTCCTTTACCGTATAGCGACGTGCGCGGCGAAAAGTTTAGAAATCGTGACAAATTTTTTGAGACGGGGTGCGAATGCGATGGCATGCGCACGGGGCGCCTGTGTCGGCGCGGCTGCCGTAAGTCGTCATACACGGCCGCCCCGGCGATTGTCCCGGTTCGGCAATGGGGGGGGCGAAAGCGGGGGGCGTTTCTAGTCGAAGGCTGTACGACCTCAAGCGGGTCGGGTCGCATGAGCGTCACCGACTTGGCACCGTTCACGCTTGGGCTGGCCGGTCGCGCGTGGATCAGTTTTCCGAGGGTTCGCGTGGCGTTCGGTTTAAAGGGTCCGGCGCACCAGCATGGATTTAATCTCGCCGATGGCCTTCGCTGGGTTCAATCCCTTAGGGCAAACGTCGGTGCAGTTCAATATCGATCGGCAGCGAAATAGCCGATACGGATCTTCGAGATTGTCGAGCCGTGCGTTCGTGCCTTCATCGCGTGAATCAACGAGGAACCGGTAGGCCTGCAGCAGCCCCGCGGGGCCAACATATTTGTCGGGATTCCACCAGAACGACGGACAGGCGCTCGAGCAACAGGCGCACAGGATGCATTCGTAGAGTCCGTCGAGCGCATCGCGTTCGTCCGGTGACTGGAGGCGCTCGCGTTCGGGGGGAGGCGTATCGTTGATCAGGTACGGCATGATCGAATGGTATTGCTCGAAGAATGCCGTCATGTCCACGATCAGGTCGCGCACGACCGGCAAGCCGGGGAGCGGGCGCAACACCGTATGACGTGGCAAATCGTGAAGATTCGTCGTACAGGCAAGACCGTTCTTGCCGTTGATGTTCATCGCGTCCGACCCGCATACGCCCTCTCGGCACGAGCGCCTGAAACTCAACGTTTCGTCAAGAGCCTTCAGTCGCATCAACACATCGAGCAGCATCCGGTCGGTTGGCGCGATGTCGATCGTGAACGTCTGCATGCGTGGCGCAGAATCGCCGTCCGGATCGTAGCGGAAGATGTCGAATGTTCTGAACTCGGTCATGGAGGCTCCCCCGTCATTTTCTGCGTCAGCATCGCTGATGCATCGGCACTGCTGCGCGCATGGGCCTGGCAGCGGCATGAGCGCATCGCGTCGCGACATACCATGCGCGCTTTGGATATATCTCAATAGGATATAAAAGACCGAGCCAGGCGTGATGACTTGGATCAATCCCGGGCGAAGCCAACATGCGCGAAATTGCCAATCGTCGCACTATCGCATCGACAGCTACATCGTCGACGAACTCTACGGCGTGGTGACGCAATCGTTGCCGATCGACGCGGGACGCATCGGCATCTTCGGCCACTCGATGGGCCGGCATGGTGCCCTGACGCCCGCTCTGCGCAAACCTGATGAATTCCGCCCGGTGTCGGCATTCGCGCCGATCGCCGCACCAACGCGTTGTCCGTGGGGCGAGAAGGCGTTCGCGGGATATCTGGCGCGGATCGCGAGACGTGGCGTCAGTATGACGCCAGCGAACTGATGGCCAAGGCCGGTCAGGTGGGATTTCCGGGCGGCATCGTGTAAGCAGACAAGCCTGCTCCGGTGAGTTGCCGGCCAGCTTTCCCGGGTACGACATCGGATCTGATACGCATGTTTTGATACGTGACTGCTACTCGTTTTGGGATCGCAGCCAGGTCATAGTTCGCAACTACGATAACCGTGCGAAAAGAACGCCATGCGATTTTTGCAACGCTACACAGCACGAATACGCTGGCTGCGACCTATATATTCGACGAGCATCCCGACGCGGCGGTGACTGTCGTCGTTGCGTCGAGCCTGGCGGGCTTCCTCGCGGCCAGCCTGTTCGCCGCTCACGCCGCCGTCGTTCTGCTTTTCGCACTATCTGCTTGCGACGCGATTGTGTACGTTGGCTATTGCGTTCACCCAAAAGCGAGATTGCGGCGCGCGGTGCGCATCGGTCTTCGCCGTGGTGAGTTCCATGTCGTTTATCAGCCCATTGTGGACATGTGCATGCGACATTGCGTGGGCGTGGAAGCGCTGCTCCGGTGGGGCCATCCAAAGTTCGGCGCCGCGGGGCCGGGGCAGTTCATTGGGAAGCTCGAAGGCTCGCGGCTGCTCGGCGCGTTGACCCGTTTCGTGCTGCGCGAGGCGACTAACGCACTGAGCCAGCCGCCGTTCCCCCAGCACTGGCATATATCGGTCAACATCTGCGCGCGGCATCTGATGAAGGACGGCTTTGTCGAGGATGTCTGCGAGTCAGCCGGTCCGATGCTGGAGCGCCTCATTTTGGAACTCACCGAGCGCAGTTGCGTCGAGCGTACGCCGCGGGTTGTCACGGCCCTTGGCCACTTAAGGCAACGCGCCGTACACCTGTCACTCGACGATTTCGGTACAGGCGTCAGCAATTTTGACTTGCTCGCGGACTTCCGGTTCGATTACGTGAAAGTAGACCGGCGTTTTCTAGCCATGCGTGGCGATGCGCGCATCCAGTTTCTGAAGTCGGTCGCTGCAACGGAACGTCGTATTCCATGTGGCGACTTACTATGGCCGGACGCTCCAATGCGAGGAACCGTTTGTCGTCAGGGATACATTGTCCGATGCGGAGCTTGCGCAGGGGCCACTGGCAACCCACCACTTTGGAATCCGTTTTTTCGCAGGCATTGCGCTGCGTCTACCGTGCGGTAAACCCATCGGTATGCTATGTGTGATGCACTCGATGCCGCGGCGTTTCACGCGCCAACAGCGTCAGATGCTGGCAGACCTGGGGCAAATGCTCGAGCACGAAATTGGCCTGAGCAAGCTGGACAGCGCTGATCGCTTGCAGGTGCTTCGGGCGATCGACCGGCTTCAGACCCAGCACACGCTTTACGTCGAGACGTTCCATCGGACTCCAGTCGCTATCGCACATATCGGAAGGGACTGGGAGTGGCGACACATGAATGATGCCTGCGTGAAATTCTTCGCGCACTCGCGCACTCGCGCGCTCCGCTGACGAAAACGAACATACGCGATCTGCTGGATGCGAGCGACCGGACCAGGTTTGAGCAGGCCGTGCAGTCCCTGGATATTCGTAGCCGGGGGGGGCGAGGTCCTGACACTCGACGTAACGTTCAGGTTGCGCAACAAGCAAAGAAAGCCAGCGCGAGTGCAGGTGGCACGGAGGCAGACGACGTCGGCCCGCGACGGCGGCTGGCTGTTTGTCATTCATGATACCCAGGCGGAGCAACAGGAAAAAGCCGCGCGCGATGCGCGGGAGGCTGCGTTGCATCGGGGAGCCCATGAGGCCTCGGAAGGTCTGCGCAAGGCGCATGAGCAACTGACGAGCGCCGAGCGACAATTGGGAGCCACGCGCGTGGATTTGCGCGCTATCGCTGACAATCTGCCGGCGCTGGTCGCGTACGTCGACGGTGAGCGACGTTATCGGTTCGCCAACTCAACCTATCGCGAGTGGCTGGGGTTGGACCCCGAGGAGATCGTGGGACGGCTCACCCACGAGGTTCTCGACGCTGATTTTTTTGCTGCCATCGAGCCGTACGTCCAGCGCGTGCTCAGCGGCGAAAGGGCCGAGTACGAGGTTGGAGCGACGCTTAACGGGAGCCAACGTGTCCTGCGTGGTGTGATGGTGCCGCGTCGTGTCCATGATCAGGCGGATGATGGGTACTGCCTGCTGGTGCAGGATGTGACTGAGCGAAGGGCGTTGCTCGATCGCCTGCGGCACCAGGCATTCCACGACGCGCTGACCGGCCTGCCGAACAGACGCTCGTTCTTCGAGAGGCTCGATGAGGCGTGCGCAGCAGGCAGCGACGGTGTGGCGGCCATCATGTTTATCGACCTGGACGGCTTCAAGGCTGTCAACGATACCTACGGGCATCAGTGCGGCGACGAAGTCCTGGTTGAAACCGCGCGCCGGATAAGCCGCTGCGTGCGTGGCGGGGATCTGGTTGCGCGGCACGCCGGGGATGAGTTCACCGTGCTGCTGGCCGGCCCTGCCATCGATCACGCTGCACTGGAGAGAATTGCACGGGCGATCCTGCTGACACTGAGCCAGCCCATAACGTTTGGGGCGAAGGTCGTCAGGTTATCAGCCAGTATCGGCATGCTACTGCGCGGCCAGGCAGCGTCGTTAAGTGGCGAAGCCCTGTTACGTGCGGCGGATGCCGCGATGTATCGTGCGAAAGTCGCAGGCAAGGCGCGTATTGTCGTGCATGAGATTCACGATTCACCGGCCGGCGTGCCGGGTTGAGATCGACGTCCGTATCATGCCGGCCGAACCGGACCGGCAAGCCTGGCGCCGCAACGCGATTCATCAGCGCACAGGGCACCTAGTGTCGCAACCGCATTCTCGAGCCGCGCTGACCATGGGTATCCATAGTTCAGTCGTACACGGTGCCGGAAGGCGCCGTCCGCTGAGAAGATAGGTCCGGGCGCGACGCTGATGCCACTGCTGAGCGCAGCCTGGAAGAACTGTATCGAGTCTACGTGGTCCGGAAGCGTTACCCAGGTGAAATAACCGCCGTCGGACTTGGTGGCTAGGGTATCGGCCGGGAAGTACCGGCTGATCGCGTCAAGCATCTGCGATTGCTGATGGGCCAACTCGCGACGTAGTTTTTTAAGAAATCGTTCGTAGCCGCCGTGCTCCAGATAGTCGGCGATTGCGCGCTGGGCCGGCATGCTGGCCGATAGCGTGGTCATCCATTTCGCACGTTCCAGCCTGCCCGCGAACCTTCCGGCTGCCGCCCAGCCGATACGATATCCGGGGGCAAGGCACTTCGAAAACGATCCACAATGGATGACAAGACCTTTCCGGTCAAAGAATTTGGCCGGACGCACCGGGTCCGGGCCAAAATGCAGTTCGTGGTAGACGTCATCCTCAATGAGCGGCACGTCGTGTTTGGCGAGCAGATCAACCAGCGCCTGCTTTCTGGAATCGACCAGCGTCACTCCGGTCGGATTGTGGAACGAGGTCATGAACCAGCAGGCCCGAACCGGATGCTGCTGCAGCGCCCGCGCTAGCGCATCCAGATCATGACCCTTCACCGGGTCGACGGGAATCTCCACTACGTTCAGCCTCAAACGCTCGATAGCCTGCAGCGCTGCGTAAAACGTCGGCTTTTCGATCACGATCACATCGCCTGGCGCGGCCAGCAACTGGGCGCTGAGCGTCAGGGCTTCGAGTGCACCGCTCGTAATGACGATCTCATCGACAGGCACCATCATCCCCGACATCAGGTAACGCAACGAAATCTGCTGGCGCAATCCTTCAAACCCCGGCGGCAGGCCGTCAACCATGCTGGCCAGGTGCGTTGAGCGATTGACAGTCGCGCATGACTTTCCGACACGTGCCATTGGAAGCAACGTAGGGCTCAGAAACGCTGAACCCAATGGGACAGTCTCGGGCTGCCTGATCGTCTCGAGTACCTCAAAGACAAGGTCGCTGATATTGACGGTCTTCGGATCGGCACCCGGCGAGGTCCGGGGCCTTTGCCGCGGTAATGCTCCGGTAGTCGGCGACACGAAATAGCCTGAGCGCGGGCGCGCCTTGATCACGCCCCTGTCTTCGAGCAGGTAGTAGGCGCGAAATACCGTCGCGGGGCTCACGTCCCATGCCTTGCAAGCCGAGCGAACCGAAGGAATACGCGCGCCGGGTGGCAGATCACCGCGCTTGATGAGCTCACTGATTTGTTCGGCTAACCGCTCGTACCGTTTCAACGGGTGCTCCTTACGGAAAACACGATTTCGGGCATCGGACCGGCCCCGCCAGCACACACGCCTAACCTCGGAAGATAGCCACTTCTCAATCTGATACGGCCATTCTTTCGCAATCTGCTTCTATTGCGGACGCACACACGCTGGCAAAGTGCGGCCCAGACAGGCTCCACTGCCTTCGAAGTTTCGCCGACGCGAAGCGGTCCGATCCATAACGATTTTTCAAGCCGAATTCTTTTAGTGATAGACCAATGGCATTTGGGTTCCCTGTATCAAAAATCAGGCGCAGCGCGTTCGTCGCGCTCGGTCGTGCCTCGGAACAAGGGTTGACAGTCATCCTGGTCATCTGCGCAGGCACCACACTTGCTCTTGCAGATCCGGCCGACACCCGCTCTAGTCGCATTCATACGCTTGAACATAACGACTGGCAACCATTGACGGACAGGCTCGCCGACCCACCCGCGCCCCCGATTCGCTTTGGCGCACCCTGCGCGTCCATTGTACGGTTGCCCGTTGTTCCCGCAGCCCTTGTCGGCCCGGTCGCCGGCCCGGTGCCTGTGCTAACGAATACCTGCGATTCGCTGAAGGATGCGCGTGAAGTTGTCATTGGAACTACTGCTGTAAGGGCCCATGCAGAGGCGAACCTTGCGACGCTGCTCAGCGACGTGCGGTGGCAAATCAGCGGCCAGGCAGCGGCAGAACGAAATGGCCTTCTAGCCTCTGACGCGCTGGTGGGTAGCACGTCGCGGGCCGACCTGGCGAAGCAATCGCCGGAACCGCCGACAATGCCGGTCTCGGACTGCTCATTGGGTGCGGATTGTGAAACCCGGGCGAACTCGCCTTGGATCGAGGCCGACACGCTCGCCCCGGCGCGGCCGTCGGCAAGCGCAGCGACACAGCGCGCCTCAGCATGGACCCTATCGGGCTTTGTATTGTGGCCGATCCTGGTGGCGGTGCTGGTCGTCGTTGTCGGCTGGGCCCTCAAGCGGTGGTTTCGCTACGACAAGTCGCTCCTGCGTGCTGCGCGTGCAGGGCTACGTCGCGGCGAATTCCACCTTGAGTACCAACCGGTCGTTGGCGTGAGGCGGGCCAGGTGCGTGGGCGTCGACGCCCTGTTGCGTTGGGACAACCAGAAGTACGGCGCGCTGGGCCCGGCTCACTATATGGACGTCATCGAGAAGAGTAGTTTGATCGGACCGGTGACACGTTTTGTCCTGTCGCGCGCCGCCCAGGAGTTGCGGGAAATCGGTGCTCCAAAATCGCTCTACCTCGGCGTTACAGCGCCCGCGTCTTACTTGGTAAGTTCTGCGTTCCTCGCGCACCTTGGCGACGTTGGTTCCCTCGGTCTTCCCCCGTTGATGCTAAAGATCGGGGCGGGCAGCGCGAGGAAGTTCAAAAACCGACTCATCCCGATGATGGCGCGGGCGCGTGAAATAGGCGTGCGTTTTGCCCTGTCGGTCGCGCGGCCTGCTGACGTTGAACCTGAACTGCCGGCAGCGATGACCTTTGAGATGGTAAAGATTGACAGGCGCGTGCTGGGAATGAATCCCGATGAGCGATCCCGACACATCGGTACTTTGACGCGCATGGGCCATGAGATGGGCGCCGTGGTCGTGGTCGAAGGCATTGAGAACTCGGCGCATCACAACGTCGCACGCGCGAACCGTGTCGAGTATGGTCAAGGGTTTTTCTACAGCCGTGCGCTCAGCGCCAGCCGGCTGAAGGTACTTTTCGAGACCGCCAGCGCCGCGTCCAAAAAGCCGGCTGGCGCCGCAACCGCGCTCAGTTGGCGGGGTCGGAATTTCTGAACGACGCGTTCCACCCTCAACCGGGGCAGAGCGGAATAGCTCCATTTGGTTGGCATAACACAATAATGAAGCGCTATCTCCAATTGGCGGCGGAGTTCGAAAGTCTGATGCTGAACGGTACGCTTGAACCCGGTGTGCGACTCCCGTCGGTGCGCCGGGCGAGCAGTTCGTATCGCGTGAGTCCTTCAACCGTTTTCCATGCTTACTACACCCTCGAACGACGAGGCCTGATCGTCGCAAGACCTCGCTCGGGCTATTTCGTCGCAAGCGGGCCCGCGTCAACGAAAGCCTTAACCCTCGTTTCGAAGCACAGTGTTGAGGACGCGGGTGGTGACAGCCTGACTATCCGCTTCATGAGGGCTCAACGTCGATGCGCGCATCCGTGGCTTGGCTCTTCCGAGCCATGTGCCAAGCTGTTCCCGTTTAGCCGGATTGCGCGCGCATTGGCTGCAGCAATTCGGAGGATGGCGAGTTCCCGGAACGCCTTGTCGGCGGGAGAGGTAGAAGCGGATCTGCGTCGCCAGATCGCCCTGCGCTACGTTGTCACAGGTGTTGCGGTCCCAATCGAAGAGGTTGTTGTGACGAGTGGCGCGCTCGACGCAACGATGCTTTGTCTGCAGGTTCTGACTCGGCCTGGCGACACCATCGCAATTGAACGGCCTGCTTTCCACGCCGTGCGAGATGTGGTTAAGCGCCTCCGTCTTAAGGCCGTGGAAATCCCTGTCGATCCACACCATGGACTCGACCTCGGCGTATTAGAGGAGGCGTTGCGGCAGCGTCCGGTACGGGCTTGCTGGTTTATGACGACACTGCATCAGCCAACAGGCGCGACGCTCTCCGATGAACGGAAGCAGGCACTTGTGAGGCTACTGGCCATATATGGCGTGCCGCTGATCGAGGACGACGTATTCCGCGAACTGCATTTCGGTTTGACGCCGGCGTATCCGGCGAAGCGCTTCGATGCCAAAGGTCTCGTGCTGCACTGCGGGTCGTTCTCGACGAGCCTTGCGCCGGGCCTGCACCTCGGTTGGGTAGCCGCGGGGCGCTACGCCAGGAGAATTGAGCACGCGCGTTGGCTGACAATGGACCCGGCGTCTGTGCCCGTGCAATGCGCAATTGCGGGCCTCCTTGAACATGGGGATTACGACCGGCTGCTGCGTAAGCTGCGCCGCGAACTGGCGTCCCTTCAGACACGGATGGTGGCCGCTGTCGTAAAGTACTTCCCCAAAGGGACACTGGTGGTCCGGCCGCCGGGCGGATTCTTCCTTTGGGTGCAACTTCCAGAAGGGGTAGGGGCAGTGCAGTTGTTCGAAATGGCCGAAGCGCACGAAATCGCGATAGCACCCGGTGCAATTTTTTCACGCGATAGCGAATTTCGCCGTCACATCCGGATTAACTATGGACGTCCGTGGACCCGGGACGTTGAAAAGGAGATACACACTTTGGGCACCCTGGCGAGGCGAGCCGTGGCTGAGCAACGGGCGGCCAGGCATGCGGGGCGTGAAGGCGCGGAAGCAATGGCAGGCGAGGCGCCGTGATCGATGGCGATGCCGGCGGAGCGAAGCGCCTCCGGAGCTACCTGCCACCTGCATGCGGCGGTGATTGGCCCGGGGGCGGTGGAAGTAGTTGTTCTACCGCTGGAGACGAATTCGCTGGCCCGATCAATCGATGTCGCCAGGCCGGAGCAGGCCGGAGCGTCGACATTCGACGTACCACGGTGGCAGCATTTTCGCCTGAGCTTCAGCCCAGTTCCACAATCGTTGGCAACGTGGTGGCACAGCAACTTAACACGGACTTTGGCTTCGGTATCATCAGGTCGCCTGAGCGAACGTCTGCGCGACATCGCGACCGTCATGCAACCCGCTAGAATGAACATCGCGCACCCCACGCACCTCGCCGATGTCACCTGTCGCCTCGCGAGGTAAGATAGCGGCCATCATCGCAATGGTTGCCCCGCTCCCGGCGGCGCGGCGCCATGGCCGACTTCCCGAACCCTCTCGGATTTCGTCATGCTCGAACTCATTTCCGAACACCGTTGTTTCGGTGGTGCGCAACGCTTCTATCGCCACACGTCGACTGTCATCGGCCTGCCGATGCGTTTCTCGGTGTTCATCCCGCCTCAGGCGCGTGACGGCCGGGCGGTGCCGGCGCTGTTCTATCTCGCGGGGCTTACCTGCACGGAAGAAACGTTCATGATCAAGGGCGGCGCGCAATGGCTCGCCGCAGAACACGGCGTGGCGCTGATTGCGCCCGACACCAGCCCGCGTGGTGCTGGCGTGCCGGGCGAGACCGATGCCTGGGATTTCGGCGTCGGCGCCGGCTTCTATCTCGATGCGACACAGGCACCTTGGTCGGCGCACTATCGCATGTACAGCTATATCGTCGACGAACTCTACGGCGTGGTGACGCAATCGCTGCCGATCGACGCGGGACGGATCGGCATCTTCGGCCACTCCATGGGCGGGCATGGTGCCCTGACGCTAGCACTGCGCAACCCTGACAAATTCCGCTCGGTGTCGGCATTCGCGCCGATCGCGGCGCCAACGCGTTGCCCATGGGGCGAGAAGGCATTCGCGGGATATCTGGGCGCGGATCGCGAGACATGGCGTCAGTATGACGCCAGCGAACTGATGGCGAAGGCCGGGCAGGTGGTGTTTCCCGGCGGCATCCTGATCGATCAGGGCTTGAACGATCAATTCCTCGAATCACAACTGCATCCGCACCTCTTCGAGCGCGCCTGCCAGGATGCCGGTCAGCCGCTGAACCTGCGGCGCCACCCCGGCTACGACCACGGCTACTACTTCATTCAGACCTTCATGGCGGATCATCTGTCGCATCACGCCGAGCATCTGCGCACTTACTGACCGCGCCCGTGCCCGCGACGCCCGATTCTCTCGGGCCGATCACGCCTTATGACGGAGCGGCAGTCAGCGCGTTAGCGAGCGCGACAGCCGGATAACGACATCGGGCGCGGCGGTCAATCCTGACCCGCCGCGCTCGACATCCGATGACGCATTACTTCTTGGTCGAAATAATCGCGTCGGCCACGTTCCTCGGCGCTTCGGCGTAGTGTTTGAATTCCATTGTGTACGTGGCGCGCCCTTGCGTGAGCGAGCGCAACGAGGTCGAGTAACCGAACATTTCTGACAGCGGCACCTCGGCGCGTACGATCTTGCCGCCGCCCACGATGTCATCCATACCCTGCAACATGCCGCGACGACCGGACAGGTCGCCCATCACGTTGCCCATGAACTCTTCGGGCGTCTCGACTTCGACCGCCATCATCGGCTCGAGCAGCACCGGGTCGGCGCGGCGCATCGCCTCCTTGAACGCCATCGAGCCCGCCATGCGGAACGCGTTTTCGTTCGAGTCCACGTCATGGTATGACCCGAACGTGAGCGTAACCTTCACGTTGACGACCGGATAGCCGGCCACCACGCCGTTGTTCAGCGTCTCGCGAATGCCCTTGTCCACGGCCGGGATAAACTCGCGTGGCACCACGCCGCCCTTGATCGCATCGACGAATTCATACGGCTTTTCCTTGTCCGGCTCCAGCGTGATGACCACGTCGCCATACTGGCCGCGTCCGCCCGACTGCTTGACGAACTTGCCCTGCACGTCTTCGATTTTCTTGCGCACCGTTTCGCGATAGGCAACCTGCGGCTTGCCGACGGTCGCCTCCACGCCGAACTCGCGGCGCATGCGATCGACCAGAATTTCGAGGTGCAGCTCGCCCATGCCCGAGATGATCGTCTGGCCCGATTCTTCGTCGGTCTTCACGCGGAACGACGGGTCTTCCTGCGCCAGCCGATTCAGGGCGAGGCCCATCTTCTCCTGGTCTGCCTTGGTCTTGGGCTCGACCGCCTGCGAAATCACGGGCTCGGGGAATTCCATCTTCTCCAGAATGATCACGGCGTTCGGATCGCACAGCGTGTCGCCAGTCGTCGCTTCCTTCAGACCGACCGCCGCGGCGATATCTCCCGCCCGCACTTCCTTGATCTCGATGCGTTGATTGGCGTGCATCTGCAAGATACGCCCCAAGCGTTCCTTCTTGTCCTTGGTCGGATTGAAGACGGTGGCGCCCGAGTCGATCACGCCCGAGTACACGCGGAAGAAGATCAACTGGCCGACGAACGGGTCCGTCATGATCTTGAAGGCGAGGGCGGAGAAGGGCTCGTCGTCCGACGGGTGGCGTTCGATCTCCTTGTCGTCTTCGTCGTGACCGGCGATGGCGGGCACGTCGACGGGCGACGGCAGGTAATCGATCACAGCGTCGAGCATGGCCTGCACGCCCTTGTTCTTGAACGCGGTGCCGCACAACATCGGCACGATTTCACCCGCGACGGTACGCTTGCGCAGCCCCTGCCGGATCTCGGCCTCGGTCAGCGTATCGCCGCCAAGATACTTTTCGAGCAGCGCCTCATCGGCCTCGGCGGCGGCTTCGATCATCTTGTCGTGCCATTCCTGCGCCGTGTCCTTGAGATTGGCCGGAATGTCGACGTATTCGAACTTCACGCCCTTCGATTCCTCATCCCAGACGATGCCTTTCATCTTCACGAGATCGACCACGCCCTGGAAATTGTCCTCGGCGCCGATCGGAATCTGGATGGGCACGGCATTGCCGCGCAGACGCTCGTGAATCTGCTTGTGCACGCGGAAGAAGTCGGCACCCACGCGGTCCATCTTGTTGACGAACGCGATGCGTGGCACCTTGTACTTGTTGGCTTGCCGCCAGACGGTCTCGGATTGCGGTTGCACACCGCCGACCGAATCGTAGACCATGCAGGCGCCGTCGAGCACGCGCATCGAGCGCTCGACTTCAATCGTGAAGTCGACGTGGCCCGGCGTGTCGATGATGTTGATGCGGTGTTCGGGATAGTTGCCGGCCATGCCGCGCCAGAAGCAGGTCGTCGCGGCAGACGTGATCGTGATGCCGCGCTCTTGTTCCTGCTCCATCCAGTCCATTGTGGCAGCGCCTTCGTGGACTTCGCCCAGCTTGTGGTTGACGCCTGTGTAGAACAGGATGCGCTCGGTCGTCGTTGTCTTGCCAGCGTCGATGTGAGCACTGATGCCGATGTTTCGGTAGCGCTCGATGGGGGTCTTTCGGGCCACGGTACACCTCTTTTCCAGACGGTGGGAAAAAGCATAGCAGCAGCCATCATACTCCAATGTCTCCATGCCGCGCTGAGCGTGACATCGGCTGGAAGCCCAGCAGGCATGGGGGTTTGCGCCGGCCGGCGGCACCGCCTGCGGGCGGGCGCGGCGCCTCGCCGGCACGCCCCAGCGGCACGGCCGGAACGGCGAAGGCGCCGATGATGCCGATGATGCCGATTACGCGGTATGGCGCGCCCGGGCGAACGCCAGCACGTCGCCCCGCGGGCCGTTGGCGGCCGTCTGGGCGGGGGCGTCGAGCATGGCCGTGACGAGGTCGCCATCGGTCAGCCGGAACACGGCGACGGCGTCGCGCAGATAGCGCGCCTGATCTTCCAACGACCCGGCGGCCGCCGTGGCCTGCTCGACGAGCGCGGCATTTTGCTGCGTGACCTGGTCCATCTGCATGACGGCGGTGTTGACCTGCTCGATGCCGCCCGATTGCTCGCTCGATGCCGCCGAGATTTCGCCCATGATGTCGGTCACGCGCTGCACGGCCTGCACGATTTCCGCCATCGTGCGACCGGCGTCGCGCACTTGTGCCGAGCCGTCTTCGACCTTGTCGACGGACGTCTCGATGAGCGTCTTGATCTCCTTGGCCGCGGCGGCGCTGCGTTGGGCTAGCGTGCGCACTTCGCCCGCCACGACGGCGAAACCGCGACCTTGCTCGCCGGCACGCGCCGCTTCGACGGCGGCGTTCAGCGCGAGAATATTGGTCTGAAAGGCAATGCCGTCGATCACGCCAATGATGTCGTTGATCTTCGTCGAGCTGGCCGCAATCCCCTGCATCGAGGCGACCGCACGTTCGACCACCCGGCCGCCTTCACCGGCGATTTCCGACGCGTTCGCGGCCAATTGGCTGGCTTGCCGCGCGTTATCGGCGTTCTGGCGCACGGTGGCCGTCAACTCTTCCATCGACGAGGCGGTCTCTTCCAGGGATGCGGCCTGTTCTTCGGTGCGGGACGACAGATCGGTGTTGCCGGCAAGCAATTGCCCCGATGCCGAGGCGATGGCGGCTGTGCCGTGTCGTACGCGTCGCACAATGTGTTCCAGACTTTCATTCATGTGTTTGAGTGCGCCCATCAATTGGCCCGTCTCGTCGCGGCTGGTCACATCGATGCGACTCGTGAGATCGCCCTGTGCCACGCGCTCGGCCACGGCCACGGCGCGCGCGAGCGGACGCGTGATGCTGCGCGTGACCGACCAGGCGGCGCCGATGCCCAGGAGGGTTGCCGCTGCACCGATGGCGATGAGCAGCCATTTGGCGAAGACGATGCCGGCGCGCGTTGTGGCGCCGGTGTCGTCGACGATCTTTTTCTGGAGCGTGACCAGTTCGGCGGCTTCGGCCTGCATGGCGTCGAGCGCGGGGAGGGCGTCGCGATGGGTGAGGTCCAGCGCCAAGTCTCGCTCGCCCGAGGTCAATGCGGCGAGCATCGCACGACGTGCCGTCACAAACGCGTCGTTGTGTTGCCGGATCGAGGTCATCAATTGTTTGCCGTGCGCCGACACCACGTATTTGTCGAGCACGGCCTGCGCCTCGCCGATCCGGCTGAGATTGGCGTCGATACGCTGGTTGATGGTGTTGCGTTGCGCGGCGTCGGTGATCGTGAAGATCTCCAGCATGCGGCGGCCGTTGCCACGCACCATGGCATCGATGCTGTGTGCCGCATCGGCCTTGGCCCACGCGCTGGTGAGCAGTTCTTCGTTATCGCGCTCGATGGCGACGAAGCGCATCAGGGTGATGACAAGCATGGTCAACAACAGGGCTAGCAACGTGCCGAAACCGATGGCCAGTCGGGTTCGGATTTTCAGGTCGGCGATTCGCATTCGGGTGACTCCGTTTAGGGATGGGATGCCTGGACGACAAGGGTGACGTTGTGGCCCACTTGCGTTGCGAGGCCGGGTTGCCGATCGCTGCGCGGTGCGTGCCGACGCTCAGCAGGAAGCACGACGCGACCTTGTCGCACGCACCGACATCGGCGCGCGCGACACGCCAAGCAACGCGTGACGGGGGGGATCAATGAAGCCAGTTCGCCTATCTCTATCTACGACGCGAAACGCGCTAACTGAAGGTTTCCTTCAGCAAAACGGGCGAGGGCGTACCGACGAGACGCTCGGCATGTCGAACGACAAGACGCCCGCTACACGAAGCGCACGGCGTAGATAGGGGGCAAGTGCGTGGACAGGCATTGCCACTGCTCGCCTGCGTTGTCGCTGACCCACAGCGCGCCGGTGGTCGAGCCCATGGCGAGCGAGTGGCCGGTGGCGTCGATATCCAGGCCGTGGCGATAGATCAGATCGTAGGACGGCACCTCCGGCAGTCCGTGCGAGAGCGATGTAAACGACTCGCCGCCATCGCGCGTGCGAATGACGACGAGACGGGCGTCGACCGGCATGCGACAGGCATCGCGCTGGGCGGGTACGAACCACGCGACATCGGGGTCGTGCGGATCGACGGCGACAGCAAAACCAAAACTCGACGGTGACGCTTGAATCCGCCGCCACGAGGCGCCGTAGTCGAGGCTGCGGAAGATGCCGTTGTGATGCTGTGCCCACAGGGCGTTGGGGGCGTCGCGGCATTGCACGAGACGGTGGACGTCCTGCGCATTCGGATCGAGGCGTCGTTCGGGCGGCATGTAATCGGCTTCCATGCCGCTGGCCGCCAAAGCCCAGGTGTGTCCGTCGTCACGTGTGCGCCAGACGCCGCCGGTCGAGATGGCGACGCTCACCTGTCGGCTGTCGCGCGGATCGATACAGATCGAATGAATGCCGGGGTGATCGTAGCCGCCCCCCATCCATTCGGCGCGCTCGGGGCGATCCCACAAGCTTTGCACCAGTGTCCAGGTGCGGCCTCGGTCGTGGGAGCGGAAGAGGCCACCGGGAATCGTGCCTGCCCACAGAACGCCGGGGGCGTCGGGCCCCGCGGCTTCGAGCGACCAGAGCAGGGAGACCGATGGTGCCGACAACGCCTGCGCATCGTTCGCCGATGCTTCGGACTGCTCTATTTCTGGGGCGAAGGCCGGCGGTGAGAGTTCGGTCCACTCGCTCGCGTCGCGTTCGCGGCACCAGAGCTTCACGCCGAAGTGACCCAGATTGAGCGCGGCGTAATCGGTGCCGTCGCGCGGGTCGCGCAGCACCATGCTCACGGGCTCGCCGGGAAAGTCGGGCGCGCTCGACTTCAGGCGCCAGACGGCGTCCTCACGCTGCCATGTGAACAATCCCTTGCGGGTGGCAACCAGCAACGTGGCTCCGGTGACGTGTTTCACGATCTGCCTCCTTGGCTCGCGCGAGTCTTGTTCGATGCTCGCGCATTCATCCGCCGCTCCCGCCGTGCTCCCTTATCCGCCCGAGAGCGCCTGGGCGACATACACGCGGCTGGCGTCGTTCAGTGTGTCGCCCAGCGTGTGTCGGTCGCGGATCAGCCGGCCATCGACAAAGACCGCGACGTGCGCACGCAATCGTCCCTGATCGTTGAACAGGTAGCCGCGCAACTCGGGCGTGAGCGTCACGCATTGCGCGAGCACGGCATGGACGGTCGGTCCATCGATGCATTGATCGTCAACGCAGACGTGGCGCTGAATTGCGGGTGCGAAGGTGACGGTCGCCATGTCCTGGTTTCGCGGATGCCGTTGCGGCCAACGGATCCATCTTCCGAAGAGAACGAGACCTTCAGTGTAGACAATGCGGATCGCTTGCATGGTGTGCAGTGCAGCACTGTTGTGCGTTCGCCGCGCTATGTTTGCCGGAAGATAGCGGGCTCATCGTCCCTTGCGGCCAATCATGAGGCGAGAGGGCGCGGTTTGGTTTCCTTTGCATGACGAGCAGCGAGTATCGAGTCTTGTGGGGCGTCGTCGTAGGGTGTGGCATCGCATATCGGACACTCCCCATCCCACTTCACCGCGTTATTGTTCACCATTATTGGAGTGCCCGCGAGCGCAGTGCCGCAGGCAAACTCCAGGAGGGAGCAATGGCAAAGAACCGAGGAAAAGACATTGGCATGGGACGCTGGTCCGATGCGGCGATCAAGCGTCAGTGGCGCTTGCACAAGGCGGGCGAGGCATCGCAGAAGGAGGACTTGACGGTCAGGCGGCCGCCGGAGATGGCGAGGTGTGAAGGCTACTTCGTATGGAGCGGCCGTCAGGCGGCGTTTATCGGTCGGCACGACGGCGCGTTAAAGCATGGCGCGCGTCATTACGCGACCTGCACGGCGCAGGCCAAGCGCTATGCGAATGTGGCGGAGGCCCGGGCGGCGGCAGATGCCTTGGTGGGCGCGGTGCTGATCATGTACGGCTACGCCGCCAACTCCCCACTCTATGCCGTGGGGCGATGACGGCGTGCGCCGGGCCGAGCGGCAACGTTACTTGCCCAACTCGTGGCCGATGACCCCGCCGACGACCGCGCCGCCGATGGTGCCGGCGGTGCTGCCGCCGGTGGCTTCGTGCCCGATGACCCCGCCCGCGGCGGCGCCGCCCAGCGTGCAGCCGACGAGGGACGAGCCCATCGCGAGTGCCGTGATGACAACGAGAATCGACTTCGTCGTATTCATGATGCGTCTCCTGAAGCAAGGGGTGGCCGTGCGACCCGCAACGACGTGAATCCAGCATAGATGGCACGCGTTTCGCGGACTATCGGTCGCGGCTGAATCGACTGTAGGAATCGGACGACAGGGGATGACCGGCAGGAGGCGGAGCATGGGCGGGCAGAAACGACGAAGGCCGCACAGCGTGCGGCCTTCGTCATGCATCTGGTGGGGCGTGAGTGACTCGAACACTCGACCTACGGATTAAGAGTCCGCTGCTCTACCAACTGAGCTAACGCCCCGGTGCTGCCGGGAACAAAAAAGGCTGCACGCGGCGCAGCCTTCGCTGTCGTACTTTGGTGGGGCGTGAGTGACTCGAACACTCGACCTACGGATTAAGAGTCCGCTGCTCTACCAACTGAGCTAACGCCCCGATGCTACCGGGAATAAAAAAGGCTGCACGGCGTAGCAGCCTTTTTCAGAATTCGTTTGGTGGGGCGTGAGTGACTCGAACACTCGACCTACGGATTAAGAGTCCGCTGCTCTACCAACTGAGCTAACGCCCCAACGAGACCGAGATAATATCGGCTCTTCCGTAAGGGGTCAACCCTTAATGGTGAAAATCCGCAAAAACGACTTATGTCAGGAGGGGTACCAGCTCGAACGCCAGCACGGCAAGCACCGCGCCGACGACAACGAGTAGCGAGCGCCAGCACATTCGAACGGCGCCTTTGCAGGGCATGGCGCCGACAGCGATCGCGCCGAATGCGGCGATCGCAAACATGCTCATGAGTTCCGCGTTGGAAAGGTGGGGCACGATCATCGCCGGTCTCCCTGCCGCTATTGCGCGAGTCAAATCATGTTTCAAGTATAGAAAACGGCCCCGTCCAAGCAAAGCGGCGCGGCAACCGGGATTTCCCCAGTGGCCGCGCCGCGCGTTGTTGCGATGCGATCTGTCCGAAACGTTCGATTCACTCGATCCAGGCGCCGCAAACGATCCTCAACGTTATTCGGGCAGATCGAGAATCAGCACGATCGTCCATGCGTCGTCGCCCTCGTGGTGGTACTGACGCTCCACCACGATAAACGGTTGCTTCTTGTCGCCTTGGCCGAGGAACAGCACGTCGCCTTCGGCCGGCATGCATTCGATCGGCGGCAGCGCGAGAGGGGTGCCCTTGGGGACGAGTTTTTCGGCCTTCTTCGCTGCGCGTTCGGTCCACTCGATATCGAATTCGATCTGACTCACCGGATGATCCTGTCTATGCAAATTGAAACGGCTGCATGGTAGCACGCAGCTTGCGCGACTCAAGAAAAAAGCCCGCGCCTTGGGCTGGGCGCGGGCGAAGGTCCCATGCGCTCGCGGGAGCGCATGGCGACAGGAGAGGCGCCCGTGGGGAAACCGTCGGTGCCCGCCCAACCAGAGGGGAAGTGTTCTGGACGAGCGGGCGTGCCGGTTGCCCGGTCAGGCTCAGGCGCGTGCCTGTCGGCGGGACAATACGAGGTGACGCAACACAGGCTGGCGATGCCGTCCTGCCTGTGTGCGTCACGTCATGCTGCCGGGGTACGGCAACACGACGAGGGACGGCGCGTGCGGCGCGGCTCGGAGGGGGCCGAGAGCGGCGACCGCCGCTGTCGATTGAGCGCTGCGGCGTGCCGCGATGCTCAGCGACGGCTCAAGGCTTACGGATTCGAGTACTTCATTTCGCCGTTCTGGCGTGCGCGCACGAGATCGTCATACACCTGGGCGCGCGTCTTGCCCGGCGCTTGATTGGGCTGCATCGTGGCGAGCACGGGATACTCGTAATCGTTCTGCGGAATCAGGCCCTGCGCGCGGGCATCGACCAGTTCCTGGCGAACCTGCTCGCGCGAGACCTGCGAGGTTTGCGACACCCACGCGAATTGTGAACCCTCGGGATAGGCATCGCTGCTCCGACCCGCCTGTGCGAAGGCGGCTCCGGCGGCGGTGACCATCAAGACCGACATCAGGGCTGAGGCGATGTGCTTGCGATTCATGACGTTGACTCCTGTCTTTCTCAGTTGCGGGGGCGCGCAATGCATCGGTACCGGCGTTCGCTTTCGTAGGCTTCGGTATGCGTTGTGTGCGACCGTTGAAGACAGTCTAGGCGTCTGGCTATCACGGAAAAATGGCAATTGAGGGAATAAATACTTCCGGGAATCGCAACAATGCGCGACGTGCGCCCAAAAAAAACGCCACCCGCAGGTGGCGATCACGACGTAGCGGCGATGGCTGCGGGTGTTGCGTTCAGCGCGTCGCGATGACGACGGCGGCGCCGGCCATCACCGTGCCGGTCGCGCGATTCAGACGTCGCACGGCGCGCGCCGAACTGAGCAGTCGGCGCGCGCGGGCAGCGAGCGCGATGTAGCTGCCGAACACGAGCGCGAGAACGCTCAGCGTAACGCCCACGATTTCGAGGTAGCCGAGCGCTGTCACCCGTTGCAGATCGAGCAGATTGGGCAGCAGGGCGAAGTAGAACACGACGACCTTCGGGTTGCCCATCGTGACCGACAGTCCTCCGAGAAACAGACGCCACGATTGCTCGCGCGGCGCGGCGGCCATCGGTTCCGCGGGCGCGGTGACCGGTGCGTGCCACATCTTCCAGGCCAGGTAGAGCAAGTAGGCGGCGCCGGCGTATTTGATCGCGAGAAACACGCCCGCGAAGGTATGGGCCAGTGCGGCGACGCCCAGCACGGCAAGCGTCAGCCACACGACATCGCCGATCGCCACGCCTGTTGTGAACGCGATGGCGCCCTGCGTACCGCGTCCGAGCACGCGCGCCACAATGGCCGCGATGCCCGGCCCGGGCGTGCCGGCGCCGACGAACAGGGCGAGGGCGAACGTAAGTAAAGGGGTCCACTCCATCTCAGTGCTTCCTCGCGATTGAGACGTTCAGCGTTGTCTGGAAACGTGCCGACGCGCGCGCCTCGACGGGGGCTCCTGTGCGCTCATTTGCACACAGAAATGCCCACTCAGGCGCCGAGCCAAGGCAGTCCACGAAAGCACCAGCCGCTCACCGTCTTTCGATGGCCGGCCTTGTCCTTGTCGCCCTCGAAGCCTTCGAGAATGTCGAACGACTGCGTGTAACCGGCTTCATAGGCGACCTTGGCCGCGGCCTTCGAGCGAGCGGCGCTGCGACACAGGAACAACAGCGGCGTGGTCTTGTCCGGCGTCTGGGAAGCGAGTTGCTCGAGGAAGTGTTCGTTGGGCACGCCTCCTGGGTATCGAACCCATTCGACGTTGGCGTATTGACCATCGGGTACCTGCGGGCGGCCGACCCAGTCGAGTTCGGCGCGCGTGCGCACGTCGATCAGGCGAACGTTGGCATCGGCGCCAAGCAGTGCCAGGGCTTCGTCCGGCGTCACGGCGCCTGCGTAGGCGAGCTGAGCGCTCGCGCGGCGTTGGGAGGCTTGCTCGAGAATGGCTTTGGCGCTTGTCATGGGGCTGTGATCTCGTTGAACGATGATTGTGCTTTATTCTAGCGTGCCCTTCGTGCGCGAGGCGCTTTACGTGTTGCGTGGCGTCGGGATTGGCCGGAGCGCAGCCAGTGTTTGGCCGCGCGTGATGGCGGTGCAGGGCGACGCACAATTTCGGTTCGCGCCGATCGGCGGCTAGCACATAAAAGGTGCATAATCACAAAATGCACCAATACGGTGATGTTTCGGCGCGCGTTGCACCGAATCGGGGAATTATGGCCCGTGAGCGGGGATTCCAGGCTGGACGCACCAGAATAGAATATTCGCTTAGAAATCAGAGGGCGAGGGTCAGGGAGGGCAGGGTGATGGATTGTTGGCACGCTTCCTGCTTATCACTGGCGAATCCGAACACGGAGTTCGTTAAGACGGTACGGCGACGCGGGCGATAAGCGCCAGCAGCGCCAGATTGAATCTTTCGGGAGATAGCATGAGCAAATCTGTGGCAGATGTGATGAATCTGGTTAAGGAAGAAGACGTCAAGTTCGTCGACTTCCGCTTTACCGATACGCGCGGCAAGGAACAACACGTCTCGGTGCCGGTGTCGCACTTCGACGCTGACAAGTTCGAGAGCGGCCACGCTTTCGATGGTTCGTCGATTGCTGGCTGGAAGGGCATCGAAGCCTCGGACATGCTGCTCGTGCCGGACGCGAACACTGCCTACATCGACCCGTTCTACGAAGAAAACACGCTGGTGCTGACCTGCGATGTGATCGAGCCGGCCGATGGCAAGGGCTACGACCGCGATCCGCGTTCCATCGCCAAGCGCGCTGAAGCCTACCTGAAGAGCACGGGCCTGGGCGACACCGCCTTCTTCGGTCCGGAGCCGGAATTCTTCATTTTCGACTCGGTGCAGTGGAGCACGGACATGTCCGGCTCGTTCGTCCGCGTGAATTCGGAAGAAGCTCCGTGGTCGTCGGCGAAGGACTTCGAAGGCGGCAACACCGGCCACCGTCCGGGCGTGAAGGGCGGTTACTTCCCGGTCGCACCGGTCGATTCGTTCCAGGACATGCGCTCGGAAATGTGCCTGTTGCTCGAGCAACTGGGCGTGCCGGTCGAAGTGCACCACCACGAAGTGGCGGGTCAGGGCCAGAACGAAATCGGCACGAAGTTCTCGACGCTGGTCGAGCGCGCCGACTGGACGCAGATTCTGAAGTACGTGGTGCACAACGTGGCACACAGCTACGGCAAGACGGCAACGTTCATGCCGAAGCCGATCGTGGGCGACAACGGCTCGGGCATGCACATCCACCAGTCGGTCTGGAAGGATGGTCAGAACCTGTTCGCCGGTAACGGCTACGGTGGTCTGTCGGAGTTCGCGCTGTATTACATCGGCGGCATTATCAAGCACGCACGTGCCCTGAACGCGATCACGAACCCGTCGACCAACTCGTACAAGCGTCTGGTGCCGCACTTCGAAGCACCGGTGAAGCTGGCCTACTCGGCCCGTAACCGTTCGGCCTCGATCCGCATTCCGTACGTTGCCAACCCGAAGGGTCGCCGCATCGAAGCGCGCTTCCCGGATCCGATGGCCAACCCGTACCTGGCCTTCTCGGCCATGCTGATGGCTGGTCTGGATGGCGTGCAGAACAAGATCCACCCGGGCGAAGCTGCCGACAAGAACCTGTACGACCTGCCGCCGGAAGAAGACGCAAAGATCCCGACCGTGTGCTCGAGCCTCGAACAGGCGCTGGAATACCTGAACGAAGACCGCGAGTTCCTGACCCGTGGTGGCGTGTTCACGGATGGCATGCTCGATTCGTACATCGCGTTGAAGACGGACGAAGCGCGTCGTATCGCCATGACCACGCACCCGCTCGAGTTCGAACTGTACTACTCGCTGTAATTGAATCGCTGCGCAGGGAATGCGCCGGCATGACGGAACGCCAGCGGCCGACCGTCATGCTCGACAGGCAAGGGGGATGGCCGCGGCCGTCCCCCTTTTTTATCCGCAGCGCGCATTCGCCACGTAGCCAGCCATGAACCTCTCGCCTCGATCCTTAATGAACAGTGTCCGTGCCGGTGGGAAAGGGCAGACGAAGCGCGCCGAGCACGCCGCTGCCGCGGAAGATCCCCATGCCGCCGAGATGACCCCCGACGCCGCCGGCCATACGACTGCGTTGCCGCCGGGCGTCGATCCGTGGGAAGCCAGGCTCGCGTCGACGGGCGTGTTGCCCGGTCTCGAAGCGTTGCCGACCGTCTTGCTGGTGCTTGAGAAGCAATCACTGCGTGTCGTGTTTGCCAACCCGGCCGCCGAGGCGCTGCTCGCGCTTTCGCGCCGTTCGCTGTCGCAAATGACGTGGAACGACGTCTTCACGAACGGCGAGGTGCTCGCGTCGACGATGGCCGATCTCATCGCCAACCGCTTTCAGACGACGCGCCTCGATTTGGTGCTCGAGCGCACCGCGCAGGAGCCTCTGCACACGCATGCGATTGTTGCCGCCCCCGAGGCCGCCCCCGATTTCGTGATCGTCGAGCTGATCGAGAACGAACAGAAGATCAAGAACGAGCGTGAAGAGCGCATCATCGATCAGGCGCTGATGAACAAACAGCTTATCCGCAACCTGGCGCACGAAATCAAGAACCCGCTGGGCGGGATTCGCGGCGCGGCGCAGTTGCTGGAATTCGAGCTGGATCAGCGTGAGCTGCGCGAGTACACGCAGGTCATCATCAAGGAGTCCGACAGACTTCAGACGCTGGTCGACCGCCTGCTCGAGCCGCACCGTCATCCGTTCATTGCCACCGACGTCAACATCCATGAGGTGTGCGAGCGCGTGCGGTCGGTGGTGCTCGCCGAGTTTCCGCAGGGGCTGTCGATCGAGCGCGACTACGATGTGAGCCTGCCCGACTTTCGTGGCGACAAGGAACAACTCATTCAAGCCCTGCTCAACATCGTGCGCAATGGTGCCGAAGCGCTGCGCGGGCAGATTGCACGCGGCGATGCGCGCATCGTCCTGCGCACGCGAGTGGCGCGAAAGATCACGATTGCCAAACGTTTGCACAAGCTGGCATTGGAATTGCATGTGATCGACAACGGGCCAGGCATTCCCGCCGACATTCGTGACCGCATTTTCTATCCGCTCGTCTCCGGGCGCGAAGGGGGGAGCGGTCTGGGACTCACACTGGCGCAGTCGTTCGTGCAGCGCCACGAGGGTTTGATCGAATGCGAAAGCCGGCCCGGACGGACGGATTTCCGAATCCTGCTGCCCCTGGGCTGAAGCGGCCCTCACGCCGTCGGCCGTAGCACCTGCGGCCGGGCATAGACGTTAAACGGTGAACAATGAAGCCGATCTGGATAGTAGACGACGACCAATCGATTCGATGGGTGCTCGAAAAGGCGCTCTCGCGAGCCAATCTGCCGGTGCGCAGCTTTACCGGTCCGCGCGAAGCCAGCGCGGCACTCGAACACGACTCGCCGCAGGTGCTGGTCTCGGACATCCGCATGGCGGGCGGCTCCGGGCTCGAACTGCTGCAGACGGTCAAACAACGACATCCCGGACTGCCGGTCATCATCATGACGGCGTTCTCGGATCTGGACAGCGCCGTCGCGGCCTTTCAGGGCGGTGCGTTCGAATATCTCGCCAAGCCGTTCGACGTTGATCGCGCGGTCGAGCTGATTCTGCGCGCGGTCGAGGAAAGCCTGCGCGAGGCGACGGACGACGAACGCATCACCGAAGAGCCGGAAATTCTCGGGCAGGCGAGCGCCATGCAAGACGTGTTCCGAGCGATCGGTCGTCTCTCGCATTCGAGCGCCACGGTGCTTATCACCGGCGAATCGGGCTCCGGCAAGGAACTGGTCGCGCGGGCACTGCACCGCCACTCGCCGCGCGCCGGCGGGCCATTCATCGCGCTCAACACGGCGGCAATTCCGAAGGATCTGCTGGAATCCGAACTGTTTGGCCATGAGCGCGGGGCGTTCACCGGTGCGCAGGCCACGCGGCGCGGGCGCTTCGAGCAGGCCGAGAGCGGCACGCTGTTCCTCGACGAAATCGGCGACATGCCACTCGATCTGCAAACGCGTTTGCTGCGCGTGCTGTCGGACGGTAATTACTACCGCGTCGGCGGCCATAGTCCGATCAAGGCGAATGTCCGCGTGATCGCGGCCACGCACCAGAATCTGGAAGATCGTGTGCGGCAGGGTCTGTTTCGCGAAGATCTGTATCACCGACTGAATGTGATTCGCTTGCGTTTGCCGTCACTGCGCGAGCGCAATGAGGATATCCCGCTGCTGGTGCGTCACTTCCTGCAGAAGAGTGCGCGCGATCTGGGCGTCGAGACGAAACGCATCAGCGAGGCCGCGCTGGCGCATCTGACGCGCTTCCCGTTTCCGGGAAACGTGCGTCAACTGGAAAACCTGAGCAACTGGCTGACGGTCATGGCCCCGGCGCAGACGGTGGAGATCAAGGATCTGCCGCCGGAGTTCCAGACGCTGGCAGCGGCGCCAGGGACCGGGGTGGGGGCGTCGGCTAGCTTGCCTGCCTACCCCGCCGCGACGCCCCAGGCGGCAACCGGGACCACCGCCCCGGTGCCGGCCATCGCGGGTTATGGCGGCGTAGACGCGGGGCTGTCGGCTGTCGGCGGGATCGCGGGGGCTGGCGGTGCCGCTGCGGTCGCGGGCAATGTCGGCGCGACGGGAGACGGCACCGGAGCGGACAGCTGGGAGCCGCTCTTGCGCCGCGAAGTGGCGCGCCTGCTTCGTTCTGCGTCGCCCGACGTGATGGATCAATTGACGCGCCGGTTCGAGACGGCGTTGATCAACGAGGCGCTCGACTTCACGCGCGGACGCAAGGTCGAGGCGGCAAGCCGCCTTGGCATCGGCCGGAACACCATCACGCGCAAGATTCAGGAACTCGGGCTGGAAACCTGACGCCAATCACGGTAGGCTCCCAGGTTTGACGATTCGGCCACAAGGGAGCATTACCATGGCAAGACGCATCCTGTTGACGGGTGCCACCGGGCAGGTGGGCTGGGAGCTGGCACGCAGCCTGCAAGGTTTGGGCGACGTTCACGCTCCCGGGCGCGACGAGATGGACCTGCTCGACACCGACAGCGTGGTGCGCACCCTGCGCGACTTCTCACCGGATCTGATCGTCAATCCGGCGGCCTACACGGCGGTCGATCGTGCCGAGACGGACGAGGCCGCCGCGTATCAGGTGAACGCGGTCGTGCCCGGCATCATGGCCGAAGCGGCCAAGCGCACCGGCGCACTCGTCGTTCACTTTTCCACTGACTACGTCTTCGACGGTACGTCGTCCACGCCCTATCGCGAGGACGAACCCACGAACCCACAGAACGCGTACGGCCGCACCAAGCTGGCAGGCGAAGCGGCCATCGCGGCGAGCGGTGCGAATCATCTGGTGCTGCGCACGAGCTGGGTGTATGGAGCGCGCGGCGCGAACTTCCTGCTCACCGTTCAACGACTTGCCCGCGAGCGCGACGAATTGCGGATCGTGGCCGACCAGCACGGGGCGCCGACGTGGTGCCGCACGATCGCCGAACTGACGTCGCAGGTGTTGGTGCAGGGGTTCGGACGGAACGGAGGTGACGCCGACTTCTGGCGCGAACATGGCGGTTTGTACCACCTGACGGCCGCAGGGCAGACGACCTGGCACGGGTTCACCGAAGCGATTCTCGACCTGAGCGCAGCGCAGAAGCGTCCGAACGTTGTGGCGATTCCGACTTCTGCCTATCCATTGCCGGCCAAGCGCCCGGCGTATTCGGTCCTCGACAACGACAAACTCGCACGGACTTTCGGCGTTCGCGCGCCCGACTGGCGGGCCGCGCTGGCACTCTGCCTGGGCTGACACGACCGTCCCGCCTGACGGGCTCGAGCACCGAATCGGAAATTCCCCGGCGCGCAGGGCCGCATTCCTTCGGCAACATGGTGGCTTTTTGCGCGCGCCCATGAGCGCGCGCCAAGGAGTGACGCATGATGCCGGTTCAGAGCGGGATATCGGGTGGGGCCCAAACATCCGTCGCTGCCCGCCCGATCGAGGGCGGTATTGCGAGCGACCGCGCATTGACGTCGTCCGAACTGGCGGCACGCAGTGCGCCGCCGCCCGACGGGCTGCGCCACGCGGTGCTGCGCGCGAACGCGGACGAGCGTCGCGTGATTTCACTGCAAGTGGCCTGGCTGGCGCACAGGCTCGACGGGAGCGCAGGGAGCGCCGATGCCGCGGTTCGATTCGCGAGCGATACGACCCCGCTTGGCGTGTCGTCCGCCGAGAGCGCCGACTTGCTATTCGACAAGAGTGCGCTGCGGCAGGCATGGCGCACCCGCTTCTCGCATCTGCTTGACGGCGCGCGGGTCGGCGCGGTGGCGCGCGATCTGGTGAAGTGGTGCGCGGCGCCCGATGGCCAGACCGCGGTCGCCCCCCGATGGCACTGGCTGTCGTCGACCGATGACGCGACTTCCGATGTGCAGGCCTGCGCGCGTTTGCCCATGCATGAATGGCCGGTTGCCGTACTGAATGTCGCGCTAACGCTGTCGAATCTGCGCAATGCCGTGCTGCCTGATCTGTCGATGCCGAACGGCGACTTGCGCGGCGTGATCGCGTCGGGCGCTCAGTTTGGCGGCGGACAATTCAGTGGGACATGGTGGACCGGGGCATCGTTGGCGAACGCGGGGTTTGCGTATTCGAACCAGGTCAATGCCGACTTCGACGGGGCCGATTTGCGCGGTGCCTGTTTTCATGCGGCGGATGTGAGCGGCGCGCGGTTCGTGGCGGCCGATCTTCGTTGCGCCGACCTTCGGCACACGGTGATGTGCGGCAGCGACCTGAGCGAAGCGCGGTGCCAGGGGTTGCACTTTGCGCAGGGGCGTCTGAACGGCGCCTCGTTCCATCGGGCCAAACTGCAGCACGCGTGCTTTACCGGGGGCACCGCACATGGCGCGAAATGGATTGGCGCCAAGGCCAAACGCTCGCAATGGACGTCGGTGGCCATGCGCAACGGGCAAGCCATCGGCGCCGATCTGCGGAGCGCCGAATTCCGCCAATGCGAACTCCTTGGGTGGGACGCGCGCGGGGCAAAGCTCAATGGTGCGTCGTTCGAGGCCTGCGATTTGGGCCATGCCCGGTTCTGCGGCGCAAGCCTGAAGGGCGTGCGCATCGGGGCCGGCTGCCATCTGGCCGGCACGCAGTGGCAGGGCGCCCGGGTTCGTCTGGACGCCGCGTGGCTGCGTCGCCTGACGCCGTCCGAACTCGAAGGCGTCGTGCAATCGTTGATGACGTTCCCGCTCGATCAGCCCGCGGCGCGCGCAAGCGTTTTCATGCAATTGCTGGTCGCAGTTGCCCGCCCGCCGGGCCTCATGCACAAGGGGCGCGAGATGGCACCGCGGCTCGAGCGCCTGCCCGAGTCGGTGCAGCGCAGCGACTGGCTCGGCCGTTTGCTCGTGTCGGGCATTGAGGCGGGCGGCATTGGCGAGCATGAGGGCTTTGCCGAAGTGCGAGCGCAATGGCTCAAGCGGACGCTTCACGAACTGACGGACACGCGCTGGTCACGCGCGCGTGCGCAATGGGGCACCGCGTCGCTCATGACCGCGTTGCACCGGCACTGTGGCGCGGCATCGCCGCAGGCCGTATGGCCGCTCGCCGGGGCGATGTGCCAAACCCTTTACTGGGCCGAGGACGGCGTGGATGGGGTTGGCGATGCCCGTGCGCAGGCGCTGCGGTCCGCGTGGTTCGACGCGTTGCCGCCGCAACTGCATGTGGCGCTTTCAGCCGACGGGGTCGACGCATTTGATGCCGCTTACGTCGTGCTGATCGGGGCCGACGGCGGCGTTGCGGCACGTCTGCCCAGGCACCTTCTGGAGAGTGTGCTGGAGGCGGGGGCGGGTCTTCCGGCGACGGAGGGCGACGTGTCGCTCGCTTTTGAGACGCTGCCGGGCTGGCGATGGCTCGGTACGCGGGTTGTCGTGCGCGATGCGGCGTCGCCCGACGATTTTGTCCCGGGCAGCATGGCGCAACTTCAGGGGCTGCTCAGGGAGTTCGGCTTTCTTGCCGGGCTTTGGCCAGTGGAGCATCCGCTCGAGCCCTTCGTCCGGCTCGTCGGGCGTTGGTTGGGCACGGGCGGAGCTAGCCGCGCCGAGGCGGCATGTCACGGGGCGTGGGATCCGTGGCACTCGGCCGTCAGCACGGCGACAAGGCCGGCCGTGCCGACGCCATTGCGTACGTCCGACCGACTCGACGCCGTGGTCAGTTCGTCGCGCTCATCGAACCATGTGCGGTTGCGGCGGGCAGGACATGCCGATATCGACGATGTTTTTCGCGAGATTCCGGTCGTCATGCCCGCTGGCGAGCCGCCGTTGAGCGTCGTCATGGCGCGGCACGTTCGATGGGTGTCTGTCGTGGCCGGACTGGGTTGGCTGGCGACCCAACCGGAATGGCGCCGGCCGTGGTCGATCGCGAAAGGCGCCTCGGTGGCGCCGTCAAGTGAGGGGGTGCCGGCGGATGAGATGAGGGCCTATCGCGATTACGCGCTCGCGGCCCTTAACGAAACACTGCGAGGAGACGTCGCGTCGCGTAACTTGCCGCAAGCGCTGGCGCTGCGCGAATGTCTGGCTGGCGAGACGAGTTCGGTGGAAGGACTGGCAGAGCGGCTGGCCGACTGGCTGACATGCCCGGAGATCGCACAGCTGCCGGGGTTGGCGCAGGCGTGCCGTCAAACGCTGCCTTGGTTCTGGGCGATCCGTCTACCGCTCCCGGCGGCGGCGATTCGTCGGTGGATGCTTTCGGGGGAGGGCAATGTCGGTGCGCCCGTCGGAATCGAAGGGGATTAATCAGGAATGAGCCGGTTTTTGCCCGATGTTTCACCGTCAGGGCATGTCGTCTTTCGTGGTAAAACGTGTTTGCACGCCAAGCGTCGCCCTTCGCGGTGACGCTTTTCGGACGGCCGGACGCGTCATGCGCCGGCCGTTGGCGACTTTTGTTGGGTGTTGGCTGCGGATGCCATTGCGAAGCGGGACTGCCCAAGCGGCGGCCCTGTGCGCTGGGATACGGGAAGGTCAACGCCCTGTTCTCAGGCAATCAAGGGTTTCATACTCTCCCAGGCATCATGGACTCGACTGGTATCGCGTCAGGCTATCCGGGGTTCGTGGCTGTGAATCGTCGCGAGCTTGACGCCCACGTTCCGCTCTCCTGGCCATTGTTCGACGCCGATGGCACACCGCTGCTGGCGGCGGGCGAGCGTTTGCCGTCCGAGGCCGATCTCGACTGGCTATTCACCACGTTCGCGCCGCACCGGCCGCTTCCCGAGGGGGCGACAACGGGCGAGGCGGCGGGGCGCCCGGAGGCCGCAAATTCCGTATCGCCGCTGGGGACGGGCGCGTCGGCCGTGTACCTGCAGGGGTTGCCGGTGCCGTTGCCGGTCGGCGCGTGGATACAGGTGCGTGTCTCTCCGGACGCCGAGCGCCCGCGCGTACGCGCTCGCCTGATCGGTCGTGCGCCCAACGGTATGCTGATCATCACGCCGCCCGCTTCGGGCGACACGCGTCGACCGGTGACGGCGGGTGACCGGCTTGCGCTATGGACATTCCCGGGCGACAACCTGTACGAATTCAATTGCGATGTACACAGCGTGCATCAGGGGCCGTTTGACTATGTGGTGCTTTCGCGTCCTTCGCAGGTGCGCGAGACGCCCGTGCGCCGTACACCTCGCGTCGATACGCGGCTGGTGGCGCGACTGTCGCCACTGGACGAGACGTCGCGTGTCTCGTTCACCCGCATGCTTGCCGACCCGCAGGACACACCTGAGTGGCTCGTACTCGTGCGCGATATCAGCGCGGATGGCGCGGGAATCGTAGTGAAGGCGCCGCTGCCGGAAGGCTGTCATCTCGTCGCGTTGCAGTTCCGTGTGCCGATCGGTGCCGATGTGGTGGCGATTCTCGGTATGGCAGCGGTTCGCAGCGTGGAAGGTCCGCGGGTTGATGGGACGTGGGCCTATGGTTTGGAGTTCACGCAGATGGACACGCGAAACAAGGCGGCGATTCGCTGTTTTGTCTATGAGTCGCGCCTGACGGATCCGCGCAGCGGCCAATGATCCGAAAAGCCTTCGATAGAAAAAACGGCACCTGAATCGGGTGCCGTTCGCATGGCGTGCGCGTAGCGCGCGGAGCGCAGTGCCCAGGACGTGTCGGGACGCGCGTCAGTCCTTGAAAGTGGCAATGACAGGTGTGTGATCCGACGGCTGTTCCCACGTTCGGGGTACGCGATCGATCTCACATCCGGTGCAGCGCTCGGCCAATGCGGATGAGACGAGAATGTGGTCGATGCGTAGCCCCGCGTTGCGTCGGAACGCGCCCATGCGATAGTCCCACCAACTGAACGTCTTCTCTGGCTGATCGAACATGCGGAACGTATCGCGCAGCCCGAGTCCTTGCAGACGTGCGAACGCCTGGCGCTCCTGCGGCGACACCAGATTCTGACCTTCCCATTTCGCGGGATCGTGTACGTCGCGGTCTTCGGGGGCGATGTTGTAGTCACCGAGCAGTGCGAGTCGCGGATGACGCTCCAATTCGTCGGAGAGCCAGTGCGTGAGTGCGTCGAGCCAGTTCAGCTTGTAGACGAACTTGTCCGAATCGACGGCTTGTCCATTCGGGAAGTAACCGCAGACCACGCGTACGCCGCCGATCGTTGCGGTAATCAGACGCTGCTGCTCGTCGGCAAAATTCGGCAGGTTCTTGACCAGATCGGTCGCCTCTCCCACTTTCGCGTGGTTGACGAGCATTGCGACGCCGTTATACGTCTTCTGGCCGGTGAAGTGCGATGTGTAACCGAGCGCGGCGATCTCGGTAATCGGGAAGTTCTCATCGGTCAGCTTCAGTTCCTGAAGACACAGAACGTCGACCGGGTTGCTGCGCAGCCAGTCCTGCACATGACCGAGACGAACCTTGAGCGAATTGACGTTCCAGGTGGCGAGTTGCATGAATGTCCTTCAGTGATGTTCGGCAGGCTCAGTCTTTGGGAGCCGGTTTGTCGCTGGCATTGCCGGCGGGCAACTGCGGCACCGACACGAAATCGTCGAGCGAGAGGCCCTTTTCCTTGAGCAGCGCCTCAAGCACCGGTTGCAGACGGCCGAGACTTTCCTGAACGGCTTCGCGCACCGTGTCGACCACCACCTGCGTGCTCCGCTCGATCTCGATGTTGACGCGTGTGCCGGCGAGCTTGTCTTCGAACGTCGTCATGCGGCGTGTCTCGGGAATCAGCCACACTTCGAACCAGCCTTCCTGCCGATTGACCTCCGAGACCGTCAGGCTCGCGCCGTTGATCGCGATATATCCCTTCGCGAAGACATACTTGCGGAACGCTTCGGGAATCGCGATGCGCAGCACGCGGTTGGTGTCCGACGTGCGCACGCTGAGGATGTCCGTCGAGAAGTCGATATGGCCCGAGAGCGGATGGCCACCGATTTCGGCGCCGTCCTTGGCGGCGCGTTCGACGTTGACCTGTGCGCCCGCGCCGAAGCCGCCGAGCGTCGTGACGTTCAGGCTCTGCAGAATCACGTCGAACGACGCGCTGGTGGGCGAGAGCAATTGCGTGACCGTCAGGCAAACGCCGTCGACCGAGACGCTGGCCCCGAGCGTCAGGTCTTCGCAAAAGCCTTCGGGGAACGCCAGCTCGAGGGTGCGCATGCCGTCGCGATCGTCGATGGACGAGAGCGTGGCCGTGCCTTGAACAATTCCGGTAAACATCGTGATGTCGGTAACTAGAGTCGTGGGGTGCCGTGCCGCAGTATTCTACTGCCTAGCGCCGGTATGCCGCACGCCGTGCGACGTGCTACGATGCCGCCTTTTCACGGGATCGACATGAGTTTCGAAGGTTGCCTGCTGGCGGAGGACTTTTACTATTGGGCGGAGACGTCGCCCGCGCCGGACGGGCAATACCACGGCGTGGTGCATTTCACCGGCTGGCGCGACGTGGACGACGTCATCGAAACGCTGGACCCGCCGCTGACCCACACCACGCCTGAGGCCTATCGCTGGGCGAACGACGCGCTCGAAGCCGCTCACGCGCTGGCGAAGACGTTGGCCGAAGACGGCAGCCTCGGCATCGATCTCTGAACCCCCAGAATTTCACACGGCCTGCCTGAGGGCAAGCCCACCACGGACAGCATCATGACACAGACGAAATTTGAAATTCAGAAGCGCAAGGGCTTGAAGATCGGCGCCGGCGTGCGCCGCGGCCCGCAAGGCGGCAAACAGGTCGGCTCGCAAAACAAGCGCAATGCCGCCGGCAGCAAGCTGCTGGGCGCGTTGCTCGGCACCGCTTCGGAAGACGCGACGGCCGTCGACGCTGCCGGCACGACCGGCAACGACGCGACAAAGCAGGGCGCCGACAAGGCCTGAGCGCGTCTGCTCACCCCGCGGGTCAGGGAACGATCGCCAGAAACAGGAAGGCGGCGAACAGCACCAGATGGACGGCACCGTGCAGCACGGTTGTGCGTCCGGTACCGAGCGTGATTACGCCAACGAGCAGCGTCACGGCAAGCAGCACGGTCTCCTTCGGCGCAAGCCCCAATTCGATGTGCTGATCGAGCACGAGCGAGACGGCCGCCACGGTTGGAATCGTCAGCCCGATACTCGCCAGCGCTGAGCCGAGCGCCAGATTCAGGCTCGTCTGCAGCTTGTTCGCACGTGCGGCGCGCAAGGCGGCCAGCCCTTCCGGCAACAATACCAGCGCGGCAATCACGATACCGACGACCGCTTTCGGCGCACCGGCCTCGGCGACCGCTTGTTCGACGGCGGGAGAGAGCTTTTTCGCCAGGCCGACCACGGCCAGCAACGCCACGACCAGCAGCCCCAGGCTCAGCACGGCCGTGCGGCCCGACGGCGGCGCCACATGCACTTCCTCACTCGGCGCTTTGGACAGGAAGTAATCGCGATGACGCACTGTCTGCACGAACACGAACACCATATACAGCACGAGCGAAATCATGCCCTCGAAGGCCAGTTGCGACGCCGTGAGTCCCGGGCCGAGTACTGAGCTGGTGTAGTTCGGCAGCACCAGTGTGAGCACCGACAGGGCGCACAGCACCGCGAGCGCGGCACTCGCGCCTTCGACATGAAAGCCCTGCGTGTGATGACGCACCCCGCCGAAGAGCAGGCACAGCCCGACGATCCCGGTCGAGACGATCATGATGGCCGCGAACACCGTGTCGCGGGCCAATCCCGCCTTGTCCGGTCCTCCCGAGAGCATCACCGAGACGATCAGCGCCACTTCGATGATGGTCACGGCCACGGCCAGCACCAAGGTGCCGAACGGCTCGCCAACCTTATGGGCGACCGTTTCGGCGTGATGCACGGCGGAGAATACGGCGCCGGCCAAAGCGGCGGCACACACCGCCAGCGAGGCGCCATAGGGCAGCCAACCGGCGAGGCCGAGCACGACAAGGGCCACGATCGGCGTGTACATGGTCCAGTGGCCCAGCATGGCGGTCTTTGAGGAGGACATCGTCGGAGACTCCAGAATTCGGGGAACGGGCAGGGCGCGAGGGACAGCAGATCCAGCAACGGCGAGAACCTTGCCTCGGTGAGAATGTCGAGGCGGCGAGCCATAGTCTCAGAAAAGTGACACCCCGACAACAGACGCCATTGACACGCCACGTTGCGAGCCAGGCCATGCCGGTCTGTCGAGAGGCCCACGGACAAACGATCTTCCTCGACCACGCCGTTGATACTGCGTTCGAGTCCGTCGAGGAAGTCGAGGTCGTGAACAACGCATCCGAGCTTCGTCGCTTTGATCGCCGCGCCGCCATTGACGCGTTGGGGGCGACCGGCGTAGTGTCTCGTGCATTCCTTTTACCACCAAGCTGTCGACGGGTAACGCTGTTGCTCACTTCTGTCGCGGCACACGGAGAACTGTTTTGAAACTGCTGCGTTTCGGCCCGAAGGGGCAGGAAAAGCCGGGCCTGCTCGATGGCGACGGCAATGTGCGAGACCTCTCCGGAGTGCTGGCCGACATTACGCCCGAGACGTTGAGTCCTCAGGGGCTGGCGACATTGCGCGCGCTGGATCCAGCGACGTTGCCCGTGGTGAAGTCGCCGGGGCGTCTGGGCGTGCCGTTCTCGGGGGTGGGCAAGTTCCTGGCCGTCGGTCTGAACTACAGCGACCACGCGGCGGAAGCGGGTTTGGACGCGCCGTCCGAGCCGGTGCTCTTCACCAAGTGGGAGAACTGCCTGAACGGCCCGAACGACCCCGTGGTGCTGCCCAAGAACGCCGTCAAGGGCGATTGGGAGGTCGAGCTGGGCTTCGTGATCGGCAAGACGGCACGGTATGTACCGCTCGAGAGCGCGCTCGACTACGTGGCGGGCTACTGCCTCGTGAATGACGTCTCCGAGCGCGAGTTCCAGATCGAGCGCGGCGGCACGTGGGACAAGGGCAAGGGCTTCGACACGTTCGGTCCGGTCGGCCCGTGGCTCGTGACGACCGACGAGATTCGCGATCCGCAACAACTGGGCCTGTGGCTCGACGTGAACGGTGTACGCCGTCAGACGGGCCACACGTCGAAGATGATCTTCAGCGTGGCGTATCTCGTGCATTACATGAGCCAGTTCGCCACGCTCAAGCCGGGTGATCTCGTGACCACCGGCACGCCGCCGGGCGTCGGCCTGGGGCAGAAGCCGCCGGTGTTCCTCAAACCGGGCGACGTGATGCACCTGGGTATCGATGGCCTGGGCGAGCAGACGCAGGAAGTGCACGCTTACGACACGCGCTGGCTCGACTGAGCGTGTAGCGGATGGCTTTCCTGTCCATCGCTCAGGGCGACGGATGTCCGGCGTTCGGCCCGGAAAATTCCGTCTCGGCATAGTCCGTCGGCGCAAAGTCACGCGTGGCACGGGCTGCGCGGTTCGCTTCGCGTGCGTTTGCTGGCACACTTGTCCCATTCGTCTGCACCTGTCCGCGCCACTAGCGCGCGGACGCAACTATCGAGAGACCAATGGAACGATGTCCGTGGAGCGATGGCTTCGAGCAGTATCGTCAGTATCACGACGAAGAGTGGGGGGTGCCGCTGCGCGATTCGCGCGCGTTGTTCGAGCTGTTGATGCTCGAAGGCGCGCAGGCGGGGCTCTCATGGTCCACCATCCTTAAAAAGCGCGATAACTACCGGCTGGCGTTCGATCACTTCGATCCGGTGCGCATTGCGGCGTTCGGGCCGGAGGACGAGGCTCGCTTGCTGGCGGATGCCGGGATCGTGCGCAACCGTCTCAAGATCGCCGGCGTGATCAAGGGGGCGAGGGCCTACCTGGCGATGGAGGCCGCGGGCACGCGATTCAGCGACTTTGTCTGGCAGTTTGTGGGCGGCGAACCGTTGCAGAACCGCTGGACAGCGCTTGGCGAGGTGCCGGCGAGCACCGCCGTCTCCGATGCGATGAGCAAGGCGCTGAAGAAAGCGGGCTTTACCTTCGTGGGCTCGACGATTTGCTATTCATTCATGCAGGCGGCGGGTCTGGTGAACGATCATCTGGTCGCCTGTCCGCGTCACAAGGCGGTGAAAGCGAAGGCGTTGGCGGCGAGTCAAAGCGGCAGCGTGCAAGCCCGGAAACGCCGTGTGGGCGCGTCGTCGGCTACAATCGCGCCTGACGAATCAGGATCTGCCTAATGTTCAGCTACCGCCACGCCTTTCACGCCGGCAACCACGCCGACGTGCTGAAACACTTTATCGCCGTTGAATGCATCGATTACATGCGCCAGAAGGACGTAGCGTTCTGGTACATCGACACGCATGCGGGCGCAGGCGGTTACGCGCTCGACGGCAAATGGGCCGACAAGACCGGTGAGTTCGAGACCGGTATCGGCCGTCTCTGGACGCGCGACGATCTGCCGCCGCCGCTCGCAGACTACGTGACGTTGGTGCGCGAATTCAATCCGGACGGCAAGCTGCGCTATTACCCGGGCTCGCCGTTCTTTGCGCTGCAACTGCTTGGGGATCGCGATCGGTTGCGGTTGTTCGAGATGCATCCGACCGAACAGGACGTGCTGCGCGAAAACTTCGAGGCGCAAGGGCGGGAAGTGGCGCGTCGTACGATGATTTTTGGTGCCGACGGGTTTGCGGGGCTCAAGACGATTCTGCCGCCGGCATCGCGCCGGGCGTTCACGCTGATCGATCCGTCGTACGAAGACAAGCGCGATTACACGCGTGCTACGCAGACCGTGCAGGAGGGACTCGACCGCTTTCCGACGGGGATGTATGCCGTGTGGTATCCGCTGGTGCAGCGTCGTGAGGCGGCGCAGTTGCCGGAGCGCATGAAGCGGCTCACGATCAACGGGCAGCCGATCAAGAACTGGGTGAATGCGTCGCTGACGGTGTGCAATCCGGTGCCGGGCGGTATGGGCCTGCACGGTAGCGGCATGTTCATTGTGAATCCGCCGTACATGTTGCAGGACACCCTCAAGACAACGCTGCCGTATCTCGTCAAGACGCTCGGCCAGGACAAGGGCGCGCAATTCACGCTCGAAGGCCGCCAGAGCTGACACATCCGACCCGCGCGGGTCGGATCACCGCTATCGTCGCCTTCAACGTCAACGTCAACGTCAACGTCAACGTCAACGTCAACGTCAACGTCAACGTCAACGCCAACCCGCGGCGCTCATTTGCCGGCGGCGGGCACTTCGTACGGTAGCGACAACAGTTCGTCCGGCGCCAGGTAGCGCCATTCGCCCAACGCGAGATTGCCCATCGGCAGACCGCCGATCGCGATTCTGACCAGCCCTTCCACTCGATTGCCTGCGGCGGCGACCATCCGTTTGACCTGATGGTATTTGCCCTGCGTGATCGTCATGGCAATCTCGTGAGACGAGGCACGCATGACATCCGTCGCGGCGAGCGGCTCCGTCTCGTCGCGCAGCAATACGCCGTCGCGCAAGGCCTGCAACATGTCGTCGGTGACCGGATGCTTGGTCGTGGCCACGTACCGCTTGGGCACGTGGCGACGCGGTGACATCATGGCATGCAGGAACGCACCGTCGTCGGAGAGCAGCAGCATGCCGGTTGTATCCTGGTCGAGGCGACCGGCCGGCTGCACGCCGCGCACGGCCATCGGCAACGGGAGTAGCGAATGCACGCCTTCGTGATGCGTCGGGCTCGTGGAGCACTCGTAGCCTTGCGGCTTGTTGAGCAGCACGTAGACGTGTTCGCGATATTCCCACGGCTCGCCGTCGAGCGTGAATTGCAGACCTTGCGGGTCCAACGACTCGCGCGGATTGTCGTGCACCACGCCGTCGATGGCAAAGGCACCGGTGACAATGAGTTTGCGGCACATCTTGCGACTGCCGAAGCCCTGCGATTGCAGTAAACGATCTAGCTCGATGATGCGATCTCCGTCCGGGCATGCATGAAAAAAGCCGATGATCTTTCGATCATCGGCTTTCTTAAATTTTTGGTGCCCAGAAGAGGACTCGAACCTCCACGGTGTTACCCGCTAGTACCTGAAACTAGTGCGTCTACCAATTCCGCCATCTGGGCTTCGTCAGCTCGCTTGCTGCTTGCTACGAAGAAGCAAGATTATGCCGAGGGGCTTACATACTGTCAAGCGATTTGCGGCAAAAAATGATAAATCGGGGGGCGACCTACCTGATCGGGGGCGCCGCCACGTTAGGCGGCGTGGCCCATATGCTCCGAGCGAATCATGTCGATCAAATGGCGCAATCCCGGAAGCGTTTGACGTCGGCTCGGGTAATACATCGACAGGGGCGGCCCGTCGACGGCCCAGTCCGTCAACACGGCTTCGAGCGTGCCGCTGGACAGTGCCTGCGACACGTTTCGCTCCAACACGTAGGCCAACCCCAGGCCGCCCGTTGCCGCCGCAATCACGCCGTCGCTCTCGTTGATGCTAAGCGCCCCCGGCACATCCAGTTCGATCGCCGTTGGCCCATTGCCCAGCTCCCACTTGTAGAGCGTGTTGTCGCCCAGGCGCATCCGGATGCAATTGTGCGACATCAGATCCTGCGGCACCTTCGGTCTGCCATGCCGCGCGAGGTACGCGGGCGACCCGACCACGATCCACTTCAGCGCGCGCGTGAGCGGCGTTGCGATCATGTCGCCCGGCACCGTGTCGCCATACCGCATCCCGGCGTCGAAACCTTCCGCCACGATGTCGAGCATCCGATCGTCCACCGTGACATCCAATTCGATGTCCGGATACGACGCCACGAATCGCGGCAGAATCGGATCCAGCAGCAACCGCGCCGCATCGCGCGGCACATTCAGTCGCAAACGCCCGGCCGGCGACGCACGGTAGCGGTCCAATGCGCCAATGGCCGAGGCAATCTGCTCGAGGCCCTGTTCCAGCTCCTTCGCCAGTGCGGCGCCCGCGGCCGTTGGCGACACGGAGCGACTTGTGCGGTTCAGCAACTTCACGCCCAGGCGCGCTTCCAGATTGCGCATCGCGTGACTCAGGGCCGAGGTCGTTACTCCCAGTTCGGTGGCGGCCTCCCGAAAACTCTGCCGGCGGCAGATCGTGACAAAGACGTTCAAATCGGCAAGCTCACCGCGAGTGAAGGCAGGCATGTCATTCCCAACAAGTATCAAGCAACCGAAATCGAATACGCGCTACACGCGCGGCACGCCCAACCCCTTGGATGGCCGTTGAGCAATATTCAATTTTTTATGAGGCAAATTCTACCGATTTCGCTCGACGTCTGGACGGAGGGCGCGTGTGGCGTGACGCGCGCGCGACATGTTTTGCGAATCGCTCGCGCGGTGACGCACATCGTGCTCGGTCTCCGATCGATCGGCATCGATGGTTGGCAGTGCGCTGTACCGGCGTCGGCGCTCGGGAAGGGAGGGGGAGGGGCGGACGGTGGGCGAGCGCGCATGAAAAAAGCCGATGATCTTTCGATCATCGGCTTTCTTGAATTTTTGGTGCCCAGAAGAGGACTCGAACCTCCACGGTGTTACCCGCTAGTACCTGAAACTAGTGCGTCTACCAATTCCGCCATCTGGGCCTCGTCGACTTGCTGACTGCTTGCTCGCCGCGAAGAAGTGAGATTATGCGTACGCCGTGCGGCACTGTCAACACTTGGGTGGAATAATTTTTCTTTTTTCTCACCCGCCTGCAAGCCCACGCTCAAATTCCGCATAGGTGGCAGTTTTCGCGAGGTTTGCCGTATGATTGTCCCTGACTGTGCGACCCCGCGTTTTCGCGCGACGCACAACACCACGGACCGTCGGGCGCCAGATGTGCCCCTCGGCCGGACTCAACCGGCACAGCAACGCTACCGACCTTTGAGCAAATATCCCTATCCGATTCCGAGCCGCGAAGAAATCCTCGGTGTCCTGCGCACCGCCGATGCCGCGCTGTCCGCCAACGATATCGCCGAAGCCCTGGCGATCAAAAAGCAGGAGCGCGAAGGCTTCTTCAAGCGCCTCGCCGCCATGGAGCGCGATGACCAGATTCGCCTCGACCGCCACGGCTATTATCAACTGACCCACCCCTCGAACTTCATCGCCGGCCGTGTCATCGGTCACCGCGACGGCTACGGTTTCGCCGTGCGCGACGAGGGCGGCGACGACCTCTTCCTTCCCAGCGAAGAGATGAAGAAGGTCATGCACAACGACCGCGTCCTTCTGCGCGTTGCCGGCTACGATCGCCGAGGCCGTCCGGAAGGGCATATCGTTGAAGTGGTGAGCCGTGCCAACACGCACGTCATCGGTCGCCTGCTCAACGAAAACGGCGTGATGGTCGTCGCCCCGGAAGACAAGCGCATCGGCCATGACATCCTGATCCCGCCGCGCGCCCAGGGCAAGGCCAAGGTCGGTCAGGTCGTGTCCGTCGAACTTACCGATTACCCCAGCCGCTATAGCCAGCCCATCGGCCGCGTCTCGGAAGTCCTTGGCGACATCGACGACCCCGGCATGGAAATCGAAATCGCCGTGCGCAAGTACGGCGTGCCCCACCAGTTCTCCGCCGAAGCGCTCGCCGCTGCCGGGGCGCTGCCCGATGAAGTGCGTGCGCCTGATCTGCGTCACCGCATCGATTTGCGCGACGTGCCGCTCGTCACCATCGACGGAGAAGATGCGCGCGACTTCGACGATGCCGTGTACTGCGAGCCGGCCAAGGTCGGCCGCAGCGATGGCTTCCGCCTGATCGTCGCCATCGCCGACGTCTCGCATTATGTGACTTCCGGCGGCCCCCTCGACGCGGACGCCCTGACGCGCAGCACATCGGTCTACTTCCCGCGACGCGTCATTCCGATGCTGCCGGAAAAGCTCTCGAACGGCTTGTGCTCGCTCAATCCCGACGTGGATCGCTGTGTCCTCGTGTGCGACGCCCTCGTCGCCCCGAACGGCGAAGTCAAGGCCTATCAGTTCTATCCGGCCGTGATCCACTCGGCCGCGCGCCTGACCTACACCGAAGTGGCCGCCGTTCTCGGCAACACCAAAGGCCCCGAAGCCCAACGCCGCGCTGCGCTGCTGCCGCATCTGCAGAACCTGTACGAGCTGTACAAAGTGCTCGCGAAAGCGCGCAAGACGCGTGGGGCCATTGAATTCGATTCGACCGAGACGTATATCGTCTGCAACGCGCAAGGCAAGATCGAACAGATCCTGCCGCGCACGCGCAACGATGCTCACCGTCTCATCGAGGAATGCATGCTCACGGCCAACGTGTGCGCCGCCGACCTCCTCAAGCGTCACAAGCAGGCGGGCCTGTACCGGATTCACGCCGGTCCGTCGGGCGAACGACTCCAGGTGCTGCGCACGTTCCTCAAGACGCTCGGGCTGTCGCTCGGCGGTGGCGACGAGCCTGCAACGTCCGATTACGCGGACCTGATGACGCAGATCGAGTCGCGCCCCGACGCACCCATGCTCCAGACGATGCTCCTGCGCTCGATGCAGCAAGCCGTCTACAGTCCGGACAACATCGGCCACTTCGGTCTGGCGTATCCCGCCTACGCGCACTTCACCAGCCCGATTCGCCGCTACCCGGACCTGCTCACGCACCGTGCCATCAAGGCGATTCTGGCGGGCAAGAAGTACGAGCCCGAAGTCCCGGCGGGTGTGGAAATGACGACCGGCCTCTCGCCGCACGCGCGCAAGCTCCAGAAGGCCGACGACTCCGCCGCCGGGAAAGCCAAGAAGGCCGCAGGCACCAAGAAGCACGATGCCATCTGGGACGAGCTGGGCCTGCATTGCTCGGCGAATGAGCGTCGTGCCGACGAAGCCTCGCGCGACGTCGAAGCGTGGCTCAAGTGCTACTTCATGCGCGACAAGCTCGGCGAGGAGTACGGCGGCACCGTCAGCGCCGTCACCTCGTTCGGCATCTTCGTGCAGCTCGACGATCTCTTTATCGAAGGCCTCGTGCACGTCACGGAGCTCGGCAGCGATTACTTCCAGTTCGACGAAGTCCGCCACGAACTGCGCGGCGAGCGCACCGGCATCCGCTATCGACTGACCGACCGCGTGCGCGTGCAGGTGAGCCGTGTAGACCTGGACGCGCGCAAGATCGACTTCCGTCTTGTGCGCGAAGTCAACGCGCGCACGCTGGCGAAAACGTCGGGTCGCACCGAGCGCGGCGGCGCACCGGTGCCGGCCCCCGCCGCCGGTGCGCCCGGACTGGCCGGTTCGGCGGGTTCCGCCGCAGCCCGGCCGGGCATTCGCCAGATGCCCAAGGGCGGTGCGCTGCTCAACGGCGTGCAACTGGCCCCGGCGGGCAAGCACGCCGCCAAGCCGAAGTCCGTAAAAGTGAATGCCGCGCGGGCTGAGCGGGCTGAGCGAGGCGCCACCTCGCCAGCGAAGTCGGGAGGCGGCAAGGCGCCGGTGAAGCGTCCAGGAGGTCCGGCGAAGAAGCCGCGTCGTTGATTCGCGCAGCGCGGCGGAGGGTTTGCAGTAAGATGGGCGCCTTGTGCCGGCGGTGACCGGCAACAGGGGTCCGCGATGGATTGCGGCGGCGGTGGCCCATGCGGGCTCCGCCGCCGTCGTGCTTTGTGCGGCGCCCGTTGTCGGCGGCCGTGCCGGCACACGCTATTTTGAGGATGTGAAATGAGTCAATTGAAACTGCTGTTCGGCTTTCATGCCGTGACGGCGCGTCTGCGCCACGATGCCGGTAGCGTCGAAGAGATTTACTACGATCCGAGCCGGCGCGATCGCCGCATGACGGACTTCCTGAAGCACGTTGAGTCGCTCAAGGGCGCCCCGGGCGTAAAGGTCAAGGTCATTCAGGCCGACGGCAAGCGCCTGGACGGCATGGCCGGTTCGTCGCGCCATCAAGGCGTGGTTGCGCGTGCTCAGGAAGTGTCGCTGGCGCTGAACCTCGACGAATTGCTCGATGGCATCTCCGGGCCGCCGCTGCTGCTCGTGCTCGACGGCGTGACCGATCCGCACAACCTCGGCGCGTGCCTGCGTGTGGCCGACGGGGCCGGGGCGCACGCGGTCATCGCACCGAAAGACCGCGCCGTCGGTCTGAATGCGACCGCCGCCAAGGTGGCCAGCGGCGCGGCGGAAACCGTGCCTTACATCATGGTGACGAACCTCTCGCGCACGCTTCGGGAATTGCAGGAGCGTGGTATCTGGGTGGTCGGCACCTCCGACGACGCCCCTGCCGACATCTACCGCACCAAGCTCACCGGGCCGATGGCGATTGTCATGGGGGCGGAAGGCGAGGGCATGCGCCGACTGGTGCGCGAGCACTGCGACGAGCTGATGAGTATTCCGATGGCGGGCGGCTGCGAAAGCCTGAACGTTTCGGTAGCGAGCGCCGTCTGCCTATACGAAGCGGTACGCCAGCGCGCAGTGGCGGCCAAAGGCGCCAAGTGACAAACGTGAAGTGAGCGACTTCACGCCGAGGGGATGACGTCAAGGACGTGAGGTCAGCGGTGCGAAGCCAAGCCAGCGACGCCCGGCGCAAGATTGCCGGGCACGTCGCAGGGGGCGTTTAGCGTGCCGCGTCGATCAGCGCTTCCAGCTTGATCGCATCGGCGGCAAACGCGCGGATCCCTTCCGCGAGTTTTTCGGTCGCCATGGCATCGTCGTTGAGCGCAAAGCGGAACGACGGCTCATCCGTTTTCACGCGATCGATGCTCGCGGCGCGGGCGTCCTTCGCGTCGAGCCGTCGAGGCACTTCGCTCTGTGTCGTGCGGAGTTGTTCGAGCAGGGCGGGGCTGATCGTCAGCAGATCGCAGCCTGCCAATGCCAGGATCTGCCCGGTCGAGCGGAAGCTCGCACCCATGACTTCCGTGTCATGGCCGAAGTGCTTGTAATAGCGATAGATGGCGGCCACCGAGCGCACGCCCGGATCGTTCTCTCCCGCGTTGTCCGCCTCGACCCAGTTCGCACCCGCCGACTTCTTGTACCAATCGTAGATTCGACCGACAAACGGCGAAATCAGCCGGGCGCCTGCCTCGGCGCAGGCCGCCGCTTGCACCAGCGAAAACAGCAGCGTCATGTTGCAGCGAATCCGGTCGCGCTCGAGAATCTCGGCCGCGCGAATGCCTTCCCACGTCGAAGCAATCTTGATGAGCACGCGGTCGCGCTCGATGCCTTGCGCCTCATACATGGCGATGAGCTTGCGCGCACGGACCACCGTGCCGGCCGTATCGAACGACAGTCGGGCGTCCACTTCCGTCGACACGCGACCCGGCACGATGTCCAGAATCTCCCGCCCGAAGGCAATCAGCAGACGGTCGATGATCTCCGCGGTGGATTCCGCGCGGTGTTCACTGACGATGCGGGTGAGCATCGGGCGGTAGGCGTCCTTCTGGACGGCACCGAGAATCAGCGACGGGTTGGTCGTGGCGTCTTGCGGCTTGTAGGCGTCCATCGCCTGGAAGTCGCCGGTGTCGGCAACAACGATCGTGTGGCGTTTGAGCTGGTCGAGCTGATTCATGAGAGCGGCCTTGCGAGAAATGCACTGCGTGACATGAAGTCCGGGATGCGACCGGGCGATGAAAAACGGCGCGGCCCGCCTGACTCCGGTAAACTTCCGACTTTACCAAACTTTGCCGGAAATCCCCATGACCCAGGACGAACTCAAGCGCTTGGTCGGCGAGGCCGCCGCCGACTATGTGAACCAGCACGTGCCCGAGGGCAGCGTGATCGGCGTGGGCACCGGGTCCACCGCGAACTGCTTTATCGACGCGCTCGCCGCCCACAAGGGCCGCTATCGCGGTGCCGTCTCCAGTTCCGAGGCCAGCACCGAGCGTCTGCGCAAACATGGCATCGAAGTCTTCGACCTCAACCAGATCGACAGCCTGCCGGTCTACGTCGACGGTGCCGACGAGATCAACGCGCTTGGCCACATGATCAAGGGCGGCGGCGGGGCGCTCACGCGCGAGAAGATCGTCGCCTCGGTGGCGAAGGAATTCGTGTGCGTCGTCGACGCGTCCAAGGAAGTTGCCGTGCTTGGCGTCTTTCCGCTGCCGGTCGAAGTGATCCCGATGGCGCAGGCGAGCGTCGCCCGTGCGCTGACGGCGCTGGGTGGCAAGCCGCAGGCGCGGGTGCGTGCCGACGGCAGCCCGTACATGACCGACAATGGGTGTGCGATTCTTGACGTCCACGGGCTGCAGATCCTCGATCCGGTGGCGTTCGAGGCGCAGGTCAACCAGATCCCGGGCGTCGTGACCGTAGGGCTCTTCGCACAGCGCGGCGCGGACATCACGCTCATGGGTACGCCGCAAGGCGTGCGCACGCTCGACTACCACAACTGATCCCGGGAGGGCAGGATGGCTGGATCGCGTCGTCTTCCCGAAACCTGGTTCCGCCGTGGCCTGTGGCTGATCGCCGTGTTATTTGCGGCGTTCCTCATTGGCCTGGGCGGGCTCGTCGTCGACAAATTGCCGGGCGTAGCGCCTGCGCCGACGCTCGACTCGTTCGTCGATCGCGGGCAGGCGGCCGGTGCCGACGCCGCCATCAAGCAGGCGCAGACACAGCTCGAAGATGTCGAGAGCCGGTTGGAGACGGCGCGTTTGCAGCTCAAGGCGCGGAGTACGGCGTATCGCAGTGCGCGAGAGTCGTTCAACGATTGGGTGGCCACGCGTACGGCGACGGCGCAGGCCAGTCAGGATACGGAGCTTGTTGCGCGCACGCAGGCGCTCGATGCCTTGAAGGCGGCGCAGCGCGACGTCCAGACGCAAGTCGATGCCCTCGAGGCAAAACAGCTGGATGCCCAGCGCGCGGTGCAGTCGGCGCGCATGGCGCGCTATGCGCTGAACACGGCGGCGGGAGAAAAGCTTGCGGCGATCCAGCGTGCGCAGGATTTGAAAGTATTCGGCATTCGGCTTGCGCTTACGCTGCCATTGCTGGTGGTGGCGGGATGGCTCTTTGTGCGCCAGCGCAAAAGCACGTGGTGGCCATTCGTGTGGGGCTTCATCTTCTTCGCGCTGTTTGCGTTCTTCGTAGAGCTGGTGCCGTACTTGCCGGACTACGGTGGATATGTGCGGTACCTCGTGGGCATTGTGCTCACGGTGATGATCGGACGCTACGCCATCGTGTCGTTGCAGCGATACCTGGCGAGGCAGAGGGCGGAGGAGCAGTTACCGGACGAAGAGCGTCGCAAGACGTTGTCGTACGATTTGGCGCAGGCGCGGTTGGCGAAGTCGGTGTGTCCGGGGTGTGAGCGTCCGGTGAAATTGGACGATCCGAATCGCGATTACTGCGTGCACTGTGGCATTTGCCTGTTTGACCATTGCGGTGTGTGCGATGCGCGCAAAAACGCGTTCGCGCATTTCTGCCACCACTGCGGAGCGGCTTCGGCTGGCAAGGCAGCCGTGGGTGGCACGACGCCCGCCTGACCAGCACATCCAGCAGATCTCAATCGAGAAAAAAAGCATACGAGCCGATTCGCCTGCCTGTTTCCCGACGCCGGTGGCATGGTGCCATAGGGCGTATGCGGGGACGGATCGGGGCCCCTTTCTGCAGCGAGTTGGGTTTATGTCTGAGCGGCGGAAAGGGGCCCCGATCCGTCGGGGGGGAGGTGTTTACTCAGAGGGCGGCGGCACATAGCCTTGAGCGACATCGGCGCCGTCTCCGAAGAAATACTTTTCGGTTTGCTTGACGAGATATTGGCGGGCGCGCGGATCGGCCATATTCAGGCGGTTCTCGTTGATCAGCATGGTTTGTTGCTTGAGCCAGCCGGCCCAGGCTTCTTTCGAGACGCTTTCCCAGAGGCGTTTGCCAAGTTCGCCGGGCATGGGGGGGAAATCGAGACCTTCGGCTTCTTTGCCGAGTTTGACGCATTGAATCATGCGAGCCATGGGGAACTCCTTCGTGATCTGGTTGGGGCGTGAATGAATGTTGGGCGCATGAGTCGGTCCCGGAGAGGGGAATCGACATGCGACGAAAAAGCGCGCTGCGGCCGAGAGCGGTAGATGGGGACAACGGCGCGAGACACAAGGGGGAGCCTTGGGCGTGCGCCGCCTGCCTGCCCTTCGTTACAGCTTCTTGATGAGCACCAGCGAGCGGCGTTGCCAGTTATACAGGCGTCGGCGGTCGGCCGGCAGATCGTCGACGCCTGCCTTGACGAAGCCGCGCTTGAGGAACCAGTGCTCGGTGCGCGTGGTGAGAACGAACAGGCGATCCAGACCGCGGGCACGGGCGCGTTGCTCGATGTGTTTGAGCAGGCGTTCGCCGTCCCCGGAGCCTTGCGCTTCCGGGTCGACGGTCAGGCAGGCCATCTCCCCGATGCGTTCCATCGGATACGAATAGAGTGCCGCGCAGCCGAACAGGCGACCATCGTGCTCGATGACCGAGAAGTGATCGATGTCGCGCTCCAGCTGGTTGCGACCGCGTCGCACCAGCGTGCCGTCTGCCTCCAGCGGTTCGATGAGCTGCAGAATGCCGCCGACGTCGTCGATCGTCGCTTCGCGCAGGCTCTCCAGGTTCTCGTACGAGATCATGGTGCCCACGCCGTCGTGCGAGAACAGTTCGAGCAGCATGCTGCCGTCGAGCGCGAAGGGCACGATGTGGGCACGGCCGACACCCGCCCGGCAGGCGCGCGTCGCGTACTTAAGATAGAACGCCGAATCGCGGTCGAGCGTACCTTGCGACTGCAGGCGCTGGGCGTCTTCGAGGGTGAGTTCGTGCTGCAACTCGTTGTACTCGTTCATGACGCCGGGCGTTTCCGTGATGAAAATCAACTTGTCGGCACGCAGCGCGATGGCCGCCGACGACGCCACATCTTCCATCGTCAGATTGAACGACTGACCGGTCGGCGAGAAGCCCAGCGGGGAGAGCAGCACGATCTTGCCGCTCGCCAGCGACAGGCGAATCGACTCGGCATCGACCTTGCGAACCACGCCGGTGTGCTGGAAATCCACGCCGTCCACGATGCCCACCGGGCGCCCCGTCACGAAGTTGCCCGACACGACGCTGATGCGCGCATTGCCCATGGGCGTGTTCGGCAGCCCCTGGCTGATCGACGCTTCGATGTCCAGCCGCAGTTCCCCGGCCGCTTCCTTCACCGCTTCGAGCGCGGCCGCGTCGGTAATGCGCAACTGCTGGGCGAAGTGCGACTCGATATGTCGCAGGCGCATCTGCTCCTCGACCTGCGGTCGCGAACCGTGCACCAGCACGATATGCATGCCCATCGCGCACAGCAGCGCGACATCCTGAATCAGGGTGTCGAGTCCGCCCGCCGCGACGAGTTCGCCACCGAAGGCGACCACGAAGGTCTTGTCGCGGAACGCATGGATATAAGGGGCGACCGATCGCAGCCAGTCCACGAACTGGGCTTGGTGGGCGGTCTCTTCGTCTTGTAGGGCGGGGTCGGGTTCGGTCAGCATGAGTGTACGTGCGCAAACATCCGCAGATTATATAATGCGCGCCCATGGCAAGTGATGAACGAAATCGACAATCTCCGCCCCCGAAGCCGAAAGTGATGGCTCCGGGGCATACGCGCGCCCAACCCACGGTCACCGCGTCGACTCCAAAGCCCGCCAGGCTGCCCAAACCCGCGAACACGGGGCAGGCCGGCGGCCCGAACCCGGCAGCGGGGCGACGCACGACGCCGGCCGAGCGCGCCGCGCGCGACGCCGAACGCCTCGCGGCGCGCCAGGCCGCCGCCAATCCGCTTCCCGACATCGTCTTTCCCGAGGCGCTGCCCGTCTCCGGCCGGCGCGACGAGATTGCGCGCGCCATCGCCGGCCATCAGGTCGTCATCGTGAGCGGCGAGACCGGCTCGGGCAAGACCACTCAGCTTCCCAAAATCTGCCTCGCGCTCGGCCGCGGGCTTGGCGCGGGCGGCACCGGCCTGATCGGCCACACCCAACCACGTCGGATCGCCGCGTCGGCCACCGCGCGCCGCATCGCCGACGAACTCAACACCCCGCTTGGCGACATCGTCGGCTTCAAGGTGCGCTTCAACGACACCTTGTCCCACGGCGCGTCCGTCAAACTGATGACCGACGGCATTCTGCTTGCCGAGACGCAGACCGATCCGCTGTTGCGCGCGTACGACACCCTCATCATTGACGAGGCGCACGAGCGCAGCCTGAACATCGACTTTCTGCTCGGCTACCTCAAGCAGTTGCTGCCGCGTCGGCCCGACCTGAAAGTCATCATCACGTCGGCCACCATCGACGCCGATCGCTTCGCCCGCCATTTCGGCACGGGCGAGGGCGACCACCTGCGTCCAGCGCCGGTCATCGAAGTGAGCGGGCGCCTGTACCCCGTGGAAGTGCGCTACCGCCCGATCCAGGACGATGCGCGCATCGCGAACGCGCTGGGGCGCGAAGGCAGCCGCGCCAGCGCGCGCGATCGCGAACGGGACCTGATGGACGGGATCGTCGACGCCGTCGACGAACTGTGCCGCGAAGGCGCCGGCGACGTGCTCGTCTTCCTGCCCGGCGAGCGCGAAATCCGCGAGGCGGCCGAGTCGTTGCGCAAGCATCATCCGCCGCACACCGAAATTCTGCCGCTCTTCGCGCGCCTCTCGGGTCCCGAGCAGGAGCGCGTGTTCAAACCGTCCAACGCGCGCCGTATCGTGCTGGCCACCAACGTGGCGGAAACCTCGCTCACGGTGCCGGGTGTTCGCTACGTGGTCGATGCCGGTACCGCGCGCGTCAAGCGATACTCGTACCGCAACAAGGTCGAACAACTACAGATCGAGCCGATCTCGCAGGCCGCCGCCAACCAGCGCGCGGGGCGCTGCGGCCGCGTGGCCGACGGCGTGTGTATTCGTCTGTACGACGAAGCTGACTTCCAGGCGCGCGCGCGCTTCACGGATCCGGAAATCCTGCGCTCGTCGCTTGCCGCCGTCATTCTGCGCATGCAGTCGCTGCGGCTCGCCAAGGTCGAGGAATTCCCGTTCATCGAACCGCCGCCCGGCCGGGCCGTTGCCGACGGCTATCAACTGTTGGGCGAACTCGGTGCGGTCGACGACACCAACCAGCTCACCCCGCTTGGGCGCGAACTGGCGCGTCTGCCGCTCGATCCCCGCGTGGGCCGCATGATTCTGGCGGCGCGCGACCAGCAGTCGCTGCGCGAAGTCCTCATCATCGCGAGTGCGCTGGCCGTGCAGGATCCGCGTGACCGCCCCCTCGAAGCGCAGGACGCCGCCGACAACGCCCATCGCAAGTTTGCCGACGAACGCTCCGAATTCCTCTCGTGGCTCAAGATCTGGCAGTGGTTCGAAGAGGCGATCGCGCACAAGAAGTCGAACCGGCTGCTCGGACAAGCCTGCCGCGACAACTTCCTGTCGCAATTGCGCCTGCGCGAATGGCGCGACGTGCATAGCCAGTTGCTCACCGTCGTGCGCGAACAGGGATGGCGCATCAACGCGTCGGAGGCGACTTACGAGCAGGTGCATCTTGCCTTGCTCGCGGGCCTGCTCGGCAACATCGGCTGCAAGGCCGACGACGATCCGCATTTCCTCGGCGCGCATGGCATCAAGTTCCACATCTGGCCGGGATCGTCGCTCGTGAAGAAGGCCGGGCGCTGGGTGATGGCCGGCGAACTCGTCGAGACGAGCCGGCTCTACGCACGATGCATCGCCCGGATCGAGCCGGAGTGGATCGAACGTGTCGGCAAGCACTTGGTGAAGACGTCGCTCTCCGACGCGCATTGGGAGAAGAAGGCCGCGCAAGTCGTGGCGTACGAACGCGGCATGCTCTATGGCCTGACGATCTATGCGCGCCGACGGATGAACTTCGGCCCGCGCGATCCGCGTCGCGCCCGCGAAATCTTCCTGCGCAGTGCGCTCGTGGAAGGCGAATGGGAGACCAAGCTCCCGTTCTACGCCCACAATCGCAAGCTGATCGCCGACATCGAGCAGCTCGAACACAAGTCGCGCCGCCAGGACGTGCTTGTCGACGACGAACTGATCTACGCGTATTACGATGCCCATGTCCCCGCCGATCTCTACGACGGCGCGAGCTTCGAGCACTGGTATCGCGAAACGGCCAAGGGCTCGCCGAAGCTGCTCTACCTCGTGCGCGACGATCTCATGCGTCACGAGGCAGCGGGCGTCACGACCGACTTGTTCCCGAAGAAGACGGCCATTGCGGGCATCGACATGGTGCTCAGCTATCACTTCGAACCGGGCTCGCCGCGCGATGGCGTAACGCTCGCCGTGCCGCTCTACGCGCTCAATCAGGTCGACGCGCGCCGCTGCGAATGGCTGGTGCCGGGCATGCTCAAAGAGAAGGCGCACCTGCTGATGAAGTCGCTGCCGCAGAAGCTGCGGCGTCACTTCGTACCGTTGCCCGAGTTTGCGGCCGGCTTCGTCGACCGGGCGACGTTCGGACAGGGCGCGCTGCTCGATGCCCTCATCGCCGACGCGCGCGAACAGACCGGCGTCATGCTCAAGTCCAGTGACTTCAAGTTCGAAATGCTTCCGGCGCACCTGTCGATGAACTTCAAGGTGATCGACGAACACGGGCGTCAACTCGGCATGGGACGCAATCTCCCGCAACTGCGTGCCGAACTCGGTCAGCAGGCGCAGCGCACATTTCAGCAGTTGGCGGCGAAGAGTGGCGCGACGCCGACCCGTGGTTCCGCCGTCGAGCCCGACGCACATGGTGCATCGGCGACGACGTCGCCGGCGGCGCGCGGCGAGGCGCGTGGTGCGGGACGGGCGGGCACGCAGGCAGCGCCTTCAGCGGCCGCTGTCGAGCCCGGCCGCTACGACAACCTCACGGCGTGGAGCTTCGGCGAACTGCCCGAGATGCTGGAAATCCGTCGCGGCGGTCAGACGTTGTTCGGCTACCCGGCCTTGGTCGAGCGCGGCGATCACTGCGATCTCGAAGTGTTCGACGATCCGCACGAAGCGCAACGGCAGCATCGCGCGGGTCTGCGTCGGCTCTTCGCGATTCAACTGCGCGAGCAGGTGAAGTATCTGGAGAAGAACATCCCGGGCCTGCAGCAGATGGCGATGCAGTACATGAACCTGGGGACGCAAGAAGCACTGCGGGAGCAGATCGTCGATCTGGCGCTGGAGCGTGCGTGCCTTCAGTTGCCTTGGCCGAGCGATAACGCGTCGTTCGTCGCGCGCAAGGACGAGGGGCGGGGACGCCTCACGCTGCTCGCGCAGGAGATCGCGCGGCTGGCCGGACAGATTCTCACCGAGTACGCGACCTTGCAGAAGAAGCTGGCCCAGGCCAAGCCGTTCGCGCAGGCGTATGCGGATCTGACGGCACAGTTGCAACGGCTGATCGGCAAGCGGTTCCTGATCGACACGCCGTACGCGCAACTGGCGCATTTCCCGCGCTATCTGAAGGCGATGGCCGGACGTATCGACAAGCTCAAGGCGGATCCGACCCGCGACGCCCGCGCCATGAGCGAACTGGGGCCGTTGCTGCAGAACTGGCAGCGGGCGACGTCGCAACGCCGCGATCAGGGCGACGCGCGACTCGAGGAGTTCCGCTGGCTGCTCGAGGAGTTGCGCGTCTCGCTATTCGCGCAGGAGTTGCGCACGCCCATGCCGGTGTCGGTCAAGCGTCTGCACAAGGTTTGGGAGGCGTTGCAGCGCTGACGTGCTGGGGGCGCGGCCGTCGTGCGCAACGATGGCTGCGAGCGCTGCGATCTCGTTGATCCCGGCGAGCGTCGCGGACTTGGCGACCAAGCTGATTCGGGGGATGCCAACCCACGCGTGCAATGACGGCGTTCGGCCCCGACGCCAACCCCCGACACCATTTCGATGGGACATCCGCTTGCCGGTTTGCGCTACGTCAGAAAGTGTCGAAATTATGTTTCGATACGTAAAAAAAGGTGCGCCGGACGCGCGTTGACGGGGTGTTCCCGGCCTACAATGGCGAGTCGCTACGACGTATCGAGAACGGGCGGTCCACGCGCCGTTTTCGCCACTTTTCCTGCCTAATTTTCTCCCGAGAGACGCTGCAATGCGCAAACTGCTGATCGCTGCCGGTCTGGTGGCTTCCTTCGGTCTGGCGGCGCTCGCTGCGCCGGCCACGGCTGCGGCGCCGGCGCCCGACAGTGTCGTGGTCGTGCTCAACTCGGCCGACGCCAGCGTCAGCCTGATCGACAAGGCGACGCAGAAGGTCATCCAGACGTTCCCGGTTGGCAAGGAGCCGCATCATCTCATGGCCACGCCCGACAATCAGTCGCTCATCGTGGCGAATTCGGTCGGCAACAACCTCATCTTCCTCGACCCGAAGACGGGACAGGTCCAGCGCAAGATCGAGAACGTCGAGGACCCCTACCAGATTGGCTTCTCGCCGGACAAGAAGTGGTTCGTCGCCAACGCCCTGCGACTGGATCGCGTGGACGTGTATCGCTATGACGGCAAGAACCTGAGCGTGGCGCAGCGCATTCCCCTCAAGAAGATGCCGAGCCACCTGGTCTTCACGCAGGACAGCAAACTTGTCTTTATCTCGTTGCAGCAGTCCAACGAGATCGCCGCCATCGATCTGGCCACTCAGAAAGTGCTCTGGACGATGAAGGTGGGCGACAGTCCGGCAGGGGTGTGGCTCACGCCGGGGGACAAATACCTGCTCGTGGGAATGACCGGCGCGGACTATGCCGCCGTGGTCGACTGGCGCAATCAGAAGGTGATCAAGACGATCCCGACGGGCAAGGGGGCGCACAACTTCCGATCGCTCGCCGATGGCAGGCACGTACTGATTTCGAATCGCGTGTCGAGCACGATCAGCATCGTCGATCAGGAGGCGCTCACGAACGTCGGCAACATCACCGGCCTGCTGCCGGGACCGGACGACATGGAACTCTCGGCCGACCGGAAGACGCTGTGGGTGACGTTCCGTTGGGCCCGCAAGGTCGGCATCATCGATATGACGCAGCGCAAGCTGATCAACACCATTCCGGTCGGACGATCCCCTCACGGGATCTATTTCTTCGACCGCGCCCCGGTGCTGTAACATCGGGACATCGCGACGAGGGCGCCACACCGACCGAGCGTCCCCGCTCGGGGCGCACGGTCCTCAACGCGATGGATTCCGATTCTCGTCCTGACGGCACCGACCGTATTGATACTGCATGAATGACATTCTTCGCGCGCTGGGCCGCGCGCTCGTGAGCCTGTTGCATCCGCGCATGCTGTGGCTCACCGCCATGCCCTTTGTGGTCTCCGGCCTGATCTGGGGCGCCGTGATCTGGTTCGGCTGGGTGCCGTTCACCGATTTTCTGCGCGTCTGGCTCGAACAGTGGCAGTTCACGCAATGGATCTACCGCTTCTTCGGCTATTTCGGCATCGATAGCGTGCGCATGGCGCTCGCGCCGTTCATTCTCGTCGCGCTGCTCATCCCGCTGATCGTGGTCACGGCGCTGCTGCTCATCGCGGGGTGGTCGATGCCCGCGGTGTTGCGTCACCTCTCGCGTCGCCACTACATTCATCTGGAAGCGCGGCAGGGCGGCTCGTTCTGGGGCAGTCTCGGTCAGTCGCTGGGCGCCACCGTGGTCTTTCTAGTCGCCGCGCTGCTCACGCTGCCGCTGTGGCTCGTGCCGCCGTTCTTCGCCATCGTGCCGCCGTTGTTATGGGGCTGGCTGACGTATCGCGTAATGACGTACGACGCGTTGGCGTATCACGCGAGCGCCGAGGAGCGTCGCCGGATCGTGCGCGAGCGGCGTCTGCCACTGCTGGTGATCGGCGTGGCAACCGGGCTGCTCGGCTCATTGCCGACGCTGCTGTGGGTGTCGTCGGTCATCATGATCGTGATGTTCCCGGTCATCGCGCTGCTGGCAATTTGGCTGTACGTGGTGATCTTCATATTTTCAGCGTTGTGGTTCGCGCACTATTGCCTGCGGGCATTGTCGCGATTGCGCGCGGCCGAGGCGGCGCGTCACGAGCCGATGCTCGGGGCAACGCTGTTGCCTGTGGCGAGCCCGCCGTCGCGAGAGAGCGAGGACCTGCCGCCTGCGTTGCCGCCGGGACGAGGGTCGTCGAACGGTTCTCCGTGAAAGTGGCACAATCGTGTGACTGCGCGCTGCCGCCGGGCGGCGCCGCGCGCTCCCCCCCAGGCCCTGACGACAAGATAAAGGAAGCATCATGGCGGTCGGCATCATCATCATCGGCGACGAGATTCTCTCCGGGCGCCGTCAAGACAAACATCTCCCCAAGATCGTCGAACTGCTCACCGAGCGCGGCATGCAACTCGGCTGGGCCGAATATGTGGGTGACGACCCTGAGCGCATCACGGCCACGCTGCGACGCACGTTTGCGAGCGAGGATATCGTTTTCGTCACCGGCGGCATCGGGGCGACGCCCGACGATCACACGCGTCAGTGCGCCGCGGCGGCACTCAATGTCCCGCTCGTGCTCACGCCGGAAGCCGAGGCGCTCATCATGGAGCGCATCGCCGACACCAGTCCCGACGGACGTGCGGACATGAGCCAGCCCGATAACCGGCATCGTCTGAAGATGGGCGAGTTTCCGGTCGGCGCGCGCGTGCTGCCGAATCCCTACAACAAGATTCCGGGGTTCTCGGTCGAGCGGCATCACTTCATGCCGGGATTCCCGGTCATGGCGTGGCCGATGATGGCGTGGGTGCTCGACACGGACTACGCCGAGTTGCATCACCTGACGAAGCACGCCGAGCGATCGGTGCTGGTGTTCGGGTTGGCCGAGTCGACATTGACGCCGCTCATGGAGGCCATCGAAGCCGAATATGGCGGCGTGAAAGTGTTCAGTCTGCCCAGCGTGGGCGACGCGCAACGTGGCGCGATCTACGCGCGCCGACATATCGACCTGGGCGTGAAGGGCGACCCCGCACTGGTTGGCGCGGCGTTCGAGCGACTGATTGCCGGGGTGAATGCGCTGGGCGGCGAGATCGTGCATCCGACCGAGGCGCTCGCGCTGCCCGAGGGCACGCTGCCGTCGGGCAATTGACGGGCGGGCGGTACTGCCGCGAGAGCGCATAAAAACGGCGCTTGCCTGTGAAGGGCAAGCGCCGTTTTTCGTTGCCGGCGCGCACGGCGGGAACCATGCGCGCCCTGCGCGCCGGTCAGAATCCGGCGAGCACGAGTTTGCCGATGGTGCGTCCGCCTTCGAGCTGCGCGTGGGCGCGGCGCAGGTTCACCGCGTTGATCGGGCCCAGGACCTCGCCCACCGTCGTGCGCAGCGTACCCGCATCGACCCGGCGTGCCACTTCGGTCAGCAGCGTGTGCTGCGCGATCATGTCCGGCGTTGCGAACATGGCGCGCGTGAACATGAACTCCCAGACGAACGTGGCGCTCTTGTTTTTGAGCAGACCGATGTCGAGCGGACCCGCATTCTCCACGATGGAGCAGATCTTGCCTTGTGGGGCGACGACCTGCGCCATGGCGGGGAAATGCGCGTTGGTGTCGTTCAGGCACAGCACGAAATCCACCTGTGGCATGCCGATCGACTGCAGCTGCGCCGGAATGTCCTGGGTATGGTCGATCACGTGTTGCGCACCGAGTTGACGACACCAGTCGGCCGATGCCGGGCGCGACGCGGTAGCGACGATGTGCAGATGGGCAAGGCGTCGCGCGAGCTGAATGGCAATCGAGCCGACGCCGCCGGCACCGCCGACGATGAGGATCGACTTGCCCTCATCGCCGCCGTCGGGAGCGATGCCAAGGCGGTCGAAAAGGGCTTCCCACGCCGTGATCGTCGTGAGTGGCAAAGCAGCGGCGCCCGCGAAGTCGAGCGACGTGGGCATGTGGCCGACGATGCGTTCGTCGACAAGATGGAACTCGCTGTTCGCGCCTGGGCGCGTGATGCTGCCCGCGTAGTACACCGGGTCGCCAACCTTGAAGAGGGTGACGTCCGGGCCGACGGCTGCGACGGTGCCCGCCGCATCCCACCCCAATACGCGCGGCGTGGCTTCGACCTTATCTTTCGGGGCGCGAACCTTGGTGTCGACCGGGTTCACGGAAATCGCTTCGACCTTGACCAGCAGGTCGCGCCCCGCGGGTGTTGGCGTCGGCAGCTCGATGTCTTCGAGCGACTTCGGGTCGTCAATCGGCAGGTAATGGGTCAATCCGACGGCTTTCATCTGTTTTCTCCTGAATAGGCGGGGCGCAGCCGGCAGTGCGCCGGCGACACCCCCGATGCGATAACGAGAGACTAAGGCTAGTCGATTGCTTTGATAATTCGCATAATGCGGAAAAGATCTTTTGGAGATTCCATCAAATGGCATTGGATCTCGATACCGTGGCGTTGTTCGTGCGCGTGGCGGCGCTCGGGAATGTGTCGGCCGCGGGGCGCGAGCAAGGGCTGTCTCCGGCCACGGCCAGTACGCGCCTGACACAACTCGAAGGTGTGCTCGGGGCACGGTTGCTGCATCGGACGACACGCAGGGTGGCGCTCACGCAAGAGGGGGAAGCCTTTCTGCGAGACGCGCAGACCTTGCTCGCGGCCGAGGCGCAAGCGATGGCAAGCGTTGGGCAGGGGCACGCAGCGCCTCAGGGGCGTTTGCGGGTGTCATGCTCCTCGTCGTTCGGGCGTCAGCATGTTTCCCCCGCCTTGTCGGCCTTCCTGGCGCGCTATCCGGGGATTTCGCTGGACTTCCGGCTCACGGATCGGGTTGTCGACCTGATCGAGGCCGGCATGGATCTCGCGATTCGCGTCGGGGCGTTGCGTGACTCGACGCTCGTTGCTCGCAAGCTCGCCCCGAATCGCCGGACATTGTGTGCGTCGCCCGCGTACCTCGCGGCGCGCGGCGCGCCGAAGCACCCAGGCGAGCTTGCCGCGCACGACTGCCTGATCCTGGGGGAGCAGCGCGATTGGCGGTTCGTGACGCCCGGTGGTCCGCTGAGCGTGCGTGTCGGCGGGCGTCTGGCGTCGGATAACGGGGAAGTGCTGCGCGACGCGGTTTTGGCGGGCCTGGGCATTGCGCTCAAGTCCACGTGGGACGTCGGCGCGCATCTGCGCAGCGGGGCGCTGGTGCCGGTGTTGCCCGCCTATCCGCTCGCGGAGGAGGTGGCGATCTGGGCCGTGTACCCGAGCCGGGCGTTCGTGCCGCCGAAAACCCATGCGCTGATCGAATTCCTGCAGGCGCGCTTTGGGCCGGCGCCGTATTGGGATGACGGCGACGACCCATCGGCTGGCCTATCGAGGCCGTAACGCGACGAAGCGTCAGTGCAGGTGATGGGGCCGCGTGAGTTGTGCGCCGGCGTCCTCGTGACCGATCGCCGGGCTGGCGTGGTGAAGCACAAGGCGCCAGCCATCGGCTTCCTTCATGTAAACGTTCGTGGCGAGCACGAAGGCGTAACGGGCTTCGGGACGGGTCTCGACCTGTACCTGTTCCAGCACGTTATGGACCGCGCACAGCGGATTGCGCGCTACCTGGAGATGACTGGCCGTGACGTGCAATCCGTCCTTGGCAAGGATCTGCTGCCAACTCTCGCGAACCGCCGCCGGGCCGACGTGGCGGGGCCCTGCCGGGTGAATGCAGACGATTTCCTCGTCTTCCGACCAGACGTCCATCAGCGTATCGGTATCGCCGGCGCGCAGCGCTTCGTAGTAGGCGTGCTCGGCGTCTTCCGGACTTAGAAAAATGGCAGCGGGCATAACGGCAGCCTCCGACGGGGTGGAGCGCCAGGCAATGGGGGCGCCTGGAGAACGCGCCGATTATGGAGCGTTTGCCGGGGCTTGTCGAACGTCGGGAGGGCAAAATCGCGCCATCGCGCGCGACGCTTGATCTGGCGCAACACGACGCGGGGGCGGGGCCGTTAGCGTATCGGTAACATCCGAGGCAGGGATGGCGGGTGACGGCGCACTGGCGGGAGCTTCGGCTGCGGGGACGCTCGTGCGTCCCCGTTGGCGGGTGTCAGCAGGGAACGCCGGCGAGTTCGTGCAGCGCGGCGGCGTCGATGATCTTGACGTGGCGCTGCCGGATTTCGATCATGCCGTTTTGTGCAAAGCGTGAAAACAGGCGGCTGACGGTTTCAAGCTTGAGGCCGAGGAAACTTCCGATTTCTTCGCGGCTCATGCGCAGCACGAATTCATGGGCGGAGTAACCGCGCGCGGACAGCCGCTCGGACAGGTTGAGCAGGAAGACGGCCAGACGTTCCTCGGCACGCATGGTGCCGAGCGCGAGCAGTTGCTGGTGCTCGTTGCGGATTTCCTGACTCATCAGGCGGTGCAACTGGCGTTGGAGCGATGGCACTTGACGCGACAACGTCTCCAGTTCGCCGAAGCGGGCGATGCACAGCTCGCTGTCTTCGAGCGCGATGGCGGTGCTCGGGTGATGGTGGTCGGCCACGGCGTCAAGGCCGATGAGTTCGCCCTGGAGGTGGAAGCCGACGACTTGCTCGCGGCCGTCGGGGGCCGTGACGCAACTTTTGAGCGAACCGAAGCGAATGCCGTAGACAGCGTGCAGATCGTCGTTCGCGTGGTACAGCACGTCGCCTTTCTTGAGGCGGCGGCGCTCGCTTACCAGTGCGTCGAGTCGTTCCAGCTCGGGTTCCGGAATGCCGACCGGCAAGCAGAATTGCCCGAGCGAACATGTGGAACAGCGGGGCTGAGCGATGGGAGTGCGACCGTTTTCTGTGGTCATGAGGGCCCCTGAAGTTTTTTGGAGAGTCTATCATGGTGCGTTGACCTATCGTTTTCCCTTTCCGCACGTCGGAATGTCGACGAGGCTTTACGGGCGTCGGTGTTTCAGTAATAATTGCGCACATACCGGACGTCCGTCTCGCCGCACAATCGGCCTGGGCGTTTTCCCGGCAGGTCGTTTCGAAGCATTCAGGTCGCGCCGCCGTCACTACGACCGAACACAATCGGGCGCGCGCTTATGCGAAGCGGTTACGACCGTTTCTCGTGTTCCAAGCATCCATTTATTCCTGATACCGGGTCGCCAAGCCCCCGGTCTGCTTAGTCGCACATGAATACCCAAGAGGCGAAACTCGTCCTCGAGACCGCGTTGATTTGCGCGCAGGAGCCGCTCAAGGTCGGCGATCTGCGCAAGCTTTTCAATGACGCCGTGTCTGGCGACACGGTGCGCGCGCTGCTCGAGGAAATCCGCGTGCAATGGGATGGCCGAGGTGTGGAATTGGTGGCGTTGGCCACCGGCTGGCGTTTCCAGAGCCGTCCGCGCATGCGTGAATACCTTGATCGCCTGAATCCAGAGAAGCCGCCGAAGTATTCGCGAGCGGTGATGGAGACGCTGGCGATCATCGCGTACCGTCAACCGGTCACGCGCGGCGATATCGAGGAGATTCGCGGCGTGACGGTCAACACACAGATCATCAAGCAACTCGAGGATCGAGGCTGGATCGAGGTGATCGGGCATCGAGATGTGCCGGGACGCCCGGGTCTGTACGCCACGACCAAGGACTTTCTCGACGATCTGGGGCTGCGGGCGCTCGATGCGTTGCCGCCGCTCGAAGATCCGGCCGCACAGGCGCAGATCGACTTGCTCGCGCAGCAGAACATCGAATTCGGCGAACGTGCCGAGGCCGACGCGGGGGATGACGCGATGTCCGATGACGTGCCTGTCGCCGATGCGCAAGCGCTGGCACGTCTGGCGCAAGCGCGTGCCGATGACCTGCCGCTTGCACAAGGGCTGCCCGAAGATCAGCGCCCGCCGCCGGGCGAGGGCGACGGGCCGACGGAAGACGCGTTGCTCGACGCCGTGATGGCGGAAGGCGAAGGCGATGATGGGGTGACAGTCCCGGTCGAGGCGCCGGCGGAGATTGAGCCGGTAGACGCTGAACGGGCATCGCTCGCGGAACTCGCGGGCGCGGCGCACGTCAGTGAGCAGGTCGACGCGGTGCATGACGATGCGACGCAAGCGAAGTCTGGCGACGGCGAGGCAGATCAAGGGCCGGTGTCCTCCAGTGCCGCAATGTCGGTGGAGGTCGCGCAGGACAAGGAATTTTCCGAAGAATCGGAGTCTGCGGTGTCGGTCGGCGACGATCCGCCGCAAGATGCGCAGGATGTAGCGACGTCGGCGGCAGATCCCGCGGCGTCGGTAACACAAGAGGTTTCCCCGCACGCTGCCGACTCGGCAGCGAACGAACCCGCCACCGGGCAGCCCCTGTCCGGTGAGGGAGATGACGACGAGAGCGACGGGGACGACAAGAGTCTCGTCACGGGCACCTGAGGCGTCGGCGCATCGCGTCGCGCGCACCAGCAGGGCCGTTAGCGATAAGAACGAAGTCGCGGCAAGCATTTGCCGCGCATTCATGGTGCGAACACGGATCGGGGCAGCCATTTACGCCTGCCCGCGACGATCCCGTTTTCCAATGAGGTTGTGTTGAAACAAATCGAAGAATCCCAGGACCTGCACGCACGCGATGCTGGTGCCGAAGCCCGTGCGCCGGAAGGCGAGGGCGGCGACGAAAAAGCATCGCGCCGCGGCTTGCGCCGTGGTCCGCGCAGTCTGATTGCCCGCCGTCGGGCGGCTCAGCAATCCAAGCGTGAAGGCGAGGACGGCGGCGCAGGTGAATCTGCCGCGTCGGACGCCCCACGCGGGGAACCGCACGGCGATGCGCCGCAAGCTCAAGCATTGGGCGCCGACGGTGCACCGTTGGCCGCTCAGGCGCGAGGCCGCAATGCCGCACCCCGTAAGCCGCGTAGCGGCAAGCGTGACGGTGCCGCACAGTCCTCGCCGCCGGCGCAGTCGGCGCAAGGCGATGGCAGCGCAGCCAGCGGTCATGGTGCGACGCCGACAGGCAGGGCGCCGCAGGGTGCCAAGGGCCGTGGCCGCAAGGAGTCGACGGGCGGTGCCCGGGGCGGCGCAGGCGTCGGTGGCGGCAAGGGCGGCAAGGGTGGCAAGGCGCCTAAGGGCGGTGACGACGATCTGTTCGCGTTCGTGACGTCGGGTGGCTTCGATAGCGACGAGTCCGAAGGCGATGCCAAGGCGGCTGCCAAGCGCGGCCGCCGCCCGGCCGACCGTCGTGTCCTGTCGCCGGACGATGAGGCGCCCAAGCTGCACAAAGTGCTGGCCGAGGCCGGCATGGGATCGCGTCGCGAGATGGAAGAGCTGATTCTCGCCGGACGCGTGTCGGTCAACGCCGAGCCCGCGCACATCGGTCAGCGCATTCTGCCGACCGATCAGGTCCGCATCAACGGCAAGCTCGTCAAGCGTCGCATCACGAGCAAACCGCCGCGCGTGCTGCTCTATCACAAGCCGTCGGGCGAGATCGTCAGCCATTCCGATCCGGAAGGCCGTGCGTCGGTATTCGACCGCTTGCCGCCGATGAAGACGGCCAAGTGGCTCGCCGTTGGGCGCCTGGACTTCAACACGGAAGGCTTGCTGATCCTCACGACGTCGGGCGATCTGGCGAACCGATTCATGCATCCGCGTTATGGCATCGAGCGTGAATATGCCGTGCGTACCGTGGGGCAATTGAGCGAGGCGTCGCGTCAGCAGCTGCTGCGCGGCATCGAGCTGGACGACGGCAAAGCCAATTTCCTGCGGTTGCAGGACGGCGGTGGCGAAGGGTCGAATCACTGGTATCACGTCGCGTTGACCGAAGGCCGCAACCGCGAAGTGCGTCGCATGTTCGATGCGGCGGGCCTGATGGTGAGTCGTCTGATCCGTACGCGTTACGGCCCGCTGACGCTGCCACGCGGTCTCAAGCGCGGCCGTTACGAAGAGCTGGACGAGGCGCAGGTGCGCTCCCTGTTCGCGACGGTCGGCATGAAGATGCCGGGCACCGGCTCGGACGACAAGGGCAGTGTGGGTGGTCGTGGCGGCAAAGCCGGCGCGCCGAAAGAGCCGCGCCGTCAACCGGACCCGATGCAGACGGCCTTGGGCGTGTTCAGCCGCGAGCCGGGCCAGTCGCGTCGTCCCCGGCCCAATCCGCTGACGGCCTTCGTTGGCCCGAGCGGCGGCTACCCGGGGCAAACGCCTTCGCCGCGAGGCGAGGGACGACGTTTCGGCGGTGGGAATTCGTCGGCGGGCGGCGGTGGTTTTGGCGGTCAGTCGCGCGGCGGTAACGGTGGCGGCAACGGTAACGTCAATGGTAATCGCAGTCGTGGCGGCAACCGTGCGGGTGGAAGTGGCGGCGGCAATACAGGTGGTGGCAATCAAGGCAACCGTGGCAATCGCGGCGGCAACCGTTCACGTTGATTTCGTTGGAACGCCCCCAGGGCGGACGACGGCAGGCAGGGGCGCCAGTGTGTTGCCCCTGGCCTGGCGTCCGAAATAACGGGGACATTCGTTCGTTGGGTCCATCCTGCATGCGGCAACGCGGCAAGGGCGCCTGTCCGACGGGTTTTGGGGGTGCCAAGCGTTGCAAATCGGCCCAAAATCATATAAAATCAATGAATAAGCTGGTCCGCGTGCAGCAACTCCTGTTGCGGCACGCACCTCATGCGCAATGAGGCTGTAAGAAATGGGCGTTTCGCCCATTTTTTTTTGCCGCGAGCGTTTTGCGCGCGGCCGATGCCGCCGCGTTCGGGAGTGGGTGTGCCGACACGGGTACGCCGGCCCGGACGATCGAGGGCCGGTATCGTGCGGCGCCCCATGCGGGGCGCGCAGACCTGTCGGGCGCCGCTAATGCGCGCGAGTTTTTCTAGGGTGAGCAAAGTTGCAATTGCCAGAACTGATCGAGACCACGGTCGAAGGCCTGGGTTACGAGCTGGTCGATATTGAACGCGCCGGCGGCGGTTTGCTGCGCGTGTACATCGACAAGCCGGAAGGCATCGCGATCGATGACTGCGAGACGGTGAGCCGTCAGCTCTCGCATGTCCTGATGGTCGAGAACGTCAATTACGACCGACTCGAAGTGTCGTCACCGGGGCTGGATCGTCCGCTGCGCAAGCTGCGTGACTTCGAGCGTTTTGCCGGTGCGGAAGTGAGTCTTACGTTGCGTGTGCCGCTGGAAGGTCGCAAGCAGTTTCGCGGCATCCTGCAGGCGCCGCAAGGTGAGAACTTGAGCCTGGAGTTCGAAGGCAAGGGCGGCCCGGCGCTGCTCGACTTCACCCTCGCGGATATTGACCGTGCGCGCCTAGTGCCGCAGATTGATTTTAGGAGTCGCAAACGATGAGTCGCGAAGTATTGCTGTTGGTCGATGCGCTCGCGCGCGAAAAGAACGTCGACAAGGACGTCGTGTTCGCCGCGCTTGAAGCAGCATTGGCCTCGGCCACCAAGAAGCGCTATGCCGAGGACGTCGACATTCGCGTACATATCGACCGCGAGTCGGGGGAGCACGAGAGCTTCCGTCGCTGGGTCGTGGTGCCGGACGAGGCGGGCCTGCAAGAGCCGGACAAGCAGGTTCTGGAGTTCGAAGCCAAGGAAGACGACCCGTCCATCGAGATCGGCGAGTTCGTGGAAGAACCCGTGGAGTCGGTCGAATTCGGTCGTATCGGTGCGCAGGCGGCCAAGCAGGTGATTCTGCAGCGCATCCGCGATGCCGAGCGCGAACAGATCCTCACGGACTTCCTGGATCGCGGCGAGAAGATCATGACCGGTGCGGTCAAGCGTCTCGACAAGGGCAACCTGGTCGTCGAGTCGGGGCGTGTCGAAGCGCTGCTGCGTCGCGATCAACTGATCCCGAAGGAAAATCTGCGTATCGGCGACCGTGTCCGCGCGTACATCGCGAAGGTCGACCGCACGGCGCGCGGCCCGCAGATCGAGCTCTCGCGCACGGCGCCGGAATTCCTGATCGAACTGTTCGGCATGGAAGTGCCGGAAATCGAGCAAGGTCTGCTGGAGATCAAGTCGGCCGCTCGCGATCCGGGTGTGCGCGCCAAGATCGCCGTGGTGGCGTATGACAAGCGTATCGATCCGATCGGCACCTGCGTGGGCATTCGCGGCACGCGCGTGCAGGCGGTGCGTAACGAGCTTGGCGGCGAGAACGTCGACATCGTGCTGTGGTCGGAAGACCCCGCGCAATTCGTGATCGGCGCGCTTGCGCCGGCGTCGGTGCAGTCGATCGTCGTGGACGAAGAAAAGCACAGCATGGACGTCGTCGTCGACGAGAACGAACTGGCGGTGGCGATCGGTCGCAGCGGTCAGAACGTGCGACTCGCATCGGATCTGACCGGTTGGCAGATCAACATCATGACGCCGGACGAGTCGGCCGAGAAGCAGAACGAGGAGCGTGGCACGTTGCGCTCGCTGTTCATGCAGCGTCTCGATGTGGACGAAGAAATGGCGGACATTCTGATCGAGGAAGGTTTCTCGAGCCTGGAAGAGATCGCCTACGTGCCTTTGAACGAAATGCTCGAGATCGAAGCGTTCGACGAGGACACGGTGCATGAACTGCGCAATCGTGCGCGCGACGCCCTGCTGACACAGGCGATTGCCACCGAGGAGAAAGTCGAGGGCGTTGCGCTCGATCTCAAGAGCCTCGACGGTATGTCGCCTGAGTTGCTGGCCCAACTGGCCGAGCACGAAATTCAGACGCGCGATGATCTGGCCGAGCTGGCCGTCGACGAACTGACCGAGATGACCGGCGTCGACGAGGAAGCCGCGAAAGCCCTGATCATGAAAGCGCGAGAGCACTGGTTCCAATGATGACCTGCCCTGGCATGTATATGGAACAGTGAACTTTGAAGTTAACCGCAAGGCGCCTGGCCTTGCTTGAAGAGGTTTGAATGGCGAGCATCAACGTAGCCCAATTTGCTGCAGAACTCAAAATGCCGGCCGGCGTGTTGCTGGAGCAACTCAAAGCCGCCGGCGTGGAAAAACTCAGCGCCGACGATTCCCTGACGGAAGCCGACAAGGCCCGTCTGCTGGAGCACCTGCGCCGTTCGCACGGCGCCGGCGACGGCGACAAAAAGAAGATTACTCTGACGCGTCGCCAGACCTCGGAAATCAAGCAAGCCGACGCGACCGGTAAGGCGCGCACGATTCAGGTGGAAGTGCGCAAGAAGCGCACCTTCGTCAAGCGTGACGACGTCGCGGAAGGCGCGGAGAGCGCGGCGGCTGCCGCCGAAGACGAAGCCCTGCGCCAGCGTGAAGAAGACGCGCGTCGCGAAGCGGAGCGTCTGGCGGCGGAAGCGGCTGAGCTCAAGCTGCGCCAGGAACAACTGGAGCGCGAGGAAGCCGAGCGTCGCGAGCGCGAAGAGAAGGAAGCCGCCGAGCGCCGTGCGCGCGAGGAAGCGGAGCGCGCCGCGGCGGCCAAGGCGGCCGACGAACAGAAGGCGAAGGCCGAAGCGAAGGCGGAGGCCCAGGTCGACGTCGAAGCCGAGAAGGTGTCCAAGGCCGACGCCGAAAAGGCCGAGCAAGCCGAGAAGGCGGCAGCGGCCAAGGCCGAAGCCGAACGCGAGCAGGCCCGCAAGGCCAGCGAGGAAGCGCGCGCGGCCGCCGAGAAGGCGAGCGCGGCGGCCGACAAGGCTCGTGCCGAAGAGGAAGCGATTCGCAAGCGCCGTGCGGCGGCAGAAGCCGAAGCGCGTGCCATTCGCGAAATGCTGAACGCGCCGCGTCGCGTGCTCAAGGCGCCGGAGCCGGCACCTGCCGCGCCGGCGGCTGCAGCCAAGCCGGAAGCGAAGGGTACCCTGCACAAGCCGGCCAAGCCGGAAGGTGCCGCGTCGGCCAAGCCGGCGGACAAGAAGCCGGCGGCAGCCGCCCCGGCCTCGACGACCGCGGGTGCCGCCGACAAGAAGGACAAGAAGCCGGGCGCCTGGCAGAAGGATGCCGATAACCGCAACAAGCGCGGCGGCATGAAGACGCGCGGCGACACGAGCGGTGGTTCGGATGGTTGGCGTGGCGGTGGCCGTGGCGGCCGTCGTGGCGACCGTCATTCGCAGGATGATCGTTCGTCGTTCCAGGCCCCGACCGAGCCGGTCGTGCGTGATGTTCACGTACCGGAAACGATCAGCGTGGGCGATCTGGCGCACCGGATGTCGGTGAAGGCCTCGGAAGTCATCAAGCTGATGATGAAGATGGGCCAGATGGTGACCATCAACCAGGTGCTCGATCAGGAAACGGCCATGATCGTGGTGGAGGAGCTTGGCCACCGCGCGATCGCCGCAAAGCTGGACGATCCGGAAACGCTGCTGGCACTGGGCAACGATGCGACGGAAGGCGAAGCGCTGCCGCGTCCGCCGGTGGTGACGGTGATGGGTCACGTCGACCACGGCAAGACCTCGCTGCTGGACTACATCCGTCGCGCCAAGGTGGCGGCGGGCGAAGCCGGCGGTATTACGCAACACATCGGTGCTTATCACGTCGATACGCCGCGCGGTACGGTGACGTTCCTCGACACGCCGGGTCACGAAGCCTTTACGGCCATGCGGGCTCGCGGTGCGCAGGCCACGGACATCGTGATTCTCGTGGTCGCGGCGGACGATGGCGTGATGCCGCAGACGAAGGAAGCCATTGCGCACGCCAAGGCCGCCGGCGTGCCGATCGTGGTCGCGATCAACAAGATCGACAAGCCGGATGCGAACCTGGACCGCGTGAAGCAGGAACTCGTGGCCGAGGGCGTGGTGCCGGAAGAATACGGCGGCGAATCGCCGTTCGTGCCGGTGTCGGCGAAGACGGGTGCGGGCATCGACGATCTGCTCGAGAACGTGCTGCTGCAGGCCGAAGTCCTGGAGCTGAAGGCGCCGGCGGAAGCCGCGGCCAAGGGTATCGTGATCGAAGCGAAGCTGGACAAGGGTAAGGGTCCGGTGGCGACGATTCTGGTGCAGTCGGGCACGCTGCGTCGTGGCGACATGGTGCTGGCCGGTCAGGCCTATGGCCGTGTGCGTGCGATGCTGGACGAAACCGGCAAGAACGCGAAGGAAGCGGGTCCGTCGATCCCGGTGGAAATTCAGGGTCTGTCGGAAGTGCCGGGCGCGGGTGAAGAAGTGCTCGTGGTCCAGGACGAACGCAAGGCGCGTGAAATCGCGCTGTTCCGTCAGGGCAAGTTCCGCGACGTGAAGTTGGCCAAGCAGCAGGCCGCGAAGCTCGAGAACATTTTCGAGCAGATGGCCGAAGGCGAAGTCAAGTCGCTGCCGCTCATCATCAAGGCCGACGTGCAGGGTTCGCAGGAAGCGTTGGCGCAGTCGCTCAACAAGCTCTCGACGCCGGAAGTGCGTGTGCAGATCGTGCACGCTGCCGTGGGTGGCATCAGCGAAAGCGACGTCAACCTGGCGACGGCGTCGAAGGCAGTCATCATCGGCTTCAACACGCGCGCCGATGCGCTGGCACGCAAGCTGGCCGAGTCGAACGGTATCGATATTCGCTACTACAACATCATCTATGATGCTGTGGATGAAGTGAAGGCGGCGATGTCGGGCATGCTGTCGCCGGAAAAGAAGGAAGAGATCACCGGTACGGTCGAAGTGCGTCAGACGTTCCGTGTGCCGAAGATCGGCACGGTGGCCGGCTGTATGGTCCTGGACGGCTTCGTCAAGCGTTCGTCGCATGTGCGTGTGTTGCGCGACAATGTTGTCATCTTCACGGGCGAGCTGGATTCGCTCAAGCGCTTCAAGGATGACGTAAAGGAAGTCAAGTCCGGCTTCGAGTGCGGTCTGTCGGTGAAGAATTTCAACGACATCACGGAAGGCGACCAACTGGAAGCGTTCGAAATCACGGAAGTTGCGCGCTCGCTGTAACGCGATTTGCACAATGAATGTGGAATGGCCCACCAGACCGGGAAACCGGTGGCGTGGGCCATTGCATTACTAGCGAGTATGTTATGGCAAAGAAACGTGGCGTTCCGGGTCGAAACCTTCGCATCAACGATCAGATCCAGCGCGATCTGTCGGAGTTGATACAGCGCGAAGTGAAGGACCCGCGTATTGGTCTGGTGACGCTGCAAAGCGTGGAAGTGACGCCCGACTATGCGCATGCAAAGGTATTTTTCACGACGCTGACCGGTGAGCCGAAGGCGACCGGCGAGGCGCTCAACGAGGCCGCGGGCTACCTGCGCAATCTGCTGTTCAAGCGGTTGCACATCCACACGGTGCCGACGTTGCATTTCCACTTCGACCAGTCGATCGAACGTGCGATCGAAATGTCGCGACTGATCGATACGGCTAACGCGACGCGAGCGAGAGACGAAGCGAGCGACGGCGTCGTCGACGAAGACGCGCCCAGCGACAAGGAAGACGACGGCAAGTCCGTCGATTGACGATGCCCCTTGCCGGGCGGCCCGATGGGCCGGCCCGGCGGTATGGCACGACCTTTGCACTTGCCATGAGTGCCAGGGGTTGTATCCCACAAGACTCTCTCAAGCACTCTGCGCATCATGACGGACCCGCGTTCGCAGGCACCCCGCCAAAAACTTCCCCGTTTCGCGCTCGATGGCGTGTTGCTCCTGGACAAGCCGCTGGGCATGTCGTCCAACGACGCGTTGATCCGGGCCAAGCGATTGCTGCAGGCGTTGAAGGCGGGGCATACCGGCACGCTCGATCCGTTGGCGACCGGTCTGTTGCCGCTTTGTTTCGGCGAGGCGACGAAGTTCTCGCAGGACTTGCTCGAAGCCGACAAGACCTATGAAGCGCTGGTGCGGCTTGGCGAGACCACGACCACCGGCGACGCCGAGGGCGAGGTGTTGCAAACGCGCCCTGTGACGGTGGACGAAGCGGCGATTCGCGCAGTGCTGCCCCGCTTCACGGGGCCGATCTCGCAGGTCCCGCCGATGTATTCGGCGCTCAAGCGAGACGGCAAGCCGTTGTACGAATATGCGCGCGCGGGGCAGACCCTTGAGCGCGAAGCGCGCGCGGTCACGATTCTCGCGTTGGAGATGACAGCGTGCGCGTTGCCGGCCGTCGCCGAGTTCTCGTTTCGCGTGACTTGCAGCAAAGGCACGTACGTGCGGACGTTGGCCGAAGATATCGGTGAGGCGCTGGGCTGCGGCGCGCATTTGCGCGCGCTGCGCCGCACGGCCGTCGGTCCGCTCACGCTCGACGGCGCGGTGACGCTGGAAGATTTGGGGGCGCTCGATCACGCGCAACGTGTGCAGAGGCTGGCACCGGTCGATGCGTTGCTCAAGACGCTGCCGACGATCTGGCTCGACGAAACGCTCGCCAGGCGGTTCAGCCACGGACAACGTCTGCGTCTGGACGAGGCGCGCTGTCCTCAGGCGCTGCGCGCGTGCGCCGGGGCGTCCGAGGCGATCGAGGTGAAGGTGTATGCCGAAGCCGATGGCGACGCCGCCGTGCGGTTGCTCGGCGTTGCGCGACTCGATGGCGAGGCGCTGCTCACACCGCAACGGCTGTTGAAGACCCAGTAAGCAAAGTCATCGCAGCAAGCGCAGTCGGCGCCGTTCAGTCGCGGTCAGCCGATGTTGCGAAGAGGCGCATGCTCGCGGGCCTCATCGGTTCCCGAGGGGCACCCCTCGCGCCTTTCAGCGGTCGAGCGACCGCCGTCGCCATCAGTGGGCGACGTTCTCCGGCTTGAGTTCCACGATGGCGTCCAGCGCTGCCTTGACGTCCATCGCGTACTTGGCCAACGCTTTCTGCTCGTCTGTTTTCGGTTCGAACGACGGAATGCCGACCGGGTGATTGCTCTCATCGACGGCGACGAACACCATCAGGCAATCGGTCGTCTGACGCAGCTCGCCCCACTTGGGATCGCCTGCGTGCACCGAGACATGGATGTGCATGCTGGTGCGTCCGGTGGCCACGATACGCGCACGCAGTTCCACCAGATTGCCCACCAGAATCGGACGGCGGAAGCGGATGTTGCCGACACTGACCGTTACGCAATAGCGACCCGACCAGGTGGCTGCGCAGGCATACGCCACTTCGTCGATCCATTTCATCAGCGAGCCCCCATGCACCTTGCCGCCGAAATTGACGGCGGCCGGCTCGGCCAGAAAACGGAAAGTGACTTCTGAGCGTTCGTTCGGGTTCTGCGGGGTCGTCATGATGTTGGTTTTGGCTGGGGACGTGACATTCCCGAGCGTCGTGCGGTATTCCGGTATCGCGTCGGGCAGTGCGCCATCATACTTCGATTGCGTGGTCGTTGCCGACCCGCGTCGCGAATCAACCTCACTGTTATGCGTTGCGCGCATCGTCGGCGTGGCCAAAAAAAACCCCGCTAACGTCAGCGGGGTTCGAGAGGTGTCCGGCTGCACAGGGCAGGGCCAGACACTGGGGAAGACTTCGCTTCAATGCGCGCCGGCCGCGGCGTCGGCACCGCCGCCCCCCTTCATCGGCCGCGTGATCCATACCATCGAGATCATCAGCACGAACAGCAGCGCCGAGATCCAGAAAATATCGTTCGCGCCGAGCATCGCCGATTGCTGCGTGACCAGCCGGTCGATGTAACCGTTGGCCTGGGGTGTGCTCATGCCGAGTTGATTCAGGGTCTGCACGGACGCGTTGTACGTCGGGTTGTAGGGCGTCAAATGCTCCGTCAACTGCGCATGGTGCAGCGTGATCCGGTTCTCCCACATGGTCGTCGCAATCGACGTGCCCACCGCACCGCACGTGATCCGCACGAAGTTGGACAGCCCCGCCGCCGCCGGAATGCGACTCGGCGGCAACCCTGACAGGATGATCGCAGTGAGCGGGATGAAGAACATCGACATCGGCACGCCCTGCAGGAACGTCGGAATCATCAGCGTGCGCGTATCGACGAGCGTATTGAAGTGCGAACGCATGAGGAACACCAGCGCGAACAGCAGGAACGAGACGGTCACGACCCAACGGGCATCGAGCTTGGGCAGCGTTTTACCGATCACTGGCGAGAGCAGGATGGCGAACAGGCCCACCGGTGCCAGCACCAGGCCGGCCTCCGTCGCGGTATAGCCGAGATGGATCTGCAGCCACTGCGGCAGAATCACCAGGTTCCCGAAGAACAGGCCGTAACCCACCGAGATCGCCACCACGCCACCCGTAAAGTTGATCCGCTTGAAGAGTGTCAGATCGACCACCGGATGTTCCTCGGTAATTTCCCAGATGACGAAGAAACAGAACGACACCAACGCCACCAGCGCCAGCACGACAATCGTCGACGAATTGAACCAGTCGAGTTCCTTGCCTTTGTCCAGCATCACTTGCAGCGACCCGACCCACAACACGAGCAAGGCCAGCCCGACGGTATCGATCGGCTTGCGTTGCGTGGGCGTTTCACGCTTGGCATAGATCAGCCAAGTGGCGTAAGCGGCGCCAATGCCGACCGGGATGTTGATATAGAAGATCCAGGGCCAATGGTAGTTGTCCGAGATCCAGCCGCCGAGAATCGGGCCCATCACGGGGGCGACCAGCGTCGTCATGCCCCATAGCGCGAGCGCCATCGAACTCTTCGCGCTCGGATAGCTGGAGAGCAGCAGCGATTGCGAGAGCGGGATCATCGGACCGGCCACCGCACCTTGCAACACACGGGCCGCCAGCAGGAATTCGAGCGTGGGCGCCATGCCGCACAGCCACGATGCCAGCACGAACAGCAGGATCGACGAAATGAACAGCCGCACCGCGCCGAAGCGCTCGGTCAGCCAGCCTGTGAGTGGCACCGAGATGGCGTTGGCCACGGCGAACGACGTAATCACCCACGTCCCCTGACTCGACGAGACGCCAAGGTCGCCGGAGATGGCGGGAATCGATACGTTGGCAATCGAGGTGTCGAGCACGTTCATGAACGTGGCGAGCGACAACGCGATGGTGCCGAATACCAACTGGCTCCCCGTCAGGGGGCCAGGAGCGTTTTGAGTTGCCATGAGATGTCAAAGGGGGTGGGGGCCACCCCCCTCCGCTTTACAGGGGGCGTGCGCGAGCCGGCTGGTTGCGCGTGTCGCTGGCGCCGTTTGCGCCTGAGGCAGCCGCGGCACCGGCGTTTTCGGTGATGATCTTGGCGACGATGTCGTCGGCGTCATGACCCACCTTGTCGTACACATCGGTGGCGTACACCGGCAGCGCCGGCGCTTCACCCAGTTCCTTGCCGTCCGTATTGCGCACGTCCACCTTGACCTGCATCGACAGGCCGACACGCAGCGGATGTTGCTGCAACTGCTTCGGGTCGAGTGCGATACGCACCGGCAAACGCTGCACGACCTTGATCCAGTTGCCTGTCGCGTTTTGTGCCGGCAGCAGCGAGAACGCGCTGCCCGTGCCTGCCGAGAAGCCCGCCACGGTGCCCTTGTATTCCACCGACGAGCCGTACACGTCCGCCGTGAGCGTCACCGGTTGGCCGACGCGCATATGCGCGATCTGCACTTCCTTGAAGTTGGCATCGACCCAGACTTGATTGAGCGGCACCAGCGCCATGAGCGGCGCGCCCGTCGCCACGCGCTGACCCACTTGCACGGAACGCTTGGCCACGTAGCCGTCGACCGGCGCCGGGATCGACGTGCGGGCGTAGTCGAGATACGCGGCGCGTACCTTGGCGGCGGCTTGCTGCACGTTCGGATGGGTGGTCACCGACGTCTTGTCCGTCAGCGCCCGGTTCGACACCCACTGCGCGCGGGCTTGCTCGAGTGACGCCTGTGCGGTCTTCACGGCGTCCTGGGCGTGGGCGAGTTCTTCGCGCGACACGGCACCCGTCGCAATCGCCATTTCACGGCGCTTCACGTCGGCCTGCGTCTTGGCCAATTCGGATTCGCGCATGGCCACGGTGGCGGCATAGGCGTCGTTGTTCACGAAGTACGTGCGCACCTGACGCACGGTTTGCGCCAGATTGGCCTCGGCTTGCAGCAGGGCGACGCGGGCATCGGTCGGGTCGAGCGTGACCAGCGGCTGGCCTGCCTTGACCATTTGCGTGTCGTCGACCTTCACGCCGGTCACGGTCCCCGGCACCTGCGGAGTGATTTGCACCACATTGCCCGCGACATAAGCGTCGTCGGTGTCTTCATAGAAGCGCGCATACAGCCCGTAATAGGCGCCGTAGGCGATGGCCGCGATCGCGATCACGGCCGTTAGCGTCAGCATCATGCGGCGGCGCTTGCCATTGGCCTGAGCCGGCTGGGCAGGCGTTTGTTGTTGGTTCTCGCTCATCATTCGCTCCGTACTAATCTCTTAATGTGCTTTGACGTTGTCTTGTCTGTTCTGTGTGATGTGCGGCGCCCGCTCAGTGCGTCTGCACCGCGTCGCCTTCGGCCTTGGCGGGGCGTTCCTGCCCCACGACGAGACCCGCCGCCTGGGCGTCGAAGCCACCGCCGAGCGCCTTGATCAAGCCGATCTGCTGGTCGCGGCGCGCACTTTCGATATTCACGCGCGCCTGTTCCTGCGCCAGCAGCGACGACTCGGCGGCGAGCACGGTCAACTGCGGCGTGAGACCGGCCTTGTAACGGTCGATGGCCAGGTCGTAGGCGCGTTGCGCGGCGTCTTGCGCCACACGTTGCGAGACCATTTGCTTGTCCGCCGAGCGGATCGACGACATGCGATCCGCGATGTCGCCGAGCGCCTTGTTCAGCGTCGAGTCGTAGTTCGCCACCGCGCTTTCATAGGCCGCGTACTGCCCCTTCAAGTTGGCGCGCAGGCGCCCGCCATCGAAGATCGGCAGCGAAATGACCGGACCGTACTGGATGTTCTGGCTGGTCGGATCGATCAGCTTGCCCAGTCCGAAGGTGGAAAAGCCAAAGGCGGCGTTCAGGTTCACGTCCGGATAGAAGCGAGCCTTCGCGACGTCGATCCCCTTGAGCTGCGCTTCCACGCCCCAGCGGGCCGAGACGATATCGGGGCGACGGCCGAGCAGCGTGAGCGGCAGGTTGTCGGGCAGGGCGGGTGTCGCCAGTTGCGCGAGCGTCGGACGCGCAATGGCCAGACCGCGATCCGGCCCCTTGCCGAGCAACACGCCAAGTTGATGGCGGGTGAGCAGGATCTGGCCGTCGAGTTGGGCGATTTGCGTCTGAATGTCGGCGGTGTTGCTCTCGGCCTGCTTCTGCTCGACTTGCGTGTCGAGACCGGCCCGCACACGGTCTGACGTCAGTTGCCCGAGGCGTTGGCGTTGCTTGCCGATGCGATCGAGCACGTCATGCTGTGCATATTGCTGGGCGAGCTGGTTATACGAACGCGCCACGGCGGTGGCCAGCGCCAGTCGCACTTCCTGGTCTTCGGCTTCTTCGGCGCGTTCGGCCGACGTGGCTTGTGCCCGTGCCGAGCGGTTCTTGCCCCACAGGTCGAGTTCCCACGACAACGAGGCCGTCAAGTCGCCCTGCGTGAACCACGTGCCACCATAGCCCGGCGGGTAGATCGTGTTTTCGGTGAATTTCTCGCGATAGATGCTGCCCGAGGCATTGACTGCCGGAAGCAGCGCGGCCGCGGCGCCTTCGGTCTGCGCCTGCGCACCCTTCAGACGAGCGACCGCCATGGCCAGATCGGGGTTGCCGGCGAGCGCTTCGTCGATCAGCGAGACGAGTTGCGGATCGCCGAACCGCTGTGCCCAATCCGTGCCGGGCCACTGGCCGCCCTCGGCGGGCAGGCTGCGCTGGGTCTGATACTGATCGGGGGTACTGATCTGCTTGTCGCTGTGGATGCCGGCAAAATTCGCGCAACCGGCAAACCCCAGTGTCATCGCCGCCAGACAGACGGCGGAAATGATGGAGCGGGCCCGCAGATGCGGGAGGAACGGTGAGGCCACTTTCATCGCAAAGCCTTTACGAGTGACGTTAGGCACCGACAATAATCGGAAACCGGGTGATGGCGAGTACCAGGAGTAGTGGACTCGACATGCTTTTTTGGGGGAATCTGGGGGCCGTCGTTGTCATCCGGTTTCGCCGTTGGCGATCACGCGGCGCAGCAGGCTCTTCAGGAAACCCACTTCCTCTACGGAGAACCCGCGCATCAGATGATCGGCGGCACGCACGAAGATGTCCGGCATCCGGTCGGCCATGGCGTATCCGGCTTCGGTCGCACTCAGGTTCACCGTGCGGCGATCCATCTTGCTGCGCTCGCGCACGAGCAAGCCTTGCGCTTCAAGCCGGTCGAGAAGACGCGTCACCGCACTCGCGTCGATACAGTAGTCGCGAGCCAGATCGGCCGCCGTCTTGCTCTTGCCCGTGGCCACCTTGTAAAGCATGGTCGCCTGGGTGCTCGTCAAGCCGTATTGCGACGTTTCGTTGGTCAGCTCTGCCAGGATCAACTGGCGCACGCGGGAGACAAGATACCCCAGCGAGTTGTCGATGTCGTAGGCGCAGCGCGGAGGATCGCTCTGGGGGGCATCCGGCGGCGACGTCGGCGCGGCATCGGAAGAGGAAGCGGACGGATCGATCATTTTCGTGCTGCTGCAATAGTTGACTTGTCACGATTATAGCGGTTACTTAATAAATTTCAAGGCCATGCAATAGTTGACTAGGCAAATATTTCGATAAAAATTGGAACCAACGTTCTAAATGCATGTGTGGCGTGGGGGGGGGGCGAGGGGGTATGGCAGGGGGGGGCATCTCGGCGAATGCGACGCCGTCGACGTTCCCGCGCAGGGGCCGTTGCTGCATTGCAGAAAGACCATGACGTAAGACACGCGCAAGTGGTAGAATCGCGGATTCTCCAAAGGCTTTTTTCGAGCACCTCTTCATGACCCGCGCTCTCCGTAATATCGCCATCATCGCGCACGTCGACCACGGCAAAACCACGCTCGTCGACCAACTGCTGCGCCAGTCGGGCACCTTCCGCGAAAACCAGCAAGTCGCTGAACGCGTGATGGACTCGAACGACATTGAAAAAGAGCGCGGCATCACGATCCTCGCCAAAAACTGCGCCGTCGAATACGAAGGCACGCACATCAACATCGTCGACACGCCGGGACACGCGGACTTCGGCGGTGAAGTGGAGCGTGTGCTTTCGATGGTCGACAGTGTGCTGTTGCTCGTCGACGCCGTCGAAGGCCCGATGCCGCAAACGCGCTTCGTGACCCGCAAGGCCCTCGGCCTCGGTCTGAAGCCGATCGTCGTGGTCAACAAGATCGACCGTCCGGGCGCGCGTCCGGATTGGGTGATCAACCAGACGTTCGACCTGATGGACAAGCTGGGTGCCACCGACGAGCAGCTCGACTTCCCGGTCGTCTACGCGTCGGCCCTGAACGGTTTCGCGAGCCTCGACTCCGATGTGCGCGAAGGCACGATGCGCCCGCTGTTCGACGCGATTCTCGAACACGTGCCGGTCCGCGAAGCCGATGTCGACGCCCCGCTGCAACTGCAGATCAGCTCGCTCGACTACTCGACGTTCGTTGGCCGTATCGGTATTGGCCGTATTACGCGCGGTCGCATCAAGCCGGGTCAGCAAGTGGTGATGCGCTTTGGTCCGGAAGGCGAAGTGCTCAAGCGCAAGATCAATCAGGTGCTGACGTTCCGCGGTCTGGAGCGTGTGATGTCGGACGGCGCGGAAGCCGGCGACATCGTGCTGATCAACGGGATTGAAGACGTGGGTATCGGCGCAACGATTTGCGACGTCGACACGCCGGAAGCCTTGCCGCTGCTGACGGTAGACGAGCCGACGCTGACCATGAACTTCTGCGTGAACACGTCGCCGCTGGCCGGCCGTGAAGGCAAGTTCGTGACGAGCCGTCAAATTCGCGACCGTCTGCACAAGGAACTCAATCACAACGTAGCGCTGCGCGTGAAAGACACCGCCGAAGATTCCGTCTTCGAAGTGTCCGGCCGTGGCGAACTGCACCTGACGATTCTCATCGAGAACATGCGTCGCGAAGGCTACGAACTGGCCGTGTCGCGTCCGCGCGTGGTGCTCAAGGAAATCGACGGCGTGAAGCATGAGCCGTACGAAATGCTGACCATCGACCTGGAAGACGATCACCAGGGCGCGGTCATGGAAGAAATCGGCCGCCGCAAGGGCGAAATGCTGGACATGGTGTCGGACGGTCGCGGCCGTACGCGTCTTGAATACCGCATTCCGGCGCGTGGCTTGATCGGCTTCCAGGGCGACTTCCTGTCGATGACCCGCGGCACGGGCCTGATGAGCCACATTTTCGATGCTTACGCACCGCTCAAGGATGGCACGCTGGGCGAGCGTCGCAATGGCGTTCTGATCTCGCAGGACGACGGCGCTGCCGTGGCCTACGCGCTGTGGAAGCTGCAAGATCGCGGCCGCATGTTCGTGTCGCCGGGTGACGCCCTGTACGAAGGCATGATCATCGGTATCCATAGCCGTGACAACGACCTCGTGGTCAACCCGATCAAGGGGAAGCAGCTCACGAACGTGCGCGCGTCGGGCACCGACGAAGCCGTGCGCCTGGTGCCGCCGATCTCGATGAGCCTCGAGTACGCCGTGGAATTCATCGACGACGACGAACTGGTCGAAGTCACGCCGCAGACGATTCGCCTGCGCAAGCGCTACCTCAAGGAACACGAGCGCAAGCGCGCATCGCGTGAAGAGAAGTAAAGCCGGCGAGGGTGTCGTGGCGTAGCGGAGAAACTTCTGCTACGCGCCGATGCCAGTCTGTTGGAAAGAAAGCCGGTGCCTCGCACCGGCTTTTTTGTTATCCCTTTCGTTGACGTCACTGAAGCCATTGCCAGACATGACCGACTTTGTGAGTACCGACATCCGCGGCCGCATCGGCTTTATCACCCTGACCCGCCCGAAGGCGCTCAATGCGCTCTCGCACGACATGATTCGTGCGATGGCCTCGACCCTCGATGCATGGCGCGACGATCCGCGCGTGCTCGCCGTCGTCCTACGGGGCGAGGGGGAGAAGGGTTTGTGCGCGGGCGGCGACATTCGCTATTTCCACGAGGCGGTGAGCGCGAGGCGCACCGACATCATGGATTTCTTCACGGACGAGTACACGCTGAACTACACGATCGCCACCTACCCGAAGCCCTATATCGCGCTGATGGACGGCGTGGTGATGGGCGGCGGCATGGGCGTCTCGCAGGGGGCGGCGTTGCGCCTGGTCACGGAAGCCACGCGCATGGCAATGCCCGAGACGGCCATCGGACTGTTTCCCGATGTGGGCGGCGGGCACTTTCTCGCGAATCTTGCCGGTCATCTTGGCGAGTACCTTGGCACGACGGGCGTGGTGTTCGGTGCCGTTGACGCATGCGAAATCGGTCTGGCCGACGCCGTGGTGCCGCGTACCGAATTACCGGTGCTCTGTGAACGGCTGGCGAGCGGCGATTGGCCGGACAGTGATGCGGTACTCGACGCGGCGCGCGCGTTCGCCCGGCAAAGCGTGCCGCCTGCCGGACTGGCCCCGGGCAAGCTTGCGCCGCTGCGCGACGTGATCGACCATCACTTCGGCCTGCCGGATCTGCCGGCCATCCTGGCGTCGCTCAAGCGGGAAGCCCGCTGCGAGTTCTCCGGCTGGGCGCAAGAGACGGAAGATCTGTTGCGTGCCAAGCGCTCGCCGCTGATGGTTTGCGTCACGCTGGAACAGGTGCGCCGCGCACGCAAGCTGTCACTCGCGGACGAGTTGCGCGAGGAGTGGCTGATGATGCGCTGTGTCTTCAATCTCGACGGCCGTACCGGGGCGGAGGGTGTTGAAGGCATTCGCGCAATGGTCGTCGACAAGGATCATGCGCCGCGCTGGCAGCACGGTAGCATCGAAGCGGTCACGCCCGCCGACATCGCGCGATTCTTCGATGGCGATCGGCATGGCGCGGACCATCCACTGCGCGAACTCGGGCGATAAGTCCGTCGCGCCATGGAGGGTCGCGGTGGCCCGAGGGCTTATACCGCAGCCTGACAGAACTGATCGCCAACGGCCAGATCGAGTTTGCGGCAGATGTCGGCGATGCTGCCGACCATCACGATGTGCGACATGTCGCGATACACGCGCACCTCGTGCCCACCTTGCGTGTCGCGTTGCTGAACGTCTCGCACGCTGCGCGACGCCTTGACCGCTTTTCCGGTCGGGCACGCGCGACGCGAGGCCGACGCCATGGCAGCGGCGAGTGTACGGGGCAGGGCCGTGGAGCGCGAGCGCGCAGGCACGGTGTACGAGCGTGCGATGGCCGGGGCGGCGGCAAACGGGCCGGACAGGGCCGACAGCCCGTACACCGCAGACAGACGCGCCTGCGACGGCACGCGGACGCGCGGTTGACCAAAAGACGTACGCAGCAAACCAAAGAGTCGAGCCATGATGCGATCCTTCCTCCAATGTGGGTCTGAGGGGCGCGTCCTGCCACGACCTTCACAAATCGCGGGCGCAGCAGGGCACGGGCGCCGGACCCAGCCCGGCGCAGTCGGAAATGCGAAACTTCAGTGAGTGGGCTGCTGCGTGATCGAGACGCGGCGCAGTACCCAGGTCTGCGTCTAGAGGTCGTTGTTGCGGATCAGGCCGACCGCAATCCCTTCCAGCGCAAAGTCACCGCTGCCTTCATTGACATCGATGTTCTCGAAGTCGGGGTTTTCGGCGATCAACTCGACGCCGCCGGGCACACGGTGAAAACGTTTGACGGTCACATCGTCGCCAATGCGTGCCACGACAATCTGGCCCTCTCGCGCGTCGGCGGCTTTCTGTACCGCCAACAGATCGCCGTCGAGAATGCCCGCGTCTCGCATGGACATACCGCGCACCTTCAGCAGGTAATCGGGCTGGCGCGCGAACATGTTCGGGTCGCACTGAAAGTTGCGTTCGATATGTTCCTGCGCCAGGATCGGGCTACCTGCGGCAACGCGCCCGACGAGCGGCAGCGACAGTTGCATCAGGCCCATATGCGGCAAGGTGAACTGATGCATGCCGCCCGCTTCGTCGAGCCGCTTGAGGCGGATGCCGCGCGATTGGCCTGCGGCCAGTTCGATCACCCCTTTGCGCGCCAGCGCCCGCAGGTGCTCCTCCGCGGCGTTGGCGGAAGAGAAGCCGAGTTCGGCGGCGATCTCGGCGCGCGTCGGCGGAAAGCCGGTGCGCTCGATCGCTTGTCGGACCAGTTCGTAGACCTGCTGTTGACGAGCAGTAAGTTTGATCATGGCATCACTGTATGGAAGCACAGGTGGCTGTATTTTTGTACAGTGTTTGTAAAAACGCAAGGGAAAACTTCCTCTCCTGCAGGATGTGTCTGTCCCACGCCCGCGTCGTGGGACCCCCGCGGGATCAAACCGGCGTCGGTATGAGCGGGCTAATCCATGATTTGATATAAACAATCGTATAAATATTATTTTTAAGTATTTAGCTGTCCCCATAGACTGGCCTCCTACACACGAAAAAACACGAGGGAGCGCAAGTCATGGGCCAAGTGATACGGGGGGGAAAAGCCAGGGCGCTGGCGATCGCACTGGGAGGGCTGGCACTGACTGCCGGGCTGTCGCTTCAGGCGCGCGCCGCGAGTTTTTCCCTGCTCAACGTGTCGTATGACCCGACGCGTGAGCTATATGCCGACTACAACAAGGCATTCGAGGCGCACTACAGGCAGACCACGGGCGACACGGTGACGCTCAAGGCCTCGCATGGCGGCTCGGGCAAGCAGGCCCGTACGGTACTCGACGGCGCACCGGCCGACGTCGTGACGCTCGGCATCTCCGCCGACATCGACGAACTGGCGCAGGCCGGACTCGTGAACAAAGATTGGCAGAAGCGTCTGCCCGATAACGCCACGCCATACACGTCGACCATCGTGTTGCTCGTGCGCAAGGGCAACCCCAAACACATCAAGGACTGGAACGACCTCACCAGGCCGGGCATCAGCGTGGTCACGCCGAACCCGAAGACGTCGGCCGGCGCCCGCTGGAATTACCTCGCTGCATGGCTTTACGCGCTAAAGCAGCCAGGCGGCAACGAGCAGACCGCCCAGGCCTTTGTCGCGGCGCTCTACCGCAACGTGGGGGTACTCGATTCCGGCGCGCGAGGCGCCACCACGACCTTCGTCGAGCGCGGCATCGGCGACGTGCTGATCGCCTGGGAAAACGAGGCGCTGCTCTCGGTGAAGGATCTCGGTCCGGACAAGTTCGACATCGTCGTGCCGTCGTCGTCGATTCTCACGGAGCCGCCGGTCGCCGTGGTCGACAAGAACGTCGACAGGCACGGAACTCGCAAAGCCGCTGAAGCCTATCTGCAATGGCTGTATTCGCCGCAAGGGCAGGAGATCGCCGCGAAGCACTTCTATCGTCCACGCTCGCCGGACATCGCCAGGAAGTATGCCTCGCAGTATCCGAAGCTCAAGCTCTACACGGTCGACGCCGATCTGGGCGGGTGGACGAAAACGCAGGCCAAGCATTTTGCCGACGGTGGCATCTTCGACCAGATCTACACGAAGAAGTGACCCCCAGGGCCCGAGAAGACAAAGGGATGCAAGCGTGAGTACCGTACTGTTTCCGCTCTGGCGCAAGCCGAGTGCTTTGCCAGGATTTGGCCTGACGATGGGCTACACGGTCGGCTATCTGAGCCTCGTGGTGTTGGTGCCGCTGCTGATGGTTTTCATCAAGGCCAGCTCGCTCGATTGGGCGAGCTTTATCGCCGCCGTGAGTTCGCCGCGCGTGTTGGCCTCATACCGCCTCACGTTCGGCCTGTCGCTCGCGGCGGCCATGCTCAACGCCGTGTTCGGTGTCGTGCTGGCGTGGGTGCTCGTGCGCTACTCATTCCCCGGCAAGCGTTTCGTCGATGCGCTGATCGACCTGCCATTTGCCTTGCCGACGTCGGTCGCGGGGATCGTGCTGGCCTCGATCTACGCGCCGAACGGCTGGATCGGACGCTGGTTCGCGCTGCTCGATCTCAAGATCGCGTTTACGCCGTTGGGCATCTTCGTGGCGCTGACATTTATCGGATTGCCGTTCGTTGTGCGCACGCTCCAGCCGGTGCTCGAGGAATTTGAATGCGAACAGGAAGAGGCCGCCGCGTGTCTGGGCGCAACACGTTGGCAGACACTGCGTCACGTCATTCTCCCCGCGGTGCTGCCTGCGCTACTGACCGGTTTTGCGCTGGCGTTTGCGCGCGCGGTGGGGGAGTACGGCTCGGTCATCTTCATTGCCGGCAACATTCCGATGGTCTCGGAAATCTCGTCACTGCTGATCGTCACCAAGCTCGAGCAGTACGACTATGCGGGCGCCGCGGCACTGGCTGTGGTGATGCTGGTGATCTCATTCGTGTTGCTGCTGCTGATCAATACCCTGCAATGGTGGCTGCAACGCCGCCATGCGGGCCGACGCGCCAGTGGCGCTTGATTCAAGAGAACGTCTCGCTCATGTCCGATTCACTTGCGCTGTCGCGCGCCTTGCTGCAACCGATCCAGGCCCGCCAGGTCAATCCGACCGACGAGCCGGCGTTCGTCAAGGGCGCACTCATTGCCGTGGCGCTGTTGTTCTTCGCTTTGTTTCTGCTCTTGCCGCTCGCGTCGGTCTTCGTCACCGCGCTGGGCAAAGGCTTCCCCGCGTATTGGGACGGGTTGACGAACGACGACGCGCTGTCAGCGCTTCGTCTCACGCTGCTGGTCGCCGTCATTGCCGTGCCGCTGAACCTGGTGTTCGGTGTGGCGGCGTCGTGGGCGATTGCGCGTTTCGACTTCAAGGGCAAGAGCGTGTTGACGACGCTCATCGACTTGCCGTTCTCGGTCTCGCCGGTGATCGCGGGCATCACGTTCCTGCTGATCTTCGGTCGTCAGGGGCCGCTGTGGGACTTTCTCGACGCGCACAACCTGAAGGTCGTGTTCGCGCTGCCTGGACTGATACTCGCGACGGTGTTCGTCACGTTCCCATTCGTCGCGCGCGAATTGATCCCGCTCATGCAGGCGCAGGGCAGCGAAGAGGAGGAGGCGGCGCGCGTGCTGGGGGCCAGCGGGTGGCAGATATTCACGCGCGTGACGCTGCCGAAAATCAAATGGGGCCTGCTGTATGGCGTGATCCTTTGCAATGCCCGGGCGATGGGTGAGTTCGGTGCCGTGTCGGTCGTCTCCGGCCATATTCGCGGCGAGACGAACACGCTGCCGCTGCACGTGGAAATTGAATACAACGACTACCACACGGTGGGCGCGTTCGCGGCGGCGTCGATTCTCGCGATGCTCGCGCTCGCCACGCTGGCGCTGAAGCTGTGGGCTGAGCGCAAGCTGGCGCAGGACAAGGCAGCGCGTCGCGAAGACGTCGTGCCGGCCTGAGCCGATATTGATTCGAGGAGCAAGACCATGAGCATTCAGGTACAACGGGTGTCAAAACGCTTCGGCGATTTTGCGGCGCTCGATGACGTCACGCTGGAATTCCCGACAGGCGAACTGGTCGCGCTGCTGGGGCCGTCCGGCTGCGGCAAGACCACACTGCTGCGTATCGTCGCGGGCCTGGAGTTCGCCGACGCCGGTCGCGTCGTGCTCAACGGCGAGGACGTGGCGACGGTCGGCACGCGCGAGCGTCAGGTCGGCTTCGTGTTTCAGCACTATGCGCTCTTCCGTCACATGACCGTGTTCGAGAATGTGGCGTTCGGGCTGCGCGTGAAGTCGCGCCGCGAGCGGCTCACGGACGCGCAGATCCGCGCCAAGGTGCATGAACTGCTTGGCCTGGTGCAACTCGACTGGCTGGCCGATCACTATCCGGCGGAACTCTCGGGCGGTCAGCGTCAGCGCATTGCGTTGGCGCGTGCACTGGCCGTCGAGCCGAAGGTGCTGCTGCTCGACGAACCGTTCGGGGCGCTCGATGCCAAGGTGCGCAAGGAATTGCGTAGCTGGCTTCGCCGTCTGCACGACGAGCTGCACATCACCACGGTCTTCGTCACGCACGACCAGGAAGAGGCGCTCGAAGTGGCCGACCGTATAGTGCTGATGAATCGCGGCAGCGTCGAACAGATCGGCGCGCCACAGGACGTGTACGACACGCCGCGCAGCCCGTTCGTCTATGAGTTTCTCGGCGCCGTGAACCGGCTGCCGGGCGAGTTGCGCACGCACGACTTCATTGCCGATGTCGGTGCCGGTGCCGGCGCGTTTCGCGTGACGGTGCACAAGGACGATTTGCCCGCTGCGCCGCCGGACGGTCGCGTGATGGCGTATGTGCGTCCGCACGATCTTGCGCTGCTGCCGGCGCACGACGGTGGGCCGGGGATCGACGTGGCCGTGCGCCGCGCCATTCCGCTGGGCGGCACCGTGCGCGTGGAACTTGCCGCGCCGGGAGGGGCGGTGTGGGAAGCGGAACTGACTCGCGCTGGCTGGCAGGCGCTCGGCGCGCAAAGTGGTGCGCCGATGCGGGCGGTGCCGCGTCAGTTGCGGGTGTTTGCCGCGCCGGCGTGAGCCGCACGACAAAACGACGGCGCTAGTCCACGCGACCTGGGGGCGCCACGCCTAACGACCTGACAGACGATCTAACCAACGACCGGACAAGACGTAGCGAACAAGGCCTAGCAAATACGACGTAGCAAATACGACGTAGCAAACACGACGTAGCAAACACGACGTAGCAAACACGACGTCACGTACAGGACCTTACGAACAAGACGTCATGAACAAGACGTCATGAACCGGCAAGCCACAGGGTGGAGTCCCCTCATGAATTTTCAGCAATTGCGCTACGTGCGCGAAGCCGTTCGGCAGAATCTCAACCTGACGGAAGCCGCCAGTGCGCTGTACACGTCGCAGTCGGGCGTGAGCAAGCAGATCAAGGATCTCGAAGACGAACTGGGCGTGGATGTTTTCGTGCGTCGCGGCAAGCGGCTCACGGGGCTGACCGAGCCAGGCAAGGCCGTGCTGCAACTGATCGAGCGCATGTTGCTCGACGCCGAGAACTTGCGCCGTGTGGCGCGTCAGTTCGCGGATCAGGACAGCGGCCATCTCGTGCTGGCGACGACCCACACGCAGGCGCGCTATGCGCTGCCGCAGGTCATCAAGCAATTCACGAGCGTGTTCCCAAAGGTGCAACTGGCGTTGAGGCAGGGCAGCCCGCGTCAGATTGCACAGATGGTGATCGACGGCGAGGCCGACATCGGCATCACGACCGAGGCGCTCGATCGCTTTCCCGATATCGTCACGTTCCCGTGCTATTCGTGGCATCACGTCGCCGTCGTGCCGAAGGATCATCCGCTCGTCGGGCGAGCGGGCGTCACGCTGGCGGAGATCGCCGACTATCCAATCATCACCTATGACGGCGACTTCACGGGGCGCTCGCACGTGGACAAGGCGTTCTCGGACCAGGGTCTGGTGCCGGACATCGTGCTCACCGCGCTCGATACGGACGTGATCAAGACATACGTCGAGCTGGGATTGGGGGTGGGGATCGTGGCGGCGATGGCTGTCGATCCGCGCAAGGACCAGGATCTGGTGGTGCTGGAACTCGACAACGCGTTCGAGCCGAGCACGACGCGCATCGGCGTTCGCCGCGGGGCGTTTCTGCGCTCGTATGCTTACCGCTTCATCGAAATGCTCGCCCCGGCGCTCAAGGAGCAGGACATCTCGACGCAACTGCGCGAAGCGCTTGAATTTGCGGCCTGATGCGTCGTCGCGCCGGGCCGCATGGGCGGCCTGCTCAAGCGGCGCCGGGCGTTGCCTGATGTCGTCCCGCGTTGTCGGGCGCGCCGCTGCCCGTCGGCCGTGACCCGGCCGCGATCCCGTTCAACGCGGCGGGTTCCATATTTTCAGCGATTGGGAAGCCGGGCAGTATTGGATACAATTACTGCCATGACTTCGACCTCATTCAACCCGATTCCCCACTACACGGTGTCATCGGGCGATCTGCCGCGCATTGCGTTGCTCGCCACGGGTGGCACGATCGCGGGCAGCGCGTCCGACGCCACGCGTACCGCCGCTTATCAAGCCGGGGCGCTCGGTGTCCAGGACTTGCTCGCGGCGGTTCCGGCGCTGGGCAGCGTTGCGCATATCCACGCGGAGCAGGTCGCGCAGATCGATAGCAAGGACATGAGCGTGGCGCTTTGGCAGAAGCTGGCCGCGCGCGTGAATGCGTTGCTCTCGCAGCCCGATGTGGCCGGGGCGGTGATTACCCATGGCACCGATACGCTTGAAGAAACGGCGTACTACCTGCATCTGACGGTCAACAGTCGCAAGCCGGTGGTGCTGACCGCGGCGATGCGGCCCGCGACGGCGCTCTCGGCTGACGGCCCGCTCAACCTGCTCAACGCCGTGCGCGTGGCCACCGACCCGATTTCGGCCGGGCGCGGCGTGATGGTCGCCATCAACAACCAGATTCATTGCGCGCGCGACGTCATCAAGACGAGTACCTACAAGGTCGATGCGTTTCACTCGCCGGAGATCGGCGTGCTTGGCTGGGTGCAGGACGAGCGCGTGGCGTATCAACGTGCGGCGTTGCAGTACCACACCGTCGAAAGCGAGTTCGTCGGGCTGTCGGGCGAGTTGCCGGCTGTCGAGGTGGTCTCGAGTTATGCGGGGGTGTCGCGGATCGCCGTCGACGCCCTGGTGGAAGCCGGCGTGCAGGGCATCGTGGTGGCGGGCACGGGCAACGGCTCGCTGCATTCATTGCTGCAACAGGCGCTGGCCGAAGCGGTGCAGCGCGGTGTGACGGTCGTGCGCGCCGCGCGGGTGGGCAGCGGACATGTCATGCACAACGGCGCGGCACCCGACGATCAGTATGGCTTCGTGAGCGCAGGCAACCTGCATCCGTTCAAGGCGCGTGTCTTGCTGATGCTCGCGTTGCAGGCGGGCGTGCCGCGCGAGCGCATGCAGAGCTTGTTTGACGAGTATTGAACCAGCCAAGCGCCGGCGCATAAAAAAGCGACCCTCAACGAAAAGGCGCCGAACCTTGCGGCCCGGCGCCCGTCGTCATCCACCGCATCTCCCTGATGGCCTGACGCTCCCTACGCGGTCAATGCTTTACGCCACGGTATGGTTAGCCAGCATTTCCAGCGCGCGCACCATGCCCGAGTGATCCCACGCGGCGCCGCCGTTTGCGGCACACGCGTTGAACAGCTCCTGGCACGTGGCCGTGTTCGGCAGCGACACGCCGAGGGCCTTGGCGCTCTGCAGCGCCAGATTCAGATCCTTCTGGTGCAGGGCAATGCGGAAGCCCGGTTCGAAGTTGCGCTTGACCATGCGCTCGCCGTGCACTTCGAGAATGCGCGACGATGCGAAGCCGCCCATCAGCGCCTCACGCACCTTCGCGGGATCGGCACCGGCCTTCGACGCGAACAGCAAAGCCTCACCTACGGCTTCGATCGTCAGCGCGACCACGATCTGGTTGGCGACCTTGCAGGTCTGGCCGGCACCGCTCTCGCCCACGAGCGTGATGTTCTTGCCCATCAATTCGAAGAACGGCTTCACATCGTCGAACGCCGCTTGCGAGCCGCCGACCATGATCGACAGCGTGGCGCCTTTTGCGCCGACTTCACCGCCCGAGACCGGGGCGTCGAGGTATTCGCAGCCCAGCGCCTTGACCTTCTTGGCGTATTCCTTCGTTTCGATCGGCGAGATGGAGCTCATGTCCACGACGATCTTGCCTGCCGACAGGCCTTCGGCCAGACCGTCCTGACCGAACAGGACGGCACCCACATCAGGGGTATCCGGCACCATCACGAAGACGATGTCGGCGCGTTTGGCGACTTCCTTGGCCGACGTGCAAACCGTGGCCTGACCGTCGATCAGGTCTTGCGGGGGCGTGCGGCGCTCATACAGGAACAGCTTGTGACCGGCATTTTGCAGATGCTTCGCCATCGGCGCGCCCATGATGCCCAGACCAATGAAACCGAGTTGTGCCATTTCGTAACTCCTTGTTGCCAAAGTGTGATGTGGTGTCGCTGACGCTCAGACGAGCGGGGCGGTGACGCCTTATCGCGGCGCCCCCGTGCTCCGGCCGCATGCCCCCTGCATGCGGCCGGCGGGGCCCTTCCTCGTCGAAACCCGGTCAGCCGGCGCACCGCCTCGGGCGGATACGCCTTCGTTTCTTCCGCGTGCCACCGGGGGAGGTGTCGCGCGGTGGGTATGGGGGCGCGTAGGAATTACGCCGCTTCGCGCAGCCCCGCTGCCTTGAACCAGCCGAGGCCCTCGGTCGTGGTGGTGGCCGGTTTGTACTCGCAACCGATCCATCCTTGGTAGCCAATGCGGTCGAGGAACGCGAACAGGTAGGCGTAGTTGATCTCGCCCGTGCCCGGCTCGTTGCGGCCCGGGTTGTCCGCCAGTTGCACGTGAGCGATGCGCGCCAGATTCGTCTCGATGGTCTTGGCGAGTTCGCCTTCCATGCGCTGCATGTGATAGATGTCGTACTGCAGGAACAGGTTGTCCGAACCCACGGCGTCGAAGATCTCCAACGCCTGCTTCGTGCGGTTCACGAAGAAGCCGGGAATGTCGTACGTGTTGATCGGCTCGACCAGCAGTCGGATGCCTTCGGCCTTGAGGGCATCGGCGGCGAAGCGCAGGTTACCCACGAGCGTGTCTTGCGCGACTTGCGTCGACAGGTCCGCGCCTTGCTTGCCCACGAGGCAGTTCAGTTGCTTCACACCCAGCGCCTTGGCGTAGGTGATGGCTTCGCCCACGCCGTCGCGGAATTCGGCCACGCGCTCGGGGAAGATCGCGATGCCGCGCTCGCCCGCATCCCAGTTGCCAGCGGGCAGGTTGTGCAGCACGAGATCGAGCTGGTACTGGTTCAGCTTGTCAGCGATCTGGTCGCGATGAAACGCGTACGGGAACAGGAACTCCACGCCGCGAAAGCCCGCTGCGGCGGCCGCCTTGAAGCGGTCGAGGAACGGCACCTCGTTGAACAGCATGGTCAGATTGGCGGCAAATTTCGGCATTGCGCTGACTCCTCTTTCTCTCTTTTAGGGGGTGGTTTCGACGATTTCGATGCCAGGGTGTTGCAAGGTTGCGGGGCGCCTGCTTTTTTCGTTCAAGGGGTCTAGCCGAGAGCGCAGGGGACGCACGCGCCCCGCAAACCGTTTTACAGCGTTGACTTACGCCGACACTGCGTTGTCTTCTTCCACCACGTCGATGATGTCTTCGAACTCGTTGACGTTGTTGATCTCGGTGCCCATCGCAATGTTGGTCACACGCTCGAGAATCACTTCCACGATCACCGGCACGGAGAACTCGGCCATCAGCTTGCGGGCCTGGGCGAACGCCGGCTGGATGTCGTTCGGCTGGAACACACGGATCGCCTTCACGCCGAGGCCTTCGGCCACCTTCACGTGATCGACGCCGTAACCGTTGACTTCCGGCGAGTTCACGTTCTCGAACGCGAGCTGCACGCAGTAGTCCATGTCGAAGTTGCGCTGCGCCTGACGGATCAGGCCCAGGTACGAGTTGTTCACGACCACGTGGATGTACGGCACCTTGAACTGCGCGGCCACGGCCAGTTCTTCGATCATGAACTGGAAGTCATAGTCGCCCGAGATCGCCACCACGTCCGACGACGGCGAGGCAACCTTCGCCCCGATGGCGGCCGGCACCGTCCAGCCCAGCGGGCCTGCCTGGCCGCAGTTGATCCAGTGGCGTGGCTTGTTCACGTGCAGGAACTGCGCGGCGGCGATCTGCGACAGACCGATGGTCGAGACATAGCGCACATCGCGACCGAAGAATGCGTTCATTTCCTGATACACGCGCTGCGGCTTGATCGGCACCTGATCGAAGTCCGTGCGGCGCAGCATGGTGCGCTTGCGCTTCTGGCAATCGGCCACCCATTGCGCACGATCCGGCAGACGGCCGGCGGCCTTCAGTTCCTTGGCAACTTCCACGAACAGCGTGAGCGCGGCCTTGGCGTCGGAGACGATGCCGTAGTCCGGACCGAACACGCGGCCGATTTGCGTCGGCTCGATGTCGACGTGCACGAACTTGCGGCCCTTGGTGAATACGTCGACGCTGCCCGTGTGGCGATTGGCCCAGCGGTTGCCGATGCCCATCACGAAGTCCGACGCGAGCATCGTCGCATTGCCGAAGCGATGCGAGGTCTGCAGTCCGACCATGCCGGCCATGAGCGGATGGTCGTCGGCAATGGTGCCCCAGCCCATGAGCGTGGGCACGACCGGCACGTTCACGGTCTCGGCGAACTCGACGAGCAGGTCGGCGGCGTCGGCATTGATCACACCACCGCCCGAGACGATAAGCGGGCGCTCCGATGCGACCAGCATCTGAATGGCCTTCTCGATCTGGGCGCGCGTGGCCGCGGGCTTGTACACCGGCAGCGGTTCGTAGGTGTCCGGATCGAATTCGATCTCGGCAACCTGCACGTCGAACGGCAGATCGATGAGCACCGGACCCGGACGGCCCGAGCGCATCAGGTGGAATGCCTGCTGGAACACGCGCGGCACGAGCGCGGGCTCGCGCACCGTCACGGCCCACTTGGTGACCGGCTTGGCGATCGTCTCGATGTCGACAGCCTGGAAATCTTCCTTGTACAGACGGGCGCGCGGCGCCTGACCCGTGATGCAGAGGATGGGAATCGAATCGGCCCAGGCGGAGTACAGGCCGGTAATCATGTCGGTGCCCGCAGGCCCCGAGGTGCCGATGCACAGGCCGATATTGCCGGCTTCGGCGCGGGTGTAACCTTCGGCCATGTGGGACGCGCCCTCGACGTGGCGTGCGAGCACGTGCTCCACGCTGCCGGCCTTGCGCATTGCCGAATAGAACGGGTTGATGGCAGCACCGGGCACACCGAATGCGGTGGTGACACCTTCTTTCTCGAGCACTCGAATTGCGGCCTCTACGGCGGTCATCTTGGCCATGTGACGTCTCCAATGGGTAATGAGTCAATGTGTTGGAAGCCACTTTAAGCCGGTACGATTTGTTTGATAAGATCACAAAAGATCGTTTTTTTAAGAACAAAAAGTATCGAATGGAGGGGGCATGGACCGATTCAAACAGATCGAAACCTTCGTGCAGGTGGCCGAAGCGGGCAGTCTGGCCGCCGCGGCCTTAAAGGAAGGGGTCTCGCCGGTGATCCTCGGAAGGCGCATCGACGCGCTCGAAAAGCGTCTGGGCATCAAGCTGATGTACCGCTCGACACGACGGCTTGCGTTGTCGGAAGAGGGCGGCGCGTTCCTAGAGCGGTGCAAACAGTTGCTCGGCGACTGGGAGATGGCCGAGAACGAAATCAGCGCGGGGCGTCATGCCGTTTCGGGGCACCTGATCGTGTCGGCGCCGGCGGCGTTCGGGCGCAAGCACGTCGCGCCGCATGCGCCGGCGTTCCTGCGCCTGCACCCCGAGGTGCAGATTTCGTTCAACCTGACCGACCGCGTGGTCGACCTCGTGCGCGAGGGGTACGACATGGGCATTCGCATCGGCGGCTCGGTCGATCCGAATTTCGTGGCTGTCAAACTCGCCCAGAACCGGCGCGTGGTGTGCGGCACCCCGGCATATTTCGCCCGCTACGGTCGTCCGAAGACGCTCGAAGACCTGGCCAGGCACAACTGCCTCGCGTTCAACCTGCAAGGCGGCCAGCAGCGCGGTTGGTACTTCAAGCGCCAGGGCAAGCTCGTGACGATTCGCGTGGCGGGCAGTCTGGACTGCAACGACGGCGAGTTGCTGCACCGCTGGTCACTGGAGGGCATCGGGCTGGGCTGGCGCTCGACGTGGGAAATCCAGCGCGAACTGCTCTCCGGCGAACTGGAGACCGTGCTCGACGAGTACGCGTTACCTGACTACGACATCCTCGCCGTGTACCCCCAACAGCGCTTCCAGCCCGCGCGGGTGCGCCTGTTCATCGAGCAACTGCGGCAAATCTATGCCCGTCCGAACTATTGGCTGGAAAACACTTGACCGGTCCTGATGAGACGGCAGTTGATGATCGACGTGAAATCCGCTAGAATCGCGGGTTCTGCAACCTTGCTGCACTGGTTTTGACGCCCGGGCGGCTTTGTCCATAAGGAGCTTATATATGCGTCATTATGAAATCGTATTTATCGTTCACCCCGATCAGAGCGAGCAAGTGCCTGCGATGATCGAGCGCTACAAGAGCATGGTGACGGCCAAGGCCGGTCAGATCCATCGCATCGAAGACTGGGGCCGTCGTCAACTGGCGTACATGATCGAGAAGCTGGCCAAGGCTCACTACGTCTGCATGAACATCGAATGCGACCAGGAAACCCTGGACGAGCTGGAACACGCATTCAAGTTCAACGACGCCGTGCTGCGCCACCTCGTGGTTCGCATGAAGAAGGCCGAGACCGCACCGTCGCCGATGATGAAGGAAGTGGCCCGCGAAGAAGCCAAGAAGGCTGCCGCCACGCCCGCGACCGAAGCTGCCGCATCGTAATTAGCGCACCGGAACGCATCAGGGAATCCACGGAAACGTCGACCGCGTGAATCGCTTACGGCTTGAAGCCAGCATCGTCGAAATCGGCACGCTGCGCTATACCCCAGCCGGGCTTCCCGTGATCGAGGTCACGCTGGCCTATGCGGGAACCGTCGAAGAGTCGGGCGTGGCCCGGCAAGTCGAGTTCTCGATGCCAGCCGTTGCGATCGGTCCCCTCAGTGCCAAAGTCATGGCGTTGGGACTGGAGAAACCGGCCCAGTGGGCAGGGTTTCTGGCCAAGAAGCATCGCAATAGCCGCACCCTGGTGTTTCACATCACAGCATTGCAAGTATTTGAAAAGGATTGTTGAACATGCCGCGTCCTAACGGTAAAAACAAGAAGTTTGATCGCCGCCGCCAACAGCAAAACCCGCTGTTCAAGCGCAAGAAGTTCTGCCGCTTCACCGTCGCTGGTGTTGACCAGATCGATTACAAGGATATCGAGACGCTGAAGGACTTCATCGGCGACAACGGCAAGATCACCCCGGCTCGCCTGACGGGCACCAAGGCGCACTACCAGCGCCAGCTCGACACGGCCATCAAGCGCGCGCGTTTCCTCGCGCTGATGCCGTACACCGATCTGCACGGTGCTTAATCGCCAGTCGACGAAGGAGAATAGATAATGCAAGTGATTCTGCTGGAAAAAGTCGTCAACCTGGGTAACCTGGGCGACATCGTGAAGGTCAAGGATGGTTTCGCACGTAACTTCCTGATCCCGACCAAGAAGGCGCGTCGCGCCACCAAGGACGCGATCGCCGAGTTCGAAGTTCGCCGTGCCGACCTGGAAAAGGCTGCCACCGAGAAGCTGGCTGCCGCACAAGCCGAAGGCGAAAAGCTGTCGGGCCTGACCGTGCAAATCTCGCAGAAGGCCGGCGTTGACGGTCGTCTGTTCGGTTCGGTCACCAACTTCGATATCGCCGAAGCCCTGGGCACCCAAGGTTTCAAGGTTGAAAAGATGCAAGTGCGCCTGCCGAATGGCCCGCTCAAGACCGTGGGTGACTTCCCGGTCCAAGTGTCGCTGCACACGGACGTCGTCGTCGACGTGAACGTGTCGGTGCTGGGCGAGCACGCGTAAGCCGTATCCGCGTCAGCTTCCCGACGCGAACAAAAAACGGAAGTCGGTCCGCCGGCTTCCGTTTTTTTATGTCTGTCCCCTCTGTGGTGTCGGTTGCCGGGCTTTCCGATGGCCGCGCATGCGCAGGTCTATGCCGACCGCGTCCCGGTTGCGCACTCCCTTCCACGTTCCTCACGTTCGATAGCGCTGCCTTATGTTGCCTCCCGGGAAACTGCTGAACAAAACACGTTCGGAAAAATCGCCGCGCAAGCGCGATTTCGCCGGATCGGATCGTGAGCGCGGGGGCGGTATAATGCCCGGCATGAACGCTCCCGATCCCCAACTCGATTCCCTCAAAGTGCCGCCGCACTCTATCGAGGCGGAGCAATCCGTGCTCGGTGGGCTGCTGCTCGACAACGGGGCGTGGGATCGAATCGGCGACTTTCTGGCCGAATCGGACTTTTACCGCTACGACCACCGGCTGATCTATCAGCACATCGGTCGGCTGATCGCCAGCGACCGTCCTGCCGACGTGATCACCGTTTTCGAATCGCTCACCTCAGCCGGCAAAGCCGAGGACGTGGGCGGGCTCGCCTACCTGAACGCCCTGGCGCAGAATACGCCGAGTGCCGCGAACATTCGTCGTTACGCGGAAATCGTGCGCGACCGTGCGGTGTTGCGCAAGCTCGTGACAGTCGCCGACGAAATTGCGTCAGATGCTTTCAATCCGCAGGGCAGGGAAGTGCGTCAGATGCTCGACGAGGCGGAAGCGAAGGTGTTTGCCATCGCGGAAGAAGGCTCGCGCAGCACGAACGGCTTCCTTGAACTGCAGCCGCTGCTCACGCAGGTGGTCGAGCGCATCGACGAGTTGTACCACCGCGAAGGCGGGAGCGACATCACCGGTATTCCGACGGGCTTCGTCGACCTGGATCGCATGACGTCGGGTTTCAACGGCGGCGATCTGATCATCGTGGCGGGCCGTCCTTCGATGGGTAAGACAACCTTCTCGATGAACATCGGCGAGCATATCGCCGTGGAAGAGGGGCTGCCGGTCGCCGTGTTCTCGATGGAAATGCCGGGCACGCAGCTGGCCATGCGTATGCTGGGGTCGGTGGGGCGTCTCGATCAGCATCGTCTTCGCACCGGCAAGCTGGTCGACGAAGACTGGCCGAAGCTCACGCACGCCATGCAGAAGATGAACGAGACGCAGCTTTTCGTCGACGAGACGCCTGCGCTCAATCCGATGGAGTTGCGCGCGCGCGCACGGCGTCTGGCACGTCAGTGCGGCAAGCTGGGGCTGATCATCATCGATTACCTCCAGCTCATGAGCGGTTCGGGCAACGGCGAGAACCGCGCGACCGAAATCTCCGAGATTTCGCGTTCGCTCAAGGGGCTCGCCAAGGAGCTGAACGTGCCGGTGATCGCGCTCTCACAGCTCAACCGCAGTCTTGAACAACGCCCGAACAAGCGTCCGGTCATGTCGGACTTGCGTGAATCGGGTGCTATCGAACAGGATGCCGACATCATCCTGTTCATCTATCGCGACGAAGTGTACAACCCCGATACGCCCGACAAGGGCACTGCCGAGATCATCATCGCAAAACAGCGTAATGGTCCTATCGGTCAGGTGCGTCTGGCGTTCATCGGTGCGTATACCAAGTTCGACAATCTGGCCGGTCCCCAATATTGACGCATTGATTTCCGCCCATTCGTAAGGGCGTGCGGTAACGCGCGCCCGCAACGAGGTAGAATGTGACGTTTTTGTGTCGACCCGTCCCCTATTAATATCCGGAGTTTTCCAATAATGTTCGGTCGCTTCATGCCCACCGAGGGCAAGTTCTTTGAGCTGTTCAACCAGCACGCGGCGTGTATGGTTGCCGGCAGCCGCGAGCTGTCTGCCATGCTCAACGATCTGCCCAATGCCGAGGCACGCACCGTTGCCGTGCAGAACAACGAGAAGAAAGCGGATCGCATCACGCACGAGACCATCGACCTGATGCACAAGACGTTCATCACGCCGTTCGATCGCGATGAAATCCACAAGTTGATCAGCACGATGGACGACATCCTGGATCTGATGGAGGACGTGGCGACAGCCGTGTGGATGTACGACGTCAAGAGCGTGCCGTCCGAGGCGCGCACGCTGGGCGAGATTTGTGTGAAGTGTTGCGAACGGGTGCAAAGCACCGTGGCGCTGCTCAATGACATGGATCGCGCGCGCGAGATCCTGAAGCTCTGCGAGGAAATCGACGGGCTCGAATCGGACGCCGACCGCCTGTTGCGTGCGTCGCTCTCGAAGCTGTTTCGCGAAGAATCCGACGTGAAGGAGCTGATCAAGCAAAAGGCCGTGTCCGAATTGCTCGAATCGGTGACCGATAAGTGCGAGGACGTTGCCAACATCATCGAAGGCATTGTGCTGGAAAACGCCTGAGCGGAGACTTTCGATGGCAACGCTGCACATCAGCCTTTGGCTGATCGGACTGTTGGTCGCACTTGCGCTCCTGTTCGACTTCATGAATGGCTTCCACGACGCCGCCAACTCGATCGCCACGGTGGTCTCGACGGGCGTGCTCAAGCCGCATCAGGCGGTGGCTTTTGCCGCCATGTTCAACGTGATCGCGCTGTTCGTCTTTCATCTGAAAGTCGCGGCGACGGTGGGCAAGGGGACGGTTCATCCCGAAATCGTGGATCACTACGTGATCTTCGGCGCCCTCGTCGGGGCGATCGCGTGGAACGTGATTACTTGGTACTACGGCATTCCGTCGAGTTCGTCGCACGCGCTGATCGGTGGATTGGTCGGCGCTGCGGTGGCCAAGGCCGGCACGGGTTCGCTTGTCACGAGTGGACTGCTGCAAACGGTCGCGTTCATTTTCATCTCGCCGCTGCTCGGTTTCGTGCTCGGTTCGTTCTTCATGCTGCTGGTGTCCTGGTTGTTCTTCCGAACGCCACCCGCGCGCGTCGACCGCTGGTTCCGCCGCCTGCAGCTGATTTCGGCCGGTATGTACAGCCTGGGACACGGCGGTAACGATGCCCAGAAGACCATCGGTATCATCTGGATGTTGCTGATCGCCGCGGGCATGTGGCCGCAGGAGGCTGCGGAACCGCCGCTGTGGGTGATCGTGGGCTGCTATCTGGCGATCGGTCTGGGCACCATGTTCGGTGGCTGGCGCATCGTGCGCACGATGGGGCAGAAGATCACCAAGCTCAAGCCGGTCGGTGGCTTCTGTGCCGAAACCGGCGGGGCGTTTACGCTGTTCTTCGCGTCGTGGCTCGGCGTGCCGGTCTCGACCACGCACACCATCACCGGCGCCATCGTGGGCGTTGGCGCCACGCGCAAGCTCTCTGCGGTGCGCTGGGGGGTGGCAGGCAACATCGTCTGGGCATGGGTGCTGACGATCCCGGCCTCGGCGTTCATCGCCGCGATCGCGTGGTGGGTCGGCAAGCAGATTCTGTGATGTCGGTTCGGCGGGCTGCCGTCTCATGACGGTGTGACCCGCCAGGGCAACAAAAAAAGCGGCTTCGGCCGCTTTTTTTGTGTCCTGCTTTAGCCCCCCGCGGGCGGCATGGCGCCATTGGCAGGCCGCATCGAGGCCATCGAGAGAATCAATTTCTATAGCCAATAGCGATCAATTACTATTCCGTCATAGTGTTTAATCGATTCCCGTGGGAGGCTAACATGACTGCATTGATCCATCGTTGCTTGCATCGCCGTCCGGTCACCACACTGGTGGGCGTCGCGATCAATGTCGGCGGCGCGGCGACGCTGCTTGCCCACCTGCGCTGATCCTTCAATTCACGCTCAACCGATGCTCGTCTGCCGGAAGTGATTACATCGAGCTGTTGGCGAAGCGAGCGATGGGATCGTCGTCCTGCGGGGCTGGGGCGGCAAGGTTGGCTGTGCGACTCGGCACCAAGACCTGCGGCGCTACCATCGGAGACGGAGTCGCCCCGGTAAGCGGGTGGTTCGGTGCGGTATTCGATGGGTTCACAGGCTCGCTCGGTGGCGTTGCCGCGGCGGGCGACTGAGCGAGCGAGGCCGGCGCCGACCGATTCACGTAAGTCGTATTACCTGCGGGTGCCTTGTTCGCTGCGACGCGTCGAACACCATCGATCCGGCGTGCCCAATATGGAATGAAGAGACTCTCCAGGCGCACTGTGCCGCCGGTGTTCGGCGCGTGTACGAACTGCCCCTGACCCACGTAGATGCCTACGTGCGAGTGGGCGCGTCCCGTCGTGTTGAAGAAGATAAGATCGCCCGAGGCGAGGTCGTCGCGCGCCAACGGTGTGCCCACACCACTCATGTCGGCCGTCGTGCGGGGCAGGTTCACGCCGGCGGCGCGCGCCACGACATAGCGCACGAGGCCGCTGCAATCGAAACCGGAATCCGGGGTGTTGCCGCCGTAGCGGTAAGGAATGCCAACGAGGCTCATCGCTTCGAGCGTAATCTCCTCCTGACCCGCGCTGCGCTCCGGCCCCATCGTTCGGTTGCCATAGTTCGCACTGCCGCCTTGTCGGATTGATGGACCCGACGAACAAGCCGCGACCAGCAACGTCAGCGCCAGCGTGCCCACGCAACGGCCCCACGCGTTCGGCGGGATAGCCGGATGCGTCACGTCGCGAGCGAGGAGGCGAGAGAACAGTCGCATGCGCCGAGTTTACGACGCTTATCGGGTCGATGCACCGTAAAAGCGCCGAAAGACGGGCGTTCTGTGGCATCGACGTCACAAATCAGCGGATTCCCGGATGACGCTGTCGTCGGTGCGCTCCGCCTTGGCGACGCCGGCGGTCAAAAAAAACGGCGCCCGAAGGCGCCGTCGTGTTGAGCATGGAGCGAAGCGCGTAGAGCGAAGAGGCTCGCCGTCCGCGGTCGGCAGACGTCAGAGGATTTCCGCCGCGTAGTCGGCCAGACGCGAACGTTCGCCGCGCGCCAGCGTGACGTGCCCGCTGTGTCCCCATCCCTTGAATCGATCGACCACGTAGGTGAGGCCCGAGCTGCCTTCGGTCAGGTACGGCGTATCGATCTGCGCGATGTTGCCCAGACAGATCAGCTTGGTCCCCGGGCCGGCACGCGTGACGAGCGTCTTCATCTGCTTCGGCGTAAGGTTCTGCGCCTCGTCGATGATGACGAACTTGTTCACGAACGTACGACCGCGCATGAAGTTCATGCTCTTGACCTTGAGTCGCGAGCGAATCAGTTCCTGCGTGGCCGCGCGGCCCCATTCGCCGGCGGAATCGTCGGTCTTTTGCAGCACTTCGAGGTTGTCGTCGAACGCGCCCATCCACGGTTGCATCTTCTCTTCCTCGGTGCCCGGCAGGAAGCCGATATCTTCACCGACGGGCACGGTCGCGCGCGTGATGATGATTTCGTTGTAGCGCTTCTCGTCAAGCGTTTGCGCCAGACCAGCGGCCAGCGCCAGTAGCGTCTTGCCGGTACCGGCCTGACCGAGCAGCGTGATGAAGTCCACTTCGGGATTCATCAGCAGGTTCAGCGCGAAGTTCTGCTCCCGGTTGCGCGCCGTGATGCCCCACACGTTGTTCTTGTGGTGTCCATAGTCGCGCAGCGTTTGCAGCAGCGCCGTCTTGCCGTTGATCTCGCGAACCTGCGCGTAGAACGGCGCCTCGCCGTTGTTCGTCTCCAGATAGACGAACTGGTTGATGAGGAAGCTCGCGCAGAGCGGCCCGGTAATGCGATAGAACGTGGTGCCGGTGCGATTGTCCTGCCAGCTCTCCATACCCTTGCCGTGCTTGGTCCAGAAGTCCGTCGGCAGGGGCATCACGCCCGAGTAGAGCAGATCGCTGTCCTCGAGCACCTTGTCGTTGAAGTAGTCTTCCGCGGGCAGGCCAAGCGCATGCGCCTTGACGCGCATGTTGATGTCCTTCGACACCAGCACGACCTGGCGATCGCGGAACTTGTCCTGCAATGCCCGCACGACGCCGAGAATCTGATTGTCGGCCTTGCCTTGCGGCAACCCGTCGAGCGGCGGCACGTCGGTCAGGTCGGTCTGGAAGTACAGGCGCCCCGTGGCGTCCTTGTTGCCAAGCCGCGAGAGGAGGATGCCTTCGACCATCGACTTCGTGCCGCTCTCGGCGACCAGCCCGTCAAGGGTGCGGCTCACCTGACGCGCATTGCGCGCCACTTCCGACATGCCCTTCTTGTGATTGTCCAACTCTTCCAACGTCATCATCGGCAGATAGACGTCGTGCTCTTCGAAGCGGAACAGGCTGCTTGGGTCGTGCATGAGCACGTTCGTGTCGAGCACGAAGAGCTTGGCGGGTTCCTGGTCCTTCAGACGTGCCCGTTTCGAACCCGTGCCCGTTGACGTAGGCTTGACGGCCTTGAGGGACGGTGTTGCCCCGTTCGACTCGGCCGCCGGCGGCGACTGGGGCGAGCGTGCGACAGGCGACGGTTGTACTGTCGTCTGCGGTGCCGCCGAGGGTTTAGGCACGACCTTCAATTCGGCCGCGCCGGCACCCGTGGCACCGGACGTCTCGCCCAGTGCGAGTTGCTCAGACGAGGGGATCGGTTTCTTGGCCTCCGTGCGCGAAGGTTTGAGGCGAGTGGGGAATTGTTCCGGGGCGAGCAACGAGCCCGGTTTGGTCGGCGCCGATGGCAATGGCATAGATTTCCCGTTCAAGAAAACACAACACGACTCGGCCGGGACAGACTGCGGTACCCCACGTCCCGGCAACAAAAAAGCCGCCTGCCCGGACGCACCGGAGAGGCGGCTTGGCTGAAGGCGCCGCCGTGGCAACGCCTGCAATAGTCTGGTTCAATGCGCTTCATCATTACGGCTGACTATAACGTCTCTTGCCGTGCTTGTATAGCGCCGAATGTCCGCACTGGCGGTCGCCTTCGGTCCTCGTGCAACACGCGACAGAAGCGCGCTTGCGCGGGGCCGGCGACGATGCCCGGCGCCCGATGCGCCGCGGCACTGACAAGCCCTCCAGCGGATCAGAGCGCCTGCACGACGCTCAGCACTTCGGTAACGTGATCGGGCACACGTACGCCGCGCCATTCGTTGCGCAATACGCCTTTTTCGTCGATCAGGAACGTGCTGCGTTCGATCCCCAGATGTTCCTTGCCATACAGTTTTTTCAGCTTGATGACACCGAACAATTGGCAAACTGCTTCGTCGCCGTCCGAGATCAGCGGGAAGGGCAGTTCGAGTTTTCGCTGGAAGTTTTCATGCGAGCGAAGGCTGTCGCGCGACACGCCAACGATTTGCGCCCCGGCTGCCTGAAACTGATCGTAGTTGTCGCGGAAGTTCATGCCTTCCGTCGTGCAGCCGGGGGTATTGTCCTTCGGGTAAAAATAGATCACCACCTTCTGGCCGCGATGCGCCTTGAGCGAAAAATCGCCGCCGGTGGCCGGTGCGGTGAAATCGGGCACGGGGGTGTCGATGGCTACCGTCACTATGGTCTCCTTGGGTGGCCTTGCAAGGCCGGAACGGGGAAGTGGATCGAAAGCGGGTTCAGGCAGTGGCCTGGCCCTCGAGAATCAGATCGCCCGAGCGGCCCGGAATTTCGCCCCACACGACGGGATGCGCCGGTAGCGAGGCAAGATCGAGCGTCTCGTAGTATTGGCCCATCGTCACCAGGGCGTGTCCCTGGCGGCGCCATCCAGCCAGCAATTGACGGAACAGCGGGGCCAGTTTCTGCCCTTCGAGTTCTGCGTGAAGGGTGAACACGTGATCTTGCGCCGGATCGCGGGTCAGGGCAAGCAGATGCTCGGCCACGCCGTCGAGGTCACGACCGTCGATGCCCAGCAACTCGTCGACCGTCGGCAGGGTCGTCGGCATCTGCACATGCTGTAGACGCACGCCATCGACGATGGGGTAGTGCGGGGCGATGCCGCGTCCGTCAGACGCATACTTCATGCCCCAGGCGTCGATCTGCCGAAACGCGTGCGGATTCATCTGCCAGCCGGCTGCCCCATGCGTGCGCGGCGGCGCACCGAAGACCTGGAGGAAGCGCGCATGGGCTTGCGACATCTGATGTTGCGTCCAGGCGGCGTCGCGTGTGCGCACGTTGTCTTGCCAATACGTGTGGTCCCACGTGTGGATGCCGGTCTCGTGGCCCGCGTCTCGCACAGTGCGCATGACGTCGGCCGCACGCCGCCCGATGTCCGGGCCGGGGAGCAACGTGCCGTACATGAGCGTTTTGAAGCCGTAGTGCTCGACCACCGAAGTGCGTGAAACTTTCTTCAAAAAGCCAGGACGGAAGACACGCTTGAGTGCCCAACCGGTGTGGTCCGGCCCGAGGCTGAACAGGAACGTCGCTTGCGCCTCGTGCTCGGCCAGTGCGGCGAGCAGATTGGGCACGCCTTCGCGTGTGCCGCGCAGCGTGTCGACGTCGATCTTCAGGACAATGTTGGCCATAGCCGCCCTTGAGTGAGATATCGCAATGACTTCGAGCGATATCCTGAACTGCGAAACAAACTACCGAGTCAAAAACGCCCGATGCGCCGAGGGCGCACCGGGCGTGCAATGCGAAGGGCTGCAATGGGCGGCAATGCGCTGCCCGTAACCCCGAGGCGGTAGGCCTGACGCAGGCCGCCCGACCGTGTCGCGGATGTCCCTGACTGTTCCTTACTCGGCCTCGACCAGACGGCGCGCTTCGGCGACATGGCCACGATACGCTTCGAAAATCTTGCGCAACGCGTCGTCCATCGACGTGGTCGGTGCCCAGCCGAGTTCCTGCATGGTGTTCTCGATCTTCGGCACGCGATTCTGCACGTCCTGATAGCCGTTGCCATAGTAGGCGCCCGACGAGGTCTCGACGAGTTGAACCTTCTTGGCCGTGTCAGCGTACTCGGGATATTCGGCGGCCAGCTTGAGCATCATGTTGGCCAGCTCGCGCACCGAGAAGTTATTCGTCGGGTTGCCGATGTTGTAAATCTTGCCGCTGGCAATGTTGTTCTTGTTATCGATGATGCGCACCAGGGCGTCGATACCGTCGTCAATGTCGGTAAAGGCGCGTTTCTGGCTGCCGCCGTCGACCAGGCTGATATTCTCGCCGCGAGCAATGTGGCCGAGGAACTGCGTGACTACGCGCGACGAACCTTCCTTCGGCGTGTAGATCGAGTCGAGGCCGGCGCCGATCCAGTTGAACGGGCGGAACAGCGAGAAATTCAGGCCTTCCTGCATGCCGTAGCCCCAGATCACACGATCCATGAGCTGCTTCGAACACGCGTAGATCCAGCGCGGCTTGTTGATCGGGCCATAGATCAGCGGCGAGTTTTCCGGATCGAACTCGCCGTCGGTGCACATGCCGTAGACCTCGGAGGTCGACGGGAACACCAGGTGCTTGCCGTACTTCACGGCCGAGCGCACGATCGGCAGGTTCGCCTCGAAGTCGAGTTCGAACACACGCAGCGGAGCCTTCACGTAGGTGGCCGGCGTGGCGATGGCGACGAGCGGCAGAATCACGTCGCACTTGCGAATGTGGTACTCGACCCACTCTTTGTTGATCGTGATGTCGCCTTCGAAGAAGTGCATGCGCTCGTGGTTGATCAGATCGCCGAGGCGATCGGTGAGCATGTCCATGCCATAAACTTCCCAGTCGGTCGTCTCCAGGATGCGCTTCGACAGATGGTGGCCGATGAACCCGTTGACACCGAGAATCAGGACTTTTTTCATATTGCGGTCAGTGATTGAGCTGGGAAAACTGTGCCGGCGTGACTGCTTTGCCGTCCAGCATTAGTTCATGAATGACGACAGCATTTGCGTCGCCACAAACGCCAAGGAGCGCATTATCCACTACTTGCAGTCCGCAGGGCAAACCGGCGGGCGCCGGCGCGCGTGACAAACGGGCGTGCGTGACAACCCAGCGACGGTCCGCCACATCGGTAAACGCCCCCGGATAGGGCGGCGCGACCGCGCGAATGAGGTTGTAGACGTCTTTTGCGGGCTTCGACCAGTCGATGCGGCCGTCTTCCGGCTTGCGTCCGCCGAAGTAGCTACCTGCGCTCAGTTCGTTCACCTGTCGCGGTGCCGTGCCGGCGATCAGGCCTGGCAGGCAGCGCCAGAGCGTCTGCTCGGCGGCGACCGTGACTTTCTCGAAGACCTCGCCCGCCGTATCGTCCGGCAGGATCGGCACGGCGGTCTGGTCGATGATGGCGCCGGCATCCGGCTTGGCGGCCATCTCGTGCAGCGTCGCGCCCGTTTCCGTTTCGCCCTTCAAAACGGCCCAGTTCACCGGTACGCGGCCGCGATACTTCGGCAGCAGCGACCCGTGCATGTTGAACGCGCCGCGCGAGGCGATTTCGAGCACCGCCACGGGAATCATGTGGCGATAGTAAAAGGAAAAGATGAAATCCGGCGCGATGGCGCGCAGTTGTGCGGCGAGCGCGGGATCGGCCGGATCGTCGGGGGTGACGACTGGGATACCGTGCTCGGCGGCGACACGGGCCACGCTGCCGAACCAGATGTTCTCGTTCGGATTGTCCTGATGGGTGACGACGAGTGCGACGTCGACACCGCGCGCGAGCAGCACCTGCAGGCAGCGCACGCCCACGTTGTGATACGCAAAGACGACAGCTTTGGCGGCTTGGGGCACTGGGGCGCTCATGAGGCGTGCGATCCCAGTTCCGTGGCGCCGGTCGTCTGACGCACGCTCGACGTCACGCTGGTGCCCTTGTCTGATTGGCCGGACGACGGGTCCTCCAGCACCGCTTGTACCAGATAGCGCGGACGCTGGCGAACCTGCTGATAAATGCGGCCGATGTACTCGCCGAGCAGGCCCATGCCGAACAGAATCACGCCCAGCAGGCAGAACGTGACGGCGAACAGCGTGAACACGCCCTGAACTTCCGAGCCGAAGAGGAAGCGGCGGGCCATCAGCACGACGAACAGCAGACCGGAGGCCGCCGACAGCGTGATGCCGACGCCCGAGAGCCACTGCAACGGCACCACCGAGAAGCCGGTGACGAGGTCGAAATTCAGACGAATCAGGCCATAGAGCGAATACTTCGACTCGCCGGCGAAGCGTTCTTCGTGGGCGACGTCGACTTCGGTGGGGTTCTGCGCAAACGTGTAGGCCAGCGCCGGAATGAACGTGTTGATCTCACGGCACTGATTGACCGTGTCGACGATATGACGGCTGTAGCCGCGCAGCATGCAGCCCTGGTCGGTCATGCGAATGCGCGTGATGCGCTCACGCAAGCGGTTCATCGCGCGCGAGGCATGGCGGCGGAACCATGTGTCCTGACGGTTCATGCGCACCGTGCCCACGTAGTCGTGCCCGGCCGCCAGTTTCTCGACGAGCTTGCCGATTTCCTCGGGCGGGTTCTGCAGGTCGGCGTCGAGCGTGACGACCCATTCGCCACGCGTGTGTTCGAAGCCGGCCAGGATGGCCATGTGTTGTCCGTAGTTGCCGTTGAACAGCACCACGCGCGTCGTGTCCGGGCGCGCACGGAACTGCTCGGCAAGCAAGGCGGCCGAGCGGTCGCGGCTGCCGTCGTTGACGAACACCACTTCATAAGCCACGCCCAGCTTGTCGAGCGCCGGATACAGCCGGGCGAAGAGGGCGGCGAGTCCGGCCTCTTCGTTATATACCGGGATGACGATGGAGAGTTGGGGACAGGTCATTTTTGATGGTCGGCGCAGAGGGCGTTGACGGCTTCGCAGACGCGCGCAACGTCGGCATCCGCCATGGCGGGGAAGAGAGGCAACGTCAGGATCGAACGGCCCAGACGCTCCGTATGCGGGAACTGCCCTTCCCGGAAGCCGAGCCCGCGGTAGAGCGTAAACAGGTGGATGGCCGGGTAATGCACGCCACTGCCGATGCCGCGCGCCTTGAGTTTTTCCATGAAACCCGCGCGGTCGATCGTGAGGCGCGCCAGCGGCAGCTCGACCTGGAACATGTGCCAGTTCGAGTTCGTGAAGTCGGCGTGCGGCAGGCCGAGGCCAAGCGCCACGGCCGCGCCGCCCGCGAACGTGTCGAAATACAGCCGCGCCAGCGCCGAGCGACGGCGGTTGAATTCCGCCAGATGCGGCATCTGGCCGAGGCCCACGCGTGCAGCGACGTCCGTGAGGTTGAACTTGCCGCCGAGCACGTCAACGTCCATGCCATCGAAGCCGGTGCGGGTCACGCCCTGCAGACGGTACTTCTCGGCCAGGCGGGCTTCGTCCTCATTGTTGAAGACGAGCGCGCCGCCTTCGATGGAGGTCAGGTTCTTGTTGGCGTGGAAGCTGAACGAGACGAGGTCGCCGAAGGCACCGATGCGCTTGCCGCCCCATGTCGAGCCCATGGCTTGCGCGGCGTCCTCGATCACGCGCAGGTTGTGACGGCGCGCGATGTCGTACAGCCGGTCCATGTCGAGCGGCAGCCCGGCCAGATAGACCGGGATGATCGCGCGCGTCCTGGGCGTGATCGCCTTTTCGAGCAGATCGAGATCGAGATTGCGGGTCGCCGGGTCGACGTCGACGAATACGGGCGTCGCGCCGACTTCCAGAATCACGTTGGCCGTGGCGACCCACGACAGCGACGTGGTGATCACTTCGTCACCGTCTTGCACGCCGGCGAGGCGCAGGCCGATTTCCAGCGTCGCGGTGCCCGAGTTGAAGACGCGCACCGGGCGTCCGCCAAAATAGTCGGACAAGGCCTTCTCGAAGGCCTGCACTTGCGGGCCGGAGGTGATCCAGCCAGAACGCAGCACCTCGGTAACGCCGGCGATGGTGGCGTCGTCGATGCTCGGCCGCGTGAACGGCAGAAACGGAAGATTCGGTTGGGCGGTTGCCGAGTCGCTCATGATTAAGACCAAGCCTCAGATAAACAGGGGGAGACGCGCCAGCGCTTGCTTGTTGCGGCGCGTCCGTGATTTCGGTCCGTCAGCAGCCTTAGCTGCGCGCAAGAATATAAACGCCGACCAGGATGATGCCGATGGCGACGACACGCTGCATGGACAGCGCCTCGCCAAACAGGTACCACGCGGCAAAGGCATTCACCACGTAGCCGAGCGAGAGCATCGGGTACGCGATCGAGACCTCGACGCGCGAGAGTGCCAGAATCCAGACGACCACGCTGATCGCATAACAGACGAGCCCGCCCATGATCGGCACTTGCGTGGCCAGCTTGAGGCCGATGGGCACGATGTTGGCACGCGTGAACTCAAGCGCGCCGATCGAGCTGGCGCCGGCCTTGAGCAACAACTGGGCGCATGCATTGAGCAGTACGCCCGTGAGAATAAGTGAAAATGTGGCGAGATTCATGGAACGTTGATGAACGTTTGTGAATAATTATGGATACCGCAAATGGGCTGGCGCTTAGTTTCCCTAAGCGCATCAGCCTGTTGTCGTCGCTGTCTCCGGCCAAAGCCGTCAACGGCAAACGGATCGAACGAAAGCCAGATGCGCTATTTTACGTTGTCTTCCGCCTGCGGTTTGGCGATTACGATACGGCGCGCGTCACGCGCGACGATCCGCATGGGCAAGTGCTCGGTTTCGAGCTTGCCGAACGTGTCCGGATCGACCAGCGCGAGCGCTTTCGGGGCGGTGCGCCAGCGGGCGTAGAAGTCGTCGAGCGTGGGCAGCCATTTCTGCGGCTCCTGCTTCACACCGAATTCCAGTTCGTCCGGGTGCTGCACCATGATCATCGTGCGGCCGAGGTAGTACGGCAGGGTGTGATCGAGCACATTGACCGAATAGAACGGCACATTCGGCCCGAGACGCTGCATCTCGGCCTTGATGGCCGGCACGAGCAACACGCCTGAGCTTTGGCGCCCGAACACTTCGTGTCCCATGCCGCCGACGCTCACGAGCAACAGCATGCCGCCGGCAAAGGTGAGCAGCGCGCGCCGCGCGCTATGGCGCGCCAGTCGCCATGCCACGAGCGTGCCGGCCAGGCCGAGGCCGATCGCGACATACAGCCAGATCTGGAACGCCTTGTACAACTCGTTCGGATTGCGCACGTTCCCGGGGCGTCCCGCGAAGATGGCCACCATCACGAGCGCGGCAATCAGCAGGATCGCATAACCGGCCAGGTGCAAGCGCACGGTGTCGCGCCGCAATTGCGCCAGATACAGGCCGACGAGCAGCGCCATGGCCGGCGCGATGGGCAGCAGATACGAGATCAGCTTCGAGTGCGAGGCGCTGAAAAACACGAAGATGAACGCCGACCACACCCACAGCATCAGCGCGGGGGCGAAACCGTTGGGCTGGCGGGGCATGCGCAGCGTGGCGCGTACGGTGCCCGGCAGGACCGACAGCCAGGGCAGGAAGCCGACGAGGAACACGGGCACGAAATACCACGGCGCGCCATCGCGGTTATGGCCCTCCATCGCGAAGCGTCGGAAGTGCTCGTTGATGAAGAAGAAGTCGAAGAATTCGGGGTTGCGCATTTGCACCAGCACGAACCACGGGGCCGCCAGCGCGAAAAAAACGATCAGGCCGCTGCCCAGGTACAGGCGTCGCCACAAGGCCCAGTCCCGTGCAATGAGCGTATAGAGCACGAGCACGGCGCCCGGCAGCACGATGCCGACGAGCCCCTTGCTCAGCACGGCGAGCGCCATGGCCGCCCAGCACAGCCACATCCAGGCGCGCACGGCGGGGCGCGCAAGCCCCGGGCGCTGTGCCAGCAGCAGGGCGCACAGCGAGAGCCCCATGAAAAACGACAGGCCCATGTCCAGCACGTTGAAGTGCCCGAGCAACGACCACAGCGGCGCGCTGGCGAGTGCGACGGCCGCGAACAGACCCACGCGGGCATTGAACACGCGCCGGCCGGTAAAACCGACCATCAGCACGCCCGCGAACCCCGTGAGCGCGGTCCACAGCCGGGCTTGCCATTCCCCAAGCCCGAATGCCGCGAACGTGAGCGCATTCATCCACGTTTGCAGCGGCGGTTTCTCGAAATACTTGTAGCCGTTGTAGCGCGGCGTGATCCAGTCGCCCGTGACCCACATCTCGCGCGCCATTTCCGCGTAACGGCCTTCGTCGCTCGCGATCAGGTGGCGGTAGTCGAGCACGCCGAACCACACGAGCGCGAACGCCACGAGCAGTAGCCAGAAAGCGGTCGGCGAGAGCGGGTAGGCCGCGGGCGGCGAGGCGGGGGCGGGCAGGGGAGAGGACGCGAGGGGGGCGGCAGCCTGCAGGCCGGAGGCGAGCGGGCGGCGGCTCACGCAGTCGCCTCGGTCTCGATGAGCAGGGCGAGCACGACGCGGCGCCCTTCGCTCATCAGGATGTTGTAGGTGCGGCAGGCGGCCTGGGTGTCCATGGAGTCGACGCCAACGCGCCGGCTGGTGAGCGACGTGGTCAGGCGCGGATGCGCGAAGCGCAGGCGCTCACCGCTGCCGAAGATCACGACTTCGGGGGCGAGGGCATGCAATTGGTCGAAATGGGCGGATTCGAGCGCGTCGAAGCGCGACACCGGCCAGGCCTGGATCTCGCCCTCGGGCGCAATGATCACGCTGTGCTCGTGACGAATCTTGTTGACCTCGACATAGCCCCGGCCGTAGCCGGTGACCGTGTTCAATGCTTGCGACGGGTCTTGATGCAGTTTCACTTTAGAAAGATTCCCTGCCCAGGGCTTGCCCCGGGGGTGGATGCACGTCGGCAGATCGTTCAACGGGCGGGCATCTTGCCTCGCATGGCGCAAACCGTCAATGATGCATTGCCGAACTCTGTCATAATTGGCTAAATTATAGCTTTTTGCCGTACGCAGCACGGCAAAACCGTTGCAGTGCGGCATTTGCCACGCCTAAACCGGGGAAATGCGGTGCCCTGTGCGCTTCGCGCACATCGCCGTCCGATCGCCGGTGCGTCGTGCGTCCCGCCTGCCTGCCGGCTCGTCCGAACCCCTGCGCCGCCCGCCAAGACCACAACCGCCGTGAAACCGATCCTCAAATCGCTGAAATTGCAGAATGTCTGCTACGACATTCGTGGACCCGTGCTCGAACATGCCAAGCGCATGGAAGACGAGGGTCATCGCGTCATCAAACTGAACATCGGCAATCTGGCGCCGTTCGGTTTCGAGCCGCCCGACGAGATCGTGCAGGACATGATCCGAAATCTGCCGAATTCGGCCGGTTATTCGGACTCGCGGGGCGTGTTCGCGGCGCGCAAGGCGATCATGCACTACTGCCAGCAAAAGCGCATCAAGGACGTCCAGCTCGACGACATCTACCTCGGCAACGGGGCCTCCGAGCTGATCGTGATGGCCATGCAGGCGCTGCTCAACGATGGCGACGAGGTGCTGGTGCCCGCGCCCGACTACCCGCTCTGGACGGCCGCCGTCAGCCTGTCGGGCGGCACGCCGGTGCATTACGTCTGCGACGAGCAGGCGGACTGGCAGCCGGATCTCGCCGACATCCGCAAGAAGATCACGCCGAATACGCGCGCGATCGTCATCATCAACCCGAACAACCCGACCGGCGCGCTGTACTCGGACGAACTGCTCAAAGACATCGTCGCCCTCGCGCGTGAGCACAAGCTCATCATTTACGCCGACGAGATCTACGACAAGATCGTCTACGACGGCGCGGAGCACACCTCGATCGGTTCGCTGTCCGAGGACGTGCTCACCATCACGTTCAACGGCCTGTCCAAAAGCTATCGCGCGTGCGGTTACCGCGCGGGCTGGATGGTCGTGTCGGGCGACAAGCGTCCGGCGAGCGACTACATCGAAGGGCTGAACATCCTGGCCTCGATGCGCCTGTGCCCGAACGTGCCGGGCCAGTACGCCATCCAGACGGCGCTCGGCGGCTACCAGAGCATCAAGGACCTGATCGTGCCGGGCGGACGCCTGTACGAGCAGCGCGAGATCGCGCACCGCATGCTCACCGACATTCCCGGCGTGACCTGCGTGAAGCCGAAGGCCGCGCTGTACCTGTTCCCGCGTCTCGATCCGGCGATGTATCCCATCGCCAACGATCAGGACTTCATTCTCCAGTTGCTGCTTGAAGAGAAGGTCCTGCTGGTGCAGGGCAGCGGCTTCAACTGGATGCATCCCGACCATTTCCGCGTTGTGTTCCTGCCTCACGAGGGCGACCTGGAAGACGCCATCAGTCGCATTGCCCGCTTCCTTGACGGTTATCGCCGTCGCCACGGCAAGTGATGCGCGCCACCCGATTTCGACTTTTGAGTAAAACCGCATGAAACCGATCAAAGTGGGCCTGCTCGGCCTTGGCACGGTAGGCTACGGTGCCTTCCAGGTACTGGCTCGCAACCAGGAAGAAATTCAACGTCGCGCCGGCCGGGGGATCGAGATTACGAAGGTCGCAGTGCGCAATGTCGAACGCGCCCGAGGCCTCGTGGGCAGCGCCGCTGTCGTGACGGGCGATCCGTTCGACGTGGTCAACGATCCGGACATCGATGTCGTGGTCGAGACCATCGGCGGCTACGACCTCACGAAGGAACTGGTCCTCAAGGCGATCGAAAACGGCAAGCACGTGGTCACGGCCAACAAGGCGCTGCTGGCCCTGTACGGCAATGAGATTTTCGCTGCCGCGCGCAAGGCCAACGTGATGGTCGCCTTCGAAGCGGCCGTCGCTGGGGGCATTCCCATCATCAAGGCGCTGCGCGAGGGCCTGACCGCCAACCGCATCGAATGGATCGCCGGCATCATCAACGGCACCACGAACTTCATTCTTTCGGAGATGCGCGACAAGGGCATCGACTTCGACGTGGCCCTTGCCGACGCGCAGCGTCTGGGCTACGCGGAAGCAGACCCGACGTTCGACATCGAAGGCGTTGATGCCGCGCACAAGCTCACGCTCATGAGCGCCATCGCGTTCGGCGTGCCGGTGCAGTTCGAGCGTGCCTATGTCGAAGGCATCACCAAGCTCTCGGCGCTGGACATCAAGTATGCGGAGGAGTTCGGCTACCGCATCAAACTGCTGGGCATCACGCGTCGCACCGAGGCCGGTATCGAATTGCGCGTGCATCCGACGCTGATTCCGTCCAAGCGCCTGATCGCCAACGTGGAAGGCGCCATGAACGCCGTGCTGGTGCAGGGCGACGCCGTGGGCGCCACGCTGTATTACGGCAAGGGTGCGGGCGCCGAGCCGACCGCCTCGGCCGTGGTGGCCGATATCGTCGACGTGACGCGTCTGCAAACGGCCGATCCGGAGCATCGCGTGCCGCACCTGGCGTTCCAGCACGACGCGCTGTCGAACACCCCGGTGCTGCCCATCGACGAGGTCACGACCAGCTACTACCTGCGTCTGCGCGTGGTCGATCGCGCGGGCGTGATGGCGGAACTCACGCGCATCCTCGCCGATCTGGACATCTCCATCGACGCCTTGCTGCAGAAGGAATCGCGCGAGGGTGAGCATCAGACCGACATCATCATCCTGACGCACCAGACCCAGGAGAAGCACATCAACACGGCCATCGCGAAGATCGAGTCGATGGACACCGTGCTCTCGAAGGTCACGCGCATCCGTATGGAGGCGCTCAGCTGAGCGCCGGCCACACGAACCGATACGACAGGACACGACCCACATGAAATACATCTCCACGCGCGGCGCGGGCCTGACCTCGGGCGAGCCGCAATCGTTCTCCAGCATTCTGCTGGGCGGCCTGGCCCCGGATGGCGGTCTGTATCTGCCGACGCAATACCCGCAGGTGACAGCGGACGAGCTGCGCGCCTGGCGCCAGTTGTCGTACGCCGAGCTGGCCGCGAAGGTGTTGGCCAAATTCGCGGGCGACATTCCGGCCGAGATCCTGGCCGACCTGACGGCGCGCACGTACACCGCCGAGGTGTACCGCAATGTGCGTCCGGGCGAAGACGCGGCCGACATCACGCCGCTGCTGCCGCTGGGCGACGAAGGGGGCACGCAGCTCTCGCTGCTGGCGCTCTCGAATGGCCCGACGCTGGCGTTCAAGGACATGGCCATGCAGTTGCTGGGCAACCTGTTCGAGTATGCGCTGGCGCAGCATGGCGATGCACTCAACATTCTCGGCGCGACGTCCGGCGACACCGGCAGCGCGGCCGAGTACGCCATGCGCGGCAAGGAAGGCATTCGCGTCTTCATGCTCTCGCCGGCCGGCAAGATGAGTGCGTTCCAGACGGCCCAGATGTACAGCCTGCAGGATCCGAACATCTTCAACCTCGCGGTGGAAGGCGTGTTCGACGACGCGCAGGACATCGTCAAGGCCGTGTCGAACGATCACGCCTACAAGGCGCGCTACAAGATCGGCACGGTCAATTCGATCAACTGGGCGCGGGTCGTGGCGCAGGTCGTGTACTACTTCAAGGGCTACTTCGCGGCGACGGGCGGTCAGTCGGGCCAGGACGGCGAGGTGTCGTTCACGGTACCGTCGGGCAACTTCGGTAACGTTTGCGCTGGCCATATCGCCCGCATGATGGGCCTGCCGATCCGCAAGCTGGTCGTGGCCACGAACGAGAACGACGTGCTCGACGAATTCTTCCGCACCGGTCACTACCGCGTGCGCAAGTCCGCCGAAACGTTCCACACCAGCAGCCCGAGCATGGATATCTCGAAGGCGTCGAACTTCGAGCGCTTCCTGTTTGACCTGCTCGGCCGCGACGCGAACGCGACCGCCGAGCTGCTCTCGAAAGTCGAGCGCGAAGGCGGCTTCGACCTGTCGGGCACCGAAGCCTTCGCTCGCGTGGCACAGTTTGGTTTTGTCTCGGGGCGAAGTACGCATGCCGATCGCGTGGCGACGATCCAGGACGTCGCCAAGCGTTACGACGTGGTCATCGACACCCACACGGCCGACGGTGTGAAGGTCGCGCGCGAAGCGCTCGAACCCGGCGTGCCGATGGTGGTGCTCGAGACCGCCCAGCCGGCGAAGTTCGCCGAGACGATTCGCGAGGCGTTGCATCGCGAGCCGCCGCGCCCGGCCGGCTTCGAGCAGCTCGAATCGCTGCCGCAGCGCTTCGAGACGGTGCCGAACGACGTCGCGAGCGTGAAGGCCTATATCGCCGAGCACACCGGCCTGTAAGGCGGCGCTCGCCCTGTCCCCCTGATGTCTCCCTTGACTTGCGCGCCTTCACCATGCTGAGTACACAAGACGCCCTGGATGCCGTGCTGGCAGCAGCCCGACCGCTGGATCGGCAGGAGACGGTCGACACGCTTGCGGCCAACGCTCGCGTGCTGGCCGCCGACGTGATCGCCACGCTGGACGTGCCGCCGATGGATACGAGTGCCATGGACGGCTACGCCGTGCGGGTCGCGGACCTGGTCGGGGACGAGACCGTGCTGCCGGTCTCGCAGCGCATTGCGGCGGGGCACGCCCCTGAACCGCTCGCCCGCGGCACGGCGGCGCGCATCTTCACGGGCGCGCCGGTGCCGCCGGGTGCCGACGCCGTCGTCATGCAGGAGCAGTGCGACGCGCGCGAGGACGGGACCATCGTGATTCGCCATAGGCCGGCGGTCGAGGAGTTCATCAATCGGCAAGGGTCGGATATTCGCCGTGACAGCGTCGTGCTTGCCGCCGGAACCCGGCTGAGGGCCCCGGCGCTGGGGCTCGCGGCGTCCGTAGGCATGGCGAAGCTGCAAGTCGCACGTCGCTTGCGTGTGGCCGTCTTCTTCACCGGTGACGAGCTGACCATGCCTGGCGAGGCGCTGCGTGCAGGCAGCATTTACAACTCGAACCGCTTCGTGCTGCGCGGGCTCCTGGAGAATCTGGGCTGCGAGATGACCGATTACGGCATCGTGCCCGACAATCTGGCCGCCACGCGCGCGATTCTGCGCGACGCGGCGCGCAGCAACGACCTGATCATCACGTCCGGCGGCGTGTCGGTGGGCGAGGAGGATCACGTCAAACCCGCCGTGCAAGCCGAAGGCCGCCTCAATCTGTGGCAGATCGCGCTCAAGCCGGGTAAGCCGCTGGCGTATGGCGAGGTCAATCGGGCTGGCGGCGAGACGGCGCATTTCATCGGCCTGCCCGGCAATCCGGTGTCCAGCTTCGTGACGTTCCTGCTGTTCGTGCGCCCGTTCATTCTGCGTTTGCTGGGCGCGACGGCGGTGACGCCGCGTCGCATTCCCATGCGCGCGGACTTCACGCAGACGAAGGCGGACCGTCGCAATGAATTCGTGCGCGCCCGTATCAACGAGCAGGGCGGCCTCGACGCGTTTCCCAACCAGAGCTCGGCGGTGCTGACGTCGACCGTGTGGGGCGACGGCCTCATCGACAATCCGCCGGGGCATCGTATCGAAGCCGGCCAGACGGTGGCGTTCCTGCCGTTCTCCGACCTCCTATATTGAGAGACAGGTGCGTCGCCGATGCGGCGTGCCAGCCAGACTATGCAGATCGAACTTCGTTTTTTCGCCAGCGTCCGCGAGGCGCTCAATGTCGCTGAGGAGCGTGTGGATGTTCCCGCCGGGATTGCCACGGTGGGCGACGTGCGCCAGTGGCTGTGCGGCCGTGGACCGGTGTGGGCCGAGACGCTCGGCGCACAGCGCGCGCTGCGCATGGCGCTCGACCATACGATGGTGCCGGCGGCCACGCGGCTGACCGACGGTTGTGAAGTCGCGTTCTTCCCGCCCGTGACGGGCGGTTGAGCCGCATGTCGTCGCCAGCGTAGCGATTCACGGGACAGGAGATACCGCCAGCATGCCGATTCGTGTACAGACCGAGGATTTCGACCTGTCGGAGGAGATTCGACGGCTGCGCGCAGGCGATCTGCGCGTGGGGGCCGTGGCGAGCTTCGTGGGCACGGTGCGCGATTTGAACGACGGCAACGACGTTTCGCGCATGACGCTCGAGCACTATCCGGGCATGACGGAGAAGGCGCTCGCGGCGATTGTCGAGCAGGCGTGCGCGCGTTGGCGCTTGTTCGACGCGCTGGTGATTCACCGCTACGGCGAACTGGGCCCCGGCGATCAGATTGTGCTCGTGGCCGTCACGTCCGCCCATCGGGGGGATGCGTTTGCTGCCTGCGAGTTCATCATGGACTATCTGAAGACCGAGGCGCCCTTCTGGAAGAAGGAAGCGACGCCGCAGGGCGAGCGCTGGGTCGATGCGCGCGAGACGGACACGGCAGCACGCGAGCGCTGGGCGACCGAAGGGGCGCCCGAGTCGACTGGTAACCGCTGATTTCTTCTTTGATTATCAAATAACATCGGCGAAGATTTCCCATCATCGCCGATCGTGTCATTCTCGGGGCCGTGCAGGCCTCGCCTGCTTCACGCTGTCGAGTAGCGCCCGTTGCGCCGGGGGCAGCGTGTATTCCCATCCGAACAGATTCAACTGAAGGCTTTCCGCGATCCGGATGGCCGGTTCCGCGAAGGCGAAGGCGGCCTGCGGTTCGAAGAGCCTGTCCAGCGTATCGAAGAAGAGGGCGAGCCAGCGGCTGAAATGCTCGCCGCTCAGGTGGCCGAACGGCTGATGCGCCTGCGTCACATTGCCGCGGTAGCGTTTGGCGCCGAGCACGATGCTGGACCAGAACGCCACCATTTTTTCCAGATGCATATCCCAGCGGCCTTCGAGCGCCTGCCGGAACACCGGGCCGAGCATCTCGTCGTCGCGGATGCGCCCGTAGAAGGTGTTCACGAGCAGTCGCACGGCGTCTTCGTCGATCTCGGCGAGGCGCGTTGCGGGCCACGGATCCGGCGGCTGGCGGGAGGTTTGTGCTGACATTTCGAGTGGCACCCGGGCGGGCGCGCCGGCACTTCTCGACGTTCTACCGTCAGCGCGACGCGTGGTGCGGGAGGCTGAAAATCGCTATTATGAGCTTCAATGCCGGGCGTGTCCCGCGGTCGTTTCACGCTCCCCGTATGGCGTCATCTCGCCCGATGCTGGGGCGGGTGCTGACCCGTTCCGGCCTCGCACGACAATGTCAATCGTCGCGCTGCCATGCCCCTTGAAACCGCAGGGGCTTGTCCGCACATCCGATCCAGAAAGATTTCTTACCGGAGCCCTAGATGCGACAAGACAAATTCACCACGCAGTTCCTGGAAGCGCTGGCTGATGCCCAAAGCATGGCAGTCGGTCGCGACCAGCAATACATCGAGCCGCTGCATCTTCTCGCAGCGCTGCTTGCTCAACCCGAGGGCGCCGCACGCTCGTTGCTGCAGCGCGCCGGCGTGCAGGTGCAGCCGCTCGCGCACGACATCGAGACGGCCCTCGCGAAGCTGCCGCAAGTTCAAGGCACCGACGGCAACGTCCAGGTCGGCCGTGAACTCGCGGGCCTGCTCAATCAGGCCGACAAGGAAGCGCAGAAGCATGGCGACAGCTATATCGCCAGCGAAATGTTTCTGCTCGCGCTGGCCGACGACAAGGGCGAAACGGGCAAACTGGCGCGGGCGCGTGGCCTGACGCGCAAGTCGCTCGAAGCCGCCATCGAAGGCGTGCGCGGCGGACAATCCGTCAACAGCCAGGATGCCGAGAATCAGCGCGAAGCCCTCAAGAAGTACACGCTGGATCTGACCGAGCGCGCGTCGCTTGGCAAGCTCGATCCGGTGATCGGCCGCGACGACGAAATTCGTCGCACGATCCAGATTCTGCAACGCCGCACGAAGAACAACCCGGTGCTCATCGGTGAGCCGGGGGTGGGCAAGACCGCCATTGTGGAAGGACTTGCGCAGCGCATCATCAATGGCGAAGTGCCGGAGTCGCTCAAGAACAAGCGCGTGCTTGCCCTGGACATGGCGGGGCTGCTCGCCGGCGCGAAATTCCGTGGCGAATTCGAAGAGCGGCTGAAGAGCGTGCTGAGCGACATTGCCAAGGATGAAGGGCGCACGATCCTGTTCATCGACGAAATTCATACGATGGTGGGGGCCGGCAAGGCCGAAGGCGCCATGGACGCGGGCAACATGCTCAAGCCGGCGCTCGCGCGCGGCGAATTGCATTGCATCGGCGCGACCACACTCGACGAATACCGCAAGTACATCGAGAAGGACGCCGCGCTGGAGCGTCGTTTCCAGAAGGTGCTCGTCGACGAGCCGAGTGTCGAGGCAACGATCGCGATTCTGCGTGGCTTGCAGGAGAAATACGAGCTGCACCACGGGGTGGAGATCACCGACCCGGCCATCGTGGCGGCGGCGGAACTCAGCCAGCGCTACATCACCGACCGGTTCCTGCCGGACAAGGCCATCGACTTGATCGACGAGGCCGCGTCGAAGATCAAGATGGAAATCGACTCGAAGCCGGAAGTGATGGACAAGCTCGACCGTCGCCTGATCCAGTTGAAGATCGAGCGCGAAGCCGTCAAGAAGGAAACCGACGAAGCCTCGCAAAAGCGCCTGGCGCTGATCGAGGAAGAGATCTCGCGCCTGGAACGCGAGTACGCCGACCTCGAAGAAGTGTGGACCGCGGAGAAGGCGGCGGTACAGGGCAGCGCCCAGGTCAAGGAAGAGATCGAGCGCGTGCGTGCCGACATTACGAAGCTGCAACGCGAAGGCAAGCTCGACAAGGTGGCTGAACTGCAATATGGCAAGCTGCCGCAGCTCGAAGCCCAGTTGAAGGACGCCGACGCGGCGGAAGCGGCGGGCCAGCAGTCGCATCCACGCCTGTTGCGCACGCAGGTGGGCACCGAAGAGATTGCTGAAGTGGTCTCGCGGGCGACCGGCATCCCGGTCTCGAAGATGATGCAGGGCGAGCGCGAAAAGCTGCTCCACATGGAAGACAAGCTGCACGAGCGCGTGATTGGGCAGGACGAGGCGATTACCGCCGTGGCCGACGCCATCCGGCGTTCGCGTGCCGGGCTGTCGGATCCGAACCGTCCGTATGGTTCGTTCCTGTTCCTCGGGCCGACCGGTGTGGGCAAGACCGAGCTGTGCAAGGCGCTGGCGATGTTCCTGTTCGATGCCGACGATCACCTCATCCGCATCGACATGAGCGAGTTCATGGAGAAGCACAGCGTCGCTCGGCTGATTGGCGCGCCTCCGGGCTATGTCGGTTATGAAGAGGGCGGCTACCTGACGGAAGCCGTGCGTCGCAAGCCGTACAGCGTGATCCTGCTCGACGAAGTCGAAAAGGCGCACCCGGATGTGTTCAATGTGCTGCTGCAAGTGCTCGACGACGGGCGCATGACCGATGGCCAGGGCCGCACGGTGGACTTCAAGAACACGGTGATCGTGATGACGTCGAATCTCGGATCGTCGATGATTCAGTCGATGGTCGGCGAGCCGCAGGACCGCATCAAGGATGCCGTGTGGGGGGAGATCAAGGATCACTTCCGTCCGGAGTTCCTGAATCGGATCGACGAAGTCGTGGTGTTCCACGGTCTCGACCAGAAGCACATCGAGTCGATTGCCACGATCCAGATCGAGATCCTGCGTCAACGTCTGGCCAAGCTTGAAATGACGCTCGACGTGACCAAGGCGGCACTCACGCATGTGGCGCGGGAAGGCTTCGACCCGGTGTTCGGTGCGCGGCCGCTCAAGCGGGCGATCCAGCAGGAAATCGAGAACCCGATCGCCAAGCTGGTGCTGGCGGGCAAGTTCGGGCCGAAGGACACCATCCCGGTCGACTGGCGCAACGGGCGATTCACGTTCGAGGGCGACGCCGCCGGGCCGGTGACCGAAGCGGCCGAAGCGACGCCACCGGCCGCCGAGTAAGCGCGAACGCGGTTCCTGCAACCCGCTTGGACCGCATGATCCGTCCCCGCGTATTGCAATGTGCGCGGGGATTTTTTTACTTCAGGGGTACGCGCGATCGTGTCCGCCGTCGGTCATCAGGACGACGATTGGCTCGGACAGAGGACGTGTTGGGCACGGCATGCGCAGTTCAGGGCCGACGCGTTGTCTGCTTCCCCACTTTTTCCGATTTGGATGCTGGTGATGAATACTGCAACGCGTGACCGGGTCGACGCCCACGATGCCTATGACTCGCAGGACGAGGGGGTCTACGTTTTTGTCTATGGCACGCTGCGTGCCGGCGAAATCAACGACGTGTCGTATGCCGCCGAGCGACACGGCATCGAGGCGCCGGTCTATGTCGGCACCACATCACTCGGCGGGCGGCTGTACGATTTCGGGGACTATCCGGGCATGGTGCTCGACGCCACGGCGTGCGACGGCCACAGCGCAGGCCGCGTCACTGGCGACGTCTATCGCATCGCAACGGCACTGGTCCCCGTGCTCGACGAGATCGAAGCCGTGTATCCGGGCGAGGCGGGGTTGTTCGTTCGAGACATGCGCGAGGTCGCCTGTGACGGCGCGACCTACGCTTGCATCGTCTATCCGGTGAGCGAATCGGCGGTCCACGCATTGCCGCAGATTGCCGATGGAGACTGGGTCAAGTATCGTCGCGCGCGCGACGCCAACGCGGCGTAATCCTGGTGTAGCCGTGGTGTCGCTGCGGCACGGCTGTGACAGCGCGAGCGACATGCGCTATTGAGTCTCGACGGATTGCCGCGGCATCGATGCTCGAAAGCGGAATGGATTGAGCGAGGTGCCGACGTCACGACACCGATGCCAGGAACATATGCGCAATGGCCTCGTACCAGTGACGCTGCACCTCGTCCGTGAAGCCGGTTTCTGCCGCCCAGGCTGCTTCGGTGGGCAGCCGGGTCATCAGCCAGAGAAATCCGATCATCGCCAGATTGGCCGCGAGTCCGCTCCAGATCACGATGCGGCTGATGCGATAGCCGTAGACCTCCGTGAGCACCGACGCAAAGAGGTAAGCAAACGGGAAGCTGATGAGGGCGGCCGAGAATGTCAGCCGTAACGGCTCGTCGCCGACCGACCAGGGCAGCGCGACCTCGCATACGCGAGCGCCCAATGCGTTCGAGATCAGCAGGAAGCTCACGAAGGCGATCGCAAGCACGATGACGGCGGGCGTCATGCGCGTGGCCTGGCGTGCGGCGAGCGCTGCGGGCAGCGGGGCAGGGGAGATCGTCGAGGTCATTGGCGAATGGTGCGCAGATTGGTGAGGGCGATGGCATGTGTGGAGCGCACGGGATTGATATCGAGTCCGTAACGCCGCGTGAAGCGTGCGCCGACTGCCAGTCGCGTTGGCGCGCATCGCGTGAGCACGTCACTGAAGAGCGTATCTACGCAGTGCTCGATCAGCATCGCGCTATGGCGAAACGACAGGACGTACGCGAGCAGTGCGCGGCGACAGATCGGCGCGCCGGTATAGTCGAACCAGACGGTTCCGTAGTCGACGCCGCCGGTGAGCGGGCATCGCACGCTCAACAGGTCGGAGACCAGGCATTCGCGAATCGGCGAGGCCAGCGCTCCATCGGCGTCGCTGGCGAGGCAAAGGGCATGAGCCTGCACGCCACCGCGTATCACGCTGACCGGCGCGAGGTCGAGACTCTCCGTGCCCGGCCCGCAGGCGGCCGTGGTGCGAACGGCTTGCCTGACCGGTGTCGTGCGCACCAGGACATACGCTTGCAGGCAGCGCGATAATTCGCCCGCCACGTGCGCTTCCAGCGCGTCGGGAGATTCGAAGCATCGCTCGCGCAACGTCAGGAAATAGCGTTGCGCGTCCGACATCTCCAGCGTGTACGGGGAATCGCACGGAATCACGATTTCCGCCACGGCGATCTGGGGGCGCTCATGCATGTCGAGCCAAGCGACCTCATAGTGATTCCATAGGTCGTAACCGCGTGGCACCACGGCGGGCGATGCGTGCAGTGAGGTCGTCTGGGTGGGAGGGCGGGTGCGGAGAATCGGATGAATGACGGTCTGGTGAGTGAGAGGTCGCCCGTCGGACGGAGGGCGGACCTCGCGAGGAGAGACGGCGCGTGAATCGTGATACGTCATGAGTATGAAATCTCCGATCGATCGGTCAGTCACCATAGCGCGCGACCACTTGCTTGCTCAATGCGCCGATTCCGAAAATGGACCGTGCGTGACCCGCCATGGCGGGCGATACGGGTTGACGATGAACGCCACTGTGCCGTTGCCGCCATGTCCGATTTTGACCAGCAGGCCTGGCGTCGATGTGGGACGATTCACGCGTTCCCATTCTTCCCGGCGGCCAACCGTGCCGTCATGCCGACTATGCGTTCGTCCGACATTGCCCGTTTGCTGACGCTCTCCGCCATCTGGGGCGCGAGCTTTCTTTTCATGCGCATCATCGTCCCTGTGCTCGGGCCGCTGCCCACGGCGTTCCTTCGCGTGACCCTGGGCGCCATCGGTCTGGCGGTCATCCTGCTGGTCATGCGCGTGCGCTGGGAGTTCAAGGGGCGGCTCGGGGCGTCGATGCTGCTCGGCGTCATCAATTCCGGCATTCCGTTCGCGATGTACTGCCTCGCCGCGCGCGTGCTCCCGGCCGGTTACTCGGCGATTCTCAACGCAACCACGCCGTTGATGGGCGTCATCATCGGCACGTTGTTCTTCCGTGAGCGCCTGACGGGAGCCAAGGGGTTGGGCGTGTTGCTCGGGCTTGTCGGCGTGGCCGTATTGACGCGGGCCGGACCGGTCACGATGTCGGGGCCGGTGGTCATTGGGGCGTTGGCGTGTCTCGTCGCCACGTCCTGCTATGGCCTGGCGGGCTATCTGACCAAACGCTGGATTTCCGACCGGGGCGGCCTCGATGCGAAGCTGGTCGCCTTCGGCAGCCAACTGGGGGCGGCCGTCGTGCTGCTGCCGTTCTTCGGCTACGTGTCGGCAACGTCCGGCATTCCCGGCCCGGCGACCGGCGGCGTCTGGGCCGCAATGGCCGCACTCGGCTTCCTTTGCAGCGCGGTGGCCTACATGATGTTCTTCCGCCTGATCGCGGATCTGGGCCCGTTGCGCTCGCTGACCGTGACGTTTCTCATTCCGCCGTTCGGTGTGCTGTGGGGCGCCTTGTTCCTGAATGAAGCGGTCACGATGGCGCACGTTGTCGGCGGCTGTTTCATCGCGCTCGCCGTGTGGTTCGTATGCAAGCCGCCCAGGGCGGCGACGGCAGCCCGTCGGGCCGCATCGTAACCACCGCGCCCGCGCCTGTTCGCGAGGTTGCAAAGCCGGGACTCGCCGTCACCGGCTTTTTTCATGATGTGGAATGATCTTGCGGTGCGTAAAAATTTGCGCTGCTCGGCACAACGATGCCATTTCAGAACGGAAAATATCGTTTCGCATCAAGAAATAAAGTTCATATACTATTGATTTTTATAGTTAAAAAATTTTACTCCATGCCGTGGTTCGTTCTGTTGCGTTGCGTGAAAAATCCCTAAACTCTTATACAAGACATGCCGGTTTCAAGCCGCACAGGCAGTCAGGCGTCACCGCTTTATTTGTATCGAGAAACCAGGAGAGATCATCATGACGACACGTCAAGACCAGGTGAAGCAACTCGAGCAGGATTGGGCGAACAATCCGCGCTGGCAGGGCATCAAGCGTGGCTACTCGGCCGAAGACGTGGTGCGCCTGCGCGGATCGATCCAGCCTGAACAAACACTCGCCCGCCGCGGTGCAGAGCGTCTGTGGCAAATGATCAACGACGAGCCGTTTGTGAACGCCCTGGGCGCGCTGACCGGCAATCAGGCCATGCAACAGGTCAAGGCCGGCCTCAAGGCGATTTATCTGTCAGGCTGGCAGGTCGCCGGCGACGCGAACATGGCGGGTGAAATGTACCCCGACCAATCGCTGTATCCGGCCAATTCGGTGCCGCAAGTCGTGCGCCGCATCAACAACACCTTCACGCGGGCCGATCAGATCCAATGGTCGGAAGGCAAGAACCCGGGCGACGAAGGCTATATCGATTACTTCGCCCCGATCGTGGCGGACGCCGAAGCCGGCTTCGGCGGCGTGCTCAACGCCTTCGAACTGATGAAGGCGATGATCGAAGCGGGCGCCGGCGGTGTGCACTTCGAAGATCAGCTCGCGTCGGTCAAGAAGTGCGGTCACATGGGTGGCAAGGTGCTCGTGCCGACGCGCGAAGCCGTGGCCAAGCTGGTGGCGGCGCGACTGGCGGCCGACGTGCTCGGCGTGCCGACCGTCCTGATCGCCCGGACCGATGCCGAAGCAGCAGACCTGATCACCGCTGACGTCGATCCGATCGATCAGCCGTTCTGCACCGGCGAGCGCACGGTCGAAGGCTTCTACCGCACGCGCAATGGCCTCGATCAGGCGATTGCCCGTGGTCTGGCTTACGCGCCGTACGTCGATCTGGTGTGGTGCGAGACCGGCAAGCCCGATCTCGAATTCGCCAGGCAATTTGCCGAGGGGATTCACAAGCACTTCCCCGGCAAAATGCTTTCGTATAACTGCTCGCCGTCGTTCAACTGGAAGAAGAACCTCGACGATGCGACCATCGGCAAGTTCCAGAAGGAACTCGGCGCCATGGGCTACAAGTTCCAGTTCATCACGCTGGCCGGCTTCCACAGCCTGAACTACTCGATGTTCAACCTGGCGCATGGCTATGCCCGTCGTCAGATGAGCGCCTTCGTGGAGTTGCAGGAAGCCGAATTCGCGGCGGCGGACAAGGGCTTCACCGCGGTGAAGCACCAGCGCGAGGTGGGTACGGGCTACTTCGATGCTGTTACGCAGACGATTGAGCGTGACGCATCGACCACGGCCCTGAAGGGTTCGACGGAGGACGAACAGTTCTTCGACGAGAAGAAGGCAAAGGTCAAGGCAGCCTGACCGGGCTGAGGGAGGGCGCGGTGCGCCCGCCAGCGACGATGCGCGTGGGGGCACATCGTCAGCCGGCGGTGCGACATCGCGCTATGACCGCGCGTCCGGCCTATCCGGCCGGGGCGGCCCTGACTGCGGTCCCGTCGCGGTGAGGGTGCCATGCACGCCTGAACGAGAGGAGGCTCGTGAGCGTATCCCGCTCACGGGCCTTTTTTCATGTGCGATCGAGTTGCCGCGAATGGATCAGCGGTAGACGAGCACCGGAATCTTGGAGTGCACGAGAACACGTTGCGTCTCGCTGCCAAGCAGCAGGCTGGTCAGCCCGCGCCGTCCGTGGGAGGCCATCAGGATGACATCGCATCCGTGACGTTGCGCCGCGTCGATGATGCCGAGATAAGGCGCCGGGAAGGTGGAGCTGTCGCGCTCGAACGGCACGCCCGCCGCCGCGGCGGCTTCGGCCAGCTTGTCGAGGTGTGCGCATGCCTCTTCGGCAATGCGCTCGCTGAAAGTGGCCGGCGCTTCCAGTACATACTCGCTGAAGGGCGAATACGGATACTCCGCGAGGCAGCAATAGCCCGTCACCTTCGCGCCGAGCGCGCGCGCCAGTTCGAGTCCGCCCGTGACCGCCTTTTCGGAAAGCTCCGAGCCGTCGGTCGGAATGAGGATGTGGGTAAACAGCATATGACCTCCCGCAGTTGGCGTTGCTGAACACGCGTTCACAGGCTCGCGCAGGTATCACGGTCTTGCACCCCGTCCGCTGTCCCGAGACATCCGGTGCCAGTCAGGGCCATGTCTCGCCCTCAAGCCTGCGCATTGCCAGCGGACCCTTCGTTTCGATTCTATGGCTTTGGCGCGACGCAACAACGGGGGCAAACCCGATAGTCCCGATAGGGCGGTGATCCCTCACGCCCCCTCACGCCCCCTCACGCCCCCTCACGCCCCCTCGCACCGCGACGCGCCGCCGCTCAGACGGCCGCGCCGTGCGGCGCGATGGGCGCCGCGTCATCTCGCCAGTAGACCGAACTGCTGTAGTGGTGCTTGAGATGGTCGATGAACAGGCGTACGCGCAGCGGCAGGTGACGGCGTTGCGGGAACACGGCATGAATGCCGATGGGCGGCGCGGCAAAGTCGTCGAGCACGCTCATGAGCCGGCCCGCGCGGATATCGTCGCCCACCTCCCACCACGAGCGCCATGCGAGGCCGTAGCCGTCCAGGCACCAGTCGTGCAGTACCGCACCGTCGGTGCATTCCATGGTGCCGTTCACGCGGATGGTCACGACCTTGCCGTCCTGCGAGAAGGTCCAGCCGCGCTGCTGGTTAGCGGTAGATCCGAAGGCGAGGCAATTGTGACGCGCGAGGGCGTCGAGCGATTCGGGCCGTCCGTGTCGTGCGAGATACCCCGGCGACGCCACGCACACGCGCCGGTTCTCGCCCAGCCGCAGCGATACGAGGCTCGAATCGGGCAACTCGCCCAGCCGGATCGCGCAATCGAAGCCTTCGTTGACCAGATCGACGAGACGGTCGGAGAGGTCCAGCGTGACCGTGACGTCTGGATGCGATTCGATGAACACCGGCAGCAGCGGGGCGACGTGCCGTCGCCCGAACCCGGCCGGTGCCGAGAGCCGCAGATGGCCGCTGGCCTTGACCCCGCCCGCCGATACGGCGGCCTCGGCGTTGTGCATCTCGTTGAGAATGCGTTGGCAGTCCTCGAGAAACGCCGATCCCTCGAACGTGAGCGTGACCCGCCGCGTCGTGCGCACGAGCAGCTTCACGCCCAAGCGGGACTCGAGCGCGTCGATGCGCCGCCCGATCACGGCCGGCGCCACGCCTTCGAGCGCTGCGGCCGCCGACAGACTCCCCTTGGCGGCCACGGCGACGAACGTTTCGATTTGTTTGAAGCGATCCACGCGGCGGATTATGTACTAAAAAGTCAAAGATAAAGTGATTTTTGTGCGCTTTTATGGCGATTGATATCAATAATACAATTGGCAGGCAATGACAAGTGATATTGAGTGATACCCAGCTTATGGCTTCGCGTATTCAGGCAGTGATTTTTGATGCTTACGGCACATTGTTCGACGTGTACTCCGTCGCGGCGGCCGCCGAGCAGCAGTTCCCGGGACGCGGGGCGGCGCTTGCCGAGCTGTGGCGGGCCAAGCAGATCGAATACACGCAACTGCGCTCGCTCTCGGGCCCGCGCGGCGAACGCTACCGTCCGTTCTGGGACATCACCGTCGACGCGTTGCGCTACGCTGCGGCGCGTCTGAATCTCACGCTCTCGCCTGTCGCCGAGAAGCGCCTGATGGACGAATACACCTGCCTGTCGGTCTTCCCCGAAAACCCGTCCGTGCTGCGCGCGTTGCGTGCAATGGGTCTCAGGCTCGGCGTGCTTTCGAATGGCGATCCCCGCATGCTCGACGTCGGCCTGAAGAGCGCTGGGATCAAGGATCTGTTCGAGCATGTGCTGTCGGTCGACGCGGTACGCAAATTCAAGACCGCCCCGGAGGCCTATCAACTCGGCCCCGACGCGTTCGGTTTGCCTGCCGACGCCATCGTTTTCGTCTCCAGCAACGGCTGGGACGCGGCCGGTGCCACCTGGTTCGGTTACCCGACGTTTTGGGTCAACCGGGCCGGGCTGCCGGTCGAACAGCTCGGCGTCACGCCGCAAGGGATGGGGCGCGACATGCGCGACTTGCAGCGGTTCGTCGAGGTAGTGACGGGAGCGCGCGCCTGACGCCCAACGCGGTGTGAGGCCTGGTGCAAAGCCCCTGAAGTTCTTCCTTGCGGCGCACTCCCTTATATAAATGAAGATCGTTGGAGATCCCTGATGTCCCTGATTCTGCCCCCCGGCATGCAATTGCATGTTGATGCCAGCACCGATATTCGTTCTGAGTACGAAGCGATCCTGACCCCCGAGGCACTCGCTTTCATCGCCAAGCTGCACCGCGCCTTTGAACCGCGCCGTCAGGCACTACTTGCGGCCCGCGCGGACCGCGCCGCACGACTCGACGCCGGCGAAGTGCCCGATTTCCTGCCCGAGACGCAAGCGATCCGCGACGGCGACTGGCGCATCGCACCGTTGCCGGCGGCGTTGCAATGCCGTCGTGTGGAAATCACGGGGCCGGTCGAGCGCAAGATGATCATCAACGCGCTGAACTCGGGGGCGGACAGCTACATGACCGACTTCGAGGACTCGAACACGCCGAACTGGCATAACCAGTTGCAAGGGCATATCAACGTGCGCGACGCCGTGCGCGGCACCATCAGTCTCGAACAGAACGGCAAGCGTTACGCCTTGAACGACAAGGTCGCCACGCTGATCGTACGTCCGCGCGGCTGGCATCTCGACGAGAAGCACGTGAGCGTGGACGGTGTGCGCATGTCAGGCAGCCTGTTCGACTTCGGCCTGCATGTGTTCCATAACGCGAAGGCGTCGCTCGAGCGCGGCTTCGGGCCTTACTACTATCTGCCGAAGCTGGAGAGCCACCTCGAGGCGCGTCTGTGGAACGACGTGTTCGTGCTCGCCCAAAACGAACTGGGCCTGGCGCAGGGCACGATCAAGGCGACCGTGCTCGTCGAGACGATTCTCGCCGCGTTCGAAATGGACGAGATTCTGTATGAACTGCGCGAGCACAGCGCGGGCCTGAACGCCGGCCGCTGGGATTACATCTTCTCGTGCATCAAGAAGTTCAAGGTCGATGCCGACTTCTGCCTGGCCGATCGCAGTCGCATCACCATGACGGTGCCGTTCATGCGGGCCTACGCGCTGCTGCTGCTCAAGACGTGTCACCGCCGCAATGCGCCTGCCATTGGCGGCATGAGCGCGTTGATTCCGATCAAGCACGATCCGCAAGCGAACGAGCGGGCGATGGCCGGCATTCGCGGCGACAAGGCGCGCGACGCCGCCGACGGTTACGACGGCGGCTGGGTGGCACACCCAGGGCTCGTGCCCGTGGCGATGGAGGAGTTCGTGAAGGTGCTGGGCGAGCGTCCGAACCAGATCGACAAGCAACGCGACGATGTGACGGTCTCGGGCCGTGACCTGCTGACGTTCCAGCCGGAAGCGCCGATTACCGAGGCGGGGCTGCGCAACAACATCAATGTCGGCATCCACTACCTGGGATCCTGGCTGGCGGGCAATGGCTGCGTGCCGATTCACAACCTGATGGAAGATGCGGCAACGGCCGAGATCTCTCGCTCGCAGGTGTGGCAGTGGATCCGCTCGCCGAAGGGCAAGCTCGACGACGGCCGCAAGGTCACCGCCGAGCTGGTGCGCGAGCTGATTGCGCAAGAGCTTGCCAATGTGAAAGCACTCGTGGGGCAAGTGGCGCCGACGTATGATCGCGCGGCCGTCATCTTCGAACAGATGAGCACCAGCGACGACTTTGTCGAGTTCCTTACGCTGCCGCTGTACGAAGTGGTTTGAAGCGTGATGAAGGGCTCCGATGGGGGGCTGAAACGGTCTGACTAGGCTTGAGTCGAAATCACGCCCTTATCGTGACTCGGTGATCGCATCGCTGTACGAATGGGACGATGGCAACATCGTTCCATTTCGTTTTGAGCGCGCGCTTTGTCTTGTCTTGGGTGCCGCGCTACACTGAACGTCGACGGATGGATTCTCGTGCTATTCGCCCGAGTTTCCGTGGTCGGCGTTGCGCTGGGGCGTGACGTTGACACTGCCCAGCCCCGTGTTCAAGTGAGGATGCCGATGTCGCTCGACTTTCCCGATGATGCCGCCCGCAGCCTGCCAAACGGTCCGCGCGCGCAGGCGCTTGTACCGCGGGGGCCTGGCAAGGTCGTAGAGATTCGCCCGGAGACGCTGCGTGGCCTGTACCCGCCGGTCGAGCCTTTCGAGTGCGGCGTGCTCGATGTGGGCAATGGGCACCAAGTGTATTGGGAGAGGTGCGGAAATCCGCGTGGCAAGCCGGCGGTGTTTCTGCACGGCGGTCCCGGAGGCGGTTGCTCGCCGGAGCATCGGCGGTTGTTCGATCCGGCCAAATACTGCATCACGCTGTTCGACCAGCGTGGCTGCGGACGCTCGTTACCGCATGCGAGTCTGGACCACAACACGACGTGGGATCTGGTGGATGACATCGAGCGCTTGCGCGTCAAGTTCGGATACGACCGTTGGCTGGTGTTAGGGGGCTCGTGGGGGAGCACCTTGGCACTGGCCTATGCGCAGGCGCACGTCGACCGAGTCAGCGAATTGATCGTGCGCGGCATTTTCACCGTACGCCGCGACGAGTTGCAGTGGTATTACCAGAAGGGCGCATCGTGGCTGTTTCCGGATCGCTGGGAGTCTTTCCTCGCGCCGATCCCGCTTGAAGAGCGAGGCGATCTGATGCGTGCTTACCAGAAGCGGCTGACTCATCGCGATGAGGCCGTGAGAATCGAGGCGGCGCGGGCATGGAGTGTGTGGGAGGGCAGCACCATCACGCTGCTGCCCGACGACCGTCTTGCCGAAGCGTTCGGCGATCCGCGCTACGCAATTGCGTTCGCTCGCATCGAGAATCATTACTTCGTCAACGATGGCTTTCTCGCGCCGAACCAGTTAATTGATGGTGCGCGCGGCCTGCGCGACATTCCGGGTGTGATCGTCCAGGGCCGTTACGACGTAGCGACCCCTGCCCGCACGGCTTGGGACTTGCACAAGGCGTGGCCGGAGGCGGATTTCTATTGGGCGTCCGACGCCGGACATGCCTTCAACGAGCCCACCATTTTGCACTGGTTGATCGAAGCGACCGATCAGTTTGTGTCGACGCGGTGAGATCGACGGCGTCGTTTGTCGAGCGCGGATTGGCAGTGCTTGCGCCTACGCGTCGGCCTCTTTCGATCCGGCGCGCGTAAGAAAAAACCCCGGCGTTGACCGTTGACGTCAACATCCGGGGTTTTCAGGTATTTGCGCAGGACCGATGTGGCATCGGTCCTGACGGCCTCAGGCCGTTCAGTCGTCGCGACGCTTGTTGAAGCCGCCACCGTTGCGATTGCTGAAGCCACGATCTTGACGCGGGGCGTCGAAGCTGCGCGTGCCGCGATCCTGACGATAGCCGCCTTCGGCGGGGCGCGGAGCGCGACGCTCGAAGCGGTCGGTCGCGCTGCCGTTCGAGAAGCCGTTGCCACCATTACCGCCGTTACCCGCGCCGTTCTGCGGGTAACCCCCTTGGAAGCCATTGCCCTCGCGACGCTCGAACGGGGCACCGGCCGGCTTGTTGCCGCCGAAACGCTGACCGCCCTGATAACCGCCGCTACCGCTGCCGCCGTTACCGGCGCTGCTGGCGTGACGCGGACCGTTGTTGCTCCAGCGGCTGCCGCCGCCGTTGCCTTGACCGTGACGCGGACCATTGCGGCTCGGGCCCGGACGCTTGCCGCCGGCACCGGCCTTCGGTGCGGCACGGCGCGGTTCGAAACCGGCCACGACATTCACCGGCAGCAGTTCACGCGTGTAGCGTTCGATGCGACGCACCGCGCCGATTTCGGCGTGTGCGGCCAGGCTCACGGCCACGCCACGACGACCGGCACGGCCTGTACGGCCGATACGGTGAACGTAGTCTTCCGCAAACTTCGGCAGATCGTAGTTGAACACGTGCGTGATGCCCGGCACGTCGATGCCGCGTGCGGCCACGTCGGTGGCGACCAGCACGCGCACACGACGCTCGCGCAGGGCACGCAGCGTACGGTTACGCACGCCTTGCGGCATATCGCCGTGCAGCGCAGCGCTATCGAAACCGGCTTGTTCGAGCTGGTCGGCGATCAGGTCGGCGTCGCGCTTGGTCGACGTGAACACGATGGCCTGGTCGAGCGAATCGTTGCCGAGCAGGTGTGCGAGCAGGCGATCCTTGTGGGCGCGATCGTCCACGTAATGGAGCGTTTGCTCGATGTTGGCGTTGGTACGCTGGTCGGAGCCGCGCGTGATCTCGATGGTTTCCGGATCGCGCAGCAGACGACGCGTGATTTCGCCCATGCGGCCGTCGATCGTTGCCGAGAACAGCAGCGTCTGACGCGATGCCGGCGTGGCGTCGACGATGGTCTGGATGTCGTCGATGAAGCCCATGTCGAGCATGCGATCGGCTTCGTCGAGCACCAGCATCATCAATTGCGACAGGTCGATTTTGCCGCTGGAGATGTGATCGAGCAGACGGCCCGGCGTCGCCACGATGATCTCGGGCTGCTTCGCCAGCATTTCGAGCTGACGGGGGTAGGGCATACCGCCGAGAATGCTCACCGTGCGCAGGCGGCGCAGTTGCTTGCCGTACGTGTCGGCCGCGGTCGAGACCTGTTGCGCCAGTTCGCGCGTCGGCGTGAGCACAAGCAGCAGCGGCTGGGCGGCCACGCGACGCACGCGCTGGCCCTTGCGGGGCTTTTCGCCCGGCTCTGCCGGCACGTTGCGCGGATGCGCGGCCGGGGCGCGGCTGTTCAGCTCGCCGCTGGCCTGCATTTCCGCGAAGCGGTGGATGGCGGGCAGCATGAAGGCGGCCGTCTTGCCGGAGCCCGTCGGGCTCGACACGAGCAGATCGCGACCGGCGAGCGCGGCGGGAATCGCGCGCTGCTGCACCGGCGTCGGATGGGTATAGCCTGCGGTGGTGAGCGTCGACAGAATCGCCGCGTTCAAGCCGAGTTCGGCGAACGTGGGCTTGCCGTCGTCGCTGGCTGCCGGAGCAGCATCGACAACAATAGCGTTAGCGTTTTCTTCGGACGAAGGGAAATACGTCTGCGCGAGCGCAGACATCTTGGAAGTTTGTTCCATGAAGCCTCTTGCGGATCAAAAAGGTGATGTCGGGGCGTTGGCGCCAATCGGCAAACCCAATTCGTCGCAAGCAGGAAGCAAATCGCGGATGGGGCAGAAAGCGGATCGAAATCCGTATCGTAAGCCAGGGACGGTGGCGGGTCGTTCCTTTATCAGGAGCGCCAGTACCGGCAAGAACTACAGCGGCTTATCACAGGATTGGGGCAAAACGCAGTTTTTCGTCGCCTCGCAGGAAGTCCAATGACGATCCGCGAAGCGAAGCGCGGATTATAGCAGTGTTTTCGGGGAAGTGCACGTTCGGATTTGCACGGAGTGATGGGGCGGTTGCGATGCTCGGCTACGCGGAATGCGGCAAGCTGGCACCGGCCAGGGGCGGGCGACCGTCGGTGCCGCTAGGTGGCTCGCCGCCCACCCGATTACAATAGCGCCATGTCTTCGATTACGCTTCTCGCCCTCGATACCTCGACCGAATTCTGTTCGGTTGCCGTATACCGTCACGATCCCGCCAGCGGTGCCCCGGCCCTTGTGGTCGAGCGCCACCTCGATACCGGCCCGGTCTCCAGCACCCATATTCTGCCCGCCGCGCGCGACGTGCTGCGCGAGGCCGGCGTCACGCTCGCCGAATGCGACGCGATCGCCTTCGGGGCGGGGCCGGGGTCGTTTACCGGGTTGCGCACGGCCTGCGGTGTCGCGCAGGGGTTGGCGTTTGGCGCCGCACTGCCCGTGGTGCCGGTGGGCACGTTGCTCGCGTGTGCCGAAGCGGCGCGCGCATTGCGCGTCGACACACAACGCGTGCTTGTCGCACTCGATGCGCGCATGAATGAGGCCTATTGGGCCGATTACGCCTGGGACAGCGCCACGAACGACTGGCGCGAAGTTCTGCCTGCGTCGCTAGACGCTGCCGAACGGGTGCGCGCACCCGAAGTGGATTTCGTCATCGCGGGCAATGCCGCGCTGGCGTTCGGCGATCGTTTGCAGGCAAGCGCGCAGGCGCAGGCGGTCCTGGCCAACGCCATGCCGCGTGCCCGTTACGTCGCAGCGCTCGCGGCCCGCGCCTTCGCGCGGGGCGGCGCCATTCCCGCCGATCAGGCCATGCCGGTCTACATCCGCAACAAGGTGGCGCAAACGACCGCCGAGCGCGAAGCGATCAAGCAGGCCGTGGCCCAGACCGCGAAGGCAAATGCCCCGGAGGTGCCCTGATGCGCCAGACCGGTCCGAACCATTATTCGCCGATGACGCTGGCCGATCTCGACGAGGTCGTAGCCGTCGAAGTGCGCGCGTATCCGTATCCCTGGACCCGCCAGAACTTCGCCGATTCGCTCGACGCCGGGCATCAGGGCGTCTGCCTGCGCGCGGTCGATGGCACACTGCTCGGTTATTTTCTGATGATGCCGGTCGTCGACGAGTCACATTTGCTCAACGTGTGCGTCGAGCCGGAAATGCAGGGCAACGGGCTGGGCGTGCAGTTGCTTGACGAGGTCGTGCGAGTCTCGCGTGCGCAGGGCATGAGCGGCGTATTGCTGGAGGTGCGTCCGTCGAACGTGAGGGCGCTGCGCGTGTACGAGCGTTTCGGATTCGTGCAGATTGGCCGGCGCAAGGGATATTATCCGGCGAGCGGGCGTCGTGAAGACGCCATTGTGATGCGCCTGACGTGGGAGACTGATCGTGCCGTGGCCTAAAGCGATTCTGGAAGAGTTCGGGCTGTGGCCGGTGTGGATGTCGCACGAGGCCGTGGCCCCGGCGGCGACGGCAACGGTAACGGCGATTGACGAGGGCGGCGACGTTGCGACACGCGTCGATGCGGCCGCCCCTCGGGGCGAAGCCCATGCCGACGACCTGCCGCCGTGGGACGTGACGCCGAGCGTCACGCCGGCGATGGCGCGTGCTGCCGGACGCGCCGCGATATCGGGCGAAGTACCCGCGGCCCCTGTCCGCCGTGAGTCGGCACCGGTGCCCGCACCGACATCCGCACCGCGTGGGGCCAGCCGTCACATGGAGGACCTGCCGCCCGACGACAGGCCGATGTGGCTCGACAGCGATGGCAGCGGCGACGGCGACGCAGCCGCCGATGCTGCGCTGTGGTCGATCATGCGCGATGCGGGCGAGGCCGGGGCGCCGTCGCGTCCTGCGCTGCCGGGCGTCGAGACACTGGACTGGGAGGCGCTGACGGAGCGCGTCGCCAATTGCCGCCTGTGCGGCCTGTGCGAAACGCGTACGCAGACGGTCTTCGGCGTGGGCGACCGCGAGGCCGACTGGCTGCTCGTGGGGGAAGCCCCGGGCCAGCAGGAGGATTTGCAGGGCGAGCCGTTCGTGGGGCAGGCGGGCAAGCTGCTCGACAACATGCTGCGCGCCGTGACATTGCAGCGCGGCGAGAACGTGTATATCGCGAACGTCCTCAAGTGCCGTCCGCCGAACAACCGAGATCCCGAAGCGACCGAAGTGGCGAGCTGCGAGCCTTACCTGAAGCGTCAGGTGGCACTGCTCAAGCCGCGCGTGATCGTGGTGATGGGGCGTTTCGCCGCGCAGAGCATTTTGCGCACGCAGGCGAGCATCGCCAGCCTGCGCGGGCGCGTGCATGAATATGAAGGCGTGCCGGTGATCGTGACGTACCATCCGGCTTACCTGTTGCGCAGTTTGCCCGACAAGGCCAAGGCCTGGACCGATTGGTGCCTGGCACGGGCTACCTACGAGGCTGTGTGCGAATCGACTCCCTCCCAGACGCCTACGGCGAACTGATCGAAACGCTGCGCGAGGCGCCGGTGCGCGACCTCGCGTGGCTGCTGTTGTCCGCCGATCTGCTCAGTGCCGCCCGCTTTCCGGCGGCGCTGGCGCAGTTCGACGGCGTGCAGGCGGTGAACGATGTGGCGCGCCAGCCCGACATCGCCGATCCCGTCCCCCATTCCCGAATCCTGCGCGACTGGCTACTGGCCTGCGATGCCGACGTCGAGCCGTTGCGCGACTTTCTTGCGCGCGGCGAAAGTCATCGCCTGGGGCGCTATGCGGAGCAACTGCTGCACTTCGCACTGCTGCACAGTCCTCGCTTCGATCTGCTCGCCGCCGGTTTGCAGGTGCGTGACGCCCGGCGCGGCAATATGACGCTCGGCGAGTGCGATTTCCTGTTGGCCCGGCGCGCCGACCGTCAATTGCTGCATTGGGAGCTGGCGGTGAAGCTGTATCTGTTCGTGCCACCAGCGACGCCGTCGCCGGGGCTCGACGAACGTGCCGTGCAGTTTCACTGGCTCGGACCGAATCTGGCCGACAGCCTGGCCGACAAGGTGGCGCGGTTGCTCGATCATCAATTGCGCCTGACCACGCTGGACGCAGCGCTTAGCGCATTGCCTATCGCCGGACCGTGGCTGCCGCAGGTCTATCTGAAGGGCTGGCTTTTCCATCCACTCGCGCACGGTGGGCAGTTGCCGGCGGTGGCGTCCGAGGCGCACGGTCGAGGCTGGTGGGCGACGCTCGACGAGTGGTGGGCGCACGCGCAGTCGACACAACGTGCGCCGAGCGCCGCACGCGAACGCACGTGGGCATTGCTGCCGCGCGCGCGTTGGCTGGCCCCCGCGCGCGTCAGCGATTCCTCGGCGCTATCGCTGGCGGCGATGCATACCCGAATCGAGACGCACTGGCGAGAACGCGGCGCCGAGCCGTTGCTCGTCGTGTCGCTGAACCGGCGGGCGGGCGAGGGGGATTGGTTCGAGGAAGAGCGCGGATTTATCGTGCCTGATTTCTGGGCGCCGCGCGCCCGGCATCGCATCGAGGAATTGAGCGAGCGGGCCGACGCGGCCGCGCGTCGCGCGCTGGCGCAGAGTGCCGACGACGGCGCGCCGTCGATCTGAGTCGGCGTATTGCGCGTATTGCGAGCGTTCAGCGCGTCAGCGCCTCACTGCGTCACGCCTTGGGCCAGACGGCGTGGAAGTGATGCACGGGGCCGACGCCGTGGCCGATGTGCAATGTGTCGCTGGCGGCAAGCGCGCCGTTGAGATACGCCTTGGCGTCGCGCACGGTGTCCGACCAGTCGTGGCGGCGGGGTCGCAACGCGGCCAGCGCGGCGGAGAGCGTGCAGCCGGTACCGTGGGTGTTGTGCACGGCGATGCGCGGGGCGGTGAAGCGCTCGACCCCGGTCGCGCTCACGAGCCAGTCCGGGCTGAGATCGCTGGCCAGATGGCCCCCCTTGACCAGCACATGGCGAGCGCCCAGCGCGCGCAGCGCTTGCGCTTGCTGTTCCATCTCGCGTTCGTCGGTCGCGGGCTCGACGTCGAGCAGCGCCGCCGCTTCCGGCAGGTTGGGGGTGATCAGATCCGCCAGCGGCAGCAGTTCATCGCGTAATGCGGCGACGGCGTCGGGTTGCAGCAACGCGTGGCCGCTCTTAGAGATCATCACGGTATCGAGCACGACGAAGCGCGGCTTGTACTGCCGCAATCCGGCGGCAACGGCGCGCACGACCTCGGCATTGCCAAGCATGCCCAGCTTGACGGCATCGACCGTCAGATCCTGGAAAACGGCATCCATTTGCGCAGTGACGAAACTCGCCGGCGGCGTGTGGATGGCGGTGACCCCCTGCGTGTTCTGCGCGGTGAGGGCGGTAATCACGCTGGCACCGTAGGCGCCGAGCGCGGAAAACGTTTTCAGATCGGCTTGGATGCCGGCGCCACCGCTGGAATCCGAGCCGGCAATGGTGAGAACGATGGGAACGGACGACTGACGCGAAGACATATCAATGCTTGATTTCGCCGATGAGCGCGACCGAATCGAATTCGCGCTGATTGGCCTGGTGACGCCGCATGACGAGCCACATCGTACCCGAGACAAACACGCCGAACAGAATGATGACGACCCCCACCGGCACGTTGAACCAGATCAGCAGCGCGTAGAGGCACAGCATGATGAGCACGGAAAGGTTCTCGTTGAAGTTCTGCACGGCGATGGAATGGCCCGCCGAGAGCAAGACGTGACCGCGATGTTGGAGCAGGGCGTTCATCGGCACCACGAAGAAACCCGCGAGCGCACCGACGATGATGAGGAAGATGTAGGCAACGATCAGGTACAGCGGCACTTTCCAATCGGCGCCCCACGGCAGTAGGTCCTTCGAGAAGAAGGCCATCGCCATCACCGCGATGCCCATGGCGATGCCGACCGGCAGCACTGAGAGTGAACGCTTGAGCGGGATGCGCGAGGCGGCGGCGATGGCGCCGATGGCCACGCCCACCGCGGACACCGCCTGCAGGATGGCGCCTTCCGAGAGCGTCATGCCCAGCGCTTTTTCGGCCCAGCGCAGCACGATGAACTGGAGCGTTGCTCCCGCGCCCCAGAACAGGGTCGTGACGGCGAGCGAGATCTGGCCCAGCTTGTCGCGCCACAGCGTGGTGAAGCAGTCGGCAAAATCGGAGACGAGTCGGATTGGATTACGTTGCTGACGCGCGTAACGCGCGCCCGTGTCGGGGATGCGCAAATTGAACAGCGCGGCAATCACGTAGATGACCATGATGACCACCATCGAGGCCATCGCCGGCGTATTGATGACCTCTGGCGTGCGTTGGAGCACCCATTCGGAAATATGTGGACTGATGAGTGTGCCGCCGAGAACGGTGCCGAGAATGATCGAACTGACCGTCAGCCCCTCGATCCAGCCGTTGGCCGCGACCAGTTTCTCCGCAGGCAGCAATTCGGTGAGAATGCCGTACTTCGCGGGCGAGTAGGCCGCCGCGCCGAAGCCGACTACACCATACGCGATCAGTGGATGCGAGCCGAACAGCATCATCAGGCAGCCCGCGACCTTGATCGAGTTGCTGATGAACATGACCTTGCCCTTGGGCATCGAATCGGCGAAGGCCCCGACGTAGGCGGCGAGAATGACGTAGGAGAGCACGAAGAAGAGCTTGAGCAGCGGCGTCATCCACTGCGGGGAGTGCAGATCTTTCAGGAGCGCGATTGCGGCGATGAGCAATGCATTGTCGGCCAGCGACGAAAAAAACTGCGCGGCCATGATGGTATAAAAGCCTTTCTTCATCGTTCCTTGAGTCGATCCCGTGCTGCGTAAAACTTGCGTGTCTCGGTTGTCGGTATCCGCAGCGCCCGCAACGGGCTTCCCCACGGAAGAAACCGGGCTTAAACATCGGGGTATCGGCGCGCTTCGGCCAATCAACTGTCGTTATTCGGCCGTATATTCGGCCTTGATGCTCCCCGTGTCGGGCGCCCGGTCGCCCTCGGTCTGAGACCGGTCTTGTTATCGGGAGAAAAATTTGGCAAAACAAGTTGTGCGCACGGCTTTATAACACGAAAATATGCCGATGCGTTATGCCGCCAGCCTGTCCTGGCGAGCGTCTCCTTCGATCCCGTGTCCGCTTATGCCTCGTCCAATCAAAGTCTCGATTCACACCGCAGCCCTCGCCCACAATCTCGATGTCGCCCGCCGCAGTGCGCCCCGCGCCAAGGTGTGGGCCGTGGTCAAGGCCAATGCCTACGGGCATGGCATTGAAAACGCGTATCCCGGATTGCGCGACGCCGATGGCTTCGGCCTGCTCGATCTCGACGAGGCCGTGCGTTTGCGCGAACTCGGCTGGGCCGGTCCGATTCTGCTGCTCGAAGGGTTCTTCAAACCCGAAGATCTGGCCGTCGTCGACAAGTATGGTCTGACGACGACCGTGCACAGCGACGAACAACTGCGCATGCTGGAGACCACGCGCCTGAGCAAGCCGCTCAACGTGCAGCTCAAGATGAATTCGGGCATGAACCGTCTCGGCTTTGCCCCCGAGCGATTTCGCGCCGCATGGGAGCGTGCTCGCGCGATTCCCGGCGTGAGCCAGATCGTGCTGATGACTCACTTTTCCGATGCCGACGGTCCGCGCGGCATTGCGTATCAGATGGAAGCGTTCGAGCGTGGCGCATGCGACGTGCCGGGCGAGCGCAGCCTGGCCAACTCGGCCGCCACGCTGTTCCATCCGGAAGCACACGGCGCATGGGTGCGCCCGGGGATCATGCTCTATGGCTCCTCGCCGAAAGGTCTCGAAGTCCCGGCGGCCACGCTTGATCTGCAACCGACCATGACGCTCGAAGCCGAGTTGATCGGTATTCAGGACGTGCCGGCGGGCGGTACGGTCGGTTACGGTAGCGTATTCACCGCCGAGACGCCGATGCGCGTGGGCACAGTGGCCTGCGGCTATGCCGACGGCTATCCGCGTGTTGCACCCTCGGGCACGCCGATACTGGTCGACGGTGTGCGCACGCGCACCGTGGGCCGCGTGTCGATGGACATGCTGGCCGTCGATCTCACGCCGGTGCCGCAGGCACGCGTGGGTGCGCCTGTCACGTTGTGGGGGCGGGGCCTTTGCATCGACGAGGTCGCAGCGTCGGCCGGCACGCTCGGCTATGAGCTGATGTGTGCCGTGGCGCGCCGCGTGCCGGTGTACGCGAACTGAGCATCAGGACAGGATCGCCACGCATGGCCAAAGCCAAGACTGTCTATATTTGTACCGAATGCGGCGGGCAGACGCCCAAGTGGGCGGGGCAGTGTCCCCACTGCAACGGCTGGAATTCGCTCGTCGAATCGGTGGCGGAAGCGCCGACAGGTCATCGATACCAATCGCTCGCCAAGAGTACGCCTGTGCGCAAGCTCGCGCAGATCGAGGCGGCCGATGTGCCGCGCTTCTCCAGCGGCGTGAGCGAATTCGACCGCGTGCTGGGCGGCGGTCTGGTTGCCGGCGGCGTGGTGCTCATCGGGGGAGATCCCGGGATCGGCAAGTCGACGCTGCTGCTTCAGTCGCTTGCACATCTGGCGCGCGAACGGCGTGCGCTGTATGTGAGCGGCGAAGAATCGGGCGCGCAGATTGCCTTGCGTGCGCAGCGCCTGGGCCTCGGCGCCGCGGGCGAGGGCGGCGGGGAATTGGATTTGCTGGCGGAAATCCAGCTCGAGAAGATTCTGGGCGCCATCGAGTCGGAGAAGCCCGACGTGGTCGTGATCGACTCGATCCAGACGGTCTACTCAGAAGCGCTCAGTTCGGCGCCGGGATCGGTCGCGCAGGTGCGCGAATGCGCGGCGCAACTCACGCGCAGCGCCAAGCAGAGCGGCGTAACGGTGATCATGGTTGGCCACGTAACCAAGGAAGGCAGTCTCGCCGGGCCGCGCGTTCTCGAACACATCGTCGACACGGTGCTGTATTTCGAGGGCGATACGCACTCGTCGTACCGGTTGGTGCGGGCGTTCAAAAATCGCTTCGGTGCCGTCAACGAGTTGGGCGTGTTTGCGATGACGGAGAAAGGCCTGCGCGGCGTGGCGAATCCGTCGGCCTTGTTCCTCTCGCAACATGAGCAAAGCGTGCCGGGCTCGTGCGTGCTCGTCACGCAGGAAGGCACGCGCCCGCTGCTCGTCGAGGTGCAGGCGCTGGTCGACACGGCGCAGGTGCCCAATCCGCGGCGTTTGGCCGTGGGGCTGGAGCAGAACCGGCTGGCCATGTTGCTCGCCGTGATGCATCGTCATGCGGGCATCGCCTGTTTCGATCAGGATGTGTTCCTGAACGCCGTCGGCGGCGTGAAGATCTCGGAGCCGGCGGCCGATCTGGCCGTATTGCTGGCAATTCATTCGTCGCTGCGCAACAAGCCGTTGCCGCGCGGCATCGTGGCATTCGGCGAGGTCGGGCTGGCGGGCGAAATCCGGCCGAGCCCGCGCGGTCAGGATCGTCTCAAGGAAGCCGCCAAACTGGGCTTTTCGATTGCGATCATCCCGAAGGCGAATGCGCCGAAGCAACCCATCGACGGCCTCGAAGTGCATGCCGTCGACCGTTTGGAGCACGCGATTTCCGTCGTGGCGGGGTTGTAGTCGCGCTGGCGCTTGGGGGCGCTCCGGGGCAGGCCTTCTCAAGGCCATGCCACCGCCCCGGCAGCCAGGGTCTGACGCCTGTCAGACGATCTGCTCGAGCGCTTCCTGTGCGTCGAGCCATTCGGCTTCAATGTCCGACAGTTTGGCCGTGACGTCCACCTGCTGCTTCAGGCTGTCGGTCAGCAAGGCTTTTTTCGCGTCTTCATAGGTGCCGCTGTCGGCGAGGATGGCGTCGAGTCGCGCCTTTTCGTCCGCGAGTTTCGCCATCGATTGCTCCAGCTTCTCGATCTTGCGTTGCAGCGGTTTGCGCAGTTGAGACAGCCGCTGGCGTTCCTGCGCTTCGGCGCGCTTCTGATCCTTGCGATTGACGCCGTCGCCACCCTCTGCACTCTCACCGCTACCGTTGCTGGCATCACGTGCCGCGGCCCGTTGGTCGGCCGCGTGTTGCAGCAGCCAGTCGCGATAGTCGTCGAGATCGCCGTCGAACGGCTTTACTTCGCCGCCGGCCACGAGCAGAAACTGATCGGTGGTCGCGCGCAGCAAATGCCGATCGTGCGAGACGAGAATCAATGTGCCGTCGAACTGCGCCAAGGCCATCGTGAGCGCGTGGCGCGTTTCTAGGTCCAGGTGATTGGTCGGTTCGTCGAGCAGCAGAAGGTTCGGCTTGCGCCAGATGATGAGCGCGAGCGCCAGACGCGCCTTCTCGCCGCCAGAGAACGGGGCGATCGACGACGTGGCCATGTCACCACGGAAATTGAACCCGCCCAGAAAATCCCGTAGCTCCTGCTCGCGCGTATCCGGGGCGAGCCGCTGCAAGTGCTGCAACGGCGAATCGTCGTGACGCAGCGTTTCGACCTGATGCTGGGCGAAGTAGCCGATCTGCAGGCCCTTGCCGGTTTTCACCGAGCCGGTGAGGGTCGCCAGCGTGCCGGCGAGCGTTTTGATCAGCGTCGATTTGCCCTGACCGTTGGCGCCGAGCAGGCCGATACGTTGCTCGTTCTGCACCGACATCGTGACGTGCGGCAGGATGACCTTCTCGCTGCCGTCCTCGAGCGGGTAGCCGCAACGGACGGCTTCGAGCACGAGCATTGGGTTCGGCGCGCTGTCAGCCGGGCGGAACTCAAACGTGAACGGCGACGCGATATGCGCGGGGGCGATGCGCTCCATCTTTTCGAGCGCCTTCACGCGACTCTGCGCCTGGCGTGCCTTCGTCGCCTTGGCCTTGAAGCGCGTGATGAACGACTCCAGGTGCGCAATCGTCTTTTGCTGCTTCTCGAAGGCGCTTTGCTGCAGCGTCAGTTGCTGGCCGCGCAGGATTTCGAACTGACTGTAGTTGCCACCGTAACGCTTGATCTGCTGATTCTCGATGTGCAGCGTGACGTTGCAGACCTCGTCGAGAAATTCGCGATCGTGCGAAATCACGATGAGCGTACCGGGGTAACGCTTGAGCCAGTCTTCGAGCCAGACGATGGCGTCCAGATCCAGGTGGTTGGTCGGCTCGTCGAGCAGCAACAGATCGGACGGGCACATGAGCGCCTGCGCCAGATTCAGGCGCATGCGCCACCCGCCCGAGAAGCTGGCGACCGGCAACTGCGTTTGCGCCAACGTAAAGCCGAGGCCGAGCAGCAGCGCCTCGCCGCGGGCCGGGGCGGTGTACCCGTCGGCGTCGGCGAAGGCCGCGTGGGCGTCGGCCTGGGCATGGCCGTCGTGAGCGACTTCCGCCGCCGCAATATTCGCTTCGATCTCACGCAGCCGCGTGTCGCCGTCGAGAACGTAGTCGAGCGCAGTACGCTCGACCGCTGGCGTCTCCTGCATCACATGCGCCAGGCGCCAGCTACTGGGCACGAAGACATCGCCCCCATCCGCGTGCAACTGCCCGCGCAACAGCGCGAACAGCGTGGACTTGCCGGCGCCGTTGGCGCCGACGAGGCCGACGCGCTCGCCCGGGTTGAGCGTGACGGAGGTGTCCTCGAAGAGCGGCTTGGTGCCGCGCGCGAGGGAAAGGTGTTCGAATCGGATCACGAAAAAGGCCGAGGGGTAAGCGGGTCAGTGCGTCCTTGGCCTGCGCGGCGGGCATGTGCCGTCGATCCAATGAGGACCGAACGTGCCATGCCGGCAAACCCACGCGCAGAGGACGGCAAAACCGCTATTTTACCGGTCTGCGCAGGCGAATGCGATGCGCGCCGTCGACTGGCTACAGAATTGGGGCGAAAAGCCGCGCCACGCGCATCACAATCTGGCGCCATTTCGGAATCGTCCGAAATTCGTCCTTGTTCAGCAGGGTGGCATGCTCGAAGTCGTGCGTGAGCATGAACGCGACGTCATCGGCAAAGGCGCGGTCGACGGTCAGCAGCATGATCTCGAAATTGAGGCGGAACGACCGGTTGTCGAGGTTGGCGCTACCGACGGCGGCCGCGCTGTCGTCGATCAGTACGACCTTCTGGTGAACGAAGCCGTGTTGATACCGATAGACGTTGATGCCGCTGCGGGCGGCTTCGAAGGCGTACGACGTGGTGGCTTCGAACACCACGCGGTGATCGGCCCGGTCGGGGATCAGGATGCGCACGTCCACGCCGCGCAGCACCGCCAGGCGCAATGCGGAGAACACGGCTTCGTCGGGCACGAAGTAGGGAGTGGTGAGCCAGACCCGCTGTTGCGCAGCGTTGATGGCGGTGACAAAGAAGAGCGACGACGTTTCCAGCCGGTCGGCGGGGCCGCTGGGCACCACCTGGCAGTGCATGTCTTCGCCGGAGGCGACCGGTTGACGATTCAGCTCCGGTACCGTGCCCGTACTCCAGTGCCAGTCTTCGGCGAACGCGCGTTGAATGCCGACCACTGCCGGGCCGCGCACGGCAATGTGCGTGTCGCGCCAGGGGGCCAGCGGCGGTTTCTCGCCAAGATACTCCACGCCGACGTTGTGACCGCCGATGAACGCTTCGTTGCCGTCGATCACGACAATCTTGCGGTGATTGCGAAAGTTCAACTGGAAGCGATTCACGAAAATACCGCGCTTGGCGGCGGCGAACTCGTGCACGAGGACACCGCCTTGGCGCAGCGTGTCGCAGTAACTGCCGGGCAAGTCGTGGCTGCCGATCCGGTCGTAGAGAAAGAATACCTTCACGCCCGTGGCGGCGCGCGCGAGCAGGCGGGCGGACAGGGCGCGTCCAAGGGCATCGTCCTTGACGATGAAGAACTGAATGACGATGTAGTCGCGCGCGCGGTCGATGGCGGCAAAGATGGCGTCGAACGTGGCGTGGCCGTTCACCAGCAGACGCACGCGATTGCCGGCAACGAACGACATGCCCGTCATGGCGGTGAGCGCCGCAAACTCGGGATGGGCTTCCATCGCGACAGGCGGCTCACCGCTCCATTGTGTTTCGCCGATGCGGGTTTGCAACGCTTGATTCCGGGCGCGCCGGGCCTCGACGTAGCCGATGAACTTCGATCGGCCGAGGAACAGGTAGGGGATGAGCGTGAGGTAGGGCATCGTGACGAGCGATACCGCCCACGCCACGGCGCCCTGCGACGTCCGTACCGTCAGCACGGCATGGATCGCGGCGATCGCCCCCAGTGCATGGATACAGGCGACGGCAAAGCCGACGTCGAGCCAATTGAGCACCATGACGGACAATCTTCCTCCATGCCGTGAGTCGCGCGGACCCGGGAACCCGAGTGTAACCGGGCTGCACGACCTTAGGCGAGCACTCGCTGCAATGGGCGAGCACCGAGGCGATTACGGCAGGTCGGCGGCCTGTACCAGGAACACCATGTCGTCGCCGGCGCTCGTGGCGAGCCACGTCATCGGCAGATCGGGGAACGCGGCTTCGACAAAGTGACGTTCGTTGCCGATTTCCACGACCAGGACGCCATGCTCCGTCAGGTGCTCGCGTGCACCGGCAATGATGCGTCGAACCACGTCCATCCCGTCGTTACCCCCCGCCAGGGCAAGACGCGGCTCGTGGCGATACTCGGCCGGCAGCACCTGCATCGAACCTTCGTTCACATACGGCGGATTGGTGAGGATGACTTCGTAACGCTTGCCCGTGGGCAGCGGTGCATACAGGTCGCCCAGATGCAGCGCGACACGGTCGTCGAGGCCATAGTCGGCCACGTTGATCCTGGCCACGGCGAGCGCGTCGGGTGAAATGTCGACGGCATCGATCTGCGCGGCCGGGAAGGTCTCGGCGGCCAGAATCGCCAGGCAGCCGGAGCCGGTGCACAGTTCGAGGACCTCGGCCACGTCGTCGGCGTGATCGACCCACGGCTGCAAAGCGTCTTCCAGTAATTCGCCGATGAACGAGCGCGGCACGATGACGCGCTCGTCCACGTAGAACCGGTGACCGTGCATCCACGCTTCATTCGTGATGTAAGACGCCGGCACTCGCTCGCCCGCACGACGGTTGACGACCGACAGTACGCGCTCGATTTCGTCGGGCAGCAAACGGGCGTCGAGAAACGGGTCGAGTGTGTCGATCGGGAGGTGCAGCGTATGCAGCAGCAGATAGGCGGCCTCGTCGTACGCCGTGGCCGTGCCATGCCCGAAGGCCAGCTCGGCCTCGGTGAAGCGCGAAACGGCGTAGCGCAATAGGTCGCGTAATGTCTGGAAGGGATGGGTCTGTGTCGTCATGGTGGAATGCCTCGTGCGCCTCAGGCCACCAGGCGCGTCAACACGCCCCGATAGATGTTCTTGAGCGGTTCGATGTCGGCCACCGCGATGTGTTCGTCGATCTTGTGGATGCTGGCGTTGCACGGACCGAATTCGATGACCTGCGGGCAGATGCGCGCGATAAAACGCCCGTCGGACGTGCCGCCCGTGGTCGAGAGTTCGGTCTCGAGCCCCGTTTCCTCGCGGATGGCGCTCGCGAGCGCTGCCGACAGGTCGCCGCGCGGCGTGAGGAACGGTTGGCCGCTGATCGACCAGTCGAGCGTATAGGTCAGGCCGTGACGGTCGAGCAACGCATGCACCCGTTGCTGGAGGCCGTCGGACGTGCTGGCGGTCGAGAAGCGGAAGTTGAACATCACCGTCAACTCGCCGGGAATGACGTTGGTCGCGCCGGTGCCTGCGTGGATATTCGAGATTTGCCACGTGGTGGGCGGGAAATACTCGTTGCCGTTGTCCCACACGGTTTGCGTCAGCTCGGCGAGTGCCGGCGCGAACAGGTGCGTTGGGTTCTTGGCGAGGTGCGGATAGGCAATGTGCCCCTGCACGCCTTTGATGACCAGCTTGCCCGACATCGATCCGCGACGGCCGTTCTTGACCATGTCGCCCAGGCGCTGGCTCGAGGTCGGCTCACCGACCACGCAGTAGTCCAGGCGCTCGCCCCGCGCCGTGAGCGCTTCAACGACCTTCACGGTACCGTCGGTGGCGGGGCCTTCCTCGTCGCTGGTCAGCAGGAAACCCACGGAGCCGGTGTGATCCGGATGTTGGGCGACGAACTCCTCGGAGGCGACCACGAACGCCGCCAGCGACGTTTTCATATCGGCGGCGCCACGACCGTAGAGCATGCCGTCACGATGCGTGGGGGCAAACGGATCCGAATGCCATTGCTCCAGCGGGCCGGTCGGTACGACGTCGGTGTGGCCTGCGAAGACGAGCAGCCGGCCGTCGGGGCCGCGCGTGCCGCGCTTGATCGCCCAGAGGTTGGTCACGCCGTTCGACGCGATGGTCTCGCACGCGAAGCCGATGGCCTCAAGGCGGCGCGCCAGGATGGCCTGGCAGTCGCGGTCTTCGGGCGTCACCGAGTGACGGGCGATCAGTTGCTCGGTGAGCGCCAGTGTGGCGCCTTGGGAGAAAGTCATGAATTCAGAATCGTGAGGCGTAACTGTCGGGCGCGAAGCCCACGGAAACCTGGCCGTCGGCCACCAGCACCGGGCGCTTGATGAGCGATGGATTTTCGACCATCAGCGTGCGGGCCACCGACGTATCGGCCGCCGCCGCTTGTTGTTCCGGCGAGAGTTTGCGCCAGGTCGTGCCCTTGCGATTGAGCAGCGTGGCAAGCGGAACCTGGGCGAGCCAGGTGTCCAGCAGCGCGTCGTTCACGCCCGCTTTCTTGAAGTCGTGAAAGTCGTACGCCACGCCGTGCTCGTCGAGCCAGGTGCGCGCCTTCTTCACGGTGTCGCAGTTGGGAATGCCATACAGCACTGCCGTCATCGCCGAAACTCCTGGTGTCGCGATTGCAAAGATGCGCCGAAGCCCTCGCCGCCCAACTGGCGGCGAAGCCTCGGATACCGCGTTGCCTTACTCGCCGCGCAGCAGGTCGTTGATGGCCGTCTTGGCACGCGTTTGCGCATCGACCTTCTTCACGATCACGGCGCAGTACAGGCTGTACTTTCCGTCCTTCGAGGGCAGGTTGCCCGGCACCACGACCGAGCCGGCCGGCACGCGGCCATAATGCACTTCACCGGTTTCGCGATCGTAGATCTTGGTCGACTGCCCCAGATACACGCCCATGGAGATCACCGAGTTCTCTTCGACGATCACGCCTTCCACGACTTCCGAGCGGGCGCCGACGAAGCAGTTGTCTTCGATGATGACCGGGTTGGCCTGCAGCGGTTCGAGCACGCCGCCGATACCGACGCCGCCCGAGAGGTGAACGTTCTTGCCGATCTGGGCGCACGAACCGACGGTGGCCCACGTGTCGACCATCGTGCCTTCGTCAACGTAGGCGCCGATGTTCGTGTACGACGGCATCAGCACCACGTTCTTGCCGATGAACGAGCCACGACGCGCCACGGCCGGCGGCACGACGCGGAAACCGCCGCGTGCGAAGTCGTCGGCGGTGTAGTTGGCGAACTTGCTCGGCACCTTGTCGTAGAACTGGCTGAAGCCGCCAGCCGGCATCACGACATTGTCTTCGAGGCGGAACGACAGCAGCACGGCCTTCTTGACCCATTGGTTCACGATCCAATGGCCGTCTTGCTTCTGGGCCACGCGCAAGGCGCCCTTGTCCAGTTCGGCGATGACGTGGGCGACGGCCTCACGCACCTCGGCAGGTGCCGACTTCGCCGAGATCTCGGCACGGTTGTCCCAGGCTTGGTCGATGGTGGTTTGCAGTTGTTGCGACATGGCGAGAATCGGTTGCAGTGAGAATTAAAGGGATTGGCAGAACTGCACGATGCGCTGGGCGCCTTCGGTGCATTCGTCCACATCGGCCACAAGGGCGATGCGCACATAGTTCTCGCCCGGGTTGGTGCCGTGCGCCGCGCGGCCCAGGTACGACCCGGGCAGGACGGCCACATTGTATTGCGCCAGCAACTGGCGCGTGAATTCCGTGTCGGACAGGCCGGTTTTCGTGTCGACCCGAGCCCACAGGTAGAAGCCCGCGTCTGGCAGACGCACGTCGAGCACGTCGGCGAGCATTGGCGTGACGGTCTGGAACTTCTTCAGGTACTTGCTGCGGTTCAGGCGCACGTGGGCTTCATCGTTCCACGCTGCAACGCTCGCCGCTTGCACGGCCGGACTCATCGCGCAGCCGTGGTACGTGCGGTACAGCAGGAATTTCTTGAGGACAGCGGCGTCGCCCGCCACGAACCCCGAGCGCATGCCCGGCACGTTCGAGCGCTTCGACAGGCTCGAGAACACGACCAGACGGTCGAAGCCCCGACCCAGTCGATGCGCCGCCGCCAGGGCGCCCAGTGGCGCATGTTCTTCGTCGAAGTAGATCTCGGAATAACACTCGTCGGACGCAATCACGAAGCCGAATTCGTCGGAGAGGTCGAACAGGCGTTTCCAGTCGGCAAGGCTCAGCACGGCGCCGGTCGGATTGCCCGGCGAGCAGAGATAGACAAGTTGGACGTCGCGCCAGACGTCGGCCGGCACGGCGTCGTAGTCCGGCGCGAAATTACGCGCGGGATCGCTGTCGACGTAATAGGGCGTCGCGCCGGCGAGCAACGTGGCGCCTTCGTAGATCTGGTAGAACGGGTTCGGACACACCACGCGCGCGCCGGGCTTGCTACCGTCGACGACCGCCTGGGCGAACGAAAAGAGCGCCTCGCGCGAGCCCGTGACCGGCAGAACTTCCGTGGCCGGATTCACGTTGGGCAGTGCGTACCGGCGCTCCAGCCACTCGGCGATCGCCGCGCGCAGCGGCTCGCCGCCCGCGGTGGCCGGATAGTTCGAGAGGCCGCCCAGCCCGTCGATCAGGGCTTCCTTGATGAACTGCGGCGTCGGGTGCTTGGGTTCCCCGATGCCGAAGCTGATGGCCTTGTACGCGCTGGCAGGCGTGATGTCCGCCACCAACGACTTCAGGCGTTCAAAGGGGTAGGGCTGGAGCTTGTCGAGTAATGGGTTCACGAGAATTCAAACAGACTCAGGGCTAGGGTTCGCGCTGCCGAGCAAGGCAACTTTCGAGGGCAATCCGGCGCCGTGCGGGCCGGCCGGCTGGGCGTCGTGCCGCGCCGCCGCGCGGCACGACGAGCGCTTTCCGGGGCCGGACTGGCAGGGCGCAGGCCACACAGGGCGGCGGTATCGTTCGTAACAACGCGCGAAGGACGGTTCCCGAACGCGCTAAAGAATGGCAAGATCGGCAAAGCGAAAATTATACCGTTATGGCGCGCACAAAGCGCGACCGCTGCGTAATTCAGCCTATTCCGAGGCGCCGATGGGGCAAGCCCAGGGAATAACTCAGATTTTTCAGGAGTCAACAGCATGACCGTAGCCGGTAACGGCGCGCACGGCCCGGCGTCGACGGCGAGCGCGTCGCGGCGCGTTCGGGCGGCACCTGCCCTGGCCATTCTTATGGGGTCGTCGGTGTGGGGGCTGGCCTGGTTTCCCTATCGCATGCTAGCCCAGTGGGGCGTGGCGGCGGTCCCCGCGCAGGTCGGCACCGCAAGCGTCGCGCTGCTGTTGCTCACGCTCGTATATCGCCGCTCGCTCGGCACGTTACGGTGGTCGTGGCTGCTGGCGGGGGTGGCGTTCGCCGGCGGCGCGACCAACGTCGCGTTTGTCTGGGGCACGACGCACGGACACGTGATGCGTGTCCTGCTGCTGTTCTACCTGACGCCGGTCTGGACGGCGCTGTTCGCCCACTGGCTGCTGGGCGAGCGCGTCGGTGTGCGCGGCGTAGGGCTGATCGCGCTGGCGCTCGGTGGGGCGGGGCTGATGCTTTGGTCGCCCGCGCTGGGCTGGCCGCTGCCCAACAACCCCGGCGAATGGGCGGGCGCCATTGCCGGGGCGGCCTTTGCGCTCAACAATGTGCTGCTGCGGCGCGTCAGTCAGGCGATGCCTGACGTGCGTGCCGAAATGCGTAGTTGGACGCTGTATCTCGGCTGCGTGGTCGGCGGGTTGCTGGTGTTGCCGTTCGATGGCGGGGCCGACACGGGGCGCGCTGCCGTCTCGGCGCTCACGTCGGGTACGGCCGCCGCTGCCGTGGCGCTCGCCTTGGGCTGCGCGATTGCGCTGACCAATGTCGTGGTGCAGTTCGGGTTGGCCCAGGTGCCCGCCAATCAGGCGGCGCTCATCATGCTCTTCGAGATCGTGGTGGCGGCGATGTCGTCCTGGTGGCTGGCGAACGAAGGGCTGGGCGTGCGCGACATCGCGGGTGGACTGTGCATTGTGGCCGCCGGCGTGCTGTCAGGCATTTTGCCGGATTCCGGGCGTTGTAAATGCGCGACGGCGAGGGATGCGATGGTATGATGCGAACCGATGTCATATCGATGTCAGCGGCCAGTGCGCAGCAGTGCGCGCAAGGCCCGACAGGACCAGCTAAGCGCGTCTGCGTCTTTCCCATCATTCCATGACCGATAAAGCGAACCTGCCGTGCGTCTGACCTCCATCAAACTCGCCGGCTTCAAGTCCTTCGTCGATCCGACGAACTTCGCGGTGCCTGGCCAACTGGTCGGGATCGTTGGCCCCAACGGGTGCGGCAAATCCAACATCATCGACGCCGTGCGCTGGGTGCTCGGTGAGTCGCGCGCCTCGGAGCTGCGCGGCGAATCGATGCAGGACGTGATTTTCAACGGATCGACCGCCCGCAAGCAGGCGAGCCGCGCCAGCGTCGAACTCGTGTTCGACAACAGCGCCGGGCGCGCCGCCGGGCAGTGGAGCCAGTACGCCGACATCGCGGTCAAGCGCGTGCTCACGCGCGATGGCACCTCCAGCTACTACATCAACAACCTGCCGGCCCGCCGGCGGGACATCCAGGACATCTTCCTCGGTACCGGCCTCGGGCCGCGCGCCTACGCCATCATCGGACAGGGGATGATCTCGCGCATCATCGAGGCCAAGCCGGAAGAGTTGCGCGTGTTCCTCGAAGAAGCTGCGGGCGTCTCCAAGTACAAGGAGCGTCGTCGCGAGACCGAGAACCGCCTGCAGGACACGCGCGAGAACCTCACGCGCGTCGAAGACATTCTGCGCGAACTCGGCAGTAATCTCGAAAAGCTGGAATCGCAGGCCGTGGTGGCCAATCGGTACAAGGACTTGCATCGCGACGGCGAAGAAAAGCAGCAGTTGCTGTGGCTGCTGCGCAAGAACGAAGCCCAGAACGAACAAGAGCGTCAACAGCGCGCGATCGAATCGGCGCAGGTCGATCTCGAAGCGCAGATGGCGCGTCTGCGCGGCTCCGAATCGGATCTCGAAACGCTGCGCGCCGCTCATTACACGGCCACCGATGCCGTTCAGGCCGCGCAAAGCGCCATGTACGAGGCGAATTCGGAGGTCAGCCGGCTGGAAGCCGAGATCCGCTACGTCGTCGAGTCGCGCAACCGCGTGCAGGCGCAACTGGCGGCGCTCACCTCGCAGCGCGAGCAATGGCAGGCGCGCTCGGCGCAGTCGGAGGAGGCCCTGACGCTCGCGGAAGAAGAACTCATCATCGCCGAGGAGCGCGCGGCCACGGCGCAGGATCAGGCGGCCGATCAGAACGATGCGCTGCCAGCGCTGGAAGCCGGCTGGCGCGACGCGCAGACCCTGCTCAACGAGCAGCGCAGCGAGATTTCGCAGGTCGAGCAGAGTCTGAAACTCGAAGCGGCGCACCAGCGCAATGCCGATCAGGCATTGCAACAGTTGCAGCAGCGTCAGGAGCGTCTGCAAGGCGAGGCGCGCGGGCTCGACAAGCCCGACGAAGCCGAACTGGAGATGCAGCGCGCCGATCTTGCCGAACATCAGGCGATGCTCGAAGACGCGCAGGCCGAACTTGCCGATGCGCAGGAGCGGCTGCCGCGACTCGAAGCCGAGCGTGCCGAGGCGCAGGCGCGGGTGCAGTCCGAAGCCGCGTCCATTGCGCAGCTCGAAGCGCGTCTCACCGCACTCAAGCAACTTCAGGAGAGTGTGCAGACGGAGGGCAAGGTGCAGCCGTGGCTCGACAAGCACGAGTTGGCGCAATTGCCGCGTCTATGGAAGAAACTGCACATTGAGCCGGGCTGGGAAAACGCCCTTGAATCGGTGCTTCGCGAGCGTCTCGCCGCCCTGGAAATCAGCAATCTCGATTGGGTGAAGGCGTTTGCGAGCGATGCGCCGCCGGCCAAGCTGGCGTTCTATTCGCCGCCACCGGCCGCGCGTGCGCTCGACGCCCCGGCGTCGCTGCGCCCGCTGCTTTCGTTGCTGCGCATCGACGATCCTGGCCTTCGTGCCGTGCTGCAGGAATGGCTCGGTCACGTGTTCGTCGCCGACGATCTCGCGCAGGCGATGGTCGCCCGGGCGCAACTGCCGGAGGGCGCGTCGCTCGTCGTCAAGGCGGGGCACCAGGTCACGCGCGTGGGTGTGCAGCTTTATGCCGCCGACTCCGAGCAGGCTGGCTTGCTCGCGCGTCAGCAGGAAATCGAGAACCTGGGCAAGCAACTGCGCGCGCAGGTGTTGCTGTCGGACGAAGTCAAGGCTGCCGCCGTGCGGGCGGAGGCTGCCTACAGCCAGGCGGCGCAGTCACTCAGCGAGGTGCGCGGGCGTGCCGAGCGCGCCACCCAGCGTGTGCATGCGCTGCAGATGGACGTGCTCAAGCTCACGCAAGCCTATGAGCGCTTCAACGCCCGCAGCACGCAGATCGACGAAGAGCTGCGTGAAATCGCCGCGCAGATCGAGGAGCAACTGGCGCTGCGCGCCGAATCGGAGGCGAACTTCGAGCAGAGCGACGCGCGTCTGGCCGAATTGCAGGCGACGTTCGAAGACGGGCAGCTCGAATTCGAATCGCTCGACAGCCGGCTCTCGGATGCCCGCAACCGTGCGCGCGAGTTGGAGCGTCTGGCGCAGGAAGCGGCGTTCGGTCAAAAGGGGATTTCAAGCAAGATCGACGAGCACCGCCGCAGTATCCAGACGGCGCTCGAGCAGGCCGAACGTTTGGTGGTGTCGATCGAGCAGGCACAGGCCGAACTCACGCAGATCACCGAACAGACGGTAGAGAACGGTTTGCAGGACGCGCTTGAACTCCGCGCGCAGAAGGAAGAGATTCTCGGGGCCGCACGCATTGAACTCGAGGCGCTCACGCACAAGTTGCGTCAGAGCGACGAAGAGCGGCTGGCGGCGGAGCGCGGGCTGCAACCGCTGCGCGACCGGATCACGGAATTCCAGTTGAAGGAGCAGGCGGCACGCCTGAACCGCGAGCAGTTCGTCGAGCAACTGACGGCGGCCGAGGTCGACGAGGAGGCACTCGCCGTCAAGCTGACGCCCGATATGAAGCCGTCGTACCTGCAAGGCGAAGTCACCCGCATCAACAACGCGATCAACGCGTTGGGTCCGGTCAACATGGCCGCGCTGGAAGAGTTGGAGACGGCGCGTGAGCGCAAGGTCTTCCTCGACGCACAGTCGGCCGACCTGAACGACGCCATCGACACCCTCGAAGGCGCGATTCGCAAAATCGACGAAGAGACGCGGGTGATGCTCCAGGGCACATTCGACGAAGTGAACAAGCATTTCGGCGAACTGTTCCCGCTGCTGTTCGGCGGCGGACAGGCCAAGCTCATCATGACCGGCGACGAAATCCTCGACGCTGGCGTACAAGTCATGGCGCAACCGCCGGGCAAGAAGAACTCCACGATTCATCTGCTGTCGGGGGGAGAGAAGGCGCTCACGGCCATTGCACTGGTGTTCGGCATGTTCCAGCTCAATCCGGCACCGTTCTGTTTGCTCGACGAGGTGGACGCGCCGCTGGACGATGCCAACACCGAGCGCTACGCCAAGATGGTGGCGCGCATGTCGGACCGTACTCAATTCGTATTTATTTCGCATAACAAAATCGCGATGGAAATGGCCAATCAGCTCATCGGCGTCACCATGCAGGAACAAGGGGTGTCGCGGATCGTCGCGGTGGACATGGAGTCGGCGATCAATCTGGCCGAGATCGTCTGAGCCCGCGCCCACGATGGAGAAGAGAGAGGAACGCCGCGCATGAATGAACTGCAGCTCAGCTTGATTGGCGCAGGGGTAGTGGTACTGCTGGGAGTCGTGGCCTATAACGCCTGGCAGGGCAGCAAGGCACGCGCACGAATACCGCGTCGCATGCCGGTCGACGGTGCCGGCATCGATGCGACCGCCGGCGTGCCGGATGCCGACGACGACCGTCCGTTCATCGAACCGACGCTTTCGCCGCCGCGGGTGCCGGCACAGTCGAGCGAGCGCCGTGAGCCCACGCTGGGGCCAGCGGTGGCGGCCGGGAGTTCGGTGCAGGATGCTTTCGCGATCAACGAGGATGCCTGGGATGCGCCGCCGGCGTCGCGCAAGCGCGCCGCGCAGGACGCCGCCGCCCATGCCGCCCGCCCCGAGGAACCCGTGACTGCCACGGCCGACACGGCGGTGGAGGCCGACGACGGCGCTCTCGACAGGCAAGCGCAGGCCCGCGACGCGCAGGAAGCGGCGGCCGCGAGCGCGGTCGCACGCTTTGACGCGGAACTGGCGGCCGATGACACCGTGGACGCTGCGGCAGCCGGTTCGGTCGCCACGGTGGCCGGGGCGCCCGAGCTCGCCAACGTCGACACCCACGAACCCGTTGCAAACGCCGAGGCAGTCGCGACGGCGGCTGCCACGCCCGAGGCAGCGGCTGCGACCGTGGTGCCCGTGGCGGCACCGCCGGCTGCGCCGAGCGGTCCGCCGCCGGTCATCGACGAGCGCATCGACTGCGTCGTTGCGCTGCCGTTGGCCAATGTGATCGCGGCGGAGCGTTTGATGCCGCTGACGGTACGCATGCGCCGCGCGGGCAGCAAACCCGTCAACATCGAGGGCCGTGCCGACGAGCATTCGCCGTGGGAGTTGATTCGCTCCGGCGGGCGCTACCACCAGTTGCGCATGGCTGTACAGTTGGCCAACCGCGCGGGCGCCCTGAATGAGGTCGAGTTCTCCGAGTTTTCGAATCTCGTGCAGACGCTCGCCGATGCGGCTGACGCGTTGCCCGAATTGCCCGACATGGTGGAGACGGTCGCCCGCGGCCGCGAACTCGACAGCTTTGCCGCGCAATGCGATGCCCAACTGTCGGTGAACGTGCTTTCGGACGGCGCGCCGTGGTCGGCCAACTACGTGCAGGCGGTCGCCACGCAAGACGGGCTGCTGCTCTCACGCGACGGCATGCGGTTCGTCAAGCTCGATGCACGCCAGAATCCGGTGTTCATGCTGCAGTTCGGCGACACCAACTTCCTGCGTGACGACCTGACATACAAGGGCGGCGATCTGATCACGATGCTGCTCGATGTGCCGGTGGCCGACGAGGACCTGCTGCCGTTCCGTCTGATGTGCGATTACGCACGTTCGATCGGACAACGCATTGGGGGCCGCGTGGTGGACGATCAGCGTCGACCGCTCTCCGATGCTGCGCTGCAAAACGTCGACAAGCAATTGCTCAAGCTCTACGAACGCCTCGAGGCGCGCGGGTTGCCGGCGGGCTCGCCCGTCACGCGCCGCCTGTTCAGCCAGTAATTTCGAACCGAAGCGCGGCAGACGACGACCCGTCGGATGCCGTGTTCGAAGCACGCCGTTCACCGTCGGGTGAGCGGCGTTTTTTGTTCCAATCGATGGATGAAAGCGATCGACAACGCGCAGTTGCGTACGTCGAAGGCATAATGTCCTGACTTCCCGTCTCCCGAGTCTGCTTGCATGTCCCAAACTTCTGTTCCGGGTCAGGGCGCGAACGCCCCTACCGCTACCGATGCATCGCCCGCCACCCGCCGCGCGGCCGAGTTGCGTGCCGAGTTGGTGCGTCACAACCGCGCGTACTACGAAGAGGATGCGCCGCTGATTCCGGATGCCGAGTACGACCGCCTGTTTGCCGAACTGGTCGCGCTCGAGACGAGTCATCCCGAATTGAAGCGTCCCGATTCGCCCACGCAACGTGTGGGTGGCAAGCCGGTGGAAGGGTTCGCGCAGGTCGTGCATCGCGTGCCGATGCTCTCGCTGAACAACGGCTTTGCCGACGAGGATGTTGAAGCGTTCGATCGTCGTGTGTCGGATGGACTGCGCGATGGCGGAGCACCCACCGGCGATCTGTTCGGCGCGCCCGTCGAATATGCGGCCGAGCTGAAGTTTGACGGGCTCGCGATCGCTTTACGCTATGAGCGCGGGGTGCTCGTGCAGGCAGCCACGCGTGGCGACGGCACGACGGGCGAGGAGGTCACCGCGAACATCCGCACGATCAAGACGATTCCGCTGCGCCTGAAGACCGATAACCCGCCCGAAGTGCTCGAGGTGCGGGGTGAAGTGCTGATGTTCCGGGCCGACTTCGACAAGCTCAATCGGGCGCAGGAAGCGGCGCACGAGAAGGTGTTCGTCAATCCGCGCAACGCGGCGGCGGGCAGTCTGCGACAGCTCGATTCGAGGATTACGGCGAAGCGCCCGTTGTCGTTCTTTGCTTATGGGGTGGGGGAGCTGGTGGGTGTCCCGATGCCGGAGACGCACTCGGCATTGCTCGACTGGTATGTCACGCTCGGAATTCCGGTCAACGAGCGGCGCGAAGTCGTGCGGGGCGCACAGGGGTTGCTGGCGTTCTACCGCGCGGTGGGAGAGGCGCGTGAGACGCTGCCTTACGACATCGATGGCGTCGTCTACAAGGTCAACCGTCGCGACGAGCAGGATCGGCTTGGATTTGTCTCACGCGCCCCGCGCTTCGCGCTGGCGCACAAGTTTCCGGCGCAGGAGGCGCTGACGACGTTGCTCGACATCGAAGTGCAGGTGGGGCGAACCGGGGCAATTACGCCGGTGGCGCGGCTCTCGCCCGTCTTTGTCGGCGGAGCGACCGTCACGAATGCTACGCTGCACAACGAAGACGAGATTCGCCGCAAGGACGTGATGATTGGCGATACGGTGATCGTGCGCCGGGCGGGCGATGTGATTCCGGAAGTCGTCGGATCGGTGCTCGAGCGTCGACCGGACGATGCAAGAGCGTTCGTCATGCCGACGGCGTGCCCGGTGTGCGGATCGGCCATCGAGAAACTGCCCGACGAGGTGATCGCGCGATGCACGGGCGGCTTGATTTGCGCGGCGCAGCGCAAGCAGGCGTTGCTGCACTTCGCCCAGCGTCGGGCGCTCGACATCGAGGGGCTTGGCGACAAGCTCGTGGAGCAGCTGGTTGACCAGCACATCATTCGCACGCCTGCGGATCTGTTCAAACTGGGCGTGGCGAAGCTTGCCGCGCTTGACCGGATGGCCGACAAGTCGGCGTCCAATCTCGTGGCGGCGCTGGAGACGGCCCGTCACACGACGCTGGCGCGGTTCATCTTCGCGTTGGGTATTCGCCATGTGGGCGAGGCGACGGCGAAGGATCTCGCGCGTCATTTTGGCAAGCTCGACAATGTGATGGCGGCGAGCACCGAGGAATTGCTGGCCGTGCCCGACGTCGGACCGATTGTGGCCCAGTCCATCGCCAATTTCTTTGGCGAACCGCATAATGTCGAAGTGATTGAGCAACTGCGGGCGGCGGGCGTGACCTGGGTGGAATCTGAGCCGGCGGCTGCGGCACCGCTGCCGCTGGCCGGCAAGACCTTCGTGCTCACAGGCACGCTGCCGACGCTCTCGCGCGACGAGGCGAAAGCCATGCTGGAGGAGCGGGGGGCAAAGGTTGCCGGCTCGGTTTCTGCGAAAACCGACTACGTGGTCGCGGGCGCAGAAGCCGGCAGCAAGTTGGCGAAGGCCGAGGCACTGGGTGTGCCCGTGCTGGACGAAGACGCTATGCGGGCGATGTTGGCCGCGCTTTGATGGGAGGATCCAATCGATGATTCGCGACATCCTGAAGATGGGCGATCCGCGCCTGCTGCGCATCGCCAAACCCGTGGAACATTTCGACACGCCCGAGTTGCGGGAGCTGGTCGCCGACATGTTCGACACCATGAAGCACGCAAACGGCGCGGGACTGGCGGCGCCGCAGATCGGCGTTGATCTGCAGGTGGTGATCTTCGGCTTCGAGCATAACGAGCGCTACCCGGACGCGCCCGAAGTGCCTGAAACCGTGCTCATCAATCCCGTCATCACGCCGCTCACGCAGGACATGGAAGAGGGCTGGGAAGGCTGCTTGTCGGTGCCGGGGCTGCGCGGCATGGTCAATCGTTATTCGATGCTGCGCTATGAGGGGGTCGACCAGTATGGCCGAGCGATCGACCGCGTGGCTGAGGGCTTTCACGCCCGGGTCGTTCAACACGAGTGCGACCACCTGATCGGCAAGCTCTACCCGATGCGCATTACCGACTTCAGCAAGTTTGGATTTACCGAGATTCTCTTTCCGGGACTGGATCCCAAGAGCGACGACTGACGTGGGGACGAGGCGGCACCGCGTTAACCTGATACGCGGCAATTGGCTGATCTTGCCGAGCGTCTGGACCGGATCGCGGGCCAGTCCGATAATGCCCTCGCCTGAAAGACAAAACCCCATGCTCCGAAAAACATGGGGTTCGTCTGAACGCTGAGCCCGCCTCGATGGCGGGCTTTTTCATGGGCTATGTCGTCGCTGACTCAGAAGCCTTCGCCGGCGCGCAGATAGCGCCACTCACCAACGGGCAGGTTGCCCAGCGTGATGCGTCCCATGCGAACGCGCTTGAGGCCGGTCACATGCAGGCCGACCAGTTCGCACATCCGGCGGATCTGGCGTTTCTTGCCTTCCTTGAGCACGAAGCGCAGTTGCTCCGGGTTCTGCCACTCGACCTGTGCGGGTTTGAGCGGTTGATCGTCGAGTTCCAGGCCGTGACGCAGCAGGGCCAGACGGTCTGTCGGGAAATGCGCCTGAACGTTCTCGACATGCTCGTTATACGAGACGCGCACGAGGTACTCCTTCTCGATATCCGAATCTTCCCCGATCAGTTGCTTGGCAATGCGACCGTCTTGCGTCAGGACGAGCAGGCCGGTCGAGTCGATGTCGAGGCGTCCGGCGGGCGCGAGACTGCGTAGATGCGACGGCGAGAAGCGCACGCCGGCATCGTCCTCGGCCCAGTGATGCTCGCGCGTGACCAGCACGACAGCGGGCTCGTAGCCGTCTTCTGCCTGTGCGGAGACGTAGCCCACGGGCTTGTGCAGCAGAATCGTCATGCGGTTGGCCTGCTCCTTGTGCGCAGCCTGCACGACGGTGATGTCCTGGGTCGGCAGGATCTTCGTGCCGAGTTCGGTCACGACCTTGCCGTCGACGCGAACCCAGCCCTTGGCGATCCACTCGTCGGCTTCGCGACGCGAACACAGGCCGAGCTCAGACATGCGCTTGGACAGGCGCAGCGACCCAGCGGCGTCGTGATGGACCTTGATGTCGTCATCGGCATCGCGCGCGGGGCGTGCCGGCCGTGCAGTCCGCGCGTCACGATCGTCGCGGGCGAAGCGGCCGCCGGGCGCGCCTTCGCCACGGGAACCGCCTTCGGTAGCACGACGCGGGCGGTCTTCGTCAAAACGGCGGGGGGCACGGTCGTCGGGTCCCCGTTTAGCCGGACGGGCGAAATCGCCACGGGCGCCACCTTCGGCGGCACGACGGGGACGATCTTCTTCAAAACGGCGCGGGGCGCGGTCGTCGGGTCCCCGTTTGGCCGGGCGGGCGAAATCGCCACGGGCGCCACCTTCGGCGGCACGACGCGGACGATCTTCGTCAAAACGGCGCGGGGCGCGGTCGTCGGGTCCCCGTTTGGCCGGACGGGCGAAATCGCCACGGGCGCCACCTTCGGCGGCACGACGCGGACGATCTTCGTCAAAACGGCGCGGGGCGCGGTCGTCGGGTCCCCGTTTGGCCGGACGGGCGAAATCGCCACGGGCGCCACCTTCGGCGGCACGACGCGGACGATCTTCGTCAAAACGGCGCGGGGCGCGGTCGTCGGGTCCCCGTTTGGCCGGACGGGCGAAATCGCCACGGGCGCCACCTTCGGCGGCACGACGCGGACGATCTTCGTCAAAACGGCGCGGGGCGCGGTCGTCGGGTCCCCGTTTGGCCGGACGGGCGAAATCGCCACGGGCGCCACCTTCGGCAGCGCGACGTGGACGCGATTCGTCGTCAAGTCGTGCCGGACGCGCGCCAGCAACGCGCTCGCGTTGGCCACGTGCGGGCGGACGTTCGCCCGTCGAACGCTTTTCGTACGGCGTTGTGCTGCCGGCCGCAGGTTTGCGTGGCGCGGCGGCACTTCCGGCCGGGCGACGTGTACCCGCCGGCGCAGCCGCATTGTCCACCGGACGCGGTCGTGCCGGTTTCGCGGCCGGCTTCTTCTTTGCGCCGCTCGCGTCGAGCATCGACGCGGGCACGGCTTTGGTCGGACGGCTCAGCGCGCCGGACGAACGCACCGGAGCGCGAGTCTTGTCGAGAGTGCGGGGATGTTTGGCGCTCAGTTTGGTGCGCGGGGTATCGCTCATGATTCCAATGCTTCGAGTAATTCGGTCTCGACGGCGATTTGCAGACGACTGTCCTGCAAACGGCTGCCATCGAGCAGGAACGTGTCTTCGACACGCTCGCCGAGGGTGTTGATGCGGGCGGTACGCACGCTTACGCCGTGACGCGCAAGCACGCGAGCGACCGCGTACAGCAGACCGGTGCGGTCGTTGGCCGACACCGATAGCAAGTAGTACTGACCGCGATCGTCGGGTCGCAAATCGACGCGCGGCGTGACCGGGAAACTGCGCGAGCGTCGCGGCAGCCGGCCTTTGCTGGGCTCTGCCAGCGGCTCGACACGCGTGAGCAGCGACACCAGTTCGCTCTCCACCAGATTGATGATGTCGCGATAGCTCGTGTCCAGACCCGGGTCGGTCAGCAGGAAGCTGTCCAGGGCAAAGCCGTGGCTGGTCGTATGTACCTTTGCGTCGAGAATCGATAGCCCTTTGCGCTCGAAATAGCCGCAAATGCGCGCGAACAGATCGAGCTGGTCGCGCACGTAGACCATCACCTGCAGCCCTTCGCCGATCGGTGAGGGACGTGCCTTGACAATGGGGGTCGCGCTGCCCACGTGCCGCCAAAGATGGCGCGTCTGCCATGCGACGTCGGCCGGATCGTTGCGCAGGAAGTAGGCGACGTCCAGCGTGCTCCAGAGCGCCTCCTGCGCGCGCTCCGGCACGGTGTAGAGGCGCAGCAGCCCGAGGGCCTCTTCCTTGCGCGTTTTGAGCTGTGAACGCGGATCCGGATTGGCGCCGCCCAGCACCTGCAACGTCAGCCGGTACAGGTCTTCGAGCAGCTTGCCCTTCCAGGCGTTCCATACCTTCGGGCTGGTGCCGCGAATATCGGCGACCGTCAGTAGATACAGTGCCGTCAGGCGCCGCTCATTCCCCACTTTCGCCGCAAAGCGGCGGATGACCTCGGGGTCGGTGGTGTCCTGCTTCTGCGCCACCGTGCTCATCGTCAGATGCTCACCCACCAGCCAGACGATCAGATCCGTGTCCTCCTCGTCGATGCCGTGACGGGTGCAGAAACGTCGGGCATCGGCCATGCCGAGCGTGGAGTGATCGCCGCCGCGACCCTTCGCAATGTCGTGAAACAAGGCCGCGACCGTCAGCGCCCAAGGTCGGTCGAAGTTCGCGATCAACTGGCTGCAGAACGGGTACTCGTGCGCGTGCTCCGCCACGGCGAAACGGCGGATGTTGCGCACGACCATCAGGATGTGCTGGTCGACGGTGTAGACGTGGTACAGGTCGTGCTGCATCTGGCCGACCACGCGACGAAAGTTGATCAGATAGCGGCCGAGCACGCTCGTCTGGTTCATCAGGCGCAAGGCGTGGGTAATGCCCTGTGGCTGCTGGAGAATGCCGAGAAACGTGCTGCGATTCTCGGGGTCGGCGCGCCACTGCGCGTTCATCAGTTCGCGAGCGTTGTACAGCGCCCGCAGCGTGCGCGCCGAGAGCCCCTTCACACCGACGACCTGTTCGTAAAGCAGGAACGTCTCGAGGATCGCGTTCGGGTGACGCTGGTACAACTCGTCGTCCACGATTTCGATCATCCCTTGCTTCTCGACGAAACGCTCGTTGATCACCCGCGTGACCCCGCTGGTTTGCGGGAACAGGCGCGCTTCGACGTTGAGCAGCAGCACCGTATTGAGTTGCGAGACGGCTTTGGCGGCCCAGTAGTAGCGCCGCATGAGCTGCTCGCTGGCCCGCTTGGTGGGGGTGGCGTCGAAGCCGAGACTTTGCGCGAGCGACGTTTGCATGTCGAATACGAGCACGTCCTGACGCCGTCGCGCCAATAAGTGTAGCCGTGCGCGCAGGCCCTTGAGGAATTGCTCGTTGCGTCGCAGCTCCTTGAGCTCGCGATCGGTCAGCAGTTCCCGCGCGAACAGTTCCGCCCAGCTGTTGCCGAGGCCGGCGGCCTTCGTCATCCAGAGAATGACCTGCAGGTCGCGCAGTCCGCCGGGGCTTTCCTTGCAGTTGGGTTCAAGGCTGTACGGGGTGTCCTGATACTTGGCGTGACGCTGGCGGATCTCCAGCTGTTTGCTGCGGAAAAACGCTCGCGGATCGAGATCGGCGGAGAAGCGCCGCTCGAAGTCGTCGAAGAGCGCCGCATTGCCGGTGAGCAGGCGGGCTTCGAGCAGGCTGGTTTGTACCGTGACGTCGGCATGGGCTTCGGTGATGCACTCGTCGACCGTGCGGACTGACGATCCGATCTCGAGCCCGATATCCCACAGGAAGCCGATAAACGGCTCCACGTGCGAGGTGAGCACCTGCGCGTCGGCGTCCGCGTGGAGCAGGAGAATGTCGACGTCCGAGTGCGGGTACAGTTCGCCGCGCCCGTAGCCGCCCACGGCGACGAGCGCGAAACCGTCGGGCATTTCGCACTCGTCCCACGCGTCGCGCATGGCTTGATCGACCGCCTGGCATAAGCCATGCAGAAGCACGTCGATCTTGCCATGTGTGGAAAAGCGGTCGACGAGTTCGGCTTTGCGGTCCTTGAGGGCCTGACGTAGCGGAGACGGGGCGTGCGCACGCGCGTGCATGGCGGCTTCCTGGTGGTGAAAGTAACGAGTCAGGCCGGGCGGCCGCCGCGGTGACAGGCGGCCGGACTTCAGTGGCTCAGGTAGCGGTGGCGAACGATGTCACGTACGACGAACCGGGCGGCGGCGGCGGCGTCAGGGCGGAGTGCGTGAGCACCTCGTGGCCCGTTGGCGTCACGAGCACCGTGTGCTCCCATTGCGCCGACAGACTGCGATCGCGCGTTTTGACCGTCCATTGATCGGGCATCGTCCGAATCTCGCGCTTGCCCGCGTTGATCATCGGCTCGATGGTAAAGATCATGCCCGCCTGCAACTCGAGGCCGGTGCCCTGGCGACCGTAATGCACGATCTGCGGGTCCTCGTGGAATACCTGGCCGATGCCGTGGCCACAGTATTCGCGAACCACGCTATATCCCTGGGCTTCGGCATGCGTCTGGATGGCGTGGCCGATATCGCCCAGATGCGCGCCCGGGCGCACCTGGTTGATGCCGAGCCACATGCATTCATACGTCACCTGAGCCAAACGCTTCGCCAGGATCGAACCTTCGCCGACGATGAACATGCGGCTGGTATCGCCGAAGTAGCCATCCTTGATGACGGTGATGTCGATGTTCAGGGCGTCGCCGTTCTTGAGCGTTTTGTCGCCGGGAATGCCGTGACAGATCACGTCGTTGACCGAGATGCAGGTGGCCTTGGGGTAGGGCGGATAACCGGGCGGTTGATAGTTCAGCGGTGCCGGCACGGTGCCCTGCTCCTTGAGCATGTATTCGTGGCAGAGCTGGTCGAGCTCCCCGGTCGTGACGCCGGCGCGCACATGCGGTGTAATGAAATCGAGCACCTCGCTGGCCAGTCGGCAGGCGACGCGCATCATTTCAATATCGTGGGCATTCTTGAGGGTGATGGCCATTGCTGAATCGGAGAGATTGCGTAAACAGTGCCGCATTATCGCACCAACGGACGGTTTTCGCCCCGTCCGGCTTGGATTTCGGAGCGTTCCGACGAGGAATTTCCAAGGTTCCTGGCGCAGCGCTCGCTCGCGCGGTGAACCGGCCGGAGCGCCGCGCAGATCGGGCGTTTCCGACTTGTCATCACAAGTTCACGCGTCGCTTGAGTGCAGGTGGGCTCCGATGCTATAATCTCGGGCTAAGTCGAGGACGAATTGCTAATAAACCCAAGGGTTTTCCCTTGTGTTTCAACGGTCTTCGCCGGGTTTTCAGGGGTGTTTTTGCCCCAGTGTGGTGCCGATCGGTGCCGCATCCGGCGGATTGCGGGGTGGCATTGTCGATCGTCGGCTTGGAAATTTTGAAATCGCGGGCCGGCGCACCCAGGGTGCCCGATCTTCGCAGACGGGTCATGCAAAGCTGTGTGGCAGTCTGGCGAAACGGGTACGGCAGCCGGTCTAAGACCTAACCCTCACGGAGAATCACATGTCTGTCACTATGCGTCAGATGCTGGAAGCGGGCGTCCACTTTGGTCACCAAACCCGTTTCTGGAACCCCAAGATGGCCCCCTATATCTTCGGCCATCGCAACAAGATTCACATCATCAACCTCGAAAAGACGTTGCCGATGTACCAGGACGCACTGAAGTACGTGCGTCAACTGGCAGCAAATCGCGGCACGATCCTGTTCGTGGGTACGAAGCGTCAGGCGCGTGACATCGTGGCGGAAGCCGCGGGTCGCGCCGGCATGCCCTACGTCAACAACCGTTGGCTGGGCGGCATGCTGACGAACTTCAAGACGCTGAAGTCGTCGATCAAGAAGCTCAAGGACATGGAGCAGGCCCTGGAAGCCGGCGAGCAAGAGCGCATGAGCAAGAAGGAAGCGCTGCTGTTCGATCGCGAAATGGCCAAGCTGCAGAAGTCGATCGGTGGCGTGAAGGATATGGGCGGCATGCCCGACGCCATTTTCGTCGTCGACGTCGGCTACCACAAGATCGCCATCACGGAAGCCAACAAGCTGGGCATTCCGGTGATCGCCGTGGTCGACACGAACCACTCGCCGGAAGGTGTGGATTACATCATCCCGGGTAACGACGACTCGAGCAAGGCTGTCGAGCTGTACGTGCAAGGCGTTGCCGACGCTGTCCTCGAAGGCCGTGCAAACGCCGTCAAGGAAGTCGTGGAAGCCGTTCGCGGCGATGGCAACGACGAGTTCGTCGAAGTGAACGAAGAGGCGTAAGCGGCCGCCGCTGCGTAACAAAAGGGGCTGCTGGTGGCGCCCCTTTTTTTTAGTCCGATTTTCCCGCGTCGGGTGCGCGGGGCGCCACGGGGCGGGCAGCGAGGCCGTCCGGACGCCATCCACTCCCGACTGATTCGATATACAGGAGTAACGATATGCCGGCAATTACTGCAGCAATGGTGGGCGAACTGCGCGCCAAGACCGATGCGCCGATGATGGAATGCAAGAAGGCGCTGACCGAAGCCGATGGCGACATGGTCCGTGCTGAAGAAATCCTGCGTGTCAAGCTGGGCAGCAAGGCCAGCAAGGCCGCCAGCCGTATCACCGCCGAAGGCGTGATCGCTGCCTACATCGACGGCGGCAAGGGTGCCGTGGTCGAAATCAACTGCGAAACCGACTTCGTCTCGAAGAACGACGACTTCCTGAAGTTTGCGAACGACGTGGCCAAGCTGGTCGCCGAGCACAACCCGGCCGACGTGGCGGCACTGTCGGCGCTGCCGCTCGACGGCAAGACCGTTGAGCAAGTGCGCGCGGACCTGATCGGCAAGATCGGCGAAAACATGACCATTCGTCGCTTCCAGCGCTATGACACGGCGGGCAAGCTGGCGGCTTACCTGCACGGCACGCGTATCGGTGTGGTCGTCGAGTATGACGGCGCTGACGCCGAAGTCGGCAAGAACGTCGCCATGCACATCGCCGCAATGAAGCCGGTGGCCGTGTCGGGCGATCAGGTCTCGCCGGAACTGATCGAGAAGGAGCGCAAGGTCGCTGCCGAGAAGGCTGCCGAGTCGGGCAAGCCGGCCGAGATCGTGGCCAAGATGGTGGAAGGCAGCGTGCAGAAGTTCCTCAAGGAAGTCTCGCTGTTCAACCAGGCTTACGTGAAGGACGACAAGTCGAGCGTCGAGCAGATGCTCAAGGCCAACAACACCACGGTGAAGGCTTTCACCATGTTCGTGGTCGGCGAAGGCATCGAGAAGAAGCAGGACGACTTCGCGGCGGAAGTGGCGGCGCAAGTGGCTGCGGCCAAGCAGTCGTAATTCGCGCAGTACCGCAGTATCCGGGGGCGGCGGTGCCGTCCCCGTTGTTTCATCCAGAATACCCAACAGTGCCCGACCAGACTTCTTAAGGACCGCCATGTCTACTCCTTACAAACGCGTACTTCTCAAGCTCTCTGGTGAAGCCCTCATGGGTGACGATGCGTTCGGCATCAACCGCGCGACCATCGAACGGATGGTTGACGACATTGCCGAGGTCGTTCGCCTGGGCACGCAACTGGCCGTCGTGATCGGCGGCGGTAATATTTTCCGGGGCGTGGCAGGCGGTGCCGCGGGTATGGACCGTGCAACGGCCGACTACATGGGCATGCTGGCCACGATGATGAATGCCCTGGCGCTGCAGGATGCCATGCGCCATGCGGGTATCGAAGCGCGTGTGCAGTCCGCGCTGCGCATGGATCAGGTGGTCGAGCCCTACATCCGCCCGCGTGCGATCCGTCAGCTCGAAGAGGGCAAAGTCGTGATTTTCGCCGCGGGTACCGGCAACCCGTTCTTTACGACCGACACGGCAGCGGCGCTGCGCGGTTCGGAAGTCGGCGCCGAAGTGGTCCTCAAGGCGACCAAGGTCGACGGCGTATACTCCGCAGACCCCAAGAAAGATCCCAACGCGGTAAAGTATTCGACCATCAGCTTCGACGAGGCGATCTCCAAGCACCTGCAGGTCATGGACGCGACGGCTTTCGCGCTGTGCCGCGACCAGAAGATGCCGGTGCGAGTCTTCTCGATTGTGAAGCCGGGCGCGCTCAAGCACGTCATTCTCGGCGAAGACGAGGGAACGCTCGTCCACGTTTGAGTTCAAATTGCGGCGTCGGCGTGCATGGGCGCGCCGACGCCGTATTATTTACGTTTGCGTAACAATTCAAGGTTTGGAGGTTGTCATGAGCGTTGCTGACGTCAAGAAAAGTGTCGAGCAAAAGATGAAAAGCTCGATCGAGTCGTTCAAGAACAACCTGGCGAAGATTCGTACCGGTCGTGCGCACGTCGGCCTGCTCGATCACGTTCAGGTGGACTACTACGGCTCGATGGTGCCCATCTCCCAGGTCGCCAACGTGAACCTCGTGGATAGCCGTACGATCGGCGTGCAGCCGTGGGAAAAGAAGATGGTTGGCGTGGTCGAGAAGGCTATCCGCGAATCGGATCTGGGTCTGAACCCGGCCACGCAAGGCGATCTGATTCGTGTGCCGATGCCGATGCCGACCGAAGAGCGCCGTCGCGAGCTGACCAAGCTGGTCAAGTCGGAAGGCGAAGCCGCCAAGGTCGCCGTGCGTAACCTGCGCCGCGATGCCAACGAGCAGCTCAAGAAGCTGGTCAAGGACAAGGAAGCGTCGGAAGACGACGAGCGCCGTGGCAGCGACGAAGTGCAGAAGCTCACGGACAAGTTTGTCGCCGAGATCGACGAACTGGTCAAGCAGAAGGATGCCGAGATCATGACGGTCTGAGTGCCCCGGCACTCACCGCAAGACCTCCGCTGACTTTCGCGCTCGACTCCCGCACCGTACCTCAATGGGTTTTCTCAGCTCTACGCGCTCCGTTCCCAAGACAGAGAGCATTCCTCGCCACGTTGCTATCGTCATGGATGGCAATGGGCGTTGGGCTACCCGTCGCAAGTTGCCTCGCGTGGCGGGCCACAAGCGTGGCGTCGATGCCGTGCGAGAGGCAGTGACGGCCTGCGCCGAAATCGGCGTCGAGTATCTGACGCTGTTCGCGTTCAGTTCCGAGAACTGGCGCCGTCCGCAGGACGAGGTGTCGACGCTGATGCAGCTTTTCATTCTCGCGCTCGAGCGTGAAGTCGGGAAGCTGCACAGCAACGGTATTCGCCTTCGCGTCATTGGCGCGCTCGACGCGTTCGAGCCGCGCATTCAGGAACTGGTCAGGCGTGCGGAAGCCCGCACACAGGACAACACGGGCCTCACGCTGACCATTGCCGCCAACTATGGCGGCCGATGGGACATTTTGCAGGCGGCCCAGAAGCTCGCCGCCGCGCGTGTGGCGGCCGGTGGTGCCGCGGCGCTCGACGCGCCGTTCACCGAGGACGATCTCGCGCCTTACCTGAGCATGGCCTACGCGCCGGAGCCGGATCTCTTCATTCGCACCGGTGGCGATCAACGCATCAGTAATTTTCTGTTGTGGCAACTGGCGTACACTGAGTTGTATTTCACCGAAGAATTCTGGCCGGACTTCAACGCCAATACCCTCAAACGGGCCGTCGCCGAGTTTCAGCAGCGCGAGCGCCGTTTCGGCCGTACCAGCGCGCAAGTCCAGAGCCCTCCGGGACATTCCGCCTGATGCTCAAGACACGCGTCATTACCGCTGTCGTACTTCTCGCCATTCTTTTGCCTGTGATCTTCGTCGGTACGCCGGCGCAGTTCGCATTACTTGCCGCCGTGATCGTGGCCGCCGCCGGCTGGGAATGGGGGCGGCTCGTCGGTCTGAATGACACGGGCGCCGTCTTCTATGGGGCGCTTGCCCTCCTGGGGGTGGGCCTGACATGGGCAGGCGGCTGGATGCTCTCGTCAATCTGGCTCAAGCCCGCGGCCATCTTTTGGGTGCTCGCGGGACCCTACACGCTCGCCCGCAAGCCGGCGACGCGAGGGGCATGGCGCGGTTTGTTGCTGGTCGCCGGCCCGGTGTTGCTGATCGCGGCATGGCAGGCGCTGTGTCTGGCGCGTGATCGCGGCGTGGCATTCCTGCTCTCGGTGCTCGTGATCGTCTGGCTTGCCGACACGGGCGCGTATTTCGCCGGCCGTGCGTTTGGCCGTCGCAAGCTCGCGCCGTCGATCAGTCCCGGCAAGTCCTGGGAAGGGGCGATCGGCGGGTGGCTGCTGGTGCTCGTGGTCGCTGCCGGGGTTCTCGCGAGCGGCTTGCAGGCGCCAACCCTCGTTTCTCATTTCGCCGGCACGCAAGGTCTGGCACTGGGCGCATTGGCGCTGACGGTGCTGGTGGCTTTCTCCGTCGTGGGCGATCTGTTCGAATCTCAACTCAAACGGCAGGCCGGCGTGAAGGATTCCAGCGCGCTGCTTCCCGGCCACGGGGGCGTGCTCGATCGAATCGACGCGTTGCTTCCGGTGCTCCCGCTGGCTTTGCTCCTCGTCTGATCATGTCGCAACGACTCTCCATTCTTGGCTCCACCGGTTCCATTGGCGTTAGCACGCTCGATGTGGTGGGGCGTCATCCCGGCCGCTTCTCCGTCTACGCGTTGTCGGCGCACCGTAACCTGGATCGCCTGTTCGAGCAGTGCGTCACGCATCGCCCAGCAGTGGCGGTGGTGGCCGACGCCGATGGTGCCCGCTCGCTGGCGGCGCGTCTGGCTGACGCCGGTCTGAAGATCGACGTGACCTACGGTCCGCAGGCGCTGGTCGAGATCGCGCAAGCGGCCGAGGCCACGATGGTCGTTGCGGCGATCGTCGGTGCCGCGGGGCTGCAGTCGACACTCGCCGCCGCGCGCGCCGGCAAGCGCATTCTGCTGGCGAACAAGGAGTCGCTGGTGCTCTCCGGTGCCCTGTTCATGGCGACGGCCGAACGCGCCGGGGCGACGTTGTTGCCGCTCGACAGCGAGCACAACGCCATCTTCCAATGCCTGCCGCAAGTGGCCGGCGAGACCCGCGTGTCGACGCGCGGCGTTGAAAAACTGGTGTTGACCGCGTCGGGCGGGCCATTCCGCGAGCGCGAGCTGGCGTCGCTCGAGAACGTGACGCCGGACGAGGCGTGCGCGCACCCGAACTGGGTGATGGGCCGCAAGATTTCGGTCGACTCCGCCAGCATGATGAACAAGGGCCTCGAAGTCATCGAGGCGCATTGGCTGTTCAATATGCCGCCCGAGAAGATCGAGGTGTTGATCCATCCGCAGAGCGTGATTCACTCGATGGTGACGTACACGGACGGCTCGACGCTCGCCCAACTCGGCAACCCGGACATGCGTACGCCCATCGCCCACGCGCTGGCGTTCCCGGATCGGGTGACGTCGGGTGTGGCGAGCCTCAATCTTGCCGACATCGGCAAGCTGACTTTCGAAGCGCCGGATTTGCGCCGTTTTCCGTGCCTGCGTCTGGCATTCGACGCGCTGCATCGCGGCGGTACGGCGGGCGCGCTGCTCAATGCGGCCAACGAGATCGCCGTGGCCGCCTTCCTTGAAGGCCGCATTCGCTTTACGGCCATCGGCCAGGTGGTCGAGCAGGTGCTCGACACGGTTGCCGTCGGTGAGGCGACGTCGCTCGACGTCGTGCTCGACGCCGATCGCCGCGCGCGCGAACTGGCGACGGCCATCGTCGCCAAACTGCCGGCCCGGGCGTCGTCCTGACGCCTGACTCTATGTCGTAACGCCTTCGCGCCCCCATTCGCTCATGACTCTGTTGACCACGTTGCTTGCGTTTGCCGTCGCCATTGGCGTGCTGGTGGTATTCCATGAGTTGGGGCACTACTCGGTCGCGCGGCTGTGCGGCGTCAAGGTTCTGCGTTTTTCGGTCGGGTTCGGCACGCCGCTGCTCAAGTGGACGATGGGGCGCGATCGTACGGAGTGGACGGTTTGCGCGCTGCCGCTGGGCGGGTACGTCCGAATGCTCGACGAGCGCGATGAAACCCAGGTCGTCGCCCCGGAGGATCGCGCGCGGGCCTTCAACCGCCAATCCGTCTATAAGCGATTTGCCATTGTGGCGGCCGGTCCGGTCGCGAACTTCCTTCTGGCGATCGCCCTGTATGCGGGCCTGAATCTCGCGGGCGTGACCGAACCCGTCGCGCGCATTGCACCGCCGGCGGCCGGTACGCTGGCCGCTCGCGCGGGGCTGTCCGGTGGCGAGTTGATTACCGGCGTTCGCGAGAACGGGAAGAGTCCTGACGAAGCCGTCGGAGACGAGATGCCCGTTCGGTCCTGGGAAGACCTTCGCTGGCGCCTGGTCGATCCGATGATCGAAGGGCAGCGCGTGACGCTCGTGGCGCGTACCCGCGACGGGCGCGCTGAATACATGCTGGACGCGGCGGGTCAGCACTTCGACGCCGATGGCGAGCAGGACTTCATGCAGCGCCTCGGTCTGACGCCGTCGGCGCGGGTCAAGGTGGGCCAGCTCCTGCCGGGTGGTGCGGCAGGGCCCGCTGGACTACGTGTCGGCGACGAGATCACGGCCGTCGACGGCAGTCCCATCGCGTCGGCCAAGGCACTGGTGGACGCCGTACGTGCTCACCCGGGCAAGCCAATGACGCTTACCGTGCGACGCGACGGCGCGCTGCACAACGTGACCCTGACGCCAAGCGCGGAAGTCGATCCGGCCGAGGCGGGCGGTGCGCGCGTGGGCAAGATCGGCGCGGCGCTGGCGTCTCAGGTCGATACGGTGACGGTCCGGTATGGACTGATCGAGGCCATTGGCAGGGGGGCGCAGCGCACCTGGGATGTCACTTCGTTCAGCGTACGAATGTTCGGGAAGATGATTACCGGGCAGGCATCGCTCAAGAATCTGAGTGGGCCGGTGACGATTGCGGACTATGCGGGGCGTTCGGCCCGACTCGGCCTGGATTATTTCGTCGCCTTTCTCGCGCTTGTCAGCATTAGCCTTGGCGTATTGAATCTGTTGCCGATTCCGGTTCTGGACGGTGGCTATCTGTTATATTATGCGGTCGAAGCGATTACCGGTCGGGCAGTCTCCGAGCGGTGGCAGGGCGCACTGCAACGAGTGGGCATCGTTTGCATCCTCGCGCTGTCTGCCGTAGCCCTATTCAATGACCTGTCGAAATTGTTGCACTAGACGGCGTCACGCGCCTGCCGTCGCAGGCAAATCCGAGTTGTTACGATTCAATTGTTTCTTGGGGAAGCAAGTTGTCGAATAAATACCACCTTGTTCCGAAGACCCTGGTGATTGCGGTTCTGGCGGCACACAGTTTCCTGGCGCGGGCCGTCGAGCCGTTCGTGGTCAAGGATATCCGAGTGGAGGGCTTGCAGCGCATTGAACCCGGTACGGTGTTTTCGTACTTGCCGGTCAAGCCGGGCGACAAGTTCAACGACGATAAGGGCACCGAAGCAATTCGTGCCCTTTATGCAACGGGCTTGTTCTCGGACGTGAGCGTCGAAGCGCAAGGTAACGTGCTGGTGGTGCACGTCAACGAGCGTCCCGCGATTGCTTCCATCGACTTCCTCGGCATCAAGGAATTCGACAAGGACGGTTTGAAAAAGGCCTTGCGTTCGGTCGGCCTGACCGAGGGTCGCAGCTTCGACCGAAATCTGCTAGAGAAATCGGAACAGGAACTCAAGCGTCAATACCTTACGCGCGGTTACTACGCTGCCGAGGTGAAGACGACGATCACGCCGCTCGAGCGTAATCGCGTGGGGATCCAGTTCGCCGTCACGGAAGGCCCGAAGGCCACGATCCAGCAGATCAACTTCGTTGGCAACAAGGCATTCTCGTCGTCGGATCTGACGGCCGAGATGCAACTTGGCACGCCGAATTGGCTGTCGTGGTATTCGAAGAACGACTTGTACTCCAAGGACAAGCTGACGGGCGATCTGGAAAAGGTGCGTTCGTTCTATCTGAACCGTGGTTATCTGGAATTCAACATCGACTCCACCGACGTTTCCATTACGCCGGACAAGGACGAGATGTTCCTGACGATCAACTTGCACGAAGGCGATCCGTACAAAGTGTCGGACGTCAAGCTGACCGGCGAGATGCTGGGCAAGCAGGACGACGTGCGCAAGCTCGTGCAACTCAAGGCCGGCGACACGTTCTCGGCGGCCAAGCTGCAGGCCAGCACGAAGGCAATTTCCGACATGCTGGGCAACTACGGCTTCGCGTTCGCGAACGTGAACGCTCAGCCGACGATCGATCGGAAGGACCACACCGTGGCGCTCACGCTGACCGTCGATCCGGGTCGTCGCGTGTACGTTCGCAAGATCAACATCGTGGGCAACTCGCGTACGCGTGACGAAGTGATTCGCCGCGAAATGCGCCAGCTCGAAAGCTCCTGGTACGACGCCGATCGACTCAAGCTGTCGCAGGATCGTATCAACCGCCTGGGCTACTTTACCGACGTGAACGTGACGACCGAGCCGGTGGCCGGTTCGAACGACCAGGTCGACCTCCAGGTGAAGGTCGAAGAAAAGCCGACTGGCACGATCAACGTCGGTGCGGGCTTCTCGTCGACGGACAAGGTCGTGCTGCAAGCCGGTATCAGCCAGGACAACGTGTTCGGGTCGGGTACGTCGCTGTCGGTCAACGTGAACACCGGTAAGACGTACCGGACGTTGGCTGTCACGCAGGTTGATCCGTACTTCACGGTCGATGGCGTGAGCCGTATCACGGACATCTACTACCGCACGTATCAGCCGCTGCTGCTCACGAGCGATTCGGATTTCCGTATCAACACGCTGGGCGGCAATCTGAAGTTCGGCGTGCCGTTCTCGGAAGTCGATACGGTGTTCTTCGGTCTGGGCTTCGAACAGACGCGTCTGCATCTGACGAGCGACGGCTCGACGCCGCAGCGCTACATCGACTACGCCAACCAATTCGGCTACGTCAGCAACAACTATCCGCTGACCATCGGTTGGTCGCGCGATTCGCGTGATAGCGCGCTGATCCCGAACCGCGGTCATTATCAGCAGGCCAATATTGAAATCGGTACGCCGATTGGCACGACCAAGTACTACCGTGCCTACTATCAGCACCAGTACTACTACCCGGTGAGCCGTGGCTTTACGCTGGCACTCAACGGCGAAATCGGCTACGGCCACGGGATGGGCGGTCAGCCGTTCCCGATCTTCAAGAACTACTTTGCCGGCGGTATCGGTTCGGTGCGCGGCTATGAGCCGAGTTCGCTGGGTCCGAAGGACACCAATGGCGAACCGCTCGGGGGCGCGTCGAAGCTGATCGGCAACATCGAGCTGACGTTCCCGCTGCCGGGTACGGGGTATGACCGTACGCTGCGTATCTTCACGTTCATGGACGGTGGTAACGTGTTCGATAACGGCCAGGCGATTACCTTCAATAACCTGCGTTATTCCTACGGCTTCGGTTTGTCGTGGATTTCACCGATTGGCCCGCTCAAGCTCTCGATGGGCTTCCCGCTGGTCAAGAAGGTGGGCGATCAGTACCAGAAATTCCAGTTCCAGGTCGGTACGTCGTTCTAACGACGGCGAGTCGATCGGTTCCGAACGTTTTATCGTTGTAAAGGGGTATGACATTGAACGGTATCCGTAAGCATTGCCTGCGCGGCTTCGCCGCAGCGTTGCTGGCTGGGGCAGCCTTTGCTGCCATGGCTCAGGATGCGCGCATCGCCGCCGTCAATTCGGATCGCATTTTGCGCGATTCGGCACCGGCCAAGGCCGCACAAGCCAAGCTCGAAGCCGAGTTCTCCAAGCGGGACTCGGATCTGCAGGCCATGGCCCAGCGCCTCAAAGCCATGTCGGACAAGCTCGACAAGGACAACCCGACGTTGTCCGACGCCGAGCGCGCCAAGCGTCAGCGCGATCTGGCCGCGGCCGACACGGAATTCCAGCGCAAGCAGCGCGAGTTTCGTGAAGACCTGAATCAGCGCCGCAACGAAGAACTCGCCGCGGTGCTCGATCGCGCCAATCGCGTCATCAAGCAGATTGCCGAAACGGAAAAGTATGATCTGATCGTGCAGGAAGCCGTCTACGTGAGCCCGCGTATCGACATCACTGACAAGGTGCTCAAGACCCTGAACGCAAGTTCGGGCGGCGGCACCGCCGGCAAGTGACGGTCTCGCCTTTGATGCCGGGATCGCCGTCGATTTCGTTGGCACAGCTGGTCGCCCGCTTTGGCGGCGACCTCGTGGGCGATGGCGAAGTCACCGTGGCCGGTCTGGCGCCGCTTGATCATGCGGGTGCGAATCAGCTCGCGTTTCTGTCCAATCCGCTGTATCTCGCCGAAGTGCCCAACTCGGGCGCGGCGGCGGTGATTCTCTCGAAGGCCGACTTCGACAAGCTGCCGTCGCATGAGGGGCGGGCGTGGATTCTCGCGCCGAATCCTTATGCGTACTTCGCGCGCGTCGCGCAGATGTTCGCGCAGGCCGCGGCGCCGGTTCCCGCAGCAGGCATTCATCCGAGCGCGGTCGTCGATCCGACGGCCGTCGTGCCCACATCGTGCGTGATTGGCCCGAACGTCGTGATCGAGGCAGGTGCTCGACTGGGCGAGCGGGTGCGTCTGGTGGCGAACGTGTTCGTCGGTCGAGGCACGACCTTGGGCGACGACGTGCTCGTGTATCCGAATGCCACGCTGTACCACGCGAGTGTGATCGGCGCGCGTTGCGTGATTCACGCGGGCGCCGTGATCGGTTCGGACGGTTTCGGTTTCGCACCCGATTTCTCCGCCGCTGGCGGCGAATGGGTGAAGATTCCGCAGGTCGGGCGCGCCGTGATCGAAGACGACGTCGAAATCGGTGCGTCGACCTCCATCGACCGCGGGGCGATGGCCGATACGGTGATCGAGCGCGGTTGCAAGATCGACAACCAGGTGCAGATCGCGCATAACGTGCGGGTCGGCGCCTTCACGGTGATTGCCGCGTGCACGGGCATTGCCGGCAGCAGTACCATCGGTAAATTCTGCATGCTCGGCGGCGCCGTGGGCGTGGCCGGGCATGTCACGATTGGCGACCGCGTCATCGTGACGGCCAAGTCGGGGGTGTCGAAGTCGATTCCCGGCCCGGGTACCTATACAAGCGCCTTTCCGGCCATCCCGAACGCCGAATGGAACAAAAACGCGGCCATCATGCGCAATCTGGACAAGATGCGCGATCGCGTGCGTCAACTTGAAGCGAAGGTCAAAGACCTGCAAGACAAATGAGCGAGACCACAATCAATATCGACATCCACAAGATCATGAAGCTGCTGCCGCATCGGTACCCGATGCTGATGGTGGATCGCGTGATCGGGCTGGAGCCGCACAAAAACATCCAGGTCATCAAGAACGTCACGATCAATGAGCCGTATTTCACGGGGCATTATCCGCAGCGTCCGGTGATGCCGGGCGTGCTGATCGTCGAAGCGCTGGCGCAAGCCGCCGCACTCCTGACGTTCTCCGACGAGCCGGTGCACGACGAGAACACGCTCTACTATTTCGTAGGTATCGAGAACGTTCGCTTCAAGCGTCCGGTCGAACCGGGTGACCAACTCGTGCTCGACATCGATTTCCTGAGCGAGCGTCGCGGCTTCTACAAGTTCAAGGGCAAGGCGCTGGTAGACGGCAAGATCGCGGCGGAAGCCGAGTTCATGTGCATGGTCAAGAAGAACGGCGAATAACCGGAATTAAGACGCTCATGACGAATATTCACCCCACTGCAGTCGTCGATGCGAAGGCGCAACTGGCCGACGACGTCGTCGTCGGTCCCTATGCGATCATCGGGCCGAATGTCACAGTCGGCGCCGGTACGCAGATTCTCTCGCACTCGATTGTCGACGGTCATACGACGCTGGGCGAGGGCAACAAGATTGGCCCGTTCGCCTCGATCGGCGGCAGTCCGCAGGATATGAAGTACGCCGGCGAGCCGACGCGGCTCGTCATCGGCGATCGCAATACGATTCGCGAATTCACGACGATTCACACCGGTACGGTGCAGGACGGCGGTCTGACCGGCGTCGGCAACGACAACTGGATCATGGCTTACGTGCACATCGCGCACGATTGCCACGTGGGCAACCACACGGTCTTCTCGAGCAACGCGCAATTGGCGGGTCACGTCATTGTCGGCGACTGGGCGATCGTTGGCGGCATGACCGGGGTGCACCAGTTCGTGCGCATCGGCGCGCACTCGATGATCGGTGGCGCGTCGGTGCTCGTGCAGGACGTGCCGCCGTTCGTCATCGCCTCGGGCGACCGTGCAGTGCCTTACGGCATCAACGTCGAGGGGCTGCGTCGCCGCAACTTCACGGCTGACGCGATCACGGCGCTGCGTCACGCGTACAAGCTGCTCTACAAGAGTGGGCTGACGCTCGACGAAGCGAAGGTGCAGATCGAAGCCTTCGGTAACGCGGGTGCCCCGGACGTGTCCGATGCCGTGCGCGCGCTGCTCGACTTCCTCAACGCCAGCACGCGCGGTATCGTGCGCTGACCCATGCCGCCGACCCTTCCCGGTGCCGGCCAGCGAACCCTGGCGATGGTGGCCGGGGAGCTGTCCGGCGATCTCATTGCCGGCAACGTGCTTGCCGGTCTCAAGCAGAGCCTTCCGTCCGACATCGCTTACGCCGGTGTCGGCGGTCCGCATATGGCGGAGGAGGGCTTCGATGCTTATTGGCCCATCGACAAGCTCTCCGTCATGGGCTATGTCGAAGTCATCAAGCATTTGCGCGAGATTCTCTCGATTCGCAAGCAACTTCGCGAGCGCTGGCTGGCCGAGAAGCCGCTCGCGTTCGTCGGCTTCGATGCCCCCGACTTCAACTTCGATCTCGAAATCAAGCTGCGTGAGGCGGGCATTCCCACGATTCATTTCGTGAGCCCGTCGATCTGGGCGTGGCGCGGGGGGCGCATCAAGAAGATCAAGCGCGCCGTCGATCACATGTTGTGCCTGTTCCCGTTCGAGCCGGAGATTTACCGTCGGGCAGGCATCGACGCGACGTTTGTCGGCCATCCGATGGCCGACAAGATTCCGATGGTGCCCGATGTCGCAGGCGCGCGCGCCAGGCTGGCGCTGCAAGGCACTGGCCCGGTCGTCGCTATTTTGCCGGGTAGCCGGACGTCGGAAGTGCAACGGCTCACGCCCGTGTTCTTCGCGGCCATGCGCCTGCTGGCCGAGCGCGAGCCGTCGATTCAGTTCGTGCTCCCGGCGGCGACGCCGCGGCTGCGCACGTTGATGCAACCGATCGTGGACGCGCATAGCGATCTCAACCTGACCGTGATCGACGGCCGAGCACCGCTCGCATTGGAGGCGGCGGACAGCGTGCTTCTGGCGAGCGGTACCGCCACGCTGGAAGCGGCCCTTTACAAGAAGCCGATGGTCATCTCCTACAAGGTGCCTTGGTTGACGGCGCAGATCATGAAGCGTCAGGGTTATCTGCCGTACGTAGGTTTGCCGAACATTCTGTCGGGCGAGTTCGTCGTGCCGGAGTTGTTGCAGCAGTTCGCGACCCCGGAAGCACTCGCTGACGCCGTCTGGAAGCAATTGACCGACCCGGCGTTGCGCGCGTCCTTGCAGGTGCGCTTCACGAAGATCCACGAGCAACTGCGCCAAAATACGGCCGCGCGCGCGGCAGAAGTGATCGAGCGCGTGCTGCGTGAGAAGGGGCGGTTATGAGCGAGGAAGTGAAGGGGCGTCGCGGTGCGCGCAAGGGGACCTCGGGCGACGACGTACCGGCCGCAAAGCCGCGTCCCCGCGCGCCCAAGGCGACGCTACCGCAAATGGCCCTCGATCTGTTCGCCGACGTGGCTGCCGAACTGACTTGCGGCGTGGATGAAGTGGGGCGCGGCCCGCTCGCAGGGCCTGTCGTGACGGCGGCAGTGATTCTCGACCCGGCGCGTCCGATCAAGGGGCTGGCCGACTCCAAGAAGCTCACGGCGCAGCGTCGCGAGGCGCTTTACGAGGAGATCGTTGAACGTTCGCTCGCCTATTGCATTGCCGAGGCAAGTGTGGCGGAGATCGATTCACTGAACATTCTCCACGCGACGATGCTCGCGATGCAGCGCGCGGTGAACGGACTCCCGCGTGTTCCGACGCTGGCGCTCATCGATGGCAATCGCTGCCCCGCGTTGCCGATGCGCGCGGAGGCCATCGTCAAGGGCGACGACAAGGTGCCTGCGATTTCAGCCGCGTCGATTCTCGCGAAGGTCACACGCGACCGCCAACTGGTCGCGATGCACGAGGCATTCCCGCAGTACGGTTTCGATGAGCATGTCGGTTACGGCACGCCGCGCCATCTCGCCGCGCTGCGTCTGCACGGACCGAGTCCGCATCATCGCCAATCGTTCGCGCCGGTGCGCGAGGCCTTTGCATTGTTCGGCGGGCTTACCGTCGCCCGCGTGGGCCATTCGTCATGAAGCTGATCAGTTCCAAAGACAACCCGTTCTACAAGCGGCTAAAACAGTTGGCGCAGTCGAATCCGCAGCGGCGCAAACTCGGCCAGACGCTGCTCGAAGGCGTGCACCTGGCCGACGCCTATCTCGACGCGCTCGGACAGCCGCTTGTTTGCGTGGCAGCGGAATCGGCGCTGGAGAACCCCGAAGTGGCACAGATCTGGGCGCGCGTAGACCGTGATCGGCGCGTGTGTCTGCCGCATGCGCTGTTCGAGCCGTTGTCGACGCTCGTCAACGGTGTGCCGCTGCTTTTCGTGATCGAGATGCCGTCGGGGCACGTGCCGGCAACGCAAACGACGGATTGCGTCATTCTCGACGCCGTGCAGGACGCGGGCAATGTCGGTTCGATCCTGCGTAGCGCGGCGGCGGCCGGTGTTCGCGACGTGTATTGCATGTCGGGCACGGCGCTCGCTTGGTCTAGCAAGGTGCTACGTGCCGGTATGGGGGCACATTTCTCGCTGAACATCGTGGAGCATTGCACGCCGGATTCGCTCGCGCCGCGCTTGTCGGTGCCGTTGCTGGCGACGAGCTTGCAGGCCAGCACGTCGCTCTATGCGCAGGATCTGCGTGCGCCGGTGGCGTGGGTGTTCGGAAACGAGGGGGCCGGTGTGTCCCCGCAGTGGCTCGAACGCGTGCAACGGCCGATCCGTATCCCGCAGCCGGGCGGCATGGAGTCGCTTAACGTGGCGGCTTGTGCAGCCATCTGCCTGTTCGAAGCGGTGCGTCAGCGGCTCTCCTGAGGCGACGCGCGGCGGGGCGCACGGGGAGATCCGGGATATCAACAAGAAGGGACGCTCATGGCGTCCCTTCCTGCATTCGGCATGGCGCATGCATGCGCGGCGGGCAACGTCAGTAGACGTCACGCTCCAGCTTGATTTCCTGCAGTATGGTCGTGGCGATTTCTTCAATCGACTTGTGCGTCGAGGACAGCCACTTGATGCCCTCGCGCCGCATCATCGCCTCGGCCTCGTTGACCTCGTATCGGCAGTTTTCCAGCGACGCATACTTGCTGCCGGGGCGACGTTCGTTGCGAATCTCCGAGAGGCGTTGCGGATCGATGGAAAGCCCGAAAATCTTTTCCTTGTACTGATCGAGCGTGGAGGGCAGCTTCTCACGCACGAAGTCTTCTGGAATCAACGGATAGTTCGCGGCCTTCACGCCGTATTGCATGGCGAGATAGAGCGTCGTGGGTGTCTTGCCGCTGCGCGACACGCCCACGAGGATCACATCCGCGCTTTGCAGGTTCTTGTTGGACTGCCCGTCGTCATGCGCGAGCGAGAAATTCACCGCCTCGATCCGGTTCTTGTACGCCTCACTGTCGGCGTTCTGGTGGACGCGGCCGATGGCGTGCATCGACTTGAGGCCCAGCTCCAGTTCCAGCGGTTCGATGAACGTCTGGAACATGTCGAGAATCACGCCCTGGCAATTGCGCAGGATCTCATTGGCCCGGGCATCGACGAGCGTGCTGAAAATGATCGGGCGGATGTTGTCGGTCCGATACATTTCATTGATCCGTTGCGCCGTTTCATAGGCTTTATCGACGGAATCCACGAAAGGAACGCGAATCTGACGAAAACGCATCTCGAACTGCGCGAGGATCGAATGCGCGAAGGTTTCGGCAGTAATCCCCGTGCCGTCGGACACGATGAAGACCGGGCGCGCAGCCACCGGTTGGGTCGGTGCGGCGGGGGATGTCGGGGAGTTTCCGGGTGTCGTGGCGTCGGTCATGCGCAGAATCGCAAAATGGTGCGTTGCACGGTAGAATAGCGGCAACTTGTTGGATAAGCAATTGTGCGACCGTCGCGCGCCGCCCGGCTTCAGGCCCGTGGGGCGGGGCGTCGCGGGAAGTCTGGAGGGGGCGTCGCTCGTCGTCGAGACCTTGCCCCCGGTTCATGACGCCGCGTATGCGCGATTTCTTATCCAACAGGTCGATCGGCCCCTGTCAGTCCCAGCCGATCCTCCGAGAATTTTTTTTCTTACCTTAGGGGCTTTTATGACTAACGCAGCACACGACGGCGCCTACGTGGTGCCGTTTGAGCATCTGCGCATGACCGACGTCGAGTCGGTCGGCGGCAAGAATGCATCGCTTGGCGAAATGATCAGCCAACTGGCCGGTGCCGGCGTGCGCGTGCCGGGTGGTTTCGCCACGACGGCCTACGCCTTCCGCGAATTCCTCCATCACAACAACCTGACCGAGCGTGTCGCCCAGCGCCTTGAGGGTTTGGATGTGGATGACGTCAAGGCGCTCGCGCAAGCCGGTGCCGAAATCCGTCAATGGATCGTCGACGCCCCGCTGCAGCCGCAGCTTGAGAAGGATATCCGCGAGCAGTTTGCCCGTATCACGGCCGATCAGCCGGACGCATCGTTCGCCGTGCGCTCCTCGGCTACCGCGGAAGACTTGCCCGACGCATCGTTCGCCGGTCAGCAGGAAAGCTATCTGAACGTCGTCGGCATCGAAGACGTGCTCGATCGCATGAAGCACGTGTTCGCGTCGCTGTACAACGACCGGGCCATTTCGTACCGCGTTCACAAGGGCTTCACGCACGCCGATGTGGCGTTGTCGGCCGGCGTGCAGCGTATGGTGCGCTCGGACTGCGGCGCGTCGGGCGTGATGTTCACGATCGACACCGAGTCGGGCTTCCAGGACGTCGTTTTCATCACGGCCAGCTACGGCCTGGGGGAAACGGTTGTGCAGGGCGCCGTGAACCCGGACGAGTTCTACGTCTTCAAGCCGACGCTCAAGGCCGGCAAGTACCCGATCATTCGCCGCACGCTCGGCTCGAAGCTGCTCAAGATGGAATTCACGCAACCGGGCGAGCCGGGCCGCGTGAAGACCATCGACGTGCCGATGGAACTGCGCAACCGTTACTCGATTACCGACGACGATTGCGTCGAGCTGGCCAAGTTCGCATTGATCATCGAGAAGCACTATGGCCGTCCGATGGACATCGAGTGGGGCAAGGACGGTAAGGACGGCAAGATCTACATTCTGCAGGCACGTCCGGAAACCGTGAAGAGCCAGGCGATCGGCAAGGTCGAGCAGCGCTTCAAGCTCAAGGGCGAGGCGCCGGTATTGGCCACGGGCCGTGCCATCGGCCAGAAGATCGGTGCAGGCGCAGTGCGCGTGATCATGGACCCGAGCGAGATGGAACGCGTGCAGCCGGGCGACGTGCTGGTGGCCGACATGACCGACCCGAACTGGGAGCCGGTGATGAAGCGTGCCGCCGCCATCGTGACGAACCGCGGCGGCCGTACCTGCCACGCGGCGATCATCGCGCGCGAACTGGGGGTGCCGGCCGTCGTGGGTTGCGGCGACGCCACCGACGTGCTGAAGGATGGCGCGCTCGTGACCGTCTCGTGCGCCGAGGGCGACGAAGGCAAGATTTACGACGGGCTGCTCGAAACCGAAATCACCGAGATCCACCGCGGCGAAATGCCGAAGATCCCGGTGAAGATCATGATGAACGTGGGCAACCCGCAACTCGCCTTCGACTTCGCGCAACTGCCGAACGAAGGCGTGGGTCTGGCGCGTCTGGAATTCATCATCAACAACAACATCGGTGTGCACCCGCGCGCGATTCTCGAGTACCCGAACATCGACGCCGACCTGAAGAAAGCGGTCGAATCGGTGGCTCGCGGTCATGCATCGCCCCGCGCGTTCTACGTCGACAAGCTGGCCGAAGGGATCGCCACGATTGCCGCTGCCTTCTATCCGAAGAGCGTGATCGTGCGTCTGTCGGACTTCAAGTCGAACGAGTACAAGAAGCTCATTGGCGGTTCGCGCTACGAGCCGGATGAAGAAAACCCGATGCTGGGCTTCCGTGGCGCGTCGCGTTACATCTCGGAAGACTTCGCCGAAGCGTTCGAGATGGAGTGCCGTGCGCTCAAGCGCGTGCGCGACGAAATGGGCCTGACCAATGTCGAGATCATGGTGCCGTTCGTGCGTACGCTGGGCCAGGCGGAGCGTGTGGTCAACATGCTGGCCGGTTACGGCCTGAAGCGTGGCGAGAACGGTCTGAAGCTGGTGATGATGTGCGAAGTGCCGTCGAACGCCATTCTGGCCGATGAGTTCCTCGAGTACTTCGACGGATTCTCGATCGGTTCGAACGACCTGACGCAGCTCACGCTGGGTCTGGACCGCGATTCGGGCATGGAGCTGCTGGCCAAGGACTTCGACGAGCGCGACCCGGCGGTGCGGTTCATGCTCAGTCGTGCGATCAAGGCGTGCCTGTCCAAGGGCAAGTACGTCGGCATCTGCGGTCAGGGCCCGTCGGACCATCCGGATCTGGCCGTGTGGCTGGCGAACGAAGGCATTGCATCGATGTCGTTGAACCCGGACACGGTGATGGAAACGTGGCAGCAACTCGCCAAACTGGCGAAGTAACCGTCGCCGACGGTCACGATAGCGACCTCGGTTAGGACGCGTCCGAGTGGCACCTCGGACGCTGCCGAAAGGCTGACTCATCCCTTGGGATGCGCGCGCTGATCGGTGGGTTTCGTGCTATAAACCCCGGTATCACACCGGGGTTTTTTTGTGTCTGGGAGTTGCAATGGAACAGGCTTGGCTGTGGTTCGGCATTGCCGGATTGACCGTGGTGCTGGAGCTGGCAAGTGGTACGTTCTATCTCCTGATGGTGGCGCTCGGCATGACGGCCGGTGGTATTGCGGCGCTGTTGCGTATCGACTGGCCATTGCAGTGGGTGGCAGCGGCGGCGGTCGCGGGCGTGGCGGTCTGGATTCTGCGCCGCAGCCGCTTCGGTCAGCGGCGCATCAAGGTCGACGCGACGGCCGACCCCAATACCAACCTCGATATCGGGCAGCGTCTGCGCGTGGATGTCTGGGGCCCTGATGGTCAGGCGCGGGCGATGTATCGCGGTGCCGAATGGGACGTCGAGCTTTTGCCCGGCGAGTTGCCCAGCGCAGGATGGTTCGTCATTTGCGAGGTTCGCGGCAGCCGGCTGTACGTCGCGCATGTGACGGCATAGTCGCCGGGATCGGCGCGCAAACGCGCGTCTCGCTTTCGCTTCGGCGTCGTCGCATGGCATGCATCGCATCGTATCGCCCGTGGTCGCGGGCGACGGGGAATTCGCCCGCCGTCATGGCAGGCGCTTCAAGGGGGGAACATGTTTTCCAACGTCGCGTTTATTCTCTTCATCATCGCCGTGATCGTTGCGGCACGCTCGATCAAGATCGTGCCGCAGCAGCACGCCTGGGTGGTCGAGCGTCTCGGCAAGTATCACGCGACGCTCACACCGGGACTGTCCATCGTCGTGCCATTCGTGGATCGCGTGGCATACAAACATATGCTCAAGGAAGTGCCGCTCGACGTGCCGAGCCAGGTCTGTATCACGAAGGACAACACGCAGTTGCAGGTCGACGGAATTCTGTACTTCCAGGTCACGGATCCCATGAAGGCGTCGTATGGGTCGAGCAACTTCATCATCGCCATTACGCAACTGGCGCAAACGACGCTGCGTAGCGTGGTCGGCAAGCTCGAACTCGACAAGACGTTCGAGGAGCGCGAATTCATCAACCACAGTGTGGTGAATGCCCTCGACGAGGCGGCGTCGAACTGGGGCGTGAAGGTCTTGCGCTATGAAATCAAGGACCTCACGCCGCCGAAGGAGATCCTGCATGCGATGCAGGCGCAGATCACGGCCGAGCGCGAAAAGCGCGCGTTGATCGCGGCGTCGGAAGGCAAGAAGCAGGAACAGATCAACCTGGCGTCCGGTGCGAGGGAGGCGGCGATTCAGAAGTCGGAAGGGGAGCGTCAGGCCGCGATCAACCAGGCGCAAGGTCAGGCCTCGGCCATTCTGGCGGTGGCGGAAGCCAACGCCGAGGCCATCCACAAGGTCGCGACGGCCATTCAGACGCAGGGCGGCATGGAAGCGGTCAACCTGAAGGTCGCGGAGCAGTACGTGGAAGCGTTCAGCAAGATCGCCCGAACCAATAACACCTTGATCGTGCCGGGGAATCTGACGGACATGAGCAGCATGATCGCCTCGGCGCTCAAGATTGTGCGTGGTACTGAAGGCGGTTCGACGGCGGGTGGGTCGACGGCGAGCGGTGACGATGTGGGGGGCTTCGGCCATTCGGGGGCACGACGTTAGTCCGGCCGCGCAAAGAAAAACGGCCCGCGCTGAACTGAACCGCCCAACGTCTGGGGTTCAGTGCAATGCGGGCCGTTTTCGCTGGGTAGCGGGCGGAGGCGGTGGTCTGCCTCGATGCACACGCCCCCTGATGCAGCGCCTTACGTCGGCGTGCGCATCAGGCGCGCTCGCTCGCGTTCCCAGTCGCGCGCCTTTTCCGTCTCCCGCTTATCGTGCAGCTTCTTGCCCTTGGCCAGCCCTATCTCGCATTTCACGAGGCCTTTGCTGTAGTGCAGGTTCAGCGGTACGAGCGTGTAGCCGCGTTGCTCCACCTTGCCGATGAGCTTCTTGATTTCGTCGGCCTTGAGCAAGAGCTTCCGGGTGCGCACGGGGTCGGGGTTGATGTGCGTCGATGCGGATTGCAGCGGGCTGATGTGTGTGCCGATCAGAAAGATCTCGCCATGCTTGATGACGACATAGCCTTCCTTGATCTGCGCCCGCCCGGCGCGAATGGCCTTGACTTCCCACCCTTCGAGCGCGATCCCGGCTTCGTATCGCTCCTCGATGAAGTAATCGAAGAAGGCCTTCTTGTTGTCGATGATGCTCATGGATCCTTGGCGGGTAACTTGGTCGGACCCGGTGAGTCGGGCTCGGGTAAAATACCGATTTTAACAAAGAGTCTCGGCAACAGGCGGCTTGCGTCGCGCGCGCATCGATATGACCTCGATGGCCGACGCGTCCTGCATGCACCTCGACCGACAGACGATGGCCGAAGTCAGTAAAACCGTTCTCGTGCATTTCTCCGCTGAGCAAATGTACGACCTGGTGACCAATGTCGCCGATTACCCCAAATTCCTGCCCTGGTGCGGTGGTGTCGATATTCGGCACCAGGACGAGCACAGCATGGAGGCGTCGCTGATCATCGACTTCAAAGGGCTGAAGCACTCGTTCGCGACGCGCAATCTCCAGGAGCGCCCGCATTCCATTCAGATGACCTTCGTCGAAGGGCCTTTCAAACGTTTTCACGGCACCTGGAAGTTCACGCCGCTGCGCGAGAACGCTTGCAAGATCGAGTTCGGCCTTCACTACGAATTTGCGAGTTTTCTGCTCGAGAAGGTGATCGGCCCGGTATTCAGCCACATCGCCAATACGTTCGTCGACGCCTTTGTCAAACGTGCGGAGACCGTTTATGCCGGGTGAGGTGAATGTCGAGGTTTGCTACGCATTGCCCGCCGAGCAGACGATCGTCGCGCTGACGTTGTCGCAAGGCGCCACAATGCGCGAGGCGATCGAGCGCAGCGGGCTGCTGCAGCGGTTTCCGGAGTTGGACATGTCGCGCATGAAAGCCGGCGTCTTCGGTAAGCTGCGCGCGCTTGACGCCGCCGTGGAGGACGGGGATCGCATCGAAATCTACCGGGCGTTGAAGGCCGATCCCAAGCTCGCACGTCAGCGACGCGTGGAAAAGGTACGCAACGAAGGCAGCCGAGAAGGGCAGAAATGGCTCGGTAGCCGTCGCGGCAGTTGACGTCTGCGGTGTGTGACCCGGTGCCGCGCTGACCGGCAAGCTAACCAAAACGCTCGCGTGGGCGCTGAGTGGAGTGTTAAGTGGTGCGCTAGCGGGGGGGGGCGCCGATTAGCGTCTTTATTCGAATCACGGGGCGCGAATCAGTGCACCGATTTCCGTGCATGCAATCTTACCGAAGCGCTGACACCCGCTAGCAGCAACGCGATGGCGGCGAGTTCCAGCAGGCGTGGCAAGCGCTGTTCGTAGACAAAGCCGTAAATCAGCGCGAAGAGCGTTTCAAACACGATCATCTGTCCCGACAGGGTGAGCGGTAGCCGTCGGCTTGCCGCATTCCAGAACGCATTGCCAATGGTCGATGCGCCCACCGCTACGGCGATGTTCACGATCAGAAACATCTGCCAGTCGCGCGGCGCGTCGAGCACGACCGGGTGCGGGAGCCACACGGCCGGAATCGCCAGCATGAGCGCGAGCACGCCCGTGGCGACGCCCGTCAGCAGCGACCATTCCTGACTCGTGAAGTGTCCGAATCGCGCCAGATAGCGGGCGTTGGCTACCGCATACCATGTCCAACTCACGAGCGCGCCGACTGCGCAGCCAATGCCGGCGAGGGTGAGCCGCCAGTCTCCGCCGCTTGCCGAGGCGTGGGCGAACACGTCGACGTTGATGCAGACGATGCCCGCCGCGACCAGTACCAGGGGCCCCGCCAGCCGCGACAGGGGGAGGGCGCCGTGGTCACGGCTGCCGACCAGTGTGACCGTTACGGGCAGCACGCCTACGATCAACGAGGCCGGCGCAATCCCCGCCATCTGGACCGCGCCCGCGAGAAACAGGTAGTAGATGAGATTGCCGACAAGACTCAGCCGGAACAGCGCCCGCCAGTCACTGCCAGTGACGGTATGCCGTAGACGCGCCCAGAGGGGAGCGAGCAGCACGGCGGATACCAGTCCATACAGGACGTAACGGGCGGCCGACAGTTCCAGCGGCGAGAACCCGGGCAGCAGGCGAGGGGCCAGGAAGACCAGGCCCCACAAGGCGCCCGCAGCCAGTCCGAAAGAAATGCCTTGCCCCATGAAATTCGTACCCGTGGTTCGTGTTGGCGAGATGCCGATGATCCGCGCCGGACATCGCCTCGTTATACCGGCCGGGGCGGTGCAGGAAGGGCCGAAGAATAGCATGGGCCCAGGGCGCCGCTCTTGTGAAATCCGGCAGTCGGCTGGGTTGGCAAATCGGTCGCCGCGAGGCGCGGATGCGCGTTCGTTCCGGCCCTCGGGGAAAAAGCCCCTTGACATGTGGGGCAGACGTGCCATGCGTCCTGCGATTTCTGTATAATTCGGTTTTGCGCCTATAGGATTTGCCATGCGTCTGATCCAAAAAGCACTCACTTTCGATGACGTGCTCCTCGTCCCGGCTTACTCTGCCGTTCTTCCGCGCGACACCAGCCTGAAAACCAAGCTCACGCGCAACATCACCTTGAACATGCCTTTGCTGTCGGCCGCCATGGATACGGTGACCGAAGCGCGTCTGGCTATCGCCATGGCACAACAGGGCGGCATCGGCATTATTCACAAGAATCTGAAGCCGGCCGAGCAGGCGCGTGAAGTGTCGAAGGTCAAGCGCTTTGAATCAGGCGTTCTGCGCGATCCGATCACGATTCCGCCGCACATGAAGGTGCGCGATGTGATCGCGTTGTCGCGCCAGCATGGCATTTCCGGTTTCCCGGTCGTCGAGGGAGCTCAGCTCATCGGTATCGTGACGAACCGTGACCTGCGTTTCGAGAGCCGCCTGGACGAGCCGGTGCGCGCGATCATGACGCCCAAGGAAAAGCTCATCACCGTGCGCGAAGGCGCGTCGCCGGCCGACGCCGAGCACTTGATGCACAGCCACCGCCTGGAGCGCGTGCTGGTCGTCAATGACGCCTTCGAGCTGCGCGGCCTGATGACTGTCAAGGACATCATGAAGGCGACCGAGCACCCGCTCGCGAACAAGGACGAGCACGGCAAGCTGCGTGTCGGCGCCGCCGTTGGCGTGGGCGCGGACAATGAAGAGCGTGTCGAGCTGCTGGTGGCGGCGGGTGTCGACGTGATCGTGGTCGACACGGCGCACGGCCACAGCCAGGGTGTGCTGGACCGCGTGCAGTGGGTCAAGAAGCATTTCCCGCAGATCGAAGTGGTCGGCGGCAACATCGCGACGGCGAGTGCCGCCGTGGCGCTGGTCGAACATGGGGCGGACGCCGTCAAGGTCGGTATCGGCCCGGGCTCGATCTGCACGACGCGTATTGTGGCGGGCGTGGGTGTGCCGCAAATCACGGCAATTGCCAACGTCGCCGAAGCGCTCAAGGACACGGGTGTTCCGCTCATCGCGGACGGTGGTATTCGTTACTCGGGCGACATCTCCAAGGCGCTGGCCGCTGGCGCGCACACGGTGATGATGGGCAGCATGTTCTCGGGCACGGAAGAAGCGCCGGGCGAGGTGTTCCTGTACCAGGGCCGTTCGTACAAGAGCTATCGCGGCATGGGTTCGGTGGGGGCAATGAAGGATGGCGCCGCCGACCGTTACTTCCAGGATCCGGCGAACAACGCCGACAAGCTGGTGCCGGAAGGCATTGAAGGCCGTGTGGCCTACAAGGGCAGCGTGATGGCCATCCTGCATCAGTTGACGGGTGGTATCCGTTCGTCGATGGGGTATCTGGGTTGCCCGACGATCCAGGACCTGCACGAGAAGGCGGAGTTTGTACAAATCACGGCCGCCGGCATGCGCGAATCGCATGTGCACGACGTCCAGATCATGAAGGAAGCCCCCAACTACCACGTGGAGTGATCACCCATGAAGGCCATGTTGCGTACGGTACTGTTCCTCGATGCGGCGTTGAATCTGGCACTCGGTGTGCTGTTGATCGCGTCGTTCTGGTCATCGCTGTATGCGGCCATTGAAGTGCCCGCGCCATCGCCCGTGCTGTATGCGCAGGCGCTTGGCGTGGCCTTCGTCGGTGTGGCCTGGCTGCAATGGCACGCCACCGTGAACGGCCAGTTGACGGCGACCGTCGCGAAAGTGACGGGGCATATCAACTGGGTGATCGGTGCTTTCGTGCTGGGGTGGCTGATTTCCGGCCAGTTGGCGGTGACGGGGGGCGGCAAGTGGTTGATGCCGGCGCTTGGGGCCGTCTTGCTGGTGGTGGGTGCCATTCTCGTCAAGCTGGCGTCGAGCGTGCGTACGAAAGAGCGCGTGCAGGCGGCACAGCAGGCGGCCGGTCGCGGGCGTGGCGGGGTCGTGAGCGACACCCGGCGCGACGCACCGTACGATGATCCCGATGCCCGGGCCGGCGACGAGGCCCGAGGCAAGCGCGCTGAGCCGCGCATGGAGGCGCCTCGCGGCGGCTCCGCTTCCGTCAATACCACGCCGGTCGCGCCTGCGGGCACCACCGGCATTGTCACGCCCGTGCCTTCCGCCACGGCGCCGACGTCCAACGAATCCACTTCCTCCGTACCTCACGATGCACGACAAAATCCTCATTCTTGACTTCGGTTCGCAAGTCACCCAGCTCATCGGCCGCCGCGTTCGCGAAGCGCACGTTTACTGCGAGATCCACCCGAACGACGTGTCGGACGAGTTCATTCGTGAATTCAATCCGAAGGCGATCATTCTGTCGGGTAGCCATGCGAGCACGTATGAGGATCAGGATCTGCGTGCCCCGCAGGCCGTCTGGGATCTGGGCGTGCCGGTGCTGGGCATTTGCTACGGTATGTTCGCGATGACGGTTCAGTTGGGCGGTCAGGTCGAGGCTAGCCATCATCGCGAGTTCGGTTACGCCGAAGTGCGCGCGCAGGGCCATACGCCGCTGCTCGACGGTATCGAGGATTTCCGTACGGCTGAAGGCCACGGCATGCTGAAGGTGTGGATGAGCCACGGTGACAAGGTCACGCAATTGCCGCCGGGTTTTGTGCTGATGGCGTCGACGCCGAGCTGCCCGATCGCCGGCATGGCCGACGTATCGCGTCACTATTACGCGGTTCAGTTCCACCCGGAAGTCACGCACACCGTGAAGGGCCGTGAGTTGCTCGAGCGCTTCGTGCTGGAGATTGCCGGGGCGAAGCCGGACTGGATCATGCGCGACCACATCGAGGAAGCCGTCAAGGCGATCCGCGAGCAGGTGGGCGACGAGGAAGTGATTCTGGGCTTGTCGGGCGGTGTCGATTCGAGCGTTGCGGCGGCGTTGATTCATCGCGCCATTGGCGACCAACTGACGTGCGTGTTCGTCGATCACGGTCTGCTGCGTTTGAACGAAGGCCAGATGGTGATGGAGATGTTCGAGGGCCGACTGCATGCGAAGGTTGTGCACGTGGACGCCGCCGAGCAGTTCATGGGGCATTTGAAGGGCGTGACCGATCCGGAGCAGAAGCGCAAGATCATCGGCCGTGAGTTCGTTGAAGTGTTCCAGGCGGAAGCGAAGAAGCTGAAGAATGCGAAGTGGCTGGCGCAAGGCACGATCTATCCGGACGTGATCGAGTCGGGCGGTGCGAAGACGAAGAAGGCGAAGACGATCAAGAGCCACCACAACGTGGGCGGCCTGCCGGAGACGCTGGGTCTTAAGCTGCTGGAGCCGCTGCGTGACCTGTTCAAGGATGAAGTGCGCGAGTTGGGGGTGGCGCTGGGTCTGCCGCACGACATGGTTTATCGTCACCCGTTCCCGGGCCCGGGTCTGGGTGTGCGCATTCTGGGCGAAGTGAAGCGCGATTACGCCGATCTGCTGCGTCGCGCCGATGCGATCTTCATCGAAGAGCTTCGCAACACGGTCGAGCCGAACAGCGGCAAGACGTGGTATGAGTTGACGAGCCAGGCCTTCGCGGTGTTCCTGCCGGTCAAGAGTGTGGGCGTGATGGGCGATGGCCGCACGTATGAGTGGGTCGTGGCGCTGCGCGCCGTGCAGACGCAAGATTTCATGACGGCGCACTGGGCACACCTGCCGCATGACCTGCTCGGCAAGGTGTCGAACCGCATCATTAACGAAGTGCGTGGTTTGAACCGGGTCGTGTATGACATCTCGGGCAAGCCGCCTGCGACGATCGAGTGGGAGTGATTCGGCGTCCGGCACCGGCCGGCATACGTTGGCAGTAAAACATACCTAAGCCCGCGATTCTGCGGGCTTTTTCGTATTCTTGTCTGGCAATGGCTGGTGTCCCGGGCATTCACTCACGAACGTCAATCATCGCCTTCAAGTTGAAACGATCCCTCCATGACGCGGACGCATTTCCCGCCAACACGAATCCGTGTCTGCCCGTCATGCAAGTCAATTCTGGCGCTGAGAATGCTGGGTCGGCCCATGTCAACGCCTTGAGCAACGCATAATGCCAACTCTGGCACCCCGCGCACGTGTGCGATGAGCGCTGCAGTCGCTGCTGTTGCGCTGCCTGTCGCGGGGTCTTCTGTCATGCGCGGCGTGAACATGCGGGCCTCCAAATCACAGGCGTGCCCCGCTCTCGCATGGTCGACATCGCGCGTATAAGCGTAAATAGAAACAGCTCCGTCGATTGGCAGAAGGCCTTTGAATGCCACTAGATCAGGTACGCATCGTCTTAGCGCATCGCGTGAAGCAAGTTCGACGACGAGAAACGGGAGGCCAACTGACGCGACCTGAGGCGCATGAGCGTCGAACCGAATATCGTCAACGCTGAGTGAGAGGCAAGCCGCCACACGAATTTCGGCGACCTGTGAAAGCTGCGCCAACGGTTCCGGTGCAATGAGTTCAGCACCAAGAATCGTCGCCCCCTCCTTCAACAGGCTCACCGGAACAAGACCGGCAAGCTCCTCGAAGACGAGTAAGTCCGGCACCTCCACACCATTTGACGCAGCCTGTGAGGCGAGCACGAATGCAGTGCCGATGTTCGGGTGTCCCGCGAAAGGTATCTCGCGACTTGGCGTGAATATCCTCACCCACGCAGTGTTTGAAGCATCGCGGGGAGGCAAGACGAATGTCGTTTCGCTATAAGCGAACTCGCTGGCGATTGCCTGCATCTGACGGGTAGACAAGCCGGAGGCGTCAAGCACGACGGCGACTGGATTGCCCTTAAATTTCTCGGCTGTGAATACATCGGCGGTGACGTAGCGTCGATTCATGGTTTGCTTTGGCCCGTTAATCGTCATATCCAATCTCGATGATCGGTTGCAAGGCGTCAAAGTGAGAGACAGTTTTGCCCTGAAAGGCGGGGCCAGCGGACAATTTGGCTCAGGCGTCGAATGAACGGCAGTCGCCGGCTAGCGTCCGACTACCGAGTGCGACGATCACATCGGGTGCGCACCTCATGCGGTCGGTATAACACGACCTCGTGCTGTCCGCTGACGATCTCAGTAGCCGCTGCTCAGTCAACGATGAAGCGCTTGGCACCCGTCTTCGTATAGGACTGGTGCGGCTCCGCGCTGTCGCCGACCTGATAACGCATTGAGCAGGTTCCGCTGAGTCGTTACATTAGCGCGAGTGGTCGCCCTTGTGAAGTTCGCCCCGCCACGGCTGATGAATCTGCCGCGTCATGGCGGAGACGGCCACGATGGCCGCGGCGATACCCGATGCCGCCCCAACGCCGAGTGCCCAGCGTGGACCCAGATGGTTCGCCACCCAACCCGCGATAGGTGCACCGATCGGCGTACCCCCGAGCGCGATGGCCACGCGCAGTGCCATCACCCGTCCCCGCATGGCGGGCTCGGTCGTGAGCTGCATCAGGCTGTTGGTCGCGTTGGTGAAGGTCAAGGCGGCGACCCCGATGACGACCAACGCACCGGCGAACAGCCAATAGTTCGGGGCAATAGCGGCCAGCGCGCAACCGAGTCCGAAAATCGTGGCACCGATCAGCAGCGAGGTGAATTGTGGCCGACCGCGGCCGGCGGCCATCAGTGCCCCTGAGACGGTACCGATGGCCATGATCGACGACAGGAAGCCGTAGCTACGTGCATCTGCATGGAAGACACTGACGGCCATGGTTGAGATGAAGATCGGGAAATTCAGTCCGAACGTACCGATCAGGAACAACATGGCCAGGATCGCCTTGAGGTCTGGTCGAGACCCTACATAGCGCAATCCCTCGGTCAGACTCCCCTTGGTTCGGTGTGCCCGTGCGTTCGCATGCAGACCGGAGGTACGGAGCAGAAACAGGGAGGCCAGTACTGCGACGAAGCTGGCTCCGTTTAACAGAAACGCCCAACCGATGCCAATCGAAGCGATGACCAGACCGGCCATCGAGGGCCCGATCATTCGCGCCGCATTGAACGAGGTCGAGTTGAGCGCGACCGCGTTGGGCAGGTCCGCATCGCCGACCAGTTCTGTCACAAAGGCCTGGCGCACGGGGGCATCAAAGGCCGAAGTGCAGCCGGACAGAAAAGCGAATACATAGACATGCCAGAGATGGACGTTACCCGTGGCGGTGAGAAGGCCCAGCGCCAAGGCAAGAATACCCATCGTCGCCTGGGTCGCCATGAGGAGCTTGCGCTGGTTGTAGTGATCGGCCGCGAAGCCGGTCCAGGGCAGCAGTAGGAGTTGTGGCCCGAACTGGAGCGCCATGACCGCGCCCACGGCCGACGCATCGTGATGGGTGAGTTGGGTGAGGACAAGCCAGTCCTGGGCCGTGCGCTGCATCCATGTCCCGATATTCGAGACCAGCGTTCCAGCCGCCCAGATCCGGTAGTTGATGTTCCTCAGCGAACGGAAGACGCCCGTTGCTGCCGCGCTCACGAATGCTCTGGCGTATTGCCGCCGTGGAAGCGGCCAAATAGCCGCGCGGAAAGTAGCCCGATGGCCAGGATGCCAAGCCCGAACGCGATGGCATCGCTCGTGCGTCTCAGGTCGAAATCACCGATGCGGTAAACGAGCACGTAACCGATAACCAGATTGAGAAACCCCCAGAGCACGTTTACCGTCGATGAGGACAGCCCTTGCCCTGGCGGTTCTGCGAATGGACTCTGGAACGGTTCTCCCATTACGCCGGCGACGAAGTGCGGCACAGCGTTCGTGAGAAAGGCGCCGCCGAAGAAGTAGGAGACGAGTTGAAGCCATACCATTTTCAGACGCTCCTTGTTGACAGTAGGTCGATGACGTCTTGAGCCGTGCCCGTTTCACCCAGCTTCGGAAAAATGTTCTTGATGCTGTAGTCATGCGCCTCAGAACGCGCGTCCGTCATGGCGTCGAGAGCCAGGGTGACATTGAAGCCATGCTCGTACGCCTGACGCGCGGTCGCCTCAACGCCCGTCCCGGTGGCGACACCAGTGATGACGACTTGGGTAACGCCCAGTGTCTTTAGTTGGTTTTCGAGACCGGTGTTGACGAACGCGCCCCAGGTTCGCTTCGTCACGACGATGTCGCTGGGCTGCTGATCGAGTTCGGGGATGAAGTCGGTCCACCCCGCCGGGAACGATCCGCTGTGACGCGGCCGCTCGGTACGCCCCGGTGCTACGCCGGCAACGTTGACGAGAACGACCGGCAGGCCGCGTTCGCGAAACGCATCGAGCAGTGCGCGCGAACGATCCACGATCCCGTCAATGGGATGAATGAAAGGGGAGCCGACGATGCCTTTTTGCAGGTCAACGATGATAAGGGCGGTAGTCGGGTCGAGCGTGGTGAGGGCCATGCGATTTCCTGAAACGGGTGGTGCCGGCTCAGAAGTCGGCGAGGCGTTGCAGCAGCTTCACTGCAGCCGCGAGTTCGCCTTGTTCCTGGGGGGATAGTTGCGCCTGCAGGGCACGGACCAGCCAGTCTTCTTTGGCGGTCCGGCTCTCCTTGAGGGTCTTCCTAAAACCGGGTGTCAGGTCGACGAGGGTTTGCCGACCATCGGCGGGATCGGGTTTGCCGCTGACGGCCTTCATCGCCTCTAGTCCGGCCACCGTGATACGCATGGACTGCGGACGGACGCTTTCCGCACGGGCCAAGGCGGACACGGTGGCGGGCCCGTCGCGATCCAGGCGGAGAAGTACCGACTTCTGGGCGGACGTGAAGTCACCGGGATGGGCTTGCTCCCGCACCCGTCGAATCAGTTTGCCTAGTGAAATGCGCAATTCGCCGGCTAGGATGGCCGCTGAGGGTGCGTTGGATGTGAGTGACGATTTGATCATGTCCAAACTCTAACATAAATACAGTATAACTGTACAGTTATACTGTATTTATAGTCGCGCTGTGGTGGCGTGTTCTGGGCGATTGGACGGGGCGGTCAACTGATTTCGGCCACGGTATTCAGCGTTTCTTCCGCAACAGCTGGCGCCATTCGGTCTTGAATGCAGACGGCCTTGCGCCCAGACATTCGTAACGGCGCCGCACCAGCGGTGATATTTGAATTTCACTTACGTCGCAATGAACCGTTGACGATTTTTTCCAATTTCGCGGCATCAACCACTTATCGTTCATCGATGGCCGGGTGCAAGTCGGCATGGGTATCCGATCTCGGACGATCGAACGATGGGCGAGCCCGGTCAGTGCGGCCGGGGCGACTGGAAATGGCGAATATGAAACGGGGCACGTTAGTATTGTCGTTTTGCCTTGCCACGGCCCTTGCCAACGGCGCAGTGGCTGCCGACGCGCTCTGCGGCGGAAGCTCGGCAATCCTCACGTCGTGGCGGTGTGGTCAAGGCGTGAACGGATTTTGCTACCTGTGGGGCGTTGACACGGCGCTTGCCTGGCGGGTTGTGGCACCGTGCCAACGACCGGCCCGGATGGGGGCGTTGCATTCCCCGACAGAGACAGCGCATGGCTGAAAGAAGGGACCTTTGTCAACGTCGAAAATCTGCGGCAGATGGCTCCCGGGTTGAATAAGACGCAAGTTTACGCACTCCTGAAAGAACCGCACTTCGATGAAGGCGTGATTGGCGTGCGCGTGTGGAACTACATCTTTGACTTCCGGACGGGACACGGAAACGACTTCATCTCCTGCCAGTACCAAGTCCAGTACGATGAAAATCGGCTGGTCAAGGCGACGTATTGGAAGGAGCCGGAATGCGAGAAGTATGTGAATCCAACGCCTGTGGCGGCTGCCGCGCCGGCGCCGGTCAAGCGAATCACGCTCGACGCGTCGTTGCTGTTCGGATTCAACCAGTTCGCGCTCGGCGATTTGCGGCCGGAAGGACGCGCCAAACTTGACAGTATCGCGGCCTCGCTTAGCGATAACGTGGCGAACGGTGAGCGAATCAAGGTCGCGGGTTACACCGACCGAATTGGATCGCAAGCCTACAACCAGCAGTTGTCGCTTCATCGAGCCCAGACCGTTCGCGACTATTTCGCCAGCCGGGGCATCGATGCCCATCGGATCGATGCCGTCGGTATGGGGAGTGCGAACCCGGTGTCTTCGGGATGTCCCGACGGACGTTCGACTGCCGCCTTGCAATGCCTCGCAGTTGACCGTCGCGTGACAATCGAAACGGTTCCCGTGGTCGCCAATCAATCGCATTGATCGACTACAGCACTTCTGCGTGCGCGAAAGAGGCTTAACGTTTCGTATGCTGGAAGATGCCGTTCAGTCAGCGCACTGAACGGCATTTTTACTTCGAGGAGGCTGGTGCATTTCACTGGTTGGCGCTGGCTCGCCTCGGACCGTGGTCGACAGCACCGCGCCCCAACCCCGTTACGGCTTGCAGGATTGCCACACGCGCCTGGCCCAGAATCTGCCCTTGCCAAATCGGGTCCTCGAAGCAGAACGCCGCGCGCACCGCTGCTCGAATCGCCGCCGCCTGCGCCGCCGGCGCGTCCGGATGCTGGCGCAGCCAGGCATCCGCCCGCAGCATGTGCAGCATGTCGATGAGCGGTACCGTGCCATATTCGATGGCCATGGCGGTCACCTGCGCATCCGGACACGCAAACCGCAACGTGTCGAGCAATGGCCCGCCAACGTTGGATGCCACCGTCGTGCCGTCGACCGGGCTGGCCAGATCGGCACCCCACCAGGCACGAGCGCGGCTGAGTTCGGCGGCGTCGACTCGTCCCACGCTGATCTTCTCTCCATGGCCGGGGGGGCCGAGCCCGGTATGAAAGTCGATCCACCCCACCGCTTCGCAAGCCTGCGCATGGTCGTGAATGAGCGCGTCCATCAGTCGGGTGCTTGCCACCGGAGCACGCCCGCCATAGAACAACCCGTCTGCAAATCGATATTGCCCAAGGGTCAGCGCCCGCTGATACGCGGGTTCACCGTGCGCGGCGATATAGTGCGTGATCGCCTCGACATTGTCGTCCGAGGGCGGCCACGTCGGTGGCACCAGCAAGGCGTGCAGATCGGCGTAGGCATCGTTGGCCGGCAGCGGCTGTGTGAAGTCGATGCTGTTGCGGTTCAAGTCCACGTTGTCCTCGTTGGTTCGCGACAGCCACGAGAAGCCGTAAGGATTGATGGCATGCACGACAAGGATCGCCACATCAGCCGCCGCCAGGCGTGCCTGTAGCCCTGCATCGCCCAGCAGTGCGACTTGCGCCGCACTGCCGCTAAAGCCCTCCACGCCATGGGTGCCCGACGTCAGGATCAATAGCCGACGGGTGCGCGGTGCCCCGAGCCGCACAACGTCGGTCGCCAGTTCCTCGCCTTCACGCCCCGCGATGCCGGGAATGAGATGGCTCGTCACGGCGACCCCAGCAGCCCGTGCCGCGGCGGCAAAGCGCGTGCGTGCCTGGGCATAGGTCGCGGAAAAGCATGCGTTGGCCATGATGCGTTACGCGACCAGGAAGGCTTCAGCCAGACGAACCCAATACGTGGCGCCCAGCGTCAGCACATCGTCGTTGAAGTCATAGCTCGTGTTGTGCAGCATGCACGGGCCGAGTCCGTGTCCGTGTGCGCGGTGATCGCCCAGTCCGTTGCCGATATACGCGTAGCACCCCGGACGCTCCTGCAGGAAAAATGAAAAGTCCTCCGCCCCCATGGTCGGGTCGATCGGGTAGACGACGTGGTCGCGCCCGACGATCTCTCGCATGACATCGACGGCGAACTGCGTCTCGGTCGCCGTGTTGACGGTCGGTGGGTAATTGCGCACGAATGTGAATTCCGCCGTACAGCCATAGGCGGCCGCCGTGGATGTGCAGAACTCGCGCATGCGAGTCTCCACCAGATCGAGCACTTCGATCGAGAACGTACGCACGGTGCCGGCCAACGTGGCGGTGTTGGGGATGACGTTGATCGCTTCGCCGGCCTGCATTTGTGTGATGGATAGCACGGCGGCGTCGATCGGACGTTTGTTGCGCGTCATGATGCTCTGCAGACCGGTACCGATCTGCATGGCCGTCAGGACCGGGTCGATGCCATCGTGCGGCATGGCGGCGTGCGCCCCCGTCCCCTTGACGACGATCCGGAACTCATTGCTCGACGCCTGCGTCGCACCCACGCGCGCACCGAAACTACCGGCGGCGAGTCCCGGCCAGTTGTGCAGCGCGAACACCGCGTCGACCGGGAATCGCTCGAACAGGCCGTCCTGAAGCATGGCCTTGGCGCCGCCGCCGCCTTCTTCCGCGGGCTGGAAGATGAACACGATCGTGCCGTCGAACGTGCGATGCGTGGCAAGCTGCTGCGCAGCGCCCAGCAGCATGGCGGTATGACCATCGTGACCGCACGCATGCATCTTGCCGGCATATTGCGAGGCGTGCGCAAAGCTGTTGAGTTCCTGGATGGGCAGGGCATCCATGTCGGCACGCAGACCGATGGTCTTCTTGCCGGTACCGTTGCGCAACACGCCGACGACCCCTGTCTTGCCGAGGCCGCGGGTGACCTCGATACCCCAGGATTCGAGCAGACGCGCAACGATGTCGGACGTTCGCGCTTCCTCATAACGCAGCTCCGGGTGGGCGTGGAGGTCGCGGCGAATGGCCTGCAACTCGGTGGTGCGTTCAGCGATTTCGGGAATGATGGACATGTAAGCGGGTTCTCCATGGAGGCCCCGATGGCGCCGCCGCCGGCGATCGTCAAGAAAGCCGGGGCGCGACATTGGCCATGGGGCGTGTTGTGGGACTGAAGTGAGTTAGACATGCGCGAGACGACGTCCCGCGCATGGGGAGCGATGCGCGAATTGTTACTGCAGCGGCATGCGCGAGCGGTCTTGCAGCATCAGGATCGTGATGAGGCCCACCGCCGCGCCAAACATTCCGTAGTACACGACAGCGAGCTTGTCCCCCGTCCAGCTGATGAGTAGCGTGGCAATGGCGCCGGCGAAGCCGCCGAAGATCATGACCGCGAAGTTATAGCCAATCGCCATCGACGTGGCACGTACCCGCGATGGGAAGAGTTCACAGACGAAGGCGCAATACGAGCCCTGGAACAAGCCCAGCGAGAGCATCAGGCAACACTGCACGAGGATCAGCATCGGCAGTGTCGGCGTGTGACTCACGGCCAGGAACAGCGGATACGTGATGACCAGGCTGATCACGCCGGACGCTACCATTGGCTTCTTGCGGCCGATGACGTCTGAAATCCGGCCCGATGCAAAGGTGCCGACGATGTACGCGACGGCCGCGCACAGCGACGCGATCACGCTGCTCTTGAACGGAATGCCCAGCGACTTCGTGGCGTAACTCGGCATGTAGTAATAAAAGATGTACGTGCCAATGGTGCCGTACACCGTCAGGCCGAAGCCGGCCAGCACCTGTCGCCAGTGCGTGGTCACCGATTCGATGAAAGGCGAGCGCCGGGGCTCGGCATGCTGGGTGGCGTGCTTGAATACCGGGGATTCGTCCAGGCGCGAGCGCACATACAGGCCGACTGGCACGATCAGCAGGCCGATCGCGAAGGGAATGCGCCATCCGAATGCGTCGATCTGCTCCGGGGTCAGGGTTTGGGTGATACCTACCGATACGATGGCCCCGAGCAACATGCTGCAGGCCTGAGCGATCATCTGGAAGCTGCCGTACACGCCGCGTCGTTCGACAGGGGCATGCTCGACCAGGAAGGCGGTGGCGCTGCCCACTTCGCCGCCGGCGGAAAAGCCTTGCAGGAAACGGCCGATCAACATCAGTACCGGTGCGGCCATGCCGATTGACGCATAGGTTGGCGCAAAGGCGATGACCGCGACACCGACCGCCATGACAGAGATGGTCAGCAGCAGGGCTGACTTGCGGCCATGCCTGTCGGCGACGTTACCCAAAACGATGCCGCCCAGCGGCCGCGTGAGGAACCCCACGCCAAACGTCGTCCAGGTGGCGAGCAAGGCGGCGGTCGGGTTATCGCTGGGAAAGAACTGGCGGGCGATGTTCGCCGCGAAAAACGTGAAAACAGTGAAATCGAACCATTCGAGCGCATTGCCGATCGTAGATACCGCAATCACGCCTACGTCGATACGTTTGCCCGATCGTTCCGGGGCTGTCGGGGTAGCGGCGCTGTCGCGCTCAACTGAAACTTCCATGGAGAGGCTCCTGTCTCGAAGTTTGACTGTGGCAAGCCGGATTCACTTGCTCCGACTGATTCTGCTTGTGTAAAAAAAGCAATAAAAGCTAGAATTTGTGATCCGTCATCGCAAATATTTTGATGAATTCGCGGTCGACGGGATCTCGACACGACCTGCGAGGAAACCCGTGAGCAACCTGCGATTCATGCGCACTTTCATAGCGGTGGCGCGGTACGGCTCGTTCGCTTCGGCGGCCGAACGTCTGGCGATGACGCAGTCGGCGGTGAGCATGCAAATGCGCGCGCTGGAAGAGGAGTTCGGTCACGCAATATTCGATCGGGTGGGGCGTTCGATTGCACTCAACGCCATGGGCCGGGCGTTGCTGCCGCACGCGCAGTTGTTGCTGGCGCAATACCAGAACATGCGCATATTGGCGTCCGGCATCGAGTCGCCCGTCGGCCCTGTCGCGATTGGTGCGATCGAGTCTGCGGTGAGCGCGTTGGCGCCCGCCGTGCTGCAGATCAAGCAGGCGCGCCCGGGCCTGGAGGTCTCGATCGTGACCGCGCGCTCGATGGAACTGACGGCCCAGCTCGACGCCGGTGATATTGATTGCGCGGTGCTGGTCGAGCCGCCGGGGCGTCGGCCCGCTGGGGTGCGCTGGACGCCCCTGTATCGCGAGCCTCTGGTGATGCTTGCCCCTTCCGGGATGAAGCAGGCGTTGAGCGCGCGGCTGCTGGCGACGGAACCCTTCCTGCGATTCGACCACACACAACGCACGGGGGCGCTGATCGATCGCGCTTTGCGGCGTCAGCGCATCAAGGTCAATGAATTCCTGGAGTTGAGTTCCATTGAAGGCATTGTGGGACTGGTGCGCCAGGGGCTCGGCGTCACCGTCGTGCCAATGCTGCGCAACGCCACGTGGGCGCAAGAAGACACCCTGCGCGTCGTCGCGCTGCCCGACGTGGCCGAGCAACGTAGCATTGGTCTGCTGGCGCGCGCCCGCGACGACAAGACCGGTATTACGAGCGTCATCGCCCAGCAGGTTCTCGCACAGGCGTGAGTTTGCGGGCGACCACGAGTCGCGTTGTCAAGCAAGCCCCGGACGAAGGGGCATCGATCGGAATGTCGGCCTGATGATCGTGGCCGTGCCTGAACCGATAGGACCCGAGGGGGAGGGCCGCTCCAATCTTGTGCGCGATGGGTGAGGGAGGCGGCCAGACCGAATGGGTCCGGTGAAGGCAGGCGCGCGACGCTCACACCGAGCGCGTCAGTCCGCCATCAACGCGAATGTTCTGGCCGGTGATATACCCACCGCCTTCCGACGCGAGGAACGCCACGGTCGCAGCGATCTCTTCCGCCGTGCCGTAGCGCTGCATCGGCACGCTCTCACGGCGTGTTTCTTGCTGCGGCAGACTGTCGATCCAGCCCGGCAGCACATTGTTCATTCGGACGTTGTCCTTCGCGTACTTGTCCGCAAACAGCTTCGTGAACGATGCCAGACCGGCGCGAAACACCGCGGAAGTCGGAAACATGTCGCTCGGCTCGAACGCCCACGCTGTCGAGATGTTGATGATCGCGCCCGCGCCTTGCTTCTGCATGATCGGTGTCACCAGCCGCGTCGGGCGGATCACGTTCATCAGATAGGTGTCCATGCCGCGATGCCAGTCGTCGTCGGTAATCTCCAGAATCGGCGCTCTCGGACCGTGACCTGCGCTATTGACCAGCACATCGATACGTCCCCAGCGTTCGACGGCCAACTCGACCAGCGTCGCCAGCGCTTCGTTCGATTGATTCGACCCCGTCACGCCCACGCCACCCAGCGCCGTGGCCAGGGCCTCGCCCTTGCCCGACGACGACAGGATGCCGACTTTGAAGCCATCTGCCGCGAGACGCCGCGCCGCGGCAGCGCCCATGCCACTGCCGCCCGCCGTAATCAACGCCACTTTTTCCACTGTCATACCGATAACCTCCAGAGACGCCGGCATGCCCACAACGGCAGCCCGCATTACGATTCGCGTCTGAAAGCGTAACATCTCGGCGCATCCCCGATGACACACCGTCTCGCTAGTTCGATGAGGCGCTGGCCGCGCGCTCGGCCACAGGGGATTGCGACAAACGGTCATCGTGTTGCGTCGCTTGCGAGCGGGTAGGCGCTATGCGCCCTGGCAAGACAATGGCGCATACCGCGAGTGACTTCGTGTCATCATATGGCATGGTCCAGATCCCACTCTTCCCGCTTGGCAACGCCCTGTTTCCTGCTGGGGTGTTGCATCTGCGCATCTTCGAGGTGCGCTATCTCGACATGATCAAGCGATGTCTCGCCGATGGCACCGAATTTGGTGTGGTCGTCCTGCGCAAGGGCAGCGAGGTACGCTTGCCCGACGGCGTCGAGGAGCCCGCCATGATCGGCACGATGGCGCGCATCGACGACTGGCGCGCGACCATGCCGTCGCTGCTCGAGCTCGTGTGCCGTGGCACGACCAAGTTTCGGCTCGCGTCCGTCGAGCAGGGGAAGTACGGGCTTTGGACGGGCGAAGCGCAAATGCTGCCGGACGATGTCAACATCGCCATCCCCGATAACTTGCAGATCAGTGCCGACACACTGGGCAAGCTGATTGCCGGTTTGCAGCGCGACCCGGCACGCGCGGCAAAATTGCCGCTCGCACCGCCGTACCGTCTGGACGAGTGCGGCTGGGTCGCGGATCGATGGGCCGAGTTGTTGCCGCTGCCGCCGCACGAGAAAGAGGCCCTGCTGGGCATCGTCGATCCGGCGGCGCGTCTGTCGCGCATTCAGGCGTTCCTGACCGATCACGGCGTGCTGTCCTGAGCGCCGACCCGGGCAGGGTCCGGGCGTTCGTTTCGTCAAAGCCGGCCAGACAGGCGATAATGCCGCCTGCAACGTCTTTCCATGCCGACGTTCCGCGTCGTGCCGCAGCCAGCGGCGCCGGGGGCGGCGGCATCGTCACAGAAATCCATGACAGTCCAGATCAACGAAGAACTCAAGGCGTACATCGATCCGCTCACGCCTGATGAATATGCGGCGCTCGAACAGAGCCTGCTGGCCGAGGGATGCCGCGACGCCCTTGTACTGTGGGGCGACGTGCTGGTCGACGGCCACAATCGCTACGCGATTTGCCGCAAGCACAACATCGAATTCCGTACGGTGCAGAACCTCTCGTTCAAGTCCATGGACGACGTGCGCCTGTGGATGATTGACAATCACCTGGGCCGGCGCAGCGTGTCCGATTACCAGCGCGGCGTGCTGGCGTTGCGCAAGAAGACCATTCTCGAAGCCCGCACCGGTAGCGACAATCCGGCGCAAGCCGAGGCGCCGCCGGCCGCTTCGGCGAGCGATGCGGCTGAGGCAATGGGGACCAATGCGTCGATCCCCGCGCATACGATGGCGCTCACGCGCGCGGCGTTGGCGCGTGCGGCGCGATTGTCGAGCAATACGCTGGGGCAGATCGAGCAGATCCACACGGCGGCGGCGCCGGAACTGGTGGATGCCGTCAAGCGTGGGGAGGTGTCGATCAACGCGGCCGCGGCCGTCTCGACCTTGCCGCAGGCGGCACAGGTGGCCGCGGTGGTCGCTGGCAAGCAGGAGTTGCGTGAGCTGGCGCGTCAGGTGCGTGAGGCGCGTCCGGTCAAGCCACGCAAGAGGAAGGACGACGAGATCGCTGACGAAGACGACGGCACGCCGCCGTGGGATACCACTGCGGAGCCGACCGACGAACTCACGCGTCTGTCAAAGGAACTCAAAGCCATGACCGCCGAGCGCGATGCGCTCAAGAAGAAGGTAGCGCACCTGACTATTGCGCTGGCGGAGGCGCGAGCGGGCAAGTAAGTATGCGAACACCCAGATCCCAAGCCCTTCATGAGGCCATCCGCGACACGCTGCGAGACGAAATCTTGCGCGGCGTGCTCCCGGGTGGGTATCAACTGCGTCAGGAAGCCCTGGCTGAGCGTTTCAACGCAAGCCGGGTGCCGGTGCGCGAAGCGTTGCGGCAATTGGAAGCGGAGGGGTTGGTTACCCACCCTCTGAACCGTGGCGCGACCGTGACGAGCATGAACCTCGAGCTATTGTGCGAGTTGCTCGACATTCGTGTCGCGCTCGAATGCCATGCCGCGAAGCTTGCCGTGCCCAACATGGCGGAGCGCGACTTCCAGGGGATGGAACAGATCCTGGCGGACTACTCGGCGTCCGAAGCCGTCTCGGAGTGGGCCGAATACAACCGACGTTTCCATCTTGCGCTGTCGGCGCCCGCCAACAACCGCCGTTTGCGGATGCTCGTCGAAGCCTACTGCCTGAACACCGACCGCTACTCGCATCTGGCGATGTCGCAGGCGACCGGCAAAGAGAACCCGCAGCACGATCACTACGAAATTCTCGCGGCATGCCGGCGTCGCGACGTGGGGGCGGTCGTGTCCCTGCTCGAGGCGCATATCCTCGCCACCCGTAACGAAATCAAGGCGATGGCGCGGGAAGACGCCAGCTTCCTCCCGCAGACTGCAGTCTGAGTCGCCACTGTCGATCGCAGCGGTCGACGCCCCGATTCGCGATTATTTGTGAATTCAATGCACGAATCTTGTTCGTCTGTGGGGGCTTCTTGTGCGTGCGCGAATCCGGGACACTGTGCGCTTCCGTCGTGCCGTTCAACGGACGTTGATTTCCTTGGCGCGACGCATCTGACAGGAGTTGCACTCATGAGTCTTCCCGCCTTTGGCCTCGGCACGTTCCGTTTGAAGGGGCAAACCGTCGTCGATACCGTTACCCAGGCGCTCGCGCTGGGATACCGCGCGATCGACACCGCGCAGATCTACGAGAACGAAGCCGACATCGGGCACGCACTGACGGCATCGGGCGTCAAGCGTGACGCGTTGCATCTGACCACCAAGATCTGGGTCGACAACTTTTCCCGTGACAAGTTGATTCCGAGCCTGAAGGACAGTCTCTCGAAGCTCGGCACCGACCGGGTCGATCTCACGCTGATTCACTGGCCGTCGCCGGCCAATGCAGTGCCGATGGCGGAATATCTTGGCGCGTTGCGCGAAGCCCGCGAGCAGGGCTTGACCCGTGCCATCGGCGTGTCCAACTTCACCATTGCGCTGCTGCAGCAGGCCATTGGCATTGTTGGGCCGGGCGAGTTGGCGACCTTGCAGATCGAGCTGAGTCCATACTTGCAGAACCGCAAACTGGCGGAATTTGCGCGTTCGCAGGGCGTTCACGTCACGTCATACATGACGCTGGCGTACGGAAAAGTTTTGAACGATCCGGTGCTCGTGAAAATTGCCGAGGCGCACGAGGCTACCACGGCGCAAGTCGCGCTTGCCTGGGCGATGCAGCAGGGATACGCCGTCATTCCGTCGTCCACCAAGCGCGAGAATCTGGCGAGCAACATGAAGGCGTGCGACCTGAGGCTAAGCAATGACGACATGGCACGGATCGCCACGCTCGATCGCAACGAGCGTCAGGCCAATCCGGCGTCGCTCGCGCCCGCTTGGGACTGAAATACGCGCGAGTCGGGGGATTGCGGGTGCGGCGGGGGCTTGCGGAGCGCGCGCCCGATGTGTGACGGTGGCGGGGCGTGTGCGAGAATAGCGCATTGCCGATAGCGGCCAATTGCGCTGTGCGTAGCGCGTCCGAAATGGGGCGGGCGACGTGCGGCGGCTTTTCGTCAACGTTTCATGAATCGAGATTTACCCGCCACCGACGAGACCTACATGGGCCTGGCGCTGCAGCAGGCCCGTGCCGCGATGGTGCAGGGAGAGGTGCCGGTGGGTGCCGTCGTCGTTTGCGACGGACAGGTGATTGCCGTTGGGCACAACTGTCCAGTCGGCGGCCACGACCCGTCGGCTCATGCCGAAATGCAGGCGCTGCGCGCGGCGGCACAGGCGTTGGGCAACTATCGTCTGCCGGAATGCGAACTGTATGTGACGCTCGAGCCGTGCGTCATGTGTGCGGGTGCGATCATGCATGCGCGCGTGAAGCGCGTCGTGTATGGGGCAGCGGATCCCAAGACCGGGGCGTGCGGCAGCGTGGTCGACCTGTTCGCGGAACCTCGGCTCAATCATCATGCCGAAGTGCTCGGCGGCGTCATGCGCGACGAGTGCGTCGACATTCTCCAGACCTTCTTCAGTGAACGACGTGCCGCTGCGAAGGCGCGTCGCTCGTCGGCGTCCGCCGAGGCGGTGGGCGAGACCCCAACCCCAACACCGGGATCCCTCAATTGACGCAGACCAGGCTTCTCGAACTGATTGCCCCGTCGGGCTACGCCCCCGACCCCGACGTCGCCTTGCGCGGCATCGAGACATTGGAGCGACTCGGCTACACCGTCAGCAATCGCGAGGCGCTTGCGCGTCGGTACTTGCGCTTTGCGGGAACCGATGCCGAGCGCGTTGCCGAAATCAACCAGCTGGCGGGGCGTGAGCATCCCGTGCCCGAGATCGTGCTCGCGGTGCGTGGCGGATATGGCGCCGTGCATCTGCTCGACCAGCTTGACTACGAAGGCCTGCATCGCCGGTTATCGGGAGCACCGGTCGCCATCATCGGTCATAGCGACTTCACGGCCGTGCAGTTGGCACTGTTGGCGCAGGCCCAGCTCACCACGTTTGCGGGGCCGATGTTGCTGGCGGACTTCGGGGCCGATCCGCTGAGCGATTTCACCCTGACGCAATTCCAATCCGTATTGCGTTCGCCGAGTCACGTGGCCCAGTGGCTGGGGGATGGGGCGAGCGGCGATATCGACGTGTCGGGCACCTTGTGGGGCGGCAACCTGGCGATGGTCTGCAGCCTGATCGGTACCCGGTACCTGCCGCAGATCGAGGGGGGCGTGTTGTTCGTCGAAGATGTCAACGAGCCGCCGTATCGCGTTGAGCGGATGCTGTACCAGTTGCATCAGTCCGGCATTCTGGCGCGTCAACGTGCGTTGGTGCTTGGGGATTTCTCACAGTACCGAGTGACCGAATATGACAACGGATACGACATGCCGGCGATGATCGAAAGCGTGCGTAAAGTGATCGGCATTCCGATCGTGACCGATATGCCGTTTGGTCACTGTCCCGACAAACTGACCTTGCCGGTGGGCGGACAGGCCAGACTGCAGACATCCGGGGCGCAGGTCACGCTGACGCTTACGGGATATCCCTATCTGTACGCGTAATTTCCAAGCGAGCGCCGACTGAGCGTTCGGTAAAGCGGCATAGCGGCAAGCGAAAGCACGCCGGGTCGAAACAACGGCCCGGCGTGCTTTTTTGTTGTTGCGTCGATTGACGTCTATTGGGCGAGGTTGCGTGATTTTTTGCGTTATTTGAGGGTGTTTTTGGTGGATTTGTCGACAACCAAGATCCACGGGCGGGGAGGGTGCCGAATGAGCGCGGGCGAAGGAGCGCGCGTGAACGGGCGGGGCCGTGCGGGGGCGACTATACGTTTAAGCACAGCCTGAATATCCGAATCTGGCTATGTTTCCGCGGGATGGATTTGGCTACACTGCTTCGATCATTTCGCCATTCCCCGAATGCCAGGACACCATGGCCAGCCACATTGCAAGTTCCAGCGACTATCCGCGCGACCTCATCGGTTATGGCCGTCACGTACCGTTTGCCGACTGGCCGGGGCGTGCGCGCATTGCCGTTCAGTTCGTTCTGAATTACGAAGAAGGCGGCGAGAACTGTGTATTGCACGGCGATCGCGCGTCCGAGCAATTCCTGTCCGAGATCATTGGCGCGGCGGCGTACGAAGCGCGTCACATGAGCATGGAGTCTATTTACGAATATGGGTCGCGGGCGGGCGTGTGGCGCATCTTGCGCGAATTCGAGCGCCGCGGGCTTCCGTTGACCGTGTTTGGCGTGGCGATGGCCATGCAGCGTCATCCTGAGGTGACAGCCGCTTTTCAGGAATTGGGGCATGAAATCGCGTGTCACGGGTGGCGCTGGATTCACTACCAGAACATGGACGAGGCGACCGAGCGCGAGCACATGCGCATCGCGATCGACCTCTTCAAGGCAATGACGGGTAGCGCGCCGCTTGGCTGGTACACGGGTCGTGACAGCCCGAATACGCGGCGTCTGGTGGTCGAGCAGGGCGGGTTCGTGTACGACTCCGACAACTATGGCGACGACCTGCCATTCTGGACACAGGTGCGGACCGGCACGGGCGACGTCAAGCCTCACCTTGTCGTGCCTTACACCCTCGATTCCAACGACATGCGCTTCGCGGCACCGCAGGGCTTCAATACGGCGGATCACTTCTTCCATTATCTGCGCGATGCGTTTGACGTCTTGTATGCGGAAGGGGACGAGGCACCGAAGATGTTGTCGGTGGGCATGCATTGCCGCTTGCTGGGTCGCCCAGGGCGATTTGCGGCGTTGCAGCGATTCCTCGATCACATTGAGAAACATGATCGTGTGTGGGTGTGTCGTCGTATCGACGTGGCACGTCACTGGCAGACGCGCCATCCGTACGTGGCGGCGTGAGCGAGCAGATTTGGGTGAGGCGGCTACGTTGGGAACCGGCGTGGTCACTGGTAGAAATTTGAATCCGAAAGGCGTCACTCGGCTGTGCGAAAAGCATGGCGGGGCGCCACCTTTGTTCTCCGGGAGAGCAGTGAATGAACGCCCCGTTGTCTATGACCCAACGTACCGTTGCCGAACTGTCGGCGTTGCCCCGTGCCGAGTTCGTTGCGGCGCTCGACGGCATCTTCGAGCATTCGCCTTGGGTGGCCGAAGCGGCTTGGGACGACCGTCCGTTTGCCACCGTCGAGGCGTTGCAGGACGCCATGTGTCAGGCCGTCATCGATGCTGGCGAAGGCCCTCAGCTCGACCTCATCCGTGCTCACCCCGAATTGGCGGGCAAAGCGGCCGTGCGAGGCGAACTGACGGCCGAGTCCACGCGTGAGCAAGCGGGGGCGGGGCTGGACCAGTGCAGTGCCGATGAATTTGCGCGGCTGACCGAACTCAACGATGCGTACAAAGCCAAGTTCGGGTTCCCTTACATCCTGGCGGTGCGTGGGCATACGCGTGCCAGCATCATCGAAAACTTCGCGGCGCGCGTTGCAAACAGCCGGGCGGACGAGATCGACGAATGCTTGCGACAGATCTTCCGTATCGCCGGATTCCGTCTGCAGGATCTGGTTCGCGACTGAACCGTAAGGAGACTGGGCGGATAGTGTCGGCCCGAGTGGATTCCGTCCGTTGCAACCCGATTCGTCCCGTTTCAGACATTACCCAGCATCAAGGAGTTGGCATGGCCCTCGCCCCGCAAGACCCGAACGCACCGGAATTTGTGCGCCGTTACGTCAACTTGGCTGATCCGCGCCTGGGTGCGCAGGCGTTGGAGGCCAGCGACGAGTTTTTCGCGGCCAAGGAGCGCATGCTCAACCCTGAGCCGGCCGTGTTCATCCCTGGCAAATACGACGACAACGGCAAGTGGATGGATGGTTGGGAGACACGTCGCAAGCGTGTGAACGGCTACGACTGGTGTGTGGTCAAGCTGGCGCGACCGGGCGTGTTGTTTGGCGTTGACCTCGACACCAGCCACTTCACCGGCAACTTTCCGCCGGCCGCGTCGCTCGAGGGTTGCCACAGCCCGGACGGCGCCCCGGGCGAGTCGGCCGAGTGGTTCGAATTGCTGGCGTCGACCAGCTTGCAGGGCAATGCGCACCACTACCATGCGATTACGCAGTCGCGTGCGGTGACCCATGTGCGAGTGAACCTGTACCCCGATGGTGGCCTGGCGCGTTTGCGCGTGTATGGGTTGCCGCAGAGCGATTGGGCGCGACGCTCGCGTGACGAGTTGATCGACCTCATCGCGATGGAGAATGGCGGTTACGTCGTCGCGGCGAACAACCAGCACTTCGGGATGGCGTCGAACCTGTTGATGCCGGGCCGGGGGGTGAACATGGGCGATGGGTGGGAGACGCGTCGACGTCGTGAGCCGGGCAACGACTGGGCGATCATTGCGTTGGCGCAGCCGGGCGAGATTGCGAAGATCGAAGTGGACACGGCGCACTTCAAGGGCAACTTCCCGGATCGTTGTTCCATTCAGGCGGCGTATGTAACGGGCGGCACCGAGCAGTCCTTGATTACGCAGTCGATGTTCTGGCCGGAGCTGTTGCCTGAGCAGAAATTGGCGATGGACAAGCAATTCAGCTTTGAGGAGCAGGTACAGAGGCTGGGGGCGATCACGCACATTCGCTTCAACATCATTCCGGACGGGGGTGTATCGCGTTTGCGGTTGTGGGGCCGGTTGAGCGAAAAGAAAGCGTAAGCGTGAATGAATCCCTCTCGCGGTCGGCGACGTTTGCGAGAGGGGGAAATGAAAAAAGGGAAAAAAAGGAGAGTGACATGGCGGGAGCGGCGTTGAAGATCGAGCGATTGACGCGAGAGGCGTTTGCGCCGTTTGGCGATGTGATTGAGTTGTCGGGGGCGAAGCATTTCGGGATCAATGGCGGGACGACGGAGCGGTTTCACGATTTGGCGACGGTAGATTTGGGGCCGGAGGGCGGCCGCACGTTGGTCAATGTGTTTCGTGGCCAGCCGAGGCAGTTGCCGTATGAGGTGAAGATGTTGGAGCGGCATCCGTTGGGGAGTCAGGCGTTCATACCGTTGAAGACGACGCCGTACCTGGTGGTGGTAGCGCCGGCGGGCGAATTGGACGTGAGTCAGATGAGGGCGTTTGTTTCGGAGGGGTGGCAGGGGGTGAACTATGCGCGTGGCGTGTGGCATCACCCGTTGTTGGCGTTGGATGAGGTGAGTGACTTCGTGGTGGTGGATCGGGGTGGAGAGGGTCACAACTGTGACGAGCAGGATTTGCCGGGCACGTATGTGTTGACGCGAGCGGCGTTGGAGGCGGTGCGCTCAGCGAGAAAGGCGGCATAAGCAAAGTGGTAGCGAACGATAAGTGCAGGACAGCGAAGACGCCGGGGAGAGCCCGGCGTTTTGCATATGGGGGGATGAAAAAGCGAGGGATGGAGGCGAGCGAGAGGAGACGCTAGGAGGCACTAGGAGGCACTAGGAGAAGCAAGAAGGAGGTAGGAGGAGAAGAGGGACTGGAGAGGCGTGGGCGACGACGCGGCCGTCCTGCGGCAGATGCGGAGCACGCGCGGGGCGGGTGCGGCGTCGCGATGGCGATGGAGACGGGCGGTGTCGACGGGACAGGGGCGGTGTGGTGGAGGCGAGGGAAGCGGGCGGTGTCGGTGGGAGGACTGGGGGCGTGGAGGGGGATGGACCGGGGCCCCTTTCTGCAGCGAGTTGGGTTTATGTTTGAGAGGCGGAAAGGGGCCCCGGTCCGTCTAGGGGAGTGGTGTTGAGTTCAAATCACGGATGTGGTGCAAAAAAATGCATGGGGCGCACGAAAATCGTGCGAAAGGGATAAAAAACGGCACGGGCATGGATATTGCAGGATCTCGACACAGCAATTTGCGGAGAAGCAAATGGTCGAGAGCTACAACGAGATGGCGAGCATCACGGGTGCGACGCGTGCGCATTACCGGCGGTTTGACGATTGGCTTAAATGCCAGTCCGAGGATGTCTTGCACCACAAGCGGGCCGAGGCCGACTTGGCGTTCCGGCGAGTGGGGATCACATTTGCTGTGTATGGCAATGAGGCGGGCACAGAGCGCTTGATCCCATTCGATTTGATTCCCAGAATTGTTCCTGCCCAGGAGTGGCAGACCTTGCAGGCGGGTTTGCGCCAGCGCGTGGACGCGTTGAACCGGTTCGTTCATGACGTCTACCATGAGCAGGACATCTTGCGTGCCGGGGTCATTCCGGCGGAGCAGGTATTACAGAACGCGCAGTATCGTCCCGAGATGCAGGGGGTGGACGTACCGGGCGACATTTACGCACATATCGCGGGTGTGGATGTCGTGCGGGCGGGGGCGGGCGACGATGGCGTGTTCTACGTGCTGGAGGACAATCTCAGAGTGCCGTCCGGCGTGTCGTACATGCTGGAAAACCGCAAAATGATGATGCGGTTATTCCCTGAACTGTTCGCGAGAAACCGGATTGCGCCGGTCGAGCATTATCCTGACCTGTTGCTAGACAGTCTGCGCGCCGTGGCGCCGGTGGGGGTCGACGATCCTACCGTCGTCGTCATGACCCCGGGCATCTACAACTCCGCGTACTTCGAGCATGCCTTTCTGGCGCAACAGATGGGTATCGAGTTAGTCGAGGGGCAAGACCTGTTCGTCGAGGACAACCTCGTCTACATGCGAACCACCAATGGTCCGAAGCGCGTCGACGTCATCTATCGCCGAATCGACGACGACTTTCTCGACCCGTTGGCCTTCCGCGCCGACTCCACCTTGGGCGTGCCTGGCTTGCTCAGCGTCTACCGGGCGGGGCGTGTCACCTTGGCCAATGCCATCGGGGCCGGCGTTGCCGACGACAAATCCATCTACCCGTTCGTGCCGGACATGATCGAGTTTTACCTCGGTGAGAAGCCCATTCTCAACAACGTTCCGACCTACCAATGTCGTCGAGCGGACGATCTCGCCTACACCCTCGACAACCTTGGCGAACTCGTCGTCAAAGAAGTGCATGGTGCCGGAGGCTACGGCATGCTCGTGGGCCCGGCGGCCACCCGAGCCGAAATCGAGGCATTCCGCCAACGGCTCATCGCCAAACCCGACGGCTACATCGCCCAACCTACGCTCGCACTGTCCGCGTGCCCCACCTTCGTCGAGGCCGGCATTGCGCCGCGACACATCGACCTGCGTCCCTTCGTGCTCTCCTCCGGCAAAGGCGTCACCATGGTGCCGGGCGGACTCACCCGCGTTGCGCTTACCGAAGGCTCACTCGTCGTCAATTCCTCCCAGGGCGGGGGGACAAAAGACACCTGGGTACTCGAAAAATAAGCCACGTTCGCCGGACACGACAAAAAATCCTATCGGGAAGCCATCATGCTCAGCCGTACCGCCGATCACCTGTTCTGGATGGCTCGCTACATGGAGCGGGCCGAAAACACCGCACGCCTGCTCGACGTCAACTTGCAGAACCTGCTCTTGCCGCAAGATGCCATCGACGACGACGACGATGCCGACGGCGCCCGTGCGCACGCCGGCACCTTCAACGACGAGGCTGGCTGGCGCGCCACCTTGCGCATCTCCGAACTCGAGCCCGCGTTCAATCGCAAACATGGGCGTGCCACGCGTGCCAATGTCCTCGACTTCGTCGTACGTGACCGCGATAACCCGTCGAGCATCGCCTGTTGTCTCGAGGCGGCACGCGAAAACGCGCGCGCCGTGCGGGGCACGCTCACCACCGAACTATGGGAAACCGTCAACAGCACCTGGCTCGAATTTCCGCGCATGCTCGACTTGCTGGAGCGCGACCCGGCCCAACTATTCGAATGGGTCAAAGTGCGCTCGCACCTCTCGCGCGGCGTCAGCTTCGGCACCTTGTTCCAGGATGATGCTTTCTACTTTACTCGGCTTGGCCTATTCCTGGAGCGCGCCGACAACACCGCGCGAATTCTCGACGTCCGCTTCCACGAAGCCGTGCGCACCGACCGCGCAGGCCCCGACGCCTCCCATCCCACCGACTTCTACTACTGGTCCGCCGTGCTGCGCAGCGTGTCCGGCTTCGAGATCTACCGCAAAGTCTACCGAGACGTGATTACCCCAGAGCGCGTCGTCGAACTGCTCATGCTCAACGCGCACATGCCACGCTCCTTGCTCGCCTCGCTCAGCGGCGTATGCGAAAACCTCGCCACCCTGTCCAATGCCCAGTCCGGGGATGTGGAACGCTACGCGGGAAAATTACAAGCCGAACTCAAGTACACCGACATCCAGCAGATCCACCAACAAGGCCTCCACCCCGTCCTGACTGCATTCCTCGAGCGCGTCTCCGTGCTCGGCAACAAGATCAGCCAGACCTTCCTGATCCCGCTCGCCGCCTGATGCCATGCGCCTGACCATCCGTCACGAGACCACCTACCGCTACGACACGCCGGTGCGTTACACCATCCAGCAGCTTCGGCTCACGCCTGCGGCGTCCGAAGTGCAGCGTATCGCGCACTGGCGGCTGAGCGCGCCCGGCAAACTCACGCCCGCGCGCGACGCGTTCGGGAACGACATGCATACCCTGGTACTTCATCAGCCGCACAGCGAAATCCATCTCATGGCCGAAGGCGAGGTCGACACCACACCGCTTATCGATGGACGGCTCGGCGAGACGACCCACGCCGTACCGGTGTTATCCTTCGCGAGCCCGACGCCGCTCACCGCGCGCAACGACGCCATCGACGCGCTTGCCGCCGCCGCCGGCGTGACCACGCCGGGCGAACTGCTGGCGCTCGCGGCCACCCTCTGCGAACAAGTCGACTACGAATCCGGAATCACCGGCGTGACCAGTACCGCCGCACAGGCACTTGCGCTTGGGCGAGGCGTCTGCCAGGATCATGCTCACCTGATGCTCGCCGTTTGCCGTGCGCGTGGCGTGCCGGCGCGATACGTCAGCGGGTATATCGATCCGGGCGACGTGCCGCACGCGGCCAGTCACGCATGGGTCGACGTGTGGCTCGACGGGGCGGGCTGGGTCAGCATCGACGTGACTCATGCCTGCTTCGCCAGCGGCAACTACTGCCGATTGGCCGTCGGACGCGATTATGAGTCTGCCGCGCCCGTCAGAGGCATGCGCAGCGGCGGTGCGACAGAAGCGCTGCACGTATCGGTCACAGTCGATACCGTGCCGCTCGATCAACAACAATAGCTTTCAGCGTGCCTGGGCCGAGGGCCCCGCACGGCAAGACAGGAACGACATGACGTATTGCGTGGCCATGAAGCTCGATGCCGGGCTCGTCTTTCTCTCCGATACCCGGACCAATGCGGGCGTCGATCACGTGAGCACCTTTCGCAAGATGCTCGTGTTCGAGCGCGCGGGCGAGCGCGTGCTCGTCCTGCTCTCGGCGGGTAATCTCGCGCTCACGCAGGCCGTGCGCCAACAACTTGTCGAAGCGCGCGACACCGAAACGCTGTGGAACGCCAAAAGCATGACCGACGTCGCGCGCGTCGTCGGCCAGGCGATTCGAGACGTCCACACACGCGATGCCAAGGCGCTCGAAGCCTTCGGTGTCGACTTCAATTGCAGCTTTCTGCTCGGCGGGCAAATCGCCGGTGCGCCGAGCCGCCTTTATCAACTGTACTCCGCAGGTAACTTTATCGAAGCGTCGTCGGTCAACCCGTACTTCCAGATCGGCGAGTCCAAATACGGCAAGCCCATCATTGATCGGCTCGTCACGCCCGCGACCTCACTCGACGACGGCGCCAAGTGCGCGCTGATTTCCATGGATTCCACGCTTCGCTCCAACGTCTCCGTGGGGCTGCCGCTCGATCTTCTCGTGTATGAAGAAAACAGCCTGCGCGTGACGCGGTTCGCGTCGCTCGACGACGAAAACGTCTACTACAAGATGATCCACGAATCGTGGGGAGCACGCCTGCGCCAAGTGTTCGACGAACTGCCCGAACCGCAGTGGGCTGCCAGCGAAGTTAGCCGGCCCGCAGCGCTGCCGCCACGCGCCGCGCCGCCCGAAGGCGCGCCGGGCGCGGACGACGCGTCCAGCGTGCAGTCACTCGCGCAAACGTTCTCGCTAAAGATGCCGAGCTGAGCCGTCGCGGCATGACCATAAAAAACGGCGTGACCGCGAAGTCACGCCGTTTTGCCGGGTAGCCAGGGGCCAGAGCCTCAGCGCGACGCTGCGCGCGCCAAGAGCGCGTCGCCTCGGTCACTGCGCCAATATAGCCAGACGCTGATGGCAAGCGTCAGCATTTCAGTGATCAACAGCGTGTACCAGATCGCCGCGCCGCCGAACCCAACATTGAGCAGCCAAAGAATGCCCAGCAGTAACACCCAGCTTCGCAGCATGGCAATGGCCGCCGACGGTCCCGGTGACTCCACGGCCGTCAGAAAGCCCGCCACGATCAAATTGCCGGCTGCGGGCAGAAACGCCAGCGCGTACCAAAGCACCGCGTGCTCGAGAATCGACCACGCCTGAACGCCTGCCGGCAAGAACAGGAACGTCAGCGGGCGAGCCAGTGTAGCCATGGCGACCGCCACCAGCACCGAGAACCCCGTCACCGCCATGACGCCGAGCCGGAACGACTCGCGCAACGCGTTCAGATCGCGCGAGCCACGGTAGAAGCTGATCATCGGCTGCATGCTTTGCACGAGCGCGACCATCGTCACCGTGGCACCGAGCGTCATGTATTCCAGAATGGCGTAGGCGGCCAGCCCGGGCTCGCCGAAGTTCCACAGAATGACGCGATTGAACGCGAACACGGTCACCGCCGGGGCGATCGCCCCCAGAAACTCCGAGGCGCCGTTGTACATCACGCGCCAGATATGGACTTCGGTGTCTGCGGAAGCCCGCCATGCAGGCACGACCTTCTTGGCCAGCACGAAGTGATAGGCGAGCATCACGCTGCTGGAGACCATCATCGACAAGCCGGTGGCGAGCGACGCCCCGTACATGCCCATCTCCTTCACCACGATGAACCAATAGTCCAGCGCCACATTGGCGAGCGCGCCAAGAAACATCGCGTACAGTCCGAATCGCGCCGCCGGCGCGCCTTCCACGCGCAGGAACAGCTCCATCGCGTAAAGACCGTTCGCGAAAAGCACGAACCAGCCCCAGCCGGACAGAAAGCCCACCACGTGTTGTGTAATTTCGCCGTGTGCGCCGAGCGCGGCGGCGATTTCGTGACGGAAGGACAGCACCCCGGCGCTCATCGCGATACTGAAGGCGAGCATCACCCAGAGCACCTGCGAGAATGCGCGACGCGCCTGTGCGTCGCGTCCCTCTCCCAACAAGCGGGCAATGAGCGTGGCGCCGCCCACACCGATCATGACACTGAACGCATACGGGACATACAGCAACGGGACGACGAGATTGAGCGCTGCCAACGCCTGTTCGCCGACGTATCGACCGATGAAGATCCCGTCGATCAACGTGTAGACCGTGTATACCCAGCCGGAAAGAATGGTTGGAATCGCGAGCGACGTAAATTGTTTGAGCAGCGGCGTCCTTGTGCCCTGCGTGGATTGATGAAGAGTGGAATGAGACATGGTCCCCCCGATGACATATCGCCGCGTCGTGTCGGGACGCAGCTCACCGTGGCTTGCACATCGAAACTTCGAGATGGGAGATCGATCGGGCACGCGCAAGCGACGGCGCACCCGTCCCGCCCGCAACATCACGCGCAGCAGTGGCGCGCAGACGTCGTCAGGCAGTCAGATCGGACGGCGGAAACATTGCCTGGTGCAGATGCACCCAGACAACGCCTTGCCGGGAAGCGGAGAAAAGCAGGAAATTCATGATGTCTGATTCGTGATGCGCCTGCCGCTGTCGGCATCGCACCCGTAGTTTGACGTGATGGGAAGGTTGAGCGGATGCCGCCTTCGCAAATACGTCACGCCCGGACTGCCGGACGCGTACTACAGACCTGCGTACCCGTACCGAAGTTCCCAAGCGATTGTTTTGTCGGGGAACAGTCGAAAACGTGCACGTCACTTTCACCGCTCACAACGCCGTGCAGTGCATCAGCGCAACCTAACGCGATGACGTAAAAAAACGGGGCGCCGAAGCGCCCCAACATGGGTCCAGCAAGAAAGACGTTCGTGAAGGTTACTGCTGCGCGCCGCCGTTGAACCACGCGGCGATCTTCTGGCGTTCGTCGTCGGTCATCTGGGTCACGTTGCCCAAAGGCATCGCCTTGAGCGCCACCGCCTGCTGATAGATCCGCTGGGCGTTTTGCGAAATCTCGGCCGGCGTATCGAACATCACCCCTGCCGGTGCGCTGCCCATCATCGTCGGCTTGGCCGAGTGACACGTCGCGCAGCGTTGCGTCAGGATCGGCTGGATTTCCGAGAGCTTCACGTTCGACGCCACCGCTTCGCCATGCGCACCTGCGGCGGGCGTCGGGGCAGGGCGCGGTGCGGCGAACACGGCGACCCCGGCGAGCAGGGCCGCGCCCGCGACCGGCAGCACGTACAGATTCTTCCCCGCGTGACGCAGCACGAAGAACTGACGAATCATCGCGCCCGCAGCCATGATGATCGAAAGAATCACCCAATTGTGCGGATTGCTATACGTGAACGCGTAGTGGTTGCTGATCATGATGAACACGACCGGCAATGTGAAATACGTGTTGTGAACCGAGCGCTGCTTGCCCAGCTTGCCCCAGATCGGGTTCGGCACCTCGCCTTTCGACAGCGCATCGACGCTCTTGCGCTGTCCCGGGATGATCCAGAAGAACACGTTTGCCGACATCGACGTCGCCATCATGGCGCCGACAATCAGGAAGGCCGCGCGCCCGGCAAAAATATGCGTCGTGGCATACGTCGCGGCGACCACGAACAGCGCAACCGCAATGCCCAGCACCCGTTCGTTCTTGCCCAGCATGCGGCACAGGAAATCGTAGACAAACCAGCCGCCAATCAGAAACGCCACCGCAAGACCCACCGCCTGACCCGGCTGCAGATCCATCACGGTCTTGTCGATGAGATACGTCTGCGGCTGCAGCAGATACAGCGCACAGAACAGGCCAAAGCCCGAGAGCCACGTCGTATACGACTTCCACTTCGACCAGTGCAGGTCTTCCGGCATCTGCGGAGGCGAGTTCAGGTACTTTTGCGCGTGGTAGAAACCGCCCCCGTGCACCGACCACATCTCACCGAACACGCCCTTTTGCTTGTCGTCGGCCGCCTTCGGCGGCTTCAGACCATTGTCCAGCATCACGAAATAGAACGACTCGCCAATCCAGGCGATGGCCGCTATCACATGCAGCCAGCGCAACAACAGATTGACCCAGTCGGTAATAAACGCTTCCATCTTATGTTCTCCTCAACTGCCTGACGTTCACGCTCGCGCTTATCAACTACCGCGATACGTGGAAAAGCTCCACGGCGACACCAGAAGGGGCACGTGGTAATGCTGGGAAGGCTCGGCCACGCCGAAACGCAGCACAACGCGATCCACGAAGCGCGGCGACGGGACGTCCACGCCCTGGGCGGCGAAATAGTCACCTGCATGGAACACGAGTTCATATTCGCCCGCGACGAATTCCTCGCCTTCGAGCAGCGGCTTGTCGCAACGGCCGTCGTGATTCGTCTGCACGTCGCGCAGCGAGCGGCGCTCGCCGTCCACACGCCATAGCTCGACACGGATGCCCGCGCCTGGCTTGCCGTGCGATGTATCAAGTACGTGGGTAGTCAGTCGTCCCATGATGTCTCCTGTGATGGATGGATGCATTGTAGGGAGATGGCGGCGTGGCAACGGGCGCAATACCAAAGATAAAAACGCGCACATACCACGCCACGCCGGACAAATACGTGACGGGCATCCCTGCGACATGCCGACGTGCTCAGCGTACCCCGCGTGCCCTGCGATGGGGATTTTTGGGAGCACTATTTGTTTCGTTTATCCGCCGTATAACGCCGTGCATATGATGTGTGTCCGCCACTGGACGCGCATCGCCCGGAAAGCCCAATGGCGACGTACCTGCCTCGGGAAAACCCGAGCGGCAAGATAAGCATTCAGGCATACGTTCCATGAAAAAAACACTATAGCCTCCGACGGTCTTGTCGCAAAAGGCGTCGACCTGCACCATTGAGTCACCCAAAAATAGCAATCAAACAGCCCCCCTTGGGACGGAGACGAAATGAGTGTGACAACCAACACCGTGGATCCGGTCGACGAGCGACTGCCGATCGGAAAACTGTTCATGCTGGGCCTGCAGCACGTGCTCGTGATGTATGCGGGGGCGGTCGCCGTGCCGCTCATCATCGGCGGCGCCCTTGGCTTGCCCAAGGACCAGATCGCTTTTCTCATTTCCGCCGACCTGATGTGCTGTGGCATTGCCACGCTGATCCAGAGCGTGGGCGTGGGTCGTTTCGGCATTCGCATGCCGGTCGTCATGGCCGTCACGTTCGCCGCGGTCGGTCCAATGCTCGCGATCGGCACCAATCCATCGCTCGGGTTGCCCGGCATTTTCGGGGCGACCATCGCCGCCGGTATCATCGGTACGCTGCTCGCGCCGGCCGTTGGCAAGCTGCTGCGCTTCTTTCCGCCCATTGTCACGGGCATTGTCATCACGTCGATCGGCCTGACCATCATCGGCGTGGGGATCAATTGGGCGGCGGGCGGGGTGGGCAATCCCGATTACGGCGACCCGGTCTACCTGGGGGTGTCCTTCGCGGTCCTCATCTTCATCTTGTTGATCACGCGCTTCGTGAAGGGCTTCTTCTCGAACATTGCCGTGCTGCTCGGTATTCTGTTTGGCTTCGCCATTGCGTTGATGCTTCACAAAGTCAATTTCGACGGCCTCGATCAGGTGAAGTGGTTCGACGTCGTGCTGCCGTTCCATTTCGGCATGCCGGTGTTCGATCCGTGGGCGATTGTGACGCTCACCATCGTGATGCTGATCACGTTCATCGAATCGACGGGCATGTTCCTGGCGCTTGGCGAGATCGTGGGCAAGCCGGTCGACGAGAAGGCGCTGGTGGCCGGTCTGCGTGTCGACGGCTTGGCCACCGTGATCGGCGGCCTGTTCAATACGTTCCCACATACCTCCTTTTCGCAGAATATCGGCCTCGTGGGCGTGACGGGGGTGAAAAGTCGTTGGGTGTGCGTGGCGGCGGGCGCCATCCTGCTCGTGTTCGGCTTCATTCCGAAGATGTCGGTGGTGGTGGCCTCGATTCCGCAATTCGTGCTGGGCGGCGCCGGCGTGGTCATGTTTGGCATGGTGCTCGCCACGGGCATCAAGATTCTGTCCAAGGTCGACTACTCGAACAACCGCTATAACCTGTACATTGTGGCCATCAGCATCGGCATGGCGATGATTCCGGTGGCGTCGAATAAGTTCTTCGCGAAGATGCCGGAACAACTCGCGCCGTTGCTCCACAGCGGGATTCTGCTGGCCACGCTCTCGGCAGTGATTCTGAACGCCTACTTCAATGGCTTCAAAGCGCCGGCCGCCAATGGCCACGGCGAGCAGAACGGGTCGGCGATGGGACTGGAGGCGCATTGATGAAAACGCTGCTCGTCACGAATGCCGACGTGCTGGTCACCATGGATGCGGGCCGCCGCGAAATTGCCCGAGGCGGCCTTTACATCGAGGACAACCGAATCGTGGCGGTCGGCACCCGCGATACGCTGCCGGACACGGCTGACGACGTGCTCGATCTGACCGGGCACGTCGTGATTCCCGGCCTGGTCAACACGCATCACCACATGTATCAGAGCCTCACGCGCGCCATTCCGGCGGCGCAGGACGGCGAACTGTTCAACTGGCTGACGAACCTGTATCCGGTGTGGGCGAACCTCACGCCGGAGATGATCCGCGTTTCGACCCAGACGGCCATGGCCGAGTTGCTGCTCTCGGGCTGCACCACGTCGAGCGACCACCTGTACATCTACCCGAACGGTTGCAAGCTCGACCACAGCATCGAAGCGGCCGCCGAGATCGGCATGCGCTTTCATGCCAGCCGTGGCAGCATGAGCGTCGGGCAGAGCCAGGGCGGGCTGCCGCCCGATCGTGTCGTGGAGCGCGAAGACGACATTCTCACCGACACGCAACGTCTCATCGAGACGTATCACGACGCAGGTCGCTACGCGATGCTGCGCGTGGTCGTGGCGCCGTGCTCGCCGTTTTCCGTGAGTCGTGACCTGATGCGTGAGTCGGCGACGATGGCGCGTCAGTACGGCGTATCGATGCATACCCATCTGGCGGAGAACGTCAACGATATTGCCTACAGCCGCGAGATGTTCGGCATGACGCCGGCCGAGTATGCGCAGGATCTGGGCTGGGTCGGCCACGATGTCTGGCATGCCCACTGCGTGCAACTCGACGACGCGGGCATCGCGCTGTTCGCCAAGACCGGCACCGGCGTGGCGCATTGCCCGTGTTCGAACATGCGGCTCGCATCGGGCATCGCCCCGATTCGACGCATGCGTGACGCGGGCGTGCCCGTTGGGCTGGGGGTGGACGGATCGGCGTCGAACGATGCGGCCAACATGATCGGCGAGGCGCGCCAGGCATTGCTGCTGCAACGCGTGGGCTTCGGCCCGAGCGCGATGACCGCGCGCGAGGCCCTGGAGATCGCCACGGTGGGGGGCGCACGCGTGCTGGGGCGAGACGACATCGGCGTGCTCGCGCCCGGCATGGCGGCGGACTTCGTGGCGTTCGACACACGTGGCATCGGCATGGCGGGTGGCCTGCACGATCCGGTGGCGGCGCTGGTCTTCTGTAATCCCGGACAAGCCGCCTACAGCGTGGTGAACGGGCGGGTGGTGGTGCGCGAAGGGCGTCTGGCGACGCTCGACCTGCCGTCGCTCGTCACGCGTCACAACGCGCTGGCGCGGCAACTGGCCGAGGCATCCCGATAAGGCCCTGCCGCACCGGCCACACCTTCACGGTGTGCGGCCCGGCGCGGCAACGGGCCGGCGGGACGTCGGGGGTGGTGTGCCTGGACTTCGGGCATGCTGCCGTGCGGTTCGGCGGAGCGGTGGGGGCCGCTCCGCCGGTAAAAACCTCGCGGGAACCCCGAGGCGAATCGATGGCGCAGGTAAGCGCGGGTAACGGCAGGTGACGACTGCGGCGATGGCCTAGGTCTGGGGGCGCATCTCAAGCAAAGTCCGCGTGGCGTCGGAAATGACGCTGCGTAGCCAGCGCACCTCATCCGAATAGTGCGTGCGTTCGTGCCACAACTGGTAATACTGCATCGGCGGGAAGTCGATGGGCGCTTCGAGCACGGTGAGCGGCAGGAACTCCGCGTAATAGTCGGCGAACAGGCGCGTCGTGGTGAAGATCAGATCGGATTTGAGCAAAACGTACGGCGCCAGATTGAAATACGGAATCGTCACGACCACATTGCGCTTCAGGCGCTCGCGCGCGAGGTGCATATCGATCGCGCCGCGTTGCGCAACGGAATAGGGCGTCGGAGCGAGATGCGGGCTGGCGAGATACTGGTCGAGTGTGAGGCCGCGTTTGGCGTAGGGGTGCGTATTGCGCACCAGGCAAACGATCTGATCGACGAACAAGTTCGAGAGGTGAAGCTGCTCCGGCGGCTCGGGCCAGTTGCCGATCACGATGTCGACCTTGCCGTCTTCGAGGGCGTGCTCATAGTCGAAGGCGGGCCCCAGCGAATGGAGTTCGAGCTGGGCGTTGGGTGCCTGCTGGCGAAAGCGCTCGACGACTGTCGGTACGAATAGCGTATTCAGATAGTCGGGCGAGCCGATGCGGAACGTGCGTACTGTCGTCGCCGGATCGAAATTTGATTGCTGAACCGTGATGCGCTCAATCTCGCGCAAAGCGTTCTGTGTGGGCTCCAGCAGCGATTGACCGTACTCCGTGGGCACCATGCCCGATTTGCCGCGCACCAGTAGCGGATCGCCGGTGATGTCGCGCAACCGCCGCAGCGCCGCGCTGATCGCCGGCTGCGACTGGTTCAGCTTGACGGCCGCGCGCGTCACGCTGCGCTCGATCAGCAAGGTATGAAGGACGCGCAGCAAATAAGTGTCAATCGGTTCGCGGTTCTGGCTCATAAGGAATATAACAATCCGCATATGTCGGACTGTGAATTGCATAAGGAAATCATTATGAAGCACAATTCCCATACGCTTCTATAGCGGAAAGCCCCTACCGGCGATCTTGGCGCCTGTCGTTCGCGAGGCGACAGGCGCTACAACAACGTTAATCGCGGGCTGGCTGCACGGTCGGGTCCCACGCGAGTTTGCCCGCGTCGGGGGCGGCGACCGACAGCGGCTGCTGTGCCGAGCCCGCGCAGACTTAAGCGCACGCATACGCGCAGGCACAGGCGCGGACGACGCACCGATTGACGTGGCTTCGGGCAGCGTAAGACAGTCGATGACCTGTCGGCCCCTGCGTACGCCACAATTCGGATGCTTCACAACCGCTGGGGGCGGCCCGGGGCGCATGACATGCATCGGTGTTAAAATACCGGGTTTCGTGGCGCAATTTCGTGCCGCCGCACCTCATCTCCCGGATACCACCTGTGCTGTCTACTGCCAATATCACGATGCAATTCGGCGCGAAGCCGCTCTTCGAGAACATCTCCGTCAAGTTCGGCGGGGGCAACCGCTACGGCCTGATCGGCGCCAACGGTTGCGGCAAATCGACGTTCATGAAGATCCTTGGCGGCGATCTGGAGCCGAGCGGGGGCAACGTCATGCTCGAGCCGAACGTTCGCCTGGGCAAGCTCAAGCAGGACCAGTTCGCGTATGAAGAGATGCGCGTGCTCGATGTCGTGATGATGGGGCACACCGAGATGTGGGCGGCCATGAGCGAGCGCGACGCCATCTACGCCAATCCGGAGGCGACGGACGACGACTACATGCACGCGGCCGAGCTCGAGGCGAAGTTCGCCGAGTACGACGGCTACACGGCCGAAGCGCGTGCCGGCGAACTGTTGCTCGGCGTGGGCATTCCGACGGACCAGCATCAGGGGCCGATGAGCAATGTTGCGCCGGGCTGGAAGCTGCGGGTGCTGCTCGCGCAGGCGCTGTTCTCGAATCCGGACGTGCTGCTGCTCGACGAACCGACCAACAACCTGGACATCAACACGATCCGCTGGCTGGAAGACGTGCTCAACGAGCGCAACTCCACCATGATCATCATCTCGCACGATCGCCACTTTTTGAATGCTGTGTGTACGCACATGGCGGATATGGACTACGGCACGCTGAAGATCTACCCGGGCAACTACGACGACTACATGCTCGCCTCGGCCCAGGCCCGTGAACGCCAGATGGCGGCAAGCACGAAGGCGAAGGAGCGTATCGCCGACCTGCAGGACTTCGTACGTCGTTTCTCGGCGAACAAGTCGAAGGCGCGTCAGGCGACAAGCCGTCTCAAGCAGATCGACAAGATCAAGGTGGAGGACATCAAGCCGTCGTCGCGTCAGAATCCGTTCATCCGCTTCGAGTTTGAGAAGAAGCTGCACAATCTGGCGTTCGAATTCGAAGGCATTTCGAAGTCGTACGATCGTCAGATCTTCAAGAACGTCTCCGGCGCCGTGCGCGCCGGCGAACGTGTGGCGATCATCGGCGAGAACGGCGCAGGCAAGACTACGCTGCTTCGCAGCCTGATGGCGGCGTTGCCGGTCGACGCGGGCGATGTGAAGTGGGCGGAGAACGCGAACATCGGTTACATGCCGCAAGACACGTCGGAAGCGTTTCCGCAAGACCTGACGCTCACCGACTGGATGACGCAGTGGGGCAAGGAGGGCGACGACGATCAGGTGATTCGTGGCTCGCTCGGCCGTCTGCTCTTCGGTGGCGACGACGTGCGCAAATCGGTGCGTGTGCTCTCCGGGGGCGAGAAGGGCCGCATGATCTGGGGCAAGCTGATGCTGGGCCGTCACAATGTGCTGATGATGGACGAGCCGACCAACCACATGGACATGGAGTCGATCGAGTCGCTGCAGATCGCGCTCGACAAGTATCCGGGCACGCTGGTGTTCGTCTCGCATGACCGGGAATTCGTGTCGGGCCTGGCCACGCGTGTCATCGAAGTGAAGAACGACGGTACGCTCATTGATTACCAAGGCACGTACGACGAATATCTGGCGAGCCAGGGCGTGGAAGTCTGAGTCGCGTTCGGCCTCCGTCGTTCAAACGAAAGAACCCGCTTCGGCGGGTTTTTTTCATTGGCGCCGCGGCGTTCCAGTTTGCCGAGCGGTCTGACGGGTCAACCGTCCTTTCCGTCAACCCGCGCCGTCATCAGATAGGGCGCATAGCGCATCAGATAGACGGAAAATGCCGCTAGCCAGCACACGCCCGCTGCGTCAATCCAGACGCTTGTGGCACCCCTCGCCAACCAGGGGCCGAAGACGCGCAAGAGCGCCGCGGCAATGATCAATCCGTAACCGGCCATCTCGAAGCGCCCGGCGATCAGCGCGCGGCCGGTATGTCCCAGTGCCGTGCGCGTGATCATGCCCATGATGGCGCACCCGATCGCGCCGACCGTCAAGGCGTGGATCGCAAGGGAGTGCGCAATCGTTCCCGCCGCCGCGAGCGCCAGAAGCGCAAAGCCGATCGGAATCCACGCATAGGCCACATGCAGGATCGCCAGTATCGGTCGAGGCCCGACACGCCAGGAACGCCATCCTGCCAGCCGGATACCGTGAATCAGCACCGTGAATCCGGCGCACACGATCGTCACGGCGGGCACCGACAGGAATGCATCTGCGAGGAGCGTGATGACGACGCTCGGGGCGGCCAGCGTTTCAATCCATTTCCAGCGCTTCGCGGAATAGCCCGGCACCGCGTTCGTGGTGAACATCGGCACCACGCGCCCTGCGATCACCGTCACGAACATGACGACCAGTCCGATGGCGGCGTAAGCGGCCTGTAATGAGAGATCAACGCGTCCTTGCCACGCCCACCAGTGGAAGAGGGCGTTCAACGCGCCGAAAGCGCCGAGGGCGACGGGGAGAAATAGGTTGCGACGATTGTTCGCCTTGATCAGCACGCGCATCAGCACGATGGCAACCACGGGAAGAAAAAGGGAATCGACGCCCGCGGCGAGCCATTCCGGCCCGTAATAAACAAGTACGCGTCCCGCTGCCCACAAGCCCCACAGCCACATAAGCGGTGCACCCCGGGGCGTATCGAGCGAGGTCCACGCGCGAACCGCGGTGAGCAAAAATCCCACAACGATGGCGGCGAAGCCGCCAAATATCATCTCGTGAACGTGCCAGACGAGGCCGTTCATGGGCGCGGCCCGACCGGCGACCGGATAGCCGTGAAGCGCGGCCAGCCATAGCGCAATGGCCAATGCCGCAAAGCCTGCGCCGCCTAGGTAAAACGGGCGAAAGCCAAGCCGAAGCAGGGGCAGCCCGGGGACTGATTGCGACGATGGTCTCGTGGTGGGTTGGCTGATTGACATCGCGACCTCCGCGATAAGATGTATCGTAAATACATCTTATCGCATCATTGGGCGATCTGGGAGAAATGTCCTTATGGGGGGCGGCGTGACGATAGCGCTATGTGGCGCATGGGGCGGGCCCAATACTCTGACGAGAATGCGTGCCTTTTGGACACCCGATGGCGTAGACGCGTCGGCCCGATGTGGGCAATCGGTGCTTGCGTCATCTGAGCGCAACTTAGGAATCTCGGAAGCTGCGTGTCGGAGTCGACTGATTTCGTCGCAAGCGTGCGAGATGCGTGGGCGCGCGGACTACAATGATCGCTCGTCGGGAACCTCCCAGCAGGAGACATCGCATGATCACGTACGACAAATTTTTCATCGACGGCCGGTGGGTGACGCCGGTTGGGCGCGCAACGCTGGACGTCTTTCATTCGGCTGACGGGACGCTCATGGGCCGCATTCCCGAGGGCGCAACGGACGACGTGCAGGCGGCCGTTGCCGCCGCGCTGAATGCGCGCGATCGCTGGGCGGCCACGCCGCCTGCCGAGCGGGCCGTCTACCTGCGCAGGATTGCTGCGGGCCTGAAGGCTCGCACGGACGCGCTCGCGCAAGTCATCACCGGTGAGACCGGCATGCCGATCAAGCTGGCTCGCGCCATTCAGGTGGGCGGACCTGTCTATCACTGGAATCAATACGCCGAATTGGCCGAAACATTCGAATTTGAAGCGCGCGTCGGCAATTCGCTGGTGGTGCGCGAGCCGGTCGGCGTGGTGGCGGCGATCACGCCGTGGAATTACCCGCTGAATCAAATCACGCTGAAGGTGGCGCCGGCCCTGGCGGCCGGTTGCACGGTGGTGCTCAAGCCGTCGGAAGTGGCGCCTTTCAACGCATTTATCCTGGCCGAGGTCATCGCCGAAGCGGGGCTGCCGCCGGGGGTGTTCAATCTGGTGACCGGGCTCGGGCCGGTGGTCGGTGAGGCGTTGGCGCGGCATCCGAACGTCGACATGGTGTCCTTTACGGGATCGACGCGGGCAGGTAAGCGCGTGTCCGAAGTCGCGTCGCAGACGGTCAAACGGGTGGCACTGGAACTCGGCGGGAAATCGGCATCGGTCGTGCTCGACGATGCCGATCTCGCCGCCGCGGTCAAAGGCACGCTCAACGCCTGCTATCTGAATTCCGGCCAGACGTGTTCGGCGCACACGCGCATGCTCGTGCCTGCCTCACGTTATGAGGAAGTCAAGGCATTGGCGAAGGAGGCTGTCGCGCGCTTCACGCTGGGCGATCCGCGTGAGGAAACGACGCGTCTCGGACCGTTGGCGTCCGCCGCACAGCGCGAACGAGTTCAGACCTATATCCGCAAAGGTCTGGCGGAAGGCGCGGAGTTGATCGCGGGCGGGGATGCTGTGCCGGCCGGCTTCGAGGCGGGGTTCTTCGTACAGCCGACGGTGCTGGGCCGCGTGGCGCCTGACGCGACGGTCGCGCAGGAAGAGATTTTCGGTCCGGTGCTCTCGATCATCACGTATCAGGACGACGCCGATGCCGTGCGTATTGCCAACGACTCGATCTACGGGCTGGGCGGTGGCGTGTGGTCGGGCGACGAGGCACGCGCGGTGCGGGTGGCGCGTCAGATCCGCACGGGACAAGTGGATATCAATGGCGGGGAATTCAACGTGAAGGCGCCGTTCGGCGGATTCAAACAGTCCGGGCACGGACGTGAGAACGGCGTGTACGGCTTCGAGGAGTTCCTCGAGTACAAGTCGCTTCAGTTCAAGGCTGCGAAGTCGTAGAGCGGCTCTCGCAAAAACGCATCGCCTTGCCCTCGCGGGTGATGCGCGCCCACACGGCGGCCTTCTCGGCGTCGGTCAAGAATACCCAGTTCGACACTTCGTCGGCGGTGCGCCCGCAACCCTTGCAGACGTCGTCGAAGAGCGTCGAGCAAACGCCAATGCAGGGGCTGTCGGGGCGGTCGTGCAATTCGGACATAGGGGGCGTGTCGGCCAAAGGCGGGATGGGCGTTCAAAGCAGGCGCCATTATCGCATTGATGGCCGGATTGCCGTTGAATCCCCTACGGCAGGGGCTTGGCGGTGGACATGCCGGTGAGTTTCAGGTTGGGGGCCGGGGCCGGCCCAAGGGATAGCCATAAGGACGATTTATGTTGCGTAGCTGGCAACTGTTTGCGCTGGGCTCGGCGTTCTTTGCCGCGCTGACGGCGGTTTTCGGAAAGCTCGGGGTGGCGCAGGTGAACTCGAACATGGCCACGCTGATACGCACGGTCATCATCTTTGCCGTGACGTTGGCGATCGTGGGCATGCGCGGCGAGTGGCAGCGGCCGGCGAGCCTGAGCGCAAACACATGGTGGTTTCTGGTGCTCTCCGGCGTGGCGACCGGTTTGTCGTGGCTTTGCTACTTCCGTGCGCTGCAGTTGGGGCCCGTGTCGGGCGTTGCGCCGCTCGACAAGCTCAGCGTGGCGATAGCGATGATCATTGGTTGGAGCGTGCTCGGTGAACCGTTCTCGCTCAAGGAAGCCCTTGGCGGTGCGCTGATCGTCGCGGGCGCCCTCGTGCTGGTGTTCTGAGCTTTTGCTGGGGATGATGTCGACGCGGGGCACCGGGCGGCCGTCCGGTGACGATCCGCCCCAGCCGGACGTTCGCTCGGCTACCAGCGGAATACGCTATACCCGACCCGCACCTGCGACCGAGAGTGGCGGTTGTAGTCGAGCATGTCTTCGCCATAACCGGTGAAGTAGCCGAGCCACAGGTAGCCGCCGGTGCCCGGTATCAGCTTGCCCAGCGGATAGGTCACCTGCAGGTCCACGCTGCCATAGTTGCGTTTCATGCCCTTGCGCAAGGTCGCGCCGATCTGCCACCCGTTCGGTTTGCCCCACAACACGAGCAGATCCAGGTAGCCGCGGTAGTCCTGGATGTCGGGGTTGTCTTTCTTCTCGAGATACGCATAGAGCTTCGGCGCCACCGTCCAGTGGTACTCGGCGGGATTGCCGAACTTGAAGATCGGTTTGACGAACAGTGTGTTGATGCTGCGAGAATCCTCGCCTGCCTTGCCGTTGGACTCGTGTTCGAACCCTGCCGCGACGCCCAGAGACGAGAACCAACCCGCGCGCACGCCGGTGTCGGGGACGTAGTAGAAGAGGCTTGGCCGATAGTTCGAGTCGCGAAACGGGGCCGATTCGGCCTCCAGATCCCAGACCGATAGCTGCGTATAGCCGAAGTACAGGTTGTCGAGGAAGGCCTTCGAGGCGGGATTTTCCGGCTTGAGGATATGGAACTTGAAGCTGAGCTGGAAGCGTGCGTTGGCGTCGCCATTCTTTCCGAATGCGATGTACATCGGCTCGTTCGAGGAGATGCGCGCAAACTCGGCGTCGCTGGTCGGTGCAATCGCGTCGGAAGCGGTGCTGGCGAGGGCGTCGGAGGCGGCCGCGGTGAGCGCAGCGGCTGACGCGGACGCACCGACTGCGGTACCCGGCACGGCACCGCTGCCGCGTGGGACCGGGGTGGCGGCGACCATCGGCTGGGTCGGTGCGGCACGATCGAGCACGATCGTGGTGGTCGAGGCATCCCAATCGACCGGCTCGACGCGCACCGAGCCGCGTAGCTCCTTCGGCAGGTCGGCGGCGTATGTGATGCGCCGGAACTGGCCGCTCGAGAGGGTCACGTGCGCGGGCGCGAGTGCCGCGCGCTTGAGGGAGATCAGCGTGGGTTTAAAGTCGTCGTTCGAGATACGCACGACGATCTTGTTCGGCAACGCAAGCGTCTTGTGCCCCGGGCCGTCGTGCGTGGCCAGCAACGTCAGTTGCAACGGCGCACCGCCCGAGAGGGCGCGCGGGGGTTGCAAGAGCGATAGGTCGGCACGTGCCGCGGTGCTCAGGGTCAGGCAGAGGGTGGCGGCAACGAGTGAAATGGCGCGAAACGGTGATGGGGCGAATGCATCGGGATTCGTCTTGGGCATCGGACCTGTCTGGGTTGGCGACCCCGGGCCCGTGAGCCCGATGTCTGGGTCGACTCGCCCCGGGCGTAGCCGGGGCGGGCTTTCGGTGGACGGCGACGATTGCACCGCGCACCGACCCGGGTGGGCCGGTTGAAGGCGGCGGGCGCGCTTACAGCCGCCCGTGCCAGTCGCGGATGAACGTCTCGATGTGTCCTGGCGGTAGGGGGCGCGTGCAATGATACCCCTGCCATGCGTGGCAACCCATCGACGCGAGCGCATCGCGCTGGGCAATGGTTTCGACGCCTTCCGCCACCGTCTCGATTTCGAGCTTGCGGGCAATGGCGATGATGGCGCGAATCAACTCGGTGTCGTAGCCGCCAAGCAGCACGCCGGCCACGAACTGGTAGTCGATCTTGACGGTGCCGAACGGCCAGCGCTTGAGCCGCACAAAGCTTGAATAGCCGGTGCCGAAGTCATCAAGCGAGAGGCGCACGCCCATCGCCACGAGTTCGTTCATCAGCGTTGCAGCCTCGTCGAGGTGCGAGATCAGCGACGACTCGGTGATCTCGATTTCGAGCTTGTCCGGCGGGACTCGATGGTGCTTGAGGGCGTAGCGGATCGTGTCCAGGGTGTGCACGCGCATTTGTTGCGCTGACAGGTTCACCGCCACACGCGGATACTCGTGACCGTTCGTATGCCATTGATCGAGCTGACGGCAGGCTTCGTGCAGTGTCCAGTCGCCGATCGGGCCGATCACGTCGCAACGCTCGGCAGCCGGGATAAATTCGCCCGGCATGATCAGTTCGTCGTCGCGCTGCCAGCGGATGAGCGCCTCGAGTCCGGTCAGCCGGTGCGTGCGCATGTCGATCTGTGGCTGGTAGTGCAGCCGGAATTCCGACCCCGACAGCGCGCGTTCGATGGCGTTGCGCCAGTGATGTTCGTTGCCGGCTTCGTCCGGCGGATTGACACTGTCTGTGGGCGTCGCCGGGGCTTCGGTCACGAGAAACCGCGAGGCGCTCTCGCGAATCGCCTGGTCGGCGACATCCGACGTGTGCTCAAGCAGTGTGGCGGGCCACACCGGCACCTGGGGCAGATGGGTGATCCCCGCCGAGATGATCGGGTAGAGCAGGCCGTCACCGCAGGGCACCGGCGATTCGCCGGCGCGAATGAAGCGGCGGGTGATCTGTATCGCCGCGTCGCGGCTGCCGAGATCGCGCAGCAAGATGGCGATCTGCTGATCGGACACGCGACCGATGATGTCGCGGCGACGAATGCGCGAACCGACGCGAAACGCAACAGTGGCGAGCAGATCGGCGTCCGAAATGGCCGGTTGGCGGGTCGCCATGCGCTGACCGCGGCCCACGTGCAGCACGACCAGCGCACAATGGCAGCCCGGCGGGTTTGGTGTGCGCAACTCCAGGCTAAGGGCGCGCAGGAGCCGCTGGCGATCCAGCAGTAGGTCGGCGAGCACGACTTGCCGTCGCAACGCGTTGGTATCGTTCATCTCGGCAAGCAGGCAGACGTCGCCCGTAAGGTTGAACGTTTGTCATCGCCGCAGGCAGTGCCACCCGGCAGAGGAAGCTCACGCGTCGAACAGGTCGTGCCGCCAGAAAGCCCTTGAATCATGTTCTGCATAAGACGCGAAAATGTGTCGGCCGTCGTGCGAGGAGGCGGATAAGGCTTGCCGGCCATGGCACCGCGTTCCTCGCGCTCGGGCAGACCGCGCACTAGGCGTGGCCCGACAAGAAGCTCGTGCCCGGTCGGGAAACCGGGTCCTATGTCCATTAACGGCACCCGTCTTTGAAAATTGAGTTCGGGTTTTACCTATGGCCGGGACGACTGGGTTGCGCCAGCCACTCGCGACCGCGAAGCATGACATCCCAATAAATCTTTGGCAGCACGTACTTTTTCAGCATCCACGCGATACGGTTCGCTTTCGTGCCGTCGAGGGGGAACGTGGGCATGAGCTTGCCGCCATAGCCAAATTCCGCGAGCACGATCTTGCCGTGTTCGACCGTGAGCGGACAAGCGCCATAGCCGTCGTAGTGCATGGGCTGCGGGCGGCCGTCCATGGCGGCGAGCAGGTTCTCGGCAACGACAACCGCCTGCTTGCGTGCGGCGGCCGCTGTCTTCGCGTTGGGTGCGGAGATGGCATCGCCCGCGCCGAAAATATTGGCAAAGCGCGCGTGGCGCAGTGTGGCCGGATCGACTTCGCACCAGCCGGCCGCGTCGGCCAACGGGCTTGCGCGCAACACATCCGGTGCACTTTGCGGCGGGACGACGTGCAGCAAGTCGAAGGGCTTGTCGACGAATTGCGATTGACCGTCGGCGTCGAAAATCTCGAAGCGGGCCACGCGACGTTCGCCATCAACCGCGCGCAGGTGCGAGAGATGATTGAGCGAAATCTCGTAGCGCTTGACGTATTCCATGAGCGCGGGGATGTAATCCTTCACGCCAAAAAGGGCCGGGGCCACAAGATGGAATTCAATCTTCGTCTTGTTGTGCACACCGTTCTGACGCCACGTGTGTGCCGACAGATACATGGCCTTTTGCGGTGCCCCTGCGCACTTGATCGGCATCGGCGGTTGCGTGAACAGCGCATTGCCACCCTTGAAGTCACGCACCAGCGACCACGTGTAGGGCGCGAGATCGAAGCGATAGTTGGACGTGACACCGTTACGTCCGAGCGTGTCGGTCAGGCCGTCGATGGCCTCCCAGTTCAATTGCAGGCCCGGCGCCACGACGAGGTAGCGATAGCCGAGGCGACGACCGTCCGAGAGCAGGATTTGCTGGTGGTCCGGCGCGAAAGCGGTGACAGCCGCCTGAATCCACGTCACGCCGTTGGGAATGACGCTCGACATCGGACGCGCCGTGCGTGCCGCATCGAACTCGCCGGCACCGACGAGCGTCCAGGCCGGCTGGTAGTAATGCGTGTCGGCAGGGTCCACGATCGTGATCGAGAGCGACGGACGGCGGCGTCGCAGACTGGCCGCCACGGAAATCCCCGCCGCCCCGGCACCCATGATCACGATGTCGGCGGTGCTTTCCGTCGCGGGGGTGGGCGTAGCGGATACATCGCTGGACATAAGGTCTCCGACAAATAAGCAAAATTGAAACGGATGCCGACATATCGATGGCCATCCTGAACGCCGCGCGATGGCGGCTCACACGAATAGGTTCCTACCTGCGTGTTCGTGTGCGGGACATTGTATATAGAAACCGTGTCGGTTTGCCCTTGTTTTCAGGGGAAATTCCGCCATTCTTCATAATCGTCGCCACGTTCAGGGTGAACCGAGCCGAGGTTGGCGAGCGAGTGGCGAGCACGCGCGAGGTGCTGTCAAGGCGTGCACACTTTGTCGTGACAGGTGATGCCGATACCCGCAGGCGTCGGCAGAGGGGCGCCGCAGGACAGCGACGCCCGCGACGCTCACATGGGCGAGTGATTGTGGTCGCAGGCGACTTCGATCGGATCGGTTTCGCTGTGGCACGCGCAGGCTTCGCCATGCGCGCCTTGCATGAGGGCACGCAAGATGCCGCAATCGCTGGTTTCGTGGCGGCTATGGCATTGCGCCTGAAGGTGCAGCAACTGTTGTTCGAGCGCCTGCAACTCGTGAATGCGGGCATGCACGCGAGTAAGGTGGGCTTCGATCAACTGGTTCGCGTCTTCGCACGTCACGTTCGTGTCGTGGGCGAGTTCGCCGAGTCGTTTCGCATCGGCGAGCGGCATGTCGAGCGAGCGGCAGTGGCGGATGAAACGCAGCGCTTCAAGATGGTCGTCGCCGTAGGCGCGATACCCGGCGTCCGTGCGCGGCGGGGCCGCCAGCAGGCCTGCACGCTCGTAATAGCGGATCGTTTCGACATCGGTGCCCGCCGCGCGGGCCAGTTCTCCGATTTTCATGCTTGACTCCGTAGTGACTACAGGGTTTTGAATGGAGGGTAACACGAATCAGTCAATCAGGAGTTCCCATGTCCCACCCCTCGGATTCGGCCCGTCTGGCCGGCTCGACGGCGACAGATCACCCCACGCATGACTCCGGTCATCGTCACGATCACGGGCATCGGCACGACCCCTCGCACGCCAACGATAGCGAACACGGCCACTCGCACGACCACTCGCACGACCACGACCGCGAACATGCACACGATCATGTCGCCCCATGCGCCCCAAGTTCCGCGCATGCGCACGACGATGCGTCGTGTTGCGCAGACGCTGCGCGTTTTGCGCCGGACGAACCGATGCCAGCGACGGGGGCGCCGCAGGCCCGTTTCCGAATCGATCAGATGGATTGCCCGACGGAAGAGCGTCTCATCCGCGATCAGCTTGAGCATCGGCCCGGCGTCGATGCGCTGTACTTCAACCTGCTCAAGCGAGAATTGACGATCGTTTTCGACGTCAACGCGTCGTCGACCGACGTTGCCCGGCATGGGGAGGCGGTCGCCGACACCTTGCGCAAGCTTGGCATGACGCCGGTGCCGCTGGCCGCCGGCGACACCAATGCACCGCCGCCCCCCGCGAGCCGAAAGGCAGACATTGCCCGTCTGGTGGCGGGCGTCTTGCTGGCTGCGGCAAGCGAGATCGCGGTCTGGTCCGGCGTGCCTGAGCACAGTCCCTGGGTCGGCGCTGTGGTCGTGGCCGCCATTCTCGCGTGCGGACTACCAACGCTCAAGAAAGGCTGGATCGCGCTGCGTCACCTCACGCTGAACATTCATTTCCTGATGTCGCTCGCTGTGATTGGCGCGATGTGCATCGGTCAATGGCCGGAAGCGGCGATGGTGATCGTGCTGTTCGCCTTGTCGGAAAAGCTCGAAGCCGCATCGCTCACGCGTGCCCGCCGCGCCGTCGAAGCGCTGATGCGCCTGGCGCCCGATCGGGCGTCGGTCGAACAGCCGGACGGTACCTGGTTGGATGTGCCCTCGGCGTCACTTGCGGTAGGCACGCGCGTGCGTGCACGGCCGGGGGAGCGCATTGCCATCGACGGCGTGATCGAGCAGGGCAGTTCGGCGCTCAATCAGGCGTCGATCACTGGGGAGAGCGTCCCCGTCGACAAGACAGTGGGCGACGAGGTCTACGCGGGCAGCATCAACGAAAGCGGTTTGATCGTGTATCGCACGCGCGTTGCGCCGGGCGATACGACGCTTGCGCGCATCGTGCGTATCGTGGAGACCGCACAGCAGCAACGTTCACCGACGCAGCGTTTCGTCGACAAGTTCTCGCGGATCTACACGCCGGTTGTCGTGCTGTGCGCGTTGCTCGTCGCGCTCCTGCCGCCGCTGGCCTTCGGTCTGGCATGGTCGCCCTGGATCTACAAGGCGCTGGTGATGCTGGTCATCGCGTGTCCGTGTGCGCTCGTGATTTCTACGCCGGTCACGGTCGTGAGCGGCCTGACGGCTGCTGCTCGTGCAGGCATTCTGATCAAAGGCGGTGCGTTTCTGGAAACCGGCCGTCTGGTCCGCGCGGTCGCGCTCGACAAGACGGGCACGCTGACGCGTGGCGAGCCGCGCCTGACCGACGTGGTGCCGTTGGGCGAAACGTCACACGACGAGGCACTCACGCTCGCCGCCGCGCTCGACGCGCAGACCACCCATCCCGTGGCGCGCGCCGTGGTCGACGGTCATACGCGAGCGGGTCTTGGCGCATTACCGTCGGTCACGGAGGTCGAAGCACTCGCGGGAATGGGCGTGAAGGGGCGTGTCGGTCAGACCCTTTACTACCTCGGCAACCATCGTCTGATCGAATCGCTCGGCGTGTGCAATGCGCACGTAGAGGCGACGTTGGCACGTCTCGAGGCGCAAGCCCGCACGGCCATCGTGCTGGCCAGCGAAACGCAGGCGATCGCCGTGTTGGCGGTGGCTGACACGCTGCGCGCGGAAAGCCGTGACGCCATCGCGCGTCTGGCTGCCATGGGTGTTCACACGGTGATGCTGACCGGGGACAATCGTGCGACCGCGGAAGTGATCGGTCGGCAGGCGGGCGTGAGCGACGTGCGTGCCGAAATGCTGCCGGAAGACAAATGGCAGGCGGTGTCGGCCTTGCGAGTGACGTACGGGTACGTGGGCATGGTCGGCGACGGTATTAACGACGCCCCTGCGCTCGCAGCCGCCGACGTCGGTTTCGCGATGGGAGTGGCCGGCACCGACAGCGCGCTGGAGACGGCCGACGTCACGCTGATGGATGATGACCTCCACAAGCTGCCGGCCTTCCTGGCGCTGTCGAGGCGTGCCGCAACGGTGCTCAAGCAGAATATTGCCGTGGCGCTCGCCATCAAGGCCGTGTTCTTCGCGCTGGCGGTGGTCGGGCTGGCGTCGCTGTGGATGGCGGTGTTCGCCGATGTGGGGGCCAGTCTGCTGGTGATTGCAAACGGCATGCGCCTGCTGCGCACGAAGGTGGCGTGAGCGCTCAGCGGGCGCGCATGCCGCGCTCCAGCGTGTGCGCATCCGGCAACTGGCCCAGCACGTGCGCCGCGCGGCTTGTGGTGTTGACGATGATCGTATCGAGGCGTCGGATCATGGCACTGCGCTGCGCGTCGTGCAACGGCATGGCTTCGCACATTCGCTGCGCGACGACGGCATCGTTGAGTTGCCCAAGGAGCGTCTGTGCGGCATGCAGTGTGCTCTCGTAGGGCGAGCAGACCGATTTACGTAGCCAGGGCGCCAACAGTTCGGCGCTGTAACGGGCCTTCTTGATCTTCACGCGCAACGCGTGCAACTGCTCGGTGTCGAGCATGGCCAACTGGCGACAATCCGGAAACAGCGCGATGTATTGGGCGCGCAGCATGTTGCGGGCATGCTTCGCCAACGCGCGCGACCGCTTGCCTGGCGTACGAGAGGGGCGTCGCAATGCCTTGGCCGAGCGAATCTTGCATCGGCCGTCCTCGCGCATCCCGAAGGCGCTGAGCAGCAACCCATGCAACGCCTGTTGGCGCTCGCCGGTCAATGCCGCGGCAACTTGTGCGCGGGCGACGCGGCGCAGGTGTTCCACGTGCCTGTCCACCGCAGGCCAGTCGATGTCGGGAAAGTCGGCGCGCAACGCGGGTAATGTCGTTGTCGCTAACACATCGGTATCTCGCGCAGGGCCCATCGATTGCCCCAGCCAGCGCAATTCCTCGTTCAACCGATGGTGCCAGCGAGGCTTGAGCCACGGCGAAAAGACATCGATCAACGCGCGCAGACGACGTATCGCAATTCGCAACTCGTGCACGACCTCGGCGTCGATGGACGCGATGTCGCTGTCCTCGCCCGCCTTCGGTAGCGATGGCCATTGTTGCAGGATCTGCGCGGCGAGGGTGACGAGCAGGCGTGCAGCGGACATGCGCCGCATGCGCGCGGCGCCAAGCGCCGTGCGCGTCTCCGTGGGGGCCTGGCCGGCAGCGGACGGTCCCTCGATGGCGGCGGCGATGGCCGCTGTCGTCACGCGTGTCATGTCACGCAACATAGCATAGTTGCCTGGGGCCAAGCGCCAAGGAAGACCGATGCGACAGGGTGGCGCGGGGGCTGCGCGAGGTGCGGCGATTCGCAAAAAGCCATCGGCAACGCGCGTCAGGACGGTGGGTGTTGACGGCAGGGGATGACAACAGGAGAGTCGCTGCCGGAGTGGGGCAGGAGACGACGCTGGGAGCGTCTCGTCGCGGGCGCCCGGTGCCCGAGCTGTGGTGTGCAGGACACCCGCGAGGCACGCAGCGTCACATCAGTCGTGGACCTCGCGAGAGGATGACGTGACGCCTATCCATTGCTGCACACCGCGGCGCGGCCATGCGAGCAAAAAAGATAGGCCGGCCCGAAGGCCGGCCTGCGCGCAACTGGTTTTACTTCTTGTTCACAGCGTCCTTGAACGCCTTGCCAGCCGTGAACTTCACGGTCTTGGCGGCCGGGATCTTGATCGCTTCGCCGGTCTTCGGGTTGCGGCCGGTACGTGCGGCGCGCTTGCCCGAACCGAACGAGCCGAAGCCGATCAACTGGACCGCGTCACCCTTGGCGACGGCCTTCTTGATGGTCTCGAGCAGAGTGTCGAGGGTTTCGCCAGTTTGAGCCTTGCTAGCACCCGTAACACCGGCGACGGCGTCGATCAGTTCCTGTTTGTTCATGTGTGTTTCCCTTGAGAGGTGGTGAATACCGGCGACAACTCTAACACTTTCGCCATTTGGCGAGTGTCGGTGTTGTATCCGCGCCATAAGGCACGCGGCACATGCCAGAAAGTCGCCATCGCGACACGTCACGCAAACGCGATCCTAAGATCCATCCCGTCACGCCTCGAGAGGGCGCCGACACTGGCCGGGCAGCCGCATTATAGAGCCATCGGCGGGCTGTGGGCCAGTGCTGACAACGGTTTGCGGCGATTTTGTTGTGCGATGCCGCGTACTTTCTCGTTCATGATGACAAAAACACGGTAACTACGGGCATCTCCGGTCATGCACCGGCGCAATCCCTTGCTGGGCGGGCTTTGGGGGTTTCCCTAGCCGATGGGGGCTTGCGTACTGGCGCGACTTTTGGTTGGCGTCAACTTGCCCTGCGAGCGGCTCGATGCGTCACATCGGTCGGAATACGAAGGACTTCGCGCGTGTTCGGTCGAGTCGACGCGCTGCGTTGGCGCACGATTCCGCCAAAACCCTTGCGGTCCGATGGGGACAAATGAAAGCAATTCCCGTTTGAGGTAAAATAATGGAGTTTTCCCGCCCAAAACCGGAAGTGCGTCTGCTAGGCGCGCCTGGGGTCCGGGCATCGGGGCCATCAAGGACGGCTCGCGCATTCGCATGTCAGGCGATTCGGGCATTAGTTCCGTCGATGTGCCGCGCCCCGCCCGTCGTCATACGTCAAGCCAATATGAGTACTCAGAATCAACAGACCGTGCTGGAAGTCCACCACTGGACTGATACGTTGTTCAGCTTCAAGACCACTCGCGACGCTTCGTTCCGTTACGTCAATGGCCAGTTCACGATGATCGGGCTGGAAGTGGAAGGCAAACCGCTGCTGCGCGCCTACAGCATGGCGAGCGCGAATTACGAGGAAGAGCTTGAGTTCCTGAGCATCAAGGTGCAGGACGGTCCGCTGACCTCGCGTCTGCAGCACTTGAAGCCGGGCGACAAGGTCATCGTTGGACGCAAGCCGACCGGTACGCTCATCGACGACAACCTGTTGCCGGGCAAGCATCTGTACCTGCTTTCGACGGGCACGGGCCTCGCGCCGTTCATGAGTATCATCCGCGATCCGGAAGTCTACGATCGCTACGAGCACATCATTCTGGTTCACGGCTGCCGCTTCACCAGCGAATTGGCGTATCGCGATCTCATTACGCAGCATCTGCCGGCGCACGAGTATCTCGGTGAATACGTGCGCGACAAGCTGATCTATTATCCGACGGTGACGCGCGAAGAATTCGAAAACCAGGGCCGTATCACGGAGCTGGTTGAGTCGGGCAAGATGTTCGCCGACATCGGTTTGCCGGAATTTTCGCCGGAAAACGACCGCATCATGTTGTGCGGCAGCCCGGCTATGCTCAAGGACACCCGCGAGCTGCTGGAGAAGCGTGGCTTCGTGGAAGGCCACAACCACGCCCCGGGGCACTACCTCGTCGAGCGTGCGTTCGTCGGCTAAGTCCGTCGGCCCCTACGCTCAAGGCAGCGCTTGCTTCCTTGGGACGAAAAAAAACCGCTCAATCGAGCGGTTTTTTTTGTCATCGGAACCGGTTAGAACTGGTTCATGGTGTTGTCTTTCCCCGCTGCCTTGAGGGCCGCTGCGCCGCTGAAATACTCCTTGTGGTCGTCGCCGATGTCCGAGCCGGACATATTCTGGTGCTTCACGCAGGCGATGCCCTGGCGAATTTCCTTGCGCTGCACGCCGGCCACATAGCCGAGCATGCCCTGATCGCCGAAGTATTCCTTGGCCAGGTTGTCGGTCGAGAGTGCGGCGGTGTGGTACGTCGGCAGTGTGATCAGGTGGTGGAAGACACCGGCTTCGCGCGCCGCATCGGCCTGGAACGTGCGAATTTTTTCGTCGGCGACGGCCGCCAATTCGGTGTCATCGTATTCCTCGCTCATCAACTGGCCGCGCTCGTAGGCTGAGACATCCTTGCCGGCCGCCTTCATCGCGTCATACGTCTGCTGGCGGAAGTTCAAGGTCCAGTTGAACGACGGGCTGTTGTTGTACACCAGCTTGGCGTTCGGGATCACTTTGCGAATCTCGCTGACCATGCCGGCGATCTGGGCGATATGCGGCTTTTCGGTTTCGATCCACAGCAGGTCGGCGCCGTTTTGCAGTGCGGTGATGGAATCCAGCACGCAGCGTGCTTCGCCCGTGCCAGGGCGGAACTGGAACAGGTTGCTGGGCAGGCGCTTGGGGCGCAGCAGCTTGCCGTCGCGCTTGATGACGACGTCGCCATTGCCGAGGGCATCCGCCGAAATTTCGTCGCAATCAAGGAACGAATTGTATTGGTCGCCCAAGTCGCCCGGCGTGTGGGTCACGGCGATCTGCTTGGTCAGGCCGGCGCCCAGTGAGTCGGTACGGGACACGATAATGCCGTCGTCCACGCCCAGTTCAAGGAAGGCGTAGCGAATCGCGCGAATCTTGGCGAGGAAGTCTTCGTGCGGCACGGTGACTTTGCCATCCTGGTGACCGCATTGCTTCTCGTCGGACACCTGATTCTCGATCTGAATGCAGCATGCGCCGGCTTCGATGAACTGCTTGGCCAGCAGGTAGGTGGCTTCCGCGTTACCGAAACCCGCGTCGATGTCGGCGATGATCGGCACGACGTGGGTGACGTGGTTGTCGATTTTCTCCTGGATGGCGGCCTTGGCAGCCCCGTCGGCCGCGTCCAGTTGGCGGAACAGGCCGCCGAGTTCGCGGGCGTCCGCTTGGCGCAGGAACGTGTACAGCTCGCGGATCAACGCGGTGACGGAGGTTTTTTCGTGCATCGACTGGTCCGGCAGCGGTCCGAACTCCGAGCGCAGTGCTGCAACCATCCAACCCGACAGATAAAGGTAGCTGCGGTCGGTGGTGTTGAAGTGCTTCTTGATGGAGATCATCTTCTGCTGGCCGATGAAGCCGTGCCAGCAACCCAGCGACTGGGTGTACTTGGACGGGTCCGCATCGTAGGCGGCCATGTCGGCGCGCATGATCTTGGCCGTGTACTTGGCAATGTCCAGACCCGTTTTGAATCGGTTCTGGGCACGCATGCGTGCGGCATATTCGGGATTGATGGCATCCCAGGCGCTGCCTTGTTTCTGCTTCAAACCAGCCACAGCGGTGATGTCGTCTTGATATTGGGTCATGTGCCTCTCCTGAGAGCAAAGCGCGTTTGAATAAAGGGTTCAGCGTGTCGCCCCCGTATGTCGAAGCGAACTGCATGACGAAATGGTACCGCCGTTTGGCGCGATTGGGTCAAGTCTTATATAAGACATAAGAGTTAATTTATGCTTATTTTTCAATGACATATGTGCAATATTTCGCAATTCGAAACACGTTTTCGGGTGACGGAAAAATGAGGCGAGCGAAATTTCGAGGGAATTCCGCAATGTGAAATGCGCTTTCGTTGGCTGGAGACGGGACACGCGCCGATGGCGTGAGCAACGAGCGCTGGCGGAATGATTGTGTGGACGTCTGTTGAGACGAGGCGACGTTCCGACGGGCGATGAATGGCGCGATCCAATGTGGGGGCAAGCGCGCTACGCAAGCCGCCAGCCGGACCCGGCTGGGGCCTGACTCATCTTGGAAGGCGGCGCGCCTCGGATCGACCGGCAGCCGGTCAGGCGCGCGTCGACGTGGCCGTGCGTGCGACTCGCTGCTAGGGCTTGGCGCTCAGGTCAGCGCTGGCTTCTGAGGTCGGGGCAGCGGAAGTCGGCGCGGGTCGTGCCCACACGCTGTAGGGATCGCCGCGGCGGGCGCGTTTCCAGGTCGCGCACGCGAACAGTGCAAAGCCGCCCGCGAAGACGATCGCGACGAGGTCAACGCCGGCCAGCACCCAATCGCCCGCAGCCATCGAGCGCACGAGATTGTCCGGCGTGAGCACGGCGTCGGCGGCCGGGATAATGAGGCAGACGAGCGCCGTCGCTGCAAGTAGTCCCGTGGCTGCCACCGCCGGCGCCGCGAGCGCGGCGAAAAGCATCGAGGCGGTGAGCGTGGCGATGAAGATTGAGAGCGCCGTCATGTCGGGGGCGACGATCGCACCGACGAAGGCCGCGGCAATCCCCAGGCATGTGCCGAGAAACACGCCGGCGGTGGCCTTGGCCATCCCTCGCAGATGGGCGGGTTGTACGGCTGCGTTGCGCTTGCGACGCGATTCGAGCCAGAGCAGGTTGCCACTGTAGACGAGCACCGCACCCATCAGGCCCAGGACGAAGTACACCCAGCGCATGGCATCGCCCGCGAAGTTACCGAAGTGGGCGCCGTAGATCATGCTGAGCATCGCGTGGTTGGCGTCCCGTACGCCGGGGCTGTGCTGACCGACAATCGCCCCGTCGTTCAGGCGCACGGCCACGGCCGAGAACACTCCCAGCGAGTCGCTGGCCTCGCCGTAGACTTCGGCCACCGCGTCCGGCTTGCCGTAGCGGGTCCACGCCACGGCGGTCGCTTCCATGCCGGGCGCCGCGTGCTCGGCGCGGGCGAGCAGGGCCGTGAGACCAAGCGGCTTGCCGTCGACCGGTGCGATCGTTGCCGGCACTGCGCCCGTTATCTGCGGAATTTGCGACAGCAGCTTGTTATCGAACGTCACGACGTTGAACGCCATCATCAGCGGCAGGAGGAGGCACAGCAGCGCCCCTGTCAGCGCGAAGACAATATGAAACGGCAGACTCAGCACGCCGATGGCGTTATGCGCGTCCTGCCAGAAGCGCTTGACGTTGCGTCCCGGGCGCAACGCAAAGAGGTCTCGCGTGACGCGCGGCAGATGCACGATCACGCCCGAGATCAACGCCATGCCGTAGAACAGCGACACCACGCCCATCAGATATAGCCCGTAGGTCGGGATCGACAGCGAGTAGTGCAGCGCATTGATCGTGCCCGACAGGCCCGGGCGCGCCTCGCCGATCACGAGCGACGGCGCGGTACCCTCGGCGTTAGCGGGCAAGCGTGCCTGTTGCCATTCGCCGTTCGGTTCCTGCCAGTAGGCAAAGGGCGTTTGCGAGTGATTGGGCAACACCACGCCCATCTGCTCGCGCGCGGCCGGGAATTGCATGCGAACCCGCTCGGCGAGCTGTTCCGTTTGCGCGAGCGAGAGCGGTGCATGACGCGTGGCGGGCTGCTCCCAGCGTTCGATCTCATGATGGAAGACGGTCAGGGCGCCGCCGAGCATGGCGATGAACAGCGCGAAACCGGCGACGATGCCGGCCCACGTGTGGACACTCAGATATTGGCGAAGGGTTTGGGCGCGCATTGAACAATCCTTACCCGACGGCGTGCGCCAACAGCAGCGCAACCCAGGCGACGACGGTGGTGGCGCCAAGGCCAACCCACGCGTGTTTGGCGGTGCGGCTCGCGTAGGCGACGGCACACAGGCCAAGCCACAGGAGCGGGAAGAGGGCGATGACGGGAATCACCGCCGTTTGCCAACCGACCGGCGTCAGATGGGCGATAGTGCCGCACAGCGCCATCGCCGCGAAGCCGCCGAGCACCAGGCCCGCGAAGGTTCTACTCCACATGAGCGTCTCCGCGCAAAGAGCGCCAGCCGCCCACTGCATACGGCCAGAAAAGCTGGCCGAAACACAGCGACATGAACGCCGCCGCGATGCCGGCCGAAGGGCCGGCCGCCAGCCACCAGCAACCCAGGCTGGCAATGGCGGCCAACAGCGAGAGTGACCGGGTGGGCTGCGCAGCCAAACGTCGTGCGCACACACGCTGGTGCTCAGAGGTGAGATAGCAGGCGCCGCCTGCAAGCCATGCCAGGGCAATAGCCAATCCAATCAACATGCTCGGGAATCACATGAAAATATGGCCCGCAAGCGAAGACGTCACCCTTTGGCGACGCGACGGTCGAGGCCGATCGAAAACGGTTCCGGGCAAACGCAGCGGTCACACATTTTTCGGTGATTATGCGAATGGTAACAAAAACGATTCGCATTTATAGCATGAATCGTCAGAATCCCGAAATAGCGCACCTGGAAATGGGGTGCCACGCCTGAGCACACGTCAGGCGCCAGGCGCCAGGCGCCAGATGGCAAGCGTCGGGCGACAAACGGCAAACGGTAAACGCCAAGCGCCAAGCGTCAGGCGTGAGGCGGCAAGCGTTGCGCGTCAGGCCGCCTCGCCTCATCAGGCCGGACGGCGCTCCAGCAGCACCGGGATCGACTTGGAGGTCGGCGTCCCAGCACCCTCGGCGATAGCGTCGAGCGGCACCAGTCCGTTGGTCTCGGGGTAGTATGCCGCGATGCAGCCACGCGGAATGTCGTAGGCAACGAGCAGGAAGTCATCGGCGCGACGCGCAATGCCGTCGTGCCAGACACCCACGAGGTCAACGTGCTCGCCTGCACGAAAGCCTCGCGCATCCAGATCTTCCGAGTTGGCGAAGACAACGCGGCGCTGTCCGAACACCCCACGATATCGGTCGTTCAGGCCGTAGATTGTGGTGTTGTATTGATCGTGGGAGCGAATCGTGGCGAGTTGCAGCACATCGGCGCCACGCTCACCCGCCTGGCGCCGTGCCACGTCGATCGGCATCTCGTGCGGCAGCGGGTGTGTCGTGAAGTTGGCGCGCGCGTTGGCGGTCAGCCACTGACGCGTTGACGGCGGCACGGGCAGCCGGAAGCCCCCCGGATGGCGCACGCGGCGATTGAAGTCCGCAAAGTCATCAAAGGTGGCGGCCATGGCGTCGCGAATGCGATCGTAGTCCTCCACGTACCAGTGCCAATCCTCGACACCGCCGAGCGCGCGGCCCATCGTTGCCTGCGCGATGCCCGCGACAATGGCCGGTTCGGAACGCAGATGCTCGGACGCCGGGGCGTTGATGCCATACGACAGGTGCACCATGCTCATCGAGTCTTCCACCGTGACGCCCTGCACCGCGCCTTGCTGCATGTCGATTTCGGTGCGGCCCAGACACGGCAGGATCAGTGCATCGCGCCCGTGCACGAGATGGCTGCGATTGAGCTTGGTCGCCACGTGCACAGTCAGGTCGCACTGGCGAAGCCCCTCCCAGGTGCGCGGCGTGTCGGGTGTGGCCATCGCGAAGTTGCCGCCCATGCCGATGAAGACCTTGACGCGGCCGTCGCGCATGGCCGAGATCGTATCGACGACGCTCAACCCGTCGCGTCGCGGCGGCGCAAACGCGAACGCTTGGCCAAGCCGGTCAAGGAAGGCGGCCGACGGCTTTTCGTTGATGCCGACGGTACGGTCGCCCTGCACGTTGCTGTGACCGCGCACGGGACACAGACCCGCCCCCGGGCGTCCGATGTTGCCGCGCAGGAGCATCAGGTTGACGATCATCTGAATGGTCGCGACGGCGTGCTTGTGCTGCGTAATGCCCATGCCCCACGTCGCAATGACGCGCTCGCCGCGCAGATAGACGTCGGCAATCTGGCACATCTGGGCTTGCGAGACACCGGACGCGCGCGTGAGATCGTCCCAGCGTTCGCTGCGTACGTCGGCGGCGAAATCGTCGAAACCGTGTGTGTGTTCCGCGATGAAGGCATCGTCGAGCAGCGCGGATTCGCCATTGGCGCGCGCAAGGGCGTCGCGCTCCAGCACGCGCTTGATGACGCCCTTCACGAATGCAAAGTCGCCGCCGCACGCCGGCGTGATGTAATGGCTGCTGATCGCGGTGCCGCCGAGGCTCAGCATTTCGGCCGGACTTTGCGGGTCGGCAAAGCGTTCCAATCCGCGTTCGTGCAGCAGATTGACCGACACGATGGTCGCGCCGCGCCGGGCTGCCTCGCGCAACTCACCGAGCATGCGCGGATGATTGGTGCCCGGGTTCTGGCCGAACAGCAGCAGCGTATCGGCCTGTTCGAAGTCGTCGAGGGTGACGGTGCCCTTGCCGATGCCGATCGTGGGCGGCAGGCCAACGCTCGTCGGCTCGTGACACATGTTCGAGCAGTCGGGAAAATTGTTCGTGCCGTACTGGCGCACGAAGAGCTGATAAAGGAACGCGGCTTCGTTGCTGGTGCGACCGGACGTATAGAACGCTGCCTGATCGGGGTCGGGCAGGGCGCGCAAGTGCTCGCCGATCAACGCGAAGGCGTCGGTCCAGGCGATCGGTGCATAGCGGTCGGTGGCGGCGTCGTAGCGCATGGGGTGCGTGAGACGGCCGTAGCCTTCGAGCGTGTAATCGTCCAGCGCGAGCAAGTCGGTCACACTGTGCTCGGCAAAAAAGTCAGGGGTGACGCGGCGCTTGGTGGCTTCGGCGGCGACCGCCTTGGCCCCGTTTTCGCAGAATTCGAACGTCGAGGCGTGTTCGCGATCCGGCCACGCGCAGCCCGGGCAATCGAAGCCGCTGGGTTGGTTTGCGCTGAGCAGTGTGCGGGCGCCTTTGAGCGGAATGCCTTGGGTGACAAGTTGAATGGCAACGTTCTTGAGGGCTCCCCAGCCGCCGGCGGGGCGATCGTAAGGGGCGATTTTCGAGGCGGACATGGTGCGTTTTCTGACGAGAAGAGGTGGCGCGGCGCGTCGGCATCTGGGGAATGCTTCGGCCATAGCCAAACGGTTAACGTTAAATAGGCAAAATGATGCATAATTTAACGATGTTGCAACGGTATTTTGGTGCCGACGTCGATCTGGAAAGCCCCATGAATTCGACGTTTTCAGGCATCTTATCAGGATATTGCATAAATTGATTTATGCAATTAATAGCATATAAGGTGAGTCAATGAAGCAGATATCGATCGCCCCGCAACTCCGGTTTCACCACGACGGCAACGATCTTCCGCTCGACAAGGTGCTGTCGCTACTCGCCGAGGTGCAGGCGCACGGCAACCTGCAGGCGGCCAGCCAAGCGCTCGGGCAATCGTATCGAGGTGCGTGGGGCCACGTGAAGGAAGTCGAGGCGCTCATGGGGGCGCCCTTGCTGACGATGGCGCGTGGCCGTGGCGCGGTGCTCACGCCGCTTGCTCAGCGGCTGCTGTGGGGGCAAAAGCGCCTGCAGGCTAGGCTCGGCCCCCTGCTGGAGACGATGGCGTCGGAGTTGCAGACCGAGCTTGACGATCTGCTGTTGCAGGACAGCGACCAACTGCGGCTGTTTGCCAGTCATGGGCTGGCGATCGCGGCGCTGGTCGATTTCGCGGGGCGCGCGGGCCTGCCCATCGAAGTGAGCTATCGCGGCAGCATCGAAGCGATTGCCGCGCTCGCGAAGCACGAGTGCGAGGTCGCGAGTTTTCACGTGCCGATCGGCGCGCTTGCAGAACCGGTGCTCGATCACTATGGGCCCTTGCTCAAGGGCAAGTCGTATCGGGTGGCCGACGTCGCTTCGCGCCGTCTCGGGTTGCTCGTTGCACGCGGCAATCCGCTCGGCATTCATACGCTGGCCGACCTGCCGCGCACGGGGGCGCGCTTCGCGAACCGGGAGCGCGGATCCGGCACCCGAATCATCTTCGATCTGCTGCTCGCGCGTGAGGGAATCGATCCGGCTGCCGTGGCGGGAGCGGAGAACATCGAGTTTACGCACGCCGCCGTGGCGGCGTACATCGCCAGCGGACGCGCCGACGCGGGTCTCGCCATCGAGGCAGCGGCAAGCCAGTTCGGGCTCGATTTCCTGCCAATCCTGACGGAGCGCTATTGCCTGATGTTTCCCGAGACCGGCAGCGAGTCCGCGCATTTGCGGGCGCTGCTGGAAATTCTGCAAAGCGACGCGTATCGGCAGGCGGTGCATGCCATCCCCGGCTACAGCGAGGCGGCGACCGGTAGCATCGCCCCGCTGTCTGAGGCGTTTCCCTCGTTGGGTTGAAAAATAATATGCAATGATATGCATATGTTGCGCCCGAGCATCGGTCGCGTCGAACGGCCAGCCGGCGCGGTTTATGCGGCTTTGGCATGCTGCTGTGCGGCGAGCGTGGGAAAAGCGAGCAACGCAAGCTATCGGTGTTTCCACGAGGCTTGTTGGGAGGGGACGTTTGGACTAATGTCCTAACTGTCGAGCCCCCAGAAACGCGCCGCCATCATATGCAACGTAGAACATATGAGGCGCCGTTTCGCCCCAGGAGACATACGAGATGGTGTCCACCCCTCACGCGACGCTCGCGCCGCTGCTGGCTCGCCACGCCGGCCGTGCGCACGAGTTGTTGCCGCTGTTGCATGCCCTGCAGGACAGCGACGGTTACGTCGACCCCGCCCATGTGCCGGCGATCGCCGCCGCGCTGAATCTTTCTCGCGCCGAAGTACATGGCGTGATTACCTTCTATCATCACTTCCGCAGCGCGCCGCCGCCCCCGATCGTGGTGCAGGTCTGCCGCGCGGAGGCCTGTCGCAGTCGGGGTGGCGAAGCGCTCGTGGCCCATATCGAGGCGTCTACCGGCGCACCCGTGGACGGCGCGCCGTGTCGCGGCGTCGGCGTCGAATCGGTGTATTGCCTCGGGCAATGTGCGTTGTCCCCGGCCGTGATGATCAACGGCGAACTGCACGCGCGCGTGAGTCCGGCGCGCTTCGATGCGCTGCTGCCGGCGCGCAAGGCAGGTGACCATGTCTGAGTCTTCGAAGCGCGGTCCGTACCGCGTGTATATCCCGCGCGACTCCGCTGCGCTCGCCTTGGGCGCGGACCGGGTCGCCGCCGCTGTGGCAACGGAAGCCACCCAGCGAGGCATTGCCGTCGATATCGTGCGCAATGGCTCTCGTGGGCTGTTTTGGCTCGAACCCCTCGTCGAAGTGGAGACCCCCGCCGGGCGCATCGGGTACAGCAACGTGCAGGCCGCTCAGGTCGCCGCCTTGTTCGATAGCGGCTGGCCCGCATGTGCTGTTCAGGACGCCGAGCGCGAGGTTCCCGCGGACAATCCCGACGGGAGTTGGGGCGCCCCCATGCCTGCCTGCGTCGGTCGGGTCGATGCGATTCCGTATCTGGCGCGGCAACAGCGCCTGACGTTCGCGCGCATTGGCGTGACCGACCCGCTCAGCCCGGTGGACTATGAAGCGCATGGTGGCCTGGTCGGACTGCGCGCATGCCTGGCGCTCGACGCGGCCGCAGGGTGCCAGACCGTGCTCGACTCGGGCCTGCGCGGACGCGGTGGTGCGGCGTTTCCGGCGGGCATCAAGTGGCAAACCGTCAGCCGCGCCCAGGCGGCAACCAAATACGTCGTCTGCAATGCCGACGAAGGCGACTCGGGCACATTTGCCGATCGGCTCATCATGGAGAGCGATCCGTTCGTTCTCATCGAAGGGATGGCCATCGCAGCGCTCTGCGTGGGGGCGAGCGAGGGCATCATCTACGTGCGCAGCGAGTATCCGCATGCCATTGCGGCACTCGAGTCGGCGATTGCCGTCGCGCGCCGGGAAGGCTGGCTCGGCCCGGACGTGCTGGGCTCGGGACGCGCTTGCGAGTTGCGCGTCGCCAAGGCGGCGGGCGCTTATATCTGCGGCGAGGAAACGGCGTTGCTCGAAAGCCTGGAAGGCAAGCGCGGCGTGGTCCGGGCGAAGCCGCCGATTCCCGCGGTGGCCGGACTCTTCGGGCAGCCGACACTCGTCAACAACGTCGTTACCCTCGCAAGCGTGCCGTTCATCTTCGCGCATGGCGCCGACGCCTATCGCGAGTTCGGCATGGGCCGCTCGCAAGGCACACTGGCGGTGCAACTCGCGGGCAACGTGCGTCGCGGCGGGCTGGTGGAGCTGGCGTTCGGCGTGACGCTGCGCACACTGCTCGACGAGTTCGGCGGCGGGACGGCCAGCGGGCGCCCTGCCAAGGCCATTCAGGTCGGGGGCCCGCTCGGGGCGTATCTGCCAAGCGCGCAGTGGGACGTGCCGATGGATTACGAGGCGTATGCCTCGCTCGGCGCGGTCGTCGGTCACGGCGGGGTGGTCGTCCACGACGACACGGCCGACCTCGCGGCGTTGGCGAGCTACGCGATGCAGTTCTGTGCGCACGAGTCGTGCGGCAAATGTACGCCGTGCCGCATTGGTGCGACGCGCGGAGTCGAGGTGATCGACCAGATCCGACGCGGAGACACCTCCGTGCGTCAGGTAAAACTGCTGCGTGATCTGTGCGACACGATGGTGGCGGGGTCGCTGTGCGCGATGGGCGGCATGACGCCGTTCCCGGTGCGCTCGGCGCTCGAACATTTCCCGGCAGACTTCGGTCTGCCCGATGGCGCCGGGCGCGCCGAAGCCGCCTGACGCGCATGCGTCAGGCAGGGAGGAGAACACATGATTCATCCGAGCACCTCAGTGACCCCGGGCCACGACCTGGACATGGGCACGCCGCTGCGTGAGAGCGATGTCGGCATTACCCTCGAAATCGACGGCGAGCGCGTAACCGTGCCGGCCGGCACGTCGATCATGCGGGCGGCGGCGGGCCGCGACGTCAACATCCCCAAGCTCTGTGCGACGGATTCGCTCGAACCGTTCGGGTCTTGCCGCTTGTGTCTGGTCGAGATCGAGGGGCGGCGCGGATTTCCCGCCTCGTGTACGACACCCGTCGAGCCGGGCATGAAGGTACGCACGCAGTCGCCGGCGCTGCAGGATCTGCGTCGCAACGTGATGGAGCTTTACATCTCCGATCACCCGCTCGACTGCCTGACCTGCGCGGCCAACGGCGATTGCGAATTGCAGGACATGGCGGGCGTCACGGGGCTGCGCGAGGTGCGCTACGGCTTCGAGGGCGAAAACCATATTCACAGCGCGAAGGACGAGTCGAATCCGTATTTCACGTATGACCCGTCGAAATGCATCGTCTGCAATCGTTGTGTGCGGGCGTGCGAGGAGACGCAGGGCACGTTTGCGCTGACGATTTCCGGCCGTGGCTTCGAGGCGCGGGTTTCGGCCGGGCAGGATCAGCCGTTCATGGATTCGGAGTGCGTGTCGTGCGGCGCGTGCGTATCGGCCTGCCCGACGGCGACGCTGCAGGAAAAAAGCGTCATCGAGATGGGGCAGCCCGAGCACGCGGTGGTTACCACGTGTGCGTACTGCGGCGTGGGCTGCGCGTTCAAGGCGGAAATGAAGGGCGGGGAAGTCGTTCGCATGACCCCGTACAAGGATGGCGGGGCGAATGAGGGCCACGCCTGCGTGAAGGGGCGCTTTGCGTGGGGATACGCCACGCACAAGGAGCGCATCACCAAGCCGATGATCCGCAGCAAGATTACCGATCCGTGGCGCGAGGTGTCGTGGGACGAGGCGCTGGACTACGCGGCGTCGGAGTTCCGGCGCATTCAGGCGACGTATGGGCGCGACGCCATTGGCGGCATCACGTCGTCGCGTTGCACGAACGAAGAGACGTATCTCGTGCAGAAGCTGGTGCGTGCCGCGTTCGGTAACAACAACGTCGACACCTGTGCGCGCGTGTGTCATTCACCGACCGGTTACGGGCTCAAGCAGACGCTCGGCGAGTCGGCGGGCACGCAGACGTTCAAGTCGATCGAGCACTCGGACGTGATTCTCGTGATGGGCGCCAATCCGACCGATGGGCATCCGGTGTTCGCCTCGCGACTCAAGCGTCGTGTGCGCGAGGGGGCGAACCTCATCGTGATCGATCCGCGGCGCATCGACATCGTCGACGGGCCGCACGTGAAGGCCGCATTCCACTTGCCGCTGCGCCCCGGAACGAACGTGGCAATGGTCAATGCCCTCGCGCACGTGATCGTCACCGAAGGGCTGCTGGCCGAGGACTTCATCGCCGAGCGCTGTGAAGACCGGGCCTTCGCGCAATGGCGCGACTTTGTGGCGCTGCCGGAGAATTCTCCCGAAGCCGTGTCGGTCGTCACCGGCGTGGACGCCGAGCAGATCCGCGGCGCGGCGCGTTTGTACGCCACGGGCGGCAACGCGGCAATCTATTACGGACTGGGGGTGACCGAGCACGTTCAGGGGTCGACCGCGGTCATGGGCATTGCCAACCTGGCGATGGCCACCGGGAATGTCGGGCGCGAGGGCGTTGGCGTGAACCCGTTGCGCGGCCAGAACAATGTTCAAGGGTCGTGCGACATGGGGTCGTTCCCCCATGAACTGCCCGGTTATCGCCACGTCTCCGATACGTTGGTACGCGAGTCGTTCGAGGCCGCTTGGGGCGTCACGCTGCAGGCCGAGCCGGGGCTGCGGATTCCGAACATGTTCGACGCGGCGGTGCAGGGCAGCTTCAAGGGGCTTTACTGCCAGGGCGAGGACATCGTGCAGTCCGACCCGAACACGCAGCACGTGGCGGCGGCGATGGAGGCGATGGAGTGCCTCGTCGTGCAGGATATCTTCCTGAACGAAACGGCCAAGTACGCGCATGTGCTGCTGCCGGGCACGACGTTCCTCGAAAAGGACGGCACATTCACGAATGCGGAGCGGCGCATCTCACGTGTGCGTCGGGTGATGGCGCCGCTGCCGGGCATGGCGGACTGGGAGGTGACGATCGCGCTGGCGAAGCGACTGGGGTACGACATGCCTTATACACATCCGTCGCAGATCATGGACGAGATCGCCCGATTGACCCCGACGTTCAGCGGCGTGAGCTACGCGCGTCTCGATGAAGCCGGCAGTCTGCAATGGCCGTGTAACGACGAGGCGCCCGACGGCACGCCGATCATGCACGTGCATGCGTTCGTGCGCGGCAAGGGACGCTTCATCATCACCCGATATGTGCCGACGGACGAGAAGGTTACGCCGCGCTACCCGCTGCTGCTCACCACGGGACGCATTCTCTCGCAATACAATGTCGGCGCGCAGACACGTCGCACGCACAACGTGGCCTGGCACGATGAAGACCGGCTCGAAATTCACCCGGTCGATGCGGAGGATCGCGGCATCAAGGACAACGATTGGGTCGGCATCCGCAGCCGCGCGGGCGAAACAGTGCTGCGTGCTGTCATCAGCGAGCGCATGCAGCCGGGCGTGGTGTACACGACCTTCCATTTCCCGGAGTCGGGCGCAAACGTCATCACGACCGACAACTCGGACTGGGCGACCAACTGTCCCGAGTACAAGGTGACGGCCGTGCAAGTGCTGCCGGTGGTACAGCCCTCCGCATGGCAGTCGGAATACTCAACCTTCAACCGCACGCAGCTCGCGCTGCTCGATGCGGCCCATGTGCCCTCCGAGCCGGTGCCGGCGAAGTAGGGCGCGTTCGGTGAATTGACGTGGAGTCAGCGTTTGACGATGTTCAACCCATTAGGTGACCGGGACAACCGGCAGCCTGCAGGCGAACCGCAGGGCGAGCGTGCGGGGCCGGGCGATGCCGACGTGATCGACGAGACGGTTGGCGGACGTGTCGCGCCGGTGTGCGACGCGGCGCCCGCCGTGCTCGACCCGGACAGTCTCGCGCCGAGTGCGACGGTTGCCGTGCGGCGCTTCCGTCATGGGACGTGGCAGTCGGCGAGCGACGAACTGGCCGAAGAAGTGCCCGTAGCGCTGGAGTTCAATGGCATCTCCCACGTGGTGATGCTCGCCACGCCTGCAGACGTCGACGACTTTGCCTTGGGGTTCGCGTTGTCCGAGGGCATTCTCAACGACCGGCGCGAGTGCTACGGCATTGACGTGACGGCAACGACACAGGGCGTGACGGCGCATCTCGACGTCTCGTCGCGCGCGTTTGCCGGACTCAAGGAACGGCGCCGCAATCTCACGGGACGCACCGGCTGCGGACTGTGCGGCACGGAAAGTCTCGATCAGGTTCTGCGGCCGTTGCCGGCCGCCGGTGCGCCGCTGCGTGTGTCGCACGCGGCGCTGGCCGCCGCGTATGCCGGGCTGGCGCGCCATCAGCCGCTGAACGGCGTGACGGGCGCCGTGCACGGCGCGGCCTGGTGCTCGCCGCAGGGCGAGATACTTTGCTTGCGTGAAGACGTCGGCCGGCACAACGCGCTCGACAAGCTGATCGGCGCGCTCGCGCGCAGCGAACAGCCGTTCGATCGTGGCTTTGTGCTGATGACGAGTCGTGCGAGCGTCGAAATCGTGCAAAAGGCCGCGCAGGTCGGCATTCCGATGGTCGCGGCCGTTTCGGCGGCGACGGCCCTCGCGGTGCAAACGGCAGCGTCGGCGGGCGTGACGCTGGTCGGCTTCGTGCGCGGGGAGCAGTGCGTGATCTACACCGGCGGGGCGGCGCTCGACGCCAGCGCCTGACGCCAACAAACGAGCAGGAGCTTCCTGATGGACGGTAATAACCTCGTGCGCATGGCCAATCGCATCGCGGACTTCTTTGAATCGTTACCTGATCGCGACGAAGCGCTGGATGAAGTCGCCGCGCATCTGCACAAGTTCTGGGATCCACGCATGCGCGCCGAGATCCTCGCATTGGCCGACACGCCGGTCTCCGCCGAGATGCACGTGCTGGTGCGTGAAGCGCTCGTCCGCCATCGTGAGCGGCTGACGCCGGCTGGGTGAGGCCGGTTCCAGGCGAAGACACGTCGCTCGCAGTATAGTGGGAGCTGCCGTCGCGCTTCGGCGCGGCTTTACCCGAGGAGGACTTGATGAGCGATACCCAGACGCGCAAGCCGGTCCAACAGAAGTCTGAGCCGGAGGACGTCGTGGAACGCGACCTTGATGAAGCCCTTGAGGAGACGTTTCCGGCAAGTGACCCGGTTTCCATCGAAATCGACAAGCCAAAACGGGCGCCCAAGTCGACATCGGGTGACTCGACAGGTCCCGCGGGCGGGGCTGGCGGCCGAAAATAAATCTCGGCCCGGTGGTGGTTTGCCGCCCGGCCGGGGCGAATTCGTGGCAAAATTCCGCGCCTGACTCTCTCAGGCTGGGACTGTAGGAATTCAATGGCGGCAGGTACGGTAAAAAAAGTTCGACGCTACGCGCTGGAAACCATCGATGTGATGGGGCAGAGCGGACTGGGTGTCGTCGAGCGCCCCGACGGGCGTTTCGTCATGTATCCGGAGTACTGGACGCAGACGCAGGCGCTTAGCCAGAAGATGCGCACGTTGTACCGCCGAAATTGTCAGCTCGAGTACCAGTTGGCGAAGCTCACGCGCGAACTCGATCGACTTCGCACTGTAGTCGATACGCCGCGCCCTGTCGGAAATCCGCAAGCATCGCTGCCCGGCACCGACGTGCCGCAGCCTGAACTCGCCCTTGAGCGCAAGCCCGCCGCCGAACTACCGCCGCGACGACGCAAACGCGCCGCCTGAGTCCGCCGTCTCGGAAAGCCTGCCGAGCCAGTTCTCCCGATCGACTTCGTTAAGCCACCGAATTTCCCTCAACGTCCAGTTACTTGCCCGCTTCGCCGACCATCATGGCGCTTACCGCATCGCAACTCGAAACCTTCCGTAACGACGGTTATCTGATTCTCCCGCGCTATGTGGCGCAGGCCGACTGCGAGGCGATGCTGGCCGACGCGCGAGCGCAACTGGCCTCGGCCACGTTACCGCTCGAGTTCGAAGCCGATGTGGGCTATGCAGGAGCACCGGCATCGCGTGACGCGCAGGGGGGCCAGACCGTTCGTCGTCTGCTCAAGGCCTACGATCGTGGCGATGCGCTGCGTCGCTGGGCAACGCGTCCGGATCTGGTCGAGTCGCTTGCGCAAATCTTTGGCGAGGATGTAGTGCTCACGCTGGCGCATCACAATTGCGTGATGACCAAACATCCCCATTTCGGCACGGCGACCGGTTGGCATCGCGATATTCGGTATTGGTCATTCCCGCAGAATTCGCTGATCTCCGTGTGGCTGGCGTTGGGGCCGGAAACGCGTGAGAACGGTGCGCTACGCTTCATCCCCGGGTCGCATCGCGAACAACTCCAGCCGCACCAGCTCGATTCGCTGGACTTCCTGCGTCCCGACGAGCCCGACAATCAGCCGCTCGTCGCACGGGGTCGGCAGGTGGCCCTGGCGCAGGGTGATGTCGTGTTGTTTCACAGCGGTCTGTTCCACGCGGCCGGGCGCAACGAGGGCGATACCACGAAATTCTCCGTCGTGTTTGCGTATCGCGGCGAGAGTAATCCGCCAACGCCGGGCACACGCTCCGCGTCGGCCGGCGAAGTCGCACTGGGCCACTGACGTGCCTTGCGCCGGGAACGCCCGTTCTCCGGCGTCGCCAATCATTTTGGGCGCTTTCCTAATTCGGTCGGCACCTTTTCCCGCGTAGACTCTCCGGCCACCCTGATGGTGTTGTGCGCTGGCACTTCTGGGTCGCATCGTCCCGACGTCGATGCCGTGCCACGCCGGTAATCTGCCTGACGCCATTCCATACAAGTGTCGTGATGCGCTGAGGTCGACCCCGGTTGACACGGCGTGCACGGCCGTTTCCGGAGGAGCCCCGTGTCCCATTTGCCTGATACGCCCGTAGTACCGCCCGTCGCCTCGGCGTGTGCCACGCCCGACGCGCTCGCCGTCGCCGGCCGCGCCACCTGGGGATCGCGGCTGGGCTTTATTCTCGCGGCGGCCGGTTCTGCCGTGGGACTTGGCGCGGTATGGAAATTCCCCTACGTGGTGGGCAAGCACGGCGGTGGCGCGTTCCTTGCGGTATATCTGGGCTGCGTGCTGACGCTTGGCGTCGGGCTGCTGCTTGCCGAAATGGCGATCGGCCGGTTGACGGGCAAGTCGATCACGACGGCGCTGCGTGAATTGGGCGGGCGCCGCTGGGCCTGGGTCGGACGTATTGCGACATTCAACGCGTTCGCGATTCTGTCGTTTTACGTCGTCGTGGGTGGCTGGACGGTGGCGTATCTCGTCCGGGCCATGACCGGCACGGTGCTGGCCAACGACACCGAGCGTCTGGTTGGCGAATTCGCGGCGTTCATCGCGGATCCGGTCGCGTCGCTGACCAGCATGGGGGTCTTTCTCGGGCTGACGACCGTCATTGTTGCCGCGGGTGTGCAAAAGGGCATCGAACGGGCAGGCAAGTGGCTCATGCCCGCGCTGTTCCTGCTGATGCTGCTGGTCATCGCGCGCGCCCTCACCCTGCCAGGCGCGATGGCCGGTGTTGCCTGGTTCCTGACGCCGGACTTTTCCGTCATATCCGGTGCCACGCTGCTCGAAGCGCTGGGTTTGGCGTTCTTCTCGTTGTCGCTCGGCGCGGGCATGATCGTGGTCTACGGCTCCTATCTGCCCAAAGACGCACGCCTGGCCGGTTCGGCCGTTTGGGTGGCGACGCTTGCGACGCTGGCCTGCTGCCTCGCCGGGCTGATGATTCTGCCAGCGGTGTTCGCGTTCGGCGTGGCGCCCAACGCAGGGCCTGGTCTGACCTTCATCACGATGCCCGCCATTTTCGCGCAGATGCCATTCGGCCATCTCGTGGCGATCGCATTCTTCCTGCTGCTCCTGTTTGCAGCGCTCACGTCCGCCGTTTCGCTGTTCGAGCCGGTCGTCGCATTTCTCATCGACGAATATCAATGGCGCCGCGGACCGGCCGTGGCGGCGGTGCTGGTGGCCACGTTTGCCTTCGGTGCCCCCGCCGCATTGTCGTTCGGTGTGTGGTCGGACATACGTATTTTCGACCGTACGATTTTCGAGCTGATGGACTATGCGACTGTCAATCTGCTGATGCCCGCGGGCGGGTTGTGCGTAGCATGCTTCGTCGGCGTACGGATTTGGCCAACGGCGCGCACCGTACTCGACGGCACGCGAGCGCAATGGTTCGTGCCTGTGTGGCGAGCGCTATTACTCGTGCTCACGCCGATTGCCATCGTTGGCGTGTGGTATCAGAGCCTCTGATGCGCACGACGGACCGTCGCGCGCATCCGCGACTTGGACAACCTACGCGACGCGCCAGCGAATCACGCGACCGGCGTTCGCATGGTCACCCATTCTTCGGCGGCGGTCGGATGTACCGCCAGCGTGCGGTCGAAGTCGGCCTTCGTGGCGCCCATCGTCAGGGCCACGCCGAGCAACTGCACCTGTTCGCCGGCGTGATCGCCTACCATGTGGGCGCCGACGATCTTGTCGGTGGCACCGTCAACGAGCAGTTTCATCAGCACCCTTTCCTGACGGCCTGACAGCGTTGCCTTGAGGGGCCGGAACGACGCTTTGTACACCTGAAGCTGTGCATAATCGGCGCGCGCTTCGCTCTCGGTGAGACCCACCACACCGATCTCGGGCGTGCTGAACACGGCCGTCGGAATCCGCTTGTGATCGACGCGTGTCGTGCGTTCCCCGAACACCGTGTCGGCGAATGCCTGTCCTTCGCGAATCGCCATCGGCGTGAGGTTGACGCGGTCGGTGACGTCGCCCACGGCGAAGATCGACGGCACGTTGGTGCGCGAGAACTCATCGACGATCACCGCGCCCTTTTCATTGAGCGCCACACCGCTCGCGGCCAGGCCGAGACCTTGCGTGTAAGGCACGCGTCCTGCCGCGCTGAGCAACACATTGGTGTCGTGCGCGCTGCCGTCGGACATCGTCACACGCAATTGGCCTGGCGCTTTGTCGACGCGTGCCACCGTGCGCTCGAGGAGGATTTCGATACCGCGGTCGCGGTACGCGGCTTCGAGCGAGGTGCGAACGTCGTCGTCGAAGCCGCGCAGCAGGTGCGGGCCGCGATGCACGAGTGTGACCTTCGAGCCGAGTCCGGCAAACACGCCCGCGAACTCCAGCGCGATGTAGCCGCCGCCGATGATCGTGATGCGCTCGGGCAGCGATTCAAGATGGAACACTTCGTTCGACGAAATCGCATGTTCGCGGCCAATGAAGTGCGGCTGGTCCGCCGGTTTTCCCCCGGTGGCGATCAGGATGTGCCGCGCCGTGATGCGCTCGCCCGTGGCGGGCAGCACGACCGTGTTCGGACCTTCGACCACGGCCCGCGCCTCGACGAGTTCGGCGCCCGCGCGTTCGAGGTTGGCTCGATAGATGCCTTCGAGCCGCGCGATTTCGCTGTCCTTGCGTGCAATGAGCGTTTTCCAGTCGAACGTGGGGGAGGGCACTTGCCAGCCGAAACCGGCGGCATCTTCGAACTCGTCGGCGAAACGGCTCGCATAGACGAGCAACTTCTTCGGCACACAACCGCGAATGACGCAGGTGCCGCCGACGCGAAACTCCTCCGCGACTTTCACACGGGCGCCGTATTGCGCCGCGACGCGTGCTGCGCGCACACCGCCCGAACCGGCACCGATCACGAAAAGGTCCACATCGAACTGGGGCATTGCTGACTCCTGTTGGTCGTGCCGCGCGTCGAACCGTGGCAGCGCAAGTGCGCGCAGCGTGTCGACGAGCACGGCATCTGGCGATGAGCGATTGTGCCAGAGACCGGCTCGGGACGTCGGCGGGCACCCCGATTTCAGAGCCGTCCGAGGCCGGAGTCGGCGATTGCCGCATCGCCGGCGCCGATCGCACGCGGACGTGTCACGCGTAGCCATCCGATGTTTCTGAAATGAAACAATTCGGGGGTATCGCCGCGGCAGCGCGCATGTCACGTAAATGGAAGTGTCTAAGAATCAATGGGTTGTGGATCGTGGTCCGAAAGTTGCTGTGAATCGCTCGGGACAGGCGGGATTGACCGCAGACAGAAGACGATGTGGACGAGGATGTCATGACGAAGTCGCTCTTTCGCCTCATGGGCGCCATGCTAGCGCTGGCGTGGCTGTGTTGCTTCTGGATACCGGCATCGGCACATGCCGCGAATCCGTCGGGCACCCTGCGACATGCAGGAGCATCGGCAAGCAAGAAGACCACGGCCGCACACACCCGGCATGGCGTCCGGCTGTCGCGGGCCGCACGCATGAAGCGTGCGGCCCGAGCGCCCGAATTCGCACCGCCGGGCGCCCCGCCGCCGGCACTCGTCGGTGTCGCGCCGGCCCCGTGGCACGATGTGTTCACGGATGCAGGCGTCTGGGCGTCGGATCCGATTGTCGTGAGCGGCGGCACACTCGGCGGCATGCTGGGGAATGCCGGGGTGATGCGATCCGACGACGGCATGGTCACCGGACCTCACGCCGGGCTGACGGGCCTGTATCAAACCGTCTGGCATCGCGCGCTGTCCAATCCTGCATCGAGCACACAACTCTTCGCCGGCGCACCTGAATATTTCGGGCTGCATTTCTAACCCCATCGGGTGCTTGTGCTCCATCTGCCCCATCGCGGCCGACCGGCCGCGTCGCGGGACACCCATGCATTTCCGGTGCGATACGGGCAATGCGCATGCCGCATTCCCTGCCGAGTTGATCGGTATCCGATGCGTTATGCGCGCCGAGTCGCGCGTCGCGCGCTGCGCATTGCACCCGCGCCGGCCCTGCACCCCCAGCCTTTCAGGCACATTGGCGCGCCTTGCGCTCAAGCTTGCCTCGCCAAGCGCAATGCGGTTAGCATGAATCCGCAGCCAACGTGTGGCATTCCCTCAGCACATGCCGACGGCGGGCATGCCATTCCGTCCCCCAGCCCCCTTATGAGCCCGCCTGATGCGTCCGTAAAACATCATCCCCAGAGGAAAGCGATACCCATGCGTGGCAACCCATATCTTGGCGCGACGCAACGCAACGTGAACAGCGAATCGATTTAAGCGATGTCCGCGGCATCGCAGGGAGAAGTGAAAGGCATGGCATTACTCAAGGTCGACGTGGTGAGCACCGAGCGGGCGATATTTTCGGGCGAGGCCCGTTTCATCGCGGTGCCCGGCACAGCGGGCGAATTGGGTGTGCTCCCCGGGCACACGCCGCTGCTCACGGGCGTGCGTCCCGGCACGGTGAGGATCGAGGCGAGTGACGGCACCGATACGTTTCTTTACATCGCAGGCGGTTTCGTCGAGATTCAGCCGAATCGGGTGACGATTCTGGCCGACACCGCCATCCGCGCCGAGAGTCTTGATGAAGCCCGCGCCGAGCGCGCGCGCGAGGAGGCCAAGGCGGTGCTCGAAACCCAGGCGAGCAATATCGATTACGCCAAGGCGCAAGCGGAGCTGACGGAAGCTGTGGCGCAATTGCAGGCCATCCGACGCATTCGCAAGCAAAAGGGGTCTCGCTGAGCCAGTGACACGGCGCATCGGCGCCAACGCCAACGCCAGCAAGACGGGCAGTCCTCACGGGCTGCCCGTTTTTTTTCGCCCCTCGCTCCCGAGGTGCAACCCCCTGAGGTAAACCCCGAAGCGATTCGACTTGCGCCATCTTTTTGAAATAACTATATTTCTCTCAGATAACAGTTATTGCACTGAGATAACTGTTTAGTGAGAAATGCGTTCATCGCATGATCGTCATCTCAATGCCCGCGTGATGCCACGCGTGGCGTGCCCTTGGAGTTCAAATGAGCGAGACAGCAAAGCAATCGGAGCAGGAAGTTCTTTTCACGCAGGTCGGTCGTGTCGCGGTGATTACGTTGAACCGCCCGCAGGCGCTCAACGCCTGGACCATCGCCATGCGCGAACTGATCATCGATGCGCTCGAGCGGTTCAATACCGACGACAGCGTGGCCGCCGTGATCATGACCGGGGCGGGGCGCGCCTTCTCCGCGGGGCAGGATCTGGCCGAGGCAAAGCATTTCGACGGTGACACCGCCATCGAATGGATCAAGGGCTGGGAGCACTATTACGACGTGATTCGCAGCCTGAAGAAACCGCTTGTCATGGCGCTGAACGGTACGGCAGCGGGTTCGGCCTTCCAGGTGTCGCTGCTTGGCGATATTCGCGTCGGCCATCCAGGCGTGCGCATGGGGCAGCCGGAGATCAACGCCGGGATCGCCAGCACGACCGGCCCGTGGATCATGAATCACATGCTCGGCCTGTCGCGCACCATCGAACTCACGCTCACCGGCCGTCTGATGGAAGCTGACGAGTGCCACCGCCTCGGCTTGATTCATCACCTCGTACCGGAGGAGAAGGTGTTCGAGAAGGCCCTGGAGATCGCCTCCGAGCTGGCCGAAAAGCCGCCGGTGGCCATGCGCCTGGACAAGCAGCGCTTTCGCGAGATGACCGAAGGGACGTTCCAGGATGCCATCGCCGCCGGTATGCGCATTCAACGCGAGTCGTATGAATCGGGCGAGCCGGCACGCATGATGGCGGCGTTCTTTGCCAAGCGCGCGGCCAAGGCCGAGACAGCGAAGGCCTGAGCGCTTCCGTCCACTGTTCAATCACGTCGCGCCGCTCGGCATTGGGCTCAGCATTGCCGGGCGGCAACCATAACAGGGCATGCGCACCGCGTCTGTCCACACGCTAGCGGAGTTTCTAATGTCACATTCGCACGACCCGCAAAACCCGTCCCGTCGCCGCCTTCTGCAGATGGCCGGCACCGCCGCGCTGGCAGGTGCTTTGCCGTTGGCCGCATCGCGCACGGCGTATGCCCAGGCACGCCAATTGATCGTCTCCGATCCGGGCGGCCCGTACACGACGGCGTACCGCCGCGCGTTCTACGATCCGTTCGAGAAAGCCACCGGCATCAAGGTGGTGAGCGTGGCGCGCGATTCGCAGCCGGTGGCGCAGTTCGCCGCGATGGTGCAGACGAAGAACTTCGTGTGGGATGTGACGACGCTCACGCTCTCCGCCGACATTCCGTATCTGGAGTCGAAGGGCTTTCTCGAGCCCATCGGCATGAAGGTCGCCGATTTCCCCGGCATCATGCCCGAGGCGGTGACGCCCGACTGGCTGGGGGTCGACGTGTATTCGACCGTACTGGCCTACCGCACCGACAAATTCCCGAAAGACGCGCCGCAGACGTGGGCGGACTTCTGGGACGTAAAGCGCTTTCCGGGCCGCCGCTCGCTGCGCCGCAGCCCGCTCGACACGCTCGAGCAGGCGCTCATGGCCGACGGTGTGTCGATCGACAAGCTCTACCCGCTCGATCTCGACCGCGCCTTCAAGTCGCTCGACAAGATCAAGCCGCACATCGATCTTTGGTGGACGTCTGGCGCGCAGGCCATGCAAGCGATCCAGAACGGCGACGTCGACATGATGTCGACGTGGAACGGTCGCGCACAGGCCGCCATCGACAACAAGGCGCCGGTGAAGATCGTCTGGAACCAGGGGCTGTATTCCATTGAAGGGTGGGGCATTCCGAAGGGCACGCCGCGCGCCGAATTCGCACGGCAGTTCGTTCGGTTCTGCGGCGACCCGGCACGTCAGGCGTTGATTACCCAGGATCTTGCGTACGGTCCGACGAACCTCAAGGCGTTCGACGCGATCCCGAAGGATCGCGCCCCGTTGATGCCCACGGCCCCGGCCAATTTGAAGGGCATGCGTTTGCCAAGCCCGCAGTGGTGGGCCGAGAACCGTACGAAGGCGACCGAGCGTTTCAACGCATGGCTGTTGTCGTAAGCCGTCAAGCACCGCGAAGCAGGAAGAGACGACTATGAGTACCAAACTGGAAACCATCGGTCTTGCCAAGACGTATCGCGAGACCCCCGCGCTCCTGCCGACCGACCTGCGGGTCGCGGCGGGAGAATTTCTGACCTTGCTCGGCCCGTCAGGTTCGGGCAAGACCACGCTGTTGCAGATGATTTCGGGGCTGGTCGAGCCGAGCGCCGGGCAACTGCTCATCGACGGGCGCGACGCCACGCACGAAGCGCCCGGCAAGCGCGGCATCGGGATGGTGTTCCAGAGCTACGCGCTCTTTCCGCACATGACGGTCTGGGACAACGTGGCGTACGGCTTGCGCATGCGCAAGCTGCCGCGCGCCGAACTGGCGCCGGCCGTCGACGCCGCGCTCGCGATGGTCAAGATGCAAGCGTTCGCGCAGCGACTGCCGTCGGAGTTGTCGGGTGGGCAGCAGCAGCGCATTGCGCTTGCCCGTTGCTTCGCGTTCCGTCCCTCGATCATCTTGCTCGACGAACCGCTCGGCGCGCTCGACAAGAAATTGCGCGAGCACATGCAGCTGGAAATCCGGCGTCTGCACCAGGAGTTGGGCGCGACGTTCATCTACGTCACGCACGATCAGGATGAGGCGCTCACGCTGTCCGACCGCATTTGCCTAATGAATCAGGCGCGCATCGAGCAGATCGGTACGCCGACACAGTTGTACGACCGCCCGGCAACGCGCTTCGCGGCGGATTTCCTCGGCCATTCCAATTTGCTCGACGGCGTGGTCGAGCGCATGGACGATGGCCGTGTTGCGCTACGGGTGGGCGAGCGTTGGGTGCCGATCGGCCCGAGTCCCGACTTGCCCGCGGCGGGAGAGGCCAGTCTGCTGGTGCGCCCGGAGGCGGCGCGTCTGACGTCGCCCGAAGACGGCGCGCTCGCCGGCACGATTCGCCAGGTCGTTTTCGTGGGCTCGGATACGCGCGCCATTGTCTCGCTGGGGCACGGGAACGATGGGGCGCAGGGGGCCGACTTCACCGTGCGCTGCCCGCGCGACCTGACGCCGCGCGTCGGTGAGCGCGTTGGACTGGCGTGGGATCACGGCCGTGCGACGCTGCTCACGCGCTGAGCAAATTTCGTCAACGCCCTCGTCATCCGCTTCAGGAGTTTTTGTCATGTGGCTTGTTCAGCGCCTACCTCAGGCGGGGCCTCGTATTGCCTGGCCGCGACAGGTGGCCCGGTGGTTGCCGGCCTTGCCCGCGTTGCTGTTCCTCGTGGTGTTCTTCATCGTGCCGGTCGTCGAGATTCTGCAGGGCGGCCTCTACGATGCCGACGGCGTGCTGTCCGTCGCTCAGTTTGCCCGCATGACGCACTCGGCTGTGTACATCAAAGTGCTGGCTTCGACGTTCTGGATTGCGTTTCTCACCGCCGGGCTTTCTGTCCTGCTCGGTTATCCGGTGGCGTATCTGCTCGCGCGGTTGTCGGCGCGCTCGCGTGAGCGCTGGTTGCTATGGATCGTGCTGCCGTTCTGGACCAGTTATCTCGTCAAGACGTATGCGTGGATGCTGCTGCTCTCGAAGACCGGCCTGCTCACGGTCGTGGCCACGCATCTCGGGCTGATCGATAGCGCGGGCACGCTTGCGCCGTCGCTCACCGGTGTGCTGATCGGCATGGTGCACGCGATGCTGCCACTCGCCGTCATGACGATGTTGCCGATCATGCGCGGCATCAACATGCAACTGGTGCAAGCGGCGCAAACGCTCGGGGCCGACCGCGCGACGGGCTTCTTCACCGTTTTCCTGCCGCTGTCCGGGGCGGGCGCGGCGGCGGCCGGGTTGCTGGTCTTCATCACGAGCCTGGGCTTCTTTATCGTGCCCGCACTGCTTGGCTCGCCGCGCGAATCGATGGTGGCGCAGCTCGTCATCTCGTCGGTACTCGATCTGTTCGACCTGCGCTTTGCCGGCGCGCTCTCGAGCGTGCTGCTGCTGTGCTCGATTGTCGTGTTCTTCGTGTACGACCGCGTCGTGGGGTTATCGTCGCTCGCCGGCGAAGCGCCGGAACGCCGTGCGGGGACCGGTGGGCGCATGTTGCCCATGCTCATCGCCATTGGGCGGCTCGCGGGCAAGGTGTCGCTCTCGGGCGGACGCGCGCGGGCCGGGGGCGGCTTCGGTCTCAAGGCGTACACGGGGGCGGTCGTGTTCGCCCTGGTGTTGCCAATTGCGTTCGTGGTGCCGCTGGCCTTTACCAAGCAGTCGTTCGTGGCGTTTCCCCCGCAACTCTTCACAGTGAAATGGTTTGTGGCGTTCATCGAGTCGAGCGTGTGGCAGGCGGCGTTGCTGCGCTCGCTCGGCGTGGGCTTCGCCACGGCGACGCTTGCCCTCATCCTCGGTTTCGGCGCCAGCCTGGCGCTCGTGCGGCTGCCGTCGCGGTGGCGCAAGCCGCTGTTCGCCATGTTCATCGCACCGTTGATCGTGCCGCGCATAGTGGTCGCCGTCGGCTTGCTGTATTTGTTTGCGCGCTGGGGGCTCGCCGGCACCAATGCCGGTCTCGTCATCGGCCACACGGTGCTTGCGATTCCCTATGTCGTGGTCACGCTTTCGGCGAGCTTCAAGCGCTTCGACTGGCGGCTCGACGATGCCGCCAAGATGCTCGGTGCATCGGCCTTTACCCGCGTGCGCACCGTGTTGCTGCCGTTGCTCGCGGCGAGCCTGGGATCGGCATTCCTGTTCGCCTTCATCGTGTCGTTCGACGACCTGACCATCGCCATCTTCGTGTCTGGCGGCATCAACACCACGCTACCCAAGCAGATGTGGGACGACATCCAGTTGGCCGTCACGCCGACGCTGGCTGCCGTGGCGACCTCGCTGGTGTTTCTGATGGTGTTCATCGTCTGGCTGTCGTCGATCTTTAAACGCAAGCGCTATTGATATCTGCGGAACTCTGTATGTCCATGTCCAACGTTGCCCGAGTCGCGCCGGTGAATGCGCAGACGTTTTCTTCCGTGCATCCTTATACGAAGTACTTTCCCCAGCGGGCCGAGGGCGACCGGCTCGATGTCGTACCGCTGCTCTTGGCAGGGCTCCACGGCACGTCGGCCAAGCCGGTCGTCGTGTTCGAGGGTGAAGCCATCGACCGGGCCCAGATGGCCGCGCGCGTGGGCGCCATGCAGGGCTGGCTTGCCGCGCAAGGCCTCGTGCCGGGCGACCGCGTGGCGGTGATGCTGGGCAACAGTGCGGCGCAGGTGGCGTTGATCTATGCGCTCATGCTTTCCGGTCTGGTGTGGGTGCCCGTCAACACGCGCCTGAAGGGCGACGGTATCGAATACCTGCTCGGCCACGCCAAGCCGACGCTGCTCATTGCCGAACCGGCCTTCGCCGACGTGCTCGACGCGGGTGCCACCCTCGCGGCACAGCAGCCGGGGCACCACGGGACACGCGTCGTGCGTCACTGGCTCGCGGACGTCATGACCCAGGCCGCGGCGTACATGGGTAGCGCGCCGGCGGCGGCGGAGCTCACGCCCGCGTCGGTGCTGTGCATCATCTACACGTCGGGCACCACCGGCGCGCCCAAGGGGGTGCTGTTCACGCACCGCATGATGCGCATCGCCAGTGAGGCGGCGCTGCGCGTGGCCGACGCGCACGACGGCGACCGGCTGTTTCTGTGGGAGCCGCTGTGCCATATCGGCGGTGCCCAGATGCTGCTGCTGCCCTTTCTCGCCGATGTCGAGATGCACGTGGTGGAGCGTTTCTCGGCCAGCCGCTTCTGGCAGCAATGCGCCGCTGCGCAGGCCACGCATCTGCACTATCTCGGCGGCATCCTCGACATCCTCATGCAACTGCCGCGCGAGGCCCAGCCGGCGCAGAACTCATTGCGCGTGGCGTGGGGCGCGGGCGTGTCGGCGAGCGCCTGGCAAGCCACACGAGAGCGGCTGCAATGCGCGTTGCGCGAATGCTATGGGATGACGGAGTGCTCGAGCTTCGCCACCCTCAACGACGCGGATGTGCCGGGTGCCATCGGCCACACCCTGCCGTGGCTGACGCTGGCGTTGCTCGACGACGCGGGACAGCCCGTGCCCGACGGCGAACCCGGTGAGATCGTGCTGTCGAGCGACGTGGAAGGCGTCTTCCTGCCAGGCTATCTCGATAATCCGGAAGCCACGTCGAAGGCGTTGCGCGACGGCAAGCTTTTCACGGGCGACAGTGCGCGGCGTGGCCCCGACGGCAGCCTGGTCTTCATCGGCCGGCGCACGGACAGCATGCGGGTGCGCGGCGAGAACGTGTCGGCCTGGGAAATCGAGCGTGTGTTTGCGCGACACCCGGCGGTGGTGGCCTGTGCCGCCATCGGCGTGGCAAGCGACATCGGGGAGCAGGATGTGATGCTTTACGTCCAGTTCCGCGACGGCCAGACACTGGACTGGACCGTACTCGCGCAATGGGCCGCCGACAAACTCGCCAGCTACCAGCGCCCGCGTTACTATCGCGCCACCGAAGGTTTCGAAACGACGCCTTCGGAGCGCATTCGCAAGCATCTTCTCTCGCGCGATACCTCGCAGGCGTGGGAGGTGACGGAGGCAACGTAATCCGTGTGGGCAGCGCGGTCGTCACCGGCGCGGCGACGATGACGGTGATTCTGGCGTTATCGGTATAAGATAGACTGTTATTTTTATGAGATAATTCGTCCCTGCCTGCCCCATTTCCTCGATATCGTGGCCACCACCAAGACACCCCGCACCCGCGCCAAAGCGGCAACCGCCAGCGAGATAGCTGCTGCTCCCGCCCCATCGACCGAATCCACGCTTTACGTGCAGTCCGTGGAGAAGGCGATGAAGGTGCTGACGGCGTTCGACGGGTCGAAGCGCCATCTGTCGCTTTCGGAAATCGCCGCGGCCACGGGGCTGGACATCAGCGCGGCGCAGCGCTTCACCTTCACGCTCTCGGCGTTGGGCTATCTGCTCAAGGACGCGCAGAGCAAGAAGTACGAACTCTCGCCGAAGCTGCTGGACTTCACCTATCACTACCTCGTCTCGAACGAACTCGTGAGCCGCGCCGCTCCGTATCTTCAGCAACTCGCGGCGGAAACCGAGGAGGCGACGAACCTGACGGTGCGGCTCGACACGGACATTGTGTTCGTGCTGCGTATTGTGAGCCGCAGCGTGTTCAATGCGAACGTCATCGTCGGCTCGCGCCTGCCGGCCTATTGCACGGCACCCGGGCTGGCGTTGCTGGCTACGCTCGACGATGCCGAGGTCGACGACATTCTTGCGCGCACGAATCTCGTGCAGTTCACGCCGGCGACCGTGGCGCAGCCGCGCAAGATCAAGGAACGGCTCGCGCGCATTCGCAAGCAGGGATATGCGCACACGGAAGACGAATTCTTCATGGGCGACATTTCGACGGCTGCGGCCGTGGTGAACCAGGACGGCCGGGCCATCGGGGCGATCAACATTGCCGTGCCGCGCGTGCGGTGGAACGCCGAACGCGATGAACGGCGCTTCGCCGACCTCGTGATCCAGACGGCTGGTGCGTTGTCGGCGCGGCGGCGCCAGGAGAGCTGACGCCGCGTCAGTCGGCCGCCACGTGCACGATCTCGTCGTGCTTGTCGATCTCGCCGGGGGCGCGTTTTTTCAGCCGAATGAAGAGCAGCAGCGGCATGACGGCGATCGTGAGTGCCATCATGAGCCGGAAGTCGTCCAGGTAAGCGATCATCGCCGCCTGTCGCGTGACTTCCGCATTCAGGGCGGCCATCGCCGCCGCACCGTACGTCTGCACGTAAGCTTCCACGCCTTGTGTAAACGGCGTAATGCGCTCCGAGAGCACCGCATGGTTGACCTGCGTGTTCTGGGTGAGCAGCGTCTGCACGACCGAGATACCGATACTGCTGCCGATGTTGCGCGACAGGCTGTAGATGGCGGCGCCGTCCGCGCGTAGCGTGCCGGCGAGCGTGGCAAACGTGACCGTGGTGAGCGGCACGAAGACGAAGCCGAGACCGAAACCCTGAATGACCCCCGGCCAGATGATGTCCGACGGCCGCAGCGTGAGCGAGTAACCGGCCATCAGATACAGCGAATAGGCGGTCAGTGCGAAGCCGAAACCCAGCAGGTAGCGAACGTCGACCTTGCCGACCAGGCGTCCGACGATCAGCATGGCGGCCATGGTCCCCGCGCCGGAGGGCGCCGTCACCAGCCCGGTGAGAATCGCAGGGTAGCCGAACAGACTTTGCAGCATCGGCGGGAGCAGGGCGCGCGTGGCGTAAAGAATGATGCCGACGACGAAGATGTAGACGACGCCCGTGTTGAAGTTTCGGTCACGCAGCAACGCGCGGTCGAAGAACGAATGCTCGCCGGCCGTCCACGTGTGGACGACGAAGTACGCAAAGCAGATGATGGCGCCGAGCATCTCCAGCCAGATCTCGGTGGCGTTCAGCCAATCCTGCTGTTCCCCGCGATCGAGCAGCAGTTGCAGCAGGCCGATGGCCAGACTGAGGGTGACGAAACCGAGCACATCGAATTTCCCGGCCTTCTGCTCCGGCGGCTCTCTGAGATAAGCGGCAATACCGAGGAACGCGATCAACCCGATGGGCAGGTTGATGTAGAACACCCAGCGCCAGTTGTAGCTGTCGGTAAGCCAGCCGCCGAGTGACGGGCCGAGAATTGGCCCGACCATCACGCCCATGCCGAACACCGCCATCGCCGAGCCGTGCTTGTGCGGCGGGTTGATGTCGAGCATGGTCGCCTGCGACAGCGGCACGAGCGCCGCGCCGCAAATCCCCTGGAACAGCCGTGCGGCCACGATTTCCGTGAGCGAATGCGCCATGCCGCACAAGGCCGAGGCGATCGTGAAGCCGGCGACGGACCACAGGAAGACGCGCCGGCGACCGAAGCGCGCGCAGAGCGTGCCGGTGAGCGGCGTGGCGATGGCGGCCGCCACGATATAGGACGTCAATACCCAGGTGATGGAGTCCTGCGAGGCGGAAAGACTGCCCTGCATGTGGGGGAGTGCCACGTTGGCGATGGTGCTGTCGAGTGTCTGCAACACCGTCGCGAGCATGACGGACAGGCTGACGAGCGCGCGATGCTTGCCCGGATCGTCAGCTGTTTGGGGGGATGCCACGGTCATTCTTTTACTGGATCGTGAGGGTTATCGCGACGCGCCGGTGACGGGCATTCGGCTTCGGCGCGCGTCAGGTTCGTCAGCACCTTGCCCAGTAAGCGCGACAGTTCGGTCCGTTCAGCCGGGGTGAGGTCGGCCAGCGCTTCGCGTTCGGTCGCGTTGGCGAATGCGACGATCATGTCGATCTTGGCCTCCGAGGCCTCCGTCAGATAGAGCAGGTGCGCGCGTTTGTCGTTCGGATCCCGTTCGCGCCGCACGAGTCCCTTGTCCCTGAGCCGGTCCAGCAGTCTCACCAGCGCCATCGGCGTCAACTCCATGCGTTCGGCCAATTCGGCCTGTGTCTGGACCCCATAGCGATGCAACATGACCAGCACGCGGCATTGCGCGCGCGTGAGGTCGAAGTTGCCGCGGGCACGCCGGTCGAACAGGCGCGAATGAACGCGCGCGACGTCATGTACCAGCGTGCCGAAACGGGAAGACCAATCGATTTTCGGCATATCGGAAGGTGCGCCGGGGTCGCCTTCGGGGAGTCCCGGCAAGGTCAATTAGTAAACAGGTTTATCATTTTGCCAGACACTTTCTTCGGACTGCAACTGTCGCAAATAGGTGACACCCATACTCGACGGCCGAAGGCGCTGAAATGTGGTCGGCCGGTTTCGCCCGGTGTGACGAGGGTTCGCGGGCGGTGGGCACAATCCCCGGACAGACGCTGTTGCGCCGCCCGTGAAAATCTGAAAAAGCCAAGAAAAATAAGCACTTGACACTTCGCCTTGGCGGATCAAGAAAGGATATGTGCGATGTATCGGCGAGCACGCCTGTGCATGGCACTCATCCTCTATTGACCTTAAGGAGTATCAATCATGTTTGACCTCGCCCAAGCCTCGGATGTCCTGTCCATCACCCCGACCGACCTGTCGTCCGGTCAGCGCCGTCCCACGTCGTTGCCGGCTGCGGTGCGCGCCCCGGCGGCCGATCTCGATACGATGCGAGAAGAGCGTCTGCCCTTCATCGTCACCATCGCGAGCGACGACGCAGCGTTGCGCGACGCCGTCGCCATGCGTCAGGCCGCCTACGGCCGCCACCTTCCCGATCTGGCCGCCACGTTGAGCGAGCCGGAGCCCAGCGACCGCGAGCCGGGGGCCATCGTGCTCGTGGCGCGCGCGCGGCTCGACGGCGCGGTCCTTGGCACAATGCGTATCCAGACCAACCGTTACCAGCCGTTGCATCTGGAGGATTCGGCGCCGTTGCCCCAGTGGCTGGACAGCGCCGCGTTGGCCGAGGCGACGCGTCTGGGCGTGGTAGCCGGGCCGGCCGGACGTGTCGTCAAGACGGCGCTGTTCAAGGCCTTCTATCAGTATTGCCTGCTGTCCGGGGTCGACTGGATGGTGATTACGGCGCGTCCGCCGCTGCATCGGCAGTATGAAGCCCTGATGTTTATCGACGTGTTCCCGTCGCAAGCCCTGATCCCGATGGCACACGTCGGCGGCATCGGACACCGCGTGCTGGCGCTGGACGTGGCGCAGGCACGCACGCGTTGGCAGGCGGCGGAGCATCCTTTGTTCGCCTATATGTGCCTCACCCATCATCCCGACCTGCGGCTGGGGGTGCCCGGAATGCAGGACGTTGTGCGGGCGTCATCAGGCGAAGCCAGTGTTGGCGCGCATTTGCGGGATTTATCTTTTGGTGGCGACGCGGTACGATGCGGTGCATCAGGCTTCAGCTTGTCGGTGTAATGCCGTTATTCGAACTAACGTTATCCCGTCGCCTGCCGCATTCGGTCTTTTGGGCGATGGCGATAACGCGCAAGGCGGGCAAAAGAGACCTGCCCGTGTCGACCTGCATCGGGGTCGCACGGGCCAGGGCCGGCCCGGCCGGCAGGGCGTGCCGAGGGGTACGCCTTGCCCGGCGAAGCTCGCGGGGGCGACCAATAAGATAAGGGCTTAAGATTTCTATGGCGGGGGAACTCGGCAACGAGCGTGACGATTACAGCCGCAATTCGACCGATTTCGCCGACGAGTGGGCGGAACGCTCCGGTTCGCGGCGCCGTTGGCGCGTGAGCGCGCGGCTCGACGAGCTTTTTCGTACGATTTCGCTGTACGCCGTTCCCGCCGCCATCATGCTGCTCTCGGGCCTGGTGCTGATGTTCCAGGAGAGCCAGTACGCCGTGCGGGGTGAAACATCGTTGACCTTTCAGGCGAAAGGCGATGTACCCGCGACTTTCGGCCCGCCGATGGTGCAGGGCGTCCTTGAGCGCGCGCCCGCCGTTCGGCAGTTCAGCACGCATCTGTCCGAGGCGCCGGTGTGGTTCCGGGTCACCGTGCCGCCCGTGGGCGCTGCCCAACATACGGTCATCGAATTTCCCTCGCGCCACGCGCAAACGCTGATCTGCTGGCGCAACCCCGACGCCCCGGCCATCGGACGCGCGGACCGCAGCGCCGTGCGCGGGGCGATCCGAATGTCGAAAGCGGGCTTTGCGATCGATCTCGGGCAACTCGTCGCGCCGGTAACGCTCCTGTGCGAGGGCACATTCTCCGGGCCGGCGCATCTCACGCTGGTCGCCTGGCCGGCGTCCGAACTGAATGTCTCCGAACGCGAGTTCCATCGCAGCAACGGCTTGCTCGAAGGCGGTCTGTTGACGCTTTCGGCATTCGTGCTCGTCACCGCCATCATCAACAAGGAATGGCTCTACGTCCTGTTCGCGGCGTGGCTGATCGGCAACTTGCGGCTCGCGGCGAACTCGCTCGGGGCCGACACGCAATGGCTGGAACGCGCCATTCCGACCGACCTTGACGCCCTGGTGCGCAAGGCGACATTCGCCATCTACTACGTGCTGACGTATTCACTGTTCACGCAGCTCTTCAAGCGGGAGTTGCGCCGCATCGGCTGGCGGTGGATGGTGATGGTGCTGCAATGGGCCGGCGTGGTGCTCTGCTGCGCGGCCATCGCATTGCCGTATGCGCATTTCATCCCCGTGCTGTGGGTTGTGGCTGCCCTGGGCATCGCCATCGTCCTGGTGCTGCTGACCCGCATTCTCGTGCTGACGCGCTCGCGGGTCGCGATGTGGTACAGCGCGTCGCTGTCCATCGTCCTGTTTGCCACGTTTTCCGAAGTGATCGCCGCCGCGTTCAATGCGCGCGCGTTGGCGACGGCGTTCAACAGCGTGACCGCGGCGCTGTTCTCGAGCCTCATGGCGGCGCTGGCCATTGCCGAGCAGATGCGGGCCGAGCACCAGGGCAAGCTCGAAGCCCAGACCGAACTGCGCAACGCCTACGACGTGACGCCTGTCGGCTTGTTCACCCTCGACGATCAGGGTGTTTTCGTTCGTGGCAACGCGGCGTTGCACACCATGCTGGGCATTCCCAATACCGAAGGGCGAACGTTCCGCTGGGACCAGTACTTCGGCCAGAGCACCTGGCGCATGCTGCTCGACGTCGCGCAGCACAGCGAGGAATCGGAACTCGAAATTCTCTCGCTGCCCCGCGACGACGGCCGCACCAGCCGCTATCTCGTCAAGGCTATTTTCTCCGCAGGACGAATCGAAGGCTCGTTGCAGGACATCACCGAACGGGCTCGCACGATGGAGCAATTGCGCTATCTGGCGGAGAACGACCCGCTCACCGGCGTCTCGAACCGGCGCGGCATCGAAAAGGCGCTGGCCGAGGCCATCCGTACCTTATCCGACGCCCGGCCGGCGGCATTGGCCTATCTGGATCTGGATCGGTTCAAGCTAGTCAACGATCTCTTCGGCCATGCGGCGGGCGACGAGGTGTTGCGCCAGGCATGCGATCGGATGCGAGCACGCTTGTCGACGGATCAGAGCGTGGGGCGCACCGGCGGCGACGAGTTCATCGTGGTGTTTCGCGATGCGACGATCAAGGAGGCGGCCGCCGTGGCGCGCCGTCTGGTCGACGCGATTTGCGGCGAGCCTTATCAGATTGGGGAGCGCGCGTTTCAGGTGCGCGCGTCGGCCGGGGTCATCGAGCTGACCGCCGATATGCGGGTGCCCGACGCGATTTCATCGGCCGACCGCGCCTGTCGCGAGGCCAAGAAGAGTCGCCGGGAGTTGGTGGTCTATGAGCGCGGGGCGGCGGCATTCCGTGAGCGCCTCGCCGAATTGCGGTTGATCGATGCGCTCGACGCCGGACTCACGCCCAACACGCTGTTTCTCGAAATGCAGCCGATCATGGAGATGGCGTCGCCCGGCGAGTCGCTCAACTTCGAGGTGTTGCTGCGCATGCGCGATTCCGACGGCAACATCGTACCGGCCTCGCGTGTCATCAGCGCGGCCGAGGAGAACGGCAGCATCGGCATGATCGATAAATGGGTACTGACGAACACGCTCGCCTGGATCGACCTGAACCGCGACCGTCTCGCAAAAACACGGTTTGTGTGTGTCAATCTGTCGGGGGCGTCGCTCAACGACGAACATTTCATTCGGGACATCTTCGCCACGCTGGCGGCCCATGAGCGTGCCGTCGGGTTGCTGTGCATCGAGATCACGGAAACCGTGGCGCTGCACGATCTCGACAATACGCGTCGCTTTGTCGATCGGATTCACCAACTGGGCGGACGCATCGCGCTGGACGACTTCGGTGCGGGCTTCAGTTCTTTCTCATACCTGAAGGATCTGGCGGTCGACGCCATCAAGATCGACGGCGCGTTCGTGAAAAGCATGGCGGCGCATCCGGCCAATCTGGCGATCGTCGAAGCGATTGTGGCGCTGGCGAAGAATCTCGGAATTCGCAGCGTCGCGGAGTGGGTGGAAGACACCGCAACGCTCGAAGCCTTGTCGGAACTGGGGGTCGACTATGTTCAGGGCTTTCTGATTGCGCGCCCGCAAACGCCCGAGGCTATCCTGGCCGCCGACTCGGCCGTCAGTTTCGTTCGCGATCCCCAACTGGCATCTTTGCTGCTCGAGTTGGGGGATGCGTTCTACCCGCGTCATCGCAGCAACTCGGCATTGCACTGATTCGATTCTCCCGACGCGACGCTTCGACAGTCCGTCGGCGAGGTGCGTCCGTTAGCCGATAAAAGTCGCATCAGTCGACGATTTGTCGTGCGAATTATCCGTATTTTTCGCAATACTGTATTGCCCGCGCGATTCCCGCCCGGCACTCGATCCGCAGTGCCCAATATGCCGGAAACCCCCATGAATCGGGCGTTTCCGCGTCAAGTCATTTTTTTCGGGGCGTCATCAAAACGTAACCCGAAGTAAGAATTCCAATTGGAATAAATCTTGTCCCCGGTAAAGGCCGGGTGGCAGAATCAACGCATCGACGTGGTGGAGCGCATCCTCCATGCGCCGGTGAGCCGTATCCGTGGGTGGGGCATGACGCGGAATGCAATGCGGCGCATCGGCGTCCGGCAAATGACAGGCACGCGATATGCAACGGGGTTAGGAACGCGCACATTCACGAGATGCGCGCGGCGCAACCGTAGGACCTAGCCAGAACAACGACAATGATCTCGACGCTTCTCAAACTCGTCTACCGCTACAGCCATACAGCGAAGTGGCGGCACAACGAACGCCTCTGGCCGCACGCGCGCATCGAGCGCGATGCCATGGGAGCCATCGAGCGCTTTACGTGGCGCTCGCGCCGGGTGCCACTCGTTCGGCGCGCCGAATTGCAGCGCCTGCGCCGCTTGCCGTGCCACATCATCGCCAGCGGCCCATCGGTTGCCGATATCGATTATGAAGCGCTGCCGATGCATCACGTCATGGGCGTGAATGGGGCCATCGCGCTGACCGACCACGCGCCGGTCAAATTCAATTTCTACTGCATTCTCGACGCCGGTTTCGTGCGTCAGCGTCCGGATCTGGCGCGCCGCGTCGTGGCGCGCGATCTGGTGTTGTTCGTCACGCCGGTCGTGCTCGCCCGTCTGCTGGACACGTTCCCGGCGTCGGCGTTCGGGTGCCGCTTCTATCTTGTAGACGATATTTTCAAGCGCGGGATGGAGGCGGCCAGGACGCCCGAAGCGCTGCGCGCGAACCCGCAGGTCGCGGCAAGCGCGGCGTTCCAGGGCGAGCAGGGCCGCCTCGGGTACAGCTTCGATCTCGACCATGGCTTCTTCCACGGTGGCACCGTCGCGTATTTTGCACTCCAGGTGGCGACGTGGCTGGGCTTCACCGAGGTGTATCTGCATGGGGTCGACTTGCGCGACGCCGCGCAGACGCCACGGTTCTACGAGACCCTGCAAACGCGTGCGCCGACGCGGTTGGACGTGGAGTTCTCCAGCCTGATCGAGCCGTCGTTCCGCCACGCGTCGGCGGTCTTGCGCGCACGCGGTGTGCGCGTCGAGAACCTGTCACAAGCGAGCGCGCTGGGGGACGACATCTTCGCCAAAGTCGACTGGCGCGCGCTGCGTCGCCGGAACCTGAGTCTGGTCGTACCGGACGCGAGCGGCGAGAGCGCCGGTCTCGGCAGCATGCCGACGTGGCGCTCGACCGGCACGCACGGTCGGCCGTAACGTCTGCCACGCGCGGCACCCACGTCAGCCGATGCGCGAAAGTCCTTGCCGAGAGGGCCTCCGCACGGTGGTCTACCTGCTACAATCGCACTCCGGGTTTTCCTGAAGCACGAGCGATTATGGGGTTTGGCTGGTTCGGACTGTCGACGTTTTGGTTGCTGGCGTTGTGCTGGCCTGGCGTGCGGGGTCTGCTTGGCGGTGAGATACGAATCTTCGGCCCCGGCACGCTGCGCATGCTGCTCGGTATACCGCTCGCGATCGGATCGAGTGCCACGCTCGCCGCGCTGACGGGCGGGGAGGGCAACACCGCGGGTGGCAGCGTCGGCCAATCCCTGTCTCACGGCTTGCATGTCGCGTTGGGCGGTACGCTCGCGATGGGCGTGGCCAGCTTCGTCCTGCTCTTTTCCCTTCCGCTGGTCTTCGGCACCACTTGGTGGGGCATGTTCGCGCGCGGCAAATCGTCCGACGACGATATCGAGGCGCCCGGCTACGAATCGCGTTTCGATGGCGCCGCCCGCGAGCCGGCGCGGGGTCTCTCGCACATGTCGTTCGACACGAGTGAGCGTGGTGAGCGTGGTGAGCGTTTCACGCCCACGCTCGGACAAGGGCATCACGATGTCGGTAGCCTGAGGGAAGACCCGGTGCCGCGCCGCCGTGGTCTGGCGGCACAGCCGCGCTGGAAGTTGTCCGACGAGGAGCGCGCGCGGCTCGACGCCATGCGACCGCCGCCGTTGAGGGTGCCGGGTGCGCCGCGCACCGAGCCGTCGTTTGCGAATGGCGCGCGACTTCGTCCGACAGGCAAGGGCGCCTCGGTGGGACGTGCAGGGACCGCCGTGGCTGCCACCGTCGCCTCCGCAGCGACCACGAGGGCGAGCGGGGCTTCCTTATCTGCGGCTTCGGTCAGGACCGCGACATCGGTTGCGTCGACCGCTCCCTCTAGTGTTGCTGCGCCGCTCACGGCAACCAAGGCAGGCATGCCCGCGAAGCCGCCGATGCCCGCCGATCCGCTGAATTCGACGTCGATTTCTGGGGCGACGGGATATCGCCGCCCCGTGGGCGTCGCGCCCGCCCATCTGCGCGGCACGATCGTGCATAGCCCGTTCCGCAAGCCGCAGCTCGGGCTTGAAGAAATGCCGCCACGGGGGGCGCCGCCTGTCCCGTCGTCCCCGGCGGATGCCGGGATGCCGGCGATCGTCGACACGTCGGCCAACGTTGCGGCGTCGGGCGCTGTCGCGCCTCGCCCGGCGGCGCCTGCGATGCGGGGGGCCGCGTCCTGGTCCGCGACCGATGCCGCCTCACCGCTTTGCGCGGCCGTCTCCGCATTTTCGCCCGTCGATTTGTCGGCGAAGGACGTTGACGCACCCGTCTTCGAAGCCTTGCCGCCTGCCCCCACCTCGGAGGTGCTGGCCCAACAAGCGGCCGCGCGTGCCGCCGAACAGGCGCGCGTGCAGGCCTTGGCCGTGCTGCGCGACGAGGCGCAAGCGTTGCTTCGCGACTTGCGTCAATGGACAGCATCCGACACGGCGCAGGCAACTGATGCACCCGCGTTGGCATCGGCGTATCCGGCGACCACCGTCGATCGCCGGGAAAGCGTCGCGGTAGACGAGGAACGCTTGAGCATGGAAGTGGCGAACGTTATCGAACCCGTCGCCATTGCGAAAGCCATGCCGGTGTCGGCCGCGTCCGACCCATCGCCACCGGCCGCCGGGCGCGTCGACATGACCGCTGCGGCGCCGTTCGCACCCGATTCGCCTTCTGCCCCTGCGGCTTCGACGCCACATCGTCCGTTCGTCTTTGCGGATGTGTTGGCCAGCGTCGAAGCTTTCGATGTGCCGAAGGACGTGCCGATCGACGTACCTTTCGATGTGTCACACAACGCCACGCGCGACGAACCGGGCTACCGGGCAGAGGACGCTGCATCCGTAGACGTACCCGACGCGCTGGAGGCCGAAGCGTTAGCGTCGAAGCCGCATTATGTCTTGCGTGCCGACGGCACCTGGGCACGCGCTGAAGCGTCTCCCCATCCCGGCCATCCGGCCTACGCACCGTTGACGCACGACGACGCCATCTCGTCATCGACGCCCACCATGCCGTCGCCCGCGGCCGCCGTGCCTGCCATTCCGGCGTTCGCCGCGTCACCGCCGTTCGGCATGGCGACGACGGCTGAGCCGCGCGCCGCCAGCTTCTCGGGGAACACCCCCTACGAACTTGCGCCGCCCCGCGTCGTCATCGATTACGACTTGCCGTCGCTCGACCTGCTGTCGCCTGTGACGTCGCTGGATGTCGCCAATGTCGTTTCGGACGAAGCGCTCGCGGCCGTGAGCCAGTTGATCGAGCAGCGTCTGGCCGAATTCAAGGTGCCGGTCACGGTGGTGGGCGCGTCGGCCGGCCCGGTCATCACGCGTTTCGAAGTCGAGCCGGCGGTGGGGGTGCGCGGGGCGCAGGTCGTCGGACTCGTACGGGATCTGGCGCGAGCGCTGGGCGTGACGTCGATCCGCGTGGTCGAGACGATTCCCGGCAAGACCTGCATGGGACTGGAACTGCCCAACGCGCAGCGGCAAATGATTCGCCTGTCTGAAATCCTGACCGCCCCCGTGTTCGACACCCATCGCTCGCACCTTGCGCTCGCCATGGGCAAGGACATCACGGGTGAGCCCGTCGTGGCCGATCTGGCGCGTGCACCGCACCTGCTGGTGGCGGGCACGACCGGCTCGGGCAAGTCGGTGGCCGTCAACGCGATGATCCTGTCGTTGCTCTACAAGGCAACCCCGGACGACGTGCGCCTCATCATGATCGATCCGAAGATGTTGGAGCTATCCGTCTACGGTGGCATTCCGCATTTGCTCGCTCCGGTCGTGACCGACATGAAGCAGGCGGCGCATGCCCTGAACTGGTGCGTGGGCGAGATGGAAAAGCGTTACCGGCTGATGTCCGCGCTTGGCGTGCGCAATCTGGCCGGATACAACGAGAAGATCGATGCCGCACGCGCGGCGGGCGACAAGGTGCGCAACCCGTTCTCGCTCACCCCGGACGCACCGGAGCCGCTGGACCGTCTGCCATTCATCGTCGTGGTCATCGACGAGTTGGCGGATCTCATGATGGTGGCGGGCAAGAAGATCGAAGAACTGATCGCACGGCTGGCGCAGAAAGCGCGCGCGGCGGGCATTCACCTGATTCTCGCGACGCAGCGGCCTTCGGTTGACGTCATTACCGGCCTCATCAAGGCGAACATCCCGACGCGGGTGGCCTTTCAGGTGTCGTCGAAGATCGATTCGCGCACGATTCTCGACCAGATGGGCGCGGAATCGTTGCTGGGGCAGGGCGACATGCTGTTCCTGCCGCCGGGCACGGGGTATCCGCAACGTGTGCATGGGGCGTTCGTTGCCGACGACGAGGTGCATCGCGTCGTCCAGCACTGGCAGCAATATGGCGAACCGGACTACGATGAAGCGATCCTCGCGGGCGACCCGAGCGAGGCCGCTTCCGCCGATCTGTTCGGCGAATCGTCGGGCGATGCCGAGGCCGATCCGCTCTACGACGACGCGGCGGCATTCGTGCTGAATTCCCGTCGCGCCTCGATCTCCGCGGTGCAGCGGCAATTGCGTATCGGCTACAACCGCGCCGCCCGTCTCATCGAGCAGATGGAAACGGCTGGACTCGTCAGCCCGATGGGGCGAAACGGCGCGCGCGAAGTGATTGCACCGGGCGAGTAATCGCCATCCCTTACACCTGCCTTACGACCCGCCCTCCGAGTCGAACTCTTTGGCACTCCGTGCCGATCTCAAGACACGCGCCACCCGTGGCGCGTGCCGTCAAACCCCTTGGAAACCCGCGCCAATCGGCGATAGCAGCGCGTATACCCTCGCGAGCGTAGGGGTATTCCCGCCTTTGCGGGCAAAACTCAGCGAACACATAATCGGCGCGCTAGCTTGGTCGTTCAACGCGTGCGGTACGGCATCGCCCTGACACGAATTACAACATCGGGGGGATGCGGCGGGGGGAAGTCGACTCGCGCGTCGCGCATTCTACGGCAGGGCCTGCGACATCAGGAAATCGCAGCAGAAAAGCGTCATATCGAAACGCATCGCACCGAAGGAGACCCTTATGCAATTCCGATTCAAGGTCATGGCTGGCGCCGTGGCATTTGCCCTGTCCGCCTCGATGGCTGTGGCGGCCGATCCGATCAAGATTGGCGTATCCGGCCCGTTCACCGGCGGCTCGTCGTCGATGGGCGTTTCCATGCGCGACGGCGTGCGTCTCGCCGCATCGGAAATCAACAAGTCGGGTGGCGTGCTGGGCCGCCAGATCGTGCTGGTCGAGCGCGACGAAGAAGCGAAGAACGAGCGCGGCGTGCAGGTCGCGCAGGAACTGATCAACAAGGAAAAGGTGGTCGCGACCGTCGGCTTCATCAATACCGGCGTGGCGCTTGCCTCGCAGCGTTTCTATCAAGACGCCAAGATTCCGGTGTTCAACAACGTGGCGACGGGTACGGTCATCACCCAGCAATTCAAACCGCCTCAGTACGCCGATAACTATGTCTTCCGCAACTCGGCCAAGGACAGCATCCAGGCGCCGATGATCGTGGAAGAGGCGATTACGCGCCGTGGCTTCAAGAAGCCGGCGATTCTCGCGGACTCGACCAACTACGGCCAGCTTGGCCGCGAGGATCTGGAAAAGGCGCTCGCCGCCAAGGGCATCAAGCCGGTGGCCGAAGAGAAGTTCAACATCAAGGACGTCGACATGACGGCCCAGTTGCTCAAGGCCAAGCAGGCCGGCGCTGACGTCATCCTCACGTACGGCATTGGCCCGGAACTGGCGCAGATCGCCAATGGCATGGCCAAGCTCGGCTGGAAGCTGCCGCTGGTCGGTAGCTGGACGCTCGCGATGTCGAACTACATCGACAACTCGGGGGCGAACGGCGAAGGTGCCCGCATGCCGCAAACGTTCATTCAGGAACCCAACACGCCGAAGCGCAAGGCCTTCATCGACGCGTACCTGGCCATGTTCAAGCCGAAGAACAATCGCATTGACTCGGCGGTGTCGGCGGCGCAGGGCTACGACTCGATCTACTTGCTGGCTGCGGCCATCAAGCAGGCCGGCAGCACCGATGGCCCGAAGGTACGTGCAGCGCTCGAAGATCTGAAGGCACCGGTCGACGGCGTGGTCACGACCTACGATCACCCGTTCACGCATGACGATCACGACGCCATCACCGCCAATATTCCGGTGATGGGCGAAGTGAAGGGCGGCCGTGTCGTGTATGCCTACGACAGCGATCTGAAGGCGGGCAGCAAGGTCCGCGAGAAGGCTGCGAAGTAACTCGCCCTCCCACCGCCTTGCATTTCGGTTGCGCTCTGCAGCCATGACGGATGAACAACGGCGCGCGTTGCTTGCGATCCGGGCCCCTGGCAACGGGGTGTCCGGGGGCAGCGCGCGCGCCGTCTGTTCAACCGGGCCATGCACCGGCACTCGGGACCGGCGCATGGCACACGTCTCGAATACCTCCCGTGCATCGCTCGTAGGCTCGCACTCGCGAGAGAGGACCGCATGACCATCCTGATTCAACTCATCTACAGCGGTATCGCGCTGGGGATGATCTACGCCGTGATCGCCTTCGGTTACCAACTGACGTTCGCGACGTCCGGCACGCTGAACTTCGGCCAGGGCGAATCGCTGATGCTCGGCGCACTGGTCGGCCTGACACTGGTCGATACCCTGGGTCTGAATTACTGGCTGATGATCCCCATCGTCTGCCTGTTCGGTCTCGTGCAAGGGGCGCTGGTCGAGCGCATCGGCGTGAAGCCTGCCTTGCGGATCAAGTCGGAGTTCGGCTGGATCATGTCGACGATCGCGTTGGGCATCATCTTTCGTAACGTCGCGGAAAACGTTTGGGGACGCGACGATCTCAAGTTTCCTTCGCCGCTGCCAGAGTCGCCCATCCACCTGTTCGGCGCAAACGTGTTGCCGATGGAGCTGCTCGTCGTGGTCGGCGCGCTGCTCATGATGGCCGCCGTCGAGTTCTTCAACCGGCGCTCGATTTATGGCAAGGCGGTGGTGGCCACGTCCAACGACCGCGACGCCGCCGGTCTCATGGGCATCAACACCAGTCTGGTCATCACGTTCTCGTATGCGCTGTCGTCCATGGCGGCCGCGTTTGCGGGCGTGCTCGTCGCCCCGCTCACGCTCACCGGCGCCACGATGGGCGCGGTGCTCGGGCTCAAGGCGTTCGCCGTGGCGATCATCGGCGGGCTGTCGAGCGGGATGGGCATGCTCGTGGGTGGCGTGATTCTCGGCATCGCGGAGACGACGACCGCGTTCTACATTTCGACCGGCTACAAAGACGTGCCGGGTCTCGTACTGCTGCTGCTCGTGCTGGCCGTGAAGCCGGCGGGCCTGTTCGGCAAGACCGCCATCAAGAAGGTGTAACCATGACCGCTCAGACCTCCACCGCACGCGGGGCCCGCGATCTCGGCGGCCTGCGCGTGACCACGACGCTGGCTGCCATCGTGGGCATCGTTGCGCTGTTCGGTTTTCCGATGGCCATCGGCAATCCTTATTACATCCACATGATCGAGACGATCATGATCTACGCGATCCTGCTGTTCGGGCTGGATATCGTCGTGGGTTACACCGGGCAGGTGTCGCTGGGCCATGCGGGCCTGTTCGGCATCGGCGCCTACGTGGCGGGGGTGTTCTTCACCAAGCTCGGACTCACGCTCTGGCTCGCGCTTCCGGCCTCGATCCTGATTACGGCCGCGTTCGGCGCCGTGCTCGCTTTGCCCGCGCTACGGGTCATCGGCCCGTATCTGGCGATGGTGACGCTCGCGTTCGGCACCATCATCCAGATTCTCATCAACGAGATGGATTTCCTGACCGACGGGCCCATGGGCATCACGCTCACGAAGCCACTCGTCGGGGGGCATCCGATCAATGAGACCGAGTACTACTGGCTGGTGGCCGCGTTGCTGCTGGCGAGCATGCTCGTGGCGCACCGGATTCTCAAGTCGCATCTCGGGCGGGCCTTCGAGGCGTTGCGGGATTCACCGGTGGCGTCGGACTGCATGGGCGTGTCGGTGTATCGCTACAAGGTGTATGCGTTCGTGATCAGCGCCGGATTCGCCGGCCTGGCGGGCAGTCTGTACGCCTACTCGGAGCAGTACATCTCGCCGAACACGTATAACTTCGAGCTGACGATCCTGTTCCTGCTCGCCGTCATCATGGGCGGGCGCAAGACGCGCAGCGGCGCGTTGTTAGGCGCGGCGATCGTCGTCTTGTTGCCGCAATTGCTCGACGACATCGGCACCTTCCGAATCGTCGCGACAGCCATCGCCGCGGTGACCGCCGTCGTGGCGGTGACCGCCATCGCCCGCGGGCGCACCTCGCTCGCCAAGGCGGCGGTGCCGATCGTGGGGACGGCGGCCCTGGCCGGCGTAACCTGGTGGCGCGACAGCATCACCGACTGGCGCCTGACGATCTTCGGGCTGATGATTCTATTTGTCGTGTACTACCTGCCGGACGGCATCATCGGCTTCGTGCGCTCGCGCATTCTGCATCGCCGTCGCACGTTGACCGTCTCGGCCACGCAAATCGACGAGTCGGTCGACGGCGAGCGCGACCCGGTCCTGACAGCGGCGGCGGGCGGTCCCGACGAACTGCTCAACGTGCGCCAGTTGCTCATGCAGTTCGACGGCCTGAAAGCGCTCAATCAAGTGGATCTGAGTGTGAAGCGCGGCACCATTCACGGGTTGATCGGCCCGAACGGCTCGGGCAAGAGCACGATGATGAACGTGCTCACGGGCATTTACGTGCCGACGGCGGGCAGCATCGAGTTCGCGGGTCAGTCGCTTGCGGGGCGCTCGTCGTCGGATATTGCGCTCTCGGGCGTGGCCCGTACGTTCCAGAACGTGCAGTTGTTCGGCGAAATGACGGCGCTGGAAAACGTGCTCGTCGGCTTGCATCACACGTTCGGCGCGACGCTGATCGATGTATCGCTGCGTCTGCCGCGTTACAAGCGCGAGGAAGGGGCGGCACGGGCCCGGGCGATGCGACTGCTCGACTTCGTGGGGCTGGCGTCGCTCGCCGACGAGGAGGCGCGCAACCTGCCGTATGGCAAGCAGCGTCTGCTCGAAATCGCGCGCGCACTGGCACTCGATCCGCGTCTGCTGTTGCTTGACGAGCCGGCCGCCGGTCTGACGGCCCCCGACATTCGTGAATTGCTCACGATCATCCGCAAGATTCGCGACCACGGTATTACGGTCATCCTGATCGAGCACCACATGGACGTGGTGATGAGCACGTGCCAGACGGTCTCCGTGCTCGACTTCGGACAGAAGATCGCCGAGGGCCTGCCGGCGCAGATCCAGGCCGATCCGAAGGTGATCGAAGCGTATCTGGGCGGCGCATCGACGGCGCACTGACGACATTCGCGCATGCGGCGCACGGCGGGGACGATGCCCTGCGCCGCAGCCACGACGGACAAACGGAACCACTATGCTTTCCATTCGTAATCTGCAAGCCGGCTACGGCAAGGTGCAGGTGCTGCACGGCATCGACATCAATGTGCCGAGCGGCCAGGTCGTCACACTCATCGGATCGAACGGCGCGGGCAAGACGACGACCATGCGTGCCGTGTCCGGCATGATCAAGCCGACGGCAGGCGAGATCACGCTGGGTGACAAGCGTATCGACGGACTCGACTCGCATCGCATCGCCAAGCTTGGCCTGGCGCACTCCCCCGAAGGCCGACGCGTGTTCTCGACCATGTCGGTGATGGACAACCTGCGCCTGGGTGCCTTTCCGCGTCTGACCGGTAGCCGCCCACGCGGCGATGTGGCGGCCGATCTGGAGCGCGCGATGGACCTGTTCCCGCGTCTGAAAGAGCGGCGTAATCAGTTATCCGGCACGCTGTCGGGCGGCGAGCAGCAAATGCTCGCCATGGCCCGCGCGGTGATGCTGCGCCCCGATATCGTACTGCTCGACGAGCCGTCGATGGGGCTGGCGCCGATCCTGGTCGACGAGGTCTTCCGCATTATCAGCAACCTGAAGTCGGAGGGCGTGACGATGCTGCTCGTGGAGCAGTTCGCCGCGGCCGCGCTGGCCGTGGCCGACTATGGCTACGTGCTGGAGAACGGCCAGATTTCCGTGCACGGCCCGGCGGAAAACCTGCGCAACGACGACAAGGTGCGCGCCGCTTATCTCGGCGGCAGTCACTGACCTTTGCCGGCGTACCTCGCTCAGTAGGTGGCGGAAAGCTCGCGTAGCGTGTTGAACGTCTCGCGCAGTTCGGTCCGTAGCGTGGCCACGAGGTCGGCGGCGGGCATGGCGCGAGCCAGCGGTGCCGCCTGACCGGCCCACTGGGCCGCGTAATCGCTGTTGCCCTTGGCCTTGGCGGCGGCGTTGATCGCCTTGCCTGCGTCATACGTCACCGGATAGGCGGGCAGGTCGGGGCGGTCGGCTGCTTGCTCCAGCGTATAGAGGCGGTTCACGAAGCCGCGGGCCGGACGCCCGGAGATCGCACGAATCAAGGCGGTTCGCGGCGCAGCGCCGCCGGTCAGCCGTTCGCGGTAGGCTGCATCGGCCGACGATTCGGGGCATGGGACAAAGGCAGTCCCGAGTTGAGCGGCCTGCGCACCCAGCGCGAGGGCCGCAGCGATGCCCGCGCCGTCCATGATGCCGCCGGCGGCAATCACCGGCACCGACGTGTGTGTGACGATCAGCCGCACCAGCGCCAGCGTGCCCAGTTGCTCGTCATCGGTCGGCACACGGTCGCCGAGATCTTCAAAGCGGCCACGATGACCGCCTGCCTCATACCCTTGCGCAACGATAGCGTCGACCCCCGCAGCCTCGATCGTCTTGGCTTCCGCCAGGTTCGTCGCCGAGGCGAACAGCACGATGCCCGCGGCGTGCAGTGCATCGATTCTCTCCTGCGACGGCAGTCCGAAATGGAAGCTGACCACGGCCGGGCGTTCTTCCAGAAGCATGGCAAACATGGCGTCGTCGGCCGCAAAGGTCTTGTAGATCTCGCCGAGCGTGGTCGGCGGCGCGGCGTCGAAACGCGCGAACTCCGGGGCGAGATACGCCAACCAGGCGGCGTCGCGCGACGCGTCGAGCGTGGCGGGCGCATGGCAGAACACGTTGACGTTGAACGGCTTGCGCGTCAGGGTGCGCGTATCGTGAATGGCCTTGCGAGCGGCGTCGGCATTCATCGCGGCGACACCGATCGAGCCGAGCCCGCCCGCGTTGGAGACGGCCGCCGCGAGGGCGGGGGTGGACGTGCCGGCCATCGGGGCCTGAACGATCGGCGTCGACAGGCCGAGTCGTTCTATGAGTGCGCGGTGGCGGGATTGCGAGACGGTGGAGCTTGACATGACGATCTGCACCTTTGAGTGTTCGGTAGGGGGAAACCGGACCCGTCGCAGCAGGGAGTAGATTCACTATGGCATACACACGGGGCGACAAAAGATATCACTAAAATGTATCTTTATGTCGACCACCCGCAGCACCGGCGGGGGCATTGGCTCGCGATATCGGGGTCACGCTTTGGGGCCCGCACGTTCGCCGGGGCCTTCGTGGGTTCCGCCCGTATCTTCGGCGCCCATCAGATCGGCGGCGCGCGAGCGCTGCATATCGGCCCGCCTGAAGTAGCCGATGACGGTCGCCACGCTCGTATGTCCCGTCATCGACATGGTTTCGGCCAGTGGCACCTGCTGAAGCGCGGCCTCGGTGACGAAGCCGGCGCGCAGCGAGTGGGCGGAGAAGTCGCCCTCGAGACCGGCGAGTGCGCATCGCTCGCGCACGATGTCGCGCACGGCGGCCTCGGAGAGCGGTTCGCCCACGTGACCGCCGCGTCGAACGCGCCGAAAGATCGCCCCTTCCGTGATGTCCGCCGCCGTCAGCCAATCCGTGAGCGCCACGGCCGCCGCACCCGTGACCGGTTTTTCGTTCTCGGGCAGGTCTGCGCCCTGCTGATTCGTCTTCGACCAAGCGAGCGTGTAGACGTAATGGTCGGGTCCGCTGCGCCGCACGTTCTCGCATGTCGCCCGTACGACTTCCGAGCGCCTGCGGCCGCCGCTCGCCCATGCGAACAGCAATAGCGCGCGATCGCGTTTGCCTCGCAGGGTGTCGTCGCAGGTTGCCAATAGCGCACGCAAAGGCTCGCGCGTCAGTGCCTCTTTTTTTGCCGTGCGAACGCCCCGTTTTGCATAGGCGCGACGCGTCTTTGCCAGCAGTTCGCGCACCGCCGGTTCCGCGCACGGGTTCGGCAGGTGGTGCGACGTGTGCAGCTTGGCGATGACGCTCAACCGGTGGAGCAGTGTGGCGAGCGCCGGTGGCCCCACACGGGCCTTGAGGCCTTGAGCGACGAGTGCGGCGTCGAGTGCGTCTGGCATCTCGGTTCTGAGACCGTGCTTGCCTTGATGCAGCGCATGATCGACCACGAACTGCACGATCACGGCGACCGGCAGCGGCGCGACGAGCGCCTGCCCGTACCTCAGGCGATACCAGCCCATCCAGTAGCGCATGGCCGATTGATAGCTCTGACGCGTGTTCTGCGAGTCGCCTTCCCGGGCGAGCGATTGTGCCGCATTGAGCGCGTCGTCATGGAGCGTCGCCGGATTTCGCGGTGGGGGCAGACCGAGGGCCGACGCGCCTCCCATTGCTGCGCTGGGCGCCGATTCGGCCGGCCACGGTCGCGTGGGTGTTATTTTTTTACCGGACATATGATTTAATATGTAATATGTACTAAATATAATCAAATCAGCAAATAGCTAACGATAATCTTCCATTATCGTGGGTTATTTGGCAATGCCCTCGATATTCAGGAGCGCTACGTGATGACTACGCCTCAAACCCCGACGTCCGCCATGTCCACGCCGTTGCCGCGGCAAGGCGGGCGAGGTATTTCGGCGCACGACGTCTGGACGGCGGCCGATACGTTGTTGATGGCGGGGCAGCGCCCGACCATCGAGCGAATTCGTCAGCAGTTGGGGCGCGGCTCGCCCAATACCGTGAGCCCTTATCTGGATGCGTGGTTCGCCGGACTGGGGGCGCGCTTGCAAGGCGCGACGGCCGCCGCGCCCGGGTTACCGGATGGCGTGACGATGCCGGAATCGGTGGCGCGTGCCGCGCTCGATCTGTGGGCGCTGGCGTTGAACGAGGGGCGTGCTGCCCTGGCGGAAGACGAAGCGGCGCGGCGCGCAGTGTTGGACGCGCGCGAAGCCGAGCTGGCAGCGGATCGCGAGGCGCTGGAGCAGGCGCGGGCCGTGCTCCACGAGCGCATTGCCGCTGCCGAGATGACGGCGGCGGATGCGCGCCAGGCGAGGGAGGAAGCACAGGCGCAGGCGCGGCGCGCCGAGGCGTTGTTGATTGAGGCGCAAGCCGATGCGGTGGCATCGCGGCAGGCACTGTCGGTGGCGCGTGAGCGTACGCATGCGCTTCAGGAGGAACACGCGGCGCAACGGTCCCATTGGGATGTCGAGCGCACCCGGCTTGGCGAGCGGGCCGAAGCCAATGAACGCCGCTTGATGCTTGAACTGGACGCCGCACGCGAGTCGATCAAGTCGCTGCAGCAGGAGCGCAAACAGGTGCAGCGTCAACTGCAGGATGCCGAAACCGGGCTTGCGGCGATGACCGAGGCACAGCACGCGATGCGGGCCGCGAAGGCACTGCAGGATGCAGTCGTGGCGAGGCTGCGCGAGCAGGTCAGCGCGCAGGAGGCATTGGCGGCAACGTATCAGTCGATGCTGGCCGCGCCGATGACGTTATCGTCCGGGCGCGGCAACCTGTCGGGAAAAAAGCGTCGCGTGAGCCATGCGGGCGTGCCGACAACGTCAGTGTTGCGTCGCGTGCGCCGGCCATGAGACAGGTAGCGCGGGGTGTCTGATATTTGTCGGCATTGGCGAAGCGTCGGTCAGCAAGTCAGTCGTCCAGGCATGCGCGCAACGTCTGCGCGAGACGAGTGGCTTCCCCGGCATCGGCGACGTTCGCGAAGCCAAGCACGAGGCCGCGCGGCGTGTGCGGTGTATGCCCGTTCGCATACCAGCTCGAGAGGGGCAACACGGCAAGTCCCGCCTCGCTGGCCCGGGCGGCAACGGCAACGTCGTCGACTGGGCCGTGCGGGCCTTCTGGGAATTGCACCGCGAACTGAATGCCACCGTGCGGCAAATCCAGACGCATTCGCTCGCCGAACGCTTGCGTCAGCGCTTGTGTGATCCAGACGCGCCGCTGTCCGTACAACGTGCGCATTCGCTTCACATGTCGCGCAAAATGGCCTTGCGCCATGAAATCTGCCACGGCGGCCTGCAATAGCGCTGGAGAGCCGGTGTTCATGCTGCACGCCACCCGCGCGACGCGCTCCACGGCACGCTCCGGCACCACCGCGTAAGCGAGCCGCAGGCCGGGGAACATCAGCTTGCTGAGCGTGCCGCAATAGATCACGCGATCGTGCCGATCGAGGCTCTTCAGCGCCGGCAACGGCCTGCCCGAATATCGGAATTCACTGTCGTAATCGTCCTCGATGATCCAGCGAGACGCTTTCTCGGCCCAATTCAGCAGTGCCAGGCGTCTTGCGAGCGACAACGTATGACCCAGCGGGCTCTGGTGCGATGGCGTGACCAGGGCGAAGCGCGCTTCCGGGTCCAGTTGTATGCCGCGCTCTACATCGATCCCCTCATCGTCGACCGGCACGGGGACGAACTGCATGCCGGACTCGGACAGAAAATCGCGCGCGAGCAGATAGCCGGGCTCTTCGAACCACACGCGATCGTTCGGTTTCGCGAGACTGCGCAACACGAGTTCAAGCGTCGCGCGGTAGCCGCCGGTCACGAACACTTGCTCGGGCAGACACGTGACACCGCGAGACAGACCCAGATAGGTGGCAATGCGTTCTCGAAGCGGCCGGTAGCCCATCGGATCCGGGCACGAGAGCATCGCGCGATCGCCGCTGCGCACACGAAGCGAAACCAGTCGACTCCATATCTTGCGGGGAAACGCGTCGAGCGCCGGTTGCCCGGCCTGCAACGGTCGTGGCTCGCCGCTCATTGCGACAGTGATGGACACGTGGGGCGGTGCCGGTCGACTCGGTGACGCGGTTGACGATTTCGCTGGGTCGGCGCGTTCCACGTTCGTTCGTTCCGTGTGCGGCACACCTTGCGGTGTTTGGTGACCTGTTCCGTAAGTCGAATGCACGATTGACGGCGGCAGCGACGGGGAAACAAACGTGCCGGCCGCGCCGCGCATCTGCAGATAACCCTCGTCGACAAGGATCGTATAGGCCAGTTCGACGGTGCCGCGGGCGGTATTCAACTGCGCGCAGAGGCTGCGAAGTGCCGGCACGCGATCTCCAGGACGCAGATGCCCCGCGGCAATCGCCGTCCTGAAACGCTCGCAAATCTGCAGATAGATCGGCTGCGGTCGCTGGCGATCTATCTGAATGTCCAGGGAGGGCGTTCGTGCGGGCATGGGTGTCTCGTGGATGAGGGCGGGCCAAGTTGATTTGGACTAGTCGGATCGATGATTTTTGGCCCTTATTGTTACGACATGATTGTTACATACTGCCCTTAAGCAATGCCATGGCGAGGACACTTCCACGCGATGCCACGCTCAGTACGCGTCTCGCGCGTTCAGTTGCCCCTTGGAGAATCTGTCATGAAAATCGTGGTAATCGGTGGTTCGGGCCTGATCGGCTCACGTCTCGTCACCCGGCTCGGCCAGGCAGGCCATCAGGCGCTCGCCGCGTCCCCGCGTACCGGCGTCAACTCCGTGACTGGCGAAGGTCTGGATGCCGCGCTCGTCGGCGCGGATGTCGTGGTGGATGTCACGAACGCACCGTCCTGGGAGCCTCAGGCCGTGCTGGACTTCTTCCGCACCTCGGCTCGCAATCTCGGCAAGGCTGAGGTGGCCGCGGGGGTGCGTCATCATGTTGCGTTGTCGATCGTCGGTACCGACCGCATGCCGGAGAACGCGTATTTCACGGCCAAGGTCGCGCAGGAGGCTGCGATCGAAGCCGCTGGCGTGCCATACACGATTGTGCGCGCCACGCAGTTCATGGAGTTCATCGGCGGCATCGCGGATTTCAGCACGGATGGCGACAGTGTGCGCGTCGGCGACGGGCTGTTCCAGCCGATCGCTGTGGACGACATCGTCGAGATCCTCGCACAGGTGGCGCTCGCGGCGCCGCGTAACGCCACGATGGACATTGCCGGCCCGGACCGCGCGTCGCTGGCGCAGATCATTGCGCGCTATCTGAGCGCGAAGGGCGATGCGCGCCCGGTCGTGACGGATCGTAACGCGCGGTACTACGGCGGCATCGTCGAGGAACTGTCGCTTGTTCCGCTCGGCGACGCGACGATCGGCCGTATCGGTCTCGACCAGTGGCTCGCCCAAACGCGCGAAGGCTGATTTTTCGGGCCGACGAAGGCCCCCGATGGAGTGAAGTCATGAAACGAATGGTTTTGTTCGGCGCAACGCTGATGTGCCTGTGCCTGATGGGGGTGCGCCCGGTCACGGCCGCGCCCGAGGCGCAGGTGGTGCCGCTGCGTTCGACGCCGTTGCCGGAGTACCCGGGCAAGGAAGTCAAGATGATCGTTGTGGAGTATCCGCCGGGCGCAGTCGACCCCGTGCACCGTCACGACGCGCAAGCGTTTGTGTATGTGCTCGAGGGAAGCATTGTCATGGGCGTCAAGGGGGGCAAAACGGTGACGCTGAAGGCGGGGGATACGTTCCACGAAGGCCCCAACGACATTCATACGGTGGGGCGGAATGCGAGTACCACGCGGCCGGCCAAGTTTGTCGTGTTCCTGATCAAGAAACAGGGCGCGCCGATCCTGACCCCGGTGAAGTAACACGGTCGTTCCAGCCGGTGCCGGCAACCCCGGCGCCACCCCTGCGGCGCCCTTCTTCGGCGCCCCCGACCGGGCGAGCGCGGATGGCCGCTGCTCAGGCCATCGCCGCCGCACCGGAGGCGCCCGGCAGTGCCGATAAGATCCGGGCGAAGGCGTCGCCCGTGACGGGTTTGCCGAGCAGGAAGCCTTGCAGTTCGTCGCAATCGAGGGTCTTGAGCGCCTCGCGCTGCGACGGCGTCTCGACGCCTTCGGCCACCACATCCATATCGAGCGAGTGCGCCAGCGCAATGATGGCGGAGACCACGGCGCTGCCCTCGCGGCCGCAGGTGTCCAGCCCGCTCGTGAAGAAGCGGTCCATCTTCAATTGCTTGACGCGGAAGCGCTGCAAGTACGCCAGACTCGAATAGCCCGTGCCGAAATCGTCGATCGCCACTTCAAAACCCTGCTCGTGGAAGGCTTGGATCACGTCGATCGTGTGCTGGGCGTCGAACATGGCCACCGTCTCGGTGATTTCGAACATGAGCCGGTCGGCGGCGATGCCCGCCTCGCGAACGATCTCCACGATGTTTTCCACCAGTTGCGACTGGGCCATCTGGCGCGGCGAGAGGTTGATCGCGACCTTGACGGGCGGCAGACCCGCGGCGTCCCATTCCTTGATCTGTCGGCAGGTGGCCCGCACGACCCAATAGCCGATCGGCACGATCTGTCCGGTGCGCTCGGCGACGGGGATGAAGTCGGCCGGCTGCAGTTCGCCGAAGGTGGGATGCGACAACCGCAGCAATGCCTCGGCACCCGCCAGCGCCTCGGTGTCGCCCCGGTACTTCGGCTGGAAGTGAAGCGAAAAATACTGCTCGTGTTCCGCGTCGTGCAGCGCCTGCTGGATCTCCCACGTGCGTTGAGCGGCGGCATTCATGCGCGGCTCGAAGTAGCGGAAGATGCCGCGTCCGGCGCGCTTGGCTTCGTACATGGCCGTGTCGGCGTGCTTGAGCAGCATGTCGATGGTATCGCCATCGTCCGGAAACACGGCGATGCCGATGCTGGGCATGACGTGCAGCGATTGATTGCCCACGCGAAGTCCGTCGCGCATATCGTCGAGCAGGCGTTGCGCCACGCGCCCCGCGACCGCAGGTGACGACAGGGAGCCCAGCAGCACCACGAACTCGTCGCCGCCGAGTCGGGCGACCACATCGTCGCCATTGACGTTCTTGCGAAGCCGTTTGGCGAACGCGCGCAATACGTCGTCGCCCACGTTGTGGCCAAGCGAGTCGTTGATGGTCTTGAAGCCGTCCAGATCCATGAACAGCACCGCGAAACGGCGCTCGTCGCGACGCGAGTTCACGAGCATGCGCGCAGCGGAGTCATGCAGGGCGCGACGATTGGGCAGATCGGTCAGCGCATCGTAGGTCGCCATTCTCGCGATCTGCGAGTTCAGCTGCAGAACGGAGTTCGCCAGGAAACTCGTGCGGGCGTCCAGGCGCGAGACGAGCAGGGTGGTGACGAGCATCAGGAAGGTGAACAGGCTGACGGTCGTGACCAGCCACGGGGAGCTCACCCCGCCCGCCGCGCCACAGATGGCGCCCGGCACAAAGTTGGCCGCCGACATGCCGGTGTAGTGCATGGCGGTGATCGCCAGTCCCATGACCCCAGCGGCGCCGATGCGTTTGGCCATAACGTGACGCAGACTGCCGTCGCGCAGCGTGCGCGCAATCCACAGTGCCGCCGTGGCCGCCGCCATCGCGATCAGGATCGAGGCGGCAAAGCGTGCTGGATCGTACTCGATGCTCGGATACATCTTCATGGCCGCCATGCCGGTGTAGTGCATGGCCGCGATCCCGAGGCCGAGCGTGACACCTGCGGTGACCAGCCGTCGCTTGGTGAAGCGCTCGCGGGCGACCAGCCAGAGCGCCGCCCACGAGATAACGACGGCAATGCCGAGCGAGGCCGCGGTAATGACGGGGTCGTATCCTAGTGCGAGGTTGGCGTGCGAACCCAGCGGCGCCCCGAACGGCGCGAGCGACAGCGCGAGCATGCCGATGAAATGCATCGACCAGATACCGATGCCCATCGCGGCCGCGCCCACGGCGAGCCACGCGTGACGCATGCCGCGGTGCGTCAGGAGATAGATGCGACCCGAAAGGTCGAGTGCGGTGTACGACGCAAGCACGGCAACCGCGAGCGATAGTGCGACGAGCCAACCACTGTACGAACTGGACATATGAGAACCGACCGAAAAGTCCTGCTTAACTGGTTATCGGCAAGGACGGCCGATAGTTGAGGGGCACGTAGGAATGTTTCCGACAGCGCTCGGCCGATTGGGTCGGGTGGCGCGTGAGCGGGGGACTTCGCCGACGTCCGGGCGCGTCGTGCCGACGCTCGACACTGCCGATATCATGGGGAATAATCCGTCCATGCCCGTCTTGAGCCGTGTCGTGGGTGGATGACCCGGCACGCGGCGTCGCGTGCATCAGCTGCATCACCTGCGCCCCTCTTGGGCGGCCAACCGCCAGAATCACGAAGTCTCGGACATGACACGCGTATGACGTCGGGTGCCGGCGGGCGGTAGATTACGGCAGCCCTCAATTTTGCCTGATTTCCGCGGGATTTCCTCGCGCCGCGTCAATTTTGATAGTTAAATGCCCCGCTGGCACCGTGAAAAGTGCCGGCTTGCGGCGCGCTCACCAGTGCCGGTGGCGTGTGTGAAATGGTTGCGGCATTGCACGAACAGGGAGCCAGTCATGCCCGCTAAATTGTCGTCTGCCTCGCGCTCGGCCACGGCCAGCCCCGCCGCATCTTCCGCCGGGTTTCCGGTCGCAACATCGCCCACCGTTCCCGTCGTGCCGTTCGAAGCCCGCATTGCTGCCGGGCGCAAGCTGCGCGACACCACACCGCGTGGTAGCCACGCGCATGTCGGTAACGTCGACCGAGACGTTGTGGAACTGCTGCGAACCAGCAGCGAGGGACGCGTCGATGCGCTCGTGCCGTTGCGCTACGGACGCATGCTCGCGTCGCCCTTCGCTTTCTATCGGGGCAGCGCCATTGTCCAGGCCCACGATCTGGCGGGTACCCCGCACACCGGTCTCACGCTCCAGATCTGCGGCGATTGCCATCTGGCCAACTTCGGCGGCTTTGCCACACCGGAGCGCACCCTGATCTTCGATCTGAACGATTTCGACGAGACCGCGCTTGGACCTTGGGAGTGGGATCTAAAGCGCTTGTGCGCCAGCCTGGTACTGGCCGCCCGCCAATTCGGCTTCGGCGATACGCTGGGCGTCGAGATGGTGCGCACGGCGGTACAGACGTACGCGCGGCGCCTGAATGAATACGCCCACATGCCGACGATTGCGTTATGGCATGAGCAGGTGACGTTCGAGCGCATGCTCGACCTCGCTCAAAGCGAGCGCGTGCGCGAGGGCGTGAAACGCGGCATTGCGCGCGCCACCGGGCGCACGCATGAAAACGTGCTTCCCAAGTTTGCCCAGCAGGTGGGCGATCATTGGCAGATTCGTGATGCACCACCGAGCATTTTCCATGTGCACGGCGCCACCACGCTGTTCGGCACGGAAGACGACTGGCTCGGCCTGGGCGATTGGCGCACGCTGTTCGCCCCCGTCTACAAGAGCTATCTGAACTCGCTCTCGCCCGATCGTGCGCTCATGTTGTCGAGCTACACGCAGGAGGATCTGGCGTTCAAGGTCGTGGGTGTCGGTAGCGTCGGCACCCGGTGTCTGGTGTTGCTGATGATGGATACCCACGAGCAACCGCTCTTCCTGCAGTTCAAGGAGGCGTCGAAGTCGGTCGTCTCGCGCTTCTTCAAAAGCGCCTCGTCGAAGCACGACGGGCGTCGCGTCGTGGAGGGGCAGCGACTGATGCAGGCGGCCTCCGACGCCTTTCTGGGCTGGGGCAGCGGCCCGTTCGGGCGCAGCGTGTATGGACGTCAACTGCGCGACATGAAGGTGTCGGCGCAATTCGAGCTGTTTCGCGCCGACGGCTTCCGTGAGTACGCCGGGCTTTGCGGATGGGTGCTGGCGCGCGCGCACGCCAAAGCGGGCGGTTGTGCGGCTGAGCTGGTTGGGTATGTGGGCAAAGGCAACCGGCTCGCGCAAGCGTTGGTCCATTACGCGACCGATTACGCCGACCAGATCGAACGCGACTACGAGGTGTTCAGAAAGGCGTGTCGTGACGGTCAGCTAGAGGCGCGCACCGATGCCGACATGGCCGCCGATTTCATTGCGTGAGCCGAACGGGGGCGATGCAGGCTTCCCCCAATGCATCGGCGATCGGGCGTGACTAAACTACTATTGACAAGCGCGAATTCACAAGCGCGACACTAGGTACGCTGGACGTCCACCGCCACGCATGCTTGCATGCGGGCGTCCTCCGGAACTGACATGAACCGCCCGCCCGCCAATTCGACGTTGCGCGCAGTAGCGACAAAGCCGTTTGGCATACGTCTGAAATGGCTTCTCTTGCTTGCGGCCGCGTCACTGTGCGCCATCGGGGTCTATTTCGTGGCACGCGAGATGCAGACTTCGCGCCTCCAGGCGAAGTACTTTGCGGCACTTGACCGCCAAGTTTCCTTCAGGGTTGCGCAAGGCCCGAGCGACACCATCCGCTTCCCTTCCCACGGCGGTCCCTACGACCTGCGCATGGGCTATGAGCGACTACCCGAGTTTGCCGCTCGCCTCACCGCACGTGGCTTCGTCGTCACCGCTCAGGCGCGCGACTCGGCCACGATGGCCCGCATCGCAGACCAGGGACTCTTCGTTCCCTACGAGGAAAAGGCTCAAGCCGGTCTTCGGCTCTTCGACGCGAGCGGCGCGCCGCTTTACGGGGCGCGCTACCCGTTGCGCACCTACGCCAATTTCGACGCCGTACCACCGGTTGTTGCCGATGCGCTGACCTTCATCGAAGACCGATCACTGCTCGATGCTGCTGAACCGTACCTCAATCCCGCGATCAACTGGAAGCGCTTCTCGCTCGCCGTCATTGATCTGGCACTCAAACACGTGCTCCATCACCATGCAATGCCCGGCGGCAGCACGCTCGCAACCCAGATCGAGAAATATCGTCACTCGCCGGGGGGGCGTACCGTCAACCCGTCCGAGAAGCTCCGGCAGATGGTCTCGGCGGCGTTGCGCGCCTATCTCGGCGGTGAGCGGACGCTCCCGGCACGCCGCAGGATCGTCGTCGCCTACCTGAATACGGAGCCGCTTGGTGCGCAGCCAGGCATCGGCGAGATCGAAGGCATTGGCGACGGGCTCGTGGCCTGGTACGGCCGCGACTTCGACGAGGCGAACCATCTGCTCGCAGCGCTCGACACCGACGCTCGAGGTCAAACCGGGGCGCCTGTCAACGGCGGACTCACCAACGAAGCGCTCGCATTCAAGCAGGTGCTCTCACTCCTGATCGCGCAACGCGCACCGTCGTATTTTCTTACACGGAACAATGCAGCGCTCGAGACGCTGACGAACAGTTACCTGCGGCTGCTTGCCGACAACCACGTTATCTCGGCGCGGCTGCGCGACGCCGCGCTCGGTCAGCCCCTGCAGGTACGGCACGGCCTGGCAACCGCGCCGGCAATCCCATTTGCCAAACGTAAGGCGATTTCGGTATTGCGCGCGCATTTGCTCGAGGCACTCGGCCTCAAAAATACCTACGCGCTCGATCACCTCGACCTCACTGCCAGCTCGACACTCGCCGATGCGCTCGAGCAAGCCGTCAGCAAGCAGCTTGCGCGTGCACAAACGGTGGCTGGCGCGCAGCAGGCCGGCCTCTATGGCTTCGAGATGCTTCGCCCCGGCGACGATCCTGCGAAGATCGCCTTCAGCTTCTCGCTCTATGAGCGCCGCCGCGGTGAGAATGTGCTGCGCGTGCAAACCGACACCGTGAACGAGCCGTTCGATATCAACCAGGGGGCGCGCCTCAATCTCGGGTCAACCGCGAAGCTGCGCACCCTTATCCTGTATCTGCAGATCGTCTCCGATCTCCACGCACACTATGCTTCGCTCACACCCCCCGAACTCGCGCGCGTGAAGCCCGATGCGCTCGACGCACTGACATCCTGGGCGGTCAACTATGTTGAGCACACGACTGACCGCTCGCTGCCGGCGATGCTGGCGGCCGCCGTCGAACGCAAGTACTCGGCCAATCCCGGCGAAGTTTTTCACACCGGCAGCGGCGAACAGGCGTTCTCGAACTTCGAGCCCGCCGACAACGGCCGCATCCTGACCGTGCACGAAGCGTTCCAGCGCTCGGTCAACCTCGTATTCGTGAGGCTCATGCGCGACATTGTCCACTACGAGATGGTCAGGCAGGCGGGGCCGTCGGCGCACTGGCTCACGGATCCGGTGCTGCGGCAGCAGTATCTGACACGCTTTGCCGACGAAGAGAGCCTGACCTTTCTCGACCGCTTCAATAAAAGGTATGCGGGGCTTGCGGCTGACCAGGCGGTGGCGAAGCTTGTCGCGGGGATGCCAAAGTCGCCCGTCAGGCTCGCGGCAGCCCTGCGTAGCGTGGCGCCTGACGGCTCGCCGGCCTGGTTCGAGGGCCAGATGCGCGCGGCGCTGAAGGGCACGCCGGCGGCCTCAATGAGCGCCGAAGAGATGGCGGGGCTATATGCAAAGTACGGACCAGACAAGTTCGACCTGAACGACCGCGCTTATCTTGCGCGCGTGCATCCGGTCGAGCTTTGGCTGCTCGCCTACCTTCGTGCCCATCCGCAAGCCACCGAGAGCGACTTGCGCGACGCGAGCCGCGACGTGCGTCTCGAATCGTACTCGTGGCTCTTCAAGACGCGTTTTCACGCCACCCAAGACCGCCGAATCCGGGAAACGATCGAGCTTCAGGCCTACGCCCCCATCGTGCGCGCGTGGCGCTCGCTCGGCTATCCATTCAATCGCATCACGCCGTCCTATGGGTGCGCCATCGGCGCCGCGGGTGACCGGCCAGCCGCGCTTGCGACACTAATGGGCATCATCGCCAATGACGGCCGAAAGGTGCAACAGGAAAGCCTGAGTTCGCTCACGTTCGCGGCCGCCACGCCATATGAGACGCATTTTTCCCACGCATTTGACGTGGGGCAGGTCGTGATTTCACCCGCCATCGTCGACGTCGTCCGGGGTCTGCTGCGTGACGTCGTGACGGGCGGCACGGGCAAGCGCCTCGCGGACGGCCTGCCGCTAGGCTCGGGCCGCACGCTCGAGGTTTACGGCAAGACCGGCACCGGCGACCAGCGTTTCAACGTCTATGCACGCGGCGCCAAGCTCATCGAATCGCGCAAGGTCAACCGCACGGCGACATTCGTGTTCATGATCGGAAACCGCTTCTACGGTGTGTTGAGCGCCTATGTGCATGAGCCCTACGCGACACACTATACCTACACTAGCGCGATGGCCGTCCAGCTCCTGAAGTCCCTCGGACCGACACTCGGGCCGCTCGTCGGCAAGACAAGCGTCGATCAACCGCTGCCATGACGAACGAACGCATCGCTACGTTTCAACAATGCCCCACTTGATACGCGCCCAAAGACGCTCGTGAGCCAGGTAACCGACGGACGTGTAGATGTTGCTGATGATCATGAAACCGACCGCGGTGTGAATGGTGCCGGTAAGCAGGTAGAGCGTCCCGAAGTCGAGGCACATGACCAGGCTCCGATACGTAAGCGCCTTGGTTACTGAGCGACGGCTGCTTACGGTTCTCATGATCCATCCCCTTACCGGACGTACGGCTGTGGTTCGTTGACCCTGTGGAGCATCATCGCGATGGTCACGTGGTGGCAGGTCCTGCTATCAGATCGATTTCGCCTCGTACGGAAGGCCTTGTCCAGTGGGAAGCGATGGGTTGCGTGACCATTCATGCCATGAGCCACAACGCCGGGCGTAATGAAGATGGGTTTGTGCATGGCGTTCTGCTGCGGATCAGGAAAATCACGTAAGAAGCATAAGTCGACCAATGAAACGCTTGTTGATACCGGTCAATGCCAATTCGCGTTGCCACGCATTCGATATCGGTGCGCCGTGCAACGCGGCACGCCGTCGGTCGACGTAGGGTCCGGTGGAGGACTGCTTCGCAGGAATCGTCCGATGAAGTGATGGAATTGGGACGCGATATTGTCCGAATGCCGCCACTTTTTTCTCTAAATTACATGAGATGTGCGTTTTAAGTAATTGATTATAATAAAAATTAATGAAATGCATTTCAATGCGGCCTCGGTGCTGCATCGTTTGACGGTGTCCGCCTACACATCTTTCGGACTCCGCCGATTCGCCAAACGAGACGGGCTCTCTACAATCGGTTTCAACAGGTCGGGTGCCATTCACCAAAGCACGGACGGCCGTACAGGAGGTTGTCATGGCGAAGCGCATTCCCCCATCACCGATTGCGTCCGTACCGCATGGGACATCCCGCCCAAGGACGGCGGACGAGGAGCACGCGTTGACGCACGAGGACGGTGACGCCGAGACAACCGGCGCGTCGACGCCCGCAGGCGAGCGTCCGACACCGGCGCAACCGCATGAGGCGCAGCAGTCGAGCGATGCGGCAATACGAGACGACATTCATCGGCGGCTAGCCGTCGTGGCCGACCTCGATATTTCGCACATCGATGTCACGGTGACCTCGGGGCTGGCGCTGCTTACCGGCGATGTACCGGAGCGCTGGATGCAACATGAGGTACAGGCGATCGTCTCGAAAGTGCCCGGCGTGAGCGGCGTCGACAACCGATTGCACGAGCGGCGCACGCAGCCGATGAGCCGTCCCGGAGAAAGTCAGGAGGGTCACAAGATCTGACTCGGGCGACATCGCTTTACGGAGCAAGCGGACATTCGGGCAAACCCTTTACGCAAAAGGTTGCCGGGTGCCGAAGGCAGCGAAAGACTCCCCCGCATTTCAATGCCAGGGAAGGGATCACCTAAGACTCGGTCGCCGCAGGGGTGCGGCACGTCAAACGTGCCGGAGGTGACGCCCGAGGCAGCGATGCCATGGGTGCGACGACTCAATTTCGGGAGGTTAATCATGAAACAAGCCAATCTACTCAAACTCGTCATGGCCGGTGCACTTGCTACGACTGGTATCGCCGCGCATGCCCTCGATCAGGGCGGCATCATCAAGATTGCCGATCAGTCGGGCGCCAGCGGCGTGATGAGCGATACCGGCCGCAAGATTGACGATTCGGCACTCACTGCCAAGGTCAAGGCCGAATTGCTCGCCAAGAAGGACGTGCCTTCGACCAAGGTGCACGTCACGACGCGTCATGGCGTGGTGCATCTGACCGGTTCAGTGCCGCAATCCGCTCAGAAGACCCTCGTCGTCGACACGGTCAAGGGCGTTGAAGGCGTCGTCGATGTGAAGGACGACATCAAGGTAATGGGCAAGTAACCGCAACGGAAATCGCAACAGTAACCGCATTCTCTCCCCGTCGGCGGCGCGTGCCGCGCGCCTCGACATTACTGGAAGAAGGAGAAGATCATGACCCTGCAAACCGGTCGGGGCGAAACGCCCCAGTCAGGCGCCCGCATCGTAGGCGATTCGCACAAGTTGCCCGAGGGGCCAGGCCCGTCGGTGATGGCCGCCGACACGCTCGATGCTGAAGACGTTGTGAACCGCGCGGGCGAAAGCCTTGGGAAGGTCAAGCACATCATGCTCGATGTGCAACGGGGCACAGTCGCCTACGCGGTGCTGTCGTTCGGCGGGTTTCTCGGCATGGGCGACAAGCTGTTTGCCATTCCTTGGCACGCCTTGCAGCTCGACGTCGGAAACAAGCGTTTCATTCTGGATATCGACAAGGAAGCGCTCAAGAAGGCGCCAGGCTTCGACAAGGATCATTGGCCAAGCATGGCTGACATGCAATGGGCCGAACAGGTGCATACGTATTACACCGTCGACCCCTATTGGCATTAAGCTCGGTGAGGTCTTGCTCATGTCGAGTCAATCCGAGATTTGCTGGATGACGAAAGCGCCACGACGGTACGCACATCTGCCTGAGCCGTACGACCCAGGCAGGCCGCCCGGGACACCGCCGCCGAAAACGCCGCCCGACGAGGACGAGCCGTCGCCGACGCCTCCCCCCGACAGACCGCTGGATCCCCCGGTTGAGGAGCCGCCGCTGCGGCCGCCGGGCAAATATGTCTGCTTTGAGCGATCCACTTGACGGGCAGCGGCGGCACACGGAGCGACTCCTGTCCGTCAGGGCCGGATCGCCAACGGAGGAAAGTCATGCCTTATCGTCAGACCGAGGAGCTGCCGGCAAGCGTCAAGGATCACTTGCCCGCGCACGCGAAGGAGATTTACCTCAAGGCGTTCAACGCCGCCTGGGAAGAATACCGGGATCCCGGCGAGCGGCGCGGTCATGAATCGCGTGAAGCAACGGCACACAAAGTGGCTTGGGCCGCAGTGAAGAAGACCTACGAAAAGGACGAAGGATCCGGTCAGTGGCGCGCGAAAACACGTCACCAGTGATCGCCTGCTCCGGGCAGCGGCGTCGCGGCGTGCTGTCTGCAGAATTTGTCGCGTTGGCGTAGAATCGGCCTCCTTTATGGGGCGGCTGCGACGCGCGCCAGGTTGGACATCCACCGCCTGCCGCGCCCGATATCGTTCGCTTGTCGTTGCCGACAACCTCGCCAGTCCCGGACTGGCTGTCATGACCCAATCCCAATGAGTGCCTCCCAAATCCTGCCCGCCCAGGCGGCCGAAGCGTTGCCTCCGTCGTCCATTCCCGTCTGGCTCTCGTTCGTGGCGCTTGCCATGGGCGGCTTCGGCATCGGTACCGGCGAATTCGTCATCATGGGGCTGTTGCCCGACGTCGCCCAAGGCCTGAACATCACCATTCCACAAGCCGGCCATGCGATCAGCACGTATGCACTGGGCGTCGTGATCGGCGCACCGCTGCTCGCCGTGCTGGGAGTGCGCCTGCCGCGCCGTGCGTTCCTGATCGCGCTCATGGCGATGTTCGCCATCGGCAATCTGGCCAGCGCTCTCGCGCCGAGTTACCTCGCGCTGATCGTGTTGCGTTTTCTCAGCGGCCTGCCGCACGGCACTTACTTCGGTGTCGCCGCGTTGGTCGGGGCATCGCTCGTTGCGCCACATCGTCGTGTGCACGCGGTGGGGCAGATCATGCTGGGGCTGACGCTCGCCACGCTCTTTGGTGTGCCCCTGGCCGCCGGTCTCGGGCAGTGGCTCGGCTGGCGTGCTGCGTTCGTCCTTGTCGGCCTCATCGGCGCGTTGACAGCGGTGATGGTCTGGCGCTGGGTACCGAATGTGCCGGCCCCTCATGGCGCGAGTCCGATGCGCGAGCTGAGCGCGTTGCGTAACGCCCAGGTGTGGCTCACGTTGGGCATCGGCGCGATCGGCTTCGGGGGCATGTTCGCGGTGTTCAGCTACATCAAGCCGACGCTCATGCAAGTCGCCGGCGTTCCGGAAGCGTGGGTGCCGTTCTACCTGGCATTGTTCGGTGTCGGCATGGTCGCGGGTACCGTCGTCGGGCCGCGCCTGGTCGCGGCCGCGTCGCTCATGCGCGCCATCGGCGGCACGCTGATCTGGTCGGCGCTGCTCCTGGGTGCCTTCACCTTCACGGCATCGAGTCCCTGGCTGGCCGGTGTCAACGTGCTTGGCATCGGCACGATCATCATCATCGGCCCGGCGTTGCAAATTCGCCTGATGGATGTGGCTGGTGAGGCGCAGACACTTGCGGCGGCGCTCAACCATTCGGCGTTCAACATGGCCAACGCCGCCGGTGCATGGCTCGGTGGTGTGGCAATTTCCGCAGGTTACGGCTGGACGTCGACCGGGTGGGTCGGTGTCTTGCTGTCGTGCGCCGGCATGTTGATGTTCCTCTGGGCGCGCCACGACGCCCGTCGAGAGGCGCGGTAAGCCGACGGGTGCCCGCTAAGGTCGCTGCGGTCTCAGGTCGTGAGCGCCACGCCGCCGTTCAGGCGTTCGAGCACGGTGGCGCGCACGGCGGCCGGGGCGTCCGCGAGCAGTGCCGGCCATTGGGCCTGAGCGTCTCGGACGGTCTCCCGCGCGATGGCGCTCAGGCGGCTCACGCGAAGCAGCCCAGCGCCCTTGAGCAGCGCGTCGAGGGCAGCCCAGTCGAATGCCCGCAACGTCTTGTCGATCGCCCGGTTCACGCCATAATGCGATGCCGGCACGTCGTGAAAAAAGGCGGCGACGCACACCGGGTCATACACCGGCGCCAACTGCGGCGTATGGGCGTCGGGGTAGATCAATGCCCAGTTCTTGAGGTGGGCGTCGGTATTGCCTAGCAGGATAAAGGCGATCAGACGACGCAAGAACTCGCGTACGTCGCGCACCGGTTGCGCGGATAACTGATCCAGCACCCGCAGCATCGTCGTGTAGTCGATGTCGAGCCCGCGCCCGTACTTGCTGCGCGGTGGATATTGCAGCACCTGCGCGAATTCCTCCATATGCACGCGCCGTCCGTCGGGCAGCCGGTCGAAGCGCGGCACGGCGAGGATATGTTCGAACGGTACCTGCTCGGGCAAGTCGGCATCGCGTCGCGAGATGATTTCGGCTTTCGCGCAATCGAGGCCGAGGGCCTCGCACAGTCGGTAGCCGGTGAATTCGTTCTCCACGAGATCCGGGTGGCGCGTCGTCGGCAACTTTAGAATGACCGAGCCCGCGCGCCCCTGGCGCTTGACGACGTAGCGCCGTCCATCGCGAACGGCTGAGAACTTGGTCACCACGCCGGGTAGCGATGCGGCGTCTTCCACCGGCGTATCAACGAAACCGGGTTCCACCATTTCCAGACCAAGCGCCGTGTGCCAGCGATGCACGATGTCGGGCACGCCCTCGCGCAAGGGCACGGGCTCGACCTCGAGTGCCCCCATCAGGTCGTGTCCGGCGGCGGCGAGCAGTTCGAACTCGTCGTCGGGGCTGCAGCGGCGCTCGGCGGCGAGTCGTTCGCGGTTATGGCCCTCGGGCAGCAGGTTCTCGAAATACATCGGCCAACGGCCGTCGGTGCGCACGAGACGCGCATCGTGGGGCGACGCGAGAATGGCTCGCGTGGCCGTCTCGTTGGCGCCGCGGTAGGCCAGGGAGAGCGCCGGCCGCTGGGCGTCGGCGATGTAGTCTTCATCGAACGACATGCGCAGGATGTCACCGTACTGCGACAGATAGCCGATGGGGCGGCGTGTTCCATCGGGCATGTGCAGGTACGCGCGCAGGTATTTGATGTTCATGAGCAGTGGCGTGATCCCATGGCTGGTTAGCCGGCAAGCGTCTCGACGATGGAGGGCGGGGCGGCGATGCCGCTGGGTTGCGCGAGGTATTTGCCGCCGGAGCGAAGAAAGGCTTCGACCTCCTGTCGCAGACCCGCCGGTACCAGCATCGGTTCGAGGCCGAGGGCGCGCGCGGCCTCAAGCACGGTCGACAGGCGCGGATCGAACGCGCCAGACTCCACTTTTTGTACGGTCATGCGTGACAACCCCGCCTGATCGGCGAGTTCCGCCTGCGTCAGGCCGGCTGCCTTGCGTGCCGCGATCAGCGGTGCAATGAAGCTCATCATGATGTGCTTTTGCATGGAAAAGATGCTTTATCTTAGCATTTTCTCAAGAGAATTTCCATGAAAGCTAATAATGATGATCTTTTATTGTTAAAAGATTGTTATTGTTATCATCAATCCTCGCGACCCGCATGCACCTTGCCACGCGTTGCCTTGACGCGGGCGCGACCTTGTTTGGCGTCTCGTCGGCGGACTTGACTGCCGAGCGTGGGCCGGGTCGGAACCCGCCGACGCGGCGCTACGGCTGCCGCATCGACCAGCGCCTGCAGACGCGCAAGGGCATCGGCCCGGTTGAGTTCCTGCGAGCGATGCTGCTGTGCCTTGATGACGATCACGCCGTCCTGAGTGATGCGCTGGTCGAGCCGGGAGAGCAAACGCGATTTGACATCGTCGGGCAAGGACGAACGCATCACGTCGAAGCGCAGATGGATGGCGCTGGAGACTTTATTGACGTTTTGGCCGCCGGCGCCCTGGGCGCGCATGGCAGTGAGTTCGACGTCTTCGGGAGCAATGAGAATGCGACGGTTCATGGGGCAAGGATACCGTTCTCACCGTCTCGCTCACAAGCGCGCCGAACGACGGCGCCGTGCCAAGGTGAGCGTGGGGCGAGACTAGGGCAGCGCGCCGGAGGCGCCGATCAAACGGTGCCTTGACCGACGGGCTGGAGGTTTCGGCCGTGACCGCGCTTCGATGCCTCCGCGTCTGTATCCCCGCCGGTCGCCGCGTCGGCGCGCACCGAGAACCCGAACGTATTGAGACCGTTGGCGCTATGGGCCCAGACCGTGCCGCCATGCATGTCGGCAATCGCCTTGACGATGGCCAGCCCCAGGCCATGATTCTCGCGGCTGTTGGTGCGCGACGCCTCCGCCCGGTAGAAGCGGTCGAACAGGTGCCGCAGCACATCGGGCGAAATCGACGGGCCGGGATTCACGACATCGATGCACACGGTGCGGGCGTCATCGGCCTGGATACGCAGGTGAACATCAATGTTCGCGCCCGGGGCGCAATGCTCGATGGCGTTCATCACCAAGTTGGCCAACGCCCGACCGAACAGCGCCTTGTTCACTTGAGCGACGGCGCTCCCTTGCAAGCGGGCCGTGACCTGTGCCTCTTCCAGCAAAATCTCCAGAAACTCCAGGGTGTGCGCCGCCTCGCTCGCGAGCGACGCCGTGCTCAGCCCCGTGGCCCGTTCGCCCTGATCGGCACGCGAGAGGAACAGCATGTCGTTGATGATCGTGCGCATGCGCCCCAGCTCTTCCAGATTCGATTGCAGCAACGCTCGCAAATCCTCGACCGGTCGCTCTCGCGTGAGCGCCACTTCCGTCTGCCCGATCAGAATCGTCACTGGCGTACGCAGTTCATGCGCAACGTCGGCATTGAACGATTCCAGGCGTTCGTACGCGCTATCGAGTCGCGCCAGGGCGCCGTTGAAAGAATGTGCCAGATCGTCGAGTTCGACGGGCAATGAACGCGTGTCGAGCCGTTGCGAACGGTTGTCAGGGCGGATCTCGGACGCTTCGCGCGTCAGGCGTGTGAGCGGCGCCAGGCCCAGGCGTGTCGCGCAATAGCTGAGCAGCAGCACGCTCAGGCAGCCTAGCGCGGAGAGCACCGCGAGTCCCAGGCCGAAGGCGCGCAACGTGCGCTCGTTGCGCGAGTAGCTGGCGGCCACCTGCAGGGTGACGGCCGGACGCGTGCCATAGGGCGGCAGGATCTCGCGCGTGCTCAGCATGTCGTCGCCCCCGCCATCGGGGCGTAACCGAACGTAGCCGTTGGCCAGGCGTTTGACGAACATGCCGGTCAAGGGCTTGCCGAACGTGTAATTCGGGTCGTCGCTCGTCACCGCATAGGTCGTGGCACCGTCGCGCGGCGTCATGTCGCTGAGCTTTTCGCGCACGATCTGCCACTTCTGCGGCGTGGCGCCGTGATAGACGATGATGTGGGCGATCTGGGCCCGATCGTCGAGCGATTCGCGCAGATGCCGCTCCAACTGGATGCGCAGCATCAGGAAGAGGCCGGCCCCGACCATGGCGAACACCGACAGTGCCACGATCGCGAACATGGCGGCGAGGCGGCGGGAGATCGAATGGCTCACGATGACAATGACATGGCAACGACGCGCGGCACTCAGGCCTCGCGGACCTCCAGCACGTAGCCCATGCCACGCACGGTGTGCAGCAACTTGGACTGGAACGGCCCGTCGAGCTTGGCACGCAATCGCTTGATCGCGGTCTCGACCACGTTCGTGTGGCTGTCGAAATTGACGTCCCAGACGAGTTCGGTGATGGCCGTCTTCGACAGGATGTCGCCTTGCCGGCGCGCGAGCACCGACAGCAACTGGAATTCCTTGGCCGTCAGATCGAGCCGCTGGCCATCGCGCGTGGCGCGGCGACCGATCAGGTCGACGTAGAGGTCGCCGACCGAGACCAGCGTTGATTCCTGCACTCGCGTGCGACGGGCGAGGGCGTGCAGGCGCTCCACCAGCTCGATGAACGAGAAGGGCTTGGTCAGATAGTCGTCCGCACCTTCGCGAAGGCCGCGCACGCGGTCGTTTACGTGATCGCGGGCCGTGAGCATGATGACGGGCGTGGACTTGCGCTCGCGCAGCGCGCCGAGCACGGCAAAGCCGTCGCGCTTGGGCAGCATGACGTCGAGCACGATCACGTCGTAGTCGAATTCCAGCGCCAGATGCATGCCTTCCTCGCCATCGAGCGCGACATCGACCACCCAGCCTTGCTCGGTCAGCCCGGCGCGCAGGTAGTCCACGACCTTGTGTTCGTCTTCAACGATCAATACTTTCATCTCGCCACCTCATCTTTGCGCATTATACGAGTCGGCGCCGGGCTCCGACGGTTGCCAGCCGCCGCCCAGCGCCTTGACCAGCGCCACCGACAGGACCCATTGCTGAGCACGGATCTGAACATCCTGGCGCTCGCTCGCCAGGCGCCCCTGCTGCGCCGTGATCACACTCAGATAGGCCGTGAGCCCGCCCGAGTAGCGGTCGTTGGCCAGACTCAGGAGTCGTTGCGCGTCGACGACAGCCGCGTGCGATTCGCGCGCGGCGGCGTCGAGCACCGACAGGCCGGTCACGCCGTCCTGCACCTGCTGGAACGCGGAGAGCACGGTCTGTCGGTAATTCGCCTCGACGGCACGGTATCCCGCACTCGCAAAGTCCACATTTGCCTGACGCCGACCGCCGTCGAAGACCGCTTGCGTGGCGAGCGTGCCCAGCGTCCAGAGCAGACTCGGCGCCGAGAGCAGATTGGCGAATTCCGTGCTCTGCCAACCGATGCCTGGGTTGAGCGTGAGGCTGGGGAAGAACGCCGCCTTCGCCACGCCGATCTGGGCGTTTGCCGCCGCCATGGCGCGCTCGGCCGATGCCACGTCCGGGCGGCGCTGCAGAATGTCGCTTGGCACCCCGACCGGAATCACCGGCAGCGTGGCGGGCAGCGTCCCCGCCGGCACCGAAAACGCCGGGGCGGGCACGCCGACGAGCGCGGCGATCGCATGCTCGTATTGGTCGCGTTGCTGATGCAGCAGACGCGCTTGTACCCGCGTGGTGTCGAGTTCCGATTGTTGTTGAAGGACATCCAGACCCGACACGGCGCCAAGATCGTGCTGCGCGCTCACGTAGTCGAGCGCCTTGCGTTGCAGCGCGACGGATTCGTCGAGCACCTTGATTTCGTCGTCGGCGGCCCGTAGCTGGACGTAGGCGGTGGCCAGCTGTGTCGTGAGCACCAGACGCGCGTTGGCCAGATCGTCCCCCGCCTGTTCGGCGGAGGCGCGCGCCCCTTCGACCTGACGACGGAGGCGGCCGAACAGATCGGTGTCGTAGCTCACACCCAGACCCGCCTGCACATTGTTCTGAACAGTCGACATGCTGGTCGACGTATAGCTCGTGACCGGCCGGTTTGCCGAGACGCGCTGGCGGGCCAGACCGACCGACGCGTCGACTTCCGGCAGCCGTTGTGCCGAGGTGCCGGAGAGCGTCGCCTGGGCCTGGTCGTAATGCGCCACGGCGGCGGCGAGCGTCTGGTTCTGCGCGAGCGCCTGCATTTCGAGCGCTTCCAGCACCGGGTCGCGGAAGGCCTTCCACCAATCCGGCTGAAGCGCCGCGTGCGACGGCTGGGCGAGCTGCCACCCGGTGTCCGTCTTCCAGTCGGGCGGCACCGCGACGTCAGGCCGACGATAATCGGGGCCGACCGCACACCCACCGAGCAATGTGGCGACGGCGAGCAGCGCCATGCCAGAGCGCGCGCCGCGCATTGGGGCGTTCACGACTGGCCCCCTGGCGCCTTGCCTTCGGGTTTGGCCGCCGGGGCGGTCTTGACCGCCAGCGCTTTGGCCTGCACCTGATCGCCGTCGTCGATCGAATCGCTCGGATTGACGATGACACGGTCGGTCGGGGAGACCCCGGCAGACAATTCCAGCGACTGTCCCAGATCGCGCGCGATCGCAATCTTGTGGAGATGCACGACACCCTGGTCGTCCACGACCGCCACGCGCGGCCCCTCGGCGCGGAACAGCAGGGCGTTGGCCGGCACGCTCAGATGGGCTTGCACGGCGCTTGGCAGCGCAAGCTGCACATAAGCGCCTGGGCGCAGCCTTCCGTCGGGATTGGGGAGGGCGGCGTCGATTTGCAGCGAGCGGGTCGCCACGTCGATGGCGCCGGACACATGCGTGATCTTGCCTTGAAAGTGCATGCCGGGCAGTTCGGCTTGCGTCACGACCACGGGCTGACCGACGCTCACGCTCTGTGCATAGGCCTGCGGCACCTGCACGGTGACGCGCAGCGGATCCGTCTGCGCCAGCGAGAATAGTGCGCGGCTGTTGCCGCTGCCCGCATCGATGAGATCGCCGATGTCGACGTTGCGCTGGGTGATCACGCCGTCGAACGGCGCGACGATTCGCTTGAAAGACTCGAGTTGCTGGAGCCGTTTGACATTGGCGTCGGCCGCCGCCAGGTTGGCGATACCCTGCGTGTACGTGCTCTGGCGCTCGTCGAGTTCCTGCTGCGAGACGGCGTCGCGCTGACGTAGTTGCTGCCAGCGCGCGAGCGAAGATTTCGCAAGTCCAAGGCTGGCATCGATCTGGTTGCGCTGGGCGATCGCCTGAGCGAGTTCCTGATCGATTTCGGGGGTATCGAGTTCGGCCAGCAACTGACCCTGCTTGACGCGGGCACCGATGTCCACGTATCGCCGCCGCAAATAACCGGTCGCTCGGGCATAGATGGGCGACTCGACCGCGCCGCGCAACGTGGCGGGCAACAGCGTTTCGCTTGCCGGCGTCGGTTGTGGCGTGACGACGCTGACATATTGCAAGGCGTTCTCGGCTGTGGCCTTGGCGACGTCGCGACGTTGCAGCGCATTGGAGATCGTCGTGCGTGCCGCACCGGCCGCGAGCAACACGGCCACAACGATCAACACGCGCCTGGCGCGCCGGAATTCGCCCTGTCGCGGGGGCAACTGCCGGCCGTCGGCGGAATTGTGTTCGGGAATGGCCAGTTCGGCGTGATGTTTTTCGGTCATGGGGGGCCCCCGTCAGGATGGGGTATTGGGTTCGGCACGGCGTGCCTTGCGTCGCGCGAGTCGCGTATGCACGCCGGCGAAGACCAGCGGCACGAAGAAGAGCGTCGAGACCGTGGCAAACAGCAGGCCGCCGATCACCGCGCGGCCCAACGGCGCGTTCTGCTCGGCACCTTCGCCGAGACCGAGGGCCATCGGCACCATGCCGATCATCATGGCGAGCGCCGTCATCAACACCGGACGGATTCGGCTCGCCCCGGCTTCGAGCGCCGCTTTGAGTGGCGCCATGCCCGCTTCCATGCGCTGGCGTGCGAAGGCCACCACGAGAATGCTGTTGGCCGTGGCCACGCCCATCGTCATGATGGCCCCCGTGAGCGCGGGCACCGAGAGCCGTGTGCCGGTCAGGAACAGCATCCAGACGATGCCCGCGAGGGCGGCGGGCAGGGCACTCACGATGATGAGCGGATCGACCCACGACTGGAAATTCACCACGATCAGTAAATAGACGAGCACGATGGCCATCGCCACGCCCAGGCCCAGCCCAAGGTACGAGCTTTGCATCGTGCTGACCTGGCCGCGTACCGTGATCTGGCTGCCGCGCGGCAAGTCCGTGCGCGCCTGGGCCACGAGCCGGTCGATATCGCGCGCGACGCTTCCCAGGTCCCGGCCTTCCACGCTCACGAAGATGTCGATCACCGGCCGGATGTTGTAGTGGCTGACCACCGCGAAGCGCTGCGTCGGCTCAACCGTCACGAAGTTGGCGAGCAGTTGCGGCTGGCCGTTGTTGGTCGTGCCCGCCACCGGCAGACGCAGCAAGTCGTCGAGGGAGCTGATACGGTACTGCGGCGATTGCACCGACAGGCTGTACTCCACGCCGTTCTGCGGATTGAACCAGAAGCCCGGCGACGTCTGCGAGCTGCCGGAGAGCGAGATCAGCACGTTCTGGGCGACGGCGTTGGCGTTCAGGTTCAGCTGCTGCAAGCGCGTGCGGTCCATGTTCAGGTGGATCGTCGGCGCGTTGATCCGTTGCTGGATATGCGTGTCGACGGTGCCGGGCACCTGTCGCACCTGCTTGAGGAGCTTCGTCGCGGCGTCGAAATTCGCCAGTTGTCGAGCGCCGCTGATCTGAATGTCGATGGCCGCGGGCAGCCCGAAGTTGAGAATCTGCGTGACGATGTCGGCCGGTTGAAAAAAGAACTCGACGCCGGGGAAGCGCTGCGGCAGCACCGCACGAAGCTTGTCGATATAGCCTGTGCTCGGGTGATGGTCGGGGGTGAGCGCGATCTGAATTTCGCCGTCGAGCGTGCCAATGGTGCCCGCGTTGCTGTACGAGAGATTGATACCGCTGTAGGGCAGGCCCAGGTTGTCGAGAATCGTTTCGAGTTCGTTGGCGGGCACGATCTCGCGCACGACCTTTTCGACTTCATCGGCCAGACGCGCCGTTTCCTCGATGCGCGTGCCGGTGGGCGCGCGCATGTGCAACCGGATGTTGCCCGCGTCCACGCTCGGGAAGAAATCCGCCCCCAACGCGAACACCAGCCCCATCGACAGCACGCAGAACGCCAGGAAACCCGTGGCGAATACGCGCCGGCGTACCAGCAGCATCGAGAGCACGGCGATGTAGGCGGCGCGCATGCGCTCGAAGGCGGCGTCGAAGCGCAGATAGACGCGCCGGAACGCCCCGGGCGCCGCGTTCGGATCGGCCGCGCGGGCGTGTCCCATGAGCAGCATCGCGAGCGTGGGCACCAGCGTGCGCGACAACAGGTATGAGGCCAGCATCGCAAACACGACCGCCTCGGCGAGCGGCACGAACAGGTAGCGCGCCACCCCCGTCAGGAAGAACATCGGCACGAACACGATACAGATGCATAGCGTCGAGACCAGGGCAGGCACGGCAATTTCGCCCGCACCGTCGAGAATGGCCTGGTGCAGCGGCGTGCCCATATGCAGATGGCGCTCGATGTTCTCGATGGTCACCGTCGCGTCGTCGACCAGGATCCCCACGGCCAGCGCCAATCCGCCCAGCGTCATGATGTTGATCGTTTGACCGAGCGCATGCAGCGCGAGCAGCGACGACAGAATCGAGAGCGGGATCGAGATGGCAATGATGCAGGTGCTGCGCCAGTTGCCGAGGAACAGCAGGATCATGGCGGCCGTGAGCGCGGCGGCGATCAGCGCTTCGCGAATCACCCCTTGCACCGCTGCCTTCACGAACACCGACTGATCGAACAGCGCGGAGATGTGCAGATCCGGCGGCAGCGCGGCGCGGGCTTCGGGCAGCAGGGCCTTGAGCGAGTCGACCACCGACAGCGTGGAGGCATCGCCCGTCTTCATGACCGACATCAGCACGCCGCGCTGGCCGTTCTGGCGCACGATGTTCGTCTGCGGCGAGAAGCCGGTGCGCACGTGCGCGACTTCGCGCAGATAGGTCGTGGCGCCGTTTACCGTACGCACCGGGATGTTGTTCAGGCCCTCGACCGTGGCCGGCGACCCGTTCATGTCGACGCTGTACTCACGCGGGCCGATCTTCGTTGTGCCGGTCGGCAGGATCAGGTTCTGGGCGTTGACGGCAGCCACCACGTCCTGCGCCGTCAATCCCTTGGCGAGCAAGGCGCGCGTGTCGATGTCCACGGAGATCAGCCGCGTCTTGCCCCCGTACGGATAGGGCACGGCGGCCCCCGGGATCGTCACCAACTGCGGCCGCAGGAAATTGAGCGCCGTGTCGTTGAGCGCGGGTTCCGACAGGCTGGGGCTCGACAAGCCGAGCTGCATTACCGGAATCGACGAGGCCGAGTAGCTGATGATGAGCGGCGGCGTGGCGCCCGGCGGCATCTGCTTGACCTGCGCCTGCTCGATCGCTACGACCTGGGCGATGGCCGTCTGGAGGTTCGCCGTCGGCTGGAGGAAGATCTTGATGATGCCGATGCCGGGCAGCGATTGCGACTCGATGTGCTCGATATTGTTGACGGTGGTCGTCAGTCCGCGTTCGTTGCCGGAGATGATCCGGTTGGCGACATCCTGTGCTGCCAGGCCGTTATAGGTCCAGATGACGCTGATGACGGGAATGTTGATCTCCGGCAGCACGTCGACCGGTGTGCGCATGAGCGCGAGCGGCGTAGCGAGCAGGATCAGGATGGCCATCACGATGAACGTGTAGGGCCGCTTGAGCGCAACGTTGACAATCCACATGGTTCAGACGCGCTCGGGCGCAGTCGCAGACTTACGGGGCAAGGGCCGTCCGGAGCGCGTGCGCCATGGCGCGGCACCGGTCCCGGAAGGAATGTCGCCATGGTAGGGGCGCACCCCCAACGCCAAAATGGCGCGAAAGTGGCGAAATCGACAGAAATCTCGGCACCGGCCGCACAGCCTTGTCCAACAAGGCGCTGTGCGTGGTCACGACGAGGGGCGTGGCATATTACGGTGTGTTGCGCTTTCAACGAGGCGCGCAAAAAAAATGGCTGGGGGCAACGCGTCCCCCAGCCATTCCTGTCTCGGCGCGGCCGCGCTCAGTTGGCGGCGGGCGGTGTGTCGGTCGTCGGCTTCTCGATGATGACGCGACGGTTGTCGCGCGCGATGACCTTCATCGGCAGACCGAGCGTCTCGAGCACGGTGAACTTTTGCGGGTCGACCAGCGCAAGCGCCTTGGGCGCCGCCATCCAGACGTCGGCAAACTTGTTGAGCGTCGGGATCCAGCTATCCGGCGCTTGCGAGATGCCGAATTCGAGTTCGTCCTGCACCGCCACCATGATCATGGTGTGACGCAGGTAGAACGGCATCGTGTGGTCGAGCGTGCCGACGGAGTAGAACGGCGTGTCCGGTCCCAGGCGATCCATTTCCGCACGCACGGCCGGCACCAGATCGATCCCGGAGCTGCTGCGCCCGAAGGCTTCATGCCCGGAACCGCCGATCATCGCAAACGCCAGCCACGCGCCGGCAAAGGCGACGAGCGCCTGCTTCGTGCTGCGCGTGCTCAGCCAGCGCGCGATGGCGAGGCCGATCAGTCCGGCGACGCTGGCGGCGTAAAGGTAGTACGAGAAGGTGCGGTAGGCTTCGACCGGGTTGCGACTATCGGAGTGATGGGAGAGAAAGACCAGGCACGTCACGATCGTCGCCACGAACAGCACGGCGGACACGACGAGGTGCTTGCGCAGCGACTCGCGCGAGATGCCCGCGAGCCCCAGCCCGATCAGCAGTGCCAGGGCCGGCGCGACCGGCAGCACGTACGACAGCAGTTTCGAGTGCGACACCGAGAAGAAGCAGAAGATGAACACGGCCCAGACCGTGAGCATCAGTACCGGACGGAACCCATTGGCCTGACGCGGTGCAGCGCGCGACGCCGACACGACGCGCGGAATCATCGACAGCCACGGCAGGAAGCCGATGATCAGCACCGGCACGAAGTACCACAGCGCGCCGGGACGATGGTGATCGGGCTTCAGGAAGCGGTTGAAGTGCTCGTTGATGAAGAAGAATTCGAAGAACGACGGGTTGCGCGCCATGACCGCGGCGAACCACGGCACGGTGACGGCGAACATCACGATCAGGCCGCTCGCAAGGTGCAGACGCTTCCACAGGGCCCAGTCGCGTGAAATCAGCGTGTAGATGATGAGGACCGCACCGGGCAACACCACGCCGATCAGCCCCTTGCTCAGGATCGACACGCCCATCGCCGCCCAGCACAGCCACATCCAGTTGCGGACCTGCGTGTCGGTGAGCCCGGGGCGTTGCGCCAGCAGCAGCGAGCACAGCGCCAGCCCCATCATGAACGACACGCCCATATCGAGCACGTTGAAGTGGCCGAGCAGGCTCCACAGCGGGGCACTTGCCAGCGCCAGCGCGGCAAAGAAGCCCGCGCGCGCGCCGAACACCCGACGGCCGGTATAACCGACGAGCAGCACGCCGCCGAAACCGGTCAATGCGGTCCACAGACGGGCCTGCCAGTCGCCCAGTCCGAAGATCATGAACGTCAGCGCGTTCATCCAAGTCTGGAGCGGCGGTTTCTCGAAGTATAGATAGCCGTTGTAGCGCGGGGTGACCCAATCGCCGGTCGCCAGCATTTCGCGCGCCATCTCGGCGTAGCGGCCTTCGTCGCTAGGCACCAGATGGCGCAGGTTCAATACGCCGAACCAGACCAGCGCGAATGTGGCCAGCAGCCAGAGCAGGGCGGCGGGAGAGATCGGCCAGGGTTCCAGCCCGGCGTCACGTTGAGGGCGTATGGACATGAATGGGAGGTTTCCGGTCTTGTTGAATGAGGTAAGTGTCGTGAATAAGGCGCATGACGTTCAGGCGCCGGTGTTGTCGGCGGCATCGGGGTTAGGCAGCGTCACACGCACATGCAAGCCGCGCGGCGGAGTCGGACTGGCATCCGCCAGCGTCACCCGACCGCCGAGGCGGTCGACGATCGCGCGCACGATGGCGAGGCCCAGGCCCGTGCCTTCGCCGCCGTGATCGCGGGCCTCGCGTTGGTCGCTCGCGCGGTAGAACGCATCGAATACGCGCTCGCGCTTGTCGGCGTCGATGCCTGGCCCCGAGTCGATCACGTCGATGACCACCTCGGCCGCCGTGGCCGACAGGCGCACGCCGACACTGCCGCCCGCCGGCGTATAGCGCACGGCATTGCCGACAAGATTGCTCAGCAGCGTGACAATATCGCGTTTCGATCCCGTCACGCGCAGATTGGGGCGCCCGGGCGCCGCCTGAGACGTATCGACCAGGTCGAGCACGATCTGCTTGCGGTCCGCCAGCACGAAGACGTCTTCGAGCGCTTCGTGCACGGCGGGCAGCAGCGTGAGCGGCGTGGCGGTGACCGTCGGGGCGCTCTGGGCTCGCGCGAGGGTCAGCAACTGTTCGAGCAGCGCCCGCGTGCGGCGCAGCCCGCTCTTGAGCTTGGTCAGGCGGTTGCGCGTCTCGGTATCGAGGGGCACCGGGTCGAGTGCCCGGTCGAGGTTCTCGGACTGAATCACCAGGGCGGTCACCGGCGAGCGCAATTCGTGCGCGGCGTCGGCCACAAACCGGCGCTGCTCGTCGAGCGCCTTGGCGAGTCGCGCCAGCAGACGATTGATCGACACGATGAACGGCTCGATTTCTGTGGGCGCGTCTTGCGCGTCGAGGCCGCGCAAATCGGTATCGCGCCGAATGTCGACATCGTCGGCCAGCCGCTGCACCGGCCGCCATGCGCGGCGCACCGTCACGACGATGGCACCGATGAGCAGCGGCACGAACCCCACGAAGGGCAGCGCGGTGCGCAGGCCGCTGTTACGCGCAATCTCGTTGCGTCCTTCCGTTGGCTGGGCGACAACGATACGCAGCTCCGGCTCGATAGTGCGCACGAAGGCGCGCCAGGTGTGGTCGCCCGTATTGACCGTGTGAAAACCGTCGGCCAGCGTGACCGGGAAGCTGCCGCCGAGCCGCTGTACCGTGAGACGGTAGTCGTGGTCCTCGACCGGCAGGCCATGCATGGCGCTGTCGGCCTCGGCGAGATTGCGGGTGTCGACGAGCGCGGCGAGTTGCAGCAGTTGATCGTCCTGGAAACGGTAGGCCTCGCGAAAGGCCGCCGCGTAGGAGACGAAGCCCGCGACGATGGCCAGTCCCAGCGCACAGGCCGAGAGCGTGACCACCAGTCGCGACTGCAGCGAACGCATCATGATCATGGCTTGGGCACCAGCCAGCCCGCACCACGGATATTGCGGATGACGTCCGCCCCGAGCTTCTTGCGAATGGAATGGATCAGGAAGTCGATCATGTTGCTTTCGATCTCTTCGCCCCACCCATAGAGGCGGTGCTCCAGCGCGTCGCGCGAGAGGATCGTGCCCGGGCGCAGCATCAGCGCGTGCAGCAGGGCGTATTCGCGTGCCGAGAGCACACACTGGTTCTCGCCGTAACTGGCCTGGTGGGTGGCGGGGTCGAGAACCAGCGCGCCGTTCGTGAGCACCGGTGCGGCAACGCCCGCCTGCCGGCGGATCACGGCGCGCATGCGCGCAAGCAACTCGCCCACTTCGAACGGCTTCACGACGAAGTCGTCGGCGCCCAGATCAAGCCCGTGGATAATGTCGTCGGCACCGTCGCGGGCCGTCACCACGATGATGGGCGTGCGACCTCCCGCCGTGCGGTGCGCCCGCAGCACCTCCCAGCCGTCTCGCCCGGGCAGCCCGAGGTCGAGCAGCATGAGGTCGTAGCTGTGCGCGGCCAGCGCCGCCAGGGCGGCGTCGCCGTCACGACACCAGTCGGCCGCATAAGAGGCGTCCTTGAGCGCCTGCATCATGGCCTCACCGATCATGGTGTCGTCTTCTACGAGCAATATCCGCATGGTTTTCCGAACGCTTCCCGACGTCGCCACGCAGACGAACGCCTGATACCCCGCTCGTCACGCAGGACGGCACGGGCGCACGATAGCGCGCGAGAATTAGGAGAAACTTAGTCCGCGACGAGGTGCGTCCGCGCGACTATGCCATGCAAACCAATAGCTAATCAATGACTTAGCAAGGTTTTTTCACGTAACCTCGCCATGACGGGACCGCATCGGCTTAGTCGTGCGGCATCGCTGAGGCCGGTTGGCGTCGTTTCACAGCGGATCGGGAGACAAATACGGCGACCCAACGTCAGCGGGCCGGCGAGTGCCGGCCCATGCGTTCGAAATGGTTGTCGGCCGGCAGACCGGACCCTCTCGAACCCTTTCGCCGGGAGGCCGCTTACTGAGCGCGCAGTGTCTTTGCGGCCGCCACCATGTTTTGCAGTGCCGGAATCACTTCCGCCCACTGGCGCGTCTTCAGGCCGCAGTCCGGGTTGACCCACAGACGCGAGGCCGGAATGCGCTCGGCCGCCTTGCGCATGAGCGACACGATGTGCGCCTGCGTCGGGATATTCGGCGAGTGGATGTCGTAGACGCCCGGTCCGATTTCGTTCGGGTATTGGAACGAATCGAAGGCATCCAGCAGTTCCATGTCGGAGCGCGATGTCTCGATGGTGATGACATCGGCATCCATGTCGGCGATGGAGGCGATGATGTCGTTGAACTCCGAATAGCACATATGCGTGTGGATCTGGGTGTCGTCCTGCACGCCGTTCGCGGTGATGCGGAACGACTCGACGGCCCAGTCCAGATACGTTTGCCATTGCGCACGGCGCAGCGGCAGGCCTTCGCGCAGGGCTGCCTCGTCGATCTGGATCACGCGCACGCCCGCTCGCTCCAGATCCAGCACTTCCTCGCGAATCGCCAGCGCCAGTTGGTAGCACGACACCGAGCGGGGCTGATCGTCGCGCACGAAAGACCAGTTCAGGATCGTGACCGGCCCGGTCAGCATGCCCTTCATCGGTTTGCGGGTCAGCGATTGCGCGTACCGGATCCACTCGACGGTCATGGCCTTCGGGCGGCGGATATCCCCGAACATGATGGGCGGCTTCACGCAACGCGACCCGTATGACTGCACCCAGCCGAACTGACTGAAGGCGTAGCCGTCAAGCTGCTCGCCGAAATACTCGACCATGTCGTTACGCTCCGCTTCCCCGTGCACGAGCACGTCGAGACCAAGGGCCTCCTGTTCGCGCACGCTGCGGGCGATTTCGGCCTGCATCGCGGCGACATAACCGGACTGATCCAGTTCGCCGGCCTTGAACTGGCGGCGCGCAGCACGGATTTCGGACGTTTGCGGGAACGAGCCGATCGTCGTGGTCGGATAACTCGGCAGGTTCAGCGCGGCGGCTTGCTTCTCGGCGCGCACGGCGTACGGGTGCTGACGACGGCCCAGCGACGCTTCGATCTTTGCCACCGCAGCCTTGACGGCCGGATTGTGGACGCGCGGCGAGGCGCGACGGCTGGCGATGGCGGCGGCATTGGCGGCGAGCTCGGCGCGCAAGGCGTCGCGGCCTTCGTTGATGGCGCGCGCCACGACCGTCACTTCGGCGAGCTTCTGCTTGGCGAACACCAGCCATGATCGGATTTCGGCATCGAGGTTCTGCTCGCTGTCCAAATCCACCGGCACATGCAGTAGCGAGCACGACGGTGCGACCCACAGGCGATCGCCTAATGCCTGGGCGACCGGCTCCAGCCAGTCGAGCACGGCGGTCAGGTCGGTCTTCCAGATGTTGCGGCCGCTGACCACACCAAGCGACACGACTGCATCCGGGGGCAGGGCGTCGATAACCTTGGCGACTTCGCTTTGGGCATTCACGGCATCCAGATGCAGGCCGTCGACGGGCAATCCGCAGGCCAGCGGCAGGTTCTCCTGCAGTTCGCCGAAGTACGTGGCGAGCAGGCGCTTGACCGGGGCGGCGGCGAGCGCGGCGTAGGCCGTCTCGAAGGCCTGCTGCCATTCGGCGCTCAGTTCGGTGACCAGGATCGGCTCGTCGATCTGCACCCATGCCACGCCCTGCGCGGCGAGCGTCTCGAGCAGCTTCACGTAGACCGGCAGCAGGCGCGGGAGCAGGGCCAGCTTGTCGCTGTCGTCCTTGGCTTTGCCGAGCCACAGGTACGTGACCGGGCCGAGAATGACGGGCTTGGTCTTCACCCCGGCCGAGCGGGCCTGCGTGAGTTGTTCGACCAGACGCGATGCGTCGAGCGCAAAGGTTGTGGCCGCGGAGAATTCCGGGACGATGTAGTGATAGTTCGTGTCGAACCACTTGGTCATTTCACCGGCGGCGACGCCGCCGCAGCAGGCGTCGTGCGCCTCGGCGCTGTGGGCGGATCGTCCACGGGCGACGCGGAAGTAGTTGTCGAGCGCGTCGCCGTGGAAGCCTTGGACACGCTCAGGCAGGTTGCCCAGCGTGAAGCTCATGTCGAGGACTTGATCGTAGTAGGAGAAATCCCCGACGGGGGCCAGATCCAGGGCGGCCTGGTCCTGCCAGTGACGCCGGCGCAGCGACGCGCCGAGCGCGGTCAGGTCGTCGCGCGTCGATTGCCCCTTCCAATACGCTTCCAGACCGAACTTCAGTTCACGCTTCGCGCCGATGCGCGGAAATCCCAGGTTGTGTGTCGTTGCCATGTTCTCTTGTGACGCTAGCCGCCAGATGAAGGAAATCGTGACGACGATCATAGAGGTTTCGTTTCATGAATGAAAATGGTCTTATTTTAGATTGACGTTAATTTTATTCATGTTGATCGGGCAGCGCCTGATGTCGCGTGCGTCGCCCCGCACGTCGCATATCAGTTCGCGTGTGATTGATTCGCATCAATGCCCCCGCCGACGATACCGATAGGCTTTTAGGGGGATGGAAGCGCGCGAACGAGGTGACACCGCTGCGACGGCTGCCAAGGCGTGGGGCAACGTCACGATCTGGCGCGTGGGTGGCGCTTGCCCTGGACTGTCCGAATTCACTGCGCTGCGCGCTGGAGACATGCTTATGAACACCGCGACCAAGCCACATGTGCTTGTCCTCGGCGGCAATTTCGCCGGACTTTCCAGCGCGCAGAAAATCCGTGAATACGCGGGTGAGAGCGTGGACATCACGGTGATCGACCGCAAGGACTATCTCCTATTCGTGCCCAATATCCCCACCGACGTGTTCGAAAATCGCGATCCGTCGCTGCACCAGCGCATGCAATTGCGGCCAGCGCTGGCGGGAGACGACATCCACTTCATCCAGGCGCTGGTGCAACGCGTGGATATCGACGCCAGAATGGTCCACTTTCTTCCGTTCGAGCGCCCGGGCGAAGCCTCCGAGTCGTTGCACTACGACTACCTCGTGGTTGCCTTGGGTGCCCATCTGGCCTATGACCGCCTGCCCGGCTTTGCCGAGCACGGGCATACCGTCTCGGACCTGTTTCACGGTGAGCGCCTTCGTCGGTATCTGTTCGAGGGCGGCTACCGCGGTGGGCCTATCGTGATTGGTGCGGCGCACTTTCACCAGGGCGATGGCGCCGAGGGCCTGCAACCCTATCCGGGCGGCAGCATTCCCTATCTGAAGGCGGCGTGCGAGGGGCCTATCCTGGAGATGACGACAGCGATGGCGAGTTGGCTCACGCGCACCGGCAGGGGAACCCCGGAAAAGATCACCGTCTTCACGCCTGATGAGGTGATCGCGGCGGACGCAGGTGTCAAGAACGTCGAGGCCTTCCTGCGGATGACCCACGCGATGGGCATCCACTACCGCAACAACATGCCCGACATTGCCCGGCTTACCGCTGAGGGCATCGAGTTCAACACAGGGGAGACGCTTGCGGCGGAAATCAAGTTAATCCTGCCCGACTGGGTGTCGCATGAGTGTCTGCGGGATCTGCCGATCTGCGACAGTCGGGGTTTCGTGCGGACTAATCTGCTGATGCGCAATCCAGAACACCCCGAAATTCTTGCCGCTGGCGACTGCGCATCGGTAACCGTGCCCAAGATCGGCGGCATCGGGCACCAGCAAGCCGAAATCGTCGGACGACAGATCGCGCTCGACATGGGCCGCATGGACGCCGAGGAGGCCAACCAGGCACTTCGTCCGGTCACCTTTTGCATTGGCGACATGGGCGAGGGCCGGGCGTTCTACGTGCGCTCTAACAGCTGGTTTGGTGGCCACGACGATGTGCTGAAAATGGGGCGAGTTCCGTATCGGCTGAAGATGAGCTACCGGGACTTGTTTTTCCTGACGCACGGGAAGATGCCGGGGTTTGGTCTGAACATCGCGCAGTTCGCAGCCGAAAGGGTATTTTGACGAGCGCCTCAAAAGGCTTCCGACAGTATGAAAGTTGCAGGACACATTGCGGAGACAACCTGATGGTCGATTCCACCGCTTTCCCACAAGCGCAAGAATTCCACCTGAGCCTGCGCGTAGCCGATCTGGCTGCGAGCACGGCCTTTTACGCTGCGTTATTCACTGTCTCGCCCAAAGACACCACGCCGCGATACAGCACGTTCCTATTGCCGGATTTGCATCTGAACCTGGTACTGCTGGTCAACGATAGTCAGAAACCGTTGGATACCTACAGCCTCTATCACCTGGGGTTGGGTGTGGCGGGGAAGGCACAAGTGATCGCCGCGTATCATGCCGCGCTGGCCGCTGGGGCGCCCATTGTCAAGCCTCCGCGCACAACGTGGCGCGGCACCCCGCTGCACGAATTGTGGCTGCGCGATCCCAGTGGCTATCTGATCGAGGTCTATGCGCGGCTCACTGTCGAAGAGCTGGCGCAGATGCCGACCGATCAGGAGCCGACCCTTCTCGTACCGAGCACCGAGACGTCACAGAGCGCACCGTAATTGAAGACGATCATGTCGCTCCCAGCGAGGGTGCTTGCGTCTTTATCGTGACGGGCGATGGAAGTTCATGATCGAGTGCACGAAGAAGCAGGCGACGTGCCACCGGGCTGTTCGCTCGTGATACGCTCGTGCAATGCTTCGGCGCACCTGCCGGCATTCGCCATCGCTTTCGTCAACGTCCATGAAGAAAAGAGAGTTTCTTGCCGGTGCCGCGGCAGTCGGCGCGTCTGCGCCGTTGTTCGCCAAGACGGCTGCAATGCCGGGATCAGCGGCTACGACATCGCTGGTCACCATCAGCGGCGCTATCGGGCATCACAACCGTGGGCCTGTCGATCCAGCGCTCGATCAGCTCTTTCACAAGCAACTGGTGAAATTCGACGCCGCGTATGCGTTCGACTTCGGCATGTTGACGCGCCTGCCCGCGCAGACCATCCGTCCGACGCTGGAATACGATGCCCGGCCGCACACCCTGCACGGACCACGCCTGATCGACGTCCTGGCGCAGGCGGGCGTACCCGCCAATCCGGCGACGCAGGTCTTGTTGCGCGCCATCGACGGGTACATTGTCGCGACCACGCTGGCGCAGGTGCGAGAGTATCGCTTTCTGCTCGCCACGCATCTTGACGACAAGCCGCTTGCGCTCGGTGGTTTGGGGCCGCTGTGGGCCGTCTACGACCCGGCCGCGATCCCCATGCTGGCGGGCAAACCCCTCAGGGAGCAGTTCGCGCTTTGCCCGTGGGGCATTTATCACATCCAGATCAACGCCGTCTCCTGAACCGTGCCCGCGCTGAGGCGGGCGCGTCCGGTCAGGAAGCGTCGGCGCGCAAGGCGGGGCGACGCAGGGTAAGGCGTCTCGCGATACGTCCGAAGGCGCGCAGTTGTTGCGCTATCACGCCCATCCCATACCGGCGCGAACGGCCTTCGGGGGCGGGGAGTTGGTCGCGAATGCCGGTCGGCTCCACGGCGCGTTCCCAGGAGGCGGTACGGAATACCACGTCCCACCAGGGAACCAGCACGCCGAAGTTGCAGCCGTACCGAGTGCCTTCGTGCCCGTAGCCGATGGCGTGATGACGACGGTGAAACGTCGGGCTCACGATCAGACGTTCGAGCACCGGGCCGTACGGTAGCCGTGCATTCACGTGCTGAACACTCTGCAAGAAATTCCCCACAGCCACGAGCACGACGTATTGCGCGGGTTGCACGCCGATGAACAGCGCAATCGACGCAAAGAAGGCGGCTTGCAGCATGTTGTCGAGGAAGTGGTTGCGGTCGTCCGTCCACATCGACATCTGTTGCTGGCTGTGGTGCACCGCGTGCAGTTCCCACCAGACGCCGAAGCGATGCTGCCAGCGGTGGTACCAGTAGCCCGCGAAGTCGAGCACGATCAGGTAGAGCAGGAACGTCACGAGCGGTTGATCCGTCACGCCCGGGTACAAGCCGTCCAACTGGACGTTCGGCAGCCCGTGGATCACCATCTGGCTCTGCAGCGCGTTAAAGACCGGTTGCAGCACCATGAAGAAGAGCAGATTGAGAATGCCGAGCTTGGCGATCCACGTGTAGATCACGTCGGCGCGCACCTGGCGGCGATCCTGCCACTGCTCGACCGGACGCAACGCCTCGAGCGGACGCAGCAGGGCATACGTTACGCCGATCTGGAAGACTCCGACGAGCACCCAATACAAGGCGTCATAGATATCGTCGGCGTAGCCCATCAGGTTGAAGTGGAACAGCAGCGGCTGCACCCCATCGACGTAGACGAGCGTCTGCGCAGCGGCGATGCCGCTGTCTACGAAGTTGATGGCTTCCTGAATCATCTGGGGTCTCGTCAGTCCGGATTCGGCGAAAGTACGGGCGCGCGATCAGCAAAGAAAATACCATGCGGCGATCGATTGACGGCAATTCGGTCGATGAGTTTGCGCGTCGTCAGGTCGATCACCCCCACATGACGCGCAAACCGGAATGTCACCCAAAGATAACGCTTGTCGGCGGACAATTCCATATCATCCGGCCCTGGCATCAGGCCGGTGATATCGCCCACCTTGGTCAGCGACTCGTAATCGAGAATGCTGATCGTGCTCTCGACACGGTTGCTCACGGCGATGTGACGGCCATCGGCGAGCGAGCGGAAGTTGTGCGCGCCGCGTCCCGTCGGAATGCGTTTGACGATCTTCTGCGTGCGCCAGTCGACCACGGCCACATCGTCTTCCCCCGTCATGCCGACGAGCAGGTACTTGTCGCCCGGTGTCATCCAGAGCCCCGCAGGCGTCTTGCCAAGCGCCATGCGCCACTTCACCGTTTGCGTCGCAAGGTCGATGGCGGCCAGCTCGCCCGTGTCCTGCACCGTCACGAACACGGTCTTGCTGTCCGATGTGAAGGTCATATGGCTGGGTGTCTTGGCCAGCGGAATGCGCTTGGCGATCGAGAAGTTCTGGCCGTCATAGTGGTACACGTCGAGACGGTCAAGGCGCAGTGCCGTCGTGACGAACCATTTGCGGTCGGGCGAGAACGCGAGCTGATACGGGTCTTCGATGTCCGCGATCTGACGTTGCAGCTTGCCGGTGTTCGGATCGAGGAACATCAGGCTGTTCGAGACCGAATTCGCGACGATCAACGAACGCTTGTCGGGGGTGATCATCAGGTGATGCGGCTCCTTGCCCGTCGGCATGGTGCCGACGACTTTGTGCGACGCCTGATCGATGAGGGAAAGCTGGGCTGCGCCGGAATCGAGCACGATGACGGTGCCGGCATGCGCGGGCGAGAGCGGGAGCATCGCGGCGACCACGACCGAAAGCGTCGCCAGGGTGTGGGCACGGCCGCTCAGCCGGGAAAACTTGAAAGAGAACGCCATGAGAGCCTGAGGTGGGGCATAGGACAGTAACGCAGGGCCGGTAAGCCATGCGTCGATTCCTTCGTTAAACGCGCCACGTGCCCGGCGCGTTGACAGAAAAATGGGACGAGACGGGACGAAACACGGCAAGACGGGATGACGGCGGACGAAGTGGGGACACGGGGTGCGACATTGGCCGAAACGTGGCGCGAAGCGGCGGGATGCTGCAGACCGATAAAACTTATCCGCTCCCCAAGCGCGTAGGCTCACGCCGCGTCTTGTCAGGCGGAAGGCGCATCGGCGGGTGCCACGCCATCCCATTTTTCCAGCAGGGCCAGCGCCTCGCGCGTCCAGTCGAGCCAGCCTTGCTCATACCGCACGCCAAGTAACAGAATGTGCCGTTGCAGTGTGGCGGCGCGCGTTAGCGCCTCGTCCGGGGGAAAGTCGCGCGCTTCGATGGCCTGGTAGGCAGCGAGCTTTTGGGCGTGGAGTGCCGCGCGCCGCTGCAATTCCGGCTGCAGGCCGAGCGGCCCGATGGCGGCATCGGCACGCAGTCGCACCATCAGATCGTCGCGCAGATCGGCGGGGGCCGTGGGGGTGGCGGCCCAGTTGAGCAATTCATCGCGCCCGGCGTCGAGCACGCGGTAGACGCGCTTGCGCGTGCGCCCGCCATCCGGCGCAGCCATCGAATCGATCCAGCCGGACGCCTCCATACGCGCCAGTTCGCGGTAGATTTGTTGATGGCTGGCATGCCAGAAAAAGCCGATCGACTTGTCGAAACGGCGAGCAAGGTCGTATCCGGAGGACGATTTCTCCAGCAACGAGGTCATCAGGGCGTGGGCAAGCGGCATGTCCGGCAGTGTAGGGACTCTATTTAGACTATGCAACCAGTTGCATGGTGGGCAACGCCCCCTTAAAATCGCCCTCGAACTATGCAACCGGTTGCATAAACCAAAGACGCGCGAACGACGCGTCATGTGCTTGCCGGGTAGTCCCTACCAAAACCTGCGGCCCGCGCCGAATGACAAGTGAGACAACGATGAGCGGCTATCCCCACCTGATGCAACCCCTGGATCTGGGCTTTACGACGTTGCGCAACCGCGTGCTGATGGGCTCGATGCATGTCGGGCTCGAAGAGGCGCGCAATGGCTTTGCCCGCATGGCCGAGTTTTACGCGGAGCGGGCGCGTGGCGGCGTGGCGTTGATGGTGACGGGTGGCATCGCGCCGAACGACGCCGGTCGGCCCTATGCGGGCGGCGCCAAGCTCAGCACCGAGGAAGAGGCCGAGAAGCACCGTGTCGTAACGCAGGCCGTGCATGCCGCCGGGGGCAAGATCGCTTTGCAGATTCTTCATTTCGGGCGCTATGCGTACCATCCCGATCTGGTCGCGCCCAGCGCATTGCAGGCGCCCATCATGCCCGCCAAGCCGCGCGAACTGACGAGCGACGAGGTCGAGGCGACCATCGGCGACTTCGTCAACTGCGCCGCGCTCGCGCAGCAGGCCGGATACGACGGGGTCGAAATCATGGGGTCCGAGGGGTACCTCATCAACGAATTCATTGCGGCCCGCACCAACCATCGCACCGACGCCTGGGGCGGCAGCTATGAGAACCGGATCCGCTTCCCCGTCGAGATCGTGCGCCGCGTGCGTGAGCGCGTGGGGCGCGAGTTCATCATCATCTACCGCCTCTCGATGCTCGACCTGGTCGAAGGCGGGTCCACCTTCGAGGAGGTGGCGCAACTGGCCCGCGCGGTCGAGGCGGCCGGGGCGACGCTGATCAATACGGGGATCGGCTGGCACGAAGCCCGCATCCCGACGATTGCCACGAGCGTGCCGCGCGCCGCATTCGCGTGGGTCACCGGCAAGCTCAAGGGGCACGTCGGCATTCCGCTCGTCACGACCAACCGCATCAACATGCCGGACGTGGCCGAACGCATTCTTGCCGACGGCGAAGCGGACATGGTGTCGATGGCGCGCCCGCTGCTGGCTGATCCCGAGTTCGTGAACAAGGCGGTGGCCGGCCGCGCCGAGACGATCAACACGTGCATCGGCTGCAATCAGGCGTGTCTCGATCACACGTTCAGCGGCAAGATCACCTCGTGCCTGGTCAATCCGCGCGCTTGCCATGAGACGGAACTGCGCATCGAGACGGCCGGGCGCACGCGTCGTGTGGCCGTCGTCGGCGCGGGCCCCGCAGGTCTGGCGGCGGCAACCGTCGCGGCGCGGCGGGGACACGACGTCACGCTCATCGAAGCCGATGCCGAGATCGGCGGGCAATTCAACATGGCCAAGCGGATTCCCGGCAAGGAGGAGTTTTTCGAGACCCTGCGCTACTTCCGTCATGAACTGGATGCCGCGGGCGTCAAGGTGCAATTGCACACGCGTGCGACGGTGGCTTCGCTGGTCGACGGCGGGTACGACGACATCGTGCTGGCCACCGGGGTCGTGCCGCGTCGGCCTGCTATCGAGGGACTGGATCACCCCAAGGTACTCAGTTACATCGATGTGCTGCGTGGTGGGGCATCGGTCGGCAAGACCGTCGCCGTGATCGGGGCAGGTGGCATCGGCTTCGACGTGGCCGAGTTCCTCACGCAGGCCGGCGAGAGTGCCACGCTCGTGCCGGCGAAGTTCTACGCGGAGTGGGGCATCGACCCGGCCTACGCGCACGCCGGCGGCCTGCGCTCGCCAGTGCCGCAGACGTCGCCTCGCAAGGTCTACCTGATGCAGCGCAAGACCTCGAAGGTGGGCGACGGACTGGGCAAGACCACGGGATGGATTCACCGCACCGCGCTCAAGCATCGCGGCGTGGAAATGATCCCCGGGGTGACCTATCGCCGGATCGACGACGAAGGTTTGCACGTCACCATCGACGACACGCCGCACGTTCTGCCCGTCGATAACGTAGTGCTGTGCACCGGACAGGAGCCTTTGCGCGAGCTCGCCGAGGGCCTTCGGGCGGCGGGTGCACGCGTGCATGTCATTGGTGGGGCCGATGTGGCGGCCGAACTCGACGCCAAGCGCGCGATCCAGCAGGGCACCGAGGTGGCGATCGACCTGTGACGGTGCCGGGCGAGCGCGGGCGGCGCCAGATCGTTGTGCGACAATGGCGCCTCGTCGATTTCGGCTGCTCGTTTATCGTCCGCCGGCGTTGTCGCAATGCCAAAGCGTGGGCGCCAAGTGCCGGGCGTCACGTGTCCGAGGCACGCTGTGGATTGTCGCCGTCACGGCGGTGTCCGACGCGGCCCGCGTGGGAGCCTGAACCGTGTGGCCGACGGTGTCATCGTCCATGAAGCGCACGTTTCTCTCTACCGTTTCGCTCACCGGCCGCCTGCGGTGGCTGAATCTCGCTGTCGTCTGCGTTGTCGTCGTCCTTTGCAGTAGTTTGCTCGCCTGGACTTGGGGAACATACCAGCGCGCGAGCGACGCGTCCCTTGCGCTTGAGGCCTTGCGTGCCACGCTGCTCGCGATGGAGAAGGCGTCGGCGGAGCGCGGGCCGGCCAATGCCGTGCTGGGCGCCGATCTCCCGCTTCCCGACGGATCGGTCGTTGCGCTGCGCAATGCCCGCGAGGCCACCAACGCGCGTCTTCAGGAACTGCTGTCTGCGCTCTCGGCCGATCGGTGCGACGCCTGCGGCAGCAGCTTGCGGATCGTCGAGCGCGCGCGCCTGGATCTCGCGGCGGCCAGCGCGAACGTCGACCTGTTGGTGCAACGTCCACGCGACATGCGCGGCGACGCGGCCGTGCGCGATGCCGTCGATCGCATGATCCGTGTCATCCCCGAGTTCACCTCTGTGGCATCGTCGCGCATCGACGTGATTTCGCGAGGCGCGCCCGACGCGCTTCACTACGTCGTCCTGGCGCGACTGGCGGCGGATCTGCGCGAGTTTGCCGGACAACTCGGCTCACGCTTCACCGCGGCGCTCACCACCGGGAAGCCGCTCGCCGAGGTCGATCAGCGCGCGATTGAACGCACGCTCGGGCGCGTCGAGCAATTGCACGACATGATCGCCGCGCGCATGATCGATCCCTCTGAACTCAGCCCCGAGACGCTCGACGCCCTGAACACCCAGTACTTTGGTGCGGGGTTGCATTATGTGGCGACGGTACGCACGCTGGCCAGTCAGCCCCAACCGGTCGCGCCAACGACGGCCGAGTTTGCGCGCCAATACGTGCCGACGATGCGCGCGATCACCGACTTCCGCGACAACATGCTGACGCTGGCCCAGCGCAAGGTCGATGCCCGCGCCGCGCTCGCGCTCAAGTGGCTGATCGTCACGGCGATCGCTGCGATTACGCTGGTGCTCGGGATGATCGTTGCGTTGCGGAATTTCCGGCGCAGTGTGGTGCAACCGTTCGAGGCGGCAACGCGTTTCGTCGAGGCGCTGGCGCAGGACAATCTCGATGAGGCGGTGCCGGTTGACGACATGCCGACGCAACGTCCGCAGGTGCGGGCCGTGTTCGATGCGCTGCGCGTACTCAGGCTCAACGCCCTTGAATTAAGGCAATTGCGGCGCGATCGCACCCGGTTGCAGAGTGAGCTGGAAATGAGCGGGGACACGGACCCGCTGACGCAACTGATGAACTGGCGGGCGTTCGAGCGGCAGGCCCAGGCGCTGTGTGCGATGCCGTCGCCGGGGTTGGTGGCGTTGATCAAGCTGGATATCGACAACTTCACGCAGATCAACGCGACCTGGGGACACGGGGTCGGCGACGATGTGTTGCGCCGTGTCGGCGCGGTGTGTCTCAACACGTGTCAGCCGGGGGATGTGGTGGCGCGGCTGGGTGCGGACGCGTTCGCGATCGTGGCCCGTGTGCTTGCCCCATCTCGCGCGCAGCAATTCGCGGAACTGATGTGCGGGCGTATCGAAGCCACCGCGTTGACGTTGCCGAACGGCGAAGTCGTGCCGCTGACAGCGAGCTTCGGCATCGCCATCGGCGATCCGGCGACGTTGGGGCCGACGCCGGTGTCCAGCGGCGGGCCGGCCAATGTCTCGGCACTCTTGAGTCAGGCGGAGCGTCAGCTCGACGCCGCTCGCCGCGCCCGGCGGCGAGCCATCGAGTAGGGCGCGGCGCATCGCGTCAAGGCAAGGCCCGCGGGCCACCGCGCGCGAACGCGCACGGCCCATCAACGCCCATGCGCCACAACGAAGTGCCGCACATCGATGCGCTGTTCAGCGAACGCCGCCTCGCAATATTGGAGATACAGCCGCCACGACCGGATGAACGTGTCGTCGAAGCCTTGCGCACGCACCGCGTCGATCTGCGCTTCGAAGGCGGCACGCCAGTGCTGCAACGTTCTGGCGTAATCGAGACCGAAGCGTAGTGTCTCGACGGCGGTCATCCCGCATGCCTCCGACGCGCCGACAAATCGCTCCGCACTTGGCAGCATGCCGCCCGGAAAGATGAACTCGCGGATGAAGTCGCTCGACGAGCGATAGGCGTCGAAGGCGCTGTCGTCGATGGTGATCGATTGAATGAGCGCACGGCCTCCGGGGCGCAAGCGCGACTTGAGCATGCTGAAGTACGCCGGCCAAAACGCTTCGCCCACGGCTTCGAACATCTCGATCGAAACGATGGCGGCGAACTGGCCTTGCACGTCACGGTAATCCGTGAGCGAGACGTCCGCCAGGTGGCTCAGTCCCTCGGCGTCGATGCGGGCTTTGGCGAGCGTCAGTTGCGCTGGCGAGAGGGTGATGCCATGCACTGCGATGCCTTGCCGGGCCGCGTGCAGCGCAAATCCGCCCCATCCGCATCCCACTTCCAGCACCCGCTCGCCCGGACGCAGCGCCAGCGTATCGATGATCCGCTGATACTTGGCGGCCTGAGCGTCGGCAAGCGAACGGTGGGGGTCGCCCTCGAACCAGGCGCTGGAATAGGTCCACGTGGCGTCGAGCCACAGTTCGTAGAAGCGATTGCCGAGATCGTAATGCGCGTGAATGTTGCGACGGCTGCCCGACTTGGTGTTGCCGCGCAGGCGATGGCGCAGGTGATACCAGATTCGTGCGATCCGCGAGCCCGTGACGGTGTTGGAGATCGACGCGAGGTTGCGTATCGCGAGCCGGAGCAGCGCCACCATATCGGGCGAGTCGACCCAGCCGGCGCGATAGGCGTCTGCAAAGCCGATGTCCCCGGCGTGCATGATGCGGCGGCAGGCACGCCAGTCGCGCAGGTGAAGCGTTGCGCCTGGCGAACTGTGGGGATCTCCGAACACATGCAGGGTGCCGTCGGGACAGATCAGCGTAAGGTGTCCGGCGTGAATCCGGCGCAGCAATGCGATAAACAGGCGCGCGGAAATCGGTGCGATCGGACGCACGGAAAGCAGGCGGAGCGGAATCATGGACGAATCTCCCGGTCGGCGGAAGCGGCGCGCTCCGGCGCCGTTGCACGTAGCGTTGGCGGCGTCTTGCCGAAGAACGGCACGCGCTTGAGCCAGAGCCTCAGCGCTTGCCAGTGAATTCTGATGACGACGTTCAGCGCATTGGAGGGCTGCGAAAGCACGGCGAACAGAACGCGCCGCCCCGTGAACGGTTCGGCCCGCATGGCGATCGCCGTGCGCAGCAGCAGCGCATCGCCGACGCGGTAGTCGATGGCGACTGACCATATCGCGCCCTTGCGGCGTACGCGAAACTCGTATTGCCCCTGCACGTCGCAAAACGGGGAGACATGAAAGACTTTGCGGCAGACGAGCCGCGTATCGCCACGAATGGGCGCATGATCGTCGGCACTGAGCAGATACCCGTGGTGTTGACCAAAGGTGTTGCGCACATCCGCATACAAGGCGCGCAAATTCCCCTGACGGTCATGGCAGTACCAGAAGCTCACCGGATTGAACGCGTAGCCGGCCATGCGTGGAATCGTCTGCAGCCAGACGGCGCCGTCGGCGGGAATTCCCGCCTCCGCCAGACGTGCGCGCATCCAGGGCAGGAGCGCACTGCCGTCGCGGGGACCGTAGTCGGACGATTTCAAGGCGAGTGGGCGTCGCCGGTCCAGCGCGAACCATCGGCTGCGCAGGGCGTCGAGACGCCCGACATCGCAGGCGATCTGAAACATCGAATAAGTGAACGCATGCCGGACCGGATGCAGCCGTTCGTGGGTCACGAGACCGCGCAGCAGCCAGGCAGGCGGTGTCGAGGGGGTGCCCGAGACCTCCTTCGTGCTCATGGCTGCGCCCACGTCGGCATCACGCCGAAGGCGTCAGCCACCCGCAGCGCGGATTTCAGGCCGTCCTCGTGAAATCCATAGCCGGTCCAGGCGCCTGCGAACCACGTCCGTTGGCGGCCTTGAATATCGGGCAAGCGCGATTGCGCGTCCACGGCCGCCAGATCGAGCAGGGGGTGTTCATAGGCATAGCGTCCCAACACCTTGTCGGGCGCTGGCTCATGGCTCGGGTTGAGCGTGACAATCACGGGCGACGTGAAGGGCAGGGCCTGGAGCTGGTTGATCAGATAGCTCACGCACACGGGACGGTGCGCGTCGGCGGCCGCGTTCGCCTGACTGACGTAATTCCACGCGGACCAGACGCGACGGCGGCGCGGCAGCAGCTTCGGATCCGTGTGCAGGACCGCGGCGTTCGGTTGATAACGCACCGCACCGAGAATCTGATGCTCGGACGCGTTGGCGTCGCCCAGCAACCGCAGGCTGTCCGGGGCGTGCCCGGCGAGCACGACGGCGTCGAAGCGCTGCGATTCGCCGTTGCCGAAAGCGATTGTCACGCCATCGCGCTCGCGCGTCACCCGCCGTACGGGCGTTCGCAACCGGACATCGTCGAGCGTTGCCAACATGCGCCGCACGTAGGCGCGTCCACCACCGGCGACGGTTTTCCATTGCGGACGATGCCGAATCTGCAGCAGCGCGTGATTCAGGCAGAAGCGCAGAAAGGTCGCCGCCGGAAAGTGCAGAATGTCGGCCGCCCGGCTCGACCAGATCGCGGCGGCCATGGGCAAGAGATAGTGGTGCTGGAACGGTTGTCCGTAACCGTTCGCCACCAACAGGTCGCCGACGGACTGGCGCTCGCGCACTGCGCTTTGCAGGTGTTGCTCCGCCGTCGCGTTAAAGCGCAGTACGTCGCGGAGCATCCCCAGAAAGCGCGGGGAATAGAGGTTGCGACGTTGGGCAAATACGGTGTTCAGGTTCGTGCCCGCCCATTCGAGCGCACCGCCGTCGACCGACACCGAGAACGACATATCGCTCGCGATGGCGCTCACGCCGAGTTCGTCGAACAACGCGATCAGGTTGGGATAGGTGCGATCGTTGAAGACCAGGAAGCCCGTGTCGACCGGGGCACAATGCCCGTCGAGCGTGACATCGACCGTGTTCGTATGTCCTCCGGCATAGTCGCCCGCCTCGAACACTGTCACGTGATGCTTGCGCGCGAGGAAATAGGCGCTGGCCAGTCCGGCGATGCCCGCGCCCACCACGGCGACACGTTGTCCGGGAGGCAGGGTGGCGGTCGATGCATTCATTGGCTTGTCTCGTCGAAGTTTTTTGCTTATACGAAACGCAAGCGCGCGCGGATGCATGCGCGTTTGAAAAAGCGGTGAGCCACCCACGAATGCGCCCGCCGCGGCCGGATACGCAGGGCGCGCCACGTCATGGCGGCGGCGGGGCGGCGGCTCATACCTGTTGGCGCCGCTTTTCGAACAGATAGTGGCCCACGCCCCATTCGCGGCCCTGGGCGTAGCCGAACAGTTCGGCAACGGCCATATAGAACATGCGCCAGCGCTGGAACTGAACGCCGGCCTGCGGGCCATAACCGGCCTCGAGCATCGGCAGGGTCGTCGCACGCGACGCGTCCAGGGCCGCCAGCCAGTCGTTGGCTGTGCGCTCGTAATGGCGACCATCGACCCACCAGCGGTTCACGATGCGCAGGTCGTCCTGGAAGTGCAGCAACAGATCCGCGCTGGGCATGGTGCCGCCGGTGAAGAAGTGTCGCGACATCCAGTCGCTGCCATCCTTGTTCTGGAAAGGGTAGGCCACATGACGATGCGCGAAGAGATGGACGAACAGGGTGCCATCGTCGTTCAGCCAGCGGGCGATCTTCCCGAGCAATGCGCCGTAGTTCTTCATGTGCTCGAACATTTCGATGGACAGGATGCGATCGAATCCTCCGCGAACGCCGTCATCGAACTCAAATTCCGCCACATTGCCGGTCACGATCTGCAGATTCCGAAGCCCGCGTCGCGCCGCCGTCGACTCGATGAAACGGCGTTGACCATGAGAATTCGACAGCCCAACGACCTGCGTACCGGGATATTGCGCGGCGAGCCAGAGCGAGAGCGAGCCCCAGCCGCAGCCAAGATCCAGAATCCGCTGACCGTCGGCGATATCGGCGCGCTGCGCGTAGAGGGCCAGCATCGCCTGCTCGGCCTGGGCCAGTGTCTCGTCGCCATTCGGGTAATAGCAGCACGAGTACTTGACGGCGGGTCCCAGGTGCTCGGCAAAGAAGTCGCTTGGCACCTCGTAGTGCTGCGTGTTGGCGGCCTGCGTATCCACGGCAATCGGACTCGCGCGCAGTTCACTGACGAACGCGGCAAGCGATTCGACGCTTTTCTCGGGATCGTGCGCATGCGCTTCGCGCAGGCGCTGGCGCATCAGCATGCGCATGCCCGCGCGCAAAAGGATATCCGGCACAAGGCCCCGCTCGCAAAGCCGGATCAATCCGGTTTCGTCGGGCGCTTCGGCTCGGGCGGCGGGGGGTTGCGTAAGGGAGGCGGTCATCGCGATGGGCTCCTGACTTCAATGCGCGGATTCATGGCAGCGGCGTTTCCGCGGACTTCCTGGGTGGCCAGGGAATGAGCACGCTGGTGGTTTGCATGTACGTCTTGTAGGCGGGGCGAGAGCGCATCAGATGCGCTTCAAGCAGCGGAATGCCCGACACTTTGAGCAGTAGCCACGCCATGAGCAGCGGCGCGAGCAACGTCGTCCATGCCCAGGGCGCGCCAAATGCGATCACCGGGTAGGCACACCAGTGCAGGCACTCGAAGAAGTAATTGGGATGCCGCGAGTACCGCCACCAGCCGACCTGGCAGACTTGGCCACGGTGGCTGGTGACGGCGGTGAAGTGTCGCAGTTGACGGTCGGCCGACGCCTCGCCCGCGACGGCGGCCAGCCAGACGAGTGCGGCGACGGCCAGCGCCCACGGCGCCGGCGCGTGGGCGTTGAATGCCGGCACGAAGAACGCTGCCGCGAGCAGCATGGCGATCACGCCCTGCAACTGGAAGAACCAGAACATGTTGCGTCCGGCATGCTCGCCCCACTGTTCGCGAAACTGCCGGTAACGCGCATCTTCCGGATGCCCGTAGTTGCGACGCCAGAGATGCATTGCGAGGCGCAGGCCCCATACGCCTCCGGCCACGCCGACGAAGGCGCGATTGATCGCGTGGCCGGTGCCGAGCCCTGCCGCCGCGATCGCCACACTGCCGAGTGCGGCGGCCCAAACCGGGTCGACCATGCCGGCGTTGTGCGAGCGCCATTGGTAGCACCAGGCGAGCGTCAACGCAGCACACATTCCAGCGAACGATACGACGACAGCAAACAGCATGCTGGCTCCAGATAGGGATTCGGGGCTCGATGCTGCTGTATACGAACGTCACGCGTTGCCGGATGCACGCGCCGGCGACATCTTGGAATCGAAGCGGGGAGCGGGCTTGCGGGAAAGCGACGAAGGGGTTGTCCAACGTACGGACAACCCCTTCAGATGACACGATGGCGGAGGCGCGCCAGGGCGCTCAGGCGGGTCGGATGGCGCCGGTCGCGACCACGGGGCCGGTCGGTTGGCCGGTGGGAGAGCCGCCCGGCGGTTCGACGGACACCGCGAGTACGGCGTTGCTGTCCATCTGCGCGAGGATTTGCGGCGACAGGGACATCGACGCGGGTTGATCCGAAGCAAATACGCCTAGCGGAATGGGTTTGGCGTTCCGCGGGATCAGCCACAGCTCGGTGGCGCGGCCGGCGGCAATGACGGGCTTCACGACCGGTACCACGACCATGCTCGACCGGCGCCTGTCGACCGTTGCGGTCCAGTGAGCGACGCCATCCTGGCGGGCGATCGTCGACACCATATAGGCATTGGCCGTCACGGCGGGCGGACTGCGCGAGGGCATCAGCGTCACGACGTTCACGGCAAGCAGCGCCAGCGCCGCGAGGCTTGCGCCGAGCCCCACCCATCGCCAGAGGCGCAAGTTGTCCCACCAGGTAGCCGGTCGCGGGCGGGCCGTGCGCGGGGCGTCCGGCACGGCGCCAAGATCGCGCTGGATGCGTTGCCACACGCGCGGCGGGGGGGCGATGGGCTCGACGTCTTCGGCCAGTCGCGCGATGCGCGATTGCCACTGGTGCAGGGTTGCCTGAATCAGCGGATTCGCGTCGGCGGCCTGCTCGAGTTCGCGCCGTTCGGCGGCACTCAGCACGCCGAGGGCATATTCGGCGCAACGCAGCTCGTCGTCTTGGTTGGCGGGCGTATTCATTGCTCGAGGCACACTTTCAGTTGCATTAGGCTGCGGCGAATCCAGCTTTTCATCGTGCCAAGCGGCACGCTAAGGCGCGCCGCGAGTTCGCTGTACGAGGCGCCAGTAAAGAACGCCTCGCGCACCACGCCACGTTGTTGCGGCTCGAGGCGTTGCAGGCATTGCTCCAGGCGTTGCCGTTCCTCGGACGCTTCGGCAAGTGCGGCGGGCGACGGGTCATCCGATGGGATGGCAAGGGCATCAGCATCGTCGAGGGCGGCCTCACGGTGCTCGCGCAGTCGGTCGATGGTTCGGTTGCGGGCCAACGTGATCAGCCATGTCATGGCGTTGCCGCGCTCGGGATCGAAGCCGCCGGCGCGTCGCCAGACGCTGACGAACACCTCCTGAAGCAGGTCCTCGGCTTCCGCCTTGTCGCGCACCATTCGCAGGATCACGCCGAACAAACGTGCCGATGTCATCTGATAGACGGCGGCAAAAGCTTCGCGGTCTTCCTGCCCCACGGCCGATAGTGCTCGGTTCAATGCGTCGCGCCATGCCATGTCGGCACTGGGGTCGGGCTGGCGCTGCGAGGGGGATGGACGTGCTCGATTGGCACTTCTGGGCATGTCGTTCATGCGGACGTGGCCTTCGTGTGGGCCATAGCATTGACGTTCCGCGCAATATAGCACCTTCGGTGCGAAATGGCGCGTTGTGTCCGGCATGAGAAGGCGAGGATTCGGCATGGCGTGCTGACTGACGATGAGCGTGTTGAGTCATACGTATCAGGCACGCGCCCGGATGCGCGGCATCGGTGTATTCTCGGTTCCCCTTTGGCTCGCGTTCAGGGAGTGAGCAGTGCTACAAGTCCAAACAGTCGTGCCAGGGGCGGTACGGACATCAGCAGTATTAGCGCGCCCCCGGTCAGGCCCAACACCCGCCAGAGATAGGGGTTTCGGGGCTGTCCGCGATCGGGACGCTTCGTACGCAGTACCCGCTGGACCACGAAGATCAGCGCGACATTGACCACGACCAGCAGTTCGAATGCCAATGTGCGGGCCAAGGGGATCGGGTCGGCGTCGGCGCTGACATAGCGCAGCAGTCCCGCGTAGACCCCGAGGACCAGCACGCCGGCCAGCGCGCCCACGGAGGCCACTCGCAGGAAGGCGCGGGACGATAGGAGTCGTGCCCCGGCGTGCCGGGGAGGGGTCGTCATCAGGTGAGCGGCTTCCGGTTCGTTCTCGAATACGATCGAGCAGACCGGATCGATCACGAGTTGCAGGAAGACGATGTGGACCGGCGCGAGCATGGGCGGCAAGCCGACCAGAATCGGCACCACGGCTGCCGCGACCATGGGAACATGCACCGCGATGGTATAGCTGATCGCGAGAACGAGATTGGCGTAGATGCGTCGCCCGAGTCGGATGGCCGACACGATCGGGGCGAAGTTGTCGCGCAGCAGGACCAGCGCGGAGACTTCGCGAGCGACTTCCGCGCCGCGCAATCCCATCGCAATGCCAATGTGGGCCGCCTTCAGGGCCGGTGCGTCGTTCACCCCGTCGCCCGTCATCGCCACCACTTCGCCGTTGTCTCGCAGCGCATTCACCAGGCGAAGCTTTTGCTCGGGGCGGATGCGGGCGAAGGTCTCGACGTCCTTGACCGCGTCGTGCACTTGCGCGTCGGTCATGGCCGCCAGGGCCTGCCCAGTCACGATCCGTCGGCAGTCGATACCGACCTCGGTCGCGATCGCTTGCGCCGTCGACGGATAGTCGCCGGTCACCATGACCACGCGAATGCCTGCGGCATGGCATTGCGCGATCGCCTGTGCGACTTCCGGCCGGACCGGGTCGGACAGACCGACCAGCCCCAGGAACTCGAACGCGAAGTCGTGCTGATCCTTCGGCCACTCGGGGTGCAAATGCGAGGCCTTCGCCACCCCCAGCACCCGCAATCCGCCCGACGCCATGGCTGCCGCCTGATCCAGGACCGCCTGGGTTGCCGTCTCGTCCAGATGGCAAAGCGCACAGACGGCTTCCGGTGCCCCCTTGCAGGCCACCGAATGACGGGTGGGTTCCGGGGTGCGCCACGCGTGGGACATTGCGGGCACCTCGGGCGTCAGCGCGTACTCGTGCACCAACGACCAATCCGTGTGCAAACGTCCGGTGCCCGCGAGGCCCAGGCGTCCGGTCTCGTGGAACGCCCGCTCCATCGGGTCGATGGGTTCGATTTCGCTGGCGAGCACGAGGTATTCGATCAACTCGTGAAAGGCGGTGTCGATCCGTGGGGTCGAGGGATCCACGTCAAATCGTCTGCCATGGGCGACGAGCGCGCTCACCGACATGCGATTCTGGGTCAGCGTGCCCGTCTTGTCGACGCACAGCACCGACGTTTGACCGAGTGTCTCGATCGCGCTCATCCGGCGCGTGAGCACGCCCTCTTTGGCGATGCGGCGTGCGCCCAAGGCGAAGAACACCGTGAGGATGACCGGAATCTCTTCGGGCAGGAGGCCCATCGCCAGCGTAATCCCGGCGAGTATGCCGGGAAGCCATTCGCCAACGCGCCAACGGTACGTGAGCGTGAGGAGAACGACCGTGGCGATGGCGACGGCGGCAAAGCGATTGACGAAGGTTCTCGTCTCGATTTGCAGCGGGGAGAGCGCTTCCGAGATGCCGCTCAGCGACTTGCCGATGCGACCGAGCGTCGTATTCGGTCCGGTGGCGGTCACGACCATGCGGGCTTGCCCTTGTACCACCATGGACCCGAAAAATAGCTGGCTGTCGGCGGCCTCGCCCTGTTCGATCGATTGGCGGGAGCGGGCATCGAGCGGGGTGACGGCCTTGCTGACGGCAACGGATTCCCCCGTCAGCAATGACTCGTCCACACTGAGTTCGTGGAGTTCAACGGCAAGGCCGTCTGCGGGCACGCGGTTGCCTTCATCGACGAAAACGATGTCGCCGGGGACCAGTTCCGAGGCGGAGACCAGTTGACGGCTGCCGTCGCGAAGCACCTTGGCGCGCGGTGCCGACAGTTCGCGAAGCGAGTCGAGCACCTGGGCGGTGCGATGGCTCTGATAGACGGTGAGAAGGACAATCGCCGTAACGAAGGCAAGCAGCGTCAGCGCTTCGGCGCGATCTCCGAGAATGAGATAGACGGCGCTTGCCGCGAGCAACAGCAGGAACATCGGCTCGCGCAGCACTTCCCATAACGTGATCCACCAGGTGCGGCGTGCGGCGTAGTCCACGACGTTCCAGCCGAACCGAGCGCGCTGGGCCAGCACCTCGGCGCTCGATAGGCCCTGTTCGGCGTCGGGCGGCCGGATCGGGGCGGCCTCGGGTGCGCTGGCGATGTCACAGGATCCACTGGAAGCGGATGTGGATGTGGATGGCGTTGCGCACATGCGTGTCGGCGCTTGGACGTCTCGCGGCGTGGCAATGCGGCTCACCGGCGATGGGGTCTTGGGCACTGCTTGCAGAGATGCAGCACGGCTGGCGCGTCTGGATCGTCCCAGGAGAAATGGAGGTCGACGGCGCCGCGCTTGGGGACACGGATATTCCTGGATTCCGATCTGGCGGGGGTGTGCACAGAGACGCGATAGTCGCCCGCCGGCATCCGGACAAAGAGGAACGGTCCCTCGGTTCGCACCGCCAGGACGTGTCGCCCGGCCCCTGCGGTGATAGTGACATCGACGTCGGAGAGATAGCTTCCCGACGTCGACGTGAACGTCATCCGGAGGTTGTACTGGGGCGCTGCGGCGCGAAACACCTGGACTTCGTCCTCGCCAATGCCGCCCGTGATGTACGAGACGCCACTTTCCGATTCCGGTTGTGGTGTCGATGCTGCCAGCGCGACGCCAATCATGCATAGCCATGCGAAAAGTGGCACAAACAGCGAAACGCGGGCGCTTCTCGACATCACAATTCTCCCCATATCGGTCTCGTTTCCAGAATGGCCGGTGGCGCTCGTTTGCGTGTTGGGGTCGTCTCAGAAAACGGAAAATAAAGCACGTTAAGGCAAAACGGCTCCACCGTTGGGCATCAATACGGCTTTGTCATTGACGCTCTGTTGCGCATTCCTGGCAGAACACAACAGCAGGATCGGCGTTCAACCGTTCCGGCTCCAAATCACTGTGACAGGCGCAGCACAGCCCATAGGTGCCAGAGTCGAGGCGGGCCAGCGCAGCTTCGACCTTGCGCTTGCGAATGGTCAGCCGCTCCCGCAATCCTTGGGCGAGAGCCTGCTGTTGGAGGGCGTCGATACGCGACACCCTACCGACACAGGATTGATCCAGCTCGACCGGCGCGGCGGACTGTTGAGCCTGCTGGATTGCCTCAACGGTTTCCCTTTGCTCGATCAGCAGTCGAGCGCGGAACTGTTCCATGTCCATTGAGGCGACTCCTTCGCTATCGCAGTAGAAGCGTGGGGACGGTCGAGGAACGCAGCAGGTCAGCGGTCTTGCTGCCGAACATCAAAGTGCGCAGCGGCGAGTGACCGAATGCGCCCATGATGAGCATGTCGATGGACTGCTCCTTGACCGTCTTGGCGATGATGTTTTCCGCATCGCCGGGGATCAGCGAGGCGGTCACATTGAAGCCAGAGGCCTCCAAGGTGGTCTTGGCCCAATCAAGCTGCTTGGGTGCGTCCTGGCTTTCCTTTCCCGACATCAGCAGGGTGATTGGCAAGCCACGGAACAGCGGGCTGCCTGCGACCATTTCGACGCCACGCCGGGTCACGGTACTACCGTCGAAGGCGATCATCACGCGCTGCGGCTCTTTGAAGCCTTCGGTCACGGTCAGGATCGGTTTGTGCAGGGACCGCACTACCTGTTCCACATTGCGGCCCAAGTCGCGCTGTGTCGTTTCTGCGGCTTCGCCACGGCGTCCGAGTACCAGCAGGCGCACGCCGTCTTCCTGTTCGGCCAGCGTGGCTTCCAGCTCACCATGACGCTGGCGAACATCGACCAGCGCGGCACCGGCAGCGGTGGCCCGTTCGCGCAGGCGGTTCAGGAAGATGCGGCCTTGTTCACGAGCATTCTTGGTGCGGGCCTCGTCTTCTGCGGAGAGCTTGGTCAGCAGGTTTTCTTGGGCGTCGATGCCGATGGCCCCGCTGTGATCTTCGCCTGATCCCTGCTCGGGGTGGCGGTCGATGACGTGTAGGAACTCCAGCGGCGCGTCCATGCGGCGAGCGGCCCATGCGGCGTAGTCAGCCACGTATTCGGCGAAGTGGGATTGATCCACGCAGGCCAGCACTTTGTTTTCGTTCTTCATGATCCTGTTTCCTCTCAGTGGCCCATCAGCATGTCGTCGGCACCGTCTTTGTCATGCACGGCGAACTTGTCCACTAGCGTGGCGCTAGCCTCGTTCAAGCCGATGACTTCTACCTCGGTGGCTTCACGGCGGAACTTGATGACCACCTTGTCCAAGGCACTGACAGCGGTGATGTCCCAGAAGTGGGCACGGCTCACGTCAATGCGCACCTTCTCGATGACCTCCTTGTAGTCGAAGGCATTGATGAAGCGTTCCGACGAGGCGAAGAACACCTGGCCGGTGATGGTGTAGGTGCGCACGCGGCCTTCGTCCTCAGTGCGAGAGGTGACGCGCAGAATCTGGCCCACCTTGTGCGCGAAGAAAAAGCCTGACAACAACACGCCGACCAGCACGCCCTTGGCCAAGTCGTGGGTGCCGACCGTCACCACCACGGTGGCCAGCATCACCACGCTGGAGCTTTTGGGGTGCTCGCGCAGATTGCGGATCGAGGCCCAGTTGAAGGTGCCGATGGACACCATGATCATCACCGCGACCAGTGCGGCCATCGGAATGCGGGCCACCCAGTCACCGATGAACACCACCATCAGCAGCAGGAACACGCCAGCGGCCAGCGTGGAGAGTCGGCCACGGCCGCCGGATTTCACGTTAATGACCGACTGGCCAATCATGGCGCAACCGGCCATGCCACCGAGGAAGCCGGAGGCGATATTGGCGACACCCTGGCCCACGCATTCACGGTTCTTGTTGCTGTTGGAGTCGGTCAGATCATCGACGATGGAAGCCGTCATCATGGATTCCAGCAGGCCGACGACTGCCAAGGTGGCCGAGACAGGGAAGATGATCTTGAGCGTTTCGAGGTTCAACGGCACATCAGGCAGCAGGAACACCGGCAGGCTGTCGGGCAGCTTGCCCATGTCGCCCACGGTGCGAATGTCGAGACCGAGGAAGATCGCTACGGCAGTCAGTACGACGATGGCGACCAGCGGCGACGGCACCGCCTTTGTGATGTAGGGGAAGCCGTAGATGATGCCCAGACCTGCCGCCGTCATGGCATAGACATGCCACGTCACGTTGGTCAGCTCGGGCAACTGAGCCATGAAGATCAGGATGGCCAGCGCGTTGACAAAGCCCGTGATGACCGAGCGAGAGACAAAGCGCATCAATGCGCCGAGCTTGAGCCAGCCCGCGAGAATTTGCAGCACGCCGGTCAGCACGGTGGCAGCCAGCAGATATTGCAGGCCGTGGTCTTTGACCAAGGTCACCATCAGCAGCGCCATTGCACCTGTGGCCCCAGACACCATGCCAGGGCGACCACCGGCAAAGGCAATGATTGCGGCAATGCTGAATGAGGCGTAAAGGCCGACCTTGGGATCGACGCCCGCAATGATCGAGAAGGCAATCGCCTCGGGGATCAGTGCCAGCGCGACGACGATGCCCGCTAGTAGGTCGTTTCGGACATTGGAAAGCCAGTCCTGGCGTAAGGATTTCATCATTCTTCTATTCCGTTGTGGTTGCCAGCCAGTGGTGGCAGTTGGGGCGAGCGCAAGCGCGTCTTCCCGGCCAGCGGAATAGAGAACGAACCCCGAGTGATCCGGGGCCAGCAAGACGCAGTGAATCGGACGTGCAGCCTCGTGCGAGCGTGGTGAGTGGTTGAAGCTGGCTCGCAGCGAGAAAGAGGCTTACACGGGTAGGAACTCCGATAGTTGGCTTGCTGATTTTTTGGAAGGGGTATTTTACCTTCTTTGCGGCGGCGCAGCAATAATAATGTCAGTCTGAGCTATACCCTAACCTGATGTCAGGAGGAGCTTCTAAATGTGTCAGCTTAGGGTGTTGTGCGTGTTTCATTGACACTGATTGGTTGGGGTTATAGATTTATTCCTGACACTGTGCATTTTGGAGGAGTTATGCAGGGACAACGTATTGGCTATGTCCGAGTCAGCACCTTTGACCAAAACCCAGAACGTCAGCTTGAAAAATCTCTGGTGGATCGAGTTTTCACCGACAAAGCATCAGGTAAGGATACTCGGCGGCCACAGCTCGAGGCGCTGCTCTCTTTCGTGCGTGAGGGGGATACTGTGGTGGTTCACAGCATGGACCGTCTCGCTAGGAACCTAGATGACTTGCGGCGGATTGTGCAAACGCTCACCAATCGGGGGATCAAGATTGAGTTTGTGAAGGAGGGCTTAACCTTCACAGACGAGGAGTCCCCAATGTCGAACCTAACAGGCTGTTGAAGTATCCCTGTCGTGGCGCGGCGGTACCTTTCCAAAGAGCCATCACGCTGATTCGGATCATGTCGTTTTGATGCTGGATTTCCTAAATTCGGACCGATTCGATGTCATTCGCTCACCCACTGTCGCCTCTACGCCGCTTTCGCTGCGAGCGTTCGCATGCGCGTGAGGTTGTAGGCGGCCTGCGTCAGCAGGAACAACTGCTCGACTCGCTCGCGCCCGCGACACATGACCTGCCGAATCCGGCCAACCGTCTTGCCCCAGCCGAACACCTGTTCGATACATTTGCGTTTGCGCTGACTGACCGCATAACCAGCCCAGCGAGTGGTGCGACCGTCGATGGCCGAACCACCTGCGCGCGCGTCGTTTTGTGCAACATGTGGCGTCACACGATTGGTTCGGCACGTGGCGACGAATCCCGCTGTGTCGTAATTTTTGTCGGCACCCACCGTAATCGGCCTATCGGCAAGGCGCGCCGCATCGGCGAGCATGTCGGCTGCTGCGTCGCGTTCGGCCGTACCGTTGGCCTGCGTCACCTGCGCGTTGACCACCAGTCCGTGCCGGTTGTCCGTAAGCACGTGCCCCATATAGCAAAGTATCGCGCCGGTGTTGCGACTCTTGCGGAACAGCTTCGCCTGACTGTCGCTGCTCGATTCATGCGTCTCGTTGCTGCGCTTCTCGCCGTGCCAATCCTCGCGCTGCCGAGCACCGCCCTGGTGCGGCGTATCGTCGTCGGATTTGTTCTTGCGCACGAAGCTTTTATGGCCCGCCCACGCCTGAATCAGTGTGCCGTCGACGCTGAAGTGCTCGCCCGAGAGATGACCGCGTGCATGCGCCGTCTCCACCGTCTCGTTAAACAAGCCCACAATGACATCGTGCACGAGCAGTCGGTCGCGGTTCTTGCTGAACGTCGAGTGGTCCCACACCGCATCGTCCATCGCCAAGCCGACAAACCAACGAAACAGCATGTTGTAGGAGATTTGTTCCATCAGCATGCGCTCGCTGCGAATCGAATACAGCACTTGCAGCAACAACGCGCGAATCAGCTTCTCGGGCGCGATGCTTGGCCTTCCGCCTTTCGCGTCGCTCTCGTACATGCGCGCGAACACGCCATCCATGCGCTTGAGAGCGTCGTTCAACCAGAGGCGAATCGGTCGCAGCGGGTGATTGGCCGGCACGAAGTCATCGAGCTTTGCCATCGTGAACATCGTCTCGGTGTAGCCGTCCGCTCCGCGCATCGCTTCGCTCTCAGTGTTGTTCGATTCCTTCGTTCAACGTTTACCCCTCCCGCTCGGATGACGTCTGCGGGAGGTATTTCAACAGCCTGCTAATGTTGTCGGTGATGGGAGCTTTTGCGGAATTTGAGCGAGCGCTGATTAAGGAGCGGCAACGCGAGGGTATTGCTCTAGCTAAAAAACGAGGGGTTTACCGCGGTCGTAAAAAGGCATTATCGGACGAACAAGTTGCGGAATTGCGGCGGCAAGTTGATGAAGGTAAGTCAAAAGCCGCCTTGGCTCGTCAATTTTGCATTAGCCGTGAAACTCTTTACCAATACCTTCGAGCAAACGCATGAATTTATTCGCAGGTGATGCAAAGCTAACGTCAGTTGCTGCCTGTCCGCGATCCGTGCTGTCGGTATAAGTCCGATTTTCTTTGGCTATAAAATAGAAATGGCTGATATAAGGTCTATATCAGCCAAATGTATTTTCAAGCTAGATAATTTTCTTCTCTTCTAATTGACGAATATCAGCTTCGGTATAGCCACCAATATTAGAAAGAATCGTATGGGTTTGCTGACCAAGGGTTGGTGGGGCCTTGGTGTACTCAATAGGAGTCTTCGACAATTTAATCGGGTTAGCAACAGAAGGGGTGGTTCCGGCAACTGGGTGGGGGAGATCTATCCGCATGCCACGATGACGGACCTGCTGATGCTCAAATACCTGTGCGATATTGTTGATCGGCCCGCAAGGAACACCCTCGGGTTCAATTAGCGTTATCCATTCTGCAACCGTACGTGTAGACATGATGCTCTGAAGCATAGGGATTAATACATCGCGATTACGAATTCGATTTGCATTGGTGGCATAGCGCTCATCAATGGCCAATTCCGAGCAATTCATCACTTCACATAACTTGGCGAACTGACTGTCATTGCCGGCAGCAATGATCAACTCACCATCCGCGGCATCAAAAACTTGATACGGCACAATGTTGGCATGAGCATTGCCCTGGCGATGCGGAATTTTCCCCGAGCAAAGGTAGTTCATATTCATATTGGCCATTGTTGCGACTTGGACGTCAAGCAACGCCATATCGACATACTGACCCTCTCCAGAAATATTCCTATGAGCTAATGCCCCGAGAATTCCAATCGTGGCGTAAAGACCGGTCATGATATCTGCCACAGCGACCCCCACCTTCTGTGGCCCTCCTCCAGGCAGGTCATCACGCTCACCAGTAATGCTCATCAGACCGCCAATACCCTGGATAATGAAGTCATAGCCAGGCAAATGGGCCATCGGACCTGTTTGGCCAAAACCGGTGATTGAGCAATAGATTAGGCCAGGGTTAATTTGCTTTAGGTCGTCGTAAGACAAGCCATATCGCGCCATATCTCCGACCTTGTAGTTTTCGATAAATACATCACTCTCTTTAACTAGGCGACGTATAACCTCTTGCCCTTCGGGCTTGGATATATTGACGGTTACAGATTGTTTTCCACGATTGGCTGCTAGGTAATAGGCAGCTTCCTTGGTGTCATTGCCGTCTTGATCTTTAAGATACGGGGGGCCCCAGCCACGGGTATCATCACCGCTACCTGGACGTTCAATCTTGATAACTTCTGCCCCCATATCTGCAAGCGTCTGACTGGCCCAGGGGCCAGCTAGAACGCGCGATAGGTCGAGAACGCGAATATGGGATAGTGCTCCGGGCATAATATTCCTTTGGTTACAAGCGTTCGATAACTACGGCAAGGCCTTGGCCAACGCCAATGCACAGGCTGAGGACCGCGTAGCGGCCATTGCGGCGTTCGAGTTCGCGGGCTGCTGTCAGGGCCAAGCGGGCGCCGGAAGCACCGAGCGGGTGTCCGATGGCGATTGCACCACCATTGGGATTTACCCGTGGATCATCGAACGCAATATTCATCAATTTAAGGCAACCGAGAACCTGTGCCGAAAATGCTTCATTAATCTCAATGATGTCCATGTCCTTTAGAGTCAAACCAGCACGGGCAAGCGCCTTGGGAATAGCATAGGCAGGGCCAATGCCCATGATGCGTGGTTCCACACCAGCAGCCGCACCCGCAAGGATGCGTGCCATTGGTTTTATGCCAGCCTTCTCGCCAACGCTCTTGTTACCAATGAACATAGCGACAGCACCGTCATTAACGCCGGATGCATTACCGGCTGTAGTGACGCCACCTTCGAACAGGGCTTTCAAATTGCTCAGGGACTCAAAGGTGCTCTCCGGGCGAGGATGTTCGTCCGCAGTAACGATACGCGGAGGAGTCTTTCTGCCCGTTGATACTTCTACCGGCATGATTTCGCCACTGAAAAAACCACTCCTTTGTGCAGCGGCAAATTTGGCCTGCGACGCTGCGGCAAAGCGATCGCTGTCTTCCCGAGTGAAGCCCAAGTCGCTGGCAACGTTATCGGCCGTTTCAGGCATGGTGTGATTGCCGTACTGTTTGGTTATCGCTGGATTGGGGAAGCGGGCACCAATAGCTGAGTCAAAAACTTTAAAGTCGCGGCTAAAAGCGCTTTCGCTCTTCGCAACCACGAAGGGAGCACGGCTCATGCTTTCGACCCCGCCAGCAATGTAGAGCTCGCCTTCGCCGCAAGTAACAGCTCGAGCGCTATCTAGGACGGCAGCGAGACCGCTCGAACATAAGCGATTAACTGTCTGTCCCGGAATGCTTGCTGGCAGACCAGACAGCAGCGCAGCATGGCGAGCGATATTTCGACTGTCTTCACCGGCTTGGCAAGCACAGCCGAGAACGATGTCTTCGATTTGCTCAGGTGAAAAAGGCGAATCATTAACGAGTTGTCGAATGACCGCAGCAACCAGATCGTCCGGACGAATCGGGGCAAGTGCGCCGGCCTGGCGGCCAAAGGGTGTGCGTAATCCAGCGTAGAGATAAGCGTCAAGCATGATTTTATCCAGATGTAATGTCACGAATTGGGAGTCAACAAAGAAAGGCCGAGGATTGCGCGGCGCTTCAGCCAAGGACTGGGCCGGTAGCGCGGATCACGATAAAACTCGAAGAGGCCGTCCAGAATTTTCAAGATGGTTGCGGCGCCAAAGCGATCCCCCATTGAAAGAGGCCCTTGTGGATAACCGAGTCCGAGGGTCACTGCTCTGTCGATATCCCCCGGAGTGGCGATGCCTTGCTGCGCGATATCGCAACCGATGTTGACGATTGCGGCTAGGACGCGCTGAGATACAAAACCAGGGCTGTCTTGAATTACGGCAACTGGCACGTTGTCGCCTGCAAGCAATGCATGTGCAGCATCTCGGTAAGCCGGTGCCGTCACTGGACAGGTCATCAAGGTGCGGCAACCGTCCAGGAATAGAGGGTCAAGGCCGACACAGCGCGTTGGGTCAAGACCTAAAGCCGTGGCGCTCGTGCTGATATCGTCACCAATTGGTAGTAACAAGCAAATCGAACCTTCGCTTGGTCGCTCGCCTGTATCAAGTGGTGCTCCAACAGTTCGAAGAAGCTGGACTACTGCAGGGAATGCTTCCGCATCCGGGGGGTTCAACCAGACCGGCCGATCTTGGCGTTGTGGTACGGGAGGTACCGGCATCTCCTGCTTTTGACCATTATCGTAGCGGTAGAAGCCTCGCTGAGTTTTTCGACCAAGAAGCCCTGCGGCCTGCCTCTGTCGGGCGATCGGTGAGGGTCGAAAACGGGGCTCCTGATAATACTGATCGTAAATCGACTCCATCACTGGCTGTGATACATCTAGCCCTGTTAGATCAAGCAATTCAAATGGTCCCATTCGGAAACCGGCACCAAGTCGCAGGATGCGGTCGATTTCTGGATAGGGGGCAATGGTTTCTCCAAGTAGTCGAAGAGACTCCGTCAAATAACCGCGACCTGCATGGTTAACGATAAAGCCGGGGGTGTCGCTGGCACGCACCGGGGTATGCCCCATGCGCTGGGCAATTTCAACCAATGTGGTTGCAGCCTCATCATCTGTAAGCGGTCCTGCGATCACTTCTACGATCTTCATAAGCGGCACTGGACTGAAGAAGTGAAATCCAGCAACCCTACCCGGGTGTTTGCAGTTGGATGCGATTGCAGTGATGGATAGCGAGGATGTATTCGTTGCCAGAATGCATTTGTCGCTTACGACCGTTTCCAATTGTTGAAACAGCTCTCGCTTGGCGTCCAGTTTTTCAACGATGGCTTCTACAACAACGCTACATTCCGCTAGATCTGTCAGCGAACTAGCCACACTCAGGCGCGCAACGCTCTCGACAACTGCATCTGTCGTCATTTTTCCCTTGGCGGCCAATGACTCAAAGATGGAAATAATTGCATCCTTTGCCTCCAGGGCCGCGTTTTCTCGGCTATCGTGGAGAATGACTTGAATCCCCCCTTGAGCTGCAATTTGCGCGATCCCTCGACCCATTAGACCGGTACCTACGACACCGAGCACGAAAGGTGTTTGAATATCAATAGTCATCATTAACGTCCTGTAAAAGATGGCTTGCGTTTTTCAAAAAAGGCGGCCATGCCTTCTTTTTGATCTTGGCTAGCGAAAAGCAAATGAAATGCCTTGCGCTCGAGGGTCAGTGCTGCATCGAGAGAAGCGTCTTGGCCGGCAAGCAAAACTTCCTTGATTTGGGTGGCCGCTAAGGGAGGCATTGCTGCAATCTCCTGTGCCAACTCTAGCGCTCGCTCTTGGACCTTTTCATCGTCAACCACCTCACTGGCCAGGCCCATTGCAAAGGCATCTTCCCCATTAATTACTTGCCCAGTGAGCAGCATTTTCATAGCCTGAAACTTGCCAATCGCTCGGGTCAGTCTTTGAGTGCCACCTGCGCCCGGCATGATCCCGACCTTAATCTCGGGTTGGCCGAATGATGCTGTGCGTCCAGCAACAATGATGTCTGCATGCATGGCGAGCTCGCATCCTCCACCTAAGGCATACCCGTTTACAGCAGCAATAATTGGCTTGGGGCAGTCCCTAATTGATTGCCAAAGACGATGGACTTGGCGCAAGTGCATATCAATTGGCGAACATTCACTAATTTCACTGAGATCTGCCCCTGCGGCGAATACTTTCGCACCCCCGGTCAAGACGATGCACCGGATGCTTGGATTGCGACCTAGTATTTCAAATTGCTCAGCAAGCAGTCGACGAACGTTCTGATTGAGGGCATTCCTGACTGCTGCGCGGTTAAGGGTAACAAGAGCAATACTATTGGCAACTTCAGAGACAATCAGGTCATCATTATTGGTTTGCATAGCTGTCAAGTCCCGGCTGGTTGTAAACCCGTTTCACGAACAAATCCGGTTTTTTTGCCTGCCATTTTTTGAGCGCCTGGACGGGTGAGAGGTGATGGAGAGCGCGCTGCGGAATGTGATGGTTGTACGCCTTGACGTAGCTGGTGAGCGTGGCCTCCAACTCGGCGGCCGAGCCGAATCGGGTTTGGTTCACCACCTCGCTGATGCGGCCGTTGAAGCGCTCGACCATGCCGTTGGTCTGCGGGTGCCGGGGCGGGCACAAGCGATGCTCGATGCCCAGCGCCTTGCAGCGTACGTCGAACTTGTGGGCTCCCGATGGCTCGCGCTTTTTGCTGGTGAAACGGTCGGTGAATTGGCTGCCGTTGTCGGTGAGCAGTTTGGTGATCTTCATCGGCGCCGCCTCGCGCAGTCGCTCCAGAAAATTCACGCTGCTGGCTTCGCTCTGGTCGGCATAGATGTGCATGAACACCCAGCGCGTGGCCCGGTCGATGGCGACGAACAGGTAACGCCGCTCGGTCTCATCTGGCATCTGCGGCAAGTACTTGATGTCCATGTGCAAAAAGCCCGGCTCGTAGTCCTTGAAGGTCTTGCTGCGCGGCGCCTCGGCCTCTCCCTCAGCCTGGCTCGCTTGGCGCTGAAGCTCGCGCAGATTGGCCACGCCATGACGACGCAGGCAGCGATCCAATCCCGAGCGCGTTGCCCTCGGGTTGACGAACTCACGGACCACCGCCACCAGGTCATCCAGCGGCAGCAGCAATGTGCAGCGCAACTCCACCGCAATCGCCTCCTGTGCGGGCGTCAATGTCGTGCTGAGCTTGTGCGGGCGATGCGACAAGTCTTCTGGCGTCTCGCGCCCCTTCCACTTGGCCGCTGTGGCTCGGCTGATGTTGTACCGAGTCGCCAACTGATTCAGCGGCGCCGTCGAGTCCCGGATCTCTGTCCTCGTGCGCGGTGTGGTGCGGGCTCTGGCGTGGACTTCACTCACAATATTCGCTCCCCTTTGAAGGACTCCACCACGCCGCGCATCACGTCCCTTGCTCTGTACAGCGGCCAGCTTCGAATGGGTACATGATCACACGGGACGCGACACATAGCGAAACACTGTTCCATTTGTGTTGTGTTGCGCTCACAGTAAACCAAGACAATTGGCTTGTAAAGTTTGAGGACATCATCGGCGTTACGGATTGGTAAATAAATTCCTTTGTATTAGTCAATTTAATCAATGGGTTCGGATTGACGTGCCCCCTGCAGCCATACCAATCAGTTGGAGAGAGGTCCAGGGGTTTGCAGGTTAACTGATCCTGCGTCGGTGGTGGTTGGGTTTGAGTTGCGATGCTTGGCTGCAAATGCAGCCGGTGGGATTCTGCCAATCGTGCCGTGGGGACGCACCTCGTTGTAGTCTTGCCGCCAGATGGCGATGGCTTCACGGGCCTGGGCCAATGATTCGAACCAGTTCTCGTTGAGGCATTCATCCCGGAACTTGCCGTTGAAGCTTTCAATGTAGGCGTTCTGGGTTGGCTTGCCTGGTTGAATCAGGATGTGCTGGATGCCTCGTGCCTGCATCCATGCCATGAAGGCCCTGCATGTGAACTCCGGTCCGTTGTCGGTCCTGATGGCCTCTGGATAGCCCCTGAAGCGTGCAGCTCGCTCAAGGACTCTGGTGACGTACGCGCCAGGCATGGACAGGTCTACTGCGATGTCCACACATTCATGGCTGAAGTCGTCGGCAATGGTCAGGCACTTGATGCGCCTGCCGTTGCTCAATGAATCGCTGACAAAGTCCAGGCTCCATGTTTGATTGACCCGAGTTGCGGCCACCAGCGGCGTGCGCTCGCCTCGGTATCTCTTGCCCTTGTTGCGCTTACGTACGGCCAGGCCTTGCTCGCGGTAAAGCCGAAACACCTTCTTGTGGTTGGTGCCAGGAAACTCGCCCTGCAGCATGTCGTGCACACGGCGATACCCGAAGCGTCGCCGCTCCATGGCCACGGCCTGAATGCGTTCAGCCAGACGCGCCGTTTGCGCATCGGGTTGCGGTGGATGCCGCCAGGCATCTCGGGACAGCCCCACAAGACGACAAGCCCGGCGCTCAGAAATCTGGGTGTGCTCCAGCATCATGGCGATGGCCTTGCGCTTGCCTTGTGGGGCTAGCGCTTTACCCCGAAACCGACCTTGAGCGCCTCCAGGTCAAGGTGCGCTTCAGCCAGTAGCTTCTTGAGCCTGGCATTCTCGACTTCGAGATCCTTCAGGCGCCGAGCCTCATCAGCTTCCATGCCACCGTACTTGGTGCGCCACTTAATGGGATGGACTGCCCCCGAAGGGGTATCGTGCTAATGACTCATCTCGTGTTCGGAGGCCATCATGGCAATCTCTTTTCTCGGAATCGATGTGGCAAAAAATGTGTTCCAACTGCACGGCGTCGACGCGTCTGGGAAAATCATGCTACGACGCCGTGTCGCGCGGTCGCAACTCATGGAAGCTGTTCTGAGGCTCACGCCGTGCACCATCGGCATGGAGGCATGTGGTAGCGCCCACCACTGGGCCAGGGAGTTCGCGAAGCTGGGCCACGCGGTTCGGTTGATCAGTCCGCAGTTCGTCAAACCCTTCGTCAAGGGAAACAAAACCGACAGCAATGATGCAGAGGCCATATGCGAGGCATTACAACGCCCCTCAATGCGATTTGTTCCCGTAAAGTCTGTTGAGCAGCAGGATGTTCAAAGTCTGCATCGTGCTCGCAGTCGCTTGGTCAACAATCGAACTGGCTTGGTAAGCCAAATGAGAGGCATCTTGGCCGAGCGTGGCATCGTGTTTGCTCAGTCAATCACGCGGGCGCGTCGGGAGATTCCAACTATTGTTGCTGACACCGGCAATGCGCTCACACCGCTCGCGCGAGAAATGCTGTCCGATCTTATGGACCAGTTGCGTGAGCTTGACGGTCGAATCTCCGGTTTTGACAAGCGCATTGATGCGGTCTTCAAGGCCAGTGAAACGTGCCAGCGCATCGCGAAGATCGAAGGCGTCGGCCCCAAAACGGCCACCGCCATTGTGGCCGCTGTCTCGGACCCCAAAGACTTCAAAAACGGGCGTCATTTCTCCGCATGGCTGGGCTTGGTGCCTCGCCAGTGCTCAAGCGGCGACAAAACGAGACTCCAGGGAATCAGCAAACGCGGCGATCGACATCTGCGAACACTACTGATTCATGGCGCACGTGCGGTACTTCGAACTGCCCCCACCAAACAGGATAAAAAGCATACCTGGGCTTTGGCGCTTCAACAGCGGCGTGGCGCAAATCGTGCGATCGTCGCAATGGCCAACAAGATGGCTCGTACCATCTGGGCCATACTCGCCTCAGGCCAGCCTTACCGTCCTGCGTAACATTACCTCCACCGACGATGCGTTGATGATTGACAGTGGCACACCGGTCGATCCGGCGAGCAGGGAACCTGATTTTTATGACGGCCCTTGAGGTCTTCCAGTTGTTGAGGCCTGTTCGTGCGGATTTCCAGTTAGGCGCAGGACTTTTCCATGACGCCGGATATATGTACGCAATCGACTCCCGTGCTAATCAAAACATCAACTTGCTATCTAGGGCAGTCCATATATGTAGAAGGTGGGCTCGCTGAACCCGCCTTGGCGGCAGACCTCCTTGACCGGCAGGCCCGACTCGGCCTGCTTCAAGAAACCAATGATCTGCTGCTCGGTAAATCGACTCTTCCTCATGTCCGTCATTCTCCACCCAAGTTCGACGTCTTTGCGCCCCGAATCCGGCTGGAAGTTGTGTCGTAACAGGACCTTAGGCCTCTTTTCGGCGCGAACGCTGTAGTGACACGTTATTTCTTTGAATATACGCATTAGCGTTGTTTCCTGCGATATAGTGGCGACATGTTCGTCAAGCTCACCCGCTCCGGATCGCGCAGCTACGTCAAGCTCGTGGAGGCGTACCGCGATGACCTGGGGGTCTCCCGCCAGCGCGTCGTCGCCACCCTGGGTCGCTTGGAGCAGGTGCGCGCCGGTACGGCCGACGCCCTGGTCCGCGGCCTGCATCGCGTCATCGACGGGCAGGAGCCGCAGGCGCCCTCGGTGCGGTTTGCCCCGGCGCTGGCGGTGGGCGACACCTGGATGCTGCACGCGCTGTGGCACAAGTTGGGCTGGGACGAGGCGTTCCGCCGTGTCCTGCGCAATGCCCACGGTGCCTTCGACGCCGAGCGGCTGCTGCGGGTGATGGTGTTCAACCGCCTGTGCGACGCCACCTCCAAACTCGGCGTGCTGCGCTGGCTCGAAGGTGCGCAAGTGCCTGGCGTCGACAGCGCCTCGGTCACGCACCAGCGGCTGCTGCGCACCATGGACACGCTGGCCGAGCGCAGCGACGCCATGCAGCGCGCCCTGGCGGCGGCGCTGCGGCCGCTGGTCGATCAGGACCTGTCGATCGTGTTCTACGACATGACCACCATCGGCATCGAGGGCCACAGCGAGATGCCCGGCGAGATCCGCCAGTTCGGCCTGTCCAAGGACGGCGGCATCCGCCGCCAGATCATGCTCGGCGTCGTGCAGACGGCCGAGGGACTGCCCATCGCGCACCGCGTCTGGGAGGGCAATACGGCCGAGGCGCCGACGCTGCACGCGGTGGTCGACGAGATCCTGGCCCTGTACCCGGTCAAGCGCGTCGTGCTGGTGGCCGACCGCGGGCTGCTCAGCCTGGACAACCTGGAGTGGCTGCAGACGGTGCGCATCGGCAAGACGCCCCAGCCCCTGGAGTTCATCCTGGCCGTGCCCGGGCGCCGCTACGGCGAGTTCACCGAGATTCTGGGCGCCGTGCACGCCCAGCACTGCGCAAACGCCAAGGCCGAGGTCATCGGCGAGACGGCCTGGCAGGGGCTGCGCCTGATCTGGGCGCACGCCCCGGAGGTGGCCACGCAGCAAAGCGCCGCGCGGCGCCAGACCATCGACGAGCTGACCCAACAGGCCGAGCAACGCGCCGGCAAGCTCGATGCGCAAGACGGCGGATCGACCTTCAAGGGTCGGCGCCTGAGCGACTCGGGCGCCAAGGCCTGGCTGTTTCGCGCCGTCAGCGACGCGCACCTGGGCTCGATCGTCAAGGTCGATCTGCAGTCGGACCTCTTCACCTACGTCATCGACGAGGCCGCTCTGACGCGGGCCGAACTGAACGATGGCAAGCTGCTGCTGGTGACGAACACCACCGATCTCGACCCCCCCGAGGTGATCGCGCGCTACAAGAGTCTGGCCGACATCGAACGGGGATTCCGGGTGCTCAAGTCCGAGATCGAGATCGCCCCGGTGTTCCACCGCCTGCCCGAGCGCATTCGGGCCCACGCCCTGATCTGTTTCATGGCTCTGGTGCTGTACCGCGTGCTGCGCATGCAGCTCAAGGCCGCCGACAGCCCCTATTCCCCGGAACGCGCCCTCGAGATCGTTCGCCACATCCAGCTCCACCAGGTTCGCATCGCCGGCCAGGGCGCCGCCAGCGGCCTGACCGACCTCACCCCCGAGCAGCTCGCCTTGTTCGACCAACTTCAACTCGACGCCCCCACCAAAGAGCCCTTCGACATCGCCCTGTAGTGCCAATTTCGATTGCGGAAATGCAATCGGATCAATGGCTTACGCAAAAATATGTCGAACTTGGGTCTCCAGGTTGACGGACCTCACTTCCATTCAGGTGGTACGGCTATGAGGGAGCACGTCAGGATGCCTCTTCCAATATCTCGCGCTTTGCCTTATTGTTTCGCTGTGCGAACCACTGCTTCAAATTTGTTGACACGGAGAAAATAGCTATGACAGCATTCGTCAAATCACAAAGCCCGGCTCAATCTGATACCGGTAACAAGGAGACAAGCGTGGCCGTCGGTCATGAAAGCAACGACATCGAACGTTTCGACGATGATCTTCAAGAGAAAGATCGGCAGTTCGTCACGGCACTGGCCCGCGGGCTGGAGTTGTTGCGTTGCTTTAGCCCCGGTGAGCGCCATCTTGGCGTGACTGAACTGGCGCGTAGAACTGGAATTCCCAAACCTAGTGTTTCCCGTCTTGCGGGCACGCTGGCCAAACTTGGGTATCTCAACTTTTCCGAATCACTTGGGAAGTACAGCCTTGGTTCAGGGGTGCTGTCTCTCGGTTATGCCATGTTGTCCAACATGGACATACGACAGATAGCCAAGCCATACATGCAAGAACTGGCCGAGTATTCCAGAGCATCAGTCTCAATCGGTATTCGTGATCGTTTGAGTATGGTCTATGTCGAGACGATTCGTAGCTCTGCCCCTATTGCTCTGCAGCGCGGCATTGGGGCTCGCTTGGCATTGGCCACCACATCTATGGGGCGCGCCTATTTGGCGGCTCTTCCTGACTCAGAGCGCAACTTCCTGTTGGATCAAATTCGATTGCGCGATGAGCAAGCCTGGCCTCGAGTTAAAGCGGGTATCGATCAAGCCCTTCGTGATTACGCTGAACATGGCTTTTGTCTTTCTCTCGGCGACTGGGATCACGAAATTGTCGGAGTCGGTGTGCCATTCCAGGGAACTGACGGCTCGCTAATGGCATTCAACTGCGGTGGACCAGCATTCATTCTTTCCCGTGAAAAGCTCGAAAACGACATCGGGCCGAAGTTAGTAAACCTTGTAAACCGTGTCGGCAGCATGATGGGCCGATCTTGATACTTTTGGAGAAACAATGATCCGCGACCAGGAAACACTAAACTTACTTCTGGATACTTTGTCCAGATTCGTCCGTGAACGCCTTATTCCGGTTGAAAACAGCGTTGCCGAAACAGATGAAATCCCGGCGGATGTCGTGGATGAAATGCGCCAGTTGGGGCTTTTTGGTCTGTGCATACCTGAGGAATACGGCGGTCTCGGGCTGACTATGGAGGAAGAGGTTTTAGTCGCTTTCGAAATAGCTAAAACCTCCCCGGCATTCCGGTCGCTGATTGGCACTAACAATGGTATTGGTTCTCAAGGTCTCATCGTTGATGGGACTCCTGAACAGAAAAACTATTACCTACCGAAACTCGCTTCAGGTGAGTTGATTGCTTCATTTGCGCTGACGGAGCCGGGTTCTGGCTCTGACGCTGCTTCGCTACGGACTTCCGCAGTCCGCGATGGTGATTACTACGTTCTAAATGGAACTAAGCGATTCATAACCAATGCTCCGGAGGCAGGCGTTTTTACGGTCATGGCCCGTACGAATCCTGAAATCAAGGGCGCCGGTGGCATTTCCGCCTTCATTGTAGAGAAGGGAACGCCTGGACTGTCTCTAGGTAAGCGAGATCACAAAATGGGTCAGAAAGGCGCCCATACCTGCGATGTTATGTTTGACAACTGCCGGGTACCGGCCGCCAACATCATCGGCGGTAAGGAAGGCGTAGGCTTCAAAACCGCAATGAAAGTATTAGACAAAGGACGTCTCCATATTTCGGCTATTTGCGTCGGGGCTGCCGAGCGGATGCTAGAAGATGCATTGCGATATGCCTGTGAGCGGCAACAGTTTGGAAAGCCAATTGCCGAATTCCAGCTGATTCAAGCAATGTTGGCAGATAGCAAGGCTGAAATCTATGCAGCTCGGTCAATGATTATCGATGCCGCACGCCGTCGTGACAATAAGGAAGACATTTCGACCGAAGCTTCTTGCTGCAAGCTTTTTGCATCCGAAATGTGTGGTCGGGTTGCAGACCGCGCAGTGCAGATCCATGGCGGTGCCGGCTATGTCTCGGACTATGCCATTGAACGGTTCTATCGTGATGTTCGTTTGTTCCGCATATACGAGGGAACAACCCAGATTCAGCAAATTGTGATTGCTCGAAACATGATTCGAGACATTCAAGTTTAAGCAACTCAATAGTTGCCACAAGGGAAGTAATTCCCAATTTCCATCCAAGGAGGTGCCATGAGCATTACTGCTAACGGGGACGTCATTGCCCAAAAAAATGACAAAATATGGATTGCGGTATTTATTTTTTCTTTCCTCGGACTGATGGTCGATGGCGCTGACCTAATGTTCCTGTCCTACAGTCTATCGAGTCTTAAAAAAGATTTTGGACTGACGAATGTTGAAGCCGGCATGTTGGGAAGCATTACCCTGGCAGGCATGGCAATCGGCGGCATTTTTGGTGGCTGGGCCGCAGATCGGTTCGGTCGAGTACGCACCGTAGTCTGGACGATCCTTGTTTTCTCCGTCGGAACTGCTGCGCTAGGTGCTACGACAAATTTCTGGGAATTCGCAACATTTCGTTTCATCTCCGGTCTTGGCCTTGGTGCTGAATATGTAGTTTGCAACACATTGATGGCCGAGTATGTCCCCACAGAAAAGCGGACAACGGTACTTGGGACCCTGCAAGCTGGTTGGTCTGTTGGGTATGTCGTAGCCACCCTTTTGGCTGGTTGGATATTGCCAACCTATGGTTGGCGCTGGCTGTTTTACATCGCGATTATTCCGGTTCTTATGGCCTTGGTGATGCGGCGTATTGTTCCTGAGCCCGCGACCTGGGTTGCTGCTCGAGCAAAAGCAGCTGCAGATAAAGCGGCAGGAGTTGTAGTTTCCGTAAAAAAGGAAAGCGCCTACAAAATTATCTTTGGTGATCCCAACCACCGTCGCATGTTCATTCTGTGGGCATTGACAGCCGGATTCCTGCAGTTTGGCTATTACGGTGTTAACAATTGGATGCCGTCGTACTTGGAAAAAGAACTACACATGAATTTCAAGTCAATGACAGGCTACATGGTTGGCACCTACGTCGCCATGATCCTTGGCAAAGTGATTGCTGGATGGTTGGCTGACAAATTTGGACGGCGAGCGATATTCGCGTTGGGGGCAATTGGTACTGCAGCCTTTCTCCCAGTAATCGTCATGTACAACTCGCCAGAAAACATCGTTTATTTGCTGGTGATCTTTGGATTCCTCTATGGTGTTCCGTACGGTGTAAATGCAACCTACATGACGGAAAGTTTCGAAACCAAGATTCGCGGATCTGCAGTTGGAGGTGCTTATAACGTAGGTCGCATCGGTGCTGCGATTGCCCCAGCGGCAATTGGTTATCTGGCTACTGAGGGATCGATCGGCCTTGGATTTTTGGTTATGGCAGGCGCGTACTTCGTTTGTGGCTTGATCCCCGCATTGTTCATCAAAGAAAAACTGTACGACCCGCTCAAGTAATGAAATGGACTCTCCCTCCAATTCGGCGGGAGAGTCCATAGAAACTAGGTAGGCACTGATCTGAACACATCTCGGTCAGGGTCTGAAATTAGTGAGGAAATTCTATGAAGATTCTGGTTCCCGTGAAGCGGGTCATTGATTACAACGTAAAGGTCCGGGTAAAGGCTGACGGATCAGGGGTCGATCTGGCCAACGTCAAGATGAGCATGAACCCGTTCGACGAAATCGCCGTCGAAGAGGCCGTGCGTCTGAAGGAGGCGGGTATTGCAAGTGAGGTAATAGCTGTTTCTTGCGGCCCTTCGGGTTGCCAGGAAACCCTGCGCACCGCCCTGGCCATTGGTGCCGACCGCGGTATCCTCGTCGAAACCGAGACCGACCTGCAGCCCCTGGCTGTTGCCAAGCTCCTCAAAACCCTGTGCGACAAGGAACAACCGCAACTCGTCATCTGCGGCAAGCAAGCCATCGACGACGACGCCAACCAGACCGGCCAGATGCTCGCCGCCCTGCAAAACTGGCCTCAAGCCACCTTCGCCTCCAAGGTCGTCCTCGCCGACGGCAAGGCCACTGTCACCCGTGAAATCGACGGCGGCCTCGAAACCCTGCAGATCACCCTGCCAGCCGTCGTCTCCACCGACCTGCGCCTGAACGAACCGCGCTACGCCACGCTGCCCAACATCATGAAAGCCAAGAAGAAGCCGCTCGACACCGTCAAACCGGCGGACCTTGGCGTCGACGTCACCCCGCGCCTGACCACCATCAAGGTCAGCGAACCGCCCAAGCGCAGCGCCGGTATCAAGGTGGCCGATGTGGCTGAGCTCGTGAACAAGCTCAAGAACGAAGCCAAAGTGATCTGAGGAGACAACACATGACCATTCTCGTTATCGCCGAACACGACAACGCTTCGCTCAAGGCTGCCACCCTCAACACCGTTGCTGCTGCGCAAAAAATCGGTGGCGACATCCACGTCCTCGTTGCGGGCGCCAACTGTCAGGCTGCAGCCCAGGCGGCTGCCCAGCTGCAGGGTGTCGTCCAGGTCAAAGTCACTGACGCCGCCCACTACGGTGCGCAGACTGCTGAAAACCTCACTGCTCTGATTGTCTCTAACGCTGCCGGCTACAGCCACATCCTCGCCCCGGCCACCACCTTCGGCAAGAACGTCGCCCCGCGCGTCGCCGCCTTGCTCGATGTGGCACAGATATCTGAAATCACCGCCGTCGAAGCGGCTGACACCTTCGTCCGCCCGATCTACGCCGGCAACGCCCTGGCCACCGTCAAGAGCGCCGATGCCGTCAAGGTCATTACCGTCCGTACCACCGCCTTCGATGCTGTCGCTACCGGTAACAATGCCGCCGTCGAGAACATCGCCGCCGTAGCTGACACCGCCCAGTGCACCCTGATCAACCGCGAACTGACCAAATCCGAACGTCCGGAACTTGGCGCTGCCAAGATCATCGTCTCTGGTGGTCGTGGTTTAGGCAGTGGCGAGAACTACCACAAGCTACTCGAACCGCTCGCCGACAAGCTCGGTGCCGCCCTCGGTGCCTCCCGTGCTGCCGTCGATGCAGGCTTCGTGCCAAACGACTATCAGGTCGGCCAGACCGGTAAGATCGTCGCGCCGCAACTGTACTTCGCGCTCGGCATCTCGGGAGCCATCCAGCACCTGGCCGGGATGAAGGACTCCAAGGTCATCGTCGCCATCAACAAGGACCCGGATGCGCCGATCTTCCAGGTGGCTGATTACGGTCTGATCGCCGACCTCTTCGAGGTGGTGCCGCAACTAACTGCGGAATTTAACTAAGGTCGTCTCCTCTGCCGGTAATCAATCCTTGCGTACCGGTGAGTTTGGGGGTTGGGGTCTCCCAACCCCCCTTTTTTTGGATCAAATATCATGCAACGCGAATCCATGGAATTCGACGTCGTCATCGTTGGCGGCGGTCCGGCTGGCCTAGCCGCGGCAATACGGCTCAAACAACTGGCGGCTGAAAAGAGCCGCGAGCTTTCTGTGTGCCTAATCGAGAAAGGATCTGAGATTGGTGCTCATATTCTATCCGGGGCGGTCATGGATCCGCGTGCTCTAACTGAGCTGCTGCCTGCTTGGAAGGAGAATGGTGCTCCGCTGAACGCACCAGTGTCAGAGGATCGGTTTTTCATTCTCTCTGAGAAGGGGTCTACGAAGGTACCAAACAGCCTGCTACCCGGCTGTTTCCACAATGAAGGCAACTACGTAATCTCGCTTGGCAATCTCTGTCGCTGGCTGGGCGAACAGGCTGAAGCAATGGGTGTTGAAATCTACCCTGGCTTTACTGGAGCGGAGGTGCTTTTCGACGAAAATGGGGCCGTCAAGGGCGTAGCTACCGGAGAGATGGGCCGCCAGCACGACGGCTCCGAAGGTGCTAACTTCCAGCCCGGCATCGAATTGCTTGGCAAATATACCTTCTTCGCCGAAGGTTGTCGTGGCAGCCTAGGCAAGCAGTTGATTGGGAAATTCGATCTCAACGAAGGCTGTGATCCGCAGACCTACGCTATCGGCATCAAGGAACTGTGGGAAATTAAGCCTGAAAATCATCAGCTCGGCCTCGTAGTTCATAGCGGCGGCTGGCCTATGGACAACGCCACCTACGGCGGCGGCTTTCTCTATCATCTGGAGAACAACCAGATCGCCGTTGGCTTCGTCGTCGGGCTTGGCTACGAGAACCCGTACCTGTCGCCCTACGAGGAGTTTCAGCGTTACAAGACCCATCCGGAAATCAGTAAATTCCTCGATGGAGGTAAGCGAATCGCCTACGGTGCCCGCGCACTAACCGCCGGCGGCATCCAATCTCTCCCGAAGCTGGTCTTTCCTGGTGGCGTACTGATTGGCGACGACGCAGGCTTTCTGAATGCAGCCCGCATCAAGGGTTCCCACTGTGCTATCAAGTCCGGCATGCTTGCCGCCGAAACCTGCTTTGATGCTCTTGGTGCCGGCCAGCACAATGACGAACTCGCTGCTTATCCGTCAGCCTTCAGGAAAAGCTGGTTATACGAGGAGCTTCATAAGGCGCGCAACTTCAAGCCTTGGATGAGCAAGGGCTTGAAGCTTGGTTCTATCATGTTCGGCATCGATCAACTCATTCTCGGTGGTAAGGCTCCTTGGACACTGCACAACAAGAAACCGGACCACTCTAAATTGAAGCCGGCATCAGAATGTCTGAAGATTGAATACGCGAAACCTGATGGGGTCCTGACCTTCGACCGCCTCTCCTCTGTCTTTCTCTCGTCAACCCACCATGAGGAAGACCAGCCATGCCATTTGCAACTGATCGATCCATCTGTGCCGATCAAGGTTAACCTCGCTCTCTACGATGCACCCGAACAGCGTTTCTGTCCTGCAGGTGTCTATGAAATCTTGGTTAGCGAAGACGGCCTTCCTCGCCTTCAGATCAATGCTCAGAACTGCGTGCATTGCAAAACCTGCGATATCAAGGACCCTACTCAGAACATCAATTGGGTGGCACCACAAGGTGGAGAAGGACCGACCTATCCCAATATGTAATCAAGCGTTGCGCGTTGTAGTTTTTCCTCGCAAATTCGAGCTAATTTGAATGCTTAACTATTATTGATGGTTTCGAAATAGGGCCACAAAACAAGTCTTCTCGCAGCATGAATTCATTTTCACCACATCCTCTGTGAACTTTCCTAATCGCAAATTTTTTGCGTCAGTTTTGCTGATGGTAATGGTTGTGTTAGCAACACTGACGGGAACAGGTTATGGATCGCAAGCCTGGTTAGCCGGGAGTGCAGCTTGGTTGGCCGGGATGTTGTTGTGGCCAATGTTGCTAGCTTCCCAAAAGAAACAAGCCATCTTCCTTGCGGGAATTGGCGTGTTGGCTTTTGGCGTAAGTGTGCTTGGTGGGCAGCATCCGATCTGGACAACTATGCTCACTCAAAACATTGCGTTATTGGGGATGCTGGGGGCAGTCAGTTTCTTGCAGTTGCTCAAAGCTCCAAACGATGCAATTGAGGCTCTGCCGCGAGGGCGCATAGCTTTATGGCGAACGGCGCTTGGCGTGCACCTGCACGCCCGCGAAGCGCTGGAGCATTTCCGTGCTGCGGCCAAGGAGCAACGAGAGCAGGATCAGCGCCAGTTCGAACAGCAAATTCAATTCTTGCAGGGCGAATTGCGCACGGCCAAGGACACGGTGAATACCAAGCAGCAGGAACTAATTCGCAGCCATGAGGACAATGCCCGGCTATCGAGCGAACTGACCCACGCACACAGTGAACTTCACCGACAAGAGGGCGAAGTACGATCACTGCGTTCGGCCAAAGAGCAGTTGGCCGTCGCCGAGGTGAAAAACCAGCAGTTGTCGGAGCAATTGGCGCAAGCCAATGCGCGGGTGGCCGATCTAGGCAAGGAAAACCAAGCGAACTTCTGCAAGCTGCAGGAGACTATGGAAACGGGGCAGCGGCTGGAATCCGAACTGATGGCGGCAAAAGCCGTTGTCGTCAGCCACGAGAAAATTTTTGAAAAGCTCACGGCTTTGCAGGTACCGCAACCGAAAAGCGTCAACACAAAGAAAAATAGTGTTGAAAGTCAGAATTCGCTTTTTAATTCAGGAGAGTAGGCGGATTTCGGGGAATTTTTCATGATTCCCGGCCGACCCTCGACTTGACCTGACGCCGCAGTCGACAGGGTTGTACGCGCTATCTCTTGGCTTGTCGCAGAACTTCAGCGACGACCATGAAATGCTCAAGCACGGCATGGTGATGTACGACGCGTTCTATGCATGGTGCAAGCACTGCCAGAGTGAGACGCATAACTGGCCGCCGAAGATGTAACCAAGCGAATTCGAGAGGGAGTCGCCGGACATGCCGCGCCGTTCGATCCTGTCCGCCGCCGAGCGCGAGAGCCTGCTGGCGTTGCCGGACACCATGGAGGACTTGATCCGCTACTACACGTTCAGCGAATCCGACCTCTCGATCATCCGGCAACGGCGCGGTCCAGCCAACCTCCTGGGCTTCGCCGTGCAGCTCTGCTACATGCGCTATCCCGGCATGATGCTCGCGGTAGATACGGAGCCGTTTCCGCCGTTGCTGCGTCTGGTAGCCACGCAACTGAAGGTGCCACCCGAAGCCTGGGCGGACTACGGCCAGCGCGCCGAGACGCGCCGCGAGCACCTGCTGGAACTGCAATCGATCTTTGGTTTCCAGGCCTTCGCAACGCGGCACTATCGCCCCAGCGTGCACAGCCTGGATGAACTGGCTTGGCAGACCGACAAAGGCATCGTGTTGGCGACGGAGTTGATCGAAGGGCTGCGACAAAAGAGCGTGCTGCTCCCGTCACCGGGCGTCATTGAACGCATCTGCGCCGAGGCCATTACTCGCGCCAACCGGCGCATCTACGAAGCGCTGTCCGAGCCGCTGACAGACCCCCACCGGCATCGCCTCGATGATCTGCTCAAGCGCCGCGAGTTCGGCAAGACGACCTGGCTGGCCTGGCTGCGCCAGTCGCCCGTCAAGCCGAACTCGCGCCACATGCTCGAACACATCGAGCGCCTGAAAGCCTGGCAAGCGCTCGACCTGCCTACTGGCATCGAACGGCTGCTTCACCAGAACCGGCTGCTCAAGATCGCCCGCGAGGGTGGCCAGATGACGCCCGCTGATCTGGCCAAGTTCGAGCCGCAACGGCGCTACGCCACCCTCGTCGCGCTGGCCATCGAGGGTATGGCGGTAATGCCCCCGTTTTCCACAGTCGGCAGAAGTAGAAACTAAGCGGCCATGGCCAGCCGCTGCTTCGGGGTAAAGCCGCCCAATGCCATATTTGGGCGCTCGTGATTGTAAGTCCACATCCAGTCGGCCGCTGCCTGCCGAACCTGCTCCAGGTCTTCCCACAGATATTGCGAGAGCCATTCGTATCGCGCGGTCCGATTGAACCGTTCGATGTACGCGTTCTGTTGCGGCTTGCCCGGCTCAATGTATTCCAGCCGTATACCTAGCTTCTGCGTCCAAGTCACGATGGCTGTGCTCAGGTATTCTGGGCCGTTGTCACAACGAATTACCTTCGGCTTGCCACGCCATTCCATGTGCTGCTCCAGCGTGCGAATCACCCGCTCGGACGGCAGCGAGAAATCCACCTCAATGCCCAGCGCCTCGCGGTTGAAATCATCAATCACGTTCAGCGTCCGGATGCTGCGCCCGTCAACGAGCTGGTCATGCATGAAGTCCATTGACCACACTTCGTTGATGGCATGCGGCACCGACAGCGGCTGCGGCGTTTCGCGCACCAAGCGTTTCTTCGGCTTGATGCGCAGGTTCAGCTCCAGCTCCCGATAAATCCGGTAGATGCGCTTGTGGTTCCACCCGAATCCCTGCACGTTACGCAAGTAGTAATAGCACAGCAGAAAGCCCCAGTTGCGATGACAGCCCGTGATACGCATCAGCCAGTCTGCAATCTCTTCGTTCTCCGTGTTCAACTTCGCCTCGTATCGGTAGCACGACTCGCTGATGCCGAACACTGTGCACGCCACACGAATTGACACGCGGCGCTGTTGCACAACCTGCTTTGCCATCTCGCGCCGGCGAGATGGCTTCAGAACTTTTTTTGCAGCGCCTCCGAGGCAATCTCAGCCTTGAGCTTCTCCTCGATGTACATCTTGCGCAGCCGGGCATTCTCCGCCTCGAGCTCCTTCATGCGCGACATCATCGACGCGTCCATCCCGCCGTACTTCGAGCGCCATTTGTAGAACGTTGCCGAACTGATGCCCAGTTCCCGGCATAGCTCCGGCACCGCAAGCCCAGCCTCCGCGCGCTTGAGCGCCTCCAATATCTGGCTATCTGTGAATCTCGACTTCTTCATCTGCAGAACTCCCTCTTAACGAGAAAATTCTACTTCTCCCAGCGGTGGATTTCAGGGGGTATTACCTGGCCACCGTCATCGACGAAATCATCGACCTGCACGACCGCATTCTGGGCAAGCTGTTCAACGCCGCCAAACACAAGCATCAGCAACAGTTCCAGGCGTCCGGCAAAGCGATCAACGCCAAGGTGCGACTGTACGGACGCATCGGCCAGGCGCTGATCGACGCCAAGCAGTCGGGCGGCAACCCGTTCGCCGCCATCGAGGCCGTCATGTCCTGGGATGCCTTCGCCCAGAGCGTCACCGAGGCGCAGAAGCTCGCGCAGCCCGATGACTTCGATTTCCTGCACCGCATCGGCGAGAGCTACGCTACCTTGCGCCGCTACGCGCCGGAATTCCTGGCCGTGCTCAAGCTGCGGGCCGCGCCCGCCGCCAAGGGCGTGCTCGACGCCGTCGACGTACTGCGCGGCATGAACACTGACAACGTCCGCAAGGTGCCCACTGATGCCCCGACCGACTTCATCAAGCCTCGTTGGCAGAAGCTGGTGATGACCGACGCCGGCATCGACCGGCGCTACTATGAACTGTGCGCGCTGTCGGAACTCAAGAACTCGCTGCGCTCGGGCGACATCTGGGTGCAGGGCTCGCGTCAGTTCAAGGATTTCGAGGATTACCTGGTGCCGCACGAGAAGTTCGCCAGCCTCAAGCAGGGCAGCGAATTGCCGCTGGACGTGGCCACCGACTGCGACCAGTACCTGTACGAGCGGCTGACACTGCTAGAAGCGCAGCTTGCCACCGTCAACCGCATGGCGGCGGCCAACGACTTGCCGGATGCCATCATCACCGAGTCGGGCCTGAAGATCACGCCGCTGGACGCGGCGGTGCCCGACACCGCGCAGGCGCTGATCGACCAGACAGCAATGATCCTGCCGCACGTCAAGATCACCGAACTACTGCTCGAAGTCGATGAGTGGACGGGCTTCACCCGGTACTTCACGCACTTGAAATCCGGCGACCTGGCCAAGGACAAGAACCTGCTGCTGACCACGATCCTGGCCGATGCGATCAACCTGGGCTTGAGCAAGATGGCCGAGTCCTGCCCCGGCACGACCTACGCCAAGCTGGCCTGGCTGCAAGCCTGGCACATCCGCGACGAGACCTATTCAACGGCGCTGGCAGAACTGGTCAACACCCAGTTCCGGCATCCCTTCGCCTGTCACTGGGGCGACGGCACCACGTCATCGTCGGACGGTCAGAACTTCCGAACAGGCAGCAAGGCCAAAAGCACCGGCCATATCAACCCGAAGTATGGCAGCAGCCCAGGACGGACTTTCTACACCCACATCTCTGACCAGTACGCGCCGTTCCACGCCAAGGTGGTCAACGTCGGCGTGCGCGACTCGACCTACGTGCTCGACGGCCTCCTTTACCACGAATCCGACCTGCGGATCGAGGAGCACTACACCGACACGGCGGGCTTTACCGATCACGTCTTCGCGCTCATGCACCTGCTGGGCTTCCGCTTCGCGCCGCGCATCCGCGACCTGGGCGACACTAAGCTCTACCTCCCCAAGGGCGATACCGCCTATGAGGCGCTCAAGCCGATGGTCGGCGGCACGCTCAACATCAAGCATGTCCGTGCCCATTGGGATGAAATCCTGCGGCTGGCTACCTCGATCAAACATGGCACGGTGACGGCCTCACTAATGCTGCGCAAGCTCGGCAGCTATCCACGCCAGAACGGCCTGGCCGTCGCCCTGCGTGAGCTGGGACGCATCGAGCGCACGCTGTTCATCCTCGACTGGCTGCAAAGCGTGGAGCTGCGCCGCCGTGTCCACGCCGGACTCAACAAGGGGGAAGCGCGGAACGCGTTGGCCCGCGCCGTGTTCTTCAACCGGCTGGGTGAAATTCGCGACCGCAGTTTCGAGCAGCAGCGCTACCGGGCCAGCGGCCTAAACTTGGTGACGGCGGCTGTCGTGTTATGGAACACGGTCTACCTGGAGCGCGCAGCGCATGCGCTGCGTGGAAACGGTCTCGGCGTCGATGATGCGCTGTTGCAGTACCTGTCGCCGCTGGGCTGGGAGCACATCAACCTGACCGGCGATTACCTCTGGCGCAGCAGCGCCAAGATCGGAGCTGGCAAATTCAGGCCCCTACGACCGCTGCAGCCGCCTTAGCGTACTTTGCGGTCCGTTTTCTGAGACGACCCCAGTAGTAGGCTGCCACGACCAGCGCGAGCAGCCCGCCGAACACGACGGCCGCACCCGTGTATCCCAGGCCCGCCGTATCAGCCGTCCAGTCGCCCAGCGCGGTGCCCAGCGTCTGGGAGAACATAATCGTCAACCAGTAAAAGGCTTCCGCCTTGGGCGAGCTGACCGTGCTTACCGACACGGAGCCAAGGGTGCGATGCCAGACGAAGAGAGAGCCAAGCAGCAAGGCCAGCAGCAAGCTCGAACCGCCAGCGTACCCGATTCCGAGCGATCGGTCCGCGAAATCGGCCAGCGTCGTGCCGACCGTGGTTGTCGCGATGATGGTCGTCCAGTACAGGAAGGGGTGGAAGTCCTTGGCCTTGACCTGCGCGACCACGGCAGCCAGGAAGATCGCCGCGAAGATGGCTGTACCGACCAGGTAGCCCAGGTTCATGGACATCGAAACCGCATCACCGCCAGTTTCACCGAGCGTCGTGGCGGCAATCTTGATGAGCCAGAAGCCCAGCGTAACTTCGGGCACCTTGGCCAAAGCGTGTTCAGTGGATGTTTTCATGGGGCGCGCTCACTTTCCTTCGAGCGTGTTAAAGGTTTTCAGCAGGGCATCCATCGCAGCCTTGCAGTCAGCCTGGCTTGGCGTGTCTGCGCGAAGCGTCGCAAGCGACTTGTCGATGGCCTTGTCGAGCAGATGCCAGTCATCTGCCGCGCGCGGTTTGAGTCCGGCTTCGGCCGAATCCCATGCGACTTCCAAGTCCTTGATGCGTGACTTGGCAGCAGGCAGATCGCCCTTGTCAACGATGGCGGCGACATCAGTGGCGATGCTGCGGAAGGCCGACAGGTCGCCCAGCTTGGATGCAGTTTTGACTTGCAAGGCCGAGACAGTCTGGGCCGGTGTAGTTGATGCCGAGCTTGCGTTGTTCTGATCGGCAGATTTGGAACAACCAGCCGCGAGGGCCAAGAGCACGGCGGCCGAAATAGCCGCAACAGAGCGAGCGATTGAGTGCTGTATGAACATGTTTTTCTCCTTGTGTAGAGCGAAGAGGGTTATTCGACGAGCTGGGCCGAGCGGCGTCCATTCATGCCGATCTGCGCGACGGCCACCAGCATGACGATCACCGTGAGGAACAAGGCGCTTGTCCACATGGCACCCATGCCAAGGCCACCATAAGTCTTGGCCTGCGTCAGCAAGTCGCCGAGTGCGGCCCCGAAGGGGCGGGTCAAGATGTAGGCGATCCAGAAGGTCAGAACGGCGTTGCCGCCCATGCGCCAGGCGGTATAGGTGATGCCAATCAGCACACCGAACGCCACCGCGCCCCAGGTAAAGCCCAAGCCCAATGCCTCGGTCGCCAAATCGCCAGCAGCCGTGCCCAGCGCGAACGTGCAGAGGATGGCAGCCCAATAGAACAGCTCCCGGCTGCGCGTCACAATGTCGTGAATGGACAGGGTGCGCTCGATCCGATACCAGACGAAGAAGATCGCGGCGAGCGCAACGGCGAACGCCGAGGTGCTGATGTACAGGCTGACGCCAAGGCCATCGGTCAGCAGATCGGTGATCTGGGTGCCGACCACGCTGACCAGTACCACCGTCAGCCAGTAAATCCAAGGGGTATAGCGTCGGGTGCGCAACTGCATGAACAAGGCGGCCGCCAACAGGGCAGCCATGACGGTTCGAGTCACGCCTTGCCCCCACCCTGCGTTGACCGCCAGGAAATCGGCTCCCGTCTCGCCCACCGTGGTGGACATGATCTTGATGATCCAGAACGACAGCGCGACTTCCGGGACTTTATTGAGCCAGCCAGTGGTGCTGCTCGTGGGCAATTTGTTCATGGTGTTCTCCTGCCGGGGGTGAAATGGTTTGCCAGCAGTTTGAACATGCTGACTTAGCCCGCCCATAGGCTCACTCGCGCACCCATCCAAGCGCGATCAACCCGCTGAAAAGCCGCCGATGGATTCCGGTGGAAAGTTGATAACTTGGCAATAGATACCAGTGTGCTTCACGTAACGTCAGCCAGGCACAGATTGCAGCAACGGCGATGGCCCCGAGCATGTCGAATGGGAAGTGCACTCCAAGGTAGATGCGCGCCCAGGCAATGGGAACGCCCAGCAAAGCCAAAGTCACGCCTGCAATTCGTGGGCCTCGTTGCAGCGCGAGGCTGAAGGCAACCGCCCACCACAGCGTCAGGTGATCGCTTGGGAAAGACGAATCGGCAACATGAGGGATGAGGGTGTGACCCAGGCCGATCATGAAAGGTCGAGGATGCAACCAAGCCAGGCCGATGATCTGGTTGATGAGCAGGCCCAGCAATCCCGATGCGCTAGCAACGAGCATCGTCTTGCGGGTAGGCTCGCCGCCGCGAAGCCAGCCGATGCCGATCAGGAGTGGAACCGCCCAGATGAGCTGTTCGGCAAAGAAGGTGGCCAACGTCAGAGCCAAAGCACTGGGATGCTCCGGTGCGTTGAGCCAGAGAAAAAATGTATGGTTGAGTGATTCCATGAGGTCTCCGGGCCGGATCGCCTCCGAGGGAAACGATCCGGCCATACTGTCGGGAGTCAGTCCCGCTTGTCGTGGTCATCATCGTGATCCGCCTTGTCCTCGGCAGACGAGATGACCGTGCCCTTGTCGGCATCGACCCGGACATCGAAGACCTTGGCCCCGCTGACGACTTCCACGTCGTAGACCCAGCCTTGCTTCGAGTTCTCGTACTCGGCGCGTGACGCCTTGCCATTGGCGTGCTGCTCGGCGACGGTGACCGCCTGTGTGAGGGGAATCTTGGCCTTGCTGATTGCCAGGGCGTCGTTTTCCATACCGCCATTGGCGGCGTAGGCGACCGCGCCGGTTGCAGCGATGGCGACGGCCAGAAGGGAAAGTTTGGTGTAGCGGTACATGATGCTTCTCCAGAAGAGTGCAGGGATTTGCACAGTGGAGAAGGTACGCAGGCAGACTTAGCTCGCACTGAGCCGGGAAGTTTTCGCTCTCGCCGATGTAGTGTTATCGACTTCTAATAATTGGTGCAGTCGTCTTCTGAAAATGACAGATAAATCGCATGACGGCCTTTTTGGCCGGGGGTAGCATGACCGGACACTTTGCGTATACCCAAAATGACCGGAGGAACCCATGACCAGCCGCAACGGCTACTTCCCAGGCAAGATGTCGTTTTCAGAAGACGGCTGCACTGAACGTCAGAAGCCGACTGCACTATAGCAGCGGAGGGGTTGGATCCATCAGGCAACGACGGGCTGCTGCCGGCCATCAGCGGACGCAGGGAGGACTTTCCGCAACCGGCCGTTCGATGCGGCACCGATGGCCTTCGCGCAGGGGTAGTGAATCCGCCAGGATTGACTTGCGCTGCCCTACCTCTCACTAGTGAGGGGCGGCAGCGCATCAAGCGGTGAGCGCACTCCGGCACCGCCAACTTTCAGCACATGCGTGTAAATCATCGTCGTAGAGACGTCGGAATGGCCGAGCAGATCCTGCACGGTTCGAATGTCGTAACCGCTGCGGAGCAAGGCCGTCGCGAACGAGTGGCGGAGGGTGTGCGGTGTGGCGGGCTTCGTGATGCCTGCTTGTTCTACGGCACGTTTGAAGGCGCGCTGAAAGGTCTGGTCATACATGTGATGGCGACGCACGACACCGCTCCGTGGATCGGTCGAATGCGTGTGCTGCGCAAAAACCCAGAACCACGGCCAGGAATGCCCGGCGCGCGGATACTTCCGCTCAAGGGCGTCGGGAAGCGCAACGCCGCTGCGGCCCTCGGCCTGGTCCTTCAGCCACCATGCCCGTGCACGCGACAGCTGCTCGCGCAGGCTGGGTGCCAAGCTCTCGGGTAACATCAAGGCCCGATCCTTGGAGCCCTTGCCCTCCCGCACGATGATCGTGCCGTGATCGAAATCCAGATCCTTGACCCGCAGTTGCAAACCCTCACTGATCCGCATGCCCGTTCCATACAGAAGCTGGGCGAACAAACGATGCTCGCCTTCCAGAAAACCGAGGATGCGAACCACTTCATCCGGGGTCAGCACCACCGGCAAGCGCCGCGACGGCCGAGGTCTTCCGATCTCCTGAAGCCAGGGCAGATCCGTGCACAGCACCTTGCCGTAGAAGAACAGCAAGGCCGCCAATGCCTGACGATGCGTGGAGACCGAAACCTTGCGCTCGTTCGCCAGCCAGGACAGAAATGCCTCGACTTCGCTGCTGCCCAAGGTTGCCGGGTGACGCACACCGTGGAAACGGATGAAGGCACGAACCCAGTGGACATAAGCCTGTTCGGTTCGTAAGCTGTAATGCAAGTAGCGTATGCGCTCACGCAACTGGTCCAGAACCTTGACCGAACGCAGCGGTGGTAACGGCGCAGTGGCGGTTTTCATGGCTTGTTATGACTGTTTTTTTGTACAGTCTATGCCTCGGGCATCCAAGCAGCAAGCGCGTTACGCCGTGGGTCGATGTTTGATGTTATGGAGCAGCAACGATGTTACGCAGCAGGGCAGTCGCCCTAAAACAAAGTTAGACGGGCGTACAAAGATAATTTCCATCTCAAGGGATCACCATGCGCTTCATTCACGCACTATTACTGGCAGGGATCGCTCACTCTGCATATGCGTCGGAAAAATTAACCTTCAAGACCGATCTTGAGAAGCTAGAGCGCGAAAAAGCAGCTGAGATCGGTGTTGCGATCGTCGATCCCCAAGGAGAGATCGTCGCGGGCCACCGAATGGCGCAGCGTTTTGCAATGTGCTCAACGTTCAAGTTTCCGCTAGCCGCGCTGGTCTTTGAAAGAATTGACTCAGGCACCGAGCGGGGGGATCGAAAACTTTCATATGGGCCGGACATGATCGTCGAATGGTCTCCTGCCACGGAGCGGTTTCTAGCATCGGGACACATGACGGTTCTCGAGGCAGCGCAAGCTGCGGTGCAGCTTAGCGACAATGGGGCTACTAACCTCTTACTGAGAGAAATTGGCGGACCTGCTGCAATGACGCAGTATTTTCGTAAAATTGGCGACTCTGTGAGTCGGCTAGACCGGAAAGAGCCGGAGATGAGCGACAACACACCTGGCGACCTCAGAGATACAACTACGCCTATTGCTATGGCACGTACTGTGGCTAAAGTCCTCTATGGCGGCGCACTGACGTCCACCTCGACCCACACCATTGAGAGGTGGCTGATCGGAAACCAAACGGGAGACGCGACGCTACGAGCGGGTTTTCCTAAAGATTGGGTTGTTGGAGAGAAAACTGGTACCTGCGCCAACGGGGGCCGGAACGACATTGGTTTTTTTAAAGCCCAGGAGAGAGATTACGCTGTAGCGGTGTATACAACGGCCCCGAAACTATCGGCCGTAGAACGTGACGAATTAGTTGCCTCTGTCGGTCAAGTTATTACACAACTCATCCTGAGCACGGACAAATAGTTGACGCCCGTCTAACAATTCGTTCAAGCCGACGTTGCTTCGTGGCGGCGCTTGCGTGCTACGCTAAGCTTCGCACGCCGCTTGCCACTGCGCACCGCGGCTTAACTCAGGCGTTGAACGACAGCTTTCCCAAAAGCTCTACGGCTGCTCTGGGTCGACACCGGTAATCGGATCGTTGCCGCACTGAACAGCGCCCCGTTCCAGGTCGCCTCCATTTATGCGGCTGAACCGAGGGAGAGCAGCTTTACGCCGTCTGGCCGCAGTTCGCCCTTGGGCGACACGTGCCGGTAGAGCGTCTGCCGGGTAATCCCGAGTTCTTCGCAGAGATCGCCCACCTTGGTTTCCGGTTGCCCCATGCTGGCCATCGCCAGGCGTAGCTTGGCGGCGGTCATCTTGAAGGGGCGCCCCCCTTTCCTGCCGCGAGCGCGCGCCGAGATAAGTCCAGCGACTGTTCGCTCGGAAATCAACTCACGCTCGAACTCGGCCAGCGCGGCAAAAATACCGAACACAAGCTTGCCGGCGGCAGTCGTCGTGTCGACCGCCGCACCGTGACCGGTCAGGACCTTCAGGCCCACGCTACGCGCAGTTAGGTCGTGCACGGTGTTGATCAGGTGGCGCAGATCACGGCCAAGCCGATCGAGCTTCCACACGATCAGCGTGTCCCCTTCACGAAGCGCCTTCAGGCAAGCAGCCAACCCTGGGCGATCATCGCGCCTGCCCGAGGCCAGATCCTCGTAAAGGTGCGCAAGGCTCACACCAGCGGCGATGAGCGCATCGCGTTGCAAATTGGTGGACTGGGATCCGTCCGCCTTCGATACCCGCATGTAGCCGATCAGCACCTTTTCACCCGTCACGTATACGTTCGATTATGTGACAGTGTGCGCCGGAAAGTTAAGGTCGTCAAAATTTGTCACTTAACCCGTCATTCTGTCTAAGACATGCAAAGGATCCGTCAGGCTCATAATGTGACAGAAATTCCGTGGCGATGCCTTCCTTCGCGAAGGTGGCGCGCAACTGTTCCAGGGAAGCGGGGTCGCGCCGACCATAGGAAGCCAACGCGAACAGCGAGCGTGCCGTCTCGGGGTTGTGCCGCGCTTCAATGATGGCCTCGTCGATGGCCTGGACTGCACGCTGCCAGTGATTGATGGGTTCGGGCTTCGGCGCTTTCGTCGGCAGGCCACTGGTGAACCCTGTTTGGGGCTCGGACCAGAACAGCTTTGCCTGCTCGCCTGGCGGGCTTATGTACCTCACCTCAATCAAGCTGATTGCCGTTGCCGCCGCCTCCAGCATCTGCAACCGTACTGCCGGATTCAGGGTTTCATACGGTCGCCACAGACTTTGCCCAGCACGCAGCGGATGCCCGCAGCCTTCCCAGACTTGGCGGAGATACCCCGCGTAGGTTCCGCACGCCGAAAGCGGTGTGTTCAGCTCATCGAGCAGCGTGCGTAGCAGCCGAAACCACAATCCGGCATGGATGCGTCGGCGCGGCAGCTCCAGGTGACCGGTCGTCAGTGCCTGCCAGGTACGCTGGTCCATCGCCGCAATCGCGTCGCTGGCGGTGCGCGGTTCGGCGTCGGCGTTCTCCCAGCCTAGAAACCGCCCTGGCACGCCCCAATAGGATTCCAGCCGGCAGCCATGCAGCGGGCAGCTCAGCATCAGGGGCAGCTTCCACGCGAGCAGTACGGCTTGGTTCTCCGGATCGTTCAGGCATAGCGGACAGGCGCGGTGTATCGGCTGGCTGGGCAGCCAGGCACGCCAGCTCGTGATGGATCGCGTCTTACGGCGGTGTGTCGGCAGCAACACCGAGAGCTGGAACGCATAGGTCTCCAATGCATCTGGAATCTGATCATCAAGGCTGTCCAGTAGCCAAGGCACCCAGCCGGCAAAGCTCATGCAACGCAGCCGGTTCAGTTCGATGCCGCTCCGCTGGGAAAGCATCGCCAGCAGCGCCAGTGGTGGCGCGGTGTCCAGGTCATCAACCTGACCGTGACCAAGATCGTGCTCCAGCAGCTCGGACACCTCTATGTGATAGCAAAGGGCCACGCGGTTGAGCCACGAAGACAAGGCTTCACCTTCCCTGGGAGCCGGATGCAGTGGCCAGCGTGGCGCTGGCTTCACATCAGTTCCCGCTCGAATTGCCGACGCCGCTCGCTGGGGCCGGTGTAATCGGCCATGCTCAGCGTGCGATGGTTGATCGCTTCCTCGCCGCTCTCCACGGCGGCGAGGGCTGCCGCCATCAGCAAGTGCGTCAGTTCGCCGATGGTGCCTTCGCTGCGTGTGAGCAGGTAGCGGGCCATGTCCAGCGTGGCAATCGACGAGGGGCGCCGCAGTGGAAGCGAAGCGGCGAAGCTGGCCAGCAGTGAGCAGCAATCGTCGTTGGCCTCCCATACCGGCAGCATCATCGGCTCGAAGCGATTTTCCAACTGGTCATCGGAGCGGATGACCAGGTAGGCGTCGCGCGTGCCGACCCCGACCAGTGGGATGCGCAGTTCATTGCCGAGGAAGCGCAGGAGATTGAGAAATTCCCGGCGGTTGACGCTGTTACCGGCCAGGACGTTGTGCAACTCGTCGATCACCAGCATGCGCACGCCGACCTTGCGCAGCAGTGCCAGCGCCAGTTGTTCCATTTCTGGCAGCCGTGGGCGCGGTCGCAATGGCGCACCCATCGCCGCGAGCAGCGCGACGTAGAAGCGGATTACCGACGGTTCGGATGGCATCTGCACGACCAGTACCGGAATGTGCTCCTGGTCGGCGTCGGCGCTGGCCGGATGCGTGCGCCGGAACTTCTCGACGATCATCGACTTGCCGTTGTTGGTCGGGCCGACCAGCAGCAGGTTGGGCATGCGTTGCTTGTTTGGCCACGCATACAGGGTTTCCAGCCGGTTCAGCGCCTCGACCGCGCGCGGATAGCCGATCCAGCGGTCGGCGCGAAGGCGCTGGATGCGCTCGTCCGCCGGCAGCCGAGCCAGCCCCTGTGCCGCTGGCAGCAGGTGTGACAAGTCGATGATGGGATATTCGTCCACGGCTACCACTCCTCAATCTGGTCGAACGGTTTGGCCGGCGGCTGGTTGTCGGCCTGTGGGTCAGCCATGTCCGCATCTGGTGGTGGCGTGGTTTTGACAGGCGGTGCCGTTGCCTTGAGATGCTGGCGTCGATCCGCGTCGCGCCGCGCCTTGCGCGTAGCTTTCTGCGCGGTGGTCACGATTTCTCGCATCTGGCCGATCATGCGGAACAGCGCTGACTCATCCACCTGTTCGCGCCCTTGCTGCCGTAATTTCGCCAGCGCCTGCCGTTGTTCCCATAGGGTGACAGCCGGGTGCGACAAGGTACGGTAGGGAATTTCCAGGTAGTGCTGCCCCTCTGGTTCCAGCACCCATATGCGGCTGATGTCGCGCGGGTCGCGCCGGATCAGGAACGCAGGCAAGCGGTCCCGCCGAGCTATCCACGGCTTGAGCGCATCGGCGTAGTAGTGGATGTGGTCGATGACGAAGCCGGTGCGGGTCAGCGTGCGGCGGATGATGGGCAGAAAATCGACCAGAAAAGCCGTAGCGCGAGTGATGACGGTTGGCACGCCGGTCCGCGTGATAGCTTCGGCCCAGCGCGCGGCCGGCGGTTGGAGCAGGCCGTTGTGCACGGAGCCGTGATAGGTGCCGACCGCCAATGTGAGCCAGCGCTCCAGCTCGCGCAGTGTCAGGGCGGCCATCTTCTCGGAGGCGTATTCCCCGCGCTGGTCAGGATTGGAGAAGGTCGTCCCCGGCAATTCGTCGTGGATCATCTGCATCGCCGTGCCGATGATCCGTTCCACGATACCGCCGTAGTGCGGCTGCCCGAGCGGGCGATAGTCCAACCGGATGCCATGCTGCTCGCAGCCACGGCGCAGCGCCTCGCTCTTGAACTCAGCCGCGTTGTCCAAGTAGAGCAGTCTGGGCTTGCCGCTCATCGGCCAATCCATCTCTACGTTCAACCCTTCCAACCAAGGGCGCTTGTCGCAGGCGGCATGCACCAAGCACAAGCCGACCGAGACGGCGGACGGGGCTTCCAGCGTAACGACCATGCCAACCACGCAGCGGGTGAATACGTCGATGGCGAGGGTCAGGTATGGACGGCCAATCGGTTGCCGGTCGCGCTCGTCCACCACGATCAGGTCGATGACTGTGTGGTCGATCTGCACCTGCTCCAGCGGCGCGGAGACGGGTGGCGGAACACCACCAACACCTTGCAGGTCGCGGGCGGCATCTTGTCCTTCCCGGCGGTGAGTGACCTCGCGCGGATCGAGGCCGGCGATCCGCAGAGCCACCGTGTTGCGCGCCGGCACCCGCAGCTTTTGCAGCTTGCACGCCCGCACAACTTCGCGGTGGAACGCCGCCAAGCTACGCTTCTGCTTGGTCAGGAAGCGCTTTTGCAGTAACTCGCGGATGATTCGTTCGACCGACTCCGGCAAGCGGCCTTTACCTTTGCCACCGCTCGACTGCCCAAGAGCCAAGTCAGTGACCAGCCCCGATCCTAGCCGGGCACGGCGGATCAGGACGTAGACCTGCCGCCGGGACAGCCCCAATGCCTGGGCTGCCGCGTCGGCCGCTTCATGCCCAACCGTCTCCGACTGCGCCAACGGCCCAATGATCTCCGCGCGACGACGCGCACGCTCCCATGCCTGTTCTGGCAGGGTGGCCACGCCGTGCTCGGTAATCGGTGCGGTATCGGTCGCCATGCTCATCTCGCTTTGGTGCACACGAGTATTGAGCATAGACGAGTTTCGTGCAGAGGAGTCCTGATATCTGGCTGTCAGGAGCCGTATGCACAAGAGGCTTCAAACCGCGCTGAATGGTGCAGTCGTCTTCTGAAAATGACAACCGTCAGAATAGAGTGTAAATTCTTATTTGTTGACATATTCAGCCAAGGGTAATAGATTTCATTCTGACACTTTTACCTTTGGAGGCATCTTGCAAGGTCAACGCATCGGCTATGTCCGCGTCAGCAGCTTCGACCAGAACCCGGAACGGCAATTGGAGGGTGTTCAGGTGGCTCGGGTGTTCACCGACAAGGCTTCTGGCAAGGACACCCAGCGTCCCGAACTTGAAAGGCTGCTGGCCTTCGTCCGCGAGGGCGATACCGTGGTGGTGCACAGCATGGATAGGCTGGCACGCAACCTTGATGACCTGCGCCGCATCGTTCAAGGGCTGACACAACGGGGCGTGCGCATGGAGTTTGTCAAAGAAGGCTTGACGTTCACCGGCGAGGACTCGCCGATGGCCAATCTGATGCTGTCGGTCATGGGTGCTTTTGCGGAGTTCGAGCGCGCACTGATCCGCGAACGCCAGCGCGAGGGGATCGTGCTTGCCAAACAGCGCGGTGCCTACCGGGGACGAAAGAAATCGCTAAACAGCGAACAAATTACCGAGTTGAAACGGCGAGTCGCGGCTGGCGATCAAAAAACCTTGGTGGCCCGTGATTTCGGCATCAGCCGTGAAACCTTGTACCAGTACCTGCGGGAAGACTGACCATGCCGCGCCGCTCAATTCTGTCCGCCACCGAGCGCGAAAGCCTGCTCGCATTGCCAGATGCCAAGGACGAACTGATCCGGCAGTACACGTTCAACGAAACCGATCTGTCGATCATTCGCCAGCGTCGCGGGCCAGCGAACCGGCTGGGCTTTGCCATCCAGCTTTGCTACCTGCGATTCCCTGGCGTCATCCTGGGTGTCGATGAGTCGCCGTTTGCGCCCTTGCTGCGCATGGTGGCGACACAGCTCAAGGTGCCGGTGGAAAGTTGGGATGTGTACGGCCAACGCGAGCAGACACGGCGCGAGCACCTGGTCGAGCTGCAAACTGTGTTTGGGTTCAAGTCATTCACCATGAGCCACTATCGGCAAGCGGTGCACACATTGACCGAGCTGGCCTTGCAGACTGACAAAGGCATTGTGCTGGCCCGCACCCTTGTCGAAAACCTGCGGCGGCAGACCATCATCTTGCCCGCCATGAATGCTATCGAGCGCGCGAGCGCCGAGGCCATCACCCGTGCCAACCGACGTATTTACGAGGCGTTGACCGATTCTTTGTTGCCGCCCCACCGTCAGCGCCTGGACGAACTTCTCAAGCGCAAGGACGGCAGCAAAGTGACGTGGCTGGCATGGCTGCGCCAGTCGCCCGTCAAGCCAAATTCCCGGCACATGCTCGAACACATCAAGCGCCTCAAAGCCTGGCAGGCTCTTGACCTGCCCGCAGGCATCGAGCGGCAGGTTCACCAAAACCGCCTGCTCAAAATCGCCCGTGAGGGTGGACAGATGACGCCCGCCGACCTAGCCAAGTTCGAGGTGCAACGACGCTATGCCACTCTGGTAGCGCTGGCCATTGAAGGCATGGCCACCGTCACCGACGAAATCATCGACCTGCACGATCGCATCATCGGCAAGTTGTTCAATGCGGCCAAGAACAAGCATCAGCAACAGTTTCAGGCTTCTGGCAAGGCGATCAATGACAAGGTGCGGATGTATGGCCGCATCGGCCAAGCCCTGCTGGAAGCCAAACAGAGCGGAGGAGATCCGTTTGCCGCCATCGAGGCCGTCATGCCGTGGGACACCTTTGCCGCCAGCGTCACGGAGGCGCAAAAGCTCGCGCAACCTGAGGGCTTCGACTTTTTGCACCGCATCGGAGAGAGCTATGCCACGTTGCGCCGCTATGCCCCGCAGTTCCTGGACGTGCTCAAGCTGAGGGCGGCACCAGCCGCCAAGGGCGTGCTCGATGCCATCGAGGTGCTGCGCGACATGAACAGCGACAACGCCCGCAAGGTGCCCGCCGACGCACCAACCGAATTTGTCAAGCCACGCTGGGCCAAACTGGTGCTCACTGACGATGGCATCGACCGTCGCTACTACGAACTGTGCGCCCTGTCGGAGCTGAAGAACGCGCTGCGCTCGGGCGATGTCTGGGTGCAGGGGTCACGCCAGTTCAAGGACTTCGACGAATACCTGGTGCCGGTCGAGAAGTTCGCCACTCTGAAGCTGGCCAGCGAATTGCCGCTGGCAGTGGCCACGGATTGCGATCAGTATTTGCACGACCGGCTGGAATTGCTGGAACAGCAACTCGCCACCGTCAACCGCATGGCGGCGGCAAACGACCTGCCGGATGCCATCATTACCGAGTCCGGCCTGAAGATCACGCCGCTGGACGCGGCGGTGCCGGAGACCGCGCAAGCCCTGATCGACCAGTCGGCGATGCTGCTACCGCACGTCAAGATCACCGAACTGCTGATGGAGGTTGATGAGTGGACGGGCTTCACCCGGCATTTCACGCATCTGAAGACCGGTGACACGGCCAAGGACAAGACCTTGCTGCTGACGACGATCCTGGCTGATGGCATCAATCTTGGACTCACCAAAATGGCTGAGTCCTGCCCTGGCACGACCTACGCCAAACTGTCGTGGCTGCAAGCGTGGCACATCCGGGATGAAACGTATTCGACGGCCCTGGCCGAGCTGGTGAACGCGCAGTTTCGGCAACCCTTCGCCGGAAACTGGGGCGACGGCACTACCTCATCGTCGGATGGCCAGAACTTCAGAACCAGCAGTAAGGCAGAGAGCACCGGGCATATCAACCCGAAGTATGGAAGCAGTCCAGGACGGACTTTCTACACCCACATCTCCGACCAATACGCGCCATTCAGCGCTAAGGTGGTCAACGTCGGTGTGCGCGATTCAACCTATGTGCTCGATGGCTTGCTGTACCACGAGTCAGACTTGCGCATCGAGGAACACTACACCGACACAGCGGGCTTTACCGATCATGTCTTCGGTTTGATGCACTTGCTGGGCTTCCGATTCGCACCACGTATCCGAGACCTGGGCGACACCAAGCTATTCATCCCAAAGGGCGATACCGCCTATGACGCGCTCAAGCCGATGATTAGCAGCGACAGGCTGAACATTAAGCAAATTCGCGCCCATTGGGACGAAATTTTACGGCTGGCCACCTCGATCAAGCAGGGTACGGTGACGGCCTCGCTGATGCTCAGGAAACTCGGCAGCTATCCGCGCCAGAACGGCTTGGCTGTCGCCCTGCGCGAATTGGGGCGCATCGAGCGCACGCTGTTCATTCTGGACTGGCTGCAAAGTGTGGAGCTTCGCCGTCGCGTTAATGCCGGGCTGAACAAAGGCGAGGCGCGAAATGCGCTGGCCAGGGCCGTGTTCTTCTACCGGTTGGGTGAAATCCGCGACCGCAGCTTCGAACAGCAACGCTATCGTGCCAGCGGCCTCAACCTAGTGACGGCGGCCATCGTGCTGTGGAACACCGTCTACCTGGAGCGTGCCACCAGTGCTTTGCGTGGCCACGGCAAGTCGCTGGACGACACGCTATTGCAATACCTGTCGCCGCTGGGCTGGGAGCACATCAACTTGACCGGCGATTACCTCTGGCGCAGCAGCGCCAAGGTCGGCGCGGGGAAGTTCAGGCCATTGCGAGCGCTGCCACCGGCTTAACGTGCTTTATTTTCCGTTTTCTGAGACGACCCCGTGTTGATCGATGTCAAGGAGCCGCTTGCGATGTCATCGCATTGGGCGCGCCGTTTGCCGTGCGTCCATCGACACGCGCGCATGCCGCGCTGCCGGCCGGCGGCAACGCTTGATGCGCACCGACGTCGTTGGCGGGGCACGGCCGACGCGATCAAAGGTTTGACCTGCCTCAAGGCACGCCTTGGGGCGTCGCCTACCCTGAACATGCACGATTGGCCCGGCATTCGCGCGGTTTGTACACGCGTTGGTGCTGTCAGGATTTAGGTTCAGGAGATTGATGAGATGGAAAAGAGAACCATGAAACGCGCGTTATCGATCGCGTCGTCAGCGGTTTTGATAATCACTGCGATCCCGGCGCTTGCCCAACCGAAGGATGACGACTGGGGGTGCGGGCGGGGATATGGGCCGGGCATGATGGGCGGCGGTTATGGCTACGGGCCGGGCATGATGGGGCGGGGCGGCATGATGGAGGGCCCTGGCGGCTGCGGGCCGTGCTGGGGGCCTGGCGCCGCGGGCGGGGGCGGGCCGGGGGCCCAGCGTGAAGATCTCAAGTTGAGCGTTGATCAGGTCCGAAACAACATGGACGGGTGGCTCAAGCGCATGGGCAACGCGCGCCTCAAACTCGGCAAGGTGGTCGAGCGAGATGCCGACACCATCACTGCCGATGTGGTGACGGCAGAGAAAGATGTCGTCGTTCAGCGCTACGAAGTCAACCGGCACTCCGGGTTCGTTCGACCGGCGCGTTGAGAGGAGGGCGCGTGGCGCGATGTTGTTCGCGCTTCGCGCACCTCAGATCGTAGGGACTACTCCGCTGACACTGGTGCTGGCGAGGTAAAGAAACGTTCGCGCATTTCTTCCAGCCCGAGCGAAGCGAGCACCTCGTCCAGGCGTTCGGCGGGGCGGCGGCGCGGCAGGTTCTTGTATTGCGCGATGATCAGCTCGTTTTTCATTGAGTGTTCCCAGCCCACCAGTTCGGTCACGCTGACGTGGTAGCCGTGGGCCTCCAACTGCAGGCAGCGCAGCACGTTGGTGATCTGGCTGCCGAATTCACGCGTATGCAGCGGGTGGCGCCAGATTTCCGTGAGTGGATTGCCCGCCAGTTGTTTGCCTTTGTTTTTGCGCAGCACGCCCGCGATCTCGGCCTGGCAACAGGGCACGAGCACGATATGACGCGCTTGCTTGGCCAGCGCGAAACGGATCGCGTCGTCGGTGGCGGTATTGCAGGCATGCAGCGCGGTGACGACGTCGACCGTCGGCGGCAGTGCCGGCGAGGTGATGGAGTCCGCCACGGACAGGTTCAGGAACGACATTCCCGTGAAACCCAACCGCTCGGCGAGCGCTTGCGAGGTTTTGACCAGTTCCTCACGGGTTTCGATGCCGTAGATATGCGAGTCGTCCGCGAGTGCCTTGAAGAACAGGTCATAGAGGATGAAACCCAGGTACGACTTGCCGGCTCCGTGATCGACGAGCGTTACGCGACCGCGCTCGGTCTTGATTTCCTGGAGCAGCGGCTCGATGAACTGGAACAGGTGATAGACCTGCTTGAGCTTGCGCCGGCTGTCCTGGTTCATCTTGCCGTCGCGCGTGAGGATGTGGAGTTCCTTGAGCAGCTCGATGGACTGGCCGGGGCGGACTTCGTGGGTATTTGACATGAGCAGACTAAGTAAGCAGCGGGCGGTGGTCCGTCCCGTAAATACCGGCAGTTTACCGAAAAGACCGGCGAGCGCGCAGTATCGGCACGCTGCCCGTAAGTTTCAAACTTGGTACTGACCTGACTGGTTTTTTCGTACCACTGGTGTCTAGAGACTCACGGCCCCGGTGGTTGAACTACATTCGCTAGCCCGGCGAAATTCTGCCGGTGTTAGGTACTGCAAACTCGAATGCGGACGCACTTCGTTGTAGTGAGTCCGCCAATCTTCGATCACGATCCTCGCTTCGATCCGGTTCCGAAACCACTCGGGGGCGTACCACGATAAAGGCGAAATTGCCACATAACACTAAAAGTAATATGGAGCTGACGGCAATGCGACTTCCTCGAATATGCCGATGAGGAGTATTCTCACCTGACGAACCTCCTCCGCACCTTGTGGGCGCCGTTGTCAAACCTACCGCGCAGCAAACGCTCCGCTAATCTGCTTCGCTCGTTTTACATCATCGCTGTGCAGATAGATTGACGTCGTTGAAATTGATGCATGCCGGAGGTTGTCTCTGACCGTGGTCAATTCAGCTCCGCGCATCAGTGCATGCGTTGCGTGCGTGTGTCGCATCCAATGCGGACTGGCGCGCCGCAATTTATCAGCGACAGCCGGACTCTCGGTCTGGAGGATATCGGCTGCTTGGGTAAAGAACCGGCGCATCACACTCCATAGCCGCGTCGAGGTGATGCCCGTGGCGGAATCTCCACCGAGGTCACCGATCAATGACGTGATCGGGACCCAAAGTGTCCGTGACGTTGGTAATCCACGCTCCAAGAGATGGCGTTCGAGCGCCATGCGTGCCAACGGTGGCAGCGCTACTTTGCCAGTGCGAGCCCCCTTGCCGACCAACGTGAGCCACTGATCACCGTGGCCATCAACCTCAACACTACCGAGGGTCGCTGCGACGAGCTCACTGGCACGCAATCCAGTAGCGTAAGCAAAATCCAAGACGAATCGTAGACGCTGGGCGGCTGGCGCTTCCCATCCATAGGACCATTCAAGCCCGTCTGCGATGGTGCGTACGAGCAGCCATTCGCCTTCTCCAAATACATGTGACGCATCGATTGACGCGCGGCGCGCCCCTCCGCGCACTTTGATGCCTGCAAACGGATTGGCGAGCACGTATCGCTGTTGAATCAACCATCGGTACATCGCTGCAAGCACAGATAAGGTGTAAGCACTTGACACGGCGGACAGCCCGCGCGCGAAAGGCCGCCACTCATGCGAGATGCGCGGCCGCGGCGGACCTACCCAGCGCTCGCGCGGCGTGGGTCGGCGTATGAAGCTTCGGTATGCGATCGCATCCTCCATGGTCAATGAAGACAGGGGGCGCTGGCGCTCGACGATCGCCCATAGAATTAACCGCTCAGCTTCTTTCCGATAGGCCCGTTGCGTAGCTGCCGATTCATGAAGCGCAAGCCAGGCTTTGACCGCTTCGTAGTCGTTTGCTGCTCTCAACGTGCACGTCTTGCGTGGGGCTCGAAATGTCCCCTGCGAGCCATCTATCTCGTGCGGAAGCCGCAATTGTTCCCAAGGCACTACCGTGTTGGGGGTGGTAGCGACAATCAGGGCGCGGGCGCGCTCCGTGAGTTGCGGGTGCTGCGCGAAGAATGCCTCGATTTCTCGGGCACTCATCTGCCCCAGCCCCGGCACAGCGGACCACCAGCGACGTCGGCGCGGAATGCGTACTGTCAGATCAGCCAATGTCGCGATGCCGTAAGCGCGTAGCACCCGTACGGCCCGCGAGGGCAGCCACGTGGCGATATCGTCGCTAATCAGAGGCGCTGGCAAAGGCAATACACGTAGCGCTTCAATCGCCTGACTCGCAGCCCGTGCGCGCCGAATTCGCTCGCCAGCACTGTGCTCGAATACGACGGCGAGATCCTCGCGTTGACGTCGGCGTGCCATCTCGCTTAACCGACGCCGAATCTGCCCCAGCATGCCGCGCGAGGAAGCGCCATCCGCTTTTCTGTCATTCAGGTAGCGCTCGACCGCGGCGCGGGCACTCAGTCCGGCATACCACGCGCGCAACGCGGCGAGTGACGCGTTATCGGGGAATTCCGGGGATATGGCGATTGGTGGCGGCATTGCGCATGCTCTCACGCATTCTCACGAAGACCAGTTTAGGACAGATTTGCGTCTATCGTGATAAGAAGACTTATCGCAATAGCTCTATATTTAGCTGCCCTTATTGATGTGCTTGGGTCGGCTCAGAGTTCGGGAAATGAAGCATCCTAAGGCGTAGTCACCCCGTGACCACCCTGCGCCGACACTGCGAGGTTCGTTCCGTCTTGCAGTGACCCAATCAACGGGCAGGAAAAGTTTCCCTTTCGCGCATGGCAGGCACACACCAACTCGGACAGTACGGCCTCCATGCGCGCCAAGTCAGCCATTTTCTCGCGTACGTCCTTGAGCTTGTGCTCGGCAAGACCGCTGGCTTCCTCGCAATGGATGCCATCCTCCAGCCGCAGCAGCTGGGCGACCTCATCCAGACTGAAACCCAGTCGCTGGGCTGATTTCACGAACCGTACCCGCGTTACATCCGCCTCGCCATAGCGGCGGATGCTGCCATAGGGCTTGTCGGGCTCCGGCAATAATTTCTTGCGCTGATAGAACCGGATGGTTTCCACATTGACCTCGGCTGCCTTGGCGAAGGCCCCGATGGTCAGGTTCTTCATATCGTTTTTCATGGTACTTGACTCCGTACTTGACTACGGAAGTAACGTTACAGTATCAACCGAAGACCCGGAAGGAGAACCTCATGTCGGAACCAAAGGACGGTCGCGGCGCGTTGGCCGCCGGCGGCCTCGCCGCCGTCCTCGCCTCGACCTGCTGCCTCGGTCCGCTCGTGCTGGTCGCGCTCGGCTTCTCGGGCGCCTGGATCGGCAACCTAACCGTGCTGGAGCCGTACCGACCGATCTTCATCGGCGCGGCGCTCGTCGCGCTGTTCTTCGCCTGGCGCAGCATCTTCCCGCCGGTACAAACCTGCAAGCCGGGCGACATGTGCGCCGTGCCGCGAGTGCGGACGATCTACAAGTTGATCTTCTGGATCGTGGCGGCCTTGGTCGTGGTTGCCCTCGCTTTTCCCTATGTCCTGCCGCTGTTCTACTGAAAGGAGATTGCCATGAAGAAACTCGCCACCCTAGTCGCCTTGGCCGCCGCCCTGAGCGCACCCGCTTGGGCTGCAACCAAGACAGTCACCCTGTCTGTGCCTGGCATGACCTGCGCCGCGTGCCCGATCACGGTCAAGAAGGCACTTACCAAGGTGGACGGCGTAAAAAAGGCCGAAGTGAGATACGAAAAGCGGGAGGCCATCGTCACCTTCGACGACACCAAGACCAGCACCGAAGCCTTGACCAAGGCCACCGAGAACGCGGGCTATCCCGCTACAGCGAAGCAGTGAGGGCGTGATCATGGCCGAAGCGATCACCCTTCACATCGACGGCATGACCTGCACGACGTGCGCCGAGCACGTCCAGGAGGCTTTGAAGAACGTGCCTGGCGTGCGCTCGGCCTCGGTGTCCTATCCGCTACGGCAGGCTGATATCGAGGCGGACGCGGGTGCGCGCCTGGGACCGCTGGTTGCGGCCGTGGCCGCGCTCGGCTACCGCGCACGAGTTGCCGATACGCCGAACACGCCGGTCGTCGACCTGATGGGCAAGGCACTGGGTTGGCTGGGCGGTGATACGAAGCGCGGTGACGGTGAGCAGGCGCTGCACGTGGCCGTGATCGGCAGCGGTGGCGCGGCGATGGCGGCGGCATTGAAGGCCGTGGAGCTTGGGGCGCGCGTGACGCTGATCGAGCGCGGCACCCTTGGCGGCACGTGCGTGAACGTCGGGTGCGTGCCGTCCAAGATCATGATCCGTGCCGCGCACATCGGGCATCTGCGGCAGGCGAGCCCCTTCGATGCGGGGATCGGCGCCGTGGCGCCAGTGATCGACCGGCCGCGCCTGCTCGCCCAGCAGCAGGCGCGTGTAGACGAACTGCGCCATGACAAGTATGAAGGCATTCTGGCATCGAACCCGAACATCAACGTCCTGCATGGCGAGGTACGCTTCACGGGCGGCCACACGCTCGCCGTCACGCTGACCGCCGGCGGGGAACGCACGTTGTCGTTCGATCGCTGCCTGGTTGCCACGGGTGCAACCGCCGCGGTGCCGCCGGTTCCGGGCCTGAAGGAGACGCCCTACTGGACCTCGACCGAAGCGTTGGTGAGCGACGTTATCCCCAAACGGCTCGCGGTGATCGGCTCGTCGGTGGTCGCGCTGGAGCTGGCCCAGGCGTTTGCACGGCTGGGCAGTCACGTTACTGTCTTGGCCCGCCACACGTTGCTCTACCAGGAGGACCCGGCGGTCAGCGAAGCGGTGACGGCGGCCTTTCGCGCTGAGGACATCGAGGTGCTGACGCAGACCCAGGCGAGCCGGGTGTCACACGCCGATGACAGGTTCGTCCTCACCACGAATCACGGCGAAGTGCGGGCCGACCGGTTGCTGGTGGCAACGGGCCGCGCCCCCAACACTGGCACCCTGAACCTGGCGAGTGCCGGAGTACAGGTCGACGAGCGCGGCGCCATTGTGATCGACGCCGGCATGCGCACGAGCGCACCGGATATCTATGCCGCCGGCGACTGTAGCAGTCAGCCGCAGTTCGTCTATGTGGCGGCGGCAGCCGGCACGCGCGCGGCGATCAATATGACCGGCGGTGACGCGCGGCTCAATCTCGATGCGATGCCGGCAGTCGTCTTCACCGAGCCACAGGTCGCAACTGTGGGCTATAGCGAGGCGCATGCGCACCAGGCGGGCATCGAGACCGACAGTCGCACACTGACGCTCGACAATGTCCCGCGAGCGCTGGTGAACTTCGACACGCGCGGCTTCATCAAGCTGGTGGCGGAAGCCGGCAGCGGCCGGCTTATCGGCGTGCAGGCGGTGGCCCCCGAGGCGGGCGAACTCATCCAGACGGCCGCGATCGCGATCCGCGCCAGGATGACCGTGCAGGAACTCGCCGACCAGCTTTTCCCGTACCTGACGATGGTCGAGGGGCTCAAGCTAGCCGCGCAGACCTTCTCGAAGGACGTGAAGCAGCTCTCGTGTTGCGCCGGATAACTCGCAGGGGACAGCGATGACCTTTGCACATTTCACGGCCGAACTTGTCGAGCGCCTGACGCTGACCAACCGCTCGGAGGGCTTTGCGGATATCTTTGTCGCACTGCTGCGCGAACTCAGCAAAGGTGCGCCGGATTCTCCCGCCGCACTCGCGCTGGCGCTGGACTAGCCGTCGGGCGTGTGAACGCTGTACTCGCACAGGCGGTCTGCACCGTGTGGGATGACGTTGGCAACGTCGTTGGGTACGGTTTGACGTTGCGTGAGACCTCACATGTATTCAAGGTCGATGGTCGGCGTCTGTACACGTGGTGCGCCTTCGACACCTTATTCTTCGCTATCCTGATCGATCGGACGGCTCGCGTGACCTCGCGCTGCGCCAGCAGTAGGCCGCGACGCACCCCGGCATCGAGATCGTGCGGCTGGCGCTATCCGGCACCGCGACAGGAGTATATTCGTCAGCCAGCACAAGGGCATCGCCGTGGTCGGGCTGCTGGTGTTATTTGCCTTGTCGTTCACACGCGCGCTGCGCGCGTATTGTTTGCCGCGCTAATGTTCTGCTTGAAAACGATGATGTCGCGCGGGACAGTCGCACGAATGTCGGTCGCTTGCGCAGGTTGTCGTCATGCAATGATCGCCCTGCTCACAAGCGCGCCTTCACGGCGCGCTTGTGAGCAGGGATCTACACCAAATCGCCGGTCAAATGGATGCCATTCGTGGTCAGCGCATATTGCCCGTATGGCCCAGCGAATAGCGGCCGGGCTGTGGCCAGACAGTGAGCCCATGCGGCTCCATGCCGACCGGAATCGTCCGGACGGCACCCGTTGTCGTGTCGATCGCGTAGACCACGTCGTCGTACCGGCCGGATAGCCACAGCGTCTTGCCATCCGCGCTGACGTTGCCCATGTCCGGACTGCCACCGCCCGGAATCGTCCAGGTCGCGACAACCTTGCGTGTCGAAAAGTCGAGCACCGACACGCTGCCCTTGCCGTGCCGCGGCCCGTGCACGCGATTGGAGCCGCGATTGGCGATGTACAGGCGGGCGCCGTCGCGGCTCGGGTACAACCCATGCGTGCCGACACCGGTCTTGATGAAGCCGGTCTTCGTGAGGCTGTCACCGTCGACCACGAAAACCCCGTCGGCCATCATATCGGCGACATAGAACACCTTGCCGTCCGGCGAGACGCGGATGTCCTGTGGCATGCCCTTCTTTTCCAGCTCGAGGTAGCCGACGACCTTGCGATTGGCGAGATCGATCTTCGCCAACTTCCCGCCGAACTCACAGGTAAAGAGTGCGTACCTGCCGTCGATCGAAAAATCAGCGTGGTTAATGCCCTTGCACTCCGGTACGGACAGGCTCGACTTCAGCGCCATCGTATGCGGATCGCGAAAATCCAGTCGCGCGTGCGCTTCCGCGACCACGATCGCTTCCGCGCCATCCGGCGTGAAGTACATGTTGTAGGGATCATCAACCATGAGTTCCTTGCCGGGTTTGCCGGTCTTCGGGTCAATAGGTGTGAGGCTGCCGTCGGGTCGGCCTTCGGCGTTGTTGGCCACCCACAGCGTCTTCAGATCCCACGACGGAACGACGTGTTGCGGGCTGTAGCCGACGTGAAACTTTTCGACTACCTTGAACGTCGCCGGATCAATCACGTAGATGTCGTTGGAGCGAAGATTGGGCACATAGATCCGTGGCAACGCATCCGCCACCGCCGCGCTGAGGTGGCCGGTGCCCGCTTCGCTATACAGGTTGCTGGAGTTCACCACGGGTGGCATGCCAGCCATGGTGGCAATAGCCGTTGCTGCGGAGGCGATGCAGGTGACGCCTAATCCGGCCAGGGCAACGCCAAAAGACGATACGAGTAGCGGCAAACGACGATAACACTGATGCATGGTGAGGTCCGTTATAAGGGGAAGCAATAACTAAAGAGAGTCAGACGCAGGCGGATTCGTCAGTGGCCCGTAGTCTCTTTTTTGACGGCATTGATGGTCCGCGACACAATCGCATCGGTGCCCAATTGACCGAGTTCGGCTGTTGAGCGACGTGGATCGCCACCATAGACGCCGTCAGACGGGCCGAGTTTCGGACCGCTTCGCAACCGATCCTTCCGAACCATTTGCGGCGCCACCGCGAGCAGCAACGACGTGTCCGCAAGTCCCGCATGCGTGCCGATCTCGTCATACCGGTAGCCATGCTTGTGCAGAATTTCCGCGTAACCGTCCGAGCTGACGCTGTAATATTCCGCCGGCACGAAGGCCCGGGTCGCCGAGCCGGACCACGCCTTGTTGAGCTGGGCAACAGCCCGCCTGATGTCGTTCTGGTAACCGCCGTGATCACCTAGAAAGACAATGTTCCTGAATCCATGAACCTTGAAGCTGTTTGCGGCGGACTCAAGCGTTTTTTCGAACACGTCATCTGGCACAGTAATTGTGCCGGGGAAACGCATGTGGGAGGTTGGCGGTGCAAAGCTTCCCTCCGGCACATAGGCTATGACCGGAGCGACGAGCGCATTGCCCAGTCCTTCTGCAATGCGCTCGGACAGCACCTTCACGCGCGCGTTGTGCTTGCCGAGCGCAATATACGGTCCGCTTTGCTCCGTTCCACCGATGGGAATGATGATGGTGGTCCTGCCGGCCTGAATCTGGTCGCGGAGCTCGGTCCACGTCAGGTCGTCAAGGGATACGGTTTTCGGTGTTTGCGCAAAGAGGGCCTGCGTGGCCATGAGCAGAGTGGCGGCAGCGAAAGCGCGTGGTAGTGAAAAGCGCATGAAGGGTCCTCATGGAAAATGCGAATTGGGACTTCGCGTTCAAGGTGGCGTGGAAGCGGGAATCCAGCGATATAGCATCGGAATCGAAACGTCGAGGTTCGTCGCTACCGCTCTGGCTGGCACGCCACTAGCAAGCAGCGTTCTGGCGGAGGCGATCTTACTTTTGTTTTCGCCCGCCGGTACGACCAACGGGCCTGGCAGCAATCAGCCCAGCGCGAGTGCGCTCTGCAACCAGTTCGCCTCCAACTTCACTTACGCCAGTTCTCACTGTACGCACGCCAACTCGGCCTCCAGTTCGGTCGGTAGCTTCTGCTGCCTGCCGACCTACTGCAGCCTGTTCGCCTGCTCACGAAACTCGCTCGTGTATACCGCCTTGGGAATTCGATTCATGCATGCCTCCGTCTTTCACGATTGTACAAAACGTTGGCTTCCACCGTTTTTCAGCATCGCACTCCTTCGTCAAACACGGCGTTTTTCCATGCTTGTCGCACATGACAACATTGTCATTTGAAAGTAATGCCAGTGACGCCGCTCCACTGGTAGTATCGCCCGCAGTACGTTGACAAGCCGAATTATGCGGCATCGACTGGTGATTTCACCCCAGGCTTTGACGTATGCGCGCGTCGCTATTTCGCGCGAGAGAGAGTGAGTCTGCTGGCAGCATTAACACGGCTGACATCACGAATTGGTGATTCTCTCAACCAATATCAACTGGATACTGATAGATGCGATCTCATCTCAGCAGACGAACCTTCATTCGAGGCATAGGCGCGGCGGGACTCGTCGGTGGATTGGGTGTCTGGCGTCCGCAAGTGTGGGCCATGTCGAGTCCCGGACAGCCTAATGTGCTTGTGGGTAACGACTTCGACTTATCCATTGCGGAAGCGCCGATCAATATCACGGGTAGAGAGCGAACGGCCACACTGATTAACGGAACGTTGCCAGGCCCGGTCTTACGGTGGAAAGAGGGGGATGTTGTAACGTTGCGTGTTGCGAATCGCATGTCCACTCAGACGTCGATTCACTGGCATGGAATTCTTTTGCCGACCAATATGGATGGCGTCCCGGGCCTGAGTTTTGACGGGATTGCCCCCGGTGAGACGTACACATACCGCTTCAAGATCAAGCAACACGGAACCTATTGGTACCACAGCCATTCGTCTCTGCAAGAGCAAACCGGGGTATATGGCCCGTTGGTGATCGAACCCAAGGATCCCGAGCCGTTCAAGTACGACCGGGACTATGTTGTCATGCTGTCCGATTGGACCGACGAGGATCCTAGGCGCATTAAGGCCAAGCTCAAAAAGCAATCGAACTATTACAACTTCCATCAAAGGACGCTCGGAGATTTCATCCGAGATGTCAAGAAAGATGGGCTAGGTGCGACGATCGCCGACCGCAAGATGTGGGCCGAGATGCGGATGAGCCCGACGGATCTTGGCGACGTCAGCGCCTACACCTATACATACTTGGTCAACGGCTTGGCGCCGAACGGAAACTGGACCGGCATCTTCCGCCCGGGCGAGCGCATTCGTCTGCGCTTCATCAACGCCTCGGCGATGACCTATTTCGATGTCCGAATCCCGGGACTCAAAATGACGGTAGTGGCGGCCGATGGACAACCCGTCAAACCCGTCGGTGTAGAAGAGTTTCGAATTGCCGTCGCCGAGACCTACGACGTCATCGTGGAGCCCACCTCGGAAGCGGCCTATACCATTTTCGCCCAGTCCATGGACCGCACGGGTTTCGCGCGTGCCACTTTGGCCGTGCGCGAAGGGCTTGCGTCCGAGATTCCAGCGCTCGACCCACGCCCACTAGTGACGATGGACGATATGGGGATGGGAGGTATGGCTGGCATGGATCACGGCTCCATGCAAGGAATGAATGGCATGTCGAGCACGAGCGGCGATTCGATGCAGGGCATGAGCGGCATGGCCGGAATGGATCATGGTTCCATGCAAGGTATGAATGGCATGTCGAGCATGAACGGCGATTCGATGCAAGGCATGAGCGGCATGGCCGGCATGGATCATGGTTCCATGCAAGGTATGAATGGCATGTCGAGCATGAACGGCGATTCGATGCAGGGCATGAGCGGCATGGCCGGAATGGATCATGGTTCCATGCAAGGCATGGATGGCATGTCGAGCATGAGCGGCCATTCGATGTCGGGGACGGGCGAAATGCAGTCTCATCCTGCGTCCGAGAACGGTAACCCGCTTGTTGACGCACAGGCCATGAATCCGACCTCGAAGCTCAATGACCCGGGCATTGGATTGCGTAACAACGGTCGGCGCGTGCTTACCTACGCAGATCTGCGTAGTACCTTCGCCGATCCTGACGGACGGGACCCGACGCGAACGATTGAATTGCACTTGACTGGGCATATGGAAAAGTTCGTCTGGTCGTTCAACGGCGTCAAATTTAGCGACTCCCAGCCGATTCGCCTCAAGTATGGCGAACGGGTCCGCCTCGTGTTGGTAAACGACACCATGATGACCCATCCCATACATCTTCATGGAATGTGGAGCGACTTGGAAGACGAGCAAGGGCGCTTCATGGTGCGCAAACACACTATCGACATTGCTCCGGGCTCCAAACGCAGTTACCGCGTAACGGCCGACGCGCTCGGACGATGGGCGTACCACTGCCACCTGCTTTTCCACATGGAGACTGGCATGTTCCGTGAAGTAGTCGTCGAGGAGTAAAGGTTCTCATGATTAAAAAACTGCAATTCGGGAAGGCTGCAGCGACTGCCTTGACCGTGATATTTTCCGCAGCAGCATCTCTTTCTGCGATGGCCGCATCGGATGCAACGACTTCAGTATCGAGCCCATTGACCTCTATGGGCGATGCCACTATGCAATCGATGGGGTCTCCGTCTAAAGGTGTCCCGTCACCCGTGCCACCGTTGACGGACGAAGATCGAAAAGCGGTCTTCACCGGCGGCCATATGCACGACATGGGCGATAAGGAAACCAACTACTTCTTTCTGTTCGATAACCTGGAATGGCAAAAAAGTCAGGGGGGCAACGTATTGAACTGGAATGGGTCAGGATGGATCGGTGGTGACATTGACCGCCTCTGGCTTCGCACGGAAGGCAAGCGAGCCGGCGGCAAGCTCGGGGACGCAGAAGTTCAGGCGCTTTGGGGCCACTCCATCAGTCCGTGGTGGGACGTGGTGGCCGGCGTTCGCCACAACTTCAAACCGGGAACTTCGCAAACCTGGGGAGCGCTTGGCATACAAGGGCTCGCGCTCTACAACTTCGAAGCGCAAGCAACCGCATTTGTCGGACAACGTGGTCAAACTGCCGTACGCCTGGAAGGCACGTATGACTTTCTTATCACGAATCGTTTGATCCTCCAGCCATCGCTGGAAGTCAACATGTACGGGAAAAACGACGCGGCAAGAGAGCAGGGAGCCGGCGTGGCCAACAGCTCGCTGGGCTTGCGTTTGCGATACGAAGTCGATCGTCAATTGGCGCCGTACATTGGTGTGACTTGGGAAAGATCATACGGCAACACTGCGCGCATCCTGGAGCAGGAAGGTGGGCGCCGTAATGAGGTGTTATTCCTTGCCGGCGTGCGTGCCTGGTTCTGACGTAACGGCGACATTCGTCGATGTTCAGTTGTCCCGTAGAAGTTCTCTCATTGCTTGACACGGGACGCTTTAATGCTTCTCAATTTCTTACTGCAAAGGATATTTGCCATGTCGCGCCAACGCTTTTTCTCGAAGTCACTTGTCGGAGCCGCTGGTCTGGTCATTGCCTCGGCCGCATTTGCACATCCGAAGCTGCTGTCCTCGACCCCTCAGGACAACGCTGAAGGACCTGCGCCGCAAAAAATCGAACTTCACTTTTCCGAGAATCTGATGACGCAATTCTCGGGGGCCAATCTGATCATGACCGGCATGCCCGGCATGTCGGATCACGCCGCAATGAAAGTCGCCGCGAAGATTTCCGGGGGCGAAGACCCCAAGGTGATGGTGATTGCGCCGGCTCAACCGTTGACGACGGGAACCTACCGCGTGGATTGGCGTGCGGTGTCTTCTGACACACACCCGATCACCGGAAAGATCACGTTTATGGTGAAGTGAGCATCATGGACAGCTGGGTAAACATCGCCATTCGGTTCGCGCTCTATCTGGACCTCATGTTGCTCTTTGGCTTGCCACTTTTTGGCCTGTATGCCTTAAAGCATGACGAGCGCCGTTCGTCACGGATCACGAAGCAGTTTGCCATTATTCTTGGCGGTGCTGCCACCGCCGGGATCGCGCTGTCCTTACTTAGCATGATCGTTCTGGCAAAGATGATGACGGGTGCGGAAGACTATTCCAGCGTGAGCCAACACGCGTTGGGAATGATCATATCCGGTACCGCGCTCGGCACGGTATGGGTGCTCCGCCTCATGGCGTTGGTTGTCGTTCTTGCCATCACACCCACACTGCTGCGTCGCCCGACCGTCGGACTCGCCCTCGCCGCGATTGGTGGCGCGGTTGCACTGGCGTCGTTGGCGTGGGGCGGCCATGGCGCGATGGACAGTGGCGACAAGGGGTTGATCCATCTTTCGGCCGACATTCTCCATCTCGCGGCGGCGGGCGGATGGATCGGGGCGCTGACGGCGTTCGTGTTGCTTCTTCGCGTGGACGATGCCTCACCCAGTCAGCGGCTTGAAACGCTGCAGCGGACCTTGGCCGGATTCGCCGTGGTCGGGACGGCGATCGTCCTCACACTGGTCGCCACGGGCTTGATCAACTACGGCATGATTTCCGGCCAGACACTGAGTGGACTGACGACGACGCTATATGGCCAGCTCCTGCTTACAAAACTGGGCTTCTTTGCATTGATGCTTGCACTCGCGGCGGCCAATCGGTACCACCTGACGCCACGGCTCGAAGCAAAGATGCAAATTGGGGATTACGCGGACGCAGTTGGTGCTTTGCGTAAGAGTCTGCTGATTGAGTCGAGTGCCGCCACGGCTATCCTCGTGCTGGTCTCGGTACTCGGCATCCAAAGCCCTCAATGAGTAGGTGGCGCCATGAGCATGCCCGCGGGCTGGAGCAAAGTGGGGCCTGTCAGAAATTTCGTGTTTGAGGCATAACATGTCGCCAAGGAGTGACCATGCCTCGTAAACCGAAACCCCCACCGGCGGAGCTGCCGACGATCCCCGCCGAGCTGCTTGAGCAGTTCGCCAACGGTCCGATGACGGCCGACGCCATCAATGCCGCATCGCGCTGGCCTTCAAGAAAGCATTGATCGAGCGGGCGCTGGGCGGCGAAATGAACCACCATCTCGGCTACCTACCGGGCACGGCCAAACCGGCCAGTCATGACGAACGTGATATCGCTGACCTAGGCCCGATTGGGTAGCCAGCCGTCGAAACGACAGCTCGAGCATTTCGGCACTGACTTTTCTGACATCCGTCCCGAACAAACAGGAAATTAACAAATTCCTGCTGTACGAGGAGTCGGGGCAGGGTCAGAACGGCTCGAATGCGGTCTTCGTACGAGCGACGTCGCCCCAACGGCTACGAATAGTAATTTTCTGATTGCAAAGTTGTAATCTCAGAGTAATCGGCTCGCAGTGGGCGCGCCAGTAAAATGTTTAGGCCATAATGCAACCACCGGAAAATGAACCATGAAGGCGATCCCGCTGGCCGTACTTCTTTTGCCAATCACGCTCGCCGGATGCACGGCAATGTTGCCTTACGATCGTCGTTCCGAACAAGCCGCAATCACAGAAGCCGAAAATATATCTCGCGAAGACATCCTTTTCACCTCCCGTTGCGAGTTCGCGCTCGTTCCCAACGGACTTGGTACCGGGATTTTCTATCAAGGCGTGTGCCTTGCGAGCAAAAACAAACTTTACTTGCGGCGCATCGACCGGACAACCGGAACGAGCACGACATTCCGCGTGTATTCCGCCGGGCAACTATTGTCTGCCTCGATCTTTTCCGGGGTCTTCTCGGACCAACTTCAGCTACGGCTTCCGCAGTACGTGATTGCCTTGCACATGAAGCGTGACGGGATGCAAGGCTTTGCTTGGGAAATCGACAGTTCCGCTACCCGCAAGCTATTCCAAATACTTCAGTCGCAAGGGATAACCGCTGTGCCGTCACTTACGAGAATAGCCTCACTTCCCACGACGGGAACTCGCACTATTTACGTGCCGATTCCGATGCCCTGATGCAGTCATACGGTCAACGCAATGGCCATCGGCAGTACATTGGTGTCGCCAACCATGGGCACCTTCGATCTGTGACTTTGCCGTCGATTTAGAATCGCCCCACGCCCGAGTCGCTTTGCGGCCAAAGTAGTTGACGCTCTACAGGAGAGACCGAATGCGCATTCTCATCGTTGAAGATGAGTCGAAGACCGCCGCATATATCCGGAAAGGGTTGACCGAAGCCGGTTACACGGCCGACTTGGCGGTCAACGGTAAAGATGGCCTATTCCTGGCCCTGCACGAGGAGTTTGATCTCATCATCCTCGATATTATGCTGCCGGAACTGGATGGCATTCAAGTATTGAAGGCCCTTCGGGAAGAGAAGCAGACACCGGTGCTTCTTTTAACGGCACGCGATACGCTCGATGACAAGATACGGGGCTTTAACTTGGGGGCTGATGATTACTTGGTCAAGCCGTTTGCGTATGCTGAACTGCTGGCGCGAATTCGATCCTTGCTGCGCCGTTCCCCTCGCCGCCTGCCAGACATATTGGAAGTCGCTGATTTGAGCGTCGACATCGTCGGCCGCAAGGTAAAACGGGGTGACGCGCGCGTGGACCTGACAGCCAAAGAATTTGCATTGCTGCAGCTTCTCATCGAAAAGCACGGAGAAGTATTATCGCGAACGCTGATCGCATCGCACGTATGGGATATGAATTTTGACAGTGACTCTAACGTCGTTGACGTCGTAATTCGACGGCTGCGTGCGAAAATCGACGACCCTTTCGAGAAAAGATTGATTCACACGGTCCGAGGCATGGGGTACGTCCTGGAGGATCGGAAGTGAGGCTCATCCGGCCGAAGTCACTCACGTTCCGCCTGACGGCTGCGTTTGGGGTGGTGGCTGTTCTCGTTTTTGCCTTGTCGAGCACGTTCCTATATCGCTCTCTGGCAGCCCAGCTTGAGCGACGGGATGACCTGGAAATCATTGGTAAGTTGACGCAGTTCCAGAGCATACTGAAAGAGTCGAAATCCGAGAGTGGCGTGATGCGTGACTCGCACATCTTCTTGGATGTTGTCGCGTCCCACCCAGGACTCAGCATGGCGTTGCGGGACATGTCCGGCAAAGTGCTTGTCAGCAGCTCCGCCGGTATGTCCGCAGAGTTGTTGGATCGTTTGGGTCTAGCGAGCAACGCTGGTGCGCCATTTGACTTGACTTTCGATGGTCAGCAAAAGGCACGTGCCATTGCTTTCATTGAGCGTTTGGCCGACGGCACTCGTATTCAGATCATCTTTATTCGTTCGTCAAAAGACCGAAGCGAATTGCTTGCCGTCTATCGACAGGATCTTTGGGGCGCCGCCGCTGCGGGCGCAATGCTTGTCGGGATTCTCGGCTACGCTGTTACGCGCACGGGCTTGAGACCCGTCAAGGATATTGGCATGCAAACCCATTCGATCGAGGCCAGTCGCTTGAGCGAGCGACTCAAAATCGCGCTCGCCCCCGACGAGTTGCAGGACATTGCTGAGGCCATTAACAGGATGCTGGATCGCTTGGAGGACGCTTTTCGTCGCCTCACCCAGTTTTCCTCGGACATCGCGCACGACATCAGAACACCATTGTCGAACCTTATTAGCTCGACGCAAGTCACGCTGTCCCGCCCAAGAACGCTGGACGAGTATCAGTCACTTCTAGAGTCGCACATGGAAGAATATGACCGACTTCGCAGGATGGTAGAGAATATGTTGTTTTTGGCACGCGCTGACAATGCAAAACATGCATTGCGTCTCGAATGGCTCGACGCCAACACAGAACTGACCAATATCGCGTCATATTTCGAAGCGGTCGCAGAGGAGCGTGAGTTGTGCATCCGCGTCAGTGCCGAAGGGCTGATATTCGCCGACCCGACGCTCCTTAGACGAGCGGTGAGTAATCTGGTTTCCAACGCGTTGGTATTTTCGACGCAAGGGACTTGTATCGAATTGCACTCAAGAATGCTTGGGCGGGAAACGATCATCAGCGTATGCAATCAGGGGCAGGACATTCCAGGCGAGCATTTGGAGCGCTTGTTCGATCGCTTCTACCGCGCGGACGCATCGCGTCATACGTCAGCCGGGAATTCTGGGCTGGGACTCTCGATCGTAAAATCCATCATGGAGTTACATCACGGTAACGTGCAAGCCGAAAGCCAGCATGGGACGACCACGTTCTTCTTGACCTTTCCCGGTGGTGAGGTGCAAAGAGGCTGTGTCCGGAGGATTTGATGATCGTTCGTAGTTGCGATTTGATGCTCTCAATGGCATTCTTGGTCTAGCAGGCTGCTGAAATACCTCGACGCGAGGTCATCCGCCGCGCGGGGGTAAACGTTGCATGAAGGTACCCCAGAAACGGTGATGGAAACGATGCGCGGCCCCGACAGCTATACCGAATCGATGTTCACGATGAGCAAGTTGGACGATTTCATTCCGGCGAACCACCCGCTGCGACCGATTCGGCAATGGTTGAACGAGACGTTGGTCAGAATGGACAGCGTGTTTGCGCGGATGTCCGAACGCGACGGCAAGGTCGCGGTAGCAAAGAGCAACCAGCGTTGGTGCTCGGACGGCTTTGAGTTTCGTTGCGATAATGGCGAGCCGCTGCGCGTCACGTTCGCGCTGGATTGCTGCGACCGTGAAGCGATGAGCTGGGCGGCGACGACCGGCGGCCACAGTGGCGATGTGGTGCGCGACGTGATGCTCGCCGCCGTCGAAAATCGTTTTGGCGCCGCGCTGAGCGCGCCGGCTGAAATCGAATGGCTGACGGATAACGGTTTGGGCTATACGGCGGACAACACCCGCAGCTTTGCGGCGTCCATCGGCTTGAAGCCGTTGACGACGCCGGTGTGCAGCCCGCAGAGCAACGGCATGGCGAAAAGCTTCGTGAAGACGATGAAACGTGACTATGTCGCCTTCATGCCGAAGCCCGACGCGGCAACGGCTGCGCGCAACTTGGCCATTGCATTCGAGTACTACAACGAGAAACATCCTCACAGCGCGTTGAAATATCGCTCGCCGCGCGAGTTCCGACGCAGGACCGATTCATCAACCTTAGTGTGAGGCGGTGTCCGGAAGTACGGGGGCAAATCCACCCGATCCGGACGCGGAGAACTTTGTGCTAACGGCTACCTCGGTAAATCGAGTGTACCCCCCAGTTGGGATCCGACTGCGTCGATTGCGAACCTTTGCTTAAAGAGGCGCACCCCGCGGCAAGCAACGTCAAAATTGTGATAGCTATGATTTTGGCCATGATGATCTCCGTTGGGACTCTGGACGAAAAGCGCTCGGTCGTGCCGGCAACGTATGTCTCGAGCGCGGCACGCGAATTTTCTCGTGCCGCGCTCGAGAGATCTACCTTCACTTTAGACGCGTCGCGAAGGCGATCAAGCGATGACTTCGATTAGAACTTGTGACGCAGGCCGACGCGCAAAGCAACTTGCTTGTCGGTGCTGGAGGCGCCGAGGCCGTAGATTTCTGCGTTCTTCGCGTCGCCCGCAGCCTTTTGGTACACACCCATGACATAGGCGTCCGTACGCTTGGACAACCAGTAGTCGACACCCAAATTCACTTGATGGTACTTGGGCTTCGAACCAAGACGATCGAACTTCGCGTTGGTGTAGGTGTACATCGCAGCGATTTGCAGCGCCGGAGTCAACATGTACTTCGCATTGACCTCATAGTTGTCCACCTTGATATCGCTGCCGCCGGCGACGAAGCTGCTGTTCTTGAGCTTCGTGTTCGTATACAACAAGCCAATAGTCGCAGGACCGAATGCATACGAGCCACCTACGCCAAACACACGCAGTTGATCGGCTTGCTGCAAGGGGGTAGCGCCAAACACCGTTTTATCGAGGGTACCGCCATTGTCGTAGACAGCGGCGCTAGGATTATTGACATTCAGGTAGGCGGCACCCAACGTCAGCGGGCCGTTTGCGTAGCCGGTGCCAACGCTAAAAGCACGGTTCGTCGCGAACTGCCCCGCCTGACCACCGAAGCTGAACATGCCGCCAAACGTCAGCCCGTTGTAGTTGACACTTGTATATTTGACGGAGTTGTTGGTCCGGAAGCTGTTGTCGATATTGTCCACATCGCCGAAATGGGCACCGTACAGACCAAAAGACGGCACGGAGCTTACCGGCTGTAGGAAGTCGACCACCGAGTCATATTGGCGGCCTAGGGTCACTGTGCCGAGGCGATTGCTGCTTAGCCCAACGTACGATTGGCGTCCGAACATCCGCCCGCCTTGCTGAGATTGCCCAGAGAATACGTCGAAGCCGTTTTCCAGATTGAAGATGGCTTTCAGGCCACCGCCCAGATCCTCCGAACCGCGCAGCCCCCAGCGGGACCCTTGGGCGACGCCGCTTTGCGCAAGCCAGTTCGAACCACCTTGAATGTTGCCATTCGTATCCTTGAACGCCTGCTTGCTGACATAGGTCACGCCAGCGTCAATGACGCCATACAGCGTGACGTTGGATTGTGCTTGTGCTGCTGAAAAAGCCCCCAAAAGTGCCATCGCGAGAAGTGTCTTCTTCATGTATTCATCTCCATAACCATCAATGATTAAACCAGTTTGGTTGCGTAATCAGGAGGACTCGGATTGGTCACGAGAAATGAATCGCCGCATGCGGCATCTCGGTGCCTACCGACCCTCCGTATTGATCACAGACCGAATTGTATGGAGCGGCTCTCGTCAGGGGCATCGCAATTTTGTTGAAATCTTTTTTCAACAAATTAAAAAAATAAATTTTTTAATAAATATCCATACAAATCAATGAATTTCAGCATCCAAGGCAATGCCATTAGGTAACCGCACCAAATGGGAATGTTGCGATGAAACAACTATCAATATTTCTCGGCAAAAAAACGCGGCCAGAGGCCGCGTTAACTTTTGGAGATCGGCTCAACATCGAACTGATCTTCTTCTCGCAACGAAATTATAAAACACGAAGAATAGATATTTATCACCAAAACCTTGAAAAGTCTTTTCTAAATATTGCGTTGATTCTAGCTAGAGACTCACCCCTTGCCCGAAGTGCTCAATCGCCATCTCGACGAAGGTGCGTGTCTTCGCTGATATATTACGACGCCCAGGATAGATCAATGCAACTTCAAACTCATTGCCACTGACCTGCCAACCCGGGAGGATCTGCCCCAATTCACCTTGAGCGAGCTCATCGGCAATCATGGTTTGAGGCAGGACGGCGCCCCCCATGCCCGCCTTCACGGCCTGCTTGAGCATGAGAAGATTGTTCGCTGCATACACCGGATCGAATGAAACGCATTCGTTGGCGTTCTCCTTGGTGAAGCGAAGCGTGGGGTTTCGTGCATCCGTTTGCAGGCAAAGAAGCGGAAACTTGCGCAAGTCCTGCGGAGCCGTCGGACTACCGTGTTCCTGAGTCAGCTCTGCAGATGCAACGGCGACGGCCGCCACCGATAGCAGCGGACGGCTCACCACGCGTGTGCTATTGACTTGAACTGGCGCAAGCATGCCGACGTCATACCCGTCTTCTATGAAGTTCACGCTTCCATCGAACAAGTCAACGGCCAGATGCACGGAGGGATACCTCAATCGATACAGGGTCAGAAGTGGCGTCAATGCTTGCAAGGAGAACGTCGTGGACGATGCGATACGCAGCTCTCCTGAGGGCATACGAGAAGCGTTTTCAACCCCTGCCTCCATCTCATCAAGTTGATCGAATATCTGGCGACAGCCGCGCGCATACAGACGTCCCGTTTCGGTCAGCGAAAGGCGGCGCGTGGTGCGATTGAGTAGGCGTGCGCCCAAATGTTCTTCGAGTAACGCAACGTACCGTGTGACCACCGCATTTGAAAGATTAAGCTTTGCGGCTGCGCTTCCAAAGCTGCCGGTTTCGGCAACATTCAGAAACACTCTCACGGCTTGCAATTGATTCATTGTCTCGGCCGAATGTCATTTGATATTTTTTGCGACATCGCGTAGGTGGGAAGTTCTACGTCGCTTGTCTGCGGCATGCCGATTGTCGCGTCCTGAGCACGTTGTGCTCGGAGGCGCTGGCAGCACATGCTCGCTGCAGAGATGACTGCCCATCAGAAGGATCCGCCAAATTGCCCTGGCAACATCGCGGACTTGTGGCGCCACGGCCTTTTCGCGGCACCACAAATCGTGAAAGTCCGATTTGCGCTTCGCTCCGTCGACTACGCAGACCGGCAATGGCACACCTCATCGACATAAGGTGAGAATTGCTTACGGTTTCGCGTAGGTATCGGGGTCTGGATTCGCCCCCGGCTGAGCAGTCGGGCCCCCTACCGGAAGCGCACTGGCACTCTGAACAATCGTTCCAATTCCGGTGTTGAGCGTGCGATTTGCGTCTCTTGGATAGACCGTGTCTGTTTGGTTCAATAGTCCTTTGGACTCGGCGTCTTGCAATTCGGCCCGTACTTGAGCGCGCGTCAAAGACGATGCCTGGGCATCTTCGGCAAATGTGGGACCGGACACGAGTACGGCAAGGGCTGCGACGGTAAGCAGATGTGCTTTCATATTCTTCCTTCAGAGTTGCCCAACTGGATGAGTCACGAGATGTGATTCATTGCACTGATAATCTAACGGCCTCATCCTGATTCGACGGTGACATCGAGGTTACGTTTTTGACATGGGCGAAGGTGGTCTCATCGGCTCGGACAGTCGGATAAGTGCAGCGGCCTTGGCCTGAGGCGGCGTTGTTGCACAAATCGAACTGGAAGGCGGAGTTACCCCTGAGAGGCGAAATTCAGGCAATACGGACGGACTACGGGCGGGCAAGCTCACTCATGTGTGACGATGACATTCGTCATAACCGGTGCAGCCTGTCCGGACTGGCGCCGCATGACGGCCCTTATGCGCGCCAGCAGTTCAGCCATCTCGAAGGGCTTGAGAATGTAGTCGTCCGCACCGGCGTCCAAGCCCTTCAGTCGTTCCGCCAACGCATCGCGGGCGGTCACAATGATGATCGGAACACGTTGCCCTTTTGCTCTCAAGATCTGCAAGACGCTGTGACCGTCTTTGCGAGGCCGCCCCAGATCCAGCAGCACCAGATCGTAATGCTGGCAATCCGAGGCCGCCAAGACAGCTTGTCCGTCGGTGACCCAATCTACCGCGAATGTCGCATCCCTGAGTGAGTCGCGCACGACGCTGCCCACCTTCGGGTCGTCTTCTACGAGCAGGATTCGCATGTCATGCCCTCTGATGGGACGTTTTAGTGCGCTTTCGCCGCGGCGCGCTGCCTATAGAGCAGCAGGCTGGTCAGAATAAATGCCAGCAACGCAAACGATGCCGAGTATCGACTCAGCGCAAGACCGCCGCCACTCACGGGTTTGTCTAGGAAGTCCCCCACCACGGCACCCAATGGGCGGGTCAAAATAAATGCCGCCCAGAAAAGCAACGTTCGCGATGTGCGGGTCCACAAGTACGCCCCGACCAGAATCAGCAGGAGCGCACCGAACACCACCGCCGCCCCCGTATAGCCAAGTCCTGCCGTATCTGCGGTCCAGTCGCCTAAGGCTGTGCCCAGCGTTTGGGAAAACATGATCGTAACCCAATAGAACACTTCCGCTTTGGGCGAGTTGACCGTATGGACGGAGACCGAGCCCATCGTCCGGTACCAGATCCAGAGCGAGCCGACCAGCAAGGCGAGCAGAATTGAAGAGCCTCCGGCATAACCGATACCCAGCGATCGGTCGGCAAAGTCTGCGAGCGTGGTGCCCACCGTTGTCGTCGCGATAATGGTCGCCCAGTACAGCAATGGTGAGAACTGTTTGGCACGAATCTGTGCCGTAACAGCGACGGCAAAGATCACCGCGAATATTGCAGTGCCGACGAGGTAACCGAGGTTCATCGACATGGAGACCGCGTCGCCTCCCGTCTCACCCAGTGTGGTTGCAGCGATCTTGATCACCCAAAACAGCAGTGAGACCTCGGGCACCTTGCTTAGCGATTTCTGGACGTTATCGTTCATGGTCAGAGATATCGATCGAGAAATTAAGTTTGCTGACGCGCGACTGCTCGCTCGGAAATCGAGAGGTAGAGCACCAGAACTACGATAGCTGCCACGAATCCGGCGCTTGTGTCGACAACCCCAAGCCCAAGTCCCCCATTGGATGAGGGTTGCGAGAGGAGATCGCCGCACGATGCGCCGAACGGTCGAGTCAGCACGTAGGCTACCCAGAATGTCGTGACTGCACTGCGATGGAACACAAATCGCGCAATCGCCGCAAGACCAATCAGCGCACCGAACACCAAGGCGGAGTTCGCGTACCCCAGATTCAGGCCCTCGGCCACCCAATCGCCGGCTGCCGTGCCCAAGGCGAAAGTCAGCAGAATAGCGGTCCAGTAAAAGAGTTCACGCTTGATCGTGTCAATCGAATGAATCGACAGGGTACGCTCCTTGGCGTACCAGATGCCGAAGGTGAGGAGCAACGCGGCCGAGAAGGCGAGCGTGGATGCCGCCAGCGGTACGCCCAGGTTGTCGCTCAGGTTATCAGTGACCAGGGTTCCGAACACACTCACGAAGACGACGGTACTCCAGTAGCGCCACGGGATGTAACGCCGCGCCGACACCTGTAAGCCCAAGAATACGGCCAGAAGCACCCCCATCACAGCAGACGTTCCTGTCAGCCCGAACCCAAGGTTGACGTTCAGGAAGTCGGCCGCTGTCTCGCCGACGGTCGTGGACATCATCTTGATGAGCCAAAACGTCAAGGTGACTTCCGGCACCTTATTCAGCCACACCGGACTTGCTTGACTGACACGATTCATGCTTGCCTCCGATTTCACTCGATAACGGGCGAATTTTCCGACAGCAAGCTTAGGGCACACTTAGGTATGCCAGCGTCGTATCCCTACGCCTTCACCGAACCACGATCGATCAATCGTGCAAACAATTTTCGGTGTGCGCAGAGGGGAGCGGGGGGGAGGTCACCCCGGCGCTCGGCCACCTCGGTGAGGCTCAGGCCGTCGGGAAGATCCGCCATCGCCGGCTGCCCAGTCACTGGCCGTCCCTCGTTTCGGCCTATGCCGGCGCAGTGCCGGGCTCGGCCAGCTCGTCGCGCTCGTCGCGCTCGAAGCGTCCGTAGCGCAGCGCCAGCGTCGGCAGCACGATCAGGTTGAGGGCGGTCGACGTGATCAGGCCGCCGAGAATGACGATCGCCATCGGCCCTTCGATTTCGTTACCTGGCGCGCCGCTTGTCAGCGCGAGTGGCGCCAGCGCGAGCGCGGTAACGAGTGCGGTCATCAGGATAGGCACCAGCCGTTCCGATGCCCCGCGCACCGCTGTATCCATGTTCCACGTCAATCGATCGACTTGTATCAAGTGCTCATAGTGGCTGATCAGCATGATCGAGTTTCGTAATGAGATGCCAATCAATGTGACGAAACCCACCATACCACCAATGGAAAGATTCGCCCCCGTCAGCACCACGCTCAGTACCCCGCCGACGAGCGCGAAGGGCAGGTTGACCATGACGAGCAGCACGCCGCGACGGCTCTTCATCGCGAGGAACAGGAGCAATGCGATGCCGATGAGCGACATCCCCCCGTACGCCAGCAGGTCGCGCTGCGATTGCGCGCGTGCTTCGCTCTCCCCGCTGAAAACGGCGTAGGTGCCCGGTGGCATTTTGATCTCACGGTTCACTCGCGCCTGCGCCTCCTTCACGAAATCACTGGCCGGCCGGCTACCAAGGTTGACCGACACTGTTTGCACGCGCTGGCCGCCGTCGTGCGTGATCTGATAGCGGCCGGCGACCTGGCGGATCGTCGCGAGCGTGCTCAGCGGAACGGCAAACCCGTCGGCATTACGCACCATGAGTTTGCCAATGTCGCCGACCGTCTTGCGCTGCACCGGATCGAGCACGACCGCGACGTCATAGGTGCGGCTGCCTTTGTAGATCTGCGAGACCGTTGTGCCAGCATAGGCGGACCGGATCGTATCGAGCACTTCGACGGGCCTGAAGCCCCAGCGGCTCAACGCGTCCGGCTTGAGCTTCACGTCGAGCTCGGGTATGCCGGGAGGCGAATCTACCCGCACGCTGGCGACGCCGTGGATCGTGCCGATCAGCTGAGCGATTTGTTGCGCCGTGCGATCGATGACATCGAGATTGTTGCCGAACACTTTGACGACCACCGGGGCCGTTGTTCCCGAAATGGTCTCGTCGATACGTTCCTCGAGAAACGTATTGACTGAGGTGCTCAGGCCCGGAAAGCGCGCCAGCGCCTGGCGAATCCGATAGAGCGCCCAGTTTTGGCCCGATGCGCCCATCGGCTTCAGGTCGACCTCGAACTCGGAGAGCTGCACGCCGGTCGGGTCGACCACCCCGTTCGCGCGGCCTGCGCGCTGTGCCACGAGACGCACGCCGGGCACCTGCATCAACGCCTTCGATACCTGCGTGCCGATGCGCATCGATTCCGCGAGCGACGTGCCCGGCTCCAGTCCCATATGGACGATGTAATGGCCTTCGCGCAGTTGCGGAATGAAGCTCCCGCTCATGAACGGCAGCGACGCGAGCGCAGCGACACACATCAGCGCCACCGTTACCATGACCGCTTTCACGTGCTGCTCGACCTTTGTCAGCAGCGCGATGTAACGCGCCTTCAGGCGCGCGACGAGACGGGGTTCATGCTCGGGCAAAGGCCCCTTCGCCAGCAGGGCAAGCGCCATGGCCGGCGTGAGCGTCAACGCGACGCCGAGCGACGCGAGAACGGCCAGTATGTAGGCAATGCCGAGTGGCGCGAAGAGCCGTCCGCCGACACCCGAGAGCGTGAGTACCGGCAGGAAGATCAGCATCACGATGAAAGTCGCAAACACGACGGCGCTACGGACTTCGAGCGAAGCACGCAGCACGACGCGAAACGCGGGGAGTGGCTGGGGTCGCTTGCGATTCTCGCGTAGACGCCGATAAATGTTCTCGACGTCAATGATCGCATCGTCCACCACTTCACCGAGCGCGATTGCGAGGCCACCCAAGGTCATCGTGTTCAGGCTCACGCCGAACTTGGTCAGCACGATGATCGCAACCAGCAGCGACAGCGGAATCGCGACGGCCGAGATCACGGCGGTGCGCACGTTGAGCAGAAACAGGAACAGGATGGCGATCACGAGCACGGCGCCGACGATGAGTGCCGTCCTCAAGTGACCCACCGCGGCATCGATGAAATTGGCGGGCCGGAAAACGTCCGCGTTCACGTCGACGCCTTGCTTGACAAGCGCCGGCTTGAGTCCGGCGAGCGCATTTTCGATGTCGCGCGTCACGGCCAGTGTGTTGGTGCCGTACTGGCTTTCCATCACGACCATCACGCCGGGCTTGCCCATGACCGAAGCCGCGCCGACAGTCGGCGCACTGCCCCAGGCCACATTCGCGACGTCGCCAAGCCGAACCGACGCACCGTTGCTCGAACGCAGTACAACGCCGGCCAGTTTCTCCGGCGTGGCGATCTGGCCATCGGCATTGATGGCGATGCGCTGGTTATTGTTCTCGATGAACCCGGCGCCCCTTACCCCGGTGGCTTGGCGGCCCGCGGCGATCACGTCCTGGATGGACAATCCGTAGTGCATCAGCTTCGCGGGATCGACCTGGATCTGCATCTGGCGCGTCTCGCCGCCGAACACGATTGCATCGGCCACGCCGGGGACGCTCAGCAGTTGTGGCTTGATGGTCCACTGTGCGATGCCATAGAGATCCGCGAGCGAGCGTGTCTTCGACGTGAGACCGATGATGCGCACGACGCTCGTCGTCGTGGTGAGCGGCAAAAGCCTGGGCGGCTTGACGCCTGCAGGCAGCGTGGCCGCGAGCCCGTTGATGCGCTCGGTGACGAGTTGTCGGACCTGCATCACGTTTGCGCTGTCGTCGAAGACGAGCGTGATCGAGGAGAGGCCCTGCATCGACCGCGAACGCATCGACTGCAGCCCAACCATGCCGCCGAGGGCATTCTCGAGTGGTTGCGTGACGAGCGTCTCCACCTGCTCGCTCGTCATGCCTGGCGCTGCCGTCTGCACGATGCTCATCGGCGGAGCGAATTCGGGAAAGACGTCGAGCTTGGCGCGCGTGAGCGTAAAGAGCCCGTAGCCGGCCGCGACGACGGCCAGCGCATAGATGACGCCGCGAAAGCGCAGCGAAAAGCGGATGATCGCGTTGAGCATGGAACGTAAGGTCGCGTTGATCAGGGCGGGTGAGGCGTGGGTCAGTCGTCACACTCGGGTGGATCCTTGCAGGCCGTGGCGATGCCTTGTGGCTTGAGCTCTTCGGAGAGCAGCAGTTGGGCACCCTGCGTCACGACCTGGTCGCCGGCTTGGAAACCGGACGTCACCGTGAAACTGTGGTCGCCCTCGTCGCCAGCGGGCACGAAGCGCCGCGTAAAGCGATCGGGGGCCGTCCGCACGTATGTCCATGTTTGCCCGCCGTACCATACCACCGCCCTTTCGGGGATCCGCAGCCCGGGTGCGGTCTGGCTCGACGTCGGCACGCGCGCGTTCGTGTGCAAATTTGCCGGCAGCGCGTCGTCAACGAAGTAAAGCCAAGGGCTGCCCTGCACGGTCGGATCGGCAAGCGGCGAGGCGGAAAGCTTTTGAGCCGGCACCGAGCGGCCGTCGGGAGTATCGATCGAGATACGTGCGGGCGGGGCCATGTCAAAGCTGGCCGGCAACGTGACGCGCAACACCACGGCTTGCCCAGACTGGAGACGCTGAAACAGTTTCGAGGTCGATGCCGTCGCGGCATTCGCAAGCGCGTCGCCAAACTGCTGCCGCATCGTAGCGTTCAGCCCGTTCAGCGTGGCATGGGCCGATTGGAGCCTCGCTTCGTCGGCTTGCATCGCCGACTGCGCATCTTGGAAGCTCTTCTGCGAAATGTTGCGATCGTCCGCGAACAGCGTGCGGCTGCGCTGGTACTGGGCGCGCGAGCTTGCGACCTGCGCAGTGAACGTTCCGACGTCCGCGCGGGCGCCCGCCAAGCGGTTGCGCAGATCGAAGAGCGGCTGCAGATCGATGACGGTGGCGTAGGCGCTGATATTGGCCTGGCGCGTGACGGCTGTGAGCGGCGCGACCTCGATGTGGCTGGCGCGCTGTTCCTCGGGACCGACGACGACCACCGTTTCGCCGTTGACCGTCTGTACGGCGCGGGGCGGGGCGGATTGCGTTGCCACGGTCGTCGACGTGCTGGTGTCCAGGAACGTCTGATAGATGTACCAGCCTGCACCGCCAGCCAGGGCCAGCGATACGACGGAGAGAGGGATCAGTCGGAGTTTCATCGTGGTGTCTCTTCACTGAAGGTATCGCTCACCGCCTCGTGACCGAGGGGTTGCTGCATCGCATCTTCGAGTGCGCCGGCGCCTTGCTGGACCGCGATCACGGCATCGAGATGGACGGTTTCACTGGTCTGATAGCCCGCTTTCGCCTGCGTGTAGGTCAGTCGGTCCGCGTTCCCGTTGGCAAAAGCGGCGGCCTGGCCGTTGAGCTGTCTGCGGGCACTCGCGAGATGGGCGTCGGACAAGCGCAATGCTTCGACGCTTGACCGGTAGCGCGTGAGCGCATGCGCAAGATCGGCGAGAATCTTGTCCTGCAGCGCGCCGGCACGGGCCGCAGCTTCCTGGCGTCTTGCTTCGGCTTCATGGATGCCGCCTTGATTCTGGTTGAAGATCGGCAACGTGATGCCTGCGAGCCCAAATGCGATCTTGTGCGTGCCCGTGTCGTATGTATAGGGGTCTCCTCGTTTTCAGTGCAATAAGTGACGGTACGAAAAGCTAGCACTGGCGCGGAGGTGGTGTTGGTAGATCGTTGATTTCATTGACTTTCCTGTTCACTTTCAAATCTGCGATTCGTGGCGTCAAACCGTGGTCGGTTTCATCCATTGGTGCCAGTTATCGATGCATTTGGCCGCGAAGGCAGGATTTGGTCAGCATAGCGGTCAACCGGGAAGCGAAACACACCCCGCAAGTTGATGCTCTCCAGCCTGGTGGGCGCAATCTTCCCGATCAGTTCCGGTGGAATGACCTGGCGGCGGTTCGACCAGCGATCCAGGACCGCCTGCATCTGTGAGGTATTCCACGCCATCACGATGTTGGCCATCAGGCTCAACGCATCGGCCACAGCCTGCATTTCATCGACACGTTTGGCCTGCGCCGGGCTGATCCGGCCGGTATAAATGGCGCGCTTGAGGGCGTTAACAGCCTCGCCCCGATTGAGCACCCGGCGCAACTCGTTCCTGAAAGCGTCCTTGACAAAGTAGTCAGCCAAAAACGCCGTACGCAGCAACCGCCCCAATTGCACGCCAGCCTCATAGATTGGATCGCCCTGGGCGGCAGAACCGAACCGCGCAAGAGCTGCCACCGCACTGGCATGTCCGCTCATGACCGAGGCTGCCAGGTGCACCAGACTATCCCAATGCTTTTCGATCAAAGCGACGTCGACATTGGCTTCGCACACCGCAGCGATTTCTGCGGGCACTTTGGTGCCGCGTGGCACAAAGAGGTGGCGCTGTTTGAGTTCCTTCAACCGCGGGCAAAGATCAAAACCAAGCAAACGGGCATGTGACATGGCAAAGTCGGTGTAGCCATGGGTATCCACAGCAAGCTGGCTGGTCTCCAGCTTTTCTTGGCGGATGACACCTTCAATGGCCACGCCCGCCTGGCGCTCATTGAGCACAAAGGGCTGCGCATGGAAGATGCCCCACCGGTCTTTTACATGGGAGTAGATTCCAATGGAAGGTGTGTTGCGCCGAGGATCAAGCCGGGCTTGCCACACCCGTTTGGTGGTCTCCATGCTCATCATGTCAGAAGATGCCAAATCGGACCGCCCCCAGGTGGCGGCAATCGGGTGTCGCTGCATGAATTCCAGCACAGCCTGGCAGGCCTGGCTCAGACGCCGTTCGTCCCGCGCCCAGCGCATGGCCTGGCGAATGCTGGTGGCAGACAATTGCGGAATCATGCGCGCGCATTCGACCGCAGTCAGACTGGTGCCGTGGGCCATGATGCCGGCATAGACCATCAGCAGCTCGTCGGTAGAGCGCGGCTCACGTCCGAGCATGATCCAGCTAAAGCGCACCTGGGCGTCAACGGCCAGAATCACTTCCGGCAATTGAACCTCACCGATGCGGTGATCCAAAGCCGCGCGCAGCTTGGTCACTTCTGGGTCTTCGTCCTCTGCGGGCAATGGCGACAAATGGAGTTCATCATCCACGCGCAGTACGCCACTGCGGGCTGCAGCGGCCACCGCATCGACACCGGCAGTTACTCTGGCCAGCAAAGGCTTCAAGAAAGTGGCAGCCTTGCTGGGTAACGATAGACGGGCATAGTGTTTCTTGGACTCTGCCTGCCAACGCTCGTCCGTGAAGAACAAGCGCGCACGACCCCGAAAGCTCAGGCTGTGCTCAATCCAGACCGAGCCATTGCGCACCGCGCGGCGCAGGGCAAACAGGGTGGCCACCTCCAACGCCTGAAACGCCCGTTCCCGGTCTGGGCTGGAGATCGAAACCTGCCAGATCATTCCCAGACTTGGTGCCACCACTTCAACTGGCAGCTTTCTGGATCCTTTGAGATATAAAGCTTGCAGCTTGGCAAGGTACTCGATGGCAGGATGCTCGCCGGTGGCCTGCCAGGGCAGCTTTGCAATGGCGACGAGCAACGACCGCACGGGGCGAATTCCATCAATCAATCCCTCGCGGACCAGGGAGGCCCTGCTCGGTGGTTTGCGTTTCTGGGTTTCGGTGATCAAGGCTTCAAGACGGGCACGCAACTCAGCATCTGGCACCGCACCTTGCGCGCTCAAGGCAACAAGTTCGCCGAGCAGCGTTTTGTACATTGCGGCCCAATTGACGGTAGCGGGGACATCGGCGGCAGCCTGACGCCACAGATCGGCGATCCGGCGCTGCACCATAAGGATCAACTGGTCTGTGGTGGTGAACAGGCAATACCGAAGAAAGCATGCGACCTCCACGGTGCGCGCTGGCTCTTTGATCTTGGCTCCGGCTGAGGGCGGCCTGGAGACAAGTCGGCGCGCGTAGCGGCGCAAGATGAGATCGGGGATGTCTGCCAGGTGCTTATGAACGTCCAGCGTGTAAAGCAGGTCGATGCGCTCCAGTACCTCGCTGATTTGGCGGGTTGAGTGTTTCGCCGGTGCAGCCCATAGCCAACTCTGCTGGGTTTGTCCATCTGGGCGCAGCTCTGAAACTGAGGCTCGCCAGCGATCAAGTGTTGCTGGATCAACGCTGGCGGCGATGGCGGTGCCTGTTTCAACTTCAAGCTGGGCAAGTGCCGCCGCAATCAGTGTCCGAATTGCCCGCTCGTGCACGATCACCAGCTTGTTCTTGTACAGCCATTGACGCGCCCGCACGAGTAGCTGATCGCGGTCGGCGCAGCGCGCCACTTCGTCGCGCAGTTCACGTACCAGTGAGCGGCGCTGGTGCTCGCTCATCCACTGGAATCCAAGGACCGTGCAGGCTACTTGTTGGTGATCGAATAGCGTGCGCCCGCGTTCATACATGGCTCTCAGCGAGGCGACTTCTGGTGCTGCAATGCCAAGCTCGTTGCCAAGGTGGCGCCACAAGGCTACTGGAATTACCCGAAAGGCACCGAGCAAACGCCCACTCATGCGCAGGAAACCAATATGGAGCGCCAGACCAAGCTTGTGGGAATCACCTCGGCGTGCATTGATTGCGTCGCGCTCGGCACCATCGAAGGTGAAAAATGCCTTCATCTCGAAGTCGCTGATATCGCGGGGGAGCCCACGCATCCCCAAAAACGTTGTGTGCCAACCCTGCATCGTGAACCTCAAAAGTGGGAGGCCACCATACCCGTTTACAAAGCGAACAGGAAAGTCAATGAAATCAACGGTCTACCCAGACCACCCCCGCGCCAGTGCTAGCTTTGCGTACCGTCACTTATTGCACTGAAAACGAGGAGACCCCCTATGGGATACCGAGCACAACACTGGCGTTCTGATTTACCTGCTGCTGGCGGATCGCAGCGTCGAGATCGTCGCGGATCGCGGCATCCATCAAAAAGTCGGGGCGCGAGAATGGAGCGCCGTGTGCCGGCAGATGGAAGCCGCCTTTCAGAAAGGCGAATACGAAGCCGGTGTCATCGCCGGCGTCGAGTCCGTTGGCCGGCATCTGCGGCGACACTTCCCTGCACGGGACGGCGGCACGAATGAGCTGAGCGACAAGCCCGTGGTCTTGTAACGGGGTGAGGGAGCGGCGCTATGCGCTCGGTTGGCGCGGAAATAGCAAGATGAAGGTGGTTTTGCCCTCCGAGCTCACGACATCGACCTTGCCGCGGTGAAGTTCCACGATGGATTTGACGATCGCCAGGCCAAGCCCCGTGTTCTTCGCGGATCCGTGACGAGACGGATCGACGCGATAGAAGCGCTCGAAAATTTTCTCGATATGTTCGGGCGCGATGCACTCCCCGAGGTTCATCACGCTGACGATGGCGTGGTGCGAGGATTCATGGGCGCAAAGCGTAATGGCGGTGCCGGCCACGGCATGCGCCAGCGCGTTCGATACGAGGTTGCTCACGGCGCGCCGAAACATGCCCGCGTCCGCCCAGATGCGAGCGTCTGCCTCGACAACGATGTCGACGCCAGCCTCCTCCGCCAGTCCCTGAAAGTAAGACGCAAGCCTGAGCAGTTCGCTTTGCGCATCGAGCGTGCCAAGCGCCAAGTGCTGTGTGGCATTGTCGGTGCGAGCAAGGAACAGCATATTTTCCGTCATGCGCTGGAGCCGCTCGCATTCTTCGATGTTGGAGTCGATGAGTGCTTCGTACTCTTCGATCGTGCGGGTGCGCGACAACGTGATTTGCGATGAACTGATGACGTTGGCAAGCGGCGTGCGCATATCGTGCGCGAGATCGGACGAAAATTGCGAAAGTCTCACAAATGCGCGTTCCAGCCGGTCCAGCATTCGATTCACAGACAGCGCGATGTCCTGAAGCTCCAGCGGTCCGCCCCGAATGTCGAGTCGCTCGCCGAGGTTATGCGCTTCGATGCGCGAGGTCTGGCGACCGATGCTGCGGATCGGCCGGAACCCTCGTCTGGTAATGGCATACCCCAGCGTGCCGACCAACACCGCCCCTGCGGCCATCGCGAGAAGTACGTCAATGCGGTACCTGTCGAGCAGAGATCGGCGCTCGGACGCTGCGCGCACAAGCGAGACACGAACCGTGCCGCCCCCCGGCAACACCGCCTGCCCGGAGATACATCGCGACAGGCCGATTCCCGCAGGCTCACAAGTAAAGGGCACACCCAAAGCGTGGTGCGACGTCGCTACCGGCAACAGGTCTACTGCCTCCGCGTCCGAGTGTTCCACGAGCGGCGTGTTGTTCTCGTCGAAGATGCCGAGATAGACGCCAGGGTGCGAGAGCAGCACCTCGTGGAAGAGTGCCGGATTGGACCTTATCGCCGCCATCGAGCCCTGATCGCGAATGAGCTGGAGGAACTGGTTCAGCTTGCCGGTAATTTCGATGTCGTCGCGCCGCTGCAGCTCGGTGGCCAACGAATCATAGAGGAACGTGCCCACCAGGGCGAATACGAGTATGGCGACCGTCGAAAACGCCACCGTCAGACGGCGCAGCAGGGAGTAGGGCCTGGCGTCGAAGCTCACGAGCGATCCTCGAGCACGTAGCCCATCCCACGGACCGTGTGCAGCAGCTTGTTCTCGAAGGCATTGTCGATCTTGGCGCGCAGCCGCTTGACGGCGACATCGACGACGTTCGTGTCACTGTCGAAGTTCATGTCCCATATCTGCGAGGTAATGAACGTTCGCGTCAGCACCTCGCCCTGGCGCTCGGCCAGCAACTGAAGCAGAGAGAATTCCTGCGCCGTGAGGTCGACCCGGATCTGCCCCCTGCGCACACGGCGCTTGATCAGGTCGATTTCAAGATCCGCGATGACCAGCGTGTCTCGCACACCCCGTGGAGCACGCCGCAGGAGTGATCGAATCCGGGCCAGGAATTCCGCGTAGGCGAACGGTTTCGACAGATAGTCGTCCGCACCCAGCTCCAGGCCGGTCACCTTGTCTTCCACGGTGTCCCGCGCCGTCAGCAGAAGCACGGGCGTCTGCTTTTGTATACGCAGGCGCTTGAGGACTTCGAAGCCATCCAGTTCCGGGAGCATCACGTCAAGCACGATCAGATCGAAATCTTCGTGCAGCGCGAGAAACAGCGCGTCTTTGCCGTTGTTCGCCGTGTCGACGGTATAGCTTGCCTCCATCAGACCCTTCCTGAGGTAGGCGGCCATTTTGGGCTCGTCTTCGACTATGAGTATGCGCATATCAGAATTGGGCGGGCCGGCGGCCGATGCCGCCAGAGCCGTGGGTGGGCGTCATCCGCGCAGCGAGGCATTATCCCATGCCCGGCCTGGACGTCCGCGGCGCATGCCGCGGCGTCCCTCCCGGTCATTCGGGGCTCAACGTGCCTAGCGCCGCGACCACAGCGAGGATCGCCGTGGCAGCGTTGGCTTCGATAAAGAGACTCCGGCGCAGCGCGGATATCGCCCCCTGGAAATCCCCGCTTTGTACCCGGATCTCGAGCAAGGGCGCCAAATGGTAGCGATTCGCCGCCGCGAGGCCGAGCATCAGGCCAAAGAGTGCCAGCTTCACGACGAGCAACTGCCCATAGGAGGTGGTGAACAGACCGCGCAACGTGGGACCGACGATCATGCCGTAGTTGATCAGTCCGGTGGCGACGAGCGTCACGACGATCATGGCGCCCACGACCGCAAAACTGTTCAGCGTCCGGCTCAACAGGGCGATGCGCGCTTGCGGCGTCGAATGATCCACGCGCAGTAGCAGCCCGAATGCCGTCAATGCGCCCACCCATCCGGCGGCCGCAATGAGGTGGAAGACATCGGACGTGAGGTGGAGGACACCTTTGTCCCCTTCGTCCATCACCCCATGTCCGCCCCAGGCCAGCGTAACCAGCGCGATACCGCCGGAGACGGTGGCCACCGCCAGCGACGTCGTAGGGCGGCGTGCAAGGGCGAGCGCGGCGGCAAGACTTGCCGCCAGGGCGGCGATGCGAGCCAGCCACGCCGCGCCGAAGGCCGTACCGGAGATCAGCATCGAAAACGCGTGCGCCCCGATCGAGGCGTAATCGGACGCGCCGGTCATGGCTTTGCCCATTACGATCATGCTGCCGACAGACAACGCGATGCCGATGGCAACCAGCGCCACGAGCAGCGAGCGCAGCGGCCTCACGAAATCCGTGGAATGTCGTTCATGGCGCCGCAACGCGTAGAGCCCGAAGAGCGGCAATCCGAAAAGCAGCATGAGATCCAGGTAGAGCGCGAACCGGACGGCGATGTTGACCCAACTGTCCATGCCGATCACTTCACCGTGAACGAAAGCTTCCCGGTCACCGGATGGGTGTCGGAAGAAATGGCGCGCCAGTCGACGCGATAGGTGCCGGCCGGCAGGGGTTGCGACGGCGCGATGACCATGACCTTGGGATCGTCGCTGCCCGACACCTTTGCGGCAACCCGCATCGGCGCATGGCTGGACATGCCCGGCATGCCCGTCATGACGAGCGCCGCGCCGGAAAATTGGGTCATCAGGTTCTCGGAAAAGTGCAGCTCGATCTTTTCGGGCGCCGCGCCTTCGGCATTTTCCTGCGGCGTCGAGGACAACAGCTTGGGATGCGCATAGGCGACCGAGGCAAGGGCTCCAGTGGCGGCGATCACCGCGATGCGAGAGGCGACGTGTCGAAGATTCATCGGTAACTCCGTGGGTAATGGGTGAGGCAAAAAAAGGGGGGGACGTCGTGCGCCGGACGTGCGAACGCCGACTCAGAACCAGGCGCGAACGCCCGCAACAAAGGACACTTCGCTGCGTCGCTGGCCCTCCTGCTCGGCGAAACGCGCCGTATTTCCGTAGCTTCGGTCCCAGTTGACACCGATATAAGGGGCGAATTGGCGATCGAGTTCATATCGCAGGCGCAAGCCGAGCGAGGTGGACGACAGGCCCGCACCGATACCCCGGCTTGCATCGTTCTTGCCGTAGATATTGATTTCCGCCGTCGGTTGAAGCACCAGTCGGTTGGTAATGAGCAACTCGTATTTGCCTTCCAGCCTGGCGGCGGCCTGCCCGGCCTGGCCGACATAGGCGGTTGCCTCCACGTCGAAGTTGTACAGCGCGAGCCCCTGCAGGCCTAACGCGGCCCACGTCTGGGACCGTCCCGGCTTGAAGTCGTGGCGAACGCCCCCGACCACGTCCCACCATGGACTGATCGCATGACCCCAAAGCGCCTGGACTTCCGCGTCCTCCAAACCATGTCCCGTCCGCTTGCCTTCCGAACGGATCCACAAGCGGTCGATATCGCCGCCCACCCAGGCTGTGCCTTCCCAGTTCAACGCATTGCCGCCGCCGGCGCGTTGCCATTCCAGTTTGTCGAACAGCACCAGGTAGTTGATCTGCGCGTCGCCCATATCGTGCATATGCCCGCCATGGAATACGGCATTGCGATCCGCGTCGGTGAGCGGCGGGACCGGAGACGCGGTCGGGGTCGATGCGGCGGGTTGCATGGGTTGAATCTCCACGTCCCCCGACGCGGCCTGAACGTGCGCGTGCGCCGGGGAAGCCGCCGACTGCGCAAGGACAGGAACGGCGTGACCGAAGGCGGCCGACACGCCGAAGGCCAGGGCGATTCGGTGGAGGCGTCGCGGGATCGTCGACGACATCGATTTATCCATTCGCATCATTCTTCCACGCGTACTTCGCGAAACATCCCCGTCTCCATATGGAAAAGCAGGTGGCAGTGATAGGCCCATCGCCCAAGGGCGTCGGCCGTGACGCGATAGCTTCGCTTCGACCCAGGGGCGATATCGATCGTATGCTTGCGCACCATGAACTTGCCTTCTTCGTCCTCCAGATCGCTCCACATGCCATGGAGATGAATCGGGTGCGTCATCATCGTGTCGTTGACCAGCACCAGCCTGACCCGCTCGCCGTACTTGAGGCGAATCGGCTTCGCGTCCGCAAACTTCACGCCATCGAACGACCAGGCGAACTTTTCCATGTGGCCGGTCAGGTGCAGTTCGATCGTGCGCGTCGGCTCACGTCCGTCGGGATCGGAAAATGTGCTCTTGAGGTCGGCATAGGTGAGCACGCGACGTCCGTTGTTGCGCAGTCCGATCCCTGGATCGGAGAGCCGTGGCGTGGGGCTCATGGCTTGCGCATCGACCAGCGGATTTCCGCTTTCCGTTGCGGGATGCGATTGCATCGCACCCATGGCGCCCATGCCGGACATGGCTCCGTGATCCATGCCAGACATGCCCGCCGCAGCGCCGGTGGCCGATCCCGACATGCCGTCCATGCCCGGCATCGCCCCCGGATCCGTGCTCGACGTGCCGTCCATGGTCTGCAGGTTTTCACCGCTCATGCTGGACATATCCATGCCCGGCATGGCGTTGGGATCCTTGGCAGGCGTGCCATCCATGGTCTGTATCGCGTCGTCGCTCGTGCTCGACATATCCATGCCGGGCATTGCGCTGTGATCCATGCCGCCCATGCCCATATCATCCATCGTGAGCAGCGGGCGCGGGTCGAGGGAGGGCACCTCGGCCGCCAACCCTTCGCGCACGGCCAGCGTGCCGCGGGCAAAGCCGGTTCGATCCATCGACTGAGCAAAGATCGTATAAGCCGATCCGTTCGCCGGCTCAACGATCACATCGTACGTTTCGGCGACCGCGATCCGGAACTCATCCACGCTGACCGGATTGACGTATTGCCCATCGGCCGCCACGACCGTCATCTTGAGGCCGGGGATTCGCACGTCGAAATAGGTCATGGCCGACCCATTGATAAAGCGCAGGCGGATGCGCTCGCCCGGGCGAAAGATGCCCGTCCAGTTGCCGTTGGGCGCCTGCCCGTTCATCAAATACGTGTACGTGTAGGCGCTGACGTCCGCCAGATCGGTCGGGCTCATGCGCATCTCTGCCCACATCTTTCGGTCGGCGATTGTCGCGCTCCACCCTTGGGTTCTGACGTCGTGAAAGAAGTCGGCGATCGTGCGCTGGTGAAAGTTGTAGTAATTGGACTGCTTCTTGAGCTTTGCCAGGATTCGCCGCGGGTCTTCATCCGTCCAATCGGAGAGCATGACCACGTAATCCCGGTCATACTTGAACGGCTCCGGATCCTTCGCGTCGATGACCAACGGGCCGTACACGCCCGTCTGCTCCTGCAAGGCCGAATGGCTGTGGTACCAATAGGTGCCGTGTTGCTTCACCCTGAAGCGATAGGTGAACGTTTCGCCGGGGTCGATACCGTTGAAGCTGAGCCCCGGAACCCCATCCATGTTGCTCGGCAGCAGGATGCCGTGCCAGTGAATGGAAGTCTGCGCCTGAAGCTTGTTCGCGACGCGCAGGGTAACGTCATCGCCTTCGCGCCAGCGCAGGACCGGGCCGGGCAGGGTGCCGTTGATCAGCGTGGCCGTTCGTGTCTGGCCGGTAATGTTGATGGGGGTCTGACCAATATCGAGATCGAACTGGGTGCCCGTGAGCACATGGGGTTGGCCCGGGCTCGAGATCGCCCAGACTGGGGGACGCCACAGGCCAAGCCCGCCGGCAAGGCCGGCGGCCCCCAATCCCTTCACGAAGGTGCGTCTGCCGAAGTGCGTTTGCATGTATCCGTTTCCGATTGTCTCGACAACGCCGTATGGCTCGATGTCCGTCAGTCGGTACCGCGGTGTTCGCCCGGCCGGTACCTTGCGGCATGGCACAAGATTATCCGGGCGCTGACATCGATAACATGACGGCAAAATGACGAATTTGTCATGCTGAAGACAGCCGCGGGGAGGCGATGCGCGAATTCCACCGCTCGCACGGGTCAGCGGGTGACCCGTGCGGCCAATGCCAGGCGCCCAGCCGGATCAGCCTCGCCGGGCTACCCAGATCTTTTTGCGGTTCAGCAGCAGCGGAACGATACCGATGAGAATGCCGGCCTGCCGACGACATTGGTGGCCCAGTCGAAGGTCGGGATGCTGTAGACCGCGATGAAAAAGAGGAAGAGCCCGCTTGCCACCGGCCAGATGACATGGGTCACGACGGCCCACGGACCCTGCGTCAGCACCTTGCGATAGTACCAGCCGCAAGCGACCCCGGTCAGCCCGAGGTAGAAGCTGCTCCCGAACCCTATGCATGGCAAGTACTGCCTGCTGCGTTTCGGTCTTTACGGTAACGTGCTTGCCCGGCTGTTGGACAGCTAGCCAGATCGCTCGCGCGTCCGCCGCATCGCTCTTGTTGCCGATGTTGAATGCCTTCACAAATCTCGGTGAGAGCAACCTGACCTGATGTCCCAGTTTGGTCAGTTCACGAGCCCAATGTTGCGCACCACCGCATGCCTCCATTCAGCAACTCATTCGGCGACGCCCATGGACATCATTCGAGCCTCCACATGCACGCAATCATGAGAGTTCGGCGCTGTCCATATATCGATAACTAATCCTTAGCCGGGGGAAAACGGTTTGCAACTGCGCCGCTACTGGAGCAGCGCCTGTTCTCAATGCGCGATAAAGTCACAGTGCACGCCGAGCCCCGAACGACGAATCCCCCGATGGGAGCATGAGACTGTGCTTGAAGCCGTCCAACGCTAGCTCGACAAGACTCCGGATGCGATGACAGTACGCAGGCGAACCGGTCGAACATGTCTTCGGGACGTTCAAGCACTGGATGGGCTACACACACTTCCTGGCACGCAGGCTGGCCAACGTGGGCACCGAGATGAGCTTGGATGTGCTCGCCTACAACCTCAAGCGAGTGCTGAAAACACTGGGGTTCTCGAAAACGATGAAAGCAATGCGGCTGACGGGTGCGTAAGCACCCGCCCTTTGCGCCTTCCGAGCGGACCGAAGACGACGGTGCGGAGGGCATCAGAGCCGTTCAGCAGATCGTCGTCACCGAATTGACCGCGGAAACAGTAAAACAAGGCAGGACTCGCAGGCCGCCGCGTATGCTGCGGATCAATCGGCGTTTCCTCACACCCTAGGCCGTTTCTGCCAGTGACAAGCTCCCCGCTCAAACGTCCGCAGTACGGTGCACTCCGCCCCCCCAGGCAGTGCCGGGGAACGCGTCTATTCCTTCAGCTTTTCACCTCAGCGACCTTTACCTCACGTGCTACCTTCGCCTGTCGCCGGGTCTTCTCATTGAGTATCTGATGACGCCGGTGGTCGTCATTTTCTTCCAGCCGCTGCTTTCGTCGGGCGTCCGAAAGCAGCCGATGCAAAGCCCGGTCTTGCCATCGAACGCACAGACATCGATGCATGGCGATTTGACTGGCATCACTCAGGCCACTGCGCGGGTCGGGTTCACTTCGGCCGTCACATGCGACAGTCCCTTGAAGCGCTTGAGTGCTGCGCGGTAGAAGCTCGGGTTGCGCCGCGATTCATCGGTGGCCACCGCAACGATCGCGCTCATATGCCCCGGACCGACGCGCCAGACATGGAGATCGAGCACGGTATCGCCGTTGTCTTCGATGACATGACGGACGTTCTCGGACATACGCTTGTCCGCATTCATGTCGAGCAGGATGCCGCCCGTATCGCGCATCAAGCCCCACGACCAGTTCGCAATCACCAGTGCGCCGATCACACCCGCAAGTGGGTCCATCCAGACCCAGCCGAAAGCACGCGCAAGCAGCAGTCCAATGATCGCCAGCACGGAAACCGCCGCGTCGGCAATCACGTGAATGTAGGCCGAGCGAATGTTGTGGTCACGGTTTGCTCCATCCTGAGCATCGGCGTGCTCGTGTTCTTCGAACAAGACTTGATGTTCACCATCGGGCAGGCGGACAACGGCCTTGAATGCATGGGGCTCAGGAATGTGGTCCTTCGACTCCAGATAGCCACCGCGATCGACAAGTGCGAACGTCTGGCGCGTGCCGTCGGGGCGGATCGTCGTAACCGAAGCAGCATCGGCGTTGAGCTTCGAAGAGTCCGTTTCTGGTGCAATGCGGAAGACAGGCGGCACCCCGTCTTCGAAGACCGATAAGGCGAATACGCCGGCGCTACCGAAGATGCGATGCACCTCTTCCTCGTGACTGTGGCCATGACTATGCCCGTGGCTATGTCCATGGCCGTGGTGATCGCCGCTTAGCAGCCAGACGCTCGCAAGATTAACCAGCAGTCCAAGTACGGCGATGGGGATCGCCTGACCAAAGTGGATGGGCACGGGCGAGAGAAAGCGCGAAACAGCTTCGTACGCGATCAGCAGCGCGATCATCGCGAGTACGATGGCGCTGGTAAAGCCCGCGAGATCTCCCAGCTTGCCGGTGCCAAATACGAAGCGGGAGTCGCCAGCATGCTTGCGGGCGTACGTATAAGCCAAAGCGGCGATGAGCATCGCTCCAGCGTGCGTTGACATGTGCAGACCGTCGGCGACGAGTGCGAGAGAGCCAAAAAGACTCCCGCCGACAATTTCAGCCACCATCATCGCACTGCACAGCGCAATCACCATCCAGGTTCTGCGCTCATTGTCTTCGTGGGCTACGCCCAGAAAAATGTGATCGTGTCCCGCCCCGAAAGCGGCGTCCTCAAATTTGCTCATATCTCTCTCACTTGAAGTAGCTGTGCACCACTTCGATCAGTTGCTCGGTGCCGCTGCCGTGCTCGTCGTCGTGCGGTTCTGCGTCGACGAGATGCGTGCGGATGTGGTCTTCGAGAACGACCGCGAGCAGCCCGTTCATTGCACCCCGGCTGCTAGTGATGAGCTGAAGCACATCCATACATCCACGCTCCTCTTCAAGTGCTCGCTCGATGGCCTCGACCTGGCCCTTGATACGGCGAACCCGGTTGAGCAGCTTCTGCTTTTCGCGAATCGTATGGCTCACGGCCAGCCCCCAAATAGTGTAGGGGGCTATCTTACTACATATAGGGTACGGGGGTATACGTTTCTATCAAACGAGGGTTGAATGGAGCGTTGCCAGTGCGACGCTTCGCGCCAGAAAATTTCAACCTGCCGGGTGTGGTGCTTTCGAATGGAATGCCAGCTTGGCATTACGGAGGAAACATTCGGATGTCTCCGTTGCAGTGCTCGCGGGCGGTCGCTAATGGCCGTTTTGTGCCCTCGGAATCAACGATCGCCCCACTTCAGCCACTGCTGCGCCGCACAAGCCGAAACCAACCACAGAATCCGTATACCCCTCATTTCACGCTGGGACTGGCCCCGGCTATCGTGTTTGCCTATGTGCGCCTAGCAACGCGAAAAGAGGCTCGATTGATGGAGCGTTTTGGGCGGGCGTATGCGGACTACCGCGAGCGCGTGCCGATGTTTGTACCGCGCTGGCGCACTCGGACACTTTGAACTGCATCCTATGGCCGTGAAAGCAGTTCATGGCAAGCGCGGGGCTGCCGTGAGCGGAATGACCCCGACGGCAGCACGAGCGTGGAGAGATTGGAAGGCGAAGCGGGTGTCCAGAGTCTGCTCCGGACGCTTTGAATTCGCGCTAGCGGGGCATGTCGGCAACGACGCCGGAAAACGTGGCTGATCCGATGTCGGCACCCGGTACTGTCGGTTCGGAAGGAATTGCCCCGAGCAGCAGCACCAGCCACACTTTGCAGATGATGATCGCAATCATCATGTCGACCCGCCAAAATTCGGGAACCGCCCGGGACGGTCCGTCCCTTAATTGCACATTTGAACTATAGACCGTTGCACATTGCGTGGCGTTGACATCCACAGCCGGTGGCGTTGCCGGGAAATGCGTAGTGTGCGGACAACGCGGTTCCATTGCAGGTCTGCCTCGGCCACCGCCATAACAACGCGTCGAACAGTTGCGACAGCGATGCATGCGCGCGGCAATCAACACACCCTCGGCGGCAGCGGGGCGACGGACTCGCGCGCTCAGGCTCATTCTCCAGCCAGCACATCAATGATCGGACAGTTGGGCCCGCCGCCACCCGCATCACATTGCTGCACCAGCGCGCCCAGCGCCTTTTGCATTGCGGCAAGGTCGATTATCTTCCGCTCGATGAGCGCCAACTTGCGCTCGGCCAACGCCCGCGTCTCCTTACAGGCGCACGCTGCATCGAGCGCCAGCAGGCCGCCAACGTCAGACAACGTGAAACCCAGCGCTTGCGCTCGCTTGATGAAGCGCACCCGCTTGAGCTGCTCTGCTGAATAGCGACGATGCCCGCCTGGCGGCTTGGGTGGTTCCTCCAGCAGGCCGCGCCGTTGGTAATACCGGATCGTCTCGATGTTCACCCCGGCAGCCTCGGCCAACTTGCCGATACTCAGTGTTGCCACGACATGTCTCCTTGACTCCGTACTTAAGTACGGGATTTAGAGTATCACCAACGCAAACTAATTCAAGGAGAAGCGTATGGCGCGACTCAGCGGGAAAGGTTCGCTCATTGCGGGCGTGCTGTCCGCCGTGGGCGCATCGGTATGCTGTGTCGGTCCGCTTGTGCTGCTCGCACTTGGCGTCGGTGGCACATGGATCGGAAACCTGGCGGCGATGGCGCCGTACCGGCCCTTCTTCATCGGCCTGACGCTGCTGTTTCTCGGGCTGGCCTTCCGCAAGCTCTATGGGGTGCCGCAGGTCTGCGCGCCCGACATGCCCTGCGCAAATCTTCGTCCGATCCATCGTCAGCGACGTGTGTTCTGGATCATTGCCCTCTTGCTGCTCGGCCTCTTGGCCGTGCCTTGGCTCGCACCGTTGCTCTACTGAACTGAAAGGGAGTTTCCATGCGCAAACTGCTGATGACCGTGCTCGCGGCCTTGCCTCTGGCGGCACTGGCTGGCGCGCCGGAGACGGTCACGCTTGACGTGCAGAACATGACGTGCGATCTGTGTCCGATAACGGTCACGAAGTCATTAAAGCGGGTGACCGGTGTCAGCACCGTCAAGGTCGATTTCGACAAGAAGACCGCCACCGTCACCTACGATCCCGACGAGGCCCAGCCGCAGGCGTTGACGCAAGCGACGGGGAACGCGGGCTATCCGTCCGCCGTTCGCAAGTGAGGCCGCGATGAACGCCGTCATCCTCGAGTCCTTGTTGACCTGCCCGCATTGCGGTTTTGCCCAACACGAAACCATGCCCACCAACGCCTGCCAGTATTACTACGAGTGCAGTCACTGCATGATGCTGCTGCGCCCCAACTCCGGTGACTGTTGCGTCTTCTGCTCGTTCGGCTCGGTCAAATGTCCGCCGATCCAGCAGCAGTGCGGATGCTGCGGGTAGCGGCAAGTCTGTTGGTTAAATCGCTCTCGGATCGTCTATGGCGACTGGGAAAACCACGCCGTTGGAAGCGTCGCGGCCAAATGGCCAAATCCGTGGTTCCGGCGGTGTGCGCGATGCTTTGCCTGAAAACCAACAGTCAAACTGGTTCGGATTTAGCCGAGCAGATCACATCGACCACACTCGGCTGCTACCGTTTGCAAAAACACCTTGTCAAAATGTGAAGGCGAAATCGGAGATGGCCGTTGGGAACGAGAAGAGTGCTCGACCGAGAGTTCAAACTCGAGGCAGGCAAGCTGGTCTGAGAACATAAACTCGTAAGTGCGCGCCACCCGAATTTCGCACGGGAACGTAGCATGTGGGCCGAAAAAAGGAGCATGTCGATGTCTTCGGAGAATCAGATCGATCTGGCCATTGCACTTCGCAAGTTGCACGAACTCGCCTCGGCGGATGGCGACTTGGGTGATGAGTATTGGTTTCGGGTGGGGCAACTGCTCAAGCGAGCAGCCAACATGCAGTCGGAGATTGATGCACTGTCGCGTGAGCTCGAGAAATGCCGTGCGGAGAAGGCCAAGCCATACTAACGCTCATCCAAAAACTTGATCCAGTACGAGAGGTTTCGTTTCCTGTCGAGGCTCCCAGCGTGGGGATCTCGAACGAGCCATTTGTTGCTCGATATACGTCCCAAAATAATCCGTCGATTACGACCAGTAATCCAGGCTATCGCGGCAGCAGAAAATCCCCATAGGCCGGTTCAGACCTTCTCGGCGACGTCAAGCCAGAGCTTGCTCCAGCGACGAGGCCTTGTCGGTCATTTTCCGCGGTGTAGACCGCGAGTTGGTGGGCCAAGTCCTCGCACCCTTTTGACCTTACCCTGCCGCGTACACCATTCGTAAGTTGGCCGGCTGGCCAGATTTCGGTTGATGCAGTGCTGGAATTGGGCCGGCGCCAGTTGCCCCAAGGCGCTATGCGGTCGAGCCGATTGGTAGTCGATTCGCCACGTTTCGATGCGTTTGACCGACTGCCTACCGAAATGCATCAAGGTGTCGATGAGGAATAGGTAGCGTAGGCGACGGGTTCGGAAAAAATTTTTGCGTCATAGCCCACCCTGTCAGACTCCGACAATGAACTTGCGAACATCCCCATGGGCCAGTTACCTTACGTTCCATACGTCGGCTGTGCCGAACACGTCTTGTTCCAGTTCCCGACGGCATTGCTGATGTATCGCGTCGACCGCTTGCCGAGGTCTTGAAAGCAATCGGGTGGGCTGTTGGCGACAAGATTGATGTTTCAATGGGTTAGGCTTCAAGCCCCATTCTGCACGGAGGTGGCGTAAAGTCCTTACACACGCTCGCCGGTAGACTGCCAATATCGAATCGTTGGCACGTCGCCAGTTTTTACATATATGGACTGCCCTAGATAGCAAGTTGATGTTTTGATTAGCACGGGAGTCGATTGCGTACATATATCCGGCGTCATGGAAAAGTCCTGCGCCTAACTGGAAATCCGCACGAACAGGCCTCAACAACTGGAAGACCTCAAGGGCCGTCATAAAAATCAGGTTCCCTGCTCGCCGGATCGACCGGTGTGCCACTGTCAATCATCAACGCATCGTCGGTGGAGGTAATGTTACGCAGGACGGTAAGGCTGGCCTGAGGCGAGTATGGCCCAGATGGTACGAGCCATCTTGTTGGCCATTGCGACGATCGCACGATTTGCGCCACGCCGCTGTTGAAGCGCCAAAGCCCAGGTATGCTTTTTATCCTGTTTGGTGGGGGCAGTTCGAAGTACCGCACGTGCGCCATGAATCAGTAGTGTTCGCAGATGTCGATCGCCGCGTTTGCTGATTCCCTGGAGTCTCGTTTTGTCGCCGCTTGAGCACTGGCGAGGCACCAAGCCCAGCCATGCGGAGAAATGACGCCCGTTTTTGAAGTCTTTGGGGTCCGAGACAGCGGCCACAATGGCGGTGGCCGTTTTGGGGCCGACGCCTTCGATCTTCGCGATGCGCTGGCACGTTTCACTGGCCTTGAAGACCGCATCAATGCGCTTGTCAAAACCGGAGATTCGACCGTCAAGCTCACGCAACTGGTCCATAAGATCGGACAGCATTTCTCGCGCGAGCGGTGTGAGCGCATTGCCGGTGTCAGCAACAATAGTTGGAATCTCCCGACGCGCCCGCGTGATTGACTGAGCAAACACGATGCCACGCTCGGCCAAGATGCCTCTCATTTGGCTTACCAAGCCAGTTCGATTGTTGACCAAGCGACTGCGAGCACGATGCAGACTTTGAACATCCTGCTGCTCAACAGACTTTACGGGAACAAATCGCATTGAGGGGCGTTGTAATGCCTCGCATATGGCCTCTGCATCATTGCTGTCGGTTTTGTTTCCCTTGACGAAGGGTTTGACGAACTGCGGACTGATCAACCGAACCGCGTGGCCCAGCTTCGCGAACTCCCTGGCCCAGTGGTGGGCGCTACCACATGCCTCCATGCCGATGGTGCACGGCGTGAGCCTCAGAACAGCTTCCATGAGTTGCGACCGCGCGACACGGCGTCGTAGCATGATTTTCCCAGACGCGTCGACGCCGTGCAGTTGGAACACATTTTTTGCCACATCGATTCCGAGAAAAGAGATTGCCATGATGGCCTCCGAACACGAGATGAGTCATTAGCACGATACCCCTTCGGGGGCAGTCCATCCCATTAACTGACACCTTGGAGCGCACTGCAAATGGCACGTCGAAGGTATCGTAGAAGAAGCCACCTTGCGGACGCGATTAATCAATCAAGTCCCGGAGCGCAGAAATGTTGGGGGGGTGTGATTGCCATCGCCTTTGTGTTCGCCATGTTCATGTATCTCGCCCTGTAAGACAAAATGGCAGCCCCTGCAACGTAGAATTCCCCTAGGGGTAACAGGGGAGGCAAACGCGCAACGTCCATCATCTCCGAGGCTCGGGAAATGTACCAAGCCACGATACATGAGCGTGTTTTACGAATTAGGAACGGCGTGCGAGCAAGTGACGTGCCGCGCGTGGCAAACCGCATGCACATCAGCAAGGAATTCCTCGTCAAGGCGCTAGGATTTTCTCGATCCGCAATCGACCGCAAGGTGAAGCAACGGAAGCACCTGTCCGTCGACCAGGCCGAACGTGTCCTTGGCCTTGTCCGGTTAATCGGGCAAGTTGAGGCCATGGTTGTCCAGTCGGGGCAGGCAGACGGGTTCGATCCGGCTCGTTGGACCGGCCAGTGGTTACAGCAACCAACCCCGGCACTTGGCGGCAGGTGTCCCGCGGAATTTTCGGACACGATTTTGGGGCAGGAGCTTTTGTCGGCACTCCTGGCACGGATGCAGAGCGGGGCCTATGCATAGCGTTGGCGATATTGCGATCATCAAAATTTGCGCCCGGGCCCTCGCTCGCAACCTGATTCAGCCGAAGTAATCAACGCGCCAATGCCTCCACGAGAGATCACGCCCAAGCCCATCGGGGGTCAGAACATCCATTGGAAATATTTCTCAAAATTGACTGATGATTAGTGCCATAAGCATCAGTGCCGATTTTGTCCAATAAATCTAACACCAGCGCAAGGTCCAAACGCTATCCTTTTGCAAATCAATGCCCTAGCGGCGTTCTGCGCGGCCCCCCTTGGTTAGCCGGGTAGGGCGTCGACGTGCGACGATCCATTGAATCCAGCACGAGGTGGGGGGAAGCATCCTCGCAAGACAGGTAACCCGCGCAAGACCATGCAGCACGTCAAATCCCGCTCATCCGACGTGACGGACGTCGCCTTCATTGGCACCGAGGGGCGCCCCCGCCCATCCCCGGCCGCCCGCGAGCACCTCGGCCTCGAGCACTTCGCGTTGTTCCGGGGCTATCTGGAAAGATTGCCGCTCGAGCGTCTGGCCGACCAGTACCTGGAGACCGGCCTCGATCTGCGCCGGGCCCGAACGACGCTGCGTTGGATACGTGAGCAATTGGTCACCGCCGCACGCCGCGAACGGGACTACACGGGAGCACGGGTACTCGGCATCGCACCAGAAGTGCTTATCGGCTCGCCTTTGATGTCCGGTGACGCGGCATCCGCGAGCAGCATACCCACGTTGGAAGCCTTTGCCGAAGCCTACGATCCGTATGAGTGCTTTACTCAAAAGGAGCTGCTTGCGCTCTTTCAAGAAGCCCACCCAGAGGCGCGCTCCGATCGGCGGCAAGTGCGCAATGATCGGCTTCGGGCTCGACAGTTGCGGGCCTTGGCCCGGCTGCAGCAGTTGCTGGCCGTCAAGCCGCAAGTGCATCACCATGTGCGCGGCTGGTTCCATCAGGCCATTGCCGGTCGGCTCGAGACCGTTGGCATCCTCACGCTGCTGGATTTGATTGCCTTTATCCGTACTCACGGACCGAGCTGGCATGCCCGCGTACACCGATTGGGACCGGTCGCAGCCACTCGCCTGCAGCGATGGTTAGACGCGCATGAGGGCTCGCTAGGACAGGGCGTACCTGCTCACGCCTTGGTGCCGCGCCGCGCTGCGGGGCTTGACGTGCAGCGTTTGTTACGACCGCAACTGGGCGGTATCGCGCCACTTGAATTCCTGAGCGTCCCGATGGGGTTGGACGGACAAGATGGTCACAATCGCTTGATAGGCAGCACTTGTCGGCTCATGGTCGCACACGATCTCGGCGCCGTGCAGGCCTGGCTCGCCACGCTGCACCCGATCGGCGGCAATACATGGCGCTCTTATCGCAGTCACGCCGAACGCTTTTTGAACTGGGCTTGGTTCGAGCGGGGCAAAGCACTGTCCGATGTGGACGTGCAGGATGGCGCGGCCTACCGGGAGTTTCTCGCCTCGCCCGCGCCACACTGGATTGCATCACGACACCTGCCTCGCTATAGCGCCACTTGGCGCCCCTTCGCAAGCGCACTCGCGCCGGCGAGCATCCGCCTGTCGATGACGGTGTTGCAGCGCCTCTTCAACTGGCTTATGGCGGTGCAGTATCTGCGCTACAACCCCTGGCTGCTCATCGCTAAACCGAAACCGGGGCACCGGCATCGAGGCGCCAACCGCGGTCGTAGTCTCTCCCAGGGCGATTGGGGGTTGCTCAAGGACTACCTTGACCGCCTCGACCCTGCCGATCCGATAGCGCAACGCCGACAATTCGTGCTGCGCTTTGCCTACGCCACGGGCATGCGGTTATCTGAGCTTGCCCGTGCAAGGGTAGGGGACTTGTCATGCGAGAACCTCGACGGGCTAGGTATGCGATGGCGTCTGGTTGTCACGGGCAAGGGCGAGCATACGCGGGTGGTCGAGTTGGCCAAGACTCTGGTGCAGATGCTGCAACGCTATCTTGCGCAGCGTGGTATGGGGGACGTGGTAGACCACATCGATCCGGATGTCCCGCTCATCGGCCGCTTGGGCATGGATGCGCAGCGCCATCCGCATCAGCCCCTGTCGCCCAATGGACTCGCCAATATGCTTCGCCAAACGCTCGCTGAGGCGGCAAGCGTTTATGAAACGGACAATCCCGGGGCTGCCCACCAAATCCGCCAGGCCACCCCCCACTGGTTGCGGCATACCTTTGGCACACACGCCGTAGCGCGGGGTGCTGCGCTCGACGTGGTGAAAGATCAAATGGGGCACGCGAGCCTGGCCACCACTTCACAATACTTACACCCCGAGAGGCGCAAGCGGGCCGAGGACATGGACAAGGCGTTTGGCGAACACCTGTAGCCCACATTCGCGGCTTGTTGGACGGCACAACCGCGCGCCGGACTTGACCTTGCGCGAGTTACGACCTATCGATATAGGAGGCGGATCATAACGATCCGAAAGGAGACGTATACGAGCGCCAACATGAAAATACAAACGGGCTCTGCCGTTGGCGCGACAGAACCCGTTGATTACCGCTAGCACACCCCCTGACCGGTGGGGCACTCGCTTTGAACATAGGTCGCATAGGCGGCCATGTCAAGGCAAGATTGGTGCATCCTGCTTCCGTCACTTGGGAGCGCTGCGGTACGACCTTCATGAGGCGTGCGTCTCGCCACTGAGCGTGGGAGGCTTGCCATGTCCAGCACTACCTCACATCCCGCAGCCAACGCACGCCCGGGGACTCGCATGCGCGCGGCACTGGCCGACGCGTACGACAAGCGCGGGCATCGTAAAGCCAACCTCTGCTACGTCTACAGTCCAAAATCGGATCGCGACTGGGCACTAAGTGGACAACTGGAATTGGCCCACTTTGTATTGGCGGAGTCGACACCGGACATCGTGTCAGTGAACTATGCGCCAGCGCCGCGCCAGGTATCGGCTGACACGGGCAGCCCATTAATCAGCTGGTCCGCGGAAGTGCGCCGACACGACGGGACGTGGGAGTGGCGTTGCCTGGGAGAAACTGCCGACCTGGCAAAGGAGCAAGCGCGCGTGCGACTTGCCCAAGCATGTGAGGCCGTGCACTGTCGCCTGAGTGAGCACGACTTACATGCCGATAGTGTACGTATTCACCACTGGTTGCGCATCATTCACTGGCTTGCGCTGTATCGCGGCATACCCTTGGCGCATGAATCCATGGCCGTAGGGGCACTGCTCGACGCAGGGCAGGCCACCTCGCTAAAGGATGTCGCACGGCTGGATCAAGTTGGCAGGGGTGACGCCTATATCGCCGCGGCATTTCGACTTGTTCAAAGCGGATGCCTCGTGCTCGCATTGGGCAACGAGCCGCTTTCGCTGCACACCGAACTTGTGCGCGCGGGAGTGCCGTCGTGAGCAGGCCACTGACCGCCCGGACCCTCCCATGGGAGTGGCGCAACACCGAGGACTGGCGACGCGTGGACTCAAGCCAGCTCACTGATCCTGTGCGCGAGCGCTTCGAGCGCTTGTCTGCCGGCATCGCGTCCTATGTGGAAACCGGTCACCTCACACGCGCCGCCCAGATCGCTCAGGTGTCGCGCAGTGTGTTGATTCGGCAACTCAATCGGTGCGTGACGCTCGCCGACGACGGGCGTCTGTACGGCTGGGCGGGGTTGCTTCGCGGCGTACGCACATGCGGCTATCACCGAAACAAATCACTCCCGGGTGCCGCCGACAAGCACGGACACGCGGGCGCATTCACGCAGTTTCTCTCGGAGCACCCGGAAATTCGAGACAAACTCGACGCGGTCATTCTCGGCCGACACATTACTGGGGAGGTCGCCGAAGCCAGGGTATCGGCAAAAACAGCGTGGGCGCGGCTCTGCGGCTGGTGTTTAGATGCGGGCATCGACCAGCGGAGTTACCCGTTGAACACGAAAGACCAAGGGCGCAGATCCGTGGCACGCTACATCGCTGAGCTTGTCCAGCGCTCGCCGCACGGCGCAGTCGACACCCGCTTTGGCGAGAATGCCGCTTACAAACTGCGCTTTGGTACCGCCCGTCGCTCACCGATTTGTGCGATGGCGCCCTTTGACATCGGACAGTGTGATGCGCACAAGATTGATTGCATCGGCACGCTGGAGCTTACCGGCCCGGTGGGGCCCCAGTTCGTGCCCATCGAGCGCCTATGGCTTATCGCCTATTTGGACAGCTACTCGAGGTGCATCTTGGGCTACGCTGTCGGCATTGCCACGCAGCCGTCCGCCCAAACGGTAGAAGCGGCTTTCGTTGCGGCAAACACCCCGTGGCAGCCGATGGAGGCGTCGATATTGGGCGTCAAGTATGCTCAAGGAGCAGGATTTCCCTCCGGCCTTATCCCTGAATTGGCCCAATGCAGCCCCTGTGTGCTTAAACTCGACAATGCGATGCAACACTACAGCCACGTTATCGCAGAGCATCTGCGTCGTCGGCTCGGCTGCATCATCGCGTATGGGGGACTGGCCGATTGGGGGCACAACGCGTTGCTTGAGCGCTGGTTCAAAACGTTGGAAACTCGAGGCTTCCAACGCCTGCCGTCAACCACCGGATCGCATCCGGGCGACCCCCGTGCACGTGATCCGGCGCGTACCGCGAGCCGACTGGGGATCACTTACCAGCAATTGCTCTATCTCGCGGACGTATTGTGTGCCAATTACAACGCCACTCCTCATCGGGCGCTCGGAGGGCAATCACCGCTAGATGTACTTCGTGCCTTCGCTCAACGCAAATTCGATGGCCCCTTGCTGCCCGCCTTGCCCGCACCATCGTGGAATTCACCCGCACTGGGTGTAGAAATCGTCACGCCCGTCGTACGTGGCTCGATACGGCTGGGCCGGCGACCCTATGTCGAATTTGGTGGCGCACGATACAGCAACGCCCACCTGCAAAGCGCGTGGCATCTCATCCGCAAGCGGATTGTGGTACATGTGCCGCGCGATGCCCGAAATTGCGACGCGTATCTAAGCAATGGCTTTGCGCTTGGCGAATTGACGATACTGAACGCCGGGTGGGCGCGGCATGCCCACACGCTGGAGATGCGAAGGAAGATCCAGGCCAACGGGTACTGCTATGCGCCCGACGACGATCCTATTCAGGAAGTTGCACGAGCGCTAGCCACACGTATCAAAAAACAATCACGCAAGCGTCCCACCAAGATATCTCGGGACGCGACCAAACTTGCCAATCTGACACGAGAGAGCGGTGTCACCATCGACGCGACAGCAGCGCCAAAGCGACCTGCGCGAGTGCCACACATTCGCCCGCTGACCCATCGGCTCAAACCGGTCGTATGGAAAGGGCACTAGCAGGCTGTTGAAATACCTCCCGCAGACGTCATCCGAGCGGGAGGGGTAAACGTTGAAACAAGGGATCGAACAACACTGAGAGCGAAGCGATGCGCGGAGCGGACGGCTACACCGAGACGATGTTCACGATGGCGAAGCTCGATGACTTCGTGCCGGCCAATCACCCGCTGCGACCGATTCGCCTCTGGTTGAACGACGCTCTCAAGCGCATGGATGGCGTGTTCGCGCGCATGTACGAGAGCGACGCGAAAGGCGGCAGGCCAAGCATCGCGCCCGAGAAGCTGATTCGCGCGTTGTTGCTGCAAGTGCTGTATTCGATTCGCAGCGAGCGCATGCTGATGGAGCAAATCTCTTACAACATGCTGTTTCGTTGGTTTGTCGGCTTGGCGATGGACGATGCGGTGTGGGACCACTCGACGTTCAGCAAGAACCGCGACCGACTGCTCGTGCACGATGTCATCGTGGGCTTGTTTAACGAGACGGTCGAGACGGCGCATGCACGCGGTCATCTCTCGGGCGAGCACTTCAGCGTCGACGGCACACTGATTCAGGCGTGGGCGGGCCATAAAAGCTTCGTGCGCAAGAACAAGTCCGACGACGATACGCCGCACCAGGGCGGTGCTCGCCAGCGCGAGGATTGGCACGGCGAGAAGCGCAGCAACGAGACGCATGAATCGAGCAGCGACAGTCAGGCGAAGCTGTTCCGCAAGAGTCGCAACACCGGCGCGATGCTTTGCTACATGGGGCACGTTCTCACGGACAACCGGCATGGCCTGGTGGTCAACGCGCAGGTGACGCAGGCCACCGGTACGGCCGAACGGGACGCGGCGGCCGACATGCTTGCTGATGCGGCGCGGCTTGCCGAGGTGCCGATTACTGTGGGGGCCGACAAGAATTACGACACGGCCGGGTTTGTCGCGACGTGTCGCGCCAATCGCGTGACGCCGCATGTCGCGCAAAACGACGCGCGTGCTGGCGGCTCTGCCATTGACGGGCGCACGACACGTTGGGCGGGCTACACCGTCAGTCAGCGCAAGCGCAAATGTATCGAGCAAGTGTTCGGCTGGGGCAAGACGATTGGCCGGATTCGGCAGGTCATGTGTCGCGGGCGCGAGCGAGTCGAGCAGTTGTTTCTCCTGACGCAGGCGGCCTACAACCTCACGCGCATGCGAACACTCGCGGCGAAAGCGGCATAGAGGCGAAAGTCGGCGAGGAAATGACATCGAATCGGCCCGAATTAAGGAAATCCAGCATCAAATCGACACCCCAAAAATCGGCGGGGCAGCTGTTTGGAAAGCTACCGTCGCGCCACGAGGGGGATACTTCAACAGCCTGCTAGAGGAGGGGACCATGGAAACGCCCAAATCACCGCACACCCAGGCAATAGCGCTGCCTGAGCTGCTACAACTTCGCGACGAAAAGCTGCATGCACATCCACTGATCAAAGATCAAGTGATCGCTCCGACGCCCGCGATCAAGGAGGCATTCGATATTGTGGAAGACGCCTTGATTCACTATGAGTCGGGGGTCTGCTTCATTGCCGAATCGCGGTTTGGCAAAACATTTGCCATCAACCTGATCGATACCACCGTCACTCAGCATTTCGCCAATGTTCCACGGTTGCGCGTGAACGCGAAAGAGCACGACCATCCCACCGAGCGTGCCCTGTACACCGATCTCCTGCTGGATCTGGGCCATGGTAGCGCGAACACGGGGACCGCAATCGCACGCCGCATCCGTGTGTTTTCGCTGATGCTCGCCGCCGCACAGACGAGCGCTAGCGACCGGATTCTGCTGTTTGTCGACGAAGCCCAGAACTGGAAAACGGCGGATTTCACTCACATGCGTGATTTGTCCAACGACTTGACGCGCCAGGGCATCTCCCTCGTTGTGGTGCTGTTCGGTCACCACCAGCTCAACACGCTGCGGACCGAGCTACGCACCGCAAAACGAACCGACTTAATTGGCAGGTTTCTGCTTTCGCCCTACGCGTTTCATGGCGTCCGTTCGGAACAGGACCTTCTTGCAACGCTGCAGTGCTATGACGACCCAGACATCGTTGAATTTCCGGCGCGCAGCGGGGTGTGCATCTCCTCATTTTTCCTACCGCGCGCCTACGATGCAGGCTGGCGTATCCAGAATGAAGCACGGGCATGCTGGGATGCTTTCGAGACCTTCGGCAACCACCGCACGGGTCACGACGCGGAAATCGGCATGAAATGGGTCGGAGGGGCCATTCGTGACTTCCTGTGCACCCACATGGACGAGGATGGCAGAGATTTCAGGGCATCACGAGATGCGTGGATCCAGGCGGTGCAACGCAGCGGCTTCGAGGCAACGCTCTCGCAAGATCCGACGGGCTTATGAATCGCTTGATGACCTCACTGGGCGGCGAGGCCGCACACAGCGCGCTTCGTGACGGGTTAGTCTGGGCGTCAGCCTGGTTCGTCGTAGGTGAGAGCGCTTATGCGTGTTTGGGGAAGCTTGCGATTGCGAATGCTATGGGCGCCGCGGAACTGTGCGCCAGCGTATTTGCTAGACCGCTTGCCCCCAACGACTACTCCCGGCGCCATCCACGGGACCTGCTATGGGGCGAGTGGATGACGCAACGAAAGTCTGAAGGTGCCTTGATCCAGCAAATTCGCGACGGGGTGCTTCAGCGGGAACCCGGCCGCTGGGCGAGCGGACTCGCCAGTGACGACGCACTCAGATTCTGCCCAACCTGCCTAAGCCTCGGGTTTCATCATGCGGCCTGTCAAATTGAAGCGCTGGAAAAATGCCCGATCCATGGGGATACGCTGCGCTCGACTTGTCCTCAGTGTGGTGCTCGCACGCCACGATATGCGCTGACGCATGCCACTTTTGATGCACCGTTCCGTTGCCCCTCATGCGGCAATTGGTACGGCGCCGCTTGGGGCCCAACATCAACGGGAAACGCATTATCCGACATTATTGTTGCAGAAACGGAATATGCGTCGTTGACACGCTGGCTAACGGAGCTCTCCGCGCTAAACCTCACGTGGCCAAATCAATCCAATTGGTCTTGTTCATTCTCGGACGTTGAGCGAGAGCGAAGGATATCGGTGTTTCACGCGCTCAATCACCTACGCGCGTCACGGACGCCCGTATCGCTTCTAGCGCCCTCAAGACAAATCGCCGTCGTCGGCAGTTTGCGGTCTTCTGGCCCCTTGACCTTCAGTCAGGTCCACGTCCGCGAACAACAGATGGTGTCGTTGTATCGTGCCTTTCGCCGGTGGCTGTGGAACTCCCTCGGGCTCGGTGGCGATGCATCAAATCGGAGCTACGTCACGCAATGGCTCGAAGAACATGAAGATGGCGCAATGCTCGTCTCGCCTCCTGATGATCCGCCTGAGCTCAGCGCCTATATTCTCTGGCGGCAGCGATTCGAAGAAGCACGCGACATACGCGCGCACAAGCCCCTGACGTCGTTGCGCAGTCGAATGGCTTCATGGCCGGTCGACGTTATCGCGACAATGGAAACCTGGGTCGCATACTGTGCAATGAGCTTTCTGGCTGACTACGCCGTGTGCGTGCATTGGCAAAGCCAGATCGAAACACTGGATTCGCCAGGTCCCCGCAACCCTCGCTGGATGGAACTGGTTAATGAGTTTCGTCCAAAACTCAACTCGTCGAATCCGCCGTGGCCATGTCACTTGAGCTATGCCTATCAATCGGCAACCCCCAGCACTGCGACGGCACAGGTATGGATCTTTGTTTGCGCAGGGGAGGACTATGACGCGTGGATTCATCACGCATCACAGATTCTCGTCGCTATTCCAAGCGTGGCTGCGCGTTTGTCCAGGCGGTATGAAAATGCGAGCTGCGAGACCACTTTGCGACAAGCCAGTGAGAGCGACCGTAATTCCGTGGCCGCAGCCAAGTTGGATCGCCCGCAACACCTAACGGATCTTAATCCAGGTCCGGAACTCGACGGTCGTGACGGTGCGTTTCGCGCACCGGAAGGTCCGTCGATACCGCTGCAAACCGATCTGCAAGCGATCAATAAGTGGCTAGATACCTTTCGGGATCAGCCTGCAGCGGCGACGAGTTACCGGCGCGCGCTCGAAAAAATTGTGAATTGGGCCTACGTGCAACGTGGCAAAGCAATGAGTTCCCTTGACAGCAGTGATTTCGACGCATTCGAGGCCTTTCTGCTGAACCCTACTCCACGCTCCTTGTGGATTATAGGCAACGGCTCCGGCAAAGAATGGGCACCATTTCGCGGCCCCCTCGCGCCGGCAAGTATTCGCTCGACAATGATCGCAATTCGCCTGCTTTATGATTGGTTAGGCAACATTAGCTACGCGACAAACCGCCACGAGATTCGTCAGTATCGAATCGGACGGTTAGCCGACACCAATCCGATGAATGCGAGCAGTATTATGAGAATTCGCTGCGAGCCTATAAGCGGTTCGGCAATGACCTATCTCTGGCGTGCGATTGAGAATGACGGCACGGCGGAAGGGTTGCGGCGCCAGCTTCTGATTTCACTGTGCTATTACGGTACGCTCAGCTTGCCTGAAGCTCAGGCCCTGTTGGGCGCAGACCTTTCCATTCAGCCGCACGAAACCGTCATCAAAGTTCAACGTCGAAAGCCTGGGTGTCAAATCGTGTATGTGGTGCCGCCACTAGGCGAGTTGCTAAACCACTGGATTGAACTGACGGGAATTCAAACTGCATCGGACGATTTGTGGACGATTGGAAACACGACCTCTGAACGCGCCTCAGAACCCCTCCTTGGAATGGGGCTCGCCGGAATTCAACAGATTGCGCGGCACGCGTTTCGCGATGCAGCGTCATTGGCCACCATGGCATCGGACGCTCACACAGCAGAACTACTGTTGAATGGAGGGGCTCGACGATTGGCGAACACGTTTTTGCAACAGGTAGAAGATGCCGGGGGAGACAACTGGAGGCTCTTTGGCAAGCCCTACAGTATTCCACCGTCGACACTTGCATATTTGGGGCCTCGGAACAAACTTTCACGTCAAACACTGCTCGAGGACTTATCCAGAATTGCACACCTGTGGCGCAAGCCTTAAGGTGATCTGCAATGAGAAATCTGGACCACCTGGGACGTTAGTTTTTCGGCAAACTTTACCCTTGGAAGAAGGAGGAGTTTGCTATGAAACGCAAGCGCTTTTCAGTCGAGCAGATTGTGGCGGTACTGAAGCAGGCCGAGTTGGGTATGCCGGTGGCCGATCTCATCCGTCACGTCGGTATTTCGGAGCAGACGTTTTATCGCTGGAAGAAGCAATACGCCGGTATGTAATGACCCAGCAGAACCTGCTCAGGTCAGGCGGCTAAAGCAAAAGCCTCGGCCGGGGTCATCATCTTCAGTGCCTGGTGCGGCCGTCGATGGTTGTAGAACTGAATCCAGTCGCCGATGACACGGCTGGCGTGTTGCAGCGTCTCGAAGCGATGGCGGTGTGCACATTGCTCCTTGAGCGTCCGGATGACGCGCTCGACCATGCCGTTCTGCTGTGGACAATGCGGGGTGATGAATTCCTGGCGCAGGCCGTAGCTGCGCGCCAGCGCGGTGTAACTGCGACTGGTAAAGACCAATCCGTTGTCGCTGCGTAACAGGAATGGCGCTGGCACTCGGCCCAACGTACCGAAGCGAGCAATCAGCGCTTGTTCCAGCGCACTGCCAGCCGTCGTTGCACGGCCGCTGCGTGACAGGTGCCAGCCGAGCAACTCCCGCGTGTGGCAGTCGATTACCAGCGCCAACGTCGCCCAGCCATCTCTGCCGGCCCAAATGCGGCAAAGGTCTGTGGACCACCGTTCGTTCGGCGCTGTCGCCACCGAAGGCAGCGCCTGTATGCGGGGCCGGAAGCCGATTGGGCGCTTCTTGACCTGCCAGCCTTTCAATTGAAAGACCCGCTGCACGGTGTTCTTGTTGAACCCGAGCAGGTAAGCCACCGTCCGATAACCAAATGACGGTGACTCCTCGATCAGTGCCTTGATTGGTTCGGCAAAGCGCGGTTGTACTTTGGCGGGTGCTTTCACGGATCGATAATACGCAGTGCGGCGCGGCACACCGAACCATCGGCACAGCTTGGCAATCGAGACGGTGATGCCGTCGGCTTGAAGTCCCTGGCGGATCGTCTCGATCACTTCTCGTCCTCGCCCAGCAGGGACTGCAATTTTTTTCTGGCGCGCAGCTCCAGCATCGCCTCGCCGTATGCCTCTTGCAGGTCTTTGAGTTGCCGCTCGTATTGCTCCCGAACGTCCAGCGGGTTTGCTCGCAGCGCATTTTCCATGCCCCGCTTGCCGTCTTCGACCCACGATTCGACTTCCGAGGGTGTGAGGTCAAACGAACGGCTCGCCTCAGATATCGTCGTTTTGCCTTGAATAATGTCGAGCACCAATGCGCTCTTACGCTTGGCCGTCCACCGCTTGATCTCGTCTTCCATCTTCATGCTCATGTGTTTGTCCTCGAAGGTTAACACCTGAGCAGGTTTTCAGTGGGTCATTACAGGTATGCAGTCAGATCAGGTACGTGAGCTCAAACAGTTGCAAGACGAGAACGTACGGCTCAAGAAGCTAGTGGCCGAGCTAAGCCTGGACAAGGCCATTCTGCAGGACGTTGCTTCAAAAAAGTGGCCCGGCCCGCGCTGAGGAAAGACGTGGTGGATTACGTGATAAGCCACTATGGATTGACGATGAGGCGGGCCTGTCGTTTGGTGAAGCAACCTCGCAGCACGCAGTACTACCAAAGCGTGAAAGATCCTCGGGCCGAGCTTCGTGCCCGCATGCGCGAAATTGCCTATACGCGGGTGCGCTATGGCTATCGGCGCGTGCATGTACTGCTACGGCGTGAAGGCTGGCAGTTGGGCAGGGATCAAGCATACCGGCTGTATCGCGAAGAGCAATTGCAATTACGATCGAAACTGCCCAAGCGCCGCAAGATGGTCGTCACGCGCGTGCAGAAAATCGTGCCGAGCAAACCGAATGATGCCTGGAGTATGGATTTCGTCGCCGATCAACTCGCAGATGGCTCGAAGTTTCGCACGCTGACAGTTGTCGATGTATTCACGAAAGAAGCCCTGGCCATCGAAGTTGGTCAACGGTTGAGGGGAGAGCATGTGGTGTCGGCGCTCAATAGTATCGCGGCCAGACGCGGCGCTCCTCGGCATATTTTCGTAGACAACGGCAGTGAGTTTTCCGGGCGATTGCTCGACATGTGGGCATATCACCACAAGTCGAAAATCGATTTCAGTCGCCCAGGAAAGCCCACGGACAATTGCCACATTGAGACGTTTAACGGATCATTCCGTGATGAGTGTTTGAACTTGCATTGGTTCGAGACGCTGGACGAAGCGAAAGCGACTATCGAGGCATGGCGCGGGGACTACAACGAGAGTCGGCCTCACTCAGCTCTCCAAGAGCTGGCGCCGGCCGAATTCGCCCGACAATTGGTGTTTTTACCCGGGTCGACTTGACCCGATACGCCGAAAAACTCGCTCTGGATTTGGCACAGAAAACCCAAGCGGATCAAAGGTGATTCGAACAAGTGGGAAGGACGGTTCGCAAATGCCACGGCAGGGGTGAGGGCCGCACACAATGAATTTAGAATACAGCGTACGCGTGAAGATCGGAGACGGAGATTGTGAGTCACCCAAGCCCCCTTCAAACGACGATGATCCAATCTATCCCAAAGCGTTCCACAAGAATTGACGCCGTACTCCTCGATGTTTACGGAACGGTTTGCAACGTCGGCGAAAGGAAGCGCCCGTTCTTAAAGTTAGCGAAACTGTCTCGAGATCCTCGCATGGCGATCGAAATGGCAATGACTCGACGCATGACAATTGAGGATATGGCCACGTACGTCGGCGCAAGTGCTAAAACGCTAGGGCAGGTCAAGAGAGAGTTACAGATCGAATTGGCAAGCATCAGTCTTTTTCCCGACGCCGACACAACACTGCGATGCCTTAGGGCAGGGGGTATTAAGATCGGACTTCTATCAAATCTGGCTAGCCCATACGCCAAACCGGCGCTCGACTGTTTGCCTATCAGACCAACGGCCTGCATCTGGTCATTTGAATCGGGGCTGCTCAAACCAGATTCCCGAATGTTTGAACTGGCATGCGAAGAACTTGCGGTCGATGTCAGGCACACTGTAATGGTCGGTGATTCCCGCGCCGGTGATTACGTGGGTGCGAACTCTGTGGGTATGCGATCGGTTCTCCTTGACCGATCGGGCGCAAGGCACCTCGGGATCGATAGCATGAGCTCGTTAGATCTGCTACTGCCAATCATTAACATCACAGGTACGCTGTAGGGTAGCGCCAGAGTATCCAGGATTCCACCGGAGTCTTCTCAAGCCGCGCAGGACACAATTTCGCTACGATTCTGCGAGTCTCCATTTCCGCGACAGAAAATTGCTACGAATCTGCAAATCGGGTGAAGTTGCACATTTGCGTCCAAAAAATGGGGTTTGTTAACCTAAATTGTGTCCGCTGACTCTTGATTATTGCTGTCCACAAACGGGTTTCGCTAGCCCACTTTGTGTTCGCTAATTTTCGTAATTTAACATAATGTACATTATGCGAGTAAAACGCTACCCAAGAGATTCAAACTCCCGGGCGAAAATCCGGGTTTTTTTATCCCCAAAAACAACAATGAACTATCCGAACCTGCGCTACGGGAATCCGGAGTCGCTCCGGCACTGGATGCTCCACTTTGGCGGCATTACGGGCACCGCCCGCTACCTGAAGCGAACCACGCGCACGCTATCCAACTGGCTCAATTACCGCGAACGCCTGCCGTGGTGGGTGCCCGAAATCCTGCGCCTCAAGGCGTTCGAGCACGCCGATCGCATGCGCCAAATGGGCGTCACCCGCACCATGCGGCCCGCCGTCGGTTTCATCATCATGGCCGCGCAGCACGCCGCCAACGATGACCTGTTCACGCCCATCATCCAACTTGGCCTATTCCTGGCCGAGGCATAGCAAAAAGGCCGGTTTCCCGGCCTTTTTTCACTTGCGCTTCTTGAATCGGCCCTTGCTGTCTCGCTTGGGCGTGCGGTGCGGTTTGTGTTTGCGCGTTGCCATGTCAGTCTCCAATGCTAAGTTTCGTCTCGATGCGCACCAGGCGTTTCTCGATGCGCACCACGTACCCCAAAATACCGATCGGCAGCCCAATCAGGTTGACCAGACTTGCCGCCACAGGCAGCCATTGCGCCATGTCCATCACTGGCCCGGTTTCTGTTCCGGCAGCAGCACGGCCGCTGCGCCCGCGAGCGCGACGCCCGCTTGCGCTACCGCCTGCGCCGTGCCGGTCGGCACACCGAACATCGCCGCCAGCGCGGCCAGTCCCGCCCAGGTGGACGGCTCCCGAAGTCGTTGCAAAAAGTACATGGTCATTCCCCCGTTGTTGAGTGAAACATCACAGCCCCCAGTACGGGGACACGTTCAAATTGGGCGCCAGATCAGTGACCGTTTGCCCGCCTGCCGCCCCGTAACTGTTCGCCCCGTTGGCAATCGCCTGCGGGGCCACGTTGAACACAAACTGATCAATCGTGTTTGCCAGCGCGTCCGGCGTGGCAATCGCCGCCGGTAAGTGTTGCGTTACCCAGTCATCCGCCGAATACACCGGCCCTAGCACCGTCTGTCCCGCCGCGCGTGTGGTATCGACCGCCGCGTTAAAGGCCGTGCTCGCCAGCGCACTCCCAGCCGTCGCCGCCTTCTTGCCGACGTACAGCACCGCCGCCACCGCCACCCCGGCTACGATCAGCTTAAATTTGAGATCGTCGGAGAGCGCCATATCAGCCGTAATTCGCGGGGTTGTCGAAGCCCGACAACAGGTCTTGGCTCGGGTTCAGTTGGTCGGGCAGCGTGAATTGCGAGTTCGGCATTACGCTCCACTGGCCCCAGTTGTAGGGCGCCACCCAGCCCGCTCCTGCCGCCGTGTCCGCGCTGATTTGCCCGTCGACCGCCGCCGTGGCGTTATCCACCGCCTGGATGGTGTTGAAACTGAATCCGCCCGTCGATCCGTTGCCGTAATTTCCTGTGGCCGTCACGTCCGGCGAACCCGTACCGAGAATGCTTCGGAGTACGGAGGTCGTGCCATTCCACATCGCCGCCGCCGGGTTGCTCGATTGCACCGCCGCCGGTCGCGTCGCGGTGCCCGTTGTCGGCGCCGCCGTGGCGCGCTTGGTCATCAACAGTGCCACCAGCCCCACGGCCGCGAGCATCAGCAGATCGCCGCCGCCACCACCGCCGCCCATTGCCTTAGCCATAGACCACCCCGCCCGCGTTCTCATAGACCGATTGCAGGCTCGCCAGCGTGCGCTCCGGCTGGCCGTAGCCCGCCCCCGGCAGGCTCGCCCAGATGTGTCGGCACTTCTGCACCGCCACGCTAAATTGCCCCGCATCCACGTTGGCAAGCGCGCCCGCCTCGCGGATCAACTCGATAGCCGCCGCGTCCTGATTGGCGGGCGAGAAGTCCGACAGTCCGAGCTTGGACGCCAGCGCGTCCCAGGTGCGCGCCAAGAACTGATACGCACCGGCCGCGCTCGACGTGAGCGGTTTGCCGCCGACCGTGAGCGTGATGTACTGGCGCGGATGGTCGGCATACGAGTCGAACGTGCCGCCGCCGAACAGCGTGTTATAGGTCGCGCCCTCGCTATAGCGAATCATCGCCAGAAAGGCCGCGCGGTTGGTTTGTGCCATGTCGCCCCCGTTGTCCGTTGGCGCGGCGTCCATGATGTTGGCCGCGTCCAAAAAATAGTTCTGTGCCACGTCGATGGCATCCGGCTCGACGGCGCCCGGTTCGTTGATGCGCTGTTGCTCGCGCACCCACCAGTAAGCGCCCATCATCAGCACGACGCCCGCCGCGAACGTGGCCCGGTTCATCAGCTCACACTTTCCTGAATCTCGCCATTGAAAACGGTTGCCTGCCCCGCTTGCGAGCACCAGGTGAAGAACCCCCATCCGGGCGGCAAAACGATCGGTTGCGTTTCCGGGTATCGCTGGCTGACTGCCATCGTCAGCAGCGCCGTATCGGGCGGTGCCGCAGCCAGTGACGCGATCCACATCGTGCATTTGCCCGCCGCGCCGCCCGCGAGCTTGTTTTGCACGTTCGGCGTGCCGTAGGCCGTCAGGCCCGCCGTGTTGTTGCGGAAGAACCCCGTGAACGTTGCCGCCGCAGGCCCCACCGAACTGATCCCCGAGATATAGGCGTTGATGCCGCTACCCGCCGGATTGAAAACCCCCATCAGCCCATATTGGCCCGCTGCCGCCTGTACACCGACGTTCGCCACGAACTCGATTCCGCTTTGCGTGAGGCTGCGCGAGTTGTCGATTACGCTCACGTTGCCCGACACGCCCACCGTGCCCAGCACCGTGACACTGCCGAACATGCGCGAGTTGCGAAAGCCCTTGTCGGAGAGCAGCACCGTGCCCGTGATGGCGCCCGCGCTCGTGTTGACGATGAGCCAGCGCTTTACCGTGTTGGCGACTTCCAGTCCTTGCCCCAACTGGATCGCCGCCCCGCCCTGCTGCATGTCCGGGATGACCTTGATCGATCCGTTTGGATCGGAGCAGACGAGGAAATCGATGATCTTGGCCTCGGCCTCGATAATCTGCATCGAGCCGTTCGCGCCTGGCGCCGCGAGATTAATGTCGTAGGTCTGCATTACAGTTTTGCCCCCATGCTCTTGACCGCCACAATGCCCGCGATGACGAGGCCGCCCGCCACCAGGAACTTTTGGCCGTTGCTGATTTCTTGTGCCGTCGAATACGCCCCGGCCACGGCTTGCGTGGCGGTGGCGTTGGCCGTCTGCGCGGTTTGCACCGTGCTGCGCGCCAAGTCGAGCAGGCCGCCGAATCCTTGCAACAAGGCCGACGAATTCGTTTTGAGCAGATCGGCGTTGGTGTTGATCGCGTCGCTTGCGAGGCCCACCGCACTCGTCATGTCGGCGTGCGCCGTCGAGTTGGCCGACGTGGCGAAGTCGAACGCTTTGGCGATCGAGCCTGCGTCCGTGATGCTCGCAGACACGGCATTTCCGTCGCCGGAAATGCTCAGGCCGTGATCGTTGACCGTGCGCCGGTCAATGTTGTTCGTTGTCGTGCTCGGGTTACTTTGAGAACTCGATTCACTCATAGTTTTTTCCTCATCGTCACCGAAGTGGCGCGATAGCCCGCACGTGACAGTTTGCGAATCAAGCCCGGTCGCCGCGTCTCGATGCGCAGCGAGGCGCACCCCTCACACTGCCGCTCGATCAGCGGCAGCACATGCGACACCAGATCGAAGCCCGCGCGCCCGTGTGCGAGTCTCACCGTGGCGATGACGCCGCCCGCCTCTTGCGTGAAGCCCAGCACGTACCATGCGACCGGCTCGCCGTCCTCATGCACGCGAAAGAAGCACCCGCCGCGCACCACGTCTGACTCTGCCGTCACGCCGTCGCTCGTCGTTGTCTTGTCGCGCGTTCTGCCCGAAAATATCGCCGACACCTCGTCCAATACCTCGGGCGTGATGTCTTCCGCGCGACACTCGATTACGCGTGCTTTTTCCATGCCGCCACCAGAAACACCAGACCCACGAGCACCACGGGGTTTGTCAGGATCGATTGCGCCGCGCTCGTGACGGTCGGTAGCGCCCTGGCGTCACTGCCGCCCGTTGCTACCGTCCATCCGCTCGAATCCATCCACGAGTTGACAGTCTGGCTCGATCCCGAGACGGTCGGCCCTGCCGGTTGCAGGGCTTGGCCCAACACCTGCGACGCGCCCATGATCCCGGCCGTGTAGGGGTTGCTGTACATCGCCGCCCCGGCCGCTCCCATGCCCATCATTGGACTCATCGCCATATCGCCCCCTATGCCTTGTGCTCGGCCATCAGGAACAAGGCGCCGACCGCGAGCAGCACCAGCAGGCCACGGCTAGACGACGCCGCGACCGGCCCGTTGGTACCCAACAGCACCGATTGCGGTTGCGTGAGTACCATGGTGTTGCTCGGTTGCAGGGCGTTGATGCTCGCCACGTCGATGGCGCGCATCAGACCGTAGGTCAGCACGTCACCGACGCGCTGACCTACAAGGTCGGTGCCCTGCTGTGTCACCGGGTCGCTGTAGTAGCTCGCGGGCTGGGTGTTGGTCGTGTCATCCACCCATACCTGATTGCCGTTGGAGTCGAGAACGTAACTCATGCCGCCTCCCTGCCGTTAGGCGTTATACGGCAGGTCGAGCATTTCGACGTAGCAGTTGAGCGTATCGCCGGCCGTCAGGTACGAGTTGAATTCCAGGGACTTTGCGTCCTTGGTAATCAACATCGCACTCTGGTTGTTGTCGACGATGAAGTCCACCGCGAAGTGGCCCGCCTGGGGCACCTTGCGATATTCGTTTTGCACGAAGCGGCGAATGTGGTCTGTCATGTCCTTGACCACGATGCCGTTTTTCTTGACCTCGACGCGGTTCACGTTGCCGTCGCCGTTGCCCGCCCACGAGGCGCCCGCATAGAAGATGTGCATGCGCTTGATGAGCGCACCCTGTGGGTTGATGTTGATCGGGAACTTGCCCGCGACCGTGGTCGACGTCGGGTAGTAGAGCAGCTTGTGAATCAGCGCCCCAACTTGCCCCTGGGGGGCCGTGAGGAACATGAATCCCGTGAGCGTCGGGGCCGTGGCGCCCGTGATGGTGACCTCGACCGAAATCGAATCCGGCAGCACCGACATATCGTAGCCGCCAAGCTCCTTGCCACTGATCGACGGCGCGTCGCGCTCCGTGAAGTCGATGGTGAGCTGGTTCGCTGCGTCGTAGATGCCCTTGTACTTGTTGATCGTGTCGAGATAGGCTCCCGTCACGTTGTACACCGTGCGCACGCCGATCTTGACCTTGATGTCGGTAATCATGGCCTTGGTGAAGGCTGTGCCACCCAGGTCGAGCACCATGCGCGTCAAGGCGTTGTTGTACTTCGGGATGCGCACCGTCGCCACGCCGTTCGCGTTGACGTTGTTGAACGGGGGCATTTGTTGAATGATCGCCATGTCTTGGGCCTCAGTTCGTGGTGGCGCCGCCGTACAGCGACAGCGCGACGAGTTGATTGGTCACGGGCAGTTGCCGCGCGATGAAGATGACCACGAGCACCATGGCCGTAGTCTTGACTGCCGACTTGATGTCGCTCATGTCGTATCTTCTCCGCTTAACTGAGCAGCGCCTGGACGCTGGCCGGGACGTACTTCTTCGCCTTGTTGATCGCAATCATGGCCACGGCCGTGATCGCCACCGTTTTGAGAATTTCCTTGAGATGCATGTCTAGCCTCGCTCGACGTGTGAAATGTAGGAATGCAAGGCGAAAGCTAGACAAAAAAAATCGGCCCCGAAAGGCCGCTCCGTTACGTTACGTACGGGGGTTAAAACGTCAGTTTTCCGCGCCTCACTTCGCCGGATTTCTGGTTTCTCTCCAAAAACTCGAAAACGCCCGCGTCCTCGTCGGCCTTCAGGCTGTTCACCTCGTCATACGAAACGTTCAATTCTCGCGCCATTTTCTTTCTGTCCTCATCGTAGGACAGGCGGCAGCAGTGAATCATGGTGCTGTTGCCGATGAAATCCTTATCGATGTTCGCCGGTCGCTGCGCCGCGCCGAACAGCGTGAGCGCCTTGTGCCGCCCCTTGCGCGATAGCATCGACCAGCCATCCGGCGCGCGGCTCGGCTCGGTCACGTCGCCCAGTTCATCGACCACGACGCACAGGTCGCCAATGTCGAACGCATAGCCGCAAAACCAATCGAATTTTGCCGCCCATTGGCTTATGTGCTTGCCCGGTTGATAGACGATACGGAACCCGCCCGCGTCCTTCCCGGCCTTGACCGCCGCCACGACCTCACGCTGATCGGTAAGCACGCGCCCGAACGCGCCCCATTCGCCGTTTGGATCCCATATCATCAGCCGTTGCGGGTTGCCCGCGCGCAATTGCTGTTTGATCCATGCCGATTTTCCCGACCCCGTGGCCCCCATCACCGCGATAACCTTCGCGGTGTTCTGGCTTCCGTCTTTCTTGGTTTCTTCCGTCATGCCGCCCTCAATCTTCCGCCGTGATCCTCGACCGGCGCCGCCTGAGGCGCGGCCGGTGCTTCCCTGTACTCCGTGACGCTCGCGCCGTGCTCGCCCGCCTCAATCGTTCGTTCGGCGTCACATTTCGCTTTCCATGCCCGGTGCGCAAGCCAGTGCGCCAGCGCCAGCGGCCCGAGCACCATCACGAACGCGATTTCCTCGCCAAAGCGCGCCCCCAATCCGCCCAGCGTGACGCCATACTTTTTCATCAGCGCTGACCCCGTACTGGCGATTGCGCCGATTGCCTCGTCCGTATACACGTCGGGCAGATACGGCCACATCGGCGCCGCCGCGTCCCGAGCGAATTTCAGCAGGTCTGCCAGTTGCTCGGCCTCGTCGGGCGGTGGCTTTTCCCCCGGCATCGGCGCGTCGCGTTCCGCCTCCCACATGGCTTCGTTGGCATGCGCCAGCCGTTCCCAGTAGTCGACCTCTGTCACTTCCCCCATACGCCGAAGCCCTCCCCGCCCGTTTGCTCCGGTAACGTATGTACGGCTGTTTCCCCTGTTACACCCGTACATACGTTACGTTCGGCGCCGATGAATTTGTCTCGCATCAGTTCGTCCGCCTCGTCTCCCCGCGCGAAAATCTGCACCCCGCACTCGCCGTGCGTGATCGACACGCGGCCCGTTTTCATCACCGACCACCGCGCCCGATCACTGCCGCAGATCGGGCAGAGGCAGGCTTTGGCCCCCGCCGCCGCCGTCATGGTCAGACCCCGGCCACGGCCGCGTCCGTCGTCGCCGGTTGCGGCGCTTCGGTCGTGGCGCTCGACACCGGTTCAACGATCACGGCGGATGCCGCCGCCGGTGCCGGTGCCGCCTGCGATGCGATCACGGCCTCGCCCGCCTCGACGCGCGCCACCACCGCCCGCAACTCATCGAGCACCGGCGCCACCAGCAGATGCACGGCATCCGACACGGCGTGCGCGACTTCGGTCGCCACGTCGTCGCCAGCGGCCGACGCCTGCGCGATGGCGGGCGTCGCGCCCTGCGTTGCGGCCGCGTTCATGGCCGCAACGATGTGCATGGACAGGTCGTTCTTGATTTCCGCGAACAGGTTTTCGCCCGTGTCGCGCAGGTGCGGCGCCAATTCCTCGATACGGCCCATCAGATTCTTCAGTGCGTCAAACATGGTCATTTCCTCGTTGATCGGGACGATTTGTAGTGACCGCCTGGCCGTCCCGTCGGGCCAGATGGTCGATCATGTCGAGCAGGGCGGCAAAGAACGCGCCGCCCTGGCTCCGGACGATCAGGGGCAGCGCCTTTGCTTCGGCGTGCACCTTGTCGAGCTTTTGTTGCGTGATGTAGTCCATTTTTCCCCGCTATGTCGGCATCCATTCGGGCGCCTTTTCGGATGGTGAAAACCCCTCCCTCCCGATTTCACCATGCGGAAAGGCGGGCGCCGTTCCTTCTTGGCCCCGCGTACAGTTATTGACACGAGTCCGAGTGCTCGCGGCTTCGCCGCTGCGCGAAACCACCCGCCATTCATAGCGCGTGGCCGGAACAAACACCTGCCCCGCCTTGACGTAATCACAGATACCGTCCTGCACGCGCCACTCACCCGCCGCTTCGACGCCGCGCGGCACATTCACCAGCGACAGGCCATATCGGCCCTCTCGCATTTCCTGCGTGTAGCGAATGCGGATCGCCCTGCCCTCGCCTGCGACGCCGCCCATCGCGCGGCAGTACTCCGCCCAATCGGCGCGATGCTCATCGCTCTTTTGCACGGCGTGCCACGCGGCGACGATGGCCGGTGCTTCCTGTTCGGTCGGCAGGTCTTCCGCCTTGACGCGTCTCAGCTCACGCCACACGCCGACCGGTGCCCCGCCGAACTGCTGAAACTGACGAATGCCCCACTGCGCCGCCCACGTCTCGACGCGCTGTGACGGCACGATTTCCTCGTCGCCCAGCAGATCGGCCACGACGGCGAAACCCTCATCGGTCTTGTGCGTTCCGACGTGCGCGCCGTCGATGTTCTTGGCGATGTACTTGGCGATGTAGCCGACGGCCGATCCGCGCGCCTTGTCGATCACCTCGAAGCGCACGCGGCGCTCTTGCGCGCCTGGCTCGTCGGGGGCGTCCTTGAGCGCGTGCGCGCGCATCACGCCGCACACGTCGCTCACGCGACTCGTGAAAATCAGGCCGTGCCAGTGCGGGCACCCGTCGTGGTGCGGCTCCGCGACGCGCATTCCGAAATAGGTAATTCCCATGCGGGCCAGCTTCGAGCGGATCAGCTTCCAGACTTCGCGCAAGTAGCGCTGCGCCTCGCGCGGCGACAGGCTTTCGTCATATTTCGGGTTCGCGCGGAACTTCGCGCCGCCGACGTGCTTGGCCGCGTGAAAGCGTGACGGGCACGTCAGTGTGAACATCACGCCGCCCATGCCGGCCGCGTCTGCCAAGTCCTCGCAGCCGCGAAGGCGCGTCATCAATTCGCCGCGCCGAAGCACCTTGTTCGCCATGCCCACGGCCGCGAGTTGTTCGAGCGTGAATTGCTGGCCGTTCTCGTTCTCCAACACCACCGCCGCGAGCGTGGCCGCGTTGCGCCGGTTCTGCGCGATGCGACGGCGTACCGCCTCGTTGCTGGCGTAGGGTTCCGCGCCGTAGTGGACATAGCCCAGGCGAATGTTGGAGTGCTCAAGCGCGCGAATGTGGAGCGTGCGAAGGCGACGCCTCCACCAGCGCTCGCAGCGCACGCGCGCCACTTGATCGGCCGGCTTATCGAAGGCGGGCATCGTCACGCCGCGCGTGCTGCATTCGTGCTGGCAGACGACGAGGGCGTCGGCCGACGACAGGCCATGTGTGCGCAATTGCACGTCGATGGCGATACGCCGCGCGACCGCGCAGATTTCGGCGTCGGTGGCGTCCGGTCGCACCGGCAGGGATTCGGGGGCGTGCTCGTCAAGAAAGGCGCGCACGGCCGTCTCAGCGGCCGATGTATCCCACAGGTGCGAGGCGCTCGCCTTCGCAGCGCTCGCGCGCCCCGCCTTGTGCGCCGTATCGGCCGCGCGCTTGAGCCACTTGGCCGGCAAGCGCTTCGCGGCCGCTCCCATCACAGGAGAGGCCGCCAGCACTTCCGCCGCGTCGCGTGCGTAGACCCACATATCAGGCGAACGACCGCGTGCGGGCTTGCGCCGCGTTGCGGGCCCTGCGGCCCTTGAGCAGTTTGTAGATGCCAGCGAGCGCGGCATCGGCAAGCGCCATCGTGCGCTCGCCTGAAAGGTCGGGTAACTGCGCCGGACAGTGCGACAGGTGCGCCGCGCCTCGCTCGCTACCGGGTACGAAATCGACTTCCTCGGTGTAGGCCATGTCACTCTCCCCCGATGCGGCGGGTCGTGACACTGCGTTTGACCACTACGACGAATTCTTGCCCGCAGCCATGCTCCACCACGTTTTTTGAGTCCTTGAATTCTTTGATGAGGTTGCACTTCGTCACGAAGGTCGAAACCGCCTGCGAACTAACAACGTTCGGACTCCCGCAATGCGGGCACCTGACTTTCTCCACGAGATGGTCGTGAAACATGGTCAGACCCCCACGAAGCGAAGCACCCGAGCCACCAGCGCGCGAACGCCGCGCCGCTTGGTGTACGGGCCGTCGAGTGTGTACCCGCCGAGTGCGTTGCGATGAATGCGGGCTTTTTGTAACGAAGTGTTGTTCATGCCGAATCCCCTTTTCCCCAAACCCTACCGTTTTCACATCGTGAAACATGCCCCGCCGTGCTAGGTGGTCTCCTCGCGCCAGCCGGGGTTTGGGATTGATCAGCCGGTGGCGGGGCACTGGATCGGAGAATAGTCACGCCCCTTGAAATAGTCAAGCACCATGAAGTATCACGGCCCATGATATTTGCATGTTCATGACTATTGCACTACCCTTCAAACCGGATTGATTTACAAGGGGATTGGTATGAAAACGACTGTCGATTTTCTCGACGCGGTGAAGATCCGCCGCGACCTACCGTCTGACTACGCCTTGGCGAAACTGCTTTGCATTCGCCCGTCAGCCATCAGCAACTACCGCGCAGGCCGCAGCCATTTCGATGAAGAAATCGCCGTGCGCGTGGCCGAAATTCTCGAAATCGACCCGATGGAAGTTATCGCGAGCGCGAACTATGAGCGTGCCAAGACCGATACCGGTCGGGCACTTTGGGCGGGGCTTTTGGAAAAGATTTCCGAGGGTTTTCGCACGCTCGTGCCACTCGCTAACGCCCGTGGAGCTTGCCTCCGCTGGGTGTAGCACGAGCTTAAGTTAGCGTTTTACTCCTTGTACATTATGCGAATCAATGGTACCAAAACAACGTGTTGCGCCATTGCCGGTTTTCCCTATGAAAACGAGCAACACTTCACGTATCATTTGGCACCATTTTGTGATTGCATAAATGCCGTATCTGCATCTGTCCCATCCGTCTGTTCCTCGCGCACTCAGAGTTCCAACACTTGTTGATGCTCACGGCGTACCACGCTACTGGGCCAACGTCTGGTCCACTATGTGCCTCGGCCATCTGGCTGACTCCACCAAGACAGCAAAACTTCGTCAGCTTGAAACGCTGTACAGACACGCAGATCGAGTGCTCGGGCCGAGTGGCCTCGATAACGCGCTGTCGCGCCAAGATCACACCGTACTCGCTGACACTCTTGAGTCATGGTTTGTCTCGATTCGAAATCGAGCGCCTGGAAGCAGATCCGATGAACTGCGATGGAATACCGGACTAGCGTTCGTCACGAACATCTCCGCTTGGCTTACCAAAGCCACAAACGCACCCAGCGACGAACGTTCACGCGCTGCTCGGATTCACCGGCTGGGAACACTCTATAGCCAACTGCACGTAGCGAAGAGTTTTTCTTCCGATGCGGTGCGCTCGTTGCCTGCAAACGTTGTTCAGGCACTTTACGAGCTGCTTGATCCCACGTCTTCGATCAATCCGTTCAAGCACCCCTCAACGCGATGGCGACTTTACTTGGCGTTCACGCTTATGTTGCATCAAGGCTTGCGCCGCGGTGAATTGTTGATCTTGCCCGTGGATTGCGTGAAATCTGGGGTCGACCATCGCACCCAAAACCGCCGCTACTGGATCAACGTGCAGCAGCACGAATATGACGACGATGGCGACGCCTTCGACCCGAGATATTCACGACCAAGCGTAAAGACGGCCAGCTCGATCCGACAGATTCCGGTCAGCACCACCATGGCCCGCTTGGTACAGACGTACACCGACAACTACCGCGGACGGCCCGATCACCCGTACCTGATCAACTCGTACAAAGATCGTCCGCTGGCGACAGAGTCGCTGACCAAAGCTTTCCGCACGATCTCGGCAGCACTTCCGGAGCTGGCTGCCAGCGAGCTTTTTGATAGATGTAATAAGACATCGGTTACGCCACATGACTTGCGGCACACGTGCGCCGTCGTCCGCCTAAATCAGCTAATCAGCGCGGGGGACTCCATGGACGAAGCCCTTCAAAAAATGCGTACTTTCTTCGGATGGTCTCGCACGTCAACGATGCCTTCTCGTTACGCACGGGCCGTCTTTGAAGACCGGCTCGCCGGCGTTTGGAATGACAGTTTCGATGACCGCGTCGCACTGATCCGAGCAATTCCTCGGGCGGAGTGAAATGAATCAGTTGCACTTGTTCGGCGCCATTTCGTCAGCGGACGAAATGAAAGTACGCCCGCAGATCGCATCCTTCCTAAAATGCGCCCCTGCCCTTCCCCCTGTGATCCGCTATTACGACGAATTTGACGACGTTACTCGTTCAATAGATGCCCCGCAGTCGGCGAGAGTCTTCCGAGTGCATGCTTACGGGACTTCCGTTGATTACACTTTCGATCATTTGCCGACCGATTGCGCGGCACTTGTGAAGCAAGCATTTCTCTTCGTACTGGGCTTAGGTCGACATGTTGCTACGGCTCGTAAGACCTTTGACGGCGCAAAGCTACTCAGCCCATTGGATGTCGAGCGGATCATTGCAGCGGGGCCGTTGGAGATATCCCAAGAGTGGGTCACACTGCGCGCCCGTGAGCTCCCGTTGAGCGCCTATATTTACGTCAAAACGATACTCCGTATGCTATGTACACTGCGGTTCAACGGTTGGTCCCCTGACCACGAGGGGCTGCTATACACCGGACTTCCCAATCCAACGGTGGTGGCAGATGCAGCCGTTCGTTCTGGCCAGGTATTCCTGACGATTGAGCAAGAATCTCACCTGGTTCGCCATTTGGACAGGATTGCAGCTCAGTTGGACTCTTTGTCACAACCAGATGACCTCGCAGTTGAGGACGCAGGACTTCTGCTCTGCTCGTACCAATTCGCCATGCGTCCCATCCAGATTGCGTCGGTAAAGATGAGCAACTGTCGCATCTGGAGCGATCTGCCCGACGCGGCACCGTCCGTGCATATCACGTTCCACATGGCCAAGCAACGCTCCGTAACTGCTCGACATCCGCTTACGAGACGTGTGAAGCGCGAGTGGGGAGTCATCATACGGGCCCTCCACGAGAAGCGGACTCGTCGGAAAGGAGCGACAGCCGCTGATCGTTTATTCGACGTTGATTCCGCCCGGGAGGTCGGCCTTCGCCTGTCCAAACTCACGGCAGAGCTTTTGGGAGTCGAATCAGTAGGAACCGCAACTGACTTGCGCCATAGTGCGGCGCAACGTCTCGTCGATGCCGGAGCCAATCACGAGGAACTCGCCGAATTCATGGGACACAGCCGTACAGATACCGGTCTGATTTACTACGATGTGTCGCCCACACACGCCGAACGGGTCAACCGAGCATTAGGCGTGTCCGATGTCTATCAGCGCGTCGCGCGCATTGCGCATGATCGCTTTATCTCGGCGGACGAACTGGCGCAGCTCAAGGAAGAGCAACAGATCGCTGCCGTACCTCACGGAATCCCGATCGCCGGGATCGGCGGATGCAGCAGTGGGCAACCAACATGCAGATTCAATCCCGTCATGGCGTGTTACGGCTGCCAGAAGTTTCTGCCCCTGTATGACAGGACGACGCACGAGAGTGTCTTGGCCTCAATGCGAGAGATCGTGGTGTTTTTTGAGAAGAGCTCGAAGGGTGACGTCAACTCGCCGGCGTACCTTCAACTGCGGAGGACCATTAGCGATGTCCAAGTGGTCATCGACGAGCTTTCTGAGGATGACAAATGACCCCGCAGTTTGAGGCATATGTTGCTCTTGGGAAACGATTGATCCTAGAAAAAGGGATCAACTGGGACTTCAAGTTGGATGACCGCGGGAAGGCAACAAATGGAATTGGCTGGTCGCTATCCCTAATGGCAGGCGAGGTCCCGCCTCCCGCCTTCTACCTGCGCGATTTTTCCGTTGAGCCAAAGGCGCTGGCCATCTATGCCGAGAAATTTGGTCGCTCGGAAGAGCTGAAAGCTGAGTTTCGTCCGCTATCTATCGCCTGGCAGAACCTTATCAAGGCAGCAGTTGCCGAACAGCTATTCTTCAAGCGAAACACCGCGCCTCACATCGCGCAGCAAGTCGCTCGCCCGCTGCGCGTGCTCGCAACATGTACGACGGCTGCGCCTTGGGCCCTCACTGTGGACGATTTCCGATCTGCGATGGCAGTCGCGAGCGAAATCCAAAAGAGTGGACAATTGAGCGACCGGATTGTCGGGCTCGCGCGCACGTTGTTTGACACGCATCACTTGCTACAAGTGGGTCCTATCTACGCGCTGTTGGGTGAAAAGCGACTCATCACTGGTCCGTCAAAAATCGCACGTCACACATGGTCCGAAGCCCAGTTGCGCGACGACCTAACTGAAAGAAAACGGGCTGAGCGCCTGCCCGAAAAGCGAGCGTTCTGGGAACTTGTTCGCATCGTCACGACGGAAAAGCCTCAAACGTTCGTGGATGCCCTACGGTTCGCTGCCTTGCAGACCATGATCGTGTCTGGCATGCGGATCTCCGAGGTGGCGTTGCTACCTGCAGATTGCCTTAAGGAGCGGGACTATTTCGACAGAAACGGCAGACCTGCCGCAGAGGCCGGTGGAATCTCAAAAGCAATGTTCCTCCGGCACTTCGCGGAAAAGCAACATGATGAACACTCGGACAGCCGACTGCTTATTGAACGACTTCAGCCCGTCCCCGCCATGTTTGAGACGACACTCAGACAGACGTTGGAACGCGTCCGCGCAATGACAGCCCCGCTCAGGCACACGCTACGTCTGCAATGCGAGACGGGGCGAGTTCTCCCATGGTACGGTCTCAACGACCTCGTTCCTGTCCGGGAGTTGTATCCCCACTTGACTGGAAATCCGTTCTTCCTAGACGTCGAACAAGCGCCATATTTCGAGCGCTATAGATGTGCGTTCGATCCGGCAGTATTCGATGAAATCCATGCCGACCAGCTTGCAGCTCCAATCGACACTCGATTGAATATGGCCTTGTACATATTCGGCAATCGATTGAAGGCATTGATGAGCAGCGGCAAAACCGCCATGCGATTTCGATATGCGGATGGCTCCCCCATCTCCGTTGGCACCCGTATGAGCTGGCCCCAAGTCTATTTGCATGTCGGTGAGCTTGAGGCACACCTTCGCTTGCACACCCCGACAAAGCTATCCGACACGTCCGCATTTCCCATTGAGTATGGGACTTTGCAACCCTGGGAGTTCATGTTTTTGCATCCAAAGCGATCAGTGGCCGAAGAGCGAAATGAAGGTATCTGTGACATATCAAGATATTTGGGCGTAAATCGACCCGACTCAATGCTCATCCAGCACGCACTCGACCATCATCCGAGCACCCCCAACCTGTTCGAAAAGTACGGTGAAACAGCTAACGATCGGGCGCTGAAGCTCACCTCCCATTCCTTGCGTCACCTGCAAAATACTGAACTGTTCCGCCTTGGCGTTGCAGACACCATCATCTCGAAGCGCTACAACCGCAAAAGCGTTGCACAGAGCTATGAGTACGACCATCGCAGTCTCGCAGAGGACCTCGATCAAATTGAGATCCCGGAAGACATTGAATTCCGCTTAGGCGAAAAGACGGCCACCGTGGCGCGCCTTATTGCGTCCGATAAGATTCGTGGGCCGATTGTGGACTCGTTCCGCCGCCTCCAGGCGTCCGAAGGAGATGCCGCCGCGTTCGACTACCTGAAAATCGAAGCCGATGGATTTCACGCGACGCCTTACGGCTACTGCATGAACTCGTTCACGGTAGACCCCTGCCCCAATCACCTTGAGTGTTTCAACGATTGCCGCCACTTATCAGCGACAGGGCTTCCGGAACACCGGCAGAACCTGATTGGCTTAGATCATAAGCTTCAAGCGGCCCTTGATGCGATCCGCGCTAGACCGTCAAAGAGCGTTGGGAGGGCGAATCAGCTTCAGCATGCCGAATCCCGGCTAAACGCTGTTCGGAAATTGCTCGACACACCGACAGGTCACCATCCCTTCCCTGACGGGCAGGACCGCTCTAAGCCCCGCTCGTCCGGAGTCCTCGATGAATAACAATGCAGCAGAAGCCAAAACAGCAGACGAACAACTTCGCGACGTGCTTGAGCGGCTTTTAGAAGATGACGAAGACATCACTGCACGTGCTGCTGCACGCTGCCACCCCACCATTAACTCGGCGTCATCGATGACGCGCAACGAAGCGCGGCGGACGCTGATTGCTGAATATCAAGCACGGCAGTCCGAACTCCGCCGTTGGCGCGGAGCCACCGTCCATCGAACAAACGCTGCAACGGCGAAGTTGCTTGCAGAAAAGGACCGTCGAATAATGGAACTCGAGGCTCAGGTACAGCTTCTTACGAGTTCACATCTGGCGGTAATTCGTACCGTCGGTGGACCGGCCAGAGTTTCATAGACACTCACGAGCCGTTTGGCGCGTAGCGCCGTTCAAACTCAATCGGTGAAAGATCGCCGGCGGAGCCATGCCGACGAACCGAGTTATAAAACATTTCGATGTAATCGAACAAGTCCGAGGTGGCGGTTGCCCGACTCGGGTAGATACGTCGTTTGATCCGCTCCTTTTTCAGGGCGCTGAAGAAGCTCTCGGCCACAGCGTTATCGTGGCAATTACCGCGACGACTCATGCTCGGTACCATGTGGTGCGCCTTCAGGAATGACTGCCAGTCATCGCTGGTGAACTGACTGCCCTGATCCGAATGCACCATGACACCGGGTCCGGGCTTTCGTTTCCAGACCGCCGCCAACAGTGCTTGTAAAACCAGATCGCTGGTCATCGTCGAGCGCGCAGCCCAGCCGACGATCTGGCGTGAGTACAGGTCCATCACGGCCGCCAGATATAGCCAGCCTTCGTAGGTCCGGATGTACGTGATGTCCGTCACCCAGACCCGGTTCGGGGCAGTCGGTGTGAACTCGCGGTTTAGCACGTTGGCAACCACGCCGACGGGGCCGCCGCGATAACGTGGCTTGCTGCCGTAGCCCACCTCAGCCCGCAGACCCTCGCCCTTCATGAGCCGATGGACACGGTGACGGCTGCACGTCTCGCCTGACTCACGTAGATCCACTGTAATCTTGCGATAGCCATAGACGCCACCACTGGCCAACCAGGAGTGCTTGATCAGACCAAGCAATCGATCATCCTCGCGCTTGCGAGCGCTGACCGCCTGACGCTGCCACACGTAATAGCCGCTGCGATGCACGCCAAGTATCCGGCACATCGACTTCAGACAGAACTCGCCGATATGGGATCGCATGAATGCGTACCTTGCCGTTACCCCTTTGCAAAGTACGCGGCGGCTTTTTTTAGAATGTCGCGCTCCTCGGTCACGCGCTTAAGCTCGGCCTTCAGTCGCCGAACCTCGGCGCTTTGATCCAACTCTGTCTGCCGCACGATATCGGGCTGGCCGAACTTCAGCTTCCACGCATACAGACTGTGTGTCGTGATGCCCAGTCGCTGTGCCACATCCCTCACCGAATGACCGCGCTCGGTCACTTGTTTAACTGCCTCGATCTTGAACTCATCCGTATACCGCTTGCCACTCATACTGACCTCCTCGGTTGCCATAAATTATGGCTCGAAGATGTCTACGAAAGGCTGGCCGGTCCAGACCGACAGCCTCCAAGAGCGTTGTTTTTCCAACGTTACCACCACCGAGCAGTACGTTGAGGCGGGCTCCTGGACGCCAGATCAACTCTCGGATCCCTCGAAAGCGCTGGACGTGAAGTCGCTTGATCTCCGCTGGCACTCGAATCTCCAAATCGATGAAATTATCAACGGCGGCTCACTAGAAGTACGATAATAGCTGATCGCTCGCCATCCAAGCCTCCTGCCCTAGACGCCCCCATCCGACCAGCCCTGACCAAACGGCACAACCCCAGCGGGGCCGACTCCGACCATGACTACATGCATCTATTGCGGCAGCGCTGGCCCCTTCAGCGACGAGCATGTCATTCCCGCGGGGTTAGGTGGCGACGATCGCAGATTCATGTTGAAGGGAATCGTGTGCGAGTATTGCAACTGCAGAGTCTTCTCCCCACTCGAAGCCTCCCTGCTAAGAGCATCGCCAGTAGCCCTTGCCCGCCAATTTCTACAGAAAACGGGACGCCGTCGCGCGTCCGGTGCCAGCTCGCCAACCATGCAGGCGGAACAAATTTTGATGGTGACACGCGAGGGGAATCAGCTAGAGACCGAACTTGGCGAGTTTGGTCGAGCCGTTACTCTCGCCCAAATTCATCAGACCACGAATACGTCCTGCGACACTCACGCAAGAGACAAGCAACAGCTCACGACATTTCTCGGTGCGCTTCGTTCATGCCTGTTAGATACTGCAATCGTGCTCGAAAAGGCCACGTCTGGTGCGGGGCGCTATGTCCTTAGGACTTACGACGGTCGGTCCGGGGCGTACACCATAACCTCGACTCAAAACACCGATGTACGGCCCAAGAAATACATTTGGCTTTCGACAGTCGCGCGGATCGAGGAACCCAATGCACGATTGCCAATCGTGTTCTCTCGCCGCTCGGGCCAGGTTTCCATGAAGGTTCCGGACGGGTACCCCATCGACCAAGCTCTGACCTTCTTTAAAAAAGCGGCACATCAAATTGACGTCTCTGCTACGGTCTCGAACGATATCGAAAACCCCATCGTGCACGTTTCAAACGTGGCAATGGATATTTCGATCCAACCGCGCGTGCTAGCCAAGATCGGCATCAACCTTCTGGCGTTCGCGGTAGGTGCTGACTTTGTCAGGGACCGCCAGTTCGACGAGATAAAACGCTCTATCGTTCGGAATGATCCGCCTCTGTATCCGCGGTCGGCTGAGAGTCTTTCGAACGTGTTCGCGAAGGTCCCTGACACATGTCACGTATTTGCGCTGTTCGGACCAGATCTAGGCGCGCCAGCCGGGTACAACCCACTCGTGCTCGCTTCTCGTCTGTATGGTCACATGTTCGATCTCGTTCCGCTTTGTCTTTCAGCTCCGCCTGTGCCGGTCGGGTTGCCGCTCTACTTCACGGCAGACTACACGTCGCACCAGATCAAGCAGCTCACCTCCCGCGAGTTTGCTGCGATATATCCTCCGATCGGTCACCCGTTCTAACAGCACAGAACTTATCGGCCTAGCGAAAGTGAAGTCCGTTGTAAGCCTCCTCTCACCCACTCGACGCCCCAAAGCAACGGATTGATTTGAGGACGAAGCGATCGATAAACCGCCGTAACATCGCATGCCCGAGGTCTCCAACGGCATATTTCACCACGACACGCTCCCTGAAGTAGGCATTGCTCCATAAAGAACTATCGATTTCTGCCGAAATTGGAAATGTGGACGTGGAATCGGAGATGACATGCTTTCGCGAAAAGAAGTAATCGAGGCAGTTCAAATTTTGATTGCGGTTGCCTGGAAAGGGGTTCTGGCAATCGGGGCGACACTCGTTGTTCTGTACTGCGCATCCGAAGGTTTTTTGCCTGACGGATTCTCGCTGGGGGACGCGTTCCTGCTGGTCTACGTGAGTTTCGGATTCGGGGTGTTAGCGTTGGTTGGAATACTTTATGGTGCTATCGCAATGCTTTGGGTTGCGGGCACATTCAATTTCATAAGTAATCGCATAGCATCAAAGAAGGGAAAACCACGGACGCAACTGCATCGGTGGATTTCGGATCGATTCCTCATCTTCGGGGCGTCGCCCCTAGTCTTCATCGCGTTCAGCGTGGGGCTGTTCTTTATCGACGGCGCAAAAGACATGCGTCCGCGGGAGACCATCGGCTTTTTCTTGATCTGCGGATTTCTTACAATCGCAATTTTTGGTGTATCTCAGCGGGAAAGCGACGTCTCGGAAACGGCGTCCGCCCCAACGCCAGAGCAGGCCGCGAACCGGTACAAGCCCAAAATGAGACTAGCAATCTATGCAGCCCTCATACTGGTGCTAATGATTTCCGTAAAACCCGCCATGCTCAATTTCACGATGGCCAATTTAGGTGTTCGGTCATTGCCCAAAGATCTGGTAGTGGTAAATCAAACAACTCACGATCGTTTGATTCAACTGGCAAATCATAGCAAGATATCAATCCGGTTCTGCCCACTAGAGGGGTCTGGAGAATGGGCTAGTCGCGACATCCGTTCCGTTTGGGGCGGTGTGGGTAGTAAGTCATATTTGAGGTTGATGGACATCAACTCTGGGGGGGATCGATCGATCTTGGTACCCGTCGCCCGCGACAGTGTCGACGTCGTAAGAACTGAGCGCGTTGGATTCGTATGTGAATAAGGCAACGTGGCAGATCGCGTACAAATGCCCGCTGAGATCATTTTCTAAAGTTTCGGAAAAGGCCTCCCATAGCCGCTACATCGCCCGAGGATTCTTTAGCCTCTGTTGGGTTAGTGAAGCCTTCTCTCGGTACATGGTGAGCACCATACTCGGCGGCGGCAAGAGCAATCGGCGCGACCATGCGGTACCAACTGAGCATATCGCAATGACGTATGCAACAGGCTCCGGAACAGGAAATCCGCCGGAATTCAACCCTCACGCTTCAATCCCAACATCGAGGCTCTCCCGGGGGTTTTCCTTGATCTCGAATTGCGACTCCCGCTGAGCTTTCTGCGGCATGACCGTTGACATACACGCTACGTGGGACGTCCGTGATGGGCGTCCCGGACCTTCAATCGAAGAGCACTGGAGATATCGAATGCACTTTGTACTTGCGACATGAGCTATCGCTCCGCAGTATGCGGGCGTTCATCGCCCCCCAAAGCGCAGGAACGATAGGAAGCGCACACGCCTAACCCAAGTCGGAAGTCGATTGTGAGGGAGAAGATGCTGCAAAGCCAGTCGTGCCGCGTTGCCCCGCCCCCGGCTTCGTAATACTCTTGGTGCGGCTGCCCCCCATTGCAACAACACATTCAAGAACGCATGGCGCATTCTCGTCCCCCCCTTGATCTAGACTGGGCTTCAATTCGCCCCCTCAATGGCTCGAAGCAGGACGCCTTCGAAGAGCTCTGTACCCAGCTCGCTCGCGCATCCTGCCCAAACGAATCTCAATTCATTCGTAAAGGACGACCCGACTCGGGCGTGGAAGCGCATGCCGTACATGCTGACGGCACTGAGTGGGCATGGCAATCGAAGTATTTCGACTCCATGAAAAGCTCCCAATGGGCACAACTGGATGAGTCGGTCAAGACCGCGCTGTCTGGGCACCCAAACCTGACGCGCTTCGTCGTCTATGTACCATTGGATCTACCCGATGGGCGAACCGGACGCTCTAAGTCTGCACGACAGCACTGGAACGAGCGCGTTGCGAAGTGGCAAGGGTGGGCTGCTCGGGCTGGCATGTCCGTCGAGTTCATCTGGCAGGGCAGTCATGAGTTGATATCGGCTCTTGCCACCCCAGAACATGACGGCCTAGCCCACTTCTTCTTCGGCACACGGTATCTTGATGACGCTTGGTTCCATGCCCGACTGTCGGAAGCGCACAAGGCCGCTGGACCGCGGTACACACCAGAGCTGAACATCAAGCTAACCATCAACGGTTATTTCGACGCTCTCGGCCGCACCCACGAGTTTTACGACGGCGTCCGAGCAAAGGCACGACACATAAGTGAGCGGATGCGAAGTCATTCATTTGACTTGACCGACGATCCAAACTCGACCTTGACCAGCAAAATTCAGGCTGCCGAGTTGAAATGCAATCGCGTGTTGGAGGAGTTCAGGCTCCTTTCCGAGGATCCAATATGCCCAAATCCATTGGAGGCCCTCCAAGATTCACTTCGCGAAGCACTTCGATGCACCGGCGACCTTATGGCGGAGGCTCGCCGCCAACACGAGGGTGCGAAAGCTGGACCGGACAATGACGGGAACGGAGCCGCGACGCAACGAATTGACGACTACCGCTTATACGTACTTCGTGAGCTGTATTCAGATCTGAGTGATGTGCTTTCGCATGTTGACCAGTTCCGGACAGTTGCCTCCAGCAAGCTTGTTATTCTTACCGGCAATGCGGGCAGCGGGAAAACCCACCTGCTGTGTGACCTTGCGAAGCAAAGGCTTGCCAATGGCCGCCCGACCGTAGTTCTCATGGGGCAGCGTTTCCTAGAAACCACCGACCCGTGGATCCAGGCGTTGCAGCAACTTGATCTTGCCAACTGGAGTGCGAGCGACCTCGTCAAGGCATTAGAAGTCGTCGCTCAGCGTGCCAATAGCAGAGTCTTCGTCGTCATCGACGCGATTAACGAAGGGGTTGGGCGACAGCTCTGGCCAGCCCATTTGGTACCCTTCCTGGAGCGGCTCAATGCGTCGCCTTGGGTCTGCACAATAATTTCAGTGCGCAGCTCCTACGCCGAGGATCTTCTGCCAGAGAGTGCCAAGGAAGGTGCCATCGAACTGGAACACCGTGGTTTTGAGAGCATAGAGTTTGATGCCACCCGCGCGTTTTTTGAGCACTTCGGTATCGACTTGCCTTCGACCCCGCTATTGGCCCCCGAGTTCAGCAACCCGCTGTATCTTAAGACGCTATGCTTAGGGCTCGAGGCGTCCGGGCAGACCCGATTGCCGCGAGGCTTCCACGGTGTGGTCAAAGCATTCGACAATTATGTCGTAGGCGTAAACAAAAAAGCTGCCAGAGACCTTGACTATGATGTCCGTCGTAATCCCATTTCCGCTGCTCTAAAGGATGTCGCCAAGTGCATGGTGCAGAATTGCCGCACATGGCTAAGTCATGCTGACGCTGAGACCATTGTCAACTCGCATTTACCGGGCCGCGATTATTCTCGTTCACTGCTGGCCAAGCTATTCGGCGAAGGGTTGCTAATCGAAGAATGGACGTGGTCGGACGCAGAAAATGGATTCGTGACGGTTGTCCAAATCGCCTACGAACGACTGTCTGACTATCTCTGCGTAGAAAGTCTCCTCGATCTCCATCTAGATGCAAGCGATCCGACGACGACTTTTAAGCCTGGAGGCCCGCTGGATTTCGATACGCTTCATAGTACATGGCGCCGCCCTGGCTTCCATGAAGCACTTCACATCCTCGTCGCGGAGCGTACCGGCCGGGAACTGATAACCCTCATGCCGACGCTCGCCGAAGAGTATTTCACCCCACGCGTTTTCTTAAACAGTATTGTGTGGCGAGATCCTGCGTCCGTCACGCCCCATGCTGTCGCTTATCTGCGAACCCTAAAGGAGTCACATACCGAGGACATCATCGACACGCTCGTCACGCTGGCGACCATTCCCGAGCATCCGTTGAATGCCGACTTCACGGACGGTCTGCTTCGCGAGAACACCATGGCCGAGCGAGACGCCTGGTGGACGATTGGGCTGAACGGCCTGTGGGCGCGTCAGAGTGCGGTCGATCGCCTCATCCAGTGGGCGACTCGATTGTGGCCGCACACCGAGATCACCGATGAATGCGCCATGCTCACAGGAAGCATGATCGCTTGGCTGCTGCCCTCGTCGAACCGATTCCTTCGTGACCATTCCACCAAGGCGTTGGTCCGAGTTCTCACTTGGCGCCCACGTGTCATAGAACACTTGATTGGGCGCTTCTGTGAAGTCGACGATGCCTACGTCGCCGAACGCACTCTGGCGGCCGTATACGGCGCGGCGATGAGGACCCTGGATGCCGCAAGCGTCGGAACCATCGCGGATCAGATCCATGCCAAGGTATTTGGAGACGGCAGGCCCAGGCCGCACCTGCTATTCCGAGAGTACGCTCAGGGCACCATCAGAAGAGCTGCGTACTTGCGAAGCGAGCCGAGTTGCGCCTCGTGGTCCAATATTGATCCGCCGTACGCCAGCGATTGGCCCAAGATCCCGACAGAAAACGATATCGACGCTATTGTTCCTCGGTGGACCGCGGACACATCGGAGACCATCTCTTGGGGTCAACGTCGCATCCGAACGTCCGTCATGGACGACGACTTCGGCCGCTATGTGATCGGCACCAACTCGGGATCAACCAATTGGCTTTCGCTGCGGTTGGATGAGCCAAAATGGATGTCGCTCAATCTGCGAATTGAACACGCCACGTCGAAATTCTCCGATTTCGAACGCAAAGCATGGGAGCTGTTCCGGAGTGCTGTGAACGCCGTCAACCGAGAGAAACTCGGCTATCGCTTGACGACGCACCGCGCAACGACGGATAAGCAGGAGAGTGAGACCGCGAATTCGCCAAGCGAGGCGGAGCAAATACTGAACTTTGCTCGAAGCCTGCTTCTTAACAGTTTAGGAAAAAAAAGAGGCGCAATTGTATCGCCTCTCATGGAGGAAATCACCAACAACTCTTCGATGCGACTCCCGCCGAAGTTCGATCTGACGTTAGTACAGCGTTATATCGTGGGGCGCGTTTTCAGCCTAGGCTGGACCTCAGAACGCTTCGGACAGTTTGATCAAAACGTACGCACAGGCGATCGTCGTGCTGACAAACCAGAGCGTATTGGCAAGAAATACCAGTGGATCGCATATCACGAGATGCTTGCGTTCATGGCCGATCACTACCAATACATCTCTGAGACGACATCAAAAGAAGTTGGGGCATCCTACCGAGGCAGTTGGCAGGATAGAGTCCGCGACATTGATCCGTCGAACGTTATGCAAGCTCCGGTCCATGACGATGATAGGCCAGCCCCGGCAGCCGCGTTCTGGGCGCAGGCAGGCGTGCGTGAATGGCACGGTGACATTGCTGCCGCCGAGTGGTCTTATATTACTGACGACGTGCCTCAACCCGGGAGCGTTTTGTTCTGCAGCGACGAGACGTCCCAGAGCAACTGGGTAAATCTTCACACAGACATCAAGTGGATCATGCCGACGTCAAGCGAGAACGCGTTCGAGGATGGTCGCCGCGAGATATGGATGCACGTTGATGGCGCTTTAGTGAGTCGCGAAGACGTCAGTCGCCTGAAGAGAAAGGAAACCGCTCGCAAGATCCTTGACCGGGGAATACATGAAGGCGATCTCCACGAGATATTCCTTGGTGAAATCGGGTGGGCGGAGGCATCAGAATTTTTTGATGACCCGTACTACTCGCACTTAGGATGGGCAGGCGCTGTCGATCCTGGTGAAATCGCTACCATTGCCGTCTCCCAAGGATATGGTCGAGAGCGGGGAGGATTAGACTGCTCCGTGATGTCGGAAACGATCTCGCTGCGCGTGCCCACCGAAAAAATGCTTAAGTTACTGAACGCCGAGTGGAGCGGAGTCTCAGCAACTTATGTGAACAAAACGGGCACCGTCTTGGCATTTGATCCTGCGGCGAATGCGTCTGGCCCGTCTTCGTTCCTAGTCAGACAAGAGTGTTTGCAGGCAGTCCTGCAATCCCATGGCTTAGCCGTCTGTTGGATCATCCAAGGTGAAAAGGTTGATGCTGAAGGTGAGCCAAACTATCGCATCAATGCGCGCAGGTCGTTCCATGGTCTCTATGTGTGGGACGGCATGAAGCTCACCGGCAGTTATTCGTTCGGTGAAGCTGAATTATCCGACGAAGATTCCTGAATGACTCACAATGACTAAAGCGCCTGCTCAAAATGCCTCCTCGATGGTTATACAACAATAGGCGGTACTGAAGATTCCGCTGACCTGCCGCCCTCAGCGGCCGTCACCCGCAGATGATCGACGGCCCTCTCACAGCACGCTCCAACTTGACGTCTATGGATGCGTGACGCTGAAGGCAAGACTTCCCTGGGTCATCGCACTCGAATCAGCACAGGTCAGCCGCAAGTTCCGATGCCCCCACGTACGCAACGTCATGCACGAAATCAGCAGAGGTGACTCAAGCAGATGTTGCGTACAACGCCCGTTCTGAGCGCAACAACTTAGCCATGTTAGGCCGCGCAACGGCATTTCGGGCTATTCATCAAGAATTCGCAAAACATTCAAGGGAATGCTGTAGGCAACACATGAATTAGGTACTGACCTGCCCTGAAAATTTCGTACCAATCAAATCTAGAGATAATGGCTCCTCAGCTCAGACGAGGAGTTGGTATGAAGAAGAGCCGGTACAGTGACGAACAGATTGTGCGAATTCTGCGCGAGGCGGATCGAGATACGATCCCCGAGGTGGCCAAGCGCAATGGCGTGAGCGAAGCGTCGATATACGCTTGGCGCAAACGGTTCGGCGAGATGGTCAGCGATGACGTCAAACGACTCAAGACGCTTGAGGCCGAGAACGCGCGGTTAAAGAAAATGGTGGCCGAGCGCGATCTTGAGATTGAGGTCATGAGGGAGATCGGCGCAAAAAAGTGGTGAGCGCACAGGTTCGCTGTGAACAAGCCCGGTTCGCGATGGCGCGGGGTTTGAGTCAAAGGCGAGCGTGTGCGCTGATGCAGGTCAGCCGTTCGAGCTTGAGCTATGCATTGAAGATGCCAAGCAAGAATGCACCGGTGATCGAGGCTATGAGAACGTTGTCGGGACATCACCCGCGCTTCGGCTCTCGTCGCATCCGCGTGTTGCTGGAGCGCGAAGGCATCGTTGTCGGCCGCGACCGATGTGCCTCGCTCTGGGCCCGGGCGGGCCTGCAAGTGCCGAGGAAGCGACGTAGGCGCCGGGTTGCCGGCAGCCGTCCGAGACCTCATGCGCCAGCGGCTCGTAACTCGGTGTGGTGCTACGACTTCGTATTCGACGCCTGCGCAAACGGGCAGCAAGTCAAATGTCTGACCGTGGTCGACGAATATACGCGGGAATGCCTGGCGATCGATGTGGCGGGATCGATTCGCTCACGCCGAGTCATTGAAGTGCTAAGTCGGTTGATCAGCGTGCACGGAGCGCCCCGTTATCTTCGGTCGGACAATGGGCCGGAATTTGTCAGCACGGCGCTGTTGAAATGGGCGGTCCAGGAGCAGATCGAGACAGCGTTGATTGATCCGGGCAAGCCTTGGCAGAACGGCACCAACGAAAGCTTCAACGGAAAATTCCGTGATGAGTGTTTGGCGATGGAGTGGGGGGCATGCCAAGATAACGGCGAAATTCGCACATAACACCAAAAGTTATATTGACCTTTGTTTTTATGCGGCTTCTCCTCAGTTGAGCGTAATATTTTCTCGTACTGTCTTCGGATAGACTGACCGGCCGTTGGGCGATCATGGATATCCGATATGGCCACTCTTGAACGCACGGCTTACCCGCGGCTACCCAAAACCCTATCTAACGGGGAATTGAAGGCCTTCTACACGCCGACTGTGGAAGAACTTGAGTGGGTGCGTCGCTCGGGGCGATCTCCAGCCGGGCGGCTGCGACTACTTGTGTTTCTCAAAGTCTTCGGGCAACTCCATTACTTTCCTCCGCCGGAAGCTCTCCCTGAAGAAATTGTCGCGCATGTGCGTTCGGCTGCCGGAATTGAGACAGATGTACTCCTTGAATCGAAAGGTTCGACAACGCTTTATCGGCACTTCGACACCGTTCGAAAATACCTCGGCGTGACGCCGTACTATGGCGCCGAGGCCGAAGAGATTGCCATTCGTGCAGCACACGAAGCCGCGGCAATCATGGATCAGCAAGTCGACATCATCAATGCGACCATCGATGAGTTGATTGCGCGCCACATTGAGCTGCCAGCTTTCTCCACACTCAATAAGATCGCCGAGCAGGTTCACGCCACGACACAGACCACGTTGTTCCGGCGCGTGGCGCGCCGATTGGCGCCGGAGGACAAAACACGCCTAGATCGGCTGTTGTCCCGTGACTTCACTCGTCGCCAGAGCGCCTACCACGGCATCAAGCGCAATGCGCAGCGGCCATCGCGCAAACATCTCGAAATCCTGCTTGATCATCTGAGCTGGTTGGAAGGACTGGGAGACTTCTCGCGCCCCCTATCTGGTATCCCCGCGACCAAATTGCGTTCGCTGGCCAACCAAGCCATGCAGCTCGACGCCGCTAACCTCAAGGAAACGAGACCTGAGAAGCGTTACACGCTGATGCTGGCCTTGATCGATCGCATGCGCGTGCGCACACGTGACGACCTGGCGGAGATGTTCATCCGACGCATAGGCACCATCCACAAGCGTGCGCGTGAAGAACTCGCCGATATTCAGGCTCGACAGCGTGGTCAAATGGAAGCTTTAGTTGGCCTCCTTGACGGCGTAGTCGATATCCTGACAGATGCCCCGAGCGACGTGGAGATCGGACAGCAGATCCGCAGGTTTCTTGCACCCGAGGGAGACCTGGAGCCGCTGCGCGAGAGTTGCGCGGCGGTGCGCGCGTTTAGCGGTGGAAATCACTTACCACTGCTTTGGAAGCACTTCCGTGCCCACAGGTCCATGTTGCTACGCCTTGCGCAGGCACTCGAACTAGATTCGACCACACAGGATCGCTCACTCGTGCGCGCATTGCAGATCATGCTCGAGAACGAGTCGTTGCACCGAGAATGGATCGATGCGGAGGTCGACCTGAGTTTCGCCTCGGAACGCTGGCGAAAATTGGTACGCAGACCGCATCATGAAGGCCCTCCTACAAATCGTCGTTACCTCGAAGTTTGCGTGTTTTCCTATATGGCGAACGAACTGCGCTCGGGCGATTTATGTGTGGTCGGCTCTGAGGGGTTCGCCGATTACCGGACGCACTTGCTGCCCTGGCGGGAGTGCGAACGACGCCTGCCTGACTACTGTGCCAAAGTCGGCATACCCAGCAGCGCCACGGAGTTTGTTGCGCAACTCCGGCAATGGTTATCACAGACGGCACTCACGCTCGACCAGACGTTTCCCCATCAGCGCGAGCATGTGACGATTGGCCAAAGCGGCGAGCCTGTGCTTAAGCGCACCGTGGCACGCGACATTCCTGGGAGCGTCATCACGTTGCAACAGGCGTTGCTCCAACGCATGCCGACTCGGCACATCTTGGACATTCTCACCAATATCGAGCATTGGACGCACTTCACCCGCCACTTCGGTCCGCTCTCCGGCAGCGATCCTAAGCTTAAACGTGCGGCCGAGCGCTATTTGCTGGCCATCTTCGCGATGGGTTGCAACTTGGGCCCGACCCAAGCGGCTCGGCACATCGCTGGGGGAGTCTCTCCGCACATGCTGTCTTTCGTCAATCGCCGCCACATGAGCCTGGAGAAGCTCGAGACGGCGCAGCGCGAGCTGATCGAGCTATATCTTCGACTGGATTTACCCAAACATTGGGGGGACGGAAAAACCGTTGCGGCCGACGGCACGCAATACGATTTTTACGACGATAACCTGCTGGCCGGTTATCACTTCCGATACCGCAAGATGGGCGCAGTCGCGTACCGGCATGTGGCCGACAACTACATCGCGGTCTTTCGCCATTTCATCCCACCTGGCGTGTGGGAGGCCATCTATGTGATCGAAGGCCTACTTAAGGCCGGACTTTCAGTCGAGGCGGATACGGTGCACTCGGACACGCAAGGCCAGTCGGCCGCCGTATTTGCCTTCACGCATTTGCTAGGCATTAAACTGATGCCACGCATTCGAAACTGGCACGATCTCAGCTTTTCCCGACCCGACGCCGACACCACTTACCGCCATATCGACCGCCTATTTGGCGATCCCGTGAACTGGGAGCTGATCGCCTCGCATTGGCAAGACCTGATGCAGGTGGCCCTGTCGATTCAAGCCGGCACCATATCGTCACCGCTGTTACTGCGCAAACTGGGCTCGTACAGTCGCAAGAACCGGCTCTTTCTCGCCGCGCAAGAGCTGGGCAAGGTCGTACGCACTGTCTTCCTGCTTGAATGGATTGGCAGCCGCGAGCTGCGCCAAGAAGTCACCGCTACGACAAACAAGATTGAGTCATACAATGGGTTTGCCAAATGGTTCTCATTTGGCGGTGATGTGATTGCGGAGAACGATCCTGACGAGCAGCAAAAGCGTTTGCGCTACAACGACTTGATTGCATCGTCCGTGATCCTGCAAAACACCGTCGACATGATGCGGGTGCTACGCGAGATGGCCAACGAGGGTACTCGGGTCAATGCTGATGACATAGGCTTCCTGAGTCCCTACCTGACGAGTAACGTCAAGCGCTTTGGCGACTACCAACTGCATTTGAACAAGCCGCCGGAATCATGGATCAGCGACAGTCTATTCGGCGGGAGTGCTCGGTCCTCGGCTCGGCCGTCTCAAACATGAAGGAGCGTCCCATGGTGAAGCAGACGGCGTACGGCGCAGTGGACGCGGTCGCACTACTCGATCTAGCCGAGAACTTCGACACTGGCACCATTTTGCGCGCCGTCGACCAACTCGACGCCCTGCGTGCACGGTTGTGCCCGCCGGAAGGGCTGCGCGACGATCTACTAGACCTTCACGGCATGGCGCACACCGTTTTCAATGGTGCATGTCTGACGGTAGCAACGACCAAAGCAATGCTGGTAGACCAAACCGAGGACATACTTGAGGAACTGGAGGACAACATTAAAGTATTGCGTGCCATCCTTGCGGACCTCCAGCCGTTGGCGGCACTGCGGCCGCCCGGCGGTGGTGGCGACTGAGCTTGCCCGAGTGTGCAAGGACCGAGCTTGTCTAACGCCGACTCGCCAGCTTTTGCCCTCTTGGGTAGTGCGGTCATCGCATGCTCGGCATTATCGTCAGGCGTCAGTGAACATGCCGATGATGAACATCGGGGTAATGAGCGTGCGTATGCGAAATTTGGGCGTGGCGGTGGGAATGCGTATGGGGCGCGCTCCCGTCCCAGTCAAAATCGTGTTCGTGCTGATGGTGTTCGTCGTGAGAGTGACGGTGGGTGTGTTCCATCGGCTCATGCGTATGGGCAGCGGCATTGGAACTGCATGGAGTAGCTTACCGCCTCGATGGATTGCATCGATCATTACGAGGTGCATTCTAGGCTTATTGCACCTCAACCGACGAGCCAGCACCGAAGGACATGCGAGCGGCGGTTAAGCCAAGGTGGGGCTGATTGAACTCTCAGAGCGCCAGACGCTGCCCGCGGCGGCGTAGTATCCCAATTGCGCCCACACCAAACATCGTATCCCTCGCCTGCGCGGAGCGTGGGCATAGGTTGGGCAGGGATCGGAATCACCTAACTTTTCGTCAACATGGACTCTGCTGCGGGGCGGCCAGTGCCGGGATTTCCGAGCGCGGAATATGCGTGGCCGATGCGCTCTGACGAATTGTTGCGCGCTGCCGGATATGACCCGGAAGGTATCCGCTGGCGCATGGCAACAGGTAGCCCGTGGCGCGTCCGTCCGGGACACATGATTGCCGTCCTCTTCGCCGCTGCGATTTGTCCTGCGCTCGTGCTGGTCGCACTCGCTGCGATTGCCCGCGCTGTGATCATGTTCTTATAGCCACGTCACTGTGTGCCAACGGGTGTCTCTAGAATTGCGAGAATGATCAGACACCTCCTCCATGTCCGTTTGCGCAGTGGCTTCCTGAGAAGTCATCAGTCCGCCAGGAGCCTGATCGCACCGAGGGATTCGCCATGCCGAGGGCGTACCAACGCATGCTTCGCGCTAAGGGTCTGCTAAGGCTTCACGCCTACGATGAAATTGAAGGTTCTGCGACGCGCTTGTGATCGCACCTTCATATTGATCGTCAACCTTAGGAGTTCAATCATGAAGCATTCATATGTTGCTGCACTGGTTGCCGTGTTGGGCTTGATCGGCGCCGTGCAAACTAGCGCCCAAGCGGCGACAAGCCATTCTGCCGCACCCAGCATTGCGAGTTCTGACTCGCTCACGCGTGCGCAAGTGTATCGACAACTCGTCAGTGCCGAAAAGCATGGGCTTTTGCAACAAGGCGACACTGTCTATCCCAAGACGGCGATGAGCCATGAGCGGAATATGCACGTCACAAGACGATCCGTTGATCATCGTCTGCTTCAAGCGGAGCGCCACGGCCTGCTCACCCAGCCCGGAAACGCTTATCCGGTAGTCCCTGTCGCGGCTCGCAAGCACGCCGCTTGGACGCCGAAAATGCAGGTGGCGGGCGAGGCGACGATCCAGCGGCTCTATGAAAACCCGTAACCAACATGGTGGCTCAGCCTACCGCGCGCCGAAAACAAGCCCGGTAGCCAAGCAGTCGCTAAGTCTTTGCTAAGTGTCGTGCCTCAGAATTCGCTCATGGGCCACGGCGCTTAGCCGTACCGCCCGCCAGATGATGTTTAATCTGTGTATAAGAGGCTCCCATGAAACAGGTCATTACCCGCTACGACGCTGCGTCCCGCCATATGCACTGGCTCACTGCGGCACTGCTAGGCGCACAATTTGTTGTGGCTTGGGCGATGCCCGATATCACGCGACAAACGCCCGCCATCGGGCTCGTCGCGTGGCATCTCTCGCTTGGCGTGACGATTCTTGGGCTTACGGCCATCCGGTTAGTATGGGCGCGTCGCCGCACCGCGCCTGCAAGAAGTATGAAGTCGATATTTCACACGCTCGCCGCTATTGCGCACAAGGGGCTATATACGCTCTTGGTCCTCGTGCCCATCTTAGGTTGGATAAATGCGTCGGCACGTAGCTTCCCCGTCAAGCTAATGGGTATCGTACCTTTGCCTGCATTGTCCGCACCAGGGTCGTCGTTCGGCCATGCCATGGGCGACGTGCATTCCCTGCTTGCCTACGTGTTGCTCGGCGCCGTGGCGTTGCACGTCTGCGCAGCCCTTTACCATCACTGGGTATTGCGCGACGGCACCTTGCACAAGATGCTCCCCCTACAGAATCAACCCGAACCCGGTACGTTCCGTTAGCCACACTACAGCGGCAGCTCTGCGCCGCTCGTCGACAACACGCTAACTCTGCCTCGCCCCCACATGCCATCACGCATGTGGGGGCGAGATGGCTTTTGCGTTGCCTTCTCACGCCATCGCGCCGAAGACCAAACGAATAAGGGCGAGATTGACCGACTTTTCGATTGCTGATCTGAACCCGCTAATGCCCCGCTAAGTGTCGGCGCATACGCTTGTTCTTGCGCGAAAGGTCGCGCATTTTTTCGGAGAACTCAATCATGTACCGATTTGCCAAACTTTCCCTTGCAGCTGTCACCCTTGCGACACTTGGCACGCTCGCGTATGCCGGCCAGCGCTCAGAGAACGATGCCATGGCGGCCGCCAGCGCCAAGATCTCGCTGACACAAGCCGTGGGCATCGCGGAGAAACACGTCAGCGGTAAGGCCTCACAAGCCGAATTCGATCAGGAAAAGCAGGGCAACCTCTACAAAGTCGAGGTGGTGGGTGGCGGCAAGGTGTTCGACGTGAAGGTGAATGCGGATACTGGGGCGGTCATCTCATCGACGCAGGACAAGGACGATTGAGCTGCCGATGGCGCAGCATAGCGACGTAACGGTAATGCGAGCGAGAACTTCAGACGAGCGATATGGAATCCATTAACACTACGCTATTTTTAATGCTGAACGCGCACGCTTTGCCGTCGTCGCCCGTGCTTGCGATAGCAATATTCTTGGCTCAGTACCTAATACTTGCCGTCCCGATCGCGATGGTAGCGGCGTGGCTGCGCGCCGACGAACCACAACGCCGAGCATTGGTTGGCGCCGCAGTTGCGGGCGTCGTCGGACTGGCGATGAACCAGGCGATAGGCTGGATGTGGCAACACCCGCGACCGTTTGTGATGGGAATTGGGCACACCTATCTGACGCACGCACCCGATAGCTCGTTCCCAAGCGACCACCTCACATTGATCTGGTCGGTTGCCTTCGCGCTCGTCTTGGAGCAGCGTACGCGGGTGGTGGGAGTTAGCGCCGCGCTACTCGGACTGTTAGTCGCGTGGGCGCGCATTTTTCTCGGCGTGCATTTTCCGATGGATATGGTGGGTGCAGCGGTCGTCGCAGCTGTTTCCGCCTGGTTAGTGACGCGGCAAATGCTGTGGCTGGTAGTCCCGGCGTATCGTGTGGCCCTGTGCGTACACCGGAAGTTGTTTGCACGATTGATCGAGCGTGGTTGGGTGAAGCCGTAAGGATACGACGCTGGCATACCTAAGTGTGCCCTAAGCCTGCTGTCGGAAAATTCGCCCGTTATCGAGTGAAATCGGAGGCAATCATGAATCGTGTCAGTCAGGCAAGTCCAGAGTGGTTGAACAAGGTGCCGGAAGTCACCTTGACGTTTTGGCTCATCAAGATGATGTCCACCACCGTCGGCGAGACGGCGGCCGACTTCCTGAACGTCAACCTGGGGTTCGGGCTGACAGGAACGTCTGCCGTGATGGGCGTGCTTCTGGCCGTATTTTTGGGCTTGCAGGTGTCGGCGCGGCGGTACATTCCGTGGCGCTACTGGAGTACCGTCGTCTTCGTGAGTGTTTTCGGAACATTGGTCACCGATAACCTGAGCGACAACCTGGGCGTACCCCTGGCGGCATCCACGCTCGCCTTCTCCGTAGCGTTGCTCCTCACGTTCGGCATCTGGTACGCCAAGGAGCGCACCTTGTCGATTCATTCGATTGACACGATCAAGCGAGAACTCTTCTACTGGACGGCTATTCTGCTGACTTTCGCCTTGGGCACGGCAGCCGGCGATTGGGTGGCCGAGGGCCTGAATCTGGGGTACGCAAACTCCTCCTTGGTGTTCGGTGCTCTGATTGGACTTGCGGCGATTGCGCGTTTTGTGTTCCATCGCAGTGCCGTCACGACGTTCTGGGTCGCCTACGTGCTGACTCGTCCGTTCGGCGCCTCATGCGGCGATCTCCTCTCGCAACCCTCGTCCAATGGGGGCCTTGGGCTTGGTGTGGTCGGCACAAGTGCTGGATTCGTGGTGGCCATCGTAGTGCTGGTGCTCTACCTCTCGATTTCCGAGCGGGCAACCGCACGTCAGCAAACCTAATTTATTGATCGATATTTCTGACCATGACCGAAACCGTACAGAAATCGCTAAGCAAGGTGCCCGAGGTCACGCTGCTGTTTTGGGTGATCAAGATCGCTGCGACGACACTTGGTGAGACGGGGGGCGACGCGGTATCGATGTCGATGAACCTCGGTTACCTTGTCGGCACAGCAATATTTGCGGTGATCTTCGCCATCGCTGTCACGGCACAGATCCGTGCCAAGCAGTTCTCGCCAATGCTGTACTGGGCGACCATTATCGCGACGACAACGGTGGGCACCACGCTCGCAGACTTTGCCGACAGATCGCTGGGTATCGGTTATGCCGGGGGCTCTTCAATTCTGCTCGCCTTGCTGCTCGGCTCGCTCTGGATCTGGTACCGGACGATGGGCTCGGTCTCCGTCCACACCGTCAACTCGCCCAAAGCGGAAGTGTTCTATTGGGTTACGATCATGTTTTCCCAAACGCTTGGCACCGCCCTAGGCGACTGGACCGCAGATACGGCAGGGCTCGGCTATACGGGGGCGGCGGTGGTGTTCGGCGCGCTCCTGCTGATTCTGGTTGCAGCGTATTTGTGGACCCGCACATCGCGCACATTTCTTTTCTGGGCCGCATTTATTTTGACCCGCCCACTGGGTGCCGTCGTGGGAGACTTCCTAGACAAACCCGTGAGTGCCGGCGGTCTTGCGCTGAGTCGATACTCTGCATCGTTCGCGTTGCTGGCATTCATTCTGACCAGCCTGCTGCTCTTCAGGCAGCGCGCTGCGGCGAAAGCGCACTGAACCGTCCCATCAGAGGGCATGACATGCGAATCCTTCTCGTAGAAGACGATCCGATGGTGGGCCGCGTCGTGCGCGACTCACTCAAGGATGCGACATTCGCGGTAGATTGGGTCACTGACGGTCAAGCTGCCTTAGCGGCTTCGGATTGCCAGCACTACGATCTGGTGCTGCTCGATCTGGGGCTGCCTCGCAAAGACGGTCATAGCGTCTTGCAAACCTTGAGAGCAAAAGGGCAACGTGTTCCGATCATCATTGTCACCGCCCGCGATGCGTTGCCGGAACGACTGAAGGGCTTGGACGCCGGTGCGGACGACTACATTCTCAAGCCCTTCGAGATGGCTGAACTGCTGGCGCGCATAAGAGCCGTCATGCGGCGCCAGTCCGGACAGGCGGCACCGGTCATGACGAACGGCATCGTCACGCTCGATCCCGGCACACGCGAAGCTCGGACCTCGGGCGGGTCACCGGTACAGCTATCGAACCGAGAGTTTGCGTTGCTACAAGCGTTGCTGACCCGGCCCGGAGCGATCCTTTCTCGAGGTGACCTGGAGGACCGCATCTACGGTTGGGGTGAGGAAGTCGAGAGCAATGCGATCGAGTTTCTCATTCACTCGCTTCGCAAAAAGCTCGGGGCGAGCACGATCAAGAATGTCAGGGGGGCGGGATGGATGGTCTTAAGAGGCGATTGAGCGACTCCATCCGCCTGCGCTTGAGCCTGTGGCTATCGGCGGCAATCCTCTTTTTCGCCGTGATCGCTGGTGTGATTTCGTTTGGGGCGGCATTCGACGAAGCGCATGAGCTCCAAGACGACGTCTTGCGACAAGTTGCAGCGCTCGTCGACAACAACAATCTTCCGACCAGTGAGTTTCACAACCTTAGAGCCCCTCAAGCGAGTGACGAGGAAGCCCGTGTAATTGTTCAGCGGCTGGGGACTTCAATACCACCAAGCGCGGGAGATGGTGATGACAAGCTGCCACTTCCGCTGCCCGTTACGATGCGTGACGGCCTAACAACACTCACATCAGGCGGCGAGCCCTATCGGGTATTGGTCAAAACATTGCGCTCCGGAACACGTATCGCGGTAGCTCAGGAGACTGATGTCAGAGACGAAATCGCCCGTACCAGCGCAATTCGAACAGTGATGCCACTGGTGGCATTTGTGCCGGTCCTGCTGATTGTGGTCGGGTGGCTCGTTCGAAGGATCTTCCGGCCAGTCGCCAGCCTTTCGAAGGAGATTGATCAGCGGCAATACAGCGAGCTGCATGCCGTACAAGCCGACCACCTGCCCAGCGAGATCCGCCCGTTTATCCGCGCCATTAACAATCTGCTTTCGCGAGTTGCCACGTCCGTTGACGCGCAGCGTCGCTTTGTCGCTGATGCCGCACACGAATTGCGAACCCCTCTTACCGCACTGTCGTTGCAGGCGGAGCGACTGTCCGAGGCGCAAATGTCGGTCACTGCGAAAGAGCGACTCATCGAATTGCGTCACGGCATCGAGCGCGGGCGACACATGCTGGAACATCTGCTCACGTTGTCCAGCGTGCAGGCGATGCCGCGCGACGGCAACGCCAGAACCGAGTCTGTTCTCCAGGTGTATCGTCACATTCTCGAAACGCTTTATCCGCTGGCAGAAGCCAAGGAAATCGACATCGGCATCGAGGCAAAGGGTGACGTGTCGCTGTGCGTCAGTCCGGCCGATTTGAGTGTTTTGATGAAGAACCTCGTGGACAACGCGATTCGCTATACACCCGTCGGCGGCCGGGTAGACCTGATGCTTGAGGCCTCGGAGCGCCACGCAAAACTGCGCGTCCAAGACACGGGACCGGGAATTCCTCCGGAGGAGCGTGCCCGTGTGTTCGACCCGTTTTACCGAGTACTGGGAACAACGCAATCGGGCTCTGGCCTCGGGCTATCAATTGTGAAGGCGATTGCCGACAAAATGGGAGCCAGCCTCTCTCTCGCCTACTCGGACGAAAAAGCTTGCCGTGGCCTGAGCGTCTGCCTGATCGTTCCGCTCGTATTGCCACTGCAACCTAAGGATGGAAAAGCGTGACAGGTCTATCAGGTGCTACGGAAAAGCGGCTTCACTGGGTATTCGAGACAAGCTTGTGGATCAAAGCATTATTTGCGCTTTCCGAGATCCTCGCTGGCGTTGTGGCGTACTTCGTGCCCACACAAGTATTCCTGTCTATCGTGCTGCGCTTCACCGGTAATGAATTGACGGAAGATCCGCACGACGCGGTGGCGACCTTCCTGATGCACGCGGTACAGCATCTCTCGGTTGGCTCGCAGAAATTTGCTGCGATTTACTTGCTGGCACACGGTGTTGTCAAGTTGTGGCTCATCATTGGTCTACTGCGCGAGCGACTCTGGTATTTCCCAGTGTCGATGGTCGCATTCGGAGTGTTTATTGCTTATCAGTTGTATCGCTACACATACACGCATTCGATCTGGTTACTGCTTCTGTCAGTGCTTGATCTCGGCGTCATTGCACTGACGTGGCACGAGTATCGCTTTATCAAACAACGCATGTTGGAGAGGTTGGCATCGCCGGCGGATGGTGCGGCGACAATAGCGCATGAGGATCCATGTAAGTAGTGCATAAGGCATGACGATTACGCTCTGTCCATACCTCCTTCGGAAGATTGTTTCCGGCGCGCCAAAGCGCAAAAATGCGATGACCACTGAGTCCCAGATTTCCCGGAAGGCATCGATACCCCGCACGGTCTGGGTGCTGGGCCTCGTGAGTCTCTTTATGGATTTCTCATCGGAGCTTATCCACTCGCTGCTGCCAATCTATCTTGTCACCACGATGGGCATGAACGTGGCGGCATTTGGCCTGCTTGAAGGCGTAGCAGAAGCGACAGCGATGATTGTGAAAGTGTTCTCAGGAGCAATCAGCGATTGGCTCGGTCGGCGAAAAGGCCTACTGCTCTTAGGATATGGGCTCTCCGCGCTCACGAAACCACTGTTTCCGCTGGCCACATCACCCGCGATCGTTGTGAGTGCACGGCTACTTGACCGCGCAGGCAAGGGAATACGAGGCGCTCCACGTGATGCACTGATCGCAGACGTGGCTCCGGCTGAGATACGCGGTGCGTGCTTTGGGCTGCGACAGTCTATGGACACGATCGGCGCATTCCTTGGTCCATTACTCGCCATTTTGCTGATGTTCAGGTTGTCGGATCAGATCCGGGCGGTGTTGTGGTTTGCGGTGGCGCCCGCGTTCGTCGCAATTGCTTTGATCGTATTCTGCGTTCGCGAGTCGCCCGCAGAAGTGAGGGCGCAAGGGTTCCGGTCGCCGCTGAACTGGCGGTCACTGACCGAGTTCTCAAACCGCTACTGGATGGTCGTGGCCATTGGCGCCACGTTCACACTAGCCCGCTTTAGCGAAGCGTTTCTCGTGTTGCGAGCGCAGCAAAGCGGCCTGAGTATCGCCTGGATACCTAGCGTGATGGTGATAATGAGCCTCACGTACACCGTGTCAGCATGGCCGGTCGGTATGCTCTCGGACAGGATGGATCGGCGCACGCTGCTCGCGTTTGGCATGCTACTGCTGATCTCAGCGGATCTGATACTCGGAGCAAATCGCACGATTTCGTCAATGTTCGTCGGGGTCGCCTTGTGGGGCTTGCATATGGGTTTTACGCAGGGCATTCTCGCAACAATGGTTTCGGAATCCTCACCCGCGGCGTTACGCGGCACCGCGTTCGGCATGTTCAACCTAATCGGTGGCCTCTCCATGCTGCTGGCCAGCGCCATTGCGGGCGCCATGTGGGAATACTTTGGCGCGTCGGTCACGTTCTACGCCGGCGCAGCACTGGTGTTGGTGCCATTAAGCCTGTGCTGGTGTTTGTCACGCGCGACATCGCACGCTTGAGCTTGATTTTCTAATGGTTAGAAGCGACAAAAAGTATCTAGCAACGCCGTGCTGCGCGGCTCTTAGCACCGTTTTGGTATCGATTATCAGGAAGCTGTGAATGCCTCAAGGTGTCCTTTTGCGCAGAGGTCCCCGGAGTCCTTGGAGGACTCGATACTTTATCGACACGGAATTCACAGATTTCAAGGCCGAAGCGTGTCAGCTCATTAGCATCGCGATCGTAAGCGAAGGCGGGGAAGAATTCTATGCAGAGTGCACGGATTTTGATCTGTCGCTCTGCAATAGTTTCGTCCGCGAAACGGTGTTGCCACAACTCGGCCAGATTTCAGGACGCTCCATGCCAACCAGCAACGTGAGGGAGGAGTTGATGGCCTGGCTTTGCTCTGTTCCGCTCAAACCACGCCCCGTTCTCAGCTACGATTCTGACTGCGATTATCAGCTTGTCACCCGTCTCTTGCGAGGGCCGCTGCCTCAGGGATGGAGACATGAGAACGTGTTTCTGAAAATCAATCCCGAGCGATTCATGCAGTACGTGACAGAGAACGGCGGTGAGCATCATGCCCTGTTTGATGCCCGCGCCAACGCATACGCGTTCATATAAATTCAACCTGCCAGAAAAGTTAGCTCAAGGAAATCAAAGGGACGATAATTCCATGAAAGTGCTGATTGTCGAAGACGATCCGGCGATCGCCGCGAACCTGTATGACTATCTGGAGGGAACCGGCTACGAGGTCGATGTTGCGTCCAATGGCAACATGGGCCTACGGATGGCGCTCACCGACTCGTGGGATGCGATCCTCCTCGATCTATCGTTGCCCGGCATGGACGGTCTGTCGCTCTGCCGCAATCTGCGCGGAGAAGCTTGTCGAGACACGCCGGTGCTGATGCTGACCGCTCGAGATGCGCTCGACGACAAACTGCTCGGTTTCGAGCATGGGGCCGATGACTATCTAATCAAGCCGTTCTCACTCAAGGAAGTTGGCGCGCGGCTGAGCGCCATGATCAAGCGCTATCGAGGTCAGGTCGCAGCCGTGGATCTCCGGTTCGCTGATGTGCACCTGGACGTATCGAAGATGACGGTCGATCGTGCCGGCCGCCCAGTCAAGCTCTCGCCCAAATGTCTGCAGTTGCTGCGCATTTTGCTGCAGTCGCCAAACCGCATGTTCACTCGTGCCGAGCTCGAAGCCGAAGTCTGGGGCGAACAGCTTCCCGACAGTGACACGCTGCGCACTCACGTCTACATCTTACGTCGGGCGCTCTCCAAGTCAGGGGAGGCGGACCTTATCGAAACGGTCCACGGCGTTGGCTACCGCCTTCAGGAGAGCGATCGAGATGCGAAATAGCCTGCGCTTCAAGGTCGCACTTTTCTTTTCGGCGCTGACTATCGGCTTGTTGCTTGCCCAGGCGCTAGGCGTGAGAGTGCTGGCCGAAGCCCAGGAGGAGAAGCTGATCGTGGCGTTGATCCACGACGACATGACGAATGTCCTCAAGAACTATCGAGTCGATCCCACGCTCCTGCCTCCATTCGACCAACAGTTGAATGGGTACGTGTCAACATCGGACCATCCGTCGATCGTTCTACCGGCGTCCGTCAGAAACCTTCCTGACGGGACGCATCAAATCATCATCGACGGCCGTGAGATTCACGTCGCGATCACCCCGTTCGGTACCACACGTCTATATCGCATTTACAATTTCAACGCCTACGAACAGCATTTCAAGGAAGTCATCAATGCGGTGATGGCCGGGACGGGTGTTTTCGCGCTGCTCACGATTTGGCTATCCTTCGGTCTGTCGGGCCTGCTGGTGCGGCAGGTGGCCAGTCTCGCCAGTCAGGTGAAGACACTTCGGTTCGGAGAAACGCCGTCGATCCAGCCCGGCAAGTACGATGAAACGGAACTCGCCGGACTGGTCGACGCCTTCAACGATTACCATCGGCGCATGGCCGAGATGATCGAGCGCGAAAAGGAATTCACCAGCAACGTGAGCCACGAACTGCGCACGCCCCTCACTACGATCACGACGAGTTGCGAACTACTCACGCAGGACTCCGCAATCAGTGGAAAATCGCGCAAGCGGCTCCAACAGATCGAGCACGCCGCCGACAATATGCGCGAACTCACTAACGCATTGCTGATGCTCGCCAGAGAAGAGTCGGCACACGATATCGAACCGGTGGCTATGGCAAACCTGGTCGAATCCGCTCTGATGCCCTTTGCCAATCGCCTTGCGGAAAAGAAGCTCGAGACCGTCGTTGACCTGGATCACGCTCATCACGTAATGGCGAACCGCTCGGCGCTCGCCATCGTGCTGTCCAACCTCATCGAGAACGCGGTGCGGCACACCGACCGAGGGCGGGTGCGTATTTCCTATTTGGGCGGGTGGTTGCACATTGAGGACACCGGGCCGGGTATTCCAACGGGCGCGTTGCCCTATGTCTTTGATCGGTATTACCAAGCGGAAGACCCGCAGTCAGGAAAGCGGGGCTTTGGGATCGGCCTATCGATTGTCCGCAAGATATGCGACCGATATGGTTGGTCGATCGAACTGGCCAGCGAGCCCGGCAGCGGCACCCGTGTCTCGCTGCGCCTGCCGTCCGCCAGCTTGGAGCATCTTGGGACCAGCGACGGCCGAACATTTTCTTGACGAAAACTTCACAAGCGGTGGCGTAGCATCCGTGTCGGACGCTGCCCCTGGTGGGCAGCAGAACGACCGATGGATTTCAGAATGCGCCGAGCGATATTGATTGCTTTCGTCGGGCTGGCCGGCTGTACGACCTATCATGCCCAGCCGATCGCCCCAGCTCAGCTTGCCCGACATTTCGAGCAGCGCTCGCTTGCGAGCGAGGCGTTACACTCCTTCGTCGTGCGCGAGGCCGGGCACAATGTCGCACCGTGGCCGCCCGCGCGCTGGAATCGCGAAATGCTCACGCTGGCGGCCTTCTACTACAGCCCCGCCCTCGACGTTGCGCGCGCCCGATGGGGCACTGCCAAGGCCGGCATCGACGTCGCCGACACGACTCCCAACCCGGTCTTGCAGTTACCGTTTCAGTATTCGACACCCAACCCGGGGCCGGGATCCCCGATCACCTTCGGCCCGGCACTCGACATCCCGATCGAGACGGCGCACAAGCGCGGCTATCGCGTCGATCAGGCGACTCACCTGTCGGAAGCCGCGCGGCTGAGCCTCGTCAATGAGGCGTGGAAGGTCCGCAGGCAAGTCCGAGTTGCGATGCTCGCCCTCTATGCTGCCCGCAAGCGCATTGCGTTTCAGTCCACCAGGGCCGAATCCGAGCGGCAGATTGCCGAGATGAGCCGCAAGCGTCTAGCCGCAGGGCAGTTCTCGCGGCCAGACGTCGACTCTGCCATTTTTGCCGACACGCAGGCGCAAAGCGATCTGGCTGCGGCGCGCAGCGCCGATCAGGATGCGCGAGCCCAGCTCGCTGCCGCTATCGGTATACCCGTCGCTGCGCTCGACGGCATCGAAATTGACCTCTCCGCCTTCGGCGCAGTTCCGCCCGCACCGCCGACCGCGGATGCACAGCGCGCGGCGATCTTCCATCGCCCAGATCTGCGCGCCTCGCTTGCCGATTACGCTGCGGCCGAATCGGCTCTTCAGCTCGAAGTCGCGAAGCAGTATCCGAACCTCCACCTCGGACCGGGCTATACGGGGTCTCCTCGTTTTCAGTGCAATAAGTGACGGTACGCAAAGCTAGCACTGGCGCGGGGGTGGTCTGGGTAGACCGTTGATTTCATTGACTTTCCTGTTCGCTTTGTAAACGGGTATGGTGGCCTCCCACTTTTGAGGTTCACGATGCAGGGTTGGCACACAACGTTTTTGGGGATGCGTGGGCTCCCCCGCGATATCAGCGACTTCGAGATGAAGGCATTTTTCACCTTCGATGGTGCCGAGCGCGACGCAATCAATGCACGCCGAGGTGATTCCCACAAGCTTGGTCTGGCGCTCCATATTGGTTTCCTGCGCATGAGTGGGCGTTTGCTCGGTGCCTTTCGGGTAATTCCAGTAGCCTTGTGGCGCCACCTTGGCAACGAGCTTGGCATTGCAGCACCAGAAGTCGCCTCGCTGAGAGCCATGTATGAACGCGGGCGCACGCTATTCGATCACCAACAAGTAGCCTGCACGGTCCTTGGATTCCAGTGGATGAGCGAGCACCAGCGCCGCTCACTGGTACGTGAACTGCGCGACGAAGTGGCGCGCTGCGCCGACCGCGATCAGCTACTCGTGCGGGCGCGTCAATGGCTGTACAAGAACAAGCTGGTGATCGTGCACGAGCGGGCAATTCGGACACTGATTGCGGCGGCACTTGCCCAGCTTGAAGTTGAAACAGGCACCGCCATCGCCGCCAGCGTTGATCCAGCAACACTTGATCGCTGGCGAGCCTCAGTTTCAGAGCTGCGCCCAGATGGACAAACCCAGCAGAGTTGGCTATGGGCTGCACCGGCGAAACACTCAACCCGCCAAATCAGCGAGGTACTGGAGCGCATCGACCTGCTTTACACGCTGGACGTTCATAAGCACCTGGCAGACATCCCCGATCTCATCTTGCGCCGCTACGCGCGCCGACTTGTCTCCAGGCCGCCCTCAGCCGGAGCCAAGATCAAAGAGCCAGCGCGCACCGTGGAGGTCGCATGCTTTCTTCGGTATTGCCTGTTCACCACCACAGACCAGTTGATCCTTATGGTGCAGCGCCGGATCGCCGATCTGTGGCGTCAGGCTGCCGCCGATGTCCCCGCTACCGTCAATTGGGCCGCAATGTACAAAACGCTGCTCGGCGAACTTGTTGCCTTGAGCGCGCAAGGTGCGGTGCCAGATGCTGAGTTGCGTGCCCGTCTTGAAGCCTTGATCACCGAAACCCAGAAACGCAAACCACCGAGCAGGGCCTCCCTGGTCCGCGAGGGATTGATTGATGGAATTCGCCCCGTGCGGTCGTTGCTCGTCGCCATTGCAAAGCTGCCCTGGCAGGCCACCGGCGAGCATCCTGCCATCGAGTACCTTGCCAAGCTGCAAGCTTTATATCTCAAAGGATCCAGAAAGCTGCCAGTTGAAGTGGTGGCACCAAGTCTGGGAATGATCTGGCAGGTTTCGATCTCCAGCCCAGACCGGGAACGGGCGTTTCAGGCGTTGGAGGTGGCCACCCTGTTTGCCCTGCGCCGCGCGGTGCGCAATGGCTCGGTCTGGATTGAGCACAGCCTGAGCTTTCGGGGTCGTGCGCGCTTGTTCTTCACGGACGAGCGTTGGCAGGCAGAGTCCAAGAAACACTATGCCCGTCTATCGTTACCCAGCAAGGCTGCCACTTTCTTGAAGCCTTTGCTGGCCAGAGTAACTGCCGGTGTCGATGCGGTGGCCGCTGCAGCCCGCAGTGGCGTACTGCGCGTGGATGATGAACTCCATTTGTCGCCATTGCCCGCAGAGGACGAAGACCCAGAAGTGACCAAGCTGCGCGCGGCTTTGGATCACCGCATCGGTGAGGTTCAATTGCCGGAAGTGATTCTGGCCGTTGACGCCCAGGTGCGCTTTAGCTGGATCATGCTCGGACGTGAGCCGCGCTCTACCGACGAGCTGCTGATGGTCTATGCCGGCATCATGGCCCACGGCACCAGTCTGACTGCGGTCGAATGCGCGCGCATGATTCCGCAATTGTCTGCCACCAGCATTCGCCAGGCCATGCGCTGGGCGCGGGACGAACGGCGTCTGAGCCAGGCCTGCCAGGCTGTGCTGGAATTCATGCAGCGACACCCGATTGCCGCCACCTGGGGGCGGTCCGATTTGGCATCTTCTGACATGATGAGCATGGAGACCACCAAACGGGTGTGGCAAGCCCGGCTTGATCCTCGGCGCAACACACCTTCCATTGGAATCTACTCCCATGTAAAAGACCGGTGGGGCATCTTCCATGCGCAGCCCTTTGTGCTCAATGAGCGCCAGGCGGGCGTGGCCATTGAAGGTGTCATCCGCCAAGAAAAGCTGGAGACCAGCCAGCTTGCTGTGGATACCCATGGCTACACCGACTTTGCCATGTCACATGCCCGTTTGCTTGGTTTTGATCTTTGCCCGCGGTTGAAGGAACTCAAACAGCGCCACCTCTTTGTGCCACGCGGCACCAAAGTGCCCGCAGAAATCGCTGCGGTGTGCGAAGCCAATGTCGACGTCGCTTTGATCGAAAAGCATTGGGATAGTCTGGTGCACCTGGCAGCCTCGGTCATGAGCGGACATGCCAGTGCGGTGGCAGCTCTTGCGCGGTTCGGTTCTGCCGCCCAGGGCGATCCAATCTATGAGGCTGGCGTGCAATTGGGGCGGTTGCTGCGTACGGCGTTTTTGGCTGACTACTTTGTCAAGGACGCTTTCAGGAACGAGTTGCGCCGGGTGCTCAATCGGGGCGAGGCTGTTAACGCCCTCAAGCGCGCCATTTATACCGGCCGGATCAGCCCGGCGCAGGCCAAACGTGTCGATGAAATGCAGGCTGTGGCCGATGCGTTGAGCCTGATGGCCAACATCGTGATGGCGTGGAATACCTCACAGATGCAGGCGGTCCTGGATCGCTGGTCGAACCGCCGCCAGGTCATTCCACCGGAACTGATCGGGAAGATTGCGCCCACCAGGCTGGAGAGCATCAACTTGCGGGGTGTGTTTCGCTTCCCGGTTGACCGCTATGCTGACCAAATCCTGCCTTCGCGGCCAAATGCATCGATAACTGGCACCAATGGATGAAACCGACCACGGTTTGACGCCACGAATCGCAGATTTGAAAGTGAACAGGAAAGTCAATGAAATCAACGATCTACCAACACCACCTCCGCGCCAGTGCTAGCTTTTCGTACCGTCACTTATTGCACTGAAAACGAGGAGACCCCCATAGGCGTTGTTGGGAGAACACTTCGATGGCACGTTCGCGGGCGGTGAGGCCCTTGAGCAGTCCGGCCCAGCTCAGCGCGCCTTCGACGACAAAGCAGAGTTGACCGATGTGGCTGGCTTCGCCGGCCGAGATGGCCCGCTCGATCGCCTGCAGCGTCTTGCGCGGGAAGGTTTGCCTGACCTTCCAATGGGTCATCAGCAGATGTCGGCCCAAGCGCCGGAAATTTGGCATCACCATCTCCCCGAGGCGCCGCCGCCGAATCCACCGCCGCCCCCACCGAATCCGCCCCGCCCTGACCCGCCGAAGCCGCCCATGCCGCCAATTCCCCAGAACCCGAGATGGGAACCGCCAACCATCGTAAAGAAGAGGGCGATCGCGCCGGCGAGAACCCCGAGGATGAGGGTTCCGGACAGCATCCAGCCGATGACGCCGACAACGCCGCCCGTGGCGACGGCGCCGGGGCCCCGGCCGAGGATCGATCGAAGCACGCCGCCGAGGACGAGCGTCAGCACCAAAAGGACTGGCAGGAAGGGGCGCACTGAGTCGTTTCCCTCACCGCTGATGCGTTTCGGTGGCGGTAACGGCTCGCCGTTGACAACGCGCATGATGCGTTCGACGCCGGCGCTCACGCCGCCATAGAAGTCGGCTTGCTGGAAGCGCGGAACGATGTCGTCGTGGAGGATCTGGTTGCTGATGGCGTCGATGAGCACGCCCTCGAGACCAAAGCCGACCTCGATGCGCACGCGCCGGTCGTCCTTGGCGACAATCAGCAGCACGCCGTCATCCGTGCCCTTGCGCCCGAGCTTCCATTGTTCGACGACTCGAATGGAGTACTGCGCAATGTCTTCGGGTTGCGTGGTCGGTACGATCAGAATCCCGATCTGACTGCCCTTCTCGGCCTCGAAGGCTTGCAGCTTTTGCTCCAGGGCGGCCGTCTGTTCAGGGGGCAATGTGCCGGTCAGGTCGGTGACACGGGCGGTCAATGGGGGAATGGCAACTTCGGCGCTCGCCCCAAGGCACACTCAAAGCAGCAACGCGGTGAATAAGCCTTTGACTGCCTGAAGCCATTTCACGTTGACCTCCCGGGAGGGCTGACGGGATATGCGTTGAACTCGCCCCGCGACGGCTGGGCGATCGCCGACGCCGTTGCCACCGCGACGTCGGGCGGTGCCTGGTATCCGAGACGCATTGCCGTCAAGTCGGAACGCCGTTAGCTGGAACGCCTAGGATCCTGCCTCGGCCACTCGACAAACGCAAGCAGCCAAAGCCCGATCAGATTGAACAAGGGCACGAACGCCAGTATCGCCCAAAAGGGCGACAGGCCGATCCGCATGAGAATTCGACCGATCGGATAAATCAGCGCCAGCGCCATGATGGCGAAGGTCAACCAATGGACCACACCGTATCCCGCCATATCGAACCAATGAACCATCACGATAATCTCCTTGGTGGCTTTGTCGCGGCGTCCCGCCGGGCCGCTGATGTCAGTGAGGACGTGCGCTGGGCGCCGTGTTTCCCCATCGCGGGATGAATCGTGGGGTCCGAAGGCAATAGCTGGCGTATTCCTGGCCAAACTCGGCGGCAGCCTCACGCTCCTCCGCCAACGCGAGATGAACATACATCCAGACCAGCACCGGAAACATGATCAGGGTGAGGAGCGTCGGCCACTGAATCAGAAAACCCAGCATGATCAGGAAGAACGCCGCGTACTGAGGATGGCGCATGCGTGCATAGAGTCCGGTGGTTGCCAGCCGATGCTCCGCCTGGGCAAGATACAGTACCCGCCAGGCAGAGGCGAGCATGACAAATCCGCCAAAAATCAGCCCGTTGCTCACCAGGTGGAACGGCCCAAAGTGTGGATTCGTGCGCCAGCCGAACATCATCTCGAGCAAATGTCCCGCGTCGTGTGAGAGGAAATCAATCCCCGGAAAATGCTTGTTCAACCAGGGCAACATGAGATAGATCGTGAGTGGGAATCCGTACATCTCCGTGAACAGTGCTACGAGAAACGCAGAGAATGCGCCGAAGGAGCGCCAGTCGCGCGAGGTCCGGGGTTTGGTGAAGCTGAAAGCGAAGATGATGAAGATGGCCGAATTGACGAACACCAGCCACCATAGACCATACCCGGGTTGAGTATCGTGCTGCATGTTTACTCCCCTTTTCCGTCCACACGCCGGGACGGTCTTTCTCCCGAATGCCGATGGCCGTGGTGGTGACCGTGATGCATGAAGAGATGCATCAACGGACAGGCGGCGAACAGAAGGAACGGCAGGTACGGAATGACGTGAGCCCGGTGCTCCGTGAACAGGAAATACGCAATGACGATCAGGAAGCCGATCAGAACCCACCTGGACCTGGACAATGTCCTGTGAGCCTCGTGCGACGTTTCCTGCTGAGGCATCTGGTTGTTCATATGCACTCCCGGTCGTCAGGTTATCGACAATAGCGCGCCCCGCCCAGCCGCCCCCGCCTTCCCGGGGAGGATGCCGATGTGCAAGGCCAGCAAGGTTTTGTTGAAAGCATTGCCCGCGACGCCGGCCGCGAGGGTATTTGCGGAATCGACGGAATCAGGTCTTGTGAAAGCCAGTTCATTTGCGCCCTCGTTCTCATGGCTTGTTGCGGGATTTCAATTCCTGGTCCACCGCGGCATGGATATCTAGCTCGGTTCGCCGCGAAATACGCAAGCTCATCCAGATCACCCAGACGGGGCAGGACAGCACCAACAGGGCCACCAGCACCGACATAAGCGAAATTCCGTACGCATAAAGGATGGCGATGGCCAGTAGCGTCGCCAACGTTGCACAGATCCCGACGGCAAACTTCATGTCATCACCTCCTCGTGGCCACTCAGACGTACGCGCTTGAGCATCGCCGAGTTGGCGACCACGCTCAGCGATGACAGCGACATGGCCGCGGCCGCGACGATGGGATTAAGTAGCCCCAACGCCGCGATCGGAATGCCGATCGTGTTGTAGAAGAAGGCCCAGAAGAGGTTTTGCTTGATCTTGCGCATCGTGGCTCGCGACAGCTCGATGGAGGCCGCCACGTCGCGCACGTCGTCACGGATGAGAATGATGCTGCCGGTCTCCTTGGCGACGTCCGAACCCGATCCAATGGCGATGCCGATGTCGGCCGCCGCCAGCGCCGGCGCGTCGTTGACCCCGTCGCCGACCATGGCGACCACCTCCCCTTCCGCCTGCAACCGCTGGATGGTCTTGACCTTGTCGTCCGGCATGACTTCCGCGATCACGCGGTCGATCCCCACCTGCCGCCCGATCGCTTGCGCGGTCCGCGTGTTGTCGCCGCTCAAGAGCACAACCCCGATACCGCGTGCCTTGAGCAGGGCGATGGCTTGCGACGCCTCGGGCTTCACTGTGTCGGCCACGGCGACGATGCCGAGGAGATCCTGCCCGCTGCCCACGAGCATGGCGGTCTTGCCGTCGGCTTCCAGGCCGGCCAGCATCGCTTCGGCCGTCTCGATCGCCCCGCCCTGTAATGCCAGCATGCGCCGGTTCCCCAGCCAGGCCCGCCGTGCGTCGACCTCGCCTTGAATGCCCATTCCCGAGAGCGCCTGAATATGGCTCGCCTTGAGGATCGGTAACCGACGATGCTGCGCGGCGCGGACGATGGCTTGACCGAGCGGATGCTCGGAGCCGGATTCCACGGCAGCGGCCAGCGCAAGCAGGTCAGCCTCCTGGTGACGCCCGAGGGGCACGATGTCGGTCACGGTCGGTTCGCCGCGCGTGATCGTGCCGGTCTTGTCGAAGACGACGGTACTGAGTTTTTCGGCACGTTCCAGAACCTCGCCGCCGCGGATCAGGATGCCCGAATCCGCCCCCTTTCCCACGCCGACCATCAAGGCCGCAGGCGTTGCCACGCCCAGCGCGCACGGACAGGAAATGATCAACACCGCGATGAAGGCAAGCACCCCTTGTGGGAAATGCCCCGCAAGCGTCCAACCGACGATCGCCAGCAGCGCGACGCCCACGACAGCCGGCACAAAGTAGCCCGTCACCCGGTCGGCCAGACGTTGGACCTGTGCCGAGCTCGCCTGCGCATCCTCCACCATCTTGATGATCTGGGCCAGTGCGGTGTCCGCGCCAATCTTGGTCGCCTGGAACGTAAACGCACCCGATCGGTTGAGTGTGCCGCCGATGACTTTGGCACCGAGGGCTTTGTCGACCGGCATCGACTCACCGGTCAGCATCGATTCGTCAACGCTGGATTGCCCCTCGGTGACGGTGCCATCGGTGGGTATCTTCTCGCCCGGGCGCACCACCACCCGTTCCGAGACCATGATGCTTTCTGCGGGAATCTCGACCTCGTGACCCTCGCGAATCACATGGGCCTTGGCCGGCTTCAGGTCAAGCAGGCGACGTACTGCGGCAGAGGATTTTTTCTTGATGATCTCTTCCATGTATCTGCCCAACAGCACAAAGGCAATGATGACCGCAGATACCTCGAAGTAGACATCGCGCTCGGCGACTCTGACAGGCAACCAGGACGGAAAGAACAGGACGACGATGCTGTAGGCATACGCGACCGAAGTGCCCAGCGCGATCAGGAAGTCCATGTTGATGTTGCGCGTGCGGATCGCGTTCCATGCGCCCTTGTAGAAACTCCAGCCGCCGATGAACTGCACGGGCGTCACCAGCAGGAAGAGCCAGATTCCCCATGTGAACCACGGCAGCGCCGGAATCGGCGCCCATGTCAGGAGCGTTGCCCCGGCGGCCAGCGCGAGGAACGCACCGGCGCGCAACACTGCCAGCGCGAGCACGCCGGCCAAGGCGATGGTGACGCGCGTTTTCATCGCCTTCAATTCCGTTTCCGGCGACTCGAACGTTTGCAGGCACCCTTGACTGCAGAAGTAGTACGTGCGCCCGCTTCGCTCCGACGATAAGGCGGTGGCCTTGTCGACCATCATCCCGCAGATCGGATCCTTCGCGAGTCGCATCTCACTTGCGCGAGATGCGTTGCTAGCGTGTTGTCCGGCATGATCGCTGTGCATGGCCATTTCGAATACGCGAATGGTTTGACGTCGCTGGGCCCGGATCTGCCGATACGGCGTGTTCGGCAGACGCATCGACTATCTGCCCATCATCCCGCCCACTCCGCTCCCCATTCCGCGCCCCATGTCACTGCCGGTCCTCTCTCCCATGCTCTGGGAACCCATCATTGATTGCATCATTTCCTGCATGAGGTCCAAGTGCTGAGATGTCATCTCCCGGCATGCCCGCGTTTGAGTGCCTTGTCTGATGGTGGCTGAGCGCATTGCGCCCGGTTCAGGCATTCCTAGGCTTTCGTGCATGGTGTGCATCGCAGCCTGCATCACCACCGCGCGCTCTTCCAGCAGCGCCTGACGCGCTTGCGGGGTCTCGGCGCGCGACAGCCTCATCCTTATCGCACGCAGGTGTGCGATCTGGTCGTCGAGTTCGGCGCTTCTCGGTTGAGGGGGCGCCACACGCTTCGCCGCACCCGCCCTGCCGTGGCTATGGTCGTGGTTTGTACCCGGTGCCGTTGCTGCGGGGAACGCGGACGGCATCGCCACAAGGAGGGAAAATGCGGCGACGAGTGCATTGAATCTCATGTTGGCCATGGTGAAAGCCCCTTAGGACTGTAATGAGACGAGATGGGGACATGCAGATCCAGTATCGCCGCTTCGCATCTTTGCTGATTGACGGCCGTCAAACTCGGGGCACTTGTTAATTGAATGCGCGATTGGTTCATGTCGAACGACCTGAAAAATGGGCCGATGATGTGGCCATTGTGGGCTTGACTTTCGTCAACCGGCACGCCCTAGCTGCTGCCTAGGATGTAATTGACTCCGCGGCGATGGGGCAGTCACGTGCAAACCAGGAGGGTGTGGGCAATGTTGTCATCAATGCTACGGGGCTGGCTGACAGCGGTCGGATCTGCGCTTGCCGCGTCTGGTGCCCTTGCCGAAGCCCCCTTGCACGCGTCAACCGATCACGCGAGCGATCTCACCGACGCGATGCAGCAGTTATTGCTGGCGATTCTGCTAATTCTGCTGGTGTGGAGTGGCGCCTTGCGAGGCAAGGCAGATCGAGGGCCACAGGGCATCGTTGTCGGCGGGATTATCGGGGGTATCGCTTGGTGTGTTTCCGGACTGGTATGGCTTGGTGCCGTCGCGGGCATCATCGGGCTTCTCTTCACACTCGTAGACGAAGCGCCGACCGGATGGCGTAGCGCTGACGGGTTGGGAAGCTTCGATGGCGATTACCGTCGAGACGGGTTCGGTGGAGGTGGGGCAACTGACGCACACGTCACTGCGCATTCGATTGCTTGACGTTGAGCCAATGAGCTACCGTGAACATGCGCAGGCGCAGCGCGCCTGTGGCACGGAGTTAAAACTGACGACTTCATGTCCAGCCAGCAACAGACAATTGGCCGAAGTGTCAACGCCGAGTTGGAACTGGCCCACTGGGGGCGGACCAAATCTTGGACTGGTTTATGCCGCAATTCCGAAACTTTCGCGGCATTCGAGCGGGCTGAGTGAGCCGCGGGAGACCTTGATCCGCTTTGCGTTATACGAGCGGATGTATGGGGCAACGACATCGATGAATCGATCAACTCCGTCTTCAGCGCCTCAAAGAAGCCTTCGTAGGCCGCGTTACCGGGAGAGCATCCTTGGTGGGACATCGAGCGAACCAGCCCAGCATCGCGTACCGGCTCTGGCGTGATCTCGGCTATGCAGTCGGGGCTCTGCTAGTCGGCATCACCGCCGACCTGTTCGGCCTGGCTGCCACCATGGGGCTGGTCGCGGGCCGGGCCTTCGCGTTCGGTGTCATCGCGGCGATGTGGATGAGTGAGCCCCGATTGTTGGGGAGTACCGCGAAATGATAGCCCTGTCGAAAGCGCGCCTTCACGGCGCGCTCGTGAGCAAGGGATCTACACGAAATCGCCGGCCAAATAGATGCTATTCGTAGTCAGCGCATATTGCCCGTGTGGCCCAGCGAATAGCGACCGGGTTGCGGCCAGACGGTCAGGCCGTGCGGTTCCATGCCGACTGGAATGGAGCGGACGGCACCGGTTGTCGTATCCATCGCGTAGACCACGTCGTCGTACCGGCCGGACAGCCACAGTGTCTTGCCGTCCGCGCTGACATTGCCCATGTCCGGACTGCCGCCGCCCGGAATCGGCCAGGTCGCGACCACCTTGCGTGTCGCAAAATCTAGCACGGACACGCTGCCTTTGCCATGGCGCGGACCGTGCACACGATTGGAGCCGCGATTCGCGATGTACAGACGGGTGCCGTCGCGACTCGGGTACAACCCATGCGCGCCGACGCCGGTCCTGATGAAGCCCGTCTTCGTGAAGGTATCGCCATCGATCACAAAGACCCCGTCGGCCATCATGTCCGCGACATAGAACACCTTGCCATCCGGCGAGACGCGGATGTCCTGCGGCATACCCTTCTTTTCCAGCTCAAGATAACCGATGACCTTGCGATTGACGAGATCAATCTTGGCCAGCTTCCCGCCGAACTCACAGGTAAAGAGCGCGTACCTGCCGTCGATCGACAAATCAGCATGGTTGATGCCCTTGCACTCTGGCACGGACAGGCTCGACTTCAGCGCCATCGTGTGCGGATCGCGAAAGTCCAGCCGAGCATGGGCTTCCGCCACCACGATCGCTTCCTTGCCGTCCGGCGTGAAGTACATGTTATAGGGATCGTCAACCTTGAGTTCCTTGCCGGGCTTGCCTGTCCTCGGATCGATCGGCGTCAGGCTTCCGTCGGGGCGGCCTTCGGCGTTGTTGGCTACCCATAGCGTCTTCAGGTCCCATGACGGAACGACGTGTTGCGGGCTGTAGCCGACGTGAAACTTTCCCACCACCTTGAACGTCACCGGATCAATCACGTAGACGTCGTTGGAGCGCAGGTTGGGCACATAGATCCGCGGCAGCGCATCCGCCACCGTCGCGCTGAAGTGGCCGGCGCCTGCTTCACTGTACAGGTTGCTTGCGTCCACCACGGGGGGCATGTCGGCCACGGTAGCAATAGCCGTTGCTGCGGAGGCTATGCAGGTGACGCCTAAACCGGCTAGGGCAACGCCAACAGACGAGACAAGCAGCGACAAGCGACGAGAACACTGATGCATGGTGAGTTCCGTTATCAGATGAATGTGTAAGGAAGAGTTAGATGCCGGCGGATCCGTCAGCGGCCCGCGGTCTCATTTCTGACGGCAGCGATGGTTCGCGACACAATCGCATCGGTTCCCAGTCTACCGAGCTCAGCTGTTGAGCGACGCGGATCACCGCCATAGACACCGTCAGCCGGTCCGAGTTTCGGACCGCGTCGCAACCGATCCTCGCGAACCATTTGCGGTGCCAGCGCGAGCAGCAACGACGTATCCCCAAGTCCCGCATGTGTGCCGATCTCGTCATCGCGGTAACCACGTTGGCGCAGAATTTTCGCGTAGCCATCGGAACTGGTGCCGTAGTATTCGGTTGGCACGAACGCTCGGGCCGCTGAGCCTGACCACGCTTTGTTGAGCTGGGCAACAGCCCGCCTGATGTCGTTCTGATAACCGCCGTGATCGCCGAGGAACACAATGTTCCTGAACCCGTGGATCCTGAAGCTGTTAGCGGCGGATTCCAGCGTTTTTTCAAACACGTCGTCCGGCACCGTGATGGTGCCGGGAAAGCGCATGTGCGAAGTAGGCGGAGCGTAGCTGCCCTCTGGCACATAGGCGATCACGGGCGCAACGAGCGCATTGCCGAGTCCCTCCGCAATACGCTGTGAAAGCACCTTCACCCGCGCGTTGTGCTTGCCGAGCGCGACATCAGGGCCGCTTTGCTCGGTTCCGCCGATCGGGATCAGGATGGTAGTCTTTCCCGCCTGAATCTGGTCGCGCAGTTCGGTCCAGGTCAGGTCCTCAAGGAACACGGTTCTCGATGCTTGTGCAAACGCGGCCTGTGTGGCGATGAGCAGAATGGCAGAAGCAAAAGCATGCCGAAGTGGTAAGCGCATGAACAGTCCTCATGGAAAATGCGAATTGGGGGCATGCCAAGATAAGGGGAAATTTCCCACATAACGCTAAAAGCAATATGGCTTATTAAACCGCAACGGGAATTGTGGGGGCCGGTTGGTTTAAATTAATGCGGGCACGCCACAAGTACTCCCTACGAGAAGTTGTCTGTTTTCCTGAGGGCAAACAACGCGCTCGAAGCCAACCGACAACTTTTGCGTCAGCTCGCCGCTCGCGACACGTGGACCTCGACGGTTAGATGCGAGAGTTCGTTCAAGTGCCTGAGTGCAGCGCGATAGAACATCGCGCGTGCGCGCGGCGCGACGAGTGGCTATCGAAACAATTGCGCCCATATGTTCCGGGCCGAGGCGCCACACATGCAGGTCCACGACCTTGTCGCCCTTGTTCTCTATAAGTCGACGTACCTCGTTGGACAGTCGCTGGTCTGGGTTCATGTCAAGCAGAATGGCCCCTGTGTCTCGCATTAGACCCCAAGACCAATTCGCAATTACCAGGGCACCAATCACGCCAGCAAGCGGGTCCATCCAGAGCCAACCGAGCGCGCGGGCCAGCAGCAGCCCGATGATTGCCAGCACGGAAACAGCGGCATCGGCAATGACGTGAACGTACGCAGAGCGAATGTTGTGATCACGGTGTGCCGCAGCAGGTGAGTCGCCAAGACGGTGAGCGTGCTCTTCGAATTCGACGCGGTGTTCGCCATCAGGTAGGCGGATTACTGCCTGGAAAGCATGCGGTTCGGGGATACTCTCCGTTGACTCCAGATACTCGCCACGGTCTACAAACACGAAAGTTTGGGACCTCCCATCGGGGCGCACAGTATTTACCGAAACGGCCTCTGCGATCAGTTGTGATGATCCGTCTATCGGCGTGATGCGAAATACTGGGGGCACACCAACCTCGAAAATCGTTACGGCAAACTCAGTGGCGCCGCTGAGGATGTGCTTCGCTTCGCCGCCATGAGCGTGTCCAAGGCCGTGGTCATGTCCGTGGTGATCGCCGCTGAGCAGCCACACACTTGCGAGGTTAACCAGCAGGCCGAGAATCGCGATAGGAATCGCCTGATCGAAGTGGATGGGCACCGGGAAAAAGAAGCGTTTAACGGCCTCGTATGCGATCAGTATCGCGATCATGGCGAGTACGATGGCGCTGGAAAAGCCCGCGAGATCTCCCAACTTTCCTGTGCCAAATACAAAGCGGCGATCGGCAGCATGCCTGCGAGCGTGCGTGTACGCCAACGCGGCGATAAGCATCGCGCCAGCGTACGTTGACAAATGCAAGCCGTCGGCGACGAGGGCCAGTGAGCCGAACAGACTGCCGCCGACAATCTCGACAACCATCATCGCGCTGCATAGAGCGATCACCATCCAGGTTCGGCGCTCGTTGTCTTCGTGGGCCGCGCCCAAGAAGATGTGGTCGTGTCCCGCGTCGAACGTGGAATCTTCAAAGTTGCTCATAATTGTTCATTTGAAATAGCTGTGAACGACGTCGATCAGTTGCTCAGTTCCACTGCCACGCTCGTCGGCGTGTTCTGCGTCAACCAGATGCGTTCGAATATGGTCTTCGAGAACCACGGCGAGCAGTCCATTCATGGCGCCGCGACAACTTGTGATTTGCTGTAGCACGTCCATGCACCCGCGCTCCTCGTCGAGCGCGCGCTCGATAGCCTCAATCTGGCCCTTGATCCGCCGGACTCGGTTAAGCAGTTGCTTCTTTTTGCGCACGGTATGACTCATCGCACTCCCCCTTAAAATACTCTAGGGGGTTATACTAACATTGTGACGATGCGCGTTTGTGCAATGCCGAGATATTCGCCCGCCGACCGTGCCATAGCCTCAGGCAAAACCCCCATGCCCAAGGCGATGAGTGTGAACATATTGGCTGCGGTTGACCAGCGAACGCCAACTGCGCACAAACAGCGGCCACCCGCCCCACAGCACTGCCGGCGTTGCCAACGCGAATTCCAGCCACTGCAAGGCGCGCGGAGAAATCAGTTGCGCCGAGGCGTCCGGCCGGAGGTCCGCGCCCATGGTCATCAGGAATACGGGCACAACACCAGCGCAGCGCTCACCCGGAAGCGCCGCGTCATGTCGGCCAGTTCCGGGCTTTCTTCCACGGCAATGGCCTCGTTGGGTTCCAGCGCCATGCCGTACGTGGAACAGACCTCGGGCTCCGCCTGTCTTACTTCAGGATGCATGGGGCACGTGTATGCCTCAGCGGGCTGTTTCGCTATGTCCCCGGCACTGGTGACGGGGGCGCGTGCGGCATATTTACCAGGGTCCGCCTCAAAGCGTTGCTGACAGCTTGTCGAACAGAAGTAGTAGGTGACGCCCCGGTGCGACGTGTGGCCCGCCGCGGTACGCTCCTCCACGGTCATCCCGCAGACCGGATCGATTCTGGCCATGATGCCCCCCCACCGTACTGGAACGATTTCAGCTTAGAAATTCCCACGGTAGGACGGTCAACCTGTTTTTTGGGTGCGCTCGCAAATCATGCGAAAAATCCGCTTGACATTACAACTATAGGAAGGACTACATTTGAAACGTACCGCGCCACTGACGACAGGGCTTGACCCGTCATTGCATCGCCTTGAGCGGGAGGTTTGGCCATGGCGAATGGCGTTCCGACACTGAACCACACGCCCACGCGCGTGGCCGCCAGGTCGCAATACAGTCGAGAACAATGAAAACGCGTCACGCAAGTTACGTAAAGCAGGTAGTGACAGCCCTCGTGGTGCTGTGGAGCATGCTGTTCATGCAGCTCGCCGTCGCCGCCTACGCTTGTCCGCACGCTTCGATGGCGTCGACCGAACAGTCGATGAACGACTTCACGTTTGCCACGTCGGGTTGCGCCCAACGCGACGCGGCCCAAGTGGGGCTGTGTCAAGCGCAAGGCGATGTCGGCAAGCAGTCTGTCGATACGTCGACGGACCTTGATCATCCCGTTGCACCTGGCCCCGCGCGTGTGTTCCCGATCCCCCGGGTAGCGGCCTCGCAGGCCAGTTCCTCGTCGCTCGCCCGCCCCGAGCTCGCTCGCGTCACCTCTCCCCCTCTGTCCATTCGCTATTGCTGTTTCCGGAGCTGATCCGCTCACCTTGGCCTCATTCGCGCGTCACAGGCATCTGTGGTCGCGAGAACTCTCTTTTGAGTGATTGCCGGCGATCACCTTTCAGGCCCGCTGGCGCCGCGCATCGCGAATTGCTCGCGATCGCCCACCCAGCTGCTTAGCGGTTGCTCGGCACGTAATGCCGAACCGGATAACGAGCCACTTACCTTCGCATGGGCTCGTGCCGCAATTTGAGAATTTTGGAGAGACAGAGCATGAAGAAAACATCCGTTTTGCTCCTGGGCCTTGTGGCCCTTGCGTCGGCCACGGCCGCTTTCGCAGGCCCCGACTTGGACGTGACCCAACGGCAGCGCCAGGTCGCGCAGGCCAAGACTGCCCCGGTCGACCCGCAACAAATGATGGCGCAGTGCCAAGAAATGATGAAGAGCATGCCGATGGACATGCACTCCGGCGCGATGGGGATGTCACAAGGCAGCACCACGATGCACGGCATGGCAAGTGCGGAATCTCCGGCGCCGGCGCCCGCCGACCTCAAACAACTTTACCGAGGACAGTAGTCGACTCGATCTGATTTGACCGCCGCCGGCATCGCACCCCCGAGTTCGATGCCGGCGCCCAAAGTGATTTCATAAGCTCGATTGGCACGACCGCAGTCCGTGGGCAGCCCCGCATGGCCACCCGCAAGACGCTAAGCGATCGGGCGCAAGGAGAGACAAATGAACTGCAGCCGCAAGACGATGATCAACCTCGCCCTGGTGATGGGCGTGGTGCTGGTGGCCGCCTATTTTGCCCTACCGCAATTCCATGCCCTGGTGCTTGGCATCGCGCCGTTTCTGTTAGTCCTGCTGTGCCCACTCTCGATGTTTTTCATGATGCGCGGCATGGGTTCGCACAACCAGGCGCACGATGAGAAAGCCGAGACCGGGCAGGCCACCAAGTCCGTGACGCAAAAAAACCTGGAGAAATGAGCGCATCCTAATGACAAACGCCTTCACCGCGATGCGGTGAGCGCCCCAGAACCACGGAGAACAAGATGAAGCGCAAAATTCGCCCGCGGATGACCGCGCTCGCCCAAGTCATCGCTCTGGCTGCGATGGCAAACGGCAGCTTGCCGGTAGCCACGGCAGCGCCCCAGGCCCCGGGGGGACACGCACCGAATGGTGTGAGCGCCCCGGCGGAAACCGTCTATCTGATGCATGTCCACGGGCTTTCGTATAGCACGGACGGTACCAAGATCCTCATCCCGAGTCACGTCGGATTGGCGATCTACAGCAATGGGCACTGGTTGAAGGCTGAAGGTCCGCCGCACGACTACATGGGGTTCTCGGCAACGCGCGACGCGCTATACAGTAGTGGTCATGCTGCGCCGGGGACCAAGCTGAACAATCCGTTCGGGCTGCTCAAGAGCCAGGACGGCGGCCGCACCTGGAAAAAGCTCGGCCTTGAAGGACAGGCGGATTTCCACACCATGGCGACGAGCTATGGGACGAACACGGTGTATGTCTTCAACCAGCGCCCGAATGACCGGATGAAACAGCCGGGCATCTACTACACGCAGTCTGATGGCATGCAATGGATTGCAGCGGCCGCCAAGGGCTTGGCGGGCGACGTCAACGGTCTGGCGATTCATCCGACCATTTCCCGCGTGGTCGCCGTGACCACGGATCAGGGTCTGTATATCTCGGAAGACGCCGCCGACCATTTGCGCCAACTGCAAGGCGGGCAAGCGCTTGCGGCATGGTTCGATTTGGACGGGACGCATCTCTGGTATAGCCACTATGCCGGCAAGCCCGCCTTGACGCGCATCAACTGGCGAGACGGCAAAGATCCCCAGGAAGTGACGTTGCCGCCGCTGACGGATGACGCGGTGGCCTTCATCGCCCAAAATCCAGCCAAGCACGGCGAAATCGCGATCGCGACATTCAAACGCAACGTCTACCTGTCAGAGGATCGGGGCCGTACATGGAAGCAGATCGCCAAGGAAGGGCAAACGCAATGAGCGGCGACGGCAGCCGCTGGACCGAGGAGTGAACATGCTACTGGACAAGATTTCGGTATTCGACATTGTGCTAATCGTTCTAGCGGTCATTGGCTTGATCGCCGTGCTTGGCGTGGCGGGCATGTGGGTGATGCACACTGGCATGATGCACGACATCGGCAGCTGTTATATGGGTGGCGGCGTCATACCCCGACGCTAGCGGCGCTCATACCGCCGGCCCTGGTCAGGGCTGCAGTGCAAGGAGGCTCAATATGTGCAATGGCATCGACACGTCGCGACGTGAACTCCTTCGCGCGACGCTATCGGGAGCGATCTTCACGATCGGCACCGCGGGACTACGGTTATCCGGAACGGCAAGCCCGCTGGAATCGGTTGGGCAGCGCCCGTTCACTGCCGACCTTCATGTTCAGCTACGGGCAAAGCGGGACCAAGTCGCGATCCTGCCGGGGCAGCAAACCGCCGTCTGGCGCTATGACGGCGTCGTCCTCAAGGGGGATCCGCATGCCTTCGAACGCTTGCCCGGCAGCTACCTGCCGATCCTGCGGGTGCGACGCGGCCAGAAGGTACGCATCGACCTGATCAACCAGTTACCCGAAGCCACCACCATCCATTGGCACGGCCTGTCCGTGCCCGACACCATGGACGGCCATCCCCGGTATGCGATCGCGCCCGGCGAGCACTATGTGTACGAGTTCGAGGTACGCAATCGCGCCGGCACGTATTGGTTCCACGCGCACCCCGATGGCCGCACCGGCGCCCAGATCTACTACGGTCTGGCTGGACTGTTGATCGTGAGCGACGACGAGGAAGCCACGCTCGGCCTACCCAGCGGCCCTTACGATGTACCGCTCGTGCTGCAAGACCGTGACTTTGATGGCGATAACCAACTCGTTTATCTCAGTGGCGCGGGCGGCGACATGATGGGCGGGATGGGTGACATGATGGGGGGCGGAATGAGGAATGGTCGCGGCATGATGGCCACCGCGCGGCAGATGATGGGTTTTCTGGGTGATCGCATTCTTGTCAACGGCAGACCCGACTTCGAACTGCCGGTCGCGGCCCGCGCCTATCGCTTACGCCTGGTGAATGCCTCGAACGCACGCATCTTCAAGCTGGCATGGAACGACGGATCGCCGCTTGCGGTCATTGGCACCGATGGCGGATTGTTGCAACAGCCGCTTGCCCGCCACTATGTGACGCTGGCACCTGCGGAGCGCATCGATGTGTGGGTTGATTTTGCCCTATACCCGGTCGGCCGCGAACTGACACTGCGTAGCCTGTCATTCCACGGGGATATGGCGATGGGCGACATGATGAGTGGCACATCGCTACCCAACGGAGCATCCTTCCCGGTCGCGAAAGTCCGCGTGGTGAGGACAGTATCGGAAAAACCGCGCTTGCCAAAGCGATTGGCAGCGCTCCCAGAGGCGCAACCGCAGCGTGCCGTCAATGCAGCCAATCCCAGGATTTTCAACGTCACGATGGGCATGATGACGTGGGGCATTAACGGTCGCCGTTTCGAAATGGACGGCGTCGCGCCAGACGAAACTGTGCATCACGCTACTGCGGAACTCTGGGAGTTCCGCAATGAGGAAGTCATGTCGATGGCGCATGCCATGCACGTCCATGGCCTGCAGTTCCGCGTCGTCGGGCGTGCCGTACGCCCCGGTTATGCGTCAGCGAGAAATTCCGTGGCGGGCGGTTACGTGGACGACGGCTGGAAGGACACCGTATTGGTGATGCCCGGAGAGCGTATCCGGCTGCTGCTCGACTTTGACGGCTACCCCGGGCTGTTCCTCTACCACTGCCATATGCTGGAGCACGAGGATGTGGGGTTGATGCGTAACTATTTGATCAAGACGTCCTAGGTCTTGCCGGGTTGGGGTTTCTTTGTCGAGGAGAAGATCATGAGCTTCAGATATGTGATTGCCATTGTTCGAGACGATGTGCTGGAGCCACTGGAGAGGCGCCTCGCGGCCGTTCATGTGCCCGGGCTCACTGCGACCACAGTAAAGGGGTATGGCCATTACGCGAACGTCTTCGCGAGCGACTGGATGAGCGAGCACATCAAGCTCGAGATTTTTGCCGACGAAGCCGACGTCAAGGCCATCACCGACGCGATCCGGGAGGTGGCGCACTCCGACGTGCCGGGCACGGGTATCGTGGCGGTCTTTCCCGTTGAGGACTTCTTTCATATCCGGACACCGTAAGACTGCGGTGGACGGGGCGGGCTTGGCCCGCATCCCGCCCTGAATTTGCCATGCATGACGATCAGGAAAAACGCCCCGACGCGGGATGCCGCACATAGCTGATCGCGACCGCCGGGGGATCAGCGGGGTCGCGACGCTCGTGCAGTTCGGGGCATCAATGGAGCCGCCGGCGCGCGCCAGAGCGGGTGGCGCGCCGGTCGAAGCTGACATCGGTGCGCGGCGGCCTGGCGAACGCATGACAGTGAGTTGCCGCGGGCTGCAGGTCTGGTCGTGCGTCGCACGCCCGAGGAAATGGCCTCGCTCAAGTAAGCTGTCGCGGCCCTGGCCGATCCCGGTTCCGAACAGTCCCCCCAGATGCAGCTTGCCGCCCAACAACGTGAAGGCCGCCATCGCCAGCATCAGCCCGCCGCCAATCAGTTAGAGCGGCGTTTGCTGCGTGACCAACAGACGGCGCAGGGCCACGGCCACCCATCACGAGCGGCAGGATGACCGTGGCGATACCCCCAAGCTCATCGCCACCAGCTTGCGACGGTTCTGGAAGGAACTGTCGAAATACGCCGGCAGCATGACCGAAATGCACACGGTGCAAACAGGGCGATCACGCCCGCGCCAAACGCGGCGATCACCGATTCCCCGAAGAAGATACTCGTTCCCATCATTCGCTCCTTGGAATTCCGACCCGGCCGCAACGAGCGGAGTGCGACGCCGGTGCCAGCCGATCGTCGCGGCACCCACCCGCATCAATGCATTATTTCGCGGCTCGGATCGCTGTCACGGTCTGGACATCGTCCTTCGACACCAGAGTGAAGTCGACCTTCTGGCCGACCGAAACGCCATTGAGTAGTTTGGCATCGGCCACCTTGAAGCCCATGGTCATGGGCCCCCAGCCCAACGCATTGATCGGCCCATGGGCCAGCGTCACGCTGCCCCCTTGCTTGTCGACAGCCTTGACCACGCCGGTGCCCGTTGCGGTGACCGCAGCAGACTTGTCTGCCTTCATGCCTCCCATCTGGCTCATGCCACTCATGGGCTTCATATCGGCCGCGCCGGCGGCCATGGCCGGCAGGGAGGCGCCGAGGGCGACACAGGTGAGCATTGCACTGATCGTTTTGAACATGACAGACTCCTTTTACACATAGTGAGAAAAACACCCTTTCGGGCAAGGGAACTACGTCCGGCGATGATTCCGGCCACGCATGAGCCGGAAGGCCGCCGGGATCACGAACATTGACAGGAGCGGCGCGGTGATCATGCCGCCCACCATGGGCGCCGCGATCCGGCTCATGACCTCCGAGCCGGTGCCGCTGCCCAACAGAATCGGGATCAGGCCGGCGAGAATGACGGCGACCGTCATCGCCTTGGGGCGCACCCGCAAGACCGCCCCCTCGCGGATGGCGTCGTCCAGGCTCTCTGCAGTCAACGTGACGCCCAATGCTTGCCTTGCCGCGATGGCCTGCTTCAAATACAGCAGCATGACCACGCCAAACTCGGCGGAGACGCCCGAGAGCGCGATGAAGCCGATGCCGGTGGCCACCGACATGTTGTAGCCGAGCAGATAGAGAACCCAGATGCCGCCCACTAGGGCGAAGGGCAGCGTCGTCATGATCAGGGCAGCCTCGTCAAAGCGACTGAAGGTCATGAAGAGCAGCACAAAGATGATCACCAGCGTCGCGGGCACGACCAGCTTGAGGCGTGCGGCGGCGCGCTCCAGGTATTCGAACTGACCGGAATAGGCAATGCTCATGCCGGGTTCGAGCTTGACCTCCCGCGCCACTGTTGCGCGCAAGTCGCCCGCGACCGACGCCAGATCCCGGCCGCGCACATCGACGTAGACCCAGCCCGAGAGCCGGGCGTTTTCCGTCTTGATCATCGGCGGGCCATCGCTGACATCGATCTTGGCAACTGTCCCCAGCGTAATCTGTTGACCGGCGTCGGTGAGGATCGGCAGATTGCGCAGTCCCTCGAGCGAATCGCGAATCTCGCGCGGATAGCGCACGTTGATCGGATAGCGCGCGAGCCCCTCCACGGTTTGCCCGACGTTCTCCCCGCCGATGGCCGAGGACACAATTGCCTGCACGTCGGCCACGTTCAGGCCGTAGCGCGCCGCGGCCGCGCGGTCGATGTTGACGTCGACATACCGCCCGCCCGTCAAGCGCTCCGCCAGCGCGGAGCTCACACCCGACACCGTTTTCGCAGCCCGCTCGACGTCTTGCGCGACGCGATCTATCTCGGCCAGGTTCGTCCCGGAGATCTTCACGCCAATCGGACTTTTGATGCCGGTGGCCAGCATGTCGATGCGATTGCGGATCGGTGGCACCCAGATATTGGACAGGCCAGGGATCTTCACGACCCGGTCGAGTTCATCGACCAGCTTGGCCGGCGTCATGCCAGGGCGCCACTGATCGCGTGGCTTGAACTGGATGGTGGTCTCGAACATTTCCATGGGCGCCGGGTCCGTCGCACTCTCCGCACGCCCCGCCTTGCCGAACACACTCTGGACTTCGGGCACCGTCTTGATCAGACGATCGGTCTGCTGCAGCAACTCCGCCGCCTTTGCCGCAGATAGCCCCGGCAGTGCCGAGGGCATGTACAATAAATCGCCCTCATCGAGCGGCGGCATGAACTCGCCGCCCAGGCGGCTGATCGGCCACGCGGTGGTCAAGAGCGCCAGCATAGCGATCACCAAGGTGAGTTTCGGCCGCACCAGCACCCAGTCGAGGAGCGGGCGATACATACGGATGAGCGCACGATTGAGCGGGTTTCGCGTCTCGTCCGGGATGCGCCCCCGTATCCAGTAGCCCATCAGAATCGGGATCAGTGTGATCGAAAGCAGCGCAGCGCCTGCCATCGCGTAGGTCTTCGTGAAGGCGAGCGGGCCGAACAAGCGCCCCTCCTGCGACTCGAGTGTGAACACCGGAATGAACGACAAGGTGATGATGAGCAGGCTGAAGAACAGCGCCGGCCCGACTTCTGCGGCCGCTTCGCCGATCACGGTCCAATGCGCGCTGCCTTTGAGGGACTCGCCGGGATGCTCGTGCGTCCACATCTCAATCTTCTTATGCGCGTTCTCGATCATCACCACCGCCGCATCGACCATCGCACCGATCGCAATGGCGATGCCGCCAAGCGACATGATGTTGGCGTTAATGCCCTGATAGCGCATGACGATGAACGCGATCAGCACGCCAAGGGGCAGTGAAATGATCGCCACCAGAGCCGAGCGCAAATGCCACAGGAACACCGCACAAACCAGTGCCACGACGATGAACTCTTCAATCAGCTTGTGCTTGAGGTTGTCGATCGAGCGGTCGATCAGCTTGCTGCGGTCGTAGGTCGGCACGATCTCGACCCCGGCAGGCAGGCTTTTTTGCAGCTCGGCGAGCTTGTCCTTGACCGCGGCGATGGTTTCGCGAGCGTTCTTGCCCGAGCGCAGGATGATCACGCCGCCGGCGGTTTCTCCTTGCCCGTTTAATTCGGCGATGCCACGCCGCATTTCGGGGCCAACCTGAATGGTAGCTACATCGCCAAGCTTGACCGGAACTCCGGTGGCCGAGACGTTCAGCGGAATGTTGCGGAAATCGTCGAGCGATTTCAGATAGCCGGTCGCGCGCACCATGTATTCGGTCTCCGCCAGCTCGAGCACCGAACCCCCGGTTTCCTGATTGGCCTTCTGGATGGCATCGATGACCTTTGCCTGAGGGATATGGTAGGCGGCCAGTTTCATGGGGTCGAGCACGACCTGGTATTGCTTGACCATGCCACCAATGGAGGCAACTTCAGCGACGTTGGGCAGGCTTTTCAACTCAAAGCGCAAAAACCAGTCCTGCAGGCTGCGCAGTTGGGCGAGGTCGTGCTGGCCCGTTTTGTCGATCAATGCGTACTCGTAGATCCAGCCCACGCCAGTCGCATCCGGTCCCAATGCGGTCTTGGCCGTGACGGGCAGGCGGCCTTGCACCTGGTTCAGGTACTCAAGCACGCGCGAGCGCGCCCAATACAGGTCCGTGCCGTCCTCGAACAGGACGTAGACGAACGAATCGCCAAAGAAGGAATAGCCGCGTACCGTTTTCGCACCGGGCACCGACAGCATTGTCGTCGACAGCGGATAGGTCACCTGGTTTTCGACGATCTGTGGGGCTTGGCCCGGATAGCTGGTACGAATGATGACCTGCACGTCCGACAGGTCCGGCAGTGCGTCGACCGGTGTGGTCTTGACCGCCCACACGCCCGCGGCAGCAACAAAGAGCGTCGCCATCAGAACCAGGAAGCGATTGACGATCGACCAGTGGATCAGCCTCGCGATCATGAGCCGGCTCCTGTCTTCTCCAACTGCTTGACGACGAACTCATCGCCGCTGGGGACGAAGCCGAAATGCACGGTATCGCCCGCTTTGATGCCGGTCGCCATGGACGGGTCGGACAGCTTGAACGTCATCGTCATCGGCCCCCAGCCGAGCGACTTGACCGGGCCGTGCGAGACCGTGATTTGCCCGTGTTCGAGTTTTTCCACCTTGCCGGTGGCTTCGTTGAGCGCGGCGGGGGCGCTCGCGCCACTTGCCGGCTGGACCGTGGCCTGGGCGGGGGCGCCCGCGAGGCGGGTGAGGACACCCTGCAGGCTGGCCTCAGAGTCGATCAGGAACTGGCCGGAGACGACGACGCTCTGTCCTTCCGACAGACCCTCGAGAATCGCCGTCTTGCCGGCACCTTCTTGCCCGACTTTGACCTCTACCGGCGCGTAGCGGCCGCCGTCCTGCGCGACGATCACGACGTTGCGCACGCCCGTGCGAATCACCGCCTCGGTTGGAATGGTGAGAACCGGCTTAGCCGCGCCATTCTGCAAGCGGACCTGCGCGAACATGCCGGGCTTCAGGCGCCCGTCGCGATTAGGCAACTCGACCCGCACCTTGAGGGTCCGGCTGGCCGAATCGGTTTCAGGCAATACGGCGATGACTTTGCCCTTGAAGGTTTCGCCAGGATACGCCGCCAGACGGGCTTCCACCAGGCGGCCAACGGCGACCAATCCACCCTGGGATTCCGGCACGGCCGCTTCGAGCCAGACGGTGGCCAATCCGTTGATTTTCGCGAGTGTCATGCCGGCGGCAATGCTCATGCCTTGACGCACGTCGAGCGACTGGATAACCCCGGCGATGGGCGAGGTCATCGTGAACGTCGATTGCGACACCCCCGTGCGCTCGACCCGGGCGATGAGCCCGGCGGGCATGCCGAGCAGCATGAGCCTTTCGCGCGCGGCGTCGACCAGGCCCTTGTCACCGGTGCGGAGCACCGCGAGGAACTCGGCCTGTGCACCGCCCCATTCAGGCACCAGCAAGTCCGCAAGCGGTGCGCCTTGCGCGATCACGTCCCCGGGCGCCCTGGCGTAGACGCGTTGCACAAAGCCGCCACTGCGCGCTTGCACCACCGCCACGTCCCGGTCATTGAAGACCACGTTGGCCACCGCATCGATCGGTGCGTCAAACGTGCCTTGCTCGACCCGGGCCAGACGGATGCCCAGATTTTGCGCCACGCCCGAATCGATCTGAACGCCCGCGGCATCGCCGCCTTCACCTGCGTACTTCGGCGTCAGTTGCATGTCCATGAAGGGCGATTTGCCGGGCTTGTCGAAGTGCTGGTTCGGCACCATCGGGTCGTACCAATAGAGCACTTTCCGATTGGCGTCGCCTTGAGTGGGCACGCCATTGGCGGCGGCCGCGGGCGCACTCCCCATAGCGCTGCCCGCATGACGCAGCGCGTACCAGTATCCTGCGCCGGCGCTGGCGGCGGCTACCAAGACAATCAATGCACCAAGTGTTATGTGACGTGGCTTCATTGTTCGTCCCCTCCATACGTGAAGTAAAGTTTGGCCGCGATCTGCGCGCGCTGGTTTTCCAGATCGATTGCCTTCATGCGCCGCTCGATCAGATCGCGCCGGGCAGCGAGTACCGTGCCCATGTCGGTCCTGCCGCTGCGATAGCCGGCCGTGAGGAGGTCGACCTTTCGGCGGGCGAGCGGTAGCCACGTCTGGTTGACGCGATCCAGTTGGCGGGTGAGTGACGTGTATTCGGCCAGGCCGTTATCGAGCTCATTGAGGTGATCGCGCAACATGGCGTCGCGCTCGGCGTCGGCCCGCTCCAGATCGGCCGCCTTGGAGGCGATCATCGGGTCTTGCCGGCTCTTCGAGAAAATCGGCAAGCCGATCGTGAACTGGACCGAAACCATGTTGCCAAACTGCGGGCCGCGACGCTGGTAGGCCAGCTCGACGCCCCAGTCGGGCTTTTTTTCCGCCTGCGCTTCATGCAACTCGGCCCGGGCTTCGCCTGACTTTGCGGCAAGCAGTTCCACTTCCGGGTGATGATGCAGATGCGCCCGATAACGTTCTGGATCGACCGCCAACGCCGGTGCGTCGCCGGGCAAGGGATCATCCGCGTCAGCGCCCACGTAACGACGCAATGAGGCGATTGCCATGGCGATATCGCGTGTCAGGCCGTCACGACGATCCGCGAGGTCGGCCTGTTCCTGCTCGGCCATCACGGCGTCGGCCGGTTGGCTTTTGCCGGAGGCGACCTGAGCCCGCACGGTGTCGGCCAGCAGGCGATTCTCCTGGTCGAGCTGGTCGAACAGCGCCAGCTTTTTTTCCAGGTAGTAGCGATCGAGCCAAGCGAGCGCGGTGCCTCGGCGCACGTCAAGCTGCGAGACCTGCTGCTGCTTCTGGGCCAGCACCGAACGGGCATCGGCCACTTCGACGCGCGCGCGACGCTTGTCGCCATTGGGCACCTCTTGCATGATGCCGATCTTCTGCATGGTCATGAAGTCGCGCTCCAGTGCCCAGCGGGTATCTCCGGAAACCGGGTAGTTCTCGACGCCTGCGATCAGCTTTGGATCCGGTAAAGCGCCCGCCGGAATCGCCGCAGACTGGGCCGATCGGAGGTTGGCGGCACTGGCCGTCAGCGCCGGGGATTGTTGTTCGGCGACCTTGAGCGCGTCGCTAAAGGTCAAGGGCGCGGCCTGGACGAGGCCGGCCACCCCTGCCAAACACAAGGGCAAGGGGATGAGCATCCAACGCGTGGACATGTTATTGACTCCGTGACGAGACAACGTGCGCGTGCGCACAGCCTGCGACCGCCGAGCGCACGCTCAGCGGATCATACTGTCAGGAAATCAAAGCGAAGTGGGAGGTCGCCACAGTCCTTCGGGGACGTGGGAAAGCAGTGCTCGCGTGGGCACTGGCGTAACCCGCTGCGCAGCGGGCAATGGATGGAACAGCTTGACCGGGCTGGTCGGATGATAGGCAGCGCCAATCTTGCAGTCCTGACCAAGCTTGCAGAGCGTGCCGGCCTTGAGTTTGCCGGGCTGGGCCACTTTGGTAGCGGTTTCGTCACAATGGCCGACCGGCATCGCCATCTCCGTCATGCTCGCGTCCGCCGCCTGCTGCATCTGGAACTCACCCATATAGCCCGCAGATGCCAGCCCAACCGTGGGCAGCGCTAGCGACAGCACGATGAGCAGAAGCAGGCGGATGATTCGCATGGCCGGTAGTATAAATCATTGTGCGCGACAATACGCTCCTAGAAAACCCAAGGCGAGAGTCAGGTGTGGCGTCAGTCGCTGCCTTGCCGGCGACCGACCGCGCAGGGCTGCCAAAGGTCGCAGTTGCTCCAGGATGGCGCACATGACTTTGGTATAGTCCTCCAGTTCCTCGAGCCGGTCGTCGATTCGCTCGGCCAGCATAGCGTCGGTCGTCGACGCGGGACGGGGGGAGCCATTGAGGACCGTACTGGCGTCAGCGAACGGGCCGCAGGCGGTTTGCGCATCGAAAGCTCGACTCAGTAAGCCGCGAAGCAACTCAAACATCGATCGAAACGCTTATGGAGGCCACCATGCAAACCTTTTTCATTCTCAATGATGCCGCCTACGGGAGCGAACACAGCTAAAATGCTCTGCGTCTCGCCAAAGCGCTGGTCAAGCGTGAAAGTGGGACGGTCCGACTGTTCCTGATGGGAGGCGCAGTGGTCTGTGCTAAGTCAGGCCAGCATGTTCCCGAGGACTATTAGAACGCGGGAGATATGCTGTGCACGGTCGGGGGCGGCGGCGGTCTGTACGGCACTTGTCTCGACGCTCGAGGAATTAGCGTCTATGAACTTATCAAGGGAACTCGCCGCAGCACCTTGAGCTAAATGACTGCCTGGACAGCTGAGGCAGACAAGGTACTGGTGTTCTGACGGAGGCGCTGACGATGTTCTCCACGCAATTCCCCAGCAAGGAGTCGGCCCTTTTCCCACTCTTTCGGTTGTGGGGGGCTGGGCAAGCGACGCGGCGAAGGGCCGTGGTTTTTCGTGGGCGTCGACAAGCTGCGCTTCAACCTCAGCCTGGAGATCTGCCCCATGCACACATCTGACATTCGTCTCGGATTGCGCGAGAACTTGGGCCAGTTCTCGCTGCTCGTGCTGGTGAATGCCTTTGTCGGGGCGATGGTCGGACTTGAGCGCAGCATTTTGCCGGCCATCGCCGCGTACGAATTTCACGTCGCGGCGCGGGCAGCAATTCTCTCCTTCATCGTTGTCTTCGGCATCGCCAAGGCGCTGACCAACTACTTTGCAGGACGACTGTCCGATCGGTACGGCCGCAAGCATATACTGGTCGCCGGGTGGCTGGTGGCCGTGCCGGTGCCTTTCGTCCTGATGTGGGCACCCGATTGGAACTGGATCGTCGCTGCCAATGTCTTGCTAGGCGTCAGTCAGGGCCTTACCTGGTCCACCACGGTCATAATGAAGATCGACCTAGTTGGCCCCAAGCAACGCGGCCTGGCGATGGGCCTCAACGAATTTTCCGGCTATTTCGCCGTGGCGGGCAGCGCGCTCGCCACCGGCTGGCTGGCCGCCCGCTACGGGCTGCGCCCGGAACCGTTCTACCTGGGTGTCGTCTACGTTGCCTCGGGTTTGACACTCTCGGCTATGGCGGTTGGCGAAACCCGGCACTACGTGGCACACGAAGTGCAGGCGCACCACACCGAACATGAAGATGCGCTGCCCACCCAAGGCGAAATCTTCCGTCGCGCCTCGCTCACCGACCGCAATCTGTCGAGCATCAGCCAGGCGGGGTTGGTGAATAACCTCAACGATGGCATGGCGTGGGGTCTATTTCCGCTGGTCTTCGCTACCGCAGGCATGTCGCTTGCTCAGGTCGGCACGCTTGCAGCGATATACCCTGCCGTGTGGGGTATCACGCAGATTTTCACGGGAGCCCTGTCCGACCACATTGGCCGCAAGCAGTTGATCGCTTGGGGGATGTGGACGCAGGCGGCAGGCATTGCAATCACGGCATCAAGCAACGGCTTCCTGGGCTTCGGTGTGGGCGGCGTACTCTTGGGCGTCGGCACTGCGATGGTCTATCCGACGTTGCTGGCCGCCATTGGTGACGTGGCGCATCCTGCTTGGCGGGCCTCGGCCGTGGGTGTGTATCGGCTGTGGCGCGACCTGGGCTATGCAGTCGGTGCACTCCTGGCTGGTGTCACAGCCGACTTCTTCGGTTTGGCGGCTGCAGTGTGGCTGATCGCCGGACTCACCTTCTTGTCCGGCGTGATCGTCGTCGCGCGGATGAAAGAAACCCTGGTCAAGAGTGCCTCGTGAGCAACACACGGGCGAACGGCTATGAACGGCCGAAAAAGCGGCATGCGAGACGAGGCGTATTGCGGGTACGCGCAGGTTATATGCCCGGCGAGTTCTCCGAAGGTTTTGCAAGCAGATCGCGTTCGAATCGGCCATATCGCAATGCAAGTGTGGGTAAAACGAGAAGGTTCAGTGCCGTTGACGTAACCAGCCCCCCGAGAATCACGATGGCCATCGGCCCTTCAATCTCGTTGCCAGCGGCACCGCTGGTCAGCGCGAGCGGCACGAGCGCGAGTGCTGTCACGAGCGCTGTCATCAGGATCGGAATTAACCGTTCGGATGCGCCCTGCACTGCGGTCTCCGGTCCCCAGGTATGGCCATCCACGTGCACCAGGTGTTCGTAGTGACTGATCAGCATGATGGAGTTGCGCAACGAAATCCCGAAGAGCGTCACGAAACCTACCATGCCGCCTAACGACAGAGTACCGCCCGTGAGCGCTACGCTCAGGACGCCACCCACCAAGGCAAACGGCAGGTTGATCATTACCAGGACCACCCCTCGACGACTCTTCATCGCGAGAAACAACAGCATCGCAATGCCGAGGAGCGAAATCGCTCCGTACACGACCAGGTCATGCTGAGATTGTGTACGCGCTTCGTTCTCGCCCGTGAACACGGCATACGTTCCCGACGGCAACTTGATTTCCCGGCTCACACGCGCCTGCGCCTCCTTGACGAAATCACTGACCGCCCGGTTGCCGAGGTTGACTGAGACGGTTTGCATGCGTCGACCGTTGTCGTGCGTGATTTGATACCGGCCCGACACCTGACGTATCGACGCCAGGTCTCGAAGCGACACGGCAAGTCCATCCGGATTGCGCAACTTCAGCGCACCGATATCGTCAGGTGTCGCCCTGGCCGATGGCGCCAGGACGACGACGACATCGTATGTTCGGCTGCCTCGGTAGATCTGGGAGACGGTGGTGCCCTCATTCGCCGCCTGGATGGTGTCGAGCACGTCGAGCGGCCGGAAGCCCCAGCGGCTCAATGACTCGGGTTTGAGCCTCACTTCCAGCTCAGGAATGTCCGGGGGAGATTCGACCCGGACGCTTGCCGCACCACGAATCGAACCCAGTAGTTGAGCGATCTCCTGCGCCTTGCGGTCGATGACGTCGAGATTGTCGCCGAACACGTTCACGGCCACAGGCGCCGTCGCACCCGATATCGTCTCGTCGATCCGTTCAACGAGAAACGTATTGACCGAAGTCGTCAATCCCGGAAAGCGAGCGAGTGCCTGTTGGATGCGGTAGAGGGCCCAGCTTTGGCCAGTCGCGCTCATTGGCTCAAGATCGACCTCGAATTCTGAAAGCTGAACGCCGGTCGGGTCGACGACGCCATGGGCACGCCCCGCCCGTTGTGCGACCAACCGAACACCGGGCACCTTCATCAACACTTGCGACACTCGGGCGCCGACGCGCATCGATTCTGCAAGCGACGTGCCGGGCGCAAGCCCCATGTGCACGATATAGTGACCTTCGCGAAGTTCGGGGATGAAGTTGCCGCTCAGAAGCGGTAACGATCCGAGCGCGACGACGCACATCAGCCCAACGGCGATCATCACGGACTTCACGTGCTGCTCGACCGTCAGGAGCAGCGCTGCATAACGAGCCTTCAGGCGGGCAATCAGACGCGGCTCATGCTGTGGCAATGGCCCGCCTACCAGTAGCGCCAAGGCCAACGCGGGTGTGACGGTGAGTGCCACGCCAAGCGACGCGAGCACGGCCAGGATGTACGCAATACCAAGCGGCGCGAACAATTTTCCAGCGACACCCGATAACGTCAGCACCGGCAGGAAGATCAGCATCACGATGAACGTCGCGAACACCACGGCGCTGCGCACTTCAAGCGAGGCGCGCAGCACGACGCGATAGGCCGGCTGCGGCGTCGGGAGGGTCTGATTCTGCCGCAGCCGCCGATAGATGTTCTCAACGTCGATGATGGCGTCGTCGACCACTTCGCCCAGCGCGATCGCGAGCCCGCCGAGCGTCATGGTGTTCAGACTGACGCCGAATGCGGTCAGAACGATAATCGCAACGAGCAGTGACAGCGGAATCGCTACCGCTGAAATGACGGCCGTGCGCACATTGAGCAGGAACAGGAAAAGGACAGAGATCACAAGCGCCGCGCCAACGAGCAACGCAGTGCGGAGGTGGCTCAGCGCCGCATCGATGAAGCTGGCGGGCCGGAATACCTCGGCGTTGACCTCGACGCCTTGCTTCGCGAGAATCGGCTTGATCGACGCCAGCGATGTCTCGATGCCTTTTGTCACCTCGAGCGTATTGGTGCCATATTGGCTTTCCAGAACAACCATTACGCCGGGATGCGCCATGATCGATGCTGCGCCGACCGCCGGCGCAGCGCCCCACGCCACGGTGGCGACGTCCCCAATGCGGACGGCAGCACCATGGCTCCAATGCAGCACCACGTTGGCCAGCGTCTGCGGCTCGGCGATCTGACCGTCCGCGTTCACCGCGATACGCTGGTTGTCCCCCTCGATGAACCCGGCGCCCTTCACTCCCGTTGATGCTTTCGCGGCGGCGACCACGTCCTGGATCGATAGCCCATAACGTATTAATTTGGTCGGATCGACCTGGATCTGCATCTGCCGGGTCTGGCCACCGAAAACAATGGCATCGGCAACACCGGGAACGCTCATGAGTTGCGGTCGCAACGTCCACTGCGCGATATCGTATAGCGCCTGAAGTGAGCGCGTGTTGGATGTCAGGCCAATCGTTCGCACAACGCTTGTCGTCGTCGTCAGCGGCAACAGTCGTGGCGGATGGACGCCCGACGGTAGCGTCGCGGCCAATTCATTGACCCGCTCGGACACGAGCTGACGGACCTGCATCACATTCGTATGCTCGTTGAATACGAGCGTGATGGCCGACAGGCCCTGCATCGACCTAGATCGCATCGACTGGAGTCCGACAAGGCCGCCCAGACCGTTCTCCAGCCGCTGTGTCACGAGCGTCTCGACTTGCTCGCTGGTCAGGCCCGGTGCTTCTGTTTGCACGATGCTCATCGGCGGAGCGAACTCGGGAAAGACGTCGAGCTTCGCGCGCGTGAGCGAATAAACGCCATAACCGGCCGCGACGACGGCCAGCGCGTAAATGACGCCTCGAAAGCGCAGTGAAAAGCGAATGATCGCGTTAAGCATGAGGGAACGTATCGGTCGGTGCGCGTTGCGGTGGGCGAATTAGTCGTCGCACTCCGGAGGGTCTTTGCAGACGGTGGCGATACCTCGCGGCTTGAGTTCTTCGGAAAGCAGCAACTGCGCGCCTTGAATGACGACCTGATCACCGGCGTGGAAGCCCGGCGTATGGCTCACGCTGGGATCACCGTCGCCCGATCCGGGAACGAAGCGGCGCGTGAAGCTGTCAGGCGCGGTCTTGACATACGCCCACCGCTGTCCGCCATACCAGAGAACGGCGCCCCCCGGAACGACAAGTGACGCCTTCGCCGCGCCAGTTGCAGGAAGATTGGCGAGTGTTCGCGTGCCGGCCGGGAGCATCTGGGAGACGAGGTAAAGCCAAGGCTGGCCCTGAAGGGCAGGATCGGTGCTCGGCGCCGCCGAGAGTCGCTGCGCTGGCAACGTCTTGCCATCCGGCGAATCGACGGTAATCTGTGGCGGGGCATCGGTGCCGTTGCCCGCCGGAAGCGTGACACGCAGCACAGTCGCTTGCCCGGCCCGGAGATGCTCCATGACGCGGGATGTCGGTGCCTGCGCAGCCGCGGCAAGCGCCTCGCCGAATTGCTGGCGTAACGTCGCGCCGAGTCCGGCCACTGCGATCTTGGCGGAACGCAGTTTTGCGTCGTTCGCCCGCATCATGGCATTGGCATCTGAGACGGACTTGCGGGACACATTTTGATCATCTTCAAATAGTGTCCGACTCCGTGCATATTGGTCGCGCGAATTGTCCGCCTGCGCGGTGAGCGTGTCGAGATCCGCTTGCGCGGCGGCGAAGCGGCTGCGCAAATCGAAAAGGGGCTGCAAATCAAGCACTGTCGCGTAGGCCGGGCGCGTCTGTTCGCGTGGCGCGTCGATAAGCGATGTCACCTCGATATGGCTCGCGCGTTGAGCATCCGGCGCAACCACGACGACGGTTTCCCCGTTGACCGTACGTACGGAAGGTTGTGAAGTGTCCTTCACGGCAGTGCCGGCAGCCGACGGCTGAAGGGAAAGTGTCCGATAGACGTACCAGATGGCACCAGTTGCCAATGCGATCGTCGTGGCGCAGAGAATGATCCAACGTAGCTTCATTTGCGCAACTCCTTTTCAGTCACAGACGGCTTCAATGCGGGGGCGTCGCCAGTAAGAGGACGCTGCACGGCGTCTTCGAGCCGACCCGCCGCCTGTTGGGCACTGATGGCGGCATCGAGCCGGACGAGCTGATTCGTCTGGAAATCGGCACGGGCCTGTGCATAGGTCAGTCGGCCGGCATCCCCGGCCGCAAACGCCGCGGCCGTACTGTCAAGCCGTCGGCGGGCTGCTGCGAGGCGCGCGTCCTCGATGCGCAGCGTTTCCACGTTCGCCTGATAGAGGTCGAGCGCCCTGTCGATCTCGCCGAGTATCGTGTCTTGCAGTGCTGCCGTTCGCGCAGCCGCCTCCTTGCGATTCGCTTCGGCTTGAGCGATGCTGCCTTGGTTTTGATTGAAGATCGGCAGGTTGATACCGGCGAGACCGAACGCGATTTTGTGTGTGCCGGTGTCGTAGGTGTAGCCAGGCCCCAAATGAATGTCGGGATATTGCTTTGCCACTTCAAGCTGTAGCGCGGATTCGGCGGCGGCGTAGTCGGCAAGCGACATGCGCAGATCCGGACGATTGAGGATCGCCGCCTGACGCACATCGGCGTCGGGCGGTGCCGCCGGAATCATGCCGAACATTTGGAGATCGAGCTGAACAGCGTCCAGCGATCGCGTCGGAACACCGATGGCGGAGGCGAGTTGCGCGCGAGCGCCCTGCTCCGCGCCGCGAACTGTCGCGAGCTCTGCTTGTGCTTGCGTGGCTGCTACGATGGCAGCGTCGACGTCCGGTCCGGCGTTTTCGCCGACGGCACGGCGCTTCTCCACCATCGCGACGATCTCCCGGAGGGCATCGGCCTTGCGCGAGAGCAAAGTCGCCTTCTCACGAGCGGCGTATATCGCGAGCAGCGTATCGCGCACCCGTGCCTGCACTTTCCAAGCGGTGTTCATGACGCTCAACCGAGCGGATTCTGCAAGGTGTGCGGCCTGCTTGACCCGATAGCCTCGCTTTCCGGCAGTTTCTATGGGGATGTCGAGCGCAAGGCCCCACGTGTAGGCGGTCCCAGGCCCAGGATTCGGCGACGAGCGCTGGAACGGCAACTGCAACACGGGGTTTGGCAGCGCGTCGGCAACGTCGATTCCACTTTTTGCTGTCGCCCACTGGGCGCGTGCGACGCGGAGTTCCGGACTGAAATACCACGCCGCCAGCGTCAACATTGGGAGATTCCAGCTAGCCTGGGATGATGGCGGGACGTCGCGGCCCAGTTCGCGCCGCATGAATTCACGTAGGCCTTCATCGGAAAGCGTGCGCACCTCGAATTGGTGCGCGAGCTTCGCCGGCGAGATTGGCTGCGCGTGGTAGGTGGCGCAGCCTGCCAGACAAAGTAAAAGAATGAGCGGTGTTTGGCGCACGTCAGCACCCTCGCGTCTCGTTGCTGCCCAATGGGGCGGTCAAGGCGGGATGCTACGCAACGCGATGTGAAATTTTCGTCAAGAACGTCAGCGATTGAATGTCACGTCGCGTTGGCGGGTTAAACTACCGGGAGCCGCAGGGAGACTCGGGTCCCTTGGCCAAGTGCGCTGTCAACGGTGACCGGCCAGCCGTAACGCGCGCAGAGTTTCTGCACGATCGCCAGGCCGATGCCGAAGCCACGTGCGACGGATTCGGCTTGATCGCCGCGATAAAGTCGATCGAAAATGTGCGGCTGCGCCTCCTTGGCGATGCCGCTCCCGCTATCCTCCACGCACAATCGTCTGTCTTTCCACGCCAAGCGGATGTGACCGACATCGGTATAACGCACCGCGTTTTCGATCAAGTTGGATAATACGATCGTCAGCGCGGCGTCGTTGATGTCGACGCGTAGGTCCATTGGCACTTGGACAACGAGGTCGATATCCTTTGCCCGGATCCTTTCTGCAAATGGCTGAAGCACTTCCGTGACAAGTGAGGCAAGTGCCACAGGCTGTGTTGTTGAGGATGTTTCCTCGCGAGCCAATAGCAACAAGGCGCTGACCAGTTCCCGCATATGGTCTGCCGCGCGCTCGATCTGTGCAATCCGCGCACGTGCTCTGTCGTCGAGCCCCGGGGCTTGATCCAACAGTTCGCAGCTCGTTTTGATGGCGGTTAGCGGCGTGCGCAACTCATGGCTGACGTTGCCGGTGAACTCCTTTTCTCGCGCGACCATATCGGCCATGCGCCGGTGGTAGTCATTGAAGGCGTCGACAAGGCCGATCAATTCCTGCTCATCGAACTCGCCCGACTGGATTGAGGGCTCGGAATCCTGACGGAGCTTTGTGACCTGATTTGCCAGGTTGGCGACCTGACGAACTAACATGCCTGACAAGCCAAATGCCAGCCAGATCGCGACTAGCGCGAACACACCCGTGGTCGCCATGAGTGCGTTAATGACTTCTTTGAAATGTTTCTCGTAGACGCTGAAGTTATAGACTCGGTAGAGTCGTACGTGATTGAATGGGACAATGGTCACGTGGATTTCGCGCCCGTCGGCAATCAGTTCGTGCGTGCCGGGAGGAAGCTGAGCGACAGTGGTGGGCAGTGCCGGAGAGGAGCTGTCGGCCGCGGAGAGATAGCCGTTGAGGCGATCATCGAGAGGGGGTAACGTCGACGGCGCGGCTTCGTAACCTCGCACCACACTCGCGATATCGTCACGAATCAACGCGGTGATCAGTCGTTCTTCTTGCGCCTCTGCGAGAAGCCGGACACCGAGTGCTTGTGTCACCAGCAACACAATCGTGACGGCCGAGAATGCCAGCGCGACTTTCTTACGAAGACTGAGGTGCATTGGCGTTGCCAGTAGAGAGTCGATAGCCGAGTCCGTGAACGGTCTCGACGAGTTCCGCGTCGCCGGGCTTCGACAAAGCCTTGCGCAACATATAGATGTGGGTGCGCAATGTGTCGCTTCCTGGCGGTTCGCCTCCCCACACTTCCGTTTCGAGTTCCTGGCGCGTTAGCACTCGATCGGGCGCCAACATGAGCAAACGCAAAATGTGAAGGCATTTGGGTTGGAGCTTGATCGGGCGGCCGGCGCGCTCGACAGCGAGCGTCTGCAAATCGAGCGTCAGGTCGGCGAACCGCAGCGCCTGTGCGGCCACCCTGCCGCGATAGCGCTTAATCAATGCGTCGAGACGCGCGCCGACTTCCTTGAGCGAAAAGGGCTTGACGAGGTAGTCGTCCGCTCCGTGACTAAAGCCCATTAGTTTGTCATCGAGCGAATCCCTCGCGGTTAGCATGAGCACAGGCGTATCGCGATGCGCCTGCTGACGCAGCGCACGGCACAGTGCCAGCCCGTCCATACCCGGCAGCGAAATATCAAGCAGGATCGCATCCCAGGCGTCGGAAAGCGCGAACTTGAGTCCTGCGGGACCGTTCGCTGCGAGATCGACTTGAAAACCACGGCTTTCCAGGTAGTCGTAGACGTTCGCTGCAATGGCTGCGTCGTCTTCGATGATAAGTACTTTCATGTTGAGGTTGCTAACACTGCAATACTGGGAAACGGACGAACGGTACCCAAAGCGCCCTACCTGAGAACCGCTCCTCGCCTTCGTCAAACTCGCGCCAGTAGATCAGTTCCATTCCAGTTTTCCTATCCGACTCGCTTACCGTGTTGGTTGATGAGACCGATCAATGCTTCGCGATCGATCTCCCACAGCTCCCGACTTTCTTCTCGCGGCCCTTTGAAGTGATTGCAGGAATCGGCGAATACATCCAGAGTGACCATCGTCCCATTGCCTGGCAAAAGTACGGCGCGGTTGCTTTTGTCAAAATGTCCGCTCGACGACTCGTGAAAGTAGTCCACCAACACCAACTCGCCCTTCGGGCCGGGATTTTCGGTTGTAGCCATTACTATCCCCCTAACGTTTTCCTACATCAGAAGCTCAGGCTCCGCGACCAGAATTTCACGGGCCCACGGTTGCATATTGAACGGAAAATTAAGGCCATATGAAACGGACGACGCTCGGTATAGCACTCCCTTCCCTTCCAAGCCGCGCACGGCACCATCGTTAAGGCTGTAATCGATTGATGCCGCTTGGTTGCGGATATAGGGAACGAGAACTGCCTTCTCGTCTGGCGTAAGCGTCGTGAGCCACTTTCGTCTGACCTTTCGCATCCGTGCATCGCCGAGCCAGGAGCCGAGGACGTTGAAGATCCAAGTGAGTCCATGCGCGAGCAGATAAGCGCAGGACGCCAGCAACGCGACTCCGACCCACATTCGGTACTTCGTGAGAAAGTCGACGAGGCCCGCTGCGTCAACAAGATGTGCCGGAGCGTATAGCAGAGCCCCGCTAGCGAACGCGATGGCAAGTAGAGGCTTCACGGCAATTTGGCCAACTGCTTTTATACCCTCGGCGGCATCCCCGATCATGCCCATGTTAGCGTTTCCCCTTTTCCTATCCAGCCAGTGCCTGCTTCAAGGCGTAAGCACCGAGTGCCTTAATGGCATCAAACGTCAGCTCGATGCCCTTCTTCTTGGCGTTGGATTTAATCGAATCCCAGATTGACGATGACCGCATAGTATCGAGTAGATCGTGCCCGGACATCGTAAGCCTAGGCGCGGAACAAGCGAACGAGAAATGGTTGTCTGCCCCACGGAGCACATGAAGACCATCAACATATCCACTGTCGATTAGCAGTTCGAGATGCCCTGCGATTCGCTCTTCAATTTTCCGCCGCTCTCTGGCAAGAGCGTCATATGACTCCCAAGTCAGATCATGGAGCGGCCCCACGTATCTGAGGACACGAGGACTCTCTTAAAATAAGGGATAGTCTTGTGCCTATCAGTAAGCCTAGTCATTACGTGGAAAGCATCGAAATTCTGACCGAGCCGGAGCGCCGTCGCCGGCGCACGGCGCAAGAAAAAATCGCCATCGTGCAGGAAACATTGGAGCCGGGAGCGTCGGTGTCGGCCGTTGCACGTCGGCACGGCGTCAATGCCAACCAGGTGTTCGGCTGGCGCAAGCAATACCAGGAAGGCAGTCTGGCGGCGGTGAAGGCAGGCGAAACCGTTGTGCCGGCATCTGAGCTGGCCGCCGCCATCAAGGAAATCAAGGAACTGCAACGGCTACTCGGGAAGAAGACGCTGGAGGTCGAAATCCTGAAAGAAGCCGTGGAATGGGGCCGTTCAAAAAACCTGATTGCGCGCTCGCCCTTGCTGCCGGGGGACGACCGATGAAGACGGTCTGCGAAGTTCTCGGCGTGGCGCGCTCTGCCGTGGCGGTGAAGCGAACTCGCTCGTCTGACTGGCGCGATGGTCGCCGTGCCCGCATGACCAATGATGCCGGGCTGGTCGAGGAGATTCAGGCCCATGTGGCGCATCTGCCGACCTACGGCTACCGGCGTGTCTGGGCGCTGCTGCGCCGCAGTCGGGAGCAGACCGGTGCGCCGTGCATCAACGCCAAGCGCGTGTATCGGGTCATGCGGGAGCATCAGTTGCTGCTGCGCCGCCCTGGCGTGCGGCGAGACAAGCGGCGACATGACGGTCGCGTTGCCGTGGACCGCAGCAACACCCGCTGGTGCTCCGATGGCTTCGAGTTCCGGTGCGACGATGGTACGCCGCTGCGCGTGACGTTTGCGCTGGACTGCTGCGACCGCGAGGCGATTAGCTGGGCAGCGACGACCAGCGGGCATAGCGGTGATGTGGTGCGCGACGTGATGCTGGCCGCCGTCGAACAGCGCTTCGGCACCACGCAGGCCGCGCAGCCCATTGAATGGCTGACGGACAACGGCTCGGCCTACATCGACCACCGCACGCGCAGCTTCGCTCGCGAACTGGGTCTTGAGCCGCTGACCACGCCGGTTCGTTCGCCGCAGAGCAATGGCATGGCCGAATCGTTCGTGAAGACCATGAAGCACAATTACGTCGCCTATATGGACAAGTCTGACGCACCAACAGCGCTCTCGCGTCTGGCTATCGCGTTTGAACACTACAATGAGCGCCATCCGCACAAAGCCCTGAAATACCGCTCGCCTCGCGAGTTCAGGCGTAATGCGGTGTCATCAACCTAACGGTGTCCGCGTGTCCTGAGTTACAGGGGCAACTCCAGATCATCTGTCCACTTCGGCGCATCCGGAATATCTGCCAGCGCATCATTCCCGGCCTCTATGTCCGTCAGCTGTTTGCGCAGTAGGTCCCAGTCTCGCTTCATTGGCTTCCTCGTCACCCGCGACTAGCCAGGGCGCGCTCGATTTTCTTGTCGGTCTTGTACTGGCTCAGCGCATACACAGACCAGATCGCAGCCGGAATCCAACCGACGATCGTGAGTTGGAGAAGCAAGCAGATGATCCCCGCGAAGGGACGTCCGATCGTGAAAAATTGAAGCCAAGGCAAAATCAACGCAAGCAGCAGACGCATGTAGTTCCTCTTACGATGTCAGTCCCGGCTTCCGGCCGGTTCGGGGCGTTTCACGCCAGGCAAACCCTTACTCGCAGATCGAAATGATCTGGTTTAATTGCTCACAGGCGGCCAAAAAGACCTCCTGAGGTGCCTGCTTCCACGGATGCGGCTTCGCGCCGCGCGCCCGCCAGTCGAAGGACTTCGGCTGATGCCCCAAGACGTAGCTGGTGACGTTTTTCGGCCCCTTGAACTTGATAGCGAACGGATTGGTGTCGTTGTACTCTGCCGTCGTCATAGGCAGGCCGATGACGATGCTGGTTGTCTCGTTAAACGCTCTAGGCGACAGGACGAGCATCGGGTGCATATTCTTCATTTCTCGACCGACTTGTGGATTGCAGTCGATCCAGATGATGTCGCCGCGATCCGGTGCCCAAGCGACCTTCGACATCAAAAAGCCTCCGCGCCAACAGGGGACGCCGCCATAGCTTCTCCGCCATGCTTCGACAGGTCGAACTTGGCGAGCTTTTCAGCAAGGGTGAGCTTCCGAGGGCCGACAGGCTTCACGGTGACGCCAACCTCATCGGTTGTCACCTCCACCTCAAGACCGACCTCGAAGTGCGCCGAGCGCGCGACTGCGGCAGGAATCCGTACCGCCAAGCTGTTTCCCCATTGCTGAATAGTCAGTGTTGCCGTCTTTGCCATGATGATTCACCTCCATTACGTATCTACAAGTATAGACATAATCTTTCGGAGTTTCAACGCGTATCTACTTTTCGCATCATCAATCGATGGCTCAGGTACACGCAGCGCTGGCGGCAGCCTTTCGTGATCGCTGCCCGCAGGCTCACTTCTTCTCGAATTAGTCCGGAGGGCTGGAGTACGTTCGCCATTTCGATGCGGGCAATTTCGGAGATCCGCATCCCGCAGGTGAAGCCGAGCAGCAGAATAAGCGCGTCACGCTCGGGGTGCCGACTGGTGGCCTCGGTCACGCGGAGCAGGTGGCGGATTTGGGCAGGTTTGAGTGTCTTGGCGCGTTTGATGTGCATGGTTTCTCGGTCCTCGTAATGCGCTCGAAATTGAGCCTGTTACGAGAGAGAAACGCCGGGCGCTCCTTTTCACTATAAACGCCCGTGGTTTCTGCCGTCCTCGGAAAATGGCGCAGAAACCTCTCCCATGCTTCCTTGGTTTGTGGAAGCCCAGCGCCAACGAGAAAATTACAGGGAAGTGCGGGCGACACAAACTCTCGGAGATCTCGACTGATCTCGCGCAATAGCACACCGCCCCCGGCGACGGCAGTGACCACAAGCCCCCGCTTCGCAGCTGACAGTAAATCAGCGGCCAGCTCGCGATATCCGATGATTCTCGGCCGTGTCCCCTTGGGGCTTACGATGATCTCGGCAGCCGACCTAGCTATCGCTTCCGATCCAACATCATCTGTGAATCAGCGTCGGTGCACACTAGTCTTACTGTGTCAATAAACCAGCATTGACCGCTGAACAAAACGGACATCGCTGGATCCGGCGCGCGATGTATGCAGCGATACGCCAGCGCAGCGTGGTGATGGAATCAGCCACGTGGCGCTGCGTGCGCTGCGGACCCGCGTGGCACGTAATCCGAGGGTAAGGCAAATGGGTCGCGGATCGAGGAGTTTTTTTTACTGTCGCCTTGAATGAGGCGTTGAGCAACAAGAAACCCATAGGCGGCAATACACAGCGATGCATGGTGATGGAATCCACGCCAGCCACGTCCTTCGAAGTGTCCCAGGCCGAATTCCTGCTTGAGATCCTGATAATTCCGCTCGATACGCCAGCGCAGCTTGGCAACATGAACCATGCGTTCGAGCGTCGTGTCTGGGGGCAAAGTCGAAAGCCAATATTTGAGTGGCTCCGCATCACCTTCGGGCCATTCGATCAGTAGCCATTCCTCATCGCGCAGTGTGGAGCGCCAGTAATCGCGATGTGAAGCACACACGCGCACGGCGGCAAAGCGCGAACTGAGCGCGGCGCAGGTACCTTCACGCCAGATCACGTTGCGATAGCGCGAGGCATCGAGCGTCAAGGCCAGATCTTTGACTCCGATCGGCTCATGCCCTGGCGCGCGCCGTAACAAGCTACGCGGCCGGCCCGATTTCCCCGCGGAGGATTCGGGTGGTAGAGGAGCGGTGCCCGGTGCCCATACGCGCGTGTTCGAGCGAATGCCCACCGCATACTGCAGCCCGAGCTCGCTGACGGCCTCGCGAAACGAGGTGTCGTCTCCATAGCCCGCATCGGCCAACACGATACCGTCGGGCGCGCCGCTTTGCCGTGCTTCGTGCAACTGCCCGGTCGCAATCTCCGGTTTGGTTGCAAACTCAATTTCCTCGGGCACGCCGGCTTTCTGTCGTCGCGCGGGATCGTCGCTCCATTCACGCGGCAGATGCAGTCGATACGACACCGGTAGGCTCGCATCTTCCGTCGCCACCGACAGGCTCACCGCAACCTGGCAGTTGTCCTGCTTGCCCAACTGACCGCAGTATTGCCGCGCCACGCCGACCGAATGCTTGCCCTTCTTGGGAAATCCCGTGTCGTCAATGATCCAATACAACCCGCCAGCCGGGTCCATATGCGGCCGCACCCAGCGCCGCACCTGCTCGAGCAGCGCCGTATCGAACCATTCCGACTTCGCCACGAAATGATGCAACGACTGGTGCCGCGCGCTCACGTGCTCCGGTTCCAGATGCGCCGCCAGCGGCTCGACGCTCTTGCGCCGAATTGGCGGCATCAGCCCTTGGCAATAGCCCCCTCAATCCTGATTCGCGATCGTTATGCCCAAGCGCTTCACACAAATGTTCCAGATACGACTCGAATGACGTTTCCCAGTCCATCATTCCTCACGCCGTGGATGAAAAAGTTTCTATAATGGCATGAATTTATTGACACAGTAAGACTAGACATCATGACCTGAATCGGCTGGCAGAATTGAACCCATATTCTGTCCACGGCAGAGTCCGCAACCGTTTTTCACCTATTTTCTGTCGCGCCACAGAAATGCACTTAATTTGTGTCTGCGTTGATGGACAAAAATCTGGGTGTCGATGCCGTTCGTTAATTTGTAAGCGATTGATTTTATTATTTATTTTTGCTGGCTGCGAGTGCCCTATTTTGTGTCCGCCAACTTCAAGGGGCTGGTAGCGCGCGATCGGCCTTGCAGCGTTTCAGCGAAAGCGGCTTGGCTGCAAAGATCCGCACGACCTTGCCGGTTCCTCTTTCGACTTCCATATCCACGCACGCGCAGCCGTATCCGTGACTTCCCGCGTTAGTGACAACCCAGCCCTTTGTCGACATGTCGGGAATCTCGTCGAACCCCGGAACCGGCGGCTCGCCCATCACGGAAAGCGTCCAACTGCCGTCCTTGTCGTCGAGCCACCAGTTGCCAGGCGTCGGGTTCTGCAACCAACCACAGCGATTTTCCCGGTTGCTCGAAACCGCATGGGCACTGAGTGCCATCAAAAGGCAAACGGCAAGCGCGGGCGCCACGCGGCGAGAGCGAACGATTTTCATGGGAAAGACCTTCTGATCCAGGTACCACCTGTGCAAGGCGGTGGCCGAAACCTTCAGCGACGCAAACGCTATCAATATAGCCACTCCGGCGATATCCCTGGCAAATTTACCCGCTCGCAAGCGTTCGTGTTCCCGAACGAGGCCCATGTCCACGCCTGGAAGCGGCAACGTACAACCCGAAGACCCCCCCTACTTCGCCTGCTGCAACGCGCCCACTCGGTATGGGATCATCAACTGATCGGCGTAGGACGAGTGCGAGCGTCCCTTGGTCTTCGTCTGATAGGCCAGTGAGGCCTCCTTGCCACACCATGGCAAGAAGACAGAAGGATCCGAAGGATGCTGGGGCACGTAGCGGGTAAAGTCATACACCTGCCCACGAATCGCCATCCAGCAGTCGTTGCGGGTGGCATGCCGCGCGACTTCCGATAATGTGTAATTTGTCTCGCGCGCGGTCGTTGCCGGGGTATCCGGTGCAGGGGACGCCGCAGGCGCGTCGGGCAGCCAAACGCTGGCCGCCCAGAATCCTCCCAGAGCGAGGAAGAAAAGCATCGTGGAGACAATGAAAAGTCGGCGCATCATCGGAAGTCGAAGCTCTCAAACTGGATGGATTGTGCAGGCTGACCGAGTTCGCGCAGCCTCGCCGTAACTGCCGTTACCAACCCTTTCGGGCCACAGATCTCCACTTGTCGTTGCCCGATGCAGCTTACCCGGGACAACATGGCTGACACATCAGGAAACGACTCGCCGCTGGCTTCGGCGATCAGCTCGAAATCCGGGTCGACGTCGGCGCGGGACTTCAACTCGTCGAGGAAGGCCGCATCGCGCGCTTCACGGTACAGGTAGATCAATGTCGTTGTTCGGGCAAGCTTCCCGCTCCGGATTGCCGCCATGAAGGGCGTGATGCCAATGCCGCCAGCAATCCAGAGCTGAGGCTTTTCGGCGTTGTCCGCCAAAAAACGCCCGAAGGGGCCTTGCAGCCGCACCAGCGTGCCTGGCTCCAGAGACTGGATGCGTCGGGTGCACGGCCCGAGGGCTTTGACGCCGACAGTGAGCACGCCACCTCGACCGATCCCACTGACTGAGAAGGGATGGAATTCCCCACAGCCGCGGTAGACGGGGCCATCGCCAAAGGCCGCAAGCACAAATTGTCCAGGCTTGACCGGTAACGCACCGCCGCACGGAGCGAGCGACGCCTCGATCGTATCCAATGCCTTCGACGTAACGTGTGTGACCCGATAGGGATGTGCACTCAAGCCGCGATCCGTTGCCAACAGTCGCCAAGCGAGCGCTACCGTCGCCAGTCCAATGAATGCGAGAAACGCTCCAGCGTCGCCAACGATCACAACGACGTGCGCCAGTCCGCTGATCGCACCCAGCGCAGCGAGGTAATGCAACGCGCGCCAGCGCCGGTAGCCCATGCGTCGACTGAACGTCGTTGCAAGGCCCCCCATGAGAAACAGCAGCCCGAACCATCCGAGCCACTCAGGCCAACTCAGATACCAAGGCGCAATGGCCAGCCATGCGGCACGGGCCGACTCCCCTAGCCCAGACATTCCCAACGCCAACGGATGGCACAGCAGCAGCACGTAGCCGATGACGCCGGCGCGGTGATGCCAGAGGTACATGGTGTCCAGGCCGCCCAGCATGCCAGACCAGCGGGGCTCGCGCACCATCAGGGCGAGGCTACCCACCAACAGACCGGTTCCGGCCCAGGCCGCGATGATCGAGATGGAACGCCAGAGCGACAAATTTTCCCGGAAGGCCCACCCTATGCCGGCGAGGCTTAGCGTGACGAGGAAGATCGGCGCGCCCAGGTCACGCGCCCGGAGACGCCGGTGCCGTGCGCTCATTGCAAGCGTCCCCGTGTCGGCAATCGCTCGTGCGTAAGGCGCTGGTGCCCGATAGCGACGGAATCCATGTGCGCAGGCATACGTCGAAACCGCAACGCGTTTTCGCTTCGCGCGAAGGTCACAGCCGATTCGTTTTTACGCCGACCGGAACTACGTTGCCCATGACGACCTCGATGTTTTTCATTGACTTGCTCCTGACAGAGGTGGCACGCAAGTCGTATCGCGCGTTCGTACTACGCGGGGGCGCCAATCGACGCGTTACCCGGCGCAACTTGGTGATATTCAAGAGATGGGGGTGAGCCTGAGGTTCGCCGCCGTCTACACGTTAATGCAGATGCTGTGACCCGTGCGAACGGCGCGGTGCATGCCTTGACTTGCATCAAGGCATGTACCGCGCACGCGCCGACCGATCGCGTAACGGCTGCTTCCGGCTGCTTCCGGCTGCTTCCGGCTGCTTCCGACGGGCAGGCGCCCTACCCCACTGCGTCCAGCGCCCCAGAAACAACAGACGGATTCCGGCAGCATATTTCGGAGGACGACCGCCCCAAACAAAACGGCGACCAGTCGTCTTGCACCGGCCGCCGACATCATTGCGCTGGGTCAGGCTGACGTGGCGGCCGCCGCCGTGTGCCCTCGCCCGCGCCGGTACAGCCCGAGCGTGGCAACCAGCCCGCAGAACGCGGCGAAACTCAACCAGTACCCGGGTGAAGCCTTGTCGTGCGTGACCTGGATCAGGTACGTCGAGATGGCGGGAGTAAAGCCACCGAACACCGCGGTCGCGAGACTGAACGCCAGCGAGAAGCCCGCCACCCGCACTTCCACGGGCATCACTTCCGTCAGCGCAGCGACCATCGCGCCGTTGTACATCCCGAAGAAGAACGAGAACCACAGCAGCACGGTCAGCATGCGTGCAAAGCTCGGCGCGCCGGCGAGCCACGAAAGCGCAGGATAGGCCGTGAAGATCGCCAACACGGAGATGGCGAGCAAAACCGGCTTGCGCCCCACACGGTCAGAGATCGCGCCGCCGATCGGCAGCCAGATGAAATTCGACGTGGCCGCGAGCAATGTCACCATCAGACTGTCTGACGTCGAGAGTTTGAGCACAGACTTGCCAAACGTGGGCGTATAGACCGTGATGAGATAGAACGTGGTGGTCGTCATCGCCGTGAGCAGCATGCCGCCAATGACGATACGCCAGTTGACACACAGCATCGCAAAGATTTCACGCACCTGCGGACGATGCCGCCGCGCTTCGAATGCCGCGGTTTCCTGCAGCGAACGGCGCAGCACGAAGAGGAACGGCACGATTGCGCAGCCGATGAAAAACGGCACGCGCCAACCCCACGCGACAATCTGATGCTCGGAAAGCCAATGATTCAGGCCGTAGCCGATCGCCGCCGCCATCACGATCGCGACTTGCTGACTGGCCGACTGCCAACTCGTGTAGAAGCCCTTGTTGCCGGGCGTTGCCATTTCGGCCAGATAGACGGATACGCCCCCCAGTTCCGCTCCCGCCGAAAAACCCTGTAACAGGCGTCCCAGCAGCACAAGTGCGGGCGCGAGCAGCCCGATCGTCGCATACCCTGGCACGCACGCGATCAGGATGGTGCCGCTCGCCATGATCGACAGCGTGACGATCAGTCCGGTGCGCCGCCCCACCCTGTCGATGTATGCGCCGAGAAAAATTGCGCCCAGCGGACGCATCAGAAAGCCCGCGCCAAATACCGCGAAGGTGAGCATCAACGACGCGAAGTCGCTGGTCGACGGGAAGAAAATCTTCGAGATCGATGTCGCGTAGAAGCCGAACAGAAAAAAATCGAACTGTTCGATAAAGTTGCCGCTTGTGACCCGTAGCACGGCAGCGGCCCGGTTCGCGCGCGAGCTGCCGCCACTGACGGAGATGGGTTCTGTGGGGGTCATGGTGTCTCCTGATTATGGGTATGTGTACTTAGTGGGTAGCGACGGGACCCTGCGGGACCTAATCCGCGCCCAGACTTAACGTCTTGCCTTGGCGCTTCTCGATCGATGATTTAAGTAACGCCGCCGAGCGAAAAATGCCGTGCGCGAACTTTCCGTAAGGCAGCGTTGCGAACAGCGCCATGACAATGCCCAGATGGATGGCGAGCAGCGGCGGCATCGCGAGCGTTGCACGGAACCCGAGCAACGCGAGTCCGGATACGCTCGTCAACATCAGAAGCGCGATGAAGCCGCGGTCCATCGGACGTTGACGGGCATCAGTGCGTTCGGGATTGCGCCTGAGGTTCAGCCACCACAACCCCGCCGGCCCGACGAACAGTCCAATGCCGCCCACCGTGCCCAGCAACACCGGGATACTCAGGTAGGGATATGGCGCCTCCAGACTGAACGCATAGTGATACAACGTTGCAACCGCGGTTGCCGCGAAACACAACATGAACCCGTAGAACGTGAGGTGATGGAAGCGGCGTCGCGCAAGCGTGAATGCATCGTCCGATTCGTTGCAGCCGTCGCCGTGTCCACCATCGAGATACTTGAGCGTCAGCGCGTGCTTTGCGGCTTCGACGGCGGCAGGCATGCTTGCGCTCGCGGTTCCCGCCGAGACGTCGCGCCAGAAGCGCGTAACGCCCACGCTCAACGCCAGCATCGCGAACAGAAAGACCGTGCCGAACATTGCCGCGAGCAGGTTGTGCGGAAAGATCGCGTAGAAGTTTGCCGGCGTGGCGTCTGCGGAAAGACCACCGCGCAATGCCGTCCCGAGCATCAGAAAGAGCGCGAGACCTGCCGCCAGCGCGACCGACAAGGTCACGCCGTTACGCTTGTACAGCGCGCCGAACGCCCTGGGAAACGCATATTCGGTATACGTTTCGAGGCGGACCTGCGCCATCGATTTGGGCACGTTAACCGCGAATTCATGCGGCGGCGCGTACTGGCAAGCGTGATAGCACGCGCCACAGTTGTGGCAAAGGTTCGCCAGATAGTTGACGTCCGCCTTGCCGAAGTCGAGACGGCGCGTCATGGCCGGAAATACGGCGCAAAATCCCTCGCAATAGCGGCACGCGTTGCAAATCTGCATCTGCCTCGCCACTTCGGCTTCGCTGTTGCTCAACGGCACAATGGGAATCACGCGCGCCGCGCTGCCCGATGCGCCGTGTTGGGTTGCCTTGGTATCGAACGGCGACGCGGTCCGCGTGCGTTCGGGCGTGAGCACGTCAGACTGCTGCACTGTGAGCCTCCGTTGTCTTGTGTGCGGCGCGCGCGGCCTGCGTGCCGGCAATGCGTCCGAACGCTGTGCCGATCGACATGCCAACGCCGGCCGTATAGCCCTGACCAAGCACGTTGCCGGCCATCATTTCCCCCGCGACGAACAGGTTCTCGCTCGCCTCGCCGCCGAAGTGAACCTGCGCCCGGTCGTTGGTTTTCAGACCGAGGTAGGTGAACGTGATGCCTGGGCGCAACGCATAGCCGTAGAACGGCGGCGTGTCGATCCGGCGTGCCCAGTGCGTCTTGGCTGGCGTGAGGCCCTCGGTGTGGCAGTCGTCGAGCGCGGTGTGGTCGAAGGTGCCGATCCGACAGGCGTCGTTGTAGCGGGTGATCGTTTTCATGAACGGCGTCTCCGGCAGCCCCAACTGACGCGCAAGTTCTGGCAGCGTGTCGGCCTTCACGCCCGGAAACACCGGCGGCATGAATCGGCCGATCGCCTTCGAGTCGATGATCGAATAGCCGATCTGTCCCGGCTGATGGGCGACGAGCCGTCCCCAGATCGCATAGCGCTTGGGCCAGAAATCCTCGCCCTCGTCGTAAAATCGCTTGCCATCGCGATTCACCACGACACCCAGCGACACACAGTCAATACGTGTGCAGATGCCGCCGTCGTAGAGCGGCGCACGCGCATCGATGGCAACGCAATGCGATTGCGACGGATCGCCGATCAAATCGGCGCCGGCTTGCGTCATATGTTTGATCAGCACGCCCGTGTTAAAGCGCGTACCACGAATCAGGAAGTTGTCGGCAGGCCATTCGCCGCGTTCGTTCTGCCCCCAAGCGTCGCGCAGCCAGGCGCGATTCGATTCGAAGCCCCCCGCGGCGAGCACGCAAGCGCGCGCCTCGAACCGCTCGGCACCGCTGTGTGCCGCGACGAAGCGAGCGCCATCGAGTTCAAGTGATTCGACGGGGGTGTTGTAGCGGATGTCCACGCCGAGCGCTTCCGCGCTTCGGTAATACGCGTTGACAAGCGCTTTGCCGCCCCCCATGAAGAACGCGTTCGTGCGTGCCACGTGTAGCGCGCCGGAGAGTGGTGGCTGGAAACGCACGCCATGTCGCTGCATCCACGGCCGGCACGACGACGATGCGCGGATCGTCAGACGTGCAAGCGCCTCGTTGGTGATGCCGCCCGTGACCTTGAGCAGGTCCTGCCAGAATTCTTCTTCCGTATAGGCATCCACGAGCACGTCTTGCGGCGCATCGTGCATGCAACGCAGATTTCGCGTGTGTTGCGAGTTGCCGCCGCGCCATTCGCGCGGTGCCGATTCGAGAAGCAGGACCGACGCGCCGGCTTCACGCGCCATCAACGCAGCGCATAGCGCCGCATTGCCTCCTCCAATTACCAATACATCGACCATTTGACTTGGCTCCTTTCGGACGCATCATAGGGATGCCAAGTCGGTTCTGCCAGTCGTGTCCCCTCAAGGGGTCTTCACTGTTTGTGAAGACTGCGGCAGGCGCAGACGTGCGCCGGGCCAGCGGCTTTCGTGCACGAGTTGCCGCGCGATATCGGCGAGGACGACGCGCGCGGCGAGACCCGCGGGCGACAGTTCGTCATCGGAGACACTGGCGATCATGTTGGGCCGCGTGGCGTAGCGCTCTGCGACGGGCACGCTCGCCAGCATTCCGTTCGCGGATCTGGCAAGCGCGGCGCCGGGCTGTATCGTCGCGCCCATCCCCGTTTGTACCAGGTCCATGAGCAGCGCGAGACCGTCCACTTCGGCGACCACGTTGGGTTCGTAAGCGGCGCGTCGAAACGCCGACGACAGCAGCGAGCGCAGCCCATGCGTGCCGCTGGGAAGGATGAGTGCCAGCCTGCCGAGGTGCTTGAGTCGCACGGATGTGCCTGTCGGCATGCCATCGAGACCGTTGGCGCCGATCAGGAACAGCTGCTCGTCGAGCAGTGGCATCACGCTCCACCGCTGCGCGGGTTCCTCGCGAAAGAGCACCGCGAGATCGATCTGACGCGCGCTAAGCATGGGGGCGAGATAGCCGGAGAGGCTTTCGACGATGCGCAGCCGAACATCGGGGTATCGTGCACGCATGGCTTGCGCGAATGCGACGCCGAGCACGCTCGCCGTGCTTGGTGCCATCCCAACGCTCACGTGTCCAGACAGACGGGCGGAGCGCGCGGCAACCGCGGCGTCGTCGATATGGCGCAGCGCGAGTTGTGCCTGACGCCAAAAGGCGATGCCGGCGTCAGTCGGCACCACGCCGGCGGACGTGCGCTGCAACAGGCGGGTCGAGAGTTCCCCTTCGAGACGGCTGATCTGCTGGCTCAATGCGGAGGTGACCACACCGAGGTCCAAGGCGGCCCGCCCCATGCTTCCGTGTTCCACCACACTGACAAAATACCGGAGTTGTCTCAATTCCATTTCGCGATCGACCGAGAAGTTTTGGCTAGCATGCGTCGAAGGCGACGGTATTGGCAAGTCCCAACGCCGCCGTTGGCAGTGACAATCCTCGCCCGCCGGTTGGCGAATTGACGGCACAACCTCGGCCTCATGGAACTCGGTTCCGCAGAATGGCTTGAAGGATGTCCTGAGCTGCCCTACATCATCTCCGGACGAAGCAACTGCCCTCCTTTCTTGAATCGATTCAGACTGAAGGGGGTGATATCGGCGTAAGGCGTTTTATTCTGCGCCATTTCGGACACGAGCAACCCGGCCCCCGGGCCTAGGCCAAACCCGTGTCCGCTGAACCCTGACGCGACGATCAGGCCCGGGATTTCATCGACGGTCGAAATCACCGGCACGAGATCCGGCGTGGTATCGATGAGGCCCGCCCACGCCTGCAATATCCGCACCCCTTTCATTTCAGGAAAGCAGGTCGTCAGGTTGCTGACCGCCTGCGCCAACCATTCTTCGTCAATGGCCGGCTCCAGCACCCGAATACGCTCGAACGGCGAGATGTCGTCAAGCGCCCAGCTTGCCGACGCCTCGGGTCCATTAAAGAAACTCTTCCCTATGCGGATCTTCAACTTCTTCGTCAGCTCGGAGCGATACGTCTGATAGAACTTCAAGGCGTACCGAATCCCTTGCGGGGCCAGCTCGACACGACCATAGCCGGGTACGGCAAGCGTGTAGCCCCCATCGAGACGACGACGCAACGCAAACCCGGGACCGTTGAATGTGCCGCCGGGCAACGCCGGCACTTGCGACGTGCGCATCGCGGTGCCCACCACATTGGCGACCGGCAACTCAACGCCATGGCGTTTCAACAAGCGCGAACTCCACGCGCCTCCGGCACACACGACCGTCGTCGCGCGAATGAGACCGCGCTCCGTCCACACGCCGGCGATACGGCCAGCGCTGATGTCGAATCCTCGCGCGGCACATGTCTGCAACACATAGGCGCCCAGTCCTTTTGCCCCCTCGGCGATGGCTGGCGCGGCCTTGCTCGGTTCGGCCAGCCCGTCCGTCGGCGACCAGAGGCCGCCCACCCACCGCGCCGTCCCCGTCGGAATGCGGGATTTAAGCTCCGCTGCCGAGAGAAGATCGAACGAATAGCCCATCGCCTTTGCGCCGACCGCCCACTTTTCCCATTTCGCAATGTCTGCCTCCGCCGTCGTCCCATACAGACTGCCCTGACGGCGGAAACCGAGGTCGCGACCGATCTCGTTTCCGATCTCCGACCACCGCGTCAAGCTGCGCATTGCCATGACCAATTCGTCATGCCTGCGATTTTGCTGACGCACCCATCCCCAGTTGCGCCCAGACTGCTCGGCGCCGATGAAGCCCTTTTCCACCAGGGCGACCGACACCCCCTGACGCGCCAACTCGTACGCGGCAGTGGTTCCAATGATGCCGCCGCCGACGATCACAACGTCCACATCGGTGGGCATGACGGGACTATCGCTGACTCTGTCGATTTGCAACATGGATATCTTGTTTGAAGTTCCGTTGTCCGCCGCCCTTTGCCTCAGGGCGACCCGTGTGCCGCATTCCCTTCCCTACGTTGCGCGATTCGGAATGGCATGCGACGCGCTCGGCGATCGCCATCAGGCGTAACCCAGGATCGCTTTCGTCTCGAGGTACTCCTCGAACCCATGGATGCCGTATTCGCGACCGTTCCCCGAGCGCTTGTAGCCGCCAAACGGGGCATGGGCGTCCCACGCCGGATGGTTGATATGCACTTGCCCCGACCGGATACGCGAGGCAACCGCGCGCGCCTGCATCAGGTCCTCGCTCTGGACGTGCGCACCCAGGCCGTACTTCGTATCGTTCGCGATCGCAACCGCCTCATCGACGGTGTCGTACGCCATGAGGCTCAGGACCGGCCCGAAAATCTCCTCCTGCGCGATGCGCATGTCGGCCGTCACGTCGGAGAAAATCGTCGGCCGAACAAAGTAACCGTGGCTCAAACCTGGCGGGAATCCGGGACCACCGCAGACGAGCCTAGCACCCTGCGCGATACCCACATCGATCATGGCCCGTACGCGGTGAAATTGTGCTTCGTTTGCAATCGGCCCGAGCGTTGTCTGCGCCGAACCAGGATCCCCCACGACCATCGACTCAACGGTGGCGCAGGCCATGCGTTCGACTTCGGCGAGACGATCGCGAGGGACAATCATTCGCGTGGGCGCACTGCACGACTGCCCTACGTTGCGAAACGCGGCCATGACGCCCAAGGCCACTACCCGCCCAAAATCGGCATCCGGTAGCAGAACGTTCGGTGACTTCCCTCCCAGCTCCAGTGTGACCCGCTTGACCGAGTCTGCCGCCGCCCTCGCCACGAGCGCGCCGGCCCGGTTGGAGCCGGTGATCGAGATCATGTCGACCTGCTCATGCGCCGCAAGGGCTTCGCCCACTTCCGGGCCACTGCCTTGCACCAGGTTGAATACCCCCGCCGGCACCCCGGCATCGTGAGCGATCTGCGCGAATATCTCGGCGTTCAGGGGTGATAACTCGCTGGGCTTGAGAATCACCGTGCATCCTGCGGCAAGCGCGGGGCCCACCTTTGCCGTAATTTGATACAGCGGCCAGTTCCAGGGGGTGATCAGCGCACATACCCCGATGGGTTCACGTGCAATGGCGGTGTGACCGTCAACCTTGAGAAAAGCATAGCCAGCCGCGATTTCGCTTGCCACACGAATATGCTCCGCGGCAAATGGAACGTGCGAGGCACGGGCGAACGATATTGCTGCGCCCATTTCCGACATGATCGTCTGTGCGAGCAGTTCCTTACGATCCAGAATGAGGCGATACATTCTGTCCAGGAACTCGACGCGCTTCGCCACCGGCGTATCTGACCACGGGACGAACGCCCTTCGGGCCGCAGCAACTGCCTTTTCGACATCTTCGCGCGACCCGACCGCCAGCTGGCGAATCGCGTTGCCAGTCGCCGGGTTGACGACGGGCACCGTGCGGGGATTCGCCGGCGCCAACCACTCGCCATTGATGTACAGCGTGCGCGTGTTGTCCATTGCAACGTTGTCCATCGTCGTAGCGGTGCGAGTCATGATTCCGACCTCTCAAAAGCGGAAAGTGATTCAGATGGGCTCAAGATAAAGAAGCAAACGGGTGCGGTGTGTAACACGCGGTAAATTCGACATTAAATCTATATTAATGGACGCACCATCCAGCCAGGACCTCGCGCCGTCGGCCGCCGCCGATTCGCATCGCGAGCGCCGCCAGGATTTTGTCCTGTGTAATATCGAGGGAACATGACATTAATGGTGACTTAATGATCGATCTGGACGATCTGCGTCTGTTCCGTGCCTTGGGCGCGTCGCGATCGCTCGCCGCCGCCGCGCGGTTGCTGAACCTGACGCCCCCCGCGGTCACAGTCCGCCTACAGCGCGTGGAGGAGCGGCTGGGCGTTCGCCTTGCGGTACGTGGCGCGAAAGGTATCTCGCTGACCGATGAAGGCCAGCGTTTTTTGCATGAGGCGTCTGAACTCCTTGAACGGATAGATGCAATTCCGTCCCGAGTTTCGGGCGAACCCGGCAGCCTCACCGGCAATCTGCGCATCGTTGCGCCGCTTGGCTTTGGTCGCGCGCACATTGCGCCCTTGGTTCGCGAGCTTCATCGGGCTCACCAAGGCCTTTCGATTTCACTGGTGCTCGCCGACAGTCCGCTCACCGCAGCGTCAGGCGCGGATGTCGTCATTTCAATTGGCAACGTCAAAGCGTCTTCCTGGGTGGGGCATTACCTGGCGCCCAATGAACGATATCTCTGCGCGTCTCCCGCGTTTGCGCGCCGCCTGCCGGCCGTCGTGCATCCGTCCGAGCTCGATCGGTATGAATGTCTATGCTTGCGCGAGAACGACGAAGACGCCACGCATTTGCGATTCATGCGTAACAACGATCGCGGAACGGGGGCAAGCAAGGCCGCCACCATTCGAATGACCGGCGCATTGTCGTCAAACGACGGCACGGTCATCAGCGATTGGGCGGTCGCCGGACTTGGCATGATGGAGCGGTCCGAGTGGGATGCCGCACGACTGATTGCCGCTGGAAAACTGGTTCGCCTACTGCCGGAATGGCGCTTGGCGCCCGCCCCCATCATGGCGCTGGTGCCAACGCGTCACGGACTTTCGAGCCGTCAGCGGGTGTTTCTCGAAACGGCAAAGCGTGCCTTCGACCCACCGCCGTGGCGTCGGTGACGCTCTGACAGCGACCCTACATCCCGTGGTTCAGCGCACCTTGCACCAAAGTGGACCGCGGGTGCCCCCAGGAAGGCCAGGCAAGTCCGGCAGGACAGCGAATTGCGACCCGCCGGGACTGGAAAATCAACGGCGAACGCAAGAATGACATCCCCCTCTTGCTTGGACATCCGGCATGGAGTAAAACGTCGATCCATCCATGTCAACCTAGCCTAGAACCCCACGCTTATGGACCAACCCGCCAAGCTCAACGCCGATTCGCTGGGCATCGTCGAATCGGTGATTATGGGCATCGCCGGCACTGCACCGGCCTACAGCGTCGAGATCACGACGTCGACCATCATCGGGACGGCCGGCACGCTCTCCCCGGCGAGCATCCTGGTGTGCGGGCTGATCATGTTTGGCATCGCATACGCGTTCATCAACATGAATCGTGCGCTGGCCAGTGCCGGGACCTCCTATTCATGGGTGAGCATGGTCTTCGGGCGCACGCTGGGCTTTTTTGCCGGCTGGGCGCTGCTGGTGCTGTGCTGCGTGTTCATGGTGTCGGCCATGATTCCAGCGGCCAATGCCACGCTGCTCATCTTCGATCGACCCATGATGAACAACGTGCACTACGTGACGCTGATCGCAGCCGCGTGGCTCACGGTCGTCAGTGCAATCGTCGTCAAGGGCGTCAAGCTGACCAGCTACGTGCAGGTGGTGATGACCATCATCGAGGGCATCATCCTGCTGGTGATCATCGTCGCGAGCTTCTTCGTGTTCCCTCACGCGCAGCAGCACGCGTTCTCGTGGCATTGGTTTTCGCCCCTCGCGTTCACGCCCGCGCAGTTCGCCAGCGGTGCCCTGGTGGCGATCTTCTTCTTCTACGGCTGGGACGTGACCATGAACCTCAGCGAGGAGACGCGCGACTCGAACCGCATTCCCGGCCGGGCGGCGTTCTGGTCGATGGTGTTCCTGATGGTGTTCTTCCTTGTCTTCATCGTCATCGCCCTGCTGGGGCTGTCGGACGCCGAGATCCAGCACTTCAACACCAATATCATCTTCGCCATTGCCGAGAAGCTGTTTGGACCGACCTGGGGCTACGTCGCGATCATCGCGGTCTTGCTGAGCACGGTGGGAACGGTCGAGACGCAGATGCTGCAGTTCACCCGCACGCTCTTCGCCAAGAGCCGCGACGGCGCCCTCCACCATCGCTATGCGCGGCTGCATCCGCGTTGGCAAACGCCCCACGTTGCGATCTTCTTTATCTGGATCATCGGGCTGGCGCTGCTGTTCATGTCGTCTTATCTGCCGACGATCAACGTCATTCTGCAGGATTCGATTACCGCGATCGGCTTCCAGATCTGCTTCTACCTTGGGCTGACCGGACTCGCCTGCGGCTGGTACTACCGCAAGGTGTTGACGCAGGGCCCGTGGGCCGCCGTGACGCATGTCATCTGGCCGGTGGCAAGCGGGCTTTTCCTATTCTTCATCGCGGTCTACAGCATCCCGACCTTCGATTGGGCCACCAATGTCGTCGGCATGGGGGGCATTGTCATCGGTATCGTTCCGCTGCTGCTGAACCGCAAAAAGATCTGGGTGGCCCGGCAAGGTTGATCCGGCGGGCGCTCTGACATTGGCCGCGCGGGGCTCAGGCTTCCCCGTGCGGACGGTGGAATTCGCGCATCCCCTCCGCGCGGAGCCGTCCATCATGACAAATTCGTCATTTTGCCGTCATGGGATCGATGGCGACGTCCGGATAATCTTGCCCCATACCACAAGGTACCGACCGGGCGAAGACCGCGGTACCGACTGAGGGACATTGCGCCGTATGGCGTTGTCGAGACATTCGGATACGGATACATGCAAACCCATTTCGGCAGACGAACCTTCGTAAAGGGATTGGGGGCCGCCGGTCTTGCTGGCGGGCTTGGACTGTGGCGTCCCCCCGTCTGGGCGATTTCGAGCCCGGGCCAGCCCAATGTGCTCGCGGGCACCCAGTTCGATCTCGATATTGGTCAGGCCCCCATCAACATTACCGGCCAGGCACGAACCGCCACGCTGATCAACGGCACCCTGCCCGGCCCGATTCTGCGCTGGCGCGAAGGCGATGACGTCACCCTGCGCGTCACGAACAAGCTTCAGGCGCAGACGTCCATTCACTGGCATGGCATCCTGCTGCCGAGCAACATGGATGGGGTGCCGGGGCTGAGCTTCAACGGTATCGACGCAGGCGAAACGTTCACCTATCGCTTCACGGTGAAGCAACACGGCACCTATTGGTACCACAGTCATTCGGCCATGCAGGAGCAGACGGGCGTGTACGGCCCTTTGGTCATCGACGCGAAGGACCCCGAGCCGTTCAAGTATGAGCGGGATTACGTGGTCATGCTCTCCGACTGGACGGATGAGGACCCGCGGCGAGTCAAGGCAAAGCTCAAGAAGCAGTCCAACTACTACAACTTTCACCAGCGCACGATCGTGGACTTCTTTCACGACGTCAAATCCCAAGGCTGGAGCGCGACGATCGCCGACAGAAAGATGTGGGCCGAGATGCGCATGAGCCCGACCGATCTGGCAGACGTCAGCGCCTACACGTACACGTATTTGATGAACGGCCAGGCGCCCAACGGGAACTGGACGGGCATCTTTCGCCCGGGCGAGCGCATTCGCCTGCGCTTTATCAATGGGTCGGCCATGACCTATTTCGACGTGCGAATCCCCGGCTTGAAGATGACTGTCGTGGCTGCCGATGGTCAATACGTCAATCCGGTCAGCGTGGACGAGTTCCGGATTGCGGTCGCCGAAACGTACGACGTAATCGTCGAACCGGCAAACGCATCGGCTTATACGATCTTCGCCCAGTCGATGGATCGAACGGGCTTTGCCCGCGGCACGCTGGCCGTGCGCGAAGGCATGGCGGCCGAGGTGCCCTCCCCTGACCCACGCCCGCTGCTCACGATGGACGACATGGGCATGGGTGGCATGGATCACGGCGCAATGCCCGGCATGGACATGTCGAGCACGGGCGACGGGGCGATACAGACCATGGACGGCACGCCTGCCACGGATCACAACGCCATGCCGGGCATGGATATGTCGAGCATGAGCGGTGAAACCCTGCAGACCATGGACGGCACGCCTGCCACGGATCCAGCGGCAATGCCGGGCATGGACAGCATGTCGGGATCGACCACCAGCGCAGCGGCAAGCATGTCCGGCATGGATCACGGCGCCATGTCCGGAATGGGGGCGATGCAATCGCATCCCGCAACGGAGAACGGAAATCCACTGGTCGATGCGCAAGCCATGAGCCCCACGCCACGACTCTCGGATCCAGGGATCGGACTGCGCAACAACGGACGACGCGTGCTGACCTATGCGGACCTCAAGAGCGCATTTCCCGATCCCGACGGACGCGAACCGACGCGTACGATCGAACTGCACCTGACCGGCCACATGGAGAAGTTTGCCTGGTCGTTCGATGGCGTGAAGTTCGCGGACGCGAAGCCGATTCACCTCAAGTACGGCGAGCGGGTCAGGTTGGTGCTGGTCAACGACACCATGATGTCGCACCCGATTCATCTCCATGGCATGTGGAGCGATCTGGAGGACGAGGACGGAAAGTTCATGGTGCGCAAGCACACGATCGACATCGCCCCCGGGTCGAAGCGAAGCTATCGCGTCACGGCCGACGCCCTTGGACGATGGGCCTACCACTGCCACCTGCTTTTCCATATGGAGACGGGAATGTTTCGCGAAGTGCGCGTGGAAGAATGATGCGAATGGATAAGCCGATGTCATCGACGATCCCGCGGACCCTCAAGCGAACCGCCGTGGTCTTCGGCCTGGCGGCCGCCTTCGGACATGCCGTTCCTGCCCTTGCGCAGTCGGTGGCCTCGCCGGCGCACACGCACGATGAGGCCGCCTCGGGAGACGTGGAGATTCAACCCATGCAACCCACCGCATCGACCCCGACCGCATCTCCGGTGCCGCCGCTCACGGACGCGGATCGCAACGCCGTATTCCATGGCGGACACATGCACGACATGGGCGACACGGAGATCAACTACCTGGTGCTGTTCGACAAACTGGAGTGGCAACACGCCGGCGGTGGCAACGCGCTGAATTGGGAAGGGACCGCCTGGGTGGGCGGCGATATCGACCGCTTATGGATCCGTTCGGAAGGCAAGCGGACGGAGCATGGATTGGAGGACGCGGAGATCCAGGCACTTTGGGGCCATGCGATCAGTCCGTGGTGGGATGTGGTCGGTGGCGTTCGCCACGATTTCAAGCCGGGACGTTCCCAGACGTGGGCCGCGTTAGGCCTGCAGGGACTCGCGCTGTACAACTTCGATGTGGAGGCAACCGCCTATGTCGGGCAGGCCGGGCAGACCGCCGCCAGGCTGGAGGGCAAGTACGAGTTGCTCATTACCAATCGCCTGGTGCTTCAGCCGACTGCGGAAATCAATATCTACGGCAAGAACGATGCGCGCCGGGGTATCGGTGCGGGCCTGTCGTCCACCTCGCTCGGCTTGCGCCTGCGATATGAACTCGATCGCCAGTTCGCCCCTTATATCGGCGTCAACTGGGACCGAAGCTACGGAAATACGGCGCGTTTCGCAGAACAAGAGGGCCAGCGACGCAGCGAAGTGTCCTTTGTCGCAGGCGTTCGCGCCTGGTTCTGATGTCGACGTTCGTGCGCCCGACGCACGACGTTCGTCCCCCTAATTCTCACCCCCAAATTACCCACGGAGTTACCGATGAATCTTCGACACGTTGCCTCTCGTCTCGCGGTGATCGCCACCACGGCGGCCCTTGCCTCGGTCGCCTATGCGCATCCCAAGCTGTTGTCCTCGACGCCGCAGGACAACGCCGAAGGCGCTTCCCCCGAAAAGATCGAGCTGCATTTTTCCGAGAACCTGATGACGCAATTTTCCGGCGCGGCGCTCGTCATGACGGGCATGCCGGGCATGTCCAGCCATGCGCCGATGCGCGTTGCCGCGAAAGTGTCGGGCAGCGACGATCCCAAGGTCATGGTCATCGCGCCGTCGCAACCCCTGCCGGCCGGCACCTATCGCGTCGATTGGCGCGCCATTTCTTCCGACACGCATCCGGTGACCGGCAAGCTCATGTTCACGGTGAAGTGATCGGCATGGATGGTTGGATCAACATCGCCGTCCGGTTCGCGCTCTACCTGGATCTCATGCTGCTTTTTGGATTGCCGCTCTTCGGTCTTTACGCATTGCGGCGCCATGAACGACGTTCCACGTATTTCGTGAGGCCGCTGCGCGCGCTGCTCGCGATGCTGGTTGCCGTCGGCATGGCGTTGTCTGTCGGCAGCATGATCGTGATGGGCAAAGCCATGACCGGGGCGTCCGATTACGCTTCGATCGGGGCGCACGCGATTTCGATGCTGATTTCCGGTACAGCCTTCGGGGCGGCGTGGCTGGTTCGCATCGCTGCCCTGGGGGCATGTCTTGCTGCCTTGCTCGCCCTCGCACGCCGCCCTACGACCGCGCTTGCTGTGGCAACCGTCTCGGGTGGGATTGCGCTGATTACGCTTGCCTGGGGCGGCCACGGGGTGATGGACGAGGGAGATAAAGGCATCCTCCACCTCACGTCCGACGTTTTCCACCTCATTGCCGCCGCCGGATGGGTCGGCGCATTGACGGCCTTTGGGCTGCTACTGCGCGTCAGTCATTCCACACCGAAAGCGCGCATCGCGCTGTTGAGCCGAACGCTGAACAGTTTTGCGGTCGTCGGCGCTATGATCGTCGTGACGCTCGTCGCCACCGGCCTGATCAACTACGGCATGATCGTCGGTCCCACGTTGAGCGGTCTGTTCACCACCTCCTATGGGCAGTTGCTCGTCGTGAAGTTGGCGCTCTTTGGCCTGATGCTTGGCCTCGCGGCAGCGAATCGCTATCATCTGGCGCCTTTGCTCGAGATCCGGGTACAAAGCGGGGATTACCAGGGGGCGATATCCGCGCTGCGCCGAAGTCTCTTTATCGAAGCCAACGCTGCCACGGCAATTCTCGCTGTGGTCGCGGCGCTCGGCACGTTGAGCCCCGAATGAACGGGACGAAGGTCAGGCATGAGCGCCGGATGCCCAAGTCCGGCATGGGATAATGCCTCGCTTGCGGCTGACGCTCACCCACTGCCTGTGCGGGATCGCCCGCGTGTCCGCCTATTTCTGATATGCGCATACTTATAGTCGAAGACGAGCCCAAAATGGCCGCCTACCTCAGGAAGGGCCTGACGGAGGCAAGCTATACGGTCGACACAGCGAACAACGGCAAAGACGCCCTGTTCCTCGCGCTGCACGAAGATTTCGACCTGATCGTCCTTGACGTCATGCTCCCCGAACTGGATGGCTTCGAAGTTCTCAAGCGCCTGCGGATGCAAAAGCCCACGCCGGTGCTTCTGCTGACCGCGCGAGACACCGTGGATGACAAGGTGACCGGTCTGGAGCTGGGCGCCGACGACTACCTGTCAAAACCGTTCGCCTATGCCGAATTCCTGGCGCGGATCCGATCGCTCCTGAGACGTGCGCCGCGTAGCGTGCGAGACACACTGCTCATTGCAGATCTGGAGATCGACCTTATCAAGCGCCGGGTCCGCAGGGGGCAGTTCCGGGTCGAGCTCACGGCGCAGGAATTCTCTCTGCTCCAGTTGCTCGCTGAGCGCCAGGGCGAGGTGCTGACGCGAACGTTCATTACCTCGCAGATATGGGACATGAACTTCGACAGCGACACGAACGTCGTTGATGTCGCCGTCAAGCGGCTGCGAGCCAAGATCGACAGCACATTCGAGAACAAGCTGCTGCACACGGTTCGTGGTATGGGCTACGTACTCGAGGATCGTTCGTGAGCGTGGCCGGCAGACCCTACTCCCTGCTGCGTCGTCTCACGGTGGCGTTTTCGACGGTCGCCATTACCGTATTCGCCCTGGTGGGGACGTTCCTCTATGATTCGTTGGCAACGGAGCTGCAGCGGCGCGACGACATCGAAATTACCGGCAAGCTGAACCAGTTCCTCCAGCTCATTCGCGATCAGGGGTCGATAGCTGCGATACGGTCCAATCCCACGCTCTTCCACGAGGTGCTGCTGTCTCACCCCGGGGTTTATCTCGGCATCTTTGACGAGAAGAACACGCCGCTGGTGGAACACTCAGACGCGGACGCGGTGGACCTGTTGCCGGTTGCGACGTCGCACCGCGCGTTTGGCGTGGCCTATACGTGCGAGCCCGCGGGGATCGGCCTGTCGCGATGTATCACCGGGCAGGAGGTGTTGCCGGGGGGCGACACGGTTCGTGTCTCGCTCGTGCGCGCCGCGTCCGATCGCCGATCGCTCCTCGACAGATACCGCATTGACGTACTTCTCGCGATGGCCGCCGGGGCGGTGCTGGTCGGCATACTGGGGTATGCCGTTACCCGACGCGGGTTCCGGCCGATCAGGAGCATCGGTCGCCAGACCTCTCGCATCGAAGCGCATAACCTCGGCGAGCGACTCGACATTCGGGGCGCACCGCTGGAACTTCAGGACATCGCACTTTCTGTCAATCGGATGCTGGACCGGCTGGAGCGCGCGTTTGTGAGACTTTCGCAATTCTCGTCCGATCTCGCGCACGACATGCGCACGCCACTTGCCAATGTCATCAGCTCGTCGCAAATCACGCTATCGCGCACGCGCACGATCGAAGAATACGAGGCGCTGATCGATTCCAACATCGAAGAATGCGAGCGGCTCCAACGCATGACCGAGAATATGCTGTTCCTCGCTCGCACCGACAATGCCACACAGCACTTGGCGCTCGGCATGCTCGATGCGCAAAGCGAACTGCGCAGGCTCGCGTCTTACTTTCAGGGGTTGGCGGAGGAGGCTGGCGTGGACATCGCAGTCGAGGCAGACGCCCGCATCTGGGCGGACGCGGGCATGTTTCGCCGTGCCGTGAGCAACCTTGTGTCAAACGCACTGACGCATGCCGCTGCCGGCACTGCGATTACGCTTTGTGCACGTGAATCCACGCGCCAGACCGTCGTCAGCGTGACGAACCACGGGGAGTGTATTGCCCCCGAGCATATCGAGAAAATCTTCGAGCGCTTCTATCGCGTCGATCCGTCTCGCCACGGATCCGCGAAAAACACGGGGCTCGGCCTGGCGATCGTCAAATCCATCGTGGAACTTCACCGCGGCAAGGTCGAGGTCGTGAGCGCGGAGGGCAAAACCACCTTCAGCTTGCTATTTCCGCGTCAACCGAGCGCATAACGCCGCTCCCTCGCCCCGTTACAACACCACCGGCTTGTCGCTCAGCTCGTTCGTGCCGACGTCCCGTGCCGGGAAGTGCTGCCGCAGATGCTGACCAATGGACTCGACGCCGGCGATGCCCCCGGCTTCGTATTCGCCTTTCCGAAAAGCGGCTTCCATCTGCCGGCACACGGCGTTCCACTCTCTCGCCCCGACTTTTTGATGGATGCCGCGATCTGCCACGATCTCGACGCTGCGGTCTGCCAGTAGCAGGTAAATCAGAACGCCATTGTTGTGTTCGGTATCCCATAGGCGTTGCTGGGAGAACACTTCGATGGCACGTTCGCGGGCGGTGAGCCCCTTGAGCAATCCGGCCCAGCTCAGCGCCCCCTCCACGACAAAGCAGAGCTGACCGATATGGCTGGCTTCGCCCGCCGAGATGGCCCGCTCGATCGCCTGCAGCGCCTTGCGCGGGAAGGCTTGCCCGACTTTCCAATGCGTCATCAGCAGGTGTCGCCCCATGCGCCGGAAGTTTGGCATCACCATTTCCCCGAGGCGCCGCCGCCGCCGAATCCACCGCCGCCGAATCCACCGCCGCCGCCACCGAATCCACCTCGCCCTGACCCGCCGAAGCCTCCCATGCCACCGATCCCCCTGAAACCGAGATGGGAGCCGCCAAACATCGTAAAGAAAAGTGCGATCGCGCCGGCGAGCACACCCAGGACGACGGTGCCCGACAGAATCCAGCCGATGACGCCGACAACACCGCCCGTGGCGACGGCGCCGGGGCCACGACCGAGGATCGATCGAAGCACGCCGCCGAGGACGAGCGTGAGCACCAGAAGGACGGGCAGGAAGGCGCGCACCGAGCCGCTTCCCTCATCGCTGGCGCGCTTCGGCGGCGGTAGCGGCTCGCCGTTGACAACACTCATGATGCGCTCGACGCCAGCGGTCACGCCGCCATAGAAGTCGGCTTGCTGGAAGCGTGGAACGATGTCCTCGTTGATGATCCGGTTGCTGATGGCGTCGGTGAGCACGCCCTCGAGACCGTAGCCGACCTCGATGCGAACTCGCCGGTCATCCTTGGCGACAATCAGCAGCACACCGTCATCCGTGCCCTTGCGCCCGAGCTTCCATTGTTCGACGACGCGGATGGAGTACTGCGCAATGTCTTCGGATTGCGTGGTCGGTACCATCAACACCCCGATCTGACTGCCCTTTGCGGCCTCGAAGGCTTGCAGCTTTTGCTCCAGGGCGGCCGTCTGTTCGCGGGTCAATGTACCGGTCAGGTCGGTGACTCGAGCGCTCAATGGGGGGATGCCCACCTCGGCACTTGCCCCAAGGCACAGGCAAAGCAGCAGCGCCGGAAACAAGCCTTTGACGGCCAGATGCCATTTCACGTTGACCTCCCGGGGCGAACCTATTCACTATCGCCGCTTCCCACCCGCTCACATTGACGCGTGTCAAACGTCGGCATCTCCATGACAGAGACGGCGAGTGCCCCAGGTGAGCCACGCCAGGCGACATGCGCCGCGACAGGCGAGATCGGGGCTTGACCTCCGTCAAGCGGTGCGCTTGGCGCGCTGACTATGATGAATCTGACCGCAAGATGGAAGGATTCCATGGAAACACGCCAACAGTTTTCCCTTTGGTACCTGCTCGCGGCCGTCACGGCGATGCTGATCCTTCAGAGTTTCATTTCCCCTTCGGACGTCGAGACGCTGCCGTACAGCGATTTCAAGGTGCTTTTGAAGGCGGGTAAGCTCAAGAACATTACGCTCGGCGAAGGCGCCATCACGGGGACGCTCAATACCGACGGCATCGAGAATTTGCTCCCCAAACCCCAGGCTGACGCGATGCAGCATCAGGGAAAGGGCGAGCATGCCTTTTCGACGATCCGCGTCAATGACCCCGCCTTGGTCCAGGAACTCGAAGCCGCAAAGGTGCGCTTCGTCGGCCAGGCCGACAACAAGTGGATCGGCGCAGTGCTGTCCTGGATTGTCCCCGCTGCGCTGTTCTTTGCCTTCTGGAGCTTCCTCATCAAGCGCGTCGGCGGCGCCGCGGGGGGCATGATGGAGATCGGAAAGAGCAAGGCCAAGGTTTACATGCAGCAGGAGACCGGCGTGACTTTCGCCGATGTCGCCGGCATCGACGAAGCGAAGGACGAACTCGCCGAAATCGTCAACTTCCTGAAAGATCCCGACCGCTACCGGCGCCTCGGAGGCAAGATTCCCAAGGGGGTGTTGCTGCTTGGCGCCCCCGGCACCGGCAAGACACTTCTGGCCAAGGCGGTCGCGGGCGAGGCGGCGGTCCCGTTCTTCAGCATCAGTGGCTCGGAGTTCGTGGAGATGTTTGTCGGCGTCGGGGCGGCGCGAGTTCGTGACCTCTTCAACCAGGCCGAAACCAAGGCCCCCTGCATTATCTTCATCGATGAACTCGACGCGCTCGGCAAGACCCGTGCCCTTGGCACTTTTACGGGCAACGACGAACGCGAACAGACGCTGAACCAGTTGTTGGTCGAGATGGATGGCTTCGATACCAACAAGGGCGTCATCATCATGGCGGCAACCAACCGGCCCGAGATTCTGGACCCGGCGCTGTTGCGCCCCGGGCGCTTTGACCGCCATGTTGCGCTGGACCGCCCCGACCTCAAGGGTCGCGAGCAAATTCTCAAGGTTCACGTCAGGCACGTCGTCCTGGCGCCCACCGTCGAGTTGTCCGTGCTCGCGGCGCGCACCCCCGGCTTCGCGGGTGCCGAACTCGCCAACCTCGTCAATGAGGCTGCGCTGCTGGCCGCCCGCAAGGGTAAGGATGCGGTGGAAATGGTCGATTTCGACGAGGCGCTGGACCGCATCGTCGGTGGCCTGGAAAAGAAAAATCGCGTGATGAACGCCCAGGAGAAGGAGACCATCGCTTACCACGAAGCCGGTCACGCCATTGTGGCGGAAATGCGCCCCCATGCCGACCGCGTGTCGAAGGTGTCCATCATTCCACGTGGCGTGTCGGCGCTCGGCTATACCCAGCAGACACCTACCGAGGATCGCTATCTGCTCAAGCAAAGTGAGCTGCTCGACCGGCTCGACGTGCTGCTCGGCGGGCGCATGGCTGAGCAGATTGTTTTCGGCGACGTGTCCACCGGGGCCCAGAACGATCTACAGCGCGCGACGGATATTGCGCGCCAGATGATTACCCAGTTCGGCATGAGCGAGCCGCTTGGGCTGGCCACTTACGAGGATATGCCGAATCCGCTCTTCAACGGCATCGGCATGATGCCGCACGAGCGCAGGGCGTGCAGCGAGGAAACCGCGCGACTGATCGACGCGGAGGTTCGGACGATTCTGGCGCAGGCCAGCGCCCGGGTGCGACAAACGCTTCAGGCCTGTCGCCCCAAGCTCGACGCGTTGGCTAAACGCCTCCTTGTCCAGGAAGTCGTAGGCCGCAGCGAGCTTGAGCTCCTGCTGTCCGAAAAGGTGACTCAGTTATCGCCCACGAGGCCGTCGGGGCCCGTGGTGTCCGTGCAGCGCGAATCGGGGCACCCGCATGAAGACGAAGACACGCGATCATCCTGACGAGGCGGAGGTCAGTTCCGTCACGGCGGACGACTACGAGCGGGAGCTGCGTTTGCTGCAAATTGAACTGGTCAAGCTGCAGCGGCACTTCCTCAGTCATGTGAACGAAAGAATTCTGGTGATCTTTGAGGGGCGCGACGCCTCCGGGAAGGACGGCACCATCAAACGGATCGTCGAACATCTGAGCCCGCGGGAGACACGCGTGGTCGCGCTTGGAAAGCCCTCCGACCGCGAACGTGGCTCGTGGTACTTCCAGCGGTACGTTGCCGAACTCCCCGCCCCCGGCGAATTCACGCTGTTCAATCGCAGTTGGTACAACCGCGCAGGCGTTGAGCACGTCATGGGATTTTGCACCAAGACGGAGCATGAAGAATTTATGTCGAGCGTCGGGGCATTTGAAGGCATGCTGGTACGTTCGGGAATACGCCTTATCAAGTATTACCTCGACATCACCAAGGACGAACAGCAACGGCGCATTGCGTCGCGGCGTCGGGACCCCCTCAAGCAGTGGAAGGTCAGCCCCATCGATGAACAAGCGGTAGCGCTGTGGAAGAAATACAGCAAGGCGAGAAACGAGATGTTCTCCCGTACGAACGACAGCGTGCCGTGGAATGTGGTCAGCGCCGACGACAAGCGGGTCGCGCGCCTCAATGTCATCAAGGACCTGCTCACGCGCCTGCACTACGCCGGCAAGGACACGAAGCTGATTCGTCCGAATCCGGACATCGTGTTTCCTTATGCCGAGGCGCATCTGCTGAGCGGCGCGATCGCGAAGTAATGCGGCGCCAGTGACGACGTGGGCGTCCGCGCCCCCGGCAATTCAGTCTATGAGCGAAAACACCCGCAGACGTTTGCGTCACCTGTCGATAGAGTGTCGGCCAACTGACTTGCAAAGCGTCCGCCATTCGTGGCGCGCCATCGCGATGCCGCGCTCCCAAAGTCAACCTCTTGTCCCCCACTGCCAGTCCTGGAGGTAGTCGTGCACCGTTTTACCCTGAACACCAAACTGTTGTTGGCCTTGGGCCTGATGTGGATCAGCCTCCTGGTCATTTGCGCCTGGGGCTCGATCAACACGCGTCAGACCATGTTCGCGGAGCGCGAACTCGGCCTCAAGAACGTCGTGGATTCCGCGACCAGCGTGATCAAAAGATATGCAGATGCTGCCGACAAAGGCACGCTCACCAAAGCCGAAGCACAGCGCGATGCGATCGCCGAAGTGCGCGCCATGCGCTTTGGCGACAGTGGCTACCTCTCCATTTCCGACACCCACGCCAACGTGGTGATGCATCCCATCAAGCCGGAATTGGATGGCAAGAACCTCTCCGACTTCAAAGATTCGTCGGGCCAATACGTGTTCCGGGAGATCTCCAACGTCGGCCGGGCCGGAGGGGGGTACTTTACTTACCAATGGCCGAAGCCTGGTCACGATAAGCCGGTTGGCAAGATCAGCCGTGTCGGATACTTCGCGCCGTGGGACTGGTGCATTACAGGCGGGGTCTACACCGACGACATCAACGACGCCTTTTACCGCTCTCTCGCCGAATGGGCCGGACTGCTGGTCGTGCTCGGCGCCATTGTCTCGGCGGCGATGTTGTTGATCATTCGCAACATCAAGAAGAGCCTGGGCGGAGAGCCGCACTACGCCGTTGAGATTGCCGGGCGCATTGCCCAGGGCGATCTTGCCATGACGATCGAAACGCAGCCCGGCGATACCACCAGCCTGCTTGCCGCCATGCGCGCCATGCAGGAAAGCCTCTCGTCCACGGTCGACCGTATTCGCGGCGGTACCGAATCGATCACGTCGGCCGCACGCCAGATCGCCGCCGGCAACACCGATCTGTCGGCGCGTACCGAAGAACAGGCGGCGTCGTTGGAGGAAACGGCATCGTCCATGGAGCAACTCACCGCCACGGTCAAACAGAATGCCGACAATGCGCGGCAGGCCAGCGCGCTGGCGGTGAATGCCTCGGAAATCGCAGAGCGCGGCGGAAATGTCGTCGGACAGGTCGTCGGCACGATGCACGGCATCTCGGACAGTTCGGGCAAGGTCGTCGACATCATCAGCGTGATCGACGGCATCGCGTTCCAGACGAACATTCTTGCCCTGAATGCCGCCGTGGAAGCGGCGCGCGCCGGCGAGCAAGGCCGCGGCTTCGCCGTGGTGGCCGGCGAAGTCCGAACCCTCGCCCAGCGCAGCGCTGCCGCCGCCAAGGAAATCAAGGCGTTGATCGAGAGTTCCGCTCAGCAAGTCCGCGAAGGCTCGGTGCTGGTCGGGCAAGCGGGCCAGACCATGACGGACATCGTCCAGGCAGTGAAGCGAGTCACCGACATCATGGGCGAGATCTCCGCCGCCTCCAGCGAGCAAAGCCGGGGCATCGAACAGGTCAACCGTGCCGTTACGCAGATGGATGAGGTGACGCAACAGAATGCCGCCCTGGTCGAAGAGGCTGCCGCCGCCGCCTCGTCCATGGAGGAGCAGGCAACGCGCCTGCAAGAGGCCGTAACCGAGTTCCAGATCGCGCCCGCGCCCGCCTCCGCAGCGCAGCGAATCACCGAGCGCCCCTATCTGGTTGGGGATAAAAGGCTGGCAGCGTGAGGCCGGAGGTCGTCCAGGCAAGCTCGCCCTGCCACTACTCGAGTTTGAAACTCAGCTTTGCGGTGATTCGATAGTTGACGATCTTGCCGTCGGCCACCTCGGCCGAAAAGTCCTCGATGTAGATGGATTTGACATCGCGAAGGGACTTTTGGGCCGCGGCGACGGCTTTCGTCGCCGCATCCTCCCAACTCTTGGGGGATTCGGCGAGCACTTCGATAACTTTGACGATGTTTTTTGACATGACGGCTCTCGCAAAGGTGCATGGCAGCTCGTGGGATGTCTCCCGGCCAAGGTGTGCGACTGCCATGAGCCAAGCATGGTCGCTGGCGCATGCGCCGTGTTGACCGATGTCAAACGCATCCGCTCGCCGCTTCCCCGCCCAGCAACGCCAGCGACACGGATTGCGTTATCCCGTCACCCTCGGATGGCCCACCGTCTGGGCCAGCACCGGTATCTCGTCTTCGTTGAGCGACATGGCGTTGGCCAGCATTCGATGATTCAACCAACCGCGCACGACGCACGCCAGTCCGGCTGACGCACAGTACAGCGACACGTTCTGCGCAATCGCGCCCACGGCGATGCCGGCGAACGAATCCCGTTGTGACTGAGGAAACGCGTCGGCGCGGGCGTGATTGACTACGTACACCAGATCGAGCGGCGCCTGACCGACAAAGTCCTGGTAGCCGGTGAGATTGCGCGCATCGACGGCATGCTTGAGGTGCAGTTGGTGCGACGCCGGGTCATAGCGATACACGCCCTCGGGCAGGGCGACGTACACGTCGATCTCGTTCACGCCGCGCGCCGACGGCGCAGTGCGCCCGCCGGTATCAGCGCGATTGACGCCGTCCGCCGCCCACAGCAGATCGCCGAGTTGCTGGCGGGAAAGCGCGGTCGGCGCAAAGTCTCGCACGCTCTTGCGACGTGCCAGTGACATCATCAAGCTGGCGCCGCCTTCGAGACTCGGCGGCGGCAGCGCTATGAGCGGCAGTGACTCACTGGCGAGCGGAACAGGAGATGCATTGCGCACGACGGCGTACGCAGGAAGCTTGGCCTCATTCATCGTGGGAACCCTCGAAAGACCGATGGCGGGCGGTCATGCCCGGCTGCTTCGAGCATAGGCAGCCGATCTCGGTCGGCCTTGATACGGGTCAACTAGGGGCGAAGCCGCAGCAGGCTCCGGGCCGCAGATTGCACCGTTAGCGCATTCGGTTCATTCAGTGTCGCTCAGCAAAAGCATGCCGGGCGCCCTGCCGACGCTGGCAACACCGAAAGCACCTCGTCCGCACCAGGCTCAGGTCGGAAAATCGTCACGCCTTTGAGTCCGAATTGCCACGCACGATACAGCAGATCTCCGACTCGCTCGCGTGACACCCCGTTGGCGACCAGCACCGTCTTCGAGATGCCGGCATCGATGAACGGTTGTATGGCCGCCACCATGCGCAGGTGATCGTCGCCGCTCACCTGACTGGCCGTGACGAAGTAGTCAGGCAATGCCGCCGGCTCGCCACACAACGCACGGAAGCGTCGGTAGGCGTGATTCTCGATACGGTATGCGCGCGGTGCCTGATGCCGCAAGCGCAACTGACGCTGGTACGCCAAGGCGAAGGCCGGCTCGATACCGCTTGAGCAGTTTCCGCCGAACGCCAGACTGACGCTGCCTGTGGGGGCTATCGACAGCAGATGGCTATTGCGCAGCCCATAACGCGCAATCTCGGCGCGCACGGCATCCGGCAACGCCGACGCAAAGCTTCCCGTCGACAGGCTGCGCTCGCCGCTGAACAGCGGATACGCCCCGCGCTCGCGCGCCAATGCCGCCGACGCCGCATAAGCGTTGTCGCGCAGGCATCGCCCGATGGCGCTGGCGAGGTCCCTACCCTGCGGCGCGTCGTAACGCACACGCATCATCGTCAGCGCATCGGCCAGCCCCGTGACGCCCACGCCGATCCTTCGCTTGCTTCGGGCTTCGTGTCCATGTTCCGGTAACGGCCATCGCGTGACGTCGATTGCGTTATCGAGCATTCTGACCTGGACATGGACGAGCCGTGCCAGACCCGCAAAGTCGAACGTCGGCATTCCCCCCACGCCGAACGGATGCCTGACTCGCCGCGACAGATCGATCGGACCGAGCACGCAACTCCCCCACGCCGGGAGCGGTTGTTCACCGCATGGATTCGTCGCGGCAATCGATTCGATGTCGGCAAGGTCATTGGATTCACGGATCGTGTCGATGAACAGCAAGCCCGGCTCGGCGCTTCCGTGGGCCGCGTCGACGATCCGCGCCCACAATTGCCGTGCGGGGACCCTGGCGTAGCACCAGTTGCCGTTATCGAGCAAATGCGCGCCCGCCGCCAGTCGTTGCCGATTGGGGGCCGCACGATGCTGAAGCCGCCACTCGGTATCGCGGGCAACGGCGTGCATGAACTCGGCGGTCGCCGCCACCGACACATTCAATGTCGCCCAGCGCCGGCGTCCGCGCTTGGCATTGATGAATTCGTCCAGATCGGGGTGATCGCAGCGCAACACCGCCATCTGCGCGCCGCCGCGCGTATCGGTCAAGGCCAACGATTGGCAGGCCAGATCGAACCGATCGATAACGTCGCAAACATCGCCCGTGCCATGATCCGACGCACACACCAGTGCGTCGGCGGGCGCCACTGACGAGAAGTCGTACCCGACACCACCGCCCATGCGCAGGGTCGTCGTGGCCTGCGCGAGCGCGCGCGCGATGTCGGTCTGACGCGCCACGGGCACGTCCGGACCGACGATCGGGTGCACGAAGCAGTTCACCATCGTGGCGTTTTTGCCGGTGCCCGCATTGGCCATGATCCGGCCCGCGCCGATCGCGCCCCGCAGCATGTTGCCGTAGAAGTGCCGTGCCGCATCGCCACGTCGATCCGGTGGCTCGGCCTCGGCCAGCGCGCGCGCTACCCGTCGGAAGACATCGTCGCGCGCCGCCTCCCCCGGCGCAAGATAGCGATCCGCCAGCACCGCATCGCAGACCGTCGACGCCGAATCGTGAATGACCGGCATGGGGATGGCTCCTGCGTCAGGATCGATGCCAGCGCACGTGAAGTTCCGATTCCGCGTGCCCGTAGTCGAGATCCAGCTTCCCGCCATACGCATGGTGAATGGCATTGCCGATATCGCGCGCAATGTGCATTCCGGTAGTCGTGATCGCCGTACCGTCCTCGTCCGACGTGATCGCCATCACGCGCTCCATCGGATGTTCGCGGTGCAGCCGCTGCGCGCGGTGATTCACCAGTCCGAGAATTTCCTGTCGATGCGCGGCCTCGAAGGTGCCATCCAGTACCAGACGGGCCGCGGGCACGCCGTCGGCGCTGCGATGGCAGGCCGAGCAAGTGACGGTGACCGCATCGGGCGGGACGGCGCGCCATTGCCAATGCCCGCGCAGGTAGACGGCGTGACACACCGGGCAAGCCGCGAGTGCAGGGGACGCTGAGGGTTGCTTGTAACTGTCGGGGACGTGCTCGTCCGGAAAGCGATCCCACCTCGTGGGCCGGACCATGGCAGACCTAGCTCTGACTTTCATGTTGTGACTCCTTGAAACGCTGGCGCAGGCTCGTGTCGAAGGTGCGTCCGCCGCAGACGCCACCGGGACATGCCAGGCGGTCGACATCAACGCGACTCGCCATGAGTGCCCGCCAGATATAGATACAGTAAGCGGTTGCGCGCGCGAGAACTTGGCCTGGATCAAATGGCGCGACATCTCTCGCGACGCCTCGTCATGCGAGCGCCTAGGTCCCTCTCGCATGGACCATCGGCACACGCGGCGCCTTCAGCGCGGCAAGGTCATCGGGTCGTATCGATTGCGTGGATTCCACAACATCCACCCGTCGGTCCCCGCCGCCTCGGCCGCATCGATTTGGGCACGAATCTCGGCCGCGCCGAAATTACGACGATCGAAAGCATAGTCCCGAAACGCTTGCAGCCAGGGGCGGAAACGCACGCCGGGCAATCCGGTGCGGCGCATCGCCTGCGCGAGAGAGCGCGACACGATCTCACCCGGATGGTCGGTCGGCGGGTCGGATCCCGGAAGTCCCCGGGTGAATCCTGACGGGTAGAGCATGGGGGACACGTAATCGACCTGCTCGGCGAGGGTTTCGAGCTGCTGCCCAATCGCCGTGTCGTTGAGGTTCCAGCAGACGTAGCCGAAGATATCGACCGACAGGTAGACGTTATAGCGCAGCAAACGCTCGCGCGCAGCGCTCAGGAAGCCGGTGATGGCGCCGACCCGATGTTCGGCGGTGTTGGTCTCATGAAATTGCAACCCGGGTGCGTCCGGGAATCGCAGGTAGTCGAATTGGATCTCGTCGAACCCCATGCGCGCCGCCTCCTCGGCGACGTCAAGATTGTGCGTCCATGCGGCGGAAATCGTCGGATCGATCCATCGGAGCTGTTCGCGGTCACGCCACACGTTGCCCTCGGCATCGCGCACCGCCCACTCCGGATGGGCTCGCGCCAAAGGATCGTCCTTGAAGACCACGATGCGGGCAATGAGGTACAGGCCGCGATCGTGCAGCGATTTCACCAGTGCCGGCAGATCCTTGACCCGTGGCGTATTCGCGGGCACATGCGCCTGCGCACCGATGCCTTCCCGCGCAGGACTGCGATACGGCGTCATGCCGCGATCGCCTTTGACATCGATGACAAGCGCGTTAATGGTGCTACGTTCGGGCAACGCCAGCACGGCATCGAGCAATGCACGGCTCGCGATGCCGTACACGGAGAGATAGACGGCTTTGGGGTGGATGCGCGTCATGGCAACGCTCGCGCGACCTCCCCCGCGCAGCGAGGCTTGCACTCTCGCATACCCCGGCGCGCGCACCGAGACGGCCATCGGCGCCCCCGGCGCCATATCGGGGAGCACGATCTCGCCTTTGCGGTCGCTTATCCAGGCGCGGTCCCCGCTCACGAGCGTCGCGCCCGCAATCGGCTCGCGGGTCGCCACATCGACGACCGTCGCTGCGACGGTGTCTGCCGTGGCCGGCGGCACGGGTTGCAGGCACAGGAGCGAAAGGCTCCAGACGATCCATCGGCTAATCATGATGCGTTTGTGCATTGCGCAACATGCCGCGCAGGCACGTCATGCCGCAGTGCTGCGTCATGAGGTATCGCGGCAACGCCATGGCATTCGACTGCGGCGTGACGGGTTTCGCATCGAGAGAGAACCCATTCGTGTAGCCCTCGTCGCGCGCCATGGCCTCTAATTCAGTATCGTAAATGCCAAACGGCCACGCCAGTAGACGAACGGACCGATGCAGTTCGGCCTCGATCCGATCGCGGGAACGGCGAAGCTGATCGTGCACGAAGCGCCGGTAAGCCGCAGGCGCCAGCCGCGCGCGCTCCGTCTTGAAATTGGGATGCCATTCGGTGTGAGACTCGATGTCGAAAGTCCCCGATTGCGCAAGCGCGCGCAACTGATCCCACGTCATGGCGTAGGACGCATTGGAGATGGCCGACGGGTAGACGAAGAGTGTGACGGGTACCGAGCGCCCCTTCAACATCGGCCACAGCACCTCGTAGACGGACCGGTGGCCATCGTCCACGCTCAGGACAAGTGCGCGCGGCGGCAGGTTGTCCTGCCCGCCGGCATGCCAGGCGATGACGTCGGCCAGCGGTACCACCCGATAGCCGTTCTCCTCGAAAAAGCGCAGTTGCGACGCGAAGGTCTCCGTGCGCACCGTGGTCGAATCGGTGACGCGCTCCGCGAAGCGGTGATAGACGAGAATCAGGACGTCATGTTGCGCGGGGGCGGCATTCGTGATGCCAGCACACGTCAAGCCCATCAGCCCGCCGGCCAGGAGGGCAAGCGCGCGGCGGCGAGCGCCCCTGCGCACGCCGGTCACCTCGCGTGATCGATCGCGAAAAGTTGCTCGTGGCGATGCTGACAAGCGGCACATCGCTTCGCCGTCGGATACGCCTTCAGCCGGGCATACGGAATACTCTGGCGGCAATCGATGCAGATGCCGTACTCGCCACGGCGTATGCGATCGCGTGCCGCTTCAATATCCGAGAGCTGTTGGCGAAAGCGATCGAGCATGGCATCTTGCACGCGTTCGGCGGTTTCCTCGTTCGCGAGGTCGGCGTCGTCATGGGGCTCCGATGCCGAGCGTTCGCCGAGCGGCGATTCGGTGGTGGCCATCACGCTTTGAATGCGCTTTTCCTCCGTATCCATCAGCGTCTCCAACGCGCCAAGTCCCGGGTTTTTGCGGCTTTCCATCGTTGGTCTCCCATCAAAGGCGCAGGTCGGCATCCGACGGCGTACGCCGGCCTCGAGCGATCATGGGGGCCACCACCGCGCCCGCGACGGCCGCCAACGCGGCGATGGATGCCGCGGCCGCTACACTCTGCCAGGGATGGTCGTGCACGTAATGGTCAGTGGTTCGCGCCCATCCCGACACGCGCTGCCGGCTCGTTTTGCGCAGCGTATCGAGCTGTGCGGTCAGTTGCTGAAGCCTGGCAGTGCGTGCGGGACGCGCTTCATCGGACGCCGGATTGGCTTCGTCGGCGATATCACGCAGCAACGCCTTGATATCGGCAAGGAGGGCCTCAGCGTCGTTGACCAAGGTCTGACGGTGATTCATGAATTCAGTCCGAATGTCGTTCATCTCTTGCTCCCATCGAATTCGACAATGCGCCGCCGTGGTCGGCGCGGGCCAGGTTCACTATAGCCATCTGCGCACGGCGTGCCATGACATGGCGCAAATCGGCGTGATCTTCGTGTATGAGGTTCAGGGCAGACGCTCGCCCGCCACGGCTACATCGTCTTTTTGAGCATGGCGCGCAGCCGGGACAGCGGGCGGGTGTTGAGGACGTCGGCGGCCTCGAGCCAGCCGCGTCTGGCCTGCATGAGGCCCAACGCCAGATGGTTGAAGTCGGCCGTGCGGTGCGCGTCCGAGGCAATGCTCACCCGCACACCCATCGACTTCGCCAGCCGGCAGCCGGTGTCCCACAGGTCCAGCCGGCGCGGCTGTGCGTTGGCTTCCACGAAAGCACCGCGCTCGGCAAGCGCCTGGAAAACGCGGGCGGCGTCGAACCGGCAAGCGTCGCGCTCGCCGATCAAACGAGCAAAGGGATGTGCGAGGATGCTGAAGTGCGGGTGGTCAATCGCCCGTAACAGCCGCGCGGTCTGCTTGTCGGCGGGTAAATCGAAATGGCTGTGAACCGCGCCAACGACCAGATCGAGCCGCCCCAGCACAGCGTCGGGAAGATCGAGCGATCCGTCTTCCAGGATATCGACCTCGACGCCCTTGAGAATCCCCGGCAATCCGCCCTTTGCATTCAGCGCGTCGATGGCGTCCGACTGCGCGGCGAGACGGCTGGCGCTCAACCCATGCGTGATGCCCAGACGCGGCGAGTGATCCGTGATGGCCAGGTACTGAAGCCCTTGACGGCCGGCCGCTACGGCCATGGCTTCGAGGCTGTCGACACCGTCGCTTTCGTTCGTGTGGACGTGAAGATCGCCCCGGATCTCGCGGGCTTCGACAAGGCGCGGCAAGGTGCCATCGCGCGCCGCCTCCAGTTCCCCGGTGTCCTCTCGCAACTCCGGCGCAATCCATGGCAGATCGAGCGCTTCGTAGATCGACGCCTCGTCGCGGCCAGCGATTTTTCGCCCTTGCCGGAACACACCATATTCGTTCAGTTTCAGCCCGCGTGCCTGCGCCATCTTGCGAAGCGCCACGTTGTGCGCCTTCGAACCGGTCAGATAAACGAGCGCCGCGCCATAGCTCGACGCGGCCACCACTCTTAGGTCGACCTGCATGTCATTCATCAGCACCGTGCTTGCCCGCGTGCTTCCGGCGGAGATCACCGATCGCGTCTGATCGTAGGCGAGGAACGCGTGAATCACGGCTTGAGGCCGGCCAGACGCCACAGCGATGTCGAGGTCCCCCACCGTATCCCTGCCCCGCCGGTAGCTGCCCGCGACCGCCATCGCCTGCGCGGTGCCGGTCTCGCGCAGATATGCCATGAGGGGATCGACGGCGCGCATCGCGATATCGAGGCTGAAGCGGCGGTGCCGGTCGAGCCGCGCCTGCACGGCGTCAAGCAGGCGCTGTTCCGTGCGCGGCCCGAATCCGGGCAGCGTACCAATGCGGTGTTCACGGGCTGCGGCGGCCAGATCCTCCATCGTATGCACGTCCAGGTCGTGCTCGAGCCTGTGTACACGACGCGGCCCCAGGCCCGGCAGACTGAGCAACGATTGAATCTGTCCAGGCGTTTCGCGGCGCAGACGCGTCAGTAGTTCGCTTGCGCCGGTTTCAGCAATCTCGCGCATCTTTCCCGCGAGATCGGCGCCGATGCCCGGCAGTGTCGTGAGGTCGATGCCGCGCGCCAGCAGGACACCCACGTCTTCGGTCAGCGCACCGATCGACCTGGCCGCGTTGCGGTAGGCCCGAACCCTGAACGGATTCGCGTTTTCGACGTCGAGGAGGTCGGCGATTTCGTCGAAGATCGCAACGATCCGGTCGTTGGTCACGCCCGCGCGCGGTACCACGGTGGCGGCAATTTCCTTCGCGATGATTTCAGGCTTTTCGGAGGGTTCTCTCACGCCTTGACTCCAGCAGACATGGGGCGCGACACGCAGGACACCGGGTATTGCACAGGCGAGGCGTGGGCCATTAGCGCGAGCGCAGGCAAGCAACGACCTCGTCATCGCTGACTTGGGGAAATTTTCGGTAGAAGGCGCCCACCGCGCTGAAATCGGCCGGTGTCTCCAGACAGATCACTTCGTCGGCATAGGGCGCGATGTCGCGCAAGGCATCTGGCGGGGCCACCGGCACTGCGCATATCAATCGTGCTGGCCCAAGCTGTCGCACCGAGTGCAACGCCGCGATGATCGATGCCCCCGTGGCGATGCCGTCGTCCACGACAATCGCCAACCGCCCGTCGGCGCTCGTCCGCTGTCTTCCCGGCGTAAAGCGGGCCCGGCGACGCCGGAGGGTGTCGAGTTGCACCATTCGTTCGTGTTCGACATAGGCACTCTCGCCGCCCGCCAGCTTCGCGTATGGCGTCAGGTACGTCCAGCCGCTCTCGTCCACGGCGCCGACCGCCAGTTCAGGATTGCCAGGGGCGCCCAACTTCCTAACCAGCACAATGTCCAGATCGCCGCCGAGGGCATCGGCCACGATGGCGCCAATCGGAACCCCACCGCGTGGCACGGCCAAAATCAACGGGTGCTTGCCCGAGTACGCGTTGAGTGCCTTGGCTAGCTGGCGTGCGGCATCGGCCCGGTCGATAAATGGCATTGACGTTCTCCTCGAACGGCGGCTAAGCGCCCCCCATAAGATCATCCTAGTCATCGGGGGCGGCGCCGGTTTAGCCAAGGTCAAGCATTCCCGTCAGGCGTTCGCACGAAACGGTCTGCGTAAGGATTGCCTGACACCGGGCGTGCGTCTGCCTACAAAGATCTCAGCCGCGCCTGCTTTCCCCCCGACGCGGCCGTCGCGATACTTGGTTTCAAGCCCCTACCCCGACGACAAAACATGCCCCTTGAGGGCAGCGCCAGACAGCGCGCGAGTGCGGGTAGGCACATGCAGGAAGACAACCGGAACATTGGGCGCCCGGGTGCGCGCAATCGGTGCATGCAGGCCAACGGCTGGCCGGGAGATGGCGATGTACGAATCACATTATTTGGCAGACGCCGAACGTCGCTTCGGTGCCGTCGAGGCGTTTTCAACGGTCAATGACGGCATGTCGAGCGGGCTGATCTCGCATCCCCCCGCCCAGTGCGGTACGTGCGTATTGCGACACCTCTGTGTTGCGTCGAAGCTGAATGACCACGATGCGGCACGCCTGAAATCTGTCGTGCGTACCTGGCGGATGGTCCGGCAGGGCCATGCGCTTTACCGGACCGGCGATTCGTTCCAGAGTCTCTACGCGGTCCGCTCGGGGTCGTTCAAGACCGTGGCGCAGCATTCGCTGGGGCGCCAATACGTGTCGGGATTTTATCTTCCCGGCGAACTGCTCGGGCTGGACGGCATCGTCGCCGAGTCACATCCCTGCGACGCCTTCGCCCTGGAAGATAGCGCCGTCTGTGTGATCCCATTCCAGCCCCTGGAGGTGCTGTGCCGCGAATTGTCGCCGCTCCAACAGCATATTCACCGGCTCATGAGCGCCGAGATCGTCCGAGAGACGGCGCAGATGGTGTTATTGGGCAGCATGAGTGCCGATCAGCGGGTCGCGACCTTCCTTCTGAATCTTTCGAATCGCTTCGAGCAGCGAGGGTACTCGCCCCGCGAGTTCACATTGCGCATGACGCGCGAAGACATCGGAAGCCATCTCGGCATGAAGCTCGAGACGGTCAGCCGGTCGTTATCGCGGTTTCAGCGCGGTGGCTTGATTCTGGTTGCGGGAAAGCGGATTACGCTGCTGGACCGCGAAGCGCTTGGCGCATGCTGACGGTGCCGACATGAGGGCGGTCGAACGTGCGACGCCTTGCCATGCGAGCCTGGTCGCGTAGACGTCAGAGGTTATCGCCCTCGTCGAAGAGATGATGGCGAAGCGCGTAGCGCACCAGTTGCACCTCATTGGGCAGCTGCATTTTCTCCATGAGACGCATCTTGTACGTGCTGACGGTCTTGGGGCTGACACACAGCGCATTGGCGATGGTGGTGAGCGGTTCGCCACGCACCAGACGACGATAGACTTCCAGTTCGCGATTGGACAGGCGCCGATGCGGCACGTCGTCGCCATTTCCCTGGAAGCTCGATGCCAACTTGCCCGCGATCGACTGGCTGACATAGGTGCCGCCCACGGCCACATGATTGATGGCCGTGACGAGTTCTTCCGCCGCGCTTTCCTTGGTCAGGTATCCTGCTGCCCCCGCCTGGAAAGCACGTACGATGTACTGCTCCTCCGAATGCATGGTCAGCACCAGTATGCGCAACGCCGGATGGGAATCGCGCAGCAGCCGGATCAGTTCCAGACCGCTTCTTCCTGGCAGCGACAGATCGAGCAGCAATACGTTGGGAGAGCAATCGTTGACCATCAACGGGATCGCAGCGCCGTCCGCCGCTTCGCCGACGACGTCAAACACGCCCGCCCCCTCCAGGATATGTTTGAGTCCGTCTCGCACTACGGCGTGATCGTCCGCGATCATGATACGCGTCATGCCTTGCCTCCGAATTTGGTGGCAACCGTTTCCCTGAGAGGCTGCCCGGCAGAGCCTTCGATTCGCGTACCCAGCGACACCGGCGAGGCGGTGGCACATTGCGGATGAACCGCATCGGACCGATTTTGAGCCATTCAGTGACCTATGCCCCTGATATAGGGCGGCAACCAACGAGCGCAAACCACCCACCGCTCGGGATTGGCTTTTGCAACGGTCTGCGAATGCTATTCCGACCCGCAGCCGTTCTTTTGTTAACTAAAGCGTATTTCTCTCAGCTTTCAAGAGATATTACCGTCCAGGATCGGCAGGCGTATCAGCCGAAAAGATGAGAGGAAACCCTCCAAACAACAAATGGGAAGCACGATCCGGCGTTATTGCATCGAGTAAGTGTACCCAGCGGGCGGTTCGTCCCGGTACACGGGAGAATCGCTGCGAATCCGAGCGCCAAGACGAGCTGATTGGCGAATGAAAGTCGTCAATCCATCGAACACACGCCTGGCGCAGCCGAATGCCGTTTTTTGGGGCGCTGCTGGCGTCGATGCGGTCCTGCGCAACGTTTCCAAGACGCTGCATCGTGACGAATTGACTTGTGTCATGGCGCCTCCCTCGCACAGGCATTACAAATGCTGAATGCAGACGCGCTCGTCAATCCCTCTGGATCGTGCCAGCGATCCCAAGTGCTTATGAGGTTCTCATGTCTACGCTGCGACAACATTACAAGGCATTCGTTATCGAAGCTCACGCGCAACTTGTCGGTTGCGGTGGATTTGCCGTACCGAGCCACGACCGGCGCTATCTGCCTGTGGCGATCGTGCGCGGCGCAACCGCAAAGCACGACGGCCCTCTGTCGGATGGCACGCCGACTGAAGGCGTTGTGATACAGATCACATTGAACGAGCGGTTGGACGCAGACCCCTATCGCGCGCTCCGATGCGCGATCGATTATGCGTGTCAGGTGATCGACGGGCTGCGGTCGCCCGAATTTGAAGATATGCCGCGCGGCGTCGCGTTCATCCCGCTTCCGCAAACGCTGCACTAGCCCGCCTCGCGAGGGTGCCTGAGCGGCACCCTCCCATACCGCCTGTGCGGCTTACTGAATGGTCAACTCCCGTTGACCGGCATCGGCCCGCTTTGGCAGCACCAGTTCCAATACCCCGTCGCGATAATTCGCAACGGCCTTGTCTCGGTCGACCGCCTGTGACAACGAGAAGCTGCGGTACATATCGCCTTCATACCGTTCCCGATGCACGAAGTTGCCGTTGTCCTTCTTTTCCGTGGTGTTGCTGAGGTGCGCGCTGATGGACACCTGATTGCCGTCGAGCGCGACCTTGATGTTTTCCTTGCTCACACCCGGTATATCGGCGCGTACGGTAAATTGCTTGTCGTCCTCTTCGACATCGAGCTTGATTTGCATACGCTTCGAGCTCTCCAGCGCAAGCGGACGCCAGAACGCGTTACGAATGAGGTTCTCGAACGGCTCGTCGAAATTCAATGGATCGAATCGGGTGAGGTTTGCCATAGCTGACTCCGTGGGGTAAGGGGCGCAGTGCGCCCAGGGGGCTGCGATCCATGTCGCACGTTGTCTAATCTAGATCGCGAGCGCGCCGACGAATTGACTGACATCAAGAGAAACCTCGGCGTCGATCATGAAATCGACGGCGCGAAGGCGTACCCGAGCCAGAGCGCGGCGATCACCAGCACGATGCCGGGAACGACGAGCTTCGCGAAACGTGGCCCCCCGGATACGAACGCCGCAATCCCCTTGACCATGGCGTTTGTCGAGGCCCCGGCCAGTATCGGAAGGCCAACGTCCGTGACGCTGAGCCGGCCCTGTTCGGCCAGCGCGGCGGCACTGGCCGCGATGGAATGCGCGTCCGCCAAGCCGCCCACCAAGGCGACCGCCAGCAAGCCCGATTTCCCGAACCAATGCGAGAGTGCCCCCGAAGCGAACATGGCGACGGACACACTCAGGGTCAGCACCAACGCGGACTTCAAATCGATGGCGGTTCCAATGTGGACCATTTGCGGCGTGGCGCACCGGTTCGCGCGCCAAAGCGCCCAAAGGCCGTACGACAGCGCGGCAACGGCGCCAGCGCCGAGCGGAAACGCAAGATGGAGCAACACGGTCGGGAAGACCGTGCCAATCACAATGGCCAACTGCACCATGGTCGAGACGCTGGAGAGCGCGGCTCCCGCGACGGCGGGCAGCAACAAGGCCGGATTTTGCCTGGCCTGCAGGCCCATCGCGCTGATCGTGGCGATACTGGACGCGAACCCGGAAGCGAACCCCGTGACCGGTAATCCCGCGTTCGGCCCAAGCGCGCGTTGGGCAAAATGACCGATCACGGCAATGGAGAGCATGACAACGGTGAAGCGCCATATCGTGGACGGATTGACCGAGTCGAAGACATCGATAGGCCGATTCGGCAGGATAGGCAGAATCACGAGGGCAGCCACCGCGAGCAGAAGCACATCCTGCAACTCGGCTTCCGTCACGACGCGCGTCACGAGCCGATGCAAGTGAAAGCGCACCTGCATCACGCTCGCGACGGCCACGGCGATGGCGATCGTCAAGGCGGGGTGGCGTTGCGCCATCGCACCGAGCAGCAGCGTCAGGATCAGCGAGATCTCGGTCGTGATCCCCGGATCGTCGTGGGGACGCAGGTAGGCGGCGATCAACACGGCGCTGAGCGCCAGCACCACCGCAGCCAGCAGCCAAACGCCCCCCAAGGCCAAGGCGACCGCCCCCAGCACGGCCGTCAGCGCAAACGTCCGGATGCCTGCCGCCGCCCGCTCGCGGCTCGCCCCCTTGCGCCGCTCACGTTCGGCACCGATGAGCAAGCCGATCGCCAGTGCGGTCGCATACGGCAAAATGTCGAGCATGGCTTCGGTCATCGCGCGCCCGTTTATTTCGTTCAGTGCACGGTATAGCATAAGTGACGGGGAGCGTCGGCGCCGCGTCGTGGCGTGCGATGTTGATCGAACGCAATGGCGCTGCCTGTGTACCGTCTATGCTATTAACGATTCATCGATAAGGATCGCCGTGCCCGGCGACTTCGACCATGGAACCTGTCTCCCAACTGCTGTCGCCCCATGGCTTTCCCAAGCCATTCCAGCGGATCCTCGTTGCCGTCGATCCCAGCGGCGCGTCGCTGAACGCCATTCCGTATGCCGGCCATTTCTGTTCGCCGGACACGCAGGTGCTGGTCCTGGGATTCTTCGAGGACCCCGAGGCCTACCTGACGCCCCACTCCCGTACGCCGGCCGATGTCAGCGCCGCGTTCGACGAACTCCGCCGCGACGAACTCGTGGCGCTGGAGGGCGCGCAGGCGGTATTGCAACGTACTGGCGCACAGGTGCACAAGCGGCTGCTCGGGCCTGCGCTGGGCAATCGCGAGATCTCGGCGGGTATTGCCCGAGTGGCCGACGAATGGAATGCCGACCTGGTGGTCGTCGGCGCCGAACCGGCCGCCGGCATCGCCGCCCTGTTGGGCACCAAGGTCTCCGCCGCACTGGCCGAGCACACCCACCGCGCCATCCTCATGATTCCCAAGAAAGCGACGGAATCGTCACTGCACCACGCGCGTCGGATCCTGTTTGCGGTCGACGGTAGCGAGGCATCGCTGCACGCGGTGCGCGTGGGGATGCAGGTGGCCCCGCCGCATTCGAGCCTGCTGGCTATTTATGTCGAGGACCGCGGGGTCGACGTGTCCGAATTGGAGGAATCCCTGCTCACGCCAACGCCCGCCGTCCCCCGGGCTGAAAATGCACTCGCGCAAGCCTCGGCGATCATGACCGAACTGGGCGCCAAGGGGAACATCGAGCGCCGTGTGTCGCACACGCGCCTGGCGGAAGACGTGGCCGCCGCCCTACTCCGGGAAGCGCAGGAATGGGAGGCGGATCTCGTCGTCGTGGGCGCGCAGGATCGTCATGGGTTGTTCTCATGGTTCAACGGTCATGAGAACGAGCGGGTTGCCCGCGCGATCGATCGCCCGCTGCTGGTCGTCAATCAGGCGGGCTGACGCGTCGGGGCGAGCCCCCCGCGTCCCGGGGTTGATCGCACCGCCGCACACCACGCACGCGCTATGGCGCGGGCGACTTGATAATGAGCACCGGCCGGTCGGCTCGCTGCAGCAGGCGGTTGGCCTCGCTACCGAGCGTGACGCGCGCGAGGCCGCGGCGTCCGTGCGAGCCGGTGACCACGAGATCTGCGCCCACCCGCCGAACCTCCGTCAGCAAGCGATCGGCAATGTGCATATGGCTGTCCATCAACGGTAGCGTCGCGAAATCGGCCGCAACACCCTCGCGCGCCAGAATGTCCAATGCCGCTTCCCGAACGGCCAACGTCTCGGCGTTGAGCGCGTTCTGCATGTCGGCCACCGACGGCAGTGCTGCCGCCATCAAGGGAAAATAAAGTGCCGGGTCGACTTCGACGTAAGCGACGCGAAGCCTGGCCCCGAGCGCCTTGGCGAGCCTCGCGGCGTGGATCAGCGCGGTTTCCGAGGGCGGACTGGCATCGAAAGCCACCAGTATGTTGCGGTACATGATTTCTTCCCCTTGTTTTGCATTCCTTCAACCACCGACGCCACGGCTATTCGCGCTATTCGCAGCGACGTTTCGATGGAACGGTAACGATATCGGCGTGACCAAACCCGCGGCTGTAGTCGAGCACCTGAAGCGCCCAGCATTCGAGCTTCACGATGGTGGAGCGACTCGAACCGTGTTCGGGAACGCGCGTCCACGCGTCTGGAAAACGCTCATCGAGCAGTCGCATCGCCAGTACACGCTCGGACGATTCGTCCGGCAAAATTTCGGCAAAGGCGTGGCCCGACAGCGCCTTGATGTCCGGCCATCCCACATAGGGCTTGTAAAGACAGAACGAGACCTGTGCGGCGCGCTCGATATTCGCCATCTTGCGGCTATCGCGCCCGGTGGCGAAATAGATGTCGAGTCCGTGATGGACGAAACAAACGACATCGGACTGCGTGTTCCCGTCCGCCATGAGCGTCGCGAGCGACAACTCCCGACACGAGTCCAGCACGTCCAGGATGACGGCCTCCAGGTCTGCGTTCATCAGGCTTCTCCTGCGTCTATCGTGTTCGCGTTGCGTGTGCCGCCCCATGGGCATTACCCGGCGCGCTTACTCGACCGTTAGCCGATCCACGACGGCGCATACGCCATGCGTGGTCATGGCCGCTCCCCGGATGGCTTCCTTTTCCGCCAGCGAATGGACCGTGCCGGTCAGCAGCACCTCGCCATTGCCCAGGATGGAAATGTCGAGGTGGCGCGCCTCGCGCTGCGCCTGACGCGCCAGCGCGGCGGCGATATGCCCGACAATTTCCGTGCGATGGGGCCCACTGAGCACCTTGATGTCGTTGATGACGCCCTTGACGCCGCGCAACGTACGAACGGCACTCTCGGCCAACACGCGCTGCGTGTAGGTCTCGACGTCGCCGGCCAGGGACACCCAGCCGTTCTCGACCTTGACGTGCATGCCGTCGTCCGGCAGGCCGGCGTGCCACTTCAGCACGGCAAGCGCGGCTCTTGCGATATCGGCATCGGTATGACGATCCTTCGACATCGGCACGACTTCCAGTCCGATCACAATCGCGCGCGCCCCCGCGACCCGCGCCGCGACGCGCTCGGCTTCGCACTTCTCAAAGAAACTCGCGACCTCGCCCGAGAGCGTGACAATGCCGTCGCGCACCTCGACGCCAATCTCGCTGGCATGAACGTTAGTGTCGCGCGCGAGTTCGTCCATCACGTCGCGCTGCAGTTGAGCATCAGTCTTCATGGGGTACTCCGTGCCACAGAATAGGGATGGCGCCATCGCAAACGTCGCTGACAGTTGCGGGTATCGCGCCGGGTTCTTTCACCTTAGCGCCTGAGTGGGCGCATTGCCGGCCTCTCTCGGCAGCGCTTGACCGACATCAATTTCATGCAGGACGTCACGCGCCGCACGCAAGCCGCGCGAGCTTGATTCGCATCAACCCGATGGCGGGAATCTCGCCGCCGAGCGGGCGGGCCGCGTTATAACAAAACATGCCTGCGCGGCAATCCGTCTTGTCGCAGGCGAATGCGCGGGTGACCCATGCGAGGAGGAAGGAAATGAGCTTACGGAGAATTTGTGTCCACATAGACGACACCGCGACGAGCGCGGCACGGCTGCGCTTCAGCGGGCTGCTTGCCCGCCACCATGACGCCAGTCTCGCGGGAATCTACGTGCCCCACCGCCCGGGCGCGGTGCATTCAGGACAACGCGAATCGTCCGGTGACCACTACCGGACGGAGGGGCGCGCTCAGACGGCGTTGCACGCGGCCGAGCATTTGTTCCAGGAGGTTTGTGCCGAACACGACATCGCCGGAGACTGGCATGCGCCGTTCGGCGCGCCGACGACCATCCTGTCGAACTTTGCCAAAGGCACCGACCTGTGCATCGTCGGGCAACCCGACTCACCGGGTGGGGTCGCCGCCCTCGGTGTCGATGGCATCGGCGACATCGTCGTCTCGGCAGGCGTACCGGTGCTCGGACTTCCGCACAACGTGACGCTGCCACAGGAAATCCGGCGCATCGTGATTGCCTGGAACGGCTCGCGTGAAGCCAGACGTGCGATCGGCGACGCCTGGCAACTGCTCGGGCGCGCACAGGACATCTTCGTCGTCGGCATCAACCGCTCCCCGGCGGGCGACGACCCGTCACTGACGGAGATCGTGCACCTGCTGGAGAAACACGGATTGCGCGCGAAGCCGGTGTCGATCCGACAGGACACCGAAGCCAGCGATGGTGTTCAGTTGTTGGCCGTTACCGAGGAGTACGAAGCGGACTTGCTGGTCATGGGCGCCTACGGACACGGCCCGACGCGTGAACTCGTGTTCGGTGGCGCAACACGCACGGTGCTCAAGCACATGTCCACGCCGGTGCTGCTGTCCCACTGACGTGATCCCGCACTGCAGTCGTCGGCGCGCCAGCGCTGTCGGCTGCGGTGATCTCCCACCGACTACATCAGCAGCATCGCCACAGCCGCCGCGCCCATCACTCCGGTAGCCATCCAGCCCAAGACGAGAATGGGCCAACGCGCCGTGAATTGACCCATCACCGATTTCCTCGACGCGAGTAGTAGTACGACAACCATCAGCGGCACCGCCACGACGCCATTGATGACGGCACTCCAGAACAATGCCTTCATTGGGCTGATCGGCGAATACTGGATCGCGGTGGCAGCGAGCATGCTGAGCGCGATAATGCCGTAGAAGCCGTGCGCGGCGCTGGGCTTGCGCTCGAGCCCCTCCTTCCAGTGCATGGCCTCGGCCATCGCATAGGCGCCGGACCCCGCCAGCACCGGCACCCCGATCAGACCCACGCTCACGATACCAACGCTGAAGAGCGCATACGCCAGGTCGCCGGCCAGCGGCCGCAACGCGCTAGCCGCCTGCGCCGCGGTATCGATGCTCCGGATGCCGCTGGCGTGGAGCGTGACGGCAGTCGCCAGCATCACGAAAAAGGCGGTGATGTCCGAGTAGAACATCCCGGTCCAGGTGTCCCATCCGATTCGCCGAAGCTCGCCGCTGGCAGCAACGGCGGCCACGTTATCGTCCTTCAGCGGCAACGCCGTGGGGTCCCGTTCCATCTCCTCCACCTCCTCCGAGGTCTGCCAGAAGAAGAGATAGGGGCTGATAGTCGTGCCGAACACCCCCACAATGACGGCCGCGCTGGCCGAATCGATGGTGAGATCGGGCCATAGCGTACGCATGGCCACCTGTCGCCACGGTACATGCACCGTCAACAGGACGGCGGCGTAGGCGAGCAACGACACGGTCAGCCATTTCAGGAAGACAACGTAGCGGTGGTAAGGCACGAAGACCTGCAGGAGCAGCGAGCCGAGCGCGAAGCCGATGGTCATCCAATGTCGATCGATGCCGCTGGTCAGTTCCGCCACCTCGCCCATCGCGGCCAGATCGGCCGCAATATTGAGCGTATTGGCAAAGAGGAGCAGGACGATCACGCCGCGCAGGACAATCGGCGGAAATGCCGTCTCGATATTGGCGGCAAGCCCTTTGCCCGTGACGCGACCGATGCGCGCGCAGATCAACTGCATGGCCGCCATCAAGGGGAATGCGAGCGGCATGGTCCACAGCATGTTGAGCCCATACTGCGCGCCCGCCTGGGTGTAGGTGACGACACCGCTCGGATCGTCGTCCGCGACGCCCGTGATCAGCCCGGGGCCCACGCGCCTGAGCGGATGCTCGTTCAGCCGTTTGCGCAGCCCCTGTAGCCACATCGACGACCGCTCACCCTGTGTTTCCAGCCCCATTCCCGCCCTCGCGACTCAAGACGCCTCGCGCGCCTGCCCTTGGCGCGGACTCGTGATTTCGGGCAACGTCACACTTACGAAACCACCGATTCCAGGGCGCGCCTTGGCGCGTGGGCCTGCGAGGGGCCTCGGCCCACGCGCAGCAGGATCTGCGGATAGTCCCCGCTGCCTGTCATGGCACCGATGGCCGAGCGCAATGTCTCGACTTCGATCGGCTGGTTGAGGAACGAGGCATCAAACCCCTGGGACGTGAGCGTCAGTAACACCCGCTGCATGGCCTGCCCGGCCAACAGCCAGTTTTCAGGGTCGTCCGAGCGCGTTGCCAGGCAGACGAGCAAGGGCGAACCCTCCACAAGACGGCGGTGGCTTGCCGCCAGTCCGCCGCCGACGTCAAATGTACGCACGACGGTGGCCAGGATCGGAGACGCGAAGTCGAGCAGGCTTGCCGCGCTTGCCGAGTAGCTTGCCATGCCGTCATCGCGCCGCGCGGCATTGATCCACAATGCCAGTTCGCGGCGAAAGCGCGGATCTCCCAGTTGGATTCGATCCGCCTGATCGATCAGGTCGGCCAGTCGCAAGCGCTCCGCGTCGTTCGCTGTCGGGGCGAGTTGGGCGCCTTCCGCCTCGGCCGCCGCCTGTAGCGACGCGATCGTCGCTTGCGGCAGCGGCGCCGGGTCGAAGGCCTGACGATTGGTCACCCGATTGGGGATGGCCGCGAACAGCGCTGCAATCTGTCCGTCCACGAACCCCTCGTCCGAGATTTGCACACTCGCGAGCACGTCGGGCTCGGCGCTCGATGGCATGATCCGGATCACATACGGGCAACGGAAGTGGCTGAGGGCGACGCGCAGATTGAACAAGGCCGCCCCGCAACTGATCGCCAGCTCGCGGTCATACGTGTCGCTGACCGGCAACGCCCGGGTGCGGTCGGCACACAACAGGACCGTGTCGTCGCTGATCACAAAGCGCCACGGCTGCGTGTTATGCGTGGAGGGCGCGAGGACGGCGTATTGCAGGCAGAATCTCAGCCGCTCGGCGGCCGTCGCGGTTCTGGCGAACGCCTGATCGTCGACGGTCCACGCCTGGCGTAAGTTGTCCTTGGATCGGGGCACGAAAACCTCCTTTGGTCTAGGGCACGACGACACGGGTAGCGCGACGTGAAATCGGCCCGGCAGGCGCTTGGTGAGCGAGCTTATTGAGTTTATCGAGCGTTTCAAGCGTATTGATCGTATTGCCTGAAGTCTGGTGCAATGGGCGCGATTGCGCATTGACGAACGTCAATGGGCGACAGCGCCGCCCGCGAGGCGCCGCGGGCTTATCCGCGGAAAATGTCGAACGGCTCGATCCGCAACACTTTGCGAATGCCGATATAGCTGGAAATCGCCGCGATCAGCAGCACCATCGTAAAGGAGAACGCGAGATTCCAGAACGTGGTGATGGCGGCGTAGTTTGGCAACGTGCGCTTGGCAAGGGCAATCACCAGCGTGACCAGGCCCACGCCGATGCCATATCCCGTCAATGCGGTAAATGCGGCCATGAACAGAATCATCTTCACCAGTTCGCTGCCTTTTGCGCCGATCGCTTTCAGCGCGCCGAATTTGTCCAGGTTTTCGAGCACGAACGAATAGAACGTCTGGCCCGAAATGGAGACCCCCACGATGAAACTGATGATGGTCATGAGCAGAATATTGGTACCGATGCCGGTCCGGTACGTGTAGAAGTTCGCAACGCGCTGATTGAACTCGTCCTTGGTGAGCGCGATGTAGCCCAGCTTGGCCACCTGCCGCTTGATGGCCGGGATCGCCGCCGGCGACTTGGGCTGCACGAGAATGTAGGAGATGGTGAAGCGCGTACCCGGGATGTATTCGACGGCCCGGCTGTACGTCGTATAGAGCGTTGGCACGCCGTTCAAACCGTTCGCGGAGACGTTCGCCAGGCCCACGACCACGCCGCGAAAGTCATTGATTTCGAACGTGGTGCCGATCGCCGGATGTTCCAGCTTGGCGATTTCCGGATCGTCGACGACCACGAACGCGTTGTCGGCATAGATGTCCAGAATGTCCCCCTTTTCCATATGCGGGCGGCCAAACAGACTCGCATCGTCGAGGCCGACCACGCTCACCGACTGGTAGACGCCGCTGGCCAGCCTGACCTGCGCGCCACCGATGTACAACGGCGCGGCATATTTGACACCGTCCATGCTCAGTACCGCGTCCAGCAGGAAATTGGGCAGCGGAAAGGCGGAGTTCGGTGTATTGACCGCGGGATCGATGACCCACATCTCGGCGCCGACATTCGTGACGGTCGAGTAGGCACGGTTCAGGATGCCCGCGAACATCGCCGTCATCTGCGTCATCAGGAAGACTGCGAACACGATGCCCACCAACAGGGCCGAGAACTTGGCCTTGTCGTTCACGAGCAACCGGAAGCCGATACGCATGATGCCGGTGGATTGCATGCTCACCCTCCCCGGATATCGGAGGCACCCATCATTGCTGCCCAATGAAGACGTCGACGAGCAGTCCCGGATAAATCCTCGGCAAGTCTGCCGTCTTGAACCGGAAAATGACGGGCAGGACACGCAGATCGACCTTTTCCCGGCGCTGGTTGGCCAACTCGATTTTCGGCGATACGAGCGGCTGTACGCGAACGAACTCCAGCGGTACCTTCAGATCGGTGCCTCGCACGGAGAGCTGCGCGCGGATGTGATCGGCCGCCGGGAGCCGCGACACCAGGATTTCATCGATGTAACAACGTACCGCCAGATAGTCTTGGGGCCCGCCCATGACAATCAGGGGATCGAACCCGGCCGTGTACGTATCGTAGACACCCTGCGAGGAGACATAGCTGCCCACGGTGGCGTTCAGTGCCAACACCACGCCGTCCGATTTGGCCGTGATCGCATATTTCTGCAATAGGGCGTTGGCCGCGCTATAGGCTTGGGACAGCGCGTCATATTGGTGCGCCTGATTGTCCACGTCATAGCGCCACGCGCCTGCGCGAATCAGCGCATATTGGCTTTGTGCGACTTCCAGTGCCGCGCTGGCCTGACCGACCGCGTCGCGGGCCGTATCGAGCACGTCTTTGCTGATCGAGCGGTTGTCCATCTCATAAGAGGCTCGCCGCTTGTCGTACTGGTCCTGCGCGGCCGTCAGATTCGCGCGCGCCTGGTCGACCTGCGCCTTGGCGACGGCCAGGGTTTCCTTCCTTGGCTCAGCCTTCAGTTGGTCGAGCACGACACCGGCTGCGAGCATCTGGGCGTGCAGCTGTTCGGTCGTGGCCCGTTGAACCGCATCGTCGATACGCAGCAACGTCGCGCCAGCGCGCACCTTGTCGCCTTCATGCACAAGCACCTGAGTGATGACGCCCGAGACCTCCGGGTACAGGTTGATATTGGCGCCCCCGCCCTGCTCGCTTTCCACGATACCGGTCGCGTAGATCGCGGCCGGATACGGATTGCTCACCGGCGTGAAGACGGGCGCTTCCGGCTTACGCTCGATCGAGAAAACGTAAGCGCCCAGCACGGCGGCAAGAATGCCCGCGCCGGAGACAATGAAGAGCCATGGGTTTTTCACGAAAGCCCCCCAGTCGCCGAGACGATGCGTCCGTCCTCCATATGAATGATCCGGTCCGCGTATTCGTTGATGCGGGCGTCGTGCGTCACGATGACGATGCATCGGTTCCGGTCCAGGATCTTCTGCTTGACGAAAGCGATGATCATCCGGCCCGTATCGCCGTCCAGCGACGCCGTCGGCTCGTCGAGCACCAGTATCTGAGGGGCGCCGATGATCGCCCTGGCAATCGCCACGCGTTGCTGCTCGCCGCCCGAGAGCTTGACGGGCACCACCTCGGTACGGTCCTTCAGTCCGACGATCGCCAGACTCTGGCGGGCCGCCTCGAGCGCATCGTTCCAGTTCCTGTGCTTGAGAATGAGCGGTATCGCCACATTTTCCGCGCTCGTCAGCCTCGGGAACAGGTGATAGTCCTGGAACACGAATCCGATCGTGTTCAGCCGAAAATCCGCCAGATCGTCTTTCGACAACGTCCAGATATCGCTGCCGCCCACCCACACCTTGCCGGCGTCGGGACGCAGGATGCCGGAGAGCAGGCTAAGGAGCGTGGTTTTCCCGCTTCCCGACGGTCCGACGATGAAGAGCATCTCGCCAAAATGGGCGACCAAGTCGACGGCATTGACGGCCGTCGTGCGGGCCGGCCCTTCCCCGAACCCTTTGGTCAGTCCGGTGGCGACGATGGCTTCGGTGACGGGTGCGCCGGGCATATGGATGAGCTTCCACGGTGACGAGCGAGCGTAGCGTCAGGACGCGAGGGGGACTCACGCGATCAACGACGACGCCCCGCCGCCGATCAGCCGCGCGCGGCGTTTTGCGCCGACGCCGCCGGCCTTGCCCTCGGCGCGCCCTGATCGACCGGATCCGAGAGTGAGCCGAACGCGCTCATCGCCGTTTGGGTCAGTTCGCCCCACGCCGTCCACCAATTGGCGGGGCTTTGCGTATCCATCGCCTCGCCTGCCGTCTCGGAGAACACCTGTTGCCATGCCTTCTGCGCCGCTGAGTACTGCTCGGCCCAGACCGTGGGCCCGCGGGCACTCATTTTCACCAGCCCTTGCCAGATCAGGTTCTGCATTGCCAACTGCTGATTTATGAAGGCAAGCTGGCTATTGAAGAGCGCGCTGAAATCCGACGCACTTTCCAGTGCACTGGCGAACGCCTTGTCGGCCTCGATCAGACCTTCGTCGGCCTTTAGCTGCATCTGCCGCAGACACTGCACGTTCTCAACCCAGTTCCTGTGAGCATCGAGCGCCGCGAACACTTGCGCCTTGCACAGACTCAAGGGGGGAGTCAGGGCCTTGGACATCGTCGCGTCTCCCGAATGGATTGCGGGTCACACCACGTGACCGCAACGCGCGAAAAAAATCGCCCGCCGAAGCGGGCAGAAACCCAACTTGCCTGCGTTCGGAACGGGGCCGTATCCGAACGCAAGTGCCGGAGGACCGGCAAGATCGGGTGTCGCTTGCGTCGGTTGTGTTGGAACCGGCGATGTCTCCACGATAGTCCGTTGCCGCGGCCCAGGCCTTGACATATCTCAACGTCGGCCGATGCGTTGTTCACAAGAAACACGGGGAGAGGCACCGTTTGATGCACGTCAACGTCTCACCGGACACCCGCCGCCTACCGCGCCTGCCGGCACTACGCTGGGAAGCTAAGGCACCGCTGATATCCGCCCTGAATCCGCGCTGACGGGACGCTCGTCCGTAGCGCTCTGCAAGGAATACGCACTGTGTCAGACGACATCGAGAAGTCACCGGAAGCAGAGGCCGTCGGTCGTCCCGACCTGCGAGGCTCGTCGCCGGGAGAAGCCGATACCCACGCCGACCTTCCGTTCACCGGACGCCGGCTGCGCGCCCGCAGCGTCCAAATCGACACATTGCGCGAGGCCGTTGCCTACCTTCGGCGCGATAGCCTGATCTGCCGCTCGGAAGGTTTCGCGGCGCAGACGCGTCTGCAGCTTGAATACGGGGCGGCAAGCGTCGTCGCAACGCTACAGACCGTGACGGGCGATTGGGTGGAACTCGACGAGATCGGTTTGAGCGAAGCCGCCCTGGCCGCGCTCGACGTGTCCGAGGGCGAATGGGTGCGCGTGCGTCACATGCCGCCGATCGAGTCCTTTCGCCACGTGCGAGGCCGGATGTTCGGCGAAGCGTTTACGCCCGCAGAACTCGATGAGGTGATCGGCGATATTGCCGCCGGCCGCTATTCCTCCATCCATATCTCGGCATTTCTGACCGCATGCACGGGGAATCGGCTCTCGGACGACGAGATCATTTCCCTCACGCGCGCGATGGTGGCTACGGGCGAGACCCTCCATTGGCAGGCGGACTGCATCGTCGACAAGCACAGCATTGGAGGCCTGCCGGGCAATCGCACCACACCGATCGTGGTCGCAATCGTGTCATCGCAAGGACTCATCATGCCGAAGACGTCGTCTCGCGCGATCACGTCGCCCGCGGGGACCGCCGACACCATGGAAACGCTGGCCCCGGTCGATCTGCGTGCCGACGAGATGCGCCGGGTCGTGGACGCCGTCGGGGGCTGCATCGTCTTTGGCGGCGCGGCGGGCCTCAGCCCGGCCGACGACATTCTGATTCAGGTGGAGCGCCCGCTCGATCTGGACAGCGAAGCGCAGATGATGGCGTCCATCCTGTCGAAGAAGCTGGCCGTCGGCGCCACGCACGTGCTGATCGACGTGCCGGTCGGCCTGACCGCCAAGATTCGCTCTCAGTACGCCAGCACCCTGTTTTCCGAACGGCTGCGCACAATCGGCCGGGCGCTCGGACTCGATGTTTCGACCTATGTGTGCGCCGGCGACCAACCGGTCGGCCGCGGTATCGGCCCCAGTCTGGAGGCGCGCGACGTGCTGTCCGTGCTGCAAAATCGCAGCAACGCCCCGGCCGATCTCGCGGACAAGAGCGTGGATATCGCCGGCCGACTCCTGGAAATGGGCGGCAAGGCCCTGCCGGGCGAAGGCCAGGCATGTGCACACCGCATTCTGTCCAGTGGGCTCGCATGGCGGCAATTCCAGAGAATCTGCGAGGCCCAGGGCGGCATGCGCGAGCCATTGGTCGGGCGGCATAGCAAACCCGTAACGGCCCGCCACAGCGGCGTGGTCACCGCCATCGACAATCGCCATCTGGCGCGGGTGGCAAAGCTGGCGGGCGCACCGGCCGCGCCGAGGGCGGGGGTGGTCTTCGAAGCCCCCATCGGAACCCACGTGGTTTCGAGACAGCCCTTGTTCACTATCTATGCGGAAAGCGAGGGAGAACTCGACTACGCGTACGAGTACGCGTGCCGCTTTCCAGCCATCGTCGCTGTGGGGGAATCATGAAGGATGTCGTGGTCTATTCCATGCCCGGAGATGAGTCCGTGGCACGATCGCTCGCTCACGCCGTTGCTTGTCCGGTGCAGCGCCTGGATATCCATCGCTTTCCGGATGGCGAACAACGGGTGGCGCTCGAAGGGCCTCTGAGCGGGAAGGCGGTCGTCATCGTCTGCGCGCTCCACCGCCCCGACGCCAAGATATTGCCCCTGATTTTCGCGGCGGACACTGCGCGAGACCTCGGCGCGCGGAGCGTCGTCCTCGTGGCGCCGTACTTGTGCTATCTGCGTCAGGACGCCCGGTTCCATCCGGGCGAATCCGTGTCCGCCTACAGCTTCGGCCGGCTGCTCAGCGCCCACATCGATGGCCTGGTGACGATTGAGCCGCACCTGCACCGGCTGCCGTCGCTCTCGGCGGCCTATGCCGTTCCGCTGCGCTCTCCCCATGCCGTCGCCGCCACGGCCGAGTGGATCTCGGCGAACGTGACGAATCCGCTTATCGTGGGGCCGGACGACGAAAGCGAAGCGTGGGTGGCACAGATCGGCGAGCGCATCGGCGCGCCATCGGTCGTCGCACACAAGACCCGAGAGGCCGACGCCAAGGTCAGTGTCCGGTTGCAGGTGCCAGCGACGTTGTCGAAACGCACGGCAGTCATCGTCGACGACATTCTGGCGAGCGGGCAAACGATGGTGGCCACCGTCAAGGCGCTGGTTCGCGCCGGCTTTGGCAACCCGATCTGCATTGCCGTGCATGGACTGTTCGACGGCATCAGCGTCGACGATCTCGTCGCCGCTGGTGCCAGCCGGGTCGTGACGGCCAACACGGTGGCGCACGCCTCTAACGCCATCGATGTGACGCCGGCGCTGGCCGAGGCGTTGCGCGACCTGCTCGATACACTTCCGAACGCGCCATGATCGACGGCGGCAGGCGGACGAGACATCCGCGCTGCCGTGCGCCGCGCACCTCACGGCGAGATGATGACCTTTAGCGCATGCGTCTTCGCGGCGTCGCCGAACGTCCGGTACGCGTCGAGAATTTCGGCAAGCGAGAAGTGGTGGGTGATCAGCACGCCGGGAGAAAGGCGTCCCGATTGCACGGTCTTGAGCAACATCGGCGTCGCCGCCGTGTCGACCAACCGGGTCGTGATGCTGATGTTCCTGTCCCACAGCGATTCGAGGTGTAAATCGACCTTGCTGCCGTGCACCCCGACATTCGCGATGACGCCCCCGGCGGCGACGATCGCCTGGCATAGCTCGAACGTCGCCGGCACGCCGACGGCTTCGATGGCCGTATCGACGCCGCGCCCGCCGGTCAGGTTGCGGATGGTCTCCTCGGCGGCTTGCCCGGGCGACAGCACCGTCGTGGCGCCGAGTCGCGTTGCCACTTCCAGCCGCGAGGCATCCGGATCGACGACGATCAGTTGGGCGGGCGTGAAGAACTGCGCGGTCAACAGCGCCGCAAGGCCGATCGGACCTGCGCCGACAATCGCCACACTGTCGCCCGGTTTGACTTTGCCGTTGAGCACGCCGCACTCGAATCCGGTCGGCAGAATATCGCTGAGCATGACCAGCGCTTCGTCATCGATGCCGACAGGCGCATGGTAAAGACTGGTGTCGGCATGTGGCGTGCGGACATATTCGGCTTGTGTGCCGTCGATCCGATTGCCGAGAATCCAGCCTCCGGCGGCGCAATGCGAATACATGCCACGGCGGCAAGCCTCGCACTTCCCGCATGAGGAGATGCAGGAAATCAGCACCCGATCGCCCGGCTTGAACGCGCTCACCGCTGCGCCTGTCTTGACGACCTCGCCCACGCCTTCATGCCCCAGGATTCTCCCGGGCTCCACCGTCGGCACGTCCCCCTTGAGAATATGCAGATCGGTACCGCATATCGTCGTCTTGGAAACGCGGACGATGGCATCGGTCGGCGCGATCAACTCGGGTATGGGTCTGTCCTCCAGCGCGATTTGCCGTGGACCGTGAAATACCAGCGCTTTCATATGCAATCTCCATTTCGCATGGCGTCAGTGCGACATCAGCACCGGCACCGTCATGGTTTCGAGCAGCGTGCGAGTCACCCCCCCGAGCACCCATTCCTGCATTCGCGAATGGCCGTAGCCGCCCATCACAATCAGGTCAATATTCATGTCGGCTGCGCGCGAGAGCAAATCCTCGCCCACAGCGATGTCGTTGGCGCCGCGCTCGGGTGTCACTCGCACATTGACGCCATGACGGGCAAAGAACATCGCGATATCGAGCCCCGGGATCGGCCCAAGGGCGTCCGGTTTGCCACCTCGACTGACGTGCATCACATGGACGGTCTTCGCCGCCTGCAAGAAGGGCATGGCGTCGGCGGCGGCGCGCGCCGATTCGCGCCCGCCGTCCCAGGCGAGCAGAATGTTATTGAACGCACGCGGTACCTTGCCCGCATACGGCAGGATCAGGACTGGCCGGCCAGCGGCGAGCACGACCGACTCGACGAACCCCATGGCCGGTATCGTTTCGGGGTTGCTTTGGTCTTCCTGGCCGACGATCACCAGATCCGCATAGCGCGCATGGGTTTGCATCTCGCGAATCGTGTCGAACCGGGGTGCCAGCCATTCGGGGCTGACCGCCTGACGGCGACAGATCTCCATGAACATCTGCTCCGCCTGCTCAAGTCGCCTGGCGTCGCTCTCCGGCGATGACGGTGGCGGTACCCCCATGCCCCCAATATCGGTGACGTCGGAAAACAGTGGCATGTGGAACGGCAGGTAGATGCCCGTGAGGTGGGCCGGTAGCCGACAGGCAAAGTCCACGGCAAGCTCGACGCGTGCGCGGGATTGCTGACTGTTATCGACGTGTACAAGCAGCGTCCGGTAGGTCATGGTGACTCTCCAATGGGGGCGATCACCTTGTACTCTAGTTCGACGCCGCCCCCCCTCCGTTGACGCGGATCAAGGCCTGACTTGACGCCGCCGCCGATTTTTCGTCCGCGATCCGGGGTTTTGCGCTTGTCAGGCGCGATGCCTTACGGATTGATTAGGATGGGAAAATTGCGCCAGCAGTGCTACAAAGACGAAATCCTCGGCATGAGAACCGACAGGGGGCAACGTACATGGCCAAGTTGACGTTTCGCGGGGCAATACAATCGCTTTCGCAGCAGACCGATGGCATCACCCTCGCCCTGCTGTGTTCGATCTGCCTCGCGCTTGCGGCATGGAACTGGGTCGCCGTACGCACCACGATGCAGGCCAACGTCGACGCGCGATTCGACTTGCGCACAACAGCCGCGACGGACAAGCTCGCGATCGCCCTCTCCGCTTATCGCGACACCTTGCATAGCGCGCTCGACCGACTGGCGATGGCGCCTCGCCCCGACGAAAATGCCTGGGGAGCGTATGCGCAAAACATGCGGGTGGCGGAGCGATTGCCCGGTCTGGTGAGCTTCGCCCGATGTCAGCGCACGGGCGACACCATCGAGCGCGTCGTCGCCTACGCCATCGGCGATGACACGGTGTTCGGTCCGAGCGGTTCGATGGCACTGCCAATTGGTACAAAAACAACAGGGAACCTTTTTACGAGGACATCGCCGGCGACGGGACGCGCGTATTGGATTTTCCTGTCCGACACCAGCCGCCCGTCGGTATGCGCGTACGCCGTTGCGGATATCGACGCGCTCGTACACGTTGCCATCGGGCCGCTTCTCCATGACATTGCGTTGACCGTCAGTACCCGGGACGGCACGAACCCACCCACCCCCATCTTCGACAGCCTCTACCCTCGGGCGCCCGGCGAGCCCCGCCCCCCCGTTGACTACCAAACGCAGGCGAGTCTGCCGTACGGGGAAAAACCCGCACTGTTTCTCACCTTCACCGCGTCCAATGAATTTGCCTCGCTGCGCGGGGCCGGCGTGGCCAATTGGGCCCTCGGTCTGGGGCTGTTCATGACGGCGGTGACGACGTTCGCCTGGGCCCTCGCCTTGCTGGCGCGACGTCGCGCGCAACGGCTCAGCGAACGCGACGCGGGGGACAAGCGGCGCTCCGAAAGCCGTCTTTTCAGTGTGATCCAATCCGTGCGCGAGGCCATCATCACCATCGACGATCAGCAACGGATTCAGATCTTCAATCCGACGGCGGAGAGCGTGTTCCGATGCAGCGCCATGGAAGCGATCGGCGAGCCGCTCGCGCGGTTCATCCCGGCGCGGTTTCGGGAGGCGCATTATCAGCATATCGAGCGTTTTGGCATGACCGGCGTGTCGGAGCGCCTGATGGGGCGAGGCCGGCCGCTCTGGGGATTGCGCTCGGACGGCGAGGAGTTTCCGATGGAAGCGTCGATTTCGCAAAGCGCCGACGCGGCCGGCAAGTTCTATACGGTGGTGTTGCGTGACGTGACCGAACAACGGCAAATTGCGAACGCGCTGCAAACGTCTCGCACTGAACTCGAAAAGCTCAATGCCCGTCTCGAAGCGGTTCGGGAGGAAGAGAAGCTACGGGTCGCCCGGGAGTTGCACGACGACCTGGGCCAACGGCTCACTGCCTTGAAAATGGACACGGCGCTGCTCAAGCGCGCCCTGGGCGATCAGGCCCCCGTCAGCGGCGATGTCAAAAGAATCGAGCAATCCATCGACGGTATGGTCGCCGCAGTGCGCCAAATGGCCGCCGACCTGCGCCCCCCGATGCTCGATGATTTGGGGCTCGGTCCCGCAATCGAGTGGTACACCCGGGACTTTGCACGCCGGTATGGCGTGGCCGTCGATTTTACGGAGGCCCACAGTCTGCCCCCGATTCCCGCCCCGGTCGCGACGGCGCTGTTCCGGATTGTTCAGGAGTCCCTCAACAACGTCGCGAAACACGCCAGGGCGACGTCGGTCACGATCGAATTGTCGTGCGACCGGGAATGCCGGCTTCGAATTTCCGACAACGGTCGCGGTCTGCCGCCAACGCGCCCGAAATCCGATTCGCTCGGCTTCATCAGCATGCGCGAGCGGGCGCGCTTGCTGGGCGGCACGCTGGAAGTCCGCAGCCCATCCGAGGGCGGAACGGTTGTCACCACCGTGATTCCGCTGGAGACGTCGGCGCCGGCGCACTCGCGCGACGCCTGAATCCGGCTATGGCGCGCGAATCTGGAGTACCGCGGCACCTGAAAAGGCGCCGCTACGAAGATCGCTCAAGGCGACGTTCGCCTGTTCGAGCGGGTAGATTTTCGTCGTGACGTGCAACGGGATTCGTTCGGCGAGCGCCAGAAACGCCAGCCCGTCGTCCCGCGTCAGATTGGCGACCGATCTGACCTGCCGCTCACCCCAAATCAGCCGGTAGGGGAACGCGGGGATATCACTCATGTGGATGCCAGCGCACACGACGGTGCCGCCCCGATCCACAGCCGCAAGGGCTTGCGGGACAAGATCGCCGACCGGAGCAAAGAGGATCGCCGCATCCAGACATCGTGGTGCCGGCGCGTCGCTCGCGCCCGCCCAGCAAGCCCCGTTGGCCAACGCAAAAGCCATCGCCGCTTCGTCGCCGGGGCGTGTGAAGGCATAGACTTCCCGCGATTGGGCTTGGGCGATCTGGGCAATCAGATGGGCGGCGGCACCGAAGCCGTACAGGCCGATCCGTCGTGCATCGCCCGCCATGCTCAGCGACCGGTAGCCGATCAACCCGGCACACAACAGCGGCGCGGCGGTGGCGTCGTCATAGCGCGCTGGCAGCTTGAAGGTGAAGCGGGCTTCGGCCACCGCGTATTCCGCATAACCGCCGTTAAGCGTATATCCAGTGAAACGTGCGGCCTCGCATAGGTTTTCCCGATGACTCTGGCAAAACCGGCATTGGCCGCATGTCGCGCCTAGCCAAGGCACGCCGACCCGATCCCCGATCTCCAGTCCGCGAACCTCTGCTCCCAGCGCCGCCACCGTCCCGACAATCTCGTGCCCAGGGATGATCGCGTCGGGCACGTCCGGCAGGTCACCGTCCACGACGTGGAGGTCGGTGCGACACACGCCGCACACGCTCACGCGCACCAAGACCTGCGTGGGCCCCGCGACAGGAATCGGGATATCCACGAGCGCGAGCGTGCCGTCCCGCTTCGACAACTGCATTGCTCGCATACGTGCGTGCCAAGGAAACGGGGGGGGAAGACGCGGCTAATGCGACAGGGCCGCCATCTCGCCAAGGCGCTTGGTATCGAGCAGCGTGATTTCGCGTTGCCTGACGCGCAGCGCATTCTGCGCCTGCATGCGCGAGAGCATTCGACTGACCGTTTCCAACTGCAGGCCGAGGTAGCTGCCAATCTCCTCGCGCGTCATGCGCAGCAGGAACGAACTGGGAGAGTACCCGCGTGCGGCGAGCCGCGCCGAGACGTCCAGCAGGAAGCTGGCCAATCTGGCTTCGCCGCGCGCGGTGCCCAGGCGCAATAACTGGTTCTGCTCTCGCACAATGCCTGCCGCGATCAACCGATGCATCTGTCGCATGATCATGGGCACTTGTCCCGCAGCGGCTTCCAGATCCGCGAACTTGATCGCGCAGACCTGGCTATCCTCCAGCGCCACCGCTTCCGACACCTGCCGGCCACTGGCGATGGCGCCCAGCCCAAGCAGCTCCCCGCCCATCATGTACCCCGTGACTTGTTCCCGGCCGTCCGGATGCATGATGACCGTTTTGAACGAGCCCGCACGCACGGCGTACAGATGTTCGAGAGGGTCGCCCGGTCGAAACAGCACTTCACCGCGGCGAATGGTACGACGCACCCGGGTCACGCCGTCCAGGCCGCGAGCAGATGCATCGGAAAGGCCTTCCGGCAGGCAGAGCTGACGCAGGAGGCAGGTGCTGCACCGGGGCACACCGTCATCGATATCGTTGAATGCCCGATGCACGCGAATGCTCTGTGCGTAAGCCTCGGGGGCGGGATCGAGCGGGCGGAAGGAAGCATACATGGCGGACTCCGGCGGACTGGCCTGTGCAATCGACGCCTTCAGTATCGGAGACGGACACCGGAAAGAAAATAAGCGCGCGACGCGATCTTTTGTCAGCCGTGATGGCGCTCTGTAGGCCGTGGCTGACAGACCGCGCTGTAAAACCGCCCGGTCAGAGGCTGTCCCGTAACAAATTGTGCTTGATCGCGTAATGGACCAGATCGGTCTGGCTCCTGAGGTCGAGCTTCTGCAACACGCGAGCCTTGTAGGTGCTCACGGTCTTGGCGCTCACGCACAGGGTATCGCCGATATCGCTCACGCTCAGACCCCGCGCCAGCATCAGGAACACGTCGAATTCCCGGTCGGACAGGCGCCGATAGCCCGGCGTATCGCCAACGGCACTTGCCAGATCCTGTGCGATCCGCTCGGCCATCGCCAGACTCAGATACACGCCACCGGCAACGACTTTCCTGACGGCGAGCACCAGCTCGGACGGCGCGCTTTCCTTCGTCATATAACCGGCGGCGCCCGCTTTAAGCGCGCGTACGGCGTACTGTTCTTCGCCGTGCATGGTAAGCACGAGAATCGCCAGCCGAGGAAACGAAGCCTTGATCTGCACGATCAAGTCGATGCCGCTACGTCCGGGCATCGAGAGATCCAGCAGCAGAACATCGCAGGGGGTCTGCTCGAGGAGCGCCATCGCTTGTGCGCCATTCGCGGCCTCACCCACAATCTCCAGATTCTCGCTGCCGGCCAGGATGCGCTGCAACCCGGCCCTGACCAACGTGTGATCGTCCGCTACGATAATGCGAGTCATGCCCCGTCCCCTGTGTCGCGTACTGGATTCGGAGGTATCGCCTTCGCGATACGCGCGGGTGTATGAGATAGCATATCCATCCGACCAATTCTACACGCGTGGGCCGTTCGCGATCATTTCGCGTCATGCCGAGCGTCTGCGACCGCGCCGACCGCCACCGACGAACACTCACGCCGCCGCACTGCCCGCGTCGGCCGCAGCCGGGGGAATGAGGATGACGGGGCGCTGCGCCTGTCTCGCGCAGTTCTCCGCCACACTCCCCAACGCCAGACGTTGAACCCCGCGCCGGCCGTGCGTGCCGATGACGATCACATCGGCCTGGTCTTCATCGGCCGCTACGTTGATCTGGTGCGCGACATCGCCCCCGAGCGGCAGGAGTTCCCGTATCTCGACGTCACCGTCAACGCCCTCCCCCTTGAGCCGTTGGGTGGCCGTATCGTGAATCGCTTTGCCCTGTAGCCGCATCGCTTCGATAAAGGGAAACGGATCGGCATCGGCCACGTAGGCCACCGGGATGTCCACGACAAACACGACGTGCAGGTGCGCGCCACGCGCCTTGGCGAGCGCCAGCGCATAGTCAAACGCCTTATCGGCCGTGGGGCTGCCGTCGATGGCGACCAGGATACGTTTCAACATGATTTCACCCCTGATCGGTGGCGGTTGCCGCCGTGGACGGGCCTTGCGGCGATGGGGCGGGCCCGGTCACCAACATGACAGGCCGATGCGTTTGGCGAAGCACTTGCTCGGCAACGCTGCCCATCAAGAGCCGCCGCACGCCCTTGCGCCCGTGCGTGCCGAGCACCAGGAGATCGGCGTGCCACCGCTCGGCTTCCCGAATGATGGCGTCGGCAACCGTGCCGCCCCAGGCGCGCAGATCGATGGAGCGCGTGTCGGCCTGGATCCCTTCTTCACGCAGTGTCTTGTAGGTATCGCTCAACGTCTGCTGGTTCTCTGAAATCAAGGCGTCGCGGACCGCTTCCAGATCGATATGAGAGGCGAACGCCGCCTGATAGTGGGCGAAAGGATCGTCGATCACACTGACCGCCCGAACGACGTCGTCGGGCATCGCGAATCGGATGGCTTCATGCAGGGCGCGCCAAGACGTCTCGCTACCGTCCGTGGCAAGCAGGATTCGATGAGGCATTGCGTCGTCCTCACTAAGGTCAATGGGTGAACTCGACGACAGGTCGGGGCACAGCGAGCGCGAAAAACGCGGTAGCAGCGAAGTTCGCGCGCGGGCCGAGTCAACCGTCTGCCATCGTGACGATTACACGGTAGCGGCAGTTAAGCGAGCGATGGGCGAACGCGAACATGGTCCTTGATACACATCAACGTCCACGGCCACGTCGCGGGCTGATCCGGCACCGGCGGACTATCCTGCCAATACCGGGCGCCATGTGGCTTCCCGGACATCGTGCGAGGTGTTTTCATGCAGTTGCGCTTCCTGGGGGCCGCCGGCACCGTGACCGGTTCCAAGACCCTGCTTTCGGCCGCCGGCAGGCAAATTCTGATCGACTGCGGCGCCTTTCAGGGTGTGAAGAATTTGCGCGCTCGCAACTGGGCGGCGCCCGCGTTCGACGTCCAGCGCCTCGACGCCGTGGTGCTCACGCACGCCCATATCGACCATAGCGGTTACCTGCCGGTGCTCGCGCGTTATGGCTACAAGGGTCCGGTCTACTGCACATCCGCAACGCGCGATTTATGCGAGATTCTGCTGCTCGACAGTGCGCGACTCGAGGAAGAACAGGCGGCGTTCGTGAACCGTCACGGAAAATCCAAGCATCAGCCTGCCCTCCCGCTGTTTACCGCTGAAGACGCACACCGCGCGATCGCGCTGCTCAAGCCGCTGCCATTCGATACGCCGTTTCAAGTGTCCCCCGAGATCACGCTGCACTTCTGGCATGCCGGCCATATTCTGGGCGCGGCGATGGCGCAGTTCAATGTCGGTGGCCGGAAGCTGCTGTTTTCGGGCGATCTGGGACGGCAGGACGATCCGATCATGCTGCCCCCGGCAGTTCCCGAGTCACCGGATTTCCTGGTGCTGGAGTCGACGTATGGGGATCGGCTGCACGACCGGACCGATCCCGGTGCGCAACTGGCGGAAATCCTGAACCGAACGTTCGCCCGGGGTGGCACCGTGATCGTGCCGGCGTTTGCCGTCGGTCGTGTGCAGAGCCTGCTTTACTGGATTGCGAAGCAGAAGGCGTCCGGTGGCATTCCGGACGTGCCGGTCTATCTCGATAGCCCCATGGCGATCAATGTCACGAACACTTACGCGGCGCACCGGACCGATCACCGGCTGAACCCGGTCGAATGCGCGGACATGTGTGGCGCGGCGACGTTCGTCTCCGGTGTGGAGCAGTCGAAATGGCTCGATACCCGCGCCGTCCCCTTGGTCATCATTGCGGGGAGCGGCATGGCCACTGGCGGGCGTGTGCTGCACCACCTCAAGGCGATGGCAGGCGACTGGCGCAACACCGTGCTCTTTACCGGCTTCCAGGCGCCCGGCACCCGCGGCGCGACGCTGGTCAGCGGCGGCAGCGAGGTCAAGATCTTCGGTGATTACGTTCATGTGGGTGCCGAAGTCGTGCAGCTCGACACGCTGTCCGCTCATGCCGACTTCAACGAGACGCTCGCCTGGCTTTCGAAATTCGACAAACCGGTCCGGCACATCTTTCTCAATCATGGCGAGCCGGCCGCGTCCGACAGCCTCCGCCGGCGGATTGCAGAGCGCCTTGGCTGGCCGTGCCATGTCGTGGAATCGATGGAACAGGCCTACCTGGAGGGCGACGAAGCCATTCCTGGCCACACCCCCACCGCGACCGGCGAGTCCGACGAGCGCCACCGCCGCCCGCGCGCATCCGAGGAGTTGGGTCATGAAGATTGAGTTTCCGCACGTCGCGCCGGCCTATAACGGCGACGACCTGACGATCGAGTTCGCGGCCGATCTTAACCACAAGCGTGTGCTGTGTGCCATCTCCGCCGAGGCGCTGGAGGATCACTTTGGCGCGAAATCGTGCAACGTCGACGATCTGATGGCCGCATTCCGAGCGAATCGGCCGGCCATCGAAAAAATGACCGAGCGCTATCTCGGGCTCTGCCTCGGCGCGCCGGTCTTGTTACGCAGCGGCCATTTCCGCTGGGGCATGGAGTGCCCGCCATCCCGGGATGGCTAGCGTGCCCGAGTCATGCTCGCACGCGCGAGGACTTCGCGCACCCATGCCGCCCTGCGTCAGGGAACGAGTACGATCTTGGACCCAATCTTCCGGCGCGCCATCTCGAATCCCTCGATCGCTTGCGCGAGCGGTAGCCGGTGCGTGACCATCGGCGCTAGCGAGACATGATTCGCGACAAGGAAGTCGCGCACCTCTTGCCAGGTCGCGCGTGCCGCACGGTAGGTCCCACGAATCTGATGGCGCATCCGGACCAGCTTCGCGCCGTCGAAGCTGATCGGCTTGCCGTGAATCCCGCACACCACAAATACGCCCGACGGACGTAGCACATCAAGCCCGGCCTGCACCGCTGCGCCAACGCCCGTCGCTTCGATAACGACGTCGTATTCGCTGCCGCCCAACACCGCGCGCATGGCGCCTTCTTGCGCACCGTCGAGATCCAGTGTCGCGTCGATGCCGAGCGCGCGGGCCGTTGCGAGGCGTTCGGCGTCGTTATGTCCGACGATCGCCACCTGCGCGCCACGGGCCTTCGCCAGCACCGCGATCGCCTGACCGATCGTCCCGGGGCCCATCACCAGCACGCGGTCGCCTGCACGCACTTCCGCCGTCTTGATCGCCGACAGCCCAATGGACAGGGGCTCCGCGAGCGATGCGACACTCGCATCGATCTCCGCCGGAAACGTCAGGCAATTCGCGGCCGGCACCCGTACGCGCGGCGCAAAGGCACCGTCGCGCAGCATGCCGATACCGCGACGGTCGCGACAATCATCGAGGCGACCGGCGACGCAGTGCTCGCAGACGCCGCATTCGACAGAGGGGATGACGAAGACGGCATCGTCGACGCGCAGCGTGTGGACGTCGGCACCGAGCGTTGCGATGCGGCCAGCGAATTCGTGGCCTAACGTCACCGGGAGCGCGCCTCGCAGGAAATCGTAGCCACCCGACCAGTCGTAGATGTGAACGTCGCTGCCGCAGATTCCAGCGGCAGTCACGTCGACAATGACCTCTTGCGCGCTTGGCTGTTCGGGTTCGGGAACATCGCGCCACTCGAGACCGAAGGCGGCGCTCGCTTTTTGCAGGGCTTTCATTGAGGAACTCCGGAAAACATCGTTCGTTGTCACTGCCGACGGCGCGTCAGCGGGCACGGCGTAGCGAGTCGTCGACATCTGCGTGACCAATCGCAAAAATCAGCGAATACACGTCGACGCTGGGGGGCTGCGAGACCGACAGCGCGTCGTTCACCAAGGCACGAATCGCCGAGCTCAAGGTGCCGGCGGCCTGCAGGTCTTCCGTCTCGACAAGCAGGACGTGCGTAGGCGTCTCGGACGCGGTCCAGCGAGCGAACGCATTCGGCTGCGCGGCGAAGACCGCCCCCAGGTGGGCGGCGACCGCGCCGTCGAGCGCGGCGCAGGCGGTAATCAACTCGGCTAGGGCGGGTGCCGCCGGCGCTGCGGCGCGAATTCGGACGCACGCGAGCGCACCCCCTGTGCCGCGCCCCGCCGAACCGAGCGTGCGGCACGGCGCCCGCAGAACGTGGGTCAACGTGTCGCGCATATTGGCAGACCACGGTGTCGGCGCATCGATCACGTTCAGATAGGCTTGCGACTCGAACACTTCGGGAGCCGTCACGCCATAGGCGGTGAAGTATTCCCGTTGCCCCGACGCCGCGTGCCGGTAGCGTCGCCCTTCGATGAAGCCGTCGATGCCGACGCGTTCCGGCACATGCTCACGCATGTGCCAGCGGTTGTATTCCTGCGCATGCTGGGGCGCAACGTCATTCCAGAGCGCCAGAAACGCCGGGCCGGGAAATACCATGAGTCGTTTGTCCAGTTGTCGATAAAGGGGCCGCGCGTTCAGCGCGTCACGGGCGTCAGCACCGGTACCGGCTCGCGCCGGAGCGGTGGCATCGCAAACATGCAGCAGGCGGCAAGCAAGGCGGGAATGCCGACGATCAGGAACAGCACGGGATACGCCATGCCTGAACCGAGCAATATGCCGCCGATGCTGGAGCCCAGCATCGAGCCGAAGCGACCAATGCCCGTCGCCCAGGCCACGCCCGTGGCACGGTTCGCCGTCGGGTAATACGTCGCCGCAAGGCCGTTGAGGCCAACCTGCGTGCCGCTGATGCAAACACCCGCCAGGTATACGAGCGGCGCGAGCATGGCAACTTTGCCGAATGTCTGGCCAACACAAATCACGGTGACGAAGGCCACGGCATAGGCCACGCCCAGTACGCGTGTCGGCTTGGCACTGTCCATGACGCGTCCCAGCAGCAAACCGCCGGTCGTACCGCCGATGGACCACAGCGCGGTGATGAGTGCCGCGTTGCGCATGGAGCCACCGGCGTTGGTGATGATGGTCGGCAGCCAGCTTGCCATCAAGTACAGCACGGACAGTCCCATGAAGAAGGTCGCCCACAACAGCAACGTGCCGCGCGCATAAGGCGCCACCAGCAACTCGCGCACCGGCGAGCGGCTCGGCTTCGTCTCAAGGGCAACGAAGGTCGTCTGCAACGTCACGTCATCGGGCGCGATTCGGCGTCCAAGCGCGCGGAGGCGCTCCTGCTCATGCGGGCGGCGCAGTGCGAGAAAACGCATCGACTCGGGCAGCAGCGCCCACAAGACCGGCAACAACAACAGCGGCAACACGCCACCCACGAGCACCATGGCGTGCCAGCCGTGCCGATCGATGATCTGCGAGGCCACCACGCCGCCGACGGCGGACCCCATCGAGTTGCCGCACATCATCAAGGTGATGATGGACAGCTTGCGCTTGCCCGACGCGTACTCGGCCGTGAGCGTGACGGCGGCAGGCGAAGCCCCCCCGATGCCCGCGCCGGCGACGAAGCGCAGGATCGACAGTTCGGTAACGTTCGTTGCGAACAGTGTCGCCAACGTCGCCAGGCCGAAGGTGGCGACCGACGCGAGCAACACGAGCCGGCGACCGCGCCGGTCGGCCAGCGGTCCGAACACCAGTGAGCCGGCCATCATGCCGAGCAGCGCCGACAGAAAGATCGGTGAGAGTTGCGCCACCGACAGGCCCCATTCGCGCCGCACCGAAGGCGCGATGTATGCCGCCAGTCCGATGTCGATGCCGTCAATGGCGACAATCAGAAAGCACAGGGCGACGACGCGCCACTGCAGCCGCGACATTCGGCGTCCATCGAGGAACGACTGAAGATCGAGCGGCGAATGGGCGTTCGGAAGATGAGTAGTCTTTGACATGCGAGTTCAGGCCCCTTCGATATCGTCAGAACAGCTTGCGCAATCCGACGCGCACGGCCAATTGGTTGGGGGTTGTCGACGCGTTCAACCCGAAGATGTCGGCCACGGCGGCTTTGCCCGTTGAATCGTGCCCGCTTGCGTGCTGCCAGACGAGAATTCCGTAAACGTAGGTGGTCTTGGAGAAATTGTAGGCGGCCCCGCCTTCGACGGACTGATAATGCCCACCCGGCGCGAAGCTGTACTGGTAACCGACGCCAGCCATTGTGTTCGCCGAGAGGTTGTAGCCGTAGTTGATCTGATAGTTGTTGAAGACAGCGTTGGGCGGTGCCGATGGGTTGGCCGCAGTGCGCACGATGTCGAGAAAGCGCACGTTCTCGTACATGGCCGAGACCTGCGAACGACCCCACGTGTATTTCGCCCCACCGCCGACGACCTGCTGGCTCGTGGCCGTGACGTAGTTCTGAAAGATCGGGTTGGTGACCGGGTTGCTATAGGCGGCACCGGGCTGTGCCGCACTCGTCGCGCCGAAGATCGACGTGCCGGGGGTGCGCATGTTCATGTACGCACCGCTGATCAACAGGCCACCGCTCGTGTACGAAGCGCCTGCGCCGTACGTCCGGTCTTTGGCAAAATCGCCCGCCGCATTCCCGAACGAGAACATCGTGCTGAATTTCAGACCGCCGTAGGTCTGACTCTCGTATTTGACGGCGTTATTGATCTTGTTGTAGTTCCACGAGCCGTCGATGTCGCCCAACGTCGCGCCAAGTCCCCCGGCAAACATGAACGAGGTGGACAGCGGTACGAAGTAGTCGTTGGTCATCGAGTACTGATGACCGATGGTCAGCGTACCGAGTCGCGCGTCGGACAGACCGACGAACGCCTGACGTCCGAACAACGTGTTGGCCGGTTGCGCGGTGCCGTTCATGATGTTGAAGCCGGCTTCGAGCGTGAAGATGGCCGACAGGCCACCCCCGAGATTATCGACACCCCGCAAGCCAAACTTGTCACCGGCGCGCCCGCCACTCGCGGCCTGCCAGGCCGAGCTGCCGCCAGTGTTGTTCACGTAGGTCATGGCGGCGTCGACCGCGCCATAGAGTGTGACGTTGCTTTGCGCAAACGCGCTCAGCGAGCATGCCGCGAGCGGCAGACAAGCGATCCAGTGCTTCAAGGTTGTCTCCTATATCTCTTATTTTCTGTCGGATGTCGCCGGGCATCGGGCATGCCGTACACCGGTCGGCCAGATCATGGCCGAACGGGGCGCGCAGACATAGCAGCGGAGTGGAAGTTCAGAACACGCGATTTGGAAATAATCGCGCTGCGCCCTCAGGGCGAGGCAAGCGATACGGCGGCGGGGCTCACAGGTCGGTCCCTTGCGCCTTCAGCCTCGCCAGTCCTTCGACGAGAAAATCCAGCAGCGCATGGAACAGTTTGGGATTGTGATGGTTCGCTGGACGCAACACCTTGATCCAGTAGTCGGGTAGTCCGAACCCCGGAAGAATCTGCACCAGCCGACCCGCCAGAACGCTGTCGCGCGCCCGATAGCGCGGCAGGATCGCCACGCCCATGCCGTCGACGCAGGCGTTGTGCATGGCGTCGATGTCGTTGGTCGCGAAGCCACCGTCGACAGTGACCTGGATGTCGCCGGCACGCGCATCGGTAAACGTCCACGTGCGCACGGTGTTCTGGTACGAGTAGAGCAGGCAGCGATGGCCGGGCAAGTCGGACGGATGCTCGGGGGTGCCTTGGTGCGCCAGATAATCGGGCGACGCGTAGACGTGGCGCTTGAACGGACACAAGGGGAATGCTTCGACGCCCTCGTAGGTCACGGGCAGGCCCGTGATCACGAAATCGAAGTTCTCGAGCACGGGGTCGACGGCGCGGTTGGCCAGTTGCAGCTCGATGCTGGCTTTGGGATGAGACAGGAAGAACGCGTTGAGCAGCCTGCCGAGGAAGTGGTTAGTGAACGATGCAGGTGCCTTGACGCGCAAACGCCCGCCAAGCGAGCGTTCATCGACCACGGCGCGTTCGGACAGTCGCTCGTAGGCGGCCAGGAATTCGCGCGCTGCGCCCAGCATGTCGCGTCCCGAGGCCGTCAGGGTGAGGCTGCGGGTGGTGCGCTGGAAAAGCAGCACCTTGAGCTCTTTTTCCAGCGCACTGACCCGCTTGGTCACCACCGGCGCCGACACGTCGAGCCTGCGCGCGGCCGCGGTGAAGCTGCCCATGTCGGCCACCGCGAGGAACGCTCGCACGTTCTCTACACTATCCATCGCTCCATACCTCTCATCTTCTTATGGAGGTGAATTGTATAGATAGCCGCTCCCGTCGCCCACGAACGCCACCCCTGCCCGCCTACATCACCCTCGCGCGTCGCACTTCAGAGATATAAATCAGGATCAGCGAGACCCAAACGACGCCATAAAGGAGCATGAAACAACTTGAGCGAATCTTGACGATGTCGAGCAGCGCGCCGAACAGGATCGGCAGCAGGAACCCGCCCAGGCCACCCGCCAACCCCACGATACCGGTCACGACGCCCATGTTCTCGGGAAACTCGTCCGCCACGTACTTGAACGTCGAGGCCATCCCGAAAGCGAACACGGCACCCAGCACGAACGCGAGCATCACGAATCCCACCACGGATACGCTGATGTGGAACGTTTGCGGTCCCTGGATCGTGTAGATCACGAAATCGGTCTTCGGATACGACAGGAGGAACAGGCAGATCCAAGCCACCCACAGGCACCACCACGTGACCGCGTGCGCGCCGAACTTGTCGGCGAGCACGCCACCGACCGCGCGCAGCACCGAGCCGGGCAGCGAAAAACCGGCCGCCACCGCCGCGGCCATCACCACTGTCATGCCGTATTCGGCCTTGAGATACTGGGGAATCCATAGCGACAACGCCGTGAACCCGCCGAAGGTGATCGAGTAGTACTGACACAACCGCCATACGCGTGCATTGCTCAGAACCTTGAACGACGCCAGGATCGAACCGCCCTTCTTCCCCGCGCCCGGGTCTGGCGCGGACGCCAGCCAGAAGATCACTGCCGTGACGAGCAGCACGACCGCATAGATGCGTGGGACCGCACGCCAGCCGTACGCCGCCTCCAAGCTCGGCGTGATGAACAGGTTGACGGCCGCCCCCGCCGTGCCTGCCCCGAAAAAACCCATCGCGAATCCGCGCCTGTCCGGCGGGAAGAAGCGCGCGACATAGGGTGTACCAACGGCGAACGACGCGCCCACGCACCCAAGAAATAGCCCGATAACGAGGAATTGCCACAACTGCGTCGCGTAGCTGACGACATACACGGGAATCGCGCACGTCACCAGCAACACGGTCATCACGAGGCGCCCGCCAAAGCGGTCCGTCCAGATCCCGAGCGGCAGGCGCATCACTGCGCCAGTCAGCACCGGCGTCGCCGTGAGCAGACCGAATTCTGTGCTGTTCAGGCCAAGGTCCTCGCGCAACTGGATGCCCAGCACGCCGAACATCATCCAGACCACGAAACAGACGAGAAATGCGAACGTACTCGCGAACAACACCGAGTACGCCTTGGCGCCCGGCGCGGGCAGATTGCCGGCAACCGATGGCGATGCGGCAACGCGTGCGATATCCATCCCTTCTCCTTTATTGGACCAGCGGCCCGTCGGCGCTCGCAAACGTCACGCCTTCCAGGTCGGCTTGCGCGGCCAGAAGTTGCACGTACTGACGCGTGGCGCGCAGGCGCACCTGCGCCGTTAGCATCGTGGCGATGTCGTCCTGGACGGCCTCGAACGGAATCAGCGCACCCGGCACCCGGTGATCGATTCGCACCAGATGAAAGCCGAAGCGGGTTTTGATCAGCCGCGGCAGAACGCCGATCTCGTCCGAACCGAAAATGCCTTGCGCGAACTCCGGCACGCAGCTCGTGCGCTCGAGCTGGCCAAGGCTCCCGCCCACCTGCGCGGACGGACAGTTCGACCGCTCCGCCGCCATCGTTTCGAACTGGTCGGGCGCTTGCAGGATCGCGTTGAGCGTCTCTTCCGCCTTGGCGCGCACCAGCGCGAGCGGTGCTCGACCGGTCACACCGAACAGAATATGGCTGGCGTGCACCAGTTCGCCGCTGGTGAAGCGATCGCGATGCTGCTCGTAATAACGACGCGATTCCTCGGCGGTGGCCACGGGCGTCGCGACTTCCTTCGCGAACACCGCATCGGCCATCGCATCGGGCCGGTCGGCGTCGATGGGCAGCCCCAACTCGACGGCACGCTGGCGCACCAACTCGCGGATCGCGAGCGCGTAGCGGGCCATCGTCTCGGCATCGGCCGTCGGATCGGCGCCGGCGATCGGCGCGTCGGCAAGTTCTGCCGCCGCCTCGTCGATGGCGCTCGTGGGGATCTCGACACCGTTCACGCGCACCGGCGCGCGGGCATCTGCCAACAAGGTTTGCATGTTGAGGGTCCTTGGCCGTAGGGACGTTATTCGACGCTTATCGACGTTCAGGTGCAACCATTAACGCCGCGCCTCAGCGCTTGCGCACCAATTGATACGGGCGGATCAAATAGACCACGGACGCCAGACCGCTCCAGATGTGCACCATGCGCGTGAACGGCGATACGAGGAAGATCGTGAAGCCGAGCGCGATATGCGCGCGATAGGTCAGCGGCACGCCTTCAAGCAAGGTCGCCACGCCCGGCTGGAATGTCACGATGCCTTTCACGTAATCGGTCAGTTGCTCGAACATCGCGCCGTCCATGTGCCGCATGGAGAGCAACACCGTGCCGAGTCCGAGCGCGAGCTGAATCCAGAGCATGAACACGATGACAATGTCCCACGTGCGGCTCGTGGCACGCACGCGCGGCGTGCCGATGCGACGGGCGATGAGGATCGTCAGGCCGATGATGGCCACCACGCCCGCGGCTCCGCCACCCACCATCGCGATCAACTGGTGCTGCGACGCGTTCAGGAACGGCGAAACGAGCCAGTGCGGCGCCAGAAATCCGGCAAAATGCCCGGCCACGACGACCAGCACGCCCCAGTGAAACATATTGCTGCCCAGGCGCAGCATGCCGTGCTTGAGCAATTGCGACGAATCGCTCTTCCACGAATACTGCTCGCGGTCGAAGCGGATCAGGCTGCCGATGAGCAGCACCGTCAGGCAAATGTACGGATAGATGCCAAACAGAAACTGATGAAAGAAAGCTTGCATGGTCACACTCCTTGCTTTCCGAACTCAGCGCCCGGGACGGCGCGCATGGAACTGAATCGGTTCACCGACGGTATTGCCCTGCCCGCTCGGATGGCCCGCGCCCATGAAGCGCACCGGGGCATCCTGATAGCTGGCGTCGATGGCATCGTAGTCCGCCGCACGCGGAATATGCGACGCGTCGTCGATGTGTTCGGGCGGCGTCTGCGTCTCGCGCTGCGCCGCGGTTGCACCGCTCAGCCAGAGCAGCGCGCGCGTGAGTCCGGCATAGGGCGATCCGCGTTTGGCGAGCCCGGCATCGATGGCCTGCAGGAGATGCTCGATGTCCTTCAGACGCGCCAAGCCTTCCGACTCCGGCAGGACCCCGACGTATTCGAGAAACGCGGGCAGATAGTCGGGCAGTTCGCCGGGCGCCAGATAGATGCCGCTGCGCTCATAGGTCTGCATGAGGTCGACCATCGCCTGCCCGCGATCGCGCGACTCGCCGTAGACGTGTTCGAACAGGTAGAGCGACGTCACGCGGCCACGGTCGAACTGCGCCACGTAGTTCTCCTGCAACGTGAGCAAATCGCGCTCGCGCCAGTAGGCAAAGAACGCGTCGAGCTCACGCCGCGCGGCGCCGCCAATGCGCGGACTGCCCAGCAGCGTCTGCTCGATCTCGGGCAATGCGAGGGCCACTTCGTCGTCCGGGTAATGCAGCAGTGCGCCGAGCAGGCGGCACTGCAAGCCGAGGGGGGTATCGGAGGCGGACATCTCAAATCTCCTGAATCGGAATGGTCCGCTTGTTCTTCTTGACCGGGTTGAACAGGTTGCCTGTGTCGTTGCCCGACGAGCATCCGTTGCCAAACGAAAAACCGCATTCGCCATGCATGTCGAACGTGTTCTCGGCGTATTCGCGATGGGCAGTCGGAATCACGAACCGGTCTTCGTAGTTGGCAATCGCCAGATACCGGTACATCGACTCCACCTGAGCGACGGACAGACCCGCCTGGGCCAGCACGTCGTCGGCCTGCACGCCGTCGACGTGCCGTGCGCGCATGAACGCGCGCATGGCGAGCAGGCGCTCAAGGGCTAGCTTCACCGGGGCTTCGTCGCCGGCGGTCAGCAAATTCGCGAGATAGCGCAGCGGAATGCGCAGCGACGCCACGTCGGGCAGCGCGCCGTTCATGCCGAGATCGCCGCTGTTGGCCGCGGCGTTGATCGGCGAGAGCGGCGGCACGTACCAGACCATCGGCAGGGTGCGATATTCCGGGTGCAGCGGGAACGCGATGCGCCAGTCGACCGCCATCTTGTAGACCGGTGACGCCTTGGCGCCTTCGATCCACGCATCGGGCACGCCGTCGAGCCTGGCCTGCGCGATCACCGCCGGATCGTTGGGGTCCAGGAAGACCGACAATTGCGACTCGTACAGGTCTTTCTCGTCGGCAACACCCGCCGCCTCGCTGATGCGGTCGGCGTCATAGAGCAGCACACCGAGATAGCGAATGCGGCCCACGCACGTCTCCGAGCAGACGGTCGGCTGCCCCGCTTCGATGCGCGGGTAGCAGAAGATGCACTTCTCGGCTTTGCCGCTGTGCCAGTTGTAGTAGATCTTCTTGTACGGGCAACCCGACACGCACATGCGCCAGCCGCGGCACTTGTCCTGGTCGACGAGCACGATGCCGTCCTCCTCGCGCTTGTAGATCGAGCCCGAGGGGCACGATGCGACACACGCCGGGTTCAGGCAGTGTTCGCACAGGCGCGGCAGGTACATCATGAAGGTGTTCTCGAACTGGCCGTAGATGTCCTTCTGCACCGCTTCGAAGTTGTAGTCCTGCGAGCGTTTGGCGAACTCGCCGCCGAGAATCTCTTCCCAGTTCGGTCCCCACTCGATCTTCTCCATGCGCTCGCCGGTGACCAGCGAGCGCGGCCGCGCCACCGGCATGGCTTTCGCATCCGAGGCGGTCTGCAGATGACCGTAGTCGAATGTGAACGGCTCGTAATAATCGTCGATCTCCGGCAGATGCGGATTGGCGAAAATGCTGGCGAGCAGCTTGAGCTTGCCACCCTGCAGCGGTTCGAGCTTGCCGTTGGCCTTGCGCGTCCAGCCGCCGCGCCAGCGTTTCTGGTTCTCCCAGTCTTTCGGATAGCCGATGCCCGGCTTGGTCTCGACGTTGTTGAACCAGGCGTATTCCATGCCTTCGCGGCTCGTCCAGACGTTCTTGCACGTAATCGAACAGGTATGGCAGCCGATGCACTTGTCCAGATTGAGCACCATGGCAATCTGCGCACGCACTTTCATTGGCGTTCTCCGGTCGGGGGCACGAGCACCTGGTCGGCGGTATCGTCGAGCCAGTCGATACGATTCATCTTGCGCACTACCAGGAATTCGTCGCGGTTCGAGCCGACAGTGCCGTAGTAGTTGAAGCCGTACGAAAGCTGGGCGTACCCGCCGATCATATGGGTCGGCTTGACGCTGATGCGCGTGACCGAATTGTGAATGCCGCCGCGCGTGCCGGTGATCTCCGAGCCCGGCGTATTCACGATCTTCTCCTGCGCGTGGTACATCATCACGGCCCCGCTTGGAATCCGCTGACTCACCACGGCACGGGCGCACAACGCCCCGTTTGCGTTGAAGCACTCGATCCAGTCGTTGTCCACGATGTCCAACTCGCGCGCGTCGGCCTCCGACATCCATACGATCGGTCCGCCGCGCGACATGGTCAGCATCAGCAAGTTGTCGGTGTAGGTGCTGTGGATGCCCCACTTCTGGTGCGGCGTGAGGAAGTTGAGCACCTTTTCGGGATTGCCGTTGCTGCGCTGGCCGAGCATGTGCGCATAGCTGCCCGTGTCGATGGGTGGCTTGTAGACGCACAGCGATTCGCCGAACGCCCGCATCCACGGATGGTCCTGGTAGAGCTGCTGACGTCCGCTCAACGTGCGCCATGGCACGAGTTCATGGACATTGACGTAACCGGCGTTATACGACACGTGCTCCGATTCGATCCCGCTCCAGGTGGGCGACGAAATGATCTTGCGTGGCTGGGCCTGAATATCGCGGAAGCGGATCTTCTCGTCGGCGCGGGCTTCGGCAAGATGCTTGTGCGACAGGCCAGTGACTTTCGTGAGTGCCTGCCACGCCCGCACGGCCACCTCGCCATTGGTCTCGGGCGCCAGCGTGAGAATGACCTCGGCGGCGTCGAGCGCCGACTCGATGCGCGGCCTGCCGTTCGACACCCCGGCCTCCGAGACCTTGTAATTGAGCTGCCCGAGCAGGTCGATCTCCTCGTGCGTCTCCCACTGAATGCCCTTGCCGCCGTTGCCGAGCGAATCCATCAACGGGCCGAGCGACGTGAATTTACGGTAGGTGTTCGGATAGTCGCGCTTGACGACGACCACGCCTTGCGCGGTCTTGCCCGGCACCGGGTCACACTGCCCCGCGCCCCAGTCCTTCACCTCATACGGCTGCGCGAGTTCGCCGGGGGCATCGTGCGCAATGGGCGCGAGCACCACGTCCGTCTCGTTGCCGAGATGGCCGTCGCACAATTCGGAGAAGCGCTTCGCGATGCCCTTGAAGATCTCCCAGTCGCTGCGCGCCTGCCACGCCGGATCGACGGCGGCCGAGAGCGGGTGAATGAACGGATGCATGTCGGACGTGTTCAGATCGTCCTTCTCGTACCACGTGGCGGTGGGCAGCACGATGTCGGAATACATGCATGTGGTGGACATCCGGAAGTCCAGCGTCACGAGCAGGTCAAGCTTTCCCTTGGGCGCTTCGTCGCGCCATTTGACTTCTTCCGGACGGGCACCGTGGCTCTTGCCGATGTCTTCGCCCTGCACGCCGTGCGTGGTGCCCAGCAGGTGCTTCAGGAAGTACTCATGCCCCTTGCCTGACGACCCGAGCAGATTCGAGCGCCACACGAACAGATTGCGCGGGAAGTTGTCGGGGTGATCCGGGTCGGTACACGCCATGCGCAGCGTGCCGTCCTTGAGGGCGTTCGCCACATACTGGCCCGCCTTCGACGGGTCGGGCAGCGAGCGGCCGACATCGAGCGGATTGGTCTGCAGTTGAGGCGCCGTCGGCAGCCAGCCCATGCGCTCGGCGCGCACGTTGTAATCGATGGGGCGTCCGTGGAACGGGGTCTTGTCCGCCAGCGGCGAGAGCAGACCCGACGGATCGCTGTTGTCGTAACGCCACTGGTCCGTGTGCGCATAGAAGTACGACGTTGCGTTCATCTGGCGCGGCGGGCGGTGCCAGTCGAGCCCGAACGCAAGCGGCGTCCAGCCCGTTTGCGGGCGGAGCTTTTCCTGGCCGACATAGTGCGACCAGCCGCCGCCGGATTTCCCGATGCATCCGCACATCACCAGCATATTGATGATCGCGCGGTACGACATATCCATGTGGAACCAGTGATTGATACCGGCCCCGATGATGACCATCGACTTGCCCTGCGTCTTGTGCGCGTTCTCGGCGAACTGGCGGGCCACCGAAATCACGTCTTCCCGCTTGACGCCGGTGATCGCTTCCTGCCACGCCGGGGTGTAGGGCACATCGTCGTCGTAGGTGTGGGCGATGTGTTCGCCGCCGAGGCCCTGATCGAGCCCGTAGTTCGCGATGAACAGGTCGTAGACGGTTGCCACCAGCACTTCGCCTTCGGTGGTCTGGATGCGGCGCACACCGACATTGCGGCGCTGCACGGAGGCGTGCGACGTGCAGGTGAAATGCGCATGAGGCTGGTTGCCGAAATAGGGAAAGAGCACGGGCACGACCTCGTCGTGGCCCTTCACCAGCGTGAGGCACGGCTGGATGGGCTTGCCATCGGGGCCCTCTTCGCGCAGGTTCCACTTCCCCTGGTTGGCGTCGTCGCCCTGTGCCCAGCGATAACCGATCGAGCCGACCGGCGCGACGAAATCACCGCTCAGCTCATCGATCACGACCGTCTTCCAGTCGGCGTTGTGCGGTTGGCCCAGCGCGCCGTCGAAGTCGGCCGCGCGCAGTTGGCGCTCCGGCACGTAGCCGTCGCCCTGCTTGACCATCCGAACGAGACACGGCATGTCCGTGAAGCGTCGGCAGTAGTCGATGAAGTAATCGCTCTTGCCGGCCAGATGAAACTCGTTGAGGATCACGTGTCCCATGGCGAGCGCCAGCGCGGCATCGGTGCCCTGCTTCGGATGCAGCCACAGGTCACCGAACTTCGCCCCTTCCGCGTAGTCGGGGAAAATCGACACGATCTTGGTGCCCTTGTAGCGCACCTCGGTCATGAAGTGGGCGTCCGGCGTGCGCGTCTGCGGCACGTTCGAGCCCCACATCACAATGAACGTCGAGTTGTACCAGTCGGCCGACTCAGGCACGTCCGTCTGCTCGCCCCACGTTTGCGGCGAGGCCGGCGGCAGATCGCAGTACCAGTCGTAGAAGCTCAGGCAGACGCCGCCAATCAGCGACAGATAACGCGCGCCCGCGGCATACGACACCATCGACATCGCCGGAATCGGCGAAAAGCCGGTGACGCGATCCGGGCCATAGCGCTTGACCGTGTAGACATTGGCGGCGGCAACGATCTCATTGACCTCGTCCCACGAGGCACGCACAAAGCCACCGAGGCCGCGACGGGCCTGATAGGCACGGCGTGACGCCTCGTTTTCCACGATGGAGGCCCACGCCTCGACCGGCGCGAGCGACTTGCGCGCGTCGCGCCAGCGCGACACGAGTGCGCTGCGCACGAGCGGATACTTGAGACGATTGGCGCTGTAGAGATACCAGGAGTACGATGCGCCGCGCGAGCAGCCACGTGGCTCATGGTTCGGCATGTCAGGGCGTGTGCGGGGGTAATCGGTCTGCTGCGTTTCCCAAGTGACGATGCCGCCTTTGACATACACCTTCCAGGAGCAGGACCCGGTGCAATTGACCCCGTGCGTCGAGCGCACGATCTTGTCGAATTGCCAGCGTTGACGGTAAGCGTCTTCCCAGTGGCGGTCTTCATCGGTCGTGGCGCCGTGCCCCTCGGAGAACTGGGGACGTGAAGACGTGAAAAAACGAAGACGGTCAACGAAATGACTCATGGCGTTTCCCTGGCATGAGTCGGCGCAAGACTGCGCCGACAGGCGAGCGAAAGCGGGAACGCCACACGATTCCGAAGTGTTGGGGGGCGGTTCCCGCCGGCTTAAGGCAACGACTGCGCAGTCGGGTCTTCGAATACGAGGCGATTATTCTCCTTCGCCTGCGTCATGTAAAGCGCGTCGCATCGAAGGTTTGCGTTGGCTCAACACGTGTCGATATTTCTTGTAGTGCTATATAAGCCGTGCCCCGTTTCTGCTTGACGTTGCCCGCCCGGATGGCGGCGCAAAGCGCTATATCCTTGCTGATATAGCGCTTTGGACTAGGTCCGTCGGGCCAGCACCTCGTCGCGCGGGCCGGCGTCGACAACGCGTCCCCCGTCCATGACCACGAGGGTGTCGAATCGATCGAGCAGACTCGGCCGGTGCACCGACGCGACGATGCAGGCGTTCGGGAACGCTTCATACAGGCGATCGAATACCCGTGCCTCGGCTAGCGGGTCGAGCGCGCTGGTCGGTTCGTCGAGCAGCAATAGCGAACTCCCTCGCGCTGCCAGCGCGCCCCGCGCGAGCGCGAGCCGTTGTCGCTGACCGCCAGAAAGGTTGCCGCCGCGCTCGTTGAGGGTGCTGGCCAGGCCCTCAGGAAGATGCTGGAGGACGTCGTCGAATGCCCCCGCATGCACGGCGGCCTGCACGGACTGCGCGTCGGACGGTTCCCCAAACGTCAGGTTCTCCTCCACGCTCGCCTCGAACACTTCGGCTTCCTGCGGAATCAGTGTGGCCAGCGTGCGCAGATCGGCCCACGGCGTTGACGCGCCGTCGCGCAGCAATTGGCCGTGCTGCGGGAGATAGAGTCCGGCGAGCGTGCGCAACAGTGTGCTCTTGCCGCCACCGCTGGGGCCAACGAGCGCCACGCGGGTGCCGCGCCGGAGCACGAGGTCAACGCTATGAAGTCCGCCACGCGTGTCGTCGGCGTAATGCCACGACACGCCGCGCAATGTCAGTGTGTCCCACGGCGCATCAGGCACGACAGCGGGGGCGATCGCGTCGGGCTCGCCCGGTGCCGCCCAGATCGGCGCGGCGCTGCCGAAATCCGTGTGCATGCGGGCGAAGCTCTGGAAGTTCGACGCCATCGCGCCGACCACCGTCGCCGCCTGCTGTGCGTATTGGTAGATCATGAATACCGTGCCGAGCAACACCGCCTGCCCCGGCTGGCGCGACTGCAACACGTAGACGATGACCAGGATCCAAGTCAGCCCCATGCCGAGAATATCGACGGCGAACCATTTGCCCTCGTTCACCACGACGGCGCGACGCAGCGGCGCCATCACCGTCTCCATGCGACGCCCCAGCACTTTGCGAGACGCTGCCTGCAGGCGCAGGCCGATCACCGTGCCCGCATTGCCGACGAAGTCGAGCAATGCGGCGGCGTAGCGCCGTTCGGCGTCGTTCTCTGCGCGCGCGAGCTGCATCAGAACACGGTCGAACCGCAGGATGATGAGCGCCACGACGACATAGCCCGTCACGGCAATCACACCGCTGGTGCGAGACAGCAATGCGAGCGCCACCAGCGGCCCGACGAAATTGAAGGCGCTTTGTAGATAGCCGAATTGATTCTGGGCGAAGTCGGACAGGGCGCGACTGGATTGCACGACGCGGTGCTGCAACTCGCCCGAGTGGCGGCCATCGCGCCATGCGAGCGGTGCGGTGGCGATCCGTGCATACAGTTGATCGGCCAGCCGGACACGCACGCGAACCCCGACGTTGCGCTCGAGTATCCGGCCCGGGCCGTGGAGCAGCCACGACACCAGATAGACACCGACCAGATAGACGATCCAGCGGCCCGCCGTCGTCATGTCGCCTTGTTGCAGCGCATTAATCGCCTGTGCCGCCAGCCACGGCATGGTCAGACGCAACAACTGTGCAGCCGACAACAGGCCGGCGGCGCCGAGCAAATGCAGCCGCACGCCGTGGGCGTGACGCCAGAGCGCGCGGTAGAGATCTCGCGCCGCACCGCCCAACCCGATGGCGGGCGCTTGTGCTGGAGCGTCGGGCACCGTCATGCGTGCATCGTTCCTTTGCCGTTAGGCTCAGCCCCCGGTCCGCATGCCCCTCGACGGGCGGACGGCGAACCGGGAAGTCGTCAGGCGCCGCAAAGGGTGCCAGAAGTGGCGCCAAAAGCGGCGTCGCGAGCGGTCAATATATTGGAAAATCGATCAAGCGTCGCGCTTACAGGCTGGAATGCGCGTGCCGATCATCCGGGTCGCGCGCGTGTGCGTGGGTTCTCGCCTGCCCGGCCAGCGCGGCCGACACCGTCACCGCAAGGGGCGCCGGCGTGGCATCGGGTTGTGTTCGGCGATCGCGCGGCGATGGGGCCACATAGTAGAAGCGCAGCTCAGCGTCGGGATAGTGGTACGGCACCATGGCGAGATTGACGGCACACGAGTCGCAGAACGGCAGACGCGAGCACAGCACGATCGAGCGAACGACGTTCTCGCCCACCGGGTGATCCGCATAGATCTGCGCCAGAATCATCCGCTCCGTATCGAGCGTGCGGGACCGCACCCCGCCCGTGGCGGCGTTGAACGTCGGCAGGTCCGCGTCGGCCATTGCCAGACGCAGTTCGGGCGGCTCGGTGAAAATGACCTCCTCTCCCGAGCGGGCTGCTGTGCGGCGTTGGGCGATGACATTGTGGTCCCGCCGCGCATACGCCCGGCCCGCGTCCACGATGCGCACGCTCGGCGTGTTCGTACGCAGCGTAGTGCGCTGGAGTCCCGACAGGCAGTAGTAAATCGTTCTCGTGCCGTCGACGAGCGTCACTTCCGCCACCGCGATATTCGCGTTGCGCGAGACGGCGCGCATCCGGTCGCCGACATCGCGTGCCGCGCGCGCTGTGCCGCCGACCAGCGCCTGGATCCCCGACATGCCGGGAAACAGCGTCTCGAAGATCGACAGCACATCGCGTGTCGTTTCCACGTCGCCGACGAAGGGCAACTGCGACCATACGGCCAACGGGGCGGGACGCGAGACAAAGTCCCTCGCGATCGCATTGATGAACGCTTCGGCTTGCGCCGGATAGTGTTGCCAGTGGCTCCACAGTCGGTTGAACATCGGCATCAACGACGCATCGATGCCGGGGGGCGGAGAAAAGCCGCTGGCGCCGGGCGACGCCGGCGGTGTTCTGGCGGCGACGACCCGATGTTCGATGGCTAGCGTCAGGTCGCGAATCGCTTGCCGCGCCTCGATCACCGACAGTGAAACGTCCTCAAGCCCGCGCCAGACGTCCCCCGGAGACGGCGCCTGCTGCCAGAGCTTGAGATACAACTGCAGAAACGTGCGCGCATCGCCGTAGGCGATCGTCGGCAGCACCGTCGCGTTCTCGGCGGCCGCGCGATGGTGCTGCGCCGTGCGGTACGCGCGAATGTCGCGGTGCTTCGCCTCGCGCAAGTGCAGGCGCACCCGACGTGACGAACGTGACGATTCGCCCTCGTCGCTGTCGGGCAACCCGAAGCGGTAATAAACGTCGCTCGTCAGTTGCACCACACCATGCAGCGCGCCATCCGTGTCCCGATACGTTCCGAATGGCGCCGCGATGCGCATGTCGCCAAGCGTGAGACGCACGCGACGCCCACCGACCGGCCCCTCCGTCGTCGACTGCTCATAGAAGGACAATTCGCCGTCCAGCTCCGGCGCATACACCGACGGATCGACGAGTGGCGAGTCCGGCGAGACGTGCGGCACGCCATGCTCGTCCAGACGCCCCATACGCCCAAAGGCAAAGAACACGTGGCTACCGTCCTCCGCTCGAGACAAACGGGAATAGACGGCGACACGCAGGCGAGCGAGTGGCGACGCGTTCATTGGCTGATGCTGCGTAAGCGTTGCGCCCTGCTCCGTGACCGTGACCTCGTCGGGTCGCTCGGAGTGGCATTCGAGACACATGCCGTCGATGTCGATCCCCGTTCCCCGCGAGATGCGGCACAGCGACTCCGGCCCACGCTCGCGACGGATGTCCTCAAGTGGCCGGAGGTCTGACGCGTGTTTGCGCGAGTGCGCCACGGTCGCGCCGTACAGGACACCGTCGATGTCGAACACCTTTACGCCGTTCTGCGTCAGGTCCGGGAGGTACTCCACGTAGACATCCGGCGGCAACGACCATTGCACGCCTCGGCCCAGCGGACCGGAGAATGGCTCGTGTTTGATAAATCTCGGAAACGGCGGTGGCGTCGGCGTCGGCGTGGCATGAGTAGAGGCTTCTATGGGGTTGTCCGGCCAAAGGTGCTGGAGCAGCGCGATGGCATCCTGGTGGAGCGTATCGGCGCGCACCATGGCGGCCAGACATTCAAGCCCGGACATCGTCAGGCGAGAGGCCAATGGGTTGGGCGCAGGACCTCGGCATCGGCAAACGCCGCACGCGTTTGCGCGTCCGATACGGCGACGGATTCCCGAATCAACGCGACGATAGCGCACTGGATATCCCCTCGGTACGCTTCGAGCCCCGCTCTCAGGGCCTCGCGGCTGTCGGCTGGCGCTGGCGGCCGACCGAGCGACCTGGCGTGCGGCGCCGGCAGGCACTGCGCCATCACGCCACCGCCGTCGGGGCGGTAAGGCCATACACGCAGCAACGCATGAATGCCGGACACTGTGTCCGAATGCGGCAAGGCTATCGGTGCGGTGGCTGGACCCGCTTCGGTACGAACCTCTCTACGACTGATCGACCGTGGCCCGGCAACGGATGCCCCCGGGGCGACGGCCGCGACCGCCACGCCGGTCGTACAGACAACGGCGAGCAAGCCCAGCGCGAAGGCCGCATTGGGGATCTCGCGGCGCGTTGCGCCAACCGCTGCGCGAGCGACGGATCCGGTCGGCAGCGGCTGCGGCGCCGGACGCAGAGGCGCCTGCGTCTGGACAGGGCGACGACAGGGCATCGACAGACCGGCCCGCCAGTCGTCGACGAATGCGGGGCGAGCGATGCCCCGTCTTGTATGGTGCGCATTGGCGGTCGGTCGATGCGCGTGGTGCGGCATGGCGTAATGCAATCGAGTCATTCAGCGTTTCTCCATGAATTCGGCGGCGTTGTACCATCGCGAGATTGCGAAGGACAACATCCGCAGCGAGGGGGAGAACGCTAACGCGGCCCGCGCAGACGCGATTGCTGAAACGAACCGGCGATTGTGGCAGGCCTCACCGTCGCCACCGCCGCTAGCGAGAAATTCGGAAATCGCCGCCCATGCCGCAAATGGCAGTTCTACCATGCGCAACGCTGAGCGGCAGCGTCCACGGCTGGCGTGGCGTAGGCTTGCGATGCCCCCAGCGTGCTCACGTCATGCTGAGGTCATTGCCTCAGCGCTATGATGGCGAACCTTGTACTGCTGGATAACGTGAGTTGGCCCCCTTGAAAACCGACATCGAGACCGTCCCCGGTCCCGCCGCCACGCGTCCGCGCGCGGCCCTCGAAGTGCTCCGCGCGTTTCTCCTGCTGGGCCTGACCAGCTTCGGCGGACCGGTCGCCCACATCGGCTATTTCCGGCGTGAATTCGTGGAGCAGCGTCGCTGGCTCGACGACGCGAGCTTCATCGATCTGGTGGGGTTGTGTCAGTTTCTGCCCGGACCGGCGAGCAGCCAGGTTGGGTTTTCCATCGGCCTTCAGCGGGCCGGATGGTTGGGCGGCATCGCCGCGTGGTGCGGGTTCACGCTGCCGTCGGTGCTGCTGCTTCTGGTCTTTGCCGTCGTGGCACCGCACCTGGGCGGTCCGGTCGGCGATGGCGTGCTGCATGGCTTGAAGCTGGTGGCGGTCGCCGTCGTGGCGCAGGCCGTATGGGACATGGCGAGACGATTATGTCCCGACACGCGCCGCGCGGGGATCGCGTTGGCCGCCATGACTGTGCTCGCGTTGACGACCACCCAGTTTGCGCAGCTCATCGTGATCGTGCTGGGCGCGGGGCTTGGGGTTCTGCTGCTGCGCTCGGGCCACGCGATGGCGGCACCGCCGTTGCCCTCGCCCGCGCGATTCCGAATCTCACGTACAGCGGGCGCTGTGGCGCTGATCCTCTTCTGCGTGCTGCTGGCCGGGTTGCCGTTCCTGCGCCATCTCACCGACGAGCGGTCCGTGGCCATATTCGACGGCTTCTACCGATCCGGCGCGTTGGTGTTCGGCGGTGGCCATGTCGTGCTGCCGCTGCTTCAAGAGCAGACGGTGGCGACGGGATGGGTGTCGAACAGCGACTTCCTGGCGGGGTATGGTGCGGCGCAGGCGGTGCCGGGCCCGCTCTTCACGTTCGCGACCTACCTTGGGTGGCGCTCGGGGAGCCCGCTGCATCCGTGGCTTGGCGCCGTGCTTGCGACGGCGGCGATCTTTCTTCCCGGGCTGTTGCTCGTCGTGGCTGCGCTGCCGCATTGGCAGGCGCTGCGTGAGCGTGCATCGACGGCGGCCATGCTTGCCGGGGTGAATGCGGCCGTCGTGGGCATATTGGCCTCGGCGTTGTACTCCCCGGTGTGGACGAGCGCCGTGCACAGCGCCGCCGATTTCGCGGTAGCCGCGATTGCGTTCGTGCTGTTGACGCGGTGGAAAGCGCCGCCGCTTGCCGTGGTTGCGCTATGCGCTGTCGCCGGCGCGGCGGGGCTTGCCTGACGGGCTTGAGGGGCCTCGATGTTGAATACCGCCTGACCGATCCGAGCGCGGCGTGGGCCAGGCGGGATGCGTCAGGACGATTCGTTATCGCAGCCGGACACCGGGGGCGAGCCGGCTTCCGTGCGCGATCTTGCTTGCGTGATGTTGCTGAACGGCGGGACGTCTTGCGTGAGCCAGACGTTGCCGCCGATCACCGAGCCTTGTCCGATAGTGACGCGACCGAGGATCGTTGCGCCGGCGTAAATGACCACGTTGTCTTCCACGATCGGGTGACGCGGTAGGCCTTTGCGCGGATTGCCGTCGTCGTCGGCCGGGAAGCGCTTGGCGCCAAGCGTGACGGCTTGGTAGACGCGCACGCGCTCGCCGAGAATCGCGGTTTCCCCGATGACCACCCCTGTCCCGTGATCGATGAAGAAGCCGGCACCGATCTGGGCGCCTGGGTGAATATCGATCCCTGTTTCCGAATGGGCTTGCTCGGCGATGATACGGGCGAGCAGAGGCAATTCCAGTCGATAGAGTTCGTGGGCGACGCGGTGGTGAATCATCGCGTGAATGCCTGGGTAGCAGATCAGCACCTCGTCGACGCTGCCGGCGGCCGGATCGCCTTGATAGGCGGCGAGCACGTCACGGTCGAGCAATTCGCGGATTGTCGGGAGCCGTTGGGCGAATTGCTGGATGGTGGCGTGGGCGCGTTCCTCGATGCGTGCGGGCGTGAGGTTGGCGTCGTGGCGGGCTTTATGGCGCCATTCCATGCGGGCTTGTTCGGCGAGACCGTTGAGCACGCTGGTCAGCGTGTGACCGACGAAATAGTTCTCGCCTTGCTGGTGCAGGTCTGGCGGGCCGAGGCGCATGGGGAAGAGCACGCCTTTGAGGGCGCCGATGATGGCGGCGAGGTGTTCACGGGAGGGCAGATCGCGCCCACCGGATTCGAGCAGGCGGCGTTGGCCGTCGCGCCAGCGCAGGCGAGCCGAGTGCAGGGAGGAGACGATATCGTCGATGTCGAAAGCGGCCACGAGGGGGGAACTCCTGAAAAGCGGGTGCCGGGGACGGTGTCGTCGGCGGAAAGCGAAAGAAACGGGGGCGCCCGAAAGCGCGTCAACCAAAGAAGGATAACGGGTTTCCAAAGCATCAGTGGCGAAGTGGTTTATTTGGGCGGTGCCGGGCTTGGGTCGTTGGGTGGAGGGACTGGGGGCGCGGAGGGGAGACGGACCGGGGCCCCTTTCTGCAGCGAGTTGGGTTTATGTTTGAGAGGCGGAAAGGGGCCCCGGTCCGTCTGGGGGGCAGGTGTGGAAAGCGTCAAAACGCGTCAAAACGCGTCAAAGAGGCGCCAACGAGGCGGACAACCATCGCAACGGACGCGCCGAGTGGCAGACGATCGTTGCGTACATCGCGTGGGAAGAAGCGGAGATACCAGGTATGAAGCGTCAATTCCGACACCTCAACGTTCCCTACAGATCGCAGTGGGGCGATCCGGCGTTGAACCGAGTGGACGCGGCATGCTGATCGATTTTGGCGAAGGCGCAAACGTCCCCTTCGCCCGGACCAGCCCCTTACAGGGCCCGCTTGACGGTGCGCGCCGCGCCTGAAATATCCTGCCCGACGCCGTCGACCGTATTGCAGCCTGCCAACGAGAGCAGCGAACCGACCACCAGGAAAACCGCCAAAATACGCGCCAACATATCGACCTCGATACAAAAAACGTAATAACCACGAGTTTCCGGCCCCCTCGGAGCCTCCCAGGGCACGGAACCCGGCTTCTTGTTGATGAGCAGGGAAGCGACTACCCCCGCCTCAAAACGATGCGCAATTGTGCGTCAAATTCACCTGAACAGGGGCAAACATGAAAACCCCACGTCCCCGCCCTACAACACCGCCAGCGTTCGCCGAATGTGATCGGCAAACGCCACGCTCAAGTGATTCGGACGCGCGCGATCGAACTTTACCGTAATCCCGACCGACGGCAATGGCGGCAACGTATCACCTGTAACAATGCGTAAATCCTGGGGCACCGCCGTTTGCGTCATCACCGCGAACGCCTGCCCCGAGCGTGCCAGCGCCGTCAATCCCGCCAGATTGCTGCTCGCGTAGGCAATGCGATACGCCCTGCCCGCGCGCGTCAACGCCTCGCATGCCGCCATATGATCCAGCGTATCCGGGTCGGACAATGCCAGCGGCAGCGCCACGTCGGGATTCGAAAGCACCGCCTCCAGGCCCGGATTCCCGATCCAGACCAACGGTTCCCGTCGGATGACGCCCTCATCGTCCACGCCGTCCGGCACCGAAATCAGCGCCAGATCCAACGTATGGCGCGACAGTTGCTCCATCAAGCGCGGTGTCGGCTCGCAAATCACCTCCACCAACGCGTGCGGATGCGCCACCGCAAACTCACGCAACAGATGGGGCAGAAACGCGGCAGCGTAATCGTCCGGACACCCGAATCGAATCGTGCCGCTCAACCCCCGGCCCGACATCTCCGCCATGGCCTCGTCGTGTACCCGCAGAATCCGCTGGGCATGCCCTAGCAAACGCTCGCCAGGGCTCGTCAACGCCACACCGCGGCCCGTGCGCTGCAACAACGGCTGATCGACGATCGCTTCCAGACGCTTCATCTGCTGGCTCAGCGCCGATTGCGTTCGCGCGATGCGCTGCGCCGCACGGCTGAGCGAACCCGCCTGCGCAATGGCGACGAACGAACGCAGCAAATCGATTTCCAGGGACAGGCTCAAGATATTAGACTCACTTCTATCTTCCATTAGCACTATTCGCTTCCATGAAATCAGAGCGCTGCCTAGACTGCAAGCGGTAAATGCCCCGCCCCATCGCCGTTGCCCATCGGAGACACCTGCATGTCCAAGAACCAAGACGCCGACTTCTGGCGCAACGCCCGGCAACATCTGATCCGTTACGGCGGCACCTTCGAGCCGATGATCATCGAGCGGGCGCAAGGCAGCTTTGTCTACGACGCCGACGGCCGCGCCATTCTCGACTTCACCTCCGGACAGATGAGCGCCGTGCTTGGCCATTGCCATCCGGACATCGTCGCCGTCGTCACTGAGTCTATCGGTACCCTCGACCACCTGTTCAGCGGCATGCTCTCCCGGCCCGTCGTCGATCTCGCCACGCGGCTCGCCGACATCACCCCCGAAGGCCTCGACCGGGTCATGCTGCTGAGCACCGGCGCCGAATCGAACGAAGCCGCCATTCGCATGGCCAAGCTCGTCACCGGAAAATTCGAAATCGTCGGGTTCGCCCAATCGTGGCACGGCATGACCGGTGGCGCCGCCGCAGCGACCTACAGCGCGGGACGCAAAGGCGTCGGGCCGGCCGCCGTCGGTTCGTTTGCAATTCCCGCGCCGTTTACCTACCGTCCCCGCTTCGGCCCGGCCGGTCAGTACGACTACCTCGCCGAACTCGACTACGCGTTCGACCTGATCGATCGCCAGTCCAGCGGCAACCTCGCGGCCTTCATCGCGGAACCCATCCTCAGCTCGGGTGGCATCATCGAACTGCCGCCGGGCTATCTCGCAGCCCTCAAGCGCAAGTGCGAAGAACGCGGCATGTTGCTCATTCTCGATGAAGCGCAGACCGGCATCGGCCGCACCGGCACGATGTTCGCGTTCGAGCGCCACGGGGTCACTCCCGACATCCTGACGCTCTCGAAAACCCTCGGCGCCGGACTGCCGCTCGCCGCCATCGTGACGTCCGCCGAGATCGAGGAACGCGCCCACGAACGCGGCTACCTCTTCTACACCACCCACGTCTCCGATCCACTGCCCGCCGCCGTCGGCTTGCGCGTGCTCGACGTCGTCGCGCGCGATGGGCTTGTCGCGCGCGCCAATGTCATGGGCGAACGTCTGCGCAACGGATTGCTGGGGCTGATGGAGCGCTTCGAATGCGTGGGCGATGTGCGCGGACGCGGCCTGCTGCTCGGCATGGAAATCGTCAAGGATCGTCACACCAAAACCCCGGCCGACGGACTCGGCGCGAAGATCACACGCGAGTGCATGAACCTCGGCCTGAGCATGAACATCGTGCAACTGCCGGGCATGGGCGGCGTGTTCCGCATCGCCCCGCCGCTGACCGTCAGCGAAGACGAGATCGACCTCGGGCTGGCGTTGCTCGGACAGGCCATCGAGCGATCGCTATGAGGTCGAGGGCGTCGTCAAGGCCCCCCCTCACCCCGTCGGCGACTGACGGCGCACGACCGTCGTGGTTTGTCCCGCATAGCCCCAGTTATCCGTGTCGATCTCCTCGATCACGATGTGCGTGAGGTGCGGCGGCTTGTGCAACACGCGCTCCAGTGTCTCGGTGACTTCACGGATCACCTGTGCTTTCTGCTCGGCGGTATTGCCTTCCCGAGTGATACGAATGCTGACGAACGGCATGATTGACTCCTCAAGAGGCCGCGGCCGGTGAATTCACCGAACCGCTGTGCCTTGAACAACGAAGGCGAAGCGCCGTGTCGATCAGCGTCCGGCGCTGAAACCGCCGTCCACCGGAAGAATCGTCCCCGTCACATATTCGCTCTGCACAAGGTACTGCACCGCCCGCGCGATGTCCGATACATCGGCAATGCGTCCGAGCGGATGCATCTGCCCCAGCGCGTCGTGCGTTTCAGGGGCATGCATCGGCGTGTCCACGACCCCGGGGGCTACGGCGTTGACCGTTACACCGTACGGCGCCAACTCCAGCGCCAGTGCGCGTGTCGCCTGATTGAGGCCTCCCTTGAGCGCGGCCGCCATCAAGGCGGGAACACTCGAATGCGCCTGCAACGCGATCGACGCGGTCACGTTGACGATCGCGCCGCGACGGCGCTCGCTCATGTGGCGCGCCGCCACTTGTGAAAAGTACAACGCGCCCTTCAGGTTCGTGGCGATCTGCTCGTCGATCTCGTCCGGTGTGAAATCGACAAACGGCTTCGCCGTGAAGATGCCTGCGTTATTGACGAGCACATCGACATGACCGAACGCCTCGATGGCGCGCGCGAAGGCCGCTTCGGCCACCCTGGGGTCACCCACATCGCCCGCGACCGGCAGGAATCGCTCGCCCATCCCCAGCGCCGTGCGCGCCGCGTCGAGCCGAGCGCTGCTCCGCCCGGTCCCCACGACGTTGAAACCCGCCTTCAGGAAAGCTTCCGCCGACCCGAGTCCGATGCCACTTGAGGCACCCGTGATAATGGCCGTGCGTTCCGAATGGTTCATGATGTCTATCCTCGACTTGAAGTGGCCTGCCGGGACGGCGGATCATCCACACGCCCCGCGGGTTGAGCACCACTCTATTCGTGAATGATGACGCGAAAAACACATACGAATACACTTGTCTTTTTACATGATGTAAAGAATCGATATGCAGCGGCAATTCGGCGACATCCTGCTCGGCAGCATCGAGTTGTTCTGCCTGGCAGCGGAAGCGGGCAGCTTCACGGCGGCCGCGAACCTGGCGGGGGTGACGCCGGCCGCCGTCAGCCGGTCGATCGCCCGGCTCGAGCAACGCCTCGGGGTACGTCTCTTTGTCCGCTCGACACGGCGCATCCGTCTGACCGAAAGCGGTAGCACGTACTACGACGAATGCCGATCCGCCCTTGGCATGCTCTCCGAAGCTGAGCATCGTGTCTCAGGCGCCCAGTCGCAGCCGTCCGGCACCCTGCGTATCAGTGTGCCGACGACCTACGCGCACTATCGACTGCTGCCGCTGTTGCCCGCGTTCCAGGCGCAATATCCGCGCATCAAGGTGCACGTGCATGTGAGCAACCGCAACGTCGACCTTCATGAGGAACGCTTCGACTTCGCCATCCGCTTTCGCGCCCAGCCCGAGTCGAGTATGGTGGCGCGCCCGCTCGAAGACGCCGCACTCGTGGTCGTCGCCCACCCGGATTACCTGAATCGCGTGGGAACACCCCGAACCCTTGACGACTTGGCCGAGCACGACTGCATCGAATTTGACCTGCCGAGCACGGGGCGAGCGATACCGTGGCTGTTCCGCGAGGCGGGCCGCGACATCGAGCATGTCGTGAATGGCCACTTTCGTTGCAGTGACGACGTGCTCTCGGGCGTCACACTCGCGAAGGCCGGTGCCGGGCTGTTCCAGACTTACCGCTTCATCGTTGAGGAAGATCTGGCCGCCGCGCGTCTGGTCGAGGTGCTGGCCGCTTATGGGGGACGCTCGCGCCCGGTGAGTCTGATGTACCCGCACGGCAAGACGTTGCCGTCTCGCGCCCGAGTCTTTGTCGAATACTTGCTGCAAACGTTGGGGCATTCGTCCGCGCTTCGCAACACTGACTTCCGCGCGGCGGCCATTCCCGCCCCCCGGCGCTCGGACTAGACTCGGTCGTAGCCCGCTCCCACGGTCCACGCCAATTCCTTGCGCAATGCTGAGGTTCCTGTGAAGCCCCCCGTCGACGTGTCCCAATTCGCCTCGGCCGATGCCGCCCACGCAGCCGATGGCGCCAGTTATGCCGAGCGCAACATTCGGTACTGGCGCCGTAATCTGACTATTGCTGTGTTCGGATCGTTTACTACGTTGGTCAGCCTGAGCCTGTTGCTGCCATTCCTGCCGCTCTACGTCCAGCAGCTTGGCGTTGCATCGGAGGCGGCCGTCATTCAATGGTCAGGCGTAGCGTTCAGTGCGACGTTTCTCGGCACCGCCGTCACCGCGCCCCTCTGGGGCCACCTCGCGGACCGTTTCGGCCGCAAGCCAATGCTCATCCGCGCGGCCGTCGGCATGGCCATCGTGATGTCACTCATCGGCGTCGCGCACAATGTCTACCAACTCGTGGGGTTGCGTCTGATTGCCGGTCTGGTCGGGGGTTATGCGTCTGCGTCGACGGTGATGGTGGGCACACAGGCACCGCGTGAACGCGCGGGTTGGGCACTGGGTGTGCTGTCGACGGGCGCCCTCGCGGGCAGTCTGGTCGGGCCGCTGGTCGGCGGATTGCTGCCACCGTTGCTCGGGATTCGTGGCACCTTCTTCGCCGGCGGTGCGATGATTGCGGTCACGGCACTGCTCACGATCTTCGGGGTTCGCGAAGACTTCGATGCGTCGCGCGATGGGAAACGCCACGCCCCATCGGTAACGCCGACCGACGATCACTCGCCGCACGCCGGCAGCATCGCGGCCATTCTGGCCACGGCCATGATGGTATTGCTGGCGAACATGTCCATCGAACCGATCATTACCGTCTACATCGGGCAATTGGGCGTTGACAGCGCGCACCTCACGCGCGTCGCCGGCGTCGTCATGGCCAGCTCGGCGCTGGGCAGCATGCTCACCGCAGCCCGCTTGGGTGCGCTCGCGGATCGTGTCGGGAGTTGGCGCGTTATCGTCGGTTGCCTTGTCGCGACGGCACTGGTCATGGTGCCGCAAGCGTTTGTCACCGCATGGTGGCAATTGGCCGCCCTGCGTGTGCTCATGGGCATGACGCTCGCGGGGCTGCTGCCCGCCATCGGCAAACTCGCCCGTCACTCGGTCGGCGAGCGCAATACCGGCAAGATGCTCGGCTACCTTCAGTCGGCACAATTCAGCGGCCAGGTGATCGGGCCCGTCGTCGGCGGCCAGATTGCCGTCGCGTTCGGGCTGCCGTCGGTGTTTTTCATGACGGCAGTGTTGCTCCTTGCCTGCAGTCTGTTGGCGAACGGCGCACGAACCCGAACTGCCGAAGGCGCGCGTCGACTCGCCTGACGGCGTGACGCCGCACTGAGCGGCGCCGATTGCGCCGGCGGCTCGACCCGACGCAGGGTCTCAATCGGTATCATTCACCGACGCTTAATGTTTGATGTTGCGACGTTTAACCACGAGGCCCCCTATCGTTCCTACACTGCCTCCTTCGACGACGGCGCTGTGCCCTGCCATCCCGCGAATGCGCAACGGCGGTGGCCAGCGCCCATGTCCCTCCCCACCGTCCGAGACATCGCACCATGACCGCCAAGCCGCCCCTTCCCCCGCCCTCATTGCCGACACTCGACACGCCGGCCGCCGTGATCGACGTGCCGCGCATGCAGCACAACATTCGCCGGATGCAGTCCCGCATGGACGCCCTGGGTGTGCGCTTTCGTCCCCACGTCAAGACCAGCAAGTGCGTGGAAGTGGCACGCGCTCAGATCGAAGCGGGAGCCGCCGGCATCACCGTCTCCACCCTGAAGGAAGCCGCCCGCTTCTTCGACGATGGCGTGACCGACATCCTCTATGCCGTGGGGATGGTTGCGAGCAAACTGCCGGCGGCCCTCGCGTTGCGACGCCGCGGCTGCGACCTGAAGATTCTCACGGACAGCATCGCCTCCGCGCAGGCCATCGTGGCATTCGGCGCCGAGTTCGGCGAGACATTCAACGTGTGGATCGAGATCGACACCGATGGCCACCGCTCGGGTATTGCGCCTGAAGATGATGCGCTGCTCGACGTGGCGCGCGTGCTGCATGAGGGCGGTGCGACGCTGGGCGGCGTGATGACCCATGCCGGCTCCAGCTATGACGTCGACACGCCCGAAGCGCTCGCCGCCATCGCGGAACAGGAGCGCGCCGGCTGCGTGCGCGCCGCCACCCGTTTGCGCGATGCCGGACTGCCGTGCCCGGTGGTCAGCGTCGGCTCGACGCCCACTGCCCTCACCGCACCGCATTTAGATGGCGTCACCGAAGTGCGCGCGGGCGTATACGTGTTCTTCGATCTCGTCATGCATAACATCGGCGTGTGTACGACCGACGAACTGGCATTGAGCGTGCTCACGACCGTGATCGGGCATCAGCCCGAGAAGGGCTGGGCCATTGTCGACGCCGGCTGGATGGCCATGAGCCGCGACCGCGGCACACAAAAGCAGAAACGCGATTTCGGCTACGGACAAGTGTGCCGCATCGACGGCAGCCTCCTGCCTGGGTACCAGTTGAGCGGCGCCAATCAGGAACACGGCATTCTGTCGCACGAAGGTGAGCCGGACCTCGACATCGTCGCGCGATTCCCAATCGGCACGCTGTTGCGCATACTGCCGAATCACGCCTGTGCCACCGGCGCGCAATTCCCCGAATACCACGCCATCGCTCCAGATCGCGAGCTGGCGGTCTGGTCGAGATTGCACGGTTGGTGAGCGGATTCGGCTCGCTTCGCGGCGCGCCGCAGTGCACCTTTGGCGCGGCTTCGCCTTGACCGATGCCGTGCGCAGCGGGTCGCGTTTTTTCTCCTCCGCAGTGAGCGATTGGCTTATGCTTCAGGCTTTCCCACCCGCACGTCAGTGACCGGAGAAGCCATCAAGGTGCCACGTCAATCTGCCCAACCGACTGTCGAAACGCTCAACGAACAAGGGCCGGCACCGCGCTACCTGCAACTCAAGCAGTTCATTTGCCGTCAGATCGACAGTGGCGCCTGGCCGCCGCATCACCGCATCCCCTCGGAAAACGAGCTGGTCGAGTTCTCGGGCGTGAGTCGCATGACGGTCAATCGCGCGCTGCGAGAACTCACCGTCGAGGGACGTCTCGTACGCATGCAGGGCGTCGGCACGTTCGTAGCCGAGCCGAAATCGCACTCCCCGCTGCTGGCCGTCAACAATATCGCGGACGAGATCGCCGAGCATGGCCATCGCCATCGCGCCGAAGTGAAGCTGCTGCGCGAAGAACTCGCCGGCCCCGAACGCGCGCTTGCGATGGACCTGCAGGAGCGCGAAACGCTGTTCCACTCGGTGATCGTTCACTACCAGGACAACGTGCCGGTGCAGATCGAGGATCGCTGCGTCAATCCCACGCTCGCGCCACACTACCTCGAACAAGACTTCACCCAACTGACGCCCAACGCCTATCTGCAGCGGCTCTCGCCGCTCACATCGGGCGAGCATGTGGTCGAAGCCGTGACGGCCACCCCCGAAGAAGCGCAACTGCTGCACATCGCACGCACGGAACCGTGCCTGCTCATCCGTCGGCGCACGTGGACGGGCAAACGCGTGGTCTCGGTTGCCCGGCTGCTGCACCCCGGTTCTCGCCACCGCCTCGAAGGCCGCTTCGGCGCGCCAGAATAAGCCCCGGCAAGCCAACGATCAGGCACCGATAAGCCAGCGCCGGCCATCCCCTGTAACGCCGTCCCCTCGGCTCACTGACGTACGTAAAAACCCTAGTTCACGACAACTTGTATATACAATACTGTACAAGTCATTCTCCGCTCCGAATTTGAGGAACACGTTGTGAGCCAAGTCACCCGATACCGCGATGTCACGATCCGCGCCCCGCGCGGCACGCAGCTCAATGCCCGTAGCTGGCTTACCGAAGCCCCGCTGCGCATGCTCATGAACAACCTGGACCCGGACGTCGCCGAGAACCCGAACGCGCTCGTTGTGTACGGCGGCATCGGCCGCGCCGCCCGCAACTGGGAGTGCTACGACAAGATCGTCGAAGCGCTCAAGACGCTGGGTGACGATGAGACGCTGCTCGTACAGTCGGGCAAGCCGGTGGGCGTGTTCAAGACGCATGCCGACGCGCCGCGCGTGCTCATCGCCAACTCGAATCTGGTACCGCACTGGGCGACCTGGGAGCATTTCAACGAACTCGACGCCAAGGGGCTGGCCATGTACGGCCAGATGACCGCCGGCTCGTGGATCTACATCGGCAGTCAGGGCATCGTGCAAGGCACTTACGAGACCTTTGTCGAAGCCGGCCGCCAGCACTACGACGGCAATCTGAAGGGCCGCTGGGTGCTCACTGCCGGCCTGGGCGGCATGGGCGGCGCGCAGCCGCTGGCCGCTACGCTGGCCGGCGCCTGCTCGCTGAACATCGAGTGCCAGCAGACCAGCATCGACTTCCGTTTGCGCACGCGCTACGTCGACGAGCAAGCCAAGGATCTCGACGACGCCCTCGCGCGCATCGCCAAATACACGGCGGCCGGTCAGGCCGTGTCCATCGCCCTGTGCGGCAATGCGGCCGAAATTCTGCCGGAACTGGTGCGCCGTGGCGTGCGTCCGGACATGGTCACCGACCAGACCAGCGCCCACGATCCACTCAACGGCTATCTGCCGATCGGCTGGACCTGGGACGACTACCGCGAACGCGCCCGCGCCAGGCCCGCCGAAGTCGTCAAGGCCGCGAAGCAGTCGATGGCGGTCCACGTCAAGGCCATGCTCGACTTCCAGGCGATGGGCGTGCCGACCTTCGACTACGGCAACAACATCCGCCAGATGGCCGAGGAAGAAGGCGTCGAGAACGCCTTCGATTTCCCCGGCTTCGTGCCCGCCTATATCCGTCCGCTCTTCTGCCGTGGCGTCGGGCCGTTCCGCTGGGTGGCGCTGTCGGGCGATCCGGAAGATATCTACAAGACCGACGCAAAGGTCAAGGCGTTGATTCCCGACGACGCGCACCTGCACCGCTGGCTCGACATGGCGCGTGAGCGCATCAGCTTCCAGGGCCTGCCCGCGCGGATCTGCTGGGTCGGGCTGGGCTTGCGCGCGAAGCTCGGACTGGCCTTCAATGAAATGGTACGCTCAGGAGAACTCTCGGCACCGGTCGTGATCGGCCGCGACCACCTGGATTCAGGATCGGTCGCCAGCCCGAACCGCGAAACGGAAGCCATGCGTGACGGCTCGGACGCCGTCTCCGACTGGCCGCTGCTCAACGCGCTGCTCAACACGGCGAGCGGCGCGACCTGGGTGTCGTTGCATCACGGTGGCGGCGTCGGCATGGGCTTCTCGCAGCATTCGGGCGTGGTGATCGTGTGCGACGGCACCGACGCGGCGGCCGCGCGCATTGCCCGTGTACTGAACAACGATCCGGCGACGGGCGTCATGCGCCACGCCGATGCCGGCTATGACATCGCCGTCGACTGCGCGCGCGAACATGGCCTGAACCTGCCCATGCTGGGCGACGCGAAGTAAGCGAGATACTCCAAAAACTGTCGAATCAAGGAAATCCGTCCATGGCACACCTGTTTGTGACGCCCGGCGCGCTCACGCTCGCGCAACTGCGCGACGTCTATCAACACCCGACCGCCCTCACGCTCGACGAGACCGCCTACGCAGCCATCGACCAGAGCGTGGCCTGCGTGGAAAACATCGTCGCCGAAGGCCGCACGGCTTATGGCATCAATACTGGCTTCGGACTGCTCGCCACGACGCGCATCGCCAAAGACGATCTCGAGAACCTGCAACGCTCACTCGTGCTCTCGCACGCCGCCGGCGTGGGCGCACCGCTTGATGACGCGCTCGTGCGCCTCATCATGGTGCTCAAGATCAACAGTCTGGCGCGCGGCTATTCGGGGATTCGCCGCAAGGTCATCGATGCCCTCATTACGCTGGTGAACGCCGAGGTCTACCCGTGCATCCCGCTCAAGGGCTCGGTCGGCGCCTCCGGCGATCTCGCCCCGCTCGCCCACATGTCGCTGCTGTTGCTGGGCGAAGGTCAGGCACGCTATCGCGGTCAGTGGATCAGCGCCCGCGAAGCCCTCGCCGTGGCCGGACTTGAACCGCTCACGCTCGCCGCCAAGGAAGGCCTGGCGCTGCTCAACGGCACGCAAGTCTCGACGGCCTATGCCCTGCGGGGTCTGTTCGAAGCTGAGGACATGTTCGCCGCCGCCAGCGTCTGCGGCGCCTTGACCGTGGAAGCGATGCTCGGTTCGCGCGCCCCGTTCGACGCCCGCATTCACGCCGCGCGCGGCCAGCGTGGCCAGATCGATGCCGCCGCGCTGTACCGCCATCTGCTGGGCGAGACGAGCGAGGTGGGTGAGTCCCACGCGCACTGCGATAAGGTGCAAGACCCCTACTCGCTGCGCTGCCAGCCGCAAGTCATGGGCGCGTGTCTCACGCAGATCCGTCAGGCGGCCGAGGTGCTCGCCGTCGAAGCGAATGCGGTGTCGGACAACCCGCTCGTGTTCTGGGAACAAGGCGACGTGATCTCCGGCGGCAACTTCCACGCCGAGCCGGTCGCCATGGCGGCGGACAACCTCGCGCTCGCGCTGGCCGAAATCGGCGCGCTGAGCGAGCGTCGCATCTCCCTGATGATGGACAAGCACATGTCGCAATTGCCCGCGTTTCTCGTGGCCAACGGCGGCGTGAACTCCGGTTTCATGATCGCGCAGGTGACGGCCGCCGCACTCGCCTCCGAGAACAAGGCATTGGCGCATCCAGCCAGTGTCGACAGTCTGCCGACCTCGGCCAACCAGGAAGATCATGTGTCGATGGCCCCCAACGCCGGCAAGCGGCTTTGGGAGATGGCCGATAACGTCAAGGGGATTATCGCGATCGAATGGCTTGGCGCCTGCCAAGGGCTGGACTTCCGCGAGGGGGTCAAGTCGACCCCGGCACTTGAGCGCGCCCGCGCGCTCCTGCGCCAGTCGGTTCCGTTCTACGATAAGGACCGCTATTTTGCGCCCGACATCGAGGGCGCAAGCGCGTTGATCGCCCAGCGCCAGCTCAGTGCGCTGGTGCCCTCAGGCACGTTGCCTAGCGCGCCAGTCGCTTAAATCGCACAGGCCTCTTCCCCCGCCGGGGCGAAGCGAACTGCGATTCGCGCCACCGGCGGTTGGGGACTGGGTTGCCCGTCCCCCCGCATTCCCTTGCCGCCCGCGATCGCGGGCTGGCTCATCACGCATTCAGGAGACAGCTTGAAAAACCTGCAACGCAATCTGAGCGCGCGACACATCCGCTTTCTGGCGCTCGGCTCCGCCATCGGCACGGGCCTGTTCTACGGCTCGGCGTCCGCCATCCAACTGGCCGGTCCGGCGGTCATCCTGGCCTATATTCTGGGCGGCGCCGCCGTGTACATGGTGATGCGCGCGCTGGGCGAGATGGTCGTGCGCCAGCCCGTGTCCGGCTCGTTCGGCCGCTATGCGAGCGACAACCTTGGCCCCCTGGCCGGGTTTCTCACGGGCTGGACCTACATTCTGGAGATGGTCATCGTCTGCCTGGCGGACGTGACCGCGTTCGGCATCTATATGGGCTTCTGGTTCCCGGACGTGCCGCAATGGATCTGGGTGCTTGGCATCGTGATGCTGATCTGCGGGCTCAACCTGTGCAACGTGAAGGTGTACGGGGAGATGGAATTCTGGCTGGCGCTGGTGAAGATTCTCGCCATCGTCGCGATGATCGTGGGGGGCGGTGTGATTCTGTTTGCGGGCGTGCAACTCCATAGCGAGCATGCCCCTGCGGTAAGCAATCTCTGGTCGCACGGCGGTTTCCTGCCCAATGGCTGGGGCGGACTCGTGGCGTCGCTGGCTGTGGTGATGTTCGCGTACGGCGGGATCGAGATCATCGGCATTACCGGCGGGGAGGCCAAGAGTCCCGAAACCGTGATCCCGCGCGCCATCAACGCCGTGCCGATGCGCATTCTGCTGTTCTATGTGTTGACGATGTGTGTGCTCATGGCGATCTTCCCGTGGACGGGCATCGGCAGCCAGGGCAGTCCGTTCGTGCAGATCTTCTCGGGGCTGGGCATCAAGTCCGCCGCAGCCATCCTCAACGTGATCGTGATTTCCGCCGCCATCTCGGCCATCAACAGCAACATTTTCGGCGCGGGTCGCATGATGTTCGGCATGGCCGAACAGGGTCAGGCGCCTGCCGCGTTCTCGGCGATGTCTCGCCATGGGGTGCCGTGGGTCACGGTGCTGGTGATGACGGCCGCGCTGCTCGGCGGCGTGGTGCTCAACTACCTGATCCCGGAAGGCGTGTTCCTGATCATCGCGTCCATTGCCACGTTTGCCACGGTGTGGGTGTGGCTGATGATCCTGCTCTCGCAGGTGGCGATGCGCCGTCGCCTTTCTGCCACGGAGGTCGCCGCGCTCAAGTTCAAGGTGCCGCTATGGCCGGTCGGTCCGGCGCTGGCCATCGCGTTCATGCTGTTTGTGATCGGGGTGCTCGGCTTCATGGAGGACACCCGTGTCGCGTTGTATGTCGGTGCCGGCTGGATCGTACTGATGTCGGTGGCCTATCAGTTCGGCGTGAAACCCAAGGAAGCGCAGGTGCGCGGCCCAATGAGCCTGGAATGAGCCTCTCATGAAACGGACCTACTGGAAACACTGTCACGTCGCGACGATGCGCGACGGCCGTTACCACGCCATCGAAGATGCCGCGATCGTCACATGCGGCAAGCATATCGAGTGGGTCGGCGCGCGCAGCGAGCGCTCCGCCTCGGGCACCGACGCATGCGTCGATCTGCAAGGGGCGTGGGTCACGCCCGGCCTGATCGATTGCCATACGCATCTGGTGTTCGGTGGCAACCGCAGCCTCGAATTCGAGCAACGGTTGCAGGGGGTGAGCTACGCGGACATCTCGGCCGCCGGCGGCGGCATCAAGCACACGGTGCGGCACACACGCGACGCCACCGAGGATGCGCTCTTCGAATCGGCGCGCAAACGGCTGCTTGCCTTGATGCGCGACGGCGTCACCACGGTCGAGATCAAGTCGGGTTACGGCCTCGATCTGAACAGCGAGCGCAAGATGCTGCGCGTGGCACGTCGCCTGGGCGAGGCGTTGCCGGTCACGGTGAAGACCACGTGCCTGGCTGCGCACACGGTGCCTTCGGAATTCGCGGGCAAGGCGGACGAGTATGTGAATTACGTCTGCAATGACATCCTGCCCAAGCTCGCGGAGGAGCATCTGGTCGATGCGGTCGATGCCTTTTGCGAGACCATTGCCTTTTCACCGTCGCAGGTGATGCGCGTGCTGCTGCGCGCGCAGAAACTGAAGCTGCCGGTGAAGCTGCACGCCGAGCAACTCTCGCCGCTCGGCGGCGCAAGTCTTGCGGCCGAGATGGGTGCCCTGTCGGCGGATCATCTGGAATATATGAGCGCTGACGATGCCGCCGCGATGGGACGCGCGGGCACGGTTGCCGTTCTGCTGCCGGGCGCGTTCCACATGTTGCAGGAGACGCGTCGCCCACCGGTGGATCTGCTGCGTCGTCACGGCGTCGACATCGCGGTGGCGTCGGATCTGAACCCGGGCACGTCGCCCGCCCTCTCGCTACGCTTGATGCTCAACATGGCCTGCACGCTGTTCGGTCTGACCCCGGAAGAAGCACTGGCGGGCGTCACGCGCAATGCGGCCAAAGCCCTGGGCATGCTCGGCACGCACGGCACGATCGAAGCCGGGAAGACGGCGGACTTCGTGGCGTGGGAAATCGATCGACCCGCGGAACTGGCCTACTGGCTGGGCGGCGAGTTGCCGTCTCGGACCGTACGCCACGGCGAGTGGCGCGACCTGACCTCGGTTTGATCTCGCACGGCGCACAGGAGACTTGCATGGCAATTCATTGGCAATCGGTGCCGGGCGATCCCCCGATCTGGCGCGGGCGCACGGATACCGGCGAGCGTGGCGACACGCGCCGGCTGTTCAACGTCGTGCGCGAGATCGATGCGCGCACTGATGCGGCGGCGGGCGGCGCGCCCGTGCTGCTCGGCTTCGCCTGCGATGCGGGCGTCAAACGCAACCAGGGACGCGTTGGCGCCGGTGAGGGTCCGCAAGCGATCCGTCGGGCGCTGGCGAACCTGCCCGCCCACGACATCGCGTGCCTGTTCGATGCCGGCGATATCACCTGTGACGGCGATGATCTCGAGGCGGCGCAAGCAGCACTGGCCGACGCGGTACGCCATCAGCTCGATGCCGGGGCGCAACCGGTGGTGCTGGGCGGCGGTCACGAAATGGCGTGGGGCACGTGGCAAGGACTCCGCGCGCATCTCGATGCGACTGGCGACCGCTCGCGCGTGTTGATCCTGAATCTCGACGCCCATTTCGATCTGCGCACGGCGCGCCCAGGCACGTCGGGCACACCGTTCGATCAGATCGCGCAGGCCTGCGAAGCGGCCGGACTTCCGTTCGACTACGCATGTCTGGGTGTCAGCCGGTTGAGCAATACGGCATCGCTGTTCGACCGCGCGCGCGAGTTGAACGTGATCCACGTGGAAGACACCGAAATGCAAGAGCGGCATCTGGACGCGCGTCTCGCACAGATTGACGCTTTGATTGCCGACGTCTCACATGTCTATCTGACGATCGATCTCGATGTGCTTCCGGCGCCAGTCATGCCAGGGGTATCCGCCCCCGCCGCGTATGGCGTGCCAATGTCCGTCGTCGAAGCCATCGTCACGCATGTGCGCCGCTCGGGCAAACTGCGCGTGGCCGACCTGGCCGAATACAACCCGCGCTTTGACCCGCAAGGCGCAGGGGCTCGCGTCGCCGCCCGCCTCGCTTATCGTCTGCTCTAACGTCTGCCCCACGTAGCCGCCGGTACGTCGGGTGCGTCCCGGTGGCGTCGCGTCCGCTTCACACGCTTCACACGCTTCACACGCTTCACACGCTTCACACGCCCCACCCGCTTCACTCTCCCACAGTCAGACGGACCGGGGCCCCTTTCCGCCTCTCAGACATAAACCCAACTCGCTGCAGAAAGGGGCCCCGGTCCGTCTCTCTCACCGCCCCTCACCACCCTCCCCGCACCACCGCCCCTCACCACCTCCCCGCACCGCCTCGCCCCACGCCCTCCTCCGATACCTCCTCCGTCTGATGCCCCCGCTTTCACCGACCGAGACGAACGTCCCGCTCCCGTCGCCACTGCTCGCCCAAAATTCCCTCGCCCTAATACAAAGTATTAGTTTTTCTTATGTTGATTTTGTTTTATGCCCTTCAATCCCTACAATTCTTAAAAATTCTTATATCGATTCATCGCGACGCGCCAGCAAGGCCATTTCCGCCCGCTAAGACGCGTCGCCCGAACCGGAGACACGCCGATGAAAAAGCGCGCAGACCTCGATGTCAGATCACTTCGGATTTTCGAGGCCGTCGCGTCGGCAGGCAGTCTCTCTATCGCCGCCGATGCCCTGGGCGTCACGCAATCCGCTATCTCCCAAGCCATCGCGCAAATCGAACAGACCGTCGGCACACGCGTGCTCGATCGGTCGCGCCGCCCACTCAAGCTCACCCCGGCCGGACTCGCGCTCTCACGCCACGCGCGTCAGATTGTGGACGACATGGACCGGCTTATCGCTCAGGTGCAGGACGCCGACGTCGCCAGCCGTGCCGCAGTGCGCGTGGGCATGATCGATTCCTTCGCCGCGACGGTTGGCCCGTCCATCGTACGTCAGATGTCGGACAGCACCAGCGAGTTGCTGCTCTGGTCGGGCCTTGCCAACGGCCACGCGCAGGCGTTGCTCGCCCGCCAGCTCGATCTGATCGTAACCAGCGATCCGATGCATGACATGGAGCGCCTCGTGCGCCGCCCGATCTTCACGGAGCCGTTTATCGTCGTCGTGCCCAAGGCCCGCGAGGCCGATCTTGCACAGGCCGATTTGAGCGAACTGATCCGCACGCTGCCCTTGATTCGCTTTTCGGGCCGTTCGCACTTCGGCGCCGTGATCGAACGACATTTGCGCCGCACCGGCCATTCGCCTCGCATGCATCTCGAAATCGATACGTCGGATGTCGTGATGTCGATGGTTGCCGCCGACCTGGGCTTCACGATTGCCACGCCGCTGTGCGTGTTGCAAGGCCGTGCTTCGCTGCCGCAGGTGGCCGCACTGCCACTGCCGGGCCCCGCCCTGTCTCGCACGATCTATCAGGTATCGCGCGAGGGCGAAGTGTCGGAGATGGCCTCGCAGTGCTTTCTCGCCGGGCGCATGGCCCTCGCGCAGGAAGCCTTTCCAGAACTGCGCCGCGTCATGCCCTGGCTGGGGGAACGGCTGGCGCTTTGCTGAGCCCGGCCAACGATGGTCAGCCACCGCCCCAGGCGCCGGGCCAGATGAATTTCACCTGAAGCGCGCCCATCGTTCAACGCGAATAACACATAACCTACCAAGGAGACACGCATGAACCTGTCACGACGCAATTTCCTTCACTCCAGTGCGGCCCTGTCGGCCGCCGCTGCCGCCGGCACTCTGTCCCTCTCGGGTATCGCCCGCGCGACGAACGCGACGTCCGTTCAGTACGGCGGCTCGGCATGGCTCGGTCACTACCCGGCCTACCTCGCCATGAAGTCGGGGGCGCTCGCCAGCGCCGGCATCGACCAGCAATGGCAGTCGTTCGGCACGTCGTCGGCGCGCATGAGCGCTGTGCTCTCGGGCGGCATCGATATCGCTTGTACCGGTATCGTGTCGGCGCTCGCGCTGATGGCGCGCGGCTCCAAGCACTTCTCGATCGTCGCGGTGCCGGAGAGCTTCGGCCGCGTCGAGGGGTTGTTCGTGCGCGATGGTGTGAATTCGTTGCAGGATCTCAAGGGCAAGAAGCTGGGCGTCACGTTCGCCTCGAGCGCGCACCTGCTCGTGCTCGATCTGCTCGGCAACGCCGGCCTGTCGAACGACGTCACGGTGCTCAATGTGCCCGCCCCCGAGTTACCCGGCGCAATTCAATCGGGCCAGATCGATGCCGCCGCCGCTTGGACGCCGCAGTTCAATCGCATCCGCGCCATGTCGGGTATGAAGCTGCTGGCCGACGATACGCAGTTCTCGCTTTACAAAAAGTACAACGTCACGCCGGGCCCCGATGTGCTCATTGTGCGCAATGCGTGGGCCGAGAAGAACGCCGACGCGGTTCGCAAGTACCTCAAGGTGTATTTCGATACCTGCCAGATGTTGCGCGAGAAGCCGGACGACGCGGCACGCTCGCTGATCGCGCTGACCGGCATGTCGGCGCTCGATCAGATCGAGACGATCAAAGGCGCGGAGTGGTACGGCCTCGCCCAGCAAACGCAGTTGCTCAAGGCGCCGGGGAGCTATGTCGACGGCCTGCAACGTCTGGCGGAAATGCTCGTCACGTACAAGCAGATCGACAAGGCGCCGGCCGTGCGTCAGTGGATCAACACGTCGTATCTGTAAGTCCTGCGGCTGGATCAGTGCGCCGGGGCCGGTCCATCGCGGTGCCGGCGCACGCTCGAGGAGTCTGATTGTGAGTCATCATCAACCGTCCCGCGCCACGCTGCTGGGTGTGGGCTTTGTGTCCGTGGTCGTGTTCCTGCTCGCGTGGGAAACGGCGTGCCGCACCGGGATCGTCGATCCCTTGTTCCTGCCACCCCCGTCGGCCGTCGGCGAACGCATCGTTTCGATGCTGTCCGACGGCACGCTGCTCGCGAACGTGCTCGCCTCGACGCGCCGCGTGATGACGGGCTTCATTGCCGCGACCGCCGTGGCCATTCCGCTGGGGATCGTGCTCGGCACGTCGAGCTACGCCCGTGCGGCGTTCGACCCGATTCTGTCGTTCCTGCGACCGCTGCCTTCGATGAGCTGGATTCCGCTCTCCCTGTTGTGGTTCGGCATCTCGGAGACGCAGAAGTACAGCATCGTGTTCATGGGAACGTTCGCCCCGGCGCTCGTCTACGTTATCGAAGCCACGCGCAATGTCGACCCACTGCTCATCCGCGCCGCGAAGAACCTGGGGGCGAGCAACGCGCAAGTCATGCGAGAGGTCATCCTGCCCGCAAGTCTGCCGCAGATTCTGAGCGGGATGAAGATCATTCTCGGCCTGTCGTGGACGTGCGTGATCTCCGCCGAGTTGGTCGCTGCGCGCGAGGGCTTGGGCTTTCTCATCATGAACGGCAAGGAGTTTTTCCAGACGGAAGTCGTCGTGCTCGGCATGGTGATGATCAGTGTCACCGTGCTGGTGACGGATATCGTTTTTCGCGCCATCGAGCGCAAGGTGTTGAGGTGGCAGGCATGAACGATCGAATCGATTCCCACGTGGGCGCTTTGCACGCGTCGGGTGCCGCGTCTGCAAGCCCCGCCGAAACCATGATCGCCATCGATGGCGTGTCGAAGCGTTACGGCGATTTTCAGGCACTCGAGCGTGTGGACATGAATATTGCACGCGGCGAGTTTGTGGTGTTGCTCGGGGCATCGGGCTGCGGCAAGTCGACGCTGCTGAACCTCATCACGGGCTTCGACGCCCCGACCACCGGGCGCATCCGCGTGAACGGCCGCGAGGTCAAGGGCATCGACCCGCATTGCGGCATGGTTTTCCAGCAGTACGCGCTGTTCCCGTGGCTGAGCGTGCTCGATAACGTGGCGTTCGGCCTGAAGATGAAGGGCGTCGACAAGGCGTCCCGCTACGCCACGGCACGACGCTACATCGACATGGTTGGCCTCAGGGGCTTCGAGGATCGGTATCCGAAGGCGCTCTCGGGCGGCATGCGCCAACGTGTGTCGATCGCCCGTGTGCTCGCGAACGACCCGGACGTGATTCTGCTCGACGAACCGTTTGCCGCACTCGATGCGATGACGCGTCAGGTGTTGCAGGAGGAGTTGCTCCAGATCTATCAGAAGAGCGGCAAGACCATCGTCTTCATCACGCACTCCATCGACGAAGCCCTGATGTTGTCGACGCGCATGGTGATCATGAGCGCGCGACCCGGGCGCGTGGCCTGCGACCTGCCGAACGATCTACCGATGCCGCGCGACGCCCAGGTTCAGCTCTCGCCGCGCTACAACGAACTCAAGTCGCAAATCTGGAACACCGTGCAGACCGAAGTCATGCGCAGCCTGGAAAGCCAGGCTGCATAACGTTCGGCGAGCCTCCGTCCTTCTATCGTCATGCCCAATCAAGTCACTCCCTCCCGCAGCGCGCGGGACACTTTCCCCGCGTATCAGGCGGGGGCCGGCTGGAACGCCCTGCTGCCGACGCGCATGCCACACACGCAGCCGCCTGTGGCCCGCAGCTTCGACGTCATCGTCATTGGTGCGGGGTTCACCGGACTGGCCGCCGCACGGCGCGTAGCGGAATTGCGTCCTGAGGCGTCGGTGCTTGTGATCGACGCCACCACGGTCGGCAATGGTTCCGCAGGCCGCAATTCGGGCTTTCTCATCAACCTGCCGCACAACACGGGCATGGGCGGGCACGGCAGCCCGGTGGAGGTCGCGCGCAAGCAGATCCGGCTCTACGACATCGGCCTGAAGTGGCTGCGTGACCTCGTCACCACGCATGGCATCGACTGCGACTGGAACCCGGTCGGCAAGTACCACGCGGCCGCCACGCCCGATGGCGAGCAGCGCCTGCGCGACACGCTCGCGCAATATCGCGAATGGGGGGTGACTTACCGGGAACTGTCGCGCGATGCCCTGCAAAGCGAGATCGGCACCGACTATTACGGCTACGGCTATCACTCGGAGAACAACGTCTTCGTACAGCCTGCCGCGCTCGTGCGCGGTCTGGCGGATAGCCTGCCCGCCAACGTCCGGCTGTGGGAAAACGAGCCGGTCCTGTCGCTCGACGGCACCGGACCCTTCACCGTGACGACGGCGCGCACGCAACTGCGCGCCTCGCAAGTCATCGTGGCGAACAACGGGTTCGCGCGCAAGCTCGGGCTGGCGCGCGACCGCGTCTTCACGATCTACACTTACGCGGCCATGACCGACGCGCTGCCGGCCGACGAGTTGGCCAAGCTCGGCCCCGCGCGCGAATGGGGCGTGATTCCAGCCAATCGTCTCGGCACGACGCTGCGCAAGACCCACGGCGGCCGGTTTGTCGTGCGCAGCGCCTATTCGTACGAGAAGGAACGTCCGATGGCCGAGGTGAGCGCCATGCTCACGGACGCGTATCGGCGCCGCTATCCTCAAATGGACTCGCACAAGTTCGCGTTCGTCTGGGGCGGTGTGACGGCGCTCACCCGCAACGGTGCGCTCTACTTCGGCGAGATCCGCAAGGGCCTGTTCGCCTCGCTCGGCTGCAACGGCGCGGGAGTGCTCAAGGGCAGCATGTTCGGCAAGCTGCTCGGCGAGATGGCCTGCGGCCGGCAGTCGCCCGAACTGGCCGATGCGCTGGGGTTCGAGCGGCCGACGTGGCTGCCGCCCGAGCCGATCCGACGCGTGGCGATCCTGTCGGCGATTCACTATCAGAAGCATCGCGCCGGAAGGGAACGATAGGCCGACGCGCAACGGCGAGCGCGGCTTATTGCGACTGCGCCGCCACGTCCGCATGCCGGCGATACCAGACCGCATAGATTACCGACAACGCCACGACAAACGGCACGCCATAGACCAGCGTCAGGCGGAATTCGTCGGTGAAATAGGTGGTGACCAGTGTCGCCAGCATGAGCAGCGCGCCCGCCAGACTCGCATACGGATAGCCCCACATGCGAAAGCTCAGCGACGCTGCTTCGTGCGCACGGCGGAAGTACAGGTGCGTGACGAAGATCATCAGCCACGTGAACATCGCACCGAACATCGACACGGACATCATCAGCGTGAACGACGCCTGTGGCACGAACACGTTGAGCGCGACCGCCAGCCCGATGCCGATGGTCGAGAGCATGAGCGCCGCGACCGGTACGCCGTTGCGGCTGACCTCGCCGAACCGGCGCGGCGCGTACCCTGCCCGCGACAGACTGAACATCATGCGCGTGGTGATGTAGAGCTGACTGTTCATCGCGGAGAGCGCGGCCACCAGAATCACCAGGTTGATCACCCCCGCCGCGCCCGGGATATGCGTCGCGGCCATCACCTTGACGAACGGACTGCCGTCTTCACCCGCCGCGTTCCACGGCACGATGGCAAGCGTCAACGCGAGCGTGAGCAGATAGAAGAACACCAGACGGAACATCGTCGCCCGGAAGGCGCGCGTGATCGCCCGCTGCGGATCCTGCGCCTCGCCGGCCGCCACGGCAATCATCTCGATGCTCAGATAGCTGAAGATCGACACGATCACCGCGACCCACATCCCCCATCCGCCCTTCGGGAAGAATCCGCCGTGCGACGTGTAGTTGGCCACTCCGATGCCGCTGTCCACCGGCGCCCGAAACACCAGATAGGCCCCGAGCATCAGGAACACGACAATGGCCGCGATCTTGAGCATCGAAAATCCGTACTCGACCGCGCCGAACACCTTCACGCTCGCCGCGTTGATGCCGATCAGGCCGGCCGAGAAGCCAACGATCCAGTACCACCCCGGCACCGCTGGAAACCAGTATTTCATGTAGACGGCAATGGCCGTCACCTCGGTGCCGACCGCGAACACGATCGACGACCAGTAGCCGTAACGCACCAGAAACCCCGCCAGCGGCCCGATATAGTGCTCCGCATAGGCGCCGAACGACCCAGAGGTCGGGTGCGCCACGGTCATCTCCGCCAGACACCCCATCAACAGCAGCGCAATCAGGCCACCGATCGCATAGCTCACCAGCACGCTCGGCCCGGCAAAGCCAATGGCAAACGCACTGCCCAGAAAGAGGCCGGTGCCAATCGCACCGCCAATGGCAATCATCGACAATTGCCCGCTGCTCAGGCCGCGATGCAGCCCCTTTTCTCGCTCGACAATGCTGTCGAAGCCCGCTTGTGTCGTCTTCAATTTCGTCTCCTGTGAGTCGGATGGTGTTGTTCAAAAGCTGTGTTCGATGCCGAAACCGATGCCCCGGTAGTGCGCGCCCGGCGGTGCGCTTGCGCCGTTCGCGCCGAGCGTCGGACGCGGCGAGACGCCGTACCGACCCCAAGCGCGATTGATGACCTGGTAGTACGCGACGTACACGTCCGTGCGCCGTGAAAAGTCGTAGCGATAGCCAAGATTGAGTTGCGTGGCTCCAAGCCCGTCGGTACTGCACGACGCACCGCCCGAGCGGGAACACGCGCCGTTCGTCGCATAGCCGCCGCCGAGCCAGACCGAGTGACGGCCGCCGCCAAACCAGTGCTGGACCATGGCGTAGAACGCATCGCGCCGGTAGCGGTTGAGATTGCCGAGAGTGCCGTCGTCCGTGCGGTAGGTCAGCCGATCCCAGCCCGCGACCCACTTGGTTTGCGCATAGGTAAAGACCACAAGCACCTTGTGCGCGTCGTCGCGCGACCCCGTGGCGTGCGATCCGACATTGGACGGATTGGCGGACGACGGCGCGCCGAGCCATGCCAGCCCGAAGTAGTCCTTGTGCAGCGCGTACGCGTAACGCACGCGCAGCGGACCGTTCAGGTACTCCAGTCCGGCCCCGAACACCTGTGGCGAGATCTCGCCCGCCGGCGTGACGACCTTGCTGTTCGACGGCGAGTACGAGAACCGCAGTTGCAACCCGGCCCACGTCGGTGTCCAGTACTGAAGACTGTTGCCCTGCCGACGGTTGAACGTGGCATCGACCGCACTGCCCACCCGCCCCGATTGCGTCGTCGTGTTCGGCACATTGAATCCGGGATTGCTCAGGATCGTACTCAGGTCGCCGGTGTATGGATTGCGCACCGGCGAGCCGACCGCGAGCGTCGACCATTGATACGGCGTGTCCCAGTTGCCCAGAAACGCCGTACCGAACGGCCCGGTCAGGCCCACATTCGTATTGCGTCCCGCGATGGTGCCGGTCGATTTGCCGTCGAGCGCGACAGGTGTCTCGATCTGCCAGATCGCGGCATACCCGTCGCCAAGATCTTCCTTGCCGCGCATGCCGAAGTACGAAATGCTCGACAGCATGCGCGCACCGCTCGCCGTCGGCGCATTGATCGCCCCCGACGGCGCCTGGGTCGGACGCGGCGCCGACGCGCTCGCCTGACGCCCGCTAACACTGACCCAATCGGTCATCGGCGTGAGGTGGCCGTAGACCTGCACCTGAGCGTGCGACACCTCGCAAGCGCCCGGACCCAGCGCCAGCGCAAGGCCCCATGCCACTGCCAGCCTCGTGCCCCCCCGCGCAGTCAGGTGCCGCGTGGTCCCGACATACAGCCAGCCACGACATATCCCTCGATACCGCAACGTGCCGCGCATGTCCGCTTACCCTGCCAACGTGAAACCGCAAGCGGCCAACTGCGCGTGCAGCCGTACGTGTTGGTCGCTCGTCAGTTGCGTAAGCGGCGCACGCACGCACGCCCACGCCGGATCGTCACGATGCGAGGCCAGCACCGCCTTGAGCGCCGGAATCATCGGGAACGACTGCACGATGCCGCGAACGATGTCGGCCTGTGCCTGAAGCGCCGCACCGGCATCGTCCGCCCACTCGCGACACAACCGCCCGATCATGGGCGCATTGATGTTGACCGTCGCGGAAATGCAGCCTTTCGCGCCCTTGGCCGACGCGCGCGACACCAGCGACTCCGATGCCGGGAAGATGCCGAAGCCGGGGAAGGCGTCGAGCATCGCACTCAGATGAGTCCAGTCACCCGAGCTGTCCTTGATGCCAACCACGGTCCGCGGGAAGTCGCGCCTGAGCCGCTCGATCACCGGTAGCGTGATGGGCACGCCCGAGAGCGCTGGGATGTGATAGAGGTACAGACGCAAACGCGCATCGTTCACCTGATCGATCACGCGGGCGTAGTAGTCGTACACGCCATCGTCGGTGACGCCTTTGTAGAAAAACGGCGGCAGCATGAGCACCCCCGCGCAGCCACGCTCGACCGCGTGCCGCGTGAGCGTGACGGTCTCGGGCAACGAGCAGCAGCCGGTGCCGGGCAGCATGCGCCGCACATCAAGACCGTTGTCGACCAGATGATCGAGCAACGCCATGCGTTCGCGGGCGTCGAGAGAATTCGCTTCGCTGTTCGTACCAAACGGGGCCAGGCCCACGTCGTGCGAGAGCAACCATTCGCAATGCGCGAGAAAACGGGGGGCATCCGGCGTCATATCCGCCTGAAACGGCGTGACGACGGGCGCAAACGCCCCGGTCAATTCGTGATCGACCATGACAGTTCCTTAAGGGAGGGAGAGATGAACGGCGCTGCCCGCACCGAGAGCCGCCTGTTCGCTGCTGACCCGCCGCTGAACCGCCGCCGATTCGATCAACGGTTCAACGGTTCAAGGGTTCAACGGCGCAATGGCTCACCGGCGCAGGCAGGCGCGAACCGCATCAGGGCGATGGGTCGATGTCGTGCAGGAAGTGCAGGATCTCGCGACCGAGCGACTCGTCGCCGGAATCGAGATGCGCAACCACCGACGTATGGTTGTGGTCGCGCACCTGTAGCCAGCGCGGCGCGCGGGCGTCGCGCTTGGCCAGCCGGTGACAGAACTCAAGCGCATAGGTGTCGAGATGGGGATTTTCGAACTCCGCCACGACGGTCATCACGGGCACCGGCATCGCTTCGGCATGCGCCATCGGCGCGTCGGCCTCGTGGCGTGCAGGCGCGTCGCCGTAATACGCCACCACACCGGGCGCGTTCGGATTGTCGGGCAGCACATCCGCACGCAGTCGCGCGCTGATAAGCACGGTCCCCGCCACCTCGGGCTGCGCCGGCCGCACCCGCGGGTCGCACAGATAGCTGGCCACGTGCGAGCCGCCGGCCGAATGGCCGATCAACAGCATGCGCTTCACGTCGGCCCCACCCTCGCCCGCATACTCGCCGATATGCTCGCGCACCCAGCGCACCGCGGCGCCCACGTCCTGTGCGCCGCCCGGGAACGGCGCCTCGGGCGCGAGCCGATACTCCACGTTGACCGCCACGCAACCGTGACGCGCGAAGTATCGGGGCACGTTGCCGTAGATCTGCGCATTGGCGTTCATGTCGCCGCGAACGAACCCGCCGCCATGCACGAAGATGACGACCGGTGCAGGCTCGCGCAAACGCGACACCGGCCGATAGACGTCAAGCCGATGCCGCGCATGCGGCCCATAGGCCAGATCACGCACGACGGTGTACGCGTCGGTCGACGCTTGCGCGAGCAGCGGCGTGTAGGTCTCCAGCACGAGGCGCCGTCCGGCAGCGATATCGTCGGCCCAGCGCGGCCCGAGCGCGCGCATGTGCGATCGCGCTCGCGCCCACCCGTCTGCCGTCGCCGCAATCGTCTGTCCGGTCATCAATAGACCCCCATCAGTTGCGAGAGCTGCGCGACATACCCGGCGTATCGCGGGTGCTGCTTGATCGTCTGCGGCGAGCGCGGACGCGGCAGATCGATCACGACTTCCTGCTGCACCTTGCCCGGACGCGCCGACATCACGATCACGCGATCCGACAGGAACACCGCCTCCTCGATGCTGTGCGTGACGAGCAACACCGTTTGCCGGTGCTCCTGCCAGATGCGCAGCAGTTCGACGTTCAGGTTGTCGCGCGTGAGGGCGTCGAGCGCACCGAACGGCTCGTCCATGAGCAGCACTTTCGGTTCGAGCGCCAGGATCTGGCCGATCGACGCGCGCTGGCGCATGCCGCCGGACAACTCGTGCGGATGATGATCGGCGAACTGGGCGAGCCCCAGCATCTCCAGCAGCGCCGCCACGCGCGGCTCGCTCTTGGCTTTCGGGATCTTGCGCAGACGCGTGCCGAGCAGCAGGTTTTGCCGCACCGTGAGCCACGGCAACATATTGCTCGTCTGGAACACCACGCCAATCTCGGGGGCGGGCCGCGTCACGCGCTGGCCCGCCACACGCACCTCGCCGCCATCGTGCGGCACGAGGCCGGCAACGATGCGCAGCAGCGTGCTCTTGCCGCAACCGCTCGCGCCGAGAATCGACACGAACTCGCGATCCGCAATCGAAAGCGATACGTCGTCGAGTATCTTCACCGGTGAGGCCTTGCGCTGCTTGGCGGCGAAGGTCTTGTCGATGTGGCGCACTTCGATCATCGTGTTTTGGACCTGCGCGGCGTCCGCCGGTGCCACTTTCGCATCGCCGGCGGGGCGCGACGGCGCGGGGAACGGCGTCACCGTAGTCGTCGAGATCGTCATACGTTGATCCCTCGCCACCAGACAAAGCGCGCCAGACGCTCGATCACCCAGTAGAGCACCACCGCCAGCAGCGTCACCATGAGGATGGCCGCGAACATGACGTCGGTGCGCGCCGCCGCCGACGCAAACACGATCAGATGCCCCAGCCCCGCTTCCGAGCCGATGAACTCGCCTACGATCGCGCCGATCACCGCGAGCGGCATGGCGATCTTCAGGCCATCGGCGAACGCGGGCAGCGCCGCCGGCAGGTACAGCCGCCAGAAGGTGTCCCACGGGCTCGCGCCCAACGCGCGGAAGTGCTCGTCGAGGTTGCGCGCGACACTGGCGAGTCCGCCCATGGTCGCCACGACGACCGGGAAGAACGCGAACAGGAAGGTCGACGCCAGCTTCGACGCAAACCCATACCCGAACCACACGATCATCAGCGGCGCGAGTGCGATCTTCGGCATGCTCTGCAAGGCAGTGACGAGCGGGTACAGCGTGCGACGCGCAAACGCGCTGTAGCTGATGACGACGCCAATCACGAGCCCACCTGCCACCGCCGCCACGAAGCCGGTCAACACTTCGACCGTTGTGATCCAGGTGTCCTCCAGCATTTGCGGATGCACTTCCCAGGCCGCGCGAAAGATCGCCGACGGCGGCGGCATCAGGTACGACTGCACCTTGAAGTACGTCACGGCCAATTCCCACAGGGCGAGCAGCACGCCCCAAAATACGATCGTCTGTGCGATGCGTTTCATTCGATGTCTCCTCCGGAATCTCGGCTGGCTAGGTCTTTCCGCCCGACTTGTCCTTGACCATGCCCGGCGGGGGCGGCACGACGAAGCGTTCGAAGCGGAACCGGTCGAAGCTCTCGATAGAGCGCTCCCACACCTTCGCTTCGTACGGGTGGTCGTCGTCGATCTGCGTCATTTCGCAATACAACTCGACGTTGTTGCCATCCGGGTCCTTGAACACGAGGAAATAATTCGCCCCCGGCCCGTGACGCCCGATCCCACGCACGATCTCGACGTCATGCGCACGCAGCACCGCCACGGCTTGCTCCATTTCCTCGACACTGTCGACGAGGTAGGAGAAGTGCTCCATGCCGGGACGGCCGTAACGCGGCAGATCGTCGATGTCCGGCGAATCCTTTGGAATCTGCGAGAGCGCCAGATCGTGGTGGTCGGTGCCGGCGCGCAAGAACACCATCTGGTCGCCAATCCAGTCGGAGACGGTCAATCCGAGCACTTCGGTGTAGAACTTCGCCGACTTCTGAATATCACGCACCACCAACACCAGGTGACCAAGGCGCTTCGGGTTGAGCTTGGGTTTGAGGCTTGTCATCTCGACTCCTTGCATTGCAGCGATTGCGCGAGCGTCATTCGACGAACTGGTTGGTATAGAGGTCGGTGGCCTTCAGCGTGGGGGGCAGGTTGAAGGCGTCACGCACAAACTGCGCGGTCGTCGCCATGCGCGCCACCGGCAGCCAACCCGGCTTGTGCCCCTGCGTTTCGCGGTCGGTCTCCAGCACGCCGATCTGCCGAATCTGTTCGACCATGACCTGTTTGTCGAGCATGGGGTACTGCGACACGATCACACCCGCCGACGCCTCTGGATGCTCGCGCATCCACGCATAGCCGCGATAGGTGGCCTGCACGAAGCGACGCACCACGTCAGGCTGCTTCGCAATCATCGTCTCGGTCGTGACGATGCCGTTGCCGACCATGTCGAGCCCGAAATCTCGGTAGCGCAGCGAGCCGATCTCCCGCCCCTGCTTCGCCGCGAGCGACTTGAGCACCGGCAGGTTCGCACCTTCCCAGCATTCGGTGAGATCCACGCGACCTTGCAGAAACGACGGATTGATCGTCGACGGGTCGAGCCGCAACAGCTTGATCGCCGTCGGCGGCAAGCCATTGGCCTTGAGCCAGGCCGGCACGATGTTCTGTAACGGCGACGCCCCGCCGCCGCCCATCGACAACCCCTTGAGATCGGCGGGCTTCGCAAGGGTCCGCCCCGGTTTGACGAGGTAGCAGATCGCGCCGGGCCAGACGGCATTGATCGCGCCAACCATCTTCGTCTTTCCGCCCTGCGCGCGGTTGAGCATCACGCTGATCGGATCGCCGTAGCCAAACTCGAACAGGCCCTGATCGACTTCATTGACGGTGCGCTGCCCGCCATGGCCAACGACCGCCGACACTTCGAGGCCTGCCTCGCGGTAAAAGCCCTGGTGAATGGCAACGAGCACCCCCCCGGTGCTGCCCTGTGGCAGCCACGAGAGGTTGAACTTGACCTTCTCCTGTGCGACGGCCGGCGTCGGCCACAGCGCGCCCGCACCGATCGCACCCACCGTGCCGATCGCCCCCATCGCTCCCAGCGCACCGATCGATCCGGCACACGCAAGCACCGTCCACCACCGCCTTGCCCACTGCCACTGCTCCATTGCCGCCTCCTCCTGGCCGCTACCTGAGCGGCCGTTGTTATCTTTGCTGCGCTACGACGCGGTTCTCGATGGCCCCAATGCCCTCGATGCCAGCCACCATCACGTCGCCGGCCTTGAGATAGACGCCGCGTCCCATGCCCACACCGGTCGGCGTGCCCGTGGCAATCAGATCGCCTGGCTTGAGCGTGAGAATGTCGGACAGGTAGGCGATCTGCTCCGCAATGTTGAAGATCATCCCCGCCGTCGTGTCGTTTTGCATCATTTCGCCATTCACCGACAGCGTCATGCGCAGTTGCTGGGGATCGAGAATCACCTCGCGCGGCACAAACCACGGCCCCAGAGGGGCGAAGGTATCGAAACTCTTCCCGCGAAACCAGTCGTGCGTGAACGGATAGTCGGTGCGGCGGTTCAGGTCGCGCGCGCTGACATCGTTGATGACCGTATAGCCCGCGATCCATTCATGCGCCTGCTCGACCGGAATATGCCGTCCCGGACGGCCGATGACCACCGCCAGCTCGACCTCCCAGTCCACGCGCTGCGCATGCGGCGGCAGCACGACGTCCGTGCCGGTCGCCGTCACGCTCGTCTCCGCCTTCATGAACATGTACGGCGAACTCTCGCTGCGCGGCGCGAGCTTTGTACCCATTTCGGCCGCGTGCTCGTAATAGTTCGAGGCCGTTGCAAAGATGCGGCCCGGCTGATAGGGCACGCACAGGCGATAGGCGTCGCTCGCCAGCGCGCCGACCTTCGCCGGCACACCCGCGTCCAGCGCACGGCGCACGGCGGCGTTGATCGCTTTGCCGTGCACATCCCAGTCCGAGAGCAGCGCCGTCAGATCGTGCGCCGCCAGCACCGCATCGTCCACGTCCGTGCCCATGTGGCGCAGCACGGCTTCCAGATCGTACAAATGCCCATGTTGCACGAGCGCCGTACGCCGCGCGGCAACGGCGCCCGGCGCCAGCGATTCATAAGTTGCAAGTCCAAACCAGGTCACACCTTCCTCCTTGTCTTCCCTCAGGGAACCGACGTCGCGCGTTGCGCATCGGTCGTTTTTTTGATTGCCATGTGAAGATACAATACATAGCATATGTATACATAGCAACTGATTTGTATTTTATTTTCCTATCCAAACGATCCTCACGATGAAGGCCTCCATGACCGATGCTTCGCCACTCCTCTCCCTCATCCCGCTTGCGCCGATCACCCGCGCGCGACTGATCGCCGCGGGACTGCGTCTGCACGAGATCGACGCCGATTGCGAGGCCGTCGATCGGGCCGACGTCATCCGCCTCATGTCCAATGCGTCCAACGTTCGCTTCGTGCTCACCAATGGCACGACAGGCCTCACGGCCGTGCAGATGGATGCGCTACCGAAGCTCGAGCTCGTCTGCGCCTTCGGGGCGGGCTACGAGAACATCGACGTCGCCGCCGCCACCGCACGTGGCATCGCCGTCGCGCACGCGCCCAACACCAACGGCGAGACCGTCGCCGATCACGCCCTGGCCCTCATGCTCGCCACCGCACGCGGCCTCATCACGCTCGATCGCGCCGTGAAGGCCGGTGGCTGGGCGAACCACCGCGCACCGCGCCCGACGCTGCATGGCGCGCGACTCGGCATCGTCGGCCTGGGTCACATCGGTCACGCGATTGCGACGCGCGCGGAAGGCTTCGGCATGTCCATCCGCTATCACACGCGCACACCGCGCCGCGACTGCCGTTGGCACCATGTCGCTGACGTCGGCGCCCTGGCCGACGCCAGCGACTTTCTCGTGCTAGCCTGCCCGGGCGGTGCCGCGACACATCACCTCGTGAACGCCGACGTGCTGGCGCGGCTCGGCGCCGACGGCTTTCTCGTGAACGTGTCGCGCGGCAGCGTCGTCGATACCGTGGCCCTGATCGAAGCGCTGTGCGACGGCGTGATTGCAGGGGCCGCGCTCGACGTGTTTGAGCACGAACCCGAGGTGCCTTCGGCATTGCGCATGCTGGAGAACGTTGTGCTGACGCCGCATGTCTCGGGACGCTCGCCGGCCGCCCTGCACGCACAGATCGACGCGCTGCTCGCCAGCCTTCACGCCCATCTCGCGGGCGCGCCGCTGGCGTCCCCCGTCAATGCGGTGGCGCGGCATGTCGCGCGATAACGCGTTCAGGTGAAAAAAGAAGCGGGCAACCAGGAGACCTTCGGAGGTTGCCCGCCTCAACACTTCACGCTTTGGAGGCCCTGTGAAGTCGTGCGCGGCGACGGCACGACGCGTCGTGCCGCCTTGACACTGTGCTTACCGTGCCGGCCAGGGTTTTGCCGGTGCGCCCATCACGGGCTCACCCAGCAACGGGCTCGACAGGGCGTAGGCGCCGTTCTCGGTGAAGGCCCACATGATGTTGCGGTCGTACTCGGTGTACATCGCGAGCACCCCCTTGCCCAGCGTGTAGACGGGCAGCTCGGACTCGTCGGCCAGCCCCGGCACGAAGTAGCCCGCAATGCGCGGCTTGGCCGGATCCTTGACGTCGAATATCTGCACCCCCGCGTTGTAGAACGAGTACGGCACGATGCCCTGGCGCCACGCGCCCGGCTGGCCGATCGAATTCGAACGCTTCGGACCGAAGTTGCCGCCGCGCTGGCAGAAACTGGTGAACGGCGCGCCTTCGGGGACGTCGGGCTCGGGCAGCTTCGCCGCGACCTTCATCTTGGCCGGGTTGCGCGCATCGACCACGAAGATGTCCTTGTACGGCTCATAGCAGTCCCGGTTCATCGGGTAGCCGCTGGTCAGCACGTACCCCGTGCGCTCGTACTGGCTCACGTCCGCATTGTCGTACTCGGTGCCCGCGAAGCTCGGCGCCGTATTCACGTTGCCCAGTACCTTCGGATGCGCCGGATCGGACAAGTCGAACGACCACAGCCCCAGACCCCCCATCGCGCCGAAGCCCACCTTGCCGCCCTGCTCCAGCGGCTTGGGCAGGAAGATCGGCATGCGCGAGCCCATCCACGAGGTGCGATTACCCGCCCGCGGATTCTGCAAATAGGCCTGTTCGTGCGCCGCATTGCCAAGAATCTGCCCCGGCACCGAGATCTGCGAGACGAACTTCGGATTGGCCGGATCCGACATATCCCACACCTGGTAGCCCGGCGAGTAGAGATAGTTCGGGTACTCGGTGAGTGCGTAGCTGTCGTCCGGCGCCGACGAGAGAATCATGTACTTGCCGCCGTAGAACTCCGGTGAATCGAGTGAGCCCGAGCCCTGCTGCTGCCCGACCGGCGCGTCCGGATGTTGGTAGTCGGTGGTGCGCGTGGCGATGAGCTTCCAGTCGGACGGTAGCGGCCCATCCATCTCGAAGACCTTGAAGCCCTTGAGCGAGTTGTAGTGCCGTTGCGCGGCCACCTTGTCCGGTTGCTTCGACTTGTCGGTCATCAGGCCGTAACGGCCGATTTCGAACGACGCCACGAGAATCGGCTTGCGCCGTGTCTTGTTCCACACGATGGTGGCACCGCCCAGATAGCCGTGCACATTGTTCGGATCGAACTTCTCGCTCGATCCCTTCGGGCCCCACACGCCGCCGGTCGAATACACCACCTTGCCATGCGCGGGATCGGTCACGTCCATGATGCGCAGGTAGTCGCGATCGTGAATATAGAGGTAGCGCTTGCCGTTGAAGTCGGCGATGTTGTTCCATGCGTGGAACGGCGAATTGACCCCCGGGTAGAACGCCAGGACTTTCACGTTCTTGGTGTAGCTTTTCTTGTCCCACGTCGTCAGTTCACCCGGAAAGCGCTGACCGGTGTGCACTTCCGGTGTGGCCTTCGGCCAGATGAATTTGCCCGTTGCCGGATCCATGCCGTAATCGACGCCCGCCTTGAGCGGCTTGGGCTCCCGATCCGGCGTGAGGCGCAACCATCCCGCCAGGTAAGGATCCTTGACGTTCGGCATACCGGGCGTACCGGTGGGCTGTGTGTCCGACCGCGTGGCAGCGGGCGCCGCCGGCGCGCTGTCCGGTGCCGACGCGTGGGCCGCGAGCGTCATCGTGAGCGCCGCGAGCAATGCCGTCGCGGTCAACGAAACGCCGAGTGTGGGCTTGCGAAACATGTCTTCCTCCTTCGTCTCAAAAATCTTCTCGCCAGCGCGTCAGTCAGGCGCTGGCGGCGTGATGTCGCCGATCGGAACGCGTCAGAACGCGTGGCGGATGCCGAACTGCACGCCCGACGGATTCTGTGTGCCGGTCGGCGTGACCTGGAACGTCACCGGGTAATGCACCGTTGTGTCGTTGCTGTGCTGCACACGGGCATAGGTGGCGTAAAGCGTGGTGCGTTTGGACAAGCCGTACATGTAGCCGATCACGAAGCCGTTGCCGTTCGAGAGCGCCTTGTTGTCGTCGTCCTGGCGATGGACAAAGCTCGCGTAGAAGCGATGACGGTCGGTCAGCGCATACCGCACACCGGCCTGAATATCCCAGCCGCGCACGTTGAATGCGACATACGGCGGGTACGCGTAGTAGCCGTTGTACGTGTGATAAATCAGGGTCGGTTCGACGCTGCCGAACTTGTAGGTGGCCGAGAAGTAGTTGTCGCGCGACGAGTGGATCTGGCTCGACGAGTAGATGTCGCGCGTGTATTGCAACTCGCTGACGGCGCCCAGGAAGATGCCGCCGTTGCGGTAATCGAGGCCGGCCGAATAGAATCGGCCCGAGCGCGTGCCGTCGCCTACACCGGTGGTGGCCATGAAGCGGCCCATCAGCCCATGCCAGCGGGGCGTGTTGTACTGAATGGCGTTGTCGACGCGGTACGACGCGTAGAAGAACTCCATGTTGTTGACCATACTGAAGTCCGCCGCCCAGCTAGGGTCGGCGTAACCGGCGATCCAGTAAGACGGCGTGAACTGACGGCCGAGCGACACTTCGCCCCACGCCCCCTTCAGGCCAACGAACGACTGGCGCGCCTGCGCCGATTGCGTGCCGTTCGCGGCGGAGAACATGGGCTCATACGTGAAGAATGCGCGGTTGCCGCCGCCCAAGTCCTCGAACCCGCTCAAATTGAAGCGAGAGTTGTTCAGCCCGCCGCTGGAGACCCGCGTGACCTTGCCGCCATTGGCCCCCGATCCCCACAACTGCTCGACGTTCAGGTCCACGAACCCCGAAAGCGTCACGCCCCCGGTCGATTGCGCGTACGCACCGCCCTGCAGTGCGCCCAGCAACAATGCACACAACACTCGCTTCTTCATGCTGTCTCCTGAGTTTTCTCGTTTTTGTCGCGGCGCCCCTGACCGGGTGTCTGCCGCCCGCGCTACATGTATACAATCAGTCGAATTATTATACATAGCAAAGAAATTGAATTTCTACCGCTATTTGTTTATACAAACGATCGATTTTTTTATAGCGGGTCACCCCGGATGGCCACTGGCCCGTGAGCGCTGGTCGCTGAGCGCCGCCGGCGCGTGGCGTCCGGCGGGCAGAGGCAGGTGTTGCGAACCCTGGCGCCGAGCGAGAACGGCGTGCTATCAGAGCCCCGTGCGATCGGCTTGCAGCCCTTCGTGACGCAGCGCTGGCGCGTTGTCCTTGCCCGTGCCGTCCTTCGACGCACCGCCCCAGCCGTGGGCAGTGACATCGAAGATCACGCCATTCGGATCGAAGAACTTCACTTCATAAAAGATGTTGCTCTTCACCGGCACTTCGCCCATGTAGTAGCGGCCCCCGGCAGCTTCGATTTTCGTACGCGTGGCCTCGACATCCTCGACCCAGATCCCGATGTGATGCAGCCCCACATACTCGCGGCCGCGATCGCCTGCGGCTTCGTCGTTCTTGTAATTGAGCAACGCCAGGTTGATGACGCCGTCAGACAGATAAACGCCCCGAGCGAGCGACGAGTCCGTCTCGCCCACTTTCTTGAAGTCGAATGCCTGCATATAGAACGCTGCCGCCTTCCACGGATCGGGCACCGAAAGCGCAATGTGACGCAGTTTGGCCATGATGAGATGTCTCCTTCGAATTGAGGTGTCGACGCGTGCCGGAACACCCGGCAAACGTTCATGTATACTATCTCAGCATATTGCATCCAAAAACGTATTTTTGAATGCACTTGGATCACCCTGCTGCGCTTTCCATCCGGGAATGGCGTCCTGATGACGCCTCCAGACATAGTGGCGAAGGAAAATACTCGTATAATCTCCATGTATACAATCGCATCAAAAAGACACATCCACGGAGCGAGATAGACAAGCATGGCCGAAACCATTGCCGCACGAATCTGCCGGGTGTTGACCGGCGAGATCATCGACGGACGCCTGCCGCCGGGACAGAAGCTCGAGGAAGTCGCGCTGGCCGAGCGCTTCAAGGCGTCGCGTACGCCCATTCGTGAAGCGCTGCGCGAACTCAATGCACGCGGCCTCATTGAACTCACCCCGCACAAGGGCGGCGTGGTGGCGAGCATCAGCGTCGACGATCTGTCCGACATGCTCGAAGCGATGTGCGAACTCGACGCCCTGTGCTGCCGGCTGAGCGCCCAGCGCATGAGCGCGATGCAGAAGAAGCAGCTCGAGATGATTCACATCCAGAGCAAGCAGTGCATGGATGCGGGCGACGAAGCCGGCTATCTCGCGCTCAACCGCGAGTTCCATCAGTTGCTGAGCGCGGGCACGCAGAACAAGACGTTGATGGCGCTGATCGACAGTCATCGTGAACGTCTGGCGCCCTTCCGCGCGGCGCAAGCCGATGTCGAAGAGCGCTTCGCCGTGTCGTTCGACGAGCACGAGCGCGTCGTCGAGGCCGTGCTCGCGGCCGACGCCGAAGCCGCCTATAACGCCATGCGCAGCCACACGGCGCGGTTGAGCATTCATGTGCTCGAACGCCTGCAACACAGCCGCAAGCTGAGTTAAGCCCCGCCCCCGCTCGTCTGTCCAGGCCGGCTTCGTTCACACGGCCGGCCGATACGCTCCTGTCGCTGACGCCCCCGATGCCCGCACGCACGCATCGGCCTTCCTGGGGGCATCGCTCCAATTCCCCGATTGGTGTATCGGTGCCCATCCGCGCAACGCGAGTCGCGACGCCGCTTTGCACGCAACTGTCACTCATAAAGCGCAGCCCGCGCGAGGTTGAACATTGCCGTCGCCGTTTCTAGGCTCCATCCGTGAAGCGCGTTGCCGCGTTTCGCGCGGCCGGCAGGCCGCTGGCTTAGAGACCGCCATCGTCCGATGGACGGCATCCAACTCAGCCTTTCGTGGAGAAACACATGTCGCAAATCACCGATGTGCTGGTCAGCATCGACACCAAGACGATCGTCGACCGGTACGGCAAGAACTCCAGCATGGCGAATCCCCCCCTCATCGACTTCAAGCACGTCTTCATGATCGTGGCGCAGGGTAACGTGGTGAGCGGACAGGCGGGCGGTGAGCTGGACGTCGCGGCGACCGTCGGCGACGTCATCCGGTGGCGCGAATGCTCGCTCTCGCTCGGATTCGAGCAATCGTGCATCTTCTACAAGTTCATCGGCAATCAGGGCAACGACCTGATCTCCCCGCCCTCGCCACGGGAAGCGGAGGTCACGATCCCCGTGCCGAATCCGCCCGACCCGACCCATCCGAAGAAGCAGACCTGCTCGAACTACTTCTGGTCGTGCGAAACGCTCAAGACCGGTCGCGTCACCTACCACTTTCAGTTCATGATCCTCGATCGCAGCGGTAATTTGTGCGGCTGCTACCAGTGGGATCCGTTCATCACCATTCGCAATCACTGACGAGCGCCGCGCCGCGATCCACGACGCGCCAATCCGGGCGCCCGATCGCGGTCACCTAGGCTCACGGCAAGGAATCCCAATGTCCAACGCAAACACCTCCGACGGCGATGGCGAATGCGGTGCGATTGCCGACGTTCTGCTTGTCATCGATACCGTGACGCTGCTTGACCAGCACCCCGAAGCGATCGACGCGCCCGTGGGCGTAGACGCCGACTGCTGCCATGCGCTGGCCGCGGATAGCGCGGCGCTCACCGGTGTCAATGCGGCGCAATGGCGTGTCGACGTTCGCCCCGGCGACCGCTTGCGGCTGCGCTGGACGCCGCTCGCCATGCGTGGCGAACATGCCGTGATGCTCCAGCTCTGCCTCGATGACGAGACAACGCTGAGCGGCCTGCAGTTGCATTGCCTTGAGCACGCCACGCGCTACGCGCCGCAATCGGGTTCGCCGCAGGCCGCCGTCGCGCGCGACGCCCCGGATGCCTTTTGGCAAGCCGATGTCGTGGGCAGCGGCACGGCAGCGCTGACCATCGAGGCCATCGTCACGGACCGCGATGTCCATGTGCTCGGCCGATTTCGCTGGCCAATGCGCGTGGTTGTGCCCTGAGCGTCTTCATTCATTCAAAAATCGAATGTCACCCATTTTGATATTTAATTTGTCGATGGATGGCGGGTTCGCTATCTTGTGCATCTTTCCCGATGGTTTCGCCCCCACGAAACTCCGCGATCAGAACGACACAGGAGCCATCAATCATGTCGAAGACTACGTATTACGCGCCGCAGGGTGGGCATCCGAGCCAATCGGAACTGCTGACCGACCGCGCCATGTTCACCGAAGCGTACGCCGTCATTCCCAAGGGCGTGATGCGCGACATCGTCACGAGCCATCTGCCGTTCTGGGACAACACGCGCCTGTGGGTGCTCGCCCGTCCGCTCTCGGGCTTCGCCGAGACCTTCGCGCAATACATCATGGAAGTCGGAGCGGGGGGCGGCAGCGACCAACCCGAGCAGGATGAAAACGCCGAGGGCGTGCTGTTCGTCGTCGAAGGGGAGATCACGGTGACGATCCAGGGCAAGGCGAACCGCCTCACCCCGGGCGGCTATGCGTTCCTGCCGCCCGCGACCGACTGGCAAGTGCGCAACCACAGCCAGGGCACCGCCCGCTTCCATTGGATTCGCAAGCACTATCAAGCCGTGCCGGGTTTGCCGGCCCCTGAGCCGTTCGTGAAGCACGAGCAGGACGTCGAGCCGATTCCGATGCCCGGCACCGACGGCCGCTGGGTGACGACGCGCTTCGTCGACATCCAGGACATGCGCCACGACATGCATGTGAACATCGTGACGTTCCAGCCCGGCGGCGTGATCCCGTTCGCGGAAACTCACGTCATGGAGCACGGCTTGTATGTGCTCGAAGGCAAGGCCGTCTATCGCCTGAATCAGGATTGGGTGGAAGTCGAAGCCGGTGACTTCATGTGGCTGCGCGCCTTCTGCCCGCAGGCGTGCTACGCCGGTGGCCCCGGCCCGTTCCGCTACTTGCTGTACAAGGACGTCAACCGTCACATGAACCTGACGCTGGGCGCCCAGCCGAGGTAAGTGCCGAGCGCGGTTTCGTCGCGAGCATCCCGACAAGCACTTTGGCGAGTGCCATTACCATGGCGTCCGCCGTCGGTCGGTGAAAGATCGCCAGCTCGAAGGCGTCGATGACCGGTAGCCCCTGCGCGCGGCCAAGCACCGTATGCCGCGGCAGCACGGCGCGCGGCGGCACCAGACTGATTCCCATCCCGTCGGCCACCGCCCCCTGAATGCCACTCAGGCTGGAACTGGTGAAGCTGATGCGCCAGTCGCGTCCCATCGTCTCAAGTGCCTGAATCATGTCGTCGCGATACAACCCGCGCGCGGGAAACGTCACGAGCGGCACCGGATCGCATCCGAACGACGGATGCGCTGCGCTGTCGATCCACGCCAGCTTCTCGGGGCGGCTCGCCACCGATTCGCGACTGCCGCGACGCTGCTTGACCAGCACGAGATCGAGTTCGCCGCGATCATAGCTCGCGAACAAATCGCGGCTCAGGCCGCTCGTGACTTCGAGCTTGACCTGCGGATACTGCCGATTGAAACGCGCGAGCACCTGCGTCGTGGCGCCGGTCGCGAAATCCTCCGGCACGCCCAGCCGCACCGTCACTATCACGGCTCCGGAGAGCGCCTCGAACATCTGGTCGTTGAGCGCAAGCATCTGACGCGCATGGCCGAGCAATCGCTCGCCCGCGTCGGTGGCATGGACGTCGCGATTGCCGCGTTCGAGCAACTTGTGCCCGACCAGGTCTTCGAGACGCCGCACCTTTTGGCTCACGGTGGATTGCGTCGAATGCAGACGCGCGGCCGCCGCCGTGAAGCTGCCGCAATCCGCCACCGTGATGATCGAGCGCAGCAGATCCAGATCGAAGAGCGGGCGATTCGATTTTGCACTGCCAGCCATGTGAAGTATTTACGTTGTCGATGGATGGCAGCACTTGTATCACGCGCGACAACCGAGCGTCAAAGCCCCAGGGCCCGACCATCGCTGCGAGGATCGTGGGCACCGCTCATCTGCCCGCGCGCACCGATGCGAATCGCACCGGGATGGCCCGCCAACTGACTCTGCGGCGGCAGCTCGCTCATCTCGTGCCCACGCGCGGCCAGCGCCGCGAACACTTCGGCACCGGCATCCTGTTCGAGCTTGAGGGCATCGCGGCTGTCGGAGAAGGTCTTGCCGAGCAGGAAGCGCGGCCGTCCCAGCGCGGTGAGCGGATCCATCTCGTAATCGATCAGGCGGGTGAGCACCGCGGCCAGCGTCTGCGGTTGCCCGTCGGCGCCCTGCGTACCGTAAAGCAGTTGCGGGCGTCCCTGCTTCAGATACATGCCTGGATTGAGCGTATGGAACGGGCGCTTGCCACCGTGCAGCACGTTCGGACTCCTTGCGTCGAGACTGAACGACGCGCCCCGGTTGTGCCACAGCACGCCCGTGTCGCCCAGCACCACACCGCTGCCCCAATCGAAGTAGACCGTCTGCAGCATGCTCACGCAGTTGCCCTGACTGTCCGCTGCACCGATGTACACCGTGTCGCCAGTCTTGAACACATGCGGCCACGGCATGGCGCGATCCATGCGAATGCTGCGGGCATGCGCGTCAAGGTGGGCGCTCGCCAGCAAGCGATCGACCGGCACATCGACGAAATCGGGGTCGGCTACATAGCGATTGCGGTCGATGAATGCGAGCTTCACCGCCTCGACCAGCACGTGGTAGTAGTCGGCGCTGCCCTCGGGCATCGACTTCAGATCGAAGCGATCGAGAATGCCCATGATCTCCAGCGTCGTCACGCCCTGCGTCGGCGGACGCAGCCCGAGCAGCTCGCCGTCACGATAGGCCACGCGCAGCGGCACTTCCTCGCGCGCCTGCGCCCGTGACAGGTCGCCGGCGCGCAGCGGCGAGCCGGCCTGCTTGAGGCCTGCCGCGATGCGGCCGGCCAGATCGCCTTCGTAGAACTCGCGCCCGCCATGGGTGGCAATGCGATCGAGACTGCGCGCCAGTGCCGGCTGATGAAAGCGCTCGCCCGCCTGCGGAATGCGGCCGTTCGGCATGAAGACCGAGGCGAAGCCTTCCCAACCCTGCAATTCGTCCGCGCGCAATGTTTGCCAGAAGTGTTGCGATGGGGTGACCGGGAAGCCGTTTGCCGCATATTCCGTGGCGCGTGAGAACAGCGACGACCACGCCTGTTGTCCCCCCCATTGCTGGCGACTGAGGTCGAATGCCTTGTCCCAGATCGCCACGGTCGCGGCCGTGGTCAGCGCCGCCCCCGGACCGCGCACGGGGATGGCGCCGCGGTAGGCCGGCACCTGTGCGGCGGCTTGTCCGATGCCCGAGAGCGTACGCACGTTGCCTTCGCGGTCGCTGATCACCATGAAGGCGTCGCCGCCCAGACCGGTGAAGTGAGGATACGTCACGCTCAGCACCGCGCCGATGGCGATCGCGGCTTCAATGGCGTTGCCGCCCGCGCGAAGCACTTCGAGTCCCGCCTCGCTGGCCAGCGCGTGCGGACTGGTGACCATGCCCCGCGTCGATTGCGCAAGGCGCGGGCCGGCGTCAGCTCGTGCGTCGCTGTGGGCGGCTTGGGCCGCGTCGGCCGCCGGCGCGGGCAGCACCGCGCTACCGGCCAATGCGGCTGTGCCTCGCAGGAAGTTTCGCCGCGTCGTGCTGCCAGCGGTGTCGCCAGTCGCGACCGGAGGTGTCGTGGTCAGCCCATCGGCCATGTCTTGTGCGAACGTCATGCCGCCCGTCTCCCCAAACAATGTCATTGGAAGACGAAGCGCGCCCGACACCGGCAGACGCTTCGCCCCGATCCCATCCGTGCGTCGAGCCGGAACCGGCTCGCACCGTGCCGCCGCCCCGGCTTGATGCGCGAAACGGCAGGCTTGCGTCAGACTTCCGCCTTCCAGCCCTTCCAGTGGCGTTGATGCGTCACTTCCGGGGCCGAGAAGCGCTCCTTCACCCAGGCGTAGACCGGGCCGAGGGCGTTCATGGCGACGGCCGCCCCGAGTGCCGCCAACGGGTCCTGCGCCACCGGGCCGAAGCCGCCGAACAGCGTGGCGAAGTACGTCGCGAACCCGAAGAACATGCCCGGAATGAAATTCAGTGCCGGGAACACGCGGGCCAGCGCCATCATCGAGCCGTTGCCCGCGAAAAGAATCACCATCTCCGCGGCGACAAGGGTGTTACCGCTGAACTGGGCGCCCGCTTGCTTGAACCCCAGCACGATGAGGCATGCGAAGCACGCGCCCACCGGCAGTGTCGCCCAGATCCGTTTGAGGTTCACCAACGTGGGTCCCCCCATGGCAAAGGTGGCGGCCCAACTGATAAAGATCGCCCAGGGCGGCAAATGCAGTGGCAGCATCGCGATCGGGATGGTGGTCACGGCCAGTAACGAGGCAACGACTTCCGCAGGCAGCTTCTTCATGAGTGTCTCCTTGAGTGTGATGAGAACTGCATTACGCGCAACAACAGGAATGCCGGTGAATCTCGCAGTGATGCTGCGTCACGACCGTGATCCGACCGCGTTTGATCACCCACAGGCGTGGCGGGATGTCGAGCAGCGCATCGGCCACCTTGAACGTGTCGAGAATGATGAGATCGGCTTGTTTGCCCACGGCGATGCCGTAGTCGTGCGAGAGTCCGATGGCGCGTGCGGCGTTATGCGTGCCCATGTCCAGAATCGCCTGCTGGTGCTCCGGCACGCCGAATTGCGCCACGTGCGCGAGCAGATTGCCGATCTGCAACATGTCGGCCTTGCCGAACGGCGTGAAGGCGTTGCGCACGTTGTTGGACGAATACGCCACGTTGACCCCTGCGGCATGCAACGCCTTGACGGGCGTGAGACCGCGCCGAGGGTTCTGCACGTCCTTGCGCCCGCCCAGATAAAGGTCGGTCGCGGGCAGCGTGACGATGCTGATGCCGGCAAGACGGATCTGCTCGATCACGGGGGCGAGTTCGTCGTTGTCGAGCGCACCCAGGCTGGTCACGTGCCCCAGCGAGACCCGGCCCTGGTAGTCGGTATCGATCGTGCGCTGCGCAATGTACGAGATGGCCGCGAAACGCTGATCGCTGGTGTCGTCGGCAAAGTCCGCATGCATGTCGATGGGCGCGTCGAAGCGCTGCGCCAGCTCGAACACGATGTCGATGTGGCGCTTGGTGTCTTCCCAGTTCAGCTCGTTGTAAGGGCATCCGCCGACCACATCCGCCCCCATGCGCAGCGCGTCGATCATCAGCTCGTAGGTGCCCGCCGACTTGAGAATGCCCTCCTGCGGGAACGCCACGATCTGCAGATCGAGCAAGCTCTGGTACTCGTCCTTGAGCGTGAGCAGCGTCTCGACGCCGATCAGCCCTTGAATCAGATCGACGTCCGGATGGGCACGAACGGCGACGGTGCCGTTCTTGATCGCCATGTCGAGGACCTGACGCGAGCGATCGAGTACGTCCTCGCGCTCCTGCCGGCTCTTGAGAATGCCGGTCACGCGGATGGCCTCGTCGAGCGTGCCGAAGCGTGCGGGCAGACGGCGATGTAGCAGTGCCTTGTCCAGGTGCAGGTGGGCCTCGATAAGTCCGGGAATCGCCGCGCGGCCTTGCGCGTCGATCTCCTCGGTCGCGCTGGCGTCGATGCCGGGCTCCATCGCAGCGATGCGTCCGTCTTTGATGGCGATGTCCACGAGCGGCGCATCGTCGCGCACGCACACGTGTTTGATCAGCAGGTCCACATGCATGGTGCGGTCTCCTTACGTCTCAGGGTTGAATGAAATGCTGGCAAGCGCCGGCCGGGTGGCAGTGAGTCGGTGCCCCGCCTTCGGGGCTTGAATCAAGATTAGGGGAGTGCCCGCGGGCGGGGCATCGGGATTTGCTGGTTTTCGTCTAAGAATTTCCCTAGACGCAGTGCAGCAAGCGAAACCGAGGGGGAATGCGTGTGGCCGATGGCCGCTTCGGGAATGCCGGGCGCGTTGGGGCCGTGGGTCGCCTGTGGGATCAGACGTCGGTGCCGGCGACGATCAAGCCATGTTCGATAGCGTAGAGCACGAGGCCCGCCGTCGACGGAATGTCCATCTTGGTGAGGATATTGGCCTTGTGCGTACTCACGGTCTTGGCCGAGAGCGACAGGCAGCGTGCGATCTCGTTGATGCCATGGCCCTCGACCAGCATCTGGAAGATCTGGAATTCGCGGGCCGTCAGCCCACTGTGCGGCAACGCCTCGGCCGGTTGCTGCAACTGGCGCACGAGCTTGTCCGCGACCAGGGGCGAGACGACCGTGCCGCCGCGTGCCACGCGTCGGATGGCGCTCATCAACTGTTCCGACTCGGCGTTCTTGGTGAGGTAGCCGGCGGCCCCGGCGCGGATGGCCTGCACCGCGTATTGCGATTCGCGGTACATGCTGAGCACGAGTATGGGGAGCGCCGGATACGTTGCCTTGATCTGCGCGATGAGGGCAATGCCGCTCTTGCCGGGCATCGACATATCGAGCAGCAGCACGTCCACGGCGATCAGGCGAAGCCGGTTGAGGACATCCGCGCCGTCCACGGCTTCCGACACCACGCACATGTCGGGTGCCATCGAGATGATCTTTTTCAGCCCATCGCGAATGATCGCGTGGTCGTCGGCAATCATGACACGCATCACCACTCCCTCTCGTTCGTCAGGTTCATTAGGTCCGTGAGGTTCGATGGAGTCGCCAGGCTCGTCGCGTTCATCGCGTTGGCGGCATCATCGTCGGTCAACCCTGCCGCAGGTGCGCGCGCAGGAATTCTCACCCGCACGCGCGTTCCGTGTCCCGGGGCGCTTTCGATCTCGAACGCGCCGCCCAGCATCAGCGCGCGTTCGCGCATGCCCATCAGACCGAGGCGCTGACCGTCCCCGGCCCGTGCAATGTCCATGCCCCGGCCATCGTCCGCGATGCTCACGTAACAATCGCCGTCGCGCAGCTCGAGCGCCACACGCACCTGCGACGGCTGCCCATGTCGGCTGGCATTCGTGAGCGACTCCTGCACGATACGGAAGATCGCCGTGCTGCATTCGCTGTCGAGACGCGTGGTCACCGCTTCCGGCATGTCCAGCTCGCACGGCAACCCATGCCGCTGCGCGAACGATTCTGTCAGCCACTCCAGCGCCGCGTGCAGGCCCAGTTCGTCGAGCACGGCGGGCCGAAGGTCGGCGGCGATGCGATGCACCGCGTCGATGGTCTCGTCGACCAGGTCCTTGAGCATCTGGATATGGGCGGACCGATCGGCCGGCGACGCGACGGGTTGCGTGTCCAGGTAGCTCAGGCCAAGCCGAAGGCCGCCCAGCCACTGCCCGAGTTCGTCGTGAAGTTCGCGCGAGAGTCGCGTGCGTTCCGCTTCTCGCACCGTTTGCAGATAGGCGGAGAGCTGACGCAGTTGCGCGCGCGAGTCGAGCAATGCCGTTTCGGAGCGCTTGCGGTCGGTGATGTCGCGAGAAATCCCAACGGTGCCCACGATACGGCCAGCCGCGTCGCGCACCGGCATCTTGACGGTGTCGAACCAGCGCGGCGCGCCGTCGGCCCCCGGCCGGCTCTCTTCGTAGCGCCGGCGCTCGCCGCTGGCCACGACCGCTTTGTCGGTGGCGAGGTAGACCTTCCCCCATTCCGAAGACCAGACCTTGTCGGGCGTGTTGCCGATGATCTCGGCTTCCGTGCGGCCGCAAGCCACCAGGAAAGCGTCGTTGACGAGGATGTAGCGCGACTCGGTGTCCTTGAGCCAGGCCTGGTCCGGAATGTTGTTCAGAATCGCCCGGTGCAGCTCTCCATGCGTCTCCACTTCGTCTCCTTGGCTGGCAACGGACTGCCGCAGCGGCGCGGCAACGTTACGCCCTTACGCGCTCGCGAACGGGGCGCTCGCCCCATCGACAGCACACCGTGACGTCGGTGCCGGCCCGCCCCCAATATAGCCAGACCGGCGCCTGGGCGCGCCTCTAGTTTTCCCGCATATCGCCATGCTGCGGGGCTGACGCACGCCCGACACCTCAGCCTTCATACCCCCGGAACAGCCCGCACAGCCGGAATACATCTTCCGTGAATGGCGTGCCCTTGACCTTGCAATAGCGGCTCGCCAGCTTCATCAGTTCCTTGATGTCGCGTCCGCTCGCGTTCGGGTAACGGCTCGCGAGCGACTCGATCAGGGTGTCGTCGAGCGGCGCACCGACCTGATCGGCCTGCATCCGCCAGAGCCGGCGCGCATGCGACGGCGATGGCGTCTCGTAATGGATCGTGGCGATACAGCGCGACAAAATGGCGTCGTCGACGTCGCCGCTCCGGTTGGTCGTCATGAACAACAGGCCATGGAAGTATTCCAGCGAACGCAGAAATTCCGCGACGATGGCGTTGTGCTCCAGATCGTTGTCGCGCCGGCGGATGTACACGTCCGCCTCATCGAGCAGCAGAATGGCATTCCAGCGCATGGCCCGACGCAGAATGCTCATGAGCGTGGCCCCGACCGACGCCGCCGTCGTCCCCAATTGCCCCGAATGCACTCGGTAGAGCGGCTTGCCGACGACTTCGGAATAGATCTCCGCCGTGAGCGTCTTGCCGAGTCCCGGGGCCCCCTGGCAAAGGATGGTCGCACCGCCCGATTTGCCCGGCACGAAGTCCGGCGTCATCACATCCATGTTCGATGTCAGGATGTCGATCAGGTCGTGATGATGCGCCGGCAGCACGAGCTTGTCCCGCAGCCCCGGCTGATACGCATACTCGGTCATGTTCTGCACGTGCACCCAGAGGTTGCGGTGCCAGTCCAGGTGGAACACGTGCACATAGCAATGCAGCGGAATGGTCTCGAACCCCTGCGCGACCTCGGCGTTGCGCCAGAAGTCCGCATCGCACGCCATCTCGAAATTGCGCTCCAGGCGCTCTTCGTCGTTCACGCACTTCGCTGCCGCGCCGTCCACCACGCGAATCAACTCGGTCGCGCCTTTTGCATCGACGGAGAACGCCGCGCGGCGCAGTACGAACTGCGCGCCGAAGGCACGCTGCACGCGCAGAAACCGCTGCGCATGCTGTTCGTATTCGCGCTTGAATTCGGCGCACTCCTTGTAGAAACCGAACTCGGCGAGCAGCTCGGGAATGGTGCGATTGGCGATGTCGTCGCGCGTGAACACGAGCGACGTGGTCATGCCCGAGCGGCGCAGGCGATGCTCCGTCAGATTGGAATTGGCCGACTGCATTGTGTTCGCCAGCATGTCCATGACGACATAAGGCGATCCTTGCTCCGGCTCCACATAGCGCAAGCGGCGCACGAGCCACGGCAGCAACGCACCGTCACGGTGACGTTGGTACAGCCAGCCATCGATGACGTCGCGCGCCAGATAGGCGACGAGGCCCGGCACCAGCTTGTCCAGACTTGGGATCACCCGCGCCTGCGGGGCGTTGAAGACGTTGTCGAGCGCGAGCATCTGGAACATCAGCGCCCGTTCGTTCTGCGTCTTGCACAGCACGTAGAGCGTATTGAGCGACTTGGCGTCGAACCAGTGGCTCGACACTCGCAGGTTGCCGCGACACACGCCGTAAGCCGTCAACTGTTTGCCCAGCGTTGAATCGGTGCCGATCAGTTGCAGCAGCGGATGAATCAGTGACTCGGGAATTTCGAAATCCATGAACGGCACTCCCCGTAAGGCGTATGGCCCGTGCGTACGTTGCCCCGTGGCAAGGCGCGTGTCAGGCGAGAAAGAAGTCGACGGCACGCGCCACGACGTCCGGCTCGATGATGTGCCTTCCGTCGAACTCGACGAATTGCACGTCGTAGCCCGCCGCCGCGAGCTTGCTGGCGTTTTGACGGCCGCTTGTCTCGATGGGCAGTTGTTCGTCGGCGCGTCCGTGCGCGATGAAGACGCGGGGCTGCCCTTCCTGAACGAAGATGGACATGAAGCCGCCCGAGAACGCGATCACATGGGTCGCAATGTCGCCGTTCGTCACCCCGATGGACAAGGCGTAACTCGCCCCGTCGGAAAAGCCCGCAAACGCCACACGCCCTGTGTCGATGCGATACCGGCTGGCGACCTCGCGCAGCGCCGATTGAAGACGCTCCAGATCGGGGCCGTTGCCGCCGATCACGATGTCCCACGTCGGAAAGGTCGAATGCGGTGCGAGTACGAGAAACTTGTGACGCTGCGCATGCGGCTCGATGAACGGCAACACTTTTTCCGGAAAGCCACCCGCGCCGTGAAACATGACAAACAGAGGAACGGCGGTGTCCGTGGGGAGATCGGGCGGCACGTAAAGCACAGTGTCGCGCTGTTCACTCAACCCAAGCGAGTGACGGCCGGGAAGCCATCGGGACGGCGAGGCCGCGCAGGGTGACGTTGGCGCAGGCGCCGATACGCAAACGTCGGGAGAGGCGGACGTCAGGACATCCGGTGACATCCGTCCGAACAACGAAGGGGCGAACATAGCGAGGAGATTGTCTCGTGATCGTTGATATTGTTGATATATTGTATATCAACAAAGATCTCCGTCGATACCCGGTATGCCTGTCGACAGCCACCTTATTCGGCCATATAAGCAGCCAATCCCGCCACGAGCGCGTCGAAGGTCACTTTGCAGCAGATCGTGATGTGGTTCGTGCGAACCAGTTCGATGGAAAAGCTGGTGAAGCCGAGTCGGGCCACGCGCGTCATGCGCAACACGGCCTGGACGCGATGACGCGCCGATTCCCGTGGTGGCTAACGTGGGCGACATCGCCCGTCGTCACTACGCTGCGCGAGCGCCGCCGAGCAGGCGTGAGATGCGTCGCGCGGCATCGGTGAGTGCCACCACCGTTTGAGAATTGGGACGCGCCGGCAAGTAGTGGATCGAGCCGACGATGGCGAGCGTGCCAAAAAGCGAGCCGTCATCCTGCACGATGGGCGCGGCTAGCGCGTTCACACCGAGGAACACTTCCTCCGGTGCATCGGCCCAGCCTCGCTCGCGCACCAAAGCCAGTTCATGCGAGAGTCGCATGGGATCGGTGATGGTATGCGGCGTGCACGCTTCAAGCGGGCCGGCGAGCACGGCATCGCGGCGCTCCGGCAAACCGAAAGCGAGCGCGATCTTGCCCTGCGCCACGCTGTGCAGCTTGAATTGCGTGCCGGGGTGGAGCAGGATTTCCAGCGGGCTGCGTCCTCGCATGACATCGAGCACGACCACCTCGGTTTCGGTAAACGAGCTGATGACGATGGTCTGACCCACTGCATCGCGCAACTCCTCCATAACCGGACGCGCAAGACCCACAACGTCAAACTGCTTGACCAGCTTTTGCCCCAGAAGGAACAGCCGCCAGCCGATGCGATATCGGCTCGTGCGCGGGTTCTGTACAACGTAGCCCTCCTGACGCAGCGCCGTCAGATGCCGGTGCACACGCGCCTTCGGCACGCTGAGCGCCTCCGCCAGATGGGTCACGCCGCACTCGGCATTGCGCTCGGCCAACAACTCAAGAATGCGCAGCGAAATGATCGACGTCGACGACGTGTTGAGTTGGTCTCCGCCCGGCTCACCGCGCTCACCTCGCTCGCCCACGTTTGACGCACCGACTGTGCGGATGTCGTCGTTGGCGGTGTCCTTTGATCGTTTCACTGAAAGTCCTTTGTCACTGTCGCTGTGCGTTGACTATTGCGCGTCGAGCGAGATGAAACGCTCGCCAAACACGTGATAGCGCTGCGGCTTGTTCTTGTTTGCATCCTCGGGATGCACGTAACGAATCGAGCTGCGATTGCGACAGGCCCGCGGCAGGATGAAGCAGCGGATGAATGTCGTATCGCAGGCGTCGGTCGTCGGCGCGAGTACCGGAGCATGCCCGAGTTCGAGCCAGGCCTGGCCCGGCCCGTGGGTGTGCGACGCGCCGAGCGTCTCGATCGTGATCTCGCCCTCCAACGTACAGCGCACCCCGGGTCCCTGATGCACGTGCGTATGCGCCACGCCGCCGGGGGGAAATTGTACCTTGTCGCAACGCATGAGCCAGCGTTGGCACGGGTCCAGATCGATGGGTGCCGCAAGCTTGAGCGTCGACGAAGCCCCAGGCGCCGAAACTATTTCGCCTGGTCGCGGTGCATCGCCCGTCATCAGCTCCCAACGCCACAAGGTCGCCCCTTCGCAGCCCGCGATCAGCGCTACGTCGTCCTCGCCTAGCCAAGCGCTCTGCGCCGGATGATGCTGCGCGCCCGTCTCGAACTCAATGGCCACGTCGCCATGCACAACATAGATTGCCCGACGCGCGGCTGGCAGATAGACAGGCGCATGGTTCGGCGCGATGACATCTTCGTACAAACGCAATTGAAACGGTTTCACTTCTCGATCTCCTGTGACCTATCGATGCCCCGACCGTCGAGACAACGCTGACTCAAAGTATCGATCAACGATACGACAAGATCTATTTATCGTTTACCACGAGACATTCTTTCGAATTGCCCTGTTATTATTTGAACGAAATCATTCCCGCACGTATCGACTATCGATACATGTGGCGTAATACGAAAATCAACGCCATGAAGGAGACAAAAATGGACACAGGCACGACCGCGCTGAAAGCGGTGGGCACGGCACGGCGGCCGTGGTATCGCGGCGCAAGCCCTGCGCAATGGCGGGCATTTGGTTCCGCTTACATCGGCTGGATGCTCGACATCATGGATTTGATGCTATTCGCGATGGTGATTCGCTACATCAGCGCGGATTTGCATTTCGACAAGGGCGTGGCGGGTATGATTGCCTCGCTCACGCTACTGGCGACCGCCTTCGGTGGCCTGTTCTTCGGCTTCCTCGCCGATCGTATCGGCCGCACCCGGTCGATGATTCTTTCGATCCTCTGCTACTCGATCGGCACTGCGCTGTGCGGTTTCGCCGATTCGGTCACGCAACTTCTAGTGTTCCGTTTCCTGCTTGGCTTGGGCATCGGCGGCGAGTGGTCGGCAGGCGCTGCCCTCATTACCGAGACATGGCCCGCCGAGCATCGCTCAAAGGTGATGGCGTGGGTGCAAAGTGCCTTTGCGCTCGGCTATGCGGTCGCGGCCATCGTCGCGGCTGTCATCCTGCCGCACTTCGGCTGGCGCTGGGTATTCGCCTTCGGCCTTCTGCCGACGGTGCTGGCATTCTGGGTCCGCCGCCACGTCGAAGAACCGGCGATATGGCGCGAGCAGCGCGTGCGCCTCACGCTGGGTCAGACGCTGGCTATGTTGTTCGGTCCCTATGCGCGCAGCACGATTGTCGGGCTCGCCTTCACGGCTGCTGCGATGTGCGGCTATTGGGGGTTGTTCACATGGATTCCAGCCTACCTCGCTACGCCGATCGCTCAAGGCGGGCCGGGCTTCGATCTGCTGCGCTCAACGACATGGATCGTCATCATGCAACTCGGCGCAGCCGCCGGCTTCGTGTGCTTCGGCTATATCGCCGACCGCATTGGTTGCCGTAGGTCGTTCCTGCTCTTTTTTGTCGTGTCGGCGGTCGCGGTACCGCTTTACGTGGCGATCCGTGAACCCATGCTGTTGCTTGCGTTCGGTCCTGTCGTGGCGTTCTTCGGCACGGGCTTCTACAGCGGGTTTGCACCAACGTTCGCCGAGATGTTCCCGACGCAGATCCGAGCAACCGCACAAGGCTTCATCTACAACACCGGGCGCGCGACCAGCGCCCTCGCCCCGGCCGCTGTCGGTCTGCTCTCGCGCGGCGAGAACGTAAGCGCCGCGCTTGGCGCAACCGCCGGGTTTTTCTTGCTCGCGGCCGTCATCGTCTATTTCTTCCTGCCGGAACGTCGCGGCGAAGCGCTCGCCTGATACGCGCCACCTAAGCGACTGTGCGCCCAATGATCCTGTTCGGTCACCGGCGCGCGCGAGCGCCGCTCGCTCACGCCACCGGCAACCGAATGACCGACGGGCAGGCCGAGTAAAGGCGAGCCACGTCGTCGGCGCGCAAGGTCAGCACGGCGCGCTGATTGACGTAGCCCTTGTCGGTGATCTCGCCTTGCTCGAGCGACGGCGGCGCCGCCAGGATCACGGCGCGGGCGGCACGCTGCGAACTGCCCGCGTCCTGTGCCAGTTGTGCGAGCGCACCTGCCACCCACGCCCGGACATCGTCGTGCAGCGCCATTGCCTTGCCCTCGTGCAGCGCGTCGTCCGATGACAGCTTGGCGCGCATTGCGGGGCTCGGGAAGATCAGCAATCCGATCTCATCACGGTCGTGCCCCGCGATCACCACATCCGACGCGTACGGTGCCAGCGCACTCACGGCACGCAAACGCAACGCACCGACCGACACCCATGTCCCGCTCGTCAGCTTGAAATCTTCCGAGACGCGACCGTCGAATATCACGCCCGCCCCGGGATCGTCCGGATCGCACAGGCGGCCCGCGTCTCCGGTCCGGTAGAACCCCTCCTCATCGAACGCGGCGGCCGTTGCCTCCGGATCGCCCGCATAGCGTTCGAACACCGACGGCCCGCGCACGCGCATCTCCAGCTTGTCTCCACTGGGCACGAACTTGAGTTCATTGCCCGGCACCGGTACGCCAATATTGCCTGCGCCCGTAATCGGAAAATGCACACTGGTGATCAATGGCGACGTCTCCGTCGCCCCCCACGCCGACGTGAAGAATGGCAATGTGTCGCAATGCTTCGACGCCAGTCGTTCGAACCGCTGCCATACCGCCGGAGGCAGGCTCGCCGCCGCGTAAAACAGCGCTTGAAGACGACCGAAGAAGCGCGCGGCGAACGCGTCGTCCGCTTCCAGAAACGGCGCGAGCGCCTCGAATCCCTTGGGCACATTGAAGTGCAGCGTGGGCGACACATCGCGAAGATTCTCGACGGAGCGCCCGATCAACTCCGGCACGGGGCGGCCGTCATCGACATAGAACGCACCACCATTGCGCAGCACCATATGGAAGTTGTGATTCGCCCCGAACGTATGACTCCAAGGCAGCCAATCGACCACCACCGGTGCCGCCTCGTCGATGAAATGCCAGCATTGCGCGATCATCTGCTGATTCGCGGCGAGCATCCGATGCGTGTTGACGACGATCTTCGGCTTTCCCGTGGAGCCGGAGGTCAGCAGCAATTTGGCGGTGTCTTCCGGAAGCACCTTGGCAAACGCCGCCGCCACAGCGGGCGATGCCGCCGTGGCGGCGAGCGTCTCGAACGACAGCCAGTCTGCCCGCTGGCAGTCGGTCGCGACGATCGGGCATCGGATAGGCGCCCCCGCCAGCGCGCGCGCATAGGCGTCGCCATCTTCCACGTAGACGAGCGCCGGGTCGAGACGCGCCAGGATGCCATGCAGCTTGCCCATGTCCTTCGCCACGCGCGAATAGGCTGACGACACGATGGCCGTCTGACGCCCCACCATCATCGCGCCGAGTACCAGCAGTGCGTGGTTGACGCTATTGTCGGACAGGATCACAACCGGTCGATCTCGCGGCACGTCGAGGTCGAGCAACGCCTGCCCGACGCCGCGCGCCATGGTCAGTGCGTCGCGATACGTCACCTGACGCCAGCGATCGCCCGCCTCGGGCGCATGCCGCTGCGCGAGGAACACCGCATCGGGGGTGCGTGCGGCCCATTGCACGAGCCAGTCGGCCGGGCTGCGCGCGAATTCGCCCAGCGGCGTCCGTGAACGAATCACGAAGCTGCCGTCGGCATGCGTCTCACGCTCGATATCGGGCCGGGCCAATCGGCGCGCACCGGCCGCGGCGGCGCTCAATTGATCGTCCACTTGCCGCCTTTCACCGTAACGAGCACGCGACCATCTTCGCCATACGCCGAATGGTCCTGTGCATTGACGTTGATCATCCCGTGGGTTGCCGCCAAACCACGGGTCTGCTCAATGGCCGCGACCAAGGCGTCGCGAAACGCCTGCGTGCCCGGTTGCGCCTGCTTGGCCGCCACGGCCACCGCTCGGTCGAGCACCAGATAAGCATCGTAGGCATAGCCGGCAAACAGATTGCGCGAACCCGCCCCGTATTGCGCCTCGTAACGCTTGACGAAGTCCACGGCCACGGCACGCCCGGGGTGGTCCGCGCGCAGTTGCTCGGCCACGAGAATGTTGCCTACCGGCAGAATCACGCCCTCGGCAGACTTGCCCCCGACACGCAGAAAGTCGTTGTTGGCGACGCCGTGCGTCTGGTAGATACGCCCCTTGTAGCCGCGCTCGCGCAACGTGTTCATCGGCAAGGCCCCCGGCGTGCCGCTGGCCGCGACGAGCACGGCGTCGACGTTGGCCGACATCACCTTGAGGGCCTGTGCGGTCACCGACTGGTCGTTGCGAGCGTAGCGCTCGACCGGCGCGACCTGAATCTGCCGTGCAACCGCGCGTGCCTGAATGTCCTTGAGCCACGCCTCTCCGTAAGAATCGGAAAAGCCGATGAAGCCGAGCGTCTTCACGTGATGCGCTTTCATGTCGTCGAGCACCGCATCCGCCATGACGGCGACCGACTGCGGCAGCGAGAAGACGTAGCGCATCTGCGTCGCACTCGGCACGAACGGGCAGAGCCCCAACTGCGGTGTGCGCGTATCGGCCGCGACCGCCGCCACCGCCAGACATGCCGGCGTCGTCGATGAGCCGATGATGGCGTCGACCTTGTCCTCCGTCGCCATGCGGCGCGCGTTCTTGGTTGCCGTGGTCGGGTCGGTCGCGTCGTCGAGCACGATATAACGCGCGGGCACGCCTCCGAGCGTGGGCGGGAGCATGCCGATGGCCTGCTTCTCCGGAATGCCAAGCGATGCGCCAGGCCCCGTGGACGAAAGCGTCACACCGATAGTGACGCCGGGCGGTTGTGCGCCTGCGGGCGGCGCGACGCACAGCGCCGCCGCACAGAAGGCCATTGCGCCAAGCGCGGCGCGCGAGAATGCAAAACGGTGAGTGAACCTCTTTGCCGCCATGTGACATGTCTCCTTGTCTTTTTGTATTTGGGGCCATGCCCCATGCCGCGCCGGCGCCGGAATCAACGCACCGCGAACTCCGGCAGCACTTCGCGATTGCGAGGTAGGCCCATGATGTCGCGGGCTTCGGCCGGTGTCGCCGGCTCGTAACCCATCTCGCGCACGAGCCGCACCACGCGCTCGGTCAGTTGCTGGTTCGTTGCCGGCACCCCCTGTTCGTAATACAGGTTGTCTTCCAGACCGACGCGGACGTGCCCGCCCAGCAGCAGCGAGTTCATGGCCGACGGCAGTTGCGCGGGACCAATGCCGCTCACGCAGAAAATGCTTCCCTTGGGCAGCAGATCAACCATCGACTGCAACACGCGCGGCGTGTATGGCATGGCATTCTGAAATCCCCGGTGCACACCGAGCACCAGATTGACAAAGAACGGTTCGTCGTCGAAGCCCGCAGCAGTGAGGGTAGCGAGGTCCTGCACGATGTGCGTCGGGCTGAAAACCTCCCATTCGGGCTTGATGCCGCGCTTCTTCATCTCGATGGCGAGATGTTTCGAGCGCTCCGGCGACGTATGCATGAGCAGTTCCCGGCCACCGAAGCTCGCGATGATCGTGGTGGCGTCGAGCGTGCACATCTCGGCACCGGCATCCATGCCCTTCAACCGCTCTTCCCAGAGAATTTCCCAGTAGCCATTGTCGGCCTGGCCGATCATGTCGCCGTGCACACCGCCGCCCGTCGAGTTGTTGATCACGATGTCGCATTTGTCGCGAATGCGGCGGTTGATGTCGCGGTAGATGGCCGGGTTGCACGTGGCGCCATCATCGCCGGGACGGCGCGCATGGATCGCCACGACGCTCGCGCCCGCGTTGTAGCAGTCGTAGACGTCGCGCGCGATCTCGTCGGGCTGCGTGGGCAGGTGGGGGTTCTGCGATTTGTACGCCATGCCGCCCGTCGGCGCGATGGTCACGATGACTTTCGGTTTGCTCATGCCAATGTCCTTGCGTCCCGGAATGCGGGGCGTCGAATGGATAGATCGTTGAATTTGGGGCGCGGGCGGTGTGTCCGAGGATGCCCGCGCCCGCGTCGACTAAGCCTTGCCCGCGAGAATGCCGAGAATGACCGCATCGCGCTGTGCTTCGAGTTGCGCATTGCCGCGGCCGGCCAGTTCGGCGTCGACGCCAGCGGCGATGCGCGCCTTGAGGTCGTCCGTCAACACTGGCTCACCGAGATCCGCCCACCACGATTCGATCGGCGGGCCGAGATGCTCCAGCATGTGGGCGATACCGCCCGCACCGCCCGACAACTGCAGGTTAACGAACGGACCGAAGGCCGCCCAGCGCAAGCCCGGACCGTAGGCGATCGCGTCATCGATGTCGGCCACCGAAGCCACGCCGGTGTCGACCAGATGAATCGCCTCCCGCCAAAGCGCCGCCTGCAGCCGATTCGCGATGTGCCCCTTGACCTCCTTCTTCACATGGATCGCGCGTTTGCCGATGGCGCGGTAGAACTGCATGGCGGTCTCGATGGCGGCCTGCGACGTCCGCTCGCCGCCAATGACTTCGACCAGCGGAATCAGATGCGGCGGATTGAACGGATGCCCCAGCACCACGCGCTCAGGATGCGTGCAGACCGACTGCACACGGCTCATCAGTAGTCCAGAAGAACTCGATGCGATGACGACGGACGATGGCAAGGCAGCGTCCATCTTGCGAAAAAGATCTTGCTTGAGGTCCTCGCGCTCGGGACCGCTCTCCTGCACGAAGTCGGCGCCGGCGAGCGCGGCGTCGAGCGTGTCGTGGAACGTCAGCGCGTCGCGCGAGGCACCCGCCGTGAGGCCGATCCGGATCAGCGTGGGCCAATGCGCATCGATTGCCTCACGCAAGCGCTCGCGGGCGCCCGGCGCCGGATCCCAGGCACTCACGCGCAGACCGCGCGCCAGGAAGTAAGCCGCCCAACTGGCACCGATGACACCCGTGCCGATGACGGCGATCTGTTCGATGTTGTCGTATTTCACATTCGTCTCCATAGGGAGGGGGGTGGAACGACTAACGTGCCACCCGGCCCAAAAAGCGTTCCATGCGTTCGCGTGCGTCCGGCGTCGCGAGCATCAACGCGCTCGTGACCGACTCGGTAAACAACCCGTCGGCCATGGACATATCGTGAATGCGCGAGAGCGCGTGAATCGTCGCCCAGTTCGACAGTGGGCTATTGGCCGCCGTCTCGTGGGCCAGTTGCGTCGCGAGCGCCAGTCCCTCGCCCGCTTCCGTCAAATAATGGCCCAGGCCCAGGCGTTCACCGTCGACGGCATCGTAACGGCGGCCCGTGAGCATCATTTCCGTCATGCGGTCCGGCCCGAGAATGCGCGCCACACGTACCGACGCGCCGCCGCCCACGAAGAGGCCGCGCTTGCCTTCGGGCAACTGAAAGAATGCGCTTCGCTCGATGACGCGCACATGCGCGGCAAGCGCAAGTTCCAACCCCCCGCCGATCACGGCGCCGTGAAGCACCGCCACCACGGGGCGACCGCTGAATTGGATCTCGTGGAACACCTTGTGCCAGCGTTGCGAAACCCGCAGCACGTCGATGGGGTCCCGCGCACTGTTCTCCGACAGATCCAGCCCGGCGCAGAAGTGCTCTCCCGCGCCGTTCAGCACAACGGCGCGTACGCTGTCGTTGAAATCGCGAAATGCGGCGTCGAGCGAGTCGATGGCAGCATCGTTGAGCGCATTGCGCTTGTCTGCGCGATCCAGTGTCACGAAAGCGATGCCGTCGTCGACGCGCACGCGCAAGTGGGGATAAGTCATTGTCTGCAGTCGCTCCAAAAGATGAAAAGTATCTTATAAGATATTTTCCGCTTTGCGCGGATGGTGCAATGCAGTTCAGGGTTAACAGGGATAAATACGTTTTCAGGCAATTTAATGCACGTCATGCGGACATTCTGGCGACGAGTCCGGATAACGTAGGACACACGGCGGGTATCTCATAGTATATTTATGCGCAAGCCTTGCATTCCCTGTCTGCCCGATGCCGAAACCGCCCGCCGACCACCCCACCCTAGATCCGGCCGATGACGCCGAGGCAGGGGCATCGTCGCCTTTGGCGTCGTTGGCTCGGCAGGTACGCACGTTGCGCGCGCAGCGGGGCATGACGCGCAAGCAGCTCGCCATGCAATCGGGGGTGTCCCTCCCCTATCTCGCTCGCGTGGAAGCCGGCACCGGCAACGTCTCGCTGGCCGTCCTGCACAAGCTTGCCGATGCGCTGAACGTGCGCGTGGAGGCGCTCGTGGCCGAGCGCACCGCTTACGATGGCGATCTGCTCATCCTCGTCGAGTATCTCCGTCAGCAACCGCTGGAAACGCTCGCACGCCTGCGTCGGCAGATTGTCGTGCCGGGCGCGGCAGACGCGCGCCGCACGGGGCAGCGCATTGCCCTCATCGGCTTGCGCGGCGCGGGCAAGTCAACGCTTGGTCCGGCGTTGGCACAGGCCATCGGCGCGCCCTTCGTCGAGCTGGACAAGGAGGTCGAGCGCGAGGCGGGCATCGCCATCGGTGAAGTCATCACGCTTTACGGACAGGCCGCGATGCGGCGCATCGAACGGCAGTGCATCGAGCGGATCATTGCGGAGCACGACCATGTCGTGCTCGCCACCGGCGGCGGGATTGTCTCGGAAGCGCCCACCTACGAGCGCGTGCTCCGCGCATTTCGCACGGTGTGGCTGCGCGCCCGCCCAGAAATTCACTTCCAGCGCGTGATGCAGCAAAACGACGCGCGCATTGCCACCGAGGCGCTTCGCAACGAGGCGCTCGATCACATCCATCGCATGCTCGATGCGCGCGAGTCGCTCTACCGGCTAGCCGACGTTACGCTCGATACGTCGGACATCACGCCCGACGCCGCACTCTCGGCGCTCACGCGCGATCTGTCGCCTGCCCGCGCCGCGTGAGCGGTCCCCCAACGGGTGAAAGACGCATTCGCATGTCGCGCGCTTGAGGTGTCACAGACGCCGTACTATAGTGGCCGACGCCATGCATCGCTCGCGCTGTCGTGACGCGCTCGATCAGCGGCACGTCGGCGCCGCACGCCAACTCAAGGATTTCGCTCACTATGGACACCACCGTCGTCGAAAGCTGGAAGGATTTCATGGAACTGTCCTCCCGCTTCGAAGGCTGGGCCTTTCGCGGGCAGCAGGACGCACGCTGGCATCTGCAAAGCTCGCTCTCGCGGTACCTGCACGCCTATGTGGCGGACAAGGAACAGTGGCGCAGCCGTGAGGCACGCGCCATCCGCATCTTCCGGCGCAAGGCGCACAACCATGTGCCCTGGCCCGACTTGCTGCACGACGATCTTCGCTGCCTTGGGCTGATGCAGCACCATGGTGCCCCGACCCGTTTGCTCGACTTCACGAAATCGCCCTTTGTCGCCGCGTTCTTTGCACTGGAGCGCGCCACGAGCGATTCGGCCATTTTCGCGCTCAACACCCCCGCACTGTACGACGACCGTGCTCGCCCGCGTCATGCACCGTGGCTCACCCGCGATACGATCGATCCGCGCGTCAAGGGGAACATGGAGAAGTACTTCCTCGGCAATGACAACGAGGTGGTCTGGTTCGGCGAGCCGGAAGAAATGGACGGTCGACTGATCGCACAATCCGGCACATTCGTGGTACCCGGCGTGATCGACCGGCCGATGCACCGCATTCTCGACGGCTATGAGAGCGACGAACCGCTGCTGCGCAAGATCGTGCTGCCGTTGGCGCTACGCGCGGACGCAATGAAATGGCTTTATCGGATGAACGTCACGAACGCATCGCTGTTTCCGGATCTCGACGGCCTCGCCCGCTCGATTGCCATCGAAATCGAAATGATCTGGCCAACGCAGACGCTGGGATGAATGCCCCGGCGTGCGGGTCAGTCAGGCGTCAGATCAACTGCTGCAAGAAACTGGCCCCACCGGATTTGCGCGCGGACTTGTTGGCATACATACGCTGATCGGCCACGCGGATGAGTTCGCTCATCGATTCGCCGTCGTCGGGGAACACCGCCACCCCAACGCTTACGCGCACGCTCAAGCTGGCATCATTGACGGAGATGACCTGCTCGATCTCGGCGCGCAGACGCGTGACTGCGACGTCGATTCGCTCGACGACCTCCGCATCCTGGACAATGGCGACGAACTCGTCTCCCGAGTGACGCGCCACGAAGCCGCTTCCCGTAACCCCGGCCTTCATACGCTGACCAATCTCCTTGAGCAACAAGTCGCCGACCGCGTGCCCCAGGCTGTCGTTGACCCCCTTGAACCCGTCGATATCGGCGAACAGGAGCGCCAGCTTCCCGTTGGTGCGCTGTGCGCGGCGCACGGCCTCGCTCGCGAATTCGCCAAACGTGCGGCGGTTCGGCAGTCCGGTCAGCTCATCGAATCGCGCCGCTTTGTAGAGGTCGTCGATCAGTTGCTTTCGCTCGATGGCCAACGCGGTCTGGTCGCAGACGAACGCCAGCAGCCGCTGGGCAGCCTCCGCCCGCAGCGCGCTGGCCGGGCCGTAGAGCATGAGTGTGCCCACGGCACGGCGCGCCGTGTGCATCGGCAAAATCACCAACGCCTGTGCGCCGGGCCTGGCGAGCGCGTCTGGCGCGAACGGTTCGGTACATAGGTGGGGGATCGATTGCCCCGCGCCGTCGATAGGGGCCGCTTCGATCAGGTGCCACAGCGATTGTTGCGCTTGCGCAGCCTGCGCCGAGAGGCCCCGCGCCTGCGGCCAGTCGAGCAAGGGGATGTCGGCGCTGTCGCGATACTGATACGCCTTCTCCCACGTCATCAGTGCCGCGTCACAGGTCGCCACGACAATGGCTTCGATCGGAAACAGTGTGGCCAGCGTGTCGTGGACGGCCTTGCACAGGGAGCGAATATCGGCGGCGTCGTGGGCTGCTTCGGATATCGAGTACGTGGCGCGCTGCAGCGCTTCGGCCTGCTTCTTGGCCGACACGTCGCGCGCCACGCCAATGCGCAGTTCGTGGTCTTCGGACCAGCGGGCGGACCACATGATGTGGACGTAATGACCGTCCTTGTGTACATACCGATTTTCGAACCCGATCCGGGGAAGTCCCGCCATCACGAACTTCGATTCTTCAATCGTGCGCTCGCGATCTTCCTTCACGACGAAATCGATCATCGAGCGCCCCAGCAATTCTTCCGGGGTGTACCCGAGAATGCGCTCGCAGGCCGGACTCACATAGACGAGAGCGCCAGCCTTGTCGACAAGAAACACAGCGTCGAGCAGCAACGCCATACAGCTTGCCAAGACGTCTTTTGTTACAAATTCCATGTATCTCGAACGGACACGAAGGCTCCGCGCAGTATAAGGCAATCTCAATATGTGAATATTTCGTCACCTTGACGACGCAAAACTTGCGATCGCTTCCCCGCCGCACTACGATCCCGCGCTCCTCAAAAAATCAGTTGCTTCAGCCACCCCGGCGCTGCGATATTTGCCGCGCATTGCGCCCGCACGTTCCGGCACGCGGTCTCGTATTCACTTCGCAGCAGCTTGATTCTCGCCGCAACGAGACGCCGGAATGCCAACTCGCGCTCGCTGAATCCCACCCGGTCCTCATATCGGGTACCGTCGGGCAAGGGGCCTCGAATTTCGTAATACGTCACCCCGTCACGCGAATACTTCACGACTTTGGCTGCCATCTTGTCTCAATACTTTTCAGTTTTCCCCGCCCCAGTGTGCCCATTATTGTTTTGCGTTTCCGGGGTGTGAGTGCGATTGTCACTTGACGGATTCAAATTGGCAACCGGGAACGTGCGCCCGTGGCGGTCGCACCACGGGGCGGTCACCGCAATCCGGCGTTAACCGAACGTCGATTTTCGATTGAATGGATTAAACGAAGAATTAAAAGGCGTTTTAAATCGCGCCGCGCAGATGCCGGCGTGATCGACATCGACATGACCCTCGCGCATTGCGGCGCCATCGCGGATCGATGCACTTGACGCCACTTGCGTACAGCGGATAGAGTCTGCCCATGACGAATTTCCGAATCCCCTGCTCGCCGCGGTTGCGCGTTGTCCCGATGGGACAGCGGGGTGCGTTCGTCAAAAGCAAAAAACAGTCGCTCAACTGACCGGGGCGTGCTGTTCCGTCAGTTGAGCGACGGAACAGCCACGTGGACCCGGCAGTCCTCACCTCGCGCCGCCCTGCCTCACCCGGCGCGCCTGCCTCGAAGTTTCCCACGCGCCTGCCATTGCCCGTCGTCCTGCTGAACGGTTTTCTTACCGGTCAACGTACGTTCGTTTCGCACGTAACGTCCAGGGAGACACTTATGCAAGCCGCACAGTCCCAACCCCAATCGCTCGCTTCCTCTCGCGCCCCACTCTTTCGCGGTATTTGGGTGCCGCTCGTCACGCCTTTCGCCAGAGATGGCGCCGACACACCGGTCGATCACGCGGCATTACGTCGACTGGTCGCGCACTATCGTCGCTCGGGCATCGCCGGCCTTGTCGTGTGTGGTACGACGGGTGAAGCGGCAGCCCTTGACGACGCCGAACAGCTTGCCGTGCTCGACACCGTGCTGACCGAGGTCGGCGACCTGCCGGTGATCGCCGGGCTCGCCGGCAATCACCTGGGTCACGCGCTGGCGCGCCTGGACGCCTTTAACGCCCTGCCCCTGGCGGGCGTGCTAACGCCGGCGCCGTATTACATCCGGCCCGCACAGGCCGGGCTCGTCCACTGGTTTCGGACGCTGGCGGATCGTTCGCGTGCGCCGGTGGTGCTGTACGACATTCCGTATCGCACGGGTACCCCCCTGACGCTGGAGACACTGCTCACGCTTGCGGGTCACGACAACATTCGCGGCATCAAGGATTGCGCGGGCAACGCGCACACCACGCAGGCACTCATCGCCGACGCGCGCCTATCGGTGCTGGCAGGTGAGGACGCTCAATTGCTGTCCACGCTCGCGATGGGCGGCCATGGCGCGATCATTGCGACGTCGCACTGCCGGCCGGCGCATTTCGTGGCCTTGTATCGCGCGGTGCAAGCGCAGCAGCTCGATGTCGCGCGCGTGCTGTTCCATGCGCTCATGCCGATGATGCAGCTCATGTTTGCCGAGGCGAATCCCGGCCCCGTGAAGGCCTGGCTTGCACATGAGGGTCTAATGGCCGATGTACTGCGCGCGCCGATGACGAGCGCGTCACCTGCCCTGACACAGCAGTTGGTCGCGGCCGTTGCCGCCATCGACGCCGCGTTGGGCGCGAAGGCGGTCAATGCCGCCTGAGGCGAGATAGAAGACGAGGGGTGTGGAACAGTGGACGTCAGGCCGCCGCGCGCTGTCGTCCTTGCGCCGTCGTGCCGCGCTCGCCGCGGGACGACAAAGCGCCGGTCAACGCCAATGCCGGCACACGCGGCGTAATGCCCAGGCGCGCGCTGCCGTCGCTTTCCACGCGGAACTTCGCGGTCTCGTTGACCAGGTCGGCGGCCTGCTGACGCAGGTGGTCCGCCGCAGCCGCCGCCTGTTCCACGAGGGCGGCGTTCTGCTGCGTGACCTGATCCATCTGCGTGACAGCCTGCCCCACCTGCTCGATGCCGCGCGCCTGGTCGTCGCTCGCGGCGGCGATCTCGGCGATCAGCTCGCTCACGCGTCGCACCGACACGACGATCTGGTCCATGGTACGACCCGCGACTTCCACGCGCGACGTGCCGTCTTCGACCTGCTGCACCGATGCCGCGATCAATTCGCGAATGTCCTTGGCCGTGCCTGCGGAGCGCTGGGCGAGCGTGCGCACCTCGCCGGCCACCACGGCAAAGCCGCGTCCCTGTTCGCCGGCGCGTGCCGCTTCCACGGCCGCATTGAGCGCGAGAATATTGGTCTGGAAAGCAATGCCTTCGATGGCCTTGATCATGTCGCTCATGCGCGCCGACGCGCTGGCCATTGCCTGCATCGTCTCGACGACGGCACGCACGCTCTGCGCCCCGGCGTCCGCCACCCCGGTCGCTTCGTGCGACAGGCGCCGCGCCTCCATCGCATGTTCGACGTTCTGACGCACGGTCGATGTCAACTCTTCCATCGACGCTGCCGTCTCTTCTAGCGAGGCCGCTTGCTCTTCGGTGCGTTGCGAAAGGTCGGTGTTGCCCTGCGCAATTTCGCGTGCCGCGTTGTCGATCGCCCCCGACGCACCCTGAATATTGCGCACGAGATGGCCCAGTTGTTCGACGGCTGTGTCGAGCGCACTCGCCATCTGGCCGATTTCGTCGGCACGCTCGGCATTGACACGATGCGTCAGGTCGCCACGCGCGAGCGCCGAGGCCCCCGCCACCGCCGCACGCACCGGGCGCGTGACCGAGCGCGTAATCGCCACCGCCGACACCACGGAGAGCACGACCGACGCCAGCATTGTGGCGAGCAGCCACAGGCGTGCGGATCCATACGCGGCGGTCGCATCGGCGGCTTCCTTCGCGCTGACCACCTTACCGACCTCCATCAGACCGTCGAGGGGGGCGAAATACGCCACCTGCGCCTTCTGCAGCGGCCCCATCAGTTCGGTCTTGGCTTGCGCAAAGTTGCCGCTGCGAACCAGCGCCACGACCGCGTCGAGCTGCTTTCCATAGTCCGCGTTCGTGTCGGCCAGCGTGCGGTAGAGCGCCTTGCCCTTGTCGGTATAAAAGATCGTCGCCATGCCCGCGATGCTCTTGTTGTTGATCTGGCGCATCTCGTCGATCTTGGCCAGACGGGCATCGAGTTGCGTGTTGTCTTCGGACATCACGATATCGCGCAGGAGTACGGCAACGTGCGCCGCGCGATCCTTCAGGCCATGAAATTCAAGAATCTTGTTGTTCAGGTCGGAGACGATGAGCTGGGTATTCGTATCCATCGTCGCCATTTTCGTCACGGCCACCACCGCCACGACCAACAGCATGAATACATTGACGGAAAAGGCGGCGGCGAGCCGCTTGCTGATACTGAGGTTCTTGAACATTGCCTTGCGCGCGTTAAGCGATTCGTCCTGCGGTGTAGTCGTGACTTCGGCCTGCCGCCGGCAAGCCAGGCAGGCCAGTGCCTCTCTCTGTACCTCTGTGGAGATATAACGAGTGCAATTGACGAAACTTGAGCCTATGCGCGACGAATTCGCCGAATCTTCCGTCTGTGCCGTTCAGACGGGCAGCCATCGGGGGATATCCGCACCAAAACGGCGCAAACGACGCCTGTCAGCCTGGCAACTGATAAGGGCCGCCACGGGCCAGGGCGCGTTGATACGCATCACGCGCATGAATGCGTTGCAGAAAATCGGCGATCGCAGGCCAGCGCCCCTGCGCGTTGCCGCGCGCGCTCGCGGCTTCGAGCGGGAAACTCATTTGGATGTCCGCTGCGCTGAAGCGATCGCCGACGAACCAACCGGTCTTCGTGAGCGCGTCGTTCACGTAGTCGAAGTGCAGGCGCAGTTGCGGATCGACGAAGCTCGACTGCAGCGTGTCGCTGATCTTGCGGGCAATGGGGCGAGCGAAGAACGGCATGGGCGCGCTCGCGATGCGCAGGGCGACGAGCTTGAGCAGCAAAGGCGGCATGGCCGACCCCTCGGCGTAGTGCAACCAGTAGGTCCAACGCAGCCGCTCCGGTGTGCCTCGCGGCGGGGCGAGTCGCCCGAGTTCGTCGCGATCGGCGAGATATTCGATGATGGCGCCCGACTCGGCGAGCGTCAGTTCACCGTCGGTCACGACCGGCGACTTGCCGAGCGGATGCACCTCGCGCAGTGCCGGTGGAGCGAGCATCGTCTTCGGGTCGCGCGTATATCGACGCAGGTCGTAGGGAATGCCCAGCTCTTCGAGCATCCACAGCACGCGCTGCGAGCGCGAGTTGTTCAAATGGTGAACCGTCAGCATAGGGACTGGCTCCGGCGGGACGTCCGCTCGCCATTGTCGCCGCAACGCCGGGTTTAAGGGTAATCTTGTCCTTCGGCCGATCCGGAATCGACTCTGCACCCTCTCCCTCTCTTTCATCCCTCATGGACCGAATCGATGCCATGAAAGTCTTCGTCGCGATCGTCGACGAAGGAAGCCTCGCCGGTGCAGCCCGGCGCCTGGGGCGCTCTGCCGCGGCGGTAAGTCGCGCCATCGGCTACCTCGAGGCGCATACCGGCACGGCGCTGCTCCATCGCACGACGCGCTCGGTCAAGCTGAGCGTTGCAGGCGAGCGCTATGCCGCTGCATGTCGGCGCATCCTGCTCGATCTGGACGAAGCCGATGTGATCGCCGCCGGGGAACGCTCGGCCCCACGCGGCCTGCTCACCGTCTCCGCGCCGCTCGCCGCCGGCGAAACGTTCATGCGCGAGATCGTGGACGCCTTCATCGAACGCTATCCGGAAGTCGTCGTCCGCCTGCAGTTGAGCGACCTGCCCGTGAGCCTGATCGACGAGGGCATCGATGTCGCAATGCGCGTCGCCCACCTGCCCGACTCCTCGCTCGTGGCCACGCACGTGGGCGAGGTTCGAAGAATCATTGCCGCCTCGCCCGCTTATCTGGCGACCCACGATCCTATCGGGTCCCCCGCGGATCTGTCGAAGCAGCAAATCGTGTCCATGACGTACTTCGGCATCGACTCGTGGCGCTTCCCCGCCACAGGACGCGGTTCAGTACCGCAGATCGTACAGTTCACCCCGCGGCTGGTCGTCAATTCGATCCGGGCCGCGATTGCCTCGGTCGTCGCAGGACGCGGCGTGGCGCGAATGTTGACGTATCACATCGTCGACGAAATGGCGCACGGCACGCTGCGCATCGTCTTGCAGGACTACGAACACCCGCCCATGCCGGTTCACGTCATCACACCGCAAGGACGGTTGGCCGTGCCCAAGGTGCGCGCCTTCGTCGACTTCGCGGTACCGCGTCTGCGCAAACATTTCGCACGCGTACACAAGCTGGCGAGCCAGGCATAAGGGATGGGCAGTGCCGATGAAGCGGCGTCCTGCCGCCGCGACATTGTTACGCCGTGCGGAAGAATGACTTCCGAGACATAGCCGTTCCCCTGCGCGCGGCCACCTCCTAGACTGAGGGCATTGCCGTCAAACCTCGCACCGACCCACGCCGGGGCGAAGCCGGTGCTTCCGGAATCCTCATGTCCCACGCCGCCCTTGGCCGCCCCACAACCGCCGCGTTCAACGCCTGGCGCGCCACGCTGTCGGCCGCCTGCGCCAGTCTTGTCGGCATCGGCTTTGCCCGCTTCGCCTACACGGCGCTTCTGCCCGCGATCATCGGTGCGCACTGGTTCGCACCCACGACTGCTGCCTATCTTGGCGCGGCCAATCTCGGCGGCTACCTGGCCGGCGCCTTGGGGGCACGCGTGCTTGCCCGGCATGTGTCGAGCGTGAGACTCGTGCGCACGATGATGCTGGTCGCCGTCTTCGCTTTCTTCGCCTGCGCCTGGCCCATCTCGTTCGTCTGGTTCTTCGGATGGCGCTTCGCCTCGGGGTTTGCGGGCGGCGTATTGATGGTCACGGCAGCACCGTCGGTGCTGGCGCACGTGCCCCCCTCGCGGCGCGGCATCGTGAGCGGCGCAATCTTCGCCGGCCTCGGGCTGGGCATCGCCGCGTCGGGCACGCTCGTGCCGCTCCTGTTGCGCGACGGCCTTGCCCAGACGTGGAGCGGCCTCGGCGTGCTTTCGCTCGTGCTCACGGCGGTAGCGTGGCGCGGTTGGCCCGACGGCACGCCGACGGCAACGGCCGCCAGCACCCCCGCTCCCATCAGGCGCCCACACGTCAGTCCGGTGGCGCTGCGCTCGCTCTATATCGAGTACGCACTAAACGCCGTCGCACTGGTGCCGCACATGATTTTTCTCGTCGACTATGTCGCCCGCGGGCTGGGTAAGGGACTCGACGCCGGCGCGAACTATTGGGTGCTGTACGGACTGGGGGCGATCGTCGGTCCGCTTTTCGCCGGGCACCTCGCCGACCGGATCGGCTTTGCAAGGGCCTTGCGTGTCGCTTACGTCGCGCAGTTCTGTGCGGTGCTGCTGCCGGTGCTCGGCCTCGGCCTGCCCGCTCTGATGGTGTCCAGCGTGGTCATGGGCGCCTTCACCCCGGGCATCGTGCCGCTGGTGCTCGGACGCGTGAACGAACTACTCGCCCATCATCCTGCCGGACAAAAAGCCGCGTGGAGTACCGCCACGACCAGTTTCGCGACGTTGCAGGCAGGTGCCGCCTACGGACTATCGTTTGTGTTCGCCGCGACGTCGGGCAACTATTCGCTGCTGTTCATGGTGGGCGGTGTCGCGATGGCGATCGGGCTGCTCGTCAACGTGGCCTCCGCTCGCCTGGCGCTCCACTTCCCAGGCGACACACCGAACGCACGCCGGAAGTAGCGAGTGAAGTGGGACAGATCGTTGAAGCCTTGCGCGACGGCCACGTCGGTCGCCGACGCGCCGGCGCGCAACGCGGGCAAGGCACGCACCAGACGCAACTGATTGCGCCAGGCATGCGGCGCCAGGCCCGTCTCGCGCGAGAACAGTCGCGCGGCGTGAAACGGCGACAGGTCGACCGCCTCGGCCAGAGCCGTCAGCGACAATGGCTCGGTGAGATCGGCCGAGAGCCGCGCCTTCATGGTCTCGACCCGCACCGCATCGCGATATGCCGGCGTATCCGGCACCCGCGCCCGCGCATGGCGCGCCAGCATGAACGACACGGCCTCGATCAGTACACTTTCCGCCAGCAACGGGTCGGCGCCAGCCTGAAGTAGACGATGCGCCGCCGTCAGTCGATGCATCGCCTGCGGGTCGCGGATGACCTGCTCGCCAAACCAGGGATGCGCGTCGCCCGGCATCGTCAGCCCCGCCAACGGACGCGTCACCTGACGCTGTACGCCTTGCACGAAGCCGACCGGCAGGTAAAACACGCGATAGCGCCACCCGAAATCGGTTTCGCGCGCGCCGGTATGCACTTCGCCTGGGTGAATGACGGCCACGGATCCGGCGTCCGCCACATGCTCGCCGCCCCGGTAGGCATAGCGCTCGGCCCCTTCCACGATGCAGGCGAACGTATATGCATCGTGCCAATGCGGTGCGAAGGTGTGGTCGTTGTACTCAGCGGTGACCATATCGCCACCGGGGACCAGCGACGAGCGCCAGTAGTGAGGGGCGTTGCGAAACGGCTGAATCGGCGGGGACAGTAGATTCATGTGCACTACTTTACACCCGGCGTCAGGCAGTTTGCCGGGCGCGCACCTTGCCTGCTTGAGTCCTCGGTGCACGGCGATCCTGCCCTATCCCGTCCATCATCGCGTCGCCACCACGAACAGGCGTGGAAACGGCAGCAATACCGTACCGTCGGCCAGCGCCGGATACGCGCTGGCAATCGCGTCGGTATAGCGCGCCAGAAACGCCTCTCGCGATGCGTTGTCGAGCTTCGCGAGGAACGGCCGCAACGCGCTGCCCTTGAACCACTCCACGACGGCCGGTGCCCCGCCCGCGAGCGGGTGGTAGTACGTGGTGCGCCAGATGTCGACGCGCGAACACAGCGCGCGCAGCAGCGGGTAGTAGAACGTCGCGCCATGGCGTGCCGTGCGCTCCACCCCTTTGAGCGTTGCGGCCCAACGCGGATCGGCCGCCACTTCCCGCATCAGCCGGTGCGCGGGCTCGTCGAGATTGTCGGGCGTCTGCACGGCCAGCGAACCGCCGGGCGCAAGACAATCGACCAGACGCGGATACAGCGTCTCGTGATCCGGCAACCATTGCAACACCGCGTTGGCGAGAATCACGTCGAACGGGCCATCGGCCCAGGTCGCGATATCGGCCACGTCAAAGCGGCATTGCGGCAGTCGCGCACGCGCCGCATCGACCATGTCCTGCGAACTATCGAGCCCGAGCACGTCAGCGTGAGGGTAACGAGCGGCGAGCACTTCGGTAGAGTTGCCGGGGCCGCAGCCGATATCGACCACGCGTGCCACTCCGCGCCCCGCAAGCGGCGGAATGGCGGCGACGAGATCGCGCACGGGACGCGTGCGCTCGTCTTCGAACTTGACGTATTGTTCGGCCTGCCACGCAGGATTCACCGGGGCATTCGACATGACGCTCTCCATGGGGGATGGGGCAAGCGCCTTACGATATCAGGTCGCCGCCTGCAATGCCTCGACAAACACACGCAGGTGCGACGGCTCGGCATCGGTGATCGCCCAATACGTCATGCCGCCGCGCCGCCAGCGCGCAATGGCATAGCCATCGGACCCCGTGATCGTCGGCGCCGCCGCACCCATGTCACGCGCCGGAAACACGTAGACATCGATCGGATGCTTGTCCGTACGGTAGACGAGCACGGCCACCGTGCGTCCACCCACGTAGTCGACGCGTCCGCCTTCCAGCGGGAACCCCTTGGCCGACAGATCGGTGACGGGCGGCGCGTAATCGATGCGTCCGTTGAACCACGGCTTGACGGTGTGCTGATCGGTCGAGACCACGTCGATCGGATGTTGCGACAGCAATGCACGCACATGGCTCGCCACGATCTCCTGCGGTTGCAGGCCCATGACAGCCGGTTCCTCAATCCCCTGCGGCGTCGCGGGCGGACGCGCCACCAGCAACGCCATCGCGACCGCGAGTCCGCCGAGAATCGCGCCGCCGGCACCGCCGAACAACCAAGGGGCAAGGCTCGGCCCCCACGCCAGCTCGGCCGGTCGATTCACGTGTGAGGGCTTCGGCGGCGACGCCGGATGGGCCGGATTCGTCGGATCGCCCCCAGGCTTCGCATCCTGCGCAGGCACTGCCGTGGCGGGCGCCGACGTCAGGCGCACTTGACGTTCGGCGAGCGCCATGTCGTCGCGCAGGCGTTCGCGTAACGTCTGCGGGGCAGCATGGCGCAACGAACCGTCGCGCAACAGCTTGCCGAGCGTAGTGGCTTCGCCGACGACAGGGGTTTCGCCGGCGCTCGTCCCCGGCGTCGTATCGTTGGGGTCGTCAGGCTTGTTCATCGGGTCCTCCCCGCGTGGTGCCGTCAACCGGCAAACGTGTCAGACGTGCGACCTGCGCCGACGGCGCGCACGGCGTGGTCTTGGCGCTCGTGCGCGTGGCGGCCTGTGCATCGAGCACGGCAGCGGCCAGCATCTGCCTGGCGCGCGCCAGACGCGACATCACCGTGCCCGCCGGCACCCCGACGATCGTCTCGATCTCGCGGTAGCTCAGATCCTCCATCTCACGCAACACCAGCACCTCGCGAAACACCACCGGCAACGAGGCCAGCGCTCCGCGCACAAGCGCGCACTCGTCACGTTGCACGGCAAGACGCTCAGGGTCGCCGGGCGTTGCGTCATCCCAACCGGGCAGACGGGCGTCATCCTGCAGGCCGTGCCTGGCCTCGTCGAACGGTGTGCCGAGCGCCGCATCGGCGCGGCGACGCCACTCCGTCAGCCAGGTATTGCGCACAATGGCCAGCAGCCACGCGCGCGCATTGTCGCCACGAAAACCGTCGAAGAAGCGCAACGCTCGCAAGTAGGATTCCTGCACGATGTCGTCGGCGTCGCTTGCACTGCCCGACAGCCAGCGCGCGAGGTTGTACGCCGCGTCGAGGTGCGGCAAGGCCAGTGCATCGAACCGTTCCGACGCAGGCGCGCCGGGTTTTTCAGCGTCGGTCACCGGAGTCTCCCCAGTGCGGGCAACGCGGTGCCCGGGTGAATTGGTCTGTCGTCGCGAACACGACGTCAATGGCCTCATTGAATCACATCTGCCTTTCGCCACGACGATTTCGCGACTACTTCACGACGATCACACCGGTCATGTGAGGATGAATCGCGCAGTAGTAGCGATACGTTCCCGGTTTGTCGAACATGAATGAGAACGTGCCGTTGGTATCGAGCGCGCCCGACGCAAACGCATGCGGATTGTCCGAACTGGTCACGGTATGCGGGTCCTCGTCGTGATTGGTCCATGTCACACGCGTGCCCGCGCGGACGGTGAGCGTCGCGGGCGAGAACGCAAAGTTGTCGATATTGACGGCATTGGCGTCCGCGGCGTTGACGACGCCCACGAGCGCCGGCAGACAGAGCGTGAGCATGCCGGCCGACGCCACGGCGACGCCACGCAGCCATACGCGACGCCGTGCACCGCAAGCGTTCAGAAGAGACGATTTCATGGAAGGGCTCCGAAAGCCGTGGGCGTCACGACGCCAACGAGGTGTCACTGAGCATTGGCGTTCCGTCGAGCGCCGTGAAGTCGACGCGACGAATGCCGAGGGCCTGCCGCAGTTGCGACGCGTCGACCTTCAACGGTCCCGGGCCGGGGCCATCACCCGGTGCGGGCTGCGGATACGCTGTCGACATGGCTGTCTGCAAACGCACATTGCCCTCCACTTTTTGCAGGACCTGGTGGATATGCCCGTTAAGCACCGTCACCGAGCCGAACGGCCGGAGCAGGGCGAGTGCGCGTTCGCCGTCGTCGGTCCCCCAGCCCCAGGCGGGATAGACCGACCACAACGGCATATGGGTGAACACGACGAGCGGCGTGCTGCGCGAGCGCCCCTTAAGATCCGCCGCGAGCCAGGCGAGTTGCGTGTCGCCCAGATAGCCCATGCCGCCCGCCTTGAGCCCGATCACGTTGACCAGCGCGACGAAGTGCACGCCTTGTCGATCGAAGCTGTACCAGCCGACACCCCGGCTGTCGGGTGCGAAGCGTGCGAAGAAGGCGCGTCCGTCGTCGGCGATCACGTCGTGCTCGCCGGGGACGTAGTGGGTTTCCAGGCCCGCGCTGCTTACGATCTGCTGCGCGGTATCGAATTCCTCGGCGCGCGACAAATGACTGACGTCGCCCGTGTGGAGCAGGAACGCGGGACGCTGCGATGCACCGCGGATTCGATCGATGGCCAGTTGCAGCGTGGACGCCGGATCGGGATTGGCCGCCTTGTTGAAGCCGATATGGCTGTCGCTGATCTGCACGAACGACAGTGCATGACGTGCCGCCTTGTCGGCCGCCGCAGCCGGCGCCCCCAGCGACAGGCCGCGCGGCACGCCCCCGTCGAGGGTCCACAGGATACCCGCGCCCGCCCACGCAAGACATGTCATCGCCCGGCGACGCGACATGCGTCGCGACGGGTTGCCCTCGTCGAACGAACGGGCATCGGAACCGGTCTCCGGCTTGACTTCCCCTTGATGGCTCATCGCGCACCTCCCTTCGTTACGTGCGCTGCCCCGCCCGTCACCGTGACGAGTCGCAAGAGCGCCCATATCCGTAATACCGGTGCACGTACCGCTTTATTCCCGGAAAGTCGATCTCGACGCGCCCCTCAGAGCGGCGAGTACTGCCATCGAGTGGCCACCCCGGCCCCCCCATGGAGAAGCCACGACGGCACGCCATTGAGCACGCTCAGGCAAGGGTTGCCCGTGCCCGCCGGCGATTCGCTCATCTTGGCCGTGCGGCGCAGCAACGGGCGTGGATCGGCTGGCACACCTTGGCGGCGCAGTTCGAAATGCAGGTGCGGGCCCGTGACCATTCCCGTCTTGCCGACCGCCCCGATGAGGTGGCCCGCCGCCACCGTCTCACCGACACGCAGCCCGCGCGCCGTGGCGGACAAGTGGGCGTAGATCGTCTCGCTATCGTGCCGATGCGCGATCACGATGTAACGCCCGAACCCCCGGCGCTCGAAGCCGATGGACTTCACCACACCGTGCGCCACCGCGCGCACCGGCGTGCCCGACGGCGCCACGAGATCGATGCCGGTGTGCCGATGCTTCACGCGCCGCACCGGGTGGGAGCGCGTGCCGAAATCCGACGAAACGCGCGAATAGGTCACCGGCATGACGAGAGGCTTCGACGCCCGTACCGTCATGGTCGTGGCATACAGCGGCGATACCTTGCCGCAGACGGATTGCGGCAATGCCACGTTCGCGTGCGGCGACGATGCGTCGGCCGACGCGGTCGGTGCCGCCGGCGAGAAGGAAAACGACGGGGTCAGGCGCGGGTGCAGGCGTAATGCGTCGGCCATGCCGCCAGTTTCGGCCATCGCAGCCGCCGGCACCGCCATGCACAGCCAGACGCACGCCGCGCGCCAGCGGGCACGGCGGCCTTCGCCTTGCCCCCGCAGGCCTTGCGCGCCGCCGTCCAACGCGGCGCACCTGCGCTTGGAGGAAGGAGAAGAGAAAGACATCGTTCGAGAAACCTGTTCGAAAACGACGCAGTCTACGGGGCATCACGACAACAATTGACGGGAAAATGCGCAAACCATCCATCAAGTCCCAGCAAAATGCCGTCATTTGGGAATTAACCCGGCGCGAGACCCCGTTCCGTGCCTTGCCGCCGTGCGATGCCGGACCGGCATTTGTTCTCCCTAGCGTCGCGCGCGTAAGATAGCGCTTTCGCCCGAAGCCCTCCGCCCTCGGGCCGTCATTTGCCAGTCATGTCTAGCTTCTGGATCACGATTACCAATTTCGGTGGTGCCGCCGTGACGGTGCCCGCCGCCGCCGCCCTCACCCTCTGGTTGCTCTCGGCCCGTGCGTGGCGCATGGCATTCACCTGGGTCGCCCTGTTTGCGGCGGGTGCGCTTGTTGTGGCGGCTTCCAAGGTCATGTTCCTCGGCTGGGGCCTCGGGTGGCGCGAACTCGATTTCACCGGCGTGAGCGGCCATACGATGCTCGCCGCCACCGTGTACCCCGTCGTTGCATGGATGCTTGTGCGCCACCTCGCGTGGCCGTGGCGCGTGCTCGGCATGGCCACCGCCACGGCGGGTAGCGTGGCGGTCGGGGCGTCGCGCGTCGCCCTGTCTGCGCACTCGATTTCGGAGACGGTGGCCGGCTGTATCGTGGGCTTCGCCATCTGTGCTGCCTTTGCCTGGCATACGCGTCGCGACGCCACCCCCAATCTCAAAACCCTGCCGATGGCGGCCAGCCTGTTCGCGCTTGTGATGTGGCTGCACGGCGAGCGCGTGCCGACGCAGCGCTGGATCACCCACGTCGCGCTCACGCTGTCCGGACGCGAGCACCCGTTCCGTCGCATCAGTTGGCGCGCACGAAAGCCCATGCCCTCGTCGACCCTGCGGCCCTCGCGCCCCGCGCCGGCGAAACCCGCCGCCTCGCCCGATGCCCCGACGCCAGCCGCGGCACGATGAACCACCTCACGGAATGACGTCGTCGTCCCTGCGCAATTTGTCGCAGATCACGATACGTGCATAGCGTCTGCGATATATTTGTCGAAACGCCCCGTGACGTATTGACGTCGCGACACCGGGGTTGCCCAATGCATCCTCCTCGCTTCGTCGTCCGCCGCGCGCGTTCGCATGATCGTAGCGAGGTAGAACGGAGTCCGCCATGCCCGCTCGCACTGCCAAGACCTCCGAATCGCCGTCGTCCCCATCGTCCCAATCTTCCTCCGCATCGCGCTCGCGCGGCACGCCCAAAGCGGCGAATCCGCCGACGCGCCGTGCGACGCCCCCGGGCCCGGTGCCGGCCGCCGTAGCAAGCCCTGTCTCTACCACGACGGGAGGCACACCTGCGCCAGTGGAGACGCCCGAGATCGCATTTCCGTCGTTGGCCACCTCATTTACCGACAGCCTGGACCGTGCCGCGATGGCCGCGACCGCGCGGTTTACCGGCAATGTCTCGCCCGCAGCGGTCGCGCTCGCCTGGGCCGACTGGGCCATGCACGCCGCGACGGCGCCCGGGCATCAGCTCAACGTCTTCAAGGCTTTCGCCGCCATCGACAAGCCCACGGCCAGTGATCGGGCGAAGGTCGGCGGCCCCTCCGTCGCCGACCGGCGCTTCCGCGACCCGCTTTGGGATCAACTCCCGTTCGCCTGGTGGCGTGAACGTTTCCTGCGAACGCAGGATTTCGTGGACACGATGACGGGCGAAATCCCGGGCGTCGATCGGCACCACCGCGACGTGGTGCGCTTCATGGCAAGGCAATGGCTCGATGTGTTCTCGCCAAGCAACGTCTGGTTCCTGAATCCGGAAGTCATCAACGCGGTACGCGACACGCACGGGCAAAACCTCGTCAGTGGCGCGCAACGCTGGTGGTCCGACCTGCGCGACATGGCGGCGGGCCATGCGCCGGGGGCGGGGCCCGAAGCGTGCAAAGCGTTCTGCGTTGGCCACGACATTGCCGCGACGCCCGGCAAGGTCGTCTATCGCAACGCGTATTTCGAGTTGCTGCACTACGCTCCGGCGCAGGCGCAGACGTGGCGCGAACCGATTCTCATCGTGCCGTCATGGCTGCTGAAGTACTACATCCTCGATCTGGAAGCGCAGCATTCACTCGTGCGTTATTTGGTCGCGCAGGGGCATAACGTCTTCATGATGTCGTGGCATAACGCCGGGCCGAAGGCTCGTGGCCGTGGACTGAACGACTACCTGAACGCCGGACTGCTGACCGCCCTGCGCGAGGTGCATCGCCTGACGGACAACGTGCCCGTTCATGCCTGCGGCTACTGCCTGGGCGGCACGCTGCTCGCCATCGCGGCAGCGACGCTTGCGCGCGGAAACCCGATCGGCGGTGAAGAGGGAAGCGAGATCAGTCGCGATCACCGAGGCGGGGACGGACGTTCGAAAGGCCGCGAGGCAGGAAACCACCTGCTCGCCAGCGTGACGCTGCTGGCCGCGCAATCCGATTTCAGCGAGCCTGGCGAATTGGGATTGTTTATCGACGCCAGCCAGGTGGCGTATCTCGAAGCGATGATGTGGCGCCAGGGATTCATCAGCGGTGAGCAACTCGCGGGGACGTTCCAATTGCTCAATTCGCGCGATCTGATCTGGTCGCGGCTCATGCACGACTACCTGCTCGGCAAACCGGCGCAAACGACCGACTTTACGGTGTGGAATGCCGACACCACACGTATACCCGCGCGGCTGCACAGTCAGTGCCTGCGCGAGCTGTATCTGAACAATGCGTTGGCGACGGGAACACTGAAGGTGGGTGGGCTACCGGTCGCGCTATCGGACATTCGCGTGCCGATGTTCGTGGTGGCGACGGAACGCGACCACATCTCCCCGTGGCGCTCCGTCTACAAGATGCATCTGCTCTACAACGGCGATCTGACGTTTGCGCTCGTCTCGGGCGGGCACAACGTGGGGGTCGTCTGTGAGCCAGGACATCCGACTAGTCACCATCGCGTCGCGACGCGCGTGGCAGGCGCGGCGTATCGCGATCCCGACGAATGGTTCGTCACCACGCCCGCCAAGCCAAGCTCCTGGTGGCCGGCATGGCAGGCGTGGCTGCTCGCCCAAGGCAGCGGCAAATCCGTCGCCACCGCCTGGCCACCTGCGCACTCGCTATGCGATGCGCCCGGCGCTTACGTGCTCGAGCGTTGAGCCGGAGCGCCGCCGCGCTTGGGCGGTACGCGCCCGTTGAGAGGCGACTGCTGAGAAACGGCCGCCTCGGTGGCCTGTGCCGCTTGCGTCGACAAGCGTCGCCACGCGTCCATCGTGCCCAATGTCGCGTCGTTGAATGCCTGGAACCACTTCTGCAACGGCGCTTCGGCGGCCTTGGCGGCGTCTCCTGGCATTGTGCCCGCCCCCATCAGATCGGGCAGCGTCATCGCACCGGCCATGCCGTGCTGCAGCTCTTCGCCCGTCTTGCGCAAATGCTCGGTCCAGAGCAGTTGATTGTTCGCGCACACCGCCAGCCACTCGCGCCAGAATTCGTTCTGTTGCGCGAGCTGACCGTTGAGCATTTGCAAGTGCGCGGTCAACAACCCATTGAAGTCCTTGGCGCCGCCGAGCGACTTGGCGGCGTCCGCATGGGCCTTGAGCAATTCGGTATCGCGCTCTGCCTGCAATTGGTGCATGTGTTGCGCAGCTTCCAGCAAAATGCCGTAGGCGCCCAGCGCACTCGCTGTGCCGAGCTTGACCATCGTCAGTGCCGGATTCGTTTCCTTTGACATCGTGACTCTCCTGAATAAGTAGTAGGCAGCGTCGCTGCAAGTCACTCCATATGCATGCCACCGTTGATGGCAAGGTTGCTGCCGGTGATGAAACCCGCGTCTTCCGAGGCAAGGAAGGCCACCAGGGCGGCCACTTCATCCGGGCGCCCCAACCGGCCGACCGGAATTTGCGGAAGGATGCGCGATTCGAGCACATCGGCCGGGACCGCCGTGACCATCTTCGTGGCGAGATATCCCGGCGAGATCGTGTTGACGGTCACCCCGGCCTTGGCGACCTCCAGCGCCAGCGACTTGGTGAACCCATGCATGCCGGCCTTCGCCGCCGCGTAGTTCGCTTGTCCAAACGCCCCACGGCTGCCATTGACCGACGAAATGTTGACGATGCGGCCCCAGCCGCGCGCGACCATGCCGCCGAAGATCGGCCGGGTCATGTTGAATACGCTATCCAGATTCGTGCGCAATACCGATTGCCAGTCTTCGGACGTCATCTTGCGCATTGTCGCGTCGCGCGTGATTCCCGCGTTATTGATCAGGATGTCCACCGGACCGGTATCGGATTCGACGGCTTTCGCGCAAGCCTCGCATGAGGCAAAATCAGCGACGTCCACACGGTACGCGGCGAACTCGCGGCCCGTGGCGCGCATGCGCTCGACCCACCCTTCGCAATCGTGATTCTGTGGCGAACAGGTGACTGCAACCCGATACCCGGCATCGGCCAGGCGCAGGCTGATGGCCTCACCCAAACCGCCCATACCGCCTGTGACCAAAGCGATGCGTGTTGTCATGGCTATCCGTCTCCGGTGAATGATCGCGAAACGTCAGATACCTCCAGCATAGCCGCGAACCCCCAGCTTTCCGCCGTGCGCGATCCCCCAGCATGCCCTTCGCTTGACTTCGGTCAAAGTCTCAAGCCCACGTGGCGTCGTGCGCGCGAAGACTCACTCATGTCCGCAGTGGTTGCGTCGGGTACTCGCTAGGCATCGTACTCCAAATTAATTCGGCGGTTGGCCTTTCCCGGCTTGCCGACAACAATCCAATGACACGCCCCCCGTCGATAGTCACAGGGCGGTGAAAAGTCGTGCGCAGCGCCGTTGCACCACGCGGTCAATCCATATATCATCGCCCGTAGATTTAATCTTGATGTCTCCCTTTGTCAGTTACGAGCGCACGATGCCCCTTCTGCCCGACATCGCACCACGCCGCCTTGCCCTGGCCGTCGCCATCACGGCCATTGCCGCCCTATTGAGCGCGTGTTCGCGCAAAGCCCCGCCAGAGGTGCCCCCGCGCCCGGTCGTGGCGGTGGCGGCCAAGGTCGCCGAGCACGCGCCCGTTGTGTCGCTACCGGCGCAAATCGAGGCGCGCTACGTCACGCCGCTCTCGTTCCGTGTTGCAGGCCAGATCATCGAGCGCAGCGTGCGACTCGGCGACGCCGTCAAGGCGGGCCAGATCGTCGCCCGGCTGGATCCGGGCGATCTCTCGAAGCAGGCTGCCAGTGCGCGCGCTCAGCTCGACGCGGCGCAGCACCAACTTGATTACGCGACACAAACCGTCACCCGTGACCGCGCGCAAGCCCGCGAAAACCTCATCGCCCCGGCGCAGCTGGAACAATCGGAGAATGCCTACGCGAGCGCGCTCGCCCAGCGCAATCAGGCGACGCAGCAGGCCGCACTGGCCGGCGACCAGTTGAACTACGGCAGCCTCAAGGCGGATCGCGACGGCGTGATCACCGCCGAGCAAGCCGATACGGGACAGAACGTCAGCGCGGGTCAGCCGGTTTACCAGCTGGCATGGACGGGCGACGTCGATGTGATTACCGACGTGCCCGAAGTCGTGCTCGGCGCCCTGCGCGTCGGGCAGATGACGACCGTCTCGCTGCCCGCGGTGCCGGGCAAGACGTGGCAAGCGCGGGTGCGTGAAATCGCGCCGGCGGCCGATCCCACGAGCCGCACTTACCGAGCCAAGCTCTCGCTGCTCTCACCCAGTCCCGACGTCAAACTCGGCATGACGGCCAACGTCGCGTTCGCACAACCCTTCGCGCCGCCGGTCGCCCCACCTGTGGCACCGTCGACGACATCGGCCACGCCCGCCGCAATGGTGTCCGGCGGGCCCGCCGCCACCCCACTCGCCGACGGTCCGCCCATCACGCTACCGTCGACCGCGCTCTTTCACGAGGGCGATCAACCCGCGGTGTGGGTCGTCAAATCCGACGACACGCTGGTGCTGCGACGCGTGAAGATTGCTCGCTACGGCGAGCGCACCGTCACCATCGCGGGCGGCATTCAACCCGGTGAGCGCGTCGTCTGGCAAGGCGCGCACACCGTCACCGCCGGCGAGAAGGTTCGCGTGATTGCGCCGCTGCACCCCGAGGACTTCGCGTCATGAGCCCGCAGGACGGCAAGCCGCCTGTGCCCGCGGCATCCCCCGCCGCGCCGCCCGCCGCACCCAAGGACTATCGTCACGAGGAGGGCCGGTTCAATCTCTCCGCATGGGCCCTGCGGCATCGCGCGCTCGTGATCTTCCTGATCGCGATGGCCACGATCTTCGGCATTCTGGCCTACTCGCGCCTCGCGCAATCAGAAGATCCGCCCTTCACGTTCCGCGTGATGGTCATCCGCACGTACTGGCCGGGCGCGACCGCCAAACAGGTGCAGGAGCAGGTCACCGACCGGATCGCGCGCAAGCTCCAGGAGATGCCGGCGATCGACTTCCAACGCAGCTATTCACGCCCTGGCGAGTCGCTGCTGTTTTTTTCGATGAAGGATTCGGCGCCCGCGAGCGACGTGCCGGAAGAGTGGTACCAGGTGCGCAAGAAGGTCGGCGACATCGCGTACACCTTGCCGCAGGGCGTGCAAGGACCGTTCTTCAACGATGAATTCGGCGACGTCTACACGCACATCTTCACGCTCCAGGGCGACGGCTTCGGTCCCGCCCAGTTGCGCGATTACGCCGACTCGCTACGCACCGTGCTGCTGCGCGTGCCTGGCGTGGCGAAGGTCGACTACTTCGGCGACCAGGAGCAGCGCATCTATGTCGAGATCAACAACACGCAACTGACGCGACTCGGCATTTCCCCGAACCAGATCGCGCAGGCCGTGGGCGCGCAGAACGCGGTCTCGCCCGCGGGCACGATCGACACGCCCAACGACCGGCTGGTCGTGCGCCCGAGCGGCCAGTTCCGCAGCGTGGCTGACCTTGCCGACACGCTCATCCGCGTGAACAACCGATCTTTCCGGCTGGGCGACATCGCCACGATCAAGCGCGGCTATGTCGACCCGCCCGTCTCGGAGATGCGCTTCGGTGGCAAGCCCGTGCTCGGCATCGGCATCACCATGCAAAAGGGGCAGGACGTCGTTCACCTTGGCAAGGCGCTGGCCGGCAAGATGGGCGAGCTGCGTGCTCAATTGCCCGCAGGCCTCACGCTCACTGAAGTCGCGAGCATGTCGAAGTCCGTGTCACAGTCCGTCGACGACTTCCTCGAAGCGGTGGCCGAAGCCGTCGCCATCGTGCTCATCGTGAGCCTCGTCTCGCTTGGCTTGCGCACCGGCATGGTGGTGGCCATTTCGATTCCGGTTGTCCTCGCCGTGACGTCGCTGTTCATGTACCTCTTCGACATCGGGCTGCACAAGGTGTCACTCGGCACGTTGATCCTGGCGCTCGGGCTGTTGGTGGACGACGCCATCATCGCTGTCGAAATGATGGCCGTGAAGCTCTCCCAAGGCTGGAATCGCAAGCGTGCGGCCGCCTTCGCCTACACGAGCACGGCGTTCCCCATGCTGACCGGCACGCTCGTGACCGTGTCCGGCTTTCTGCCCATTGCCCTGGCGAAGTCGAGCACGGGTGAATACACACGCTCGATCTTCGAGGTCTCGGCCATTGCGCTGCTCGCCTCGTGGCTGGCCGCGGTCGTGCTCATTCCGCTGCTCGGCTACAAGCTGTTGCCCGAGCGAGCCCGCGAGGCCCATCACGGCGACGATCATGAGCACGAGGTCTACGACACCCGCTTCTACAATCGCCTGCGCGGCTGGCTGACATGGTGCATCGAGCGCCGCTTGATCGTGCTTGCCATCACCGTCGTGCTGTTCCTGATTTCGATGGCCGGCTTTTCGCTCGTACCCCAGCAGTTTTTCCCGAGTTCCGATCGGCCCGAACTGATGGTCGATCTCCGTCTGCCGGAAGGGGCGTCGTATCAAGCGACACTGCGCGAAACGCAACGTCTGGAAAAATTGCTCAAGGGTCGGAAAGAGATCGATCACACGGTGAGCTTTGTCGGCACCGGCGCGCCCCGCTTCTATCTGCCGCTCGATCAGCAACTGCCCACGCCGAACTTCGCGCAACTGGTGGTTACCGCCAAGTCCGTGGACGATCGCGAGGCGCTCGCCCAATGGCTCGAGCCGACGCTGCGCGAGGCCATGCCCGGTGTGCGCACCCGGTTGTCGCGACTGGAAAACGGACCGCCCGTCGGCTTTCCCGTACAGTTTCGCGTGAGCGGCGACGACATTGGCACGGTGCGCAAGATCGCCGAGCAGGTGGCGGCCGTCATGCGTAAGAACGGTGACACCGCCGACGTCCAGTTCGACTGGGACGAGCCCTCACAACGCTCGGTGCACTTTGAAGTCGACCAGCAGAAAGCACGCGCACTGGGCGTGAGTTCGACGGATATCTCGAACTTCATCGCCATGACGCTTACGGGCTACGACATCAGCCAATACCGCGAACGCGACAAGCTGATCTCGATCACACTGCGCGCGCCCAAGGCCGAGCGGGTGGATCCGGCGAAGCTCGCCACGCTCGCCATGCCCACGCCGAACGGCCCGGTGCCGTTGGCCACGCTGGGGCATGTGGTGAACGACCTGGAATATGGCGTGATCTGGGAGCGCGACCGGCAGCCGACGCTCACCGTGCGCTCGGATGTACGCGCGGGCAAGCAGGGGATCGACGTGACCGACGCCGTCGACCGATCGCTCGGCGATATCCGCAAGGCCCTCCCGGTGGGTTATCGCATCGAGATCGGCGGATCGGTCGAGGAGTCCGCCAAGGGACAGTCCTCAATCATGGCGCAGATGCCGATCATGATCATCGCGGTGCTCACACTCCTGATGATCCAGCTCCAGAGCTTCGCGCGCACCTTGCTCGTGGTGCTCACGGCCCCGCTCGGCATGATCGGCGTGGTCGCCACGTTGCTGCTGTTCGGCAAGCCGTTCGGTTTCGTGGCAATGCTCGGCGTGATCGCGATGTTCGGCATCATCATGCGAAACTCGGTGATCCTGGTCGACCAGATCGAACAGGACATCGCCGCGGGACACCCGCGCTTCGACGCCATCGTGAGCGCCACGGTGCGGCGCTTCCGGCCAATCACGCTCACGGCCGCCGCCGCCGTGCTCGCGCTGATCCCTTTGCTGCGCAGCAACTTCTTCGGCCCGATGGCCACGGCGTTGATGGGCGGCATTACCAGCGCCACGATCCTGACCGTGTTTTTCCTGCCGGCGCTGTACGCCACGGCATTCCGCGTGCGTCACGACGAACGTGCCTCGCCCGCCGACCCCGCACACGCGGCCAACCCGCAAGGAGACCGCGCATGATGCCGCGCCTCGCCCGGCGCTGGTGCGCCCCGCTCGTTCCGATCCTCCCACTGTGGCTGAGCGCCTGCGCGTTCACTCCGGGCGACACGCCGCCGGTCATGCCCTCACCCGCGCACTATGGCGCCAGCGCGCCGCCCGCGCATACCGACGTGGCGCAGGGCACGGCACAGCAGTTCGACGTGGGCGCGGCCCCCGTGAGCGCGTGGTGGCATGCCTATCGCTCGGACACCCTCAATGCCCTCGTCGACGAAGGGCTGCGCAACAGCCCCTCCCTGTCCTCGGCGGAGCATGCCTTGCAGGCCGCGCGCGAGCAGCTGAAGGCGCAGATCGGCGCGTCGCTCTTCCCGTCGATCGACCTTGGCGGCGAAGCGGCACGCGAGCGCAATCTCGGCATCCCGAATCTTGGACCGCCGACGGCGCTCTACAACATGTTCGTGGGACAGGTACAGGCACGCTACACGTTCGACTTATTCGGCGCCGCTCGCTTCGCCGACGCGTCGCTGGCGGCCCAGGTCGATCAGCAGGCGTTCCAGCTCGAATCGGCGCGGCAGGCGCTCGCGGCGAATATCGTCTCCGGCGCCATCGGGGCATCGGTGCTCGGTGCACAGGTCAAGGCGACCGAGCGGCTCGTCGAACTGGCGCAGGCCGACGCTACAGAAATGGCCCGGCGAGAAGTGCTCGGCGCCGTCTCCCGCGCCGACGCGCTGGCGTCCGCGCAAAACGCCGAGACGCTCGCTGCGTCGCTGCCCGGGCTGCGCGCGCAGTGGCAGTCCACACGCTACGCGTTGGCCGTGTTGCTGGGCCGCACGCCCGATCGCGCCCCCGACGATGTGCCGCTGGGCGCGCTGAAGGTCCCCGAACGGGTGCCGGTCGTCGTGCCGTCGACGTTGCTGCAATCGCGGCCCGACATCCAGGCGGCCGAGATGGCCCTCAAGGCGGCCTCGGCCGAGGTCGGCGTGGCCACGGCGCAGATGTTCCCGAGTCTGACGCTCAGCGCGTCGATGGGCAAAGGCGGTTTCCATTGGCCGATGGTGCTTTCCGGCGCCGGGGCGCTCTGGAGCGTCGCCGCGTCGATCTCGCAGCCGATCTTCCACGGTGGCGCATTGCTCGCGCAGCGTCGGGCAGCGAGCGCCACTTATGCGGCCGCGCTCGACCGATACAAGCAGACGGTGCTCGCCGCGTTCAAGAACGTAGCCGATACGTTGGCGTCGCTCGAAGCGGACAACACATCGCTGCGGCACGCGGACCTTGCCAGCGCGGCGGCCGAGCAGATCTATCGCGACACGGCCGCCCGCGTGCGCCTGGGCGCCCTGCCGGCGTCGGCGGCGCGCGGGCGCGAACAGCAGTACTGGAACGCCTATCTCACAACAGTGCGTGCAACCGGCGCACGTTTGTCGGATACTGCGCTCCTCTTTTACGCAATGGGGGTGCCGCCGGCGCCGGTGGCCGATACGGCCCAGGCCGCTGAGGCCACACGCCCCGCGCACGACGTTGTCCGACAATGACTGCCATATCGACCCCGCGGGGCCGTCGCCCCAAACACCTGCCCGAAGGCCGTGCGGCGTTGCTTGCCGCCGCCATCGACGCCTTTTCGCAACTGGGCTATGACGGTGCCAACCTGCGTGGCATCGCGCGGGCGGCGAAGGTCGACGCCAGCCTGGTGCGCGTGCACTTCGGCTCGAAGGAGCAACTGTGGCGCGCATGCGTGGACACGCTCGAAGGCGCGCTCGCGGGTCCGAGCGAGCGGCTGCGCGCGTTGTCGCTCGACACTGCGCGTCCGGTGACCGATCGTCTCAAGGAAGCCATTGCGATCATCGCCGCCCACGCCATCCACCATCCGGAGCACAAGCAGTTCATCACGCAGCACGCATCGGAGACCGGCGAGCGCGGTGCCATCCTGCACCGCCATCTGGTGATGCCCGTCTACGACTGCATGGAGCCCCTCATCGTGCAGGGCATGCAGGCGGGTGTCGTGCGTGCCGAACATCCGGCCATGTACTTTTGCGTGCTTGTCCACGCCCTGCACCCACCGCCCGGCTCCCCGGTGCTGATGCAATTGATTGCGCCGCAGGTCGGCGGCGACGCCTTCGGGCCGGCCCTGATCAAGCAGGTCGAATGCCTGTTCTTCGCCGAACCCAACGCCCCAAAAGACTGACCCCCGTCAGCGACAAGCGACGCGGCGGTGTCACGAACGCCTCTTGACGGTATCCGGGACGCGACAGGCGCGCCGATGCATTACACTGGCGGCCGCCTTCTTTTGCTTTCATCCTCATGCCAGACGCTAATTCCACCACCGTCATTCTCGGCGCCGGTCAAGCCGGCGGCGAAACCGCCCTCGCCCTGCGTCAACTGGGTTACACGGGGCGCATCGTGCTCGCCGGCAACGAAAGCCACCTGCCGTATCGCCGCCCGCCGCTCTCGAAAGCGTTTCTGTCCGGTCAGGCCGATGAAGCCAGCCTGCTGATCCGTCCGGCAGACGCCTGGGAGAAGGCCGAGATCGACGTGCGTCTGGGCGTGACGGCCACTGCCATCGACCGCGCGGCGCGCACCGTCACATTCGACGACGGCCAGACACTCGGCTACGACCATCTGGTGCTGGCGCTTGGCGGCCGCGTGCGCCATCTGCCCATTCCGGGCGGCGACGCCCCGAACGTCTACTACCTGCGCAACATCGCAGATGCCACGCGTCTGCGCGAGGCGCTCGCCCCGGGCAAGCGCGTCGTCGTGGTCGGCGGCGGCTACATCGGGCTGGAAGTGGCGGCAACCGCCGTCAAGGCGGGCGCCGCGGTGACCGTGCTCGAAGCGGCCCCGCGCCTGCTGGCCCGCGTGGCGGAAGCCGATCTTGCGGACTTTTTCGCGACGTTGCACCGCGAGAACGGCGTCGACGTGCAGGTGGGCGTCGGCGTGACCGCGCTTGAGCAGGATGCGGCCGGTCGGGTCGTCGCGGTCGTGGCCGGTGACAAGCGCCTGCCGGCTGATGTAGTGGTCGTTGGCATTGGTGTCGTTCCGAACGCCGAGTTGGCACAGGCCGCGGGGCTGGCGGTCGAGAACGGCATCGTCGTCGACGAATTTGCCCGTACCAGCGATCCGGCGATCCTGGCGGTGGGCGACTGCGCGCATCACGAACACCCGGCGCTGGGCCGCCGCATTCGTCTGGAATCGGTGCCGAGCGCGAGCGAAATGGCGAAGGTGGCGGCGAGCGTAGTGCATGGCGATGCGCCCAAGGCCGTCGCGACCGCGCCCTGGTTCTGGTCGGATCAGTTCAACGCGAAGCTGCAAATGGTCGGCCTGACGGACGGCCATGACGCCATGATCGAGCGCCGCTTGCCGGATGCGCAAGGGGCCGCCGTGTTCATGCGCTTCTATCTGCGCGAAGGTGCCGTCGTGGCGGCCGTGAGCATCAATCGGGCACAGGAGTTTCTGGCCGCACGCGAACTCGTCGGTCGCCGCGCCGTGGTCGACCCGGTGCGTCTGGCCGACGCGGCCACGCCCCTCAAAACGCTTCTGTCAGAACTCGGCCCAGTCGCCTGAGGCCGAACGCCTTCTTCCGATGTGCCAAACGCCGGGCGCTTCCGCCCGGCGATCAACGCGCCGCCTGACCGCGCGCGTGTCACTCCACCGGTGCGTGCGCGGGCAACAGCAACACCGGCCGACCGGCGTGACGGGCCGTGTCCTCCGCGACGCTGCCCAGCGTGAAGCGCCGGAACCCGCGCCGCCCATGCGTGCCAAGCACGATGACATCGGCATCGGTCTCTTTGCCTGCGCAGATAATCTGATCGGCAACCCCCTCGCCGACCGGCTGAAGCTCTCGCAACTCGACGTCGCCGGGCACGCCCGCCTCATGCAGGCGTCGCGTCGCCCACTTCAGCGCCTGCTCGCCCACGGCGCGCACCGCGCCGAGCAGCGGGGCCGAGTCGAAGCCTTCGGGAAATGGCCCCGGCATATCCAGCACATGGACGACACGCAACGACGCCGCATGCGCGCGAGCGAGCGAAAGTGCGTATTCGAAGGCGCGGTGCGACGTCTCGCTGTCGTCGAGCGCGACGAGTATCCGTTCGTAGTGTCCGCCCGCACGCAACGGCGAATGCGGGCGCGCCTCGCCCGCCACCAGCATCACCGGCACCTCCGCGCTGCGCAGAATCTGTTCGGCAACGCTGCCCAGCATGGCGCGTCGCACACCGCCCCGGCCGTGCGTGCCGACGATGATGATTTCGGCGCCCCACTCGTTGGCCTCGCGGGTGATGGCCTCCGGAACGGTCTCGCCGGTCGTGCGCAGATCGAGCAAATGCGCCTGTGGGTCGAGCCCTTCCTCGCGCAGATACAGCACCGCGCGCGCCAGATGTTCCTCGCCCTCGCGCTGCATGTCGCGACGCACCTGCTCCAGGTCGATGAGCTTGGCGAAGGCGGAGGTCACCGGCGTGACGGGGTCTTCCACCGTGTGAATGACGCGGATCACGTCGCCGTTGCGCGCAAAGGCGGCCGCCTCGCGCAGCGCACGGCGTGACGATTCGCTACCGTCGGTCGCCAGCAGAATGCGTTTTGTCATGAGCAGCCTCGCAAAGAGCATCACAGGAAGGCCTCGCACACAGGCAGCGTGTCCGGCATCGTGCCGCCGCGCGAGTCGCTTCGACTGTCGAACCGTGACACGATGCAGCTACTATAGCGCTCGATCGTAGCCGACGACTACCTTCGCTGGCTCGGGAATCCCCCTTAAGACGCGCTTGCTTGATGCAACGCAAAAACGCCACAGGCCCGACGCATCGGGCCTGTGTACGGCGTGAGTCCAGCAGAAAGCCGGGGGCGGAACGTCGCGCTTATCGCGCGGCGTCGCCCCAGCGATAAGCATGCGACGCGTCGTCGAGCTTCGCCTTGAGGCCGGCGTCGAGCGCGTAGTCGACGGTGCCGAGTGTTTCGGTCAATTGTTCGACGCGGCTCGCGCCGATAATCGCCGACGTGACCGCCGGGTTCGCCAGCACCCAGGCGAGCGACAGACGCGTCAGCGACTCACCCGCGTCCTTCGCAATGCCTTTGAGCGACTCGATCGTCTCGAACTCACGCTCGTGCCAGTAGCGCTGCTGGTACATCGAGCCGGCCTTGCCGACCGTCGCCGTGGTGAAGCGACCTTCGCTGGGGGCGGCATCGTGTCGGTATTTGCCCGTCAGCAATCCGCCGGCGAGCGGGTTGTAAGGGATGACCGCCAGACCTTCTTCACTGGCCAGCGGCAGCAGTTCGCGCTCGATCTGACGGAACAGCAGGTTGTAGCGCGGCTGCACCGACACGAAGCGCGCCACGCGCAGCACGTCGGCGCGGCCCAGGGCACGTGCGAGGCGATAGGCGAGGTAATTCGACACGCCGACGTAGCGGGCCTTGCCCGACTTCACAATGGTGTCGAGCGCCTCGAGCGTCTCGTCGATGGGCGTGTCGGTGTCGTCGGAATGCAGTTGGTACAGGTCGACGTAGTCGGTTCCCAGGCGGCGCAGCGACGCATCGATGGCATCGAGCAGATGCTTGCGCGACGCCCCCTTGTCCCACGGTGACGGTCCCATCTGGCCGCAAGCTTTGGTCGCGACGATGAACTGGCTACGGCGCCCCTTGAGCCAACGTCCGACGATCTCCTCGGTACGTCCGGACAACGAGATGTCGGCGCCGAGCGGATAGACGTCGGCAATATCGATGAAGTTGACGCCCGCGTCGGCGGTACGGTCGAGAATCGCATGGCTGGCGGCTTCCTCGGTTTGCAGACCGAACGTCATGGTGCCCAGGCACAAGCGGGAAACGCTCAGGCCGGTGCGGCCGAATTTGGTGTATTGCACAGTAACTCCCGGAAGTTTCGAATGCGTCCATGCCAGGCAACGATCGCGGGCCTCGCCGGCCACGCCCGCTGGCAAGAGCGCACAGTATGCGCGATTCCGGGAAAACGCGTGCGCGAGCCCGAACGCGCATTCGCGTGCGGATCCGGCGAGGACTCGCGCAGGGTTGGCGCGTCACTCCATCGATTTGAGGTCCACCCAGACGCCGTCAGTGCCTCGAATGAGCTGCTTGCCGCCGTACTTCATGACGGTGGTCTGCTCGTTCGCCGACACGAAGGCCGTCTGCGGTAAATCAGCCGCGTATGACGCCAGATCGGGCGTTCCCGCGAACGGGTTGTTCGCGATCAGATGCGAAACCAGCGTCATCAGCGCCAGATAGCTCGTGGGTGTGGAAATCGTGATGGGCGTGCCGTGGCTGGCCCCCGCCCCGTTGCCGAAGCCCACGAGCTTCACCGCCACCGGCACATGCGTGATCTCCGGCAGCGGCACCTCGCGCATGCCCGAGACCTGCAGCTTGCTGCCGCGCAGCGCGGCGCCGTGCTCGGGCACGAACACGACCACCGCCTTGCGGCCCGACCGGGCAATGGTGTCGATGAACTGACCAAAATCGTCGAACATCGCCTTCACGCGTATCGGATAGCTCTGCGCGCTGGGCAGTCGCGAGCCTTCAAGACGGTTGCCGTCGTGCAGCGAGATCGTGTTGTAGTAGAGTGCGACGCGTTTGTCGGGCATGGCCATACGCTGCTGCCACCACGATTGCAGCACGTCGCCATCCGAGCGGACCGGGGTTTCGTCGAACGAGCGCATGGTCACACGCGTGCGCGTGTTGTCGAACGGCGTGATGCCCTGCACGCCGAAGTTCTGCTGAACCTCCTGCATGAAGTTGTCGAAATGCCCGTCGTGGTTCATCGCGAGCGACGGCGTATAGCCGAGCTGCTTCAGGTCACTCATCACGTAGCACTGCGGGCCGGCCGGATCGTACAGTGCCTTGTGCGTCGGCTGGCCGCAGCCGGCGCGCAGCACACGAATGGCTGCCGGGCCGCTGTAGCTCGCCGCGGAGTTGAAGTTCTTGAAGACAAAATCAAAGCGCGAGAGCAGCGGCAGGTTGGCGAGATTGTCGGCGTCGAGATCGTCCTGCGCGAGCGAACAGATGTGCAGGAAGATGATATCGAAGTCCGGTCCGGCCCCCGCCTGCGCGGGCATCGCGACGGCGCGCGTCAGTTCGCGAGTGTAGAAGCCATCGAGTGCCGCGTCTGGATTCGCGGCCAACGGCACCTCGCCATCACCCGACACGAATTCGTTCACGCCGGCGGTCGCGGCGCTCGCTCCCGCCGACGGCGCGGCCGGGATATCGCCCGTCGCCGCGACCACCGGCGTGACCGGGCCCAGCGCACCGAAGCGCAGCACGAGGGGCACGATCACGAGCGCGAGCATCACGAAGGTCGTCACGCGAACCCAGCGGTTCACGATCCAGTAGACGAGCGTCAGGATCGCGAGCAGAAGCCAGAATTGCGTCGGCACGAAGCGTCCGAGCAGCTCGATCAGGTACGAGAACCGGAATTGCAGCAGCGCCGGCAACTGCTCGACGAAACGGGCGAACGGCGGCAGGTTCGAATCGTAATAGAGCAGCGCCGCACCGGCCGGCAGAGCGATCACCTGTCGCCCAATGCGCGCCCAGCGCGGGCGCAGCCGGATCGCGAGCAGCACTGCGAAGAGGAAGTTCGGCAGCACGTGAAAGCCGATGGTGCCGGCCCACAGGAGCAGCAGCTTCAGGATGAAATAGAGGTTCCAGATGCCCATCGTATGCGTCCCTGAGTTCCGGTGTTGTCCGGCTTACGTCTGGCGTGCGCTGCGCAGGCGATCCTGCCAGCGCGTCACGAGTTTGCCCAGCAAGTAATTCGCCAGCACCTGATAACCGCGCAGCCCCATCGCGAGCATCTCGAAGAGCGCCTTGATCGGTTCGTCGCGCGTGCGCTCGACGTCCCAGTCGCGCCAGGCGTCGGCACGGCCGAACGTGAATTGCACGAGATGTTTGTCCTGCGCCACCGTGAGTGGCATGAACGAGAGAAACAGCGCCTGCCCGCGCACCCCGACCACGCGCACCGGAAAGCCATATTCCGTCGCGCCGCGCGAGAGCGCGACCTGCGCTTCGGTGCCCTCGCTCAGTTCGAGTGGCACGCTCAGCAGCAGCGCCAAACCGCCGCCGGAGAAGTCGCGCGTGTGGCACGCGATCGTGCGGCCGTCCGGCAAATACAGCATGGCGGGCATGCGCATCGACACCCGATGCGTGCGGCGCACCTGCCGAACCTCGGTTGCCACCGCCACCGCCGCCCCCAACACAGCCAGATTGAACGTCACCCACGCCAGGTTGAAGACCAGCGCCCCCATCTCGTGCGCCGGTGCGTAGAAGTAGCGCAACACACCCGCCAGAAAGCCCAGCAGATTGAAGCCAAGCAGCACCAGGTAAGGCTTCGAGATATTCCAGTCGAAGAAGCTCTGCTCGATCAGACCGCCCTTGGCCGTCACGTTGAACTTGCCGTATCGCGGGTTGATGAACGCCACCGTCGTGGGCAGCGCCACGTACCACGCCAGCACGGCTTCATAGACATCCGACCAGAACGAATGGCGATACTTGCCCTGGATGCGTGAGTTGGCGATGTTCGCGTGTGCGATATGCGGTAACACATAGGCGCAGATGCTCAGGGCCGCCGCCTGCACGATATGCAATCCGAAAAACAGATAGGCGATCGGCGCGAGCAGGAAGATGATGCGCGGAATGCCATAGAAGAAATGCAGCATGCCGTTCGCGTAGCAGATCCGCTGTCCGAACTTCAATCCGCGTCCGAAGAGCGGGTTGTCGACGCGGAAGATCTGCGCCATGCCGCGTGCCCAGCGAATGCGCTGGCCCACGTGACTGGAGAGCGACTCGGTCGCAAGACCCGCCGCCTGCACCACTTTCAGGTACACGGTATTCCAGCCGCGACGGTGCATCTTGAGCGCCGTGTGGGCGTCTTCCGTCACCGTCTCGACGGCGACACCGCCGACTTCGTCGAGTGCGGTACGCCGCAATACAGCACACGAGCCGCAGAAAAACGAGGCATTCCAGAAGTCGTTGCCGTCCTGCACGATTCCGTAGAACAGTCGCCCTTCGTTGGGTACCGCCCCGCGCGTGGCGAGGTTGCGCTCGAACGGATCGTCGGAGAAAAAGTGGTGCGGGGTTTGCACGAGCGAGCAGCGCGGGTCCTTGAGGAAGGCACCCATCGTCGTCTGCAGGAACGAGCGCACGGGAATGTGATCGCAGTCGAAGATGGCGACGAACTCGCCCTGTGTCTTGCCCAGCGCATGGTTGATGTTGCCCGCCTTGGCATGCCGATTGTCGGGACGCGTCACGTAGTGCACCCCGGCGAGCGCAGCGAATTCGCGCATCTCGTCGCGGCGTCCGTCGTCGAGCAGGTAGATATTGAGCTTCTCGGGCGGCCAGTCGATCCCGCAGGCGGCATACACCGTCGGGCGCACCACGTCGAGGCCCTCGTTGTACGTGGGAATATAGATGTCGACGCTGGGCCACTCGCGCGTGTCCGGCGGCAGCGGCGTGATGCGGCGCTGCAACGGCCAGACCGTCTGGATGTAGCCAAACAACAGGATCATCCACGTGTACATCTCGGCGGCCACGAGGGTGTAGCCGACCGCCGCCTCCGGCAGGGTGTCGAACGCCAGCGATTGCGTGAGACGCCACCATACATAGCGGATCGTGGAAATCAACGACAAACCGATCAGCACGAGCACCGAATACTGACTGTCGAGCCGGCGGAATACCAGCGCCAGCGTGAGCGTGCAGATCGAGAACAGCAACTGCTCGAACGGCTCGAACGGTGTCGTGACGATCCAGAACACGCCGACCAAGCCGAGCAGCGCGACAACGGCCGATGTGACACGCCACTGCATCACGCGCGCGAGTTGCGCGTCGAAGCGGTGGGCGAGCTGCGCGGGGGTGTCGGGCGGAATGCCGAAGAGCGTCTGCACCAGCCACAGGCGCGCGCGTTCGTTGTTGTCCCGGAGCGCCAGCCAGCCGACGTACGGTGGGAATGCCGGGCGCCGATCGGCCCGGCGCCACACCAGTGCCTGCACCATCTGTCCGACGCTCGCATCGATCGGAACGTCGAGCCGATGCGTGACTCGCGCGTTGATCCAAGCCAGTGCGCGCGCGGGATAATCAGTGCGTCCGGCGCGCGGCGGCGGAAACAGGAGACGCAACCACCAGTCGCGCCATTGATCCAACCGATTCACCTCAAGTCGCATCGCCAGGCGCGTCACCGCGTGGTCGCCAACCTGCGTGACCCAGCGTTGATGACTCGGCGAACGCAAGGTCGCCGCAAGCGTCCATTGCAGCAGACTCGGCGGGCGCCCGTCCGCGCGCGGTGGCACCGCGAGACGCACCACCAGAATCTCGCTGCCGAGCCGGTAAAGGGTGCGCAATGCGTCGCGGATCATGCGCGGCCCCCGGTGTCGGTCACCGCATCAATCGGCGTCGTGGCATGCAGCAACCATGCGGCCAAATGGGCGAAATCGAGCGCAGCCTGCGATCCCTGCGCCCCCATGGCCAGGGTCTGGCCGCTGGCCGCCACCGTGCCGATCGCGTCGTCACGATGAATGCGCAACGGCACACTGGCGTCGCCCGCGCGGGACTGGATCAGATGGAGGAGATCGTTGTTGAGCGCAGAATTGGCGGCAGCGAAGTTCGGCACCATCTGAGCGCGGCCCGCGCACGCCGCGATCAGGTCCAGCTGCGTGACGTAGCCGGTCGTCGTCACGGGCACCACGCCAAGGACGAGGTCGGCGGCCGCCACGGCGGCCTGGGCAATGACATCGGGCAAGCGCTGCGTGTCCATGAGGACGCGCGTGCCCTCGGGCAAACCCATCGCGTCGAGATGACGACGCAGCCCGCCGGCGTCCTGACGCAGCCATTGGCCAATGGCGCTCAGACTCGCCGCCTCGCTGCGACCGGCAGGCAGCAGCGACACGCGCGCAGGCGTCTCGCACAGCACACTACGCCAGCCGTCCGGCGCAACGCTCGGTGACAGCACGCCTGCCGCGCACGTCTCGCGCAATCCGAGCAGCGCACCGATGCTGTTTTGTGCGTCGAGTTCAAGCACGGCGACCGGATGCGATGCCTGCGCGAGTTCTGCGGCCAGATGGGCCGTCACCGTACTGCGCCCCGCGCCACCGGCGCTGGAAACAACGGCAATGAGTGTCAGCATGTGGCCCCCTTCCCGGCCCAGGCATCGGAGATGTGGGACACAACGGCGGCAAAGGCAAAATCGACGCGAGCTCGCATGGGTCAGTAACTCCAGATTGGGCGTACCGGCGACGGCGGCATCGGCACATCACCACGGCGGGCGTCGAAGTGATAGCGCAGGTAGACGAGGAAGCGATTCGGCGCGTAATAGTCCGAACGCTCGAACTGCGCCTGAGCGCCGATCACCCAATGGCGGTTGACCCAGTATTCGGCACGCCCGAGAAGCGAAAACCCCACGCCGAAGCCGCCGCCCGAGCCGTACGTCAAGTTGCCGCTGGTCGATTGCAGCGTACCGTCCGTCGGGAAGTACGGCATCGATTTTTCCTGACTTTGCGAGACGGACACCGACCCGCGCAGGTAATACGACCAGCGCTGTGTGCGGCCGTACCACTCCAGCGGCAGCGTTAGCGACACATAGGTTTGCGGGCTGTAGTAACCGCCATGGCCATAGGTATAGAACCGCTCATTCTGCGCAAAGCTGTCGAAAAACACCGTGACACCGGTGTTCATGCGCATGTCGCGCCGGTAGACGAGCGGCAGGTCGACACCAGCGCGCGCCGACACCTCCGAGTTGTTGAGCACATTCTCGCCGGTCAGTCGCGCCACGCTCGCTTCGCCAAAAATGCCCCACTTCAGGAAGTCGCGCGACGCGTGGAACGTCAGGGCATCGCGCCGCACCCCGCCCCATTTGCCGTCGCCGAAGATCTCGGGCAACGGCAGGTACGACCCGGCGTACGACACCATGCTGCCCGCCATCGGCCGACGCGACGCGTCGACCCAGTAGTGGTAGCGTCCCACGTTGCCGAACAGGCGCACGCCGCCGGTCACATAGGAAATGGGAAAGCCCACGGGCGTATGGCCGACGTCTGCCCGGATCCAGTCGTTCTCATAGCCGAGCATCAGCGCCTGTCCATGTGCCTTCTGACGCTTCGTGCCGTAGTCGCCCAACACACCGGGATTGGCGGCCCGGAACGCGGGCACGTTAAGCAACGGCAGCGTGCCGAACTCCGACGTGCCATTGAGCGGCAAGTCGCCAGCGTCCGCGCTTACGTAGTCGGTCTGGGCGAACACGTGGCCGTCGTAACCGAGCGCGTATTGGCCGTACACCGGCACGGCGCGCGCATTGAACATCGAGATGCCGCCGTCGCCCTTCTTCTCGTCGATTTCATAGCCCGCCGCGACATAGCTGTTACGCCGCGCTTCCAGCGAGTCGATAGCCGACTCGGCCGACGTCATGCCGTCGTAGCCGGGTAGCGCGCCTTGCACGATTTCCTCCTTGCGTGCCTGGTCGTACCATCCCTTCGCCTCGCGATAATGACGCTGCGACTGCGCGATGCGCCCGCGCTGCACGGTCACAGCGGGCGTATCGGGGAATTGCGTGCGCAACGTGTCGTTGAGTGCGATGGCCTCGTCGAAGCGATCCATCGCCGTGAGCCGTCGCACAACGCCCAGCTGTGTCCAGACGTCGCTGGGCGACGCCTCGGCCAGTGCGCGATCGAGTTCGCGGTTGGCCGCCGCGTCGTCCTGCATCTCGTAGAGCACGCGCACGAGCGACAGGCGCGCGTCCTGATCGTTCGGATCCTGGCGAAGCTGCGCTTGCGCGATCTTGCGCGCGTCGTCGAAACGGCGCTCGTCGAAGTACAGATCGCCGAGCATCGACAGCGCGCGTTTGTCGGGCGGTTGACGCGAGAGCAATGGATCGAGCTTCGCGCGCGCGGTCGTGAAATCGCCCAGCGCCCGCGCACGGTCGGCCTCGCGCAGGGCGAGACGATCCTGCAAGTCCTGCCGTTCGGCGCGCTGATCCGCCCCGAGCGTGGCCGGATCGATGCCGGCCAGGAACGTGCCCAGTTCCGCATCGCGTTCCGCCGTATCGAGCAATTCCGCGTAGCGCAGTTGTGCGTCTGGCTGCGGCTTGTCGGCGTGCGCCGCCAGCCAGTCGCGCATGAGCGCCAGCCCCGGCTCGGGCTGTCCCGCCGCCACGCGGGCGCGCGCGACTTCAGCGATCAGTTCCGGGTCGTCGCCAGCCATTGCCAAGGCATCGGCATAGCGCCGCTCGCTCTGCGCGTCGTCGCCGGCGGCATGCGCCTCCCGAGCCAGACGCGCCGTGTCGCGAATCGCGAGCGTCGTCTGCATGCGGCGGATCGACGGCGTGACGTTCGTGACCGGGATCTGCGCGAGTGCGGCACGAGCCCCGACTTCGTCGTCGATGACGTTCAAATAAAGCGCCTGCGCGTACAGCATCTGCGCGCGGTCGTCGGGCGGGAGCGGTTGATGCAGACCCTCGGCCATCACGTCGCGACCGATCTGCGGCAGGCGCAGCTTCCGGTAGAGGGTTGCCAGCGAGTAGCGGGTCCAGGCATTGCCCGGGTCGAGCGCGACGGCGCGCTCCAGGGCCGCGAGCGCCGGGCCGTGATGACCTTGTGCGATCGCGCGCTCGGCGTCGTCGGACAAGGCAGCGGCCTCGGCCTTGTCGAAGCGCGCCTTGTCCTGTGGGAAGCGTCGTCGCAGATCGCCGAGCAGGGTCGCCAGTTCGGCGCGGCGCTCCTGGCGCGAATACAAGGTAATCAGGCCACGCAATGCCGTGTCGTTATCCGGCTCGATCCTCAGCGCCTGCTGGAAGAGCCGCTCGGCATCGTCGTTGCGCTTGTCGTCGAGCGCAATCTCGCCCAACAAAGCCAGACCGTCGGGATTGCGCGGGTCGCTGGCCAGGGCGCTACGCACGAGCCGGTCGGCCTCGGCCAGACGACCGGCGTCGCGCGCGGCGCGCGCCTCGGTCATCGCGCCCCAGAAGCGCGACGTCTGGAGCAGCGCACGCCACTTGTTCGCGTTTCCCGGATCCTTGCGCAGCGCCTGTGAAAACAGCGCTTGCGCCGCCTGATGATCGCCTTGACGCATCTTGACGAGCCCCAGCGAGCCGAGCAGTTCGCCGTCGTTGGGGCGCTTGGCGCGCGCCGCGTCGAGCGACGTCTGCGCGTCGCTCAGCCGCCCCTGATCGAGCGCCTTGATGCCAGCCTGCCTCGCCTGATAAGCGGGATCGTTGAGCATCCGCGTGCGGGCTGCCTGTTGCGCGTTGAGCTTGTCGTACGCCGCGCGGATCTCGGTATCGTTCGGCGAGAGCGCGAGATAGCGCTGATAGAGGGGCAGCCAGGCCAGATTGCCGTCCGCCCGCGACAATCCTTTCTGCCAGAGCGGCAGCAAGGCGTTCAGATCGGCGTCGGGCCGCGCCGCGAGTTCGGCGACCATTCGCGTGCCTGCCAAGCGACTCGCCGGACGGTCGATCATCAACTCGGCCAGCGATTGCGATGCGCGCGAATCGCCAGGCGCGTCCTTCGCGAGCGCTGCCAGCCCCCGTTGCGCCGCGGGCCAGCCGTGGGTGGCATTGGCTTGCGCCCGGTAGTACTCGACGCCAAGATCGCCACTGGGCGGACCGTCGGGAAACAGCGCCTGGTACTGCGCGAAGGCGGCGTCGGCCTGTCCGCTGCGCTGGAGCAGTCGCGCGCGCGCCATGCGGGATTTGTCGACGGTGTTCACGCGGATCACGTCGGCCAGCGCTTGAGTGGCGGGCGCGTTCGGATAGCGCGCCTGCAACGTCTGCAAGGCCTTGCTCGCTTGCTCTGGGTGATTTTCTTCACTCTCGATCTGGCCGAGCAGCGATAGCACGTCAGGTTGCTCCGGTTGCACGAGCAGCGCCTTTTCCAACGCTGCGCGAGCAAGATCGTTGCGATGACGGGCGTGCCAGAGCGTGGCGCTCGCAAGCAGACGGCTCACGTCGCGATTGGCGGCCACGACATCCGGCTTGCCGCCCTCGCCCGGGCTCGGCGCGGCGCGCGCGGGGACAACACCGGCGGCCATCAGCACACAGGTCAGACACGCGGAGCGAATCACCGTGTTGCGCAAGTCGCCTCCCATGGCACCTGCAACATGCCGTCGGCGGCGAAACGGAAGCGCCCATCGCGCCAGCCGAGACCGAACAACGAGAGCACCGAGCTGTAGTAGCCGGGTGCCGCTTGCGCCTCGAGCGCGCGCGCACGCGTCACTTGCGCCTGCGCTTGCGCGGTATCGCCCACCGCCTGAAGCAGCGGCACAAGGGCCGCCGAAAAACCGGACCCGCCGGATTGACTGGCCGTGCCGTCGCGCGTATCGACCCGTTCGGGCGGCGCACCGTGAGCCGCGACAAACTTCAGCATGCCGCCGAAGGTGTGCATCAATGCGTGAAAGTCATCGCTGCCGGGCGCGAGCATGCCAGCCCATAGGTAGACACGAATCGCGTTGTAGCTGCCCTCGCCCTTCGTGTCCGGATCGATCTCGAAACCGCGGCCCGCACGATACATCGCCCATTCCGGGGCGAATCCCAGCGGTGGCGCCGTCAGCGTGATTTGCTTGAGCGATGACGGGATCAGTTGGGCCCAGCCGCTTTCGGGAAAGCGCCCCGCCAGATAGCGCACCACTTGCATCGGCACATAGCTGGGATTGAGCCGCCACAGATCCTTCGCGGGATGAAAGCCGACCGGCGCCGGCAGCAGCGTGCGCCCGAGACCGGGCACGACATCCGTCTCCTCCGACACAATGCGGCGTGCAACGAGGGCGCCCAGCGCGGTATACCGCCGCACGTTCCACAATCGCCCTGCCTCGCCCAGCGCGTAGGCGATCCACATATCGGCGTCGCTCGCCGGGTTACGGTCGAGCACGCCCCATTGCCCGTCGTCCTTCTTGCCCCAGAGCCATGCGGGCAGGTGAGCGGTCAAATCGCCCTGCGCCAGATTGTTGACGGTCCAGTCGAGCACCTTGTCGAACGTGACGCGATCGTTGGCCATCAGCGCGAAGGTCAGCGCATAGGCCTGACCTTCCGACACCGTGCGCTGATCGTCCATGCTGCGATCGATCACGCGCCCGTCGTCGCTCAAAAAGCCCGCCTTGAAGCGTGTCCAGTCAGGCCAGTCGACCGTGGCACAGGTTCGCAACTTCGTCGTGGTCGTGGGCGCGGCCTTCGCCGGCGCGCTGTGCGCCGGGTGTGTCAATCCGCCGAGCACCGGCAACGCACTGCATGCGGCGAGCGCACGCAGCACGGCCCGACGGCGCCGGCCCACACTTTCGGCGCGTGTCATTTACTGCTCCAGACGACGCGCAGCACGCCGCTGCAACCAACCGAAGCACTTGAGCGCAATGGCGAACGCCGCAAGCAGTGCGACGAGCCCCACCAGAATTGGATGGCTTGAAAGGTGATAGCGAATGCGGGTCCACCAGCTCACATCGCCCACGAAGTAAATCTGGCCAAGGCGGAATGAATCGGCACGATCGCCGCTGAACACCGCGAGATCGCCATGGATCTCCGCCCGTCGGGCGTTGTCGCCGATGGCATCGACCACGCTGAGCAATGCGTCGTCGCTCGACGCATTGATCGCGACCACCGAGCGCGAGCGGGTCACCGGCGACTCGAATCCGATGAGCGCGGCGAGCGGCCCCTTGGACAATGCGTCCATGTGCGCCGGCCCGACAGGGCTTGCCGCAAGCGCCGAGCCTATCGCACCGTCGCCCCGCGAGGCCTGCGGCTGGGCCGTCATGACCCGGCGCGTCTGGTCGATGATCAGCGGCAGATTTTTGCCCCACTTGACCAAGAGGTCAGCCACCTCCTGGCCGCCGACCATCAGGAGGTCGCGATCCTTGAAGCGGTCGGTCTGCGTCGTGTCGAGCACTTCGAAGCGATCGGCATAGACGCCAGTCGACCGGCCGAACTGGCCGAGCGTCGAAAAGACGGCTTCGAGCGCCGCGGTGTCCGGCGTCTTCGACATCACGATGGCCGTCTGCGCTAGATCGGCGTACTTCGTGAAGGGGAATCCGCTGCCGACGAAGAAGCTCAGGTTCGGCATCTCGGCGTAGTGCGGCAGGCCGCTGAAATCGATGGTCGAATCGGCGTCGATGGCCGAACGTGCCGCGTGGGTGATCGACTGACTGCACATCCCGTCCTTGTGCGGCTCCATCGCGAACTGAAACGACAGCGAATTGCGCGACGCCACCTGGAACGCGGGGATGCGCACTTCCTTGCGATCGGCCATGGTGCCGTCGGAGAGCAACTCCACGAGCATGTGGCTCTTGTCGATACTGGCGCCCGAGGCGCGAAGACGATAGGCGCGCACGAACTGATCGTTGATCGACACGCTCATCGACGAATCGTCGGGCTTCGCCGGCGGCGTGTAGCGGTACTTCAGATCCATCGGCACGCCCGTGTTCTGCCACGTGAGCAGATCGGCGGGAAGATTGAGGCGGAGACGAATCGGCCACGGCATGTAGCCGCTCGCTTGCAGGTCGCTCGGATTGTCGACCAGTTCGCCGAACTTCACGGGGCGGTCGGTGCGCACCCACCGCGGCGCGTCGTACGCCGCGCGCGGTGGCATCGGCGTGAGCGCGTCGATGCGCATGGCGTCGCCCGACAATGCGGCGCGTCCCGAGACGAGCGCGAGCGCGGCCGTCTCCAGATCCTTGGCGTCGCGGCCCTGCACGACGAGCAATTTGAGCGACGGATCGTCCGGATTCGACATCATGCGCAGGGTCGGGGCATCGACCTTCGGCAAATCGAGTCCCGGGAGCATCGTGTCGTTCGTGACGAACACGATGGCGTGCTTCGACGGCAACGTCTTCACGCTGACAGGGAAGCGCGTACGGCGATAGTCGCCGATGGCGCCCGCCCACGTCGCCACCACACCGGCGGCATGCACCACGGCGAGCGACGGCGGCGCACCGAAGACGAACGGAACGGTCTGGTCCCGGTTGTCGTGACGGTCGAAGAACGGCGCGGGCAGCAAGGCCAGATCATTGCGCAGCGTGAGCGCCTGCGTGCTCGTAACGATCTCGCTCTGCGGACTGATATCCGCCCATAGACTGGAGTGCAACGGATCCTCACACTCCATTGTGTAATGCCCGATCAGCACCAGTCGCACGCGGTTGAAACCCGAGAGCAAGCGGGGGTCGAGTGCAATCTCGCGCACCAGGTTCTTGCCGCCGTCCTGCTTGTTGAACGGCAGCGTGGCGACCAGTTCTTCGTTCAGATATATCTTGAGTTGCGAGAGATCGGGAATCAGCGCGGGCGAATAGGTGTAGCGCAGCCGCAACAGCGCCGAGGCGACCGTCTGATCGAGTCGGATTCCGAAGTTGACGTCGCCCGATCCTTCGGTGCCGCGCAATCGCAGGCCATCGGTCTGGCCCATCTGGGCAAACGTGACGGTGCGCTGGCGGGTACCGGCCGATGCCGCGGCAAGCGCCACGGTGGTCCCTGACGGGTCGGGCGACGCCGCGGCGCCCGACGCTGCGCCCAGCGCGGCGACGCCGCCTGTCGGCAGCGCCATCGGCGCCTTTGCTGCCCGGCTTGCCGCCGGTGCCGCGATCGCCAGGCGAGTGCCCGCAAGGTCCATCGCAGTGGCAGCTAGCAGACAGATGGCGGAGATTTTTTTGTAACGCGACCAAGACGCTCGAAGCTGCATGTGCGATGCCTCATCTGTTCTTGTGCTGCATTATTGCCGCTCTCACATGAGGCTTGCCCAAAGGACCCGACGTCTCACCACGTCGTTGTCCGGCAATCCTAAGATTGCCGGTGTCCGGCGGACCTGCACAGCATGCGTGTCTGACAGCGGTAGATGCGCCATGCTAGCCTGCCTGAGTGAGAGGAATCAAGCGAACTTTGGGCTTCGGTCACTGAAGGCCCGGTGCACCGGCTGACCGGCCGGCAGCGAAATTGCCCTGCTTTCGAGGCACCTATACAATGCCTTGAATGCGCCAGACCGAACCCTCATCCGCCAAGGTCACGTTGCCCATGACAACTGTCACGCCCAACCCGCAAACCGCCGACGCGACGATCGAGCGTCGTTATCCGTCGGATATCGATCGGTTGCGCGAAGTCGTCGGCGTCGATGTGCTGCCGTTCTATCGCGACGAACAAGCGATCGTTGCCAACCGGCAGGCGCGCGAACGCTGGCCGCATCTGGTCGCCTTCGCTGACTCACGCGGCGCTGCATCGACGCTGTCGGCCGCATCGGCGGCGACGACTGTCGCGCCGCGCTCCAGCGCGCGCTGACCTCGCATGCGCGACACCTCGATCGTCGCCGCCTTCGATTTCGACGGCACCATTTCCACCACCGACAGTCTTCGCATCTTCGTGCGCGAGACGGTCGGCACACCGCGCTTCGTGGCTGGGGCCCTGCTCGCTTCGCCGTGGCTGATCGGCGCAGCGCTGCGTGTGGTCGACCGGGGCACCGCGAAGGCCGCGTTCCTGCGCGCGTCGCTGGGTGCACGCACGCGGGCTCAGCTCGAGTACGATGCCAAGCGGTTCATCACGCAGCATTTGCCCCGCCTGCTTCGTCCCGAGATGCTCGCGCGTTTGCGACAGCACCGGGCGATGGGACACCGCATCGTGCTGGTCAGCGCCTCACCCGGCTTGTACTTGCGCCTATGGGCCACCTCGGTCGGTTTCGACGCCGTTCTCAGCACTGAGCTGGCGTATGACGAACTCGGTCGTTTCTCCGGCCAATTTGCCGAGCCGAATTGCTGGGGACCGGAAAAAGTGCGGCGTCTCGAAGCCTGGTGGGCGGCGTCGCCGCCGCGCGTGCTGTTCGTCTATGGCGACAGCCGGGGCGACAAAGAAATGGCCGAGCGCGCCGATTACGCCTGGATCCGTGGTCAGGGCAAGCTCATGCCACTGCCCGATGCCGACGCATCGCGGCAGGCGCCCTGACGACGACGGATCGTCCGCACATGCCCACGACGCCAGAGCCCCGCCGCCGCGTTGCCTGGATGTCGCGGCTGGTGCGACTCGAACCCGTAGCATTCTCCCGATGGGACGCGGTGCATGCCGCGCTCTCCGTTGCCGTGCCCACCGCCATCGGCGCGGCCATCGGTCATGGCGCAGACGCCTCGCTCATCGCGCTCGGCGCGCTGCCCGCCATCGTCGGCGACCGAACCGGCCCCTATCACACGCGGGCACGCTCCATATTGCTGACCGTCGCCACCGGCGTCATGGGCTTCTACACCGGCATGCTCATCCACGACCTCGGCATGTCGCACCCGTGGGCCGCGCATGGGCTGCTGCAAGCGGCGATCCTGCTGCTCAGCTTCATCGGCACATTCGGCAACGTCGCGTCGGCGGCGACCTTGCAGGGCGCCGTATACCTGATCGTCGGCTGGGGCCTGGCCCTTCCACCGCCCGAATGGCGCGCGCCGCTGCTGCTTGCGGCGGGCGGGGTGTTCAGCGTGCTGCTCATGGCCGTTCACTGGCTGCGGCACCCGGGCGCCGCCGAGCGCGACGCCGTCGCCGCGATCTATCAGCAACTGGCCAACGTACTCGACGCGAGCGGTACGCCGCGCGTCAGGCTCGCGCGCCGCTCGCTCGAGAACGCCATTGCCGCGGCCTACGACACGCTGTTGAGCGCGCGCGCGAGCACAGCGGGCGGGTGGGGAGTGCTTGAGCGCCGGGCTGCCCAGATTCTGGCGGCCGAGCCCATCACCTCGGCCGTCATCGGCCTTGCGCAGGGTGGCAGGCCGCTTCCCGCACCACTCGGACGCGCGTTGTACGGCATTGCCCGGCGCATTGCGCGCGATCGGCAGCTCGACGTGGCGGCCACCGTGGCGGTGGCAAAAGACAACCACGCGCCGGCGCTCGCGGCGGCGTTGCATCGCGCCGAACCGTTACTCACTGGCACCGTGCATGCGGCCGAAGCGCCCCTGGTTGCCTTGGCGCGTCATCGGGCGCGTGCCACGCCCGGACGGCAATGGATACCGAAGTGGCCGTGGCCCGACGTATGGCGGTACTTGCTGCGAATTGGCTTGTGCGTGCTGGCCGCGCAGATCTTCATTGCGCTCACGGCACTGCCGCGGTCGTATTGGGTGCCGCTCATCGTCGTGGTCATCTTCAAGCCGAACTATGGCTCCGTGTTCGCCCGTGCGTTGCAGAGCGGCGTGGGCAGTATCGTTGGCGTTGCCGTCTCGGCGGCCGTCGTCGCCATCGACCGGAACGGGTGGGTCAGTCTTGCCGTGCTCGTCCCGCTGGCGGCGTGTCTGCCGTGGGCGTTGCGGCGCAATTACGGGTTATTCAGCGCCTTGTTGCTACCGATACTGATGTTGGTGATGGGCGCATTGCAGCCGGGCAGTCAGGGCATTGCATTTGCGCGGTTCATCGATGCCGTGGCGGCGTGCGCGATCGTGTTGCTCGTGGGGTATTTACCGTGGGCCAAGTGGGAGCGGCATCAACTCGACGAGCGCGTTGCCAATGCGCTCGATGCGCTGGGTCGATATGCGGCGCTTGCCGACACGCAAGATGTCGATGCAGCGTTTGGTGCTCGGCGGGTGGCCTACAAAGCGCTCGACGACGCGCGTATTGCGTTACAGCGGGCGTTGTCCGAACCGCCGATGGTGAGTCGTCGGGCGGCGCGCTGGTGGCCGGCGCTAGTGGCCTTGGAGCGTGTGGCCAATGCCATTACGGACATCGTTCCCCGAGCGGGGGCGCATGACGCGCAGGTCAATCCGGGGGCGGCGGTGCTCACGCGGATGGCGGCGGCGATTCGGCATGGTGGGTTGGGGCCGGCGATGCCGTCGGCGTTGGCAGCGGGAATAGATCCGGGGTTGGACGAGGCGTTGCGCGCGGCCATTGGCTTGTTGTTTGGCGATGCGAAAAAGGCGGGCTGAACGGCATGTTGGCGGCGACCGGGCGACACTGATTCCGGTCGGAGGGGAGACAACGCAGGCATAATGCGGGCTTCCGGCGCATCCTGAGGGAAGTGAAGAAGACGGACCGGAGCCCCTTTCTGCAGCGAGTTGGGTTTATGTTTGAGAGGCGGAAAGGGGCTCCGGTCCGTCTGGGGCGGGCTTCCCGACAGAGGTTGATCTCCCGACAGAGACAGGCTCCCCGTCAGAGGGGGGGGGGCGTCCCGCCCAAGCTTCCGTGCGCCGCCACGCTATTCAGAAGACATCGCATGAACACTACCCCGACGCTAGCCTGGACCGAAGACGGTCGCCCCGTGACTGCACGCTGGCGTTCCGAAGCTGGCGTAACGCCGCCGCACCGAGTGGAAGTCGTTGACGACACCGTGACGGCAGACGAGGCCTATCATCTTGCCTGTGGCGGAACGGCCTTGCTGTACCGAGGCGACTACCAGAATGCGCGTCAGTTGCTGCAGGCGATGGCGCGGCGGGTAGATCGTCCGCCGCATCGTCCGCGCCGCAAGCCCGCGGCCAAGGGCGAGGCAGCCCTCGCCAGCCCGGCCGACGCCTTCCACAAGTATCGGATGGCGCAAGCGCAGCGTGCCCGCATCCTTGGCATGGTGCTGATACCGCTGGACGCTGACTATGGCATTCCGTTGCGCCGCGCGCCGGACGTTCGCGAGGCGTGCGCCGAAGCTTGGGGCGCGCCGGACACCACCCCCTCGGTGGCATCGCTGCGCGAAATCCTCGGCTTGATCGGGGCCCATGAATGGCGCAAGAAGGGTGTGCCGATTGCGGCGTTGGCCGCGTCGATTCACCCCTGGTACGGCGTGTATTCACCCATACGTGGCGAGTATCTTCAACTGATCGATCAGGCGCCGCTGCCGGCCAAGACCCTGGCGTTCGACATTGGCACAGGCACCGGCGTGATTGCCGCGGTGCTTGCCCGTCGCGGCGTGCAGCAGGTCGTCGGTACGGAGCGCGATGCCCGTGCCCTGGCGTGTGCACGCGAAAACATTTCGCGGCTTGGTTTCGATCGCGCCGTGAAGATCGTCGATGCCGACCTGTTTCCCGAGGGCAAGGCACCGCTGATCGTCTGCAACCCGCCGTGGGTGCCGGCCAAGGCAAACGCACCCATCGAGCATGCAATCTACGATCCGGACAGCCAGATGCTCAAGGGCTTTCTGAACGGCCTCGCCGCCCACCTGAGTCCCGGCGGCGAAGGCTGGCTGGTACTGTCCGACCTGGCGGAACATCTGGGCTTGCGCACGCGCGAGACCTTGCTCTCGTGGATTCACGGCGCTGGCCTGGTGGTGCTCGCGCGTCACGACGTGCGCCCGCACCATCCCAAGGCCAGCGACGCGAACGATCCGCTGCATGCGGCACGCGCCGCCGAAGTGACCTCGCTGTGGCGTCTCGGCGTTCGTCCGGCTTGAGGGTCGGCGATCTCGGTTGACGCTCGGTTGACGTGGACCACGCCCGGCGGCCACCCCGGCACCGGGCTCGCGCGATATCAGCGCTGGGCCTGAAGATAGGCCGCGGCGCCGTCGCCCGCTACACACGCGCTCGCAAAGCACGCCGTGAGCAGATAGCCGCCGGTGGGCGCTTCCCAATCGAGCATCTCCCCGGCGCAAAACACGCCGGGCAAAGTCTTCACCATCAAGCGCGCGTCCAGCGCTTCCAGCGCGACACCCCCGGCACTGCTGATGACCTCGGCAATCGGCCGCGTGCGCAACAGCGTCAATGGCAAACGCTTGATGCCGGCGGCCAGCGCCGCCGGGTCGTCGAACGCCTCACGCGGCAAACACTCGCGCAGCAACGCCGACTTCACGCCCGCGAGCCCCAGGCGACTCTGCAGATGGCTCGCCATCGAGCGCGAGCCTCGCGGCCGGCCCACTTCCTCGGCGACACGCTCGAGACCCCAGTCCGGCAACAGATCCAGATAGACCTGCGTGCTGCCCTCGGCACGAATCGCATCGCGAATAGGGGCGCACAACGCATACACCAGACTGCCTTCGATGCCCTGCGCCGAGATCACGAACTCGCCTTTGCGCGTCGTGCCGTCCCGTAAAGTCATCGTGACCGATTTCACCGGATGGCCCGCGAACCGCTCGCGCATGTGCGGCGTCCAGTCCGACTCGAAGCCCGCATTGGCCGGCAACAGCGGTGCGACCGCCACGCCATGATCGCGTAGCCACGTCACCCAGGCGGCGTCCGAGCCCAGTTGCGGCCAACTCGCGCCGCCCAGCGTCAGCACCACAGCCCTCGCCCGCACGCGGCGCTCGCCCCCGGGCGTTGCAAACCGCAAATCGTCCGGGCCGGCCGACGCCCGGGCGTCCCAGCCCAGCCAGCGATGCCGCACATGCAGCCTCACGCCCGCCGCGCGCAAACGGGTAAGCCATGCCCGCAACAGCGGTGCCGCTTTCATGTCAACGGGAAAAACGCGACCGGAACTGCCGATAAAGGTATCGATGCCCAGCCGATGGGCCCATGAGCGCACATCGTCCGCGCTGAACCGGCGCAACCACTGTGCCACTGCGGCCGCACGTTTGCCGTACCGGGCCACGAACGGCTCCGCAGGCTCGCTGTGCGTGAGATTCATACCGCCCTTGCCGGCCATGAGGAACTTGCGCCCGACCGACGGCATGGCGTCGTACACATCGACGCGCCACCCCGCCGCCGACAGCACCTCGGCCACCATGAGACCCGCGGGGCCCGCCCCGATCACGGCCACGTCGATCGTCTCGGCGGGAGCAAGGGTCGAAGTGTCAGACGGCGAGAGAGAAGCGCTGGATGGGGGCATGCTTGGAAATGATGTCGCGAAATCACGGCTGTCGCACCATGCCGGGCGGGCGCAGGATACTCGCAGGCGCGGCGGCGAAGGCCGCTATTGTCCCACAGCACCGACAAGACCGTCCGTGCTTTGGCGTTACAATCGCCCCCCATTCATGCTTCCCCCTGGAGTCGCGCATGTCGTCAGCCGATCCCACGTCGATCGGACGCACCGCTTACGCAAGTTTTGCCGAGCGCTACGCCGAGATTGCCGTGACTAAACCGCATAACGCCCTTTACGAGCGCCCTGCCACGCGCCACCTGCTCGGCAGCGTCGGCGGCCTGCATGTTCTCGATGCCGGCTGCGGCCCGGGTATCAACAGTGCGTGGCTCGCCGAGCAAGGCGCGACGGTACACGGCATCGACGTCACACCGGAGATGATCGCGCTGGCGAGAAAGCGCTGCGAAGGACTCGCGGCAACGTTCGACGTTCAGGACCTGGGCGCGCCGTTCTCCTCGTTGACCGACCACCGCTTCGACGCCATCGTCAGCGCCCTCGCACTCGATTACGTGGAAAACCTCGGACCGGCGTTTCGCGAGTTCGCGCGGGTTGCCAAGCCCGGCGCGACGCTCGTCTGGTCGATGGGGCATCCGATGCGCGACTGGCTTGACGAGCGCACCCGGCGCAACCGCCCCTACTTCGACGTCACGCGATTTGGCATGTACTGGAGCGGCTTCGGGGAGCCGAAGCCCTATGTGGAGTCATACCGGCGACCGCTCGCGGGCATTCTGAATGCCGCGGCAGACGCCGGCTGGCAACTCGAGCGCATGGTCGAACCGCTGCCGTTGCCGGAGATGGCCAGCGTCGACCCAAGGCTTTACCGCGAACTCTCGCAAGCGCCCGCCTTCCTTTGCCTGCGCGCACGCCTGACCAAACCGGCGGGCTGAAATGCCCGCGGCGATGCGTCTGGCGACGCGTCACGTCACGACTCGTCGCGCGCCCCCCAGGGAATAAGCATCGTGGCCGTGCACGTCGCCCCCACCAACACCGCGGCCACGCCGTAGCGCGACACCTCCGGCAGGTTGAACAGCAGGCCATGAATCGTGGCGAATATGCCTCCGAGCGTCACAAATGCGGCGATGGAGGCAATCACGACGCGGGTATCGGAACACATACGGCACCTCGCAACGAGACCACGCGCGTTGCGAAGCGTTTCATGCGGGGAAATCGGCCCGACCCGGAGCGTGCCCGGCCAGAGCTGCGCGACTTTCGGCTGACTTCGACGGCGTCCCTCACTTAGCAGTGTAGAACGCGGCGAACCAAACGGTTAACCCGACTCAGGGCTTGCGCTGGGTATCCTTGGAATCGCGCTCGTCGTCGCTCGGCCAGGGCGTGAGCATCGCCACGATAAACAGAATACCGAACAGCACCGTCACCACGCCGCCCTTCATGACGTGCGTTTGGTCGTAGAGCAGACCGTGGATGGTGGCGAACGCACCGGCCAGCGTCATGAAGGCCGCGATCGAGGCGATGACGACGCGAAATTCCGAACCCATAGCGACTCCTGATCGTGATCGACGAGGGTGCCGCTGACGTAACCTCTCAAGCAGCAACGTCAGCTTACGCCGATCAGTGCGGCTCGCCTATTGCGTCGCATGACGAAACGTTCGCGGGTTTGACGCGAATCAAGTCGACCAAGAAAAGTCTTCCCTCGGCGGGACGTCGGAGGTGAACGACGATGTGCGTCGCTCAGCGCCGGGCGGCTTGCCGCCTGGCTTCGCGTACCCAGCGAAAGTGCCCGCTGCGTAACAATACGGGGCCCGAAAGCCCCATCGTCAGATATTCACGCGTGAGTGCGTGAATATCCGTTCGCCCGTGTTCGAAGGCGTGCAACAAATCGTCCGCGCGCGCCGAGTAGGCGCCGAAATGATCCTCCAGGGCTTCGGCCGACACGGCGCAATCGATCGGCCGACCATTGACGACAACCGCGAATTCAATCGTCAGATCTTCATAGTTGAATACGGGACGGTGATCCGGAAACTCGATTTGCATGGCTGCACCCCCGGCTGACGAATGGACGCGTTCGACGCATCGGCTGATACGTTGCATCCAGCATAGTGCATCGCCGAACAATCCGTGAGTCGCATCGCTTATCGGTGCGTCATTGGCGATTGGACCAGGTGCCGCGCGCCCATCATCGCATCCATCACGCGAGAAAGTTGACGCAATCAATTGATTTGTATAAACAATTACCCATTCACACCCTCTCTATGCTCGAGAAATTCGACGAATCCGGTGATGAACACGGTCAGTTGCTGACGAACGGCGTCGTCCTGGAGCTTCCCGTCGGCATCGATGACCTTGTTCGCGTGCGACACCATCAGGCGCCCCTGCCACCAGGGCGTGGTCTGCAGCGTGCGCAGCACCGGCATCCATGCGTTCTGGCTCAGAATCGTGCCGAAGCCGCCGGGCGATGCCCCCATGACCGCCACGGGCTTGTCACGGAACACTCGCGCACTATCGGCAGGTGGCCGCGATAGCCAGTCGAGCGCATTCTTGAACACGCCCGGCATGCCGTTGTTGTACTCCGGGGTTGCGAGCAACAAGCCGTCGGCTTGTGCGATGGCGTCCTTCAGCGAGGCGACGGCGGCTGGAATTCCCTCGCTTTCTTCCACATCGCCGTCATATAGCGGAATGCCATGCAATGTGCGGATGTCCAGCGTGACGCCGGCGGGCGCCACCGCCTTCGCCGCCGCCAGCAACGCCGTGTTGTATGAGCCCTTGCGCAGGCTGCCGGACAAACCAATGATCGTCGTCATCGCGTCGACTCCCGATGGCGCTTACGCGCCGCGTTGAAATGAATAAAGACTACCCAGGTCGAGCAATTGCGTGAGGTCGTCGAGGGCGCTGCGGCTCTCGTCGAGCAGGGCCGGGTCGGCAAGATCGCCCACGGCCAGCCGGTCACGATAGTGGCGCTTCACCCATTCGGTGAGCGTGGCGTACCGTGCGTCGTCGATCCAGAGCCCCGCGTGGGTCGCCTTGCGCTCGTCGTCGGTCAACACCACACGCAGACGCAGGCATGCCGGCCCGCCGCCGTTGCGCATGCTCTCGCGCAAGTCGAACACGTGCAACTCGCGAATCGAACCCCCACTGGCCACCAGCGATTCGAGAAAGCGCCACACGGCCGGGCGCTCACGGCACTCCTGCGGCACCACGAGCGACATCCCGCCGCCCGCCGCGGGTGCCCGCGCAAGTAACTGGCTGTTGAAAAGATAGCTGCCGACGGTGTCCTCGATCGAGACGTCGTCCGTGCCGACCTCCACCACCTCCAGCGAGGTGCCCCGGGCCGCCAGCCGCTCGCGAAGCATCGCCAGCACCGCCGCCTGATCGACGAACGCGCGAGCATGGCAGAACAGCACGTTGCCATTGCCCACGGCGATCACATCGTTATGGAAGACGCCAGCGTCGATGGCGTCGGGATGCTGCTGTGCGAACACTACGTCGTCTGCCGCCAGCCCGTGCAGACGGGCAATCGCCTGACTCGCCTGCAGCGTCTGGCGTGCAGGGAACCGACGCGGTGCCGGCGCGTTCGCCAGATCGTCTCGTCCGTAGACGAAGAACTCGACCCCGCGCTCCCCGTAGGCCCCGCACAGCCGCGTATGGTTCGCCGCGCCCTCGTCGCCCAGGGACGGCCAGCCCGGCAGGGCGTCGTGATGCGCAAAGCGGGCTTCGTCCGGGAACGCAGTACGCAGCACGCGTGACGTCGTGTCGTGCTCGAACGCGCGATGCAACTTGCTGCACAAATTGGCCGCCGTGAAATGCACCCGGCCGTCAGCCGTGTCCGCCGAGGGGCTGACGGTGGCGGCGTTGGCCGTCCACATGCTCGCGGCCGAACTTGCCGCACCGAGCACCTCGGGCGCCGTGCGAGCCGCCTCGCGTATGACCGCCCGGTCGTCGCCTGAGAAGCCAAGCGTGCGCAACAAGGCAACCGACGGACGCTCTTGCGGCGGCAAGACGCCCTGGGCGTAGCCCAGATCGGCCAACGCCTTCATCTTGGCCAGCCCTTGCAGCGCCGCCTCGCGCGGATTCGATACGCGATTGGCGTTGTTTGCAGAGGCAACGTTGCCGAACGACAACCCCGCATAATTATGCGTGGGGCCAACCAGTCCATCGAAGTTGGCTTCGAGGGCAAAACGCGTCATATCCATTCCTGGGAAAGCGGAAAAAAAGTCGAGATAGAAAGATCAGCACGCGGCAAAGTCCAGGCCCGGACCGAGGTGCTCGGGCAGGATCACCCGCGGGGCCTCCATCGACGCGATCGGGTAGGCACAATAATCGGCCGCGTACCACGCACTGGGACGGTGGTTGCCGGACTCGCCGATGCCCCCGAACGGCGCCGCCCCGGCCGCGCCCGTCGTCGGCCGGTTCCAATTGACGATGCCCGCGCGGATCTCGGCGAGAAACTGTTCGTAACGCGCGGGATCGTCGGACACCAGACCGGCCGCCAGCCCATAGCGCGTGCGATTCGCCAGCGCGATGGCCTCGTCGAACGTGTCGTAGCGCAGCACCTGAAGCAATGGGCCGAAATACTCTTCGTCGGGTAGCGCATCGCGCGCGGCCAGCGACGTTACGTCGATCAGCCCCGGCGTGAGCAATGCCGAGCGACCGTCCGGCTGGGCGAGTGGAAGGATCGAGCGGGCGCCAAGCGTCATCAGGTCGGCCTGAGCCGCCGTCATGCGACGCGCCGCCTGAAGCGACACCACCGCGCCCATGAATGGCTGCGGATCGGCATCGTAGCGTCCGACGACGATGCGTTGCGTCACCCACGCCAGTCGTTCGATGAACGCGTCGCCGTGCGGCCCACGCGGCACGAGCAAGCGTCGGGCACAGGTGCAACGTTGCCCGGCTGAGAGGAAAGCGGACTGAACCGTCACATGGACGGCCGCGTCGATATCGGCTGGCGTATCGACGATCAGCGGATTGTTGCCGCCCATCTCGAGCGCGAGGAGCTTGTCGGGACGCCCTGCGAAGTGTCGATGCAGGGCGCGGCCCGTGGCGGAACTGCCGGTGAAACACAGCCCGTCGATACCGTCGTGCGCGGCGAGCGCCGCCCCTGTCTCGCGCCCGCCCTGCACGAGGTTCAATACCCCTGGCGGCAGGCCCGCTTCGATCCAGCACCGCATCGTTCGTTCGGCCACGCCGGGCGCCAGTTCGCTGGGCTTGAAGACGACGCTGTTGCCCGCGAGTAGCGCCGGCACGATATGCCCGTTAGGGAGATGCCCGGGAAAATTGTACGGTCCGAAAACGGCCATCACGCCATGCGCCCGATGGCGCACGACGCTCTGCCCGTCCGCCACGGCACTGCGTCGCTCGCCCGTGCGCTCCTGGTAGGCTTTTGCCGAATGCGTGACCTTCGCGGCCATCGTCGCCACTTCGGTGCGCGCTTCCCACAGGGGCTTGCCGGTCTCTCGACCGATGGCGTCGGCAAGCGTTTCGATTTGCGCGGTCACGATCGCCGCGAAGCGCTGCAACACGGCCAGTCGCTCGTCGACACTTCGACGCGCCCAATCGCGCTGTACACGACGCGCGGCCTGGACGGCGGCGTCGACATCGGCCGCATCCGCCGCATGGCCCTGCCACACGACATCGCCCGACATGGGATCGAGCGCGCGGAATTCCGCCCCGTTGGCAGTGCGCCAGACACCTTCGACGTACAGATCGGTCATGAACGGCAATCCCCAAGGCCACGCTCGATGGAACGGCGTGCGATGCGGATCATGATGACACCGATTCGACCGCCGGAACAATGTGCGCATGCCGGACGGACCGGCAAAACCGCATGTACAGGGCGTTGCCCTGCATGGGCGACGTGATACACCGAACCGGCCAACGACGCGCATAAAATACGAGTCTGCATTTCTGGAGATCCTTCATGATGACCGACGCCAATCGTTCGGCCCTGCGCCACTGGCTAAGCGACGTGCGCGAATCGCACGACAGTGTCCCCAGCGAAGGTATCGAGCCCTGTGGCGTACGCTGGCAACGCCACGCTGAAGGGGTGCTCGAACTGACACCCGCCGACGCGGATCAGGTCACCGGCACGCTCGACGCGCGTGGCGGTCAACGCTTCGACGCCATCCTCTCGTGCGGGATTCACGGCGATGAAACCGCCCCGATCGAGATCGTTGACGGCATTCTGCGCGACATTGCCGACGGCCGCCTGACGTTGCGCGAGCGTGTGCTCGTCGTACTTGGCAACCCGGACGCCGTACGTGCCGGCAAGCGTTATCTCGAATACGACCTGAACCGGCTGTTCCAGGGCGCTCACGCCAAGCGTGCGGAGTCGCCCGCCGTGCAGCGCGCGCGTGAACTCGAAGTGATCGTGGCGCAGTTCTTCGCCGAGACGCGCGACGCACGCCGCCTGCGTCGGCACGTGGACATGCACACGGCGATTCGCGCGTCACTCTTCCCCCGCTTCGCGGTGGTGCCGAGTCCGCCGCAGCGTCCAGCAAGCGACGACTGGATCGAGACACTTGCCGCGGCCGATATCGAAGCGGTGATGTTGACCGAGCAGCCGTCCGTCACGTTCTCGTATTACACCTGTGCGAACTTCGGCGCCGAGAGCTGCACGCTCGAGCTGGGAAAAGTCGCGCCTTTCGGGCAAAACCGTCTTGACGATTTTGCCGGCATCGACGCCGCCCTGCGCCGTTGGTTGTCCGGCGCGCAGATGGGCAAGCGCGATGACGGCAAGGTGCCGCGCGCCCGACGCTTTCGCGTGGCCGCCGAGATCGTGCGCCGCACGGACGCATTCGTGCTCGACGTCCCGGCCGACACACCGAACTTCACACCCTACGTGGCCGGCACCGTGCTGGCGCGCGACGGCGAGACCACCTATACGGTTTCGCATCCGGAGGAACGCATCGTGTTCCCCAATCCCGATGTCGCGAACGGACTGCGTGCCGGGGTCATGGTCGTGCCCGATGCGTAACGTGTGACGCAAAGCACGGTCAATGCCTGATCGCGCATCGCGGACTGGCCTGAAGCCACTACGCAACTTCGCGAATGAACGACTTCAAACGACTGTTCAGGCGTGGCCGTCAAGGACAGACGGGGGTAGCATCGCCCGCTTCATTTCGTCCCTTCCTGCCTGAGGCCCGGCAACTTGCCGCCGGCCTAGTCCTGCCCACGACGCCATGCTCCGCAACTGCTTCTCGTGCCTTCCAACCATCCTTCTTGCGTCCGATACCCCGCTCGCCACCACCGAGGTGACCGACGCCGGGCGACGCGAGCCCGTCACCCCGCTGGAGGAGGATTTCGCGCGCGCCCAGCAAGCTGCCGCGCAGGCCAGCCTCGCGGCCGGGTCGCCGACCGCGCCCATGACACGGACGTACGCGTGCCCGAGCCCAGGCGCGCTCAGAGAGTCTGCGGAGTTCGCACCACGCCCCGTACTTCGGACGTTCTCGGCACCCCCCACCCCGACGCGGCCGTCGACAGTCGACGCTCCCACCTTCATGATCGACATGTACGCGGGACCGGGTGCAAGCCGCGCGCTACGCATCTTCGATGCGCTATGGCAGGAGGTTGCCTTGCCGGCCCTGAATGCGTTGGGTCCGCCCGCCGTCACCAACGGATGGCGCGCCCCACGCACGCCGCTGGCGCCGCCTTGGCCTGAGGGCCTGCCAGCGCCCGGCGACATGGCGACGCAGCCGTGGCACGACACCTTGCACACGCATCTGCATCGCCAGGCCCGAACGCTTGCCCTCCATGGGTTCGACGTTGACGACGTGAGCGATCATCTGGAAGCGCTCTTGCGCGAGCAGCGACCGGTGTTCTCCTGGCGCGCGTTCTGCATCGGCACCCTGCGCGACGCGCTGCCGTTCGCCGTCGGCTCGACGCTCGCCTCATTGTTGACGGAGACGACCGATCCCACCCGTTCCCAAGCCACGTTCTGGCCGCCGATGGCCGCACTGGCGATCGTGCTGATCAATCTGCTCGGCACGGCGGGCTTCAACGTGACCCAGCGGCAGTACCGCAACCGGATCGCGCGCACGACGCCGGCGCCTGACCTGGAAGGACTGAGCGCGATCCTCTCGACCCCTTATCGGGCGGCCTTTGCACAAGTGCTCGGCTTCGTGTTTTGTTACGGAGTGCTGCGCAATGGGACGCGATACGGCATCGAACGCGGCGTGTCGCGCTGGTTTCCCGGGATTTTCACCCGGCGATTCGGCGACACCCTCCACGCGGCGCTGGAAATTCCACTGGCGCCCGTCCCAGGATTGACGCTGTTGCCGATCATCCACCAGTTGGGCACGAGTCGGCATAACGCCAGCCTGCAAATCCTCACGCAGGACAATCTGGCCGAGTTGCTGATCGAGGCCGCGCGACGTGAACCCGACGACCGGGAAGCGCCCGCAAGTCTGCAGGCGTTCGTCCGCGATGTCCGTGGCATGCTTCGCTCTGCCCCGCCCCGGCTCATCTGGTTCGCGCTCACGGCCACGTTCTACTACCTTGCATGGATGGGCGACGGCTCGGCGCACGGCCATGGCCGCGACAACGCGACGCGATGGGACGACGGCGCCAATGCCCTGAACGCCACGCAGCTCGCGCCTGACGAAGATTCTCCGAGTCTGGTGGAAGACGCTCATGTCTTTGCGGTGCTCAACGTGCTCTACGGTCTCATCGGCCTCATCTTCTCGATCGGCCACAGCGCCGCGCAGCGCGAGGACATTCGCACTGCGCACGAACGTCGTGCGCCGCGACCGAAGATCAGCACCATCACGGTGGTCACGATCGCCGACTCGGGGGTATCGTCGGCAAGCGCCATGTCGATGCGCCCCAACAGCCCGCACGGGGCCGTGACCGGGGAAGTCAATAACAACAAGGTCCCAACGCCGCCACGCGCCATCCGCGCCCTCCCCGCCCCGCTCGCATCGCACACCGCTTCGCCACCCGTCGCAGGCGACCGCCACGTCGATGACGGGCACGCGAGCCTTCGCCCGCCGGGTTCGCGCCGACACGGCACGACGACGGCGCCCGGCGCGCTGAGCCCACCGCTGCGCCGTACAAGGTGGCCCAGCGCATCATCCGACGACGCTGACGAGCCCCGCGAAACAACACCCCTGTGAGGCGCCTGCGCGGCGCACTTGCCGTGCCTGCGCAGCCGTGGCATGGTGCTTCTCACCTGCACACTTCGTGCAACCAGTACGTCCGGACGCGTGTTGATGCGCGTTCGCCCCCCTGCCTGTCGGAGCGCCCATGCTTTCCACCACCCCGAGCGAACTCGCCCGTAACCTGCTCGTGATTCTCGTGCTCAGCCTGCTGATGATCGGCACGTTATGGGTTCTGCTCCCGTTTCTGCCGGCATTCATCTGGGCGGTGACGATCGTCGCGTCCACCTGGCCATTGCTCGTTGGCCTGCAACGCCGCCTGTGGGGCAAACGGTGGCTCGCCACCACCGTCATGATCTTCGGCATGCTCGTGATCGTCGTCGCGCCGCTGTCCGCCGCGATCGGCACACTGATCGGGCACGCGTCCGACATCAGCGAGCAAGTGCACTCCATCGGGCAACGGGGCCTGCCGATGCCGCCCGACTGGCTGATCCGCATCCCCGTGGTCGGCCAACGCGCCAGCGAAGAGTGGCAGGCGCTTGCAGCGGCGGGCCCCGGCGGTCTCGTCGCGCGGATTCAGCCTTATGCCGTCAAGGCGGCGACGTGGGGATTCTCCAAGCTGGGGTCGATCGGCCTGCTCGTGGTTCACCTTGGCCTCACGCTGATCATCTCCGGCATTCTCTTCATGCAGGGAGAGCGTGCGGCGCGCGCGCTGATTCGCATGGCGCGGCGCCTCGGCGGTGATCGGGGAGAAGAATCGGTCCGGCTTGCCGGAATGTCGATTCGCGCGGTGGCGCTCGGGATCGTGGTCACGGCCGTGACGCAGTCGCTGCTCGGCGGCCTCGGCCTGTGGCTGACGGGGGTGCCGCTGTCAGGCTTCCTGACGGCGCTGATGCTGGTGCTGTGTGTCGCCCAGATCGGTCCGTTCCCCGTGCTGCTCTCGAGCGTGGCGTGGCTCTACTGGCAGGACAGTCCGACGCTCGCCACGCTGCTGCTGGTGCTCTCGGTCTTCATCGGCATGCTGGACAACGTCATGCGACCGATGTTGATCCGCCGGGGGGCCGATCTGCCGATGACGTTGATTCTCGCGGGGGTGCTGGGGGGCATGTTGACGTTCGGGATCGTAGGCCTGTTCGTCGGGCCGGTGATTCTGGCTGTGACCTATACGCTGCTGAACGCGTGGATCAACGAGGGGCTGGCCCGTCCGCCGATGTCGCCGAGCGGCGCACCGGCGGCGCCAACGTCCGCCGCGCCGGCGCCGGAGGCGTCGCCGACTGGCGCGGTGGCGCCCAAGCCCCCGGCAGTGCCGGACGACAAACATCGATGATTGCCTCGGTCTGCGACGGTGGGCTGTCACGCCCAACGGACGCATTTTTCGGATTGCTTCACCTGTCGCCGCTCGCCGCGACGTGGCTAAATACTTCCCGTCCTCACATGAATACGGGAAGTATCAAATGTCACACGCTACCGCCTCCCCGCTACCTGTTGCGCGCGCACAGCGCTCGCCGCGCGTGCCGCGCCGAGCCCGCCTCGGCGACCCGCCGCTGTTACGCCGGGTCGGCAACGAACTGACTTATACGCCCACGCGTTGCCGCGTGAGTGCAAGCCTGATCGTCGGCCGCATCAATCCGTGGTGGCAACGACTGTCGTAGGCGCACCTCGATCACACTCACCTCTGCGAGATTTCGCCAGGGCCATAAACGACAAACGCGCCGCCCGGAGAACCGGAACGACGCGTCGCGGGTGCATCCGTCAATACGCCCGGCAAACCTCCGGGCACACGTTCGCACCTCACGCCGATCGCGCTTATCTCGCCTTCGCGGGCAGGATCTGACCCGAGACCTCGCCGAAGCCCACGCGGTAACCATTCCCCTGGCACCAGCCGGCGATCATCACGGTATCGCCGTCTTCGATAAACGTGCGCTTCGCGCCGCTGGCCAGCGTGATCGGGTTCTTGCCGTTCCACGTCAGTTCGAGCAGGCTGCCGAACGAGTCCGGCGTCGGGCCACTGATCGTGCCAGAGCCCATCAGGTCGCCAACGCGCACATTGCAGCCCGAGACCGTATGGTGAGCGAACTGTTGCGCCATGCTCCAGTACATGTGACGGAAGTTGGTGCGGCAGATGGACGTCGCCTGCGCATCGCCGTCGGCTTGCATCAGCACTTCCAGCGCGATGTCGAAGGCATGCTTGCCCTGCTGCTGCAGGTACGAGACCGGCTGCGGATTCTGCTCGGGGCCGGCCACGCGGAACGGTTCGAGCGCTTCCATCGTCACCACCCACGGCGAGATGGACGTGCCGAACGACTTCGAGTTGAACGGACCGAGCGGCACGTATTCCCACTGCTGCAGGTCGCGCGCCGACCAATCGTTGAGCAACACCATCCCGAAGATGGCCGCTTCGGCCGCGTCCACGCTCAGGCTGTCGCCCAGCGACGTGTCACGACCGACGATGAAGCCGGTTTCGAGTTCGAAGTCGAGCTTGCGGCACGCGTCGAAAATCGGGCGCGGCGCATCGGGCAACTTGATCTGTCCGTTCGGGCGATGAATCGGCGTGCCGCTCACGACCACGGAGCTGGCCCGACCGTTATAGCCGATGGGGATTTCCAACCAGTTCGGCAGCAGCGCGTTGGCCGGATCGCGGAACATGCTGCCCACGTTGGTCGCGTGCTCTCGCGACGAATAGAAGTCGGTGTAGCCGGGCACTTGCACCGGCAGATGCAACGTGACCTGTGCGAGCGGCACAAGTGCCTGAGCCCGCAACGCGGCGTTTTCACGCAGGGCGGCATCGCCGTCCACGGCGAGCAGCGACGTCAGGCGCGCGCGCGTGGCGCGCCACGCCGCGCTGCCCAGTGCCACGAACGCATTGATGGCGGGCTGCGAGAAGACCGTCGCGCCACCGGCCTCGGCGACCTTGAGCACGCCGGCGGCTTCGAGCGCCGCCAGGTCCAGTACCTGATCGCCAATGGCCACGCCAACACGCGGCGTCGGTTGCGACGCGGTGCTGAACACGCCGTACGGCAGGTTTTGCAGGGGGAAGTCGGTCACGCCAGTGTTGGCGGACGCGACCCAGCTTTGTGGGAGTGCTGACATAGGGAATTCCTTGTTTGAGACAGCGCATCGGCCGGCGCTGCACCATCGAAGGGTGCGGCCGGCCGTGTCAGGGGTTGGCGACGTTGCGACGCGAGGCCGCTTACTTCTGGTTCGGGTTGAAGTGCTTCTTCAACCCTTGCCAGCAGGTGTAGTAGTTGTCCTGCCGCTGCTTGGTCTCCAGCGCGAAGCGTGTGGGGCGGATGATCGCCGGCGTCTCGAACATGAACGCCATCGTCGCGTCGACCTTGTGCGGCTGGCTCGTGTCAGCGGCAGAAGCCTTTTCAAACGTGTCCGCATCGGGGCCGTGGCCCGTCATGCAGTTGTGCAGACTGGCGCCGCCCGGCACGAATCCCTCGGCCTTGGCGTCATAGACGCCTTGGATCAGCCCCATGAACTCACTGGCGATATTGCGGTGGAACCAGGGCGGGCGGAACGAGTTTTCCATCGCCAGCCAGCGCGGCGGGAAGATCACGAAGTCGATGTCGTCAACGCCCGGCGCATTGCTTTGCGATTGCAGCACCAGGAAGATCGACGGATCCGGGTGGTCGAAGCTGATCGATCCGATCGTGTTGAAGTGACGCAGATCGTACTTGTAGGGCGCATAGTTGCCATGCCAGGCCACAACGTCAAGCGGCGAATGACCGATGTCGGCACGCCACAGCGCACCGCCAAACTTCGCCACCAGCTCGAAGTCGCCTTCGACATCCTCATAGGCCGCCACGGGCGTGAGGAAGTCGCGCGGATTCGCCAGGCCGTTCGAGCCGATCGGACCGAGATCCGGCAGACGGAACAACGCGCCATAGTTCTCGCATACATAGCCGCGCGCGCGGCCATCGGGCAGCGTCACACGGAAGCGCACGCCACGCGGCAGCACGGCGATTTCGTAGGGCGCCACGTCGAGCACACCGAATTCCGTCGCAATCCGCAAACGGCCTTCCTGCGGCACGACGAGCAACTCGCCGTCGGCGTTGTAGAAGAAGCGGCCGTCCATCGACCGGTTCGCCGCGTACAGATGAATGCCGCAACCGCGCCCGGCATCCGGGCTGCCGTTGCCGGCCATCGTCACCATGCCGTCGACGAAATCGGTCGGCGCCTCGGGCATCTGCAGTGGGTCCCAACGCAACTGGTCCGGGGGCGTCGGCACGTCGTCGAAACGGCTCAGCCAGCGCGACGCCGCGACGGCGGTGAACGGCTTGTGCATCGCGGCAGGACGAATGCGATACACCCACGAGCGACGGTTATGACCACGCGGTGCCGTGAACGCCGTGCCCGAGAGCTGTTCCGCATACAGGCCGTACGGCGCACGCTGCGGAGAGTTCTGCCCGACAGGCAGCGCACCGGGCAATGCTTCGGTCGCGAACTCGTTGCCAAAACCGGACAGGTAGCCCAGCTCCCCCTGTATTTGATCTGCTTGACGCATAAGTAGCCTCGTCTCCTGATGTCGAATGGAAATATTGTCCGACAAGCGATGACATTTTGCGATATAAATAGACGAATCCACTCTATTCATAACGCGAATAATATCGCCGCCTCATGATTTCCTTACGCGACGTCGATTTGAACCTGTTGGTCGTCTTTCAGGCGGTACTCACGCATCGGAGCATTTCTCAGGCCGCACGCGAATTGGGGCTGTCTCAACCCGCAGTCAGCAACGGGTTGGCCCGCCTGCGGCAGACGTTCGACGATGAACTCTTCACACGCACCGGCGCGGGCATGCAACCCACGCCGTTCGCCGAGGCGCTCGCCGAGCCTGTCTCGGTGGCCCTGGCCGGCATCTCGCGCGCCATCAATCACCGGGAGGCGTTCGATCCGGCGAGCAGTCAGCGGGAGTTTACGTTGGCAATGACGGATGTGGGGGAGGTGTACTTCATGCCGACGCTCGTCGATCTATGCACCCGGCTTGCGCCTCGGGTACACCTGCGCACCGTCCGAACGACGTTGCCCGACCTGAAGGACGCCATGGCGTCGGGGCGCATCGACCTCGCGGTGGGCGCGTTCGACGATCTGACCGGGCCATTTTTCCAGCGCCGGTTGTTCCGTCAGCAGTATGTGAGCCTGTTCCGCATCGGCCACGCGCTCGACACGCCGCATGCAGGGCTGGCGGAATTCCAGGCCGCACGCCATCTGTTCGTCGCCACGGGCGACAATCCTTATGCGCGCGTGAATCAACTCCTGGCGCAGGCCGGCTTCGGGGCCGACGCGAATGTCTGGGTCCCCCACTTCATCGCCGTGCCGTACGTCGTGAGCGTCAATGATCTCGTGGTCACCGTGCCGCAGAAGTTTGCAGAGCGTGCCGCCGCGCCGTTCGGGCTGCGCTTCGTCAAACCGCCGCTCCGGCTGCCCGCGCTGCAAACGAATGTGTTCTGGCACCGTCGCTACCATCAGGACGGCGGGAATCAGTGGCTACGCCAATTGATTTCGGAGCACTTCGCCGAGTCGTGACGACGAGCGCCTGACGCTGCCGTCAGGCGTCGTTGGCAATGGCATGTCCCTGTGCACGCAGCCAGTCGTTCCACGCGGCGTCGAGCACTTCGAACGCCGATTCCATCTGTCCGACGGACGCCTGGGGCGCCAGATGCTCCACCTGCGCCGCGAGCGATGCCAGCGAACTCAGCCCGAATGCCATGAAACCGCCCCGCAAACGATGCGCGGAATGACGGAGAGTGTCGCGCGATGGGTCGACCAACGCTGCCCGGCAATTGGCGATGTCCTGATCGGCAATCTTCACGAACGTGTCGAGCATGTCGGACAGCGGTGGCCGCCAGTCCTTCGCCGATGTCGAGTCGGAGGACGGCGTCGGTCCGCTGTCGATCAGGTCCGATGACGCTGGAAGCGGCGCGATGTCCACGCACAGCGAGGGATAGCGCGCCCGTATCCGTTCAATCACGCGCAACAACGAGCGCGCATCCACCGGCTTGTAGACGATGGCGTCGAACGGGGACGTCTCGTCGCGGTCGGTGCGCATTGTGACGTCGGCCGTCGCGACGATCACCGGCACATGGGCCGCGCGCGCCTTGATCTGCGTAGCCAACGCATGCCCGGAGAGGTGCGGCATGTTGGCATCGGTGATCACCAGCATGTGGGATTCCGCATCGAACGCGTCAAGTGCCTCGCGCGGGTCGTGATAGCAATCGACCATCGCGCCCAGTCCTTCCAACTGCCGGGACAGCAACATGCCGCTGATCGGATGATCGTCCGCGACAAGCACGTACCACCCGGCCAACGGCTTGATACGCGCCTGCGCGCCGGGGGCGCCCGGCAAGTCACCGCTCGCGGCAAGCCCGGGCGCCGACACGAGGCCGAGCGCATCCCAGAGCTCCGCCTGCTGGAACAACGCGATGTCGCGCGGCCACGCGGGGGCGCTGCCGGCCGGACGATCGACCGGCGTCGAGCGCAGCAGATACACCTCCGAGCCCGCCATACCGCGCACCGGCCATTCGTCGGCAAACATGAGCAAGCCCGCGTCCTGAACGCGGCCACTGCCCGAAGACCACGATACCGCGTCGTCATATCTGACCGGCAGGTAACCCGCCCGACGAATCAATGCGTCGAGATACGCATGGCGGCGAGCGAGTCCGCTCACATACGCAAACGTCTCGCCTCTCCCGACGACGGGCAACATCTCGCTGTCCGACGCCCAGGGCAGACGGAGCGTGAAGCGCATTGTCGTGCCCTCGCCCTCCTGACTGTCGACCTGCAGCACGCCGCCGAGCATACCCACGAACTGATGCGAGATCGCGAGCCCCAGGCCGGTGCCGTGCTGCATGCCCGGCTCCGACGTACTCTTGCCGAACGGCCGGAACAAGTCCGCCAGATCGGCAGGCGCAATGCCAACGCCACTGTCGCTGACCGTGAAGGCCACGTCACAGCCCTGAGGGTCAGTGCGCGTCACCATGGCGCTGAAGGCGACGTACCCTTTCTCGGTGAACTTGATGGCATTGCCGACAAGATTTGTCACGACCTGTCCGAGTCGCAGCGCATCGGTATGCACGGCACGCGAGAGCTGCGGGTCGATCATCCAGTCCAGCGTGAGTCCCTGCAACCGCGCACGTCCCGTGAACGACAAGCCGATGGCTTCGAGCTCCTTGAGCAACAAGCCATCGCGGCCATTCAGTTCGAAGCGACCGACCTGAATCCGAGAATAGTCCAGCAGATCGTTGATGAGATCGAGCAGATTGCGCGTCGAGCTTTCCATCACATCGACGTAATACCGATGATCTTCGCCCAGACGCTGCGCGCTCAACAGTTCAAGCGACGCGAGCGTGCCATACAACGGCGTACGCATTTCGTGGCTAACGGTCGTCAGGAAGACATCCTTGGCGCGATTGGCGCTCTCGGCGGCAAGCCGCGCCTTGCGTTGCTCCAGTTCGAAGCGGCGTTGCTCTGTCACGTCGGACAGTGTGGCGATGAGCACCGACTGTTCACGAAAGACAGTATCGACGAAGCTCACGGCGTAGTGACGCTCGCCGGCGTCGTCGATCGCGCTCAGCAAACGCCGCACCGGACGCGCCACCACACCGCTGTGCAGTTGGCGGTACATGCGCGTCAACTCGCCATCGCCCAGATTTCGTAGCAAATCGACGGTGCCCGCATACGCAGGATTGCTCATCACCACACTGGGCTCGAAGGGATCGATGATCGCCATGCCGACGGGGGCCGTCTCGATCAGGGTTTGCGTGAAGGCGTCTCGTTCGAGCAGGGCCGTCGTACGTCGACGCGCCGGCTCGATCATGCGTTGGCGCATGTAGCGCATCCCGGCGTACACGGCGGCCGCATAGAGACACAACAGCAACGTGGCGCCGATCAACAGCGTGGCATTTTGCTGCAGTAAATCTATCGGACGAACGGTATACCGGACGAACCACGGCGACGACGCCGGATGACGCTCGAAGACCAGACGCTCGCCGTCGTAACGCACCGCCATTTGCGCGTCACCAAAGAGCGGCAACGTGGCGAGCGTACGCAAATGTCCCAACGACGAGAGCGACGCGCCGGCGCTTGCCACCACGAACCCGTCCGCCGACACCAATTGGAGGGCTTCGCCCGTGTGCTCCAGCGTTCGCAGCCGCGGCGGCACAATGCTGTCGGGCGCCATGGTGGTGCCGACGTAGGCCATCAGATGACCGTCGAGATCGCGAATTGGCACGAAGCTCGAGACCGCCGTCAAACCGGAAAGTGCATTTTTGTAGTTGTAGGTCCAGAACGGACCGTCGTTGCTCGTGGGACGACGCGCGGCATAACGCTCGACCTTGTTGATCTCGGCGAGCGTCGCGTTGGTGTCACGCGCGAGATCCGTCGCGCTGACGGGCTGCAGGTCGAACGACGTACGGCGAGCGGCAAACGCGCCGTCCGCCGAGATGATGAAGGTTTCGTCCTGCCCACCCAGCGCACTCCAGAAGTTGGCATCGAGAATCATCAACCGAAGGGTGAGGCGCGCCAATCGCTGCGCTCGCTCAGCCGGGATCTCCGCCAGCTTGACAATCTGGAAGTCGCCATCGAACCCCACGCCGGCAACGCGCTTCGCCGTGCCGACCGGCATGGTAAGCAGCGGGCCCAGAATCCGATCGGTGAGTGATTGTGTAACACCGCCCGGACGAACGTTGCTCGCCAGTGCGGCTTGCGCCATCGTACTGGCCTGCTCGTTGAAAATTTCGACGTCGCGGATCTCGTGGCCCACGGTCGCGAAGAACGTCGCCGTCTTCTGCCCCCCTTGCCAGACCATGCCGAACAACGCGTAGGACACCACAGCGACCCAGACCGACAAACCGAAAAGCAGAGCCAGCAAGCCACCGATACGAAGCAGGCGGCCTGCAATCGCGATGTCACGCGTCATCGTCGCATCGGACGCGGACGCGGACGCGGACGCCAATGTCGTATGTCGAGTCAAACTCAGACGGCGCTCGGCATTTCGACTTCGCCGTGACGCGAAAACTGAACCGGGCTCGAGACGTGCAGCTTGAACAGCTCCATATCGGTACGGCAGCCCAACTTGCTCATCGCCATGCGTTTCTGATTGTTGATCGTCTTGGCCGAACGCTTGAGGGCATCGGCAATCTGCGACACGTTCAGACCGTCCAGGTACATGCGCAGCACTTCCATTTCCTTCGGGGAAAGCGGACGGCGAGCGGTCGGCTTGCGGCGCATCTGCTCTTCGAGAATCTGCTCGGCGCGCCCCCCCCGATAGCTCATGCCACGTCGGCAACGCTCCACACACACCGTGATTTCGCGCAGATCGTCGGACTTGGTCATCACGCCCAGCACGCCGCAACTGTCGAGCGCGTGGATGATGGCCGGTTGTTCGATCGAGGTGAACACGATGATCTTGACGTCCGGATACTTGCGACGCACACGATTGATCATGACCAGGCCGTCGCCAAAGGTGCCGCCGGGCATGCAGTAGTCGGTAATCAGCACGTCGACCGAATTCGTCTCCAGTGCCTTGAAGAGCTCGGTCGAGTTGGTGACGGGCGGCAGCACGTGGAAACCCGGATCCGGGGACAGCATTTCACGCAGTGTCGAGGCGATGATCGGATGATCATCCGCGATCAGAATTTTTACCATCATTTTGCAGAATCCTTTTAAAAGAAGTCAGCCGTGGGCGCGCGCGATCCTTCGCCGTGTCTACGCGTCATGGCTTCCCAAAAGAGGAATGTGGGTCGAGCCAACACACTCGGTGGTCACGAAGGCGTAACCGCGTTACTACTGTGGACGCCGGCAGGCCGCGACCCGGCGGCGCATCGCCACCTCCGGCCCGGTGCGCCGGAAACGTCATCGCTATCCGGCAACGCCGGCGGCGCCCGCACCCTCGACCGTCGTCCAGCCAGAGCACGTCTTGTGGCCCGTCAAGCGCGCTGCGCCAGTGCCCATGACAGGCTTGACGCAATAGCGAAGGCGCACGCCGCGCAAACCCGCCGACGGCATCATCTCGCGTGCTCGTGCGACAACGCGAATACGCGTCGGTCCCGACGCCGCTTCCCATTGATGCACGCTGTGGGTCTCAGGCCAATCGGCCATCCATCGATACGTCCCGCTCACCACCTGACCGACCTTCGGCGTGGCACTCATCGCCACGGCGGCGGCGACCGGCCGCATCCGCGTTTCAACCGCACGCGGGGCCGCAGCCAGTTGCGCTGCCACCGACGGCGGCGTGCCGACGCGTTCCGACGCCTGCCCCGCCGCCGACACACCCGGTGTCGATGCCTGGTATTCACTGCATCCCGCGAGCCACGTCATCAGAAGGGCGCCGCTCAGGCGTGTCAGCGTAGCAAAAGTGAGGTGGCCCATGACTCGCTCGGCACTCGAACAGCGGAACGAGGAGGACGCCGAAGCGTCAATGTATGTCGTGGTCATCGATGCAAAGCCAATCGACATACCGCGTGACACTTCAACGTCACGCGCTGATTTGCGACCAGCAGAAATATAGGATAAATCTACAAAATCCAGCCATTTTGGATCTCCTTATGGGAAACATCCTAGTCCAAATTAGGCGGATTACCGAATGCGAGGCGCGCAGCGCACGCAATATGCGGCGCCTCCATGCGGGAACAACTCGGATTACGTACCCGTCATGCAAGCACCACGTCTCAGTGGACAACCGGGCGACGGAAAGATTCATTCCATGCATTCCCGGGATGTCAACCACGATGGGTACGCAGCGGGTACGAGAATGCAAGTGACGTCGTGAGTCACTCGCAAGGCGTAGCGATTTTTGAAGGATCTGCGTGTGCCGCGCGATGGCACAACCGCCGCTGCGGCATGTCAGACGCCGAAGGCTTTGGCGAACATGCCCAGGGCGACCGCGGCCATCAGTGCCGAGAAGATTTGCTGCAGTCTGGACGCCGCGATGTGCGGTGTCAGGGCGCGCCCGAGCAGCATGCCGACGATGCCGCCAACCACGAACATCCACCCTTGGGGGCCCGGATGCATGCCGTTCCACCAGGCGTTGGCCACGGTGCCCGCGGAAATCAACGCGATGACGAAAAGCGACGTCGCCACGACGCCGTGTACCGTGATGTCGGTGAAACGCCGCAACGCGGGGACGATCACGAATCCGCCCCCCACGCCCAGCAGTCCCGACGCGAAGCCCGACACCGCGCCGATGAGGCCGAGCGTGGCGGCGACGCGCCGCGTCCAGTGCAACCGTCCCGTCTCTGGATTCATTCGGCATGGCGGTTGCGGCGCGGCACCGGCCGACGCCGCCAGATCGGTGCCTTTATCGGTGCCCGCTGTCCCGGCGCGCGACGCGCGATACATGCGCACCGCCACGACCATCATTGCGATGGCGAAGAGTCCGACGAGCCAACGTTCCGGCAGTCGGTGAGCCATCCACGTGCCAAGCGGCGCCACGGCGACCCCGATCCCGGCCATCAGCATTGCCGCGCGATAGCGCACGAGGCCGACACGCAGTCCATGGGCGCTCCCCACTGCGGCACTTGCGCCTACGGCGAGCAGGGCCACCGGGCCGGCCTGCGGCACGCCCCACCCCAGCCCGAAGACCAGCGCCGGCACAGCAAAAATGCCGCCTCCCGCACCGGTCAAACCCAGCACGAGGCCGACCGCGGCCCCGAGCAAAGCAGCCATCGGGGAAGCACTCAAAAAATCTAGGGACATGGCAAGGAATCCAGCGGAAAGCGACTTGGCGGCCCAAATCACTATTAGTCATATGCTTATGACTGTGGATTATATAGAGTCCGGAAACAACGGAAAAGTCCCAATCGGTGGGGGAATCGCGAGGCCTGATGCGTCAAGCAGGCAGGGCAAAGCAGGCAACGTCGTTCAGACGTCGCCGTACCGGGAAGCGGCAAGCCGCAAACAACGATGGAAAGGTTACCCGCCTTGTGGCGGTTCATCGCGCCGGGTCGAAGGCCCATCCGCGGCATCGAGTTCGGCGAGGATATCGCACGTATGGGCCCCTGGCGCAGGCGGATCCTGATACGTGACCGGGCGCTGGCCATTAAGCCGGACGGGCGAAACGATGGCGTGAGTCGTCTCGCCGCTGGGCAACACCACCGGCCGCACCCAGCCCATATGGGCCACCTGCGGATCGGCCAGAACACGCGAATAGGTGCTGATCTCCGTACATGGCACGCCCACGGCAACCAGCCGGGCGAGCCACTCACTGCGATCCTCCTGCACAAACACGGTTTCCAGCACGTCGCGCAGCGCAGCTTGATGGCGCGCTCGCTCGCGCGCGTTGACGAAACGCGAATCGTCGAGCAGATCGACGCGATGCATCAGCGCGCAAATCGCCTGCCAATGCGCTTGTCCATCGAGATCCATGCCGAAATAGCCATCTCTGGCCCGAAACGTGGGCCACGGTGCCGACGGCCCACCGAAGCGCGCGGCCTCCTCGTCGTCAATTGCCAGCGGCGACAACTTGCTTCGTGTGGCGGCCACCGTCCCGCCGTATCGATGCCGCTCCGTACCCTGCGCAACATCGGAGGCGGCGGCCGACGCCTCCCCGGGCACCAACCCGGCGCGCTGCGCGGCTAGCGCGCCCTGCTCACCCGCGTGAAGTGACGCGATGGCAAGCGTTGTGCCGAGCATCGGCACGTCGATGTGAACACCGCGGCCTTGCTGTTTGGCAGCGACCAGCGCCGAAGACACGGAGAACGCGGCATAGAGTCCCGCGGCCAGATCGGCGACCGGCAAGTCGCGGGGCGGCTCCAGCCCCCCCGGCGACGCCCCCAGCATGCCTCGCAACGCGTCGAGCGCTGGCACGCCGGGCTGCGGCGCCGCGCGCGGGCCATCCTGACCAAACGCGGAGATCGACACGTAGACCAGGTGCGGCTGTACGGCCGACAACGCGTCGTAACCGAGCCCGGCGCGCGCGAGCGTTCCCGGTGGCAAACATTCGACGACAACGTCCGCGCCGCGCACCAGGGAATGGGCAAGGTTGCGGCCGTCGAGCGTGAGCAAATCGAGTGCGACGGAGCGCTTGTTGCGCCGCAGGCCGACCTGGGCCGATGCGCCGAGCGGACTCGAGTTGTCGTTGGCATTGTCGTCGACCGGATCGTCGACCAAGATAACGTCTGCGCCCATGTCGGCCAGCAACAAGCCGCAGTAAGCAGCGGCCGCGCCACGACTGAATTCGATGACGCGGATCCCCGAGAGTGGTGCGTTCAATATCTGACCCCTATTTGCCTGGCGTTTCTTGTTGTTCTCAACCCTTGGCAACCGTCTGACGCGGCGTTCACGCATTCTAGAGCAAATATTCCACGCCGGTCACGGCAGAAAATGCGGCATCCACGAGGCGCGTTGCCACCGGGCAACAGGGCTGCCGAAGGGGACATCGCAACATGCGTCTGACATAGACGCCGTGCATGGGGACGTACAGGAAACGCTCATATCGGCGCCCGCTCGCGGCCCCGTCGTCACAGCCAGCCGGCCTTGCGGAACTTGACGAACAGCAGCGCATCGATGGCGATCATCACGGCAATGCACAGGGGGTAGCCGTACTGGAACTTCAGTTCGGGGATATCGGCGAAGTTCATGCCGTAGATTCCCGCGATCATCGTGGGCACGGCGAAGAGCGCCGCAAATGAACCCAAGCGCTTGGTTGTCTCGTTCTCAGACAGCGAGATCATGCCGAGATTGACCGACAGCGCGGTCGTGACCATTTCGCGCAGCAGATCGATATTCTTCGTGATGCGCTGAAGATGGTCGAAGACGTCGCGAAAATACTCTTGCATGCCGCCACAGAGCTTGGGCGCCATCGCCCCGAACAGCTTGCTGACCGCCTCCATCAGCGGCACGCAAGCGTGCTGCAGTGTAATGAGCCGGCGCTTGAGTTGATACAGGTCTTCGATGATCGCGCGTCCCTTCGCGGGGGCATTCGGCGTGAAGATCTGCTCCTCGATCGCTTCGAGCTGTGCCTCGAGTTCGTTGAGTACCGGGAAGTAGCTATCGACGATGGCATCCATGAGCGCGTAGAGCACGAAGATCGAGCCCTGACGCAGCAGATTCGGCTCCTTCTCCGCGCGGGCCCGCACGATGCCGAGCCCCTGCGTGGCGTTCGAGCGCACCGACAGCACGTAGTTGTGCCCAGCGAAAATCGCCACCTCGCCCGTCGAAAAATCCCCGTCGGCATCCTTGTTCAGCACGTGCAGCACGGCGAACAGCGAGTCGCCGTACTGCTCGATCTTGGGTCGCTGGTGACCGTGCTGCGCGTCTTCGACGGCCAGGTCGTGCAGACCGAACTCATGTTGCATCTGCGACAATTCGCCGGGCCCGGGGTCCTTGAGCGCCACCCACACGAAGCAGTGCGGGCGCTGTAGATAGTCCGAGATTTCATCGGGATGCAGATCGGCAATCTTGCGGCCATCCTCATAGGCCACGCAATTCACTAGCATTCGTCTTCCTGGTCTAGGCGACCGCCCTGCCCCCGGCGCGAGCCCGGGACACCGTGAGCGGGCCGGCCTCGACCGTCACGCCCCGCGGGTGTCCTGCGCCTGCGCCGTGCGTTGCAGCGGCAGCCGGATATGAAGGACGCCCGCCTCCATCTCCTTGTCCTCGACAAAGCCGAGATGACGGGCGAGGGTCAGCATACGCGTATTTGCCGTGAGCACATAGCCGATCAGTTCCCCGGTGCCGCGCTTGCGGCTGTAGTCGACGATATGCTCCATGAGCGCCCGCCCGAGGCCGCGCCCTTGCGCCTGAGGGCTCACTGTCACGGAGAACTCGGCCACCGTGTTGTCCGGATCGGCGAGCGCCTGCACCACGCCGAGCAGACACGCGTTGCCCGCTTCGTCCTTTTCCGTGGCGACGAACGTCATCGCACGGTCGTAGTCGATCTGCGTCACACGTGCCATCTGCGAATGCGACAGTTCCTTGATCAGGCCGAAGTAACGGAACTGCACGTCCTGTGGCGTGAGCGTGTGGAAGAATGCTTTATAGGCCGGCTCGTCCTCCGGCCGGATCGGACGCACCCGCACCGGCCTGCCTCCCGCATCCACGGTAGACTCCAGTTCCTGCGGATAGGGACGGATCGCCAGGCGCCCGTGGCCCGGCAAGGCAGGCGGCCGCACCACGATACGTGCGTCGAGCGCGAGCACGCCGTGCGCGTCGGCGAACAACGGATTGATGTCGAGCTCCGCGATCTCGGGCACGTCGCACACCAGTTGCGAGAGCTTCACGAGCGTGAGGTAGATGGCTTCGTGATCGGCAGCCGGTCGGTTGCGATAGCCGGCGAGCAGCTTCGCCACGCGCGCGCGCGCCACCATGTCGCGCGCGAGATTGAGGTTGAGCGGCGGCAGACCGATCGTACGATCGGCGATCACTTCCACCGCCGTGCCGCCCTGCCCGAAGAGCAGTACCGGACCGAACACGTTGTCCGTCGCCACCCCGACGATCAATTCGAACGCCTCCGCGCCGTTGGCCATGCGTTGCACGGAATAGCCCGTTACGCGCGCCTCCGGCTTGGCCGCGAGCGCACGCTTGCGAACCTGGCACGCCGCCTCGCGTGCCTGCTCGGCCGATTCGATATTGAGCACCACGCCGCCAACGTCCGACTTGTGCGTGATGTCCGGCGAAATCAGTTTGACCGCGACCGGGAAACCGATCCCTTGCGCCAGTTCGCCCGCTTGCTCGGGGGTCGTGGCGACGAGCGTCTCCACGACCGGAATGCCGTACGCGGCCAACACGCCCTTCGCTTCGGGCTCGGTGAGCAATGCCCGGCCCTCGCCCATGGCGCGCTCGACCATTGCGCGCACGCGGGCCACGTCGGGCGCGAAACCGGGCGGGATCGACGGCGGCGTTTCCATCAGCAGCGACTGGTTGCGACGATAGTTGACGGCTTCCAGAAACGCGCGGGCGGCGTTCTCGGGCGTGTCGTATGTCGGCCATCCGGCTTCGCGGCAAATGCGCCGCGCACGCTCGGCCGTCTCACCGCCCAGCCAGCACGTGAACACGTTCTTCGACGGCTTCGGCAGCGCGGCAAGGCCGTTCGCCACGTCCAGGCTCGGCATGACCGCCGTGGGCGCTTGAATAAACAGCACGGCCGCCGTGTCGGGATCTTCGCACAACGCTTCCAAGGTGGCCGTATAGCGCGCCAGATCGGCATCGCCGCCGATGTCCACCGGGTTCACACGGCCGAGCGTTGTCGGCAGCACGGCGTCGAGGGCGGCGCGCGTCTTGTCGGTCAGATGTGCCAGCTTGCCGCCATCGAGCACGAGGGCGTCGGTGGCCATCACCCCGGCGCCACCGCCGTTGGTCATGATCGACAGCTTGTCTCCGTAGAACGGGCGCAGCCGTGCCAGCGTCTCCACCGCCGCAAACAGGTCGTCGGTCGTGTCGACGCGCAACATGCCCGCCCGCCGGATCGCCGCGTCGTAGACATCGTCCGAGCCCGCCAGTGCCCCTGTATGCGACGCTGCGGCTTGCGCGCCTTCCGGCACCCGCCCCGACTTGATGACGACCACCGGCTTGTTGCGGGCCGCGGCACGTGCGGCGGACATGAACTTGCGCGCGTGCCGAATCGATTCCATGTACATCAGGATGGCGTCCGTGCCGGGATCGCTCGCCAGATAGTCGAGCATGTCGCCGAAGTCCACATCGGCACTGTCGCCCAGCGAGACGAAATGCGAGAAGCCGATCTCGCGCGCATCGGCCCAGTCGAGCACCGCCGTGGTGAGCGCGCCCGATTGCGACACGAAGGCGAGCTTGCCCTCGCGCGCCCCCATATGAGAGAAGCTGGCGTTCAGCCCGATACCGGGACTGAGCAGCCCAATGCAATTCGGTCCAAGGATGCGCAGCACATGCGGCTTCGCATGCTTGAGCATGCGCTCCTGTAGTGTCACGCCGTGGCGATCGCGTTCGCGGGCAAGCCCCGAGGTCAACACCACGACGGCACGCGTGCCGCGATCGCCGAGCTCACGAATCAAGTCGGGCACCGTCGCCGGCGGCGTACAGATCACCGCCAGATCGGGGGCGTGCGGCAATTCGCCGATGTCGCGATAGCACTTGAGATTCGCGAGCGTCGAATACTTCGGGTTGACCGGATAGATCTCGCCCCTGAAGCCGCCGTCGATGACGTTTTTCAGCACCGTCGTGCCCACTCGCCGCTCGCGCAGCGACGCACCAATCACGGCAACCGACTTCGGCGCGAACATCTGGCTCAGATTACGCGTGGTCATGGAAACTCCGGGTGGATCGAGAGGAACGCATGCGAACGCGCGCACCGGGCATGGCCGGGGCGCGCGTTCGTTGTCGCTTCGCGGGCAGGCGGTCTAGCGGGGCTGCGACCGGGCTCCCGCAAGGGCGCCCGTCGTCATCGCCATTAGTCGCCCCGCAGGTGCGCTTCGACCTTCCAGAGATGGTCGTCCACGCCACGCGAGATTTCCGTGAAGACGTCCGACGTCGTGGCGTCGCCGATCTCTGCCGAGGCGTCGATCAGGCCGCGAATGATCTCGCCGTAGGCCGCGAGCGCTTCGGCCAGCGCGGCCGCGTGATCGAGACCGCGTTTGAATTCGTTCTTGTAGACCGGCAGTTCGGTCTTCTCGGCAACGGACTTCACGCGACCGTCGGCCACACCGCCAAGGGCAACCAGGCGTTCCGCACACAGGTCGGCCCATTCGAGGGCCGCGTTGTAGACGTCGTCGAACAGCAAGTGCAGCTCGATGAAGCCCGGACCGTGCACGTTCCAGTGCGCTTGCTTGGCCTGCCGCTGGACGTCGATGCCGTTGACCAGTCCGCGATTCAGCAGGTTGACCGATTCGATACGAATCTTTTCACCGAGGGTGTTACGCGTATGATTCAGAGCCATTTCACACTCCTGACGTCTGGCAGCCCGCGGGCTGCCGGGGAAGGCGTCGACATCGGGGCGTCGCAGACCACCCCATGCGGACGAAGGGAACCGCGCAAGACTCGGCACCTCGGCGTGACCACGTCAGCCGATGTCCGAGCGGGATTGCGACGCGCCGTGCGTGACGCCCCGCAACGTGAAGCCTGCCATCACCGACGACACCTACAGGCACAGGGGCCGCAGCGCGATGGCCTATATCACACCGTTGGCGCAAAGGATGTCCGATGCATAGCACCAAGTCATTCTAGAGACTGCTTACTTTCGAGATCAAGTGAAATATGCGCGTCGTCGAGTGCCATCCTCACGCGCTTTGATTGACATCATCGCGCCGCCATTTTCTCGTCGCGCCAGCACTCGCCTCCGCGGGAATTTCGCCTTGCCAACGCCGCCAGCAACGAGGCAACCGCTCATCCATGGGATGAAACTTGCGCCATTGCGTTCCCCAGACGATGTCGACGGGGACAGCGCCGTGCGCACTGCGTCATGCTGATACATGCGCTTTGCGCGTATTCGGTCGATACGTGACGTGCGGCGTCCCGCCGTGAAGATGGGATGATTCCGAAAGCCTTTCGTCAACGCCGAAATCAGGCAAATACCTTCATAGACTACGTAAAAAGCGGCCGCGAAGGACGTTAGAACAGACGCGATTTGCGTAGTTCCCGAGTCTCACTTCCGCAACCTCCCATAGGACTCCAAAGGAGAATGACGATGCATCGATCTCTACTGTGCCTGGCCCTTTCCGGAATCGTCTACCTGCTGGCGCACGGCGCGCCGGCACGCGCCGCCGTCTATACCAACGGGTCGGCGACGGCGCAAATGCGAGTGCAATTGACGATTCTCCCTGGCTGTACCATTGCCGCCACACCGATGACGTTCAACGCGGTGCAGGGATCCGCGACCGGACCGGTGGCAAGTACGTCGTCGCTGAGCGTGACCTGCACGGCGACGACGGGGTACAACATCGGGCTGAATGCCGGTACGGTGCCGAACTCGACGGAGGCGGATCGTCTGCTGGCGGGCACCCTCTCCGGCAATACCACCACCATTCCGTTCGGCCTCTATCAGGACGCCGGCTACGCGACGCCGTGGGGCAACACGCAGGGGGCGAATACGTTGAGCGATTCGGGCACCGGCGCGGTGAAGGTGCATACGGTCTACGGACAAGCGACGCTCTCGGCCACGATGCCGGCCCCGGACGCCTATTCGTCGACGGTCACCGCCACGGTGTACTTCTGAGAAACGGGATCGATCATGCGCCCAAGAAGCCCCATGCGCCCCGCCGTTCGCCGCCCAACGGCCTACGCTTGCGGCGGCGCGTTCGTCGCGCTGTTGACGCTGTACGTGACCGACGGCAACGGCGCCACGCTGCAAGTCTCGCCGGTCATCGTCAATTTCCTGCCCACGCAGCCGGCCACCACGCTGACGCTGGGCAACTCCGGCGACGTGCCGATTCACGGTCAGCTCCGGCTGTTTGCGTGGACGCAGCGCCATGGCGACAACGTGCTCACCCCGAGCGACGCGCTCGTCGCCAGCCCGCCGATCCTGCGCATCGAACCCGGCGAGCGGCAGATCGTGCGGCTCGTGCGCATGGCGCAGGTCGCCGAGCCGCAAGAGCAGAGCTACCGGCTACTCGTCGACGAACTGCCCTCCACCGGTGCCACGCCGGTCGAGGGCATCTCGATCCGCCTGCGTTACTCCTTGCCGGTGTTCGTGCAGGCAAGCGATGCGCGGGCGCCGTCGTTGCGCTTCGATGTGCGCATCACCCAAGGCGAACTGGAGGTGCACAACGATGGCGAACGGCATGCGCAACTTGGCGCCACGCGCGTGCTGGACGCCTCCGGGCGCAGCGTCCAGTTGACGCGCGGCCTGCTCGGTTATGTCCTCGCGGGGCAGACGCGCCGCTTCGCCGTGCGTTGGCCCGCTGGCGCCCCGCCAGTTGCGCCGTTCACGGTCGAGTCGCGCGTCGACGCCGTACCGATGCGCTTTGCCGCGGGCACCGCGTCGGATGGCGAGCGCTAAGCGTGTCCGCCGGGGCCGTGCCGCCACCCTCTCGACTCCCCGGGTCTGTCACTCGCGAACTCCCGGGGCGCAGGGTTGGAGCGGCGCCACGTCCGGAGCGGTGGCTACGGCGCTCGCCACGTCGATGGCGCTCGGCGCGGCCGCCTTCGGCAAGGCCGGCGATGCGCACGCTGCCGCTGCTGCGACGGTGTCGGAGGATGGACCAGCCGCAACCTCTGCACCGGACGCCGCAGGCACCGCGCGGTTCGACAATGCCGCGGTGTCTGACACGGCCACGCCGTCTGCGCAGCGCGCCGGCAGCGTGTCCCGCCTTGACGGAACTTATGTGCTGGAGGTCATCGTCAATGGCGAGTCGACCGGCCGGATCGGGCCGTTTTTGCGTCGGAAGGGGCGATGGTTCGTGCGAGCAGGCGATCTGCGCCTGCTCGGCTTGACCTCGCCCCAACTGCCACCACGCGACGCGACCGACGTCGCGCTCGATTCGCTCGACGGCGTGCGTGCGACGTACGACGCCGCACACCAGACGCTCGCCCTGCAAGTCGGCGACGCGTGGCTCACGCCCTATGCGTTAGGCCGTGCGCCCCCAGTCTTCATGGCCGCGACGTCCGGCACGGGCGTGCTGATCAATTACGACGGGTATGTGCAGCGGGACCGGTTCACGCGGGCGTCCGTCTGGAGCGAAGTTCGCGGCTTCTGGCCCGGCGGCACCGTGCGTCAGACAGGGCTGGCGGAGCACTCCGCCTGGCGCCACGGCTATCGGCGCTACGACACATGGTGGCAGCACGATGACCCGGCCCGATTGACGACCTGGGTGGCGGGTGATCTCATCACCGGCTCGCTCGCGTGGACGCGCTCGCTGCGCATTGCCGGCCTGCAATGGCGGCGCAACTTCAGCCTGCGTCCGGACCTCGTCACCTTCCCGATACCGACGCTGCACGGCAGCGCTGTGGTGCCGTCGTCGGTCGACGTCTATCTCGATGGTGTGCGCCGCATGAGCGGACACGTGCCGCCCGGACCGTTCGTCATTCAGGATGCCCCCGGTCTGACCGGCGACCTGCAGGCGAGTGTCGTGACGCGCGACGCGCTCGGACGCGAGCGGGTCACCACCGTCCCGCTCTACATCGACCCTCGGCGGCTGGCCAGCGGCTTGTCGAGCTTTTCAGTGGAAGCGGGCCTGCCGCGCGACGATTACGGCGTGCGCTCATTCTCGTATCGACGCCACCCTGTGGCGTCGGTGACCGCGCGCTATGGCGCGACCGACGCCGTCACGGTGGAAGCGCAGGCACAAGCCGGCCGCCGACTCGCGCTGGGCGGCGCAGGCGCCCTGATGGCGCTCGGCCAGATGGGCGTCGTCAGCGCGTCGGCCGCGATCTCGGGCGGCCGGGGCACCGGCACACAGTGGAGCGCGGGATACCAATACCTATCGCGACGGATCGGCGTCGACGTGCAAATGATCCGGACCACCGGACGTTATCGTGATATCGCGTCGCTCGACGGTGCGCCCGCGCCACGCGCCAGCGACCGCGTGAGTGTGTCCGTGCCGTTCGGACGCAGCCGCACGGCCTCGCTTGCCTGGTTTTCACAGCGCGTGCCGGGCCAGCCGGCCACCCGCGTGCTGTCGGCCAGCCTCGCACTGCCGGCGGGCACGCGCGGCATGTTCTCCGTCGGCGGATATCGCGACTTCGCTCGCCACCGCGTCCATGGGGTGTTTGCCATGCTGAGCGTGTTGCTCGGCGGCGGCGCGCTGGGTAGCGTGTCGTTCAACCAGCAGGACGGGCAGACGCAGGCATCGGTGGGTGCCAGCCGTGCCCCGGACTACAGTGGTGGCTGGGGTTGGCAGGTCATTGGCGGACGCGCCTTCTCGCAACGCACCGTGCAAGGCGAATTGCAGTATCTCGGGCGACACGGCCAGATCTCCGCCCTCGCGCAACAGGTGGGACGACGTACCGGCACCGCCCTCGGCATGACCGGCGCGCTGGTCGTCATGGACAACAGCGTGCACGCGACACGGCGCACCTACGATGCGTTCGCCCTCGTGAGCGCCGATCGACAGGTCGACGTGCCGGTGCTGCGCGAATCGGTGCCCATCGGCCGCACCGATTCGCGCGGCTACTATTTCGTGCCGGATCTGAATGGCTTCGAAGCCGCGCGCATCGGCATCGACCCCATGCAGCTACCGGTCGATATGGAAGTGCTGACGACCGAGCGCCGCATTGCGCCTCAGGCGGGAAGCGGCGTGCTGGTGCGTTTCCCGGTGCGGCGCTATCGTGCGGCGCTTGTCACCCTCACAGGCGCCACGGGCCAGCCGCTGCGCCCCGGGACGGCGGTGCGCCATGTGCAGAGCGGCGTCGCGACGGTGGTCGGCTATGACGGGGACGTCTTTGTCGATGCCCTTGCGCCGATCAACACCCTGGAGTCCCGAGACGCTGGGCAGCGCTGCCGCGTCTCGTTCGAATGGGCCGCGCCCGCCGAAGGCCGCATCGCCCGCATCGGTCCGCTGGCCTGCGTCGCATTCGGCACGCTCGCCAACGAGCGCCCGGCGCCCTTTGGCCCCGTCCCCGTCCGCTGGGGACAGGAGGATCCGTCATGACCCCTCCCACCGGGACCCTGCCGACGCGGCGGCGCCCGATCGCGGCCGCCGGTGTCGCATTCCTGTGCGCGTACGCGCAGGCGCAGACTTGTTCGGTGGGGGCACCGACGCTCGCGTTCGCGGCCTTCAGTCCGATCTCCGGCGCCGCGCTCTCGGCAACGGGCACGGTGCCCATTTCGTGCACGTGGCCGTTGCTCGGCGGCAGCGCCAACGTCAAGGTGTGTCTCGCACTGAATGCGAGTCAGCCCCTTGCGCTGACGAACGCGGGCGATACCATCAATTTCGGTCTCTATGTCGATCCCTCATTCGCCAACCCATGGGGAGGCGGTCCGAGTCAGGCGATCGCGTTCACGATGACCCGCAACCTTCTGGGCGGGACGGTGACACAGAACGTCAATGTCTACGGGAGAATCGCAGCGGCGCAGACCACGGTGCCCACGTCCGGCAACGGCAACACGGTCTACACGCGGACATTCACGTCGGCCGACACGAGCCTGCACTATGCGCCCTACGGCCCGCTGTCGCCCGTCCCGGACTGCGGCAGCGCCATGACCGCCGTGCCGGGCACGCCGTTCACCGTGAACGTGAGCGTCATCAACAACTGCACGATCGCCGCGACGAACATCACGTTCGCCACGCAAACGGCGCTCGACCGCCCGGTGACCGGTGCGGGCCAGCTTATGGTGCAATGCACGCAAAACGACGCGTATCGCGTCAGCCTGTCCGGCGGGCTGCTGGGCACGGTCACGTCGCGCCTGATGGCTGGCGAGACCGGCGCCAACGTCGCCTATCAACTCTACTTGGACAGTGGTTACGCCACGATCTGGGGGGATGGCTCATCGGGCACGTCGCCACTGACCGGCATCGGCACCGGCCTCGTTCAGTTCATTCCGATCTACGCGCGCGTGCCGTCGCAATCGACACCGGCCCCCGGCGTCTACACGGACACGGTGACAGCAACGATTCAATTCTGAGACGGCGGCGAACCGCCGTCGGCGCACGATCAGATCGCGTCGGCGCGCGGCGGCTTGAGCGGCAGCACCTGAATGCGGTCGCCCTGCTTCACACCCAGCGCCTGCGCCGCGAGCGGGCTGAGCGCGAACGCGCGTCGCTCGGGACGCCCCGTGACGAGCGTGGCGCGAAAGCCGTCCAGCCCGAGGCACGCCACGAGGTAGGGTTCCGCGTTGGGGACGGCCGGCGCCGCCCCCTCGTCCTGACCGGCCGTGCCTGTGAGGGTCACGCTGAGATAACGGCTGTCGCGTGCGGCGCGCAAGTCGGCCACGCGCGCTTCGAGTACCGGGCCGCTGTCGAAGATGTCGACATGTGCCCCGGAGCGCATGCCCTCCTGTTCCAGCAACCGGCGCGCCGGAAGCGTATCGCGATGCGTGACCCCGATGGCGGCCTGCGCCGGCGGGGAGAGAAAGTCGACGTAGATCGGGTACTTCGGCATCAACTCGGCCACAAACGACTTCTTGCCGATCGAGGTGAGGTAATCCGCCTGATCGAAATCGATCTTGAAGAAATGCTGCCCGAGCGACTGCCAGAACGGACTCTGCCCGTTGTCGTCGAAAAAACCGCGCAGCTCGGCACACACATGCGGACCGAAACGCTCGGGGAACTGCGCCATGAACAGAAAACGCGCCTTCGAGAGCAGTGCGCCATTGCCATGTCCGCGCCACGAAGGATCGAGCAGCAACGAGCACAGTTCGCTATAACCGGTGAGGTCGTTCGAGAGCGAGAGCGTCAGCATTCGCGACCAGACGTTCAGCTCGCGACTCGCATGCACGATCGTATCCTTGCGATACGTATAGAACGGTTGCTCCAGCCCGACTGCGGCCTCCAGACCGCACACGCCGGCGATCTCGCCGGAGGTGACGTCTTCCATCACGAACAGATACCCTTGCTCTGCCGTGGGGGCTTGCCCCGCCAAGGTAGCGGCAACGCGGGCCAGGCGCGCCTCGAGCGCCGCTTCATCAGGCTTGAATGACGTCATGCCGGGGCCAGCCTGCGCCGCCAGCTTCAACAGCGCGGGAAGATCGCCGCGACGCGCCAGGCGCACGACGCGCAGCGAGGTCGTCGCTGCCGCGTCGGGCGAGTCCGTGTCGGCGGCCGGGGGCGTCGCCATGGTCGATTGACGGGTCATGAGCACCTTCCGCGAATTGAGTAAAACAAAGGCCGGAGCGACGTCATCCGTCGGTCCGGCCCGAAGTCCTGCATACCGTCAGGTCGTGACGTCGGCCGGTGCGATCAGATCGCCTTCACCGTCGCCGCCACGACCGCGACCGCCTTCTCCAGCGACGCGAGACCGGCGTCGATATCGGCGAACGGAATGTTCAGCGACGGCGCAAAGCGCACCACGTCGCCCCCGGCCACAAGCACCATCAAACCGTGCTTTTCGGATTCCGCCACGATGTCCTTCGCGCGACCAGCGAATGCCGGCTTGAGCACCGCGCCGATCAACAGCCCCATGCCGCGCACGTGGTCGAACACGCCATGACGCGCGTTGATCGCCTCGATGCCCTTGATGAAATGATCGTGACGCGCCTTCACGCCGTTGAGCGTCTCCGCCGTGTTGATCAGTTCCAGCACACGCCCGGCGATGGCCGTGGCAAGCGGATTACCGCCGTACGTGCAGCCATGCGTGCCGGGCGAGAAGCTCGCGGCGATCTTGTTCGTGGTGAGCATGCCGCCAATCGGATACCCATTGCCCAGTGCCTTGGCGGTGGTCAGAATATCCGGCGTCACGCCGTATTGCTCATACGCGTACAGCGTGCCGGTGCGGCCGACGCCCGTCTGCACTTCATCGAAAATCAGCAAGGCGTTGTGCTTGTCGCACAGCGCGCGCAGGCCCTGCAAGAATTCCGGATCGGCGGGCAGCACGCCGCCCTCGCCTTGCACCGGCTCGACGATGACCGCCGCCGTAGCGTCCGAAATGGTCGCCTCGACGGTCGCCAGGTCGTTGTACGGCAGGTGCATGATGCCGGCCGGGATCGGGCCGAACCCTTCGGTGTATTTCGCCTGACCGCCAACGCTCACGGTGAAGAGCGAGCGGCCGTGGAACGAGTTGTAGAACGAAATGATCTCGCTCTTTTCCTTGCCGCCGCGCTCGGCCGCATGGTCGTAGGCGTAGCGGCGCGCGAGCTTGAGTGCCGCTTCGTTGGCTTCAAGGCCCGAATTGCAGAAGAACGCCTTGTCGGCGAACGTGGCGTCGGTCAGAGCCGTGGCCAGACGCAGCACCGGCTCGTTGGTGTAGCCGTTGCCGATGTGCCAGACCTTGCGCGCCTGCGCTTCGATGACCTTCACCAGTTCGGGGTTGGCGTGGCCAAGCGCATTGACCGCGATGCCGCCGGTGAAATCGACATACTCGCGACCCTGCTGGTCCCACATGCGCGAGCCTTCGCCGCGCACGGGCACCATCTGGGCAGGAGCGTAATTGGGCACCATCACGTCGTCGAACGTCTGGCGGGTCACAGCGATTGGCTGGCTCATGACTACCTCGTGAAATCGGAGTGCAATCGTCGATTGCGGGGCAGGCCTGGACAAAGGTCACTGCCCTGTGAAAAGAACCTGGCTGGGGGCTCAGGGGGCCGGCGGCGCGCCAATGCCGGACGGCAATGGCACTTGGCGCGCGTACCCTCGCATTGTAATCAGATGCGGCCCTCGGATATACCTCCGCGGGCCTCGCCATCGTGAGAATTACAGGACTTTGCGCAAGAATTCGCGCGTGCGCTCGTGCTTCGGGGCCGAGAAAATCTGCTCCGGCTTGCCTTCTTCCATGATCACGCCCTGATCGATGAACAGGACGCGGTCGGAGACTTCACGGGCAAACCCCATTTCGTGGGTCACAACGACCATCGTCATGCCTTCGTCGGCCAGCGACTTCATGACTTCGAGCACTTCGCCCACCAGCTCCGGATCAAGCGCCGAGGTCGGCTCGTCGAAGAGCATGACCTTGGGCTGCATCGCGAGCGCACGGGCAATCGCCACGCGCTGCTGCTGACCGCCGGAGAGCTGGTTCGGGAACGCATCGATCTTGTCGATCAGGCCGACCTTGCGCAGCAGTTGCTCGGCGATGGTCACGGCCTCGCCACGCTTGATGCCGTTGACCTGCATCGGCGCGAGGATCAGGTTCTCGAGCACCGTCATGTGCGGAAACAGGTTGAAACGCTGAAACACCATGCCCACGCTCGCGCGCATGGCGTTCATGTCCGTCTTCGGGTCTTCCACGTGAAAACCGTTGACGAGCACTTCACCGCCGCTCACGTCTTCCAGGCCGTTCAGGCAGCGCAGGAACGTGCTCTTGCCAGAGCCCGACGGCCCGATCACACACACGACTTCGCTCTCTTCGATGCGGCACGAAATGCCGCGCAGTACGTGCGCCTCGCCGTACTGCTTCTGCAGGTTATTGACGACGATCACCTTTGCCGTACCTCGATTCCAGATGTTGAACAAATGCCGACAGCACCAGCGTGATCACCCAGTAGATGAGCGAAATCGTCAGATACGGCTCCCAGTAGCGAGCGTATGCCCCCGATACTGTGCGCGCGGCATACGCCAGTTCCGCCAGACCGATGGCCGACGCCAGCGACGAATCCTTCACGATCGCAATGGCGTTGTTGCCCAGCGGCGGCAGCATGCGGCGAAAGGCCTGCGGCAGCACGACCTTGCGCAACGTCTGCATATAGGTCATGCCCAGCGAGCGCGCGGCTTCCGCCTGCCCACGATCGATCGACTGAATCCCGGCGCGGAAAATTTCGGACACGTAGGCCCCCGCGTTCAGCGAGATGGCCAGCACCGCCGACATGAAGGCGCCGTATTGCGAACGGATTTCCCGCGCGAGGTCGCCACTCACGAGCAACCCTTCCGAGGGGTTGATCAGCACCGGCATCAGCGCGAAGTGAATCAGCAGAATCTGCACAAACAGCGGCGTGCCGCGGAAAAAACTGACGTAGAAGCGCACCGGGTATTGCACCGCGTAGCGCAGGAAATACTTATAGAAGCCGTGACGCGCTTCGGCCAGTCGGCCGACGCCCAGCACGAGCCCAAGTAACGTGCCGGCGATCACGCAGATCACCGTGCACTTGAGCGTCATCAGCGTGCCCTCGACGAACAGGGGCATGTATTCGCTGATGATGTTCCACTGGAACCCACCCATGAAGCACCTTTCTCACAAAATGAAACGAACCGGCGGGCCGGCAGAAAAACGCTCGCGGCCCGGGGGTTGACGTCGGAAGTCGACGATCAGCTCACGGGCCGCGAGTGGCCAGGTCTCTGGCGAGCGTGGCGCGAATCTTACACGCGTTGCTTACTGTTGCGGCAGCGACGGCACGTCGGCGTCGAACCACTGCTTGTAGATCTTGGCGTAGGTGCCGTCGGCCACGATCTTCTTCAGACCGGTGTTGATCTTGTCGAGCGCGACCTTATTGCCCTTCTTCACGGCGATGCCGAAGTACTGGCGCTTGAACTTGCTGTCGTAGACCAGCTTGAACGGCTTTTCCGGATGGCTCTTGATGTAGAACTTGATGACGCCTACGTCACCCACGGCGGCGTCAACACCCCCGCGATACAGCTCTTCGAGCATCAGCGGCGTATTGTCGAAGCGGCGGATCGCGGTGCTCGTGCGGCCCAGTTCTTCCGACACGGAAATGTCGCCGGTGCTCGAGTTGACCACCCCCACCTGAAGCTTCTTCAGATCGGCCAGACCCGCGACCTTGGCGCCCGGCGAGGTGATGATGACCTGATCGGCCGGGAAATATGGGGCCGAGAAGTCCACCATTTCACGACGCTTGTCGGTAATGGTGATGCCCGAAATGATGATGTCGCGATCGCCCTGGTCGAGCGTGGCGAAGATGCCTTCCCACGGCGTGCTGACCAGCTTCACATTGAACCCTCCGGCCTTGCCGATGGCCTTGATGATGTCGACGTCGAACCCGGCCAGCTCCTTCTGCGGCGTTTCGAACTCGAACGGGCGATACGTACCGCCTGCGCCCACCGTGTACGTGGGATCGGCGGCCTGCGCTGCCGGCAACGCGGCGAAGGTCGTCAGAAAGCAGGCGGCGGCCAGCACGAGGCGCTTCGTCAACATATTGATTTCCTTGGCGAGAATTCTTGAAAGAGCGCAATGATACTCCGCGCCGTCACCGAAATGAAAAAAAGCCACCGCCTCGGTTTAGGACGTTGCGATCTCGCGACGTGCGATCCAATTCCCGTGGGATGAGAATACAAATGCAGGGTTGGCACGCGCCAGTGCCCGCCCGCACGGTCGCGCCTCGCCTGCCGGGCCCGTGCGTCAGAACGCCCCCGCCGCGATGGGGCCTGCCGTCTGGCCGGGACCGAAGACCATATCGCGATACGACTTGCCTGCGGGAATCATCGGATAAACGTCGTCCTCGCGGGCGACGAGGACGTCCAGCAGATACGGCTCGCTCGGGTCTTCGAGCATGCGGGCGAGGGCGGCGGGCAACGCGTCTGCCCGGGTCACACGGGCGCCCGCCACCCCATACCCCGCCGCAATGGTGACGAAGTCCGGATACGGACGCCCGTCGCCAGCCGCGTCCGGCGCGTTCGGGTCGACAAGCGATGACGCGACGCGATTGCGTGCGTAGATCATGTCCTGCCATTGGCGGACCATGCCCAGCCACTGGTTGTTGATGACCAGCACCTTGACGCCCAGCCCATAGCGGCGGCAGGTCGACAGTTCGTTGACGGACATGTTCAGACTGCCGTCGCCGTCGATGTCGATGACCGGGACGTCCGGCAACGCCACTTTGGCACCGATCGCTGCCGGCAAGCCGAAGCCCATCGTGCCGAACCCCGCGCTCGACAGGAACGTGCGCGGCTGGCGAAGTCGCAGGTGCTGCATCGCCCACATCTGGTGCTGTCCGACGCCCGTGGTCACGACCGCTTGCGGCGGCAGAAGCGCCGCGAGTGCCGTGATGACAGCGACGCCCGTCAGCGCGCCCACAGAGTCGGCCTCATTGACCGCATCCGCTGCGCCCTCCTGCCGGAGCGCCCGCAGCGGATGCGCCTCACACCGCTCGCGCAAGTAGGCGTGCCAATCCGGCACGTTGCGGCGCGACGCGTGCGCCAGCAGGCCGGCGAAGGCGTCGCGCAGATCCGCATGCACGCCGAGCGCGACGGGCTTGTTCTTACCGATTTCGGCGGCGTCGACATCGATATGGACGATCGTGGCATGCCGCGCGAACGAGGCCGGATCGCCGATCACCCGGTCGTCGAAACGCACGCCGAGCGCCAGCACAAGGTCGGCTTCATTGACCGCGACGTTGGCCGCGTAGGCGCCATGCATGCCGAGCGGGCCGAGCAGCAACGGATGGTTGTCGGGCATCGCACCCAGCCCCATCATCGTGAGCGCCACCGGGCAATCGAGCGCTTCGGCCAGTGCCACGAGCTGCGACCCGGTCCCCGAGGCGATGACGCCGCCCCCGGCGTAGATCACCGGGCGCTCGCTTCGGGCAAGCAAGGCCGCGATCCGTTGGGCGGTCTCGTCGCTCATGCCCGCCGGCACCGGCGCTGTGACACGCTTGTCGGTCGGATGATCGGGACGCGCCTGTTGAATATCCTTCGGAAAATCGAGCAAGACAGGCCCTGGCCGCCCCGCCATGGCGCAGGCGGACGCTTCGCGCAACGCGGCGGGAATGTCCCGCGCCTCTCGGACCTGCCGGGCGAGCTTTGTCACCGGCTGGGTGATAGCGACGATGTCGACTTCCTGAAACGCGTTCTTGCCGAGCCAATGCGTGGCGACGTTGCCGGTGATGGCGAGAATCGGCACGGAATCGCTTGCGGCGTCGGCAATGCCCGTGACGAGATTCGTCGCGCCGGGGCCGGAGGTCGCCAGACATACGCCGAGCTTGCCCGTGGCACGCGCATAGCCTTGCGCACCGAAGACCGAGCCTTGTTCGTGCTCTGTTCGTACCAGTGTGATGGCCACACGCGAGAGCGCGTCGAGCATTTCGAGGTTGGCGCCACCGGGATAGCAGAAGACGGTATCCACGCCAATCTCGACCAAGGTCCGCGCAATCAACTCGGCCCCCTTCGCAGACAACGGGGCAACAGGCTGGGCGACGGCGCCGGTCGCGGTTTCGGCAGCGGGGAACGTCAGATCAAGTTTCATGGGTACGTGTATTCCTGCGGGATCCATCGAATCGGGAGGCATTGTGGCGGCGATTAGGCCCAATGAGAACCCAGCTTACCGGGATCGGCCAGCAAATGCTTCGCGTATCGTTGACAAAACGCCATTGATTTCACATGATTCATTCAAATATTCAGGCCATTGAGAATTAATCATGCAAATTGACGAATTCGACGAGAAAATTCTCGCACTGCTTCAAGAAGACGCTTCGCTCTCGGCCGCACAAATCGGCGAGCGCATCGGACTGTCGCAATCGCAGTGCTGGCGTCGCATCGACCGACTCGATGCCGAAGGCGTCATCGAACGACGCGTTGCGCTCGTCGATCGCAAGAAGGTCGGATTGAACGTGATGCTGTTCGCTCACGTAAAACTGGCCGGCCACAATCGCAACGCGCTGCCCGAGTTCTCGAAAGCCATTCAGGATTTTCCGGAAGTGCTCGAATGCCACGTGCTCATGGGCAATGTCGACTTTTTGCTGCGCATCGTCACACGCGATGTCGAGGCTTATGAGCGATTCTTCTTCGAACGTCTTTCGCAATTGCCAATGGTCCAGGAGGTCAACTCGATGATCGCGCTCTCGCAGATCAAGTCGACGACGGTTCTGCCGATCGGCAACGGTAACGAGCGGTGAGGAACGGTGGGGAACGGTGAGGAGCGCCAAGAAGCGGTAACGCGCCGCAGGCGACGCTCAGGCAGGGCGGCCGCGATCGCGGCGAGCCTGCCGACGCGACCTCGCACGCTTCATGACACGACGGTGACCGAATCGTGTCACGATTCCCGCAGTAGACTGCCGACTGCCCTGCCCCGATGGCTGCGGCATGGAGGGCATCCGCGAAGGATATCCTCCCCGTTGGACACCGCCGTCGCGAGCCTCTATGCTTAAGCATTCACTCCAGGAGTCCTGCATGAAACGTTGGTTCGGAATCGCTGCCGCAGCCGCCATTGTCGGGGTGACGGCCTGGTGCTTCATTCCCGCGCACGCCGCCCTGAAGAACGGCACCCCCGCCCCTGTTTTCTCTGCCCAAGCGTCGCTCGGCGGCAAGGTCTTCACGTTCTCGCTGGCCGACGCCCTGAAGAAGGGCCCCGTCGTGTTGTACTTCTATCCGGCCGCGTTCACCGAAGGATGCACGATCGAAGCGCACGACTTCGCGGAGGCCACCGACAAGTTCAAGGCGATGGGCGCCACGGTCATCGGCGTTTCGCACGACAACATCGAAACGCTCAACAAGTTCTCCGTGTCCGAGTGCCGCAGCAAGTTTGCCGTGGCGGCCGACACGGATCAGCGCATCATGCGGGCCTACGACGCCGTGCTTTCGCTCAAACCCGACTATGCCAATCGCGTCTCGTATGTCATTGCCCCCGACGGCAAGGTGATCTACAGCTATGTGAGCCTCGATCCGGATAAACACGTCACCAACACGATGGAAGCGGTTCGCAAATGGCGCGACGCACATCCGTCGTGATCGCGAGATCCACACAGGAGAAGGCGGCATGAAAGCGACCGGACGCGCACAGACGCGCGGCGAAGAACTCGCCAATAGCGCGAGTCACGGCATTGCCTGCATGGCCGCCCTCGCCGCCACGCCCGCCCTGTTCACGGCGGTCCGCCCGCCGTTGCCAAGCACGGGAGAGCAGATCGGCATCGGCGTGTTCGCCATCACCATGGTGATCGTCTATCTGGCGTCCGCGCTGTATCACGGCTTGCCCGATGGCCGTGCGAAACGGCTGTTCATGCGTGTCGATCATTGCGCCATCTTTCTCTTCATTGCCGGGACGTACACCCCCTTTACCGTCAAGATCCTTCACGACCCGTGGGGCTGGCCGCTGCTGACCGGCGTATGGGCCATGGCCATTGCCGGGCTGGTTGCCAAGGGACTCGGCCTGCTCGACCGGCCGCTCGTCTCCACCCTGCTCTACGTTGGGCTAGGCTGGATCGCCGTACTGGTCGCCGGTCCGGTGCTCGCCGCCATCCCCGGCCCTGGCGCAGACTGGCTGTACGCCGGCGGCGTTGCCTACACCGTCGGCGCCCTTTTCTACTCGCTCGACGGCCATATCAAATTCGGCCATCTGGTCTGGCATCTATTTGCCATCGGCGGTACGGCCTGTCACTTTCTCGCCGTCTACCGCTACGTCTGATTGTCCAGCGCGATTCGGCAGTCCGTGAGCTTCTCGGCCAGCCGATCGCATCGCGCCGTCAACGCCGGATCGCCGAACATGCGGCACGCCCCGCGCATGCGATGCAGCAGTGCCTGCGCCGCGTCGATGTCCTCCGCGCGCCGTGAGGCGATCAGGCGGCGAAAGCGCGCAAGATCCTTCGCCATTTCCTCGCGCATCAAGCGACGTGCGTACGGATCGTCATGCAGCGGCGGCCGCGATGCCTTCGGGCGCTCACCCGCATTCGGCGGCGCAACGCATTCGCTCACCTCGTTCACCTCGCTCGCCTCGCAAGGCCACCGCACCGCCAGCATCTGCGCCAGCCGTTGGCGCGATACCGGCTTCGTCAACACGCCGTCGATACCGGCGTCTCGTGCTGCCCGCGCGCCGACGACCGACCCCGTCACCGCGAACACCACGGGCGATGCGCGACCGAGCACCGGGGCCAATGTGCGAAGCGTCTTCGCCAGCGTCAGGCCGCATGCACCGCCGAGCTGCACATCGGTGAGCACGACATCGACCTCTTGCGCCGTCCATTGGAGCAACGCGTCGCTCAGTTCACCCGCACGCGCGACGACGCAACCGAGCGACGACAACTGGTCGCCGAGGATCCTGCGATTCATGACGTGGTCGTCCACCACCAGCGCCCGCAACCCGGGACGCACGTCAACGTGTGCGACAGGCACCGCCGGCGCCGATGCGGGCGGCGAAGCCATTGGCGTCGCTGGCGACGCGGGCGACTCGCACGCCTCAGCGCGAGCTACGCCGGAGGAAGGCACGGCATCGGGTGTGGCGAAGGGTACCGACAAGCGAAAGCGGGCGCCGGTCGTCGACGGCTCAACGCTGAGCGCGCCCCCCATGCGCCGCGCCCATTGCTGGGCGATCCACAATCCCAGCCCGGAGCCGGGCACCGAGCGGTCGGCACGGGCAAATGCCGCGAAGACGGCGTTTTCCATGCCCGCCGGAATGCCGGGCCCGGTGTCGCAAACGTGAATCGTCAGTTGTCCCGTACCGGCGTCGCGCCGCTTCCCGGTCAAGGCAGCGTCGTGCGCCGCAGCGGCGCGCCACGATGCCTTGACCGCCACACCGCCACAAACGGTGTATTTCAGCGCATTGTCGAGCAGCGTTCGCAGGATCTGGCGCAATCGGGCTGCGTCTCCCTGAATCATGACGGGCACCTCGGTCGGAATATGGCACTCGAGCACGAGCCCTTTGGTGTGCGCAGCCCCAGCAAACCCGTCAACCTCCGCGTCGAGGCACGCGCGCACCTCGAAAGCGGCCTCGCGAAGCGGGAGTTCCGTGACCTCGTCCTGCCCCAGGTGCAGCACGTCGTCCACCGCGCTCGCAACGACGTCGAGCATATTGCGCATGGCGCCAAGTCGTTCCCTTGGCGCCATCGCGCCCGCATCGACAGGCGGGTCACCCAGGTCACGCCTATCCTCCAGGCGGCCGCCCTCGCCCCAAAGCGCATCCAGATGCCCTTGCAGCACCTGCAACGGAGCACGCAATTCGTGCACCAATGCCAGTCGAAAGGTACTGGCAGCCCATGGGGCATCACTACCCCACCCCTCCGGCCCGCTTGACGTTGCCACGTGTGCCCCGTCGGAGGAAAACCCGCCGACATCGCGGCCGCCGCGCGGGAATTTGAATTTGTCGAGATTCATCGCGTCGTTGACGCCGCATCACGATTCGCGCGTTTTGGCGTACTGAAGAAACCGTAAGAGTCTTCAAGTCTGGCCTTTTGCAAGTCGTTTGCGACTGCGCAAATTCCGATCTTCTCTTGTGGACGCCGCACTTTCGGAATCGCCCGAGCCGAACGGTTCAAGTTCTGCCTCTCATCTGCCGATAATCCCTATGACCCGTTCTGGAGACACCGACGGGCAGGGAGGCCGCGCGCGCTGACTCTGCGGCCCAGGCATTCAAACTATCGATCCCTATGTATAAGAACATTACGATTCGGACCAGTCTGACACTGGTCCTCGGTTTGCTTGGCGCACTACTCGTCCTCGTTAGCGTCCTGGGCCTCCAGGCGCTAGGGTCCAGCAATGCCTCCCTGAGCGAGATGGCCACGCAAGACACGCCGGCCCTGGCCGAGGTCAAGGGAACTGCAGAGCAGATGCTGCGCAACCGCCTGGCGATGGCGGCCTATGCCTCATACGTCAGCCTGGGCGCCGACCCGGACGAGTCGGCGAAAGTCCTCAAACGAGGCAGCCAATACATCGCGGCGTCGGACGCTCTGTGGAGCGATTATCTGAAACGTCCCAAAGAAGATGCGCACGAAGCGGAGTTGGCGAAGTCAACCGACGCCAAGCGCCGCGCCTTTTTCGATCAGGTCGTCACGCCTGCGCTCAACGCCCTGAAACAAGGCGATGTCGCTGGGTTCCATCAGATTCAGGCGCGCGTCGCCCCGCCGGCCTATGCGGCGCTCGACGCGGCCATGCGCGAGTTGCAGGAGATCCAGATCGCGCGGCAAAAGGCCCGATTCGACGTGGCCCAGCACCGCTACAACGTCATGCGCATCACCCTGGGGGCAACCCTGGCCGTTGCGCTGCTCCTCGCGCTGTGGGGCCGCGCCATGCTCGCGCGCGCCGTGCTGCGTCCGATTCGCGACGCCATCTCGCATTTCGAGCGGATGGCCGCCGGCGATCTGAGCCAGCGCGTCGAGCAACACACGCGTAACGAGATGGGTCAACTGTTCGGTGCCCTCGGCCGGATGCGCGACGGTCTCGCCAGCACGGTCGGCACGGTGCGCGAGAGTACGGAAGCCATTCACGCGAACGCTCACGAGATTGCCGAAGGCAACGCCAACCTCTCGCAGCGTACGGAAGCGCAAGCGTCGTCGCTGGAGCAAACAGCGGCGAGCATGGAAGAGCTGACCGCCGTGGTCAAACAAAATGCCGAAAACGCCCGAGCCGCCAGCCAACTCGCCGTCACCGCGTCGGAGACCGCGTCGCGCGGTGGCGACGTGGTGCAGGAGGTCGTGACGACGATGCGCGACATCGCCGCGGCGTCGCAAAAAGTCACCGATATCCTGACGGTCATCGACGGCATCGCCTTTCAGACGAACATCCTGGCGCTCAACGCAGCGGTCGAAGCCGCCCGCGCTGGCGAGCAGGGCCGCGGCTTTGCCGTGGTGGCAGGCGAGGTCCGCACGTTGGCCCAGCGCAGCGCGTCGGCGGCCAAGGAAATCAAGGGCTTGATCGAGGCGTCGGGTAACCGCGTCGAGACGGGCACCCGCCTGGTCGAGCGCGCGGGCGCGACGATGGTGGATGTCGTGCAGTCGGTCAAACGCGTGACCGACATCATGGGCGAAATCTCGGCGGCCGGTGTGGAGCAGTCGAGCGGGATCGAACAAGTCAACCGGGCCGTGACGCAAATGGACGAGATGACGCAGCAGAACGCCGCGCTCGTGGAAGAGGCTTCCGCCGCGGCTGCCGCGCTGGAAACGCAGGCCATGCGCCTGCGCGAGTCGGTCGCGCTGTTCCGACTGTCGGCTCACGAAGCCGCGCGGCCCCCCGCGCTCAACGAGACCGTCGCGACGCTCGACACGCCCCAGGGCAGACTGGCGCTCGCGGCTTGAGGATCGCCACCGCCGATCAAATGCTCGCGCGCTGCTCGAAGCCTTTGATCGGCGAATCCGCAACCCAGGCCTTGTCGACTTCGCACGACGAGACCTGCGCGTGCTGCGGCCCCTCGCGCATCCATTCGCACAACGCGAGTAGCTGATCGGGCTCCCCCTGCGCGATGGCCTCGACCGTACCGTCGCGCCGGTTGCGTACCCAACCGCGGAGTCCGATCCGGCGCGCCTCGTCCACGCACGCGGCGCGATAGCCGACGCCCTGCACCAGCCCATGCACTACGATCTGCCACGTTGCCGTCATGGCCCCTCCTACGGTGATGGACGATGGGCAAGTCCACGCGAAACCAACGGACGAGGGGCCCGATCGAGACCGGGCCCTGTCACTACGTTAGCACACCGCCTCGGCACGTCTAATACACGTCGCGGCGATAGCGTCCCTGCGCCGACAGGTCGAGCAGGACGTCCGTTCCGATGGCGTCGGCCAGCGCGGCATCCACTGCGGGCGCCATGCCGGAGAGGCTGCCGCACACATAAATCGACGCGCCGCGCGCCACCCAGGCCGCAATGTCCTGTGCGGCTTCGCGCACCCGATCCTGGACGTAGCGGCGTTGCGCCTGGTCACGCGAATACACGCGGTCGAGGCAGGCAATGCCGCCCTGCGCGTGCCATGCACACAACGTCGCGTCGTGGAAATCATCGTGCGCCGCGTGACGCTCACCGAAAATCAGCCAGTTGCGCCGCTGTCCGTTAGCGATACGTTCGGCAAGGTGCGCTCGCAGTCCGGCCAATCCCGTGCCGTTACCGATCAGGATCATGCCGCGCCCCGCCGCCGGGCCGTGAAAGCCGGGATTCGGACGCACCCGCATCGACACAGACTCGCCCAACGCCACGCCCTCGGTGAGCCAGCCGGAACCCAGGCCCAGCGAGCCATCGGGATGGCGAACCTGGCGCACGAGCAACATCAGTCGCCCCTCGTCGCAGGTCGATGCAATCGAATACTCGCGCACGGGCAACGGCGCCAGACGCGCCAGCCAATCGTGCAGATCGATGCCTGCCGGCGGAGCGGTGTCGGGCAACAGGCGTTCGCGCAACGCGTCGCCCAGCGTCGTCTCGCGCCCAGCGACACTCACCCGCACGTCGCGTGCCCAGACACTCCTCGAGAGGAAAGTGTCCACGCGTGCGACCGAGTGGCGCGGCCGCACGTCGACCCGATCGCCCGCCATCCATTGCACGCCCGACGGCGGGGTGAACGCCAGGTGAAAGGCCGGCAAACCAGCGCTGCCGGGATTGAGCAGGTCGCGCTCGACCAACGTCCACGGCTGAAAGCGGGGGCCGTCGTGTGGCTTCGACGCCGCCAGCGGATGGCCGAACCACTCGCCAAGCCGGTCTTGCCAGCGCACCCACGCGCCCGGATCGCCACGGTCGACTTCGATGGGCTCGAATGCCGCCACGCCGCCCTGCGCACGCAGCCAACCATCGAGTTTGCGGCCGAATCCGCAGAATCGGTCGTAATGACTGTCCCCCAACGAGAGCATCGCGAAGCGCAACGTCGGCAAGGCCATCGCCCGATTCATCAATTGCTGTGCAAAGCGGCGCGCGCTGTCGGGCGGCTCGCCATCGCCGAACGTGCTGACGATGAACAGCGCCCGCCTGGCCGAGCCGAGTTGCGCCTGACCGATGCGCGCCAGCGGCTGGATCTGGGCCCGGACGCCCGCGCCTTCGAGCATGCCGGCGGTCTGCCACGCAAGGTCTTCCGCCACGCCACTCTGACTGGCGTAGCCGATCAGCACCCCATCGTCCGCGAACGTCCCCCCCGCAGCGACCGGCGAGCCAGACCTCGCCACGACCGGGCGCGATGCCGCCAGCGCGCGTTGCTTCCTGCGCCGGTCCAGATACAACATCCAGCCCGTGACGAAAAACACCGGCATCATCAGGCTCGAGAGCATCATGACAACGACGCCCGCGGGTCCAAAGAAGCTGCCGCGATGCAGCGCGTAGATGCTCGCCATCCATTGGCCGCCCGTGGTTTTCTGAGCGTACCGGTCTTCGTTGCGAATCGCGCCGGACGCCGCATCGATCTCCAGACGGTTGAACGCCCGCTCGTGCGGCGCCGACGTGTCGAGCCACGTCACCTGCAGCGGACCACCGGATTTCTGCGCCGGACGCAGGGACACCTTGGTGTAGTCCGGCACGTGCCCGGTGAAGCTGCGCCACGCCGTGGTCATCTCGGATGTCGTCGTCGCGGCCAGATCCGGCAGCGCCGCCGGCTTGCCTTCGCCGTGCGCGCGCCGCGTCGGCGGGGCAGCCGGCTTATTGCGCACCGGCGGCGACACACCCGCGATGGAAAACAGCATGCCGCGCCACCAGTCGTATGACCAATACAAGCCTGTCGTGGCGGAAAGCAGATACGGCACCAGCACCACCGTGCCGATCACGGCGTGCAGGTTCCAAAGGAATGGACGACCGCGCTTCTTGAGATCGATATGAAACCAGGCTCGCCAGTGACCCACCCGTCGCGGCCAACGCAGATACAGGCCGCTCAGCGCCAGCACGAACAGCAGCATGGTGGCCGCCGCCGTAATCTGCTTGCCGATTCCGTCCACCGTGAGGAAACGGTGAATATCCATAATGAACCGGAAGACGGCATCGGCCTGCGACCGGCCAAGCATCTGCCCGGTGTAGGGGTCGACGAAATACGTCTCGCCGCGCGGCCCATCGCCCACGGACAGCCGCACGCCGACCGCGTCTTGCGGCGCGCGCGTCATCGTCATGAGCAGAACGCGCCGGTCGGGCGCCGCCTCATGCACGCGCGCGAGCAACTCGGGAATCGGCAGCGGCGCCGTGTCGCGCACCGCTACGGTCATCACGCCCGGACTGAAGGCCCGAGTCAGGGCGTCGTCATAAGAAAGCAGCGCGCCGGTCAGACCGACGACGGCCAACACCAGCCCGGCGGTAATGCCGAAAGCCCAATGCAACTGAAACCAGAGTCTTTTCATCATCGTTATCGTCCGGCGCACATTCGAGCGCCGGAATCGGCGCATGCGCGGCAGGTATGCCGTGCCGCCGTCCCCGATCGTCTACTTTACGGCAATTGTGGAATGTTATTGCAAACGATTCTCATATTCAATACCAATTTAACTTTCCAAACCTTGTAGGCGTCATCCGACAAGCGTTTCATTGAACGGACGACTTCCTGTCGGTTTTTGACGGGGTAGGATGATGTCTTCCGCGCGGATGTCCGCGCTCCCGCCCACCGAACCGCCGCACGTCACGTCTCGTCTGCCCTCCCCTGCGCCCGCCGCTCGGCCCCGGCGATGACCTATCGACCTGCGGCACGATAGCGACGGAGTGCCATGCAACCCCTAGCGTCTTCCCCGCCCGCGACACGCGACACGACACCGGCCGACACTTGCCACGTCGATGTCACCACGGTCGCCTTCTTTTTCGACCTCGACGGCACGTTGGCCCCGCTCGCACCGCGTCCCGACGCGGTCAGACTGCCGCTCGACACGGCCAATGTTCTCGCCAGCCTGTTCCACCGCGCGTGCGGCGCCATCGCCGTCGTCTCGGGGCGCGCCATCGACGATATCGACGGCCTGCTCGCCCCGTTACGCGTGCCCGCCGCCGGCCTGCACGGGGCGGAAATCCGCCATGCCGACGGCGAACGCGTTCGCGCCGAGGGCTATGCCGTCGACGCGGAGCGAATTGCGTCGATGATCGCGCCGCTGCACGCGCTCGTCGCCCAGCACCCCGGCCTATTATTGGAGAACAAGGGCAGCGCGCTGGCGCTGCACTACCGTGGGGCCCCTGAACTGGCAAGCGTGGCGCGCGATACCATGCGCGCCCTGGCCGAACTGCATGCCGAGCGCTTCGTGCTGCAACCCGGCAAGCTGGTCTTCGAGCTGCGTGCGCGCCACGTCAGCAAGGGCCGAGCCATTACCACCTTGCTGCAAGAGGCGCCGTTCGCCGGTCGAACGCCGCTCTTCGCGGGCGACGACCTGACCGACGAGGCCGGGTTTGCCGAGGTGAATGCGCTGGGCGGCATCACGATCAAGATCGGCGACGGCGAGACGTGTGCCCGCCACCGTCTGCCGTCGCCCGAGGCCCTCACGGCCTGGCTGCTGACATTGCCCCCCGCCAGCCCGCCCCCACCCTCAAAGGAGAACGGAGCATGAGTCGCTTGGTCATCGTATCGAATCGGGTCGCCCCCATCACCGAGGGCAAACCGACCGCAGGCGGACTGGCGATCGGTGTGTACGAAGCACTCAAGGATACCGGCGGCATGTGGTTCGGCTGGAATGGGGAAATCGACGCCGAGCCGGCCACGGTGCCCGAGATCGCCCACCGCAACAACGTCACGTTCGCGACCGTGCCGCTCACGCGCCGCGACTACAACACCTACTATCGTGGCTTTTCGAACGCGACCCTGTGGCCGACCTTCCATTACCGCGACGACCTCACGCGCTACCAGCGCGACGACTACAACGGCTACCGCCACGTCAACGCGCGCTTTGCCGCGCTGCTCGCACCGCTGCTTGAGCCCGACGACCTGATCTGGGTGCACGACTACCACCTGTTGCCGTTCGCGCAGGCGTGTCGCCAGATCGGCGTACAGCAGCGACTCGGCTTCTTTCTGCACATTCCGTTCCCCTCGCCACAGGTCCTCATGACCGTGCCGCCGCACGAAGCGCTGGTGCGCGCGATGTGCGAGTACGACCTCGTCGGCTTCCAGACCGAAACCGACCGCACGGCGTTTACCGACTATCTGGTACGCCACGCCGGTGCGACCCTGCACGACGACGGCACCGTCACGGCCTTTGGTCGCACGCTGCGCACGGGCGTCTACCCGATCGGCGTGTATCCCGACGAGATTGCGCAGCAGGCGACCGCGCGCGCGACGGTCAAGCACATCCTCGATCTGAAACAGGGGCTGCAGGACCGCAAGCTCATCATGAGCGTGGATCGCCTCGATTATTCGAAGGGGATGCTCGAACGATTTCGCGCGTTCGAGCGCCTGCTCGAACTGTGGCCGAACCAGCAAGGAACCGTGAGTTTCGTTCAGGTCGCACCGCCCAGCCGCTCGGACGTGGCGGGCTATGGGGAAATTCGCCAACAGTTGGAAACCGAGGCGGGGCATATCAACGGGCGCTTCTCGGATCTGGCCTGGACGCCGCTTCGCTATATCAACAAACGCTACGCTCACGAAGTCCTGATGTCGTTCTTCCGGGCGTCGCAGGTGGGTTACGTCACGCCGCTGCGCGACGGCATGAATCTCGTGGCGAAGGAATACGTGGCGTCGCAGGATCCGGCGGATCCCGGCGTGCTGGTGCTGTCATGCTTCGCGGGCGCCGCTCAGGAACTGGACGGCGCGCTGATCGTGAATCCCTATGACATCGACGGCATGGCCGAAGCGTTGCGCACGGCGCTGAACATGTCACTTTCGGAGCGCCAGACGCGCCACGCCAGCATGATGGCGACGCTGCGCGAGCACAATCTGTCGACGTGGCGCAACCGGTTCATCGCCGATCTGCGACCGCCGACGACCGCCGCTAAACCAGCCTTGCTGCGTACGCAACCGGCCGCGGCCTCAGTCGACGGGTGAACGTCGCCAGAGGGCGCGGCGAGCCGCACGACGCGCCGCCATGATCTGCCACGATAAGGTCGCGACGGGCGGACGGTCTTACTTGCCCGCCGGACGCGACTGCTGCACCTGTGCCAAACGTTTTTGCAGGCCGTCCGCGATTTCCTTCTGGTGGGTTTGCTTGGCAAAGTCGATGGCCGTCATGCCGATCTGGTTCTTGAGACGGACATCCGCGCCCCCATCGAGCAGCACCTTGCACGTGGTGATGTGCCCCCCGCGAGCGGCCATCATGAGCGGCGTGGTGCCGTTGGGCGACTCGGCATCGACGTAAGCCGACGCGTCCAGCAGGATCTGCACGATGTCATCGTGCCCGTTGGTCGCGGCGTAATGCAGCGGCGCCCAACCCTTCTTGTTGACTTCGGCATCCTTGTCGATGAGCAGCTTGACCATCGGCGTGAGGCCTTGCAGCGAGGCGATCATCATCGCGTTCTCGCCTGCCGCGTTGGTCGCATCGAGATCCGTGCGCTTATCGTCGATGAGCAGGCGCGCCACGTCCACCGACTTTTCGCGCATCGCGATCACCAGCAGCGGGTTGCCCTTTTCGTCCGTCGAATTCGGGTCGACCCCCGCCTTGAGCGCTTGGGCGATGGATTTTGTGTCGTTGAAGACGACCGCCTTGACCAGAGCGCTATTGGAAGTGGCCGCCGTGGCGCATGCCGTCAGACAAAGCACGCTGAGCAACATCCAGGCTCGGATCATCGAAAATTTGCGCATTGGGAGCTCCTGTCGGTAGTCCGGTGAATAACGGAAAGGCAGTTCGGTCGATTAGGGGTACGGGTCTTACGGTTCAGGGCTTTGCCGTGGCAAACAGGCGGAAGAAATTCTCCGTCGTGACATCGGCGATCTTCTGCAGCGGCTCGCCGCGCAGATCGGCGATAAATTCGGCCACATGCCGCACGTAGCCCGGCTGATTGAGCTTGCCGCGATAGGGCACGGGCGCGAGGTACGGCGAATCGGTCTCGATCAGCATGCGCTCGAGCGGCACGCGCCGCGCCACGTCCTGCAAATCGCGGGCGCTCTTGAACGTGACGATGCCGGAGAACGAGATATAGAAGTTCTGATCGAGCGCGCCTTGTGCGACCTCCCAGCTCTCGGTGAAGCAGTGCATCACCCCGGCGGGCTCGCCCGCCTGCTCTTCGCGCATGAGGCGCAGCGTATCCTCGGCGGCCGCGCGCGTGTGAATGATGAGCGGCTTGCCGGTGAGGCGCGCGGCACGAATATGCGTGCGAAAGCGCTCGCGCTGCCACGCCATGTCCTCGATGCTGCGACCTTCGAGCCGGTAGTAGTCGAGCCCGGTTTCACCAATGGCCACGACTTTCGGGTGGGCGGCCAGACGCACGAGGTCGTCGACGCTCGGCTCGGGCGTGTCTTCGTAATCGGGATGGACACCGACCGAGGCATACACGTTGTCGTGCTGTGCTGCGATGTCCAGCACCTGCGGCAGCGTCGGCAGGTCGACCGAGACACACAGGGCGTGGCTCACCTTGTTCTCACGCATGCGCGCGAGCAAGTCGGGCATCTGCTCGGCCAGTTCCGGGAAATTGATATGACAATGCGAATCGATGAACATGATGTGCGATCGGTGTCCGGTGCCCTGCGTCAACGCGACGCCGGCCCACCGAACAACTGTTGGTATTGCAGGAAAAGGGCCTCGAGCAGCACGCGGGTATTGAGCGGGTGATTTTGCACCTGACGCTGCTGCGCCAGCTCACGCAGGAAGCCGAGCAGGTGCACGTCGTCCGTCGCGTCGCCGCAACGGCGCAACGCCTGGGCATGACTCGGGAAGAAGCGTACGGTGCCCGTCATGCGCTGCGCGAGCACATCGAAGCACCAGCGTTGCAGCGTCTCCAGAATGCCCGGCAAATTGCCCTTGTGCAGTTGTTCCGCACAGGCAAAGCCGTCGATCGCGGCGCCCTGCGCGAGCTGGCCGATCAGCCAGTCGCGCCAGGCGCGCTCGTCCGGCTCGGCGAGTGCGCGGGCGGCAAGCGGCGCCCCGCCGGTCTCGGCCAGTACCGCGGCGGCGGTGGCGGCGTCGAGTCCCGCGTCGCCCATCAACCATTGCGTTGCCTGCGCGTGATCGGGCCGGGTCAACACCATGCGGCGGCAACGCGACAGAATCGTCGGCAGCAGACGGTCCGGCTGCGTCGTCACCAGGAGGAACACCACGCCCTCGGGCGGCTCTTCGAGCGTTTTGAGCAGGGCATTCGCCGCATGCACGTTGAGCGCCTCCGCCGGATAGAGAAGCACCACGCGTCGCCCCTGACGGTGCGAACCCAGGCTCGCGAAGTCGATCACTTCGCGGACCTGCTCGATCTTGATTTCCTTGCTCGGTGTCTTGGTTTTCTTGTCGCCCTCGGCGTCGGCACGGGCGTCGGCACCGGGCAGGCTATCGGCCAATATTTCAGGACAGACGGCACGAAAATCCGGGTGATTGCCGCTGGAGAACCACTGGCACGCACCACACGTGCCGCATGGCAGGTGGTCGGCGCGCGGCGATTCGCACAGCAGGGCCTGCGCGAACGTGCGGGCGAGCGCCAGCTCGCCAATGCCGGGCACCGCCTGCAACAGCAGCGCGTGCGGCATCTGGGCGCGCAGGTCGTTCAGGCGTGTCCAGTCCTGTGACTGCCAGGGATACAGCATATGGGCTCCTTGGCCGATAAATGCGTCGGGCGAGACAGCGAAATTACGCCATGGCGAATTCGCGAAATACCGACGCTGCGAGTCGGTCGAACAAGCGGATTATCGCGCGTCAGCGCGGCCCGTGCCCGGGCACGCCCAGACGGGCGAATACGCCCGCGAGTTGTCCGGCAATGGCCTCGATGCTTTGCGCGGCGTCAATCACGACGAATCGCTCCGGCGCGGCCTTGGCACGACGCAGGTACTCATCTCGCACCCGTGTGAAAAACGCCGCCGATTCGCGCTCGAACTTGTCCGGCGCCCGGGCGCCCGCCAGCCGCGCGGCGGCAATCGCCGGATCGAGATCGAACAGAATCGTCAGATCGGGTTGACGCGTGCCCTGCACCCATTGTTCGAGGATCGCCAGCTTGTCGCGTGACAGCCCCCGCCCGCCGCCCTGATAGGCAAACGTCGCATCGGTGAAGCGATCGGAGACGACCCAGTCGCCGCGCGCGAGCGCCGGTTCGATCACCTTCGCCAGATGCTCGCGACGTCCGGCGAACATCAGCAGCGCCTCGGTTTCGAGATCCATCGGCTCATCGAGCACGAGCTTGCGCAACGCCTCGCCCAAGGGGGTGCCCCCCGGCTCGCGCGTGGCGACGACGCTGCGCCCCACACTGGCGAGGCCCTGACGCAGCGTGTCGACAAAGGCGTTGACGTGCGTGCTCTTGCCGGCGCCGTCGATGCCTTCGAACGTGACGAACCTGCCCGGCACAGTGGCCGTGGCCTCGGGGGAATGCGTCATTGCTCACCTCGCTGAAATTTGTCCACGGCGCGATTGTGCTCCTGGAGGTTCGCCGAGAAATGGCTCGTGCCGTCGCCGCGCGCCACGAAGTACAGCGCGTCGGTCGACGCGGGATTCAACGCTGCCGCAAGCGACGCCATGCCCGGTAGCGCGATCGGCGTCGGCGGCAGGCCGGCGCGGGTGTAGGTGTTGTAGGGCGTGTCCGTCTGCAAGTCGCGCTTGCGCAGGCGCCCCGTATACAGATCCCCCATGCCGTAGATCACCGTGGGATCGGTCTGCAGCAACATACGCTTGCGCAGCCGATTGACGAACACGGCCGCGACCTGGCCGCGCTCCACCGCCTGCCCGGTTTCCTTCTCGATGAGCGACGCCATGATAAGCGCCTCGTACGGTGTCGTGTAGGGCAACCCCGGCGCACGCGCGGCCCACGCTTCGTCCAGGCGCTTCTGCATCAGGCGATAGGCCCGCTTGTAGATATCGACGTCGCTCGTGCCTTTTGGAAACAGGTAGGTGTCGGGAAAGAACATGCCCTCGGCTTCCGCACGATCGGCGCCCACGAGCTGCATGAGATCCGCGTCGGGAAGCCCGGCCGTGTCGTGCCGCAACGCCGGGTTCGCGTCCAGTTCGGCACGCATCTTCTTGAAGGTCCAGCCTTCGATGATGGTCACGACATACTGGTTGACGTCACCACGCGCGAGCTTTTCCATCACCTCGAATGGCGTGATGCCGGTCGCAAACTCGTAGTTGCCCGACTTGAGCTTGGTCCCCACGTCCATGACGCGAGCCAGCAGATTGAACAACAGCGGTTGTACCGGCACGCCGCCGGTACGCAATTGCGTCGCCACGCTGCGCACCGAGCTGTAGGGTTTGATCGTGACGTCGAGCGTTGGCTTGCCCAACTGCAAGGGGGCTTGCGCCCAATAATAGAATGCGCCGCCCGCCGCGAGCGCAGCGACAATCAACAGTACGAACAGGCGTTTGATGAAAGACATGAATTGCAGGGTAAGCCATCCAGCGACGGCAGCGGGTTCGGGGGACTCGGTCAGACAGCGTGGCGCCGACGGCGTCGAGCGGCGCGTTTTGCGCGTCGAACCGAGCTCGCACGTTCTGGCGGAAGACCCAATATAATACTTTGACTTGCCGAACCCTCACAGATTGACAGCCACCTTCGTTTATGACCTCCCAATGGCGTGATCTCCTGCCGCAAGCGGCAGACGTGAATTCCCCCGATATTTTGTCCAACGCGAGCGCACGCGCCGCCCAGTTCGACGCCTTGCAAACCGGCAGCTTCGTCGCGCTGGCGAGCGACACCGGCCTGATCGCCCTGAGCGGCGCCGATGCCGCGAGCTTTCTGCACGGCCAACTGACCAACGACGTCGAGCGCCTGGCGCCCGCACAGGCGCGGCTGGCCGGCTACTGCTCGGCAAAGGGGCGCCTGCTCGCCACCTTCCTGATGTGGCGCGATGCGTCCGCCGACGCCACGATCTATCTGGCGTGCGACGCCACGGTGCAGGCTGCCGTACAGAAACGACTGTCGATGTTCGTCCTGCGGGCCAAGGTCAAGCTGACCGACGGTGCTGCCACGCACGTGTTGCTGCAGGTCGGTGGCCCGGCGGCGGAGGCCGTCCTCGCGAACACGTTCGCCGCACTGCCCACCGAATCGCTGGCCGTTGCCCACGCAACCCTCGGCGACGACGCGACCCACCTGATCCGACTGCCGGCGGCCGGCACGGCACGCTCGCTCTCGCGCTTCCTCTGGAGCGTGCCGGTGGCGCGTGTCGCCGAGGTCTGGGCCTCGCTGACGCAAGCCCCCGGGGTGGTCGCCGTTGCCCCAGCCCTCGCGGCATGGCTCGATGTGCATAGCGGCGTGGCGCGCGTCACGAGCGCGACGCAGGAGCAGTTCGTTCCGCAGATGGTGAACTGGGAGGTCGTGGGTGGCGTGAACTTCCGCAAGGGCTGCTATCCGGGCCAAGAGGTTGTCGCGCGCAGCCAGTATCGCGGCACCATCAAACGGCGTCTGCATCTGGCGCACGTCGATGCCACGCAACCCGCACCGGGCCAGGAACTCGTCGAGACAAGCGATCCGGACCAGCCATGCGGCATGGTCGTGCACGCGGCACCGGCACCGAACGGCGGCTACGACGCGCTCGTTGAAGTGAAGCTCACCGCGCGCGAAGCCGACGATGTGCGCCTTGGCGCCGCCGATGGCCCCGCGCTGACCTTCGCCGAATTGCCGTACGACATCGTGGACCCGACGGAGTCGCCCGCGTCGTCTGCGGCGGCGTCCTGACCCGGCCGCCGCGGCGCCCGAGAATGGACTGTTACGTCTACTACCGCGTTTCATCGCACAACGCCGGCGCGGCTCGTCTGGCCGTCGCGCAACTTTTCGCGCTGACGGCAGCGCGCTTCGGCGTCACGGGGCGCCTGCAATGGCGCGCCGACGCCTCCGCCCACGACACCGCCGCCGGCACCACAACGTGGATGGAGCGCTACGACGGCGTCAGCGACGCGTTCGTCGCGGCGCTGACGCCGTTGGCCGCCGAGGCCGGCTTGACGATGCGCATCGACGGCGAGCGTCACGCCGAGTGCTTTGTCGACGCCGAGCCACCATGTGCCTGATCGTCTTCTCCTGGCAGCCCGAGGCCGCCACGCCGCTGGTCCTGCTCGCCAATCGCGATGAGTTCTTCGAGCGTCCCGCCGAACCGTTGCACTGGTGGCGCGATCGCCCGGACGTCCTTGCCGGCCGAGATCTACGCGGCGGTGGAACGTGGATGGGCGTCAATCGTGCGGGACGCTTCAGCGCACTGACGAATTTTCGCGACGGGCGCGCCCCAATGGCGCCGAAAGACTCGCCATCGCGTGGCCTGCTCGTCTCGGCCATGCTCGATGCGACTTCGTTCGACGACGATCTGGTGCGCATTGAACGGCACGCACACGAGTACACAGGATTCAATCTTCTCGCGGGAGACTTGCCGGCGGGCAAGCTGTTCTGGTTGGGAAATCGCGCCCACCACGTCGGCGGCACGGCACCGGCCGCCTTCGCCATGCCACTCGCTCAGGCCATCGCGCCCGGCGTCCACGGTCTGTCCAACGCCGTGCTCGACACGCCCTGGCCCAAGCTGGTCAGCCGTCGCGAGGCTTTCGCCCATGCACTGACACACCATGCCGACGACGCCAGCCTGCTGCGGATCATGCGCGACGCCAGCGAAGCGCCCGACAGCGCGTTGCCGGAGACGGGCGTCTCACGCGCGTGGGAACGCTCGCTATCGGCGGCATTCATTGCGTCGCCCGCGTACGGGACCCGATGCACCACCCTGCTTCGCTACCATCGTGACGGCACCGTCGACATGACGGAAGTCACCGTAACGCCAGGTCAGTCGCCCACGGTCTTGTCCGGCCGTCGCGATTTCACCTTCACCGCCCAGGCCACACTCGCTCGATAGTGCGACCCCTTCACGCTTGTCGCCTCAAGGGGATGCGCCCCGCCGTTTCTGGATGACGCCCGAGACGTTCGCCCAAAACTGTCATTAGGCATTTCCTGATTTCCTGCGGAAACGCCACAAATTTCGCCTGACAGATATTTCGGTGTCTTACATTTGGCTATAATTGCTCGCCAACCATTTTGGGGGGGCTATGGAAGGGCGACCCGATTCATTATCGAATCTCCCGCCATATCCGGCCGTATCGAGCGACGGCCGTGACAACGCATTTAGCGAAACAGCGCGTGGCTCAGCAAAGCGGCAATCGCTTTTTTTCACTCAAACGCCATGCCAGACAACATCGACCCGCGAACGATGCGTCGCACAGCCCTATGGAGTTCGGAAGCCGTTCCCGCTGGGGAATCGACGCCGCTACCCACGGTGCCCGCGCACTCGGCGACGGCTGGATCGTCCCGCACCGTTGCCCACTGGGCATTGCCTGTGCGCCGGTGGGCCTATCGTCAACATGACGCAGCGTCGGCCCGCAAGCCGGAGGTCGGCGACATCGATCCCATGTTGCGCCGGCGTCTGAGCCCGCTCGCCCGACTGGCGTTGTCGGCCGCCACGGCGTGCGGTCCGCTGCCGCCCAAGTGCCGGGTCGTGTACGCCTCTCAGCACGGCGAGATCCAGCGCACCACGCAAATGCTTGACGCGCTGGTTCGCGGCGAGCCGCCCTCGCCAACCGCGTTCAGCTTGTCGGTCCTCAATGCAACCCCCGGCGTGCTCAGCATTGCGCGCGACGACCGCTCGGCCATCAATGCCATCGCCGCGCTCGACGATACGCTTGGCTACGCATTGCTCGACGCATGGACGCAACATCGGGAGGCCCCCGACTCGCCGCTGCTGGTGATTTACGCCTTCGAAGCGCCGCCGGCCTGCTTTGGCCCGACGTCGCGCCAGATCGACGACAGCGCGAGCGCTCTGGCGCTACTGATCGAATCCGGTGCCACCGCGCGCCTGACCTGCACGATGCATCTGCCGACCGCTCGCGAGGCGCACGCGGAGCGCCGCGCGCAATGTCAGAGTCTGGTCACGTCGCTGCTGGAGGGCGGCAGCGACCTCTGGCGCGGCGAACGCCACGATTGGCAGTGGGAATGGCACGAGGACGCACGGCATGCCAATGTCTGATTCTTGTACACAACTACGGTGGGAGCTCCTGCGGCGGCGCACGGCGTCGCTGTGGCTATGGTCGTGCTTCGCCGTCGGCGGTCTCCTCTTTTCGCTGATCGTATTCCCCGCACTCCTTTTGCTTCCGATGTCCACGCGCCGCCGCCGCCGCTGCGCCATGGCTATCGTGCATCACGGCTTCGCCGCGCTCGTCGCGGCTTCGCGTGCCCTGGGCGTCATCCGCTTCGACATCCAGAATGCCGAGAAACTGCGGCACCTGGGCCGCGCCATCGTGATCGCCAATCACCCGTCGTACATGGACGTCATGGTGTTGCTCTCACTCATGCCGCGCGCCTGCTGCATCGTCACCAGTCGGCACTGGCGCAACCCGCTGTTCGCCGGCATCGTACGCGCGGCCGGCTATCTCCGTAACGACGGCGGACCCTCGCTCGTCGGTGCCAGCGAAGCGGCGCTGGCCGACGAGGTGCCCCTCATCGTGTTTCCCGAAGGCACACGCAGCCCGTCGCGAGGCCAGCTCGGCAAGTTCTCCCGGGGTTTCGCGCACATCGCGCTGGCACATGACTGCCCGATCCTGCCCGTGCTGATCGACTGTGATCCGCCTGCCTATACGAAACAACACCGGTGGCACTCACTCCCCCCCTCCACGCCGACCCTGCGCGTTCGTGTGCTGGAAGACGACTTGAGCGAGCACGTGGCCGCCGCGCCGGTTCGCTTCGCGCCCGCCAACGAGGACGTGCTTGCCCCATTGGCGGCGAGACGCCTGACGGCGCTCGCCGAACATTTTTTCATCGATCAGATTTCTCAACATGGCTTCACTAGAACTTGAAATCAAGCAATTGATCGTCCAGTCCCTTGAACTGGAAGACATTGCGGTGGACGACATCGCCGACGACATTCCCTTGTTCGGCGATGGCCTCGGCCTGGACTCCATCGATGCGCTCGAGTTGGGCATCGCCCTGCGCAAGCGCTTCGGCCTGCAAATCGAAGCGGGCGACGACGCCGCGCGCGCCCAGTTCCGCAGTGTTGCCACCCTCGCCCAGTTGCTGCGCGAGCGCGGCTGCACCCAGTAAGGAAACCGAATGATGAGTTCATTGACGTTGCCCTTGTCCGACGAAGACATCCTTTCCCGTTTGCGCACCATCCTGCACGACACCTTCGAGATCGAACCCGAACGGGTGACCTTGCAGGCGCACCTGTTCGAGGAGCTTGACCTCGACAGCATCGATGCCGTAGACCTTGCCATCCAACTGCAGCGCCTGACGGGCAAACGCATCAAGCCCGACGAGTTCAAGAGCGTGCGCACCGTCGACGACGTTGTGGCGGCCGTGCGTACGTTGCTCAACGACTGATCGTCCGGCATGCCCCGACTTCACGCCGACGCGCCAGCGTCATTGCCGCGCACCCCACAAGCCCGAGTCCGCTGGCCATCTGTCGTCGCGGCACTCGCCTACCCGATGCTGATCCTCGCCGGAATCTCGCTGGTTCCGCCGCGCTATCTGGCACTGCTGCTCCTTGCCGGCCTCGGCCTGCGATACCGGCACAACTTGCGCGCCCATCGGCTGCTTATGCCCGTCGAATGGGCGGTGGCCGGTGGATTGGCCGCGCTCGCGTTCGCGACAGCGCTGAGCAACAGCGAGCTGTTGCTGCGGTGTTATCCGGTCGCTGTCAATCTCGGGATGGGGCTCACGTTTGCGATGTCGCTCCGCGCCCCCATGTCGATGGTCGAGCGCATCGCGCGGTTGCATCAGCCCGACCTGCCGGTGGACGCGACGCCCTACCTGCGCAACGTCACTCGCGTGTGGATCGTATTTTTCATCTTCAACGGCGCCGTCGCGCTCGCCACGGCGCTTTGGGCGTCGCGGGAGATCTGGTCGCTCTATAACGGCGGAATCGCATACGTACTGATCGGCCTGCTGTTTGCGGCGGAATGGTGGTGGCGTCGGCGCATGTTGGCGCGAAAAGCGTCCGCTTGCGCGGCAGGCACGTCGCCGCCGGAGGGCGCGGCATGAGCGTTCCCGCCTCGATCGAATCGTCCGCCCCGTCAGCATCGCCTGCCTCACACGAGCGTTCCGCAGGACTGGCGCCCTGCGCGTGCACGCCGCTAGCCGAACTGCTGCGCGCGCCTCGCGCGCCGTCGCTCGTCGTATGCGTGGACGGCCGATCCGCCGCAGACGACGTGCATGGGCTCGGCACGTTTGGCTCGCTCACCACGCGCGCCTGGCGCGAACGCGTCGGGGCGTTGCACGCTGTCTTTGCGGCACGCCCTGCCCTGCGACTGGCGATGTGTCTGGACGATCCGTACGACATGAGCTGCGCCCTTTTCGCCGCGTGGGCCGCGGGGCGAACCCCGGTCGTGTTACCCAACGCACTGACCCAGACACGCCGCGACTTCGCCTTCGCCTTCGACGAGGCCATCGATGCGGCCACGTTGGCTTCCTGTGCGGATCGTCGTGATGACATGAACGTCGTGCCAGGGATCGCGCACACGGCGCTCGCCGCAGCGCTGCCCGCCTCGAGCGAATTGATTGTCTACACCTCGGGAAGTACCGGCGAGCCGAAAGCCATCACGAAGACGCTCGCGCAACTCGATGACGAAGTGCAGATGCTGCACCGGCATTGGGGTGCGCAATTGCAAGCGGCGCTCGTCGTCGCGAGCGTGCCGTGCCATCACATCTACGGGCTGTGGTTTCGCATGCTCTGGCCGTTGGCCGCTGGCGTGCCGTTTGCTCGGCACACCTTCGCGGAGCCCTCGCAAACGCAGCAGTGGCGCACGTGGCCTGCCGTCGTCTGGATCGCTGGCCCCGCGCAGCTGACGCGTTGGCCCGCATGGCTGGGCGACGACGTTTGGCGCGATGCGCCCCGCCTCACCTTCTCGTCGGGCGGTCCACTGCCCAAGGACGCGGCGCTGCAATGCGCCCACCTCGTGCGAACCGCTCGGCCTTCGTTGCCGGCAGACGTGGCGCACGCCCCGGTCGAAGTGTTCGGCAGTACGGAAACAGGCGGCATCGCGTGGCGTCAGCAGGATCGCACGTCCGACTGGACCCCGCTCGACGACACACGCGTGCGATTGACCGACGAGGGTGCACTGGCAATCTGCTCGCCGCGTGTCAACCACGGGCGCTGGTGGCCGACCGACGACGGCGCCGTCGTGCATCCCGACGGGTCGTTCGCCTTGACGGGGCGCCTCGATCGCACCGTCAAGATCGAGGGCAAGCGGCTCTCATTGCCCGGCGTTGAAGCGGCGCTGCTGCGCCACGAATGGATCGACGATGCCGCCGCGGCCGTGGTCGCGGGACGCCTCGCCGTCGCCGTCGTCCTCAGCCCTGCCGGCCGGTGCGCTTGGCGAGAGCGCTCGCTCAAGACCGTGCGTGAGACGCTGCGTCACGCGTTGGCCGCGACCTTCGATGCGACGATGCTCCCGAAGCGCTGGCGTTTCCTGATGACATTGCCCGTCAATGAACGCGGCAAGCGCACGGCCGCCGACATTGCGGCACTTTTCACACCGGCGTCCCCGTGGCTGCCCTCGGTGCTGGGCGTTCGGTGGAACGATGCCGACGACCCTGCCCCCGCAACCGCACTCGACGGTTCGCTCGTGATGTCCCTGCGCGTGCCGCCCGAGCTGGCGCACTTCAACGGTCACTTTCCAGGACTGCCGCTGCTGCCCGGCGTGGTGCTGATCGACTGGGCAACGCGGTTTGCCGCAGCGCATGCGTCGCAAGACGCCGCACGTCATGGCTGGGCGGTCGCGCCAACGTCGTTACATCAAGTCAAATTCTCCGCGCCCGTATTGCCGGGAACACGCTTCGACCTCACGCTGACGTTCGATACCTCACGCCGTCGCGTGCACTACGCCTACGAAGGTGCCCGCGGACCTGCCGCGACCGGATATCTCGTCTACGCCGCGCCGCCCGCGCTTGCCGGAGAGGCGCAACGATGACGACAACACTCGGTCCCAGCCTGTCGCCATGCCCTTTCCTGCCGTGCGTGCTGATCCCGGTGTACAACCACCCGGCGCAAATCGCACGCATCGTCGACACGCTGCTCGCGCAAGGCCTTCCGGTGCTGCTGGTCGATGACGGGAGCGACGCCCCGACGCGCGACTTGCTCGTGGCCATTCAGGCCAACCACCCGCAGACCGTGACGCTGGAACGGCTACCGCGCAACGTCGGCAAAGGCGGCGCCGTCTCCCACGGATTGCGCCGCGCCCACGCGCTCGGATTTACGCACGCCCTGCAAGTCGATGCCGACGGTCAGCACGATCTGTGCGACGTCTCCGCCTTTCTCGAAGACGCCCGCCAGCACCCGAGCGCCGTGATCTGCGGCACGCCACGCTACGACGCGTCCGTGCCCAAGGGGCGTTTGTATGGCCGCTACATCACGCACTTCTGGGTGTGGATCGAGACATTGTCGTTCGACATCGCCGATTCGATGTGCGGCTTCCGGGTCTATCCGCTTTCGGCCACCACCGCGCTGCTGGCGCGCCACCGGCCACCATCGCGCATGGCCTTCGACACCGACATTCTGGTGCGTCTGTACTGGCGCGGCGTGCCGATCCAGAGCCGGCGCACACGCGTCGTCTATCCGGAGAACGGGGTTTCGCACTTCCAGATGTTGCGCGACAACGTCGGCATTTCCTGGATGCACACGCGGCTCGTATGCGCCATGATCCCGCGCGCGCCGGGACTGCTGTGGCGGAAGTGCCGCCGCAAGCCGAGTGCACATGCCCAGGCGGTGGCAGCCATGCCGGCCGCCGCAACATCCTCCGCGACATCCTCCGCAACGCCCACCGTCGACGACGGCCTGGCGTGGTGGCGGCGCCCCGAGCGCGGCAGCTTGCTGGGCATGCGCCTGTTGGCACTGGCTTGCCGGTGCTTCGGTCTGCGCACGGCGCGCGTCTGCCTGATTCCCGTGGCGGCCTATTTCGCGCTGAAGGACACACAAGCGTGCGCGGCCTCGCGCGATTATCAGCAGCGGCTCCGGAACGCAGCCCCCGAACTCGGGCTGCCGGCGCCCACGCGATGGCACACGTTCCGGCATCTTCTGGCGTTTGCCAACGCGGCACTGGATAAATTCGCCGCCTGGCGCGGACTCCTCGGCGAGCGCCATGTCCAGATCGACGACCGTGCCACGCTCGACGCGGCGGCCAGCGATGCGCGCGGCGCCCTCGTCATCGGCTCGCACCTCGGCAACCTGGAGATGACCCGCGCACTCGCCCGTTCGCGCGGCATCGACCGCATCCATGCCGTGGTCTACACCCGTCACGCCCAGCGATTCCGCTCGATGCTCGCCGGGTCGAACGACGCGTTTGCCGAGAACCTGATCGAGGTCGACGACATCGGCCCCGCCACGGCCATCATGCTGCGTGAGCGCATCGACCGGGGCGACTGGCTTGTCATCGTCGGAGACCGCGTGCCTTCCACCGAGGGTGGTCGGGTCGTGCCGGCCCCGTTCCTCGGCGCATCGGCGCCGTTCGCGCAAGGGCCGTTCATTCTCGCCGCCTTGCTCGAGTGCCCGGTGTATCTGCTTTTCTGCCTGCGCGACAAAGCGTCTTACCGACTCTATTTCGAACCGTTCGCCGATGCCGTGGCGTTGCCGCGCGCCCAACGCGAGGTCGCCCTGCGCACCTACGCCGAGCGCTATGCGCGTCGGCTCGAGCACTACTGCCGTCAGTACCCGATGCAGTGGTTCAACTTTTTCGATTTCTGGCGAGGCAAGTCGCCACAATCATGATGCAACTACCGACTTCACTGAGCGACGCCGATGCGCGCGCCGGCACACCCCCGCGCCATGGGCTTCACGATGCGCCCCCTGACGCCGACGCGCGCCGCGCGACAGCGCCGGCCGTCGTGTTCGGCCAGGCCCGTCTGACGATCGAAGACATTCTCGCGCTGGCCCGACGCACCCGCAGCGCGCGTCTGTCCACCAACCCCGTGTGGCAAGACCGCATACGCCGCGGCGTGAGCGCGCTGCACGCGCACCTTGCGGCCGGTCGTCCCGTCTACGGCGTCACGACCGGTTACGGCGATGCCTGTGTCGTCGACGTGCCCATGTCGCTCATCGAAGCATTGCCCGCACAACTGACGCGCTACCATGGGTGCGGCATGGGCGAATGGCTCGACGACCCGGCCGTGCGCGCCGTGCTCGCGTGCCGGCTGGCGTCGCTCGCCCAGGGGTACTCGGCCGTGCGCCCGGAACTCCTCGAGGCACTCGTCCACCTGCTCGCCCACGACGTGCTGCCGCGCATTCCGTCCGAAGGCTCGGTCGGCGCGAGCGGCGACCTCACGCCGCTGTCGTACGTCGCGGCTACGCTCATCGGCGAGCGCGACGTGACGTATCGCGGCCGCCTCTGCGCAGCGTCGGCGGCCCTGGCCGCCACGGGGGGCGCGCCGATCACGCTGGCCCCGAAGGAAGGCCTCGCGCTCATGAACGGCACGGCCGTCATGACCGCGCTGGCGAGTCTCGCCTTCGCACGCAGTCGCACGCTGGCGCGTCTGGCCGCCCGGCTCACAGCGTTGACGACCGTAGCGCTCGACGGCCGCGCCGCGCACTTCCATCCGACGCTGTTCGACGCCAAGCCGCACGACGGTCAGCGCGACGCCGCCCGATGGATTCGCGACGACTTGTCCGGACGCACGGAACCGCCCGAGGCGCGCCTCCAGGATCGCTATTCGTTGCGATGCGCTCCGCACGTCATCGGCGTGCTCGTCGACGCGCTGAGCTGGGTCCGGCGCGACGTCGAAAACGAGATCAACAGTGCCAACGACAACCCGCTCATCGATCCCGACACCGGCGAAGTCCATCACGGCGGCAACTTCTACGGCGGGCACATCGCCTTCGCCATGGACAGCCTGAAGACGGCGGTCGCCAACCTCGCCGACCTGATGGATCGCCAACTCGCCCTGCTGGTGGACGACAAGTTCAACAACGGCCTGCCCCGCAATCTCAGCGGCGCGACGGGCCCTCGCGCACCAATCAACCATGGTTTCAAGGCGGTGCAGATCGGCGCATCGGCGTGGGCGGCGGAAGCGCTCAAGCACACCATGCCGGCCAGCGTATTCTCACGCTCGACCGAATCGCACAATCAGGACAAGGTCAGCATGGGAACGATCGCCGCACGCGATTGCCTTCGCGTGCTGACGCTCACCGAACAGGTCGGCGCCGCTCACACGCTCGCGGTGGCGCAGGCCGTCAAGTTACGCTTGCGGCACTCGCCGGACGCCGCGCCGCTGCCCGCCGCACTGCGGGCGTGGCTCGAAACGGTCACCGCCCAATCGCCGTTCGTCGACGAAGATCGCGCGCTTGAACATGAATTGCGCGCCGTGCGTGCCTGGCTTGCCGATGGAGGCGATCTGCCTAATGACGACTGAGACGACCGGTCGCCGACCGGAAAAGGCCCCCTGGCTCAGCGCTTTCGCCGACGTCGAGATTCCGTTCCATGACGTCGATGTCATGGAAGTCGCCTGGCACGGCCACTACGTCAAGTATTTCGAGATCGCACGCTGCGCGCTGCTGCGCCGCTTCGACTACGACTATCCACAGATGCAGGCGTCCGGCTATCTCTGGCCCATCGTCGAGTGCCATCTCAAGTACGTTCGCTCCGCGCGCTACGGGCAGCGGGTGCGTGTCACGGCATCACTGACCGAGTATGAGAATCGGCTTCGCATCGCCTACGAGATTCACGACATCGCTACCGAAACGCGCATGACCAAGGGATATACCGTCCAGGTCGCGGTGGACGCGCGCAACGGCGAACTGCAATTCGTGAGTCCCCCCGTCGTACTGAGCAAGTTGGAGGCCGTATGGGCCGCCATCTGATGCCGCGTGCTACGAGCGTGCTTGCCCTCGCCCTACTGGTCGGCGTCGGGCTGTCGTCGGCACCCGCCGTCGCGACCGAAACCGAGACCGCCCCCGTTGCGGCATCAGCGGCGGCCGATTCGGCGTTGCTCCAGCGAATCCTCGCGCAGGTCAGTGCGCATCCCGTGGTGCACGCCGATTTCGTCCAGACGCGAACCTCGGCCTTGCTGACGGCGCCTGCGCTCACGCGCGGCACGCTGGTTTTCGCGCGCGAGCGCGGCGTGATCTGGCAAGTGCGTTCGCCGCAGCCGCAAGGGTATGTCTACGGCCGGCAACGCAGCGCGCGCATCGATGCCGACGGCAAGCTGCTGTCGCTCGACGGGCAGCCGTCGGCCATCTCGCAGCAGATCAACGAATGGGCCAATGCATTCATGCAGGGCGACACCAGCGGACTCGCCTCCCAATTCGGCATTTCCGTCACGGGCACCCTGCGTCGCTGGCAGGTGGTGCTCACGCCCGCACAACCACAGATCGCTCAAGCGATGCGGCGTCTCACGCTCAGCGGCGACACGACCGTGCGCACCGTGACGCTGGAGACCCGGCGCGGTGAGACCGTCCAGTGGCAGTTCGACAAGGTGCGCACCGGCGACACGCTCGACGTGCAAGCGCAACGCCTGCTGCGAATGGTCGAATGACGCCACGCACTCGGGCATTGCGCCGCACACTCACCTTCGCCCTCGTCGCGGGCCTCGTGCTGCTGGGTATCTGGCTGCTAGCGGTGCGCCATCTGCCGCTGCAGACCAATGTGCTCGCGCTGTTGCCCACGACCGAGCGCGATCCCGTCGCGGAGCAAGCCGTGGACCATCTGGCGGGCAGCGTCAGCGACCGTGTCGTGGTCCTGATCGGCGCGCCCGACGCCCACGCGGCCCGCGCCGCCGCTGCGCGTTTCGACGCGCTGGCCCGTGCGAGCGGCGCTTTCGCGAGCGTGCAGGGTCGGGTGCCGCCGTTCGACCCGGCCTTCCTCTCGAATTTCTATCGGCCGCATCGCTTCCAACTCCTCTCGCCAGCGGATCGCGGCGACCTGGAGGCGCAGCTTCGCCGACATGCGTCTGGCGACGCGAGCTTGCCGCCGCTATCGCTGGCCCATTCCCCCTTCGGCCTGACCGACGCGGCCGATGACCCCTTTGGCTGGCTCGACCGCTGGCTCACGCGGCTGCCGTTCGGCCAGCTTCGGATGTTGCCCGACGACGGTTGGCTGAGCGCGCGCCAAGCGGGGAAGACATGGGTGCTCGTGTTGCTGCAAACGCAAGGCCCGGCCTTCGACAGCGCGGTGCAGCAGCGAATCACTCAATTCTTCGACACGGCACAAGCGCGGATCGTAGACCTCTCGCCCGGCGTGGAAGTGCTGCGCAGCGGCGCGGTCTTCCATGCGGCAGGGGCACGATCGCAGGCGGAAACGGAGTTGCATCGCATCGGCATCGTTGCAACGCTCGGTATTGCGCTGCTCACGCTCTGGGCGTTCCGTTCGGGCCGCCTGCTCGCCATGGGGCTCGCGACCATCGCCTTCGGCACGCTGTGCGCTGCGCTCGCCACGCTGCTGATCTTCGGTGAGCTGCACTTGCTGACGCTCGTCTTCGGCGCGGCCCTGATCGGCGAAACCGTCGACTATGCCATTCAGTATTTCGTCGGCGTTGGCGGTCTGACGCGCGAGGCAGCCCAGCGCACCCTGCCGATGCTGCGTCCGGCATTGCGCATCGCCCTCGCGACCAGCGTGCTGGGCTACGCGATTCTCGGCACTGTGCCGTTCCCTGCGTTGCGTCAGATCGCCGTGTTTGCGCTGGCGGGCCTGCTCTCGTCCTATGTGTTCGTCGTTTGGGCCTTGCCCGCCTTTCTGCCGCGCGAGGTGCCTGCGCTGCGCGCGCCGGTCGTCGCCCTTGCCCAACGCTGGCTGGCGATCTGGCGCGGCGCGCTTGCCGGGCGGCGCGGCACGGCGGTGGGGGGGCTGATCCTGCTGGCATGCGTGCCGGGCTGGTGGCGGCTGGGCGTCGACGACGACGTTCGCCGGCTCATTGCCCGCGATCCCGCACTGGTCGCGCAAGAGCAGGCGATCTCGCGCATCACCGGTATCGACGGAGCCACGCAGTTCTGGCTGGTACAAGCCGACAGCGAAGAAGCGCTGCTCCGGCGCGAGGAACAACTCGGCGCGCGCCTCGACGACGCGGCGGCCCGCCGCGATGCCCCCTTCGACGGATGGACCGGCGTCTCCCAGTTCGTGCCGTCCATGCAACGTCAACTCGACAATCGGGCGCTGTTGGGCGCGGCTCGCTTCGACGCGCCCGACGCGTTGGTCGACGCCATGACGCGGGCCGGGTTCCGCCCGGCATTCGCACGGCAATACGCCGATGCCTACGCCGTCGAGGGCGACACGCCGCCGCTTCGGGTCGACCAATGGCTCGCGTGGCCCGGTTCGACGCCGCTACGCATGCTCTGGATGGGCCGGGTAAGCACGTCGGCGGGAGCGGCGTCCGCCCCGGCGAAGGCCGGTCATTTCGCCAGCCTCGTGCGCCCCCACGGCCTGCGCGACAGCGCCGCAGCCGGGCGCGTGGCGGTCGACTTGCCCGGCGTGACCTACGTCGACAAGGCCGCATCCATCTCGGCGCTTTTTGCCCGGTATCGCGTCGCAAGCGGAATTTGGTTCGCCGCCGCCCTCATCGTGGTGACTGGACTGCTCACGCGTCGCTACGGGTGGCGCGGCGCCATCGCCACCATCACTCCGACATTGCTCGCCACCGCGGCAGTGTTCGCGGCGTTCGGCTATCTCGACCTGCCGCTGACATTGTTCGCGCAGATGGGCTTGATGCTGGTCCTGGGCGTCGGCGTGAATTACGCGATCTTTCTGCGTGAGGGCGAACTACGTGCCGGCGGCGACCCGCGCATGGCCGCGATTGCGGTCGCCGGCACGCTGATGTCGGCCGCGACGACCCTGCTGTCGTTCGGCCTGCTCGCCTTCAGCGCCATGCCGAGCCTGCATGCCTTCGGCCTGACCTTGACGATCGGCATCGCATTTGCGTTGTGGCTCGCCCCCTATAGCCTGCGCTACCCGGAACTGCGCTCATGAAGTCTCCTGTCTATCTCCACGCTCTTGGCATGATCAATGCGCTGGGTCACGACCTGCCGGGCATCGCCGCGCGACTGTTCGCCGGCGATACGTCCGGTATGCGGGTTCGTGACGAGGTGCCCGCGCCGCTTACGTCCCCCGCCCCCGTGGTGGGCGCCGTGCGCGTGACCACTGACGCGCTGCCTTCGCTTCCCGCCCGGCTACAGCGGTACGACTGTCGCAACAACCGGTTTCTGGTCGCCGCAGCGCAACCGTTGCACCCCACCCTCGCACGCCATATCGCACGCCATGGGGCAACGCGCATCGGGGTCGTGATCGGTACGAGCACGTCGGGTATCGCCGAAGGCGAAGCCGCGCTGCGCACGCTCGCGGACCGGGGCGCGTTACCGGCGGCGTATCACTACGTCCAGCAAGCCCTCGGGGCACCGGCGCAGTTCGTTGCCGAGTTGCTCGGCGTGCACGGCCCCGCCTACACAATCTCGACCGCGTGCACGTCGAGCGCAAAGGCATTCGGTGCGGCGCGTCGCCTCATCGACAGCGGGATCTGCGATGCCGTAGTGACCGGCGGTGCGGACACGCTATGCGATCTGACCCTCGGCGGCTTCGGCGCGCTCGAGTCGCTCTCGCAGGGGCTCGCGCGCCCGATGAGCCGCCAGCGCGACGGCATCAACATCGGGGAAGGCGCGATGCTCTGCCTGATGTCGCGAGCGCCCGGCGACATCGTCGTGTCCGGCATTGGCGAATCGAGCGATGCTTATCACATCTCGGCCCCCGCGCCGGACGGCCGTGGCGCCATCGACGCTATGCGGGCCGCCTTGCACGACGCCTGCCTGGCGCCCTCGCAGATCGACTATGTTCATCTGCATGCGACCGGCACGCCGAAGAACGACGCGATGGAAAGCCTTGCCACACATGCCTGCTTGGGTGCCACCGCGTGGGCAAGCGGCACCAAACCCATGACCGGACATCTGCTCGGCGCCGCGGGCGCGACCGGCATCGGATTGTGCTGGCTCACGCTTTCAGGCGATGGCCGCCTCCCGCCGCACGTCTGGGATGGAGACGCCGCCCCCGAGCTCAGCGCCCTGCGGCTCGTCACCCCCGGCACCACGCTCGGTCGCGCCCCTCGCCACGTCATGACGAACGCCTATGCATTTGGCGGGAACAACGTCAGCGTCATCCTCTCGCGCGCGGAGGCCCTGTGATGCCCGCCGCTTCTGTCTGGCCGCCGATCGAGACGCTGCTGCCGCACCGGCCGCCGATGCTGCTCATCGATAACGTTTGCGAGCACGACGCCGAGTCGATCTGCGTGCAGGCAACGCCCGATGCTCACGCCTGGTATGCGGATGCGCACGGCAACATGCCCGTTCACATCGTCATCGAACTCATGGCGCAGGCGATTGCCGCGCACGAAGCGCTCACCCGTCGTATCGAAGGCCTGCCCCCCGCGCCGGGCGTGCTGCTCGGCACACGCCGCCTCGAAGCGCGTGTGGCCTCGCTGCCCGCCGGCGTGCCGGTTCTCGTGCGTGCCACATGCGTGCTACACGACGACAACGGCAACGGTGCCTACGACTGCTGCGTGCAGGCCGACGACGAGACAGTGGTCGATGCCACGATCAAGGTGCATCAGCCAACCGATTTCTCTGCCTTCTTGATGGAGCCCCAATCATGACCCGACGCGTTCTCGTCACCGGCAGCAGCCGGGGCATCGGACGGGCCATCGCCCTGCGCCTCGCGCAGGACGGCTTTGCCGTCACCGTTCATTGCCGTGAGCAGATCGCTCCCGGCGAAGCCACCGTCGCGCAGATTCGCGAAGCGGGCGGCACAGCCACGCTCGTGTCGTTCGATGTCCGTCATCGCGATACCTGCCGACAAGTGCTCGACGCCGACGTTGCCGAACACGGCGCGTACTACGGCATTGTCTGCGGCGCAGGCATCACGCGCGACAACGCGTTCCCCGCGCTGTCCGACGACGATTGGGACAGTGTCATCGACACCAGCCTCGACGGCTTCTTCAATGTCGTCCATCCCCTCACGATGCCCATGGTGCGACTGCGCGCCGGCGGTCGCATCGTCACGGTGGCGTCCGTCTCCGGGGTGATGGGCAATCGCGGCCAGGTGAACTACAGCGCCGCGAAGGCCGGTCTGATCGGCGCCACGAAAGCCTTGTCGGTCGAATTGGCGTCGCGCCGAATTACCGTCAACTGCGTGGCGCCGGGGCTGGTCGACACCGGCATGCTCGAGGGCGTGGCGCTCGACGAAGCGCTGCGCATGGTGCCCATGCAACGCGTCGGCCGCCCTGACGAGGTGGCGCATGTGGTGTCGTTCCTGATGTCGGACGGGGCCAGCTACGTGACTCGCCAAGTCATCGGCGTGAATGGAGGGATCGTCTGATGACACGCGTCGTAGTGACTGGATATGGCGGAGTGACAGCGCTTGGCAGCCGCTGGGAAGACATTGAGCGGGCGCTGCGCACCGGGCAGAACGCCGTGCGCCGCATGCCGGAGTGGGACTACTTCGAAACGCTCAACGGGCGCCTCGCCTGCCCGGTGGAAGACTTCGCTGCGCCGTCGCACTGGCCGCGCAAGCAATTGCGTTCCATGGGACGGGTTGCCCAACTCGCGCTTCGGGCCACGGAACATGCCCTCGCCCACGCAGCGCTGGATGTCGCCGCGCACGACCCCGGCGATATCGGTGTGGCGTACGGGTCGTCATCGGGCAGCATCGCGCCGATTCAAGCCTTTGGCGTCATGGTCGACACGGGATCGATGGCCGGCGTGACGTCGACGAGCTACATCCAGATGATGCCGCACACGACGGCTGTCAACATCGGCGTGCACTTCGGACTCCAAGGCCGCATCATCCCGACGTCGAGCGCCTGCACGTCGGGCAGCCAGGCCATCGGATACGCATACGAAGCCATTCGCTTCGGCCGCGCGAAAGTCATGCTCGCTGGCGGTGCCGAAGAATTGTCCGGCCCCGGTAGCGCCGTCTTCGATACGCTGTACGCGACGAGCACGCGCAATGACGAACCGAAGCTCACGCCGCGCCCGTTCGATGCGGCGCGCGATGGCCTCGTGGTCGGCGAAGGCGCTGCCACGCTGGTGCTCGAATCGCTCGAACATGCGCAAGCGCGAGGGGCCACGATTCTCGCGGAAATCGTCGGCTTCGGCTGCAACACCGACGGCAATCACGTCACGCAACCGACCGCGGCCACGATGGCACGCGCCATGCGGCTCGCGCTCGACGATGCGGGTCTCGCCCCGCAGGCCATCGACTACATCAGCGCACACGGCACGGCCACGGACCGCGGCGATGTTGCCGAGAGCGAAGCCACCGGCAGCCTCTTCGGAACGCACGTGCCGATCAGCGCCATGAAGAGCTATCTGGGCCATACCCTCGGTGCGTGCGGCGCCATCGAAGCATGGTGGGCTATTGAGATGATGCTTCGCGACTGGTTTGCCGGCACGCTCAATCTCGACACACCGGATCCGGCCTGTGCGCCGCTCGATCACATCGCGGGCGCTCAGGGCCGCGATCTGGAAACGCAGCGAATCATGAGCAACAACTTTGCGTTTGGCGGCATCAACACGTCGCTGATCTTTCATCGATTTGCGGGTTGACGGGCGTTGCGCAGCGCAACGTCCATTCACAACGGAGAAGGAGAACCTATGCAGACTCGTCGACACTGGCTGATCGCCTCGCTTGCCATCACCGCTTCGGCCGTCCTCGCGCCCGCCGCCCACGCGGCGCGCCCGGCGGTGCCCATCGTGCCGCACGATAACGTGCCGATCGTCTCCGGCAGCGGCAAAACACTCTCGCTCGACGAGATTCGCGGCGCCATTGCGCGCGGCGCCGCCGTGCACGACTGGACGGTGAGCCCCGTGCATCCGGGAGAACTCGTGGCCTCGCTGAACGTGCGCAACAAGCACTTTGCCTCGGTGACGATCAAATACACCGAAACGGCTTACTCGGTGACCTATCGCGACAGCACCAATCTTGAGTACCAACTCTCCCACCCCAACGCCTCGGCGCGCCGCGAGGACTTCCCCTCCGCGCCGCCCCCCAATACGCCGTTGATCCATCCCAACTACAACCGTTGGGTCGACACGCTCATCCGCGACATCAACACGGAGCTGCGCCGTCTCTGATGACGTCCTATCATCGCCCCGACGGATTGCCCCGGGTCGTCGTCACCGGCATCGGGATGGTGTCCGCCGCCGGTCACACGCGCGATGCCATCGTGGACGCCCTGCGACATCGGACGAGCGGCGTTCATGAGGCGCCCGATTATGTCGCTCACGACCTGCGCACGACAGTCACCGGACGCCCTCACGCCGGATCGCTCGACGACACGGTGGTGCCGCGCAAGCTGCGCCGCTTCATGGGGGACACGGCGCTGTATGCCTGCCATGCCGGCCTTCGCGCCGTGGCCGACGCTGGGCTCGATACCGCAACATTGAGTCGCGGGCGATGTGGTGTCGTCGTCGGCTCCGGCACCGGGGCGATGAAGGATTTTGAAGCGGCGCTGGACGTCGCGCGCGAAAGCGGCACGGCGCGGGTGCTGCCCTACGTGGTGCCACGCGCCATGTCGAGCACCGCGCAAGCCGCCCTCTCCGCGCTCTTCGACCTGCGCGGGGTCGGCTATGCCATTTCGTCGGCGTGTTCGACATCGATTCACTGCGTGGGGCACGCCGTCGATGTGTTGCAGCTCGGACGGCAGGACGTGATGCTCGCGGGCGGCAGCGAAGAGGCCCCCTGGGGCGCGGCGATGTGTTTCGATGCGATGGGGGTACTCTCGCGCGCCCACAATGCGACGCCCGAGGGCGCCTCGCGCCCGTTCGACGCCCAACGCGACGGTTTCGTCCTCGGCGGTGGTGCCGCCATCCTCGTCCTGGAAACACTCGCCCACGCCGTGGCGCGAGGCGCACGCCCGCTCGCCGAGATCACGGGGGTCGGTTCCGCCACCTGCGCGTCGCAAGCGTTCGGTGTCGACATCCCGACCATGAGCGCGGTGGTCGAAACAGCGTGTCGTGGGCTGACGGCACCGCCCACCTTCATCAGCGCCCACGCCAACGGATCCATCGACGGCGATATCGCGGAACTGCATGCGCTGGCGCACGCCTTCGGTGGGGTGGCCGAGGTCCCGGCCATCACCTCGATCAAGGGCCTGACGGGACACACCGTGGCGGCCGCGGGGGCAATGCAGATCGCGTGCGCGATCTGGGCGATGCAAGAGGATTTCGTGCCGGGCGTAGCCAATCTGGCATGCCTGGACGCCGACGCCGCACCCTTTCCGATCCAGACAACCCTGCAAGAGACGCTGGTGAGCCGCGTGCTGATCAACACCTTTGGCTTCGGCGGCACTTACGGCGCGCTGACGCTCGCACGGGTTTAACGCCCCCGCCCGACCTTCCACGCATTAGACCTTAGACGCGACAAACACGTTAAACACGTCAAACCCGTTAAACGCTTACGCGAGCGGCTTTCTCGCAACGACGTTGACCAGCGTCTCCTCACGCGCGCCGAATGCCGGGCGACGCTGCAACTTCAACCGCTCCAGCAGCCCGAAGTCCTTGGCTCGGCTCCACCACAGGTACGGATAAGACACGTTCTCGGGACCAAAGGTAAATCCCGCCGCGCGGATCATCTCGAGATACCCCGTTGCGCTTCGCTGAACGTGCATCGGATGCCGGAACAGCAGTCTGATCACCCACGAGCGGATATAGGCCTCGGTCGACTCGGCGAAACACAGCAAACCGCCCGGCTTCAGCACCCGATAGAACTCAGACAGAGCCGCCTCCTGGTGCACGAGGTGGTGGAAGGTCTGATGGCAGAACACGATGTCGCAACTGGCGTCGGGCAGCGGGATCGCGGCGCAATCGCCCGCGCGCAGATCGACGGAAATCCCCGCGCTTCGCACGTGTGTCTGCGCTTCGCTCAGCGCCGGGGCGAAGCAGTCGAACCCGATCAGGCGCGACGGTGCGAAATAGCGATGCAGAAGCGGCAGAGATTGTCCGTGGCCACATCCCGCATCGAGAATGACGGGGGCCTGCGGTATCGCACCGTGCGCCAGCCTCATCAGGTCTTCGATGGCGACGCGCAGCACGTGATGACGCCAGGTGTAGGTCTTCAGAAACCAGTTCCCGAAGCGGGTCTCGGGAACAAAGGCCTTTGCGCACGATTCGGGGCGCGGGGGAAGCGCAGGCGGTGCGGGAGGCGGTTTGGCAGCAGTGGTCACAATAGCGAATACCGCCCTGGCGGCTTATCGGGTGGAAGCCCGCTATTGTGCCCACTGCACGAGTCCATGAGAAGTACGTAAAGTGCAATACTCCTGAAATTCAGGGATGCTTTCTAAATTCGAGAAAAATCCCGAATCACACGAGCCTCACGATCTGCTTGCCGAAGTTCTCGCCCTTGAGCAGACCGAGGAATGCGGCAGGCGCGTTCTCGATCCCTTGCGCCATCGTTTCGCGATAGCGCAGCTCACCTGCGGCGATGGCGTCGGTGAGCTCCTTCAGTGCCTGTGGCCAGACGTCCAGATGCTCGGTCACGATGAAGCCCTCGAGCCGAACCCGGTTCGTCAACAGCAGCCCCGGGTACTTCAGCGGAATGGGCTCGCCGTTGTAGCCGGAGATCATGCCGCACAGCGCGATACGCGAGTGGGCATTGAGGTTGCGCATGACCGCGTCGAACACGTCGCCGCCGACGTTCTCGAAATAGCCGTCGATGCCATCCGGCGCAGCAGCGCGCAGTGCTTCGTCGAGATGACCCGCCTTGTAATCGACGCACGCATCGAAGCCAAGCGTCTCCACGACGTAGGCGCACTTCTGGGCGCCCCCCGCAATCCCGACCACGCGACAACCGGCGCGCTTCGCGAGTTGACCGACCACGCTGCCCACGGCACCCGAGGCCGCGCTGACCGCGACCGTCTCTCCGGCCTTCGGCGCGATGATTCGATTCAGGCCATACCAGGCCGTCACGCCCGGCATGCCCGCTGCGCCAAGATAGGCGCTCATCGGAATGCGTGCATCGTCGATACGGCGCAGGTTGCTGCCGTCCGAAATGCCATATTCCTGCCAGCCAAACATGGCGGCAACGGCGTCGCCCGGCTGCCAGTCCGGATGGCGCGACTCGATCACCTCACCCACGGTCGCCCCGATCATGACCGTGTCGAGGGGTTGCGGCGGCGCGTACGACTTGGTGTCGTTCATCCGCCCGCGCATGTACGGGTCGAGGGAAAGATAGAAGTTGCGCACCAGCAACTGCCCTTCGCCGATCTCCGGCAATTCGGGCGCCGCCAGGTGAAAATTGTCAAGCGTGGCTTCGCCCTTCGGGCGTGAAACCAGCAGAATCTGTCGATTAATCGTCATGGCCTTTCCTCCACGTTAGTGAGTCGCCGCGACATCTCGAATGCGCGTTGTCTCGCGGTGACATCATCTCAGTGACATCGTTGATGAGTCGTCTGGCAACGACGCAAAGCATCGACCGCAGTCAGTCGCCGCGCGCTTCGTCCGGACGTCGCTGCTCACGCACGGCGCGCCCCACCGCGAGTCGACGCAAATACTTGAAGGTGCCCATCGCCTTGGCGACGAGCTTGCCATCGGCGTCGCGCACCTCGCCCTCGCAGTACGCCATCGTTGTCGTGCGGTGCAGCAGGCAACCAAACGCCCGCATCTCACCGGCACCCGGCTGCATGAAGCTCGTCTTCATCTCGATCGTCACGACGCCCGTGCCTTCCGGCGCCACGCTCCGGCAGGCGGTGCTCATTGCAATGTCGAGCAGCGCCATCGTCGCGCCGCCATGCACGACCTCCCAGCTATTGAGATGGTGAGGCGCCAGCGGGAGACGCAGTTCCGACTCGCCTCCTTCAGCGCGCAGCAGTTCGATGCCGAGATGGTCGGTAAACCCAGAACGAATCGATAGCGTACTCATCGGGCACTCCGGCCGCACCGGCCATTACGGTAAAGCTTGTCCATCGTCATTTCATCAGCTTGCGACGCCGCGCATCATGCGCGGCGTCTGGTATTCAATCAGTCGCCTTCGACTCACTCGCGCGACACGCCGGCCGCGCTCAGCGAAGCCCAAGCGTTGGCGAGCGAGCCATTGAGATCGATGGCACGACAGGCGTGCTCGATCACACAGACATCGAAACCCGCCGCCTTCGCGTCGAGCGCGCTCCATGCCACGCAGAAATCCGTCGCCAATCCTACGCAATGCACCCGCCTCACGCCCTTGTCGCGCAGATATCCCGCCAGACCGGTCGGCGTCTTGCGATCCGCCTCCAGAAACGCCGAATAACTATCGACGTGCGCGTGATACCCCTTGCGCACCACCGCCTGCGCATGCGGAATTCGTAGCCCGGCATGCAATGCGGCGCCAGGCGTGTCCTGAACGCAATGCGTCGGCCACAAGACCTGTTCGCCATACGGCAGAACCATCGTCTCGAACGGCCGACGCCCCGCGTGATTCTCGGCAAACGACACATGCCCCGCGGGATGCCAGTCCTGCGTCAACACCACTCGCGCGAACTTGCCCGCCAAGGCGTTGATCGCGGGCACCACGGCGTCGCCCTCGGGAACCGCCAACGCGCCGCCCGGCATGAAATCGTTCTGCACGTCTATCACGAGCAGCACTTCGTCCATCGGTTTCATGGGTTTGCCCCTCATTCGTCGCAGCGACCGCCCCATTCTGGCCCCATCGCGCGCGTCCCGCTTATCCGTTGAAGCGCTTGCCGGCGTCGGCAAGTTCAACAAGCCGCGCGGCAGGCATCCAATCTTCGCCGTGCGCGTCCTGCGCAAACTCGCGCACCCGTGCGAGCACCTTGTCGAGCCCCACCGCATCGGCATAGTGCATCGGCCCGCCACGCCACAACGGGAAGCCGTAGCCGTTCAGATACACCATGTCGATGTCCGACGGGCGTGCCGCCGTGCCGTCGGCCAACACTTTCGCACCTTCGTTCACCAGCGCGTAGACGAGGCGATCCACGATCTCTTCGTCCGAGAAGGGGCGCGGCGCGATACCGTTCGCCTTGCGATAGTCGTCGATCATCTGCCCGACCTTGGCCGATTCACGAGGCGAGCGATCGCCCTCGGCGTAATCGTACCAACCCGCGTGCGTTTTCTGGCCGAAGCGTCCGGCTTCGCATACGACGTCGGCAATCTTGGGATAGACGATGCCGGGATGTTCGGCATGTCGGCGCTTGCGAATGGCCCAGCTAACGTCGTTTCCGGCCAGATCGCTGGTGCGGAACGGCCCCATCGCGAAGCCGAAGCGCTCTATGGCGGCGTCGATCTGCGCGGGCGTCGCGCCCTGCTCGACCATCCACTGAGACTGCTTGAAATACGGCTCGAGCATGCGATTGCCGATAAAGCCGTCGCAGACGCGTGCCACCACGGCAAGCTTCCCAATGCGTTTGGCCAGCTTCATCACCGTTGCCAGCACGTCCTTGCCGGTCTGCGCACCGCGCACGACCTCGAGCAAGCGCATGACGTTCGCCGGGCTGAAGAAGTGCATGCCGACGACGTCCTGCGCCCGCGATGTGGTCGCGGCCAGGGCATCGAGATCGAGCGTCGACGTGTTCGACGCCAGGATTGCCCCCGGCTTGGCCACTTTGTCGAGCTCACGGAAAACGACCTGCTTGATGGCCATCTCCTCGAACACCGCTTCGACAATCAGATCGGCATCGGCCACCGACGCGAAATCGGTACTGCCGTGAATACGTGCCTGCCGCATCTGCGCGTCGTCTGCCGTGAGCTTTCCACGCGTGACTGCACGCGCATAGTTGCCTCGTATCGCTTCGATACCGCGGGCAAGCGCCGCGTCGGTCGTGTCGACCAGCGTCACCGGAATTCCCGCGTTGGCAAAGGTCATGGCGATGCCGCTGCCCATCGTCCCGGCCCCGATGACGGCCACGCGCTCGATGTTGCGCACCGGCGTGTCGTCCGGTACGTCCGCAATCTTGGCGGCCGCGCGCTCGCCGAGAAACGCATGACGCAGCGCCTTCGACTCCGGCGAACTCACCAACGCCACAAAACACTCGCGCTCGAACTTCACACCGTCATCGAACGGGCGTTGAAGCGCCGCCTCGACGGCAGCCACGCATTTTTGCGGCGCGGGGAAATGCGGTTGCTCGCGTTGCACCTTTTCACGTGCGGCATCGATCGCGGCCTGCGCCGAGCCGTCGGCGTCATCGAGCGCCACGTCACGCAATCGCGGCAACGCGCCGCCTTGCGAGGCGATGTTGCCGGCGAAGGCGATGGCGCCCGCAAGCAGGTCGTCGCGGTTGCCTTCGAACATTGTCGAGAAGAGCGTACCGACGAGCGCTTCCGACTTCACCACACGCCCCGTCACCACCATGTCGAGCGCACGCGCCACACCGATGGCACGCGGCAGGCGCTGCGTCCCCCCCGCGCCAGGCAGCAGGCCCAGTTTGACCTCGGGCAGCGCGATCTGCGCGCCGGGCAACCCCACGCGATAGTGGCAGGCGAGCGCCAATTCGAGTCCGCCCCCCATCGCCACCGCATGCACGGCCGCCACAACGGGTTTCGCGCAGGCATCGAGCGCGGCGATCACCTCGACCAGCAGCGGGCTCTGGGTTGCCTTCGGCGTATTGAATTCGCGGATGTCGGCCCCGCCGGAGAATGCCTTGCCACCGCCGATCAGTACTACGGCGCGCACCTGAGCGTCGGCCTGGGCTTTCGCGAGCCCGTCGGCGATGCCGGAGCGCGTGGCGTGTCCCAAGCCATTCACCGGGGGATTGTCCAGCGTGATGACGGCCACGCCGTCACGAACCTCATAAACCGTGCTCATCGTTGTCTCGTTCCTTATATTCTTGGGGGCTATGTGCGGTGACGCGGTGCGTCGTTGGGCGCGCTGCGGGTGGGCAAGCAGCGGCAAGACGATCCGTGGATTCTAGCGCAGCGCTACACCTCGAGCCATTCACGGCGTATCGCGCAAGCCTCCGCCAGCCTATCGGGCGTGCCCTCGAAGACTAGTGCGCCCCGGCCCATCACGGCGACACGCTGCGCGCAGCTGAGCGCGAGCGATAGCTTCTGCTCGATGAGCAGAATGGCGACCCCGGTTGCACGCAAATCGGTCAGAATCCGGCCAATGCGCGCAACCACACGCGGTGCGAGGCCTTCCGTCGGCTCATCGACGATCAGCAGATCGGGCCCGGCCATCATCGCCCGGCACAGGGAAAGCAGTTGCTGCTCGCCGCCGGACAGCGATGCGGCTGGCGCATCGCGTCGCGGTGCCAGCTCTTCGAAGCGCTCGAACGCCTGGGCCAGTGTAAGTGCGCGATGGTTGCCGGACGTTGGCCGCACTGTACGCCCGTTCCCGGCCCGCTGCCCGAGCCATAGATTCTGCGTGACGGTCAGCGGCCCGAACACATCACGCGTTTCCGGCACATAGCCAACACCCAGCCGCGCAATCTGATGCGGTGCCAGCGACGTCAGCGATCGACCCTGCCAGCGAATGTCCCCCTCGCGCGGCAACTGCCCCATGATCGCGCGCGCCAACGTGGAGCGCCCCGCCCCGTTGCGCCCGAGCACTGCCACGATTTCGCCCGGCGCAACGCGCATCGTCACCCCGTGCAGCACCCGGCTGCCGCCATACCCGGCCCGCACGTCGATCAACTCAAGCATCGCGTGCCTCCCCGGCACGGGCGGTCTCATCGATGGCATCCGCAAATTCGCCGAGATACGCCGTACGCACGTCGGGATGCGCACGAATCCGCTCGGGCGTATCGCACGCGATGATGACCCCGCGCACCAGCACGGCGATCCGGTCGGCCAGCGAGAAGACCACCTGCATGTCGTGCTCGATCATCAACAGCGAGCGCTCCCGACTGAGGTCGGCGATCAACGCGACCATCCGTGCCGACTCGGACTGGCTCATCCCCGCCGTCGGCTCGTCGAGCAACATGACGCTGCCCGCCGATGCAGCGCACAGCCCGATCTCCAGGACGCGCTGCTCAGCGTAGCTCAGGGCTGCCGCGGGCACGTCACGTCGCGCCGACAGCCCGAGACGCGTCAACCACAGCTCGCTACGCCGTGTGACGTCGCTCAGCCCCTGCATCCGCCGCCAGAACGTGTAGCGATGACCTTCCGGCCAGAGCCCGGCGCAACGCAAATGATCAATGACGCTCATTTGCCCGAACAACTGCGACGTCTGGAAACTGCGCGACAGGCCAAGCCGGCTGATGACATGGGATGCCCGACCGGTGACATCGCTGGTGTTCATCAGAACACGCCCGTCGTCGGGCCGTGTCCTGCCCGTGATGACGTCGAACAGCGTGCTCTTGCCGGCGCCGTTGGGCCCGATGATGGCAAGCCGCTCGCCGGGCATGAGCGTCAGATCGACGCCGCACAGCACCGACGTGGGCCCGAACGATTTGCGCACGCCTCGCACGCTGAGTGCCGCGCCAGACGGAAGGGTTGGCCTCGCCGCTTGCGTCACCGCTTGCGTCATTGCCGGTCCTCCACCGAGTGTTGGGCGCCCGCCGCCGTGTGGCGCAACCAATGCCCGGCGCGCGCGACGACCACCGCCCCCGCCACGAGCGCCACGGTTGCCAGCGCCCAAGCCCCCGGCCCTGCGTATGCGCCGAAGCCCCCCACCGCCTCCGGCCCGGCGTCGCTCGCAAGGCGCGCGCCGTAAGTCATTTCGACGATGCCGATCAGCCCGCCGGTGCACATCGCCAGACCGACACAGACCACCGCGTAGGGGCGCCACAACGCACGTGCCATGCCGGTGCGCCAGGCGCGCCCGTGTGCCGCGATCAATCCGGCGATGCCGCCCGGCGCGAACAGCACGACGGCGAGGAATCCCAACCCGAGATAGAGCTGCCAGGCGCGCGTCAGTGTTGCCAGCATCACCGTCGCGAACACACCGACGACGGCGCCCAATATCGGCCCCGCGAAGTACATCGTCCCGCCAAGCACCGTGAAGACGAGTACGACGCCGGAGCGCTCAAGACTGAAGGCGTCGGCGCTGACCAGTTCGAAATTCAATGCGCCCAGCGCGCCCGCCACCCCCGCGAAAGCCGCCGCCAGGATCTGCATGCGGTAGCGCACCGCCGATGCCGATGGCCCAAGGAAAGCGACCCGCGCCGCATTGTCGCGCACGGCGCGCGCCAGGAACCCCAGCGGCGTGCGCGTGATGCCGTACATCAAGGCTGCGCAGACGAACACCCAAACGGCAACCAGCCCGTAGACCTCGCGCTGCGTTGCAAACGTCACCCCGAACCACGCCGCACCGAGCGTGCGGTCGGTCGGAATGCCGCGCTCGCCGCCGAACCACTCGGGCAGCATCCCGGCCATGACCCAGACAAGCTCCGCCACGCCCAGTGTAATCATCGCGAACGTCATTCCCGCGCGTCGTGTCGTGACGTAACCGAGCGTAGCGCCCGCCACACCTGCCGCGAGCGCACCGGCGAACGGCACGAGGGCCATCGACACCGGCAGCCCGTGCGCCCCAATACGATTCATGCACCACACGCCCGCATACGCCCCAACACCCGCATACGTCGCATGACAAAAGCTCAACAAGCCGGTCGAACCGAGCAGCAGATTGAACGACAGCGCCAGAATGGCCGCGGTCCCCATCTGCGTCATCAGGGTGAGCGCCCCATCGGAAGGAAAGCACCACGGCGCCAGGCCGAGGATGGCGGCAAAGGCCGACCACGCGCCCAGGTGGCGGCGCCAGGATACAGGCGGCGCCACCGGCGAACGGGCGATCACATTGTCCATTACCCCTCCCGCACGCCGAAAAGCCCGCGCGGACGCCATAACAGCACCGCCACCATCAGCAGATACGGCACCGCTGGCGCGAGCTGCGCCACGGTCAGGTGCGACAGGGGCGCCACGGCTTTCATGACGGCACCCGCAGCACCAGCGGTGCCGTCGGTTCCCCCAGGGCTCTGCGCCAACCACCGTGCGAGGCTCGCATCGCTCGTCACGGCCCATGTCTGGAGCAGGCCGATCAGCAACGACGCCGCAAACGCCCCGCCCAGCGAACCCAGCCCGCCGACCACGACCACGACAAACACCACGCTGCCGACCGTTGCCGCCATGCCCGGCTCGGTCACCAGCACGTTGCCCCCCGCCGCCCCCGCAAGCGCCGCCAGCGCCGCGCCACAGGCGAAAACGCCTGTGTAAAGCGCAGGCACGTCGTAACCGAGGGCCTGGGTCATCGCTGGCTGCGATAGGGCGGCCTGCAGTATCCACCCCGCCCGCGTCGCGCGAAACACGCCCCACACGAGCAGGGCAATGGCGCACGCAAGCCCCATCAGAAACAGCCGGTACGCGGGCACCGCGATGCCCGCCACATGAACGAGCACGCCTTCGAAGACCGTTGGTACGCCGTAATCGACCGGGCCGCGGCCCCATGCGAGTTGGACCAGCTCCACCACGATATACGCGAGGCCGAACGTCGCCAGCAACTCCGCCAACGCACCGCGCGCACGCAATCGCCGCAACACGCCGCGCTCGAACGCAGCCCCGATCAGGCCAACGATCAGCGGCGCGGCGAACAGCGCCGGCCAGAACCCGACCGCTGCCGAGAACGTGTAGGCAAAGTACGCCCCAAGCATGTAGAAGCTGGCATGCGCGAAGTTCAGCACGCCCAGCATGCTGAAAATCAGCGTGAGTCCGCTCGACAGCATGAACAGCAGCAGGCCGTAGCTCACGCCATTCACAAGCACGAGGCCGGCCGTGGCACTCAGCAGATGCACTGCATCTCCTTCGGGAAGACCAATGAACGACGCGGCTGAGACGGCCGCATCCAGAGGAATTTCAGGCTGACATTATAGAGGGGACGGGCGACCACGGCGGTGCGGGATCGCCCGAAAAACGGCGTCAATGCTGGATTTCGGGCGCCATCCGCGTGCCAGGTGAGACGTTTCCGAGCGGGTTCTCGGCCGACGCCCCCCACCCCGGAGACGGCAACACGACGCCTAGGATGCCGCCTGATAATCGCGGAACGCCTCTCGCAATTTGAGCTTGAGCATCTTGCCGGTTGCCGTGTGGGGAATCTCGTCGACGAAGACCACATCGTCAGGGATCCACCATTTCACGACCCGGCCTTGGTAGAACGCCAGCACGTCCTCGCGTGTGAGCGTCGAGCCGGGCTTGCGAACGACCACCAGCAGCGGCCGCTCCTCCCATTTCGGGTGACGAATCGCGATGCAGGCCGCCTCGTGGATCTCGGGATGCGCCATCGCGACGTTTTCCACGTCGATGGAACTGATCCACTCGCCCCCCGACTTGATCACATCCTTGCTGCGATCCGTGATCTGCACGTATCCCTCAGGATCGATCGTGGCCACGTCGCCCGTGGGGAACCAGCCGTCGACCAGCGGCGGGGTATCCGAGCGGAAGTAACGATCCAGCACCCATGGCCCGCGCGCGTACAGATCGCCAAACGCCTTGCCGTCCCACGGCAGTTCTTTGCCGTCGGGGCCCACGATTTTGAGATCGACGCCGTAGATCGCCGTCCCCTGCTTCTCGAGAATATGCTGCTGCGCCTCGGCCGGCAGGTCGCGATGATGCTTGCGCAGATGGCACAGCGTGCCCAGCGGCGACATCTCACTCATGCCCCACGCATGGATGACGCGCACCCCGTAGTCGGTCTCGAACGTGTGCAACATGGCCGGCGGGCACGCCGAACCCCCGATCACCGTGCGCTCGAGCGTCGAGAAGCGCGCGCCGATCGATTTCACATGCGTGAGCAATCCCAGCCAGACCGTCGGCACGCCGGCGGAAAACGTAACGCCCTCCGCTTCGAAGAGTTCATACAGCGACTTGCCGTCCAAATCCTTGCCGGGGAAAACCAGCTTCGCACCGACCAACGCGCTCGAATACGGTAGCCCCCATGCATTGACGTGAAACATCGGCACCACGGGCAAAACGGCGTCACGCGCCGACATGGCCATCGCGTCGGGGAGCGCTGCACCGAAGGCATGCAACACCGTCGAGCGATGACTGTAGAGCACGCCTTTCGGGTGGCCCGTCGTGCCCGACGTATAGCAAAGTCCCGAGGCCGTGTTCTCGTCCATCGACGGCCACGGGAAGTCGCCGTCTTCAACGCCGATAAGATCCTCGTAGCACAGTAGCGCCAAACTCGATGTCGGCAGATGCGCGCGATCGGTCATCGCAATCCAGCCCTGCACGCCGGGGCACTGTGGCGCGATAGTCTCGATCAGCCCAATGAAGTTGATGTCGAAGGCCACATACCGATCTTCGGCGTGATTGACGATGTAGGCGATCTGCTCAGGAAACAGGCGCGGGTTCACCGTATGCACCACGCTGCCCATGCCGGAGACGGCGTAATACAGCTCGAGGTGGCGATAGCCGTTCCACGCCAAGGTGCCCACGCGCTCGCCGTCGCCCACGCCCAGCCGGCGCAGCGCCTGCGCGAGTTGGCGGGACCGGTGCTCGACGTCACGCCAGGTATAACGGTGGATGTCGCCTTCGATGCGACGCGACACGATTTCGGTATCGCCGTGATGACGCGCGGCATGGGTGAGCAATGTGGAAATCAGGAGCGGCGCAGCCATCATCTGGCCGAGAAGCGGTGTTGCCATGCGTCGAATCTCCAGAAAAGTCGGGACAGCCTGTATGACGGAGTACGTCGTGGGACGACGGTCGTGATTTCGTGCTTCGCCAGTCGACACGTCTGAAGCACGTCGTTGGGCGCGCTTCACCGAATCGCGCTGAATCATTCTTGACGCGCGCGCGCGCCGGGTCAACGCCGATCGCTTGTGCGCCGCAGCACAGGCGCACGCGCGTGCGCGGCCGCACGCCGGCAGCACGCGACGGACACCTCAAGTAGAATGTTTGTTCACCTTCAGGAACGTCCCCAATGCCGGCTACCGACCGCTCCGCCGCTGTTTCCGCCTCACTCAAGCCCTACGGACCGCTGTCGTTGTCGAACCGTTTTGCCGCACTCGGCCCCGACTTCTACACGCGCCTCGCGCCACAGGCGTTGCCCGCGCCGTACCTGGTCGGCTTTTCCGCCGACGCGGCCCGCCTGCTCGGCTGGTCGCCCGAAGCCGCACGCGATCCCGAGTTCGTGACCACGTTCGCCGGCAATACGCCGCTGCCCGGCGGCGATCCGCTCGCCAGCGTGTATTCGGGCCACCAGTTCGGCGTGTGGGCCGGCCAATTGGGCGACGGCCGGGCACTGCTGCTCGGCGAGTCGGACGGCCCCGGCGGGCGCTGGGAAATCCAGATCAAGGGCGGCGGACTCACGCCCTACTCGCGCATGGGTGACGGACGCGCCGTGCTGCGTTCGTCGATTCGCGAGTTCCTCGGCTCGGAGGCCATGTTCCATCTCGGCGTGCCGACCACGCGCGCCCTATGCGTGATCGGCTCCGATGCCCCGGTGCGTCGCGAAACCATCGAGACGGCGGCCGTGGTCACGCGTTTGTCGCCCAGCTTCGTCCGATTCGGACACTTCGAACATTTCTGGGCAGGCGATCAGTATGGCGCGCTGCGTCAGCTGGCTGATTTCACGATCGATCATCACTACCCCCATTGCCGCGACGAGGCCAATCCGTACCTCGCTCTGCTCAGTGCCGTGTGCGATGCGACGGCCGAACTGGTCGCGCACTGGCAGGCCGTGGGCTTCTGTCACGGCGTGATGAACACCGACAACATGTCGATCCTCGGTCTGACGATCGATTACGGCCCGTTCGGCTTCCTCGACGGCTTCAACGCGCATCACATCTGCAATCACTCCGACGCGCAGGGACGCTACGCCTATCAGGCACAGCCGAACGTGGCGTACTGGAACCTCTTCTGTCTCGCCCAGGCCCTGTTGCCGCTGTTCGGCGAGGGCGAGGCGGCGATCGAGCAGGCGCAGTCGGTGCTGCCCGCGTTCAAGACCCGGTTCGCCGAGGAGATCGATCTGCGCATGCGTGCGAAGCTCGGATTGCGCGAATCGCATGCCGACGACGAAGCGCTCATCAACCGTCTGTTCAAGCTGATGCACGAGGGACGGGTCGACTTCACGCACCTGTTCCGCACACTGGCGGGGCTTGAGCTGGAGAACCCGGCCGCCGACACGCCGCTGCGCGACATGTTCATCGATCGTGCCGGCTTCGATGCCTGGGCCATGGATTACCGCGCGCGACTGCGCCACGAGGCCAGCACCGACGCGAAGCGTGCGGTCGCGATGCGGCTTGTCAATCCGAAGTACATCCTGCGCAATCATCTGGCGGAGATTGCAATCCGGCGTGCGCGCGAAAAGGACTTTTCGGAAGTCGACACGTTGCTCAAGGTGCTCTCGCACCCCTACGACGAACAGCCCGAATTCGAACGCTATGCCGAGCTGCCGCCCGACTGGGCCGGGCAACTCGAGGTCAGTTGCTCGTCTTGATCGACGGCACGGCGCGGCACCGACGGGACGCGGGCGTCAGCGATGCATCAGCGAGGTGTCACGCATTGCAAAACGGCGCGTCGCCCCCATCTGGGCCAGGTCTGACCATAGACGACGCGCGGCGGCAACACCGGGGCCGCCGCCCATCAGGAGACTCTCATTCATGAGCAAAGTGGAAAAAAGCGACGCCGACTGGCGTGCCCAACTCGACGACGTCGAATACCAGGTCACGCGTCATGCTGCCACCGAACGCGCCTTCACCGGCCGTTACTGGGATCATTGGCAAGACGGCACCTACCGCTGCATCTGCTGCGGCGCGCCGTTGTTCGAATCGACGGAGAAGTTCGATGCGGGTTGCGGCTGGCCGAGCTATGCGAAGCCCATCGACAAATCCGGCATCGACGAGGTGATGGATTACAGCCACGGCATGGTGCGCGTGGAGGTGCGGTGCCACAACTGCGACGCCCACCTCGGACATGTGTTCGAAGACGGCCCGCAGCCGACTGGACTGCGCTATTGCATCAACTCGGCGTCGCTCGACTTCGAGGACAAGGACGGCCAGGCCGACAAGCCGGTCGACGACTGACCCGAGAATCCCCTCGGCGTCCCGTCAGCGCGCCGCTTCAACGCGCCCGATCCGTGAATTCGATCAATTTGCAGCGGGCGCCGCGCGCTTTGGGACATCCCTCGCGGGCGGGCGTCCCGGCGTGACGCGCCCGTCTGCTAAGCTGGCGCTCCCTCAATGGAACACAGGAAACGCCGCCGATGACCCGTCCGACAATTCGCTTCGCACCCCTGCTTTTCTCTGCAGCGGCATCGTTCGGCACCTTGAGTGCCGCGCCAGCCATCGCGCAGTACATGGGCCCGGCGGCCAGTGTTGCGACGACCGGCAGCGTGGTCGTGCCATCGGCCATGCCGCATGTCGCGACCGTCGGTCAGGCACTGGCCGCCCCCGACGATGCCATGACCGTCATCGAGGGCTACATCGTCAACCGACTCCGGCATGAGCACTACACGTTCCGCGACGACACGGGCCGGACCATCGTCATCGAACTCGACGACAAATACCTGCCGCCCGGCCACCAGATCAACGACAAGACGCGCGTGCGCATCACCGGCGAAGTCGACCGCCATCACCTTCGCGCCAACGATATCGACGTCAAGCGCATCGACATCCTGCCGTAAGGCACGCGGCCGCCGGCCTCGGGAAGCGATCCCGCGACCCCGCGAACCGGAGGCAAGCCGGGGTGAAGCGGCGGCACAGACGCCGCGACGCGCATTTGGCGATGTACAGCGTCCCACCACGGGCCTTTGAAATATAATGTGGGTTTGCCCCGGCGCCTGTTGCCCGAGGGCGATTTCTCCCGAAGCCCCCGAGTCGAGACTTCATGAAATTCTTTTTCGACCTGTTACCGGTCATCTTGTTTTTCGTCGCCTTCAAGTTTGCCGGCATCTATGTCGCCACCGGCATCGCGATCGCGACGACGATTGCGCAAGTCATCTGGATGTGGCTGCGTCACCGCAAGGTCGAGCCCATGCAGTGGGTGAGTCTGGCGATCATCGTGGTGTTCGGCGGCGCGACCATGTTGCTGCACGACGAGACCTTCATCAAGTGGAAGCCCACGGCGCTTTACTGGCTCTTCTCGATCACCCTGTTCGTCGCCGAACTCATCTTCGACAAGAATCTGATTCGCGCCATGATGGAAAAGCAGATGGCATTGCCCGACCCCCTGTGGCGGGCGGTGAATTTCAGCTGGGCGCTGTTCTTCCTCGCAATGGGCGCGCTGAATCTGGTCATCGCCTACCATTACTCGACCGATACATGGGTCAACTTCAAGCTCTTCGGCGGCATGGGCCTGATGGTCGTGTTCATCGTCGTGCAGAGCCTGTGGCTCTCGAAGTACATCAAGCAGGACGAATAACGTCCGTCAGGAAGTCACAGCCATGACCATGGAACAGCAAATCGAAGCGCGCCTCACCGCGGCGCTCGCCCCCCTGGAATTCGCCCTTGAGAACGACAGCGCCCGTCACGCCGGTCATGCCGGCGCGACGTCGGGCGGGCATTACAACGTCAGAATCGTGTCTGCAGCGTTTGCCGGACGTAACCGCGTGGCGCGGCACCGCCTGGTGTATGATGCGCTAGCCGATTTGATGCAAAACGGCATTCACGCCCTCGCCATCGTTGCGCTCGCCCCCGGCGAAGCGTAACTCGCATGCGACCATGCGACGTATCCCCCGTCGATTAACCTTGCCTTCGTCATTCGTTAGGAAAAACAGCATGGCATTGAAACTCGCCCGCACGGCACTGGCGCTCGGCGCCGCCGTGTCGCTGACCGCCGTCTCCCTCCCCGCTCTCGCTCAGAACGTCGCCGTCGTGAATGGCACGCCGGTGCCCGTGTCTCGTGCCGACGCCATGGTGCGTGAAATGGTCCGACAGGGTCAGCCGAACTCGCCGCAACTGCAACAGCAAGTGCGCGAAGAGCTGGTCAAGCGCGAGATCCTCGCGCAAGCGGCCGTCAGCAGCGGACTGGCTGCCAAGCCGGACGTCAAGGCGCAGCTCAAGCTGGCCGAGCAAGGCGTGCTGATTCGCGCCCTGATCGCTGACTTCCAGAAGACCTCGCCGGTCACCGACGCCGAGGTTCAGGCGCGTTATGACCAGCTCAAGAAGCAGTTCGGCGACAAGGAATATCACGCCCGTCACATTCTGGTGCCGAGCGAAGACACCGCCAAGGACATCATCGCGAAGCTCAAGGGCGGCGCGAAGTTCGCCGACCTCGCCAAGCAGTACTCGAAGGACCCCGGTTCGGCACAGAACGGCGGCGATCTCGACTGGTCACCGGCCAACGCCTACGTGCCCGAGTTCTCCGACGCCCTGCAAAAACTGCAAAAGGGTCAGTACTCGCAGACGCCGGTCAAAACGCAGTTCGGTTATCACGTGATCGAACTGGACGACGTTCGCGACGCGCAGATCCCGGCGCTCAACGATGTCAAGCCGCAGCTCGTGCAGCAAATGCAGGAAGAGAAGCTGCAAGGCTTCATCGACGGCCTCGAGAAGAAGGCCAAGATCCAGTAAGCGTTACCGGCTATCGGTTCGGCTTTGAAACGAAAATCCCGCCTTCCGGCGGGATTTTCGTTTCCAGCGTGGTATTCCACACGCGCTGACGTGCAGAATATCGTCGCTTAAGCCACCCAGCGGCGCGCGTTGCGGAACATGCGCATCCACGGGCTGTCCTCGCCCCACTGCTCGGGCGCCCAGCTCATCTGCACCGTGCGGAACACGCGCTCCGGGTGCGGCATCATCACCGTGAAGCGCCCGTCGCCCGTGGTCACCGCCGTCAGGCCGCGCGGCGAACCGTTCGGGTTGAACGGATACTGCTCGGTCGGCTGTCCCCGATGGTCGACGAAACGCACGGCGGCAATCGCCTGATCGATGTTTCCTTGCTGACCGAAGTTGGCATAGCCCTCGCCGTGCGCGATCACGATCGGCAGTTGCGAGCCGGCCATGTCCTTGAAGAACAGCGACGGCGAATCCAGCACTTCCACCTGCGTAAGCCGCGCCTCGTACTTCGACTGGTTGTACGTGAACTTCGGCCAGGCCGCCGCCCCCGGGATCAGGTTCGACAGGTTGCTCATCATCTGGCAACCATTGCACACGCCCAGTGCGAACGTGTCGGCACGGTTGAAAAAGCCGGCGAACTGTTCGGCCAGCGCCGGATTGAACAGAATCGTCTTGGCCCAACCCTCGCCCGCCCCGAGCGTATCGCCGTACGAGAATCCACCGCAGGCGATGAAGCCCTTGAACGCTTCGAGCGAGTGACGGCCGGCGAGCAAATCGCTCATGTGCACGTCGTAGGTATCGAAGCCGGCCTTGTCCAGCACGTAGGCCATTTCCAGATGCGAATTCACGCCCTGCTCGCGCAGGATGGCCATCTTCGGACGCACGCCCGTCGCGATGAACGGGGCCGCGACGTCTTCGCTGGCATCGAACGTGAGCTTCGGCGAGAGACCGGGGTCGCTCGTGTCGTTGAGGGTTTCGTATTCCGCATCGGCCGCGGCCGGGTTATCGCGCAGACGCGCGATGCGCCAGCTCACTTCCGACCACTCGCGTTGCAGCGCCGCGCGCGGCGCGCCAAACACCTTCTTTGCATCGCGATAGATTTCGATGACGTCATTCGTGTTCGGCTTGCCGATCACGTGCGAGCAGGCGGACAATCCGGCTTCACGCAGCATTTGCAACACCGCATCGCGCTCCGAGGCGCGCACCTGGATCACCCCGCCAAGTTCTTCCGAGAAAAGCGCGCGCAGCGTCTTGTCTTCGCGACGGCCCACCGTCTGCTTGGCCCAATCCTTGGCATCGCCGTAATCGGATTCGAAGCCGTCGTCGAGCGTGAGCATGTCGACATTGAGCGAGACGCCAACGTGGCCCGCAAACGCCATTTCCGCCACGGTCGCGAAGAGGCCGCCGTCCGAACGATCGTGATACGCCAGGAGCTTGCCGTCGCGGTTCAGTGTCTGGATGGCGTCGAAGAAGCGTTGGAGATCGGCCGGATCGTCCAGGTCCGGCACGACGTCACCGATCTGCTGTGTGACCTGCGCGAGGATACTGCCGCCCAGACGGTTCTTGTTGCGACCCAAATCAATGGCGATCAGCACCGTCTCGCCCACTTGCGCGACCGAGCGCAGTTGCGGCGTGAGATGACCGCGCACATCCTCGATCGGTGCGAAGGCCGAGACGATCAGCGACACCGGCGCGACCACGTCCTTGCTGCGGCCGGCGTCTTCCCACTTGGTGCGCATCGACAGCGAATCCTTGCCGACGGGAATCGACAGGCCCAGCGCCGGGCACAGTTCCATGCCGACCGCCTTGACCGTATCGAACAACGCAGCGTCTTCCCCTTCGGCGCCGCACGCGGCCATCCAGTTGGCCGACAGCTTGATCTGGTCGAGCGACGCAATCGGCGCCGCCGCAATGTTGGTGATGGCTTCGCCAACCGCCATGCGACCGGACGCCGGCGCGTCGATCACGGCCAGCGGCGTGCGCTCGCCCATCGTCATGGCTTCGCCACGATAGCCCGTGTAGTCCATCAGCGAAATGGCGCAATCGGCCACCGGCACCTGCCACGGGCCGACCATCTGGTCGCGGGCCGTCAAGCCGCCCACGGTACGGTCGCCAATCGTGATGAGGAACGACTTGCTGGCCACCGTCGGGTGACGCAGTACGGCACGTGCCACGTCGTCGAGCGACAGGCCCGTCACGTCCACCGGCGGGAGCGTCGTCGCCACACGCGTGACGTCGCGATGCATGCGCGGCGGTTTGCCGAGCAGCACGTCCATCGGCATGTCGACCGGGTCCGGCGACTCCGGATGCATCGCATCGACCAGCTTCAGTTGACGCTCATCGGTGGCGATACCGACCACCGCCACCGGGCAACGCTCGCGTTGGCAGATCGCCTGGAAGGCCGGGAAGCTGTCCGGCGCGATCGCCAGGACATAACGCTCCTGCGCTTCGTTACTCCAGATTTCCGCCGGGGACATGCCCGACTCTTCGAGCTGCACCTGACGCAGATCGAAGCGCGCGCCCTTGTCGGCGCCGTCGACCAGTTCCGGGAACGCATTCGACAGACCGCCCGCGCCCACGTCGTGAATCGACAGGATCGGGTTGGCTTCCCCCTGACGCCAGCACGCATTGATCACTTCCTGCGCGCGACGCTCGATTTCCGGATTGCCGCGCTGCACCGAGTCGAAGTCGAGCTCGGCCGTGTTCGTGCCGGTGGCCATCGAGCTGGCGGCACCGCCGCCCATGCCGATACGCATGCCCGGGCCGCCGATCTGAATGAGCAGCGTTCCGGCCGGCAGATTGTGTTTGTGGGTGTGCTGCGCGGCGATGTTGCCCATGCCGCCCGCGATCATGATCGGCTTGTGATAGCCGCGCACGCGGCCGGCCACGTTCTGCTCGTACGTACGGAAATAGCCGCCGAGAATCGGACGGCCGAATTCGTTGTTGAACGCGGCGCCGCCCAGCGGGCCGTCGACCATAATTTGCAACGGCGACGCAATGCGGTCCGGGCGGCCATAGTCGGCGCCCGTATCGCCGGGATTGCGCAGCGACGGCGGCACCGCCACGTCGAGATCGTTCTCCCACGATTCGCGCGCGTCCGGCAGCGCCAGATTCGACACGGTGAAGCCGGTCAGACCCGACTTCGGCGTGGAGCCGCGGCCGGTCGCGCCCTCGTCGCGGATCTCGCCGCCCGCCCCCGTCGACGCCCCCGGAAACGGCGAAATGGCCGTCGGGTGGTTGTGCGTCTCCACCTTCATCAGCGTGTGCGTGAGTTCAACGCTGCGGCCATACTGGCCGTCGGCGCCACGCGGATACCAGCGCTCGACTTCGGCGCCTTCCATCACCGAAGCATTGTCCGAATAGGCCACCACCGTCCCCTGCGGGTGCAGTTGGTGCGTGTTCTTGATCATCTGGAACAGCGACTTGTCCTGCGCCTGACCGTCGATGGTCCATTGCGCATTGAAGATCTTGTGACGGCAATGCTCGCTGTTGGCCTGCGCGAACATCATCAGTTCCACATCGGTCGGATTGCGCTTCAGGCTCGTGAAGGCGTCGACCAGATAATCGATTTCGTCGTCGGCCAGCGCGAGACCCAGATCCCGGTTGGCGGCTTCGAGGGCGCTGCGGCCCACGCCGATGACGTCGATCGTCTGCAGCGGCTTGGCCGGCAACTCGACGAAGAGCGCCTCGGCGTCGTGGCGCGTGGCCACGACCGTCTCGGTCATGCGGTCGTGCAGCACGCCGGCCACGCGCGCCAGGACATCGGCCGCCAGCGACTTCTTGCCGCCAAGAAGGCCCGACTTCACACCGATCGTGTATTCGACCGCGCGCTCGATACGGCGCACGTGATCGATGCCGCAGTTGCGGGCGATATCCGTCGCCTTGCTCGCCCAGGGGGAAATCGTGCCCAGACGCGGGATCACGAGCACCTGGTCGCCCACCGGCTCTTCACGCACCGGCTCACCATAGGTGAGCAGACCGGCGACGCGGGCCACGTCTTCGCTCGACAGCGGTTCGGCGCTGGCCACGAGATGCACGTAGCGGGCGTCGACACGCACGATCGAACTGTCGATGGCTTGCAGGGTCTGCAGAAGACGTTGCTGGCGGAATTCGGAGAGCGCCAAGGCGCCGGCGAAGCAGGCAATGTGAGTCATGGAAGGACGGAAGGCGAGGCGTTCAAAACGCGGGGGAACGACAAAGCGAGATTATACCCTGCTTACCCCGGGTTATACCCGAGTGCGCCACACGCATTATGGGGAGCCTCTCGCCCTGCGAGGGCGTCTCTCTGGTAACCTATGCGCCCCGTCATCTACACGGGCCGCGAAACCGGCATTCGGGTGCGGCACGGCATAAAACGACACTAACAAGCGAACGTACGGGCGTTCGCCACACACCAGACGGTTGGGAATGAAGGTCATCGTTATCGGCGGCGGGGTCATTGGTACGTGCACCGCCTACTATCTGGCCGCCGCGGGGCATACGGTCACGCTAGTCGAGCGCAACAGCACGGTGGCGCAAGAGAGCAGCTTCGGCAACGCCGGCGTCATCGCGCCCGGCTACGTCACGCCATGGGCAGCGCCGGGCATGCCGCGCAAGCTGCTCGGCCATCTGTTCAGCTCGGCCAGCCCGCTTATCTTCCGGCCGGGCCTGTCGGCCGGCACTTGGCGCTGGGCCGCCCGTTGGCTGCGTGAATGCAAACTCGAACGCTACCGCGCCAACCGCGAGCGGATGCAGCGTCTCGCGTTCTATAGCCAGCGCTGCCTGCATGCACTGCGCGAGACCCATGTCTTCGAGTACGAGCACACGCAAGGCTATCTGCAACTGTTCCGCACCGAACGCGACGTCAAAATGAACGAACCGGCGCGCGCCATGCTCGCCGAGAACGAAGTGCCGCACCGCTTGCTCACGGCCGACGAGTGCCGCAAGCTCGAACCAGCGATTTCGACCGACGCCCAACTGGCGGGTGGCCTGCACCTGCCGCGTGACGAGACCGGCAACTGCCCGCTCTTTACCAAGCGCCTCGCCCAGATCGCCCGCGAGATGGGCGTCACGCTCGCGACCGAGACGACGGTGCTGTCGGTGCGTCCGAACGTGGGGCGATCGGGGGTCACCGTCGAGACGGCCAGCACCGCGCAGCTTGCGCATCGCACGGCACTCGACGCCGATGCCGTCGTGATCGCGGCCGGCGTGGCCAGCACGGCGCTGCTGCGTCCGCTGGGCATTGACCTGCCGCTCTGGCCGATCAAAGGGTATTCGATCACGGTGCCGGTCAAGACCGAACTGTTCAGCCCTCGCATCGCCGTCATGGACGAGTCGTACAAGACCGCCATCACCCCGCAAGGCAACCGTCTGCGCATTGCAGGCACGGCCGAACTGGGCGATTCCGAACTCGTGCTGCGCGAGCGCGCCATCGCCACGCTCTACAAAGTGGCGACGGACTGGTTCCCGGGTGCAGGCAAGTACCGGGAGGCGCGCGCCTGGGTCGGCGCACGTCCGATGCTCCCCGACGGCCCGCCCGTGCTCGGCGCGACGCCGCTGCCCGGCATCTTCCTGAACGTCGGCCACGGTTCGACCGGCTGGGCGATGGCCTGCGGTTCCGGTCGCGTGCTCGCCGACGTCATCTCCGGACAAACGCCGGAAATCGATCTGAACGGTCTGACACTCGCTCGTTACGCGCACTGATATACGCATGCTGGCGTGCGAGGATGCCTGCGGGCCACCCCATGACGAGGGCTGGCCCGGCCCGACGCTCGTAAGCGCGTTCACAGGCCGGCATCGTCGGTAGCCAGCCCCGGTCCGGCAGGGCCTTGTCGTAAACCACCGACACCGCGTCCAGATTCACACCGGCAGGCAGAATGTTGCGTTGAGGGCATAATCTCCGAATGGCCCGCAGAACACACCGCGCCCAAGCCGTCGATGCCGGCATGCGACGATGTGCAGCGTTCGCCGCCCCTCGATACCGGGAGCCTTGTCTGTCATGTCCGATTCATTGCGCGCCGACGCCCCTGCTGCCGCTGCTGCTGACGCCCCTGCCGCTGCCAGCGCCACTGTCGGCGTGGATCCCCTGACACGATCCATCGGGTCGCCACACGATTGTGCGACGTCATCCACTGCCGCATGCGCGCGCGATACCCTCGACTTATGGCTTCCCGACACGCTGCGCGAGGTCGAGCGAGCCGCTGCCGCCCAACTCCCTGCCCATACGCTCATGGCCCGCGCCGGGGCCGCCGTCGCCGAGTGGCTCATCGGTCGATTGCCCGCGCTCGCGAGCGCGGGACGTCAACCCGTGTTGTTGCTCGCAGGGCCCGGCAACAACGGGGGCGACGCTTACGTTGCGGCGCGCGAATTGCATCGGCGCGGGGTGCGTGTCGATGTGTGGCAACTTGGAGCGCCGTCAACCGACGACGCCCGCTGGGCGCACGCCCACGCCCTCTCCGCCGGCGTACCCATCCAGCCTGCCCCGGCCCTCTGGCCTCAACCCTCCTCGGGCTACGCCTGGATTGTCGACGGCCTCTTCGGCGTCGGCCTGACGCGCCCTCTCGACGGCCCCGCCGCGGCGCTCGTTGCGCACATCGTCGAGGCCCACGCACAGGGCACACCGGTGCTCGCCATCGACATTCCCAGCGGACTGGCGGCGGCCACCGGCGTCGTCGACGGACCGGTCATACACGCCGACGTTACGATGGCAATGCTGGGCGCCAGCCCCGGGCTGCTCACCGGGATGGGGCGCGACGTTGCCGGGGACGTGCTCATTGCCACCCTGGGAACGGACGAGGTGCTGGCCGCGGTGCGGTCCGGACGCCCCGACGGCCAAGCCATCGCGACGAGCGCGCCGGCCGCGTTCGGTGCGCATTTGCCGCAGCGTCATCATGCATCGCACAAGGGAAGCTATGGATCGCTGGCGGTGCTGGGCGGCCATGAAGGCATGATCGGTGCGCCGCTGCTTTGCGCGCGTGCCGGATTGATGACGGGCGCGGGACGTGTCTATGTGGGCTTCGTCGCGCACGATGCACCCGCCTGGGATCCGCAGCATCCCGAACTGATGCTGCGTCATGCGGAAAACCTTGACCTCGCGACGATGCAGGCCGTCTCCGTCGGCCCCGGGCTCGGGACCTCCGCCGCATCGGCCGCGTGCCTGTCGCGCGCGCTCGCCCTGGACGACACGCCCCTGGTCATCGATGCCGACGCCCTCAATCTGCTGGCCGCCGAGCCCGCGCTCGCCGAGCGCGTGCGCCGTCGCGCCGGTCCCACCGTCCTGACACCGCATCCGCTCGAAGCGGCGCGCCTGGCGGGGGGCGACGTCGCGCGCGTTCAATCGGATCGGCTGGCTTGCGCACGGGCGCTCGCCCAACGCTTCGACGCAACGATTGTGCTCAAGGGCTCAGGCAGCGTCATCGACGACGGAACGCACGCCTGGATCAATACGACGGGCAATGCCGGGCTGGCGACGGCGGGCACGGGCGACGTACTCACGGGCGCGATCGGTGCGCTGCTCGCGCAGGGTATGCCAGCGCCGCAAGCCGCACTGGCCGCGGTCTGGCTGCACGGCCGGGCTGCGGAACGGTGCGCCGCCGCAGGGGCCGGTCCCGCTGGACTGACCGCAAGTGAACTTTTGCCCGCCATGCGCGCCGAACTGGCTGACTTGCTGAACGAGGCGGGGTGCGCCAAGCGAAGCACGCAAACGCGCCGCACGGCGCCGGCCGGCTAGCCCTGACATCTCGCTTCACGAGGATGCAGGACCGCCAGATGGTCGTCCACCGTCGCGTTTCTACGTGATTTCGCGACGACTCCCGTTATACTCCGCTTTATCGAAATGTCCTTATCGCACATGCCGTACAAGCCATCCGCGCCTTCCACTCGTCTGGATCAACTCCCTGCCTGGCGTACCCTGCTCACGCACCGCGACGACATTGCCGCGCAGCACATGCGCGACTGGTTCGCGAGCACCGGCGCCCACGCACGCGTCGAACAATTCTCATTGCGTGCGGCCGGTCTGTATCTCGATTACTCGAAGAACCGCATTACCGGCACAACACGCACGCTGCTCGCACAACTCGCGCGCGAGTGCGGCCTGCCGGCCAAGCGCGATGCGATGTGGGCCGGCGACGCCGTCAACATCACGGAAAACCGCGCGGCGTTGCACGTTGCGCTGCGCGCACCGCAGGACATGGCCTTTCGCGACGCGGCCGGCGACGTCAGCCGCGGGGTGCGCGAGACCCTTTCGCGCATGCGTGCTTTCAGCGAAAGCGTGCGCGACGGGCGCTGGGTCGGTGCGACGGGCAAGCCCATTCGACATCTCATCAATGTCGGGATCGGCGGATCGGACCTGGGTCCGCGCATGGTGTGCGACGCGCTAGCCGTCTACGGGCGGCGAGATCTGAGCGCGCACTTCATCGCCAACATCGATCCCACCGAACTGGCACGCACGCTGCCCTCGCTCGACCCCGAAACCACGCTCGTCGTGGTGTGCTCGAAGACCTTCACCACGCTCGAAACCATGACCAACGCGCGCACGATTCGCGCCTGGTTTGTCGCGCATGGCATTCCTGAGGGCGAACTCGGCAAGCACTTCGTGGCGGTGTCGACGAATGCCGAGGAAGCGATGCGCTTCGGCATTCACCGCGAGAACGTGTTCGAGTTTGGCGAGTGGGTCGGCGGGCGGTATTCGCTGTGGTCGTCGATCGGGCTCATCATCATGCTCTATCTCGGCCCGCAGCATTTCGACGCGTTGCTCGCCGGTGCGCATGCCATGGACGAACACTTTCGCAGTGCGCCACTCGAGTCCAACATGCCGGTGCTGCTTGGCCTGCTCGGCATCTGGTACCGGAATTTCTTCGACGCCCAGACGATTTCCATCGCGCCGTATACCGACGCATTGCAGAAACTGCCGCCGTATCTGCAGCAGTTGGACATGGAGAGCAATGGCAAGTCGGTGCAGCTCGACGGGACGCCTGTCTCGTGGCAAACCGCGCCGATCCTATGGGGCGAGCCAGGCACGAACGGTCAGCATGCCTACTTTCAGATGTTGCACCAGGGCACCACGCTGGTGCCGGTGGACTTCATCGCCGTCCTGAATCCGCAATACGATGCGCCCGCCTATCTCGATCATCACCGCAAGCTGCTCGCCAATTGCTTCGCGCAAAGCGAAGCGTTGCTGCAAGGCGGCTCGATGGCCACGGCGGAACAAGCTGGAGGACCGCTGGGCGCACAACGCCGCTTCGACGGCAATCGTCCGAGCAACACGCTCGTGATCGATCAATTGTCGCCCGAGCGCCTGGGTGCGCTGATCGCGCTCTATGAGCACAAGGTGTTCGTGCAGGCCGCCATCTGGAACATCAATCCGTTCGACCAGTGGGGGGTTGAACTGGGCAAGACGCTGAGCCGCGCCATCGAGCCCGAACTCGCCGATCCGGACTTGCTCACGCCCGACGCGCACGACGCCTCGACCACGTCGTTGATTCGCCTTGCAGGCGACGCCCTGAAACGCAAGCACTGAAACGCGCGATCGCCGCGGCAACATCACTGCGGCGTTTTCGACCCTGCGTCTCGTGCGTCCGACGGGCCATCGATCCTTCGTCCGCCGGCGAGTTGCACTGTCGTGTCGCAACGCTGCGCGATCGCCTGATCATGTGTCACGAGCACCAGCGTTGCGCCACGCGCCTTGTTGAGCGAGAACATCAGGTCGATCACGCGCTCCCCCGTCGCCGTGTCCAGACTGCCCGTCGGTTCGTCGGCAAACAGTATGGCGGGTTCGGTGACGAAAGCACGCGCCAGCGCCACGCGCTGCTGTTCGCCGCCGGAGAGCTGCTTCGGATAATGCGCCAGACGCGAGCCCAGCCCCACTTGATCAAGCAACTTGATGGCACGATCGCGCACGTCGCGTGTCTCACCCAGCAACTCGAGCGGCAGCATCACGTTCTCGAGCGCGGTGAGGTGCGGCATCAGTTGAAACGATTGAAAGACGAAACCGACGGCACCGCGTCGCAACGCGGCCCGGCCCTCTTCGTCGAGATCGCCGAGCGACTTGCCCAGCAGCGTGATACTGCCGTCGCTTGCCGTGTCGAGCCCCGCCATCAGGCCTAGCAACGTAGACTTGCCGGACCCCGACGCGCCGACGATGGCCACGCTTTGACCTTTGGCGACACTGACATCGATATCCTGCAGAATGACCAGCTCGCCGGTCGCGTCGCGCAACCGTTTGCCCAGCCCCCGCACCTCAATCACGTTTTCGGAAAACGACATGGTTAGAAGAGAGTTCTTGAAAATGGCCGCCTCCGCCCTCGTAGGCGGGTGCATGCTGTCAGGGACCGCGGCGCACGCGGCAAGTTCGGGGACGCCAACGATTTTGGTCGTCGGCGACAGCCTTTCGGCGGAATATGGCATCGCGCGCGGCACCGGCTGGGTCAATCTGATGCAGCAGACGATCACGCGAAGCGGGTTTGATTATAACGTCGTGAACGCGAGCATCAGCGGCGACACGACGAGCGGCGGACGCGCGCGCCTCGCGCCGCTGCTCGAACGCTATCATCCCGCCATCACGATCCTGGAACTCGGCGGCAACGACGCGCTGCGCGGCATTTCACTCGACCTCACACGCAGCAATCTGCGCGAGATGATCGGCGCGGCACGCAAGGCAGGCAGCCGTGTGATCGTCGTCGGCATGCGCATTCCGCCTAACTACGGGCTCGACTACAGCGAGCAGTTCTTCACGATGTTTTCGCTGGTGGCCAAGCAGGAAAAAACGGGCTACGTGCCGTTCCTGTTGGCGGGTGTCATTGAACACCCCGACTGGTTCCAGCAGGATCAGATTCACCCTCTGGCCAAGGCGCACCCGCAAATCCTGCAGAATGTCTGGCCGACGGTCAAACCACTTCTCAAGCCCGCCGGCAAGGCGCCCTCGCGCCCCGCGCAACCACGAACGCCGAAGACGTCCGGCACATAAAAAACGCGGCCGGTTGGCCGCGTTTCTCGTTTCATTCAGCGATGGTGCCGGCCGCCCATTCAGGCCCCCGACTTGGTGACATCGTTCACGATCTTCACCTTCGAGCGCGCACGCAGGTCGCCCAGCCAGGCGTTCCATTCGGCCTGCGCCGCCAGTTGGTTGAGTTGCTGCGCCTCGGCGGCAAGATGCTGCGCGTCCTGCTCGGCCGGCTGCGTGACCTTGCCGATGCGATACACGGCGTAGCCCTGACCTTCGCCCAACGCGACACCGACATACGCCGGCAACCGGGTCGTATCGGCACTGAAGATTGCCCCCAGGGCCGTCGCCGGCAGCTTGCCAGGGTTGTCTCGCGATACGGTTTGCGCAGCGCCGAATGCGGCGTCGCCCCCCTTCTTGAGCGCTTCGAGCTTGGCCTGGCCGGCCGTCGTCGCTGCCTGCTCGGCCAGATCGGCCACGACCTTCTCTTTGACTTGCGCCTCGATCTGCGCGAGCGGCGGCGTGGCGGCCGGGTGATAAGTCACCACGTGCGCCGACACCAGTACGCCCTGACCCACATCCACCGCCTCGGTGTTGCGCTTGTTCTTGAGCGCTTCGTCGCCAAACACGGCCTTGAGTAACTTCTCATTGCCGATCGGGAGTTTCGCCTGCGACGGATCCGGCGTCCGCGTGACCGTGGCCGTCTGCACCTTCAGGTTGAGCTTGTCGGCCGCCGGCTGCACGCTGTCGGGTTGTTCGTACACGGCGTTGGTGAACTGGTCGGCCAACTTCGCATAGGCCTTCGCCGACTCCTGCTGTCGATACTGATCGGCAAGCTGCGCCTTCACTTCATCGAACGACTTGGTCTGCTCGGGCTTGATGCCGGTCAGCTTGATGATGTGATAACCGAAATCGCTCTTCACGACATCGCTCACGTCACCCTCGTGCTTGAGCGCGAACGTGGCATCGGCAAACGGCTTGACCATTGCGTCGCGTGCGAAGAAGCCCAGATCGCCGCCGTTGGCCTTCGAGCCCGGGTCTTCCGAATCGGCGCTGGCCAGCTTGGCAAAATCATCCGGATGCTTCTTGATCTCGGCGAGCAGCGCGTCGGCCTTCGCCTTCGCCTTGGCGTGATCGGCCGGCGATGCGTCGGCGGGCGACGCGATCAGGATGTGCGATGCGCGGCGCTGCTCCGGCGTGGTGTATTGCTTCAGGTTGTCCTGGTACATCTTGCGCAGCACGTCATCGCTCGCGGGCGTCTGTGCCGAAGCCGGCATGGCCTTCGGGTCGAGCACGACATACTGGATCTCAGCCGATTCGGGCGTCTGGAAGGCGGCCTTGTGCGCATCGTAATACGCCTGAATCTGCGGCTGCGTCGGTACGATCTTGCCGGCGTAGTCCGTGACCGGGAAGGTCAGCACCGAGACGTCACGCTGTTGAGCACGCAGTTGCGCGAAGCGTTCGAGCACCGTCTTCGGCAGCATGGCGCTCGCCTGCACGCTCGACGGCAATTGGTTCGACGCCAGCTCGAAGCGAATTTGCGCTTCAAGGCGCTGCGGCGTGAGGTTTTGCGCAGAAAGCAATTGCGCGTACTTCGCTTCATCGATGGAACCATCCGGGCGGCGCAACTGCGCAATCGCCGGAATGGCGAGCAGCGCCTCACGCACCTGGGCATCGGGCACCGAGAGATTCTTCTTGAGCGTTTCCTGCGTGAGCAGCTTCTGCTGGATCAGGTTATCCAGCACCGCGGCGCGCATTTCGGGGGTGTTGATCTGGTTGGGATCGACAGCGCCGCCAAACATCTGTTGCATGCGCTCGGTCTGCGCGCGAAGCACACTGTCGTATTCCTGACGTGTCACGGTTTGATCGCCGACCTTGGCGATGGTGCTGGCGTCTGCGGCGTATTCCTGCCAGCCATGTACGCCAAACACCACGAACGACGGCACGATCAACACCGTCAGGAAGATGAGAACCAATCGTTGATGACGGCGGATGAAGTCGAACATACGAAATCGGAATAGTCGTCTGGATGCGTCTTAAGACGCCATATGGCAAAAAAGGCGAACCGAAGTTCGCCTTTTCACAATTTGGCGGAGCGGACGGGGCTCGAACCCGCGACCCCCGGCGTGACAGGCCGGTATTCTAACCAACTGAACTACCGCTCCCCAAGATCTGGAACTGGTGGGTGCTGAGGGGCTCGAACCCCCGACCTACGCCTTGTAAGGGCGCCGCTCTACCAACTGAGCTAAGCACCCGTTCCCGATTCAAGTGTTGTTCTTGCTGCAACTCCCCGCCGAAACAGGGAAGCTGATTAGTTTAACGTATCTTTCAATACTTTGCCAGGGCGAAATTTCGGAACCTTCGCTGCCTTGATCTTGATCGCGGCCCCCGTGCGCGGATTGCGTCCGGTACGCGCCGCACGCTTGGCCACGAGGAAGGTGCCGAAGCCGACCAACGTCACGCTGTCTCCCTTCTTAAGCGATTTTTTTACCGCACCCACCAATGCTTCAAGTGCCCGACCGGCAGCCGCTTTCGAGATGTCTGCTTCACCCGCGATATGATCGATCAGTTCCGTCTTGTTCACTGTAACCCCCTTGCAAGGATAGTAGGCGATTGAGCCGCGGAGGCGCTCTTTGCGCGCCTTGACTTTGATCTGCTAGGTCCGTCGGCTTTGCCATTAGACAAGCCGGAAACCCTGATGTCAAGCCGTTTTGCGCCCTTTGGGCGGCTTAGGAAGCACTCCTGAATCTGCGCTTCCCCGGTGTCATTTTCGAGCGCATCGCCTGAACAAAAAAAAGCCCGGGGAAACCCCCGGGCTATTTACGCACTTCCCGCGTAGCGATCAGCGGCCAATCCGCCCGTTGCCCACTACACGAAAAATTATCGTCAGTGCTTGATGACTTCCTGCTTGCCGCTGGCATCCGCATTCGGCGTGACAGGCGCGGCCTTCGCCTCTTCCTCGGGCAGCGGCGTCGGTGCATGCTCCAACGCCAGCTCAAGCACCTTGTCGATCCAGCGCACCGGCACGATCTCCAGCGCGTTCTTGACCGTATCCGGAATCTCTGCGAGATCCTTCACGTTCTCCTCCGGAATCAACACGAGCTTGATGCCACCACGGTGAGCCGCCAGCAACTTCTCCTTGAGACCGCCGATCGGCAACACTTCACCGCGCAGCGTGATCTCACCGGTCATCGCCACATTCGCACGCACCGGAATACCGGTGAGCACCGAGACCAGCGCCGTCGTCATGGCGATACCGGCAGACGGACCATCCTTAGGCGTCGCCCCTTCCGGCACGTGGATGTGGATGTCCTTCTTCTCGAACTGCTCATCCGTCACCCCGAGGCGGCGCGCACGCGAACGCACGACAGAGCGCGCGGCCTCGACCGACTCCTTCATCACGTCGCCGAGCGAACCCGTCCGAATGATGTTGCCCTTGCCCGGCATCAACGCGGCTTCGATGGTCAGCAGATCGCCGCCCACTTCCGTCCACGCCAGACCCGTGACCTGACCGATCTGGTTTTCCTTCATGGCCAGACCGAAGTCAAACTTGCGCACGCCCAGGAAGTTGTCGAGATTGCCCGCATCGACCTTGATCGACGTACCGTCAACCTTCTTGAGCAACAGCATCTTCACGACCTTACGGCAGATCTTCGAGATCTCACGCTCGAGCGAACGCACACCCGCTTCGCGCGTGTAGTAGCGGATGATGTCGCGAATCGCCGCTTCGGCCAGATCGATCTCGCCTTCCTTCAGCCCGTTGTTCTTCTTCTGCTTGGGCAGCAGATAACGCTGGGCAATGTTGACCTTCTCGTCTTCCGTGTAGCCCGACAGGCGAATCACTTCCATACGGTCGAGCAGCGGCGCCGGAATGTTCAGCGAGTTCGACGTGGCCACGAACATCACGTCCGACAGATCGAAGTCGACTTCGACGTAATGGTCCGAGAACGTGTGGTTCTGCTCGGGGTCGAGCACTTCGAGCAGCGCCGAACTCGGATCCCCGCGAAAATCCATGCCCATCTTGTCCACTTCGTCGAGCAGGAACAGCGGATTGCGTACGGCCACCTTCGACAGACTCTGCAGGATTTTGCCCGGCATCGACCCGATATACGTACGACGGTGACCGCGAATCTCGGCCTCGTCACGCACGCCGCCCAACGCCATGCGCACGAACTTGCGGTTCGTCGCACGCGCGATCGACTGACCGAGCGAGGTCTTGCCCACACCGGGGGGCCCCACCAGGCACAGGATCGGTGCCTTGACCTTCTCGACGCGCTGTTGCACGGCAAGATACTCAAGGATGCGTTCCTTGACCTTCTCCAGGCCGAAGTGATCCTCGTCGAGCACCTTCTCGGCGTTCGACAGGTCGTTGTTGACCTTGCTCTTCTTGCGCCACGGCAGACCGACCAGCGTGTCGATATAGTTACGCACGACGGTCGCCTCGGCCGACATCGGCGACATCAGCTTGAGCTTCTTGAGTTCGGCGTCAGCCTTCTTCTTGGCTTCCTTGGGCAGATGCGCGGCCTTGATCCGCTTCTCGAGCTCTTCGAGATCCGCGCCTTCTTCACCCTCGCCCAACTCCTTCTGGATCGCCTTGACCTGTTCGTTCAGGTAGTACTCGCGCTGGCTCTTCTCCATCTGGCGCTTCACGCGGCCACGGATACGCTTTTCCACCTGAAGAATGTCGATCTCGCTCTCGAGCTGCGCGAGCAGGTGCTCGAGACGCTCGATGACCGGGAACATTTCCAGGATGTTCTGTTTCTGCTCCAGCTTGAGCGGCAGGTGGGCGGCGATCGTGTCCGCCAGACGACCCGCCTCGTCGATACCCGAGAGCGACGTCAGGATCTCCGGCGGAATCTTCTTGTTGAGCTTCACATACTGATCGAACTGGGCCACGATCGCGCGGCGCAGCGCCTCGGATTCCGGCGAGTTGCCGTCGTCCGGTTCGAGCGGCATCACTTCCGACGTGAACTGGGTTTCCTCTTCGTCCACACTCAGGGTGCGGGCGCGCTGAATCCCTTCGACGAGCACCTTGACGGTGCCATCGGGCAATTTGAGCATTTGCAGAATGTTCGCCACGCAGCCGATCTCGTAGAGATCCTTCGACGTGGGCTCATCCTTGGCCGCCGCCTTCTGGGCGACGAGCATGATGTGCTTGCCGCCTTCCATGGCGGTTTCAAGCGCTTTAATCGATTTTGGACGCCCCACGAAAAGGGGAATCACCATGTGCGGAAACACGACCACGTCGCGCAAAGGCAACAGGGGCAGTTGAATCGCTTCGGGCGGGAGGATTTGGGTGCCTGACATCTCGTTCCCCATATTTAACGATACCGTTGTGTTCCAGCTAATTGAGGCCGCCGACGGGAATTACAAGGGGGAGTGGAACAGCCCTTTCGCCGGTAAGTTGCACCGCTCGGGGTTTCATTGCCCGCGGCACTAGTATGAAGGAAAAAAAGCCGTCCATGTTTCCATGAACGGCTTCGGGTAGCGCTGAGTTGACCGTTCAATTGGAGCCGGCAACCTTGGGCGACTCCTGGTAAATCAAAAGCGGTTTCCCGTCGCCGCTGATCGCGTTTTCGTCGAGGATCACCTTGGTGACGCCCTTTAGCGACGGGAGCTCGTACATCACTTCGAGCAAGGCCTGCTCGATGATCGAGCGCAAGCCGCGCGCGCCCGTCTTGCGCTTGATGGCCTTGCGCGCCACCGCGTGCATCGCGGCCGGCCGAATCTCCAGTTCCACGCCTTCCATCAGGAACAAGCGCTGATATTGCTTGACCAGCGCGTTCTTGGGCTCGACGAGGATCGTCACCAGCGCGTCCTCGTCAAGCTTGCCCAGCGTGGCAACCACCGGCAGACGACCGATCAGCTCCGGAATCAGGCCAAACTTGATCAGATCTTCCGGCTCGACGTCACGCAGCAACTCGCTGGCGTCGCGCTCTTCACCGGTCTTGACCGTTGCACCGAATCCGATGCCTGTCTTCTCGGTACGGTTCATGATGATCTTCTCGAGACCATCGAACGCTCCGCCGCAGATGAACAGGATGTTCGTCGTGTCGACCTGGATGAAATCCTGGTTCGGGTGCTTGCGACCGCCTTGCGGCGGCACCGACGCCATCGTGCCTTCGACCAGCTTGAGCAGCGCCTGCTGCACGCCCTCGCCCGACACGTCGCGCGTAATCGACGGATTGTCCGACTTGCGGCTGATCTTGTCGATTTCATCAATATAGACGATGCCCTTCTGCGCCTGCTCGATCTCGTAATTGCAGTTCTGCAGCAGCTTCTGGATGATGTTTTCGACGTCTTCCCCCACGTAACCGGCTTCGGTCAGCGTGGTGGCGTCGGCAATCACGAAGGGCACGTTGAGCAGGCGGGCGAGCGTTTGCGCGAGCAATGTCTTGCCCGAGCCGGTCGGCCCGATGAGCAGGATGTTGCTCTTGGCGAGTTCGACTTCGTCGCGCTTGTCGCCGAGGTGCTTCAGTCGCTTGTAATGGTTGTAGACCGCCACGGCCAGAATCTTCTTGGCACGGTCCTGACCGATCACATACTGATCGAGACTCTCGCGAATTTCCAGCGGCGACGGCAGATCGGACTTGCCGCCGCTGCCGCTCTCGTCTTCGGCCGCAGCGGCCTCGTCGCGGATAATCTCATTGCACAGATCGATGCACTCGTCGCAAATGAAGACCGACGGCCCCGCGATGAGCTTCTTGACCTCGTGCTGACTCTTTCCGCAGAACGAGCAGTAGAGCAGCTTTTCGCCGTTGGAAGTGCTTTTTTTATCCACCATATCTGTGTCAGCCTGCTAGCAATTTGCGCCCCGGTCGTCCCCCGCCGGGGGCGGCAAACGCGGCATACGTGAATCCCATTGTAACGCCATGCCGTGCGAGCGTGTGACCCAGCCGCATCGGCAATAATTTCCCTTTTACGACAAAGACTTGGCACGAACACCTGGCTTTCAAAAACGACGCCGCCCGGTGTCGCGCCAACCTTTTGTCGTTGCGCGCTCTCGAACTCGAAACCGAATCAGGGACGCTTTTCGAGCACGCGGTCGATCAACCCATACTCGACGGCATCGGCCGCCGACTTGAAGTTGTCGCGATCGGTGTCGCGCGCGATGACCTCGAGCGACTGGCCGGTGTTGTCGGCCAACAGTCGATTCAACCGATCCTTGAGCAGCAGGATTTCCCTGGCGTGGATCTCGATGTCCGACGCCTGACCGCGAGCGCCGCCCAGCGGTTGGTGAATCATGATGCGCGCGTTCGGCAGCGCGAAGCGCTTGCCCTTCTCACCGGCCGCCAGCAGAAATGCGCCCATGCTCGCCGCCATGCCCAGGCACAGCGTCGAGACCGCCGGCTTGACGAACTTCATCGTGTCGTAAATCGCCAGGCCCGCCGAGACGGAACCGCCCGGCGAATTGATGTACATCGAGATTTCCTTGTCCGGATTTTCGCTCTCGAGGAACAGCAACTGTGCGACGACGAGGTTGGCGCTCTGGTCGTTGACCTCGCCCACCAGGAAAATGATGCGCTCCTTGAGGAGTCGCGAGTAAATATCGTAAGCGCGCTCGCCACGACCACTTTGCTCGACGACCATCGGCACGAGGCCAAGGCCTTGCGTCTCGAGTGCGGAGTTGTACGTCGGGGAGGCGAGTTGGGCGAGCAATTCGGAACGGGTAATCATATCGGTTCGACCCTTCTATCGAGATGGTTTTGCGCGCCGCAGGGAGGAGGCCCGGAGGCCATTTGGAAAAGAACCGCCACGGCATTGCGGCCGCGGCGGTTCAATCGGTCGTGTCGCGTTCGATCAGGCTTGCGAGTTGCCGGCCAGCTCTTCGAAACTGACCTGCTTGTCGGTCACCTTGGCCTTACCCAGGACGAATTCGACCACGTTGTTCTCGACGACGAAACCTTCCATTTCCGCCATGCGCTGCTGATCGCCATAGTACCAGCGGACGACTTCTTGCGGGTCTTCGTAGCTCTTCGCGAACTCTTCGACTTCGGCCTTGATTTGCTCCGGCTTGGCTTGCAGGTCATTCTGCTTGACCAGCTCGGCCAGAATCAGACCCAGCTTCACGCGACGCTCGGCTTGCTCCTTGAACATTTCCGCCGGAATCGGCACGTTGCCGGCGTTCGGCACGCCGCGTTGCGTCAAATCCTGACGGGCCATTGCCACCAGGCGCTCCTGGTCCTGTGCGACCAATGCGTTCGGCACGTCGAGCTCCGACACCGAGATCAGCGCGTTCATCACCTGATCCTTGAGCAAGGCCTGCGTACGACGCTTCACTTCGCGCGACAGGTTTTCCTTGATATCGGAGCGCATCTTTTCCATGCTGCCGTCAGCGATGCCGAGCGACTTGGCGAACTCGCCGTCGACTTCAGGCAGGTGCGCCCACTCGACCTTCTTCAGCGTCACGGTGAACGTAGCGGTCTTGCCGGCCACTTCCTTGCCGTGGTACTCGTCGGGGAACTTGAGTTCGAAATCCTTCGAATCGCCCACCTTCAGGCCCAGCGTGGCCGTCTCGAACTCAGGCAGCATGCGGCCTTCGCCCAGCACGAACACAAAGTCTTCGGCGCTGCCGCCGGCGAACGCTTCCCCGTCGATCTTGCCAACGAAGTCGACCGTCACGCGGTCGCCGTCCTTGGCTTCGACCGAGCCGCCGTCGCCGTGGGCGCCGACTTCGCCGCGCACGTGGTAGTGCACGCGCTGCTTGCGCAGGATGTCGATGGTGCGGTCGATCTCGGCTTCCGAGACGTCCGTCGTGGTACGGCTCACCTCGGCCGTGGCCAGGTCACCGATCTTGACTTCCGGGTAGATCTCGAACGTGGCATCGAATGCGTACTCGGCCTCGCCCGCGTCGACCTTCGGCGCGAAGCGCGGCTGACCCGCGACGCGCAGATCCTGTTCCTTGCTGATGTCGAAGAATTGCTGGCCGACCTTGTCGCTCACGACTTCGGCTTCGACCTGACCACCGTACTGCTGGGTGACCATCTTCAGGGGCACCTTGCCCGGGCGGAAGCCCGGCATACGCACCGTCTTCGACAGCTTCTGAATGCGTGCCGCAACTTCTTTTTCGACTTCCTGCTTGGGCAGGGCGATGGTAAAGCGACGCTCGAGCTTGCCGAGGTTTTCAACAGCGATAGTCATGAGGATATTCGTCCTTCCAGAGGGTCGTTCTGTGTTGCGGCGAGGGAATGCCACAAGCGGACCCTGTCAGTTAATCAACCTTGGGCCGGAACCGACGTTGCGACGCCGGCTTCCCTCCGCCCCCGACATGCGGGGTAGCGCCAAAACGGTTTTGAACACAAAGCGGAACATTTTAGCAAACTATTGCCCCGCCTCCAGACTTTCCGCCCCGATATCAGGGAAATCGGACCATTTTGCCTTCACGTGCCTTCCCGACGCCGCCCGCCCTGCCGGGCATGTCGCAACAGGTCGGTACAGGCCGGCATTACGCTTTAGAGGATCGCGTCCAGAAAAAGATCTTGGGGGAAGCCCACTTACGGCTTAGGATTCATTCGTACGTTTGAATGAAACATCGGTTCCATCCGATGGCGCGGCCTCGCGCCGCATCACACTGGAGGTGCTTCGTGAGCCCACGCCTTTCCGCCGGCCGGCACGTCGGCGACACCAAGCTACGCATCCTCGATGCCGCGGAAGACCTTTTCATCGAATACGGCTACGAAGCGATGTCCTTGCGTCAGATCACGTCGCGAGCCGACGTCAACCTGGCCGCCGTCAACTATCACTTCGGCAGCAAGGAGACCTTGCTCCAGGCCATGTTGGCGCGTCGGCTCGACCGGCTCAACGACGAGCGGCTCGCGCTGCTGACGCGCGCCGAAGCCGAGTGGCCGGCACCGCAGCTCACGTGCGAACACGTGCTGGGGGCAATGTTCATCCCCGCCCTTGCCATCTCGCATCATCGCGATATCGGCGGCCCAGCGTTCCTGCGCCTGCTCGGGCGGGTGTACGCCGATCCGTCGCCGTTCATCCGGGACTATTTGCAGCAGCATTACGCCCCCGTCTTCGAGCGCTTCTTTGACGCCTTCGCCCGCGCGTTGCCTGAGCTGCCGCGTCAGGAACTGGGCTGGCGTCTGCACTTCGCGCTTCAGGCCCTGTCCGGCGTGCTCGCGAGCAGCGACACCGCTCGACTGATCGACACGTTCGCCCAAGGCCAGGCGATGGGCGACCTGCAGGTCGTGGCACGGCTCACGGCCCTCATGGTCGCGGCGCTCAGGGCGCCGATGCCGGGCGAGGAACAACTGGCGAGCTTCGCCGACGTCTTCGCGCTGGCGAAGGCCGCGGGCATTACGCCCCCACGCGACGCCGGACACGTCGCCGCCCCGCCCACGACAACCGCAGAAGCGAATGCCGCGCCTCGGATCCCCGGCGCCGACGACCGCTCGCTCGCCAATGCCTGAATACCGATCACCGACAGCCGGAGAAGGTCCGAGCCAGTCGACGACGATCGAACACGAAGGCCAAACCTGAACAGACGCCCGAACGCCAATCGGGAGGCGAGGCCCAATCGACGCTGAGGCGTCCCCTACCTGTGCTACGGCAACCCCGGCCGGGAGGGTGAACCGAGAGGGAGGACAGCATGATGGCTCTATGGATTCTTGCGTGGGTCGCGGGCGTAAGCGCCCTGCTCTTTTATCGTGCGCACGCCTGGCAGTGGTTGTTGGCGACTGTGGTGTGGGTGGGCGCAGGCGCGGTGAGCGGGCTGACGGGGGCGGTGGCGACCGTCTTGCTCGCCGTCATCTTCGTCTTGCCGGCACTGGTCCTCAGCATTGGCCCGCTGCGGCGCGCTTGGATCACCGCACCGCTGCTCGCCAAATTCCGCACGATCATGCCGGAGATGTCCGAGACGGAGAAAGACGCCATCGAAGCCGGCACCGTCTGGTGGGATGCGGATTTGTTCTCCGGCCGTCCCGACTGGAAAAAATTCATGGCGCTGCCCGCGCCCACCTTGTCCGCCGAAGAGCAGGCCTTCCTGGACACCGAGGTCGAACACCTGTGCGACCTGTCCAACGACTGGGAAAGCACCCAGGTCTGGCAGGACCTGCCGCCAAACGCATGGCAATACGCGAAGGATGCCGGCTTTCTGGGAATGATTATCCCCAAGCGCTACGGTGGCCTCGAATTCTCCGCGTACGCGCACTCTCAAGTGGTGATGAAGCTCGCTTCGCGTTGCTCGGCGGCCGCCGTTTCGGTCATGGTACCGAACTCGCTCGGCCCCGCCGAACTGCTGCTTCACTATGGCACCGAAGCCCAGAAGAACTACTATCTGCCGCGCCTGGCGAAGGGGGACGAAGTCCCTTGCTTCGCACTCACGAGCCCATACGCGGGTTCGGACGCCGCCGCCATCCCCGACGTCGGCATTGTCTGCCGAGGCGTTCACGAGGGCCGCGAAACGCTTGGGTTCCGTGTCACGTGGAGCAAGCGCTACATCACCCTGGGGCCGATCGCGACGGTGCTCGGCCTCGCCTTCCGAGCCCTCGATCCCGACCACCTGCTTGGTGACGACGACGCCCCAGGCATCACCTGCGCACTGATTCCCACGCACCATCCGGGCGTGGTGATCGGGCGTCGCCACTGGCCGCTGAACGCCGTCTTTCAGAACGGCCCGAATGCCGGCAAGGACGTCTTCATTCCGCTCGACTGGGTGATCGGCGGCCAGGCACAGGTCGGCAAAGGCTGGCGCATGTTGATGGAGTGTCTCGCGGCGGGCCGTGCGATTTCGTTGCCCTCCTCGAACGTCGGCTACTCGAAGCTTGCCGTGCGTGCCACGGGGGCTTATGCGGCGGTACGGCGTCAATTCCGCACGCCGATCGGGAAGTTCGAAGGGGTGCAGGAGGCGCTTGCGCGCATGGCCGGCAACCTTTACGCGATGGACGCCGCACGCCGCATGGCAGCGCTCGCCGTCGATCTTGGCGAGAAGCCCTCGGTGATCTCCGCCATTGCGAAATACCACGTGACCGAACGCGCCCGCAAAGTGGTGAACGACGGCATGGATGTCGTCGCGGGCAAAGGCATCTGCATGGGCCCGAACAACTTCCTTGCCCGCGCCTACCAGCAGATCCCGGTATCGATCACAGTGGAGGGCGCCAACATCATGACGCGCTGCCTGATGATCTTCGGTCAGGGCGCGATCCGCTGCCATCCGTACGTGCTCAAGGAGCTGAGCGCCGCGCAAACGGCGGATCGAGCAGCGGCCGTGCGCGCCTTCGACGACGCCCTCTTCGGCCATCTGAGCTTCGTCACGAGCAACATCGTGCGCGGTGCCCTGCACGGCATCACGCATGCGCGCTTCTCCGCCGTGCCGTCGAACGCCGCGCCGGAGTTGCATGGGTACTACCGCGCCGCGAATCGTCTATCGACGCTGCTCGCCATTGCATCCGACGTCTCGATGGCGGTGCTCGGCGGCTCGCTCAAGCGGCGCGAGCGCCTCACGGGCCGGCTCGGCGACATCCTCTCTCAATTGTTCCTGTTGACGGCGACGCTCAAGCGTTACGAAGACGAAGGCCGCCCCACCGCCGATCTGCCACTGGTGCACTGGGCCGCGCAGGACGCGCTCTGGCAGGCACGCGAGGCGTTCGAAGGCGTGCTTGCAAACTATCCGTCGCGCGCCGTCGCCTGGTGGATGCGCTGGAAACTCATGCCGCTCGGCCTGCCCTATGCCAAACCGTCCGATGCGCTGGCCACTCAGGTCGCCGAGTTGATGCAAACGCCGGGCGACGCGCGCGAGCGCCTCATCACCGGCAGCTATTCGCCGCGCCCCGAAATCGACGGTCTGGCTTACGGGGAGATCGTTTTCCAGATGACGCCGCAGGTCACCGCCATCGAGCAGCGTTTGCGCACGGCGGTCAAGGAGGGCCGCCTGCCGACGATGCCCCAAAGCCTGCCCGAATTCTCCGAGTGGGTGGAGCAGGCCGCGCATCTGCATCTCGTGAGCGACGGCGAGCGCCAGGTGCTGGCGCAGTACGCCGACTTTGCGGCGCGGGCCGTGGCCGTCGACGATTTCCCGCCCGACTTCGGTCGCCTTGCCGACATGCAGCACGCCCAGCAACAGGAAGCGGCCGACGAAGCGCTCACGCCGTGAGCTCGCCCGCCTGCCGCTGCCTATCACTCTGAGGATTTCCGCGCCGTGACGACGTCCGACCGATATCTGGCTTTCGCCAACTCCGCCGTGGGCAGCCGCCTGGCCAATGCGCTGGGGCTACCGCGCCCCGTGCCGCTCGAGCGGATGCCGTCGCGCGACGACAGCCGCACCGAGGCAGACACCGATGCGTCGCCACGCGCCATGCCCACACCGCCCGCGGTCGTGGGCGGCGCGGGCGACGCCCCGCTGTTGCCGGACCTCGCACGAGAGCTGCATCGGCTCGGCATGTCTAGCCTTGCGCACGCCGAGCGACTCGACTGGATCCCGCACGCCAACCAGGCGGGTACGATGAGCGGACGCTTCAATCCCAGCGAAGGCGTACGTGCCAAGGCGTTGCTGTTCGATGCGAGCGCCATCGCCAGCACCGACGGGCTCAGCGCGCTCTATACGTTCTTCCATGACACCCTCGCCTGCCTCGACCGATGCGCCCGCGTGCTCGTGCTGGGCGTGCCGCCCGCGCTGGCACCGACACCCCAGGCCAGCGTGGCGCAGCGCGCGCTCGAAGGCTTCGTGCGATCGCTCGCCAAGGAACTCAAGCGCGGGGCCACGGCGCAGTTGCTCTACGTCGCGCCGCACGCTCGGGACGCCCTGCACTCCACGCTGCGCTTCTTTCTCTCGCCGCGCGCCGCCTACGTAAGCGGTCAGGCCATCACCCTGCAAGCGCCGGTATTCACAACGCCGCCGACTCACGACGATCGTCCACTCGCCGGACAGGTCGCCGTTGTGACAGGCGCGGCGCGCGGCATCGGCGAAGCGATCGCCACCGTGCTGGCACACGACGGCGCGCATGTCGTGTGCGTCGACATCGCGCAAGCACAGAGCGCGCTCGAGGCTGTGGCGATGCGTCTCGACGGCAGCGCGCTCACGTGCGACATTGCCGCGCCCGAAGCGGGGGCGACATTGCTCGCGCATCTGGCCACGCATGCGCCACGCGGCCTTGACATCCTCGTGCACAACGCCGGCATCACGCGCGACAAGACGCTCGTGCGCATGAGCGAAGCGCAATGGCAGAGCGTGCTCGACATCAATGTCGGTGCGCCGCAACGCCTCAATCAGGCGCTGCTCGATGCTGGGGTGCTGCGCGCCAACAGCCGGATCGTCGGTGTGGCGTCGATCAGCGGCATTGCGGGAAATCGGGGGCAGACCAACTACGCGGCGTCGAAGGCGGCGGTGATTGGCATGATCGAAGCCTGGTCGCCGGTGCTCGCCGAGCGCCACATCAGCATCAATGCCGTCGCTCCCGGCTTCATTGAGACGCAGATGACTGCCGCTGTGCCGTTCGCCATTCGCGAAGCCGGGCGCCGGATGAACTCCCTCGGCCAGGGCGGCCAGCCGGTCGACGTGGCGCAGGCCATTGCCTGGCTGGCGCACCCCGCATCGGGCGCATTGACCGGACAGGTGGTGCGCGTGTGCGGCCAGAGCCTGCTAGGTGCATGACCATGCCCAACGACCGCCCTCGCGATCCGCTTGGCAAGGCGTTGCCGTCGGACGCCGGGCTCGCCCCGATCGACGTCACACGCCTGCCCTCCCCGCACACGCTGTTTCTGCGGGCACTGCTCTCGTCCCGCAAGCCAGCGAACGCGCAACGGCTCCCACCCTTGGCATTCGCGCGACGCAATGTCACGCTCGACGCCGACGCCATCGCCCGTTACGCGCGCTTGTGCGGCTTCACCGCGGCGCACGGGGTGCCACCCACGTGGCCGCATCTGCTCGCCTTCCCGCTGCATATGTTGCTGATGACCGACCGCGCATTTCCGTTCGCCATGCTCGGCATGGTGCATCTGGATAATCGCATTCGTCAGCACGCTTCGCTCACGCCGGGAGAGCGGCTCGATCTGGATGTCCGGTGCGGCCCGCTGTTCGCCCATGACAAGGGACAGGTCTTTACGGTCCTCACCACGGCGCGACGCGATGGGGTTGTCGTGTGGTCGGGAGAGAGCGGATACCTGCGCACCGGTGTGCCCGACCCGCTCGGCGCACCGTATCGCGCCGCGTTGGGCGCCGACCCATCGCTCGCGAAGACCGCCGCATGGCATGTGCCGGGCGACCTTGGCCGCCAGTACGCGCGGGTGTCCGGCGATTACAACCCGATCCATCTCTGGCCGGTCACGGCCCGGCTGTTCGGCTTTGCGCACCCCATCATTCACGGCATGTGGAGCTTCGCCCGAAGCCTAGCGGCCGTGTTACCGGCCGACGCGCCCTGCCTCGATCTGCTCGTGGAGTTCAAAAGGCCGCTGCCGCTGCCGGGCGATGTCACGCTCTGGCGCGATGCTTGCGGCGGCGCCTTCGAATTGCGCGACGCGGCAGGCACGGTGCCCCATCTGCGCGGACGGTGGCAACACGCGCCGACCGTGTCGTCTTCCCCCCTCGACCCGGACCCTTCATGAGCGCCTTCACGCCTACCGCGCCGCCCCCCGCCTTGCGCCGCGTTGCCATTCTCGGCGGCAACCGCATCCCGTTTGCGCGCGCCAACACGGCATATGCCACGGCGTCAAATCAGGACATGCTCACCGCCGCGATTCAGGGACTCGTCGACCGGTTTGCGCTGCATGATCAGCGCCTGGGGGAAGTCGCCGCGGGGGCCGTGCTCAAACACGCGCGCGATTTCAACCTGACGCGCGAATCCGTCCTGTCGACGACGCTCGCCCCGCAAACGCCCGCCTACGATGTTCAGCAAGCGTGCGGCACGGGCCTCGAGGCCGCCATCCTGACCGGCAACAAAATTGCGCTCGGCCAGATCGACGTGGCGATCGCCGGCGGGGTCGACACCGCCTCGGACGCCCCGATCGCCGTGAACGAGACACTGCGCAGGATTCTGCTGGAGGCCAACCGACAGCGCAGCGCTGGGGGCAAGCTCGGTGCGCTAGCGAAGGCGCGTCCCGGCATGTTGTTCAAGCCGGCGCTACCTCGTAACGGCGAACCACGCACCGGGTTGTCGATGGGTGAGCATTGCGAGCAGATGGCCAAGCGCTGGCAAATCGAGCGCGCCGCACAGGACGAACTCACGCTCGCGAGCCATCAACATCTGACCGCCGCGTATGAACGCGGGTTCTTCCTCGATCTGATGACGCCGTTTCGCGGCCTGCAACGCGACAACAACCTGCGCCCCGACGTCACGCTGGAGACCTTGAACGCCCTCAAGCCGGTGTTCGATCGCAGTGCCGCGGGCACGCTCACGGCGGGCAACTCGACCCCGCTGACGGACGGCGCCTCGTGCGTGCTGCTCGCGAGCGAAGACTGGGCACACGCGCACGACATTCCCGTGCTCGCTTATCTGACGTACTCGCAAACCGCGGCCGTCGACTTCTTTCATCCCGATGAAACCCGGCGCGAAGGACTGCTCATGGCGCCGGCGTACGCCGTGCCACGCATGCTCGCCCAGGCCGGCCTCACGCTGCAGGACTTCGACTTCTACGAAATTCACGAGGCGTTCGCGGCGCAGGTGCTTTGCACATTGAAAGCGTGGGAAGACCCGCAATACTGCCGCGATCGGCTGGGCCTCGCCGCGCCGCTGGGCACCATCGAGCGGCAGCGGCTGAACGTGAATGGCAGTTCGCTTGCCTGCGGGCATCCGTTCGCGGCCACCGGTGCACGCCTGCTTGCCACCCTCGCCAAACAGCTCGCCGAGCGTGGCGGCGGGCGTGGCCTCATCTCGATTTGCGCGGCCGGCGGACAAGGCGTGGTCGCCATGCTGGAACGATAACGCAGACGACGTTACAGGGGCAGTCACAAGCACGGCCCCGCCGCAGCAGGCGAGTCGCCAACAGAGCCACCGCCTGATCTCGGGTGCCCGTGCCAAAAGACCTCAAGGGAGACAACGATGGACTCAGCTGTTCAGCACGAACGCGTGTGGCTAGATGCTTACCCGCCTGGCGTTCCCGCCGACATCGATACGACACGCTACACGTCGCTGGTGCAGGCGTTCGACGAATGGATCGACAAGTACCGCGAACGCATTGCGTTCGTGAGTCTGGGGAGCGAAATCACCTATGGCGAGGTCGCCCGCCAGGCGTATGCCTTTGCCGCGTGGCTGCAAGCCCACGGCGTGCAGAAGGGAGAGCGCGTGGCGCTCATGATGCCCAATTGCTTCCAGTACCCGATCGGCCTGTTCGGCACGCTGATCGCCGGGGCCGTGGTCGTCAACGTCAATCCCCTGTACACCGTTCGCGAACTCAAACATCAATTGCAGGACAGCGGCGCACGTACGATCGTCGCGTTTGAGAACTTCGCGAAAACCGTGCAGGACGCGATCCCTGGCACCGAGGTGCGCCACGTGCTCGTCACGCAGATCGGCGACTTGCTCGGCACCGGCCTGAACGTCAAGGGACGCCTCGTCAACTTCCTCATGCGGCGAATCGCGAAGCAAGTGCCGCCCTACGATCTTCCGCAGGCGATCCCGCTGCGCCGAGCGCTCGCCGAGGGCGCAAAGCACACGCCTGCGCCGGTGCCCCTCGCGCGCGACGACCTCGCCTTCCTTCAATACACGGGGGGCACGACCGGCGTGGCCAAGGGGGCGATGCTGACGCACGGGAACGTGCTGGCCAACCTGTTGCAAACCGAGGCATGGGCCGCCGGCCAGCTCGACGGGGACATCGAGGTGAATCTGTCGCTGCTGCCCATGTATCACATCCTGTCGCTCACGGTGAACTGCCTGGTGTTCATGAGCCTGGGGGGGCGCAACATCCTGATTGCAAATCCGCGCGATGTGAAGAAAGTCGTCTACATCATCCGCAACGAGACATTCACCGGCGTCACGGGCGTGAACACTCTGTTCAACGGTCTGCTCGAGAACCAGGACTTCTGTGCGCGCGACTTCTCCCGGCTGAAGCTCTCGCTTGCCGGTGGCATGGCAACGCAACGTGCCATTGCCGAGCGATGGAAACAGGTCACCGGCAAGCCGATCATCGAGGGCTACGGCCTCACCGAATGCTCGCCCATCGTCACGATGAACCCGGTCGACCTCTCGCATATGGACGAGGTCGATTTCACCGGATCCATCGGTCTGCCCGCCCCGTCGACCGACGTGCGCTTCAAGCGCGATGACGGCACGTGGGCCGATCTCGGCGAGCCGGGGGAGTTATGCGTGCGGGGGCCGCAAGTCATGCGCGGCTATTGGCAGCGCCCGGAAGACACTGCCAACACGTTCGACGCCGACGGCTGGCTGATGACAGGTGACGTCGGCGTGATGGACGCGCGCGGTTACGTACGGCTCATCGACCGCAAGAAGGACATGATTCTCGTGTCGGGTTTCAACGTCTACCCGAACGAAATCGAGGACGTCGTGATGCTTCACCCAGGGGTTCGGGAAGCCGCGGTGGTCGGCGTGCCCGATCCGGTTGCCGGCGAGCGCGTAAAGCTCGTGGTCGTCGCAAAAGACCCCGGGGTGACCACCGAGATTTTGCTCGCCCACTGCCGCGAACACCTGACGGCGTACAAGGTGCCGCGCATCGTCGAATTCCGTGACGGCGAACTGCCCAAGTCGACCGTCGGCAAGATTCTGCGGCGCGAACTGCGCGCGCCGCTCGGTCACGCGTAAGGGAGACGAACAACATGCCCAAGCACCACGCGTTTCACGCCGGCCGCCTCGGCCGCGTCGCACTGGCCATCGCCTTGACACCCACGGTGCTCGTTGCCGGCGCGCTGAGTGCGTCGAATGCCCTCGCCCAGAGCAACGTCTCGTCGGATGCAGGCCTATCGGCCGTCACGTCCTCCGCCCCTGCGGCACCGCCCACGCCCCACGCGACGGCAAACACCGCTGTCGCGGATGCCGAGGTCGCCAAGCTGGCCGCCATGCCTGTCGCCGCGCAAGCCCAATGGCTGTCCCACACGATCAAGTCCGGCGAGTTGGCGAAGCTGAGCGACGACCGGATCGTCGCTCGCATGCAGGCGATCCACGCCGACGCGCTCGTGCGGTTTCTGAAGACGGAGTCGGCCGCGCTGCCCGAATACCAGTACGAGCTAACACGTCATGAACGTATCAATGACCAGTGGCAAACCACGCCCGACCGCATGCTCGTGAAGATTCGCGAGACGCCGTTGCAGATCTATGCGAAATGGCTGCCGGGCGGCGCCCACGCGGGTCAGGAAATCATTTATGACGAGACGAAGAATCTCAAGGAGATGTACGGCCATCTCGGTGGCATTTTCGGCTTCGCATCGATCTGGAGCAGTATCGACGGCCCGCTTGCGCGCTCGCAGTCCAACCACACCGTGCGCGATCTGGGCTTCGCGTTCATTGCCGAGCGAATTGCGCATGACGGCCGCAGCTTCCACGCCGAAGGACTCCCCGCGACGCCCGCAAGAATTTCGGTATCCGAATCGAATGGCATGCGCGTGCTAGCTCTGGAATGGGACGCCCCCGCCGGTCCACCGCAACATTACGCGTACAAGTCGCGCGTGCTGCTCGACCTGACGACCGGTCGTCCGCGCGGTATCGAAGCGTGGAATGCGTCGGGACAGAAGGTCGAGGAAATGCGCTTCGAGAAGGTGCGCAAGGCCTCGTGGACCGACGCAACGTTCGATCCGAAAAATCCCGACTATAAGTTCTGATTGCCCACTTGATGTCGGCGACGACTGGCACCGGTGGATCGCATCGGTGTGACGGTGCGCGACAAATGAACGACGAAAGCCCGCTGCCTCTGAACGGAGGTGGCGGGCTTTCGCCCATGCGCACATCGGATGCCGGCATCCGCGAGGTCGCGAGCTCGCAGCAACGCCGGCCTGCCGGGGCCGATCAGGTCTGCGGCAGTTCGATCTTCACTTCGAGCACTTCCAGGTTGTCCTGGTGCTCAACGCTGACCTTGATGTCGTCTTGTGCGATCTTGACGTACTTGGAGATGACGGCGACCAGCTCACGTTGCAACGCCGGCAGGTAGTCCGCCGGCGGCGACGAGCCCGCGCGTTCGTGCGCCAGAATGATCTGCAGGCGCTCTTTGGCGACGGAAGCGGTCTTTTTCTTCTCCCCCAGGAGGAAAGACAGGAATGACATGGGCACTCCTTACTTCGAGCCGAAAATACGCTGCAACAGTCCCGGCTTTTGATAGTCGGTAAAGCGCATTGGCTTGTCTTCGCCCTTGAAACGGCTCACCACGTCGCGATACGCGTCAGCCACGTCGGTGCCGTCGAGATGAATGGCCGGCGTGCCCTGGTTCGAGGCATGCAGCACAGACTCCGACTCCGGAATCACGCCGATGAGCTTGATTCGCAGGATTTCCTGAATGTCGTCGAGCGACAGCATCTGACCGTCGTTGACCCGCTTCGGGTTGTAACGCGTGATGAGCAGGTGCTCCTTGATCGGCTCGCCGCCTTCGATGGCGCGCTTCGTCTTCGACGAGAGAATGCCCAGAATGCGGTCCGAATCGCGCACCGACGACACTTCGGGGTTCGTCACCACGAGCGCCTCGTCGGCGAAATGCATGGCGAGCAGCGCGCCCGATTCGATACCGGCCGGCGAATCGCACACGATGTATTCGAATCCCATGTCGGCCAGATCCTTGATGACCTTCTCGACGCCGGCTTGCGTGAGGGCGTCCTTGTCGCGCGTCTGCGACGCGGGCAGGATGAACAGGTTCTCGCAGGCCTTGTCCTTGATGAGCGCCTGATTGAGGTTCGCTTCGCCTTGAATCACATTGATCAGGTCGTACACGACGCGGCGCTCGCAACCCATGATGAGGTCGAGATTGCGCAGGCCGACGTCGAAATCGATGACTGCCGTCTTGTGCCCCTGCAAGGCGAGGCCGGCGGAAAAGCTGGCGCTGGTCGTCGTCTTGCCGACGCCACCCTTGCCAGAGGTCACCACAATCACTTTTGCCATCTGTCGATGCCTTCCCAAACTTGAGGATGAATTTAGCTACGAATCATTTGAGCCCGAGGGGCTCGAAAATCAGTTTGTCGTCTACCAGCCGCACCTGCACAGAACGCCCCTGCACATCAGGCGGCAGTGCATGCTCACCGGTCCGGTAGATACCGGCGATGGAAATCAGCTCGGGCTCGAGGCAGGTACAGAAGATGCGAGCATCGAGCTTGCCCTTCACGCCTGCCAGCGCCCGCCCCCGCAGCGGTGCGTAAATGTGGATATTACCTTCCGCGATCACCTCGGCCCCATAACTGACCAAATCGAGGATGATCAGATCGCCCTTCGCGTAGACCTGCTGGCCCGAACGCAACGGCTTGTCAATGATGGTCGAAGGGACGGCAACGGCGTCAGGCACCACCGGTTCCGATACCGCCTGGGCTGGCTCGACCGCCGTCTCGGCTGGCGCCTCGCTCTCCCGGGCCGGACGCGACAGGCGCCGCTCGTGGCTGTCGAGCCGTGGCAGTCCTTCCACCACCGCCCACTCGGCTTGCTCGGCGTTGGCGACCACCCCGATCGGCTTCATGCGGAATTCGGCCAGCATGTCGGCCAACGCGGGCACGGCAACGCGCTCGTCGCCGGTCAGGCGTCGAACGTCGATGGCGACCGTGTCGCCGGCAAAAAACTCCGGGGTCGCTTCGAAACGTTGCGACAGTTCGGTGCGCAGCGTCTCCAGTTGCGGCGTCTTGACCACGAAATGCAGGGTATCGATGGCACCGCTGCGTAACTCGAAGTACGGGGTTTTCTTTTGCGGCATGTCAGGTTGTTGTGCGCGAATTGCTGGCAAATTGGGCCATTCTACCGTCCCTTGACGAGACGCCAACCGCAAATCAACGGGTCGCCTCCGTCATTGACGGGAAAATCACTGTTGTCGCATTGCAGCATTTTGTATCATGAACCAACGGTTCCGACAGTAAGGAACGGGGGCTGCTGACATGCCAGTGACATGAGGAAGGGCTATGCTGGCAGTGGGAAAGTGTCGTAAAAGACGTGCTGCGAAGCAGCATCGAAAGTGCGAATTTTGTCGCGCAAGTGCCATATTCGTGACCTATCCTTAAATTCCCTGACGAGGGACCCCCTGTGGAACCGCAAACCGGGAGACGACGATGCTGAGTCATCATGAATTTGCCACCCTGATGCTGGTCAAGGACGCTCCTGAGCAAGTGGAGCATGATCGCCTGGACCTCGAGTCATTGCTCGAAAGCAAATTGATCGAATGGGAAGAGTTGGCGTCGGGTGAGAAGTCCCCGCGACTGACCGTCCAGGGCAAGTATGTCCTTCAGGCCGTTGCCTGAGCGCCCAGCGTGCTGTTGAGGTGTCCGTAAGATGTAAAAGCCCGCCGGAAGGCGGGCTTTTCATTGGGTGAGGGGATCGCCCCCTCGATACCTGCGCGCTCAACCGTGCCGGACGTCCCGAGAGTGACGCCGCCACGTGTGTCGCGCCGCCGGATGCTCCCGGCACCAATTGCGATCAACGAGCCACGCAACCGCCGCGCCGACGACCAGCACGATGATCAACATGGCAATCAAGCTCCCTGTCAGCATAGCGGCCTCCTAACTTCGACATGGCGGGATGGCACGCTTTCATTCTAGGCAATCCCTATCGAAATAGGTACCCGAAAGTGATCCGGGTATACCGTGTTTGCGCGACATCAAGCGCCTCGACATCATCGCGTTGCTCACCTGCTGCGACGCAACATATCGTTCGCTTTTTAATGGCATTTTTGCCGTCGAGACGCAGGATTCGCATCGTCGAGAGGCTCGCCGTCAGGCGATCGCACCGCCCGCGTCGATCAGCACGGTCGAACCCGTGGCACTCGGCGTGCCCGCCAGATAAAGAATCGTGTTGGCCACGTCCTCCGCAGCGACCACACGGCGCGCGGGCAAGCGCTCCGCCGCGTTGCGATACATCGCCTCGCGATCGGCCTCTGACAGCTTGTCCCATAGCGGCGTGACGGTGAGCCCCGGCGAGACGGTGTTCACACGCACGGGTGACAGTTCCAGTGCCAGCCCTCGCGCCAGCGCCTCGATGGCGGCGTTGATTGCGCCTTGAACGACCGACGACGTGCTCGGGCGCACGCTCAGAAAGCCCGACGTCAGCGTGAGCGAACCGCCGTCTTCAATGCGCGCATAGCGCGCGACGTGGTAACTGCCCCAAAACTTGCTGTCAAAGGCGGCATGCGCGTCGTCCAGCGAGAGCTTGCGCACCTGCCCGGTCGGGGTTTGCGCGGCCGAGACGACCACGTGTTGCCAGGGGGCGTGGTCGGCGAAGCACCGTTCGACGGCAGCCGCGTCTTCCGTGTCCAGTACCAGAGCGCGGGCGGTCGGGCCTAGCGTGGCAAGCGCGTCGTCGAGCTTCGCCTGACTACGCGAGGCAATGGTCACGGCCGCGCCTGCCTTGGCGAACGCCTGGGCGGCGGCACGACCAATGCCGGAGCTGCCGCCGATGACCAACACACGCTGACCTTCGAAATTGAACATGATGAAACTCCTGAAAACGATCGGAACGAGGGCGGAATCGCGCCACCTGCCGGTGGCCGCCGGTGGATTGACCGTCCAGCCCCGGCACGCGATGTCACGGCGCTATTGTGATACTCATCTCATGGAACGATAATCCCGTTGAAAACTGAATGACTATCTGCAATTCATTGAGAATCTGCACAAGATGATCGACCAGACGCTGGATCTCACCGTATTCGACCGTGTCGTTACCACGGGCAGCATGTCGGCCGCCGCGCGGGAGATGGGGCTGTCGCTTGCCGTCGTGAGCAAGCGGCTCGGGCTGCTCGAGCAGCGCCTTGGCGTTCGCCTGCTCAATCGCACCACCCGCAAACAGGCGCTCACCGACGAAGGGCAGGTGTTTCATACGTGCTGCCAGCGAATCCTCGCGGAAATTGCCGAGACCGAGCGGCTGATGACGCGACAGGCGGGCACCGTCGGTGGCGTGCTTCGCATCAGCGCGCCGCGCGCCTTCGGCCGTCGTCATCTGGCGCCGCTGCTGGTCGCGTTTCGCGAACGGCATCCCGCCCTGAAAGTGCATCTCGAACTCAGCGACCTATGGGTCGATCTGGTCGCGCACGGCATCGACGTGGCCATCCGCGTCGGCACCCTGCCCGATTCCAGCCTCGTCGCGCAGGAACTCGCCCCGAACTACCGCGTGCTGGTCGCGTCTCCGACCTATCTGGCGCGGCGTGGCACGCCACATGACGCTGGCGATCTGCAACAGCATGACTGCATTCTGTTCGGCCACGCGCCGCACGGCGACTGGCGATTCGTGTGGCAATCCGAAACGTTGCGCATCCAGGTCCGCGATACCTACGTTGTCGACGATGGGGATACCGCGCACGAATTGGCGCTGCACGGTGCGGGCATCACACAGAAATCCATCTGGGACGTGGGGGACGATATCCAGGCGGGACGTCTTGCGCGCGTATTGCCCTCGCTGCAAATGCCGGCGTCGCCGCTGCATGCCGTGTATCCGCACAGCCGGCATCTCGCACCGCGCACACGCGCCTTCGTTGACTTTCTACGGGACGGGTTGCGCGCCGCATGGCGCTGGCCCCAGCACTAGGGATTCACGCCTTGCGCAGCGTCTGGCGTGTCTCCCCCACGGCGCGCTGCCTCGCGGCTTTCACTTGACGCCGTCGGTGTCGCGTCCGTTGAGCGCGTCACGTCCGGCGGCCAGCAATGCCTCCGAGAGCGCCGGATCTGCGCTGACGACCGCGCGCGACAGCACGAGCGTGCCCACCATTTGCGCGAAGCGCGCCATCGCCGCCCGATTCGCGTGCGCCCGACTCAGGCCTTGCTCGATACCGGCCTGCGTCATTCGCTCGATCATGTCGGCCAGCCCCTTCGCGTACCATGCTTGCGCTTCGTCGCCGATGCGCGGGGCATCCCCCGCAAATCCAGCCATCGGGCAGCCACACGCCACGTCATCGCGGTGCGCCATCGACAGATACCGCTCGACGCGCGCCGTGGGCGACAACACCGCCTCCGCCGCCGCGTCGCCGCCTGCCAGCAACCCGTTGCTCGCCGCCACCGCGCGCGACATCACGGCCGCAACCAGTGCGTCCTTCGACTTGAAGTGGTTGTAGAAGCCCCCCTGCGTGAACCCCGCGGCCTTCATCAGCGCCGTCAGCCCCACGGCGTCAACGCCGTGCTCACGAAACAGCCGTTCCGCCGCCGCGACGATCGCCTCGCGGTTTTCCGCAGCCTGCTCTCTTGAAATTCCCATCCCCCGCTCCTCAGGACTCGCAACGCTCGTCCAGACGCGCTCTCACCATCGAACTATCGTCGTCATCGACAAAGACAATGACGATCACCATTGACATATCGATGCCAGACTCGGCACAATGCGTCAACGATGACGATTACGATCACCATCGTCATGAAGTATAACCCAACGCTCACGTCTTCCACAGGGTCGACGTGACTCGATGACCCTGCTGGAGTTCTGAAATGAAGATCAAAGATGCCGTGGTATTCGTGACCGGCGCCAACCGTGGCCTGGGATTGGCGTTTGCGAAACAGGCGCTCGAACGTGGCGCGAAGAAGGTGTACGCCGGGTCGCGCGATCCGTCGAAGGTCACGCTGCCGGGGGTCATCCCGGTCAAGCTCGACGTCAACGACCCGGAGGCGGTGGCGGCTGCGGCAAGTCTGGCGGGCGACGTCACGCTGCTCATCAACAACGCGGGGATTGCACGCCTCACCGAAGGGCTGACCGGCCCGGGCGCCACCGAGCTGCTGCGCGAGACGCTGGAGACGAACCTGTTCGGCGTACTCGGCATGACGCAGGCGTTCGCCCCGGCCCTGGGACGCAACGGCGGTGGCGCACTGCTCAATGTCCTGTCGATCGTGAGTTGGATCAGCGCAGACGCGCTGCCTGAATACTCCATCACGAAGTCGGCCGCGTGGTCGCTGACCAATGGCTTGCGCAACGCGTTGCGTGCCCAAAATACGCAGGTGGTCGGTTTGCACGCAGGTTACATCGATACCGACCTGACTCGGGGGTTCGACGCCGACAAGCTCGACCCGGCCGACGTGGTGCGTCAGGCTTACGACGCCATCGAGGCAGGCGAAGAGGAGGTCTGCGTCGACGAAGGCACGCGACAAGTCAAGCAAGCGCTGTCGCTGGGCGCGTACCTGCAGGAACCGGCGGCGTAGCCACCAACGCTCAACCCGGCACGCCACGAAAAAACGCCGCGACACCCTCAGGGGCCTCGCGGCGTTCGTCGTCCTGCGGCAAGCGACGCCTGCGCTTCAGGCGGCCTTGTCCATCTGACCCATTTGACGCTCGCCGCCCAGCGCCTCGACCAGATCGTCGAGCATGCGGGCGAGCTCACCGGTCATGAGCGCGATGTCGGCGTCGAACTTCTCGGCTTCGCCTTCGGCCGTCGGATCGGCGGCATCCTTGATGACGTCGAGCGGCGTCACACGTTTGATGACGAAAGCGTCGGTCAGCACGAAGGAGATCCGGTCGTTCCACGTCATCGCCAGCCTGGTGCAGCGCTTGCCAGCCTCGATATGCTGACGCACGTCCGCCCCGTCGAGTGGGTGGCGCACATAGCGCACTGCCGCCTTCTCGTCGGTATTCGAGCGCAACTCCACGTCCTGGTCGACGGTGAAGCCGCCCGGCGCGTCATTGCCCGCGAGCCACGAGGTCATCATTGCCACGGGCGCCTCGTTGAGTTCCACGTTCTCGAGCGTGATGTCGAGCGTCTTGAGGAGCAGGCTGCGCACTTCGTCGGCCTTGGCGGGCGACGCGGCGTCGATCACGAGCCAGCGATTGGCCGGGTCGATCCACACGCGCGTGTCGCGGCGAATGCCGAATGCACGCGGCAGCAGTTCGTCGGTGACCTGCTCCTTGAGCTCACGCATCTGCTTGCGGCCCGGCTTGAAGCCTTGCTGCTCTTCCAACTCGACCGCCTTGGCGCGGGTGACCTGATTCACGACGGTGGACGGCAGCAGCTTCTTCTCGGCACGATAGGCGAGCAGAAACTGACGGTTGATGCTGTGCACCAGTTCGCCCCCCTCACGCGGCGGCGCCCAGCCCTGCACTTGCATTTCGAGGCTACCGCCTTCGCAGAAGGCGTGCTTCTCCAATGCCGTTTCCATTTGCGCGACGCTCATGGACCAACCGGCAGGAATTCGGTGCAACTGAAGATTCTTGAACCACATCGGCATCACCGCAAAAAGCAAAAGCCGAGATTTTACCAGTGCCGGGCGGCACGGCGAAATTCGGCAACGCGCATCGTGTCAGAGAAAGCGATCGAGGATCTTCCGGCTCGGCTTGTCGAGCGTGCCGGTGTCCCGAATCAGGAAGTGAATACCGTGGTTATCGGTAATGAGCAACGTCTGCCCGCCCAGGCGCCGAATGTCCTCTTCGCCGCGCAACACGAACGCCGCCTCGCCGCGATTCGTCTCGACGGTCCATGTGCTGGGCGTCGCGTAGGTCGAAACGCTCTTGATGCGCAACACCTCCGGCATGAATTCGCGTGCGGCGAGTTCGTCCTGCAACAGCGCGCGCATCGCGGCGGGCAGTCCGTCGAGCGAGTCGAGCCAGACCAGTTCGCGCCCCTCCTGACTCACAAGCGCGAGGCCGTCCTGCGGCGCCGCAATCGGAAACGCGCGCACGGGCACCACGCCTTCATGAGAGACGCCAGCCGCGTCGGTCAGCACCAGGCGGCCGAAGGCGTTACGAGACAAGGTGAAATCAATCTGCATGAGTGTCTTCGCGAACGTTCAGTTGGCGGAAAGCGGCTGGGCCGGTGCCGCGGTCACGGCCGCCAGCACGGCGGCGGCTTCGACCGTCTCGAGTGCCGCGTCGATATCCGTGTCGACGTTGCGTTGCTGGGCCTGGTACAGCGTGTAGTAAGCGCCTTCGCGGGCCATCAGCGCATCGTGGTTGCCCACTTCGACGATCTTGCCGCGATCGAGCACCACCAGCCGGTCGGCCTTGCGCAGCGTCGACAACCGGTGTGCAATGGCGATCGTCGTGCGGCCCTTGACGAGGTTGTCCAGCGCTTTCTGAATTTCCTTCTCGGTGGCCGTATCGACCGACGACGTCGCCTCGTCGAGAATCAGGATGCGCGGGTCGATCAGCAGGGCGCGAGCGATCGAGATGCGTTGACGCTCGCCGCCCGACAGCGCCTGTCCGCGCTCCCCGACAAGCGAATCGTAACCGTGCGGCAGACGCAGGATGAACTCATGCGCGTGTGCGGCGCGCGCGGCCGCCACGATCTCGGCGCGCGTCGCCTCCGGCTTGCCGTAGGCGATATTCTCGGCAATGGTGCCGAAGAACAGAAACGGTTCCTGCAACACCAGACCGACGTTGCGGCGGAAGTCCGATACCGGCAACGCGCGAATGTCCACGCCGTCGATCTGGATCGAACCTTCGGACACGTCGTAGAAACGGCAGATCAGGTTGACCAGCGTGCTCTTGCCCGAACCGCTGTGCCCCACCAGACCGATCATCTCTCCCGGCGCGATGCGCAGGTCCATGCCCCGGATCACCGCTCGGTTGCCGTAGCGGAAACCGATGTCGCGCAGATCGATGGCACCCTTTACTTCCTTCAGGTGCACCGGGTTGACCGGCTCGGGAACGTTCGAGACGTGATCGAGAATATCGAAGATGCGCTTCGCACCGGCCGCGGCCTTCTGCGTGACCGACACGATACGGCTCATCGAATCGAGACGCGTGTAGAAGCGGCTGATATAGGTGAGGAACGCGGTGAGCACCCCGACGGTGATCTCGTGCTTCGAGACCTGCCAGATGCCGAAGATCCACACGACGAGCAGCCCCACCTCGGTGAGGAACGTGACCGTCGGCGAGAACAGCGACCACACCTTGTTCACACGGTCGTTGACCACCAGGTTGTGACGATTGGCTTCCTTGAAGCGCGCGACCTCGCGGTTTTCCTGAGCGAATGCCTTCACCACGCGAATGCCCGGAATGGTATCGGCCAGCACGTTGGTGATTTCCGACCAGATCCGGTCGACCTTCTCGAAGCCGTGGCGCAAACGGTCACGAACCAGATGGATCAGCCAGGCGATGAACGGCAGTGGCAACAGCGTGACGGCAGCCAGCCAGGGATTGATCGACACCAGAATCACCGACGTCATGACGATCATCAGCACGTCGGTGGCGAAGTCGAGCAGGTGCAGCGAGAGGAACACGCAGATGCGGTCGCTTTCCGAGCCGATACGCGCCATCAGGTCGCCCGTGCGCTTGCCGCCGAAATACTCCAGCGAGAGGCGCAACAGATGCGAGTATGTCGCGGTGCGCAGATCGGCACCGATGCGCTCCGACACCTTGGCCAGCAGATACGTACGCGCCCAGCCCAATATCCAGGCGACCACGCCCGCCCCCATCAGGCCCGACAAATAAATTCCCACCAGGTGGTAATCGATCGGCTTGCCGTTCTGGAACGGGATCAGCACGTTGTCCATGAGCGGCATCGTCAGATACGGCGGGATCAACGTGGCCCCGGTGGCGCAGAGCGTGAGCAGGAAGCCGGCCAGCAACTGGAAGCGGTATGGCCGCGCGAACCGCCACAGGCGCAGCAATGCCCATGTCGACGGTGGGGGCTCGACTTCCGGGTTGCATTGCGGACACTCGTCGGCACCCGGCGGCAGTTCCGCCTGACAGATCGGGCAGGTGCCCACTTCGTTCGGTACCTCGCTGGCGGTATGGCCCGCCACCCGCGCGTCGCGCTGCCGTAACACCGTGTCCAACAGCGTCAGCGCGGCCGGATTATGGCCCAGCGTATAGCGCCAGCTCGCCAGCTTTTCGCGCGCGTCGCACAATTCCAGCGTCCCAACGCCCGCATGATCGGTATGTGTCAGCGACAGGTCGGCGCGATAGGGCCACGACTGCCAACCCGGCTGGCTGCCCGTTTGCGCATGCGCGTCTCGACGCGCGTCGAGCGCCAGGATCCGGCGCTCGGTCGCAACCACCACGCCATGCGCGAAATGCAGTTGTGCGTCGAGATCGACCGTCAACCAGGTCAGTACGGTTTCGTCGTCGGCCAGTTGCGAAGCGACGTCGGAATACCAGGACTCGGCAGCCGCGCCGGAAGGGCCACCCTCGAAAGGGGCAGTCGGGGCCGCCGCGGGGGGCGCTGTCGAAGTGGGGATGTCGGTCATTGCTGCGGCAGACGTGTCCTCAAGGGGCGGACATCGAGGCAAACGAGGAAATAGCGAGGCGGACTTTCCCTGTCAGTCCGCGAAATTGCCGCAAGTATAACCACAGCGACGCCTTTTGCGGCGTGGAGTTCCGCGATGACACGGTGCAGCATGGAAATATTGTTGCGACGGTCAACCGTTTACGGATTCTTACGTTAAGTAACCAGTTAACTGCACGAGCGCAAGCGGCCGTGCCGCCTGAAAGCGGCCTGACCAGCTTCTCCGAACCCCGCCTTGATGCGTGAATTTGCCTTGAGTATGAAAAAGAAAGACATTGAGATTTTCGATGTCCTGTCGCTGCGCGGCCCGAATATGTGGACATATCGGCCGGTGCTTGAGGCATGGGTCGATATCGGCGAACTCGAAGCGTTCCCGTCCAATAAGATCCCTGGATTCCCCGAGCGACTGTCGGCATGGCTGCCGTCCCTCGTCGAGCACCGTTGCAGCATCGGCGAGCGCGGCGGCTTCCTTCAGCGACTGCGTGAAGGCACCTGGCCCGGCCATATTCTCGAGCACGTCACGCTCGAGCTGCAAAACCTCGCCGGCATGCCCGGGGGCTTCGGCAAGGCGCGTGAAACCCCGATCTCAGGCGTCTATAAAGTGATCGTGCGGGCCTGGCACGAAGAGGTGACCCGCGCCGCGCTGTTCGCGGCCCGCGATCTGGTCATGGCGGCCATCGAAGACCGCCCCTACGATGTCGATGCCGCAGTGGAAACGTTGCGCGGCCTGGTCGACAAACACTGCCTCGGCCCAAGCACGGCGTGCATTGTCGACGCCGCCGACGACCGCGACATCCCCCATATTCGCCTGTCCGACGGCAATCTGGTGCAACTGGGCTACGGTGCCGCCGCCCGTCGCATCTGGACCGCCGAAACAGACCGTACCCCCGCGATCGCCGAGAGCATCTCGCGCGACAAGGATCTCACGAAGCAACTGCTTGAATCGTGCGGCGTGCCCGTGCCGGAAGGCCGTCTGGTCGAGAACGCCGACGATGCGTGGGAAGCCGCCGAAGACATCGGCCTGCCGGTCGTCGTGAAGCCATACGACGGCAACCACGGCCGCGGCGTGTTCATCAATCTCACCACGCGCGACGAAGTCGTCACGGCATTCGAAGTCGCGCTGGAAGAGGGCAGCGGCGTGATCGTCGAGCGATTCGTGCCGGGTCTGGAACACCGTCTGCTGGTCGTGGGCGGGCGCGTCGTGGCTGCGGCCATGGGGGAACTGGCCACGGTGGTCGGCGACGGCCAGCACACCGTCTCGGAACTCATCGAATTACAGATCAACAGCGACCCGCGCCGCGGCAGCGCCGAAGATCAGCCGCTCAATCGCGTGCGCATCGACTCGTCGGCTCGCCTAGAACTCAAGCGCCAGGGCTTCGACGCCGATGCCGTGCCGCCCGAGGGCAAGAACGTGCTGATCCAGCGCAACGGCAACGTCGCGTTCGATGTCACCGACCGCGTGCATCCGAGCGTGGCGGCGCATGCGTCGCTGGCCGCCCGCATCGTCGGTCTGGACATCGCCGGCGTCGATCTTGTGGCGGAAGACATTTCGCGCCCGCTGGTCGAACAGCGTGGCGCCATCGTCGAAGTCAACGCCGGCCCGGGCCTGCTCATGCATCTGAAGCCGGCCGATGGCGTGCCGCGCCCCGTCGGTCGCGCCATCGTCGACCATCTGTTCCCCGATGGCGACGCCGGGCGCATTCCGGTCGTCGGCATTACCGGCACGAACGGCAAGACCGTGACCGCGCGCCTGCTCACGCACCTGCTGCAACTCGCGGGCGAGCGTACCGGCCTCGCATGCAGCGACGGCCTGTTCCTCGACAAGCGCCTGGTGCAAGCCGGCGACCGTGCCAACTGGGACGCCGCGCACCGTGTCCTGATGAATGCCAGCGTGACGGCAGCCGTCTTTGAGAACGACAACACCGCCATCCTCTCGGAAGGCCTCGCGTACGACCGCTGCCAGGTCGGTATCGTGACGAACATCGACCGGCCGGATCATCTGGGCCAGTATTTCGTCGAAGACGTCGACCGGATGTTCAGCGTATTGCGCACCCAGATCGACGTGGTACTGCCCGACGGCGTGGCCGTGCTCAACGCGCGCGATCCGCTCGTCGTGGAAATGGCTGAGCTGTGCGATGGCGACGTGATCTTCTTCGGGCTGGATGATCACCTGCCGGCCATCGTGGCGCATCGCGCGGCGGGCAAGCGCGCGGTGTTTGTGCGCAATGGCGATGTCATGCTGGCCAACGGTACCGAGGAAACCACGCTCGGCGCGACGGCCACGATGCCGCTGACCTATGCCGGCCGTGTCGGCTTCCAGATCGAAAACGTACTCGCGGCTGTCGCAGCCGCCTGGTCGATGGGCGTGACGCTCGACGTCCTGCGCACCGGCGTGACCACGTTCGACGTGGGGCAGGTCGACGCCCCGGGCCGCTTCACGCTGTTTGAAAAGCAAGGCGCGACGGTCATTGTCGACGACGCCCATAACGCCCCGGCGCTCACGGCGCTGGCCGCGGCACTGGCGACCCTGCCCGCCGAGCGGCGCATGGTGGTGTACGGCCCCGGCGTCGACCGGATGGACGACGACCTGCAAGCCGAGGGCAAACTGCTGGCGCAGACGTTCGAGCACGTCGTGCTGTGCGACGACCTGAGCGTCGAGCGCAAGCGCCCGCTGGCCGAGTCGCGTGCGCAACTGCGCGCGGGCATCGATGCCGAGCGCAAGGTGCAGGTGATCGACGCCGGCGAGCGACGTGCCGCTGCCGAAGCGGCGCTCGCCCAGCTCGTGAGCGGTGACCTGCTCGTGTTGCAAGCCGACGAAGGCGGAGCGGCCGCGATGCTCGATCTGGTGCATCAGTGGATGGGCCAGCCGATGCGTGCGCTGGCGGCCTGACCGACGTGAGCCGCGAGTGGCGGCGTGCAGGGTTATCTGCCGCCGTCCCCTCGCCTATTTAGCCCGTTACCGAATACCCAAGCCACAGTCGTTTTTCTCGCCAACCCACCGCCATACAGGGACGCGAAGTGGACAGACAGGGATTGCAATTTATGGAAGTCTCCCGTATCCGCGCATTGCGCGGGCCCAACCTCTGGAGCCGTCACACCGCCATCGAGGCGATCGTGACGTGCACCGATCTGGAATACTCGATCGGCAATCTGGCCGGTTTCGAGGCTCGCCTGCGTGCACGCTTTCCCGAACTGCCCGCGCTGACGCCTGACGCCGAAGAGCGTCCGGTGTCGCTGGCAGACGCCCTCGCCACGACGGCTCTGCATTTGCAGGCCGCTGCAGGGTGTCCGGTCACGTTCAGCCAAACGACGCAGACCATCGAACCCGGTACGTTCCAGGTGGTGGTGCAGTACAGCGAAGAACCTGTCGGACGCCTCGCCTTCGAACTGGCGCAGCAACTGATCCACGCCGCCCTCGACGACGGCCCGTTCGACCTGGCCGATGCGCTCTATCGCCTGCGCGATCTCGATGAAGACGTGCGCCTCGGCCCGTCGACCGGCTCGATCGTGGATGCCGCCGTCGCACGCGGCATTCCGTATCGCCGCCTGACCGAAGGCTCGATGGTGCAGTTCGGCTGGGGCAGCAAGCAACGCCGCATTCAGGCGGCGGAGACCGACCGCACGTCGGCCGTGGCCGAATCGATTGCGCAAGACAAGGATCTGACCAAGACGTTGCTGCACGCCGCCGGCGTGCCGGTCCCGCTGGGCGGCACCGTGCGCGATATCGAAGCCGCGTGGAAGCTGGTGCAGGAAATCGACGCGCCGGTCGTTGTCAAACCGCGCGACGGCAACCAGGGCAAGGGCGTGGCCGTGCGTCTGCGCACGCGCGAAGAGATCGAGAAAGCGTTCGAAGCCGCGCAGGACATCAGCCGCGACGTCATCATCGAGCGCTACATTCCTGGGCACGATTTCCGTTTGCTCGTGATCGGCAACAAGCTGGTCGCCGCTGCCCGCCGCGATCCGCCGCAAGTGACCGGCGACGGCGTGCACACCGTGCGCCAGTTGGTCGAGACGGTCAATGCCGATCCACGCCGTGGCGAAGGCCATGCGACCTCGCTCACCAAGATTCGTTTCGACGACATCGCACTCGCCACGCTTGCCAAGCAGGGGTTGAACGCCGACTCCGTGCCAGCGGCCGGTGCGCGAATCGTGCTGCGCAACAACGCCAACCTGTCGACCGGCGGCACGGCCACCGACGTGACCGACGACGTCCATCCGGAAATCGCCGCGCGCGCCATCGCCGCTGCGCAGCAGGTGGGGCTGGACATCGCCGGTGTCGATGCCGTGTGCGAGACCGTCATCAAGCCGTTCGAAGATCAGGCGGGCGGCATCGTGGAAGTCAACGCCGCGCCGGGCCTGCGCATGCACTTGCAGCCGTCTTACGGCAAGGGCCGCGCAGTTGGCGAAGCCATCGTCTCGACGATGTTCGACGACGGTGACGATGGCCGCATTCCGCTCGTGGCCGTCTCCGGCACGAACGGCAAGACCACCACGGTGCGCCTGATTGCCCACCTCATCGGCCAGCAAGGCCTGCGCGTGGGCATGACCGGCACCGACGGCATCTATATCAGCGGCCAGCGCATCGACACGGGCGATTGCAGCGGCCCGCGCAGCGCGCGCAACGTACTGATGCATCCGGACGTGGATGCCGCCGTATTCGAAACCGCGCGTGGCGGCTTGCTGCGCGAAGGCCTGGCCTACGACCGCTGCGATGTGGCCGTGGTGACCAATATCGGCATGGGCGACCACTTGGGCCTGTCGTACATCAACACGGTGGAAGACCTCGCCGTGCTCAAGAGTGTGATCGTGCGCAATGTGGCACCGCGCGGCATGGCCGTACTCAATGCCGCCGATCCGATGGTGGCGCGCATGGCCGACGCCTGCCCGGGAGACGTGACCTTCTTCGCCATGGACATTGCACATCCGGTTCTGGCCACGCATCGCGCGAAGGGCAAACGCGTGGTCTATGTCGACGGCGGCAATATCGTGACGTGTCACGGCGGCAACCAGACCCGCTACGCGCTCGCCGCGATTCCGCTCACGCGCGGCGGCAGCATCAGCTTCCAGGTCGAGAACGCGATGGCGGCCATTGGTGCGGCCTGGGCGCTGAATCTCGATCCGGCGACGATCCGGGCCGGGCTGGCCACCTTCGTGAACGACGCTGGCACCGCGCCGGGGCGCTTCAACGTGTTCGACTACCGCGGCGCGACCGTGATTGCCGACTACGGCCACAATCCGGACGCCATTGCCGCGCTTGCGCAGGCGGTCGAGACGATGCCGGCGCGACGCCGTTCAGTCGTGATTTCCGGCGCGGGCGACCGTCGTGACGAGGATATCCGCCGTCAGACACAGATCCTTGGCGATGCGTTCGACGACGTGCTGCTCTACCAGGATCAGTGTCAGCGCGGCCGCGAAGACGGCGAAGTGCTGGGTCTGTTGCGCGAAGGTCTGGTCGGCGCGCGACGGGCCAGCCACATCGACGAGATTCACGGCGAGTTCGTGGCCATCGACACGGCGCTCGCGCGCCTGCAACCCGGCGATCTCTGCCTGATTCTCATCGATCAGGTCGACGACGCCCTCGCGCACCTCTCGGAACGTGTGGCGCAGGCGAGTTCCTGAACACGCTTTTGCACCGTTGAGCCAGGCAGGGCTGAGTTCGATGTTTCACAGACTCAGCCCTTTGGGTTTGCAATGAGCGAGATCGGAGACGTCACCCCCTGCACCCGCGCCCTGACGTGGCGATAAAAGCCCAGCAGCGCGTGACAATAAAAACTGGGATTGTCGTAACTGCGCCCGTCGAATCGATGGGCAACGTATCCCCCGCCGCACGCCGCAAATGCCTCGCATTGTTGGCAAGCCGCATGGGGCTCGGGGTAGCGAGTGCGCGCGAAATCGCTGCAGGCCCGCAACGGGTGAGACGTGAGGTTGAACCCCGTGTGGGTGGCCCCCTCCTCGCAGATGGCGAGCACGTCGAGCAAGCGATAACTGCCATCGCTCTCCACGATGACGATCGGCGCAAGCGCCCCGCCAAAGGCATCGAGTTCCGAGCGACGACCGAGCACGCCGCGAATGAACGTTTCGAAGATGCGTACGCTGAAGCCCGGATCGTCGATGGCAAGCCAGGCATCGAACCCTCGACACAGGAAGCTGAGCAGCCGAGCGTGCGTGTACGCCTGGATGTGACGGGGCGGTGCTGCGAAATTGGCATCGGGGAGCAGGAAGTCGATGGCCGTCAGTCCGAGCGACCGAAAGTAATCGAGCATGCGCACCGGGTCATGACTTGGATCGATCACGGCCAGCACCCCATTGAAGACCCGCTGCGATGCGCGATGCGCAAGACATCGCAGAATCGCCTGCTCGACGCGCTTGCCCGTACCTTGTCGCGCGAAGTCGTACCGATGCCGGTCATGCATGTCGGGCGGCCCATCGCAGCTGATGCCCAGGCTCGCGTCGTACCGCGCGTAAAGATCCAGCCAGTCATCGTCGATCAACACGCCGTTGCTCTGTGTAATGATGGCGAGGTCCGACGCCGGCAGGCGCCGTCGCAAGTTCGAGAAGAAGCGCTCGGTATGGGATTTGCCGAGCAGCAGCGGCTCACCCCCGTGAACCTCCAGCGTCATGCGCCCCGTCGGAAACGCACTGCGATGTTCCGCCAGACGCGTTACCAGCACATCGAGGTGGGACGCGTGCAACCGCTTCGGCCGCTCGCGCCAGCCCTGATCGACACCGTGATACATGTAGCAATAGCGACAGTCGATATTGCAACGCTCGGCGACCTTGACCATCACCAACAGATCGCCGTTAGCGTTAGCGTTGCCGTGCGCCGTCGCGCCGGGTGAGGTCAGCATGGTGCGGGACGACGCGCGGCGCCGCTCACTTGCGCTTGCCGGCCGCCGGCGGCCCGTTTTTGGCGGACTCGCTCTCGGCTCGCGGCGCCATCAGCTTCGTGTGTGCCGCGAAGACGGCGGAGTCGTCCGGTGCGCGCGCCATTTCCGCCCTGACCGACGCGATGATCTTTCCGCCTTGGGCAGGATCTTCGTCGCGGTAGTGCACCAGAATTCCCGGCAAACCCGGCACGCCCTCCAACGCAACGTACCGGTCACTGGACGACACGGGCACTACACGATAGAGCGGCACGGCCGCCATCTCATGTCCGAACGCCGATTTGATCTCTGCTGATTGCGCCTCGCTCAGGTCGAGCGAACCCACTGGGAAGAAGAGTTCCGAAGCCGTCATGAAAGTACCTCCGATCGAAAGGAAGGGGAACGTCAATACTGCGTGTTGAAAAAGAACGTTTGAAACAGGCGCCCGTTCTCCTTGCAGTCGCCGAAATGCCCCTGGCTCGCGTGAAACCGTCTACCGCGAAACAGGATGAGGCGATTGAAGCGATTCGCGATGCGGTCGGTCATCTCCCAGCGCTCCCATGCGGCGGCATCGGCGTCGCAACGTTGCCGCTGGTCGTCGCCTTCGGGGTAGAGGTCGAAGCCGGTGTCGATATGCTGGAAGAAGGCCGTTCCTGCCGTCGGGGGTGCGTCGGGCGTGAGATAGACCACGCCGGACCACACTGTGGTGTGGTCGGCATGCACCCACGTGATATCGCGCTGCACGCTGTATTGAAACGCACCGTTGTAGGTGTCGACCGGCCAATAAGTGATGGGAGACTTCACGATGTCCTGGATTGCCGACGTGACGCCGTCGTGAAGAAACGCCTCGGTACGCGCACCGGGATAGTTTCCCTTGACCGTGAAGGTCTGCTTCAACGCGAAATCGCGCACGTCGGCGGGATCGCGATAGAAATTGTCGGTCACGATGATGGAGTCGTGCATGGCGCTCACTTTGGCGTAGCCGGTTCGTCGCGCTGGCGCCCTCGTACAGCGGCCTCCCCCGGGACATTGTCGGCGCCGCGTGAGGTCGCCGTCTCGGGCGCATCGGGCAGCATTCGCTCACGCACCCATTGCCGGTGTTCGGCGGAAATCTCCGGACGATCGACTTTGCCAAACCCCGTGCGTCGATCGTAGAAGCCGGCGCGAATCTCCTTCGACACCTCGTAGATGTGGGGATTGAATCCTTGCACGTCATAGAGATGCTGCTCCACCACACCGATCAGCTTGCAGTTCGATGTGTTGCCCGCCATGGCCGTGGGTTGCCAACCGGCGTCCCGGATCCACTGCATCTGCTCGGCCTCGCTCAGCCCTCGCGCGAGCAAAGGCGAGGCACAGAAGAAGCCGTTGTCGGCGTCACGCTTCGTGAATCCGCTCACCGGATACGCCAGCGGCGGAAATCGGTGTCCACTGAGAATGAGTCGGACACCGTACGTTCTGCACGTCTTCGCCATCGCCGCGAACACGCCGCCGATGCACGAGGTACACGGAATCTTGCCGGAACTGGACGCCAGCGATTCGCGGGCCACCTGGCGAATGTCGATCGTCTCGATCACCAGCTCAACGCCAAAGCGCGCGCAGAATGTCCTCGCGTTGTCCTTGACCTCATCGGGAATGAAGCCGTTGTCGACGAGCACGGCGATGGGGCGCAAATGCAACTCCTTTACAGCAAGGAGCAGCGTGAGCGCACTGTCCTTGCCCCCGGAATAGGCCACTACGGCGTCGGGCGTGCCTTCGCCGCGACAGGATTGCACAACGTCCAGTAGACGGCGCTGCGTGTAGTCGCCACGAGCAGCTTCTGCCGCGAACGCGTGACAGGCCTGACAAATGCCGTCGGCTTCGATATGCACGCCAGGCAGGTCTTCGGTGAGCAGGCACCGGGCACAGTAGCGATCGACGGCAACGCCGATGCCAGTGGAAGGTTCCACACGGAGTCTGCGTAACGGCGCGCCGGTCGCGTTGAACAACCGCGAGCGCTGTTCTGCTGATAAAGGTAAGAGCGTTGACGACATGACAGCGGCTCCCATGCCGGGTGCCCGCCGGAGCACCCGGAATTCGCGACTCGACGCACAACCGGTTCGAGCCGCATCACACGCAAAAGACACAAGCCGCCGAGAACCTCTGCGGTTTCGCGCCCGTGTCCGACCAAGGTGTCACGTCGAATCAGTGGAGTCCTTGCGAGCCTTGCATGCCTTGCATGCCTTGCGGACCTTGTATGCCCTGAGCGCCTTGCACGCCTTGCGGGCCCTGCATACCCTGAGCGCCTTGCACGCCTTGGCCGTGCTGATACCCTTGCGGACCCTGCATGCCCTGGACGCCTTGCATACCTTGCGGACCCTGCACGCCCTGGACACCTTGCATACCTTGCGGACCCTGCACGCCCTGAGCACCTTGCATACCTTGCGGGCCCTGCATGCCCTGGACACCTTGCATACCTTGTGGGCCCTGCACGCCCTGGACACCTTGCATACCCTGCGGTCCCTGCATTCCCTGGACACCTTGCATACCTTGCGGACCCTGCACGCCCTGAGCACCTTGCATACCTTGCGGGCCCTGCATGCCCTGGACACCTTGCATACCTTGTGGGCCCTGCACGCCCTGAGCACCATGCATGCCCTGCGGTCCCTGCATGCCCTGGACACCTTGCATACCTTGCGGTCCCTGGATGCCCTGAGCACTTTGCATACCTTGTGGACCCTGCATGCCTTGCATACCCTGCGGTCCCTGAATGCCCTGGACACCTTGCACACCTTGTGGACCCTGCATGCCCTGAGCACCTTGCATACCTTGTGGACCCTGCATGCCCTGAATGCCTTGAGCGTGCTGATACCCCTGAGGACCTTGCACGCCCTGAGCGCCTTGCGGACCCTGTATGCCCTGGACGCCTTGCATACCTTGCGGGCCCTGCATACCCTGAGCACCTTGCATTCCTTGCGCCCCCTGTATGCCCTGTACACCTTGTACGCCCTGCGCGCCTTGCAAACCCTGACCGTTCAGATGGCCTTGCACCCCGGCCCCTTGCCCGCCGTATACGCCGCGCAGTTCGGGAAAGCTCGACACGACTCGGATCGCGCCGATGCGCTGCCCGGTGATCGCTTGAATGTGTCGGATTTGGTCTTCGTTGAGTTGCAGTTCCAGATCGTTCTCGTTCATGGTGCTTCGCTCCTTGAATCAATTAAACATCGGACACCTGCGAAAGCGATTCTGATGAATTCCGACAGACCCAAACGGCGTGTCGTCTCGCAAACGCGCCGCGAAAGCCATCGATTCAAGTCGGGAAGGAGACGCAATAGAGGGACGAGCGACGGTCGCTCACCCGCAGCAGCGCTGGCGCCTTACTGCATCGCGGCACACGGCGCCGGGCGGCAAGCGCGATACGAAATTAATCCGGTCGCGACACGTTTGGTTTTTTTCGATTAAGAATTATCCCAAGCGCGGTGCGCTTTGCGTCGCCGCGAAGGTAGCGACAGTTGGCGAGTTGAATGCGGCCATGCCCGCATGGCCAATCACTGTGACAGCGGCATCCCATCATCGTGGCCCGCGCCCCACTCCACGCCGGCCTGCCCAAAACGAAGCGCCCGCGCGGCGCCTGATGGGCGGCTGCGCGGGCGCGTCTTCCAGCGTTGCGAAGTGGACCGGCACTGTGCCGGCGAATCCGTCAGACCACGACGTCTTGCGGCGCCATTTGCGTGCCGTACGAGGCCCAGTGACCGTCGGCGTCATCGGCCGCCACGGTCGGCTTGCATGAGCCTGCGGTTTCGTCGAGCCCTTGCAGCAACGGGCAACGTTCGAAGAGTTCCGCGATGAAGTCGACAAACACGCGAACCTTCGGCGATAGGTGTCGGTTATGCGGATACACGGCCGAAATCGGCATGGGAGGCGGCTTCCACTGGTGCAGAATCTCGACCAATTGGCCCGATTGCAGATACGGCAGCGCCATGAAGCGCGCGAGCTGCACCGTCCCGAACCCCGCGAGTCCCAGTTGCAGATACGCCTCGGCGTCGTTGACCGCGACCGCCCCCGGCATGGGAATCTCGACTTCCTTGCCGTCCACCAGGAACTGGTCCTCGACGACGCGCCCCGTTCGGCTCGAAAAGTAGTGCACCGCTGTGTGCCGTTGCAGGTCGTCGAGCGAATGCGGCATGCCCATGCGCTCGAGATAAGCCGGTGACGCGCACGTCAGGCTTTGGAACAGGCCCACGCGTCGCGCGACCAGGCTCGAATCCTGAAGCGTGCCAACGCGCAACACACAATCGACGCCCTCCTGGATCAGGTCGACCGGCTTGTCGCCCATGCCCACCATAAGTTCGACTTCCGGGTAGCGTTCGTGAAATTCGCACAGCGCCGGCAGCACCACCAGCTTGCCGAGCGAACCCGGCATGTCGATGCGCAGCTTGCCGCGCACGCGCTGGCTGCTCTCCCGGAACGACGATTCGGTCTCCTCGATATCCGCGAGGATGCGCAGGCATCGCTCGTAATACGCGGCCCCGTCAGGCGTCAGGTTGAGCCGCCGGGTCGTACGCTGCAACAGCCGGGTCCCCAGATGCGCCTCGAGGTTCTGAATAATCGTGGTCACCGAGGTGCGCGGCAAACCGAGATTGTCGGCCGCGCGTGAAAAGCTGTTTGCCTCGACGACTCGCGTGAATACCTGCATCGCTTGCAAGCGATCCATGACATTTCCCCATTCGAAAACGTGGTTGCATCAGCCAATCCGGCTTATTTCGCGCGCATCGCAAGTGCATAAGCAAATTGGTCGGCGGGAGAAGCCAATACCGGCAAGGCCGACATCGATTAGTCGATCTGACCGAATAGTGTTGCCAAATTATAGGCGTTTATCCCGATGTCCGTCGCCTCTAGACTTCGATCCATCGAATGTCATCAGAGGGGTATCGCGCTCGCGAGCCCAACGCCATATGTCAGCCACCCCCAAGTCGCCCTCGGGACGTCCGGGCCAAACGCACCGCACCGACGACGGACTGCGCATCGAAGAGGTGAGCATCGCCGGTCATGCCGGCCCGGTCACCCTGCGTCTGTATCGGCCGACCGGCCACGCCGGCGCCGACGCCGCGCGCGCCGGGGCGGCGGGCGTCGTGGTGCCGCTCGAAGCGCATTTGCCGGTGGTGCTGTACTTCCACGGCGGCGGCTTCTGCCACGGTTCGCTCAATGACGGCGACGCCGCGGCCCGCTATCTTGCCCTGCACATCCCCGCGCTGGTGGTCTCGGTGGGGTATTCGCTCGCCCCGGCACACCCGTTCCCCGCCGCGCCGGAAGATGCGTGGTGCGCCGCGCGCTGGCTGCACCGCAACGCCCGGCGCTACGGTGCCAGTCCGCGCCGTCTTGCCGTGGCCGGGCACGACGCCGGCGGCAACATCGCCGCAGCGTTGACGATGATGGCGCGCGATCGCGGTGAAATTGCCATCTCGGCACAGGTACTGCTCGCCCCCCTGCTCGACCCCAGCATGACGCGCCTGGCCGACGGGCGCACGCCAAGCGATATCGAAGCCAGCGAGTGCGCCCGCTGCTATCGGGCCTATTTGCCGCACGCAACGCAGCGTCTGCATCCGTATGCCGCGCCGCTCGAATCGCGCCGTCTCGCGGGCCTTCCGCCCACGCTGATCGCTTCTGCCGAACATGACCTGCTGCACGTCGAAGCCGAAAAATACGCGGCGGAGCTCATCGCCGCCGGCGTGCCGACACAGGTCACGCGCCATCGCAGCGCGTCCCATCACGGCCTGGCCGCCCTGCCCGCCGCACTGCGGGAAGTGGCCGCGTTCCTGACACGCCGGCTGGCGCCACCCGCCACCGGTGCCACCCAGTGAGTCCATCCGATTCCGGAGATTTTAAAAAAATGACCACCCTCGCTCGCAAACCCGTTCTTATTGCCGCCGCCGTTACGGTCGCGCTCGTGGCCCTGGGCACGCTCACGGTCGTGCGCGTCGACGCCAGCACGCCTCCCAGCGCGCAAGTCATGCCGACAGTGGAAGTCGACGTAGCCAACGTGATCTCACGCACCGTGACCGATTGGCAAAGCTATTCCGGCCGCCTCGACGCTGTGGATCGCGTCGACATCAAGCCGCTCGTGTCGGGCACCATCACCGCCGTGCATTTCCGGGACGGACAGCTCGTGAAAAAGGGCGATGCGCTCTTCACGATCGATCCGCGTCCGTACGCGGCCGAAGTCGACCGCACGGCGGCACAACTCGCGTCGGCGCAGGCGCGCGACGTCTTCACCAGCACCGACCTCGCCCGCGCGCAGCGGCTGATCGCGGATAACGCCATCGCGAAGAAGGACTTCGACCAGAAGGAAAACGCCGCGCGCGAGGCCGCCGCCAACGTGAAAGCGGCGCGCGCCGCGCTCGAAACCGCTCGCATCAACCTCGGCTATACGCAAATCGTGGCACCGATCGCAGGTCGCGTCTCGCGCGCAGAAATCACGGTGGGCAATACGGTATCGGCCGGCGCCCAATCGCCTGCGCTGACCACCGTGGTCTCCGTTTCGCCGATCTACGCGGCGTTCGACGTCGATGAGCAGACCTATCTGCGCTATCTCGCGCGCGATACCGCGAAGCCGAACGGCGTCCCCGTCGACCTGGGCCTGGCCAACGAGTCCGGCTATTCGCGCAAGGGCACCGTGTATTCGGTCGATAACCGTTTCGATACGACCTCGGGCACGATCCGCGTGCGTGCGCGCTTCGATAACGCCGACGGCGCGCTCTTGCCGGGCCTGTACGCCCGCATTCGCGTGGGCGGGGGCGAGCCTCACCCGGCACTGCTCGTCGACGAGGCAGCCATCGGCACCGACCAGAGCAAGAAGTTTGTGCTCGTCGTCGACCCGCAGAACAAGGTGCAGTATCGCGAAGTCCAGTTGGGCGAGCGCCACGGCGGCCTCATCGAGATCGCCGGTGGCTTGAAAGACGGCGAGCGCATCGTGGTCAACGGTCTGCAGCGCGTGCGTCCGGGCGATCCCGTCACGCCGAAAGCCGTGAAGATGGCCGGCGACACGGGCGACGGGCACGACATCGTCGCGCCGGCCATGGCCACCAACGCCACCGATACCGGCACCGCCAGCCGGCCCCCTCAGGCCCCTCCCAAGGACAGCGCGAGCGCCAAGCCGGGCACGACCCGATCGGTCGCCACGGCCACCACGGCGACGCGTTCGTGAAATGCGCCCAGGTACGCCTGCGCACGCACGAACCGCGTCCTGAACGACCCCCAAGAGTCTCGTCATGAACATCTCAAAATTTTTTATCGACCGGCCCATCTTCGCGGGGGTGCTCTCGGTCATCACGCTGCTGGCCGGCCTGATCGCCGTGTTCCAGTTGCCGATCTCGGAGTACCCGGAAGTGGTTCCGCCGTCGGTCGTGGTACATGCCCAATACCCCGGCGCCAACCCGAAGGTGATCGCCGAGACCGTTGCCGCGCCGCTCGAAGAGCAGATCAACGGCGTGGAGAACATGCTTTACATGCAGTCGCAGGCCAACAGCGACGGCAATCTCACCACGACCGTGACCTTCCGCCTGGGCACCGACCCGGACAAGGCCCAGCAGCTCGTGCAGAACCGTGTCTCGCAAGCGCTGCCGCGTCTGCCGGACGACGTTCAGCGTCTGGGTGTGACGACGATCAAGTCCTCGCCCACGCTCACGATGGTGGTGCACTTGCTCTCGCCGAACCAGCGCTACGATATGACCTATCTGCGCAACTACGCGCTCATCAACGTCAAGGATCGCCTCTCGCGCATCAAGGGCGTGGGGGAAGTGCAGTTGTGGGGCGCGGGCGATTACTCGATGCGGGTGTGGCTCGATCCGGCGAAGGTGGCCCAACGGGGCCTGACCGCCTCTGATGTGGTGAAGGCCATTCGCGAACAGAACGTACAGGTCGCGGCGGGTGTCATCGGCGCATCGCCGGCCGGTCCAGACACGCCGTTGCAGCTCAATGTCAACGCGCGTGGCCGGTTGAACACGGAAGACGAGTTCCGCGACATCATCCTGAAGACCTCGCCGGACGGTGCCGTCACGCACCTGGGCGACGTGGCCCGCGTGCAGCTCGACGCTTCGCAATACAGCCTGCGCTCGTTGCTCGACAACCAGCCGGCGGTGGCGTTGGCGATCAACCAGTCGCCGGGGGCGAACTCGCTGCAGATCTCCGATCAAGTACGCGAAGCGATGGCGGAGCTGCAAAAGGACATGCCTCCGGGCGTCGAATACCGCATCGTCTATGACCCGACGCAGTTCGTGCGTTCGTCGATCAAGGCCGTGGTGCACACGCTGCTCGAAGCCATCGCCCTCGTGGTGCTGGTGGTGATCGTGTTCCTGCAGACGTGGCGCGCGTCGATCATTCCGCTGCTCGCCGTGCCGGTATCGATTGTGGGGACGTTCGCCCTGCTGCTCGGCTTCGGCTATTCGATCAACGCGTTGTCGCTGTTCGGGATGGTGCTCGCCATCGGTATCGTCGTGGACGACGCCATCGTGGTGGTCGAGAACGTGGAGCGCAACATTGCGGCCGGGCTCTCGCCCAAGGAGGCGACGTATCAGGCCATGCGCGAAGTGAGCGGTCCGATTATCGCGATCGCGCTCACGCTGGTGGCCGTGTTCGTGCCGCTCGCTTTCATGTCGGGCCTCACGGGCCAGTTCTACAAGCAGTTCGCGATGACCATCGCCATCTCGACGGTGATCTCGGCCTTCAACTCGCTCACGCTGTCGCCGGCCATGGCCGCGCTGCTGCTCAAGGACCATCACGCCAAGCCCGACTGGCTTACGCGGCAGATGAACCGATACCTGGGGGGCTTCTTCAACGCGTTCAACCGCGTGTTCCATCGCGGCTCGGAGAAGTACGGTCAAGGTGTGACGCGCGTGATCGGGCGCAAGGCGATCATGATGGCGATCTTCGCCGTCCTGCTCGGCGCCACGATGCTGATGAGCAAGGTCGTGCCGAGCGGCTTCGTGCCGGCGCAGGACAAGGAGTATCTGGTCGCGTTCGCCCAGTTGCCGAACGGCGCGTCGCTCGATCGTACCGAAAAGGTGATTCGCGACATGACCGACGTTGCCTTGAAAACGCCGGGCGTGCAGAGCGCCGTGGCCTTCCCCGGGTTGTCGGTCAATGGATTTACCAACTCGTCGTCGGCCGGCATCGTGTTCGTCACGCTCAAGCCGTTCGCCGAGCGTCACGACAAGACGCTCTCGGCGGCAGCCATCGCCGGGCAGCTCAACGGCGCGTATTCGAAGATGAAGGACTCGTTCATCGCCGTCTTCCCGCCCCCTCCGGTGCTGGGTCTGGGAACGCTGGGCGGCTTCAAGCTGCAAATCGAAGATCGCGGTGCGCTCGGCTACGCCGCCTTGAACGACGCCACGCAGGCGTTCATCAAGAAGGCCTCGCAAACGAAGGAACTGGGCCCGACGTTCTCGTCGTATCAGATCAACGTGCCGCAGTTGAACGTGGATCTCGACCGCGTGAAAGCCAAGCAGTTGGGTGTGCCGATCACCGACGTGTTCGACACCATGCAGATCTACCTCGGCTCGCTGTACGTAAACGACTTCAACAAGTTCGGGCGCGTGTATCAGGTGCGTGTCCAGGCCGATGCGCCGTTCCGCGCCCATGCCGATGACATCGGACTGCTCAAGACGCGCAACAGCCATGGCGACATGGTGCCGCTCTCGTCACTGGTGAAAGTGTCGCCAACGTTCGGCCCGGAAATGGTGGTGCGTTACAACGGCTACACCGCCGCCGACGTGAACGGCGGCCCGGCCCCCGGGTATTCGTCGGGTCAGGCGCAGGCTGCCGTGGAGCGCATTGCGGCCGAGACGCTGCCGCGCGGGGTGAAGTTCGAATGGACGGACCTGACGTATCAGCAGATTCTCGCGGGCAACTCAGCGCTGTGGGTGTTCCCGATCTCGGTGCTGCTGGTGTTCCTGGTGCTCGCCGCACAGTACGAAAGCCTGACGCTGCCGCTCGCCGTCATCATGATCGTGCCGATGAGCATTCTGTCCGCGCTGTTCGGCGTGTGGCTGACCGGAGGAGATAACAACATCTTCACGCAGATCGGTCTGATGGTGCTGGTGGGGCTCTCCGCGAAGAACGCGATCCTGATCGTGGAGTTCGCACGAGAGCTGGAAATGCAAGGCCGCAGTCCCGTGGCCGCCGCGATCGAGGCAAGCCGCCTGCGTCTGCGACCGATTCTGATGACGTCGATCGCGTTCATCATGGGGGTGGTGCCGTTGGTGACATCGACCGGCGCCGGCTCGGAAATGCGTCACGCGATGGGGGTTGCCGTGTTCTTCGGCATGATCGGCGTGACCGGCTTCGGTCTGATGATGACGCCGGTGTTCTACGTGTTGCTGCGCACGCTGGCGGGCAAGAAGCCGCTGCACAGCGCTCACGCATCGACCATGCCCGCCAACGTCAAGGCCGAAGTCTGAAGGATGCCAATCATGCAATCGCAATGGATCAAACGAAGTCTGGGTATCTCGAGCCTGCTCGGGGCCCTGCTGGTGGTGGCGGGCTGCTCGATGGCCCCCACGTACGAAGTGCCGACGGTGACCGACAAGGGGACGCCGACGGCATTCAAGGAAGCGTCGCTCCCGGCGGGTGAAGCCGGGACGTGGAAGCCTGCCGAGCCTGCCGAAGCAATGGCGCGCGGCCAATGGTGGAAGGTATTTGGCGACGCCACGCTGAACACGCTCGAGGATGATGCGCTGGCGGCCAACCAGAACCTGAAGGCGGCCGCCGCCCGCGTGCAGGAAGCGCGAGGGGTGCAGCGTCAGGCCCGTGCGGCGCTGTTCCCGACGCTCGACGCCGGGTTCGGCCCCACGCGGCAGAAGCTCTCGCCCGCCTCGCAGATGCAGCCGGACGGCACGAACATCGCGCCTTACACCCTGTGGCGCGCACAAGCGAGCGTTGGCTATGAAGTCGATTTATTCGGACGCGTGTCGGATAACGTGGCCGCGGCCCGCGCGGACGCCGAGCAGAGCGAAGCGCTCTACCGTTCGGTGCAGCTTGCGCTGCAAGCCGATGTCGCGCAGAACTACTTCAGTCTGCGCGAACTCGACGCGGAACAGGCGCTCTACACGCAAACGGTGACGCTGCGCGAAGCAGCGCTCAAGCTGGTACAGCGACGCTTTGCCGAAGGCGATATCGACGAGCTGGACGTGGCGCGCGCCAAGGCCGAGCTGGCCACGGCGCAATCCGACGCGCTGGCGGTCGCGCGTCTGCGGGCAGCCTCGGAACACAGCCTCGCGATTCTGCTCGGCAAGGCGCCCGCGCAGTTCACGTTCGCGCCGTCGCCGCTCACGCCGGTCGCCGTGCACATCCCGGCGGGTCTGCCGTCTGCCTTGCTCGAACGGCGTCCGGATATCGCGGCGGCCGAACGTGCCATGGCAGCCGCCAATGCGCGCATCGGGGTGGCGAAAGCCGCGTTCTTCCCGTCGCTGTCACTGACTGGCGCGGGTGGCTTCGAAGCGGCCACGCTGGGCGACCTGTTCAACTGGTCGAGCCGTACCTTCCTGCTCGGACCGGTGGTGGGCGGACTGCTCTCGATGCCGATCTTCGATGGCGGCGCGCGCAGCGGTAATCTATCGCGGGCGCGGGCGCGCTACGAGGAAGACGTCGCGAACTATCGCCAGCAAGTCCTCGTCGCGTTCCAGGAAGTCGAGGACAACCTGTCCAACCTCCGCTTGCTTGCCGCGCAGACGCGGGCGCAGAACGAGGCGGTGACAGCGTCCAACCGTGCCGCACAACTCTCGCGCATGCAGTATCAGGAAGGCTCGATTGCCTATCTCGATGTCATCGATGCGGAACGTACGGTGCTCCAGGCGCGGCGCAGTGCGGTCCAACTCGCCGGCGCGAACGCGGTCTCGACCGTCAACCTGATCCGCGCCCTCGGCGGCGGCTGGGGTGACGCGCCAGTGGCCGATGCCCCAGCGACGTCGACAACACCGGGGGCGCCCAACGGGCCGGCCAACGGCCCGACGGCGGCGACTTCCGCTGCCAACGCCACGGTAGCCGCCCGATAGATTTCATCTGCGTCAAAGTTTCTTCCCTGCGTCCCTGCTTGCCCGGTGCCTGCCCTGCGTCAATCGACGTTCGGCATGCCCGGGCTTTTTTTACGGGCGCACACCGGATGAACGCACACGTCTCGCGTCTGCCCATCCGCCGGAAAGTGCCCCCGCTTCCCCTGCCGGCAAGGTTCACGCCTTTCGCGTCTCGTTTTCCTGATTTTGGTGCGCCGCTTCAGTGTCAACCGGTTCCTGTCCGAGATTTCGCTGCGGCGCAGCATTAAAATCTCGCGCTCATACTCTCCCAATCCATCGATATACGATATATCATGCACAAAATATCAACACGCCGCCCTAAACGGGTGCAGATGGTGGAGCGGGACGACATGGCAATGACACGACGCGACGTGAGGGATTGGCTGGCAGGTTTCCTGCCTGCCGTGGTGGCCGTTCACTGGCGCGAACGGCTTCGCGCGGGCTTTGGTGCGCTGTGCGGGATTGCACTGACCGGCGGCCTGATGCTGTGGATGCTCGGCCCCGCGACGTATATCCCCTGGCTCGTTGCGCCGATGGGCGCGTCCGCCGTGTTGCTCTTCGGGGTGCCGGCCAGTCCTCTGGCCCAGCCCTGGTCGATACTCGGCGGCAATCTGGTCGCCGCCATCGTCGGGGTGACGTGCGCAATATACATTCCGTCGCCGATCGCCGCGGCGGCCACGGCGGTCGGCGTGTCTATCGCGTTGATGTTTACGCTGCGCTGTGTGCACCCGCCGTCGGGTGCCGTGGCATTGACCGCCGTGCTCGGCGGCCCGGCTGTCCACGCCCTTGGATACGGTTTCGTCCTCGAGCCGATTGCCGTCCAGTCGGTGGTCCTGCTCAGCGCGGCCATCGGCTATCACGCGCTCACCGGCCATCGTTACCCGCACGCCATGCGTGCGCAGGCCACGGTGCGTCCGGTCAACGCGTCCGCCATACCGGTCACGACGGCCGACGCTGAGAAGGCGCTGGCTCGCCGCAGCGAACTGCTCGACATTTCCGCTGACGATCTCGCCAGCCTGCTCCGCGACACCCAGCGCGAGGCCTATGCGCGCCGCGCCCGCGAGTTGACCTGTGCCGATGTCATGACGCCGCCGCTGGCGAAGGTTCAGGCGCACGACGAAGCGCCGGCGGCGTGGCGTCTGTTGCAGCGCCACGGGCTGGAGGCCCTGCCGGTCGTCGACGGCGACGCCCGCGTCATTGGATTGATCACGCGCCACGACCTTCACACGCGCCGTGCGCGCCGTCAGCATTGGCCGCGCTTTGGCATGTCTATCGGCACGGGGCAGCGCCCGGCGGTTCGCGACGTCATGCAAGCGCAGCCACCGTCGGCGACGGCCGGCATGCCGCTCTCAGAGTTGGTGCCGCTGCTGATGACGCAACGTCACGGCACCTTGCCCGTGCTCGACGAAGCCGCCCGGCTCGTGGGCGTTGTCACGCACGCCGAAGTGCTTCGCAAGGTCATGGCCGCGTGAAACGCCAGGCGCCAGGTACTGAGCACTGAGCATCAAACGCCTGCGATGCGCATCAAGCAGCGCAGGCGTAGCTTCCTCCGCCCCACCTTGATCCGACGCCCGTCGTGGTGCTGGCGCCGCCGGACACCCCCTCCCTGCGTGCAATTGTCAGTCGTGAGCCGATCTGCAAGAATGGCGGCAGCGTGACGTACCGACGCCGCAGTGCTTCGTTTAACGAAGCGAAATTCGCTCAAGGGAGAGCATGGAACCGATCGCGTTCAAACAATGTTTCAAGGGGGCATGGCGCGACGGCTTCAACGCGTTGCGCCAACGGCCATGGCTATGCCTGGCGATTGCCGTCGTGTTCCTCGTGACGTCTGGACTTAGCGTTTCGCTCGATCAGCTCGCACGGACCGCATCGCAAGTCGGCGAACCCGCCCTCTACCGTCTGCGCATTGCGCTCATGTCGTTCGGCGTCTTTTTCGTGAATGTGGTCGCGTTCTCCGTGCTCGTCATCCATGTCTTTCGCTACACGATTCTCGGCCCCGACGCCGCACGGCAAGGCCGGTGGTATGGGCGCGATCTCTGGCGCTATCTCTGGACATCGACCCAGGTCTTCGTCGGCTTCGCTACGGTTTGGCTGATCGTCGGCGTCGGTGCGATGCTGGCGCTGCGGGCGACGGGACACGGCAATTCGTATGCCGGGCTTGCCACGTTTTGCGTGCTGTTGATTTGTACGGTGCTCTACGTGCTGACGCGCGTATCGCTGATCTTTGCGCAGATTGGCGCGGGACGCAGCAAGCGCTGGCGCGCCGCTTGGCAGGATTCGCGCGGGCACTTCTGGACGATGTTCGGCACAACGATAGGGACGGTGTTGCCGTTGATGATTGCGGGCATTGTCGCGACGGCCCTGTTCACCGCATTGCTGCGCGTCGCGCCGGCCGCCAAGTCGGTAGCGCTCGGCACGCTAGTGCTTCAAACGGTGATGTCGGTGGCATGGATCGCGGTCTCCACGGGGAGCGCCGCATGGCTGTACCGTCGCTTCGCCAATCAACTGCTGACGCTCGACGACGCACCGGACGACGTCTGAGGCGCGCACAGCGCGCCCCAGCCGCTGCCATCCATTGTCAGGCGGCGTTGGCGGTTGCCGCGCTGCCGTCGAGCGTGCCGAAGCGAGCGTACTCGCCAAGGCCGTCGGGCCATTGCGTGAGCACCTCGAAACCAGTCTCCGTCACGGCCACCATGTGCTCCCACTGGGCAGACAACGAACGGTCGCGCGTCACGACTGTCCAGCCATCCGCCAGTTGCTTCGTGTCCGGCTTGCCGGCATTGACCATCGGTTCGATGGTGAAGATCATCCCGGGGCGCAGCGTAAGCCCCGTACCCGGACGCCCGTAGTGCAGCACTTGGGGATCGTCGTGATAGGTCGTGCCGATGCCGTGCCCACAATAGTCGCGCACGATGCTGAAGCCTTCGCGATGCGCCACCGTCTGGATCGCGTAGCCGACGTCACCCAGCGTTGCACCCGGACGCACGGCCCGGATGCCTGCGAGCATCGCCTCGAAGGTCGTATCGACCAGACGCTTGGCAAGAATGCTCGGCTTGCCGGCGTAATACATGCGGCTCGTGTCGCCGAACCAGCCGTCCTTGATGAGGGCGACGTCGATGTTCACGATATCGCCGTCATGCAGCGTCTTTTCACCGGGAATGCCGTGACAGACGACGTGATTCACTGACGCACACACGGTCTTCGGATAGCCGTGATAGCCGATATTGGCGGGAATCGCCTTCAGTTCGTCCACGATGAAATCATGACAGAGGCGGTCGAGCGCATCGGTCGTGACGCCGGGCTTGACGTGCTCGGCAATCATCGCAAGCACCTGCGCGGCCATGTCGCCTGCGCGACGCGACAGCGCAATTTCTTCTTGGGATCGGATGACAACGCGTTCGCGCACCATTACGCCACCTTGTTGAATACGGTGACGGGGGCACCGGATGTTGGGGAAGCGGCGACCTCGACCTCACCGGTCTGGACGCCATCGGATTCGATGAGCTTGCGGCAGATGTCGCCGTAGCTCAGCGTGGGATTGAGTTCGGCGAGCATGCCGACGCGCAGCCAGTGCTCGGCTTGCGCGTTGATCGAGCGGCTGAGCGCGCCGCTGGTGTTTCGCAACGCCGCGTGCATTTGCTCCGATATCTTGACGATACCCATGTTGGGGACCTTTATATACGAAATGGCTATGAAACGTATATTACCAGACCTGTGCCCGGTTGTCGCCCGCGGCCGCAAGTGGCGATACATGAATCGCGCGGTGGCAACGAGAATCTGACACGTAACTGTCCCCTTCCCCTAGGGGATTCAAAGCGACGTTACCTGTTGGCATTGCGCCCGCCAGGCACCAATGGCGCGATGAAGTCCTGCGCCACCTGCAGATTGATTAGCGCAAGCGCTTTGAACTCGCGAGAAATCAACGGGGAATCGCTTTGCGCAACACTTGCCCAAAATGCGTTGGCTGCCTCGATCGCCCTGCCCCACACGAACGGCCTTGCGCCGATAGTGCCGACTTTCGGGGTGATCGGCAAAAGATCGGGATCCACGCCTCCCCCCAATGACGCATAACGCATTGGCAGAATGTCATACGCCGGCGCCACGCGATCGAACCTCCCGCGCTCGTCCAAAAGCACTGAAATATTCTCGAAGTGCCTATCTCCGTTCCCGATAAGTTCGCTGAACGCTGCCATGACGTGAATCGTCGATGCATCGTTCTCGGAGAGGTATCGCGCCTGCTCGCAGCGCGCCGCAAATTCCGACCATGTGTCGCGCTTCCCGAAATACTCGTCGTCGACGGCCCCTGCGGACAGCATCCCGATACGACCATGGCGCCCCACACGATCAAAGCGCCGCACCTCCAGAAAAACATAATCATCCGAAGCGATGATCGTCGACTCCGCGGCCGGCACCGAGGCGACGCGAAGCGATTGCGACGCCAGTTGCTCCAACGAAAGGAGGTCGGCCATGCGACTCCCCCGCCTGGCAAACTTAACGATCACATGCCCTGCGTCTTCGGTGAGTGCGAGAAACTTTGGCTGTTCTCCGCCAGCACTCGACCCAAACGCGGCGTCTTTGAGCTGGTTGGCCATGCCGTCGTACTGCTCTGTTTTTTGCTCGGACGGGATTGGCAGAAGCTGACGAAACTCCATCTCCTTCTGCAAGGACGTGTCCCCGTACACCAGATTCCCGGGCAGGTTCAGTCCTCGCGTAAAAAGGTAGGCGATGCGATGTTCGTCGCGCCAGTCTCTAAGGCTCTCTGGAAAGTGCATTTCCAGCGCCGCCGTCCGAGCGACTTCTCTACCGAGAAATCCCGAGGGGGAAACAAACGCCATGTATGGCGGCAAACCGTCGTACAGCGTGTTTGCGTGACCGGAGACTTCCAGGGTGGTGCCACCACTGAAGAACTCGACGCCAGCAAACGGCTCGATCGCCCCGTCGGTCAACACGCGATATACCGTTTGTCGCGGATTGAGCCCCCCTGGAAGCTGCCTTAACAGGCCATACTTTGGCGTTCTTTCACCGGAAACCCTGAAGCTCGTGAATACTTCGGAGGCTCCCCGAATCGTTCGCGATAGCGTCGGTTGGCTGATGGACAACGCCGACATGATGTCTTGCGCCGTCCGTGGCTCATGCCGCAGCAGACGACACATCTCGTCCACACGAAGCAGCTCATCAGCCATATGCCCCCCATTTCGCGGCAAATTAAATAATTCATGAATAGTTCAAGAATAGCACAAACGCAGATTTCCGATGCTTGGCAGGGTATCCGGGGCGTCACTTGGCGGTGCTGGCTGGACTTCCCCCAGCAAGACCCGGGCAGCCCTCAAATGCCGCGCGGAAGCAGCGTTGTTGCGACGCGAGGGGCGTCGAACGCGAACCACCTCGGGATTTGACGGGACCTAAACACTTGAGCGAATGGAGCCCTCTTAAATGCCTGGGAGATTCTGATGACGACCTTCCGGGTTTGGCCAAGCGCTGTCATTCCCCACTATTTCGCTCGCTAAGCAAAGCGCAAGCGGATCAGAAAATCGACGCCCTGCACGTCCGGTCGGCTATCATGCCAGTCCTCCCTGAAGTAGCCCCTTATGATTTCCGTCCGTAATCTCACGCTGCGCCGCGGCGCCAATGTCGTACTCGACCGCGCGTCCGTCACCTTCGCCCCCGGCGAAAAAATTGGCCTCGTTGGCCGCAATGGTGCCGGCAAGTCCTCCTTCTTCGGTCTTCTCAACGGCACGCTGCATGAAGACAGCGGGGAGTTCTCGATTCCCACTACGTGGAAGATGGGCCAGGTCGCGCAGGAGATGCCGGAGACCGAGCAGGGCGCGACCGACTTCGTTGTCGAGGGTGACACCGTGCTGCTGGCCGCGCAGGCAGAAGTGGCCGCCGCCGAGGCCAGCGACGACGGCATGCGCATGGCGCACGCCTACATGAGCCTGCACGACGCCGGGGCGCACGATGCCTCCGCACGTGCCCAAGCGCTGATCCTGGGTCTGGGTTTCAGTGCGGCGCAGCTTAGCCAGCCGGTCAGCAGTTTCTCCGGCGGCTGGCGCATGCGACTGCAGTTGGCGCGCGCGCTCATGTGCCCATCCGACCTTCTGCTGCTCGACGAGCCGACCAATCACCTCGACCTCGACGCGCTGGTCTGGCTGGAAGCGTGGCTCAAGCGCTATCAGGGAACCCTTGTCGTGATCAGCCACGACCGCGAATTCCTCGATGCAGTGACGCAGGTGACGGTGCACGTCGACAACGCCAAGCTGGTGCGTTATGGCGGCAACTACAGCAAGTTCGAAGACATGCGCGCTGAGCAGCTCGTGTTGCAGCAGGCCGCGATGGCCAAGCAGGTGGAGAAGATGGCCCACCTACAGAAATTCATCGACCGTTTCAAGGCTCAGGCCTCGAAGGCGAAACAGGCGCAGAGCCGGGTCAAGGCGCTCGAACGGATGGAGAAGATCGCACCGGTGCTTGCCGATGCCGAGTTCAACTTCGAGTTCAAGGAACCTCTCAACGTCCCGAACCCGCTGTTGTCGATGCTGGACGCAAGCTTTGGCTACCCCGCGCCGACCGGCGCGCTGCCGGGCACGCCGCCCACGGTCATCGTGCGGGGCATCAACCGTTCGGTGCTGGCGGGGCAGCGCATCGGGATTCTTGGCGCCAATGGCCAAGGCAAGTCCACATTGGTGAAGACGGTGGCGCACGCGCTGGCGCCGATTGACGGAGAGATCAGCGAAGGCAAGGGCCTGAACATCGGCTACTTCGCACAGCAGGAACTCGACGTGCTGCGTCCGCTCGACACGCCGATGGAACACATGATTCGCCTTGCCAGGGACACACCGACGCACATGCGCGCCCCGGGCCAGAGTGGCACAGAACAATCGCTTCGGACCTTCCTCGGCACCTTCAACTTCAGTGGTGACATGGTCCATCAGGTGGTCAGCACGATGAGCGGCGGTGAAAAAGCGCGGCTTGTGTTGTGCATGATCGTGTGGCAGCGCCCCAACCTGCTGCTGCTGGACGAGCCGACCAACCACCTCGACTTGGCCACACGCGAAGCGCTCGCCGTGGCGCTCAACGAATTCGAGGGTACGGTGATGCTGGTCAGTCACGACCGGGCGCTCCTGCGCGCCGTGTGTGATGAGTTCTGGCTGGTCACCAAGGGCGGCGTCGAGCCCTTCGACGGCGATCTGGACGATTACCAGCAGTTCCTGCGCGACGAAGCTCGTCGCATGCGCGAGCAGGCTGCCGCGGAGCAGCCGGTCATCGCCTGAGCTCCCCGAGGTGGGCGGTGGACGTGGCAGGGGCGGCGAAGCGGGCACCAGACCCGCTACCATTTGCTCGCCAGTAACCTCAGCGGCGTTGGCACTTTCTAAGCTTCTGGTCTTGCATCGGGATTTAAGCGCGCAGAGTTCGGCAACTTTGGCGATTCGAAATCGCTTGGGGCTGGGCTTTGGGAAATGAGAATCGACTTTGGTCCGGGATACCGCGTGTATTACGGGCAAGCGGGTGAGATCACTTACCTGCTTTTGTGCGGAGGGAATAAGTCGACTCAGCCAGGCGATATCGCGCGGGCCAGGGCACTGTGGGAAACCACCACGAAGGAGTGATCGAAATGAGTAAAGCCGACATCACACGCTTTGATGCTTCCGAGTATTTGGACAGCGACGAAATGATCGCCGAATACCTCAACGCCGCGCTCGAAGAAAATGACCCGGCGATCTTTCTGTCCGCGATTGCAGACGTTGCCAAAGCGAAAGGCATGACGCAAGTCGCAACCGCGGCAGGGCTCGGCAGAGAGAGTCTCTACAAGGCACTCGCCCCAAACGCACAGCCGCGTTTCTCCACGATACTGCGCGTCATGCATGCGCTGGGCATCAAGCTGTCGACGATGCCAGATCGAGCTATTCACGCCTGATACGAGCGAGGACTCCCAGCCCCCGCTCCGCCTTATTCAGCGAGCGTTTGCGAGATTTTCCGGGAAGAAGTGAGACCTACGTAACCGATGCCAAAACGGGGAGTTGGTGCGAGGAAGGGGACTCGAACCCCTACACCCTTGCGGGCGTCAGGACCTAAACCTGGTGCGTCTACCAATTTCGCCATCCTCGCAGCCCGTGGGCGTCGGTCGCCCTGGTCAGGCACGACACCCCAGCATCGGGTCGACGGCATGCGTCCTGTCGGACATGAAAAAGGGCGACTCGTCGCCGCCCCGCTCGCATGCGTCAAAGCAGGCGAGAATTCTACACGAAGTGATATTCACCGGCAATCTCATGCCGCATCAACGCCGCCCCGCCCTTTCCGCGCCAACGCCACCGGCACCGCCAACCCCTCAATGCTAGAATTCGCCCCAATTCATGGCATCTGTCCCACGGGCGCGCCCGCGCACCGGCACCCGGGCACCTGACCCAACCGATACCCCATTCGCATGCAACCCCACGAGACCGCCGACGATACTTCCGGCACCCCCGCCAGCCCCGCTCAGGCCAACGCATATTGCCGCCAGAAAGCCGGCCCTCCCGGCTCCGCCCTCTATTACGCACTACTCCAGCTACCGCCGTCCCAGCGCGACGCCGCTTACGCCGCCCACGCGTTCTGTCAGGAAATCGCCGATATCCACGCCGCCGTGCATGACCCCGGCGTCGCCCACGCAAAGCTCGACTGGTGGCGCCAGGAACTCGCGCGGCTCTTCTCCGGTTCGCCGGCGCACCCCGTCTCCCGCGCGCTTGCCCCCGTCGTCCAACAGCGCGGCCTCGCCCACGCCACGTTCGACGCCGTCCTGCATGGCGCGGAGATGGATCTCGCCCAGATGCGCTATCTCGACTTCGCAGGCCTCTCCCACTATTGCGACGCCGCCGGCGGTGCCCCCGCTGTGCTCGCGGCCCATGTCTATGGCTTCGACGACCCGCAAACGCCCGCCAGCGCCCACGCGCTCGGCCACGCGATCACGCTCGGTCGACGTATCACCGACGCCGGCGTCGATGCCCGTGCCGGTTATGTCTACTTCCCCATCAACGAGCTGCAGCAATTCGGTGTGACCGCCGCCGATCTCCAGAACGGCAAGTACTCCCCCGCGTTCGTCGAACTCATGAAGTTTCAGCACGCGCGCGCGCGCGTTGCCATCAGCGAGGCGGCAGCGGCCATGCCCGCACGGGATCGTCGCCAGCAAAGGCCGCTCCTCGCCCTCGCCGCGCTGCAATTGGCTCTGATGGACGAAGTCGCCGCCAGCGACTACCAAGTGCTGCATCAACGCATCGATCTCACCCCGCTGCGCAAATTCTGGCGTGCCTGGCGCGCACGCTGACGCACGCCGGCGGATATCCCTCCCCGGCTCACAACGTCGCGTCGCCCCCCGGCAGCGGCACAGCGATACAGCGATATAGCGACAAAACGAATCAGTCACATAGCCACGCAGCCACTCAAGTCCGCCAACCTCTGCGCATCATGCCCGCAACACGTCCAGCGGCTTGAACGGGCCACCCAGCACCGGCTGCGGGTCAAGCCCCCACCAGCGCTGCAGCACCGTCGCATATACCTCGCGGAAATCGACGGCGAACGGCAGGTTGCCGTTGCCGTCGAGCCGGTCCAAACGCGGCACGTCGCCGTACAGCCCCCCTCGCACGCGACCGCCTGCGATGAAGTGCGGCGCCACCGTGCCGTGATCCGTCCCCTGACTCTGGTTCTGTCGCGCGCGCCGACCAAATTCCGCATACGTGACAATCATCGTCGACTCCCAGCGGTTCAGCTCGATCAACCCGGCCCGCAACGCCATCATCCCCTGCGCCAACTGACGCAACAGATTCGCCTGTTGTCCCGGCTGATTCTGATGAGTATCAAACCCGGTAAGCGTCAAACGCACCACCGCTACCCCACGCCCCGCCTGCGGCACGCCCGCCGACGAATCGGCCGCCGCGACCACCTGCAGCGCCGTTTTCACCCCATTGCCGAACGCCCCCGCCGGCATCGGCGTGCGCAACACATACTGGCCCTGGCGCGGACGCAACCCGTTCGCCGCCCTGACAATATCGTTCTCCACCCGCAATACATGCGCCAGCGCAGGATTGCTCACCTGTGCCGCATTCGCCGACACAAGATTGGACTCCCGCAGGAATTGCGCCGGATTGGTCAGCGTCACCGCACTCGCGCCGCCGCCCAACGGCCCTAGCTCGGCGCTGCCCACGATCACGCCATCGGCATCGAATCCTGCGGGCACTGCCCGTTGCGCGAAGGCACGTGACAACCAGCCGTCGCGCAAATACTCGTCCGAACGCGACGCCGTATTCCATATCTCGATTGACCGGAAATGCGACAGGTTCGGCTGCGGATACCCCACCCCCTGCACGATCGCCAACTCGTTCGCCCGCCACATCGGCAACAACACCCCCATCGCCGGATGCAAACCGCTTCGCTCATCAAGTTGCACGACGTGATCGCGTGCAATCCCGATGCTGGGGCGCAAAGCGGCATAAAGCGGATCGGCATATGGAACGACCGTGTTCAACCCGTCGTTTCCGCCTTTGAGTTCGACAAGGATCAGCAGATTGCCGTAGTTACCGCCGGTGCCCGTCCGTGTCCCGGACAAGTTAGGTGCAGCGCCCAACACGGGCATCGGCGCCAGCCACGCCGCACCAAGCCCCCCTGCAAAAGTCAGAAAATTGCGTCGACGCATCTCACACCTCTCTCGGCCCACTTCTCGTCCCGCCACTCGTCACGGCTCTCCTCACGCCACTCGGCCCACTTCGCAACCCTGCGGAGCGGTCGTTGAGTGACGCGCCTGCCCTACCACGCGCTATCACGTCATCACTTCAACTGATACGCGGGGTCCATCAACAACCCCTGCAAGTAGGCCGTGCTGTTCACGCCGGCGGGTTGCATCGCCGCAGGCTTGAGGGGCAGCACGGCCCGCTGCAACGCCTCGCGCGACGCCGCGTCTGGAACATCGACCGGCTCCAGCGCGTAAGGTTGCAGCCAGCGCGACAGATCGAAGCGCACCCCCGCTACCGTTCTCGGCATCGATGGCACCGCTCCCAACACCATGCGCTGTACACCCGTTCGAGCAGAGATCGACACGGTCGGCGACACCATCGACGCCCCTCCCGCATTCGCGTTCTCCGTCGCGCGGAACATGCGCTCGACAAACTGTTTGCGCGCAAGCAACGTGGTGCTGTCAATCCACGCGTCGCCGCCCGGCCATCCCTTCACATTGGGAGGACGGAACAGGTCCTGCCCGAGAACACGCATCTGTCGCGCCAGCAGCAGCGGATCGTCGTAGCCGATGTCGAACTCGCGCACCGTATCGGTCACGAATTCAGCCGGCGATTTGACCAACGTCCCGCGGGTTCGGGCGTCCCAGAAGGCGGGGGTCAGCAACAACGCACGCAATGTCACGCGAATGTCGTAGCCGCTCGCGCGAAAGCGGTTCGCGATACGCGCCACCTGCACCGGATCCGGAGTCGGTGACACGAATTCGCGCCACAACTTGCCAGTGATGAACGTCGCCGTCTCCGGACGCGCCAGCAGGATGTCGAGCATCTGGTCGCCATCGAAGTCGCCGGTCTGGTTCAGCACCGTCTTAGTGCCCACATCATGAAGGTTGGGGCGCCAGACATACGTCATCGTCGCCCGATCGATGCCCCAGCCGGTGTAGGCGCGCGCCGCCTCGCGCACATCCTGCTCCGTGTAATGTCCTTCGCCGAGCGTAAACAACTCCATGACTTCACGCGCGAAGTTCTCGTTCGGCCGCCCCTTCCGACTGCCCGCGCCATCGAGATAAACCAGCATGGCCGGATCCTTCGACACGGCATGCAGCAGCGTCCCGAAGTTGCCGAGCGCGTTCGCGCGCAGCAAGACGTTCTGCCGATAAAGCATGACGGGCTCACGCACCTTGTCGTCGCTCGACACGAAGTGGTTGTGCCAGAACATCGTCATGCGCTCCGTGAGCGGTGACGGCGTCGTGGCCATCTCCTGTGCCCACCATGCCGCCAGCGACGCCGCCATACGGTTGCGTCGCTGGTTCAGCTCGCGACGCTGCTCGGCCGTCATGGACTTGACCGGCGCGCCATACAGCGGCGGATCTTCAACCCAGGCGGGCGGCGGCGTCACGGCCATGCGGCGCGCTCGCGACAACAGAAGATCGACGGCTTGCGCACGCGTGCGTCCAACGAACGGGGCGAGTTCGCGCGCGTCAGGCGAGTAGCCGGTGCGCGTGAGCAAGTAGCGCGCGTCGCCGGCGGTGAGCGGGCGCGTAGCGCGATCGGCAAATGCATCGGCAGCACCGGCGGCCCCGGTTGCGCGTGGCGCCGTCGCACTCGCCGCATGCGCCGCGCCGGCAGGCCGCGTCGACAACGCGTGACCGACGAGCGGCCACGCCAGCCACAGGATGGCAAGCACACCAGACGTCAGCCGCCCAGGCATCCACGACATTGACGACGGCAGGCGACGCAGCACGGCGATCATCGCCGTGACACCGTTCGTCGCCTCAATGCCCTTTCGGCAGGCGCAAAAAAAGCCGGCGTCGACGCAGGCTGGCAAGTTTGGGGTGGGCTTCATGGGACGCTCGCGTCATCGTGACATCATTGGCGTTTTTGGGAAGCGTTTGGCGACGCTGCGGTGCCCTCTTGATCCATGAACCATCAGCCATGAGCGCGCGCGTCTTTATCGTTAGTGAGTGTACAACTCGCGCACGGCGTCCTGAATATGTTGCCGTAGCAGGCGCCGGTCTTCCGGCGACATATGACCATTGGGACGGCGGCCCGGCGGCGCGGGGGGAAATTCGTCGTTGCGGCGCGCAGCACCGGAATCGTTCTGCGACGGCTCACGCTTCGTCGGATTGCGGGGCGACGGCGCAGGCCCCGCGTGGTGCAAGCGCGGGGCGCTCACCCGATGCAGCTGCGCACTGAAATGCGCGACAGGACGGGCATACGTCACGCCCAGGTGTCCCCAGAGCATGATTCCCCCGATCAGTAGCGTCCACTCAGCAGCCCATCTCATCTTGTGCGTATGTCCTTCATGCCGTGCGGCAGGTTTTCCCCCTGGCAGGGGTGCAAGTGTACCCACAGCCTATGGTCAGCGCGCAAGCTGTAGGGTAAATTGTGTAACCCTTTGTAACCCGCTTTGGCGGCCCCATCAGTTCGTAACATTTCGGGCTAAGATACGTGGCATGGAAAACAAAAACTCTCCCAAAATTCTGGTTGTCGACGACGATCCGCGACTGCGCGACCTGCTTCGTCGTTACCTCGGGGAACAGGGTTTCAATGTCTTCGTGGCGGAAAATGCAACGGCCATGAACAAGCTTTGGGTGCGCGAGCGTTTCGATCTGCTCGTGCTCGATCTGATGCTCCCCGGTGAAGACGGTCTGTCGATTTGTCGCCGCCTGCGTGGCGCCAACGACCGCACGCCGATCATCATGTTAACGGCCAAAGGCGAGGATGTCGACCGTATCGTCGGCCTCGAGATGGGCGCAGACGATTACCTGCCCAAGCCCTTCAATCCGCGCGAACTCGTCGCGCGCATTCACGCCGTGCTACGCCGTCAGGCACCGCCCGAACTCCCCGGCGCGCCCAGTGAAACCATGGAAACGTTCGAGTTCGGCGACTTCTCCCTGAACCTCGCCACGCGCACGCTCACGAAGAACGGCCAGGAGATCGCGCTCACGACGGGCGAGTTCTCGGTGCTCAAGGTATTCGCGCGTCATCCGCGCCAGCCGCTGTCGCGCGAAAAGCTGATGGAGTTGGCACGCGGGCGCGAATACGAAGTGTTCGATCGCAGCCTCGACGTGCAGATCTCGCGTCTGCGCAAGCTGATCGAACCGGATCCGGGCAGCCCACGTTTTATCCAGACCGTGTGGGGCCTCGGCTACGTGTTCATTCCGGACGGCGGCGCGTGATCCTCCGCCATTGCGTCTCAAGCAGCAAAACAACGCCGGTCGCGACACGCTCGCCCACCGGCGTTGCGTCGCGTCTCACGCCGCATCCAACGGCGTACCGCGTCTCTCGTCCGGACACTCGCCATCCAGCACGTCGGGTCTGCCGACTCGCGCAAGTCACGCTTTAGACGGAGCAACCCCATGCATCCGATCCGGATGGTACGCGGGCTGTTCGGCGGTCTGTTCTGGCGTACCTTCTTCCTCATTGCACTGCTCATCGGCGTCAGCCTGGCCGCCTGGTACCAGAGCTTTCGCGTGATCGAGCGTGAGCCGCGCGCGCAACGTGTCGCGCAGCAGCTCGTATCGATCGTCAAGCTGACGCGCACCGCGCTGCTCTACTCGGAGCCCGATCTGCGTCGCGCCCTACTGCAGGATCTCGAGAGCAACGAAGGGATTCGCGTGTACCCACGCGAGCCGGCTGACAAGATCGAGAAACAGCCGGGCGGCGTGGTCCAGGACCTGATCGTGCGCGACGTGCAGCGCCGGCTGGGGACAGACACCGTCATCGCCGCCTCGGTCAACGAGATTCCGGCCATGTGGATCAGCTTCAAGATCGATGAAGACGACTATTGGGTCGCCATCGAACAGGACCGGATCGACACGGCCACCGGCCTTCAACTCTTCAGTTGGGGAACGTTCGCGCTGGCCCTCTCGCTCATCGGCGCCGCGTTCATCACCGCGCTCGTCAACCGACCCTTCGCCCGGCTTGCCCACGCAGCCCGCGCCATCGGCGAAGGACAACGCCCCGACCCGCTCCCCGAGCGCGGTATGGGCGAGGCCGCCGAGGCCAACCGCAGCTTCAATCAGATGGTGGAGGAACTCGAACGCCTCGACGCCGACCGGGCGCTGATGCTCGCGGGCATCTCGCACGATCTGCGCACGCCGCTGGCACGGCTGCGACTGGAAACGGAGATGAGTCCGTCCGACGAATCGGTCAAGCGCGACATGATCAGCGACATCGAACAGATGGACGACATCATCGGCCGATTCCTCGATTACGCCCGGCCGGCATCGCGAACGATGCAGTCGCTCGATCTGTCGGACATCGTCCGCGATACGGCACTCGCCTTCGAGGGCCGCGAAGACCTGAACCTGAGCACCGAACTCGCCGACGCCGCCCCGGTACTTGCCGAACGCACCGACCTCAAGCGTCTGCTCACGAACCTGATCGAGAACGCGCGTAAATATGGCCGCGACGCCGACACCAATGTCGCCAACGTCCACATCACGACGCGCATTCTCGGCGAACGCGTCGAGATGCGCGTGCGCGACACCGGCCCGGGCATTCCCGAGGACCAACTCACTCTGGTCTTCCGCCCCTTCTATCGGGTGGACACCGCCCGCACGAAGGCAGACGGCACCGGCCTCGGCATGGCGATCGTTCAGCGCATCGCCACACGCTACAAAGGTCACGCCTCGCTGCACAATGTACGGCCGGGTCCCGGCCTTGAAATCACCGTGTCATTTCCGCTTGCTAAATAACGGTTTGCGGAATTTTGTCTATGCTCAAGGCTTGCCCGCCCAATGTTGAGCACGATCCTATCGACGGGATTTGTTTTAACTATCCCCAAAATAAAAATAAACTATTGCTGTCGATTATTCGATAGCGTATGATGCATAGGTTGATCGGGATCAGCAGATTTCGGTCAGTTGCTGGTTGCGATGTCCCAGCGACATCTCGACTTAAACCGCACTAATTTAGGAGTCAATCGATGAAGACTGTCGGCGACAAACTCGAAGCATTCTCGGTAGAAGCTGCCAAGCCTGGCTTCAACAACCACGAAGAAAACGGCGTCTCGGCTTTCGAAACGATCACCGAAGCCTCGTTCCCCGGCAAGTGGAAGATCATTTACTTCTACCCGAAGGACTTCACCTTCGTGTGCCCGACCGAAATCGTTGAGTTCGGCAAGCTGGCCAACGACTTCGCAGAGCGTGACGCTGTCCTGCTCGGCGGTTCGGGCGACAACGAATTCGTGAAGCTGGCATGGCGTCGTGAGCACAAGGACCTGAACAAGCTGAATCACTACTCGTTCGGCGACACGACCGGTGCCCTGATCGACCAACTCGGCGTGCGCGACAAGGCCGCCGGCGTGGCCCTGCGTGCCACGTTCATCGTTGACCCGGACAACGTCATCCAGCACGTTTCGGTGAACAACCTGAACGTCGGTCGCAACCCGGAAGAAGTGCTGCGTATTCTGGACGGTCTGCAAACGGACGAACTCTGCCCGTGCAACCGCGCTGTTGGCGGTGCAACGCTGTAAGCGTCGTCTTGTGAAGCCCGCGAAAGCGGGCTTTTTCAGCCCAAAGCAATAGGAGAAATTTATGGAATTCATCACCGCGATTAAGGCGCAAATCCCTGACTACGCCAAGGACATCCGCCTGAACCTCGACGGCACCATCGCCCGCTCCTCGCTGGAAGGCAACGACGCCGTTGGTGTAGCCCTCGCCGCTGCCTTTGCAGCCAAGAGCCAGCCGATCATCAAGGCGATTCGCGAATCGGGCGTACTCGCTCCCGAAGAGCTGGAAGGCGCGTTGACCGCTGCCGCGCTCATGGGCATGAATAACACGTGGTATCCGTATCTCGAGATGGCCGACAACGCCGAACTGAAGAACGAGAAGGCCCAGCTTCGCATGAACGGCTACGCCACGCGCGGGGGCGTCGATCAACGTCGTTTCGAGATGTATGCACTGGCGGCATCCATCATCGGCAAGTGCCACTTCTGTGTGAAGTCGCACGCCCACCTGCTCGCCGCCGAGCACGGGATGAGTACCGCGCAACTGCGTGACGTCGGCCGTATCGCCGCCGTCGTCAATGCCGCCGCCCAAGTCATCGCCGCCGAGGCTGCCTGAGTCCGCAAGCGCTGAAGCACCCACGCGCCGAGGCCGGCGCAAACCGCCAAAGCGACAACGGCGCTACCGGGTTCAACCGGTAGCGCCGTTGTGCGTGATGGATTGTGCTGCCCGCGCGTCACCGCGTTGCGTGCAGCGCCGCTATCACCTCAGCCGGCCACGAGCAGGGCTGCCGCCTGCGCTTCAATCCCTTCCTGACGGCCGAGATAGCCCAGCTTTTCGTTCGTCTTCGCCTTCACGTTCACCTGACCGACGGTGACGCCCAGCGCGTCGGCAATCGACTGCGTCATCGCGGCAATATGGGGCGCGAGCTTCGGCGCCTGCGCAATCACCGTGCAGTCGACGTTGACGACCTCATAGCCCTGCTCACGCACGCGCCGCATGGCTTCCTGGAGCAAAACCACGCTGTTCGCGCCCTTGAACGTGGGATCGGTGTCGGGAAAGTGGCGTCCGATGTCGCCCAGCGCCGCCGCGCCGAGCACGGCATCGGTGATGGCGTGCAGGAGCACGTCGGCGTCGGAATGGCCGAGCAGGCCGCGATCGAACGGGATGGTCACGCCCCCCATCACGAGCGGGCGTCCCGGCACGAGGGCATGCACGTCGTAGCCCTGGCCGATGCGCAGCTTCGACAACATCGCGAGCGGGGAATGAGAAACAGCTTGTTCAGTCATGGAGAGTCGCCAAATGCGAAAGAATGCGGGGCGTCGTTTCGGAGCTGCGGCGCATGCCGAGCCCTCACACGGACTTGGCAGCGCCGAGGAAGGCCTCGGCGAGCGCGAAATCTTCGGGATAGGTCACCTTGAAGTTGCGCAGGCTGCCGCGAACGAGCTTCGGCGCGTGGCCGATCCGTTCGATGGCGCTGGCTTCGTCGGTCACTTCGGCCCCCGAGGCGAGCGCGTCTTCCAGCGCGTGACGCAGCATGCCGAGGCGAAACATCTGCGGGGTCTGCGCCTGCCAAAGGCCGTCGCGCGACTCGGTCGCCTGCACGGCCGCCAACCCACCCTTCGCCGTCGGCGCCTGCTCGCGCTTGAGCGTATCGGCCACGGGCAAGGCCAGGATGCCGCCGACTGGATCGTCGCGCAGCGCCTCGACCAGCGCGCGAATCAGCGCCGGCGTAATGCCGGGACGCGCCGCATCGTGCACCAGCACCCAGTCGCTGTCCTGCGCCCCGAACTCGGTGAGCGCCTGCAGCCCGCCAAGCACCGACGCATGCCGCGACGGCCCGCCGCAACGTCGCACCGCAAAACGCAGCGGACCGAAGCGCCTGCCGTCGAAATGATTGTCGTCAGGCGCCAGCACCAGCACGGTCTGAGCGAACTCGGAGCAGGCGTCGAACGCGGCGAGCGCATAGTGCAGCATGGCGCGTCCGCCCACGCTTCGGTATTGCTTGGGCACGTCGGCCCCGGCGCGTACACCCGCCCCGGCACACGGGATGACGGCAAAAAGTCGGTCGCTCACAATAAAACGCAGGTAAGAGGAAAGCAGGGATTTTATAATAGACGCTGACTGTCACGGGGCCCCATGCGAAAGGAGCCCCGTGCTTTGCCATTTCTGCAACGTTCCTCTATGTCCGCCGCCAACGCTCTATCCCGTAATACCGCGCCTGTGCCGCTCGTGAAAGCGGGACAGCGTTACGCCTTTGCCGGCTCGCACGCGTCGAGCGACGCCCTGCTCATCGCCCGCTATTTCAACGACAACCGCGAGCGCCTGCCGTTGCTCGCCGTCGTGTGCGCCCAGGCCACCGATGCCCTGCGCCTGCAGCAGGAACTCACGTGGTACGCGCCCGACGCCCGAGTGCGGCTGCTGCCCGACTGGGAAACGCTGCCGTACGACACGTTCTCGCCACATCAGGATCTCGTCTCCGAACGGCTCGCCACCCTGCACGACCTCGGGGAGAAGCGCTGCGACATCGTCCTGGTGCCCGCCACCACTGCGCTCTACCGCATGGCCCCCGCGAGCTTCATGGCGGCCTACACGTTCTTCTTCACGCAGGGCGAGCGGCTCGACGAAGCACGCCTGAAGTCGCAACTGACGCTGGCAGGCTACGAGCATGTGAGCCAAGTGATGCGGCCTGGTGAGTATTGTGTGCGCGGCGGACTGATCGACCTGTACCCGATGGGCTCAGCCCTGCCGTATCGTCTCGATCTGTTTGACGACACCGTCGACAGCATTCGCGCGTTCGACCCCGACACGCAGCGCAGCCTGTATCCGGTCAAGGAAGTCCGCCTGCTGCCCGGGCGCGAATTCCCGTTCGACGACGCGGCCCGCACCGCCTTTCGCGGGCGCTGGCGCGAAGTGTTCGAAGGCGACCCGACCCGCAGCCCGATCTACAAGGACATCGGCAGCGGCGTGCCGTCGGCCGGCATCGAGTATTACCTGCCGCTGTTCTTCGACGAAACCGCCACCCTGTTCCACTATCTGCCCGCCGACGCCCAACTGGTGTTCGTCGGCGATCTCGACGCGGCCATCCACCGTTTCTGGAACGACACGCGTCAACGCTACAACTTCCTGTCGCACGATCGCGAGCGGCCGGTGCTGCCGCCCGAGCAACTGTTCCTGCTCGATCAGGACTTCTTCACGCTCGCCAAGCCGTTCGCCCGCCTGACGCTGCCTACGCCGAGCGACGGCAGTTGGGCCATCCCGTTGCCGGCACTGGCCATCAACCGTCGTGCCGACGACCCGCTGGCCGCCCTGCGCGCCTACCTCGCCCGCACGCCAGCCCGCGTGCTGCTGTGCGCCGACTCGGCCGGTCGTCGCGAGACGCTGCTGCAACTGCTGCATGACCATGACCTGCGCCCATCGTCCGTCGAGTCGTTCGAAGACTTCCTGACATCCGACGCTCGCTTTGCCATCGGCATCGCCCCGCTGGCCGCAGGCTTCCTGCTGCCGACGGAAGATCTCGCCTTCATCACGGAGAACGAGCTTTACGAAGGCCTCGCACGCCGCGCTGGCAAGCGCCGCCAGGAGCAAGCGACGTCGGTCGACTCGATGGTGCGGGATCTGGCCGAACTCAAGGTGGGCGACCCGGTCGTTCACAGCCAGCACGGCATCGGTCGCTATCAGGGCCTGGTCAGCATGGATCTCGGCGAAGGCGAGACCGAATTCCTGCATCTCGAATATTCGGGCGACAGCAAGCTGTACGTGCCCGTTTCGCAGTTGCATCTGATCTCGCGCTACAGCGGCGCCGATCCCGATACCGCACCGCTGCACTCGCTAGGCTCGGGCCAATGGGAAAAGGCGAAGCGCAAGGCGGCGCAGCAGATTCGCGATACCGCGGCCGAACTGCTCAACCTGTACGCCCGTCGTGCTGCGCGTTCCGGTTACGCGTTCGAACTGTCTCCGCGCGACTACGAGAAGTTCGCCGATAGCTTCGGCTTCGAGGAAACGCCGGATCAGGCGGCCGCCATTGCGGCCGTGATGAGTGACATGACGAGCGGCCGTCCGATGGACCGCCTCGTGTGCGGCGACGTCGGCTTCGGCAAGACCGAAGTGGCCTTGCGCGCCGCCTTCATTGCCGTGCTCGACGGCAAGCAGGTCGCCTTGCTGGCCCCGACCACGCTGCTCGCCGAACAGCACGCGCAAACCTTCTCCGATCGTTTTGCCGACTGGCCGGTACGCATCGCCGAACTCTCGCGCTTCAAGACGACCAAGGAAGTGAACGCGAGCGTGAAGGCCATCAACGAGGGACAAGTCGATATCGTGATCGGCACGCACAAGCTGCTGTCGAACGACATCCAGTTCCAGCGTCTGGGCCTCGTCATCATCGACGAAGAACATCGTTTCGGCGTGCGGCAGAAGGAAGCCCTCAAGGCGCTGCGTGCCGAGGTGGACGTGCTCACCCTGACCGCCACCCCGATTCCCCGTACGCTCGGCATGTCGCTCGAAGGCCTGCGCGACTTCTCCGTCATCGCGACGGCACCGCAGAAGCGTCTGGCGATCAAGACCTTCGTGCGCCGCGAAGAGGATGGCGTCATCCGCGAAGCCATGCTGCGCGAACTCAAGCGCGGCGGACAGGTGTACTTCCTGCACAACGAAGTCGAAACCATCGAGAACCGCAAGGCACAGTTGGAAGCCCTGGTGCCCGAGGCCCGCATCGTCGTGGCGCACGGACAAATGCACGAACGCGATCTCGAACGCGTAATGCGCGACTTCGTCTCGCAGCGCGCCAACGTGCTGCTGTGTACCACCATCATCGAGACCGGCATCGACGTGCCGACCGCCAACACGATTCTGATGCATCGCGCGGACAAGTTCGGTCTGGCGCAATTGCACCAGTTGCGCGGGCGCGTCGGGCGCTCGCACCACCAGGCCTATGCCTATCTGCTCGTCCACGATCCGAAGGCGCTGACCAAGCAGGCACAGCGGCGTCTCGAAGCGATTCAGCAGATGGAAGAACTCGGCGCGGGCTTCTATCTCGCGATGCACGACCTGGAGATTCGCGGCGCGGGTGAAGTGCTGGGCGACAAGCAATCGGGCGAAATTCACGACATCGGGTTCCAGCTCTACACCGACATGCTGGCCGACGCCGTGAGCGCACTGAAAGCCGGACGTGAACCGGATCTCACCGCACCGCTCTCGGCGACCACCGAGAGCAATCTGCATGTCCCGGCCATCTTGCCGAGCGACTTCTGCGGCGACGTACAGGAGCGCCTCTCGCTGTACAAGCGCCTGGCCAACGGCACCCACGCCGACGCCATCGACACGATCCAGGAAGAACTCGTCGATCGCTTCGGCAAGCTGCCGCAACAGGCGCAGGCGCTGATCGAGACGCACCGCCTGCGACTGCTCGCCAAGCCACTGGGTATCGTCAAGATCGACGCGAGCGAAGACGCCATTGCCCTGCAATTCGAGCCGACCCCGCCCGTCGATCCGATGCGCATCATCGCGCTGGTGCAGACGCATCGCCATATCAAGCTCGCGGGACAGGACAAGCTGCGCATCGAAGCAAAGCACGTGCAACTGACCGACCGCGTCCGCGCGATCAAGGAGACACTGCGCGCGCTCGGCACGCCGAACGCCAAAGCGGCCTGACGCTCGCATGCCCCGGGGCAACCCAAGCCCGGCACGTCTTTTCCCACAAGGCGGGAATGGTTGTTCACTCAACCTTTTACGTCTAAATTGTTTTTGAGTAATATTTCCCCAGTACCGGTACGTAGCGACGTATGACTGGAGATTCCCGGAGATTCGAATGACAAGCGCTTCCCCCCAAGCCATCGCCCCGCAGGTTGCCAACGAGGCCCAGCCGGCATCGCTCGACTGGATCACGAAGCTGGTCAGCATCGACACCACCAGCCGCGAATCGAACCTCGGCCTGATCGAGACGGTGCGCGACAGCCTCAAGCACGCTGGCGTCGAGCCGTGGTTGTCTTACGACGCCACCCAGCGCAAGGCCAATCTGTTCGTGACGCTGCCGGCCGCGGATGGCAACACCCAGGGCGGTATCGTGCTCTCGGGCCACACCGACGTGGTGCCGGTCGACGGTCAGCCATGGGACACCGATCCGTTCAAGCCAGTGGTGCGCGACGGCAACCTGTACGGCCGCGGCACGTGCGACATGAAGGGCTTCATCGGCTCGGTCATGACGCTGCTGCCGGAAATGCGCGACGCCAAACTCAAGACGCCGTTCCATTTCGCGTTCTCCTACGACGAGGAAATCGGTTGCGTGGGCGCGCCGGTCATGCTCGCCGCATTGCGTGAGCGCGGTATTCGCCCGGACGGCTGTATCGTCGGCGAGCCGACGAGCATGCGCGTGATCGTCGCTCACAAGGGCATCAACGCCTACCAGTGCTGTGTGCGCGGTCATGCGGCGCACTCGTCGCTCACGCCGAAGGGCTCGAACGCGATCGAATACGCCGCGCGCCTGATCTGCTACATCCGCGATCTGGCCGATCACTTCAAGCAGAACGGTCCGTTCGACGAGTTGTTCGACGTGCCGTTCACCACGGCGCAGACGGGCACGATCTCGGGCGGTATCGCCCTCAACACGATTCCGGCGCTGTGCGAGTTCGTCTTCGAATACCGCAACCTGCCGGGCGTGGATGCCGACGGGATCTTCCAGCGCATTCAGCAATACGCCACGGACGAGTTGATCCCGAAGATGCAGAAAGAGCACCCGAACGCGGGTATCGAGTTCAAGCGGATTGCCGCGGCCCCGGCACTGGACGCTTCGGAGCAGGACGCGATCACGCAACTCGTGCGCGCGCTGACCAAGGACACCGACAAGCGCAAGGTCGCTTATGGCACCGAAGCCGGTCAGTTCCAACGCGCAGGCGTGCCGTCGATTGTGTGCGGCCCTGGCAATATCGAACAAGCCCACAAGCCCAACGAGTTCGTGTCGCTCGAACAGATCGCGCAGTGCGAATCGTTCCTGCGCAAGTTGATCCACAGCAACACCGTCGGCGTCTGAACCCACGCCCGACTCGCGCAGGCCGGCGCGTCGACGAACGTTTGACGGGGCCGTATTCCGACTGCCGGATGCGGCCCGTTGCCTTGCAACATGCCTTACGCAGTAGCAGACGCCTATCGCAAGGGCGCACAGGACATTCCTCCGCAAGATAACAATCACGTACGCCAGACAGGTATTGGAGATCTCGCCCATGAGCGCAAGCGCATCCCCCAACGCGACGGCCCCGGCCGCCCGCACTTCCCCGCACGCGTGGCGTGTGATCGTATCGGCCTCGATCGGTAATGCGCTCGAGTGGTTCGATCTCGTGGTGTACGGCTTTTTCGCCGTGACCATCGCCAAACTGTTCTTCCCGACCGGCAACGACACGGTATCGCTGCTGCTCACCCTCGGTACGTTCGGCGTGTCGTTCTTCATGCGGCCGCTGGGCGCCATTGTGATCGGCGCCTATGCCGACCGCGCCGGTCGCAAGGCGGCCCTCACCCTGTCGATTCTGATGATGATGGTCGGCACGCTGCTCATCGCGCTCATGCCCACGTACGCCACCATCGGCGTGCTGGCACCGGTCGGCATCGTCATCGCCCGCATGGTGCAGGGCTTCTCGGCGGGCGGCGAATTCGGCAGCGCCACTGCGTTTCTCGCCGAGCACGCACCGAAACGCCGCGGCTTCTTCTCTAGCTGGCAGGTCGCCTCGCAAGGGCTGACCACGCTGCTCGCCGCGGGGTTCGGCGCGCTGCTGACCGGTAATCTGTCGCCGGAGGCCATGATGTCGTGGGGCTGGCGCGTGCCGTTCTTCTTCGGCCTGCTGATCGGCCCGGTCGCGTATTACATTCGCCGCCGTCTGGACGAGACGCCCGAGTTCCTCGACATCGAGCCCACGCAAAGCCCGCTGCGCGACACGTTCGCGAGTCAGAAGGAACGGCTGCTGCTCGCCATTGGCGTGGTTGTGATGGCCACCGTGGCGACGTACCTGGTGCTCTACATGCCCACGTATGCCGTGAAGCAACTGGGCCTGCCGTCGTCGGCCGCGTTCTCGGCGGTACTGCTCACCGGCGTGGTGCAACTGATCGTGGCGCCCATCGTCGGCCACTGGTCGGATACGCATGGCCGGATCAAACCGATGCTCACGGCCGCCGTGGCATTGCTGGTACTGGTCTACCCGATGTTCAGCCTGCTCGATGCGCACCCGACGTTCGGCGCGCTGATGGTGTTCCAGATCGTGCTCGGCCTGCTGATGACAACGTACTTCGGCGCCCTGCCCGCCCTGCTCACGGAATTGTTTCCGGTGCAGGTGCGCACCACCGGCCTCTCGCTCGGGTATAACATCGCAGCAACGGTGTTCGGCGGTTTCGCCCCGTTCATCATCACGTGGCTCATCGGCGCTACCGGCAACAAGCTCGCGCCGAGCTTTTATCTGATTTTCGCTGCCCTTATCAGCATTACCGCGCTGCTGCGCACCCGTAAGCTCGGCCTGCGCTGATTTCAGCGACGGCCCAGCGCCCCCCGGGCGCCGAGGCGCACATGCGTTCACCGGTGTGCGCCCGTCCCCGGGGATTCCACGACTACGGAGACCCTGTCCAAGTGACGCAACTGACCCCTGCCCCGCACGCCGAAACCATCGACACGCAACCCGTTCCGACCCGGGACGCCATTGCCGAACTCCACGAAAAGCTGCGCCCCTATGTGCGAACCACGCCAGTGTTCACGCGCAACGACTTTCCGACGCTGGGCGACACGCGGGTGACGTTCAAGTACGAGCTGCTGCAGGCGTCGGGGACGTTCAAGGCGCGCGGCGCGTTCTCGAACCTGCTCTCGCTCGACGAAGCGCAGCGCGAAGCGGGCGTGACGTGCGTATCCGCCGGCAATCATGCCGTGGCGGTCGCCTATGCCGCGCGCGCGATGGGTGTCGGGGCCAAGACGGTCATGCTCAAGACCGCCAGCCCGGCACGCTCGTCCCTGTGCCGCGAATACGGCGCGGATCTGATGTTGGCGGAGAACGTGCATGAAGCGTTCGAGGTGGTCAAGCGCGTGGAGCAGGAGGAAGGCCGTTACTTCGTGCATCCTTTCAACGGTTACCGCACCGTGCTGGGCACGGCCACGCTCGGTTACGAGTGGGCGCAGCAAGCCCCCGACCTCGACGCCGTGATCGTGCCCATCGGTGGCGGCGGGCTGATTGCCGGGGTGGCGACAGCGTTCAAGCTGTTCGCCCCGCACGTGCAGGTGTATGGCGTGGAGCCGGCGGGTGCCGATGCGATGGCTCAGAGCTTCGCCGCAGGCGGTCCGGTCAAGATGGGGCCGATGAGCGGCATTGCCGACAGCCTGATGGCGCCGCACACCGAGCTGTACAGCTACACGCTGTGCCGACGCCATATCGACGAACTGGTCACCGTCACCGACGACGAGATGCGCGCGGGCATGCTCACGCTGTTCCGCCAACTGAAGCTCGCCGTGGAGCCGGCATGTGCCGCTGCCACCGCCGCATTGATGGGGCCCCTGCGCGAAAAGCTCATGGGCAAACGCGTGGGCGTCCTGCTGTGCGGCACCAATACCGACACGGCAACGTTCAACCGGCACATCGAAGCCGCCCTCGCGGCGGAAGCGAACGGCTGAGCGGCGTCGCGCTGCCTTCGCACGGCATCACGCCGCAGCCGCACCCCGACGCGACCCGACGGTCGCGTCGTCGCTTGGCCTGCGGCTGCTTCCGGCATTTTCCAGCAACGTCACCAGGATTTCGCATGTCCGCCACCTCCCCCACGCCGCCTGTCTTGCTGCTCGACGCCACGCAAATCGCCGCGCTCATGCCCGTGGCCGACGCGATTCCCGTCATGTCCGATATGTTCGGCGCGCTGGCCCGCGAGCAGATTCACCTGCCGTTGCGTCAGATCATTCGCCCACCGGAAGCGCTCGGGGCCAAGGGCATGCTCGGTATGATGCCTGCGTTCCTGGGTGGCACGGCGTCCGGCATACCAGTCTACGGCGCGAAGGTCGGCACCTTCTTTCCCGGCAATAGCGCCCAAGGCAAAGATCCACATCAAGGGTGCGTGCTGTTGATGAGCGGGCTGACGGGGGAACTCCTCGCGGTCATGAACGCGGCGGAGATCACGGGCATTCGCACTGCCGCCGTGACGGGGCTCGCGACACGTCGGCTCGCCCGCCACAACGCCAGCCGTCTCGCGCTGATCGGCGCCGGTCATCAGGCCCACTGGCATCTCGCGGCACTCGCCGCGGCGCGCGAGCTGCAGCACGTGCGCGTGGCGAGCCGCTCGCTCGCCACCGCACAGGCGTTTGTCGACAAGGAGCAGCCGAACTATGATTTTCGCCTCGAAGCCGCGCAGAGCGTCGAAGCAGCCGTGCGAGACGCCGACATCGTGGTCACGGTGACCAACGCCACGGAACCGGTGCTGCAAGCGGACTGGATCGCGCCGGGCACGCACGTCAATCTGGTGGGCAGCAGCACGCCGCGTCACCGCGAGGCCGACACGGCGCTCATGGCGCGCGCGCAACTGTTCGTCGACCGGCGCGAGTCGACGATCAACGAATCCGGCGACTATCTCGCCGCCGCTGCCGCGGGCAGCATCGGACCGGCCGATCTGCTCGCGGAACTCGGCGAGCTGGTCATTGGCCATCATCCCGGGCGCACCGATGCCGAAGCCGTCACAGTCTTCAAGTCGCTTGGCATGGGCGCGCAGGACGTTGCCCTTGCCGCCGCCCTCTATCAACGCGCGCAAGCCGCAGGCATTGGCACCAGCGCCGCGATCTGAAGGTCCGACGCGCCGCTGACAACGTCAGCCCACGAGGGCGACGGGGCCGCCAAACACAATGTCCGGATCGGTCCGGTTCCGGTCTGGAGGCGGCCTGTCGAGGCGTCAGGGGACGCCGTAAGATGGTGCCATCGGTTCCCACCTCACGGAGAGTCCCTCATGTCGCAAAGCCAAGCTGCCCACACCGCCCGTACCGCCCTGCTCGTCATCGATGCCCAGGAGTCGTTTCGCCAACGCCCGTACTGGCGTGAAGACGATCTCGCCACGTATTTCGACCGTCAGCAGGCCCTCGTCGACGGTGCCGTGGCGCGCGGCGTGCCGATCGTGCAGGTCTTCCACATCGGGTCGGGCGCGTTCTCGCGCGATTCCGGCTTCGTTCGCACGCTCGAAGAACTCCATATCGCCCCGGCGTTAACGGTGGACAAGGTCAAGCATAGTGCCCTGGCCGGCTCCACGCTCGGCGCGTGGCTCGTCGAGCATGGCATCACGCGCCTGATCGTCTCCGGCATCCGTACCGAGCAATGCTGCGAGACAACCACGCGCGCGGCGTCCGACGCGGGTTACGCCGTGGACTTCGTCACCGAAGCCACCCTCACGTTCCCGATGCAGCACCCGCGCACCGGGCGTGAGCTGTCGGTGGCCGAGCTGAAGGAGCGCACGGAAACGGTGCTCGTCGATCGCTTCGCACGCATCGTGACGGTTGAGGAAGCGCTCGCCGCGGTGTAATGTCGTGATCAACCCGCCTTGCCCCCGCTGTCCGAATCTGACCTGAACGCCTGCCGCCATGCCGCGACTGCAACCCGTCTACCTGCTGGTCATGCCCGACGCGCTGCTGCTCGACGTGGCGGCCCCCGCCGAAGCCTTGCGCATGGCCAATCACCAGCAGGACGACGTGCGCTTCGTGTTGCACTACGTCGGCACGCAGCGCTCAGTCGCCACCTCGATCGGCTTGTACGTCTCGCCGCTCGACATCTTGCCGGACAACGTGCCCGACGACGCCTGGCTGGTCGTCACGGGAACCGTCGAGAAGCCACTGCCGGTATGGGCGGCGGACGGCGGCACGACACCTGACCATTCCGCGGCGCCCACCGAAGACGCCGAATCCCTTGCCATCGCGTGGCTTCGGCGGGTCGTGCGCCCCACGCATCAATTGGCCTGCATCTGCACGGGCGCCTTGCTGGCCGCGCGCGCAGGACTGCTCGACGCCCGCGCCTGCACCACGCACCACGGCAGTTGCGACGCCCTGCGCGCGCTGGCCCCCAGCGCCCGGGTGGCCGACAATCGACTTTACGTGCATGACGCAAACGTGTGGACGAGTGCCGGTGTCACGACCGGCCTGGATCTGATGTTGACGCTCATCGCCGACGCCACCGGCCCGTTGTGTGCGGCGGCCGTCGCGCGGCAGATGGTCGTCTACGCCCGGCGCGCGGGCGCCGACCCGCAGTTGTCGCCGTGGCTGGAAGGCCGCAACCATTTGCACCCAGCGTTGCATCGCGTGCAGGATGCCATCGCCGCCGATCCCGCGCACGACTGGACACTCGCCTCGATGGCGGACATCGCCTGCGCCAGCGAACGGCACGTGACGCGACTCTTTCGCGAGCACGCCGGCGTCGCGCCCATCGATTACCTGCATCGGCTGCGCATCGCGCTCGCGCGCGAGATGCTCGGCAACAGCCAGCTCGACCTGGAACATATCGCCGAGCGCACCGGCTTTGGTTCGAGCCGACATCTGCGACGCGTCTGGCACAAGTTCGATGCACTCCCGCCGAGCCACGCACGCCGTATCGCGCACGACGGCTGAAGCAAGGCATCCGGGAGATGCGCGAAGCCCGATATGGCGGGACATCGTGGGGAAACGTCGGGAAACCAGCGTCGGCTCGCCGCAACCCGGTAGAATGTCGATCGCACGCAAAACGCAAGACTCTCGACTTCAAGATGGCCAACGATCTCGTCATTCTGGGCGGCACCCCGCCCACTACGTCCACTACGCCCACCGCACCCGCCACGACCTTCCCGCCGCATCTGCAGGCGGCCGTCGGCGCCTTCGTACCCGGCGCCAACGTCACGTTCACGCCAGGCGCGGCGCGTATTGCCGATGTCGTCGACACGCCCGCCCTGCGCGCGGCGATGGGGGCGTTCGCACAGCAGCACGAAGTCGACACCGTGCTCGTCGACAGCCACCGACGCCTCACAGACTTCAAGCTCGTGGCCATGGACATGGACTCGACGCTCATCACCATCGAGTGCATCGACGAAATTGCCGACTACTGTGGGCTGAAGGCGGAAGTCTCGGCCATCACGGAAGCCGCCATGCGCGGCGAGATCAAGGACTTCAACGAGAGCCTCACGCGGCGCGTGGCGCTGCTCAAGGGACTTGACGCGAGCGCCCTGGAAAAGGTCTTCGACGAGCGCCTGCAACTCTCGCCCGGCGCCGAAACCATGTTGCGCGGCGTTCAGGCACTCGGCATCCGCACGCTGCTGGTGTCCGGCGGCTTCACGTTCTTCACGGAGCGACTGAAGGCGCGTCTGAACCTGGATGTCGCCCGCGCCAATACGCTGGAGATCGTCGACGGCAAGCTCACGGGCCGAGTGCTCGGCGAGATCGTCAACGCCGAGGTCAAGGCGCGCACCGTGACCGAAGTGGCGACACATCTCGGTGTCAGCGCTGCTCAGGCAATCGTCATGGGCGATGGCTCGAACGACCTGCAGATGATGGCCATCGCCGGGCTGTCGGTGGCGTTTCGCGCGAAACCGGTGGTGCGGGAGAAGGCGTCTGTCGCGTTGAATTACGCAGGTCTGGACGCCCTGCTCTCGCTGTTCCGCAAGGACTGACATCGCCGGCGCGATGCGCCGACGATGCAGCGCCCTTCGTGGGCGCGCGTTCCCTTCCTCAGGCGCCGAGGTGCGCCGTCAGACTGGCTTCGATATCGGCCTGTAAATCGCGCACGTCTTCGAGACCGACATAGAAGCGCACCAGCGCGCCCTTATGCGGCCACGGCGTTGCCGAGCGCATGGACAGCACGCGATAGGGCACCACCAGGCTGTGCGCGCCCCCCCAACTGAAACCGATCTTGAACAAGCGAAGCGCTTCGATGAATGCGTCGATTTGCGCCGGCGTGTAGCGCTCGTCGAACACCACGGAGAACAGACCACCCGCGCCCGTGAAGTCGCGATGGAAATGCGCATGACCGGGGCAATCCTCGAATGCCGGATGCAGCACGGCCGCGATTTCATGACGGGTGCCCAGCCACGTCGCCAGCGTCATCGCGGCACGATCGTGCGCCTCGAAACGTAGCTGCATATTCGGCAGACTGCGCAACACGAGGCTGCAATCGTCGGCTGACACGCCCACGCCCATGCGCATGCGCGCCTGCTTCAGACGGTGGTGCACGTTATCGTCGACGGTCACGACCGAGCCCATCAGCACGTCGCTGCCGCCCGATTGGTACTTGGTGAGGGCCTGCACCGAGATGTCCACCCCGTGGTCGAACGGACGGAATGCCAGGCCGGCGGAATATGTATTGTCAATGGCCGTGAGTACGCCCCGCTCGCGCGCCACGCGCGCGATGGCCGGCACGTCGGGGACTTCCATCGTCACCGAGCCCGGGGCCTCGAGCCAGATCACCTTCGTGTTGGACTGAATCAGCGCGCCGATACCGTCACCGATCATCGGATCGTAGTAGCGCACGGTGATGCCGAACGACTCGGCGAGCCAGTCACCGTGCTCTCGGTTCGGACCGTAGGCGTTGTCTGGAATAAGGACATCGTCACCGCTCTTGACGAGGCCAAAGTACACATTGGAGATCGCGGCAAGTCCCGACGGGAACAGCAGGCAGTGTTTGCCGCCTTCGAGCGCCGCCAAGCGCCGCATCAACTCCATCGATGTGGGCGTGGCATGCAGACCGTAGCGCCACTGGCTGTCGTTCTTCCAGTCGAGCGAGCGCATGGCGGCCAGATCGGGGAAGATCACCGTCGATGCGCGGGCCACCGGCACCGGCATCGCGGCGAAACCGGCCGGCACGTGGGTGTCCGTATGCAGAATATTGGTTTGCCAATGCCAGCCATTGGCTTCCGGCGTGTCGAGGGGCTTACGGTTGTCTTGCGTCATTACGGCTCCGGAAAGACTCGGGCCGGCAACGACACCGGCCCCCGGGAGTAACTTACACGCGCTCGAACACGGCGGCAATGCCCTGGCCGCCGCCGATGCACATCGTCACCAGTGCATAGCGCCCGCCGATACGCTGCAACTCGTGCAACGCCTTGACCGTGATCAGGGCACCAGTCGCGCCGATCGGGTGGCCCAGCGAAATGCCGGAACCGTTCGGATTCACCTTGGCCGGATCGAACCCGAGGTCGCGCGTGACCGCGCACGCCTGCGCGGCGAATGCTTCGTTGGCTTCCACCACATCGATGTCGCCAACCTTGAGCCCGGCGCGCTCCAACGCCTTGCGCGACGCTGGCACCGGACCAATGCCCATATAGTTCGGATCGACCCCGGCGTGGGCGTAGCTGACCAGGCGCGCGAGCGGCTTGGCGCCGCGACGCTCGGCTTCGGCGCGTTCCATCAGAATCAGCGCGGCGGCCGCATCGTTAAGCCCCGAGGCGTTCCCGGCCGTGACGGTGCCGTCCTTCTCGAACACGGGGCGCAGCTTCGCCATGTCGGCCAGCGTCACTTCCGCACGCACATGTTCGTCGGCGGTGAACGACACCTCGCCCTTCTTCGACTTGATCGCGATAGGGACGATCTGGTCGTTGAAATAGCCCGCAGCCATGGCGCGCGCGGCGCGTTGATGCGATTCGACCGCGAGACGATCCTGATCGTCGCGCGTGATACCCCATTTCTTCGCGATGTTCTCTGCCGTCACGCCCATATGAATATTGGCGAAGGGATCGTGCAACGCGCCGAGCATCATGTCGACCAGACGCGATTCGCCCATGCGCGTGCCCCAGCGGGCACCCGGCATCACGTACGGCGCGCGGCTCATGCTCTCCGCGCCGCCCGCCATCGCCACGTCGGTGTCGCCCAGCAGAATCGACTGCGCGGCAGAAACGACCGCCTGCAGACCGGAGCCGCACAGGCGATTGACGGTCATCGCGGGCGCATGCTGGCTAACGCCCGCCTCGATGGACGCCACGCGAGCCAGATACATGTCCTTGGGTTCGGTATGAATGACGTTGCCGAACACCACGTGGCCGACGTCGTCACCGCCCACCTGGGCGCGCGCCATGGCCTCGCGGGCGACGATGGCACCGAGCTGCGTCGGCGCGAAATCCTTCAGGCTGCCGCCAAAATCTCCAATCGCGGTGCGCACACCGCTGACGATCACGACTTCTCGTTGCATGTCTCTTCTCCGGGTGAATTTCAGTTGGCAATGAGTATAGCGCCGCAGGGGTTACCGCGATGGCAGACGCAGTGGAGGGAAACTTCGATGAGCGAGCTTGCGGGGGCGGCGGCCGTGTCGGGTGCCGCGCATTGCGCTGCGGCGGGACGCGGCGGGAAGTGGCGGGAAGTGGCGCAAGCGACGGAAGTCGGGGGAAAGCGAAGCGAGGGGAAACCGGAGCATCGACGTGCCCCGGTAGGTCAAGCATTGATGCGGATCAGCCCGCCAGTGTCTGGAGCACCTGCTCGGCGCGCGGTACGGGCGCGACTGCGCCGTAACCGGTTGTCGACAACGCTGCGCAGACGTTGGCGTAGCGCGCCGCCGCGAACGGATCGTCGCCCAGCGCCAGACGGGCCACGAAAGCGCCGCCAAAGCAATCGCCGGCCCCGGTGGCGTCAACGGCCTTTACCGGATATGGCGCGACGATACGACGCTCGTCCGGCGTGGCGACATAGCAACCCTCGCGACCCAGCTTGAGCGCCACGACCTTCACGCCATACGAGAGCAGTGCGTCAAGGATCGCATCGCGATCGTCCAGCCCAGTGACCGCCGTCACGTCGTCCCAGCTCGGCAGGCAGACGTCGGTCAGGCTGAAGGCTTCGCGCATGGTGGCGCGGGCGCGGGCCAACGGCCACAGCTTGAGGCGCAGATTCGTATCGAACGACACCTTGCCGCCGGCGGCGCGAATCGTCGACATCGCCTCGAAAGCGGCGTCGCAAGCGCTCGCGCTGATCGCCAGGCTGATCCCCGACAGGTGCAGGAAAGATGCGCTCGCCAACGCTTCGCGCGGCAGATCCTGGGGCCGGTAACGGCTCGCGGCGGAGCCCGCGCGCAGATAGTCGAAATGGTGCCCGCTCGCGTCGTGGGACACGAAATAGACGCCGGTCGGAGCCTGCGCATCGACGCGAACGGCGTCCGTATCGACGGCTTCCTCACGCCACAAATCGAGCAGCATGCGACCGAAGCGGTCGTCGCCGAGCGCGCTCACGAAGCCCGTGTTGACGCCTTGGCGACGCGCAGCGATGGCGAAGTTGGACGTGTCGCCGCCGAAGCCCTGCAAATACTGGCGGGGGTCGTCGGGCGACTGGTTGAACTCGACCATGGCTTCGCCCATGGCCAGCACTTGCGGACCTGTTGACGTATGCGTGAGCGCCATCAGACCACCTCGCCCCACAGATCGTGGCCGTCGGCGCCAGTCACCGTCACGTTCACGAACTCGCCGACCTTCAGGCGCTTGGCCGCCGTGGGCGTGGGCTCGATGTACACGAGGCCGTCGATTTCGGGGGCGTCGGCCGCCGAGCGCGCCACCCCACCGTCCTGATTGATCTCGTCGACGATGACCTGAATCGTCGTGCCGACCTTGCGCTGCTGGCGCTGCGCCGAGATCTCTTCGGCCACTTCCATGAAGCGCGCGCGGCGCTCCTCGCGCACTTCGTCTGGCAAGGCACCCGGCAATTCGTTGGCCTTGGCCCCCTCGACCGGCGAATAGGCGAAACAACCCACGCGGTCCAGTTCGGCCTCGCGAAGGAAGTCCAGCAGATACGCGAACTCGGCCTCGGTTTCACCCGGGAAACCTGCGATGAAGGTGCTGCGGATCGTCAGATCCGGGCACAGCTTGCGCCACGCCTGAATGCGCTCGAGATTCTTCTCCCCCGAGGCCGGGCGCTTCATGCGCTTGAGCACATCCGGATGGGCGTGTTGCAGCGGCACGTCGAGATACGGAAGGATGTGGCCTTCGGCCATCAGCGGAATGATCTCGTCGACGTGCGGGTACGGGTAGACGTAATGCAACCGCACCCAGGCGCCGTACTGCTTGGCCAGTTCGCCCAGCGCCGTGACCAGTTCGGTCATGCGAGTCTTGAGCGGACGCCCCGCCCAAAAACCGGTGCGGTACTTCACGTCGACACCATAGGCGCTGGTGTCCTGCGAGATCACCAACAGCTCCTTCACACCGGCCTTGAAAAGGTTCTCGGCCTCGAGCATCACTTCGGCCACCGGGCGCGAATCGAGATCGCCGCGCATCGACGGGATGATGCAGAACGTGCAGCGATGGTTGCAGCCTTCGGAGATCTTCAGATACGCGTAATGACGCGGCGTAAGCTTGATGCCGGCGGGCGGCACAAGATCGGAGAAGGGGTCGTGCGGCTTCGGCAGATGCGTATGCACCGCGCTCATCACTTCGCCCAGGGCGTGGGGACCGGTGACGGCCAGCACCTTCGGGTGCACGGCCGTTACGATGTCCTGACCGGCGGCATCCTTTTTGGCGCCCAGGCAACCGGTGACGATCACCTTACCGTTTTCGGCCAGCGCCTCGCCGATGGCGTCGAGGCTTTCCTGAACGGCGTCGTCGATGAAGCCGCAAGTATTGACCACCACGAGATCGGCACCGTCATAGGTACCGGCGATGTCGTAACCTTCGGCACGCAGTTGCGTCAGGATTTGCTCGGAGTCGACCAGCGCCTTGGGGCATCCGAGCGAAACGAAGCCGACCTTGGGGGTGCCGGCGGGCGATGGGCGGGACATGGGGCGAAATCCTGATCTAGAAAATACGGGGAACGATCGACCGGCGAAACAGCGACCTCAGCCACTCCTGGCGCATCCCCCACAATGCCGAAACACCGCGCGAGACGCAGATCCTGCCTGCCGCCGAAACCGCCGCAAGAAGTCCCTCGCGGCGAACAACCGCGTATTTTACCCTGTTCGCCCGTGGGGCGTTCCAACTATGTTGCCGATCGCGACGTTGCGCGCCCCGTGCCCCATCGCAACGTCGGCCAAACCGTCAGGGCTTCTTGTTCGGGTCGCCCGGAGCGCCCGGCGCTCCCGGGAACGGGAACGTATTGAACATCGACTTCGCCTGGGTCTGCATCTGCTCTTGCATCTGCACGAACAGGTTCTTCGACTGCTCGATGTAGTTGGTCATCATGCCCTGCATCATCGGCGCCTGCATGTTCATGAATTGCGCCCAGACGTCCGGGTTGAAGGACGCGCCTTCGTAGATGCCCTTCGACTGATCGGCCAGCTTGTTCTGAATTTCGATGAACGTCTGGATATTCTTCTCGAGATACGTGCCCATCATGCCCTGCAGCGCATGCCCATAGAAACGAATGATCTGCGACAGCATGGCGCTCGAGAACATCGGCACGCCACCGGTTTCTTCTTCCAGAATGATCTGCAGCAGAATGCTGCGCGTCAGATCCTCACCCGACTTGGCATCGACGACCTTGAACTCCTCGGTCTCGAGTACCAATTGCTTCACATCGGCAAGGGTGATGTACGTGCTGGTCTGGGTATCGTACAGACGCCGGTTCGGATACTTTTTGATCAGGCGTTCGTCAGTCTTCTTGCTCGCGGCCATGCGGTGGGTTTCCTGCTTTTATGAAGGACTTCCCCGACCGGCGGTCGGGGTTAGTCACATATTATCGATTCTAGGACGTTTGCTGCTATGCGGCAAAGCCCTAACCCGCAACGGGGCGCGCGGCGCGGGTGTCGCCCGTCGCGCCCCCTACGCCCCGATCCCGCTTAGCCCATGTGCAGGCCACCGTTGAGCGAGAAATCCGCCCCCGTCGAGAAGCCGGAGTCTTCCGATGCCAACCACGCCACGATGGACCCGATCTCACCCGGTTCGCCCAGGCGCTTGACCGGAATCGTGGCCACGATCTTGTCCAGCACGTCCTGACGAATCGAGCGCACCATGTCCGTCCCGATATACCCCGGGGACACCGTGTTGACCGTGACGCCCTTGGTCGCCACTTCCTGTGCCAGCGACATCGTGAAGCCGTGGATACCGGCCTTGGCCGTCGAGTAGTTGGTCTGACCGAACTGCCCCTTTTGCCCGTTGACCGACGAAATGTTGATGATGCGGCCCCAACCACGCTCGCACATGCCCTCGATGACCTGCTTGGTCACGTTGAACAGGCTCGTGAGGTTGGTGTCGATGACGGCATCCCAGTCCTCGCGGGTCATCTTGCGGAAGACGACATCGCGCGTGATGCCCGCGTTGTTCACCAGCACGTCGACCTCGCCGACCTCGGCCTTGACCTTGTTGAACGCGGCCGTCGTGGATTCCCAGTCGCCAACGTTACCTTCGGACGCGATGAAGTCGAACCCCATCGCCTTCTGGTCTTCCAGCCACTTCACGCGGCGCGGCGAATTCGGCCCGCAACCCGCCACCACCTTGAAGCCATCCTTGTGCAGCCGCTGGCAAATGGACGTACCAATACCGCCCATCCCACCTGTCACATATGCAATGCGTTGAGTCATGGAAAGCTTCCCCCAAAATAGCGGCATCTCTGCCGCCTGTTGCGACTGCCAATTGACTGACGCACAAGCCGCGCGTTCCCGCGCGCGCCTTTCGTCTCCTGCCGACTTCAGCGTGCGCCCGTGCGCACTGCACGCACGGACGATACCGATTCGATTTTTTTCGAACGCTCGCCGATGCGCGTCAGACGCGCTCGAGCGCCAACGCGACGCCCATGCCACCGCCGATGCACAGCGATGCCAGGCCGCGACGCGCATCCCGGCGCGCCATCTCGTGCAGCAACGTCACGAGAATACGGCAGCCCGACGCCCCGATCGGGTGTCCGATGGCGATCGCACCACCGTTCACGTTGATCTTGGAAGTATCCCAACCCATCTGCTGGTTCACGGCCAGTGCCTGCGCCGCGAAGGCTTCGTTGATTTCCATCAGGTCCAGATCGCTGGCCTTCCACCCCGCACGCGCGAGGCAACGCTGCGATGCCGGAACCGGGCCGATGCCCATCACCTTCGGATCCACGCCCGCGTTCGCGTACGCGACAATGCGCGCGAGCGGCGTAAGCCCCAGTTGCTCGGCGCGCTTGGCCGACATCACGACGACAGCGGCCGCGCCGTCGTTGATCCCCGACGCATTCGCCGCGGTCACCGTGCCGTCTTTCGCGAACGCTGGCTTCAGACCCGCGAGCGACTCGGCCGTCACGCCATGGCGAACGAATTCGTCGGTGTTGAACACCAGCGGATCGCCCTTGCGCTGCGGAATCAGGACCGGCACGATCTCGGCGTCGAAACGGCCCGCCTTTTGCGCGGCCTCGGCCTTGTTCTGCGAAGCGGCGGCGAATGCGTCCTGCATTTCGCGGGTGATGCCGTATTCCTTCGCGACGTTCTCCGCCGTGATGCCCATGTGGAACTGGTTGTACACGTCCCACAGGCCGTCGACGATCATCGTGTCGATCAGCTTGGCGTCGCCCATGCGGAAGCCGTCACGCGAGCCCGGCAGCACATGCGGCGCGGCGCTCATGTTCTCCTGCCCCCCCGCCACGACGATATCGGCCTCGCCCGCGGTGATCGCGTTCGCGGCGAGCATCACGGCCTTCAGGCCCGAGCCGCACACCTTGTTGATGGTCATGGCCGGCACCATCGCAGGCAGACCCGCCTTGATGGAAGCCTGTCGCGCCACGTTCTGACCCGAGCCGGCCGTGAGTACCTGACCCATGATGACTTCGCTCACGTCCTCGCCCTTGAGCTTGGCGCGCTTGAGCACCTCGTCGATCACGATGGCGCCCAGATCCGGCGCCGCCACCTTGGCGAGCGAGCCGCCAAATTTACCGACTGCGGTACGCGCAGCCGACACAATCACGATATCCGTCATGTCTCTTTCCTCGTTTCCAAATGAGTCGAACCCGCGGGGGATGCCCGTGGGTGCCGCCCGTTCAGGCCTTGGCCTTCACGTAGCGACCGGGCGCCGGTTCGATAGGGGCATAAACAACATTACCATACGCTTTTGGCGCCTTGACGCGTTTTCCTGCGTAGCCTGCAAGCCACTCGCTCCAGTCGCTCCACCAACTGCCGGGGTGCTCCGTCGCGCCGGCCAGCCAGTCGTTGGCATCGGTACCCACGTCGTCGTTGCGCCAGTAGCTGCGCTTTTTCTTGGCCGGCGGATTGACCACGCCCGCGATGTGACCGGAAGCGCCCAGCACGAAGCGTCGCTCGCCGCCCAACAACGGCAGCGAACGGAACGCCGACGTCCACGGCACGATGTGATCCTCGCGTGAGCCGAACACATATGCCGGCGCGTCGATGGCGCCCAGATCCAAGGGCACGCCGCACGTTCGCACCGCACCCGGGCGCTTCAGTTCGTTTTGCAAATAGAGATGGCGCAGATACCAGCAGAACATCGGCCCCGGCAGATTGGTGCCGTCACCGTTCCAGTAAAGCAGGTCGAACGGCTGGGGCGCATTGCCCTTCAGGTAGCTGTCGACCACATAATTCCAGACCAGATCGTTCGGGCGCAGGAACGAGAACGTATTCGCCAGCTCCACGCCACGCATGAGGCCCGGCGGATGCCCGGCGCCGCCGCCGATCGTCTGCTCGCGGAATTGCACATGCGGCTCGTCGATGAAGACGTCGAGCACGCCGGTATCGGAAAAGTCCAGCAGCGTGGTCAGCAAGGTCACGCTGGCGACCGGCGACTTGGCACCCTTCTGGCCGTTCGCGGCCAGCACGGCGAGCGCGGCGGAGAGCAGCGTGCCACCCACGCAGAAGCCGAGCGCATTGATCTGCGGTTGCCCGCTGATCTCACGCACCACGTCGATCGCGGCGATCGGCCCTTCGCCTACGTAGTCGTCCCAGGTCTTGTGAGCGAGCGATGCGTCGGGATTGCGCCAAGACACGACAAACACGGTATTGCCCTGCTCGATCGCATAGCGGATCAACGAGTTCTCCGGCTGCAGATCGAGGATGTAGTACTTGTTGATGCAAGGCGGCACGACGAGTAGCGGCCGCTGATGCACCGTTGGCGTGAGCGGCTTGTACTGGATGAGCTGGATCAGGTCGTTCTCGAAGACCACGGCGCCTTCGGTCGTCGCCACGTTGCGACCGACTTCGAACGCGGCCTCATCGGTTTGCGACACCTTGCCCTTGCCCATGTCGGCAAGCAGGTGCTGCATGCCGGTGAGCAGGCTGTCGCCTTTCGTTTGCACGAGGCGCTGCTGCGCGTCCGGATTGGTCGCGATGAAGTTGGCCGGCGAACTGGCCGCCACCCATTGCTCTACCGCAAACCGAATCCGCTCGCGCGTTTTCGCGTCGGCGTCGACCAGTTCGGCCATGCGCAGCAAGAAGCGTCCATTGAGCAAATACAGCGCCGCGGGCATCGCGTAGAACGGATTACGCCAACCGTCGCCCGCGAAGCGCCGGTCTCCCAAGGCCGGCGCCGTGTCCAGTCCGGGCTGCGTGAAGCTGGCAACAAGTTCGGAAAATTCGCGCGCATATTCCGTCTGAAGGGCATTCAGACGCGCCGGATCGACGTGCGGTGACGTCAGCGGCGGCAGGCTGCCGGCCTTGCCGATGAGATCGAAAAGCCCGGCGAACGGGTTTGCGGCGGACGGTGTCCCAGGGGCACCGGAGAATGACGAGCCGGCAGCCCCCGGCAGCGCCCCGAACAGTTGTTGGGCAGCCGTGAACCACTGCGACATGTCCTGAGCGGAGAGCGAAGCGGAGGGAAACTGCTTGGCGAACGAGGCGGCCAACGAGGCCGGATCGAAGTTGGCACTGGCGCGATTCATGATAGCCTGAGTGTCACGTTCGTTGCGTTCACGGGCCAGCGCCCGAAACGCGGCGGCACGCAGCGCTTGCTTAGCGATACGCCCCACCTGCGAAGCATTCTTGCGTGCGCGCGCAAGTGTGTCAATGCTTGCAGCGTCCGTCTTGCGTGCATTTTTCCGTCGCCCCACCTATTTTTGCCTGCGCGTTTGCCCCAATGCTGATCGTCATTCTTGGCTGGCTTTATGTCATTGCGATGGTCGCCATCACCGCGCCGTCCGTCGCACTGGGTATCGTCATCTTTGTCTGCGGTGGCCTCGCGCCGACGATGCTCTGTTTGTACATCGCAGGCGCCCGCCTCCGGCGTGCCCGCCCGCCGCGAACCGATGACGCCGTCGCGCAAGTCCCTTCATCGTCGGATCGCGACGCCTCACCGCGCTCGCCGCCCACGCCGTTGCCGTGACAGAACCCCGGACGGACTCGTTTGCGCGGTAATCGGCGTCAGGCCGTGCGCCACACGAGTGCCGCCATGCGACCCGTCGTCCGGTCGCGCCGGTAGGAATAAAATCGCGCCGAATCGCCGACCGTACACCATTGCCCGCCCGAGACCTGCGTCACGCCCTCACGGGCCAGTCGCAACCGTGCAAGCGCACACAAATCCGCCAACGACTTCCCCGCATCGGGATCGCCGTGCGGGACGAACGCAGACTGCGTCGCTTCACGCTCGTCCGGCGTTGCCGCGGCAAGAAACGCCTCACTCACCTCCCGGCCGACTTCGAACGCTTGGGGCCCAATGCAAGGGCCGAGCCACGCCAAGACCGGCGCATCGGCGTCGCCCTTCGGCAAGCGGGCTCGCAATGCCTGCACTGTCTGCTCGATCACCCCGGCGCAAAGTCCGCGCCAGCCGGCATGCGCAGCGGCCACCGCACGCCCTTGCGCGTCGCACAGAAGCACCGGCAGGCAATCCGCCACCATGACGGTGCTCGCAAGGCCAATCTCGCTCGTCGCGCTGGCATCAGCCTGCAGCGGGTCGCCGGCATCGGCCGCCTCGAGCGCCGCGCGCGCATCGACCACACGCGGGCCGTGGATCTGCGCCACCCATGCCGACGGTACGCCCGTGCGCGACGCGAGCAACGCACGATTGATCCGCACGGCGGCCGGCTCGTCGTCCGCCTTGGTCCCCAGGTTGAACGTGGCTTGCGGCCCTTGACTCACGCCGCCCGCGCGCGTCGTGAAGACGGCGCGAACGTTGGCCGGAGCGGGCCAGTCGGGGACGATCCAGTCCGCGGGCATCAGGTCTGACTCAGGCAGGGAAGAAGTCATCGAGCGAATCGGGGAGCGTTGAAAAATCGAACTCGAGCCCGAGCGCGGCCACGAGCGCACGCAGGTCATCCGGCAAAGGTGCCTGCCAGTGCACGAGACGGCCATCCTCGGGATGAATCAACCCCAATCGCCAGGCATGCAGCGCCTGACGCGCAAAATCGCCCGGCAACACCGGTCGTTTGTGACGGGGTTTGTAGAGGGGATCGCCCAACAGCGCATGGCCGAGGTGCGAGAGATGAACGCGGATCTGGTGTGTGCGCCCCGTATCGAGCGAGCAAAGCACGAGCGACACCGGGGAACCTTCCCATTCTGCGCTGGCGACCGTCACGACGCGCGTGCGCGCCGGCTTACCGCCCTGCCCGGGCACGACCGCCATGCGAGTGCGCTCACGCGGGTCGCGACCGATGGGAGCGTCCACAACCGTGCGCTGCGGCGGGCGTCCCCACACCAGCGCGGCGTAATGGCGTTTGACGGTGCGGGCCTGCAACTGGCGCACCAGATCGGTTTGCGCCACCAGTGTGCGCGCCACGACCATCAGGCCCGACGTCTCCTTGTCGAGCCGGTGAACGATACCGGCGCGCGGCAGATCGGCGGCCGCTTGGCCATAGCGATACAACAGACCGTTGAGCAAGGTGCCGGACCAGTTACCCGCCGCCGGATGCACGACCAGGCCCGCCGGCTTGTTGAATACGGCCAGTGTTGCGTCTTCGTAGACGGCGTCGAGCGGCACCGGCTCGGGGGCAAACGCGAGTTGATCGGGCAGTGGTGCCGGCGTGATGACGACGGCCTCGCCGCCCGCCACTTTCTGGCGCACCTTGGCGGCCTCGCCGTCGAGCGTGACGCGGCCGTCTTCGACCCACGCCTGCAACCGGCTACGGGAGTATTCGGGAAAACATTGCGCGAGCGCCTTGTCCAGTCGCTCCCCGGCCAGCGACTCGGGTAAGGTGGCGCCAAGCGGCGCGCTGACGCCAGCCCCGCCCGACAAGGCGGAACCGGATAAGGGAGCACCGGGAGGGGCGCCGTCGGCTGCCGTTGGAAAAGCCTCAGAAAGCGAATCGAGGTCGTCGTCAGACGAATCCTCTGCATTTTCCGTGGCAAATGAGGCGGTTACGCTATAATCCGGCAGAATTGAATGGGTCATCGAGAAGTGAAGCTAACGAGCATGCAAGCCCTGAAACTTGTCAAACACCTGACGCTGGCCGCAATCGTGGTCGGCAGCCTTGCCGCCTGCGGCATTCTGCCGGAGAAGGTCGACGAAACGGCCGGCTGGTCGACGAACAAATTATACTCGGAAGCCAAGGACAGCTTCGATAGCGGCGACTACACGAAGGCCGCCAAGTACTACGAGCTGCTCGAAGGGCGCGATCCGTTCGGCCCGCATGCGCAGCAAGCGCAGATCAACACGGCCTACTCCTATTACAAGGACAACGAGCCGGCGCAGGCCCTCACCGCCATCGACCGCTTCATCCGCCTGCATCCGGACAGCCCGTCGATCGATTACGCCTATTACCTCAAGGGTCTGATCAACTTCAATGACGACCTGGGCCTGTTCGGCCGCTTCTCGGGACAGGATCTCAGCGAGCGCGATCCGAAGGCACTGCGCGCGGCTTACGACAGCTTCAAATACCTGGTCGAGCATTATCCGAGCAGCAAGTACGCCAACGACGCCGCGCTGCGCATGCGCTACGCCGTCAACGCCATGGCCGCCCACGAAGTGCATGCCGCCGAGTACTACTATCGTCGCGGTGCGTACCTGGCGGCCGTGAATCGCGCACAAAGCGCGCTGAAGGACTACGATCAGGCACCGGCGCTCGAAGATGCGCTGGGCATCATGATCAAGTCGTACGACAAACTCGGCATGACCGAACTGCGTGACGACGCTCGTCGCGTGATGGAAAAGACCTATCCTAAGAGCGGTTATCTGACGGTCGGCCATCGCACCGACAACAGCGGCGACAAGAAGTCCTGGTGGCAGCTCTGGCGGTAAACGTCGCTTCGGTCTGCCCCATCGAAAAGCCCTCGCTCACGCGAGGGCTTTTTTGTTTTGGTGGCAGCTGCGCCGGGTCGATTCCGGCGAATGCCGCGGCAATGGGTCGGCGAGTCAGTCGCCCGCGTCGGCGGCGATCTCATCGAAGAAGCCGCGCACAATGGGTAGCTCGCGCGTGCGCTTGAACGGCGGCAGGCTCTGCCAGATCCGGCGGCCATACGGCTTGTCGACCAGACGCGGATCGCAAATCATCAACACGCCACGATCGAGTTCAGAACGAATCAACCGTCCCGCGCCCTGTTTGAGCGTGATGACCGCCTGCGGCAACTGATGCACGGCGAACGGGCTGAGCCCCTTCTTCGTGAGCGCGTCGAGCCGCGCGGCCAGCACCGGATCATCCGGCGGCGCGAACGGCAATTTGTCGATGATGACAAGCGAGAGCGCCTCGCCGCGCACGTCGACCCCTTCCCAGAAACTCTGACTGCCGATGAGCACGGCGTTGCCGAGCGCGCGAAACCGATCGAGCAGTTCGGTGCGGCTCGCCTCGCCCTGCACGAGCAGCGGATACGGCCAGCCACGGCGGTCGAACTCCTCACGCAGACGTTCCGCGGCGCGGTTGACCGCGCGCAACGTCGTACACAGGACAAACGCCCGGCCACCACTCACTTCGAGCACCGGCAAGGCGGCGTCGAGCACGGCGTCGGTGAAGCCCGGCGCTGACGGCTGTGGCAATCCGCGTGGCACGTACAGCAGACTCTGATTCGGATAATCGAAGGGGCTAGCGAGCGTGAGCGACTTGCCCGCATCGAGCCCCAACTGCGCCGCATAGTGCATGAAATTGCCCTTCACCGACAACGTAGCTGACGTGAAGATCCAGGCCCGCGGCGCTCCGGCACGCTGTTTCGAGAAGATCGGCGCAATCGAAAGCGGCGTCTGATGCAACTGAACCGCCTGAGAGAACACCTCGATCCAGCGTACCGTCTCCGGGGGCGTGTAGTTTTTTTCCGCCGCCCCCTCGTCCGTCGAAGTGCCCGATGCCTTCGCGTCGGCCGCCAGCCGCGCAGCTTCCGCCTCGCGCGCCTTGGCCGCCTTTTCGCGTTTGCCGTCGGTGACACGCGGTGCATCCGGATCCAGCAGCGGCAGCGGCGACTCGCCTGGCACGGGCGGCGTTGCCCCGGTCTGCCAACGTTCCAACTGCTGATGCAACTCCAGCGCGCGACGCAAGCAAGTCCCCAAGGCTTCGGCTCGCTCGGACTGGTGCTGGAGCGTCTCGATCATGTCTTGCAATGCGACGTCCACGCTATCGAGCGCGCCGAACAACTCGTGATCGTCGGCCAATTGTGCGACCGACATCCGCGTATTGTCCTGCCCGAAGGTCAAACGCACATCGCGCGCCGCCCGCTCGAGGTTCGCACCGAGTTTGACCCAGTCTGCCGCATCGCGCGCATGAATCAGCCCCTCAGCCACGCAGTCGCGCGCCAGTTCGAGCATCTGCCCGGTCGAGACCGTCTCACCGAAGAACAGCGTGGCGGTCTCGGGCAACTGATGCGCTTCGTCGAAGATGACCGTGTTCGCGCTCGGCAGCAGCTCGGCCATCCCCGTGTCGCGCAACATCACGTCCGCAAAAAAGAGGTGATGATTGACGACCACGAGATCCGCCTGCTGCGCTTCCTTGCGCGCCTGCATCACGAAGCAATCCTTGTAGCGCGGGCATTCCTGACCCAGACAGTTGTCGCGGGTGGACGTGACTTGCGCCCAGATGGGCGCATTCTCCGGCACCGAGGCCAGTTCCGCCTTGTCGCCACTGTGCGTGATTTGCGCGAACGTCGTGATCTCGCGCAACTGGGCCGCTTCATGACGTGACGCGAAGCGTCCTTCCTGCTGGGCGCGCTCGAGATAGTAATGACAGAGGTAATTCGCGCGCCCTTTGAGCATGGCCACCGTCACCGGCACCGCGAGCGCCTTGCGCACCGTGGGAATGTCGCGCGCGAAAATCTGATCCTGCAAGTGCTTGGTGCCGGTCGAGATGATTGTCTTGCCGCCCCACAGCATGGCGGGCACGAGATACGCGTAGGTCTTGCCGGTGCCGGTACCGGCCTCGGCAATCAGCGTGTCGTGCGTGTCCATTGCGGCGGCCACGGCGCGCGCCATCTCGGTCTGCGGTTCACGCGAGCGATAACCGTCGATCGTGCGCGCCAGCATCCCGCCGTCGCCGAAGATCTCTTGCAACTCGCGCTCGCGCTTGGCGGCAAGCGGCTTGAGTCCATAGAACGTGGGCGTCTCGGCGGGGCTCGGGGAGATGTCAGGGAAATCGCTGGAGGCGGCGGAATCGGTCAAAACGGCAGGAAAACTCAAAGGTGCCGCGCATCGCATCGAGTGGATTCGCGACGCCGGCAATGAAAAAAGCAATCGCGCCGACGGTCGGACGCGTGTCGCAAACGTTGCGTGGGACGCCCGCTCAGGCGGGCTGGTCCGGCATTTGCTGCACTTGCAGCAGGGTGATCGTGTCCTTGATTTTCAAACGGCGCTTCTTGAGCCGTGTGACCCGGAGTTCGTCGTACGCCGGTTCCGTCAGCAACTTGTCGATCAGGAAGTCGAGATCGCGGTGTTCGATCTGCAACTCGATGATGCGGCGCCCGACGGAGTGAAGATCCTGCTGCATCGTGCTCACTCTCCTGCGACTCTCAAAAGATTCCGGGGCTGGCGTTCACTGCCCCGGCAACGGCTTCTGTGCCGGCGAACTGCCCGATTGCGACTCGTTGCGGCGCGCATCCGACTTCTTCTGGCGCTCGATGGCGTCCTGCTGCTTCTGATTGAACTTGCGCACGTTGTCTTCGCGCTCAGCCGCTTTTTGCGCTGCCGTCGCCTTCGCGTCGTCGAGCTTCTGCTGCTGCCCGGACTGCTTGGCATTGTACTGCTCGGCGTTGGCGGCACGCTGCGGCGCCTGTCCTGTGCGCTCGGTCACACGCTGCTGATACTCGGCCTGCTTGGTCTGGTAATTGGATACGTTCTGCGCACGCTCCGCCGCGCGCTGCGGCGCTTCGGCCGCCGTTTGCGCCCGCTTCTCCGCCAGACGCTCGTCACGCTCCTGCGCCCGCGCCTTGCGCTCCTGGTCTTCCAGCACCAGCCGTTGGCTGCGAACGGCCTTGAGGGCCGCGCGTTGATCGTCACGCGCGTTGTCGATGCAGTAATTCACGAAGAACTTCGACGCACACTCGTACTTCGCCTGTTCGAAGCGATAGTCGATCCAGGCGCGCTGCCGATCGAGCACCGCACGGCGGCCGGCGAAGTCGTCATCAGCGGGGTGCAGATCGAGCGCGTCGTCGTACGCGACCGGCTTGTCATCTTCGGCGATGGCGGCACTCGCCGCACTGGCCGGCGACGGTGTGCGATCGGCCGTGGCATCGAACGGCACCTTCGGCACGCGAAGCTGTTCGGTCGTGCGTCCTGCGGCCTCGGTCGCCGAGAGCCCCTGCGCGAACGACGTGCCCGGCACGACGGCGGCCGCCGTCACGATGCCGAACGCGCCCACCGCGGCATGGCGACACAAAGACTGGCGCGAAAACAATTTTGCGAAGGAAATCATGAGGTTGAGCAGAGTGATGCCAAATTTTAACATTGCCTGCCCGGACGCGCCCGCGGTTTATGGCAAAATGCCCCGCTCCTGGCACTTGGGTAACTCGCAACACTCATGACGCAAAACGTAGCCCTTCAGATCGTTCAACGCATCGCCGACGAACTCAACGTGCAGCCGCGTCAGGTGGCCGCCGCCGTGCAACTGCTCGACGAAGGCGCCACCGTGCCCTTCATCGCTCGCTACCGCAAGGAAGTCACCGATAACCTCGATGACACGCAGTTGCGTACGCTCGAAGAACGCCTGCTTTATCTTCGCGAGCTGGAAGAGCGCCGCGCGGCGATCCTCGCGAACATCGACGAGCAAGGCAAGCTGACCGACGAGCTGCGCACCGCCATCGAGGCGGCCGACACGAAGCAGACGCTCGAAGACCTCTATCTCCCGTACAAGCAAAAGCGGCGCACGCGCGCGCAAATCGCCCGCGAAGCCGGCCTCGAACCGCTCGCGCAGGCCTTGCTTGCCGACCCGACACTCGACCCGCAGGCCGAGGCGGCAAAGTTCGTCGATGCCGAAAAAGGCGTAGCGGACGTCAAGGCTGCGCTCGACGGCGCCCGCGACATCCTGTCAGAACAATTCGGCGAAACGGCCGAGTTGCTCGGCAAGCTGCGCGACTATCTGTGGCATCAGGGCGTCGTGTCGTCGAAGGTCGTCGAGGGCAAGGAAAGCGAGGAAGGCGAGAAATTCCGCGACTATTACGACTACGCCGAGCCGATCGCCGCCGTGCCGTCACATCGCGCACTGGCCCTCTTCCGCGGCCGTAACCTCGGCATTCTGATGGTCAAGCTGGGCCTTGGCGAGGAACTCGACACGCAAATCCCGCATCCGTGCGAAGGCGTGATTGCCGGGCACTTCGGCATTCGCCAGCAGAACCGCGCCGCCGACAAGTGGCTAGGCGATGTCTGCCGTTGGTGCTGGCGCGTAAAGGTGCAGCCGCATCTCGAATCGGAACTGCTCACGCAAATTCGCGAGAGTGCCGAGAGCGAAGCCATTCGCGTGTTCGCTCGCAACCTCAAGGCGCTGTTGCTCGCCGCGCCGGCCGGTCAGAAGGGCGTGATCGGTCTGGACCCGGGCCTGCGGACCGGCGTGAAGGTGGCCGTGGTCGATCGCACCGGCAAGGTGCTGGGCACCGACACCATCTACCCGCACGAACCGCGCCGCGATTGGGACGGCTCGCTCTCGCGACTCGCCAAGATCGCCGCTGCCACCGGGGCGGAACTCGTGAGTATCGGCAACGGTACGGCCTCGCGCGAGACGGACAAGCTTGCGCTGGAGTTGATCAAGCGCCATCCCGAGCTCAAGCTTCAGAAAATCGTGGTCTCGGAAGCCGGGGCCTCGGTGTACTCGGCGTCGGAATTCGCTGCGAAGGAATTCCCCGACCTCGACGTGTCGCTGCGCGGCGCGGTGTCGATCGCCCGCCGCTTGCAAGATCCGCTGGCCGAACTCGTCAAGATCGAGCCGAAGGCCATCGGCGTGGGCCAGTATCAGCATGACGTGAACCAGCGCGAGCTGGCGCGCATGCTCGACGCCGTGGTCGAAGACTGTGTGAACGCCGTGGGCGTGGACGTCAATACCGCTTCGGCACCGCTGCTCGCACGCGTCTCGGGCCTGAACGGCACGCTTGCAAAGAACATCGTGGACTTCCGCGACAGCAACGGCCCGTTCCCGAATCGCGAAGCGCTCAAGAAAGTGCCGCGCCTGGGCGACAAGACCTTCGAGCAGGCCGCCGGCTTCCTGCGCGTGACCGGCGGCGACAATCCGCTGGATCGGTCGTCGGTCCACCCGGAAGCGTATCCGGTCGTCGAACGCATTCTGGCGAAGATCAAGAAGAGCATTGGCGACGTGATGGGCAACGGCTCGATCGTGCGCAGTGTCTCGGCGACCGAATTCGTCGACGAGCGTTTCGGTCTGCCAACCGTCAAGGATATCCTGACCGAACTCGAGAAGCCGGGCCGCGATCCGCGACCGGAGTTCAAGACGGCGACGTTCCAGGAGGGGGTCGAAAAGCTCACCGACCTCAAGCCGGGCATGCAGCTCGAAGGCGTGGTGACAAACGTGGCGGCCTTCGGTGCGTTCATCGACATTGGCGTGCATCAGGACGGCCTGGTGCACGTCTCGGCGATGTCGACGAAGTTCATCAAGGATCCGCACGAGGTCGTGAAGGCCGGCGACATCGTGAAGGTGAAAGTGCTCGAAGTCGATCCGCGCCGCCAGCGCATCTCGCTCACGATGCGCCTGAACGACGACCTGCCGGTGGCGGGGGCGACCGATCGTCCGAGCAGTAGCGGCGGTGGCGCACGCAGCGGCAACGGTGGCAATGGCGGCGGCCAACGTGGCGGCGGCGGTCAACGTCAGCGTGAACCGGAGACGGTGAACGCCATGGCAGCCGCGTTCGCCAAGCTCAAGCGCTAAGTCGAGCCCCAGCGCTCACGAGTCCGACGCACGCGCAAGCGTTACCTCGCGCCGCGTCCCGTCTCGTTGCGACCGGCCCGCCCTCTCCGGAAGGCGGGCTTTTTTTCGGTCCGCCAAAACGCCAAACCCCCAAGGGCTGGCGGCCTCGCCAATCCTTGGGGGTTCGTTGCATCGAGTTCACGCACGGCCATGTCAAACGGCGCAGCGTGCCCGGCCCCTCAGGGCACGGGACTCGCCGTCAGATTTCGATCTTGGTCCCCAGTTCGACCACGCGGTTCGCGGGAATGCTGAAGAAGTCGGTCGGCTTGGCGGCGTTCTGGTGCATCCATGCGAACAGACGTTCGCGCCAGATCGACATGCCCGGCAACTTGGTCGGCACCACCGTCTCGCGCGCGAGGAAGAACGACGTGTCCATCAGCTCGAAGTGCATGTCCGTCTTGCCCTCGAGCAAATTCAGGACTTCCTTGACGTCGGGCGTCTCGTTGAAACCGAACGTTGCGACTACGCTGAACAAGCCGCCGGAGTGATCCTGGACCTCGATGCGATTGAGATCTTCGACATACGGCACATCGACCGTGCGGAAGGTAAGGAAGATCGTGCGCTCGTGCAGGATGCGGTTGTGCTTGAGGTTGTGCAGCAAGCTCACCGGCACTTGCGTGTTGCCGCCCGTCAGGTAGATGGCGGTGCCCGCCACGCGATGCGGCGGATGCGCGAGCAACCCCTGCAAGAACGGCGCGAGCGGAATCCCGTCGGCGGCCGTGCGCTCACGCAGCAATTGGCGCCCCTTGTGCCAGGTCATCAGCATGAAGAACAGGAAAGCCCCCAGCGCTAGCGGCAGCCATCCGCCCTCTTCCACCTTGATCAGGTTCGCGCCGAAGAAGGCGAAGTCAACCACGAGGAAGCCGGTGATGATCAACGCCACCAGGAACTTGTTCCAGTTCCAGACCTTGACCATGACGACGCACGCCAGAATGGTCGTGATGACCATCGTCGTGGTCACGGCAATACCGTACGCGGCCGCGAGATTGCTCGACGACTTGAAGGCCAGCACGATCCAGATGATCACCAGCAACAGCGCCCAGTTGATCACCGGCATGTAGATCTGGCCGATTTCGCGATCTGACGTATGCAGGATCTTCATACGCGGGACATAGCCGAGCTGAATGGCCTGACTGGTCAGCGAGAATGCGCCGGAAATCACCGCCTGCGAAGCGATCACGGTCGCCGCCGTTGCCACCATCACCAACGGCACCAGCGCCCAGTCCGGGGCCATCAGGAAGAACGGGTTTTCGATGGCCTTTGGCGTCGTCAGCAGCAATGCCCCCTGGCCGAAGTAATTCAGTGTCAACGCCGGGAACACGAGGAGCGACCACGCAAATCGGATGGGCCGAATGCCGAAATGCCCCATGTCCGCATAGAGCGCCTCGGCCCCGGTCAACACCAGGAACACCGAGCCGAGCACGATATAGGCTTGCAGGGCGTGCGTATGGATGAAGCGGATGCCGTAATACGGGTTGATCGCCTGAACGATCTCGGGCGCGGCGATGATGTTGTACACGCCGAGCACGCCGAGAATCACAAACCAGATGACCATGACCGGGCCGAAAAGGCGTCCGACCTTGGCCGTGCCTGACTTCTGCATCCAGAACAGAACGATCAGGATGACGATGGTGATCGGCAGCACGAAGCGCGCGAGCGACGGGGCGGCAATCTCTAGCCCCTCGACCGCCGACAGCACGGAAATGGCCGGCGTGATGACCGCATCGCCATAGAACATACAGGCGCCGAACATGCCCAGCATCATCAGCACCGCCGCCCATCGGCTGCCGCTCCGCACGCTGCGCAGGCTGAGCGCCATGAGCGCGAGCACGCCGCCCTCGCCGCGGTTGTCCGCGCGCATCACGAACAGCACATACTTCAAGGAAACGACAATCACCAGGGCCCAGAACAGCAGCGAGATGATGCCGAACACAGCTTGCTGGGTAAACGGAATGCCGTGTTGCGGATCGAAACATTCCTTGAGCGCATAGAGCGGACTGGTGCCGATATCGCCGAAGACCACGCCGATGGCCGCCACCATGAGCGCGGGCAAAGCCTGAGGGCGCTGCCCGTGTCGTATGTTTTGCGTCATAAGGTTTGGGTAATCGCTTTATTGCGCTGCACAAAATGGGCGCTATTCTAACTGGGCGCCGGTTCCCTCGCCAGTCCGGACAGGTGCTGAGTGCCGGACGTCTGACATGGCAGGCTACGCTAGGATAATTCGAGCCGTGCGCCGTGACCAGTGCGGCGCGACAAGGGTTTTGCCACCCCGGCGCACCCTGGGATTGGGCGAGCGGCGCCGCGTTTCGAGTTGCAAATGCGCGACATATGCCCGGCATGCGCATTCACGAGTCGACAGCTCCGCCAATTGCGTGTACCGGTGCACCACGCACGACACCGCCGCCGGCGGCGAAGCGCTGGCGCGGCGGCCCATAAAAAAACCGCCCGAAGGCGGTTTTCCCAGCATTTGAGCCGTCGACCGAACGATGTCCGGCAGGTCATCGCCTTAACGATGACGCGTTGCCTTGCCGCGATGGGCGGGGCTCTTGACCGAGCGCACGAGGCTCGAATCGGCACTGTTCTGCTCGGCTTCAAGCGAGCGGATCTGGCCTTGCAGGTCGTTCAGGCGCAGACGCGCTGCGGTACGTTCGGTTTCCAGTGCCGAGGCCTGTTCGCGCACTGCCTGCTGGTTCTCGGCCAGCGCCTGTTCCTGCTGGCGTTGAATCGTCAGGTCGTTCTGCACCGCGTTCAGGCGCGCTTCACTCGCGGCGAGCTGGCGCTCCATCAGCGCCTTTTGCGCTTCGAGCTTGATGCGACGGATTTCGACGTCGGCGAGCACCTGCGTCTGGCGCACGAAGTCGCCATAAAGTGCTTCCGCCTTCTTCTCGTTGCCGAGCTTCACGACGCGCCAGAACTGGCCCTCATGGAACAGTGCGACGTAATAGCCCAGCGTCTGCGGATAGAACAACAGGCTCGCGCCATAGCGGCCGTTGTAAGTTGTGCGAAGTTCGGAGACTTCCTTGTTCTGAATGCGATCGCGCAGTTCCTGGATCGTCCCCGAGGCCGCCGCCGGCGCGTTGGCCGACTGCGCAGGCACTGTCGGCGCCGCAAGTTGGGCAGGCGATGCGCCCGTCACGTCCTTCACTGCGTCCGCCGCCCCCGCTGGCGTTCCCCAGGCTGCCAGGCATGCCACCCCCACGCCCAACCAATACCGCCCCCGGCAATCACTGATTTTCATCTGATCTGTTTTCCTCTTATCGACCGGACCGTTTCACGATCCTTGTTCGCCGCATTCGTTCGCCCCCTCCGGACTCCGCCCCGAGGATCTGAGACCTGCGTATTTGTGGAATGATAACCGCACGCCCGCAATAGCCGCCAATTCTATCCATTGACGCGCCCGCTTCCAAGCGCCGAATGCGTTATTGTGCCCGCCTGAATTCATCTGTTGATACCGCGCAACTCCACACACCGTGCGAGTTCTCCTGGACGGAACTTCGATGTCAGACAAATCCCGTCATTTAGGGACGAATCGAGGAATTGCCCACGCAACACGCGGCGATATCGGGGCACGATCCCATGGCGAGGGGCGGATGGCATCTCTCGGACCGCCGCTGGCTTTTCAGTCGTTTCCTTCGGTTTGCCAACCAGGCGCGCCGAATGCCGTCCGGTCACGGCGCACTAGCGATCGCTACCGGTGCCCGCCTCGAACTCGCCGGCCAGTTCCGAATCGTTGCCAACGATCTGATACTTGCGCATTTTTTCCCACAGCACCTTGCGGCTGATGCCCAGGGCATTGGCGGTGTCCTGGCGTCGCCAGCCGTTGGCGTCGAGCGACGCGACGATGCGTGCGCGTTCGGTGGCATCCCAACGGGCGCGATCGGTGAGCACCGCGCCTCGTGCGCCGTCATCACTGCGTGAGGGGGTGCCCATGGAAAGCGCGTCGAAAATCGGGCGGATGCGCCGCTCGTCCCAGCCCCCCAATTGCCGATAGATGATGCCGACACGCTCGGCGATGTTGCGCATTTCACGCACGTTGCCGGGAAACACCCCGCCCTCGACCAGTTCGCGCAGCCACGGCGGCACTTGCGCGCCGACCTCGCTGTCGCCGACGACCTTGCCGAGATAGGCCGTGAAAACGGCGAGCTTGTCGACGGGGCCGCGCTCCTCGAGGCTCGGGATATGCAACTCGATCACGGCGAGACGGTAGAACAGGTCGGCACGGAACAGTTCATCGCGCACCATCGTCTTGAGGTGCTTATTGGTCGCCGCCACGAGCCGAAAGTCGAGCTTCACGGGTTGCGCCGACCCCAGACGCGTCACCGCGCTGTCCTCCAGCACCCGCAACAGCTTGACCTGCTGATACAACGGCAGATCGCCGATTTCGTCGAGGAAGAGCGTGCCGTCGTTGGCCTGCTCGAAATAGCCTTTGTGCGAATAGAGCGCCCCCGTAAACGCACCTTTGGCGTGGCCGAAGAAATGCGACTCGAACAGGCCATCGGGAATCGCACCGCAGTTCACGGCCACGAAGGGGCCTTGCCCGTAATGACTTTGCTTGTCGTGCAGCAGGCGCGCGATGCGCTCTTTGCCCACCCCGGTCTCGCCGTGAATGAGCACGTTCGAATCACAATCGGCGAAGGCGTCGACCTCCGCGAGCAAGCCCAGCATGGCGCTCGACTGCGCAACCAGCGGGTCCACCGGCGCGGGGGCGCGGTCGGCTTCCGCGATGGCGCCCGAGAGTTTGAAGATGAGCGTGCGCAATTCCGCGCCGGAGAAGTCGAGCGTGAGGATATTGCTGTACTCGGGCGGATAGACGCGCGGATCGTTCTCGCGCGGCGTGGTCGCGACCCAGATGACAGGCATGCCGTGGCCCAACTGCCACTCCTGGGCATTGGTCGATGCGCCTTCGATCACCGACACGCTGACCACGGCGATGGATGGACGCGCCTTGGTGCGCTCGCGCGAGAGGTCGACGCCGTCGGCACGAATGACTTCCATGTCGAAGCTCGCGAGGCAATGCGCGACGCGGTCGGCAATGTCCGACTTGCCCTCCCACACGTACACATCGAGATCTTCACGTACTGGCTTGCTTTTCATGCTTGTCCGCTGGTTGCCGGTCGCGCCAGGCGCCCGTCATGGTGAATTTCAGTCCTGATATCCGTCGCCCGCTGTGGGGCCTCGCTGTTCCGCTCCTGTTCCGGTTCGCTTGCGCGATCGTGCCGCTTCGCTAATAGACGAGTTGGACGAGTCCGTTCTGGCAGTTGATGCTGTCGACTGTCACCGTGGTGGTACCGAGCGTGATGCCGAGCGACGTGAGTAACGTGTTGAGTAGCGTGCTCAGTGGCCCTAGCAGCGGATTGAGCAAGGTATAGACCACACTGCCGAGCACGGGCGAGACGTCGGCGCTACCGATCGACCCCGACACGGCATTGACGCGGCACTGATTTGCCCCGCTGCCCGACAGATTGCACACCAGATCCGAAAAGCCGCCCAGCAAACCGTTCACGATTGAGCCAAGCGTATTGACCAGCCCAGTGATGAGGCCGTCCACGCCACCGACCACTTGGGGCAGGTTGAGGGTGGCGACGCCACCCAACGTGGTGCCGAGCGCATTGGTCGTGGTGGTGAGCCCTGCGGCGGCAGTACTGAGAAACAGGTTGACCGTCGAGACGGTGGCGCCCACGGCCGCTGTTGGCACGCTGCCAACGAGACCCGTACCGATCGTATTGGATGACGCCGCCCCAGACGCACTCACGTCGAGCGACAGGCCAGTGACCAACGCGCTGACGATCTGGCTCAGATTCACGCTCGAGCCGACCGGCCCGACGGTTTGTGGAAACGGTCCGGTAAACGTCAGCGGCGCGGGCGAATTGGTCACGAGCGAGAGGTTGACGTTTCCACCCACGTTAATCAATCCCAGCAACGTCGCAATGTTCGTGCGCTGCGTCATGAGGGTGGTGCAGCTCGCAGCATCGTTTGCGATGTTCACGCCGCTGGCCGTGCCACCCACACAGGCATTCACCAGCCCGGAATTGATTTGGAGAGTCGCGGAAGGGGTCGCACCGCATTGCAAGGCCGTCACTGTCGCTGTCGACTGTGCCGCCTCCAGCACGAGCGGCAAATTCAACTGCGTCCCCAGCCCATTGAGCAGCCCACCCAGCGTACCTGCAGACGAGTTCACAGTCACGAACAGCCGCAATTGCGCGGTCGTCGCTGTCGCCCCGACACCGCCCACGCCAACCTGTGGCGGCGAGATGACCCGAGCCACGACCGACACCGTACCGCCCAGAATCGGTAGCGACGGAATCGCCACGGCGTTGCTGCCGTTAGCGCCGACGACGGCTGCGGAAATCAGATCGGCGACACCGATATTGGCCGTGAGCGCGTTCGCTGCGCTCACCCCCGCCGCGTCGATGTTGGCGATGAGGCCGGGCGTCGTCGCCGTGCCCAGCAAGTTGATCGGCAGATTCAGCACCGGGCTGCCCGCGAACACATTGATGAGATTGTTCATCGCCGTGACCGACGCCGAGAGCGCACCGTTCTGCGTTGCCAGCGCGATATTCGTCGCACTCAGCAATTGCCCGACGGTCAGGTTCTTCACCGCGGCCACGCCCGAAAGCGACGCCACGCTGACATCGCCGGTCACCGGAACCCCAAGCGCCTGCAACAATCCCTGCGGCGTGATATTGACGCCGACTAGCTGCTGTGCTGCGGCGACGTAGAGCGTTGGCGAGATGCCGACCGACTGAAGCAGCGGCGCGAGCACCGAGTTGCTCGTATTAAGCGCCAGCAGTCCCGAGTCGACCGTGAACGTCACCACCGCTGGCGCCTTGCGTGCAATCGCGGTGGCGGTGATCGTTCGGGTGCCGGCGAGCTGGAAGAAGGACGGCACCCCCAACGACAACTTCACCGACACTGCATTTCCACTCGCCGCATTGCCGGCATTGGTCGCGACGAACGTGCCCGGCCCGGTCGCCGAGGCCGACGGCGATGTCCAGATGCCGCACGACGTCGTCACCTGCAAGCCGGTGACGCTGCTGCCCATGTTCGATGTCACGTTGGCCTGTGCGACGCTCGCATACGACGTGGCGTTGGCGCATCCCGGCAGCGTCTGCGCACCGGCGAGCGCGGCCATGTCGGCCGCGCGCTGCAGATCGCGTCGTTGCATGAACGCATAGCCCACATCGATGGCGAACGCCAGAATCAGCGCCACGATCACGAAGACGAAGGCAAGAATCGGAACCGATCCCCGCTGCGCCCCACGTGACGAGGCCATACGATTCGTTCGGCGCAAACGCGCACGCACAGTCATGACACGTTACTGGCTCGCGCCAGCCCCCGCTGTGGCAGGCGCAGCGCCCGCGCTGCCCCCGCCATTGTTGCCGGTCCCCGTATCGCCCTGGACGATCGCCGGATAGAACTGAGGAATCGGATACGTGAAGCTATCCAGATAGCGCTTGTAGGCACGCGACGCCGTTGAGCCGAGCATCGGCAGCCCCGGCCCGGCGGCCAGGTTGCCCGCCTGCAGCGCGAGCAACGCTTCGGTTTCGTCGCCGAGCATTCCGTCGCGGGCATGCTCGCCGACACGCAGTGCCGTATCGCGCCGAACAACGTTGCGCGGCACGCGCCTCGCTTGTTCTGCAGGCGCTGCCGCCGTTTGCGCTGCGGGGGTTGCCGAGACAGCCGGTGCCGGCGCGGCGACATTGCGTACGTCAGCGCCGCCCATCGATCCCGTGATCGGCGCATTGAGTTGCGCCGCGACCGCGCCCGCCCAAAGCGTGAGCACGGCGGCAACGAGCTGCGCCACCCGCCGCGGCCAGGCGCCCGATGTTCCGTGTGGTTTCTGACCTGCCATCATCCCGTCTCCCTGATATTGCGTGATTCTCGTCGTGCGCCCTGGGCCATGCATGAAGGCGGAAGCCACCGCATCACTGCGAGCGGCTGAAACGGTCCATCAGCGACATCGGCATGTCGCTGCGGGTGCCATCGGTGCCATCGGTGGTATCGGCCGCCACCGCGGCACGTGCAAGCCGGGCCTGCGCCAGCGGTGCCGGAATCGATGCCGCGGCCTGCGCGGCGGCGCGTGCCGCCGCTGCATCGGCAGCCGCCCGGCGCGCCTGTCCCTCGGCGCGGATGTCGGCGGCCAGTTTGTCGATGGCGTCGCGCGTCGCCTGAGGCATGTCGGCGCGCGTCATCACCTCATCGGCCCGCGAGCGCTCGCCCGTCACCACGAGATACACCGCCAGATTGCTCAACACCTTGCGGCTGTCAGGCCGCAGCTCGGCCGCCTGAGCGAGCGGAACCCGAGCCGCCCCCGTATCGCCGCTGCGCAACAGCGCAAAACCGAGATCGCTCAGGTAGAACGCCTGCGTAGGCGCGCGCGTCACGGCCTCGTGCAGCGCCCGCGCCGCCGCCGCGTAATCCTTGCGTTGCGCTTCCACCAGCCCCATGCCGTGCCACGCCGCCGCCGCTTCGCTCCCGATCAGCAACGGGCGGTAGGCTTGCTCTGCGGCGTTGGGCTGCCCCGTCTCACGCAAGGCATCGGCCCGGAGAATGTCGATGTCCGGCGCCGCGCCGTATTGCATCCGAAATTCGTCGATATGCGCCAGCGACGCAAAATACGCGCCCTGCTCCTGCATCTGGCGAATCATCGACAGATACAACCCGCGTGTGTCGGGCTTGGCCGCCTTGGCCATGGCCTCGTCGTTCTGCTCGGCCTGCATGAGCGCCGCCGCCGACGGCGCACCGTAGCCGCCGATACGCGGCCCGCTGCACCCGGCAAGCGCCGCCGCGCACAGCACGGCCATCAGCGAGCCGGCCATCGCGCGACGGGCGCGCGGTGGCGGTGGGACGCGGGTCGCGGCAGCGGCCCGGGCAAGGCGTCGTGTCTGAATTCGTCGGGTCACCGCATAGCCTCCATCGATTTCGTTAGCGACAGGATCGCCGGCCCCGCCACCACCAGCATCAGCGCGGGTAACAGGGTCAGCATCATCGCCAGCGTCATCTTCACCGTGAGTTTGCCGATGCGCTCTTTCATCGTCTGCCGGCGCTGTTCGCGCAAGCGATCGCTGAACTGTTGCAGCGGCTCCTGCACCGCCCCGCCATGCTGCTCGACCTGCACGATGAGCCGCACCAGCGCGCGCAAATCGTCGTTGTCGTAGACCTCGCGCAAGCGGCCCAGCGACGCCTCGCGACCACGCCCGGAAGCGTGCTGACGATTGGCGTTGTCGAATTCCTTGGACAGGATCGGCAGCACTTCGCGAAAATCCGACACCAGCACATACAGGCTCTGATCCATCGACAGGCCCACCCCCTGCAGCAACCGCAGCAAGTCGATGAGCAATGGCAGCTCCTCGATCAGTTCGCGACGGCGCTGGGTCGCCTTGCGTTGCACGTAGAACTTCGGCATGAGCAGTCCGGCTCCGGCCGCACCGATCAGGCGCAGCATCGTGCCAACACCCCCGCTGCCCGGGAACCACAACCAGATGAGCAGCGGCAACACCGCCGCGAGCGCCACCCGTGTGAACAGGAACAGCGACTTGGCCCGCACGCTGTCGTAGCCGCATTGCGCGAGCAGCAGGCGATCCTCGGCGGCAATCAGATGCTGACCCAGCCGCGTTTCCGACCACTGCTTGCCCAGCGCCGCGGCACGGTCGAACAACGCGCGCCAGCCGCGCCGTCGGCCCTCATGGGTCGCCAGCGTGTCGTCGTCAGGCCCCGCTTGACGCCCGCCCGGCGTACTCGCCTCACGCAGTGCCGCCAGCGCCTGTTGCTGGCGGCTAGCCAGCACCTGATCGATCATCCGCTCACTGCGTCCCTGACGCATCGCACGCAACAGCAACGCCGACGCCGCCAGCAACAGCCCGGCCGCGACCATCAACAGGCCCAGCATCATCCACAGGTGCGAGTTGGCGAGGCGCATATCGGTCAGTCCCTCTCGCTCACAGCGACTTGGCGAGCCGGTACAACAGGAAGCCGCCGAAGACTTCCAGTCCCAGGCCGATCGCGAGCAGCCGCTGACCGGACGCCTCCTGGAACATCGGCTCGAAGAATCTCGGATTGAGCAACATCAGCACGGCACTGACGATGATCGGAAGCGCAGCCAGCACCCATGCCGATAGCCGTGTCTCGGACGACAACGCGTACAGTTCCGCTTGCGCCTGCTCGCGATCGCGCATGAAGCCCGCCATGCGCGACAGGATCTGGTCGGCGCGTCCCCCGAACCGGGTGGAGAGGTCGACCACCGACGCGAACAGATAAATCTCTTCGACGTGATAGACACGTGCGATCTGCTTGAGCGCAACGTCGAGATCCACACCTGCCTGCACCTGTCGCACGGCACGGTCGAGCAGCTCGCGCAGCGGCATGTCGGCATTGCCCGCGGCGGTCTGGAACGCGGCCGGCAGGCTATTGCCGACGGTCAGCATCCGCACCATGCCGTCGAGAAAGATCGGCAACTGCCGCACGATATTGCGATGCCGGCGCGCCGCCTTGAACCAGTAGCGCAGTACCGTGCCGACCGCGTACATCAACAGTACGACGATGGCCGAGAGCGGCCCGTGCCACATCCAGAACAGCATCACCAGCAGCAGGCCGGGCGCGACCAGCATCGTGTAGAACATCGGATCGGTCTGCACGCCCGCGCGCTCGAAGAAAAACTCCCACGGCAACGACTTGCGACGCGGCGCGCGCGCGGCGTCGCTCTCGCTCGCCGCGAACCGCGGCGCGCTCTGGGCGAGCTGCCGTTCAAGAAACGCGCGCGTCGCCTGCGCTCTCACGCGCTGGTGCGTGCGGCGCCATAGCTCCAACCCTGCGGCGATCAGCAGCAGGGCGATGCCAATGACCCACAGCACGATGGCATTCATCGACGGCGTCCGAAGAAGCCACCACCGCCGCCCGAATCCGGCGGCGTGTTGCTTTGCGATTGCGCTGCTGCGGCGGCCGCCGCATGGCGCGTCTGCTCCTTGAACCGCTGCAATTTCGGCGAGTGCGGCTGAAGGCCGAGCGAGACCCAACGATCCTTCTCTTCGCCGTCGGGCCCCACGACCGATTCGTGACGGTACAGCTCCTGCGTCGAAATCACCGTATCCGACACCCCGGTCACCTCGGTAATCGACAGAATGCGTCGGCGCCCGCTCGACAGACGGCCGATCTGCACGATGAAATCGAGCGCGCTCGTGATCTGCCGGCGCAGGCTGCTCTCGCTGCCCTGAAACCCGGCGAAGCCCGCCAGCATCTCCAGGCGATAGAGGCATTCACGCGGCGAGTTGGCGTGGATCGTCGCCATCGAGCCTTCGTGGCCGGTGTTCATCGCCTGCATCATTTCCAGCACTTCGGACCCGCGCACTTCGCCCACGATGATGCGGTCGGGACGCATGCGCAAACTGTTGCGAATCAGATCGCGAATCGACACCTCGCCCGCGCCGTCGAAGCCGCCCTGACGCGATTCGAGCCGCACCACATGCGGGTGGTTGAGCGAGAGTTCGGCCGTATCCTCGACCGTCACCACGCGCTCGTTAGCCGGAATGAAACTGGCCAGCGCGTTGAGTAACGACGTCTTGCCCGAGCTGGTCCCGCCGGAGACAAGAATGTTGCAGCGTGAGCGCACTGCCGCGTCGAGCAGCGCGTAAATCTCTTCGTTGAAGCTGCCGAGCGCGAGCAGGTCGGACGGCTTGAGCGGATCCTTGCGAAACTTGCGAATCGAGACCACCGGCCCGTCGACGGCCAACGGCTCGATCACGACGTTCAGGCGCCCACCGTCGGGCAGGCGCGCGTCGACCATAGGGTTCGACTCGTCGAGACGGCGCCCGATGGGAGCAAGAATGCGTCGCACGATGCGCAGCAGATGCTGATTGTCCGAAAAGCGCAACGCTTCACGCGCAAGCACACCCTCGCGCGACACATACACGTCGTTGTACCCGTTGATCAGAATGTCTTCCACCGCAGGATCCGCGAGCAGATCCTCGATGGGTCCGAAGCCGGCCAGCTCTTTCGTGAGCGCATCGGAAATCTGGCGCAATTCCGATTCGTTGATCGGGATGCGGCGCAGTCGCACGAAGCCGTCCATCTCCAGATCGACGAACTGCTGAATCGCGCTGCGGCTCCAGCGCCCGAATTCGGCACCGAGTTCCTCGATCCGCGCGAGCAGGTGTTCGTGCGCTGCCGTCTTGATGTCCTGAAACTGCTGTGAATTGGCAAACGCGCGCTTGTCGTCGGCAAATTCGATGGAGTCGGTCATATCAGTGCTTTCCCATGAATCGGCCCAGCCAGCCCGACGAATGACGTTGTGCTGCCGCCCCCGCATGTTGCGCGCTGATCAGTCGTTCGACGAGCGGTTGCAACGCGCGCACGTACGGATCGCCGCGCGCGGTATCGAGAATCAGCTTGCCCTGATTGGTGGCCGAGAGCATGGCCAAGGGACGATCGGGCAGTGTGGCGAGCAGCGGAATCTCGAAGCGCTTGGCGATCTGATCGGCCGCCATGCCGTAACGCGGGTCGTAGCGATTGAGCACGAGCTGCAGGTGATGGCGCTCTACGCTCTTCTCTTCGAGATCGCGCAACATCGACGCGAGCGAGACGATCGCGCCCACGCTCTGGTCGACGACCAGCCAGACCTCGTCGGCCGCGCGCACGAGGCTCGCGACGAACGCGGGATTCGAGAAGCCGCCGAGGTCGGCCACGATCAGATCGAAGAACGCCCGCAGACGGTCGGTCAGCGCCAGCGCATCGGCCGCCGCCACGCTACGCATGTCGCCGAGATCGAGCGGCAGCGGCAACACCGCAAGGCCGCTTGGCGTATGCGAGACCGCCGTATGCACGAGCGTTTCGTCGAAGCGACGCAGATTCTGCACCGCTTCGGCGAAGCTGAACTGACTTTGCGTGTTGAGATACAGCAGGCCGTCACCGGACGGCAAACCGAGATCGAGCAGCGCCACATGACCGAGTAGCGAGGCATCGAACTTATCGTCCTTGTTCGCCGGCACCTTCGCCGCCCGGACCGCCTTGTCGGGATGCGCGCCCACGACCATCTCCTGCCCGAGTTGCGACAGATGCGCGGCGAGCGTGCTGCACCCCACACCGATGCGCGCGCCGAGCAGCACCACGAAGCGCCCGTGACGTTGAGGCGCGACGACACTGGGCGGTGGCGTTTGATCGACCACCCGGCGAATGACTTCGAGCGCCTCCTCGTGCGTCGAGTGCATATCGATAAAATCGTGGACCCCGGCGCGAATGGCCGCCTTCATGCCGTCGGCCCGCACCATCGAGCCCACCGCCACCAGAGGCAATTTGGGCGCCACGCGCTTGAGCATGTGCGCGAGTTCGATGGCACCGGCGAAGCCGCCGTCGGCGGCGTCGTCGGCATGGCCGGTCGGTTCGCCGGAGAAATCGAGCAGCACGACCTGCGGATCGAGATCGCCAATGCGCTGCTGCAATTGCGCCGGACGGCCCGCCTCCTGCAACACCACGCCCTCGTCGCGCAACGCCGCCGAGAGCCATTGACCGTGGCCCGCATGCGCGCTGCAAAAGAGGAAGCGATGCAACTCTGTCATGGTGTCCAGTATTCGCGTCGGTGCGTTCATTTATGCACTCCTGACTTCCCTGCCCCGGGCTCTCGCCTCTGCGCCGCTCCGTACCCTCTTGGTACCCGTATCGACGTTATTTCGAAAAACCTGGCAGTTCGCTGTCGCTTGCTACACCCATCAAGTAGGCGCCCCACACGGGGCCCGGGCGACGCTCGCGCGTATCGCCCGGCAACGGCATCGCCACCCCTTTCGCCACCGGCTTAACCAGATGGGGTGTGACGACGATCACCAGCTCCTTCTCGGCGCTGTTGTACTTCAGATTGCGGAAAAATGCGCCGATGAGCGGCAGGTCGCCGAGCAGCGGCACCTTGTCGACGGCGGCGGTGGTGGTGCGCGAAATCAGGCCGCCGATGACGAAGCTCTCGCCGTCGCCCAACTCGACGGTCGTGTCCGCACGACGTGTCGTGATGGCAGGAATTTGCGTCGAGTCGGTCACGATGGCATTCGTATAGTCGATGTCCGACGCCTCGGGCGCCACCTTCAGCGCAATGCGGTTCGGCGCAAGAATCGTCGGCGTGACCGTGAGCCCGACGCCGAACGGCTTGTAGACGATGGTGGTGGTGCCAAGGCCGCCCGATTGCGGCACCGGAATCTCGCCACCCGCCAGGAAGCTCGCGCTCTGGCCAGAGAGGGCCACCAGGGTCGGCGCCGCAAGCACCCGGCCGAGACCGTTCGATTGCAGCAGATCGATCTCCGCCGCCATGCTGAACGCGCCGCGGGTAACCGAGCCGAAGAACGAACCGAAGTTCGGCACGGCGCTCGTCCCACCCGCGCCGCCGAAGGCGGAGTTAAGCGCTGAACTCACGCCGAAGGTGCCCGAGCCGGTCTTTTTCGACGCGCCGAAGCGCGCCCCCAACTGATTGAGAATATTGCGATTGATCTCGACGATCTTCACGTCGACCTGCACGACCCCAGTGTCCCCGACCGTCGAGCGATCGACGACGACGCCGCCCTTGCCCGCCGCATCGAGCGCCGCCGATTGCAGTGCGCTGTGCTCGATGACGGTATTCGCATGCCCCTTGATGAGCGCCGCGCCGCCACGCGCATCCACGCTGGCCGTGCCGGTATCGCCCAGGGCGCCCTGTAGACTGCCCTTCACATGCACTTCCCAACGCACCGGTTCGCCGCCACGCGGCCACGCGGCGATCTGCGTGGTGCCCGCCTGCTTGCCGACGACCAGCACCGAGCCGCGTCGTCCGCCCGAGCCCTTGAGCACGACGACATCCGCCACCGCCGGATCGGCCACGGCAACGCGCTCGAGCGCGCCGGGCACTTGCAGTTCGCGTTGCTCGTGAACCCCCAGCGTCAGCGAGCGCGATCCGGCGCCCGAGCCGGTGTCGGCCGCATCGGCCAGACGCACCGACACTGTGGCGGCGCACGCGAGCAGCGCGGCTAAGCACAACAGCATGCCCGTCACGCGTCGGGTCTGTCGTCTGGCAGTGCGAACCTGGCTTCTGATCATGGCGTGGCGATATCGGTCACTGTGTGGGTGAACTGGCGTAGCGTTTCGGGTCGAATCTGTAGGCATCGGCGGCGTCAATAAGCAGCGGTGCTTTGCTGCGCGCCGCGAACGACTTCGATCGTGGCGCCGCCGCTCCCCCGTGCACCCGCCATATGGGGGGTCCCCGTCGGCGCGCGCGTCGGTGCACCCGCCAGCCCCGTCGCGGCAATGCCGGCATAGGCCTGGTTCTCGGGCGTCTCGAGCGCCGACTTGTCGTCCGCCTTGAGTCCGGCCTTGCCCGCGAGCACGGGCGGTGGCGCCGGGAACAGCGACGGGTCTGGTTTGGCGTCGTCCCCCGGGTTGCGAAGCGCCAGCGTGATCTTGCCCTGCTGTGTGCCAAGCACCACCCGGTTGACGTCGGCCACCGGCACGGCCACGACCGCGGCAGTCGCCGGCATGGGCGCCTGCGCATTGATGGCCGGTTGCGCAGGCGCCGGGGCGGTGGTCGTGGCGGCTTGCACGCTGGACGCCACGCTCGGCGTGGCCGGCGGCGGCGACACATCGTCGAGCGATGCGTTGCCATAGCTCAGCACCCGCACGCGGGAGGCCAGCAGACGCGCTTGCGTGTCATCAACCAAGCCCATCGCCGGTCCCGCCGGTCGATTGGTTTTCATCGTGAAGAAGACGTCGACGTAATCCCCCGGACGGATGCGGTTGCTCACGCCGACGGTCTCGGAGACCGGAATGGCCACGGCCCGCTCGCCCGGTGCGAGCTGCAGGGCGAGGCCGCGTGCGAGCGCGTTTTGCGTAACGGGCACGCCGGCCGCGAGGGCAACGAGGGGCACGCGGCCCACGACGTCGGCCGGGTTGGCGAAGCCGCCCGCGGTCTGGCTATCGAACGAGACGAGCTTCACGCCGTCTGCGTCGATGGGTTGGCCCGGCGCGAGCGCCTTGGCCGCCACCACGGCCGGATAGCGCTGCGTGAGCGTCTGGGTTACCGGTGAAGGCGTCGCGGCCGGCGCCGGCGCGTTGGACGTGCCGAGACGCAGCGCGAACAGCGCGAGCAACACACCGGCGACAACCAACACAGCAGCAAGAATCTTGGTGGCTTTGTTCATGGCTTGGGGCCTGAAGGCCGTTCAGTCACAACTTGCGGGACGCCGGCGAACCGACGGCATGACAACCTGGCATAACCGCACATCTCATTTGGGCGCTCGGGGCGAATGTTCGTGGCACCTGCGCGCCGCTCTCCTGTAATGCTCGCGTCTCTCATTTAGCTGCCGCCCAACGTCGATGTGTCGAGCGTGATCGCGGCCGTCCCGACAATGTTTTGCGGCACGAGCGCTCCCAGCCCCGGCCAATTGACGGTCATCGGCTGGGTCAGCGTCAACGTGACGTGAACGATGCATTGCGAACTGGCGCTGGTGCCCGACGCCGGACACGGGTAGGTCGCGTCGGGCGTAAAACCGGTGCTCACCGCCGACGCCGACGGCCAGGTCAACGTGGTGTTGATCGCCTGCGTGGCGTATCCCTGGCGCTGCGCCATGGTGCCGGCGCGCAGCATGGCGCGGCCAGCCTCGGAGGCGGCCTGCGTCAGCATCTGCCGGGCAAGAATGGTGATGGAGAACGCGACGGCAACATAGAACGCGGGCAGCAGGATCATCAGGATGAGCATGAATTCCAGCGCGGCGACGCCACGCGAGCGCGTGCCTCGCAACCCTGACCCTGCCCGTGCCCCAAACCGCTTCATGACGATGCTCCCCGTCGCTCACGGCACTGTGTGGCCGTGTTTGGCGACGCATTGGTCATACTAATTTGCGCGGCGTCGCCCGCGCCTCTCGTTATTTCGGTGCCGCTTGCCGCCGCACTCGTCATTGCCTGTCTTCACCTGTGGCAGGTGTCGTGGAGACCCGCACGACCTGCCGCTGCCTGACTCAATGCAACCTTTGTTACGACCGCACTTACCGCACTACAAGCGCCGCCGCTGCCAGATAGGCCCCGTAGGGCAATCCGATGCGTCCGGCTCGCCACTGCAGAACGCGTTGCCAGGCGGTGGAAGCGCTCAGGCCATCGCACCATCGCGATAGCCACTTCAACCGCAAGGTCAACAACACCAGCGCATGCCCCCCAGCCGCCACGCTGGCCAGGCACCAAACCGGCAGCAGCGCGGAATACCCCGCCACCAGCCCAATCAGCGCGAAAAGCTTGACATCGCCCGCCGCCATCACGTTGCGCCACCAAAAAGGTAGCAGTGCGATCAATCCCAACAGCGCGCCGAGCCCGTGAACCCACATGACCCGAGGCTCGCCATGCCACGCTCGCCATGCAATCCAGATCAGTGCCAGCCCTCCTACGCCCAACAGCCAGACATTCGGGATACGGCGCGCGACCAGATCGGTGATCACGATCGGCAGGCACAACAGCCACAGCAAGGTGAGCACGTTGCGTCTCGCGTCAGTGATTCACGGCGGACGTTGCGACCGACGTGAGGTTGCTGAACACATTCGTGAGCACGGTCGTCAAATTGGTGAACACCGTCGCGCCGACCAAGAGGGCGACGATGGCGGCCAGAATGCCGTACTCCAGCGCCGTGACCCCTGTCTGCCGGGACAGGCTGCGCTGCCGTCCGGCCTCCCCTGTTCGCTTTGCCCGCATGATTCGCGTCCTCGCGAATACTGCCGCCCGCCACCCTGAAGGACGCCAGAAAATTACGGTGTCCTTCCCAATATTACCAACCACAATCTTGACACCTGTGCCACCACACTCACGCCGGCACCAAACAGGTCGCGATACCGGAACGTCACGAACCGACGTTCGTCACGACCGACGTGATCTTCGTAAATACCGACGTGAATACCCCTGACAGGTTCGTATAAACCGCGCCACCGATCAGCACGGCCACGATCGCGGCGAGAATGCCGTACTCCAGTGCCGTGACCCCGCGTTCGTCGCGAGCAAACAGTCGAATGCGATTGCCGAGTTTCATATCACGCTCCCACTAAAAAGGCGCCAAGCGCCCGTTCGGACACAACGGAACATCGACGGCCTCTCGGTCGCCGACGCACGTGCGCCATATCGCTTATCAATGCTTGAGTTCGGCCTCGGATTCGTTGCGCGATCAGGCTTGCGAACCCCTTTTGCGTTGTACGCCAATATTTCTACGCTTGTCGATACCGCTTTTGTCGCGGCGTACGCTTTTTTTCGATGCTAATTTAAACCTGCAAACAAAAACTAGAGTCTTGCTTCCAATCACCCTGGAGAATGTAAGAAAGCGTTACATCGATGGATCAAACAATACTCCAAATCCAGATAATCCAACGCCCGCGAGGGAAAACCATGATGGGTGTCACGCCACACGTGCACGCGCAATACCTGTAGCACGCCGCTAAATATCGATTCATCTGATTCAACGGATTCACCCCGTGTTGTCGCTGTTGATCACCGTTGCACTTCGTTCAACATCCCCCGCCTCCCGACATCCCCCGACACACGCCTCGCCCAGAAACGAGATTCGGCTCGCCATCGCCGCGACACGCCAGCATCCACCCTTTGCGCGCCTTGCACGCTCAAGCGTCGCATGGCTTGGCAATTTACTTCGTATTTCTACACGACACCGACATCGGTCTCGCCGGGAACGTTACGTAACGTTCCCCGTAACACCCCCCGTAACGGGAACGGCATTTCGACGAAAACCGCTCATTTTTCGGTGGTGTTAACCCTGCCCCACGCCCCTTCCGAAGACGGTCGATCTCTCGATCCGAAAGATTCTTGTTTTCCGAAACGCAAGTAAATACAGGCTTTTCAGCCCGCCTCCGGAAAAACTAGAAGTTTTATTCAAACCCAGCCTTGGCGATTGGCACAGCTCTTGCGGATATCCCTGCATCGCAACGCTGAAGATCACCGGGGGACACCATGATCATTGGCAATACCAATCAAACGATGCCGCGCCCCGCCGCCCTGTCTGGCGGGCAGCAACGCATCGCGGCAACGCAGCGCAGCGCTGCTGCCGAGAACGATCGTAGAGGCGCAAGCCCAGGGAGGGGCGGTGCAGAAGGCGGTGGCGTACGCGCCACCGCCACACCGACCGATTCGCCCATCGCCGCTCGCGCCGACCACACGCATTCGGCCCACGCGATGACGGGCCCCGATAGCGCGATCGTCAACGCGCTCCTGTTCGCACTCATCGCACAACGCATGAACAGCCGATTGGCAGCGCAAGACGCGCTCGCCTGACCAACGATACAGACCAGAGGACATCATCATGAAAAACATTCAACGCCATCTTCTCGCTTCCGCCTGCCTGCTCGCGATCGTCACGATGACCGGCTGCGCGAGTTCCGGCTCCGGCGGCACCAGCGGCTCGCTCGGCGATAGCGGCACCAGCGCCGGCACCGGCGGCGGCGGCGGCACGGGCGCCGGCACGGTGACCGACGGTTCGGGCCTCGGCGGCAATGGCAGCGGCGGCGGAAGTGGGAACGGAAGCGGCGGCAATGGAGACGGCAGCGGGAACGGCGGCACCGGAAGCAGCGCCGCCACCAACCCGATCGGCACCGTGGCCGCCACTGCGAGCACGGGTGTCGTGACGCAAGTCGGCAAGACCGTCAGCGATCTGGGCACCACGCTGGCCGGCACGCAACTGCCGCTGGTCAGCACGCAAACACAAAGCGGTCTCGCCGGCGCCGCCGTCTCGACCGGCAACGCTGTGCAGACGCTTGGCAATGGCCTCACGAACGGTCTCGGCAAGCTAGGTTCGGTGAGCGATCCGCTCAATCCGACGCTCGCCAGCGTGGGCGGTGCGGTCACCGACCTCGGCACGGCCGGCACGCAACTGGGTAGCGCCGTCGCCGGCCTCGGGCAAACCGGCCCGCTTGCCAATACGCCGGTCAATGGCGTGACTACGCTGCTTGGCGGTGTCGTGACGTCGGTAGGGATGGCAGGCCAAAGCCTCGGCAGCGGTTTGACTCAGACGATCACGAGCGGCCCGGTGCAGCAACTGACCACATCACTCTCGTCGGCCATCACGCCGATCACGAACGTCGTGACCAATACCACGCAAACGGTCGGTAACACGACAGGCCTCGGCACACCGGTTTCCGGACTGCTGGCGCAAATCGGCGGCGGCCTGGCCGGTGTCGGCACGCAGATCGCCGGTCAGCTCAACAATCCGGTGGCCACCGACGTCGGCGGCATCGTGGCGGGCGTGGGTAACACGGTGGCCAGTCTGGGCGGCGCGGTCCACGGTACCCCGACGAGCACCAACCCGCTCGCCCCGCTCACCTCGCTCCTTGGCGGGCTGCCCGGTGGCCTCGGTGGTGGCGCGGGCGCCGGCCCGCTGGCCCCGGTCACGAGCCTCGTCTCCGGCCTCACCGGCACGCTCGGCGGCGCGACTGGCGGCGCCTCGGGCAGCAATCCGCTGGCCCCGGTCACGAGCCTCGTCTCCGGCCTGACCGGCGCGCTTGGCGGTGCCACCGGCGGCGCCTCGGGCAGCAACCCGCTGGCCCCGGTCACGAGCCTCGTCTCCGGCCTGACCGGCGCGCTCGGCGGTGCCACCGGCGGCGCCTCGGGCAGCAACCCGCTGGCCCCGGTCACGAGCCTCGTCTCCGGCCTGACCGGCGCGCTCGGCGGTGCCACGGGCGGCGCCTCGGGCAGCAACCCGCTGGCCCCGGTCACGAGCCTCGTCTCTGGCCTGACCGGCGGGCTCGGCGGTGCCACGGGCGGCGCCTCGGGCAGCAATCCGCTGGCTCCGGTCACGAGCCTCGTCTCTGGCCTGACCGGTGCCCTTGGCACCGCCACCGGCGGCGCTTCGACGGGGACGGGTGGCACGGCGGCAGGCGGTGCTCTGGCCCCGGTGACAGCGCTGCTCAGTTCCGTGACAGGCACGGTCGGCGGAGCCACAGGCTCGGGTAGCAGCAGCGGCCCGCTCGCGCCGGTGACCAATCTGCTCGGCGGCTTGCTCGGCGCCAAGAAGTAACCAGGCATCCATCCAGAACGATCTAGGGAGATAGACATCATGACCAACGCACTTCAACGCACCCTCCTGGCTTCGGCCGCCATCGGCCTCATCGCCCTCACCGGCTGCTCCAGCGGCGGCGGCGGGAGCGGCGCTTCGGGCGGCACCTCGGGCACCCCGAATGCCGTCGGCACGACCGCCACCGGCGCAGGCGGCGTCGTGAGTTCCGCCGGCAACGTCGTCAGCGCCTTGGGCAATCAGGTTTCCAGCACCCAATTGCCGCTCGTGTCCACGCAAGCGTCGCAGGGCTTCGGCGGTGCGCTCACGCAGACCGGCAACGCCGTCACCGCCCTCGGCAACGGCGTGAGCAGCGGTCTCGGCCAAACGGGTGCCTCGGCGGATCCGGTCGGCACCACGCTCGCGAGCACGGGCAATGTCGTGACCGACCTCGGTCAGGCGGGCGTGTCGCTGGGCAGCGGCGTCGCCGGTGTCGGCAAGAGCGGTCCGCTGGCAGGCACGCCCGTCGATACGCTGACCGGGGCACTTGGCAACGTGGTCGCGACCGTCGGCCAAGGTGGCATCGCCGGCGGTGCGATCCTGAAACAGGCCTTCACGGGCGGCCCGGTGGTTCAGGCCACCACGGCGCTCTCGTCGGCCATCACGCCGATCACCAATGTCGTGTCCGACACCACCCGCACCGTGGGAATGACCACAGGCCTGGGCAGTCCGGCACAGGGCTTGCTGCAGACGGTCGGCGGCGGCGTCGCCACGGTCGGCACGACGATGCAGGGTACGTCGTCGAACCCGGTCGTCACCGCACTCGGCAACACGGTGATTGCCACCGGCAACACCGTGGGTGGCGTCGGCACGTTCCTGAACGGCAGCACCTCCACCGGCTCGGCGAATCCGTTCGGATCGCTGCTGGGCAACCTGGGCACGACGACCGCAGGCGGTTCGTCGAACCCGCTCGGCTCGGTCACGGGATTGCTCGGCGGCCTCGGCGGTTCGGGCAGCAGCCCGCTCGCGCCGGTCACCGGCCTGCTCGGCGGGGTGAGTGGCGCCACGTCGGGCGGCAGCAGCAGCCCGCTGGCCCCGGTCACGAGCCTGCTCTCCGGTGTGACGAGCACGGCTGGCGGTAGCTCGGGCGGCGCAACGGGCGGTCTGACGGGACTGCTCGCACCGGTCACCAGCCTGCTCGGCAGTGTGGCCAGCGTCGGCAAGTAATCGCCAGTCCAATGGTGCGTCGCGCGAATCGCGCGCGCACCACGTGATTCATCGATAAGGAGATGCCATGGCCCGCTTCATTCCCGACACCAGCGTTCTGATGCGCGGTCATGGCGATTGCGCCCCGCAACTTTCCGAACCCGTCGCCATGCGCGACACCGGCAACGGGTTCGCCGCCGGCCACCGCCACAACACATACGGCGTCGATTCGGGCGCCGCCTCCGGGGCGACGTCGACGGCCTCCCCGCTCAACACATCGCACGGCACCATGAGCGACCGACACACGAACCGTAACGATCTCGTCGCCGGCATCGTCCGCTCGCTCGGACGCCGGCTCGCCGTGTACACGGCGCTGTATCACGCAGCGCTTGCCGAGCAGCTCGGCCTGAATGTCACCGACCTGAACGCGCTCGATCTCATCCTTGAAATCGAGTCGATTACCGCGGGCCAGCTCGCCGAACTCATGGGCGTCAGCTCGGGCGGCATCACCACGGTCATCGATCGGCTCGAGCGCGCGGGCTTCGTCGAGCGGGAGAAGAACCCGCACGACCGGCGCATGGTGATGATCCACCCCATCGAAGAGCGTTGCGCTCAGATCGAACAGTTCCTGTCCTCAGTCTCGCGCGAACTCACGGCGGTCAGCGCGGCATACGACCAGAGCGAACTCGCCGCGATTCACGATTTCCTGGTGCAGAGCATCCGCACCCTGAAGAGCGAAACCTTCCGTCTTCGCTTCGAGGCCGATCAGGACATCGCCGGTCTGGTCGCCAATGGCCGAAGTGCGTCGACCAAGGTCTGAGCGCACCTCGATGACCACGACCCCAACGAGGAGAAAACTCATGTCGAAGCTTTTGCGTCCCACGATGCTTGCCGTGCTGGTGGCGAGCATCGTCAGTGTTACCGGTTGCTCCAGTTCGGGCGGCGGCAGCGGCGCCACGGCGAACACGCCGACCAACCCGTCGGACCCGACGAATCCCGTCACGCCGACCAACCCCACGAATCCGACCACGAGCAGCGCCGGTGTCGTCAGTTCGGTCGGCTCGGTGGTGAGCGCGCTCGGCAATCAGGTCGCCGGCACGACGGTGCCGGGTGTATCCACGCAAGCCACGCAGGGTTTCGGCGGCGCGCTCACGCAAACGGGTAATGCCGTCACGGACCTGGGCATAGGCGTGGGTAGCGGACTGGGCCAGCTCGGCACGTCCGGCACGAACCCGGTCGGCACCACGCTCGCGAGCACGGGCGGTGTTGTGTCCGATCTCGGCAATGCCGGGGTATTGTTCGGCAGCGGCGTTGCCGGCATCGGCAAGAGTGGCCCGCTGGCGAACACACCGATCGACACGCTCACGGGCGTGCTGGGCACCGCCGTCGCGACCGTTGGCCAGGGGGGCGTGCAAGGCGGTTCGGCACTCACTCAGGCACTGACGAGCGCCCCCGTCGTTCAAGCGACGACGGCCCTCTCGTCGGCCATCACACCGATCACCAATACGCTCACGACGACAACGCAGACGCTCGGCAACACCACCGGTCTGGGCACTCCGGCGGCCGGTCTGCTCGGCACACTGGGCGGCGCATTGAATTCGACCGGCGCGCAGGTCAAGGCGGCCGCACCGAACGCCGCTGTCGCAAGCCTTGGCAATCCGCTCATGGCGCTGGGCAACACCGTCACGAGTGCGGGCGGCCTGCTCTCAGGGAGCACCAGCGCGACGCAACCGAATGCGCTCGGCAACGTGCTCGCCAACGTGGGGAACACCACGGTGACGCCGACCACGGCGAGCGGCAACAATCCGCTGGGCGCGCTCACCGGTTTGCTCGGCGGGCTGTCGAGTGCGACGGGCGCGTCCGGCAGCAATCCATTGGGGGCCGTCACGGGCCTGTTGGGCGGTGTGACGAGTCCCTCGGGCGCCAGCGGCGGTGCTGGCACTGCGCTGGCCCCCGTCACGGCGCTGCTGAACACGGTCACTGCGCCGCTTGCGACGCTGGCCAGCGTCGGTTCCGGTAGCACGAGCGGCACGGGCGGCGCAAGCGGCCTCCTTGCGCCGGTGACGGGACTGCTGGGCGGCGTGGCCAAATAAAGCTAGACGGCAGCGGGACAGTGACGAGACAGGGGATGGGAGAGTAGCGCGACGTACCGAAGCGTCGCAAGATCGCGAGAGGGGGGAACGTCGGCGGGGTGCAGGCCCAATGACGACGGCAAACCCGGACAGTGAAGCGACACTGGCCGGGCTTTGCCGTGTCTGGCGTCGAGCGGTCGCTCATTCCGACAGACGGCTGTGAACGTGATCGAAGTCGTCGAGGTCGGCGATCTCATGACACGTTGCGGCCACCGCGCTGTGACGTTGTTGCGTGTTGCGTTAGCGTCGCGCTCGCACGCCAACAAAAAAGACCCAGACGAGTACTCGTCCGGGTCTTCTTGCCTTGGGCGTCCTGCCGAATCTGCCTATCGCGCAGTGGCGGTGCAGAAGAATCGTAGCAACGCCCCCGACGCGACGCCGATTACTGGTCTCGGATCCAGGTCTGCGTGCGACCGAGCAGCGAAATCCCGAGGTAGCCACGCACGTCGAGTTTCTTGCCGCCGTCGATCACGGTGATCTTGCAGCTGTACTCCATGCCATTTTCCGGATCGAGGATCTTGCCGCCGTCATACACTTCGCCATCCTTGCGGATGCCGCGAATGATCTGCATGCCCAGCATCTTCTGTCCCTTGCGCGCGTCGGTGCAGGCCGTGCACACACGCGCCGGATCGTCGTTTTCGCCAAGGCCCTTGGTGACGACGCCCACGTATTCACCGTCCTTTTCCGAGATCGTGACAAGCGCCTTCGGCTTGCCGGTGTTGTCGTCGATGGTCTTCCATACGCCGACCGGCGACATGTCATTGGCCGCGATTGCCGCCTTGGCAACGCCACCCAACAATGCCACTGCAACGAGCGCGTGCGCCCCCAGACGTCGCCACGACGTCGCGTTCGAAATTTGCTTCATGATTGTCATCCTCCCGGATACGGAATTGATTGTCGTAGGACTCACGATAGCCGTCATCACCGCACCGCTACTCGCGCGAGTCGCTTTGCAGATTACGCCAAAGGCGTAACGCCGTGCTGAGGAAGTCCTCTAGCCGAAATCGCCGCGCGCGCCGAGCGCCCGCCCGCCGTCGACGATTACAACGGCGGCAAGGCAATCGCGGTCAGACGCCACTGCACGAGATTGCGTCGCGTCAGCGTGAACGTCACGATGCGCGTCGGACGGTCGCTGCGCGACACATGGACAAGGAAATGATTGAAGTCCTGAAACTCGGTCCGCGTGGTGGTGCGCGGCGGTGTGTTGCCCGACGACGGCGACGCATCACCTGAGCGCGCGTCGGGCAAGTTGGCGGCATAGGGGTCGGCTGCGGCCGGCGGAGCCGCCAGCGGGGCGCTGTCCTGCGCCTGCGGTGCCGCATCGCGCGGCGCGGGCGCTCCGGGCGCTGGCGGCAATCCGGTGCTGTCACCCCGCAGCATGGCCGCCACCGCTTCCGGCGTGAGCAACGCCTCCACAACGCGATCCGACACCCACCCACCGAGCGCGAGGGCAAGGGCCCCGAAGGCGTTGCCACGCTGCTTGTCCATCTGACGCGAGAGTTCGTCGTGAAGACTCGTTTTCAGGCTTTCACGCACGGCCGGATAGTCGACGTACGACGACAGCGCCGCCGCATCGCGCGCATCGGCCGCGTCGCGCGCCCGCCACAACGTGTAATACGGCGTGCCGAAAAGTAGACCCAGCACGACAATCAGTGCCCCGAGGGATATCGCGATCCTTGACAGCTTACGCATGGCAAAACTCCGTCAATCAAACTGCGCATGGTAGGCGACGTACTGCAACTCTCCCCTGCTGGCTTACATTGCTTTACAAATCTTTACAGCAAGCGACGCCGCGCCCTTTTACTCTGGAAACGTGGCCGCAAATACGTGACACGTTCCGGCGCTCGCCCACTCGGCAGAGCATGGTACGTGCAGGGTACGCGGCAGTTCAACCGACAAGGAGGTGGCACCATGCGGCTCGCCCGACTTGTCCGGATGACGTGTTGCGTCATGCTGGCCGTCACCGCCCATGGCGCAACGGCACATCCGTGGTCGAACAGCCGGTTTTTCCAGAGTTGGTTTGCACAGGGCGCCGAGCGCCCCGACGGACGCGGCAATCACCGCGGCGGCGCACGGCCTGAACCGTCACGGCCGCCGCCTCAGGCCGTACGGCCGCAGGGCGACTTGCGCGGCGACATCTACAACCATCTGCGCGAACAGCGGCAAGCGCCCCCGCCACCGCCCGCCGACGCCCCGCGTGGGCGCGATCATGGCGATCGCGGCACGCGTTCACGCTGAGCGCAAACCCGCGAGCGGTCTACACGCCGCGCGCAACGCTCAGGTGAGCGACGTATCCACCACGCGACGCGGAGCTTCAAGATATTCCAATGACTGCATCTCCACCAGACGCGACACCGTCCGAGCAAACTCGTTAGCGAGCGTGCCCTCCACGTACAACTCCTCGGGCGCGACTTCCGCCGACATCAGCAGCTTGACCTTGTGGTCGTAGAAAACGTCGACGAGCCATGTGAAGCGGCGCGCCTCCGACGCCATGCGCGGCGTCATCTTCGGCACGTCCGATAGCACGACGGTGTGGAAGCGGTTGGCCAGTTCGAGATAGTCGTTCTGCGAACGTGGGCCCCCGCACAACATATGGAAGTTGAACCACACCACGCCGCCCGCGCGACGCAGGGCCTTCAGCTCGCGCTGCTCGATATGCAGCACCGGGCTCTCGTCGGGAACCCCGGCGATCTCGGCAAACGCCGCACGCAGCGCTCGATTCGCCTCGTTGCCAAGGGGATAGTGATAGACCTGCACCTGCGCCAGCGTGCGGCGTCGATAGTCGATGCCGGCGTCGACATTGAGCACGTCAAGCTTCTCTTCAAGCAGCCGGATCGCAGGCAGCACGCGATCACGATGCAAGCCGTCCGGGTACAGCGTGTCGGGACGATAGTTCGACGTCATCACGAACTGCACGCCGTTCTTGAACAGCTCGGCAAGCAGGCGGTGAAGGATCATGGCGTCGGCCACATCGGAGACGTGGAATTCGTCGAAGCAGATCAGGCGATACCGCTTGGCGATGCGTTTGGCCAATTCGTCGAGCGGATCGGGCTGCCCCTTGAGCGCCTGCAACTGATGATGCACCTCACGCATGAACTCGTGGAAATGCAGACGCGTCTTGCGCTGCAGCGGCACCACCGAGTAGAAGCTGTCCATCAGGAAGCTCTTGCCACGGCCCACCCCGCCCCACAGATACACGCCCTTGGGCAGATCGGGATGCACGAGCCACTTCTTGAGGGTGCTCGAACGCCTGGCCTTGTATGCCGCCCATTCGTCGTAGCACTGTTGCAGACGCTCGACGGCGCGCTCCTGCGCCTCATCGGGCTCGTAGCCGCGCGCGGCCAGTTCCTGTTGATAGTATTCGCGAACGTTCATGCGGTGCGGCGACCGGCCGGGGGGCAGAGGAAATCGGGGAAAAAACAAAGGCGAGTTGCCTCGCCTTTGATCGTACTGTCAGCGTAAAGCGACTTACTTGTTCAGCGCGCGCTTCTCGACATCGAGGGCGGCTTCACGCATCACTTCCGACAGCGACGGGTGCGGATGACAGATACGGCCGATGTCTTCCGACGCCGCCTTGAACTCCATCGCCACCACGGCTTCGGCAATCAGGTCCGAAGCGTTCAGGCCGATCACGTGCACGCCGAGGATCTCGTCGGTCTTGGCATCGGCCAGCACCTTCACGAAACCGTCCGACGAGCCCATGCCCAGCGCACGGCCGTTGGCCGCGAACGGGAACTGACCCGGCTTGAACTCACGGCCTTCGGCCTTCAATTGCTGCTCGGTCTTGCCGACCCAGGCAATTTCCGGGGACGTGTAGATCACCCACGGAATGCAGTTGTAGTCGATGTGCGGCTTCTGGCCAGCGATGACTTCCGCCACCAGCACGCCTTCGTCTTCGGCCTTGTGCGCGAGCATCGGGCCACGCACCACGTCGCCGATCGCGTACACGTTCGGCAGCTTGGTACGGCAGTGGTCGTCCACCGGAATGAAGCCGCGCTCATCGGTCGCCAAACCAATGTTGCCCAGGCCGAGGTCATCGGTGTTCGGCACGCGGCCGACCGACACGATCAGACGATCGACGTCGAGCGTCTTGGCGTTGCCGTCCTTGTCCGTGTAGCTGATCGTGACGTTGTTCTTGCCGGTCTTGACCTCGCCGACCTTCACGCCGACGTTGATGTCCAGTCCCTGCTTCTTGAACTGCTTGGCCGCTTCCTTCGCAACGCCGGCATCGGCCGCCGCCAGGAATTCCGGCATGGCTTCGAGCACGGTGACTTCGGCACCCAGGCGGCGCCATACCGAACCCAGTTCCAGACCGATCACGCCGGCGCCGATCACGCCCAGCTTTTTCGGCACAGTGTCGAACGAGAGAGCACCTTCGTTATCCGAGATGAGCTTGTTGTCGACCGGCATGCCCGGCAGATGACGCGCCTTCGAACCGGTAGCGATGATGATGTTCTTTGCCGTGACGGACTCGGCCTCGGCACCCTTCACATCGATCTGATAGCCGCCGTCGTTCTTGGCAATGATCGTGCCGTGACCCTTGAGCCACGTGATCTTGTTCTTCTTGAACAGGTATTCGATACCGCCCGTCATCTTGTCGACGATACCCTGCTTGCGCGAGAGCATCTTCTCGATGTCGATCTTGACGTCCGACGTGGTGATACCGTGATCGGCCAGGTGATGACCGATCTTCTCGAACTCTTCCGACGAGGCGAGCAGCGCCTTCGACGGAATGCATCCCACGTTCAGGCAGGTCCCGCCGAGCACCATCTTGCCGGCCGGGTTGGTCCATTTCTCGACGCAAGCGACCGAGAAACCGAGTTGGGCGGCGCGGATGGCGGCAATATAACCACCGGGGCCGGCGCCGATTACGACTACATCAAATTCTTTTGCCATTTTGATTGTGACTCACTGAAGGTAGACGGCAGGGGGAGGCGCGGCGCGCCGGCCATGCGAAGATGGCCGGGCAGCGCCGCGCAATGCGCGCTATCGCTTACAGGTCGAGCAGCAGGCGCGCCGGATCTTCCAGCGCTTCCTTCATGGCGACGAGGCTCAGCACGGCTTCGCGACCGTCGATGATACGGTGGTCGTAGCTCATGGCCAGGTAGTTCATCGGGCGGATGACGATCTCGCCGTTCTCCACGACCGCGCGGTCCTTCGTGGCGTGCACGCCCAGAATGGCCGACTGCGGCGGGTTGATGATCGGGGTCGACAGCATCGAACCGAACACACCGCCGTTCGAGATCGAGAACGTACCGCCGGTCATTTCTTCGATCGACAGCTTGCCGTCGGCCGCCTTCTTGCCGTATTCGGCGATCTTCTTCTCGATGTCGGCCAGGCTCAGCTGGTCGGCATTGCGCAGAATCGGCACCACCAGGCCACGCGGCGAACCGACCGCGATACCGATGTCGAAGTAGCCGTGGTAGACGATGTCGTTACCGTCGATCGAGGCGTTCACGGCCGGGTACTTCTTGAGCGCGTGGACCGCGGCCTTGACGAAGAACGACATGAAGCCCAGCTTCACGCCGTGCTCCTTCTCGAACTTGTCCTTGTACTTGTTGCGCAGATCCATCACCGGCTTCATGTTGACCTCGTTGAACGTGGTCAGAATGGCGTTGGTCTGTTGCGATTGCAGCAGGCGCTCGGCGATACGGGCGCGCAGGCGCGACATCGGCACGCGCTGTTCCGGACGGCCTTCAAGCGACGTGTCGCGGCCCACCGAAGCGGCCACCGACGGCAGCGCGGCGCGCGGGGCCGGTGCCGGGATCGACGATGCGACGGCAGCCGGCTTGGCGCCAGCGGCCAGGGCGTCGCCCTTGGTCACGCGACCGTCTCGGCCCGAGCCGGCCACGTCCGTGGTCGACAGGTTCTTCTCAGCCAGCACCTTGGCAGCGGCCGGGCTGGCGATGCCACCCGATGCGCCACCGGCGGCGGGCGCCGCGCTCGAGGCGGCAGCGGCCGGCGCGGCGGCTTCTGCCGGCTTGGCAGCGACCGGTGCGGCGGCGCCTGCCTTGGCGTCCGTGTCGATCTTCGCGATGATTTGCTCGGACGTCACGGTGTCGCCAGCGGCGGCGGTCACTTCGACGAGCACGCCGGCGGCGGGCGCCGGCACTTCCAGCACGACCTTGTCGGTTTCGACTTCGATCACGGTTTCATCTTGGGCGATGGCTTCGCCGACTTTCTTCTTCCAGTCGAGCAGCGTGCCTTCAGAAACCGACTCGGAGAATTGGGGGACTTTGATTTCAACAATGGCCATTTCTGGATCCTGGATTCGATAAACGTTCAATTCGGAAATACGGCAGCGGCCGTCCCCAGGGGGAGGACGACCGCTGTAAGACCTAACCGGTTACTGCACCACGGTCGCGCCCTTGAGGCGACCGAAAGCCGTATCGAGCAGCTGCTTGAGCTGTTCGTAGTGCTTGGCGTAGTAGCCCGCGGCAGGCGAGGCCGAAGCCGCGCGACCCGCGTAAGCCAGCTTCTGACCGGCGCTCATGCTTTCGATCAGGTGGTGTTCGATGTAGAACCACGGACCTTGATTTTGCGGCTCGTCCTGGGCCCACACCACTTCGGTAAGGTTTTCGTATTTCTTCAGTTCGTTCTCGAACGCCTTGTGCGGGAACGGGTAGAGCTGTTCCACACGCACGATCGCAACGTCGGTCGACTTGTCTTCACGACGGCGGGCGATCAGGTCGTAGTACAGGCGGCCCGAGCAGGCGACGACGCGCTTGACCTTCTTGGCGTCGATCGAAGCATCGGTTTCGCCGATCACCGTCTGGAAGCCGCCCTTGGCGAGTTCCGACAGGTCGCTCACGGCTTCCTTGTGGCGCAGCAGCGACTTCGGCGTGAACACGATCAGCGGCTTGCGCAGCTGGCGGATCATCTGACGACGCAGCAGGTGGAAGATCTGTGCCGGCGTGGTCGGCTGGACCACTTGCATGTTCGTGTCGGCGCACAGTTGCAGGTAGCGTTCGATACGCGCCGACGAGTGCTCCGGACCCTGGCCTTCGTAGCCATGCGGCAGCAGCATCGTCAGGCCCGACACGCGGCCCCACTTCACTTCGCCGCTCGAGATGAACTGGTCGATCACGACCTGCGCACCGTTGGCGAAGTCGCCGAACTGGCCTTCCCACAGCACCATCGTGTTCGGCTCGGCCGTCGAGTAACCGTACTCAAAGCCCAGCACGGCTTCTTCGGAGAGCACCGAGTCGATCACCGTGAAGGTGGCCTGACCGTCGGCCACGTGTTGCAGCGGCACGTAGGTGCCGTCGTTCCAACGCTCGCGGTTCTGGTCATGCAGCACCGAGTGGCGGTGCGTGAACGTGCCGCGGCCCGAATCCTGACCGGTCAGGCGCACAGCGAAGCCCGACGAGACCAGCGAGGCGAAGGCCAGATGCTCGCCCATGCCCCAGTCGAGCGGCTGCTCGCCCGCGCCCATCTTGCGACGGTCGTTGATGACCTTCTCGACGAGCGGGTGAACCTTGAAGTTCGCCGGGATCGTGGTGATGCGCTCGGCCAGACGCTTGAGTTCGTTCAGCGGCACGGCCGTATCGCCGGCATCGGTCCACTTCTTGTTCAGGAACGGCACCCAGTCGACCGCGTACTTGCTCTTGTAGTTCGAGAGCACCGGGTCGACGGTGTGGTGGCCGTCGTCCATGGCCTTGCGGTAGGCCGCGACGAACGCGTTGCCTTCCTCGGCTGTAATCACGCCTTGCGTGACCAGCTTCTCGACGTACAGCGCGCGCGTGCCCGGGTGTTGGGCAATCTTCTTGTACATCAGCGGCTGCGTGACCGCCGGCGTGTCCTGCTCGTTGTGGCCCAGCTTGCGGTAGCAAACGATGTCCACGACGGCGTCTTTCTTGAACTCCTGACGGAAGTCCAGGGCCAGTTGCATGGCCAGCACGACCGCTTCCGGATCGTCGCCGTTCACGTGCAGCACCGGCGCTTCGATCATCTTGACCACGTCCGAACAGTACGTCGTCGAACGGGCGTCACGCGGATCCGACGTGGTGAAGCCGATCTGGTTGTTGATGACGATGTGCACCGTGCCGTGCGTGCCGTAACCGCGCGTCTGCGCGAGGTTCAGCGTTTCCATCACGACGCCCTGCCCCGCGAATGCGGCGTCACCGTGAACTTGCACCGGCAGCACGCTGGCCGCGTCGGCTTCGCCACGACGGTCCATACGTGCCTTGGCCGAGCCTTCGACCACCGGGTTCACGATTTCCAGGTGCGACGGGTTGAACGCCAGCGACAGGTGGACCGGGCCACCGCCCGTCGAAACGTCGCTCGAGAAGCCCTTGTGGTACTTCACGTCACCGGCCGGCAGATCGTCGACGTGCTTGCCTTCGAATTCGGCGAACAGGTCCGCCGGCATTTTGCCCAGGGTGTTGACCAGCACGTTCAGACGGCCGCGGTGGGCCATGCCGATCACGATTTCCTGCACGCCCTTGGCACCAGCGTGGTGGACGAGTTCGTCCATCGCCACGATGAACGATTCGCCGCCTTCGAGCGAGAAGCGCTTCTGGCCGACGAACTTGGTGTGCAGGTAACGCTCGAGGCCTTCAGCGGCGGTCAGGCGTTCGAGGATGTGCTTCTTCTTTTCAGCGGTGAAGTTGGGCGTGGCACGCACCTTCTCCAGACGCTCTTGCCACCAGCGCTTTTGCACCGGGTCGCTGATGTACATGTACTCGGCGCCGATCGAGCCGCAGTACGTGTCGCGCAGCGACTTGAGCAGGTCGCGCAGGCTGGCCTGTTCGAAACCGAAGTACGTGTTCTCGGCCGAGTACACGCTGTCCATATCCGCTTCGGTCAGGTCGTAGAACGCGGGTTCCAGTTCCGGAATGGCCGGACGTTCCTGACGCTTGAGCGGGTCCAGATTGGCCCAGCGGGCGCCCAGGAAGCGGTAGGCGGCGACGAGCGACTGCACGTGCACCTGCTTGCGGGCCACGGCCAGGTCGGAGGCGCCAGCGCGCGGCACGAAGGCATTGGCCTTGGCGCGCTGGGCGAACGACTCCACGATCGGGGCGTGAGCCACGTCGTTGGCGTTGGAACCATCAACAGCGGGAACGTTTTGCAGCGCGTCGAAATACTGGCGCCAGTTGTCCGGCACGGAAGCCGGATTGTCTAGATACGATTCGTACAGTTCTTCAACGTAGGGGGCATTGCCGCCGAAGAGGTACGAGTTCGTTTGGAATTGTTCCATCAAACTCATTTTGCGCTCACCTTTTCTACGAGTGTCTCGAGAAATAGCGGGTTACGAAACCTTCCGCGACACGGCCTGACCGATTAGCGGATTGCGAGAATCAAGTGGTGCTTGGAAGGACCTGATAAATCACGGCGAGGAGCATAGCACGTTTTCCCAGCGCCCACCGACCCGGAAAGCCGTCGCACGGGGACTTGCGACGTAACCGCCGCATGCGTCGCAGGTTCGCGCTGCGCCAGCTCGCCTGCGCCTTATGCTCATATGTGAATTAGATATATAAAAATTAAATTTTATTATTTTAATTTCTAAGAGCCAGCCGATATCGTGGTGAGTATCCCCTTGCCGGTCTGTCTGGGGGCGCCCGACGGGTAGGCCCCGCCACGGCGTCCGTCCAGGTCCGGCCCCTGGAGTCATGAACGACATGCAAGAGACGACACCGCTTTCCGCTCAGCAAGCCCAGATGCTCAGCCAACTGGTCGAGGGCCTTTCCGGCGAGCAGCTCGCCTGGGTGCGAGGATTTCTCGCGGGCATCAATCACTCTGTGCGACACGCCGGTGCGCCGGCGCCGGTCGCGGCAACGGCCGGGCCTGCCGCCCCGTCGGTGACGATTCTGTATGGCTCGCAGACCGGGCACGCCCAGGAAGTCGCCGAGCACGCCAAGGCGCGCGCCGTCGCCGCAGGCTTCAAGGTCGATCTGTTCGCGATGGGAGATTACAAGGCCTCGCGCCTGAAGAACGACAAGTTGCTGCTCGTTGCCGTGTCGACACAAGGCGAAGGCGAGCCGCCCGACGATGCGCGCGACTTCTACGAATTCCTGCACGGCGCGAAGGCGCCCCAACTCGAAGGCACCCGCTTCGCGGTCCTCAGCCTGGGCGATTCGAGCTATGAGAAGTTCTGCCAGGCCGGCAAGGACTTCGACGCACGGCTGGCCGCGCTGGGTGCGCAACGGCTCGTGCCCCGCGTCGACAGCGACGTCGACTACGACGCGCCGGCCGAGCGCTGGGTCGAAGAGGCCGTCGAAGCGCTGTCGCGGGTGGCGGCCCCGGCCGCCGCGGGCAAGAGCGCCGGCGTGACGGAAGGTTTCAGCCTCGCCGCGCTTGCGAGCAGCATCGCACCGGCCGCAGCATCGAGCCAATACAGCCGCAAGCATCCATTCGATGCCGCCGTGATCGAGAACGTCACGCTCTCCGGACGCGGCTCCTCCAAGGAAGTCCATCACGTCGAACTCTCGCTGGAAGGCTCGGGCCTCACGTACGAGCCGGGCGACGCGCTGGGCGTGGTCGCGCAGAACGACGCGGCGCTCGTCGACACGCTGATCGACACGTTAGCGCTCGACCCGCAGGCCACCACGACGACGCAGGACCGCACACTGTCGCTGCGCGACGCCTTCCTGCGCGCCTACGACATCACAACGCTCTCGCGCGCGTTCCTCGAAAAATACGCGGCGCTGGCGGAATCCAGCGAACTGAAGGCCCTGCTTGGCGCGGGCAACGAAACGGCACTGCGCGACTATCTCCATGGCCGCGACGTGATCGACGTCGTGCGCCAGTTCCCGGCCCGCAAGGTGAAGGCGGCCGAGTTCGTCGGCACGCTGCGCACGCTTCAGCCGCGTCTGTACTCGATTGCGTCGAGTCTGGCCGCCAATCCGGGCGCGGTGCACATCACCGTGGGCGCCGTTCGCTACGACAGCCACGGCCGCGCGCGTCGCGGCGTGGCGTCGACTTACCTTGCCGACATCGCCCGCGAAGGACAGACGGTGCCGATCTATATCGAGGCGAACCGTAACTTCAAGCTGCCGCAGGATAGCCACGCACCGGTCATCATGATCGGTCCCGGGACCGGCATTGCCCCATTCCGGGCGTTCGTCGAGGAACGTCAGGCGCTCGACGCCCCCGGCAAGAACTGGCTCTTCTTCGGCGACCGGAACTTCCGCACCGACTTCCTTTATCAGCGAGAATGGCAACGCTATGTGAAGGACGGCGCGCTCACCAAAATCGACCTCGCGTTCTCGCGCGACACGCAAGACAAGGTCTACGTACAGCACCGCATGCGTGAACAAGGCAAGGAACTGTATGCCTGGTTGCAGGAAGGTGCGCACCTGTACGTATGTGGCGATGCCGACGCAATGGCGCGCGACGTGAACACCGCGCTCATCGACATCGTGACGCAACACGGGGGGCTGACGCCGGACGCCGCCGCCGAGTATGTGAAGACGTTGCAGCGCGAAAAGCGTTATCAGCGCGATGTGTACTGATCGCGGATGCCGCGGATTCCGACCGCGTTTCGCCGTCTACCCCGACAAAACCCGCGCGGCATCCCGCGCTGACCGATAGAGCCGAGCCCATGACGCAACCCACGCAAGCCGGCGACGCCTCGACGGCGCCGCGCTCCGAAGTCGAGAAGATCAAGGACGCCAGCAACTACCTGCGCGGCACCATCGCCGAAGGTCTGGCCGACCCGCTCACCGGCGCGATCTTCGAGAAGGACGCCCAATTGCTGAAGTTTCACGGCTCCTACATGCAGGATGACCGTGACCTGCGCAGCGAACGGCAGAAGCAGAAACTCGAACCGGCCTACCAGTTCATGATCCGGCTGCGCATGCCGGGCGGCGTGTGCACGCCCGAGCAATGGCTCAAGCTCGACGATCTCGCCCAGAAGTACGGCGGCAACACGATTCGCCTGACCACGCGGCAGACGGTGCAGTATCACAACGTGCTCAAGCACCAGTTGCGCCCCCTCATCAAGGGCATCGATGAAGTTGCGATGACGAGCATTGCCGCGTGCGGCGACGTCAATCGCAACACGCTCGTCTCGAACAATCCGCACCATTCGCCCGCCCATGCCGAGGCGCTCGACTGGTGCCTGAAGATCGATCGGCACCTGTTGCCGCAGACCACGGCGTATCGCGAGATCTGGCTGGGCGACAAGCGTCTGGGCGCGGGCAAGGAGGATCACGAGCCGATCTACGGCAAGCACTATCTGCCACGCAAGTTCAAGATCGCCATCGCGATACCGCCGAACAACGACGTCGATCTCTACGCCAACGACCTGGGCTTTATCGCCATCGTGGGCGACGACGGCAAGCTCGAAGGCTTCAACGTGACGGTCGGTGGCGGCATGGGCATGACGCACGGCGACGCCGCAACGTACCCGCGCACGGCGACCGTCATCGGCTATACGCCGGCCGATCGCATCGTCGACGTCGCCGAGAAGGTGCTACTCGTGCAACGCGACTTCGGCGACCGCGGCAATCGCAAGCATGCGCGTCTGAAATACACCCTCGACGACCGTGGCGTGGCGTGGTTCAAGGAAACCCTCAACCGATATCTCGGTTGGGATCTGGCGCCCGAGCGGGCGTTTGCGTTCACGACCAACGGCGATCAGTATGGCTGGCTCAAGGGCGCGGACGATCTTTGGCATCTCACGCTCTTCATCCAGAACGGTCGCGTGAAGGATTGGGACGACTACCGCCTGATGACCGGGCTGCGCGAAATCGCGAAGGTGCATCAGGGCGATTACCGCATCACCGGCAACCAGAACCTGATCATTGGACGCGTGAGCGACGCCGCCAAGCCGCAGATCGACGCCCTCGTGAAGGAATACGGCCTGCTCGACGGCAAGCATCAAAGTGCGCTGCGCATCCACTCGATGGCCTGCGTCGGCTTCCCGACGTGTGGTCTCGCGCTGGCCGAGAGCGAGCGCGCCCTGCCCGGCCTGGTCACGCGACTCGAGAAGGTGCTCGACGATGCGGGGCTTGCAGGCGAACCGATCACCATTCGCACGACCGGCTGCCCGAACGGCTGCGCCCGTCCCTACATCGCCGAGATCGGCCTGGTTGGCAAATCGGCCGGCAAGTACAACCTGTACCTCGGCGCGGGTTTCCACGGGCAGCGTTTGAACAAGCTGTACAAGGAATCGCTCAACGAAGATCAGATCGTGGCCGAACTCACGCCGCTCTTCGCGCAATACGCGAAGATGCGCGATGCCGGTGAGAAATTCGGTGATTTCCTCGTGCGTCGGGGTGTGGTCAAGGCAGTCGTCGAAGCGCGCGAGGATTTCCACGGCTGAGCGCCGTCATCGCGGCCCCGTTGCAGGCACTCGCCGGCCTCGTCGCCGGCACCAACGAAAACGCCACGGTCTCCCGTGGCGTTTTTCATGATCGCGCTTGAGCGATCCTCGTCAGGCGGCCGAACGTCAGTCGTTGCTGCCCGAATACGGCACCATGCAGCGCCTGACCGTCTTTTCGTAGTCGCGCGGCAGGTGGCTGCCGGGAACTTCGAAGTATTGCAAACGCGCACCGAAGCCGCCTTGCATGACGTCGACGTACGGGTTGTAGACGGCTTTGCCGTCGGCGCCCTGACCGCGATAGACACGCACACGGTCGGCCCCCTGACGGGCGTACGACGTCGATTCGACGTTCGGCGACAACTCGCTCCAGCCGTGATAAATGCAGTTGAGCACCATGAAGCGATCGGCTCCCGTCCCCTGATCGAGCAGTCGTCCTGCGGCCGGATCGGGCACGCTCATCTGGTTGACCGGGCCACACCCTGCCACTCCCCCGGCCAGCACGGCCACCGCTGCCATCAGCGCCACTCGCTTCATACTTCGCCACCCTCAACTGAGCAAAAGATGGGCAATGTTACCCGGTTCGGCCCACGGCCGCCACGAACACACCCATTCCATGCCCACGCCACGCCCCCATCGAGCTAACGGGCGGTGACCGGCCACACCGCTCAGGCCGCCAGGGAAAGGGGCGATGTTTCCACGGCATGCAAGGCCGGACGTCTTGCCGCGCCGCTCGCCTGACTTTCGTCGCCCAATCGGAATCGCGCCATTTCCTCGCGAAGCGTATGTGTCTGATCTTCCAGCGACGCGGCCGCCGCCGCCGCTTGCTCCACCAGCGCGGCATTCTGCTGCGTGACGGCATCCATTTGCGTGACCGCCCGATTCACCTGCTCGATGCCGCTGCTCTGCTCGTCGGACGCCGCCGAGATCTCCCCCATGATGTCCGTCACGCGCTGCACGGCTTGCAGGATGTCGTTCATCGTGCGCCCCGCTTCGGCCACCAGCGTCGAGCCGTCGGCCACCTTCTGCGCCGACGTTTCGATGAGTGCCTTGATCTCGCGCGCGGCCGTGGCACTGCGCTGTGCCAGCGTGCGCACCTCGCCCGCCACCACGGCGAACCCGCGGCCCTGCTCGCCGGCACGGGCCGCTTCCACGGCAGCGTTGAGCGCGAGGATGTTGGTCTGGAATGCAATCCCGTCGATCACGCCGATGATGTCCACCACTTGCGACGAACTGGTCGAGATGCCCTGCATCGTGTCGACCACCCGCGCCACCACCTGGCCGCCGCGCGATGCGATATCCGACGCATTGACCGCCAGTTGGCTCGCCTGACGTGCGTTGTCGGCGTTCTGCTTGACCGTGGCCGTCAGTTGCTCCATCGACGAGGCCGTCTCCTCCAGCGAGGCGGCCTGCTCTTCGGTGCGCGCCGACAGGTCGGTATTGCCCGCCGAGATTTCGGCCGTGGCGGTCGCCATCGCATCGCAACTGCGGCGCACGCCGCGAATCGTGTCCGCGAGACGCGACTGCATCGCCTCGAGACCGCGCATGAGCATCGACATTTCGTCCTTGCCGCGCGCGTGCACCGGATTGTCGAGTTGTCCTGCCGATATGTGCTCGAAATGTGCCAGTGCTTCGCCAAGCGGCCGCATGATCGCGCCGCGCAGCGAGAAGTAGCAGGCGATGGCCATGAGCACGCCCAGCGCCGTTGCGCCGATGCTCAGCCAGCGGAATGCCGCCAGCTCCGCCATCGACGCTTCGTACGTGTCGTGCCCGAGCTTCAGCTTGTACGCGGCCAGCGCGTCACTGGCCTTCGTAAGCTCGGCGTAACGCTTGGGCAGCACGTTCATCGTGATCTCGTCCATGGCCGTACGATCGCGCGCGTCGATGGCGGTGAGCATCGGATTCATGCCCTGCTCGAAGAAGGTGGCGCGCCGGGCGGCGACCTCGTCGGCCATCCGCTGTTCCTCGGGGCCGCGCGGCAACGCCTGATAGGCGGCCCATGCCGCATTCGCGTCCTTGATCATGCCGCGTGCACGTGTGGCAATCTTGTCCCCATCCGGCGATTCCGGATGCAGCACCACGCGATCGAGAATGGCGCGGGTGCGCGCCAGCGTGGCGTTGTCTTTGCCGAGCGCCACCGTGGCGGCGAGGTGATTGGCGTACGTCTCGCGAAGCGCGTTGCCCGTGCGCGTCATGCCCGCAATGCCGAGCGCGCCCAACAGAATCAGTAACGCCGCCAACAGCGCCATCGTCATCCCGAGGCGCGCCTTGATGGAAAAGCTACGCAACATACTGTCGTCTCCGTCTTGTGTCGTGGGTTCGGGTCCCTGTACGGCCTCTGTCGGGCCGGTATTATTTATGTCATCGGCGTGGCGAGACCCCGACTTTAGCGTCCCGCGGGTATACGAGCCTCTTTCCGAGTCTTTCGCACCAAGCCGATGGCGTGGGAACCGGGCATGATCTTATGACATTTTTTATATATCCATCTGATATATTCGAATTATGATCGAGGGACTCGAAAAGCTGTTGGCGGCCGGCAAAGACAACGCGCTGTTGCGTTTCGGGCTCGGCAAGGCCTATCTGGATGCGCAGAACTTCCCGGTCGCGGCCGATCACCTGACCCGTTGCGTGGCGTTCGATCCGGCCTACACGGCCGCGTGGAAGCTGTTGGGGAAAGCGCGACACGGCGCGGGCGATCGCGAGGGTGCCCGCGACGCGTGGACGCGTGGGATTGCCGCCGCACAGGCGCACGGGGACCGTCAGGCGGAAAAGGAAATGACGGTCTTTCTCAAACGCTTGGGTTGACGTTGTATCGCCCGCCCGATGTCACACATCGGGCGAGTCCCCGGTTAGCGTGGTATGGTGCGGCCTGGCGGGTGAGCGGTGCGCTGGGTGCGCCGACCCCGCACAGGATCGCCGAAGCGCACCGTGATTGTCGTTGGCGAGTGGGTGATCGCCCGAAACGCGCGTGTTCGCGCCGGGCGTGGCATACTGCTCCGATTTCGCCGCGCGGCGGGGATCCACGCAGCGCTAGGCCGGCCGGCCTGTTCCCATCCTGCAATTTTCGTTGGGTATGTCCTTGAAGCATTGTTTGCCGCCTCGTGCGCCGTCTCATTCGGCGCCTCCCAAGTCCCCCGTCGTCACGCCCCAGGCGCCGTCTGCACACGCCGCCTCGCAGCTCGCCCCAGGTCGTCAACGCGGTTTCGGCACGCTCGCCGTCATCTTTACCACTTTGGTAGGCTTGGCGCTCGTGGGCGCGCTGCTCGTTGGCTATGCGTTGATCGTCATGCGCCCGAACCTGCCGCCGCTGGACGTCATCACCGATTACCGGCCGAAGGTACCGCTGCGGGTCTATACGTCCGATAACGTGCTGATCGGCGAATTCGGCGAAGAGCGCCGCAGCCTGGTCACCATCGATCAGATTCCGGACGTCATGAAGAAGGCCGTGCTCGCGATCGAGGACTATCGGTTCTACGATCACGGCGGCGTCGACTTCATCGGTATTCTGCGTGCCGGTGTTTCAGACGTACTGCACGGCGGAGCCGCGCAGGGCGCCAGTACGATCACGATGCAGGTCGCGCGCAACTTCTTCCTCTCGCGCGAGAAGACGGCCACGCGCAAGATCTACGAAATGCTGCTGGCGTACAAGATCGAGTCGGCGTTGTCGAAGGACAAGATTCTCGAGCTGTACATGAACCAGATCTATCTGGGTCAACGCGCCTACGGCTTCGCAAGCGCTGCACGCATTTATTTCGGCAAGGATCTGAAGGACATCACGCTCGGCGAGGCGGCCATGCTGGCTGGCCTGCCCAAGGCGCCTTCGGCCTACAACCCGATCGTCAATCCGAAACGCGCGAAGATTCGTCAAGAATACATTCTCAAGCGCATGCTCGATCTGGGCTACATTTCGCGCAGTCAGTACGAAGATGCCCTGCACGAGTCGATCCGCACGCGCACGTCCGGCAACGAGTACAACGTGCATGCCGAGTACGTCGCCGAAATGGTGCGTCAGGCCGTGTACGACGAATACAAGGAAGACACCTACACCCGCGGCCTGACCGTCATCACGACGCTCGACTCGAAGAAACAGCAGGCCGCGTACGAAGCCGTGCGCATGGGCGTGCTCGACTACGAGCGCCGTCATGCGTATCGGGGCCCCGAGGGCTTCGTGGAACTGCCCGCCGCGATGCCCGATCGTCAGCAGGCGATCGAAGACACGCTGCTCGAACATCCCGACAACGGCGATCTGGTCGCCGCCGTGGTGGTGGCCGCCAGCACGTCTCAGGTCACGGCCGTGCCGCTCTCGGGCGACACCGTGGTCGTCAACGGCGACGGCATTGGCTTTGCCGCGTCGGCACTCTCGGCGAAGGCCAGCGAAAAGATCCGCATCCGTCCGGGCGCGATCATCCGTGTAATGAAAGATGCACGCGGCAAGTGGCGCATCACGCAGTTGCCGGAAGTGCAAGGCTCGCTCGTCTCGCTCTCGCCGGACGACGGCGCCATCCGCGCGCTGGTCGGCGGCTTCGACTTCAATCAGAGCAAGTTCAACCGGGCAACGCAGGCATGGCGTCAGCCGGGCTCGACGTTCAAGCCGGTGGTGTACTCGGCAGCCATCGAGAAAGGCGTGAGCCCGGCGACGATGGTGATGGACGGCCCGCTCAACCTGCCGCCCGCGCAGACCGGCGGGCAGGCGTGGGATCCGCATGACGACGACGCTTTCAGCGGCCCGATGACGGTGCGCGAAGGGCTGCAACGCTCGAAGAACCTTGTGGCGATTCGTCTGCTGCAGTTTGCCGGCACGCAGTACACCCAGGATTACGCCACGCGCTTCGGCTTCGACGCCGACAAGGTGCCGCCGTATCTGCCGATGGCGCTGGGCGCCGGGCAGACCACACCGCTGCAACTGGCCGGCGCCTACGCGGTGTTCGCGAACGGCGGGTATCGCGTCGCCCCGTACCTGATCAGCGAGATTCGCGACGCGCGCGGCAACTTGCTCAACAAGGCCACGCCGGTGGTCGCCGGGGTAAACGCCGCCCGCGCGATTTCCGCGCCGAACGCGTACATCATGAACAGCCTGCTGCAATCGGTGGCGCAACGCGGCACCGGCGCGGGCACGAACGTGCTCAAGCGCACCGACCTGGCTGGCAAGACCGGCACGACCAACGATGCCCTCGACGGCTGGTTCGCCGGTTACCAGCATTCGCTCGTTGCCGTGGCATGGCTCGGCTTTGACCAACCCAAGACGCTCGGTAGCCGTGAGTTCGGCGCGCAATTGGCGTTGCCAGTGTGGACCAAGTACATGGGCGTGGCGCTCAACGGCGTGCCTGAGCAACAAATGGCGATGCCCGAAGGGGTCAGCGTCGTGAACGGCGAGCTTTATGAGTCCAGCAAAATGCCGGGCAACGGGTTTGTCGCGAGCATCGGGATCGACGACAGCAGCAGCGGATTCTCGTTGCCGTTCTTCGGGAGCAATTCGCCCTCGCCTGCCGCCCCGCCGCCCGCCGAGGGTCAGCCCCCGTCGCCGGGCGGTGTCGACGCTCGCGAGAAAGCGCGCATTCTCGACATGTTCAAGCACCCGTGACGCTTGGCCCACGTCAGCCCGCGCAAGCGGCTGACGTGGGCCCGCATCGCCACAATGCGCGGCCACCCAACGGGTGGCCGCTTTTCACTGTCGAGCCGCCTTCACGCCCAAAGCGCAAGAACGTACAAGCGTGCGGCCCGATATAGCGGCTATGCTCACGCCTTCGCCCGTTTCCGTCTTCAACTCTTTACCTTCAGGAAAGCGCCTCCATGCTGGCTCCGACCCGTGCGGCTAGTTTTGCCGCAGGTGCCCGTGACACCCTGCCGATGATCGTTGGCGCGGCCCCGTTCGGCCTGATCTTCGGTGCCCTGGTGGCGACCACACCGCTGGCGACGTGGCACGGCCAGCTCATGTCGCTCACCGTTTTCGCTGGATCCAGTCAGTTCATTGCTGCCGGCCTTTTTGCGACGGGCGTGGGCTATCTCGTGCTGTGGGCAACGACGCTGATCGTGAATCTGCGGCACATGCTGTATGCGGCCAACCTGTTGCCGCATGTGGGGCATCTGAATTTGCGGTGGCGTGCCCTGCTGGGATTCCTGCTGACGGACGAGACGTTCGCGGTGACAAGTAGCCATTTCCATCGCCACCCCGACGATCCGATGGGCCACTGGTACTTCCTGGGCTCAGGTCTGTCGATGTACATGAATTGGCAAGTGTGGACGCTTGCCGGGTTGCTGTTCGGCGCCGCGTTTCCGCGTCTGCAAACGCTGGGCCTCGACTTCGCGATGGTCGCTACGTTCATCGCGATCATCGTGCCGCAGATGGCCCGCATGCCGTGGGCCATCGCGACAATTGTCGCCGGGGTGGCCGCGTTCCTGTGTCATGGCTTGCCTTACAAGCTCGGCTTGCTGGTGGCCGTGGCACTCGGCATTGCGTCGGGCATGCTGGCGCTGCACGCGAAGCGTCGCGGGGGTGCGCAATGAATTATGTCGTGGCGATTGGCGGCATGGCCGCCGTCACGTTTGCCGTCAAGGCCGGGATCTTCCTGCTGGGCGACCGCGTGCGGTTTCCCGAGTGGCTGCGCGAGGCGTTGTCGTTCGTCCCTGTGACGGTACTCACGGCAATCATTGTGCCGATGACGCTGGCGCCGCATGGCAACGGTCTCGAGCTGACGTGGCGTAATCCGCAACTCGTCGCGGCCCTCGTGGCCATCGCCGTCTGCGCCGCGACGCGTCACCAGTTGCTCACCATCGGCGTCGGGCTGGCCGTCTTTTTTACGTGGCAGCTCGGGGTATTGGGCTGACAGGCACCGCTCGCGTCATTCGCGTCATCCATGAAAAAAGCGCCTCGCATGAGGCGCTTTTTCGTGTACCTGCGCTGCGGACTGTCCGTCAGGCGGTGGCAGCCCCTAGCGTGCCTGCCAGGTAATCGGCGACGAATGCATCGAAGTCGCCGACCTGCGTGCGCTCCAGTTCGGCTTGGGCGTCGAGCGACTTCCGGGCCAGTGTTTCGAAGTGCTCGACAACGCGCGCATCGAGCGGCATGTCGCGCAGCGTCTGCGCATGACGCTGGCTCTGCGCGAGCGCGAACGCCTGGAACGCACCCCCCGTCGTGCCGCGCAGTGGTTCGAGCGCGATCATCACACGGGCGGACGGCGTAAGCGACACGTCCTGCACCTTGGCACGTTGCAGCGCCATCGTATGCGCGTAATGCGCTCCGCCACGCTGCAGGTCGAATGCGGCCGCCGTCCGGTCGATGCGATCGAGCAATGTCTCGGCCCAATCGAACAGCGTGATCGCTTCGCCACCGCGATGCAGCACGAGCCCCGGTTTCCGGCCTTCCTTGACCACGTGAGCGAAGTTATCGCGATTCTCGCGGTTCTCGGCGTCCGAACACGACGGGCTGTCTTCCAGCGCGCAGAACAGCAGGAAGGCGTCGATGAAGCGCGCCGTGTCGACGTCGATACCGACCGGCTGGAAGGGATCGATGTCGATACAGCGGACTTCCACGTATTGGACCCCGCGACGCGCGAGCGCCTGCACCGGGCGCTCGCCGCTATACGTCACCCGCTTCGGGCGAATCGTGGCGTAGAACTCGTTCTCGATTTGCAGGAGATTGGTCGAGAGCTGAATCCATTCGCCATCGCGCTGCGTGCCGAGCGCCTCGTAGGCGGGATGCGGCTGGCTGACGGCTTGCGTAAGCGCGTCGATATAGCTGGGCAGGCAGTCGTAACAGGGCGAGACTTCGGACTGCGCGCTGTTCTGGTAGCCCAGATCGCTCATGCGCAAGCTGGTCGCATAGGGCAGCCCGAGCGTGCCTTCGTCGAAGGCATCGAGGCCGTGCTCGCGTCCGCGCAGGAATTCGGCGTGCAGCACCGGCGACGCACCGAACAGGTACATCAGCAGCCAGCTGTAGCGACGAAAATTGCGGATGAGCGCGACATAGCGCGCCGACTGATAATCGCGTGCGGACTGCGTTGCGCCCTCGTGCTCGCGCAACAATGTCCACAACGGTTCGGCCAGCGAAAAATTGTAGTGAATGCCTGCGATGCACTGCATCGGCTTGCCATAGCGCAGCGCGAGGCCGCGGCGATAGACATGCTTGAGCTTGCCGATGTGCGACGTGCCGTAGTCGGCGATCGGAATCACTGCTTCCGGCGGCAGCGCGGGCGGCATCGAATCGCTCCATAGCAATTCCGTGCCGAGCTTGCGGTAGGCGAACTGATGAATTTCGTCCAGGCGGGCGATGACGTCGGCCGCATCGCGCTGCGGCGGCGTGATGAACTCGAGCAGCGATTCCGAATAATCGGTGGTGATCTCTTCGTTGGTCAGTGCCGAGCCGAGCGCACGCGGATGCGGCGTCAGCGCGAGCGCGCCGTTGTCTTCGACGCGCAGGGTTTCCCGTTCGATGCCCGACAGACCTTCGCCGAGCAGCGCGAGATGATCGGGCTGCATGATGAGCGCCAGGCGCCGATCAAGCGGCGCGTGAGCGGCATGCGGCCCGGTGTGTGCGGTGTGTTCGTGTTGACGATTCTGTTTTTCCAACTTCCATCCCTCTGGACTGGCGCGATGCTTTGGCACGGCGTGAATTTGGCCTGAGCATAACTGAAAACGCCAAAGCGCGCCGGACGCCACCTCGGCCCGACATCGCAGCCTCAGCGCCTGCCTGAGCCCGCCTGCGCGAATGCCGCATTGGCGTTCCAGCATGGCACATCGATACTGACGCCATGATGAATACTCAACACCTCACCGACCTCATCCCCCTACTCCTCCTGGGGCTTGCCACCTTTGTGCTCGCGGGCTTCGTCAAAGGCGTGATCGGGCTGGGCCTGCCCACGGTGGCCGTGGGGCTGCTCGGATTGGCGATGCCGACGGCGCAGGCCGCGGCGCTCCTGATCGTGCCGTCGCTCGTGACGAATGTCTGGCAATTGCTGGCGGGGCCGCGCTTTGCCGCGCTGGCCAGGCGTCTGTGGCCGATGCTGGTCGGCATCTGCGTCGGCACATGGGCCGGTGGCGGATGGCTGGCCAACGGCGGCAACGTTGCGGGCATGGCGCTGGGCATCGCGCTTCTCGTTTATGCGGCATTGGGGCTGGCGGCGGTGCGGCTGCATGTGCCCAAGCGTTGGTCCGCCGCGCGCGTGAGCGCGCTCGGCGCGGGCATGGGTGTGGTGACCGGACTGGTCACGGCGGCGACCGGGGTGTTCGTCATTCCCGCGGTGCCGTTCCTCCAGGCGCTTGATCTCGAGCGCGACGATCTCGTGCAGGCGCTCGGCCTGTCGTTTACCGTGTCGACCGTGGCGCTCGCCGCCGGGCTGGCACGCGACGGCATCTTCCACGGCCATGCGATCGGCGTGTCGCTGCTGGCGTTGGCGCCCGCACTGGGCGGCATGTACTTCGGGCAGTGGGTGCGAGGGCGCGTCAGTGCGCCCGTCTTCCGCCGGTGCTTCTTCGTGGGTCTCGCCATGCTCGGTGCCGAACTGGTGATTCAGCACCTGCGCTGAGCGCAACGCTCGGCGGGGGCCCTGGCGGGGTCATGCAGGCCGGGGCCACGCGGCATCACTTGAGGTCGTTGAAATCGACGTCCCAGAATTCCATCTCGCGGCGGCTTTCCAGATTGCGCCCCGCTTCCGTACGCCGCAATTCGACGCGGCGAATCTTTCCGGAAATGGTCTTCGGCAGATCGCAGAACTCGATGCGTCGGATGCGTTTGTAGGGGGCGAGGTGATCGCGGCAGAAACGCAGGATGTCGAGGGCGAGCTTTTCGTCGGCGTGAAAACCGGTGCGCAGCGTGATGAAGGCCTTCGGAACGGCAAGCCGCACCGGATCGGGACTCGGCACCACGCCAGCTTCGGCGACGGCCGGGTGCTTGATGAGTTCGCTTTCGAGCTCGAACGGGCTGATGCGATAGTCGGACGCCTTGAAGACATCGTCCGCGCGTCCGATGTACGTGAAGTAGCCGTGCTCGTCGCGCATCGCCACGTCGCCCGTGTGGTAGTAGCCCTCGCGCATGGCGTCGGCGGTCTTCTCGCTGTCGTCCTCGTAGCCTTGCATCAAACCCGTCGGGCGTGACGACAACACGAGCGCGATTTCGCCTTCGTCGGCTTCGGCGCCGTCATGATCGAGCAGTACGACGCGATAACCCGGCATGGGGCGCCCCATCGACCCCGCCTTGACGGGCTGCCCCGGAGAGTTGCCGATCTGGCAACAGGTTTCGGTCTGACCATAGCCGTCGCGAATCGTGATGTGCCAGGCGCGTTTGACCTGGTCGATCACTTCGGGATTGAGCGGCTCGCCCGCGCCGATCAGTTCACGGAATTTCACCGCATGGCGAGTGAGATCTTCCTGAATCATCATGCGCCAGACGGTGGGCGGCGCGCACAACGTCGTGACGCCGCAACGCGTGGCCGTCTCGAGCGCGGCACGCGCATCGAAGCGCGAGAAGTTGTAGACGAAGATGGTGGCGCCCGCGTTCCACGGCGCGAAAAAGCAGCTCCACGCGTGTTTCGCCCAGCCTGGCGAGCTGATGTTCCAGTGGATATCGCCGGGTTGCAGGCCAAGCCAGTACATCGTGGCGAGATGGCCGACCGGATAGCTCTGGTGCGTGTGAAGCACGAGCTTCGGGCGCGACGTGGTCCCGGACGTGAAGTAGAGCAGCAATGGATCGGTCGCGAGCGTGGCACCGTCGGGGGTGAAGTGGTCTGAGGCTTGATAGGCGGGCGCGAGGGGCGTCCATCCTTCGGGCGGGTTGGCGCCAACGGCGATGCGCCGATAGTCGCCGGGCAAGGCGGCGAACTTGACGGCATCGCGTGCGGTGGTGACGACGTGACGCACACGGCCCCGTTCGAGCCGGTCGGCAAGGTCGCCGGCGGCGAGCAGCGTTGTCGCGGGAATCATGACGGCGCCGAGTTTCATGCAGGCGAGCATGAGGTCCCAGAGTTCGACCTGATTGGGTAGCATGAGCAACACGCGGTCACCGCGCGACACGCCTTGCGCTCGCAGGAAATTGGCGACGCGATTGGAGCGCCGCGACATTTCGGCAAATGACAGCCGTGCCTCGCGTCCGTCTTCTTCGACGACCCAGAGGGCCGGACGGTCGTTGCCCTGGGCTTGGGGGTCGAAGAAATCCAGCGCCCAATTGAAATGCGAGAGGACGGGCCAACGGAAATCACGGTACGCCACGTCGTAGTGGGCGCGCTGGGCGAGCAGCAGGTCGCGCGCGGCCTCGAATCCCAGGATTTGCGGCATCGCTTGTCTCCGAGCCCCCAAGGGCAGGATTAGGCAGAATTCCATTATCGTGTGGCCCTCCGAATGCAACATTCGGGATAACCATCATGGGGTTTCGCCAACGGTAGACGTCGCGCTGCGCGTGCCGGATGCAAAAAAATATGCGTACGACACGCACGTCCTCTTTCTTTCCCGAGCGAAGCTCTGCTATACTCGCCTTCTTTCGAGCAATGCATCTAGACGACGCATTTCTCACGGGGCGTAGCGCAGCCTGGTAGCGTACCTGCATGGGGTGCAGGTGGTCGGAGGTTCAAATCCTCTCGCCCCGACCAGAATAGAACCCGCACAGTCATTGGCTGTGCGGGTTTTTTCATGGGCAGCGTGTCGTGACTTAGATCATCTTGATATTAGATGACATCTAATATTCTGCTTTAAGCGCAGCGCCCCAATGCGAGCCGCCACCGATCCGAACGCCCCAGTACATGAGCCACCGGCGCCACGCAGGCACACACGTGACCGCTGACGCTTCGCGCAGCACTTTGTCGGCTACCGTCCGCAGCACCGGTTGAGTCGTGTAAAGCCAGTCATGCACGACGGCCGCCTCGTTCGATGTCCCTCCTGTCAGCCAATACACGACCGGCAGCCTGGGCACCGACGCTAGGTCGGTGATGAATCCGCGCGGCACGATGAAAACTTCGTCGGCAACGTCGGATTGATACACCAGCGCTGCCGCGAGCCGCCACCGGCCATCATCGCAACCGGTGGCGTTCTCGATGACCAGGCGCGTCAGGAACCGGCTCATTTCGCCGCCGGAGCCGTTGCAGCCGTTGGCACATCCTGCGGCCACGCCGCGATCGCCGCAGTCAACAGAATCTGCGCGGTCGTCACGCCCAGCACGATGCGGTCCTGATCCTGCGCGGAAAGCGGCGACGCCTTCGCCACGGTGATGATCGCGGGAAGGCCCGCGCTGGCAAGCGTCTGCAGGTTGACGGAGTCGACCGTCGAGCCCGACGCACACACCGCATTCACGACAGGCTGCGCGTTGGAAAGCGCGTGCAGCGCCGTGTCGCTCATGCCGTTGACCTGCTGCAGCGATGCGATCGCCACTTCGACAGGCGGGCACACGCGGGCGGCGACCTGCGCCGGCGTCGGTACGGACTGGCCGGTCGTGGAACAGGCCGCGAGGACGAACGAAAGCATGGCCGCGCACGCGGCCAGAATGGCAAAACGCTTCATGGTGGATTCCTTACGGGGTGGTGAACTTGACGGCGGCAGCCGCCGCACTGGTGACTGCGGCCGAGATGCTGGATGCGATGCCGCCGCCGGCGGTGATCGGCGCGCTCGCAGAAACGCCGGTCTCGCCGAAGTCGAGGCTGAAGCCGTCGGGGGTGTTGCTGACGCGTACGGTGACGGTGCCGACGTCCTTGCTGCTCGAGACGGACGCCGCGCAGCAGATCAGCCGACCGGTCGAGTCATAGAACGGCCGCACCTCATACCGGGCAGTGCCGACGCAGGCCGACAACGCCAGGCAGGCGGCGCACGCGAGCGCGGCGCGGATCACTGTGGGGCGCCAACCGGCGGCGTCACGGGTTCTTGGGCAGCGTTGGTACCGGACGACGGAACAGCCGCCGTATCGTTCGGCGGCAAAAGCGAGACGCCCGTAAGAAGTGCCGAGCTGCCCGACTGCGCCGAGTGGAAGCCGCCCACCGCACTGATTGCTGCGATAATGATGGTCACCAGACCGCCGATCTGCGCAATGAACGCGCCGACGTCGGTCTTGCCGTTGTAGGCGAACACGCCCCACAGCGCCAGGACCGCGATCAACAGCAGCACGAGGCCGAGATACACCGCAATTTTTTGCTTGATGTTCATGACATTCCTTTCAGGTTGGTTGGTGAGGCACTTCGTCTGGCGTGAATACGAACCCCAACTTGCGGGGGTACGCCTGGAACACATAGGTGGGAAAACTTCGGTGGTGGATGCCGTGCGTCGGTGATCGATGGAACTTGACGGCGACCGGCAGCATGTTCTGCATCGAGTCAACAAACATGTCCGGCTTGGCCGGATCGAATGCCTTCCAGTCGAATCCGCGCAGCGCAGCCAGTTTGCAGATCAGCCAGATGAGTGATTCGCTGGCCGGGAACGTCTCGCCGGTCGGCGCATCCGTCACCCGATCGAGCACCGGTAGTTCAGTGATTTCGCCGAGGGCGATCCCACGCACCGTCTCCCAGTCAACCGCGTCCGCGTCGGCCCACTCACAGAACAAGTGGTGATATTCGGGGTCAGGCTGGCCGCTGATCGCGCACCGCAGCCCTGCTTTATGTCCGGCCGCCTTGGTGTGGCGGAACGTCGCCGATTCGTTGCGCGGCGCGCTGTGATCGGGGTAGTACTCAACCTCGACGATGGTTTCCTTGACGAGGTGCTCACCTGCGACCTTCGCCAAGCCATCGGCGGTGCACGCTTGGCATGGATTTTCAAGCGGCAACCCGTGGCTGCATCGCTCCATATGAACTCCGTAAACGAATAAGCCGCCCGAAGGCGGCGGTTACATGAGGCAGAGCGATCGCTCTTGCTCGCGGCGCTTAACCAAGCTTGGCAGCGCCTCCGATCACATCGAACCGATCCAGCTTGCGCGCCTGAATGGTGGCAGTCAGCTTTCGGGCGTAGTCCGGGTCCGTGGCATATCCGGCAGCCGCGATCGCGCCAGCGAACCGAATGCCGTCGGCAAAATCGAATGCCGCCCGGTACCGGGGGTTGCCCATCAGAAACGCGGCGTGATCGTCGATGCATGCTTGCCAGCCCGAATAGCGGCGCCACTGTGCCGACACCGTTATCCGCTTGCCCGCAATGACCTCGGCGGTCGGCATGATGACCGTCGGCCCCTTCCATGCGCGATCGGCTTTGACGCCGAACAGGTTGAAGGCTGCTGTCGCGAGCTTCGACGCCCCCCAGCCCGATTCCAGTGCGCCTTGGGCAATCGTGAAACTAGCGGGAATTTTAGTGCGCCGCATGCAGGCCTGGGCTGCCGGCGCGATCGTCGAGATGAAATCTTCCGGACTCATAGCACCGCCATAACAAATTTGAACGTGGCGCTAAGCCAGTCCGGGAATTCGTGAAAATGCCTGTAGTACCAAATGCCGTAGAGCGCGCCGAACGGCGCTACGAACGGCAGAAACACACTGCGCATGAGAAAGCGCCAAGCGGCAGCCAGACGGCAACCAATGCGCACAGCGACGATGCCGTCCGCCCAGGCACTGCGGATGAATGCCGTGTCGCCCGCAACCTGCTGCGTCAACGCCGTGTTCTCAGCGATGGCCATGTCCTGCGCGCTCATGCGCAGAACAACGTGGCGCCGAAAATCTTCCTCGGGCATGTCCATGATTTCGCTCGGTTCCATTAGTCCCCGGAAATGAAAAAGCCGCCCGAAGGCGGCTTGGATGTTCTGTCGAATCTGCTCACTGGCGACTGCGGCAAGTGTCGCTCTTTCATCTGTTTAGATGACCGCCAACGCATCAACCCCAGGTGATGGCCTGAACGCCTTCGATCGTCGTGGCAGCCGCGATTTCTGCCTTCAGCGCGGCGCGCTTGGCAAATGCAACACGGCCCTGCTCGAGCATGGCCGCGTACAGCCCCTTCAGGTCGTCGAGCGTGAAGGCGACCAGCGTGTTGTCGGCAGACTTCCAGGTAAAGCCGGACGGCACCGCGGCGGCCAGGTCGTATCCGGTCACCGCTTTGAGTAGCACGCTTTGGCTGTCAAGGCCCGTCGATCCGCCACAGTCAGCCTGATACGTTTTGGTCACACCGGCGGCGGTCGAGTAAGAGACATCCATCTGCGCCGCTACCACGTAGGCCGCGTCGATCATGGCGTCCTGCAGCTTCCGTGACTCGCTCAGTGTGAGCGGGGGATTTTCGATTGCTTCGGCTTCCGCATCGGTGATCGAAGTACATCCGGAGGGGAGAAAAGACTCCCCTCCGTTCGCAATATCGTCTTCGCTCAGAAAGTGAAGTCGGCCGCTCGTGTCTTGAAAATAGGGCATCTTGGTATCCTTATTGCAGTTCGCTCCATGCCGCGATAGTGGGCGAGCTGGAGGAGTTGACGGTATAGCTCCATCCGGGCGGAACGAAGCCTGCCGCCCCGGTCTGCTGACCGCCAGTTGTCGTGTTATCGCGCCCATACCCAACCGGGATGGCAGAGCCACCCGGCGGATAAGCGTTAATCGTCACATCGACAGGCACGGAGTTCGTGACCTCGACAAACACCATTCGCCCCTTGGCGGAAATGTTGTAATAAGTCGTACCGAAGCCTCGACTACCGAGAAAACTCTGCCACTTGGCCCCATACCCGAAGCTCGAAAGCGCGGCAAGGACTTGACCACCAGTAGGGCGGAGCAGCGTGTGTCCCGTCGCATAGACGCCCGCTGTCGCCTCGGTGATTTGCATCATGCCGACGACGAGATACGGGCTATTGGCACTCACTGCTGACGCCGAATAAATCACGCCCGCCGAAGTCGCCCCTGCGCTGATCGTCGTGGGGCTTATCAGGTTGGTTTCATCAAGAACCAGCCCGCCAGCAAGGTTTGTTACGCAAAGTACCGGAATGCCGCCGTTATAGGCGAGCAGAAAAACGAGTGTTGCAGACTGCCCCGACGTCGCGCCAAGCGTCGCACCACTGGGGACTACCAGCGATAGGTTGCCAATCTCGGCAGCAGAAAGCGGCACCGGCACGCCGCTTGTGAGCGACGCGGCAGGAAATTGCATAACGCCAAGCGGCGTAAAGTTCACCGTCAGCGCATTGGCGGCGACCGACGCGGAAAGACTCTGCGATTTTGCGGGCAGTTGCGCGAGCTGCGCCGCATGCTGCGGCTGAGTCGCGGGTGCGATTTGCTGGGCACCGCCGGTGCACTCGATCAGCACCCATGCGCCGTTGCCGGAATTCACGTTGGACGCGACGACATACAACAGGGTCGCGATCCCTTTCGCGGGAAGTTCGCCACCCTGTAACGCCGCAAGGCCCATGCCGAGGATCGGCTTTGCCACCAGCCCGTCGGGGGCATACGTCGACGCGCCGGTATTCGCGTTCGCGATGGACACGCGCTGGACAAGGCCGGTCGCCGACGGCAATGCCGTGAGCACCGGCGAATTGACCGCCGTGTACGCGTTAGCTGCCCCCGCGTCAGCGAGCACGACCTGCTGTCGAGTCAGGGATTGGATGGCGCCCGTCAGATTGGCGAGCAGGGTCGGCGTCGTGCCATCATCCACCGCGGACTGTCCGCTATTGCTCACGATGAACTGAGCGAGCACTGCCGACATGATGCTCGACTGGCGCCACACCTTGTTGAGCTGCGCTGAGACGGCAGTCCCAGCTTGGAAACCGCTCGCGAGCGCGGTGAGGGCCGCGTAATCGCTCTGCGAAAGCACGTTCGCACTTGCCCCTACCGCGAAGGGCAGGAAATCATTCGTGGTTGCCATGAATTTGTCTGAGTTGACGTGAGGGTTTTACAGGGCGCGAGCCCACGCGCCAGTGTCGAAACCGGCGACAAGATCGTTTGCCATATCGAAACCGAAGACGGGCGTGCCATCGTTGGACGTGACGAGGTAGTAGTTCACGCGCACGGCCTGGGGCTTGATGGGCACATAGCCGCCTGACAGCAGAGCGAGAAAAAGTGCGGAAGGCACCTTCCCGGATATGCCGACCGTGATCGACATGTCCTGGTTGTCCTGGATGAAAACGTGCGTATCGCCGCCAAATATCTGGGCAAGAATCGCTTTCGAGCCAGCAAGCGTGCCGTCCCAGTGGTTGGCACCGATCCGCGCTCGCATCAACAGGCGATATGTGTCGTCGTCGAGGGACGTGATGCCCGTATCGGGATCGAACGGCCCCTTCCACACGCCCTGGTCGAATCCTGGCCCGACTGTGTCAAACGAGAAATACACGCCAGTCAATGGCGTGGCGACGTTCCGCTTCACGCCCACCCACAGACCTACGGCGTCGAGCTGGACACCTACCGCATCGTCCAGGTCGAATGCGGAAGGCATGGCCGCGACGCCGTTCTGCGCGTCGACGAAGCATTGCGCCACTGCCGCGACCATCGCCATGTATCTCGGCTTGTCCGCGTGCTCGGCTGTGATCTTGCCCGTGTAATCGGTGATGTCGGCCATATCAAACCGGTGTCATGGTGATGCTCGCGGGCGTACACGTCGCCGCCTGGTTGAACGCGAGGGGAACGTCGGGACTACCGGCACCAGCCGGCCCCGACAGAGACAGCGACACGATCTTGAATGTGTTTGCGCCGTTCACAGATTTCGCCGCCGCAACGCATTCGTCCCACTCGACAGCACCGGCAAGGCCGCCGCCGATTGCAACCGAATTCACATAGTCCGAGATTGCCTGCTGGGCGCTTTGCCCGATAGCAGTCGTGTAGCCGGTCAACGCCTTGAAAGTTACTGCCGCCGTCACGGCTTGGTCGGTTGGCCGGTAGAAGCGAATGACGATCGGACGCCCGTAGATGTCTGTGACAGTGATTGACGTTGTGCCGTCGGTTCCCCCGCCGGGCCCCTTCTTTGCAGCGATGGCCAGAGCGATCGCGTTCGCATCCCCCCCTTCAACTACGAGCGCAATTGTGTGTGGCGGAAGGCCGTTGGCGTCCGTGACGTCGGTGTCGTTTTCGTAGCCTCTATACCGGGTCACCCCGGGCACATTGGCCACGGCCCCCACCGTTCCTTCGAATACCGTAAGCGATGGAATGGCGGTAGAAGTCGCTTGTCGAGCCTTCAGGGCGGGATCCAGTTCAACCGGCGCGCCGGGCGCCGCGTCCGAGGGATTGTTGACCGTTTGCCAGCCGCGCGTCGGCGTCATGATTGTGATAATCGTCCCCGCGGTGGCCTCGATCGCACCGATCTGGGTACATGTGGCGGTGACAGTGATCTGCCCGGACGGCGGAATCGTGACCGTTACCGGGAGCGCCCAGTTGATCCGGTTCGCGTCCTGCACCAGTCCGTTGGTGATCGTCGTGCCTGCCTGCCCGACGAGAAGCACGTCTGCGGTCGAGTACGAGGAAGCATGGCGAGCGATGCCGTTGATCTTCACGTTGCTCGAGAGCGCCGCGCCCTGCGCCGTCGCCGGGCTGAAGCAGTTGTACACCGCGATGGCCACACTGTTGGCGTCATTGATCGCCGACGCGATAACCGCGAGAAACTGGCCGTCCTTGCTGTCGGGTTCGAGGTAGGTATCGGCGCCGTAGATCGCCCGGTATTGCGTCTGAAGGAAGTCGAGCACATCGGCAAAAGTCGGTGCATGAATGCCGGTGGCGTCGATGGTCGGTGCGGTCGTCGTGATGGTCACAGCGTTACCTGTACTGTGGTGGTGCCGTAGATTGTGGTGATGGTCGCTACCACCGCGAGCGCGCGCGTGTCTTCGTCAAGGCTGCTCGAGTACTCGGTGATCTCGACGACGCCCTGCGTGCCGAGAATGCATTGCCGGATGGCGCTGTCGGCGGTGCCCTGCGTGTTCTTGCCGAGAACTTGCTCCCACGGCATGCCGGCCGTCGTGTCGAGAAACCATTCACCCTGGATCAACTGCAGGCGCGTGCCGACGGCTTGGGCGACTGCCTCGGGCGAATCCACCAGGAATGCAGCGGTCCCGCCGAGGACATAATCGCCGTCGGCGTCTTCTTTTCTGTATCGCATGGTCAGTTCACAGTGCCGGAATTGCCGGAGCCAGGCTGCACACCGTTGTGCGTGTGGGTGTCGTCGACACGCTTGCCATTTGCCGTGATCTGGCCGATGACATTGAGGATGCCGTTGAACACGGCCGCTGCCCCGCTCGCCGCGCTGCCCACCATGCCGCCGATGAACGTCAGCAGCCCCGTGATGGTCACCGCCTGCGAGAACGAGGCCAGCGGCGTGACGACGTCGAGGCCGCCAGGCGCGACGATCTTCACCTTCTGGGTCGACGGGTTGAGATCGATAAACGTTGCGCCGTCGTCACTGCGAAGCTGGGCTGATGCCGTGCTCACGCCTGATAACGCGCGCGGCCGCGAGCGCGTGCCCAGTAAAACGAAGCCATCGGACAGATCGTGCATGCGCGGTTCGACCTGCTCCTGCACGCCGCCAGACTGCCACCAGCCGTCAATGCAGCGCGAGGCGAGCACCACCAGGCACTCGTCGCCCGGGGCGACCGGGAAGGTTAGAGTACAATTTCCACCTGCGGGAAACTGAACTGGGCAGTCGACCAGCAGCGGTAGCGGGATGGACGTGACCGAGCCGTCGGGACCTCGGGCGCGCATCTTTATCGCCGGCTGCACCGTGCAGGTCATGGCTACAGGGTCGAACGACTGAATGATGCCGGGCAACGCGGTCCATACGTCAGACAGAACGCTTCGAAGGGCGAGCAGCAACGTCTGGTTGGGGTCGCCAACGCGCTCTTGTCGATTCATAAGGGGGATTCAGGTGAAGAAGCTGATTTTCTTGATGCTTGCTGTGACTTCGGCCACTGCAGGAGCGAAAGAGGCCTACGTGTTCCCTCCCGGACAGAATCAGGTTGGCGACGTCGTCCCGAGCGAGAAGCTCATTTACGTGCTGTACACGAAAGAGAAATGCGGCCTTCCTGTCGTCCACGCGAGCGACATGCGCCGCGCAGATATCTCCGGCGGCGGACGCACGAATCAGGGTTGCTGGGGAAAGACGCTCTCCGGTGACCCCGACTCAGTGATAATCGTCGATCGGTATGGCAACGTCACGCCGTCGTCCACCGGCAACATGGCTCGCGCGACCATCAGTGCGTCAGGTGAAGCGACCGTTATCGAGCCGTCTGCGTCGCTGAACGAATTCCGCAAGAGATTCCCGGGCGTTCGCTAACCGTTGGTCTTGACGGAACCGGGAACGGGACCGACTGCGCCGAACGTCGATTTTCGCTGCATCTCTTCGCTGGGAATGACCGTCGGGTCGGCTGAAATGCAGATCAGGTCCGTGTACCAATCGTTCTCACGTGTGTCGCCCTGATGCTCTGCGACCATCACGTAGTAGTAGCCGTCCGCGTTCAACGGGTTCGTCGTCTGGATGAAGGCATTCCGTGGCTGCTCGGAATTAGCCAGCCCATATTCCAACTGCTGCACAGAACTGGGCGTGAGTTGGATCAGCGTCCCTATTTTGTAGTTGGGATTAAGCAGTGTGCGTACTTGCACGCCGTTCTGTGTCTGGACCGGCAAGCCAATCATGCCTGTGTTAGCGTTCACCCCTCTTATTTCCGCCGGCATATAGCTAGACTCTGGCACCACCTGCAGCTTGCCGTCTTGGATCGACCATGTCGTTTCGGTATTTCTCGCCGTGCATGCCAGAGCATCCCGCGCCATCCCGAAAAGCACCTTGCCGCGCGGCAGAGGGTTCGACTGCAACCCCGCCGTGTACCCCACCCCGACGCCGTGCTTCGCCATCGCCTGAGCCGCGACATTGAAGTGATCCTGCGCGGTCGAGCCGGCGGCCAGCGTGGTGCTCACATAAGCGAAGTTGTACGCCGCGTCGCCGTCGGCCGCCGTAATGTCCAGGTGGGTGTCGACCTGGCTGGTGCGCCCGCGACGAGTCTGCACCACCGTACCGTCGAAGATCAGGCCGTAGTTCCCTTCATACCCGGCCTGCAGCACGACTCGTTTGAATTCCTTCTGCACCCGTGCCATCGTGGCCGGGTTCATGTTGTAGACCCGGATACGCGCCGAGTTCGGCGTCTGGAAATCGCCGCGCTTCACCACGAACGAGAAGCGCAGCTCGGACAGGTCCAGCGCGTCGCCAGCGTTCTCGCCGATGATGAGAGACGCCTTTCGAAGATATTGGTCGGTCATCAGTCCGTCACCCAGAAAACATGCGAGCCGACCCCGAGGTCGTCGAACGTGGGCACGTTGTCCGGATCGTCAGCACCCTGCACCCAGATCCGGCCGCCTAGCCCAAGGTATGCGTACTGCTCGAGCAGGTCGGCACCGGTCACTAGCGGGATGCCACCAATGATCGGCGCACCGGCGGCATCTGCGATGTCCAGAATCCAGCCTGCGCCCCCGGCCGCGCGGTACTGCACCGTCAAGGTGTACTCGACACCGGAAAGCGTTACGCGAAAGGTCTGCGGCGTGGGCGAGAGCGGGATTTCGTAGAAATTGGCCATGTCATTGCGGTGTGACCGATCCGCCAGGCGCCGGCGTGGCCGGCACCGCCTGTTTCGAGCCGGTGTTCTGCGTTTCAGCGGTGCGCGACGGATCTGCCTGGCTATCCCGCGGCGGAAGTTTTGTCGCCTTGGTCTGAACGATGCGGATCTGTCGTAGCGTCGCCGTGAGCATCAGCGCACCGCTCGTCTTCGCGTCGTGCACCACGCGAAGGCCCTGCAACAGGGCGTTTGAGTACTTGCGGCGAGACGTCACAGCGTCGAAGGGTATGCGTGAAGCCTGCAGCTCGAGCAATTTCGAATAAACCGCGTCGATGTAACCAGACTGCGTTGTGCTGCCGAAATTGTCGAACTGGACGACACTGGAACCGAGCAGCGCCGCGTAGTCTGCGTTCGACCATCCGCACTTGAGCACGACGTCCGGCTGGCGCTTGAACGCATGGTCGGTGATCTGAGCCCCTTGCTCGACCGGGTGCTCGGTGATCTGCAACTCGTCGGTGTACACCTCTTCGATCGTCACACCGATGCGAATCGTTCCCAGCGTCTTGGGGATGATCGTCATCACGTCGAAAACGTCGAGGATGCTCACGACAGTGCCCCTTGCAAGTTTCGAGTGAGTTGCTGATTAACGCCAACCTGTTCATCGCGCACCGCACGGCCTGTGGCCTGCGGATCGCTGCCACCTGAGACGGTGATGTTGGTCTGGTTGGTCTGTGTGACGTTCATTTGGCGCGTTCCGCCGCCAGCCGCGCCGAGGATTGCTTCGGGCGCATATGGGTTACGCCCGTTCTCGTGCCGAGTGATCTCGGCGGTCAGACCCGCGATGACCTTCGGGTCGTTCATGTTCAATGCCTGGTCTTCGCCAACGCCGAGACGCTTGGCCACGGCGCCGACATAGGCGCCCGTGTCGTTCTCGCTCGGCGGCGCCCAGCGGTTGATCACGCCGCGCACGGTGTTCAGACCGCGTCGCGCGTAACTGCGCAGCAGATCCCCCAGCGCTCGCAACCCGTCTTCGGCCGACTGAAACACAGCGAACCCGCCCGAATCCTTGCCGACGGCCCCTTGCGATTTGGCGAAGCTGCCGTAGCGGATGTTGCCCGGGTTGTTATTGCGAAGCCCTCGCGGAAGCGACTTGTCTTGGCCGGGCGCGGCGCCACCGGGCGGTGCCACGTTGGACGTCGTGCCGTCAGGGTTCGTCACCGTCATGCCCAGCTTGCGACGCTCGGCCAGGTACTTGTCTTCCCCCTGATTCAGCCCCTCGCTATGGAACATGAGTCCGATTGCGCCGCCGATGCGCGCGAGCGGCGCGAAGCGGCTCAGTAGTCCGGCCACGCCTGCTGCGATGCCGCCACCAGCGGCAGCGCCACCGGCTCCCGCCGCCGCGCCGGCTGCTGTCGCTGCGCCGCCTAAGGCCCGCAGTGCGGCGACCATCTTCCAGATGCCACCGATGAGTTGGAAACCGCCAAGAGCCTTAAAGATGACGATGGCGCCGAGGATCTTCGTCGACCATCCGTCCGTCGACTTGTCCAGGTCAACGAACATGTCAACGATTTTGCCGAGCACCGGTCCGATCGCCTCGGCGGCAGCAATAACCGCCATAGCGATGTCACCGACCCGCTGCTCAATTACGGGCCCATTGCGCTCAAACCACTTCTGGAACTCGGCTAGCTTCGGCCCAAGGCGCTGCACAAGACTGCTTTCGAGCCGCGCGGCGAAGTTGTCCCATACAGCCCCCAGATCGCGCAGCGCGACCATGAACTTGTGTGAGTCGTCCGCCGCCTTGTCGAAGCCGGTCTTCGCGGCCATTTCGCGGTACTGCTGCAGGTACTTCGCGAACTCGCCGCTGCGCATCGCGAGCAGCAGGTTCTCATCGATGCCGAGAAGGTTGCCGTACTGGCTGGCAAGATAAGTCGGCTTCTTGGCGAGTACACCGCCAAGGTCGGCCATGATGTCGACCGTATCGCGCAGCTCGCCGTTGGCGTTGCGGGTCTGGACGCCAAGACTGGCGATGTAGCTCTCGCCGGCCGGGTTGTTGCGCATGAAGCGCGCGAGCGACTCGACGCTGCCGCGCGCCGTCTCGGCCGAAATGCCAAGATTCTTGGCCGAGAATTCGACGGCCTTCAGGCTGGTGACGGTCGCGCCGGTTCGCTGAGAGACGAAATACAAGCTCTCGAGCTTCGACGCGAAGGCAGCAACGCCAGCACCGATCGCCAGGGCTGCACCCTCGATGACGGCCACCATGCGTACGACGCTCTTCGTCGCGTCTTCGACGCCGCCCTTGAATTCCTTGAGGCCCTTCTCATCGACCTTGTACCCCAAGGCGACGAGGAATTCCCGGATGACGGTCGGCTCAGCCATTCTCTTTCTCTCTCAGGCGCTCGGCCAGCGCACGATTGTCGTTGCGCACGGCCAGCGCGTCGTTCATGAGGGCGATGTCGTGCAGACCGAGTACACCGTCGAGCAGCGATTCGTACTTGCACATGTCTGCGAGCACCGGCGCCAATAGCCAGTCTTCGCCGCCAGGCAGCCGAGCCCAGTCTATGCCGTCGTAGGCGGGTGACTCGCGGGGCTGATAAGCCACCCGGCAATAAAAGGGCCGAGACTATCCACAATCACCTTGATCGACAGCTCGATCATTACTGCGAGGTCGATGTCGTCATAGGTCGGTTGCTTTGCCGCCGATGCCCAGATGGAAAACCACGCATTCCCCTGGAAGCGCTGCACGACCGCCAGGCACTCGCCGATCACGTAGTCGGCGTGCTCATCCGGAAGATTGGCAAGCCCGTCGGCGAATGGCTGCAGCACCTGCGGCAGCGTCGCAATGTCGTCGAGTAGACCGGCACGCTTCCCACCATCGTCCAATCCGGCTGCGTCCGTGGCGTCCTTCTTTGTTCCGGCCAACTTCAGCATGATCGGCAAGATCGCGGGCATCAGCGGCGCGATCTTGCGCGACACGTGCAATTGCTTCATGGCCGACAACTTGCCTACGCGGTATTTGATGCCACGAATTTCGATGTCAGCGGCCATCAGTACGTCCCCAGGATGCCGTCAAGTTTGATGCTGTGGAATACCCACTCCATCATCGCGCCCGCCTTGTCGTACACGACGCGCGGCTTACGAGCAAATGCACAGTCGCGGCCGGTATGCAAGTCGCCGGCTACCGAGTTGGACACGGTGATGATGTTCTTGCCATGAACTGCACTGCTCAGCGTCTGTGCGTCGTAGGCCGCCTGAAGAATTGCATTCTTCGGGCTGGTCTTGAGAAGACGTACGGTGATGCTGCCCGATTTGTCGGCGTGCAGACTGTGCATGCCCTCGCCGTCAGCACCGACCGTCATGGTGTTTTTATCACCGGCAGGCTCAATGCTGATGCCCTCTTCTGCCACGGCATCGCCCGAACCGAGCGACGTTGCGATGCCCGGGCCAACGATGTTGGCCTGGACGTCCTGAAAGCTATAGGTCGGCATTTGTTGCCCCTGTTATCGGTTGACGTTGACGAGGATATCGACGGAATGGATCGCGCCGGCTTCCTTCGCCGCGATCTGGAATGGCACGGACTTGCGTGCCTCGCGGTCGGACTGTGCCTGCGAGGCGATCGAGGGCGTGTAGATGTAGTAGCCCTTCGAGAGCGTATCGCCCTGCTTCAGCGCAGCGAACCCGCCCGAGTTCCACACACCTGGGGCCAGGTACCCATTGTTCACGGCTGCGGCGCATGCGGACTCGATCACCGCGGCGATCAACGCGTTACCAGCATCGGTCTGCGGGATCTTCGTCAGGCTTTGGTAAAGCAGGTTGTAGACATCCGTCTGGATCCGGTTTTGGAACCAGATCGAGTTGTAGACCGAGTCGATAAAAATTCCGCTCGGCGTCACGCCGGTCTGCACGATCGCCGTGTCGTTCGAATACTTCACGAACACGTTGCAGTTTTTCGCCTGCAAGGCGTTCGCTTGAGTCGTAGTCAGCGACTCGGCCACGATCCCCGGTTCCTGCTTGTACATCAGGGTGATCGTCGTGTTGTTGGCGTTGAAGTCGACGGTCAACAGGCGCCCGAGCAACGAAACACCTGCATACGGGCTCGCGCTCGAATACTGCGTGAAGCTGTATTTGAGGTTGAGTGCCTTGAAAAGGCTTGCCAGATCGGTGGTAACCGTGGAATCGAGGGCTTGCGGATTCTGCGTCGTCGCCCCGTATAGGTGCTTCTGGTCGGCTTCGATCAGTTGGGCGACCGCGACGTGCTGGTCGTCGGTGACGCCACTGTCGGCGAACGCCAGCCCCAGAAACTGGTTCGCAAAGCGATCAAGGAAGATCGCCACCGCATCGGTCGGCGACTCGGCCGCAATCCCAGGCGCCGGGGTACCGGCAAGGCTCGACGTCAGCGCAAGCTGCGCCGAAATGTCGGTACCGCTTGCCGGCGCGATCGCGTAACCGATAGCCGACGTGGCCCCGGTGCTATTCGATGTGACGACGAACTGCGAGCCGTTCCAGACGCAAGTCGCCCCCGTGAGCGAGCCGTTGATGACGGTCGCCACGCCATTGAGGTTCGTTTGCGCGGAAAAGTCGAGGCCGGACACGGTCTTCGTCGTGCCATCGACCGGGATCTTGAATGCGCCCGTCGTGACCGACGTCCAGTTGGTCATCGCCTGCTGTGCGGTCGACAGCGCGCCACCGCGCAACACGCCAGACGTTGCGGTCTTCGCCCAGCGCCCGATGCACAGTTGCGCGGGCTGGGGCGTCTGCTGGCAGTAAAGCGCCGCTGCCTCGTACTCGGGGGCAGACGTCCCGAAGTCGTTTGCGACGGCAGTGATGATGTCGCTGCCCTCATAGATGCGCATGCGCTCACCGGTGTCGATGACGGCCGATGCTCCGAGCAGCAGCGCGGTGTTCAGGTTCGCGCCTTGTGCAGCCAGCGGCGACATGTTGATCGAAACGTTGATCAGCCGCGAAACCGGCAATCCGTTGGACATGGTGATCCTCTGCGTTGGTGAAAGGTATGAGGGTCGGCCTACTCAGTAGTGGTCGACGTCTGCGCGGATAGAAGGTTGAGCACGCGGTACGTGCGCGTCACCTTGCGGCGCAGTCGCACGGTGATGTCGTAGCGGCGCCGCACCTGCTGGTTGACCACGTCAGGTGCGCCGACGATGCCCGATGTATCGATCAGGCCGAAATCGTTCAGTTGAAGCTGTTCACGGTTCTGTGGCACGAACAGGCCGTCGCGCAGAATGCGCGCGTACTGGCTGGCGTTTGGGCCGTAGAACTGGCACTTGACCTCAATGTCTTCGTGCCGAAGGTAGGTATCGCTGCCGTCGGCGGCTGGCTGGTGAGTCAGACCTGCATTCGCGTCCGGCTCGAAATCGGACGCAGTGAATCCGCACCAGTTCGTGCCAGGCTCAGGAATCTTCGGCGCCGTCGGTTGCGGGTATGGTCGTACGAGCTGGCCATCGAGTCCGGTGATACCCGCGATCATGGTCTGCAAGAAGTCCTCGAGCGCGGAATCCTCGATCGGCGGCGTCGACTGCACAGGGGACAGGAAGCCACCGGTCGAGCTGTCGTTCATGGGTTACCCCGAAAGCGGTTTGAGGTCGCACGTGGCGCAGACGAAGCCGCGCCCGAAATGCGAGTAGTCGTTGACGTTGACGACCGTGTACACGCGTCCCTGCCAGGTGACCTCGTCGGCGTCAAAGCCGGCGCTGCCATCGGTCAGGCGGAACGTCGTGTGGATGGTGATGGACCCGATGATTCTCGAGCCGTCGGCGTTCCGGTGCAGGATGTCGCCCTTGTCGCTTGTCACGACACCCGAGAACGCCTGCTGCGTGGGCGTGTTGGTCGCACGGCCACGGGCGTCGACGGCCTGCGCATTGCGTGTGACCGTCAGCCCGATGTCCATGAAATCCGGATCGAACAGGACGTCGGTAACGTCGAGTAAGGCCATGCCTACCTCTTCTTTTTGCGACGCACGAACGTGATCGCATTGCGCAACTGGCCGGTATTGATCAGCGGGACAATACCGGCCGCAGATTGGATCTCGGCGAGACTCATGCCAGCGGCCTGCGCGCCAGCGTCGACCATGTCGAGGTACGCCTGTTCACCCTTGCGACGAGTGGCCGTCCCGCGCTGCCGCGCGCGCTCGCGTATCGTGCCCGGCTTGAGCGGCGGCGGGATATTGCTGCCGATCTTGGCCTTCACCGTGCTGGCACCGAGCAAACCGACTCGATCCATCCGCTGAAGCGCCAGATCGCGCTTCCCGTCCAGCGCAAGCCCAGCAGCGTCACCGAGTTCCTTTGCTGCGCGGTCCTGAATGCTCTTTACGCCAGGCACAAGAAACGGGCGTGCCGGGACGTTGTTCGCGGCCGAGCCGTTCTCTTGGACATAGCCGATCTCGGCGTTGTTGATCGGGCCCGCATCGCCGTCCTTACGGTCGGCGGTGGATGCCGGAATGCCGACGAGAATTTCTTCGTTGACGATCCCAGCAATGGCCTTGAGCACGTCGTCCAAGCGGTCGACGGGCATTTTGAATGGCATGATGAGTTCCCGGCAGACAGCCGGGACGAGCGTCAGAGTTGCAGGCCGCCGGCGCCAAACATTCTTGCGAGAGTGAGATAGCGAATGCCGTACTTCGACATGTTCCAGAACCCCACGCCGTCGATCGTGACCGACTTGGTGTCGTAGCCGACACTGACTTTGTCGACAGACTTTGAAGCGGTAGCGCCCTTGACCTCGCCGGGGATGCCCCCAGCGGCGGAAACCGTCTGGTCCTGATTGGCAACCACCAGATGGTGAGCTGTAACCAGGCAGACGCCCTGATCCGCCAGTACACCCCAGCGATCAGGGTCGACGAGCGACACCGCGACAACCATCCAGAATTCGACCTGGCTGTCGGGGTACTTGGCCGTGTCCGAGAACTCAGGGAAGTACGATCGGAAGTCGGTAGGTGTCATAAGCTGAAGAATGATGCCCGGTGAAGGGCATCATACCCCTCACTTCTTGGCAGTGGGAGCAGCCTTGGCAGCCGCTGCCGCCTCGACTGCAGCCTGCTCGGCGACCTTCTCGCGGGCCGCTACCGCTTCCTCGCGTTTCGCCAGATCGGCGTCGCGCTCATCGGCGGCCAGTTCGCGCTCGGTCAGCGCCTTTTCCCGCTTCGCCAGATCGGCGAGCAGCTCATCGGCGGCTTTTTCGCTTTCACTGGCGGGCTCTGGTTCACCGACGTGTGCCTTGACGAACCAGTGGTCGGCAACTTCCGCCGAAACACTGTGGTTGCCCACAGCGAACTGCTTCGGCTCGCTACCTGCGTTCAGGGTGAAAGCCTTCTTTACGTAGATCTTCGGCATGGTTTCCCCTAGTCAGATGCCGTCGCGGTAGCCGACGGTTTCCGGGTACACGAGTTCGACTGCCCCCAGACGACCGTAGTACGTCACGAGCTGGCGAATATCGCGATACTCGAGCGGCGTGCGCTGCAACGGCACCATCGGGAAACGGATCTTGTCCTGTTCCTTGGTGTAAGCCACCATGCGGTCCGCGTTCGCCGTGCCACGCTGATACAGCCACTTGAGCGGCTGGATGTTCAGCGGGCGACCGTTGATCGAGTTCGAAATCGTGTTCTGCTTCAGGTATTCAAGCACGCTGATATTGCCTGCGCTGCTTACCTTCGCGCTGACCAGCAAGCTGAACTTCGCCGGTGGCACACGGAACTCGCCCGGGCAGATCGCGTAGCCGGAGGCTGCCCAGGTGCTCGACAACAGCTCATTGACGTCGGCGAGGATCTGGTCGGGCGTAGCAGTTGCCCAGTTGCCGGTCTGCGCGTTCGTCAGGTTTGTCACGAGAGCGTGATTCACCAGACCGGTCACACCAACCACACCGTCGCCGATGTACACCTGCTCGTCGACGTCCATGTTGTGCTTGAGCTGCATACCGGTGAACTTCTGCTGGTCCACCGGGCGGCCGAGCTTCTGCGCTGATTCCAGTTCCGGCAGCGTCCAGCCGAGTTGCATGCCCCACAGCGTCAACGGGTTCGCCGTCTTGCCGATGTCCAGCGCGATACCCGCGATGGCGTTCGCGTCCTTGCCGATCCACGACTTGCCATTCGGCGATGCGCCGCCGGCGGCAGCGAACGACGAGTTCGTGAACGACGACGTCTCGTCAGCGATCGATACGTCCTCACGCAGGTCGATGTCGCGCGACCACGTGACCGAAGCCAGAGGGCCGTGCAACGCCGGGTCGAGGCGTTCCAGCTCGCCGATCAGGAACGCGCCGGTGCTGTCGATGGTCTGCGCGTCGTAGGTCTGAAGGCCGTCGCGCGTGCGCGCACGGATGATGCCAGGCGCGCGTGCGATGGCGATACCGGCCGCCGAGGCAAGCAGGGTTTTGTGATGAGTGGTCATTGCCGTCCTCGTCAGATGTTGTATTCGATTTCGACGTTGCCGTTAGCATCGCCCGCGTTCTTGAACTTCGCGCCGACGATAACAACAGTGTTCGTGCTGTCTGCAGCGGCTTCGATACCGCCGATCGGTTTGCCAGCAGCAGCGGCCGCCACCCGCACATACACGACGCCATCTTCGGCGGGCGCCCCTGCGTTGTTGCGCACGGTCATATAGCCGCGGCGCATCAAGTCGCCGATTCCGCTCGTGGGCGGCGTCGCCGTGCCCTGCGGCTCGGAACCAGCACCGCCAGTCGTCGGGTACGGGCGCACCAGGAAGCCGACAATCAGATCGGCGGTGTCACTAGCAGCCAGCGGGCGCATCTTGCCGCCGACCTTCTTGACGGGGATGCCGTACGAGGCGAACGGATTCGCCGAATCGAACGTTGCGGGTTCGATGGTCGATTGCGACGGGCGCGAAACGTCGCCCGGGATGCCCGAAGGCATGCGATACAGGATTGCGTTGCTCATGTTCGGGATTCCCTTTACGAGGCGGAACCTTGACGGTCCCAGAACTTGCGGTTGGCCGCGTTGATGTCGGCCACCGATTTGCGCGTGCCAAAGTCGCGCGTGGCGACCTTGCCGGTGCCGCTGCCGCCGTTGTTGCGGGCCTTCATCAGCTCAGCCGCGCCGGTAAAGGTCGCGTGCACGCTGGCCATCGGCATCGCGTCGAAGTCCGCCGTGCGACCGGCCAGGAAAGGATCGATCGCGGCCTTGCCGGCTTCGGTCTGGTAGGCGTTGTCGAGCGCTTTCCGCTGGCACTTGCACAGCGCCGCGGCCCGGTCCTTTGTGTTCATCTTCGCGTCGAGCGTCGGCAGCTTGATGCCCGGCGACAGGATCTCGGCGCGCGCCATGATGTGTGCGGCGGAATCGCCGGTGAACAGTTCGACACCTTCCTCGCTGGTTTTCTTGGCAGGCACAGGGTTGGTCAAATCACCCTCGTCGCCGGTTTGACTACCGTCATCCTCGTCATCATCTTCGGCGGCAGCCTTCTTCAGCTCTTGGATGTCGGCATCCATAGCTTTGAGGCGCCTGAGGATCTGCCCGAGTGCGTCTCCGGTCTTGCCGTCCTTCTCTTCGGCTTCGCGCTTCTTGCGCTCCTCTTCCGTCTCGGGCTCGTCCTCGTCGGCCGTCTGGCCTTCTTCGAGGGCTTCTTCGAGGGCCTCGGCATCCTGTGCCTTGAACGCGGTGCGCACGCGGTCGAGCCAGGTGCGCTTCTTGGGCTTGCTGTCTTTCGTCTTCATCTCTGGTTCCTTATCTCCGATCGCGCAGCGCGGGCCGCAGCGGCCGCGCGGGACGATGGCTACGTGGTTGACAACGATGTTCCGCTGAACCCCGCGGCCGGGTGATACCTGCTCATAGTCAGCCTCGTATCCCAGGCTGACTTCTTCGATTTCTTCGTCCTGCACGGCCTTGATTGCATCCGGCCGTTTGATCAGCAGGTCTGCAACAAGCAGGTCGGGTTCCGACGCGCTTCGTCGCGGGTTGAGCATCACGCCTTGCGTCAGGCCAGAGTAGTTCGCCGGTTCAACGAAGTCGCCCGGATGGTCAAGCGTGATGTCCTTGCCCATACAACTGGCCATCGTGGCGTCCCGGAAGACCTCGTCGGGCGTTCGACTGATACGAATCAAGCCGTCGAGTCCGGCCTCGACCGGCACTTCGCCCGACGCGTATAGCATCTCGCCGGTGCGCGCGACGGGTACGTCTTCGCAGAGCAGGAACCCTTCAGGCGTGAGCGAGCGCTTCGGCCCCAGATTCTGGACGGTGTAAAAGCGCATTGCCATGCGTCAATCCTCGGGAATTACTGGTTCCGGATAGCACCGGCAGTTTGGGAACTGCCCGGCGTGGCCGGTCATCTTGTCGAGCGTCGGCGGCGAATCCCACCGGACGTATTTGCCGTTCATCTCAGCGTGCGAGTGCCGCACATCGCCGTCGCCGGCCGTGCGCCAGATGTACCCCTCGGACCCAACATGCTGCGCACGCGCCTGTGTCAGCGTCGAAGCGCTGCGTGCCACCTCGGTGCGGGCGATCAGGTCGGCGCGGCTCTTCGCCACGTCGCCGGATCGTTGGATCTCTGCCGAGATTTCGCGCGCGCGCGTACCGTCTTCAAGACCCTCGATAGTCAGGCGATGCACGCGCTGCGCGGCGTCGAGGGGGATCGACTTGATCAATGTCACCTGCTCGGCCATCAGCGCTTGCATGGCCTCGCCGGTCGGCGCGGTACGCAGCTCAACCTTGAGCGCGCGGGACATTTCTTCCGCATGTTCGGCCCACGCCTGCGCGTCCCGACGGTTCACGTCTTCGAGCATCGTGGCGGCGGTGCGCTCTGCCCAAGGCGTCAGGGCTTCGGCGTACCGCCTCAACAGTTGCTCGATCGTCGGGGCGTGCTCAGGATCGCCAGCCGGAAAGCCATTTACCAAATCGCCCACCTGCTTGGCGATCTTTCGTAGCCGGGTTCGGTACCGTCCCTCGGCCGCCCTTGCCTTCACCGGATTCCGGCGGCTCTTGCGAGTTCGGTCCTGCGTTCGGGTCCGCTGCATCGTCGGGTAGGTTCCGTTCGGCGGCCGGCGGTGGTTCGTCGTCGGCGTCTTCGATCTGCTCGTCCGTAATGCTCGTGCCGACGCCTGTAGTGTGGGCCGACGCGCGGATTTCCTTCATGCCGCCGGCCTGCGTCATAAGGCCGGCATCCACGGCGTCGACCACAGCGCCGATAACCTTGCCGGCCGTATCGGCCTTTTCCGGCGCAGTCATCTGCCACAGCGGGCGGAATTCCCACGAGAAACCGTCGGGAGGTTCGACACCTAGTTCCGAGCGGATCAGCACATCGAGCAGACGCGTAATCGGGTTGCGCAGCTTCCGCTCTTGCTGCTGGGCGATACCGTCGTAGTAGTTGCGCAGGTCGGATTCGCCCGTGGCGCTGAGCCCGGCGGGCGACTGACCGAAAAGGCGAACGAGCGGGATCTGCGTCGCGCCGGACAACTGCTGCCCGAACTGCAGCAGCACGTTGTCGAGTCCGCTGAAGCTGTACTGGTCGACCTGCAAGTCGTCTTTCGCGTCGATGAGAGAAATCCCCTCATTCGACTGAAAGCGGCGAATCATGTCGACGTTCTTGATCAGCCCTTCCATCGCCGGGCCGCCTGCCGCGATGATTTCACGCAGCCCTTCGACCTTCAGCGTGCGCAAGTGGGCCTTGTAGACCAACTGCGCCGCGCCGGCCGTCGTGCTGTCGAACGCCACTAGGCGGTCGATAAGGCGCTCGATGACGGACTGGCCCCACAGGTTCTCGGCGATCTTCTGCCAGTACGGCAACTCGACGCCGTCCATGCGAAGCACGCGGCTGTAGTGGATACGCTGGCGCGTGAGCGCCATGCTGTCGGCCACCACGCTGTAGTACTTCGGCATGCCCATGTCAGGGCCCAGCTCAGTCACTAGGTCCGTGAGCGACGGCTGCACCAGCCAGCGGTCAAGCACATACAGCCCCTTGAACTGTCCTGGCGCGATGCGGTCGGGACGCAGCGGCGTGCTCACGTTCTGACCGTCAATCAACATCACGGCAATCGCGCCGCCATACAGGCGCGACCACTTGCCGGTTTCGTTCAGACGGTCCCACAGGGACATGCGCTCGATCGCGTTGTTCAGCTTGTCCTTGTCGTCGGGATCAAGCTGAGAACCGATCTCGATGCCTGCGCGCGTCATGTCGTCGGCGACGGTGTCCACCATCGCGCCGACGATCCACGAGGACCGATACATTGCCTCGAGCTGCACGCGGTTGCGCGAGATGAAGTCGAAGCCGTACGAGTACTGCGACGCCTGGTTATTCGTGCCCAGCCCAACACGGGCCTCGAAGTTCTGGAACGAGTCACCGGATGCCCAACGCTTTCCGCTTTGGGCCTGTTGGATGGCGCGCACAGGCACGGCCGCGACAGGCGCGCGAGCCAGTTTTCGGTCCTTTCGTTTCATGGGGCCAGAAATTCCGTTGTCTATCCGGCCAACTTGGCCCACATATCAATGGCGTCCGTACCAGGCGAGAAGCACATTACGAAGGCGTCGGCCAAGTTTGGCGACGGCACCTCGCGCTTCGCGAGGTCCTTCTTGCTCTCTACCTTCACACGTCCGTTTTGGTCGTAGTCGCGCTTAGGCGTAGATAGTTCGTCTATCAAGCGCTCAAGGTGTGGCGTATCACTGGAGATGCTGATTAGCTCATCAGGCTCGAAGTGCTCGCCGCGGCGTACCGCATTGAATGTGTTGCGGAATCGGTCCGCCACCATCCACCACGTCTGGGCCTTCAGGTTGGCGAACATGTCCTTGTTGGTCACGTTCGGCTGGTACTTTCGGTCAGGATCCCATACAGCCGAACCTGCGTTGAATTTCTCGTAGGTGATCATGAGGTTTTCGCCTTCAGTGCGACGCGCGGCGTTCACTTCTGCAAACTTCGCGCCGGCACTAGCCCCAACCCCGATCGAGTCGTAGGTAATGCTGGCCCCTCTATCCTTGGCTGCTGCATAAGCCCGCGAACAGCTTTGCAGTAGCTCGTCCTCGCCGGCCTTCCACTCGTCAGCCCAACTCACGACAGAGCCGTGTGCAAAGACATTCGCACACTTGTCGGACCCGCTATCGGCGATGTCGAAGCCCAGGCGCTTCCGGCCAGAAGGCTCAAATCCAAGAGCCTCGTGGGCATCTATCGCGGCCATGATCCACGACCGCTTAATGACGGTTCCCTCGTCGTCGTCCTTCGGCACGCCGAGGTAGATATGCTCGAACTCAGCGTAGTCCTCATCCTTCGCAGCACTGATTACATCCAGCATCGTTTTCGACAGGAACGGGTTCTCGTCGAAGTTGATGCGCTTGACGACAGTTTTGCGCGGCGGGTTCAGGACGAACCGCTTGTAGACGAAGTCGGTCGCTAATCGCGGATTGAAGATCACCCATATCTGCGAACCAGCCTTACGGATGGTAGCTTCCAAGGTCTTCCATTGCGTCTCTGTCAGGTTGTGCGCTTCCTCAATCCAGAGGATGTCAACACCCTCAAGCGACTTGATTTCGTCGATTGAGCGCCACAGACCGTAAAACATGAACTCACTGCCACTCTTTCGCCCGATGATCTTGTTGTCCAGCACGCGGAAATGATCACGCAAGCCGAACCGCTCGATCTGGTGTTTGAGCAGCGTGTAGACCGACTCCTCGATCTTGTTCTGAAACTGCCGCACACAGAGCACGCGCAGCTTGTAGTTATGCGCCAGGAACGTCGCAAATCCTGCGGCATCCCAAGATTTCGATGAGGCCCGGCCGCCATACAGCACACGGTTGCGCGCCGGCTGTTGCCAGAACTCACGCAAGGCGGGATTAAGCGTCGGCCGCTGCGTCAAGCTCTCCATAGAAATGACCAAGTCCGGATGGTGCTGGGTTGTCCGGCGGAAGCTCGGCACCGATGCCGTACGCCTCTCGCTCCAGACCCACCAGCGTCTTGAGCGTGTCCGCGAGCTGTTTCATGCTCGACACGCGGCCCGCACTCGAAATGACCTTGTTGTAAATGTCGTTGCGCCGGTCGTTGCCGCGCTCGTCTTCGCGGCGCAGAAGCTCACCCAGCTCTTCAAACAGCGCGCGGTTCTCGGTGACGACTTCCAGCTCATCGAGCAGCGACATTGCCACCCGGCGTGACCGGGCGATGTCCTGTCGGTGAGCCATCCGAATCCCGGCAATCACCTCGGCATTTGCCTCAACGATCACCCGGTCGGAAAAAGAGGTTTCCGTGGAAACTCGACTGGAAACTTCGCGCTTGGAAACTAGAGCGTCAGCCTTGTCCTGTATGCGCTTGGCGAGATTTCGTTCCCATCCATCGCCCTTCGCCCGCTTGTTGATTGCGGTGTGGGAAATACCCTGAGCGACGGCGATCTCGCGAACCGACAACACGCCGGCCCGGTAATCCGCTTCGATGCGCTCCCAGTCCGGCGCCGCCTTCTTTGCTTGCGCCATGATTGATCCGATGAAGTGATGCACGCGCTCCCGCCGCCATTCCCCCACAAGGAGGTATGGGGAGCGACACGTAGCGCGCTGCCGGGGTTATTCGAGAAAGAGTCGGGCACTAGCCGGCTGGCCCGGGCAGTGGCGCGGATGTTTGGTCTATGCCCTGTCGGACGAAGCGACCGATGCACGCCGATCTGCGCGGAAATGGAAAAAGCCCGCTCAATGGCGGGCTTCTATTTCTCCGGCGCGAGCGCAGCCCCTTAGGCTGCGGTCTCGGCAAGTTCGGCCGGAATCAAATTGTCCTGGTCAGTATATGGTGAGTTTTCTCGGTTTACAAGTTTTTCGGTATCTATTTTCTCTAGGTGCTGGCGCATCATATTTTTCGCGCGCGCAAGTTCGAGGTCAAAGATGCTCGTCGGCCTCTGGCGGATTCCCAGCCTGCGGCAAATCAGCTCAACCGGAAGGTTCGTGATGTACAGCGCCTTAAGCAACCGCTGGTGCAGCACGCCAAGGCGACGCCATGCACGCGTGACACGCTCTGCATCTGCCTCGTCATACACAACCATGGGCGTGCTCTGTCGGCCGTTCGCGATGACGTCGGCCAGCTTCGCCCAGGGCGCGCAGTAACCCGGCCGAGGGCCGCCCACCCTGTTCGCTTTACCCCAGTTATCCAGTCGCTCGTCTAGCGTCATCAGTGCCACCCTATTCAGTTGATGATTTGAATTCTTCTTTGCGTGCCGATCAAGGACTGCCAAACAACGCAGCAACCGTATGGTCGCGATGTACGGGGAAAGCTCCCGCAGTCGCCACGCTATAGATCACCCGCGCCTCGTTGAACGAGACGGCTCGTTTGCGTTTTGGCTTCCTTTTCGCCGAGGCCTTTGTCGCCGCTTTACCTGCCCGCCATTCTTCAAGCGTCATATCCGGACCGCCCCCGTAGGCATAGACGTGGCTGGCACCACGACCGTAGTCAACAATCCGAATCTCGCCGTCGGCGTGCAGCGCGCGCATAACGCCGCGAACGTGGTCCGCCGAGAATGGCATCACACGCGTCACATCCACAACGGTCTGGTTGGGCTGCTCCTGTAGATGGCGGAGAATTCGTGTGCGCGCAGTGTCCTGTTTCTCGGGACGGTGGGCACCGACTTGCAATGCCTGGTTCGCCAGCGAGCGAGGAGAATACCCAGGATACAGCCTCGAAAGTTCGCTATGCGGCATGCCAGCCTCCCAATGACGTTTCAACTCGTCCTTGCGCTCCTGCGTCCAGATGGTTGCTTGTCGTCCCATATCACCCTCGCATCAGATATTCGACTGCCTCAGCAGCCGGATCGAAAACTGCCAGTCGAACGATCGATTTGCCTCCTTTCACAACTGGTCCACGATCTACGACGAGCACATCAACCTGAGAATCGTCATCCATTACGCCGGCATGAGTCAGCGCATCCAGGCAAGCCTTCACGCGGTTGTCGATGTCCTGCCTAGCGCGCGTAGCGGGATGTAGCCGGATATGCACCTCCAACCGCTTATCTCCAAAGGTCGGAGCACCAGCGGCCACCACAGCCACGCTGACCGCACGAATGAACCGCATGTATTCGGCCGATCGGTAATTGCGGCCTGCACCATTTCGCCAAATACGGTTTGCGCTTGGAGGCATTGGCAGTTCAAGTGAGAGGCTTTTCATCCCTCAAATCCCCGGCTGCGCTTCGTTGGCTCTGGTCGGCGCCCATACTCGCGACCGACATCTATATCCGTGAAGCGCGTGAACATTCCTTGATAGCCGAGCGCGATATGGCCGGTCTCACCGTTGCGCTGCTTGGCGATGATGATTTCGCAGACGCCCTTGTCGGGAGAGTCGGGGTTGTAGACCTCATCCCGGTAAAGGAACATGACCGTATCAGCGTCCTGCTCGATTTCCCCCGAGTCGCGCAGATCGCTCATCATTGGGCGCTTGTTGGGGCGGCTTTCCAGCCCGCGATTCAGTTGCGCCAGCACGATCACAGGCACGTCCAGTTCCTTCGCCAGCACCTTTAGACCGCGCGAGTTAGCACCGACCTGTTGTGTTCGGTTATCCCCTTCCCCACCGCCCATGAGCCCCAGGTAATCGACGATGACAAGGCCCAAGCCATGCTTGCGCTTCAGAGTGCGGCATCGGGCGCGGATTTCACCCAAGGTGCGTGCCGGCCGGTCATCGATGAAAAACTGCAAATCTTTGGCACGCTGCATTGCATGAGTCAGCTTCGGCCAGTGCTCGTCACTCATGCGGCGCGGGTCTCCCAAGATGCCCATCGGGATCCCGCCGAGAGAAGCCACCAAGCGGCGCATGAGTTGCTTTCGCGGCATCTCCATCGAGAACACCCCGACGGCCTTACCTTCTGCCACATTGCGCCCGATCCCCATCGCAAATGCCGTCTTACCCATCGATGGCCGTGCACCGACGATGATCAGATCGCCGCCGTTCATGCCACCGTCGAGCTTGTCGTCAAGCTCAGTGAAGCCTGTGGGCGTCGCGACAATCTGACCCTCGTGCTGACGGTCGAGTAGTTCGACGTACTCCGTCATCGCAGACTCGATGCCGACCATGTCGTCGCGATCATCGTTAGCCGAAAATGCCTCAAGTTGCGCATAGGCACGTTCGGCAAGTTCCGCCGCACTGGCGCCGTCGGGGTTGAATGCCATGTCCTGCAGCATCGACCCCAGGCTCGACAGGCCGCGCTTCATCGCCCGGTCACGAACGATTTCGGCATAGCGAGCGATGTTTGCGCTTCCCGGCACGTTGCGAGCAAGCTGGTCGAGATATTGCATTCCCCCGAGATCCACAGCGCGATCGCCCAAGCTCTCGAACACTGTGAACACGTCCGCAGGCCGGTTTGCACCGATCAGCTTCGTGATTTCGGAGAAGATCGCCCGATGGTCGCCGCGGTAAAAGTGCTCGGTCTTCAGCTCTCCAATCCGGTCAATGGCATCGTTGTCGAACAGTAAAGCCCCGATTACCGCCTGCTCGGACTCGATTGATTGCGGGATAGCCCGCGAAATGTCGGCAGCGCTCATGCGGCCTCCTGGTCATGGAATCGGCCTTCGCGGATCTTGGCGAAGTTCTCCGCCTTCACGATCCAGTCCAGCCCAGGTGTGAATGGCTTCCCACTTTTGCCCGTTGATCGCCCGGTCAGAAACTCCGAGTCAGCGATGTAGGCAAAGAATCGACGCCACCATTCGAGCTTCTGCCGCTTGTCGTCCTCAGCCCATCGAGTGCGAAGGTGCGCTGCCCTGGCAGGCGTCCAGTCGCGAATCAATGGGTTGGCAGGCAAAAGCTCGTGGTAGAGCGCGATGATTTGCTGGTGCGGGCAGGAAGGCTTACCAGACGTCTGTGCGTCGGTACTTTCGGACTTCGGTCGTCCGTGGGACAGGTCGTCAGCATCGCTGTCGACAAACAACCCGTCAGGGTTGTTGTTATGTTCCTGCTCTTGCTCCTGCTCCTGCTCTTGGCTTAGAAGGGGCTTCGAAGGGGCTTCACATTCGTATGTCGACCCGCGGCAAGATGACATGTGGAATGCGTCTCGATATTTCCCATAGAAGACCGCCAGATAAGGGTTCTCAGGGAGCGAGTCATATTCGTTCTGTACTCCCTTGACACGCAGATCGGCTGCTTTTAGTGACGTGCCTACCTGGTATGAGGCCATTTCATGTATCCACACCACCTCCGACGCCTCGTCATATGAGCAAAACCCTGCTTCTATGGCGCTTGATAGCCCCTTCGAAGCCCCTTCTAAGCCCATGCCGGTCTCGTGCGCAATGAACATGGTCGGCAGGTAATAAAGCCCAAGCATGTTCGCGTGCGGATTCGTCATGAGATAGAGCGCAACAAGCTGAGCCTCGACGCCATGCTTACGCAATGCCTTGCCAGTCGTGCCAATCCAAAATTGCGGGCTGACCTTGCCATACTCACGCATGGCGCGCCCCCTTCATGCCCATGACGAGCGACTGAATCAGCTTGTGGGCCTGCACCCGCTTTGCCTGAGGCGTTTTGAGTCGGCCGATGTTCTTCGACATCTGACGCTCGATGAACATGCGCTTTTCTGCTGCGTCGTTGGTCTTATCGGTCATTACGTGCTCCCGATCATCCCGGCAGCGGTCAAAGCGCCGTCAGGGACTTCCATGTCTCGTTGCTGTAGCCACTCGATGCACCAGCGCAGCAAATCCATCTGCGCGCCGTAGCGCTCCTCGAAGCGGGCCTTGTAAGGGTGGACGGCCACCGCCGTGCCGTTGTCCTGGTGATGGGCCCCACAAAGCGGCAGCACGAGCCAATGCGCCTCTGGCTTGGTTCGCCCATCAATGTGATGCACTGAAACGTAATCGTTGAAACCGCCTTCGAAGCGGCATGCGACGCAGCCAACGTGCCGGCAAAGATCGTCGTGGAAATGCTTTTGCTTGATGGTGGGAGCACGGCCTTTCATCGATCGAACTCCACGCCGAGATTGTTAGAAGCCCACGCCTGCACACGCTCCATATAGGCAGAAAACTCGCCTACTGACATCTGCGTGGTCGACTTGCGGCGCGTGATAATCTCGCCATCCGGCAATGTGACTTCGTCGCATACACCGAACATGCGCGCGAAGTACTCGTGCCAGGTGTTCTTGTCGAACTGCTTTCCGTCGACCCACGCCTGTTCAGAGACATCGCGCAGTGCGACGCCCCAATAGAACCGGTTCTGTTCCGCGTTGCGCTTCTTCTCGTCTGTCGTCACGATCAGACGAATGGGCTCGCCACGCTCGGAACAGGCAAGCGCATTCGCCTTCACGAACGCGATCAGGTTCGGGAGGACGCCTCGGCGATCAATGCGGAACTCGCGGTATAGAGCGGCCAAGACTTATCTCCAGAACATCAAGTGGGTTGGGATGGCAATAGCTAGAAGCGGGACGGATGCGACGATGAGATCGAGCATGATGGTCAGTGCTTTTCGTGCTGTTCGGATTGGATGAGCACTCGACCGGTAATGGCAAATGCATCTTTCAACGCCGGATCACGCCGTGCCTGCGCATCGAGTGATCTCTGAATCGCGGCCTGGTCAATCCCGAATAGATTCACGGCCCGCACCATCGCCTCTCGCGCTTTCTTGAGGGCTTCGTCTTCCGTCATGCCGTCCTCGCCGCGATCACCTCTTCCATGATCGTCAGCATCGCTTTGCGCATCAGGTACTGAGATACGGCGCGATTGCCTACCACTCGCTCAAAGTCATCAATCTTTTCCGCCGGCAACTCACGGCGGCGACCGCCTTTGGCGTCAACAACATCTTTCGAGAGGTAGTCAGAGACATGAGGGGCGTATAGATCGCAAAACGATGCGAGAAGGCTTTGCGTCATGCCCTTCTGCGCACGGCGCTCCCAAGCCAATCGAACTGCCTCGCGATAGCTCGAGCAGGAATCGACGTCGGATTGCGGAACAAACACCTTCGTGGGGGACGACAAATCGAGATTGATTCGATCAATCCCTTTGCTGGCGCGACTTTGTTGGTCTTCTTGTTGCTGCATTTGCGGCTCCCTGATAGGGACTTTTCATCGGATTACCGGTTGAATTACCGGTTGGCCAAAGGGCCAAATAAAAGCCGTCCAACCTTCAGACGGCTTAACAAATGAACCTACGCTGCGACTACCCCCGGATCACTTGCGGCCCCCGCGCCCTCTTGTGGAGCGCTGGGGCGCGATCGGAGGCGCTCTTTCACGACCATCCAGTTAATGTCGGGGCGCAGCTCTTCGCAAAGGACCGAGTGATCGGTAAGGCGCTCAATTTCAGGGCAATGCTCAGCCGGGACGCGCCGCCCTTCTTCTCCCCATTGACCTACGGCACTCTTGGTAACGCCAAGAGCGCTTGCCAGCTTGGTTGCGGATCCGACGATGCGAATCGCCTTGTCGAGAGGTTTTTCCATGAAGCAAAGTATAGAAATTCTGCACATGGAAAGTCAAGAATTTATTGACCTTTGGAGTAGAGATTTTCTCTACACTCGCTCGATGGACATCAGCCAATGGGTACGCGCAAGCCGCGAAGCCGCCAAACTCACGCAAGAGCAGTTGGCGGAAAAGCTAGGAAAAACGAAAAGCAATGTGTCCGGCTGGGAAAACGGACGACATGAGCCCGGGTTTGCCCAAATAAAGGAAATTGCACGGATTAGTGGCTACGCGGTCCCAATTCCTGGCTTTCAACAGCTGGCGCACTCCAACGTGGAGTTCGTGGCGCCGACGCCAAACTCTCGGAAGATTCCTGTCATAAGTTACGTTCAGGCGGGATTAATGGTCGAGGTCGTAGATCCGTTCTCCTTAGGAGGCGGTTTCGAAGTCATCGAGGTCGCCATTCCCTGCTCGCCGCGTACCTTCGGCCTGAGAATCCGGGGAAACTCGATGGAGCCGAGATTTTTCGAAGGCGATCTTGCGATCATTGACCCGGAACTACGGCCTAAGCCAGGTCAGTTTGTTGTCGCGAAAAACACCAGCGAAGAGGCGACGTTCAAGAAGTACCGCCCGCGTGGCGTAGACGTGCATGGAAACGATATCTTCGAACTCGTTCCGCTAAACGACGATTACCCAACGCTTCACAGCGAGAAAGATCATCTTCACATCATTGGGGTATGCATCGAGCGCAGAGAAAACATGCTGCGATAAAGATCAATCAGCCGATTTATGTCGACCTATATGCTGAATAACATGCGTCGCTTCGTCATGGGCGGCTTTCTTGCCCTCGCCTGCAATGCCTCATTCGCTGAGCAACTGAGCGGGAACGAGTTGATTAAGAAGTACTGCTCCAACGTATCTGCTTCGGCAGGCGGAAGCTATGCAGTCGAAGCAGAATGCCGCACTCAAGAGACTGCGGCCGCACGTGCCCTAATAAAGCTCAACCCAGAACAGCGCATCTGGAATTACTGCCAAACGCTTTCAGATGCGGCAGGCGGAAGCTACGTGGTTCTGTTGGAATGTGCGGATCAAGAGATCCGAGCTAAGGCCAGCCTTAGATAACTCAAGCCCCCCCCCACTCAAACCCGCTTCGGCGGGTTTTTTTACATCAAAATAATTAAATCTATTGAAAATAAAATTCAATAGGTACATTTTTTCAGCACAACGTACAGTTTCTCTTGACTCAAATGGTTCAGATTTTCTATACTTCAATCCAACGCAGCACATCGCTGCGCCTCCCGAACACCGGATCGCTCCTTAACAACTGAAGACGTGGCCTCCCCTCCGGGGACTCGCCACACGGCCTACATCAGGTCGTTACGTGGGACATGCACACCGCGCTGGGCCGAAGTTGGCTACCGGTGAGTGCATGACGCCCCACGAAAGAACGCAGGCGCCCCGGAGCCGGTTAGGCCGGGAGTAGCCGGGGCACTGCGTGAGCTGTATCTGAGGCGGCTTTCATCCGAGAGCCGCGCCATATACACGAGGAGATATCCATGACTGCACGAGACAGCATCACGTTTGCGATTGGTTCGGCTCAGTTGACAGTGCCGAAGCAGGAACTTCTTGAGGCGTTTATCGCCAAGACGCTTGGCACGAGCCAGCAGGTGAACAAGCAAGGTATCGCTCTGGCAGAAGGTGAAACCTACATCGGCTCGATTACCAACGCCGATGGCACTAGCCATCACATCGTTCTTCTACCGGGCGATGTCGAAAAGACGTTGGAAGAAGCCATGTGCTGGGCGGCGTCGATCGGTGGTGATCTTCCTAGCCGTGTCGAGCAAGCGTTGCTCTACGCAAACCACGCCGGAAGATTCGAGAAGCGTGCGTACTGGTCGAATCAGAAGCACGCGACTGAAGACGGCTTCGCCTGGTGTCAGTACTTCACCAGTGGTTTCCAGTACTACGGCGACTTCCAGTTCACCGAGTTGCGCGCGGTGGCCGTCCGCAGATTGTCAATTCAGTAATTCATCCATTTCTCCCAACGTCTCGCGGAGGAAAACACCATGAATGCACCTCTTCCCTGCATTGCTACGCAGGATCTCGGCGCATACGTGCGCCAACAAGATGCCGCCGACCTGTTGGTGGCTGCGCGAGAACGTGCCGCGGAATCTGCTGACGCGATCGCTGCCCTTCAGCGCCTTCTCGATGCGAACTATGGTGCGTATTGCGAATTGCAGAGTGCGCTTATCCGCCAGGACGCCAACCGCGCTGGCGAATTGCTGTCGTCTGCGTTTGAGGCCGAGATCAACGTTTTCTTGGAAGACGAGGTGCGGAATTGAATGCTGACCACTGCATCCGTTGCAGCCAAGCGGGGCATTGCTCTGCGGATTGCCCGCAGTTCAAGGTGTCGCACGGAACGTCCATCGTCTACGCAGGGTTCCTGCTTCTCGTCGCCTTTTTTTCTCTAGTTGGTGTCGCTGCTCAGTGCCTTGACGCCTTCGAATATCTGACATTCGGGAGTTTCAAATGAACGCTCGTACCTTTCCGAAGAATTTCGACTTGCTCCAGTTCGACCGCTCGATGCTGACGGATGCAGAACGCAAAGAATGCTGGCTCGCTGGACTAGCTCAGAAGTCGAAAAAAGCCCTCGGCAACAACTGGATGCTCCACAAGTCGCACGCGCCGGCCAAGGGCCTTTACAACAACGTTGGTACCCGGATGGCTTGAGGTATGACATGGACGCGCAATGGTGGGCCGAGGTCGGCCAACGTGAGGAATTCGAGCTTGGGGTAAATCATGACAACAACGAACAAGGTGTATCAGGCGATCAACAAGGTCCAGAAGGCACTTTCGGAGACCGGGATCAGCAAGGATCGTCGCAACCAGCAGCAGGGTTACCAGTTCCGAGGGATTGACGACGTGTACAACGCTCTTTCCCCGCTACTCGCCGAAAACGGGCTGTGCATTCTGCCGCGCATGCTCTCGAGATCTTGCGAGGAGCGTCAGACGGCCAAGGGTGGCGTCCTTTTCTACGTCACCGTCGAAGCCGAATTCGATTTCGTGTGTGCTGAGGATGGCAGCAAGTGCGTCGTTCGCACATACGGCGAAGCAATGGACAGCGGCGATAAAGCCACTAACAAGGCGATGAGCGCGGCATACAAATATGCTGCGTTCCAGACATTCGCTATCCCCACAGAGGGGAATCCGGACGCCGATGGAGAGACGCATACGGTCACGCCGAAAGCCCACGAAGATGGCAAGCCGCGTCTGAATTTGGACGACGCAATCGTTGCGTTGCGAGAAAGCGATTCCCTCGAAAGCCTACAAGGCGTGTTTAGGACCGCCTACAAGGCCGCTACAGCACAACAAAAGCCTGAACTTAAGAAAGTCTATGACAAGCGTAAGGCTGACCTGGAAGAAGCCTTGCAGGAAGCTTGATTGAGGAATCAGGGAGAAATCAGATATGAGTCTCAGCCTTTTCGCCATCGCCGGCGAGTACCGCGCCCAAATCGACCAACTTGAACAACTTGGGCTCGACGAGCAAACCTTTAACGACACGCTGGAATCGATCAGCGGGGACATCGAAACGAAGTCGGTCAACGTCGCCATGTTCGCGCGCAACCTCGAATCGAGCGCTGCGGCCATCGAAGAGCAGGCCAAGTTAATGATTGAGCGGGCAAAGGGCATTCGCAAGAAGAGCGAGCACGTCAAAGAATACCTGAAGGCGAACATGGAGCACGCAAAGCTCCAGAAGATCGAGTCGCCCTACTTCGTACTCTCGATCCGCAAGAACCCGCAGTCACTGGTAATCGACGATGAAAAGCAGGTTCCCCCATCGTTTCTGAAGACCCCCGAACCGCCGCCTCCCGCCCTCGACAAAGAGAAGCTGAAAGAAGCTTTGAAGGCAGGCCACGCCGTCCCCGGCGCCCATCTCGAACAGAAGACGCGCCTGGAGATCAAGTGATGTCGGCCTATATCTTCGACACCGAAACCACGAGCGCCAACGATCCTCACTTGATCGAGGCGGGCTGGCTGGCAATGAGCGATGACGTTGCCGTGCACGCACCGAGAGACGTCTTCCTTCAGCGATACAGCACTGACCAGTCGATCACCTTCGGCGCGATGGCCGTTCATCACATCTTGCCGTCCGATCTGGTTGGATCGCCGCCAAATACCGAATTCCGTTTGCCGAACGACATCAAGTACATGATTGGGCACAACGTCGACTTCGACTGGAAGGTGACTGGCTCGCTCAACGTCAAGCGAATTTGTACCCTCGCGATGGCACGTTTTCTGTGGTCGGAAGCAGATTCGCACACGCTTGGTGCTTTGAGTTACATGCTGTCGACCGATCTTGAATCAGTGCGCCTTGAACTTCGTGACGCGCACAACGCACTGGCCGACTGCTATCTCTGCGCTCGCGTTCTGTTCTCGATCATCGAGCATTGCGGCGAAGACATGAAGACATGGGAAGACGTTTATCAGTTCTCCGAACGTGCACGCATCCCGACCCGCATGCCCTTCGGCAAACACGCGGGCACGCCGATCAAGGACATCCCCTACGACTACCGCGCGTGGCTATTGCGCCAACCGGACGTAGACCCATACCTGCGCAAAGCTCTCGAGACGCAGACAGCCTGATTTCCGAGGCGCCCGGCGGCCGTAGCTGTCCACGCGATGGCGAACAGCCGGGATGATTTCCCCGTGGTTTTGGGCTGCGAGTACAGAGCCCGTCTTTTCTTCCGGCTCTCGGCTGCCATTCAATCGCCGAACTTCCCTTTAGGAGCAATCCATGACTCAGGTCGCAATCCCGCCGCTCAATGACGGCGAAACCTACCTTTGCGGCATCGTCGATGCAAACGGTGACGTCGAACATACGGTGATCGTCGCAATCAACAACAAGATCGGAACGTGGCAGTCGCAACTCGACTGGGCGAAAGAACTCGGCGCCGACCTGATGACGCGCCCCGAGCAAGCCATCGCCTTTGCCAAGATGCCGGAGCGCTTCGAGCAACGCGCGTACTGGAGCAACGAGGATGCTGGTGACGGCTTCGCCTGGTGTCAGCACTTCACCGGTGGTGACCAGTACTGCGACTTCCAGGACTACGAGTTGCGCGCGGTGGCCGTCCGCAGATTCAAAAATTAAGTCATTCACCCATTTCAACGGAGCATCGCAATGACTATCACGCTTGAGGCAATTGAGGCCAAGCACACCGAACTCGGTCAGTTGATCGAGCAATTCAAGGAACAGGCGAACGGTACCGAGATTCGTATCCATGACGCAGCGATCCCACTCGCGGTCGGAGAGCGCTTCGCCGGAATTGTGCTCAATGAAGACGGAACCCCGAGCCACTACCTGATCAAGTTGCCTGGCGAGGCCGTCGAGGTGAACTTCGCCGCGGCTCGCGATTGGGCTGCTCAACAGGGCGGCGAGTTGCCGACACGCACGGAACAGGCGTTGCTCTACGCGAATCTGAAAAGCGAATTCTCGGCGAACTGGTATTGGTCTGGCGAAGAGCGCGATGACGGCTTCGCCTGGTGTCAGCACTTCACCGGTGGTGACCAGTACTGCGACTTCCAGGACTACGAGTTGCGCGCGGTGGCCGTCCGCAGATTCAAAAATTAAGTCATTCACCCATTTCAACGGAGCATCGCAATGACTATCACGCTTGAGGCAATTGAGGCCAAGCACACCGAACTCGGTCAGTTGATCGAGCAATTCAAGGAACAGGCGAACGGTACCGAGATTCGTATCCATGACGCAGCGATCCCACTCGCGGTCGGAGAGCGCTTCGCCGGAATTGTGCTCAATGAAGACGGAACCCCGAGCCACTACCTGATCAAGTTGCCTGGCGAGGCCGTCGAGGTGAACTTCGCCGCGGCTCGCGATTGGGCTGCTCAACAGGGCGGCGAGTTGCCGACACGCACGGAACAGGCGTTGCTCTACGCGAATCTGAAAAGCGAATTCTCGGCGAACTGGTATTGGTCTGGCGAAGAGCGCGATGACGGCTTCGCCTGGTGTCAGTACCTCCTCAGTGGTGGCCAGAGCTCCGGCAGCCAGAGCAACGAGTTTCGCGCGGTGGCCGTCCGCAGATTTATTCCTTCAGTCATTTGACCATTTGATCCGTGGCCCAGCACACACAACTCCCCATTTATCGGGCGGCCTACACGTTGCTCGATAAGGTCACTGATTTGGTCAAGAACATGCCGCGTGACTTCAAGCGCTCCATCGGCGAGAAGATTAGCGCGGAGTGCATCGAGATCATGGTGCTGGTGTTCAGGGCAAATGTGGCAACGGACAAATCGCCTCACCTGACCGAACTGTTGGAGCGGCTCCAGGTGATCGAGTTGCTGTTGCGTCTCGGCATGGACAAAAGGCTCATATCCCGCCCGGCATACGCTAGTGCCGTCGAGCAGACAACCAGCATCGGCAAACAAGCCAACGGCTGGAAAAGCAGTTCCGCAAAGCGCCCGCTTCGCTAAGGTCACGGCCCACGCGACTGCGCGCTATTTTCAATCTGGTCGCGCCGCTGCCTCACGAGGGCACCGACAGGCGCATAACAGATACCGACGGCATCAGCCGTGTCTGGTCTGGCGCAGTTTCCCGGCTGATCGGCATGCCTTCGGCTGGGCGACGTGGATAGTGCGACTTCTACGGCTTCGCCTGGTATCAGAACTTCAACAATGGTAACCAGAACTACAACAACCAGAACAACGAGTTGCGCGCGGTGGCCGTCCGCAGATTGGGACGCAGTAGAGAACGATGGATTCACGTTCGCCGAGCTTGTCGCAGCATATTTCGACTGCAGGCGCACGAAACGCAACTCTGGCAATGCCCTGGCGTTCGAAGTGAATCTCGAACGCAACCTACGGGTGCTGTACGACGAATTGATGGACGGTTCGTATCGCCCCGGCCAGTCGATCTGCTTTGTAATCACGAGGCCAAAGCCGCGCGAAGTATGGGCGGCAGACTTCCGGGACCGGATCGTCCATCACCTGCTCTACAACCGTATCTCGCCGCCTTTCTACGCCTCGTTTGTACCGGACTCCTGTGCCTGCATTCCAAGTCGGGGCACCCTGTATGCGGCGAAGCGGCTGGAGAGCCAGGTGCGCAGTTGCACGCAGAACTGGTCGAAACCAGCTTTCTACCTGAAATGCGACCTCGCCAACTTCTTCGTGAGCATCGACAAGCGAGTCTTACACAAGCAGTTGATGGCGAAGATTCCGTCGAAGTGGTGGCGGGTACTCACGAAGATGGTTCTGTGGCATGACCCACGCGAGAACGTGGACATGCGCTGCGAGCCAGATCTACTCGCCAAAGTGCCGAAGCATAAGCGCCTGACGGAGCAGCCGGCGCACCTCGGACTACCGATCGGCAATCTGTCGAGCCAGTTCTTCGCGAACGTCTACCTCGATGCCCTCGACCAGTTCGTGAAGCACCAGATCCGCGCGCCGAGGTATGTCCGGTACGTCGACGATTTCGTACTTCTGCATGAGTCACCACAGTGGCTAAACGAGGCGCATGGCCGCATCAACGCGTTTCTGCCCGAACGCCTGCATGCCCATCTGAACCCCACCAAGACGATTCTTCAGCCAGTAGATCGTGGAATCGACTTTGTCGGCCACTTCCTCAAGCCGTGGAATCGGACCATCCGCCCGCGTACGCGGCGCCAAGCAGCGGCGCGTCTCATCGAAATACCGGCAGAAGACGTCTACCAGGCCACGAATAGCTTTTTTGGCCTGCTGCGCCAGTCGCCGGCCAGTCATAAGCACCGGGCAGAGATTGCAAACATCGCACGCTTGCGCGGCCATGCAGTCAGCGCCGCCCTCACGAAAGCTTATCGGAGTAAAGCATGAGCCCCTACGAACCCCGCCCCGAAGGGCTGAATACCGAGCCTGCGCCGAAGTCTGTGGTGGAGACGCTCAAGCCTCGCACCTGGCACAAGGGAACGCCTCCGCATGTGGGGTGGTGGAACGCTCGAACCTTCGAAGGGGCATTCTGCCAAGGTCAGATGTGGGGTTGGTGGAATGGTCACTGGTGGAGCAGGTTCTGCGACCCCATCGAGCACACCGCAGAAGTGGCTGGCATACGCGCAACCGTTAAAGGCGCTCGTCATGTCGCTGAAATCGAATGGACCGACTACTGGCCCGAGAACGCCCGCGTGCCGCGCGTCAATCCGAATGAGGTGGAAGCATGAGCAGAAGCGGATACAGCGACGATTGCGAAGGCTTCGGACTGTGGCGTGGCCGCGTGGCATCTGCAATCCGCGGAAGACGTGGGCAACAAGCCCTGCGTGAACTGGCTATGGCGATGGACGCGATGCCCGATAAGGTGCTAGCGGCTGACTCGCTCGTAAATGCCGATGGCGAGTTCTGCACGCTGGGCGTTTTGGGCCATGCCCGTGGCTTGAATATGGAGCCGCTCGACCCAGAAGACCCGGATGCAGTTGCGGAGGCATTCAACATCGCGCCGGCGATGGCCCGCGAGATTGTCTACGAGAACGACGAAGCCCTCTATCCCTGGGACTGGGTCGAAGTCGAAGTTTGCGGCCCACTGCGCCGTTGTGATCGCCGGATGATCACCGTGCGCGTGAACATCGACCCCGAACTGATGGCGCGCGCACGCTGGCATCACATGCGCAAGTGGGTCGACGACAACATGGCCAAGCCGATCGAGGAACAAAACAATGCCTGACCACAAGACCGTGACGTTTGATGTGCGGATGCGCCAAGACTTTGATGAGGCGCGCGCCAAGGCTCTGAACGTGGATTGGTACACGTGGCAGATCGCGTACAGTGCCGCCGCCCCCACGCCAGCCGCACCGGGCGCAGGGCAAGAGGCGGTGGCCGAGGTATGCAGCGATTACGAGTTGCGTTGGGTCGGAACTAAGCCGATTGCTGAGATCGTGCGCGCCACTGGAATCAAAGTTGGAGACAAGCTCTACCCCGCGCCCGTGAATGCCTCTGAGCCGGTTGCGGAACGGTGCGCACGATTTGCTGAACTGTATCGCGATGAACACGCGTCGGGCAAATGCTGCGAAGAAACGTGCAATGAAATAGCGCGGGCCTGTCGTGACTACGCCGCGCCCGTGAATGGCGGCACGCAGGGCTTGTGGGACGTATACGCGTTTAACAAGTGGCGGCGACGCGTGAGCGCCCCCATTGCTTGGGATGCGCATACCGTCTATCTCGATATGGTGGCAAACGGCTGGTCGAAAGATATCGAACTTCGCAACGTTTCGGCCGAGAATTACAGTGCGCCCGTGAATGGCGGCGAGCGCGATAGCGACGATTCGCACCTGCGCGCGATCATGGAGCGCGACGCATGGCGCAACGCAATGGTCGGGCTGTGCAATGGGAGAGACTGGCCGACGACGCCGGATGAAGCAGCAGATCACTTGCGCAAGCGCCTGCACCCCGAGCGCGCCGCAGATGCGCCGCAGTCGTTCCTCGGCAAGTGGTCTGACACCATCAAGCAGATGCCGATGGGTACCGCAGATGCGCCGCAGGTGGGCGCTGGCATTACTAAGAACCTGGACAAGTATGGTTACTGCATCGGATGTAGCTGCCGAGACGATGAGCTTGACCCATGTCTTGGGGCGCATAAGGAGCAGCAAGCCGCCCTCTCGTCTCCCGCGAAGGTGGGCGACATCAACGCGGTTGGAAATCTGCTGCGCGAGGCATGGGAAGCTGCCGAGCCAGATCACCCGGTGACGCTGCACCCGCAAAGTTACATCTCTACGTTTGCTGATATGGCCCGCGCCATCATTGCCGTATATGGCGTGCCTGCGAACGTAGGCGATAACGAAAGAATGGCATTTAATAAATGGTTCGGAGAGATTGGATTTACCAAATACCGCCACAACATGTTTACCGCATGGAAAGCAGGCCGCGCCGCGCTGTCGGCGGATGGCGGGGATGAACCCCTTGAGCTTTCTGAGCGCCACGCGCTAGACAGCGCCTGCGCCGACATTGCTGCCGTCCACCTTGCTCTTGACCTACCGGAAGAAGATGCCGGAGGCGTGGACGCCGCTCTCGAAGCAATCGAAGAACTCAAACGCCGCGCCGCGCTGTCGGCGGATGGCGGGGAGGCAGCAAACCTCGAAGGTCTGCGCGACAAACTGTTCGATGGTCGCCCGGTGACTCGCGATGCCGAAGGCTGGTACAACCATCCGGCAATGCCCCGTGCGGACGAGGATGTGAACTACGAATGGCTACTTGCCACCCTTGGCATCGAAACGCAGTTCGTATCGATGGAAGCGGACAATTCCGACGCGTATGACCGCTATGGCGACGCCGGCGAATCTGATTGCCACTACTGGACGCCGACCGTTCCGGAAGGTGATGGATGGCAATTGCTGTCCGTCAGTGACACCGAGGACGGCCCGTATGCACTGTTCGGCCGCGACATTTACGCCGTAGATCAGGCGCGCAAGAAGGAGCATACCCGCCGAATGGCCGCCGCCATTGCCGCCAATCAGGCGAAGGGAGATGCGAAATGAGCCTCTATCAATGTGAACATTGCGGGTGCTGCGAGAACACGGCGCTCGGCATGCAGCCGAAGACACCGACCCAGTGGTTCCGCTGGGATGCGAGCCTTGGAAATCTCGACCTCGAAGGCAAACACCTATGCAGTGCTTGCGGCCCAAAGTTTTACCGCGACGGCACGCTCACCGGCATGGGACAGTGGCACGGCCAGTTCAAGCGCGTGTTTCTGCCGATGGGGAAGTTCAAAACCAACAGCATCGGAAACCTCGAACACATCGAGACCGGCAGCGAAGACTTCCGCGCGTATGCGCTTGATGCCGCTCAGGCAGCGGAGGAGCGGAAATCGTGAGCGTTCGCTACTGCAAGGACTGCAAGCACTATATCGAGCCGCGGGGGCTCGATCGCCTGACAGGTATGTACGGTTTCTGCGCTCACCCTAAAGCGCTCGATAAGGTGACTGGCGATGCAACGCTCAGGGGCGGGGAGGTTCGAATGAATGAATCCCTGTGCGGCCCGGATGGCACTTTGTGGGTGAGTATTGATGAGGAGCGGAAATCGTGAACAAGTTCCTAGACGCGGTGCGCACTGAACGCACCAAAACTCGCTATGCAGTCATGCCCACCATAAAGTTGGTGTTCGATGTTCAGCAGCCGCCTGACCACATGTTTCGTGGTGATGACGTCTACCTGTTTGTGACGCAGTGCATGTTAGAGGTTAGAACCGTCGCCAAGTCCAGTCATCATGACCGGGTCGACATGCAGGCGCGTCAAGCTCTGCTTGGGCATCTTTATGGCGAGGCAGCCCAACGCGTAGCGGAAATTCAGAGCGCGGCGTATGCGGAAGACATTCTCGAAGTCATCGAGCTTTGCGGACGCCTCATGGATGACATGCTCACGCCAACCGCAAAGGACCGCTCATGAGACAGAACGAGATCATTCTGGGCGACTGCCGGGTGTTTCCGTGAGCGCAAACGAATGCGTCGTCTGTGGGGGCCACGCTGAATGGCTCTGCGACTTCCACCTCGGGTGGCCTATCGCTGGGCATGCGAAGAATGGGCAGCCTTTCACGGGGCGGGTAGACGGTTCATACCCGTCTCCGTACACCTGCGATGCGCCTCTGTGCAATGCCTGCAAGCGATACCAGCACACAAACCGGTTCTTCGGCGGATCTGGTGGATGGACAGAATCGGTGGATTACTGCCCGGTTCATCACATGCAAACGAGGCCACCCATCGAACCGATCACTGCCATGGAAGCCGACCGTAGACGGCGTGACGTTTGGGCACAGTACCGACGAGCAAGGATTTTCGAAGCATGACCACCCACTCGGCCACAGCCGAAGCACTGAAAGAGATTCTGCGGGTGACCGCGAAAGATTGGGAGTTGAAGATGGACAGCCGATTGATCAGTGACGACGATCTGGTCCAGATCACAGGAAAGAAGCGCTGCTCAGCGCAGGCGGCATGGTTTAAAAAGGAATTGGGGGTAGAGGTCACTCGGCGAAGCAACGGTCACGTGATCATGACGTGGGCTACCTTTGAGGCCCTGCAGGCCAAGAAGGCAGGAGTGCTGCCGGGTAGCGCCGCCACGACTCGCCCCGCTATTCATCCGATCAGGAAAGCAGCATGAACGCCAAGCGACGTACCACCGGGCACGGCCTTCCGACCCGCGTGTATAAGAAATTCGGAAGCTTCCACTGGTACCGACCTGACGGAAAGTGGATCAAGCTTTGCCGCATAGATGAAGGCGAAACGCGCATGCTCGAACGCGTTGCGGAAGAGAAGCGCAAGGAAGATGTCAACGCAGGCGCCGGTAACCTACCAAAGCACGTCGATGCCTACATGGATCGGTTCAAACGGGACTACGCAGAGACATACCGCAATGAATGGGTCCGGCGCGGCGAGGTGTTCAAGACCGCGTTCCGAGACTGGGATGTTGACATGCTCGACGCGGCCACCCTGGCGGACTGGTTGGCCGACAATTGGGGAGAGAAGCTCCCGGCACAGCGAGCAATGAAGGCGTGGATTCAGAAGTTCTTCTCATGGTGCATTGCGCCGCGCCGACTGGTTTCCATCAATCCTTGCCGCGAGATCACCGTGAAGAAACCCAAGGTGCGCACTGTCTATATCCCCCACGCAGACTTTCTGGCGATTCGTAGCGCCCTGCTCATCGGCAAGCGACATCGCATTACCGGCGTGGAAGCAAAGACGCCGACGGGCGACATGATGCAATGCTTCGTCGACCTCTGTTACCTGACGCTCCAGCGCTCGACCGAAATACGGTCACTGACGTGGCAGCAGGTGGACGAGAAGGCTGGGGTGATTCACTTTCTGCCGAGCAAGACCGAGGACTCAAGCGGCCTAGCTGTCGACTGGCCGATCACTCCCGAGATCGATGCCGTTCTCAAACGAGCTCGAAAACTGGAACCCGCGAGTGTCACCTACGTTATTCGCGACCGGCGAGGTAACGCCAAGTCGGATCAGTCATGCCGGGATGCATGGGAAGGGGCCATGGAGCGCGCTGGCTTGGGGAGCAAGCCTTACACGATCAAGGACATTCGCGCCAAGGCCATGACTGATGCAAAGCGATCAGGATACAAAATCGACGAGCTGCAAATTGCTGGTGCCCACACCGATCGATCGACGACCGAGGGCTACATCAAAGCCCGAGACATTCCCACTTCGTCTGTCAGAATCGCCCTCCCGGATGCCGAAAAAGCATCTAATAATTGACCGCAACTTCTCGGACAAGCCCGTGCGCTCGTGCGCAAAAGTTGAGCATTTTATTAGATGGATTAATGGCAAGCGTATGATTTGCAAGCGTAATAGTGCATTTCTTGCCCTGCATGGGGTGCAGGTGGTCGGAGGTTCAAATCCTCTCGCCCCGACCAGATTAAAACCCGCACAGTCATTGACTGTGCGGGTTTTGTCGTTTGGACACCCGATGATGGTGTAGCACACCCGGACAGTCGACGACGCCCGATATCTGACTTGGCGTGTCTCGTAGGAGTTCTACGCAGGGGTGAATTTTGCGGTGTCCGACGGCGGCGCACGCCCGCCATCAAGGACCGCGGCCGGACGGTGCCGGCCGCAGGAACTTCAGAGCGTGGTCCTCAGGCCGACAGACGCTCGAGCAGCGTGCGGGGACGCGAGGCGCGACCCACTGCCGCCTGGGCGGCCTCATGCCAGCGTGCCGTGGGCACGTCCGACGGCGACAGCAGGCTATCGAAGCCGCACGCCCACAACATCGCCAGTTGATCCGGCAGCAACGGACCCGCCGCGCGAATCGCCCCTTCGAATTGCCACTTGTCCCGCAGCAGCTTCGCCAGCGTGAATCCCCGCCCGTCGCGCGTCTTCGGGAATTCGATCACGATCAGGTCGAGTTGCGGCAACAGCGGCGCAATACGTGCCGCATCGTCGTGCCCCTGCACGCGCACACCGGCCGGCGCCACGCCCTTCTCGTTCGCGGCAAGCCAGGCGTCGAGCGGCAACACGTCCTTGTTGCCCGGCAGCGCCGCCGTGGCCGACGCGTCGGCGCCGTGATAAGTCCAGACGTCTGCCGCCGGCAGTCCGTTTCGATCAATCAACATTCAAAGCTCCCTTGAATTCTTCTGCCCCAACGCGTCCGAGCGTATCGATGAAGCGCTCGCCCTCGTTTCGCAACGAGAGATATCGTCCGAGAATGTTCTCGATCACCTGCGGCACGTCCTCATAGCTGACGCCCGGGCCGAGAATCTTGCCGACCGCGGCATTCTCGTCGGCCGAGCCGCCCAGCGTGATCTGATAGTTCTCCTTGCCCGCCTTGTCGACACCGAGAATACCGATGTGCGCGACGTGGTGATGCGCGCAGGCGTTGATGCAGCCGGATACATTGAGCGTCACCGGCCCGATATCGCGTTGCTGCGCCTCGGAGAATCGCAGCGCAATGCGTTGCGCCACCGGTACCGAACGCGCATTGGCGAGCGCGCAGTAATCCAGGCCCGGGCAAGCGATCGCATCCGAAATCAGGCCGATGTTGGCCGTCGCCAGACCGGCCGCCTTCAGGCGCGACCACAGCGCATGCAGTTCGTCACGCTTGACGTGCGGCAACACCAGATTCTGTTCGTGCGTGACGCGCAGCTCGTTGAACGAATATTGCTCCGCCAGATCGGCCAGCACCAGCATCTCCTGCGCACTGGCGTCACCCGGAATACCGCCGGCCGGCTTGAGCGAGACGACCGCACTGATATAGCCGGGCACCTTGTGCTCGTGCGTGCAGGTATCGACCCAGTGACGGAACGCGATATCGCGCTCGTACGATTGCGCAAACGCCGTCGACTCGCTCGGCAGCGTCTCGAACTCGGGCACGATGAAACGCTCGCGAATCCCCTCGACGACGGCATCGCCCAACGGCCGATGCGTGAGCGCAATGCGCGCGAACTCTTCCTCGATCATCTCGATGAACTTCGCGGGCTGCATTTCCTTGATGAGGATCTTGATGCGCGCCTTATAGATGTTGTCACGTCGACCCAGCGCGTTGTACACCCGCAGGATCGCCTCGACGAAACGCAGCAGATCTGCTTCGGGCAACCACTCGCGCACGAGCGTGCCAACGATCGGCGTGCGTCCCAAGCCACCGCCCGCGTAGATCTGGAATCCCACTTCGCCACGATCGTTGGTACGCGCCAGAATGCCAATGTCGTGAAAGCGCACGGCGGCACGGTCGGCCTGGCCACCCGTGATCGCGATCTTGAACTTGCGCGGCAGATAGGTGAATTCCGGATGGTCGGTCGACCATTGACGCAAGATCTCGGCATACACGCGCGGGTCGAGGACTTCGTCCTTCGCGGCGCCGGCGAACTGGTCGGTCGTCACGTTGCGAATGCAGTTGCCGCTCGTCTGGATGGCGTGCAGGTCCACGTCGGCCAACGCCGACAGGATTTCGGGCGAGTCGGAGAGCGTCGGCCAGTTGAACTGAAGGTTCTGGCGCGTGGTGAAGTGGCCGTAGCCCTTGTCGTAGCGGGTCGCCACATAGGCGAGCTGACGCATCTGAATGCCGCTCAGCGTTCCGTACGGAATCGCAACGCGCAACATGTAGCCGTGCAGTTGCAGGTACAGACCGTTCATCAGGCGATAGACCTTGAAATCGTCTTCGCTGAGTTCGCCGGACAGGCGTCGCGCCACCTTCTGACCGAACTCGTTGGCGCGGTCCTTGAGGAACTCGCGCTCGGACGGGTCGTAGCGATAGATGCCGGCGTGCTCCGGGGCAACGGTCAATGCCGGCGCATGCACCAGTGCCGCCGGCTCACCGCCCTGCTCGGCCTGCTTGCCCAAATCTTCACGCACCGACGGCCCGCGCGAGCGCAGTTGTTCCCGGAAATCTTCCGGCACCGGGCCGGCGTCGCTCAGTTGCGCCGGGCGCGGCATGGGATCGACGATCAGATTGGCGGCCAGCGCGCTTTTCGCAGCCGCTTGCGCCGGCTCGAGTTCCTGCGCGTCGAACACGTGTGCCTGCGCCAGGTCATCGACCCAGTTATGCTGCTTGTCCAGCCAAACGACCAGGCCGTCTTGCAGCCGGTTTGCCGAAATCAGATTGCCTGCATTCATTCAACGCTCTCAATGCTTGTCATCATTTGGTCGCAACTCGCGATTCGACCCGCAGGCTATCAAGCCGCGCGCGAAGATACGACCATTTACTAGTTATGTAGACATTACGGGATGTTGTTTGGACTCGGCCGCCCCGCCGGACCTGACCGGGCCGACGACAGCCCGCCTAGGCATGCACGCCCCCAAGGGCCAAGAGCGCTGGAATGACTTCAAAAATACACTGTATTTTTATACAGTACTCATGCTACATTTCCGATCATGCCATTTCATCTTGAGTGACACCATGAGCGACGCCAAATCCATCAAGTTCATCGTCGTGCCCTATCGCAAGAACAAAGACGGCGTCTTGCAGCCCGGCGAGTTGCGCCAGGCGAGCACCGAATTCGGCGCCGTGCGCATCGCGCAATCGATGGCCTCCGGCTTCGCGGGCATTGCCGCCTACGAAGTGCTGGTCGACGAGGAAGACGGCACGATGGATGCACCGCGCGTGCTTTTCCAGGACGGGGCCATTCCCGCCATGGCCGACTGAGCGCTGACTGGCGTCAGGGTTCGTCGGTGCAGGGTTCAGTGGGGGCTTCGTGCGAGATCGTCGAGCAGCGGCACGATGGCCAGCACGATCAGTATCCCTGCGAGCGGAACCGTCGCGACGAAGCCGAGGTGCTTGAAACCCAGCGCCCCGGCCAGCCCGCCCAGGAAGAACATGCCCAGCAACGCGCACAGCAAACGCAGCTTCTGATGGTCCCCGGCCACGCGCGGCAGATGACGCGCCACCCCGGGCCGATTCCAGTAGCTCATTTTGCCCAGTTCGATGCCGATGTCCGTGACCAGACCGGTAACGTGTGTCGTGCGAATCTCGGCCCGGGAGATCTTGGTGATGATGGCATTCTGCAGCCCCATCACGTAACACAGCAACCCGACGGTGCCCGGCACGTATAACAGCCGCCGATTTTCAAGATTGGCCCCCATCACGCCGAACGCCAGCAGGAGCAACGCTTCGAGCATGAGCGGTACCGCATATTCGCTGTGCGTCTGATGGCGCCGCCCCCAATGAATGAGGATGGACGAGGTTGCGGCACCGAGCAGGAACGCCAGCAAGGCGCTGAATCCGGCCAACACGAGCACGAGCTGCCCGAGCGCCAGATTGTCGGAGAGCGAGGCGACAATGCCCGACATGTGCGACGTGTACTGACCGACGGCAAGAAAGCCGCCCGCGTTGGCGCCGCCCGCCACGAAAGCCAGCGAGCAGCCCAGACGCCGGTTCGCGGCATCGGTGCGCACCGGCTGGGTGAATCCACGTAGAAATTTAATCGGCATGACGCGTGAGTCTCAGGCTTCGCACATGCGGTATTCTAATGCGCGCTGACGCAGCGTCCACGCCAATATCGCGCGCCGACGCCCAGCCTGTATGACGGAGACAACGAAGCATGATCGAGTGTTACGCGTACTTGAGCCGAGCCTTGCCCGATCTCGATCTGCGGGAGCTCGCCAAGATCATCGTCAACTCACGCGGGTTCAACGCCACCTACGGCATCACCGGCGTGCTGCTCTACGATGGCACGATGTTCTATCAATACATCGAAGGACCGAGCGAACCGCTTGCCGATGCACGCCAGCGCATCGAGGCATCGCGTCACCATCGCGACATCCAGGTGTTGCTCGATGGCACGCCGCACACGCCCGGCGCATTTCCGACGTGGAGCCTGGGCTACCTGATGCTCGACCAGCCCGCCCACGCGCTGCAGGCCCTGATGATCCCCGCCGAGCACGCCGACCTTGTCGGCGCCTTTGCCGCACTCGCTGCCAAGTCGGACGCGATGTGACTCATCTGGCACCCGAGCAAAAAACGCCGGGCGCCCTGATGCCCCCCCCCCAAACGTCGGACATCCATCCAACTTTCGGGGTGCCTTTCATGAGCGGCCCGGCGTTTTCCGTCTTCCCGGCGCATGCTGGACATGCGCCAGGGGCATGGCATCGAGATTACTGCTCGATCTGACGGTTCCAGCGCTGATCCCACTGGGCGCGACGCTGATTGATGGCGTCCCAATCCACGGTCGTGATGTTCTTCACCAGTTCGTCGATCTTGCCCAGACGCTTCTGCATCGCGGGCGGCACGGTGGCGTGCGGATTGGTCGGGATGTACGCACCCGCCGCGGCGGCAAGCGTCTGCCCCTTGGCCGAGAGCAGGAATTGCGCGAGCTTCTGCGCCATGGCGTTATCCGGGCTGTTCTTCACGACACACAGGTCGACCAGCAACTGCACGGCACCTTCCTTGGGGGCCACGTACGCCACCGGAATGCCCTTGTCCTGCAGCTCGCTCACGGCCGTCGGCGTCAGCGGGAAGATCGCGGCTTCGCCGGTCTGGATCATTTCCGAGAGCTTGGCCGAATTCGGAATGTACTCGACGACATTCGGGCCCACGGTGGTCGCCCACTTGCTGAAGCCCGGCTCGACGTTGGTCTCGCTACCGCCCCAGATGCGGTTCAGGGCCAGGAAACCATGCAAGCCGAACGTGCTGCTCGACGCCGACTGGAACACCACCTTGCCCTTGTACTTGGGATCGGCGAAATCGCTCCACGACGTCGGCGCGGCCCAGCCCTTTTCCTTGAAGATCTTGGTGTTGTAGCCGATACCGGTCATGCCCAGCTGCACGCCAGCGGCCATGTCGTCCTTCACGCGCGCGAACGGATACAGCTCCTTGAGCGTGGGCGAATCGTCGAGCTTCTGGCACACCCCCATGCTGATCGCGCGCGCCATCACGCCATCGTCCAGGAACACCACGTGCATCTGCGGGCTGTTTCGATTCGCGAGCAGCTTGGCCAGCACGTCGGACGACGTTCCCGGCACCACCACGACCTTCACATTGTTGGCCTTTTCGAACTCGGGGAAGACCTGCGTCGTATAGGCCTTTTCCATCGAGCCGCCATTCATGCCGACGTACAACGTTTTGGACTGCGACCAGGCCGCGCTGCTCGCGCCCAATGCCAGCGCCGCAGCGCACATGACGACCTTTCGGGATAGCTTCATCGTGGTTCTCCTTGTGTTTCCTGGGTGTGAGGAAGGTAGTGTTGTGACGAACTCGGGACGTACGGGATGCATTTGCCGATCACGCATCGGCCGCGACCGGCGCGAACCGGTCGACGGCAAACGCCTCGATCGGTGTCGCCGTCTCGCCGTGCGTGACCAGATCCGCCAGCACTTCGCCTACGCCAGGGGCCAGCAGAAAGCCGCCCCCCGAGAAGCCGAAGGCATGCACCAGATGCGGCGTGGTGCGACTCATGCCGATGATCGGATTGTTATCGGGCGTCTCGCCCTCCACGCCGCTCCAGGTGCGAATGAGCAACGCATGGCGCAGCGCCGGCAGCAATGCACAGGCCTCGCGCATCACGGCGCGCGTGGTATCGGCCGACGGCTGGGCGTACTCGCCGTCGCCGGTGCCGCGTCCGCCGCCGATCACACAGTTGCCGCGCTCGACTTGCCGCGCATACACGCCGCCGCCGTACACGCCGAGGTTATGGCCAATGAACTTCGGCAGCGGTTCGGTGACCCACATGTTCGGATAGATGGCATGCATCGGCACCCGCTCGCCGAACGTGCCCGCGATGTGATTCGCCCACGCGCCGGAGGTATTGAGCAGCCAGTCGGCGCTCAGGTGCAATGGCTCGCCGTCGACTGGCTTTGCCGCAAGCTGGAAGCGCACGCCATCGTGCGCCACCGAGGTAATCGGCGTACGTTCGCGCACGTGCGCGCCGAGCGCGCGGGCGGCGCGCGCAAACGCGGGCGATACGAGACGCGGGTTCGCGTGGCCGTCGCTCAGACACAGCGAGCCGCCGACGGCGCCGTCGCCCAGCCACGGAAAACGCTCGCGAAACGCCGCCCCACGCAGCACAGTCGAGGCGAGACCGTAGCGGCTGGCCATGGCCGACCAGGCGTCGAGCGGTTCGAGATCGCTCTCGCGACGAGCGAGACGCAAGTGTCCCGAGCGCACGAATTCGCCGTCGATCCCGATCAATTCGGGCAGGCGATCCCATAACTTGCGCGCGCGCATGGCGAGCGGCAGTTGTTCTTCCGGGCGGCCCTGGCAGCGTACGCCGCCGTAGTTCACGCCGCTGGCCTGCGCGCCGCAATAACGCCGCTCGAACAACGCCACACGCAAACCACGCTCGGCCAGCGCACGCGCCGCCGAGGCGCCGACCAGCCCACCACCGGCGACGACAACGTCGTAATGCAGGGTCTCACTCATCGCGCGCCTCCTCGGGAATGGCCGCAACGTTTTCATCGAACAACATCGGCGCGATCGGAATCGGTTTGATCGGGGCCTGCGCCCGCAGACGCCCCGCTTGTGCCAGCGTCTGGCCGCTCTCGCGCGCGAGCAGATGGCAGGCCGCCTCGCCGCACATGCGGCCCTGGCAGCGCCCCATGCCGACACGCGTGAGCGCCTTGAGCCGATTGATGTCGGTCACACCGTCCTCCCGCACGCAGTCGCGCAGCGTGCGCGCATCGACTTCCTCGCATCGACACACGATCATGTCGTCGGGCCAACGCGCCGACGGATCGTCGGGCGCCGCAAACGCCTGCTCGATCCCCACACGAAAGCGCCCAATGCTCGCGAGCTTGCGTTCGATGGCGTCGGCGTCGGGCACGTCGGGCATTGCCGGAGCGGCGATGCCGAGATCCTCGAGCAAAGCCAGCGCCGCACGACGGCCGGCGAGTTCCGCCGCGTCGGCGCCGGCGATACCCGCGCCGTCTCCCGCCACATAGATGCCGGGTTGCGAACTGCGACCGGCGGCGTCGCGCTCAGGTAGCCAGCAACGATTGAGGTCGTCGAAGACGAAACGGCACCCGGCCAAATCGGCCAGTTGTGTCTCGGGACGCAGGCCGAAGCCCAGCCCCACGGCGCTGCACGCCAACGTGTGTTCGCGGCCGTCGCGCCGCCAGCGAATCGCGCGCACCCCGGCGGCGCCGTCAATGCCGTCGAGCGTGACGCCATGCTCGATGCGCACCCCATGCGCGCGCAGCCATCCCACGTAATAGAGCCCCTTGGCGAGGGTGGCGGGCTGATTCAGCAGCCGCGGCGTGGCCTTGACCTGACCGGCAAACGCGCTCGTGTCGAGCACCGCGGCCACGTTCGCGCCCGCTTTCGCGTACTGGTAGGCCACGAGATACAGCAACGGCCCCGTGCCCGCGAACACCACCTGCTCGCCAATCGCACACCCCTGTGCCTTGAGCGCGACTTGCGCGCCGCCCAGCGTGTACACGCCCGGCAGCGTCCAGCCCGGCAGCGGCAAGACGCGATCGGTCGCACCGCTGGCAATGATCAAATGCGTGAACGGCACGGGTTTTTCCCGGCCGTCGTGGATCGTATGGAGCCGCGCCGGATCACAAGCCCACACGAGGGTCGCGGGTCGATAGTCGACCTGAAGCAAGAGCGCGGCCATGACGCCGTGGATGGCGTCGGCCTTGGCCGCTTCGAAGCCGTACAGCGCCTGCTTGGTCCGTGTGAAGCCCGCGCCGGCCGGCGGCTGTCGGTAGATCTGTCCGCCCCAGCGCATGTTTTCGTCGAGCACCACCGGACGCTGCCCCGCTGCCACCAGCGTCTGCGCAGCGCGAATGCCCGCAGGACCGGCGCCGACGATCACGATCTCAGCGTGCTCAAACATGCGAGCCTCCGTGCGCTTCGTCGGCATCGGGCGCCCGCGTGAGAATCCGCATGCCGGCTTGCACCGGTGTCGAACAGGCGCGCAGACGCGTCAGTTGGGCATCGCCACCGGTGCCAGACGCCGTCTCGCAGCGCACCCAGCAATCCTGGCATGCACCGATCAGGCAAAAACCCGCGCGCGGTGCGCCGCCGAATTCACTTATCCGGACATGGCGCTGGTGCATGAGGATGGCCGTGAGCAGAGTGTCGCCAGCGAGTGCCTGCACCGGGGCGCCGTCGAGATAAAACGTGACGGGCGCGCGCGCCGTCTCGACCAGGCGCGCCAGTTGCGGATGTCCCGGCGCGCAGGTGTCTTGCGACGCGCGGGAAGCATGGGAAGCGTGAGACATGAGATTCTTCTTGGAGCGCACGTTCAATGCTGACCGATCAGGATGCGGTTCAGGCCGTAGACACGGTCGAGCAGCAACATCGCGCCCAGCGTCACTGCAATGACAAGCGCGGAGACGGACGCCATCATCGGATCGATCGACTCGGTCGCATACATGTACATGCGCACGGGGAGCGTGACCGTCTGCGGCGAGGTGATGAAGACCGACATCGTCAGCTCGTCGAAGCTGTTGATGAAGGCGAGTAGCCAGCCGCCGGTAATGCCCGGCAGGATCATCGGCATGGTCACACGGCGGAAGGTCGTCCATGCGCCCGCGCCGAGCGACGCTGCCGCATGCTCGACACTGCGGTCGAGTCCGCTGATCGACGCCAGCACGAGGCGCATGATGAACGGCGTCACGACGATCATGTGCGCGAAGGTCAGCGCCGCGAACGAGCCGCTCACGCCCAGCATGGCGAAGAAGCGCAGCAGCGCAATGCCGAGCACGAGGCCCGGAATCACCAGCGGCGACAGCAGCAAACCGTTGAGGAAGTTGCGTCCCGGAAAGCGCGCGCGGCCGATGGCCAGGGCGGCGGGCAACGCAATCGCCAGCGAGAGCGTTGCCGACAGGAACGCCAGCTTCAGGCTAGTGAAGAACGACGCGATGAAGTCGGGGTAGTCGAGAATCGCGCGGAACCAGCGCAGCGACACGCCGCGCGTGGGCAGCGAGAGCGTTTGCTCGGGCGTGAACGCGACCAGCACGACGATGATCATCGGCGCGAGGACGAAGAGAATGACGAGCGTATGGAACGCGAGCGCCAGGGGGCTGTTTTTACGCATGATGGCGAGTGGGTTCTGTTCTGCGGGAGACCGTGTCCTGGCCTTAGCCCATGCTGCGCGAATAGCGGCGATCGAGCAGGCGGTAATACGTCAGCATCACGATCAGGTTCGCTACGAGCAGCAGCACGGCGATGGTCGCGCCCAGCGGCCAGTTCAGCGAACTCAGGAACTGGTCGTATACGGCGGTCGCGGCGACCTTGAGGCGGCGTCCGCCCAGCAGGCTCGGAATCGCGAATGCACTCGCCGACAGGCCGAACACCATCAGACTGCCCGACAGAATGCCCGGCACCAGTTGCGGCAACACAATGCGGCGCAGCGTCGTGGCCGGTGATGCCATCAGCGACAGCGCGGCGTTCTCGGTCTGAGGGTCGAGCCGTTGCAGCGACGTCCACACAGGAATCACCATGAACGGCAGCATCACATGTACCAGCGCGACGATGATCGCGAAGTGGGTGTATTCCAGCTTGTACGGGCCCATGCCCAGGAGGCCGAACGTCTGATTGATCAGGCCGCCCGAGCCAAGCAGCATGCTCCAGCCGAACGCCCGCACCACGATCGACACGAGCAGCGGCGAGAGAATCACCAGCAAGAAGAGCGAACGCCACGGGTCGCCCATGCGCGAAAGCACATAGGCTTCGAACGTGCCCACCACGGCGCACACCGCCGTGACGGTGAGCGAGATGCCGAACGTGCGCAGAAAGATCGTGTGGAAGTACGCGTCGGACAGTACCTCGGCGTAGTTACCGAACTGGAACGCCGCGATCGGGCCGCTCGACGGATCGAACTGATAGAACGTGAGCGCGAGCGTCATGAGCAGCGGAATGAGCACCAGCGCCACGAACAGCAGCATGGCCGGAGCGCTCATCAACCACATCGGCAGATACGCATGCCAGGGTGCACGCGTCGCCGGCGCCGTCTCGGGGCTAGCCACCTGCAATGTCTCAGCCATGAGCGTGCTCTCCCGCGTTCGGCGTAATGAAGCGCACGGCCTCGGCCTGCCAGTCAAGGCCGACCGGCGCGCCTTCGGCGAGCGGCTCGCCGCCTTCGTTCTGACAACACACGAGCACTTCGCCCAGCGGACTGTCCACGCGGTACAGCCATTGGCTGCCGAGGAAGAAGCGGCTCGTGACCGTGGCCGCCATCCGGCCGTCGGCGGGTGCGCACAGACGAACCTTTTCGGGACGCAGACACAGCGTGATTGCGTCCCCCACGGCCATCACGCGCTCACGCGGCGAGAGGTCGGACAGCCGCGCGCGCTGGGTCAGTTGCGCGCCTATCTCGACATGCAGGTGCTCGTCGTCGCGCGCCGCCACACGGCCGGCCAGCATGTTGGCCTTGCCGATGAACTTCGAGACGAACGGCGTTTGCGGACGCTCGTAGGCACGATACGGCGTGTCGACCTGGGTGATGCGCCCGGCCTCCATCACCACGACCCGGTCGCTGATCGACAGCGCTTCCGATTGATCGTGCGTGACCATGATCGTGGTCGTGCCGATCTTGCGCTGAATCGCGCGCAGCTCGAACTGCATGTCTTCGCGCAGCTTGGCGTCGAGGTTCGACATGGGCTCGTCGAGCAGCAGCACGGGCGGCGCGATCACGACCGCGCGCGCGATTGCCACGCGCTGGCGCTGACCGCCGGAGAGTTCGCGCGGGAAGCGATGACCGAGCGCATCGAGGCGCACGAGGGCCAGCGCCTCGCGAATGCGCGCCTGACGCTCGGCCTTGTCGATACCGCGCATCTCCAGGCCGAAGCCGACGTTATCCGCCACGGTCATATGCGGGAACAGTGCGTAGCTCTGGAACACAATGCCCAGGCCGCGCTTGTTCGGACGCATGTGCGTGATGTCGCGCCCATCGAGGGTAATGCGCCCGGTGGTGGTTTCCACAAAGCCCGCGATCATCTGCAAGGTGGTGGTCTTGCCGCAGCCCGAGGGGCCAAGCAGCGAGACGAACTCGCCCTTCTCCACCGAGAGGTTGACATTCGAGACGGCGTTCAGCTCGCCAAACGTCTTGGAAACATCCGTCAAAGTCAGAAAAGACATGGTTACGACCTTCGGGCACTTGCGCGCCGCAAGAAATGCAATTGCATCGAACAGTAGCGAGCCAAATTGCCCGCCGCAAGATAACGATTCCGTGAAATGAGATAAATATTCAGATTATTTTGTTTGACGGAATATTTGACGAATGAACACATGAATTCATTTCGCGTCACCACCTCGGTACAATCCCTAACCTACTGCGAATATTGGATGTTCTTTACAGCTTCGGTGGATCGCACCTGTTTTCAAAAGGTATTGGCTTACGCTAGTATTCCATTTGACGGAATATTCGAGACAGTAATGAACACCATCGATTCACCCCGCACGCCGACGTCGCCGTCGTCGGACGCGGCTGGCGCGGGCATTCTGCAACGCACCTTTGCCGTCATCCGCGCATTGGGCGACGCCAAGCCCGAGGGCGAGCGTGTGACCCACCTCGCCAAGGCCGTGGGCCTCAGTCAGGCGACGGTGCACCGAATTCTGCATGCGCTCATCGCCGAGCAGGTCGTGGAACAGGACGAGACCTCCAAGCTCTACCGGCTCAGCATCGACTTCTTCGCGATGGCGGCGCAGGCCGGCAACCCGAGCGGCATGCGCACGCTGTGCCGTCCGTCGCTGCTGCGGCTTTGCGCGAGCCTCGGCGACACCATCTTCCTGCTGGTGCGCAGCAGCTTCGATGCCGTGTGCCTCGATATGTGCGAAGGGCCCTTCCCGATCCGCTCGTTCACCGGCGACATCGGCGGTCGCGTGGCGCTGGGCGTCGGCCAGGGGAGTCTGGCGATTCTCGCCTTCCTGCCGGAGGCCGAGCGCGAAGAGATCATTCGTTTTAACGTGCCGCGTTTGCGTGGGTATGGGGTGCTCGACGAGGTCTATTTGCGCACCGAAATCGAGCGTGTGCGTCAATTGGGCTATGCGGGCAGCAACAGCGGCGTGCTCGACGGCATGGCCGGAGTGGCGGTTCCTGTGTTCGACCGCACCGGGCACGCGGTGGCCGCGCTGAGCGTGGGCACGCTCGCCGCCCGGCTGTCGCAGGATCGTCTGCCGATGGTGGTGGAATTGCTGCGGCGTCAGGCCGAGTTGATCGGCCCGCAGACGAACCCGTTCGACGTTGCGATGCGCCGCCCGATGCATGGCCTTACACGGGCGCTGACGACAGAACCGCTGGCGTAACTCACGCTGGCCTACCAGGGAGATACTTCGTGGCATCAGGCGAACATCAATATCAGGTCGACGTCGAGTGGACCGGCAATCAGGGCAGCGGTACGTCGGGCTACCGCGCGTACGGGCGCAATCACGACATTCGCGCCGATGGCAAACCGACGATCCCCGGCTCCGCCGACCCCGCCTTTCGTGGCGACGCCGCGCGCTGGAATCCCGAGGACCTGCTGGTCGCGTCCGCGAGCGCCTGCCACAAGCTCTGGTATCTGCACCTGTGTGCCGAAGCGGGTGTGATCGTCGAGCGATACACCGACCACGCCCTGGGCACGATGATCGACACCGCACAGGAAGGCCGTTTCGCGCGGATCGTGCTGCGCCCGCACGTAACGATCCGCGCGGGCAGTAACGCCGCGCTGGCGGCCGAACTGCATCATCAGGCCCACGCGAAGTGCTACATCGCCAATTCGGTCAACTTCCCCATCGAGTGCGAACCACGCATCGACGTGTTGCCTGAGTGATGGCGTGATGGCGTGATGCGGATGAGCGGGGTGGCGGGTTGCCCGCCCCCGGTTCGGCCGGTCATTACGCCGCGAGTTGTTTCGCCAGTTCGGCATCGCGCTGCTGCGCGCGCACGAACGAGTCGCGGGCGCGAAAGCGTTCCACGTAGCTCATCACGGCCGGGGTCGGCGGCACGAGCTTGAATTGCGTGAGGAAGTGCATGGCGTTGCCCCACAACGCATCGGCCGCCGTGAACGACTCGCCCAACCACCACGGACCGTCGTTCTGCGCCAGATGCCGCTCCAGCGTCCACATAACGGCATCGTAGTCGCCATACGGCGAGCGCGAGCGCTCGGCGCCGTCGCGCCCCAGCGACTTGTCGACCACCGCCGGCTCGACACACGAACCATAGAACACCATCCAGCGCAGATAGGCGCCGCGGCGCGGATCGCCCGGCATCGGCGCGAGTCCTTTCTCTGGATACAGTTCGGCGAGATACATGTAGACCGCCGCCTGTTCGGTGACGATCGCATCGCCATGACGGATGGCCGGCACCTTGCCCATCGGATTGACGTCCAGATACTCCGAGCCACGTTGCTCGCCGGTGGCGAAACGCAGCAGATGAAGATCGTGCTCGGCCTGCAGTTCGTCGAGCAGCACCAAAACACCTGACGAGCGCGTGTTGGGGGCGTGATAGAACGTGATGCGTCGATCAGTCGTCATGGGCTTGTCTCCAGTCCAGCGCCAGGGGGAGCGGCATGTCCGGGTCGGCAAGGGGCCCAGGCGACCGCCGTCGGATTTCGGGAAATCTTACTGCATCGCGTCGGGCGCTGGCCGACAGGTCCGGCGCCCGCGTGCGAAGATAACGAACGAAACTGTTCCCCGGGCGAGCCGCATTTATGATTTGATACCGCTGAAGCGACGCAAATCGGCTTCCCGCTCACCTGCAGGTGGCTTTTGTGAGCCCCTGTTCTTGATTTTCATACTCGTCTATTGTCGGAGGCGGACGTGCCAGGACTACTTCCCGATGTCGACCGCGAGGGACTCCTCGAATATTCGGTCGTGTATACCGACCGTTCCATCAATCACATGTCGCGGCGCTTTCAAGGCGTGATGCGCGATATTTCCGATACGCTGAAAAGCGTCTATCACGCGAAGTCGGCGGTCATCGTCCCGGGAAGCGGGACGTTCGGCATGGAGGCCGTGGCCCGGCAGTTTGCAACGAACAAGAAGTGCCTCGTCATTCGTAACGGATGGTTCAGCTTCCGCTGGTCGCAGATTTTCGACATGGGCGGCATACCGTCGGAATCGACGGTCTTGAAGGCGCGTCCCGTCGAACCGGGAAGGCAAGCGGCCTACGCACCGGCCCCGATCGACGAGGTGGTCGCGGCAATCCGGGAACACAAGCCGGATCTGGTCTTTGCCCCGCATGTCGAAACTGCCTCCGGCATGATGTTGCCCGATGCCTATTTGCGCGCGGTGTCCGACGCGATTCATGCCGTCGGCGGTATGTTGGTCCTGGATTGCATCGCGTCCGGCACGGTCTGGGTCGACATGCAGGCGTGCGGCGTCGACGTGCTGATCAGCGCCCCGCAAAAGGGGTGGAGTGCGCCGCCCTGCTGCGCCATGGTCATGCTCAGTGCGCTTGCCCGCGAACGGATCGACACCACCACGAGCACCAGTTTCGCCTGCGATCTTCGGCAATGGCTGCAGATCATGGAAGCTTATGAGAACGGTGGATTCGCGTATCACGCCACGATGCCCACGGACAGTCTTGCGACATTGCGCGACGTCATGAAAGAGACCGAGGCGTACGGCTTCGACAAAGTGAAAGCGGAACAGCTTGAACTCGGTGCGCGCATTCGCGCGCTCCTGACGGAGCACGGATTCAAGAGCGTGGCGGCCGAAGGTTTTCAGGCGCCGGGGGTCGTGGTCAGCTACACCGATGACGACGGCATTCGATCCGGCAAGAAATTCGCCGATGCCGGTTTGCAGATCGCCCCCGGCGTGCCGCTGCGATGCGACGAGCCCGACGACTTCAAGACCTTCCGTATCGGATTGTTCGGTCTGGACAAACTGCACGACATCGACGGCGCGGTGGCCCGGTTCGCCAAGGCAATGCAGAGTATTGTGTAGCGTTTCTCCGGCGCATGCGGGGCGCTAGCCGCCCTCGCATCGGCCGGTCTCCAACCTGGGGTGACCGGCGGACGGCGTCATTTCTTGCCGACGCTACCGCCCACCACCTCAATCGCTGAAAGATCCACGAGATTCGAGGGCATCCCGATACCGGGATTGCGGAACATCCGTTTGTTCTGGCGGGGATAGTCGCAAACATCGTGGGGAAGTCTCTCGCCGACGACGATGCAACGCAAGGTCTCGGAACCGGTATTTCGGATCGAATGCGCCAGACCGCCCTTCCGGTAACCGATGAAATCCCCCGGGCCAATGGCGAATGCCTCATCCCCGATCACGGCGGTTGCCGTTCCACTCAACACATAGACGCACTCGTCTTCGTGATGATGGAGGTGGTACTCCGTCGTTTCACGGCCCGGCTCGACTTCAACAATGTGGAATCCGAACCCGCTAAGCCCGGTCGCGTCGCCCAGCGATTTGTTGGTACGTATTGCATTCGGGTTCCGGAAATGCGTTTTCGTGACGCCATCCATCCCGGCGATGTCTTCGCTTTTGATCAGGTACGTGCTCATTGCAGTAGCGCCTCGTTGTGGACGGTGACGTTCCATTCTATGGGAAGTCGCGCCGCCGGCATGGCAACGTCGACTATCGGCGCCTTCTTTTGAACGCAGTACTCACGGCGCTCCTGCTGTGCGGCAGCGTGATGTGCCTGTCCCGGGTTAGCACACCACGGCATGGGAGCGGTTAGCCTCGCTCGCACGCCGTGCCGCGCGCCCTATTTCCACTTCGAGCCAAGCGTTTCGAGTCCAGCTTTCTTGAGGTCATCTGCCACCATCACCACGCGAAACTCACAGTCGGCATTGAACGTAAGAAACCATGGCTCCGCGAATTTTGGAATCTGCGACGGCTCCTCAAGGTTCACGACGAGGATTGCTCCGCGTGTACCGTTCTGCTCGGTGAAGTAGGCTGCTTCCGGTTTCATCTCTGCGAGAACCCTCTCTATTAATTCTCCGATGGAGCCATCGCGCACAAAACTGTTGAATGGCTCGTGAGGTATTCGTATGTTGAGAAGCATTCGCATCGTCGTTCTCCTTGAATGTGTCCGAAAGGACGCTTCAAGGATAGGAGTTCGTCGCGTTATTGGCTGCGTTATTCAGCAAGCAAGCAAAGCGCCATCGGGGGCGCTCATGACCCATCTCTGACTGACACCCTCACGGCGCGACGGCATCAGAGCCGAGGATGCTCATCAACGACCTGGCATTGCGCTGCCCCTGATCCTCGTAATTGTTGTTGAACACTACATACACGCGGGCGACTTCCTTGGCGATGACGCGAATCGGATCAACCAGCGCCACCAGTTCCGCGTCGCGATAATCGTAGTTGAAGCGGTCCGACGCGGCGGTGCTATCCCGCACATTCCATGTCGCCTGATTGCGCCCGTGCAGGCGCACGACAGCGGCGAGCGGCGTGGTCGTCGCCCAGACCATCGGGATGCTGTTGGCGAAACCCTGCGGCTCGTCGACCACGGTGTTGACCCAGCCCAACTCGCGCAGCCACGCCAGTGTGGCCTCGCCGTGCGCCCCGTCGAACCAGCCGCGGTGACGAAACTCTGCCGCCACACCGTAACCCCGCATCCGTTGCGCGCACGCCTCGACGTGCGCGCGGCTCTCGCGATTCCCCGTCAGCCAGGGCGGAAACTGAAAATGCACCAGCCCCAGCTTGCCCGCCTGCCGCAACGGCGCGAGCGCTTCGAGATAGCGCCGCCAGATCTCGTCTCTGAGCGCGTCGGGAATGTCCTTGTAATACACGTTCGCGCGCGGGCCCGGCGGTAGCTCGGCCTGCAAATCCCTGGGCAGCGCAATGCGGGGCGTCTGGTGCCCCGTGAGCAGGCGGAATGCCTTGATGTTGAAGACGAACGCGCGCGGCGTGCGCTCGGCCCAAAGCTGCGTGTTCGATGCCGACGGCATGGCGTAGTAGCTGCTATCGACCTCGACCATCGGAAACTGGCTCGCGTAATAGCGAAGCCGCGCCTCGGCCGACGCATGCCCCGGCGGATAGAACCGCTTGCACGCAATCAGCGACTTGTCCGTCCACGACGCCGTGCCGATGTACACATTCTGGCCAGCCGTCGCGACGCTTGTCGAGGCGTCGGAGGCGTCGGAGGCGTCGGGCGTCAGCCAATCAGCCTGCCCCGCAGTGTGCGATTTCACTCGGCTCATGCCAAATCCTCCCGTGGCGGCAAGCGTCGCGTTCGTTGGGTTGCGTCGCGCCAGTATAGGGCTAGCGCGCATGTCGGGGATGGGGACTGGACTGGGACGAACGACTGCCATACTGCGCGCTGATCTGATCCGGCACGCGTTCCCCGCACCGTGCCGTTTATGCGGCCCGCAGCTCACCCTGCGGGTCGCCTTTTTCGGATCCCCGTTTTCGTCACCGGTGCCATCGGCAGGTTCTCGGCCACGCTATCATGGGCCAATTGCCATCACGCCTGTCATCCCGTTACGCCCGCCGAGTGCCCGCCATGACCGAACGCCTGCCCGTCGAACGCTCAAAAGCTTATCGTCTGCTCAATCACGGCCCGACCGTTCCCGTGGGAAGTGCGCACGACAGCGCCCATCGCAGCGCCGACGAGGTCACTCAAGCGATCGCGCAGACCGCCCACGCGCTCTGGCGCACACACGGCACGACGGGTTCCACGTCGTCGCATTTGCCAAGTGACGACAGGCGGGGCAGAATTGACGCCGTCACCGACATCATCGATCGAGAGTCGCCTTTGGCGTCCACCCATCGCGACATGACCGCATCCGAAGCCGACCTCCACGCATCGCATGCCCCCGCTTCCACGCCGCGGCATGGGCCGATACCCGACACGCCCGTTGACGAGGCCGAACGCCTCGCGGCGCTGCGTCGTTACGAAATTCTCGACACGCCACCCGAGCCCGCGTTCGATCGCATCGTGCGTCTTGCGTCTTATTTGTTCGGCGCACCGATGTCGCTCGTCTCGCTGATCGACGAGTCGCGCCAGTGGTTCAAGGCGCGCCAGGGCATCGACACGCCGCAGACCCCGCGCTCGATGGCCTTCTGCGCGCACGCGATTCTCGGCGACGATGTGCTCGTCGTGACCGACGCCCGTGCCGACCGGCGCTTCGCCGACAACCCGCTGGTCACGGGAGAACCCAACATCCGGTTCTACGCGGGCGCGCCGCTGCGCACGCCCGAAGGGCATCGCTTGGGCACCCTGTGCGTGATGGACCGCCGCCCCCGCACGCTCGACGACGAGAAACGCGCGCTGCTCGCGGATCTGTCGGCGCTCGTCGTCGACGCGCTCGAGCTGCGTCGCGTCAATCGAGTGCTTGGCGAGATGGCCATGCGCGACGCGCTGACCGGCGCACTCAACCGCCGCGCCTTCCTGATACAGGCCGAACGCCTGTTTTCCACCGCACGCGCTCAGCAACGCCGCTTATCCGTGCTGATGCTCGACCTCGACCATTTCAAGCGGATCAACGACGCGTGGGGCCATGCCATCGGCGATCGCGTCATCGTGGAGTTGACGCAGGTAGTGCGCGCCACGCTGCGCAAGGGCACGCCGATCGGCCGCCTGGGCGGCGAGGAGTTCGCGGTGCTGCTGCCCGAGGCCGACGCCCAACGCGCCATGCAGGCCGCCGAACGCCTGCTCGTCGCGATCGGCAACGCCAGCGTACCCGGCGGATCCAGCGACCCCATCCGCTTTTCCGTCAGCATCGGTATCGGCAGCCTCACCCCGGACGATGCCGAATTCGGCACCCTGCTGCAACGCGCCGACCGCGCGCTGTATGCGGCCAAACAGTCCGGGCGCAACCGCCTGGCCGTGATGTGACCCCCACCCGCGACCGACAACAACAACGAACACAATGGGCAAGAGCCGACTGGAAGCCTTCAGCGATGGCGTGATCGCCATCATCATCACGATCATGGTGCTGGAGATGAGAGCACCGCACGGCAGCGAGCTGTCCGATCTCCTGCCGGTCGCCCCAACGTTCCTCACCTACATCCTGAGCTACATCTACGTCGGCCTGTACTGGAACAACCATCACCACCTTTTCCATGTGGTTCAGCGAGTCTCGGGCAGCGTACTGTGGGCCAACCTGCATCTGCTGTTCTGGCTGTCGCTGGTGCCGTTCGTCACGCGCTGGCTCGGGGAGAACCATTTCACCGCCTGGCCGACGGCGCTCTACGGCGTGGTGCTGTTCATGGCGGCTGTGGCGTACTACCTCCTCACGCGAGCATTGCTCGCCGTGCATGGCGCAGGAGGAAATGCAAAGCTCGCCGCCGCCGTGGGGCGCGACGTCAAGGGCAAGCTGTCGGTCGTGGCCTACGCGCTGGCCATCGGACTGGCATTCGTGATGCCGGCACTCTCGCTCGTGCTCTATGCCGTGGTCGCCGCCGTCTGGCTGATCCCGGATCGCCGGATCGAACAGGTAATCGAGTCATAGGGCTGCGGACTCGCAAGCACGGTGGCAGTCGACGCGCATCGCGTTTTTACGTAGTATCCGGTCCATCATGCAAAACGTAACCTTTGAACTGACGGGCGAATTCGTCGCCCTGAACGACTTGCTCAAGCTCGCCGGCCTCGTGGATTCGGGCGGCGCGGGCAAAGTGATGGTAGCCAGCGGCGCGGTCAGCGTCGACGGACGGCAGGAGACCCGCAAGACCTGCAAGATCCGCGCCGGTCAGACCGTTTCGGTCGACGGTGTTCGCATTCGCGTCAAGGCGGCTTGATACCCGGTTTCCCCCATGTGAGCCTGCCCCCGCAGGCCGCTATACTTAAAAGCGGTTTTTGGCGTGTCAGCCCAAGTCACACCCGACAATGTCCACAGGACGTCCGAGGAGGCCGTTGCGATGGTCGTGCCCCGTTCACCGTCCGTCGCCGGCACCGCGCCGGGGCGCGAGGCGCTGCTCGCGGCGCTCGACCACTCGTTGGGCATGCTCACGCTCACGCCGGATGGCATCGTCGTCGATGTCAACGACAAGCTGCTCGGCATGTTCGGTTACGCGCGCGCCGACCTGCTTGGCCAGCCGCACGCACTACTGTGCGAACCCGGCGATCCCACATGCGGCAATGCCCTGGCCCACGTCGCCAGCACCCGGCGCTCGCACACCGGACAAGTTCGCCGTCGCCGCCGCGACGGTCGCCCGATCTGGCTCGAAGCCACTTACAACCCCGTCATCGACGACGACGGTAATCTCGCCTTCGTGATCAAGCTCGCCGTCGACGTGACCGCGCGCGTGGAGCGCCAGGCGGCCGACGACGCCCGCCTGCACCTGCTCTCGCTCGGCGTCGACGAGACCGACAACGCCGTGCTCATCACCGACGCACAGGGTTGCGTGTGCTACGTCAACGCCGGGTTCACGCGCATGTTCGGCTACGCTGCGAATGAGGTCGTCGGCCAGTCCACCCGGCTGCCGTTGGGGGAAACCGCGACGGGCGACGTCGCCGACAGTGCATCGGCCGTCGATATCAAGGAGGCCCTTGCGCATTGCCTCGTCGCCGCCCGCGACGGCCGCAGTTGCCACAGCGAAGTGCTCGTGCGCACGCTGCAGCGCCAGCCGCTGTGGGTCTCCGTCGTGACGAACCCGATGCTCGACGCGAACGGCAAACTCCTCAACGCCGTGGTGCTTTTCACCGACATCACGCAATCGAAGATTCAGGAAGTGCTGCAACACAAGGCGCTCGCCGCGATGGTGCGCGATGCGCCCCTCGTCGAAGTGCTCACGCTCATCTGCCGCGAACTGGAGCAGATCGCGCCCGAGGTCGTGGCCTCGGTGGTGCGGGTCGATTCGGAAGGCCGGTTGCGCCCGCAAGCGGGGCCAAGCCTGCCCGCGCAGTATCACAAGAACATCGAAGGCCTGGCCATTGGACCGAACGTAGGCACCTGCGGCTCGGCGGCGTTTCATGCGCGCCCGGTGATCGTGACCGACATTGCGAACGACCCGCGCTGGGCCGATTTCCGCGACATGGCGGCCGAATTCGGATTGGCCGCGTCGTGGGCCATGCCCATCATCGCGAACGACGGGCGGGTCCTCGGGGTGCTCGGTTTCTATTACCGCACGCCGCGCAGCCCCGACGCCCTGCATGAACGACTCGTCGACGTCTGCGTGCATCTGTGCAAGCTGGCCTTCGAGCGCGACGAGTCGCGCACGCGCATCCGCCAACTGGCGTTCTCGGACAACCTCACCGGCCTGCCCAATCGAAGCATGCTCGGCGTGCTCGCGGCACAAGCCATTGCCAGCGCGGCGGAGCTGAACGCGCGCATGGCCGTCATCTTCATCGACCTGGATCGCTTCAAGCAGGTCAACGACTCGCTCGGCCACCAGGCAGGCGACGCCCTGCTGCGCACGATCGCCCAGCGCTTGAGACGCTCGCTGCGCGGCGCCGATATCGTTGCGCGTCTGTCAGGCGACGAGTTCGTGGCCATGCTCACCGAGTGCGATCCCGAGCGACTCGATATTGCGCTCGAGCGCATGCGCAGCGCGTTGCGCGCGCCATGCCAGATCGATGGCGTGACGCTCGCACCGTCGGGCAGCTTCGGCATCAGTCTGTATCCGAATCACGGCAAGGAATTCGACATGCTTTTGCAGCGTGCAGACATGGCGATGTATCAGGCGAAGATGACCAGCCCGGGCAGCGTACGCGTCTATCACGAAGACATGAACATCCACGCGCAGGAGCGGCTCGAGCTGGAGACCGCCCTGCGCGACGCCCTGCGGCACGGCAAGCTCGCGCTTTTCTATCAGCCGCAGATCGATCTGTCCGACGACTCGGTCTACGGCGCCGAGGCCCTGACGCGCTGGACGCATCCGCAGTACGGCGACGTGTCGCCGTCGCGCTTCATTTCACTGGCCGAGGAGTGCGGCCTGATCGGGGAACTCGGCACCTGGACGCTGCGCGAGTCGTGTCGCCAGTTGGCGGATTGGCGCCGGCGAGGCGTAGGCATCGGCAATGTGTCGGTCAACCTGTCGCCCACCAACTTCCACGATCACAACCTGCCGCGTACGATTGCCGACGCGCTGGCCGATCACGATCTGCCACCATCGTGCCTCGCCATCGAGATCACGGAAAGCGTGTTGATGGACCACAATCCGACCACGCTGCGCATCATCGACGAAGTCCACGGCATGGGCGTGCGCCTGTCGATGGACGACTTTGGCACCGGCTACTCGAGTCTGGGTTATCTGCGCCGCCTGCCGGTCTCGGAGTTGAAACTCGACCGCAGCTTCGTCCATGACATTACCCGCGACGAAACGGTGCAGGCGCTGACCAATGCCATCATCAGCATCGGTCGCAATCTGCGCCTGACGGTCGTGGCGGAAGGGGTCGAGGACGAAGCCCAGCGAGCGCTGCTCTTCGCGCAAGGGTATCGTGTCGCGCAAGGGTATCTGTTCTCCCCCGCCCTGTCGGCCGTCGACGTCGAACGCTGGCTCGAACAATGGTCGGCACGCCCTCCCTCACCGAACCCCGTCCCCGCCTGAAACATCGGGAATCACGGCGCGAGCCCGAGTTCCATCTGATGCAGGGCCGTCTCGATGGCCTGGCTTTGCTCGGCGTCGAGCGCGTCGGCGCCAATGCTCGTCTCACGGCGGTAGATCATCTGGCCATAAATGTTGGCCAGCGCGCGCGCCGACTGGCACAGCGACCAGTGGCTGTCGGCGGCCTGACGGCCCGTCCAGTAGTTGATCGCCTGCTCGATTTCGGCGATGGAATAGTTGGCTTTCATGAGAGGTTCTGTCTCGCCGCGAAGTGGAATACTGTGATTATATACAGCAGACAAGAAATCGGTAAGTTGCCCATGTCATGACCGGCATCGATCCAGATCGATTCGGGTCCGCGCATGCGTCGATTCTCAGGCGCGCGTTTCGGAACTGCAACACTTGATGCCGGGGCATCGCCAAAAACGGTCCCGCATACCTCGACATTCTTCACAAAATCAACCACTTACCAGTTCCGGCACGATATTGGCTTCAGCTTCGTGAAAACGCCGTGCAGCCGCTTGCCATGCTCGCCCTGCTCGCGTCCCCAACGATCGCCCCGACGGAGCCGACCCATGCCGCCGAGACACGCTACGCCACCGGTTCTACCGGTTTTCCCGTCCGCCGTGCGCCGCGTGATGCTGCTTCGGTTTGGCATCGTCGCACTCTGCGTGCTGATCGCATCCGGCGCACCACGGGTCCATGCGCAATCGGTGCCGCCCGCCGGCGCCGCACCCACCGATCCCTTTCATCAACCGTGTGTCGCCGTGCGCGCCTCGCCGGAAGCGTCCGCCCCGGGAGCACGCGGTATGCGCCACGGCGTCGCTGCCCTTCGGACCGTCGCGACGACACCGGCTGCAGGACGCGTGGTACGCAAGCAATACGTCGACCTCGACAACCGCTGCGCAACACCGCCCGCGTTCGCGCCGACGCGCGATGTCGACGCGACCTCCACCTGGCATGTGGACGCGCCGGCAGGCGACATGCACGCGGCCGCCAAGCCTTCCGGGACACACGCCTTGCGCGGTCTCGCGTCCTGAGCGGCGGCGCACGACGTTTGCTATCCTGCGTCTTTCGCACGCCCACGTCGTTGCGCCCCCAGAGTTTCCGGAACCTCAATGCCCGCCAACACGCCCAACAGGCCCGACACGCCCAACACTTCTGACAAGTCGCGCGGCACCCTCCGCTCGCCCGCCGACGGCATGCCTCCACCGGGCGCGTTGCCGCTCGCTTGGATCGGCTTGCTGGCCGCTGCCGCCTGGGTACTCAAAAGCCCACACCCCACGTGGGCCGTCGGTGTGATGTGTCTTTGCGCCGGCCTGATCTCATCGTTCGGCGCACGTCGCCGCGGACGCAGGGCATGGCCCGCCTTCTTCACCGGTCTGCTCCCCGTCGGCGTCGCGCTGTTCTTCGCGTTGCTGATGTTGCGCCCGCTGCTTCGTTGACAACGCCTCGTCAAGTGTTCGTGTGGCTTGCAAGCCATGACCGGCGAGCCCTTCTCGTTACGCACTCAACGACCGATGAGTTACCCACAGCTTCTGTGGATAACCCACTGGATAACTGGGCACTCGCCCGCCGAGACGCCCGCCGTTACACGCTGTCAAGAGGATTGCCCGTTTCAGCGTCAGCATTGGATAAATTTTTTAAGCTTGACGTTTCACCGCGCATCTGTGCGCAGGCAAAACCCTTTGACGTGAAGCAAGCCTGCGGAAAATCCCGCCGCAATTCGTGTGAAAAGCGGGGTCCCCGCACGCATGGAAGGGTTCGCAGCACAAGCGAATCGGCCTATGATGGAATTGCGCGATACCTCGCCATGCATGACTTGGGATCCTCGCCGGATCCGCACGTCAGTGGCCGCTTCGCTTTCCAGTAACCCCGGGAGAACGTCTCGTATGACCCAATCCGACAAGCCGTCCGTTACCTCCGCCTCATCACCTGTCGACGCGTCCACGACCGAAGCGGAGCGCGTCCATCTGGACGATCTGCTCGCGCGTCACTCGGTCACGGAAACGGTCGACCGCGCGTCCGTCATCGACTTGATCAACGAGTTGCGCTCGCCTGAAGTGAAAACGGCGGAAGACCGTGATCGGGTCGTCAAGGAAAGCCGCTTGTGGCGGGAAGTGTCGCACCGCGACACCGCCATTTCGCTGATCAATTCGCTCGCGCAGATGGCACCGATCTTTCTGAACCAGATTCACTGGTGATGCTTGTCGCGCCGGCCGTCGCCGGCGCGATGCGCCTTCTTTCGCTTCAATCCTGATTTGCACGCTTGCCGCGCCGATCCATGGATCTGGATTAACGTTGCGTGCGGACACCTTGGTGGGTGAGCGGGACCTTGCGCCGCGTGTGCCTTACAATGCGGGTCGCTTAAGCGCTTCCTGTTGACCCGACACCATGACGACCACGCTGAACACCTCGACCGACTTCAAGAACTGGATCTGCCTGATCTGCGGATGGATTTACAACGAAGCCGAAGGCGCACCGAACGACGGCCTTGCGGCCGGTACGCGCTGGGCCGACGTGCCCGCCGACTGGCGTTGCCCGGAATGCGATGTGGCGAAGGCGGATTTCGCGCTGTCCGAGTTCTGAGTGCGATAGCGCCCGCCCGATCGGTGCAGGCTCAGTGATGCCAGCCCCATCCGCGGCCCCGGCCGTGCCATCCGCGATCATAGCCACCGTCGTAATAGCCGCCCGATATCCCGAACGTCACGACCGGTGCGGGGGCAACCGCGTAGCCCGGCGCATAGCCATAACCGTCGTAATAGGCGTTGCCGTACGCCGGCGCGCCATAAGGCACGGCCACGCAACCGGCCATCATCAGGGCGACGGCAGCGCCGCCCGCCAGCCAAAGTAAGCGTTTCACGATGAAGTCTCCCGCATGAGCTGTTCGAGTCGTGCGCGAAACGGATCGACGCCAGCCCGTCAGCGGCTCATCGATTTTCGCAGCACCCGTTTGACTCGTTAGACAGGTATGTTCCCGCGAAATGCGTGATGGGGCACATCATCTTTGGTTACCAAATGTGACATCGGTAACCGTGCGATCAGAAAACCCAGCAGCGGTCGCGACCGGCACGTTTGGCGCGGTACAACGCCATGTCGGCTCGTTCGACCATGGTCATCGGCGAGTCGCCGTCCTGCCACTCCGTGATGCCGAAACTCGCCGAGAAACGCAGCGGCGGCTCACTGCCTTCCAACGATTCGCGCTTGCAGCGCTCACGAATGCGATCCGCCACGCGCAGTGCATCGCGCTCGCTCGCCCCCGGCAGCAGAATCGCGAACTCCTCGCCACCAATGCGGCCGATCAGGTCGTCGCCGCGCAATGTCGACGAGCACACCAGCACGAATCGGCACAGCACCTGATCGCCGATGGCATGCCCGTAAGTGTCGTTGATGGACTTGAAGAGATCGAGATCGGCCACGATAAGACTCATCGGCTCGTTCTTGCGTTGCGTGCTCTCCAGCAACCGCTCGAAGCGATGGAAGAAGTAGCGTCGCGTCAGGCTGCCCGTCAATTCGTCATAACTGGCTTCGAACGCCAGTTGATGATTGGCCGCGCGCAGCACCTCGTTCGACTGACGGGCTTCGCGATGCTTCACACGCTCACGCCAATAAGTCCAGCCGGCGAGCGTTACGATGATGACGCCGCCCAGATACAGCAAGAAACATAACACCAGGTCCTTGGCATGCTCGCGCGTGAGTGCCTCCCAGGCGTCGACACCCTCCACCGCGTAGACGGTCAGGTCATTGCTCGAACTCGGACGCGACGTGATCACGAACGGCTTCCGGGACTCGTCGAATGCCGACATCCGGTCGAGCAATTCCTGAGGCACCCAGGCGTTCGAACGACCGGGGGCGCGCTTGAACGGGGAGATGGGCATGCGCGCGAAGTCGTCGTGCTGGTACAGCGCCATGCGCTCGGCCTCGGACAGCTTGCCCAGCTTGCCATCGAGCATGAAACGATCCTCGAAACGAGGGTCGTTCGCCATGATGACCACGCCATTGCCGTCAACGATGAACGACTCTCCGCTACCCACCCAATGACGCAATCGCGTGAGTCCGATCTTGGTCATCACGACACCGATCAGCGCGCCCTTGCGATACACCGGGGCGCTGAAATAAAGGCCGGGCGCCTGATGCTCCCAGCCTGCGGCATAACTCTCGAAACGTCCGCCCAACAGGGCATTCGTGACGTAGGGCATGTTGGCCACGGACTGCCCGATCGGCGACGGCTCATCGCGGAAATTGCTTGCGGCCACGCACACGCCATGAGCGTCGATCAGCCACACCCGGTCAACGCCGAAGTATCCCTGAGCGCCTTGCAGAAATTCGTTGGCACGATCCACGGTCTCGGGCGCCGGGGCGTCGCCCCCCGTCGCTCGCAGCACGTCACGCAGCAAACCGACTTCCGCCAACGTGGCGGGGATGGCGCGCACCATCGCCAGATCCGTGTTGATGGCGTGAATCATGCCGTCGGCGACGCGGTCGGCCACCATTTGCCCCGCGTCAACGCTCTGAGCGAGCTTGTCGCCGACCAGCGACGTGGCAGTCCTGTCCGCCGCCATCCAGCAGGCGACCAGCACGCCAACCGAGACGCTGGCGGCATAAAGCCAATGTCTAATCCTCATCCGAAAATCAAACGCTCGTTCTAATATTATTCACTTCTTACGTTGGCGACGTATCCACTGCATTCGTGTCGCGCTTCCGTCATTTCCCCGGACAGAAGCTCTGGCCGCGGCTGACATTCTGAGTGCCAGTGAATTGCCGCCAATTCTGGTCTGCGCGTCGAACTCGTTCCCCCTTTTCCCCCTTTTTTGCGATCCACGGCGTGTCGCGCCACGCGCCTCCGGACCCTGGCTGCTCCGCATTGCCCACCCCGACAACGGCAGCCGCCCCCGCTCTCCAGCGCAGTGCGCGGCGCACGGCCACCCGCTCATGCCGCCCGACTTCATCACGACTACGACTGATTTTATCGCACGCCAACGATGAACTCGTACCGCCAAACATCAAATCACGAATTTATTACGATCACCGATTTAATCTATTAATTAGCCGAATACGTCGCTTGTTCGCATTGGTCAATGGGTCCGCTTTATTCGCAAATCCCCAAACGCGCGATGACCGAATCAATCTCTTCGATTTCCACCGGACGGGAGAATAGGTAACCCTGTGCGCACAGTGGCACGAAATGACGCAGCCAATCCAGTTGCCGCGCATTCTCGACGCCCTCGACAATCAGCTCGATACCCAGCGAACGCGCAATGTTGACGATGTTCGAGATCATCAGGCAAGAACGTGACGAATCGGGAATCGACTCCACGAACGAGCGATCGACCTTGAGCGTGTCGACAGGAAAACGTGTCAAGTAGGACAACGACGAGTATCCGGTACCGAAATCGTCAAGCGCAATGCGCACCCCGGCGCGCTTGAATTGCTTGATCTTCATCTCTACGAGCGCCGGATTCTTGACCATGACCGACTCGGTGACTTCCAGCTCAAGTCGATTCGGTTCGACGGCGTACGCCCTCATGAGACGCTCGACCAGCTCGCCAATGTCGCCGCGCCAGAACTGCACCGACGAGACATTGACGGCCAGTCGCAGCGACGCCATCGGCGTGCCTCGCCATGCCGCCAGTTGACGGCACGCCTGCGTCAGCACGAACTCGCCGATGGCCACGATCTGTCCGGTCGTCTCCGCCAGGGGAATGAACTCGCCCGCGCTCAGCACGCCGCGTTCCGGGTGACGCCAACGAATCAACGCCTCCATGCCGCGCACGCAATCGGACTCGAGCGCGACGATGGGTTGATAGGCGAGGAAAAACTCGCCGTTGACCAACGCCTGCTCCATTTGCCGCTCCCACACGACGAGCTGATGCGCCTGATACGTCATCTGCTGCGTATAGACGCGCACCACGCTCTTGCCGGCCTCCTTCGCGGAGTACATGGCGAGATCGGCCTTCTTGATGAGGTCGGCTTCGGTTTCCTCCGGTTTGGACCAGAAGGTCACCCCAATACTCGCGTGAAGCGCGAACGACGTGCCGTCCGCCACCATCGGCGACTTGAGGGTGGCGAGCAACGTCTCGCCCAGCGGCTCGGCGGCGTCGGTTGCGCCGTTGCCTGTGAGCAGCACCATGAATTCATCGCCGGCAAAGCGCGCCAGCATGGCCTCTGGTGGCATGCGCGGGGCAAAGCGCTCGGCCACCTGCCGGATGATCTCGTCACCCTGCGTATGACCCAACGTGTCGTTCACGCTCTTGAAATTATCGAGGTCGATGTGCAGCAGCGCCACCTTGCCGACCTGGTCGGGCACGGACAGCGCACGCCGCAACGCCTCCATGAGCGCATAGCGATTGGGAAGTCCGGTGAGCGCGTCGAACGAAATCAGTCGCGTGAGCTGCTGATCCCGTCCGATCAGCCGCTGCATCAGGTAGGCGATAAGCACGAAGAACACGATGAGCGCAACCGACACGAAGGTGGCCATCGTTAAATAAACCCGCGCGACATGCCGATGCTCGGTCAGCGCTTCATCCAGCGACAGTCCGACCTGAACGGCGAGCGGATAGTCCCGCAGATGGCGGTATGCCACGATACGTTCGATGCCATCGATGGGATCACGCTGGATACCGGAACGGCGTTGCGCTGCCGAGAACGGCGGCAATTCCCCCGTGCCGGCGATGGCAACGCCGGCGCCGGTGCTGCGCGCGAGCATGGCGTTGTCGTCGGCAATGACGGCGACCTCGCCGTATTGGCCCAGCACGGCGTTCGTGTAGAAGTCCGTGGTGAAGTAGTCTGGCGCCTGCGACACGATCACCACACCGGCGAAGCTACCATCGGGATGATTGAGCCGCCGGGTGAACTGAAGCACCCACTTGCGCGACACGCGCCCGAGCACCGGATGACTGATGAACAGGTTGTCGTTCGAGAGTTCCTGATGCACCCGGAAGTGCTCGCGGTCGGCGATGCTGATCCCAACGCCGCCGGCGATCGTCGTGGCCACGATGTTGCCGCTCGCATCGGCCAAACTGACCTGCACCATGAAGGGATCTTTGACCGTTCCTTCGGCGAGCGCTTGCTTCAGATCGAAGTGTCCCTGACGTCGCTCGAATTCGTATTTCACGAAACGCGTCAGTTGATCGACCTGACGGATGGCCCGCAACGTATGCTGCTCGAGTGCGGTCGTCACGGTCGACGCCGAGGCCGCGGCGTCGCGCAGAATTGCCTGACGCTCGATGGCGATGCGCCATAGCACCGCCGTCCAGACGAGGATCAGAATCAGGAGACCGAAAATCAGAATCGCGGCGATCGAGCGATGGGGCGTCATCCAACGCCCGTGTCGCGCTCCCGTTGTGCTCGGTTCCGCCATAGGTGGAGATCCTCTCAGCCTTTGTGCCAAAACGCGCAAAGATCGGTGTTGGCCCGGTCGTCAATAGGATCCAGCGGTCGTCGCCAACGGACGCCATGGTTTCCGGCAAGTGTAAGGCAATCGCGGCGCCCCCGGAAGTCGTTTGGCGTTTCCGCGTTCCGGCAGGGGGACGGGGTGGGCGCGAGCACCGCCCCACCCCACGGCGTGCCATATGTCGGATTACGGATATTTCGGCCACCGCCGCACTAGGAGAATCCCGAAGTTCGAGGCACGGTTCGAGGCGCGCCCCAGCAGCCGAATGCCACGGGATGCGTCACAAGCACTCGCTATCGCGTGGCTTCAGGCATTGACGGCAAAAGCGAAGACAGTGCAAGCGCACGAGGACCGCCACCACCGATGCGTACGCCTTGTTCAGGACTTGAGCAGATCGATGACCGCCTCCAGACGATGGCGTAAGTCAGCCACGTCGAGGGTCGTCTCGGGTTCGGTCAATGCGGCCGACTCGCCCCCGTGCCCCGCAGCCGCGCGGGCGCCACGCGGCGTGTCGGCATCGAGGCGATTGCGCGCACCATTGATGGTGAAGCCCTGCTCATAGAGCAACTCCCGGATACGCCGGATCAACAGGACTTCATGGTGTTGGTAGTACCGTCGATTACCGCGCCGCTTGACGGGGCGCAGTTGCGTGAACTCCTGCTCCCAATAGCGCAGTACATGCGGCTTGACGCCACACAGCTCACTCACCTCACCAATGGTGAAGTAACGCTTTGCGGGAATCGGCGGCAAGGCAACGTGATCCATCGCGGCGTTAGCGGAATGGGACGACGGTTAAACAGCGGAGGAAAAACCAACGGCCGCCACAGAAAGCGGCGGCCGGGAATCACTTGCCCAGCACGCCTGATTCCACCATCGACTTGAGTTTCTGGCTGGCGTGGAAGGTCACCACCCGACGCGCGGCGATCGGAATCGCCTGGCCGGTTTTCGGATTGCGGCCCGGTCGTTGCGGTTTGTCGCGCAACTGGAAATTGCCGAAGCCAGAGAGCTTGACGCTGTCGCCAGACTCAAGCGCATCGCGGATCGATTCAAAGAAGGCCTCGACCATATCCTTCGCTTCGCGCTTGTTCAGACCGACTTGCTCGAACAGCAACTCGGCCAGTTCGGCCTTGGTCAGCGTCGGTGCTTCGGTCGAGACCTCGTTCGTGTCGCTGCGACCCAGCGCGATGCGCTGCGCCGCGAGCATGGCTTCAAATTCACCAGGATTCATTTCGTTCATACGTCCCACGCGATGGCGATGACAGTGCGATAACCAACTCGCAAGCGGATGTTGACTGAGTTTCAGGCGCGCAAACGTGCGCCGAACCGTTCTACCCGTTGTACCAGTGCGTTGATGGCGCCCTGGACCGTCTCGTCTTGCAACGTACCCGAGGGGTCCTGCAGAGTAACACGAAACGCCACGCTTTTGTCCTGAGCCCCCAGCGAGCCCGAGGCTGCACCGGCCTTCGGACGGAACTCGTCGAACAGGCGAACCGATTGCACGACGCTGCATGCCGGATCGTCGTGACGCGCCGCCAGCATGGCGTCGATCAGCCCTTGCACCGGCTGCGCCTGATCCACCACCAGCGCGATGTCGCGCGTGACCGGCGGGAACTTCGAGATGTCCTCGTAGCTCGCGACGTCGCGCACCAGCAGCGCTTGCGCCTCGATCTCGAACAACACCGGCGCATGCGGCAGGTCGTACTTCTGTTGCCAGCGCGGATGCAGCTCGCCGATGATGCCGACACGCTTGCCATCGACTTCGATCGCCGCGCTGCGTCCCGGGTGCAACGCCGGGTGTTCGGCCTTCACGAAGCGTGCCGTGCGCGGGGACAACAGTGCTTCGAGATCGCCCTTCACGTCGAAGAAATCGACCTGACGCGTTGCCGCGCCCCATTGCTCGTCGAGCACCGGGCCATAGGCCAGCGCCGCGACCGTGAGCGGCTGACGGTAACCGCCAACGCTCAACTCGCCCGAGGCGACCGTATTGTCGCGATGGTAAGTGCGGCCAATTTCGAATACGCGTACACGCGACGCCTTGCGATTCAGGTTGTAGCGCGTGCTCGCGATCAGGCTGCCGATAAGCGTCGAGCGCATCACCGCCAGGTGGCTGGCGATCGGATTGAGCAGCTTGATGGGGTGATCGTTGCCGGCGAAATCGGCTTCCCACTCCACGTCGACGAAGCTGAAGCCAACCGTCTCGTGATAATCGCGCGCCGCCACGGCGTGACGCAACGCGTGTTGCGAGCGGCGGCCTTCCTGCGTCGGGCGCATTTCGCTTGCGGCGACCGGCGGATTGGCCGGAATGCGATCGAAACCGTAGATACGTGCAATCTCTTCGATCAGATCTTCTTCGATTTCGATGTCGAAACGATACGACGGCGGCGTGACGCTGAACACGCCATTCTGCAAGGTGAAAGGCAGACCCAGGCGCGTGAAGATCTCGCTCATCTCCGCCTCGGAAACCGGCACGCCCAGAATCTTGATGGCACGCGCGACACGCAGGGTCACGGGCCGACGCTCGGGCAACTGTGCGATCTGGTCTTCAAGCGGACCGGCCTGGCCGCCGCAGATGTCCAGCACCAGTTGCGTGGCCCGCTCGAGGGCACGCCCATTGCCGGCGAAGTCGACGCCGCGCTCGAAGCGGTGCGAGGCATCGCTTGTGAAGTTGTACTTGCGTGCCCGGCCCTGAATCGCCTGCGGAAAGAAGAACGCGCCTTCGAGGAAGATGTTTTGCGTGTCCAGGCCCGCCTTGGTCGAGTCGCCGCCCATGATGCCGGCAAGTCCAATCGGACCGCTGGCGTCGGTGATGGCGAGCACGTTCTCGTCGAGCGTGACGGTCTGTTCGTTGAGCAGCTTGAGCGTTTCGCCCGCCCGCCCGAAGCGCACGTCGATCCCGCCTTGCAGGCGGTTCAGGTCGTAGACGTGCAGCGGCTGGCCCAATTCGAGCATCACGTAGTTGGTGATGTCGACCAGCGCGGAGATGCTGCGCTGACCGGCGCGCTCAAGGCGCTCGACCATCCAGCGCGGCGACGCTGCGGCAGCGTTCACGTTGCGGATGATTCGGCCGCCGAAGCGCCCGCAACCTTCCGGCGAGCTGATGCGTACCGGCAGCGTGTCGGCGATCGTCGCGGGCTGAGCGCCCTGCCCCGGCAAGTCCTTGAGCGGCGCGCCGGTGATGGCGGCCACTTCGCGGGCGATGCCCAGCAGCGACAGGCAATCCGCTTTGTTCGGCGTGAGCTTGACGACGAACACCGTGTCGTCGAGATCGAGATACTCGCGGATGCTCATGCCGACCGGCGCGTCGTCCGGCAGGATCATCAGACCGCCGTGGTCTTCCGAGAGCTTCAGTTCGCGCGCCGAGCACAGCATGCCGAAACTCTGCACGCCGCGCAGCTTGCCGATCTTGATCTGGAACGGGGTGCCGCCGGCCTCGGCCGGGGGCAATGCCGCACCCACGGTCGCGCACGGCACCTTGATGCCCGGCGCCACGTTGGGGGCGCCACACACGATGGTGAGCGTCTCGCCGGTACCGGCGTCGACCTGGCAGACGTTCAGACGGTCAGCGTCCGGATGCCGGGCGACGTCGAGCACCTTGGCCACGACCACACCGGTAAACGGCGGGGCGACCGGGTCGGTTTCCTCGACTTCGAGCCCGGACATCGTCAGGGCATGCGCCAACGCGTCCGTCGACAAATCCGGGTCGACCAGGGTACGCAGCCACGATTCAGAGAATTGCATGGATCAGTTCGCTCGCAGTTAAGTCTTCACTTCCGAGAGCCCGGCGGCAGCGGCTTCGCGCGCCCGTCCGGGGCCGTCGGCATCGATTACATGAATTGGCGCAGGAAGCGCAGGTCGTTCTCGTAGAACAGTCGCAGATCCTGCACGCCGTAGCGCAGCATCGTCAGACGCTCCAGACCCGAACCGAACGCGAAGCCGATATAACGCTCCGGGTCGAGTCCCATGTTGCGCACGACCGTCGGATGCACTTGCCCGGACCCCGAGATTTCCAGCCACTTGCCGGCGTTCTTGCCCGTTTCGAACTGCATGTCGATTTCGGCGGACGGCTCAGTGAACGGGAAATACGACGGGCGGAAACGCACCTGAATGTCGTCGCGTTCGAAGAACTTGCGCAGGAAATCGGTGTACACGCCCTTCAGGTCGGCGAAGCTGATGTCTTCGGCAATCCACAGGCCCTCGACCTGATGAAACATCGGCGAGTGCGTGGCATCCGAGTCCACGCGATACGTGCGGCCCGGCGCGATCACCTTGATCGGCGGCTTGTTCATGCGCGCGTAACGCACCTGCATCGGGCTCGTGTGCGTGCGCAGCAGCAGCGGCTTGCCGGCGTCGTCGTTCCCTTCGATGTAGAACGTGTCTTGCATCGAGCGGGCGGGGTGGTTCTCCGGGCTGTTCAGTGCCGTGAAGTTGAACCAGTCGGTTTCGATTTCGGGGCCGTCGGCCACGTCGAAACCAATGGAACGGAAAATCTGTTCAACGCGCTCCCAGGTGGTGAGCACGGGGTGCAGGCTGCCAGCGCCCAGGCCTCGGCCCGGCAGCGTGACGTCGACGGCCTCGGCCGACAAGCGCGCGTCGAGCAGCGCGTCGGCCATGGCCTGGCGGCGCGCCTGCAGGGCGCCTTCGATCTGTTGCTTGGCCGCGTTGATCCGTGCGCCTTCATGCTTGCGCGCGTCGGGATCAAGCTTGCCGAGGCCCTTGAGCAACTCGGTCAGTTGGCCGGTCTTGCCGAGAAAGCGGGCCTTCTCGTTTTCCAGCGCGGCGGCGTCGGGAGCGGCGGCGAACGCACGCTGCGCTTCGCTGACGATAAGTTCCAGATCCATATGCTACAGACTCAAGTTAGGCGGTCGGAATGGCCGCAGATGCCAGCGAAAAAACCAGCGAAAAGGCATGCGAAAAACAAAAGGGGGCTCCGATGAGAGCCCCCTCCTGGCGAATGGCGCGCGGTAAAGCGCGCGATACGCTAACTACAGCTTAGGCTGCGACGGCGGCTTTCACCTGGGCGACAATCGCGGCAAACGCCGGCTTGTCGTTGATGGCCATGTCGGACAGCACCTTGCGGTCGAGTTCGATCGAGGCCTTTTTCAGACCAGCGATGAACACGCTGTAGGTCATACCGTGCTGACGCACACCTGCATTGATACGCGCAATCCACAAGGCGCGAAACACGCGCTTCTTGTTACGGCGATCGCGATAGGCGTACTGCCCAGCGCGCATGACCGCTTGCTTGGCGATGCGGAAGACGTTATTGCGGCGGCCGCGGAAACCCTTGGCAGCAGCGATGACTTTCTTATGGCGGGCCCGTGCGGTGACCCCACGTTTGACTCGAGGCATGTTTCTCTCCTATCTAAGTCGGGGTTTAAGCGAAGGGCAGCATTGCGCGTACGGAGTTCAGATCAGACTCATGAACGCCGACGGCACCGCGCAGGTGACGCTTATTCTTGGTGGTCTTCTTCGTCAAAATGTGACGCTTGAAAGCCTGACCACGCTTAACGGTACCGCCAGGACGCACGCGAAAGCGCTTCTTGGCACCGCTCTTGGTTTTCATCTTAGGCATGAAAAACTCCGAGTTTTTAACATGATCACAGGTGTGACGCCAAAATCGCGCCCCTTGTAGAACCCGAGACCACTTGTATTCAGGGTCAGACAGCACCCTGCATCACTGCCATGGCCTTGCGGGCCACGGCGGCAATTCCTTGCAGCCCGGCGGTATCGATCGATACCGCCACGGCGTTACTTCTTCTTCGGCGCGATGACCATGATCATCTGACGGCCTTCCATCTTCGGCATCTGTTCCGGCTGGCCAACCTCTTCGAGATCGGACTTCAGACGTTCCAGCATACGCGCGCCGATTTCCTGGTGAGCCATCTCACGGCCGCGGAACCGCAGCGTGATCTTGGTCTTGTCGCCTTCTTCGAGGAACCGCTTCAAATTGCGCAACTTGACGTTGTAGTCGCCGTCGTCGGTGCCAGGCCGGAATTTGACTTCCTTGATCTGAACAACCTTCTGCTTCAGCTTGTTCTCGTGCGCTTTCTTCTGTTCCTGATACTTGAACTTGCCATAGTCCATCAGGCGGCACACCGGCGGCTGCGCCTGCGGCGCGATTTCCACCAGATCGACGTCGGCCTCTTCGGACAGACGGAAAGCCTCGGCGAGTTTCAAGATGCCGAGCTGTTCCCCGTCGACCCCGGTTAGACGCACTTCAGGCGCAGTGATTTCGCCATTGATGCGATGCGCTTTATCGGTAGCGATGTTGCTTATCCTCGAAAAAAACAAAAAATTTAGCCGCGCGGTCCGACAGGCGTTATTGGAACGTTGCGCATTCCTGCGCCAGACGTTCGATGAGCGCGTCAACGGGCATCACACCCAGATCCACGCCGCCACGGGCACGCACGGCTACCGTATTCGCTTCCTGCTCTTTATCCCCTACAACAACAAGGTAAGGAACCTTCTGCAAGGAATGCTCGCGTATTTTATAGCTAATTTTCTCGTTGCGCAAATCGCTGCGAGCCCTAAGCCCTTGTTCTTTCAACTTTTTCGTCACTGCCTGGGCATAATCGGCCGTTTTTTCGGACACATTCAGCACAATGACCTGTTCCGGCGCGAGCCAAACCGGCATTGCACCAGCATGGTGCTCGATCAAAATACCGATAAACCGCTCGAGCGACCCCAGGATGGCCCGGTGCAGCATGACCGGACGGCGGCGGCTGTTGTCCTCCGCCACATATTCGGCATCCAGGCGCTCCGGCATCGAGAAATCGACCTGCATCGTGCCGCACTGCCACTGACGGCCAAGCGCGTCCTTGAGCGTGTATTCGATCTTCGGGCCGTAAAACGCCCCGTCGCCCTCCGCGATCACGAATTCGCAGTTCGAACGACGCAGCGACTCCATCAGCGCAAATTCAGCCTTGTCCCAGTTCTCGTCCGAACCCACACGATGCTCAGGGCGCGTCGCGACCTTGTAGATCATGTCCGTGAAGCCGAAATCCTTGTACACGGCATGCAGCAGCGCCGTGTAATTCACGCACTCGTCAAGAATCTGGTCTTCCGTACAGAAAATGTGACCGTCGTCCTGCGTGAAGCCGCGCACGCGCATCAGCCCGTGCAGGCCGCCCGACGGCTCGTTGCGGTGACATTGACCGAACTCGCCGTAGCGCAGCGGCAAATCGCGATAGCTGTGCAGCGCCGAGTTGAAAATCAGCACATGGCCCGGACAGTTCATCGGCTTGAGCGCATACGCGCGATTTTCCGATTCCGTCGTGAACATGTTGTCCTTGTAGTTCTCCCAGTGGCCCGACTTCTCCCAGAGCGCACGGTCGAGAATCTGCGGACCCTTCACTTCCTGATAGCCGTGATTGCGATAGACGCGGCGCATGTATTGCTCAACCTGCTGCCAGAGCGTCCAGCCCTTCGGGTGCCAGAAGACGAGGCCAGGCGCCTCCTCCTGCATGTGGAAGAAGTCCAGCGCACGGCCGAGCTTGCGGTGATCGCGCTTTTCCGCCTCTTCGAGCATGTGCAGATAGGCATCCTGGTCTTCCTTTTTCGTCCAGGCCGTGCCGTAAATGCGCTGAAGCTGCTCGTTCTTGGCGTCGCCGCGCCAGTAGGCACCCGCGACCTTCATCAGCTTGAAGACTTTGAGCTTGCCCGTCGACGGCACGTGCGGTCCCCGGCAAAGATCGACGAACTTGCCTTCGCGATACAGGCCGATCTCGTCCGTCGCCGGAATCGATTCGATGATCTCGGCCTTGTACTTCTCCCCCATCGACAGGAACAGACGCACGGCGTCGTCGCGCGAGAGCACTTCGCGCGTGACCGGCTCGTCTTTCCTGGCCAGCTCGTGCATCTTCTTCTCGATGGCATCGAGATCTTCCGGCGTGAAGGCGCGGTGGAACGCGAAGTCGTAATAGAAGCCGTTTTCGATGACCGGGCCGATCGTGACCTGCGCTTCAGGGAACAACTCCTTGACGGCGTAGGCCAGCAAGTGAGCCGTCGAGTGACGAATGACGTCGAGGCCATCGGCGTCCTTGTCCGTGACGATGGCGAGACTCACATCGCGCTCGATCAGATAGGACGTATCGACCAGCTTGCCGTCGACGCGGCCGGCCAGGGCAGCCTTGGCCAGCCCCGTGCCGATCGAGCCGGCGACTTGCGCCACCGTGAGCGGGCCTTCGTACTGGCGTTGCGAGCCGTCAGGCAAACGTACCGAAATCATGTCGCACTCCCATGCGCAAAAGCATCACGCGCGGCCAACGCCACGCGGCAAAACCACGAAAAAAAACGGCCTCGACTGTCGTCGAGGCCGTCTCTTCATTCCTTGCATCCAGACGAAAAACACCCTCGACTTAACGTCGCACCTTCACCACTGTGAAAGTTCGGGCCGTCTTCAACATGAGTGTTTTCCAGCGTCTGTGTCTGCGGGGTCTCGCGGACTGTCATGCATCAAATTCGTTGGTAGGCTCGATTGGACTCGAACCAACGACCCCCACCATGTCAAGGTGGTGCTCTAACCAGCTGAGCTACGAGCCTACTACAAGAGAACGAGATTCTAGCAATATTTCAGCGAGTCGCCAAGCGAATATTGTGCCTGCCGCAAATGCCGATCACCGCCGCCGCGACGACATCACCCCCGCCACCCCGCCCAGTTGCGCCAGCGCGCGCTGCAACTGCCCGCCATCGCGCACTTCCACGGTGAACTGCATGAACGCCTGCGCGCCCCGCGACTGCGTGCTGACACCGGTGACGTTGAGCTTTTCCCGCGAGAACACTTCGGAGATGTCGCGCAGCAATCCCTGACGGTCGGTCGCCTCGATCTGGATATCCACCGGATACGCCGCCACGCCCCGCCCTTCGAGCACATCGGCCGACCACGCGGTCTGAATGACCCGCTCCGGCGCCCGCGCCTTCATGGCGTGAAAGCTCGTGCAATCCTGACGGTGGATCGATACCCCTTTGCCGCGCGTGACAAACCCCACGATCGGATCCGGCGGCGCCGGACGGCAGCACTTGGCCAGTTGCGTGAGCAACGCGCCGACGCCCACGACCAGCACGCCGCTCTTGGCCCCCTGCGTGACGCTGGTGTCGAGGCTCTTCTTCGCGACGAGCGTGTCCTCGTCGCGCGGCTCCGGCCCCGGCAGGTTGCCCGACAGCGCCTGCTCGACATGGCGCAGGCTGAACTCATCCTTGGCAATCGACGCGTAAAGGTCGTCCGGCGTCCGGAATCCGAGCCGAGCCGCCAGATCCTCCAGATTGACCGACGTCTTGCCCTCGCGCTGCAACGTCTTGTCGATCAGCGTTCGGCCATGGGCAATCGTTTCTTCGAGATCGATGGTATTGAACCACTGACGCACCTTCTGGCGTGCCCGGTGACTCTGCAAATACCCCAACTGCGTGTTGAGCCAATCGCGCGACGGGCCGCCCTGCTTGACCGTCACGATTTCGACCGTCTGCCCGTTCTGCAGCGGCGTATTGAGCGGTACCATCGCGCCGTCGACACGCGCGCCACGGCAACGATGCCCCAGCTCCGAGTGCAGGTGATACGCAAAATCGACCGGCGTCGCCCCCTGCGGCAACGCGATCACGCGTGCCTGCGGCGTGAGCACGTAGATATGATCATCGATCGTCGCGCGCTTGAGCTGCGCCCACGGCTGCGCGGCCCCCTCGGCGCCCACCGTATCGGCCACATCGTCTTTCCACGCGAGCAACTGGCGCAGCCAGGCGATCTTCTCGTCGTAGGCCTCGTTCGCCGCAAACGCGCCGCCGTAGCCGCGCTGCCCCGCTTCCTTGTAGCGCCAGTGGGCCGCGATGCCATACTCGGCAAAGTGATGCATCTCATTCGTGCGTATCTGCACTTCGAATGCCCGCCCGTCATCGCCGATCACCACGGTGTGCAGCGACTTGTAGCCATTGGGCTTCGGACGCGAGATGTAATCGTCGAACTCTTTCGGAATCGGCTGCCACAGGTTGTGGACAATGCCCAGCACCGTGTAGCAATCCTTGATGTCGTCGACGATCACGCGAAACGCGCGCACGTCGTACAGTTCGGCGAAATCGACCGCCTTGCCGCGCATCTTCTTCCAGATACTGTAGATGTGCTTCGGCCGCCCGGACACTTCGGCCCTGACACCCGCGCGCGCCAGTTCGTCCTGAAGTCGCTGGATCGCGCCTTCGATGAACGTCTGACGCTCGACGCGCTTCTCTTCGAGCAGCTTGGCAATCTGCTTGTAAGTGACCGGCTCCAGGAAGCGGAACGCGAGGTCTTCGAGCTCCCACTTCAGTTGCCAGATGCCGAGGCGGTTCGCAAGCGGCGCATAGATCTCGAGCACCTCATGCGGCATCTCCTCAGGGGGTGTCTTCTTCTGTGCCGCATACCAGCGCAGCGATTGCAGACGCGACGCCAGCCGGATCATCACCACACGGATGTCTTGCGCAAACGCGAGCAGCATCTTGCGCAGCCCTTCGACCTGCGACTTGCGTTCTGCCGCGGCGTCGCGATCGCGCCCGTCGGTCGGCATGGCCTGCGCGGCACGCGAGCCCGCGCCCGAGAGCCGCTGCAACTTGCGCACGTCGATCACGAGCGCCGCCACTTCGGCGCCGAAGGTTTGGGTCAACGTGGTTTGGGGATCCGGCAGGAACTCGACGGCGGAGAAGAGCGCCGCGGCCTGATGCGTTGCCTCGTCCACGCGCAGCGTATCGAGAATCGCGAGCATGCCCCGTGCGTGCGCCATGATTGGCTCGCCGGACGAGAGCACATGCTCGCCGCACAGGGTGGTGGCGAACGCGAGCGCGTTGTCGAGCGTGGCGGGCAGAGGCACATCACCCACGCCCGGGGTCGAATTCCGGGCGTCGGGCGCCGTTGTCGAATTCGTGCCAGCGGAGGTCGGTGCTTGATGTTGGTTCATGTCGGAACATGGGGCGACGCGCGCCCCTGATGATACGGGTCGTGAGACTCAGCCTTCGCGCTGAGCCGCCACGACCACGATTTCTACAAGCATGGCAGGGTCGGCGAGCAACGCCTGCACAGTGGCACGCGGAGGTGCATTACCCGCGGGCACCCATTCGTCCCACACCTGGTTCATTTCGCCGAAATACTTCATGTCCGAAATATAGATCTGACAGGAAAGAATCAGCGACTTGTCGCTGTTCGCCTCGGCGAGCAGGCGGTCGATATGCGCGAGTACCTGACGCGTCTGACCGACCATGTCCTGCGTGCGGTCATCCGGCGTCTGCCCTGCCAGATAAACCGTGCCGTTGTGCACCGCCATGTCCGACCAGCGCTTTTCGACGTAGAAACGTTGTACTGCCATGATGTAAGACTCCTCGTGTTCTTCGAACGTCGGACTTGTCGCCGCACCCCGCCACCGGAGCGAGTGTCAGTCGGCAAATCCCTCAAAAAATCGGCGTGCGATCTCGATCTGATCCGCATGCACAAACGTCGGCGCGTGTCCCACGCCGGGTATTTCCACGGCGCGTGCGTGTTGCGCGAGCGCCAGCATTTGTTCGAGCGTCGCGCGAGACAGCAGATCCGACTGCTCGCCGCGCACAATCAACAGGCGTCCGGAAAATGCCGCAAGCGACGCCCAGAGCACGCCCTCTCCCGCCGCTACGGCCTCGGGCGAAATCGCGGCAAATGCCGCTCCGAGCGACGGATCGTAACGCAACACATATCCATCGCCGTCGGCCTTGAGCAGCGGCTCGCACAATGCGCGCCATTCCTCCCGGGTATGCGGACCGAATGACGACGAGATCGACCAGAGGTAGTCGGCCCCCTCGTCGATCGATGCAAAACGCTTCGGCGTACCGACATATTGACCGATACGTGCGAGCGCGGCGACGTCGATGTGCGGTCCGACATCGTTGAGCAGCAGATTGCGAATCGGCGTATCGGGCAAGCCCGCGAGGCCCATGCCGATCAACCCGCCCATCGACGTGCCGAACCAGTCCACGGACGTCACGCCCAGGCGCGCAATCAACGTCACCATGTCGGAGACGTACTGCGGCACGACATACCCTGCGGGATTGCGCAGCCACGACGACTGTCCGCGCCCAACCACGTCGGGACACACGACACGGTAGTCGTTTGCGAACGTCTTCGCCAGTGCATCAAAATCGCGACCGCATCGCGTCAGCCCATGCACGCACAACAGAACGCGCGGGTTCTTCGGATCGCCCCATTCCGTGTACGCCATACGATGCAACCCGGAAGGGCTCAGACACTGAACGTTCGACAGGCGCGGCGCGTAGCTCGACATGACAGACTCATCGGATCGGTTTCCAGAACCGAATTCTACCGCGCTTGCCGTCTACCTTTGCAGCGATGCCCGCAACACGGCGCTCAGTGTCGCGCAGAACCCGAATCGTGGCCGACTCACCGGCACCGCCAAAACAAAACGGGCGGGGAAATCCCCGCCCGCTTCGCCTTCCATCGATCACCGGGTTCAACGGCCACGGCAACCCTCAGCAATACTGCGTGTCACACGCCCCTGGCATTCAAGCCACAAGAGACGACGGCCACGTCACCCATGCGTCAGACAGCGCTCGTATCGAGCGGTGCCCCGGTCTTCTGCGAAATTTCTTCCTTCGTCACGCCCGGCGCGAGCTCGACCACCTTCAGGCCGTCCGGCGTCACATCGATCACACCGAGGTCGGTGATGATGCGGTTGACCACGCCAAGGCCGGTCAGCGGCAGATCGCAGGCCTTCAGAATCTTGTGGGCGTCGCCCTTGGCAACGTGCTCCATGAGCACGACCACGCGACCGACACCGGCGACAAGATCCATCGCGCCGCCCATGCCCTTGATCATCTTGCCCGGGATCATCCAGTTCGCGAGGTCGCCTTTTTCGCTGACCTGCATCGCCCCGAGGATTGCCAGATTGATGTGGCCGCCACGGATCATCGCGAACGAGTCCGCCGACGAGAAGATCGACGAACCCGGTAGCGTCGTCACCGTTTGCTTGCCCGCGTTGATCATGTCTGCATCGACTTCGTCCTCCGTCGGGAACGGGCCGATACCGAGCAGGCCATTCTCCGATTGCAGCCAGACTTCCATGCCGTCGGGCACATGGTTCGCCACCAGCGTGGGCAAACCGATGCCGAGGTTCACGTAAAAGCCGTCTTCCAGCTCTCGCGCCGCGCGCGCAGCCATTTCATCACGATTCCATGCCATGGTTATCTCCTTGATCTCGGCGCTTACTTGGCACGAACCGTGCGTTGTTCAATGCGTTTTTCCGGATGCGCGTTCAGCACGATGCGCTGAACGAAGATGCCGGGCAGGTGCACGTCGTCCGGGTCGATCGAACCGGTGTCGACCAGTTCCTCGACTTCGACGATGGTGATCTTGCCGGCCATGGCCGCCACCGGGTTGAAGTTGCGGGCGGTACGATTGAACACGAGGTTGCCCGCGCGATCCGCCTTGGCGGCCTTCACGAGCGCGATATCGGCGCGCAGCGAGCGCTCCATGACGTACGTCTCACCGTCGAATTCACGGATTTCCTTGCCTTCGGCGACTACCGTACCCACGCCCGTCTTCGTGAAGAACGCCGGAATGCCTGCGCCACCGGCGCGCAGTTTTTCGGCCAGCGTGCCCTGCGGGGTGAATTCGAGCTCGAGTTCGCCGGCCAGATATTGGCGTTCGAACTCCTTGTTCTCGCCAACGTACGACGAAATCATCCGCTTGATCTGACGCGTCTCGAGCAGCAATCCCAGACCGAAGCCGTCCACGCCGGCGTTGTTGCTGATACAGGTGAGCCCCTTGACGCCCGAGTCGCGCAACGCGGCGATCAGGGCCTCGGGAATGCCACACAGGCCGAAGCCGCCGACAGCAAGCGTTTGCCCGTCTGCGACAACATCGGCGAGCGCCTCCTTGGCGCTGGCGTATACCTTGTTCATCGTGTGTCCCTTTCCCTCGGTTGAGAATTGAAATTATGTCGCGCGCTTGCGCGTTGCGAGGCTTGCGCCGCCCGTTGAATCGCTGTGGCCACGCACCTCATGCAATCATAGAGCTTACGGTGCCGGGCAAATCGGGCACAATACGTGAAATTACATATCTCCTTGCGCGCCGGGCCGTAACACGCGATCCACCGGCACGCGCCCAGACAGGATCCGCGCCGCTCCCCCATGCCGACGTTCGACTACCAGACCGCTTTTCATATCGCTCCCGTCGGCCTGGTCATTTCGCGCCAGCGCATCATCGAGGACTGCAATCGACAGCTTGGCAAGATCTTCGGCTACGAGCCCGAGGCCCTGATCGGTCAGTCGTTCCAGGTACTGTATCCGTCCCCCAAGGAGTTCGAGCGCATTGGCGAGCGCATTCCGCCGATCATGAGCGCGCAGGGCGTCTATGCTGACGAGCGCATCATGCGCCGGGCCAGCGGCGAACTGTTCTGGTGCCACGTGACGGGTCGCTCGCTCGACGTGAAAGACCCCCACGCCGCCGGCCTCTGGACCTTTGAGGACATGTCGGCCACACGTCGCGTCGCCGTGGCACTGACCGCGCGCGAGCGCGAAATCGCGGCGCAACTCGTGCAGGGCAAGACAAGCAAGCAGATCGGCAAGGTTCTCGACATCAGCCCGCGTACCGTCGACATCTACCGCGCCCGCCTGATGCAGAAGTACGGCGCCGGCACGGCGACCGAACTCGTTCAGCGACTCCTCGGCAACTGAGGAACGCCAGGGGGCAGGCAGCGCCCCCTTCGAAACAAGCCTCACGCCATCAACGCGCGCACCGCCTCCGGCAGCGGCACCGACTTTTCCGCTTTGTAGTTGACCCAAACGATCTTCGCACCGCCCTCGGCGACGAGGATATCCGGCGTATCGGCGCGGCGCAGCTCAAAACGTGTGTCGACGCTGCTTCGGCCCAGCGCGCCTACCGACATGCGGCAATCGATATCGCCGGGATAGCGCAACTGACGCAAGAACGTCATGTTCGCGTTGATGATCACCGGCCCCTCGCCCGTCGAGCTTTCTTCCGACGCGATGTCGAGCGACTCCAGCCACGAGATACGGACCTGCTCCATGTAGCGGAAGTAGACGGTGTTATTCACATGCCCGAAGGCATCCATATCGCCCCAGCGAATGGGCATGCTCATCCGAAAGACTTCTTTGTATTCTGACGACACTGCAAATTCCCCATATTGAAAATCGACGCCCTGCCGCGTAGTGACAGGACGTCATGGGGAGAAAGTGTAGCGCGTCGGAGCGTTTGGTGTGCGCCAACCCTCGGCGATTGGCGCCGAGCGGCTGCCTTTTCAGAATCGCGTGAGACCACCGCCACAGACATTTCCGACGCGAGCCGGCACAACTACTTGCGCGCGCCGGCGTCGTGCGTCTTGGCGATCGTTGCCTCGTCTCTCACGGCGGCCTCGGCCTTGTCGACCAGATCGCGCCCGACCAGCACTTTCCATTTCGCATAGACGGGACGCGTTGCGTCGACAAAGCGCTGGCGTTGTTCCGGCGTGAGTCGCGTGACCTTCACGCCGCGCGCTGCCAGATCGTCCCACGCGGCATTCTCGCCGCGCATCGCGTCTTCTCTTGCGAGCGTCACTTCGAATCGCGCCGCCTCGATCGCTGCGTCGCGAACGATGTCGCGATCCTGCGGCGACCAGCTATCCCAGACCTGTCGGTTGACGGAGAACACGATGGGATCGGCGACGTAATCCCACACCGTGATGAAGCGCTGTCCCAACGTATCGAGCCGCACATTGTTGAAGACCGTAATCGGATTTTCCTGGCCGTCGATCTTGCGTGCGCGCAGCGCGCGCACCGCATCGTTCCACGTCATCTGAGTCGGCACGGCGCCCAATGCCGTGAAGATGTCGTTGAACAGCAATGACCCGACAACACGGAAACGCAGGCCGCGCATATCCTCTGGCGCACGGATCGAACGGCGAGAGTTGCTCAGTTGCCGAAAGCCATTCTCGCCCCACGCCAGCGGTACAACGCCCTGCTCTTCCACGCGGCGAAACAGCTCGCGCCCGACGTCGCCCTGCGTCAGGGCGTCGAGAGAACGACAGCCACGCAGCAGGAATGGCAGGGAGAAAACGTTGAATTCGGGTATCGCTGACGACCAGTTGATCGTCGAGCCGACCGCCATGTCGATCACGCCCTGACGCAATGCGGAGAATTCCCGCGTCTGGTCGCCACCCACGAGCGAGGCGCCTGTGTGCAGTCGAATGTTGATGCGCCCACGCGTACGCTCGCGCACCATGTCCGCCCAAAGTTGCGTGCCTTTGCCCCAGGGCGTGCCGGCATCGGGCATGATCGACAGCGAGTATTCGGCCTTGTAGGGCTGCGCGGCCACCGGCAGCGCAATTGCGGCGAGGGCGAGCGCGACGCCGACGAGCGCACGCCAGCCTTGATTCAACATGTTGTCCTCAAGATGTTTCGGGATCCGACGTCAGCACGACGTCCTTCACGACCCCATTAGCACCCGAGAATTATGCGCTTGTCGCCGCTACGCTGACTGCCTCGGACAATCCCGGATTGCCGCATTGCAGCGAGCCTGCCCAATTCGCCAAATCGCCGTGGCACAAGGCCTGACGAGGCTCAGCCGACCGCCAGACCATCGTCGATCGTCATGATCGACCCGTTGATAAACCTGGAATCGTCTGAGGCAAGAAGCAGAATCAGCCCGTCCAGATCGCTCGGTTCCCCGACGCGTTGGCGGGGCAGCATCTGAACGAGCTTGCGACCGGCGTCGGTCTGCCAATGCTCGTGGTTGATCTCGGTGTCGATATAGCCCGGACACAACGCATTGACATTGATGTTGTAACGTCCCCATTCGAGTGCCATCGCACGGGTCATGTGGATGACCGCCGCCTTGCTCACGCAGTACACGCCGAGCATGGAAATCGCGCGCTGCCCAGCCACCGACGCCACATTGATGATCCGGTGCTGGCGCTGCGGGTCGCCCTTTGCCCGCCGAATCATGCGTTTGGCGACTTCCTGCGCCACGAAAAAGGTGCCGCGCGTGTTGGTGTTCAGGACGTAGTCGTAGTCCTGGGGCGTAACGTCGACCAGACGCTGCTGGGTCGACACACCGGAGTTGTTGATCAGAATATCAATGGCCCCCGCCTCGGTCTCGGCATGGGCCACCCCGGCGCGAATGCTGTCGTAGTCGGTCACATCGAGAGGAACGACGTGCGCCGCACCGCCTTGCGCCTCGATCTCCGCCCTCAATTCCTTGAGCCGCTCGACACGCCGGCTGGCCAGCACGACCTTTGCCCCGGCCTGGGCCAGCACCTTGGCAAACTGCATGCCAAGTCCGCTCGAGGCCCCCGTCACCATCGCCACTTTCCCTTCGAGATTCAGCGAACGCCCCATCGTCTTCTCCCTCGCGCCTGGACACCCATTGAACAACGGCGACGCCGCATGGCGTGCCGCTAGAGTTGCTTACCTACCATACCGAACGATCGTGCTATTAATATGCGGTTGCGAGGTGCCCCCCATTCCCGGAAAATGGCCGCACCCACGAATTCTAACGTTTATAACAGGAGCATCAATGGATCCCAAGCTGCTTGAGCAGTACGGCCCGAGGGAGTCGATGGAGTATGACGTCGTCGTTGTTGGCGGCGGTCCGGCCGGCCTGTCCACGGCAATCCGTTTGAAGCAGCGCGCGCAGGAGGCGGGGAAGGAGATTTCCGTATGTGTCCTGGAAAAAGGCTCGGAAATCGGGGCGCACATCCTGTCCGGCGCGGTCATGGATCCGCAAGCGCTGACCGAACTCATTCCCGACTGGAAAGCCCTTGGGGCTCCGCTCGACACCCCGGTCGTTGAAGATCGCTTCCTGTTCCTGAACGAGACCGGTGCGACCCCCACGCCGTCGTGGCTGCTGCCCGCCTGCTTCCAGAATCACGGCAACTATGTCATCAGCCTGGGCAATGTCGTGCGCTGGCTCGGACAACAAGCCGAAGCGCTGGGCGTTGAAATCTTCCCGGGCTTCCCGGCCGCCGAGATCCTGTACGACGAGAACGGCGCGGTCATGGGCGTGGCGACCGGCAACATGGGCGTCGGCAAGGACGGCGAACCGACCGAGAACTTCCAACTGGGCATGGAACTGCACGCCAAGTACACGATCTTCTCGGAAGGCGCACGGGGCAGCCTGGGTCGCCAATTGATGCGCAAGTTCAATCTCGACGAAGGCCGCGATCCGCAGGCCTACGGCCTGGGCATCAAGGAACTGTGGGAAATCGACCCGGCCAAGCACAAGGAAGGTCTCGTCATCCACACGGCCGGCTGGCCGCTCAACGCGCAAACCTACGGCGGCTCGTTCCTCTACCACCTGCCGAATCATCAGGTGGCGGTCGGTTTCATCGTTGGGCTCGACTACGGCAATCCGTACCTGTCGCCGTTCGAGGAGTTCCAGCGTTACAAGACCCATCCGTCGATTCGTCACTTCCTCGAAGGGGGCAAGCGCATTTCATACGGTGCACGTGCCATTACAGCGGGCGGTCTGCTGGCCCTGCCGAAGCTCGTTTTCAAGGGCGGTGCGCTGGTTGGGTGCGAAGCGGGCTTCCTCAATGTCAGCCGGATCAAGGGCAGCCACGCCGCTATCAAGAGCGGCATGATGGCAGCCGATGCCGCCTTCGACGCGCTGGTGGCCGAGCGCCAGCGTGACGAACTCAGCGCCTACCCGGCCGCGTTCGAGCAATCGTGGCTGCACGAAGAGCTGAACAAGGCGCGCAACTTCAAGCAGTGGTTCAAGAAGGGCCTGACCGTGGCCACGATCATGACCGGCATTGAGCAAAAGCTGCTCGGCGGCAAGATGCCATGGACGATTCACCGCAAGAAGGCCGATCATGAGTGCCTGCTGCCGGCCGCGCAATGTCAGCCGATCGCCTACCCCAAGCCGGATGGGAAGCTCACGTTCGATCGTCTGTCGTCGGTCTTCATCTCGAACACCAACCACGAGGAGAACCAACCGGCGCATCTCACGCTCAAGGATCCCAGCGTGCCGGTTGGCATCAATCTGTCCGAATACGCGGGGCCTGAGCAACGCTATTGCCCGGCAGGTGTGTATGAGTTCGTGAAGAACGAGGACGAGTCCGAGCGGTTGCAAATCAACGCGCAGAACTGCGTGCATTGCAAGACTTGCGACATCAAGGACCCGACGCAGAATATCGTGTGGGTTACGCCGGAAGGGGGGGGCGGGCCGAACTACCCGAATATGTAATGCGGTATCGCCGCCGGTTCGCCCGGCGGCCTTCACTCCGGCTGACGACGCCTGGCGTTCGCCTTGCGCCTCGTCAGTCCGGCACGCGCGCCGCGATAACCGGCGTGTTCACGTGCACGTCGCCACACTGCGCGCGGTGACGCAACGCGTGATCGATCAACACGAGCGCGAGCAGCGCTTCGGCAATCGGCGTCGCGCGAATTCCCACGCAAGGGTCATGCCGCCCGAACGTTTCCACCGTCGATGCGTGACCGGCAACGTCGATCGAGCGACGCGGTGTACGAATGCTCGACGTGGGCTTGATCGCGATCGACACGTCGATATCCTGACCGGTCGAAATGCCGCCCAGAATGCCACCGGCGTTGTTCCCGACGAAGCCCTCCGGCGTCAATTCGTCGCCGTGCTCCGACCCCTTTTGCCTGACGCTGCGGAAACCCGCACCGATCTCCACGCCCTTGACGGCATTCAGGCCCATCATCGCGTGGGCGATATCGGCATCCAGGCGATCGAACAGCGGCTCTCCAAGACCCACCGGAACGCCGGTCGCCACAACGCGCAGCTTCGCCCCGACCGAATCGCCCGCCTTGCGAAGGTCATCCATATACGCTTCCAGTTGCGGGACGACTTCCGCGTTGGCGGCGAAGAACGGATTCTGCGACACCTGCGACCAATCCGTCTGTGCGATCTCGATGTCGCCGAGTTGCGTCATGCATCCGTACACCTGCACGCCAAATTTTTCGGCCAGCCACTTCTTGGCGACGGCGCCGGCGGCAACGACGGGCGCCGTGAGACGTGCGGACGAGCGTCCGCCACCGCGGTAATCGCGCACGCCGTACTTTTGCAGATAGGTGTAATCGGCATGTCCGGGGCGGAACGTCTGGACGATGTTGCCGTAGTCTTTGCTGCGTTGATCGGTATTGCGGATCAGCAGTGCGATGGGCGTCCCCGTCGTCACGCCCTCGAACACACCAGAGAGGATCTCGACGGCATCCGGTTCGTTGCGCTGCGTAACGTGGCGCGACGTGCCAGGACGGCGGCGATCCAGCTCCCCCTGGATGTCGGCTTCCGTGAGCGCCATTCCCGGCGGACAGCCATCGATCACGCAGCCAATGGCCGGGCCATGCGATTCGCCGAAAGTGGTGACGGTAAACAGAGTTCCAAGCGTATTGCCAGACATACGGGGATCGGGTTCGGGGAGGACGGGAAGGCCCTATTATGCCAGCGATCCCGCCACACCGCGCCGCCCTGTGCGACGGTCGAGGGCGCTAAACGACCGGCCGGCGGCATTTTGGGCGCTTTTGGGGCGTGGCATCGGAGACTTCCGAGCCACGGCCGCGATTCACGAGGAGACGCCCCCTCACACCGGCCAGGGGCCGCGCAGCTTGAGCACCTTGTCCCGCAGGGTTTCCGGCGTCGCCTGCGCAGGCGACACCGGCGCCCCGATGACAAGCTCGAGCCGGTTCAGAATGCCACGCTTGAACGGCCGTGACATTGCCGCGCCACCATGTCGCGAAAAGAAACTTCCCCACAGCCCGCGCAGCGCCATCGGCACGACCGGCACGGGCGTACGCTCGACAATGTGCTGTACCCCCTGACGGAAGACCTGCAGCTCGCCGGATGCCGTGAGCTTACCCTCAGGAAAGAGGCAAACGACGTCGCCCGCCGCCAGCGCGTCTGCGATCTGCCGGTAGGCGCACTCGAGCGCGACTGCATCTTCGTGCGCCGGGGCAATGGGAATGGCGCCGACCGTACGAAAGAACCACGACAGCACCGGGATGCGGAAAATACGGTGGTCCATCACAAAGCGAACCGGACGCCGGATCGACGCCCCGATCACCACGGCATCGGCAAAGCTGACGTGATTGCAGACCAGCAGGCATGGCCCGTCGTCCGGAATCTGATCCGCCCCTTTGACGTCGATGCGATAGAGGGTGTGCAACAGCAGCCACATCGCGAAGCGAATCAGGAATTCCGGGAGTCGCAGGTATAGATAGACAGCCACCAGCGCGTTGAGAATGCCGGTGACGAGATACAACTGGTCGATGGTGAACCCGGCCTTCGTGAGCGCCATCGCCATGAGGGCCGACACGACCATGAACAACGCGTTGAGGATATTGTTCGCTGCGATGATGCGTGCGCGATGCGACGGCGCGCTACGGCTTTGGATCAGCGCGTACAACGGCACGCTGTAGAAGCCCCCGAACATCGCCAGCAGGAACAGGTCCACCAGCACGCGCCAATGGGCCGGTTGCGAAGCGAACTGCGCCACCGTCTGCAAGGCCGCGCCGTGAGCGCCGCCCCGACTCGCAAAATAAAGATCGACCGCGAATACCGTCATGCCGATCGAGCCGAACGGCACGAGTCCGATTTCCACCTTGCCGCCCGAAAGCCGCTCGCACAACAGCGACCCAATCCCGATGCCCAGGGAGAACATGGCCAGCAGCAGCGTGACGACACCCGGACCGGCGCCGAGCACGTCATGTGCGAAGTTGAAAAACGACGCGAGAAAGGTCGCCCCGAGAAACCAAAGCCACGAGATACCGAGCAGACTCTGGAAGACCGCACGGTCCGTACGCGCGATGCACAGATTTCTCCACGTCTCGGTCAACGGATTCCAATTGATGCGCAGATCCGGCTGCGCCGCGGGCGTTTGCGGCACCCACGTCGACACCAGCCGGCCCAACAAGGCCAGTCCGAGGCAAACGCCGCCGATCCACGGCAGCGAGCCCGCCCCGGCGCCAGCCAGTTCGCCGCCGACAATCGTGCCGATCAGGATGGCCACGAACGTGCCCATTTCGACCAGACCGTTCCCCCCCACCAGTTCGCGCGTGGCCAGGTGCTGAGGCAGATAGGCGTACTTGACCGGCCCAAAGAGTGTGGAGTGGAGTCCCATCAGGAAGGTGCACACGAACAGCAGCGGCGCGCTTGCCCAGAGGAAGCCGGCCGCGCCGAGCGCCATGATCGCGATCTCCAGCGACTTGACGAAACGGATCAGGCGCGCCTTGTCCCACTTATCGGCAATTTGCCCGCTGGTCGCGGAAAACAACAGGAACGGCGCGATGAAGATGGCCGAGATGAGGAACGCCGCCGTCTTGCCGTCGACGTTCTGAAAAAGCGATGCGTGATAGGTGACGAGCGACGTGAATGCGATTTTGAACACGTTGTCGTTCATCGCACCCAGAAACTGGGTCCAGAAGAACGGCGCAAAGCGCCGCTCTTTCAACAGTCGTGATTGGTGGCCCTCGCCGCGTGCCCCGCGCTGGCTGGCCTCACTCACTTGGTGTTTTCCGCTTCCTCGGCCGGCCAATCGCGAATGTAGGCCTTGAGCATGCGATTTTCAAAGGATTGCTCCTCGACGACGGCACGCGCCACATCGTAGAAGGAAATCACGCCCATGAGCGTGCGATTGTCCATGACGGGCAAATAACGGGCGTGACGCTCAAGCATCATGCGCCGGACTTCGTCGACATCCGTCTCCGGCGTGCAGGTGAGCGGATGGTCGTCCATGACTTTGCGAATTGTGGAACTGCCAACCGTACCGCCGTTCTTGCTGATCGTATTGATGATTTCGCGGAACGTGAGCATGCCCACGAGATCGCCGAACTCCATCACGACGAGCGAACCAATGTCATGCTCCGCCATCGTGTCGACGGCTTGGGCCAGCAACGTCTCCGGGGTCACGGTGAAAAGGGTGTTGCCCTTTACTTTCAGGATGTCAGACACACGCATGGCACACACTCCTCGTTGAGATGCTCGGGCAACCGCGGCAGGACGATGCCACCGGACGCATTTGCCAGACTTCGGCGTTCGAGACGGATCGCCGGCGCGCGCGCCGCTGTCCCCTCGTTATTGTGATTAGATCATGTTCGAAAGATGCTATCGGAAAGCGTCTGAAAAGGAAAGGAACAAGACGCGCCAATGTCCGTGCGACGAGGGTTTTCGGCCGATTCCGGGGATCGATCGGGCATCGCCGCACCTCAGACATCGGACAGCACCGGCATTTTGCCAATGGGGGCGGCAGCGCCTGTCGAGATGCATGGCGGTGGTGCTAGGATTGCCGCATACGTGATGTCCGCATCACACGCCAGCGCCAAGTCGCCGTCAAGTCAACGTCAAGCCAACCGAGAGGCCCTCTCCGACATGTCAGTCCCGCACTTCGACACGCTTGCCCTGCACGCCGGGGCCGCCCCCGACCCCGCCACCGGGGCTCGCGCCACGCCGATCTACCAGACCACGTCGTTTGTCTTCTCCGATGCCGACCAGGCAGCCGCGCTTTTCAACATGGAACGCGCCGGCCATGTCTATTCGCGCATTTCCAACCCGACCAATGCCGTCTTCGAAGAGCGCATGGCCGCACTGGAAAACGGCGTCGGCGCCATTTCCACGGCAAGCGGCCAGGCCGCGCTGCACCTGGCCATCGCAACCCTGATGGGCGCGGGTTCGCACATCGTGGCGTCCAGCGCGCTGTACGGCGGTTCGCACAATCTGCTGCATTACACACTGCGCCGCTTCGGCATCGAGACCACCTTCGTGCGCCCTGGCGACCTGAACGGCTGGCGCGCCGCCGTGCGCCCCGAGACCCGGCTGTTCTTTGGCGAAACGCTTGGCAATCCGGGGCTCGACGTCCTCGACATCGCCCAAGTCGCGGAGATCGCTCATGACGCGGACGTGCCCCTGATGGTCGACAGCACGTTCACCACACCGTGGCTCATTCAGCCGTTCGATCATGGCGCCGATATCGTCTATCACTCGGCTACCAAGTTCCTCGGAGGGCATGGCACGACCATCGGCGGCATTCTGATCGACGGGGGCACGTTCGACTTCGAGCGAAGCGGCAAATTTCCCGAACTGACCGAGCCGTACGACGGCTTCCACGGCATGGTCTTCGCCGAGGAGAGCTCGGTCGCGCCATTCCTGTTGCGCGCGCGACGCGAGGGCTTGCGCGACTTTGGCGCATGCCTGCATCCGCAGGCGGCATGGCAACTGCTGCAAGGTCTCGAAACGCTGCCACTTCGCATGGCGCGGCACGTCGACAACGCACGTCGGGTGGTGGCGTTCCTGGCGGGGCACGAGGCGGTGGCAAGCGTCGCCTATCCGGAACTGGCGTCGCATCCCGACTACGCACTGGCCAAGCGACTGCTCCCGCGCGGCGCGGGTGCCGTCTTCAGCTTCAATCTGAAGGGCGACCGGGAGGCCGGGCGCCGTTTCATCGAATCGCTGCAGCTCTTCTCGCATCTGGCCAATGTCGGCGACGCACGCTCCCTGGTCATTCACCCTGCCTCCACCACGCATTTCCGCATGGACGCCGCGGCGCTCGCGGCGGCGGGTATCGGAGAGGGCACCGTACGCCTGTCGATCGGCCTGGAAGACCCTGACGACCTGATCCAGGATCTCAAACGCGGCCTGAAGGCGGCAGTCAAATCCACGGCCAAGGGACAAGCACGATGAAGTTCGACATCCGCGGCAACAACGTCTACGCCTATACCGCCGGCAAATCGATGGATCCCGCGCTACCGACGGTCGTCTTCCTGCATGGCGCACAGCACGATCACAGCGTGTGGGGGTTACAGAGCCGGTACCTCGCCCATCACGGCATGAACGTACTCGCGCTCGATCTGCCCGGACATCACCGCAGCACGGGCGCCCCATTGACGACCATTGAAGCGATGGCCGATCGCGTGGTCGCCGTGCTCGATGCCGCCGGCATCGGAAAAGCGACCTGGGTCGGGCACAGCATGGGGTCGCTGATTGCGCTGGACGCCGCCGCCCGCCACCCCGATCGGGTGTCCCGTATCGCCCTGGTGGGCACCGCTTACCCGATGAAAGTCTCCGATGTCCTCCTCGAGGCCGCCGCCGAACGTGAGCCGGAGGCCATCGCCCTCGTCAACGCCTGGTCGCACAGCACGATCGCCGCCAAGCCATCGGCGCCCGGCCCCGGTTTCTGGACATGGGGCGTCAATCAACGCTTGATGGAGCGCGTGGCGCAACGCAATCCCGCCAAGGTGTTTCTTACCGACTTCGAGGCGTGCAATCGCTACGATCGAGGGATGGCGGCGGCTGCGCAGGTTCGATGTCCGGTGCTCGCCGTGTTGGGGCAACGCGATCAGATGACGCCGCCCCGCGCAGCGCAAGCCCTGCTCGATGCGTTGCGCGACGCCGGTGCCCCCGTTTCGGTCAAGGTCGTCAATGCCGGCCACGCGATCATGACGGAACAGCCGGACGCGCTGCTCGATGCGCTTGTGCAATTCATGCGAGACTGAACGCATCAACTTCCCAATGCAGGAGGTTTGCCATGACACCTGGGCACGATGAGTCGCCGGCGTTTCACCGGTTTGCGGACTTCTACCCCTTCTATCTCGGTGAGCACCGCAACGCCGTCTGCCGCCGTCTGCATTTCGTCGGCTCATGGGGCGTGATCGCCTTTCTGGCAGCGCTTGCCCTGACAGGCAACCCGTGGTGGCTGCTCGCGGCAGTCGTCTGTGGTTACGCGTTCGCGTGGGTCGGCCATTTCTTTTTCGAGAAGAACCGGCCCGCCACCTTCCGCCATCCGATCTACAGCCTGATGGGCGACTGGGTCATGTTTCGGGATATCTGTCTCGGCCGTATCAAGCTCTAGCGCCTGCTTCGGGCTCGTGACCCTTGTGATCCACGTCAAGACACGACGCGTCGCCACCGCCGTCGTCCGGAGTGACATCGCGCGGTAGCGCGTCGGCCAGGGGCACGTCCCATTTTCCTTCGCGCAGAATGTCGGCAACATGCGCGCCATCGAGCGCGTGACGCTCCATTTGACGCGCCAGCTCGTCGACGTTGAGGGCCAGCTGCGCGACCAGTGGCGCCAGGGTCGTCGTACGCGGGTTCGCGAGCAGCAGCCAACGCTCCACCGGTGGCTGCATCGTCAACCGTCCGACCCATCCCATGCGCTCAAGCCGAGCGAGCAGGTCACCGGCATGATCGAGGCTCGTGCGCATCGTACCCGCCAGTTGCGCCATCGTGCGACCGCTACCGCCGGCTTCGCGGTCCAGATTGAGCAAGTGGATCAGCGTCAGGCCGTCCAGCAGATCGCTCCCCGGAAAGCGGGGGTATTGGAAATGCCCGAGGCGCAGCGCGGGCAGGACCGACGTGATCGTCGCGCCGATCAGCGCCACCAGCCACGACAGGTAGATCCAGAGCAAGAAGATCGGCACCGCCGCGAATGCGCCATACACGGCCGTGTAGGTCGGAAACTGCCGGATGTACATGCCGAAGCCCCGCTTGGTCAGGTCGAACGCCAGCGCCGCCACGACACCGCCAACCAGCGCGTCGCGCCAGTCCACCTTGCAATTCGGCATGTAGAGATACATCAGCATGAACACCACGCTGGTCAGCGCCGGCGGAATCAGGCTGAGCAACGAGGTGACAACGGGCGGCAGCGTGCTCACCAGCGACATCGATTGCGTGAAGACGTACGAACTGATCGACAGACTCACTCCGATCAACAGCGGCCCAAGCGTGAGCAGACTCCAATAAATCAGCAGACGCTGTGCGATCGGTCGCGGACGTCGCACACGCCAGATCACGTTGAACGCCGACTCGATCGTCATTAACGTGAGCACGGCCGTCACCAGCAAGCCGATCAAACCGAACGCCGTCAGGCCTTTCGCCTTCGATGCGAATTGGTTCAGGTAATTGAAAATCTGGGCATTGACGCTCTCGGGCATCAGGTGCTCGATCAGGAAGCCCTGCAAGGCGTCGCGAAACGTATTGAAAATCGGAAAGGCGGTGAACAGCGCGAATGTCACCGCGAACAGCGGCACGATCGACAGGATCGAGGTAAACGTCAGGCTCGCCGCCACTTGCGGAATCCGGTCGTCCTGCGCCCGCGCAAGCGCGTATCTCAGCAGTTGGCGAACGTTGTTCCAGTTGATGCGGGGCAGTCTGAGCAAATCGGGCTCCTAAGGGGAAGGGCTGGCGCGGCTGGCAACCGTTCATCCCACGCGATCCGTTACGGGGCCTCGCGGTTAAGCGGTTAAGCCGTTACGCCAATAGGAACACCCTATAATACCCGCACTTTTCCGTTCCTTTTCTGTTCCTTCTCCACCCGGCTTTCACCCAAGGCCCAAGGCTCGGGCAGGTTTTCCGCATTACGTCTGACGCAGGCGTTCCCGACAACCGGGGCGACCTGCAACGACACAACGCGCAGCCAGACCGCTTGATCTCGCTACCTCGAGTCGACGCCCCGACATCGATCTGCCCGCCACCACCGACCCGCCGATTCGACTTCATGACTGAAATCCTCGTCCTGTACTACAGCCGCCACGGCACCACGGCACAACTCGCCCAATGCATCGCAGCCGGCATCGACAGCGTGCCCGGCGCGCAAGCGCGCGTGCGCACCGTCCCCGCCGTTTCCACGGTATGTGAAGCGAGCGCACCGGACATTCCCGACAGCGGCCCGCCCTACGTCGAATTGCGCGATCTGGAAGAATGCGCGGGACTCGCGCTTGGGTCGCCGACCCGCTTCGGCAACATGGCGTCCGCGCTGAAATACTTTCTCGACGGCACCACGCCGCAGTGGCTCTCGGGCGCCCTGGCCGGGAAACCGGGCTGCGTGTTCACGTCGAGCGCCAGCCTGCATGGCGGCCAGGAAAGCACGCTGCTGTCGATGATGATCCCGTTGCTGCACCATGGCATGTTGCTGATGGGGCTGCCCTACTCCGAACCCGCGCTCTCCAGCACACGCACCGGCGGCTCGCCCTACGGCGCCACCCATTTCGCGCATGACGGCAATCCGCTCTCGGCCGACGAACGTCAGTTGGCGTCGGCGCTCGGCGCACGACTCGCCCGCGCCGCGCGCAAGCTGGCAGAATGAGGGTTTGCGCCGCGCCACACGCCACCCCCGGCGCGTGGCGATGGGCGCTCCCGCAGTAACGCCGGCCATCACGACAAGCCCATGACTGCTACACCGCCCGACATGCCCCAAAACACCGATGCCCGGCGTGCGCCCGCGCAGCCCCCACGCACGCCACCGCCGATGCCCGCCGCCTCCGGCGGGGCTCGCGGGCTGCGCCTGATCAGTGTGACGAGCCTGCTGGCGTTGATTGCACTGTCGCTCGCCTGGGAGTTATGGCTCGCGCCGCTGCGTCCCGGTGGCTCGTGGCTGGTCCTCAAGGCGTTGCTGTTGCTGCTGCCGCTGCGCGGCGTGCTGCGCGGCAACCTGTATACGCTGCAGTGGTCCAGCATGTTCATCCTGCTGTTTCTTGCCGAAGGCGTCGTGCGCGGCATGACGGACACGGGGGCATCGGCCTCGCTCGCGTGGATCGAGACGGCGCTGTCCGTCGTCTTCTTCTTCTCGACGATCTTTTATCTGCGGCCCTTCAAGCGAGCCGCGAAAGCCCGTGCCGCAGCCGCGCGTTAGCGCCTGCCCTCGAGACTCAGCGTTACCCAACCTTGGATCGCGCAAATCGTGTGACGCCCCCTGACATGAACGACTCCTCCTTCCTCACCGCGTGCCGTGACCTGCTGGGCCGTGACCACGTTCTGCTCGAGGCCGCCGACACGGACGCCTACCTCACCGATCAACGCAAACGCTATACCGGACGCGCCCTCGCCGTGCTTCGCCCCGCCGACGCCGCACAGGTCGCCGCCCTCGTGCGCCTTTGTGTCCGGCACGGCGTGCCGATGGTGCCGCAAGGCGGCAACACGGGCCTCGCCGGCGGCGCGACACCCGACACGAGCGGGCGTCAGGTGCTCATCAGCTTGCGCCGTCTCGATCGCATCCGACAGGTGGATGCCGAGAACATGACCCTGACTGCCGAGGCCGGCTGCCTGCTCGCGAACGTGCAGGCGGCGGCCGCCAGCGCGGAGCGCCTCTTCCCGCTGAGCCTGGCCGCCGAGGGCAGTTGCACGATCGGTGGCAATCTCGCGACGAATGCCGGCGGCACCGCCGTGTTGCGATACGGCAATACGCGCGAACTGTGCCTCGGCCTCGAGGTGGTCACGCCGCAAGGCGAACTGTGGGAGGGCTTGCGCGGGCTGCGCAAGGACAACACCGGCTACGATCTTCGCGATCTTTTCATCGGCGCGGAAGGCACGCTCGGGCTGATTACCGCGGCAACACTCAAGCTCTTCGCACAACCCGTGGCGCGCATGACGGCGCTCGCCGCTCTGGAAAGCCCCGCGCACGCCCTGGCCCTTCTGAATCTGGCGCAACGCATGGCAGGTCCGCTGCTCACGGGCTTCGAGTTGATGTCCCACTTCTGCCTCCAACTCGTAGCGCAAATCTTCCCGCAGCAGCGTTATCCGTTCGCGCAACCTCATGCCCAGACCGTGCTGCTTGAACTCTCGGACAACGAGAGTGAAGCGCATGCGCGCGATCTGCTGGAGCGCTTGCTGAACGCGGCCGTCGATCAGGGTATCGTGCACGACGCCATTGTCGCGAACAGCCTGGCGCAATCGAATGCGCTATGGCACTTGCGCGAGAGCATTCCGCTGGCGCAGTCGGCCACGGGGCTCAACATCAAGCACGACATCGCGGTGCCGGTATCCCGGGTGCCCGCGTTTCTCAAAGCCACCGACCCGATCGTGCAGCGCGTGGCGCCCGGTGCCCGCATGGTCACCTTCGGCCATTTGGGCGACGGGAATCTGCACTACAACGTGATGGCGCCCGAAGGCGTCGATCCCGCCCAATTCCTTCATCGGCATCAGACGGCGGTCACCGCCGCCGTGCATGACAGCGTGCATGCCCATCACGGCACCATCAGCGCGGAGCACGGCCTCGGGCAACTCAAACGCGACGCCTCGGCGCATTACAAGTCGCCGGTCGAACTCGCACTGATGCGCACGCTGAAGACGGCCTTCGACCCGCTCGGGCTAATGAATCCGGGCAAGGTGCTGCCCGACTGAGCACCGCCGCCGCGCTGTGTGGCACGCTCGTTGCGGCGGCGCAAAAGCAGTTAAATTGGCATCGGTACGCCATCGGTGCTCAAAGGCCCTCCCCTGAGATTCACCGCGACTGCGTCAAATCATCCGACTTCGCTCCTCATGCTCCGAACCCTGCTCGCCCGCCTCCGACGCGCCCACACACGCCCCACGATCGACGATGCCGTCTGGCGCGAAGTCGTCGGCGCCCTGCCATTCCTGACACGCCGCAGCGCGGCCGACCTCGACAAGCTGCGCGCCCTCGCGACCGATTTCCTGGGCCGCAAACACTTTTCGACGGCGCACGACCTGCCGTTGACCGAAGCGATGTGTGTCTCGGTGGCCGCGCAAGCCTGCCTGCCGATTCTCAATTTGCCGAGCGCGCTGTATCGCGGTTGGACGGGCATCGTGCTGTATCCCGGCGAGTTCCTGATTCGCAAAACCGTGCAGGACGAAGCCGGCGTCGTGCACGACATCGCTCAGGAGGCGAGCGGCGAGGCGTGGGAAGGCGGGCCTGTCGTTCTGTCATGGCAGGATGTGCAAGCGAGCGATGTCCTGGCGTACAACGTGGTAATTCACGAGTTCGTCCACAAGATCGACATGGAAGGCGGCGAAGCCGACGGCGTGCCGCCGATGCTGCGGCGCGTGCATGGCGACCTCACGCCCGAAGCCTGGTGCGATGTCTTCGATCCCGCGTACGAGGCGTTCTGCCACGATGTGTCCAACGTTCCCGATGCCCACTGGGAAGCGTTTGCCTCGTCGTCGCTGCTCGACCCCTACGCCACCGAACACGAATCGGAGTTCTTCGCCGTCTGCGCCGAGGCGTTCTTTGTGGCCCCGGAGGCCTTTCGCGACGCCTATCCCGCCTTGTACGCGCTGTTCTCGCGCTATTTCCTGCAAGATCCGGCGGTGAGCGCCGGCACTGGCGACGCCGCGCCCGGCACAGCGGCATCCACGCCCGCCGGCGACCCGTGAAAACTTTGCGAAAGTCATTGTTTTCATGGCATAATGCGCGTTTTACTCACCCGGAAAGTGGTTGACGTCCCTCCCGTCGCATGACGACGATGGCGTTAGCGGGCCAACGGGGTGCCTCCCGGGGTAACAAACCTCGGGCGAACCTCCTCCCGCGCAGACTGGCTACCGACTTAACCCAAGGTACATCATGAAAGAAGGCATTCACCCCGAATACCGCGAAGTCCTGTTCCGCGACATGACGCCCGGCGTCGACTTCGAATTCATCACCCGCTCGACGATCCACACCAAGGAAACGGCCGAGAAGGATGGCAAGAGCTACCCGCTCGTGAAGATCGAAACGTCGTCGGCTTCGCACAACTTCTACACCGGCGAACAGCGCATCATGGACACGGCTGGCCGCGTCGACAAGTTCCGCCAGAAGTTCGGCAACCGCGCCGGCGGCAAGATCGCCTAAGTTTTATCGGCGACGCGCCACACAACGCGCTGCGGGGTCCGGCAGAGACTGGCGGGCCAGCACCTTGGGGCAACACCCCGGCGTTGTGGAAAGCATTGGAAAGGGGCAGCTCAGGCTGCCCTTTTTTCTTGGGTCTGGTCTGCGCCACCGCACGGCTTACTGTCATACTGTCGGCTTTTCCGATTTGCCCGAGTTTTCCCTTGGTTTTACCCTGAGCAGCACCCCGAGTTTCACCTTCGAGCCCGTTCCGGCTCGCCCTCTGAGTCTCCCCGATCCGGCCGCCGTGCCGATCCTGTCGTCCGGCCTATGAAACGAGTTCGCATCACCGCCTCCGCCACCAGCGCGCTACCGCGTTCGCTGTTGATCGCCATTTGTGTCATCTATGTGCTGGCGGGGTTGTTCGGTCGCGATCCGTGGAAAAACGAAGACGCCGCAGGTTTCGGCGTCATGTGGACGATGGCACACGGTCACTTGTCCGACTGGCTGCTGCCGAACATCGCGGGCAAACCCATTTACGACACCGGCCCGCTCGTCTCGTGGCTCGGTGCGCTCGCCATACGCGCCTTCTCGTGGCTCGACGCCCCCGACGCCGCGCGCATTGTCACCGGGCTGTGCTTCTACGCGACCTGCACGTTCATCTGGTACGGCACCTATCTGCTCGGTCGCCGCCCCGAAGTGCAACCGTTCAAATACGCCTTTGGTGGCGAGCCAGAACCGCGCGACTATGGACGCACGCTCGCGGACGGCGCCCTGTTGATTCTGCTGGCCTGCTTCGGGCTGGCCGAGCGTGGACACGAGACAACGGCCGCCGTCGGACAGCTCACGCTTATCTCGATGGCGATTTACGGCCTCGTGCGCAGCCTCGACAAGCCGCGTCAGGGCGCCGTCTGGTTCGGCCTCGCCCTGGGCGGCATGGCGCTCGCGTCCTCGCCGCTGATGACGCTCTCGCTCTGGTTCGCAGGCATTGCCGCTGCCATTGTCTGCCGCGCCCTGCCCTTGCGCATGCTACTGCTGATCTCCACGCCGGTGACGCTGCTCATTGCCTGCACGTGGCCGCTAGCGGCGCTCAAGTTTGCCAGCGGCGCACGCCAATGGCTCGGCGAGTGGACGGATATCGGCATGGACACCTTCAGCGGCCCGACGCTCGCCTCGCTGAGCTACATCGCCAAGAACCTGGCGCTGTTTGCCTGGCCCGCATGGCCGCTTGCCGCGTGGTCGCTTTACTCGTGGCGCGGCATGCGACGCGCGCCCCACATCGCGATTGCGCTTGCCTTTGCCGTCGTGATTCTTGTGCTGATCGTGCTGCAGGCGCATCAGGGCAATCAGCTCTTCATGCTGGCGCTGCCCGCGCTGTCGATCATCGCCGCCTTCGGCCTGCCCACGCTCAAGCGCGGCACGGTCAACGCCATCGATTGGTTCGCCGTGCTGTCGTTCACCGTGCTGGCAGGCTTCGTCTGGATCGTCTGGCTCGCCGGCATCACCGGTTTTCCGGCCTCCACGGCGCGCAATCTGCGACGCCTGGTCCCGGGCTTCGCCCCCGAGTTCAGCTGGGTCACGCTGATCAGCGCCCTGATCGTGACCGGCGCCTGGGTCGCACTGGTGGCGTGGCGCGTGTCGCGCAGCCCGAAAGTCCTGTGGCGCAGCGTGGTGCTGTCGTCTGGCGGCACAACCCTCATGTGGGTATTGCTCATGACGCTGTGGCTGCCCGTCGTGAACTACGGCAGAACCTATCGCGACGTGGCCGCACAGATCGCCGCCCATCTCCCCGCCGATTACACGTGCATTCGCACGGCTCGCGTCGGCGACGCGCAGCTCGCGTCGTTCGCCTACTTCGGCAAGATGCGCTTCGGCACGGCCAACGACGATTGCGACGTGCTGCTGCGTCAAGACTCGCAGGACTACAGCGAACCGTTGTCGCTGGCGCCCTACGAATGGCGCCAGCTCTGGGAAGGCCGCCGCGCGGCCGACCGCGACGAGCGCTTCCGCCTTTATGTATTGCAGGAGCGTCCGGGGCGGCGCGGGGCGCGTCCGCGCTAACCCCATCCCCCATCCCTAGCGACGCTCACGCAACGCCATGTGGCACGACATCAAACGCATTGCCGAACTGGCCTGGCCGGTGCTCATCGGCCAGTTGGCCGTCATCGCCTTCGGGGTGATGGACACGGCAATGGTCGGTCGCGCCTCGGCGTTCGATCTCGCATCGCTCGCACTCGGTGGGTCGATCTACATCACGGTGTATGTCGGCCTGATGGGCGTGCTCGTGGCGCTCTCCCCGATCGCCGCGCAACGCTTCGGGGCAGGAGAGCGCGAAAGCATCGGCGAGGAAGTGCGGCAGGCGTTCTGGCTCGCCGGGTTTCTCGCCGTGCCGGGTGTCCTGCTGCTATCGCATCCGCAGTTCATTCTGCGACTCTCCGAAGCATCCCCCGAACTCGAAGCGCGCGCGAGCGCCTATCTCCAGATGCTCGCGTTCGGCCTGCCCGCCGCGCTGCTCTTTCGTGTGTACTCCTCGCTGTCCACCGCCGTGGCGCAGCCCCGCATCGTCATGGCCATTCAGGTCACGGGACTGACCTTGAAAGTCCCGCTGAATCTGGCACTGATTTACGGCATCGAACGGCTGGGTATTCCAGCGCTCGGCAGCACCGGCTGCGCCATTGCCACGACCGCCATCAACTGGGTCTCATGTGCGCTCGGACTCACACTGATGGCACGTCACGCGAAGTTGCGTGCCTTCGCCACCTTTTCCCGATTCTGCTGGCCGCACTGGCCGGCGATTCGTGCGCTGCTCAAGCTCGGCATACCCATGGGACTGAGCTACCTGATCGAAGTGACGGCGTTCTCGTTCATGGCCATCTTCATTGCTCGCCTGGGCGACGTGACGCTCGCCGGTCACCAGATTGCCGCGAACCTCGGCGCGCTTATGTATATGCTGCCGATGTCGATTGCGATTGCGACGGCGACGCTCACCGCACAGGCCATCGGCAAGCGCGACTTTCGCTTGGCGCGCCGGGTCGGGCGCCGCGGCGTCGAGTTTGCTGGCCTGCTGGGCGTGTTGCTGGCGAGCGTCATGGGACTCTGCCGGCCGTGGGTTCTGGCAGCTTATACGTCGGATCCGCTGGTCGCGGCGGTCGCGACGCCATTACTCGCCATCGTCGCCGGCTATCACGTATTCGATGCCTTGCAGGTGAGTGCCGTCTTCGTGTTGCGCGCATGGAAGGTTGCGGTGATCCCGACCGTCATCTATGCCGTGTCGCTCTGGGGTGTCGGACTGGGGGGCGGTTATGTGTTGGGCTTCGACGTCGGCGGGCTGTCCCCGGCGTGGCTGCATGGCGCCGCAGGATTCTGGTTCGCCAACAGCGCGAGCCTGGCGGTCGCCGCCGTCGGCTTGCTGCTCTATCTGCGCTGGATCGTACGCGTCAAAGGCTGAACGCACACGCCTCGGGCCGACTCGGAACATCACCACGGCCCGACAGCTTACCGCGCGCGATCAACGCCCATCATCGATGCGCACTATTTGCACATCTTCAAGAAATTGCGCGAAAAATCCGCACACACTTTCAGGGCGACAGCCATCGGGAGAAAATAGTATCGAAACGCCCCGAAAGCCCCGTTGCAGGACTCGAAATCATGAACGTCGAACGACAAAAAAAAGCCCAGGCATTAGCCTGGGCTTTCTTCGTTTGGCGGAGCGGACGGGGCTCGAACCCGCGACCCCCGGCGTGACAGGCCGGTATTCTAACCAACTGAACTACCGCTCCAAACTTGCTGCAGCATCGTGATGTGATTCACTTTGCTTTCCTGCCAGCGATTCGACACTGCAGCGTTGTTACGCGCAGATTGCCGAACTGCGTAGGTTTTGGCGGAGCGGACGGGGCTCGAACCCGCGACCCCCGGCGTGACAGGCCGGTATTCTAACCAACTGAACTACCGCTCCAAAACCGACAAAAAAACCCGCCAAACTTCCAGCGGGCTTTACGCCACCAACTGCGTGGCATTTTAAACTGATACCGACTCGCTACCGGCACCAATTCTGGCGTCCCCTAGGGGATTCGAACCCCTGTACTCACCGTGAAAGGGTGATGTCCTAGGCCTCTAGACGAAGGGGACAAAATCGTCACAATCTTGTCTGTTTCGCTTTACTGCATTTCGCGAAGAACGCTATTCTAAACAACATTTCTTCGATTGTGAAGCTTTATTTTCAAGTGATTTGCATCGTTTTCGCAAGAATCTTGCTTGTTCGATGCGCCTGAAAATCAAGCTTCGGAATCCGTGGTGGAGGTAAGCGGGATCGAACCGCTGACCTCTTGCATGCCATGCAAGCGCTCTCCCAGCTGAGCTATACCCCCCGAACAGAGAAGTGAGATTCTAAAGACAAACCCATTTTCTGTAAATACCCTTCTCGCATTTTTTCCGCATTATTTTGCCGATCCGTGCGATGGATAAAAAAACGGCGACGCGCAAGCGTCGCCGTTTTCTTTGGCACAGCGACGCACCAACGCGCGCCGCCAAGCCTCATACCGACATCGGAATTACTGAGCGTCGCCTTCGCGCTTGACCAGCGCCGGGCTACCCTGCTTTTCTTCGTCCGTCAGCGCCTTGTGCGACAGACGCAGACGACCCTTGTCGTCCTGCTGGATCACCTTCACGCGCACCGCCTGGCCTTCCTTGAGGTACTCGTTGATGTCCTTGATACGCTCGTTGGCGATTTCGGAGATGTGCAGCAGACCATCCTTACCCGGCAGCACCGACACGATCGCGCCGAACTCGAGCAGCTTCAGCACGGTACCGTCGTACACCTGGCCCACTTCGACTTCCACGGTGATCAGCTCGATGCGGCGCTTCGCTTCCGCAATGCCTTCGGCGCTCGGGCTGGCAATCGTCACCACGCCGTCGTCCGAGATATCGATGCTCGTGCCGGTTTCTTCCGTCAGTGCGCGGATCACCGAACCGCCCTTGCCGATCACGTCACGGATCTTTTCCGGGTTGATCTTGATGGTGACCATGCGCGGCGCGAATTCCGACAGTTCCGTACGCACGCCCGACTGCGCTTGCGCCATCTTGTCGAGAATATGCAGACGGCCTTCCTTGGCTTGCGCCAGGGCGACCTGCATGATTTCCTTCGTGATGCCCTGGATCTTGATGTCCATCTGCAGTGCGGTGACGCCGTTCGACGTACCCGCCACCTTGAAGTCCATGTCGCCCAGGTGATCTTCGTCGCCGAGAATATCGGTCAGCACGGCAAACTTGTTGCCTTCGAGGATCAGGCCCATCGCGATACCGGCGACCGGCGCCGTCAGCGGCACACCGGCGTCCAGCATGGCGAGGCTGCCACCGCACACCGACGCCATCGACGACGAACCGTTCGATTCGGTGATTTCCGACACCACACGCACGGTGTAACCGAAATCGTCGGCGCCCGGCAGGCACGCCACCAAAGCGCGCTTGGCCAGACGGCCGTGACCGATTTCGCGGCGCTTGGGCGAACCCACGCGACCCGTTTCACCCGTCGAGAACGGCGGGAAGTTGTAGTGCAGCATGAAGCGATCGCGGTACTCGCCTTGCAGCGCGTCGATGATCTGCTCGTCGCTCTTGGTGCCGAGCGTGGCCACCACGAGGGCCTGCGTTTCGCCACGCGTGAACAGCGCCGAACCGTGGGCACGCGGCAGCACGCCGGTGCGGATCGAGATCGGGCGCACGGTGCGCGTGTCGCGGCCGTCGATACGCGGCTCGCCAGCCAGAATCTGGCTACGCACGATCTTGGCTTCCAGATCGAACAGGATGTTGCCCACTTCGATACTGTCCGGCGCGGCTTCGCCCTTGGCGCTCGCCGCTTCGCCCAGCTTGGCGATCACGTCGCTGGTCACGGCGCGCAGTTGTTGCGTACGCGCTTGCTTTTCGCGCGTCTGGTAAGCGGCGCGCAGCGAGGCGTCCGCCAGTGCCGACACCTGTGCGATCAGCGCTTCATTCTTCGCGGCCGGGGCCCAATCCCACTCGGCCTTGCCTGCGTCGCGCACCAGATCGTGAATGGCGTTGATCGCCGTTTGCATTTGATCGTGACCGAACACCACGGCGCCCAGCATCACGTCTTCCGGCAGCTCTTTCGCTTCCGATTCGACCATCAGCACGGCTTGCTCCGTACCGGCAACGACGAGGTCGAGCTTCGACTGGGCGATCTGCTCACGCGACGGATTCAGCACGTACTGACCGTCGACGTAGGCCACGCGCGCAGCGCCTACCGGGCCGTTGAACGGCAGACCGGAGATCGACAGCGCTGCCGATGCGCCGATCAGGGCCGGGATATCCGCCGGCACTTCCGGGTTCAGCGAAACGACCTGCACAACCACCTGGACTTCGTTGTAGAAGCCTTCCGGGAAGAGCGGGCGGATCGGGCGGTCGATCAGGCGCGACGTCAGCGTTTCGTTTTCCGACGGACGGCCTTCACGCTTGAAGAAGCCACCCGGGATCTTGCCGGCGGCGTAAGTCTTTTCCAGATAGTCGACGGTCAGCGGGAAGAAATCCTGCCCCGACTTGGCGCTCTTCGCACCCACGACCGTGGCCAGCACGACCGTATCGTCCATGTCGACGAGCACGGCACCGGATGCCTGGCGAGCAATCTCACCCGTCTCCATGCGAACCGTGTTTTGTCCCCATTGGAAAGACTTGACGACTTTATTGAACATTTGCACTCCTATATCGAATCGCGCGAATGCAGCAGCGGCGCGATATCGCTGCCGGGGTGATCCCGACGCCTCGCAGGGGGGAGTGTTATGCCATTCCAGCGTTGCCCGGCACCTTGGCGCGTAGGCATTGGCATCGCTCGGGCGACGCTGGAATGACACAAGCCCTGCTTATCGACGAGGCCCCATAAAGTGGGAACTACAGGAACTGCTGGAACCGGGGAGAACCCAGCCCAACGGTGAGGTACGCGACCGGCCGGACATCCTCAGGACATCCGTCAGGGAGCGCCCAAAAACAAAATGCCTGCATCAGCACGCTGATACAGGCATCTCGTCGTAATCGCAATCGCTTACTTACGCAGGCCCAGCTTCTCGATCAGGGCGCGGTAACGATCTGCGTCCTTGCCCTTGAGGTAATCGAGCAGCTTGCGGCGACGGCTCACCATGCGCAGCAGACCGCGGCGGCTGTGGTGATCCTTCATGTGCGCCTTGAAGTGCGGCGTCAGTTCGTTGATGCGCGTGGTGAGCAGCGCAACTTGCACTTCGGGGGAGCCGGTATCGTTAGCGGCACGGGCGAATTGCGCCACGACGTCCGACTTCTTGGTCATTGCGGTAGTCATTTGCTTTCCTTTGGATACACGCGGTCACGGAAGAATGGCCGTGCCGTGAACTTACAAAAACATGCGCGGCATTGCCGCACATAAACAAAACTGCAAGTGCGCGATTATACGGGAGTTGCCTCCCGGATGCCATACTTTTCCTCGCCACGCCGCCTCAGACGGGGCCGAGCGAACGGCTTGAGCGCTGAAAACCGGGCGCTCCACCAAATAATCCGGACAATTTCAACGGATTATCCGGAAAATTTCGACCAATTATTTTTCCCGTCACGCCAGCCCTTCTGCCCTTCCCGGCCATTCACCGCTGGCGGGCCATCCGGCAAGTACTGGGCAATGCCACCTTATTGGCGGGCAGCTCGAGCACTGTCTTGAACCCAAAGCCCGAGCCCTCGTTGTCGAACTTCACCCCCGGCTCGCCCGCGCGGCGCATGACCGACACGTACAACGGCTCGATCAGCTGGTGGTCGTTCGGACGCATCCATGCGTCGACCGGCGCCTCGCGAATCCGGCGGTTCTGCAGCGCCCGCGCCACGGTCGTCACATCGGTGGTGCCGGCCTGCTCGAGCGCCGCGGCGATCATGTCGATCATCACGCTCATGCGCAGCAGCGCATAGTCGTCGCGCGCCTCCGGATAACGCGCACGGAACGCCTTGTAGAACGCATCCGACGCCTCGCCGCCCACGTTCGGGTGCCATTCGGCCACGGCATACACGCGGCCAACCCCGGCCTCGCCCAGTGCTGCCGGCGCGCCGAGGGCGTTGCCATAGAACGTGTAGAACTTGAGCTCCATCCCCTGTTCGCGTGCGGCCTTGACGAGCAAGGTCAGGTCGTTGCCCCAACTCCCCGTCACCACCGTATCGGCACCTGCCGCGCGAATGCGCGCAAGATAGGGCGTGAAGTCCTTCACGCGCCCCACCGGGCTGAACTGCTCACCCACGATCTGCACGTCCGGGCGCTTGGCGCCAATCATCTGTCGGGCGAGCCCGGCGACCTGCCGGCCAAAGCTGTAGTCCTGGTTGAGCAGGTAGACCTTCTGGATGCTCGGATCTTGTTTGATGGCCTCGGTCAACGCCTGCATGCGCATGGCGGCATTGGCGTCGAAGGCGAAATGCCAGAAACTGCACTGCTCGTTGGTGAGCGCCGTGTCGACGGCCGAGTAATTGAAGAACAGCATGCGCTGCCCGGGATCGCGCGCATTGCGTTTGTTGATGGCATCGATCAACGCCGACGCAACGGCCGAACTGTTGCCTTGGAAGACGAATGGGATGCCCAAATCGCCGGCAGCCTTGAGTTGCACCAGGCTGTCTTCGACGCCGCCCTTGCTGTCGAACACCGTCAACTCGAACGGATGGGCGCCGTCGCGCAACTTCACCCCACCGCGCGCATTCACGCGTTCGATCGCGAACCGCAAATTGCGCTCGACCATGGCGCCCGCATTGCCGAAGGGACCGCTCATCCCCTCGATGAGCGCCAGCCGGATCGGCGGTGCCGCGTGGGCAAGGCTGGTCGCGGCCAGCAAGCCAGCGGCGCACAACACCGCGCTCAAGCGCGCCAGCAAGTCATGAACTTTCATCGAGGCCTCTGAGACTGTGTCGGCGCGAATCATAACGCCCCCACCCGCCCCCGGCAAGCCGCCCCACCCCGGAACGCGCGACACGGCGGTATGCTATCGACATGCCGCTCTGCGGCCGTCTTCCTCTGACGCGAGGCCATTCATGACTGATTCGACTCGGGCGCGCGCGGGCATCGCCCCCCCGAACACCGCCGCCGCCTTGCCCGGCGCTTCACGCCCCGCCGCGGCACTGCGCTGGCTCCTGGGCGGTGCACTCGCGCTATCGCTGAGCGCCTGCTACACGCCCCCGTGGCAAACCATTTCCCCCAACGCCTCGCAGGCCGAGGTGCAAGCAAGGCTGGGCAAACCCAGGGAAGTCTATCCGCTCACCCCCGGCGTGACGCGCTGGCTCTATCCGACCAAGCCGTTCGGCGAAGAGACGATCGCCGCCGATTTCGACGCTCAAGGCCGCCTGCTGGGTACCGCGCAAGTGCTCTCGATGCCGGAGTTCAACAAGGTCGAGATCGACAAGTGGACGAAAACCGACGTGCTGCATCACTTCGGCGAACCGGTCGAAACGTCGTACTTCCCCCTCATGAAGCGCGAAGTCTGGACTTATCGCTTCAAGCAGGACGACGTCTGGTACTCGATGATGAACTTCTATTTCGATGCGGACGGCATCGTCAAGACGACCCAGATCAGCCCCGATCCGCTACACGAGAAGTTCGATCACGACCTGTTCTGATCGCATTTCGAGCCCCACCAACAGCAAAACGCCCGCTTGCCGGATGTCCGGAGGCGGGCGTGTCGTGCCATGGATCGGTCGTCAACGGCGCCAGTGCGCCCTCGCTTACGGCGTCAGTTGCGGGTTGAGCTTCTCGGCCTTCGAATACAGCTTGTTGAGCGCCGACAGATACGCCTTGGCAGACGCCGCGACGATATCGGGATCTGTGCCCACGCCATTCACGATGCGCCCGCCCTTCGACAGTCGCACCGTCACCTCACCCTGCGATTGCGTACCCGTCGTGATCGCGTTCACCGAATACAGCAGTTGCTCGGCGCCGCTTTGCACCTGCGATTCGATGGCATTGAGCACGGCGTCGACCGGGCCGTTACCCTCGGCGTCTCCCATGAGTTCCTTACCCTGCGCGGTGAAGACCACGCGGGCGCTCGGGCGCTCGCCCGTCTCGGAATGTTGCGCCATCGACACGAGATGGAAATGCTCGCTGCTGTCGGCCTGCGCTTCATTCGAGACGATCGCCAGAATGTCCTCGTCGAAGATTTCAGCCTTCTGGTCAGCCAGTTCCTTGAAGCGAGCGAACGCGGCATTCACGTCCTGCTCCGACGCCATCTCGATGCCCAGCTCCTGAAGGCGCTGCTTGAAGGCGTTGCGGCCCGAGAGCTTGCCGAGCACGATCTTGTTGGCGGTCCAGCCCACATCTTCCGCCCGCATGATCTCGTAGGTGTCGCGCGCCTTGAGCACGCCGTCCTGGTGGATGCCCGAGGCGTGCGCAAACGCGTTGGCGCCCACCACCGCCTTGTTCGGCTGAACGCTGAAGCCGGTGATCTGCGAGACGAGCTTCGAGGCCGGCACAATTTGCGTCGTATCGATGCCGAGCTCCAGACCGAAGTAATCCTTGCGGGTCTTGATCGCCATCACGACTTCTTCGAGTGCCGTATTGCCCGCGCGCTCGCCCAGACCGTTGATCGTGCATTCGATCTGACGCGCGCCCCCCAACTGCACCCCCGCCAGCGAGTTCGCGACGGCCATGCCCAGATCGTTGTGGCAGTGCACCGACCAGACCGCCTTGTCCGAATTCGGCACACGCTCGCGCAGCGTGCGTACGAGCTGGCCGTAAAGTTCCGGCACGCCGTAACCCACGGTATCGGCCACGTTGATGGTCGTCGCGCCTTCGTTGATGACGGCTTCCAGCACGCGGCAAAGGAAATCCAGCTCGGAGCGGCTGCCGTCTTCCGGTGAGAATTCGATATTGTCGGTGAACTGACGCGCATATCGCACGGCGAGTTTCGCCTGCTCGAGCACCTGATCCGGGCTCATGCGCAGCTTCTTCTCCATGTGCAGCGGCGACGTGGCGATGAACGTATGGATACGCGACGAGTTCGCGCCCTTGAGGGCCTCGGCGGCGCGGGCGATATCGCGATCGTTGGCACGCGCAAGCGAGCAGACGGTACTGTCCTTGATGATGCCGGCAATGGCCCGGATGGCCTCGAAGTCGCCGTTCGAGCTGGCGGCGAAGCCGGCTTCGATCACGTCCACGCGCAGACGCTCCAGCTGACGGGCGATGCGAATCTTCTCATCGCGCGTCATCGACGCGCCGGGCGACTGTTCACCGTCGCGCAAGGTCGTATCGAAAATGATCAGCTTGTCGGCCATGACTTTCTCCAGTGGGGATCTTGTAGGGTTCAGTTCGTTCTAGATGTCCGGGGGCGGCGCAGTCGCAAGCCGAAGGACGCCTGGCCGCCCACGACACTGTGCTCACGCAGCAGGCAACACGGGCGGACGGATCGTCGGACGGGCGGGCAACTACCGGGAGGAAATCAGCGCGCGACGCGCGCAGGCATGGCCGGCCCGCGAACGGGGGAATGGCATAGCGTTGGCGGTGCGAGAGGAAGGTCCGAAGCCGGGGTGGCGCCTGAAATCATGAGCGCCAATATAGTCGCAATCGGGTGATTTCGCAACGCGCGGCGCGGGCCGCAAGCCGCATGCAGACAGGCGCCCGCGAGCCCGCGATCCTGCCTGCTCCCCCCCATGAACAGCCCGGCACGGCGCCGGGCTGGATATCACGAGACAAACGACGATCAGGCCACTGGAATGCGCAGCACCTGTCCCGGATAGATTCGGTCCGGGCTGGAGAGCATCGGCTTGTTGGCCTCGAAAATGGCGTTGTATCGGTTGGCGTCACCATAGACCTTCTTCGAGATCGCCGACAAGGTATCGCCCTTCTCCACGGTGTGAAACGTCGCCTCGGCCGACGCCGTCGACACCGACATCCGGTCGTCTACCTTCTCGACACCCTTCACGTTGCCGCAGCACAGCAGGATCTTTTCCTTGGTCGCTTGATCCGGGGCCACGCCGAACACCGTCACCGTGCGCGATGCGCCGTCGAACGTGACGGTCAGGCCGGTCGCGTCGAGGTTCTGCGTCTTGATGTACGCCTCGATGGCGTCGGCCGCGTTGCGGTTGGCTTCGTCCGCGTCAGGCCCCGGCGCGGGCGCCTCTGCGGCTTGCGCCTGGCCGCCCAACAATGCCTCGCCGGCTTCTTTCACAAAGTCCAGAATGCCCATGCTTGCTCCTTCGTCACGTCGAACCATGGAAACGGCACCGGGTCGGCTCAGCGTTGCCACGACCTGCCCGGGCCAGGGGAAACTTCCGGCCTGCATTCGCAAGACTACAACATCGCACCGCAAACGATCGCCCGGCAAGCCTGACAGGCGAATGTGACAAGGGGCGCACCGAGACGCCCCTTGTTTTGCCACCGTTATTCGTCGACGTCGCCGAAAATGCGCTGCCGGCGCCCCTTTAGAAAGCGGAAGGCCCAGAGCACATAGCCGGAAACGCTGTACAGGCAGAACATGCCGAAGAGCACCAGCGGCGGGTCGGACGACACGAGAATGAAGCCGACCATGAAGAGCAGCACCACGCCGAACGACACCCGCTGGCGCACATCGAGCGCCTTGCCGCTATAGAACGGCGCATTCGATACCATCGACATCCCCGCGTAAATCGTCAGCCCGAACGCCACCCAGGGCATCCAGAAAACGTTGACCGGTAATTTGTTGTCGATCGTAATCCACACGAAACCGGCAATAAGCGCCGCGGCCGCCGGACTCGCCAAGCCCTGGAAGAAGCGCTTGTCGACCACGCCGATGTTCGTATTGAAGCGCGCCAGCCGCAAAGCCGCGCAGGCCACGTAGACGAACGCGGCGAGCCAGCCCCACTTGCCGATCTCATGGAGAATCCATTCGTACATCACCAACGCCGGCGCTACGCCGAACGAGGTCATGTCCGAGAGCGAATCGTATTGCTCGCCGAACGCGCTCTGCGTGTTGGTCATACGCGCCACACGCCCGTCCATGCCATCGAGCACCATGGCGAAGAAGATCGCGATGGCGGCCTGCTCGAAACGATCGTTCATGGCCTGCACGATCGCGAAGAAGCCGCAGAACAGCGCGGCGGTCGTAAAGGCGTTCGGCAACAGGTAGATGCCGCGATTGCGCGGGCGCACCGGCAGATCGTCCTCCACACCGTGGTCGTGGTCTTCGTTCATCAATGGCTCTGCGGATGAATGGTTGTGACGGCTGAACGCCGAAAGATGCCTGACATTATTGCGCAAGCGGCCGCGATGGTTTTCCGGCATGCGGACCTCCTTGACGATGCTATGACAGCGGGCGATCCCGCATCGGATCACCGCGATTGGAACGCAAGAAGCGAAAGCAGTTGCAGGCCGCGACACGGTGACGCACGACAGGAAGTCGCGCCGCCGCACACGGCCGTGGTCCGTGGGCTCGAGTGGCTTACAGCTCGGCGAGGATCGTCGAGGTGGCCGACACCTTCTCGCCGATGGTCACGCGCGGACGCGAGCCCAGCGGCAGGTACACGTCGACCCGTGAACCGAAACGAATGAAACCGTAACGCTGACCGCGCGAAAGCGTATCGCCCACCTTCACGTAGCACAAAATCCGGCGCGCGATGAGTCCTGCGACCTGCACGCTCGTGACGATCTGCCCCCCCACGTCGATCACCAGCGCATTGCGCTCGTTTTCGAGCGATGCCTTGTCGAGATCGGCGTTGAAGAAACGTCCCGGGAAATATTCCACCTTGGTCACCGTGCCGTCAACCGGGGCACGATTCGAGTGCACGTTGAAAACGTTCATGAACACGCTGATCTTCAACGCTTCACGACCAGCGTACGGATCTTGCGTGGTTTCGATGGCCACGATGCGTCCGTCGGCGGGCGAAAGTACGGCGCCGGCCTGCTGCGGCACCTGTCGCGGCGGATCCCGGAAGAACTGCAGGACAAACAGGGCGATCACCCAGAACGGCGCGGCCCACAGCACGCCGGCCATGAAGTGCACGACGAGCGCCACGGCGACGGCGATACCCAGGAAGGGCCAGCCCTCGCGGGCAATGATCGGGTGAGGATAATTCATGCGATTGAACTCGCGTCCTTGGTAAAACGGTTGAGTGAGCGGGTCGGCCTGCGTTGGGCCAAACCGTGACGTGGCGGCATTGTAGCAATGCGCGCGGCGCGGCGACACTTTTTCCCCAATCGACCGATCGGCGTCGCCACCGCAAAGCCGGCCACATCGAGGTGCCACGATGTCAGTTCACGGTCGATGCGGGGGGGAGAGGAAACGAAAAAAGCCGTCCGCCTTGCCATAGCGACAGCTACAGCAAAACGGACGGCCAGGCGCGGCGGTTCCGGCGCTCAAACGCGCGATGCGCTTGACGCGCCCAAGCCGCCTGCCGTGCGCCGCCAGTGGACGCCCACACGCTGCCGGGCGTACGCATCTTGCGGCGCGTCGTACTTAGTTCTTCGACTGGTCGACGAGCTTGTTCTTGGCGATCCACGGCATCATTGCCCGCAGCTTGCCGCCCACTTGCTCGATTTGGTGCTCGGCCGTGATGCGACGACGCGAGATCAGGGTCGGGGCACCCGCCTTGTTTTCCAGGATGAACGACTTGGCGTACTCGCCGGTCTGGATATCGGTCAGGCACTGCTTCATCGCCTTCTTCGTCTCTTCGGTCACGACGCGCGGGCCGGTGACGTACTCACCGTACTCGGCGTTGTTCGAGATCGAGTAGTTCATGTTGGCGATGCCGCCTTCATAGATCAGGTCGACGATCAGCTTGAGTTCGTGCAGGCACTCGAAGTAGGCCATTTCCGGCGCATAACCGGCTTCGACCAGCGTTTCGAAACCGGCCTTGATCAGCTCGACGGTACCGCCGCACAGCACGGCTTGCTCGCCGAACAGGTCGGTTTCCGTTTCTTCGCGGAAGTTCGTTTCGATGATGCCGGCACGGCCGCCGCCGTTTGCGGCAGCGTACGACAGGGCGATGTCGCGCGCGGCGCCCGACTTGTCCTGTGCCACGGCGATCAGGTGGGGCACGCCGCCGCCTTGCGAGTACGTCGAGCGCACCGTGTGGCCCGGGGCCTTCGGGGCGATCATGATGACGTCGAGGTCAGCACGCGGAATCACGCAGCCGTAATGCACGTTGAAGCCGTGCGCGAAGGCCAGGGCGGCGCCTTCCTTGATGTTGCCATGCACTTCGTTCTTGTACACGTCGCCGATCTGCTCGTCCGGCAGCAGCATCATGACGATGTCGGCCGACTTCACGGCTTCCGCCACTTCCTTGGTGTTCAGGCCGGCGCCGACCGCCTTGTTCCACGAAGCGCCATTCTTGCGCAGACCGACCGTCACGTTCACACCGCTGTCCTTCAGGTTCTGGGCGTGGGCATGGCCTTGCGAGCCATAGCCGATGATCGTCACTTGCTTGCCCTTGATGAGGGAGAGGTCGGCGTCTTTGTCGTAGAAAACTTTCATTTGGAATTGTCCCGTAATGCCAAAAAATTACTCAAATCAGAATGGATCGAAATCCGCTTACCGCGTTGCCGCTACCGATCAGACTTTCAGGATGCGCTCACCGCGCCCGATGCCCGAGCCACCGGTACGAACCGTCTCGAGAATCGCCGTACGATCGAGCCCGTCGATGAAGGCGTCGAGTTTCGACGAATTCCCGGTCAGTTCGATCGTATAGGTCTTTTCAGTAACGTCAATGATGCGGCCGCGGAAAATATCCGACATCCGCTTCATCTCTTCTCGCTCCTTGCCCACGGCGCGCACCTTGATGAGCATCAGCTCACGTTCGATATGCGCCCCTTCGGTCAGATCGACCACCTTCACCACCTCGATGAGCCGGTTCAGGTGCTTGGTGATCTGTTCGATCACGTCGTCGGAGCCCGTCGTGACCACCGTCATGCGCGAGAGCGACCGATCTTCGGTCGGCGCGACGGTGAGGGTCTCGATATTGTAGCCACGCGCCGAAAACAGGCCGACCACACGCGACAGCGCGCCCGGCTCGTTCTCGAGCAAAACAGAAATAATATGCCTCATGGTGTATCCCGGATTGTCCTAGTGTGGGGACGTCGCGCCCGCGCCGGCCTGACCGGCGGCGACTGTCGGCGCGCGCCTCGGCTTACAGATCTTCCGAACCGAGCAGCATCTCGCTGATGCCCTTGCCCGCCTGGACCATCGGCCAGACGTTTTCGGTGGGATCCGTTTGGAAATCCATGAATACCGTACGATCCTTCAGGCGCAACGCCTCGCGCAGTGCGGGCTCGACGTCCGACGACTTCTCGATGCGAATGCCCACATGACCGTACGCCTCGGCAAGCTTCACGAAGTCGGGCAGCGCGTCCATGTACGAACTGGAGTAGCGCTTGCTGTATTCGATCTGCTGCCACTGGCGAACCATGCCCAGATAGCGGTTGTTGAGCGACAGGATCTTGATCGGCGTGCGGTATTGCAGGCACGTCGAGAGTTCCTGGATGCACATCTGGATCGAGCCTTCGCCGGTGATACAGGCGACTTCGGCATCCGGGTGCGCCATCTTCACGCCCATGGCCGCCGGCAGGCCGAAGCCCATCGTGCCCAGGCCGCCCGAGTTGATCCAGCGGCGCGGCTTGTTGAAGCGGTAATACTGCGCCGCCCACATCTGGTGCTGGCCGACGTCCGAGCACACGAAGGCTTCGCCGTCGGTGAGCTTCCAGTACGTCTCGACCACATGTTGCGGCTTGATGATTTCGCTCTGGCGATCGAACGCGAGGCAATCGCGCGAGCGCCATTCCTCGATCTGCTTCCACCAGTCGGCCAGCGCCCCGGTGTCCGGGCCCTGCTCCGCGGTTTGCAGGTTTTCGATCATCTCGCGCAGCACTTCCTTCACGTCGCCGACGATCGGGATATCGACCTTCACACGCTTGGAAATCGACGACGGGTCGATATCGACGTGAATGATCTTGCGCGCACGTTCGCAGAAGTGTTCCGGATTGCCGATCACACGGTCGTCGAAGCGCGCGCCGATGGCGATGAGCACGTCGCAGTGCTGCATGGCCATGTTCGCTTCGTAGGTGCCGTGCATGCCCAGCATGCCGAGGAACTTGGGATCGCTCGCACGATACCCGCCCAGGCCCATGAGCGTGTTGGTCACCGGATAGCCGAGCAGGTCGCAGAACTGGTTCAGTTCCTTCGACGCGTCGGCCAGAATGATGCCGCCGCCCGTATAGATATAGGGACGCTTGGCCGAGAGCAGCAGGCTCATCGCCTTGCGGATCTGGCCCGAGTGCCCCTTCGTGACCGGATTGTACGAGCGCAGCGACACCGACTTCGGATAGTCGAAGCGGCAGCGCGCCTTGGACACGTCCTTCGGAATATCAACCAGCACCGGACCCGGACGGCCCGTCTTGGCGATATAGAAGGCTTTCTTGATGGTTGCGGCGAGGTCGCGCACATCCTTCACGAGGAAGTTGTGCTTGACGCACGGGCGGGTAATACCGACCGTGTCGCATTCCTGGAAGGCGTCCTGGCCGATGGCGGCCGTGGGCACCTGCCCGGTGATGATGACGAGCGGGATCGAATCCATGTACGCCGTGGCAATCCCGGTGACCGCATTGGTCACGCCGGGGCCGGACGTCACGAGACACACGCCGACCTTGTCGGTGGAGCGCGAATAAGCGTCGGCCGCATGCACGGCGGCTTGCTCATGGCGCACCAGGATGTGCTGGATCTTGTCCTGCTTGTAGAGTTCGTCGTAGATGTAGAGAACCGAACCGCCGGGATAACCCCACAGATGTTCGACCCCTTCTTCCTGAAGCGAGCGCACGAGAATCTCGGCGCCAATCATGTCTTCGGAAGTATTTTGGTGGCGTGTAGCTTCCGCCTCGGAGAATTCCGCGCTTGGCATATTCATCGTCGACCTTTCAAAGTTTCGGCAAAAATTTTGATCGGGTGCTCTCCCCGCGAACTTGTGGTTCGGGCTCAAGCTGCGCGTCTGAATGATGGACACCCCGGATAGGCGTGCCGATATTGAGACAATCACAGATATTGCGAACTGGCAACATTACCGGTTTGCAGCAAAATGGTCAAGCAGGTTTATGCATTTGCAGCATGACTGCAAAGTCGGCCTCGCAGAATCCCCACGCCATGCCCCACGCCGCCCCAAGCCGGTGCACAATCTTCACACGATAGGAAGCTGGCGAGCCCGGCGCCGTCGCAAACCGGCACCACCGGAAGCAAAAGCGGTTACAGCACAGCGCGTTTTTGGTAGCATCCGCACCGGCTACATGAATCTTTACGTGGCCTTTACGCTTACATGGCATTTCAAAGGCGCAGCGCGCAACGCTGCGTGCACCCCACCGGATGGCATCTGACAAGGAACTGGCGGATTTTCTCGCGGGCATCGAACGGCGCGCCTTCAAGCAGGCCGTCTATGCCGTACGCGACGACGAGGCCGCCCTCGATATCGTTCAGGATGCGATGATCCGCCTGGCCGAAAAATACGGCGACAAGCCGCCGGCCGACCTGCCGCTGCTGTTCACGCGCATTCTCCAGAACGCCATTCACGACTATTTCCGTCGGCAAAAGGTGCGTAACACCTGGGTCACGCTATTCTCAAATCTCGCGGGCCCGGGCGACGACGAACGCGACGACTTCGATCCTCTGGAAACCTTATTGGCCGAGGATGGGTCTGTGCAGACCGAGAGCAGCGAAGAGACCGTTTCGCGCGCCGAAATCCTCTCGCTCATCGACGCGGAAATACAGAAACTGCCGACACGTCAACGAGAAGCCTTCCTCATGCGTTACTGGGAAGATATGGACGTTGCCGAGACGGCCGCCACGATGGGGTGCTCGGAGGGCAGCGTCAAGACGCACTGCTCGCGCGCCACCCATGCGTTGGCGCAGGCGTTGAAGGCAAAAGGGATCAGGTTATGAGTCACGATCTGGAAACGAGGGAACTCCGCTTCGCACATCGCGTGCGACGTGCGCTGGACGAAGCGTCCGATGCGCCGTCGCCGAATATCGCGGCCCGGCTGGCCGCCGCTCGTCAGGAGGCGCTCGCGCGCAAAAAGCCCGAACCGGTGGCCATCGTGCAACCGGCGCTGGTGCTCGCCGGTGTCGGCGCCATGCCATCGTCGGAAGCCGGCGGCCCGCGCCGCACGTTCGACAAGCTGCGCCGTCTCGGGCTGCTCTGGCCGCTTGCCGCATTGGTGATCGGCCTGGCGGGACTCGCGTACTGGGAGCATCAGCAACACATTCAGGACTTGGCAGACATCGATGCCGCCGTATTGAGCGACGAACTCCCGTTGTCGGCCTATGCCGACCATGGCTTCAACGCCTATGTGAAGCGTGCCCAGTAGCCCCCCTACCCAAGCCCCTCCCGTGACGCGACGCAATGTATTTCTTCTGCTCGCCGCGCTGATCGCGGCCGCGATCGCCGGCACGGCCGCGCTGCGCCACACGCACGCGCCTGAAGCGGTGTCCGACGTGCCTCCGGTCATGGCCGGCGCATCTGCCCCCGACGGCGCCACCCCCACCAATGGGCCGGTCGGCAATCTGACGGCCAGCGGTGCGACCGCGAGCGGCGCTGCGGCGACGTCTATTGCATCGCCCGGCGGTTACTGGGCCAAGCTCACGGCCGGCCAGCGAGAGGCGCTCGCGCCGCTCGCCCAGGACTGGAATCGCATGAGCGAGCGTCAGCGCGAGAAGTGGATCGAGATTGCCAAGCGCTTTCATACGCTGTCACCGGAAAGCCGCAAGCGCCTGCATGACCGCATGGCGGACTGGGTGCGCCTGACGCCCGAGCAACGCAAGCTGGCGCGAGAGAGTTATCAGAATGCCAAGACGCTGCCGCCCGAGCGAAAAGCGCAGATGTGGCAGCAGTATCAGCAGCTCACCGAAGAACAGAAAAAGCGCCTTGCCGCGGACGACCGAAAGCAGGCCAACCGTCCGAACGTGGTCAGCGCACCGCCGTCGGGCCGCCCAGGCGTGAAAAATCCGTACGCTGCAGTGCATCGCAAGGAGGCCGGCACCCCGGGCAAGAATGGCGCGTTGCCGGCGCCGGTGGCATCGGGCGCGGCAGCACCGGCGACCGGGCAATCGATGCCGACTTCTGCCGCACCGTCGCCAGGAGCGACGCCGGCGAGCGCGGGCACGGCAAACGGCGACAAGAATGGCGACGCCGTCTTCAACGCCGAGATTTATCATCACAACTGACGCCTGACGCCAGCCGCCCCTGGCCATTGTCATGCCGCAACGGCCGCCCCCCCGGGCGGCCGTTTGTCTTTATGCGTTCGAACGCCCCCGCCGACTGGCTGGCTCGCCGGCACATTCTTGCGCATAATGTGCGGCACAGGACGCGACATGCCCGCCGCCACTGCCCCATGCCGGCACGGGCGCCAGGCACCCGACAAAAATCCCAGACCACGCCGCGATGACCGACTCCGCCACCCAGCCCGCCACGCCGCACCGCTCGCCCGACACCCCACCCTCGCCAGACGTGCCGTCCGGCATCGAACCGGATGGCTACGCTGTGCCGACGCTACGCCGCCGCCTGCTCTCGATGCTCTACGAATCGCTGCTGCTCTTCGGCGTGCTGTTCCTTGCCGGCTACCTGTTCAGCGCCCTCACCCAGCAGCGCAGCGGCCTGATGCACCGGCATGCCATGCAAGCCTGGCTGTTTCTTGTACTTGGCGCGTACTTCGTCTGGTTCTGGACCCACGGTGGCCAGACGCTCGCGATGAAGACGTGGAAAATCCGTCTGGTCGACGCGCATGGACAACCGGTGCGCACTGCCCGCGCTGTCGCGCGTTACGCGCTCGTATGGTTGTGGGTGCTGCCGGCCATGGCGCTCGACTGGGGACTCGGAATCACGGGCTGGGGCAGCGTGGCGTTGCTCACCGGCTGGATCGTGCTCTGGGCCTTGGCCATGCGCGTGATGCCGGATCACCAGTTCATTCATGACCGGCTCGCCGGCACGCGTCTCGTGAGCGTGCTGGGCAAATGACCACAGCGCCCCCCGCTGCCCGCCCTGCCCCGCGCGCCTCGCGCGCCCACCTGATCTACGGCGGCATCGAAATCGGGCTATCGCTCATCGTCGCCGTCGCCACGTGGACCGTTTGGCATAGCCCCTGGACGACTTTGTTATGGACGGTGCTATGGTTGCCCGTCGCCCACGCCATCGGCCTTGCGGCCGGCTTCGTCATGGCCGCCCAGGGCGACCCGTCGCCGGAGCGGCGCGCCACCGCCGGCACCCATGCGGCCGTATGGGCCTACGAATGCGCGGCGTCGATCTTCCTGCTCGATCTCTGCCAACCGTGGTTCAGCACCGCCCGGCTGCCGCTGCCGCGTGGCCCGGCGCGCCCCGTCTCGGTATTGCTGTTGCATGGTTACGGCTGCAATCGCGCGTTCTGGCTGCGTTTCTCGCGCCATCTCGCCGACGCGGGCTACGACTGCGACGCCGTCAATCTTGGCCCAATGTTCGGCGACATCGACGATTACGCCCCCACGATTGCCAATGCCACGCGCGCCCTTGCCGAACGCACCCGGCTGCCCGTCGTCATCATCGGCCACAGCATGGGCGGACTCGCGGCGCGTGCCTGCCTGCGCCACGCGCCCACCCTGCCGGTCGCTCACACCATCACGCTCGGCTCGCCGCACTTCGGCACCCTGCATGCGCGCCATGGCCTCGGCACCAACGCTCGCCAGATGGGCGTCGGCAGCGAATGGCTCGAGGCGCTCGCCAGTCGCGAAACGCAAACGCAACGCGCGCGCATCACGTCGATTTACACGTTTCACGACAACGTCGTCTATCCGGTGCGCACTTGCGTGCTGCCCGGTGCCCACAACATCGCGCTCGACCGGCTCGGACATGTGTCGCTGGGCACGCATCCACGCGCGCGCGCCCATGTGCTCGAGACGCTCGAGCGCGTGGCCCAGGGATTGCCACGCGCCGTCTGATCCGAGGCGTCCCTGGCTGGCGCGGGTCCCGCTGTCGCGTCGTCGCGACGTTGGACGCCACTTTCGCGACATGATCGTGACTGTCATCGTCGCTTCACGAAATCGTGGCGCAATGCACGCATGTTCAACGCGACGTGCGAGCCGGTATGACGACGACCCCCACCTTTGAGTTGCCGATCCCAACGTCTGCGGCTCGCGCCGGTCACTTCGCAGACGCCCCGCCAGGCCGCCCCGCCGCCCCGCCCATCAGCCCGCCCGACACGATCGAACTGCCGCCCGACACGCCCGATCCCTTCGACCCGCCCCCCGACGGCATCACCCGCTTCCGTACGATCTGGCTCTCGGACATCCACCTCGGCACCCAAGGGTGTCAGGCAGACTACCTGCTCGACTTCCTGCGTCATCACGAGTCCGACTACCTGTACCTGGTCGGCGACATCATCGACGGCTGGCATCTGCGGCGCGGCTGGCACTGGCCGCAGGCGCACAACGACGTTGTGCAGAAAATGCTGCGCCGCGCACGCAAGGGTACGCAGGTGATCTACGTACCCGGCAATCACGACGAAGCGGCACGTCAGTTCTGCGGGTTGGCGTTCGGCGACATTGCGGTGCGCGACGAGGCGTTCCACACCACACTGTCGGGCAAACGTCTGTGGGTTACCCACGGCGATCTGTTCGACGGCGTGATTCAGCACGCCAAGTGGCTCGCGTATCTGGGCGACTCGCTCTACACCCTCACCCTGCTACTCAACCGCTGGTTCAATCGTGTGCGCACGCGCTTCGGCTTCCCGTACTGGTCGCTGTCGCAGTATCTGAAACACCAGGTGAAAAACGCCGTGAACTTCATTTCGGCCTTCGAGCATGTGATGGCCGACGAAGCGCGCCGCCGGGGCTGCGATGGCGTGGTGTGCGGACACATCCACAAGCCCGAGATTCGCGAGATCGACGGCTTGCTCTACTGCAACGACGGCGACTGGGTGGAGAGCCTCTCAGCGCTGGTCGAGACGACCGAGGGCGAGCTGCGCATCATCCACTGGACGCAAAAACGCAACGTGCGCGCCCGCGCGAAAACCGCGACGGTCAGCACTTGAGCCCGCACCGTGAACCTGGCCGGCCTCGCGCCGCCATGATCGCCACACCTCGGGAGACGCCAGTCCGAGACGCTGGCCCAAGACACTTGCCCGAATTCACCCCGCTTACCCCGCGCACGCACGGCACTGTGCTGTCGTACGTGCGCCCTCACGCGCGAGTTCGCGCGTGTCACCGAAGCGCGCCATGTGCGCGAAGGAGCGCCCGATGAAAATCATGATCGTCACCGACGCCTGGGATCCGCAGATCAACGGCGTGGTCCGCACGTTGAAGAACACGCGCGCTCAGTTGGAGGCGGCCGGCCATCGTGTCGAGCTGCTCACGCCGCAGGAATTCCGCACGATGCCGTGCCCGACCTACCCGGAAATCCGTCTCGCGTTCTTCGCCGGCGCACGCGTGACACGGCGCATCGAAGACTTCGCACCGGACGCCCTGCACATCGCCACCGAAGGCCCGCTCGGCATGGCCGCGCGCAAATGGGCCCTGCGCAACGACTTCCCGTTCACCACGGCCTATCACACGCGCTTCCCGGAGTATGTGCAGGCGCGCTTCGGCTTTGCGCTCTCGACAACCTACCGCTTTCTGCGCTGGTTCCACAAGGCGTCGCACGCCGTGATGGCACCCACGCCAGTGGTCAAGCGCGATCTCGAAGCGAACGGCTTCCAGAATGTGGTGCTTTGGACGCGTGGCGTCGACCTTGACATCTTCCGTGCGCAAGACGCACATGTGCTAAATTCGGCACATCCGATTTTCCTCTACGTGGGGCGTGTCGCCGTGGAGAAGAACATCGAGGCCTTCCTGAAACTGGATTTGCCGGGCTCGAAATGGGTCGCGGGCGAAGGGCCGCAACTGGCCGAACTGCGCTCGCGCTACCCCGACGTGAATTACCTTGGCATGCTTTCGCAGCCCGAACTGGCGAAGGTCTACGCGTCGGCCGACGTATTCGTCTTTCCCAGCCGTACCGACACGTTCGGCCTGGTGCTGCTCGAAGCGATGGCTTGCGGCCTTCCGGTCGCGGCCTTCCCGGTGACCGGCCCGGTCGATGTCCTCAACGGCTGCCCGGAAGGCGAAGGCGGCGCGCTGCGAGAGGACTTGCGCGAGGCTTGTCTCGATGCGCTCAAGGTCTCGCGCCCGAGTGCGCGTGCCTGGGCCGAGCGGTTCTCGTGGCAGGCGGCCTCCGAAGAGTTCGCCTCGCATCTGCATCCGCGCAAACCCGAGCTGTCGCTCGCGAGCGCGGTCTGATCCACCTCCAGAGCCCGTTGCGGCGAGGAACCCGACGCTTGTTCATCGATCACCCGCCGCCACGCGACAAACAACCGAATCCGTACAAGGGCAATCGGGGCATCATGCGTGCCTGGCGTGCCCTGAAATACTCCTTGTCCGGCTTCAAGTTCGCCGTGTTCGAAGAGAGCGCCTTCCGGCAGGAACTGGCGCTCGCCGCCATCCTCTTGCCGGCGGCGGTCTTCCTGCCCGTGACCTCCGTCGAGCGCGTGCTGCTCATCGGCTCGGTGCTGCTCGTGCTCATCATCGAGCTGGTCAACTCCAGCATCGAGGCGGCCATCGACCGCATTTCGCTGGAACGGCACGAACTGTCCAAACGTGCCAAGGATTTCGGCAGCGCGGCGGTCCTCATCGCGCTCGGCCTTTGCCTGCTCACCTGGGCCTTGCTCGCCGGGCCCGTCATTGTCGAACGGGTACGTACAGCGTTTTTCTGATAACGTTCGCTGCCTTCCTCCCCCATGCTTGGCAGCGCGCGGCTGCCGGGTATAATCGGTCGCCGTATACCTGATATTCAACTCATAGACGCAAGCGGAGAACATCGTTCGTCACGCTTGCCGCTTACCGGGGCCGACAGACATGGAAGCAAAGCCGCCGCGCCGTACCCGCGAACGAATTCTTGAGGTGTCACTCCGGCTCTTCAACGACATCGGCGAACCGAACGTCACGACCACCACGATTGCCGAGGAGATGAAAATCAGCCCGGGCAATCTGTACTATCACTTCCGCAATAAAGACGACATCATCAACAGCATCTTCGCCCAGTTCGAGCAGGAAATCGAACGGCGACTGCGGCTGCCCGACGATCACAAGCCCAAGCTCGACGAAGTCTGGACGTACCTGCAATACATGTCCGAATTTCTGTGGCGCTTCCGCTTTCTTTACCGCGACCTCAACGACCTGCTTGCGCGCAACCGCACACTGGAGACGCACTTCAAGGTGATCGTCGGCCACAAGAAACGGTTTGCGCGCGAAATGTGCGACCTGCTCGTGGCCGAGGGCGAAATGGAAATCACGCCCGAGCAGATCGAGGTGGTCACGACCAACATGGTGGTGATCTCCACCTATTGGTTGTCCTACCAGTTCGTGATGAATCCGCGCAAGTACAACGACCCGGCGGAGATCGGTGCCGGGTTGCATCAGTCGAGCTATCACATCCTCTCGCAAATGGCCCCGTATCTGAAAGGCAGCTCGCGCGAGATGTACGACAGGATGGCGCGAGAATCGTCGGCTAAGGGGGCGCATTAAGGCATGGCGTCGGAAGTCAAATCGATCTGTATTTACTGCGGTGCCGCCCCGGGGGTACGTCCTGCCTACGCCGAGGCGGCGCGTGACCTGGGCCGACGCATGGCGCAAGCGGGCATTCGTCTCGTGTATGGCGGCGGCAAGGTCGGGCTGATGGGCATCATTGCCGACGCCGCGCTGGCGCACGGCGGCGAAGTCATCGGCATCATCCCGAAAGCCCTGATGGAACGGGAAGTCGGTCACACCGGGCTGACGCAATTGCATGTTGTCGAGAACATGCATCAGCGCAAGCAGATGATGGCCGATCTGTCGGAGGCTTTCATTGCCATGCCCGGCGGCATCGGCACTTGCGAAGAACTGTTCGAAGTCTTTACGTGGCTGCAGATCGGTTATCACGCGAAACCGATCGGTCTGCTCAACGTCGATCAGTATTACGATCCGTTGATTGTGTTCCTCAAATCGATGGTGACGGAGCAGTTCCTCAAGGGGCCGCAGTTGGATCAGTTGCAGATCAGTGCGTCGCCCGAAGCGTTGCTCGATACCCTGCGGCACTTCACGCCGTCGCAAATCGATCGCTGGTCCCACCAGCGTTCACAGATCTAAGCGCAGCCGCGTCATCGCTGCGCAGTCCATCGGCTGCGCAGTGTCGGTTCCCCTAGCGCTTCAGCCCTCCCCCTCACCCGTCGCCCGTTCTTCGTGCCAGACACGGGACCACGACCGCTCGGCACGCCGTCGCCCGCGGCGTGATTGAACTCCTGCCGCCCCCGGGACTCAGACATCCGTTGCATGCGGACCACCGTGTGCGCGCCTGCCCCATGCCCGCCTGGGTCAACGCTTTCCTCGACGTGCAACCTGCCTATGATGTTAAAGATGCTTCGCCCGATGCGACTGCTGCGTTCACGCTGGCTGCGCCCACACGCCGGCTTGCTGCTGCGCCGCGCCTTGTGGCAAGCCACGCCGCGAGGCGTGGCCATCGGGCTGGCATGCGGTGTTTTTTTCGGGATTCTGATTCCCGTCGGCCAGATGCTCGTGGCGATACTCGCCGCAGCGCTGTTACGCGGAAATCTATTCCTCGCGGCGGTCGGCACGCTGGTGACCAATCCACTGACGGCGCCCTTTGTCTATTGGGGCGCGCACCGTCTGGGCCGCTGGATGTTCGAGTGGCCACCGCAGACCGAGATCGAAGCGACGGTGGCCGCCGCGACAAAGGCGAGAGAGAGCTTGTGGACGCAGTTGACGAACCTCGATTTCGGCACCGCAACGCTGCATCTCGCGACTGGCCTCGCCGCCTGTGCGGCGGCCGGCGGAGCGCTCGCCTACGTGATCGGCTTCTGCGCGATCCGTTGGCACCAACGTTGCCGCGTCGGGACAACGCTGAGGGCGTCTGACGCCCCCCGGGACTGAGCGACACGTCATCCCCGTCGTCAGAACGACGATCCCGGCGTCTTCAGAAACGCGATTTCCTCTGGCGTCGATGTCCGTCCCAAGGCCTGGTTGCGGTGAGGGTATCGCCCAAAACGCTCGATGACGACCGCATGCTTGCGCGCGTAATCGAGGTTATCGACCAGCCCGAACGCCTTCGCCAAGGGTTCGTACAGGGCCAGCGAAAGGTGCTGGCTCTCCAGCGATTCGTCGTGTTCGAACGGCAGATAGACGAAAACACGATGCTGTGGTGTCGGCAGGCGCTGATCGTCGCCCGCCTCGACCAGGCGCCGCGCCACGGCCAACGCCCGTGCGTCGCCCGCAAAGGCCTTCGCGTGCCCCCGAAAGAGATTGCGCGAGAACTGGTCGAGCACCACGATCAGCGCGCACGCCCCGAGCGGCGTCTGCGCCCAGTCATCGAGTTCTCCGCCGAGCGCCTGCGCGTGCAACACGCCGAAGTGGGTACGGATCGACGCGTCGTACGCGTCCGACTTCCGGAACCATTCGGGCCGCGCCATCCCGTACTCGGGAGCGTCCGGACGGCCGAACCAGAAATCGAGCACCGTTTGCCACGGGGGTACTTGCGAAGCAGGTGCTCCTGCGGGTGTCGTCATCGATCATCCTGAAAGGTGAGCGCGCGTGAGAAGGATGGCGCTCATGATGCCAGACTCACGCAAAGGCCAATACCACACGACGCGTGCGTGACGTCTTCTTCTCGATCTTGGCCACGCGCAGCGCGCCGATTTCCGCCGTATTGGCCACGTGCGTGCCACCGCACGGCTGCAAATCGATACCCTCGATACGCACCAGACGCACGCGTCCCAGGCCCACCGGCGGCTTCACGCTCATGGTGCGCACCAGTTCGGGACGCGCCGCCATCTCGTCGTCGCTAATGCTGTCAATAGCCACCGGTCGTGCAGCCGCCACGAGCGCCGCCAACCCGGCTTCGACGGTCTCTCGCTCGATCGGCTCGTTCGTCACAAAATCGAGCCGAGCGTACTCCGTGGTGATGCTGCACCCATCCACCGGATGCGGCAACACCGCACACATCAGATGCGACGCCGTGTGAAAGCGCATATGACGAAAGCGTCGCGCCCAGTCGATCTCCGCCTGCACGATATCGCCGACCGAGAGTCGCGCCAGCACATCGTGCTGGCCCTCGCCGGGCACATGGACCGCATCGTCGGGCGTCGCGCCCTCGTGTTTTGACTTGCGCGTGTCGGCAATGGCGAGGCGAGTGCCGTCCACCAGCACCAACTCACCGGCATCGCCCGCTTGTCCCCCGCCCAGCGGATAGAAGACGGTGCGATCGAGCCTGATGCCGGTCTCGTCGATATGCGTGATGCGCGCCTCGCACTGGCGCAGATAGGCGTCCTGCCGAAAAAGGGCTTCGGTGGTCATTGGGGCGTCTCCATAGGTGATCCGCCATGGTCGCGCGAACCGGGCCTGAGTGACAAGGGACAATCCGGCGCCGCAACGCCAGTACGGTCGGTACGCCACTTGCGGCAACGTCACCGCCGAAACGGCGAGCCGCCGACACTGCTGGCCGGGCAAAGGTTTCGCGGCATCGGCCCAACACCAGCCAATTGGGCATACGCGGCGTACGGTACGCCATGCTTTTCCCAATGCGCGCCCACCGAGCGATCGGACGACAGCTTTGTCCTCGAATCGAAAGAGACGGATACCGCGTCAACCGTAGGATCCGCCCAGGCGCCCCACCCATGGCGCCTGGAAAAATCCGAAACGTTGTCAACCGGCCCCCATCCTCTCATGCATGTCACGCACCCTCCCCCCTCGCTGCCCCGCCACGATGTCGCCGGGCGTCTGCCGCCCGACGCTGGCGACACCGCGCCCCAGCGCTACCAGCAAGCACGCGACGCGTACCTCGCCGCCGATTACGAAAGGGCACTGGATGTGCTCTATCCCCTGCTCAAGGAACTTCCGCTGGACGTCAGCGTGAACAAGCTGATCGGCTACGCGCATTTCGGGCGCGAAGACTATGCGCTCGCGCTGGTGCCGCTCACCTCGGCGGCACTTTTCACACCCGACGACCCCGAACCGATACTGATTTGCGCGCATTGCCTGGCGAAGTTGGGCGATGGCGCGCTCGCTCGCGATCTCGCCATACAGGCGCTCGAGACCTCTCGGCAGAACGCGGCGCATGCCGACATCGGTGCGCGCGCCGAACGTTTTCTCGCCACGATTTAACGCCAATTCATTCCCGGGAGCCCCCCATGACGATAGGTATGCCCTCGTCTTCCCCTCTGCCGACGCCCCTCCAGTCCCTCTCGAACGCCAGCAATGTCGGCGCGAACCCGCAAGTACACATTGCGATGCCGGAGCCGCCGAAGGACCTGATGGCAGGGTGCTGGGAGCAGTTTCAAAGCGCCATTCAAACGCATCGCGGCGCGCGCAACGCGGCCCTCATCGGACACGTCGTCAACGCCATCGCAAAGAGCACCGCACTGGGCTTCGCGATCGCCACGATGGACGACGACTGGAAGGGATACGTCGACATCCCCCTCCATGTGCTCGCGGCATCCACGGAAATCGCGAGCCTGATGCTCGCAGCCAGCAAGTTCTGGCACGGCCCTGACGACATCCCGGGCGCGGAGATTCGCGACACCAACTTCTTCCAGACCATCGGCCAGTGGACCGGCATCGACCTGCTGCGGGAGTACGGCGGGGTGGTCAATTTGGCGATCACCAACGGTCCGCTGGTGTTTGGCGCCGTTCACAATGGCGCCGCACCGTTGCTCGAGACGCTGGGTATCCCGGTGCCGTCATGGCTGAAAGACGCCGCCGTTGACGATGCGAGTTCGGCCATCGCCGACGGGGTGGCGACCGCAACCGATTTCCTACAAAACCGCGTGCTCGGCACGATCATCGATGGCCGTGAGCGGCGCGCGTCCGTGGACAGGGTCACGGCGGCCGAGACCACCGTGAACTACGTCGTGCTGGACGGCGAACGCGACTACGTGCACATGGCCCCCCGCCCGCAGCTCGACTATGAACTTGAGGGGGTGACCGTCGTCCCGAGACTGTCTCGGGACGACTCGGCGCTCGCGTCCATCTCGTCCATCCCGGTGCCACCGGCCATCCCGGGCGACAACGCGGACATCCAGTCACTCGCGACCGGCGTCGACGACGAGTTCTTCGATGCCGAATCGGATTTGCATTCGGTCGTCTCCGATCTGTCGAACGAGGCCTTTCACGATGCGCTGGACACCGTCACACCTGACGTCGGTTCGCGCCCGTAAGCGTCATCGCAATGGGCTGCGCCTGCGCAGTCCAGGATGAAACGCGGCCACGCGCGCACCGACAGGACCAAACGGGGTGCACACGCCCCCCCGCCGCGCCGCAGGCGCGCGCGTGCCGCAGCCGGATCCATGCCGTAACCCTTAGGAGGAACGACGTTCCATGCAGCGATATTCAGCCCCCCACGCCGCCGGTGAAACCCACGTCCGGGCCAGCCGCACGGTGCCAAACGGCCAAACGCATTTCCCCCCAAGAACCGACGGCGCCCAGCGTTGCGCCTCTGACGCGGTTTCACCCAACGTGTCGCCGACCGCATCACCGGCCACATCGTCGATCGATTCGCCGATCGCGTCGCAAGCCTTCTCTCATGCGTATGCCCTCTGCGCGGCCAACGACTTCGTCGGTGCCGCACGCGCCTTTGCCGACCTCTGCCTCGCCTACCCGGAACGCACGGATGCCCACAAGGCGTTCGGCTACGTGCTTTGTCAGCTCGGCGATTATCGACACGCCGTCGCCCCCTTGATGATCGCGGTCGCGCGGGACTATGGCGACCCCGAGCCCTTGTATTTCGCCGCCGTGTGCATGCAGCGCAATGGCGATGTCGAGACCGCCCGCGAGATGGCAAGCGATGCGCTCGACATGGTGCGTCGCACCGGCCGCCCCTCTGATCTACACGACAAGCTGACGCGTCTGATCGACGCCCCCTGACCCCATCCCTCGGAGCCCATTCATGCCCAGACTTGACGCCCTGCCCACGCCCCACTACGTCTCCCAACCTGCCCCCGTCAACGCGTCGGCCACTGCGACGAACGAAGCATCGCTTGCGGGCGAAGTGCGTATCGCCCTCGGCGCGATGCAAGACGACGCACACTCGACGCATCGACTACGGCCGTCGCCGTCCACCGTTGGCCGCTTTACCGCCTTGATGCAACACGTGGGAAATTTCGGACTCAGCCTGGCGTCGTTAAGCGTGGCCAGCCTGAACAACATCAAGGAGATCTACGACGACAGTGCCTTGGCGACCGCCCACAACGTGACGCTCGCAACGGCGTCCCTGGCGACGCTGTCCAGCCTGATGGATTTGACGGTCGCCATTGGCAAGTACTGCACGCCCTCGACGACGACGGCCGACATCAAGAACACCGCCTGGCTGACCTCGGCGGGTGCCCTTCTGGGGTCGAAACACCTCGAGCGGTATGGGGCCAAATACCAGACGACCTTGCTGGGCGCCTCGATGATGGTGTTCTTCAATCAGGCCGGCAGAATCGCCGGTGAGCATCACGCCATGGCCGAGTTATCGAACCGTGTCGGGCCAACGCCGTCTGCGGCCCCGTCGGAAGCGCCGCCCGGCGACACGCTCGACATCGACTCGCTGCAATCCTGCATGGGGTTTTCGGCTGCCGCTTATCGTGCGTTCGGGGGCATCGCCACCGAAGGGCTGATCGAGTGGATGACGGCGATGGAGGCGCGTCGATCGCTGGATCTCGTCGAGCATCAGTTGAATTATGAGAGCCCGTTCGGACAGGAAGGCCGATACCGATCGGACACATCCGAATTCGAACAGGCAACGCAACGCGCTGGCGCGCCCGATCCGGACCCGCCGTCGTCGCACGCCCGTGCCGCCCTGCCCGATCGAGCCACGAACGTCTGACACATCCCAATCGCCCCTGTCGCCGCGACGGGGGCAAAGGGTGCCTGCCGAGGCGCTACCGGTTGCCGGTTGCCTCAACCCGCCCGATTGCGCATCCAATCCGCCGTGCCATGGAACGCCTGCATCAGCCGTTCCTGTAGCGATGCTTCGACGCCAATGTCCTGCATGGCCCACGCCATGCAGCGCAACCATTGGTCGCGCTCGCTCGTGGCAATTGGGAACGGCAGATGGCGGGCGCGCAACATCGGATGCCCGAACCGTTCGATGTAGTGATTCGGTCCGCCCAGCCATCCGCACAGGAACCAGAAGAGCTTGTCGCGCGAATCGCCAAGTGACTCTGGGTGCAGGCTACGAATGCCCGCGAACTCGGACTCGAGGTCCATCAGGTCGTAGAAGCGGTCGACGAGTTCGCGCACGCGATCCTCGCCGCCAAGCAGGGTAAAGGCCGTCGGTTGCGCGGCAGCGTCCTGCGCGTCGTCGTCCGTCTGCGGAGTTTGCGGAGTGTTTTCGGTCGTCATGCCCGCTATTGTGCCCCAGGCCCATCGCGTCTGCCACGCGTGCGCGAGCGGCACGATGCCGCACCTTCCCTGACGGGCGTCAGGCCTCGCGCAACGTGCGCAGCGCCGATTGACGCAGGACCGCCCGCAGACCGCTCCATCCGCCGATCAGCGCGAACAGCACGCCCGCCCCGACGCCCAGCGCGGGCAGCCATGGATTGAAGTGCAGCGCGAACTCGAAGACGTAGCGTGCCAGCGCCCATCCGAGCGCGCCGGCGCCCAACGCGGCCAGCAACCCGGCCAACGCGCCCACGGTCACCAGTTCCGCCAGATGCACATCGCGAAGCTGCCGCGACGACGCCCCCAACGCGCGCAAGATACCGCTCTCGCGCATGCGCTCGTCTCGCGTGCCCGCAAGCGCCGCATACAGCACCAGCACGCCCGCCGCGAGCGTAAAGACAAAGAGCGCTTGCACGGCGTCGATGACTTGCGACAGGATTTGCTGGATCTGCGCGAGCAAGGCGCCCGTGTCGATCACCGTCACATTGGGGAACTGGCGCACCAGAGCATCGGCCACGCCCTGTTGCTTTGGCGCGAGATGGAACGACGTGATCCACGTCATCGGAAAATCACGCAGCGCGGCGGGCGGCATCACCACGAAGAAATTCACGCGCATCGATCCCCAGTCCAGCTTGCGAAGACTCGTGATCGGTGCGTCGATGTGCTGGCCCGCGACTTCAAAGCGCAGCGTGTCGCCAAGGGTCAGCCCGAGCGTCTTTGCGATGCCCTCTTCCATCGAGACCTGGGGCGTCGAGGCATCGCCGTACCACTGTCCGGCCGTCACGCGATTGCCTTCGGGCAGCACCGCCGTGTACGACAGGTTGAACTCACGCTCCGCAAGTCGCCGCGCCCGCACTTCCGCGTAGCTATCGCCCGTCACCGGCTTGCCGTTGATCGCCGTCAGACGCGCACGAATCATCGGCGAGAGCTGCACGTTTGGCAGTCCCGCCGCGCGCAACTGAGCCAACACCGGCGCGTCCTGCCCCGGCTGAATATCGATGACGAAGCGGTTCGGCGCGTCGGGCGGGCTCGACTGACGCCAGCCCGCGACCAGGTCGTTACGCGTGACGGCAAGCAGCAACAGCGCCATCAACCCGAGCCCGAGCGCCACCACCTGCAACGCACTGCCGAGCCCGCGGCGACGCAATCCCGCCACGGCGTAGCGCCACCCGATGCCGCCCATCGCCCCGCCCGCCGCACCGCGACGCCTGGCCCAGGCTGCCAGCAGGCGGATGGCGAGCCAGGCGAGCACGCCGAACACCACCGCGCCCGCCGCGAAGCCGCCCGCCACCATCGCCCCGAGACGCAGGTCTCGCGCCGCGAACAGCAACAGCGCGCCGAAGGCCAGCGCACTCGCGCCATACGCCAGCCCCCCTTGCCTGCGCGCCCCACCCACGACATCGCGACGCAACACATGCAGGGGCGCGACTTCGGAGAGCGGCAGCAACGGCGGCAACGCGAAACCGAGCAGCATGACCAGCGCACTCGCCAGACCGACGACCGCCGGTCGCCACGTCGGCGCCGGCAACCCCGCCGGGATCACGTCTCCCAACTGGGCGAGCAGCACCCAATGCGCCGCGTAGCCGAGCGCGATGCCCAATACGCCACCGATTAGGCCAAGCCCGATGAATTCAAGCGTCACCATCCCGCGCAACGCGCGGCGCGACAAGCCCAGGCAACGCATGACGGCGCAGGCATCGAGATGGCGCTCGCTGTACCGACGCGACGCGATGCCCACCGCCACCGCCGCCAGCACGGCGGCGAGCAAGGCCACCAGCGAGAGAAAACGCTCGGCGCGATCGAGCGTCTGGCGCACCTGCGGCTGTCCTTCCTCGAGCGATTCGAGATGCACGCCGCGCGCCTGTTCAGCGGCCGGCCGCGCCCACGCGGCGAATCTGGCGACCTGCGCGTCCGTGCCCGCCACCAGCAGCCGGTAGGTGATCCGGCTGCCGAACTGCACCAGCCCCGTCGACGGCAATTCGTCGAAGCGCATCATGACGCGTGGGGCCAGCGATCCGAAGCCGAAACCGCGATCCATTTCTCGCGTGATGACGGCGGCGATGCGCAACGTGCGGTTGCCCACGCGAATGGACTCGCCGGGCTTGACGTGCAGGGCATCGAGCAACGCGGCGTCGACCCACACCGTGCCTGGCGCGGGGATGGCCGCGGCGGGCGCATCCGGCGTATCGGCGCCGGCATCGGGGGCGGTGCGCACTCGCCCGCGCAATGGATAGCCGTCGCTCACGGCCTTGAGCGACGATAGACGGCTCGCGCCGACTTGCCCGTGTTCGCCCGGGACGCTGGCCATGCTGGGAAAGTTGGCGACGACGGCGGTGGCCAGCCCATCGGCCTGCGCCTGACGCGCAAATGCCGGCGACAGGGGGGCGTCGCTGCGCACGACGAGGTCGGCGGCGAGCATCTGACGGGCGTCGCGTTCAAGCCCGCCCTGCATCCGATCCGAGAGAAACCCCACGCTGGAGAGTGCACCGACCGCCAGCAACAACGCCACGAGAAGCAGATGCAACTCGCCTGCGCGCCAATCGCGCAGGAACATCCGCCATGCTTGGCGGGCAACGTCAGTGAACCCCATCGTTTTTCAATCCTTTGACCCGCGCCAGCAATGAGCGCCAACCTCGCCACACGCGGGGCAGCCACCACCACGCCAGCACGACGAAGATCAATAACATCACGAGAAAAACGGCGGGAAGGAAAAACGCCAGCGCCAGTCCGCCCACCGTCGACACATCTTCGCCGGCTGAGGCCGCGACATTGGAGAAAGGTTCCGGCGACGTGTTGATCAGCGCCCGGCTACCCGCTTTTGCCAGATGGGCCGTGCCTGCCAACGCACCGCCCGCCAGCCCCGCCAGCACCGTGACGGTCGGATCCATTTGTCCCAGCGCCGCCGCGCCGAGCACGATGCCGGCCGGAATGCGGATGAACGTGTGGACGGCGTCCCAGGCACTGTCGACAAAGGGAATTTTATCGGCGAAGAACTCGATGGCCGCCAGCACGCCGGCCGTGGCAATCACCCACGTCGACGTCAGCACCACCAACGAGGGCGGCAGATGCAACCAGCCCAGACGCGCAGCCATTCCCGCGCAGAACACCGTCAGGTACAACCGCAGGCCACTGCCCCAAGACAGCCCCGCACCCAGTGCAATCGATTCAAGCATGGCGACCTCACTGCCGCCGATATGACGGCGTCGCACGATCACGCGTCGGGTACCGCCGACGCGGCAATGGCCATCGGGGAGGACGCGAACCGCCCCTACCCGCCGGACTGACGTCACAAGTGACGCGTCGGTGGCGTACAGTCGGCGAACGACCCTCGCGGAACAGCCACCGAACGGTCACTCGACCGCTACCGCGTCATTATGCCGCGCGCTGGGGCAACGCACCACCGATGCCGGACATTGAGGATTTGGCGTGGCCGGCGCAAACGGCAGGCGCCCTTCAGGCTGCGGTCAACTTCAACCCGACCAGGCCCGCCAGAATCAGCGTCACGCTGGCAATCCGGGCGGCGGAGGCCGACTCGCCGAACAGCATAATGCCCAGCACGAATGCACCGACGGCGCCTATACCGGTCCAGATCGCGTATGCCGTGCCCAATGGCAGCGAACGCACGGCCAATGCGAGCAGCCAGACACTGCCGATCATTGCGCCAATCGTGAACACCGACGGCCAGAGACGCGAAAAACCCTGCGTGTACTTGAGGCCGACGGCCCACGCCACTTCCAGCAAACCGGCAATAACCAATAGCATCCAGGCCATGACTGACTCCGATAGAGAAATCGGGGTCGTCCCCGGAAGACAAGCGATCCTCGTAACGGGTCGTCCCGTCACGGGGTTCCTTTGGATGTCGAATGACATGGCAGAACGCCAACGTCGCGAAGCTGCAACTTGGCATCTCACCGCCAGGGCGATCGCCGGACATCGCTCAGGGAACCGCACGATTTTAGCAAAGCTCGCGCGCCGCGGTCACCCCTTGCACCGATGCCCAGGCCTCCGGGATCGCACCGCTACGCGAACTCGCCCTTGCGGCATGCTCCGCAAGCACTCAGCCGATGGCGTCGATCTCGAGCCGGTAGCCGACCCCCGTCTCCGTGAGAATGTGTTGCGGCTGTGCCGGATCGACCTCCAGTTTCTGCCGCAGGTGTCCCATGTAGATGCGCAGGTAGTGATGGCTCTCGACGTGCGACGGCCCCCACACCTCCTTGAGCAATTGCCGGTGTGTCAACACGCGCCCCGCATGACGCACCAGCGTGATCAGCAGCCGGTACTCGATCGGTGTCAGATGCACCGGGTCTCCCGCGCGCGTGACCTTGCGTCTCGCCAGATCGATGTGGATGTCGCCGAACGAGAACGCTTCGTCGAGCGTTTCCGAATTGCCGCCACGATGATGACGTCGCAATTGCGCCCGTATCCGCGCGAGCAGTTCCGACACCCCGAACGGTTTGGTGAGGTAGTCGTCCGCACCGACATCGAGCGCCACGACCTTCTCTGCCTCCTCGTTGCGAGCGGACAGCACGATGATCGGCATATCGGTCCAGCTTCGCACTTCGCGAATGACCTCCACGCCGTCGACATCCGGCAGTCCCAGATCGACGATGAGCAGATCCGGCTTGCGCGTAGCGGCCTCGACCATGCCCTGCCGCCCCGTTTCCGCCTCGTGCACGACCATGCCTTCGGCCTCAAGCGAGGTGCGCAAAAACCGGCGGATCTGTCGTTCGTCTTCAATCACCACGACGGTGATGGTCGGTTCACTCATGTTGTTGGGTCGCGTTGGCGTCGGGGGTACGGGATGTCTGCGGCGGGTCGGCGGGCAAATCCGCATGGACGTCTTCCGGGCCCTCCAGACTTTCCGGCGCCATCGGCGGCGTTTCGATCGGCAACGTGAAGATGAAGCGCGCGCCACGACCGTCGGGTCCGTTGGTGGCGTGAATTCTACCGCCGTGCGCTTCCACGATGGCGCGACAGATCGCTAGTCCGAGTCCGATACCGGGCTTGGCCGACTCCTTTTCCCCGCGCATGAATTTCTCGAAGATACGCCCTTCCATGCCCGGGGGCAGACCCGGCCCGTCGTCGCTTACGCTCACTTCGACCTCGTCGCCCTGCACGCATGCGGCGATTTCGATATGCGAGCCCGCGGGCGAATACTTCGCGGCATTCTCCAGCAGGTTGGTGAACAACCGCTCCATCAGCACGGCATCGAAGCGCAGCAACGGCAAGTCGGCCGGCAGCCGCGTGCTCACCTCATGCCCGGCGAGCGATCGGCGGCAGGCGCGCAACGACGTACCCACCACTTCCTCGAGCATCTGCCACTGACGGTTGAGCTGCACGCCGCCCGCTTGCAACTTCGCCATGTCGAGCAGATTGGTCACGAGCCCCGTCATGCGCTGCGCCTCCTCGTGAATGGCCTCGACGAGTTCGGTGCGCAACGGCCCGGGCGTCTGGGCATTGCGGCTCAGCATGCTGGCAAAACCCACGATGGACGTCAATGGTGTTCGCAGATCGTGCGAGATCGCCGAGAGCAGGGAATTGCGTAGCCGCTCGGACTCCATCGTCACCAGTGCATCCTGCGCGATCTCGACGTAATGAACACGCTCGAGCGCGAGCGCGATCTGCGCGGCAAACGTATCGAGCAAACGCTGCTGATCCGGCGTGTCGATGGCGCCGCCGCCCTCCGGCGCCGGGGCGACCACCAGCACCCCCCGCGTGCGCATCGGCGCGCGAAGCGGGAGATAGTAGGCGTCCGACGCGGGCAACGTGTTGGTCCCCCGCCCCGCCGCTTGCTGACGGTCATACACCCACTGGGCGACATCGGTATCGATGTGCGCCGGCATGGTTTCCGACTGCGCGTTCTCGACCGGCTGGCGCACACTGCCCTGGCTGTCGGGTAGCAGCAGCGCCACGCGCGCCTGGAACACTTCGCGCACGTGGCGCGACCCGATTTCCACGATCTGTGGCGTAGTGAGCGCCGCCGCCAGTTCGCGGGCCATGGCGTACACCGCGCCCGTGCGACGCTCGCGCCACGTGGCCAGCCGCGCCTGGAACCGCAAGCTGGTTGTCAGATGGCTGATGACCAGGGCGACGGTGAGCATGACGGCGAACGTCAGCAGGTACTGGGTGTCGGACACCGACAGCGACATCTTCGGTGGCACGAAAAAGAAGTCGAACGCCAGCACCGACAGAAACGACGCGAGCACCCCTGGACCACGCCCAAGCCGCATGGCCGCCACGATCACGCCGAGCAGGTACAACATGGCGATATTGGCCAGATCGAGGAACGACGTGAGTTCCGCCGCGACAAGCGACACGGCGCCGCAGATACCGACGGCCCATGCATAGGCACGCCAGGGCCCGCCCACGAGCCCCAGCTCCGGGGCCGTTTCGAACCAGCCGCGCCAGTCGCCGCGCACCACGCGCTTGTCGGCCACGGCGTCCCCTGCCGCCGGTCCGATCAACACGACGTCCACGCCGCGTGCGCGACGCAAAAGTTGCTCGTGCAGCGGCGTGCGGGCAGTCCACCCGCGCCGTGCGCCGCTCGCGCCCACCACCAATCTCGAGACGTTGCGCATCTGGGCGTAGGCGAGCAGCGTGGTCGCCGCGTCCGCGCCATCGAGCGTGAGCGTTTCGGCGCCCAATTCCTGAGCGAGTTTGAGCGTTGCGTAGGTGCTTTCTCGACGCACCGGCGATTGCCGCAAGATGGCGGGCGTCTCGACATGTACGGCCAGCCAGTCGGCACGCAGGCTCGCGGCGAGCCGCGCGGCCGCGCGGGCGAGCGCCACGCCCTCCGGGCCCGGGCCAATAGCGACGAGCAGCCGCTCACGGGCTTGCCACACCTGGCTGATCGATTGATCGGCGCGGTACTCGCGCATTTGCGCATCGACGCGATCGGCCGTGCGACGCAGCGCCAGTTCGCGCAATGCGATGAGATTGCCCTTGCGGAAGAAGTTGCGCACCGCGCGCTCGGCCTGCGCGGCCATGTACACCTTGCCCTCGCGCATGCGCTCGAGCAGTTCGTCCGGCGGCAGGTCGACCAACTTCACTTCGTCGGCCAGATCGAAGATGCGATCGGGCACCGTCTCCCACACACGAATGCCGGTGATTTGTCCGACCACGTCATTGAGTCGCTCCAGATGCTGCACATTGAGCGTGGTGTACACGTCGATGCCGGCGGCGAGCAATTCCTGCACGTCCTGCCAGCGCTTCAGGTGACGCATGCCCGGCACGTTTGCATGGGCGAGTTCGTCGATCAGCGCCACGGCCGGTTTGCGCGCCAGCATGCCGTCGAGATCGAATTCGCGCAGCACGCGGCCGCGGTAGTCGACCGACTTCTGCGGCAGGACTTCCAGTCCCGCCAACAGGCGCGCCGTTTCGTCGCGGCCATGCGTCTCCAGCACGCCGACCACCACGTCGGTACCCTCCTCGCTGAGTTTGCGCGCCGCCTGCAACATAGCGAACGTCTTGCCCACCCCGGCGGACGCGCCGAAGAAAATCTTCAGCCGGCCACGCTGCTCGCGGGCTTCCTCGCGCTGCAGCTTGCCGAGCAGTTCATCGGGATCAGGGCGTTCCATGCCAGCCATCGAATTCATCCATCAGAAAAGCGAGCGCCTCGCCATCAGGCGAGGCTCGCGTCGATGCATCGGTTGCCCGATGACGTCAAAAGGCGATACGCGCCGGGCGTGCCGCCAATCTACCGCAGGCGGCGAGGCAAGACCAGCCATTCTCCGGTCTGCCTCGCCCGGTGGATACCCATTTCAGACGCTGCCGTGCGTCAGGGCGTCCAACGCGAGGTTCAGCGCCAGAACATTCACCCGGGGCTCTCCGAATATGCCCCACTGACGGCCTTGCGTGTATCGCGCAACCAGCGCGCGCACGGCGTCGGGGGCGAGGCCACGCGCCTTCGCCACGCGCGTGACCTGATACTCGGCGGCCGCCGGGCTGATGGCCGGATCGAGACCGCTGGCCGAGGCCGTGACCAGATCGCCCGGCACCGGCAGGGTTGCGCTCGGATCCGCCGCGCGCAACGCGGCGATGCGTGCCTTTACGGCGTCGGCGAGGGCGGGGTTGAGCGGGCCGAAGTTCGAGCCACCCGAGGACACGCCGTTATTGGGCATCGGCGCGGTGGCCGACAGACGTCCCCAGAAGTACTTCGGTTCATCGAAATTCTGGCCGATCAGCGACGAGCCGACCGCCTTGCCGTCTTTGTAGATGAGGCTGCCGGCGGCTTCGCGAGAAAATGCCGCGCGGCCGATGCCGGTCACGACCAGCGGATACACCAGCCCTGTAATGACCGACAGCACGACGAACAAACTGAGCATCGGACGCAAAAGGGATTTCATGACATCGATTCCTTGAAGTTTCAGCAATGTGGCCCGAACGCAAGACCCATCGGCCATTGCGTTCGGGCGCCGCGCGATCAGGCCCAGCCCATCGCGGCAATGAACATGTCGATGACCTTGATGCCGACGAACGGCACCAGGATCCCGCCCAGACCGTAAATCAGAAGATTGCGGCGCAGCAGCGTCGCGGCCCCGACCGGGCGATACTTCACGCCCTTGAGCGCCAGAGGAATCAGCACCACGATGATCAGCGCGTTGAAGATCACGGCCGACAGAATCGCCGACGACGGGCTCGCCAGGCGCATCACGTTGAGCGCATCGAGTTGCGGATACGTCGTGGCAAACGCCGCCGGAATAATCGCGAAGTACTTCGCCACGTCGTTCGCAATCGAGAACGTGGTGAGGCTGCCGCGCGTCATCAGCATCTGCTTGCCGATCTCGACGATCTCGATCAGCTTGGTCGGATTCGAATCCAGGTCGACCATGTTGCCCGCTTCCTTCGCGGCTTGCGTGCCCGAGTTCATCGCCACCGCCACATCCGCCTGGGCAAGCGCCGGGGCGTCGTTCGTGCCGTCGCCGGTCATCGCCACCAGCTTGCCTTCGGCCTGGTACTTGCGAATCGTCGCGAGCTTCGCTTCCGGCGTGGCTTCGGCGAGGAAGTCGTCGACCCCGGCTTCGGCCGCAATGGCCGCTGCCGTCAAACGGTTGTCGCCCGTCACCATCAGCGTCGTGATGCCCATCTGGCGCAGTTCGGCGAATCGCTCCTTGATGCCGCCCTTGACCACGTCCTTCAGCTCGATCACGCCCAGCGCGCGGGTCCCGAGTGTGTCTTGCTCGGCCACCACCAGGGGCGTGCTGCCGCGACGCGCAATCTCGTCGACCGCGCTGGCCAGCGCCACCGGCCATACGCCGCCGGCCGATTCCACGTAGCGCTTGAGCGCGTCTGCTGCGCCCTTGCGGATCTGCTTGTCCGCAAGGTCCACCCCGCTCATGCGCGTTTGCGCCGAGAACGGGATGAACAGCGCGTGCAGACCGCCCATTTCGCGCTCACGGAGATTGAAACGCTGCTTGGCGAGCACAGCGATGCTGCGCCCTTCGGGCGTCTCGTCGGCCAGCGAGGCGAGTTGCGCGGCGTCGGCCAGCGTGCGCTCGTCCACGCCCGGGGCCGGCACGAATTGCGATGCCTGACGGTTGCCCAGCGTAATCGTGCCGGTCTTGTCGAGCAGCAGCACATCCACGTCGCCCGCGGCTTCCACGGCGCGCCCCGACGTGGCGATCACATTCGCTTGCATCATGCGGCTCATGCCGGCCACGCCGATGGCCGAGAGCAGCCCGCCGATCGTCGTCGGAATCAGACATACCAGCAGCGCGACGAGTACGGTAATCGTGACCGGATGCCCCGCTTGCGTGACGAACACACTGTAGATCGAATACGGCAGCAGCGTCGCCGTGGCGAGCAGCAGCACCAGCGTAAGCGCGACGAGCAGGATCGTGAGCGCGATTTCATTCGGCGTCTTCTGCCGCTTCGCGCCTTCCACCATGGCGATCATGCGGTCGAGGAATGCCTCGCCCGGGTTGACCGTCACGCGCATGACCAGCCAGTCCGAGAGCACGCGCGTGCCACCGGTGACGGCCGAAAAATCGCCGCCCGACTCACGAATCACGGGCGCGGATTCGCCTGTGATCGCCGATTCGTCGACCGACGCTACGCCTTCCACCACTTCGCCGTCGGCCGGGACCACATCGCCCGCCTCGACCAGCACGAAATCCCCGCGACGCAGACTGGCACTATCGATAACCAGACACTCCGCGTCGCGCCGGGCCGAGCGCAATTGCTTGGCCGGCACGTTCTTCTTGGCCTGGCGCAACGAGGCGGCCTGCGCCTTGCTGCGGCCTTCCGCCAGGGCTTCGGCAAAATTCGCGAACAAGACCGTGAACCACAGCCACAGCGTAATGGCGAGGATGAACGGCGCGCTCGCCTCGGCGTGGCCCGCCACAGCCATGCCGAACAGCACCGTCGTGAGCAGGCTGCCCACGTACACCACGAACATCACCGGGTTTCGGGCTTGCGTGAGCGGATGCAGCTTGCGGAACGAGTCGACAATGGCCGGCTTGACGATCGCGGGGTCGAACATCGACAGTGACGTCGACGTGTGCCCTTTGCCCGCCGGCCGGGTGACGGTATTTCCTGAGGGTTGATTCATGAGTGCCTCGAATGCCTCATTTCAATAATCAATGCGCGCCGATCATCGTCAGATGTTCGGCGACCGGACCGAGTGCGAGCGCGGGCATATACGTCAGCGCGCCCACCAACAGCACCGTACCGAGCAGCAGCACGACGAACAGCGGACCATGCGTAGGCAACGTGCCCGAGGTCGCGGCGATGCGCTTCTTGCGGGCGAGGGCACCGGCAATCGCCAACACCGGCACAATCACCCAGAAGCGGCCGAACCACATCGCGATCGCCAGCGTGCTGTTGTAGAACGGCGTGTTGGCCGACAGCCCGGCAAATGCGCTGCCGTTATTGTTCGCGGCCGAACTATAGGCGTAGAGAATTTCCGAGAAGCCGTGCGTCGCCGGATTCGCTACGCCCGCCTGCCCTGCCGGTACCAGCACCGCAAGCGCCGTGCCGAGCAGCACCAGCAGCGGCGTCATGAGCACGGCCACGGCGACCATCTTCATCTCGAACGCTTCGATCTTCTTGCCGAGATACTCCGGCGTGCGGCCGATCATCAGCCCGGCCACGAACACCGCGAGCATCGCGAAGACGAGCATGCCGTACAGGCCCGAGCCCACCCCACCGAAGATCACCTCGCCCAACTGCATCAGCAGCATCGGCACCAGCCCGCCCAGCGGCGTGAGCGAATCGTGCATCGCGTTGACCGCGCCGCACGACGCCGCCGTCGTCACCGTGGCGAAAATGCCCGAGGCCGCGATACCGAAGCGCGTCTCCTTGCCTTCCATGTTGCCGCCTGCCTGCGTGGCGCTCGCTTGCTGATCGACACCGAGCGTCGTCAGCACCGGATTGCCGGCCTGCTCGGCAGAGACCGTGGCCACGGCGGCAATCGAGAACGCAATCGTCATCGCGGCGAGCAGCGCCAGGCCCTGGCGACGATCGCCGACCATGCGTCCGAACATATGACACAGCGCCGCCGGGATCAGGAAGATCGCCAGAATCTGAAGGAAGTTCGACAGCGGCGTCGGGTTTTCGAACGGGTGCGCCGAATTCGCATTGAAGAAGCCGCCACCGTTCGTGCCGAGCATCTTGATCGCTTCCTGCGAGGCGACCGGGCCCATCGGCAGGGTTTGCGTCTGCGTCACGGCGGGCGTTGTCACCGGCTTGCCGGCGGCGTCGAGCTTCGGCTGACCGTCCGGGCCAAGCACCGGATTGTCGTAATGCGTGGCTTGCAGCGTGGTGACATCCTGATAAGCGCTGAAGTTCTGAATCACGCCCTGACTCATGAAAGCCGCTGCCAGCAAGACCGAAAGCGGCACCAGAATGTAGAGCGTAATGCGGGTCATATCGACCCAGAAGTTGCCGATCGTCTGTGCCGTGTGACGGGCAAAGCCGCGAATGAGTGCGACCACCACGGCAATGCCGGTGGCAGCCGACATGAAGTTCTGTACCGCCAGACCGAGCATCTGCGTGAGATAGCTCATGGTCGACTCACCGCTGTAGCCTTGCCAGTTGGTATTGGACACAAAGCTCACGGCCGTATTCATCGACGAGTCCGGGGTAACGGCCCCCAACCCTTGCGGATTGAACGGCAGCCAGACTTGCCAGCGTTGCAGGGCGTAGACGGCCAAGGCGCCGAGCGCGTTGAAGCCGACGAGCGCGATCGCGTACGCGCGCCAGTGCATTTCCTTTTCGGGATCGATGCCACACAGGCGGTAGAGCGCGCGTTCCATGGGCGCGAACCAGCGGTTCACGCGAGATTCGCCGGCGAGCACGTCGGCCATGAAGCGGCCGAGCGGGCGTGCCAGCACCAGCAGCACGACGAGGAAAACGCCGAGCTGAATCCAGGCGTTGAGCGTCATGCCAGATCCTCCGGCTTGAAGAGCGCGTAGACGAGATAAGCGAGCAGCGCGATCGTGAGTCCGCCGCTCAGCCAATACATGGCGGTCATTGCTGCCCTCCTACCGACGCGCAAAACGCGACAAAGCCGACGGTCGAGGCAGCAAACACCGCGATGACGCCGAGATATAGCCAGTCCATGACAACTCCCTATCGTGTGGCGGCTGGCACGCCACGGACGCGACGCGCCCTTGCATGCGCATGCCAGCCGTGCCTTGAACGATACGGATCGACGCGTAAAGACGGAGATAAAAGGGATAAACGGGGTGTAAACAACGCGTAAAAACAGCGCCCCGACAATACAAAAAGCCCACCGACAATGACAAAGTCGCCTGGCTTGCGCGCGGTGGCGCGCAGACCGGCGAGCAGCACGTCGTCCAGGGCGAAGGCTTTGGCGCGGCCGGTTTTCAGCGTCAACATCGACTCGCCGTGATCGCGGGCGGGGAAGAGACGGACCGGGGCCCCTTTCTGCAGCGAGTTGGGTTTATGTCTGAGAGGCGGAAAGGGGCCCCGGTCCGTCGAGGAGGGGCGATATCGCGTCTTGAGGGACGGGGCGCGAGTGGATTCCGGAGGCGAGTCAGCCGCGTGGGGAGGAAGACGCAGCGGAGGTGTCGTGCTCCGGGGCGTGGGTGATGCCGTCAGCGCTTACCCCGTAACGCGCCCCGGCTTCCCAAATCGCGAGCACGTCGGGCGACGGGACGACCCGGAGGACATGCCCAAAAGGCGGCACGGCGGTCTGAAGCGACTCGCGTTGGAGTTGCCGCATGCCGTCGCTGCGGAAGATGTCCGCGAGTGCGGCATCGACACGCGTCTTGAACGCCGGATCGTCCTTGGGCAGCGCGAGGGCGTAGTGCTCGGGCTGAGTCGCCAGCGGTGGTCCGACGATACGGAAAGCGTCAGGCGACTTGCTGGTGGCGCGCAGGCCTTCGAGCAGCACGTCGTCGAGCGCGAGCGCTTGGGCGCGATGCTCGCGCAGCATACGAAACGCGTCGTCGTAGTCGCGCGCCATCAAGAGCTGAAAGCCTGCCCGCGCGTGCCGGGCGCGCACCAGCCGCTCGGCGGTCGTGCCTTGCACCACGGCCAGCCGCAATCCTCGCATATCGTCGATCGAACGAATCCCGGCGCCCTGCCGAACCATGAGGCGGACATTCGCGGCGTAATACGGCAGACTGAAGGCCACCTGTCGCTCGCGCGTGGCCGTGACGGTCGACGGCGCGCAATCGATGTCGATGGCATCCCCCTTGATCAGCGGTCCGCGCATCTGCTCGATCACGCGCACGGGGGTAATGCGCAGGTCGGGCATCGCCATCTCGCGTTGCAACGCTTGCACAACGCGTTGGCACAGCGCCCACGCCAGCCCCATTGGCTGATCCTGCGCATCCACATAAGAAAATGGAACCGCCGTTTGCCGATAGCCCAGCACGATGCGTCCGCGTTCGCGAATGCGTGCCATCGTCGGGGACGCTTCGGTAATCTCGGCGAGCACCGCCGTGCCGTCGCCCGACGCCGCGGCCGAGTCCGCTATCGACCACGGGATCGCCGCCGTGCTCACCCGCGGTAGCCCGGGCACTGGCGGCTCGCCTGCGGGGGCCACCGCCGGGATGACGAGCGCCAGCCCGGCCGCCGCCGTCAGCACCCAGCGCAGGAATGGGTACAGGAATGAACGCAGAATACCTGCGACACGGGCCGCAGACGATGACAACCAGCAAGGTGGCAGGAACATGATCGAGGCGGGGACAGAGCGAAAAGTGTCCGTACCTTAGCAACGCCCTGCCCCGATCTTCCTCGCGGGAATCCCTTTTCGGACAATTCCCTAGGAACGTATTTCGAATATCAGCGAGTCTGCACCAGCAACGTTTGCAGCAGACGCTCGTCGTCTTCCGCCGTCGGCGCGGTATTGTCGTAGCGCGCAAGCTGCGGGAACGCCTCGGTGGACGGCGAGAACCGGCGCAGCCGGTAATCGTCCCAATGCGCCAGCTTATAAGCGTCGTTCGGATTGCCTCGGCTCACGATGCGCGCCTTCGCATCGGCCTCGCCGAGCTCGACCCAGACCACATGCACGCCCACGTCGTCATCGACACCCAGCCACGCGCGATCGAACAACCGCCCTTCGCGCAACTCGCGCGAGAACGGTCCGACCACCAGCACGTTCACCCCGAGACGCAGATTCTCGCGCGCCGTGTCCAGCAGTCCCGCGTACTCGGGGTCGCGCAACGTCTGCAAATACACTGGACTGTCGCGGTCATTCGGATTGCCCGTCAACGCGCCCATCACCGAAGCACTGTAAGCACCATAAAGCGTGTCTTTATCGAGCAGACAAAACGCTTCCCCACTGCGCGCAATCAGCGGGCCGATCAGGCGCTTCGCCAGCGTCGTCTTGCCCGCCCCGGCGTGACCGCAGAAAAAAATGAGGCGCGTCATGATTGCGCCTTGCGCTCGAACATCACGAAGTGTTTGCGCACCGGTTCGACAACCTCGAATACGCCCTCGAAGCCTGCCGGAATCACACAGGCGTCCCCCGGCCCGAACTCCGACGCGTTGCCGTCGAGGTCGCTGATGCGAATACGTCCTTCGATCACCGAAAAATATTCCTGACGATGCGGACCAAAGGCAATGCGCCACGCGCCGGGTTCGCACGTCCATTCGCCGCAATCGAACTCGCCCAGCGCGTCCGTGTAGAACGGTCGCGTCACCCGTTGCGGATTGCCTTCGAGGCGACGCGCTTGCGCGGGGTGGTCGAAGATGGCTTCACCCGCCTGGGCGGGTGCGAAAGTGATCAGAGCGGGAGCAGTCATCAGCGTGAGGAGAAAATGTCAACAAAGGGGGCTCAATTGAGCGCCGCGCTCAGCTTGCGGCGCCACGCGGCCACCGTGGCCGGGTCCGTCTCCGAGAGCGCATCGAAGATGGCCAGCATCGACTTGCGTGCGGCGTCGTCGCCAAACGCGCGGTCGCGCTGCACGATGTCCAGCAACGCCTGCAATGCCGGTTCGTAGGTGCGATCCGCCAGATAGCGGTTGGCAAGATCGAGCCGCGCCTGCAGATTGTCAGGATCCGCTTGCACGCGCGCAAGCAGCGCCTGCGCGGGCGGCAGATGACTCGCCTGCTCGGCGGCGGCAATGCGCGTGTTCAGCGCGGCGATGCGAGCGTCGCCACTGGCCGCCGTGCGCGGCGAGAGCAGCGTCAGCTCCGCGCGCGCGCCGTCGACCTCGCCCATGCCGAGCAGCACGTCGACCAGATCGAGACGCACCTCGTCATGCGCGGGGTCCAGCGCCAGCGCGGCCTGCAATGCGTCGCGCGCGACCTCGGGCTTGCCCGCCGTCAACGCCTCGCGCGCCACGCGGCGCGCCATCTCCGCCGGATTCGGCACGATCCGATCGATGAACGCGCGCAACTGCCCCTCGGGCAAGGCGCCCACGAACTGGTCGACCGGCTCGCCGTCGACGAAGGCGACCACCGTCGGCAGGCTGCGCACGCCATACTCCGCGCAAAGCTGCGCGTTCTCATCGGCGTTGATCTTCACGAGACGAATGCGACCCTGCGCTTCGGCTTCCAGCTTTTCCAGCAACGGTCCAAGCACGTTGCACGGGCCGCACCACGGCGCCCAAAAATCGGCGAGCACCGGCACTTGATGCGAGACGGCCAGCACGTCGGCATCGAAACTGGCGAGATGGGTATCGATCATAGGTCCTATCGAGCGTGGTAAATTGCGTGGACGGTGGCCGTCACTCATCGAATGCAGCCGCCCGCTTGACGCATGGTATGCATGGTAATCGCAAAACTGGGCAAATCGGTACGGACGCGCATGCGCGCGCCGGGTTCCCGACCCGGCCGTGCGTCGTCCCACCTGTCGGACGACTTGCAGGGAGGCACATGCACGCAGGCCATGGCACGGCAATTTTCTTCACCCAACTACTCCTCTTGGTCCTTGTCGGCAGATTGCTGGGCGAGGTCATGCAGCGCCTGCGCCAGCCGGCGGTCATGGGGCAGTTGCTGGCCGGCGTGCTGCTCGGCCCGTCCGTCTTCGGCGCCCTGATGCCCGCCTGGCAGCACGCCGTCTTTCCCGATACCGAAGCGCAGAAAAGGATGCTCGACGCCGTCGCCGAACTGGGCGTACTGCTACTGCTGCTGTCCACCGGGCTGGAAACCGATCTGGGCCTCGTTCGCCGCATGAAGCGAATGGCCATCTTCGCGTCGGCCGGCGGCATGGTGGTCCCCTTCGCCTGCGGCTTTGCGCTTGGCTGGCATCTACCCGACGATCTCCTGCCGCATCCCGAGGCCCGGCTGGTCACCTCCCTCTTCCTCGGCACCGCGCTGTCGATCTCGTCCGTCAAAGTCGTGGCGACGGTCATTCGCGAAGTCGACTATCTGCGCCGCAACATCGGCCAGATCATCCTGGCGGCCGCCATTCTCGACGATACCACCGGCTGGATCGTCATCGCTGCCATCGCCGGCCTGGGGGCGAGCGGCTCGATCGATCTCGGCCATCTGTCGATCAGCCTGGGGGGCACGTTGCTGTTCATCGTGCTGTGCTTCACCGTGGGCAAACGTGCCGTGGCCGTCGCCATTCGCTGGACCAATGATCGCTTCACCGCCGAGATGCCCGCGCTCAGCGCGATTCTCGTCATCACCTTCGTGCTGGCGCTCGCCACCGACAAGCTCGGTGTGCATACCGCCCTGGGCGCGTTCATGGCCGGCGTCATGATTGGGCAGTCGCCAATTCTCACCGAACAGATCGAGGCACAGCTGCGCGGGTTGATCGTTGCGCTCTTCGCGCCGGTGTTCTTCGGGGTTGCGGGCCTGTCGGTGGATCTGACGATCCTGCTCGACTGGCGCATGCTCGGTCTGGTCGCCGGATTGATCCTGATCGCGAGCGTGGGCAAATTCACCGGCGGCTTCGCTGGCGCGCGCCTGGGCGGCATGTCGTCGGCCGAAGCGCTGGCACTCGCGACCGGCATGAACGCGCGCGGCTCCACCGAGATCATCGTGGCGAGCATCGGGCTTTCGCTGGGCGTGCTCAGCCAGGACCTGTTCACCATGGTCGTCGTCATGGCGCTGATCACCACACTCATCATGCCGCCTGTGCTGCGACGGGCACTCGTGCGCATTCCGCTCTCGGCGCAGGAGAAAGCGCGGCTCGAGAAAGAGGCGGCCGAGGAGAAGGACTTCCTGCCGAACGTCGAACGGATTCTGGCCGCCGTGGACGGCAGCGCCAACGGGCGCTTCGCCGCATGGATCGCCGGGCTGACGGCCGGCGTGCGCGGCACACTGACGACCGTACTCGCCCCATCGCCCACCAAGACGAACGACGGCGCGGCGGCGCGTGACACCCGCGAGCCCTCTGAAGCCTCGGACAAGCCAGCCGGCCAGGACACACCCGCCCACGCGGCCGACGGCGAAAGCGACGGGCGCGACGCCTACGATATCGCGCTCGCGGCCGCCACACTGGCGGCGCCACGCGCGCCCGGCACACCGGGGGTCGAAGACGATTCAGGCGCCGACAAGGCGCGCGAGGCGGCGCGTCTGGTGCTGCGCGAGCGCACGGGCAAGGCGCCGCAGAAGACGCCGGATTTGCCGCATGGGCCTGTCAAGGAGAGCGCCGGCAAGGTGCCATCGGCAGACGCGTCGAACGATCATGGCGCCCCGAAACATGAACCGGTGGGTGAAGCGCACGACGACAAGCGCGTGAGCAACGCGACCGTGACAGGCGCGTTCGTGGCGAGCGATCCGTCGGACGCGGCGCGCGAGCAGGAAGCATTGCAACCCGACCGCAGCCACGAAGCCAATCGCATTTCCGACGAAATCGCCAAGGGCTACGGCTTCGTGATCGCCGGATTCGACGCCCCGGGCGAGGAGACGGATTCCGACGTCCCGCCGCTGCCCTTGCCCACGGGCGTGCTGCCGCTCACCAAGGCGTTCGATGGCGCGATCGGCATTGTGCTGGCCCACGGCGAGCATGCGCGCAAGCCCGATGCGCCGCTCAACATCCTCGTGCCCGTATCGGGCACCGACTACTCGCGGCACGCGGCCGAACTCGCGATCACGCTGGCGCGCGCGGCGAACGCGCCCGTCACGGCGCTCCACGTGTCCGCGCGGGTTGCGCCCGGCATGCTGCATCGGCGCTGGCGCCCACGCGTACTGAAGCCTGATGCCGCCGAAGCCGCCATGATGGAGAACCTGCATGCGCTGGCCAGGCGCAACGGTGTGAAGCTTCGCACCCGTCTGCTCGCCGGCGGCAAGGTCGACGAAGCCGTGCTGCACCAGATCCATCACGGCAAACACAATCTGCTGGTGCTCGGCGTGCAACCCCGCTTCGGCGACCGCCTCAACTTCGGCGCCGTCTCGCACCGTCTGCTGGAAGACCGCCGGTGCTCGGTCATCGTGCTGAGCGCGTGAGGTGGGCCGTGCGGCATTGCCCACCAGCGCCCACGTCCCCGAATAAAAACGTCGGTGGCCGAGCGTTTCGGCAACCGGCGTCGAGGCACGCCAACGAAGCTTAGTTAGCCGACGGCTTTCGCTCCGGCAGCGGAATCCACTCCGTCTCGCCGGGCACCGTGCCCATCTGCTGGGCCGTCCAGGCGGCCTTGGCCTGTTCGATGCGCTCGCGACTCGACGATACGAAGTTCCAGAAGATGAACCGATCGCCGTCGAGCGGCGCGCCGCCGAGCAGCATCAATCGCGCCGGTTGGTCGCCTGCCACAATACGCATATCCGCGCCCTGAGCGAGCACGCCCATACGATGTTCGGGCAGCACCTCGTCGTTCACCGTCACCTCGCCCTGCACGGTGTACACGGCGCGCTCCGCATACTCGGGCGGCAGCACGAACGCCGAGCACGGCGCCATATCGACAGCCAGATAAAAGATCGGCGAAAACACCTTCACCGGCGCCGTCTGGCCAAACGCCTGGCCGAGAATCAGGCGCATATGCACGCCGGGCAGGAAGATGTCCGGCAGCGACGACGCCTCGTGATGCGCAAACGACGGCTCGGTTTCCTCGTCGGCCTGCGGCAGGGCCACCCACGTCTGAATCCCGTGAACGTCGCCGCCGCGCTCGCGCACATCGTGCGGCGTGCGTTCGGAATGAACGATGCCGCGCCCCGCCGTCATCCAGTTCACCGCGCCCGGGGTGATACGCTGATCGCTGCCAAGACTGTCGCGATGCCAGATCTCGCCGTCGAACAGATACGTGACCGTCGCCAGCCCAATGTGCGGGTGCGGACGAACGTCCATGCCCTGGCCCGGCGACAGCGTGGCCGGCCCCATGTGGTCGAAGAAAATGAACGGCCCGACCGTCTTGAACGGCAGACTGGGCAGACTGCGCTGCACGGTAAAGGCGCCGATGTCGCTCAGGTGCGGCTTGAGCACGGCGAGGAAGGGGCTGGTGGAATCGGTCATGGTGCAGCTCTCCTGCGTTCGGATGGGCAATGGGGCGAATGTGAACCGATTGTAGAGGACATTGCCGGCTCGCTCCATGACACCTGTGCATGATTGCCGAGCGGCTTTTCGCGCCTGCGCCCATGGACGATGCGCATCGCTCCTATAATGCAGGGATCCCGAAACGCTCCCCACACGCGCGCAGCGCGTGCATCGACTTATGAACAAAGCCTTTGTCAAGGAAGACAGTGGCGACGACGATGACGATCTCGACGCCGGCACCCCGGACATTCCCGCGGGCACCAAGAACTACATCACGCCGACGGGCTATCAACGTCTGAAGAACGAATTGCTCGACCTCATCGACAATCAACGCCCCGAGGTGGTGAAGATCGTGTCGTGGGCGGCGTCCAACGGCGACCGCTCGGAGAACGGCGATTACATCTACGGCAAGCGGCGCTTGCGCGAGATCGATCGGCGTATCCGCTTTCTTACGCGACGTCTCGATAACGCCGAGGTGGTCGATACGCGGCGTCAGGAGAACGTCGATCAGGTGTTTTTCGGGGCCCAAGTGACCTATGCCGACGGCAAGGGCGACGAGCACACGATCAGGATCGTCGGCATCGACGAAGTCGATCTCGACCGGGGATATGTGAGCTGGATTTCGCCGATGGCCCGCGCGATCACCAAAGCGAAAGTGGGCGACACCGTGCCGCTGCGCACGCCGGCCGGGCTCGAACAGATCGAGATACTGGACGTGCACTACCCGCCGTCGGACGGCTAGCGAATCAGGCCATCCAGGCGGTGTGTGCCGGCGCGCGCCCGTTCGACGGGGGCACCGGCCCGCGCGTCAGTAGTCGCCGCGTTCGCGCGTGATGCGCATGGCGTGATTGGCGTGCAGCTCTTCCTGATGGCGCTCGCTCGGTCGCTCGCGCGCCACGCGCATCACATCCGGATTCACGCGGATGCGGCGCATGACGTTGGCCAGATGCACGCGGTCGCTCACCTGAATGAGGAAGCGCAGCGTTGCCGATTCGTCCGGCACCACTTCATCCATGCCAATGTGCACGATGTTCGCGTCCGAGGCGGTAATGTCGGCCGCCACTCGCGAAAACACGCCGCGATTGTGACGCACGAGCACCTTGATGCCCACATCGAACAGACGCCCCGGCTGCGGGGACCACGCCACATCGATCCAGCGGGTTCGGTCCTTGCGGTGAATGCGACGCGCGACCGGGCAATCGGTCGTGTGGATCGCCATACCCAGCCCGATGCCGATATACCCCATGATCGCGTCGCCGGGAATCGGGCGGCAGCACGCCGAGAACTGCACCGACATGCCTTCCGTGCCAGTAATGAGCACCGGCGGCCCGACCGTCTCGTCGCCGTTACGCGGGGAGTCCGGATCGTCCGGGCTGTCGGTGTCGTTCTCGCTTTCCTTGCCCGACGAGAGCACCGCGAGGCGCTTGGCCATGACCGCCGCGACCCGACGGCCCAGACCAATGTCCGCGAAGATATCCTCTTGATCCTTGTTGCCCGTCCACTGCGCGAGCTTGTCCCAGGTCTCCGGCGAAATTTCGCTCATTGTCAGGCCGTAGCCCTTGAGCGCTTGCTCCACCAGCCGTTCGCCCAGTTGCACCGACTCGGCGAAGCGCATCGTCTTGAGGTAATGGCGAATCGCCGAGCGCGCCTTGCCGGTACGCACGAACCCAAGCCAGACGGGGTTCGGCTTCGAATACGGCGCCGTGATGACTTCCACGATGTCGCCGTTCTTCAGTTCGGTGCGCAGCGGCAGCAGTTCGTTGTTGATCTTGACGGCGACACACTGATTGCCCAGGTCGCTGTGGACCGAATACGCGAAGTCGAGCGCCGTGGCACCGCGCGGCAGCGCCATGATGCGCGCCTTCGGCGTGAAGACGTAGACGGCGTCGGGGAACAGGTCGATCTTGACGTGTTCGAGGAATTCGGTCGAATCGCCGGTCTCGCTCTGGATGTCGAGCAGCGATTGCAGCCAACGATGCGCGTGCTTCTGCACATCGTTCATATCCGCGCCGCCATTCTTGTATAGCCAGTGAGCGGCGACGCCCGCTTCCGCAATTTCATGCATGCGGCGCGTACGAATCTGGAATTCGATCGGGGTGCCGAAGGGGCCGACGAGCGTCGTATGCAGCGACTGATAGCCGTTGACCTTCGGGATCGCAATGTAGTCCTTGAACTTGCCCGGCACCGGCTTGTAGAGCGCGTGCAATACGCCGAGCGCGAGGTAGCACTGCGCATTGGACTCGACGACGACGCGGAAGCCGTACACGTCGAGCACCTGCGAGAACGACAATTGCTTCTCCTGCATCTTGTTGTAGATGCTGAAGAGCGTCTTCTCGCGACCGAAAACGTCGGCACTTACCTCACCTTCCGTGAGCGCCTTCTCGACGGCGTCGAGAATCTTGCCGACCACTTCGCGCCGGTTGCCGCGCGCGGCCTTCACGGCCTTGTCGAGCACGGCGTAGCGACGCGGATGGTAATTCGCGAAGCTCAGATCCTGCAGCTCGCGGTAAGTATTGTTCAGGCCCAGGCGGTGCGCGATGGGCGCGTAGATATCGAGCGTCTCGCGCGCCACACGGCGCTGCTTCTCCGTCGACGTGACGCCCAGCGTGCGCATGTTGTGCAGCCGGTCCGCAAGCTTGACGAGAATGACACGAACGTCGCGCGCCATCGCCAGCAGCATCTTGCGGAAACTCTCGGCTTGCGCCTCTTCGCGGCTGCTGAACTCCATCTTGTCGAGTTTCGACAGACCATCGACCAGTTCCGCGACCTTCGGGCCGAATCGCTCGGCGAGTTCGGCCTTGGTCACGCCCTGGTCTTCCATCACGTCGTGCAACAAGGCGGCCATGATCGACTGCGCGTCGAGCTTCCACTCGGCACAGATCTCGGCAACGGCGACGGGATGGGTAATGTAGGGTTGTCCGCTCTGGCGATACTGGCCCAGGTGGGCTTCGTCGCTGAACTGGAAAGCTTCCTTGATTTGCGCGAGGTCGCTCTCCTTGAGGTACTCCCCAAGCATGCCCTTCAGACGGGCGATCGAGACGACCTCATGCTTGCGCGGCTGCTCTGGCGTCGCCGTCGGACCGAAGAGGTGCCGATACGACTGCTCGAGCAGCGCGTCAATGTACTGCCGCGTGGCGCTTTCGCCCTTTTTCTTTTTACGCTCGGGCTTCGGCTCCCCCGCTTTGGGTTCATCCGCAGCGATGGACGCGGCCGGTGATTTTGCATGACTCATACGTGTACCTGCATCGTCGAGCGGCCCGGAACGTCACATCGCATCAGTGCTGTCTCCCGATCAGAGCGGCACTTTCTTGAGCATCTCGACACCCACCTGACCCGCCGCGATTTCGCGCAGCGCGACAACGGTCGGCTTGTCTTTGTTGTTCTCGAGCTTCGGCGTGTGACCTTGCGCCAACTGGCGCGCGCGGTACGTCGCGGCGAGCGCCAGCTCAAAGCGATTGGGGATACGTTTCAGGCAATCTTCAACGGTAATTCGGGCCATAAGGAGTTTCCTTCTTGATATGAGGCGTATTCTATCGCAGCCGCGGCACGCTCGCGAAAAACGCCAGCGCGCTCGGCGAATGCGAGGGTGTTACGAGGGATCGTTCGGTGCGTGAATGTCCAGGTCGGTGAACAAGGTTCGGTGCCGCGCATACTGCGACGCGAAGCGCAGACGCACGGCGGTGAACACCGATTGCAGTTGATCGAGCGCGCGCTGGAATTCGTCGTTGATGATGATGAAATCCGCTTCGGGCGCGTGGGCGATTTCGCCGCCGGCCGCCAACAGACGACGCGCAATGACATTAGGCTCGTCCGTCCCACGCTTCTTCAAGCGCTCCTCGAGCGCCGCGATGGACGGCGGCAGGATGAAGATCCCAACCGCGTTCGAAAAGCGCTTGCGCACCTGCTGTGCGCCTTGCCAGTCGATTTCCAGCAACACGTCACGACCTTCACGCATCTGGTCCTCGATCCATACGCGCGACGTGCCGTAATAGTTGCCGTGCACTTCGGCGCTTTCCAGGAACTCGCCGGCCTTCCGGCTTGCCAGGAACTGCTCGACCGAAATGAAGTGGTAATGCACGCCCTCTTCCTCGTTCGGACGCGGCGCGCGCGTGGTGCTGGAGATCGACAGGCAGATGTCGGCGTCCTGCGCGAGCAGCGCGTTGACGAGCGTGGACTTGCCCGCCCCCGAGGGGGCGACCACCATGAACAGATTGCCGGGATACTCGGCGTGCAGGGTAGCTTGCGGGATTGGCGATGACGCGGACATGCGGCTTACTCCAGATTCTGCACTTGCTCGCGCATCTGCTCGATGTACAGCTTGAGCGCCATCGAGGCATCGGCGAGTTCCTTCGAGGCGGCCTTCGAGCCGAGCGTGTTCGCTTCGCGATTGAGCTCCTGCATCATGAAGTCCAGCCGTTTGCCCACCAAGCCCCCCTTGTCGAGGATATGGCGGGTTTCCTTCAGGTGGGCGTCGAGTCGGGTAAGTTCTTCCGCGACGTCGATGCGCACACCGTAAATCGTGACTTCCTGACGAATGCGCTCGGCGATTTCGTCCTTGCTCGGCGCGGCGGAACCTTCCGGCACCACAAGACCCAGCGCTTCCAGAAGTCGGTCGACGATCTTCTGTTGATGACGTGCGATCAGCTCCGGCACCATCGGCTGCAGGCCCACGAGGATCTTCTCCATGAACTCGATGCGCTCGATGAGGCTTGCCTTGAGCTGAGCGCCTTCGCGCTTGCGCACGTCGACGAGGTCGCCAATGGCGGCACGTCCGGCGTCGATCACGGCATCGCGCAGCGCGTCGGCCGTGACCGACTCTTCGCCGAGCACGCCCGGCCAGCGCAGGATCTCACCGGTGCGCATGCGCTCGGCATCCGGGAAGCACGCGAGCACTTGCCGTTCAAGATCGGCGAGCTGTTTGACGGCATCGAGATTGAGGGCACCGTTCGTGCCATTCTCGGGGCGCTGCACGTTGATACGGATGTCGACTTTGCCGCGCGAGAGCTTGCCGGTGAGCGCTTCGCGCAGTACCGGTTCGCAGGCACGCGCCTCTTCGGGCATACGGAATGCCAGATCGAGGAAACGCGAGTTGACCGTACGTAATTCGACCGACACGCTCGCGCCTGCGGCACCATCGGCATGCGCAATGTCGCGCGTGACGCTGGCGTAGCCGGTCATACTGAAAATATTATTGTCTTTCATCGGGGTGACCGGAACCACAGCCGCGCGGCAGTATTGTCGCGAGGCAATGCAGCAACCGGATTCGCATGCATGGATGAAACGCGATTATCGCACTTTCCAGCACTGTGCTCCCGAATCGGCCCGCGCTGCCGGGCCGCGCCGCCAAGCTTGCGGCGTTTAGCGATACCATTCGGGTATTGCCGCACCCATTCACCTTGCAGGACACTCACTCATGACGCAAATTCCCCGCCCGGACGGCCGTGCGCACGACGCATTGCGCCCCGTGCGCATCACCCGCCAATACACCCGCTACGCCGAAGGTTCGGTGCTGATCGAATGCGGCGATACCAAGGTCATCTGCACCGCCAGCGTGGAAGAGAAAGTCCCGGGCTTCCTGCGCGACTCCGGCCAGGGTTGGCTCACGGCCGAGTACGGCATGTTGCCGCGCGCCACGCACACCCGCGGCGATCGTGAGGCCGCGCGCGGCAAGCAGAGCGGACGCACACAGGAGATCCAGCGTCTGATCGGCCGCTCGCTGCGCGCCGTGTTCGACCTCGAGGCCTTCGGCCCGCGCACCATCCAGATCGATTGCGACGTCATCCAGGCCGACGGCGGCACGCGTTGCGCCTCGATCACCGGCGCCTTCGTCGCTGCCCACGACGCGGTCTCGAAACTCCTCGCCGACGGCAAACTCGAAACGTCGCCCATTCGCGCGCACGTCGCCGCCGTCTCGGTCGGGCTGTATCAGGGCGCTCCGGTGCTCGATCTGAACTACGTCGAAGATTCCGCGTGCGACACCGACATGAACGTCATCATGACGAGCGAGGGCGGCTTCGTGGAAATTCAGGGTACGGCCGAAGGCGCGCCGTTCACCCGTGCGCAAAGCAACGTGCTGCTCGATCTGGCGGACGCCGGCATTCGTCAGTTGATCGACGCCCAGAAGCGCGCGCTCGGAGTCTGAGGATGGGCATGCAGAAGATCGTGCTGGCGTCGAACAACCCGGGCAAGTTGCGCGAGTTCGCGTCATTGTTCGCGCCGCTCGGCATCGAGCTGGTACCGCAGGGAATGCTCGGCGTGTCCGAAGCCGACGAGCCCCATGTGACCTTCGTCGAGAATGCGCTGGCGAAGGCGCGTCATGCGTCGGCCGCGACGGGGCTGCCGGCGCTGGCGGACGACTCCGGTCTGTGCGTGCCGATCCTCGGCGGCGCGCCGGGCGTGTATTCCGCGCGCTACGCGGCACGCGCCGGACGCGAGAAATCGGATGCCGCGAACAATCGCCACTTGATCGAGCAACTCGCGCCGCACGCCGACACCCCCGGTTATCGCGACGCATACTACTTCGCCGCGCTCGTGCTGGTGCGTCACGCCGAAGATCCGCAGCCGATCATTGCCGAAGGCCGCTGGGATGGCGAAATTATCGACACGCCGCGCGGCGCGCATGGCTTCGGCTACGATCCGCACTTTCTCATCCGCGCGTTGAATCAGACGGCGGCCGAACTCGATCCCGCTGTGAAGAATGCGCACAGCCATCGGGCGCGCGCGCTGCGCGTGTTGTTGGAAAAGCTGGGCCGGGAGGCGTGAACGGCATGAGTCAATCCGAGTTGCCCGTGCAGAACTTCCTGCGACCCGGCAAGATCAGTCTGCCGGCGCTGCCGCCGATGTCGTTGTACGTGCACTTTCCGTGGTGCGTGCGCAAGTGTCCGTATTGCGACTTCAACTCGCATGAGTGGCGTGGCGACGGGGGCGCGCAAGCGTTCCCCGAGCAAGCTTATCTCGATGCATTGCGTCAGGATCTGGAGCAGGCGTTGCCGCTGGTGTGGGGTCGTCCCGTGCACACAGTGTTCATCGGGGGCGGCACGCCGAGCCTGCTGTCGGCCGCCGGTCTGGACCGCCTGCTCTCGGATCTGCGCGCGCTGCTGCCGCTCGACGCCGATGCCGAAATCACCATGGAAGCGAACCCCGGCACGTTCGAGGCGGACAAGTTCCGCAGCTTCCGCGCAAGCGGCATCAATCGTTTGTCGATCGGCATTCAGAGCTTCAATAGCGAGCATCTGAAGGCGCTCGGGCGCATTCACGATGGCGACGAAGCGCGTCATGCCATCGAGATCGCCCAGGCGAACTTTGACAACTTCAACCTCGATCTGATGTTCGCGTTGCCGAACCAGACCTTGGCGCAGTGCCAGCAGGATGTGGAGACGGCGTTGTCGTTCGCGCCGCCGCACTTGTCGCTGTATCACCTCACGCTGGAGCCGAACACACAGTTCCACAAATACCCGCCCACCGTGCCCGACGACGACACGGCCGCCGACATGCAGGACTGGATTGCCGAGCGCACCGCGCTGGCCGGGTATGGACACTACGAGGTGTCGGCCTATGCGCAACCGCACCGACGCGCCAAGCACAACCTCAATTATTGGGAGTTTGGCGACTATCTCGGCATCGGCGCCGGCGCGCACAGCAAGATTTCGTTCCCGCACCGGGTGCTGAGACAGATCCGCCACAAGCATCCGCAGCGCTTCATGGACGCGGCTGCGGCTGGCAACGCGGTGCAGGAGGAAAACGAGGTCGACGTGCGTGATTTGCCGTTCGAGTTCATGCTCAACGCCTTGCGGCTGACCGAAGGCGTGAAGAGCGAGCTGTTCGCCGATCGCACCGGGTTGCCGATGGCACGGCTTGCCAAGGCGCTGGCGGCCGGTGTCGAGAAGGGGTTGCTCGTCGACGACCCGCTGCGCATCGCCCCAACCGAGCTGGGGCAGCGCTTCCTGAACGACCTTCAGGGAATGTTCCTCGAGCGCGACACGAAGTGACGGCCTGGCACCGCTGCGTTACCCCAGCACGGTGCCCATCTCGCGCAGCGCCTTGCGGATGATCTTGCCGGTGACGGTCATTGGCAATTCCGGCAGGAACACCACCTTGCGCGGGTACTCGTGGGCTGCCAGACGGTGCTTCACGAAATCCTGAATTTCCTTGGCCAGTGCGGCGGACGGCTCATACCCCTCGCGCAGCACGACGAAGGCCTTGACGATCTCCGTGCGGAGTTCATCCGGCTCACCGATGACAGCGGCGAACTGCACCGACGGATGTCGGATCAAGCAGTCTTCGATGGGCCCGGGGCCGATACGGTATCCGGCGCTGGTGATCACATCGTCCGAGCGTCCGGTGAACGTGATGTAGCCCTGCGCATCGACGAATCCCGAGTCCCCCGTGAGCAGGAAGTCGCCGCGATACTTGTCCATCGTGGCTTCCGGGTTATGCCAGTAGCCGAGGAACATGACCGGGTTGGGTCTTGCAATCGCGATGTTGCCGACGGCGCCCACCGGCAGCGGCGTGCCGTCGTCGTCGACGATGGTCACGTCATGCCCGCGAACAGCGCGTCCGATAGCGCCGGGCAGCGCCGGAAATTCAGCCGCGCATGACGAGACGACCATATTGCACTCCGTCTGCCCGTAGAACTCATTGATATCGACACCGAGGTGCTCGCGCCCCCAGGCCAGCAGTTCGGGGCCGAGTGACTCGCCACCGCTGGCGACGGAACGAAGTTGCAGCGGCCAGTGTTCGCGCGGCGACGGGACGGTGCGCAGCATCTTGAGCGCGGTGGGCGGCAGGAAGGTATTGCGCACGCCGTGGCGGGCCATCAGATCGAACGCGGCGACCGGATCAAACTTCTCGAAGCGTCGCGAGAGCACGGGCACGCCGTGATGCAGCGCGGGGAGCAGAACGTCCAGCAGTCCGCCGATCCAGGCCCAGTCGGCAGGGGTCCAGATCAGGTCGCCGTCTTGCGGAAAGCCGTTGTGCGACGTCTCGACGCCGGGCAAGTGGCCGAGCAGTACCCGGTGCGCATGCAGTGCGCCTTTGGGTTTGCCGGTGGTGCCGGAGGTGTAGATGATCAGCGCGGGGGCGTCGGCGCGGGTTTGGACGGGTTCGAAATGGGTGTCGCGCGATGCAATGGCGGGCCAGAGCGCGAGCAGGCCATCTTCGGCGACGCCCCAGTCCTGGTCGTCGGCGACGTGATGATGGGCTTCGGGGAGGTCGTCGTGGACGACATATACGAGGCGCAGGTCGGGCAGTTCGGCGCGAATGTCGTCGATCTTCGCAACGCTCGCGAGGTCGGTCACGAGCACGGCGGCGCCGGAGTTTTGCAGACGATAGGCGAGCGCCTCGGGGCCAAAGAGGGTGAAGAGCGGGACGGCGATGGCGCCGAGCTTGTAGGCGGCGACGTGGGCAACGAGGGTGGCGGGCGATTGCGGCAGGAAGATGCCGACGCGGTCGCCGGCCTTGACGCCGTGGGCGCGCCATTCGTTGGCGAGCTGATTCGAGAGTTGTTTCAGGACATCGAACGTGAGTCGCACGTGCGAGCCGTCGGCGCTTTCGTGGATGAGGGCGAGCCGGTTGGTGCCATCGGCCCACTTGTCGCAAACGTCGACACCGATGTTGAACAGGATCGGAATCTGCCAGGTGAAGGCGTTGGCCGTCGGCGTGTCGGTCGCGCGCTCGCCGCTGGCGTCATTTGACGTCTCTTGGGCGGAATCGCGGGAGGTGTCGGCATCCATGAGTGTCTCCGGTCATGTCAGGCCTCGCACGGTAACGCGAGGGGCGTTCACCGTACGTCTTCAAGCATGATGCATGCCGGACGGGCACAAAACAAGAGGGGGACGGGGGAAGCGTGAGCGTTTGGGCGGGGTGTGAGGCGATTTGGGTGGAATGAAGGCTTCACACGGCGGGATGAGCGGGTATAATGCCGGCTGCCGTGCGGTACCGGTCTGCGCCGGGGTTCCGACGCCGATTTTCCCGGACCGCACGCATCCCAAGTCGTCGCACCAGACGACCTCCCCTGCCACGACACCCGGTCGTGCGCAACGCCTCGGAGGCGTGCCAGAGTGGTTTAATGGACTGGTCTTGAAAACCAGCGAAGGGGTAACCCTTCCGTGAGTTCGAATCTCACCGCCTCCGCCAGTTTTTCCTTGGTTTTCCCGGTAGTGGTTGCTGACTTTTGTGGGTGATGCTCCGCAAAAATTCTGAGGGTGCTCCGCAAAAGCAGGAAATCGCACCGTGTGACGCGTCGCTTGGATAAGGCTCCGGCGAGTGCGGTTTGGTCCAATTGGTGGCGGCTTTCGGCCACAACCCGCCATTCAGCTAGCGGGGATACCTGCCGTTTGAGCGGCCGCAGTACCCTCAGTTTCCGGTCATTCCGGTAAGTCAACTTCTTGCCTTCTCGCAGAAGATATTGTTATTTGGCCCATAGGCTGGGATGCGGGATACAAAACGGCAAGTAACTGAAGCATGTCATTGACGATGATTACAGCGTCACTCTCCATCGACGTTAGACGGCGATGGACAACACGAGGAATTCGGTGCAAGCGATGCAAAGGATTCTGACATGTAATATAGTTCGTATCCCTCACAGCACCCCAGTGAGAGTGAACGAAGGTAGATGACCAAGAATAATACTTGTCATAAATGTCCTTGGCGCCGCACTGGTCCGCCAAGGTCCGAAGATTTGCTCTCGCCCAGTGGCCGATATCAATGTCAAGATATTCTTGCCACCTGTCTTCGTTCGCGATCTGATACAAAGCATCTTCGTCAATAAAATTCGGTAGATCGCCTACTACCTCTTGCACTTTCAGGAAAGCGAGCTTTGCTTGGCCGGCGCCGAATACGCGCCATCCAGACCAGAGTTTTTCATCGTCTTTTTGGCAAAGGTAACGGAGTGTGACATACGCCTCTACCAGCGCACGCAAGCCAAGCCTTCCGAGTATGCCTTCATGACACTGACCGCCGCCGATCTCATCGAGGATTGCCAGCGCGTAAAACACTAATCCGAAGGAGGAATCGAGTCGGCTGTCAGTTCTGACACTCGTTCGACATTCCATGAATCGATTGAGCACGTCCTGGCGGGCCGATAATACGTTAGTGCGCTCAAGGGCAGTAGGTGCCAATCTCTCTTGTGCCGGATCGGTCGGATCGAGACAGACTGTCTTATCTGAGCACTCTTGCCAGAAATCACTAACCCACTTCGCACCCGGTTTGCGACGGAAGGTCATTTCCATAGACCGGATGGAGGGCCGAACCGAGCGCATATCTCCTCTGTTCGGAAATTCAAAGAACTCTCGAATGCGTTCTTCGAAGGCTGGTCCGAATCGAACTCGATCAGCTAAAATTGCAAACATTACCTTGAACCATCGGACATCTGTCGAAGCCTCCGACTGGTGGTCGATGGTTTGACCGATCGCTCTAGCGAGAGTCTCCCAGTCGGCTGATTCAGGTTTAACGTCTAGCAGATGACGCCATCGATCGATTCTCGGAATCGAATCCAGCAGAGCGAGAGGTCTTAGCGCCGCGTACCCCAAAGGATGTCGAAGTGGAATCCGGAGGAAAATTTCAAACTGCTCGTCGGGTAGCTTTGCCAGCGCCTCATGATCGAGGATAGTAGAAAAATACACCGCATCTTCTGAGTTTGGATTCTGCGGCGGCGCCTCAAAGGCGACTCCGCCTTCGGCGAACCACTCCGCGGCGTTTTCCAAGATCACACGAAAGCAGCCTAGATATTGCTTGCGTGGTAAAACTGCGCATATCAGTGCAGCCCACAGCATCGGCGGCAGATGATCATCCGCCCACGATGACATTTGTACCTTGTCCATTTGCATAAACGGTGGACGAAGCTTAGTCCCGTCCCGTTTATGCCCGCTTAGGCCACTGTAGTTGTAGTCGCGATATTTGGATTTTCGCTTCGCGCTCTTCTTTTTATTCATCTAGCGTCCCTCGCGCTCAAGCTTGATACTCGTGGTCGGGTTTCTTCGTACAACGATGGTACACGTTATCCAGCCGTATACAAGGGGCGAGGACCCGCGGACCGACGCGATTGCTCGACGCACCACCTTCGGAAATTCGCTAGGGTGCAGACGAAGGCCCCGACCCGAGCCCATGTCGATAAAAATGCGACGATCCCCCAGTAGCCTTCCTGCGATGGAAGTCCGCTTGACTTCGTAAAGAGCCGTTGGTGCTTCGACATGCCGAAAGACCGTTCCGGATTGATATGTGCCAGTCACGTCAGACGTATATCGGCCAGAAACGGCCGTTCGCCTTCGCCTAAGAAAGGACACTCAGCTGTCGGTTCCTCGTTCAAAAGCGGACGTGCGCATGCCGAATTTCGGTAGATCACCTATTGACGCAATTGAGCCCGATTCTTCGTATTACAATTCGAACGCTGCGGACGGAAAAAACAAAGGGGAAACGTGGCTGATCTTACAGTGTTCGTCGACTACGACAATGTTCAAACAGCGCATACCAGCGCTGGATCTGTGAACCTGGCGCGCATGATCGTCTCGCTACTGCCGACGTCCGTGCTTGTCCGATACGCCGCAGTTACTGTTCGTCTGTACGGAGGATGGCGTTCCAAAGCAAATTTGACAAGGCTCGCGCAGCGCTTGATCCCCGATATACGGCAGAATTCGCCTGGCGTTTTCACCGGTCAGCACGAGGGAGCGAATTTTAGTTTGCGCCTAAATGTCGAACTTGCAGACAAGCCAATTGGCGCAACTTCACCGTTAGAGGAGACGCTTGTCCTTGATCGGGATCTCAGAAAGTTCAGGACGAAAGCGCATCCTTGGCAACACTGTACCAACGCAGGGAGCTGCGGATTCGGCGCGTTTGCAAGCATCGGACACGGTTCCGCATGCGGAAATTCGAGCTGTGCAATGAAACTAGGTGACTTGCTCGTTCGCGATGAGCAAAAAATGGTCGACACCCTGATTGTCGCAGATATGGCGCAAAGTGTTCACCTGGCCAAAGCGAGGGACATAGTCGTAGTGTCATCGGATACAGACATGTGGCCAGGAGTGCTATTGGCGCTCCGCGCCGGGTGTTCTGTGATTCACGTCCACACTAAGCACGGGTGGCGCACCCAGGGCCATTTGATTAGAACGATACCCAATCAACTCGGTCGTGGCTATAAACAAATGAGCGTATAAGAACGGGATATGGATATCAATCAGTTTAAGCGAATTCTTGCCGCCTTCGCCGATGAACCGTCGGACGTCGACGTCAGGCTTGGGAAGGTCGTGGCTCAAATAAGAGACGACTTGATTGACGTCTCGATCAAATATTCGAATGGTCCAGAGCAGTCTCTCCAAGTCGTCGAAAACGACGAACAATATCCCGCGCGGGTATGGCTCCTTAACCGAGTGGCGCGCTTACCGCAACTTGCTGATCGCATAATCGCAAGCAATAACGTTTCTGCGGAGACTGCGGCACGCTCACCTTTCGTAGTGCCAGCAGGTTCGCTGTCCTCGGATATCTCCAGCGCAGACAATGCGGACCTGGTTATAACTGACGTCGTTGAGACACTTTTGGGCCAGGCTACGAACACTCTACCTGGTGCCACTTCCGTCTTATACGTGACATCAGATGCAGGGGAGGGTAAAACCACCGTAATAAACCGTGCCGCGTGTCAGCAGGCACAGCGATTTAAAGCGAAGAAGGTTGGTTCTCTCATAGTACCCATCCCGCTCGGCGGGCGCACTTTTCTAACGTTTGATGACGCCGTCATCGCTGCACTGGTGAACAAGCTGCGTTTTAATTATTTGTATTTCGATGCATTCATCGAGCTGGTTCGAATGGGAGCAGTCATTCCAGCATTCGACGGCTACGAGGAAATGCTCGTCGAAGGAACGAAGAACGAGGCGGTTTCTGCGCTAGGAAACCTCGTGCAGTCGCTCAACTCATCGGGTACGGTATTTATTTCCGCACGCAAGGCGTTTTTTGAATACCTCAGTTTCAAGACGCAAGCCAGACTTCTTGATGCGATTGGCGACCGCTCCGCGTCATTCGCGCGACTTGGTATTGCCCGTTGGGACAAGAGGCGATTCTGCGAGTACGGGCGACTCCGGAATGCCGACGATCCAGGATCGACCTATGAAACGGTGGCAGCGCGTCTCGGTGCCGACCATCCGCTATTGACCCGAGCTGTGCTGGTGCGAAGATTGTTCGATGTCACGTCCGAGCAAGGTGATCGAGCAGCCTTGGCTGAACTGCTAGGCACGAATCCGCACGACTATTTTTTTACCTTTGTCGATGCGATAGTAAAACGAGAGGCATCGGAAAAATGGTTATCCAGAGTAGCCGGCGATGTCATGGAACCGTTGTTGTCGATCGACGAACATCATGAACTTCTCTCTCTGATTGCACAAGAAATGTGGCAGTCTTCGACTACTTCGCTTCGTTACGACGTATTGGATGTTCTTTCGGATATCTTTGCCGAAAGTAAGAAGAAAAGTGCGCTCGTTACACGCCAAATCAAGGAGCGGTTAAAACAGCACTCATTGCTTATCGCTGACGCATCCAAAGCAGTTTCACTTGCCTTTGATCACGAGGATTTTCAGAATTTTTACGTGGGAGAGAGCTTGGGACGGTTGCTCGCCCAAGCAGTTCGATCTGATCTACAGGCGTTCTTGTCTATCAATCTCCTGTCTAACGCCACTGTTGAACAAGCGGTTCAATATTTGTTGCGCCATAAAGCGGACGTACGATGCGTAGCTGATGCTTTGGCTCAGATTAACTCATCGGAGGCTGGCTTCTCATTTTGCAAAGAGAACTGCGGAGTATTGACACTTCGAATCGCCGAATGCATATCGGAAGGCGGGGGCACCTTCACTCTTGATTCGATGTTCTTTTCCCCTGATGCCCTTGCCGGCCGCAGTTTGGCTGGCTTGACGTTTCGCTCCTGCCATTTCCAGCCGACGGCGACGACAAACGGCAACTATAGCGACATTCGCTTTCAGGATTGCGAGTTCGAGCGCCTTGAATTAGACGTAAGGCTCCGTCCGTTTGAAAGCTGTGAGTTTATTTCGTGTCGGATCGACTCCGTCGTGTTGCTGCCTGATGACGAATACAGTTTTGAACCATTGCAAATCGATGCGTGGTTGTGCCGGGCCGGGGCGAATATTTTAGATGCCCCCACCCCAGAGGACGCTTCGCTCGAAACTCCCGATCAAAATCTAAAATTGCTCGAGCGTTTTTTGAGAATATTCCTCCGGACTACGCAAATCGACGAAGATGTCATCCGCATGAGACTTGGAAATGTAGCTGCGCCTCGTTTTTTCGATGAAGTGCTACCAGGGTTGATCGACTGCAAAGTACTAGAAGAAGTGACTTGGAAAGGACGCGGAATGCAGCACCGTTATAAGCTTATGCGACCGATGTCCGATGTGAGTGAGGCTCTTGAGCAAGCGTCTGGCTCGTTTGATCAATTTCTTTCGCTGATCCGCTCGACTAACAACGTGGAAAAACGCTAAGAGCCTGGAAGTGTTGCTGCGTCGGTACGGGAAAGGGACGACCGCTTCACGCTCGAAAGCGGCCGTCCAAATTCTGTTCAGATGAAAGACCGCAACGGGTCGATATCAGGCGTTGGAACCAAGAATCATCGCGTCGGCTCAATCTTAGCGCCCCGACGGTTCCGCATATAGCGCTCGGTAGTCGTGACGCTTGTATGCCCGAGTTGCTTCTGCGCGGCGCGTATGTCACCAACGTCCTCGGCTTTGTCCGTACCCGCTTTCGCCCTCAAATCACGAAATTGGTACTTCTTCGGATCGGGCAACCCAGCCGCCAGACGAGCCTCCACAAACATCGATTGAATCGACTTAAGGCCGACCCTTCGACCGCGCTCGTTCACTACCAGGAAAAAGCTCCGTGGATTATGGCCGATTTTCTGTTGAAAAATCCGATCAAGGGTTGCCTTAAGCCGCCCGGCCACACGATTACGGAGCTTCGCTTTCGTTTTTCCCTGTTGGATTACCAGGCAGCCATCCGATAAATCGCGCTCACTCATTTTGAGAACGTCGGAGGGACGCTGACCGGTCAGATAGGCCAAGTCCATGGCATCACGTAATGGCTGACGAGCGTGCTCATGGATGACGCGATATTCGTCGTCCTCGATGTACACGTCGCGCGGGCGCTCGCGATATCCCTTGATGCCCGCGCACGGGTTAGGCTGGTCTATGTAGCCCCATTCTCGGGCCTTGTTCCAGATATGTGAGAACACTGCCTTCTCCCGGTTCGCCCGCACCTGCCCTTCGGTGCCTTTGATCGCCTTTCCGGCAGCGCGCAAGGCGACCACAGTGCTCCGGACACGCCAATCCAAATACTGGCGGGTGTTGATTGGTTTGATCAGCTGGCGGGTCGTCAAAGAACGCGTAGAGCTTTGCGGAGCAGGATTTGGAGGGAATTGGCGGCACGCCATCGGGAAACTTCCCTATTTATTGTCGCCACAAAAAATAGTTGATGGGCGAGAATTTTTGTGCGCACAATAAATGCCCATGGATATCAGTTTCGACCCGACGAAAAGTGACCGGAATGTGCAGGAACGGGGTTTGCCGTTCACGATGGCCCAGGACTTCGAGTGGGACAGCGCGGTGATCGAAGAGGATGTTCGAGTCGACTATGGCGAAAGACGCTACCCGGCCTTCGGGTACATCGGTGACCGGCTTTTCGCATTGGCCTTCACGCCTCGCGCAAAAAAAATACACGTCATCAGCTTGCGCAAGGCGAATTCGCGAGAGGTGAAACGCTATGCCGAAACTTAAGCCCGGAACCGTCCTCCCTACACCGGCTGAGGACGCCAAGATCAAGAAGCAGATGCGTCAGGATTCGCAGAATCCGGAATGGACGAAGAAGGACTTCGCTAAGGCGCAACCTGCTCGTGAGGTATTGCCGGGGATTGTTGGCAAGGAAGCTGCCGAGAAACTGCTCAAGCCTCGCGGTCGACCCAAGGCCGAGGTCACCAAGGAGCGAATCAACATTCGGCTGTCGCCGGAGGTTGTCGATTACTTCAAGGCGTCGGGTAGTGGTTGGCAGACGAGAATCGATGCGGCATTACGGCAGTTCATTGCGGAGCATCCGCATTTGGCGTGATGGGCGCCGCCGAGATATTTTCCCGTGACCGATGCGCCGATACGCTCAATTGGCGATTCCGACATCGCTCTCATACTGAATGAATTGCCGACCAAACCCCAGCTTGCGGGCGATGCGGCGATTCCCCGTATTGACGACAGCACTCGTTGGCAACTGAGTGGTGTCACCAGCGTTGTAAGCGGCGACCATTCTGCTTGGGTATGCCCTAACGCCAAGCCTCTTGAGCGCCTGCGGTGCCAAGACTTCGATCGGACGCACGGGGATTGGTTTGCCGGACAGGACACTAGGTTTGGCCTTGGCGTACACCCCGACGCCTAACTTGACGATCGTGCCCTCGTCAACCAACTCCCGCAGCGCGCGGCTAAGTTGTGCCTCGCTCCCCATTTGCGCGAAGTCGGCCCGCAGAAAGACATCCGCTTTCCGCTTACGGAGCGATGTTTTCAGTTTGTCTCGCAGGTTCACCGCTTCAACGAGTCATGGCTTGCGCGCGCAACCGCTACGAGCGTTCACAGCAGTTCGAGTGCCAGCGCGATGCCCTGTCCTCCGCCAATGCAAAGCGTCACGATCCCGCGCCGACCGCCGCCACGCTGCATCTGATGTAACAGTCGCGTAGTCAGCACAGCGCCGCTCGCACCGATCGGATGTCCATGAGCAATCGCGCCACCCTCTACATTTACAACGTCTTCCGCAAAGCCCAGCTCGCGCAGACACGCCAGTGCGATGGCCGCGAACGCCTCGTTGATTTCTACGCGATCCACGTCGGATATAGACCAGCCGGCGCGCGCAATAGCCTGTCGCACGGCGGGGATCGGGCCCAGCCCGAAGAAACCCGGCTCCACCGCTCCCACGCCATAACTGACCAGCCGGGCCATTGGTGTCAGGCCATTGCGTTCGGCCCAGCCCCGCTCGGCGACGACCATCGCAGCCGCGCCGCTGTTCAGGCCGGGCGCGTTGCCTGCGGTAATCGTCCCGTCCTTGCGAAAGGCCGGCTTGAGCCCGGCAAGCGATTCGGCGCTGGTATCCGGCCGATTGTGCTCGTCGCGGTCGAACACCGTTGGGCCTTTGCGACCTGGCACCTCCAACGGCACGATTTCAGCATCGAAGCGTCCAGCTGCCTGAGCCTGCGCGAAGCGCTGTTGAGATCGCAGCGCCCAACGGTCCTGGTCTTCACGAGAGATGCCACACTTTGCTACGAGATCCTCAGTGTGCCAGCCTGAATGCTGACCGCTGAAGGCGTCATTGAGCCCGTCGAGCAGCATGCTGTCGAACAACGTCACGTCGCCCATTCGAGCGCCCCAGCGCCCTTGCGGTAGCAGATAGGGGCTGCGATCCATGTTTTCCATGCCACCTGCGATCGCGCACTCGATCATGCCGGCCCAGATTTCGGTGGCCGCACTGACGATGGCCTGCGCTCCCGACCCACAGACGCGGTTGACCGTAAGCGCCGGAACGTCGACCGGCAATCCCCCGCCGATGCCCGCCTGCCGCGCCGGATTCATTTTTACGCCGGCCTGAATCACATTGCCCATGACCAGCGAATGGACCTTGTCGGCGGCCAATCCAGCGCGCCCGAGGCTTTCGCGGATAACGGCAGCGCCAAGCGTCGGCGCTGGCACGTCCTTGAGTGTCCCGGCGTAGGTGCCGATCGCCGTACGCACAGGGCTGCATAGGACCACTTCAACGTTGCTCATGACCTTGCTCCTCAAAGGAATGACGCGGAATCAGGTAATACGGAAGATGATGCCGGCCAATGCAGTCCCGGTACGAGGGTGTTAAGGACCGTCCCGCCTTTCTTCAGGTTCAGATGACACTACAGGCTTGTCCGGATCCCTGGGCACCCGTGCGGTTCTGTTTCCGCGTTGACGGCCTTCTATGATGGCAGAGGCAGTCGTGGCCTTCTTGACGTATGTCAAGACACGTATGGCGCCGGCAGCGCGCCAAGCGGCCGTATCAACCCGTTTGCGCTGGATGCTCTGTCGAACCCGAGCGCCGACGCCCGGGGCTATTGCAGGAAGCACTGGGGCAAATTCGCTGCGGAAGGTGCGCCTCGTCGCCGCGCTGCACGACGGGTTCGATGCCCCAGTTGTGCGATTATGGGCACGATGCGATAGCTGGACACGATCCGGGCGCGATGCATCACCCTCCGACAGACATGTCCGTGATGTCCCGGCAATGACCGTAGAGGAGCATCGGCATGAGCACACGTGATGACGAAATTCGCCCGGCAGCCGCCACCGACTTCGATGCCATCCGCGCGTTGCTGGACACCTGTGGGCTACCCGCCAGCGACCTCACGACGCAAAGCCTCGACGGCTTCCACGTCGCCGTGCGCGACGCCGGGATTGTCGGGGTGGCGGGACTGGAACAAGCCGGCATGGCGGCCCTGCTGCGTTCGGTCGCTGTTCACCCGCGGCTGCGCGCGTCCGGTCTCGGTAGTCGCCTTATCGACGCTTCTATTGCGCTAGCGCAAACGCGATCGCTGCGCGCGCTGTACCTTATTCTGAACGACGAATCCGCCCACACATTCTTTGCACGGCGCGGGTTCATTCGCATCGAGCGAAACCACATTCCCGAAGCGATCCGCGCTCTGCCCGAATTCACTCATCTCTGCCCGCAGACGCACCCGTGCTTGTGGAAACCGCTGAATCCCGATGGCTCCAAGGTGCCTGCCATGAAGAAACTCGAAGTGTTTGATCCCGCCATGTGTTGCTCGACAGGCGTTTGCGGTGTGGACGTGGACCCCGTGCTGGCGCAATTCGCTGCTGACCTGAAGTGGGTCGACGCGCACGGCGTCACCGTGGCCCGCTACAACCTCGGCCAGGCGCCGCAAGCGTTCGCCGCCAACGCGGCGGTGGTCAAGGAAATGGAAGCCGGTATGGAACGGCTGCCGATCCTCGTGATCGACGGCCACATCGTATCGACGGGCATGTATCCGTCCCGCCAGCAACTCGCGCAGAAACTCGGCATTGCGCCGACTGCGGCGGAAAAGCCGCACATCAAGGCCGGCAACTGCTGCACGCCGGGTTCAGGCTGCTGCTAGGGGGCGCTCATGTCCCTTCCTGAAACGCAGACCCGATATCTGTTCTTCACCGGAAAAGGCGGCGTCGGCAAGACATCGCTTTCCTGTGCCACGGGGCTCGCCCTAGCGGATGCCGGCAAGCGGGTGCTCATCGTCAGCACGGATCCGGCCTCCAATCTCGACGAGGTACTTGGCGTCGGCCTGAGTCAGTTGCCGACGGCAGTGCCCGGCGCCGCGGGCCTGTTCGCGTTGAATATCGATCCCGAAGCCGCCGCGCAGGCCTACCGGGAACGCATGGTCGGGCCGTATCGCGGCGTCTTGCCTGCCGCGGCGATCCGCAACATGGAGGAACAGTTTTCCGGGGCCTGCACGGTCGAGATAGCGGCCTTCGACGAATTCTCCAAACTGCTCGGCGACCCGGCGGCAACGGTCGATTTCGATCACGTGATTTTCGATACCGCCCCGACGGGCCACACGCTACGTTTGTTGACGTTGCCGTCGGCGTGGAACGAGTTCATCTCGTCGTCGACTGGGGGCGCCTCGTGCCTCGGGCCACTGGCCGGGCTAGAGAAACAGAAGGCGCTGTACGCGGCGACTGTCGAACGCCTCTCGAACGCAGCGCAGACCACCGTCGTTCTGGTGAGTCGCCCGGAAGTTGCGGCGTTGCGCGAAGCGAATCGCACGCGGCACGAACTGGCCGAACTCGGCATTCACAACCAGGTGCTGGCCATCAATGGGCTCTTTGCCACGGACCGGCGTGACGACGCCATCGCGACCGCCATGGCGCAGCGTGCGCAGCAGGCGCTGGCCGACATGCCGCGAGAACTGGCTGGCTTGCCGCAGACGCGCACTCCGTTTCTGCCGCGCGGCACGGTCGGCCTGGACGCGCTGCGCGACATGGCGCATCCCGAGCGCGTGCGCATGCCGACCGAGCGCCGGATGCCCGAAACCGCCTTGCCGCCGGGCTTGGGGAGACTCGTCGACGAGCTGGCAACCACGGGCCACGGCGTAATCATGACGATGGGAAAAGGCGGCGTGGGCAAGACTACCGTAGCGGCAGCTATCGCCGTCGCGCTGGCGGGCCGTGGACACGACGTGATCCTCTCAACCACCGACCCGGCCTCGCATGTAGCCGCCACCGTCGATGGCGTCGTGCCTCGGCTGAGCGTCACCCGCATCGACCCGGCGCGCGAAGTGCAGCAGTACACCGAGGAAGTGCTGGGCAAAGCGGCATCGCATCTCGACGCGGGCGGCCGGGCGATGCTCGAAGAAGATCTGCGCTCGCCCTGCACCGAAGAGATCGCCATCTTCAGGGCCTTCGCGCGTACCGTCGATCAAGGCAAATCCGGCTTTGTGGTTCTGGACACCGCGCCCACCGGGCACACCATCCTGCTGCTCGATGCAGCCGAGGCCTATCACCGCGAAGTGATGCGTACACAGGGTGACATGCCGGAGTCGGTCCGTCAGTTGCTGCCGCGCCTGCGCGACCCGGACTACAGCCGAATCCTCATCGTCACGTTGCCGGAAGCGACGCCGGTTCACGAAGCGGAGCGCCTGCGCGCCGACCTCGCGCGCGCCGGGATATCGCCATACGCGTGGGTCATCAACCAGTCGTTGCTGGCGAGCGGCACGACCGATCCGATGCTATGTCAGCGAGGGACTTGCGAGGTGCCGTTCGTGCGCCGCGTGGCGGACAATCTGGCGCAGCGCACCGCATTGATTCCGTGGCTTGCCGAGGCACCGGTCGGGGCAGCCGGCCTCAAGCATGTGATCACGTCGCGGGCGGCCACGTAGTGCGCCGACCACCGCCCTGAAGCGCAATAGGCTGCGACACCGCTGAAATTCGAATCAGGAGATGGAACGAAAACGCATGCCTACAGACATTAACGCCGTAGTCATCGGAGGTGGCCAGGCCGGGCTTGCCACCTCCTACTTCCTGCGCCGTGCGGGACTCGACCATATCGTGCTGGATGACCAGAGCGCCCCCGGAGGCGCCTGGCGACATACCTGGGACTCGCTGCATCTGTTTTCGCCGGCGCAATGGAGTTCGCTGCCAGGCTGGCCGATGCCCGTATCACAAGACACGTACCCGACGCGCAACGAGGTCATCGACTATCTGGCGAGATACGAGGATCGTTATCACTTCCCAGTGCGGCGCCCCGTTCATGTCGAATCCGTTTCACGTGTACAGAATGGCTTGCTGGTTACCACTGATCGTGGGGAATGGCTGGCTAAGGCAGTGGTGAGCGCGACCGGTACGTGGAGCGCACCCTATATCCCAGACTACGCTGGACGCGAGATCTTTCGAGGTCGCCAAATGCATTCGGCGCAGTATCGCAACCCGGACGATCTGCGCGGAAAAAACGTGCTGGTGGTGGGCGGCGGCAACTCGGGTGCGCAAATCCTGGCGGAGGTATCGACAGTCTGCAACGCTATGTGGGTGACGTTGCAGGAGCCCGCTTTTCTTCCAGATGACGTGGATGGCCGAGTCTTGTTCGAACGCGCGACAGCCAAATGGCAGGCGCTTCGCGATGGGCACACGATGACGGCGCCGGTGGGCGGTTTGGGCGACATCGTCATGGTTCCGCCTGTACGCGACGCGCGTGCGCGAGGCGTTCTGCACTCAATGCGTCCGTTCAACCACTTCGATGCAGACGGCGTCGTGTGGAGCAACGGCACGCACTCCTGCGTCGATGTCGTGATCTGGTGCACAGGGTTCCGCCCCGCACTCAGACATCTTGACCCGCTGCAGATCTGCGACGGCGACGGATTACCAAGGACAGATGGGACGCACGCCCGAAACGAGGAACGCTTGTGGTTGGTTGGCTACGGAGAGTGGTGCGGGGCTGCGTCGGCCACGCTCATTGGTGTAATGCGTAGCGCTCGAGAGGCGGCGGGGAACATAGTCCAATATGTACGATGAAAACAGGACCGTTCCTTCGCGTTAAGCGGACGCTCGCAAGGCCATATGGAGCCGCTTGCGAATGACCGGTTGAATCCACAGCCGATTTCGGCCTTTCCCGTGTGTGCGCCACCGGCCATGAGCCATTACACAGGGCGACGCACTTGAAAGGCGATGGATTCGAGCATCCACTGATCGATGTCCCATTGCATCAACGCCTCGACCACCCCGCCCGATGCGCTCGGCGCCGCGTCGCTACGGACGAGCTGAATTGGGAAACGATCAAAAGTCCTGTCGCGCTTTTTTTCCTGCCAATGAAGTTCGACTTCGTTGCGGGTCATCAGAATCGAGTCACATAGCTCGCTGGTAGTCCCCTTCACTTACGGCTTGACATGTCGCTCGAGCAAATCAATATCGTCTCGCAATAGCTTCAACACGCCCGCCACACTTTGCTCGCTGAGCTGCCGCCCCGCATCTTGCTCGACCGAGCGCAGCGCCATGTCGGCAATCTGCTCCGCGATCTCGTCAGCCTTGCGCGGGCCGGACGGCGTGAACCACCAGGCTGTCCAGTTGCACATGCCGATGATCGAGAACGCGGCGACCTTGGCGTCCATCATACGAAACTGACCGCGTTCGATACCCAACTCAATCGCCTGCCGGAACTGTTCAAGCACCGCGCGCCGCGATTGCTCGGCGAGCTTCCTTTGCTTGAGCGGCAAGTTGTCCTCATTGCGCTCCACCACACGAAATTGCAACGGATGCGTGAGGATCAGATGAGCATGCCGCAACACTAGATGCCGCAACATCGCGGCCGGTTGCCGCAAATCCTCCGGTAACGCCTCGGAGGCCAACTCCCCCGCCGCGCGCGTGACCACCGTGGTCAACACTTCGAGAATCGCTTCCTTGCTCTTGAAGTAGTAGTACAGCGCCGGACGACTCACGCCCACGACATCCGCAATGTCGTTGAAGCTCGTCCCGTCGAAACCCCGCTCGATAAACAGCCGCGTTGCGACCTCCAGAATGTTCTCCCGCAACGCGTCGCTCTTTGTCTGTGCTTTGCTCATGACGACCTTCAGTTCCTCTTTTGACGCAGGCGTCAGAAAACCCCAACGATAACCAAATTCCCTTGCAGCGCAAAGCCCCGCAAGCATTTCGCCCCAGACTTTTTTACATCTCCGTCAAATTTCAACACGAATGTTTACTCATTCGTAAAAAACTGGACTAATATGTAAAAAAGGAGGTGAGGAGATGAGTCAACAACTGCAAGGTCGTAACGTCGGTCACGGCGCGACGGCGGGATTTCTCAACACGGACTGGAATCCGCGAGATCTGCCATTGGGCGCGACGACGCGTAATGTCGTCCTTCGCACGGCAGACGGCGCGGCAACGAGCGGCGCACTCTATACCGAAGGTTCGCCCGATACTGTTGTCTGCATCATGCATCCGCGTGAGTTCATGGCATGTCATTACCTGATCCCGGATATCGTGAATGCCGGCTATGCCGCATGGACACAGGCCCCGCGATCCGTCGGCAACGACATGCGGCTGGAACATGAGTTCGCGCTCTACGACGTCGCCGCCAGCATGCGATTCCTGCGCGAGGCGGGGTTCAAACGCATCATCCTGCTCGGCAACTCGGGCGGAAGTGGCCTCTACGCCCTCTACGCGCAGCAATCCGGGCTGGCGCCGGAAGCGCGAATCGAGCGCACACCAGGCGGACGTCCGACGAAACTGGCTTCGCTCGACATGCCGGCCATCGACGGTGTGGTTTTCGTCGCCCCCCACCCCGGACAAGGTGCCCTGCTGCAAACCTGCATCGATCCGTCGGTGACCAACGAGCAGGATGCGCTATCCGTCGACCCGACGCTCGACCCGTTCGACCCTGCCAACGGGTTCTCGCCGCGGCAGTCGGGGGTCGCCCCCGCGACACGTTACAACGCCGACTTCGTAGCGCGCTACCGGGCCGCGCAAACCGCTCGTGTGGCGCGTCTCGACGCCATGGCGCGCGATCTCATCGCGACGCGTCAAGGCGCACGCGAGCGCCTCAAACACGACTCGGATCGGACCGACGCACGCCTGCGCCGCATAGCCGCGCACACGCCCGTGATGACGATCTGGCGAACCGACGCCGACCTGCGCTGCTTCGATCTGACGCTGGACCCGTCCGACCGGCGTTTCGGCTCACTCTGGGGCAGCGATCCGTTCACCTCGAACTACGGTTCGGTCGGTTTCGGCCGCGTCTGCTCTCCCGAGGCGTGGCTCTCCACATGGTCGGGGTTGTCCTCGAACGCCTTGCTGTCGAAAACCGCATCGGCCATCGTGCAGCCTACGCTGCTCATCGAGTACACGGGCGATCAGGCCTGCTTTCCCAGCGTCATCGCCGACATCTACGCCAGTCTCGGCTCGACGCGGAAGTCGCACCGGCGTGTACGCGGCGACCACCACGGCCGCGCGCTGGCCGATGGCGAAGAAGCCGGACGCTACATCGCCGGTCGCCTGCTGCAAGACTGGCTGCGCGAGACCTTCCCGCAATGACACGCCCTGCCCCTACCCCCCCAATGCACTACCGAACTTCGGGAGACCCGACATGAAGTTGAACGACATCCCCGCAGCCGATCTCGCCTTGCGTCTGCACGGCGTGGATCACACGGCGCGGCCGACCTGGCGACTGCGGCAAACGGTCGAGTTCTATCGTGACATTCTCGGCCTGCCGCTGATTCACACGATTTCCGCCCGCGGCTGGGGGCCGGCAACACACCCCGACTTCCTGCACTTCTTCTTCGATAGCGGCCACGGCAGCACGATCGCCTTCTTCTACTATCTCGGCAGTGAGGAACCGGTGTCCCTCGCCAATCGACCTGGCCGGGCACCGTTGCCCGACGACCACGTATTCGACGCCACGCACACCGCATGGCGGGTCGACAGCCCGGAGGCATTGCGGGCCTGGAAGACCCGGCTGGAAGCGCGTGGCGTGGAAGTCTCGACCGAGACGGCGCACGAGGTGATCGAGTCGATTTACTTTCGCGACCCGAACGGCTACTTCATCGAGATCACCCGCAAGCTGCGCGCGCTGGAAGGCATCGATGCGCGCGACGCGTCGGCCACGCTCGAGGCCGCCATGGAAATCGAAGATGAAGCCCTCGCAGGAGGCGCCCCCTTCACCTGCATCGACACCGTTTGGCAACGCAAGGCTCAGCGCCTCGGCCAACGTCTGCATGGGGAGCGTCAGTCATGAGGACTCAAACGCCACAGCCCCGCCAACCGCTGCAAATCTTCGTCCTTAATGTGCCCGAATTTGCGCCGCTGACCGAAGCCGCACGGCAGTTGCCGTCGTGCCGGGTCGAAGCCCGCGGCGACTACACCGTGATTTCCAGCGATGTGCCGATTGCTTTCGAGCGTCGCGCACTGGGCCTGAAGCCCGCCGTCTGGTACGGATTGTTCACGGGCGGCCTCGACGGCCGAATCGAAAGCTATGAACGCGACATCGTGCGGATCGCCCCGCGCGCATAACGTCGCCACCGGAACGTGCAGGAGACACTATGAGCGGTATTTATCACCGTATCGACGGCGTGACGTACTGTCCGCCGGACCTGGCGCAGCGCTATTTCGCGTCGAACGCCTGGGTCGACACCACCCTCGGCGACGCGTTGCGGGCGACCGCCGCGCGTGTCCCGGCACGCTCGGCCTACCTCAGTGATGAGGCTACGCTGACCTTCGTCGAACTCGACTCGCGCAGCGAACGGCTTGGTGCGGCGCTCATCGAACTGGGCCTGCGCCCGGGCGACCGAGCGGTCTTCCAAATGGGCACCAACGTCGACACCGTCGTCGCACTGATGGGGGCCTACAAGGCGGGCGTCGTTCCCGTGTGTGCGGTGCCGCAATACCGTGAAGTGGAAATCGGCCAACTGGTTTCACAGTCCGAGGCGCGCGGCTACTTCGTGCAAGCGGATTTCTCCGCGTTCGATCTCGTCGGGTTTGCCCGTCAAATGATGGCGCGGCACGCGTCGCTGGAGCATCTGCTGGTGGCGCGCGGGAAGCAGGATGATCGTGCCGGCACCGGCCATCACGCCATCGAACGTCTTATCGACGCGATGCCACTCGAGCGCGCGCGCGACGTGCTGGGCAACCTTCGCATCGGTAGCGAGGACGTGCTGAGCTTCCAACTCTCGGGCGGCACGACCGGTGTGCCGAAGATCATCCCACGCTTTCATGCGGAGTACATCGGTCACTCGCTGACATGGATGCGCCATATCGGCATGTCCGAACACAGCCGCATGATCTGGTCGCTGCCATTGCTGCACAACGCCGGCCAGCTCTACGTGCTTGCGTCCACCGTGGCAACCGGCATGACGACCGTGCTGATGCCCCGTGTCGACATCGCCCGCATGCTCACGCTGATCGAGATGCACCGCGTCACGCATGGCCTCTCCATCGGGCCAGTCGCACCGCAAATGATCGCGTACAAGGATGTTGGCAAACACGATCTTTCGTCGCTGCAACTCTTCGGCACGATGAGCCGCGCCGACTCGCTTGAAGCCCACCTCGGCGTACCGTGCTTCAACCTCTACGGCACGACCGAAGGCCTGCTTATGGGGGCCGGCGCGCATCTGCCAGCGACGTTGCGTCACCACACGCAAGGGCTATCCGGGTGCGACGACGACGATATTCGTGTGCTGTTTCCGGGCACGGATACGCCCGCCGAAGCAGGTACCGCAGGCGAACTCTGCTTTCGTGGACCGTCGAGCCTGCGCGGCTACTACAAGGCGCACGACGCAACGGCGCAGACGCTCACGCCGGACGGTTTCGTGCGCACCGGCGACATGGTCACGGAAAAGGTCATCGACGGCGTGCGCTGCTTCGCCTTCGAAGGGCGTCTGCGCGACAACATCAATCGCGGTGGCGAGAAGATCGGCTGCGAAGAGGTCGAAGCGTTTGTCAGCCATCATCCGGCCGTTGCCGACGCCAAGCTGGTCGCCATGCCCGACCCGATCTACGGCGAGCGGGGTTGTGTCTATCTCATCCTGCGCCCCGGACATGTCGCGCCTTCCGTCACCGAACTCGCCGCGTTTCTCATCGGCCAGGGGCTGGCGAAGTTCAAGTGCCCGGAGCGTATCGAGACGGTCGACGAATTTCCGGTGACCCGCGTCGGCAAGGTCGACAAGGCATCGCTGCGGGCGGCCATCGCCGAACGCCTTGCCACCGAAACCGCGCGTACCACCACCGCCCAGACGGCAAAGGCGGACGCATGATCAGCACCGAATACGTGGTGAGCGAGCAGCCCTTCGTAGTGCGCCGTCAGGTACGATGGGGCGAGTGCGACCCGGCTGGCGTCGTCTACACGGCGACCTTTTCCGACTATGTCATCTCCATCGCCGAATTGTTCTATGGATCGCTCTTTGGCGGCACACCACAGGCCGTCAAGAACCGACACGGATTCGGCACCCCCACCCGCGCGCTGACATTCGACTTCCACCGCTCGCTCTGGCCGGACGACGCGTTCGACGTCACCGTGGAAGTCGCCGAAGTTCGCACCCGAACCTTCACCTTGTTGATGACGGCGCGCAAAGCCGACAACGACATCGCCTTCATTGCACGACTCACGCCGATCTGCATCCAGCGCGGCGCGCGCGAGTCGATCGAGATGCCGTCGGTGCTGCGCGCGGCGCTCGAACAATACCGAGCCCGCAACGAACACGCCGCAGCCCCCTCACTCGCCGGAGACATCACCCTATGACGCCTACCCCATTTCGCATTGGTCAGATCGTGCCCAGTTCCAACACCACGATGGAGACCGAGATTCCCGCCATGCTGCGCGCGCGTGAACAGGTCCTGCCCGAGCGCTTCACCTTCCATTCGAGCCGCATGCGCATGCATCGCGTGGTGAAAGAGGAACTTGCGGCGATGAACGCCGAGGGCCTGCGCTGTGCCGCCGAACTCGCCGACGCGCGTGTGGATGTCATGAGTACCGCTTGCCTCGTGGCCATCATGGCGATGGGGCCGGGCTACCACCGCCAGGTTGAGGAGGACCTGCGCCGCGTCAGCCGCGAGAACCACTGCACAGCCGCCATCATGACGTCGGCCGGTGCACTCGTCGCCGGGTTGAAGACGCTGGGCGCGCGCAAGATCGCGCTGATGGCCCCGTACATGAAGCCGCTCACGCAAGCTGTGGTCGAGTATATCGAGCACGAGGGCATCGAGGTGCTCGATGCTCTGTCGTTCGAAATTCCCGACAACCTTGAGGTCGGACGCCGCGACCCCATGCAGTTGCTCAACGACGTCAAGCGGCTCAATACGGCCAATGCAGACGTCGTGGTGCTGTCCGCCTGCGTGCAGATGCCGTCGCTGCCTGCGATCCAGATCGCGCAGGACCGGCTCGGCCTTCCCGTGACGTCGACCGCCGTGAGTACGGTGCGCCAGATGCTCGATCACCTCGGTCTGGCCCCTGAGGTGCCCAACGCCGGTGCCCTGCTGGCCGTGCCGAGCGCACGACCACTGACACGTATAGCCTGACGCCCCCGCCATCTTCGCCAGTCAAAAATCAAGGAGCCCATCATGAGAATCGCCGTCATCGGTGGCGGGCCTGCCGGCCTGTACTTCTCGCTGTTGATGAAACAGCGTCATCCGCACGACGAGATCGTCGTGCACGAGCGCAACGCCGCCAATGCCACTTATGGCTGGGGGGTTGTCTTCTCGGACATTGCACTTGCGTTCCTGAAAGAGGCGGACGAGGCATTCTTCCGCAAGTTCACCGCGCACCATACCCGCTGCGATTACATGGAGATCGTGCATCAAAGCGTGCCGGTGCGCCTGAGCAACAATCACTTTTCGCGCACGTCCCGCATCGATATGCTGCGCGTACTACAGCAAGCCTGCGCGCAAGCAGGTGTCGATGTTCGCTATCAAAGCCACGTCACCGATCCGGCCCAACTCCCCGACGCCGACGTGATCATCGCCGCCGACGGCGTGAACAGCGACGTGCGCACCCATCTGGCCGAACACTTCATGCCGAGCTTCGACGAGCGACGCAACAAGTTCGCGTGGTACGGCACGTCGCAGCTCTTCCACCCGGTGTCGTTGATCTTCCGTCAGACGCCGCACGGCGTGTTCATGGCGCACGCATATCAATACAGTCCCGATCGCTCAACGTTCCTCGTGGAGGTCGATCCCGAGACATGGCAGCGCTGCGGCCTCGACACCGCCGCCGAGGACGAGAGCCGCGCGTTCTGCGAGCAGATCTTTGCCGACGACCTGCAAGGTCATTCGTTGCTGACCAACCGGTCGAACTGGTTTCAGGCACGGGTGGTCAGCAATGCGCGCTGGTCGCACGGCAACGTGATTCTGCTTGGCGACGCCCTGCGCAGTGTGCACTTCTCGCTTGGCTCGGGCACGCGCATGGCCATGCAGGATGCCATCGCCTTGTTCGAAGCGCTGTCGGCGCATCGGGATGACGTGCAAGCGGCGTTCGCATCGTTCGAGCAAAGCCGTCGCGGTGCCTCTGATCGCTTTCAGGACGCCGCCAGACGGAGCCTCGACTGGTACGAGTCCGTTGGCCAGCGCATGCACCTCGATCCCGTGAGCTTTGCATACGACTACATGCTGCGCACGGGACGCGTCAGTCACGAAGACCTTCGTCGGCGAGATCCTGCGTTCATCGCACAAGTAGAGACCAATGCCGCCGTCCCGGTGCACGGGCGCGCCGCATAGCTGCCAGCCTCATTCATCACATCCACATGAAGGGCGACATCGTATCGCCGCATCGAGACAGGAGACACTTTCATGGACAAGCAAGACACCCGGCACACGTCAGTGGACGTACGGGACTTCATCAACGCGATCCCAGTGTCGCGCTTCCAGATCATGATCAGCGCGATGTGCTTCCTGATCGTGGCTTTGGACGGGTTCGACATCGCGATCATCGGCTTTATCGCCCCTCACATTCGCGCCGAATGGCAGTTGTCGATGGTCTCGCTCGGCCCCCTGTTCAGCGCCGGACTGCTGGGACTGATGGTGGGCGCGTTCTGTAGCGGGCCGATGGCGGACCGTATCGGACGCCGCCGTGTCTTGATCTTGTCTGTCGCGGGGTTCGGTGCGGCAAGCGTAGGGGCGGCGTTTGCGCCGAACGTCGAATGGCTGATCGCGCTTCGCTTCCTCACCGGCCTAGGATTGGGCGGTGCCATGCCCAACGCGATCACGCTGACGTCGGAGTTCAGTCCCGAGCGGCGTCGCGGCACTCTGCTCACGCTGATGTTCTGCGGCTTCTCGCTCGGCTCGGCGCTCGGCGGCGTAGTGACGGCGTACCTCGTGGCGGGGATCGGCTGGCGCGGCTTGCTCGCCGTTGGCGGCCTGCTGCCGCTGGCGCTTGTGCCGGTGCTGTGGTTCACGCTGCCGGAGTCGGTGCGCTTTTTGGCGATCCGAGGCGGCACGCAGACGCGGATCATCTCGATTCTGGCGCGCGTCGCGCCGCAACGGGTTGTGGCCGGTCAGCAGTACACCGCTGCCGACGATCGCCTCCCGTCGTCGCCCGTGGTGCAACTGTTCCATCGCGACTACCGGCGCGGCACGCTGCTGCTCTGGCTCGCATTCTTCATGAGTTTGCTGTTGCTTTACCTGCTCATCAATTGGCTGCCGATCCTGGCGGAGCGCAGCGGCCTGACGCTCAAGCAGGCGTCGATATTTGCCGGACTGTTGCAAGGCGGCGGCGTGCTGGGTGCGATTGTGCTGGGCGTGCTGATCGACCGGTTCCATCCGTACAAAGTGGTCGCCGCAGCCTATGTCGTGGGTGCGTTCGCGCTAGCGTCGCTGGCGATTGCCGGCGATGCGGTATGGCTGGCGCTGGGCATCTTCGTGACAGGATTCTGCGTGAGCGGTTCGCAGGTCTGCGCGAACGTGATTGCATCCGCCTATTACCCGACATCCAATCGCGCGACCGGCGTGGCGTGGGCGCTCGGCATCGGCCGCATCGGGGCGGTGGCGGGATCGCTCGGTGGCGCCATGCTGCTCGCGGCGGGTTGGAGCAATGCCGGACTGTTCATGATTCTCGCGATACCGGCAGTGCTGGCCGCGCTGGGGATTCTGCTCGCGGGCGCAAAGCATGGGCGAGCCGTGGAGAGTGAGGCCGTCACCACCCAGTCGCCCGTGTCGCTCTCGGAGATTTGACGATGGCGAACCGGCCTGAGGTAGCGACGGACGTCGTTGCTTGCGTCGGGCCAGTTCGTGAATGCAGGACAACGCGCCCCGCTCGATGTCTTGCGTGCGGGCTGCATATTGATCCGTCCGCAGGGACCCATACCCGCCCTCGCTGCCTTTTCACGGTAGCGGTCGTGTCCCTGTTGGCGGTGCTCCGATAAGGTAGAAATCAGGACCGGCGTTTGCCGCGACCACCCGCGAGTTTTCCGGTGGGTTTGCGCGAACCCGTAGCGGGTTTGCCGGCGGGTTTGGTGCGCGGCTTTTTGCTGAGCGCCTGCACCGTAACCGGCGCAGCCAACGGCACTTTGGGCTTCTTGGGCTTTTTAGGTTTCTTGATGATCTGGCCCGTCGCGCTGGTTTGCGGCACACGGTGTTCGGCTTCAAAACCCGGCGCTTCTTCACGGCGCAGGGTTTGCCGGATCAGTGCTTCAATCGCGGCCAATTGCGGCGCTTCGTCGGCACATACGAGGGACACCGCCACGCCGCTGGCGCCCGCGCGGCCGGTACGGCCGATACGATGCACGTAGTCTTGCGCAACGATCGGCAGATCGACATTGATCACCAGCGGCAAATCGTCGATATCCAGTCCGCGCGCAGCCACATCGGTCGCGACCAGCATCTGGACTTCGCCCGTCTTGAAGCGCTCCAGCGCACGCAAGCGCGCGGGTTGGGGTTTGTCTCCGTGGATGGTGTCGACCGCATAGCCCGCTTCATCCAGCATGGCCGCCAGGTAATCGACGCCATTGCGGGTTTTGACGAACACCAGCGCGTGATCCCAGTGGTTCTCGGCCACAAGGTGCATGAACAGGTCCGGCTTGTTCTTTTTATCCACCGTCACCACCCACTGCTTGATCTTGCTGGCCGTGGCGTTGGGCGGGCTGACGCTGATATTGATCGGACCGCGCAGAACGCTCGCCGCCATGGCGCGGATGTCATCGGTAAACGTGGCGGAGAAGAGCAGGGTCTGGCGCTGAGCGGGCAAGGCAGCAAAGACGGCATTGAGTTCGCGCGCAAAGCCCAGATCCAGCATGCGGTCGGCTTCATCCAGCACGAGCGTTTGCACTTGATCAAACTGCACTGCATTCTGGCGATTGAGATCCAGCAAACGACCCGGCGTGGCGACGAGCACATCCACGCCTTTGCGCAACTTCATCATCTGCGGGTTGAGACTCACTCCACCGTAGGCAGCCAGAAATCGCAGATCGAGGCCTTTGCCGTAAGCGATAAAGCTTTGCAGCAGTTGTTCAGCCAATTCACGCGTGGGCACCAGAACAAGAACGCGCGCACGGTTGCTCGACACCGCCGGGCCGTGCTGCACCAGTCGTTGCAACAGCGGCAGCGCAAAGCCCGCCGTTTTGCCAGTGCCGGTCTGTGCCTCAGCCATGACGTCCTTGCCACTGAGCACGGCAGGAATCGCCTTGGCCTGCACCGGTGTAGGCGTCTGGTAATTGAGATCCTGCACGTTACGCAGCAACGGATCGATCAGGCCAAGCGAGGCAAAAGACATGGACGTATTTCAGGCTAAAACCGTAATTCTAGCGGTTACCGCGCGGGTTGCACCTCGCAGGCAGATCAATGGTCAAATAGATCGACGGCGACCGTAGCGTGTCGTCGCGCGTGGGCTGTCTCATGCGACAATTCGAGCAGCGGCTGAGCACCGTACCGCGCCCGAGTGCCCCCGCCGCTTAGCGACATCTCATGCCATCCAAGGCCACACATCATGAACCGATCAGCATCGCGCTCACGCCCCGACTGGGTGAAGTGCGCCGAGCCGACAGATGGCGTCGAGCGCATCGAAGCACGGTTTCACGGCAAAGCGTATGCCATGCACCGCCACGATACCTATGCGATCGGCCGCACGCTCGCCGGCGTCCAGAGTTTCACTTATCGGCGCGCCCGGCGAAACGGCCTGCCAGGCAATACGATGGTGTTACATCCCGACGAGGCTCATGACGGTCAGGCGGGCACCGACGAAGGGTTCCAGTACCGGATGATTTACGTCGAGCCCGCGTTCTTTCAGGACGTGCTCGGCGGACGCGCGCTGCCGTTCCTCGAAGGCGGCGTGACGACCGATCCGCGCCTTGCTGCTGCGACCACCACGTTGCTGCAGCATGTCGGAGCTACGCTCGATCCGCTCGAACAGAGCGATGCGCTCGCCGAGCTGGCGCACGCGCTTGCCGCCGTTGCCGGCATGCCCCCACGAGGCTTGAAAGGCGACTTTTTCGCGGCGCGGCGCGCGCGCGACTTTCTACACACGAACTGCACGCGCGTCGTCACGCTGGATGAACTGGAAGTGGCGACGGGCCGTGATCGCTGGAGCCTTTCGCACGACTTTCGTTCGTTCTACGGTACGAGCCCGTATCGTTATCTGACGATGCGGCGCCTCGATATGGTACGCCGCATGCTGCTTGCCGGCACCACGCTTGCTCACGCCGCTGTCGCCGCGGGTTTTGCAGACCAGAGCCACATGACGCGACATTTCGCGAGGACGTTCGGGCTGACGCCGGGGCGCTGGCGCCAGATCGCGGGTGGCGTCCCGCACGGTTGAAAACACCCACGATCGTTCAATACGGCTGCAAGGAACATGCGTACCCTCGGCGCATTGCCCCCTGAATGGAGAGAACGATGTCCCAATCTTCGAACCACATCGCCGCGCCTGCCGAGCGCGGCCAGTGCCAGACCATCGATCTGATCGGCAAGATTGCGCAGATCGACGGTCACTGGCAACCGCGCGTCGTCGCTGAAATGAACGACTATCAGTTCAAGGTCGTGAAGGTTGAAGGCGAGTTCCTGTGGCACCGGCATGCCGATACCGACGAGACGTTTATTGTGCTCGAAGGCGAGTTGCGTATCGATTTTCGTACCGGGCCTTCGGGCGACGGTTCAATCGTGCTGCATGCCGGTCAAATGACAGTAGTGCCCAAAGGCGTCGAGCACAAGCCCAGTGCAAATGCAGAAGTGAAACTGCTGCTGATCGAACCACGAGGTGTGGTGAACACAGGCGAGGGCGCGACGGGCGAGCGTACCGTCGAGAACGATCAATGGATTTAAGCCGGTCTCCGGCGCACTGGTCAGATCAAGAAATTGGAACTTCTGTGCATCAAGCCTGCCGGCATCGACTCAGGATTACCCGATACCGTCTGGCTTAGACCGCGCCGCCTGCCTATACTGAACGCACACTGCCATCGAACCTGCGGCGCAGTGGTGACTACGGGGGGAGAAAAACGCCATGTCGCCTGAAGCCTATCTCGATATGGCCGGCACCGAAGACCATCACTGGTGGTTTCAAGGCCGCAGAAGCATTCTCGGCAATGTCATCCGTCGCTTGTCCTTGCCTGCGAATGCCGCGATTCTGGAAATCGGTTCGGGCACCGGCGGCAACCTCGACATGCTTGCCGCCCACGGGCGTGTCCATGCTGTCGAGATGGACACCGAGGCATGTGCCATCGCCCGTCGAAAGACCGGTGGACGCTTCGACATTCGGCAAGGGCACTGCCCCGACGACATGCCCTTCGGGGGCGCCCGCTTCGATCTGGTCTGCCTGTTCGACTGCCTGGAACACATCGGGCCCGATGTCGCTTCGCTGCAATGCGTCCGCGATCGCCTCGCGCCGGGCGGCGCCGTCCTGGTTTCCGTGCCCGCGAACGCATGGATGTGGAGCCAGCATGACGTGATGCTGCACCATCATCGGCGCTACAGCCGGCAGACGTTGAGAAAGACCGTTGAATCCGCCGGGCTCGCCATCGAGCGCGTGACCTACTTCAACACCGCCCTGTTCCCCCTGGCGGTCGTCGCGCGCATGAAAGATCGGCTCCTTCACGCCCCAATCGCCTCCGGCACCACCGTCCCGGCACCGTGGCTCAACACCTCGCTGTATCGGATCTTCAGTGCCGAGCGCTGGATCCTGCCCTTCATCGACCTGCCGTTCGGCGTGTCGCTGCTGGCGGTGCTCCGCGCGAAGCCCTAGCGCATGACCCCAGTGATGCAGGGGCGTTTCGTTCGTTTCGGGATGTCGGGCATGGCATCGACCGGCGTGCACGTGGCAACGGCGGCGACGTTGCTGGCGACGACACCGGTCGGACCAACATTCGCGAACGCCGCCGCGTTTTGCATCGCAACGATCTGCTCCTATTTGCTCAACACCTTGTGGAGCTTCTCCTCGCGCATCGATCACGCCAACGCCGTCCGCTTCGCGTTGGTGTCACTGGTCGGGCTGAGCATGACCACGGCGATTGCGCACGCCGTCGCGACAATGGGAGGCGCCGCATGGCTCGGCATTGCCACGGTCGTAGCGACAGTGCCACCCGTCACGTACCTGATGCATCGCCACTGGACGTATCGCTAAACGCTCAGTGCGTGCCCCAATGCCTCGCGGCGACCGTGTGCGACCGATGTTCACGCAGGCGTGTCGTGGCTTGGCGAGCGCGCGGCAGCGCCTGCGTGGGAAGCTGACTCACCTTGCCACTGCCCTGATACCGGTGCCGCACCAGGTACACCGGCCGCCCTTTGGATTCGTCGTAAATCCGGCCCACGTATTCACCAACGACACCGATGCCGATCAGTTGGATGCCCCCCATGAACAGGAGCACGCTCAGTAACGACGCATAGCCCGGCACATCGATACCGAGGATGAAGGTGCGCACAATGATGAACGATCCATACAAAAAGGCGATGAGTGCAATGGAAAGCCCCGCGTAGGTCCAGCTTCGCAGCGGCCACGTGCTGAAGCTCGTGATGCCCTCGAGCGCGAAGTTCCACAAGCGCCATCCCGAGAACTTCGATTGACCCGCGCTGCGAGGCAGGCGTTCGTACTCGATGACGGCAGTGCGATATCCGACCCACGCAAACAATCCCTTCATGAACCGGCGTCGCTCGGGCAAACGTTTGAGCGCGTTCACCACCCGGCGGTCCATCAAACGGTAGTCGCCGACGTTCTCCGGCAACTTCACGTCGGAAAGCCAGTTGTGGACACGGTAATACATGCCCGCCGTGACCCGTTTGAGGTAAGGGTCGCAAGCGCGGTTCGCTCGTTTGGCGAGGACCACGTCGGCGCCCTCCTGCCACAACGTCACCATCCGCACCATCAACTCCGGCGGGTCCTGCAGGTCGACGTCGATCGGGATAACCGCATCGCCGGTCGCTTCGCTAATACCCGCAGTGAGCGCGGCTTCCTTGCCGAAGTTTCTCGTCAGGTCGATGACGCGTATGCGAGCGTCGCGTCTACGATAGGCCAGAAGTCGCTCCAGCGTGTCGTCGTGGCTGCCGTCGTTGACGAAAACAATCTCGAAAGCGATCGATGTCATGCCCTCCAGAATCGGCAATATGCTTCGGAAGAACGGGTCGATGGCTTCGCTCTCGTTGAAGCACGGCACGACGAGCGATATCCGCTTTTTATCCGTGGATTTGGACATGAGGGACTCCCTGTTCCGAAGGGGCGATGGGCGGCACAGCGCCGCTTGAGCGCGCGATGACATGACGCGTCGCCATCGTGGTTTCCGGCACGACGCCAAGGAGACGACGCGCGACGAGGATGGCAAGGACAGCAACGCCGATGCCGGCGAGAATATCGACCAGATAGTGACCACCCTCGCTGATGGCAGACACAATCACCAGCAGGTTCAAGGGCAGGAACACCCGAGCGAGCCGCCGGGATCCACGGGCAGCGTGGATGAGCAGGACCGACAGCACCGCGTGATAGGACGGTATCGAGATCAGTCCCTGAAGTTGCCCTAGATCGACGACCGCGAGTCGATGCTGTCGAAGCGCGTCGAAATGGGTCAGATCGGCGAGCTTCGCCGGGTCTCCACCGAAATGAACGAAAGCGCCGGCCGCCGGCACGATGCCCGAGACGGCGATCGTCACCAGACAAGACAACACCATGGCCGTCGAGAACACGCGCACCTCGACCAACCGCCCGGTCAACGAGAGGAACACCACCACGAAAGCGATCTGCAGCATGCCGCTGGCGTAGGCGAGCGCGAGCGCCAGTGACAGCGGTCGATGGGCACGCACAAACGCGTGCCAGGCCGGCCAGTCGAAATGCAGCCAGGCATCCATTTTCACAAGGGTGACATCGACAAGCGGCGCATCGGTCGCGACCACGACATAGCTGAGCAGTGCCGCGACATGACTGAAGACGATCAGGAGGATGACCTGGGAACACGCGGTGCGAATCCGTTCGTCCGGGCGATAACGCGTGTAGACAAGCCACACGCCGGCAAGCGTCACGCAGGCCATTGCCGGCAGGACGAGGCTACCCGGGACGATACCGATCCGCAGCACGGCCAATCCGATGGCGGCGGCCAAGGCAACGCAGACATTGATCCGAAGCCAGTTCATGACGCCACCCCGCCGATCGGTGGTGTAAGGACTGCCTGTGCTCCGGAACGGATCTTGAGGTGGATGCCGACGAGGGTCGTCAACGTGACGAACGGCAGGAACTGGAAGCCGACAAAATCCACCACGACGAGGCCCAGCAACGGCGCAAGCCAGAGCACCACCAGCCACTCGCGTTCGCCGACCTGCCAGCCATGCGTCACGCCGTGAACACATAGCCACGCGATCACCAGCCCCAGCCACACCATGTCGTAGTCATAGAGATAAGGACTGATCAGCAGGCTGGCGGTAACGAGCGCGGCGGCGCGCAAGGGATAGGCGCACGGCTTGCGCCAGGCATTCGCAACGACCGCGACCGCCGCTAGCGCCGCCACGGCATGCAAGGCATACGCGACCCATATCGGCGCATGCATCATGCGGACCATGATGAAAACGGTCGGCATCCTGAAGAGATGCGCTTGCCCCTCGGCAACCGTCCCTTGTGCCGCCTGTACACCGTGCAGGAACGCCAGCAGGGTGTCCGGACCGAACGCCACGAGGCTGAGCAGCCAGGTTGCCACGACGGTTGCAAGGCATGCCGCGAGCGCGCGCCAGGCGTGGCAGCAAAGAAAGGCCAACGGAAAAAGAATGGCGAGATGCGGCTTCACGAACAGCAAGCCCGCACAAACCCCAGCCCACCCGGCGTGCCGACGCAAGAGCCAGAGCGAAAGCCCGGCGAGTCCGGCGGTGAAGCAGGCGGCTTGCCCGGCGACGAGGACCAACGCAATGCCGGGGAACCCAAGGATCGGCCAAATCGCCTGTGGCCATGGCGCGATCTTACGCACGACACGAATGAACAGCAGCACCGCGGCAATCGCGAACACCCCATACGCCATCCAGTACGGCAACCACGCAAGCGGCAGCACCAACAGCAGCATGGTGGGTGGATACAACCACGGCAATATCCCGTTCAGGTCGCGCATGTACGGTTCGACGACGGTCTCGATCCGCGTCAACTTGATGACGTCATAGGCGTCCAGCGCGTGCCCGTGAAGCCCCAGATAGGAAGCACTCCAGAACGGCAGGAAGTCGAGGGCGAGCGGCGGTACATCGGGTTGATGAAGGACGGATCGACGGACGATCCATCCCAATACCAGGATGACGTAGCAAATCAGGGCAGTGAGAGGGTATAGCCTCAAGCGCCGCACATCGAGCCAATGCGGCGGCGCGGCGCCGCTGCCGCGTGCGGACGACCCGATGCCGGTCCGCATGACCGTGCGCGCACGATGGACGTCCGTCCGGCGTCTGGCCTTCATGCTGAATCCCCGAAAGATCACTTCAACGCTACGTTTGCGTGAAACCGATGCCGCTTCGTTTTTCATTTGACTGTGCATCGCCACGGTGCAGCGCGTGGCGAGTGTCGTTGCTGACGGCTCGGGATGTCGTGCGCTTTATGAAAACCATTGTTTGCTGCTTCCCAAACAAATATCAAGTCAGTGTTTCTCCCAAATAATCTTCTGCTTAGGTCAATTGACGACTGCGCGTTTCAAATTTGCTTCATTTTCCTGCAGCTTTCTATACCCCATCTTTTAGGTTGGCTAAGGATTCTCAGCAACGTCTAACAAATAACGAATACCAGTGTCTAATCCAGATCATCGTCATACGTTAAATCCCGTGAAGATTGGCTTGCCTGTTGGATTTCATGGTTATTTCAAGAAAAAAATCCATGGGATCAATGGGATCATTTTTTGTCAGTGATACCCCTTATTCAATACAGATATCGGTGAATGTATTTAGCTGATTTCCCGACCCGTAGTCCCCCTTACTTTCCGGAAGAGAACAAAGGGTTTCCACTAGAAAAAAGCTAAAAACCACGTTTCATCGATTTAGCGAATAAGGCGTGGAAACGGCAGGGTTTGCGCTTGCATGTTTCAGTTCTGAAACATTTTTCGCGAAACATTCCTGGGTTGGCAGCCCTGCGCTGAGGCAACGCCCCCGTGAGAGGCACGCCGAATCAGCCTCCCGGGGGGTGCTGGCCTGTCTCTTGCTCAGTCCCTGGCGTGCCGCTCAATCACGGGGCGGACCGGTTGAGGATCGTAGCCGTACGCGGCAGGCCCCTCCGGTCCGAGCGAGATGAGGATCTCGCAGGATGAGGCGGCGCCGGCGAATAGCCGCAGGCGAAGTCGTCAAGCCATGCGGTCGCCCGTTAGGGGTATTAGAAAATGTGTGGACCCGATCCATGCTTGTCAGCAGATCGCCGAGGGCTTCCGTACGGGCACGCAAGCCCTGCGCCTTCGGCGAGCCTGCCTTGCAACGTGCGGCGGCATGTGATGCCCTGCCGCGCTACGCGCCACGTCCCTGCTACCTCTCGTCTAGCACGTCACGGTGTCGCCCCTGTTCGGGGTCGTGCCGTCACGTCACTGCTTTCGAAGGGCTGCCCTAACGCATCCCGCAGCCCTTCATTCCCAATCCATCGTGCCAACGAAGGATATCCCGCCACCTCAAGTGCAAGGAGATTGTCATGAAAACCATCGTCAAGTTTTGCCAACGTTTCATCCAGGACGAAAGCGGCGTCACCGCCGTGGAGTACGGACTCATCGCCGCGTTGATCGCCGTCGTGATCCTCGCTTCGGTGACGATCGTCGGCACTCAGCTCAACTCGACGTTCAGCAAGATTGGTTCCGCGCTGACGTCGGCGAACGGTTGAGCGAGCCGATATCAAGGCGGGTGGCCTCAAGGAGCGAACCCCGCTCCCCCCCGGTCACCCGCAATATTTCCCATCGCAAGTGCGAGCCGCGGATTCCGAACGATAGGCGAGGTAACGATCATGCTCGACAGCCCTTTCATGGCACCGAACCTGAGCGCATTCGGCACGGTGACGCTGGTCGTCGTGGCCGCCGCCTGCGACTGGCAATCCCGACGCATTCCCAATCGCCTGGTCGGGAGCGCATGGCTCGCCGCGCTGGCGATGCAGATCTGGGTCCACGGTTGGCTTGACGGGAGCGCCGCTTGGGCGCTTGGCTGGCTGACTGGATTGGCGATGTTCCTGCCGTTCTATCTGCTGCGCGGCATGGCCGCCGGCGATGTGAAGCTGATGATGGCCGTCGGCGCATGGATCGGTGCACATCAGGCCTTCGATGTAGCGATCGCCACCTTCGTGCTCGGCGGCGTCTGGAGCATCGGTTTGTCGCTCTTGCACGGAAACGCCGTGCAACTGTTCAGAAATGCCCGCGCCATCGTCGGCCAATGGGGGCCGCGCAGGTACGACGCGCCGGCTCCAGGGAGGGCTGCCGCATCGGTCGGCGCCATTCCTTACGGACTGGCGATCGCGCTGGGCACGATTGGCGTCCTGTTCGCACAGGCCTGAACTCCACGGAAACAGTCACGGGGTACGCATCATGGATCAACACAGCGTAACCGATTCGACGACGCCGCAAGGCAACGACGGCATGTCGCCATTGACGCCATCGCATTTTGCGAACGGCCACGAGGCAGGCGCCAACGCCGCGCCCGCGCTCCGGTCGGTGGCGGATACGGGACTCGACATGTCGTTTCTCGTTGATCTCGTCAGCAAATCCTGCTTCGTCAGCGGCAAGACAACGCTGCTGGCGCTGATGGACGGTCTCAAGCTACCGCTGAGCGTGCTCGACGAGCTGATCGCCTTCACCGTGCGCGAACACCTGATGGAAATCACCCATCGGGGCGCCCTGGACGCGGACGTTCACGTTCGGCTGACCGATGCCGGCCATGCGCGAGCACGCGAAGCGATGAACCTTTGCAGCTATGTCGGCCCGGCACCGGTGACGCTCGACGCCTATGTAACGTCCGTCAAGGCCCACTCGGTGCGCAAATTGCAGGTCAAGCGCACGTTCGTCAAACAAGCTTTCAAGGGCACGACGCTGGATGCTCGCTTGCTCGATGAGATCGCGTCGTCGCTCAACGCCGGACGCCCCCTGATGCTGTTCGGTCCGGCAGGCAGCGGCAAGACCTATCTGGCCGAGCGCCTGGGCACGCTGCTTCAAGGCGCGGCGCCGATCCCCTTCGCCATCTCGGTGTCGGGCGAGGTCATCCAGGTGTTCGATCCGCTCGTGCATGTTCCAGTAGCCGACGCGACTATCGCCGGTCAGCCGCACCTGCGGGACCGCCGCTGGCTCTGGTGCGAGCGCCCGCTCGTGATCTCGGGCGGCGAGCTGACGCTCGACATGCTGGAGGTCTGCTACGACGCCTCCACCGGCTTCTATCAGGCGCCCCCGCACATGAAGGCGAACGGCGGTATCTACATCATCGATGACTTCGGCCGGCAGATGGCGCCGCCCCAGGCACTCGCCAATCGCTGGATCGTGCCACTGGATCGCAACATCGATGTCCATACGCTCCACACCGGACGTCGCTTCATCGTGCCGTTCGACGTATGGCCCGTGTTTTCGTCGAACCTCAATCCGTGGGAGCTTTGCGACGAACCGTTCCTGCGCAGGCTGGGCTGCAAGCTTTACGTGGGCGCGATGGAGCCCGACGCCTACCGCCGCATCTTCGATGCCGAATGCCGGCGCCTTGGGCTCGTCGCTGGGGACGATGCCTTCGACTACCTGACGCAAAAGCTTCACGGCATGTCGGCCACGCCGCTGATGGCCTGCTACCCGCGCGACTTGCTGCTGCAGGTCGAAGCTGAGTGTCGCTATATGGAAAGCGCGATGACGGTCACCGCGGACCTGCTCGACGATGCATGGCGCCGTTACTTCGACATGAATCACCGGGGACGTCGAAGCTGGCAGGACGATGGCATGCGCTCGCTTGGCGACGCCCCTTTCGCCACACCGTTCGATCATCACTGAGGAGCAACGATCATGAAAAACCCGAAGGCGTTATCGATGTTGCTGATCGCCATCGTGGCCGGGTTGGCCTCGGTGGTATTTGCCGCCCAATGGCTGTCGCGTCAGTCCGCAGCTTCGGTGACCTCCGTTGCCGTAGCCGCCGGCGACGTCAGCCTCGGCCAGCCCCTCAACACCGAACTCATCAAGATGACCAACTGGCCCGCCGACAGCATTCCACAAGGGGCGTTCCACGATCCGAAGCTGCTCGATGGCCGAGTCGCACGCGTCGGCATGCAGCGCGGCGAGCCGATTCTCGAATCGAAGCTCGCCCCGCTGGGGACCAAGGGCGGTCTGTCGGCGGTCATCGGCGAGGGCAAGCGAGCCATCACGGTGAGAGTCAACGACGTGGTCGGCGTGGCCGGCTTCGCGCTGCCCGGCAACTACGTCGACGTCATCGTCAACACCAGCGAGACCGAGCGCAAAGGGCCGACCGATCAGAGCATCTCCAAGATCGTGCTGGAGAAGATCCTGGTGCTCGCCGTGGCACAGCAAGTCAGCCGCGACGATACCGCGCCGAAGGTCGTCAACGCCGTAACGCTCGAAGTCACGCCCGAGCAGGCCGAAAAGCTCGACCTCGCGCGAAGTGTCGGCACGTTGTCGCTGGTACTGCGCAACCAGGTCGACGGCGCGGCATTGGCGACCACAGGCGCGACCAAGATGACGCTGCTGAACGAACCGGTGGCGGCACCGCCAGTCGCCGCCCGTGAGCCCGTGCGTGCCGCGGTGATACGCAAGCCTTCGCGGCCCGCGCCAGCCCGCGCGGGCGACTGCGTGGGTGTGCTGTCGGGCGCGCACGGCGGCGTGGAGTGCTTCTAATTACAACAGGCCTGTCAACGCTGTCACGAGTCACACGGCAATGCCGAACTGCGCGCCAAGGCGCGCTACCCCGGGGAACATCATGAAAAACATTCGCAAAACCAGTCAGGCTCGCCGCATGGCCATCGCCGCGGTCGCTTGTTGCGCGCTCGCCGCGATGTCGCACGCCGGGGCGCAGACCGCTGCGGAGTACGGTGTGATTGCCAACGGGACATCCTCGCCCGGCAAACCGGTCGCCGCCGGCGGGCCGGTGCAGATGACGATCAGCATGGCGCCGACGGCCCCAGCGCAACCGGCCGTGACCGTGCGCGGCCCCAACTGCACGGGAAATCTGCGGAGCACACGCGACGTCACCGTACCGATCGGGAAGTCGACGATACTTCAGCTCGACGAGCCGGTGCGCAACCGCACGCTCGGCGATCCGACGGTGGTACAGGCCGCGATGGTGGCGCCCAAGACCATGTACCTGCTCGGTCTCGCGGTCGGCACGACCAACATGATCGTGCAGGGACGCAGTGGCGGCTGCGATGTGATCAATGTCGCCGTCAACAGCGATGCCGGCGGATTGCAGTCGTCGATCGCACAGTTGATGCCCGACGAACGAAACGTCCGCGTGACGAGCGCGGGGGGTGACCTGGTGTTGGCGGGACGCGTCTCGAGCGCCGCGTCCGCCCAGCAGGTGGTCGAGATCGCGAAGGCGTACGCCAAGCGCGGCAAAACCGAAGGCAACGTGCTGAACATGCTGTCGGTCGACGCGCCGCAACAGGTCATGCTCGAGGTGAAGGTCGCGGAGGTCTCCAAAACCCTCATCAACCAGATGGGGTCGGCACTGAACCTGCAGGGCGGCTTCGGGAGTTGGACCGGCGGGATCGTAAGCAGCCTGCTGTCGGGCGCGGGGACCCTCCTGTCGGCGTCAAAATCGAACCGGCTGCCGCTGAATATGCAACTGGATGCCCAGAAGACCGACAACCTCGTGAAGATTCTCGCGGAACCGAATCTGGTGACGCTGTCTGGACAAGAGGCCAGCTTCCTGTCCGGCGGGAAGATTTTCATCCCGGTGCCGCAGAGCAGCTCCAACGGCACCACCACGATCACGCTGCAGCAAGAAGAGTTCGGTGTGGCCCTGCGGTTCCTGCCGACCGTGCTTGACGGCGACCGCATCAACCTGAAGGTGGCACCGGAAGTCTCCGAGCTGTCGCCGACGGGCGTGACGCTCACGTCCACCAATGTCAGCGGCGTGAACATCCTGCCGCTGATCACGACACGCCGCGCATCCACGACCGTGCAGATGCGCGACGGCGAGACGTTCGCCATCGGCGGCCTGTTGCAGAACAACGTGAGCGGTGCGCTCAAAGCGTTCCCGGGTCTCGGCGAAGTCCCCGTGCTCGGCGCGCTGATGCGCAGCACGTCGTTCCAGAACGACCTGACCGAACTGGTGTTCATCATCACGCCGCATCTCGTGAAGCCTCTGCGCACGGCGTCAACCCCGCCATTGCCGACGGACAGCTTTACCACGCCCAGCGCCATCGACGTCTACGCCACCGGCAACATGGAAGGACGTCGCAAAGTGGCGCCCGTCCAGGCCCCTGCCCCGGCGCAATCCCCGGCACAAGACACGCCCGCCGCACCGCCGCCGCAACCAGGCGTGCCGCCGTCGAGCTTGCAACCGACGCCCGTCACCCGGCCCGCCGATGGCGCCAGTCCGTCGGTGAACGCGGCGCGCGATGCTTCGTTGTCGAGTGTCCCGGCCAAGCCGGCGCCGAACGCCGTGCGCGGTGACGCGAGCGTCGCGCCCGAGGTCGGCACGCCCCAACGCACCGCGTCGATCGATCCGATGCGCCAGCTTTATACCCATTGAGACCCGTGATCCTGGGGAACCATCATGAAAACAGTCACCACGATGATGTTGCGCTGCGCCGCCATTGGCGCGAGCACTGCGGTTTGCCTCACGCTTGCCGGCTGCATGAGTTCATCGCCGATCTGGGATGCGCATATGGGCGAGTCGGTGAGAAATGTCATGCACGCCCAGATCATTCATCCCGGGCCGCCGACGGATGACGACGCGCGCGGCACAGACGGTCGTGCCGCCGTGGCCGCGATGAAGAACTACGACAAGTCGCTGCGCTCGCCAACGCCGACGGCCAGCCCGTTCGTCATCGGAGTAAGCAGCGGCGGCTCGCCCATGTCGGCGCCGTCCGGGGATACCGGTCAGTAGCGCGTCCGTAACACGTTCCTCACGCACTCGTAACGCTGCGTGTGCGGCGGGCGCGACAGGCGCGACCGTCGCGCACCACTCCATCACCCTGACGCTCAAGCGAGGCCTGCTCATCATGCGAAACCTCCCTACTCGACGCCGTGCCCGAGGTCGGATGCCGCGACGCGAAGGCGGCGCCATCGCGATTGTCGTGGGGCTGATGCTGGCGGTCCTGATCGGTTTCGCCGGTCTTGCGCTTGATCTCGGCAAGCTCTATGTCACACGCAGCGAACTGCAAAACAGCGCCGATGCGTGCGCGCTGTCGGCCGCGCGAGACCTGACCGGCGCAACCCCGCTGTCAGTGTCCGAAGCCGCCGGCATCGCCGCCGGGCATATCAATACCGCCCTGTTCCAGTCGACCCCCGTGACCATGACGGTAGATAGCAGCGTGACGTACAGCACGACGGCGACCGGCGCCTATGTCGACAAGGGCAGCGTGACCGGATCGTTGGCCAGTATCAAGTACGTGCAATGCACCACCGCGATGAGCGGCATCGCCAACTGGCTCATCGAGGTGCTCAACGTGCTGCCGGGTGTCAGCATCGGCCCCGGTTCTGTGTCGGCACGCGCCGTGGCCACCACGACCTCGGCGCAGACGACATGTGCGATCCCCGTCTTCGTTTGCGATCCGTCGAAATTCTCGCCGGCAAGCAGCTACAGCATCGGCCAATGGCTGGTGGGCAAGGGCGACAGCTCCACCGGGACTTATGCGGGCGGCGATTTCGGCTGGGCGAACCTCACCGGCAGCGGTAACAGCGGCACGCCGTCGCTCTCGGGCGAACTCACGGGGTCGGGGCAATGCAACCTGCCCGTGGTGGGCACCACGGTCGGCACCGCGGGCAACAAGGCGTCGCTCGATACCGCCTACAACACGCGCTTCGGCATCTACCAGGGCGGGACACCGCCCAACGATGGCACGTCCACCACGGACTTCACAGGCTTCGCCTATGACGCCAAGACGTGGAGCGCGCAGGCGAACGCCTACAGCGATTTCGTGACACAGCGCAAAAACAACGCGGCGTATCAGGGCGATACGGCCACCGGGCTGAAGACCAAAGGAACCGCCGCGGCGAAGTCGGTCTATCAGGCGGGCGCGGATCGGCGGTTGCCGATAGCGCCGATGGTCGACTGCTCGAACCCTGGGACCGGCAGCGGCGGTGCCATATTCACGCTCACAGGCTGGGCCTGCGTGCTGATGCTCGATCCGATGCAACAGGGCGGCGACATCGACTCGGTCCATCTCGAGTACCGCGGCAAAGCGGGCGATGTCGGCAGCCCGTGCGCGACGCAAGGCACGCCTGGGGCGGTCGGCGCGGTCGGGCCGCTGGTGCCGGTTCTCGTGCAATAGGAGGCGACCATGACACCCCTGCGTCATCGTCACGGAAATCAGCGCGGTGTGGTCGCGGTTGAGTTCGGTCTCGTGCTGCCCGTGCTGCTCGGGCTATTCGGCGGGATGGTCGAGATGGGACACGCCATCTACCAGTACGACACCTTGACGAAATCGGTTCGCAACGCCACGCGCTATCTGTCCGAGTTCTCGCCGATAGACCCGAACTACCCCCTCGCAGGGGCCAAATGCCTGGCCGTGTATGGCAATACCGGCTGCACCGGAACGCCGCTGATCGGCAATCTGACGACATCGAACGTGGTGGTCTGCGATCGCAGCAGCACCACCGCGCCAAGCTGCCAGGACCTGACCTACGCCAATTACATGGTGTACGACGCCACCAACAACAGCAACGCGGGCACGTCGGTCGGCACCATCAATCTGGTGTCGGTCAAAATTTCGGGATATCAGTACTCGCCGATCCAGGCGATCCTGAACTTCTCCGGTCTGACGTTCGGCGATATCAAGACCGTCATGAGGCAAGTGCTATGAAGCCCCCTCGCCTATCCTGTCGGCGCGACCCCCAGCGCGGTGCGGCCGCCGTCGAATTCGCCATTGTGTCGGCCTTGTTCATTACCTTGCTGATCGGCCTGATGGAGTTCGCGCGCATTCTCTTCTATTGGAATACCGCTGCGGAAGCGGCGCGCTTGGGGGCACGCGTAGCGGTCGTCTGCGATGTGGGCGCGAGCGCGGTGCAGAGCAAGATGATCAGCCTCATGCCACAACTCGCCACGGCCAATATCCAGGTGGCGTACACGCCGTCGGGTTGCGACACGAGCAGTTGCTCGCTCGTCACGGTCAGCTACACAGGGCTAACCGTCAACACCTTTATTCCCTTTGTCCCGATTTCGGTCACGTTGCCCCCATTCACTACGACGTTGCCGCGCGAAAGCCTGACCAGCGCGTCCGGTGGGAACGTGTGCAGTTGAACATCGCAAAAAGACAGACGAGGCCATCATGCTGAAAGTATTGCTCGTTTCGCAAGCATCGGACCGTTTGGCGTTGATCGCCCGCCTCGCGCGCGACCGCCCCGAGTACGATTGCTCGACGCTGCTCGCCACGCCGGCCCAGTTGCTCACGTCGGCCGCACGGCTGGGCGAGCATGATGTCGCGGTGATCGATTTGCCAGGCATGCAACAGGGTGAACTGCACGACATTCAGATGCTCTGCCAGCAGTTGCCGAAACTGATTTGCATCCTCGTGTCGGCCGAATCGTCACCCGCCTTGCTGATTTCGGCGATGCGCGCCGGCGCCCGCGACGTGCTGCCCTGGCCGGTCGATCAACACGCGCTGACCGACGCCCTCGCCCGGGCGTCGATGCAGCACGGGCACGATGCGCCGCACCCGATGCGCGCCGTCTCGTTCATGTCGTGCAAGGGCGGCGCCGGCACCAGCTTCGTGGCGAGCAATGCGTCCTATCAGTTTGCGATGCAGACCGGCAGCCGCGTGCTGCTGATTGATCTCGCCCAGGAGTTCGGCGACGCGGCGTTCCTGATAAGCGACAAGACGCCGCCGACGACCCTGCCGGACGTTTGCGCGCAAGCCGATCGCATCGACGCCTCGTTCCTCGAAGGGTGCGTGACGCACGTCGATGACGGCTTCGATGTCCTGGCCGGCGCGGGCGATCCGGTCGCCGCGCTCGGTGTGACGGAAGCTTGCCTGAAGCGCATTCTCGCCGCAGCCGCGAGCCGTTACGACCTTGTGGTCTTCGACATCGGCCAGATCCTCAACCCACTCACCCTCTATGCATTGCAACGCAGCGATCACATCTACGTGGTCCTGCGGGCGAACATGCCATTCCTGCGGGCGAGTCGTCGGCTGTTCGACTTGCTGCGCCGTCAGGGCGTCGCCATGGACACGGTCCACTACGTGCTCAATCGGGCGGGACGGCACGATGCCGTCGCGGTCAAGGAGGTGGCGAAAGTGATCGGCAAGCCGGCACTGGTGGTGTTGCCCGACGATGGCGCCGTCGCGGCCGCCGCCACCAGTCAGGGCGTGCCGGTGCTCAAGTTGTTCAAGCGCAGTGCCTTGACCCGGGCGCTGGGCGGTCTGGCATCGAGCATGGCGGGCGCCCACGCGAGCCCAGGCATCACGCCGGCGAATGGTGGTTCGTTCATCGGCAAGCTCTTCCGCAAGGCGTCCGCCGGGCGGCCCACCCTCGTTTGATCGTCGCAACTTTGCCTCTGGGAGATCATCATGTCGCCAATCCTCGATGCCCCGTCTTTGCTGAGTCCGGCCACGTCGTCGGAGCGCATGGCTGCACCGCTCCAGGTCGCCTCCGGCATCGGTCCGCATTACGGTGAGCTCAAGCGCAAGATGCACGAGATGGTGCTGGCACGCGTCGAGCTGGAAAAGCTCGCACGCCTGTCGGACACGCAAGTCAAACACGAACTCGTGCAGTTGATCGATCGTGTGGTGGGCGAGCAGAACGTGCTCGTCAATGACGCGGAACGCCGGCAGCTCGCCGGCGACATCTACGACGAGATGTTCGGCCTGGGGCCGCTCGAAGCCCTGTTGCGCGATCCGACCATCTCCGACATTCTCGTCAACACGCACAAACGCACGTATGTCGAGCGCTTCGGCAAGCTCGAATCGACGGCCGTGACGTTCTACGACGACGCGCACCTGATGAAGATCATCGAGAAGATCGTTTCGCGCGTGGGGCGCCGCATCGACGAGTCGAGTCCGATGGTCGACGCCCGCCTGCCGGATGGCTCGCGTATCAACGCCATCATTCCCCCGTCGGCGATTGACGGTCCGCTGCTGTCGATTCGCCGCTTCGGCACCACCGCGTTGCAGATGGCCGACCTCGTCCGTCTCGGCACACTCACGGAACCGATGGCCGAAGTACTGTCCGCGCTGACGCACGCCAAGGTCAACATGCTGATCTCAGGCGGCACGGGCAGCGGCAAGACAACGTTGCTCAATATCCTCTCGAGCTTCATCCCGGACACCGAACGCATCGTGACCATCGAAGATGCCGCCGAACTGCAGTTGCACCAGTTGCATGTGCTGCGGCTCGAAACGCGTCCGCCGAACATCGAGGGCAAGGGCGAAATCACGCAGCGCACGCTGGTCCGCAACGCGTTGCGGATGCGCCCTGATCGCATCATCCTTGGCGAAGTGCGCGGCGCGGAAGCGCTCGACATGCTCAATGCCATGAATACCGGTCACGAGGGGTCGCTCGCCACGATCCACGCGAATACCCCGCGCGATGCCCTGACCCGAATGGAAAACATGATCAGCATGTCGGGCCTGCAACTACCGCCCAAGGCGATGCGTCAGCAGATCGCTTCGGCCATCACCGTGATCGTGCAGACGGCACGCCTCACAGATGGACGTCGTCGGCTGGTCAGCCTGCAGGAAATCACGGGGATGGAGGGCGACATCATCTCCATGCAGGAGATTTTCACGTTCAAGCGGACGGGGGTCGGTGGCAATGGTGAGGTGAAAGGTCATTTCGTCGCCAGCGGTGTACGTCCGAAGTTCTCCGAGCGCCTTCAGGCATTCGGCGTCGCTTTGCCGGATGCCATCTACGATCCGTCGCGCCGGTTGGAAGTGTGACGATACCCGCGCCCGACAGGCGTCCCGCAGTGGGAGGAAACGATGAGTCCGTACTTCTATATTTTCGCGATTCTGCTCTTCGCGGCCGTGGTACTGGCCATCGAAGCCGTCTATCAGTGGTGGAGCAACCAGCACAGCGCGGCCGCCAAACGGATCGAATCGCGCATTCGCTCGCTCTCGGCCGGCGGCCATGTCGATCGGGAGCACACGTCGATCCTGAAGACGCGGATGCTGAGCGATTCGCCGAGACTGGAACAGCTTCTGATGCGCATGCCGCGGGTCCACAGTCTCGATCTGTTCATCATACAGTCGGGGCTTTCGTGGTCGGTGAGCCGCCTGCTGACGTTCATGCTGCTACTGGGCGCCGGGGCAGTGATCCTGGTGCTGATATTGCCGCTGCCGTGGCGCCTGGCGCTCATCGCGGGGCCGCTGGCGGCATGCTTGCCGGTCCTGTATGTGATGCGTCGTCGCAGACGTCGGCTAGCGCAGCTCGAACGCCAGTTGCCGGAAGCTGCCGACATGATCGCCCGCGCATTGCGCGCGGGACATGCGTTCACGGGGGCGATCGAGATGGTCGGCGATGAAATGTCGGCCCCTATCGGCGGCGAGTTCCACATCATGTTCGACGAAATCAACTACGGCGTCAGCCTCAACGACGCCCTGCTGAACCTCGCGACTCGCGTGCCTGTCGCCGATCTGCGCTACTTCATCATCGCGGTGATGATTCAGCGCGAGAGCGGCGGCAATCTCGCCGAGATCATGGGCAACATCGCCGAGCTCACGCGAGAGCGGCTCAAGCTGTATGAAAAGGTCAAGGTGCTGTCGGCCGAAGGACGTCTGTCCGCCAATATTCTGGAGGTGCTGCCGTTCGGCGCCGCCGGCATCATCATGGTGGTCAACCCGGCGTTTCTTGAAATTCTCTGGCACGACCCCGCCGGCATCAAGCTGGCCGTGGTGGCGCTGGTGCTGATGGCGTTGGGAATGGTGTGGATGCGCATGATTATTCGCATCCGCGTGTGAACGGCGACGGCGGGGGAACTGTCATGCCACAACTCAATCAAGGCCAAATGGTCCTGCTGGTCGGCGTCTTCGTGATCTCGTTCAGCATTGCGCTGGTCGCAGCGATCTGGTTCTGGCCCCAGAAAACGAAAACGCGTGCTCGCGTGGGGGCCCTCGGCGCCGGCACGTCAGCGGACGCGCCCGGCGAGCCAACCGGCACACGCGAATGGATTGAGCGCCTCGCCGAATGGTCGCAACCGATCTCTAAACTCTCATTGCCCAAAGAGGGGTGGGAGAGTTCCGTCCTGCGTGTGCAGTTCATGAACGCCGGCTGGCGCGATGCGTCGGCGCCCGCGCTCTACTTCGCGGCCAAGACATTGCTGGCGCTGGTGCTGCCGTTGATCGGCTACTACATTGCGAGCACGCACTACACGACGATCAACCGCACGCTGCTCCTAAGCGTTCTGTTGTTGCTCGGTGCGATCGGCTACTATTTGCCGAACGGCATTCTGACGCGCCGAATCGCCTGGCGCCAACGCGTGATTTTCGAGGATTTTCCGGACGCACTCGATCTGTTGACCGTGTGTGTCGAAGCGGGCTTGAGCCTGGATGCGGCGCTGGCCCGTGTCGCGAAGGAAATCCACGTTCGCAGCGCGGTGCTCGCGCGCGAATTCGACTTGATGTTGCTCGAACTCCGGTCGGGCTATTCAAAGGAGCGTGCCTTGCGCAATCTGAGCCTGCGAACGGGCGTCGAGGATATCGATACGTTCGTGTCGATGCTGATCCAGGCCGAGCGCTTCGGGACCAGCATCGGGGCGTCGTTGCGGGTGTTGTCGGAAACCTTGCGAATGAAGCGGCGGCTACGGGCCGAGGAGCGCGCGGCCAAAATCGCGCTGAAACTACTGTTCCCGCTGATCTTTTTCATCTTCCCGACGTTGCTGCTGGTGCTGCTTGGCCCGGCGTTCCTTCAGATCTACCGGGTGTTGCTGCCTTCGCTTTCCGGTTCGATCAATTAGCGCGGGCATGGCATTACCACGATGACGCCGGCTCCGGAACTACACCGGCATCGCTTGACGGCAACACCCCGCGTTGTTTGCGGCGCGGGGGACAGAGCAAAAACGACCGGCACGCGAGGTGCCGACGTGACCAGCATCAAGGACCTGGATCATGGAAAGCAAAAACTATGTGGATCTACCCCTGGACGGTGCCCTGCCCCGTGACGAATCGGGCATGCAGTCTCGACCTCAGTGGCGCGAAATGGCGGTGGAGATATCGGTGCGGGTGGGCTCCGCGCTGCTGCTAAGCATCTTTGCGTATTCGGCCATCCTGCAATGGCGCCTGGACCCCGCCCGTCTGACGGTGCTGCTGCTTGCGCTTGCGTCATCGTTGACCGTCGGTCTGTCGCTGTTTGCCCGCATTCCCGAGAAGCGTGACTGGCGACCGGTGAGCATTGCGCTGTCGGTCGGCGGCACGTTCTACTTCCTGGCTATCGAGCTGGCGCCGGGCATCCGGCTTATTCCTGAGCCGGTGGGTGCAACCCTGTGTTGTGCCGGCATTCTGTGGCAACTGTTCGCCAAGGCGTCGTTGCGCCGGTCGTTCGGCATCTTGCCAGCAAACCGGGGCATCGTGACCCGCGGTGCCTATCGTCTTGTCCGGCATCCGATCTATCTCGGCTACTTCATCACGGACATAGGCTTTCTGTCGACGAACTTCGGTTGGCGCAACCTGCTCGTCTATGCCGGCTTGTACGCCCTTCAGATTGGACGTCTGCTTCGGGAAGAACGGCTCTTGTCCCACGACCCGGAATATCGGGCCTATCGAGCGATCGTGCGTTACCGCGTCATTCCCGGGGTGTTCTGACGACAGTGCCGTCGGGCCGACGAAGGTCGTCGTCGATGAATGACGACGCAAGCCCAAGCTGACGCGTCGACGACATCACGATGTTCGCAAAGGCCTTTGCGGCCGCGGTTCGGTGGACCCGCTGCCGCTCCAGAATGGCCACGGTACGGCTCGTGATGGGCTCCGGCAGATCGAGATGCGAGAGTCCTGTCGGCACATCCCCGCTGACCTGGGGCAATACGGTGGCCATCCCCCCAAGCTGGACAATTCTCAGTACCGCACTGATGGAGTTGGCCTCGACGGCGATGTTAGGCGCGATTTTGTGCGCTCGGAAATACGCATCCGCATACGTTCTAGCGGCGAAACCTTCGACGAGCATCACAAGCGGCAGGCTCGCCAATTGCGCCGAGGTGATGGCAACCCCTTCGCAGCGCAATGGATGCGTCGAGCTGACGACAAGCGTTGCCCGCTCCTCGAATAGGGGCGTCACCTGGATGCCTTCGGTTCGAACATCGGTGAATCCAACGCCAATGTCGCTTTCGTCCGCGCACAACGCCGCTTCGATGGCGTCGAGCGACATCTCCGACAAATACACATGGACGTTCGGATAGTGCTCGTGAAACGAGTGCACCCATTTCGGCATCAGCGATTCGGTAAATGAAGGCGTACACGCCACGCGAAGTACCCCACGCGACAGATCCTCAACCTCCTGCAATGCCCGCCATCCGGCTTCAAGCTCGAACAGCGCCTTGCGCGCATGCGCAACGTATGTCTCGCCAGCATCGGTGAGTCGGATTGACCGTCCGGTTCTGTCAAACAACGTCGTTCCGAGGTAGTCCTCGAGCTGCTTGATTTGCTGCGACAACCCAGGCTGGGAAACGCCCAACGCGTCCGCAGCACGCGTGAAGTTCTTGTGCTCTGCAACAGCGAGCAAATACCGTATCTGACGCGGGACCACGGTGCGGTTCTCCATAACTTGAACTTATCGGGACCATTGCAACCACGTCTTGGACTCAATCGACGCGCAAAGGCAGAATCATGGATGGCCCACCGATCGAAGTCACGCGTGCGGCGAGGCGCTTTTTCCTTCACACCATAACAATTCGAAAGGGTATGTTGACTCAAAAGCAGATGCAAGCATGGTTAGGCGCGTTTCTGCCGAACGCCACGGGCCTCAGTGCACGGGAACGCCTGCGCTCTGGCCTGGGCGCAGCAGCAGCGCTGACGATTGCCGGGCTGACCATCCATCTATTCCCCGGATTCTCCAGCCGCTTTCCGCTGCTGATCGCCCCGATGGGGGCTTCCTCGGTGCTTCTCTTTGCCGTACCCGCCAGCCCGCTCGCTCAACCGTGGTCGGTGATTGGCGGCAACGTCATCGCCGCCATTGTCGGCGTCACGTGCGGCATCGTCATTACGAATGTGCCGATTGCCGGCGCGATCGCCGTTTCCGTAGCCATTCTGGCGATGTTTGCAGCGCGTTGCGTGCATCCGCCCGCCGGAGCCGTGGCACTGACCGCCGTGTTCGGCGGGGCCGGCATCCATGGAATGGGCTATGCCTTCGCCATTGCCCCCGTTGCCCTGCAGTCGACGGTGCTGGTGTCGCTCGCCATCATTTATCACTCGCTCACGGGGCACCGCTATCCGCATCGCGTGGTAAAGATCAAGGCGACGGAATCGGCGGATGCTTCGATGGAAACCGGCGGCGGATTCACGCGTAAAGATCTGGAAGCCGTGCTGGCGCGTCGAAATGAATTCATCGACGTGGACATCGACGACCTGGAGGCGCTCCTGCGAGAAACCCAACTCGCCGCCTGCCGTCGAACATTTCACGGCCTGACGTGCCAGGACATCATGACGAAGTCGCCATTGACAGTGCTCAAGGAGACGGATTGCTCGGTGGCGCTCAAGTTGCTGGAGCGTCACGCCATCAAGGCGCTTCCGGTGCGCGACACCGATCATCAGATCGTCGGCATCGTGACGCGGTATGACATCCATCGCGAGCTTGGACGTGCCGCCGGACCGCAAAGCATTGGCAACGCGCTCGGTTGGCTTCTCCCCGGGAAGGACAACCCCCGATCGGTCGGCTCGGTAATGACGACCCGGGTGTGTACCGCAAAGGGCTCAGATTCCATTCTCGACCTGCTGCCCACGTTCTCCACGACTGGGCACCACCATATTCCAGTGGTTGATGACGGCAATCGTGTCATCGGAATGATTACGGAGAGCGACTTGATTGCGGGACTTCACGCGGGAACGCAAATTCACCAGCTCGAAGCCGCGTAGATCTTCCGGGCACTTACCAGGAGGGGGCATGAACCTGAGAACCATCGAAACCTATCGGTCCGTCCACATCGAGGCTGCGCTCGAGCTTGAGCATCACGGGTACATCGCGTGGATACGCTATCGCGACAGGCGCAGGATCGTCGCGCACCGACAAGTGGCGCCCTCGGTCGGGAAATGCTTTGAGGCGGTGGATGTCCTCGTCAAGCAATTGCGGGCTGAGATTGACGAGATGATCCGACGCGGCGACGCCACGGAAGACCCAAGGCGGGTGCACCGGGCGCCGCAAGCGTCGCCGCGGATGCCATAGAGCGAGCGGTGGTCCGGGACGGGCGACTATCGCTCTTCCCTATGCCTCTCGCCTATTTCTCCGTCAGGTCAGCCTAACGACGGTGTCGTGCATGGCGCCATCCGCCCAGACTTCCTGGTATTTGATGTGTAGCACCGACGCTACCCGCCAAAAGGCTCACCGCCGGGGCGGGTGCGCATGCCGGGTGCGAGACGCGTCCAGGGCAGATCGGCGGGATCGGCGGTCATGGGGCCCGGCGCCTTCGCCACCAACACCGCCTCGGCGATTGGCTCAAAGTCCGCGCGAAAATGCACCGAGCTCTTGTTCACGAGGATGCGCATCTCCTCCGGCTGGATTCCCGCCACGCGATACAGATTGCGGTCCAGCATCTGCGCCTTGCTGGAACTGATCGCAATCAACACGTCGTCGATGCGCAAGCACGCGACCGGGCCAAGTTCGGCTTGCATGCCGTTCATCATGGGGCCGTCATAGCGGCACCGACCCTCGGAGAGGAACGTGACTTCGAACTTGCCGACGAACGGTTGGTCGCCAGGCACGCCCGACTGCCCGCCCAACGACGTCTCGATCTGCGCGCCTATGCCCGCGCGATGCGCTAACGCCGCAGCCTCCGGATCGTATATCAGGCCGATCGCAGCACGCTTCGCCCCATGACGAACAAGGGCTCGCAGCATCTCCATCGTGTTGGCATCGCCACCGGCCCCGGGATTGTCCTGCGTATCGGCAATGACGACCGGACGACTCGCCCCTTCGGATAATCGCATCGCTTCTTGCACCGCGGCATCGGGGGACAGGAACGTGACGCGCCACGCAGACTCCTCGTCGATCATGCGCCGGTAAAGCGCGTCGACGGCAGCATTCGTGGCGTCGGCCGTATGCCCATACGCCCAGATCACCGGACCGCATTCAGGAAAATCCGCTGCCGGAAACCCCGGTGCGAACGATGCCGATACGACATCGCCCACTTCCGCCTCGCCGACGCGCCGGTACATCCCGCGCGATGGTTCGAGCAGCGTACACATGCCATTGATCGGAATGAGAAAGGGCAATCGCCGCGACGCGCGATGCAGCCCTTCCCCCGATATCAACCGTGCAAGCAGATCGGCGGCACGCGCCCCCGTCTCGGCCATATCCACGTGCGGATACGTGCGATACGCGACGAGTGCATTCGCGCTGCGCAACATTCGTTCGGTGACGTTCGCGTGCAGGTCGAGCGACGCGACGATGGGCACGCTCGGGCCGACGACCTCGCGTACGCGCGCCAGCAGCTCGCCTTCCCCATCGTCGACATGTTCGGCAACCATCGCCCCATGCAGATCGAGATACACCGCATCGAACCGCTGCGTGCTCGCCGCCTCCACGATTTCGCCCGCGATCCGCTCGAATGCGTCGCGCGTCACGTGCGCCGACGGACTCGCGCCTGCCCAGATGACCGGCGAGAGCGCATATCCGGCAGCCTCCGCCGCTCGAATGAAGCCGCCGGCGGGAATGTTGACGTCGCGCAGCGCGAGTACGTCGCTGCCGCGCGACATCGACGGAAAGCCTTCGCCACGCTCGAAGTTCTCGTAAGCGGCTTTCGACGGCGCAAAGGTATTGGTTTCGTGTTGGAAACCGGCGATCAAAATGGTCGGAGGGGTACGGGACAAAATCAGACCTCTGGTGAGATTGTGGGGGGCGGGATCGGGCGTCACGGACGTCAAGCGGTGCGTGCCGGACGCATCGCGATCAATACGATGGCGCCGATGGCCAGCAGCGCGACCATCACGTACAGCCCGGCGTGCAGACTGCCGGTCGCACCCTGCGCCCAGCCGATGATCGTCGGGCTCAGGAAACCGCCCATCAGCCCGATCGTGTTAATGAGCGCAATGCCGCCCGATGCCGCGTCGCCCTTGAGGTATTCGGACGGCATCGCCCAGAACACGGTATAGGCGACCCACATCATGGCGGTCGCAATCGTCATGCAGGTCAGCGAGAGCGCGAGATCGCTGCTGAAGAGCGTGGCGAGCGCCAGCGTCACCGAACCAATGAGTGCGGGCACTGCGCTGTGATAGCGACGCTCGCCGCGCCGGTCGGAACTGCGGCCGACGAGCAGCATCGCGACGGCCGCCGCGACGTAAGGTATCGCCGAGTAAAAGCCGATCTGCAGGGTGTCTCGCACGCCGGCCGCCTTGATGATCGACGGCAGCCAGAAGCTCACCGCGTAGATCCCGCAGATAAAGCAGAAGTACGGCAACGCGAGCCAATAGACCCGCGGATCCTTGGCGACCTGCGCGAACGAATGATGTGAGCCGCCCCGGGCATCGAGTTCCGACGCGAGCAGGCGCTTCTCGTCGGCGTTCAGCCAACGTGCGTCGGCTGGCCGGTCGTCGAGCACAAACAGCGCGAGCACGCCGAACACCACGCACGGCAATCCCTCGATCAAGAACATCCACTGCCAGCCGTCAAGGCCGTGCGCGCCGGAGAACGCCGTCATGATCCACGTCGACAGGGGGCCGCCAAACATGCCGCCGATCGGACCTGCCAGCATGACAATCGCCATGACCTGCGCCATGCGCGCGCGACCGTACCAATAGGTCAAGTAGAAGATCATGCCGGGTGCGAATCCCGCCTCGAAGACGCCGAGCAGAAACCGCATCGTGTAGAACATCGGCTCCGAACGCACGAACACCATCGACGCCGAAGTCACCCCCCACAACACCATGATCCGGCTGATGGTCTTGCGCGCGCCCACCTTCGGCAAGAGGAGATTGCTGGGGACTTCGAACAACACATAGCCGAGGAAGAAAATACCCGCGCCGAGACCGTACACGGCATCGGAGAAGCCCAGATCGCTTTGCATCTGAAGCTTCGCGAAACCAATATTTACCCGGTCGAGGTACGCAAACGTGTAGCAAAGCAGCAGAAACGGAAGCAGCCGCCAGTTCAGCTTGCGATAAAGCGCCGCGTGCCGTTCAGTGAGAGGCGTGGAAGGAATAGCGGACAAGAGCGTTCTCCGGTGTGCTTAGGATGAATTCATCATTAACAGCCAAAAACCGAAGAGCAAGAGCAACCTAAGTCGGTTATCGTTGCTCATTTGGCAACACTTAACCGAGGACGGACACGGTGCGTGAACTGAATCAACGGCGTTTGCGGTATTTTCACGAAGTGCTTACGCACGGCTCGATCCGCGCGGCAGCCGACAGCCTCAATACGGCGGCGTCGGTGATCACTCGGCAAATCCGGCTGCTCGAGGACGAGATTGGCGCACCGCTTTTCGAGCGGCGTGCGCGGGGTGTCCGGCCGACCGAAGCGGCCATGCACCTCCTCGAATATTGGCGGGGATGTCAGTCGCAACAGGAGCAGTTCGAAGATCGGCTTGAAGCGCTGCGCGGTTTGAAGCGGGGCAATGTCCGGCTCGCGATCAGCGAGGGTTACATCGACGGCCTGATGGAAGAGGTGCTCAACGACTTCTGCATGCAGTTCCCCGGACTCGACGTGATCGTCGATATCCTGCCGGTCAACAACGTTCTGGAGGAGGTGGCGCAGAGCCGCGCGCACATCGGTCTGGCCTATAACCCGCCCGCCCACCCGGAGATTGAATTCCGCGCAACGTCGTCGCAGCCGATCGTGCTGCTCGTCAATACCCGGCATCCGCTCGCACTGCGAGGCGGTACCGTCACCGTCGAGGAAATGCTGCAATATCCGTTGGCGCTGATGCCGCCCGCATTCGGGCTTGGACAGGTTGTCGAGATGCTGGCTTACACGGAAAACGTCGACATCCGCCGAACGCTGACCACAAACTCACTTCAGGTACTACGCCACTTCGTGACTCGCGGAGAAGGCGCGACGCTGATCGGCGCCTTCTCCGTGTACCGCGAAATCGACGCCGGCGAACTCGTGGCACTGCCCATTGCACATCCCCTCTTCGAAGCAGCGAAGGCGCGGGTGCTGGTGAAGTCTCGTCGTCCGCTTTCCCCGGCGGCAGAAACGTTGCTGACGTGGATTCTGAAGCGGATGACGATGTTTTCGGAGAGCCATTGAACCTGGGGTCAACGGGCGCTTTTGGCGCAGCCCCTAAACCAGTTGCGCCACGATCGCCTTGGCACGTTCCACAACCGGCCGGTCAACGAGCTTGCCGTCCACGGCGATCGCGCCTGCGCCTCCTGCGGCGACCGCATCGAGCACCCGCGTCGCCCACTCGGCTTCCTGTTGCGTCGGCAGGAAACCGTCGCGCACGATCCCGACTTGCCTCGGGTGAATACAAAGCTTTGCCCCGAAACCAAACGCGCGTGAATGACGCACATCGGCACGCAACGCGTCGTCGTCGCCGATGGCGACCGTCACCCCATCGATGGGCGCCGGCAACCGCGCATAGCGTGACTCGATCACGAACTGCGTTCGAATCGCATCGAGCGCGGCACCGTCGTCGCCGATGCCGGCGTCCGCGCAGAAGTCAACCGTACCGAACGCCAGGCGCGTCACCCCCGGCGCCCCTGCAAGTTCGCGCAAACGTACCACCGCGTCGACCGTCTCGATCAACGCGTAAAGCGTCTGCGCCTCGCGCAAGCGGGCGCGCAACGACTGCATCTCGTCGGCCCGCTCCGTCTTTGGCAACATGACCCCCGCGACGCCCGGCATCTCGGCCAATCGCAGATCGTCGGCGTGCCAGGGCGTATGCACGCCATTGATGCGCACCAATACGCGCGCGTCTTCACCGTGTTGCGCCAGCCATTGAAACAGCGCGTCGCGCGCCGCTTGTTTGTTGTCGGGAGAAACGGCGTCCTCGAGATCGAGGATCACGCGTGCCGCGTCGGTGGCGAGCGCCTTGTCGAAGCGATCCGGACGGTCGCCGGGAACGAACAGATACGTGGATACAGCGTTCATGGGTGCCCCTTTGCGCGGGCGCCCTTCCCGACGCATTGACGGGGTGTCAGGAGGCGGCGCGCCAGTCGCGTTGAAATGTTTCCGAATAACTGAAGCGGTCGGCCGGGTGAATGCTGATCGCCGCCTCGACGATTTCCTCGCGGCGATTCAGATACCGCCGGCAAATCCACAAGGCCGCCGACTTCGGCTTCACGTTGAGCCAGCGCGCCTGCGCCGGCGTGATAAGCGTGGCGCGAATCTCCTGCTGCACCGCCGCGATCTTCTCACCGAACTGTTCTTCGATCAGCGTGTAGATCGGCACGTGCGAACTGTCCGCGATCCCCTCCAGCGCACGAAACGCCGGATGGATATAGATGTCGCTGACACAAATGGGGTCCGGCTCGCCGCCACTGCGCCGCAGCGCCGATAGATGCAGCCACGATTCACCATTACCGGCGCGCAGCACCGGCGCCAGTGTCTCGTCGACTTCGACCAGATCGCGTGCGAGGATCTCCAGCTCGGTGTCGGCCGTGTATTGCTGCAAGTCGCCCAGTTGGCGCATCACCTGCTGGTAGCCGCTCACCGCCTCGCGCGCCAACACGCGCGTGCCGACACCGGGCTGGCGATCCACCAGCCCCATCTGCACCAGGCGCTTGACCGCCTCGCGCACCGTGAAGCGGCTGGCACCGAACTGCTCGCACAGATCGAATTCGGTCGGCAGGAAGTCACCGACCGCGTATCGACCATCGCGGATCTCGTGGATCAGCGTCTGCGCGAGCTGAAGATAGCGTGGCTGCTGGTTAAGCAATGGGGTCATGCGCGTGGTCGGCGTTGCCGGTGAGGAGTAATGGTGTCATTGCACCACAGCTTGTTCGCGCAGCCAAGCAATCGCGTCGTCGCCGAACCCGGCTTCGCGCAGTACCTCGTCCGTATGCTCGCCCATTCGCGGCGCCGCGCGTGCCGGCAGCGGCGTGTCGATGCGCACCGGCGACGCCACGCCCTTGATCGGGCCATGTTCCGGGTGCTCGAAGTCCATCACGCGCGCCTGCTCGGCTACGAACGGATTGTCGAGCGCCTGCGCAACATCGTGCACCGGCGCCGCCGGCACCTTGCCCGCGAAGCGCTGCATCCACGTCGCCGTGTCCTCGGTCATCAACACGTCGTCGAGTTCGCGGCGCACGCGATTGCGATGCTTCAGCCGCGCCGCATAGTTGCAAAGCTCGGGGTCGGTGATCCATTCCGGCTTGCCGATCTCCTGCGCCAGCACGCCCCAGAACTTCTCCTTGTTGCACATCAGGAAAATCCAACCGTCGCGCGTACGGTACAACTCGCTGGGCGTGAGCGACGGATGGCTCGAACGCGGTTCGCGCCGCGTCATGTGTCCGCCGTTCAGGTACCACGTCGCCACATAGGCCAGGTTATGCAGCGCCACGTCGAACAGACTGACATCGAGGTCGCGCCCCGTGCCCGTCTTGCGTGCTTCGAGCACCCCGGCGAGCAACGCCATCGAGGCGGTCGTGCCGGTCATCAAGTCGATGATCGACAGGCCGAAGCGCGCGGGCGGACCGTCCGGCTCGCCGGTGAGCGACAGATAGCCGGCTTCGGCCTGCATCAGGTAGTCGTAGCCGGGCCACGCCTTGCGCGAACCGGTGCGGCCGTAAGCCGACAAGTGCACGCATACCAGCGCGGGGTTCGCGCGCGCCAGCGACGCATAGTCGAGGCCGAGCTTGACGGGGAGGTCGCCGCGCAGATTGTCGAACACGGCGTCCGCGGACTCGACCAGCTTGAGCAGGATCTCCCGGCCTTCCGCGCTCTTGAGGTCGAGCGCCATGCTGCGCTTGTTGCGATTGAACGCTTCGTAGAAGTGGCTGTCGCCCTCGCCGAAGAAGTGCGGGCCGACCGCGCGGCCGACGTCGCCGCCGTCCTTCGCGTTCTCGATCTTGATGATGTCGGCGCCGAGATCGGCCAGATGCTGCGTGGCGAACGGACCGGCACCGTATTGCTCGACTGCGATCACCCGCAGTCCGGACAGTGGCAGGCTCATACCGGATTCCTCTCGATCAGTTGCTTCGCGATGATGATGCGTTGCAGCTCGTTGGTCCCCTCGCCGATCACGAGCAGCGGCGCATCGCGATACAGACGCTCGATGTCGAATTCCTTCGAATAGCCATAGGCGCCATGGATGCGCATCGCCTCGGTGCTGTTCTCGACGCCGGCCTCGGTGGCGAAGTACTTCGCCATGCCCGCTTCCATGTCGCACCGTTCGCCGCGGTCATACGCCTGCGCCGCCGCATCGACGAGCAACCGCGAGGCATGCACGCGTGTCGCCATCTCGCCGAGCTTGAGCTGAATCGCCTGATGCTCGCAGATCGGCTTGCCGAAGGTCTTGCGTTGCTGACTGTACGCGACCGAGGCGTCGAGTGCCGCCACCGCGATGCCGAGACCGCGCGCCGCGACGTTGATGCGACCCAGTTCCAGCCCGCTCAGGATCTGCTTCAGGCCACGCCCTTCCTCGCCGCCGATCAGGCGATCGACCGGCACGCGGTAGTTGTCGAAATTGAGCTCGCAAGTATCGATGCCCTTGTAACCGAGCTTTTCCAGCTTGCGGCTCACTTCGAAGCCGGGTCCCTTCTCCGCTATGAGCAGGCTCATGCCGCGATGTCGCGGCTGTGCCGCCGTATCGGTCTTGACCAGCAGCACCAGGCAATTGCCGTACAAACTGTTGGTAATCCAGGTCTTCGCGCCATTGACCACGTAATGATCGCCGTCGCGCGTGGCGGTCGTGCGGATCGCCTGCAGATCGGTGCCACAATCCGGCTCGGTCAGGCCGATACCGCCGCGCAACTCGCCGGTCGCGAAGCGCGGCAGGAACGCGGCCTTCTGGTCCGGTGTGCCGTTGCGCTGCACCGTCATCGCCATGATCAGATGCGAATTGACGATGCCGCTGAGCGACATCCACACCGCCGACATGCGCTCGATCATGCGCGCATAGGTGCGGGTCGAGAGCCCCAACCCGCCATACTCGGGCGCGATCAGGCAACCGAACAGCCCCATCTCCTTCATCTGCTCGACGATCTCGGCCGGATACTCGTCGGCTTTCTCCAGGGCATGCACGTAGGGCTTGACCTCTACCTTGAGGAAGCGATCCAGCATGTCGAGGATCAGGGTATCGTCCTCGCCTTGCCCTGCGGTGTTGTTTTCCACTTGCGTCATCTCACTATCTCCAGACATTCACTCACGGCCTAGACCGCCTCGCCGAGCACGGCTTGCAGGGCGCCCGCCGGCAGGCGGTCGAGAGCGAGCACGGTCTCGCGCACCCTGTCAACGCGTGCCTGCGGTAGTACACGCGCGGCATTGGCGACATACTTCTCCACGATTTCCGCATTGCTGAGCGGACGATCCGCGCTGCCGCGATTGATCGCCTCGCGGTGCGCGAGCGTGCTGCCGTCGCGCAGTTCCAACACGACTTCCCCCGTATAGTGGCGCGGGAAAGTGCTGGCCGGGTCGATCTCGTACTCGACCTTCGCGGCCAGCGCGAGTACCGCGTCATTGCGCAGCGCCGCCGGTTCGAGTTCGTCGAGCGTGAAGCGGCCCTTGATCAAAGCACTCGATACCACATAAGGTACGCTGAACTGCGCGTCGTAGCTGTTGGCCGGACGGCGCTTGTTGGCCACCGGCTCGCACACTGTTTTGACGACCGCCTCGGGCACCTTCACGCGAATGCGCTCGACCTGATCGCCCAGTTCACTGATCTTCGCGCCCCGTTGCTGCCAGACCTTGTGCAACGCCGTGCCGGCGTCGGCGAACGCATGCGTGAAATGGCAGGCTGGCACCGGCTTGATCGCGACTTCTTCGATCTGCCATTGCTCGCCCAGGCCTTCAGTCGCGAGCGCCAGATCGGCATTGCCGCGCTGTTCGCCGAGGTAGCTCGAAAACAGGCCGAAACGCCCTTCATACGGTGCGGATGCGCCGATGTAGCCGTGCGCGGCCATGGTCGCCGCGGTGAACGCCGACTGTGCGGCCCAGCCCGGATGCAAGCGTTTGGTCCAGGCGCCGTCCTGCAGGAATTCGAGGCTGCCGCTGGCCATCGACAGCGCAATGCCCTGCGCCATTGCAGTCTGCTGTGCGGTCAGGCCCAACAGGCGTGAGGCCGCCAGCGTGCAGCCGAAGATCCCCACGACACCGGTCGGATGGAATCCCACCTGATGGAATCCCCCCTTCGCCACCGAGCCGATGCGCGTGGCCGCTTCCATGCCGGCGATGTAAGCCGCCAGCGTCTGGGCGCCATCGACACCGCGCAGCTCCGACACGCCGAACACGCACGGCAACACGCTCGCGGTGGCATGGATCACGCCGCGCGAATGCGTGTCGTCGAAGTCGAGGCCATGCACGAGCACGCCGTTCATGACCATTGCGTCGCGTGTGTTGAGGCGTTGGCCACGGCCGATCACCGTCGCGCCCGCTTTGTCTCCGGCGCTCAGGGCCGTGAGACCTTCGAGCGCGACCCGGGTGAAGTCGGCCGGCTGCGACGCATAGGCCAGGCCGATCGCGTCGAGCAGCAAGTGCTTGGCGCGTTCGCGCACAACCGTGGGCACGGCGTCGAGCGAAAGGCCCAGAGCGAACGAGGCCAGCGTCGCCGAGATCCCCTGGGGCGTGTGGTTCACTTCTGAAGTCATGCTGTCTCCTTTCTGAACGGATGCAAGGTGTTGGGGCTAGTGCTCTACACGCATGGCGCGGGTTGTCGCGGTGCCACCGAGACCGACGTCGTTGGGCACGCTGATATCTTCGAGCGACTGTTGATTGGTTTCCACGCGCAGCACCAGCAGCGCGACGATCAGCAGGCCCAGCACGCCGCTCACCATCGCCAGTACACCGGAGATGCCGAAGTGCTGGAACAGGGCGACAGCCAGATACGGCGTGCTCATCGACGCCGCACGGCCACACACGCCGGCAAAGCCCGTGCCACGCAAACGGAACGCCGTCGGGAACAACTCGGGGATATAGCCATACAGACCGAGCGTGACGACCGTATAGATCGACGTGACCAGGCAGAAACCGACCACCGAGATCGACACCGCATCACGCATTTGCGGATACAGGAAGCCGAGCACGATCGTGGCCGCCGAGAACAGCACGAGGCCGCGCTGACGTCCAAGGCGATCGCCCAGCAGGTAACCGACCAACGCACCGCCCGGGGCGCCAAAGGCCATCAGCGTGGTGAATCCGAGCGACTGCACCACCGTCAGTCCCTGCTTCACGAAGAAGGTCGGCAGCCAGGCCACGAAGCCATATACGGCCACATTGATCGCGACACAGGTGAGCGCAGCGGTGAGCGTGCGGCCGATCACGGGCTTCGTGAACAGCACCGACAGGGGCACGTTGCGCGCCATCACCGGCTGCGCGGGCGGCACCGGCGGCAGCGCGCCGAACTGACGCTTCACCTGGCCCTCGATCTCGGCGAGCGTGGCTTCCGCTTCCTGGGTGCGACCCACCGATTCGAGCCAGCGCGGCGATTCCGGCATGCGCTTGCGCATGATCCAGATGGCGAGCGCCCCCGCGCCTGCGATGGCAAACATCCAGCGCCAGCCGAGGTTCGGGATCACGATGTACCCGACACTCGTGGCGATCAGCAGACCCGAGTTGATGATGAGCCCCATCAATGAGATCCAGCGTCCTCGGTAGGCTGGCGGCACGAACTCGCACAGCGTGCCGGCGGCCACGACAAGCTCCGCACCGAGGCCCAGGCCCATGATGAAACGCAGCACGATCAGCGTGGCCATGTTCGGCGCGAAGCACGCGAACAGCGACGCGATGCCGAATACGGCGAGGTTGATCTGGTAGGAATAGCGTCGACCGAAGCGATCGCCGACGTAGCCGGCCAGCGCAGAGCCGATCAGCATGCCGAAGAAGGTGGCCGAGATGAAGGCCGCGTTGAGCTGCAGCGTCGAGAAGCCGCTCTTGACCAGCGCCGCGAGCACGCCGGCGGCGAGGTAGACATCGAAGGCGTCGAGTAGCGCGCCACCACTGATGAGTCCGAGAATCTTCCAGTGAAACCTCGCCAGGGGAAGCCGGTCGAGCCGGGCCCCAGCGTTGACAGAGGTTGCGTTCATACGGTTGTCTCCTGAACGTTGGCGGCATCCGTTCGTCTGAAGCGAACGTGATGCGAGCAAAAATTGACTTGCGGCGAACGATGGCGTCATCGTTCTGGGCTTGCGTTACTTCTTCCTGTCCATGGCTAACTGTGACACTGACGATCGCGCCGTATCAAGACCCGCCGGCATCGCTGCGTGATCGAGCGGCCCGAGACGGTCCACTGACGGCAGGTGCCAGTCTGTATGTTGTTGCAACTGATGCGCGAGACGCAGCAGGGTGTCCTCGTGCCACGCGCGACCGATCAACTGAACCCCGGTCGGCAATCCGTTCTGCGTGCGCCCTGCCGGTACGGCAACCGCCGGCAGCCCCAGGTAGTTGATGCCACGTGTCCAGTAGGAGAAGTCGCCGAAGCGCCGTTCGATCTCGTCCGCATCGCCGTCGAGCGTCTCCGCAATGGTCGGCACCGCGTACGGCAACGTCGGCAGCAGCAGGGCTTGTGCGCCTGTCAGATAGCGCTCGACAAACGACTGCGTGTAGCCGGCTCGCAGGCGCAGCGCGTCGACGTAACGAGTGGCCGGATACAGGAGGCCACGCTCCAGCCGGCGCAAGACCTGCTCGCCATACTCGTCACGCCGCTCGCGCAGCCATTGACCGTGGATCGAGGCGGCTTCGGCGCCCAACACCAACGTGGCAAGCGCACCGGCTTCGCGCAGATCGGGCAGCGCGACTTTGCGAATGGTCGCGCCGCAGGCTTCGAGCGCTTGCGTCACCCGTGCAACGGCAGCACGGATTTCGTCGGAGATCGGTGCCGTGGTGTCGAACTCGGGCACCGCGACGACGTCGCGCTCGCTCAAGGGCTGCGCCAACGCGGTCGTGAAATCACGCGCTTGGCTGACGAGGCAATGGGGATCGTTGGCGTCCGGCCCCCAGACGGTTTCGAGCACCGCCGCCGCATCGGCCGCGGTACGCGCCAGCACGCCGACACAATCGAGGCTTGGCGACAGCGGCATCACGCCGTAGGTCGAGACCGCGTGCTGGGTCGGCTTGATGCCGGTGACGCCATTGACGGCGGCTGGGATCCGGACGGAGCCGCCGGTATCGGAGCCGAGCGCGGCGAACGCCAGACCGCGTGCGACGGCCACGCCGCTGCCGCTGGACGACCCGCCACTGACGTGCTCCGGCGACCAGGCGTTGCGGCCATGCCCGAGGTGCGCGTTGAAGCCTGTCGGGCTCATGGCGAACTCCGCCATGTGCAGGGCACCGAGATCGACCGCGCCTGCTGCATCGAGGCGCGCGAGCACGGTAGCCGTATGCAATGGTCGATTACCAGCGAGGATGCGGCTACCGCACTCGGTCAGCTCGCCGGCGCGGAAGAACATGTCCTTGTGCGCGAGGGTCGCCCCCAGCACGCGGCTGTTGGGCAGCGCGACGTCGTCACGGACCGCGTTGTCGACGGTGCGCGCCTGGTCGAGCGCTGCATCGCCACGCAGGCGCACGAAGCCGCCCGTCAGACCGGCGACACCCGCAGCGTCGAGCGCCAGGGCGGTTCGTTCAACGCAAGTGGCGTCGGACATCTCGCGGCCCGGCGCTGAGGCCGTTGCAGAGACCGGTGCATCAACATGCAGCGTGCGCATCGCATGTCTCCTGCTGGCGCAGCGTGGCGTCGAAGGCGTCGGGCGTCAGCCAGTCGAGCGCACGAGCTGCGCGGGCGACGGCGTCGGTGATGCCATGTGCGGCGTTGGCGAGTGCGACCGCATGCACTGGGCTCAGCGGCGCCGAGCCGAACTGATCGACCCAGCGCGCGGCGCTGGTCGCGTCGACCCGCCCGGATCCGTCGGTAGGGGGTGTGGAATGGCTTGCGGTCGGGCCGACGTCTCGGGGTTGACCGAGGGCGTCGGGTATCGGCATTGCATCGCCTTGCCGGATGTTGCCTTGCATCCTTGCCTCCATCGCCGTGCCATCACGGCGAGCCGTGCCGCGGGTGCCGAGCGTCTCGGCGCAGCCCGCGTGATGTCGATTGGAACGTACCGTGTGAGCCGCGCTGCCCGGCTCAGTCGCCGACGCCGTGGCCGCGTTTCGGAATCAGTGCGCTGCGTACGAATTCCATGACCTGCACGCCGTTCTGGTTAAACGCGCGGGTGTGCACGGTGACGATACCTTGCGTGGGACGCGAGCGCGATTCGCGCTTTTCCAGTACCTGCGATTCGGCGTAGAGCGTGTCGTTGCAGAACACCGGGGCGGTGAGCTTGATCTCTTTCCAACCGAGGTTGGCGATGGCCTTGCCGCTCACGTCGTTGACGGTCATGCCGAGGACGATGGCGACCGTCAGTCCGCTATTGACGAGCAGTTGGCCGAATTCGCTCTTGGCCGCGTGGGCGGCATCGCAATGCATCGGATGGAAGTTCATCGTCAGCAGCGAGAAGTGAATATTGTCGGCCTCGGTGATGGTGCGCCCGGGGCGGTGCTCATAGATATCGCCAACCTCGAACTCCTCGAGATAGCGCCCGTAGCTCGCACGAATGCGGCGCGTAGTCTCCGCCTGGGGTTGCAGTGCGTCCATGTCTCCCTCCTCCTGAATTCGATCGCTTGGTTGGGTTCACCGACTTTGTTCGGTGTTTATTACTTTGTACGGACAAAGTATTGGCGAAAGAAAAGCCGAAGTCAAGATGATGGGAAACCCTTAGAGGTGGGGGGAGTACAGCCGATCCAGCGGGTTGGCCGTCGCCTATCCGGTGGGGGTGCGGATTCAGCGCGCCCTTGATCGATCGTCCGTCGTGAGCGCGGCGAGAAAGCGTTCGGTCAGATCCAGTTGGCTGCCGGCGCGCGTCAACCGCAGAATCTGCGAGGAGAACGTGTTTCGCGCGAGCGGAATGAAGACGGCCCGCTGAGACCGGGTGCGCGCCAAGGCTTCCGGCACCAGGGCGACCCCCATCTGAAATTCAACCATTGTCACGACCGTTTGCCACAGCCTTGCTTCATGTCGGATCTGGGGACTGAACCCCGCCTCGACACAGGTGGCAATGATCTGGTCGTGGTAATGCGGAGACACCGTGCGCGGGAACAGGATGAACGGCTCGTCCGAGAGTTGACGCAAGTCGATGCGCCGCCGCTTCGCCAGCTTGTGATCGACGGGCAGGCAACAAAGCAGCGCCTCCGACATCCACACCTGCGTCTCGACTTCGGCCGGAAAGTGCCCCCAGTGGGCAAAGCCCAGGTCGATCTGCAACTGCTGCAACGCTCGCACCTGCTCCGCCGTGTTCATCTCCTTGAGCACGATCTCCACCGACGAATGCGCCGATTCGAACTGTTGCACGGCTTCGGGTAGCCCCCGGTAGAGCATCGAATTGACGAACCCAATGCGCAGGCGTCCCGCCAGCCCGTGCGCGGACTGCAGCGTGACCTTGGCCACGTCCTCCGCCTGCTCCAACAGCCGCCGGGCTTCGCCCAAGAGCACTTGCCCCGCATTGGTCAGCGCCACCGACTTGTTGCTGCGCTCGAGCAGCTTCACGCCGAGTTGTTCTTCGAAACGGCGAATGTCGAAACTCAAGGCGGGTTGCGAGATGAAGAGCCGACGCGCCGCCCGGCCGAAATGCAATTCCTCCGCGACTGCGACGAAGTATCTGAGTTGCCTCAGTTCCATGAAAGCGCTCCCCCTGATAACGATAAATAGATCTTATCGTACGTGCCATCAATTGTATTGGACGATTATCAGACTGAAACGTACGCTGGTCTCCAAGAAGGTACGGTGCCGAGGCACCGCACGATAATCCAGGAGACAGTGAATGCTCGAACTTCGGCAAACGCCCGAGACGTCTAACATCCCCGATAGCCGCGGCATCAATTTCTTCCTTAGCGACCCATCGTTCGGCGCGCTGCTCAAGAGCTACCTGGGCGAGACGGTGTTCCATGGGGTCGAGGACAGACTCGTCGCACTGGGACAACGCGCGTCTGACGAACTCGATGCATGGGCGACGACCGCCGACCACCATCCGCCCGCGCTTCGCCCGCGCACGCGCCGCGGCGAGGCGATCCAGCACATCGAGAAACACCCCGATTACGTCGCGCTCGAACGCGTGGCGTACAGCGAACTCGGCCTCGCCTCGATGAGTCATCGCAGCGACGCACCGCCGCCGCTCGTCAAGTACGCGCTCACGTTCCTGTTCGTCCAGGCCGAATTCGGCCTCTGCTGCCCGGTCAGCATGACCGATTCGCTCACGCGCACGCTGCGCAAGTTCGGGTCGAAGGCGCTCGTGGACCGCTATCTGCCGAGGCTCGTGTCGCAGGACTTCGACACGCTCTTCCAGGGCGCGATGTTCATGACGGAGCAGGCGGCAGGCTCCGATACCGGACGCACCGTGACGCGCGCGACCCGCGGCGTCGATGCCGACGGCAACGAGGTCTGGAAGCTGACCGGCGACAAGTGGTTCTGCTCGAACGCCGATGCCGATTTGGCCATGGTCCTCGCCCGTCCGGACGACGCGCCCGAAGGCATGAAGGGACTGGCGCTGTTCCTGCTCCCGAAGGTGCTTGAAGACGGCACGCGCAACCGCTATCAGATCGTTCGGCTGAAAGACAAACTCGGCAGCCGCTCGATGGCAAGCGGCGAAATCGTGCTCGACGGCGCCGAGGCCTATCTCATCGGCGAAGTCGGCCGCGGCTTCCAGCAGATGGCGGACATGATCAACATGTCGCGGCTGTCCAACGGCGTACGTGCGGCCGGCCTGATGCGCCGCGCCCTCACCGAAGCGCTTCATGTGGCGAGACATCGTTCGGCCTTCGGTCGAAAGCTCATCGAGATGCCGCTGATGCAGCGCCAGTTGCTGAAGATCATGTTGCCGGCGGAACAGGCACGATCGATGTTCATGCAAATTGCGACGCTCCTTCCCCGCGCTGACCGTGGCGAAGCGCTGGCGGCCAAATGCGTGCGCATCCTCACCCCGCTCGTGAAGCTGCGCGCATGCCGAGACGCTCGCAAGGCCACGGGCGATGCGATGGAAGTGCGTGGCGGCGTGGGCTATATCGAGGAGTGGGCCGACCCGCGACTCGTGCGCGACGCGCATCTGGGCTCCATCTGGGAGGGCACGAGCAACATCGTGGCGCTGGACGTGGCACGGGCCACGCGACGTGAAGGCGCGTTGGCATCGCTCGGCCAATATGTTCATACGCTGCTCGACGATACGGCATTGCCGCCGGCCACCGTCGCGTTGCTGCGCAACGTATTCGAGCGCGCCAGCGCCGCGCTCGACAGCGTGGCGGAGTGCGGCCGCGACGAGAACGTACGCGAGGCGGCAAGCGCCGTGTACAACGCGACCACGGCAGTGTTCATGGCGACGGAAGCGGCACGCCTCGCCCCCGACTTTCGCCGGCTTGCCCTTGCCCACCTCATCGTCGAACACAAGCTGCTGCCGCGCGACCCGCTCGCGCCGAGGGACGTCCGCGACGATGCATCGCTGCTTCGACAGTTGGTCGACGAGACGCCGGTCTCCCTCGACGCCGCGATGTCGCTCATGCCCACGCAGGAAGGCGGTGCGCGATGAGCGCCGCTCGTGTGACCGGCGCCCTTCAGGGACTTCGCGTCATCGACCTGAGCCGGGTGCTGGGCGGCCCGTACTGCACGCAGGCGCTCGCTGACCACGGCGCCCAAGTGATCAAGCTCGAACCCCCGGGCGGCGACGAAACGCGCGGCTGGGGCCCTCCCTTCGTTGGCGAGACGGCCTCGTATTTCGTGGGCGTCAACCGGAACAAACAAGGGATTTGCGTCGACCTGTCGCGCGAGGAAGGTCGCGAAGTGCTGTGGCAACTACTCGACGGCGCCGACGTGCTCGTGGAGAACTTCAAACCCGGCACGCTCGAGCGTTGGGGGATGGAATACGCCAGGCTCTCCGAGCGCTATCCGCGCTTGATTCACTGCGCGATCTCGGGCTTCGGGCCGGACGGCACCCTCGGCGGCCTGCCCGGCTACGACGCCGCCATTCAGGCGATGACGGGACTGATGAGCGTGAATGGCGAAAGTGAAGGACCCGCGCTGCGCGTCGGTCTTCCGGTGGTGGACATGGTCACCGGGCTCAATGCGCTGTCGGGCATTCTGCTGGCGCTCGCGGAACGCGAAAAGAGCGGTCGAGGTCAGTCGCTCGATATTGCGCTATACGACTGTGCCGTCTCGTTGCTGCATCCGCACTTGCCCAACTACTTCGGCAACGGCCGCACGCCGCAACGCAGCGGCAATGCGCATCCGAACATCACGCCGTACGACAGCTACCGAACCGCGACTGAGCCCATCTTTCTCGCTGTCGGCAACGACCGACAATTCGCGAAGCTGGTGTCGCATCTGAACGCGCCGGAACTCGCCGAAGACGCGCGTTTCGTGGATAACCGCAGTCGTTGCGAACATCGCCGCGAGCTGAAGGAAATCCTGGAAACGCTTCTGCAAGCCCATGCATGCGAGCCGCTCGCGGCCGAGCTGATTCGTGGCGGCGTGCCGTGCGGGCCGGTGCAAACCGTCGATGCCGTCGCCCGGCACCCGCATACGCGCCACCGCCAACTGATCGTCGAAATCGGCGCGTACCGCGGCACCGGCACCCCGATCAAGCTCTCGCGAACGCCAGCGACGTATCGCACGCCCCCGCCCACCCTCGGCGGCGATACCCGCGCCGTGCTTGACGCGCTCGGTGTCGACGCAACAACGCAGCAGCGGTTGTTCGACGCCGGGGTGCTCAAAGGCTGAACGCGCTCCCGCCCCCTCAGAAACAAGCATTCGAAACAAGCCGGCGATCGAGACCGGCCATCCTTACCTGGAGACATTTCATGCAGAACCACGCTCAGGGCAGCCCGGCGCGTCAGCCGGGCCGTGCCGCCTTCGCCGCTTTCGTCGGCACCACCATCGAATGGTATGACTTCTATATCTATGCGATGGCGTCGGCGCTCATTTTCAACAAGCTTTTTTTCCCGCAAGGCGATCCGTTCTACGCCACGCTGGCATCGTTCGGCACGTTTGCGGTCGGGTTCTTCGCGCGTCCGTTCGGGGGCTTGATCTTTGGCCACATCGGCGACCGGATCGGCCGAAAGAAAGCCTTGGTCGCCACGCTGGCGATCATGGGGATCGGCACGGTCGGCATCGGTTTCCTGCCGACTTATGCGAGCGCCGGGGTACTGGCGCCCACGCTCCTCGTCGTGCTGCGCATCGCCCAGGGCATTGCGATCGGCGGCGAATGGGGCGGCGCGGTGCTGATGGCGGGCGAGCATGCGCCGCAACGCAAGCGCACCTTCCTTGCGTCATTCGCTCAGCTCGGCAGCCCCGCCGGATTGATTCTTGCGCTGCTCGCTTTCAAGACAGTGGGACATCTTCCGCGCGAAACGCTGATGGGCTGGGGCTGGCGCCTGCCCTTCCTGGCCAGCGCGGTACTGCTCGTCATTGGCGTATTCATCCGCGCGAGCGTATCGGAATCCCCGGAGTTCACGGCAGCCATCGAACGGGAGAAGCCTGCGCGCCTTCCCATCGTCGACGTACTGCGCAATGCATGGGGCACCGTCCTGCTGTGCCTGGGCGCGAACGTGATCGGCGTGGCCGGCGCATGGTTCCTCAACACATTCATGCTCAGCTTCACCACCCAGACGCTTGGCTTGAGTCGCGAGATGATCCTGGACTGCCTGTTCGTGGTGGCATTCGTTCACTTCTTCAACCAGCTCTTTTCCGGGTGGATCGCGCAGCGCGTCGGGCCGGTCAAGTTTCTTGCGTGGGCCGCCGGGCTCGCGATGCTGTCGCCATATCCCATGTTCGCCCTGGTGTCGACGGGTCGGCCTGTGGCCATCGTCATCGGCATCGGGATTGCGGTGGTGTGCATGTCGGGTTCGTATGCCGTGATGGCTGGGCTCATGACCGATGCGTTTGACGTACGCTATCGCTACTCCGCGATTTCACTGTCGTACCAGTGCTGCGCGGCGATCGCCGGCGGTCTGACGCCATTGATCGGCACCGTGCTGGCCCACGCGTGGCCGGGGCAGTGGTGGCCGCTGGCTCTGTTCTATAGCGCCCTTGCCGCCGTGTCGCTGGTTTGCCTCATCGGGCTGCAATGGAAGAAGTCCGTCTATCGCGCACCGGCGTCGGTGGCGGTGCCCGAATAAGCCCTCGGCAGCTTCGGGCGGCAACGTCGGTCGGTGTGACGATCGGCGTTGCCGCGACACGACGCTCAGTCGTAAGCTCTCGCATCCTCGACCCACGTCCCATCCACCGGCAGTGTTCCGGCGGTGACGAAATCGACGTCCCCGCGCAGTCGCGTCACGTCGCGCAACGTTTGCTGCACCCGTGCGGCCAAGCCTTCCGGCGGCGCAGTGTTCGTCTCGCAAATCAGGCGCATCCGATCCTCTCCGACACGCCCCTCCACCCTTAGCCTCAGGCGCACCAACTCTGGATAGCGCTTGGCAATTTCGCCAATCTGCCCGGGATGAACGAACATGCCGCGCACCTTCACCGTCTGGTCGGCGCGTCCGAGCCAGCCCTTGAGCCGCATATTGGTGCGCCCGCAAGGGCTGATCCCCGCCTCCACGGCAGACAAATCCCCCGTCGCAAACCGAATCAGCGGATAGTCCGGATTGAAATTCGTGACAACCACTTCGCCAATTTCGCCCTCGGGCACCGGCTTCGTGCCCCCTGGCTCCACCAACTCGACGAGCACGCTTTCGTCAACGATCAACCCCGCCTGCGCGTCGCTCTCGAACGCAATCAATCCTAAATCCGCCGTGCCATACGACTGCCGCGCCGTCACGCCACGCGCACGGAACCACTCACGCAACGAAGGCGGCAGCGCCTCGCCGGACACCGTAGCGCGTCGAATACTGCCGACATCCGCACCGACCGATTCGCTCTTCTCCATCAGGATCTTCAGGAATGACGGCGTGCCTGCATAGGCGACCGGTCGCAAATGACGAATCGCCTCGAGCTGCAATTCGGTCTGCCCGACGCCCGCAGGAAATACGCAGCAGCCCAACCGCGCCGCGCCGGTCTCGATCATCATCCCGGCCGGCGTGAAGTGATACGAGTAGGTGTTGTAGACCAGATCACCGGCGCGCAGTCCCGCCGCAAACATCGCGCGCGCAAACCGCCACCAGTCGCTGCCGCGCCCGTCCGGCTCATAGATCGGCCCGGGCGATTGATAGACGTGCGCCAGGGCGCCGACAGGCGTGGCATTCAAGCCCCCCAGCGGCGGATGACGCACCTGGAACGCCGTCAGGTCGGACTTGCGCGTCACCGGCAGACCCGCCAGTGCATGGCGCGAACCGATCTCTCGCGCGTCCACCGCCCCGAGCGCTTGAGCAAAATACGCCGCGTGCGCCTGAGCGTGTCCGACCTGCGTCGGCAACGCCGCCAACAGCGCCTTTTCGCGAACCTCCGGCGCACGGGTTTCCAGTTTGTCGAAGTAATCGTTCATAGTGACGGAAATACGTTGAGGATTAACGATCGGTGCACAATCGTCCACACGGGCAAGCGCGAGCGCTCGAGCGCTCACGCAATCCAGCGCTTGCGTCGTCGATAACTCTTGACGTTGCGGAAGCTCCCCGCACTGTTGTCCCCGTCCTTGGCGATGCCAAGATAGAACTCCTTGACGTCCTCGTTATCGCGCAGCGATGCCGCGTCGCCGTCCATCACCACACGCCCGTTCTCAAGGATGTAACCGTAGTCCGCATAGCGCAGCGCCACCATCGTGTTCTGCTCTGCCAGCAGAAAACTGACGTTCTCGCGCTGATTCAAATCACGCACGATCGCAAAGATCTCTTCGACGACCTGCGGTGCAAGCCCCATCGACGGCTCATCGAGCAGCACCATCGACGGCTGCGCCATCATCGCGCGCCCGATCGCGCACATTTGCTGTTCGCCCCCCGAGGTGTAGCCCGCCTGTGATTTGCGTCGCGTCTTCAAGCGCGGGAAATAGGCGTAGATGCGCTCCAGCGCATGTTGTTGTGCGCTACGCGACGCGTGACGCACATAGCCGCCCGTCAGCAGGTTTTCTTCAATGGTCAGGTGCGCGAAGCAATGACGTCCCTCCATTACCTGGATCACGCCCCGTGTGACGAGGCCGTTCGGCGTAAGCTTCTCGACGCGCTCGCCGCGATAGTCGATCGTGCCTTTCGTCACTTCGCCGCGCTCGGCCTGCAGCAGATTCGAAATCGCCTTGAGCGTCGTACTCTTGCCAGCCCCATTGGCCCCGAGCAATGCAACGATCTTGCCCTCGGGCACCGTCAGCGACACGCCCTTGAGCACGAGAATGACGTGGTCGTAGATGACTTCGATATTGTTGACGCTCAAACTCGCTTCCATGCATGACTCCAGGATCGATGCGACGGTAGGTCGTCGACCGTCGTCCGCACTGCGCTTCGCCGTGCGGACGACGGCGTCGATCACATCTTGTAGCAGGCGGGTGTCATTCCCTTCTCTTTCGCATACTGCTTGGCCGACGCTTCGAACAACGGGTGAATCAGACGCCGATTGCCCTCGATCCAGTCGGATACCATCACCCACTTGGCCCCATCCCATTGCTGGATGCGCACCTTGCCTGAGCCCTCGTGGTCCTCACAGCTCGTCTTGATGTCGGGCAGCAGCCCCGTGGCGCCCAGGGTCTTCAGGCGGGCCGCGTCGATATTCAGATTCTCGAGCGCCCAACGCACCTGCTCCGGCGTCATGACCCGGCCCTTGCCGAACTTATTCTGAGCGGTATTGAGCGCCTCGACCGTAGCGACCGCCGCAGACACGCCGCGGTTGTAGAGCACGGAGCCAACCTTCGACGAATCTTGCAGATTGCCCTTGCCTGCGCCATAGACCACCTTCTCGATGTCGGCGATCAGCGGCACCTGCTTGCCCGCCACGTTCCAGGTCGCGCTCATGTACCCCTTGGCCGCCGGGCCCGCCGGAATCGTGTCTTCCTCGGAGCCGGCCCACCAGCTACCGACGATCCTGTCGCGCGGATAACCGACCTTTTGCGCTGCCTTGAGTGCGGTCTGGTTCATCACGCCCCAGCCCCAGAACACGACGTAGTCGGGGTTTTCCTGACGAATTCGCAACCATTGCGCGCCCTGCTCGTTCCCCGGATGCGCCACCGGAATCTCGATCAGGTTGAACTTGTGGATCTTCGATTCGGCCTGCAAGGCGACAATCGGCTCCTTGCCATACGCCGAGTCGTGATACAGGTAGACGATCTTCTTCCCGTTCAGCGAGCCATGGTTCTTGTCGGCCAGGAACTTGATAATGGCCGACGCTTGCATCTGGTACGTCGTGACCAGCGGGAACGCCCACGGGAATACCGAGCCATCCACCGCATCGGTACGGCCGTAGCCCATCATCACGAGCGGCACCTTGTCCGTCGCCGTCTTGTCGATCAGCGCGTACGAAATGCCCGTCGCCATCACGTGGTACGCCGTGCCCTTGGTGACCGGGTTCTTTCCCTTGAGACGCTCGTAGCACTCCACGCCCTTGGCGTTGTTGTACTCGGTCTCGCACTCCTCCCATGTCAACTTCACGCCGTTGACACCGCCATGCTTGAGATTCACGTATTGCAGATAGTCGATAAAGCCGCCATAGAAGGACTGACCGTTCGCCCCATACGGGCCGACCCGGTAGTCGGCAAGTGCGATGAACTGATCGTTCGACTGCGCAAACGACGCGCCGGCGCCCCCCATGCCAAGCACGAGCGCCATGCCTAACGATGCCGTCAATTGTTTCGTGTTCATGCTGTGTCTCCGTCTGTGGTTTTTTTCATGGCAAACGCTGCTGCGGTACCGCACGACGCACCGTGCGCCACCGTGTCCAACCTCAATGCGGGAAGGGCCAGATGCGCAACTTCTCCTTGACAATTTGCCAAAGCCGCGCCAGCCCATGCGGCTCGACAATCAGGAAGAAGATGATGAGCCCGCCAAACACCATCAACTGAATGTGCGAAACGGTCGCATTCGTGAACGGCAAGTGCATAAGCGTGGCCATCGCTGGCAACGCGCTATCGAGCAGAATCGGCAACAGCAGGATGAATGCAGCGCCCAGAAAGCTCCCCAGAACGCTGCCAACGCCGCCGATAATGATCATGAACAGGATGCGAAAGGACAGATCCAGTGAGAAGCCGTCCGGCTCGACGGAACCGAGGTAACAGTAGGCATACAGCGCGCCAGCCACACCGCAATAGAAGGAGCTGACCGCGAAGGCAAGCAATTTGACGCGCATCAGCGGAATACCGATCACCTCGGCAGCGACGTCCATGTCGCGTACCGCCATCCACGCGCGACCGATGTGCGATCGCACCAGGTTCTTCGCCACGAGCGCCATCACCGTGACGACGCCGAGCACGAACAGGTATTTGCGTACCGGCGTGTCAACGTCGACGCCGAGCATCGAGATCTTCTGCGCGGTGATCACCCCGGACGAACTGTGGTTCGAGAGCCATGGAAATTTCGTCAGCACCCAGAGCACAAAGAACTGGGCCGCCAGCGTGGCGACCGCCAGGTAGAAGCCCTTGATGCGAAGCGATGGCAAGCCGAACGCCACGCCCACAATTGCGGCGCAAACGCCACCCAGCGTGAACGAAGCAAGAATAGGCATGCCCTCGATGCGCAACTGGAAGTTGTACGACGCGTAGGCGCCCACCGCCATGAACGCCGCCGTTCCCAGAGACAACTGCCCCGCATAGCCTGTCAGGATGTTGAGGCCCAACGCCGCGAGCGAGAACACGAGAAACGGCACGAAAATCGCCGTAAGCCAGTATTCGGAGGCGACCCACGGCAGCACGCCGAACGCGACGGCAAGCAAAGCGCAGACGGCGAACCGATCCTGGCGGATCGGAAAGATCTGGCTATCGGCTTCGTAAGAGGTCTTGAACTGCCCGGCTTCGCGATAGAACATGGATGGCCTCTGCGGTAAATGCTTGTACGTTCGTTTGGAGTTGACAGCCGTCGGCTCAGACCCGATCGATATGCCGCTCGCCAAACAGTCCTTCCGGGCGAACCAGCAGGAACAGCAGCGCAAAGACATAAGGGAACCAGCCCTCGATGCCCCCGAAATTCCCACTGAACTGACTTTCCAGCAGTTGCGGCACGTAGATCTCCGCGAGCTTTTCCGCCGCGCCGATGATCAATCCCCCGACAATCGCCCCCGGAATCGACGTGAAGCCACCCAGGATCAGCACCGGCAGCGCCTTGAGCGCGGTCATCGTCAGCGCGAACTGCACGCCGTTGCGCGATCCCCAGAGCATGCCGGCAACGAGCGCAACGAACCCGGAGACGCTCCACACCACGACCCAGATGCGTTGCAATGGAATACCCAGCGAGAGCGCCGCCTGGTGATCGTCGGCCACGGCACGAAGCGCGCGGCCGATGCGCGTGGCCTTGAAGAACAACGCCAGCAACGCCACCAGCACGGCGGCAATGCCGGCCGCGGCCAGATCGAAGCGGCTCACGAGCACGCCCGTCGAGTCCAGGATCGATGCGATGGGCTCGTCGACGATGCCCAGCGACAGCGGGCGCACCTCATTGCCCCACAACAAAGGCGCGAGGCCTTCGAGGAAGAACGACAGCCCGATCGTCGCCATGAACAACGTGATAGGCGACTGGTTCACCAGCTTTCGCAGCACGAAGCGCTCCGTCGCCAGGCTCATCAACACCATGACGCCGAATGCGCCAATCGCGGCCAGCCACAGCGGCAAGCCGTGCTCCATCAGGCCGACCACCGACAGCGCCGCAAAATACACCATCGCGCCCTGGGCAAAGTTGAACACGCCAGATGCCTTGAAGATCAGCACGAAGCCGAGCGCGACGAGGGAATACATCACCCCGGAGAGCAGCCCGCCGATCAGGATTTCCATAAAGAACTGCATCGATGTCTCCCAGTTGCCAACGCGTTGCCGGCAATCGCTTATCGCCTGGCCGTCATGCGGCGGCGGGCATTCCGTGCGCTACCCCCAGATAGGCACGTATGACTTCGGGGTCCGCCCTGACTTCAGCGGGAGTTCCGTCACCGATCTTCTTGCCATAATCGAGCACCACGACCCGATCGGAGATATCCATCACTACGCCCATGTCGTGTTCGATCAACACAATCGTCGTGCCGAACGCTTCGTTGACGTCCAGGATGAAGCGGCACATGTCGCGCTTCTCTTCGAGATTCATGCCGGCCATCGGCTCGTCGAGCAACAGCAGCCCCGGTTCGGCGGCAAGCGCGCGCGCCAACTCGACACGCTTTTGCAGACCGTAAGGCAGACGTCCGACCGGCGTCTTCCGGATGTGCTGAATTTCGAGAAAGTCGATGATCTCTTCGACCTTGACGCGATTCGCCATTTCCTCTTGCCGCGCCCGGCCCCACCAGAGCGCGCTGGCCAGCAGGCCCGAGCGCATTCGGGTGTTACGGCCCGTCATGATGTTGTCGAGCACCGTCATGCCCTTGAACAGCGCGATGTTCTGAAACGTGCGCGCCACGCCCTGGCGCGCGGCCGACGTCGGATGCATTCGCTGTCGCAACTGCCCACGGAAGACAATCGCGCCCTGCTGCGGGTGGTAGACGCCGTTGATCACGTTGAGCATGGAACTTTTGCCCGCGCCATTGGGGCCGATGATCGCGCGGATCTCGTGCTCGCGAACGTCGAACGAGATATCCGTCAATGCCTTCACGCCGCCAAACGACAGGCTGATGTGCTGCAAATCGAGCAGAACGTCGCCAAATGTCCGGATGTCGTGCATGCCTTCTCCCGCTAAGTGCCTGGCTGAGTGCCAATGTTGAGGTCGGTGCGCTGGTCGATGCGACGCTCAAGCGGCGCAGCGCAATGCCGCAGGCGCAGGGTCGTCTGTCGATTCGCGCGCACCGATCACACGCGCCGGATGTATCGTGAGCGTGGCACTCACGCTGCCTTCGCGTCCGTCCTCGAACCTCACGCGCGTTTCGATGAATTGCACCGTCTTGCCAGAATAGAAGGCATCGACCAGCACCTCGTATTTCTGCGCGATGAACGTGCGGCGCACTTTGCGCGTGCGCGTCAGTTCGTCGTCATCCGGGTCCAGCTCCTTGTGCAGAATGACGAAGCGCTGAACCTGCGCGGCGGAAAAGGCGCGCTCCTTGGCGAGATCCGCATTCACAGTCTCCACGCAACCCAGAATCAGTTCGGCGACGCGCGGATGGCAGGCCAGGTCCACATATCCGGCGTAGGCGAGGTTCTGCCGCTCCGCCCAGTTCCCCACGGCATCCATGTCGATGTTGATGAAGGCACACACCCCGTCGCGACCGTCGCCGAATGCCACCGCCTCCTTGATGTACGCGAAGAACTTGAGCTTGTTCTCGATGAACTTCGGCGCGAACAACGACCCACAGGCCAGTTTGCCGACATCCTTGGCCCGATCGATGATGCGCAGATGACCATCGGCATCGATGATGCCGGCGTCGCCCGTGCGGAAATAGCCAGCCTCGTCGAGGGCTTCGCACGTGGCATCGGGCCGCTTGTAGTACGCCTTGAGCAAGCCCACCCCGCGCACCAGCACTTCGCCGTTGTCGGCGATCTTGATGTCCATCCCGGGCGCGACCGGCCCCACGCTGTCGAATCGCACCTCTCGATCCGGTTGCAGGCAGACATATGCGCACGTCTCCGTCTGCCCGTAGAACTGCTTCAGATTGATACCGATTGCGCGATAGAACCGAAACAGATCCGGACCAATCGCCTCGCCAGCGGTGTATGCCGTGCGAATCCGGCTCATGCCGAGCGTGTTGCGCAGCGGGCCGTACACACAAAGATTCCCGAGTGCGTACTGGACCCGATCGAGCCACGACACCGCACGACCGTCGAGCACCGCCGCGCCGCACCGGTTCGCCACGTTCATGAAGTGCGCGAACATCACGCGCTTGACCCGACTCGCATCTTCCATGCGAATCATCACTTGCGTGAGCACGTTCTCGTAGACGCGAGGCGGCGCAAAGTAATAGGTGGGCCCGATCTCGCGCATATCGGTGGCGATGGTTTCGGGCGACTCCGGACAGTTGACGGTGAATCCCGCCACCAGCGCCTGCGCGTAAGAAAACAGATGATCGCCCACCCAAGCCATCGGCAGGTACGACAGCACTTCGTCGCCGGGGCCGAGGCGATCGAATGCACTTCCGTGAAACGCTGCGCCAATCAGCCCCGCGTGCGAATGGCATACGCCCTTGGGCTTGCCCGTCGTGCCGGAGGTATAGAGGATGGTCGCCGTATCGTCGGGCTCGCCGCCGGCCACGGCATCGTCAAAGTAGCGCGGGTGCCTGGCGTCGAACTCGCGCCCCTGCTCGATGGCCGACACGTATGACTGCAGTCCCGCGGCATCGTAGCCCCGCAGGCCTCGCGAATCTTCGTAAATGATGTGGGATAGCCTCGGCACCTGGGCGCGCAGCGCCAACAGCTTGTCGACCTGCTCCTGATCTTCGACGATGGCGAAATCGATTTCGGCCTCGTCGAGCACATGCGTCATTTCCGCTGCCACGGCGTCCTGATAGAGCGGCACGGCGACGCCGCCGAGCGCTTGCGCGGCCGTCATTGCCCAGTACAGGCGAACGCGGTTATTACCGACAATGGCGAGGTTATCTCCGCGCTTGAAGCCCGCGGCGGCCAGCGCGCACGCCAGCATCCGGACTTCTTGCGCGGCGGCGTGCCAGGTCCAGCATTGCCAGATCCCCAGATCTTTTTCCCGATATGCCGTGCGGGTGCCGCGTGTGGCCGCGTGGGCCAACAACAAACGCGGGAAAGTGGTCCGCTCCTGCATGCCTGTCTCCTGTGTCTCGCCACGATTCGACTTGTGTCGAGGGGCGTGGCGTGGCTCGGTCGGCGCGCGTGCGTGTGGCACGCTCCCTACAGCTAGCAACGTCTCTGACGGACGTCATTTTTAGTGGCACTTCGTCATTCACGATGGCTTGTGATCGTCGGCACCATGGAGCGGCGACGACTATCCCTGGCGACAGGCAGCTTCTATACTTGCACTTCGGCGTCGTGCACGAATCGCCGTGAAGACTTGTCGCGCCGCTCTCAGGCAAGGCGACGATACCTCATGGATCACGACGGATTTGTCACCCGGATGACAATCAAGGGAAAGTCCCTATATGTCGCTCGAAACCCTGTTGCAACGCAGCGTATGGGCGCAAGGACTAACGCCCGCGCAACGCGAACGTGTCGTGGCCGAGATTCAGGTGCGGCCGGTCGAGAGCGGTGGCTATGTGTGCCGCAAGGGAGACCCGTCGCACGCCTGGTTTGGCGTCATCGACGGACTGGTGAAGATCGCGACGGCATCGGCCAGCGGGAAGTCCGTCACGTTCACGGGCGTGCCTGCGGGGGCATGGTTCGGGGAAGGGTCGGTGCTCAAGCGCGAGAACCGTAAATACGATGTGATGGCACTGCGCGATTCCGTCCTTGCCCATATGCCGATTGCCACGTTCGACTGGTTGCTCGACACGAGCATTCCCTTCAATCGCTTTCTCACGCTTCAGCTCAATGAGCGGCTGGGTCAGTTCATCGCGGCGGTCGAGCACGAACGATTACTCGACACCGACGCGCGCGTTGCGCGCTCCCTGTCGTCGATGTTCAACCCGACGCTCTATCCGTCCGACGACACCACCGTACAGATTTCACAGGAAGAGCTGAGCTATCTCGCCGGCGTTTCACGGCAGCGCGTCAACCTGGCGCTCAAGGTGCTGGAGCAGGCCAAGCTCGTCAAGGTCGACTACGGCGTGTTGACGATCCTCGACCTCGAAGGGCTACGCGAATTCGGGATGTAAGCGGCGCCGACATGGCATCACGGCGCCGCGCATCGCACACTGACGAAGAAGAAGAAGCCCGCTCACATTCGCGGACCCTCCATTCTTACACCTTAAGATTGCTCCGATTACTTGGCAGCGGCGATCACGGCAATCTCGACGAGCAGATCGGGGGCTGCCAGACGCGCCTCTACCGTAGCACGCGTCGGGGTATTACCCGGGCTCGTCCACGCATCCCACACGGCGTTCATGCCGGCGAAGTCGGCCTCGATGTCCTTCACCCAGACCTGCGCCGAGAGCAGACGCGACTTGTCGATGCCGGCGTCCTTCAGATAGCCATCGATCTTTGCGAGCACTTGTTGCGTCTGCCCAGTGATGTCCTGACTGCGATCGTCTGCCGTCTGGCCGCCGATGTAGACCGTCCCGTTATGCACCACGACACGGCTCATCCGTGCGTTCGTGTGATGGCGTTGAATATCGCTCATTAACCACATCTCCAAGAGAATCAAAAAAGTAGCGGGTGGGAGGCGCGAGTCCCCTCACCTACTTGGGAAAGTCTGCACGTTCGCTCAGGGCGTCGGCGCCGCCGACCGCGGTGGCCAACTCGCCCAACGTCACCGGCTTGATCGGAGGACGGATGCGATAGTACCCGACCTCCGGCACCGCACAGCCCTGGGATTGCGCCAGCAGTTCGGCCACGGTCAAGCCGCAGAACCGGCCTTGACATGGCCCCATGCCGCAACGCGAAAAACTTTTCGTCTGATTCGGACCGACACAACCCAAGCCCGCCATGCGCCGCACGTCGCCCGCCGTCACCTCCTCGCAGCGGCACACGAGGGTGCTGTCGTCGGCCGGTATGCGAAACGCCTCGGCCGGCCGGTACAGCGCATCGAGGAACGGGCGGATCGCCGTATGTGCCGCCAGCTCACGGCGCAGCGACAGCGCGCGCGAGTCGCGCTTCGCAGCGTCGAGCTTGCCGAGCTTCACCGCGGCCTGCACGGCAGCGAGTCGTCCGGACGGTTCGGCGGCAAGCGCACCGGCGATACCCGCACCATCCCCCGCGACGAAAATGCCCGGCAGGCTCGTCTCGCCCCAGGCGTCCGTCTTCGGATGCCAACACAGTTGCGCGTCGTCCCACGCATGCTCGCACCCGATCGAGCGCGTGACCTGCGTGTTCGGAATCACCCCTTGATGCAGCAACACCAGCGACGTGTCGATGCGCTCGGTACGCCCGCCCACGACATACTCGATGCCCTCGGCGTGCGTGGTTCCCAGCACGCGCAGCGCTTCGACATGTTTGACGTGCCGCACGCCCGCCGCACGAATGGCCCGCAGCAGCTTGAAGCCCTTCATCAGATACGACGGCGCGCGCAACGCCCCGCCCGCGTGACGCAACGCCTCGCGGCGCCCGCTTGCCTCGGCCGTGTCGAGAATGGCGCGTACCGGCACGCCGGCATTGATGAGCTGCCAGGCAAACAGATAGAGCAATGGGCCGCAGCCGGCGAGCACCGCCGGGGAGTCGGGCACCAGCGCCGACGCCTTGAGCAACGTTTGCGCCGCCCCCACGCCCATTACGCCGGGCAACGTCCAGCCGGGAATCGGGAACGGTCGTTCTTGCGCGCCGCCAGCGAGCACGATGGCGCCGGCCTCGATCTGCAGCGTTCCGCCGCCCGCGCCCTGGCGCGTGACCGACACGCGTCTGTCGGCGCCGATCTGCCACGCGAGCGTCTGCGGCCAATAGGCGATGCCGGCCGACGTAAAGGCATCGACGAGCCCACGCCCACGAAGATAGTCCGGCCCGAGCACGCCCGGGTCGGCCAGCGGCGAGCGGCTCACGCTGCGATAAATCTGTCCGCCGGGCAACCCGTTCTCATCGACGACGAGCGGCTCGAGCCCATGACGCTTCGCTTCGAGCGCCGCCGCCAATCCCGCAGGCCCAGCCCCGACGACCAACAAATCCACGACTTTCGTGCTCATGCCACACTCCTCGCACCGTTCATTCGACGCACCTGCATGCCTTCGCGCACCGGTGTCATGCACCCCTGCCGGTTGGGCACGCCGTCGATCTCGACGAGACAATCGAAGCACACGCCCATCATGCAGAACGGCGCGCGATCGCTGCCGGTGACCGGTGTGGTCCGACACGCTGTCACGCCCACGAAGAGCAGCGCGGCCGCCACATTCATGTCGCTCGGCACGTCGGCCGGCGTGCCCTCGATAAATACTTTCACCGTCGCGCCATCCTTGCGCGCCAGCGACTTAAGCAGCGAAACGTTTGGCATAGAAATGATCCAGTAGCGCAGGACGCGGCGCGCCGAGAATCCACGGCGCGAGGGTTTCACAATGCGCAGCGGCAAGCGTCACGCCGCTGTGACAGGTCGCGAGGAACGCGCCCGGACAGGCCTCGGAGGCCTCGTAGATCGGCAGACCGTCGTCCGTCATCACCCGCAACGCCCCCCACGCGCGCACCACGCGCACGTTCTTGAGCAGCGGGAACGGTGCAATACCGCGCCGGGCGATATCGGCGAGCACGTCGGGCGTCACACCGTCGTTGAAGCCGACGTCTTCGGCCGAGTCGCCGAGCATGACCGAGCCCTCGACGGTCTGACGCACGTAGATGGTCGGATAGTCGAGAAACGGCTTGACGCGCTCGGTCACAATGATCTGGCCGCGCAACGGTTTGACTGGCGCGCGTAGACCCACCATCGGCGCGAGATCGCGATTGCCCAGACCGGCCGCAAGCACGACGCGGCCGGCTTCCAGCGACACGTCGCCCATGCTCACGCGAAACGCGCTGCCCGTCTGACGAATATCGGTCACACGCAGGTTCGGTGCATACTCGCCGCCCGCCTGCTCGAACGCGGCGAATAGTGCGCGCAGCGTATAAAGCGGGCTGACGTGACCGTCGTTCGGAGAATAGATGGCACCCACCACGTCGGGGCCGATGGCCGGCAGACGCTCGGCAAGCGCCTTGTGATCGAGCACTTCGTACCGGAGGGTCGGTTCGGCCTCCTGCAGCTTGCGCATGTTCTCGACCTTGCTCGCCAGCTCCTCCGGCGTCTGGGCGATGTTGAACCCGCCGGGACGTTGAAAGCCGATGGAAACGCCGGTGCGTGCGAAGAGCTCGTCAGCCAGGTTCTGCCACAGGTTGGCGGAGTGCAGCGACCAGCGGGCGTAGTCCGTGCACGTACCGCCTTTGCCCTGCACCCAGACCAGTCCGAAGTTGCCGCGTGCGGCTCGCAGCGAGTTGTCTTCGCCATCGCACACGACGACGCGTTGCCCGCGCTTGGCAAGCCCGTAGGCAATCGCCATGCCGACCAGGCCGCCGCCGATGACGGCGATATCGTAGGTTTTTTGCATGATTTAGTGATTTCCGATCAGAACCTTGTTCAGCCCGTAGACGCGATCGAGGATCAGCATCACCGCCAACGTCAGCCCGATGAGCAGCGTGGAGATGGCGGCCACACTCGGGTCCACTGTCTCGCTCATGTTCATGTAGATGCGCACCGGCAAGGTGATCGTGGTGGGCGCCGTCACGAAGATCGTGGCCGTCAGTTCGTCGAAACTGTTGATGAAAGCGAGCACCCATCCGCCCGCCAGCCCCGGCAGGATCGCCGGTAGCGTGATGCGGCGGAACGTCGTCCAGCGTCCGGCGCCGAGCGAGCGCGCCGCACGTTCGCTTTCGTCGGCCTGCCCCACGAGCGCCGCCATGATCAGGCGCAGCGCATACGGGAAGATCAGCAGCGCGTGGCAAGCGACGAGGCTCACGAACGAGCCGCCCATGTTCATCAACGTGAACAGCCGCAGGAACGCAATGCCGAGCACCACCGGCGGAATCATCAGCGGCGAGAGCAGGAACGAGTTGATCGCGGCGCGCCCCGGAAAGCGGTAGCGCGCCAGCCCCATCGCCGCCGGCACTGCCAACACCGTCGACACGGTGGCCGACGTCACCCCCAGCCACAGACTCGTGCGCAGCGCCGATAGAAAGTCTTCATCGTTCATGAGCGACGCGAACCAGCGCAACGAAAAGTGCCGCGTCGGAATGGACAGGAAGTCGTCCGGCGTGAAGGCGACCAGACACACCACGACCAGCGGCGCGAGGATGAAGACGAGAAACACGACGTGAAACGCGATCGCCCCCACGCCATTGCGGTCGTACCGAGAGTCTTGTTGATTCATCTGCATTCCCCTCAGCCCAGACGGCGCGTAATGCGCCGCTCGATGGCGCGGTTGTATCCGGTGATGATGGCTACGTTCACGATCAGCAGGACGATGGCAATCGCGGCCCCCAGCGGCCAGTTCAGCGAACCGAGGAACTCGTCGTAAGCCGTGGTCGCGACCACTTTGAGGCGACGGCCACCAATCAGCGCCGGCGTTGCGAAGGCGCTCGCCGTCAACGCGAAGACGATCAGACTGCCGGAGAGAATGCCCGGCGTGATCTGTGGCAACACCACCCGCCACATCACCGTCGCACGCCCTGCCCCGAGCGAGCGCGCCGCATGCGCGACGGCCGGATCGAGCCGGGTGAGCGAGGTCCACACCGAGAGCACCATGAGCGGCACCAGCACATGCACCAGCGCCACCGTCACCGCGCCCATCGTGAAGAGCAGCTGCAAGGGATGTCCAATCAGCCCGAGCTTCAAGAGCACCGTGTTCACCAGCCCCTCGCGGCCCAGCAGGATCGACCAACCCAGCGTTCGCACAACGACCGAGATGAGCAGCGGCCCGAGCACGAGCACCAGGCAGAGCGAGCGCCACGGATCGCGCATGCGGAACAGGAAGTAAGCTTCGGGCACGCCGACCAGCACGCAGAGCACGGTCACGCCGACCGAGAGCAGCAAGGTGCGCAGGAAGATCTCGTAGAAATAACTGTCCGTGAGAATGTCGGCATAGTGCTGCAGCGAGATCGTCGGCAGCACGCCGCCCAGGTTCGCGTCGAAGCCATGCAGGCTCAACACGAACGTCAGGACGAGCGGTACCGCGAGCAGCACGAGGAAGTACAGCGTCGCCGGCATGACGAGCGCCCAGGCCGAGCGGCGCTGGCTGGCGATCTCCGGCGAAATTGCCGCCGTCGCTTTCATTTCCGGCATGGCCGATGCCTCCGGTGGCGTGGACGTCGCAGCACTCATGCCCCCTCCCGCACGAGACGCAAGGCATCGTCGGCCCAGTCCAGCCCCACCGCTTCGCCGTCGTTGGCTGCCACCACGCCATCGTTGGACACGAGCACACGCAGCTCGCCCAGGGCCGTCGATACGGTAAGCACCCAATGGTTGCCGTGGAAGCTGCGCTGGCCCACTCGGCCCGCGAGCCGCCCCGCCGTCGCCGACGTCAGGCGAATGCGTTCGGGCCGCAGACTGAATGTCGCCGGGCCATTGCCCTGCGCCGCCGATGCCTGCCCCGCATGCGCGGGCGACACGGCGAGCCGGTGCCCTTGTGCGTCGAGCACCGCCACGCCGCCGCGCACATCGAGTTGACCGGAGATGAGATTGGTCTGCCCGATGAAATGCGCGGCGAACGTGGCGCGCGGGTCTTCATAGACCTCATGTGGCGTATCGATGCGCACCACATGCCCAGCGTTGAGCAACACCACGCGATCGCTGATCGCAAGCGCCTCGGCCTGATCGTGCGTCACCATGACGGTCGTCGTGCCGACCTTGCGTTGAATCGCGCGCAACTCGTCCTGCATCTGCTCACGCAGCTTGGCGTCGAGATTCGAGAGCGGTTCGTCGAGCAACAGCACGGGCGGTGCGATCACCAGCGCCCGGGCCAACGCCACACGCTGACGCTGGCCGCCTGAGAGTTCGCGCGGATAACGCTGCGCGTGCTGGCCGAGATGCACCAGCTCCAGCGCGTCCTGCACGCGGCGCTGCTTCTGCCCGGGGTCCACGCGGCGCATGTCCAGACCGAACGCAACGTTCTGCGCCACGGTCATGTGGGGGAACAGCGCGTAGCTCTGGAACACGATCCCGAGTCCGCGCTTTTCCGGCGGTACCGGCGTGAGGTCGCGGCCCTCCAGCAGAATACGACCGCTGCTGGGGGCGACGAATCCGGCGATCATCTGCAACGTGGTGGTCTTGCCGCAGCCGGACGGGCCCAACAGGGAAATGAATTCGCCCTGTTCAATCGAAAGATCGACGCCCTCGACCGCGACGGTCTCACCGAAGCGCTTGCCGAGTTGCTCGAGACGCAAATATGGAGTGCTCATGACGCTTAGGGTCTCCGTGCGACTTAACGCTCGATCTGACGGTTCCAGCGCTGCGTCCACTCAGCACGCTTCGCGTTGACGACATCCCAGTCGACACGGATGAGCTTGTCGATCTGTGCGGGCGACGGCACACGTGCAGCCACCGCCATCGAGAGTTGCGTCTTCTTGTTCGACGGCGCAACGCCTGCACTTTCGGCAAGAATGGCCTGGGCCTGCGGCGAGAGAATCATTTGCACGAACTTCTGCGCCAGCGCTTCGTTGGCGGATTTGTCTACCACGCACATGCCCATGGCAAGCGCCACCGCCCCTTCCTTCGGATACACGAACTCGGCCGGAATGCCCTGTTGGCGCAACGCCTGAACGCGGCCGTTGCCCCACACGGCGATGGCGACCTCATCCGATTGGAACAGCTCGGCGATCTTGCCCGGCGACGGATCGAACGACAGCACGTTCGGCGCGATCTTCTCCATCGCGCGGAAGCCCGGTTCGATGTTGCTGTCGCTGCCGCCGTTGATCTTCGATTCGACCAGCAGCCCGTGCAGGCCATACGTGTTCTTGATGCTCGGCATCACGAGCCTGCCCTTGTACTTCGGATCCGACAGGTCCTGCCACGACGTCGGCGCAGGCCAGCCCTTCGCCTGGAACACGCGCGTGTTGTAGGCGATGCCTGTGGCGATCAGGCCGGCCGCCACGGCGTTGCCGCCCTTGAACTTCGCGATGTCGTACAGATCGTGATAGACGGGCGCGTCGGCGAGCTTGCCGCAAAAGCCCATCTGGAGGGCCTGGTACATGGGGCCGTCATCGAGGAAGACGACATCCATGCCGGCCTTGCCTTTTTGCGCCTGCAACTTCGCGAGGTTGGTCGTCGAATCGCCGGGCACGATCACCACCTTCGTGCCGGGGTTCGCCTGCTCGAAACTGGGAATGACGTCCTTCTTGAGCATCTGTTCAAACGAACCACCGTAAGCGCCGACGTACAACGTGGTGTCGGCGTAGGCAGCGCTGGCGCCGAATACCGTTCCGGCGACACCGACCGAAATGGCCGCGGCGCGGGCAAGCTTGCGAAGCGTTTGGGGAACGACAGTCTTCATCGATAAGCTCCTTGCGTGAAGTAGGGTTATGTGATGTTATGGCCCGGCAATTTCAAAAAACCCACAACCAGTTGCGTGGTTTACGTAGGTTCATTTTCGACGCAAGCACCGTCAAATCACATTTTTTCGCCCGCCCATACATAAATGTTATGGCGTGAGGGGGATGAGGTTCCCATGAAGATCCGGCAGTTGGAGGCATTTCGCGCGCTGATCCTGCGCCAGACGGTCACTCGGGCGGCGGACATGCTCCACGTTTCGCAACCGGCGGTCACACGTCTGATCAACGATCTCGAGGCGGATATAGGGTTTTCCTTATTCGACCGGAGCAACGGCCGACTGAACCCGACGCCCGAAGCGATGGTGCTGTTCGAGGAGGTTGAGCGTTCGTTTGCGGGCATCGATCGCATTGCGCAGACGGCCGAGCAGATCAAGTCGCTGCGGCGCGGTTCGCTGCATGTCGCTGGCGCTCCCGCGCTCGCGCTGGAGTTCCTGCCCACCACGATGACGGAGTTCATGCGCGAGCATCCGGGCATCAGCACGACGTTGCTGATTCACGCGTCGAGCATCGTTATCGATATGGTGGTCGGGCGGCGTTGCGATGTCGGGTTCATCGCGCACCCGATCACGCATGCCGGCGTGAACATTGAAACGCTGCACCGCGCCCCCATGCGTTGCATCCTGCCGCACGGACATCGACTCGCGGATCGCGACGTGATCCATCCTGAGGATTTGCGCGGCGAATCGTTCGTGTCGTACCCGAAGGAGTTCGATGGGCGGATGTATATCGACCAGATCTTTGCCGAGCGACGGATCGATCGGGTGATGAGCGCGGAGTCGCAACTGTCCGCGGCGATTTGCGTGCTTGTGCAGCACGGCGCGGGCGTGTCGATCATCGACCAGGTGACGGCCCGGTACGCGGCGGGACGCGTCATCGTCAAGCCGTTCGAGCCATCGGTCTTGTCGGGCTTCTCGCTGGTCACGTCGAACCAGCACCCGCCCTCGCAACTCGCGGAGGCCTTCGTCGAGTTCACGAAACAGCGCATGATCGAAGCGTTCGGCGATTGAGGGGTGGCAGGCATGTGCGGTTTGTCGGTCGACATCCCCTCTCAAATTCAGTAGGCCGATGCGTTTATCTGTTAAGAATTTCGTTTCTCAGCCGTAAACGACGGTTGGGCCTGAATACGCAAACATCCCCAATATACGAGGGGTGCCGTCGAATTCAGTGGCGCGATATTGACAGATCAGACAATGACCACCACCCGAGACGTTGTAGTTACTTCGCATTGCAGAATACCATCTCAGATTCACCTTACCGCTCTGGCGCTTGCCTCCACCGTTTTTGTCACCGGCTGCGCTACCACGCCCGGCACCCCGGGCGGGTACTTGAAAGAGACATTTGCCAGTGACGATCCGTGTGCGAACAATGCCCGCAACATCGGCGTGGCGGTTGGCACCATCGCGGGCGCCATTCTCGGCAACGTGGTTGCGCCGAAGAGCCGCACTGTCGGCACCCTAATCGGTGCAGGGCTTGGGGCTGGCGTGGGCGCCCTGATCGGCGCCGACATCGACCGTCGACGCTGCGAATTGGCAAAAGTTGCCAAAGCGCACAATCTCGAGATGACCGTCGTCACATTGCACGACAACTCGGCGCAAGCCGGCGCGACAGGTGGCAAGGACGCAGGACTGTCGGTCTCGCTCGTCGATCAGGAAACCCCGGGGCGCGGTCAGTTCGCCAGCGGATCCAGCACGTTGCAGCCCGAAGCGCGCGCCTACTTCGCCGAGATCGCAAGCCAATACGCCTACGCCCCGCAGGCGGCCACCCTGACGGCCAAAAGCTCAGCGGAAGATCGCGCGGCAGTCGAAGCGCTCAAGACCAAACGCATCCTGCTCATCGGGCACACCGACGACACCGGCAGCTCGGCGGTCAACGCTGATCTCTCGGAGAAGCGCGCCCGAGCGGTTGCCGACGTATTCAAGGCTGCCGGCATTCCGGATTCGCAACTGTTTTATCAAGGGGCAGGCGAAACGCTCCCGATCGCCGACAATCACGACGAAGCCGGCCGCGCTCGCAACCGCCGCGTGGAGATTGTCGATCTGATCGACCAGGCGACGTTCGAACGTTACCTCGCGGCGAGGCAGCCAAATATTGCCTACTACCGCGAAAAGCAGACGTCTACGAGTCCCGCAACTGCGCGCTCTGGCACCGGCTCGCCGTCGGCCGCGCCGCGCAGCGCACACGCTCCTAAGACGAAAGCAGAGGCCAAAATGGCGTCGGAAGCAGGGCAGCTCTTCGCCCATCGCGCCGACGCAGCAAGCACAGCGAAGGTCGCGTCGACCACACCGGCATCGGCGACGACAACCTCGGCCAGCAACACCGCCGCAGTTGCCTCAGTCAGTGCGGGACAGCTTGCAAAAGTGTCTCGCGCTCACTGGAATTTCGGTGGGAACCCAACGAGCGACACGCATGCTGGTTTCGAGCTGGGCAAGCTCGACGCGCCGTCGGGTTTCTCGTTCATCCAGCCGGCGATGGCGGCAGCTCCTATTGCCCGCTGTGATCGCGACCGCCCACGTGCGTCGAACGCCGTCAAGTCGCTGCGCAACGACCGGCCCATCGATACGGCAGAGTACATGCCCGGCCTGTACAACACGAGCTGGACGGACACCGTCAACGGCAACCTCGTTGCGTTGACGGGTGTCGCGGTCTTGCGGGACGGCGGCGCCCCCGCGCGCAAGCCCACGGTCTTCGTCTATCGCAACGCCGCAGGCGCGAGCCACGCAAAGCCCGACTTGCGCGTAGTGTCCGACGTCAACACGTACCGAGGCGACAAGGCAATTCTGTATCGCGTCTTTGTCAACACGGAAGACGTGCAGTGTCTCGACATCGTCATCGCCAATCGCACGCCTGATCGCGCCACCGGCTCCTGGCTGCGGTATGACCGCGATGGTGTCGGCTATTCGGCGGCATTCAATCCGACGATGGTTCGCACCAAATAAGAAGAAAGTCGACCAAACATCAACTCCTGGGGAAAACATGCTTCAATGGGCTAACAACAATTTGGCGACAATCTACAGCGCCATCTCACTGGTCATCGTGACGGCACTTTATCTCAGCCGGAAGTTCCAGATCGACTTCATGCTGATGAACTTCTGGTACGGCTTGCCCGTCGTCGGCAAGATCGCCCGGCTGTCCAAGGACTCCACGCGATATAGCAAGGATCAAACGTGGACCTTGTCGGAGCGCACGCTGTGCGACGCCTACAAACAATTCATCCACTACACGCCCGAGGCGGAATTCGAGAAGCGACTGACCTATCTGTCCAAAGCGCACGACCTCGGCCGCACGCCGACTCCTGCGTGGATGATGGGATTGCTTTTCATCCTGGTGCTTGCCGAAGGCCTCGGCTTCTCTTACATGCTCGGCACTTGGATGGCTGGCGAGGGTGGCAGCGAGAATGCCCGGCAGATGCTCATGTGGGCCATCGTCTTCGTCTTGTGCGTGATTTTCGTTTTCGTCATGCACAGCGCCGGACATCAGCTCTACAAGAGCAATCTGGTTCGCAGCGCCAACAACGACTGGCGCGCCACAGGACAGGAAGGCAAATTCGTCAGCAAGTCCATCAAGCTCAACGATCCGCAGCACATTGATGACGACGAGCCGGAATACACCCAATGCGTGAATCGGGTCGGCCCCAAGAGCAGCTATGTGCTGGTCGCTGCCGCCGTCGTCATCATCGTGGTGGTCTCCTTTATTTCGACCTACATGCGCGTCAAACATCTCGATGCCGAACGCACTGCACAAACGGCCTTGATGGAGCCGGCGACCGAGAGCGCGGGCAGCAATCCGTTTGAAAAGCTGGGGCAAAGCCTGCCCGCCGAGATCGTGGAAGGCCAGGCCAAGGCCGACGCCAAAGCCGCCGCCGACGGGCACGCCGCGTACAAAGACGAAGGCATGGCGGCGTTCCTGATGCTCGCCTTCATCTTCGCGGTGACCCAACTCGTGGGCATCACTGCGGGCTATCGCTGGGGTTTCGCTGGCCGGGAGAGCAAGGCGGCATTCAAGGGCACGCGCGGCTTCTCGACCTACGACGACTATCAGGCATTCTTCACGCCGATGATTCAGGTCGCGCAGTCGAAGCTCCAAGCACTCCAGCAGAAGATGAGCGAACGCAGCGCCAACGAAGGCCTGAAACTTCGCCATACATTTGACGACTATCTGGTGGCCTTCGAACAGAAAGGCCGCCGCGGCAATACGCCCAAGCAAGACGTCGCAGGCGTCGTAGACAGCATCGACATCACCACGCAAGCGTCGATAGACGACCTGCTATTGCAGATCGACCAGTTAGCAGCCGCATCGCGTCGCGACGAAGCGATTGCGTTGATCCAGCGTCAGTCGGACGACGTGCGCGCCGAGCTGACGCTTCGATTGGGTGAGCGAAAAGCCGCCAAGGAAGCGGCTGAGCGCGCCGAACGCGAAGCCAAGGCTAGCGAGAAGGCCGCCGCCGAACGTGCCGAACTCGACAACCTGCTTTGAGGACACCGACATGCTAACTTCTGCTTTGCGTCTAATCAGATGCGTGGCGAGCTTGAGTCTGCTCGCCCTGGCGTGCCAAGCGCACGCGCAGTCTGGCGAGATTCCCAGTTGCTACTCGGCCAACCAACTCCCGCTACCGGCGAATTCGGTCAAGCGCGAGCTGTTCGTCGTGATCGACCAGACGACCGTGCTCGATGCAGCACTCACCCACTCATTGGGTCGGCAGCTGCAACCACTTGTCGTTCCCGGCACGCGCTTTCGGATCTTCAGTTTCTCTGCGTTTTCGCAGGGGAGATATCTTCAGCCGCTGGGCGGCGGTACCCTCGAACCGCCGCTGGTGGACGCATCGGTGCGCAACGCCACGGCCGTGGGCAAACTCAAGGCACTCGACGCTTGTTTGACGTCACAGTGGGCTTATGGCACCAAGCTCGCCGCAAAGGCGGTTGGTGAAGCGCTCGCGGGTAGCACCGACACCCTGGCCAAATCCGATGTGCTCAGCAGTCTGGCCGCCGTATCAAATGCGATTCGCGATGAGGCGACCGGGGCGAGCAAAACCGTGCTGGTCGTGTCCGACATGCTGGAGAACTCCTCGATCACCAGCTTCTATGCCAAGGATCGGATGCGCCAGATTAACCCCGTTGAGGAGGCTCGCAAGGTCGAAAAGGCAAATGTGCAGGCAGACTTTGGCGGTGCCGACGTCTATGTGATGGGCGCAGGCATCGTCCCCGAGTTGCCCCGCGGCGGCAAAGGGGCCCTCAACTATCGGACGCCGCAGGCGCTCGAGGCCCTTCACACCTTCTGGGAAGGTTTCTTCGATCGAAGCCATGCAAGGCTGGTGGCGTTCGGCATGCCCGCACTGCTGACGCAGATCAAGTAATCGCGGACGCCCGTTCGTGTGCGACGGCTGCCCCATTCGGCAGCCGTTTGCGCCACCGATGTCTCCCGAGTCTATTCGACCGTGGACGAAGATGTTGCACGCCACTGAATAGCTACAACAATTTGCAATAATTCCATATTTCCACTACATTCGAAACATGGAAACCAATACCGCGCTCGAAGCGCTTGCCGCACTCGCCCACGCCGTTCGCCTGACGGTGTTCCGCCTTCTGATGCAGGCCGGCCCCGAGGGCCTGCCCGCCGGGCGCATCGCGGAACTCTTGGACATGCCCGCCTCGTCGCTGTCGTTCCACCTCAAGGAACTGCATCGCGCCAAGCTGCTCGCCAGCCGCCAGGAGGGTCGCTCGATCATCTACATGGCGCACTTTGAAACCATGAACGCGCTGCTCGGCTACCTCACGCAGAACTGCTGCGGCGGTGTCCCCTGCACGCCCGCCTCGTTCTGCAACGTCGTTGCGGAGTCCAACCAATGAGTGCCTCACCCAAAGCCGCGCCCGCGCTGCAACCCCCGAGCATCAGCTTCTTCGAGCGGTATCTGACCGCCTGGGTCGCGCTATGCATCATCGCGGGCATCTTGCTCGGTCAATGGCTACCCGGCCTTTTCCACGCCATCGGCGGTATGGAAGTCGCGCAGGTCAACCTGCCCGTGGGTCTGCTCATCTGGGTGATGATCATCCCGATGCTGATCAAGATCGACTTCAGCGCGATGGGCCAGGTCGCCGGCCATTGGCGAGGCATCGGCGTCACGCTGTTCGTGAACTGGCTCGTCAAGCCATTCTCGATGGCGCTGCTGGGGTGGATCTTCGTGCGCCATGTGTTTGCCGCATGGCTGCCCGCCGACCAACTCGACAGCTACCTTGCCGGCCTGATCCTTCTGGCCGCCGCGCCCTGCACCGCCATGGTCTTTGTCTGGTCCCAGCTCTGCAAGGGCGATCCCTACTTCACGCTCTCTCAAGTAGCCCTCAACGACACCATCATGGTCGTGGCCTTCGCCCCGGTCGTCGGCCTGCTGCTCGGGTTGTCGTCGATTTCCGTCCCCTGGGATACGCTCATCACTTCGGTCGCGCTTTACATCGTCGCCCCGGTCGTGATCGCACAAGCCATCCGACGCGCCTTGCTGGCCCAAGGAGAAGCGACGTATCAACGTGTTGTCGGGGCATTGGGACCCTACGCCATCACGGCGCTGCTCGCCACGCTCGTGCTGCTCTTCGGGTTCCAGGGCAATGCCATCGTCGAGCAACCACTGATCATCCTGCTGCTGGCCGTCCCGATCCTCATTCAGGTGCTGCTCAACTCAGGTCTGGCGTACTTACTCAACCGCAAGCTCGGTGTGGCGCACTGCGTCGCCGGCCCGTCAGCACTGATAGGCGCCAGCAACTTCTTCGAGCTGGCGGTCGCCACCGCCATCAGCCTCTTCGGCTTTCAGTCGGGCGCAGCACTCGCCACGGTCGTCGGCGTACTGATCGAGGTGCCCGTGATGCTGCTCGTGGTCGGGGTCGTCAATCGCTCGCGGCACTGGTACGAATCGAAATAAGGAAGCGTCATGTCCGTCACCATCTATCACAACCCGGCCTGTGGCACGTCGCGCAATACGTTGGCGCTCATCCGCAACGCAGACATCGAACCCACGGTCATCGAATACCTGAGTGCCCCTCCGACGCGCGAGGTACTGCAAAGCCTGATTCGCGACGCCGGACTCACCGTGCGCGAAGCGCTCCGGGAGAATGGCACGCCCTATGCAGAACTGGGCCTCGCCGATCCGGCCCTCACAGACGACCAGCTTCTCGACGCCATGCTCGCGCACCCGATCCTGATCAACCGCCCGTTCGTCGTCACGCCGCTGGGCGTGCGGCTGTGCCGCCCCTCTGAAGTCGTGCTCGATATCCTGCCCTCGCCGCAAAAGGGGGCCTTCACGAAAGAGGATGGCGAGGCCGTCGTCGACGCCAGCGGACAGCGAGTGAAATGAGCGCCACGCTGCCCAACGTCAGTAGCGCGGTGCTCGACCTGCCGGATCTTCGCAAACTCGAGCCCCGAAGCGTCAGCCCCCACCCTCCCCGCATCCTGTTGCTCTACGGTTCGTTGCGTGAGACGTCGTACAGCCGGTTGCTGGTGCAGGAAGCCGAGCGCCTGCTGCAGCACTTCGGGGCCGAAACGCGCATCTTCGATCCCAAGGGGTTGCCCTTGGCCGATAGCGTGCCGGCCGATCATCCGAAGGTCGTCGAACTTCGCAAGCTCTCGGCGTGGTCGGAAGGCCAGGTATGGTGCAGCCCGGAGCGCCATGGCACGCTAAGCGCCGTCTTCAAGAACCAGATCGACTGGCTGCCGCTGGAGATCGGCAGCCTTCGGCCAACACAGGGGCGCACGCTCGCCGTGATGCAGGTCTGCGGCGGCTCGCAATCCTTCAACGCGGTCAACGCGCTGCGCATACTCGGCCGGTGGATGCGCATGGTGACGATCCCTAACCAGTCCTCGGTTGCCAAGGCTTATCAGGAATTCGATACGACGGGCCGCATGAAGCCATCGTCCTACTATGATCGGGTCGTCGACGTGATGGAAGAACTGTACAAGTTCACCCTTCTGGTCAGGGATCGCACCGAATACCTCACGGACCGGTATAGCGAGCGCAAGGACGCAGCCCCAGCCACCGCGACGGCACTCGCCGCGGCCGCCATGTCTCATGAGCGAGACGCGCAGATCGGCGACACCGACAGCGGCGAAGTCGAATGAGCGACGTCGAGCCAGCCGCGAACGATGGGGTCAAGCCATCCCGCACTGCGTAAGCAATGCCCGCGCCTGTGCGCCCAGATCTTGCGCCGTCGGATGAAACGGAAACGGGAGGGCGTTGCGCACCCCCTGCAACATCTTGCGCGAGCTTCGCGAATACGCCGGATCGTAGTGCCGGGTAATGAGCACCTCCGAGAGTTCGCGTTGCCGCCCCTCGTCGAGCAACGTCAGCCATTGGTCGATGACCGCCCGTCCATGCAGCGGTACCAGCCGGAGAAGCTGCGTGCGAAAGTCTTCCGGCCGCGCCAGCAAATGGCCGTACTCCTGCATCAACAGGTCGACCCGCGCGTCGAGCGCCACGCGAACCTCGACACACATCGTGGCCCCGCGCAGCGACGACATCAACGACTCGGGCAGCGTAATCAGTCCGATCCGGCGGCTCTCCGCTTCGACGAACACTGGCCGCGTCGGATCGAGCCCGCGCAACGCGCCGATCAGCGAGGTATCGAACGCCTTTTGCGACGGCTGCGCAACGCCCGGCATTGCCCCAAGCAGTGACCCGCGATGCTTCGCCAGCGCCTCGAGATCGAGCGTTTGGGCACCCACGTCGGCCAGCGCGTGCAGCAGACGGGTCTTGCCGCTGCCCGTGTGCCCGGCCAGCACGATGTAATCGAGCGTCGAGGGCAGCGTGCCGAGCGACGACACAACGTCGCGCCGGTACGCCTTGTACCCGCCGTCGAGCTGGCGCGCACGCCAGCCGATCATGTTCATGATGAGAGTCATCGACTCCGATCGCTTGCCGCCCCGCCAACAATAGATGAGCGGCCGCCAATTGCGCGGCCGGTCGGCGAACGTCGTATCGAGATGGGCGGCGATGTTGCGCGCCACCATGGCGGCCCCCACGCGCGAGGCATCGAACGGCGATACCTGCTTGTACATCGTACCGACGATGACGCGCTCCTCATTGCTGAGCACCGGCGCGTTGATCGCCCCGGGAATGTGGTCGTCGGCAAATTCGAGCGGTGTGCGAACGTCAATGATGTCATCGAAGTCGCCCGCGCTTTCCAGGGAAACGCGCATCGGGTTCATCGTGCCCCCGCCGCCAGTTGCCCGCAGTGCTGACCGTATGGGGTGCGCGATGTCGCCTGCGCACGCACGGCCTCGTCCAGGCCGGCGCGCACTTTCGAGGCGCGATCGATGATGTGTGTGGCGGCGTCTGCGTCGCCCGCGCCCCCCAGGGCCAGCGCGTAGTCGTCGAGCACCTCGGCGTAAGCGAACGGCACCTTGCGGGCCAGCTCCATGCGATCGAGCGCGTCCAGCGCCCGGCTGAAGTACTTCACCGACGCTGCGTACTGCCGCTGAACCAGCGACAGTCGCGCCAACTCGATCAACGCCGGATACCGGTAGTGCCCGGTGAGGATATCGAGATCGTACGCAAGGCTCAGCTCGCGTTCGGCTTCGGGGTAGTAGCAGGTCACCCCCAGCGCCCGGCCATAGTCGAAGTGCATGGCCGCGCGATGCGACGCCGGCCAGCCCGACTGGTCAGCCACAAGCACCGCCTGCCCGAAGGCCCGGCGTGCGCCGTCCCAGTCGCCGCGCACCTCGGCCGCGCCCCCCAGCGCAGCGTAGTCGGGACCGGACGGCTTGCGCTCGGGGACACTACACCCGGCCACGCTCAACAGGCCGCTGAGCGCGCATCCCATCACCCACCCCGTTGAAAATCGAATCATTTGAAGAAAACACTGCCGGAAAATCATTCCTCGCGGGACACCCCCGTCCCGCGCTCGCCCGACAGGATACCGCGTCGCACCTGAACGCCCCAACGCTGGCGTCCGGTCAGGAAGTGCCCCCAGCCCAGCGCGGCGCCCGTGTGTCGCATCAGTTGGAACGAAAACGGCTCCAATACTGCCGCGACAAGCGCCCATCCGAAGCTCGTACCGGTGTTGTGTCCGGTCCAGCGGCGGTACGCATGCACCGACCAGAGATGAAAGCCGAGATCGATGCCGATCTTGCCGAGAATGATGCCCGAGACCGGCAGCAGCACGCCGACATGACCGTCGAAGGCGAACGAGACGAGCAGCGCGAACGCGGTGAGCCCGTAGATCGGCTGAAGCGTATCGAATGCCTTTACCGGCAACATCCAGCGTCCGAGATTGCCATAGCGGCCGTTGCCGACCATATCGCGATACCAGTATTGCGTCTGGAGAAACCCCGCAAACCAGCGGCGACGCTGACGCAGGAAGCTCGTGAGCGTGCTCGGCGCATCGGTGATCGCTTGCGCACCGCCCACCACGCGCACCTCCCATCCAAGCCCATGCGTGACCGAATAGCGACGCAGGCGATGGATCAGTTCGTAGTCCTCGACAAGACAAGCCGGATCGAATCCGCCAACGGCCAGTACCGCCTCGCGCCGGAAACACGCGAACGCGCCCGAAATCAGCAGCAGGCCGTCGGCGTGCATCCAGGCATAACGCGAGATGAAGTTTCGGATGTACTCGTACGTCTGGAAAAGCTGTAACACGCGCGCGCTCGCCGTGCGGCCGCACACCGGCGTGAGCACGCCAGTCGCGGCCACGAGCCCGGGTCGACGCGCGAACGCGGCGTGCATCGCGGCGCACGCCTCGGCGTCGAGCAACGTGTCGGCGTCGACCGTCATCACGATGTCCGTATCGATATCCACAAGCGCCGCGTTGAGCGCACGCGCCTTGCCCCCGTGCGGCACGCGCAGCCATTGCAGATTCGGGTAGCGCGCACTCGGTGCGCTCAGCCCGCCTTCGCCGGGGTCGATGAGCCCATACTCGCCCGTGAGCAATGCGAACGTGCCATCGCGCGAGCCGTCGTCGGCGATGACAATGGCGTCCGGGACCCGTCGCCCCGTCATCAGCGCGCGCAACGTGACCGGCAACGCCGCCGCCTCGTTGTGCGCCGCGACCACCACGCCGAGCGTCAATCGAACGGCGGCGCCTTCATGACCTGCGTCAGAGGAAGTCTCGTCGGGGTCGGGGCGCATCAGACGCCACGCTTGCCAGAATACGAATGCCAGCAGCACCGTGTCGTACGCGACATAGGCGACCCCGGTGCCCCACGCGAACACGCCCTTGAGAAAGAATGCCTGCGCGAACAACAGACACCACAGCGCTGCCACGCCCGTATGCACCAGCCAACTCGCCAGCGGCGTCGGCGGTCGCGTGAAGCGCGGTGAGTGAAGCTCGCGGGCCACTTCGAGCCGCGACGCCTTCCCCGTTGTTTCCGCGCTCACGGCAGCATCCGGCCAAGCACCGGGTGGCGGTCGATCCACTGATGCTTGAGCGCCCCGCCAATGTGCAACGCCAGAAGCACGTACAAGACATAAGCACAGTAGGTATGGACGTTACCCAGCAAGGTGTGCCAGTAGTCCTTGCTCGCATCGCTCAACGCCATCAGAAAACCCATGCGCGGGAACGGCACGATGCCGAACAGCACCAGCGGATGGGTCGAGGCGGCGACCCACGCCGAATCGTGCGCCCAGCCCGTGAGCGGCAGCACGACGATCAAGACATAAAGCAGCCAATGCGCGAGATGCGCCGCCGTGCGCTCCCATGATGCAAACACGTGCGAGAGCGCGGGCGGACGATGTGTCGCGCGCCACAGCACGCGCAGAATCGCGAGCCCCAGCACGGTAATTCCGATGGACTTGTGCAGATCGATCCAGAAGCGCACGTCGATTTTTTCGAGCGTGGCGTCGGACAGCAAGGCAATCGTCTGGCCGATCGCGATGTTGCCGAGCATCAGCAAGGCGACCGCCCAGTGCAACACCATCGCCACACGGGTGTACTTGGCGTCGTCGTGCAAGGCCACGCCGCTCGGGGGGGCAGACACGGACGTCGCGGAGGGGGGCTGAGAATTCACGTCGGTGATCCTGAAAATACAGAAGAGGATGATTACATAACGCCAATGGAATCGCGCTTATTCCTGAAGTTCCCTCGAAAAACGTGTTACACGGGATTACACGCTGCGCGCGGGTGTACGAGATAAAAACATCTGACGGTCGATATTACGCCTTGGATCGCCTCGGGGCTGCCTTGCGAGGCCGGTGCAAAACCGCGATGATCGGGCTTGCGTGCGCGGCGTGAGCGGAGCTGCGCCCCCCCCTACAGGAGACACACCATGTCACGTAGCACCGCCGAAAAACGCGTCGCGTTTCGCGAACTCCACCTCGCCGGTTGCTTTGTCATCCCGAACCCCTGGGACGCCGGCAGCGCGAGGTATCTCGAACACGCGGGCTTCAAGGCGATTGCCTCGACCAGCTCGGGCTTCGCCTGGTCGACCGGGCAACCCGACAATGGCGTGACACGCGACACCGTACTCGCGCATTTGCGCACGCTCGTCGACGCCACCGATCTGCCCGTCAATGCCGACTTCGAAAGCGGCTTCGGCAGCACGCCGGACGAAGTCGCGCACAGCGTCAAGATGGCCGTGGCAACAGGCGTCGCCGGCTTGTCGATCGAAGACTCGACGGGCGACGTCAACGCGCCGCTCTTCCCGCTCGACGAAGCCGTCGCGCGCATGAAAGCCGCGCGCCGAGCGATCGACGAGACGGGCGGCGACACCCTCCTCATCGGTCGTGCAGAGAATTTCTTCGCGGGCGTGCCCGATCTCGACGACGCCATTGCACGCCTTCAAGCCTATGCAGAGGCAGGTGCCGACTGCCTCTACGCACCGGGCATTCAATCGGTCGAGCAAATCCGGGCCGTCGTCACGGCCGTGGCGCCCAAACCGGTGAACGTGCTGATTGGCGCGACGTCGCCGATGACATTGCAGGCGCTTGCCGAACTTGGCGTGCGGCGCGTAAGCGTGGGCGGTGCACTGGCTCGCGCGGCATGGGGAGGCTTCATGCACGCCGCGCAGGCGCTCGCCCAAGGGCGCTTCGACGGGTTCGACGGCGCCACCAGCGGCGCCACGCTCAACGGTCTGTTCCGGCAGGGCGTGTGACGTGTGATGCTTCTGGCGCACAGCCACGGTGCCATTGGGCTACAGGGCCGATGGATGGGGAAACGCGCCGGCCGGTCTGGATTGAGACATCGAGCGCGAAGCTGCGCCAGAAAACCAAACGGCCCGTCGTGCCGAAGCATCGACGGGCCGCGAGTGCGCGAACGCGTTTCGCTTATTCGACGTGCGCCACACCGCCTGCAAGCACCGCGCCACCGACCATCTCCGCGGGCAGTGCCCACGACATCCAGCGCGTGCGCAGGGCGACGACCAGCAAGAACGCCAGCGCCGCCAGTGCGCCGAACGTGGCGAAGCCCATCTGGTAACTGCCCGTCGATTCCTTGGCCATGCCCATGATGACCGGCAGGTAGAAGCCGCCAATGCCACCGGCCGCGCCGATGATGCCCGACATCAGCCCCGTCTTGCCTTGCCAGCGTTGCGGCACGAGCTGGAACGTGGCGCCGTTACCGAGACCGAAGCACAGGTAGATCAGCACGAGCAGAGCGACACCGGCACCTTGCGGGGGCATCCACGCGGCAAAGACAAAATCGATGACCGAAATCGCCGCGAGCAGCAGCACCAGCGCGCGCACGCCAGAGATTCGGTCGGCCACCATTCCGCCGATGGGACGCACCAGCGCACCGAGGAACGCGAGCAGCGACATGAACAGCCCCGCCTCGATGCGCGGCATGCTGTACAGCGAGATGAGCAGCGTGGTCACATACGACGACATGCCGACAAAACCACCGAACGTGATGCTGTAGACCAGCATGATGACCCACGTGTCCCGTTCGCCGAGCACGCCGCGATAGTGACGCGGCAACACGGCAATCGCCAGCAACGCGCCCAGCACCGGCAGCAGCAACACACCGGCCTTGCCTTCGCCGAATGCGCCGGCATGCACGCACAACACGAGCGCGATTAGACCGAACACGGTAATGAAGAAGCTCGTGAACGCGCGCGGCGCGCTGCCCGACTTCACACCCTGATCCTTTGCCCAGAACACCAGCGCCAGCGCAGCAAGCGCGAGCAACGGCAGGGCGGCACCGGCCGCTCGTGCCCAGCCGTAGTGCTCGGCCAGTCCCGGGAACATGAAGCCATCGAGCACCGCGCCAATGTTGCCCGCCGCGGCGAGACCCAACACCAGCCCCTGCACCTTCGGCGGATAGTTGCTGCCTGCCATCGGCAACGCCACGGCGAAGCTCGCGCCGCCGATGCCGAGGAGCACACCGAGTACAAGCAGCAGCGTGTACGACGGCGCACCCGGCATCAGCAGCAGCACGACCGACGGAATCGCCGACAAGGTGATGCCCATCAACGCGATCTTGCGACCGTCGTAGGCCTGATACAGGTTGCCCAGCGTGACGCGCAGAATCGCCGCGCCCAGCACCGGCACCGCCACGAGAAAGCCCGTTTGTGCGGGCGTCATCGCGATGTCCTTGCTGATGAACGGCGCCAGAGGGCCGAGCATCACCCAGACGGTGAAACCCGTGTCGAAGTAGAGAAAACACGCAACCAGCGCGCGCCAGTTGCCACTTTTCAACGATTGCGTGAGCGTGCTCATGGATACCCTCGTGTTCGTATGCCAAAAAAAAAGCGCCCCGAAGCCGTATGCCTGTGAACAGGCCTATGGCTTCGGGACGCCGTTGCCCCGAAGTCCGCGCTCGCGCGGAAGTCATGCGTGCGGTGCAGAAAATTCGCTTGTCTTCTCTCGGCCGTCGTTGGCCTTGCCTACTGCTTAGCAAATGGCGTGCCATGTGCTTGCCAGAATAGGCTCGAGACTGGGCGAAGCCCCGCAGGACAAGGCGAGGCAGGATGTCGAGGTCATCAGAAAAATCGCGCAATCGGCCGCGCGGCGTTGTGCGCGCGACGCCCCCGGTGACACCGCAACGGGCACGATGCCGCATCGCGATGCGGCGGCGCACCACAACTGTGCCGCCCGCCTGCCGAGCAGGCCGCATTTCCGCCCACGACCGGCGAATGACCGGGTTGGTGGATAATCGAACCGCCCATCGCCACCGTCCAGACATTGCTCATGAACGCCAAGCTTTTCCCGCATCTGCTTCGCTTCCATCCGCGACTGCTCATCGCCATCGCTCTCGGCGTGCTTGCCGGACTCTTCGTCCAGGTCTTCGTGAGCGGGGAGTTCAGCACGATAACGCGCATATTGATCGGCTGGAACACAGGCGCCTGGTCCTATCTCGCGATGATCTGGCTCATGATGGTCACCGCCCCCAAGCGCAGCATCGAGCGCTTTGCCGAGCAGGAAGACCAGAGCGCGGCCATCGTGCTCACCGTGGTCAGCCTGTCGGCCATCGCCAGTGTGGCCGCCATCATCCACGTGCTGGCGAGCGCCAAGACCGGCGCCCCGCATCAGGCCTCGGAGCATGTGCTGTTCGCGGCCGCCACGCTCATCGCCGGATGGTTCCTCGTGCCGACGATCTACACGCTGCATTACGCGCGGTTGTACTTCACGGATACGGAGTCGCCCTTCGCGCTGGCCTGGCCCGAGCGCGACTGCGATCCGGATTACTGGGATTTCCTGTATTTCTCGTTCACCATCGCCGTCGCCTCGCAAACCGCAGACATCGCGCTGACATCGCGCCGCATGCGACGCACCGCGCTCGCGCAGGCCGTTCTCTCGTTCTTCTTCAATCTCGCCGTGCTCGGCCTGTCGATCAATATCGGCGCCGGATTGCTCGCGTAGCGCCCGCCTGCGTGTGACATGAGGTCGCACCCGGCGAGGACGCGAATCCCCACAAAAACAGACCACTAGCGCAAATCGACGTGGCAATTGATGCCGCGTCAATGCGCCGCATGTGACGTCTTGTCACGCGTGCTGCGGTGCAGCACGTCCTACCATGCAGGCAAACAAGGGGCGGTCGGCAGTGAGGGTCGCCCTATAGACAGGGTTGGTTTGCCTACATTGATCACGACATGACTGCCGCTCCAGAAGCTGTCGACCTCGCGCGCCTGCAATTCGCGTTCACGGTCTCGTTTCACATCGTATTTCCCGCCGTCTCCATTGGTCTGGCGAGCTTCATCGCCGTGCTGGAAGGTCTCTGGCTCAAAACACGTCAGCCGCACTATCTCGATCTGTGTCGCTTCTGGTCGAAGGCCTTCGCGGTTTGCTTCGGCATGGGCGTCGTCTCCGGCGTGGTGATGGCCTATCAGTTCGGCACCAACTGGTCGGGCTTTTCGAGTTTCGCCGGCGCGGTCACCGGGCCGCTGCTCACTTACGAGGTGATGACCGCGTTCTTCCTCGAAGCGGGCTTTCTCGGCATCATGCTGTTCGGTTGGAACCGCGTCAGCGAGCGTGCGCACTTCGCCGCGACCTTGTGCGTGGCCGTCGGCACGTTGATTTCGACGTTCTGGATTCTCGCGTCGAATAGCTGGATGCAAACGCCGCAGGGTGTCGAGATCGTCGACGGCCGCGTGGTCGTGCTGTCGTGGTGGGACGTCATCTTCAACCCGTCCTTCCCGTATCGGCTGGCGCATATGAGCATCGCGGCGTTCGTCGTGGCCGCGCTGGTCGTGGCGGGCACCGGTGCATGGCACTTGCTGCGCGGGCGCCGCGACCCGGCCGTCAAGACCATGTTTTCCATGGCCATGTGGCTGCTGCTGATCTTCGCCCCGTTGCAGGCCGTCGTCGGCGATCTTCATGGCCTGAACACGCGTGAGTACCAACCGGCCAAGCTCGCCGCCATCGAAGGGCTTTGGGATACGAAGACCGGCGGCACGCCGCTCAACCTGTTCGGCTGGCCCGACATGGCCGCCGAGACCACACGTTATGCGCTTGAAGTACCGCACCTGGGCAGCCTCATCCTCACGCATCGCTGGGACGGCGAGATTCGTGGTCTGAAGGAATTCCCGAAGGACGAACGCCCCAACGTGCCGCTGGTGTTCTGGAGTTTTCGCATCATGGTCGGTCTCGGCCTCGCCATGATCGCCGCTGCGCTAGCCGCCGTGTGGCTGCGCCGTCGCGGCACGCTCTTCACGTCGCGCCGCTTCGCCCGCGCCATGCTCGTCCTATCGCCGACCGGCTTCGTTGCGTTGCTGGCGGGTTGGGTCACCACCGAAGCCGGACGCCAGCCGTGGGTCGTCTACGGGGTGATGCGCACCGCGCACGCCGTGTCGCCGGTGAGCGCCCAACAGGTGCAGGTCTCGCTGCTGGTGCTCGTGCTGACCTACTGCCTCGTGTTCGGCACGGGCATCTATTACCTGCTCAAGTGGCTGCGCGTCGGTCCGGTGTTGCCCGGCGAGCCGTCGGCGGCGTCCGGCAGCGATCACACGTCGCCACGCGGCCACCTCGCGGCGCAAACCGCCCCCGCCCTGTCCGGGCTATCCGGACGAATGGACACCGACGGCGCGCACGCCACTTGATCGCCCCCCATCACGACATCGACGTTACCGAGACTTCTCATGGATCTGACTTTGGCGTGGGCCGCCATCATCGCGCTCGGCCTGTTTCTCTACGTGGTGCTCGACGGCTTCGACCTCGGCATCGGCATTCTTTTCCCGTTCTTCCCCGACGCGCGCGAACGCGACACGATGATGCACTCCGTCGCCCCCGTCTGGGACGGCAACGAAACATGGCTCGTACTCGGGGGCGCCGGATTGCTCGCCGCGTTCCCAATGGTGTATTCGGTACTCCTCTCGGCGCTGTATCTGCCGCTCGTGCTCATGCTCGTGTGCCTGATCTTCCGCGGCGTGGCGTTCGAGATTCGCGGCAAGTCGCAGCGCACCCGGCCGTGGTGGGATCTCGCATTCATCGGTGGCTCGGCCGGCGCAACGTTCTTTCAGGGCGTCTCGCTCGGCGCGTATCTGTCGGGCATTCCGGTGGAGAACGGCCAGTTCGCGGGCGACGCCTTCGCCTGGGTCACCGCCTTCAACCTGTTCACCGGGCTGGGCCTGGTCGTGACGTACGCGCTGCTCGGCGCCTGCTGGCTGATCGGCAAGACCGAGGGCGATCTGCAGCGACGCTTGCGTGTGCTCGCCTGGCCGCTGACGCTCGGGCTCGTGGCCACGATGGCCGTCGTGTCGCTGTGGACACCGCTGCGCGTGCCGCTCGTGGCAGATCGCTGGTTCGCCGACCAGTGGTTCTGGCGCTGCCTGCCCGTGCCGTTCCTCGTGGCGGGCGCCACGCTCGTCATGCGCCGCGTGCTGCGCCGCTCGCACGATGCCACGCCCTTCTGGCTCGCCATCGGACTCGTGTTTCTGGGGTACAGCGGGCTGCTGATCAGCGCGTATCCGTACGCGATTCTCCCAGGCATCACGCTGTGGGACGCCGCCGCCCCGCACTCGAGTCTGTCGTTCACGCTATGGGGCGCGGCCTTCATTATTCCGGTGATCCTCGGCTATACGATGCTGGCCTACTGGGTATTTCGCGGCAAGGTGGCTCACGATGCGCACTATCACTGACCTCGTGCGGCCCGCCGTGCGCCAGCGGCGCGAGCGAGCCGTCGCCCACCCCGCCTGGCGGGTGCGGTTGATTGGCTGGGGATGGTTTGTCGCGCTCTGGTGCGCCGGTGTGGCCGGCACCGCCCTGCTTGCACTACCATTCAAGCTCATCATTGCATCTGCCAAATAGGAGGCGTGCTTATGAATCGACTTTCATCCGCTACGGGAAAGCAATCGTTGCGAATCGCCGGCGCGGCAGCCGTGGCCGTGATGCTCGGCACCGGCGCGGGGGTGGCCTGTGCCGAAGGCATGAGCGTGTCGTCGAGCGCGTTCGCCGACGGCGGCATGCTGCCGGCGATCCACGCCGGGCTGGGCGAGTGCGGGGGCAAGAATGTGAGCCCGCCGCTCGCGTGGCAGCATCTGCCGCAAGCCACGCGCAGCGTGGTCATCACGATGAAGGACCCGGACGGCGCGAAAGGCGGCGGCGTGGTGCATTGGCTCGCCTACAACATTCCGGCGACCGTCTCGTCGCTCGCGGCCGGGGCGGGCAATGAAACGAACGAGCACGTCACGCTGGGCAAGAACGTCAGCGGCGCAATGGCCTATCGCGGCGCGTGTCCGCCGGTCGGCGATTCGCCGCATCACTACATCATTACGGTGACGGCCACCGATCTGGAACCGGGCCGTCTGCCGCCGGGGCTCGACGCCAACGGTCTGACTGCTGCGCTGGCCGGTCACACGTTGAACGGCTCGACCGTCGTGGCGCGGTACGGCCGGTAAGCGCTCGCCGTCGCACAGCAAAAAAAGCGCTGGCGGGACATCCCCGCCAGCGCTTTTCGTGGGTACGCCTTCCTGCGACTATTTGTCGCGAGCGAGCGCGAGAAACTCCGTGCGCAACGCCAGGTTCGGCTGCAACTCACCGAGCATCGCCGACGTCACAGTCTCTTCCCCGGCCGTGCGAATACCCCGGCTTTCCATGCACATGTGACGACACGACACCACCACGCCGACTGCCTTCGGTTGCAGATGCGTCATCAGCGCTTCGGCGATCTGCGTGGTCAGGCGCTCCTGCACTTGCAGGCGGCGCGCAAAACAGTCGACCAGACGCGTGAGCTTCGACAATCCGACGATCTTGCCGTTGGGCAGGTAGCCGATGGTCGCCTTGCCGAAGAACGGGGCAAGATGGTGCTCGCAATGGCTGTAGACGGGAATCCCTCGTACGACGATCAGTTCGTTGTATTGCTCGGCGCCGTCTTCGAAGACCTTGAGCACTTCGGCCGGATCCTGGCCGTAACCGGACGTCCATTGACGCCAGGCCTTTTGAACGCGCGACGGCGTTTCGTGTAGACCGGGGCGGCTCGGGTCTTCGCCGATGTGTTTCAGGAATCGCTTCCAGTCGTTTTCGTCGAACGTGTCGTGAGACATATCAATCAAGCTCCTTGCATGAGGTCCGGTGCGCTGCGCTGTTAAGGTTCGCGCGCCCCGTGCGCCGCCGGACATGTGCGCACAATAGCAGAGAGTCCCTGCCCGCGCATGGCGACGGATTGCCCGTTGCCCCCCTTTTGCGCTAAGGTGGCAGCGAACAACCGCAACGCACGAGGCGCGTCATGCCGGCAAGCCCCCGCATGTGCACTAACGCGATCACCCTTGCCGCCATGGCCGCGCTGGCTGGCTGCGGCGACCACTCCGCCCGGCCGTGGCAAGGCTATGTGGAGGGCGAATTCGTCTATGTCGCCTCGTCGCAGGCCGGCACCCTGACTACGCTGTCGGTGACCCGCGGCCAGGAGGTCAAGGCGGGAGAGGCCCTCTTCGATCTCGACGCCACTTATGAACTGGCCGCACAGGCCCACGCGCGCGAGACGCTCGCCAGCGCCGAGGCCCAGTTGCGCGATCTCGAAACCGGCAAGCGCCCCGACGAGATCGCCGTCGCTGCCGCCCAACTCAAGCAAGCCATCGCCGTGCGCGACAAGTCGCTTGCGCAGTTCGACCGCGATCAGGCGCAATACGCCGCCGGCGGAATTGCTCGCGAACAGCTCGACGCCAGCCGCGCCGACGCCCGCAGCAGCAGCGCCCGCGTGCAGGAGTTGCAGAGCAGTCTGGCGGTCGCGCGACTGCCGGGCCGCGACGCGCAGCGGCAGTCGCAGGCCGCTCAGGTCGATGTGGCACGCGCGGCGCTTGCGCAGGCCGACTGGCAACTCGCGCAGAAGCATGCCGTCGCGAGCGCCGCCGGGCGCGTGTACGACACGATGTACCGCATCGGCGAATGGGTCGCGGCGGGCAGTCCCGTCGTGCGTCTGCTGCCGCCGGGCAACATCAAGGTGCGCTTCTTCGTGCCGGAGACCGCCTTGGGTACCCTGAGCGCGGGGCAGACCGTGCACATCGCCTGCGACGGATGCGGCGCAGGCGTACCCGCCCGCATCACGTACGTCGCCCATCAGGCCGAGTACACGCCGCCCGTCATCTACAGCAACGACACGCGCGACAAGCTCGTCTACATGATCGAAGCACATCCCGCCGCGGCAGACGCCGTCAAACTCAATCCCGGGCAACCGGTGCAGGTGACGCGCCCATGAACGGCCGCGATGCGCGCCCGCGTGAGATTGTCGCCCCCTCGGCCGACGAGGGCCGTCTCGCGATCGATGTGAAGGGTCTGAACAAACGCTTCGGCGACAAGCACGTTGTCAAGGATGTGTCGCTGCAAGTGCAGCGCGGCGAAATCTTCGGTTTTCTCGGGCCGAACGGCAGCGGCAAGACAACCTGCATTCGCATGATGTGCGGCTTGCTCACCCCCGACTCGGGCAGCGGCACGTGCCTCGGTTTCGATATCGTGCGCGAGAGCGCGCAGATCAAGCGTCACGTGGGCTACATGACGCAACGCTTCTCGTACTGGGAAGACCTGACCATTCGCGAGAACCTCGACTTCGTGGCGCGCGTGTATGGCATGCCGAACCGGCGAGACGCCGTCGAGCGAGCCATCGAGCGGCTCGGCCTGACGGGCCGCGCAAAGCAACTGACCGGGTCGCTCTCCGGCGGCTGGAAGCAGCGCCTGGCGCTCGCGGCGTGCATGCTGCACGAGCCGCAGGTGCTGCTGCTCGACGAACCGACCGCCGGCGTCGACCCGACCGCCCGGCGCGACTTCTGGGAGGAATTGCACGAGTTGGCCTCGCGCGGCATCTCGGTTCTCGTGAGCACGCATTACATGGACGAGGCCGAGCGCTGTCACAAGCTCGCCTACATCTCGTATGGCGAACTGCTCGCGCAAGGCACGGCCGCCGAGGTCACCGCTCGCCAGCAGTTGTCGACGTGGCGGGTGCATGGCGAGAACCTCATCGATCTGGCGCGCGAGCTGCGCGCACAACCCGTGGTGGCACAGACGGTCGCCTTTGGCGATACGCTGCATGTGAGCGGGCGGGATGCCACCGCCCTGGACAAGTTGCTGCACGACCTGGCCAGCGAACGAGGGCTGCGGGTCGCGCCCATCGACACGAGCCTGGAAGACGTGTTCATTTACCTGATGAGCCACGCGAAAGACAACTTCGGAGACAAGGCGTGAGCGCGCCGCTCGGGTTCTCGATCGCCCGGTGGTGGAGCATCGTGTGCAAGGAGTTCCTGCAACTGCGCCGCGACCGCGTGACGTTTGCGATGATCGTGGGTGTGCCGCTTGTGCAACTGGCCCTCTTCGGCTTCGCCATCAACTCCGATCCCAAGCATATGCCGACCGCGACGCTCGTGGCCGACGACAGCGAGTTCACGCGCAGCTTCATGGCCGCGATGGAGCATTCGGGATACTTTCGCTTTACCGAGGCGTTGACCAGCGAAGATGCCGGACGCGCCGCTCTCGCGCAGGGGCGCGCGCAGTTCGTGCTGAACATTCCTGCCGATTTCACTCGCCGTCTGTTGCGCGGCGAGCGGCCCGCCGTGCTCATCGAGGCCGATGCGACGGATCCAATGGCAATGGCCTCGGCGCTCGGCGCCTTGCCAGCCATCGCCCAGTCCGTCGCGCAAAAGGACCTGACGGGGCCGCTTGCGAATCTGGCCGGCTCGCAGGCGGCGTTCGACGTGCAGGTGCATCGTCTCTATAACGCGGAGGGCATCACGCAATACAACATCATTCCCGGCCTGATGGGGGTGATTCTGACGATGACGCTTGCGATGATGACCGGCATTGCCATCGTGCGCGAGCGCGAGCGCGGCACGATGGAGAACCTGCTCGCCACGCCGGTATTGCCCATCGAAGTCATGACCGGCAAGATCGTGCCGTACGTCGCCATTGGCTTGCTTCAGGCGACCATCATTCTGATCGCCGCGCGCTTCGCCTTTCATGTGCCGTTCGAAGGCAGTGTCGTCGCGATCTATCTCGCCGCGCTGGTGTTTATCGCGGCCAACCTGATCGTCGGGATCGCGTTATCGTCGTTTGCACAGAACCAGTTGCAGGCCATGCAACTCACCGTGTTCTACTTTCTGCCGAGCATGCTGCTCTCGGGCTTCATGTTCCCGTTTGGCGGCATGCCCGCGTGGGCGCAGGCCATCGGCAACCTGCTGCCGCTGACGTATTTCAACCGGCTCATTCGCGGCATTCTGCTCAAGGGCAACGGCTGGGCCGATGCGTGGCACGATCTGTGGCCGCTGCTGGCCTTCTCTGCCATCCTCATGATGGTGGCCGTGAAGTTCTACAAACGTACCCTCGACTGAGGCGCTCATGCGACTTGCCCAACTTGCGCATCGCCGCCGCCCCGCCTACGGGTCGCGGTGGCTGGCGCTCGGGCTGAGCGCGATGCTTGCCGCCTGCGCGCTCGGACCGGACTGGCGCACCCCCGACGCTACGCATGTCGCGCAATACACCACGGGCACACAACCGTCGACGACGGCCGGGGCGGCGGGTGCGCAAAGCGCCGCGCAGACCTTCGTCGCCGGCGAGGACGTGCCGTCCGCCTGGTGGACCCGCTTCGGCTCGCCCGCACTGGACGCCCTCGTCGCCCAGGCGCTGACCGACAGTCCAACGCTACGTCAGGCCGAGGCGAAGCTGCGTCAGGCGCAGGAGGACTTTCGTGCTCAAGACGGCGCGCGCTCGCTGCCCTCGGCGAATCTGAAGCTCTCCGGCACGCGCGAACGGGTCGATCCGGCGTCGTTCGGCATTACGAGCTTGCCAAGTCCCGGGCCGTTCACCTTGTATAACGCCAGCGTCGACGTGTCCTACACGCTCGACGTGTTCGGCGCCAATCGCCGCGCGCTGGAAGGGCTCGCCGCTCAGATCGACTATCAACACTTCACGCTGGACGCGGCCAGGCTCTCGCTCGCGGGCAACGTGGTGACGGCCGCCCTGCGCCAGGCCAGTGCCCGGGCACAGCTCTCGGCGCTCGAAGGTATCGTGGCGGCGCAACGAGCGCAGCTCGATATCACACGCTCACGCGAGCGCGCGGGGGGCGTATCGACGCTCGACGTCGAGAATCAGGCGACACTCGTCGCCCAGACCGAAGCCCAGCTGCCCGCGTTGCGCACGCAAATTGCGCAATACGATCACCAGTTGGCGCGCTTGACCGGTCAGCCGCCTGGCGCGTTCGCGTCGCCCGTCATCGAGCTCGACACCCTGCATTTACCGCAGACGGTTCCCGTCTCGCTACCGTCGACGCTGGCCCGGCGCCGACCGGATATCCGCGCCGCCGAGGCGTTGCTGCACAAGGCGAGTGCCGATGTCGGCGTCGCCACCGCGAACCTCTACCCCCAGTTCACGCTTTCCGGCAGCTTCGGCACGCAGCGCATGCGACTGGCCGATCTGGGCGATGGCATCAATATCTGGAACCTCGGGATGAACCTGCTGCAACCGCTCTTTCGCGGCGGCGCATTGCAGGCGCAACGGCGTTCGGCCATCGCGGCATACGACGCCGCACTGGCGTCGTATCAGGACACCGTGCTGCTCGGCCTCGTGCAGGTCGCCGATGCCCTGCGCGCGCTGGCCTCCGATGCCGACACCCTGGCCGCACGTGCCGACGCGGCCCAGCGAGCGGAAACCGCGCTCCGGATCGCAAGCGAGCGATATCGGGTGGGCGGCATCAGTCATCTCGCTTGGCTCGACGTGCAGCGTCAGGCGCTCGACGCCACACGCGCGCGACTCGACGCGCAAGGGGCTCGCCTGACGGACACGGCCGCATTGTGGCAAGCGTTGGGCGGAGCGATGGTCGAGCCGTCCAGTGTTCAGGCGACGCCCTAGCCGCGCGACTGCGCCTCGTCCGCAAGACACTTCATCAGCGTGGCGACCGGTGGGCGGCCAAGCGCTGGCTGACGCACCAACACCCCCAACTCGCGCGTGAGCGGCGCGCCGCTGAGTGCGAGGACCTGAACGCCCGTTGCGCCGCCCTTGGCAAGCTTCGCCCCCGCGTTCGCGCCAACCGGCAAACCGATGAGCGTCGCAGGCACGATCGACCATCCCAGCCGCGCCCGCACCATGCGCAAGATGACTTCAGGCTCGTCAAGCTCCACGCCCTCGCGCACCCAGAGCCGGTGACGTCGAAGGTAACGCTCGACGAGCTCGCCACCATACGAGCGCCGGTTGTAACGCACGAACGGTAGGGCTTGCGCCCAGTCGGCCACCGTTCCGCCCGTGCCTTTGGGCGCGATCGCCACGTACGGCTCGTGCATGAGGGTGAGCCATTTCATATCGGCCGGCACGCCGATACGCGGGCGGATCATCACCGCCAGATCGAGTTCCTTGGCATCGAGTTGCGCGAGCAGCTGCACGGACATGCCCGGCACGATATTCAGATGCGGCATCGCGCCGAGCGCGGTCCAGCGCGACATCGCGCCGGGCAGGAGACCCAGTTGCACCGTGAGGATCGCGCCGACGTGGATCGGCGCGAGCGCCGCCTGCCCCCCGTATACGCCCGCCTCGCCGCGCATCGCCTGATAGCCGGCAATCACTCCCTGCGCCTGGGCGAGCAATCGACGGCCATCGTCGGACAAGGTCACGGCGCGGGCGGTGCGCTCGAAAAGTCGCACACCGAGATCGTCTTCAAGTCGCTGAATCTGCGCACTCACGGCCGACTGGGTCAATCCGAGTCGCGCCCCCGCCGCCGAGAACGAAGCGGTTTCGGCTGCCGTGACGAAGGTTTTCAGATAGCGGATCATGGATCGAAAATTTTCTGCCTGAGCGTTCGAATTATTCGTTTTGGATTGTTTTTATCGATGGATAGAATTTACCGCAAATCGGTGACGCCGTTCACGCCACCGATGACCCAGGACAGCATTTCCGATAGCGCTCGCCGGATTCGGTGCTCGCTTCTCACCAAATGGCATTGGAGTTTCCTATGGCAACACCGCTCTTTCATCTCGCGTTCCCTGTCGACAACCTCGATGCGGCCCGCCGCTTCTACGGCGACGTGATGGGCTGTGCCGAAGGCCGCAGTTCGGATCACTGGATCGACTTCGACTTCTTCGGTCATCAACTGGTGGCCCATCTCGCGCCGGAAGACGCCGGCAAGCGAATCACGAACCCGGTCGACGGCGATGAGGTTCCCGTCCCGCATTTCGGCGTTATCCTTGACATGCCGGCATGGCACGCGCTGGCCGATCGCCTGCGTGCCGCGGGCACCCGCTTCGTGATCGAGCCGCATATTCGCTTCGCCGGGCAGGTGGGCGAGCAAGCGACGCTCTTCTTCTATGACCCGGCCGGCAACGCGCTGGAGTTCAAAGCGTTCGCGGATATGTCGCAGGTCTTTGCCAAGTAATACTGTTGCGCTGTCGTTCGCGCGGTCAGGCGCGACGGCATGCAAGGCGCCGCCTCGTGTCGGCGCCTGTGTTTTTCCGTCATTGTTTCGTATCAGCCGAGAGTCTTCTCATGAGCCAATTCGTTATTTCGGCGCCGCCCCAGGCGTCGGTCGCCGTGGCGGGCAGCGATGCCCGTTTCCCCGTGCGTCGCGTGTTCTGCGTCGGCCGCAACTATGCTGCGCACGCGCGCGAGATGGGCAGCAATCCGGATCGCGAGCCGCCGTTCTTTTTCATGAAGCCGGCCGACGCTGTCGTGGCCGCCAACGGCACGCTGCCCTACCCGCCGCTCACGAGCGAACTGCACCACGAGATTGAACTGGTGGTCGCCATCGGTGCCGATGGCGAAAACATCGATGCGGATCATGCGCTCTCGCTGGTGTGGGGATATGGCGTTGGCGTCGATCTGACCCGTCGCGACCTGCAACAGCAAGCCAAGGACACGCGCCGTCCGTGGGACTGGGGCAAGGCGTTCGATGCGTCGGCCCCATGCGGCCCGCTGCACGCCGTGGCCGAGGTCGGCCATCCGAAGGAAGGCCGCGTGTGGCTTGACGTGAACGGCGAGAACCGCCAGACCGGTGATCTCAACGAACTGATCTGGTCGGTCCCCGATCTGATTGCCGAGATCTCGCGCAGCGTGAAGCTCGCCGCGGGCGACCTGATCTTTACCGGCACCCCCGCCGGCGTCGGGCCGCTCGAACCCGGCGACAAGGTCAGCGCCGGCGTGGCCGGTGTGGGTGAGATCGCCTTCGCCATCGGCCAGAAGCCTGCCGCCTGACGCGCGTCGTTCGATCGCTTCGAACGCCGCACCGGTGCGTCGGCCGGGACACCTCGACCGGGATATCCACAGCAACTGTTGATAACCCTATGCATAAGTGTCCCGCCGACGGCGCAAACGCCCGCTGGCATTAGGTGTCAAGTCCATTGCCTAATTTGCCGTCACCCGCGACACATTCAGCATGCCCTCCCCGCTTTGCCGTTCATTCCTGAAACGTTTTTCATCGAACGACGAGATACGCTTCGCGTCGAGCGTTCAAGTTCCCTTTTGATTCAAGGCGTTGTTATCACTGGCACGCTTCTCGCATCATGAACGATGCAAGCCGTCCGCCCTCGGGGAAGCCTCATCGCCAGGGCCAACTGCCTCGGGAATCACGCCATGCACGCCACATGGCCCCGGCACGCCCGATGCCTATCCCTCGCCGGGAGCGCCCCGAGCGCGGACGGATTGCACCGATGATCGATTCGGTTCAGACGATGGGAAATCGTCAGGGAGGGGATCATGCAAATGCGCCGCACGGGGCCTTGCGCCCTAAGTCCCTGCGTCAGATCGCTCGCGCCCGCGAGTCCTGCCAAATCGGCCCGCCGTCATCCGCGCGAGCGGTGTGCGAGCTGGCGTCATCGGCGACACGACGCCGCCGTCGATCGGCGCCACGTCGCGCCCGGTCGGGCATTGCGCTGAGGCTCACCCTCGTCAGGGAGCCTCGCCGTCTTCCGCCCAGCACTTCGCCGCGCGCACCGCGCGTTGCCAGCCGCTGACGGCACGACTGATGTCTTGCGCGGACAGCTTGCGGGAAAAACGTTGCTGCAATTCCCATTGGTGCGCCAACGTGTCGATGTCCGGCCAAAAGCCGACGGCCAGCCCCGCCAGATAGGCGGCGCCGGCCGCCGTCGTCTCGATGACCTTGGGGCGCACCACGTCCGCGCCCAACAAATCCGCTTGCCATTGCATCAGCAGATCGTTGGCCGCGGCGCCGCCGTCGACACGCAGCTCCGACACATGCAGCCCCGCGTCGGCCTCCATCGCGCGCAAGACATCGAGCGTCTGGAATCCGATACTGTCGAGCGCGGCACGGGCCACGTGCGCCGCCGTCGTGCCACGCGTTGCGCCGAACAGCGTGCCACGCGCGCGCGGTTGCCAGTGCGGCGCGCCCAGTCCGGCGAACGCGGGCACCAGCACGACACCATCGGCGTCGGGCACGCTGGTCGCGAGCGCCTCGACATCGCGCGAATGGCGAATGATGCCCAGCCCGTCGCGCAACCACTGCACGACCGCGCCACCGATGAAGATGCTGCCCTCGAGGGCATAGTCGACGCGGTCTCCGATCTTCCAGGCCACCGTCGTGAGCAGATTATGGCGCGACGCGTGCGGCTTGTCGCCGGTGTTCATCACCATGAAGCACCCCGTGCCGTAGGTGTTCTTCACCATGCCAGGCGAGAGGCACATTTGCCCGAAGAGCGCCGCCTGCTGATCGCCCGCGATGCCTGCAATCGGCACCGGCACGGAGAACAGCGACGTGGCCGTGTGTCCGTATACCTCACTCGATGAGCGAACCTCCGGCAACAGGCTGCGCGGCACATCGAGCAGCGCGAGCAGTTCGTCGTCCCAGTCGAGCGTGTGGATGTTGAACAGGAGCGTGCGCGACGCGTTCGACACGTCGGTCACATGCAACTTGCCACCGGTCAGATGCCACACGAGCCAGCTATCGACGGTGCCGAAGGCCAGGTGCCCGGCGTTGGCGGCGTCGCGCGCACCGGCCACGTTGTCGAGAATCCAGCGGATCTTGCTGCCCGAGAAATAGGCGTCGAGCCGAAGCCCGGTGCGGCTTGCAACGAGATCGTCGTGCCCTTGCATACGCAGCGCATCGCAGAAATCCGCCGTGCGGCGGTCCTGCCAGACGATGGCGTTGTACACCGGCTCGCCCGTACGACGATCCCATACGAGGGTCGTCTCACGCTGGTTCGTAATGCCGATGGCCGCGATGTCGCGCCCCCCGACACCGGCGTGCGTCAGCGCTTCCGCCGCGACCCCGGCCTGCGTCGCCCAGATGTCGCGCGGGTCGTGCTCGACCCAGCCCGGATGCGGATAAATCTGACGGAATTCCTTCTGCGCGGTCGCCACGACATGGCCATCGCGATGGAACAGCAACGCTCGCGAGCTGGTCGTGCCCTGATCGAACGCGAGGATGTACGCGCCTCCTGACATTGCCGACGTCTCCTGTTTATTCAGCGGAACTCAGGCCGCCATTTCCGCCTGCTGGGCAAACCACTGTTGCACGCTGGCTTCGCCATCCTTGCCGAGATGCAGACCGAGTTTGGTCCGGCGCCACAGCACGTCTTGCGCCGTGCGCGCCCATTCGTATTGCGCAAGATAGCGCAGCTCGGCCTCGTAGAGATCGCCGCAGATGCGCCGCCCCAGTCCGTCGAGCGAATTCGCCTCGCCAAGCAGCACATGCGTGCGCGTGCCGTAGGTGCGCGCGTATCGATGCGCGAGCGCCGGCGGCAGCCACGACGTCTGCGCACGCAGCGATGTTTCGAACGCACCGGCATCCGGCTCGGCCATATCGCCGCCCGGCAGCGGCGCGCCCGCCGTCCAATCGCCGTGCGCGAAACCCAGCGGGCCGCGCAAATGCAACATCGCTTCTTCCGCGAGTCGACGGTAGGTCGTGATCTTGCCGCCGAACACCGACAACAGCGGGGCGCGCGTGCCGGGCGCGTCCAGTTCCAGCTTGTAATCGCGCGTGACCGCCGACGGGTTGGAGACTTCCTCCTCCATCAGCGGACGCACGCCCGCGTAAGTCCAGACGACATCCGCAGGCGCGATCTGTCGGGTGAAATACTGGCTGGCGGACTGGCAGAGATAGGCGATCTCATCGTCGTTGATCGCGACGTTCGCCGGATCGCCGTGATATTCGATGTCGGTCGTGCCGATCAGGGTGAAGTCGCGCTCGTAGGGGATCGCGAAGATGATGCGCTTGTCGGGATTCTGGAAGATGTAGGCGTGATCGTGATCGAACAGCTTGCGTGTCACGATGTGGCTGCCCTTGACCATGCGCACGCGATGCGTGGCCTGCTGGTGCAACACGTCGCCAAGCAAATGACCGACCCACGGCCCGGCCGCGTTGACGATGGCGCGCGCACGCACGGTCTGGTGCGCACCTTCGGACGTCTCGAGTTGGGCCGTCCACAGGCGCTCGCCACGCTCGGCGCCCGTGAGCCGCGTGCGCGTGAGAATCGTCGCGCCGCGCTCGGCCGCGTCCTGCGCATTGAGCACGACCAGACGCGCGTCCTGCACCCAGCCGTCCGAGTAGACGAAGCCGCGCGTCAAATCGCGACGCAGCGGAGCGCCCGCCGGATGCTGGCGCAAATCGATACCGCGCGAGCCGGGCAGGATTTCACGCCGGGCGAGGTGATCGTAGAGAAACAACCCCGCGCGAATCATCCACGCCGGTCGCAGATTCGGCATGTGTGGCATCACGAAGCGCAGCGGCCACATGATGTGCGGCGCGGCGCGCAGCAGCACCTCGCGCTCCTGCAACGCCTTGCGCACCAGGCCGAATTCGTAATACTCAAGATAGCGCAGCCCCCCGTGAATCAGCTTGGTACTCGCGGATGACGTGTGGGACGCCAGATCGTCCTGCTCGACGAGCAACACGCGCAGGCCGCGACCGGCCGCGTCGCGCGCAATGCCCGTTCCGTTGATCCCGCCGCCCACGACCAGCAGGTCGTAGGGAGGCCGTGTGTTGTCCGATGGCGATTGAGCGGGTGTCTGCACGTCGTCACTCCGGGGGTTGAGCGTCAAATCAGGAAAAGTTCGAAAATGTTCGCTTTATATTCGTTTACGAACATCAATGTTCGAATTCTAACAGATTGGCGTACTGGAGCTTCGAATTCGCGCATTCTACGGTCCCGATGCGCGAATACGCGCCTGACGGGGGTTGATGCCCCCTCGTCAGTCCGCGACGTGTACCAGAGTACCGGCCTCGGCGATCACGTCGGCCATGCCAGCGGGCACCGGGCGATCGGTAAACAGGGCATCAACCTGTGACAGGTGCCCCAGGCGAACGAGCGCCGGGCGCCCGAACTTGCTGTGATCGGCGGCCAGAAAGACGGTACGAGAGTGCGCGATGATCGCCTCGGCCACGCGCACTTCGCGGTAGTCGAAGTCGCGCAGCGTGCCGTCGGCATCGATGGCAGAGATACCGACGATGCCGAAATCGACCTTGAACTGACGGATGAAATCGAGCGTCGCTTCGCCCGTCACGCCCTGGTCGCGTGCGCGCACCACGCCGCCGGCAATGATGACTTCGGCGTCCGCATAGCCGCTCATCATGGCAGCGACGTGCAGATTGTTGGTAATGACGCGCAACCCACGATGACGCGACAGTGCACGGGCCACGGCTTCCGTCGTGGTGCCCAGGTTGATGAAGAGCGAGGCGTGATCGGGAATTTGTTCGGCAAGACGTACGGCGATGCGTCGCTTCTCGTCGGCCAACTGGGTCTGACGGGCATCGTAGGCGTCGTTCTCGGCCCCGCCCGGCAGCCCGACGCCGCCGTGGTAGCGACGCACCCACTTGCGTTCGGCCAGGAAATTGATGTCCCGCCGGATCGTCTGCGGCGTTACCTCGAAGCGTGCGGCGAGTTCATCGACCGTGAGAAAGCCATCGCGACGAACGGCGTCGAAAAGCGCCTGTTGGCGCGGATTCAGCGACGCCTGCTCGGCATCGCCGGCATTCGTTTGCGCCTCGGAGACGTCGATCGGTTCAGTATGAGACATCGGCACGCACGCAGTAAAAGCCTTCGCGCGGCCCGGCCGGCCACGCGTTCGCCGTCATGATACCCCGACGGGGTATGACGTTATCGTGACCGCCGCATGAGCGCCTGCCTCGTCGCCTGGCGCGACGCCGTCAGAGGCAGCGGCGCACGGCATCGGCGAGCGATTGGGAGGCCGTCGAACCGAGATACAACGTGCCTTCGCTACCCGGCTTGTGCGGCGCCAGGTCAAGCACGGCGAGCACGCCGTCGTTGCTGGAGGAGAGTTCAAGTGTCTGGCCCGCGCCTGCCTTCGAGCGTTGCACCCGTGCATGCGGCAGTTGCCGCTTCCACAGATGCGCCGTGCAGGTACTCACGCGGGCGGTGGTCTTCTTCGACGATCCTTGCCAGACGGCACCATTGCCACGGGCATCCGCAACGGTGTCGCGATAGGCGGGGAACGTCTCGACTTTTACATTTTCCGGTGCAACGTCGGCCACGCTGCCCACCGGCGGATCGTCGTGCGCGACGACCGGCGTCGTCTGCGCACACCCAGCCAGCAACACGGCGAGCCCGATACTCGCAGCGGCCGATGCGGCCACCGCGCGCGCCGCCCTGCGCCGCGACACGCGCGACGTGCCCGAATTCCTGTCTTTGCCCCGGTTCATGCCCCCGCTCCACGCTCGCAAATGGCTGTCGCACACGCATTGTCGTTCTTCTGCCGCAACAAGCCAGGCATCGGCGCCGGCTTGCACGGGCCGCGCGGCCTTTCGGGCGACGCACGGTCAGTTGGCGCTCATCTTACCCGCGTTATTCATAGCATGGCAATTCGCGCAATGCGCGCTGGCCCGAATCGCGTATATTGCTGGTTTCTGTCACACTGCGTCGCATCGTCTCGCGCCCCACCCTGCTGCGAGCCGACGTGCCATCCCGTCTACCGGGCCCAGGATCAACCGTCCGGCCGGTAAGTCATAAGCGATAACAACTCGCGGGCATGACACGCACGTGAATCCTGCCAACCCGTATACCTTTTTGCGACTGTCCCGATTTCCATGTCCAGCAATGCGCAAGCCCCAATCATCGTCATCGCCCCCGATTCGTTCAAAGGTTCGCTGAGTGCCCCGGAAGTGGCGCGCGCCATCGCATCCGGCATTGCGCGGGTACTGCCGCAGGCCGACCTGCGCTTGCGTCCGATGGCAGATGGCGGCGAAGGCACGCTCGACGCCCTGCTCTCCGCAGGCGGACGCCGTGTACCACTCTCGGTGCGTGGCGCCGGCCAGGCATCGGTCATGGCCGAGTATGGCCTCATGCCCGACGGCACCGGTGTGCTGGAAAGCGCCAACGTGGTGAGCATTACCGACCCGGTCGGAATGCAGACGCCGGTGGCCGAGCGCTCGACGGTCGGCCTGGGAGAACTGCTGCGCGCACTGCTCGATACCGGCGCACGCCGCGTGCTCATCGGCCTGGGCGGCAGCAGCACCAACGACGGTGGCGCGGGCCTTCTCGTCGGCCTCGGTGCGCGCTTGCTCGACGCGTCGGGCGAAGCGGTGCCGCCTGTGCCCGCCGCGCTGCATCGCGTGGCGTCAATCGATCTGAACGGACTCGACGCCCGCCTGAAGGACTGCGAACTGATCGCCATGTCCGACGTGAACAATCCGCTCAACGGCCCGCAAGGCGCCACGGCGATTTTCGGGCCGCAGAAGGGCGTGAGCGACGCGCAGGTTGAGCCGCTCGACCGTGCCATCGCGCATTTCGCGGGCCATGCGCATCGCGCGTTCAACGCCAATGAAGCCGCCAGCCGCGCAGGCGCAGGGGCGGCGGGCGGCCTGGGCTTTGCGCTGCACCTGCTGGGTGCGAAGTTTCGCTCTGGTGCGGAAGTCGTGGCCGAGCGCGTCGGGCTGCCGCAAGCGGTGGAAGGGGCCGACTGGCTCATCACCGGTGAAGGCCGCAGCGACGGTCAGACGCTCTCCGGCAAGACCCCGATGATTGCCGCGCAGGTGGCGATCAGGGCCGGGGCGACGGCCTCGCTGCTCTCGGGCGCCATCGACCGTAGCGCGCTCGACAGCCTGTCGCGCGTGTTCTCGGGATGCTTCTCGCTGACGTTCGGCCCGACCACGCTGGAGAAGGCGATTGCCGATGCGGCCGGCCTGCTGGCCGACAGCGCGGAACAAATGACGCGCCTGCGTTACACGCACAAGGGCTGAATCCGAGTCGCCGCGAGCGGCCCGACAGTCATCGGGCCGCTCGCGCGCTCGTCAATCAAACATCCGCCACCCCGAGCGCCGCCGCAGCACAACACAGCGCGTGCGACGCACGCCTCCCGGCGCTCACACCATCAGATCCACGAATTGATGCACCGGCATCGCCTCGAGTCGTTGCTGATCGAGCGCGACGTCGAGAATGCGGGCCTGCGCGCGCGCCGCGAAGCGCCGCGTCAGATTCGTCTTGAATTTCTCTACGAGCAGGGGAATGCCCTCGGCTCGGCGACGCTTGTGGCCAATGGGGTATTCGACCAGCACTTCGTCGAGCGCCGTCCCGTCGCTCAGGGTGACGGTCAGCCCGTTGGCAATCGATCGCTTGTCGGGATCGTGATAATCCCGCGTGAATTGCGGATCTTCCTCGCAGACGATCTTCGCACGCAGCGCATCGATGCGAGGGTCGGTGGCAACTGCCTCCTCGTAGTCGCCCGCGGTCAGTCGCCCAAACAGCAACGGCACCGCCACCATGTACTGGATGCAGTGATCGCGATCCGCCGGATTGGCGAGCGGCCCCTGCTTGTCGATGATGCGAATCGCCGCCGCATGCGTGCGAATCTTCACCGACCGGATGTCCTGCGCGCTGCGTCCCATCGCCTGCAACTGAGCGTGCAGCGTCATCGCCGCCTCTGCCGCCGTTTGCGCGTGGAATTCCGCCGGGAATGAAATCTTGAACAGCACGTTCTCCATCACGTACTCGCCATACGGCCGCTGGAACGCGAACGGCTGGCCTTTGAACAAAACGTCGTAGAAGCCCCACGTCTTGGCGGTCAGTACCGACGGGTAGCCCATCTCGCCCGAACGTGCCATGAGGGCCAGTCGCACCGCGCGGCTGGTGGCGTCGCCCGCCGCCCATGACTTGCGGCTGCCCGTGTTCGGCGCGTGACGATAGGTGCGCAGGCTCTGCCCGTCGACGAACGCGAGCGAGAGCGCGTTGATCAGCTCATCGCGCGAAAGCCCGAGCATTTCCCCAACGACCGCCGTCGACGCGACTTTCACCAGCACCACATGATCGAGTCCGACCTGATTGAACGAATTCTCCAGCGCCAGACAGCCCTGGATCTCGTGCGCCTTGATCATTGCGGCGAGCACATGGCGCATCGTCAGCGGCGGCTGCCCCTGCGCCACCGCCGTGCGTGAGAGCCAGTCGGCCGTCATGAGAATGCCGCCGAGATTGTCGGACGGATGCCCCCATTCGGCCGCCAGCCACGTGTCGTTGAAGTCGAGCCAGCGAATCATCGCGCCCAGGCTGAACGCCGCCTGCACCGGGTCGAGCTGATACGGCGTGCCGGGAACCTTTGCCCCGTTCGGCACGAACGTACCCGGCACAATGGGGCCGAGCAGCTTGGTACACGCGGGATAGGACAGCGCCTCGAAGCCGCACCCGAGGGTGTCGATCAGACAGTGGCGAGCGGTTTCAAAGGCGAGATCGCTGCGGATCTCATAGGTGAGAACATAGTCGACAATATCGGTCAGCACCTTGTCGGGCGCGGGACGCACATTCGAGATGCCTGCGGACATGGACGGCCTCCTGTGACGTTGACGAAAGCCGCCATCCTGTCAAGACGAAGCGGCTTGCCGAGACCTCCCATGATAAGCGGCCGGAGAGCGCAACGCTCGCCGGCCGCCGGAATCGCCTCACCGCCCCACGCCCATCGTGGGGCGAAGGTTACCCCCTCAGAACGCGTCGCCCGGAATGCGCACCCATCCTTCCATCAATACCCGGGCGCTGCGGCTCATGAGGGCCTTGGTGACCGTCCACTCGCCGCCTTCCTGCGTCGCTTGCGCGCCCACGCGCAACGTGCCCGACGGATGCCCGAAGCGCACGGCGTCGCGCACACCGCCGCCGGCCGCGAGATTGACGAGCGTGCCCGGTATCGCCGCTGCCGCACCGATGCAAACGGCTGCCGTGCCCATCATCGCGTGATGCAGCTTGCCCATCGACAGCGCGCGCACCAGCAGATCGACATCGCCCGCGTTCACCTGCTTGCCGCTCGAGGCCGTATAACCCGCCGGCTTCGCCACGAACGCGACCTTCGGCGTGTGCTGACGCGTCGCGGCTTCGGACACGTCCTTGATCAGCCCCATGCGGATCGCACCGTGCGCTCGAATCGTCTCGAACATCGCCAGCGCCTTCGCGTCGCTGTTGATGGCGTCCTGCAACTCCGTGCCCCGGTAGCCAATGTCCTCGGCATTGAGGAAGATGGTGGGAATGCCGGCGTTGATCATCGTCGCCTTGAATGTGCCCACACCGGGGACTTCGAGGTCATCGACGAGGTTGCCGGTCGGGAACATGGCTCCCCCCTCACCGTCGTCCTCGGCGGCCGGATCGAGGAATTCGAGCTGGACTTCGGCGGCCGGGAACGTCACGCCGTCGAGTTCGAAATCCCCCGTCTCCTGCACCGCACCGTCCGTCATCGGCACGTGCGCAATGATCGTCTTGCCGATGTTGGCCTGCCAGATACGCACGACGGCCACGCCATCGCGCGGCACCCGCGCCGGATCCACCAAGCCGCCGCTGATCGCGAACGGGCCGACGGCCGCCGACAGATTGCCGCAGTTGCCGCTCCAGTCGACGAACGTCTGATCGATCGACACCTGCCCGAACAGATAGTCCACATCGTGCTCCGGTCGCTCGCTCTTCGCGAGGATGACCGTCTTGCTCGTGCTCGACGTCGCCCCGCCCATGCCGTCGATCTGCTTGCCGTAGGGGTCCGGGCTGCCGATCACGCGCATGAGCAGCGCATCGCGCGCTGTGCCCGGCACCTGTGCGGCGATGGGCAGGTCTTGCAGGCGGAAGAACACGCCCTTGCTGGTGCCGCCACGCATGTAGGTGGCGGGTATTCGAATTTGTGGCTGATGCGCCATCACGTCTCTCCTCGGGCAGGTCAGGCAGCCGCCTGTGACGATTCCAGAAAGTCTTGCGCGAAGCGCTGCAGCACCCCGCCCGCCTCGTAGATCGACACTTCCTCGGCCGTATCGAGACGGCAGGTCACCGGCACTTCCACGCGCTCGCCATTGCGACGATGGATGACCAGCGTGAGATCGGCGCGCGGCGTGCGCTCACCGGTCACGTCGAAGGTTTCGCTGCCGTCGATGCCGAGCGTCTTGCGGTTCGTGCCCGGCTTGAATTCGAGCGGCAAGACGCCCATGCCGACCAGATTGGTGCGGTGAATGCGCTCGAAACCCTCGGCAACGATGGCTTCAGTGCCCGCCAGCCGCACCCCCTTGGCCGCCCAGTCGCGCGACGAACCCTGGCCGTAATCGGCCCCGGCAATGACGATGAGCGGCTGCTTGCGCGCCATGTACGTCTCGATCGCTTCCCACATGCGGGTGATCTTGCCTTCCGGCTCGATACGCGCGAGCGACCCCGCCTTGACCTGCCCGTCGACCACGACCATCTCGTTCTTGAGCGTCGGGTTGGCGAACGTGGCGCGCTGCGCCGTCAGGTGGTCGCCGCGGTGCGTGGCGTAGGAATTGAAATCCTCTTCCGGCAGGCCCATCTTCGCGAGGTATTCACCGGCCGCGCTGTCGGCCATGATCGCGTTCGACGGCGAGAGGTGGTCGGTCGTGATGTTGTCGCCCAGCACCGCCAGCGCGCGCATGCCGCGCAACGTACGCTCACCCGCGAGCGCCCCTTCCCAATACGGCGGACGACGGATATAGGTGCTCATCTCGCGCCAGTCGTACAGCGGATCGGCCGTCTCGCCCGCGTGGACCGACGCGGCAAACATCGGCTCATAGACGCGACGGAATTGCTCTGGCTTGACGCTGCGCTCGATGATCGCGTCGATCTCTTCGTCGCTCGGCCAAAGGTCGGCCAAGCGCACCGGCTTGCCGTTGGCATCGACCCCGAGCACATCCTTCTCGATGTCGAAACGGATCGTCCCGGCGATGGCATAGGCCACCACCAGCGGCGGCGACGCGAGAAACGCCTGCTTCGCGTACGGATGAATGCGACCGTCGAAGTTACGGTTGCCCGAGAGCACAGCCGTGGCATAGAGGTCGCGCTCGATGATCTCCTGCTGGATGACCGGGTCGAGCGCGCCCGACATGCCGTTGCATGACGTACACGCATAGGCCACCACACCGAAGCCGAGGGCCTCCAGTTCCGGCAGCAACCCGGCGGCCTCCAGATACAGCGTGACGGCCTTCGACCCCGGGGCGAGCGAGCTCTTCACCCACGGCTTGCGCGTGAGGCCCGCGCGATTGGCGTTGCGCGCGAACAATCCCGCCGCAATCATGTTGCGCGGGTTGTTGGTATTCGTGCAGCTCGTGATCGCCGCGATGATGACCGCGCCGTCGGGCATCCGGCCCGGTTCGTTTTCGACCTTGCCGCTGATGCCGCGCGCGGCCAACTCACTCGTCGGCACACGCTTGTGCGGATTCGATGGGCCAGCGATGTTGCGCACCACGCTCGACAGATCGAACGTAAGCACGCGCTCGTATTGCGCGTGCGTCAGCGTGTCGGCCCAGAGGCCGGTCTGCTTCGCATAGGTCTCGACCAGCGCGACCTGGGCGTCCTCGCGACCGGTGAGCTTCAGATACTTGATCGTTTGCGCGTCGATGTAGAACATCGCCGCCGTGGCGCCGAACTCGGGCGCCATGTTCGAGATCGTGGCGCGGTCGCCCAGCGTGAGGTTTGCCGCCCCGTCGCCATAGAACTCCAGGTAGGCGGACACCACTTTCTCCTTGCGCAGGAATTCGGTGAGCGCCAACACGATATCCGTCGCCGTGATCCCCGGCTGCGGCTTGCCCGTCAGTGCCACGCCGACGATATCCGGCAGACGCATCCACGACGCGCGCCCGAGCATCACACTCTCGGCTTCCAGACCGCCCACACCAACGGCGATCACGCCCAGCGCATCGACCATCGGCGTATGCGAGTCGGTGCCCACGAGCGTGTCCGGATAAGCCACGCCGTCCGAGACCTGGATCACAGGGCTCATGCGCTCAAGATTGATCTGGTGCAGGATGCCATTGCCCGGCGGAATCACGTCGACGTTGCGAAACGCCTGCTTCGTCCAGTTGATGAAGTCGAAACGATCTTCATTGCGACGATCTTCGATGGCGCGGTTCTTGGCGAACGCGTTGGGATCGAAGCCGCCGCACTCGACGGCGAGCGAGTGATCGACGACGAGTTGCGTCGGCACGACCGGATTGACGAGCGCGGGATCGCCGCCTTGCGCCGCGATGGCGTCGCGCAGCCCGGCGAGATCGACCAGCGCGGTCTGGCCGAGAATGTCGTGACACACCACGCGAGCAGGAAACCAGGGGAAATCGAGATCGCGGCGTCGCTCGATCAGTTGCTTGAGGGCGTCGGTCAGTGCCGCCGGATCGCAGCGGCGCACGAGGTTCTCGGCCAGCACGCGCGACGTGTAGGGCAGCGTGTCGTAGGCGCCCGGCGCAATGGCCTCGACAGCGGCGCGGGCGTCGAAGTAATCGAGCGACGTCCCGGGCAGGGATTTACGGTATTCGGAATTCATCATGTGAGGAAAGTATCGGCCCGGTGGATGGCAGCGTAACCCGTAAGCAGACGATGCGCCTGCGTGCCGGACGCCTGCGCGGGACAGCGGCGAAGCGACCGCCGCCCCGGGGCCTTCCGGGCAAGGAAGGCCCGACGCAGGCAGACTCAGCGCTTGTCGATCGGCACGAACTGCTGATCTTCCGGACCGGTGTAATTGGCGCTCGGACGAATGATCTTGTTGTCGATGCGCTGCTCGATGACGTGGGCGCTCCAGCCCGACGTGCGCGCAATCACGAACAGCGGCGTGAACATCGCGGTGGGCACGCCCATCATGTGGTAGCTCACAGCGCTGAACCAGTCCAGGTTCGGGAACATCTTCTTGACGTCCCACATCACCGATTCCAGACGCTCGGCAATGTCGTACATCTTCGTATTCTGCTGATCCTTCGACAATTCGTGCGCGACTTCCTTGATGACCTTGTTGCGCGGATCGCTCACGGTGTAGACCGGGTGACCGAAGCCGATGATCACTTCCTTGTTCTCGACGCGGCGGCGGATATCGGCCTCGGCGTCGTCGGGCGAGTCATAGCGCTTCTGGATCTCGAACGCCACTTCGTTCGCGCCGCCGTGCTTCGGGCCGCGCAAGGCGCCAATGGCGCCGGTGATGGCGGAGTGCATGTCCGAGCCCGTGCCCGCGATCACGCGCGCGGTGAACGTGGACGCGTTGAATTCATGCTCCGCGTAAAGGATCAGCGACGTGTGCATGGCGCGCACCCACAAGTCCGACGGCTTTTCGCCGTGCAGCAGGTGCAGGAAGTGGCCGCCGATACTGTCGTCGTCGGTCTCCACATCGATGCGCACGCCGTTGTGGCTGAAGTGGTACCAGTACAGCAGCATCGAGCCGAAGCTGGCCATCAGACGGTCGGCGATGTCGCGAGCGCCCGGCACATTGTGATCGTCCTTCTCCGGCAATACGGTGCCCAGCACCGAGACGCCCGTGCGCATCACGTCCATCGGGTGGGCGGCGGCCGGTACGGTCTCGAGCGCGTCCTTGACGGCGGCCGGCAGGCCGCGCAGCGCCTTGAGCTTGGCCTTGTAGCCGCGCAGCTCCGCCACGCTCGGCAGCTTGCCATAGACGAGCAGGTACGCGATTTCCTCGAACTCCGAGGTCTGGGCCAGATCCAGAATATCGTAGCCGCGGTAATGCAGATCGTTGCCCGAACGGCCCACCGTACACAGCGCGGTGTTGCCCGCAGTCACCCCCGACAGGGCGACGGATTTCTTTGGCTTGAAGCCGGTGGCAGTCGTCTCGCTCATGCTCATTCCTCCAGGATCAGGGATTCAGTTATTTCTGTTGGGCGAACAGCGCGTCGAGCTTCTGTTCGTAAGCGTGGTAGCCGATGCTCTCATAGAGTTCGGCGCGGGTTTGCATCGTGTCGAGCACGGCCTTTTGCGTGCCGTCGCGGCGAATCGTCTGATAGACGTTCTGCGCCGCCTTGTTCATGGCGCGGAAGGCCGAGAGCGGGTACAGCACAAGACCGACCTGCGCACTCTTGAGTTCTTCCACAGTGAACAGCGGTGTCGCGCCGAACTCCGTGATGTTCGCGAGCACCGGCACTTTCACGGCATCGGCGAACTGGCGGTACATCGGCAACTCGGTCATCGCTTCCGGGAAGATCATGTCGGCGCCGGCTTCGACGCAGGCGCATGCGCGATCGATGGCCCCCTGCAGACCTTCCACGGCCAGTGCATCGGTGCGCGCCATGATGACGAAGTTCTCGTCGGTGCGGGCGTCGACCGCCGCCTTGATGCGATCGACCATCTCCTGCTGGCTCACAATGGCCTTGCCGGGACGATGGCCGCAACGCTTCGCGCCGACCTGATCCTCGATATGCATGGCGCCCGCGCCAAACTTGATGAGCGACTGCACCGTGCGCGCGATGTTGAACGCCGACGGCCCGAAGCCGGTATCGACGTCGACGAGCAACGGCAGATCGCATACGTCGGTGATGCGGCGCACGTCGGTGAGCACGTCGTCGAGCGTGGAGATGCCCAGATCGGGCAGGCCGAGCGACCCCGCCGCGACACCGCCGCCGGAGAGATAGATCGCCTTGAAACCAGCCGCCTTGGCCAGCAAGGCGTGATTCGCGTTAATGGCGCCGACAACCTGCAAGGGTTGCTCGGTCTTGACGGCCTCGCGAAAAGCGGCGCCGGCCGAACGATGGGTTTGCGTCACGTGAGTGCCTCGATCGTGTCGTGTGCGGCCGGCGGTGGAAGCTGCCAAATCGCACATGGGTTGAGTGATGGCAAGGTAGTTAGCAATGGCCGTGCCAGCCCGCTATCCGGACGCGCGCCAACTGCACCGTCGCATCGCTAAGACATTCATTTCGCAGCGGAAATTCTTCTCGGATGTGACGCGCGCGTCAAGTCGAATGCGTCGCTTCGCGCCGGGCATTCGTCGCACCATGTTTCATATTGAAACATAAGATGAAACGTATAGTTGCATTATGCTACGATTCGAGTCAGTCTCCTGCGGTGGCCCGCGTCCGCGCGCCGCGCACCCGCCTGCACCTATCGATGAGTCCGGTCATGCCAAATTTCTCCCCCGCGATACCCCCTCGCCTGTCGACGGCGGCTCCGAGCGCCGCGCGCGCGGGGTTTGCGCAACCGGTCACCGCCGTTCGAAAACCCGTGATCTGGGCCGTGGGCATCAGCAAGCTCGGCGAGTTGTACCGCGACATCGTGCCGGACTACGCCGCGCAAGCCGAGGTGCAGATCATCGACAAAGGCTATGAAGCCGTCATCGAAGCCTTGGAGCGCCTGCCCGCGGGCAGTGTTGACGGCATTGTCGCCGCTGGCTCGAACGGTGCCTTCCTGCGCGAGCGCCTTGCCCTGCCCGTGGTGCTCGTGAAAGTGACGGGCTTCGACGTGATGCATGCGCTGGCACGGGCGCGCCGCGCGCGGCCTGCGCCCTCGCCCGCGTCGCGTATCGCGCTGGTGTCGTATGCCCGACCCGCGCCAGAATTTGAGCGCTTCAAGAGCGCGTTCCACCTCGACATCTCGCAACACGCCTATTTCGACCGCCACGATGCGGAAGACCTTGTGCACCGGCTGCGCGACGAAGGCATCGAGGTCATTGTCGGCCCCGGGCTGGTGACTGAACTGGCCGAGCGAGCCGGACTCGCGGGCGTCTTTCTCTATTCGCAGGATTCGGTGCGCGCCGCGTTCGACACGGCACTCGAAGTCGCGCGCTTCGGACGCATCGAAGCGCAACGCCGCGAGCGGCTCGATACCGTGCTGCGACACTTGCACGAAGGGGTCGCTGCCGTCGATCTGAACGGGCGCATCGAAGCGATCAACGCCCCGATGGCGGGCATGCTCGGCGTGAGCGTTGCCGATGCGGTCGGCCGTCCGCTCGATGCCATCGCCCCGGCGCTCGACGTCGCGCGCACGCTGGAGAGCGCGAGCGCCGAACTCGAGGCCATTGTCTCGATGGCTGGCAAAACGTGGGTCATCAATCGCATTCCCTTGCTCGACCAGGGCACGCTCACGGGCGCGCTGCTGACGTGCCAGGACTCGCAGTCGTTTGCGCGCGTGGATCGCTCGCTACGCTCGCGCCATCGCCCACGCCATCTCGTGGCACGCTATCGCCTCGACGATCTGATCGGCGATTCCGACGCGATGTCGCAGGTGCGTGCATTGGCACGCCGCTACGCCCAGACCGACTCGACCGTACTCGTCCACGGCGAGAGCGGCACCGGCAAGGAGCTGCTCGCACAAGGCATTCACAATGCCAGTCGACGGCGCGACTATCCGTTCGTCGCCATCAACTGCGCGGCGTTTCCGGAAACGCTGCTCGAGAGCGAACTGTTCGGCTATGAGGACGGCGCCTTCTCGGGCGCGCGGCGCGGCGGCAAGGCGGGGTTGTTCGAGACGGCGCACAACGGCACCATTTTTCTCGACGAAATCGGTGAAATGCCGATGCCGCTGCAAACGCGTCTGTTGCGGGTGCTGCAGGAGCGCGAGGTGCTGCGACTTGGCGCGACCGAGCCCGTGCCCTGCGACGTGCGCGTGATTGCGGCCACTCACCGCGACCTTCGCCAGCGGGTGGCCGCCGGGGGGTTCCGCGAAGACTTGTACTACCGGCTCAACATCCTGCGCATGGTGCTGCCGGCACTGCGCGAACGCATGGAGGACTTGCCGCGCCTCACCCCCCTCTTTCTCGAACGCGCACTCGCCCGCGCGGGAGCGCGCATGAGCGTCGAGGCGCTGCAGGCGTCGCTCATGCCGCTGCTCGCGACCTATCGCTGGCCGGGCAATGTCCGCGAACTGGAAAACCTGCTGGAACGCATTGCCGTCGTATGCGCGGATGTCGTCGACGCGCACGAGATCAGCCGTGCAAGGTTGGTCGAGATTGCCCCGGAGTTGGGCGCGATGACCGATGAACTGGGCACACCGATGCCGCCCGATGTCATCAACACGACCAACGGACGCGAATTTGGCGCGCACGACACCCATCGCGCCCGCGTCCCCGGCGTCGAAACATCACGCTCAGCGTCAGCGCCGCTGACAGGTCGTGCCCGTCGCGCAGCCGAAGACCTTGCCCGCATTCACGCCACGTTGGCGGCGTGCGGTGGCGACCGCGGCGCCGCTTGCGAGGCACTCGGCATCAGCCGCTCCACGCTCTGGCGCAAACTGCGCGACACTGTCGACGGCTGAGGCTTGCGCTTCAGGTACGGCCCGCTCGTCAGTGCTGGTGACGGATGCGGTCCCACATCTCGTGCCAATCCAGGCGCCTGTGCTGGGACGGCTCGTCGTGATGCGTTACCCAGAAATGGTCGAAGAACATGCCGATGGCGAAGCCGACAAGCAGCGCCACAAGCATCATCGAAACGTTGAGCATGGACATGGCGACCTCCCGTCGGTCCGAATCTCACTTTCCATTCTAGTCAAACGATGTCATGCCTGCGTAGCCATATGTCCGTCGCGACGACATAAAAAAACCGGGGTCGAAACCCCGGTCCATGACCTACGACGAACGACGCGCGCGATGCGCATCGCACGGAACGCCGACGATTACCACGTGGGAATCAGCGCGCCCTTGAACTGCGTCTCGATGAATGCCTTCACTTCGTCGGAGTGATAGGCGTCGACCAGTTGCTTGACCCACGGCTTGTTCAGGTCTTGTGCGCGCACGGCAATCAGGTTGGCGTAGGGCCCCTTCAGATCTTCGATGGCGATCGCGTCGCGCTTCGGCACGAGACCGGCTTGTGCCGCGAAGTTGGTGTTGATCGAGGCGGCATCCAGATCCGGCAGCGCACGCGGTAGTTGCGCCGCTTCCAGTTCCACGATCTTCAGCTTCCTCGGGTTCTCGGCGATGTCCAGCGGGGTCGCGTTCTTGCCATTGACGCCAGCACCGGCACGCAGCTTGATCAGGCCTTCCTTCTGCAGCAGGAGTAACGCACGGTTGCCGTTGGACGGGTCGTTCTGAATACCGACCTTGGCGCCATTCGGCAGATCCTTCAGCGACTTGTACTTCTTCGAGTAGTAGCCCAGCGGTGAGACGTACGTGAGACCGGCGCTCACGATCTTGTAGCCGCGATCCTTGACCTGACTGTCGAGGAACGGCTTGTGCTGGAAGCCGTTGGCGTCCAGGTCGCCGGCGTCGAGCGCGGCGTTCGGCTGTGCGTAGTCACTGAACTCGATGATCTTGATCTCGAGGCCGCGCTGATGGGCGACCTTCTTGACGACTTCGAAGATCTGCGCATCCGAGCCGGCCATGGTGCCGACCTTCAGGGGTTTGGCGGCCGTCTGGGCCGTGGCACCGAGAGAGGCCAGCGCAAACGTGGCGCCGAGGAACGCGTGAATCAGTTGACGGGACAGCATGTGCGATTTCTCCTATTGCTCATTTGGCGCCTGTTGAGCGCCCGTTCGATGGGGCGGACTTGATGGGTCCACAACGGTCGCACAAGGGACGGCAACGCCCTTGCACGGCCCAGACCCAGGATGCTGCCATAGATACGGGTTTACGCGAAATACACAATCGGCATTTCGATATCCTCCGCGCGTCGATTCATCGGTCGCATAAAAAAACGCCCCTTCGGTCATCCGAAGGGGCGTGTCGCCGGGAGAACTGCCTGATCACGGGCCGGGGGGGTGGCACGGCTGACGGCGAGGCCGTCAGCCGGTCGCATCAGGAACCGACGATAAACCTGCAAAGCGCGTTGGCAGGCATCGGCAAATGCCGCAGGCAAGCGCCCGCCCGCGTTGTGCCGAACGCGGACGGCCCACGCGGGACTGACTCAGGGGCACGTCTCCTCACCATTCAAGCCGTTCATCGAACATCCACCGCCACCGCCAAAACCGCTGGGGCCGCCGAACGCGGCAAGCCCGTTTCCGCCGGCCGCGCCACCGATGCCACGACCGCCCGGTCCGGAAGCCCCCACGCCTCCGCCGCTGCTGGCGCCGGCACTGCCGCCGGGGGCGTTGCCACCGCCACCGCCCACCGCCACCGCCACCGCCACCGCCACCGCCGCCACCGCCGCCGCCACCGCCACCGCCACCGCCACCGCCACCCGCCACCACCACCACCACCACCACCACCACCACCACCGCCACCGCCGCCGGGCCCCCCGCCTCCGCCGCCGCGGGCCCACCGCCGCCGCCACTGTGACCGCCGCAACCGCAGCCGCCTGCGCCACCTATGCCGGCACCGGCGCCAAAGCCATTCCCAAATCCTCCGGGGCCACCAAAGGCACCCAGCCCGCCGCTACTGCCGCCACCAAAGCCCATGCCACCGCCACCACCGTGCCCACCGCCTCCCGCCGCATGTAATGCGTTGATCGAAATGCCGCACAGCACAACCGCTGCGGCTGCCGTCACCAAAGTCGCCTTGAACCCGTTCATGGTTCCCTCCCCGCGCACACTCACTTCGACACACGCACCCCTCGGCCAACATAGGCTGCGTTACGGCGCGAGCACGTCAGCGAAAATCGCGGGCAATAGCTGGCCGTCCCATGCACGCGAGCACAGGAGTACCTCGCCAACAGCCTGCTGGAAGTTCGGGTTGGCGCTTCGCCATACGCGATTCATATACGCGATTTCCGTGCCAATCACTGTAAACTATTGATTTAAAACAAATTAATACCTTAATTTGCGAGACATCGTGAAGCGGTGCGCCGAAAACGTATCGTTCCTGAAACGCCTACAACACGCCCCATCATTGTGGCAATCCACCGCACGGACGACCGGTTCATGAGGCAAGGTTGAGCGGTGCATGAGGCGCGCATGATGAGCGGCTCGCGTCACAGAACGCCCGGTAGCCGTTCAACGCGAAATGGTGGAATTCAGAAAGGTTTCAGATGTGCAGTTTGGCGAAGCAGAGCGCTCGCCAGAGGGGGGGATGCCGCGACAATGCCCTTAAGGACCCAACGGCTCGACCATGCCCCGACGGCGGGCATGGTCGAACCATCGGCGTGGGGCTTACTTGACTTGCACGGCGGAGAAGTCCTGTCGGCCGAACGGACTCACCTCGTATCCGGTCACGTCCGCGCGCGTGATGACCGCTGCAATCGGGTGCGCCAATGGAATCCAAAGCGCATCGTCCTTGATCATGCGCTGCGCGACCTGATACTTCACGGTTCGCGCGGCGAGATCATGAGAGCGTTTGCCTTCGCTGATCAACTGGTCAAGGTCTTTGTCGCAAAAGCGCGCGAAATTGGTGCCTGATTGCACGGCCGCGCAACTGAACTGCGGCGTCAGAAAGTTATCGGGGTCGCCGTTGTCGCCCGACCAGCCCATGAAGAGCAAATCATGTTCTCCCGCCTTGCCGCGACGAATCAGCTCGCCCCACTCCACGGTCTTGATCCGCGCCCGAACACCAATCCTGGCGAGATCGCTTTGCAGCATCTCGGCGCTCAGACGTGGGTTCGGGTTCAACAGACTGCCCGTCGGGCGCGTCCAGATCGTCGTCTCGAACCCTTGCGGGAAGCCCGCGTCGGCGAGCAGCTGCTTCGCTTTGGCGATGTCCAGCGGATACGCGACCACATTCCTCGCGAAGCTCCACGTATTGGGCGGATACACGTTGGTGGCTGGCGTTGCGGCCCCTTCGAACACCTGCTTGACGTAGTTCGCGCGGTCGAACGCCATGTTCAGCGCCTGACGGACTCGCTTATCGTCGAGCGGCTTGTGCTGGGTGTTGATCGCGACGAACGCCGTCATGAATGCCGGTGTCTCGACCACCCGGAGCGCCTTGTCGCTGCGCGCTGCCTGCACGTCGACCGGTTTGGGCGAGAGCGCGATCTGGCACTCGCCCACCTTCACCTTCTGCGCGCGCACGGCTGCGTCCGGCACAATCGTGTAGATGAGACGATCCGAGGCCGGCGCGCCGCCGAAGTACGATTTGTTGGCGTCGTACCGCACGACGCTGTCCTTCTGATAGCTACGGAAGACAAACGGGCCCGTGCCGATGGGCCGCGCGTTCATCTCGCCCGGCTTGTTGATCGCGATGAGCTTGTCGGCGTACTCGGCCGAATAAATGGACGCGAAGCCCATCGAGAGCATCGACAGGAACACGGCATCCGGCTCGGACAGCGTGAAGCGAACGGTGTGGTCGTCGACCTTCTGCACCGATTTGATCAGCTTGCCCAGCGAGAGCGATTGCGCATGCGGGAAGCCCGACGGCGTGAGCTTGTGCCACGGCGCCTTGTCGTCGAGCATGCGCTCGAACGTGAAGACGACGTCGTTGGCATTGAACGCGCGCGTCGGCTTGAACAGGCTGTTGCTGTGGAAGCTCACGTTCGGGCGCAGCGTGAACGTGTAGGTCAGGCCGTCGGGGCTGACGCTCCACTGGGTCGCCAGGCTGGGCACGACCTTGCGTTGCGCCGCATCGAACTCGACCAGGCGATTGAACACCGGGTCGGCCGACGCATTGGTCGTCGTCAGCGAGTTGTAGCGCACGACGTCGAAGCCTTCGGGGCTGGCTTCGGTGCATACGGTGAGCGCCTTGGCATGCGCGGCGAGCGGCACCATCGGCAGCGACAGGGCCGTCAGAGCGGCAGCGAAAATACGGCGCGAGCGACGACGCATGGGTGTCTCCTCCAGGAAGTCGATGACGGTGAAAAACAGCGGGTCAGAATAGCGCAAATTCAGGCCAATCGCCCTTGCGTTGGGGCCCGCGCCGACACTCGCTGTCCCGAATCCTGAAACCGATCGTCAGTTCTGCGAAACGCCGCCCCATCAGGCGCCGGACGGCAGCGTCGGACGATAGCCCAGCGCATGGCTTGCGGACAAGGCTTCGCGGCGCACCGCCTCGCCAATCGGGCCGTCCATGCGCGCGTCGAACCCGCCCGTGGCACCCAGCGCCGTGACGACGCCGACCAAGCGGCCGTCGTAGTTGAAGACCGGTGCGGCCAGCGCGCTGATCCCCGTCAGGTTGGTGTCGCGAACGCTTGCCCCCCGCGCGGCGCGCACCTCGGCACGCAGCGCGCCGATGGGATCGGACGCATCGAGCTGTGCGCGTTGCTCCGGCGAGGCATGGGCCAACTCGGCTTCGGCCATCGCCATCACTTGCGGATCGTCCAGGCATCCGAGAAAAACACGGCCGGCGGCCGACCAGAGCATCGACATTACCGACCCGATGCGCACGTTGATCGTCACGGGCAGGCCCGGCTCCTCGAAACGCACGATGGTCGGTCCCTTGTTGCCCATGACGGCGATGAAGCAGGTGACATCGAAGGCTTCGCGCAAGCGCACGAGCGCCGGTTCGGCCGCACGCACCGGGTCGGCCTGCCGCATGGCCGCCACGCCGATGAGCATCGCTTCGAGTCCGAGATGGTAGTGCTGCGAGTCGGTGTCCTGCGCGACGAGGCCCTCCTCCACGAGACTCATCAGATACCGATGCACTTTGGCCGGACTTTGCTGTACATGCTGGGCGAGCGCGGTCAGGCTCGCGCGACCGCCCAGCCGGGCCAGCCCCTTGAGCACGACCATGCCGGTCTCGGCCGACTGCACGCGTTGACGGCGCCCGCGCTCGCGCGGTGCGTCGGTGACATCGTCGTCATGAGGGGCATCGGTGCGCGATGGCGTGAGGCCGGTCGTCGCGCGTACAGGCGTATCGGCGCTGCGCGGGAGGCCTGCGGTGGGTCGTTTGCTTGTCGTCATCGCCGAGATTTTATGATGCAAAGCGATATTGTCCGGCATCGGCAAGGCTAGAGGTTAACCCCAGTCCACCAAATTACGCAATGCGTATTATATTTACGCTTAATAAATTCCAGGGAGGAGAGGCGCACCGCCCGATCGCGTGATCGCTCCTCTACACTTGTTCCATATTGCGCGTGTCGTCGCGAGCCCAACGCGGCGCTCGTCACACCGGACCCAGAGAGCGTGAACGGATGAGCCAACCGATTGCCCCCACCCCCGACACGGCCGCCGCCGGCGGCTGCCCCTTTCATCAGACGCCTGCCGCCACGGCCCCCAACGGATGCCCTGTGAGCGCCCGTGCCGCGGACTTCGACCCGTTCGAAGACGGCTACCAGCAAGACCCGCCCGAGTACGTGCGCTGGGCGCGCGAGCAAGAGCCGGTGTTCTACAGCCCGAAGCTCGGCTACTGGGTTGTCACGCGCTACGACGACATCAAGGCGATCTTCCGCGACAACCTCACGTTCAGCCCGTCGATTGCGCTGGAAAAGATCACGCCGACCGGACCGGAGGCGAATGCCGTGCTCGCCTCCTACGGCTTCGCGCTCAACCGCACGCTGGTGAACGAAGACGAACCCGCCCACATGCCGCGTCGTCGCGTGTTGATGGAGCCGTTCACGCCCGAGCATCTCAAGCATCACGAGCCGCTGGTGCGCCAACTCGCACGCGACTACGTGGATCGCTTCATCAACGACGGCCGCGCCGATCTCGTCGACCAGATGCTGTGGGAAGTGCCGCTCACGGTGGCGCTGCACTTCCTCGGCGTGCCGGAGGAAGACATGGACAAGCTGCGCGAGTATTCCATCGCGCACACGGTCAACACATGGGGACGCCCCAAGCCCGAAGAGCAGGTGGCCGTGGCCCACGCCGTAGGCAATTTCTGGCAACTGGCGGGCAAGATTCTCGACAAGATGCGCCAGCACCCCGAGGGGTCGGGCTGGATGCAGTACGGCATTCGCAAGCAAAAGGATTATCCCGACGTCGTCACCGATTCGTACCTGCATTCGATGATGATGGCGGGCATCGTGGCCGCGCACGAGACGACGGCCAACGCCACCGCGAACGCCATGAAGCTGCTGCTCCAGCATCCGGACGTCTGGCGCGAGATCTGCGACGACCCATCGCTGATTCCGAACGCCGTCGAAGAGTGTCTGCGTCATAACGGCTCGGTCGCCGCATGGCGCCGGCTGGTCACTCGGGACGTCAACATTGGCGGCATCGACATCGCCGCGGGCGCGAAGCTGCTGATCGTGACCTCGTCCGCCAACCATGATGAAGCGCACTTCGCCGACGCCGACCTGTTCGACATTCGCCGCGAAAACGCGAGCGATCAGTTGACGTTCGGCTACGGCTCGCATCAATGCATGGGCAAGAACCTCGCCCGCATGGAAATGCAGATCTTCCTCGAAGAATTCACGCGCCGGCTGCCGCACATGACGCTGGCAAAGCAGACGTTCACGTATGTGCCAAACACCTCGTTCCGCGGCCCGGAGCATGTGTGGGTCGAGTGGGATCCGGCGCAGAACCCCGAGCGCCGCGACCCCACCGTGCTCACGCGTCATTCGCCCGTGCGCATTGGCGAACCCTCGGGACACAGCGTGACGCGTCCGGTCGTGGTCGAGTCCGTGCTGCCGGTGGCCGACGGCATCGTGAAGTTACGCCTGGTCGCCCCGGACGGCCGCGCCATGCCGCGCTGGGCCCCGGGCTCGCACATCGACATCGAGTGCGGCGACACGGGACTGTCGCGTCAGTATTCGCTGTGCGGCGATCCGGCAGACGCCGGCGCGCTGGAAATCGCCGTCCTGCATGAACCGCAAGGCCGTGGCGGTTCGCACTGGGTTCATACGCAAGTGAAAGCCGGTGACCGCCTGCGCATTCGCGGTCCGCGCAATCACTTCCGGCTCGATGAAACGACGCGTCGTGCCATCTTCGTTGCGGGCGGCATCGGCGTCACGCCGATTGCCGCCATGGCGCGGCGCGCGAAAGCACTGGGCATCGACTACGAGATCCATTACAGCGGCCGCAGCCGCCGCACGATGGCGCTGATCGACGAACTCCACGCGCTGCATGGCGAGCGCCTGCATTTGTGGGTGAAAGACGAGGGCCAGCGCGCCGACTACGCCAGCCTGCTCGCCACGCCGCAAGACGGCACGCAAGTCTATGCCTGCGGCCCGCTGCGAATGCTCGACGCCCTCGCACAGTGCTGTGCGCCCTGGCCTGACGACACGCTGCGCGTCGAACACTTCCAGTCGCAACTGAGCACGCTCGATCCCGCAAAGGAGCATGCGTTCGACGTCACGCTCAAGGATTCCGGCATTACGGTGACGGTGCCGGCCGATCAGACGCTGCTCACGGCGCTGCGTGCGGCAAACATCGACGTCCAGAGCGACTGCGAGGAAGGACTGTGCGGTTCCTGCGAGGTGCAGGTGCTGGAGGGTGACGTGGATCACCGCGATGTGGTGCTTACACGCGCCGAGCGCGACGCGAACACGAAGATGATGTCGTGCTGCTCGCGCGCCTGCGGCAAATCGCTGGTGCTGGCGTTATAGGTCGCCGCGTCGGCGCCCGGCGCGCCCAATGGGTTCAGTGGGCGTGCCGCGGCTTGCTCAGCATCGCCAACAGCGCGACGAGCGCGAGCCATGCAAAACCGCACATGACCGTTGCGAGCGGACGCGGCGAGCCGTCGTTGAGCACGCCGAGCAGCCCGCCCGCCGCGAAGCCGAAACCATACTGCACACTGCCCACGAGCGCCGCCGCCGCGCCGGCGCGGGTCGGGTGATTGGCGAGCGCCCCCGCCACCGAATTCGCCGTGATGATGCCGCGCAGCGACATGAACAGAAACAGTAGTGCCACCATCAACGGCAGCCGCGCGCCCCCCAGCCACGCGCTCGCGCACAACACGGTCGTGACGATCGCACAGCCCACAATGCCGGCACGCATCAGGCGATCTGCACCCAACTGCCCCACACGGCGCGAGTTGAACATGGTCATCGCGGCCATGCCGACGATATTGATGCCGAAGAGCACCCCGAAAAACTGCGGCGACACATGGAAGTACTCCATGTACACCAGCGGCGTGCCCGTAATGTAGGTGAACGACGCGCCAAAGACCGCGCCGCCCGCCAGCATGTAGCCGACGAAATGCGGGTCGCGCAACAGATGCCAATAGGACATCAGGACGGCACGCGGTCCACCCGACTGACGCGCATGCACCGCCCCGGTCTCCGGCAAACGCCACAAGGCCAGCATCGCCACCGCGCCGAACACCGCGAGAATGCCGAAGATCGCGCGCCACGTCGTGACGCGCAGCATCTGTCCGCCAACGAGCGGCGCCACGATCGGCGCAACGCTCATCACCAGCAGCATGATCGAAAAGGCGCGCGCACTGTGGCGCGGCCCGTAGACGTCACGCACGATGGCTTGCGCAATCACGGGCATGGCGCATCCACCGAGCGCCTGCACGAAGCGCCACACCATCATGTGATCGATGGTGTCGGCAAACGCACAGCCGATGCTGCCGAAGATGTACAGCGCGATCCCCGCCGCCATCGGCCGACGACGCCCAAATCGGTCCGCGAGCGGCCCCCACAGGAGCTGCCCGAAGGCGAACCCCAGGAAGAAGTAGGAGAGCGTGAGCTGCGTGGTCGCGACACTCGCACCCAGTTCGTGGCGCAACGTCACGAGTCCCGGCAGATACATGTCCGTGGAGGCGGGCGCGATCATCATGAACAGGCCGAGAATGCCCAGCAACACACGCTCGGAAGGCAACGCAGGAGAGAGTTCGGACGTCGATGTCATGATCGTTCTGATGAGTCGGCGCAATGGCTGTCGCGCCGCGGGAGACGCCGCAAAAAAACGACGCCCGCCATGATAACGCTGGCGGGCGTCGCACTTTCATACTCGATGGTTATCGGATCCCTAACCAATGCTTATGGCGCAGCGTTCGGGTCCGGCATCTTTTGACATCGCCACCTCATCCGGCCGTTGCCGCCTGCAGGTTGCCGCCGTCGCTGCGCTGCGTGCGGGCAATCGCCAGCACGCCGATCAACGAAACGCACGCGGGCACCGCCGCCGCCAGGAACAGCGATGACGACGACCATTGCCAATGCATCAGCGCGCCGCCCAGCACCGGACCGAGCACTGAACCGATGCGGCCGATACCGAGGCTCCAGCCAATGCCGGTGGAACGCAACGAGGTGGGGTAATACGTCGCGGCGAGTGCGTTGAGCGCCGGTTGCCCGCCGATGATCGAGAAGCCCGCGAAGAATATGGCGATGAACACCGCGACCATCGACACCATGACCATCGGATTGCCGATCGCCGCCGTCGCCGCCATCGCAATGAGGAACGTCACGGCCAGCACGCTCGTGAAGCCGACGCGATCGATCACGCGGCCGAGCAGTAGCGTGCCGATCACCCCGCCTGCCCACAGCGCGGTGCCCGCCATCACGGCGACCTGTGTCGAATAGCCCGCATCGCGAATCACCGTCGGCAACCAGTTCGACAGGAAGTACATGTCGAGCAAGTTCGCGAAGTTCACGACCCAGAGCAGCAGCGTCACCCGTGCGCGGCCATCTTTGAACAGCTCGACGAACGGCACGCCTTTCGCCTTTTGCTCATCGAGCACGAAGCGGGCGTCGACCGGCACGTTGGCACCGGGTGCCACGCGCAGCAGTTGCTTGCGAATGTGTGCGTTGTCGCGTTTGCCGAACATCAGGAACTGGATCGACTCGGGCAGCGAGATCCACATCAGCACACCGAGCACCAACGGAATGGCGCCACCGATGTAGAACACCGCGCGCCAGCCCAGGCTCGGAATGATCGCCGCCGTGATGAGGCCGCCAAGCACACCGCCCAGCGTGAAACCGCACGACACGATCATCATGAGCGACACGCGAATACGGCGCGGGCTGTACTCGCCGGCAAGCGCCATCGCGTTCGGCATGATGCACCCCAGGCCCAGCCCGGCCGCAAAGCGCCAGACGACCAGTTCCGTAATCGTGTTGGCGAAACCGGTGACGATCATGCACGCCGAAAAGCACAGGGTCGCGCCAATGAGCACCGGGCGACGGCCCAGCTTGTCGGCCAGCGCCGAAAAGGTCAGCGAGCCCACCAGCATGCCGAACAGCCCCGCGCCGAATACCGGCGAGAGTGTTTCCTTGGCAATGCCCCATTCCCGAATCACCACCGGCGCGACATACCCCATCGCCTGGACATCGAAGCCATCGACCACCAGGCACATCGCGCACAATGCAATCACCCACCACTGATAAGTGCCCAGACGGCTCTCGTCGATCAGTGCGCCCACATTCACTTCTGCTGCTTTCATTTTGTCTCCCAACGTTTTTCGCAACTTCGTGGCATTGCGTTCCCGGTCGAGGGGCTGGCGACGGCCTATTCCCGTCGCGGCCTCGTCCCAGGCGCCTCGTTGCCCGAATCCAGCAAACAAGGCATGTCATGCACAGGATTGGACGGCGAACCCACCCAACTCGGTCGCGCATTAAATTACGCTTTGCGGAAGTTTATATCGCCAAACGTAAATCAATGCTTAGTGTTAACACTGAGATTTTCAGGACATGCAAACGCGACGGGTGCGGGAATCCGAGCGAGATCGGTGGAACCTCGGCTCACGGACACGGCGCTCAGCTTTGTGGTTTTTCTCCATCGGAACGATGGGAGCCGCCCTGGCAAAATGCCAGTGGGCTATACAGGCGGGGGAATTGGGCGATGGATGCGACGAAAAGCGACGAATTGTCGCAGTTGGCGTTTTTCTACAAATTTTCTTACGAAGGTTAACCCGTCTAGGGATTTCCCTGATATAGTTACACCTGTCTCCTCCACCTCCTCCTGGTGGATTTCACGGCCAGCAACTTGCTGGCCGTTTTTTTTGCTCGCTAATCCTGCCCTTAGGGGCATTCAGTGGGATGTCTGACTCTCGTGCGCGACGCGATCTTCGATGCGGCGCTCGATCCGTTTTCGGACCATTGCCGCGGCCTCGGACGCATCATGGGCATCGATGCTCGAAAATTCGCAACGTCCGATGTAGTGCCCCTCACAATAGGCATCGACGGCACCATCAAAACGTTCGTCGGTACGCGGCGTAACCGCCCCCTCCAAGTCGAACGGGCGCCCCGGCGGCGTGTGGCTGACGTAGTGCCAGGAAAACCGAAAAGATTGCATCACAAGTCCCCTTCAATCCAGCGGCAGCGATCACGCTGCCGACCGATGCTGTTTTTCAGGAAATCCTAGCATGTTAAGGAATCGCGACAAACGGTCGAAAAAAAAGCGGCCCGCCTGATCGGCGAGCCGGATAGTCCGTGGAGGTCGGGGGCACATCTGAGCCACGGCAACTCCACTCTAGCCCCGAATCACTGTCGCTATTCTCGGTAATTGTCCGGATCCGGCGTAAATAGTTTGTCCGCCGTCGACATCGCGACGTCGTTCCCGAAGCGAGACTGCCACGCTCGCTCGTCGTGTCCTCGGAAGGGAACGCATCGGCCAACATCGCCCGCAGATACTCGACAATCCGGCAAGCCGATACCGCAAAACAGGGGGGGACGAAATGGGGTCGGCGCTACGGTAACGTTAGGCTCCCCGTCCTCCTTCCCACGACCTCGCCATGACGCTCAAATTTCGCAATCCGGCGAACGGAGATGTCGTCGAGATCACGCGTCTGTCGTGTGTCGCCGCCTTCTTCCTCGGTCCGCTTTACCTCATGGCCTACGGATTCGCGTGGCATGCGCTCGCCTGGACCCTCCTCGCCATCGGACCCGCGTTGATCTGGAAGGAATCGGCGTTAGCGTTTTCGCTGCCCGCCACTTGCCTGCTCTACTCGCTGATGATTCATCCGCTGCTCATCGGCAAGCTGCGCGCCAATGGCTGGCTGCCCACGCGCGACGACGCCGTGCCCAGCCCTCGCCAGCGCGGCTACGACGTGTACGGCGACGCGCCTGCCCTCCGGCGCGCGGACGCAGGCCACCCCCTCCCCGCGACGCCACGCCCTGCCGCCAACGATGGCGAGTCGTCGGCGTAACGCGACAAGCCGTGCCCGAACAGCACCGAGGCGATCAGACGGGCGACGTTACGCTGTCGTCAGTGTCAGGTGAGGCCTGCGGCGACATTGCAATGAATCGATCGATCGCCGCCGAGGCGTGTTCGGCGCGATAAGCGAGGCTGATCGGTGCGAGCGGCACGTCACCCTCGATCGGCCAGAACCCCATGCCGGGCGTGCGGATCTGACTGACCGACGCGGGCACGAGCGACACCCCGAACCCCGCCGCGACCATGGGCACGATCGACGTGATCTGCGGCGCCTCCTGCCCGAGCTTCGGGTGAAATCCAGCCGACTCGCAGGCCGCAATCGTGCGGTCATACAGCGCGGGACTGATCTCGCGCGGCAGCAGGATGAACTCGTCGCGGGCGAGCGCGGCCAGCGGCACGCGCTTGCGCGCGCACATCGCGTGGCCGAGCGGCAACACCAGCACCATCGGCTCGTCGACGACCGGCACCATGACGATTCCGGGCGGCACCTCGAACGGCGTGCGCACAAACGCCACGTCGACCGCTTCGTCGACCAGCGCCGTGAGCAGACTGGCCGTGTTGCTCTGTTGCGGATGCAGTTGCACGTCCGGATAGCGTGCGCGGAAGTCACGGATCCACGCAGGAATGCGGGGCTCGAAGTAGGTCGCGCCCGCAAACCCGATACGGATCTGCCCCGCCTCGCCGCGTGAGATCTGCTGCATCCGGCGCTTGACGCGCTCTACTCGCTCCAGCACCTGCCGCGCTTCCGGCAGGAACGCCTCCCCCAGCTCCGTGAGGACGACATCGCGCGGCAGACGCACGAACAACGGCCCGCCCAATTCCGCCTCGAGTTGCCGAATCTGCAAGCTCAACGGCGGTTGCTGAATGCCGACACGCGCCGCCGCCCGCGTGAAGTGGCGTTCTTCGGCGACCGCAATGAAATATTGCAAATGTCGCAATTCCATGACCGCTCCTCTGTCTGCCCGGCCCCATTGGGGTTCCCGTCATTCATACATAAAAGGTATCCAAATAGCGTCTTGAATATATTGGAAATGTGACCGATGGGTCAATACACTGCGAATCAGGCGCGGACAGGCTTGCCCTTAGCTGCCACGCCGAAAGATCAAGGGATTCGAATAAGAGAGACGAGGAGCCTGAAGATGTTTGAAGACCGCATCCGCCTGGCGTCGCTGCGCGACCGGGTGATGAGTGCCGACGAAGCGGCAATGTTGGTGCGAGACGGCATGGTGGTCGGCATGAGCGGGTTCACCCGCGCCGGCGACGCCAAGGACATGCCCATCGCGCTGGCCAAGCGGGCCAAGGCCCACCCGATGAAGATCACGCTGATCACGGGGGCGTCGCTCGGACACGATTCCGACAAGACGCTGACCGAAGCGGGCGTGCTGGCGAAGCGTCTGCCGTTCCAGGTCGACACGACGCTGCGCGGCGCGATCAATCGCGGCGACGTGATGTTTGTCGATCAGCATTTGTCGGAGACTGTCGAATTCCTGCGCACCGGACAGTTCGGCGCGCTCGACGTGGCCGTGATCGAGGCGGTCGCCATCACGGAAGACGGCGGGCTCGTGCCGAGTTCGTCGGTCGGCAATTCGGCGAGCTTTGCGATCCTCGCGGACAAGGTGATTGTCGAGATCAACCTCGCGCAGCCGCTCGCCTTCGAAGGCATGCACGACATCTGGATTCCGGGTCAGCGTCCGCATCGCGCGCCGTTGCCCATCGTCGACGTGCGCGATCGCGTCGGCACGAACGTGGTGAAGATTGCGCCGGAGAAGATCGCCGCCATCGTTATCACCGACACGCCGGACAGCGCCTCCAACGCGCTGCCGCCCGATGCGGACACGCAGAACATCGCCGGCCACCTCATCGAATTTTTCCAGCACGAAGTCTCGCGCGGCCGCCTGCCGCGCACGCTGCCTGCGATTCAGTCGGGCATCGGCACCATTGCCAATGCGGTGCTCACGGGCTTCATCGACTCGCCGTTCGAGAACCTCACGATGTACTCCGAGGTGCTGCAGGACTCGACGTTCGAACTCATGGATGCGGGCAAGATGGTGTTCGCGTCGGGGTCGTCGATCACGGTGTCGCAAGCCGTGCAGGATCGTGTTTTCAAGCATCTCGAGCGCTATCGCGACAAGCTCGTGCTGCGTCCGCAGGAGGTCAGCAACCATCCTGAAGTCATTCGACGGCTGGGGTTGATCGCACTCAACACCGCGCTCGAAGCGGACATTTACGGCAACGTGAATTCCACGCACGTCGGTGGCACGCACATGATGAACGGCATCGGCGGCTCGGGCGACTTCGCTCGCAACGCCCGCATGGCGATCTTCGCCACCAAGTCGATTGCAAAGGACGGAAAGATCTCGAGCATCGTGCCGATGGTGCCGCACGTCGACCACAACGAGCACGACGTGGACATCCTCGTGACGGAGCAAGGCCTGGCCGATCTGCGCACGCTCGCCCCGCGCGAGCGCGTGAACCTGGTGATCGATCATTGCGCGCACCCGAGCTACCGAGAAGTGCTGCGCGACTACTATCGCGACGCCCTGCGCTATGGCGGGCAGACGCCGCACGCGCTGGATCACGCGTTCGACATGCACGTCAACTTGCGCGAGCGTGGCTCGATGTTGGCGGGCAGATAACATCGCCGACGGTCGCCAACGCCGACGGGCGGGCGACCGGATGCGGCGACCGTTGCGATGGATGCGACGGGCTCAACCATTGCGATGGCGCCGACGCGCATTGTCGACGCCGGGGAAGAACATGGGACGCATGCGGTCCTGTGGGCCGAACGCCGATGCGGGCGTTCAGGCATTCGCGGCTCGCCGGCGTGCGCAGGCGAGCCGTTTTTTATGGACACAACGGCCGCTCAGGCCGAGAACACCATGCAAACGGGACTCCCGGTCGCGGCCTTGAAGCCGGTCGGCGTCAACTTGCCGGTCTTGTCGTTGATGGCGAAGGCGACGATGCTGTCGCTCGCTTCATTGAGCGCATAAAGGCATTGGCCGCCTGGCGCGATGCGGAAGAACCGCGGCGTCTTCCCTTGCGTCGACGTCGCCTCGACAAAGGTCAGGTGTCCGGTCTGCGCATCGACACTGAATACGCTGATGCTGTCGTGGCCGCGATTCGACGAATAGACGAACCGTCCGGACGGCGCCACTTCGATTTCCGACGCGCGACTATTTCCCGTAAAGGTATCCGGCAACGCCGAGACGATCTGCTTCGGCGACAGTGCGCCGCTCGCGCCGTCATAGGCATACGTCGTCACGGTCGAGTCCAGCTCGTTCACGATATACGCGAGGTGCCCATTCGGGTGAAACGCAAGGTGTCTGGGGCCAGCCCCCTCGCGCGAAACGACAAACGGCGTCGCGGCGGGATTCAGCTTGCCGTCAGAGAAGCGGAACGCGAACGTCCGATCCAGCCCCTTGTCGGGCACGATCACATACCGGCCGGTTGGATCGAACGCATTGAAGTGCGGTTTGGAGAGCTTCTGCTCGCTCCGATGCGGGCCGATCGGCCCGTCCAGCTTGACGAGTTGGGTCACCTCGCCCAGCCCACCGTTGGCGGTGATGGGCAGCACCGCCAGGCTCGAACTCAAATGATTCGAGACGACGATGAACTGCCCCGTCGGATCGATCGCCAGATGCACCGGGTTGTGTCCCTTCGTGCTTTGGCGATTGATGAATTCGAGGGTCCCACTGGCCTTGTCGACGGCAAAGGCGCTGATGTCGCTCAGGTCGCCGTGAACGGCATACAGCCGGTCGCCCGCACGATTGAGTGCGAGGAACGAGGGGTTCACCGGCCCTTTGAACACCTGCACCAAGGCCAGCTCGGCATGGTCCGGGCTGAGTCGATACACGGTGATGCCGTCCCCGCGCGCGTTTCGCTCGCGTGTCGTACGCGAGCCGACGTAGGCGTAGATCGGCTGACCCGCGGCCCCCGTGCGATGCGCCACCTCATCCGCCATGGCCTGTGCCGAGCTGCCGAGCACGGTGATGGCGCCCGACGCGACCACCCCTTTGAGCAGTCGACGACGCGATGCGTCATGCATCCCGAACGCTTCCGACGATTGATCCTTCGATGCCATACCTTTGTCTCCTGGGCATTGTTGTTGGCGGTGATGCGACAAGACCGTCCGCCGTGGCATGACGGCGGGCCTGACACGAACCTGGATCAGGCGGTCTTCGCGACCCAGAACGTTCGAATATTGGTGAATTCGCGCATCCCCACCGCGGCGAGTTCGCGACCGTAGCCGGACCGCTTCGTGCCGCCAAACGGGATACGCGCATCGGACGCGGTCATGGCGTTGATGAATGCCGCGCCCGTGGTGACGCGCTTCGCGATGTTCAGCGCACGTGCCTGTGAGGCCGACCAGATGCTGATCGAGAGGCCGAACGGCGTGGCGTTTGCCAGGCGAATCGCGTCTTCGTCGTCCTTGGCCACCGCAATCGCCGCGAGCGGACCGAACGTTTCCTCGTCGAACGCCGCCATGCCCGGCGCGACATTGCCAAGCACGGTCGGCGGGTAGAAGCACCCGGCGCCCTCCACTGCCTTGCCCCCGGCGAGCAATACGGCGCCCGCGTCGACCGACGCCCTGACCTGACGATCCAGCGTGTCGCGCAAATCGGCGCGCGCGAGCGGGCCCATCTGGGTTGCCGGATCGCGCGGATCGCCGACCCGCAACGCCTTCACCGTGGCCACGAATTGTTCGGTAAAGCTGTCTGCAATCGCTTGCGAGACGATGAACCGCTTCGCGCAAACACAGCTTTGCCCGGCGTTGTTGAAGCGCGCCTTCACCGCGGCAGCCACGGCGCTCGGCACGTCCGCATCGTCGAGCACAACGAAGGCATCGGAGCCGCCCAGCTCGAGCACCGAGCGCTTGGACGCCCGGCCTGCCGCCGCACCGACGGCCGCGCCCGCGCGATTGGACCCGGTCAGCGTGGCGGCCGCGATACGGTCGTCCGCGATGAGTCGCTCGATGACTTGCGGCACCTCCGGCTCGGCCACCACGAGCGCGCTCACCAGATGAGCGGGCAGCCCGGCGGCAACGAACAGCGCCTCGAGCGCCAAGGCACAGCCCGTCACGTTGGGCGAGTGCTTCAGCAACACGCCATTGCCGGCCGTGATGGCGGGAATGGCGAAGCGCATCACCTGCCACACCGGGAAGTTCCACGGCATGACCGCCAGCACCAGGCCGATCGGCTCGTAACCGACCCAGGCGTCGACGCCGTCGATGCTCACGGGCTCGTTCGCCAGCATCTTGTGCGCGTTCTCGGCGTAGTAGAGGGCGGTCACCGCCGACTTCTCCACCTCGCCGGCCGCTTCCGTGGTGATCTTGCCCATCTCTTTGGTGACGAGCGCCGCCAGTCGAGGGCTTTGCTTGCGCAGCTCGTCCGCAATGCGGCGCACGGCGGCTACGCGCACCTCCAGCGGCTCCTTGCCCCAGGCCAGCGCGGCACGATGGCCCTGCTGAAGCGCCGCCTCGATCCGTTCGGCGCTCCATGCTTCGTACGTTTCAAGGGGTTCGCCGTTGTACGGGCAAACGGTGGAAATCTGCTTAGTCATGACCGGGTGACTCCTTAGCTTGCTGATCTGCTGGCCAAGAACACCCTGTCCTCGGCCACTGCTGTCTGAATTACGCGTGGTGAAAGCGTTGCTCGCACAACGTGTTCACCTGACTCCCCTTCACGACGCATTGCTCCGCGGCCTGCCGCCATGCGGCGAAATGCGGCGCGGCGCGGTGGGCGTCGATGGCGGCTTCGTTGTCGTACAGTTCGTAGAAAACGAAGTGGTGTGGGTCGCGGATGTCCTGCGTCACGTCGAAGTACCGGCAACCCACCTCGTCGTTGAACGTACGGGTCGCGTTCTTCTGGATCGCGGCAAGGAAAGCATCGAGCTTCTCGGGGTAGACGCTCAGGGAAACGATCAATGCAATCATGTTGAACTCCGAATTTTTTTATAACTTTTAGATGAACGTCGGCAGCGCGCTGCCGGTCTCGTCGCTCAGCTTGGCGAGACTGCTCCATGTGGTGTCTGCGATGGTGATGCCGGCGCCGCGCAGGCGAAGGGTGTTGCGGTCTTCCAGCTCACCGGGGAAGAAGATCTCTTCCACACCGGCGGCGGTCGGCACGTCCTTCACCTCGTTGATGAGGGCCTGCATGCGTTGCTCGAACTCGGCCACCGGCATCATCGACTTGATGTCGATGGTGATCAGCATGTGGCCGCAGCCGGACTCGCGATTCGCCTCATAGGGGCCGGCCACGTCGGCGCCGAACTTGCTGCCGGTCAGGACTCCAGCGAGCACATCCATCATGAACGAGATGACGTACCCCTTATGACCCGCCATCGGAAGGATCAATCCGTGAACGGCGTCGGCGGCGTGGGTCGTCGGAACACCGTGCTCGTCGGCTGCCCAGTTGTTCGGGATCGGCTCGCCACGTTCGGCCGCCAGGTAAATCTTGCCGCGCGCGACCGCGGTATTCGCAATGTCCATCACGGCAACGCCGCGTGCCCCCGCGGGGGCGGCAATCGACCACGGATTGGTACCGATGGCCTTCTCCTTGCCACCCCAGGGCGCCATGGCGGGACTGGCATTCGTCGCCAGCAGCGCAACACACCCTGCCTCGGCGGCCATGCGGGTAAAGTAGGCGGCGGTGCCGAAGTGATTGGAGTTGCGAACGCCAATCGCGCTCACGCCAAACTGACGCGCACGCTCGATACCGGCATGCACGGCCTGCGCCGTCAGCACCTGGCCGATACCGTGACGGCCATCCACGATGGAGACTGCCCCGCCATCCATGACGATCTCCGATTGGGTCCGGGCCGTCATGACACCGCTGCGCAGGCGGTCCGCGTACCACGGCAAGCGCAACATGCCGTGTGACGAGTGGCCCCACAGTTCCGCGACAACAAGGCTATCGGCAAGTAGGTGGGCGTCGGCGGCGGGCACGCCCAAGGACTCGAGCACGGCCGTCCCGAATCGGGTCAACCCTTCGGCTTGAACGTTGTATGGCATGGGATTCTCCTGGTAATGCGATCTAACGAGATACGGTTTGCGGTTCGCGGCAACCGTGCCTTGCGCGTTAGCGCCCGGCGTGTTCGGCGGACACTGGGTTGGTCTTGCCGGATTCGGTCAGCGTGCGCGTGGCATCGACCGTCGCGTAGATCCAGAGGATCTTCATCGGCTGGGTCTTCGAGAGATTCCGGAAGCGGTGATTGACGTTCGGCGGGATGAACGTCACGTCATGCGGCTTCAACACATACTCGAGCCCATCGATGTCGAGCATCGCGTCGCCTTCCATCAGGACAACACTCTCCTGGCAGTTGTGACTGTGGAAGGGAATCTCCACACCCGGATCGAAGGACGTGTACCCGGTGATGAAGTTTGTCGTGCCGACCTCGCGCGTCACGAGCGGCATCGTGCGTGCACCACCACCGCGCTCGTGCGTGGGCAGGTTTTCCGGCTTGAGAAGGGCTGCGCCCGAAGGCGTCTGAATCGTCATGTTGACTCTCGTTGATATGGGGACATGCCCACTGGATTTCGCCTGGTATCAGGCGTGCGAGGCGCTGCTGTTTCCCGGGTGAACCACGGGCACCATCGGTCGACGGGTCATGCTCATTGCAATCGCCGCACCGGCAACCAGGAGGAGGCCGGCGATCCCGAACGCCCAGTCGTAGCTCCCGGTCTCGGCAATCACGTAACCGGTCGCGATGGGCGCGATCATCCCGAACACGTTGCCGCCGACGACCACGAAGGCCATGGCCTTGCCGACGTCCTTTGCGCTGGGCAGCAAGTCGTTGAGCAACGCGAAGTTGAGCGACGTCGTCGAAGCGATCCCGGTCAACGTCACCGAGAACACGACGAGCAGCAGCGTCATGTTTGACGTGAACGGCACGGCGAGAATGACGGCGCCGGTCAGCATCGCGAGGGCAACCGCATTGCGACGACGCCCCGTCGCGACGCCGCCGCGCTTGACATACATGTCGCTCAGACGACCGGCCAGCACACACAGGACCACCGACACCGCGTACGGAACGGCGGCGAACAAGCCCGTCTTGGCGATCGACAGGTGACGGGTCGCGTGCAGGTAGCTGGGCAACCAGGTGAGGAACAGGTATTGCGTGTAGACGTTGCAGCCCTGCGTGAGCGCCAACCCCCACAGGGTCGGCGTCTTCATGAGCGTGAGGAGACCTTGCGTTTGCTGCCCGGGCGCCGCGCCTGCCGGGCGGACTTCTCGCTCGTGCACGATTTTTTCGCGCTCGGCGTCCGACAGCCATTTCGCCTTTTCCGGCGCATTGAAGAAGATCAGCCATGCCAGCAGCCAGACCATGCCGATCCCTCCCGCGATGACGAACGACGTGCGCCATCCGTGGGCCGCCACCAGGTACGCCAGCAACACCGAGCAGATCGCCGGACCGGCATACGAACCGCTGTTGAACAGCGCCGTCACCACGCCCCGCTCACCGGTGGGAATCCATTGCCGGATGACCTTAGCCCCGACCGGATTGCTCGACGATTCGCCCGCCCCCATCACCAGCCGGGCGGCCAGCAACGCACCGAAACTGCCGGCCACACCGGTGAGGGCCGTGGCCGCGGACCAAATGAAGATCCCGATGCCCGCAATACGCTTGGTGCCGAACTTGTCCAGCAACATGCCCATGGGCAGCAGGAACAGCGCGTAACTCCAGATGAACGACGAGAACAGGTATCCCATGTTCACCGTCGAGAGGTGGAACTCCGCCGCGATCGGTGCGGCAGCAATCGAAAGCGCGATGCGATCCATGTAGTTGATCATCGCGAGCGAAAACAGGAAAACGGCTATCCAGCCACGGCGGTATGACATCGTTGTCTCCACGTGGGGTTGCAACACCCCTGATATCTTTTTGTGATTAAAAAACGCATTTCATGCCAAAAAAAGAGGAGACGAAATCGCCCCCTCACCCACGCCTACGTAGACACCATCTCGGAGGCGAAGACCTTCCCGGTACGAACCTTTCTGCGTCGCGCCCCTTCCAGGTGCTCACGCAACAGCGCCGCAGCCTTGAAAAGATCCTGCGCGCGGATCGCGTCGAGAATCGTCAAGTGCTCCCGCGCCTGATCCTGCCTGGGCTTTCGCTCGCGCGCCTGCCGATACTCGACCAGGCGACGCAACCGGTCCATGCGACGAACGGACTGCAGTATGAAACGATTGCCCGACCACTTGGCAATCGTCTCGTGCATTTCGCTATTCGCCTCGAACAATTCGACCGAGGTCATCGTGAGATACCCACCGTCCACGATGTACTGCTGACGGCGGCGCAACTCGGCCAGTTCGATCGGGTCGCAACGAAACGTCGGTGACAGGATGCCGGTGGGTTCGATGGCCGCTCGGAAAAGATAGCTTTCCTCGTACGCGTCGATCGAGTCGATCATCGGCAGAAACTGCCACCCCTGCCCCACTTGCCGCTCGAGCCAGCCTTCCTCCTGCATCACGGAAAGCACTTTGCGCAGGACACTGCGCGCCACGTCGTATTGCCGCATCAGATCGGCCTCGGAGACAACGTCGGGCAATCGCCCCGCCAGGCGGTCTTCCGCAATCTTCAGATAGAGCGGCTCATCCGGCTCTTCGGAAAACTGAGAGGCAATGTCGGTCAGCTCGCGCGCCGACTTGGCCAGAAAATAGCCGCGATTGTGATCATGAAACAGCACCCCCAGCTCGGCCAAGTGCTTCAAGGCAACGTTGACGGGCGTTCTCGACGTGCCGATACGTTCGGCCAGCACCGACTCCGCGAGGCGCTCACCTTGCGCCAGATCGTCCTTGCGGGCAAGCGAGAGAATTTCCTTGGTGACACGAATTTGCAGCGGGGTCAAAGGCATGGTGTGAAGAGAGTGCGACGGCGCGAAACTGACCTCGAACGAAGGCAAGCCGCGCGCAAATGCGCGCGCCCCCGCCGTATCCGACGTCAATTTTGCCACACCCACTTCCACCTCCCGATTCAATGCTGACGATCCTCTTCAAAGTCCTGGATGCACGCTTGGACGCATCTCGTTTGCTTATTGCGTTTTTTGATAATATAATGCACTTAATCGAAATGCAAGAAATGATCGTCTCACCTGGAGAAAACCCCGATGTGGTTTGTTTCATCCACCGCTTGGTTCCCGTCGGCATCGAGTCTCCTGTCGGCCCGCGATGGCGACATGCACGCTCACCGGACGACGGCGCAACGCGGCGGCCGACGCCGAATCGCCGTCGGCGTGGGGGTATGACAATGGACCGTCAGTATGCTTACGTCGGCTGCAGGACGACCCGCGAGCGAGACGCACGCGGCAAGGGCATCGGTGTCTATTCGGTGGATTCGGCAACGGGCGCGTGGTCACTCGTCGACATCGTCCCTACGTTGGACAACCCGTCGTTTCTCGCGCTCAACCCGGATCAGACGGTGCTTTACACAGTGCATGGCGACGGCGATCAGGTCAGCGCGTTTCGCATCGACGCCTCATCCGGCCGCCTGACGCCCCTCAACAGTCGTTCGTGCGAAGGCCGCAATCCGGTTCACCTCGACCTGTCGAAGTGCGGTCGATGGCTCGCCATCGCCAATTACGCCACCGGGAATGTCACGCGCCTCGCGATTGCGGCGGACGGCGCCTTGGGGGAGCCCTCGACGACGGTCGCCCTGGAAGGATCGCCCGGTCCGCATCGCACCGAACAGGCCTCGTCGCATCCGCATCAGATCGCCCGCTACTCGACGCGGCAAGTCGACTCGGATTGGCACATCGTTCCCGACAAGGCGCTCGACATAGTGTTCGCGATTCGCTGGCAGGACGACGGACACGTGCAAACGGTAGCCAACCGATGGCGACCGGGTTCCGGCCCTCGCCACGCGGCCTTCCATCCGACGCAGCCGCTGATCTATGTGGCAAACGAGCTGGATTCGACGATGACCACGTGGGCACTGAATCGCGAGACCGGCCAATGCACCGCGCTGGGGACGGTGTCACTCATTCCCGGCGAGTTCGATGGTGTCAATAGTGCCGCCGGCATCGCCATCACGCCTTCCGGGCGCACGCTGTACGTCTCCAATCGGGGCCACGATTCCGTGGCAACGCTGCGACTGGATCCGGTATCCGGCCGCTGCGGCGCGCCCACGTGGACCAGCACATTCGGCCAGTTCCCCCGCTTCCTGTGCGTATCGCCGTCAGGCCGGGACCTGTACGTCGCCAATGAGCGTTCCGACGCGATTATTCAGTATGCGATCGACGAAGATCGGGACGCGCCCGCGCCGACGGGCGTGGTCATTGAAACGGGCAGTCCCGTGTGTATCGTCTTCAAGACGCGTTAGTTCTTCGCCGCCGCCTCGGCCTCAGTCTGCTCGATGGCCTCGACGATGATGCGCAGCGTGGCGTCGAGATGTGCTTGCATGTGCCGCCGGGCCGCATCCACGTCGCGGGCGCGGTATTCGTCGAGCATCGTCTGGTGTTCCTGATTGCTCACGTCGACGTGCGCGGGACGCATATGGAGCGACAACGCAATGTAGGGGCCCGACGCATCGCGCAGGGTCTTGATCAGGTGCGCCAGTCGGGAGTTGTCCTGCGACGCCCATAGCGCCGCGTGAAACGCCTGGTTCAGTTCGGTCCATTTGGCGACGTCCGACGTCGCGAGCATCTCGGTGTGCAGCGCCTGGGCGTTGGCGATGTCCCCCTCCCGAAGCGTGGCCATCGCTTGCTCGACCATCATCGGTTCGAGCGTTTTGCGCAGACGGTACAGCTCGTTGACGTCGTCGATCGTAAGACCGCGTACCACGGCACCACGGTGAACGTCGAAAAACACGAGCCCCTCGGACACCAGCGTGCGCAGCGCTTCGCGCACAGGCGTCGTCGACATCTCCAGACGCCGCGCGAGATCGTCCTGCCGAAGCCGGTCGCCCGCCTTCAACTTGCCTTGCAGAATCTCAGCACGCAACGTCTCGATGGCATATTGGTAGGCCGTGAGCCGGCGACGGCCTGACGTGCCGGAGACGCTCGATGCGCTCGATGCGCTCGATAGGCTCGGTGTGCCGGACACGCTGGCCGATGCAGAAGGCGTGCTTTTCAAAGGAGTGCCGTGTGTGGATTATCGACGCGCGAGTGTACTCCAGTTCGCCAGCGCTTCCCCAACGGCGCCGGGCGCAACGCCCGACGCGATGAGCGCCGCCACCAGAAGCCGGGCCTTGAGCGCCGAGAGCCAACCGGCCATGTGCGCGCCGCGCCGAACCAGGTCGATTTCAGCACCGACATACCCATAGGTTTCACACGCCGTCGGCCCGCTCGCCGCACGACTGGCGACCACCACCGGCACTTGCTCGGCCAGCGCACCGATGCGCTGCGCGAATCCAAAGGAGACGTGTCCCGCGCCCTGCCCCGCAATCACGACGGCCTCGTAGCCGCCCTTCACCGCCAGCTCCGCCAGTTCGCCGTCATCGCCCAGCACGGCTGCCACCAGCGCGACCTTCGGCCACGCACGCACGGGTCGCGTAAGGGCGTGCGGGCGCGCCTGGCGTGCATGAAAGAACGCTGGGCCGCCTTCGACGAGACGTGCGGCGACGCCGCCGTCGCGCGACACAAACGCCTGCACCGCGAGCGAATCGCCCTTGCTGACCCACCGCGCGTAATGCGCCGTGTCGTTCATCACGACGAGCACGCCGCGCTCGACGCTCTCGGAATGCACCGCCACCCTGACGGCCGCCAGCAGATTCGCAGGACCGTCCGCGCCTGCGGCCTGCGGCGCGCGCATCGCCCCCGTGAGAATCAGCGGCGCGGGCAGTGTCCAGAACAAATCCAGCAGGAAGGCCGTTTCCTCGAGCGTGTCGGTGCCCTGCGTAAGCACGACGCCCACTGCCCCTGCCGCGACCTGTTGCTCGGCCCAGGCGAGCGCCTCCATCAGGTCGTCATAGCGCAGCGACGCGCTCGGCAGTTGTCGAAGCGATGCCGTCGTGATCATCGCCACGTCGGACAATCCGGGCACCGAGCGGGCCAGTTGCGCGGCGTCAAGCGTGGGGACGACGCCACCGGCGGCGTCTGAGGGGGTCATGCTGATCGTGCCGCCAAGCGAGGCGACGGCAACCACGGGAAGCGAATTGGGCATCGGGGATCGGTATCTGATTTCAGTCGATATGCATTATGCATTATATATAATCGACACTCGTCAGCATGCTGTCAGCCAGATACGGCTATTCGTTGATGTTTGTGGCGACTGCGGTGGGCGCGTGTTGGCGATGCTGTGCCGGTGCGGTCAAGGGCTGGACCGGAAGGGGGACGGCGCGATGCCAGGACGCATCGGCCTGATTCGACGTGAAGCGCCCGCCCACCGATGCGGGGGCGGGCGCTTCACGCCATTTAGCAGTTGCCCTTCTTCGCCTGTCCCGGCGGACAGAAGCCATTCCCCGGGCCGCCACGCCCGCCATAACCGCCATCGTCAGGAAGATAGACGGCGCAACTTGCCAGCAGGACCGTGGTAGCGACGAGCAGAAAGGAGAGCTTGCGCATTGGGGGGTATCTCCGAATGATGTGTCGTCATTCTACCCGTGACCTGTCTCGCAAGCCCGCGCGTGACGGGGACTGCTCCGTCACGCGAACCGATAACGCCGATGTCCGTGCGTCAGGCTCAAGCCACCTCGGCCTTTCCGGTCGGTTGTGTTTCATCGCCCTTGCGCGTCAGCAACAGCAGCGTCGTCACGCTGATGAGGGTCAACACGGCGAGCGGCATCAGCGCGAGCGAATAGCTGCCCGTCGCGGCCTTCACCCATCCGTAGACATTCACCATCAATCCGCCGCCAAGCAGGTTGGCGATGGCGTTGACGGTGGCAAGACCGGCTGCAACCGCACTGTTCGAAAGCATGTCGGTCGCCAGTGCCCAGAACGGGCCTTTGAACGAGTACGCACCGACCAACACCGCGCAGAGCATACCGAGCGTCGGCACCAGCGTTCCGCTCAACGAAGTGCCAAACAACCCGAGACCGATCAGCAGCATCGGCACGACCGTATGCCAACGGCGTTCGCCGAGCCGGTCCGAACGGCGGCCCCAATACACCATCAGCACGGATGAGAGCGCGTAAGGCACTGAGTTCAGCAGGCCGGTCTGCATGACGGTGAGGCCGAACGATTTCAGCAACTGCGGCTGCCAGACGGACAACGTGCTGCCCGCCGCCGAGGCACAGGTGTCGACGAGTGCCAGGCACAGCACGTAACGGTTGCGGAAGAGCTTCGTCAACGGCATCGACAAGACCTTCTTTGGCGCCTTGTGCTCGGCGGCGAGCGTGCTCGCGAGCCATGTCCGCTCGTCCTCATTTAGCCATTTCGCGTCTTTCGGCTTGTTGGCCAGGAGGAACAGGCAGGCAATGCCCAGCAGGATCGTGGGCACACCCTCGAGAATAAAGAGCCAGTGCCAACCGCGCAGACCGGCGATACCGTCCATCTGAAGCAGTAGCGCGGAAATCGGCGAACCGATGAAACTTGCTGCCGGAATGGCGACCATGAACGTTGCCACGATACGCGCGCGATACGACGTCGGAATCCAGTACGAGAGGTACAGCAGGACCCCCGGGAAGAAGCCGGCTTCGGCCGCACCCAGCAGGAATCGAAGAACGTAGAAACTCGTCGCGTTGTGCACCAACGCCATCGCCGCCGACACAATGCCCCACGTGATCATGATGCGAGCGATCCAGAGTCGCGCGCCATACTTCTGAAGCGCGAGATTGCTCGGCACTTCACAGAAGAAGTAGGAGATGAAGAACAGGCTGCTACCGAATCCGAACACGCGCGCCGACATGCCAAGATCGTGATTCATCTGGAGCGAGGCCATGCCGACGTTGCCTCGGTCGATGAAGGCGAGCAGGTAACACACCATCAAGAACGGGACGAGACGCCACACGACCTTCCGTACGGTCTGGCGCTCGATCGCGGATTGCTCCCTAACACCCGTGAGTTGCATCGTTGTCTCCCAATTTATTGTGCACCGGAGCGCTATTGTCTGAGTCGTTGCGTGGCGATAGCGGACACGCCCGCGGCGGCCAGTACGGTGTCCCATACGGCAGCCATCGCCGCGATGGGTGTCCCCACGCCTGGCGCGTCCGACGCCGTTATGAAAGCGTCGTTCCGCGGGTTTCCGGCGCGAAGAAGACGACGATCGCAGCGGCGATGAAGGCGACGATCGTCGTGGACAGCCCAAGGACAAAGCCGCCCGACGTCGACGCTAGCGCGCCGATGACCAGCGGTGCGATGAAGCCACCAAGTCGTCCGCCGTTGTAGGCGAGTCCCATGAAGAAACCGCGCTTCGCGGTGTTTCCGATGATTTCTGCGAGGAACGGCCCGGCGCCGGCAAAAATCCCGTTGACGCTGAACCCCGTGAGGAATATCGCCGCCATGAGCAGCATCGCGTTCGACGACAGGATGTACACGAGCACAGCCCCCGCGCCCACCAGCAGATAGGCCAGGAACATCGGACGGCGACCAAGGCGGTCGACAAAGGCCGAGAACAGCAGGAACCCCGTGATGGCGCCGAACTGAAGCGCGAGCACAAACTTCAAGCTATGCACGAAGTCGATGTGTTTCACCGTGACGAGGAATGTCGGCGTCCAGGTGAACACACCCCAGTAGAGGTACTGCAGGAAGAAGATGAACGTGAACGCGAGCAGAAGACCGCGAACGTTGAGCTTCTCGTCGCCCGCCTGGGTGCCACTCGAGGGCGTTGCGCTCGCCTGCCGCCGCTCGAGCCAGATGGGCGACTCAGGCGTCTTGCGTGCCACCCAGAAGAGGATGAAGAACGGCAGCGCGCCAATCAGGAAAAGCAGACGCCAACCGCTGTCGACAAGACCGCCGTACGCGGCGCTCACGATGCCGGAAATCGCAATCGCGAGAATGGCGCCGATGGGCAGCCCCATCTGCATAAGCGCCCCACCCTTGCCGCGACGGCTCGCATGCCAGGTCTCTGCAATGAGGGCTGCGCCGGCAGTCCATGTCCCGCCCATGCCCAACGCCCCGAAAAAGCGCAGCGTCGCAAACCAATGCTCGTTGGGCGCGAACGCCAGCAAGCCGGAAAACAGTGAGTAGATGCCAATGCACAGCAGCGCCGTGCGCACGCGGCCCAAGCGGTCGGAGACGTAGCCGAAGAGAATGCCGCCGACGATCTGCCCGGCCGCCGTGATGCTGGTGAACAGGCCGAGCTGCGCCTTGCTCAATCCAAACTGAAGGGCCAGCGTCGGCAGCAAAAGCGAGAGCAGGAACGAGTCGTAGCTCTCGAACGTCCATCCCAGGCCAGCCAGCGAGAGCGAGCGCCATTCGCCCTTGGTGATCGCCTTGTAGCCGCTCCCGTGTCCCGTATCGGTGAGGCTTGCCTCGGAGAGGCTTGCACTAGTCTTCATTCTTTGTCTCCTGACATATCTAAGCGATAAACTGACGCGGCCGTGCGGCTGAACAGCGCCGCCTTTTCATCGGCCGACATCGCACTCGCCAATCTTTTGAAGGCATTCCACAGAACGCCGTAGCTGAACATCCCCTTGTCGACGGGGAAATTGCTCTCGAACAGGCAGCGGTTCGCACCGAAGAGGTCGAGGCAGGTGTCGAAATACGGCCGCCATGCGGCGGCGAGCATGTCGGACGACGGGGGCAATTCGTTTGCGGCAAACCCGAAACCGAACACGCTCAGGCCCGCACCACCCAACTTGATCACGGTGTTCGGCAGACTGGCCAGTCGCGCCAGCCCGCGCGTCCAGCGCGCCCAAACGTCCTCTGCGGTGTTGGCGTGAGGCCCAACGCCCAGGGGGCCGCCAAAGTGATCGATGACGACAGTCACCTCCGGTGCACTCAGCGCCAGCGCATACAGCTGATCGAGTTGCGTGTGATAAACCCAGGCATCGAGCGACAGGCCGTACTTCGCGAGGGTTCGCACGCCCTGCTGAAACGCCGGGTTTTCCATGAGGTCGCGCGGCGGCGTGACGGGACTGGAACTGACCGCAGGACTCTCGTGCCACGCGAGCGGATTGCGAATCCCGCGCAGCCTGCCCCCGGACACCTGCAGCATGGCCTCGAGTACGCCCTCCAGATCCCACCCCAGCGTCAGGTCCGCGCCCCCGACGATGGCCTGGCAGACCCTCGTCGGCCCGTAAGCCCCACTGGCGAACATGGCCGCGACACCGTTGGCGAACTCGACTTCTCCGAGCGGTTTCATCGGCTCCGGACCATCGCGTCGGAGCATCGATCGACACTGGACATAGACCGTCGACACAATGCGGTGCCCGCTCGCGACATCCTTGCCGAATTCATCGGCGAGATACCGCCCGGTTTGACGGTCCCAGAGATGGTGATGCGCGTCGACGATGGGCAGCGCCGGTTCGAGCGCGGCTTCTTCGCGCAAGGCCAGCCACGCTTCGCGAACCGTCAGGTGAGGCGCATGGACAATTTGCATGGCGCGGTCCCCGTCAGCCGTTCGAGCGCATGCCGTTTGCGGCGTCGACCGGATCGTGTCCGGGATCGGACACCGCTTCGCCTGCGTTCGCCCCGGGGTCGGCCAGCCATGCCGTGGTCAGTGCGCCCACCAGCAAAAAGGCCGACACAGCAATCAACGGTGCGGTGAAGCCGCCCGAGAACTGCTTGAGCGCACCGATCATCGAGGGTCCGACAAACCCACCGAGATTGCCGACCGAGACGATCAGCGCGAGGCCACCGGCGGCGGCGCGTCCTGTGAGGAAGCCAGACGGAATGGCCCAGTAAGTCGCCTGGAACGCGAGAATGCCGCTCACGGTAAAGCTCAGCGCAATCAGCTTGAGCACCGGCGCGTCGACGAACGTGCTGATGCAAAGCGCCACCGCCGCGACGCCCAGGGCGCCGGCGACATACGGAATGCGGTGCTTCGCACGATTCGCGACGCGCGCCCACACGATCATGACGACCGCACCGATGGCGTACGGAATCGCGGTCAGCCAGCCCACCACCGAGTGCGCAACGCCAAACTGCTTGATGATCTGCGGCATCCAGAGGCCGACACCCAGCGACCCCACGATGCCGCAGAAGTTGATGAACGCCAGCACGTAGACCCGCCAGTTCGTCATGGCGTCACGCAGGCTGCTGCCATGCTTGGTCCCGATGTCGCGCTGCTCGTGCGCGATGCGCCGCTCCAGGAGCGTTCGCTCGGCCTGCGTCAGCCACTTCGCTTTCGCCGGCCGGTCGGCCAGCACGAAGAGGCAAACCACACCGAGGACCACCGCTGGCAGGCCTTCCATGAGCAGCAGCCATTGCCAACTGCGCAGACCGTGCAGGCCGCCCAGTTGCAGCAACGCCCCCGAAATTGGCGAGCCGATCATGTTCGCGACGGGAATGCCGACGAGGAACGCGGCGGTGACCTTCGCGCGCCATTTCCCCGGGAACCAGTGCGTGAAATAGAGATAAATGCCGGGCGTGAAGCCCGCTTCGGCGAGGCCGAGAAGAAAGCGCGCGGCCGCGAAGCTCTTGGGGCCGACGACGAAGGCCGTGGCCATCGAGAACAAGCCCCAGGTAATCATGATGCGCGCGATCCACACGCGCGCGCCGACCTTCTGCATGATGAGATTGCTGGGGATTTCGAAGAGGAAATACCCGATGAAGAACAACCCTGCGCCAAGGCCAAACTGTTCTGCGGTCAGCCCCAGATCCTTGTTCATCGTTAACGCGGCGAAGCCGACGTTGGTTCTGTCGAGGTAGCTCACGACATAGCAGAGAAAGATGAAAGGCAGAATCCGCCAGAACGCCTTGGCAAGCGTTCGCTCGCTCGCGGCATACTCGTCGCTCGCGAAGTGCTGACTGTGCGGCGTGTCGCACCCGGTGGCGGCGGGCGCGGCGGTGATGGTTTGCGAAAGGGTCATGCTTGCTCCTCCACCGCACTACTTATGGTGCGATATCGATATAGGGGGCACCGGGCAGACCACCCGGTGATCAAACGTCAGGACTTCGTCTTCGCCTGTTTGGGCAACGGCCCGGGAATCGTCATCTCGGCTTTCAGCACGGTGCCCGTGACCGACTCCGTCATGAACAGCGTTTGCATGTCGGGGCCACCGAAGCACAGATTCGTGAGCGACGCCCCTTCCGGGCTGATGAGTATGACCTCCGGCTCGGCGCGGTGGTTGAGCCCCCATGCGCGACCGAGGCCCGGATTCGCGATAAAGAGCCGCCCGTTGACGTCGACCGTCAGGCCATCAGGCCCACTGGGGCCGTAAGAGGTGAAGAACTGGCCGACCTTGCTGACCGAGCCGTCGGACTGCAATGGCACACGCCAGACGCAGTTGCCCCGCGTCATGGCGACGAAGAGGACCTTTTCGTCCGGCGAGAGCACCAGCCCGTTGGGGCTCGGGCACTGGCTCAGCAGCGTGTCCAGCTTGCCGTCTGGCGAGAGGCGATAGACGCGGCCCGTGGGGTCGTGCAGACCGGTCTGTCCCTGATCGGTGAAGTACAGGTTGCCGCGCGAATCGAAGGTGAGATCATTCACACCGCGAAAGCGCTCGGTATTGCGACGCTCGAGGTACGGACGAACCTCACCGCGCGCGATATCGAGCAGCATCAGGCCGTTGCGATAGTCGGTGATGAGCAGATGCGCGTCGTCGAAACGCTTCATCCCATTCGGTTCACCGTCGTACTGCACGACGAGATCCCATTCGCCCGAGGACGAAATACGGAAAATGCGCCCGTGCGGAATGTCGGTCACGAACAGGTAGCCGGCCGGATCCCAGACGGGTCCTTCCAGGAACGAGTCGGTGGCCATGCCGCCGCGATTCGCCAGCGCCCAGTCGGTCTGGACATCGGGCTTGCGGAACCGCACCGGCATGCGCGTGAAGACTTCCGCTTCGCGCACTTCGGGTGTTGTGAGAAAGAACATGCTCTGCCCTCCGGATTCGAACGCTAGGCGGCGTCGCGCGCCTGTGCGTTGACGACGGCAAGCACGTTGGCGGCAGCGCCCTTCCCCATGTTCACGTAGGCCGCGTCGCTCACGCCGCCGATGTGCGGGGACAAGATGACGTTGGGAATGCCCTGGAACAGATGGGGCATGGTCATCGGCTCGACATCGAAACTATCGAGACCCGCCGCACGCAGTTGCCCGCTGGCGAGTGCCTGCGCGAGCGCCGCTTCGTCGATGAGGCCACCGCGCGCCGTGTTGACGAGAATGGCACCCGGCTTGAAGCAGCTGAGCGTTTCGCGGTTGAGCATCTGGCGGTTCTCAGCGGTGAGCGGACAGTGCAGCGACACGACGTCCGACGCCGCATACAGCGCCTCGAGCGACACGAGCTTGACGCCTTGCGGTGCCTCTTTCGCATACGGGTCGAACGCCACGACCGTCATCCCGAATGACAAGCCCACGGCGGCGACCCTGCGCCCAATGGCCCCCAAGCCCACGAGACCGAGCGTGCGGCCCTCCAGTTCGACCGACTTGTGCGTGGCCTTGTCCCAATGGCCAGCTCGCAGGCGAGCGTCCAGATGGGGGACCGCCTTGGCGCAAGCGAGGATGAGCGCCCAGGCATGCTCGGCGACGGCGGCGGCGTTCGCCCCGACGGCGGCCAGCACGGCGATACCCCGCTCCTTTGCCGCCGCTTGGTCGATGACGTCTATGCCGCTGCCGTGCTTGGAGATCACGCGCAGATTCGCTGCCGCGTCCATGATCCGGGCGTTGATCTTCCCGTAGCGCACGATGATGGCAACGGGCTTGTGGTGTTCACACAGGGCGACGATGTCGTCTTCCGTGGGCTGCTTGCCCGCGAAGATCAGCTCGAAGGCATCGAGCATGGCGATGGCTTCGGGGGCGAGGTCAGCGGCGGTGACCAGCAGAACCGGCTTTTGCGTCACGGCAGTCATTACAGCGTCTCACCTTCGGCCAGCATGCCGGCGGCCCGCAATTCCTTCTCGACCCACGCCGGACGCAACTGCTCGCCGCGCAGAATGCCGTCGATGCGCGCCGTTTCTGCTTCGAGCTTCTTTTGCGCCAGATCGATGATGCGCGCCACGTCCTGCCGTGCAATGACGACGACGCCATCGGCATCGCCGACCACGAGGTCACCAGGATTCACCGCGGTGCCGCCCAGCGAGATGGGCGAGTTCACCAGGCCGGCCACGCTCTTGGTCGGGCCGCACGGATTCAGGCCTGCCGAGAAAATCGGGTAGTCGCCGTTGGCGAGTTCGTGCGCGTCGCGCACGGCAGCGTCGATGATGATGCCCGCGATGCCGGTCGCCTTTGCCTGAGTGGCCATGATTTCTCCCAGCAGCGCGCAGCTCACGTCGCCCTTGCCGTCGACCACGATGACGTCGCCCGGCTGGGCGATCGCCAACGCGGCATGGATAGCCAGATTATCGCCCTGGCGGACTTCGACAGTAATGGCCGGACCCGCGACTTTCATCTTGGGGGACAGCGGTTTCACCCGCCCGTGCACCGTGCCGCGACGGCCAGCGACGTCGGCAAGAATGGCGGCCTGATACTTGGCTGCCGCCTCGACAAGTTCGGGCGAGACGCGCTCGATGTTTCGTTGGATGGAAGTGCCTGCGGGAGTCGTGCTCATAATTTGACCTCAAATGATGCGCTGTACGATGTACAGAGCTAATGTACAGAGTGAAATAACTATAAGACAGGCGACGCATGACCGGCACTAGCGTTTACCCTTTTACTGGGTAAATTGTCGCTGTACCATGTAAAATGGTATCTATTTGACAGGGGAACGGGATGGGGAACGACGGGGTCGCCGCAGTCGAGAAAGCGCTATCGCTGCTCGACTGTTTCAAGCCGGGTGCGGAATCGCATTCTCTCGGTACGCTTTCGCAGGCGACCGGGATGCACAAGACGACCGTGTACCGACTGATGAACTCGCTTGAACGAATGGGCTATGTGGTGCGCTCGTCATCGGGCAACTATGCGCTCGGCCATCGACTGCTATATCTGGGCAAGCTGTTCGAGCAATCGTTTCACCTGTCGACGGTGGTCGAGCCGGTGTTGTTTGATCTGGCTGCGCTGGCGAAGGAAAGCGCATCGTACTACGTGCACGAGAATGGCAACCGGCTTTGCCTGTTCCGGGTTGAGCCGTCCGAGGGGCTGCGCGAGACGCGCCTTCCGGGCACGTCGCTGCCGCTGGACGACACGGCCATCGGCCAGGTCATTCGGTTCTGGGGGTTGAACGAGCCGCTGTACGAGCAACCGCCGACGATCCCCATCTTCACGTCGGGTGCGCGCGACGTGCATACCGCGGCGTTTGCGACGCCGGTGTTCGGTACCGATGACAAGTTCATGGCGGCACTCACGCTCTCCGGTCCGGCCTCGAGACTGAATGCTGCGCATGAATCCGGCGAGCTGGTGGTCCCGCAATTGCGCGCCGCGGCCGATTTGTCGCGGAAGCTCGGGGCGAGTGCCGCGTTTTGCGAGCGGTTCTACGGCGTATGAGCGCGGTGGGACGTGGGATCCTTGTTGACGCCGGCAGCGCAATCAAATGCGCGTGTGCGGTGCCGGTGGATGCCCGCCCCCCTTTCTGGCGCACGACTTACGCAAAACAATGTATTGCCCAATAGCGAGAGCGGATAACGATATGCTTTGACATTCCCGATCCGCCCCTGTATTGTGGGCCTCGAAATATTCAAGAAGCTCGATTGCTGATCACCATTTTCCGCCTTGTCTGCGCGGTACTCGTTGTCCTCTCCTCTTCCTTGAAGTTTTTGTCGCTCCGCGGTGGAGCTGTATTTTTTTATTTCAAGGATTCAATATGGATACCGGTACTGTTAAGTGGTTCAACGATAGCAAGGGCTTTGGCTTCATTACTCCTGACGCTGGCGGCGATGATCTCTTCGCTCACTTCTCGGAAGTTCGCGGCGATGGATTCAAGACGCTCGCGGAGAACCAGAAGGTAAGCTACGAGACGAAGCGTGGCCCGAAGGGCATGCAAGCCTCGAATATCACCCCGCTGTAACGTATTTCAAGGGCCGGTCTTCCGGCCCTTTGCTTGTCTGCCTCACGCGCGCGCTTCCTCGCGCAGCGACGCTCCCCCCCCCCCGATCCGATCGCCACACCTCAACGTGCGCATCGTTTGTCGTTTAGACACAATCCGTCTCCCCCCAACTTTCAAATTGTCTTGCTTGTATGGCGCGAATGCCATGTGTGCGCTCGACAATCGCTAATGCAAAATATCGAACATCACCACCAATACAACGGCTACTCAATTTCCCCATCCGCGCACCAACTATCGGACGGCTGGTTTGCGGCCAACCTCGTGCTCGTCAGAGGCGGCCCCCTGGACGCCGATCCTGTTTCGTACAATTTCTACGCGCTCGACTATTTCGACAACGAAACGCAGGCGCTGGGACACGCCACCACGTGGGCGCGCGACTGGGTCGACAATCGCGGCTAGACCGCATTTCGATTTCGCAGCGGATTGAGTCAAAAAGCAAAAAGCCCTTGACGCCACCGTCGCGGGCTCACTGACTTCGTTTCACCGCCTGGATACCCGACACCGAGTCAAGCACTCAGAAGTCCCAGATGACCGGCACCCGACGACAGGCGTCCACAAAATCGTGGAGATCCACCGGAAAAGGTTCGCTCAGTCCGGCCGGAGTGTCCGACTCGACAACGGGTGGCGAGTCCCTGGCGACCCTCATCGCGAGCGCGACATTGCGGGTGGAACATGCATGTCTACACAGCAGACGATGGCGTCGACGCCAGAATCATGCTCGCTCAGATAGACGTGCCCCACGCCACTGTCGAAATAAAGACTATCGCCTGGCGCCAGCCGAAATTCGCTGCCATTTTCAAACTGCAGCAACAAACTGCCTGACAAAACAAACACGAACTCTTCGCCCGCGTGGCGAATATAGTCAGGAAAATCTTCCAGCTTGCGCGCGCGAATGTGTGCACGCATCGGCACCATGCGCTTATTGGCAAGGTCGGAGGCGATCATGCCATAGCGATAGTTGGGGGTCTCGTATATCGTCTGCTTCCCCGCTTCAGTGAACGATGGACTCATCCCTGCGCTGAGTTCGGCGTTGCCATGCCCGAAGATGGCCGAGTAATCCAGGCCGAGTGCACGGGCAAGCGCGCCAAACTTGTCGTAGGTGAGCGCAATGTCGCCGCGCTCCGCCTTTGAGATGGTCGATACAGCGACGCCTGAGCGCTCGCTCAACGTCTTGAGTGTCAGCCCGTTCTCCTTGCGCGCGCTTCGCAGCCGGGCGCCCACCGTTTCATGACTGACCTGGCCGTCGTCGCGCTTCTGCTTGCCTGACGACGCAGGCTTCTTTGATGTAGATGGCGTCATAGGACTTTCACTGAGCGTGTACGGTCCAGACAATACGAACCGAACACATGAAACCGATTGCGTTGATTTTTTGACATTTTCTCGTATACGAGAACTTAAATTCTCATATATGATAACCGGAACAGTCATGGACGCCTTGCGTCTGCGTTGACCGACGCATTGTCATTCTTCTCCGAGCCCAAAAAATGAACAAAGAAATCACACGTTTGCATACCAATGTCCGCATGAGTCAGGTGGTCATTGCGGGGGGTGTCGTATATCTGGCCGGGCAAGTGCCGATGACGCAATACGCCACGATTCCCGAGCAGACGAACGAAGTCTTGACGCAAATCGATGGGCTACTCGCCGAGGCGGGCATCGACAAAACACGTCTTCTGACGGCGAACATCTGGCTTTCCGATGCTCGTTATTTTGACGAATTCAACCGCGTATGGGACGCCTGGATTCCGCAGGGACATGCACCAACGCGCGCGTGTGTTCAATCGCTGTTGATGAGAACCGGCTTCGACGTGGAAGTTGCCGTGACGGCGTTGGCCTAGGCCGTGCGACATTTGCCAGGCGACATCCACGATTTGGCGTTCACGACGCCATTGCGAATCGGTCGACCTATTCAAACCGTCCACTGTGGCATTGCGACGCGACCACGCGGCTAGCCACAGCAATGGGATAACGACAGTGTCTCCATCATGAAATTCGATGTTCTCGTACTCGGCGCCGGGATCGTCGGCGTCTCGACGGCTATCCATTTGCAGAGTCGTGGCCTTTCGACCGCGCTCGTCGACCGCAGCACGCCCGGTCGGGAAACGTCATTTGGCAACGCCGGATTGATACAGCGTGAAGGCGTGTATCCGTACGCGTTTCCTCGCGACATCGGAACGCTGCTTCACTATGCGCGGAATCAATCCACGGATGTGCGCTATCACCCGTCGGCGCTGCCGAGCATCGCCCCATTTCTCGCACGATATTGGCATCACTCCGCGCCGCAACGCCATGCCCGCATCGCCCGTCAATACAGCACACTGATCGAGCATTGCTTGACCGAGCACCAGGCACTCATCAAACGTGCAGGTGCGGATGATCTGCTACGCGAAGGCGGGTGGCTAAAGGTCTTCCATCGGCGTGATGCGTTCGACGCAGCGCTTCTCGATGTCGAGCGCTGGCAACGTGAGTACGGCGTACCGTTTGAGCGACTCGATGCAGCGCAACTTCAGAAGGATGAGCCGTCGCTCTCGGCAACGCTCATCGGCGCCATTCGCCATACGGCTTCGAGTTCGATTCGCGATCCCGGCGAATTGGTTACCCGCTACGCGCAGTACTTCACATCGATAGGTGGGCAGATCATGCGCGGTGATGCGACCACGTTGAAGCCCCATTGGCGCGTACAGACCCTCGAGGGGGAAATCGAAGGTCGGCACGCCGTTGTGGCCATGGGGCCTTGGTCCGACACGATTACGCGTGCGCTGGGTTACCGGCTGCCGCTGGCGGTCAAGCGCGGCTATCACCGGCACTTCCTGCCCGACATCGGTACAAAACTGAATCAACCGGTATTGGATGCCGAGAGCGGCTTTTTGCTGGCACCGATGAACCAGGGAATTCGTCTGACAACGGGCGTCGAACTTGCGTTACGCGATGCACCGCGGACGCCCGTTCAGCTAGCGGCCGTTGAACCTCTGGCGAGACGGCTGTTCCCGCTGGGAAAAGCGGTTGAATCCGAGCCATGGATGGGTTGTCGACCGTGCACGCCCGATATGCTGCCGATCATCGGCCCGGCCCCCCGGCATCGGGATCTTTGGTTCGCCTTCGGTCACGCGCATCACGGTCTGACGCTCGGCCCCGTGACCGGGCGTCTGATTGCCGAGATGCTCACTGGCGCGCCGACGTTGGTCGACCCTTCTCCATTTCGTGCCGATCGCTTCTGACTCGGTATCGCTTCGCCGCCCCACTCGAGATGTGCCGCCAGGCGGCACATCAGTCGAAAAAAAGCCCTTCCAGAAGAAGGGCAAACTTTGCCGGAGTTTTGGCGATTCCCGGCAAAATATTGGGTCAACCTACGCGTGATCGATTGGATTGATCTGTGGCGTCGCGGCGCCACCCGATCAGACGAACGGATTTTCGACGCGAGGCCAGTACTCGAGGCTACGGCGTCGATAGGGGAGTTTTGCGAAATCGGGGGTCAGTGCGCCAGGGGCTGCAACGTGAAGAATCGCTTTTGCCCGGGGGGCAAATTCGGCATGGAAGTGCTGTGTCGACTTCACGATCACAAGTCGCTTCGCGTCCATCGCAACGCCTATGCCGGTGAATGCGTCCACACCAATGACTTGGGTTCGTACGGAAACGAGCACGATGTCCAATCCGTTTGGCCCTTCAACCCAGACCGAACGGCCCAGTGGAATCGACATGCCGCCAAGGCTCTGCGAATGCGTATCATGCACGGCTCGAACGGTGACGCGCAGGTCAATGGGGTCGCCTGAAGCGGCACCGCATTTGCCACCGACGCGAAGATCCAGCGTGGCGCCGACGCCGGCGTCCGCGCAGATTTGAATGGCCCCCAAATCCCACAAGCAACCCAGGGCAACATCGGAAATGCATCGCTCGACGACTCGCCGAAGGATGAAGGTGCTATCGCCAGGGGCGCCACCACCGGGGTTGTCGGCAACATCTGCCAGGACGACCGGACCGAGGCCGACGGCCAAGGCGGCGTCGAGCCCTTGATCCAGGTCATACCATTTGGGCTGGACGTCATGTCGCATTGCCCAGAATTCACTCCCGAGTTGCTTCGCCAACGCACCGGCGCGCGCCGGGTCACCGTCCGCAATCACCCAAAGCTTTGCGCCGGCCTCGGGGACATCGCCCCAGGGGAATCCATGGCCCAGCGACACAGAGAGAATGCCGTCGCGCCCCTCGAACGACTGCATTCGTCGCACAAAGCCGGCCATGGGTTCCGATGTGGTGTGCCAAGCGCCCACCATCCGGCAATCGTGCACGGCGGTTACCGGGGTGACCTCCCCCTCGGCGGCTTGTGTGACAAGTCGATAAACTTCACGCAATCGGTCGATCGCATCGGTATGCGGATACTCTTTATAGGCGATAAGAATGTTGGCCGCGCACTGCATCAGCTCAGTGAAGTGGCAATGCGGATCAAGCGTCGCGGCAATCGGTACCTCGGGGCCGACAACTTCACGAATGCACGCGAGCAGGTCGCCTTCGCAGTCGTCATGATTCTGCGCCACCATGGCACCGTGGAGCATGAGGACGACAGCGTCGAGCGGTAGCGCTGCGCGCACACCGGCGACGATCTCGTCACGCAGCGTTTCATAGACCTCTCGAATGACGGGGCCCGACGGCTGCGCCTCGGCGCTGAGCCCTTCGGCGATTTCGTTTCCGTCCGAACGGGCGAGTCGCCGAAGTTCCGCCATCAGATAGCCCACGCCTTCCGGCGCGCGAATGCTGGCGTCGCCCCGGAAAATCCCATTTTCCTGAAATCCCCCCCACCCGGTGGGGCACGGCGCGAAGGTGTTGGTTTCTGTAGCGAGTTGTGCCGCGAAGATCTTCATGGTGAGTCCAGATGTGTGAAGAAGCGTGTCCTTCACACTGTATTTGGACCTCGTTGCCTGATTGTGAGCAGTGTGTATCCACATTGACACAGAAGCGGGTGCATTGTCTGCGAAGCGCTCGCGGCTATCGCCTTGGCAACACGACGCGTGCAATCAGCCCAACGTCGCTGCCATTGAGCAATGTCAACGTGCCTCCATGTCGCTTGACGACATCGTTTGCAATGGCCAGCCCAAGTCCGGTACCACCGGTTTCCCGATTACGGGATTGTTCGAGTCGAAAGAACGGCTCCAGCACCCGTTCGAGATCTCGTTCCGGGATGCCGGGCCCGCGATCGACGATGTTGATCTGCACTTGCTCATCGCCATCGACCAATTGAATATGCGCTTCGCTTCCATAGCGAATCGCATTGGCGACCAGATTGGTCAGGCAACGTTTCAACGCCAAGGGCTGCGCAAGCATAGGCGCGATCGCCCCGTGAACGGAGACCTTCTGCCCACGCTCCATCGCGTCTTCCGCGATGGCATCCATGAGCGCGTCGATGTCAATTGGACTGAACGCTTCGGTCACGGCCTCATTGCGTAGAAACGAGAGCGTTGCGTCGAGCAACTGCGTCATTTCGTCGATATCGGCAACCAATCGATCGCTGAACTCCGAGGGCTCAAGCGTCCGTAGCCGCAGACGCATTCGCGTAAGCGGCGTGCGCAGATCATGCGAGACGGCGGCAAGGAAGCGATTGCGATCGTTGACCTGGCGCCGTATGGCCGCCTGCATCGAGTTGAAAACACGAGCCGCCTGCCGCGCTTCAATCGGGCCCGCTTCCGGGATCGGTGGCGCGTCCATATTGCGAGACAAGGCTGCGGCCCCTGCGGCCAGCGACTTGAACGGTACCGACAGCATTCGCGCACCGACCCAGGAAGAGAAGAGCAGCGGAACGATCTGCACGGCAGCGGCGATGCTCAACTGCAGTCCGGTCGACATGCCGGGGGGCGCCTTGAACGCCGCTGCGGAGTACACCGTGTACATCAATATCGCGGTGCCAGCCTGTGTCAGCGCCACCATGACGAGCATGACAAACAGTAGCCGATAGAACGCGGAATCGAACGATGGCTTTTGCATGATGGTTGCGGCGGGTGCCGTGAAAGAAAACGCGAACATGGTCGCTATTATCCGGCGCCTATGTAGCCGCTTCGTCAACAGATTGTTTCAGGACGGAAACATCCGGGAGGGATCACCGCTCACCTGGATTGTGCAGCAATGGAAAGCCACGGCCGGTGGGTCTATGTTTCACGCGAGATACAAAGTCCACATGAACCAGAAATATCGCACAAATAACGTTGAAGCCAGAGCTAAGACTCGAATCAGCGTGGACATCCCTCGCTACACGATCCATACCGCGAAGGCGATTGTGACGGCCGACGTGCGGAAATCTCGAAGGAGACGACAGTGGCAATCAGACAGCATCGCAGGCAAACCGCAGTCACTATGCGCCGATTCAGGCTTAGGCCGAGCGGGGGCACCTGGTTGGTGGGTTCCCTGCTGGGGCTTGCGTCAGCCTATGGACATGCGCAAACGGTCGCACTGCCCAGTGCGGCTTCGGCGGTGAGTGCCGAGGCCGAGAGCGCCAAATCATCGGCTGACACTAATGCCGGAACGAACGGCAACGCGCAAACCATGACGCCAGCGTCAGGCAAAGACGGCGCGACACTCAACACTGTGGTGGTGACCGCGACACGTCGCCGTGAACCCGCGCGCGAAGTGCCTATGCAGATCAATGTCATTTCGGCTGACGCATTGCAGAAGAGCGGCGCGAAAACGATGTCTGATTATCTTTCGTCGGAACCTGGGGTGGACCTCAATTCCCAAGGCGGAAGCGGCGCCGGACAGATCAGCATGCGCGGCGTGACGACCGGGGAGCAAACCGGTCCGACCGTGGGTGTCTATGTCGATGACGTCGCCTTCGGTGGGAGCACGGTCTTCTCGCAAGGCGCGACGTTCGCGCTGGACATGAGCCTGCTCGATCTGAATCACATCGAAGTGCTGCGTGGGCCGCAGGGCACGCTATACGGCGCAGGGGCGATGGGCGGATTGCTGAAGTACGTCACCAACGAGCCGGATACGGAGGAATTCTCCGGCCAGGCGAGCGCGGGAATGTCGGCAACCAAGCACGGCGGTATTGGCAATACTGCCAGCGCGGTTCTGAATATTCCCATCAAGAACGATGTGGCTGCCGTGCGCGTTTCGGCTTTCAGCCAACACGACGCAGGTTACGTCGATGCCATCGGACCGCAGGCGGGTAGCCGAATCGACAGAGGCGATACCTACGGCGCGCGCGCGTCGTTGCTCTTGACGCCGACGAGTCAGTTCACCGTGCGTCTGAGCGCGATCACGCAAAACATCAATCGAAACGCCCCCAATTACGTTGCATACGACAAGAGCGGCCAACCCGTCGATGGCGATCTGACAACGCGAATTTATGCGCCGGAACCGTTCCATCAAAACGTCGAACTTTACTCGCTCGGCTTGGAGTACGACTTCGGATGGTCGCGCTTCAACTCGATCACATCGTATCAGTCGGTGAAGACAGACCAGCCTCAGGATCTGTCAGTGGTCTACGTGCCGGCTCTGGCCGCGCAAGGGCTCAATCTGAACTCGGTTGTCGCGATGAACCTGGCGACAACGAACAAGGTGACGCAGGAATTTCGCATGACGTCACCCGCGAACCGCCGTCTTGAATGGCTCGGGGGGCTTTTCTTTACCCGAGAGCGCAGTGAGGCGGATCAGGGCATTGTGGGTGCATTTGCCGACGGGACCACGCCTTCGCTCTCTGCACTGACGGCGCCCAGCACCTATACCGAATACGCCGCATATGGAGATCTGACCTATCACGTGACACAGCGTCTGGCGCTCACGGGCGGTATTCGCATCGCCCACAACCAACAGAGTTACAACCAAAGCACATCGGGCCTTCTGGGCGGACCGCCTCAATCGATTTCCGCACCGTCGTCCGATACCAGCAAGACCTACATGCTGACCGCCAGCTATGGATTGACCGATAACAGCAACGTCTACGTCCGCGCGGCAAGCGGCTATCGACCGGGCGGGCCGAACGCGCTGCTCGTCAGTCCCATCACGGGGCGCCCCGGCAATGGGAGTGCGACGTTTCAGCCCGATACGCTTTGGACCTATGAGGCAGGCTACAAGGCAGATTTGTTCGATAAGCGGCTTTCGTTGTCTGCAACCGCCTATGACATCGAGTGGAAAAACATCCAGCAGCTTGGCGCTCTGGAAGGTGTCAATCAGGTGATCAATGCGGGGGACGCGCGCATCAAAGGGTTCGAGTTGGCAAGTAGCTTCCGTCCCGATCGGCATTGGGATTTTGGTGCGGGGTTTTCCTACATCGACGCCAAGTTGACGCAGGGAAATGCTGCCACCGGGACGCAATCGGGTGATCCCCTGCCGAACTCCGCGAAGTTCTCGGCCACGCTAACTGGGACGTACCACTTTTCGCTCGGCACGTATGCCTCATACGTGGGTATTGCGCAACGATTCGTCGGCCGTCGCCACGCAGGGTTCGGCACCAGCAACGGACGGCCGGATTATCCGCTCCCTGGCTATGCAGTGACCGACCTCCTGGCGGGGATCGACTTCGGCAAGGCGAGTCTGAACTTCTACGTGCGCAATCTGTTTGACCGCCGCGCCCTTCTGGCCGCGGGGACTGCGTTGATGCCGCTTGGCGGGCCGGCACTGGTCAGCGTGGAACGGCCGCGCACGATCGGCGCGGTGCTTACCGTTCCGTTCTGATACGCGTTAGTGACTATTGGAGAACTTCAAATGACTTTGCAGCAGAAAGACTTGCACGCTCGCCTCGACGCGCATCTGGCGCGGTTCAATCGGAGCGACGCGCCGGGCCTCGTGGTCGGGGTCGCCCGTGAAGGACGGGCACTGTACCGCAAGGGGTTCGGCATGACGAGCCTCGAACATGGCGTCGCCAACACGCCGGCGACCCGGATGCGGATTGGCTCGACCAGCAAGCATTTCACTTGCCTTGCCGCCCTGCTTCTTGCCGAGGACGGCAAGTTGGATATCGATGCGGGTGCTCGCACGTATATGCCGGAACTGCCCGAGTTGGCGGGTGAACCCACGCTGCGCCAGTTGATGACGCACACCAGCGGCTATCGCTGTTATCTGGATTTGTCGGTGATCACGCAAGGCGTTTCCATGATTGGGCCGGGCGTGCCGCTGGCGGTCGAGCTACGGCAACGAGACGTCAATTTCCCCCCCGGGGAGCGCATGCTCTATTGCAACGGTGGATATCAGCTGCTGTCGCATATCATCGCGCGCGTGAGCGGCACGTCGTTCGAGCAGTTTCTTGAGCAGCGGATCTTCCGCGTCATGGGCATGAACGACACCGAATCCGTCAGCGACGACTTGCGAATCCGGCCGCGCATGGCCACACAGCATGTTCCCGACGGCGCTGGCGGGTATATCCGTGGGTTGTTTCCGACCGTCGATGTCTTGGGCGAAGGCGGTATCGTTTCCACGATCGACGATATGTTGAAGTGGGCCGGCCATCTTCGTCATCCGGTCAAACTGGGAAGTCCCGAAACGTGGCGTGAAATGCTGACGATGCCTCAATATTCGAGCGGGGAAGTCGGCGTCTACGCCCTGGGGTTGATGCGTTCACGGTATCGTAATGTCGAAACCATTCATCACGCGGGCGGCGTTTTCGGCGGAACATGCCAGATGCTGACGGTTCCCTCGCACGCATTGGATATCATTCTGATGAGCAACGGCGCACCGGTCGATCCCACGGCGCTTGCGACCGAGATTGTGGATATCGTCCTTGGTGATGAATTGCTTGGGTCGCCCCGACCGGTAGCGCAACTGGCTTCTGAGAATCCCGGGTTGCTCGGGAGGTATCTGTCCGTCGCCCCCCTTCAGTTGGTGGATATCGTTGAGCAGGACGGGCGTCTGCACGCAGTAACGCACAACCAGCAACATCCTCCTCAGCCGCTAATCGCGCTCGAGAGTGGGTACTGTATCGAAGACGGTGCAGGCGCGCAGACTCGCGTCATACCCCATGCACGTGCGGCGTCGGGCGAAGTGACGGCAATCGATTACATCGAATGCGGATGTGCCGTCACACTGAGCCGCCATGAAGGTGCCCCACCGGTTGGGTTGGAGATGGAAGGGCTCTGTGGTCAATACTTCAGCCACGATGCCGACGCGCATGCCGTCGTCTCGATTGAGGATGGGCTTCTGACGCTGTCCATTCGTGGCGCTGCGGGAGGTGCGCGTTATCGCCTGAGTCCGCTAACCCGGGATGCCTGGACCTTCGAGCCTGCCGATGCCTCGGCATTATCTTCGGGCACTGCGCTTGTTGAGCGTCGCGAGGACAAGGCTACCGCTTTTTCCCTCTACACGTCCCGCACGCGGGCCCTGCAGTTCTCTCGTATCGGATAACGTCGCCGTGCGGCGGGAACTCTAAACGTGAGTTCCCGCCGCCTGCCGATGCGTGGCGGGCGGGGCGACGCTTACGCTCAGGATTTCGCGAATAGAAGGTTTCGCGTCCGGGGGGTATTGATCGAAAATCCGTCGACATTCCGAGTGCCTGGGCGCCTGACGATAGAAATCGTTCCCCCTGTGATGGCGTTCGGCCCTCGTGGCGAAAAGCGGAAGAGATCGATGTCCACGGGAAAGACGTCGTAATGGCATTTGCCCGCTCTGCCCACGATCTCGAGTGACATGATCGCGCAAGCGTCGCCGCGAACAGCTTGTCCCGCCTCCGAACGGCGTAGCGTAGCGCGAGCATCTGCTTCTTCGCTGGCGTAGGCGCCGCTTAGGATGTCGATGTCCTCGATGCTCACCGACGCTGGCATCTCGACGCGGCGATAGGGTGTCGCGTGGCCGCAATGAGAGATGCACAACTGCCCTACTTCGTCCGGGTCGATCGCGGGTTCCCAGTGGAACAGGAATGTGCCGTCACCGCTCGACTCCAGTGCAAATTCGCCCGTATCGGTTTCGGTGGAATCGCGTTCATATAGCGTGGGAGCGCTCGGTTCCAGCGGACCGCTGAGCGTCATGATTCCGTCGCGCTCGGTGATGTCGTACACGATGTCCCCGCTCGCTTCGCGATAGGTCCCGCCTCGTCCGAGTGCGGGAACCATTCTGGCAGGTTTCGGAGCGGCGTCGCCCTTCATCTCGTCGGCCAACAAGACATCCAGTATGCGAAGTGAGAGCGTAGTCGGCGCTGAGACGGCTCCATTACTAAGCAGAACGACATCGACGCCGTGCTCGGGAACGCACAGCATTTGGCATGTTCCCCCGACGACACCGCCTGCGTGATGGACCAGTTCGCACCCGCGATATTGCGTGCGCTTCAATCCCATCATGTAATCGCTGCGCAGGCCGCTGGAGAACGTTGGCGACGAGAACATCATTTCCCAAGTGGCGCGGCTTCCCACCAATTTTTCCCCGCGCAAATGGGCGCACCATTTGAGCATGTCGTCCACGCACGAGACGACGCTGCCTTCGCCAAGAATCTCACGCAAAGGAAATATTCCCCGGTTGTAAGATCGTTCGCCGGTTTTGACGTGGCTAGCGGCCATATGGCTTTGGAGCTGAAAATCGTCGGACAGGCAGAACGTATCGTTCATGCCCAACGGTGCGAAGATTTCGGAAGCGAGGAACGATGCGAACGATTGCGCGCTGATACGCTCAATCGCCAACGAAATCAGGTGATATCCGCCGTTGCAGTACATCATCCGCTCGCCCGCTGGAAAGTTGACACTTGTCTGCCGGCGCTGAATGTCAAGCATGTAGCCGGCCTGCGGCGCCGCCAATCCGTTGGTGAGAAGCGAGATGTCGAGCGCGCAACGCTGTCCGCTTGTGTGAAACATGAGCGAGCGCAGGGACGGCTCGCCAGCGATACCTGTCAGTTCCGGTAAATAGCGGCGGATCGGTGCATCAATGTCCAGCGCATTCGCTTCCTGGAGCAGCAAGGCGGCGAGGCACGTCATGTGCTTGGTCGTCGATCCGATACGCAGCCGGGTTCGCACATCCAATCCAACCCCTAATCCCGTGTTCGCGATGCCGAACGCACGGCGTAACACGACCTCGCCGTCAATCGCGGCGGCAACGACGACGCCCGGCGCATCGCTTTGGTTGAACGGATCAAACAGCGCCGTCAGCGCTTCGCCGTCAAATCGCTCCCGAGTCGACACGGCATATCCGCCTGAATCAATTTTTCTCATGCTGCGCATCCTCGCGGCCCCAGTGGCTATCGGGGCTTAGCAGATACCCATTCCGGTATTGGAACGCGGGCGTGCGATCTTCTGCCAGAAAGCAGGGCCCATCGAGATCGACCCGGTCACACAACTGCCCCAGAAGGTAGGCCGGGGCGACGCCGAGCGAGGTGCAGGGCATGCATCCAACCATTACCGAGAGTCCGAGGTCTCGAATGGGCGTAACCAGCGAAAGCGCTCGCGTGAGTCCACCGCATTTGTCGAGCTTGACGTTGACAACGTCATACCTGCGCGCGACGGTGGCAAGATCGTCCAGATCCTGAAACGATTCATCCGCGGCCATGCGAATCGGGTACTGCATCGATTCAAGGCATTCGTCCTCGCCGACCGGCAAGGGTTGTTCGAGCAGGTCGACGCCAACTCGCTGCATGACCGGCAGCATTTGCATCATGTGGGCTTGTGTCCATCCCTGATTGGCGTCGACAGACAGTTCGACGCCAGGGCAAGCCGCTCGAATCGCGAGGAGTCGATCTGCGTCGAGCGGGCTACCGTCCAGTTTGATCTTCAATGCAACGGCGCCCTCGTAACCGCGGGCCGCCTCGGCCATGGCTCGCGCTGTATCCACACCGACCGTGAATGAGGTCCGCAGCGGGCGCAGGCGTGAGCGTCCGGCCAATCGCGCGACCGTCATGCCGGAACACTGAGCGGCCAGAGACCATAGCGCCGCATCGACGGCATTTCTTGCACCGCCTGCCGGCATCAGCTCGATGAGGTCCTCCCGGGAGATGCCGCGCTCGATGTCGGGACGCACGGCGGCAAGCTGCTCGGCCATACTGTCCGGCGTTTCTGCCCGGTAGTAGACGCCGGCGGCCTCTCCCCGACCTTCGTGCTGACCGGACCTCAACGATACGACCAGAACGCGGGCCGCTTCAACGGTGTGACCCGAGATGTGAAAGGGGGTGGCCAACGGCCACCGTTCGATGAGAACGGAAAGCGTGCAGGGAATTGTCATTTGATCTCAGGCGTAGCGTTCGATGGCAAGGCGTACGGCATTGGCCGCACTGCGCATTAGGAGACAGGCCACGATGAATCCGGACAGCGCCACGGCAACGATGGCCCATATCAGACCAGAGGCGGTGCGGTGCAGGTGATCCGATATCAGGCCGATGGCCACAGGACTGCCGGACTGCATCAGCACCGTTGCCAGGACCCCGATGGCCGCCACTCTCGATCGCAGATACGGCGGGCAAATGCTCTGCATCAAGCCGGGAAACATGATCATGCCCGCCACGACGCACATGAACTGGGCGCCGAACAGGACGTAGACATACGACACGGATGGCGCGATCAAATAGCCGAGGCTGACGACGCAGGCCCCGAGGGCGCCCCACTCGCATACGCGCAGCGGGGCGAGCACGCCGAGTCGTGTGCCAAGGCGGCGAGCGAGCAGCCAGCCGAGAAAGCATCCGATGACGCTACCGATCATCGCGGCGCCGCCCAGTCCGGCGCCGGCCGTTGCCGGCGTTGCGCCAAAGAAGCGGACGGCAACGACCGGCATCCAGCTCGTAATGCCCGCGAAGGCCATGTTGACCAATGCGATCGCACCAAAGAAGCGGATCATCATCGGCATCTCCCGGCGGAAGTATTCCCGAGCCGCGAGTCCGGGTGCCAGCGCGTTGTCCGTCGCGCCCTTGATGTCCGAATGCGCGTAGCGCGGTCGGATCAGCGCGACGATCAGCACCAGCAACGGCGCAGGTACCGCGACGGCGAAGAATGCAATACGCCACGTGGACACGCTTCCCAGATGGAACGGTAATGCGCCATGCATCGTGTCGATCCCCTGGATCAGCAACCCGCCAAGTGCCATGCCTGCACCGGCGCTCAATAGATTGACCAGGGCAAAGACGGAGTTGGCGAGGATGCGCTGACGTGCGGGGAAAAGGTCGGGAAGCAAGCCGTAGATAATCGGCATGAGTCCCGCTTCGCCGATGCCCAGGCCGATCGATGCGATGAAGAGTGTCCAGAATCCGGTCGCCAAACCGCAAGCGGCAGTCGCGGCGCTCCAGAGAAGGATGCAAAGCGCCAGAATGACACGGCGGTCCACTCGGTCCGCGAGCCATCCGATCGGTATGGCCGCCGCACCGGCAAACAGCGCGATACCGGCACCTTGCAAAAGCCCCACCTGAATGTCGGCAAGGCCGAACTCTGTGCGGATGAGTTCGGCCAACAGCACCAGCATCTGGCGATCAACGTTGGCGAAGAAGGTCACGATGACGAGGGCCAAAAGCCCTAGCCACGCCCCGACACGCGCATATCCTTCGCGGCGTGCCGTCGTTGCATACGGCGGAATTTCGGTATTCGAATCGAACATTGGAAGTCCAGTTTTAGTGCGTCAGCGCGCGAGGACACTGGCAGGGAGACAAGGTGTCATTTTGCGAAGCGCTCGTTGCCAACCAGTCCAATGCGTGTCACCCCCAGCCGTTGCGCGGACGCCATGACCATGGCGACCGACCGATAGGGGGCTTGCGCGTCGGCACGCAGGTGCAGCTCCGTCGGCGGCGTTGACGTCGCGGCTTCGGTGAGATGGGTTTCCAATTGACCACGGTCGCTGAGCGGCAAGCCGTTCCATGCGACGACACCGCTCGCATCGACGTCGATCTGCACGACGAGCGGCGGGATCGTGGGGGCGGCGTTGGAGGGCGTGGGCATGTCGAGTTTTACGGCATGCGTCTGGATCGGGATGGTGAGAATCAACATGATCAGAAGCACCAACATGACGTCGATGAGTGGTGTCGTGTTGATCTCCACCAAAATGTCGCTGTTCTCGCCAGCGCCCGATGGCATGGTCATTGCCATGGCAGTCTCCTGATGTGGTGCGCATCGAGCGCTATTGGCGCGGTGGCGCTTCCGTAATGAAGTCGACCTTGGCGATGCCTGCACGCTGGCATGCCAGGACAACGCGTCCGATCGCGGCGTAGCGAGCATCGAGGTCGCCGCGAATCTGCACTTCGGGTTGGGGTGTCAATACGGCGACCGTCTTGAGTTTCTCCAGCAACGTTGACGCATCGGGAATGCGTCGCTCGTCCCAATAGACCTCACCGTCTCGCGTGACGGCGAGGACAACGTTCTGAGGCGTGGTCTGCAGGGGTTGAACCGCTTCCTTCGGCAGAGTGACGGGAACGGTGTGCGAGACCACAGGAATGGTGATCAGGAAGATGATGAGTAGGACCAGCATCACGTCGACCAGCGGCGTCGTGTTGATGGTCGCCATAACCTCGTCGTGCTCTGCGCCGCCACTCCCGCCAGGTACGGTCATTGCCATGGCATCACCCCACGCGAGCGACTTGCGAGGTGCGGGTCGCCACGACGGCGGACGCTGTCGTTTTTCCGGTGAGCAGCACGTTGTGCAGTTCACTTCCGAAATCACGCACGCGTTCCATGACGGCCTTGTTGCGACGGACAAGCCAGTTGTATCCGAGCACGGCAGGCACGGCGACCGCCAGGCCGATGGCCGTCATGATCAGCGCTTCGCCCACAGGCCCTGCGACCTTGTCGATGGAGGCTTGCCCGGCAATACCGATGGCGGTGAGCGCGTGATAGATGCCCCAAACGGTACCGAAAAGTCCGACGAAGGGGGCCGTCGAACCGACGGTACCCAAGAAGGACAACCCATCCTGGAGCCGATTCGATACGCCGGTCATGGCACGTTCGATGGCGCTCGCGACCCAGGTATTCAAATCGGCCTGGTCAAGCATTGCCCCCTTGTGATGATCACGGGCCGATAGCCCGGTCTCGGCAATGTAGCGAAACGGGCTTTCCGCATCGAGTGACCGGACGCCTTCGGACAGGGAAGCGGCGTTCCAGAACTTTTTTTCCGCGGCGCGCGCCCGACGCAGGACCTTCGCTTGTTCGAGCAGTTTGGCAACGATGATGTACCAACTCCCCATGGACATGACCACGAGGATGAGCAGGGTTCCGCGAGCGATCATATCGCCGCCTTCCCACAGGGCTTGCAGCCCGTACGGGTTGGTCACCGTCGAGGCCGCATGGGCGTTGAGCGAGGGGAACGCCGCGATCATCGATACGACGGCCATCGAGACCGCCGAGCCGCGCGCACGCGTTTTGGCACGAGATTGGAACTGAAACATGATCGTCTCCTTGACGTGAATGCAGGGTTGCATATGGGCTGCCGAGGACAGCCTCAATTGAGTTGAAAATCGAACGGAACCTGAACGCGTACCTCCTGGCCCTGCGCGACGCAATGAAACTGCCGGACCGCGTTCTCAGCCGCTCGGTCCAGCGCCGGGGCAGCCGATCGGGCGACACGAAGCTGTTTGATCTGCCCGTCGGTCCCGACAACAAACTCGACGAGCACGTTGCCCGTGATGTTGTCGCGAAGCGCTTCGCGCGGGTACCGGATGGCGGCCCGGACTTGCGCGGAGTTCGGGCAAACGACGCCGACGTTGCCCGCCACCGGCTTGCTTACGGGAGGCGCAGGTGGCGCCACCGGTGTCGTGGCGACGGGCTTGTCGGATTGAACGGCAATCGCATTGGGTTGTGGCGCTGCCGGTACCTGAACTTCAGGCGGCGGCACGTAAGCCTTCGGTTGGACCACGGGGCGTGGAGGCGGCGCGATCTTCTTTACCGGAGGGGGCGGTGGCGGAGGGGGGGGAGGTTTGATCTCCTCGATGATTCGTGTCTCAATGGGCGCCTGGATGATCGTCGCGACACGGGTTGCCAGCCCACTGAGCAAGGCATACAGAATGACTGCGTGCACGAGCAGTGCAACGCCGATTCCGAGCAGTCGCCGCGCGGGCGGTTTGGGTTGGGCGTAATTCATGGACTACGTGGCTCCTGCTTGCATATGTCTTGTGTGGAGTCACGTTACGGCTCGGGTATTTCTGTTTCATCTCGACTTTGTATCGGGTTTGATACATAGGAGATGCGGTGCACGGGCACCGAATGTTTCGAGACTGCAACAATTGCGCAAGATTGTCGGCACGTTTGTCGCGGATAATCCGGAAATCGGGAGATTCGATTCGACCTGGCGAGAGACCAAGAGAGGAACATGACCATGGCAACGCGCGTACTTGTAGTCGACGACGATGCACAGATACGTAGTCTGCTTTGCGAGTGCCTTGCCGGCTTTGGCATAACCTGTATGCAGGCGGCGAGCGGCGAGGAGATGCACGACGTGCTCGAGCACAACGATATCGACATCGTCGTACTCGATTTGATGCTTCCGGACAGCGACGGCCTTACGCTATGCAGAGAATTGCGCACGTCGTCGGAAATTCCCATCATCATGCTCACCGCGCGCGGCGAAATGACTGACCGAATTGTTGGCCTCGAACTGGGTGCCGACGACTATGTCGTAAAGCCGTTTGAGCCGCGCGAGTTGGTGGCACGAATTCAAACCATTCTTCGTCGTACCCGAGCGCAAACGAGGTCGACACCTGAGCCAAAGGACGAGCGGCGATTCGCGGGATGGCGCCTGAGTTTGATCGGTCGCCATCTCATTGCGCCCGACAACACCGTCATTCCGCTCTCGAACGCGGAATTCAGACTGCTGAACGCATTTCTTTCCGCACCCGGGCGCGTGCTGAGTCGTGAGTATTTGATGGATACGGCCCGAGGGAAGTCGATCGATGCATTTGATCGCAGCATCGACGTACAGATATCAAGGCTGCGGCAAAAGTTGCGAGAGGACATCAAGGAGCCACGATTGCTACGGACGATACGCGGAGAAGGCTACATGCTTGACGTTCGCGCACGATCAGATATGGAGGGGTAGGCAAAAAGTCCCAGTTGGTCACACGGGGGACCGTCTCACGGCAGTCACGTTCGCCACAGGTGCCGTGATTCTTCGTAACATCACGGCAGCCAGAAACGCGACCACCCCACCGCCGGCCAGAGACAGGTACGCCCCCCCCCCACTGGTGCGTCCAATCGAGCGTTGCGCCGAAGGTCATTGGTGCAAGCGCGCCAGCGCCAAACCCCAGAATTGATCGGACGCCCATCACGCGGCCCAGGTACGCCGCCGGCACCTCGTCCGTCATGGCGGCGGAAAGCACGCCCGAATCGGCCAGAATGAAGAAGCTACCGATGGCCGCAAGTGCGACGACCCAGCCGGCGCCCCACTGCGCCGACCAACCGATCAGCATTGAGCTGTAGTGGTCTAATCTCCCCGGACACCAATTTAGGCGAAAATACTCGCCACGAAGAGGTGTCTGATGAGCAAGCAACGTCGTACGTTTTCCCCTGAGTTCAAGCGCAGTGCTACGTCTCTGGTCGTCGACCAGAGCTATAGCCACGTCGATGCCAGCCGGTCGGTCGGGGTCGCGGAGTCGGTTCTGCGCCGTTGGGTTCAACAACTGCACCAGGAACGCCGAGGCATCACGCCTCAGGGTCCTGCAATGACGCCAGAGCAGCAGCGGATCCAGGAACTGGAAGCGCGGGTTGAACGCCTCGAGAGGGAGAAGACCATTTTAAAAAAAGCTACTGCGCTACTGATGTCGGAAGGGATAGAACGTACGAAATAATCGACCAGTTCGGCGACGGCGTTCCGGTAGCCATGTTGTGTGAGTTGTTCGATATACCTCGGTCGTGCTTTTACGCATACAGACATCGTCGAGCGCGAGTTGATGCGGCACGAATGGCACTGCGCAGTCGCGTGCACGAGTTGTTTGTCGAGAGCCGAAGCTCAGCAGGCAGCCGCAGCATCATGGGCATGCTGCGCGAGCAAGGCACGACGATTGGGCGCTTTAAGGTCAGCCGTCTGATGGACGAGCTCGGCTTGATTTGCAAGCAACCTGGCAACCACGCATACAAGCGCGCTACGGTGGAGCGCATCGACATTCCGAACGTCTTGAATCGCGAGTTCGATGTGGCGGCAGCGAATCAAGTCTGGTGCGGCGACATCACGTATTTATGGGCACAGGGGCGCTGGCTTTATTTGGCCGTGGTGTTGGACCTGTTCACTCGCCGCGTTGTCGGCTGGTCATTCTCGACGAGCCCCGATGCCGACCTGGTGGTGAAGGCATTAGACATGGCGTTCGAGCAACGCGGTCGGCCTACGGACTTAATGTTCCGCAGTGACCAGGGCGGTCAATATGTCAGCCGGAAATTCCGTCAGAGACTATGGCGCTATCGAATCAAGCAGAGCATGAGTCGGCGTGGAAATTGTTGGGATAACAGCCCGATGGAACGCCTGTTCCGAAGCTTGAAAACGGAATGGGTGCCGAGCACTGGATACATGAGTGCTGGAGAAGCGCATCGGGACATCAGCCATTACCTGATGCAGCGGTACAACTGGATTCGACCACATCAATTCAATAACGGTGTGGCGCCGGCAGTCGCAGAAGAAAAACTTAACGCAGTGTCCGGGATTGGTTGACCACTACAAGCTTCCTGAACCGTATGCGCAACCGCATCCGCAGTATTACCAACAATACCTGCTACATGCCGATCCGGCCGATCGCTTTTCGGTTGTCAGCTTTGTTTGGGGGCCGGGCCAGAAAACGCCGATTCATAACCACACGGTCTGGGCGCTGATCGGTATGTTGCGCGGTGGCGAGCGCGCCGAATCGTTTGAAGTCGGCGCGCCGGGCGAACCAATGCGATCGCTCGGGATCGAGTACCTCAAGCCAGGGACTGTCGAAAGCATTTCCCCGCTAACAGGCGACATCCACAGGGTCGCCAACACGTACGAAGATCGTGTCTCGATCAGCGTTCATGTTTACGGCGGAAACATTGGACGGATTTCGCGACATGTCTTCGACCCCCATACGAGCGCGCAAAAGAGCTTTATTTCAGGCTACTCCAACGAGGCAGAGATCTCCGCGTAGGCCGTCAAGGGTTTGCCGTGGCGGGTGCTCTTCGGGGCGCGCCGATTTGCGCTATGCAAACTCGACGCCCATCTCAAGACTCAATGCTTATGTCTTGCGTCTAGCCACGGCGCAAGCCGTAGCTGCGGCCGACGCCACCGCAGCTACGCTTCCGGCGGGGCCATCGGCTCGTTTGCGCCAGCTTGTCCGCCATATTCGAGCGCGCTACGCCGAAAACATCGCCCTCCGTTTGTTGTGCAGGATCATTAACCCAATCGCTGCACGTCTTCGACCGCCCCCTCCATTGCGGCAACAATTTCCGCGACGTCGTCGCCGTTCATCGCCGTAGAGAGTGCCATTAACCCATAGCTCGCTGCCAGCACGCCCCGGTTCAACAGTCCACGGTTGAATGTCTCGAGGCGCCGAGCCTCGGTCGCATCCGCGAATGCCGACCGATAGTCCATCACATCGCGCTCGGTGAAGTGTACCTTTAGCAATGAGCCTCGGCCGACGACCTTGCCCGGCACACCATGGCGTATCAGTGCGGCGCGCAATCCGTCGCGGACACTGTCCCCAATCGCGTCGAGATGACGAAAAGCAGCGTGGTCGAGCAGCTTGAGTGCTGCCACGCCGGCTCGCATCGTGATTGGATTAGCCGAAAACGTCCCGCCATGCGGCAATGCTGGCTTGCCGCCGATCGGGCTGAAGACTTCCATGATGTCGCGACGTCCGCCGACCGCCCCGACCGGGAAGCCACCGCCAATGACTTTGCCCAACGTTGTGAGATCCGCCGAAACACCCCAGAGCGGCTGCGCCCCGTGATACCCCAGCCGGAAACTGATGACCTCGTCGAAGATCAACAGCGCGCCGACTTCGTCGACGGCTTCGCGTATCGCTCGCAGATAATCGATCGACGCCGGCACGAGCCCCGCTCGGTTGGGCATCGGATCGACAAGTACCGCCGCCAGATCGGCGCCATGCTGATGGATCAGCCGGCGTGCGCCGTCCGGATCATTGAATGGCAGCACAATGACGTCGTCGGTCACACCGCGCGGCGTGCCGGCAGCATAGGCGACCGAGGCAGGATGCGCGTCGCCCCAGTTCGCCGGCGTCGAATCAAGACTCACTTCCGAATAATCGTACGAACCGTGATAAGCCCCTTCAACCTTGGCGATTTTGGCTCGGCCGGTATACGCGCGTGCGGCCTTGAGCGCCATCATCACCGCTTCGGTGCCCGAATTCATAAAACGTACCGCGTCGATAGACGCCACCCGATCGCACAACAGGCTGGCCAGTTCGATCTCGGACGCCGTAGGCATGCCGAACGCCGTGCCAAGTTCGATTTGCTCGTGAATGACCTCGTTGATCGCCGGATGGGCATACCCGTGAATTTGCGACGTGAAATTGTTAATGCAGTCAATGCGCGCAACACCGTCGGCGTCCCACACGCGGCAACCCTTGCCACGCACGGCGTAGATCGGATACGGCTTCATGAACACTGTGGTGCGGGTGTTGCCGCCGGGGAGGTAATGCTGCGCGCGCTCGAACAACTTGCGCGAGTGCGAATCGTCGGAGGGATAGGCTACGGTCATATTTGACAAGTCCGGAAATGGGAATGGGCGCCGGAAACGGAAAAAGGAAATCCACGGGGGGCAGCGTTGCCGGCAGGCGCCGCCCCCCGCGAATGCGGTGAATCCGCCGTCGAACGACGTTCAGGCGAAGAGACGCTCGGCCACCTCGCGCGCGTAGTAGCCGAGTGCGATGTCGCGTTCAACCTGATCGCGGGGCCGGTCGGCCGGATCGCCGTACCCGCCCCCGCCGGGCGTCAGCACTTCGACAACGTCGCCCGCGCGCAGCACGATGCCCTGATCCTTGCTGACATGCTCAGGCTCGTAGGGCTTGCCGTCGCGATAGATGACGATGCGCGTCATCCCGCCATGCTTGCCGCCACGAGCTCCCGGCGGTCCGAATTTCCCGTGATCCATCACCATCGACGCCTTGGCGGTGCCGCGCAGCAGCCGCAGCCGGAAGTGAATCCCCATGCCGCCGCGGAATTCGCCCGCACCGCCCGAGCCTTCGTGAATGGCGTACCGCTCGAACAGGATCGGATAGTTTTGCTCGAGGATCTCCACGGGCTGAGATTTCGAAATGCCGATGGTCGAGCATCCGTTGGTCAGGCCATCGCCGCCGGAATAGCCGCCGTAGCCGCCGCCCGAAATGGCGTACATCACATAGGAGCGGTCCCGCTCCGGATCATGGCCGCCTATCGCTAGATTGGCCGTGGTGCCTGCCGGCGCGGCAAACAGCACGTCGGGAATCGCGTCAACCAGCGCATTGAACACCGCTTCCGCAATGCGCTGACTCACTTCCGCTGCGCAGCCGGACACCGGGCGCGGATACTGTGCGTCGAGGAAAGTGCCCACCGGATCGCGTACGTCGATGGGTGCAAACGTGCCCGCGTTGAGCGGAACGTCCGGGAAGATGTGCTTCATCGCCAGATACACGGACGACTTGGTCGTTGCGAGCACACTGTTCATCGGCCCCTGGCATGGCGGGCTTGACTTCGACAGGTCGAACGTCAGACTGTCGCCCTGTTTGGTCACGACGAGATGGATTTCGAGCGGCTCGTCGACGACCCCGTCCGAGTCCAGGAACGACTTACCTTGATACTCACCGTCTGGGATTTGCCGGATGCACTCGCGCATCTGCGCCTCCGAGCGGCTGTTGAGCTCGGCGATGGCGGTCTCGACGGTCGTCTTGCCATACCGGTCAAGCAATTGCGTCAGACGCTGCGCACCGATGGTTAGCGCGGCGGCCTGTGCCTTGATGTCGCCGATGCGCTGCTCCGGAATCCGGATGTTCGACATGATTACGGAGAGCAACTCATCGTCGAGCTTACCCTGCTTGAACAGCTTGACCGGCGGCAGACGCAGGCCCTCCTGTTCGATTTCCGTGGCATGCGCCGAAAACCCACCCGGCACCATGCCGCCAATGTCAGGCCAGTGCCCGGTGTTCGCAAGCCAGGCGAACAACTCGCCGCGGTAGAAGAACGGCATCGTGAAGCGGACGTCCATGAGGTGCGTGCCGCCCAGATAGGGGTCGTTGATGGCGTAGATGTCGCCTTCACGAATGTCCTTGGCACGCTGGATGACCTCCTTCGTCGAGAACTGCATCGTGCCGACGAAGATCGGCAAGCCGAGATCGCCCTGCGCAATCAGGCGCCCCGTGTCACGGTCGTAAATACCATTCGAGCGATCCTGCGACTCGGAGATCACGGGCGAGAATGCCCCGCGGCAGAACGCCAGGTCCATCTCGTTGCAGACTTGCTGCAGCCCACTTTGAATCACGCTGAGCGTGACGGAATCGATTTGCGTCATGAGAACCTCGTTCAGGCGGTCACTGTCACGATGAGATTGCCCGCCGTGTCCAGCCGGGCGACGTTGCCCGGCTCCAGTACGGTCGTGGAATCCAGCTGTTCAATAATGGCCGGGCCGGAGAACTCACCGGCCGGCAGCAGTTCGCGGCGATAGATCGGCGTATCACGCCATCCGCCCTGCTCGAACCACACCGGGCGCGAGCCCGTCTGCGCCTGGGCCAACGTTGCAGCGGGAGTGGCGTTCGCGAGCGTGCCCAGATCCGGCACATGACGCTTGGCCACAATACTTGTATTGAGCGACACCAGCACCGGGCGCAACGCCGAGAGCTCGATCTGGAAGCGTTGCCAGTACGCCTTGGCAAACGCCTCATGCAATGCCTCACGCGTCGCCTGCTCCGGGGCAATATCGACCACGAGCACGTGGCTTTGCCCCTGGAACTGCATGTCCGCCGTGTGGCGCAATTCGACGCCGTGCACGGCAATGCCGCTCTTCGCAATGCGCTCATGTCCTTGCGCGATCTGGCCGGCCAAACACGCACTCAACTCGACGTCGTCGACGCGGTTAAGCGGACTGTTGAACGACTGCACCATGTCGTGCCGGACGTCCGCCACCAGACAGCCCAGCGCGTTCGTCAGGCCCGGGCGCACCGGAACCAGCACCGTCGGAATTCCGAGTTCTCGAGCCAGCGCCGTCGAATGCAGCGGGCCTGCGCCGCCGAACCCGAACAACGCGAAATCGCGCGGATCGTATCCCCGCGCGAGACTCACCAGACGAATGGCGTTCGCCATGTTCTGGTTGCCCACGCGCAGAATGGCGGCAGCCGCAGCATGTGCATCGAGCCCCAACGGCTCTCCAATGTTTTTCAGGATGCGTTCTGCAACGTAGTCGAGCGATATCCGGTTATCGACGCTGAGCAACTTGTTCGGATCGAGGCGACCCAGGACGAGGTTGGCGTCCGTGATCGTCGGCAGCTCACCGCCGCGTCCGTAACAGATCGGCCCGGGCTTCGATCCCGCGCTTTCCGGCCCGACCTGCAAGATTCCACCGACATTCACGCGCGCGATCGAGCCGCCGCCAGCGCCAACGGTGTGGACATCGACCATCGGCACGTGAATCGGCATCGCATATTCGAGTTCGAGCTCACTCGACACCTTGGGCACGCCGCCTTCGATCAGCGCGACGTCTGTCGACGTCCCCCCCATGTCGTATGTAATGAGATTGGGAAAACCTGAAACGCGAGACGTATGGGCCGCGGCCATCACCCCCGAGGCGGGTCCCGACATGACGGTGTTGACAGCCGACTCGCTGACTACGCGAGCCGGCACTGTGCCGCCGTTGCCCTGCATCACCAGCAAATCCGTGCCGAATCCCTCTGCCTGCAAGCCGTCCTGCAGGCGCTGCACGTAGCGATCCAGAATCGGCTGCACGGCCGCGTTGACGGCGCCCGCAGTGCCCCGCTCGTACTCCCGGAACTCTGCCGTGATCTGATGGCCCGCCGTGACATAACGGTTCGGCCAGTGCGCGCGCGCCAGCGCCAGCGCCCGCTGCTCATGAACGGGATTGGCATACGCGTGAAGGAAGTGAATCAACAGCGACTCGGCGCCCTGCTCGACCAATTGCTTCATCGCGGCGATCAGTTGTCCTTCGTCGAGCGGCGTCACAACATTGCCCTGTGCGTCGCAGCGCTCGTCGACTTCCAGGCGCATGTCACGCTGAATCAACGGCACGAAGCCACCCCGCAGGCCGTACGCCGTCGGACGGGTCCTGCGGCCAAGTTCAAGCACATCACGAAACCCACGTGTCGTGATCAGGCCGACCTTGGCCAGTTTGCGCTCTAGCACCGCGTTGGTCGTTGTTGTCGTGCCATGCACAATGCTGCCAATGCTGGCGAGCGGGACTTCTGTGTTCGCCAGCGCCTGCAACACACCGCGCGCCTGATTGTCCAGCGTGCTGGGAACCTTCGACAGCCGCACCGCACCAGTGCTGTCGTCGATCAACACCAGATCTGTGAAGGTCCCACCCACATCGATTCCGACCGTAGTCGTCATTTCTCTCACTCCAAACGGCGCCGCATCCGAAGCATCGGACGGGCAGTTTCATCGGTTACACAGCCCGGCCTGTCGGCGGACGCTTATTCGATTGCCGAGTCCATATTATTTGGACTCCATATTATTAAACTAATAGCTATATTTACCGATAGTGACAGGGCATTGCATCTACCCGGGCAACTTTCACCGGCCGAGATAGGCCTCCCGGATCCGAGGGTTTTTCGCAAGTTCGTCGGAGGGTCCCGAGAGCACGACGGAGCCGTTCTCGAGCGCATACGCCCGAGAGGCCACATTCAGTGCCAGCACCGTGTTCTGCTCCACAATCATCAGGCTCAGGCCCTTACGGTTGATCGCGCCGATGCGAGCGTAGACGTCTTCGGCTAAACGCGGCGCGAGGCCAAGCGAAGGTTCGTCGAGCAACAGCAGACGCGGGCGTGACATCAGCGCTCGCCCGATGGCGAGCATCTGCTGCTCTCCGCCGGAGAGCGACCAACCCAATTGAGTGCGGCGCTCTGCCAGGCGCGGGAATAGATCGTGCACCCATTCCAGGTCCTCGGCGACTTCCGCTTTGCTGGAACGACGCGCGGTCGCGCCGACCTGAAGGTTCTCGAGCACGGTGAGCCCGGGAAAGATCCGGCGGCCTTCAGGCACGTGGGCGATACCGCCCCGAACGCGAATTTCAGGCGAGCGGCCGCCGAGCGAATCGCCCCGGTATTCGATGTCGCCGCCGCGCAGGGGAACGAGCCCCGAGATCGAGCGCAACAGGGTCGTCTTGCCCGCACCGTTCGCGCCAATGAGCGCGACGGCTTCTCCCTCCCTCACTTCCACGTCCACGCCACGCAACGCGGCGATGTCGCCGTAAAACACTTCAAGCTGTTTACACTTCAACATGTTGGTACCCCGTTCCGAGATACGCTTCAAGCACGATGGGATTGCTCTGTACTTCCGCTGGCGTACCCTCGGCAAGCTTCTTGCCGAAGTTCAGGACCACCACACGCTCGGCGAGCCGCATCACCATGCCCATGTTGTGCTCGATCAGGACGATCGTCAGGTCGTGGTCCACACGAAGTTGGCGCAAGCGATCCATCAGCGCCTCGACTTCCCCAAGGTTCAGGCCTGCAGCCGGTTCGTCGAGCAGCAGCAACCGGGGCCGCCCCGCCAGCACCTTGGCCATTTCCACCAGTCGGCGATTTCCGTACGACAGCGAGTCGATGCTGCGCGACGCAAGCGCGGCGAGCCCGAAGCGCTCCAGCATTTGCATGGCGGCGTCGCGCAGTTGCGTCTCAGCGTGGCCCCGCCCTGCCGGCACACCCGCCACCACCGGCGCAATCGCCGCGCCGAGCATCACGTTCTCGAGCACGCTCAGACGCTTGAACAACTTGCCGTTCTGGAAAATACGCCCAACGCCGCCGCGCACGATGACGTCGGGCCGCTCGCCGGTGATGTCGCGGCCGTCGAACAACACGCGGCCCGCGCTCGGCCGGTACAAGCCGGTCAAGGCGTTGAGCAACGTACTCTTGCCTGCGCCGTTAGGGCCGATCACGGCCAGCAACGCCTGGGACTCGACGGTGAGGTTCACCTCTGCCAGCGCCTTGAGCCCGCCGAAGGTCACGCTCAGGCCCCTTGCTTCCAGTAGCGCCATTATTTTTCCTCCGTTACGCAAGCGAGACGTGCTACGCGCGAACGATTGAACACGGGCAGCTTCACGATGCTCACCAGCCCTTCGGGCAATACAATCAGGATGAGCAGTACCAGTACCCCGAACACGAGCAGGTAGGCATCGCCCAGACCGCGCAGTATCTCGGGCAAGAAAGTGACGCTCACCGCCCCGATGACCGCGCCGACGACAGACCCGGCGCCGCCCACGACGAGCATCGAGAGATACAGGATCGAGTGGACATAGGAGAAGTCTTCAGGCGACACGAATCGGCTATGAACGGCGAAGAGACACCCCGCCACGCCGGCGAATGCCGCACCCACCGCGAATGCCGCTGTCTTGGCACGGGCAATCGAAATACCGCTCATGCTCGCCGCCATCTCGTCGTCGCTCACGGCCAACATGCAGCGGCCGAGATGGCTGCGCCGAATCCTGAGCGCGAGCACACAGAGCGCAAGCAGGACGAACACCGTGAACACATACAAACGTGCGTCGGTGTCCAGCGCGTACGAGCCGAACGACAGGGACGGAATACCGGCGATGCCATCCGTGCCGCCCGTCAGTTCTGCCCAGTTCGACGCCACGATGCCAAAGCTGACGTTCAGGCCGAGCGTCGCCAGTGCGAGATAGTGGCCCTTGAGGCGCAACAGCACTATGCCCGCCATGTACGCGAATGCCCCGCACAGCACCACGGCGAGCGCGCTCGCGAGCCACGGATTCCACTGCGCCCGTGTTGTGAGAATCGCCACGGTGTAAGCGCCGATGCCCATGAATGCGGCATGCCCCAGCGAGATCAGCCCTGTGTAACCGAAGACTAGATTCAACCCGACGACGGCGACGGCAGCGATGGCGGCCACACTCAGCAACCGCACCATATAGTCGGAAAGCCCCAGCGGCAGGACGAGCGCGATCGCAAGTATTGCTGCAGTCGCGAGCCCGGCGCGGTGGTTTCCGGAGAACCAGGAACCGCTCATCCGCGATCTCCAATCTTTTCACCAAAAATTCCCTGCGGGCGAAGCAGCAGGAACCCGATCATCACTGCGAAGGCGAGCAGATCCTTGTAGGTCGACGTAAGGTAGGACGCACCGAGAATCTCCACGAGGCCTACGAACACGCCGCCGAGAATGGCGCCTGGCACACTGCCGAAGCCGCCGATGACGGTCGCGGCGAACGCCTTGAGTGCAACCGGATCGCCCATGTTGACGTCTGCGAACCACATCGGCCCGACCAGCAGCCCGGCAAATGCGGAACACGCGGCCGCGAGCACCCACGTTGCCATCAATGTCAGCGTGACAGGCAAGCCGATCAGGCGTGCGGCTTCCGTATCTTGCGCAATCGCACGCATCGAGCGGCCTACCCCTGTGCGATAGAGCAGCGCATACAGACCGGCGATAAGCACCGCAGTGATGACGATGGTGGCAATAGCGTGCACGCTGATCGTCGCGCCTGCCAGCGACAAGGTGTGATCGCCGAACGGCGAAGGCATGCGCGCCGGCCATGGTCCCCAGATGAGCAGCGCCGCGTTTTGCATGGCGATGCCTACGGCAACCGTTCCGATGATGACCGACACCACAGGTCGTTTGCGCAGCGGCAGATGCACGCCCAGAAAGAACAGCAGCCCGAACACGGCCATGCCCCCCACGGCCACGAAATAACCGAGCTCGATGGGAAGCTTGGCCTGCACGATCGCCGCCACGCCAAAGAACGTGCCGAGCATGACGAACTGACCGGCCGCGAAATTCACGATCCCCGTGGCCGAGTAAACGATGACGAAGCCGATGGCGGCGAGCGCATAAACACTGCCTAGCGCGACGCCATTCACCACTAATTGAAGAAGCTGTTGCATAAGCTCGATCCGTAGGCGACAAAAGGAGGCGACGATTGCGCCTACTTGGTTGTGATCTGCTGGATCAGCTGCATGTTCTTCGTCCCAGGCGCGAACTTGATCACGGAGACGTCGTGCACGCCGTTGCCGCTCGCGTCGAACGAGTAGGTATGCGCCACGCCCTTGAAACCCTGCACCTTGCGAAGGTAGTCGCGCACCGCGACCGGATCCGTCCCGACCTTGCGCATCGCATCGGCCATGATCATCGCACCGTCATAGTAGGCAGCGGCGTACGGATCGGCGTCGATCTGATAAGCGGCCTTGAAGCGCTTGAGGAACGTCTGCGCCGCCGGTTGCTCGGTAAGCACTGTATCGACGACACCGTAGATGCCCTTGAGATCATCAGCCGACACGAGTTGTATTGCCGCCGGCACGAAGGCGGCCGACGACGAGACGACAGGCTGCGCAATCCCCAGCGTTTTGAGTTGTCGCAGCAACAGGGCGCCGTCCTGCGCATAGACGAACATGAGGATCACATCCGCCCCCTTGTTCTTCAGCGAAAGAATCTGCGCGGACATGTCCTTGTCGTTCTGCCCATAGGACTCAGCCCCCACTACCTTGACGTTCGCAGCGGCAAACGTCTTCTCTGCGGCCTTTGCGCCACCTTGGCCAAAGTCGTTCTGAATATAGAGAATGCCGGGCTTCGCGGCGCGCAGATGATCCATTGCGTAGCGCGCCATGGCTTCTGCCGTCAGGCCGTCGGTCGGACGAATGCGGAACATCCAGGGATTCTTCTGCTCCGCAACGATGTCAGCGCCGCCGGCGTACATCGCCGGACGTTGTGCCTTCGCCACTTCAGGGCTCACCGCGACGTTCTGCGTACTGTAGCTCGTGAGGAAGACGAAATCGGGCTTCTGTTCTTGCACGACCTTGATGAACGCGTTGATCGCGGTGCCGTTCGACGCCTGGGCATCCTGGAATGCAAGGTTCACCTTGCGGCCATTGATGCCACCCGCCGCATTGATGTCCTGCTCAGCCATGCGTAGGGCATTCACGTAGCTCTTGCCCGTGAGCGACAGCGGACCGGTCATCGGTGCTGTCACGCCAACGGGAATCTGCTGCGCCTGCACGCCGTGAGCGGCGCCGACGATACAAGTGGCAAGCGCCGCACGGGACAGGTAGGCGTGCAGTCGTCGCGAAAAGTGATCGAGCATGTCGTTCTTTCTCCAAAGGGATAAAATCAGTTGCATCGTATCGATTTTCGAAATATAGTTTCGATTTACGATTAATATTGCGTCGTTCAATAACCGGTGTCAAGCTGAATTGCCCACGGGTTTACCTCAACCAAATCGATATGCCAGATCTCGACAACGCCCCGCCGCTTGAGCGGTACATGCGAATTCTTGAACTCCTCGCGGGATTTCCAGACGGCCTGTCGCTCTCCGAAATCGCGACCATGCTGGGTCTTCCGAAGCCGAGCGGGCACCGGTTGCTCAAGTCGATGATCGACTGCCATTTAGTGGAAACACGCAAGGGTGGCGCCACGACGTACATGGTCGGCGGGAGAATGCGACGGCTCATTTATGCGACCACTCGGGACGCATGGCTCGACTCGGTGGTTCGCGCGGATCTTCGAAAACTTGTGATCGAGACCGGCGAGACGACATACATCACGAAGCTCGAGAACGGCATGATCCGGTCCATTCTCACGGAGGCTCCCGACACGCCGTGGCGCGGTTACGTTTTGCCCGGGAGCGAGATGCACGTGTACTCTGCGGCAACAGCGAAGGCTATCGCCGCTTATCAGGACGAAGACACCGTGGCCCGGCTGCTCTCCCAACCGCTCGGGCAAAAGACAAGCAAAACCATGACGACCGATGCGGAAGTTCGCGCGGAGCTCTCGCTCGTCAAGACGCGGGGATATGCCACTTGCCTCGGGGAGATCGACGAAGGCCTTGCAGCTATCGGTGTGCCGCTGATGCTAGGGCGAGGCGAAGTTATCTTCAGTCTGGGCGTCGTTGGGCCGTATGGGCGGATGACGCAAAAAGGGATTGAACAGATCGCTTCGACAATGATCGAGTGCGCGAAGGCGATGTCAAAGGCAATCTCTCTGGGATTCGAAAAACAACGCGAACAACAATAGGGGTCAATCGGCTGACGTGAAAAGAAGAACGCCCGGGTCGCGCATAAGTATCGAGCCGCGGCGATGCTTTTGTTTGTGCGCTGACCTGCCTTCGAGAACCGTTCATGCCTAGCGAACCCAAAGCCCAGCCGATCAATCGCGTTGGGCGGAGAGATGAATCACCATCTTGGCTTTCCGCCCGATGCCGCCAAGGCTGCCAGCGCCACTAACCAGCGCAACGGCAAAGGCACCAATGCCGTCCTGACCGAGGACGGACCAGTTTGCATCTACGTTTGGCATGCTCGTGGCTGCGCCGCCTTAATATGCCGCCAACTCGTCCTCGCCAGCAATACATCAAAGCGGCGTCCCGCCGTTGAACATTGAATCATCGGAATCGATCGGAAACTCGAAGCCGGCCTTCCCCCGATCCATGACCACCATCGTTTTGAAGCCCTTGATGTCCGGATTCTCGTAATAGAACCGGCGCGTGAACTGCTCGTAGTCTTCCATGCTTTTTACCGTCACGAGAACCATGAAGTCCGGGTCACCGGTGACGTAGAACCCCATCATTACCTCTCGCGTCGATCGTAGCGACTGCTTGAATCTATCAATGATGTCTGCGCGCTCACGCTCAAGAGACACCAGGACCACCATGGTGATCGAGCTACCGAGCGCCTTCGGCGAAAGGATGGAAACATCCGCCTCCATAATCCCTTCCGAACGCAACTGCTTTAGCCGTCGCTGACAGGCCGAAGGCGACAGCCCCGGGACCATTTCGTCTTCTGTGCGCCAAGCCCAATCCTCAGCGTCCGTTCTCAGTTGGAAGGCGCAGAGGCTCTGAAGAAAACCCCCACGCAAATCATTGCTTGCAAAACAAAAAGCCCTTGACGTCACCGTCAAGGGCTTTTCTTTACAACTTGGTAGGCCGTGCTGGGTTCGAACCAGCGACCAAGGGATTATGAGTCCCCTGCTCTAACCACTGAGCTAACGGCCCTCAACTACCGGCGCTCGCTCAGCCGCAATCAATTGCCTTCGAGGAACGACTTGAGCTTGTCGGAACGGCTCGGGTGACGCAGCTTGCGCAGCGCCTTGGCCTCAATCTGACGAATACGCTCACGCGTCACGTCAAATTGCTTGCCCACTTCCTCGAGCGTATGGTCCGTGCTCATCTCAATGCCAAAACGCATGCGCAACACCTTGGCCTCGCGCGGCGTCAGCGAATCAAGCACGTCCTTCACGACGTCGCGCATACTACCATGCAACGCGGCGTCCGCAGGGGCTACCGTGCCCGTATCTTCGATGAAATCGCCCAGATGCGAATCGTCGTCGTCACCGATCGGCGTTTCCATGGAGATCGGCTCCTTCGCGATCTTCATGATCTTGCGGATCTTGTCCTCCGGCATCTCCATCTTCTCGGCCAGCGTCGCCGGATCCGGCTCGACACCGGTCTCCTGCAGAATCTGACGCGAAATCCGGTTCATCTTGTTGATCGTCTCGATCATGTGCACCGGAATACGGATGGTACGTGCCTGGTCCGCGATCGAACGCGTGATGGCCTGACGAATCCACCACGTCGCGTACGTCGAGAACTTGTAACCACGACGGTATTCGAACTTGTCCACCGCCTTCATCAGGCCAATGTTGCCTTCCTGAATCAGATCCAGGAACTGCAGGCCACGGTTCGTGTACTTCTTCGCAATCGAAATCACCAGACGCAAGTTCGCTTCGGTCATCTCGCGCTTGGCCTTGCGTGCACGGCGCTCGCCTTCCGACATCTTGCGATTGACGTCCTTCAACTCGGTAAGCGGCAACACCACGCGCGCCTGCAAGTCGATCAGTTTCTGCTGCAATTCACGCACCGCCGGGACGTTACGCTCAACCACCGAGCTGTACGCCTTGTTGTCCGCCACGACCGTGTAGATCCAGTCGAGATTGGTTTCGTTGCCCGGGAAACGCGACACGAAATCCGCACGCGGCATGCCGCACTTGTCGACCACGATATTCAGGATCGCTCGCTCGATGTTGCGCACTTCATCGACTTGCGAACGCAACGTGTCGCACAGACGCTCAACCGTGCGCGCCGTGAAGCGGATCGTCATCAGTTCCGCCTGGATCGACTCACCCGCCTTCACGTACGACTTCGACTGGTAGCCTTCCTTCTCGAACGCACGACGCATCTTGCCAAACCAGTCGGCGATCTCGGCGAACTTGGCCAACGCGTCACGCTTGAGCTGCTCGACCTGCGCGGCCGAAGCCCCGCCGCCGCTGCTGTCGTCGTCCTCGTCAGCCGCTTCTTCTGCTTCTTCCTCTTCCGCTTCCGCGTCGGCGTCGAAGTCTTCGTCTTCCGCAGCCGCTGCCGCCGCTGCCGCAACCGCCTCGGCATTCGGATCGATCAGGCCGTCGACCACCTCGTCGATGCGCATTTCTTCACGCTCGACCTTCTCGGCCATCGCCAGAATTTCGGCAATCGTCGTCGGGCACGCGGAAATCGCCTGCACCATGTGCTTCAGGCCTTCCTCGATCCGCTTGGCGATCTCGATTTCGCCCTCGCGCGTCAGCAACTCGACCGTGCCCATCTCGCGCATGTACATACGCACCGGATCGGTCGTGCGGCCAAACTCGGAGTCGACCGTCGACAGGGCCGCTTCCGCTTGCTCCTCGACTTCGTCGTCCGTTGCGGCGTTCGGCGCATTGTCGTTGAGCAACAGCGTTTCGGCATCGGGTGCCTGCTCGTACACGGCAACGCCCATGTCGTTAAACGTAGCGATCACGCCTTCCAGCGCGTCGCCCTCCACCACGTCGTCGGGCAGGTGGTCGTTGATCTCTGCAAAGGTCAGGAAACCTCGTTCCTTACCCAGCTTGATCAGTGCCCGCAGCTTGCCACGACGTTCCTCAAGTTCCTCGGCCGTACCGGGCTGGTGCGAGGAAAATGCGTCCTTGAGCAGTGCTTTCTCTTTTGCCCGGCGATCACGCGCCTTCTGCTTTTCCACTTTGGTCTGATCTTCGTTCACGGGTTGATCACTAGTATCCGCTGCGACGCTCTGCGCCACCGAGGCGGCGGTCTTCGCGGCCTTGCCGCGCGTCCTGGGGACGAGCGGCTCGCTTGCTGCCGACACGACCTCCACAGCCTCGGGTTTGCTGGAAGCCCCTGTCTTGCGTGGGGCTTGCGTCGCAGGTTTACTGCGGCCCGCCAGGGTCGATGCCTTGGCGGTAGTTGCGCTCTTGGCGCTTTTTTCAGCGGGTTGTCGGGCCTGCGGTTTCCCACCGGCCGTCGCCTTCACGGTCGTTTCCGCCTTCGTCGCCCTGACGGGCGCCTCGGACTTCACCGTCGGCCTGGCTGCCTTCGCAGCCCCCACCGTAGCGGCGGTCGCACTCTTGCGCTTGGTGACATCGGTCACCTTCGCAGCCGTCTTGCCGGTCGTCTTCGATGCGCCGGCGGCTGCCTTTACTTGCGTGGTACGTTTCGCCGAACTTGCCTGGCTGGCCGTTTTCTTCGTAGCTCGACCCACCGCATCGGCTTTCACGGCAACGCCAGCTTTTGCAGAACGAGACGCCCCCCTCCCACCGGATGCCGCCGCCGCGCTGGTCGCGCGCTTTGCCTTCGGTGCAGGGATAACCGTCTTTTTTCCGCTGGTCGTTGTCATCTTTGCCATAGCGATCTCGCTTGCCAGAAAACAGCCCACTGAAAACCTTCCATTGTAGCACGCGGGCTTACCTCAACTTCGCGTGCCCCCTGTGCCGGCCGGAGCCAGCAGCCGCTTCAATTCGTCGCGTTGCCGCGACAGCGCTTGAGCGTGGCGCAATTCATCGGACGTCAGCGACGTCCGCTTGAAAATCGTCTCCAGGGCGTCGCACAGACCGTCGTACTGCAAGCGCCGAATCGCGCTTCTCAGTTCCGCAAGCCGCAGCGCGATCTGCTCCTCCCGACGCTCGACCTGGGTCTCATCCTCCGGGTCGAACAACAACAGGTCGCGGGCGTTCTCTTCGAACGAGAGAATTTCGCGAAGAATGTCGTCGAAACTCGCCCAGTTCGGCGACACCCGCAGCCGATCCGACATGAAACGAAAGTCGGCCTGCGCCCCCATTTCGCGGCAATGCGCCAGCACTTCCGAGAAAATCTCGGCGTGATGGGGCCCTTCCTGCAAAATCTTGACTTCTTCTTCGGTTAATTCATTCCCTAGTGCCGGAAACATGAGCAAGTTCTGCAGCGCTCGATGCTCGGTTCCCACTACGCGGCGCTTCTCGCGCTTGGCCGGCGCCTTATCCCATGTGTTCTGACGGCGTGCCGCGCCGATCGACAACTCGCACAACCCGGCCACTTCTTCGACCGAACTTTCCACCCGCTCGGCCAGTGCATGCAAGATCTGCCCTCGCAACGCGTTTGCCGGCATCTGCTGCAACAACGGCTTCGCCTCAAACAGCGCACGCGCACGCCCTTCGGGCTGATGCATCTCCTTACCTGCCGTCACTTCTCCGATCAGGAACTGCGACAGCGGCATGGCGCGCGATACCTCATCGGCAAACGCGTCAGCGCCGTGCTCACGCACATAGCTGTCCGGATCGTGCTCGCTCGGCAAGAACAGGAACTTGAAGCTCCGGTTGTCGTCCGCATGCGGCAAACATGCCTCAAGCGCTCGGCGGGCCGCCCGCCGGCCGGCCGCGTCGCCGTCAAAGCTGAACACCACCGTCTCGGTCTGGCGCAACAGCTTCTGCACGTGCATCGGCGTGCAGGCAGTGCCCAACGTGGCCACCGCCTGTGGAAAGCCGAGCTGCGCCAGCGCCACCACATCCATATACCCTTCGACCACGAGCACATAGCCCGCGTCGCGAATCCCCGTGCGCGCCTCGAACAGCCCATACAGTTCGCTGCCCTTGCTGAACAGCGGCGTCTCGGGCGAATTCAGATACTTGGGCTCGCCCTTGTCCAGCACACGTCCGCCGAACGCGATCACCTGCCCTTTCGTGTTTCGGATCGGGAACATGATCCGGTCGCGAAAACGGTCATAACGACGCTTCGTGCTGCCCGCCTCGCCCTTCTCGCTCTCGATGACGAGACCCGCGTCGAGCAACTGATCGTCGCGATAGTCCTGAAACGCCGCGTCGAGGTTCTGCCACCCATCGGGGGCGTAGCCGAGTCCAAAATGCGCGGCGATTTCGCCCGTCAATCCTCGTCGCTTCAAATATTCGATGGCGGTCGGCGCACTACGCAATTGCTTGCGGTAGTAGTCGCAGGCACGCGTCATGACGTCGACCAGGCCGAGGGTTTGCGCACGCTGCGCGGCAGGTGCCGGCGCGCCCGGCAACGGCGCCTCACGCGGCACATCCAGCCCAACATTGCGGGCCAAGTCCTCGACAGCTTCGACAAATCCGAGTCCGGCATGCTCCATCAGGAAGCTGATCGCGCTGCCGTGCGCGCCACACCCGAAGCAGTGATAGAACTGCTTCGTGGGACTTACGGTAAATGAGGGCGACTTCTCGTTATGAAAGGGGCACAGCCCCATGAAGTTCGCCCCGCCTTTCTTCAACTGCACGTAGCGGCCCACCACCTCGACGATATCGACGCGGTTGAGCAAGTCCTGCAGGAACGACTGGGGGATCACTGGATCGATACCATCGCGGCACGGCACCGTGCCGTCGCTTGCGACGGCAACTCACCGCACCACTCAATTACGCAGCCAACGCCGCCTTCACCTGCGCGGACACGGCCGTCATGTCGGCGCGGCCGGCCAACTGGCCTTTGAGCACGCCCATCACCTTGCCCATGTCCTGCGGACCCGCTGCGCCCGTTTGCGCCACGGCTGCCTTGACCGCCCGCTCGACCTCGTCAGCCGAGAGTTGCTGGGGCATATAGACCATGAGCACGTCGAGTTCGGCGGCCTCCTTGTCGGCCAGATCGGTGCGACCGGCCGCCTGGAACTGGCTGATGGAATCCTTGCGTTGTTTGATCAGCTTGTCGACGACGGCCACGATCGCCGTGTCATCGAGAGTGATGCGCTCGTCGACTTCCCTTTGTTTTATTGCCGCGAGCAGCAGCCGGATGGTCCCCAGTCGTTCCGCGGCCTTGGCACGCATGGCCGTCTTCATATCTTCGGTAATGCGTTCTTTCAGACTCATGAGCAGGGGTTCCGGATTTCGAATACGTTTCAGTGTAGTGCATGCCGCCCCAAAGGAAAGGACGACTGTCGTCAGGCACTTGCCGCGTGCGGCCGCAGCCGACGGCTCGGCGCTGACATTAGCGAGCGCAGAAAGCACAAAAACCCGCTTGAGGAAACGATCACACGCGCGATCACAAGCGGGCCGCAGGAGACTCGGCTCCGCCCTCGGTGCGTCGTCTCCACGAAGGGGAGAGATTATCACAGCACGGAAGTCGCCGTCTACGACAACGCGCCGCCCCCCGCCCGCTCCGCCTTCACGCTTTCGGACATTGCTTGCGCGCATGCCACGGCCGACGCCCACGCCCACTGGAAGTTATAGCCGCCGAGCCACCCGGTCACGTCGACCACTTCCCCGACAAAATGCAGCCCCGGTTGTTCGCGCGCCTCCAGGGTGGCGGAAGACAGTGCCTTCGTATCGACCCCACCCCGCGTGACTTCGGCCTTGCGCCAGCCTTCAGACCCGCACGGCTTGAGCGTCCAACTGGAAAACGCCTGGGCAAGCGAGCGCAACGCCTTGTCCGGCAATTCCTGCACGCGCGCCTGCGGCGAAAGCCCGCTGTTCGCAACCCAGGCGTCGGCCAAACGGGCCGGCACCCATTGCGCCAACAGGTTGGCCAACTGCCGCTTCGACGTCGCCTTCGCCTCGAACAATGCCGCCTCGATGTCCGACGATGGCGACAGATTCAGGACAATTGACTGCCCAGGCGCCCAGAAGCTGGAAATTTGCAGGATGGCCGGACCGGACAACCCGCGGTGCGTAAACAAGAGATCCTCAACGAAACGACCGCCGTCCTTTCCCTTGCCCGCGCTCACCTCGACTTCCAGCGACAAACCCGATAGCCCCGCAAAGGGCGCCCAGGTCGACGCGTCGAACATGAGCGGCACCAGCGCCGGACGCGGCTCGACGATCTCCAGTCCGAATTGACGTGCGATCCGATAGCCCCAGTCCGTCGCGCCGATTTTGGGAATCGACAGGCCGCCCGTGGCGATCACCAGTCGTTTGGCCGCGATATGCCCCGCATCTGTCGTCAAGTGATAAGGATGCGCGCCGCCCGAGGACGTATGGGCAACGGTGTGTACAGTGCATGGCATGCGCCAATGCACGTGCCCCGTCGCACACTCCTTGCGGAGCATGTCGATGATGTCCTCGGCACTGTTGTCGCAAAACAGCTGTCCGCGATGCTTTTCGTGCCAGGCAATGCGGTGACGCCCCAGCAGATCCAGAAAATCGCGCGGCGTATAGCGCGCCAGGGCCGAGCGGCAGAATCTCGGGTTTTCTGACAGGTAGTTGACCGGCCCGGCGTTGATATTGGTGAAATTGCAGCGCCCGCCGCCTGAAATTCGGATCTTCTCCGCCAGACGCGTCGCGTGATCGATGAGCACCACGCGCAGCCCAAGCTGCCCGGCCACCGCCGCGCACATCAGGCCGGCCGCGCCAGCCCCCACGATTGCTACATCGAACTTTTCCATGGCGCGCATTGTACCCGGCAGGGGTTAGGGGCGACTGGTATACTTCTTGGTTATCTCGTTACCTTGACGCCGCACGTCTCCCCCTTCCGCCATGCTGGTTTTAGGCATTGAAAGCTCCTGCGACGAAACCGGGCTCGCCCTTTACGACACCGAGGCCGGCCTGCTTTCGCACGCGCTGCATTCGCAGATTGCCATGCACCGCGAATACGGTGGCGTGGTGCCCGAACTGGCGTCGCGCGACCACATCCGCCGCGCGCTGCCCCTGACAGAAGCCGTGCTTGCGCAAGCTGGCAAGCCACTCAGCGCGGTCGATGCAATCGCCTACACGCAAGGCCCCGGACTCGCCGGGGCGCTGCTGGTGGGCGCCAGCGTCGCGAACGCCCTCGCGTTTGCGCTCGGGCGTCCAGTCGTGGGCGTGCACCATCTGGAGGGCCATCTGCTCTCTCCGCTGCTCGCACCGGATGCTCCCGATTTCCCGTTCGTCGCTTTGCTGGTCTCCGGCGGCCACACGCAGTTGATGGAAGTCCGCGCCTTCGGCCAGTACGCCATGCTCGGCGAAACACTGGATGACGCTGCCGGCGAAGCCTTCGACAAGACCGCCAAGCTGCTGGGACTCGGCTACCCGGGCGGGCCGGCCATCTCGCGCCTGGCCGAGTTCGGTACGCCGGGACGCTACGACTTGCCGCGTCCGATGAAGCATTCGGGCAACCTTGACTTCAGTTTCAGCGGATTGAAAACCGCCGTGCTCACGCAGGTGCGCAATCTCGGCGGCAACGTATGCGACCAGGAAAAGGCCGATCTCGCGCGAGGCTTCGTCGATGCCATCGTCGACGTGCTCGTCGCCAAGTCGATGGCCGCGCTCAAGCAGACTGGCATGAAAACGCTCGTCGTGGCAGGGGGCGTGGGTGCCAACACGCAGCTTCGCGAAGGACTCAATGAAGCCGCTCGCCGCCGTGGCTATCGCGTGCACTATCCGGACCTGGCTTTCTGCACGGATAACGGCGCCATGATCGCCTTCGCCGGCGCCATGCGGCTCAAGTACTGGCCAGATGAAGCGGACAGCGAATACGCCTACACGGTCCGCCCGCGCTGGGATCTCGCCGACATCGTGCGCGGCGTCTAGCGCCTCGCCCGGCACGCGCCCAAGAAAAAACCGCTCCGAGGAGCGGTTTTTCATTGCATGCGCCGCGCGAGGCGCAGCAAGATCAGGCCACCACGCGCTTGTCGCGTTCGATCACGGCGTAAGCGCTGTGATTATGGATCGACTCGAAATTCTCCGCTTGAAGCGCGTAGGCCACGACGCGCGGCTCATTGTTAAGTCGCGTTGCCACATCGCGCACCAGATCCTCGACGAACTTCGGGTTCTCATACGCCCGCTCGGTTACGTACTTCTCATCCGGGCGCTTGAGCAGCCCCCACAACTCGCAGGACGCCTCCTCCTCAGCCATGCGCACCAGTTCCTCGACGGCGATATCGCCCGCGATTTCGGCGTCGATCGTGATGTGCGAGCGCTGATTGTGCGCGCCGTACTGCGAGATCTTCTTCGAGCACGGACAAAGGCTCGTGACCGGCACGAGCACCTTGAGCCACACGCGCGTCTGGCCGTTGCGCACGTCGCCGGTGAGCGTCACTTCGTAGTCCAGCAAGCTTTGCACGCCTGAGACCGGTGCCGTCTTGTTGATGAAATACGGAAACGTCACTTCAATTCGACCGGCGTCGGCTTCGAGTTTTTCCAGCATGCTGTCGAGCATGGCGCGAAAACCCGCCACGTCGATCGGCGCGCGATGCGCGTCCAGCAACGCCACGAAGCGCGACATATGCGTACCTTTCTGATCGGCAGGCAGATGCACGTCGAGATTGAACAAGCCCACGGTGGCCTGCGCCTCCCCATCGGCCAGACGCACCGACAGCGGATGACGCACACCGCGCACACCCACGCGCTGAATCGGGATCTGCCGGGTATCAATGGTGCTTTGCACGTCGGGCATGACGAAAGCGGGGTTCATCTGATTCATCTAATTCTTCCTTCTTTGCCGGCAAGCCGACTTGGGGGAGGCAATAGGCAAACGTATCCGACGCCTGGCTCGCCAGCCGCTGACGGTTGTCGTCGGAATCGTGCCGGAGCCCCCGGCACGGTATCGGGAAAGGGCGATTCAAAACGAAACGATCCGGCATGCAAGCCGGATCGTTCGGAGGTTCAGGACTACCGGACGCTCAGGCGACGAGCTTGGTCGTGACCTTGCCAGCGCCCTGCGACGCCTGCATCAGCGGCAGGTCGAAGCGGGCACGGATGGACTTCGCGATACCCGCGGCATCGAGCCCCACGGCGGCCAGCAGCAGCGCCGGGTCGCCATGGTCGATAAAGCGATCGGGCAGGCCCAATTGTAGTACAGGCCGAATCTCCCCACCGGCAAGCAGGGATTCCGCCACGGCCGACCCCGCACCGCCCATGATGCTGCCCTCTTCCACCGTGACCAGATAATCGTGCGTTTGCGCCAGCCGTGCGATCAATGCCTCGTCGATCGGCTTGACGAAGCGCATGTCGGCCACGGTGGCGTCGAGTTCCTCGGCTGCGGCAAGCGCCGGGGCCACCATGCTGCCGAACGCAAGAATTGCCACACGGCGTCCCGCCTCGGCTTGTCCCTCGCGTCGCACAACACCCTTGCCGATCGGCAGTGCGCTCATCGTCGATTCGATCGCCGCGCCCGTGCCGGCACCGCGCGGATAACGCACGGCCGACGGGCCGTCGATCTGCACACCGGTATAGAGCATCTGACGGCATTCGTTCTCGTCCGACGGCGCCATCACCACCATATTCGGAATGCAGCGCAAATAGGCGATGTCGTATGCGCCCGCGTGCGTTGCCCCGTCTGCACCGACCAGACCCGACCGATCGAGCGCAAACACGACCGGCAGATTTTGCAGCGCAATGTCGTGAATCAGTTGATCGTAACCGCGCTGCAGGAACGTCGAGTAGATCGCGACCACGGGCTTGAGGCCCTCGGTCGCCATACCGCCGGCGAACGTCACGGCGTGTTGCTCGGCAATGCCCACGTCGTAGTAACGCGTCGGGAATCGCTTCTCGAACTCCACCATGCCCGAGCCTTCGCGCATGGCCGGCGTGATCCCCACGACACGCTTGTCGGCTTCGGCCATATCGCATAGCCAGTCGCCGAACACTTGCGTGTAGGTCTTCTTGCTGCTCGTGCTCGGCTTGATTCCTTCGGCCGGGTTGAACTTGCCCGGACCGTGATACAGCACCGGATCGGCTTCGGCCAACTTGTAGCCGTACCCCTTGCGCGTGACCACGTGCAGGAATTGCGGCCCCTTCAGATTCTTGATGTTCTCGAGCGTCGGAATCAGCGAGTCGAGGTCGTGTCCGTCGATCGGGCCGATGTAGTTGAAGCCGAACTCTTCGAACATCGTCGCCGGCACGACCATGCCCTTGGCATGCTCTTCGAACTTGCGCGCCAACTCCAGCACCGGCGGCGCCACACTCAGCACCTTCTCCACGCCCTTCTTCGCCGCCGCGTAGAAGCGACCCGACATCAAGCGGGCAAGATAGCGATTGAGGGCACCGACCGGCGGCGAGATCGACATGTCGTTGTCGTTGAGGATGACCAGCAGCGGCACGTCTTCATGCACCCCCGCATTGTTCATCGCCTCGAACGCCATACCGGCGGTCATGGCGCCATCGCCGATCACCGCGATGCCGAAGCGATGCTCGCCCTTCGTGCGCGCACCAAGCGCCATGCCCAGCGCCGCTGAAATCGATGTGCTCGAATGCGCCGTGCCGAACGTGTCATACGGCGACTCATCGCGCTTCGGGAAGCCCGAAATACCGCCGAGCTGACGCAGCGACGCCATGGCGTCGCGGCGACCGGTCAGGATCTTGTGCGGATAGCTCTGGTGCCCCACGTCCCAGACAATGCGATCCTCCGGCGTGTTGAACACGTAGTGCAGCGCAATCGTCAGCTCGACCGTACCGAGATTGGACGACAAGTGACCGCCCGTGCGCGACACGCTCTCGAGCACAAAGGCACGCAGCTCTTCGGCCAACGGTGCGAGTTGGCGACGCTCCAAACGCCGCAACGCGGCCGGGTCATCGATGGTATTTAGCAGTTCGTACATCGTCATTCCATATGTAGGCGTTCTGGTCGGGCAGCCCTGCCTGGCGAGCCGGTCCCGATCTCCTGCCGGTGCGTTCTGTGGGGAGATCCGCGCCGACCCTCATTGCCCCTTGCCTGTTTCTACTGCAAACGCCCCCGGATCACGCGATCCTTTGCCGCCTGGGTCGCCTCGAAATTTGCCTGTCAGGCGATTCGCCGGTCAGTTGATGCGATCGACCACGTAATCGGCCAGGGCACGCAGCCGATCCGCATTGCCAAGCGTCGCACTCGCCGCGTGAGCATCGGCCCGCAGCTTCTCCGCATAGCCGCGCGCGCCGTCGAGGCCCATCAGCGATACGTAGGTCGGCTTGTCGTTGGCCGCGTCCTTGCCGGCCGTCTTGCCAAGCGTGGCCGAATCGGCCGTGGTATCGAGAATGTCATCCACGACCTGGAAGGCCAGGCCGACAGCCGCCGCGTAGGCGTCCAGCGCGCGTGTTTCATCGTCCGACAATGCACGGCCGCAGATGGCGCCCATGCGCAGCGACGCGCGCAACAGGGCCCCCGTCTTCAGTCGATGCATGTTTTCCAGTTGCGACTGATTCAGCTTGATGCCGACGCTCTCCAGATCGATCGCCTGCCCGCCGGCCATGCCCAGCGCCCCCGAAGCCAGCGCCAGTTCGCGCACCAGCGCGAGCGACTGTGCGGCGCTCAGGTCGCCCGTGGCTTCGCCGAGCAGCACAAACGCTTGCGTTTGCAGCGCGTCGCCCGCGAGCAGGCCGGTCGCTTCGTCGTATTGCACATGCACCGTCGGCTTGCCGCGGCGCAGATCGTCGTCGTCCATGCACGGCAGATCGTCATGCACCAGCGAATAGGCGTGGATCATTTCCACGGCGCACGCGGCACGATCCAGGGCCGTCTCGCTTGCCTGGGTCACCTCGCCGGCGGCAAAGCACAACAGCGGACGCACACGCTTGCCGCCGCCGAGCACGGCGTAGCGCATCGATTCATTCAGTCGTGCCGAGCCGCCATCGGCGGCCTTGGGCAGCACGGCGTCGAGCGATTGTTCCACACGGGCCTGCACTGCCTGCATCCAGGCCTTGATATTCTGATCCGCCATCGTCTTCATCCTGCACGTGCCCATTGGGCCGTGCGTGTTATTGAGTCGCCCCGCGCCGCGTTGGGACGTCCACGCTCATGCGTCGCGTGTCGCGTGTCGAGTGTCGCGTGTCGCAGGTCGGCTTGCCGCATCACCCGGCGCCGCTCAGAACTCGTCGCGCACCGGCTCGAGCGGCTTGAGCGTCTCTCCCTCGAGCACCTTGACCTGCTGCTCCACCTTCTCGAGCAGGCCCTGGCAGTATTTCACCAGCACGGCACCACGCCGGTAGGCGCCAAGCGACTCCTCCAGCCCCAGCTCACCGCCTTCCATGCGCCCCACGAGCTTTTCCAGCTCGGCGAGCGCAGCCTCATAGGTCTCGGGCAGGTCCTGCGGCACGTCGGGTGCCGCGTCTTGCGACTTTGCAGTCTTGGCCATAAACGCAAAATTCGGGTCGAATGTTCCATTTTACGGCAAAAGCGCATCGGCTCGCAGAGCGTAAATTGCCTCAAAACCGATCGCGCTGACAATTTTCGGACATTATTTAACGCAAATCATGGACTTAGCGGCCCTCATGAGCCGAGACAAGGTATAATTCTCGGTTCCCCTAAATCGATTTTTCGATGGTTGGGTTGTTCACTGCTTTCAAGCTAGTCGGGAGTGGGAATGTCCAATCTAAGCAGCGCTTTGCAACTCAAACCGGCCTCGAGCCAACTGCCGGTCTACACGTATTTCGACGAGGCGCTCCTCGCCCGCGAACGTGAAGTCCTCTTCGAACATGGTCCCCGCTACGTAGGCCACGAGCTGATGGTGCCCGACGCCGGCGACTATTTTGCGCTGCCTGCCGAACAGGAAGGTCGCATGCTGGTGCGCAATGGCGCGGGCCAGCATGGCGGCATCGAACTGCTCTCGAACGTCTGCCGTCATCGTCAGGCGATCATGCTGGGCGGCCGTGGCAATGCACGCAACATCGTGTGCCCGCTCCACCGCTGGACTTACGACACGAAGGGCGAACTGCTCGGCGCGCCGCACTTCCCGGAGAAGCCCTGCCTGAACCTCGGCAAGTTCCCGCTGCAACGCTGGAACGGACTGCTGTTCGAAGCGCAGGGCCGCGACGTCCAGGCCGATCTTGCCCGTCTGGGCGTCAAGCATCATCTCGACTTTTCGAACTTCATGTTCGATCACGTTGAAGTGCATGAATGCAATTACAACTGGAAGACGTTCATCGAGGTCTATCTCGAGGACTATCACGTCGTGCCGTTCCATCCCGGGCTGGGCAGCTTCGTTTCCTGCGAAGACCTGAGCTGGGAATTCGGCGACTGGTATAGCGTTCAGACAGTCGGCGTGCACGAAGGTCTTGCCAAACCGGGCAGCCCGATCTATCGACAGTGGCACGACGTGCTGATGCGGTACCGCGAAGGCGTGCCGCCGGACTTCGGCGCGATCTGGATGGTTTACTACCCGCATCTGATGATCGAGTGGTATCCGCACGTGCTGGTGGTGTCCTGGCTGATTCCGCGCGGACCGCAGAAAACGACGAACATCGTCGAATTCTATTACCCCGAGGAAATCGCGCTCTTCGAACGCGAATTCATCGAGGCCGAGCGGGCCGCGTATATGGAAACCGCCCGCGAAGACGACGAGATCGCCGAGCGCATGGATGCCGGCCGCCGTGCCTTGTTCGATCGCGGCGTGTCGGAAGTCGGTCCGTATCAAAGCCCGATGGAAGACGGCATGCAGCACTTCCATGAGTTCTTGCGCCGCCAGATGGGCGATTTCTGAGCGCTGGCACGCCAGCACGTCTCACGGGTTGAGACGGTTAGAGTGTCTGGCTGAGACACCACCGAGCGGCCAATGTGGCGCCCGCGAGACTGAATTAAATATTTGCCGAAATTTCGGAGAACGGCGGGCCATCGGCCCGCCGTTTTCGTTAGAATCGTCGCAACGTTCTCGACATGACCGCGCGGGCACTCCATCTGCCGCACGCGTCGCCCGCGCTCGGTTCACCGCGCTTCAGCTCGCTTCTTCGCCGTCAATCGGCCCCCATTCGCCATGCAATCGCTCTGGATGTTGGTCTCCGCCTTCATGTTCACGTTGATGGGGCTATTCATCAAGCTGGCGGCAAACGAATACAACACCGGCGAAATCATTCTCTACCGCAGCCTTATCGGTGTCATCGTTTTGCTGGTGTTGGCGCGCGCACGCGGTCATTCGATTCGAACACGCCACCTCGGCGCGCACGTCAAACGCAGTACTGCCGGCGTGATCTCACTCGGCCTGTGGTTCTATTCCCTGACGCAACTGCCGCTTTCCACGGCGATGACCCTCAATTACATGTCGCCGATCTGGATCTCCTTGATCGTGATGGCGACGGCGGCCATGCGCGGCAGCCTGCGAGCCGACTTCCGCCTGGTCGCCGCGATCTTTGCGGGATTCGTCGGTGTTGCCCTGTTGCTCCAGCCGACCATCGACAGCCAGGCGTGGACTGCCGGCGTGGCGGGCGTCGTCTCGGGCGTGTTCTCGGCCATCGCGTACATGCAGGTCAAGGACCTTGGCGCGGCGGGGGAACCCGATTGGCGCATCGTCTTCTATTTCTCGCTGGGCGGGGTACTGCTAGGCCTCGGCTGGGTCGCCATTGACGGCATGCACGCGCTGACCTGGCGCAGCGCCGGCCTCATGCTCGGGGTCGGTATCGCGGCACTCGTCGCCCAAACGGCACTCACCCGAGCCTTCAGTTTGGGCAACACGCTGGTCACTGCGAATCTGCAATATTCCGGCGTAATCTTCGCTACACTGATCAGCATGCTTGTCTGGGACGATTGGCCCGCGCTGGCCGGCTGGATCGGCATGCTGCTCATTGTGGCGAGCGGCATGACCGCACTGCGCCGACCGTCGGCCACGGCCTGATGCCGGGCGGTTCCCGCTGCCCGTTCCCCCACGCCCGCCTGCGGAGACGCCATGATTCACACGCACTTCACCACGCTCATCAGCCCGCAAAATCTTGACGCGCTGATGCAAACCGCCGCCGACGGCGGTGCCCCGGTGATCCTCTTCGATTGCCGATTCGATCTCGCGAATCCGACGGCCGGCGAAACGGCGTATGTCGACGGCCACCTCTTCGGTGCCTTCTACACTCACCTCGAACGCGACCTGTCGGGAAAGACGACAGGCAAGAACGGTCGCCATCCGCTGCCCGAGCGCGACACCCTCGCCCGCCAACTCGCCGCGTGCGGGTTGTCGAAGGGCCAGCAAGTGGTGGCTTACGACGCGCAAGGTGGCGTCTATGCCGCCCGCCTGTGGTGGCTGCTGCGCTGGCTCGGCCACGAGTCGGTTGCCGTGCTCGATGGCGGCTTGCAGGCCTGGGAAGCGGCCGGCTTCACGCTCGACGCCGCCCCGCCCGAAGCGCCGCCACCGGGTGATTTCACCGCAGGCGAGCCGCTCGCCACCACCGCCGACGCGGCGGCCATCGAGCGCAACCTGACGTCGCACGAGCGACTGGTCGTCGATGCACGGTCACCGGATCGGTATCGCGGCGAGAACGAAACCCTCGATCCGATCGGCGGCCACATTCCCGGTGCGGTCAATCACTTCTTCAAGGACAACCTCGGCCCGGATGGGCGCTTCAAACCCGCCGCCGCCCTGCGGGAAGCGTTCGCGCAGGTCCTAGGAAAGGACCGCCTGCCCGAGCGCGTCATATCGCAATGCGGCTCAGGCGTGACGGCTTGCCACAATCTACTGGCGATGGAGGTCGCGGGCCTTCATGGGGCCAGCCTCTATGCGGGGTCGTGGAGCGAGTGGTGTGCGGACAAGCGCCGCCCGGTCGCCACCGGCGCCCAGCCGTAAGCCCCGCCGGCACCTGCCAACGACATCGCCAGGGCGCTGCTGGGGGCCTCATGGTCGCGACCGTGGGCGTGCTCGTGATCGTGGCCGTTGAGCCACACCACCAGCGCCAGTCCCACCGCGATCAGCAGAATCTGGGGCAGCGCGTCGCGCGGCGACGTGCGGCGCTGCATCTGCGGCATCAGATCCGACACGGCGATATAGATGAAGCTGCTTGCCGCCAGCGCCAGCAAATACGGGATCAGGCTCTGAAGACGGTCGAGCATGAAGTAACCGAGCACACCGCCGGCCAGCGCCGTGAGGCTCGAGGCCAGCGTCAGCACCAACGCCTTGCGACGCGGAAAGCCGGCGTTGAGCAGCACCATGAAGTCGCCGAGCTTGTGCGCCACCTCGTGGACCGTGATGGATACCGTTGCCGCAACCCCGAGGCGCGGATCGGTGAGGAACGCCGCCGCGATCACGACACCATCGGCAAAGTTGTGAATCGCGCTGCCGACCAGAATCATCCAGCCGCCTTTGCCTGCTTCATGGGCGTCGTGCCCGTGCTCATGGTGATGCCCATCGCCCTCGTGATGATGGCTATGGCGCAACAGCGCCAGCTTCTCCAGCAGGAAAAAGCCGAGCAAACCGCCCAGCAGCCAACCGGTGATGACGTGCGCATCGACGTGCGACTCAAGGCTTTCCGGCAGCAGATGCAGCAGCGCCGTGCCAAGCAGCACGCCCGCCGAAAAGCTGACCATCTTGTCGATGAGCTTCGAGAGCAGGCCAAGCGACAGCGACGCCGCGCCGGCAAGGCTCAGCACGCCGGAAGCCAGCGTGGCGATAACGATGAATAGAAAGATGGCGTCGATGGTGATTCTCCCGCAGGCAAGGCGGCGATTTAACCAGCTTTTCCCGTGACAGGCAAACCGTCGGGTCGCGAAGCACAGTGGCGTACCGCCCCACCGACGGGCTCAATAGCTCCGCCAGCCGGCCCGCAACAGCGGCGGCTCACGCCACGCCGTGTTTGTGCAGCCAGTCCAATGCCAATGTCCAACCTTCCTTCGCGTCGGCTTCGACATAGCTCGACCGGTAATCGGCGAAAAATGCGTGCCCCGAATTCGGGAATACCTTCAGCTTCGAGGCCCTCGACGCCGCATTGCCCCGTGCAAGGGCCTCGCGTGCCTGTTCCACGCTTGTCACGGGAATGCCTTGGTCCTTGCCGCCGTACAGGCCGAGCAGCGGTCCGTGCAGCTTGCCCGCGATATCGATCGGCTGGCTCGGGAAATCCGGACTCCTGTCACCAACGATGCGCCCATACCAGGCCACCGCCGCCTTCACGTTGGGATTGTGCGCGTCGTAGAGCCAGGCGACGCGTCCGCCCCAGCAGAAGCCGGTAATGGCGATACGCTTCTCGTCTCCGCCATTGGCCAGCGCCCACTTGAGCGTCGCGTCGATGTCGCGCATCACCTGTTCGTCCGGTGTCTTGGCGACGATCTGCGACTGAATCTCGGCAATCGTGCCCAGCGACTGCGGATCGCCCGCGCGCGCGAACAGTTCCGGCGCGACCGCCAAATAACCGAGTTTGGCGAAACGTCGGCAGATATCGGCGATATGCTGATGCACGCCGAAGATCTCCGAAACCACGACGATGGTCGGCAGATGCGTCTTGCCCGCAGGCTTCGCGTAGTAGACCGGCATTTTGATGTCGGGCACGTCGAGCAGGGTTTCGCCCGCCTCCAGCCCTTGCGTGTCGGTCGTGATCGTTTCGGCCGCCACCGGCAGCACGGCCAGCGCAAACGCCGAACCGACGGCGGTCTTCAGAAAATCGCGCCGGTTGCTCGGCGCCACTTCGGGCACAAGACTATCCAGATCCGCTTGCGACATGTCGTACTCCAGGGAAACACGTCAGTAAAGGCATGCCGGGGAGACCGCCAACGGAAACGTCGGGATGCGCCACCGCCCCGGGGCCGGACGTTGGGATCTTACTAGAGTGAAGATGCGCTTGCACTCGGACGCCGGCGCGACGGCGATCGGAACCCTCCGAAACGGGTACCCACCGCCACAGCGCAGGCCGCCTGGCACCCGGTCAGGCCGCGAACCCGTGCGAACGGACCAGCGGCAAAACGCCAACCCAGCGTCAGCCCATCGTCAGCCCATCGTCAGTGCAGCTTCACGCGCGGCACGGTCGAACGACGCAGGCGATTGGCAACGGTATCGAGCATCATGCGCCAGACCCCATGCAGCGCCGCCACGTGCATGCGATAGAGCGACGTGTACATCACCCGCGCAAACAGCCCTTCGATGAACATGCTGCCGCCGATGAGCCCGCCCATCAGATTGCCCACCGCACTGAACTTGCCCAACGAGACAAGCGAACCGAAATCGCGATAAGTGAACGTCGGCAGGCTTTGCCCTTTGAGCCGGGCGTCAATCGCCTTGACCAGGAAGCTCGCCTGCTGGTGCGCCGCTTGCGCGCGCGGCGGCACGAAGCCATGCTCCGGCCACTCGCAACTCGCGCAGTCGCCGAACGCGAAGATGTCCGGATCCGACTTGCTTTGCAGCGTCGGCAACACTTCGATCTGGTTCAGACGATTGACGGCAAGCCCCAGTTGTCCCAGCACCGGCGGCGCCGTAATGCCCGCCGACCAGACCGTGATGTCCGCCGGCAGCACACGGCCCCCGGTCGTCGTGACTTCATTCTTGCGCACCTCGGCGACCGAATCGCCACACAGGATGTCGACGTCGAGCTTGCCCAGCAACCCGGCCACCGCTCCCGATACACGCTCCGGCAGCGCCTTCAGAATGCGCGGACTCGATTCGATGATGGTGATGCGCACGTCCTTGCGCGGATCGAGCTTCAACCCGTAGGAGCGCAACACTTCCGCCGTGTTGCGCAGCTCCGCCGACAGTTCAACGCCGGTCGCGCCGGCCCCCACGATGACGAGGTTGACCTTGGGGCGGCCTTCAACCTTGGGGGCCGGTGAAACCGCCGTATCGGGCGGCACGTCATGAATGTCTTGCGCGACCGGCGCCGCCAGCGTGCTCGGCACGGGCGCTTCGGCTTCATTCTGCGCGCGCACGCAGGCGGCCATCAGCCGACGACGGAAGCGCTCGGCCTGCTCGACGGTATCGAGTGCGATGGTATTTTCCTGAGCGCCGGCCACCCCGAAGAAGTTGGTCGTGCTGCCGATGGCGAGCACGAGCGTGTCATACGCCAATGTACGCTCGGGCAGCAAATCGCCCTCGCCTTCGTCGGCTGCCGCAGGCACCGCCGCCAGCCGGATCGTCCGGTTCGCGCGATCCAGACCGATCATCTCGCCGGCCGCAAACTCGAATCGATGCCAGTTGGCCTGAGCGACATACGAGAGCTGATGCGTTGCGGTGTCCATGACACCGGCAGCGACCTCGTGCAACAGCGGCTTCCAGATGTGCGACAAGGACCGGTCGACCAACGTCACCTGAACGTCCTTGCCACGCCCGTACTTGTCGCCCAGTCGGGTGACAAGCTCCAGACCGCCGGCGCCGCCGCCGACCACAACGATACGATGCACACTCACAATAACTCCCCGTGCTTGGAAAACCGTCCGGCCGGTCGGCATTTGCCGCGCCGGCGATAGCGATTACCTTACCGCAGAGTGCGGAGTTCGGGTATGGCTGTCACCCTATTCCCGCTATTGAGCCATGCGATACGGGCCGACAGCGGCGTCGGCCAAGGCGGGGGGCCGCCCGTGCGACGCACTCACTTTAGGTGTCAACCCAACGCCGTTCAATGGGCCTGTTCCCAATTCTCGCCCACGCCGACCTCGGCCACGAGGGGCACGCGCAACTTCGCCACGCCGCACATCAGTTCCGGCAAACGCTTGCGAACCTCGGCCAGTTCATGGTCGGGCACTTCAAGCACCAGTTCATCGTGCACCTGCATGATCTGACGCGTCTGCAGGCCGCTGTCGTCCAACCAGCGCTGCACGGCGATCATCGAGAGTTTGATGAGATCGGCGGCCGTGCCCTGCATCGGGGCATTGATGGCGGCGCGCTCGGCGGCCTGGCGGCGCGGTCCGTTGCCGCCATTGATGTCCGGTAGCCACAGACGGCGTCCGAAGACCGTTTCGACATAGCCGCGCGCCTTCGCACTCTTGCGCGTCTCGTCCATGTAACGCGCCACGCCCGGGTAGCGCATGAAATAGCGGTCGATGTACTGCTTGGCGGCGTCGCGTTCGATACCGAGGTTCGCGGCCAGCCCGAACGCGCTCATGCCGTAGATCAAACCGAAGTTGATGACCTTGGCGTAGCGACGTTGTTCGTTCGACACCTCGATCGGCGTGACGGCGAAGATTTCCGCCGCCGTGGCGCGGTGAATGTCCTCGCCGTTGGCGAATGCGCGCAGCAGACTTTCGTCGCCCGAGATATGCGCCATGATGCGCAGCTCGATCTGCGAGTAGTCCGCCGACACCAGTTGGCTGCCCTGGGGTGCAATGAACGCCTCGCGAATGCGGCGCCCCTCGGCCGTGCGCACGGGAATGTTCTGCAAATTCGGATCGTTCGACGCCAGGCGACCGGTGATCGCCACGGCCTGCGCATAGTTCGTGTGCACGCGGCCAGTCGAGGCATTGACCATCTTCGGCAACTTGTCGGTGTACGTCGACTTGAGCTTGGCAAGGCCGCGGTAATCGAGCAGCACCTTCGGTAACGGATAGTCTTCGGCGAGCTTCTGCAGCACTTCCTCGTCGGTCGACGGGGCACCGCTCGCCGTCTTCTTGACGATCGGCAGTTGCAGCTGCGTGAAGAAAATGTCGCCGATCTGCTTGGGCGAATTCAGATTGAACTGCTGCCCGGCCAGTGTGTACGCTTCGGCTTCGAGCGCGACCAGCTTCTGGCCGATCTCGTCGCTCTGTGCGGCCAGACGGGCAGTGTCGACAAGCACGCCGTTGCGCTCCATGCGTTGCAGCACGCGCGCCGTGGGCATTTCGATGTCTCGGTAGACGAACTCCAGCGTGGCTTCACGCGCCACATCGGGATAGATCGCGCGGTGCAGTCGCAGCGTGATGTCGGCGTCTTCGGCGGCGTAGGCGGTCGCGCGCTCGACGGTCACTTCGTCGAAGCCGATCTGCTTGGCGCCCTTGCCGCACACCTCTTCGTATTTGATCGTCGTCACGCCGAGATGGCGCGCGGCCAGGCCGTCCATGTCATGGCCGCGGTGCGATTCGAGCACGTACGACTGAAGCATCGTGTCGTGTGCAATGCCGCGCAACACGATGCCGTAGTTCTCCAGCACGTGGGCATCGTACTTGAGGTTCTGTCCCACCTTCTTGTGGTCCGGACTTTCGAGCCAATGCTTCAGGCGCGCCAGGACTTCGTCTCGCGGCAATTGGTCGACATCGCCCGGCGCGCGATGCGCCACCGGAATGTAGGCGGCGCGTCCCGGTTCGCAGGACAACGACAGGCCAACCAGTTGCGCCTGCATCGCGTCGAGCGAGGTGGTCTCGGTATCGAATGCCGTCAACACGGCCGACTCGATGATCTTCAGCCATGCGTCGAACTGCGCCCACGTCAGCACCGCTTCGTACTCTCGCTCGATCGTGTCGGCCACAGGTGCCGGCGCCGGCTCACCGGCCTGCGTGGCAACGGCGGCCTGCGCTTCGCGCAGCAAGGTCTTGAAGCCGTGACGCACGAAGAAATCGCGCAGCGTTTCGACATCTTCGGGCTGCGACTGCAAGCTCGCGTCGATGGAGGTGACCTGCGGTGCGAGATCGCAATCGAGCGCAACCGTCACCAGCTTGCGCCCCATCGGCAGCCAGTCGAGCGCGCGGCGCAGGTTCTCGCCCGCCGCCCCTTTCACCTCCGCGGCGTTCGCCACGAGATTGTCGAGATCGCCGTATTGCGCGAGCCACTTGACGGCCGTCTTCGGCCCGCATTTGTCCACGCCCGGCACGTTATCGACCGTGTCACCGACAAGCGTGAGGTAATCGACGATGCGCTCGGGCGGCACGCCGAATTTCGCGGTGACGCCGGCGGCATCGAGCGTTTCGTTCGTCATTGTGTTGACCAGCGTCACGCGGTCGTTCACGAGTTGCGCCAGATCCTTGTCGCCGGTGGAGACGACCACGCGCATGCCGCGCTCGGCCGCTTGCCTTGCCAGCGTGCCGATGACGTCATCGGCCTCCACGCCATCGATCATCAACAGCGGCCAGCCCATGGCGCGCACCGCCTCGTGAATCGGCTCGATCTGCGCGCGCAGATCTTCCGGCATCGACGGTCGATTCGCTTTGTATTCGGGGTACCAATCGTCGCGAAACGTCTTGCCCTTGGCATCGAAAACGCAGGCGCTATACTCTGCGTGGACGTCTTTACGCATGCGGCGCAGCATATTGACGATGCCGTGAAGCGCCCCCGTCGGCTCGCCATTGGGACCGCGCAAATCCGGCAGGGCGTGATAGGCTCGATAGAGATAACTCGAACCATCGACCAATAAGAGCGTCTTACCTTCCAGACTTTGCTGTTCCGACATATGACCAAGAGAAGAAAAGAAATACCGAGTCTGCGCATGCTGGCAGACCATGAGCGCGCCACCGCAAAAAAGGCGCGCGCGTCGTGGCAGATGTTCACGATTATGGCAGAGTTCATCGAGGCGACCGAGTACCTGTCCGAGATCCGGCCGGCCGTCAGCATCTACGGCAGCGCGCGCATCAAGCCGAAATCGCCGTTTTACAAACTGACGATGACCATCGCCCGGAAATTCTCCGACAATGGCTTTGCCGTCATCTCCGGCGGCGGGCCCGGCATCATGGAAGCCGCCAACAAGGGCGCGCACGGTGGCGCCTCGCCGACCGTCGGCCTGAACATCGAACTGCCGCACGAACAAAAGGGCAATCAGTACCAGGACATCTCACTGCGTTTCCGACACTTCTTCACGCGCAAGGTCACGTTCGTGAAGAACTCGGACGCGTTCGTCATCATGCCGGGGGGCTTTGGCACGCTCGACGAACTGTCCGAAGTCCTCACGCTCATCCAGACGCAGAAGTCGCGCCAGGTGCCCGTGATTCTCGTCGGCACGGAATTCTGGAAGGGACTGCTCGAATGGGTGCGCTCGACGATGTTGCCGATGGGCCTCATCGGCGAAAAGGATCTCGATCTGGTGCAGGTCATGGACGACCCCGACGACATCCTCAAAGCGGTGTTCGCGTTCTACGACGGCCACATCGAGCCCGAAACGGAAAGCAGCGAGAAGATGTTCTACCTGTAATCGCGACGGGCAGCCGCCCAAGCGTCATCGTCCAAAGTCAATACGGCGCCGCGAATGATCGCTGGCGCCGTATTCTTATGTGGCAGACGGAATATCTGCCGGCGGGGGATGTCGATCAGCAGCCGGTGTCGCGTGGTGTCGTTTCCACGGCCAGACCGAACAACGGGCGCAGGCGCGTGCCGAACACGTTGCCCGCAAACGCCGCCGCCAACCACAGCCAACCGTGCAGGCTGCCCGAGACGATGCCGCTGAAGTACGCGCCGATATTGCAGCCGTACGCCAGACGTGCGCCGTAACCGAGCAGCAATCCGCCGATGACCGCCGCGAGCAGCGAACGCGCTGGAATCTTCCACACGGGGGCAAACTTGCCTGCGATGGACGCGGCCGCGAGGGCGCCGAGAATGATCCCGATGTCCATGACGGTGGTGACGTCCTGTGCGATCGGCGCGTTCAGTACATTGGCCTGCTTCGCCCAGTACGGCCACGAGGCTACGTCAATGCCCAGCGCCATGAACGCCTTGGCGCCCCACAACGCGAACGCCGATGTCACGCCCCACGGACGGCCGGCCAATGCCAGCGTGGCGTAATTGAGCAGCACGAGCGCCAGCGCACCCCACACCAGCGGCCAGGGGCCACGCAGCAACGCGGGCGTGCCCGTTGCGCTGCGCGTCATCGGCACACCGACGACACGGCCGTGACGACGCTTCTCCGCCCACAGCGTCAAGCCACCGATCGCGGCGAACAACGCCAGGTTGGCGACGAGCGCAGGCCACAAGCCCCACGTCTTGACCAGCGAGACCGGCTTGATATGCGGCAGTGCTTCCCACCACGGCAGATGCGCCGTTGCCACCACCGACCCCACGACAAACGCCGCTAGCGTGACGATCATGCGCGTGCTGCCGCCCCCCACGGTATAGAGCGTGCCCGACGCGCAACCGCCGCCGAGTTGCATGCCGACACCGAACATGAAGGCGCCGAACGCCACCGACACGCCAACCGGCGAGACGAAGCCGGCTACCTTGTTACCGAAGAGCACGCCATCCGCCAGCGCGGGAAAGAACAGCACGACACCAACCGCGAGCATGACCATCTGTGCGCGCAGACCCGCACCGCGCCGGTCGGCGATGAACACGCGCCAGGCCGACGTGAAGCCGAATGCGGCGTGGTAAAGCGTCACGCCAAGCAAGGCGCCGATACCGGCCAGTGCGGCCTGCTTCGGCCCTACGGTGGCCTGCACGTAGGCGATGCCCACAACGATCAGCACCAGCGCGATGGCGAGCGGCCGCGCGTTATAGGAGGACGGCGAAGGCGGGGCCGTTTTGACGGCGGCCGAGGCGGCGGATAACGACATGATTTGGGACTCCAGAATGCAGATGGGCGACACACGGCCGCCCATCAAGACAATGACGCAGGATGCCAGAAGATGACTTCAACGAAAACGATTGTCTCGCGATTTATTTATAACCAAAAGCAATATAAAGATGCTAAGCGTATGCAATCGAATCGCTTAACCCTGCGCCGATGACGAGAAAAAATACGCGTCCACGGCATGGCATCCCTCGACAGGCCAGCCACGACGGCACATTCGACGCGATTTCACGATGCGAAGCGGGGGACGTTTGATAGAATGTAAACATTGGAACCCGTTGCGTCGGCCAGGCTTGCCTCACGCGCCGCGAATGCGTTCCCGCCCTCGGAGAATAATGATGACAACGCGCTTTTCCCGTGTCCTGCCCCTGATGATCGGTGCGGGCCTGCTGTTCGCGGGCCATGCCTTCGCCCAGGATGGTCAGGAGACCTCCGCGCAGGCCGCCAAACGCGAGGCCGACGCCCGCGCCGCCGCCACCAGCAAATCGTCGGTCGACGTCAACCAGGAGCGCAAGCCGAGCTACTACGTCAACGACCAAGGCACCACCGTGACCGAGTTCCGCGACCGCGGCAAACCCACGGAGGTCGATGTCCATTCGCGTTTCGGCACCAATTACCAATTGACCACGCCGCCGGACAACGCGCCGCGCACGCGCGACAACACGTCGCAAAACGACCGTTTGCCGTCCGTCGGCCTGAAGTTCTGACGTCTCTGGTAATCTGAGCCACCTCCGCGCGCCGCCCAGCGGTGCGCCTGCATCCTGTCTGTTTCACACCAGCGGCCCGCTGCACGTGCGCGGGCCGTTTGTCTGAGACATCTCCACTTAACGCACGCATGGCCGTTTTCACTACCGTCTCGCCCGAGCAGCTCCAGGCATGGCTGCAACGCTACGATCTGGGGAATGTTCTCGATTTTCGGGGCATCAGCTCCGGCATCGAGAACACCAACTACTTCCTGACGACCGAGCGCGGCGAGTTCGTGCTGACGCTGTTCGAGAAGCTCACGGCCACGCAGCTGCCGTTTTACCTCCAGTTGATGGGCCATCTCGCCCATCACGGCGTGCCGGTGCCCGATCCGATGCCCGATCGCACGGGCGAGATTCTGAGCGAGTTGAACGGCAAGCCCGCCACCATTGTCACCAAGCTGGCCGGACGCTCCGAGCTGGCCCCCACGCCCGAACACTGTGCGCATGTCGGGGCGATGCTGGCACGCATGCATCTGGCCGGGCGCGACTTCACGCTGGAGCAAGCCAATCTGCGCAGCCTGCCCTGGTGGCGCGAAGCCGCCCCCGAGGTCACGCCGTTCCTGAGCGCCGCCGAACGCGCGTTACTGGATAGCGAGATGGCGCATCAGACGGCGTTCTTCGCGTCGAGTCACTATCGTGCCATGCAGGCGGGTCCGTGCCACTGCGATCTGTTCCGTGACAATGTGCTGTTCGACAAGGCCGACGACGGTTCGCCACGATTGGGCGGATTCTTCGATTTCTACTTCGCGGGCTGCGACAAATGGCTGTTCGATCTGGCCGTGACGGTCAACGACTGGTGCTGCGACCTGTCGACCGGCGTGCTGGACGAGGCGCGTGTGCATGCCATGTTGCGCGCTTACGAGACGGTGCGCCCACTGACCGACATCGAAGCGTCGCACTGGCGCGACATGTTGCGCGCCGCCGCGCTGCGCTTCTGGCTGTCGCGCCTGTATGATTTTCACCTGCCACGGGCGGCCGAAATGCTCAAGCCGCACGATCCGGGGCATTTCGAACGAATCCTGCGCCAACGCATCGAAGCCCATTCCATCCCCTGGCGGTAACTCGACATCCTATCGGAGTCATTCGAACCCTATGCAATTGCTTGAAGTCCCGCCGAAGAGTGGATATGTGTGGCTGCGCCAAGGCATCTGGCTGTTCCGCAAGAACCCGCTCGCCATTCTGACGCTGCTCTTCGCCTATCTGTTCGGGGTGATGGTGCTTTCGATCCTGCCGGTCGTGGGCGCCTTCCTGCCGCTGCTGTTCATCCCAGGCCTGTCGGTGGGTTTCATGGCGGCCTGTCGCGACATCATCAAGAACAAGCAGGTGTTGCCCCACGTATTGCTCGACGGCTTTCGCGGCCACGGCAAGGAAGTCTCGCGCCGGCTGCTCATGCTAGGCGGTTACTACATTGTGGCGATGACCGTCGTGTTCCTGTTCTCGGCGCTGTTCGACGGCGGCGACCTGGTCAACAAGATGCTCTTCGATGGCCGCATCAGCGAAGAGTCGCTCACCAACGGCTCGATGGGCCAGGCGATGCTGGCGGTGGCGGTGGCCTACATACCGGTGGCGATGATGTTCTGGTTCGCGCCGGTGCTCGTGGCCTGGCACGACATCCCACCCATCAAGGCGCTGTTCTTCAGCTGGACGGCCTGCGTGCGCAACTTCCGTGCGTTCGTCGTCTACGGCCTGTGCACGGCGGTCGTCGCCACCGTGTTGCCGCTGATCGTGACGCTGGCGATGGCTGCGATGGGCATTCATCAATACGCGATGCTCTTGCTGATGCCTTACTCGATCCTGTTCACGGCCGTGCTGTATTGCTCGTTCTACGCGAGCTATCGCGGTTGCTTCGGCGTGCAGGAGATCGGCGCCATCGATCCGAACGTCGCCCCGCCTGAAGCGTAAGCGGAAACGTCGGCGTCAACGTCAGACGCGCAAAACAAAGGGCACCCGCGGGTGCCCTTTGTCGTGGGTGACGATGACGGCCGCGCCGTTACTCGATCGGCTGAAGCTTCGCGACAGCCAGCGCCAGCCACTTCTCACCATGTCGGCCGAATTTCACGTGGGCGCGGGCTTCCGCCCCCGCGCCCTCCAGGCCGATGATCTTGCCTTCGCCGAACTTGGTGTGAAAAACGCCCTGCCCCAACTTGAAGCCCGTCTCCGACGCGCGCGAACGGTCGGCCAGCGCCTGCTCCGACTGGGTGGCCACCCATTCTTCCGGCTTCGGCGCACTCGTCTTGCCCCGCCCGAACCAATCGCGCCCCCAGGCCGGCTCGGCCTGCCCCAGCCGCGCGCCCGGCTGCGCCCGCGGTGTCAGGAACTTCAACACCGTCTCGGGGATTTCGTCGAAGAAGCGCGAGCGCACGTTGTAACGCGTCTGTCCGTGCAGCATGCGGCTTTGCGTGAACGACAGATACAGCCGTTCCTTGGCACGCGTAATGGCCACGTACATCAGGCGCCGCTCTTCTTCGAGACCGTCGAGTTCGAGCGCACTGTTCTCGTGCGGGAAGAGTCCCTCTTCGAGACCGGTGACGAACACCGCCGTAAATTCAAGCCCCTTGGCCGCGTGTACCGTCATCAACTGCACAGCGTCTTGCCCGGCCTCGGCCTGGTTGTCTCCCGCTTCGAGCGACGCGTGCGACAGGAAGCCGGCAAGCGGCGTCATCTCCACCGGCGTATCGGCGTCGACCACGCCGTCGGGCGAGGCCAGCACGTCGGGCGCGCCCGGCAGCGCAGGACGCATGGCAATCAACCGCGCCGGGGCATCGAGCCCATAACCTTCCTCGGCAACGAATGCCGTGGCCGCATGCACCAATTCCTGCAAGTTCTCGATGCGATCCTGGCCTTCCTTCTCGGTCTGATAATGGGCGATCAACCCACTGGCGTCGATGACCCGCGCCACCACCTCCGGCAGCGTGAGCCGCTCGGTATCGTGGCGCATCTGCTCCACGAGCCGCACGAATGCCGTCAGATTCGTGCCCGCCTTGCCGGTCATGTAGGGCACTGCGGCATACATCGAGCAGTTGTAGAGTCGCGCCGCGTCGGCCAGTTGCTCCAACGAACGCGCGCCAATCCCCCGCGTCGGGAAATTCACGACCCGCGCGAATGCCGTATCATCGTTCGGATTCTCGATCAGGCGTAGATACGCCAGCGCATGCTTGACTTCCTGACGCTCGAAAAAGCGCAAACCGCCATACACCCGATAGGCGATGCCCGCCCCCACGAGCGCGTGCTCCATCACCCGCGACTGGGCGTTGCTGCGATAGAGAATGGCGACGTCCTGCCGCGAGAGGCCCTGCGCGACGAGTGCCTTGATCTCTTCGACGAGCCAGCTCGCTTCCTGCAGGTCGGTGGCCGCCTCATAGACACGGATCGGCTCGCCGTGCCCCGCGTCGGTGCGCAAATTCTTGCCCAGACGCCGCGCATTGTTGGAAATCAACGCGTTGGCCGCGTCGAGGATATTGCCGTGCGAGCGGTAGTTCTGTTCCAGCTTGATCAGGTGGCGCACGCGGAATTCACGCTCGAAGTCGGCCATATTGCCGACGTTGGCGCCACGAAACGCATAAATACTCTGATCGTCGTCGCCCACGGCGAATACCGCGGCGTTCGATCCCGCGAGCATCTTGAGCCACGCGTACTGGAGCTTGTTCGTATCCTGGAACTCGTCGACCAGAACGTGCCGGAAGCGCGACTGGTAGTGCACGCGCAACGGCTCGTTGTGCTTGAGCAGCTCGTAACAGCGCAGCAGCAGTTCGGCGAAATCGACCACGCCTTCGCGCTGGCACTGCGCCTGATAGGCGGCGTAAAGCTCGACGAACTTCTGATTGAAGGCGTCGTTGGCCTCGACCTCGTGCGGGCGCAGGCCCTGTTCCTTGGCGTTGTTGATGAAATACTGCAGGTTTTTCGGCGGATACTTCTCGTCGTCGACATTCGACGCCTTCAGCAGACGCTTGATCGCGGAGAGCTGGTCGGCCTGGTCTAGGATCTGGAAGCTCTGCGGCAGCCCGGCGTCGCGAAAATGCGCGCGCAGCATACGGTTGCACAACCCGTGGAAGGTGCCGATCCACATGGCGCGCGTGCTGATCGGCAGCATCGCGCCCAGACGGGCCTGCATTTCCTTGGCCGCCTTGTTGGTGAAGGTGACGGCCAGAATCCCGGCCGGCCCCACGTGCCCGTGCTGGATCAGCCAGGCAATACGCGTGGTCAGCACGCGCGTCTTGCCGGAACCCGCGCCCGCCAGAATAAGGGCCGGCTCGTCCGGAAGGGTTACGGCGGCCAGTTGTTCGGGGTTCAGATTGGCGAGCAGATCGGGCATGTCGGGAAGGAAATTCGAGTGAAGCTCGATTATAAATCCTGCTGCGACGCGGAAATGCCACCGAATCTTTTATAATTCAGGGTTTCACGCATTACACGGTCCATCCAATCCATGAGCGACAGCGACAATACGCTTGCCAAGAGCTTCGAGCCGCAGGACGTCGAAGCCCACTGGGGCCCCGAATGGGAGCGCCGCGGCTATGCCCGGCCGACTTTCGACGACGCCCGCGAAGATTTCAGCATCCAGTTGCCGCCGCCGAACGTGACCGGCACGCTGCACATGGGTCACGCGTTCAACCAGACGATCATGGATGGCCTCACCCGCTATCACCGCATGAAAGGCGCCAATACCCTCTGGGTACCGGGCACCGACCACGCGGGCATCGCCACGCAGATCGTCGTCGAGCGCCAGCTCGATGCCCAGAAAGTCTCGCGCCATGACCTCGGCCGCGAGAAATTCGTCGAGCGCGTCTGGGAATGGAAGGAAGAATCGGGCAGCACGATCACGCGTCAGGTGCGCCGCCTGGGCGCATCGATCGACTGGAGCCGTGAATACTTCACGATGGACGAGAAGATGTCGCGCGCCGTGCGCGACGTGTTCGTCACGCTCCACGAGCAAGGATTGATCTATCGCGGCAAACGTCTCGTGAACTGGGAATCGACCCTGCTCACGGCCGTGTCCGACCTGGAAGTGGTGAGCGAGGAAGAAGACGGCTCGCTGTGGCACATCCGATACCCGCTCGCCGACGGCTCGGGCTCGCTCACGGTGGCGACCACGCGTCCGGAAACGATGCTCGGCGACACCGCACTGATGGTCCATCCGGAAGACGAGCGCTACAAGCACCTGATCGGCAAGACGGCCAGGCTGCCGCTGTGCGATCGTGAAATCCCGATCATTGCCGACGATTACGTCGATCTCGAATTCGGCACGGGCGTGGTGAAAGTCACGCCGGCACACGACTTCAACGACTACGCTGTCGGTCAGCGCCACAACCTGCCGCAGATCAACATTCTCACGCTCGACGCGAAGATCAACGACAACGCCCCGGAGAAGTACCGCGGGCTCGATCGTTTCGACGCGCGCAAGCAGATCGTGGCCGATCTCGACGCCCTCGGCCTGCTCGAATCGGTCAAGCCGCACAAGCTGATGGTGCCCCGCAGCGATCGCACCGGCACGATCATCGAGCCGATGCTCACCGACCAGTGGTTCGTGGCGATGAGCAAACCGGCCCCCGAAGGCACGTTCCATCCGGGCAAGTCGATCACCGAAACCGCGCTCGACGTCGTGCGCAGCGGCGAGATCAAGTTCGTCCCGGAGAACTGGACGACCACATACAACCAGTGGCTCGAGAACATTCAGGACTGGTGTATCTCGCGTCAACTTTGGTGGGGCCACCAGATTCCGGCCTGGTATGACGACGCCGGCAACGTGTACGTCGCCCGCACGGAAGCAGAAGCGGTCGAAAAGGCCCGCGCGGCGGGCTACACCGGCGCGCTCAAGCGCGACGAAGACGTGCTCGACACGTGGTTCTCGTCGGCGCTCGTGCCATTCTCGTCGCTCGGCTGGCCGCAAGAAACACCCGAACTCAAGCATTTCCTGCCGTCGTCGGTACTCGTGACCGGTTTCGACATCATCTTCTTCTGGGTGGCGCGCATGGTCATGATGACCACGCACTTCACCGGCAAGGTACCGTTCAAGACGGTCTACGTGCACGGTCTGGTGCGCGACGCCGAAGGTCAGAAGATGTCCAAGTCGAAGGGCAACACGCTCGATCCGATCGACATCGTCGACGGCGTGTCGCTCGACGCCCTGCTCGCCAAGCGCACGACGGGTCTCATGAACCCGAAGCAGGCAGCGAGCATCGAGAAGAAGACGCGCAAGGAGTTCCCGGACGGCATCGCGCCGTTCGGCACCGACGCGCTGCGCTTCACGTTCGCCTCGATGGCCACGCTTGGCCGGAACATCAACTTCGATCTGGCGCGCTGCGAAGGCTATCGCAACTTCTGCAACAAGCTGTGGAACGCCACGCGCTTCGTGCTGATGAACTGCGAAGGTCACGACTGCGGTCTTGCGCCGTGCGTAGGCGATTGCGGCCCGGACGGCCAGCTCGACTTCTCGCGCGCCGACCGCTGGATCGTGTCGTTGCTGCAACGCGTGGAAGCCGATGTCGCGAAGGGCTTCGCCGACTACCGCTTCGACAACATCGCCAGCGCGATCTACAAGTTCGTCTGGGACGAGTACTGCGACTGGTACGTTGAACTGGCCAAGTGGCAAATTCAGAACGGCACCCCGGCACAACAACGCGCCACGCGTCGCACCTTGCTGCGCGTGCTCGAAACGGTGCTGCGTCTGGCGCATCCGATCATTCCGTTCATCACCGAAGCGTTGTGGCAGAAGGTGGCACCGCTGGCGGGCCGCTATCCGGCGGACAAGGCAGCAGGCGAAGCCAGTCTCATGGTGCAGCCGTATCCGGTGGCCGACGCCAGCAAGATCGACGAAGGCGATGAAGCCTGGATGCAGCAGTTGAAGACCGCCGTCGACGCCTGCCGCAACCTGCGCGGCGAAATGAACCTCTCGCCCGCGCAACGCGTGCCGCTGCTGGTCGCGGGCGATGTGGACTTCCTGACGTCGATTGCGCCGTATCTGCAAACGCTCGCCAAGCTCTCTGAAGTGCAAGTGCTGGCAGACGAAGCAACGCTCGACGCGCAAGCGGCCGGTGCGCCGCTTGCTGTCGTGGGTGCGAACAAACTGGCGCTGAAGGTGGAAGTCGACGTCGCCGCGGAGCGCGAGCGACTCGGCAAGGAAGTGAAGCGCCTCGAAGGCGAGATCGCCAAATGCCGCGGCAAGCTTTCCAACGAGAGCTTCGTGGCACGTGCGCCCGCCAATGTGGTGGAACTCGAGAAGCAACGATTGGTCGACTTTGAAGCGGTTCTCGGTAAATTGCAGGCCCAGCTCGCTCGCCTGCCCGCCTGAGACGTGCTCATATCACCAGGGAGATACCAATGAAAACCGTTGTGACCAAAGCCGTGTTCCCCGTTGCGGGCCTCGGCACCCGATTCCTCCCGGCCACCAAGGCAAGCCCGAAGGAAATGCTGCCCGTCGTGGACAAGCCGCTGATTCAATACGCGGTGGAAGAAGCGGCGGCCGCCGGTATTACGGAGATGATCTTCGTGACGGGCCGCAACAAACGCGCGATCGAAGACCACTTCGACACGGCCTTCGAACTCGAAGCGGAACTCGAGGCCAAGAACAAGCAGGCGCTGCTCGACGTGGTGCATTCGATCAAGCCGCCGCATATCGATTGCTTCTACGTGCGCCAGCCCAAGGCGTTGGGCCTGGGTCACGCCGTGCTGTGCGCCGAGAAGCTCGTGGGCGATGAGCCGTTCGCCGTCATCCTCGCCGACGACTTGCTCGACGGCGAGCCGCCGGTGCTCAAGCAGATGGTCGACCTGTACAACCACTATCACAACTCGATCATCGGCGTGGAAGAGATCCCCATCGAGCAAAGCCGCTCGTACGGGATCGTCGCGGGCAACGAGTGGGGCGAGAAGGATATCGTCAAGCTCACGAATATCGTCGAAAAGCCGGCGCCGGAAGATGCCCCGTCGAATCTGGGCGTGGTCGGCCGTTATGTGCTGCGCCCGCGCATTTTCGATTGCATCCGCGAAATCGATCCGGGCTCTGGCGGCGAGATTCAGTTGACCGACGCCATCCAGAAGCTGATGCAGGATGAAGTCGTGCTGGCGTATCGCTACCAGGGCAAGCGCTTCGATTGCGGCAGCAAGCTCGGCTACTTGAAAGCCACCGTGGAGTTCGCGCTGCGCCATCCGGAACTCAAGGATGCCTTCCGCGAATACCTGCGCGAGACGCAACTCGATCTGGCATAAGCGCCAGGCCTTGTGTCAAAGAAAAAGCCGACGGCAGTTGTCCGTCGGCTTTTTTGTGCCCGCTGCGCCGCCCATCACGCTGCGGCGGTCGGGCTCGGCGAGTTGCCGCCACGCGATCAGCGGCGGCGCATCAGGAAGTGAAACGTCTTGCCCTCTTCGCGCGATTCGATGAGTTCGTTGCCGGTTTGCTTGGCAAACGCGCTGAAGTCGCGCGCCGAGCCCGGATCGGTGGCAATGATGTGCAACACTTCGCCGCTCTGCATGTCGGCGAGCGCTTTCTTGGCGCGCAGGATCGGCAGCGGGCAGTTCAGTCCGCTTGCGTCGACTTCTTTCTGAAATTCCATGCTCATGTTCCTGATGTCCCTTGGATCCGACTCGTTCTGATCGTGTACCGGGGGTTGGCCCGCAAGCTGCGATTCTACCGCAGTCCTCGCGCCCGCTTGTCAGCCGGCAATGGATTGCCGGGCCGATTCGACGTACTCGACCGGCAGATTGCGCCGCCGCAGCCACTCCGCCACCGCGTGCCCGGTGCCGGCGCGCCACGGACGCACCCGCTCAGGCTCGACAAGCCGGAACTCAGCGAGTTCGTCCGACAGACGAATGTCGCCATCGCAGACCGCGTGATACGCGATGATCAGCTCGTTCTTGCGCATGAATTCGTAGACGCCGAGCAGCGACATCGCGCCAGCATCCAGATTGGTCTCTTCCTTGATCTCGCGCCGGATGCCGTCTTCAGGCGTTTCGTCGCGCTCGAGAAAGCCCGTGATGAGCGCAAACATGCCCTCGGTCCAGGTGGCATTGCGCGCCAGCAGGATCTGGCCGCGGTACTCCACGAGTCCGGCCACGACCGGCAGCGGATTGTCCCAATGGACGAAACCGCAAGCCGCGTCGGGACAGGCGCGGCGAATGCGCCCGGCGACCTCGCGCGAGTCGAGCGGCGAGGCACAGCGGGGACAGAAAATGAGTTCGTTCATGATCGTTCTTTGGCGAATTCGAATATCTTAAATGAACTCATGACGCGCTGCACATTCCGCAGATTCCGAGACACCTGTGGACCAAGCCCATTGGGGCCACGGCGTATAATCGCGCAAACCCTTCTCCGTCGTCGCTCACGATCCCGTGTCAGATCTCTCGTCCAACGCCTCGTCAACACCGCCCTCCCCGCCTGCGTCGCCTGCATCGCTCACATTATCGAAGCGGCTGGCCAGACGTGGCATCCATCGCTCGCGTCGTCTCTGGCATAACTACGGCGTGTTCTGGCTGGGTGCGGTGCTCGTGGGTCTGGTCTCGGTGGTGTACGCCAAGCTGATCGACTTCGGCTTCGAGCTGTTCCAGCGCATGCTGTCGCATGGCATCTGGCTGCCCCTGATCGTCACGCCGCTTGGCGCCTCGCTGGCCATCTGGCTGACGCAGAAGTTCTTCCGCGGCTCAGAGGGCAGTGGGATTCCTCAAGTCATCGCAACACTTCAGGAGTCGCGCCTGTCGTCGTCGCTATTGTCGATGCGCATCATGATTGGCAAGATCGCGATCTCGTTTATCGGCATTCTTTGCGGCTTCACCATCGGTCGCGAAGGGCCGACGGTGCAGATCGGCGCGTCGCTCATGTATGCCATGCGGCGCGGGTATCGGCGCAGCAGTGTCCATATCGAGCGTCAGCTGACGCTGGCCGGCGCGGCCGCGGGCCTCGCGGCGGCGTTCAACACGCCGCTCGCGGGCGTGGTATTCGCCATTGAGGAACTGAGCCGCAGCTTCGTCGCTCGCAGCTCCGGCACGCTCATCACAGCCATCATCTTTTCCGGCGTCGTGGCACTCGGTCTACAGGGCAACTACCTGTACTTCGGACAGATCAAGGCGCTCAGCGAGTTTCACTGGACGCTGATCCCGGTGCTCGTTGCCGCCAGCCTGCTGACCGGCGTGGCCGGCGGACTGTTCGGCTGGCTGATGCTCAACGTGCCGCGCTGGATGCCCGCGCCGCTGGTCGGCATGCGTCGTGCGCACCCGGTGCGCTTCGCGTTTCTGTGTGGTCTGGCCATCGCCATCATCGGACTGGTCTCGGGGGGCACGACCTTCGGCAGCGGCTACGCGGAGGCGCGCGGCCTGCTGGAGTCGCATGTCGCACTGTCGCCGCTCTATGCCCTGTTGAAGTTCGCGGCGTTGTGTGTGTCCTACCTGTCGGGCATTCCGGGCGGCATTTTCGCGCCGTCGCTCGCCATTGGGGCCGGGCTGGGCAACGTGATGGCCCATCTCACATCGGTGGTACCGCTCCCGGCCATTGCCGCGTTGTGTATGGTCGGGTATCTGGCGGCGGTCACGCAATCACCGATCACGTCGTTCGTGATCGTCATGGAGATGATCGACGGCCACCAGATGGTGATCCCGCTCATGGCCGTGGCCCTGCTCTCGACCCAGGTGTCGAAAACGATCGCGCCGTCGTTCTATCACGCGCTGGCGCATCGTTTTCTCACCCCCACGGCGCCCACACCGCGACAAGCATAAATCGCGCGACGGACTGCCGTGCCGGGATCGATGACGTGTGCGTCACCGGTTCGCGCACAGCGCCCGAATATCCGCCGCCAGACGCTCGACCGTCTCCGGCCGGGTGTCCCACGCGCACATCAAGCGGCAACCGCCCGCGCCGATGAACGTGTAGAAGCGCCAGCCCTTGGCGCGGAGCGCCTCGATCACATGCAGCGGCAGTTCCGCGAATACGGCATTGGCTTGCGTCTCGAACATGATCGACACACCCGGCACGTCGCGAATGCGCTGCGCGAGCAACTGCGCCATCGCATTCGCGTGACGCGCGTTGCGCAGCCAGGTGTCGTTCTCCAGCATGCCAAGCCAGGGCGCGGAAATGAACCGCATCTTCGAGGCCAATTGCCCGGCCTGTTTTACCCGATACGCGAAGTCTTCCGACAGCGAGCGATTGAAGAACACCACTGCCTCGCCGACCGGCAGCCCGTTCTTCGTACCGCCGAAGCAAAGCACGTCCACGCCGGCCCGCCACGTCACGTCGCCCGGATGACAGCCCAGCGTCGCGACCGCATTGGCAAAGCGCGCGCCATCCATATGCACGCGCAAGTTGCGCCGTTTGGCCAACGCCGAGATCGCCTTGACCTCGTCGACCGAGTAGACCGTGCCGACCTCCGTGGCCTGCGTCAGCGTGACGACCTTGGGCTTCGGGAAGTGAATATCGGAGCGTCGATTGATGACGGACTCGATGGCGTCCGGGGTGAGCTTGCCGTTGTTCTCGCGACCGCGGGCGGTAAGCAGCTTCGCGCCATTGGAGAAAAATTCGGGACCGCCGCACTCGTCGGTCTCGACGTGGGCCAGTTCGTGGCAGATCACGGAGTGATACGACTGCGACAACGAGGCCAGCGCCAGTGAATTTGCCGCCGTGCCGTTGAAGACGAAGAAGACGTCGCAATCCGTATCGAACAGATTGCGAATACCGTCGCAGACACGCTGCGTCCAGGTATCGTCGCCATAAGCGACTTCGTGGCCGCTGGCATTGGCCTCAATCAGATAATGCAACGCCTCGGGACAAATCCCGGCGTAGTTGTCGGAGGCAAAATGTTGTGGCGTTTGGGCCGCCCCACCATCGGCGGCCGTCAGGGACGGAGCGTTCGTGAGGGCGGAGGCGAGAATGTTCGATGCAGACGGGACTTGCGACATGACAACCTCATCAATGCGGCAGGGATCCTGCGAGCCCCCTGCCTTCGACCTACCGGTGGCGCCCCTGCGGGAGACCACCGGCACCTTCAGACTGACTCGGGACGCGGATCCGACCACAGCGCGCCGGCGGTGGCCCAGTTCTCGGGCTTGACGTCAGTAATGATGATGTCGACAGACTCCGGCGTGCAACCGATCGTCGCGACGGCCGCTTCCGTGACCGCTTTGACGAATGCGCGCTTTTGCTCGATCGAGCGCCCCTCGAACATCTCGACGTGAAACGTTGGCATTGCAGTCTCTCTCCTTGTGTCGTTATCAAGATCGGCAGCGCCGCCCATGCTCGCATTCAAAGCTCGCGGGCTTGCCGTGCGTTCCCGATGTTGCGCCCGCGCGGCGTTCAATCGCGAAACGAGGCGTCTATTCTATCCAGTTTGCGCAGCAGCGCAGGCCACTCGAGCACGCCTTCGATGGCGCCCCCATCTTCGAGCTGAAGCGCGGTCTTGTCCTGCACGGCCGGACTCGGCAGATGGGGCGCCGTACCGCCCGCCAGCGCCTGCAACTGGATCTCGCACGCCTTGATGAGCGTTGCCATCAGCACGAAGGCCTCGGCCACCGAGCGTCCCGTCGTAAGCGTGCCGTGATTGCGCAACAGCATGGCCGAATGCGCGCCGAGCGACGCCACGAGCCGCTCGCCCTCGGACGGCGAAAACGCCAGCCCCTCGTAATCGTGATATCCGATACGCTCGTGAAAACGCAGCGCGTGCTGCGAGATCGGCAGCAGACCTTGCGGCTGGATCGACACCGCGATACCTGCCGTGTTGTGCAAATGCATGACGCATACGGCGTCCGGACGTGCCGCGTGCACCGCGCCATGCAGCGCAAACCCGGTCACGTTCACCGGATGTTCGCTCTCGCCCACGATCTCGCCGGTCATCGTAATCTTCACCAGGTTCGACGCTGTCACCTCATCGAACGTCAGACCGAATGGATTGATGAGGAAGTGCCCCGGCTCTCCCGGCACCATCGCCGAGATATGGGTGTAGATGAGATCGTCCCAGCCATACAGCGCAACGAGCCGGTAACACGCTGCAAGGTCGACACGCATCTGGCGCTCGGCGTCGCTGATGGCGGTGGCGGCTTTTCTGCCCGCCTGCAGGGTAAAAGACATAGCAAGTTCCAAGGGGATGAGAGTGTCGCCGCGGCGCCTTGGCGCCCGGGCGCATCAAGGTGCGCGCTCGAGCGAGCGTCGCCAGTCCCATACGAAGCCGATCGCCCCGAACACCAGCGCGCCACTCGCACATAGCAGTGCTGCCGTGAAGTTACCGGTCGCCGCGACCAGAGGCGCCGCGACCAGCGGTCCAACGATCTGCCCGATCCCGTAGGATGCCGTCACCAGGCCGATCAGACCATTGGCATTGTCCCCACGCAGGCGTCGGCACTCGCGCACCGCGTACACGGTAATCGCCGTGAACGGCAGTCCGACCAGCACGCTACCCACCGCGAACCCCACGACGTTCGGCAGCACGATGCCGATGCCAACGCCCACCCCTTGCGTGACATAGCATGCCGCGAGCAGTAGACGATTGTCCCAGGCCTGTGGCGCCCGTGCACCGATGATCGCACCGGGCATCACCATGAGGCCGAGCAACGGAAAGAAGAGATCCGGCCACGGAGAGCCAGGCAGCGCCTGCCGCGCAATCACCGGAAGGAAGGTGGCGGTGATGATGTAGCCGAAGCCGGCAAATCCGTAGAGCACCGTGACGGGAATCACCGTCTCGCCGCTGCCATGATTGACGGCATGCGCCGCGGTTTGCGCCTGTGCGGCGTGCGTAGCGTGCCCGGGGTTTGCCGCGCCAGCTGCCGTCGCGGGTGCGGGGCCATCCGGCTCGAAGGTGCGCCAGATCAACGCGAGCAGCGCCAGCGCCAGCCCCCCGCACAGCAGCCAACCACCGCGCGCAGGCCACGCGAGCGAGCTGTTCAGGCTCGCGAGCAGCCCCGTCACCACGATGCCGGCGCCGGGGCCCGCGAAAATCACGCCCCCCAGACTCGGCATGTGTAGCTCACCGAGCTTTCGGAAGGCCCAGCCGGCCGAAAACACCATCGCCCAGGCACTCATGATCCCCGCCAGCGTACGCACGACGGCCCACACGGCGAACGAATCGAGCAGGCCCATGGCGAGCGTCAGCACGACCGTGAGCGCCAGTGCGAAACGCACGATGCGCGTCGGGGTGAAGCGCAGCCACATACACGACAGCGCGCCGACGAAGTAGCCCGCATAGTTGAGCGACGCGAGCCAACTGCCGTGTTGAATGTCGGTGAGGTGCTCATGCAGCATCAGCGGCAGCATCGGCGTGAACGCGAAGCGGCCAATCCCCATGGCAATGGCGAGCGCGAGCATGCAAGACAGCGCAATGCGCCACGCCGCGCGCTCAGGGGACGGCTGGCGCGACGAGATGGCGCGGTCGGATTCGGTGAAAGTGGCGGGCATAACGGTAGCGGGGGAAAATCGCGCGACGACACGCGAGGTCTGCCGAATACTTTACATGCAAACCATCAGGACAAGCGGGGGTTCCCCTGTGGCATCAGGGGCAATGCGCGGCATTTTCCGTGCGCGTCCGCCTGAATCCTTTCGCTTGCGAAACACTGACCTCTCCCGCTTACAGATCCTTTCGAATACCGAAACTGTACTGCTGGGGCATCAGGCCACATGATAAAAAAACCCCAAGGGTCGGATCGCGATCCAACGCTTGGGGTTCTGTGCAACTTGCGTGCGGCAAGCGGCAAGCGCGATCCCGACGCGCTACCGGGGCTGACAGGTCCCACAGCGAGCCGCGACGGACACCGCCGCGCTCGCCTCACCGTTACAGCTTGCCAGCCACCCAGCCCTGCACACCGGCGAGCGCCTGCGACAACTGCGACGGATCGGTACCACCGGCCTGCGCCATGTCGGGACGACCACCGCCCTTGCCGCCGACCTGTTGCGCGACGAAGTTGACCAGCTCACCCGCCTTGACCTTGCTGGTGGCGTCGGCCGTCACGCCGGCGATCAGGCTGACCTTGCCGCCCTCGACCGCCGCGAGCACGATTGCCGCGCTGCCCAGCTTGTCCTTGAGCTTGTCCATCGTCTCGCGCAGCGACTTGACGTCGGCGCCTTCGAGTTGCGCGGCCAGCACCTTCAGACCGCTCACATCGACGGCCTTCTCGAGCAATTCGTCGCCCTGGCTCGACGCCAGCTTAGACTTGAGTGCCGCCAGTTCCTTTTCCAGCGACTTGACCTGTTCCTGCACCTGCGCGATGCGTGGCGTCAGTTCGGCCGGCTGGGTCTTGAGCGCCGCAGCCGCTTCGTTGACCTGATCGTCGAGCTTCTGCACGAAACGCACCGAGTTGTCGCCGGTGATCGCTTCCACGCGGCGAATACCGGCGGCGACGCCCCCTTCCATCACGATCTTGAACAGGCCGATGTCGCCCGTGCGCGCCACGTGCGTACCGCCGCACAGTTCGCGCGACGTGCCGATATCGAGCACCCGCACTTCGTCGCCGTACCTCTCACCGAACAGAGCCATCGCGCCGCCCTTCACCGCGTCGTCAAACGACATCACGGCGGCCTGCGTCGGAGCATTGGCCAGCACTTCGGCGTTGACGATGTCCTCCACACGACGGATGTCGTCGGCCGTCATCGCGGCATTGTGGGCAAAGTCGAAACGGGTCTTGTCGGCGTCGACGAGCGAGCCCTTCTGTTGCACGTGGCCGCCCAGCACTTCGCGCAGCGCCTTGTGCATCAGGTGCGTTGCGGAGTGGTTGCGAACGGTGCGTGCGCGACGCACGGCATCGACCTGCGCCGTGACCGCCGCGCCCACGGTCAATTCACCCGATTCCAGCTTGCCGTAGTGACCGAAGACGTCAGCCTGAATCTTCTGCGTGTCCGACACACCGAAGCGGGCGCTGCCCGCCGTAATCAGCCCTTGATCGCCCACCTGGCCGCCCGACTCTGCGTAGAAAGGCGTGGTATCGAGCACTACGATGCCCTGCTGCCCGGCGGCGAGCTTGTTCACACTCGTGCCGTCGACGTAGAGCGCGGTCACCTTCGCGCCGTCGAGCGCGAGCTTGTCGTAGCCCTGGAAGCGCGTCTTGTCGCCGTTGTATTCGAGGGCCGTCGCCATCTTGAACTTGCCGGCGGCACGCGCCTGTTCGCGTTGACGCGCCATGGCGGCGTCGAAGCTCGCTTCGTCCACGGTGATGCTGCGCTCGCGGCAGACGTCCGCCGTCAGGTCGAGCGGGAAGCCGTACGTATCGTGCAGTTTGAAGGCGAGTTCGCCGTCGAGCGTAGTCACGCCGCGCTTGGCCAGATCGGCCAGGGCGCCGTCGAGAATCTCCATGCCGTTCTCGATGGTCTCGCCAAAGCGTTCCTCTTCCTGCTTGAGCACGTCGGTCACGCGCTGCTGCGCCTGCGCCAGTTCCGGATAGGCCGCGCCCATCTCGGCGACCAGGTCGGGCACGAGCTTGTAGAAAAACGGCGTCTTGCAGCCGAGCTTGTAACCGTGGCGGATCGCACGGCGGATGATTCGGCGCAGCACATAGCCGCGGCCTTCATTGCCCGGAATCACGCCGTCGACGATCAGGAACGAGCACGCGCGGATGTGATCGGCGATCACCTTGAGCGAGTTCGCGGCGAGATCGGTCACGCCGGTCTCACGGCCGGCCGCCTTGATCAGGTGCTGGAACAGGTCGATCTCGTAGTTGCTGTGTACGTGTTGCAGCACGGCCGCGATACGCTCCAGCCCCATACCGGTATCCACGCACGGCTTGGGCAGCGGCGTCATGTTGCCCTGCTCGTCGCGGTTGAACTGCATGAACACGAGGTTCCAGACTTCGATATAGCGGTCGCCGTCTTCTTCCGGCGATCCGGGCGGGCCGCCCCACACGTCTGCGCCGTGGTCGAAGAAAATTTCCGAGCACGGGCCGCACGGACCGGTGTCGGCCATCTGCCAGAAGTTGTCCGACGCGTAACGCGCGCCCTTGTTGTCGCCGATGCGGATGATGCGCTCGGTCGGCACGCCGACTTCCTTTGCCCAGATGTCGTAGGCTTCGTCGTCTTCCTGGTAGACGGTCACCCACAGCTTGTCCTTGGGCAGTTTGTAGACGTCCGTCAGCAGTTCCCAAGCGTATTGAATGGCTTCGCGCTTGAAGTAATCGCCGAACGAGAAGTTGCCCAGCATTTCGAAGAACGTGTGATGGCGGGCCGTGTAGCCGACGTTTTCGAGGTCGTTGTGCTTTCCGCCCGCGCGCACGCTGCGCTGGGCCGTGGTCGCGCGCTTGTAGGGGCGCGTTTCGAGACCGAGGAAGACGTCCTTGAACTGCACCATGCCGGAGTTCGTGAACAGCAGCGTGGGGTCGTTGGACGGCACGAGGCTCGACGAGCGCACGATGGTGTGCCCCTTCGACTCGAAGAAGGTGAGGAATTTTTCCCGAATGTCTGCGACTTTCATAGCGTGCGAAGGAGCGTGGGGACCGGGCCAGTCAAGCTGGGCGGGGTATTTTGCAAACTTTTGATTATACGGGAAATCAGTCCCCCCACAGCGCCCAGCCAACAACCGCACTGCGAAACGGCGCTGGTCAGTTGCGCATTGCACACCGTAGACTTCAACGCGCTAGTTCCGCAATGCAAAACAATGTTCCGATCACAACGTCGGGACAGCAATCAGACGATGAAATCGAGGAGAGAGCGGACGATGGGTGCGCTGAGTCATATCCGGGTGTTGGACCTTTCGCGCGTGTTGGCCGGCCCATGGGCCACACAGAATCTGGCCGATCTGGGCGCGGACGTGATCAAGGTCGAGCGCCCCGGTGTCGGGGACGACACTCGCCGATGGGGGCCGCCTTATCAGCGTGACGCCGACGGACGCGAGACGGGCGAAGCCGCCTACTACCTCGCCGCAAACCGCAACAAGCGCTCGCTCACGTTGGATATCGCCTCTGGCGAAGGGCAGGCGATCGTCAAGGCATTGGCGGCGCAGAGCGACGTGATCGTCGAGAACTATAAAGTTGGTCAGTTGGCGAAATACGGGCTGGATTACGCGTCGTTGCGCGCCATCAAGCCCGATCTCGTCTATTGCTCGGTGACAGGCTTCGGCCAAGATGGCCCCTACGCGTCGCGCGCGGGCTACGACTTCATCGTGCAGGGGATCGGGGGCTTCATGAGCATTACGGGCGAGCGTGACGGCCTGCCGGGCGGCGGCCCACAGAAGGCGGGCGTCGCGATTGCCGATCTGATGACCGGGATGTACGCGACCATCGCCATCATGGCAGCGCTCACGCATCGTGACCGCACGGGAGTCGGTCAATACATCGACATGGCGCTGCTCGACACGCAGGTGGCGATGCTGGCGAACATGAACACGAATTATCTCGCAAGCGGCGAGGCACCGGTTCGCTGGGGCAATGCGCATCCGAACATCGTGCCGTACCAGACATTCCAGACGGCGGACGACGGCTGGATCATCGTGGCGGTGGGCAACGACGGCCAGTTCCGCAAGTTCGTGGAGGCTGGCGGCGAAGCGGCACTGGCGGACGACGCACGTTTTGCGACGAATCCATCGCGCGTGCGGCAACGGGAAGTGCTCGTGCCGATGCTCGCCGACATGGTGCGCAAGTTCGGGAAGGATGTCTGGATCGACAAGCTGGAAGCGGCGGGCGTGCCATGCGGGCCGATCAACACGTTGCCGGAGGTGTTCGCGAATCCGCAGGTGAAGGCGCGCGGCATGGAAGTGGCGTTGCCGCATCCGTCTGGGGGTGTCGCCCGGGTGGTCGCGAGTCCCATGAAGATGAGCGAGACGCCGCCGATCGCGCGCACCGCGCCGCCCACGTTGGGGCAGCACAGCGACGACATCCTGCGTGAACGCCTCGGCTTCGACGACGCCAGGATTGCGCAGTTGCGCGCCGATGGCGTGGTTTGAATCGGAGTATCGAAAAAAAACAATCGACGGGCTTCGCGGCGCGTCGTCGGCATGAGCCAATTCGCGCTCAATGTTTTGGCGGTGTCGCGAAAGGGCTTTTTGTTATACTCTTGCGCTCGCGAGACTGTAGGACGCCTGCGTCAAACCGTAATCGCGCCCTCCCTGTAGTTCAATGGATAGAACGAGTGCCTCCTAAGCGCTAGATACAGGTTCGATTCCTGTCGGGGGGACCAGCAGAATAAGGCTTTCAGCGATCGCTGTGACACGTTTGTGTCAAATCAGCACGTATTACCCTCGATTGTCGGTCTTGACGCTGGGGTCAGCCTGCATCTTGCCTCGGAAGTAGCTGGCGATGCCGAGCACGGGAGCCATAGTAGCCATCACGGCAGCCTCTGCGCCAAGCATCCCCGGCAACTGGGACAGCACCTCTGCGTTTACCTTGAAGAACATCACACTGAGATAGGCCACGGCAACCGTCACGCCGGATGCTAACCCCAGCAATCCAAAGCAGAAGCCGACGAACGGGCGCCATGCGTAAGTTGGCCAGTGGTCGGCTTTGGCTTCAACCTGCATGGTTTGATTCACGGCCGCGGTATTCTGCGCATCGGCCGCAATCTCGGCTTTTTGCAAGTCGGCAGCCACTTCTGCGAGGTGCGATTGCTGCTCGAGCACCGCCTTCTGGAACTGCATGGCGAGGTTAGGATCGGCCTGAATGGCAGCGAGCGCGGCATCCGGGGCAGACTGTCCAGTGACCGCCTGGGCTACACCGACAACCTTGCTGGCAACGTCCTCGGCCTTGGAGCCGCCTAGCCAGCCGGCTATCATCGGCGCGAATTGTGCGAGCGCCATTGCAATAGGGATAAGCGGCATCATGCAGCTCCTTTCATGAGATTTGAAGCAATACGACGGGACCAGCCTTTGCCGAAGTCAAGCCAGGTCTTGAGCGATGTGAAGTACGTCAGGCGTAGCGAGTTCCAGCGCATCATGAATCGCAGCGGGTCGGTAGCCTGAACCGCTGCAATGGTCTGCGGCCCGATCAAGCCGTCGACCTTCGTACCCGCGGCGCCCTGCATCCAGATCACAGGATGACCGCCGTTGTAGTTGGCGTCGAAGATTTGGAAGGCGACCCGGGTGTCGAGTTCATCGAGCCGCAAAGGATCCCAATAGAGCTTTTTGGCAATCGCCTTGGCGGTGTCGCGTGGCAAGTCACGCATGGGACCGAGATAGCCGTAGGCGCGCGCCACACGTGCGGTCACCCCAAACATTGTTTCGCCGCCTGGATCAGCGGGATTGTTGCTGTAGCCACCTTCATTGCCGATCAAGGCATCGAATGCATCGTCAAAGCTGCTCATGGCTTATCGGCCTTGGCATCAAGCTTGTCTTCGATGCGATCAAGTTTCTTGAAAATGGCATCGGTGACAGCCTGGAAGTCATCACGCCGGATGTACTCCTTGGCGACCTGCAATGCCAATTCCGTCATCTCCTTGCGGACTGTCCCAAGATCCTTGTGCGCCTGATCGATGCGACCATATGTCCGGCTGAGAAGAAATCCGAGTAAGGTAATCACGCCACCTCCGGCGAGCTGAATGATCATCCCAAGCTCCATGCTTCCCCCGTATCAGTCTGGAATGACGGCGCGTTGTCCGTCTGAGTTGTCGATGGATTTCTGGCAATGGTCTTTTTGGAACAGGCTGAGGAAGCGGCAGAGATAGCACCCCCACTGTTTTCCCTCGTTCTGCGCTTTACCGGCGCGCGAACTCATCGTTTCCAGCGGATCACCACCGGTCAGTGTATTGAGGCCCGCATCGAGCCAGATCAGCCAGTTGAGCAGGTAGCGCTTCATAGTCAGAAGAATGACGCCAGATATGCCGCTTTCGATCCGTAGGCGAACGCCTGCTTCAAGTCCATTGCGTTCGTTGCGCCAGCGCCTTGATCACCTGCGGCATAGGCAAAGTAAAGGTTGCCTCCCATTTCGCAGAAATCGATATCTGACGTGTTGGAAAGCTCATCCGGCAGCGTCGGCGTCAACGCATATTTAGTCGATTCCGTCCATGTTCCAGACGGATCGGTTGCGCGTGCCACGCGGGTCTTGAAGACACCCGATTCCACGACGAGGTAATGCATGTAGTAGTACCCGTTCGCGTAGTCAATGCGTGGGCATGCAACATAGCGATCTGAGCCGAACACGTTGCCGTAGGGAGCCCACGTAACGAGATCGGTCGAGACAAACCAACGGACGTTGAAGTCCGTGTATCCGTAATATGGCTCCGAAGTCTCGTATGCCATCACATAGCGATTGGCATCGGGATCGAAACACACAGAGGTATTGAAAATCTTCTGACGCGGATCGCCAACCACCCATGTCTGATCCGGAGTTGACCATGTTGCGAGGTCAGTCGTCTCCATGTGCCAGATGCTGTTGCCGGGGGCGCCTACATCGCGCGTCCCCCAGTAATGCAAGGTCTGGTTCGGCGCGGTGCCGACCACCAGCGCACAGCCGAGCGACATGCTCTGTGCCGGCACCGTGCCGATCGTCTCACCGGTGATGAAGTCGCGGATGACCAGCGTGTCGGCCTGCGCGGGCGTGCGTGGCACGTACAGGATGATCAGCCGACCGTTGAAATTGACAACGCTGGATTCGACGGCGAAAGGGGCGAAAACGGCGGCAGTTTTGGTGAGCATAATTTTCCTTTAAATCTATGATTAGCTGAGTTCTAACCAGCTCGCAATTATGGAAACGCTGGAAGCATTCGATACGACGTAGGTAGCACCAGGGGGCACGATAAAACTAAATGAATTACGAAAAGCTTGGTATGACGACCCATTGTTTTGATTTGTCGCAATTTCACCAATAGTCAGCGAGCCATTAATAGCAATACTTATATTAGCGGCAACGGCCTGAGTGCTATAGGCGCACACAATCACTTGAATAGGAGCATTTCCATTGTTTGTATAAACAGTACCAATTGCCCTATTTGCTGTTTGATCAGACCACGTCTGACCGACCCCTAGCGCTTGAGAGCGATTGATAGCGTGATTGCTTTTGGTCGCGGCAGGAATTTGTAAATTTCCGCCGCCGGAGGAAAACAAAATGAAAACGCCAAGAGCTGCGCTCCACATAATCCCGCATTGGCCGCCGGCAACAATTTCGCCACCCTGCAATGCCGATAGATTCAGGCCGACAATGCTTTGTACACCCAGGCTATTGACATTGATCGTGGCCGCTCCGGTATTCGCGGCTTTCGCCTTAAACCACAAAACCATGCCATCAACGAGAGCGCTAATTGCTGGGTAGTAATCCGCTACAGCGGCATTGGCCGCTCCGGAATCAACGGCAAAAAGAAGCGCGTTTGTCTGCCCGGCAGGAAGCGTAACGACACTTCCCAAATCAACCTGTGCGAGCTGAAATCTGGTGCCGTCGTAGAAAACACTGACCCGCGCACCTGCTTTCGGCATATCACCGATAGCTAAAGCGCTAGTGATACTTTTTGTGATGCTTTTTGCTCCCAGCCCATTGATATTCAATGTGACGGCGGTCGTCGTATTGGTGCCAGCAGAAATGAAATCAAAGCGCTGTCCAGCGGCATAGGCCGTGATCGCCGGAGAAAGTGTGCCCGTGATTGTGTCGGTGCCGGCGATGCTGCCCAGAAGGGTGAACGCAGAATCCTGCACTTGCCCGACAGCCGCATATTCGCCACGCCCTACTGCATTCGCGACGTTCAGGTGCCGGAAGCCACCCATCGGAAGGTTCGCGGTCGGCGTCGTCTGGCCATCCTTCGTGATGCAATCGGAAAGGCCCGAGGCAATATCCGCATCCTGATTTTGCATCCGGGATGAGCTAATATTAAGATTCTGGGCCGCGTCGTTTTGCCAGTTGTATAGCAAATTGAACAGGCCGCTTCCGTTAAATGGCATGGTGATCCCCTATGGAATATCTGGGTGCAGTTGCGATGGCTGTTGGCATATCGTTCTGGGGCATCGTGTTTGACCTAGCGCGGCGCAGCCGCTATGCCCGCCGCAAGGCCGCCGCCAGAGAGCAGGCGGCCCAGAAGCGCCGCTTGCGCTGGATTCATGGGGGTCGCCGTCTGGGGTACCTGTGCCGCCAGTGCTTCGCCTACTGCGCGCGCGTTCGTCGCTCCCTGCATCCCCTTCGTGATGGCACCCGTGGCGAGGCTGCCACCTGGGACTACGTGGAAGAGTCCGAGAGCACCCTTGCCGAGCGCCGAAAGAATCGCCGAACTCGTATTCGAGGTATTGACGGCCGCGGCTGACGGCGTCGAATTTATGTAGGCGCCCACGCGCCCGAAGGCATGCATTTGCGCGATTTCTTGCGGTCCGAAAAAGGCCCCTAGCTTGTCAGTGCCGAGATCGGATAGCGCTTTCGAATAGCGTTCCGGCGTGAAAATCTTGTCCCCCGCTGCATTCTGGCCGAACGCCGCGTTTTGCAGCTTCGCCCCGATCTGCGCACGCGCTTGCTGGAACGACTGCGGATCGAGCAGTTTCGCGAGGCCTTGCACCTCTTCCGTATTGCCGTTGATGATGAAGCGCTGCACGAAGTCATCGGGCGCGACCGTACCCTGCGCAGCCGCGTTCAGCGCCGGCACTGCGTCGTGCAAGGCGAACCGTTGAGCGGCGAGAGCGCGCGGGGCTGCAAAGACGCCGCCTTGATCATCAGCTTGCAATATCGCGTTCTTGACCGACGTTGACAGTTCGCCGAGCGCGCTGTTCGTGGCCGGATCGTTGCTTCGGTTCGCATTAATCACCTTCAAGAGGTTTTCAGCGTCTCCGATGCCAAATACCTTGCGCTGCGCGCCCCCGAGCAGTCCATATTGCTCAAACGCGTTGCGCACTCCGCCCGGCACCTTCTCCGCGTAGTTGTTCAGGATCGTCGCGTAGTCCTGGGCAATGCCTGATAGGGGCACCGTATCGTTGACGCCCGATGAAGCACGCGCGGTTTGATAAGCCGCCGTCACCCCCTTGCGCATCGTCTCGTCAGCGTCTGCGAGCGAGCCGCTGAGCATCTTGCCGGCCGGATACGATTCGAGCGCCTGATTGCCGCCGAAGTTGGAAATGCCTTTTTGGAGCGCTTGGTTTTGCGAATTGAACCTCTGCAGCAGGGGATCGCCGACACCTTCGATACCGCGCAGATTGCGCTCGGCAGCGAACTGCGCCGGATCGCGCGTAATCTGGCCAAGCGTCGGCGGGATACCGACAGCTTCGAAATCGGCATTGCGCATGAGCGCCGCCGGATCAAGCTGCTGACCGTTCTTGAGCGCATTTGTAACAGTCGCGCGCAGGTTTGCGAGCTGACTAGCCGGCACGTCCGCGATCGTTTGGCCGGTTTCCTTCAGCGCCTGACTGATCATCTGATCGGTTTGCGCGGCTGCCTGCATGCCAGCCATACCACCCGACGAGCCGCCGACCGCATTCGACACATAACCGGCGACCTTCGATATGAGCGGCGCAATGACTTTCGACATGATCGGCGTTGCGACGGCGCCGGTTCCCGCACCGACGAGCATCTGGCCGAGCTTCTGGCCGGAGAAGCGCGTATCCGCATCCTGCGTGACAGGTTGCAGCGCGCCACCGACGACCCCGGCACCCGCGCCTGCCGCCGCCAATCCGCCGATGCCAGCCGTCGCGCCGGCTGCCGGCGAAAGCATCGCGGCGCCTATCGTGACGGGGCTGACGACGTTTCCGCCGAGGCGCAGCCAGTCGACGCCGTCCTGCCCGGCAGCCTTGCGCGCGGCCTGATACTGCTCCTCTTGATTCGAGATAGAGGCGTCGATCTGCTGGGAAGTAGCCGGCACCATGCCGAGCGCCTTCGTAATCGGACCTATGACCGGCTGATTATTGACCCACTGCGTTCCGTGGTTCACTGCATTGACAACCGCGCCGGGGAGCGTGTGCGTGAGCAGCTGAGCCCCCGCGTTCATCGGATCGAGAAGCCCTTGACTGATGCGCTGGCCGGCGGTGATGGATGCGACCGGTGAGGGCGGCGGGGCGATAACCTTCTCAGGCGACGGCGCTGACGACGCCGGACCGAATGCAGCAGAGAACGGATCATTGCCCGGAGCGCTGGTGGGTTGCGGAGGGCTCGACGCCTGTGTAGCAGCCGGGGGCTGCGAAACTGCCTGCGTCCCGAGAAACGCAGCCGAGAATGGATCATTGCTGGCGCCAGGCTGACCGTGCTGCGCCGATGTCAACTCATTCGCGCGCACAGAGCCGGAGATCGCCGAGGCGAGGACGTCGCCTAACTTGCGTACGGTCGCAACCGCGCCCGTTAGCTTCGAGGCGTAGTTCGGGTCCTGTGCATAGCCGCCTTTCTGCAATGCGGTCGCATAAGCCTGCGCATCACTGCCGGTACCGACTGCGCCCGGATAGTGCTTGGCTATTAAACTCGCGAATCCGGAGCCGAATGCATCGGGGGAATCGAATGCCTGATATTGGTCGGTGGCACCCGTCATGTTGTCGGTCGCTCCGATGCCTTGCCCCTTGATGTTGCCGAGGTTGTTCGTGCCCGGGATGATCGACTTGCCCCATCCCGTTTCCTCGCCCCAATGGCCGAGCACAACGTCCGGCGTCACGCCGATCTGCTGACCTACCTGCGCGGCGAGCGGCGCGTACTGGCTAACGAAGCTCTGAACCTGTGTCGGCATTACTGGCCTCCGCGCGGGTCAGGGATCCAGCCGTTTTGCACGGCGTAGTTGTACTTCTGACGGAACGCTTGCTGCTCGGCCGCCGTCATGCCCTTAACGAGTTGCCCGCGCTCGTCTGGCGCCATGTATACCGACTGGAAGATGCGCGGATCAAATCGATGATTGAACTGCGTCTGGAATTGGCCGTAGTCCTTCGGCGAATTACCTTGCGAGAGCCACTGCTGATAGGCGCGATTCTTGACGTCAATCGCATCCTCGTTGCCCTTGAGCAATTGGATGATTTGATGGTTGCCTAGGTTCGACAGGAGCTGGTTCGGATTCGCGTGCAACGTCGTTTGCATCGAGTTGTCGGAACCGGCCGACCCGAGCGTCTGGAACTGCTGCAGCGCGTACTGCGTCGACTGCTTATTGAAATCTTCCTGGCTGGAGATACTCTTTGGGTCGAACGGCTGCATGCCGGTCGGCAGCGTGCGGTTGATCATCGACTTCGTATAAAGCGACCAGTCGGCCCCCTTGCCGCCGGCGAACTGGCCAAGTGCATTGTCCATCTGCTCAAGGTAGGACTTGCGCATCGGCGCGCCCTCGGCTTGCTGTTGCAGTGAAAGGCCCTGCTTCGCGGCACCCTCGGCCATCGCATTTGCCGCTGGCGTCGCACCGAGTGCGGGAGCGGTCTGGACGCCTTGGCCGGTTCCGTTCGCGCGGTTCGCAATATTGAATACCGTGTCTACCGTGGGCGTGTTGGTTGTCGGGTTGAATGTGTCGTGCAGTTCATACTGTGCCCGGCCACGGGCTTCCGCACCGGCTGCATTTGCAATCGCCGCGGCAGAACCTTGCATCGGGGCCACGCCCGCCAAGTTACCCGAAGCACCAAATACCGGCTGTGCGCCCTTCGGCACGTCAGGCGAGTAATAGAGCGGCATATTGGTGCGAGGATCACGCGCTACGGTTCCAGGTGTTCCCTGATTTGGCGCCACATAGTTGTTCTTGAACAGTGCGCCTGCATTGGCTTGGGCCGTGTCTTGGCCAGCAGCGAGCGCCATACGCGTCGCATCCGTCGGCGCAGCCCATTGGGTGAGCATCCGACTGTAAGCGTCCGGCCCAACCATTGCGAAAATCTGCATCGACTCTTGAGGAGTCTTGCCGGGAAGCGTCATGGGGCCGTAATGGGCAGCAGGCTGTTGGCCGCCCATAGCCTGCCCGAGTTGGATCGGCGTCGGCGTATTCAGCCCCAAACCTGCCGAAACGCCTTGCATGGGCGCAGTGTCGTTGGCGCTTGATGGCGGCAGTGATACGGTGGGCCCCCCGCCAGAATCAGTAGATTGAGCTTGAGTATTGTCTCCACCTAAGAATGGCTTTCCAACCATCTGGCTCATCAATCCAGCTTGCTGGCCCATCGAATCCATCGACAGCTTGTTGCCTACATAGGCTTGCAGGAGCTTTGCGAAGCCGTTGAGCGGGCTGACGTGATATGCCATACCGCCGACCTGCGCGTTGCTGGTATCGAGCGGCGTCATCCCTTGCGCAAGCATGGCTTGCCCGATGGCCTGCCGTTGCTGCAACTGCACAAGATTCTGCTGCTGGTCGGGCGACAGCGTTGCGATCAGCGGATTCGACAATATCCCTTGACCACCAAGGATTTGGCCAGCCATATCAATACCCTCCTCGCATCAGCACGTGGCCGAGCAATGCGTTGTTAGGCGTGGATGGCCCAGGCAACAACGTCGCTTGCGGATCTGCATATTGGGCGAATTGGGCTTGCTGGGCAGGCTGCGCGCCCTGGCCGCCACCCGAGAGCGCGTAACTCATCATCATCGCCGCGAGCATCGGATTCATGTCTCCCCCTGACGAAGCCGACAAGTCCGGCGTCGGCGTCGCGTTCGCCATCTGATTCAGTCCGCTAAAAAGTCCCGTCGGCGTAGGGCCGTACGACATCCCCATATCGCCGCCGCCAAGATTGAAGAGGCTCATGTCAGGCTCCCTTCAGAAGAGTATTCAGTGCGCCGATGCTCGGAAGCACGGCTTGCGCCACTTGCTCCAGACGTCGAATGTGCGCCCGATGTAATTCCGGCCAGCGCACGCGGGACCATTCGGCCCGGTCAATTGATTGCCCGAGAAATGCCGTGCAGTCGTAGCAATCCATCGACGAGTGATCTAGAACAAAGTGCTCAGGTACGTCCATGTGCTCAGAAATGAAATCAAGCACCTGCTCGCGGGTCCACTGCTCGATCGGCTGAAGGTAGGTGATTCCGTCGACGACGCTCCCATCACGCGAGGGCGATTTATGATGCTCATCGCTTCGCTGCCCACGAATCAGGAATTCGACGCCCAACTTTTTCGCGGCGTCGTGCAGCGGGCCGGAGATGTTCTGCCAGCAGCATTGCAAATAGCTCTGGATTCGTACCGGCTTGTCACCGGTAATCTGCATACCGTCCGATGTCCAATCGATCGGCACGATCTCGGAAGGCAGTCCATGCAACTCGTTTTGCGCTGCCTGATCGGTTTTCACCTCGATGAATTTGTCCGTTTGCGCGCGCACAAGCTCAACGAGCTTAAGAGTCTCCGGATATGCCTTCCCGGTATTCACCCAAATCACGTAGGGATCTTCATCCCGGCAGAGAAGCCAGCAAGCCAGCGAGTCTTTGCCGCCTGAGAATGCGAGGGCTTTGGTGCTCATAGCGCCATTGCCCCCATCATCAAACCAGCACTACCTAGCCCAAATAGGCCACTTGTCGTCGAGTTCTGCGATGCAACGTCCGAGTTGTAGCTATTGAGCTGGCCCTGATACTGGTTCTGGAACGACTGCGCGATATTCGCCGGCGACGCAGCCGATTGCGCGGTGCCGGAGTTTCCTGGAATCAGGCCAGCTAGAGACGAAAGCTGCGAATACGGAAGCTGCGAGAGCGACGCCTGTTGGCCATACAAATTGGCCTGCTGGCCGACAGTGGCGAGTTGGTTCTGGAGCATCTGCGTGCCGATCTGCGAGCCGGTGAGAATCGACTGGTTCCCAGCATCGCTGTACGCTTGATTTTTCGACAGGTTGAAGTTCTTCATGGCGTTGTCATACGCCTGAGAACCCGGTGTCAGCCCTTGATTCGCCAATTGCGACTCAAGGCTCGTCTGCTCCTGCGAGAACCGGGGATCGAGATATTGCGTCTGCGCAGCATAAGCAGCCTGCCGTCCCTGCTGGTTTGCATCCTGAGCCGCCGTCGGGCTGATCTGGCTAGACAGGCCGCCAAGCCCGAACATCGCGCCATTCAGTACATTATTGGAATTCCCAGCAGCCCCCAACGACGAATTAATCAGCCCTTGCAAAGGTGCGCTGGCGCTGATATTCGTGTTGTAGATCGGGGCGCCAGTAATGGGATCTATGCCCGTGACGTTCGATTGCTGCGAGCCAAATGGGCCGCTCGAATTGTTCAGATTCAGCGCTTTGTTATAAGCCGCCGTCGCCTGATTGGTCTGCGTGGTTGCGTTTGCCACCACATACGGATCTGGCGCTTGAGGTGCGTCGCCGCCACCCTTACCCTCAAGCGTTACCGGGCGGTTGGCGAAAAGTGCCTTCTTGAACGCTCGAAGCGGCAGGTCAGGCAGCTCGGAGGAGTGCCGCATGGTGTCTTCCCTCGATGAAGCGGCATTCGCCCTTGAGCATGCCAAAGATAATCAGATCGGTGCCGTCGCGCTCCGCTTGACGCATAACCCCTTCGCGCTCAAAACCAAGGTGTTCAACGAACCTCAACGAGTCCGCGTTGTCGGCCCGCACAATGGCGGTAATCCGGTTGCATCCAAGCTGCAAGAACGGATAGCGGAAAATTGCCCCGAGGTAGGCCGGCGTGAGCCACGCGCGGGTTCCGTCTGAGGCGATATGGGTGAGCACCGCAGGCCCCGTGTGCATCTGATAAACGACGCCCGCGACCAGCTCGCCATCGCGCTCAAGGCCGATGGCGGTGTAATCGCGATATGCGGCCTCGCCAGTGCGTTCGGCGACAAACTGCATGACTCGTTCGGGTTGGTCCCAGACGATGCGCTTCATCGGATGACTCCTGATGCGCAAAGCCGGATGCACGGAGGGCGCGCGTCTTGCCTTGCGCACCTTTTACCGAGGCCCATCGCGGGCCGCGTGCATGAAGATGGAAAATCTAAGCGTTGATTCTAAGCAGCGGGAAAATCAAAGTGTTGGCGTTAGCTTCTGCTCGAACATGAAATCGACCGATTGGATCGAATATTGGATGCTCTTGGTCTGCGCGCGCATCCGATACGTGGCCGCATACCCATTTCCGTCAATGCTTTCCCAATCGGTCTGCACGGTCTGATTCCCACCCCACGGAACCGTATCCCAAGGCGTCGTATCCCAAGGCGTGACTGCACCTGCGGAGAAGGTCGGCGAAGAGGTAGGAAGCGCGTTACTGAAGTCCACCGAGAGGTCAATCTGCGGGGTAAAGGCGGCGTTCGTCAGGAACACTGGGCGCATCATGTGGAAATACTTCTCCTGCCCGCGCATTCCAAAGTAATTGAACGCCGGCTTGATGTCACTGTTGATCGCATTGCCGCCGTCGTCATTGCCAATGTCCGCCTGGGCGATAAAATTCGCGCCGCCCATGTAGAGCGCGCCGTTGAAATAGACAAAACAGAAGGCATTCCAGCCAGTGAAGCGACACCATGCTTTCGTGATGGTGTTCATCACGTACTGATATGAGGTCAAGTCTTCCTGCGTCGGGACGTTGATAAGTAGCTTGTTTCCGTCTGGGTAGAGCGTCGCCTGCCAGCCGAAGTTGCCGCGATAGGCCATTACATCGGCGTTCACCGTCGGGCTGATCTTTTCGGTGAGCGTGATATCGCGCTCGGCACGATCTGTCAACAACGCTTTGCTGAGTGGCGTCAGACCGTCCGCCCCAATGAACACCACGTCAGAGCCCAACTTTTCGAAGAAACGGCGGCCGACCGGCGCGCCGATCCTAAAACGCGCAGAAATTCCAAAACTCGATGATTGCGAGGGGTCAGACCCCTGATATACGATGGCTTCGCCCATCGACGTGACGAAGATGATGTAAGGGTTCAGTCCAGCCGAATTGTCGATATTCCAGGTCGCGATTCCCATCAGATAGCCACCCAATATCGTCTCGGGGCCAACGTCAAATAGCGTAGCTGCGCCGCCCACCTGCCCCACTGGCAGGTAGTACGACTGCATGCTGTTGATTTGCGTGAACCAGAGGCGCTTGGCAAAAACCTGCACATGCACAAACGTGCTCGGATTGACGCCAGTGATTGCAATCGGGGTTGATAGCTGGGTGATCGACTGCCACGTCGTGCCGTTGTAGAGTAGCGGCGGGTCGATGCCGTTGACCATCACAAGAAACGTGGCGCCGGCGTTGCTGAAGTTGACCCATTGCCAGCGCGAGTTCGTTAGGCCCGTTACGACCGGTGCTCCTACCGCAGCATTGGCCGTCACGTCATAGACGCTGCCGCCGACCACCGCGAATAGCTTCTTCGTCGTGCCAGAATTGTACGAGGCGAGCGTCTCGACATTGCCGGTGATCCCGGAACCCCAGAGCTGATACCCTAAACGCAGGGGTACGTCGGCAGTGCCCGGGAAGTAGTTGTCGAGGATGATAGCGTCCGTGGCCGGCATGTTCGCCACGGCGTCGAGCGTATTAAGCCCACCTACGCAGGGAGGAATAGCCTCGATCTGGACGCGTGCGGAGCGATTGACCGGGCTTCGCATATCAGGAGCCATAGCCGGTATCCGGCACGTTCGCGCTTCCAAGGAGAATCGGAGGTTCTGCTCGAGCATTCAATGGTAGAACACGCGCTCCACCTGCCCGGCCGACGGCGGCTTCAACGGCATCCTCATATTCGCGCTGTGCCACACTCGAATCGAGTCCCTTGCGGTTCAGGAAACGCGCGATGATGCCAAGGATAAAAAGCCGGTCCTGCAATGTGGGCGTGTCCGTATCGGCTGCCCACGCAGTCTGGGATACGCCAGCCGCAGACTGGCACCATCCCGTCGAGTAGTACTCGATCACGAGATTGTCGAGCGACGCCGGCACCGGATTGACGAAGATCATCCCGTCCATGATGCGGTACCGGAGCCGTGGCCCGGTCGGGCTGATACCGGACTTCAGCACCTGCCATTCTTGCGGCGAAAGCGGACCCACCAGTTGCCAGCGGAATGACCGATCCCATCCCGTCTGGGTGATGAAGTGATCACAATCTGCCGGGATCGCATAGCTCTCGTTGCCAAACGAGAAGGTTGCACCGACCGCAGTAGTGAGTGCATTGGAGTCAAGCGTCACGCTATTCGCGCCGACTGCTGTTACCGCGGCGCCATAGGGAAGAGCTGTGCTCGTCGCGATCATGCCGACCGTGATGTTAGACACCGACGGCATGCTGGCAATCACATTACTGCCAGCAGTTGTGTTTCCTGTGTATCCGCCATAGCCGACAAGGTTGAACTTATATTCCTTGCGCAGAACCGGCCAGCCTTCGTTCATGGACCCGCGCGCCGCGAGGTCTTCACCGACGCGCGTAGCATGGACCAGCAGTTGGCTTACCGTCTTGTCGGTGTTGCCAATGACTGTATTGGGCTTAGGCAGACCGAAGTCGCCCATCACCTCCTGGATAATCTTCAGGAGCGTTTTTTGATTCGCGGAGGTAATGGGCTGGGTCATGGCGCCGGCTTACTTCGAGGATTTCTTCGAAGCAGCAGCTTCTTTGTCGTGCTCGACATGCCCTTCGACGCGCGCGGCGAGATCACGCATTTGCTGTTGCAGCAATGCCATGTCCTCGCGCAATTGATCGTTTTCGGCTTGCAGGCGCATGGCCTCCTTGCCGTTGTCGGCCTGCTTCAACCACGCCTCCGCCTTGTCGCGCAATTGGCGGGCACCGAGCCATGTGAGGTTGCTGTCTGCGATGCCGGCGAGCTGCTCCACCGTGTGGATATGCATGGACTTGAGTTCCATCGCCTGGGACTTCGTAATCGGCCCCCACTGCTCGATCGGCGTGCCGTCCTGCACTTGCTCACGCTGGGCTTCGAATGCGCTCCATTGCTTCGGGAAGCGCCGCGGATCGGCCGGCCCTTGCATGTCATCTTCCATCTTCACCGGGCGGAAGATTTTTTTCGTACGATCGCCGGGAAAATGGATCTGAATGTGCGGCACATCCTTGAAAATCGGGCGCCCCTGCTTTTCGGACTCGGCGGTCTGGTGGATCGCCTCCATCGTGAATTCCACATAAAGTCTGCTGTCGTCGCCGTGCACGACGTGAAGCTGGTTGCCTTGCTCGACGACTTTCGCCTGTGCAAAATCCATGATGGTGAATCTCCGAAAAGAGGGGCGCCCGGCCCCTCGGTTGGTTAGGTGATTGCGCCTTGGGCGCTCGGGCGGTTCAGAAGCAGGACGGCTTGAGTAGCGGAGAGCACGATTGCCGCAGCGCCCGTGCCAAGCGTGACGGCCGGCGCTGTCGAGAACTTTGCGCCCTCCATCTGCTTGCCAGCGACCGCCGTCGGGCTAACAACGCCCGCCGCCTGCCAATACACCGGGTTTCCGGCGACCGGCGCACCCTGGCACGTCACGATGGCGTGGCCGCCGACCTGGAACCAGCCCCACTGACCGACGGTCAATGCAGCCATTGCCACGCCGAGAACATCCCCGCTGTTCGCAGTGCCTGCCCATGCAACAGCCGTGTCGACGATAGCGCCGCTGACGATCGACTCATTGAACTGACAGACGGTGCCAGCCGCAATCGTGCCCCCAGCCTGAGCGAAAACGAATTCGCCGCCGCCGAGATTGGCATCATAGCCACGGATGCTCTCGAACGAGAATGATTGACGCCCTGCGCCCGAACCAGCAACGAGATTGAGCGGGCCGGGGCCGACGGTGTCGACATCGGTCAACTTGACGACGCCGAGAAGGGGATCGTATGCAATGAAAGCCATGATCTTCTCCTTACGCCGTCAGGACGGCTTGTAGACGGCGATTGGAAACGGTCATGTTGCCGGCGAAACCGACGAGCTTGACCATCGCGTCCTGGTTGACGGCAAACCGATCGTCACCGATCGGGGCGAAGTTGCGGTCGACGTGCGGGCGGAAATAGATGTAGTCCGTGTTCAGGAAGTTCATCGTATTGGCCGGCGCACCTCCGCCGAAGCCGCCGTCGAGCACCACGTCCGAATTCATGTACTTCAGCGAGTCGAAGCCCGCTTCGCCCATTTCGTTCGATGTGATGCGCTGGATCGCCTGCAACGACTCCAGATACAGCCGGAAGTAGTTGTTGTCGGCGATGATCAGATCCGGCCGGTCGGTGCCGCGAACCTGTTGGACGTACACGCGGTTCATGTACGACTGGATGTTCGCCGACGTAGCTGCGCCGCCGCCATCCGTAACCGCCGAGAACTTCGTGTTGCGCCAAAAAGCGCCGATGGTGGTCGAAGCGTCGATCCCGCCCACAACGCCCGTGCTCGGCGTGGTCGAAACCAGCAGCGCGAGGCCACCGATTTGACGGCCACCGTCGGCAGTGCCGTCGGAGTAGCAGTCGAGCGCGATGTTGTTGACGAGCGTCTTCTCGGCGTTCTTGATGCGACTTTCGAGCAGATCGATGATCGCGTCTTCGCCGTTGTTCTGGAGTTGCTCCAGACCCGAGATTGACACCGCCACGGCGGCCTGCGCATAGTTGAACTCGGCACCCGTGAACACATCCGACGGCGAGATATTCAACGCTTCATAGCCCGAGTAGCGCTTGAACGTGCCGTTTTCGGCGTATTCAAGTTCTTGGACAATGGTCCGGCCGCCAGAGACGGGCTTCACATTGCCTTTGCGACGCAGGCGATATAGCAGGGCGTTGTTTTTGGTCACGTTGTCAGCCAGCTTGCCCGTGCGATTACGCAGGGTAGTGGTAACGATTTCCGTCAACGTGCTTGACGGGTTTTGCAGTCCCATGATTTAGGCTCCAAACGAGTTACGAAGAAGTCACAGCGCGAAAATTCGCGCGCAGCTCATCGCGTAGGGAAAGGTTTGGATTGGCGGTGGTCCCGGTAGTCACAGGTGATGCCGGAGATCCGCTGATCGAGCCTCCTGCCCGACGCTTCGCATCAGCTTTGGCTTTCGCCTCGGCTGCTCGCTTCGCCTCTGCATCCGCCGTTTGGCGGCTCAGAATTGTGGAACGAACATTGGGGTTTGCGTGGCATGCCATCTCGTATGCCTCTTGCATATCCTTGGCAAGCCCACCGACAAGCAACTGGCCCATATAGGGCTTTACTTGTTCGTAGAACTCGTTTTTCGGGTCTGCAGCGAAGGCGTCGATAATGGCTTGTGCCTGCCCCTCAACATGCTGATGTTGCTGCTGCTCAGTCGAGACGAGATGGCCCTTCACTTGCGCAAGCTCCTGACGGAGTGCTTGCATTTCGGGGTCTACCTGCGGCGCGGCCTGGGCAGCAGCGTGTAAATCCACTCCAAACTGCCCCGCGAGTTGCCGGAACAACCCGACCTTCTGTTCGGGCGTCGCAGTGCGCAGCACATAGGCAGTTTGGAGTAGGTCCCGCACTGCGCCGGCTTCGTCGCCACCTTCGGCGCGAATGATCGGCAAATACGGGGCGATCACATCCTTGAGTTTCTTACCGAAGGAAGCGTCTTGGCCCAAGGTCGTAATGCCCTTGTGGGCTTCTTCTTCGCGGCGTGCGATCACGGCCTGGGCTTCGGGGGGGATTTTCTCCCAATGCGCGCGCTCGGCAGCACTCCAGGATTGTGGGGCTTTGGTCTTCTGCGTATCGGCAGTCGCAGTCGCGCTTTGCTCACCCTCGGTAGTCTGCTGACTTCCTTCAGTGGGTGTCTTGGCGGCGACGGGTTCGCCGGTAGCGGCGCTCTCAGCGCTCGTGGTTGTCTTGCCCGATGCGGCAACCTCATCGCCACCGGTGTCGCCCTTCAGATCGGCGAGGTTCTTTGCAAGCTCTTCGCGCAAGGAAAGCTCGGCCGTCTGGTTGACTTGCTCCACTTCGCCCTGCTGACCGTTATCGACTTGCATTTGATATCCCCGCTGATTTGCATGAACAGCATGCTATGCAGCGGGAATTTTTGGAGCAAATGGGAGTAACAAAGAAAAACCGCCCGGAGGCGGTTGATTTAGGATGCGCGCAGAAGGTTGATGGCCTGCTGTACGACTTCCGGGTGAGGCATTCCCGGCATACTCAGGCCACACCAGTATTTGGATGAGAGTGCCCGCACCTATCTCGGGCTTTTCACGGCTACGCGCCGCTAAGGATTTCCACTCTCACGGCTGGCGACTGTCTACGACACCTGCAAAGCGGCGTGGCTGGCCATGTCACAGCCCTTTGGACTCGCCCAATGCGGTTTGTCGAACGGTGCTGCACCGATTCAAGGTCGGCCAGTCCCACCATCCAATCGCCATGCGTGAGGTGCCTTAATGAAAGGCATGGAAGCATATTAGGCAACGTGGGGCGGAATTGCAATACCGGGCCCAGGCATTGCACCTTGCGGCGCAATAGCCGGATGAGGCGCCATCGGTTGCGGCGCCATGCCCTGTCCCTGAGCCTGAGGCGCGCTGGGGGACTGCATCTGCTGCATAGCTTGAGCATGTTGGGCCATCTGAGCTTGCATAGCCTGGGCTTGCGTTTTCTGCAAAAGCGCCATCAGACGCGGAAGGAATGCACCGATCATTTCTGTTTCCCCAAGACTTCGCGCGTGGCCTTCGTCAGATCGCCGCGCACATTGAAATCGCCTCGGACTTCGCCCTGCTGGCGACCGACGCGCTCGTTTCCAACCTCGGTATAGCCGTTGCGCTTCAGGAAGTCTCGGTGCGCGCTGCGGCTATTGATGACCGGGGCTTTCCCGGTCGCAACATCCACGGCAATGGCCTGATAGGCGCTGATATCGGGCGCGACCATAGGAGCCACGATCTTGCGGATCATATGGGCACCGCAGCACAACGGCAGATCTCGGTCGCGCTCGGCAATCGAACGGTAGATATCTTCTTCGTGGCCGCATTTAGACTGGCATTGCAGGGCATAGATAGGCATGGTTACCCCTCCGAACTGACGGCAGCATTTGCCGCACTGATTTGCGCTGCATCGACGGTAGCGCCGGCGGTTATCTCTGCAGTCTCTACCTTGGTCGCCGCGTCAATACGCGCGAGCAGGATCTTCATCTGGCCTTCGAACATCATCCGCTGGCGTTCCATTGCATCATCCTGTGCCGCGCGCATCTGCTGAAGCTGCGATTCCATCTGCATTTTCGCGCGGTCAGCGATCATTTGCATCTGGCGCTCTTGAGCATCTGCCTGAGCCTCGGCTTGTCGGTCGGCCTGCTGAGCGCGCTCTCGTGCAGCAATCTCGGCAAGGTTTTGCTGCAAATCGCTCTGATTCTTGCCCTGCGCGATTTGGATTTGCGCCTGTGCCTTGACCTGCTCAGGGTTCGGCGGAGGGCTATCCTGAGCCTGCTTTGCACGCTTCTGAAGCGCATCGACCGTTTCCTGTAGGCAAGATTCCATCTGCTTGCCAACCGGGAAGGCGCGAACCGCAAACATGAGCAATTGGCCTAACAACGGCATCAGCGCAGGGTCAGCTCCTTCCGCAGACTTCAGGAAGTCGCCGATTGCCGAGAGGAACTCGGTGCGGTCCGACTTTTCCTGAACCTGATCCATCTTGAGCGTGGAATCAGTCTCAATATCGAGGCGGAAATGCCGCATATTCGCGTCATGCAGCAACTGCTCGACCTCTTCCCACGTCGGCTCAAGAAAAGGCTTGTCCATGTCGTCTGGCAGATCACCGCCGAGCTGCGTGATCTGCTGCGCAATCGCCTTTTCCTGCGCCGTCATGAGCGGATAGCCCGAAATCTCGGCAAGCGTCTTGATGTCGAACTGGTTCGCGAGCACCTCGGCGATCATCACCACCACATCACGCGCGAATCGCTGCACCTCGGCCTGCATGTCTTCCAGACGGATCGACGCAAAATTCGCCTTGATCTGCTGAGCTCCATAGGTCTCATTCGGGTCAGTCGAGCCGCGGATGATGTCGGCCATGCCGGTGATTTCGTACAGATCCTGCTTGACCTTCTCGCGGGCGTCGTAGAGCGATATCAGGGTATTCGCCAGATCGGTCATGGGGAGCAGTTCAATCGCCCCTTTCAGCCCACCCTTCTCTGCGAATGCAGCCCATGAGTCGACCGCCACCAGCTTATTGTCATAGCCGCCGGCGAGAATATGTTGCAACCCAGGCACCGTCGAATCATAGACACCAGTGGCCCGAATCGCGTCGGTCAGAAGCGAAATTCGAGTGGTAAGGTCGTCCAGTTCGTGGGCCTGATCCTGATACATCGTATAGTCAGGAACCGGAATCACGCTGTCGTTGGCGAGATTCGGCAACATGGGGCGCGGGCATGGGAAGAAGTTCTGCAGGCCCAGCATGTCGGCTCGCTCGTCGAGCGTGCGCATCGAGAACGACTTACTGAGCCACGTCACACGCTTCGTCGTCTTGTCCCAGATCTCATAGATGCGGGCTTTCTGCTGATATTCGGTGACCTCCTGGCCCTTCAGGTCTTCCGGCTTGTAGTCGAGCGGGACTTGTATGCCAATCTCACGCCCGAAACGTTCGATCAGCTCGGCACGCGTCAGGTAGCAGATTCTCCAGACGGCGCGCACTTCCTGCCATGTGCGAGCGATCGTATGCCCGAAGTCCGACCAATGCACATAGTCGATATCGACTTCCTCATACTCCAATTCCTCAATGGGCGTGCCGTCTGACGTCGTTTGCTGCACGTTCTGGGCTGGCTCGTTGGCGTCGGCGTCATCATCGATTTGCGGCCCTTCGTTCGCCATTTCCGTGCCCAAACTGCCCGCATCGGCCTCGGCGAAATGAGGCACATACCGCACCCACACCGTGCCACGCCCTGGCAACAGGCGATCAGTTACGCACTGCCGAGCCGTCAAGTGGAAATCTTCCTTATCCAGCGTGAAGCTGGTCGCGCGCTCGAGCACTTCACATGCCACGCGGCCTACTGGATCGGCATCCAGGAAGCGCCGCTGAAAGTCTGGCTTCGGATTGCGCGAATAGAGTGCCGGCAGCAGCGTTTGGATGTTCGACCAGAGGATGTTGTAGCGCGACTCCTTGGACTCACGCGCATTGCGCTCGTCCTTGTAGCGGCGCAGGATCTTCTCGCTCTTCTCCTGCCACTTGCTGGCCTTCTGCTCGTATAGCTCTATTTCCTTCACCCAGCGAGTGACGGAATCATCGCTCGGCGTGGCCGTATTGGCTGCTGCTCCTGCGTCGCTCATGATCTATTAGCCCGGAGTGTAACCAACGGTTGCGGAAACGGTTCCCCCGATGACGACATTCAGTCCCTTGGCGAAACCGAAGGGCATCGGATAGTAGGTGCCAGGAGTCGGAGTGAATGTGTCGACGATCTTTGTCGCCGTGCCGGTGCCGGCATCGTCGTAGACCGTAATGGTTGGCGTAGCACTGGCAGCACTCACAAAAATGCCTCCGAGAATGCCATCATTCGCGCAGACGTTGCCCGAGGCAGCGACTTGCTTGTAGGTATAGGCTGGTGCTGCGGGGTTCATATGCGCTCCCGTTGGGGTGAATTGGATGATTGAGTAGGCCAGAACACCTCACTGGCCGTCATGTCGTGCAGGAATCGCGGCTTCTCGGCAGGCTTCTCCGACTCCGGGTTTCGCCAGACGAGAGACAAATACCGAAAAGCGTCCGCGGCGTGGCTGGTCCAGTCATGCACCGGATGGTCGGTGAACATCTTCTTGTCGCTATCCCACTCGCGGTGGTATTCCTTGAGCGATTTGATGCCGAAGCTGCAACGCTCTTCATCGAAGTGGCAATGCTTGAGTGTCGCGCGGGCCGATTGAATGCCATCCTGCACACTCAGATTCGGCGTGATGGCGGCATTGATGTTGAAGTCGCGCAATTGCTCCAATCCGGAGCGCAGCGACGCGAAACTCTTCGGCTTCGCATCATGCGGCAGCCAGTGTCGTCCATATCGATAGGCGATTCGATGGGCGCTCTCTGGGATGGGTGCACCAAACGTCCATTTCACCGGCTTGCCATTCACGCCATATTCGCTGACCTCGATCTTTCGCCCATGGCACGCCTCGGCGTAATGGATGGGGTCTTTGCCAGAGGCACGGAAGTGGTCAATGACGCGAATCTCGCCCCATGCCACCTGATAGAACCAGATGGAGGTATCGTCGGTGCGCCCAATGTCCCAAGCGGTGAATACGGGCAAGGAAGGGTCGTGCGGCACGCTTCCGATGCGCCCCTCTCGCTCGGCATCCGCCATTTCCTCGCCGTAATATGCACCCAAGACGGCGGCGTCGAAGCTGCACATAAGCTCCTGAGCGAACATCGCATTGCCCTGGTCCTTACCGTACATGCTGACGTACTCAAGGCGCATCTCTTCGAGTTCATCGCGCGAAAATCGCCCTGTCTTCAGTACATTCGACACCTCGGCGAACCACTTCGGGTTCTTGCGCGCCATCTCATACATCTCATGCGCGTGATTCTTACCGCGCGGCGTGGTGATGAACACGGCCCAGCCGCCGTTTTCGTCCAGGATCGGCTTGAGATAGGCCCATGCTGCGGGATTGCACAGTGCCCACTCCGAGAACACAAGGCCTGCAGGGGGTGAGCCGACCAAGCTGTCGAAGTTGTCTGAGCCTAGAACCTGCCACGTTGAACCGCACTTCAGGCGGATCAGCATGTCGTTCTCACGCGTGCTCGCCCGCAACTCATGCGGGAATGCCTCATCGATGCGACGACGGCCGGTATGGGGATTAACTGCTTCCCAGATCGCTTTGCGCGCCTGAGAAGCCATCGGCAGCATATGCCAATAGGTAGCAATGCGATCATGCGCAGCCACGCATGACCAGTGCAGGCAAACGTCATCCTTACCCCAGCGCCGATGAGCGATGTCGATCGCGCGCTTTCCACCAGAGACGAGGTAATTCCACAACCGGCCCTGATAGATGCGCGGCGTCCAGTTGTGGGGGATATCGATTTCAGCCTGCACGACGCCTCCGCGAATCCCCTAGGCGCTCATCGAGATGGTCGAGTTCGTCGTTCATTCGGGGAGTTCCTCGACTGGCGTCATATGCAGCCGAATGACCTGCTGCAGGGGCGCGCCATCGGCCCCCGTAACCTCGTTGTGCAGTCGTTCGCCGTACTTTTTCGGATCCCACTTGGCCAGCAGCTTGAAGCGCGTCTCAATCTTGAGCTTGCGATGCCCAAGCATGTCGCCACGCCGCTCCTTTACCCCGTTCTCACTGGTCTCAGTCTCGACGCCTTCCTCTGGCGTGTCAGCGATGATCAGCGTGTCTTCAAAGATCGCCTCGCGTCCCATCACCCTCGCACGCGCGATGTGTGCCGCAAACTCAGGGATATCTTCAGTCCAGTGATACACCGTGCGCCAAGCAGGCATCCCCTCCTCACGGCAGATAGCGCGAAGTGGCTCGCCTTCTGCAACGCGCTCACAGATAGCGTCGGCCACCTCTTGGGAGAATGTGCTCTGGCGTCCCATCACAGCATCGAGATAAGTTTTTCGAGCTTCTGCACCAGCTCACCTTCGGATACAGCAATCCCGTTGTGAAGCTTGTGCAGAATGTCGCTGGCGTGAGCCTTCAGGTCGGCGGCAGCCTGGGTGACCGTAGTGATCGGCGCTTCGACGTGCTGTTTCGCCAGTTCATAGATGGCTTCCAGATGCTGGGCAATGCGCGAATGAAGCGGCTCATCGGCCGAACTTGCGGCGATGGGCGATGTGCCAACGTCCAAGGCTGCAATCGGCGCAGATGGCGGCATAGCGCTTTCGGGTTGGCCGTCCGCACTGGACGCATTGCCGTTTGGGGATTCAGATGCCGATTCCACAGGCGCGGAGGTAATGCTCGTCGAAGAAGATTCGGCAGAAGTTGCAGTTGCAGCTTCTACCGTGCTCGCCTCCCCCGTCGGCTGCACCTCGGGCGCGGCGGTCGGAATCGTTTCCGTCATCGGCGTTTCGCTACCGGCTTCATCAGGCATGGCTTGCTCCACTGAATGCGGCACCATAGGCCGCGTTTTGATATCCGCGTGTCCAGGTAGCGAATGCAGCACTCATGAGCGGATACGGGCAACTGTCGCGGGCCATGCCGACCTCAAATGCTTCGGCACCTTCTCGCATCAGCTCCTCGATTTGCTCGCGGGTAAGCAAGACTTCGCTCTCTTCGGGTGAATGCCGAAGATGGTAAGCAGCGGGAATTTCTATGGCGAATTAAGCGCGTCGAATGCCCATCGCAAGACGCATCAGCCGCCAAGGGTCATATCCCGTGAGCGGTTCTTTCATGTCCCCAGGCTGAAGACGGCGCGTTGCCACACTCATTTGACCGATTTCAGGAATCCAGTAATTTCGCCGGAATCCGCGCACCTCGCGGGAGGCGAACATGGAGCCTTGATCGACTGCCGATTCAAGGAAATCTCGGATGGTTTCCTTTGGTGCATCGAAGATAAGCGCAAGAGCATCTGCGCTATAGGGCTTGCCAGGAGCAAGCGTTGAGGTAATGTTTTCAAGCGTCAGCGGCAACAACGTTTTGCGTGGTCGCATGGCATTTCCCCGGTAAGACTGCCCGTAACTCAGGAGCCAGAGGCCGAGTACGCATCGGCGTAGCGAAGTGCTCAGTTCGTCAAACGACGTACCGTTCCACGCAGATCCACCCCGCGAAGATCAGCCCGCAGCACGCGACAATGCACATGAGCGCGGGCACACGCAGGTCAGGCGGCAGCGGAACACGCTGACGTTGCTTGAGCGGCACTACGGTCTTTTGGTCGCGGGGTTCGTCCATTACATGGCCTTCCCGATCTCTGCGGCGGCGCGGACGATGGCGCGGCGGGTCGCTGCGGCCAAATCATCGTTGTTATCAATCGCGGCCTCATCGTAGGTCTCATTGCTGTCTCTAGCGCCCCATGTCCTGGCCACGTCTTGCCAGTCTGGGAATTGCAGCGGAATTTTTAGTTTCACCGCCAGCCGCAGCGCGTCGCCGTCGTCCATTAGTGGGTTCCATCGTCGGATCGGACTTCCGTCATCCTCCACAATCCAAACAGACGTTCTGTCAGAACGAGTCAACATCCCCGCCGCCTTAGCCGCCAGTTCCAGCATTTTTTTGTCGGTCATCACACGCTCCCGAACAGCGCAGCAGTGAGCGGATGACGCGGCGGAATTGGCGCAGTTCCGAAACGGTGCTTCACGCGATTGACGCGGGGCACGCCATCACCCCGAAACCCTTGGATGCTGCATTCCCCGTCATCAACAAGGGAATACTCTCGCGCCTCGACGGTGCTTGAATGGCTTCGTCCGGCACTTACCTTTCTGGTGCCCACGATGTAGGCTTCCTCATTTTCCAGAAGTCGATCGATAGCCCGATCGACCCCGTTACGGGTTAGCCCGCTTTCCCTTTGCAGGTCTTTGGCCGTGGCCCGCTTCAGCTTCTCGAGCGTCCTGCGGATAATGTCCGTCTGGCTTTCACCACCGCGCGTGCCGAGATTCATGATTCGAGCGCGCTTGCAAATGGTGTTCATCCCTATCCCGAAATACTCGGTCAGCTCCTTGGTGGATGCCTTGCGCTTCCACATTTCCCGGAGCGCCTCCTTCTGTTCCTTGTTCCATGAATGGCGTATGGTCATATCAGCCTCTCAATAGATAGTCGACGGCTTCGGCTCGATGACTTGCAGCGTCACCACAGACTTGCCGCCCTTCACGATCTGCCCACGGTCAACAACCAGCACGTCAACCTGCGAGTCATCCAACATCACCCCGGCATGCGTCAGGGCGTCCAGACAAGCCTTGATACGGTTATCGATGTCCTGCCGTGCTCGAGTTGCCGGATGCAACCTGATACGCACCTCGAGGCGTTTGTCGTCGAACGTCGGCGCGCCGGCAGCGGCCACCGCAAGGCTGACCGCGCGGATGAACCGCATATACTCAGCAGAACGGTAATTCCTGCCCTGGCCATTGCGCCAAATCCGGTTCGTGCTCGGCGGCATTGGGAGTTCGAGAGAAAGGCTTTTCATGCCTGCTTCCGATGGCTGGGCCAGTCGAACACCACCACACGTCCACCACCCTCACGAAGCCGGTCAAAAGCCCGCTCACCGATGAAGGTCTCAAGCTCCTTCACGGCCAGATTGCTGATCAGGATCGTGGGCTTCACGGCCTCGTAGCGCCCATTGATGATCTCGAACATGATCATTTTTTCGGTGTCGCTTCCGAACTGGACGCCCACCTCGTCCAGAATCAGCAGGTCAGGCTCGATCAGGCGATCAATGGCCTGCTCCTCCGAGATATCCGAGCCCTTGCGGTATGTTTCCTTGACGGAACGCACAGCCCCGAGCACAGACGTGAACACCGCGACCATTTCTCGATCGATCACGCGCCGCGCGATGCCGATGGCCAAATGTGTTTTGCCGGTACCGACACCACCGCAGAAAATCAGGCTCGAGCCGTCGGCAAGCATCGCCTCGAAAGCATTCGCGTATGCCGTGGCCACGGCGAGGGCATTCTTGGCTCCAGGCGTCGATGCAACGTAGCTTTCGAGCGACCTATCGGCGAATCGTGGCGGGATGGCGGCGCGACCCAGCAGCTTGTCTGCGATCTGCTGGCGACGCTCCGCGGCCTCGACGCGCTGGCGTTCCGCCTCGGCTTCGCGCATCCGAATGTCGTTGCAGGTCGGGCAATCAGTCCAACCGCCTGGGGTCTTGGTGGACTTGAATTCGCCGTGCTCAACACAGGTACGCGACTCCGTAGGCCAGTCAGAAACGCCCATCCGGCCCAATGCCTGCGTGATAGTCCTGGCTTCCAAAGTTCCCATGCTTGCTCACCGTTCCGTTTGCGGCCTTGACCGGGAAAAATCCCTGCCACGATTTCAAGACCGTCTGGTTGATCACCGCTTCGACGTCCTGCCCTTCATCCCTCAACTTCTTCAAATCGCCTACAGCAAGTTCCTTGGCGTAGTCGGTCAGAGGCTTCTTGATTTTTTGCCGCATCTCGACGAATGCTCTCCACGGATCAGCAGGCACCCAATCCGGAAGTTCGAAACCTATAGCTTTTCCTTTCCTTCCTTTCGGTGTTGTTTGCTTTACCTTTCCGTGTACCGTTTTTGGTACTGTTTCATGGGAAAATTGGGACTGTTTAGCGGGAAAAACGGTACTGTTTGAAGGAAAAACGGTACTGTTTACATTTTCGTTACTATCCCGTTTTTGGTACTCTTTAACGGTGCCGTTTTCGGTATCGTTTAAGCTGCCTTCATCGTCATTACCACTTCCGCCAACAGTCCCGTTTTCGGAACCGTTTAAAATGAAAACGGGGATTTGCCCGGTGTCCCCGACACGTCGCCCAGTTTCGGAAATCAGACCCAAATCTTTCAATCTCGCGATGTTCGCCATCACGGTTTTGCGGTCTTGCCCAGTGTTGGCCGCAAGGGCAGCAACGGACTGGAACGACTCCCAAGTCGTACCGTCGGCACGATGCGCCATCACCACCAGGACGAATTTCGCCGTGGAGTGCTTGATGTCTTGAGCCAATGCCCAATTGACAGCCTTGTATCCCATCTAAATGGATGCCTCCGGGAGCATCCCGGCAGCGATCAGAGCGCCGTCAGGGACTTTCATGTCACGTTGCTGTAGCCACTCGATGCACCAGCGCAGCAAGTCCATCTGCGCGCCGTAGCGCTCCTCGAAGAGGAGCCTTGTAGGGGTGGACAGCTACTGCCGTCCCGTTATCCTGGTGATGGCCGCCACAGAGAGGCAGGACGAGCCAATGCGCGTCCGGCTTCGTGCGGCCATCGATGTGATGCAAAGAAACGTAATCGTTGAAAATGCCCTCGAAACGGCACGCGACACATCCGATGTGACGGCACAGGTCATCGTGGAAATGCTTTTGAGCGGAGGTGGGAGAGCGGCCTTTCATATCGGGTCAGAGATTCCAATCGATGCCAAAATCGCGCGCGGCCTCGACCTCAATGCGCTGGATCAGTTCTGCAAAGTGCCCGACCGACATATCGGCGGTAGACCAATAGACCTGGATGATTTCGCCGCCATCTATTACGTATTCGTCCTTAAGCAAGAAGCGCCGGCGGTAGTACTCCTTCCAGAACTCCATCGGGTACTGGCGGCCGTTCCACCAAGCGTTATCCGCGATCTCCTGAAGCATCGCGTGGAGCTTCCGGTTCTGTTGGCTATTCCGCTTCTTCTCGTCGCTCGTGACGATCAGGCGGATCGGTTCGCCCCGCTCAAAGCAGGCGAGCGCGTTGGCCTTCACGAAAGCGACGATGCTAGGCAGCACGCCGCGGCGATCGACGCAAAATTCCCGATAGAGAGCGGCCATCAATCGCCCCGCAGCGCCAAGTACGTCGGAATGGCTATGGCCAGAAACACGACGGCGCTCATGATGTAAGCAGTCATTAAGCTGCCCCTCCTGCGCTCACCTGCTTGATCAATGCCAGCACGTCAGGCAGACGCTTCGCCAACTCTTGAAGCGCTCGATCCTGCTTCGCTTTCTCGTCCTGCAAATACTTCTCGATCAGGAAATAGACCGGCGTCAGGTCGCCCGTGGCTACCAGATACTTCTCAAGGTCATCCACGGAAAACTTGCGGGGGTCATCGGGATCGCCGCCAAGCTTGCGAGAAAGCGTCGACTGCGACATGTCCATGTCCGCTGCAATAGTCTTCAGCGGGTTGGAATGGGAGTAGGCGCCAGCACGGACACAGGCCAGCAAAGACTGATGGCGTTCAGCCAAACCCGGCTGAAAATCAAGCGTCATCTGCTTAGTGGTGATTACCGTCATGTTGTTTTCCTGTAGTTGCCGGTACGAGAAAGCCCAAAATAAAGACGTCTCTTCGGACGCCACACCAACAAAAAAGAGGGAGCCTCAGACCATGCGAAAATCGAAATCGGCTGCCAGGCCATCAACTTCAAAACTCATGACGAGAGGACTCCGTGACTCAAAATTCATACCCAATCAACGACGATCCGTTCAATCTCGTCGCCGCCGTGCTGCACGCCATCTGCGATTCATTGCCAGCCGATACCAGGCTTCACATCGCAGCGTCTTTGCAAGACAAAGCCGCCCGAATGAACGAAGACGCGGAAAACGCCGAACAGCAACGATTCGCACTGGATCTAGCGACGCTTGCGGAATTGGCCCGAGAAGGCCCGGAATCTGCTTCAGGGATGCTGGACGCGGGGATGCCCCGGTAGCGTGTGACAAACGCGAGAGAACCCAAAGCCGCGCATTGAGACGAGCCTCATCCATTTCTTCTGGCGTGCTCATCTCAGGCGACCCCCTCAAGAGTCATGCCCCCGGTACTACTTTCCGGTGCCCCTGCGTCCTCTTGTGGAACGCTGGGGCTTGCTCGGAAACGGGGGTCTGTGCTTCGGAGGTAAGCGAAGTGCTTGGCCTTGTCAGGGCGCAGCGACTCGCATCGGACAGCACCTTGAGTCGCCATTTCGATTTCAACGCATCGATCGATTGGGACTGGGCGCTCGTTTTTCAGCCACTGCGAAATCATTTGCGGACTTACTCCGAGGACGGCCGCGAGCGCACTCGGGCTTCCAAGCAAGTCACATGCACGCCGGATCGGGAGGTTTTCGTCTTTATGGTCCATAAAAATCATGGTAAGCATTGCTTTATATAAAGTCAAGCATTGCATGACGCGGAAGGCACACATGTATATTCAAGCAATGCTTAATCCAAAGAACCCAACAGCGCCCGATGTGGCCGCTAGGCTCAAGACCGCTCTCAAAGCGTCCGAGAAGAAGGCGGCGGATCTTGCGCGCGCGTTGCGAGTGACGCCCCAAGCTGTGAGCGGCTGGTTGAAGACGGGCCGGATCGACAAGGCGAAGATTCCCGAGGTCGCGCGCGAACTCGGCGTGACATCGGACTATCTTTTGGCCGGGGAAACGATGCGCTCCAACGTGGCGGAGCCTGAGCTGCGCCAACGGCGTGTTCCGGTCATCAGCTATGTGCAGGCCGGCGCTATGGCAGAAGCGGTCGACGCCTACCCGATAGGAGGGGCTTTACGCCATGTGTATGCGACCGTTGAATGCTCAGATTGCACGTTCGCCCTAGAAGTTGAAGGCGAGTCCATGCTCCCTGACTTCAAGGAAGGAGACGTGATTTTTGTCGATCCGCTGGTACAGCCGAAGCCGGGACAGTTCGTGGTCGCCAAGAATTGCGAAGAGAAAGCCACGTTCAAGAAATACCGACCGCGCGGCGTCGACGAAAACGGCAACGATGTATTCGAACTTGTTCCGCTAAATCCAGACTTCGCAACGATCTATAGTGATCGACAGCCCATGCACATTGTTGGGACGGTGGTGGAGCATCGAAGGAATCTAACGCGGTGACTGAGGGAACTGTCAGGAGATAAAAATGAAAATGTTCGTAACGCTGTTATTGCTTTGCGCCTCCGCAGTGTGCTTTGGGCAAACGCCCCGTCAATTTCAGGATTGGACGGTGGGCTTCGACGACGGCGGGAATGTCTATGCGATTACGACCAACTCGAGCGGTGAAGCATTCGGAAAGAAATGCTTTCAATCGGAAGCTACATGCTATTGGATGCTAGGATCGAAAACACGTTGCGAAATGAACAGCCAGGGCCCAGCACTTTTCAATGCCGATTCCGGATCCTCGGCACATACGATCCAATGCGGCCAGTTTTTGACGGAATTCAAGCTATATACTTACATCATTTTCGACCCTGATCAGATTGATTCAATCGCGGCCAATAATCGGGGCCTGATAGGAATAGCTTATGGCATCGGAAATAGCTTATTCAAGGTCAACCGGTTCTCAATGGCCGGTGCATCTGATGCCATAGCCATGATGCAGTCGCTTGCAAAAGCCATCCAAAACCAACGCAAGCAGGATACTTCCAGCAAAACTCTCTGACTTTCCCGCACCTCGCAGACCCGCTCCGGCGGGTTTTTTTTCGAGGGGCGATATTTTTTTGGCCACAACATCAAGCATTGCTTGCCTTATGAAAAGCAATGCTTTATATTTGTCTCAAGTTCACACGAACACCGAGGCAAACGCCTCACATCCACAAGGAACGCGAGGCAAGCTATGAACGCACCCATCCCAGAGCAACTACGCAGCCAACTCGACGTGATGACGCAGCCGGAAGCGGCTGAGGTTCTGGATCGCATTGAGACGGACTTCGACGCCGCCGTCACTGCCCGCGCATCGCTGATCGAGCGTGCTGCGCTTCCCGAAGACATCAACGATGTGCTGGGGGGCTTGGCGAAACCGGAGGACGTGACGGTGATCTGCGCGGCGTTTCGGTCGGGCGTAAAAGGCGTCGCACTGACCATTGCGCTCGGACAGGTGATGGAGACCATCCTTCGCCGCGAATGGCGCGAGACGGCGGAAATCGAATGCCTGCGCGTGGCTGAATCTTCGGTGCGAGTGGGGTTCTCTGTTGCCGACATTTCCCAAGCAGACCTAAAGCGCGCTGCTGCTATTGCGCAGATGGGGGTGAAGGTATGAGTGACCACAAGACCGTGACGTTTGATGCGAGCCAGTGGCAACTGGTGCCGAAGGTGCCGACCGGGGACATGCTAATCGCGGGCAATAATAAGAAGAATTACGGCATTTCTTCGGACGTTTATGCCGCCATGCTCGCCGCCGCCCCCACGCCAGCAGATGCGAGCCAGTGGCAGCCGATTGAGACGGCGCCACAAGGAACGATGATCCTGTGCGCCAACATGCGCGCAACGCAAGCCAAGGATTGGGCATATGTTGCGTGGATTGCTGATGGCAAGGTTTGCGGACATCGCGCCGATATGCCGACGCACTGGATGTCGCTTCCCTCCGCCCCCGGAAGCGCCCCCACGCCAGCCGCACAGAGCGCAGGGCAAGAGGTGGTGGCCTATCTCGTGTCCGATCAATCCGGACCTAAGAGTGTGTGGCTGCGCCGTGAGAATGCCGCCATTGACGCCGCCGAACAAGGTGTCATCGAGCCGCTGTATCGGCACGCCGCGCCCGTGAATGCCTCTGAGCCGGTGACGTGGCGCGGACTGACTGAGAGGGAGATAGACGATTTCGTTGAAAGAATTTGCGACTATGGAACGGGCTTTGTGTCCCCTCTTGATGCGCTCGTCAGAGAGATCGAAGCGAAGCTGCATGAGCGCAACGCCGCGCCCGTGAATGGCGGAAAACCCACAGCGCCATCCGAGAAATGCCCCATCTGCGTAGCATGGGAAGCATCCGGTAAGCCTCTAGGCTCCATTGGAGACCCCGGCCAGCATCACTGTGTTGTGCCCGTGAATGGCGGCGAGCTTCACCCTGACCACGTTCTTGTCAGTAAGGAATTGCTGCTAAAAGCTGCTCAGGCAATCAATTGGCATCTTGAACCCGGCAGTCCGGACGAACATGAGGCAGTGTTTAAGCGTCTCGTTGATATCGTGAATGGCGGCGAGCGCGCGCAAGCAATCGAAGAAGCCGCTCAGATCGCTGACGCGTTCAAGTGCGGCACCTGCGGCATGGACGGCAAGTGCGCGGCGGCGATTCGAGAACTCAAAAGCCAGCGCGCCGCAGATGCGCCGCAATCTAACGCCATCAACGCGGAACTGCTGGAGGCGCTGGAAGGAATGCTTGCTGAATCCGTTTATCTCTCAGACGAATACCTTGCAATTTTCAAAGATTGGCCAAGCGATAAGACGATAAACGGCTGGGACAAGGCGCGGTGGTTACGCGCGTCTGAGGCGGTGAAAAAAGCCCGCGCCGCCCTCTCCAAAGCACGAGGTGAACAGGTATGAGCCACGACAACCCGACACGTCGAAAGGTTGAGGCGGACAGGCCGAAGTTCATCGAGTTTCTGATCGCACGCGGAGCACAGGTGTTGCGCCCGACGAACGATTGGGAACTGGTTCGATTTGACTGTGCCAAGGGCGTTGCCATCATCTATGGCAACTCTAAGGGCGGAACAACGTTTACCGGCGAAGCACTCAGGGCATGGAACGCATTCAAGTTCAGTCACGCGTGGTCAGCAGGCGCACGGACTGCACGCCGGAAGATGAGCCCTATCGTTGCAACGCTTCTTGAGCGTGATGGAGACCGCTGCTTCTACTGTAATGGCCATACGACCGAAACGGATCGCACCGTAGAGCATCTTGTTGCGGCGGCTCATGGCGGACCGAACCACATCAGCAATCTCGTGCTTGCCCACGCCGCTTGCAATCAACGCGCAGGGCACCTGAGCGCAATGGAAAAGATCCGTATGCGCGATGAACAGAGAGGTGAAGTATGACCCCCGACTACTGCGTGCGCTGCGGCCGACAAGGCCATACATCCGACGAATGCTCGCTTCGCTACCGACAGCCTGCACCAACGCTGATGGAGCGTATCGACCGCTTCGCCGCCCGATTCCCCGGCGTTGCTGCGCTGATCTTCATCGCTGTGATCGCACTCGGTGCAGGAATCGCTGGCGCCCTCGATGCTGACGATGCTTTGCATGTCGCGCAGTCCATCGCTTCTCGGAGCGTCTGATCATGGATCCGCAATGGTGGGCCGAAGTCGGCCAACGTGAAGAATTTGAGCTTGGAGAGAATCATGACGACAACGAACAAGGTGTATCAGGCGATCAACAAGGTGCAGAAAGCACTCTCGGAAACCGGGATCAGCAAGGATCGCCGCAATCAACAGCAGGGCTATCAGTTCCGGGGGATTGATGATGTGTACAACGCACTTTCCCCGCTGCTTGCTGAGAACGGGCTATGCATCCTGCCGCGCATGCTTTCTCGTTCATGTGAGGAACGTCAGACGGCGAAGGGCGGTGTGCTGTTCTATGTGACTGTCGAAGCGGAATTCGATTTCGTCAGCGCCGAGGATGGCAGCAAGTGTGTTGTGCGCACCTATGGCGAAGCAATGGACAGCGGCGACAAGGCTACCAACAAGGCCATGAGCGCGGCATACAAATACGCGGCTTTCCAGACGTTCGCCATCCCGACCGAGGGCAATCCAGACGCTGATAGCGAAACGCATAGCGTCTCCCCGAAGGTTCACGAAGAAGCAAAGCCGAGACTGAACTTGGACGATGCAGTCGTTGCTCTGCGTGAAAGTGATTCGCTCGAAAGCCTGCAAGGTGTTTTTGCTACAGCCTACAAAGCGGCTACCGCTCAGCAGAAGCCCGAACTCAAGACGGTCTATGACAAGCGCAAGGCCGAAATCGAAACCGCTATGGAGACCGCGTGATGACTGCCCTCTATGTACTCGCTGCCGAACATCGTGCCGCCGTCGAGCAACTGGAAGAACTGAATCTTGATGAAGCGACTTTCAAGGACACGCTCGAAAGTCTCGGCGGAGAACTCGAACCTAAGGCCATCAGCACGGCGATGGTCGCGCGAAATCTCGAAGTACTAGCCGAGCAGATCAAGGCCGCTGAAGCCGAAATGGCGAAGCGCCGGAAGGTGATCGAGAACAACGCCGACCGCGTGCGCCGTTATCTATTGACTCAGCTTCAGATTGCCGGCGTGCAGAAGATCGACAGCCCGTATTTCAGCATCAGCGTGCGCAAAGGCCCTCCTGCTGTACTGATTGAGGATGAAGCGCAGCTTCCTGTCGACTATCTCACTCAGCCCGAGCCGCCCGCACCGCGTCCCGACAAGGCGCTGATCAAACAGGCGATTCAAGATGGATTCGACGTTCCAGGTGCAAAGCTCGTGTCGAATCCGAGCCTGCAAATCCGCTGATTTCGAGGCGCCCGGCGGCCGTGCTGCTGAATGGTGGCGAACAGCCGGGATTTACATACTGATACGGAGAGTGAGATGACTTTAGACGAAATGATCGCAGAGTTTGATCGGATTGGAAATCTGTCATATGCAGATCCGAATTCCCCTACCTGGGAAAAGATTGCAACGGAGAACCGTCTAGCAAACCGTCAGGATTTGCACGCGTTCATGCTTCTGGAATCAATTCTCCCGTATTCCGATGAACGTGGCCGAGACATGGTTTGTTCGGCTGAGCATTACCAAATCTGGTTAGACGTAGATATCGAGGATCTGGCCGACAAGATATCGAGCGCTCAAATCTCCGAGCTGGTTGCATGCGGGGTCTTCTACGACTCGGATGTCTCATCTTTGGGGATGTTCGTATGACCTACATGGACCCCCGCCCCGAAGGGCTGAATACCGAGCCTGCGCCGAAGTCTGTGGTGGAGACGCTCAAGCCTCGCACCTGGCACAAGGGAACGCCTCCGCATGTGGGGTGGTGGAACGCTCGAACCTTCGAAGGGGCATTCTGCCAAGGTCAGATGTGGGGTTGGTGGAATGGTCACTGGTGGAGCAGGTTCTGCGACCCCATCGAGCACACCGCAGAAGTGGCTGGCATACGCGCAACCGTTAAAGGCGCTCGTCATGTCGCTGAAATCGAATGGACCGACTACTGGCCCGAGAACGCCCGCGTGCCGCGCGTCAATCCGAATGAGGTGGAAGCATGAGCAGAAGCGGATACAGCGACGATTGCGAAGGCTTCGGACTGTGGCGTGGCCGCGTGGCATCTGCAATCCGCGGAAGACGTGGGCAACAAGCCCTGCGTGAACTGGCTATGGCGATGGACGCGATGCCCGATAAGGTGCTAGCGGCTGACTCGCTCGTAAATGCCGATGGCGAGTTCTGCACGCTGGGCGTTTTGGGCCATGCCCGTGGCTTGAATATGGAGCCGCTCGACCCAGAAGACCCGGATGCAGTTGCGGAGGCATTCAACATCGCGCCGGCGATGGCCCGCGAGATTGTCTACGAGAACGACGAAGCCCTCTATCCCTGGGACTGGGTCGAAGTCGAAGTTTGCGGCCCACTGCGCCGTTGTGATCGCCGGATGATCACCGTGCGCGTGAACATCGACCCCGAACTGATGGCGCGCGCACGCTGGCATCACATGCGCAAGTGGGTCGACGACAACATGGCCAAGCCGATCGAGGAACAAAACAATGCCTGACCACAAGACCGTGACGTTTGATGTGCGGATGCGCCAAGACTTTGATGAGGCGCGCGCCAAGGCTCTGAACGTGGATTGGTACACGTGGCAGATCGCGTACAGTGCCGCCGCCCCCACGCCAGCCGCACCGGGCGCAGGGCAAGAGGCGGTGGCCGAGGTATGCAGCGATTACGAGTTGCGTTGGGTCGGAACTAAGCCGATTGCTGAGATCGTGCGCGCCACTGGAATCAAAGTTGGAGACAAGCTCTACCCCGCGCCCGTGAATGCCTCTGAGCCGGTTGCGGAACGGTGCGCACGATTTGCTGAACTGTATCGCGATGAACACGCGTCGGGCAAATGCTGCGAAGAAACGTGCAATGAAATAGCGCGGGCCTGTCGTGACTACGCCGCGCCCGTGAATGGCGGCACGCAGGGCTTGTGGGACGTATACGCGTTTAACAAGTGGCGGCGACGCGTGAGCGCCCCCATTGCTTGGGATGCGCATACCGTCTATCTCGATATGGTGGCAAACGGCTGGTCGAAAGATATCGAACTTCGCAACGTTTCGGCCGAGAATTACAGTGCGCCCGTGAATGGCGGCGAGCGCGATAGCGACGATTCGCACCTGCGCGCGATCATGGAGCGCGACGCATGGCGCAACGCAATGGTCGGGCTGTGCAATGGGAGAGACTGGCCGACGACGCCGGATGAAGCAGCAGATCACTTGCGCAAGCGCCTGCACCCCGAGCGCGCCGCAGATGCGCCGCAGTCGTTCCTCGGCAAGTGGTCTGACACCATCAAGCAGATGCCGATGGGTACCGCAGATGCGCCGCAGGTGGGCGCTGGCATTACTAAGAACCTGGACAAGTATGGTTACTGCATCGGATGTAGCTGCCGAGACGATGAGCTTGACCCATGTCTTGGGGCGCATAAGGAGCAGCAAGCCGCCCTCTCGTCTCCCGCGAAGGTGGGCGACATCAACGCGGTTGGAAATCTGCTGCGCGAGGCATGGGAAGCTGCCGAGCCAGATCACCCGGTGACGCTGCACCCGCAAAGTTACATCTCTACGTTTGCTGATATGGCCCGCGCCATCATTGCCGTATATGGCGTGCCTGCGAACGTAGGCGATAACGAAAGAATGGCATTTAATAAATGGTTCGGAGAGATTGGATTTACCAAATACCGCCACAACATGTTTACCGCATGGAAAGCAGGCCGCGCCGCGCTGTCGGCGGATGGCGGGGATGAGCTTGCACGACTGCGCACGCAAGTCATCGAGCTTAACGAGGCATTGCACGTTGCAGATCTTGCGAACGACGCGCTCCAAGATGATGCACAACGGCTGGAATTTATGGGGCATCACGGAGCATCGATTCACAACGAACCGCCCCCTAGCTCCGGCTGGTACGTTGTGATCCCGTATCGCACGGGAACCGTTGCGGACGACTACCCGCGATTCTCCACTGCTCGCGAAGCCATCGATGCGGCACGCGCCGCCATTGCCGCCAAGGCGAAGGGGAAGAGCGATGAATAACTCTATCTCTCAGGCTGAGCTGCGCACGCTGATCGACTATGACCCGTCTACCGGTGTCGTCCGATGGAAGCCACGCCAGAACCTCCGACGGTGGAACGCATTGCACTCCGGCAAGATCGCTGGCTCGCTGAATCGGTCAGATGGCTACATGCAGATCTGTATCAACAAGAAGAACCTGCGACTACACCGCGTGATCTGGATTCTCGTCAATGGGGACGCGCCATTCGAACATATTGATCACATCAATGGAAACCCCACGGACAATCGTCTTGAGAATCTGCGCGCCGTCACCTCTCGCGAGAACATGAAGAATAAGCCGCGATCTACTAATAACACGAGTGGACATATAGGCGTCACTTGGAATCGGTCTGTCAATAAGTGGCAAGCACAGATAGGCTACTCACGGCGCTCATTCCACCTAGGACTGTTCGATGAACTCGCGGCGGCAGTAGAGGCCCGAAAAGCAGCAGAAGCTCGCTTCGGATTTCACCCGAACCACGGACGCGCCTCGCAGGCAGCGGAGGAGCGGAAATCGTGAGCGTTCGCTACTGCAAGGACTGCAAGCACTATATCGAGCCGCGGGGGCTCGATCGCCTGACAGGTATGTACGGTTTCTGCGCTCACCCTAAAGCGCTCGATAAGGTGACTGGCGATGCAACGCTCAGGGGCGGGGAGGTTCGAATGAATGAATCCCTGTGCGGCCCGGATGGCACTTTGTGGGTGAGTATTGATGAGGAGCGGAAATCGTGAACAAGTTCCTAGACGCGGTGCGCACTGAACGCACCAAAACTCGCTATGCAGTCATGCCCACCATAAAGTTGGTGTTCGATGTTCAGCAGCCGCCTGACCACATGTTTCGTGGTGATGACGTCTACCTGTTTGTGACGCAGTGCATGTTAGAGGTTAGAACCGTCGCCAAGTCCAGTCATCATGACCGGGTCGACATGCAGGCGCGTCAAGCTCTGCTTGGGCATCTTTATGGCGAGGCAGCCCAACGCGTAGCGGAAATTCAGAGCGCGGCGTATGCGGAAGACATTCTCGAAGTCATCGAGCTTTGCGGACGCCTCATGGATGACATGCTCACGCCAACCGCAAAGGACCGCTCATGAGACAGAACGAGATCATTCTGGGCGACTGCCGGGACACCATGCGCATGCTGATCGCCGAGGGCGTCAAGGTGCAGTGCATCGTCACCAGTCCGCCCTACTGGGGCCTGCGCGATTATGGCGTTGCAGGCCAGCTCGGCCTTGAGCCGACGCTGTCCGAGTTCCTCGGCAACATGGTCGAGGTGTTCGAACTGTGTCGCAATCTGCTCGCCGACGACGGCACGCTCTGGCTCAACATGGGTGACGGATACGTGCCCGACCGCGCCGCCGGCATCAAGCAGAAGGAGGTCACCGGGCAGCCATGGCGCCTGGCATTCGCATTGCAGGATGCCGGCTGGTGGCTTCGTCAGGATCTCATCTGGCACAAGCCCAATCCGATGCCCGAGAGCGTGCGCGATCGCTGCACGAAGGCCCATGAATACCTGTTCCTTCTGACGAAGAGCGAGAAGTACTTCTACGACTTCGCCGCCATGCAAGAGCCGGTAACGGGCGGTGCGCATGCTCGCGGCGCGGGCGTGAACCCGAAGGCGACGCCGAGCGGCTGGGACACGTCGGCCGGCGGCCACAGGAACCTGACTGGCCGATATGCGGGAACGGGCGTCGGCTTCGGTCGCGGTTACGACAAAGAGCCCAAGCCGCGCGTCAAGCAGAACGCGTCGTTCTCGGCCGCCGTGAAGGATCTGGTCGACACACGCAACCGCCGCAGCGTCTGGACGATTCCGACACAGTCGTTCGACGGCGCGCACTTCGCCACCTTCCCTGAAGCGCTCGTCGAGCCGTGCGTGCTCGCCGGCAGCCGCCCCGGCGACATCGTATTCGACCCGTTCATGGGCAGCGGCACCGTCGCGCAGGTCGCCAGTCGGCTCGGCCGGCACTATCTCGGTTGCGAGCTGAACCCCGAGTACTTCGCCCTGCAGCGCGATCGCACGCGACAGCCGGGCCTGCAATTGGACACGGCATGACCACCCACTCGGCCACAAAAAAAGCCCATCACGATGGATGGGCCATGAATCCGTGGAGCGGGGGCACGACATTGCGTCACGGTCAGGAAAGTCTACGCGCGCCAAATTGCCGGCAAGCTAAGGAATACCCGGCCAAACCAAACATGCGTTTGAGGAAAGAGTGATAGAGCAAGCACCACCGGCCACGGCCGAAGCACTGGAAAAGATTCTGCGGGTAACTGCGAAGCAATGGGGAGTAAAAAATGGACAGCCGATTAATCAGTGACGCCGATCTCGTCCAGATCACAGGCAAGAAACGATGCTCGACGCAAGCCGCGTGGTTCAAGCAGCAATTCGGCGTCGACGTCGTGAAGCGCGCGAACGGGCATATCATCATGACATGGGCGACGTTCGAGGCACTCACCGCGAAGAAGGCTGGGGTGCTTGCGTCGTCAGCGCCGCCGGCGCGTCCGGCGCTCCACTCGGTGAGGCGGGCAGCATGAACGCACGACGCAGACAGAGCCCCGACGGCTTGCCAAGTCGCGTGTATGTGAAGCACGGCAGCTATTATTGGTTTAAACCAGGCACAAACCGATGGGTGAAACTCTGCCGCGTCAGCGACGGCGAAACCACAATGCTTGAGCGCCTCAGTTGCGAGAAGCGTAAAGCTGAATCATCGACTGGCTCCGGCAACATCCCTGCCCTTGTCGACCAATACGTCGACATCCACCGACACAAGCACAAGGAAAAGGCGTGGCCGCACTATGCGGAATACGTCAAAGCGTCGTTCCGCGATGTGGACGTCGATCAGGTCGACCCAGCCTACGTGGTGGAATTTCTGACGACGAACTGGGATGGAAAGCTGCACATGCAGCGGGTGATGCGTGCGTTCCTGTCAGGCTTCTTCGCGTGGTGCATCATCAAGCGCCACATGTCGGTCAATCCATGCCGAGAAGTGAAGCTGAAGAAGCCCAGGGCACGCGACGTCTACATTCCCGACGGTCACTTTATCGCCATCAGAAATGCGTTGGCGAAAGAGAAAGGTGGCAGGGACGTGCGGAGCGGGGAGATGATGCAATGCTTCGTGGATCTGTGCTATCTGACGATGCAGAGGTCAACCGACGTGCGCAATCTGCAATGGATGCACGTGGATCGTGAGGCCAAGGTGATTCACTTCCAGCCCTCAAAAACGGAAGACTCGACGGGGGAAGCCGTGGACTGGCCGATCACTCCGGAAATCGATGCCGTCCTAGAGCGCGCGCGGACCTTTGGCAAGGTAAAGGGCAAGCATGTCATCCACTCACTCAGCGGCAAGCCATACGGCGCTACAGCAGTCCGGAGTGCTTGGGATAGGGCTTGCGAGAGAGCGGGGCTTCGAGAGGTAGTCTACACGGTCAAGGACATCCGTGCGAAGGCGCTGACTGATGCCGAGCGAGCCGGCTATACGATGGAACAGCTTCGTGTGGCGGCGGCACATTCTGACGTCAAAACGACCGAGATCTACCTGAAATCTCGACTGACACCGACGAGCGTTGTGCGAATGAATATGCCGAAAGCTGGATGAAATCCCAGCACTGTATTACCACTGGATATTAGACGCAGTTAGACGGGATATTAGACAAACGAAAAACGCCCCGATGGGGCGCTCCGTAACTGCTTGATATTGCTGCGTTTCTTGGTCGGAGCGATAGGATTCGAACCTACGACCCTCTGATCCCAAATCAGATGCGCTACCAGGCTGCGCTACGCTCCGACGAAGAGCACGCATTCTAGTGGGTTCGGCGCACCGCGTCAAATCAATGTGCGCTGCGTCGGCATTTTTCCATCCACCGCTGGCAAAATAGTCGTCTCGCAGCGGCTCGCCGACGGTCATGCCGTCGCCACGAAACCTCGTCATAGTGGGAGGTTCACCATGTCCGAACCTGTGTCGATGAACCTGATTCTCTGGCGTCACGCCGACGCCGAAAACCTGCCTGCCTCCCTCGCCCTCAGTGCCCAGGCCGATCTGGCCCGCGAGCTCACCGACCGTGGCCGCAAACAGGCCGAAAAGGCCGCCCAATGGCTGCGCCCGCGTCTCCCAGAAGACGCCCTTATCCTCTCCAGCCCTGCGTTGCGGGCGGTCCAGACCGCTCAGGCGCTTACCCCCAAACCACGCATCGTGCACGATCTCGCCCCCGGCGCGAACGCCATGACGCTGCTGGGGACGATCGGCTGGCCCGGCAATGTCCAGACGGTCGTGCTCGTCGGCCACCAACCCGCCCTCGGCCAACTCGCCGCCCTGCTGCTGACCGGCCAGGAAGCCTACTGGACGATCAAGAAGGCCGGCATCTGGTGGCTCTCCTCACGCCGCCGCGAAGACGAGAGCCAGGTGGTCGTGCGCGCCGTCGTCAATCCCGACCTGCTCTAAACCGAAGGCGACGGCGGCGCCTCCCTCTCCTTCCCCCCGTGAATTGGCTGGCGCAAGGCGCCCAAAACGCGCCCTGACATCATGACACCGGAAGTTTTGCCATAGAATTGTCACCTACCGTTCACGGAATCGACATTGATGCTTTTTAAAGTACGTCGCAACGCGACCGTCAAACAAAGGGCCTTTATGCGCGACCTGCCGAACCCCACCATGCCGCTCTCTTCGTTGACCCCCAACTCGCGGAGGCGTCTTCCTCGCCCTGAAACGCCTCTCAAGCCGAATCTGGGTGTGGCGTGGGCACGCGACGAAAGCGAGCTTCGGGAAGCCCAACGCCTGAGATACCACGTCTTTGCCGAAGAAATGGGCGCGTCGGTCAAGGGCCCCGCAGGCCTGGATGTCGACGAGTACGACCAATACTGCGACCACTTGATCGTACGCGATCAGGACTCGCTCAAGGTGGTCGGCACCTACCGCGTACTGCCCCCGGGTCAGGCCAAGCGCCTTGGCCGTTTGTACTCCGAAGGGGAATTCGATCTCTCCCGGCTGGACCATCTGCGCCCGAAGATGCTCGAAACCGGCCGCTCGTGCGTGCATGCCGAATACCGCAACGGCGCCGTCATCATGGCGCTCTGGAGCGGTCTGGCCGAGTATATGCTGCGCAACGGCCTGGAGACGATGCTCGGTTGCGCCAGCGTGCCGATGGCCGACGGCGGCCACTACGCCGCCAGCCTCTATCGCAAGCTGCAGGACACCGCCATGGCGCCGGCCGAGTACCACGCCGTGCCGCGCATCGCGCTGCCGGTGAGCGAGCTGCAATCGACGCTGGAGGTCGAGCCGCCCGCCCTGGTCAAGGGATACCTGCGCCTAGGCGCCCGTATTTGCGGCGCCCCGGCCTGGGACCCCGATTTCAACACCGCCGACTTCCTCACGTTGTTCCGCCTGTCCGACATCAACCCGCGCTACGCACGCCATTTTCTTGGCGCGGAACTGCTGAACAAGCTCAAACAGGCCTGAACGCCTGCCGCCTCCGCCCAAGTCGTCCGTCCCGCCAACGGACACAAAAAAGCCCGGCAGATGCCGGGCTTCGTCGTTTGCCCCCCCCTCGCCCTCAACAGGCGGGCTGGCCCTCATGCGTCAGGCGTACACGACCTTGTAGCGCATGCCGATCTTCTCCCACTCCTGCGCCTCACGCTGCAGGCTATAGTCGGTCAGCGGATTGGCGTCGATCCACGCGCGTGCCACCGACACCATGAAGCCATCGCCAAGCCGTTTGACCTCGATGGCGTCCGGCAACGCATCCGTGCGGCGGCGACAGAACAATACCGCCAGGCGCAGACAGAACAACAGTTGCCAATCGACCTGCTGCGCCTGTGAGGCCAACTTGCCCAGCTTGCCGACATGCCCCAGCAACAGCTCGGCCAATCGCGCCTGATCGGGGCGCGAAAAGCCCGGCATATCCGCATTGCTGCCGATATACGCCGAATGCTTGTGGTACGCGCTGTGCGAGATCGACAATCCCATCTCGTGCAACGACGACGCCCAGTTGAGCAACGCCTCGCCTTCCCCGCGACCGTCGTCCAGTTCCCCCGCCGCGCCGTCGTCCTCGAGCACCTCGACCGCCTCGACCGGCAACTGGCGATACAGCCGAATCGCCAGGCGTCCTACACGCTCGGCCTGTGCACGGTCCACGCCATACCGACGCACGAACTGTTCGACGGTCACCGCCCGCATATCCTGATGCTGGGTACGCCCCAGCAAGTCGTACATCACGCCGAGCCGCAGCGCGGCGTCGGTCGTCTCCATATGCTCGACCTCGAGTTCATTGAAGACGGACAACATGATGGACAGGCCGCCCGGCAGCACCGGAATTCGATCTTGCTTGAGCCCCGCCAGCTTTAGGCGGTTGGCGTTCTCCGCTTTGATAAGCGCGCGCTTGAGGCGCTCGAGCCCACCGCGCGTGAGGCCGTGCAAACCGCCGTCGTTGAACCCATTGGCTTCGAGCAATTCGGCCAGCGCACGTGCCGTTCCCGACGAGCCGATCGCCTGCGACCAGGCGGCGTCACGATAAGTCGCCGCAATGATCTGAATCTCGCGACGAGCGGCCAGTTCGGCCTGCTTCATTGCGTATTCGTCGACGTTGCCGCTGGGAAAGAACTGCCGGCTATGACTCACGCAGCCGATATACAGGCTCTCCATGATGAGCGGCTCGTAATCCTGCCCGATAATGAATTCGGTGGAGCCCCCCCCAATATCCACGACAAGTCGGTTACCCTGGCACGTCGGCACCGAGTGTGCGGCACCCGCATAGATCAGGCGCGCCTCTTCCCGCCCGGCAATGACTTCGATGGGAAACCCGAGCGCGTGCTGTGCCTCACCAAGAAAATCGTCGGCGTTCTTGGCGACACGCAGCGTGTTCGTGGCCACCGCGCGGACCTTGTCGGGATGAAAGCCCCGCAGCCGCTCGCCAAAGCGCTTGAGGACGTCCCAGCCGCGTTGCTGCGACGGATGATCGAGGTACTTCTCGTCGTTCAGGCCCGCCGCCAGCCGAACCGGCTCGCGCAGCGCATCGACCTGATAGATCTGCGTGCCGGCGGACGTTTCCTCCACGCGGCCGATGATCAGGCGAAAACTGTTCGAGCCGAGATCGACGGCCGCTAACAAGGGCGAGGGAGTACTCATGTCGGGATGCGCCTGAGCGAAGGGTGCCGGAGTGGAGGACGTATCACACGAAAAGCATGACGCGCACTCGACAAATAAATGACGAATACGCTACAAATCGAATATGACACGTCGTTGACAAATGTGAACGTCATATAACTGTAACAATACGGATGAAGAATTCACGCCAATCCCATGTCTTTCGCACGGTCACCATGAATTATCCGCTGCTCAACCGCGAGCTGGGCATTCTGGCGTTCAATGAACGCGTACTCGCCCAGGCAGCCGACCCCGCAACGCCGCTGCTGGAACGCCTTCGCTTCGTCTGTATCGTGAGTAGCAATCTGGATGAGTTCTTCGAAATCCGCGTCGCCGGGCTGAAGGAGCAGATGCGCGAAAATCCGGGCATGCTCACACCCGACGGCATGACGTTCCAGCAAGTTTACACGCAAGTTTGCGCCCGGGCGCAAGCGCTGGTGGAAAAGCAGTACGCGATGTTCGATAACCTGCTGCCCTGCCTCGAAGCCGAAGGCATCGCGTTTCACCCGTCCGGCCAGTGGAACGACGCCCAGGTCGAATGGGCCCGCGACTACTTCCTGCGCGAACTCGTGCCGGTCCTCACGCCGATCGGGCTCGATCCCGCACACCCGTTCCCACGCGTGCTCAACAAGAGCCTGAACTTCGCCGTCGAACTCGAAGGCAAAGACGCCTTCGGACGCGACGCCGAACTCGCCATCGTCCAGGCCCCGCGCGCCCTGCCCCGGCTGGTTCCCATGCCTCCAGGGCTCGCCCCCTTGCCGAACAGCTTCGTGCTGCTCAGCTCGCTCATGCTGCGCTTCGCCAGTGAACTGTTCCCAGGACTCACGGCCAAAGGCTGCCATCAGTTCCGCGTCACGCGCAACAGCGATCTGTTCGTCGACGAGGACGAAATCACCAACCTGCGCACCGCGCTGCAAGGCGAACTCCCGGCCCGCCATCTCGGCGACGCCGTACGTCTCGAAGTCGATGCCGGCACGCCGTCGCGCCTCGTGCGACGCCTCCAAACGGAATGCGGCCTGACCGACTCGGACTGCTACCGCGTCAAGGGCCCCGTCAACCTCGTGCGCCTGATGCCGCTGCCCGAGATGGTCGACCGCCCGGACCTCAAGTTCGCGCCATTCGTGCCGGCGCTGCCCAAGCGCATGAGCGCGGCGCCCGCGATATTCGACCTCATCGACCAGGGCGACCTGCTGCTGCATCACCCGTATGACAGCTTCCAGCCGGTGCTGGAGCTGCTGCTGCAAGCCGCTCGCGACCCTGACGTGGTGGCCATCAAGCAAACGATCTACCGTACCGGCAACGAATCCGCGCTGATGGATGCCCTGATGGAGGCGGCCCGCAACGGCAAGGAAGTCACGGTCGTGGTGGAGCTGCTTGCGCGCTTCGACGAAGAGACCAACATCAACTGGGCAGCACAGCTCGAAGCGGTCGGCGCTCACGTGGTCTACGGCGTGGTCGGTCATAAGTGTCACGCGAAGATGCTGCTCGTCGTGCGCCGCACGCGTCAGGGCAAGAAGACGTTCCTCAAACGCTACGTCCATCTCGGCACCGGCAACTATCACCCGCGCACGGCCCGTCTGTACACGGACTTCGGCCTGATGACCGCCGACGAGGCGCTGTGCGCCGACGTCCACATCGTCTTCCAGCAACTGACAGGCATCGGCCGGCAGACCCAGTTGCAGGGCCTGTGGCAATCGCCGTTCACGATGCACACGCATCTGCTCGAGGCCATCCGGCACGAGACGGAAGCGGCCGCGGCCGGCAAGAAAGCCCGCATCATCGCGAAAATGAATGCGCTGCTCGAACCGACGATCATTGCCGAACTGTACAAAGCGGCGCGCGCGGGGGTGAAAATCGATTTGATCGTGCGCGGCGTGTGCTCGCTGCGCGCCGGTGTACCGGGCCTTTCCGAGAACATTACCGTGCGCTCGATCGTCGGGCGCTTTCTCGAGCACCATCGCATCTATTACTTCTATGCGAACGGCGACGAGAAAGTCATGCTTTCAAGCGCCGACTGGATGGAGCGCAACTTCTTCCGTCGCGTGGAGGTGGCCTTTCCGGTACGAGACAAGCGCCTGAAGGCCCGCGTGATTCGCGAGGGTCTGATGGTGCACCTGCGTGACAACACCGCCGCATGGCTGATGCGTCCGGACGGCACCTACGTGCGTCGCAAGCCGGGCAAAAGGCCGTTCAACAGCCAGATGGCTTTGATGCAGGAACTCGCCCAGCACGTGCAGACCGGTACGCGCGGCTGACCTGACCGGTCATCGGTCATCGGTCAGCCGTGCGCGTGTACCGTGCGCGCCAAGTCGCCCAGGTTTAGCCGTCTACGGTCAAACGTGGCGCAGCGGCGTCGACCGGCGCGCGCTGCGTCACGCGCGTGGGCGGAAACTGAATGGCGAACGTGCTGCCGCGCCCCACCTCGCTCGTCACCTTCAGATCGGCCTGATGGCGCGTCAGCACGTGCTTGACGATCGCGAGGCCGAGGCCGGTACCGCCCGTATCGCGCGATCGGCTGCGGTCGATACGGTAGAAGCGTTCTGTGAGCCGAGGAATATGTTCCGCCGGAATCCCCAACCCGGAGTCGGTCACCGCGAAGCGGGCACCGCCGTCGTCCGTCGGCCCCCACTCGATGCGGATTTTGCCGCCCGGCGGCGTGTAGCGCACCGCATTGCTCACCAGATTGCTGAACGCACTGTGCAGCTCGCCTTCGGCACCACGCAAATCGAGTCCGTCGGCCTGCGTGACTTCGATCACATGCTGCCCCTGCGAGAGCCCTTCGGCGTCGCTGCGTAGCGAGCGCATCTGCATGCCCATATCGATGCGCTCGTCCGGCGGCGGCTTGCCGCTGCCTTCGAGCTTCGCCAGCGTGAGCAGATCGTTCACGATGTTCTGCATACGCGAGGCCTGCTGGCGCATGATCTCGACATAGCGCTGGATCTCCTCGGGCGAGAGCGGCAGCTCGCCGACCGTCTCCAGAAATCCGGAGAGCACGGTCAGTGGCGTCTTGAGTTCATGCGAGACGTTGGCCACGAAGTCACGGCGCATCGAGTCGGTGCGTTCGAGATCGGTGACGTCGAGCGAAATCATGAGCTTGCGATGGTCGCCATACGGGAACACCTGCATGGACAGCACGTTGTTGCGCTTCTCGCCCATGTGGTGCATGAGCAGCGCCTCGTCGTAGCGCTCCGACGACAGGTAGTGCACAAAGGCCGGTGTGCGCAGGAGATGCGTGATTTGCTGACGCAGATCACGCTTGGCGTCGATACCGAAATGCGACTCGGCAATCGCATTGCACCACTCGATCTGGTTGTGCTCGTCGAGCATGATCACGCCGTTGGGCGATGCCTGGATCGCCTGGATGAAGCGAGCGTGCTGTTGTTCCACCTGCTTGACCTGGTTATGCCAGCGCTTGGCCAGCTTGTGCAGCCGGTAATAGATTTCCCCCCACAACCCGAGTGCACTCGGCACCTCACCATAGACTGGGGCGTCAAGCAAACGCCAGAGGCGCTGGGCGTGATAGACGTTGAAGAGGACTTGTGTGACCAGCAGAAAGATGGCCGCGATATAGCCCACGCTCGCGCCAAAGAACCAGCCGATGGCCGTCGAGATGAAGGCTTGCAGGATCAGGAGCGTCAGCGCACGGGCCCAGATGATATTCATAGACGATGCACAGGGGTTTTGCCGCCCACGCCCCATGGGACAAGGGCGGCATTGGCACGGCAGGCCTCGCCCGAAGGCGAGGCGCGATGCCTCAAGCCGACTTCGTCAAACGGTAGCCGCTGCCGCGTACGGTCTCGATCATAGCATCGTGGCCGGCCGGCTTGAGCGCGGCGCGCAGACGCTTGATGTGCACGTCCACCGTGCGCTCTTCCACGAACACGTGATCGCCCCACACCTGGTCGAGCAATTGCGAGCGGCTGTGCACGCGCTCCGGATGCGTCATGAAGAAGTGCAGCAGGCGGAATTCCGTCGGTCCCAAATCCACCTTGATGTCGCCGCTCGACTGATGGCTCGTAACGCGATGCGTCGCCGGATCGAGCTTCAGGCCGTTCACGCTCACCGCGTCTTCGGTCAACTGCGGCGCACGGCGTCGCAGCACGGCCTTGATCCGCGCCATCAGTTCCTTCGGCGAGAACGGCTTGGTGACGTAATCGTCCGCGCCGATCTCCAGGCCCATCACCTTGTCCTGCTCTTCGCTGCGGGCGGTGAGCATGATGATCGGCACGTGCTTGGTGCGCTCGTTTGCCCGAAGCTCTCGTGCGAACGTCACGCCTGACTTGCCTGGCAGCATCCAGTCAAGCAGCACCAGGTCGGGCAGCACGTCACTGATCAGCGTGAGTGCCTGCTCGGCGTTGTAGGCCCGAATCGGATAGTGACCCGCGTGTTGCAGATTAACGGAGATCAGCTCGGAGATCGCCGGCTCGTCTTCCACGATCAGAATGCTGCTGGGCATCGGTTTCCTCTCAAACCTTCAATGATGTCGGGCCGTTCATTCGCCTTGCACTTGGCGCTGCAGGTCTTCGCGCGAAATGTGCCGGACGTCGGTGCCCTTGACAATGTAAATGATGAATTCCGCAATGTTCTTCGCGTGATCGCCGATGCGCTCGATCGCCTTGGCGATGAACAGGAATTCCAGGCCCGCCGAGATGGTGCGCGGATCTTCCATCATGTAGGTCACCAGCTTGCGCACGAAGCCACGGAATTCGTTGTCGATGGCCTTATCGTCGCGCACGATCTCGGCCGCGGCCACGATGTCGAGACGCGCAAACGCGTCGAGCGTGCGGCGCAGCAACTGAGCGGCCATGTCGCCCGAGAGTTTGATCTCGGCGAAGTTCACGGTTTGCGCCGCGCCGTCTTCCAGGAGGTGACGGGTACGCTTGGCGATCTTCTCGGCCTCGTCGCCTGCGCGCTCGAGGTTGGTGATCGACTTCGAGATCGAGAGCAGCAGGCGAAGATCGCGCGCGGTCGGCTGGCGACGGGCAATGATCTTGCTGCACTCTTCGTCGATCTCGACTTCCATGGTGTTCAGGCGCTGCTCGGTGGCGATCACTTCGTCGACCAGAGCACGGTCGAACGTGTTGAGCCCCCGCATGGCCGTCACGAGCTGCGATTCGACCAGGCCGCCCATTTCAAGAACGCGCGAGCAAAGCTGATTCAGGTCCGAGTCGAACTGGCTGGAAAGGTGTTTGTCGTTCATATCGAAATTCCTCGTGGGCATCAACCGAAACGGCCGGTGATGTAGTCTTCGGTCTCTTTACGGTCCGGCTTGATGAAGATCTTCTCCGTTTCCCCGAATTCGATCAATTCGCCCAGATACATATAGGCGGTGAAGTCCGAGCAACGTGCCGCCTGCTGCATGTTGTGCGTGACGATCACCACGGTGTAGTCGTCCTTGAGTTCGGCGATCAGCTCTTCGATACGGCCCGTGGAGATCGGGTCGAGCGCCGAGCACGGCTCGTCGAGCAGCAGCACTTCCGGGCGGATCGCAATGCCGCGCGCAATGCACAGTCGCTGTTGCTGACCGCCGGACAGGCCGTAGCCCGACTGTTGCAGCTTGTCCTTGACTTCGCCCCACAGCGCCGCCTTGGTCAGCGCCCACTCCACGCGGTCGTCCATTTCCGAGCGCGAGAGCTTTTCGAACAGGCGCACACCGAACGAGATGTTGTCGTAGATCGACATCGGGAACGGCGTCGGCTTCTGGAACACCATGCCGACCTTCGCGCGCAGCAGCGCAATGTCCTGCTTCGAGGTCAGCAGGTTTTCACCGTCCATGTTGATCTCGCCCTCGGCGCGTTGCTCCGGGTACAGGGCGTACATCTTGTTGAACGTGCGCAGCAGCGTCGATTTGCCGCAGCCCGATGGGCCGATGAAGGCCGTGACCTTGCGGTCGGGAATGCGCAGGTTGATGTTCTTGAGTGCGTGGTATTTGTCGTAGAAGAAGTTCAGGTTATTGACTTCAATCTTCGAGGGCAGTTTGATGTCTTGCGTCGGATTCGTCATGGTCGTCTTAACCGTCAGGTATGCGTGGTGTCGTCGCGTTGTGTCGTCTCGCGTTGCCGCTTACTTCTTGGCAAACAGCGTGCGCGCCAGGATGTTCAGCAGCAGCACCCCGAGGGTGATGATGAACACGCCCGCCCAGGCGAGCGACTGCCACTCCGCAAACGGGCTCATGGCAAATTTGAAGATCGTGACCGGCAGGTTGGCCATCGGCTGATTCAGGTTCATCGACCAGAACTGGTTCGACAGCGCCGTGAACAGCAGCGGTGCCGTCTCGCCCGCGATACGCGCCACGGCGAGCAGCACGCCCGTCACGATACCGGCGATCGACGCCTTCAGCGTAATCTTGACGATGATGCGCCACTTCGGCGTGCCCAGAGCGAACGCGGCCTCACGCAAGTTGTTCGGCACGAGCTTGAGCATGTTCTCGGTCGTACGGATCACGATCGGGATCTGCAGCAGCGCGAGCGACACAATGCCGGCCCACGCCGAGAAGTGCCCCATCTGTGCCACGACCAGCGCGTACACGAACAGGCCGATCACGATCGACGGCGCCGAGAGCAGAATGTCGTTGATGAAGCGGGTGAGGCTCGCGAGCCACGACTTCTGACCGTACTCGGCCAGGTACACCCCGGCCAGAATACCCAGTGGCGTGCCGAGGAACGTGGCCACACCGACCATCACGACACTGCCCGCGATGGCATTGGCGAGCCCCCCGCCGGCCGTGTTCGGCGGCGGCGTCATTTCAGTGAACAGCGACAGCGACAGACCGCCGATGCCCAGCGAGAGCGTGGTGTAGAGAATCCACAGCAGCCAGATCAGGCCGAAGGCCATGGCCGCGAGCGACATCGCGATCGCAAAAATGTTCTTGCGGCGACGGTAAGCTTGCAGCCGCACGCGGGTCACGGCGTCGGTCGGCTTCACGGCTGGGGTTTCCAGTTCGAGCGCTTGTTGGGTCATTATTTACCTTCGCTTTTCTCAAGGCGCAACAGCATGAGCTTGGACAGCGCCAACACCACAAAGGTGATGAAGAACAGAATCAGGCCGAGCTCCATCAGGGCGGCCGTATGCAGCCCCGGGCCGGCTTCGGCGAACTCGTTGGCGAGCGCCGAGGTAATGCTGTTGCCCGGCGAATAGAGCGATACGTTGTCGAGCAGGTTCGTGTTGCCGATCACGAAGGTGACGGCCATGGTCTCGCCAAGCGCGCGGCCCAGCCCCAGCATGACGCCACCGATCACCCCCGTCTTCGTGAAGGGCAGCACCACGCGCCACATCACCTCCCAGGTGGTGCAGCCAATGCCGTAGGCCGACTCCTTGAGCAGCACGGGCGTGACTTCGAACACGTCGCGCATGACCGAGGCGATGTACGGAATGATCATGATCGCGAGGATCACACCGGCGGGCAGAATACCGATGCCCAGCGGCGGTCCCTGGAACAGCGCGCCGATGACCGGGACGTTGCCGAGCAGCGTCTGCAGCGGCTTCTGGAAGTACTGGCTGAAGATCGGGGCGAAGATCAGCAGACCCCACATCCCGTAGACAATGCTCGGGATGGCGGCGAGCAGCTCGATGGCCGTACCGAGCGGGCGGCGCAGCCATACGGGCGAGAGTTCAGTCAAGAACAGCGCAATGCCGAAGCTGACCGGCACCGCGATGATGAGCGCAATGAGCGACGTGACGAGTGTGCCGTAGATCGGCACGAGCGCGCCGAAGTGATCGGCGGGCGGATCCCATTCCTTCGTCCACAGGAAGGCGAAGCCAAATTTCTGAATCGACGGCAGTGCGCTGTACATCAGCGACACGATGATGCCACCGAGCAAGAGCAGCGTAATGAGCGCAGCCGCGCGGGTGAGCAGCGCGAAAAGAAAGTCGCCAACGGAAGACGGAGCGCGCTGCGCGCCTGCTGTTGCGAGGGGGCGGGTGGCTTCTGCCATGATGTCGTCTCAGCGTGAGCGCGCCGCCTGCCGTTGCCAGATCAGAGGTCGGGCTTCGGAACAGGCGGCGCGGATAATGCCGGGTTGAGGCCCGAGGCAATGCAACCGTGCATTGCCTCGGGCCAGCAAGGCTGCTTTAGATGCCGGCCTTGTGGGCCGACTCGGCAACCTTCGCCTTCCAACCTGCACGGATTTGCTTCAGCACCGCTTCCGGCAGCGGGATGTAGTCCAGTTCCTTGGCGGTCTTCTCGCCATTCTTGAACGACCAGTCGAAGAACTTCAGCACGTCGGCGCCCTGTGCTTCCTTGCCGGCGTCAGCCTTCTGGTGCACCAGCACGAAGGTGGCAGCCACGATCGGCCACGACTTGTCGCCCTTCTCGTTGGTCAGGATCTGGTAGAACGTCTTCGACCATTCGGCCTTGGCCGCTGCCGCGGCGAACGTTTCCGTGGTCGGCTCAACGGTCTTGCCGTCGGCGTTCGTCAGTGCCGTGTACGTCAGCTTGTTTTGCGTGGCGTAGGCCGACTCGACATAACCGATCGCGCCCGGCAGGCGTTGCACGAAAGCGGCGACGCCGTCGTTACCCTTGCCGCCCGTACCCGTCGGCCAGTTCACCGTGGTGCCTTCGCCAACCTTGCTCTTCCACTCGGCATTGACCTTCGACAGATAGTTCGTGAACACGAAGCTCGTGCCCGAACCGTCGGCGCGGCGAACCACGGCGATATCGGTATCCGGCAGCTTGACCTTCGGGTTCAGCTTGGCGATGGCCGGATCGTTCCACTTCTTGATCTTGCCCAGATAGATGTCGCCCAGCACCGGGCCCGACAGGACCAGCTCGCCCGCCTTCACGCCCGGCACGTTGACCACCGGCACGATGCCACCAACCACCGTCGGGAACTGGAACAGGCCTTGCTTGGCCAGTTCTTCGTCCGTCAGCGGAGCGTCCGAACCTGCGAAATCGACAGTCTTGGCCTGGATTTGCTTGATGCCGCCCGACGAACCGATGCCCTGATAGTTGACCTTGTTCGAGGTCGCCTTCTGGTAGGCGTCAGCCCACTTCGTGTAGATCGGCGCGGCGAACGTGCTGCCTGCACCCGTAATTTCGCCCGCAATCGCGCCAGCGGCAAACAGAATGCCAGCCATGCCGGCAATCGCAGTCTTCATCAGCTTCATGGATTTCTCCGAGTTGGTGTGGATACAGCGTGTGGTTGGCTCGAAGAATAGAGTCCGAATGTGACAATCATGTGTCATCTGTGAAAGCTCACAATATCGGCGTCATAAAGTTGACTCGGGATCGTCACGTTGCCGGAGGCATCTTCCGCCTCTCGTTGGGACCAAAAAGCCTTGTCTGGCAAGGGTTTAGGGTATCTCCAAGCACATGCCATCGCGCAAAACGCCCAATTCGGGACACATGTCAGCGCCGTGACACGGGTGCAAACCGTCTAACCATCCTAGGCCACCGTGTCACAAATGGAAATATCGGGTTGATCCGATTGCCATGATGGGAAGCCTGGACCGCACGGGTGCGACAACGCGTTGACCGGCGCTTGCGCCCGCGGGATCGACTTCGATGAGGGGGATTCGGCGTTGTCTGCCGTGCCGCCCCACTCGGGGGGGCACGGCCCTGCCAGGACGGATGGCAGACCGGGCGCTCAGGGAACGCTCAGGCGGCCGATTTGACGACGTCGGCCAGATGCTGGGCGAAGGACGTGGCTTGGGAAGCTTCGCGGGCTTCCACCATCACGCGCAGCACGGGCTCGGTGCCCGATGCGCGAATGAGCACGCGCCCCGTATCTCCCAACTGAGATTCGACGGCGTTGCGCTCGTCGGACAGGCGCGCATCGCTCTGCCAGTCGTAGCCGGCCGGCGTACGGACGTTGATCATTTGTTGCGGGAACAGGCGCACGCCGTCGAGCAGCTTCGCCAGCGGCGGGTTGCCCGCGCGACGGATCGCCGCCAGCACTTGCAAGGCCGAGATGATGCCGTCGCCCGTCGTGTGCTTGTCCAGACACAAAATGTGGCCGGAGCCCTCCGCGCCAATCTGCCAACCGTGCTTGTGCAGTTGCTCGAGCACGTAACGGTCGCCGACCTTGGCGCGCACGAACGGCACCCCGAGGCCCTTGAGGGCGACTTCGACGGCCATATTGGTCATCAACGTGCCCACGGCACCCGGCACACCGCCATTGTCCAGCCGGTCCTTCACCAACAGATACAGCAGCTCGTCGCCGTTGTAGAGACGTCCCGCACCGTCGACGATCTGCAGGCGATCAGCATCGCCATCGAGCGCCACGCCAAGATCCGCGTGATTCGCACGCACGGCGCGCATAAGCGCATCCGGCGCCGTCGCCCCGCAGTCCTCGTTGATGTTGAAACCGTTCGGCTGGTTGCCGATCGCGATAACCTCGGCGCCCAACTCGTGGAAGACATGGGGCGCGATGTGATACGCGGCGCCGTTGGCGCAATCGACCACGATCTTCATGCCGCGCAAGTCGAAGTCGTTCGGGAACGTACTCTTGCAGAATTCGATGTAGCGGCCCGCGGCATCGTCCAGACGACGCGCCTTGCCGAGTTGCTCGGAGCGCACGCAGGTCATCGGATTGTCGAGTTCGGCTTCGATGGCCAGTTCGGTCTGGTCCGGCAGCTTGTTACCATCCGCCGAGAAGAATTTGATGCCGTTGTCGTGGTACGGGTTGTGCGACGCGCTGATCACCACGCCAGCCGCCAGGCGCAGCGCCCGGGTGAGGTAGGCTACGGCGGGCGTGGGCATCGGGCCCGCCATCATGGTGTCGACGCCGGCCGCCGCAAAACCGGCTTCCAGCGCGGCTTCGAGCATATAGCCGGAGACGCGCGTGTCCTTGCCGATCAACACCGTCGGACGGCCCAGCGTTTGGTTGCCGGCCAGCACGCGACCCGCGGCATAACCGAGTCGCAGCACGAACTCTGGCGTGATCGGACTTTCGCCCACCGTACCGCGAATCCCGTCGGTCCCAAAATAGCGTCGTTTCATCGTTGCATCGTTCCCAGTTGAGGCGCTGCGCCGGATGAGAGACCGGACGCGCGCGTCGTTCAATCTTTATATGTGCCGCCGTCAGACGGTGGGGGGCCACCGCCCCCGCCATTATCGCCGGCGCGCGTCCCCGCTGGGTCCCCATTGGCTTGCGGCGGTGGGGCCTTCCGGCGGGTTTGCCCGCAGCAGGGTTACTCGGCGTCGCGCACGGCGTGCCAGACCTTGAGCGCATCGACCGTCTCGGCGACATCGTGCACGCGCACGATGGCCGCGCCCTGCTGCGCGGCACACATCGCTGCGGCGACGCTGGCCACCCGGCGCTCCAATGGCGCCTGACGCCCGGTAATTTCGCCGAGCATCCGCTTTCGCGACATGCCAACGAGCAACGGCAATCCATCGCGCGACAGCACACGCAAGTGTTTGAGCAGTGCGAGATTATGGGCGAGATTCTTGCCGAAGCCGAATCCCGGGTCGAGGTACAGGCGCGACGGCGCAACACCGGCCGAAAGCAGTGCGTCCACCCGGCCGTCGAGGAACGCGGCGACCTCGGTGACAACGTCGGTGTAGATTGGTGCGTCCTGCATGGTCTTCGGGTCGTGCAGCATGTGCATGACGCACAGTGCGGCTTCGCTCTCGCGCACCGCGTCGATGGCACCGGGCTGCTGGAACCCCCAGATGTCGTTGATCATGTCCGCGCCAGCCGCGAGCACCGCGCGCATCACGCCCGGCTTATAGGTATCGACCGAGAGCGGCACGCCGCAATCGCGCAGCGCTTCGACGATCGGTACGACGCGTTCGAGTTCGGCGGCTTCCGACAGCGCTTCGGCGCCCGGACGGGTCGATTCCCCGCCGATATCGAGAATGTCGACGCCGTCGGCAATCAACTGTTCAGCATGGCGCAGAGCGGCGTCGCGCGCGACAAACTTGCCGCCATCGGAAAATGAGTCGGGCGTGACATTCAGGATGCCCATGACATGCACGCGGCGGCCATCGAGCTGGAAACGTGGGCCGAAGGCCAGCGTGGCGGGGGGGGCCGGGACGTCCGGTAACGCGCCTGCCTCGACGATATCGTCGGCGTCAGGGGACATGGGAGGAAGGGATTGCGACGGCTCGGAGGACATTCGGAAGCTCTGCTCAATAAGGCCAAATATAGCGGCCCGTTCGCCAGGACCGGACCTGCGCGCCCGAGATACCGGACGCTGCGTATGGGCGTAATGTTACCGGAATCACCCGTCACATCGACCATCGAAACACTCGGTAACACCGATATTCGTCGCGTTCCGCGCTCGGCGGCGGGCAGCGGGCAGCGGGCAGCGCCACCGCGTCTGAACGCAAAAAGGCCGGCGCAATGCCGGCCTTTCTGGGATGGCAGCGCTTGCGCGTGCCAGGCTTTTACGCGTTTAGACGGTCGCCGGGGTGTTGCTGGGCTTGAGCGGCGGATTGCCGCCCGACGCGCCACCGTTCGTCGGACCGTTCTTCGGCGGACGCGGCGGACGACCATCCATGATGTCGCCGATTTGCTCGCCGTCGATCGTTTCCCATTCCATCAGCGCCTGGGTCATCGATTCGACCTTGTCGCGGTTGTCTTGCAGCAACGTCTTGGCCAGGGCGTACTGTTCGTCCAGAATGCGGCGAACTTCCCCGTCGACCTTCTGCTGCGTGGCTTCCGACACGGACTTGGCGGACATCCGGCCGAACACCGAGTCTTGCTCCGTGTCGACGTAGACCATCGGTCCCAGGGCGTCCGACATCCCGTAACGTGTCACCATGTCGCGGGCGAGCTTGGTGGCACGCTCGAAGTCGTTCGAAGCGCCCGTCGACATCTTGTTGATGAACACTTCCTCTGCCGCACGGCCACCGAACAGGATGGCGATCTGCGTGAGCATCGTGTCGCGATACTCCGAGTACTTGTCGTGTTCCGGCAACTGCATCGTCAGGCCCAGAGCCCAGCCGCGCGGGATGATCGTGACCTTGTGCACCGGATCGGCACCCGGCAGCAGCATTGCCACCACCGCGTGACCCGACTCGTGATACGCCGTGGCACGTCGCTCTTCGTCGCGCATCACGGCCGACTTGCGCTCCGGACCCATGAAGATCTTGTCCTTCGCGTCTTCGAAATCGAGCATTTCGACGATGCGCTTGTTACGGCGCGCCGCGAACAGCGCGGCTTCGTTCACGAGGTTCGCCAGATCGGCGCCCGACATGCCCGGCGTTCCGCGCGCGATGACCGAAGCGTCGACGTCGTTCGAGATCGGCACCTTGCGCAGGTGCACCTTCAGGATCTGCTCACGGCCGCGGATGTCCGGCAGCCCGACGTAGACCTGACGGTCGAAGCGGCCCGGGCGCAGCAACGCCTTGTCGAGCACGTCCGACCGGTTCGTCGCGGCGATCACGATCACGCCCGAGTTGGCTTCGAAGCCATCCATCTCGACGAGCATCTGGTTCAGCGTTTGCTCGCGTTCGTCGTTACCGCCGCCCATGCCGGCGCCACGATGGCGGCCGACCGCGTCGATTTCGTCGATGAACACGATACACGGCGATTGTTTCTTCGCGTTTTCAAACATGTCGCGGACGCGGGCCGCCCCCACGCCGACGAACATTTCCACGAAGTCGGAACCCGAGATGCTGAAGAACGGCACCTTGGCCTCGCCGGCGATGGCGCGGGCAAGCAGCGTCTTACCGGTTCCCGGCGGGCCGACGAGCAGCACGCCGCGCGGGATACGACCGCCGAGCTTCTGGAATTTCTGAGGGTCTTTCAGGAAGTCGACCAACTCGCCGACTTCATATTTGGCTTCGTCGCAACCGGCGACGTCGGCAAACGTCACGGGATTGGCATTCTCGTCGATGAGGCGCGCGCGGGATTTGCCGAAGGAAAAGGCACCGCCCTTACCCCCGCCCTGCATCTGCCGCATCATGTAGAACCAGAAGCCGATGATCAGCAACGTGGGTCCGAGGTAGTAGAGCACGGACATGAGCGCGTTCGGTTCGTCATCGGCTTTGCCCGAAACTTGAACGCCATACTTCATGAGGTCGCCCACCATCCAGATGTCGCCGGGCGACACGATGGTGTATTTCTGGCCGTCGCTGGGCGTCACCTGAAGGCTGCGCCCTTGCACTATCACGTTCTTGACCTTGCCATTTTTGGCATCGTCCATGAACTGGGAGTACGTCACGCCTTCCTGGACGTGCGGCTTGTCGAACTGTTTAAACACAGTAAACAAGACCAGCGCGATGACCAACCACACCGCCGCTTTGGAAAACATATTATTGTTCAAAGCGTTGCTCCTTCATGAAATCGCTTCGCGCCAGGAATTCATTCTAATCCACTCGCAGGCGCACCGCCATAGTGATTCTTTACCGCCGCCATAGCGCCAGAGCGCTGGTTTGACGGGCATCAAGCCGGATTTTTCAATCCTCGTCCCAAAATGAACGTTTCGGAAGATTTATCTCGGGACGCCTTTGGCTTGCGCGGCGCCACGGTTTTGAACTGGTGCTTGAATTTTTCGACAATCTGGCTGTAGCCACTGCCGTGAAAACATTTGACCAGCAATGCACCCTCCGGTTTCAGGTGTCGCTGAGCAAAATCCATCGCCAGATCGCACAAATGCTCGATCCGCGCTGCATCGGCCGACGCTACCCCCGACAAGTTGGGGGCCATATCGGAAACTACAAGGTCGACTTTGCGTCCGGCGAGGATTTCTTCGAGCTGCACGAGCACGCTGTCCTCGCGGAAGTCACCCTGCAGGAAGGTGACGTCGGCGATCGGCGCCATCGGCAGGATGTCCAGCGCGATGATCGTGCCGTCGATACCCCCTTCCGTGCGCTTGCCGCCCGCGAGCTTGTTGCGCGCGTACTGACTCCAGCTCCCGGGCGTCGCGCCCAGGTCGACAATGACCTGACCGGGCTTGATCAGCCGGTCCTGCTCGTCGATCTCCTTGAGTTTGTAGGCCGCGCGGGCACGATAGCCCTCGCGCTGCGCCATTTTGACGTAGGGATCGTTGATGTGATCGTGCAGCCAGGCGTGGCTGAAACGGTTTTTTGCCATAATTCTTCAAAAACGCTGCGATTTTGCAGGATAATAGGCCCTTGCGCGCCCAAAATGCGCGAGTCGGCCTCTGGTATTTGCAGGTGCGCCGGCCGCCGCGTACGGGTGCATCCTAACTCGTTTGTCTCGTCTGTCCTCTATGCCCGCCCTGACCCTGACCCCGGCGCAACGCGCCGACTTGCGCTCCACCGCCCATGCGCTGAATCCCGTTGTTCTGATTGGCGCCGACGGCTTGACGCCGGCGGTGCTCAAGGAAATCGACGGCGCCCTGAAGGCTCACGAACTGATCAAGGTACGTGTGTTCGGCGACGAACGCGATGCACGCGTGGCCATCTACGAAGCCATCTGCGATCAACTCGGCGCAGCGCCGGTACAACACATCGGCAAGCTGCTTGTTCTGTACCGCCCGACGCCGGACGAAACGGAAGCGCCGGTTCGCTCCCGGACCGGCGGTACGGGTGCGACGGTCAAGGGCCGTGCCCCGCGCACTGTCACGGTCGTCAAGACCAGCACCAACGCGGGACGCCGTCCGACCGTCAAGAAAGTGACCGTTCGCGGCAACGAACGCATGACCGCTGGCGGCATCGTCAAGAAGGCCAAAAAGCGCCAGACCAGCGTCAAACGCCAACGCAACGACTGAGCGAACGGCACACCGCCGCCAGTTCTCGAAAAAACGCGCCCGGACAACAGGCGCGTTTTTTTATGGATGCCGCGATCGGATTGGCTGCGAAGCCAGCGTCGCCGCACCCCTGCGACACTCAGCTACGCACCGGCTGACGCCAGATCAGTGCCATGCCGAGCAGGCTTTGCAGCAGGTAGATGCCGCTCGAAATACCGTGAAGCATGCCAAAACGTGCAGCGAACGCCGACTGGCCGATCTCCACGCCCGCCGCGTCCGCCTGCGCGCGCAGATCCGCCATCAACGGCTGGAGGCCGAACGAGGCGATCAGCACACAGACCATCATCGCCACCGCCAGCCACCGCAGTCCGCGATAGCTGCGTGCCGCTTGGGCGTCGCCCGCACGCGCAATCAGCGCCGTCGCCAGCCAGACCAGCAGCACGCCGCAGACGAGACTTATCCAGGCTTGCGTGTGAAACAGGCGACCGGCGACCGTTCCGGCCATGGTGCGCGATTCCAGCACTGCGAAGAGCGTGGGCGCCACGACATAGCCGATCGCCCACTGACTACCGCACCAGAGGGTCGCAATCAGGCGGAACAGCCGTTCCAGCCGCGGTGCGCCGCGGGCGGACGTTACGTCAGACGTAGCGGACATCGATGATCTCGTACTCACGCACGCCGCTCGGGGCCTGCACTTCGGCCACATCGCCAGCGTACTTGCCAATGAGGGCACGTGCGATCGGCGAACTCACCGAGATCTTGCCGTGTTCCAGATCGGCTTCGTCGTCGCCGACGATCTGGTACAGCACCGTGCCGCCGTTGTCGAGGTCTTCGAGTTCGACGGTGGCGGCAAAAACCACGCGCCCCTCGGCGTCGAGCAACGACGGGTCGATGATCTGCGCGGCGGAGAGCTTGGATTCGAGATCGGCGATACGCCCCTCGATAAAGCCCTGCTTTTCCTTGGCGGCGTCGTATTCCGCATTTTCCGACAGATCGCCCTGCGCACGAGCTTCAGCAATCGCAGTGATCACGGCCGGACGTTCGACGGTCTTCAGGCGGTGCAGCTCTTCTTTGAGCAGCTCGGCGCCCCGCTTGGTCAGAGGAATGGTACTCATACGCGTTGTTCCGAAAGACAAAAAAATTGCCGCAGCAAAGCCGCATTCGCACTGGTTTGCGAACGCCGCTTGACCGCGGCTGTGACACCTATGTGGCGTTAGTGTAGCAGAGTTGTCGAGGCCGCCAACCACAGGGCCGGCCGCACGACATTGCAACAGCTATGCACCATTTGGCGCGTCCGACGGGGATCGGTTCCCTGCCGAGCGCGCCATTTCTTGCAGCGTAACCGCTCAGGCCTTGCGCAATCAGGCCGGCAGCAAGGCGTGCAGGCCCTGCAGGTCGTAGACCTCGAGATTCTGCAGATACTTCAGGCCTTCCACGGCGGCACGGGCACCCGAGATCGTCGTGTAGTACGTAACCTTGTGCGCTTGCGCCGACATGCGGATCGAGCGGGAATCGGCAATCGCCGTGCGCGTCTCGTCCACCGTGGTGAACACCAGCGCGATCTCGCCGTTCTTGATCATGTCGACAATGTGCGGACGGCCGTCCTTCACCTTGTTGACCACGCGCACCGGGATGCCGGCGGCGTCGATAGCCGCGGCGGTGCCACGCGTGGCCACGATCGGGTAACCCAGCGCGTGCAGCATGCGGGCCACTTCAACCGCGCGTGGCTTGTCGGCGTCCTTCACCGTGAGCAGCACCGTGCCCGAGGCCGGCAGGCGCGAGCCCGCGGCCAGTTGCGACTTGAACAGCGCCTCGCCGAACGTGCGGCCCACGCCCATCACTTCGCCCGTCGAGCGCATTTCCGGTCCAAGCACCGGGTCGACGCCCGGGAACTTCACGAACGGGAACACGGCTTCCTTGACGCTGAAGTACGGCGGCACGACTTCGCTCGTCACGTTTTGCGACTTGAGCGACTGACCGACCATGGCACGCGCGGCGATCTTGGCCAATTGACGACCGGTCGCCTTCGATACGTAGGGCACCGTACGCGAGGCGCGCGGGTTCACTTCGAGCACGTAGATCGTGTCGACCCCGTTGCCCTGCTGGATCGCGAACTGCACATTCATCAGGCCGATCACGTTGAGGGCGCGGGCCATGGCGGCCGTCTGCCGCTTGAGTTCGGCCACGGTCGGCGCGGAGAGCGTGTACGGGGGCAGCGAGCAAGCCGAGTCGCCCGAGTGGACGCCAGCCTGTTCGATGTGTTCCATCACGCCGCCGATATAGACGTCCGTGCCGTCGGAGATGCAATCCACATCGCATTCGATGGCGTCGTCGAGGAAGCGATCGAGCAGCACCGGGCTGTCGTGGCTGACCTTGACGGCTTCGCGCATGTAGCGCTCGAGGTCACGCGGCTCGTGGACGATTTCCATCGCACGCCCGCCCAGCACATACGAGGGACGCACCACCAGCGGGTAGCCGATCTCGGCGGCGAGCTTGAGCGCTTCGTCCTCGGCGCGCGCCGTGCGGTTCGGCGGCTGGCGCAGGCCCAGGTCCTGCAGCAGCTTCTGGAAGCGCTCGCGGTCTTCGGCCGCGTCGATCATGTCGGGGCTGGTGCCGACGATGGGCACACCGTTCGCTTCGAGATCGAGGGCCAGCTTGAGCGGGGTCTGACCGCCGTACTGCACGATCACGCCGACCGGCTTTTCGAGGTCGACGATTTCGAGCACGTCTTCCAGCGTCACCGGTTCGAAGTACAGACGATCCGACGTGTCGTAGTCCGTCGACACCGTTTCCGGGTTGCAGTTGACCATGATGGTCTCGTAGCCGTCTTCACGCAGTGCGAGCGCCGCGTGCACACAGCAGTAATCGAACTCGATCCCCTGGCCGATACGGTTCGGACCACCGCCCAGCACCATGACCTTCTTCTTGTTGGTCGGCTGGGCTTCGCACTCTTCCTCATAGGTCGAGTACATGTAGGCCGTGTCGGTCGAGAATTCGGCAGCGCAGGTGTCCACGCGCTTGTAGACCGGGCGCACCTTCTGTGCGATACGGGCTTGGCGCACGGCCGTCTGGTCGGTGCCGAGCAGCTTGGCGAGGCGGCGATCCGAGAAGCCGCTTTGCTTGAGGAAGCGCAGCTCGTCGGTCGACAGGCTCTCCAGCGTACGGCCGGCCAACGCCTGTTCCTTCTTGACGATGGCTTCGAGCTGAGCGAGGAACCACGGGTCGATGGCCGTCTCGGCGTACACCTCTTCCAGGCTCATGCCCAGACGGAACGCGTCGCCCACGTACCAAATGCGGTCGGGGCCCGGCTCGCCGATCTCAGCCACGATCTCGTCGCGGTCGGTCGACTTTTCGTCCAGACCATCCACCCCGACTTCCAGGCCACGCATGGCCTTCTGGAACGACTCCTGGAACGTGCGGCCCATGGCCATCACTTCGCCGACCGACTTCATCTGCGTGGTCAGGCGCGCGTCGGCTTCGCGGAACTTCTCGAAGGCGAAACGCGGTACCTTGGTCACGACATAGTCGATGGTCGGCTCAAACGAAGCCGGTGTAGCACCGCCGGTGATCTCGTTGCGCAGCTCGTCGAGCGTGTAGCCGACGGCCAGCTTGGCGGCGATCTTGGCGATCGGGAAGCCGGTCGCCTTCGACGCCAGTGCCGAAGAGCGCGACACGCGCGGGTTCATTTCGATGACGACCATGCGGCCGTCCTTCGGGTTGATCGAGAACTGGACGTTCGAGCCGCCCGTCTCCACGCCGATTTCGCGCAGCACTGCCAGCGACGCGTTACGCAGCAGTTGGTATTCCTTGTCGGTCAGCGTCTGGGCGGGTGCTACGGTAATCGAATCGCCGGTGTGCACGCCCATCGGGTCGAGGTTCTCGATCGAGCAGACGATGATGCAGTTGTCGGCGCGGTCGCGCACGACTTCCATCTCGTACTCTTTCCAGCCCAGCAGCGACTCTTCGATGAGCAGTTCACGCGTGGGCGAGAGGTCGAGACCGCGCTTGCAGATCTCTTCGAACTCTTCGCGGTTGTAGGCGATGCCGCCGCCCGAGCCGCCGAGCGTGAACGACGGACGGATCACCATTGGATAGCCGCTGCCGCCGATCTCGGCCATGATCTGCGCCTGCACGGCGAGCGCATCTTCCATTGAATGGGCGATGCCCGACTTGGCCGACCCGAGACCGATCTTGGTCATCGCGTCCTTGAACTTCAGGCGGTCTTCGGCCTTGTCGATGGCTTCCGGCGACGCGCCGATCAGCTCGACCTTGTACTTATCGAGCACGCCATGCTTGTGCAGGTCGAGCGCGCAGTTCAGCGCGGTCTGGCCACCCATGGTCGGCAGGATGGCATCCGGGCGTTCCTTGGCGATGATGCGCTCGACGACTTCCCAGGTAATCGGTTCGATGTAGGTCACATCGGCCGTGTCCGGGTCGGTCATGATCGTGGCGGGGTTGCTGTTGATCAGGATGACCTTGAAGCCTTCCTCGCGCAGCGCCTTGCAGGCCTGTGCGCCGGAATAGTCGAATTCGCATGCCTGACCGATGATGATCGGACCGGCGCCGATGATGAGGATGCTCTTGATGTCTGTGCGCTTTGGCATAACGTTCTCAACAAAAATTTAACTCAGCGTCGCGGTCGCGAGCTTCACACCGAAGCCGACGAACAGCGCGCCCACGCCGCCGGTTGCCCCGGCGCTCAACCGGCGACGTTGCCGGAAGTGCTCGGCCAAGCGGTAACCGGCCAGGATCAGCGTGCTCAGATACAGGAAACTGCAGGTCTGCACGATCGCGCCCAGCACCGCAAACGACACGGCGGGGTAGGCGTAGCCCGGATCGACGAACTGGATGAAAAACGACACGCAGAACAGGATCGCCTTCGGGTTGAGCAGGCTGATGAACAGCGCCCGCTTGAACGGGTGATCCGCGTCGACTGGCTTGGGCGCGGCGACTGCCGTCCCTGCATTGGCGCGTGCGGCCCGCGCGTTGGCGATGGCTCCGCGCAGCATGTTTACGCCCATCCAGCAAAGATAGGCGGCGCCGAGATACTTCACCACGAAGAAAAGCGCCGGCTGCGCGTGCAGCAGCGACGCCACGCCGGCGGCCGACAGGGTCATGAGGATCGTATCGCCGAGGAACACGCCGCATGCGCCTGCGTAGCCCTGGCGAACCCCGCGCTGCGCTGCCACCGACAGCACATAGAGCGAATTCGGCCCTGGCAGCAGAATGATCACCACCACCCCGGCCAGGTAGGTCCAGAGGTTGACGATGCCGATCGAGTTTCCGAGCATGTTGAGCGTTCCCTTATCCGTATCTCGTCGTGCCAGGCCTTACGCGGGCTGCTTCGCGTCGACCATCGACTGCACGAAGCGGTCGAACAGATAGCCGATGTCGTGCGGGCCGGGCGAGGCTTCCGGGTGTCCCTGGAAGCAGAATGCCGGGCGATCCGTCAGCTCGAAGCCTTGCAGCGTGCCATCGAACAGCGACACGTGCGAGACGCGCGCGTTGGCCGGCAGGCTATTGGCATCCACGGCGAAGCCATGGTTTTGCGACGTGATGACCACACGGCCGGTCGCGAGATCCTTGACCGGATGGTTGGCGCCGTGGTGACCAGTCTTCATCTTCAGCGTCTTCGCGCCGACGGCCAGACCCATGATCTGGTGGCCGAGGCAGATGCCGAAGGTCGGGATGCGGCGTTCGAGGAACGTCTTCGTGGCGGCGATGGCGTAATCGCAAGGTTCCGGGTCGCCGGGGCCGTTCGAGAGGAACACACCGTCCGGGTTCAGCGCGAACACGTCGTCGGCCGAGCTTTGCGCCGGCAGGACCGTGACCTTGCAACCGCGCTGGGCCAGCATGCGCAGGATGTTGCGCTTGACGCCGTAGTCCAGTGCGACCACGTGGAATTTCGGATCCTTCTGTTCACCGTAGCCTTCGCCCAGGCGCCATTCCGTTTCCGTCCACGAATACGGCTCCGTGGTCGAGACGACCTTGGCAAGGTCCATTCCGGCGAGGCCCGGGAACGATTGGGCAAGCGCGATGGCCTTGGCCGCGTCAGCGCCTTCTCCGGCGAGGATGCAGCCGTTCTGGGCGCCCTTCTCGCGCAGAATACGGGTGAGGCGGCGCGTGTCGATACCGGCGATGGCTACAACGCCCTCGTCCTTCAGATATTGCGACAGCGTCCTGTCGGCGCGGAAATTCGACTCAAGGATCGGCAGATCCTTGATGATCAGGCCTGCGGCATGGACTTTCGTGGCTTCGACGTCTTCACCGTTGACGCCCGTGTTACCGATGTGCGGATACGTCAACGTGACGATCTGACGCGCATAGCTGGGGTCGGTGAGGATTTCCTGATAGCCGGTGATGGCGGTATTGAAAACCACTTCACCGATGGTGTGACCGGCAGCGCCGATGGCGTACCCACGAAAGACCGTGCCGTCAGCGAGCGCGAGAATGGCGGGTGGGAATGACGGCAGCACGGGAAACTCCTGGAGGTTTCACCCCGGCTGCCAGCCCCATCGTCCGCTCGCGATGACACTTGCGCGGGCACCGGAATTGCGCGGAATATGCGCACAGCGGAGGCTCGGGCTACGGACGAGATGTCAGGCGGGTAGGCGCTAGGGTGAGGGTTAAATGACTAAAACCTTCAAAGTATAGCGCAAATCCCAATCATCTCAAAGCTGAACATGTGGAACACCAGTACGCTCTGCGTTCTCCCTGGGGGTGAGGCTGTTTGGGGACGGATACGCAGAGGGGATAGGGAAATGGATGCCCGCCCGCTGGGCCGCCAGCACGATATGGCGCTCCATGGCGGCCCCGGCGACGGCGCCATCGCGGCGGCGCAGGGCGTCGAGTATCTCCAGATGTTCATGATAGGTGGAGAGCACCAGTTCGCGCTGATAGAACGGAAGGCGCTGGCTTTCCATCACAATCTCCGTGCTGCCGCGCAGGATATCCGCGATGGCCCCGTTTCCGGCGAGTCCCACGATGCGCAGGTGGAAGGCAAAGTCCAGTTGGGCGGCCGTGTCGACGTCGCCGTCGACCAGTGCGACCTTCATCGCCTCCACGTTGTCCGTGAGCCACTCGATCTCGCCATTGCTGGCCGCGTGGGCGGCGAGGCGGGCGGAGAAGCCTTCGAGCGCATAGCGCAACTGATACGTGTCGGCGAGCGAGATCTGGTCGGCGAAGCGCCAGGCGACGCCCAGGCGCGCCGAGGCGTCGTTCACATAAACGCCTTTACCGGGGCGGATCGCTACCATGCCAAGCGCCTCGAGCGTCGACAGGGCCTCACGCAGCGAGGCGCGACTGATCGTCAGCTCTTCGGCGAGTTGGCGTTGTGACGGGAGCATCGCGCCAGCCGGATAGACCTGACGTTCGATGCGCTCGCGGATGATGGCGACGGCGGCGTCGGTTACGGCATGCGCCGAATGCTTCATGAGGCCTCACAGGGAATGCGGGTATACGTATCTCGCATTGTACGACGCCAAATATCTCCCCAGGCACTCAGCCGGCAACGCGTGAGCAAACCCGGGCGGCGTGGGGACTTACCGTTCGCCCGGCGCACGGGCGCGGAGCAGGCGCTATCGACGCGTGCCCCCGCGCGCGCGGCCTTGCGCCGTCGCCTGGTGGGCGGGGTGTTCGGGATGGTCGCCGAGGAGGCGACGCACGACCCCATTGGTCCAGCCGAAGCCATCCTGAAGCGGGTACTCCCCGCCTCCCCCACCGCTTGCCGACATTGCATCGCTCGCATGCAGCGAGTACTTCTCGACGAGCTTGCTTTCGCGAGCATAGAGCGCGCTGACCGTCGAGAGCCAGCGGTGGGCGATATCGTTCGCGAGCCTGTGCTCGCCGTACTGACGAAGCCCGTGAATGGCGATCCATTGCAGCGGCGCCCAGCCATTCGGCGGATCCCATTGCTGCAGGCTGGACGCCTGCGTCGTGCGCAGCCCTCCGGGGGCCAGGAGACGATCCTCGATCGTCTGCGCCGAGCGGCGTGCTTGCTCACGCGAGGCCAATCCAACAAAGAGTGGCGTGGCGAGCGCGGCCGACAACCGCGGGTGCGGCGCACCGCGCTGCCAGTCGTAATCCAGGAATGCGCCCTCGTCGTCGCACCAGAGATAGCGCGTCATCGCCTCGCGCCGGGCTTGCGCACGCACGGCAAAGGCTCGGGCGTTTTCCGTGTCGCCATTGGCCTCGCTCAGCCTGGAAATCTGCACTTCAGAGGCGAACAGGAAGCTATTCAGGTCCACGGGCACGAAGGCGGTCGTGCGGATCGAACCGAGGTTGGTCGCGTCGTCCAGCCAGCGCGAGCTGAAGTCCCAGCCCGAGGCTGCGCCGGCGCGCAGATCGCGATACACCTGCGCAGCGGGACGATCCGGCGCATGGAGCGCCGTATTCACATCTTCCAGATACCCTTCCTCGCGCGGCGTATCGCGTTCGTCCCAGTAGCGATTGAGGCGTGAGCCGTCGGGCAGGCACACGACATGGCGATAGGCATCGCCGGGGGCGAGCGACGCCTCCCCGTCCATCCAGAAGTCGTACTCGCGACGCAAGTGGGGCAGATACCGGATCGCGCGCGCCACGCCGTGCGACTCGAACAGCGCCACCATCAGTCCATACATCGGCGGCTGCGAGCGGCTCAGGTAGTAAGTGCGATTGCCGTTCGGGATGTGGCCGTAAGTGTCGATGAGAAAAGAAAAATTATCGGCCATGCTCACCAGCAAATCGTGGCGGGCGCTGCAAGCCAGGCCAAGCATCGTGAAATACGAGTCCCAGTAATAAAGCTCGTGGAAGCGTCCGCCCGGCACCACATATGGCCGGGGGAGTGGCAACAGCGAGCTGTAGGCCGGGTGCGTTTCGGGCAAGCGCGTGAGGACATCCCAGAGTCCGTCGATATGGTCGACGAGCCCCTGCCCTGGGTCAGAGACATAGTGACTGGCGGGTGGGCGTTCGAGGGTGAAATACGACGACACGAAGCGCGCAAGGTCGAAGCCGGGTTTCGCGACGTCGTCGCGATAGCGGCGCAGGATCTCGTCCGGCGCCAGCGTGGGCACGCAGTCCACAAACGTCTTGCTGTCGGGAAAAATGCGCTGCGTCTGCACGTCGACGAACAACTGCTGATAGCGATCGGCGGGGGTGAGTACGTCAGACGGTGCCGAATGTGCGACGTCCGGCGTCATGCCGCCGGCGGCCAGCGAGCGTTGTACAGTGTCCGTCATCGTCATTGCTCCGCGTAACGCCAGAGCAGGCCGCCGTCGACGAACAGCGTAGTGCCCGTAACATAACTGGCGTCCGGCGAGGCGAGGAACAGCACGGCGTTGGCGACTTCGCTCGGATCGGCGAGACGCCCGAGGGGGATGTTGGCGATCAGCGCGTCGCGCTCCGCCTTATTGGCGAGGAGCTGATGATTGATCGCCGTGCCGACCGCGCCGGGCGCGACGTTGTTGACCGCAATACCGAGCGGGGCGAGTTCGATCGCGAGATTGCGCATCATCATCTTCAGGCCGCCCTTGCTGGCGCAGTAACTGGTGAAATGCGGAAACGGCAGCTCCTCGTGAACCGAGCTGACGTTGACGATGCGCCCGCCGCGCTTCGTGTCGCGCAGGTGCTGCACAAACGCCTGTGTGAGAAAGAAAGCCCCCTTCAGGTTCACATTCATCACCAGGTCGTAGTCCGCTTCCGTCACATCCAGAAAGGGCGCCCGCCGCTCCACGCCCGCGTTATTGACCAGAACATCGACCCGCCCCATGGCCTCGACGGCTTGCGCAATCACTGCGCGGTCGTCCGCGGCGACACCGACATCTCCCGCGATCACGCAGCCGTCGCTACCGGCCGTGCGCACCGCGTCGAGCGTCTGTTCGGCCATCGCGTTGTGCTGCCGATCCTCCACCACGATGCGTGCGCCCTCCTGTGCGAGACGGATCGCGATGGCGCGTCCGATGCCCTGAGCACTGCCGGTAACCAATACCACCGTGTCCTTCATTCGCATGGCGCCCCCTATTTCTGCACAAATTGCGGGATCTGCGCACACTGCCTTGCGGCTTTCACCGGGCGTCGAGGCAGCGCACCCTACGCAAGTGCGACCGCCCGTCCCAAATCGAAGTTCACACAAACTGCGGAGGATTCGCCCAACAAAACCGGCAAATACGAGCGAATCGCCGCCCCTGGCCCAAGCTGCGTGGGGCATCGCCCTGCCCTAGGGAATCCCCTCAGAAAACACGTCTTGACCCCACCATATTGGCTTTCTAATATTCTCCATAACACCACTGGTCAGACCGGTATGACTTGTCTGAATACATGGATGGGTGTTGATTCGAATTGTGGTTGCGGTAGAAAACATTAGCCCCCAGAGAGCGCAGTCCGTCAGGCGTAGAGATTGCGAAATCCGAGAGAGTGATTTTGCAGGCAGAGGAGACAAACCATGCCCAAGCTGTTTCGTTCGTTGTTTGGCCGAGTCGTCATTGCGCTGATCGTTGGCGTGGCGCTTGGCATTTGGTTTCCGCACTTGGGAGAGTCATTGAGCCCGTTGGGCGATGGCTTTCTGAAGCTCATCAAGATGGTCATTGGACCGATCGTCTTCTGCGTGGTGGTCAGTGGCATGGCGAGTGCGGGTGACTTGCGCAAAGTCGGCCGGGTTGGCGTCAAGGCCGTTTTGTACTTCGAAGTCATCACCACCTTCGCGCTAGTCATTGGTGCTTTGCTGGCTTGGGCGACGCATCCGGGCGTGGGCATGAACATCGACGTTCGCAGCCTCAATCCGAGTGCGATGGCGGCGTACACCGAGAATGCCAAGGGATTGCAGGACACCGCTGGCTTCCTGTTGAAGATCATCCCCGACACGGTCACCGACGCCTTTGCCAAAGGCGACATCCTGCAGATTCTCGTCTTCTCCGTCATGTTCGGCTGTGCCTTGGCCGCCCTTGGTGAGCGTGGGCGTCCTGTCGCGCGCTTCATCGAAGACCTGAGCCACGTTTTCTTCCGAGTGATGGCGTTCATCATCCGACTCGCGCCGCTGGGTGTCTTGGGTGCCGTGGCGTTCACCACCGGCAAATACGGCGCGTCGTCGCTCAAGCAGCTTGGCATGCTCGTGCTCGTGTTCTACGTGAGCTGCTTCGTCTTCGTCACCGTGGTACTGGGTACCGTATTGCGTCTGGCGGGCTTCAACATCTTCAAGTTCATCAAATACTTCCGTGAAGAGTTGTCCATCGTGTTGGGCACCGCGTCGTCCGATGCCGTATTGCCGGCCATCATGCGCAAGCTCGAGTGGATGGGCATCAAAAAATCCACCGTGGGTCTGGTGATACCTACGGGTTACTCCTTCAACCTCGATGGCTTTTCCATCTACCTCACGCTGGCCGTCATCTTCATTGCCCAGGCGACCAACACCCCGTTGTCCATCCATGACCTGATCCTCGTCATCCTCGTCTCGCTGCTGACGTCCAAGGGGGCCCATGGCATTCCGGGGTCGGCCATCGTGATCCTGGCGGCGACGCTCACGGCCATTCCCGCCATCCCGGTCATTGGCCTCGTACTGATCCTTCCGGTCGACTGGTTCGTAGGCATTGCGCGGGCCGTCACCAATCTGTTGGGCAACTGCGTCGCGACCCTCGTCGTGGCCGCGTGGGAAAAAGACGTCGACTTTGCGAGAGCCCACAAAGTGCTCGATGGCGTGCTGCCTTACGAGCCCATTGCGGTGACCGTGGACGACATAGCCGAAGCTGGCACGCCGGCCAACGTGGCACTGACACGCTGAACGAGCGTCACTACTTAAACGAACCAACGAACCCAATGCCGACGCGAGGCGTCGGCAGCTACTCCTGGAGTCAAACGCAACATGGCCCTCGCCCCGCAAGACCCGAACGCACCGGAATTTGTGCGCCGTTACGTCAACTTGGCTGATCCGCGCCTGGGTGCGCAGGCGTTGGAGGCCAGCGACGAGAGTTTTTCGCGGCCAAGGAGCGCATGCTCAACCCTGAGCCGGCCGTGTTCATCCCTGGCAAATACGACGACAACGGCAAGTGGATGGATGGTTGGGAGACACGTCGCAAGCGTGTGAACGGCTACGACTGGTGTGTGGTCAAGCTGGCGCGACCGGGCGTGTTGTTTGGCGTTGACCTCGACACCAGCCACTTCACCGGCAACTTTCCGCCGGCCGCGTCGCTCGAGGGTTGCCACAGCCCGGACGGCGCCCCGGGCGAGTCGGCCGAGTGGTTCGAATTGCTGGCGTCGACCAGCTTGCAGGGCAATGCGCACCACTACCATGCGATTACGCAGTCGCGTGCGGTGACCCATGTGCGAGTGAACCTGTACCCCGATGGTGGCCTGGCGCGTTTGCGCGTGTATGGGTTGCCGCAGAGCGATTGGGCGCGACGCTCGCGTGACGAGTTGATCGACCTCATCGCGATGGAGAATGGCGGTTACGTCGTCGCGGCGAACAACCAGCACTTCGGGATGGCGTCGAACCTGTTGATGCCGGGCCGGGGGGTGAACATGGGCGATGGGTGGGAGACGCGTCGACGTCGTGAGCCGGGCAACGACTGGGCGATCATTGCGTTGGCGCAGCCGGGCGAGATTGCGAAGATCGAAGTGGACACGGCGCACTTCAAGGGCAACTTCCCGGATCGTTGTTCCATTCAGGCGGCGTATGTAACGGGCGGCACCGAGCAGTCCTTGATTACGCAGTCGATGTTCTGGCCGGAGCTGTTGCCTGAGCAGAAATTGGCGCGATGGACAAGCAATTCAGCTTTGAGGAGCGGTACAGAGGCTGGGGGCGATCACGCACATTCGCTTCAACATCATTCCGGACGGGGGTGTATCGCGTTTGCGGTTGTGGGGCCGGTTGAGCGAAAAGAAAGCGTAAGCGTGAATGAATCCCTCTCGCGGTCGGCGACGTTTGCGAGAGGGGGAAATGAAAAAAGGGAAAAAAAGGAGAGTGACATGGCGGGAGCGGCGTTGAAGATCGAGCGATTGACGCGAGAGGCGTTTGCGCCGTTTGGCGATGTGATTGAGTTGTCGGGGGCGAAGCATTTCGGGATCAATGGCGGGACGACGGAGCGGTTTCACGATTTGGCGACGGTAGATTTGGGGCCGGAGGGCGGCCGCACGTTGGTCAATGTGTTTCGTGGCCAGCCGAGGCAGTTGCCGTATGAGGTGAAGATGTTGTTGGCGGCATCCGTTGGGGAGTCAGGCGTTCATACCGTTGAAGACGACGCCGTACCTGGTGGTGGTAGCGCCGGCGGGCGAATTGGATGTGAGTCAGATGAGGGCGTTTGTTTCGGAGGGGTGGCAGGGGGTGAACTATGCGCGTGGCGTGTGGCATCACCCGTTGTTGGCGTTGGATGATGGTGAGTGACTTCGTGGTGGTGGATCGGGGGGTGGAGAGGGTCACAACTGTGACGAGCAGGATTTGCCGGGCACGTATGTGTTGACGCGAGCGGCGTTGGAGGCGGTGCGCTCAGCGAGAAAGGCGGCATAAGCAAAGTGGTAGCGAACGATAAGTGCAGGACAGCGAAGACGCCGGGGAGAGCCCGGCGTTTTGCATATGGGGGGATGAAAAAGCGAGCGATGGAGGCGAGCGAGAGGAGACGCTAGGAGGCACTAGGAGGCACTAGGAGAAGCAAGAAGGAGGTAGGAGGAGAAGAGGGACTGGAGAGGCGTGGGCGACGACGCGGCCGTCCTGCGGCAGATGCGGAGCACGCGCGGGGCGGGTGCGGCGTCGCGATGGCGATGATGGAGACGGGCGGGGTGTCGACGGGACAGGGGCGGTGTGGGGGGAGGCGTGGGAAGCGGGCGGTGTCGGTGGGGGGACTGGGGGCGTGGAGGGGGATGGACCGGGGCCCCTTTCTGCAGCGAGTTGGGTTTATGTTTGAGAGGCGGAAAGGGGCCCCGGTCCGTCTAGGGGAGTGGTGTTGAGGCCCCGATCCGCCAGCAAAACACCTCATCAAGAATGGACTGCGTCCGAATAATCCTCTGGCTGGGTGGCATCAGAGCGTGGTTGCATGCCGAGCACCTTGACGAGCGCCGTCACCAGAACGGCGACGAGCAGATTGATGAAGAGCGAATAGAGTGCGGCATAGCCGGGCATCGTGAGCGAGCCGATGTGCAGAGCGAAGACAGACGACTTGAAGCCTGTAGAGGCGGCCATCCACGTACCGACGGCGATACCGGCGAACCAACCGATCAGCAGGCCGCGATGATCGAGCCAACGCGTATAAAGCCCGAGCACGATTGCGGGAAGCGTCTGAATGATCCAGATGCCGCCGAGCAGTTGCAGCTGAATCGCGTATTGAAGCGGCAAGAACAGCACGAAGAACAGCGCGCCGAGCTTCACCACCAGCGAGACACGTTTTGCGATCAGCGTCTCCTGCGCAGCGGACACCGATTTATTCAGGAATTCCTTATGCACATTACGTGTATAGAGATTCGCGGCGGCGATCGACATAATGGCGGCGGGGACCAAAGCACCGATGGCGATAGCGGCGAATGCCACGCCGACAAACCACGAAGGGAAGGCATAGAGGAACAGCGCCGGTACGGCGAAATTCGTCCCATATTGCGCGAAATAGGGTGCGAACTGAGGCATCGACTTCACTCCGGAGGCCAACGCCATGTACCCGAGCAAGGCGATCAACCCGAGCAGCAGCGTATAGGCGGGCAACAGCGCCATATTGCGTCGAATCGTATTACCGCTCTTTGCGCTGAGCAGCGCCGTAATCGAGTGCGGGTACAAGAACAGAGCGAACGCCGAGCCCAATGCCAGCGTTGCATAAGCACTGTAGCCTGCGAGCGAACCGCCTGATGGCGGTTTCAGCAGCAGATTCCCTGCGGGGACTGCCGCGAACACATGCGACATTCCGCCCAGGCGAATCGGAATCACGATCAACGCCGCGATAATCGTCAGATAAATCAGCGTGTCCTTCACAATCGCGATCAATGCCGGTGCGCGCAATCCACTGGTGTACGTGTAAGCCGCGAGAATCACGAACGCGATAATCAGAGGCAAATCGCCGAGCCAGCCAGTCGCGTGAAAGCCCAGCGCGCCGATCACCACCTCGATCCCGACCAATTGCAGGGCAATGTACGGCATCGTTGCCACGATCCCCGTGACCGCGATCGCCAGCCCTAGCCAACCGCTGCCGTAGCGAGCGCTCACAAAATCCGCAGCCGTCACATAGCCATGCTTTCGCGACACCTGCCAAAGCTTCGGAAAGACCACAAACGCAAACGGAAAAACCAGAATCGTGTACGGCAACGCGAAGAACCCCAGCGCGCCGGCGCCGAACACCAACGCCGGCACAGCGATAAACGTATAAGCCGTATACAAATCGCCGCCGAGCAAAAACCAACTGACAATCGTGCCGAAGCGTCGCCCTGCCAGCCCCCACTCGTCGAGCTGCGCGAGATCCCCGCGTCGCCAGTGCGCCGCCACGAACCCCACGATCGTGACAAACACAAACAGCGCGACAAAAACCACCGTGGCCGTCCAGTTCATGATCGACCTCCCGTCGCAGCGTCAGCCGGCGCCGTGCGTCGGTGCACCCACGCCGTAAGCAGCGCGGTCACCAACACCCACGCAAACTGATACCAATAGAAAAACGGGAAACCGAAGAGAGACGGCTCGAGCCGGTTGTAGAACGGCACCCACAGAACGCCAGCGAAAGGCAGCAACAACAGCCACAGCCAACCCCTGCCGCGCGATAGCGACGCGTTTTCATTCATGATTGCGTACCTCCCGGCGGGATCGCCACCGATCGCTCACGCAACGTGTGCCTATAACGACTATATGTCCTGAAAAGCAAAACGGCTTACGGACAAACCCCAACCCAACCGGATTCGCCATAAGCCGCATTTCGCGAGGAAAAACCAGCGTCGTCAGACCATGCCCGCCATCCAGCTTCCCCCTTCACCGACCCAACATCCCCAACGCCTACGCCGCCGGCACCACGGCGGTCACCTCGATCTCCACCTTCGCTTCGTCCTCCACCAGATCGGCCACTTCCACCGCCGTCATCGCCGGGAAGTGACGACCGATCACTGCGCGATAATGCTCCCCAATCGCGCGATAACACTCCACATACTCGCGCTTATTCTTCACATACCACGTCATGCGAACGATATGTTCCGGCTTCGCATTGCCCTCCGCCAGAATCGCCACAATATTCTCAAGCGTCTGACGCACCTGCAGCGCGAAATCGTCCGTCTCGAAACGTTGCTGCCCATTCCAGCCGATCTGACCGCCGACAAACACAATGCGGCTGCCCGCCGTCATCTCGAAAGCCATGCCATTCGCATAGCCGCGCGGCTTCGCCCATTCGGGGGGTTGCAGAACTTGCAGCATCAGGACACTCCTTCAATAACAGAATCAGGTGCGGCAAAGCGCACAATCGCCGCGCGCTGGGCGTCGGGCACCGCGATCGGGGCGGGCCTGCCGCCCTCGCCCTTCGCGACCCAAACCAACACCAGCGTGGCTTGCAAACGCGTCTCGTCGTTCGCTCCGGAAAACCGGATGCGCAACGTCATCGACGAACGACCCAGACGCGAGACCTCCAGCGAACGCTGGAGCGTCTCACCCAAAAAACTCGGCGCACTGAAGCGACACTCAATGTTCGCCGTCGGCACGCCCATCGCATTACGCAAATGCATCTCGCCGAACGACAGACCCAGCCCTTCGGCGCACCAGTCCTCGACCAGATCGTTCATCATCTCGAAATAGCGCGGATAGAACACAATCCCGGCCGGGTCGCAATGCTTGAACCGCACCAACAACGGCTTCACAAACGCGTGCGCCGCCACCTCAGCTTCCGACATATCCTCTCCCCCCGCATGCCTCGTCGTCACACCGCGTCAACGTGAGTGGGCGCCAACTGGAGCGCCCCACCCTCGCCTCAATGCACCTCAATGCGCCATCTGCCGCAGCTTGAAGCGCTGCAGCTTGCCCGTCTCCGTGCGCGGCAGTGCATCGACAAATTCAATCGCCCGCGGATACTTGTACGGCGCGATGTTAGCCTTCACATACTCCTGAAGCGCCTTCACCATCGCGTCGTCGCGCGGCTCGCCCGCCTTGAGCACCACATACGCCTTCACGATCTGGCCGCGCGCCTCGTCGCTCGCGCCCACCACCCCGCACTCCGCCACCGCCGGATGCTGCAGCAAAGTCGACTCCACTTCCGGGCCCGCGATGTTGTACCCCGCCGACACAATCATGTCGTCCGAGCGCGCCTGATAGTAATAATTACCGGCCTCGTCGCAACGGAACGTATCGCCCGGCAGATTCCAGCCGTTCTTCACATAATTCGTCTGACGCGAGTCCGCGAGATATCGACATCCCGTCGGCCCCTTCACCGCCAGCTTGCCTACCTTGCCCGGCGGCAGCGGCTGCATGTTCTCGTCTACGATCATCGCGATATAGCCGGGCACCGGCTTGCCGATCGCGCCCGGCACCACGTCGCCGTTCGCCGCCGAGATGAAAATATGAATCATCTCCGTGCCGCCAATGCCGTCGATCATCTCGATACCCGACGCCTGCTTCCAGAGTTGACGCGTCGCATCCGGCAACGCCTCCCCCGCCGACACCGTCTTCTTCAGACTCGACAGATCGTACTTGCCCACCAGCGCAGCCATCTGACGATAGAACGTCGGCGCCGTAAAACAGATCGTCGCGCGGTACTGCTCGATCGCCTGCAGCAGACTGTCCGGCGTGAGCTTCTCCAACAACACCGTCGCCGCTCCGACGCGCAACGGGAACGTCAACAGGCCGCCCGTACCGAAAGTGAACGCTAACGGGGGTGTGCCGCAGAAAATGTCCTCCGGCCCCGGCTTTAGCACATGACGCGGAAACAGATCGCACATTGCCAACACATCGCGATGGAAATGCATTGTGCCCTTCGGCTGCCCCGTCGTGCCGCTCGTGAAAGCGATCAGGCAGACATCGTCCACCGCCGTATCGCAAGCTTCGAAGCTTGCCGGCTGGCGGGCCATGCGGGCCTCCAGTGAGTCCTCACCCACGTCGTGGAAGTACACCACCTGCGTCAACGCGGGACAGAAATACTCATGGTCCGCCCGGCGGTTGAACTCCAGTTCATCCTTCAGACGTCCGTCGCACAGCGCCGCGCCGACCTCCGCCTTGTCGACGATCTGCTTGAGTTCCTTCGCGCGCAGCAACGGCATCGTCGGCACGCCCACCAGCCCCGCCTTGATCACCGCCAGCCACGCGGCCGCCATGAACAGGTTATTGGGTCCGCGCAACAGCACGCGATTGCCCGGCACCAGCGCCATGTCGTTGCGCAGCACGTGCGCGATGCGGTCGACTCTCTCACGCAAACCGAAATACGTCGTGACCGTCGGCTGACCGTTCTCCACCGAATAAATCGCAGGCGCCTCGCCGCGACCTTGCGCAATCGCGCGATCCAGTAATTCGGCGGCGCAATTGATACGCGCCGGGTACGCCACGTCCGGATTGTCCAGCAGAAACTCGGGCCACTGATCCGCGGGCGGCAGATTGTCGCGCGCGAAAGTGTCGAGATGTCCAGATCGTTCCATGTGCTTCTCCTTGCCCCCGGTAATCAAGCTTGGCGCCTGCGCGCCGCCACAGACCGCGCTCAGCCGTCCTTGAGCAGTTCGCGCGCGATGATCAGTTTTTGTACTTCCGTTGCCCCTTCGTAGATCCGCAGCGAGCGAATCTCACGGTACAGACGCTCCACGATCGCGCCCGACACCACGCCCGCGCCGCCGAACATCTGCAACGCGCGGTCGATCACCTGCTGCGCCGACTCCGTCGCGAACATCTTCGCCATCGCCGCCTCGCGTGTCGTGCGCTGCCCCTGCACGTCACGCTGCCAGGCCGCGCGATACGTCAGCAACGCCGCGGCGTCCACCGACGTCGCCATCTCGCCCAAAGCCGCCTGCGTGATCTGGAAATCGGCGAGCGTCTGCCCGAACATCTCGCGCGACTTCGCGCGCGCCAGCCCTTCGTCGAGCGCGCGACGGGCAAAGCCCAGCGCCGCCGCCGCCACCGACGCGCGGAAAATATCCAGCGTCATCATCGCCACCTTGAAACCCTGTCCCGCCTCGCCCAAACGCTGCGAAGCCGGCACACGACAGTTCTCGAACTTCAGACGCGCCAGCGGATGCGGTGCGCTCACATCGATTCGCTCGGCAATCGTCAGCCCCGGCGTGTCGGCATCCACCACGAACGCGCTGATACCGCGGGCGCCGGGCGCCTCGCCCGTACGCACGAAAACACAATAGAAGTCCGCGATGCCGCCATTCGAAATCCACGTCTTCTCGCCGTTCAGCACGTAGTCGTCGCCATCGCGCGTGGCCGAACACGCCATCGCGGCCACATCCGACCCGGCGTTCGGCTCCGAGAGCGCAAACGCCGCAATCGCCTCGCCCGAGGCCACGCGCGGCAGATAGCGCTGCTTGAGCGCCTCGCTGCCCGCCAGCGTGATCGCGCCGCTACCCAATCCCTGCATCGCAAAGGCGAAGTCAGCCAGTCCGTCGTGACGCGCGAGCGTCTCGCGCAGCACGCACAACGCCCGCGAATCCAGTTGATCCAGCGCGCCGCCATGACGCGCGCTCACGCAATACTTCAGCCAGCCTGCGCGACCCAGTTGGCGCACCAGCGACACGCATGTCGCATCGGTATCCGCGTGGTGATCGACCTTCAGTTCGCGCGTGCACCAGGCGTCGAGTTCCGCGCCCAACCGGCGATGCGCCTCGTCGAAAAACGGCCATGCCAGAAAGTCGCCATTGCGCGCGTTTTGGGGAGTGATATCGCTCATCGTCTCGCTCGCGTCAGTCGCCCTTGAACACCGGTTTCTGCTTGGCGACGAAAGCGTCGTAAGCGCGGCGGAAATCCTTCGTCTGCATACAGATGGCCTGCGCTTCGGCTTCGGCCTCGATGGCCTCGTCCACGCCCATGTTCCACTCCTGATGCAGCAGCTTCTTGGTCACGCCGTGCGCGAACGTCGGGCCGCAGGCGATCTGGTCGGCCAGCGTCTGCGCGGCCGAGAGCACGGTGCCGCTGTCATGCAGGGCATTGAAAAAACCCCATTGCAGGCCTTCCTCGGCCGTCATCACGCGACCGGTGTACAGCAACTCCGACGCGCGGCCCTGTCCGATCATGCGCGGCAGCAGCGTGCACGCGCCCATGTCGGCACCCGCCAACCCCACGCGCACGAACAGGAACGCCGTCTTCGCCTGCGGCGTGCCCAGACGCATGTCGGAGGCGAGCGCCATCATCGCCCCGGCCCCGGCGCAAATCCCGTCGATGGCGCTGACGATCGGCTGCGGACAGGCGCGCATCGCCTTGACCAGATCGCCCGTCATGCGCGTAAAGTCGAGCAGCTCCGGCATGCTCATCTGCGTGAGCGGGCCGATGATTTCGTGAACGTCGCCGCCCGAGCAGAAATTGCCGCCCGCGCCGGTCACAACGACCGTCTTGATATCCGTGGCATAGACGAGACCGCGAAACAGATCGCGCAACTCGGCATACGAGTCGAACGTCAACGGATTCTTCTTGTCCGGACGGTTCAGCGTGATCGTGCCCACGCTCGCGCGCCCTTGCGCGTCGTTCGACACCGACCACAGAAAGTGCTTGGCTTCATAGTTCGCGAACGGGCGCTTGTGATGCGCCATCGTCAGTTTCACGTCACTCATTGGCCGATCTCCTCAAATAGTGTGTGCATGGCCGCTTAGCCGACGGTCACTTCACCGCCCGCCACCGCGATCGATTGTCCTGTCACTGCGCCCGCGCCCGGCTGGCAGAGCCACAGCACAGCGTCGGCCACCTCTTGCGGTTGCACGAGACGGCCCTGCGGATTGCGGCGGGCCAGCTCGGCGCGCGCATCGTCTTCACCACGACCGGTCTTCGCGACGATATTGGCCACCGCGTCGCGCACGATATCCGTTTCCGTATACCCCGGGCAAACGGCATTCACCGTCACCCCTTTCTTCGCCACTTCGAGCGCCAGTGCGCGCGTAAGCCCGACCACGCCGTGCTTGGCCGCGCAATACGCCGTGACATACGGATAACCGATCAGCCCGGCGGTACTCGCCACGTTCACGATGCGGCCCCACCCGGCCGACAGCATCGAGGGCAGCGCGGCGGAAATACAGTGGAACGTCCCCGTCAGGTTGACGTCGATCATTTGTTGCCAGAGCGCACTGTCCGTCTTGCCGAATGGCGCGCTGAGTGCTTGCCCCGCGTTGTTCACCAGCACCTGCACCGGGCCGAAGCGGCCGGCCGCGCGTGCAAAGGCCGCGGCGACGGCGGCGGCGTCCGAAATATCCGCGCTGACCCAAGCCACCTCGCCATGCGCGGCCAAAGCGTGTGCACCGCTCGCGAGCGTGGCCTGGTTGCGCCCGAGCAGCGTCACTCGTGCGCCCTGCGCAAGCAGCGACCGGGCCACGGCTTCACCAATGCCGCGCGCGCCGCCCGTCACCAACGCATGCACGCCCGCCAGCGATGCTGGCGACGCGCCGGCCGAGATTGTCGTTGACGTCATGAACTGTCCTTATTTACCGATCTGTTGAGCGTAGGCAGCCGCACGCTCCAGATTGGTCTCGTACTGCCGCTTGCCCGCATAGTACTGCGACGGCCATGGCAGATCCTTGTAGCCGATCTTCGCGGCTTCGTGCAGCGTCCAGAACGGATCGGCGAGGTGCGGTCGCGCCAGCGCACACAGATCGGCACGGCCCGACGCGATGATGCTGTTCACGTGATCCGCCTCGAAAATCGCGCCCACCGCCATCGTCGGAATGCCGGCCTCGTTGCGCACACGGTCGGCAAACGGCGTCTGGAACATGCGGCCGTAGACCGGCTTCTCGTCCTTGCTGACCTGGCCCGACGAGCAGTCGATCAGATCCGCACCAGCGTCCTTGAAGGCGCGCGCGATCGTCACGGCGTCGTCCGGCGTGATGCCGCCTTCGACCCAGTCGTGCGCCGAAATCCGCACCGACATCGGCTTGGCCGCCGGCCACACGTCGCGCACCGCATGGAAGACTTCCAACGGATAACGCAGTCGGTTCTCCAGCGAGCCGCCGTACGCGTCCTGACGCTGGTTCGTGAGCGGAGAAATGAAGCTCGAGAGCAGATAGCCGTGAGCGCAGTGCAATTCGAGCCAGTCGAACCCCGCCTCGGCAGCGCGGCGGGCGGCGTGCACGAAGTCGTCCTTGACGCGGTCCATGTCGGCGCGGGTCATCTCGCGCGGCGTCTGCGACACGCCCTCGATGTAAGGTAGCGGCGAGGCCGAGATCAGCGGCCAGTTGCCGTCGTCGAGCGGTTGGTCGATACCATCCCAGGCCAGGCGCGTCGAACCTTTGCGACCGGCGTGGCCGATCTGCATGGCGATCTTGGCGTCGCTGCCTGCGTGCACGAAGTCGACGATGCGCTTCCACGCGTCGCGTTGCGTATCGTTCCACAGGCCGGGGCACCCCGGCGTGATGCGTGCGTCGGGCGACACGCAGGTCATCTCCGCGACGATCATGCCCGCACCGCCCAGCGCGCGGCTGCCCAGGTGTACGAGGTAGAAGTCGCCCGGCACACCGTCGACCGACGAGTACATGGCCATCGGCGACATCACGATACGGTTCTTGAGCGTGAGTTCGCGCGCCCGGTACGGGGTGAACATCGGCGGAATCGCCTGCTGGCCGTCGGCGCGCGTCACGCCGGAACGCGTGGCGAGCCAGTCTTCGAAGCCTTCGACATAGGCGGGGTCGCGCACGCGCAGGTTCTCGTGAGAGATCCGTTGCGAGCGCGTGAGCAGCGAGTAGGCGAATTGCTCCGGCGCGAAGCGAGCGTAGCGCTCGACGGTTTCGAACCACTCCGTCGAATTGCGGGCGGCGTTCTGAATCTTGAGCACTTCGACGCCGCGCGCCGCTTCGTAGTCGGCCAGCACGCGCGGCAGGGCATCGATGCCCTGGGTGCGCAGACCGTCCGCAAGCGCGATGGCGTCTTCCAGCGCGAGCTTGGTGCCCGAGCCGATCGAGAAGTGCGCGGTGTGGGCGGCGTCGCCCATGAGGACGACGGGCACGCGCTTGCCGTCGACATCGCGCCAGTGCACCCAGTGTTCGCAGATCACGCGCGGGAAGCGGATCCAGATGGCCGAGCCGCGCAGGTGCTTGGCGTTGCTCATGAGTTCATGGCCGCCGAGGTACTTCGCGAAGAGGTTTTCGCAGAACTTCACGCCCTCTTCCTGGCTCATCTGATCGATGCCGTGAGCCTGCCAGACTTCCTCGGGCGTCTCGACGATGAACGTCGACGTGTCGGCATCGAACTGATAGGCGTGCGCCTGAAACCAGCCATGCTCGGTCTTCTCGAAGGCGAACGTGAAAGCGTCGAAGCGTTGATGCGTACCGAGCCAGACGAAACGATTCTGACGCGTGTCGATGTCCGGGCGGTAGGTGTCGGCGTAACGCGTGCGGATGCGGCTGTTCAGTCCGTCGGAGGCGATCACCAGATCGGCCTGATAGCGGCGGGCGATCGCTTCGTCGTCGTCGACATCGGTCTCGAAGACCAGTTCGACGCCGAGCGCTTCGCAGCGCGCCTGAAGGATGTTGAGCAGCTTCTTGCGGCCAATGCCGATGAAGCCGTGACCGCCCGAGGTGATCGTGCGGCCTTCGAAGTGGATGTCGATGTCATCCCACCGGTTGAAGGCGGCGTTGATCTGCGCGGCGCTCTCGGGATCGGCCTCCTGAAGGTTGTCCATGGTGGCATCGGAGAACACAACGCCCCAGCCGAACGTATCGTAGGGCCGATTTCGCTCGACCACCACCACACGATGCGACGGGTCGCGCAGCTTCATCAACAACCCGAAATACAGGCCCGCGGGACCGCCACCGATACAGACGATATTCATCTCCAGCCTCCGGATTCATAGATCGCGTCGCGTTTGCCGATCTTTGTTAAATCGTAAATAGTTTATACCTAAAATACTAGCGAAAAAAATTACGGCCGGCAAGGTGGTCAGACCCTGATGTTCAACGGGTCGGGAAAGCCCTTAGAAGGTGAATCGTCTGAGGCGGTCATCGGACGATTCCGAAACTTCGTCCATGGGTCCAAAACCGAAATATTTGGCAATGCTCGTCTGCCAGAATTCTCGCCGTCGTGTCACTCACGGTTCCTTCCAACCTCTGGTCTGACGCCAGGGTGTAAGCCCCCCCCGGCTGCTGCATGTTCATCGACGCCCCCCCCAATTTGAATAGCACGTCACGTTGCAAAACGACACTGCAGGGCAGATGCTTCAAATGAACACGGCGCACCGCTCGATTGACTGCTCACCGGAATTCCGGATGTATCGCAAAACGCATATATTCCGGCAGGGGAACCACTGACAAACAAAAAAGGCGCCACGCCAGCCTCGCATGCAACCCTCACACGCGACGCCGCCGGGCGCCTCTTCATTCCACAGCCAATCGTCTCGCCTCAGCGCACGCCCATCCGCGTTTTGGCGATCACTAGCGTCATCAGACTTACCACCGCCCCCACCATCAAATACAGCCCCGGCGCCAGCTTGTTGCCCGTCGACGCAATCAGCCACGCTACCGCCAGCGGGGTAAAGCCGCCAAAGATCGTCGTACCGAGGTTGTAACCCACCGCCATGCCCGTCGCCCGTGTTCGTGTCGGGAACAACGACGAAATCAGCGCCGGAATCGGTGCGAAGTACACCGCCTTCAACGTGCCCACCCACAGCATCACGACCATCATCGTCAGCAGCGACGCATGCGCATTCATGTACGCAAACGCCGGATACACCGTACAGAAGAACAGTGCCCCCGCCGCCAGCATGATGCGAATACGCCCCACCTTGTCCGACCAATGCCCCACGAACGGCGTCAGCGTCATGATGACGAAGCCCGTCACCAGCGTCGCAATGTAGCCCTGCGCCGGCGGCAAACCCAACTGTTTCGTCGCGTAAGTCGGCATGTACAGGATCATGTAGTTGGCCGTCGTTGTCAGCACCAGCGCCCCAATCGACACCAGCAGACGCGACTTCTGCGTTGCCAACACCTCTCGTACCGGCGATTGACCCGCGTCGTCGCCCTCCACCTGCGCCTGACGCTTGCGCGCCACGTCATGCTCGAACGCCGGCGTCTCGTCCACGTACTTCCGGATGTAAAGCCCGATCGGCCCGACCAGCATCCCGAACAGGAACGGAATCCGCCATCCCCACGATTCCAATTGCGGCTGGGTCAGCGCCCCGGTCAGCACCGCCCCGAACGCCGACGCCAGCAACGTACTCGCCCCCTGGCTCGCAAACTGCCAGCTCGACATGAAGCCCGGCCGGTTCGGTACATGCTCAACGAGAAATGCCGTCGAGCTACCAAACTCGCCGCCCGCCGAAAATCCCTGCAACACGCGCGACAAGAAAATGCCGATCGGCGCCCAAACCCCAATCGCCGCATACGTCGGCATGAACGCGATCAGCCCGGTGCCCAAGGTCATCATCGCAATCGACAACATCAACGACGCACGACGCCCACAGCGGTCCGCATACGCGCCCAGCACAAACGCCCCCAGCGGACGTGCAAGATATGACAACGCGAACGTCCCCAGCGCCATGAGCAGCGACACCGTCGCATCGTGCGCGGGAAAAAACAACTTGGAGATCGTCACGGCAAAGTAGCCATAGACGATCAGGTCATACCACTCGAGCGCATTGCCGATCGACGTCGCGACAATCAACTTGTACACGGGCACGTCGGCACGCACCCCCTCGTTGCCGACACGCGGCGCGCCGTTCGTTTGATCCGCCCCAGCGGCGGTCACTGAGCTGTTCATCGCGGCTTCCCCTCTTTCAGATCGACTTCCCCCAGATCCCAGAACAGACCCGCCATGATCTGCAACGCCTCGCGCGCCACCGACCCCAGCAGATGCTCGTCCGGCGCGTGCTGCGAACAGGCCGGGTACGAGTGCGGCACCCACAGCGTCGGCAGCCCCAGAACGTCCGCGAACACATCGTTCGGCAACGTGCCCCCCAGATTCGGCAGCAGCACCGGCGGCTTGCCCGTCGTCTCGCGCATCGACGTCAACGCCCACAGCACCCACGGATCTTCCGGATCGAGACGCGTCGCCATCACGCCGCGCTCGACCTCCACCTCGACCATCGGGAAACCGTGCGCGTCGAGATGCGCGCGCACGATCTCGCCCAGCCGCTCCCAGTCAGTGCCGACGACGAAGCGAATCTGCATGTGCGCATAGGCGTACGGCGGAATCGCGTTGACCGGCTTTTCCGGATTGCCGGTCTTGAACGCCAGCACTTCGATGTTGTTCCAGCCAATCACGCGCTCCGTCGGCGTCAATCCCGGCTCGCCATAATCAACGTCGACCTCGGGATCGTTCGGTCCGCCGCCCACTTCCAACCCAGCCAGCGCGCGACGCACCGACGCCGGCACCTCGGGCGGACGCAAGCCATCGACGAGAATCTTGCCGTTGCCATCGACAATCGATGCAATCGCGTTCGCCAGCACCACCCCGGGATTGCGCAACAGTCCGCCCCAGTTTCCCGAGTGATGCCCGCCGTCGCGCAAATTCAGACTGAGCTTGAAGTTGACCAAGCCGCGCGAGCCGAGAAACACCGTCGGACGTTGCGCCGCCAGTCGCGGCCCGTCAGAAGCGATCAGCACATCGGCCCGCAGTTCGTCACGCAGTTGCTCGCAAATCGCATGCAGGCCCGGCGAGCCCATCTCCTCGCCCATCTCCACGATCATCTTCACGTTGTAGCCGAGCTTGCCGCCACGCAACGCCAGCACCTCCGCCAGCGCCGACAGGTTGATCGTGTGCTGCCCCTTGTTGTCGGCGGTGCCGCGTCCGTACCAACGATCCCCTTCCACCACGATCTCCCAGGGCTTCAGGCCGTCGCGCCATTGCGCGTCGTAGCCTCGCACCACGTCGCCGTGACCGTAGGTGAGGACCGTGGGCGCATCGTCGCTCTCGTGACGTTGCGCAATCAGGAACGGGCCGCCGCCCGGCACCGGGTTGGGCACGATGCGCGATGTAAAGCCGAGCGCCGCGAGCGCAGGCGTCATCTCATCCGCAAGGTACGAGTGAAGGACATCGCCGCTATCCGCCTCCTGACTCTCGGTCTTGTAGGCGACGCGGCGGTTGAGCGTATCGAGGAACGCGCCCGAATCGTATTGGGCGGTGGCTTGGGAAATTGCTGCGCTACGTGTCACTGCTTGTCTCCAGATGGCTTTTGAGGGCACGGCTGCCTGGCTCGCACACACGGCCACGCGTGTCGGTAGCACGCTGCAACGCAACCGTTCAGGCCATTCTAGGAGCGGGTATTTTTGACAACAATGATAATATTTCGAAGGTTTCGTTGCCGTTTCGGCAAAGCTGAAATCGCAGCCAATCCTCTCGCAACAGACGGCGCCATCCGCTCATCCGCCCATGCAAACACACGCACTTCGCTACTTTCTCGAAGTCGCTCGTACCGGCTCGCTCAGTCGCGCCTCCGAGCGCCTGCACGTGGCGGTCTCCGCCTTGAGCCGACAAATCGCGAAGCTCGAGGAAGATCTCGGCACACCGTTGTTCGAGCGTCGTCCGCGCGGCATGGTGTTGAGTGAGGCGGGCGAGTTGCTTGCCGATCATGCGCGTCGCATGCTGCTCGATGCGGAACGCGTCACGTCGGAAATCCGGGGGCTGTCGGAAGTGGGGCGCGCGACGATTCGCGTCGCCAGTGCGGAGGGTGTCGCGCGGGATTTCCTGCCACAGGTCTTCGCACGCTTTCGCGAAACCTACCCTGGCGCGCACTTTCTGCTCGATGTTGTCTCGCCGTTCGTCGCCACGGAGCGCGTACGCGACGGCGAAGCGGATATCGCCGTGTGTTTCAGCGTCGCCCCGGAAAAAGGGGTGCAGGTCGTTCACACACAACCGGCGCCGATCTATGCCTTGATGGCCAAGCAGCACCCGCTCGCCAAACGACGCGACATCGCGCTTGCCGACTTGCTGCCCTACCCGATGGCGCTATCGAATGCCGGCGTGACCATCCGCCAGATGTTCGACCTGTGCTGCATTCTCGAAGGCCTGCTGTTCGAACCGGTGTTCGTGAGCAACTATCACGCCTCGCTGCACAGCTTCGTGCGCTCCGGCAACGCCGTCACACTGACCGGCCTGCTCACGGTGCGCAGCCGGCTCGATCCGGAAGGGCTCGTCGCCATCCCCATTCGAAATCCGGCGCTGCACCAACGCTCACTGCAAGTGCAGACAATGGCCGGACGCACCCTGCCCGCCCCCGTCGAAGCGTTTCTCGGCCTGCTGATCGACGCCATCCGCGCGCCCGAAATTCTCGACAAGCCATTCAGGTGACGAGGTCGAATTGGGAGACGGGATATCGACGGGCGATGACCTGTCATGAGCACGCGCCTGCGCCGTGCTCATGACGCTGCGAACTACGCGCCCTTCACCGCGTCGCGTACCTGATCGAGCGCGGCCGGATCTTCCAGCGTGATCAGGTCGCCGGTTTCGCGGCCTTCGCAGATGGCCTGGATGGCGCGACGCAGCAGCTTGCCCGAGCGCGTCTTGGGCAGCATCGCGACGAAGAACACGCGTGCCGGACGCGCCACCGCCCCCAGTTGCTTGTCCACCGTCTTCATGACATCGCCCTCCAACGCCAGACGCGCCTCGGGCGTGGCCGCCAACGCCGGTTGACGCAGCACTGCGAACGCGATGGCCACCTGCCCCTTCAAGGCATCCTGTGCACCGATGACCGCAACTTCCGCCACGGCCGGGTGACTCGAAATGCTCTCTTCGATCTCGCGCGAGCCAAGCCGGTGCCCCGCCACATTGATCACGTCGTCGGTGCGACCGAGGATGAAGTAATAGCCGTCTTCATCGCGCACGCCCCAGTCGAAGCTCGAATACAGCGTGCGGCCTGGCACCGTCTGCCAATAGGTCTTGACGAAGCGCGCGTCGTCACCCCAGACGGTGCTCATGCAGCCCGGCGGCAGTGGCCCTTCGATGGCCAGCACGCCCTTCTCGTTCGGCCCGCAGTCCTCGCCGGTCACCTCGTTGACGAGCTTCACGTCGTAGCCATACACCGGTTTGCCCGGTGACCCGAGCTTGCCCGGCAAGGCCTCCACGCCGCGCACCATGCCCAGAATCGGCCAGCCGGTCTCCGTCTGCCAGTAGTTGTCGACGACCGGTTTGCCCACGCCGTCGGTGAGCCACCGCGCCGTGGGTTCGTCGAGCGGCTCGCCCGCGAGGAAGATCAGCCGTAGCGACGACAGGTCGTATTGGGTCAGATACGCCGGGTCTTGCTTCTTGAGCACGCGAATCGCCGTGGGCGCGGTGAAAAGCTGCGTGACCTTGTATTTCTCGACGATGCGCCACCAGATTCCGCCATCGGGTCGGATCGGCGTGCCTTCGTACATCACGGTCGCAATGCCGGCGAGCAACGGCGCGTACACGATATAGCTGTGCCCGACCACCCAGCCAATGTCCGACGCGCAGAACATCGTGTCGCCCGGCTTCGCACAGAAGATGTGCTGCATCGACGCCGCCAGCGCCACCGCATACCCGCCGGTATCGCGTTGTACGCCCTTCGGCTTGCCCGTCGTACCGGAGGTGTAGAGCACATAGGACGGCTCACTCGATTCGAGCCATTCGCACGCCACGGCGGCATCGAGAAACTGCTCGCGCAATGGCGCGTAGTCGATGTCGCGGCCGGGCACACGTGTCATCGGCGAGAGGCCCCGGTCGATCAGCAGCACATTCGACGGCTTGTGCTGTGCGAGCGCGATGCCTTCATCGAGCAGTGGCTTGTAGGGCACGACCTTGCCGTTGCGCGAACCGGCGTCGGCCGAGACGATGACAGTCGGTTGTGCGTCGTCGATGCGTGCTGCAAGATTGACCGAGGCGAAGCCACCGAACACCACCGAGTGAATCGCACCGAGCCGCGTGCAGGCAAGCATCGCGAACAGCGCTTCGGGCACCATCGGCATGTAGATCAGCACCCGCTTGCCGCGCGCAACGCCCAGCGATTGCAGCGACGCCGCCATGCGATTCACTTCTGCCGCCAGTTCGTCGTACGTATAGACACGCTCCTGCTCGGTCTCCGTCGACACCCAGATCAGCGCATTTTGCGAGCCGCGCGACGGCAAATGGCGGTCGACGGCGTTGTGGCACAGATTCGTTCGGCCACCAACGAACCATCGTGCAAACGGTGGCTTGTCGTAATCGAGCACCTGGGTGAAGGGTGTCTCCCAGTCGATCAGACGGGCCTGCTCCTCCCAGAAGGCCGCGCGCGAATCGGGCGCAATGGAACGGGCGTGAAACGACGCATACGAAGTCATGGTGTCTCCTTGCATATAAGAATTGGCTCGCGCGCCCGGTGCCCGACCGGGAGTGCCGGTGGGGAACGGAGGTGGCGCGGCGCCGGATCGGGCCGGCAAGGTCGAGCGGCATGTCGCCGTCGACAGGCAATGCGTTTCGGTGCAATGAAATCGTCGGACACGGATGCCGTGCCTCGCGCTCAGTGTGCGCGTTGACGCTTACGGAAGGCTTACCGGACAGGCCGTCCAGCGGCCGAAAACGCTAGGGGATTACGCTGAGTCAGGCTGGCTCGGCGACCGGAGTCATAGCTGCAGCAAGGACATCGGCACTGCGTCACCAGCTTCGACGACTGGCAGCGCCACGAACGGACTGCCGCACCGCCCGCCGCCAGCGGCGGGTACCTCACGACGTCGCGTAGGCAAGACTACAACAGTTGCCAACAGAAACGACGATTGGGCACGTGCTCAACCGATGCGCCATTGTGGTACGAAAACGTCCGAAACTTGAGCCCCGCCGCATCCTCCTTTGCATTAATCGGAAAAATCCCAGAGATACTTTCTAAATCATTGATTTTAATGAATCAAAGCCGAGAAAATAGATTCGCTCACTGCACCCACAAAGGATCTATCGCGCCAAATCGACGTCACCCACGCTTGACACCTCCATTACATCCAATGCAACTTTAATCCGCACGCAGCCATCATTTCCAATGAAAAAATCCGGATGTGCGCATAATTTTTTCACAAATTCATATTTCTTTAAAAGGATTATCAAAATGCCGATTCCTCTGAAAAACATCCCAAGAAATCGTGAATTGACCGCTGACGAGGTTGATCCAATCGTAGCCAACGTGAAATATGCACAGCGCAATGATTTCGAGGTGGCGCCTGTCGTGGCCAATGTCAAGTATGCGCAGCGTAACGATGACGAAGTCACGGCCGTCGCAGAGGCCACTTGAAAGTCGAAACAAAGCTCATTCATTGCTGTTTCCGCGCCGCGAGCAAGAGGCCGACGCCTCTTGCTCATTTTCCCAAATCTCCCTGAACGGAACATCGAATATGGCCACCTTCCTGTCGCCGCAATTCGCGAATGAATTATGGGGTAAGCAAGCGACGGAAATGGTCATATCGCAGATTCCATTCAACGAAAAAGATTTGATGGGTGCGCTCCAGGAATATGCTGCGTGCGCGAGCGACATTCGCTCCCGCAACCCGAATTCCGAAGCCATAACGGCTTTCAATGGAAAGCGCTCGCCAGAACCGCGCCCTGATTTCCTTGCGCTTCCCACGGATAACACGCTCGAGGATTATGTGTCTAGAGTCGGGCGTCTCGCCGGCGATGACGAGTGGGCGGTCATGTACTACGGGCTTCATGCGGCAAGCCCAACTATCTGGGATATCGCAAAAGCGTTTTCTGATCGACTCGCCTTATCAATAGGCTATCGACCTGGCGGCCGCGTCGATCTTGATTGCTTTATCGGGCGATATTCATCCACTCATATCGGAATTCATGTGGATCATGCGCACAATTTCGGGTTCACCTTGCGCGATGGAAAAACGATGTTCACTTGGCCCGGAGTCCGGTCGGATCTCATTGGCGTGCGATTTCCAGACTATGAATCATTCAAGTCTGAAGCCATTCCGCTTGAGAACAAAAGGAATCGAGTTACTTATTTCCCCGAGGACTGGCTGCACGTTGCCGAAACAAAATCCGACGTGTCGGTAAACGTGAACATCGCATTCTGGGAGACCGGCAACGACGCTCAGCAAAACGCGAACTACGTGCAGGACCGCCTCCAGACACCCAATCGTACCCGCCATGACGTGCGCTCGTCCGGCATCGCGAGTCTGAACCCCGATGACGAGCTTCTGCTTTCGTCCTTGAGGGCCTTGCTTGACGACAAGGCTCTGAAAAGACGAATGATGATTTCCCAACTCATCTCGGACACCAGCAGCCGGTTGAACGTCGGTCGTCCAATCGTTGACGTCGAAACACTGAACAACATCATCGCCCTCAACGCCATCAGCACGCTGCAGTGGATGCCGGTATTTCGGGACGGAGAAGTCCTGGTCGCGGCCAACGGCCATTGCGGCAACTTCAGATACAGCCGTGCATTGCACGACTTTCTGAGTCGCCTGAGCGCCGGCCAGCAAGTGAATATTTCCAACCTATCGAGCGGGAAAGACCGAATGCTCAACGATGATCTCCTGAGCGTCGCCGCATCGCTGGCGCGGTGGGGAGCCCTTTGATGAGCATCATGGGCCGATGGGCGCTCGTTTTCATTGGCATCTCCGTGTCGTTCGGCAGCTTCGCCGATGAGGCCGCTCAAGTGACTTTCGCCCTGAGGATGGCCGACGATACGCTCTCGATATCGATATTGCTCGCCGCCGGTCTCATCGGAGGCATGCTTGCTGGTCCGATTGCCCCCATGGTCCTCCGGCGAATCGGGCCTCGCAAGACGATTCCTGCGGCTTTTCTCATTCAATCGCTTCTGATCGCGATCGCGTCATTGGCCAACCACTTCTGGAGCTACGTCGTCGTATCAATGGCGCTCGGATCCACGGGATCCCTTCAGTGGGCGGCAATCATGGTCGCCATTCCTGGCGTTACCAACAACGAACGGCACATCGATCGCATCAACCGGATTGCGCAATCGGTGCGAAATATGGGTTACGTGGGCGGTCCCGCGCTCGGCGGGCTGCTATACGGCACGGCCGAGCGCTCGCGGGGGCTGTTGCTGCTGGCGCTGTTGGTGCTGGTCGCCGCGTCTGTCACCGCGAGGTCGTTCAACGTACTGGATGCTTGCGGCAGAAAATCCGATCAGGTGCCCACACAAGACAAGCGGAAGGCACGACTAGACCTGACCGGTCTGTTTCGTACAGCCGGTGTGGTCCGTGCGGTCTCCCCATTGTTGATGACGGTCGTGCTGACATCTACCCTAAATGTGTTGTTGATTTTCCGAATTCGCACCGAACTGCAATTCAGCGCGGATATCTACGGACTCGTGATCAGCGCGTTAAGTGTCGGACTGATCGTCGGTCCCGTGCTTTTTTCCGGGATGTTGGCAAGATTCGGCGACGCCGCCGGCGCCTCTATTGCAGCCAGTGTCATCGGTTTCGGGATTTTATGGCTCGCCTTGAGCGACACGGCATGGATCATCATGTGCGCCACGTTTCTGATTGGATCGGCGAACGGCATTCAGAACACGCTCACAGCGAGTTTCATGATGAAGGCGATTGATCCTCAGCGGCGTGTCAACCTGATGCCCGCCTACCTGTTTTGCATCCAGTCTTCGGTATTTCTCGGCTTCCTGAGCGCCGGCATGATCAGTACGGCGCACGTGAGCACGGCGCTCTTGGCTGCTGGCGTCGCTGCGGCGATCGTCGGCGCTTGCGGCCTCGCATTAAACGTCAAAAACCGACCAGGCATGGTCACAAAAGGAGCTTGTTGATGGATGGGATAGGACGCTTCGGGTCGAAGCCAAACGATTCGAACTCGGTAACGTTGCAAGCCCCTTTGGATCGCATCGTGACATCGGGCATAGCAAATCTCAGAGCCAGCCATTACTACTTCGACGAGCCGCTATTCGACGAGTATGAGTTAACGACCGTCCGTGCGACGTGGGATTTTTCCGCTGCGGAATCTATTGTCCGCGACGGGCAAAATGTTCTCGATCTCGGCTGCGGCGATGGTCGACTGCTCCTTCAGCTGGCCAGGAAGTTTTCGCTGAAGGAGAGCTTTGGCATCGACATCTCTCCCGTGGCCATCGACCGCTTCAACGCGGCCATCAGTCACAACCACATTCACGCGCTCCAAGGCGACATATTTGATTTGCCGAGGCCGATCACGGAACGACGCTTCGATGTCGTGCTTTTTGGCGATGCGACCGTCAATTTCATTCTCGACGACGACAAGCTCGAAGTGCTGTTGCGTGGCGCGAAGGCGCAGCTGCGCGATGGCGGATCAAGGATGATGCTCGCCGTCTTCGGTGACGGGACACCCGAGCGCCTTTCGTTCATGGACAAGCGATGCACCGTAGTGCCATTTCGGCGGAGTAACGGGGAAGCCACGCTCATCTGGTGGGCCTACAAATACGACAGCGACAAGCGGATCATGCATCGATCCGTGTTTGCGCAATCGGGACGGAGTGATGATGGGAATATCGAAGGGGTCGTTTGCGATCTTCGAGACCGGATGTGGACACCGTCGTCAATCGTCCCCATCGCGCAGGCCAGCGGCCTCACGGTCGAAGAAATAATCCCGTCCGAAGTACAGGACGGGGCTGCCGTAGGCATGGCAACGGCAATTGTCATATTGAAATCGGCTTGAACGACCATGAGAACCGATCCGATTCAACCCAACTTCTATCGGGGCACGGGCGGATACGCCTGGCAGCTTGCCGAGTATCTCCAGGGCGGCCACGGCGACGAAAACGGTAGCTACACGCTTTGCAAGTCAATACCGCCGCAATTGCACAACCCGCTTGCCGCCTGCCCTGAATTCCTTCAGCCACATCACTTAGTCAGATGGTCTCGTTCGGTACGCATCGCTCACGACACGCCTCGGCTTGTCGGTACTCGGGGAGTTCGATCGTCGCTTGTTGTGGTGGAAAGCGCGCAGGCGTTTGGAGGGTTTCGTCATGCGGACGTTCAGGCGCTCGTGGGAGGGACGACCGTGGGTGCGTTGTCGGGCATGGAAGTCAATGGTGTAGTGCATGAGGCGGCCACGCTATTGGTCGCGCTGTATCGACATGGATTCATCGAGCTCGATGAGGCGTTCCCGGCATCTCCTGCGGTCCGCTACATGATCGAACCCACCTGCCGCTTTGCCGACGCACCCGGGATCGGACGCGTAGCGATCAACCAGCTTAACGGCCGAACCATTCGATTGAGCGAAGCTTCTCAACGCATCTTCTCCCTGGACGAGCAATGGAAAGCGATACCGGAATCCGTGCCGCTGAACATCGCCAACTTTGTGGAAGCCGGCATGCTGCGATTACTCTCTGGAGGGAGTGCCTATGCACATGATTAGACCCGGAATGGGTACCGAGAGCAGCGCCAGTCTAATCTCGGCACTTATCTGCATGACCCGCCCTGCAACCGTCGTCGAGATAGGTGCCGGCGACAGCACGATTTTCATCGTGAAGGCACTCCAGCAGGCGCGGCAGGCATGGCAACACGATAGGGATTTGCTGGATGCCTCGACTTGGCAAGAACGCAGCGCACTTCTGGATCCGACCGGAATTCCCGACGTCTATCAACCCAGGCTGATTACCATCGACGACTTCTCGGTCGAAGGCTCCTCGGCCGAAGCGGCATGGGATGCATTAAAGCATCATGATATCGACAGAGGATTCGTGACCTTCGTCAACCGCGACTTCTATGCACTCGACGCCGCCACCATCGCTTCATGGGGACCGATAGACATCGCGTGGATCGATGCAGGCACGCCGGCCGACGACGTCAGATTCGTCGCGGCGCTCTGGGAACACATCGCGCCCGGTGGCTTTCTGTGCCTGCATGAGCCAACCATGCTGACCACCATCAGCAGGAATGGCGAGCCACGCGTTCGCAGAGTCAGAACGCCGATCTGGGAAGCCCTGTTGCACAGGCTGGACAATTCGTTCGAGTTGATAACGCTGCCGGAGTCGCACAAATATCGCCAAAGTGGCTTGGGTATTGTTCGGAAGCGTCAACATAGTGAACGCGTGCTCCGTTGGCAGTCACTGCAGTCCGAGCTTGTCGAACTCGGAGAAATTCCAATTCGCAGCAGCTACTTGCCGATTGGGGAGCAGGCACTGAACCAACGTCTTCGCAAAAACGCCATCGTTGCCACGATGACGTCACGTGAGACACGCGCCGTTTACGCGGCAATCGTCCTCGGCGTCGGTCGCCTTGCCGATATCGCGGAGAGAGTTGGCACCGATGCAAAGGTCGTCGGCAAAATCGTGACCCAGTTACTGAGCATTGGCCTCATTCAGCGAAATGAGCGTGGATTTTCGGATGTCGACACGGCGTGGGGGGACATTGCCGATCGGCAGCATCGTAGCGCTGAAGATTTGAGCGATCGACAGCTGGAAACGGATCTCGTCATCGAAAAGATCGCGACGGCTTTCGCTCCGGAAGTCGAATACACGGAATTGGAGATATCCAGAATCTGCCAATTGTTCACCACCGATTACGCCCGACTGCGGCGATATCTTGTCGATCGCGGTGTGTTGCAACGTCACAATGGCGTCTATCGACGGGTGCTGTCGGATCGCGAAGCCAGGGGGACATCTCACGGACACCAGTGACTGAATTCCTCACCGGCGTCCTGCCTCACCTGACTTTGGGGACGCGCGATCGCCCGGCTAACAGAAAGCTTACGCTCAGCGTTGTGCCGTCTTGGTCACCTTCGCAGGTGCCTTCTTGGCGGTGGGCTTCGAAGCCATCTTGGCGACTGTCTTCGCAGGGGCCTTCGCCCGCCCCTTCGATGCCACCTTGGCCGTTGCGGTCCTATTGTCAGCGACGGCAGCCTTGGCCGGCCGACGCTCCACCACGCGGATCATCTTGCCATGCTTGCCGCGCACCAGACGCGTACGCTGCGCTTCGCCGTCGCCCGTGGCCGCCGGGGCCTCGGACGCAGCCGCCACGCGCAAGGCGTCCTTGACCGGCACGTGAAGCACCAGCAGTTGGCCCGACGTGAGCGTATCGCGACGCAGACGATTCCAGCTCTTGATCTGTGCAACGCTCACGCCACTGCGCTGGGCCACGCGGGCAAGCGTGTCGTGCTTGCGAGCGCGCACCATCACCTTGCGCGTATCGGGAATATCCGGCTCCAGCGCAAGCACGGCATTGCGTGCTACCGACGCGCTGATGTCCTGGTCAATGTCGTCCGAGCGCGGCACCAGCAACGTCGAGCCCGCCTTGAGGCGCATGCGCGGCGCAATGTTATTGACCGAACGGATGACCGCGGCGTCGACACCCAGCTTGCGCGCGACGTCTTCCGGACGCTCACGCGATGCGGACGTGTAGGTCGTCCAGCTCGAAAGCGGCTTGTCATAACCCTTCAGACGACGCTGAAACACTTCGGCGCTATCGAACGGCAGGAGAATCTTCGGCTGTGCCGCGCCAAGAATCACCGGCTTGCGGAACGACGGATTGAGCGCGCGGAATTCGTCGAGCGGCAGGTCGGCCAGCTTCGCGGCCAATGCCACGTCGATGTCGCGCTTGGTGGTCACGCTGACGAAGTACGGGTGATTCGGAATCTCGGGCAGCTTCACGCTGTAGATTTCCGGGTGCGCAATGATGTTCTTGATCGCCTGCAGCTTCGGCACGTAGTAACGCGTCTCGGTCGGCATGCGCAGGCTCAGGTAATCGGTCGGCAACCCTTGCGCCTGATTACGCTCGATCGCACGCTGCACGTTGCCTTCGCCCCAGTTATAGGCCGCGAGCGCCAGTTGCCAGTCACCGAACATCGCATAGAGCTTCGAGAGGTAGTCGAGCGCTGCGGTCGTCGAGGCGAGCACGTCGCGGCGCTCGTCCTGGAACATGTTCTGCTTGAGGTTGTACGTCTTGCCCGTGCTGGGAATGAACTGCCACATGCCGGCCGCCTTCGCCGTCGAGAGCGCCTGCGGGTTATACGCGCTTTCCACGAACGGCAGCAGCGCGAGTTCCGTCGGCATATGACGGCGCTCGAGTTCTTCAACGATGTGGAACAGGTATTTGCTCGAGCGCTCGATCATGCGCTCGACGTATTCGGGACGCTGCGCGTACCACTGCGTGCGGTCCTGCGCGAGGTCGGTGTCCAGATCGGGGATCGCGAAACCGTGACGAATGCGCGACCAGAGGTCGGCGTCGTCGCTGCCGTAGGCCAGGTCGTTGATCGAGTCGCTGTCAAGGTCAATGGTCTGATCGCTTGAGACGCGTTGCTTGCCTTTGGCTGTCGTGGCGAGAGGCGATTGGCCTTGCGCAGTCGGCGTGGAACTCAATGCACCGTTGGTCGGTGCTGTGCCGGCACACGCCGCCAGAAGCAGCGTCAGTAGCAAGCTAACGATAAGTCGCATTGATCGGGCTCGAATTGGGTTGCATCTTCATGAAATTGGCAAGAATGGTAAGGAAACCCTTCAGATGCGTCAACCATTCTGCCTAATTTTTTTGCAAAATTTACGCAAAAAGACCCCAAATTTGAGGGTTATCCCCGATCTTGGACGGTCGCGATGTGGCTGAAACGAGACGCCGGGACGGCGGGCCCGATGGGATCGATAAGAGACCGAAACATCGCAGGGCGGGGATGCGGCAAGGCTGAGCAGGTGTGAGCGAACATGTCAACGCCCGCTTTGTGACAATGTCATGCCATGCCACGCTGTTGACAGCGTGGCAGAGTCACGATCAACGGAAGCTGTCTTTCCAGCTACGCACGGTGGCGAATACCGCCTCGCGAGAGAGCGACGCACGCCCTGCATGGCGTTGCGCAGCCGCGATGACGGCCGGTGCGTCGCTGCGCAGGAAGGGGTTGGTCACGCGCTCCTGGGCGAGCGTCGTGGGCAATGGGGGACGGCCGGCCGCGCGAAGCGCCGTTGCCTCCCGATGCCACGCATTGAGCGCCGCGTTATCCGGATCGACCGCCAGCGCGAAGCGAATGTTCGACAGCGTGTATTCGTGCGCGCAGTGCACGAGCGTGGCGGGCGGCAGCGCGGCGAGCGCATCCAGCGAAGCGAGCATCTGTGCAGGCGTGCCCTCGAACAGGCGTCCGCAGCCGCACGAGAACAGTGTGTCGCCGCAGAAGAGATGCGGCGCGCCTGCGGCCCCGGCGCCGAGGAAATATGCGATATGCCCTTGGGTGTGGCCGGGCACGTCGATCACTTCCAGCGTCATGGCCGGGGCGGCGATGTGAACCGTCTCGCCGCCGCCATGCGGATGATCGACGCAGGCGATGGCTTCGCCGGCCGGGCCGTGCACGGGAACGTTGAAATGCTCGAGCAGCGCATCGACACCGCCGATGTGATCGGCATGTTTGTGCGTGATGAGAATGGCGCGCAGCGTGAGATTACGCGATTCGAGATAGGCGAGCACCGGCGCGGCGTCGCCCGGGTCGACCACCACGGCATCTTTGCCGTTATCAACGACCCAGAGATAATTGTCCTGGAACGCGGGGACGGGAAAGACGGTCATTGTTCCGGCCGACGCCTCACTTACCGCATCTGCGTGCGCATCCATATATACTCGCCACCATGTCAGAACGTCCGATTATAGACTGGCCCCTCTGGCTCGTCTCACCACCAGGCCGCTACGCGCTCGCATGGGAACAGGCCCTTTTCGACCAATGGGTCGGGGATCTGTTCGGCTATCACGCGCTGCAACTTGGCCGCCCCGAACTGGATACCCTGCGCGAGAACCGCATGCCTTATCGCGGTCTCGTCCTGACGGCTGCGCGCGGCCCCGACGCCTCGCCGCTCGTGACCAAGGCCGCCAGCGATACAACCAGTGGCACGCCGTCGTGCCACGCGGGCGCGGCCGACATGATCCCACGCGACATCCTCGTGAGCCGCTTCGACGAGTTGCCTATCGCCACGGCGAGCACCGATCTCGTGGTCCTGCCGCACGTGCTCGAGTTTGCCGAGAATCCGCACGACATCCTGCGCGAGGTCGAACGCATACTCGTGCCCGAGGGACAGGTCATCATCACCGGCTTCAATAATCTGAGCCTGTGGGGTGCGCGCGAAGAGCTGGGACGACTCGCCGGCACGCCGTTCCTGCCGCCTGGCGCCGATCTCATCGCCTTCACGCGTCTGAAGGACTGGCTCAAGCTGCTCTCTTTCGACATCGATCGCGGCCGCTTCGGCTGCTACCGCCCGCCCCTGCGCGGCGAGCACTGGCTGCAGCGCTTCGAGTTCATGGAACCGGCCGGCGACCGTTGGTGGCCAATTTTCGGGGCACTCTATGCGGTGCGCGCGGTCAAGCGCGTGCGAGGCATGCGCTTGGTCGGCAAAGTGCGCAAGCGTATACTCGGCCTCCAGCCGGCGGCGGCCCCCGTGGCAACACCCAACACCACGCATCGCCAGATGGCGGAAGCGGCCGACGCGCCCGATTGATCGTTTGAGAGATGACCTTGCCGCAAGTTGAGATTTACACCGACGGTGCCTGCAAAGGCAATCCTGGCCCCGGCGGCTGGGGCGCCCTGCTCGTCGCGGGCAAACACCGCAAGGAAATGTTCGGCGGCGAAGCCAACACGACCAACAACCGCATGGAGCTTCTGGCCGTCATTCGCGCGCTCGAAGCCCTGAACAAGCCCTGCAGCGTGGTGCTGCACACCGACTCGCAGTATGTGCAGAAAGGCATCAGCGAGTGGATTCACGGCTGGAAGGCCCGTGGCTGGAAAACCGCCGCCAAGGCGCCGGTGAAGAACGCCGACCTGTGGCAGACACTCGACGCCGTCTCGCAGAAACACGAGATCGACTGGCGTTGGGTGAAAGGTCATGCCGGCCACGACGGCAACGAAGCCGCCGACCAGTTGGCCAACCGAGGCGTTGAGAGCCTGCGTCGCGGCCAGTGAGCAGGTGGCCATCGCCGCGGCTTGAGCAGTATCCGCGCATTGCGTGAGGGGTCATGACCCGCGGCGCGTCAATTCCGAAAGCACACGAAGCACACTAGATTCAACGAACAGCATGCGACAACTGATCCTCGATACCGAAACCACCGGCCTGAATGCGAAGACGGGGGACCGTCTGCTGGAAATCGGTTGCGTCGAACTGGTCAATCGCCGCTTGACCGGCAACAACCTGCACTTCTACATCAACCCCGAGCGCGACAGCGATCCGGGCGCATTGGCGGTGCACGGACTCACCACCGAATTCCTTTCCGACAAACCCAAATTCGCCGAGATTGCGGAAGAGTTGCGCGAGTACTGCCGCGACGCCGAAATCATTATTCACAACGCGGCGTTCGACCTGGGCTTCCTGGATATGGAATTCGCCCGCCTCGGCTGGCCGCCGTTCATGCAGCATTGCTCGAGCCTGATCGACACGCTGCTGCGTGCCCGGGAGATGTTCCCCGGTCGACGCAATTCGCTGGACGCCCTCTGTGAGCGTCTCGGCGTGAACAACGCGCACCGCACGCTGCACGGCGCCTTGCTCGACGCGGAATTGCTCGCCGACGTGTACCTCGCCATGACGCGCGGCCAGGAGAGTCTCGTCATCGAGATCGGCGATGGCGACGGGGGCGATGTGGGCACCCAGCGCGAAAAGATTTCGTTGCGCCAGTTCGATCTTCCCGTAATCGCGGCAGCAGATGACGAGGTCGCTCAGCATGCCGGTGTGCTGAACGACATCGACAAGGGGATGAAGGGGACGTGCGTATGGCGTACCGAACCGGCGCTCCCGGAAGGCGACGCGGCACCGGCTGTGTGAATTTGCGCCGAGCGTGGCGAAAATTCGCCCAAAGGTCTTCCCAAGCAAAGAAAACATCCCTATAATCGCTTTCTTTGCTGCTTGCGAGTCATCGCGAGAAACGGCGTGAAGTGATCGAGAGATATCGTCACGGCGGCAGCAAAAAAGAACAAAAGAAAAGTTGCAGACTTCTACGAAAGCAGTTAAAGTTCTGCTCCTGATTGCGAAACAAAAGCTTCAGCAATCAGCACTAAATCATTGATTTAGTTAATGATTTGGGTGGTTAGCTCAGCGGTAGAGCACTGCCTTCACACGGCAGGGGTCACAGGTTCAATCCCTGTACCACCCACCAGATTTGCGCGAATCGCGCCGAAAAAGGTCCTCAGGCAAATGCCGAGGGCCTTTTTCTTTTGTCGCCGCCCTCCGTCAGCAGAGGCATTTGCCGTCAATCTGTCTGCTGCACGCTGGCAAAGCAGCCAGTCCCGATCACGCGAAGAGCATCGCCGTCGCGTACGACGAAGAGTGCGTCGAGGCGCCGGCGCTGAGCATAATCTCGTCCCGCCTTCACGCCTAACACCAGCAAGGCTGTCGCGTAAGCGTCCGCGTCCGCGCACGTCGGTGCAATGACCGTCACCGACGCAACAGAACTGCACAGTGGCCCGCCGGTTCTGGGATCCATTGTGTGCGAGACCCGCGCACCGTTGATGTCGGCCCAGCGGCGGTAGTCGCCGGACGTCGCGATGGCGGCGTTACTCAGTTCGATCACGCCCATTGATGTGTGTCGCTCGTAATCCGGGGCCTCAAGCGCAATCGCCCACGGCGACCCATCCGGCTTGCTTCCGCGCGCGCGCATTTCACCGTCGATACCGACGAGCCATGAGCCGATCTCGTGCTCGCTCAACACGCGTGCCAGTTCGTCAACGCCAAATCCCTTTGCAATGCCACATAGATCCAGCGCAACGGGTCCACGCTTGCGCACCCGGCACAGCGACACGTCCACGTCGATCAGATCGCTCACCGAGGGACATGGGCTCGCTTGCGACGCGTCCACCGCGCCTGGACGATGTGCACGCTGCTCGCTCGATGGCCCGAAGCCCCACCTACCGACAAGGTCGCCGACGCCGATGTTGAAGGCATTGTGCGTATCACTGCCAATTTCCAGCGCACGTGCAAGCAAAGCCGCGAGACTTCTGGACACAGGGACCCAGCAGTCCGGCTCGGCACGATTCAGCCGCGACAGGTCGGAGCCTTCCTTCCAATTCGACATCTGCTCGTCAACCGCGCCAACCGCCGCCGCGAGCCGCGCCGCCAGTTCCTTTTCGTCCGTCTTCGGCGACACATGGAAGGCTGCGGTGTAGCGGGTTCCCATCGTCGCGCCGCTCACGCGCCAAAGCTTAAGTTGCGTGTCCGGCAACGCCTCAATAGACATCTTCGACATAGCGTCCCTGCCCTCTCAGTTGTTCGACGGACAAACCGGTATCCGTCAGAATACGTTCCCACGCCTGCGCGACGCCCTCCGCCATCCCGCGGCCGCCGCACACCATGATTTGCGCGCCGTGCGCAACCAGGGTGCGCAGGCTCCGTGCATCGGCGACAAGGCGCTCCTGCACATAACTCCGGCTCCCGGAACGTGAGAAGGCAGTCGTGAGCGCCTGCAGTCGCCTGTCGGCGACCAGATGCTTGAGTTCGTCGCGGTACAAGAAGCCACCGTCTGCATCGCGCGCACCGAAGTAAAGGTGCATCGGACGGCGGGACGCGTTGTGCCGGATGAAACCAATCAGTGGACCGATCCCAGTACCGGCCCCGATCAGGATCACGGGAGCGCTTCCGGCACCCGGCCGAAAGCACGCGTGCGACCGCATGAATGCCTCAACCGCTTCGCCGGGCTGCAGGCCTGTGAGATACCCGGAGCACACGCCGTTCGGGTGACGCCGCACGCAGATCTCAATCAGGCCATCCGCCGTTGCGCTCGCAAGCGAGTAGTACCGGGGCGAGGTGGCGCCCGGCGGCACGACGCCGAGCAGATCCCCGGTCTCGAAACGAGGCAGCCGCGGCCGTCGCAGGGTGGCCCAGACGCCCGCCCCCTCGGCGGGCATGAAGCGCAGCACCGAAGTCATGTCGTCTGTACCGGCACCATAGTCGTCTCGTGAGACGAGCTTGAGCGGTATCGTGGGAGGCAGCAATGGCGTGTAGTGAATATCGAGCGGCACGCCGAGCCTTTCGGCGAGCCCCGTGCACCACTGCCGGAATTCGGGTTCAGACTGCCGGTCAACCGTGCCCGGATCGGTCAGTGCGTCCAACCCCTTGGCGCTCAGCGCGTCATGAACCGTTCGCGCATACCCGCAAAAATGAGGAAACTGACGGTCGCCGAAGCCCAAGACCCCGAACGCCACCCCGCCAGGGATCGTCAGACGCTCCAGCTTCGGCAGGAATCGTGTAGCGCTCTCCGGTGCATCGCCGTCACCATACGTGGCAGTCAGGACCAGCAGACATTTCAGGCTGAGATAGCCGGCAGCAAAATCGTTCATTGGCGCAATATGCACACGAAAGCCAGCCTGGGTCAGCGCGGCATGCAGTGCCGAAGCAAAGCCCCACGTGCTATTGCCGTCGGTGCCCACTAGCAACACAGTATCCGCGTCGCGTGCCGGCACGTTGCAAGCGAGCTTCGGCATACCCCGCCGACGACGCAGCCACAGCAGCAGGCCGGTTGCGGCCAGCAACGGCACCGACGCCGACGATGCGCCGAGGATCAACCCGAGCCACCATAGCCCTTCGCCCGTGTGCAGCATGCGGACGACTCCTTGCAAACGTTGCCAGGCATCGGCCGGCTGAAAGGCAAGCCATCTGCCTGACGATGGATCGACATAACCGACGCCATCTGTCGTATTCACTTCGATGACGCTGCTCGGGTCGGCCGCGTTGGCAAATGTCAACTGACGCAGCCTGGAGACATCGATGGCCAGTGCGGGCAACTGCCGCAGCGGCATCGGGGACGTCGTGGTTGCCGAAACGGCGAGGCTGAGCTCCCGCGCGCCGCCTTCCGGGATTACGCCGAACGTCGTCAACGACATGACGACCCCGGTCATCGCCGACAGCGTGAGCCCGGCAAGCACGGCCCGTGCAGTTTCGTTATGCAGTCGCTGCAACCCGTCCCCCCGAATCGGGGCCAGAATATGCTTCCACCCGCCCATCCGGCGTGCGAGCAACACAAGCCCAGACAACACCGCGAACAGCATGAAGGCAGCAGTCGCGCCTGTTGCTATCCGGCCAGCGTCACCGAGAAAGAGCTTGCGATGGAGGTTCTTCACCCAACGCTCGACAGGCGATGGGCGATAATCGCCGACGGCCTTGCCGGTAGCGGGATCAATGATCGATGCATGTTGTTCGCCGCCGGCGTGGTAGTACGCGAGGATCTCCCCTGACGGTCGGCGCACGAGTGTTTCGACGTCGGGCACCGAAGTGCTCACGCGGTAAGCGAGCGTTGCAACGCTCAACGAAGTGAGGTCTGAGCGAACGGCACTTGCGTGCTCAATTGCGGGATTCACCGACAACACCGCGCCTGTCATGGCGACGACTGTCATCAGCAATGCAGCGATGAGACCGGGGATTGAATGGAGCTTGCGTAACATCGGGCACCTCCTCGCCTGCCCCTGGCTACAGTGAATAGCGGAACGACTTCACATAGCCGCGCCCCTTGATCGTCTTGTTTGCGCCCGAGGTGGTCAACGGCACGACGACCTCGGACGGGTACTCCTTCATGTCCTCGACCGCAGTGTCGATGTGAACCTCGTATCCGGCGTCGAGCAGCGTGTCGGACAGATCCAGAGTCGCACGCAGTGTCTTGCCTGCGCCGATGCTTGCGCCCGTAATGCCATCTACCTTTGGGGTGCCGCCCGTGGCGCGATACCAGTCGCTCAGGTGCCGGTAGTACTTGGCCTTGCGCCCCGCCACCCACAGCGTGCCCTGATACCGTCCCGCGCGATCGGTGACATACATGGCGACGTAAGCGCCATCTCCCCCATAGTTCGACAGTTGCGTTTCGAACGAAACCTGGCGCGCGGATGCAAGTGAAGGGGCTACGAGCGCGCCGGTGAGCACAGCGATCGGGAATGCGTGTTTCATCTGGATTCTCCTGATTTGGGCAAAAGGGGGGCATCGCACCCATCGCATTGGCCTGCCGCTGCTTCAGCAGGGTCAATGCCGATGAGGTACGCGGTGCGTCGGCAATAAGGGGTCAGCGGATCTGGACCTGGGGCTTCGTGCCGGGCTTCAGCAAACCTCCGGGGGGTGCGTCAGCCGGCGGCTTGCCGGCATTCGCGTCCGGCAGGCGTCCGCGTGCGCCGCTGTGGTCGTCGTCTTCACGCTTCATGCGGACGACGTCAAGGGTGACGGGATCAAGTTTTGCCTTGAAACGCCGGCCATCGGCATCACGCCCCTTGACCTCGTAGCAACCGTCGTCGATCCTGAGCCTGTCGATCTGCCACCCCTTTTGCTGCGCCATCGTCTGGACGGCGTCACGCGGCTTCCAGGCGTTGACCGGCGCCTCGCAATCGTCGCTGTCGCGCGCCTGTGCGGGATGGTGAATGCCGACAGCGCCGACAAGCGCAAACATCGTGAGTACCAGGCTTCTGGCAATTCGCAGCTGTTTCATGACTAACATCTCCCATTCGCATCCTTGGACGCCACAATGCACCCGAAACCTGAAGCCAAGCTTGCGAACACAGGAAATTTTCGTCATGTTCGCGACAGGTTCGCGTGGCAAAGTCACGCGAGACACCCATCCGGGAGATCTTAATGAGAGTTCTTCTCATCGAGGATGAGCCTTGGCTCGGGGAGGCCGTTCGCGACCAGATCGAGAAAGACGGACATCCGACCGACTTCGTCACCACCCTCGCCGAGGCACGCCGGCACCTTGCGGTCGCCAACTACGACCTGGTTCTGCTCGATCTGCTGCTTCCCGACGGTAGGGGACTCGACTTCCTGCGACAGCTCCGCACGAGTGGATCGACCGTGCCCGTCATCATCCTGACAGCGCTCGATCAGGTGTCGAACCGTATCGCCGGCCTGAACGCCGGCGCCGATGACTATCTCGTCAAGCCGTTCGACCTGTCCGAGCTTTCCGCACGAGTGAGCGCGGTGTCGCGCCGGTATTCAGGCAATCCGAATCCCCTGGTCAGGCTCGGCGAACTGCGTATCGATACGGCGGGGCGCAGCGTGATGCGCGATGCCGCACGCATCGACCTGACGGCCAGTGAGTGGGCGCTTCTCGAAGCCCTGATTCAGCATCCGGGGATGATCGTATCAAGGAGCCGCCTGGAGGATCGCCTTTATTCCTTCAACGAGGAAATTGGCAGCAACGCCATCGAGGTACATATGAGCCGGCTGCGCAAGAAGCTTGGTGCCGATGTCATCGAGACCTTGCGCGGGCTCGGCTATCGGCTGAAGCTGGACTGACCATGCTGCACAGCCTGCAAAGTCGACTCGCGGCAGCACTGGTGGCAGGGCTCGCCGTACTGTCGCTCGCGGCTGCGGCCGCTTCATTTCACGTGCTGCGCCACGAAGTCGATCAGATGTCGGACAGTGCGTTGCAGGAAACGGCGCAGCGCCTGTTGCCGCTTGCCATCATGGATATCGTCGGGCGCGACGCGAATGGCGATGACGATGGCAGCCGCCGTATCGCAGCCGTTCGCCCGCACGACGAATTGCTGACCTACGCGGTTCGCGATGACCGTGGCAAGCTCCTGCTACGATCGCACGACGCCGATATCGCCATCTTCCCGCCTGACCTGAAAGCGGGCTTCACTTCCACGGCGTCGCACCGGATTTACGCCGAACCGGGCTTGCAGGGCACGATCTCCCTGATGATCGCCGAGCCGCTCGCCACGCGCCGCCATGCAGTGATTGAAGCCGCACTCGCGGTCGCCAGGGTCCTCATCCTGTTTCTGCCGGTCGGCCTGTGTGGCATCTGGCTGATTGTCCGCACCGGGCTACGGCCAATCCGGCGCTTCTGCGACAGCATCGCCGCACGCGGCCAGAACGACCTGACACCGCTCGAAAAGCAGGAACTGCCGACGGAGGTCGCTCCGGTCGCCGACGCGGTCAATGACCTGATGGCCCGCCTGGACCGCGCGCTGGCAGCGGAGCGCAGCTTCACTGCCAACAGCGCGCACGAGTTGCGCACGCCAATTGCCGCAGCCCTCGCGCAGACGCAGCGCCTCATGGCCGAAATGCCTTCCGCCGACGCGCGCGAACGCGTGCGAAATGTCGAGAGGTCCCTGCATACCTTGTCGCGGGTCAGCGAAAGGCTCATGCAACTCGCGAAGGCCGAGAATGGACGCGTGCTCGGGGACGCGCCGCAGGATCTGCGCCCGGTACTGGAGCTTGTCGTGGAGGATTTTCGGCGCGTTGCGTCTGAGAAGCCGATCCAGCTCGACGTGCCCGACCAGCCCGTGTCGTCGTGGATCGACGCGGACGCATTCGCTATCGTCGTGCGCAATCTGGTTGAGAATGCGCTCAAACATGGTGCGTCCGGGAAACCGGTGGCGATCGCGCTGTCGGTCACCGGTACGCTCAGTGTCCGGAATCGAGGGCCAGTGCTGCCGGACGATGAACTTGAGCGTCTGACGAAACCGTTCGAGCGCGGCGCGACGACCGCCACAGGCAGCGGGCTTGGTCTGGCGATCGTCGAAGCGATTGTGCGCGGCGCGGGTTCGGTTCTTACGCTGCGCTCACCGGCTCCGGGCTGGCAGGATGGCCTGCAGGTAAGCATCGATGGTTTGCCGCTTGCGTCCGCGAGGCCGATTCGCGAGAAGACCGGACCAGCGTAATCAGTTGGGATGGTGTGACGCGAGACAGCCCGGATTCAACCGAACGATACCGGGATCGATGCGAACGAATGGCCAACCTGCACCGGAATCTGCGCTTGAACCCTGCGGCGCCGATCACTCGTGCCTCCGGCCCCGTTTGCGAATAGACGATCCCCGCGTTGTTCGCGGCCGTGCCCGTGAGCACACCCTGCGTCGAAAACGTGCAGGCGCTGCCCGCGCACGCGCCACCACTCACGTTCTGCGTCATGGTGTGGAACGTCCCCCGCGCGCCATCCGGACCGATTCTCGTGGTTCCCGACCCCGTCACGTAGGTCTGCCCGGGCATCGCAATACTCGCATTAGGCGTGACGCTGTACTGCGCGTTCTGAAACGCAATGCTGAGCGACCCGGATAGCGTGCCAACCGCGCCCGTCGTCATGTCGATGGCCTTCGTTGCACCAGCGAGCGCATAGGTCATCGTGCCGGACACCGGCAGATCGGCGTCCAGCGTCGGGCGCCCCACGATGTAAGGCATGCCTGAGCGCCAAGTCGTCAGATCGAACGCCACGTTGTGATCGAACGCACGCCGCGACGTCCATTTCCCCCACTCCAGCTGAGCGAGCGCCGCATAGGGCGCGTCGGGCGATCCCGTGCGCATCAATGCGCGCGCCTGTTGTTGCGCCTGATCTTTTACTTCGGACGAACCTGGCGGGCGGGGTTGAAGGGAGAAACGCACGTCGACAACAGCGCCTTCGGAAGCGCACACGCCACCAGCCAGGACAGCGGAAAACGCCGCCGCAACGAACGCGTGGAGCCAACGCGTGGGGGCCGTTAGAGCGCAACGATGCTGGCATAGCAAGCGGGAAATCAGGGTGCCCACCTACCACATTCGCTCCGGGGTTCGCCTGCCGAATCCATCCTCGGCGCACCCATTTCTATAGATTTTATCTATTGAAATAAAAAATCAATCATGTTTATTTTCCCGCCAGCCCCCTCAACACGCTGCCTTGCCCAAGCTGCGCCCCACGTTGCGGGGTTTTGCATGAAGTTATGGGGCCTACAGTGCCAGTCTTATATAAGACCCAAGCATTCACATTACGAAAAGGCATTTCAGTTTTGCCCCCGACCCGTGTCACAATCGGAAAAATTCGTCATGGCTAGCTGACTGTTACCCCAGTCGGCAGCGCTCCCCCACCGTTCCCTGCTTCTTGAATCCGAGACCAGCGATGAGTACGCAGCAACCCAGCATCATCTACACCCTGACCGACGAAGCACCGCTTCTGGCCACCAGCGCTTTCCTCCCGATCATTCGTACGTTCACGGCACCGGCGGGCGTGTCGGTCGAGACGAGCGACATCTCGGTCGCGGCTCGTATCCTCGGAGAATTCCCCGAATTTCTGACGGACGACCAGCGCGTGCCGGATAACCTCGCCGAGCTGGGCCGTCTGACGCAAGACCCTGATACGAACATCATCAAGCTGCCGAACATCAGTGCGTCGGTGTTCCAGCTCCAGAGCGCGATCAAGGAACTGCAGTCGAAGGGCTACAAGGTGCCGGACTTTCCGGAAGACCCGAAGTCCGACGAAGAGAAAGCCATCCAGAAGCGTTACTCGAAGTGCCTCGGTTCGGCCGTCAACCCGGTGCTGCGCGAAGGCAACTCGGATCGTCGCGCCCCGCTCGCCGTCAAGAACTACGCCAAGAAGCACCCCCACAGCATGGGCGAGTGGAGCATGGCTTCGCGCACGCACGTGGCGCACATGAAGCATGGCGACTTCTACCACGGCGAAAAGTCGATGACGCTCGACCGCGCCCGTGACGTCAAGATGGAACTCGTCACCAAGAGCGGCAAGACGATCGTGCTCAAGCCGAAGGTCGCGCTGCTCGACGGCGAAATCATCGACAGCATGTTCATGAGCAAGAAGGCGCTGTGCGACTTCTATGAAGAGCAGATGGAAGACGCGCGCAAGACCGGCGTGATGCTCTCGCTGCACGTGAAGGCCACCATGATGAAGGTCTCGCACCCGATCGTGTTCGGCCACGCCGTGAAGATCTTCTACAAGGAAGCTTTCGAAAAGCACGGCAAGCTGTTCGACGAACTGGGCGTGAACGTCAACAACGGCCTCGTGAATCTGTACGAGAAGATCGAATCGCTGCCTAGCACGCAGCGTGAAGAGATCATCCGCGACCTGCATGCTTGCCACGAGCATCGCCCGGAACTGGCGATGGTCGACTCCGCCAAGGGTATTTCGAATCTGCACGCGCCGAACGACGTGATCGTCGACGCCTCGATGCCGGCCATGATCCGTATCGGCGGCAAGATGTGGGGTGCCGACGGCCGTCCGAAGGACACGAAGGCCGTGATCCCGGAGAGCACGTTCGCGCGCATCTATCAGGAAATCATCAACTTCTGCAAGACCAACGGCAACTTCGACCCGACTACCATGGGTACGGTGCCGAACGTCGGCCTGATGGCTCAGAAAGCGGAAGAGTACGGCTCACACGACAAGACCTTCGAAATCGCCGAAGACGGCGTGGCGAATATCGTCGACATCGCCACGGGCGAAGTGCTGCTCTCGCAGAACGTGGAAGCCGGCGACATCTGGCGTATGTGCCAGGTCAAGGACGCGCCGATCCGTGACTGGGTGAAGCTCGCCGTGAACCGCGTGCGCAATTCGGGCATGCCGGCCGTGTTCTGGCTCGACCCGTACCGCCCGCACGAAGCCGAGCTGATCAAGAAGGTTGAAACGTACCTGAAGGATTACGACACCAACGGTCTCGACATCCAGATCATGTCGCAAGTGCGCGCCATGCGTTACACGCTCGAGCGCGTGATTCGCGGTCTGGACACCATCTCGGTGACCGGCAACATTCTGCGCGACTACCTGACCGACCTGTTCCCGATCATGGAACTGGGCACCAGCGCCAAGATGCTGTCGATCGTGCCGCTCATGGCCGGTGGCGGCATGTACGAAACGGGTGCCGGCGGCTCGGCACCGAAGCACGTCAAGCAACTGGTGGAAGAGAACCACCTGCGTTGGGATTCGTTGGGTGAATTCCTGGCGCTGGCAGTCTCGCTGGAAGACCTGGGCATCAAGACGGGCAACCAGCGCGCCAAGATCCTCGCCAAGACGCTCGATGCTGCCACCGGCAAGCTGCTCGACAACAGCAAGGGTCCGTCGCCGAAGACCGGCCAGTTGGACAACCGCGGCAGCCAGTTCTATCTGGCGATGTACTGGGCGCAGGAATTGGCCGAGCAGAAGGACGACGCCGATCTGACTAAGCACTTCGTATCGCTCGCCAAGCAACTGACCGAGAACGAGAAGGCCATCGTGGGCGAATTCGCCGACGTGCAGGGCAAGCCGGCGGATATCGGCGGCTACTACAAGCCGGACTTCGAGAAGCTCGAGCAGGTCATGCGTCCGAGCAAGACGTTCAACGCTGCGTTGGAAAGCGTCGCGAAGGCGTAATGAAGAAGTAACGTCCGGGCCGAACGACGGGCGATCATCAAGGATCGCCCGGTAGTCCCCACAAAAAAGCTGGCAGATGCCAGCTTTTTTGTTGCCTTCTTCAACACGGGCACCCGTAGCCTTAGCCGTCCGCGCGCAACAGCCCCCAGCACAACCGGTAAAGCTCGTCCTCGAACTCGGGAGTGCCAAGCAAGGGGGAGTCTTCGAGCGCGGCCGAGCGCAGCGTGCCCATGACGGCCCGCGTGAGCACGAAGACGGTGGCGGCGGTGGGTGGACGCATTTCGGGCGCGTCGCGCCGCGACATGGCGACAGCGATATGTTCGGCCGCCTCGCGCATGGCTTGCATGATGTTCTCGTGGTGATCGAGTTGCCACGCCATCTTGATGAGCGAGCGTTTCACGCGCCCGCCTGCGCCGAAGGCTTCGATGAGCACCCGCAGCCGCTCGCGAATCACGCGTTCCGGGTCGGCCCCCTCGTCCGCCGCTCGGGCGATGCGCTCGTTGAGTTCGTCCATCACCCGACGCCGTTCGCGCGCGATCATCGCGAGCAGAATCGCCTCCTTGGTCGGGAAGTACTGGTACAGGGTACCGATGGAGAAGCCTGCCTTGCGGGCGATGCGATTGGTTGTGAGCGCCGCCTCGCCTTCTTCGTCGAGAACCTGAGCGGTAGCCTCAAAAATGGTCTCGACGGTGTGTTGCGCCCGTGCCTGCATCGGCCGCTTTCGCATGGCGGACGGGGTGTTCTGGGTCGCGGGCGGCTTGGGTGTGGCCATTTTGAAAAACCTGAGCGGGAAGCGAGTTGCGGCAAAGCGCCTGAAAAATGAATAATGCTCACATTCGCCGCAAAACTCAAGAGACCGCAACGGAACGCGCTTGCCGCGCCACCTCGGCGCCGCGAATCCCTCAACATCGCCGCAGAGGCAAGACACCATGAGCCACGATATTTCTGCCCTGACCGTACGCAAACTGACTGTCGATCTGGCCGATGGCTTCGCGCGTCATTGGCACAGCGGCGATGCCTACCGCACCATGTATTACAACGCGCTGTCGATGAGCTTCCCGGTCGGCGAGCAATCGTTCATCGACTCGGTGCGCGACACGATGGATCGCCTGCCCGCCGATGCGAGCTACGACACGCTTCGGGCAGACATCGCCCAGTTCATCGGACAGGAAGCGACGCATCGGCATCTGCATGGTCAGTACAACGCACAATTGGCGAAGCAGGGACTGATCAATCACTGGGAGAACTGGGCGACGACACGCATTCAGTGGGCGCGCCGCCGCAAGCTCTCGCCAATGTACATGCTGGCCGTGACGGCCGCCTACGAGCACTGCACGGCGGTATTCGGCGACGGGGCCCTTCGCTACGACCGTTGGCTCGCGAAGGCCGAACCGAAGATGCGCCTGATGTGGCGCTGGCACGCGGCCGAGGAAACGGAGCACAAGGCTGTGGCATTCGATCTCTATCGCGCGCTAGGCGGCAGCGAACGCCAACGCGTTCTCACGTATCTCTACGTGCTGTTCATGTTCGCAGTAGAGAGCCACGCGCAGACGATCAATAACCTCTGGCATGACGGCACCCTCTTCAAGCCCCGCACGTGGTGGGGTTTCACCACGATGTTCTTCGGGCGCGATGGGGTCGTCTGGCGTAGCACCGGGCCAATGCTCAAGTACCTCGCGCCTTCGTTTCATCCGAACCGGCACGGCGATCCTTCGCTCGCCGAAAAGTGGCTGACGGCGCATCAGGCCAATTGGCGGGCGGTTCGCTGATTTTTGCTCGACGCTTTGTTCGTGCTGCTTGGCGCTTGACCCTCGCCTCCCTCTGCGGTCGGCCGCCGGGCCGGTGCCCGTTTTCGTCGCTCCACGAAATTCGCTTTGGAAAACGGGCACCGGCCCGACAGCTCGAAACGCACCCACACATCGTCGCCCCCTCCCCCACGCCCCCACCTCACCGCATTCCCCCACCTCGTCGTCACGATGACACCGTCTTCTCATGCGCCCAGGCTCTCGCCGACCGTCCCCACGTGCTACGCATCTGCTGGTGACGATCGTCGAGAGCCTCGCCATCCCCCAAGCACTTCCCTATGCCCGGTTTCGTGACTTCTTCGCGAAATGTTTCACGCGCCATCTGGACGCATCCGGAGCACTTCGCCACGCCCGCATCGTGATGTCTTCGTCGTGAGTTTTTTCTCGCCCTGAGTAGGCTCACTCTGAAACACTTGGCCACGCCAGGTACCGTGATGTCGTCGCCGCGCGCTGTTTCTCTCCCTGATTAGGCCCGCGCCGAAACACTTGATCGCACCGGGCATTGCGATGTTGTCGCGAATTGATGCATGGGCTGGTTGGACGCATGGTGTTGCAGCGTTGTCGGTAGCCACGGCCGTTGTGGACTGGGCGAAGCGAGGGACTGATGGGATGTCGAGGGTCTCGCCGACCGTCACCAGCAGATGCGCAGCACGTGGGGACGGTCGGCGAGAGCCTGCGCGCATGAAGCGGCGGTGTCGTCGTGACGGTGGGGGTGGTGATGGTGGCGGGGTGGGTGGATGGGGAGGTTGCGACGATGGATTGGCGTGTTTCGAGTCGTCGGGCCGGTACCCGTTTTCCAAAGCGAATTTCGTGGAGCGACGAAAACGGGTACCGGCCCGGCGGCCGACCGCAGAGGGAGGCGAGGGTCAAGCGTCACCCCAACAACGGAATACCGAGTATCAACGCCGAGTGATATGCCACAAGCGGCATCTTGATAATAATAATCACACCTCAAAGCAGCACCGATACCCGCGCAACGTGAAGTCAGTGTGTCAATGACTCAGGCGTGCCCCCTTGCACCCTTCGGTGAGAAGCGAAGTTCAGAGGCACGCATAAATCAAAACGAGACGGAGACACAGTCATGAGCAAGGCAGCAGGTTGGCTGCGGGGCGCGCTTGCCCTCGCGGTTTGCGGAGCCGCGGGCGTCGCCCACGCGCAATCGAACGTATCGCTTTACGGTCAGGTCGACGCCTGGGCCGGTGCGGTCAAAACGCCCGGCGGCGAACGCGCCTGGACGCAGGCCGGCGGCGGAATGTCCACGTCGTACTGGGGGATGAAGGGCACGGAAGATCTCGGCGACGGTCTCAAGGCGATCTTTGCGCTGGAGGACTTCTTCCTGCCGCAAACCGGACATTACGGACGCTTCACCGGCGACAGCTTCTTCTCCCGGAATGCCTACGTCGGCCTACAGTCGAATACGCTCGGTACGGTCACGATGGGCCGACTTACCACGTCGTATTTCGTCTCGACGATTCTGTTCAACCCCTTCGTTGACTCGTATACGTTCAGCCCGATGGTCTATCACACGTTCCTCGGCCTCGCCGGCCAAGGCATCGTCGGTGATTCGGGATGGAACAACGCCGTGATGTACGCCACGCCGGATTACAAGGGGCTCGGGGCCAGCGTGTCTTATGCCTTCGGCAACAAAGCCGGCGAGACCGGGCAGAACAAGTGGAGCGCCGCCGCGATGTATTTTCACGGCCCGCTCGCCGCCACGCTCGCGTATCAGCAAGTGAAGTTCGATTCGACGCCCGACGATCAGGCCGGCATCACCGGCTTTCGCAATCAGCAAGCGCTCCAGGCTGGCCTGACTTACGATTTTCACGTCGTCAAATTCTACGGGCAATATCAGTACATCAAGAACACGATCACCGGGGGCAATCTGACGTCGAACGGCGCTCAGTTCGGGGTGTCGGTGCCGCTCGGCGCAGGCAGCGCGATCGCGTCGTACGCCTATACGAAGAATTCTGGCCAGAACGACGTCAGCCGAAATACCTGGGCCGTCGGTTATGACTACAACGTCTCGAAGCGCACCGATCTGTATGTGGCCTACCTGAACGACAAGGTATCCGGGCTGGAGGCCGGGAATACTTTTGGGCTGGGCATGCGAACCAAGTTCTGAGAAACTCCGCTGCACGGACTCGCGCACAGTACAATGCGCGCGCCCCCGCTGCACACGAACAACGGCATAACAAAGGCACAAGGAGAGCACGTTGCTGACAAAATTCTTCAAACTCCAGGAGCATGGCTCCAACGTACGCACCGAAATGGTGGCGGGTCTCACGACCTTCCTGACCATGTCGTACATCATCTTCGTCAACCCCAATATTCTCGGCACAACGGGCATGGACAAGAGCGCCGTGTTCGTGGCGACCTGTCTCGCAGCCGCGATCGGCTCGGTGGTGATGGCCTTCATCGCCAACTACCCGATCGGCATGGCGCCGGGCATGGGGCTGAACGCCTTCTTCGCCTTCACGGTCGTGGGCGCGATGGGCTACACGTGGCAGCAAGCCCTGGGGGCAGTGTTCATCTCAGGCTGTTTGTTCATCATTCTGACGGTGACGGGCATACGCTCCTGGCTGATTGCCGGGGTACCCAAATCGTTGCGATGCGCCATCGCCGCCGGTATCGGTCTGTTCCTCGCCATCATCGCGCTCGGTAACGCCGGCGTGGTCGTCGCCAATCCGGCAACGAAGATCGGCCTGGGCGATCTCCACGCCCCGCAAGCCCTGCTCGCGATTTTCGGCTTCTTCCTGATTGCCGTGCTCGACGCCCTGCGCGTTCGCGGCGCGATCCTGATCGGTATTCTGGCCGTGACGGTGCTCTCGATGGTGTTGGGACTGAATCAGTTCCAGGGCGTTTTCGCCATGCCGCCGAGCCTCGCCCCGACGTTCCTCAAACTCGACATCCCGGGCGCATTGCATGCAGGCTTCGTTCACGTCATTCTGGCGTTCGTGCTGGTGGAAGTGTTTGACGCAACGGGCACGCTGATGGGCGTGGCAAAGCGAGCCGGCCTGCTCGAAGGTACGCACTACAAGGGCCTCGGCCGCGCGCTCTTCGCCGATTCGATTGCGATTTTCTTCGGTTCGCTGTTGGGCACGAGCAGCACGACGGCCTACGTGGAAAGCGCCTCGGGTGTGCAGGCGGGCGGACGCACCGGCCTCACCGCGCTCACGATTGCCGCGCTCTTCATCCTCGCCCTGTTCATTGCGCCGCTGGCCGGTTCGGTGCCCGCCTACGCGGCCGCACCGGCATTGCTCTATGTGGCCGGGTTGATGCTGCGCGAGCTGCTCGACGTGGAGTGGGACGACATCACGGAAGCCACCCCGGCCGCCCTGACCGCCCTCGCCATGCCGTTCACGTATTCGATCGCCACCGGTCTGGCATTCGGCTTCATCTCGTACGCCGTGCTCAAGCTCTTCACGGGCCGCGCGAAGGATGTCCACCCGGCCGCCTGGGTGATCGCCGTGCTCTTCGTACTGAAGTACGTGTTCTTCCCGAGCTGATCGAGACGATGTCCCGATAGCGTGACGGCCCGCCGGAGCATCCCCGGCGGGCCGTTTGTTTCTACCCGAGGCTCACGCCCTCGCCGCCGAAATCAATTCGGCTAGCCCCGTGCGCTGGCGGCCCTGTGCGTCAAAGTTCTCCAGCGAAAGCCATTGTTCGAACCCCCGACTGATGGCCGGCCATTCGCCATCCGTGATCGAGAACCACGCCGTGTCGCGACTACGACCCCGGTAGACGATCGCCTGACGGAATATGCCCTCGAACGTGAACCCGTAACGTGCCGCCGCCCGCCGCGACGGGGCATTGAGCGCGTCGCATTTCCACTCATATCGGCGATACCCCAACTCGTCGAACGCCCGACGCATCAGCAAGTATTGCGCCTCCGTGCCAGCACGCGTGCGCTTGAGCATCGGCGAGTACGCCACGTGCCCGACTTCAATTACGCCGTTCACCGCGTCGATGCGCATGAGCGCCAACGTCCCCACCGCCCGCTCCGTCTCCCGATCGATGATCGCGTAATGCAACGGGTCGCTGGACGCCGCCATCCTGGTCGCGTACGCGTAGTAGCTGTCGAAATCCGGAAACGGCCCCCCACTCATGTATGTCCAGTCGCGACCGTCCGCGGCGCTGGCATACGCCTCGTACAGGTCCTTCGCGTGACGCTCCACGTCGATCGGCTCGATCCGGCAGTAACGCCCATCGATCGGCGCACGCGGCGGCTGCGCTCTCGACTTCCAGTCCGGCAGCGCTGCACCGATCGGCTGGTCGTATTCGTTGAAATTCGGGGCGTCAGTCATCTCGCTCATCTCCGGAAGTTGGCGCAACACGCAAGTCATGACGTCTAAAGTATCGCCTCAGTGGTACGATGAAAAGCACCACTCTTTGAGAATCTCATGGTGCCACACGCTCACTCCACCGCTCGGCAAGCCAGACCGGCGCCCCGCCCCGGCACTCCCGATCCTGCTCCGGAGAACGTCGCCGCACTGTTCGACAGCCCCCTGACGACCGGCCCCGGGCGCGCTGGCACCTCGCTTCAAAAACAACTCCTCTCCCGCCTCAAACACGCCATTCTCGAAGGTCGTTTGCCCGCCGGCGCCCGTCTGCCCGCCTCGCGCACGCTCGCCGAAGATCTCGCCATTTCACGCAACACGGTCTCGATCGTCTACGACCAACTGGCCGCCGAAGGCTTTATCGTGCCCCACCGGCTCGGTACCCGCGTCGCCCAACTCCCTCTCGATCCCCTCTTCGCCGCCAAAGCCGCACATACCGCCAGCGCCAAGACGCCGAAAGCCAATGACCCGGTGGCGACGCCCCCCAGCGCCCCCGACGGTCCCCCAACACCACTCGCCTCGCGCCGCATCCAACGCTTGCCCGCGACGCGCCACGCCGCCCGCGCCGACGAGTCGCCCCTGCCGTTTACGCCCGGGGTTCCCGCACTCACCCACTTTCCCACCAGTACCTGGCGACGCACGCTCGAACGCGTCATGCGTGAAGCCCAACCCCGCCACTATCACTACGGCGATCCCCTCGGCGAACCCGCGCTGCGAGACGCCATTGCCGCACACTTGCGGATCTCGCGCGGCGTGCGTTGCGATGCGTCGCAAGTCGTTATCACGGAAGGCGCCCACGAGGCGCTGATTCTCTGCGTCCGCCTGCTCACGGATCCCGGCGATACGGTGTGGATGGAAGACCCAGGCTATCGCGGTGCGAAGGCCGCTTTCCATTCGGCCGATGTTCGCCTTCACGCGCTGCGCGTCGACGATGAGGGGATCGTGATTCCGGAAGGACAGTGGGAACGCTCGCCGCCACGACTGGTGTATGTCACGCCGTCGCATCAGTATCCGCTCGGCAGCGTGCTGTCGGCCTCGCGCCGCCTCGATCTGATCGCGCAGGCGCGGCGTCACGGCGCCTGGATTCTGGAAGATGATTACGACAGCGAGTTTCGCCATCAAGGCGAACCGATCGCCGCCATGCAGGGGATGGTGGCCAACGCCCCCGTTGTCTATGTGGGGACGTTCAGCAAGACGATGTTTCCCGCGCTGCGCCTGGGCTTTCTGATTCTGCCGACCGCGCTCGCCGCGCAAGCCCGCGACGCCCTCGACGAACTCTTGCGCGGCGGGCATCGCTTCGAACAACTGGCACTGGCGGAATTCATCCGCAGCGGCCAGTTTGCACGGCATCTGGGTCGCATGCGACGGCTGTATCGGGAACGTCAGACGGCTTTGCGCAACGCGCTGGCCACCCACTTCGACCCGGCGTATGCGGTGATTGGCGAGCGCTGCGGCCTGCACCTGACGGTGCGGCTCGATCCCGCATTCCCGGACAAGGCGATCGTGACCGCCGCGCAGCGCGAAGGCATCGGCCCCCGCGCCCTATCGAGCTTTGCACTCGATCCACACCCCACGGATAACGGTCTGGTGATCGGCTACGGCGATACGGACGCGGCACGCATCCCGGGCCTGATCCAGCGGCTCGCCGCGATTGTCGCGGCGCAGCAGCGGGCGACGTTGGAGACGGTGGCGACCGACTGACCCCGCCGTCAGCGATTACGCCGTCTGTACGACTTTCTTGTCGGCGTCGCGCGCCTGCTCGGCTCGCGCCATCCATAGCGTGAGCAAGACGGCCGCCACAGCAGCCACTGATGCACACAGGTAGACCTCGGCATAGCCGTAAGCCCCGACGATCAGGCCCGCCACCGGTCCGGTCACGCCAAGCGCAACATCGAGGAAGACGGAGTACGCCCCCAGTGCCGCACCCCGGTTCTGTGCCGGAACCAGATTGACGGCCGCCACGCCCAACGACGGGAACACGAGCGAGAACCCCGCGCCGGAGAGCGCCGCACCGAGCAACGCCGTGAATCCCGTGGGCGCGATCCCGAGCACGATCAGGCCGAAGGCCTCGAGCGTGAATGACATCATGGCCACACGGTAGCCGCCGAAGCGCCCGATGCTGCTGCCGAAGAGCAGTCGTACGCCCATGAAGCACACGCCGAACGCGGTCAACGCCAGTGCAGCGTTGTCCCAGTGATGGCTTGCGTAGTAAAGCGTGATGAACGTGGAGATGGCACCAAAACCGATGGAGCCCAGCGCAAGCCCCATGCCGAACGGCAACACGCGACCGAGCACGGCGCGGAATGCGAGACGTTCTCCATGGATGACCGGCGTCGCACGCTTCATGCGCGCGAGCAGCAGGCCAGCGACGCCCGCCAGCGCGATCGCCGCGCCAAGTACTTGGATGCCATACGCATTGTCGAGTGCAACGCCAAGCGGCGCGCCCAGCGCAAGCGCGCCGTAGGTTGCCACGCCGTTCCATGAGATGACGCGTGCAGTGTGCGACGGACCCACCTGGCCGATGCCCCACATGATCGCGCCCGTCGACACCCAGCTCTCACCAAAGCCAAGCACAAGACGTCCAAGGATCAGCGTGAGGAGCGCCAACCATGGCACGCCGGAAAACACACCGCCCAAGGCCACGAGCAACCCGGAGGCACCGCAAGCCACCAGCCCGCATAACACGGTGCGTTTCGGGCCCCAGGCGTCGGCAGTCCGCCCGGCGTAAGGGCGCGAGAGCAGCGTCGCAAGATACTGAACGCTGATGGCCAACCCGGCAATGACCGAGCTGTAAGCGAGATCGACGTGCACGAACGACGGCAACACCGCGAGCGGCAATCCGATCGTCAGATAGCAGAGGAACGTGAAGAACACGGTGGAGACGATCTGCAGCGTCGTGGCGAACGGTGGGTTCGCAGGGCGGGTGTCGTTGGGCATTGCGCAGGAGTTCAGGAATCGACGAAACCCCAGGACGCGCCACCCCGCGCGACGGGCAAGCATCCGCGCAGGTCAACTCAATCCTAGGGTTTTCCCGGATCATACGCGGTTTCGTGACTTTTGTGTAAACGCTTAAAAATGCCCCCGCGACGGCTTTCGACGACAGCCCGTCGCGTATCCGCCAGCCGCGGCGCGGACGGCCCCCACGGCGCTCGGGGGCGACCGTCCTGCTCGGCTCAGCGGTCGACTTCCGCCAACGCTTTCAGGCTCACCGACAACATGGCCAGGTCGGCGTTACCGGCCGCGACCTGGTCGGCCAGCACACGGTGGTAGCGCGCGAGCGCGTCTGCATGCAACGTCTCCCAGTGGGCGACGCGCTTGCCCGCCGGGCTTGGGTCGGCTGGCTCGCCGGCATGCACTGGATCAAGCACCGCCTCGCCGCCCGCCAGCACGCTCGCCGTCAGGCGTCGCCGCAATACCGACAATTCTTCGAGCAAGGTGGCCCGCGCGAGGCGCTGCCAGTGCGTCTGCATCGGCAGGCCGAGCACCCCCGCCTGGAGCCAAGCGTAGCCAAGCGGTGCGTCGAGGGCGAAATACACCTGCGCGGCCAGCGACGGTTCGCACCCGCTGCTGCTCGCCACTTCGGCGATGTCGAGCAACGCCACCCGCGCGCCGACGCCCGCGGCCGTTTGTGCAAGCAACGGCGGCACGCCCGCATCGATCATGGTCTGGCATCTGGCCCGCGCGTCATCGGCGGCCGCGCCGCTGACCAGGGTGTCCAGTGTCGGCAGGATGGGCGTGAGCACAGCGCGCAGACGCTCGAGCGTCTGCGGCACGTCGGCCACACGCCGCCGCAAGAACCATAGGGTGGCGTGTTCGTGCCACTGCGCAATCGCGGCAAAGAGCGAGGCCTGCGTTTCGTGCGAGACGCGCGCGTCAAGCGCATCGATCTCGCCCCACAACGTGTCGAGGTCGTAGGCCCCCCGTGCCGCCAGACTGGCCCGCACGACGTCGGCCGGCTCAGCGCCCGTTTCCTCGCTGAGTCGATGCACGAACGTGACCCCCGCCCGGTTGACGAGCGCATTGGCCTGCATCGTCGCGAGAATTTCCCGCTTGAGCGGATGACGCAACATCGCCGCGCCGCATCGGCTCGCGAGCGGCTTGGGAAAGTACGACGGCAATTCGTCGGCAACGAAATCGGCGTCGGGCAGATCGCTTGCCAGCAGCAGGTCGTAGAGCCACATCTTGCTGTAGGCCATGAGGACCGCGCGTTCGGGGGAGGTCAGCCCCGCGCCGGACGCACGCCGCGCGTCAAGTGTTTCGTCGTCGGGCAGGAACTCGATGGTGCGCGAGAGCCGCTGTGCCCGCTCCAGGTACCGCATGAAGCGCGTCTCGTCGTCGAGCGACGCCACCGCTCGCAACCGGCCCAGTGAGAGCGCCTGCGTCTGCAAATAGTTGTCGCGCAACACAAGAATGCCGACTTCCTCGGTCATCTCCGCGAGCAACGTGTTGCGCTGCTTCAGTGTCATCTCGCCGTCCGTCACCACCAGGCCCAGAAGAATCTTGATGTTGACCTCGTGATCGGAACAATCGACACCGGCCGAATTGTCGATGGCATCGGTATTGATGCGACCGCCATGCTGCGCGTACTCGATGCGCCCGAGCTGCGTCAGCCCAAGGTTGCCGCCCTCGGCCACGACCTTGCAACGCAGTTCCGCGCCATTCACGCGCAAGCCGTCGTTGGCACGATCGCCCACCTGCGCATGCGTCTCGGTGCTCGCTTTGACGTACGTGCCAATGCCGCCGTTGTACAGCAGATCGACCGGCGCTTTCAACAACGCCCGCAACAGGTCGTTCGGCGCCATCTCCGTGGCCTCGGTGCCGATCAGTTCCCTCACCGGCGCAGAGAGCACAATGGCTTTGGCCGTGCGCGGGAACACGCCGCCGCCCGCCGAAATCAACCGTGTGTCGTAGTCGGCCCAGCTGGAACGCGGCAGTTGGAACAGGCGCTCGCGCTCGGCAAACGACGTTGCAGCATCGGGCGTGGGGTCGAGGAAGATGTGCCGATGGTCGAACGCGGCCACCAGCCGGATGTGTTTCGAGAGCAACATGCCGTTGCCGAAGACATCGCCCGACATATCGCCGATACCCACCACGGTGAAGTCCTGCGTCTGGGTGTCGACGCCCATCTCGCTGAAATGCCGCTTGACGGACTCCCACGCGCCGCGCGCCGTGATGGCCATCTTCTTGTGGTCGTAGCCGACCGAGCCGCCGGACGCAAAGGCATCGCCGAGCCAGAATCCGTACTCCGCCGAAATGGCGTTGGCGTAATCGGAAAAAGTCGCCGTCCCTTTGTCGGCTGCGACGACGAGATACGGATCGTCGCCGTCGATACGCACGGTCTGCGACGGGGGCACCAATTGGCCGTCGACGTAGTTGTCGGTCAGATCCAGCAGCCCGCGCAGGAATGTCTGGTAGCACGCCACCCCCTCGGCCAGATAGGCATCCCGGTCGCCTGGCGATGGCGGTTGCTTCACCACGAACCCGCCCTTCGAGCCGACCGGCACGATGACGGTGTTTTTCACCATCTGCGCCTTGACGAGACCCAGCACCTCGGTGCGGAAGTCTTCGCGGCGATCCGACCAGCGCAAGCCACCCCGCGCCACACGCCCTCCTCGCAAATGCACGCCCTCCACGCGCGGCGAATACACCCATATCTCGAACATCGGCTTCGGCTCGGGCAGACCCGGCACTTTCGACGGATCGAACTTGAACGACAGATAGCGCTTCTGCGTCACGCCGTCCTTGCCCGTCTGGAAGTAATTGGTGCGCAAGGTCGCTTCGAGCACGCCAAGGAACTGACGCAGGATGCGATCCTCGTCGAGGTTGGGAACGTCTTCGAGCGCCGCGTGAATTTGCGCCCGTAGCCGCTCCGCCTGCGATGCGCGAGCCGGCGCCGCCAGCCCCGGATCGAAGCGGGCCAGGAACAACCGCACGAGCATGCCCGAAATCGACGGATTTCCGGTCAGCGCATTCTCGATATACGCATTGCTGAAGGTCGACCCCACCTGGCGGATGTACTTCGCGTAGGCGCGCAAAATGCGGACTTCGCGCCACGTCAGTCCGGCGCGCAAGACCAGCCGGTTGAGGTCGTCGTTCTCGACGTCGCCCGTCCAGATGCGCGCGAACGCCTCCTCGAAGCGCAGGCGGGCATTCTCCAGGTCGACATCCGCGCCGTCGAGGCTGGTCATGCCGAAGTCGTGCATCCAGACAACGCCGGTGTCGGCCGGTTCAATCCGATAGGGGCGCTCGTCGTTGACGCGCACACCGAGGTGTTCGAGCATCGGCAGGCTGCGCGAGAGCGCGATGGGCTCGCCCGCCTGATAGATCTTGAAGCGCAGCGTGCCGGGCGCGGCCTCCAGCGGCCGGTAGAGCTGCATGGCCAGCGGCGTGGCGTCGGAAGCCTCGACCGGCACCGCGTGTCCGACGCTCAGCAGCGGCTCGATCAACTCGACGTCGCGCACCGCCATGCGCGCGGCGTAGTCTTCTCGATACGCCGCGGGGAACGCCTGCGCGTACCGCCGCAGTGCGCGCGTGCCGCGCTCTTCGCCAAACTGCTCGCGCAGCGCGTCGGACAGATCGTCCTGCCACCGGCGGGTCGCCTCGACGATGCGCGCTTCCAGATCGTTGACATCGACATCCGGCACGTTGCCCGGCTCGGTCCGCACGGTGATGTGAATGCGCGCGAGCATCGACTCGGAGAGCTGCGGCGTGAATTCAACACTGGTCCCGTGATACGCCGCCTGCAACAAGTTCTGCACGCGGACGCGCAGATCGGTGTTGAATTTCTCGCGCGGCACGAAGACGAGGCACGATACAAAGCGATCGAAGCGGTCGCGCCGCACGAACAGGCGCGTGCGCTGGCGCTCCTGCAGTCGCAGAATGCCCAGCGCGATATTGGCCAGGGGATCGACGTCGATCTGAAAGAGTTCGTCGCGCGGATATTGTTCGAGGATCGTCGCGAGCGTCTTGGCCAGATGCCCGTTGGGCAGGAAGCCCGTGCGCCCGATCACTTCGGCGACCTTGCGTCGTACGAGCGGAATTTCGTCGGCGGGCACCATGTAGACGTTCGACGTGTAAAGCCCGAGGAAGCGCCGCTCACCGCACACGCGCCCCTGCGCATCGAAGCATTTGACGCCTACGTAATCGAGATAGCCGGGACGATGGACGCTCGCCCGCGAATTGGCCTTGGTCAAAAAGATCGGCGTACTCGTCTGGGCCACGCCAATGGCCCCGGGCGACAGGCGCGTCTCGTCGGGGGTGCTGGCATCGCGGCGGGCCTCGCGCAATACGCCAAGCCCCGTGCCCGCCACGCCTTGCAGGTAGTGCTCGCCGTCGCGCACGACCAGCGCGTAATCGCGATAACCGAGGAACGTGAAATGCCGGGCAAGCATCCAGTCGAGAAACGCCTGCGCTTCGTCAATCTCCACACGCTCCGGCGGGCTCACGCTCGTTTGTTCGGCCCGCTGCCGAAGGGACTCGATGGCCGCATGCGCGGCCGCCTGCATCGCGCGCCAGTCTTCGACCGCCGCGCGTACATCGCCAAGCACGCGCTGCAATCCGTCAGCCAGTGCCTGAATGCGGTCCGGCTCGGAAAAACGGTCGACTTCGATGTGGATATACGACTCGAAGCGGCCGCCGTCGGCGCTCGCATCGCCCGCCCGTTGCGCCGTCGCGCCCGACGCCAGCAGCGCCCCGACGTCGCCGCCGTTCACGCCGTTCGCCCCTTTAGTGCCGCTATCGCCGCCATCACCGTTATCGCCCGTCACTCGCTCGCCCGCGGACACCGGCTGCCCAAGGCCACCGCCCGGCGACACGGCGAGGCGCTTGCCCGCGCCGTCGCGCTTGATGCGATAGACCGGGTGAAACGCGGAGTGCAGTGCGAGCCCCTGCCGGTTGATCTCCATCGTCACCGAATCGACGAGAAACGGCATGTCGTCGTTGACGATCTCGACGACCGTATGGCTGCAATGCCAACCATGCTGATCGAGCGTGGGGTTGTAGATGCGGATGCGTGGCTCGCCGCTGACGAACTTCTGGCCGAGTTGCCAATGCGCCATCGCCGCGCCATACAGGTCGTCGACACTGCGCGAGACAACGTCCTCGGCATCGGCCAGACCGTAGTAATGCCGCACGAAGGGCTCGAACAGCGCGACCACGTCGGGCGCACGCTCACGGGCCATCGCGACGACTTCCGCCATATGCTGGCGGACTTTCTCTTCCGGATTCACAGGCATGGGCAACCTCTGCGGGAATGGACGAGACATCGACAAGCAAAGCCATGCTACGCCCGGCGGCCCCGGACTGGCAACGGCGCGATCCCTAACCCCGCGTCGGCGCCCACCCCGGCGGCCCCGGTCGGCCCGGTATAATTGCGCATGAACTCAAAAGCCACCGATTCGCGCACCGACAGCGCCCCCTTCTCGAGCCTGCCGCTCTCGCCTGCCATGCAGGAGAACCTCGCACGGCTGGGTTACGTCTCGATGACGCCCATTCAGCAGGCGTCGCTCCCCGATATGCTCGCCGGGCACGACCTCATCGCCCAGGCCAAGACCGGCAGCGGCAAGACCGCCGCATTCTCGCTCGGCCTGCTCCAGCGCGTCGATGCCCGCGATTTCGCGGTGCAGGCCGCCGTGCTCTGCCCCACGCGAGAACTCGCCGAGCAGGTGGCGCAGGAAGTGCGACGCATCGCGCGCGCCGAAGACAACATCAAGATCCTGACGCTGTGCGGCGGCGCACCGCTGCGTCCGCAGGCGGAAAGCCTCGCCCACGGCGCGCACGTGGTCGTCGGCACGCCGGGCCGCATCATGGATCACCTTGAGCGCGGCACGCTCTCGCTCGCCGGGATCAAGACGTTGGTGCTCGACGAAGCCGATCGCATGCTCGACATGGGCTTTTTCGACGACATCGCCACGGTCGCGCGTCAAACGCCCGCCTCGCGCCAGACGCTGCTCTTCTCCGCCACGTACCCGGAGGGCATCGCGAAGCTCGCACAACGCCTGCTGCGCACGCCGCGCGAAATTCGTCTGACAGAGAAGCACGACGCCAGCAAGATTCGCCAACGCTTCTACGAAGTGCGCGAAGAGGAACGTCTGCACGCCGTGGGCCAGTTGCTCGATCATTTCCGGCCGGTCAGCACCATCGCGTTCTGTAATACGCGAGCGCAATGCCGCGATCTGACCGACGTGCTGCGCGCCGAAGGTTTTCACGCCCTGACGCTGCACGGCGAGCTGGAGCAGCGCGAGCGCGACCTCGTGCTGATCCAGTTCGCGAACCGCAGTTGCTCGGTGCTGGTCGCCACCGACGTGGCCGCTCGCGGGCTGGACATCACGCAACTCGAAGCCGTGATCAACGTCGATGTGACACCCGACCCCGAGGTGTATGTGCACCGCATCGGCCGCACGGGCCGCGCCGACGAAGCGGGCTGGGCCTTCAGCCTGGCAAGCATGAACGAGATGGGCCGCGTGGGTAACCTCGAAGCGGCGCTGGGCCACGAAGTGCCGTGGCACAAGCTCGAGGAACTCACGCCGTCGGGCGGCGGGCATCTGCTGCCGCCAATGGTCACGCTCCAGATGCTGGGCGGCAAGAAAGACAAAATCCGCCCAGGCGACGTGCTCGGCGCCCTCACCGGCGAAGCCGGCTTTGCCGCCAGCCAGATCGGAAAAATCAACGTTCTGGATAACTTCACGTATATTGCGGTGGAGCGCGACATCGCCCCGGTGGCGTTGCGCAAGTTGTCCGACGGCCGCGTCAAAGGCCGCAAGGTCAAGGTAAGATTCCTGCAGGATTAAGGGCGGGTCAGACGCCGGCGTCCGACGCCGTTTTCGGATCGTCCCCTGCGCGCCGCGCGCGGCAAGGAGGCTGCAATGAGGTCACTGCGTACCCTGTGGTTCTCTCCCGTCGCGCGCCGTGCGCGATGCTCGGCGCTCGCCGCGCTTGCCGCAGGCTGGCTGACGGCCTGCAGCACCCAGGGCGTGCCGCCCAACCCTGTCCTCACCGAAGACACGCTCGACGAGTACGCGATCGTCATCGTTGGCCTCGACACGCCACTGCAAAGCACCTGGGGGCCGTGGAATTACTCCGACTTCTCACAGACAGTGAATGGCATCGTCGGCGGCAAGGTCACGCGCACACTCAACAGCAATCCGCCGACGCGTGGCTTCGTGGCGATGCGCGTCTCGCCGCTCATGCGCAACGAGCGCTTCGGTCCGATGGAATTCACGCCGGCCGACAAGAGTTATCGCTTTCGCTATTGCAAGGGCCGCAAGGTGCCAACGGTGCAGGTCCAGCGGGGCGATGTGATCTACGCGGGCACCCTGATGCTCGATAGCCACGACGGCAAGCTCTGGCTGCGCACCGAGTTCGACATGGCGGGCGCGCGGCGCTTCGTGCAGGCGAACTATCCGTCGCTGGCCGGTAAGCTCCAGCCGCAACCGTTTACCTATTTCGAAGTGAAGAGCGAGCCCGGCTGCCGGTGAGTCCTGCCGGCACGCTTACGGCTCGTCGATGTCCGTTCCCGGCGCCAGAACGATCTCACGCCCTTCGCACAACGCCTCGGCTCGCGTGCTGAGTTCGCTGGCCACGTCCGCCAGATGCCGCCGCAGGGTGTCGGCAAGCACCGACTCGGGTTCATGCGACGGCCGCAACATCTCTACCGGAAATTCGATGGCCGGAGCCACGCGATACAGGCGCTGCGCCTGCTCATGGGCACTGGCCGCCGTGAATTGATCGAGCAGCGCGTAGCCCAGACCGTGCTCGACGAGCGCCGCCGCGAGCGAATAGGTCTGCACCATCACTTCGGCGTCCTGCAGCAACTCGGTCTGCTCCAGACGCTCGTTGATCAGGGCACCGAGCGGCGTGTCATCGTGCAGCTTGATGAGATCGCGCCCGGCGAGCGCATCGGCACTGGCCGGCCCCCGTCGCGAGAGCTTCGGCCACGCCGCGGGCACCGCCAGCACAATATGCCCCTGCGCCACCGGACGGCTCACAATGCCGGCCGCCATCGGCGGGGCCGACACGATGCCCACGTCGACCGACGAGGTGAGGATCGCCGTGATCATCTCGGTCGTGTGGTGCGTAATGAGTTCGAAGACCACGTCTGGATGCGCGCGCCGCATGCGCTCGATGGCGGCAGGCAACAGGCTCTGCGCAAGACTCGGTGTCGCGGCAATGCGCAGATGACCCACGCCATGCTGGCGTAGATTGCGCGACGTGGTACGCAGGCGTTCCAGATCACTGAAGATGCGTTCGACATCGGGATAGAGGCGACGCGCTTCGGCCGTCGGCACGAGTCGGCCCTTGACGCGGTCGAACAGCTTGAAGCCGAGTTGCTGTTCGGCATGTTGCAAGACGCGCGAGACGACGGGTTGCGACACGTTGAGCAATTGCGCGGCGCCGCTGGCCGAGCCCGTCAGTACCACTGCGCGAAACGTCTCGATATGCCGCAATTTCATGCCTGACGTTGTCCCCGTGTCGCGAAAAGCGGTTCGGCGGTGGTGCCGACCCTATAGCCAAAAGACATATGCTGCCTCAAATCCGCATAGGTTACCGAATTTTCTCGCCCTACACTGCGTAGCAAAGGTAGGGGGAAAACGCGGCCGCGAGGCCTCGCTCTCCACGCCGAATATTTTCCCGCCTTGCATTCCCTGACGTTTTTGGTTGTCATTCATCGCTATGCATATTGGAGTCATCGGGGCAGGCATCGTGGGCCTCGCCAGCGCGTATGAACTGCTGCGCGCAGGCCATGCGGTCACGGTCATCGAGGCCGGACGCGGTCCGGGTCTGGCGACAAGTTTCGCCAACGGTGGCCAACTGAGCTACGGGTACGTGTCGCCACTGGCCGCCCCCGGCGTACTTTCGCAGTTGCCCTCGCTGCTGTTCGCTCGCACCGGGCCGCTACGCATCAAGCCGTCGTTTGATCCGGACTTCTGGCGCTGGTCGATCGCATTCGTCAAGCATTGCAATGCGCAGGCGAACGCCCGTTCCACATTGCGTTTGCTCTCGCTCGGCCTGCACAGCCGCGCGGTAATGCAGGAATTTCTGGCGCGGGAATCGGTGTCGTTCGATTACCGACTGAGCGGCAAGCTCGTGGTGTACCGCGATGCGGACAAGCTCGCCGCCGCCGAACGCTCGCTCGAACTGGCCAACGGACTTGGCTACACACAGCGACGGGTCGACGCCGCGACATGCGCCATGCTGGAGCCCGCCCTGGCGACGATCGCCGGTGAGCTGGCCGGCGGCATTCACACGCCGGGCGAAGGCACCGGGGACTGCCAGTCGTTATGCATGGAACTGGCGCGGATCGTCGGTGCGCACGCCGACGGCAAGTTGCTGTATGAACGCGAAGTGACCGGCTTCGATGTGCATGGCGGCACGGTGCGGTCGATTCGCACCCGCATGGGCGACGTGGCCGTCGATGCCTGTGTCGTCGCCAATGGCCTGGCGGCGATGCCGTTGCTGCACAAGGTCGGTGAGTCGGTGTCGCTATACCCGCTCAAGGGCTACAGCCTGACGTATCGCCACGCCCCGGTCGACGCGCGCCCGCAGGTATCGGTGACGGACGCCGACAACAAGGTCGTCTACGCCAGCCTCGGCGAGCATCTGCGAGTGGCGGGCATGGCCGACCTCGTGGGGTACGACTATCGCATCGCGGCCCGGCGCATCCAGGCGCTGCGCACGCTCTCGGCGGCGTTGTTTCCCGCATTGGCCGGCGAGGGGCCCCCGCTGGAATGGACCGGTATGCGACCGGCCACGCCGCACGGCCGCCCGATCCTCCAGCGCGCGGATACGTTGGACAATTTGTGGCTGAACGTTGGCCATGGCGGATTGGGCTTCACGTTGTCGATGGGCGCGGCGCGCGTGATTGCCGATGCCATCGGCGGCAAGCGTCCCGCGGTCGATCTGGCAGGGTTTGCCCGGCTGGCCGCGTGAATCGCGTTGATCGAACATAGCCGGCCTCCCGGGTCGATCGCCGTCATGACACGGGGCGTTATGGGGTATTGCGGGGCGTCGTTTCCGTGGGGAACAGCGGAGGGACGTGTCGGGTTGTACCAGTGTTTTTGGCAGTTGACATACCAACGGCGCGGACCACCGTGCCATTCACTTCCGATAGGACAGAGACCATGAAGAAGCTGTTTGCTCCCCTGCTGCTCGTCAGCGCCGCCGCCGCCCTGTTCGCGCACACCGCGAGCGCGCAGGAACTGACCGGCACGCTCAAGAAGATCAAGGACACCGGCGTGATCGCGCTCGGGGTGCGGGAGTCGTCGATTCCGTTCTCGTACACGGACAACGCCGGCAAGACGATCGGCTACTCGCAGGAAATCGCGCTCAAGATCGTCGACGCCGTCAAGAAAGACCTGAACCTGCCGAACCTGAAGGTCACGGAAACGCCGATCACGTCGCAGAACCGTATCGCGCTGGTGCAGAACGGCACGATCGACCTGGAATGCGGCTCGACCACGCACACGTTCGAGCGCGAGAAGCAAGTAGGCTTCTCGCACAACATCTTCCTGTACTCGATCAAGATGATCGCCAAGTCGGGCTCGGGCATCACCGATCTGAACAGCCTCAAGGGCAAGACGATCGCGACGACCGCCGGCACGACCGCCGATCGGATTCTCTCGGGCAAGAAGGGTGAGGTCGGCTTCAACCTGATTCAGACGAAGGATCACTCGGACGGCTTCCTGACCGTCAAGCAAGGCCGCTCGGTGGCCTTCGTGATGGACGAGCCGTTGCTCTACGGCCAGCGCGCCGCCCTGTCGGCCGACGAAGCCAAGGGCTACGAAGTCGTCGGTCCGAACCTCCAGTTCGAAAACTATGCGTGCATGCTGCGCCACGATGATCCGGCGTTCACGAAGGTCGTCGACACGGTCATCGCCAAGATGGAGAAGTCCGGCGAGATGGAGAAGCTGTACAACAAGTGGTTCATGGAACCGGTGCCGCCGAAGAACCAGAATATGCACTATCCGATGACGGCGGAAATGCGTGCCATGTTCAAGGATCCGATCACCAAGGCTTACGACTGATCCTGTCGGACGCCGTGCGGGGCGGGGCCACGGCCCCTGCCCTCGCGCGCGATCCCGATGTTTGCCGTTCCCGTTGAATGATGGTCATCACCATGAACTCGCACGCCACGCTCGGCATCCTCGGCGGCATGGGCCCCGCCGCCGGCATCGACCTCTGCCGCAAGATCGTCGATCAACATCCGGCCCACCGCGATCAGGATCACATCCCATTCATTCTCTACTCGGTTCCCCAGATCCCCGACCGCACCGAGGCGCTATTGCGCGACGGTGCTTCACCGCTGGACGGTATGCTCGACGGCGTTCACGCGCTGGAGCAGTCCGGCGTTGGCTGCATTGCCATTGCCTGCAACACGGCCCATGCCTGGCTTGACGCACTGCGTCATCGAACCCGGCTGCCGGTGCTCGATGTGGTCGAAGCCGTCGCGGGCGAGCTGGCCCAATGCGTCGCGCCGGGCGCGCTCATCGGCCTGATGGCCACCGAAGGCACCCACCACGCCAACGTCTACCGGCCACGGCTCGAAGCGCTGGGCTATCGTTTCGTTCAGGTTGCCGAACCGCTTGCGCACCAGGCGCTCGTGAACGAAGGCATCCGGCTGACCAAGGCCGGGGAGAATCGTCGCGGCGGCGAGGCCCTGGCCATGGCGTTGGAGACCCTGCTGGCAGCCGGCGCGCAACGCGTCATTCTCGGCTGTACGGAAATCCCGGTGGCGCTGGCCACCTGTGAAACACCGCTGGGCCGCTTCGGCCTGGACGCCTCGGCCGCCCTCGCGCGCGCCTGCATCGCCTGGTCGCTCGCGCACGAGACGCCCACGGGAAAATCGCGCCAGTGAATGTCCCGATGTGCGGAAGTGCCATCTGACGGGCAATTCCAAGGAAATACCGGCGGCAGGCCAGCCGCCGCGCAGGAATAATCCCCGATCGCCTTGTCAGAAAAAAACCTACGCGAGAAAACGTGTGGAAAGTGGCATGAATCGGGGATTCCCGCTACCAAATTCGCTGGCGTCTTTGGCTATAATGGCCCACAATCCATCGGACACCTGCCGGACCAAGGTTCGGCCATGAGCGCGTTTGCCTGAACGGGGAAGCACATGGGTCGCAGCGCGCTCGACGTGATGCATGCACAGACAACAACAATGAGTTCAGATCGACTCCCCGCCGGCGTCCCTTTGGTCGAACCTTCGACCTTGGCATCGGCAATCGCCGAGGCTCACGCCGCGGTGCCGGCCCCGGCATTGTCCCGGGCGCTGGTCGAGCTGACCGGCGGCCTCTCGGCGCACGTTGCTGCCGACGGCCGTTTCCTTTTCATTGCCGAAGCCTCCCTGCGCCTGCTGGAATATTCGCGCGAGTACACCGATCACGCCACGCTCTTCGAGCTGACCGGTATCGAAGATGTGCCGACGCTGCAGGATGCCTTCTCCGCCGCCCAGATGCTCGGTCCCCAGCAGTGCACCGTGCGCCTGCTGCGCGGTCTGACGGACCGGGTCTGGATGCGTCTGCGCATTGCCCAGTACACGCCCCGTATCGCCGGAACGAGCGCAACGTTCGTCGTGCACGGCGAGGACATCACCGCGTTCAAGGAAAACGAAGCACGCCTGTCCGATCTGGCGGTGCGCGATGCGGTGACCGGGCTGGGGAATCGTCAGTACATTCATCAATGCATTACCGAAGCCATCCAGCACGCGCGTGAAGGCGGGCCGAACTTTGCCGTCGCCCTGCTCGACCTGGACGGCTTCAAGAAGGTCAACGACTCGCTCGGCCACGACGTGGGCGATCAGCTCCTGTGCGACGCTGGCCAACGCCTGATCGCGCAGATCCGCGAGACGGACATGGCCGCGCGCATGGGCGGCGACGAGTTTGTGCTCGTGCTGCCCGGCTGCGACGACGAACAGGCGCTTGGCGGCATCATGAAGCGCCTGCTCTCGGCGGTGCAGCAACCGTTCCAGATTGGCGACAAGTTGCTGCACCTCACCACGAGCATCGGCGTGTCGTTTTATCCGCGCCATGGCGACTCGGCCGGCCTGCTGATCAAGCACGCCGACGCCGCCATGTACTGCGCGAAGGATCGCGGCCGTAACGGTCTGTTCGTCTATACGGACGATCTGGGCGACTTGCACCGCAAGGCGTTCTCGCTCGAATCGGCAATGTTCGAGGCGATTCACAATGGCGAATTCAGCCTGCACTACCAGCCGATCTGCGATCCGATCTCGCTGAACGTGAAGGGTGTCGAGGCGCTCATGCGCTGGCATCCCGCGCTCGGCCCGGTGTCACCGAACGAATTCATTCCGCTGGCCGAGGCCAATGGCCTGATCAACCTGCTGGGCGGCTGGGCGTTACGCGCCGCCTGCATGCAGCTCGCGCGCTGGGATCGCACCCGGCTCGACGGGCTGTACATGTCGGTCAACGTCTCGGCACAGCAATTTCACCATCCGTCGTTCCCGAGCCTGGTCTGGCAAGCGATTGCCGATTCGGGCGTGGAAGGGCACCGGTTGGTGCTCGAAATTACCGAGAGCGTCCTGATGCGCGACCCGGAACAGGCCAATCTGGTGCTGCGCGAGTTGCAAACGCTGGGCGTGCGCTTCTCCGTCGACGATTTCGGCGCGGGCTACTCGAGCCTGGGATACCTCAAGCGTTTCCCGCTCTCCGCGCTCAAGATCGACCGCAGCTTCGTGAAAGACATGCCCACGTCATCGAATGACCGTACGATTGTGACGGCAGTCCTGGGACTGGCGCGTGAGCTGGGGCTGTCGGCGGTCGCCGAAGGGGTCGAGACAGAAGAACAACGGCAGATGCTGATCGAGCGCGGCTGCCATTCCATCCAGGGCTGGCTGGTGTCGAAGGCCCTGCCTGCGGGAGAACTGGAGGCGGCCTTTGCGAGCGGGCGTCTCAATGTGGATGCCGGCCACTGACCGGATAACCCCGCTACCATGAGCCTGACCAAAGAAAAAACGCTCGAATTGTTGTGGCAGCGCCTGGCTGAGCGCGGCGAATTTCCGTCGCTGCAGCGCTCCGTCAGCGGCATCGTGAGCGCCATGCAAAGCGAGAGCACGAGCACGGCCGACCTGGCGGCGTCGGTGCTATCCGACTTCGCCCTCACCCAGAAAGTGATCCGCCTGGCCAACTCCGCCATGTATGCGCCGTTCGGCTGCAACGTGACGACGGTCTCGCGCGCCATCATGATTCTCGGTGTCGACACGATCGGCCACCTCGCCCTGAGCCTGAAACTGCTCGAGGGTTTCGGTGAAGTCGCCGCACAGCGCGACGACATGGCCCGCGAACTTGCGCGCGCCACGCTCGCCGGGGCGTTCGCCCGTGACATCACCGCCAAGAATGGCATTCGCGACGGCGAGGAAGCCGTAGTCTGCACCTTGCTGCACCATGTCGCACGACTGCTCGTGACCTATTGCTTCCCGGCCGAATGGGGGGAAATCCAGACCCTCGCCGCAGCGCAAGGCATCAGCGACAGCGACGCCTGCGAACAGGTGCTCGCCATCTCGTTCCCGGAGTTGGCCGAAGCGGCGGCCCGCAAGTGGGGCTTGCCGGAGTCGATCGCGACGAGCATGCGTCCGATCGATCTGGAGGGCGACGCCCCGCTCTCGCATAGCGATTGGCTGTGTGCGGTGGCGAACATGTCCAACGAGATGGTGACGGAACTCACGCGCGGGGCCGACCCGGAGCGTCTGGCCGAATTGGCGGAGCGCTATGCCGACCGTCTCGCGCTGGACGTGCGAGACGTGGTGTCCGTGGGCGAAGAAATGGTGCGCGACACGAGCCACCAGGAATTCATTGCGATCAGCACCAAGGCGTCGAGCACGCGCCAGCCGCCGGCGGGCAAGCCGCTGGACTCGGCGCGACGTCTGGCAGACGGTCTCTCGGAAGTGCGGGCCGCCACGGGCGAGACCGACGCGGTCGGTCTGCTCAACCTGACGCTCGAAGCGATCATGCAGTCGCTGGGTTTCGCCAACTGCGCGGCCTTCGTGCGCGTGCCGGCGGGCAAGTCGTTCGAGCTGCGCTTCGGCATCGGCCGCGACGTGCAGCCCGCGCTGGGCCTGTCGTTCCCCGAAGCCTTCGAACCGGACGTCTTCCATCTGGCTCTGACCAACGGCCGCGCGATTCTGATCGACAACGCTCGCGAGCCGCGTATCGTGCCGCGTATTCCGATGTGGCACCGTGAGCATTTCTCGAACGTGAAGTCGTTCTTCCTGCTGCCAGTTCGCCAACGTAACCAGACCGTGGCACTGCTTTACGGCGACTGGGGCGGCACGCTGTGCGCGGGAGGCATCGGCGCGAAGGAGCTGGAATTCCTGCAGCACATGGGCAACGAGATCTCCAGCAAGCTCGATAGCGTGGCACAGCAAAGCGGTGGCGCGGGCATTACCGCCAATGCCGGCGATATGCTCGCCCGCAAGGCCTCCGGCACAACCGGCACACGCTGAGCCGCGCCGCCTTACGGCGTTGTGGCGGGGCGATATCCCGGTATCGCACTGTCGCCGAGATTCATACGTCAGTTGCAATCTTTAGTATTGCGGATTCGATATGATCCTCGGCGCGCGGCCAACGGCCGCCGCACAGCTCGGTACGATTCGCACGCGTCCGAACGCTTCGCGCCCCCTCCCGCCTGTCACGCCCCCGCAACGTCCGAGCCATACGTCGTAAGGCTTTCCGGGAAGTCGCCCGCTGCGGCGCCAACCGGCGTACCCTGTCACGATGCCTCAATTTTTCTCCATGACGCCCCGCCGGGGGGCGAGCACGACGCACCCCACACCATCCGCTCTGCATTTTTGACGGCACTCGCTGCGCCTCGGTAAAAAATTTACGCTCGGTTCCACCATGTAAATCGATTCGTACCGTCGGACCAGGAGAAGACATGACGCAATCTGCTGCTGCACCGGTGCATCCGGTCGACGAGCGCCTGCCGCTCCCCAAGTTGTTCACGCTGGGACTGCAACACGTACTGGTGATGTATGCGGGGGCGGTGGCGGTACCGTTGATCGTCGGCGGTGCGCTCCACATGTCGGTCGATCAGGTCGCGTTTCTGATCAACGCCGATCTGTTCGCCTGCGGGATCGCCACCTTGATCCAGACACTCGGCCTGTGGATCTTCGGCTTGCGTCTGCCGATCATGATGGGGGTGACGTTTACCGCCGTCACGCCGATGATCGCCATCGGCACGAATCCCGATCTCGGGTTGCTCGATATCTATGGCGCGACCATTGCCTCGGGCCTGATCGGCATTCTGATGGCACCGCTCATCGGCAAGCTGCTGCGGCTGTTCCCACCGGTGGTGACCGGGACCGTCATCACGGTGATCGGCATCTCCCTCATGGGCGTGGGCATCAACTGGGCGGCGGGCGGCTTCGGCAATCCCGATTACGGCAATCCGCTCTATCTGGGCGTGTCGTTCGCCGTGCTCCTGTGCATTTTGTTCATCACCAAGTACGTGCGCGGCTTCTTCGCCAACATTGCGGTGCTGCTGGGCATTCTGTTCGGCACGATCGTGGCGATGGCGCTGGGCAAAGTGTCGTTTGCGGGCGTATCCGACGCGCCGTGGTTCGGCTTCGTCATGCCGTTCCATTTCGGCGTGCCACGCTTCGATCCGGTTGCCATTGCGACGATGACGCTGGTCATGCTCGTGACGTTCATCGAATCGACCGGCATGTTCCTGGCGGTGGGCGACATTGTCGGCCGTCCGGTCGACAGGAAGACGCTGGTGCGCGGCTTGCGCGTCGATGGGCTGGGCACGATGATCGGTGGCATCTTCAACACGTTCCCCTACACCTCGTTTTCGCAGAACGTGGGGTTGGTCGGCGTGACCGGGGTGAAGAGCCGCTGGGTGTGTGCCATGGGGGGCCTGATCCTGATCGCGCTGGGCTTGTTTCCGAAGGTGGCACACGTGGTGGCGTCGGTGCCGCAGTTCGTGCTGGGGGGCGCGGGCATCGTGATGTTCGGCATGGTGACGGCCACGGGGGTGAAGATTCTCTCGACGGTGGACCTGTCGAAGAATCGTTACAACCTGTACATCATCGCGATCAGTATTGGCGTGGGGATGATTCCGGTGGCGTCGGACAAGTTCTTCATGAAACTGCCGCATGCACTCGCCCCGTTCTTCCACAGCGGCATTCTGCTCGCGTCGATCAGCGCGGTGCTGCTCAACGCGCACTTCAACGGCCTGCGCAGCGAAGCCGAAGCGAGCGCCCTCGCGCAAGCGGCCGGCAAGCAGGCCGACGCCGCGCATTGAGCAATGGCATGACATCCGTCGACGCGCGACGGCAACGGCTGACGTGTCGTTGGGGGGAGCATCACGCCGTAGCGAGAAGATCCCGGGCACGTCGCTTGATGTCGCGCAGCACATCGGCCATGTTGGCGCGTGCGATCTCGGCATCGTACTGATTTTGCAGATTGAGCCAGCTCTGTGCATCCACGCCGAAGAACGCCCCCAGGCGCAGCGCCGTATCGACGGTAATCGCACGCTTGCCCAGGACAATTTCGTTGATGCGGCGAGGCGGCACGTCAATGGCCCTCGCCAGCGCATATTGAGAAAGCCCCATCGGGCCCAGCCAGTCCTGCGCGAGAATCTCGCCCGGCGTCGCCAGGGGTACTTGTCGGGTCATCTTCGGCCTCCGTCGACCTTTAGCAGAATCCGCAGAATTATCGGAACGCGCCCGCCCATCCGATCAGTGGTAATCCACGATCTCGACGTCCGAGGCGTTGCCCGCGTCGAAGCGAAAACACAAGCGCCACTGATCGTTGATACGAATGCTGTACTGCCCCAGGCGATTTCCTCTCAGCGCCTCGAGCCGGTTACCCGGCAGTGCGCGCGAGAAAGCGAGTGTCGCGGCGGCATGCAATTGCTGAAGCTTGCGCATGGCGGGGGGCCGGAGACACCCCATCCTATCGAAGTCCCCTTAGTGAAAGTTCCGACTCGAGATCGTGAGTTCGCCGAGCATCGACGAGAGATCGACCAGACGATGCGCCACCAGATGGGTCACGCGCTCCTCGCGTTGCCATACCCCTTCCACCCCCAATAAGGACGACGCCAGCAACGCCGTGCGCTGCGATTCGACCAGATCGGGCCAGACAATCACGTTGATGACGCCCGTTTCGTCTTCCAGCGAGACGAAGACCGTGCCATTGGCCGTGCCCGGGCGCTGCCGTCCCGTCACAATGCCCGCCGTGCGCACCCGGCGCCCGTGCACGCCCTCGGTCTGCAAATCCCTCGCCGTTCGCACCCGCATCCGGGTGAGCGTCTCGCGCAACAGCAGCAGCGGGTGACGCCGCAGCGTCAGCCCCGTGCTTGCGTAATCGGCCACGATGTCCTGCCCCTCGGCCATCGGCGGCAGCGCCACCTGCTCGTCGGCACTGCCCGGCACCGCGTCGCGCAGCACCGTCGCCCCCAGCAGCGGCGTGGGTGGCTGCCATGCGGCGACCGCCCAGCGCGCCTGCCGCCGACCGCCGAGCAACGCCGACAGCGCGTCGGCAGCCGCCAGGGCGTCGAGGTCCCGACGTGACAACGCAGTCCGCGCGGTCAGATCGTCGATGTCGGTAAACGGTCGCTGCCGACGCGCACGCTCGATCGCGCGCGCCCCGTCGTCGGACAAGCCCTTGACCAGCGACAGCCCTAGCCGCACCGCCGGCCGGCGGGCATTGCCGTACCGCCCGATGCGCGCCTCGGGACGCGACTCGACATCGCTCACGCAAACGTCGACCGCGCGCACCTCGACATGATGCCGTCGCGCATCCTGCACCAGCTGCGACGCCGAATAGAATCCCATCGGCAAACTGTTGAGCAACCCGCACAGGAACATCTCCGGTGCATGACACTTGAGCCACGCACTCGCATAGGCGAGCAGTGCGAAGCTTGCCGCATGACTCTCCGGAAAACCGTACTCGCCAAAGCCCTCGATCTGGCGGCAGATGGCCTCGGCAAACTCGCGCGGATAGCCGTTTTTCAGCATCCCGTCGATGATGCGGGTCTGGAATTTCTCGAGCCCGCCCTTGCGTTTCCAGGCCGCCATCGAACGACGCAACTGATCGGCATCGCCGGCCGAGAAATCGGCGGCGATCATCGCGATCTGCATCACCTGCTCCTGAAAGATCGGCACGCCCAGCGTGCGCTCGAGCGCCGCCTTGATCTCCTCGCGCGGATAGACCACGTCCTCCTTGCCCTGCTTGCGACGCAGATACGGATGCACCATCCCGCCCTGAATCGGCCCCGGCCGCACGATCGCCACCTCGATCACCAGGTCGTAGAACTTGTCCGGCTTCAAGCGCGGCAACATGCTCATCTGCGCACGCGACTCGATCTGGAAGACACCCACGGTATCGGCACGACGAATCATGCCGTACGTCGCCGGATCGTCGCGCGGAATGTCCGCCAGCGAGATCGGCTCACCGCGCCATTCCCCCAGCAGATCGAGCGTGCGGCGCAACGCGCTCAGCATGCCGAGCGCCAGCACATCGACCTTGAGCAGCTTGAGCGTCTCGATATCGTCCTTGTCCCACTGAATGACGTAACGCTTGTCCATCGCCGCCGGCGCAATCGGCACCAGGCGCGAGAGCTTGTCGCGCGAAATCACGAAACCGCCCACGTGCTGCGACAAATGCCGGGGAAAGCCGATCAGCCGGGCGACCAGATCCGCCCATAGCCGCGTGGTCGGGGCGTCGGGCGACAACCCTTGTGCCGCCATGCGCGCGAGCAGATTCTCGCGACCGTCCCACCACTGCTGACTCTGCGCGACCTGCTCGACAATCGACAGATCGATGCCCAGCGCCCGCCCCGTGTCGCGCACCGCACTGCGCATGCGATACGAAATCACCGTCGCAGCCAGCGCCGCCCGGTCGGTGCCGTACTTGTCGTAGATGTACTGGATCACCTCTTCGCGCCGCTGATGCTCGAAGTCCACATCGATATCGGGCGGCTCGTTGCGCTCCTTCGACAGAAAACGCCCGAACAGCACCTGCACCTCGTCAGGATTGACCGCCGTGATTCCCAGGCAATAGCACACCGCCGAGTTGGCCGCCGACCCGCGCCCCTGGCACAGGATGTTCTGGCTGCGGGCGAAACGCACGATGTCGTAGACCGTCAGGAAATACGGCTCGTACGCCAGCTCCCGGATCAGCGTCAGTTCGCTTTCGATGAGACGACGCACCTTCTGCGGTACCCCGTTCGGATAGCGCCGCGCCGCGCCGGCCTCGACTTCCTGATGCAAATACGTCACCGGCGTATGCCCGGCGGGCACCAGTTCCTCGGGATACTCGTAACGCAGGCTGCGCAGATCGAAATGGCAACGCGAGGCGATGGCAATCGTTTGCGCCAGGGCGTCCGGCGGATAGAGCCACGCGAGCCGCAACCGCGTGCGTAGATGCTGCTCCGCATTGGCGGCGAGCGCCAATCCGCAGGCCTGCACCGGCTTGCCCAGTCCAATGGCGGTGAGCGTGTCCTGCAACGGCTTGCGCGAGCGCACATGCATGAGGACATGGCCGGTGGCGACGAGCGGCACGTCGCACTCGGCGGAGATCGCCCGCAGCCGGGCCAGATGCGCGTCGTCGTCGGCTCGGTGATGGCGTTCGAGCGCGAGCCACACGCGTCCTTCGCCGAACGTCTGTGCCGCCCAGCGGGTTTGGGCCAGCGTGCGCTCGGGACTCGCGCCGGTCTCCGGCACCAGGATCATCAGGCACCCCGGCAGACCCCGCAGATGCGCCTGCCCGGTTGCCGGCGCGCTGAAGTCTCGCGCGTGCAACCGATAACCGCGCTTCGGGCCGCGCATGCGACCGAGTGTAATCATCTCGGAAAGATTGCCGTAGCCTTCGCGGTGCTGCGCAAGCGCGACCAGATGCACACTGCCCAGCGCGGCTGCGCTGTCCTCGGGCGTCAGACGAAACTCGCTGCCCACGATCAACGACACCGACGGATACTGCACCGCCTCGGCCAGTGCGCGAACGACACCGGCCAGCGAGCACTCGTCGGTCATCGCCAGCGCGGTGTAGCCCAGGTGCGCGGCCCGCGCGATCAGTTCCTCCGGATGCGACGCGCCACGCTGGAACGAGAAATTCGACAGGCAGTGCAGTTCGGCATAGGCAGGCAGGCTGCCGTCGTCGGCCGCACGCGGATCGGGGGGCGCCGCCGGATCGGCGCCGGCCGCGTCGGCACGCTCATCATTGGCGGCCAGCCCTTCGGTCGGGCCTTGCCACGGCAGGAAATCGTCGACATTCATCGCACAGCGGACCCGCCGGACTCAGCCGAACAGGCCATGCAAGTACCACGCGGCATCCGCCCCATTCACGGGCCGCTCGCGAAACACCCACAACAACGCCCCCGTGATATCGGCCGCAATGAAGTAGTCGCGCGTGACGGTGCCTGGCTCCCACCAGCCGGCTTCGATACGCTCAGGACCGCTCATCAGTTGTAGCGGCCCCTGCCGCCACGGGCGCTCCTGACGTACGCCGAGGCGCTGCGGTACATCGAGCAGCCACGCCGGGCGCGGCGGCAACAGGGACTCGCCATCGGGCCGATGACCGACCGCGCCGGACATCGTGCCGTGGGAGGCATGGGAAGGATTGCCGGACGCCCCATACGGCAAGCTGACGAACGCCGCCTCGGGCCGGTGATCGCCACGCACCTGCAAACGCCGCACGTGCTCGTCGCCCAACCGCGCCGCCACACGCTCCATCAGTTGCACAAAATCCTGCCGGGCGCGGCCCGGCTCCGGCAGGAGCGAGCCGCTTTGCGGCACATGGGGCGCCGTCTGCGTGACATCGAGCCGCAACGTCAGCACCGGGGCCACCAGTGGCGAGCGGGCCAGCCGCTCCTTGCACAACGACAGCAAGTGCGCGGGCGCCGCACTCGCTTCGGCAAGACGGATGTCGAAACGCGTCGGTGCCAGCGTTTGCCGCCCGAGCGGCTCATGCTCGAGCACCAGCGCGAGCGCGCGCGTGGCCAGTTGCCCGGCGGCCAGCCATCCCGTGAGTTGGGCGAGCAGACGGCGCAGACCGAAGAGCAGCACATCCACGTCATGCGTGAGCGATGGCAGCGGCAGCACCGCCTCGAAATGGGGCGGGGCGCGATACCAGGCGGGGGCCTCCGGCGTCTCGCCATAGGCCCGGGAAAGCGCAGCGGGCAGTTCCGCACCGCAGCGGCGCCGCACGCCCGCAGCAGGCAGCGCGCGCAGTTCGCCCAACGTCACACAGCCGATTTGCGCGAGCCAGTCGAGCCACGGCTGCGCCTCGGGCAACAAGGCGACCGAGCGGGAATCGAGGGATTGCGGCAGCGTCATCGGCGTCGGTGGTGTCGGTGGCAACCGCGGCGGCCGACAAGGAGTACCGGCACGCGCGAGCAGCGCCGCCGCGCTGGCCGTGGCGGCAAGGCCCAACGACGCCCGGTGCCCGAGCGCCTCGGCACTCTCAAACACCTGCGCCGCCAGCGATGCCAGACCGCCAAACAGGCGCAGGCTCGGTGCCACGTCGATCAGCACGCATTGTGGCGAGGCGATCGCAACGTCGGGGCCGAAGCGCAGCAAGGCCAGCGCCAGCGCCTCGAGCGCGACCGTCTCGGCCGCTTCGTCGCGATCGTGGAATCGCGCCTGCGGCAATAGCGCCAGCACGCCGCCACGGCGCATGCCGGGTTGCACGCCGGCTGCCTGCGCCGCCTCACTCGCCTGCCAGACACGCGACTGCGCCAGCACGACCGTTGTGTCGGTCAGCGTGTCAGCCGGTGTGAGCGGAGAGGCGATCTCGAGCGCCAGATAGGGCAGATGCAGGGCGATCCAGCAAGCCATGCGAGACTCCGGAAACAGAAACCAAAGGCACCGTGGACGGTGTGGACGAAGGTGCCGGACCAGGCCCGACAGGCCCCGGCCGCGCATCGTCGGCCGCGCCCGTCACCGGTTGCGAGACATGCGCATACGGCGCGGGCAACGTCAGCCAGAGCGGTTCGAGACGCGGCGGCCCCCGCCGCTTGTGAAACTGCACGCCGAGACGACTCCCCGGCCCAACGGCAAGCCCCAGTCGCAACGGTGCCGCCGAGGCGGTCGCGACGGCGGCGGGCCCTCGCACCACCCAGGTCAGCGTCTCGCCGCCACCGGCCGCGACCTGAAGCCGCCGGATCTGCTCGGGCGTCGCGGCCGGAAGCCAGGTGAGCACCGCCCCGCAGCACGCGCTTTTGAGGGCCTGCTCGGCACACCAGAGCATGTCGCGATCCTCCGCCTTCAGGCCGCGTGTGCCGCGCGCCCGAGGCGCCTGACGTGCCGGACTCACCGGACGCATCACGACACTGAGCCAGCGCAGATCGATGCCCCATCCCGCCAGCGCCGGGGCATATGGCAGCATCGGCGGCGCAATCACCATCACCGGCTGGCCCGCCTGCGTGAGATCGCGTAGCGTCGGGGCCAGCAACCGCCATTCACCGATGCCCGGACGCTCGCTCAGCAACTCCGTCACCGCACCATGCGGCCACCCGGCGCCGGGCAGCTCGGCGTCCAGCGCGGCAAAACCCGTGGTGTGGCCAGCACGGTGGCAATGCGCCAGTTCACTGGCGCGCCACAGCCCGGCAGGCAAAGAGGAAAGTGGCAGGGTCATCGCGCACCCAAAATACTGTATGAATGTACAGTATAGCAGTTCATCTGCCACCGCCGTGATATCCGTGACCTTGCCGCCGCCATGATCGCGCTTGCGGGCAGGCGCCGGCCCGGCTACCGTTGGCGTCATCGACCGATCTCCTTTTCTCATGCCGCTGCCGACCACCGCCACTGCGCCCTTCTGTCCTTCCGAAGTCAAAGGCAGCATCGTCATCGACGCACGCGAACCCCGCTGGATCAAACTCAAGCGTTTTGCCGGCCCGGGCCTGCTCGTCGCCATCGGCTATATGGACCCCGGCAACTGGGCGACGGACATCCAGGCCGGATCGCAATTCGGCTATTCGCTGCTCTGGGTGGTGGCGCTCTCCAGCCTTGCCGCCATCTTTCTCCAGATGCTCGCTGCCCGGCTGGGACTGGTCGCCGGGCGCGACCTCGCGCAGGCGAGCTACGAGCGCTACGGGCGGGCGGGACGACTCGTCCAGTGGATCACCGCCGAGATCTCGATCGTCGCCTGCGATATCGCCGAAGTCCTGGGCTGTGCGCTCGCCTTCAAGCTATTGCTGGGGGTGCCGATCGCCTGGGGCATCGTCCTCACCGCGCTCGACACGATGATCGTGCTCGGCCTGCAGGGCAAAGGCTTCCGTCAGATCGAAGCCATTGTCTTCGGCTTGATCGGCACGATGGCGCTGTGCTTCGTCGCGCAAGTGGTCATGGTGCCGCCCGATTGGCATGCGGTGGCCGCCGGTCTCATGCCGGGTGCGCCCAGCCACGACCGGCACGATGCCCTCGTGCTGGCGCTCGGCATCGTCGGTGCCACGATCATGCCGCACAATCTGTACCTGCATTCGTCGGTCGTGCAGACGCGGCGGGTGGTCGGCGGCAAACGCGGCGACGTGCGCGACACCCTCGCGCTGGTGCGCATCGACACATGGGTCTCGCTCGCGCTCGCCATGTGCGTGAATGCGGCCATTCTGATACTGGCGGGTTCGGTATTTCACGCCAGCGGCCAGACCAACGTCACCGATATCGAGCAGGCATATCGGCTCATCACGCCGCTTGCGGGCGGCGCCGCGGCCTTCCTGTTCGGCATCGCCCTGCTTGCGTCGGGACAAAGTTCCACGCTCACCGGGACGATCGCCGGGCAAGTCATCATGGACGGATTTCTGCACGCCCGGATCCCCTGCTATCAGCGTCGTCTGATCACGCGCGGGCTGGCGCTCGTGCCCGCGCTGATCGGCGTGCTGTGGCTCGGCGACGGCGCCGTGGGCAAGCTGCTGGTATGGAGTCAGGTGCTGCTCAGTCTGCAACTGCCGTTCGCCATGTGGCCGCTCATCCGCTCGGTGAGCGACCCGCGCGTGATGAACGGCAACACGCTCGGGCGTCCCGCACAGGCGCTCGCGTGGGGCCTCTTCGCGGTCATCACCGCCACTAACCTGCTGCTCATCGTCGGGTTGGACTGAGGTCGCGCAAACGGCGACGCGACGCGCGTCAGCGTCATCGTCGCCATGCCCGCCGGCTTTACAGCCCGAGTTCGGTCAATCCCGGATGATCGTCGGGACGGCGCCCCTGCGGCCAATGGAACAGGCGCTCGCCTTCGGTGATGCGCGAGTCGTTGATGCTGGCATGGCGCTCGGCCATAAGCCCTTGCGCGTCGAACGCCCAGTTTTCGTTGCCATACGAACGGAACCAACTGCCCGAATCGTCTCGCCATTCGTAAGCGAACCGCACCGCGATGCGATTCTCGGTAAACGCCCACAGTTCCTTGATTAGCCGGTAGTCGAGTTCGCGTTGCCATTTACGCGTCAGGAATTCGACGATCTGTTCACGGCCACGCGGAAATTCGGCCCGATTGCGCCAGCGGCTGTCGACCGTATAGGCCAACGCAACCCGTGCAGGATCGCGCGAGTTCCAGCCGTCCTCGGCCATACGAATCTTCTGAATTGCAGTCTCACGCGTGAATGGCGGAAACGGCGGGCGGGCTTCACTGTCGGCCATGACAACACTCCTATCGAAAGTACGAGGGGAAAGCCGTGCGAGTGTATCGCCAAGCTGCGCTTGGCGCTTGGCGCAGCGGCGCGCATACCTCCGTCGACGCACTAACACGACGACGAGTCGTTCCGCCAGAACGACCTGACCGTAGCCGGCGACATCCACCAGGTCAGTCCGGCCAAGCTGCGCGAGATCTTCGGGGACGAGGCGATGGGTTGCTCACCGCGCGCCCCGGACGGCACGCATCTGTGCAGACGCCCGCTTGTCGCCTATAGTAATAGCGCATCATCTGGACCGATAGCGACACCGCGTCTCAATGCGGGACGATAACGTCTGACGGCACGCACGACCGATCGCGACGCGTGTTCCGTCGGCCTGCACGCAACATTGGCAGGCTTCGTCCGGGAGTCATCATGGTCCGCCGCTTCACTTCCCCCGCCACGGCATTCCTTGCTACCGGCCTGCTCGCACTGTCGTCGTTCGCCCACGCGGACCCGATGCATCTCTCCGATATCAAGAGTGCCAGCGGTCAGCAACTCAGTGTCGACGAATTGCGCTCGCTCATGCCCGGCGCGCACATCACCCACCTCGCCAACAACGGCAGTACGCGCAAATGGATCAACGACACCAATGGGTCGCTCAATGCCACGAGCGACAACAAGGGCAGCATCGGGTCGGGTAGCCGCGCGAACCAGGTCGCTCACGCCACCGGCACGTGGTCGGTCAACGACAACGGTTCGTATTGCGTGAACCTCGAATGGCGCGCGATGACCGAGAACTGGTGCCGCTTCATGTTCAAGGTCGGTGACAAGTACTACGGTGTGACCTCGCTCGCCAACGGCGCGGCGCTCGCCACCGAGTTCAGAATCGAGAAATAGACACGTTCCGCCGGGGTACGGCGAAAGCGAAGGACGAAAGGGCAGGACATTAACGACAAAGCCCGCCAAAGTGGCGGGCTTGCACTCGCCAACCCCGAAACCGCAGGGATTGGCATCCGGACTCACGGTTGGGCGCCGTCGCACGCCATCGCATGGATGACGGGGATCGCCCGCTGTGACGATCGACTTGCCTGATTGCGCCAGCGACGACCGTTCGTCCGGAGGGACTTGCTACAAACTTGCTTAGTAACCGGCGGTTTCGAGCGCGCGGATACGTTGTTCCAACTCAATGATGTCCTTCGACTCAGCCAGGAACGCTTCGCGACGACGACGCTCAGCCGTTTCAAACCAAGTGTTCACGACTTCAAACAGGGCGGCAACCATGATGTTTCTCCAATTCATTTAGTGTGCTGCATTGCAGCAGTGCTTCGCATTGTATAGGGTTTTCCCGTTAAGGGTTAGCCCCTATTTGCGAAAAACATCAAAAATCTGCTAGAGGCTCACTTCGAATCCAGTCAATTCGTGAAAATTCTATTTAAAATCAAATACATATTCGGCTGTCGACGTAACGCAACACCCGCTGCGGCATGCTGTCGCAGCGGGCGAATCAAAATTCAGGAAACAAAAAAAGCGCCGTCATTGCGGCGCGTCATAGGGGATATCGGGCGTCAGCCGGTCATGTCGACTTCATGTGTTAGGGCTGGGGGACGTGACGGATCTGCCCCTCGCTGTCACTGACCGAGCCGCCTGCCGACGCCGGGGCATCGGTGCCGGTTGCGGCGTCTGAGGCTGTGGCCGACTGCGCCGGACCGCACGACGCTATCGCGCTCGCGAAACGCGCCCCCTTGCCGCCCAGGTCACCGGGAAGGTCAGCGGCAGCGATCCCCTCGAGTATCGGGCAGTCTGGACGATCATCACCGTGACAGTGCATGGCGAGATGAGAGAGCGTGTCGCGCATGGCCACCAATTCACCGATGCGTTGGTTGAGTTCATCGACATGGGTTTGCGCCAACGCCTTCACCTGCGCGCTGGATCGGTCTCGATCCTGCCATAGTGCCAGCAGTTGACGGATCTGATCGATCCCAAAACCCAGCCGCCTCGCCTGGCGAATGAAGCGAAGCAGATGGAGATCCGGCTCGCCATATCGCCGGTAACCCGCCTCGGAGCGGGGACTCGGGGGCATCAGGCCGATACTTTCGTAGTACCGGATCATCTTGGCCGTGACGCCGCTGGCCTGCGCCGCTTGTCCGATGTTCATGGCTGCCTCACTGGGGGGAACGAGGGTTGAACGACGGGAGTGGAGGAACCGCTCATCGTCCTGTTGGCGTCCGACGGCACAAGTCGGGCGCTGATCGGTGAATGATCGGAAATCCGTGACCAGGGACGCCCGTGTAAAACCTGCGCCCCTTCGATATGAAAGCCTCGTGCGTAAATGCGGTCAAGTCGTAAAAGCGGCAATCCGCTCGGAAAACTGCGCGCCGGACGCCCCCCGCGGTTCTGAAACACCTCGGTCAGCGCCAAGCGTTCCGCCAGCAACCGGTCTGCCTGATTGCTCCAGTCATTGAAGTCACCCGCGATAATCAACGGCGCATCGGCGGGAATAGCGTCGGCCACACGCTCCGTCAACATTTCGAACTGGCGACGGCGACCATGTCCGGCCAACGACAAATGCACACACAGGCAATGCAGCGGCTGCTTCAGACCCGGCACGGCAATCTCGCAGTGAAGCATGCCGCGCTTCTCAAAACTATAGGTTGTGATGTCGTGGTTGTCCGACCTGACGATCGGATAACGGCTCAGAATCGCATTGCCATGATGCCCCTGTTCATAGACGACATTGCGCCCATACGCGTGATCGCGCCACATGGCGCCGGCCAGAAACTCGTGTTGCGGCTGCACCGGCCAATTCCTGTGACGCACCGCATGCCCCTGATGCAGGCCCTGCACTTCCTGCAAGAAGACCAGATCCGGCGCAAGCCCTTCCAAGCCGGCACGCAGTTCGTGAACACGCAGACGGTTGAATGCGGAAAAGCCCTTGTGGATGTTGTAACTTGCGATATGGAGGCTATTCATGTTCGGCAGGATTCATTCCGCGCCGGAAGGCAGACGATACCAATCAAATGATGCCGCTTTCGACGAATTTCAAGTCAATTAAAAATTCAGGCAACGCATCGGGCAGTCGCCGACCGCGCGTGCCTCTAACAAATTCATTATGCGCCGTTCGCCTTGTGCCCGGGCAAACCGCCCTCAAGCACTCGCGCTGCGGGCCTCGCCAATCTTGGCGGCAGCGCCGGCACTGACGTCTTGCGTCGCCGATGAACGCCAGCGCCGCAGCAGCAACGCGTTGCTCACCACACTCACGCTGCTGAGCGCCATCGCCGCCCCCGCAATCACCGGGCTCAACAGCCCGAACGCCGCCAGCGGAATCCCGACCACGTTGTACGCGAACGCCCAAAAGAGGTTCTGGCGAATCTTCGACCAGGTGCGACGCGACACATCGATGGCATCGGCCACCCGCAGCGGATCGCCGCGCATGAGTGTGATGCCCGCCGTCTGCATGGCCACGTCGGTACCCGAGCCCATCGCGATGCCGACGTCGGCCGCGGCCAACGCTGGGGCGTCGTTAATGCCGTCGCCCACCATCGCTACGACCACGCCGTCACGCTTGAGTTGCGCGATCACCGCCGCCTTGTGCTCCGGCAGCACGTTGGCATGCACCTCGTCGAGTCCCAACGCGTCGGCGACCGCCTTGGCGCTCCCCGCGTTGTCGCCGGTCACCATCACGCAACGCACGCCCAGCGCATGCAAGCGGTCGACGGCCGGCCGCGCCGTGGCCTTGAGCGTGTCACCGAACGCCAACAGCCCAAGCAAGCGCGCCGGTGCCTCGACATTTGCGCCCTCCCCTGAAGTCTCGACCAGCCACGAGACGGTACGTCCCTCGGCCGCCAGACGCGCTGCCTCGTGAGCCAGCGCCCCTTCCGAGACACCCAACTCCTCAAGCAACCGCGCGTTCCCCAGCTGCAGCGTATGACCGTTGCGCGAGGCGCCCGCGTTCTCGACGCCCCCAACACCCCCACCCTCCCCAACTTCCTCGATACGTGCCCGCATCCCTCTCCCCGGCAGCGCAGCGATGTCGAATGCCGTCGGCACCGCCGAGGTCACCCCGGCTTCCGCTGCGGCGGTCGTGACCGCCTTCGCCAGCGGATGCGAACTGCCCGACTGCACCGCCGCGGCCCATCGCAGCAAGGTATCGGCACGCACCCCCGTCACCGGCAGGTGTGCCACGAGGCGCGGCTTGCCCTCGGTCAACGTGCCCGTCTTGTCGAACGCCACGACGCGGATGCGGTGCGCCAGTTCGAGCGCTTCGGCATCTTTGATGAGAATGCCCTGCCGTGCCGCCGCCCCAGTGCCCACCATGATCGCGGCAGGCGTTGCCAGGCCCAGCGCACACGGGCACGCGATGACCAGCACTGCCACCGCATTGAGCAGCGCTGTCTCCAGGCCGATGCCGAGCCCCCAGCCAACGACCAGCGTCACGACGGCGACCAGCACCACCACCGGCACGAACACCGCGGCCACCCGATCGACGGCGCGCTGGATCGGCGCCTTGCCCGCCTGCGCATCTTCGACCATGCGAATGATGCGGGCCAGCGCCGTATCGGCGCCGACCGCCGTCGTCTCCACCCGCAGCGTACCGGCGCCGTTGATCGAGCCGCCAACGACCTTGTCGCCGGCCGCTTTTTCGATCGGTAACGGTTCGCCGGTCAGCAACGACTCGTCGAGCTGGCTCGCCCCCTCGCGAATGACGCCGTCGACAGGCACCCGTTCACCGGCGCGCACCACCACCCAGTCGCCGACCTTCACTTGGCCCAGCGGCACCGTCACCTCGCTCGCCGCGCCCTGCGGATCGCGCAACACGCGCGCGGTCTCGGGACGCAAGGCCGCCAGCGCACGAATCGCTTCCACGGTGCGACGCTTTGCCCGCGCTTCCAGCCACTTGCCAAGCAGCACCAGCGTGATGACCACGGCCGCCGCTTCGAAATACAGGTGCGTCATGCCGTGCGCCGGGGCACGCCACCATTCGTAAAGACTCAGCCCATAGGCGGCCGACGTGCCCAATGCCACCAGCAAATCCATATTGCCGCTACCGGCGCGCACCGCTTTGTACCCCGCCCGATAGAAGCGCGCCCCGAGCCAGAACTGCACCGGTGTGGCGAGCAACCATTGCACCCACGGCGGCAGCATCAGATGAATGCCGAAGGGTTCGAGCAGCATTGGCAACAACAACGGCAGGGACAAGACCGCCGCCACGGCAACCGGCCACCACGCCGGACCTTCGTGGGATGCGGCCGCCTGCGCGGGGTCCGTGACTGGCGACGCCTCGTATCCCGCCTGCTCCACAGCAGCGGTGAGCGCCGCCACGTCGACGACGCCACGCACCCCGCGCACGGCGGCACGCTCCGTCGCCAGGTTCACGTTTGCCTCGACCACACCGGGCACCTGACGAAGGGCCTTCTCCACACGCCCCACGCACGATGCGCAGGTCATGCCGCCAATCGCCAACTCGAACGATTGCTCCGCCACCTGGTATCCCGCGTCGTTGACGGCCGTCTCGACCGCGCCAAGCAGAGCCGCGGGCGTCACGCCGGGCGCAGCTTCCACGGCCGCCGTCTCGGTCGCGAGATTGACGTTGGCGCTGGCCACACCCGGCGCGCGCCGCAATGCCTTCTCAACCCGCGTCACACATGAGGCGCAGGTCATGCCTTCGATACCGACCGACCAGTTCCGAATCATTTCAGGGTCTCCAGGAGGACTGTCATCATGCGTCGAAGCATAGACCTTTCCATGAAGGGAAGGTCAAGCCGCCAGCGTCAATCTGCCGCACACCATCCCATGACAGTCTCGTCATTTATTACGATAGCGCGCCCGGAACCGCTCGGGTTTGGGCTGCGTCTGGGCGATCCAGCGAATACACTGAAAATAGCGCTTGAGCTTCCTGTCGTAGGAAGGTCTATCATCGATTTGTTTGATCACCGTCACCGAAACCGCTTTCAAGGAGTGCAACATGCAAGTGCAAGTCGAAGGAATGAGCTGCGGTCATTGCGTCAAAGCCGTCACGCGTGCGATCACCGAGCGCGATCCGGCCGCCAAGGTCAATGTGGATCTGGACTCGGGTCGCGTCGACGTCGAAAGCCGCCTCTCGCCCACCGAGGTCAGCGCCGTCATCACCGACGCCGGGTACACCGTCAAGGGCACCCACGCCTGAGCATCGCCTGGCACGTCCGACGTCGCGCAACGCTCACATCGGCGGTCGGCGCGACATCCGCGCCGGCCTTCCTCCCGAGCCGACGTTGAGCCAATCGTCCGCCATCATTCCCACGAGCGCCGCGCAGTCTTCCCTGCAGCGCAGCAACACCCTGTGCTACGCTCTCTCTCGCCGACTACGCAACGACGCCACGCGATCAGTGACTGCGAGGCGCGCTGCTTGCGGCATACACGTCTTCAGGGCGGGGTGAAAGTCCCCACCGGCGGTATGTGACGCCGCGCAGTGCAAGCTGCGTGGGTCATGAGCCCGCGAGCGCCTGTCACCGTCGCTTTCGTGACACTGACAGGGTCAGCAGATCTGGTGCGAAGCCAGAGCCGACGGTCATAGTCCGGATGAGAGAAGATGCGTCGATACCCGCGCGCTATGGGGCACTGTCCCATGGAGGCGTCCGTTCGCATGCCCCGAAAACGTTTTTCGCCCGATTGATTTACGCGAGGAGCGTTTCATGTCCGTTACCCAAAGCACCACCCAAGCCGTATCGCAAGCCGTTACATCGACCGCTCACAGGGCCGATGCGACCCGCACAACCGACGATCTGCATGCCTACCCGGCGTTCGCCAACCTGGCACCGGTCGACGTCCGTCTGCCAGCCGCGCTCGACGCCATGCGCGAAGGCCGTCCGGTCATTCTGATGGACGACCTGGACCGCGAGAACGAGGCCGATCTGATCGTCGCCGCCGAGAAAATCACGCAGGCCACCATGGCCATGCTGATCCGCGAATGCAGTGGCATCGTGTGCCTGTGTCTGCCTGACGAGACATTGCGCCGTCTCGATCTGCCGCCGATGGTCGAGCAGAATCAGAGCCGCCATGGCACGGCCTTCACCGTGACAATCGAGGCGCGCCAGGGCGTGAGCACCGGCGTGAGCGCGGCCGACCGCGTGACCACGATTCGCGCCGCCATCGCCGACGATGCCCAGCCCGCCGACCTGTCCCGCCCGGGCCATGTCTTCCCGCTGCGCGCACAGCCGGGCGGCGTGCTGACGCGTCGCGGTCACACGGAGGGCTCGGTCGATCTGGCGGTGCTTGCCGGCCTGAAACCTGCCGCCGTGCTGTGCGAGTTGATGAATCCAGATGGCACGATGACGCGCGGCGCCGACATCGAGCGCTTCGCCGAGCAACATGGCCTGCCGATCCTGACCATCGACGAATTGGCCCAGTATCGTCGCAGGCACGCCCAAGCGGCCTGAGCTGGCGGCGCGGCCAGCCCCCTCCTTCCGAGGTAACGACGACAACCCGAATCACGGCGACGGCGTGAGCCGCCGTTGCCGTGCTCCGGTCTCGACGCTTCCCTCTAACGCCGAAACCCCCGGGGCGCACCGTGACTTTTATAATCTCGCGCCATCGCTTGCCTGATAAAAGTTACGAGGAAAACGCCATGAATACCCGACCGGATGCCGCCGCCGTACTGGCGCAATGGGAAGCCGACGAAGCCGCCGTGCGCGAACGGCTCACACGTCACGGTCCGCTACGCTACGGCGTGGCAACGCCGTCCGACGTGATCGGCCTGTCGGGCATGGAAATATTTGAAGCGATGTTCGACGGCAGGCTGCCGCTGCCGCCGATCAGTGAGACGCTGGGCTTCATCGCCATCGAAGCCGCGAACGGCCGCGCGGTCTTTCAAGGCCGCCCGGCGTTGCCCTATTACAACCCGCTCGGTGCCATACACGGCGGCTGGTTCGCCACGCTGCTCGACTCCGCGGTCGCCTGCGCGGTGCACTCCACGCTTCCCGCCGGACGCAGCTACACCACGCTCGAACTCAAGACCAATATGGTGCGCGCCCTCACGCGTGACGTGCCTTGCGTGCGTGCGGAAGGCGAAGTCATCCAGGTCGGGCGTCAGGTCGGCATCGCCGAGGGCCGCATCGTCGGTCCGGATGGCACCCTGTATGCGCACGCCACGACGACGTGCCTGATCTTCGACTTTCCGCCGCGCAAGACATAAGGGCAGCGACGCGCCATGAAAAAGCCCGCCGGGGAAGCAAATCCCCCGGCGGGCTTTTGTGTCGCTGCGCGCCGTCGTCAGGACGTCGCCACGGCTCGCGCGTCGCTCAATGCGGGGAGCCGCCGCCCTGCTCGCTATCGGGCTGGTGTTCCAGCGTCTCCTTGAGTGCAATCTGCAGCTTGGCGTGCATGCGCACGAACCAGCTCCGCATGATGATCGCCAGCACCACCGTTCCCGCCACGATCAGCACGACCATCTCCGTGGACGGCAGGATACTCGCCGACAAGGCCGCCACCAGCAGGATCACCCCGACCATGGCGGCAATCGGCAGGATTTCGGCCACCACGCGGCGCACCTGGTATGTGTAGCGTCCGGTCAGGCTCGGCGGCACCGACAACTCCACAAGCAGGAGCGAGAGCGATTTGAGCTTGCGGTACACCGCGATCAGGAACGGCAGCGACAGCACGAGCGCCACGCCCCAGACCACCGCGCTTTGCAGGCTCGGGTCGCGCACCCACGGCGACATCAGCGCCGCCAAACGCCGATAGAAGAAGGCGCCGCCGAGGAAAATCGTCACCACGAGCGCAAGATTGATCGCCACGCTCATCACGATGCGACGCACGATGCCGACGAGCGCCGCGCTATCGCCCGTCAGATGAATGCTCTGCAACCACTGCGTGTACTGACGCAGCACGTATGACAGACGTCCGGGCATCATGCGGCCGAGCCATCCCGTGAACGGATCGGCACTCTTGATCAGGTACGGCGTGAGCAGCGTCGTGATGACCGAGACGGCGACCGCAATCGGGTAGAGGAAGTCGCTCGTCACCTTGAGCGACAACCCGAGCGACGCAATGATGAAAGAGAACTCGCCAATTTGCGACAGCCCCATGCCCACGCGCATCGACGTCCGGCCGTCCTGCCCCGAAAGGTACGCCCCCAGTCCGCACGAGACGATCTTGCCGATCACGACGGCGAGGGTGATGACGAGAATCGGCCAGATGTACGTCGCCAGCACGTGCGGATCGAGCAGCAGTCCGATGGTGACGAAGAACACGGCGCTGAACATGTCGCGTAGCGGTGCAACCAACCGTTCGATGGTATGCAGCTCTCGCGCCTCGGCCATGATCGCGCCGATCAGGAACGCGCCGAGCGCCACGCTGTAACCCATCTGAATCACCAGCAGGCAGAAGCCGAAGCACAGGCCGAGCACGACGACCAGCAGCATCTCATCGCTCTTGAATTTCGCCACGTACGCGAGAATGCGCGGCACGAGCAGAATGCCCACGACAAGCGACACCACCATGAACAGCAGCAGCTTGCCCAGCGTAAAGGTGGCCTCGCCGGCATCCACCGAGCCGCTGATGGCGATGCCCGAGAGCAGCGCGATCATGCCAATGGCGAGCACGTCTTCCACGATCAGCACACCGAAGATGAGCTGGGCGAATCGCTCTCGCTTCATGCCGAGTTCGTCGAGCGCCTTGACGATGATGGTGGTCGACGAGACGGCGAGCATCGCGCCAAGGAAAATCGAGTCCATCGCCTTCCAACCGAAGAAGCGGCCGATCTCGTAGCCAAGCCAGAGCATCAGCACAATCTCGGTGATCGCCGCCACGAATGCCGTCACGCCCACTCGCGCAAGCTTGCGCAAGCTGAACTCCAGCCCCAGCGAAAACATCAGGAACACGACACCGAGCTCGGCCAGAATGCCGATCGTCTTCTCGTCATGTATCAGCGCAAACGGCGGTGTATACGGGCCGATGATCACGCCCGCCACGATATAGCCGAGCACGACCGGCTGTCGGAACCGGTTGAAGATGACCGTCACGATGCCGGCCAGCAGCATGATGACGGCCAGGTCCTGAATGAAGTCAATGGCGTGATGCATCCGATAAGTTCTCCCCGCGGCGAGTTGCGCCGATTTTGCTGTTTTTGATGTCACGCCCGCCGCGCGCCGCTTCCCTGACGGGCCGCCGCGACGATGCAAAACGCGATGCTTGATGAAGGTGGGAAGCCGGCGGTGTGCCGCCGACTTGATTGACGTTGCGCTCGTTCGCCCGGTCGTCACTCGGGCATTGGCCGCCGGTCCGCTGTCCCGCCAATCCCCCTGAGGGGCGTCGGCCTCCGCGACCGTTTCGGCAAAAATCAGACGAATATCCAACCCAATACCGATGCCGATTCAATATACGCGATCGGCGAACACGCGCGCAACCCAGGATTGACGGGGCTTTTCATAAAAAATTCCCCATATTCGTCGCACACGACGAAATTTTTCCGCTTGCTTTTTGTCTTCCGACCTTGTGAAATATCACACAAATATCAATCGAATTTTACAGGAGTGGTCACGTATGCGTTCCCATCTGTCCTTCAGGGTGTCCGGCGACGGCCCCCATCCGTGCGTCGACGTGTCCGTCGACACGTTGATCATCGCCGGCTGGGCCGGACGCGATCGCGACGCCGTCGAGCACCACATTGCCGAGTTGGCCGCATTGGGCGTGCGCCGCCCGTCGAGCACGCCGTGCTTCTACCGACTGGCGCCCGCATTGCTCGCGCAAGACGACACCATCGACGTCGTCGGCCAGACGAGCAGCGGCGAAGCCGAATGCGTGCTCGTGCGCCACGGTGGCGATTTGCTCGTGAGCGTGGGCTCGGATCACACCGACCGCGAAGTCGAAGCCTATGGCGTGACCGTCTCGAAGCAAGTCTGCGCGAAGCCGGTGGCACGCGACGCGTGGCGCTTTGCCGATGTCGCCGCGCACTGGGATCAGCTGATGCTGCGCTCCTGGGTGACGCGCGACGGCGAACGGCGCCTCTATCAGGAAGGCACCGTGGCCAGCCTGCTCTCGCCGCAGGAATTGATGGACAAACTCGGGCCGGATGGCCTGCCGGCGGGCGCCGCCATGTTCTGTGGCACACTCGCTGCCATTGGCGGCGTGGCTGGCGGCGAGCAGTTCGAGATCGAACTGCACGATCCGGTCCTCGGCCGCACGATCCGACATCGCTACGCCACGCAGGCGCTGGCGATTGCCGACTAAAGCCGACTGACGCCGACCGGCGCCCATCGAAGCGCAGACCCGACGCTGGCCGATAGAACCGACCCGCCCCGATGCCCAACGACACCCCCGACGACACGCTTCTCGCGGCCAATCCCGATGCGTCCGCTACCGCCACACCGCAGGCCGCCGCAGATGGCCGCAGCCTGACCGAGCGCGCGTACGACGCGATCAAGCACGACATCATCACGCTGCGTCTACGCCCGGGCGAGACGCTCAACGAAGCGCAGTTGATGCAGTCGACGGGACTCGGACGCACCCCGGTGCATCAGGCGATGCACCGCCTTGCCCTCGAAGGGTGGGTGGTGATCCTGCCGCGCAAGGGGGCGATGGTCGCGCCGGTCTCGCTCAACGATGCGCTCGAGATCATCGACGTGCGCATGATCAACGAGACGTATTGCGCGGGGCTGGCCGCGCGCGCCGCCACGCCGGACGACCTCGCCGCCATCGAAGCCGTGCTGGCACGGTCTCAGGCGGCCATCGCCGCACGCGACGTGGCGGCGATGATGCGCATCGACCGCGACTTCCATCTGGCCATCTCGCGCGCCTCGCGCAACCAGACGCTCGCCGAGCTTCTGCGCGGTCTGCACGAGCGCTCGCTGCGATTCTGGTTCCTCGCCCTGTCGACGCCCAGCCATATGGAAGACGTCTACGAGGAACACCTCGAACTATTTGAAGCGCTCGCCGCGCACGATGCCGAACGCGCCCGCCGGGCCATCGCCCGGCATATCGAAGAATTCCGTACCCATATCCTGAAAGCGATCTGACCATGAGCACCGACGCCATCGATCTGCAACGCCCCCTGTCCGACCTCGCCGCCGCGCTCGACGCCGGACGCACCACCAGCCGCGCATTGACCGAGCAGGCGCTCGCGCGCATCAATGATCCGGCGGGTCAGGGCAACGTCGTCTTCACGCAAGTCGATGCACAAGCCGCGCGCAGCGCCGCCGACGGCCTCGACGCCCTGCGCCGGGCCGGTGCACGTCTGTCGCCGCTGATGGGCGTTCCCGTGTCGGTGAAGGATCTGTTCGACGTCGCCGGACAAGTCACGCGCGCAGGGTCCAAAGTCCTGTCGAACGCCGCCCCGGCCAAGCACGACGCCCTCGCCGTGGCGCGCCTGCGTCAGGCCGGCGCCGTCATCATCGGCCGCACCAACATGACCGAATTCGCCTTTTCCGGACTCGGCCTGAACCCGCATTACGGCACGCCGCGCTCGCCGTGGCAGCGTCAGGCCGGGCACATTGCCGGGGGATCGTCGTCGGGCGCGGCCGCGTCGGTGGCCGATGGCATGGCGGCGGTCGGACTCGGCACCGATACCGGCGGCTCGATCCGTATTCCGTCGGCCTTCTGCGGCCTGACAGGCTTCAAGCCGACGGCGGCGCGCACGCCGCGCGACGGCGCCCTGCCGCTGTCGACATCGCTCGACTCGGTCGGCCCCATCGGCCGCTCGGTCGATTGCTGCGCCTGGGTCGATGCGATTCTCTCGGGCCATGCCGTCGACGAGTCCCTGCCGCCGCCGCGCGACGTTCGCGGCATGCGCTTGGGCGTCTTGACGAACTTCGTGCTGGACGGGGCGGAACCCGCCGCCATCGAGATCTACGAGCGCGCCCTCGCCACGCTCGCCAGGGCGGGGGCGACGCTGGTGGAATTCCAGTTCACGCCGTTCGAACAGTTGCCCGCCATCAATCGATTCGGCTTTTCGCCCATCGAAGCCTTCGCGTGGCATCGCAAGCTGCAGGCCGAGCGTGCGCAGGACTACGACGCTCGGGTGCTGGTGCGCATCCGCAAGGGTGAGCCGGCCAGCGCCGCCGACTACATTGACCTGCTGAACGCCCGCGCCGCGCTCATCGCCGCAGCGACCCCTGTCTGGCAGGGCTTCGACGCGGTGCTGTGTCCGACCGTGCCGCTCACGCCACCGGCCATCGCGCCGCTCGAGGCGAACGACGACACTTTTACGGCCACCAACGCGCTGGTGCTGCGCAACCCGACGGCCATCAACATGATCGACGGCTGCGCGTTCTCGCTGCCGTGCCAGGCCGAGGGCGAAGCGCCCATCGGCCTGATGGTCAGCGCCGCGGCAGGCGACGACGCCCGCCTGTTCCCGGTCGGACGCGCCATCGAGCACGCCCTGCGCTCGGCCGGCCTGGGCGGTTGATGTTGGCAGCGCGGGCGGCGGCACCGCTCGCGCTGCGCCGCAACACCGGGCCATGACCGTCGACGCAGCGTCCGCAACCGTCTCATTCTCGGGCAAATAGTTCCGCAACTTTTCGACTCACGCACGCCTCGGGCTGGGGTTACAATGCCAGCCCAAGTGCCTGCCGCCCGGCGTCATGTGGGGTTGAGCGGGATTCGTGATGGCCTACCGCCCGAAGTGAAATGAACGCTCAAATCGACCCGGCCCTGCGCCGCGAACGCCTGCGGTACCTCCTGCTCACCGTCGTCTGCCTCGCCTTGCTGGGCGGCGCGCTGTACTTCCAGTATGTGCGTCACGAGGATCCGTGTCCGCTGTGCATTCTGGCGCGTTACGCACTTGTGCTGATCGCGATCTTCGGGCTGGCCGGCGCGGTCTCGCGTGGCTGGGCGGGTATTCAGTTCGCGCGTGTGCTCGCCGCTTTGTCGGCGATCGGCGGCATGGCGGCGTCGGGGTATCTGATCTACGTGCAGGCCAATCCGCTGGTGAGCTGCGGGTACGACGTGGTCGAGGCATTCGTCGATGCGTTGCCGACGTCGCGCCTGCTGCCGCAAGTCTTCCAGGTTCAGGGGATGTGTCAGACGATGTACCCGCCCATCCTCGGTCTCACCCTGCCGATGTGGTCGCTCGCCGCGTTTGTCGTGATCTTCCTCTCGCTGGCGTTGCATCGTCCGCGCCGCGCGATTTCGCTGCGCTGAGCGTCACGCGTCTCCCGGGCCGCCTGCCTCCGGGCAGCGGCCTCATCTCGCCGCCCCTTTAGCCGTCCGGTCGTTCAAACGTCCGCCCCCCGCCGTCAAGGTCGCGCCACCACAGGCGCCGGCGTCCCGCCGCCGTTCGCGGCATCGAGTTCCGTTGCCACCTCCGCCACGCGTCGGCGCAGCCACGTCACCTCCGGTGCGGCATGCGTGCGCTCGTGCCATAGCTGATAGAAGCGCATCGGCGGAAAGGCAAAGGGCGACGGCAACACGCGAATCGGCAGATAGCGGGCATAGTGCTGCGCAAACTGCCGCCCGGTCGTGAACACCAGATCGGTGCGCATCAGCACGTACGGCACGAGTCCGAAGTAAGGCATCGTCATCTGGATATTGCGGCGCAGGCCCTGCTCGGCCAGACATCCGTCGATAAAACTCTGGCGCTCGGCCACGTAAGGCGTCGGTGCCAGATGCGGCAATTCCAGATAATGCTTAAGCGAAATGCCCTTGTTCGCGAGCGGATGCTGCGCGCCCAACATGCAAACCACTTCGTCGTCGAACAGCCGGGACATGTGCAGTTGCGGCGGCGGCTCCAGCCAGTTGCCGATCACCACGTCGAGCGAACCGTTCTCCAACGCGCCCGCGTAGTCGAAGGCGGTGTTGATCGGCTGCACGTGCAGCCGCGCCGAGGGGGCGTCACGGCGCAGCACTTCGGCGATGTTGGGCAGGAAGACGGCGTCCAGGTAATCGGGGGCACCGAGGCGAAACGCCCGCGTGGTGGTCTGAGGCGCGAATTCCGTAGCGGGATGGGTGATGCGCTCGATGGCGGCGAGCGCGTCGGTGGCGTAGCCCAGCAACTCCCGGCCACGCTCGGTCGCCACCATGCCGCTCTTGCCGCGCACCAGGATGGCGTCACCCGTGATCTCGCGCAGGCGGCGCAGCGAGTTGCTGATGGCCGGCTGCGACTGGCCGAGCTTGAGCGCAGCGCGTGAGACACTCTGCTCGGTGAGCAGTGTGTGCAGTACCCGCAGCAGGTACGCGTCGATCTGTTCGCGGGGTCTTTGCATGGGGCGGGCGCGCTCTGCGAGGCTTGGGGTCGAGCCATAGTTTATGACAATGCCACGTCATCGGGGCGACCGAATAGCCATCATCATGGCCGCGAAATATTTACCCCCGCCGCCGGTGCTATCTTCGGCTCATTCCCACGCCGGCCATGTCCCGGCGCGCCCGCAATCCCACTGCACTACACTGAGAACCATGGAGACACAAGCCATCCGCTTCTATTACCGCGGCAAGGTGCACGAGGTCACTGGCGAAGCCACGACCCGTACCGTGCTTCAGTACACGCGCGAAGACCTGCACTGCACCGGCACCAAGGAAGGGTGTGCCGAGGGCGACTGCGGCGCCTGCACCGTCGTGATCGGCGAACTGGCCGACGACGGCAACGTGGCGCTGCGCGCGGTGAACGCCTGCATCCAGTTTCTGCCCACGCTCGACGGCCGCGCGCTCTTCACGGTCGAGGATCTGCGCGCGCCCGACGGCGCGCTGCATCCGGTGCAGCAGGCGCTCGTGGACTGCCACGCCTCGCAATGCGGCTTCTGCACGCCGGGCTTCGTGATGTCGCTGTGGGCCATGTACGTGAACCGCCCCGAGCAGGCCGGCTGCCCGACCCGCCGCGAGATCGACGACGTGCTCTCCGGCAATCTGTGCCGCTGCACCGGGTATCGTCCGATCGTCGACGCCGCCCAGCAGATGTTCGACCTGCCGCGCCAGGAATTCGACCGCGCGGCGCTGGCGAAGCAGCTCCAGGCGTTGCAACGCGACGACACGCTGTCGTATTCGCACGACGGCCAGGTCTTCCACGCCCCGCGCACGCTGGCCGAGCTGGGCCGCCTGCGCGCCGCCTACCCGGACGCGCGCCTTCTGGCTGGCAGCACCGATGTCGGTCTGTGGGTCACCAAGCAATTTCGCGAGTTGAAGCATCTGATCTATATCGGACAGGTGGCGGAACTACGCGAGATTTCGGAGGGTCCGAACGGCCTCTACATCGGTGCGGGGGCGCTGCTCAACGATGCGTTCGATGCGCTCGTCACCCACTATCCGGATCTGGCCGAGCTGCGTCAGCGCTTCGCCTCGTTCCCGATCCGCAACGCCGGAACGCTGGGCGGCAACGTCGCGAACGGCTCGCCCATCGGCGATTCGATGCCCGCGTTGATCGTGCTCGGCACGCGCATCGTGCTGCATCGCGACGGGGCCGTGCGCGAGATGCCGCTCGAAGACTTTTACGTGGCTTATCAGAAGAACGCGCTCGAGGCGGGCGAATTCGTGCAGGGCATCCGCGTACCGCTGCCCCCGGCGGTGCAACGCTTTCGCACCTACAAGCTGGCCAAGCGTTTCGATCAGGACATCTCGGCGGTATGCGCGGCCTTCGCGGTCGAACTCGACGGCGAGATCGTACGCTCGGCACGCGTGGCCTTCGGCGGCATGGCGGCCACGCCCAAACGCGGCAGCGCCATCGAAGCGGCCCTGATCGGCCAGCCCTGGACCGACGCCACCGTGCACGCGGCAATGTCGGCCTTGCCCGCCGACTACCAACCGCTCTCGGACATGCGCGCGACCAGCGCCTACCGGCTCGCCGGCGCGCAGAATCTGCTGTATCGTTTTTTCCTGGAGACGCGCCTCGATGCGCCGCTTGCGGCACACGAAGTCAACGCGTTCGCCAACGTCTAACCGGAGTTGCCCATGAACACGCAAGTCGAAGGCTTCATGACGCAGACCGGTGCCGCGGCAGGCGCCAGCGCACAGGTGGGCCGCTCGCGGCCCCACGAGTCGGCCGAACTCCACGTGGCCGGCGAAGCCACCTACACCGACGACATCCCCGAACTGCAAGGCACGCTGCACTGCGCGCTCGGGGCGTCGCCCAAGGCGCACGCACGCGTGCTCTCGCTCGATCTCGACGCCGTGCGTCGGGCGCCGGGCGTGGTCGCGGTCTACACTGCCGCCGACATCCCCGGTGTGAACGATTGCGGTCCGGTCATTCACGACGACCCGATTCTCGCGGACGGCCTCGTCCAGTACATCGGGCAGCCGATGTTCGCCGTGGTGGCCGAATCGCATGACGCGGCCCGCCGCGCGGCGCGTCTGGCCAAGGGCGAATACGAAGACCTGCCCGCCATTCTCACGCCACAGGCCGCCAAGGCCGCGGGGGCCAGCGTGCTGCCGCCCTATCAACTGCGCCGTGGCGACGCCGACGCCGCGCTGCAAGCCGCGCCGCACCGTCTGAGCGGCACATTCGAGTGCAACGGGCAGGAGCAGTTCTATCTCGAAGGGCAAATTTCGTACGCGATCCCGAAGGAAAACGACGGCATTCACGTCTACTGCTCGACGCAGCACCCGACCGAGATGCAGGCGCTCGTCTCGCACGCGCTGGGCTGGCACAGCCATCAGGTGCAGGTCGAATGCCGTCGCATGGGGGGCGGCTTCGGCGGCAAGGAATCGCAATCGGGGCTGTTTGCCTGTGTCGCCGCGTTGTGCGCCACGCGTCTGAAACGCCCGGTCAAGCTGCGTCTGGATCGCGACGACGATTTCATGATGACCGGCAAGCGCCACGGCTTTTACTTCGAATACGACGTCGGCTTCGACGACGACGGCCGTATCACGGGCGCGAAGGTCGACATGACACTGCGTGCCGGTTTCTCGGCCGACCTGTCGGGACCGGTCGCCACACGCGCCATCTGCCACTTCGACAACGCCTATTTCGTGCCCGACGCCGACCTGCGCGCGTTGTGCGGCAAGACGAACACGCAATCGAACACGGCGTTTCGCGGTTTCGGCGGCCCGCAGGGCGCGCTCATCATGGAAGTCGTACAGGACGCCATTGCACGGCGCCTGGGCAAAGACGCGCTCGACGTGCGCCGCGTGAACTTCTACGGCAAGACCGAGCGCAACGTCACGCCGTACGGACAGGTCGTCAAGGACAACATCATTCACGAACTCGTCGCGCAACTGGAGCAGACGAGCGAGTATCGCGCACGTCGCGACGCCGTGCGCGCGTTCAATCGCACGAGTCCCGTGTTGCGCAAGGGCCTCGCGCTCACCCCACTCAAGTTCGGCATTTCGTTCAACGTGCAGGCCTTCAATCAGGCGGGCGCGCTGGTGCACATCTATCGTGACGGTTCGATGCTGGTCAATCACGGCGGCACCGAGATGGGCCAGGGCCTGAACACGAAGGTTGCGCAGGTCGTGGCGCACGAACTGGGCGTCGATCTCTCGCATGTGCGCGTGACGGCGACCGACACCAGCAAGGTGGCGAACACGTCGGCCACCGCAGCTTCGACGGGCGCCGACCTGAACGGCAAGGCCGCGCAGAACGCCGCATGGCAGATCCGCCAACGTCTGGCCGCGTTTGCCGCGCAGAAGTACGGCGGTGCGCCCGACGACGTGCAGTTCGCCAACGATGTGGTGAGTGCAAATGGCCACGACATCCCCTTCCCCGATCTGGTGGAAGCGGCTTATTGGGCCCGCGTGCAATTGTGGTCCGACGGCTTCTATGCCACGCCGGGCCTGTCTTGGGACGCCGCGACCATGAACGGCAACCCGTTCTTCTACTTCGCCTACGGCGCGGCCGTCTCCGAAGTGGTGCTCGACACGCTCACCGGCGAATGGCGTCTGCTACGCGCCGACGTGCTTCACGACGCCGGCAAATCGATCAACCCCGCGCTCGACATCGGGCAGGTGGAAGGGGCGTTCATTCAAGGCATGGGCTGGCTGACGACCGAAGAACTGTGGTGGAATCAGGAGGGCAAGCTCATGACGCACGCGCCGTCCACGTACAAGATCCCCGGCATCAGCGATTGCCCAACGGATTTCCGCGTGGCGCTGTTCGAGAACACGAACGTGTCGGACTCCATCCACCGCTCCAAGGCCGTGGGCGAGCCGCCGCTGCTGCTGCCGTTCTCGGTGTTCAACGCGTTGCGCGACGCCGTGGCGAGCGTGAACGACTATCGGGACGAGCCGGTGCTCAATGCGCCGGCAACGTCCGAGGCGCTGCTCACGGCGATCACCGAGCTGCGCACGCGGAGCGCCGCCTGATGCATCGCTGGGTCGAGGCCGCTCACAGGCTGCTGGTCCGCGGCGAGGCCGCGGTACTGGTGACGATCGCGCGCGTGGAAGGCTCCGCGCCGCGCGAAGCGGGCACGCACCTGCTTGTGACACGCGAGCACGCGTGGGAGACCATCGGCGGCGGCCATCTCGAATGGCGGGCGATGGACGTCGCGCGCCAGTTGCTGCGCCAGTACGGACAGCAAGGCGCGCGGCACGTCGAGCGTTTCGCGCTCGGCCCGAGCCTCGGACAGTGCTGCGGCGGCGCCGTCACCCTCGCCTTCGAGGTGCTCACGCTAACCGATCTGGCCTGGGTAAGTGCCCTGCACAAACGGCTCGCAGCCGGCGAGGCCAGCTTGCGCAGCGTGGCGTTCGGCGCACCCGGGGCCGATGCGGCGGCCAGCCAGCAGCAAGGCGGCGCCGTCTTGCTCACGGCACTCGATCCGAGCGAACCGCTCGCGCATCCGCACACGCTGACCCGCGACGCCGACGACGCCGCCTGCTCGTTCTGGCAAGCCAGCGATGGCTGGCTCTGGCTGAGCGAGCGGCTGGCGCCCAGCGATTTCCACATCGTGCTGTTCGGTGCCGGTCACGTCGGACAGGCCATCGTGCAGGTGCTGGCCACGCTGCCGTGCCGCGTCACCTGGGCCGACGAGCGGACCGAGACCTTCCCGGAAACGGTGCCGCCGAACACCATCGTCGAGTCGACCGACACCCCCGAAGCCGTCGTTGACGAAGCGCCACCGGGCGCGTATTTCCTGGTCATGACGCACAACCATGCGCTGGATCAGCGCCTGTGCGAGACCATTTTCAAGCGCGACGACTTCGCCTACTTCGGCTTGATCGGCTCGATGACCAAACGTCGTCAGTTCGAGCATCGCCTGCGCGATCGCGGGGTGCCGCCGGAGCGTTTCGCGCAGATGATCTGCCCGATCGGCGTGGCGGGCATCACGGGCAAGGCGCCGGCGACGATCGCGATCGCGGTCGCCGCGCAACTGCTGCGCGTGCGCGAGCAACAGATGCAACACAGCGGACCGGCCGCGTCGCAGGACACCGGTGTCCACGTTTGAAGGCCCCCTGGCGCCCGGGACACCGGGTGACCGACTTTCGCGGGCGACGGTAAAATCCCGCCCATCCCCCTCATCAAGACCTAGTCATGCCACTCACGCCCGAACTCGCCAAGACCCTTTGCGCCATGCCCAAGGCGGAGCTGCACGTGCATATCGAGGGCACGCTGGAGCCCGAACTGATCTTCCGGCTCGCCGAGCGCAACCACGTCACGCTGCCCTACCCGAGCGTAGAGGCCCTGCGCGACGCCTACGCCTTCACCGATCTCCAGTCGTTCCTGGACATCTACTACGCGGGCGCGAGCGTCTTGCTCACCGAAGACGATTTCTACGACATGACCCGCGCCTACCTTGCGCGCGCGGCCGCCGACAATATCCGCCATACGGAAATCTTTTTCGATCCGCAGACGCACACCGCGCGCGGCGTATCGATGGCGACGGTGATCCACGGCATCGAACGCGCACTGGCCGAAGCCGAGACGCAGCACGGCATCACAAGCCGCCTGATCCTCTGCTTCCTGCGTCATCTGCCCGAAGCGGACGCCCTGCAAACGCTGGAAACGGCGCTGCCGTATTTCAACAGCCACGGGCACCGGCTCGTCGGCGTAGGCCTCGATTCGTCCGAGCAAGGCCACCCGCCCGCCAAATTCGCACGCGTGTTCGCGCGATGCCGCGAGTTGGGGCTGCACCTCGTGGCGCATGCCGGGGAAGAAGGGCCGCCCGCGTACATTCACGAGGCGCTGGACGTGCTGCACGTTGAGCGTGTGGACCACGGTGTTCGCGCCATTGAAGACGAGGCGCTGCTCGAGCGCCTGGCCCGGGAAAGGATCGCGCTGACAGTGTGCCCGCTGTCGAACATCCGCCTCAAGGTGTTCGACCATATGGGTCAGCACACGCTGCACGCGTTGCTCAAGCGCGGACTGGCCGTCACGATCAACTCGGATGACCCGGCTTACTTCGGCGGCTACCTGAATGAGAACTTCCTCGCCACGTTCGACGCGCTGGACATGACGCTCGACGACGCTTACACGTTGGCAAGGAATAGTTTCGAAGCCTCGTTTATCGACGACAGCGAAAAACGGCGTCTGGTGGACGAATTGGAGCGTTTTCGCGCCGCGCAGGCGGGGTAAGCGTTAGCCGAGCCTTGTCGATCGGCCACCCCGAACCGCATCGAATCTCACAACGCCCGAAGGCCCTTCGGGCGTTTTTTATGCCCGCGCAACGCACACCGCGCCCCGATGCATCGCCACATCATCTCGCGATGATGTGGAACATGCCGCAAGGGGAATATTTTCGCCGGGGCCCGATGCTATTTTTCGAGCGTGCCCAGATAGGCGTCACGCGGTGCCCCCACACCCGCGGCGTCATGCGAGCACGACACCTTAGAACATCGGAGACAACACCCCATGGACTCATCGCTCAGCCCTCCTGCGGGCAGTGCCGCGCCCGAAGCGGCCCACGACAGCACGCGCGTGGCGGGCGCGCAACCTGTCTCGCCCCTCGACCGATATTTCGGCATCACCGCACTCGGATCGACGTTCCGTACGGAAGTGATCGCGGGTATCACGACGTTCCTTGCCGCGATGTACATCATCGTCGTCAACCCGGCCATTCTGTCGAAGACCGGCATGGCGTTCCCGGCGGCCCTGACCGCTACGGTGCTCATCAGCTTCTTCGGCAGTTGCGCGATGGGGCTCTACGCGCGCAATCCGGTGCTGGTCGCGCCGGGCATGGGGCTGAACGCGCTGTTCGCGTTCACGATGGTGCACGGCGTCGGCATGCCGTGGCAGACCGCACTCGGCTGCGTGTTCTGGTCGGGCATCCTCTTCGCGCTGCTCGCCGCGCTCAATGTGCGACGCTTCGTGGTCGAGGCGATTCCGGCGAACCTGCGCTATGCAATCTCGTGCGGCATCGGCCTGTTCATCACCGTGATCGGCCTCGTCAACGCCCGGCTCGTGGTGGGTGACCCGGTCACCGTCGTGCGGCTGGCCCACTTGTCGCCGCCGACCGTCACGTTCCTGATCGGGCTGGCGCTCACGACCGTGCTCGTCGCGCGCCGCGTGAACGGTGCGCTGATGATCGGCATCATCGCGACCACGCTCATGGCCATTCCGGTCGGACGTCTGTGGGGCGACGGCAGCGCGTATTTCCCCAAGGAAATCGCCACGGCCACGTTAGTGAACTTCCACGGTTTCTTCGCCGCGCCCGATTTCTCGGGTATCGGCCAGCTCGATCTGCTGGGTGCGCTCAAGGTCGCGTACCTGCCGTTCATCTTCGTAATGCTCTTCACCGCGTTCTTTGATACGCTCTCGACCTTCATGAGCATTGCCGAGGCCGGCAACATGAAGGATCGCGATGGCAATCCGCGCAATATGCGTCAGGCCATGATCGTCGATTCGTTCTCGGTGCTGATCTCCGGCCCGCTCGGCACGAGCCCGGCCAACGCCTACATCGAATCGGCCGCCGGCATTGCCCAGGGCGGACGCACCGGCCTGACCGCCGTCGTATGCGCCCTGCTGTTTCTGCCGTTCCTGTTCGTTTCCCCGATGCTCTCGCTGGTGCCCGCCATCGCGACGGCGCCGGCGCTGATCCTGGTCGGGGTGTTTATGATGGAGTCCGTGGCGCGCATCGAATGGCACCGCATGGACGAAGCGATTCCGAGCTTCATCGCAGTCGTGATGATTCCGATTTCTTACTCGATCACCGACGGTATTGCCTATAGCTTCCTCGCGTTCGTCGTACTCAAGCTGTTCACGGGACGCGTGAAGGAGATCAAGCCGGCGATGTGGATCGTCGCCGCGCTGGCAGTGCTGCTGCTCACGCAAATGTAACGACGCAAGGACCCTGTACATGTCCACGACACACCAAGCCCTGCGCGCTGTGCGCGCGCAACTGGTCTACTTCACGCACGATCCGTCGCGCGCCTACCTCGACGGCTCGCCAGGCACCGTGCACCATACCGACGGCCTCGTCGCCTTCGAGAATGGGCGCATCACCGCCGTGGGCGACTACGCGAAGGTGGCCCCCACGCTGCCCGACGGCACGCCGATCGACGATCTGCGCGACAAGGTCGTCACGCCCGGCTTCATCGACACGCACATCCACTATCCGCAGACGGACATGATCGCGTCGCCCGCGCCGGGGCTGCTGCCGTGGCTCGAGAAGTACACGTTCCCGACCGAGCGCCGTTTCGAGAATCCGGCTTACGCGGCCGACGTCGCCCAGTTCTTCCTGGATGAACTTCTGCGTGTCGGCACCACGAGCGCGCTCGTGTACTGCACGGTGCACCCCGGCTCGGTCGATGCGTTCTTCACGGCCAGCGACGCGCGCAATCTGCGCATGATCGCCGGCAAGGTGATGATGGATCGCAACTGCCCCGAATTCCTGCGCGACACGGCCGAGAGCGGCGCGCGCGACAGCGAGGCGCTGATTCAGCGCTGGCACAACCAGGGACGCCAGCTCTACGCGCTCACGCCGCGCTTCGCGCCGACATCGACCGAAGCCCAGTTGGGCGTTTGCGGCGAACTCGCCACGCAGTATCCAGACGTATTCATCCAGAGCCACGTGGCCGAAAACACCGACGAGGTCGAATGGGTGCGCTCGCTGTTTCCCGGGCATCGCAGCTACCTCGACGTGTACGACCACTACAAGCTGCTGCGCAAGCGCGCCGTGTACGGCCATTGCATCTGGCTCGACGAGCATGATCGTCGCCGCATGTTCGAAACGGGCACTGTCGCCGCGCATTGCCCGACGTCGAATCAGTTCCTCGGCAGTGGTCTGTTCGACTTCGCGGCAGCGGAAGCGAGCCGCATGCCAGTGACGCTCGCGACCGACGTGGGCGGCGGCTCGACCTTCTCGATGCTGCAGACGATGAACGAGGCCCACAAGGTGGCGCGATTGTCGGGCTATCACCTCTCGGCCGAACGCATGTTCTACCTGGCCACCGAAGGCGCCGCGCACGCGCTGGATCTGCACGGCACCATCGGCACGCTGGCCGTGGGCGCAGAGGCCGACTTCGTGGTGCTCGACCCGAAGGCCACCCCGCTGCTCGCCCGTCGCACGGCACTGGCCGAATCGCTCGAAGAGCTGCTGTTCGCATTCGCCATGCTTGGCGACGATCGTGCCATCGCCACAACCTACGCCGCCGGCCAGCCGGTGCATCGCCGCACGGACGCACTGACGCACTGACGCACTGACGCACTGACGCACTGACGCACTGACGCGCCTGGCGTCCGCACGGGCGTTCGGGTCGTTCAGCTTGTTCACGACATTCGGGACGTTTGGGACGCTGCGAGACGTTGCAAGACGCTGTGAGACATCACGGAGCGTCACGACTTACGCGAGAGAACGCGCGCCGTCGCCTTGGCACGACGCGCATTCCCTCGCGGTCACCGGTCGCGCGCAAGGGGCATGCGGCCGGGGATCTCCTTGGGCAGCCGATCGGCTGCCCTTTTTTCCTTTCCCGGCATACGCCCGTCAAGTGCTTATCAAGTGCCCATCCAGCGGCCAACCCTCCCCGTCATGCCCATGTCACGTGGCAAATGCTATAATCCGCTCCGATTCATTGGGGAGTAGCCGCCCTGTCAGAGACGATTGTCATCTGCAGGGGCGTACGTCAACAGACTTGGCCGATACCGGCTATGGCGTGCGCAGCCCTCGGGCCTGGCGAGACCGATGACGATGCTTCCGCCATCCGGGCCGGGACGCATGGTCATTGGCTCGCGTATTCACGGCCCGGCGGAGATAAAAAATACGATGTCCCCCTTCCTGGTCTCGACCGGTGTGGTCGCGCTCGCTGAAATCGGCGATAAAACCCAACTGCTGTCCCTCGTGCTCGCCGCGCGCTTCAAGAAGCCCGTGCCGATCATTCTTGGCATTCTCGTCGCCACCCTCGTCAATCATGGCTTTGCCGGCGCCGTCGGCGAATGGCTGTCCACGGCCATCAGTCCCGCCATCATGAAGTGGGCCGTCGTCGCGTCGTTCCTCGGCATGGCGATCTGGATTCTCATCCCCGACAAGCTCGATGACGAAGAGACCACCACGCGCCGCAAATTCGGCGTGTTCGTGACGACCGTCTTCACGTTCTTCATCGCCGAGATGGGCGACAAGACGCAGATCGCCACGGTAATGCTCGCCGCGCGCTACCAGGACTTCTTCGGCGTGGTGGCCGGCACCACGCTCGGCATGATGCTGGCCAACGTGCCGGCCGTGCTCGTGGGCCACAAATTCGCCGGTCGTCTGCCGACCAAGACCGTACACGCCGTGGCCGCCGTGATCTTCGCAGTGCTCGGCATCATCACGTTGATGCAGTAAACCGCAAACGCCAAGGCGAGTCGCGCGTCTCGAAGACACGTCGCCTCGCCTTGGCGTAAGTCTGTCGCATGCCGTTCGTCGGCGTGACCTCTGGATGACCGCCCAACGTCTGCCGGGTCTCTCCCCTGGCAACCTACCCCCTTCCCGCCCTCGGCCGGCCTGACGCCCGCCTAACGCCCGACCTTCTGCTCGACATTAATCGTGCGCCCGCTCGGCAACGGCAACTGCCTGAGCGCGGCGTCGATCAGGTACGGCATGGCCGAGGCCAGCGACGTGCCTGCGTCACTGGTATTGGCCTGCACTCGGTAGACCTCCTTGCCGCTCGCACGGTCCGTGAAGCGCAACTGCAAACCCGCCAGCCCATACGAATAATCCCGCTGGACGTACGCGGGCGGCGCGCCGAACGGGTAGCCGTAACCGCCCCACGGACGCCCCCAAGGCCCCCACGGGGCGGGCGCAAACATCGGATCGTAGACGGGCTCAGCCACACGCATTATCTGTTGGGTGATGCCGTAGCTCATCCCAACCAGATAGTGCGCGCTCGACGGGCTTCGCTCGCTGAAGCCGTCTCCGGCCAGACGCGTTCGCAGCCACTGCTCGTAAGTCGCGTGCTCCTGATTGTTCTGCTGTTCGGGCGTGCGCACGAGCGCGTAAGTTCGCGGGCCGTCGAAGCCCGGTGCATCGCCGAACGCGGTCACCTGGCTCGTGACCGTGCTGGCGCACCCCGCCAGCAAAACACTGACGACGGCCAACGTCGCCAAGGCCCATCGTTTCCCCATGATCGCCTGCTCCAGTAAGCGGCCGGGCGCACCGCCGTGCACCCGTCGCGCCGATTTAAACATAGGACGGCGCAGCGCGCACATCCGAAACCTTTGACGGCGGCGCCGAAGCAAAATTCAGCAAATCGCTCGCCTGAACGCCAAGGCGCCGCCACTCCGTTACAATTTGCAAATCCTTGGCCGTCCGCAAAACACCGTCCATGCTCAGAACCGACCTCGCAGGTGTCATCCAACGCTCCGACTATACGCCCCCGGCGTATCTGATCGACACCGTCCAACTCGACTTCGACCTCGCCCCCGACGTCACCACCGTCACCAGCCGCATGCGGGTCCACCGCAACCCGGCGGGTCCGGGCGGCGCGCTTGAACTGGTGGGGCAAGGCCTGCAACTGGTGAGCCTCGAACTCGACGGCAAGCCCTGGCCCGGCTACCGCACCGGCGAGGAAACGCTCACGGTCGACGCGCCCCCCGAGGCCTTCGACCTCATGCTCGTCACGCGCTGTCGCCCCCAGGAGAACACGTCGCTCATGGGGCTGTATGTCTCGGGCGGCAACTTCTTCACGCAATGCGAAGCCGAGGGCTTTCGCAAGATCACGTACTTCCTCGACCGCCCGGATGTGATGGCAACGTACACCGTGACGCTGCGCGCCGATCGCGAAGCGTATCCGGTGCTGCTGGCCAACGGCAACCTCATCGACCAGGGCGACCTGCCCGATGGCCGTCATTTCGCCGTCTGGGACGACCCGTTCAAGAAGCCCAGCTACCTGTTCGCGCTGGTCGCCGGTCAACTGGTGTGCCGTGAGGAGCACCTCGTCGCCGGCGACGGCCGCGAGAAGCTGCTCCAGGTCTGGGTACAGCCGCAGGATCTGGAGAAGACCGAACATGCGATGGATTCGCTGGTCAACTCGATCCGGTGGGACGAGCAGCGCTTCGGCCGCGTGCTCGATCTCGACCGCTTCATGATCGTGGCCGTGAGCGACTTCAACATGGGCGCGATGGAGAACAAGGGCCTGAACATCTTCAATACGAAGTATGTGCTGGCCGATGCCGCCACCGCCACCGACGACGACTTCGGCAACATCGAAGCCGTGGTGGGCCACGAGTACTTCCACAACTGGACCGGCAATCGCGTGACCTGCCGCGACTGGTTCCAGTTGAGCCTGAAGGAAGGCCTGACCGTGTTCCGCGATCAGGAATTCTCGGCCGACATGATGGGCTCCGAGTCGGGCCGCGCCGTCAAGCGTATCGACGACGTGCGCGTGCTGCGTCAGGCCCAGTTCCCGGAAGACGCCGGTCCGATGGCGCACCCGGTGCGTCCCGAGAGCTACGTCGAAATCAACAACTTCTACACGGTCACCGTCTACGAAAAGGGCGCCGAAGTCGTGCGCATGTATCAGACGCTGCTCGGGCGCGAGGGCTTCCGCCGGGGCATGGACCTGTACTTCGAGCGTCACGACGGGCAGGCGGTCACGTGCGACGAGTTCCGCGCCGCGATGGCCGATGCCAATCAGCGCGATCTCACGCAGTTTGGCCGCTGGTACAGCCAGGCCGGCACCCCGCGCGTGAGCGTCGAAGCCGCCTATGACGAGGCCGCGCGCACCTATACCCTCACGCTGACGCAGCGCTGCCCGAAGGTCGGTGTGGAGCTGCAGGACAGCCAGCTCGTCAAGCAGCCGTTCCATATCCCGTTCGCCGTCGGCCTGCTCGATCGCGACGGTCGCGACATGGCACTGCGTCTGGCCGGTGAGCCCGGCGATGCGCCGGCCGCCACCACGCAGGTGCTCGACTTCACGCAGGAGCGCCAGAGCTTCACGTTCGTCGACGTGCCGCACAACCCGATGCCGTCGCTGCTGCGCGGCTTCTCGGCGCCGGTGATCGTCGAGCACGAGTACACCATCGACGAACTCGCGTTCCTGATGGCGCACGACAGCGATCCGTTCAACCGCTGGGAGGCGGGACAGCGGCTGGCCACGCGTCAGTTGCTGGCGCTCGTCGAATCGATTCAGATGGGCCAGTTGCCGAGCGTCGACAGCTATGTGCTCGAAGCCTTCCGCCAGGTGCTGCGCGACGAGACGCTCGACCCCGCCTTCCGCGCGCAAGCGCTCACGCTGCCGGCCGAGTCGTATCTCGGCGAGCAGATGACGGAAATCGACCCGGCGGCCATTCACGCGGCACGTCAGTATCTGCGTCAGCGTCTGGCCGCATCGCTGCATACCGAGTGGCTCGCCGCGTATCACAACCATCGCGTGCCGGGCGCCTACCGCCCGGACGCCGCCTCGGCGGGCGAGCGCGCGCTGAAGAACCTCGCGCTGTCGTACCTGATGGAACTCTCGGATGCGGGTATCGCGCAGACCGCGCGCACCCAATACGACTCGGCCGACAACATGACCGACCGTTTCGCCGCGCTCACCGCGCTCGTACAACGCGGCGGCGCCGCGCGCGAGAGCGACGCGGCACATGGGTCGCTCCATGCCGCCGAGGTACTGGCAGACTTCTATCAGCGCTTCGAGCACGAGCCGCTCGCCATCGACAAGTGGTTCGCGCTGCAAGCCATGCAACGCGGCGACGGCGGCCATTGCGTGATCGACGGGGTGCGCGCCCTCATGGGGCATCCGGCTTTTACGCTGAAGAACCCCAACCGCGCGCGCTCGCTGATTTTCAGCTTCTGCAGCGGCAATCCCGCGCAGTTCCATGCGGCCGACGGTTCCGGTTATCGATTCTGGGCCGAACAGGTCCTCGCGCTCGACGCGCTGAACCCGCAGGTGGCCGCCCGGCTGGCTCGCGTGCTCGACCGCTGGCGCAAATACACGCCCGCCCTGCGCGAGCGCATGCGTGAGGCGTTGCAGCAAGTCTCGCAGCACGCGGCACTGTCGAAGGATGTGCGCGAGATCGTCGAAAAATCGCTCGCCTGAGCTGACCTGGGCTGACCGGCCCCGCAACGCAAGAAACGCCGCCGATGCGCCCGTGCATCAGCGGCGTTTTGTCTTGAATGCCCCACGCCGGAGACGACCGCAACGTCAGGCAGCCAACACCTGCCGCTGCCCCGCCGACAGACGCTTGCGCACGGCATTCGCGGCGGCAACCATATTCGTCAACGCGTGATCGACCTGCGCCCAGTCGCGCGTCTTCAACCCGCAATCCGGGTTGACCCACAGACGCTCGGCCGGAATGCGTGTGAGCGCCGCCTCGATCAGATGCTCCATCTCCGCCTGCGACGGCACGCGCGGCGAGTGAATGTCGTACACGCCCGGGCCGATCTCGTTCGGATACGCGAAGGCCTCGAAGGCGCCAAGCAGTTCCATGTCGGAGCGCGTGGTCTCGATGGAGATCACGTCGGCATCGAGCGCCGCAATCGACGGCAGAATGTCGTGGAACTCCGAATAGCACATATGCGTATGGATCTGCGTGTCGTCGGCCACGCCCGATGAACACACGCGGAACGCGCGCACCGCCCACGCCAGATACGACGGCCAATCGCCCTCGCGCAACGGTAGCCCCTCACGCAGCGCAGGTTCGTCGATCTGAATCACCCGCACGCCCGCCTTCTCCAGCGCAGCCACTTCCTCGCGCAGCGCCAGCGCAATCTGCAACGCCGTGAGTTCGCGCGGCTGATCGTCGCGCACGAACGACCATTGCAGCATCGTCACCGGGCCGGTCAGCATGCCCTTGACCGGCTTGTCCGTCAGTTGCTGCGCATAAGCGCTCCATGTGACGGTCATCGGCTCGGGCAGGTACACGTCGCCGTAAATCACCGGCGGCTTCACGCAGCGCGAACCGTAGCTCTGCACCCAGCCTTGCTCGGTGATCACGAAGCCCCACAGCAGATCGCCGAAGTACTCGACCATGTCGTTGCGTTCGGCCTCGCCATGCACGAGCACGTCGAGTCCATACGCTTCCTGCTTCTCGACGGCCAGACGAATCTGCGCACGCATCGTCTCCAGGTAATCGAGATGCGACAGCGCGCGTCGCTTGAAGTCGGCTCGCGCCCGACGAATCGCCGGCGTCTGCGGGAACGATCCGATGGTCGTCGTCGGCAGTACGGGCAGCTTGAGCCACGCGCGCTGCGCGCTGGCACGCGCTGGGTAGTCGGACGCACGGCGCGCGTGCGCGTCGGTGAGCGCCGCCAGACGCTTTTGCACCACGCTGTTGTGAATGCGCGGCGACGTTCGGCGCGCGGCCTGCGCGGTGGCATCGGCGACGAAGGCGGCGCTTACGTCGGCGCTCGCGAACGCCGCAGCGTCCAGCGAGCGGCGCAGCAACGCCACTTCAGCAAGCTTCTGCACGGCAAAGGCGAGCCAAGTGCGCACTTCCTTGTCCAGACGCCCTTCGCTCGCCAGGTCGACCGGGCAGTGCATCAGCGAGCCGCTCGACGCCACCCACAGCCGGTCCCCGAGCGCATCCGCCAACGGCACGAGCAACGCCCTCGCCTTCGCCAGATCGCAGCGCCAGACGTTTCGACTATCGACCACTCCCACAGACAGCACCTTCTGTTGCGGCCACTGCGCGGCGAATGTGTCGAGTTGCTTCGGTGCACGCACGCCGTCGAGATGCACCCCGGCCACGGGCAACGCCGCCAGCAGCGCCGCGTGCTCGCTGACATCGCCAAAGTACGTGGCGAGCAGCAGTGATGGGGCGACGGGCGCGAGACGGTGATACACAGGCGTGAAGGCGTCGCGCCACGGCTCGGGCAGGTCGAGCGCCAGAATCGGCTCGTCGATCTGCACCCACGTCACGCCTTGCGTCTTCAGGCGCGCCAGCACCCGCTCATATTGCGTGAGCAGGTCGGGCAGCAACGAGAGACGGTCGGCCAGGCCGTTCTTCTCTTTGCCCAGGTACAGCAGCGAAAGCGGGCCGAGCAACACCGGCTTGACGCTTCCGCCCTCGGCCAGCGCTTCCGCCACGTCGTCGAACAGCCACTCGGTGCCCTCGCCGAAACGCGTCTGCGGCGAGTATTCCGGCACGAGATAGTGGTAATTCGTATCGAACCACTTGGTCATTTCCATCGCGCTTTGGCCAGCATCGCCCCGCGCAGCGACGAAGTAGTCGTCGAGGCTGAGCGCTGCGGGCGCCCAGCCAAAGCGCGCCGGCAGCCCGCCGACGAGCGCCAGCGTCGAGAGCACGTGGTCGTACCAATGGAAGTCGCCGACGGTGATCCAGTCGAGCCCCGCCTCGCGCTGCGCGCGCCGGTTGGCCGCGCGAATCTGCCGTCCGATCTCTTGCAACGCGGTGGCGCTCATCTCGCCGCGCCAGAACGCCTCGACGGCGAATTTGAGTTCACGGTGTGCGCCGATGCGCGGCAATCCGAGTACGTGGGCCTGAGCCATGGGGGTGTCCTTCCGGGAAGCGTGCGATGTTGCGAAGTCGTCGTCTGCGGGCAATGCCCGCCCAGGCTGGCAGTATCCCGGCCATCCGTGTATTATTCAAACGAAAGTTTTTGCCATTTATTATTAATTTTATTCATGCAACGCACTCCCATCGAACTTCGCCATCTGCAGACGTTGCTCGCGCTGCGCGATACGGGCAGCGTTTCGCGTGCGGCGCTGTGGCTGCACCTGACGCAGTCGGCGCTCTCGCATCAGATCAAGGCATTGGAGGATTTCTATGGCTTGCCGCTGTTCGTGCGCAAGTCGTCGCCGCTGGTGTTCACCCCCGCGGGCAAGCGGCTGCTGGCGTTGGCGGAAGAAGTCGTACCGGCCGTCGACGAAGCGGGTCGCGACCTCACGCGGCTTGCGCAGGGCACCCAGGGCACGCTGCGCATCGCGGTCGAGTGCCACACGTGTTTCGATTGGCTGATGCCCGCGATGGATGCCTTCCGGCAACGCTGGCCGGAAGTCGAACTCGATATCGTGTCGGGCTTTCATGCCGACCCCATCGGGCTGTTGCATCAGGACCGCGCCGATCTGGCGATCATTTCCGAACGTGAAGAAGGCGAGGCGGTCGATTTCCACCCGCTGTTCCGCTTCCAGATGATGGCGCTCATGGCGAACGACCATCCGCTCGCCGGCAAACCGTATCTCGACGCCGCGGACTTCCGTGACGAAACGCTCATCACCTATCCCGTGCCCGACGACATGCTCGATATCGTGCGTCAGGTACTGCGTCCCGCAGGGATCGAACCGACGCGCCGTACCACCGAGTTGACGGTGGCGATTCTGCAACTGGTCGCCAGCCGGCGCGGGCTGGCTGCCCTGCCGCTGTGGGCCGTGTCGGGCTATCTCGAGCGCCGCTATGTGAGCGCGCGCCCGATCACACCGCAAGGGCTCACCGCGGAACTCTGGGCGGCAACGTTGCCAGCGATCACCGCGCGTCCCTATATCGGCGAATTCGTCTCGCTCATGCGCGAGACGAGCCTGCTCACGCTTCCGGAAATCGAATTGCTCTGACGCGGCGTCGCGCGGCCGATAGCCATCCGCGGTGTCATGCCGGGCGACGTACGACCAGACGGCACACTCGCTTACCGGAACTCGCGCTGGTGACGTCTTCCTCGTGCAAGACAACGCCGCCGTGAAGGGCAGCGCGCACCACGTCGGGCGAGAAGGCGCTATAGAGCCGTCCGTCCGCATGGCGAAGATCGTCACCCTCGGTGACACGCCATGAAACGTAAAGCACGCCCCCCGGACGCACGAGCGCCCAGAGCCGGGCGGCCGCCTGCGGCACATCATTCGCGGGCAGATGCATCAGCACCGTCTCGCACACCACGTTATCGAACTGCGCCGTCACGCCCTCCAGTCCCGGGAGGTGCCCGAGGTGAAACGTCACCGACGGAAACGATTGACGCGCCAGTTCGACGAGCGCGGGCGAACTGTCGTAGCCGACCACGTCGAACCCTTGCTGCGCGAGCCAGGCGGCATCGCGTCCGTTGCCGCAGCCCACATCGATCGTGCGTCCACCGGGGACGAAATGGCGCACCAGCAGTGCGTACATGTCGTCCGGCGGCGGCTGGTTGCACCAGTCCTCGTTGTAACGAACGGCGTTGGCCTCGTAGGCCGCTTCTGTTTGCAGATCCGTCATGATCGGCGACTCCGGAAGCCAGCGGGGAATGACCGCGTCAGCGCGTGGCACTATGCCTTACTGCGAGATTTTCTCCAGCGCGATGTCACGCGTGCGCGGGCCCATCAGGCCAATGGCGAGCATGACGATCAGCATCGCGCAGGAGATGAACACGAACACCCCGGTCACCCCGAAATGGCGCAGCGCGGCGGCGATCAGGAACGCCGTGAAGATCGCAGAGAAGCGGCTCCACGAATAGACGAAGCCGACGGCGCGCGCCCGGATCCCCGTGGGGAACAGTTCGGTCTGATACGCGTGATAGCTGTAAGACATGATGTTGTTCGCGAGCGTCAGGCCGATCCCCATTGCCACGAGCAGAAACGACGACGTCACCTGCGAGAACGCGATCCCACACACGATACCGATGCCGGCCGTCCACACGATGGCGTGCTTGCGCTCGACCTTGTCTGCCATCCACAGCCCGATCAGCGGACCCACGGGGGCGGCCAGCGCGATCACGCTGGCGTATGCCAGACTCGTCGTCACGGTAATCCCCTGCTTGATGAGCAGCGTCGGCACCCAGTTGGCGAAGCCGTAGAAGCCGACCGTCTGGAAGATGTTGAACAGAATCATCATGATCGCGCGCTTGCGATACGGCGGCACCCACATGTCGCGAAACGCGCCCTTCGGCACGACCCGCTCCGGCTCGCCCGGGGGCGGCAGCGGTTTGCCGTATTCGCGGGCGACCTTCGCTTCGAGTTCTGACAAGACGCGGTCCGCCTCGTCGAGGCGCCCCTTCTGCGCTAGCCAGCGCGGGCTCTCCGGCAGCGCGCGGCGAATCCACCAGACGAACACCGCACCATGGGCGCCGATGAGCACCACCCAGCGCCAGCCCTCCAGGCCGAGGAACTCGCGCGGCACGAGCCAGTAGGCGAGCAGCGCAACGACCGGCACGGCGGTGAAACCGACCGCCTGTTCGCACGCGAACGCCCGACCGCGAATCTGCTTGGGTACGAGTTCGGCAATATAGGTGCCGATCGTCACCAGCTCCACGCCGATGCCAAGCCCCACCACGAAGCGCCAGAAGTTAAGGCCCGTGGCGGTGTCCTGAAACGCCATGATGACGTTGGCCACCGTGTACCAGAGCAGCGAGCCCGTGAAGACGGCGCGACGGCCGTACCGATCCGCGAGAAAGCCGCAGGCGATGGTGCCGATGAACAGACCGGTGAACAGCGCCGCGATGAAGCTCGCCACGCCCGTCATCCCGAACAACCCCGATGTCGTGGGCGTCAGGATGCCGCTTTTCACCAGCCCGGGCGCCACATAGCCCGTGTACAGTAGGTCGTAGAGTTCGAAGAAGAAGCCCAGGCTGAGCAACACCACCAGTTTCCAGACGGTGCGCGTCGGGGGCAAACGGTCGAGGCGGGCGGAGATCTCGCCGGCGCTCAGGCGGGTTGCCGCAGCGGGGGCTTGAGCGGCACGAGGCATGGAAGGCATTGAAGCGTCGGGGGATAGCATGGAAATCGTCTCCGGGCCCGCTCGGTCATGGCCGAACAGATCATTGTCCGACGCGTCCCGGCCGACCGGCTGGCAGGCAATCGCCTGACGAGCCGTGACCGGCGCATCGGATACACCATGAATCGACAGGCAAGGGGGCGAAATTGTGCCACGAATGACACCGCGCCTGTCAGCTTTGTCACGTACTACGAAAAATGGCGATATTCATCAAGTCCGCGCACCGCGCACAATGACCGGAACGTCGGACAGGAACCGAATGCAGCCACCGAAACGAACGTCGCAGCCGGACCGTGCTCCCGAAGACAGCATAGCGGCGCGGTTTGCGCCCTGCCGTGCCGTCTTGGCAAGGCCGGCGTGACCGTTTGCGAAGTGAGGCGCGCGCGGCGGATCGCCGGTTCGGTGCGTCGGCGTGAGCCGTTGCGGGGGCGCCTTGGGCCGCCGGCGTGCCGCCGACGAGCCGATGAAAGGCCTTCGCGCGTCGCGAGTTCCCGTTACAGCCCGGATCCCGCCTGCCCTTGTGCGAGGAAATTCACCACGGCGGATGCTGTCGCACTCAACTGCTCGCGCGAGGGGAACACGAGCCAGAGCTGGCGATGCGCCCACTCGTCGGTCAGCGGGCGCACAACCACATCGAGCTTGCCCACGTAGAGTTGACCGACCTGCTCGGGTGCGATGGCAATGCCCAGGCCCGCATGCGCCATGCGGCACAACGCGTCGAGACTGGACACGCGAATCTTGATCCGCAACGGCGCCCCTGCTGCGCTCGCCTGCTGGCGCAGCAACTGCGTGAGTGCGCTGTTGCCTTGAAGGCCCACCAGCGTCTCGCCGGCACAGGCCGAGAACGGGATCTCGCCCGCACGCGCGGCCAGCGGATGTCCAGCGGGCAGAATCACGGCGAGGCGGTCGCGGCGGTACGGCACCATCGTGAACGCCTCGATGCCTTCGACGGCGTTGCAGATTCCGACGTCCACGGCCCGCTCGGCCACGCGCTGGAGCACTTCGTTGCTGTGCTGTTCGTCGAGCTCGACGTCCACGGCGGAAAACACTCGGCCGAACGCGGCCAGATCTTCCGGCAGGAACTGCACGATGGCCGACAGGTTCGCCGCGATGCGCACACTGCCGCGCGCACCCTCGTGGAACTGCGACAACTCCGCCCCCAGCGATTCGATGGTGCCGAGAATGTGTTCGGCATAGCGGCGCACCGTCTCGCCCACCGGCGTGACGGTAATACCGCGCTGATGACGCTGGATGAGCGGGAGGCCGACGATCGCCTCGATGTCGGCAATGCGCCGGCTGATCGCCGACGGCGCAATGAATTCGCGCTCGGCGGCGCGCGCCATGCTCCGCTCCTGGCACACGGCCACGAAAAGGCGCAACGATGTAAGGTCTAGCTTGCGGAGAAGGTTTTCCATACCCGTACGGCATACGCCGGAAATGCCGGAAACGCCCGGCTGGCGCGGCCCCGCGCGGGGCACGTCTTTTGCTGGACAAACAACGAATCGACGCCTATTATACGCATCGCGTACACCTCCCTGCCGACCCGACCATGAGTGCACAGCAGACTTTCCTGCGCGACGCGATGCGCCGCCTGAACATGACCCGCGACAGCTTCGCCGAGCGCATCGGCGTTCGCCGGCGCGCCCTCGACACCTGGCTGCTGCCGGAGGACTCGAGCGAATATCGCACGATGCCGAGCATCGTGGAGAAATTCGTCGGTGAAATCCTCGGTCGCGAAGCTCCGTCCTCGGAATCTACGCAAAGCGCACACAAACCGCTGCGTGAACGCATGGGCCTCGACGGCAAGCCGCATCTGATCTCGGTCGACCAGTTCTCGCGCGATTCGCTCGAAGCCCTGTTCCACGTTGCCGATATCATGCAACCGATTGCACGCCGGCAAAAGATTTCGCGCGTGCTCGAAGGCGCGGTGCTCGGCAATCTGTTCTTTGAAGCCAGCACGCGTACCCGCGTAAGCTTTGGCGCAGCCTTTTGTCGCCTGGGCGGCTCGGTGTGCGACACGACCGGCTTCACGTTCTCGTCGATGGCCAAGGGCGAGTCGATTTACGACACGAGTCGCGTGATGAGCGGATATGTCGACGCGCTCGTCGTACGTCACCCGGAAAAGGGTTCGGTCGCCGAGTTTGCGCGCGCCACGAACATTCCCGTGATCAACGGCGGCGACGGCCCGGGCGAACACCCGAGCCAGGCGATTCTCGACCTGTACACGATCGGCCGGGAATTTTCGCGTCTGGGCAAGCTGGTCGACGGCGCGCATGTCGCGATGGTCGGCGACCTGCGCTACGGCCGCACGGTGCACTCGCTCATCAAGCTGCTCGCCCTGTACCGCGGCCTGAAGTTTACGTTGATCTCGCCGCCGTCGCTGGAAATGCCGACGTACATCCTCGATCAGATCTCGCAAAATGGTCACGTGATCGTGCAGAGCCACTCGCTCGCCGATCTGAACGGTGCGGATGTGGTGTACGCCACGCGCATCCAGAAGGAACGCTTCGCCGATGAGGCCATCGAGGGCTATACGCCGGACTTCCAGATCAACGAAGCGCTGATCAATCAGTACTGCGACGCCCGCACGATCATCATGCACCCGCTGCCGCGTGACAGCCGGCCCGGCGCCAACGATCTGTCGACGGACCTGAATCACGACCCGCGCCTGGCGATCTTCCGTCAGACCGACAACGGCATTCCGGTGCGCATGGCGATCTTCGCGATCCTGCTCGGCGTGGACAAGCAGGTGCAGCACAGCATGCGCGACGCCGCGTGGCGCGCGCCTTCGCACATCGGCCCGGACGACGCCCTGTTCGACGGCCTCGACTGATCGGTCGTCGCTCGGAAAACACCGAAACCGACCTCAGACACACCTGAAATTGCACTGCCCCCAAGGATTTTTCGCGGGGGCAGTGTGTCTTTACGAGTAAAATTGCGTCCATCTCGAATCGGTACGCTTTTTTGCTTTCCCGGAGGCCCACATGCGGCGCAAGACCCTTACCCAATATCTCATCGAACAGCAGCGGGAGTTCGACAATATTCCTGCTGAGCTGCGCCTGCTGATCGAAGTGGTCGCGCGCGCGTGCAAGTCGATTAGCCATGCCGTGTCCAAGGGCGCGCTTGGCGGCGTGCTGGGCAGCGCCGGCAGCGAAAACGTCCAGGGTGAAGTGCAGAAGAAGCTCGACGTGATCTCCAACGAAATCATGCTCGAAGCGAACGAATGGGGCGGTCATCTGGCGGCGATGGCATCGGAAGAGATGGAAGACGTCTTCCATATTCCGAACCGTTATCCGCAGGGCGAGTATCTGTTGATGTTCGATCCGCTCGACGGCTCGTCGAATATCGACGTGAACGTGTCGATCGGCACGATTTTCTCGGTGCTGCGTTGTCCGGACGGCGTGACGGATCCGACCGAGAAGGACTTCCTGCAACCGGGCACGCAACAGGTCGCGGCCGGTTACGCGGTGTATGGCCCGCAAACGGTACTGGTGCTGACAACGGGTCACGGCGTGAACTGCTTCACGCTCGATCGCGAGATGGGGTCGTGGGTGCTCACGCAGGAAGGCATGCGCATTCCGGAGGACACCAAGGAGTTCGCGATCAACATGTCGAACGAGCGTCATTGGCATGCGCCGGTGCAGCGTTACATCAACGAGCTGCTGCAAGGCAAGGAAGGCGTGCGCGGCAAGGACTTCAACATGCGCTGGATCGCCTCGATGGTGGCCGACGTGCATCGCATTCTCACGCGCGGCGGTGTGTTCATGTACCCGGCCGACAAGCGCGATCCGGACAAGCCCGGCAAGCTGCGCATCATGTATGAAGCGAACCCGATGAGCTTCCTGGTCGAACAGGCGGGTGGCGCGGCGACGAACGGCGTGCAGCGCATTCTGGAAATTCAACCGCAAAAGTTGCATGAGCGCGTGGCGGTGTTCCTCGGCTCGAAGCATGAAGTCGAGCGCGTGACGGGCTATCACCTGGAAGCGGGTACGAAACAGGGCGAATGAAGCGGAATCAAGGCGGATGGATCGTCGTTGCGAAGGCCGCATGACGCGAGCCCGTGATTGGGAAAAATGCTTCGCGACGACGAAAGCGCTGAATGTCTGAGATTTCAAAGATTTACGCGTAACTCACGCAAAGACAGTAAAAAATCTTTGGAAAAGGTAGTGACAAACGGGCAAAGTCTGCTATTATCTCACTTCTTCGCAGCGCCGGAGTAGCTCAGTCGGTAGAGCAGCTCATTCGTAATGAGAAGGTCGGGGGTTCGATTCCTCTCTCCGGCACCAAAAGCCTGTTTTTTGGAATGCGATGAAGTACGAAAGCCGCCGTGGCATATAGCCTGGCGGCTTTTTTATTTGCGCATGTAGTACCATCTGATACCCCTGAATACTGACAAGCATGGGGGTATCCTTGGGGGTAGCAGGCCATACCCCCGCATTTCGATACCCCCACCCCACCGGGAATCGACAGATGGCCCTTACCGACGTCGAGGTGCGCAAGGCCGCGCCGCGCGAGAAGCAATATCGCCTCACCGACACCGCCGGCATGTACGTGCAGATCATGCCCAACGGCTCGAAGCACTGGCGGCTGAAATACCGATTCGGAGGTAAGGAGAAGTTGCTCGCCCTGGGCAGCTATCCCGAGATCACCCTCGCGGAAGCGCGTAGGCGGCGCGACGAGGCCCGCATGCAGTTGTCCAACGGCGCAGACCCGGGCGCGGCGAGAAAGGCCGAGAAGCGTGCCACGCGCGTCAATGCCGACGACAGTTTCGAGATCGTCGCTCGAGAGTGGTTCGGCAAGGTCAAATCCGGCTGGTCCGAGAAGTACGCCGAGAAGGTCATGCGCCGGTTCGAGCTTTACGCCTTCCCATGGTTGGGCGATAAGCGCATCGGGGATATCGAGCCGCCGGACTTGCTCGAGGTGCTGGTGCGCGTCGAGCGCGAAGGCAAGCATGAGACAGCGCACCGCTTGCGCGACACGACCGGCCAGGTCATGCGGTACGCGATCGGCACCAGCCGTGCCCGCCGCGATATCACCTCAGACCTGCGCGATGCCCTGAAGCCGGTCGAGGTCAGCCACTTCGCCGCGATCACCGATCCGAAACAGGTCGGCCAGTTGCTGCGCTCGATCGATGGCTACGCTGGTACGCACACCGTTAGGATCGCATTGAAGCTCGCGCCGATGCTGTTCCAGCGCCCCGGTGAACTGCGTATGGCTGAATGGGATGAGGTGGATCTAGAGGAGGCGCTGTGGGTGATTCAGCCTAAACGCATGAAGCGGCGCAAGGATGGCAAATTGTACGGGCGCCCGCACATCGTGCCACTGCCAACACAGGCCGTCGAACTGCTGCGCGAACTGCATCGCTTCACGGGAACACACAAGTACGTGTTCCGCGGCGCGCGCGGCAGCGATCGGCCGATGAGCGACAGCACAGTGAATGCGGCTCTGCGCAGCCTCGGCTACGACAGCACGATCATGACCGGGCATGGCTTCCGCGCAATGGCACGCACGATCCTAGATGAAGTGCTCGAGGAGAACGTCGATCATATCGAAGCGCAACTCGCGCACAAGGTGCGCGACTCACTCGGGCGCGCCTACAACCGCACGAGCCACGTGCAGCAGCGCCGCGCCATCATGCAGCGATGGGCAGACTATCTCGACCAGTTACGGGAATCTGCAAAGTGACGCCCCTCGATGGCACGCTTACCCCCGATTGTCCGTTTTAACGCTCGGGTCAGCCTGCATCTTGCCGCGGAAGAACGAAGCAACGCCCAAGATGCCACCGATGGCGATCCAGGCTTCAGGCGCTTCTTTCCGATCAGCGGCAGCGGCGGGGAGAACTGCCCGGGATACCTGACGCCCCGAACCGCTAGCGCCCCGCAATGGTGGCGGACGGAGAAAAGATAATCTAAGCGATCATATTTTATTTTTTGCTCACGATGATTATCTTTTCCGACTTCACTGCGCGCGTGCTGCGGCATTCGTCGACCAATGCGATGCCCCGCCGAGCCGCACGCCCCAATACATCAACCACGCACGCCACGCCGGCACGCCGGACGCAATCGATGCTTCTTTCAGGATCGCGTCCGCCGTCGCCCTGTCGACAGGATGTGTGGAATACAGCCAGTCGTGAAGTGCGCTAGCCTCGTGGGCGCTATCTGCCGTAAGCAGGAACGCCACCGGCGCGCGCGGGACCGATGCAAAGTCGGTTTCGAAGCCGGTTGGCACGGCGAACGTTTGGCCGGCGACATCGGAACGATATACCAGCGGCGCCGTGAGCCGCCACGTGCCGCGTCCCGAGTTCGTCGCGTCGCTCACTAGCGTGACGGCCAGGTTCGTCAGGAACCTGCTCATTTTGCGACTGGCGCCGAAGCTGCCGCAGGCACCTCTGCAGCAGCAGCAGGAGGCGCGAGCGCGATGAGCGCGGTATCGAGCACCGCCTTCGAGGTGCCAATCACGAGGATCGCCTTCGTCTTGTCCACGTCCGGTAGGCTGGATGCCTTCACCAAAGCGACGAGCAGCGGGGTAACGGACTTCGAGAGCGTCTGAAGGCTCAACTGCGTCGGAACCGCACCGGCCTCGCATACCTTGTCAACTGCAGGCTGAATCTCTTTCGTCAGCGTGTCCTGCGCGCCGCCAGTGAACACGCCGGCGAGCGCAAGCGTGCTGAGTTCGTCCGTCAGCAATGGGCACGCGCGAGCGGCGATCTGCGCGGGCGATTGGATGGCAACCGGTGGGATGGTCGCCGACTGGCTGGCGCAGCCAGCCGCGATGAACGCGGCAATGCCTGCCGCAAGCAGCACGAGGATCTTCTTCATGGTGATTTCCTTACGGGGTGGTGAGCTTGACGGCGGCAGCCGCCGCGCTGGTGACTGCGGCCGAGATGCTGGAAGCGATGCCGCCGCCGGCGGTGATCGGCGCGCTGGCGGAAACGCCGGTCTCGCCGAAGTCGAGGCTGAAGCCATCGGGGGTGTTACTGACGCGCACGGTAACGGCACCGACGTCCTTGCTGCTTGAGACGGATGCCTCGCAGCAGATCAGCCGGCCAGCCGAGTCATAGAACGGCCGCACCTCATACCGGGCAGTGCCAACGCAGGCCGACAGCGCCAGGCCAACCGCACACGCGAGCGCGGCGCGAATCATTGCGAGGAGCCAACCGGCGGCGTCACGGGATCTGGGGCAGCGTTGGTGCCGGCCGACGGCACAGCCGCCGTATCGTTCGACGGCAAAAGCGAGACGCCCGCAAGAAGTGCCGAGCCGCCCGACTGCGCCGAGTGGAAGCCGCCCACTGCACTGATTGCTGCGATGATGATGGTCACTAGGCCGCCGATCTGCGCAATGAACGCGCCGACGTCGGTCTTGCCGTTGTAGGCGAACACGGCCCACAGCGCCAGGACCGCTATCAACAGCAGCACGAGCCCGAGATACACCACAATTTTTTGCTTGATGTTCATGACATTCCTTTCAGGTTGGTTAGTGAGGCACTTCGTCTGGGGTGAACACGAACCCCAACTTGCGGGGATACGCCTGGAACACGTAGGTCGGGAAACTGCGGTGATGGATGCCGTGCGTCGGCGACCGATGGAACTTGACGGCGACCGGAAGCATGTTCTGCATCGAGTCCACAAACATGTCCGGCTTGGCTGGATCGAATGCCTTCCAATCGAACCCGCGCAACTCGGACAGTTTGCAGATCAGCCAGATGAGCGATTCGCTGGCCGGGAACGTCTCGCCGGTTGGCGCATCAGTCGCCAGATCGAGCACAGGCAGTTCGGTGATCTCGCCGAGAGCGATTCCGCGCACCGCCTCCCAGTCGACCGCATCTGCGTCGGCCCACTCGCAGAACAAGTGGTGATATTCGGGGTCGGGCTGGCCACTGATCGCGCACCGCAGCCCCGCTTTATGACCCGCTGCCTTGGTATGCCGGAACGTCGCCGATTCAGTGCGAGGCGCGCTGTGGTCCGGGTAGTACTCGACCTCGACGATGGTTTCCTTGACGAGATGTTCGCCGGCCACCTTCGCCAAGCCATCGGCCGTGCACGAGTGGCACGGCTTCTCAAGCGGCAACCCGTGGCTGCATCGCTCCATATGGACTCCGTAAACGAAAAAACCGCCCAAAGGCGGCAGTTACATGAGGCAGAGCTGTCGCTCTTGTTCGCGATGCTTAACCAAGCCCGGCAGCACCTCCAATCACATCGAACCGGTCAAGCTTGCGCGCCTGAATGGTTGCGGTCAGCTTTCGGGCGTAATCCGGGTCCGTGGCATATCCAGCCGCCGCGATCGCGCTGGCGAACCTGATACCGTCTGGAAAGTCGAATGCCGCACGGTAGCGGGGATTGCTCATCAGAAATGCAGCGTGATCGTCGATGCACTCTTGCCACCCCGAGTAGCGGCGCCACTGCGCCGACACCGTGATCCGCTTGCCGCCGATGACCTCGATGGTCGGCATGATGACCGTCGGCCCCTTCCATGCGCGATCGGCCTTGACGCCGAACAGGTTGAAGGCCTTCGTCGCGAGCTGCGACGCCCCCCAGCCCGATTCCAGTGCACCTTGAGCAATCGTGAAGCTGGCGGGAATTTTGGTGCGGCGCATGCAGGCCTGGGCTGCCGGCGCGATGGCTGCGATGAAATCTTCCGGGCTCATAGCACCGCCATTACAAATTTGAACGTGGCGCTGAGCCAGTCCGGAAATTCGTGAAAATGCCTGTAGTACCAAATGCCATAGAGCGCTGCGAATGGCGCAACGAATGGCAGAAACACGCTGCGCATGAGAAAGCGCCAGGCAGCGGCTAGGCGGCAGCCAAAGCGCACGGCGACAATGCCTTCCGCCCAGGCGCTGCGAATGAATGCAGTGTCGTCGGCAACCTGCTGCGTCAACGCCGTGTTCTCCGCGATGGCAATATCCTGCGCGCTCATGCGCAGAGCGACGTGACGCCGAAAATCTTCCTCGGGCATGTCCATGATTTCGCTCGGTTCCATTGATCCCCGGAAATGAAAAGCCGCCCGTAGGCGGCTTGGTTACACTATCGAATTCGCTCTTAGGCGACTGCGGCAGATATTGCTCTGTCACCTTGCCGAAGCAAGCGGCACGACCTGATAAACAATCGCGGGCCCGTCCCTGCCGGCAGCAGTGACAGCATCAATTCGTGGCATGTGTTCCTCTGGGGAAAGTGCCCGCGCGCGGCGGGCAACAAAAAAACTACCCGAGGGTGGCCGATATGTTGGTGCGCGCACTCACCGGCGGCTCGTCGTCGGCGCGGCCTCGCTAGGCAGCCGGCAACGGCGAATTTCCCGCCGACAGCCACTTTTCGTAGATGTCCCAGAAACGATGTCCCTGCGGCACGGTCCACACTCCGCCGTCGTCATCCGTGTACTGGATGACGTTTGCCCGCACCTCCATCGTGATGGGGTCTTTCATCTGCTGAAATTGAATAGTGGCCACGATGGCTCCTTAGAGACGAGAGTCCAGCACAATGCCGGTACTCGCGGAATTGAGCAGGAAGTAGAAATCACCGGCCGCCGTTGCTGTGGTGAGAATCAGCGTCGAGTTGTCGGAACATGCCGATATGCCGGGCTGCGAGCAGTTGCTGACCACCCAGGTCCCCACGACACTTCCGGCCGGAGCCGCCCGCATCCGGGTTCGGTAGAAGGCGTTCATGTATTGGGTGTTCGCGGCGGCCGCGTTACCTCGCTGGCCAAGCGTGTAGGTATTCGCGCTGAAACCGATCTTCTGGAAGACGCGCTCGCACGCGGCCGTATCTACAGTGATCGGCCTGAACTCGAACGGCGTTGCCTTCGTGCCCTCTTCCAACTGCCATTCCGTGAACCAGAAGTTCTTGGCGGTGATCGCACCACACGCGGCCTGAACCTCGATTTCCAGCCCATTCGATACGTCGCCGAGCGCCTGTCCAGCGGGGAACGGAATCAGCTTCGTCGGCGTGCCGCTTGAAACTGATGTAGAGGCCGAAGTTGCAATTGTGGTTGTCGACGCAAAGTTGTCGAGCGCGGTGGGCTTGCGCACGATCACCGTGTAGTTGATCGCAGCGCCGACATCGTGCTGCACGGCAATCTGAAATTGCGCTGTCTGGTTCTTGAACTCCAGCGCGTTCGCCGAATCCATTCGATAGCGCCAAGACACTTGCCCTGCGCCCGTGAGCGTGACCGCCGCCAACTTAAAGGCATACCCGGTGCGACCAACCGGTGATGCCGCGTCCTGCGTGATCGTCCCGGCGCTTACCGCCCCACCGGAGGCCCAACCAGATGCCATGTCGACCAAGCCGTACTGCGGACTCGTCGATAGGCTGCGCACGGCATCCTGAGCGATGTAGGCCCATCCGTTCGCGAGCTTGTTCCGGAAGGACGGAGAGCCGGAATCACCGATCGACGCCTGAACTTGGCCGAGCGGCATGGCGTGCTGTGACTGCGTCGCTTGCGCGACCGAGAACACTTGCGATGACAGCCCAGCGAGCGCCGCATATCGTGCGTCACCGCTTGCCTGGCTGATCTTCTGCGTAAGCGTTTCAGACAGAATTTGCGCACCATTGAATTGCGTAATGCTGCCGGCCGTGATCGTGGTTTGACCGTTCGCTACAGTGACAACCCACAGCCCCGTCCACCCGCCATCCGGTGCAGGCGTTACCTGCGATCCAGTCGGCGCAGCGATACCCGCCTTCGCCTGAACCGCCACAATTCCCTTCCTGATGGTGTTGCTGGTCTGCCCGCTGTCGTTAGGGCCTTGCCAGGGCTGGGAAGGGTTCGACGAGTTGTAAAACTGAAGCACGACCGGGGTGGAGCTGCCAGTCGTCGGGTCGAGGCTCACGTCCTGATCCTGATACTGGACCTGAATCAGATAGTTGATTGCCTGGCCCGCTGTCAGCGGCGGCGCACACGACACGAGCACCGGATCGAGCGAAATCCCCTGCTTGACAACCTGGTGCGTGGTATCGGCAGGCAACGTGCCATAGACCGATGCCTCGAGCGGTGCCAGCGCATAGAGTTCACCCGCACCGATCGTCACCTGAAGTGTGGCCGGGGACGTTGGCGTGCACGCGAGTCCGTTCGCGATTGGCGACGTGCCCAGCACGGCCGCAGAAAGCTTACCCAGCGCGACCATACTGTCCTGCGCCGGCTTCGTGAAAAACCACTCGTAGATCGACTGGCCAATCTGTGTGATAAGACGATTCAAGGATTGCCCCCGAAATGAAAAAGGGCCGCACTTGGCGACCCTGGTCAATGAAGAAATTCTGCAATCAGCGGATGGCCACCCACATGACCGTGCCCACTGGCTTGACAGCGTCGACGGCGGCGTAGATGTCGGCGTCGGACGCCGACGAATGGGTGTAAGACGAAGAGTTCGTGTAGGACGCAGCGAGTGGCGTATTCAGTGCCGATTGTGACGGCGCGGCGCAGTACGCCGCCCCAGCAGTACCGCCCGTAGAGACGGGGCGGAACGCGGTAATCATCGCCGTGTAGGGAACGGCCATCGAGCCTAACCGAGCGACGCCGCAGTAGCCGGCAGACGTTGGCGAGTTCAGCGCGCCCATATCCATCGGCCGGTTCGGCTCGAAGACGATCGGCGCTTGCCCGGTTACATCCTTCAGCACCTGGACCATCGCCGGCCGGGTTCCCTTCCCCCGCAGCAGGTTGATGATGATCCGAATACGGAACGAATCATCGGACTGCCCAGGCTCGCGCATTAGCGCAGCGCCGAAGAAGTCCCACGCTATCATGTCGAGCCAGCCGTCCGTGGCCGTGGCGATGCGCGTCTGCAACTTCGCATATGCCAACAACGAGTAGGCGAAATTCAGGGCATACGCGATGCCCGCCAGCAACGCGTCGAGGATCTCGGCAACGCCCGGGAACCAGGCCGTCGGCAGTAGCGCACGCAGGCGCTGAAACATGTCCTGTTGGTCACCCGTCATCACGTCACCTGCACCGTACCGGCCTTGATGGTCTGCTGCGACGTGGCAGCGAGGTCCGACGTCCCGCCGTTCAGCGTGACGCCAGTAACGTTCGTGACGCCGTCGGACGCCGCGTACGCGACCTGCGCGAGGCGCGTGAAGCTCAGGGACACGCCGAGTCCCAGCGTGTTGATGTAGTTCTGAATCGCCGCTGTCACTAAGGCGACGGTTGCAGCATGGTCGTACCCGCTCGCGGTCGCAATCGCCATGACCACGTTGGCGATGACCGTATTGGGCCCATACACGCCGTATGTCACGCTCAGCGGGCGCACATCTTCAATCGCATTGGCCGCAGACGCAAGCAGCGTCGACGAAGGACTGCCCGTGCCGTCGTCGACGATCACATAGAAGAACCCGGGCTGCGCCAACCCGCTGCGCTGCTGGTTTTCGGTGACCGTGGCGCTGACGTTCTGTTGCAGCGAAAGCACGGCATACAGAACCGCCGCCTTCGTTGCCTTGGACAGACTGCCGATGTACGCGACGAAGCGGGCGCGCAGTGCCGTGTCGATCTCGGCATCGGCGCCGTTGGTAAACGCTGCGGCGTTGGTCACGGTGTCGATGCCCGGCATACCCTGCACGATCGTGTTCACCGCACCGGCAACAACATTGCCCGACGCGCCAGCAACTTGAGCGAGCACAGGCACCGAAACGGAAGACGTACCAGAGCCCAATACATAGGCGTTCTGAGTCGCGTCGTAGGCTGGGTTCGTTGCATCCAGCGTGACCGCGAACGTCTGCGTACCGTCCCCTGTCTGCACGCGCGCACCGATCGGCACGATCGCATTGAGCGTCGGCGTAAACCGAGCGAACGTCACGAGCCCGCTGGACGGGTCAGCGGGAATTCGGGTCACCCCGAAATCAGCCATCCACGAATCAAGGTCTGAACCGCTCGACGTCGACGCACGCGTGATGACCAGCAACTGCAGAATCAGCGATTGCAGCCACAAGGCAACGGCTGCGGTCGCCTCGACGACCGCGCGCAGCGTCGAGCCGATGGTGAGGTCTACGAGCCCCGCAGCAGCGCCCTGAATGGCCGTCACCTGCTCGCGCACCAGCGTCACGAAGTCTTTCGTGGAAATGGTCATTGATTCACGTTGAAACTGAGGGTGGCGGGCTGGCCGGTGGCCGCGTCCGTATAGCGAATCGACACGCTGACCCCGCTCGCGATGGCTTGAACATCGATCACAGGGATCGGCCGGCGGGCAACCGAGGCTTCACGCAGGATCTGACCGCGAATCTTGGCGCGGATGCGCCCGGCATCGAGCGTGCGCCCGACTTCGCGGGGTAGGCCCGCCCCGTAATCCAGATGAAAGATGTAATCGCCGGGTTCCGGCGGCGTCCCGCCAACGGCCGGGCCGCGCGGGTTGGTCATCAGGCGCCGCAAGATACGCTGTTGCGTCTGGTCGGCTCCGCCGACTAGCTGCAAATCGCCCGAGGCCGAGACGGTAAGGTCTGAGCCCCACATGTGATTCAAATCGCTCATCAGGATGCCTTGACCGTAGACGTCATGTGCGCTGCGCCCATCTGTTGATTCGGGGCAGCCGTGACCGTCCCCGTCTCGTTATGGGTGTGGCCGTTGAACAGGGACATGAACGCTGACGTGATGATGGAAAGCAGCGATTGGCCCGCCGCGCCAATGTTGATGGCCGGCGCGGTGATGTTTGCCTGGCCACCGGCTTGCACATTCACATTCCCGGTGGCCTGGATCATGATCGTCGGCGCCGTGGCATCGATCTCGACCAAGCTGTTGATCGCGACCTTCCCGTCGTTCGTCATCTTCATGAACGCGCCGGATTTGTGCACCATCCAATACTCACCGGATGGCACCGGCATCGCCTGGTCGACGTCATTGAAGAATCGCGCCACGGCAACGGGCGTCTCGGCGTTGCCGAGGACGAAATCGACCTTGACCGCGTCCCCAATGGACGGGGCGAACACCACACCCCACCCTACCCCGACGGCTGCTGCCGCGAGTTGGATCCATCCCGTTTCCGCCCCCTCGGGCTGCAGAAGCACTTTGACCGAGTGCGCATCCGGGTCATAACTGCTGATCGTCCCGTCGCGCGATTCCGAGCGCGTGCAAGCATTAATCTGAGCCAGCCCGCGCATCGCGTTCGCTAGGGCATGAGGGTTCATAGTGTCACCGTCGAATCAGGGGCATGGTTTTTGGCGTTCAGCGACATCACATAGCCATCGGGCATGCTCATTCGACGAACGACACTGTCCGGGAAATACTTCTGGTCCCAGGCCGTATCCGTACCGGCAACCTCGACCATCGTTGTGACCCCGAGGATCGAGTCGGCAGGCATGCGGGAAATCTGAAGCTTCATCTCGTGCGCGATGAGTTCCGCATGGATCTTCTGGGCGCGTTCCAGCGCTTGCTCTTGTGTCAGGCCTGGAATCGTGTAGCTGTAGATCTGTGCGCCGCCGAATGGCTTCGCCTTGCCCGCCTGTGTCGTCTTGCCCTTGTTCGGGTACGACACCGTGAAGCCCTTCTTTTGCTTGGCGTTCCACGTCCGCACCACAACCTGGATGCCCCGGGACACTGTCAGCGCACGACTGAATTTCATGTCCACGACATTCGCTTCGGGGTAGCCCTTCGTGTCGTCCGGCGGAACCCACTGAATCAGATAGGGCGTCGCATCGGGATCTGTCTTCGGCTCGAAGTGCAGTTCCTTGCCCTTGACGTACACGACGAACCCCTCAATGTGCGCGAGATATGCCAGCAAGTCCCACTCACTACGCTGATCGGTCAAGTTGACGTGATCGATCTCGTAGTACTTGCCCGCCTTGGCGCTCGTCGCAGTGACCACCGGCTTAAGGCCACGACGCTGCGCGAGCTGGGTGGCGATCTGCGACGCGGTCAGGTTCGGCCACTTCTCGGTTGTCTTGGCGTCGATGAATACCGACGTGAGATCGCGCCCGACCAGCTCGATCGTGCCGGCCACGATGTCGAAATCGATATCGTCGACGCGGCCGTACAGTTCGCTGACAAGGTCCGTCAACTCATACCTGTCGGGATCGTCAACGTACCCGCCGAACAACTCGACGAACATGTCTTCCTGCTCGGAAAACCAGCGCGCGTCGCGGTCGCTTGGCAGCATGTCGGCAACGAACGTCACCCGAAAGGTGTCCGCTGAGTAGAAACCGTTCGATTCAGCTTCCCAACTCACCCAGCCCGTGATCAGCGTGTCATTCAACTTTACGGCCCCTCGCGCCTGGGTGGCGGTAGCCGCCATGGGCACCTGGTTGAGGCTACGCATTGAACACGCCCCCCGTGGGCACGTTGTACGGCGGGATCTTCACCGAGTTAACGCCGTTCAGCACCGGATCCGTAATGCCGTTTGCCGCAGCGACCGTCGTCCACCCCATCGCGTCGCCATACTCGTTGGCGGCCACGCGATAGAGATTGCCGCCAGCGAGGGTCAGGCTCTTCGTTCCTGCGTTGATCGTGCCGAGGTTCTTGCCGAGACGCCCGACCACGGTGTTGAGCTGAGCCAACACCGGTAATTGCGTTGCAGCGGTCACTTGCTGAGTCAAGCGCGCGATATTCTGAGAAATCGGGTTGTTCGGCAGAATGCCGCCCAGTGTCGTGACGTTGAGCAGCGTGTTGTTCGTCGACGCAATCAACGTCTGAACCCGCGAGCGCACCGCATTGAGCGGTTGTAGCACCCCGTTGATGGTGCTTTGCGCGGCCTTGGCGAAGCTCGACACCTGACCGATTGCCGTGTTGAGGCCACCTACCAGCGCGGACAGCGGACCGTCGCCGACCAGGTCAGAGAGGCCGCCGATCGACAGCATGTCGTCACTCACGAGAGCGTCGATGCCCGCGTCCGGCACGTCGCGCACCGAGCGCGTCAGGTCTTCCACGACCTCACACGTGATGCGGTACGGCAGCTGGTGCCAGCGCTCGAAGTCTGCCGTGAATTCGCGGATGACGACCAGGTAGTACAGCTCGGACCAGATCAGCTCGAGTTCCTGGCCGGACTCTTTCAACGTCTTCAGGTACAGCGCGCGATCGAGTGCATTGGAACCGAAAAACAGGCCCGACCATGACAACGGCTCCGGATCGTCGCCCATTGCCTGAACGTGCCGCACGCCGCCGACCATCTTGTGCACGACCAGCGCCTGCGGGCCGCCAAAGCGGATGCTTTCAGGGACCTCAAGGCGCGTAAAGCTGAAGTCGCCGAGCATGAGAACAGTGTCAGGTGTCATTTTGCGTATTTCATGCCGACCGGGGGCAGCCCGAGACCGACGTCGTACATGCCAGAGCCGAGCGGACGAGACACTTCCCGCGCCTGAATTGCGGAAGTGCTTGAAGCAATCTCGCGCCGGCCGCTTTCGGTCAGGAAGAGCTTCGCCTGAAGTGGACGCTGCCCCTGATCGCGGGTTGCGATATGGCGGCTCTCGTACCGGACGCCGTCGACGCTCGGCGCATTTGGCGTTCCCGGCGCCGCCGGGGAAGTCGATTCCTTGTCGTCACCGCCGAATGGCAATAGCGACTTCACCCATTTCCATTTCGAGACAATCCAATCGGCCACGGCGCCAAGCGACGACTTTATGGTTTCCCATGCGGCCGTCAGCTTCGGCGCGACGTCATCCCAATTCCGCCAGAGTGCGTATGCGAGGGCGGCGATTACCGTGATGGCGAGACCGATGGGGTTGAGAAGCAGCGCGCGACCGGCGATCAGGAGCGCTCTGCCGAGCCACATCAGCCCGGTTCCGAGAACACCGAAAAATCGCCCGATGATAGGCCCCAGGCCGAGGAACTTGATGATTCCAGCAGTCATCAGCACACGCCCAAGCACAGAAAGCGCAACGGCAACACCGGCAAAGCCGAGGACAATCGTCTTCGTTGCTGCGCCGTTGCGCTGCATCCACTGGGAAATGCCGTCGAGCGAATCCGCAAACTTGATCATGTAGGGGATCAGGCGCGGCAGCACTTCATATCCAAGCCGTGCCTGGACGTTTTCCCACTGCTTATGCATCGCGCCGGATGCCAACTGAGGGTTCGTTTTCAGCAGCTTCTGGTACGTGTCCATGCTGTTGCCTTCGGACTCGACCAGCTTGCGGTCACGCTCGAATTGAGCGGCCTTCTTGATCAGCGTCGAAACGCCGAACTCTGCGTTCCGATCGCCGAAGAGCATCGCCGTGGCCGTATCGAAGCCGACGTTGCGGGTCTTCATCAGCTTCTCGATCGCCGGGCGTGCAATCGTGGTTGCCCACTCGAACGGGTTCGACAGAAACAGTTCCGTGCCGACGATCGACCCCGGCTTGATGTGGCGATTGCCCGCCCCACCCCGCCCGACGCCATTCGCATTGACCAGCCCAGCATCGAGCCAGTTGCCGATCATCTTCTCGGGGATCCGGCCGCCCGCGATCGCGCGGCGCATGGTCTCAAGAATCGTACCGGCGGACTGCGCGCCGCCGCTGCCCGTCTTGACCTCCTGCATCAGCGTCGGCAGGTACTTGTAGACGAAATCGTCGTCCAGACGCATCCCGGACGTCTTCGCCGTCTTGAGTGCCATGTGGTAGTCGTGCACATTCAGCGTGCCGCCAAATGCCATCAGCGTCCTGGCCATCATGTCGGCGTTGCGCTGCATGGTTTCCATGCTCATCACGCCCGTATTGCGCAGCTCGATCGCCTTGACCATATCGAAGGCGACGTGCTCTTGCGGTTTGCCACTCAGGGCTTCCATCACTGCGCGCGTGCGCTGCACCACAGGCAGAATGCCGTAGGCTTCGTGCATGTGATCGGTACCAAAGACGGACCGCAGTTCGCGGATGGCCGACAGGTTTTCGGCCGCACTGCTCGTGAGTACGTCCTTGGACGTCTTCCATGCCGCTCCGGTCGCCTCCGCGATTTCCTTCTGCGACATCCCCGATGCTCCCATCAGGGAAAGCTGTCGCGTATACTCCTTGGACACCTCAAGAGTTTTTCCGAGCGAGCCGAGCATGCCGTCGCCGATTTTCATCGCGGCAAAACCCGCCCCCGCAAGCTTCAGCGCGTTGAGTTGCTTTTCGAGCTGGACCGCTTGGCCGTGCGTCTTGAGAATGTCCTTACCCAGCAACGTCAGCCCCTGCGTGGCCAGATTGACCAGCCGAACGCGGATGCCAATCGAATAGGCTTCAAACATGGGAAAGATTCTCTATCGGATGCAGGAATGGGCCGCTGATCGGTTCAGCTTCGTCCAATACCCAAAGGTCCGCCGTGAACGCGCGGACCGAGTTTCGGGCTCGTGGGCGGGGTCGCTGTTGAAGTGGCTCGTCTTCGCGATTCTGATGTGGTGGCTTTGGGCGCCGGTTCTGCTGGTCGTGGCCTTCTTAGTGCTCGCAAGCTTCGGCAATCAACCCTCGTAGGTCTTCGCCAGCACGCCCGCCATTACGTCGCCGCCCAGCAGCCCGCTCACAGCAGCGCCGGCGACAATTCGCTCGATTTCCTTTCTCGATTCAACGGCCGCCGGGCCAAGCACCGGCCGCGGCGGGATCTTATCCGTGCCGAGTTCCTGCCAGGCCATTCGGTCATCGGGCGATCCGATAATCGCTTCAAGATGCGAAACCTGATGTTCGACCGAGTCGCGCAGGCTGCCAGAGCGCAACAGCGGGTCATCTGGGGTGAACCCGCTCGCAACTCGTTCTGCTTTCGTCGACTCTGCAAGGGGCGCCCATGCGGGGAACGGGCCAACGCCGGATTGATAATCACCGAATTTGGCTTCAGCACGCTTTTCGATCACGACCGCGACCTTCTTCAGGCCTTGATGCAGACTGCGGTCGACGACGGTGGCCATCGCACCGAGATGAGCCGCGAACGACGCCAGATCACCGAATTCCTTCATCACGACCTCGGCTGCTCGAATTCCATCGTCCGGAAGTTGAAAACGTGCCCTTCCATCTCGCTGAAGATGATGGACCAGCCAGCGCGCGTGGCGTCGTCGACGCTAAAAGCGACGTCGAAGGGCACGCCGTTCTTGACGAGCCAGAGTGCCTCGCGGATCGGCGTGGCCCTGACTATTTTTTTAGCGCTTCGCGGTCCGCCTCCGGATCCTGGCGCGCGAAGTGCGCCTGTACGCCAAGCATGACGGCTTCGACGCCAGCATCATCCAAGCGTTGAATCAGTGCCTCCACCTCGCTCTTCGTGCGCAATGGTGGCACCGCGTCGCCATTGATCGCGCCGACGAAAAGCAGCGGCATGACCATGCCCATGTAGGCCTCGTTCTTCGCCGAGTCCCCGAGAGCCTCGATGAGCCGATATTGCGCGAGGATGCCGGGCTTGCGCAGGAGCAGCGTGCGCCCCGTCGCGTCCTGCACCGAGTGTTCGGCAACGGCTGCCCGCACGACCTCGTCGCTCGGGGTCCCCGTATTCACAGTGAGCTTCGTCATATCAAGACACCTTGACGCGGCGCGACGCCACGAACGAGACCTTCTGTTTCACGGTATCGTCGCCCGACCAGTCACCTGCGTCGTCGTACTTCAGCAGCACCCCGAGAAAGCGATACTGCGACACCGCACCCGACACTTCGGTAACGGTTTCCGTGATCGTGCCGCCCTGCTCATCGACGCCCGCGTAGTAGTTGTCTTCGGACTGGGCGAAGAAGTCGTCGAGTTCGGGGCCCTGCCGCTCGATGTCGAACGTGCCGGACCACCCGTCCGGGAAGCGCACATGGCGCGTGATGCCGTCCAGGCCCTTCACCTTCTTGTCGGTGATGTCCTGCTTGGCAGTGAACTTGGTGATCAGGCCGAAATTCAGCGGGCCGGTCGACGTGTTGATATCGACCGACACGTCGCGGCCTACGTTGAAGCCATTCACGGGCATGGCGTGCTCCGAAATGAAAAAGGCCCGCGCGCGGCAGGCCAGAAAGCGAAAACCCGGCGCGAGGCCGGGTCAGTGTGTAAGCAGGGACGGTTGCAATTGAGCGTTCAACCGGTCACGCTCGGCGTCAAACCGGGGGATTTCACGGCGTCGCTCGAGCATGAGGCGGGACCCGAAGGACGCACGCACCTTCGACTCAACTTCCTTCGCGATGAGCGCGTGCATCTGCTGCCACAGCGTCTGCTCGCGGCGCCCCAGCTCGTCTTGCATCCGATAGAACTCGCGAATGAGGCCAACCTTAAAATCAACGACGCGCTCGGTATTGCGCATCAAAGAGATCAATAGCGCGGCCTGGTGTTCGTTGAGCAGCGCCACTTCGCGAGATTGCGTCCCGCCACGCGTCGCAAAGGATTGGATTTCAAATCCGACCCTTCCTAGGCTGTCGAGGGCTGTGGCATGGCGTCGAACCAGTTTAATCACGCTGGCGTGAGGCTGCCCCAAGCCTGAGGCGATCACCACAGTCGATGCGCGCGGTTCGCCGTCCACCGCAGTAACGAGCGGCGAAAGGAAATCATTCATGAATATCACCTGCGGATGCCTGGGAAATGAGGTGTGCGGCGGCGGGCGCGCCCAGGACGCGCGCTTTTCGGTCGGCCTGACCTATCCGCCACACGTGACGCCTTACGCCGGCTGCGTGCTCTGGCGCGTTACGGTGACCGATTGGCCGCCTTCAAGGTTGACGATGAATTTCTCGACGACGCCCAGGTATCGGACCTTCACGTCGGCCTGCAGGTACCCGAGCGCGATGCGATTCGGCGTGTTGTTCTTGCTGTCGCACTGCACCGAGTAGTCGTCGATCATCCCGATCTTGTCGCCGTCGCCCTTCATGCTTTCGAGCCACGAACTGATGGTCGATCCGGCCTGCCGCTTCAGGGGGTCGTTATCGCGAGTCGACTGCAACTTACCGACAAAAATGCCCATGGCGCTGTTCAGCGTGTAGGCAAGATAGTTCGTCATCCGCGTGTAGTTGTCGCCGTTGACGACCGGATTGCTGCTCGCGTTGTGCCCGATCCGCGCGCCGAACGAGTTGCCGGCCGGAATGGGATTGGTGATGACGTCGATACCGGCCTGCGCGAGCGCTTGTAGTTCAGCGCTCGAATAGACCTGGTTCTGCATCGACTTCTGCGTGCCGACGATGCCATACAGCGGCTTGTTCAGACTCGACTGTTCGGGGGACAAGTTGGCAAGTCGCCCCGCGCTCAAGCCTTGCGGCGATACCAGGCGCGTGACGTTGTTGGCCGTGTCCTGCCAGTAGATCCAGTCGCCGAAGAGCGGCTTGATCGCGTACGAGTCGATGCCAGCAGACGCTTTCGTCGACACAGCGTTCGAAATCGTGTCGCCGGCCGGGCCGACGGCGATCATGTAGATGCCTTCGGACAGGCCGAATGCCACTTGGGTCGTCCAACTGGTCGTGTCGTCGCAGTCCGCCAGCAGCGCCACGCTGGCAAACGTGTTGCGAAGCGCATACATGCCCTTACGCGGCGTCGTATCCACGCCGAGCAGCGTCGCGCTCGTGATCGTGGCGGCGCCATCGGTACCGCCTGTGAGGGTGGTCGAACCAGCCGTAGGCGCAGTCGCGCCGGTTCCCGCCGTTGCCACAATGAACTGCGAAGGCCCGCGCAGGCCGGATTGCCCCGAATTGATCGCCGCTGCGATGTTCGCCCACAGGGCTGCGCCGGTTCCGGTGATGTTGTCGAACACCTCGGGCACCTGGCCGGGCATCGCCACGACAGCGCGCCACGAGTTCGCCGACGATCCGGTCCCCAGCGTAACCACAAGGCTATTACCCAGCGATCCGGTGTATTTGGCCGTGAAGGTGATGTCGGTCGGGGACGTACCGAGCACCGCGCTGGCGGCGACGTCCGTGCCATCGGTCACGCGTACGCAACGGAAGTTGTTGGCGCCCTGCAAGACGGCGAGTGCGACCTGCGTGCCCATGTCGTACTTCCGGGCCATTACAGCGCCAAAGTTCTGCGCATAGCCGGGCATGTCGCCGACAATGGTGGGCGAGTTCACCGGCCCCCATTGCGCCGTCCCGACGACACCGAGGATGTTGGTCGGCAGGCCGTTGATGAGCGTGTTGCGCGGCGACAGGATCTGGACATAGACGTCCGGGACGATCAGCGCGGTGGTATTCAGCGCGCCTTCTTGAAAAACCGGCATGAGTGCCTCCGGAAACGAAAAAACCGCCCGGAGGCGGCTTGAGAATGCGGGTGATCGAGCGGCTTACTTGCTGCTCTTCGGCTTGGCGGTGCTGGCTTCTTCGGTCGCCGCGACCTTCACGACACAAGCGGCCTGTTCCGAGTCGAGTACCGCCGCCACCTTGTCGACGTCGGTGATTCGGTCGCCCTTCTGGTATTCGCCGAAGGCGTGCAAAACAACGAGGTTCATGAGTGCCTCACGAAGTGGGGATTCCCAGCGTGTCGATGCCGCCGACGACGAACGCCTGCGGGGCGACGACGCCGAAAGCGTTGTCAATCTGAGTGGTGGAATAGTCGATGCCGTAGATCACATCGCGACGGTAAATTAGCTGCTTCTGCTGAGTGTCATCCTGCCGACTGCTCTGGTAATGAAAGATCGCCTGCGAGCCGTCGGGCAGCGTCGCGCGCACGAGCGGCCCGAGCGCCTGATCGATTGCCATACCTAGCCGGTCGCGGACATCGAAGCAATTACCCCAGGCCGTGATCTGAAAGCCTTTCCGCTGGCGGCGCAGTTCGCGAATGATCGTGCCAGCGGTGCCGACACGCGCCTCGATCAAGTGCGCGCCGGGCACGGTAAATCCGGTGCCTGACGACGTTGCCGGCTGGTCCGCGCTGATCATCGTGGCGAGAGCGGTCGCTATCCCCGACAAAGTGTCGGTCGCCTGCACGCCGTAGACGAAGGGCTTGCCATCGACAACCGCCGCGACGTTCTGCGATGCCGCCACGGTGCCGCCCAGCGTCGCGGTGACGTCGCTCACCGCGACGGTGACAGTCGGCGCCGCGATGGACTGTACTTCCCACTCACGAACAGTCGAGCGCAAAACGGTTTCGGTCGGCAGCGGGTAGACGGACACATACCCGATGTTGTTGGCGAAGTCTTCGCGCATCGCCTCGGGCTGTGGCCACCCGGCAAAGACCTTGACGGCGCACCCGGCGATGGGCGAGATTGGATTCGCTGTGCCGTTCGGGTACAGGTAGGCCGCGACCTGCGCAACAAGCAGGTTGCTGACGTCTGAGAGGTCGGCCATTACGCGTGAAGTTCCGTGGTTGTCAGGCGCCAGCCCATGTCCGTAAGCTCGGCGCCCTGCACGACGTACCGTCGACCGAGGCTACACGAGACGGTGTCGGACGCCTGAATGATGACCGACTGCGGTACCGACTTCGGCAACAGGATGCGCCAGCCGATTTGCTGGGACGACGAAGGCAAGCCGCTGATGGACTTCTCGCGCTGCCCGAACAGCAGAATGGACGCCGGCCAGCCCGCGCCCGTCGCGTCCCCGATCAGGTAATTGTCACCCGCGGCGCCCGGCTCGCCGCAGGGGCCGCCGTAGCCGACCGCCCCCACACCCGCAGGTGTCGCCACGCGGGACACGCGCACTGTGACGTTGCACTCGACGCACTGAATGGGCAGGTGCAACTGCTGACTGGCGATGAAGAATGTCCCACCCGCGCCGACGAGATAGTCGCCGGCCTGGGTCAGCCTGCCGTCGAACAAGCCGTACCAGACAGGGTTACCGTACCGATTCGGCTTGCCGTAGGTCATGTCCTCGGCGTTGAGCGCCGCAAGCAGAGTGCCCTGCTGCACTGCCAAGGGGTTCGCAGCGGAAGCGGGTCGATACTGCGCATATGTCAGCCCCAGGCGCTTGGCGGCCTGAGCGTAGCCGGCGTAGATGCGGTTTTGAAGGGTGGTTGCGTCCATCGTGTACCGTCAGGCGCGGCCGAGCGAGATCGTCGAACCGCCCGGGCCAAGCATCGGGCCGGGCGCGAAGCCGACGAAGGCGCACAATCGGCGCCGCCACTCGTCGAACAGCGCCAGGCGATCCCGCATCTCGTTGGGGTTGTGCTTCCAGACAGCCGCCTGCTGCGTATCAAGGTTGTCGCCGGTCGCAGGAACCGCAACCTCCAACGTGTAAAGCGACGTCAGGTAGGTGTTCACCATCACAGCTTCTTCGCTCGCCGACAGCGTCGTCAACCGCTGATGCAGCGACATGACCACCATCCCGAAGCGCCCGTAGACGATGTCCTGATCGTTCGTGATCGGCATGGTCGTGCCCGCGAGCGGGTAGCCCATGAACCGGCGAACATCAGTCAGTTGCGCGTCGGTGAGCATGGTTTAGCCTTCGCTGGCCTTGTTGAGCAGTGTCTGCAGGTCCGCCTTCTTCGCGCCGTCCGGAATGGCGATGCCCTTCTCGGTGAGCGCTGCTTTCAACTGCTCGACGTTGAGCGCCTTGGCGGTCGGTTCCTTTTTCGCGCCGTCCTCGTCGAAAAGCTCGTGCTCGTCGGTGAGGTCCGTCTTGTTGATCACGATGTAGCCGTGCGGGTTGTCGTCGGACACAGGCGAGACGACTTTGACGGTTTCGAGTTGCATGGTCACTCCAGTGTGGGCCGGGGCCGCGGCAAGCGCCGCTTGCCCCGGTCAATTGCGGAACGCGTCGCGCGGGATTACCCGAGCAGCGCGGCGATGTGGTTCTGCTTGATGGCCTGCGTGCCCCATGCCAAGCGCACGTGGTAGACCAGTTGCATGAACTGGCGGTAGACGGCCACGTCAAACGTGATCCCAGTGACCGGGTCGGTCACCTGGATGACGTCGTCCGCCATGTCCATCGCCTTACCGTCCGGGCCAACCGGCATTGCGGGGGCACGGGTGATCAGTTGGATCGCCGAGCGGCTGAAAGCGAGGTTCGACGTCGCCGTCGCGCCCACAGTGACGGCGGTAGCCGACGCCGGGATAGCTTGCAGCAGGCCCGGGCCCGCGATCGTGACCACGCCGGGGGCCGTCACGCCGCTTGCCACAACGTACTTGTTCGCGTCGCCCGCGAAGGTCACCGTGTCGCCGTTCAGCACCGTGCCGGTGCCGGTGATCAGGTTGATCTGGGTGGCGCCGACGGCATAGCCGGCCGTGTCGGTGGTATAACTCGCCCCGGTGCCCTTCGCGATCGGCTTAATGGCCGCCGAGTTGCGGATGGCCATGCCTTCCAGCTCGCCGATCATGCCCCGGCGCAGCAGTTCGTCGGTGCCGGATTCGTTCACCTTGAACAGGACGTTTTGCTTACCGCGCAGGTTGGCGATCGCCGACGACCCGAGGGCCAGTTGCAGATCGATCTGCGGCGCGCCGTTGTCGTCGAGGATCTTGCGCACCTGGGCGATGTCCGACAGGTCACCGGCGGTGCCGAACGGGGCCGTACCAGGCGTACCGTAGGCACGAGATGCGTTCTGATATGCAGTCGTGGCGAGATCGACCTCGACCGCGTTGCCGAGAGTGCGGAAAGCTTGCGCGAACTGATTCATCAGCACGCCAGCGTAGGTGCCGGCGTTGTTCATGCCCTTCTGCTCTTCACCATTCCAGCGAATCGGTACATGCTTCGACTTGCTGATGGTCATCTGCACGTTGCCGATGTTCGAATCGCCGGAGTTCGGGGCAGTAACGGCCGGCGTGTTGTCTTCCAGCTGACCAGGCGGGGCGATCGGGATCGTGATCAACTCGTTGAGCGCCGCTCGACCGCCGGAACTGTTCCGCGAAACGGCGGGAATCATACCGATCAGCTCGCGCGAGACGACGTCCAGCGCCTCATAGATCGTGGGGATGAGGCCAGTGAGGGTGTTTGCCCCGAGAACCATGCCACCGCCCTTGACGGGGAAGGCGGCAGCGCCTCCCATGAACTCGAACAGCTTGGAAGCGACCTTTGCCATGGTCGCCATCGGGTAGACCACGACTGCAATTGCGATCGTGGCCAGCGCCGTGCGGCGCAGGGTGGAAAGGAAACGCTTCATGTGTATGAGCCTCTTCAAACGAAAACGGCCGCCCTGGGCGGCCTTCAGTTGGGATTCGGACCGATCAGTCCGTGATCGTCACGTTCGCGTCGCGCGCGGCGGCTGCCTGCTCGGCCGCCCCCATGCCCTCGAACTGAGAACGCGTGATCGTGCGTTTGCCACTGCCGCCACCGTTGCCGCCGCCACTCGCACCGCCGCCGCTTGCACCCGAACCCTTCAGGATGCTGTCCCGCTGTGGATGGGCATCGATCAGGATCGAGAGTGCTTCTTCGAAATCGGCAGGTTCACCGTGGCGGGTGCGGCTGAATAGCTGATTGCCGCTCGCGTCCTTCGCCACAATCTTCCCGTCCTCGATGGCGAAGTGCTTACCGAACGACGCCTGAACGAAGTCCGCCGGGATGGCGACCTTCTCGCCGATGAATTTCGAGCGCGCGAAAGCACCCCCGATCTTCTCGTCGAAAAGCGCCGTCTTCAGCGAGTCTCGCTCTTTGACGACGGGTTCAAACTCGGCGCGAACGGATGCGATCGCCTGGTCCTTCACCTTCTGGACTTCGCCGGCGTCCACCAGCCTCTTGTCGTTCAGGTTCTTGACCGTTTCCAGCGCGGCGATAGCAGCAGCGGGATCACCAATGCCCTCAAACGCCTTCAGAGTGCCTTCCGCCTTCTCGGCTCGCTCGCGGTGGCTTTTGGCCTCGCCGTTGAGCCGTGAAATGTTCCCGACCGTTGCGTCAGCGTCGAACGGCGCTTCACCGCCGCTAGCGTTGACGAAGACAGGCAGCTTCTGGCCGTTGACTTCCTGCGTGACGATGTTTCCTTCAGCGTCGTACTTGAATGGCATGGTGGCTTTCCTCGGGCATCCGCCCTCAATTCAATGCGGCATCCGCCGCGGTGCGCCAGTCGGCGTCCGCCGGACAGGCAATGAAAAAGGCCCCGGGCGCGATGCCAGGGGCCTTCGGTAAATCGTGTGACACGCGCCCGCTCAGTCTTGGATCACTGGTGCGCCAGGGCGCTTGAGGTTGGCGGCAATGCGGGTCTTCTCGGCGTTCCAGTCCAATTCCGGGCTGATCACGCCGCGCCGCTGCGCCTCTCGGAACAGCGATTCATCAGAGAACGTGCCATCAATGTTCATGTCGCGCAGCAGCTCGAGCGATGCCTGCGCGAGGGTTGCTGCACCGAATTCCTTATAGATCGTGACGTGGCCGCCCTGTGCCTCACCGACCCATTCAGCCATCAACTGAAGCGCCGCGTCGATCGCGTCTTCTTCGTCGTGCGCGATGCGCTGCAAGGCACACATGCCCTGCTCGTTGTCCGCGAGCGTCTGGACCTCGGTCACGTTGCCAGGCTTGATGACCAGCAATTCGGCGCCAGCCTGGCGCATCCGGTCTTCGAGATCCAGCAGCGAGAGCCGACCGGCCTCGATGGCCTTCCCGGTGTGCTCGACGAACTTCAGGTCGGCGTCGGCTGAGTCGGCCTTGATTGCCGTGGAAGCACCGACCACGATCTGCGCGTCGCCAAGGTTCTTGCCGAAAAGAATCGGAACGCGCGCGACATGCAGAATGGTCTGCTGGTCGCTCTTCGACTGCCAGTGCTCGACGTTCGCGTGTGCGAGTTCCATCAGCGGCGGCACGGCGGTCATAAAACCCGTCCGCTTGCCGTACACGACGATAAAGGGTATGCGCCTCAGAGTCGTGGTGCCCGTTGTGTGGACAGCCCACACCTTGTCACCCTGCTCGTCGACCTTTTCTGTCTCGCGCCAGACTTCCCACTTCCCGATGTACAGCACGCGAACTTGCTCGATCTGCTTCTCGCCGAATGGCCCATCCTCAACCGTCACCCGCTCGAGCAGCCGCAGTTGCGTAAGCGTTTCGACCCCCTTGATACGCACCGAGCGCCACCCGAGGATGTCGCCTTTTCGGATGTGCACGAAGTACGGCCTCAGACCCGCTTTCCGCTCATCTGCGACCGTCTTGACACCCTTCTCCTTCGTCGGGTGATCGACCAGGATGCCGGCCATGCCTTCGGCGAGCACTGCGTCGGCGAGCGACGCGGCGTAGCTGTGCAGGTTGCGGCCCTGAAGGTCGACGTCCTCGCACCATTGCTTGATGCGCGATGGGATGTCGTCGCCGAGCGTTATCGGCCGCGAAAACGGCTTTGCGGCCAGCACCTCTACCGTACGCGGGAACGCGGGGAAAAGCGTCGCAGTGCTCAAGCGTGCGTCATAAGCGTTGTCCGCCTCGTTCGGCCACTGCGGCAGATACTTCTTGGCCGCGGCGCGCATTCCACGCGTGCCGCCCATCAAGGCGGCAATCAGGGCGAGATCCTCGGCCGCGTCGGCAACTACAGCGGACGGGGTGCGAACGTTGGACATGCTGAGAGTCTCGTTATGCGGCCAGCGGTTGAACCGTGACAGTCTGTTTCACAATCGGCCAGCGCTTCACGATGAGGTAGCCGCCAGCATCGTTCGGGTGGTCAAAGCCAGCGGTCTTGTCTGGCTGCCCCTTCTCGTCCCAAACCTGTCGCTCAAGCGCCTGCGTATATTTTGGGCACTTCTTCGTGTTGACGAGCAATCTGCGCTCGCCGTAGGTGTTACAAAGCATCGCGTTCATGCTGTTGATACGGTCTTTGACGGCAGGGTTGGTAGCATTTACAACGACGGTGAATCCCGCCTTCTTCAGCAGCGCGATATCAGACTGACTGGCGTTGCTCGTCTTGCGGTTGTCACCCGACGCATCTGGGTAGACCACGATCCTGTGCCCGGCGTATCGCTGCGCGATTTTCTCGATGATCGCCGGCGTATCGAATACGTCTACCAGTTCGTCTACAGCGCGAGGCAGATCCCCACGAACGACGTGGACGATTCCGGCCATCTTGCCGACGTTGAAATCCATGCCGATGTGTAACTCGTCGCCGGGGCGAATCGTCTCGTCCGTATGATTCAGGCGGCGATCGAAGCAGTAGTAAATGACGCCTTGGTAGTTCTCGAAGCTGGCTTCGTATTCCTGACGGAACGTGCGCAGATCCATGCTGCGCCGGGCTGCGTCAATTTCCTCGGGTGGCACGTTTCCGCCCTGCACCGACGTGTAGGACCAACTCTTGTGATCCGGCTCGCGTCCCTGACCAGCGAGGTACGTGTCATAACAGTGATTGAAGCCCTTGGGCGTCCCGATGCGCAAGGCATGACCGCCGCGACGCTCGATGCCATCCACGTAATAGCGGCAAGTCGAAAGCATGGGCCGCAGGACTTCTTCCCAAGCCTCATACGGGCAATCTGCCCACTCGTCGACCAGAACGAAGAACAGGCCCGAGCCTCGGAGGTTGTCGTAGGCGTCGAGTCCGACGACCCGAATCACATGGCCCGACGTCAGCGTGATGTAACACTCGGTCTCATTCGGCTTGCCAAACCGCCAGCCCGGCGGGATCGCCTTTTTCAGCCGACGCCAGAAAACTCGCTTCGCCTGCTTGAACGTTGGCGCGGCGTACCAGATTTCATCGTCTGTCGAGACGTTCCACTTCACGGCCAGCTTGGCCGCTCGTCGCATTTCCTTCGCACCAAGGAACGTCTTGCCAAAACGACGGCCGCAAACCGCGTCACGGAAGCGCGCCTCTGGCTGCCAGCCCCACGCAAAGATGTTTGCCTGCTTGGGCGTGAGCGCGACGTTAGACGACTGGATTTTCGGGGATCGGCTCATCAGGTTTAAGAATGACCGTATCATCTCGCGTCAGGTCATCGTCACCGCCCGGCGGCGCGTCCTTCATGAGTTCAGCACGAGTACGCTCAAGTGATTCGATGCGAGCGGTCAAGCGATCGATGATGCCCACGTAATCACGGCGCTTTGTGTGCAATTCGGCTGCGGCGACCTGCGGGCCACCTCCCTGACGCTTCACTGCGGAATCGACCTCGAGCGTTCCGCCTTTTTCCTGCTCCTGACCCAGTGCGCGTGCCAGGCGGATGCGAGTCAGCCGCAATTCGTCATCAACGCGGCCCAGCTCGATCTGATCGAACTGAGCTTGTTCTTCCGGCGTGAGGTATTTGCTGTATAGCGAACCCGGCTTGGCCGCGTTCTGGTTTGTCTGGGGCGTTTTCCCGCCATGCATCCGGCACCGCCCGTTGGCCATGGCCCCGTTCTTACAGGTCGCGCCCGAGCGGGTTTTCGCCCCGCACAGTCGAGCCATCGGGGCCTCCTATCGACGAGCCCCCGGCCCGTCTTGCATGGGGTGTTATTTCAGAACCGCTGGGGACAGCCCCAGATCACTCATCCGGATCGGGAAATTGAACGTCCGTCATGTCTACCTCACCGCAGGCAGCGACAGCCTTCTTCCAGTCGCCCTTCACGAACACCAGCACGTTCTGGTGCACCTTGCCGAGCTTGCGACTGCTGGCGAACTGCTTGCCCGCGCGGATAGGCGCGCTGCCCAATGCAGTGAGCAAGATCGCCTCGTTGTAGAGGGTCAGCCCGGCGTCGAGGAAGGCGGCAATCGTGTCGGACACGAAATTGCGATACGCGCCGCTGCGCGCCCGCACGTCGCCCACCACAAAGCAGGCGAATCGGTCGGGCTTCAGCAGCGTCGCCGCGCCCGCGACGATTTCGCGGTACGCCGCAAGGAATTCGGGGTACTTCATCGTGGACAGGTCTTCCGGCCTGTCCGAATAGCGCTCGAGGTCCGCGTAGGGCGGGCACGAGAACAGGCAGTCGGCGGCGACGTCCTTCAGTGCTTTGCCGATGTGGCGGCTGTCGCCCACCTGCCACGCTGGCGCCGGATCGTCCGGCGCAATCAGGTGAAGCTGCTCGCGGTTGGCGGCCACCTGCTCGTCGCGCAGTTCCATGCCGACGTACCGCCGTCCGAGGCGCGCGGCGACGATGCCGCGCACGCTGCCGCCGGCGAAGGGGTCGAGCACTGTGCCACCGTCCGGACAGAACCAGCGATAGGTCAGCTCACACAGCACCGGGTCGAACACGCTGGTGCGATGCTGCGCCGGGGCGCCGCGTGCCGCTTTCTGCGTCTCGCTGGCATCGCCGTATGCTGGTGCGTCGCGCCCTACCTCAGACTGGATGCCCAGCGCCAGCCATGCGTCTTTGCGGTCTTGCCACGCCGCCGCGCGGGCATCGAGCGTGCTGAACGGCGGCACCATGAATCGTTCGGCCAGCGACCCTTCGCCGCCCGGCCCGGGCTCGCCGGGTTCGGCGAATAGTTCGCGCAGCTCAGCATCGCTGAAGCCGATCACCGACAGGTCAAAGCCGTCGTCCTTCAGGTCGGTCAGTTCCGCCGCGAGCAGGTCCGCGTCCCAACCGGCGTTTTCGGCCAGCTTGTTGTCTGCAAGGATGTACGCACGCCGCTGCGCCGCGTCGAGGTGCGACAGGTCGACCGTCGGCACTTCGAATGGCTTCGGGCACATGGCGATGTTCTCGCCCGATTCCCACATTCCAACAGCCGCCTCAATGCGGCCGTGTCCGGCGAGGATCCCGCCGTGGGCGATCAGGACGGAATTCGTCCAGCCGAACTCAGCAAGCGACTCACGGATCTGCTGGATCTGCGCCGCGCTGTGCGTGCGGGCGTTGTTCTCGTACGCGGCCAGCTCATCCGTCGACCGGTAGACGATCGCGAGTTGAGCAGGCTTTTTCATAGACGGGAAAAATAGGGGTGATGCTGAAATCGGTACATCCACGCGCCCCCACCGCTCGTTTCCCCGCAGGAGGTACGGGTGGCGACATGTGGCGCGCTGCCGGGGTTATTTCGAGAAGGGATCGGACACTGGCCGGCTGGCCCGGGCAGCGACGCGGCGTTATGGTCTGTGCCCTGACGGGCGAATCAACCGATACGCGTCAACCTGCGCAAAATATCTTTACACAACATTGTGTATTGTGTAAAGTTACACACATGACAAGCGCAGACATCATCAAACGACTGAAGGCCGCCGGGTTCACCGAAGTGTCGGTGCGAGGCAGCCACCACAAATTTCGGCACGAGAACGGTCGAGTGGTGATCGTCCCGCACCCGAAAAAGGACATGCCGATTGGCACCGCCCGCTCGATCTTCAAGCAAGCGGGCATTGACTGGAGAAGCGAATGAAATATCCGATCTACGTGTGGCAAGAAGGCGATAGCGCCTTCGGCGCCGCGTTCCCGGATCTTCCGGGCGTGCACACCGCAGCCGATACGCTCGACGAACTCGAGCGCATGGCTCAGGAAGCCGTCGAGCTTATGTACGAAGACAGCGCCGAAGCGATCCCGGCCCCGACCTACGACATCCACAAGCTGCACGCGCACGAAGTGGATGACGGCTCGGGCTGCTGGATGTTCGTCGACATCGATCTGTCGAAGGTCAGCAGCAAGGCGATTCGATTGAACATCAGCCTGCCCGAGCGTCTCGTACATCAAATCGACGCTGTGGCCGAGAAGCGCCATATGTCGCGCTCGGCGTTCCTGGCGCTCGCGGCACAGCGCGAGATGGAACACGCATAACACTGAGCGTCACTACATGAGATGCCTGCCGCAGTTCTTGGCTGTTGGCAGCCTCGTGTGGTTTCGATCCACCAATGCAAAAAGCCCGCGCTGGGCGGGCTTTGGGTGTACTCGCGGTGAGTATTGGCGAATCTTAGGTGCTTTGTCGCAAAACTGCAAGGGATTTTTCCTTCGAAGTCCTTACGCTGCAACGGATTGGGCGAACTCGCACGTGGGACGGTTTGCTGGCGGCACAACGCCGTGAAGCACGAACCCGGTTTCGAGTCGCGCGACTGCGAGATTTTCCAGCTCGGCGAAGCGCCCCGCCATCCACTTCGCAGCGCGGAACGCCTTGTCCTTCGTCACCTTGTGCTGTTCGGCCAGATCCCGAATCGATGCGCCCTCGCGCTTCGTTCGCGGCAGGTAATTCCACGCGGCGAGATCCCGCAGCAGCGCAACGGCGGTAATGCCGCTCGACTTCCGCGACCATACCGCCAGAGCGTTGATTCCGGCCACCTTCTGGTCGTCGTGCGCGAAGCGCGCGAGCACCGCGGCATATTCCGGCGCGGGCAACCTGGTGTGTGCTGCGTCCGTGATCATGGCGCACTGTGTCCGGAATTCCTCGAGCGTCAGCCGGTCGGGGTCATACTCGCCCTGCGGCCCGCGCAGTTCGTTCAGCCATGCTTCCTGCGCCTTCGTCGGCTTGTCGATGGCTTCGATGATCCGAATCAGCATGTTTCGGAACGGCGCCTTCTGGCGCGGCGGCAGCGACAGAACGAGGTACGCCACGTGCAGCGCCTGTCGAGTGTCTTGGAATGCTTCGTTCATTGGCCTGTTCCCCCGTCAAAAGTGCCAATCCATCACGCCGCTTCGAGCGGCAACTGCTCAACCTGCACCCGCACGCCAGGCGTCAGGCTGTAACGCTTGCTGATGCGGTACTCGACCGCTTGGGCGTCGTCGTTCCAGACGATGCCGTTCATCCCGTCCTTCACCGCTTTAAGCACATTGTCGGCGTCGGGCTTCTTCGTCGCCCCCACCTTCCCTGCCACGGCCGCCGCCTGCTTCTTCTTCGACCAGCTCGCCGGGATCGTGAGTTCGATGTCGAGCCACAGTTCGACCGGGCCGTCGATCGGCGCGGCGCCCGCCATTGCCTCGCCGGCGGCCAGCTTCACGAGCGTCTCGTAGTTCACGGTCTTCTCGGGCGTGTACGTGCGCACGAAGCCGCCCTGGCGCGAGAACTTCGGTCGCCCTTTCGCCACCGGCTGGCCGGGCACGGAGAAAACAACCCGGCGCAGAAGCCGGGTCTCGTCGAACAGATGGCGGTTATCAGTCATGCGTTCCTCGCTGCCCATCGGGCCTTCACTTCGGTTTCGATCTGGTTCACGGCCGTCTCGCCCAACTGCCTGCGCCACCGGTCGAGCGTCGCGCGGCGCATTTCGACCTTCGGCAGCGCCATCAGGTGCCGGACGCGGCAGCACGGCTTCGTGAAGTCGAGGCGTCCGGCGTTGGCGCGGCACAGTGGGCAAAGGTCCATGTGTCATGCCTTTGGAACCTGAGCAGCGCCCTTGCCTTCCCCTCGCGCGTACGCGACGACAGAATCCGGGAGCAACTTCGCAACGGCGTCGGGGCGATCGGCAATCGGGAGCAACGCCTCGCGCGTACGCGAGGGCGAACGTTCCGACCGACCCGGCCGGGCCGCCAGAATCGCGGCGAGGTGAGCACGGCCTGTCGCCTTGTCCGTCGTGGCTTTGCCGGGGGCGGGCAGCGCGGCCATTGCGGCCGGCACGGGCTGCAGGTTGCCCTCGTCACGCACCGCGTCGAGCGCTGCGGCGAACCGCTTCACGAGGACGTCCCGGCCGAACGTGCGCATCTCGTACCCGCCGACACGCTGCGCCGCCCAGTACAGCGCCGGATCGGGCCAGACGTCGCCGCCATCAGTGTCGCGTCGGTGCAGCTGCGCGACGGCATAGTCGAGCAGCTCGTTGACGTGCTGGCGCGGCCGGCAAAGCAGCCGGAATTCCGGGCAGGTGGGCACGTAGGGTCGATCGCGCAGCGCGGCAATGCCACGCTGCCACTCGGGTGCGGTCAAGTCGGCAAGGTCCAAGGCCCACTGCCGCTTCACGCCGTCGAGGTGCTTTTGCACGGTCTCGGGCCGAGCCGGATCACCGCCGCGCCACATGTCCGCCAGCCGCGCGCCGTAGCGCTGGCCAAGCAGGGTGAACAGGCGTTCGATGAGCCGCTGCGGTGCCGCGTCATGCGGCCAGTCAGCCGACGATAGTCGCGTCGACGTCGATGGTGCCGGGGTCGTTCCCATACTCGTCTCCCAAGGGGTTACCGGCGAGGCCGGCGAGGATCGCTGCGTTTTCGGCGCTGCGCGGCGAGGCGCGGGGTGCGCCCTGGTTGGCGAGCACACGGTCGACGTAGGCCGGCAGGTAGGCGATGGCTTCCGTCGCCCGTCCCTGCGCGTCGATGATCGCAGCGCGCATCTGCCCGACCGACACACCGGCGTTCACCCAGGCCTTCGCCAGCGGCATGAACTTTTTGCGGTCGTGGACGTTGGCAGGGTCGAAGACGATCCCGTGCTCATCGCCGTAGAACTTCGCCCAGTCGGCTTCGTTGAGCGGAACGACGTCATCGTCGAAGCGCGTTACGCGAGCACCTACAGCGTTTGAAGCACCAATGACGATTTCACTCTGGCTTCTGGCTTCTGGTGTCTGGCTTCTGGTAGCCGTGGCCGTTACGTCTTCCGTTACGTCGCCATTGGCGTCGCTACCGTTATGTTTAGGCGTAACGCGTGGCGTAACGGCGACACGCAACAATGCATCTTCCAACGCCTCAATCGACGCATCGAAAGGCATCGTAATCCCATGATTTCTAAGGGCTTCATACAGGGACTTGCGGCGTTCCCTGTAGCGCTTCTGTCGTTCCGCCTTCGTGGTCCTGCTCGGTTTCGGCTCGTCTTCCGTGCCGCCGTTAGCAGACTGAATCTCGGCTTCACAACGGGCCTGCACCCACACGTCACCGTCACGCGTGAAGAACTCGCGTAACACGTTACGTAACGCTTCCGTCTCTTCAGGGGAACGTGCACACACCAGGCGCGCGGCCTGATCGTCCGGGATAGCGGCCTCGCGGGTGTAATAGACGTCGAGCAGGCGCGCATACACGCCGTGCTCAAGCAACGACAGATGAGCCGTGTCTTTCAGGTAGTCACCGATGTGTCGCTTGTAGAAGTTCATGGCGCCCCAGCCTCGCGGACCTGTTCCATTTCGACCTGGATGCGCACCGTCTGCACCAGGTCGCGCGCGTAATCCGCGCGCATGTTCATCGTTTCCGCTTTAAGCACCGCGAGCGCTGCGCGCGCCGGCACCGTGTCGGTGTCGAACAATGGCATGCTCACTTCCAACTTGCGCGCCAGCAGGCGCAGCGGTTCCAGCGGCATGGCACGGCCGCAGCGTGATTCGTGAATCTCGTAAGCGTCGACGAAGCCGGCAAGCGCCGGCACCATCTCGTACCAGCAACCGTCGTTCGTGTCCTGGAAAATCGGCGTCCCGTTCGGCATAGCCGATACAGTGCCTTCACCTTCCAGCTCGTCCAAGATTTGCTCGAGCGGGCCGAAAACAGCCGCCACTTTCCACGGTTCGGCGCGCAGTAGTACCCCGCAGCCATTGCGGCCCGGGCGGTATGGTTTGCGGGGGCGCTTGCTCGCAGCCATATCAGTCCCCCAGCGAGTGCTTGAGAAGCGTGCGCATCGCGTCCTGCCGCTCGAGCATCGCCTCGTACTCAGCGCGCGGCATCGTGACCGTGTCTGCGTCTTCAGGGATTTCCGGCGCACCTTCGAGCCGAGACAGATCAAGGCCGAGAAGCTCGAGCATTTCGCAGAACTTCTTGAGAGACAGCCCGTGACCGCGGCTGTTGTGGAAGCGGTTGAAGTTCGTCCGGTCAATGCCGAGAGCGTTCGCGACGGCGATCTGGGTACGCTTCGCGATGAGGCCCACTACCACATTTTCGTTCTTCTCAGCAACCTTCATGTGTTGCTCCCACGTGCGGTTCGTGATCCATACGATTGGTTCCAACAGAACAAACGAGGCGGCGCGACTGCGCCGAATAGAAATGGTGAGGATTCCCACCTGCCTTAGAATCGTTGGCTCTGACACCGTTGACGCTATGACAAGGGGAATCCCCATGACGTTGAAATTGGACCGCGCTTACCAGCGGGAACTGCTGACCGAACTGGCGTCGAGCTATCCCAGAGCCCATGACATTCGACCGATGCTGAAAGACGTTGACGATGAGACTGAAGAAAAGTACATCGCGAACGCCGCATACCTCGAAGCGCATGGATTGATAGACGCCCGAATTTCGTACAGTCTGAATGGCGGGGCGATGCTCGGACTGCCTACAATCACGGCCCGTGGCATGGATTTCCTTGCCGATGACGGCGGCCTGTCTGCAATCTTTGGTGTGGTAACGGTCAAGCTGCACGCCGACACGATCAAGGATCTGATCGAATCGCGCGTCGACGCTTCCGCTGCGAGCCCCGCGGAAAAGTCGGCGCTCAAGAAGCATCTGTCGACCCTTTCGTCCGAAGCGATGAAAACACTGGCCAAATCTCTAGTGGAGAAGGGGCTTCAGAATGTGCCGGACGTAGTTCAGTGGCTGCATACACTGCTTCCCCATGCATGACCGCCACGAACTCGAACCGGATCCAGCCGATGAATGCGGCACCGAACGACATTGGCGACCAGAACGTCTTCGATCCAATGCCGATGGGCACAGTGACGTGCAACTCGCACGCCGGACCGGAAAACTCAACGCGCGCGGGAAGGAACTTCGGAAATGAGCTCATCGACGCCCCCGGAATTGCTTCGGGTCGTAGTAGGGACTGGGGTGTTGGCGGTCAGCGCGATGCAGCCGCCATGCGCTGAAAAGCGAGGCGACGGTACAGAGGAAACCGGCGCGACGATGGATCGGGACGATCTTCATTTGCACTCCGTTGTGTTTGGGTGAGGGTTCCGGCTCACGCCAGTAAGATCGCAGTCACCACAGCCCGATTGACTTCTCATAAGAGAGGAACCCTCAGTGATCGAAAACAACTCGCCCGAGCTTGCGGCCCGGATAGATGTGCTTATGTTGGCGCTGGCAACCACCATCAAGCGCAGCGCGGATCGCGGATACGAAGCGGTGCTCAGCGGCAACCTAGAGAAATGGCGGGACACACTCATCGCGAGCCACGTCTCTGACGAGTACCTGACTCACTTCGACGAGCGTTGCGCCGCCTTTCTAGAATTGATCGGCGATCCGCCTCGGAAACCAAATGACGACGCAGTGCCTCGTTGAACATGACCTCATCGGACAATTCACCGGAGTTCCCCGCTGCGCCTTCAGCACTGCGGGGACCAATGCTCGTGCTCGGGGCGACCTTCGTCATGCGATCGCCCCCGCAGTTTCCCCGTCAGCCGTTGCGCCCTCACCGCCTCTTTGGGCGGGAGGGCGACTTCGGGGGCTTGGGTGAGGTTCCTCGGGACTTCCGTAGAAGAACGCAATCAACCCCGCCTTATCGAACTTCGCGCCGTGATTTTTGCAAGCGTCGAAAAGGCGATCCATGCTTTGCTTTCGAGGAACTTTCCGCGCGTACACCAGGTGCGTTTCGATGTAGTCGGTCGTGGTTCCGGCTTCCTGGGCAAAGCGGCGCTTATCGGTCGCGCTGAGCGACCGGTAAAAGGCCTTGAAGTCTTCGGTATCGGAGGTGTTCATGCACGAATGTTATGACCTTTTTGGTAATATCTCAAGCGCATTTTGTTACCCCAGTGGTGCATTTACCAATTCGGTAAGGGGTGGCTTAATTTGTCCCATGAAATCAATCGAGGAAATCCGCCGCCGAAACTTCGCTTCAGCTGTAAGCGAGAAATGCGGCAACAGCCAAACGACCGCTGCAGATCAGCTGGGGTATTCGACGCCATCGCTCGTAAGCCGCTATATTTCCGGCGCCAAACCCATTGGCAAGGGCACCGCTCGGAAGATCGAATCGACTTTCGGTTACCCAGAATTTTGGATGGATGTTGAGCACTCGGGCCGCACTGACGAGCAGCCCAACGTGACCCTTCCGCTGCCAGCGGACAAGGGCAATGTGCTGGTTTACGAGGATCCATCTGATCTGCCAGAAGACCCCGACCGGGTCTGGATTGACCGATACGACTACGGCTTTTCAGCTGGCAACGGCGGCATCCAGTGGGAACTGCGGCAAAAGCACGCCCTACCCTTCGACGCAGGCTTCTTCAAGAAAATCGGATCGAACCCGAAGAACTGCAAGATGGTGGTGGTGCGCGGCGACAGCATGGAGCCGTATCTGTTCAACCGCGACTCGATCATCATCGACGACACGAAGACCGCCATCCGTGACGGGCGCGTGTACGCCATCTACTTTGAAGGCGAGCCGCTCGTGAAGCAGATATTCACGCTTGCAGGCGGGGGCATCGTCCTGCATTCGATCAACTCGGGGAAATATCGAGACAAGGAGATCCCGCCTAACATGCTCGAGTTCGTAGTGATCGTCGGCGAGGTGATCTACCGATCGGGATCCGGCTGGGGCGGCGGCAATTAGCACTTTCGGCGCGACATTTCTATGGTATGGCCTGCTTCTGACGTCAGGAATCAAAAACGCTCACCAAGTGAAAGCAGACGGCCATCAGCCGCGATAAGAATCAAAAGAGGGGGAACGAATGTACTTACGGGGCGCAGTACTAGCATTCATCGCGGCCGCCGGCTTTCTGGGCACCATGGGACCTGCCTGTGCCAGACAAGCGCGCTCAACGTACATAGAGCCGCAGGAAAGCCAACTCGTCGAGCACGGCCACTACGCGAACAAGCGCGGGGAAACCGTCCATTCGCCAGCGCATACCAAGAACGGCGCCAAGCCTGACGGGACGTCGGCGCGGTGTCGTGACGGTTCGTACAGCTTCAGCCATTCTCACCGCGGCACCTGCTCGCGCCACGGGGGTGTGGCGGAATGGGAATGAAAGTCGACCGTCGACGGTAATCGGGCCATCCGGCGAGAGTGGGCGTCACGAACGACTAGGGGAAAACAAGAAATGACGAAATGGGGATTTGCCGTTGCAGCACTGAGCGTCTGCATATTGGCGGCGTGCGGCAGTGATGCTGACGAACAGAAGAAGCCATCCGCACCTGCGTCGGCAGCCGCCGAGCCATCCGCACCGGCCTCGGCAACGGCCCAAGCTGATCCGGAACACGAGAAGAAGCTTGCTGCCGCGCGCGCAAAGCAGATCGAGGCAGAGGCCCTCGTTCGCTTCCCGCAGTCATCGCTGGCCTGCTTGACGAAGGATGCCCTGGGCGAGGCGCTCGACTACGGCGCGAAGGGCGAACAGACCAAAATGCTTGCGATGGTCATCACCGAATCAAATCCTGATGGTCAGTGCGTCATGCTCGACCCCAAGAAGCGCTACAAGGTAATTTCGGCCGAGTACAACATCCCTGACTCGCCCGACATGGGGCTTCTCGAAATCGTCGGCGAGAAGACCATTTCGAAGAAGGGGGCCTGGACCGTGTCTTGGGTGGCCGAGCCGGTCAAGAAGCGATGATTTTCGGGGTCCACGGGCGTGTTCGGGACCCATGGTCGAGCATAGACGCTACCGGCGACGATAGTGGCAAACGCGATCTCAGTGAACCGGAATTGAGGTCGAATTCTGTAAGACGCGCTCTAAAATGCTTGGTAAGATGGCTCGGCATGTGCTAGAAATCGGTTCGCATAGTCCTGATAGAATGGTCTTATGAGTAAAGTCCCTGAAAAGCTGTTCGAAGAGCTCTTAGCGGAAGCCCCTTCCGCGGACGGCGTTCGCGCGGGTTTCAGGGAACTTGCGGAATCGATAGTTCGGTCACAGAAGAGCCTCGAAGAAAAACGAAAGAGAATAGAAGAGGACCTTCGTAATGGAGCAAGGCTCACAAAACATAGATTCCATCTATGATTTTCTGTACATTGATTCAGAAAAACTAAAATATTGGTTTTCACAGTTGTTTGATGGCGGTCTCCTGACATCCACAAAGTCTTCCGCCCAATCTAGCGAGGGCGCAACGTCCCAGATTTCGGGCAAAGTTGATGGGAATGGGGAGAAGAACGCTCTCATTTTGAAAGCACGGTTAGGTGCGTCCTTGGGGGGACAACTCGGCGCCACAAACAGTGCGACCGAGGCATTCGAGCATCTGTACGACGCGCACTGGACACGCCCGATATCAGTACTCGATAGACTTGATGAGTTCGATTTCATCGAAAGGGATTTGGCTCGCGCTGGAATCGGGGGGCTGGTGCTGTGCTCTGGGGTTCCGCAGCTGCTTGATGTCAAATTCATGCAGAACATATGGAAGCCAGGCATCAACCTGATGACTTCCGACATCAAACCAACACACAAGAATCGGGCCGAATTTCAAAGTGCGCGCAAGCAGCTGGACTCAATCGGTGACATCCTCAATGTCATGCCACCGATGCCTCAGATCTATTTTTCGGATAAAGAGGGAAGGAAAATATGGGCATGCCTCAAAGAGGAGAACATGCTTGTTAGTACCGCATCTCTCACTCTTGCTCATGGATCTCAAATGCGAGGCGAATGGCATATGGTCGCAGTTCTCGACGCCGTTCCCGACGAGACCGACGTAGCCCCTTCCGTCACGCATGCGAACGCCATGATTGAATCCGTTTCGACACTATTATCGTCGGTTAGAGAAATGGTGGGCCGAACCACTGACGCTTACGCGATCACGCCAATCATGATATTCCGCGTCGTCACTAAGCGCACATCGCCATAATTGATTGCCGTTGCCACCCCACAAGCCCGCCTCGCGCGGGCTTTTTTGCGTCCGCAATCCCTCGTGCCTAGCTTGCGCTATCGACATTACCAATTCAGTAAATAAAATCAATCCAAACATTACCTTTTTGGTTTGACTTGATTTACCATTTTGGTAATAATTCACTCCAACGCAGCACACAACCCACCCCATTCCGCTGACTGACGAGTCATGACGCGGGGTCGCCGGGCCGGGAACCGGCAGCTGCGTCAGCCGCGCGAAAGCGCATTCGGAAGTGAAGCACGAAGGGGCCAGCGAGATGAACGTCAGCTACGTCGAGGATTTCGAGGAAAAGCGGTATCAGACCTCGTTCGACGTGGCCGACGATCTGGCTGCCTACGCGGAACGGCACGACCTGACGATCGAGGAAGCGCGCGACGAACTGCGCGACCCCGAATCGATCAGCGCTGACCTGCGCCGCCTGCTCGTGCGTCGTGCACAGGGGGTTCTGTGAAGACGGGGATCAAGCAGATGGCGCTCGATGCCATTGCGCAATACAACGCCGAGACGGCGGCAGGCGGCGAGCCGGTCTATCCGGCTTGGGCCGACCAGGTCATCGGTCTGGTCAACGCCGCTGACGCGGCGATCCAATGCATGAGCGAGCTGGAACCTACCCAGGAGCGCATCGAGGCATTCCGCATGCTTCACGGTGCGCTCGCCGATGCACGAGGCGCCGCATGATCCGCCTCGCCCTTCTCGCCCGCGACTTCAGCGCGTTCTGCTTGCGCATGCTCGCCGTCCTCGTCTTCCTGTTCCTGCTGGTCGGCATCTTCAAGTACAGCGCCGACTCTTACGCAGCCGACGTCCCGACGTACGGGAGGACCGTGTGAGCGATCCCTACCTTCACGACCTCATCGAGCGCATGCGCGCTTTGGGCTGGCGGCCGTCGTGCCGCTGGACCGGCAACGACCTGATTTTCGTCCGCATCCACTGAGAGAACCGCCATGCAAATCGTGACCATCCGCGCCAGTTCGCTGGCGGAGCTTTTCGACTGCCCCGCGCGCTGGGAAGCCAAACACCTGTTGGGCATGCGCGTGCCTAGCGGCCCAGCCGCCCGCTTGGGCACCGCTATCCACGCGGGCACCGCCGCATTCGACCAGGCCGTACTCGACGGCCAGCCCATCACCGCTGACGACGCCGCCGGCGCACTCGTCGACACGCTGCATGGGAACGACGAAGAGGTCGACTGGGAAGATACGAAGCCCGCGGATGCCGAGCGCATCGGACTTTCACTGCACGCCCGCTATTGCGCCGAAATCGCCCCCACGCAGCTGTACATCGGCGTAGAAGTCCTGTGCGAACGCCTCGAGATTCCCGAGCTGGGACTCGCGCTGACCGGCACGACCGACCGCGTGCGTTCCACGATGGAAGACGGCGCGGGCATTGCTGACCTGAAGTCGGGCGGCCGAGCCGTGGGCGCCGACGGTCTCGCCGTCACCGCTGGACACGGCCCGCAGATGGGCGTCTACGAGCTGCTCGCGGAACACTCGATGGGTGTACCTATCACCGCCCCCGCACAAATCATCGGACTAAACACCGGCAAGACGCCCGCATCGCAACGCGTCGGCATTGGCGAAATCGCTTCCGCGCGCGCTGCACTCGTCGGCACCGAAGAGCAGCCGGGGCTGCTTCAGCACGCATCGAAGTTGATCCACTCGGGCAGCTTCTACGGCAACGGCAAATCGGTGCTGTGCTCGGCGAAGTACTGCCCGCGTCACGCCGTCTGCCCCTTCAAGAGCTGAGGCAGCCGTGCAACGCATCCCTCTCGAAGGCAAGACCATGGGCAACTGGACTGTCCTGATCCGAGACATGAACCCGCCCGCCCCGACTCGCTATTTGTGCCGATGCGCGTGCGGAACCGAGCGTGTCATCGCCGCGCAGACCTTGCGCACCGGTGAGTCCAGATCTTGCGGCTGCCTGCGCGCCAAGCTGATGCGTCAGAAGCAGACCACACACGGTCACTACGACACGCCGACCTATCGGAGCTGGCGCGCCATGCTCGCGCGCTGCAGCGATGCGAAGCACCGACAGTTCAAGGACTACGGCGGTCGCGGGGTTCGCGTCTGCGATGCATGGAAGAACAGCTTCGAGTCGTTCCTCGCTGACATGGGCGAGCGCCCGCCTGACACAAGCATTGACCGCATCGACACGAATGGCCACTACCAGCCCGGGAATTGCCGCTGGGCAACCCGGATCGAGCAAAACCGCAACAAGCGAACCGCCAAGAAGGAAAACAAATGACCGCCACCACTTCTCTCGCCGAAATGAAGCTCGCTGCCGGCACCCCGCGCGAAGCGAACATGCCCACTGTTCGCGCTGGCTTCTTTGATCTGCAGGGCTTCGAACTCATGCAGCGCGTCGCCAAGGCCTTCGTGAGCACCGACCTGGTTCCGAAGGCATATCGCGGCAACCTCGCCAGTTGCATGATCGCTTTGAACATGGCTCAGCGGATGAATGCCGACCCCATCTTCATCATGCAAAACCTCTACGACGTGCACGGGCAACCGAGCTGGTCGAGCAAGTTTCTGATCGCCACCGTCAACGCGTGCGGCCGCTATGCCTCGCTCAAGTATGAATGGCGCAATGAAGACAAGCCTGGTTCCGAGGACTATGGCTGCCGCGCCTGGACCACCGAGAAAGCCACGGGCGAACGCCTGAACGGCGTCTGGGTCACCTGGAAGATGGTTCGTGCCGAGGGCTGGGATTCGAAGAACGGCTCGAAGTGGAAGACCATGCCGGATCAGATGTTCATGTACCGCGCTGCAGCGTTCTGGGCCCGCACGAATGCGCCGGAGCTGAGTATGGGGCTGCCGACGGTCGAGGAGTCGCAAGACATCGTTGACGTGTACCCCGATGGCACCTTTACGGTTGCCAAGACCACCGTCGACGAACTGCGAGGTGGCACCCGTGCGACACCCGCACAGTCCGTCGATATCGTCGAAGCGTCCTCACAAAGCGACGTCGGTACCACCACTATGGATGATGGCGGCAGCCAAGGCGACGGCCAGCAACCCGGTCTCGATATCGACGAAAGCGACGATGCTGACCGCGACGGCGACGCCCCTACCTTCCAAGACGTAAACCGCGAGCTGCTCAGCGCGAAGAGCGTCGAGGCACTGGACTTCGCGCGCAGCCTGATTGCTGAAATCCCCGACGAGGCGCAAAAGGCCACGCTGAACCAGGTCGCCGCACGCCGCATGCGCGAGTTGACGCAGGCCGCTGACGAATCGAGCACCGCCACACCGGCCGGTCGCCGTACGCGCGCGCCGTTGAACGCTGACTGAGACCAACGGCCATGGAGAAATTCCAATTCAGCGGCAAAGCCGTCATCCAGCACCTGAATACTCGCAAGGAAGGGCCGGATGACGAGCAAGAGCTGGTGCTCGACCTCAAGCTGCGCGCCGTCACCGATTACCTGGTGATGGCCGCTTTCGACGAAGGTCTGCCGGCGTTCGCGTTTTTCTCGAACGGCGCCGTGCGAAACAAGGCGCTTGGCCCGATCACGTTCACGAATGAACTCAGCGACTACCGCCTCGAAATGGTCGGCAGCGTGTTCACCGCGGTTCGCGTCAAGAAGTTTTCGATCGAGCCGAAGGACGGCTTCAAGGTGGCGCTCACCATGCTCGCCACCTTCAAGCCGAGCCCAGACGAGGTGGCACGAATCGCCGAGTTCCTCCAGGACGATATCGACGTGCTTCTGTCACCGCAGAACGGCGAACTCGGCTTCGGTGACTCGTTCAGCACAAACGACGCCAGTGTCGATGAACTGTACCCGGAAGCGATCGGCCTGGTACGCGCCGAAGGCAAAGCGTCGATCAGCATGTTACAGCGCCATCTGCGCATCGGCTACAACCGCGCTGCCCGGCTGCTTGAAATGCTCGAACATGGCTCGTTCGTCTCGGCTGCCAAGGCTGACGGCACCCGCGACATCCTCGGACACGAAGAGGCCCACGCATGAAGATCACCCACATCCACGCCACCAACTTCCTCGGCATCCGCACGGCCGACGTCGAGCTGTGCACGCCGGTTGCCCTCTTCTGCGGCCCGAACGGCGCCGGGAAGTCGAGCATTCAGGACGCCGTGCGCCTCGCGCTGGCAGGCGAAAGCGTACGCGTCTCGCTGAAGAAGGAATACGGGCGCCTGGTGCACGACGGCGCCGAGTCGGGTTCCATCGTCGTCGTCGCTGACGGTGGCCGCGCGAACAACGTCGCCCTGCCTGGCGGCAAGATCACACAGACCATTCCGGCCGACCCGCGCACGCCGTTCGTGCTGGATGCGCAACGCTTCGCCAGCCTCGACGCCAAGGCTCGCCGCACGTTCCTATTCGACCTGATGGGCGTGACCGTGGGCACTGACGACGTGCGCCAGCGCCTCGCCGCCCGTGACATCACCGGCGACAAGGTCGAAGCGGTCCTGCCGCTGGTTCGCGCCGGGTTCGACGCCGCCGCGAGCGAGGCGCAGACGAAGGCAACGGCCGCCAAAGGCGCATGGCGCGCAGTCACCGGTGAGACGTACGGCAGTGTGAAGGCCAACGGCTGGCGCGCCGCGGCGCCGGCAGGTACTGAAGATCCCGCGGATCTGGCTGCCGCGCTGGCCGAAGGCCGCGAGACTATCGACAGCTTCGACCGCGAGGCTGCAGACCTGCAACGGCAACTCGGCGAGATCGACGCGGCAGACCGCCAGCGCCAACAGCGCGACGCGCGCGCGGCTGGCCTTCGAGAACTGGCCGGAAAGCTTCCCAAGGCCGAGGAATCGATTGAGCGTGCCCGCGCCGAACTGGCCGAGTTTCTGCCGAAGGTGGAAGCGCTGCGCGCCGCCGCCGGCGGCAAGGTCGACGGCATGCCGTGCACCTGCCCCGAGTGCGGCGCGCTGCTGCGCTATCTCGCCGGGAAGCTGGCGGCCGACGCACCGGCCGAGCGCAACGAGGATGCAGCGGCGAGTCTGCCCGAGTACGAGAAGAGCCTGACGGTGCTGCAAAACGCCGTGAAGAGCCGCGAGGCTGAATTCGACCGGGCGCGCGATGCCGCGGCGCAGTTGGATCTGCTCGTGAAGGATGCCGCAACGGATGCGGCCGGCGACGCCCCGGCAATAGCTGACGTCGAGCGCGCCCATGCCGAAGCAAAAGACAACGCCGCGAAGGCGCGCACGATCGTCGCAGGTATCGAAGCATCGCAACGGGCCGTCGCCGAGGCCGCCGACAAGACGAAGCGCGCGGCGCAGCACCACGCAGACGTCGCCGCGTGGGATGCGCTCGCGACCGCGCTGGGCCCGGACGGCATCCCCGCAGATCTGCTCGCCGCAGCCCTCGGGCCGATCAACGCCCGGGCCGAGATCCAATCCGATGCCGCTGGCTGGTCGCGCGTTGTCATCGGCGCCGACATGTCGATCACGGCCGACGGCCGCGATTACGCCCTGCTGTCCGAGTCCGAGAAGTGGCGCACCGACGCCCTGATCGCCGAGGCCATCGCCCACCTGTCCGGCGTGCGCGTGTTGATGCTCGATCGCGCCGACGTGCTGGTCGGTGCCGAGCGCGACAACCTGCTGTATTGGCTCGATGATCTGGCGCACGCGGGCGACATCGACACCGCCCTGGTCTTCATGAGCATGAAGTCGGCGCCCGGCCAGATGCCCGAATCCATCACCACTTACTGGATCGCCGACCACTGCGTCGGTGGATCGAAGGCGGCAGCATGAGTGCGGTAACAAGCGACGTCAGTCGCGCTGATCGAAACACCCTAGGAGAAACCATGTACCACGCAGAAATCCTCGAAAGCCGGTCTTTCTCGTCGCTGCCCCAACTTCGCGGCGAACTTGCCGGCGGAACGTTCCGCGGCATCACCACCCGCAAGGATGGCACTCATTGCGCCGTCATCCTGTTGCCGAACAGGGCGACCGAGCAACGTAACTGGCAGGCATGCGTTGATTGGGCTCGTGAGGCCGGCGGTGAACTACCAACGCGCTCGGTGTTCCATCTTTTGCGCCTCAGCGCCACAAAGGAGGAACTTGCAGAGGGCGGCTGGTATTACACGGCAGATCTGCTCAGCGATGACACCGGTGACGAGGATGACGCTGCCTACGCTTGGGGTTGCGACCTCAGCTACGGCGGCACGAACGTCACCCTCAAGAGCTACGAGGGCCTGGCCGTTGCCGTCCGCTTGATTCCCCTCACCGCTTAATCCTTCAATCCTTTCAACGCACTGCACCGGAGCCACAAGCAATGACCCGAGTCACGCTGGAAGCCGTCTACGCCAAGCAAACCGAGCTAGCAGAACTGACCGCATCACTGCTCGCAGCGGTTGCCACGCCGAAGACGACGCGAATTGAAATCCCCGCCGCCGTCGTCGAACTGCGCCCCGGCGAGCACTACGCCGGCGAAGTTCTCAACGAGGACGGCACGCTAAAGCACCGTCTGGTCCTTGTCGCCGTTTCCCCCGAGGCAGCGCATTCGTGGGAAGGCTCTGCTGAATTCGCGAAGAACCTCGGCTATGGCCGACCGACTCGCGCCGAAGCTCGTCTGTTGCTCGCGAACTGTCGGCCTCACCTGCCCAAGGAAGGCTGGTTCTGGACCGACGAGGCTCACGAAAACGCCTCCTACGCTTGGTATTGCAACCTCGACTTCGGCGGCACGAGCCTCACCCACAAGAGCTCCGAGGGCCTGGCCGTTGCCGTCCGCAGATTCTGATCTCGATTCTTTAATCCTTTCAAACTGAGCCCCGCCATATGGCCTTGCATTCCACACTGCCCATTCACCGGACCGGCGTTCGTCTGTTGTCGCTCGCCCTGAAGGTGCAGGAGCAGATGCCCCGAAGCATGAAACGCATTCTGGGCGAGAAGATCACCCAGCACTGCGTCGACATGCTCGATCTGATGGCACTGGCGAACGCCTCGAAGCGTGAGGCGCGCGCCGAGTACATCGAAAAGTTGCTGACTGAACAGCGGGCCGTAACGGTCTTGCTGCATGTCGGCCACGATGCTCGATACCTCTCGCATAAGCTGTGGGCAGAATCGATCGAGCTGCTGGGTAGCATCGGAAAGCAGGCCGGCGGTTGGCTCAAATCCGCGAACAAGGCGCCTGCCGTATGACAGTCAAGGCTCTCATACCCGTGCGCCGGAATCTGGTCGCGCCGCTGGGTCACAAGCCCACCAACAGCCACACCAACGGCGGTGGCCATCAGGCCGTGATGGTCGGCACAGCGGTGCGCCGACTGACCCCGCGCGAGTGCGAGCGCCTTCAGGGATTCCCGGACGACTATACGTCGATCAATCTGCCGAAACGTAATCGGCATGGAAACGTCACCCGCTCGCCACTTGCAGCGGATGGGCCCCGATACAAAGCCCTCGGCAACAGCATGGCGGTGAACGTGATGCGGTGGATCGGCGGACGAATACAGAGCGTCGAGAACTTGGAAATAGAGAAAGCAGCATGACCACCCACCCGGCCACGGCCGAAGCACTGGAAAAGATTCTGCGGGTCACGGCCCGCGCTTGGGAGATACGAGGATGAATGCCCAACAGCATACCGAACAGTTCCGCGCACCGAAGCGCACACGCGACGACGCACCGACGTTGCCGGCCGAGGGCTTCGTGCGGCTGCCGCAGGTGCTCGCCGTCTTCCCTGTCTCGCGCACGACGTGGTTGCGCGGCGTGAAGGAAAAGCGCTACCCTGCTCCGGTCCAATTGTCGCCCAGCACAGTCGCGTGGCGAGTCGAAGATATCCGCCGACTGCTCAACTCGATTGCGGTCAACGGCGCCGACGATGGGGGTACTTCTGGGGGTATCGTCGGAGTCGAAATCTGACAGACGCAAGCCAGCAGGTCTATTCCCGGCAATTCACGATTCCTCTCTCCGGCACCAGCGACTTAAATCGTTGGGTACGACGAAGTCCTCAAAACCCGCACAAGCATTAGCTTTGCGGGTTTTTTGTTTTCTCGCAATTGGGACGCCATGCCCCCTATTCTCGCCCCATCCGAGGGCATTTTTAGGGGCATAACGAGGCCTCCCGCCACACCACACCACGACCGGGACGCGAGCGATCGCCTCGCGGTTCAGCGCTTCGCTTGGCTGCCGTCGGCCGCGCCATCGACCGCATTATCATTCGCCCCATCTTCATCTTCCGCCGCCTGCGCCATCCACGCGTGATAGCCCGCCACGCCCATCTGCCGCATGAGCGCTTCGTTGCGCTCGAAGATCATCTCGGCCTCGGGGAACGCTTCGACTGCGCGATCGATGCTCGACTCGCGCAGCAAATGCCATATCGGATACGGCGCGCGGTTCGTGTAGTTTTCCACGTCGTCCGGCGCGGTACCTTCGAATTGATAGTCCGGATGAAAACTCGCGATCTGTAGTTCGCCCTCGAGATGCAACGACTTGAGCATGCGCTGCGCGAAGAACAGCGCGTCGTTGTACTCGTGAAAATCGAGCAGCGCACCCGGCATGATCAGCAGCGTCGTGTCCACGGCTTGTGGATCGGCTTGCGCCAACCACTGCAACTCGCGTTCGAGATCGAGCAACGTCCCTTCCATGTCGCGCGCGGCGCTCACGACGTAGCGAATCTGCTCCTTCACGTGCACCGCCTTCGCAAACGGGCAAAGGTTCAGCCCGATCACCGCACGCGTGAGCCAATGACGCGTCGCCGCGATCACAGCCTCATGGTCTTGCGCTTGCGCTTGCGCCATGGGGGGTGTGGTGTCAGGGACGGGAAAGGTCTTCTGCGTCATACGGGCACTTGGCGATTCATCATGAATACCGCATTGTAATTCCCACCGCGTCCAACACGCATGTCCGCCAGCATGCTCAGCATCGATAATTCAGGGGCACGAATGCCAAAACGGCCCGACGGCATCTGCGCCACCATGCGGTTTTCCCACCGCCACGCGTCCAACGACTATGCCCGGTCCGTCGTCCATCCCGTCTCCCGCCGCCAGCACGCCCGAAATTCTCTCGCCTGCTCCGCCCTCCGCCGAAAATGGGGCCGTGCGGCGTATCCACCATCGCGACACAGCGTCATTGGCGAGCATGACACTCAGTCAACTGCTCGCGGCAAGCCGGTCGCGCGACTATCGCACGCAGGATATCTGGCGTGCGATAGTCGATCCCCAAGCCGATGCGGGTCGCGAACTACGACTCGCTTGCGAGAGCGCCTCCCCCAACGGACCATTGTTCCTCCAAATGGCAACCCTGCTCAACACGCCCGAGGAGGAGCGCACGCTGGATCGTTTGATTGACGTGGGCATCTTCCTCGTACCGGCCCGCGCCCGGCAACTTCGCGCCGACGACGCCGCCCTGCTGCGAAGCGACGAAGGCCTGAAACTCTGGCTGCAATACGCCGCGTCGCCGACCTGCTATCTGAGCGTGTTCGACGGCTCCGACGTCTTCGGCGAAGCCACCACCAAAAGCCGCGCGCGCATCGACAAAATCCTTCGCGTGCTGGTGGCGGTCGGGCGCGACAAGACCGACGCCACGCCCGCGAACCCGACCGCCACGGCCCCTCGCAATCCCCTCGCGCATTTGTGCAGCCAGACCGCCCCACAATGGCTGCGCCGCCTGCTCCAACTCGGTGCGTGCCCCGAGCAGATGAACGACCAAGGCATGCCGCTGACGGTGGTCGCCATGCGCGCGCAAGCGCTTCGCCTGTACACCGCCGATCACGATCCCCTTGATCCGCACGACTCGCTGCACCAACTCGCACAACTGCTCAGGCGCCAAGGCGCGGATCTCGCACAATCGAATCGCGATGGTATGCCCGGGCCGGCCCTGCTCACGCTCCACGGGCTCTGCGGCGCCGCCGAAGCCCTGCTCGCCGCCGGCGCCGATCCGAACGCCCCCGACCGGAACGGCAACACGCTGATGCACCATCTCGCGTACATCGTTCGCCTGCAGGACGACCCGGTAAAGATCGACTGCGCGTGCCTCGCGCGACACGCCCTCGTCGTCGCGTCCGGCTACGGCGGCGACATGACCCGAGCCAACCATGCAGGACAAACGCCGCGCTCGTGGATCCCCGAACCGTTGCCCGCCGCCCCTCAGATCGGCGATCAGCACCTCGACACCGTCAGAACCACGGCGCGTCGACGGATTCGCGCACTGATCTAGTTCGCGCACCGGCCCGAGTTCCGCCGTCCTCCGGCGCGCACGCCGTCGCGCGGCGGCCATCGCCATGCGACATGGCGTCGCGCGACGGCGGCTTGCCGCATCGCGCTTGCCTCGACATGCGCACCCCCATATTGCTTTGCACTCCTATTCTCCATGCCTCAATCACCACTGGCCACGCCGTCCGCTTGTAGCGGGGCCGCTTGCCTGAGTCCCGCAGCACAGCCCAAGCCCTCTGACATCGGCCCCAGCGGTTCAGTCGCCACCGCCTCCTCGGCGCTGTCCCACATGACGCTCGATCGCCTGCTGATCGCCAAACAAGACGGCCAATGCTCACCGCAGCAGGCATGGGAAATACTGATGAACCTGAACACGACGGCAGGCCGGGAGCTACGCGACAGTTGCCTGATTTCCGGCGCGTCCCGCCCCGAGGAATTGGCCTTTTCGATGGCCACGCTGTTCTGCACGGCAGCGCAGGACCGCACCCTCGCCAAACTCGACGACGCCGGCATCTTCATCGACCGGACACGACGTGACCGGTTACGCCCCGAGGACGCCGCCTTGCTGTTGAGCGACGAAGGACTGCGGCTCTGGCTCCGTTTTGCCGCGTCGCCATCGGGCTACCTCAGCGTGTTTGTCGATTCGATCCTGAACGCCCCCGCCGAGCTGACAGGGACGCTCGCCGCGGCGCTCCGGGTGCTCGTCGCCTGCGGCCGTGACACGACCAACGACGTCGCGGCGTCCGAAGTCGCGGGCGATGTCCATCTCCCGCTCTCGCATGTGTGCAGCCAGGTCGCGCCCGAATGGTTGCCGTCACTGCTGAACTACGGCGCCGACGTCAATCAACGCACCGTCAACGGTGTGCCGCTCGTGGCCACCGCCCTGGCGGCCCAGGCCCAACGTCTCTATGCGGAGGGCCACGATTTGCTCGTCCCGCATGTGTCGTATCAGCAACTTGGCGCGATGTTCCAGTCACATGGCGCCGATCTGTCGCAGCGCTCCCGCACCGGATCCCCCCCTGCCATGCTGCTCGCGCTGAACGGCTATTGCGCCGCGGCAGAGGCCCTGCTTTCGCTCGGCGCGGGCGGTAGTCATCCCGACCGCAACGGCAATACGCTCATGCACTATCTCGCGGCCGTGACGCACCTCCGGCAACACGCCGTCTCCGCCTTTTTCCTGCTCAACCTCGCCTTGCGATTCGGCCACGATCCCGCCGAACCCAACCGGGAAGGCACGACGCCGTGCGCACTGCTTCGCGACGGCCTTGCGCAGTACCTGCGGCTCAATCAGACGATGATTGCGCAAGCTCGCGAGCGGGCAAGGCGTGGCGTGTCGGCCTCCACGGCGCCGGGTGCCCAGAACGCCAACCGTCATGTACCGCCCTTCGTCATTGCCGTGGCCGCCGAGGCGCATCGACGCATCGCGCAGGGGCACGACCCCTTGCTGCCGCACGAATCGATCTTCCAGTTGGGGATGTCGCTCCAGCGCGACGGCGTCGACATCGGGCAACGACATACCGACGGCACGCCCCCGGTCCTGTGGCTGGCCCGACAGGGATACTGCGGCGCCGCCGAAGTGCTGCTCGCACTCCACCCGAACGCCAACGCCTGCGGGCCGGACGGCAATACGCTCATTCACGCCCTGGCGGGCGCGACCCGCACGCGTGAGAGCGCCATCCTGGCCGACTACATGCTGAGCACAGCGTTGCGGTATGGTGGCGATCCCACCCGGCCCAATCGATGCGGAAATACGGCACTCTCGTTCCTGAGCACCGAGCGCACCCGGTTCGTGCGGGCCAGCTTCGCGTTCGTCTCCGAGACGCGCAACAGCGCGCGACAGAAGGTCGCCCAACGGCAATAGCGCGCGCCCCAACATGCGGCGGATCGCGCGCTTCGGGCGGATCGGGCGGATCGGGCGCTTCGGCCGTGTCGATCGCGCGACAGCCCGTCGCGACGATGCGACATTACGCCGCATCCCCATAACATGCATTTAATTTGCATCTTATAATGCGCTCGCCGGGTCCCTAAAGAGATGGTCGTGTTGTGAGCCCTGGGACACCGGCGACCGAATGCCGCACCGAGAATCTTCCGCACAATGAGATCCGGCGGTGCTGATGGAATACCCACAAGTGCGACAAAAAAGATGCATATGAATTGCATCTTACAAACTCAGGAGTTTTTGCCATGCTTTCCGCAGCTTCCCGCCCCTACATCGATGCGAGTGTTCCGGTTTTGCGCGAGCACGGTCTTGCGATCACGCGCCACTTCTACGCAAGCATGTTCGATGCCCATCCTGAGCTGCGCAATCTCTTCAACATGGGCAATCAAGCCAGTGGCGCGCAGCAACAGTCGCTCGCCTCGGCCGTGTTCGCGTACGCCGCGAACATCGACAACGCCGCAGCGCTTGGGCCGGTGCTAGAGCGTATCGTGCACAAGCACGTGTCGGTCGGCATCACGCCGTCGCATTACCCGATCGTTGGCCGCCATTTGCTCGGTGCCATCAAGGACGTGTTGGGCGACGCCGCCACGCCCGCACTGATCGCCGCGTGGGACGAAGCCTACTGGCTGCTCGCCGGCGAACTGATCGCGGCCGAAGCCCGTTTGTCGGAACGCACGCACTCGCCGCTGGGCGCGCTGCGCGAACTGGTGGTGGCCGATGTCGACCGCGAAACGGATCACATCGTCTCGTACTACCTGACCACGCCCGAAGGTGGCTCGCCGGGTGAGTTCTCCCCGGGACAATATGTGAGCGTCTCGGTGACGCTGCCGGATGGCTTGCAACAACGCCGTCAATATAGTCTGTCCGACGCTCCGCAAGCCGCGCACTGGCGCATCACCGTCAAGGCGGAGGCCGCCGACGAAACGAAGCCGGCCGGTCAGGTCTCGAACTGGCTGCACGCGAATGTGAAGGCCGGCGACCGCCTGCTCGTGAGCGCGCCGTACGGCGAGTTCACGACGTCGCTCGACGAGGCTCGTCCGCTCGTGCTGCTCAGCGCCGGCGTCGGTATTACGCCGATGATGTCGATGGTCGCCGCGCTGGCGGCCAAGGGGTCGCGCCGCGAGATTCTGTTCGCGCATGCCGCCCGCCACGGCTCGCATGTCGCTCTGCGCCGTCACCTGACGTTCGCGGCTACGCAACTGCCCAACCTGCGCGTGGCGACGTTCTTCGAAACGCCGCAAAGCCACGAACGCGAAGGCGCCGACTACAGCTACGCCGGCCGCATGGACATCTCGCGCCTCACACTGCCTGCCAACGCCGATTACCTGCTGTGCGGCCCGGTGCCGTTCATGCAGACGCAATGGCGCGCCCTGCGCGACGCCGGCGTGCCGGCTGAGCGTCTGCATCGTGAAGTCTTCGGTCCGGACGCGCTCGATCACCTGCTCTGATCCAGCCCCGCGGTAAACGACACGAGGCCCCCGAATCTGGGGGCCTCGTGTCGTTTTGTCATCGAGATGCAGTGCCCCCGCCGCGCGGGCCGCCGCCGATGACACCTCAGTCGATCAAGGCGCCCGAGGCGTCATAGAACGGATGCGAGCCGCCCGCATCGTCGACGAAGGCCAGATGCGAGACCAGTCCGATCTGCGGCGTGAATCGATGCAGTTGGAACGCCGGCGGATCGAGCGCCCACGCGGACGGTCCGCCCTCGCGCAGATCGAGCGCGACCTGGTGGGCCGGTGACGGGCATACGCTCGCAATCGTGCCGGCAAAGCGCGTATGAATCGGCCGATGCACGTGACCGCAAATCAATCGCTCGACGTTGTCGAAACGGCGCACCACGTCGGCGAGCTTCGCCGCATCGGCGGCATCGAGCGCCTGAGCATCCATGTGCTCGATACCACACGCGAAAGGCGGATGGTGCATGGCGATCACCGTCGGCGTGGCGGTATCGCTGGCGAGCACCGCTTCGAGCCATTGCAGACGCTGGTCGCACAAGCGCCCACCGCCGTTGGGCGGGTCCTGCGTATCGAGCGCCACGAGCCGCAGCGCGCCGAGCGTCGCCGTGTACTGCACGAAGCTGCCCGGCTCGCCGAGATACGTGTGCTCGGGAAACACCTCGCGCAGTGCGTCGCGACCGTCGTGATTGCCGATGATGAGGTAGTACGGGATCTGCAACGGCGCGAGCAAACGACGCAGGTGCTCATATTCCTCGCGCGCACCGAAATCGACGAGATCGCCCGTCAGCACAACGAATTCGGGACGCGGCACCAGCGTATTCAGACGCGCCACGCAGCGTTCGAGATAGGCGGCGGTATCCACGCGCCGATAGGCCAGCTTGCCGGGCCGTTTGATGTGAAGGTCGCTGATTTGTGCGAACAGCATGGGCAGTTTATCCGTGAAGCGAAAAGACATGGGCGGCGGGCAGCGACAACCCGACCTGTTCGCCGACGCGGCATGCGCGACGGCTGGACACTTCGACCAGCACCGACCCCGCGGCGGACACGCCGCCCAGCGTCAGTCGGGTACGGTCGCCGAGAAACTGTACTTCCTCGATACGGCCGACGAGCGCTGCATCGTCCGCCGGCACGACCACCGCATCTTCCGGGCGGAAGTACAACTCCTGCACGTCGGCACGCACATTCGGGCAGGCAAAACGTCCGCCTTCCAGATGGAAATGTCCCTCGCGCCACACGCCGGCCAGACGGTTGATCGTGCCGACAAAGTTGGCGACATGGCGAGAGGCCGGTTGGTAGTAGATGTCTCGCGGCGCGCCGATCTGCTCGATGCGCCCCGCGCTCATCACCACGATGCGATCACCCAACGCCATCGCCTCGTCCTGGTCGTGGGTGACATACACGGTTGTGACCCCCAGGCCACGCAGCAGACGATCCATATCGGCGCGCACCGTCTCGCGCAGCTTGGCGTCGAGGGCCGTGAGCGGCTCGTCGAGCAGCAACACGCGAGGCTCCGGCGCGAGCGCGCGCGCCAACGCCACGCGCTGCTTCTGACCGCCCGAGAGCTGCGCGATCGCGCGCTCGGCGAACGGCGTGAGCTGCACGAGGTCGAGCAGCTCGTTCACGCGCTTGTCGATCTGCGCGGACGGCAGGCCTCGCAGCTTCAGGCCGTACGCGACGTTGCCGCGCACGGTGAAGTTCGGGAACAGCGCGTAGTTCTGGAACACCATCCCCACGCGGCGCTTCTCGATGGGCAGACGCGTGACGTCTTCGTCGCCGAAGCGCACGCGGCCGCCGGCGTCGGGCCGCTCGAGTCCGGCGATCATGCGCAGGGTCGTGGTCTTGCCACACCCCGACGGGCCGAGCAGCACCAGCGTCTCGCCCGCGCCGATCGTCAGATCGAGGGGCTGCAACACCGTGGTGCCGTGAAACGTCTTGGCACAGCGTTCGAGATGAATTGGGATGGAAGTCAGTTTCATCGTCATATCCTAAGCATTCGGTGGCGTACTCGCATCCGCCGGATCAAGTGCGGCCACGCGCCGACGTTTTCCCGTTCGACACTTTGGCCCGTTGCGCCGTCATCTGCATGACGACCAGCAACGGCACGATCATCACGAAAAACACCGCCGTGTACGCGCTGCCGATCTCCAGGCGCAGCGACGCGTAAGCGTCCGCCAGCCCCACGGGCAGCGTCTTCGTGTCGGGCGTGTGCAGCATCCATGTCAGGTTGAATTCGCCGAGCGAGAGCGTCACCACGATGAGTGCGGCCGCCACGATCTCGCTGCGGATGTTGGGCAGCACCACCGTCGTGAAGCGCCGCAGGAAACCCGCGCCGAGGCTTGCCGCGCCCTCCTCCATCAGCTTGATGCGCGCGTCGGCGCATGCCGCCGACACGGCACGCACCATGAACGGCAGCGTGAAGATGACGTGACCCACGACAATGAACGCGAGACTCTCGCGGAAGCCGCGCATGCCGCCATACACGCTGATCAGCGCGAGCGCACTGGCCAGCCCGGGGAGCGCGATGGGCAACGTCAGCAGCTCCTCGATCCAGCGCGCCACGCGGCTGCGCCAGCGCGCCAGCACGTAACCGGCCGGCACCCCGAGCAGCGTCACCAGCACAAGCGTGGCGGCGCCGACGTACAGCGAATTCAGAATCGCGTCGTGATAGTCCTGCCAGACCTGGATCACCCACTTGAACGTGAGGCCGGCCGACGGCCCCCGGAAATAGTTCACCGACAGCCCGGCAAGTATCGACATACCCACCGGCACCAGCAGGAACGCACACATCAGCAGCGTGAGCAGCAGTTGCAGCGTGAAAAGCGTTTTCTTGAGCATGCGAATCAACCTCCGGCGGCAACCGCCTGCCCCGTGAAATTGCGGGCCAGCATGAGCACCGCCCACGTCACCACGCCGAGCACCACCGAGAGCGCCGCCGCCGTCGCCACGTTGGCGTTGAGCGTGAACTCGGTGTAGATGGTCATGGGCAGCACGTCGATGTCGGTGGCCAGCGTAAAAGCCGTGCCGAATGCGCCGACCGAGGTGGCGAAACACATCGCGCCCGACGCGATCAGCGCCGGCGCCAACGCAGGCAGCGTCACGTCGCGCGCGATGGCGAACGGCCCGGCGCCCAGCGACGCGGCCGCTTCCGTGAGCGAGTGATCGAGCGACTCCGCCGCGGCCATCACGGCGAGGATTACGCGCGGAATCGAGAAATACAGGTAGCCGATGAAGAGCCCGGTGAGCGAGTACGCGAACACGAGTTTGTGGCCAAGGAGTTTCGCCGAGAGTTCACCGATGAGCCCCTGACGCCCCGCCAGCATGATGACCATGAAGCCGACCACCACGCCGGGGAACGCCAACGGCAGGGTCAGCATCGATACGAGCGCCGATTTCCCCAGGAAGTCGTGACGGGTGAGGAAGAGGCCCGCCACCAGCGATAACGCCAGCGTGGCAAGGGTGACCAGCGCCGAGAGCGCGATGGTCTGCCACAGGCTGTCGAGATAACGCGCATTGGTGAGAATGGCGCGATAGGTCTCGAACGCGTGACCGTCGGCGCTCACCTGCACCAGGGCAGCCATTGGCAACAGCCAGAACGCCAGAAAGACCGCCAGCGCCGGCAGCAGCAGTGCCACGCGCCAGCCGCGCGGCAGAGTCAGGTCACGCATCGCTTGTTTTGCTCCTCTTCCTCGTTGAACATCAGGGCGAAACGACCCTGCGTGCTTAGCGCACGTTCTTCAGATACTGTTGACCGAACGCGTCCTGCTGCGCGGCGAGCTTCTGCAAATCGACCGGTTTCACCCGCGCGTAGTCGCTCGCGGGCAAGAACTTGGCGGCGACCTCGGCCGGCATCGTGCTCGCGCGCACCGGACGCAGGAACGCTTGCGCCCAATGCGCCTGGCCCTTGTCGGACAGCGTGTAGTCGATCACCTTCTTGCCGTTGTCCGGGTGCGGGCCGTTCTTCACGAGCGCGATCACGTACGGCAGCGACACGGTGCCTTCCTTCGGGATCACGAACTGCACGTTGGCGTGGTCCTTGTAGATGGCACGGTAGGCGTTGAAATCGAAGTCGATCAGGATGGGGATCTCACCCGAGAGCACGCGCGCATACGCCGTTTGCTTAGGCACGATCGGCGCGTTCGCCTTGAGCTTCTGGAGATAGCTGATGGCCGGACCGAAGTTGTCCATCGACCCGCCGAGCGCCTGATTGGCGGCAATCGCGGCGGCATAGCCGGCGAATGCGCTGCTCGGATCCAGGTAACCCACCATGCCGCGATATTCCGGCTTGAGCAGGTCGGCCCACGAACGCGGCACCGGCTTGCCTTCCAGCGCGTCGCGGTTCACGAAGAAGCCGACCGTGCCCGAATGGATCGTCGTCCACATGCCGTTCGGATCCTTCATGGCGGCCGGCACCTGATCCCAGTTCGCCGGCTTGTACGGCGCGAGCAGGCCCTTCTTCGCCGCTTCGATGGCAGACGTGATGCCCAGATACACAATGTCGGCCACCGGCGCTTTCTGCTCGGCGATCAATTGCGCAACGGCCTGGCCGGAGTTCTTGTTATCGAGCGGCACGCGAATGCCGGTGTCTTGTGCAATCGCCTTGACCTGACCGGCCCAGTCGGCCCATTCCGGCGGGCAGTTGTAGCAGATGGCCGTCTGCTGGGCCTGCGCGGCGCCAGCGCCGAGCAGGGTGAACAGCGCCAGCGTGCGGGCGGCGCGGGTGATCCAAAGCTTCATGTTGGTAAGCTCCTGAATGTCTGAGCGTTGGCGGAACTCACGTGCCGCCGGATAAGTGCGGGCCTCATGCCCGGATGCCTGATTGCCTCGGCCGGCGCTGAACTCTCTTTCCGGAGCCAGTCGTCGGCCGCTTTCCTTGCTACTACGTTCCCTTCAAAACCGTGCAATACCGTTCGATGGCGCGTCTCACCCCCGCCGGCGCGGCGGTGCCGACACCGTGCCGCCGCGACGAATCTCGTGCGGCAGAATCAGCGCATGGCTCAGTGAGGCGTCGTGCGAGGGCGTCGCGCCGACGCGCGCGTCGATCTGGGCGAGCAAACGTTGCGCCGCGTGACGGCCGATGTCCACACTCGGTTGTACGACAGTCGCCAGCGTCGGCGAAAGCAGCTCGCCCACCCCCAGCCCGTCGAAGCCCAGCACCGACATATCGTCGGGCACTCGCAGCCCCGCCTCGCGCAGGGCGCGCATCACGCCAAGGGCGAGCAGATCGTTGGAGCAAAAAAGTGCCGTGGGACGCGCGCCGTCGCGCTCGCGCTGCGCCAGCCATTCGCGCACCCGCTCGCCACGGGCCCCGCTGTTGAAGTCGATCTCAAAGGCCGGCCGCGGCGTCAGCCCAGCGGCCTGCATGGCATCGCCGTAGCCGAGATAGCGGCGCTTGGCGCGGTCGGAAGCATGCAACGCGCCCGTCACCATCACGATGTCGCGATGACCCGCCTCGATCAGCATGGCCACCCCCTGCGCGGCAGCGGTCCGATTGTCCACGGAGACGCATGGACGCTCCGGCGCATCGTTATAGACGAGTTGGCACGCCACGCCCTCCGCCGCGATATCGTCGAGCAGCGCGCTGTGCTCGGCGTCGGCCAGCGTCAGCAGCAGGCCATCAACGCGCTGTTGCAGCAAGGTCTCGATGGCGTTGCGCTCGCGCTCCGGGTCGTATTGGGTGGTAACGAGCAACAACCGTCGGCCCGTGCCGTCAATGGCGGCTTCAATGCCTTCCAGGCAATCGGCAAAGACCGGGTTGCCCAGCGTGGGCAGCATCACGCCGATCAGTCCGGTGCGCTCGCCGCGCAACTGACGGCCAAGTGCATTGGGACGGAATTTGAGCTCGGCGGCGGCCGCCTGCACGCGCGCCAGTGTCTCGGGACGCACCAACCGAGGTGAATTGAGCGCGCGCGACACCGTCGCAATCGAACACCCCGCGCGCTGCGCCACGTCCCGGATATCTGCCACGCTCGTCTCCCTTGTGTCGTACCGTCGATACTCGCCGTTGACGGATTTTTTGCAAATGTAAACGTTTACGAAAACGTTTTCACTTCGGGATTCTATGGAGACAATGTGATGGATTCATGACATCGCCCAAAAAATGACAAGGAACGACAACGGGCAGACACCGCCGGCAATTCGCCCGTCCAGCCCTGGCTCGCATTGCCCGGCGTGGTCGACATGAGCAGCGGCACGCCGGCCCCCGGGATGCCGCCTATACTGAAATTCCCCAGCCCGAAGGGGCATGACGGCACCCTCTCCCTCCACGACCGGGATCGGCCATGAACGACTATCACTTCCTCACCTTGTGGCGGCTCACCGCGCCGCTGGACGAAGTCTGGGACGCGATTCGCGACGTCGACCACTGGGCACGGTGGTGGCCGTGCGTGCGCGACGTGCGCACGCTTGATCCGGGCGACGCGCAAGGCGTGGGCGCGGTGCGTGTGCTGACCTGGCACGGTGCGCTGCCCTACTCGCTCACCATCGAGACGCGCGTCACGCACGTCGACCCGATGCGCGAGGTGCGCAGTGTCGCGTCAGGCGAGCTGGAGGGCACCGGCGTGTGGCGCTTCGACACGGAAGGGCCGATCACGGCGGTGCGCTATGCCTGGGACGTGCATACGGAGCGCGCCTGGATGAACAAGCTCGCGCCCATTGCCCGTCCGCTGTTCCGCTGGAATCACAACTACGTCATGCGACGTGGCGGCGAAGGTCTCGCGGCATTGCTCAACGCCCATCTGGTCGAGTGCCTCGACACCGACCTGCCGCCCGCCGCCATCGGCGAAGCGCGCGAGGCGCGTGACCTGCGCGAGGCGCGCGCACGGATGAGCCACGACGCGCACCACTGAGCCTGGCTGCTGTTCCCCGCTGCCCCCTTTCTGTTCCCTGCTGCCCCTTGCTATTCCAATCAGGAATAGACGCCACGATAGTTTTCATTATTTTTTATATAGCCAGATGCCTAGACTGGAGGGCATCCGGCGGTTGTGCCCTGGCGTTCTCGCCCTCGCCACCCCGCAAAACACCCTGCTCCAGGAGACCTCGTGAGCCTTGCGACTCCGCCGCTGCTGCGGCACTACGTAGATGGCGCGTTCATTGCCACCGATCGCCAGTTCGATAATGTCAGCCCTGTCGACGGGCGGCTCGTCGCGAAGGTTTGCGAAGCCGACGCCGCTACCGTCGATCGCGCCGTGCGCGCCGCGCGCCGTGCCCTGCACGACGGGCCGTGGGGCAACACCACGCCCGCCGAGCGCGCCGCGGTGCTGCATCGGATCGCCGACGGCATCCAGGCGCGCTTCGACGATTTCGTCGCGGCCGAAGTGGCCGACACGGGCCGCCCCGTCGAACAGGCCCGCACCCTCGACATCGCACGCGGCATCGCCAACTTCCGCATGTTCGCCGATCTCGTCAAGACGGCCGGCACCGAGATGTACGACATGCGCGCCGCCGACGGGGGCGACGTCATGAGCTACGTCACGCGCAAACCGCTCGGGGTCATCGGCATCATCTCGCCGTGGAACCTGCCGCTGCTGCTCTTCACATGGAAGGTGGCCCCCGCGCTGGCGATGGGCAACTGCGTGGTCGCCAAGCCGTCCGAAGAAACGCCCTCTTCCGCCACCCTGCTCGCCGAGGTGATGGACGCCGCCGGCGTGCCGCCCGGGGTCTTCAACCTCGTGCACGGCTTCGGCCCGGACTCGGCCGGCGAACACCTGACGAAACACCCGGACGTAGCGGCGATCACCTTTACCGGCGAGTCGCGGACCGGCAGCGCGATCATGAAGGCCGTGGCCGACGGCGTGAAGGAAATCTCGTTCGAACTGGGCGGCAAGAACGCCGCTGTCGTGTTCGCGGACGCCGACTTCGAGCGCGCGCTCGATGGCGTGGTTCGCTCGTCGTTCACCAACGCGGGTCAGGTGTGCCTGTGTTCGGAGCGCGTCTATGTCGAGCGACCGATCTTCGACCGTTTCGTCGCCGCGCTGGCCGAGCGTGCCGCCGCGTTGCGCATCGACGCGCCCGACGCCATCGGCGTGCAGATGGGTCCGCTCGTGTCTCGCAAACATCGAGAGAAGGTGCTCGCTTACTATCGTCTGGCGGTGGAAGAAGGCGCGACGGTCGTGACCGGCGGCGGCGTGCCCGCCTTCGGCGATGCCCGCGACGACGGCGCCTTCGTCCAACCCACGGTCTGGACCGGCCTGCCCGATACGGCGCGCTGTGTCCGCGAGGAGATCTTCGGCCCCGTGTGCCACGTCGCCCCGTTCGATCGCGAGGACGAAGTGATTCGCCGCGTCAACGACAGCGAGTACGGACTTGCCGGTTGCGTATGGACAACGAACCTGTCGCGCGCGCATCGCGTGGCGCGTCAGTTCCAGACGGGGCTCGTGTGGGTGAACACCTGGTTCCTGCGAGACCTGCGCACGCCGTTCGGCGGCGTGAAGCGCTCGGGACTGGGCCGCGAAGGCGGACGCCACTCGCTCGACTTCTATTCCGAAATCACCAACATCTGCATCAAACTGTGAGGCGACGGTGCGGGGGTATCGATGGGGGTCGAGCCCCCCGCACCCGTGCGCCGTCCCAAGAACAAGGCACAACGGAGACTGACGACACATGAGCGCATCGCAAGACACGCAGGCCCGCGTGGTGGCCGGCAAGGCCAAGCCGCGCGGCAAGTTCCCGCACATCAAGCGCGCCGGCGACTTTCTGTTCGTCTCGGGCACCAGTTCGCGCCGCCCGGACAACACCTACGCCGGTGCGCAGGTCGATGCGCTGGGCGTGACGCAGCTCGACATTCGTGAGCAGACGCGCGCCGTCATTGAAAACATTCGCGACATTCTCGCCAGCGAAGGCGCCACCCTCGCCGACGTGGTCGAAGTCGGCGCGTTCCTCGTGAACATGAACGACTTCGGCGGCTACAACGCTGTGTACGGCGAGTATTTCGACGAGAGCGGGCCGACGCGTACCACGGTGGCCGTCCACCAGTTGCCGCATCCGTTGCTGCTTATCGAAATCAAGTGCGTGGCCTACGCGCCGCGTTCGCGCTGAAGCACCCCGAGACTCCACCTGACGCCGCATGACCCGGGAGACAGCATGTTGACGTATGGCAAGCCCTTCAATTTCCAGCGCTGGATCGACGATCACGCGTCACTGCTCAAGCCGCCCGTCGGCAATCAGCAGGTCTGGCAGGACAGCGATTTCATCGTGACGGTGGTGGGCGGACCGAACCATCGCACCGACTATCACGACGACCCGCTCGAGGAGTTTTTCTATCAGTTCAAGGGCAACGCGTGGGTCAATCTGTGGATCGACGGCCGCCCGGAGCGCATCGACCTCAAGGAGGGCGACATCTTCCTGCTGCCGCCGCATGTGCGCCACTCGCCGCAGCGGCCCGAAGCGGGAAGCCTGTGCCTGGTGATCGAACGCCAGCGCCCGCCCGGCCTGCTCGACGGCTTCGAGTGGTACTGCCTCCAATGCGGCACGCTGGTTCACCGTGTGGAAGTGCAGCTCAAGAGCATTGTGACCGACCTGCCGCCGCTGTTCGAAACGTTCTACGGCACCGAATCGCTGCGCCGCTGCCCGAGTTGCGGCGAGATCCACCCGGGCCGCGCCGCGCAACCCACGACTACGGCACCGGCGTCGGCCTGATTCGCGACGCCGCGCCCAGCCCCTTACCCGTTACATCATGAAGAAAATCGACATGCACGCCCACTTCTTCCCGCGCATCACGCGGGACGAGGCGGCCCGCCTTGACCCCGCTACCGCGCCGTGGCTGCGCATCGACGACGGCGGCGAGACCGGCAACATCATGATCGACGACCGCGCCTTCCGACCGGTCTACCGCGCGCTGTGGGACCCCGCGCTGCGCGTCGAAGAACTCGACCGTCACGGCATCGACCTGCAAGTGGTCTGTGCCACGCCGATCATGTTCGGCTATCGCTACGACGGGCACGCAGTCATTGACTGGGTGCAGCGCATGAACGATCTGGCGCTCGAGCACTGTGCCTACGCGCCGTCGCGCCTGAAGGCGATGGCGCAAGTACCGCTGCAGAACCTCGATCTGGCCTGCGCGGAAGCCTCGCGCGCCAAGGCGAGCGGCCACGTCGGCGTGCAGATCGGCAACCATCTCGGCGACAAGGACCTGGACGACGAACAGCTCGTGGCCTTCTTGCGGCACTGCGGCAACGAACACATCCCCGTGCTCGTGCATCCGTGGGACATGATGACCGACGGCCGCATGAAGCGATGGATGATGCCGTGGCTCGTCGCCATGCCTGCCGAGACGCAGCTCTCGATCCTCTCGCTGATCCTCTCGGGCGCGTTCGAGCGTCTGCCCCGCTCGCTCAAGCTGTGCTTCGCTCACGGCGGCGGCGCGTTCCCGTATCTGCTTGGCCGTGCCGAGAATGCCTGGCATTGCCGCGACATCGTGCGTGCCGACAGCCCGCATCCGCCGTCCCATTATCTGGATCGTTTCTACGTGGACAGCGCCGTGTTCGACCCGCGCGCCTTGCGCCTGCTGGTCGACACCCTGGGCTCGGAACGCATCATGCTGGGCTCGGATCATCCGTTCCCGCTCGGCGAGCAGGACATCGGCCGCCTGGTGGCCGAGCAGCCCGATCTGGACGACGTGGCTCGCCACCGCATTCTGGCCGCGAACGCCCGCGAGTTCTTCGGCCTGTAACTGGTGCTTTCCCGAGGTGTTTTTGAAATCGCTTGCCTACGTAAAAGGCGTCGTTTACGCTGGGCACTTAAATATTTGATGCTTAAACAATTTAGGTAGTCTGACGCGCCTGGCCTGCGATGACCGACGTGAAGAAGCGGTCAAGTCTCCCGGCGCGAGTCCTCTGCGGAAAGTGTTTGCCTGTTTTGGAACTAAGTTTGGAGACCATGATGACGGGAACGAAGACCACGCAACGCAAAGCCATCGCCGTGCTCGGCGCCCTTGCCGCCGGCGCGGCGATATTCGCCTCGAGCGGCGCGCACGCCCAGGTGAAAATCGGCTTCATCGGCACGCTCTCCGGCCCGGGCGGCGCGCTCGGCCAGGATCAGTACGACGCCTTCATGCTCGCCATCGAGCAAAAGGGCGGCAAACTGGGCGGCGTGCCGGTGCAGGTGATCAAGGAAGACGACCAGCTCAAGCCCGACGTCGGCGTGCAGGCCGCGCAGAAGCTGGTGGAGCGCGACAAGGTGTCGCTCATCACCGGCGTGACGTTCTCGAACGTCATGATGGCCATTCACAAGACCGTGACGAATGCGGGCGTGGTCATGGTCGGCTCGAATGCCGGGCCGACCCCGATTGCCGGCGCGCAATGCTCGCCGAACTTCTTCTCGACGTCGTGGGATAACGACGAACTGCACGAGGCCGGTGGCCAGCTCTCGAGCGACCTGGGCTACAAGAAGATGTACGTGATGGCCCCGAACTATCAGGCCGGACGCGACGCCGTGAACGGCTTCAAGCGCGACTACAAGGGCCAGATCGTCGACGAGGTGTACACACAGGTCAACCAGCCCGACTACTCGGCCGAAATCGCCCAGTTGCAGGCCGCCAAGCCCGACGCCGTCTATGTGTTCTATCCAGGCGGCATGGGTGTGAACTTCGTCAAGCAATACCGTCAGGCCGGGCTGCTCGGCAAGATTCCGCTGATCTCCGTGTCGACCATCGACGGCTCGACCCTGCCCGCGCTCAAGGAACTGGCGGTCGGCGCCATCACCAGCGCCCCGTACTCGCCCGATCTCGACAACGCGCAGAACAAGCAGTTCGTGGCGGCCTTCCAGAAGAAATACAACCGCGTGCCGTCGATGTATGCCGCGCAGTCCTACGACGCCGCCAACCTGATCGACTCGGCCCTCACGAAGACCAAGGGCAACGTGGCGGATCGCGAAGCGTTGCGCGCCGCACTCAAGGCGGCCGATTTCTCGTCGGTGCGCGGGCCGTTCAAGTTCGCCAGCAACCAGTTCCCCGTGGCGCAGTTCTACCGCGTGGATGTCGTGAAGGACGCCAACGGCGCCCGGTTCGCGACCAAGGGGCAGATTCAGATCAAGACGCGCGCCGACCTGGCCGCGCAGTGCAAGATCAAGTCGTAAGGCGACGGGCGGGCATCGCCGGCGTGCGGTTCGACGCGGACGATGCCCGCCGTTGCCGACGCGCCGCCCGGCCGTCCCGGGCGGGCGCGATACCACGCGATAGGCCGGCGGCACTGCAGGTGCACGACCCGAGCCGTACCTGAGCACGATCGAGGGTTTATGAAGCGCTACCGCAATTTCGACGAGGCCGAGCTGGACGTTCAGTACAACGCTCGCGCCACCACGCCCAACGTTCTCGACATCCTGACGCAGTACGCCACCGAGAGCGCGCACGCCCGCGCGACCACGCCCTGCGTCCTCGATGTCGCCTACGGCGATCACCCCGACGAGACGCTCGACATCTTCCCGTCACCGGTCCCCGACGCCCCCGTCTTCTTCTTTGTTCACGGTGGCTACTGGCGCGCGCTCGGCAAGGACGATTCGAGCAACATGGCGCCCGCCTTCACACGCGCCGGCGCGACGGTCGTCACGATCAACTATTCGCTTGCGCCCGGCGCCTCGCTTGATACCATCGTCGACCAGACGCGCCGTGCATTGGCCTGGGTGCACCGGCACATTGGCGAACACCACGGCGACGCCCGCCGCATCCACGTGTGCGGCAGCTCGGCCGGTGGCCACCTCGTGGGCATGCTGCTCGCTCAGGGTTGGCACGCCGATTACGGCGTGCCCCACGACGTCGTCGCCGGCGCCGCCCCGCTCTCCGGCCTGTTCGATCTCACGCCGATTCCGTTCACGCACATCAACGACTGGATGAAGCTGTCCGCCGACGACGCGCATCGCAACAGCCCCCACTTCCATCTGCCCGCGCACGGCTGCCCGATCGTGGTGTCCTACGGCGAGAGCGAGACGGCGGAATTCAAGCGCCAGAGCGAGGACTATCTCGCGGCATGGCGCGCCCGTGGCTTCGCAGGTGATTATGTCCCGATGCCCGGCACCAATCACTTCGATATCGTGCTCACGCTCAACGACACCGCCAGTCCGCTCACGCAAGCCATCTTTCGCCTGATGGGGCTACCCCGGGAGGCCGCATGAGTCTGACGCTTTTCGTCATGCAGTGCCTGAACGGGCTGCAACTCGGGGTGCTGTTGTTCCTGATGGCGGCCGGGCTCACGCTGGTGTTCGGCATCATGAACTTCGTCAACCTCGCACACGGTTCGCTCTATATGATCGGGGCGTTCATCGCCGCCACCGTGTACAACCATACGGGATCGTTCGCGCTCGCCGCGATCGCCATCGTTCCCGCAATGCTCGTGATCGGCCTGATCGTCGAATTCGTCGCGCTCAAGACGCTGTACGACCGCGATCACCTCGATCAGGTGCTGGCCACCTTCGGTCTGATCCTGTTCTTCAACGAGCTCGCGCGCATGATCTGGGGGCCGTCGCCGTATTACATGGAAGTGCCCGACTGGCTCGCCGGCACGGTGGATCTGTTCGGCCTCGCGTATCCGGCGTATCGCTTCCTGATCATCGTGGTGGGGCTGGCCGTGGCGCTGGGCTGCTATCTGCTGATTCACCGCACGCGCATCGGCATGCTGATCCGCGCCGGGTCGACCCATCGCCAGATGGTCGGCGCGCTCGGCGTGAACATCGTGCTGCTCAACTCGCTGCTGTTCGGACTGGGCGCGATTCTCGCCGGGATCGCCGGGCTCATGGCCGGCCCCATCCTGTCGGTGCAGCCGGGCATGGGCGAGCCGATTCTGATCCTGACGATGGTCGTGATCGTGATCGGCGGCATCGGCTCGGTGCGCGGGGCATTTCTCGCGGCGCTGATCGTCGGCGTGGTCGACACCGTGGGACGCACTGCCCTGCCCACGCTGCTGCGCAGCCTCATGGAGCGCAGCACCGCCGACACCGCCGGGCCCGCGCTCGCTTCGATGCTCATCTACCTTGTCATGGCCGCCGTGCTTGCTGTGCGTCCGCAAGGTCTCTTCCCGGTCAAACACGGTTGACGATGGAAATGAAACTCAATCTTCGCACCGCCGTGCCGCTGCTGTTGCTCGCCGTGCTGGCGTTGGTGCCCCTCTACGCGACGTTTGCCCAGCAACCGTTCTATCTCACCCTGTTCGGGCGCATTGTGGTGTTCGCCATCGCGGCCGTCTCGCTCGATCTGATTCTCGGCTACGGCGGCATGGTGAGTTTCGGCCACGCGCTGTATCTCGGGCTGGGCGCGTATGTCGTCGGCATTCTCAGCTATCACGGCATCGACAACGGCTTCCTGCATCTCGGGGCGACGCTGCTGCTGTGTGCCGTCGTCGGCGCCGTCACCGGTCTGCTCTCGCTGCGCACGACCGGCATCGCCTTCATCATGATTACGCTGGCGTTCGCCCAGATGTTCTACTTCCTCGCCGTCGGCCTGAGGCAATACGGCGGCGACGACGGCCTGCCGGTCACCGCCGGCAGCCGCTTCGGCAGCATGACGCTCGACGACCCCGCCACGCTGTATTACGTGGCGTTCGCCGTGCTGTGCCTGTGCGTATGGGCCGGTCGCCGGCTGGTCGATGCGCGCTTCGGCATGGTCATTCGCGGTGCGCGCCAAAACGATCGCCGCATGCGCGCGCTCGGCTATCCGACACTGCGCTACAAGCTGGTGGCCTACATCATCAGCGCCATGACCTGCGGCGTGGCGGGCATGCTCTACGCCAACCTCACGCATTTCGTCTCGCCCGCTTACATGGCGTGGACGGCGTCGGGCGAGTTGATCGTGATGGTCGTCCTCGGCGGGCTGGGATCGTTCTTCGGGCCGGTACTGGGCAGCGCCGCCATGCTGCTGATCGAGGAATGGCTCAAGGGCATGACGGAGCACTGGATGATTATCTTCGGGCCGCTCATCGTCGTGGCGGTGCTGGTGTCGCGACGCGGCCTGTATGGCCTGCTCGGCGACCTGCAGGTGCGGCTCGCCCGGCGCGCCCGTACCGTGGAGGGCAAGGCATGACCCTGCTTCAAGTCGACCAACTGGTCAAACGCTACGGCGGGCTGATCGCCACCGATCACTTTTGCCTGGATGTCGCGCCGGGGGAGCTGCACGCCATCATCGGCCCGAACGGCGCCGGCAAGAGCACGCTCATCGGCCAACTGGCCGGCGAGCTTCGCGCCGACGAAGGCAGCATCCATTTCGACGGACACGACATCACGGCCATGCCGATCGAGCAGCGCGCCCGCTCGGGGCTCGCGCGCTCGTACCAGATCACGTCGGTGTTTCGAGAATTCACCGCGCTGGAGAACGTGCTCGTGGCCGTGCAGGCGATGCAAGGCCATAGCTTCGGCTTCTGGCGGCCAGCCATTCGCGAAGCGGCGCTCGTCGAGCCGGCGCGCGAGATCCTGGCGCGCACCGGACTGGCCGCGCGCATGCACGTGCCCGCCAGCGCGCTTGCCCACGGCGAACATCGTCAGCTCGAACTGGCCATGGCGCTCGCGGGACGCCCGAAACTGCTGCTGCTCGACGAGCCGATGGCCGGCATGTCGCAGGCCGAGTCCGAACAGATGACGCATCTGCTCGCCGATCTCAAGGGCGATTACGCCATCGTGCTGGTGGAGCACGACATGGACGCGGTCTTCGCCCTGGCCGACCGCATCACCGTGCTCGTCTACGGGCGCGCCATCGCTTGCGGCAACGCCGACACGATCCGCAACGACGCGGGCGTGCGCGAAGCCTATCTCGGGGATGACACCCGCAACGAAATGCTGGGAGCGACCGCATGAGCCCCTTGTTGTCTTTGTCTGGCGTCGAGTCATACTACGGCGCGAGTCAGGCGCTGTTCGGCATGCAACTCGACATCGAGCGGGGGGCGTTCGTCACGCTGCTCGGCCGCAACGGCATGGGCAAGTCGACCACGGTCAAGTCGATGACAGGCCTCATGCGCCCTGCCCGTGGCGAAATCGTGTTCGACGGACAGCCGGTGCACGCCAGCCCGTCGCACCGTATCGCGCGCGCGGGCATGGGGCTCGTGCCGGAGGGACGCCAGATTTTCCCCACGCTGACAGTGCGCGAGAACCTCGTGGCCACCGCCAGCAATCGTCATGGTGCGCGCTCGCCGTGGACACTGGAGCGCATCTACGCCCTGTTTCCGCGGCTGCGCGAACGCGAGAAAAACCTCGGCAGCAACCTGTCCGGCGGCGAGCAGCAGATGCTCGCGATCGGCCGCGCGCTGATGACGAATCCGAAATTACTCATTCTCGACGAAGCGACGGAGGGGCTGGCACCGCTCATTCGGGGTGAAATCTGGCAGTGCCTGAAGCAACTCAAAGGCAGCGGTCTGTCGATCCTGTGCATCGACAAGAACCTTGCACCGATGCTCGAACTCGGCGATCGCCACTACATCGTCGACAAAGGCCGTGTAGCTTGGCAAGGCGACTCGCCAAGCCTGCGTCGCGCGTTGCCGGAATTACAGGCGTATCTGGGCGTTTGAGGCACGCGCCACGCTGCGTACCGCACCGTTTTGCGTACACTCTACGGCACCTCGTTTCGGCGGGGTGCTTGGTCCTCGATGGGTGTCATACGCGAAAATCCGGAGTGTTTTGTGAAAGCACCCAGTAGAACTCTGTGGTGCAATCGGTTCCGCTTGATTGACTTCGCAAGCGTGCTTATCCCTTCACTTAACACCGACACCCGGGTAGGACTATGGCTTACTCCAATACGCCTTCGAATCCCTTCCGCTGGCTGCTCTCTCAGGACACCGGTGCGCCACCGCCTGCCGAACCGGCGCACGTCAAGAACGGCCTGCCTGCGGATCTTCCGCTCAATATCAAGGAGCTGCCGCGCACACCGCTTCCGAAACTTGAAGTTTTTCCCGACGAATTGCTCGCCCTGCGCAAGCATCTCGGCATGTCGCGTAACGTCTTCGCGCACTACTTGCGTACGAATCCGCGCACGCTGGAGAACTGGGAGCAGGGTCGCGCGCGCCCCAATGCCCAGGCCGCCTGCCTCATTCGGCTCGTGCAACAGAACCCCGGGCTAGTCTCGTCGCTCGCACGTCTCTGACCCGCATTCGCACGATCGTCATCGCATCCGTGGTGGCTTCGCTGCAGGGTTTCGCAAGTGTCGCGATTGCGTTCACGCCATTCGCCGCGTCGGCAGTTCGCGTTACCGTTGGGGCGCGTGGGCAGGTTCATGCGCCGGCCCATCGCAAAGGGCGGCACGCCGATGCACCGGCATGCCGCCCTTCGTTTTGGCGACATCGGCAGGAAGGCGCTACGGCCTGAGGCCGCACGCTTCGCGAAGGCAGGCGACGAAGCGCTCACAAGCCGGGCTCGGCGGCCTGTCGGCACGCAGCGAATACCCCACATCGCCGAAGCTGCCGGGCATGGTATCGGCCAGCACCCGCAGCAATCCCGATTCCACGAACGGCGTGGCCGCCACACGCGGCATCAGCGCTACTCGCGGGGTCTCCAGCATCAAGCCGATGTTGGTCAGCACCGAGAGCGACTCGACGACGTCCTCGGGCAATGCCAGCCCCGCATCGTGGAAGAGCCGCTCGGCAGCGAGCCGCGACGGCGATTCCGGCACCGGCAGAATCCACGCCCCTTCACGCAACTGCGCAAGCGGCACGCGCGCCGGCCCCTGTGGCCAGTGACGCGCCCCACCGACTACGCTGAGCGATTCGTTGAAGAGCACTTCGTGCGTCAGGGCGAAGGCGTTCGCGACAGGCAATGCCCGCTCGGGCAGACGGCCCACGACAATATCCAGATCGCCGCTGGCCAGCGCGGGGAAGAGTTGCGCGGTCGTCGCTTCACGCACTGTGACCAGTACGCCCGGGGTCCGCGACTTGAGCATCGCAATCGTGCGCGGGAGAAGATCCGCGGCGGCCGAGATGAGCGTACCGACGATGACGTGTCCACTGGTACCTGCGCTGAACGCATTCACTTCGTCCGTGAGGTAGCGCAGCTCGGCCATCAGCGATTTCACGCGATGCCCGAGCAGTTCGCCCAGTTCCGTAGGCTGCATGCCGCGATTACTGCGTACGAAGAGCGGTCCTTCGAAACACGATTCCAGCTCGTGCACGATCTTGCTCACGGCCGGTTGTGTGAGACCGGTTTCGTTGGCCGCGCGCACGAGCGAGCCCGTCTCGAGCACGCGATCAAACACCTGAAGCTGGTGGAACTTGAGCTTTCGTCCGAGATTGAGGGAGGTCCAGGGCAGCGAGCGCATCGGCGTGCCGTTCAGGCCGCCGCCGCGGAGCCGGACGGTATCACCGCCCCCGCCCCCGGCACGCCCTGCGCCGCGGGCGCCACCGACGCAGCCGCGTCAGACTCGGCAGGTTCGCCCGGCAGGAATGCGACGACGTACTCCTCCAGCATCGCGGCGTCCGGCAGGGACGCCGGATTGACATGATGGTTGACGAGGCATCCGTCGAACGTCAGCACAAGCATATCCACCAGACGCGCACGTCGCACGCTATCGCGCGCAAGGCTCGGTGCGACTGCCGCCAGCATGCCCGACAGATGCTCGCGAAACCAGCGCAGCAGCGATGCGTCGTACGGATCGCCCGGGCGGACGGTGGCCAGCGCCTGCACCAGGTTGTGCGAAAAGCCGTTGTCGAGTCTCGGCATCTGGACCAGCAGGCCGTCGAGCAGGGTGCGCATGCGGGCATGGGCGCCGTGTGCCGCCATCACCTCGGCTTCGAGCAAGGTAATGCGCGCCTTGAACCAGGTTTCGTAGACGCAGAAGAAGACCTGCAACTTTGCGGTGAAGTAGCTGTAGATGTTCGCGTGGGAAATGCCGGCACGCTTTGCGATCTGCACCATGGTCGTTTCGACATAGCCCTTGTCGAGAAACAGGGCATGCGATGCTTCCAAAATGGCCAGACGAATGTCTTCTTTCTTGACTTGTGGCATGGATAAGCTTGCGCGGATAGGCCGAGCACCTCAATCGATTTGTCTCAACAATCGCTGAATTCAGTACCGAACTTCAGCGGGCACAGTATGCCAGCGCAAACGCAGCTTGCGGCGAAAACTAAGCGCAAATACTCCCCCGGACTTTCCCGATGGTTTCAACGCATTCAGCGCGATTTGCGATGACAGACATCGCGTAATACGCCGCGTAATCGCATACTCCGCGCATTCCGCACCTTCCGGCATGAATGGCGGCTTTTAAAGCCGCCGGCCGAGACATTTCAAACTTGAACAATTTCGATGTCACGCTTTCGACAGCTCCGCTTTACGACGACATCCGCCCGCGGCGTCGCACAAGCACAGGAACATGCGCGATGGTGCGTGCGCCAGCGTCGCTGGTGTCGCCCTCCGCATCGTCAGAACGTCCACAATTTATTTCGGACTGCATTTTATATACCGATCGCACAGAAAGCACCGTGGAGCTCACAGGTTCGCGACCGTCACGCCCGACCCAAGGGCTTTACAAAGTCTTACAAGATCGGGCGACCCAAATACCGCAACTTGCGTCAAACCTAAATCAATCAGCGCTGGCGACAGACGCCATGAATACGAATACCGCGCAATACCGCGCAATACCGCGCAATACCGCATTGGACTGCGCATCGACCGTAAATGGATCGTGTATCAAGCCTGCGCCGTCAGCGACCGCTGTTATTGAACGGCAGGCGATGCCTGCGATTACCCGGGGCCCGACGCCCCCCTCTTTGAAGGAGTCATGCGTCATGAAAACTACACAACGATGGATCTCGCACCTCTCCCGTCTGTCACGCTCGGCCGGCCCGGTACTCGCAGGGGCCGCATTGATCGGCACGCTGGCCGGCTGCGGCGGCATGACGCCACGCGAATCGCGTAATACGGCAGTTGGCGCCGGCGTCGGCGCCCTGGGTGGCGCCCTCATCTCCGGCGGCGACCTGGGCACGACCGTGGGGGGCGCCGTCGTCGGCGGCGTGATCGGTAACGTCATCACGGACGACCGCCGTCGCCGTTGATACCGGTCTCCCCGTCATCGGGCGGCTCCCCTCTCGTCAGCGCATCGCATCGCGAGGCCGATACCGCCGTCACTGTTCAACGAATCAGGAGAAGCGCGGCATGACATCTCAACAGACACCGCATCAACGTACGCTTCGAACCCTCGCGACACGGCGTACGGCGCGCCGGACACTCGCCGTCATCACGCTTTGCGCCAGCGCCGCCGCCCTGTCGCTCGTCGCGCTGCCCGGCCATGCACAGACGCGGACGCCGATGAACGGCGTCGTGCCGACGACACCTTCGGCGCCCATGCCTGCGCCGTTACCGGGCCCGGACTACGGCGACGCGTCGGATCAGAACGCAGCGCTCGGGCTGTACCTGCAACGCTCGTTCGACGCCATCGACACCAATCGCGATGGCAAGATCGACCGCAATGAATGGTCGGCCTATCAGCACAGCCAGTTGCAGGCGCGTCGCGCCACGTTCGAGCGCTATTTCAAGGCGGCGGACAAGGATGGCGACGGTTATCTGAGCCGCGACGAAACGGCGGCCGCCGAGCCGTTCCTCGATCGGCATTTCGAGCTGATCGACGCCAATCGTGACGGCAAGCTCTCGCCCGCGGAGATTCGCGCTTACTTCCGCCGTTACTATCACGAGCGCGCGCAAGCCGACGCGGCAACCACGAAACCCTGAGCCCCTCGCTCGGTAGCGCAAAAAAATACGCCACGGCATGCCGTGGCGTATTCGCTTGCGCGTCATGCGTGCGGCGTGTCACCGCCGCGCACAACAGGCACGTATTACACGTGGAAGAACTCGGCAATGAGCGCAGCACCGAGGAACGTACCGGCGTTCGCGAGGAACGACACGACCACGATGCGCCAGCCCAGACGACGGAACGCCGGCACATCCTTGGCGACCGACAGACCGGCGTACGTCAGCATGGGCGTCACCAACGAGAGGAAGTTGATCTTCCCGGTGAACTGCTCGACGATCGGCGCGAACGGGAAAGCCGGCGACGTCAGGAACATCGCAATGAGCGACACCCAGCACACGGCGGGCACCTTGCGGCGCGTGACGTAGTACAGCGCCTCGCCCACGATCACGGCACCGATCATGATGACCATGCCCGGCACGCCGTCGAGGAACGGCGTCTTGAAGGCGATGGTGTTACCGACCAGCGCCAGCGCACCCGAGAACACCCAGGCGAACAAACGTGCACCGAAATTCATTTCGACGGTGTGCGCCGTGCTCGCTTCCTTGAGTTCCTTGGCGGCGTCGGCATCGGCCACCGCAGCGGCTTCGGCGTTGGCGCGACCGCGGCGGCTCATGCGGCCCAGCACCGGCTCCATCACGCGGTAGCCCCACACGGCGAGCGGCAGCGAGATGAACAGCGTGAAGTACGTGCCGATGGTCGTCGTGATCAGGTTCGATGCGGCGGCGAACGTGGCCACTTCCTTGGCGACTTCCGGCGTTTGCTGCGCGGCGATGGCGCCGGCGGCAGCGGCCATCATCGAACCCGAGCCCACGCCGGCGCCCATGGCGAGCGAGTGCGGGTGGAACAGATTCAGGCTGGCGATGAAGCCCGCGAACAGCGAGATGAACACTGCGCCGAACACCGTGCCCGTCAGGTACTCGGCCAGCACGCCACGGCCTTCCGGCGAATCGAAGCCATACTTTTCACCGATGATGGCCAGGCTCGGCTCACGACCGACCGAGAACGTCGCTCCGATGGCCTCGCGCTTGATGCCGAGCATCAGCGCGACCGGCAAGCCCAGGATGATCGTGCCCACGAAATGGCCAAACTCCTGGAACACGAGCGCCCAACCGGCGGCCACGAGTTTGGGCAGCGAGCCCCCCACGAGCAGCCCCAGCTTGGCCACGAAGAGCAGTAGCGCCGGTTGCAGAATGGCGGACGCCTTGTGTTGCATCGGCAGGTTGATCTGCGCAAAACGCGGCAGACGCGCTTGCGACAAACCCAACGCCGCGCCGAGCAGCAACGCCCAGACCATCGGCAGCAACACGATCTTGCCGTGCCCCGCATTGATGCTGATCGCCCCGATCAGCTCCGCGATGACGAGAATCACGATTGCCCAAATATATAGGCGCACACCATCGCTGAAGGCGCCCCCTTGCGGTTGGCCCGCGCTTTTTTCCATGACTGCCATCTGGGTCTCCCCTGCACATGCTATTGAACCGGTCCGGTGCCGTCCGGTGACCCGGAAGGTGTACGAACATTTCGGTGGTTAAGGAAATTCGGCACGCCATCCGTCCGGTCCCCAGACCGTCGGACTTCCCCATGACGCCTGACGGCTCGCCAGGTTGGCACACCTCGGTGACAACAACAGCGTTCCGCGCCGAACCACCCGAGGGCGGCATTATACGCGGCCAAAATGGCCGTTTCGGCCCCGAATCTCACGGGCTGAAACGGCTCCGTACCGAGCGGGGTCTCACGACCGTCGCCCCGATCCAGCGCGCCCCCGTCGACACGACGCCCCCGACGACCGAACGCATGACGACACCCCTTCCCCCCGGATGGCCCTACGCTCGCCGCGGACCAGCATCAGACGTAGCCAAACGGCGTGGCGGGGTTCGCCGCGGTCTCGACCCACACGCTCTTCGTCTGCGTGTACTCATACAGCGCTTCCATGCCGCTGGAGCGACCGTAACCGCTATGGTGGTAGCCACCGAACGGCGACGCCACGTTGATCGTCTTGTAGCCGTTGATCCAGAAGGTACCGGCATTGACCTGCGCCGCCACACGGTGCGCGCGCGCGACATCCTGCGTCCACACCGCGCCGGCCAGGCCGAACTCGCTGTCATTGGCGATCGCCAGCGCCTCTTCCTCCGTGTCGAAGGGAATCGCCACGACGACCGGGCCGAAGATTTCGGTACGCGCCACGCCCATCGTATTGTTCGCGTCGGCCAGCACCGTGGGGCGCACAAAGAAGCCGCCATCGCTGCGCTGCTGCGTACCGGCCGCCAACCGGGCGCCGCCCGCGACGCCCGCATCGATCATGTTCATGACGTGTTGGTACTGGGTACGGTTGCAGATCGGACCGACCTCGGTCGTGTCGTCGAGCGGCTCGCCCACGCGGATCTTCTCCGCGCCGCGCGCAAGCATGTCGACCATCTCGTCGTACACGCCACGCTGCACCAGCAAACGCGAGCCGGCCACACAGCTCTGGCCTGCGCTCGAGAAGATGGCGGCCTGAGCGCCGAGGCAGGCGCGCTTCAGGTCGGCATCGTTGAACACGATATTCGCGGACTTGCCACCCAGTTCCAGCACGCTCGGCAGCAGGCGCTGCGCGGCGGCCGCGGCGATCTTGCTGCCCGTGGCGGGCGAGCCGACAAACACCACTTTCTTGACGACCGGATGCGAGATCGCCGCCTGACCGGTGGTGTGACCGAAACCGGCGAGCACGTTGATGAGACCGCGCGGCACGCCCGCCTGCTCGGCCAGTTCGGCCACCGCCAGTGAGCTGGCCGGGGTCAGTTCCGACGGCTTGAGCAGCACGCCGTTGCCCATGGCGATAGCCGGGGCAAGTTGCCAGCCGCACGTAAAGACCGGGGCGTTCCACGGCGTGATCTGCAACACCACGCCCATCGCTTCGCGACGCGTGTAGTTCAGGTGCGTGCTCGGTACGGGGATGACATCACCATAGAACTTGTCGGTCCAGCCCGCGTAGTACTCGAACATCTCGGCGACCTTGGCGACTTCACCGCGGCAGTCGCGAATCGGCTTGCCCGCGCCAATCGATTCGAGTTGCGCGAGCGCTTCGGCGTTTTCGCGGATCTTGCTGCCGACGGCCTGCATCACACGACCGCGCGCCGCATGGGTCAGCGCCCACCAGGTTTTCTGCGCGGCTTGCGCGGCGTGGGCCGCCTGGGCCACGACGGCGGCACCGGCGTCGCGATACGACAATACCGTCTGGCCGGTGGCCGGGTTCACGATCTCGATGTTCGCGTCACCCGTGCCTTCGAGCAGTTCGCCATTCACGAACGAGCCGAGGGTGGTGGCCTTGGGGAAGAACTTTGCGAATGCGCCGAGCAAAGCGGCGGCTTGTGGGTCTGCCATGAGAACACTCCGTGCGACGCGCCGCATCGGGCGCATCGTTTCGTCAAACAACAATGGAAAATCAAACGACCCGGCGTAATGCCGGAGCGGGCTGACGCGCGATCACGCCCGGCCCGGCTCGATGAACTGCACGATGCGATTGAAGTCCTCGTCATCGCCTACCGTTGCCGCGCTTGCGGCCCACAGACGACCGACTTCGGCCGAGAGCGGTCCCGTGGCGAGCGTGCCCGTCTGCTCGGCGAGTGCCATCGCCAGACGCACGTCCTTGCGCATGAGCTTCATCGTGAAACCGGAGTCGAACGCGTTGTTGAGGATCCACGTCGGGTAGTTGGTCTGTGTCACGCCGCTGCGGCCCGAGCCGGCATTCAGCCCCTCCAGCACTTGCGCCGGCGCTACGCCGGCGGCTTCGGCCAGACGCATCGCTTCGCCCGCCACGACCAGGTGCGCCGCGCACATCAGGTTGTTGATCAGCTTGGTCACGTGACCGGCGCCCACGTCGCCGATATGCACGCGCTTGGCGGACATGGCGGCGAGCACCGGTTCGATCCGCGCGATGTCCTCCACCGAACCGCCCAGCACCATCGTGAGCGCGCCGTTCAGGGCGCCCTTCGGGCCGCCGGAGACCGGTGCGTCGACCAGCGCGATACCCTTCTCGCGCAGCGTGGCAGCCAGTCCACGCGTGCTTGCCGGATCGGCCGTCGAGGTGTCGATGACGATCAGGCCCTTGCGACCGTTCGCGGCAATCCCATCGGCGCCATTCACCACGGCCTCGACGACCTGCGAGGTCGGCAGCGACAGCACGAGGGCGTCGGCTTCGCGGGCCAGTTCGGCCACCGACGCCCGCAGTCCGACGCCCGCGTCGGCCAAGGCGCGACCGGCGGCCGGCGACGGATCGAAGCCGAGCACCGTGAAACCGCCGCGCTGCAACGACAGCGCCATGCCGCGTCCCATGTTGCCCAGTCCGACCACTCCGATGATTTTCATGTTGACTCCAGATTGACTGCGAGGATGACGTCTCCCCCTTGGGCGACATCGCGTTGCTTCGTCGGCCGAACGTGCCGGCCAACGCTTGGACATTGATTGGCAGTGTGGGATGAAAAAAAACGACGCTCAATGACAACGCTTGAAGATTTTTGTTCTAAAAATTAGTCTTTAGGGTATGACACCTGCCATCAACGAAAACCGACTGCTGTATCTGTTTGAAGCCGTCCAGTGCGGCACCGTGCGCGCCGCGGCGGACAGACTGGACATTGCCCCTTCGGCCGTCAGCCGTCAGATCGCCCTGCTGGAGGCCGAAATGGCGCTACCGTTGATCGAACGTCACAAACGCGGCGTCCATCTGACGCAGGCCGGCCGGTTGCTCATGGAGTATTACCGGGAACAGCGCGCACACCAGGAGGACTTGCTTGCCAAGCTGCAGGAGGTGCGGGGGTTGCGGCGCGGGCATATCCGGCTGGCGGTCGGCGAGGGGTTCGTCAGCGATCTGATGGGCGCGCCGCTGCAGTACTTCTGCAAGCGCTATCCGGACATCACGCTCACGCTCGATCTGGCGGGAACCAACGAAGTCATGCGGCGGGTCGCGGAAGACGATGCGGACATCGGGCTGGTCTATAACCCCCCGATCGAACCCAAGATCGTGTCGCGCGCGCAGATGCGCCAACCGGTGCACGCGATCGTCGCGCCCGACTCGCCGCTCGTAGAGCGGTGTCGCGCGGCCGGGGGACTCAAGCTCGACGCGCTCTACGACGTGCCGCTCGCCCTTATGCATGGGGCGTATGGCACCCGCCAGTTGATGGCGCTGGCCGAGCAGTCGGAAAAGTATCGGCTGACGCCCGCGGTCACGACCAACTCGATTTCCGTGCTCAAGCATTTCGTGCGCGCCGGACTGGGCGCCACATTCCTGCCCGCGTTTGCCGTGTCACAGGAGATCGAGGCCGGCGAGCTGCGCGCGCTGCCGATCGATCACCCGATTCTCAATCAGGCCGAAGCCCATCTCGTCACGCGCACAGGCCGGCGGCTGTCCGGCGCGGCCAACCGCTTGCTGACCCATTTGGCGAGCAAGATGGAAGCGTTTGGCGCCCCGGACTGACGTGAACGGCCAACGTCGACGGGCATGGACCCGGTCGCCGCGTTGCCCGGCTTCGGTTGCTGGCACGCAACAATCGTCGTATTAAGCCTTTCCCCGATGTTGCGCGCGGGGGAATTCGTCTATAAATGAAGCCATCCGGGCGATAACGGCTCGTTGCGTCGCAGTCCATGACATGCGAAGCATCGCCTGCCGCCTCGCCAGCCGAATCCGGTCGTATGGCCGCGTGTGCGCCTGTATTGGCGCCGCCCCGCCGACGACGCTACGCCAGTGGACTGCCATGACGATGAACTCTGACAACCAGAGCGTGACGGCATCACTCGCAACCGCCCGCATGCCCCCATGCGGCGCCCGTTGCCCAGGCGTGCCCGCTTCCCGATGCTTTGTCACTCGTAACGAATTTTCAGGCTTTTCAAGCTTTTTCGACGACATCTCGTGTTGTCTTCGCTTGGACGCTGTGCGACGACGACGGTCATAACCGCGCAAGAAGGTGCGGGGCAAAACGCAACTGGGGAGCAGACCATGAAAAAGAAGCTCATCGCAGCGAGCCTGCTTTGCAGCATCGGCACGTTTGCGCACGCGCAGTCGAGCGTGCAACTTTATGGCCGCGTCGATGGCGGCTTTCAGTTCATGAACCACCTTCAGGACGGCAACGGCGGCACCGTCTCGCGCTGGAGCGCGCAAGGCGGCGACTACGGCACGAGCCTGTTCGGCCTGCGCGGCTATGAGGATCTCGGGCAAGGATTGCATGCGGTATTCAACCTGGAAGGCGGCTTCCAGTTGATGAACGGCTTCAACAACAATGGCGCGGGTTCGATCTTCGACCGGCGCGCGCTGGTCGGCTTCAACTCCCGCTCGTGGGGGCAACTGACGATCGGGCGAAATCTGTTCATCAGCAACGGGGTCTGGGACTTCGATCCATTCCAGCAGCAAGCCTTCTCCTCGGCGTCGCTCGTGCGCGGGCGTAACTGGCCGCAGGCGAGCAACACCGTCAACTACCAGAGCCCGAACTGGTACGGCTTCGACGTGGCGGGCCAATACGCGTTCTCCAACATCGCCGGGCAGTTCAACAACGGGCGTGGCATGGGGGCCCAGTTGACCTACACGCATGACCGGTTCCAGTTGCGCGCCTTGTATGACGAAATTCGCGATAGCACGGGGCGCTTCACTGATGTCTTCGCCACGTCGCGCGAGTACTTCGCCGGCGCGAATGTGTTCCTGAACCGCTTCACGATTTCACTCGGCTACACGCATATGTCCGCGCCGGACGCGCCCGCGCCCGACTTCGCCACGCGTGCCGACCATTACTGGGCCGGCGTAAGGTATCAAGCCACCCCGGTTTGGGCCGCTAATGCGGCGGTTTATCATGTCAACGTGCCGGGCGGCTTCGGCAACGCGACGATGTTCGAGGTGGGCACGACGTACAGCCTGTCGAAGCGCACGTTCCTGTATGGCACCCTCGCTTACGTGAAAAACAGTTCGAACCAGAACTTCTCGGTCGCGGCCATTCCGAGCGACTCGCTCGACAACCCGCCCGCAGGGAAAGGCCAGACCGGCGCCTATGTCGGCGTGTCGCATTCGTTCTGATCAGGCGGCGTAGTAGCGAGCCCCCGGGCGCGAGATGCGAAAAAGCCGTCCGGCGCATTGCCGGACGGCTTTTTCCTGACGATAAGTAGCGGGGGTTTCGACCCAAATGTATTCGGCCAATAACGCATCGATCATGACTGCGCGATGCGCGATCTGAATCGTCTTCGGAGGCGATCTGCGCTTTCCCCTTGCGAGGAAAGCGTCTTGCCGACTTCCTTAGAACCGATACTTAGCCGAGATACCGCCACCCATCGCGCTTTCGCCCTTGCGCACGCTGACGTTGCCGCCCACGCGCACTTCCAGTTGCTTCTTGATCTGCATGTCCACACCCAGATCCGCCGCGATGATGTCCCGGCCCAACTTCGGCCCCTTCACCGTGAAGTCACGCGGCGCGCCGTAGATCGCATTCGTCAGGCGGCTCTGCGTGTTGCCGAACTCGTGCTCGTACGACAGGCGCAGCGACGGCGCCACCTTGCCGCCCGCAAAGCTCGCCACTTCGCTCCACAGTCGTACGCCCAACACCCCGCGCGTCGAGGTCTGCGTTTGCGATCCCACCTTCAGGCCGTCGTTACCCTGGCCATCCCGGTTCGTTTCGTCGAACGCGTTCAGACGCGTCGAGGCCACGCGCACGCCCACCGACGGATCGATGTTCACGCCCGACACCCCAAAGCGCTTACCCACCTCGCCGAACATCCCGAACGTCTGACCGCTCGTTTTGCCCGTCAAGCGGGCCGACGCATTGCGCGCCGCCACCGTGCGATCCGTCTTCACGCTGTGATTCGTGTACGACAACGCGCCGTTCACGAACCAGTTCGCGCTGCTCAGGTGCGATCCGTACAGGCCCACGCTCACGCTGTTGACCTTCGACTCGCCCGGCATGCCCTTCGCCTTCGACTCCTGGTTGCCCAGGCCCATCGACGCGCCCACCAGCGTATTCTGGCCCACCCGCTTGTCGATACCGATCGCGCCGTCCAGGCCCTTCACGTCGAACGACATGCCGTCGCCGCGCTGGCTCGCGTTGCCGCCCTTGAACGAGGCCCAACCCGCGATGCCGTTGTCCGCCGCCATCGCGCCGTTCGCCGTCTTGTCGTCGAACATCGTGCCACCGGCGATCATGCGCGTTTGCATGCCGCGCTGGAATGACGTAGCCGACCCTTGCGCCGTCGTCGCGTTGTTCACCAGCGACTCACCCGAGAGCAGACGCGCCGAACGACGTTGCTCTTCCGAACCCGCCGTTTGCAACGCCATGGCCGACAGCACGCTGCCCCCGATCTTGCCCAAGGCCAGATCGCCCAACGCCACGCCGTCGACCGAGGCCAGCACCGCTTGCTCGTTGGCGTTGTAACCGCCGTCTGCCCCGAGGAAATTCACTGCACTGGTTTCGGTAATCGTCACTCGACCGCCGGTATTGCCATCGGCACCATCGCCAGTCGAGATGCTGCCGAACTCGACTTCACCGATCTGCACGTCGGCGTCGCCCGGCGCATCCACGACCGTCACTTGCTGCTTGAGCAGATCGGCGACTTCGATGCCGTCATCGACGGCGACGTTGATTTTGGTCGCGCGGAAATCGCTGCTTTCCGAGACTTGAATCGCGCCGAACGCCAGGTCTTCACCTTGCTTCGCAACACGCGAGTTGATCTTCGCCCCCTCGCTCGACGCGTACTTGCGCACGGCCAGCTTGTTCGTACCGAGTTCAATCGTCCCGGCATTCGTGATGTCGGTCACGCCGCTGACGTCTGCGCCCAGCGCAACCGTACCCGCACTGGCAACGCTCACGGTGCCCGAGCCCATCGCATTGGCGTGCGCCGCCGTCAACGTACCGGCCTCGATCTCCATGCGCTTGACGGCGCTTTGGTCGTTGGTCAGCGTCAGGTTGCCGTTACCCACCTTGACCACTTGCAGGTGGGTGGGTGGATCGGAGATCGCGTCGGCTTGGTGGCTCAACGGCGCGTCGCCCAGCGCGAGCGGCTGTTTGTTGAACGTGTCCAGCCTGACCGTAACGTCGTCACTATCCGACACTGCAGCCTTGACGCTCAGAATGCGGCCGTCGAACACGTCGTCTTGATGCAATGCGCCGAGGCGAATCGTGGTCTCACCGGCAACAACTTCGCCGCTGCCCGTCAGCGAGCCGATAGTGAGCGCTTTGACAACGGGATCGCTCGGCTCCGCCGCGGGAAGCGCAATCGCCGACACGTCCAGAGAACCGCCCACGAGGTTGATGGTCGCTTCGCCCGCGACCGTGCTGCCTGACATCGTGACTTCACCGGCGTTTGTCAGCGTCATGCGCTGCAGCTTCGTATCGGCGATGTCCAGTGTCGCGCCGCCAAGGTTAATGACTTCCGCCTTGCCGCCCTCGGATTGATTGCTGAGCGTCGTCTTGCCGGCATTCAGCAACGCCAGATTCTGAAGCTTCGACTTGTCGAACGATGCGAGTCCAAAATTGACGACCGTCGCGTCGCCCGCCGAGGCATCACTGACCGTCAGCTTCCCGGCGGCGGCAACGCCAAGCCGGGATTTCGGATTCGCCAGCAGGGCGGCATCGACATCGCCCTGGGTCACCGCCATGCCGACAGTGATCTGGCTGTTGCCTGCATTGGCGTTCGTTCCGAACACCAGTTCGCCACCGTTGTTGAGTGCAATCGTTGCCGATCCGGCGCTGGTGCCTTCATTGAACTGGATCTTTCCGTTTGCACCGGTCGCGGACAGCGCAACGTTCTCCGCGTAGATGGCACCGGTCTGATTCTCACCTTGCGCGGCGAAGGTCAGCGCGCCCCCCTCGACGACCGAAATGGACAGATCGCCCGCACCCTCGATGGCACGATGAACGATCAGTTCCTTACCCGTACCGGCGACGAGAACGTCATGATCGGCGCCTTCGGCGACGTAAAGCGTACCCACGTCCCGTTTGCCTCCGACGACACCGTGGATCGCATCCGACGACCTCCCGGAGGCACTCGTGATCTCCAGCGTGGTGTCGGCGCCGATGACGGCATGCGTATCGGAATTCGCTTCGTCCCCCATGAAGTTGGTCAGATGCTTGTCGTGCCAAGTCAAACGCGCGACTTGCTTCTCAGCATTCGGCGTGGCCGCGTCCAGTTGACGCGTATTCTTGAGCGCCGTCAGTGCCGCCTCTGTCCCGGCGGCTTGCACACGCGCCTGCTTCAGTGCCAACAAATCGGCCGAGCGTTGCAGCGGCGTGACGGCATCGGCACTCGCCTTTGCAAAAGTGGCGTGCTTGTTGATCTCGGTTGCGAGGTCACCGTATGCTTCTGCCCGCCCAGCATGTTTTGCCTTCGCGGCCACATCGATCCTCGACTTCAGCGTCGCGAGCGCCGTCTTTTTTGACAATCCGTCAGTGGAAATGGAAGCATCGGCAGTTTCAGTGAGAATGGAACCGACGGCGGCACTTACGAATTCAAGCGCCAAGCGCTTGTCACTCCACGTAGCCGTGGAATCCATGACGGCGGAGGCGGCTTCCATTTGCTCAGCCATACGTTCCGCAAATCGCCGCGTGGCAATGGCCTTTTGGAGTTCGGGCGTCACAGTCTTGGCATCGGTATCAATTTTTCCCAGACGAGCGGTCCGATCCTCCTGCCATTGTTTCTGCCCGGTTTGCGCCGCCGCATACCCCGGCAGTGCTGCTGCGGTCACTACGGCCGCGACGGCCATGCAAATCTTTGTCTGACGCAGCGCGCTCGACTTCGGATGGTTCTTTTGCATTCGATAATCCATAAATTAATTCGTGAAAAGTGACGAATTGCTCCATCACGCTCCAGACACGACACGACGGCGTGCGTCAAGGCTCACGAAGTCTAAAATTCGGATTATCGAAATCGACGCAAAGTCATTGAGTTTTGGTACTTAACCCAAGAAAACAATCCATCAATAAGTTGGGATAATTCTTTAAATATTCAAAATCAAAAAAGAAGAAGGTCCCAATAATTCAATACATCCCATCATTAAAATCCCAATCATGCGAAGCATGCGACACGCAAACAACGGATATCGAAACCAAGCGGGAGATATCCCAACGAAAAATTTCTGCTCGGCATCATGCGTTTTGCACCGCGTTCCGGCCGGACAATGCGAGCCGAATGCCTATACCCAGCGCCAATAAAAAAACCCGCCGCGCTCTCTCAGGCACGACGGGTTTCTTCACTTCCGCTTGGTCACAACAGGACGATTCTTCGCCCGCCTGACGTGGGTACGCAGGCTCAGAAGCGATACTTGGCCGAGATACCGCCACCTAGCGCGCTCTCGCCCTTGCGCACGCTGACGTTCCCTAAAGCACTGGGAGCGCCATAAAAAATGTCCGCCGTCAAGCGCTTCTTGACGGTGGGCATAGTATTAAAAGACTATATGCGACAATAGTTTAGGGTGTTCTTCGATGATTTCAGCCCACAACTGATCTGTGGGCTGGGAGCCATGTAGGAGTATTGCGGTAGCAAACCCAGGAGCGCTACAGCGAATAGATCGCACACGGCAACACCTCGTTCCCCGATCGCCATATCTGCAAAGTCCCTACGCCAAACAAGAACGCGCAGCTCGTGAGCTGCGCGTTCTTGTTTGGAGCGGATGCCTAGTACGCGGCCCTAGCCCTTGGGAATCAACTCGAAGAAGCATTGGATCGAGCACAGATGAACTGTGCACCTCCAGCGCCAACGAAGACCGACAGTGCCACAGCCCAACTTGCCACGAAATTAAGTTTGAAGTTTGTTTTCTTCATAGTTACCTCCTTGGTTTGTTGTGCGTTGGTTAGGGTACGGTGCTTGTTGTTAGTGGGAATCTCACCCAGCAATCGGACGGTTCGCTCTGTCTTCTGAATCTGTTGATACGTCAGGCTGATTGAACTATCGGTCTTCTCGCTCCAATGCTTCCTCTTTGATAATGGTATGCATATTTTACCGTGAGGCAGTTCCAGTTGCTTGACTACTTGCACGGCCTCCTTTCCTGAATCCTCGATCCCCCGCGATGAATGCCTCTAGCATGTGCGGAATCAGCGTCATCGCATCGACTGTCTCGCCATAAGTCTGCGCATGCAGCGCGGCGTAGCGGTCGAGGTCGGCCTTGAGGCTGGTCGGGCACGTGAAGGTCAGTTTGACGCTCTCGGTCTTGGGCAGCGGCCCCAGCCGCAGCTTGCGCGTGGTGCTCATCGTGAAGTCCCCCGATTGAAGAACAGCGGCTGATAGGGGCGCAGTACCAAATCCCGATTGACGATGATGCGCACCGGCAGGCCCGGCCGCTCGGTCAACGTGGGCTGGATGTTGAGGTTGCGCCGGGTCATCTCTTGGCCGACCTGGTTCACGCTGTCTTGCAAGCTGTTGCGCCCAGCGTTGATGACACGATCACCGTTCTGGCGGTTCTCGGGCGCGGCCAGCTCGGCACCGACGCCCAACAGCGTCGTCAGCGCAGCACCGGCGAAGATGCGATCCCAATGCCAATCGACGCCATCCTCCAGTCCAGAGTTGCCGGCCGGATCGGCACCGGCCAAGTTGTCCAGCGTCAGCGAAGACGTGTCGGGCAGGATGATCCGGTTCCACACCACCTGCACGCGGCTTTGCCCATAGCTCACCTGGCTGTTGTAGCGGCCGAGGATGCGTGAACCCTGCGGGATCAGTACAAACTTGCCCGATGCCGTGTCATAGACCGGCTCCGTCACCGTGGCAATCACGTCGCCCGGCAGATCGGACTTGATGCCCGTCACCAGCGCACCCGCGATCACCGTTCCCGCCATCACTTGATACGGTGAAGCTGGCATTTTCAGGTTCCCGGAATTGCGGGTTTCCGTAGTTCCGGCTTTCAGGAACGCCTCTTTCTGATCTTGCCGGTTCTGCACGGCGGTCGGATCGGCAGGCTGCGCTGCTGTTGAAGCTGGCCCGGCGGCCATCGGATCGAAGCCCGCAAGACCGGATGCAGGACGGGCCGTGGCCACCTGCGTTGGCGTGGCGGCGGCGCGCTGGTTGCTGGAACGGAAGAACACCGATGCCCCTGCGGCCGCTTCTGCCTCCTTGCGCTGGGCGTCGTGCTCCGTGTTTGCGGGAGCGTGGCCAGGCGGGGTGTAGGTGGGCGTCACCGGTTGCTGCGATTTCACGATGGCTGGCCCCAAGTCGCCCGGCAACGGCGGCCCCAGCTCGGGTACTTGGGGTGGCAAAGCCCGTGGCAGCTTGGAGTAATCGGTCGGAAGCTGGTCCAGACCTTCCGAACGCGAAACGCGATCCACGTTGTAAAGCTCGGCCTGTTCGCCTGCACTGCGCTTGCGCGGTTGCAGCGACCACATGGTCGCGCCCAACACGGCTACGGCGAGGCCGCCGACCAGGATCGCCAATGTGCGCCGGTTCAAGCGTGTCACCGGGCGCGGCTGGGCGCGCAGCGCCACGTTCTCCGGCGCGACTTTCGGGGTGGCATCGGGAACAGGTGTGTCCGGGGTGTCGTTCTGGCTCATGGTCAGTTCCCCCGCGCTGTGCCCACGACTCCATCCGTGCGCTCGATGCGCACCACTTCGCCCCCATCACTTCCCTTTCCACCACCCAGGCGTAGTTCGGCCGCGCCGAACAGCCGATCCACGATGTAGTACGGCGAACGGAAGCGGTAGTTCACCAGTTGCCCGTCGCCTTGAGCGCCAATCACGAATAGCGGCGGCAGATCGCCCTGTGCGATGCCCGGTGGGAACTGGATATAGACCTTCTCGCCGTCGTCGAAGGCGCGCAGCGGCTTCCACGGCGGCGTGCCGCCGCTGATGGCATAGCGGAAGCGAATCTTCTCCAGCGACAGGCCGGCATCGACCGGTGCAGTCGCCTGCGCGGCCTGCGCCTGGCGTTGCAGGGCCAGCATCCGATCTTTCGGGTATTCCCATGACACCGAAGCCATCCAGGCGCGTTCGGTCGAGGTCAGCTCGATCAGGTAGGTGCGCCTACTGGTGGTGATGACCAGATTGGTTTTGAGCCCCGAGCGGATCGGCTTGACCAACACGCTGACGCGCAGCGCCTCACCGGTGCCGCTGGAGGTGTCACCGACGATCCAGCGCACCGTGTCGCCGGCGGCGACTGTCACCAGTTCCTCGCCCGGTTGGAGAGAGATGACCGTTACCCGTCCCGGTGCCGCATAGACCTGGTACAGCGCACCGTCCCCGAAGGGCCAGACCTGGATGGCGTTGACGTAGCCCTCACGCGTGGGCGCAATGCGCGCCTCGGCGTTGGCACGCGAGACCCGGAGCTTTTCATCGGCGGGCTCAGGGGTAGCCTTGGCCTCGATGCTCTCGGGCAGAGGTTTCATCTGCGCCGGCATCGGGAGCACCTTCGGTACTTCGACCACTTCGACCGGCTTGGGCGGTTCGGGCAGCGGCTGGGCCTGCACCGGCTCATCGAGCGAGATAACCGGCGGTGGTGTGCCCTTCGTGGCGCAGCCCGGCAGCGACAGAACTGACGCGGCAAGCGTCAACACGAAAGCGTAAAAGCGGAAAGACAGGTTCATGGCTTGGCTCCTTCGGCAGCATCGAGTTCGCGGCTCCACGACAGTCCGTTGACGTAGATGCCCAATGGGTTTTTGCGCAGCCGCTTTTCGGTGCGCGGGGTTTGCAGGACGGTGGAAATCACGGCGTTCCAGCGCTCGGTGCCGGCCGGCGCGCCATTGACGAAGCGCTGCTCGGTCCAACGCACGTTGAAAGACGCATCGCTGGCGCGCACGACGCTGGTGATCTGCACCGTGACCGACTCCCTGCCGACGCGGGCGAACGGGTCATGGGTGCGCGCATATTCGTTGAGCACGCCCGCGCCGCGATCGGTGGTGTAGTCGTAGGCGTCGAGCCAGTTCTGCCGCACGACAATGGGATCGATGGACAGCGAGCGCACCAGCACGACGAAGTGCGCCAGGTGGTAGGCGATCTGTGCATCGTTCGGCCGGTACGGCGTGGCGGCCTCGCCGACCGCCCGAACCTGGCCGGCCTGATCCACTTCCACCACATAGGGCGTGACGATGGACTGCGCCGAGCGCCAGACCAGTCCGCCCGCCATCAGCAACGCGAGCGACAAGCAGCCGAAAGCCATCAGCCGCCAGTTTTTCGCCTGCACGCGGGCCGAGCCGATGCGCTCGTCCCACACCTGGGCGGCGGATTGGTAGGGAGTGGCAGGCTGCGGCGTATCGGCATAGCGCGCCTGCGGTCGCTTGAATCGCATGGTTTGTTCTCCTTATGAGTTGGAATCGTGCAAGCTCGGGCCGCTGCTTGAGCCACCGCCGTCCCCCCCGCGCAGCGTGTGGGCGGCGGTCGTGGCGGCATGGCTGATCTGCTGGCGACGGTGCAGGCGCTTGGCCCAGGCGGGTTGCGCCTGTTGCTGGTCGGCAGCTCCGGAATTGGCTTCGCTGGTAGTGGATTGGCCTGATGTGGCGGCGCTTCTGGATGCCGAGCCCGCCTCGTCGGAACGGAAAGCAGATGCCGCGCGCTCCTTGAGCGAGCGCATCCCGGCGGCGGCCTTTTGGCCGACGGCCTGCGCGCCGGTCTTGGCGACGTTGCCCATGCCAGCAGCGGCCCCCTTGAGACCACCGCCGGCTGCTGCGGAACCTGCTTGATAGGCTGAGCGCGCGCTGCCTGCGGTCGAGGCAGCGGCACGCGCTCCGCTGGCGGCCATCTTGGCGGCAGCGGGTGCGATGCGCGCCCCGGCCACAACCGCGCTGCCCACGCCGGTCGCGGCAGCACCGACCGCAACGGCCGTACCGGCTGCGCCCATCGCCGCACCGGCCATTGCACCGGCGCCAAGCTGCGGCACGCCGGACACCAGGCCGGTGGCAATGCCGGGGCCGAAGATGCCGAGTGCCAGCATCGCGAGCGAGGCCAACATCACCACCAGCGCGTGATCGACGGAGGGTTCACTGGGCGTGACCTGGAACTCGGCGAACAACCCCGTGCCAATGCCCACGATCACGGCCAGCACCAGCACCTTGATGCCCGAGGACACCACGTTGCCGAGCACCTTTTCAGCGAGGAAGGCGGTCTTGTTCCAGAGCGCGAACGGCACCAGCACGAAGCCGGCGAGCGTGGTCAGCTTGAACTCAATCAGCGTGACGAAGAGCTGCACCGCCAGCACGAAGAAACTGATGATGACGATCAGCCAGGCGAGGAACATCACCACGATGGGCGCGATGTTGATGAACACCTCCGGGAACCCGGCCATCTCGCTGATCTGCTGCAGGATGGGGGCGGCAGCGTCGATGCCGGTCTTGGCGAGGCGCCCCGGCTGCAGAAAGGTCGCCATCGTCAACGTCGAACCGGAAGCCGTCAGACCGAGGCCGGCAAAGGATCGGAACACGATGCCGGAGAGCCAGTTGAAGTTGCCGATGATGTAGGCGAAGGCACCGACGTAGAGCACCTTGCGCAGGAGCTTGGCCATCACGTCTTCGCCCTGGCCGGTGGCATGGCTCAGCGCCCAGTAGAGGCCGGCCAGGGTCATGTCGATCGCCACCAGCGTCGCGGTCAGGAAAGCGACTTCACCGTGCAGCAGGCCGAACCCCGAATCGATGTACGTGGAGAAGACATTGAGGAAACGGTCGATGACGGAGACGTCGTTCATGGCCGCATCCGTCAGTTGCCGTAGAAGTTTACGGACTGCGGCGTGTACGCGGTGCCGCTGCCAATGAAGCGGCGCGTCACCTCGCGTCCACGCTCAACAGCGGCGGCTTGCCGAGCCAGTTCCAACGAGGCCGCACGGCCTTGCGTGAGCTGGAGCTGCTGGGTCTGGATGGACTGCTTGGCTTGCAGGGCGAGGAGCTGGTTAGTGGCCTGCATGGCCTGCAAGGCGCCGGTGGCCGATTGACTCTGGTCGACCAGATCGGCCAACACGCCCTCATCCTGGTTCAGATTCTGCGACACCTGAGCCTGCATGCGCATGGCGGTCTGCAAGCCCTGGAGCGTGTTTTGCCAGCGCTGGTGAGCGTCCTGAAACATCTGGTTGCCGCTCACGCTGGCGGCGTACTGATCTGGGTACAGTTGTGCGAACTGCTGATCCATGTTCTGGATGTCGAAGGCCAGCCCCCGCGCCTGGGCGATCAGTTGCCGCGTCGTGTCGAGGTTGGATCGCAGACGATTGACCACGTTGAACGGCAGGCTTGCGAGGTTGCGAGCCTCGTTCATCAACGACTGCGCTTCGTTCTGAAGCTGCCTGATCTGGTTGTTGATCTGCTCCAGCGTGTGCGCGGCAGTCAGGATGTTCTGGGCCAGATTCGTCGGGTCGATGACGACCCATTGCGCTTGGGCGACGGGTACGGCGCCGATCAAGACAGCGACAGCGACGGCAAGAAGACGTTTTTTCATGGCGAAACCTCCAGAGGTTGGAAAGCAAGGAAGGACACGGCCGAGGGAGCGGACGGCAACAGGTCGGCCGCCCAATCGAGGCCGCGGTGACGCAGCCAGGCACCTGCGAAGCCCGGTGTTCCGGCGTCGCGCAGCACGCTGTCGATGGCGCGTTGATCCTGGGATGTTGAAGCGCCCGCAAAGGCGAACGTGACCGGCCCGAGGTCAAGATCGAACAGGCGGTTGCCCAGCCGCGACTGGTAGTAGTAGTCGCGCTTGGGCTGGGCGGTGGCGACGATCTCGATTTGCCTGCTGTTCAGCCCAAAGCCCTCGTAGATCGTGCGGATCTGCGGCTCGGTGGCCTGCGGGTTGGGCAGGAAGATGCGGCTCGCGCAGCTCTCGATGATCGCGGGCGCGATGGTCGAGTCTTTGATGTCGGCCAGCGACTGCGTGGCAAAGATGACGCTGACGTTCTTCTTGCGTAGCGTCTTGAGCCATTGGCGAATGCGCGCCGCGAACACCGGGTCATCCAGGAACAGCCAGGCTTCATCGAGGATCAGCAGCGTCGGCGCGCCGTCGAAACGCTCGTCGAAGCGCGCGAACAGATAGCCCAGCACGGCTAGCACTGCGGCCTTGCTGTGTATCAGTTCCTCCATCTCGAAGCCCTGAGCGTCGCCCACGCCCAGCCGGTCGCTGTCGGCATCCAGCAGCTTGCCGTGAGCGCCGCCGAGAACGTAAGGTGCGAGCGCCTGGCGCAGCACGTTGGATTGCAGCAGCACCGACAAGCCGGTGAGCGTGCGTTGCTCCACGGGCGCGCCCGCAAGACTGCCGAGCGCCGACCAGATGGCCACCTTCTCATCGGGGCCGATTGCAATGCCTTCATGTCGCAGGCGGCCTTCAACCCACTCGGCGGCCCAGGTGCGATAGCCCTCCCGGTCGATGCGCGCGAGTGGCTGGAACGCGATTGCGCCATCGGCACCCAGGTCGTAGTGCTCGCCGCCCAGACCGAGAATGGTGGCGCGCATCGAACGCCCCATGTCGAAAGCGAAGATGCGTGAGCCGGGATAGCGGCGGAACTGCATCACCAGCGTGGCGAGCAGAACCGACTTGCCCATGCCGGTCGGGCCGGCCACCAGCGTATGCCCCACGTCACCAATGTGCGTCACCAGCCGGAACGGCGTCGCGCCCTCGGTGCGAGTGACGATCAGCGGCGGGCCGTCGAGGTGATCGTTCTTTTCCGGCCCAGCCCACACCGCAGACACCGGCATCAGGTGCGCGAGATTCAGCGTCGAGACGATGGGCTGACGAACATTGGCGTAGGCATTGCCCGGCACCGACGATAGCCAGGCCTCCACGGCGTTCAGCGTCTCCGGGATCGTCACGAAGCCACGGCCTTGGATTGCGCGCTCCACCATGCGCAGCTTTTCATCGGCCGCGTTGGCGTCGGCATCCAGCACGGTCACGGTCGCGGTGACGTAGCCGAAGGCGACCTGATCGCTGCCCAGTTCCTGCAAGGCCGCATCCGCGTCGGCAGACTTGTTGCTGGCATCGGTATCGACCAGCGGCGATTCCTGCTGAAAGATGGTTTCACGCAGCAGTGCGAGGACGTTCTTGCGCTTGGCGAACCATTGCCGGCGCAGACGGCCCAGCTCCTTCTCGGCTTCGGCCTTGTCCATGCACAGGAAGCGCGTGCTCCAGCGGTAGGCGAAGCCCAAGCGGTTGAGGTCGTCCAGAATCCCCGGCCAGGTCGAGGTCGGAAAGCCACGCACAGTGACCACGCGCAGGTGCTGGTCGCCCAGCATGGGCGCGAGGCCGCCGACCAGCGGCGCGTCGGCCAGCAATGCGTCGAGATGGAGCGGCACTTCCGGCACACCGATGCGGTAACGGCGTGTCGAAACGGTCGCATGCAGGTAGGTCAGCGTCTGGCTATCATCGAGCCAGTCGATCTCCGGCATCACACCGTCCAGCAGATCGTAGATGCGATCGGTTTCTGCAACGAAGGCCGACAGGCGTTCACGCCAGTCCACGCCCTGCGTGGGCGTGTTCTCGTAGAGCATTTTGGCCGCCCGTGCGCGGGACTCTTCGGGCGGCAGGTATTGCAGCGTGAGGTGATAGCCGCTCTCGAAGTGGTTCCCCGACTCTTCGAAGGTCGCGCGCCGCTCCTCGTCCACCAGCCACGACAAGGGCTCCGGGAAGTCCGAGTGCGGATAGTCCGCTGCAGGCCGGCGTTCGGCTTCGACGAACAGCGCCCAGCCAGAGCCGAGTCGGCGCAGTGCGTTGTTCAGCCTTGCCGTGGTGGCGATCAACTCGCCCTGCGTCGCACTGTCCAGGTCTGGCCCACGAAAGCGTGCCGTGCGCTGGAAACTGCCATCCTTGTTCAGCACGACACCTGGCGCGACCAGACCGGCCCAGGGCAACCAGTCGGCAAGCAAGGCCGGACGCTGGCGGTATTCGGCGAGGTTCAGCATGGCATGGTCCTCACACGTCCAGTAGCGGCTTGTGTTTCAGGTGCGTGGCAAACACCTGCATGAACTGTGGATCGACGCGCGCCCCCCACATCGCCAGCGAGTGGCCGACGATCCAGAGCACCAGGCCCGGAATCCACAGTTGCAGACCCAGGCCCACGGCGGCGGCCAGCGTGCCGTTGGCAATCGCCACGGTGCGCGGCGCACCGCCCAGCAGGATCGGCTCGGTCAGCGCGCGATGCAGCGGAATCTCGAAGCCCGGCAGGTCGTGGGCCGTGCTCATACGACGGCCCCGCCGGAGAAGCTGAAGAACGACAGGAAGAATGAGGACGCAGCGAACGCGATGGATAGGCCGAACACGATCTGGATCAGCTTGCGAAAGCCCCCTGACGTGTCGCCGAAGGCCAGCGCCAGTCCTGTCGAAATGATGATGATGACCGCGATGATCCGCGCCACCGGCCCCTGGATGGAGTCGAGGATGGATTGCAGCGGTCCTTCCCAGGGCATCGAGGAGCCGGCTGCCTTCGCGGTGCCGGCCATCGTCAGCATTGCGGCAGCCAGCAGCAGGCCGTGATGCGCCGGCCCGGTCAGACGGCGCAGGCGAGCGAGGATCGAAACCGGATTTACGGAAAAGCGGAAAGCATGGGCGTGCGTCATGGCAGTTCTCCAGAGTGGTTGAGGGACAGGGAAGGAACGACGGAAGAAGGCGGTAGCAGCTCTGGAAACGGCGTTTCCAGCACATCCGCCAGGCGATAGCCCGCGCCGTCGAAGCCGGCGACACGGGCGATGGTTTCAATGCGGCGCTTGCGGCCACGGCCGACGATGAACACAACGACGTTCACCGCCTCGGCGATCAGTGCGCGCGGCGGATTCACCGCGACTTCGAGAACCAATTGCTCCAGACGCAGCAGCGCGCCCAGTGCGGAGCCGGCATGAATGGTGGCGATGCCACCGGGGTGGCCGGTGCCCCAGACCTTGATGAGATCCAGAGCCTCGCCGCCGCGCACTTCGCCGACCACCACTCGGTCGGGGCGCAGCCGCATCGTGGCGCGCACCAGTTCGGTCATGGACACGACGCCCGCACGCGTCCGCAGCGGCACATGGTCGCGTGCAGCGCATTGCAGCTCGATGGTGTCTTCGAGCACCAGCACGCGGTCGCCGGTAACGGCGATCTCGGCGAGCAAGGCGTTCGCCAGCGTCGTCTTGCCGGTGCTGGTGCCGCCGGCGATCAGGATGTTCTGCCGCTCACGCACGGCATGACGCAGGAACTCGGCCTGTGGGACCGACAGGATGCCGTCGGCCACGTAGCGATCTAGGCCGATGATGTTCACGGCTCGCTTGCGCAGCGCGAAGGCTGGCCCTGGTGCGGCGGGCGGCAGGATGCCTTCGAAGCGTTCGCCCGTCTCGGGCAGCTCGGCAGTCAAGAGCGGTTGGCCGCGATGAACTTCCGCGCCGACGTGTGCTGCGACCAGCCGGATGATCCGCTCGCCATCCTCCTCGGACAGCTCCACGCCCAGTGGTGCGCGGCCGGAGGACAGGCGATCTACCCACAGTGACCGGTCGGGGTTGAGCATGATTTCCACCACGTCCGGGTCTTCCAACGCGGCGGCGATCACTGGCCCCATGGCCGTGCGCAGCATGCGGATGCGCCGGTCAAGCGATGTAATGGCGAAGCATTTGGGCAGCGCGCTCATGAGGCACGCTCCTGGGCCTCGGCCAACGCCGTCGCTTCGTCCAGCCGCGCAGTATCGGGCTGAAGTTCCTCCACCACGTCGCGCACCAGACTGCGCCCACGCGACAAGTGACGGCCGAGCTGTTCGACGAACTGCTCGAAGCGCGCCTTGCCTTGGGCGCGGGCTGCTTCCTGATGCGCCTCGGGAACCGGCGTGCTGACGGTCAGGAAGTAGCGAACGAATAGCGCCAGTGTCTCGATCTCAATGTTCTGGTCGCGCTCCAGCCGCTCGAACTGGCGTGACAGCCGATCAAGCCGCTTGGCGATAGCCGCCTCGCGTTGATCGCCCGCATCCGGCGACAGCCACGAGGCCAGTGCCGCCGCGACGATGGATGACTTGGACACGCCTTTCTTGGCGGCCAGTTCGTCCAGGCGCTTGGCGTGCTCGGGCGGAATAAAGAGGTTGAGGCGGTATTGGCTCATAGCTGGATTCCGTCGTCAGGGTCGAGGGATGCCAGTCGGGCCGTGCGTTGCATTGCCGGGTCGAGCTGGCGGGGAAGCGGAAGCGGCAAGTCGTCGTCATCCAGCAGCGCCAGGTCGTTGGCGGGCTGCTCCTGCTCGGGGTGGTACTCGGCGACTTCGGACAGCTCTGGCTGACGGCGCGGTCCACCGTCATCGACGGTGCTGGCTTCGCTGTCAGTCAAGGCGGCGGCAGGTGCGGTTGGTACCGTGGGGATCGCTAGAGCACTCCAGTCGTCGGGCTGCCGAGGCGGGGCATCGGCGTAGCGAATGGCTGCAAGTGCGGGCGGAGGCAGTACGCGCCGCTTGAAGTTCACGTCGGCGTAGTAGCGCAACTTCTTGGCCTTGATCGGTGCCACGCTGGACACCATCACGACGGCCCCGTCCGGCGGGAGTTGCATCACCTCGCCGGGTGTCAGCAATGGGCGCGCCGTCTCTTGGCGCGACACCATCAGGTGCCCAAGCCACGGTGCAAGCCGGTGCCCCGCGTAGTTGCGCTGCGCACGCAGCTCCGTGGCCGTGCCTAGCGTCTCGGAGATGCGCTTGGCGGTGCGTTCGTCGTTGGTGGCAAACGTCACCCGGACATGGCAGTTGTCGAGGATGGAATGGTTCTGGCCGTAGGCCTTGTCGATTTGATTGAGTGACTGCGCGATCAGGAAGCTGCGAATGCCGTAACCGGCCATGAACGCCAGCGCCGTCTCAAAGAAATCGAGTCGGCCCAGCGCGGGAAACTCGTCGAGCATCAACAGCAGTTTGTGCCGACGCGCGATGCCGTCGCTGCCGTCGAGCGATTCGGTCAGGCGCCGGCCGATTTGATTGAGGATCAGGCGCACCAGCGGCTTGGTGCGGCTGATGTCGGACGGCGGCACGACGAGGTACAGCGATACCGGATGCTCGGACGCGATCAGGTCGGCAATGCGCCAGTCGCAGTGCGAGGTGACTTCGGCTACCGTGGGGTCGCGGTACAGGCCGAGGAAGGACATGGCCGTGGACAGCACGCCAGAACGCTCGTTGTCCGACTTGTTCAACACCTCGCGCGCGGCCGAGGCGACGACAGGATGCGGGGCATCCCCAAGATGGCGCGTCGTCATCATCCGGTGCAGCGTCAGCTCGAACGGGCACGCCGGGTCGGACAGGAAGTTGGCGACGCCGCGCAGCGTCTTATCGTCGCCTGCGTAGAGGACGTGCAGAATGGCGCCAACCAGTAACGCGTGCGAGGTTTTTTCCCAATGGTTGCGGCGCTCCAGCGCGCCTTCGGGATCGACCAAGATGTCGGCGATGTTCTGCACGTCGCGCACTTCATGCGCACCGCGCCGGACCTCCAACAGCGGGTTGTAGGCTGCTGACTTGGGATCGGTGGGATTGAACAGCAGGCAGTGCGAGAAACGCGAGCGCCAGCCGGCGGTGATCTGCCAGTTCTCGCCTTTGATGTCGTGGACGACAGCGGACGCGGGCCAGGACAACAGCGTCGGCACCACGAGACCGACGCCCTTACCGGACCGCGTCGGCGCGAAGGTTAGGACGTGTTCCGGTCCTTCGTGCCGCAGGTACTGCCCGTCATGCAGCCCGAGAAAAACGCCGGCGGGCTGATTCAGTCCGGCTTTGCAAATGTCGGTAGCATCGGCCCAGCGCGCAGAGCCATAGGTCGTGACCAGTTTCGATTGCCGCGAACGCCACACCGACATGCCGATGGCAACCAAGACGGCGACCAGGCCGCTGCCACCTGCGATCGCGCCGCCGATGTCGAAGACATGCGGCGCGTAGGCATCGAAGAAGAACCACCACTCGAACAGCCGCCAGGGGTGATAGACCGGCATGCCGAAGAAATCGAACCAGGGCGAACCCAGGCGTACTTGATAGCCCAGGGCGGCGGCTGTCCATTGTGTGGCGCTCCACACACCGGCGATTACGATGCTAAAAACAGCAACGATCTGCCCGAACAGCACGCCTTGACCTTGCATTCTGGCCTCCGATTTCTCCCGTTTGGCAAGTGGCACGAAGACGTGCCGCAGCCATCAGGATCGGAGGCAGAACAAGGGCGGTCAAAGACCGTTATCGGGACAAAAACGCCTCAAAAAGCATCAATTCATGCAGGGGAAAAGCCAATAAAAACGCCGCAAGCAAAGGCGCATTGCGGCGTATCGAGAAAATAGGTGCATTTTCTCGGCGAGTCGTCCACGATCAGAACTTAGGTTGTTCCTTCGGCGGTGTGTATGGTGTTTTACCGTCGCCGAGAAAACGTCGATTCGTCGCTTCGGCCACTCGATTGCAGAGTTCGTCGCCGAGCTTTGCACGGTCGGTCTTGCACTGCAGGCGCAGTTCCTTCAATCGCTCTGGATTGGCGGCGAGCGATTCGACCGTTTCGGACGGTTTGGACGTGGTGGTCGTCTTGGCCGGCTCGGATTTGCCGCAGGCTATCAACATAGCAGCAAGCAGAAGCGGGATGATTTTCTTCATGGCTTGATTTCCTCGAATGGGTCAGGTTTTACTCTTGCAGCAGAAGTCTTTCCATTCGGTGGCTCAACGACATAGACCCGCTCAATGAAGCGGGCCAGAGCATCCGACGGTTCGCCACCTACACGCAGCAGGTAAGTCGTGAGCTTGTGCGAACCATCGTCCAGTGGTCGCGCCACGACATTTGGTTCACGGCTGGCGGAAATTTGCGAAGCGCCGGCCAGTCCCAATGCAAATCCTGCGGACACCAGTGTCATCATCAGGGCGAAGGAAGCAACCCGTTCGGCGATCAACGGCTCTTGATTCGTTCGGCGCAACACCCGTTCTACTTGACGTGCATGCCCCTCGCACGTGTTCGTATCGCCGAGCGCTATGGGGTAGCGCATCACCTCGTCCAGAGGCACGTGCTTGTAAGCAAGCAAAGGATGGCGTGCAGGCACTGCCACCATCAATGGATCATGCCAGATGGGTTCCGCAATGAGTTCATCGCCTACCTCATCCGATTGGGCGAATCCTATGTCATACAGATCGTCGTGCAGCCCCTTGATCTGCTGCGACAAGGGTATCTCGGACAGACGAATTTCGATTTCAGGCTCCTCCTGTCTACAGAGCGCCAAGAGCGCAGAGAAGCACGATGACGTGATGCCGTCAGACAAAGCAATGCGTAACTGGCCGTGAAAACCATTGGCGGCTGCCTTCGCACTCTCCCGTGCCTGCTGCAAGGAGGCAAAGACGCGAGGCATGTGTTCCAAGAACATCCGGCCTGCGCGCGTCAGTCGAGTGCTGCGCGTGGTTCGCACGAAAAGCTGGGCGCCTAAGTCTTCCTCCAGCTCCTTGATGGCTCTCGACAGAGGTGACTGTTCAATATGCAGTCGCTCCGCTGCACGAGCGAAATGAAGCTCTTCGGCAACTGCGACGAAACAACGGAGATGTCGTAATTCCATTGTTCCTCCGCGCTTTCAATAAGAATTGACGCCTACGGCGAGGATCTGGATCAGGACATCATCGTCAGGCAGCTTGCGCTCTGATAGCGCATTGCAAGTCTTTGCTGTTGGGGTAAGAGCATTCATGGCTCACTCCGCTAAAAATGCCAACGTCTTGGATACGAAGTCGGCGTGATACTGAAAGATGCCCCCGTGCCCAGCGTCTTCGTAGATGACGAGCTGCGCATGGGGAATACGACGGGCCATGTCATGGCTCAGTGCGGTGGGCACCATGATGTCGTTGTCCCCATTGGCGATCAGGACAGGCATGCGCAGTCGGGCGAGGTCCTGCGGCGCTTGCTGGCCCCAGGCCTTGATCGCCTTGAGCTGGCGCAGAAAAGCGCTAGGCGTCGGTCCTTTGTCACGGTCAACTTTGCGTTCTTTGAGCCGATCAAGGAACGCGCTTGCGGCGCGCCGACCGTTAGTCGTCGATGTGAAAAACAGGTAGAACTTTGGATCGCGAAGCGTGAACAGGCCCTTGAGCATCAGCGGCCAAGACACCGCACCCACCTGGTCGATGCCCTGACCACCAGCAGGACCAGAACCAGTGAGGATGAGCTTGCATACGAGGTTCGACGCCTTCAGCGCCACGTCCTGCGCCACGAAGCCGCCGAACGAAAAACCGAGCAGATTGACCTGACCGAAACCCAGTGCGCGGATCAGCGCGATGGTGTCGCGCGCCATCTCGTCTACGGTCACTGGCGCGGTGCCGGTGGATGAGCCTATTCCGCGGTAGTCGATGGCGATGACGCGATGGCTGCGGGCCAAGCCATCGACGATGCGCGGGTCGAAGTTGTCCAGCACTGCGCCCCAGTGGTTGAGAAGGACCAAGGGTACGCCGGTGCGTGGGCCGACGTCTCGATAGGCGAAGGCAGTCCCCCCGGCATTGACCAAACGGTTCTGCGCATGGATGTAGGACGTGCCCGATTCACTGCGCGCGTCGGAACGGTTCATCGTTTTCTCCTGAGGGCGGTCATCAGGCATTGACATCGACAACGGTGCGGCCCCGAACCTGGCCTTGGAGCACCTTACTAGCCAGGCCCGGCACCTCTGCCAGGCCGACCATCTGCGTTGCGCGTGCGAGCTTGCCTAGATCCAGGTCAGTGGCCAGACGTGCCCATGCCTGTAACCGCACTTCCTGCGGCGCGTTGACCGAGTCGATGCCGGCTAGGGTCACGTTGCGCCGAATGAAGGGGAATACTGAGCCGGGCAGGTCCGCGCCCTGTGCGAGCCCGAAGGCCGCCACCGCGCCACGGTAGCGGGTCTGCGCAAGTACGTTGGCCAGCGTGTGACTACCCACAGAGTCAATCGCACCGGCCCAGAGCTCCTTTGCGATCGGTGCGCCCGGCTCAGACAGCGTGCGGCGGTCGATGATTTCGGCAGCACCCAGCTCGCGCAGGTAGTCGGTCTCCTCCATCCGTCCGGTCGAGGCGACCACCTGATAACCCAGCTTGGACAGCAAAGCGATAGCAATGGAACCGGCACCTCCACCAGCCCCGGTCACCAACACGTCCCCTTTGTCCGGCGTCACTCCCGCATGCTCCAGCGCGAGCACGGACAGCATCGCGGTATATCCCGCCGTGCCGATGGCCATGGCATCGCACGTCGAAAACACGGCCGGCAGCTTGACCAGCCAGTCACCGCTGACGCGTGCCTTCTGCGCGAAGCCGCCATGGTGGGTCTGACTCAGGCCCCAACCGTTGGCAACCACACGGTCGCCCACCTCGAATCCAGAGTGCGACGAGGCTTCCACGATGCCCGAGAAGTCGATGCCTGGAATCAGCGGGAACTGTCGGATCACCGGCGCGCGGCCGCTGATCGCCACCGCGTCCTTGTAGTTCACCGTCGAATAATCGATCACCACGGTAACGTTGCCCGGCATCAGGTCGGCTTCATCGAAGTCGACCAAGGCGGTGGAAATCGCGTCGCCCGTTTTAGTGGTCAGCAGCGCCTTGAAGGTCATAGTGATTTCTCCTCTTTGTGTTTACGGATTCATTGGATTGGGTCGTAGATCGATACATGTGATATTCATCGTGAATAGGCTCTTGGATCGCTATGCCGCGCTATTGCGGCAGATCGAGCAGCGGAAATACATGCCCCACCTTCACGAGCGCAAAGAAGCCTGCGAACTGGACCGTAGGCGCGGACCAGCTTGCAACCATTTTTTGTGCGAAGAGCTGCAGAGCCAGCGCTGGCAGGCGCAGGCCCATTCTCTTTTTTACTTGGCTTGTGCGGCCAACTTCGCCATCAAGGCCTTGCCGAAGGCGTCAGCGGACAGTGGCTGTTGACCGGTGATCAGTTCACGATCGACCACGACGTTGGGCTGCCAATCTGCATTGTTCTGAATAGTGGCACCGGCTGCGGCCAAAGCTGCGTCCGGATAGAAAAGGACCTGACCGCCGAGCTGTGCGTTACCTTCTATCTGCTTTTCCTCGGAGGTTGCGAAGACGCTTACCTTGTAGCCAGCATACGTCCAGCCCTGAGAAAGGCTCTTGGTTGCAGCAGTATCGCCTGCGATGAGGGCAGACTGAAACTTGGCTGCCTGGGGCAGAGTGGCCAGAAGAGCGATTGGTCCGTGGCAGATGATCGCTGTAGGCTTCGCTGCCGCGTGGAAGTTTTTCAGAATGGTGCCGAGCGACTGGTCCTTCAGCAGGTCTTGCATAGGCGCATGGCCACCCGGAATGAACACCGCGGCATAGCCGCTAGCGCCTTCCGCAGCAACAGATGCCAATGTTTTGGGCTTCTTCAACGCATCGAACTTCTCAACGAAGGAGAGTGCGTCTTCGCGCTTCGCATCATTGCCTCCGAAGTAATTTTTGTTGTTTGAATTCGCGTCCATTTGAGGTGTGTCGCCCTTGGGGTTGGCGAACACCGGGGTGTACCCCGCCTCGACCAGCATCTGCAACGGTACGGCAAGTTCATTAAGGAAGTAGCCTGTTTTGTACTGCTTGCCGTCGCGAAGTTCGAGCTCATGGGCGCTCGACATCACTACAAGGACCTTGCCCTTAGTAGCCGCAGACACGCCGGCCGGCATGAGGCTGGCCGTGGCCGCAAGCGCAATGGACATGAGCGCGGTTTTGAAAGTATTCATATTGAAAGTCATATTGGTTCCTTTAGTCATTCGTGAGGTTGAGGTGGATTGGTAATCAGAGGATGGTTGATGCTTAACCGGCGAGCGTCGGATAGTCGGTGTAACCCGCTGCACCGGGCGAGTAGAAAGTGCTGGCATCGGGTGCGTTGAGCGGTGCGCCGGCTTTAATGCGCGCCGGCAGATCCGGGTTCGCCAGGAAGCTGGTGCCAAACGCCACGGCGTCCAGCTTGCCGTCCTCGATCGCCTGCGCAGCCTCGTCGGCGCTGTAGCCCATGTTGCCAATCAGTACGCCCTTGTAGTGTTCACGGGCTACTGTCAGCACGTCACCCTTCTGCACCTGGAAAGGATCCCCGCGCAGCAGGTGCAGATAGGCCAGCTTGTAGGTGTTCAGACGCTCAGCCAGAAAAGCGGTCAACGCGATCGGGTTGCTGTCCTTCATGCTGTTGTAGCTGTTCAAGGGCGAGATACGCACACCGACTCGGTCGGCGCCAATGGCGGTGGTGACCGCGTCCAGCACTTCGAACAGGAAGCGCGCACGGTTTTCCAGGGAGCCGCCATAGCTGTCCGTGCGGTCATTCACGCCGTCGCGCAGGAACTGGTCGATCAGATAACCATTTGCGCCGTGTACTTCCACGCCGTCAAAACCGGCTTCGATGGCGTTCTTGGCGGCCTGGGCGTAGGCGGCCACGATGGCGGGGATTTCGTTGATCGCCAGCGCTCGTGGCACTGCGTTCGGCAGCTTGCCTTGAGGCGTGTTTACTTCACCGTCGATGGCCTTGGCACTGGAGGACACCACCACCGGCTCGGCATTCATAGCCGGATGGGCGGCGCGGCCGGCGTGCCAGATTTGCAGGAAGATGCGGCCACCCTTGGCATGGACGGCGGAAGTGACTTCCTTCCAGCCCTCGATTTGCTCAGCGGAATAAATACCGGGCTCAGCCGCAAAGACCGTCGATGTCTGAGGCATCACCATGGTGCATTCGGTGATCAGCAGGCCCCCGGTCGCACGCTGTGCGTAGTACTCGGCCATCAATGTGTTGGGCAGGTGCTCTCTGCCTGCCCGCGCGCGCGTCAGCGGTGCAAGCAGGATGCGGTTAGGAAGGGTGATGGAGCCGACCTGTAGAGTTTTGAAAAGCATGGTGACCTGCCCCCAGACTTAGTACGGCACCGACATAGAGTCCAGGGTTAAAAACCGTTGTTGCCGATGCGCCTGAGCAAACTGCTCCGGCGTTAAGTATCCCAGCGCGCTATGCGGGCGTTCGGTGTTGTACTCGACGCGCCAGTCTTCGATCAAGGATTTGGCTTGGCGCAGCGACATGAACCAATGCTCATTCAGGCATTCATCGCGGAATTTTCCGTTGAAGCTCTCGATGTATGCATTCTCCACGGGCTTGCCTGGTCTGATGAACGACAGCTTCACGCCGACCTGATAGGCCCAAGCATCCAAGGCCCTGCCAGCAAACTCTGGGCCGTTGTCCACGGTGATGGATTTGGGCAGCCCACGCAGTTCCGCGAGCCGTTGCAGCACCTGCGCTACCCGTAATCCCGGCAGTGAGGTATCGACCTCGATGGCAAGACACTCGCGCGTGTAGTCATCGACGATGTTCAAGCACCGGAACCTGCGGCCATAGGCCAGACCGTCGGACACGAAGTCCATCGACCAGCTCTGATTCGGCGCCGTCGCAACGGGACGAACTACCCGTTCTGCGGGAGCGATGCGCTTGCGGCGACGCTTACGAACGCTCAAGCCGGCTTGGCTGTAAAGCCGCCAGACCCGCTTGTGATTCGTCTGCCAGCCTTCACGGCGAAGCAGAATATGGATGCGCCGATAGCCGTAGCGTCGCTTGAGCGCTGCCATCTCCTTCATGCGCTCGGTCAATGCCGCGTCGCCCGTACGCTTACTTTCATAAGCGAACAGCGACCGGGAAATGCCTACCAGCCCGCAGGCCCGGGTGATACCCATGCCGCGCTCGGTCATCAACGTTTTGACCGCTTCGCGTTTGGCCTGCGGGCTTGCTACTTTCGGCTCAAAAGGTCCTGAAGCGCAGCCTTGTCCAGCATCGATTCAGCCAACAGCTTCTTGAGCTTGTTGTTCTCTTGCTCCAGCTCCTTCAGTCGCTGGGCGTCCGAGACGGTCATACCGCCGAACTTCGCCTTCCAGTTAATGGGATGGACTGCCCCCGAAGGGGTATCGTGCTAATGACTCATCTCGTGTTCGGAGGCCATCATGGCAATCTCTTTTCTCGGAATCGATGTGGCAAAAAATGTGTTCCAACTGCACGGCGTCGACGCGTCTGGGAAAATCATGCTACGACGCCGTGTCGCGCGGTCGCAACTCATGGAAGCTGTTCTGAGGCTCACGCCGTGCACCATCGGCATGGAGGCATGTGGTAGCGCCCACCACTGGGCCAGGGAGTTCGCGAAGCTGGGCCACGCGGTTCGGTTGATCAGTCCGCAGTTCGTCAAACCCTTCGTCAAGGGAAACAAAACCGACAGCAATGATGCAGAGGCCATATGCGAGGCATTACAACGCCCCTCAATGCGATTTGTTCCCGTAAAGTCTGTTGAGCAGCAGGATGTTCAAAGTCTGCATCGTGCTCGCAGTCGCTTGGTCAACAATCGAACTGGCTTGGTAAGCCAAATGAGAGGCATCTTGGCCGAGCGTGGCATCGTGTTTGCTCAGTCAATCACGCGGGCGCGTCGGGAGATTCCAACTATTGTTGCTGACACCGGCAATGCGCTCACACCGCTCGCGCGAGAAATGCTGTCCGATCTTATGGACCAGTTGCGTGAGCTTGACGGTCGAATCTCCGGTTTTGACAAGCGCATTGATGCGGTCTTCAAGGCCAGTGAAACGTGCCAGCGCATCGCGAAGATCGAAGGCGTCGGCCCCAAAACGGCCACCGCCATTGTGGCCGCTGTCTCGGACCCCAAAGACTTCAAAAACGGGCGTCATTTCTCCGCATGGCTGGGCTTGGTGCCTCGCCAGTGCTCAAGCGGCGACAAAACGAGACTCCAGGGAATCAGCAAACGCGGCGATCGACATCTGCGAACACTACTGATTCATGGCGCACGTGCGGTACTTCGAACTGCCCCCACCAAACAGGATAAAAAGCATACCTGGGCTTTGGCGCTTCAACAGCGGCGTGGCGCAAATCGTGCGATCGTCGCAATGGCCAACAAGATGGCTCGTACCATCTGGGCCATACTCGCCTCAGGCCAGCCTTACCGTCCTGCGTAACATTACCTCCACCGACGATGCGTTGATGATTGACAGTGGCACACCGGTCGATCCGGCGAGCAGGGAACCTGATTTTTATGACGGCCCTTGAGGTCTTCCAGTTGTTGAGGCCTGTTCGTGCGGATTTCCAGTTAGGCGCAGGACTTTTCCATGACGCCGGATATATGTACGCAATCGACTCCCGTGCTAATCAAAACATCAACTTGCTATCTAGGGCAGTCCATATATGTAGTAAGTGGCCTCCGAGATCCCGTGCTTGCGGCACAGTTCGGCCACCTTGGCCCCTGCCTCGGCCTCCTTCAGCACCCCGATGATCTGTTCTTCTGTAAATCGTTTCTTCATTGCCGTTCCTTTGTGAACGGACTCTACATCGATTTCGTACTAACCACGGGGAGCAGGTCAATGGGTATCTACCTATTTTTGTGAATGATTAGGGTTGAAAACGGCGGCAAACATGCTGCGTGTTGCCGCCGGGGATGACTGAAAAATTCGGCTAAACGCTTAAAAGGTGTCCAGGCGCGCTGGTCAAGCGGCTTTGTACCGGGGCGCGGGCTTGCTGGTCTGCGTTGCGCCGAATACGGTGCCGCGTGCGGCGTCGTAGTTTTCCCACTGGGCCGCATCGTGCAAGGACGGCAAGGTGACCAGCTCTCCCTGGTCGAAGCCTGCCAGTGCGGCGTCCACCAGGTTATCGGTGGTCATCACGGCTTGCTGGTCCAACGCCGCCAACGGAATGCCGGATTGGTCCCAGATTTCGGTCGCGGTGGATGCCGGAAGCACCACTTGGACCCGCACCCCGGTACCTTCCAGCTCTTGCTGCAGCCCGCGGCTGAAATTCAGCACAAAGCCCTTGGTGCCGCTGTAGACCGAGCTGACTGGCAGCGCGTGCAAGGCCAGCACGGACGCGATGTTGATGATCGCCCCCTGTCCGCGCGACTTGAACGCCGGCAGCACGACATGGGTGAGGCGGACCAGCGCGGTAATGTTCAGCGCGATTTGCGACAGCGAGTCTTCCACTGGAGCATCTGCAAGAGGGCGCAGTCGTGCCAGGCCGGCGTTGTTCACCAGCACCTGAATGGCCGGGTTGTTCGCCAACTCCTGCTCCACCCGTGCCAGATCGGCTGGATTGGTGAGGTCGGCGGTGATCAGCTCCACTTTGACGCCGTGCGTGCGGGTGAGCTGCTCCGACAGGGTTTTGAGTCGATCGGTGCGCCGCGCTACCAGGACAAGGTCGTAGCCCCGCCGTGCCAGTCGGTCTGCGTAGCCGGCGCCAATGCCGGAGGATGCGCCCGTGACAACGGCGACTTTTTTGAGATTGGAAGTAGACATGACGAACCTTTCTGGAGTTAAGTTGAGTGCTCAACTATATCACATGTTGAGTGCTCAACTATGATAAAATTTGAGCACTCAAGCGAACTAAGTGCCCATCTCAGGGAAAATCCTTTTATGAAGCGACAATCTGCTATATGTCGAACCAGCCTGTGACCGCCCCTCTCAGACTTCCTGCGCCTACGAAAGAGAGGATCTGGGCGATTTGCCGTGCACGCACACTGCGATTCGGCGCGCTGCCCGCCGGCTGGCATATCTTTACGACGAGGCGATGGAGTGTGTGGGCCTGAAGTCAACCCAGGTCGCGCTGGTGGGCGCTATCGACCAGATGACCGATCCTCAAACCGCACTGGGCCCCACTCTGCATGAATTGGCCAGCGGGCTCACCATCCAGATATCAGCCCTAACCCATGCCCTGCGACCGCTGGTGAGGGACGGGCTCGTTGAATTGCTGCCAGACGCCAACGACAAGCGCACGAAGCGCAGCGTCCTTACCGCTCAGGGCAAGGCCCGCATTAAGCAGGCAGTGCAAGCTTGGTCCACCGTTAACCACCGTGTCGAAGAAGTGCTGGGGCCGGACTCTGCTACTTTGCTACGGGAGCTGGCCGACCACATCGCATCGGATGGCTTTTTGCAGGCCTACCGGGGGGGCGGTGCGGACGCGCAGGCCCGTCCGATTTCTGCCGGCCAGAATGAGATTTGCGATGTGAATGCACCGCTGACGTAGATGCAATTTCGCAAGAGGCAACAGACGACGCCCTTGCCGCGCTAGGGCATAGCCGCAAGGTGGCGCTCTCGACAGCATCCTTCCTGCTGGTGCTTGTAGTAAGCGCCTTGCACGCTGGACGCGTTTTATGTATGATGATCATCATGCGAAAATCACCTAACATCCGAACCGCAGCCAAAGAGGCGTCACACGAGCGTATCGTTCGCGCTGCCGCGCGAGCCATCCGGCGGAGCGGCTATGGCGGTACGGGCGTTGCCGACATCATGAAGGAGGCCGGCCTGACGCATGGCGCCTTCTACGCGCACTTTCCATCGCGTGAGGCCATGTTGGCGGAGGCAGCTGATCAGGCAAGTGCCGAATCCAACGCCGTGGCGGCGAGTGTCCTCGCCGCCGTTCCGCCGGAACAGGCGTTGCGAGCGCTAATTCAAGTCTATCTTTCAAAAGAGCATTTGGAGGGTATTGAGACGGGTTGCCCGATCTCAGCACTCGGATCTGAAATGCCGCGCCAATCGCCGGAGGTGCGTCGCGTGGCAACACGACGGATCAAGGAGATGATCGATGTTGTGGCTCGCCAATTGCCGGATTGGGGACAACCCAGCGCGCATGAGCGCGCACTGTTTACCGTGGCAACCATGGTCGGCACCTTAGTGCTTGCCCGTGCTGTCGATGAGCCTGCGTTGTCCGAGGCGCTGTGTCGTGCAGCATTGAAGAACTTGGCCCCATCGGGAGCTTGAATTCATCTACCAATGTTTTTCGCTCGCCAATACATATGATGAATATCATGCAAAATATGCCGCCAACTCAACTGCCGAGCAAACTCCACAACTAGAAAAGAGAAAACACCATGAAAGCACTCACCTTCAAACGCTATGGCAAGTCGCCCGAGATTGGGTTCGCCGATATTCCCCATCCCACACTGAAGCCCGATGAATTGCTGGTCCAGATTCACGCGGTTGGGTTGAACCCAATCGACAACATGATCCCGACGGGAATGTTTAAGCCCGTCCTGAAGTTCCGGCTGCCGGCCACATTGGGTAGCGACCTGGCCGGTGTCGTGACTGAAGTCGGCAGCCGCGTGTCACGTTTCAAGCCAGGCGATGCCATCTATGCCAGTGTCTTCGATCTTGGCACAGGCTCTCTCGCGGATTTTGCCGTGGTGCCGGAGAGCGTTGCCGCCCTGAAACCGGCCAATCTGGATTTTGTACAGGCGGCCTCGATCCCAATGGTTGGACTCACCTCGTGGCAAGCTCTCAAGGAGCGGGTCAATCTTCGAGCTGGCCAGAAAGTGTTCATCCCTGCAGGGTCCGGCGGCATTGGCACGTTTGCAATCCAATTGGCCAAATACATGGGAGCGAAAGTGGGAACGACGACCAGCACAGGCAACGTTGAACTGGTAAGCCGCCTTGGCGCAGATGAGGTCGTCGACTACAAAAAGCAGGAATTCGAGATAGTGCTGCACAGCTACGACGCGGTGCTTGGTACGGTCAGGGGAGACGCGATTGAGAAATCCATCGGCATCCTCAAACCAGGAAGCAAGATCGTTTCTATCGTTGGCCCACTGGATGCAGCGTTCGCTCGTGCTAAGCGGTTGAACTTCGTCCTGGCATTCGTATTCGGGCTGATGAGCCGCAAGATCACGCGTCTTGCGAAAAAACGAGATATCACCTACTCATTTCACTTCGTGCGTCCCGATGGAGCTCAACTCACCGAGATCGGTGAACTCCTCAAGGCGGAGCGCATCCAGCCAGTAATTGACAGGGTGTTCCCTTTCGAGCGGGCAAAGGAAGCTCTTGAATACCTTGCCCAAGGGCGAGCCAAGGGTAAGGTTGTCGTCAAGCTGAGATAAAGGCTGACTGGAGTCATTGCAGTGACGTAGGGACACCTGCACTTGCGATGCCATCCCTCGCCTTTTCATATGACGAATATCATGCGTAAGCCACCAATATAGCTCTGGAATTTCAAATGACAAACGACGGCTCAGCCAGTGAAACCTTGCGCGCATGGAACGTCCAGATGGAACAAGTGCGGCAACGGAGACTTGATCGGGGTGACGGCAAAGCGGGGCTCGCCGGTCCTGAGCAGATCAAAGGCCTGACAGGACTACAGGTCATGACGGCATTGCTCAATGGCGATCTGCCACATCCCTACATGGCCGATACGTTTGATTGTGACTTGGTTGAACTTGGATATGGACATGCCGTATTTCAGGCGACTCCACAACTCAAGCACTACAACCCGCTCGGTTCTGTTCATGGCGGGTGGTACGCAACACTGTTGGACTTTGCTTTGGGGTGTGCTGTCCAGACCAAACTGCCTGCTGGCCGGACTTACACCACCGCCCAAATCAACGCCAATATCGTTCGGGCTGCAAATACGCAAACAGGGGCCCTGCGCTGCATCGGAACAGCTCTTCATGTCGGTCGCCAGGTTGGTACATCCGAAGCCCGGATCGTCGGCCCTGACGGCAAGCTCTACGCGCATGCGACTACAACATGCGTAATTTTTGATGCCCCGTAGATATTCACTTACCCGTCCTTTTACATCCAGCCCCTTTGGAGCCACAAACAATGAGAAATCTAATGAAAGCCCACTTCCTTGGGCTGGTCGTCGCCGCAACACTGGCTTCAACATCCGCTTCGGCACGAGATGCGGCTTTCGCTGACGTGGCACAAAGCTCGCAGACGATGGAGCAAGGGCCGCAGGATTCCTGGAAAAACGTGCCGACACAAACCATCACGGCAGGCGGCGTGGACTTCGCCTATCGCGAGCTTGGCAAGAGCAACGGTGGCACGCCGGTGGTATTCCTCGTGCATCTGGCCGCGGTTCTAGATAATTGGGATCCACGGGTCGTGGAGGGCATCGCCGCGAAGCACCACGTCATTACTTTCGATAACCGCGGCATTGGGGCATCTAGCGGTTCGCCGTCGAACTCAATCGAGCAAATGGCAGATGACGCCATTACCTTCATCAAAGCGATGGGGTTCGAGCAGGTTGACCTCTTCGGATTTTCGATGGGCGGGATGATTGCTCAGGAAGTTGTCCTGAAAGAACCGCAACTCGTCCACAAGATGGTTCTAGCAGGAACAGGTCCAGCGGGTGGCGAAGGCATCAGTTCCGTAGCAGGTGTGACCTTCTACGACATGCTGCGTGGCTTCTTCACGGGCCAGGATGCAAAACAGTTTTTGTTCTTCACGCGCACGCCAAATGGCATCGAGGCTGGAAAGGCGTTTCTGGCACGACTGAAGGAGCGCACAGAGAACCGTGACAAAGAAATCTCCGTAAGCGCGTTTATGGCGCAGTTATCCGCCTTGCGCGCCTGGGGATCTAAGTCACCGGCCGACCTGTCAGTCATCAAGCAGCCCGTGCTCGTGGTCAATGGTGACGACGACCGAATGGTTCCAACTTCAAATTCACGCGACTTGGCTCGGCGGCTTCCAAATGGCCAGCTCATTATTTATCCCGATGCTGGCCACGGCGCCGCGTTTCAGTTCCATGACGACTTTGTTCTGAAGTCGCTTGAGTTTCTGAAGCAGTAGGCTGTCATTTGCGGAGCAAATGTTCATCTATAGGAAGCACCCATTATGAACGATACCCACGTCACTGCCCCAACTCGCTTCGTAGAAGTCGATGGCAATAGATTCGCCTATCGCCGCTGGGGTAATGTTGCAACAGACCAGCCGCCGCTGTTCTTCCTCCAGCATTTTCGTGGGGGAATGGACCATTGGGACCCGCTCATGACGGACGGTTTGGCCGCAGGTCGAGAGGTGATCCTCTTCAACGGTCGTGGCATTGCATCGTCATCCGGCAAGCCGCGTACCCGTATTGAAGACATGGCAGATGACGCGGCAGCCTTCGTTCGCGCGCTGGGCTTGCAGCAAATCGATGTTCTGGGCTTCTCGCTGGGCGGCTTCCAGGCGCTGGACCTGACTTGGCGTCATTCCGAATTGGTGCGCAAACTGATGCTGCTGGGCACCGGCCCGCGCGGCGGCAATCCCGACATGGAGCCGCAGGTGCTGACCACCGCCCCCCGCCCGGTTCCGGTCTTTGAAGACTTCCTGTACTTGTTCTTCGGCCGATCGACGCAAGCGGAACAGGCTGCGCGCGAATTCTGGCAGCGCCGTCATGAGCGCATCGACCAAGACCCGCCGTCCTCACCGGAGGTCGCCAAGGCGCAGATCGAGGCCAACATGCTGTACCTGCCCAGGCTGTCGGAAGACGACCCTTTCGCCTACCTGCGCAGCATCCAGCAGCCTACCTTCATCCTTAACGGCGTGAACGACGTGATGATCCCAACTATCAACTCGTTCTACATGGCCCGCAACCTGCCGAACGCCCAGTTGTTCATCTACCCGGACTGCGGTCACGCCGCGCAGTTCCAGTGCCCGCAGCGCTTTCTGTATCACGCGGTGCGGTTTCTGAGCGAGTGACCACGGCACTCATCGATCCATTCACGATCCAGCATCCGAAGGACACCGCTATGTTCAAGTTCAAATTCCTGCTATGGGCGTTCACTCTGCTCCTGAGAAGGGAGGTCAAAAACAACCCCGACTGCGCCCATTACATCGAGGGTAAGAGCCTCGTGTTTCAGATCCGCACGGTCTCCGGTGTTGGTCGCTACTTCGTCATCCGCGATGGCGCCATCCGATCCTATGCCGGACTGACGACGAATGCCCAGTTCATCCTGAGCTTCAAAGATGCCGCGAAAGGCTTCGAGATACTGTCGGCCAAAGATAGCCAAGCTGCCTTCCTGAGGGGCCTGGGCAGCACCGATTTGACCATCAGCGGCGATTTCCAGGAGGTGATGTGGTTCCAGGGCCTGACGGCGTTCCTGCAACCGCCGAAGGTCATCTCCCCTTACGAACGCACCGCATTCTGAGACACGCATGAAAACCGACCTGTTGAATCAGCCGTTGCGCCTGCCCAATGGCAGCATGCTGCGCAATCGGCTCGCCAAGGCGGCCATGAGCGAAACGCTGGGCACCTATCGCAATCGCCCGACCATGGACCTGGTGCAGTTGTACCGGCGCTGGGCCGCTTCTGGGCTGGGATTGATCGTGACGGGCAATGTCATGATCGACCGCCGCGCATTGGGCGAACCCGGCAATGTGGTGATCGAGGACGAGGCAGACTTGCCTGTCCTGCGGCAATGGGCACACGCGGCAACCGGACAAGGTGCAGCCATCTGGGCACAGCTCAACCATCCTGGCAAACAGTCGACCAAGGGCCTGAATACGTTCAACCTCGCGCCCTCGGCCGTTCCCTTCCGCAAGGACATGGCGGCATTCTTCGAGACCCCGCGCGAAGCCACCACGTTCGATATCCAGGACATCATCGAACGCTTCGGGCGCAGCGCGGCCATCTGCAAGAAGGCCGGATTCAGCGGCGTGGAGATTCACGGCGCGCATGGTTACCTGGTCAACCAGTTCCTCTCCCCGCACCACAACCGCCGCAGCGATGAATGGGGCGGAAGTCCCGAGAAGCGGCGGCGTTTCGTGCTGGCCGTCTATGCGGAAATCCGCCGCCAGGTCGGCCCGGACTTCCCGGTTGGGATCAAGCTCAACTCGGCCGACTTCCAGCGCGGAGGCTTTACCGAAGAAGAATCGATCGAGACGATCCGCGCGCTGGCCGATGCGGGCATCGACTTGATTGAGATATCCGGCGGCACCTACGAGGCACCAGCCATGAGTGGTGCGATGCAAGAGACGAAGAAGACCTCCACTGCGGACCGCGAAGCCTACTTCCTCGAATTTGCCGAGAAGGTGCGCGCCGCCGTGAAGGTGCCGCTGATGGTCACAGGTGGCTTCCGCACCGCATCCGGCATGAACACTGCGCTGCGCTCCAGCGCGCTGGATGTTGTGGGCCTGGCGCGGCTGCTGGCGATCGATCCAGACGCGCCCGCCGCCTTGCTGCAAGGGCGCGACAGCGTGCTGCAGGTGCGCCCGATCAACACCGGTCTCAAAGCTGTCGATCGCATGAGAATCATGGAGGTGCTGTGGTACACGCGCCAGCTCAAGCGCATTGCAAGGGGTAGAGAGCCGCGTCCCGACGAGAGTGGCCTGGCAGCGTTCTTGAAGTCCGCTTTCAGCAGCGGCTGGGGCACCTTTCGCACGCGGCGCCTGCGGACGCGCAATTGAGCGCCGAGAGGTACATCGCAGAAATCCAACAAGATGATCACACGACACTTCCACTACTACGAGCCCTCCAAGGGCTTGAGGTTGGTTACGGCAGTGAAGCCGTACCATCCCGACTACTAACCAACGGAGATGCCGCGCTGTCGTCCGATTTCCCATGACACTCCGCCGCCTCGCACCGTTGCAGCAATCTGCTGACCTAGCCGCTGTTCGATCACTTGCTTCCAAGGCACCAGGCTGAACCCCATGCCGTCATCGAGCATGGCGTAACGCCCGCTGGCAAGCGTGACGCTACGCCGATAGATCCCGGCAATGCGTTGCCCATCGGCCACCGGGCGATACTCCAACCCGGTTTCAGCGGTAATGTCCTTCGCGGCCTTCGCCAGCTCGCGACTGCGCAGCGTCGCCAGCAGGTTGCGTGCGAGGACGATGCGCTGCCCGCGTCGCTCGGTCAACCCTTGCTCGGTCAGGAAATTGGCACGCTGTTGTAGCGCATCCTTGACCTCACTGCCAAAGCCCAGGTCCCCCAGCCCCTTGCCGCCGCCAATCAACTGCTGATCGAGCCAGGTGGCGCCGATCATGCGGGCCTGCAGCTCAATGGGAAGGTGCGATTTCAGCTCTACCGCTACACCGCCACCGAGCCGCTGCGCGTCGTACTGGCGGCCCTGTTCGGTCAGGTTGCCGGGCACGCGCCAGACGCCTTCGGCCTCACGCTCCACGATGCCGGCACGGCGCAGCGCTTCGAGCCGACGCACATGCGCTGCCACCACCTCGCGCGGGTCGCGATCGGGCGTGGCCTGTCCCTGTGCGACAGCCAAATGTTGATCGGTACGGTACACGCCCTTGATGGCTAGCGCAGCGATGTTCCGGTCGGCCGTGCGCACGGCGGCCGCGCCTTTTACTTCCACCACTGCACCAGTCGGGTATTGCCCCAGTTCCGATCGTGGCGGCAGCGCGACGTAGTGCGCCTTGCCATCGGTCCCGTCGACGACCAGATAGCCCTTGTCGTGCAGTTCGTCGGCCAGCCCCTTGCCGACCACCCGGCCGACAATGGTGTGGCCATCCTCGCCCGGCTGGAACACCGCCAGTTCGCGTTGCCGGCCACTCATGGCGCGCTGCATGGTGCGGATGATGTCGCCTCGCTCGCCCATGGCTCGCAGCGTGGATTCGGCGTCTGCGTGGACAGCCCATGTGCCGTGTTGCATCTCGGCCGCCAAGCCCATGCGCTGCAAGCGTTGTAGGCGGCCGATCAGCATTTGACGGTGGCTTTGCAGCCGGGGCTCGGCTAGTGTCTCCGGATGCACAAGACCATCCACTGCCACGCGCTGCAAGGTGCGATCCAACCCAGTCCACCGCTCCTGGTCAACTTCGCGTTGCGTGGCGCGCTGGATCTCCAACTCGGTGCGCCGCCCCAGCCATTCGGTTGCCAGTTCGGCGGCCCGGTGACGCATCCCCTCGGCGATGTAGTCGCGGGAGATGATGAGGTCTTTGCTAGTGTCATCCTTCCCTCGTAGGACGACGTGCGTGTGCGGGTTATCAGTGTTCCAGTGATCCACCGCCACCCAGTCCAGCCGCGTGCCCAGGTCAGCCTCCATGCGCGCCATCAGATGCCGGGTGTAGGTGCGCAGATCGTCTAGCTGTTCGGCGTCTTCCGGCGAGACGATGAAGCGGAACTGGTGCCGGTCCTCGCGCCCGCGTTCCTCGAAAGCGGCAGTGTCCGCCGCGTCGGTCGTTGGGCCGTAGGCATGGCCCGGACCGCCCTGGCGATCCACCCCTTCACGCTCGATGTAACGCAGGTGCGTAATGGTCGAACGTGACCCGGCTTTGGACAGATTGACGAGCCGCGCCTTGATTGTCACGCGACGGGCGTTGGGTGTGAGCGAGGCTCCGGCGAAGCGGGCCGCGACGTGGCCACGCCCCAACCGGAAACCGGGCCGATGACCGACTTCGCCGATCGTCTTGCCGAGCTTGGCGCCGGCCTTGTTGGTCTGGCGCAGCACCTTGTTGATGAAGGCGTTATCGCGCTGTTTTGGCGCGCCAGGCCGCACCCGGAATCGGTCATCGTCTTGATTGCTCATGCTGTGCCTCCATACAAGATCAGCGTAGCCGGGCGGACGAAGCACACGCCTTCGCCAATGCCGATGCGGCATTGCGCACTCTCACGGCACGGCGCCGCTCCCAGGCGCGTGCCGCGCCACCCCCGCGTGCAGACAGGGTTTTCAAGCGGCTGCGTGCCGCGACCTTTTATCTTGCCTTCCGCCTTTGCCCCTCGCTTTCGCTCTGGGCGTCGGCGGCCCGGCGGTGCTGCGCTGCCCGCAGCCAGCCCGCCGGCGAACACGGCCACGGCCACCGGCCGGGTGTGTTCGAGGCAAGACTCCTGCACGTAGAAGGACGGTGCATGAGCTTGCGCGAAGTGCGGTGCACGATACGCAGGATCGGCACCCGCACCGCACGCGCAGCGACACTTCGACGACCAGTGAAACGACAAGTCAGATGGCACGATGAGGTACATGGAAATGTGCAGCGAATCGGCAGCCATCATGGACGAGTCTCCAGCCAAATCGGATGCGCAACACCGATCACCGTGGATGCAGCAACCGGCCCGAAATAACGGCTGTCGAACGACGCCGGATTGGTCACACTCAACAGGAACAGTTCACCGGATTCAAGACGACGGCACTGCTGCCACGATGGCAGCAGACGGCCCAGCCGGTCAGCTCGCAGCACGGCGGCCGAAGGCACGCCGTCGATGCGGACGATGCCACCAGTGATACACACTTCCTGCGGTGCAATCGCACCCACGCGCTTGAGCAATGGAACGCGCGTCGGCAGGTAGCCGCGCTGCGCAGCCAATGCGGCGGCCTCGGCCGGTAGTGGGACCAGCACGATGCTGTTCACGGGCAACGAGCTTGGCAGCGAGCCGGCCCGGTGGTCGAGCGGATCGACGCGATACCAGCCGACCGCCACGCTGTCGGACGGGTTGTAGGTCAGGCGCGGCAGCGGCAACACGAAGGACGCCCAGGCCAGCGCAGCGAAGCCGGTGGCGGCCAGTGTCGCCACAACGATGCGGGCGCGCCCGAGCGAGCGAGAATGCGGCGCAGTGCCGGATGTGGAAAGCGTCGTCATGACAGCGCTCTCCCGACCAGCCAGGTCGCGTGCCGCTTGGCTGTATACGCTGGCAGCGGCAGGCGCGCAGCGAGACGATTGCCGAGCGTGCGCCAGTACGCGGGCGACACATCGGAGGGAGCGACGCCTTGCGCCTCGATGGCGTCGATTTGCGCCAGCACGGTGCGCACGGCGGGTTCACCCTCGGCGTGCAGCAGAAGGTGCGCGCCGGGCAGCACACCGGGGATGCGCTGCGCCGCGTCCAGCGGCGTGCAGGCCTGCATCACCATGAGCTGCCAGCGCACGGTGCCGTAGTCGTTGGCGTGCCAGCGAATGCGACAGAACACGGCGCCTGGCAGGAACATCGCGACGCGCCGCCAGCGGTCGAGCCGGATGGTGCGCGCCGGTTCGCCGAAGCGCAGATAGATGTCGATGCGCTGCTCGATGTAGGCCAGCGAAACGCGGGTCAGTGGTGCGGCGCCGGCTCGGCCGACGAGTTCAGCGAGCGAAGTCGGCGGTGCAGCCGTGCCTGGCAAGGCGTGAGCGTTCATGGTGTTCTCTCCGTGGATACGTCCGGGAACTCGCGCTCCAGCAATGCGCGCAGAAGTTCGGCCACCGTCACGCCCTGCGTGAAGGCCGACACCTTAATGCGCGCACGCATTGCGGGCGTGATATCGAGGGTCAGGCGCGCGGTGTAGAGGTCGCCTTTCTGGATGTCGTTGGCTTCGCCCTGGCGAACCCACGCCTCTGCGTGCGGGTTCGCTGGCGGACGTGCACCGATGCCGACGCGCTTGCCGCGCGTAGATCGTTCTGTGGTCATGTCGGCCACCGCAGCAGTTCATCGACCAGCGCGGTGATCTCGCGCGCGGCGGCGTTGTCAGGTGCCGTCTCGCGGGCGAGCCGGCCGGCGGCCACGCTGTCTGCGAAGACGATGCGCTGATGCACTTCCGAACGCAGCGCAGGCAGCGGCTGGTCGGCCAACGCCTGGCGCGCTTCACGGCCAATGATGGTCGTGCTGACACGCCGATTGATGGCGAAGGCTGCGCGTAGCGCTGGCCTGAACACCTGCGCCTCACGGATCAGCGCCACCATTTCGGCGGACGCCCACAAGTCGTAGGGACTGGGCTGTACCGGGATCAACACGCGCTCGGCTGCCAGCAGCGCGGAGCGCGCCAGAGCGGCGATGCGCGGCGGGCCGTCGATGATGACGTGATCGGCCCGGCGTGCCAGTTCGGGCGCCTCCTGGTGCAACGTCTCGCGTGCGAGGCCCACGGCGCTGAATAAGCGCGGCAAGCCCTGTTGGGCGCGCCGCTGGGTCCAGTCCAGTGCCGAGCCTTGCGGATCGGCATCGAGCAAAACAACTTGCTGGCCGCGCATGGCCAGTTCGCCCGCGATGTGCGTGGCAAGCGTGGTCTTGCCCACACCGCCTTTCTGGTTCAGCAAAGCGATGATCATGGCGCGGCCCTCCTTGCTGGAAAGCCGGTTTTTCTTCGCCGAGTGAAACGCCGCGCATCGTGCCGTTTGGCAGTTTTCCACCGAAACGGCGCGCTGTTCTTATTAGTTAAAGAAATTAAGTTAGGGAAGTTAGAGAGACCGGAAACCCGCTCCAGTATTGGGTTTTCGGCGGTTTCGCACGCCTGATAGCACGATAGGGACACGCCCGATAGCACGATACCCGGCACGTCTGATAGCACGAGGCCATTCACAGTTTTTCCCCGAGTTATCCCCGTGCCGTCCGCAGCACGGGCCGGAAAGTCAGCAGTTCGGCCCCGTCGTCCGGCATCCGCTCGATGCCCAGGACGTAACCCGGCATCGACTGCCGCGCCACCAGCGCGCGCAGGTCGCAGGCGAAGTCGTAGGGCTTGGCCGTGCTGCCCGACTTGCGGTGCAGATGCTTGAAGTCGAACTGCCAGCCGCCCGGCTGCTTGCCGCCGTGCTTGCGCACGAGGCGGTACAGCCAACGCTCGATGCCGCCCGTAAGCTTGAAATACGCCGGGTCGATGGTCAGCACCAACGCAGCATCCATCACGCCGACAAAAAACCAGTCCGGCAGGATCAGCTCGATGCCCAGCGGCGTGCCGCTGGCGTCGGCCAACTCCTTCCATTCGTTGATCCACGAGAAGCGATGCAGGCGTCGCCCGGTCGTCTCCCGGATGGAGGTGGCCACCGTGGTTGATTGCAGTCGATCCAAGGCAGCTTTGAGGCGCTGGTAGTCGCGCAGCGACGTACCGCGCCCGATGAAGCGCAGGATCTCGTAGGGCGTGGCGCGCATGAGCCGCGACGGACGAATGCCCGCGTCGCGCGCTTCCACGATCTGGCTGGCCGCCCAGATCAGGATGTCGGCATCCCAGATCGTGGCGATGCCGTGTTCCTGCGTGCCCTCCACACGGATCGTCACGCCACCGGCGCGAAAGTCGATCGGCTGAACGCGCTTCGACTTCGCCAGCGAGAAGAACGGAAAGGCCATCAAGTCCTGGCTGTCGCGCGGCGCCATGTCGCCCGGCAGCGCGCGGAACAGATCGAGCTGTTCCCGCTCCTGCATCGATCGCTGCCCCGATGATCGGGACGGCAGCGATGGGTTGGGCATGGCGATGGCCACCGGCGAAGCGCCGATCAGCGCGCACGGCTGTCGGCCGAGTGCTGCTCGGCATATTCGGGGTCGGACGTGGCCTCGAAGCTGCGCTGGTCGGCCCAGGCGTCGAGGTCGGCCACCGCGTACATGACGCGACGGCCAAACTTGCGGAAGCGCGGGCCACCGCCGATCACGCGCTGCTTTTCCAGCGTGCGCGGCGACAAGCGCAGGTATTCGGCGGCCTCGTCGTTGGTCAGGTAGCGTTGGGGTTGTGCAGTAGCAGCGGGCTGCGGCTGCGTGGCGTGTGCGGCAGCAGGCCGCAAGGGAGCGGGTCGCATCGGGTAAGCCTCCATCGGTCAGGACAGTCCAGCCGCACCGCGCGGCCAGATGGAGGCAGTCTCAAGAAAGGGATGCGTCCCGTTGAGGGTCGTTTTACAGGGAAGGCAAAACGACCCTGCTCAATTTATTGGAGTTGCGCTAAGCGGCGATAGCCACCGCGCATCAGGCCCTGGCCTCGTCGCACCAGACGGCGCACGCGGGAACGCAGGCCGCCATCGGCATACCAGCTTTGGACCACGGCATCGGCGCCGAACAGGCCTTCGGCGACTTCACGCAAGGACGCCCCTGACAAGGTGGCGTCGAGCGCCTGCAAGGTATGCAGTTCCTGCAGCGCAGTGGGCGCAGGCCGGGGCCAAGCAACTGCCGCAGGCGTGCTTTCGGCGGCTACGGCCAGCTTGTCCAGTTCGACCCGGAGTGTGCAATGGCGTGCGCAAGGCATGTCGCACGTGCGGATGGCGTAGACGTAGGCCATACCATCCTCTAGGTTCTGCGCCAACGTCAGGCGCAGGCAGCACCCGGGCCAGCGCGTGGTGAGTATTAGGCGTTGCCCATCGTGGGCCAGGTGCTTGTGACCGGGAATGCTCCAGAACTCGAATGGAGCGGCATCCGGTGGCGGGTCAATGTCCGGGTGGAGCTGCGCCGTGCAGGGATGGCCGGGAAACCAGGCCGGATGTGCGTCGCGCGCATCCAGGGCCGGGTCTTCTAGCATACGCAATCCCCAGGTGTGGGCAGTCTCCGGCTGGCGGCGACGGTGTAGCCAGTCGTGGCGATAATCGGGATGCCGGCGCAAATACTCCCAGGCCAGTGCCAGGTCATCCAGGTGCAGCACGTAGAGATACGCGGCAGTGGGATACCAAGGTTCGGCGCTTCGATCAGTCATGACGCAACCTCCTGTTGGGCAGGGATCGTCGCCACGGTCGTCGGCACGCGAGAGCTATGTCATCAAGACCTCAACGCACTGCCAGCAAAGGGATAGACTCAAGCTGCAACGAGAGGTGTCAAGACTGATTTACTCCGAAGCCTTACAAGGATTGTCCGAATGCGACGTCTGCGCAGCCCTGAAATGGGGCGCAGCGGATAAGACCCTGCCGCAAGCCTTGCCGTGCATCGTGTCTCTTTCGGTCAGGACGCGCCGACTTGGTGCAAGAGATTCGATTCAGACCGCAACGGTCTTGAGTTAGACAGAGAAAGACACAATGCGCCGCTATTGTCCGTGACTGGATGGCCCGCGGCGGCGGGGCCATGCGGCTCAATCAGTCGGAAATTGAGCCATCGCGTTGCGCCAGCCGGACGTATTCCGATAACGACCGCGAAGCGCGGAAATACAGGTCGCGTCGGATGGGCTCCTGACGCGGCCCGACGATACCTGCCAGGTCGGACAGCTTGACCGTCCCCAATTCCGGCATGCCGATGCCGAGGTCGATCACCCCCCAGGCCGTGTCGCCATCGGCCGGGTCGAGCGCAGCCAGCAACCAGGTTGCGTGCGCATCCGGCGTGAACAACCGCACCACAGGCAGCGGGTCGATGCGCTGACCCGCGGCGCGTGCCTCACCATTAGCGAGCAGTTGCGCTCGCTCGTCGGCGGTGGTGAGAGGCTGAGTCATGGTCAGGAACCCCACAAAACCGAGAATGCACGAAACCGCTTTTGCGTGAAAGTGCAGAAACACCGAACCGGATGAGTGCTTTCGTGGGTAAGCACGGATACGCAAGCCGTCGAATCCGTACAGACACAGAAATGCAAAAGCGGAATTGTGGAAGCCAGGCAAGACACGGATACGGTTCCCCGGTTCTGTCGAAATCCGCCGATACGGTTTTCCGTAAAAGTACGGAAGCGGACAAAACCCCAGCTAATGAGTTAAAGATAACGTGGTTTTAATTGTCCCGAAATTGGACGCTTCTGTCTATGCAGAAGCGATCCATCCAACCCGGTCGGCCGACCGGTGCCACCACCTTCGATGCCGAATTGGCGCAAGCCTTCGGCGCGGCGGTGCGCGCGCTGCGGGCGGAACGCGGGATCGCGCAAGAGTTGCTGGCGAATCTGGCGGGCATCGAGCGTTCCCACATGGGAAAGGTCGAGCGCGGGGAGCACATGCCCACGCTGGCGATCATCTTCAAGATCGCCGGCGCGCTTGAATGCAGTACCGCCGTGCTGATGACCGAGACCGAGAACCAGCTCGCAGCGGCCAGGTCGTAGGTTTGCCGTGCAGAGCACGGCTGCCCCGCCGCAATGGGCGGGGCGCTGAGGCGGCCTTCAGGCTGCCTGGGGCTTGCTGCGCGACCAGATCAGGTTGTGCGTGCCGTCCTCTTCCTCGATCAGGCGGGCATAGATCGTCGCCGGGAACGTGGGATCGTCGAGGGTCACGGACACGTAGGGCCGTTCGGCCTTGCTGACTTTCTTCCACGCCGCGCCGATGTCGTAGCCGCCTGCCGCCTGGACGCGGAAGTCGGGGGCGTTCTCGCTTTCTTTTTCGTTGGGGATGAGCTTGACCTTGACGTTGAGCGTCAGGGTGCGGATCGTGCCGGTGAAGCCGTCTTTGTCTGCGGTGAAGGTGCCGATGGTGGCCATGATGTTTTCTCCTTGCGGTTTAACCAAGGTCGCGCCCATCGCGTCCTTGTTGTGATCCGGCCGGCGGGGGATGGGCGGGTCGCACCGCTTGCGGCCGAAACGCAGTGGAGGACTGGGAGGTGCAAAGAATTTGTCCCGCGAGGAATGCGCCGAACACAGTGACCGCGCAGGGGAAATTGTTTGCGCCGGATGGTTGCGGCCATGAAGCCCAAGGCGCAGCCGTGCCCCCGCCAGGATTCACGACAAGCCAAGGACGCATGGGCCGACTGCTCCGCAAGGAGACAGGGCTGACTCGGCATTCCAGCCAGATTACTTCGCCGGTTTGCCCCCTGATGCGAACAAGGCCGATCCCCCCAACGGAAATGTCGAACGACCCCGCAGCATCCTGCGGCGGCATGCTTGAGGCGTGGTGTGGAAGCTCCATAGCCAGGCTGGGCGGTGTATTTGTGAATCGTCTGTCGTGACGTGGTGGTGACGAAACGCCAGCATTGAGCACGGCACGCATTTGCACAACCCAGCGCAGCGAGCCAGGGCGTAGCCCCGCACCCGTCCATTGTGGTGGGGCACTGGTCTGGCCGATCCGATGCAAGCCGGTTCGGCGCTCTCACAGGGGCGCCAAGCAGCGCGCGGCGGGGATGGGCCTTGCGCCGATCCCCTGGAGGCAAGCGAAGCGCGCAGCGCCACAGGCGCGAAGGTGCGTGAGGGATTGAAGCCGAATGGCCGTGACGGCAAAGACGGCACGGGGCGCAGCCCGAAAGCCCGGCGGCGCTGCGCGCCGACACGCCCAGGTCGTTCCAGATTTCCAAGAAAGAAACGGGCACATGCGCTTGCTGGAATTAGCACTGTCCGAGCATCGAGCCATGCAGGCGATGGGGCACGAACTGCTGTTGGATGATTCCGCGTACGCACGTGCTTTGACTGCCAGCCTCATGCGGGCCGGCATCAGCCGGGCGGGATGTTCGGCGAAATCAACGCCGCCGCCTGAGCCATCGCGAAGACGGCGGCGTTCTGATTTTGCTATTGGCCTTCGACACCGGGCGCGGCCACTGCCGCGACCGGATTTTTGCGTCCACCGCGCCCAGGGCGGAACGGCCTGGGCGCGGTGCTGATCGCGGTTATTCCTTCGTCTCGATGAGCCACCACACCGCACGGGGCAAGGCGCGGCCTGTGATGGGGTGAATGTCCGTGAGGTCGGCGCGAGCCGTCCAGCCCGAGGGCGGGTGGTAGCCGCGCACGTCGCCTTCGCTGTGCCAGCGGCGGGCGCGTACCGTGCCGGGTGCATAGATCGCCGCCATGCGCGGGCGACTGGTGGTGCTGCGGGTCATGGGCATTTCTCCTTTCAAGCGAAGCGCCCCGGTCGAGGCCGGGGCACTTGCCTTCGGCGCGGGTCAAGCGGCCAGCGCCTCGGCGGGTTCATCCGCCACAGCCTCGGCATCCTCCGGGGCATCCTGGACCGGGCCATCCTCCTGCTGGGCTTCCTGCACTGCCGGGACTTCGGCCTTGAAGATGACAGGCATCCAGCCCGAGCCATCGGCCAGCCGCTCGGCTTCGCTGGCAATGTCGGCCTTCTTGAGCGTCGCCAGCCGCGTGACGTGCTCCGGCGCGTACTCGCCCACGGCTTGCAGAATCGCGGCCTTCGGGATGTGCTTGAAGTAGCCTTCTGCGGTCGGCTGCCACCATGCAGCCATGTCGAGGCCCACGGCTTGCGCCAGCTCCCCGCCGGGCTGGCGCTGCGTGGCGCGGGGCGTCACCACGTCGACCGTCGAGGCCACGCACACGGCCAGCAGCTTGACCAGCTCGCCTTGCTCCATCGCCAGCAGCGCGGCGAACAGTTCGGCGCTGTCCTCGGGCAGCTTGCCAGCCCATGCCTGTTGCCGTTCGCGCAGCGCCACGGCGGCGGACGATTCCGGCCAGTCCGGGGCCATGCTTTCCAGCCGGTCTTGCTGCGAGAGGCGCACGCCCAGCGGCAGGTCGTGGCCGTAGTGGCTTTCATGCAAGACGGTCTGCACCATGCCATGCACCAGCGCCGCCAGTGCCGCTTGCGGATGCCGTGCGACTTCGATTTGCAGCGCCGCCGTGCGGTGCGCGCTCAAGCGTTGCGCCAGCCGGTCGGACATGGCGACGGTCTTGGGCTGCTCGTCGTCCTCGCCTTCGTCATCGTTCGCGGCTTCGCCATCGCTGCCGAAACCCTGCCGCAGCCGTTCCAGCGTGCGCAGCGCCTTGGCCTCGGCCTCGCGCAGCAGGCCGCGATGAATCACGGCCTCGCCGTTACGGTCGATGGTGACGATGGCTCCGGCGGCGGCCTTCACGGTCGCGCCATAATCCTGCAAGCCATCTTCCAGCGCCTGCAACTGCTCGCCCAAGGCTTCGCCTTCCTCTTGCAGCGCGTCGGCCTTGTCCTCGTCCTCGGCCTCCAATGCGGCATCAAGGGCTTCGCCTATTTCCTGCATCTTGGCTTGCAGCTTCTCGATACGCTGCGCCTCGCGCTTGGTCGGCTCGCGCCGCTCCCTCGGGGCTCGCTGGAAGGCGTGCAGGTCGGCATGGGTCACGCCGGGCGTGGCATCCACCCATGCCCAACCTTCGCCGCGCACCTCGGCGGCGATGCCCGCCAGCCTGTCTTGCGCCAGCCGTTCCAGCAACGCGGCATCGGTGAGATACACGCCTGCATCGCCTTCCGCGAACAGGTCACGGCGGATGCCGCCGCCCGCCTGCTCGTAGGCGTCCAGCCCGACGAAGCGCACCAGCGGATGCCGGTAGGCGTCGATTTCGCGCTCGGTGAGACGTTCGCGCAGCGCGGACGGCTGGCGCTGCCATGTCGGCGCGTCGTAGAACGCGCTCTCCTGCGCGCCGTGGTCGTCGGTGAGGGCAAGGGCCATCAACTGGTCAAGCGTGATGGCATCGGCGCGATAGTCGGCCATCAGGCGCGGCGAGACGTTGGCCAGCTTCAAGCGGCGCTGCACCACCAGCGGCGTGACGGAAAAGTCCGCCGCAATGTCCTCGATGGGCCGGCCTTCGGCCACTAGCGCCGCGAAGGCTTCAAACTGATCTGCCGGGTGCATGGCTTCGCGCTGCACGTTCTCGGTGAGGCTGGCGGTTCGCGCCGTGCCATCGGCCACCAGCAAGCAAGGCACGTCCCATTCCTTCGGGATGCGGCGCTTCTTCGCCAGCAGCTTCAATGCGGCCAGCCTGCGGCCACCGGCCACGACTTCGTAATGCTCGCCATCGGCAGCGGCGATCACGATGAGGTTTTGCAGCAGGCCCACGCGCTGGATGGATGCGGCCAACTCGGGAATGGACATGCGCGGGGTCTTGCGCACGTTGCGGCCCGTGGGGCGCAGCAGCAGCCGCGACAGCGGAACCAGAATCAGGTTCTTGGTCGGGTCGGCGGCTTCCAGCACGGCGGCGGCATTGACGGCGCGGGCTTCGGTTTGGGTAACGGCGTTCATGGTGTATCTCCAATCGAGTTAAACAAGGGAATGGAGGGGAACCGCCCCTCCGGCGGGGGAACGGTTTAGGCTTTCAACTGGCGCAGGCCATCGGCCAGCAGCCACAGGGCGCGGTTCAGGCGCACATCGGAATCAATGCCCTGCACCGGGCGGGTTTGCTGGCGGCGTCCGTTGGCGCTGCGGCCATGCAAGCCACCCTTGGTCAAGTTCTCCTGCGTGCGGTTGAACACGCTCCACAGGTCGGGGCGGCGGTCATCGAACCGGCGCGGCATCAGGATTTGTGATTCGGTGACGGGCGCGGGCTTGTCGGGGTCGTCGTACTTGAGGACCAGCGCGGCGCGGGCGAACACCTCGGCTTCGCCATCGTCCAGCGTGATGCCGCGCATCAGGTCGCGGGACTCCTTCACGCGCTCGAAGCCGCTCAACACTTGATAAGCGCCTTCGATGACGTGCCCGGCCACGTCGCCTTTGTGGGGCACACGCACGTCCGCCACGGTGTCGCCGCAGACAAGGCCATTGCTGCAAACGAAGCGGAACATCCCGGCCAGCATCTGATAGCTGCTGGTGCCGTCATGCGAGTTCAGCAGCACGATTTCATTGGCTTCCGCGCCGTTGATCTGGCTGGCATGACGCAGGCGCAGCATGTGTTTCGTGTGCTCGCGCTTGCCTTCATCGCGCACGCGGGTCTGCGTCACCATGAAGGGCTGGAAGCCTTCTTTGCGAAGCTCGGTCAGCACGGCGGCGGTGGGGATGTAGCTGTACCGCTCGGAACGGCTCTCGTGCGGGGCGTCCGCGAAGATGGACGGGGCCACGCGGCGAATCTGGTCATCCGACAGCGGGTAATCGCTGCGCAGCGACGGGGAACGGGAAGCGAAGCGGGATGCGAGTTGCATGGTCTTTCTCCTGACGAAAAGGGTTTGCTGTTCAAACCGCACACCGGATTCCTAGATTCGGAGCCCAGCCTTTCGGCTGTTCGGTGCGGTCGGCACGAAGAACCCGGTTGGCCTCGTTGCCGCCGTCTTTCCTGAGTTCATCGCCCGCGACGGTCAGGAGCGCGCGGACGGGGGCCGTCAAGGAAACAAGCGCAGGGTTGGTGCGGCCCGCAGGCGTAGCCGAGGACACGGCCCTGCGCGCCTTGACGGCACCAGGCCGCGGGCTACAGTCGCGAGCAAGGTGATGAGCGAGGGAAGACGGCTGGACAGGCAACGGCCGCCCTTGTGTGCCGACCGCACGGCAAGCGAAGCGCGCAGGCCCGGATCTGGAAGCCGGGCCAGAGGCGTCAGCCGAGCAGCGCGAGGGAACGATGGAAGCCCGAATGGGGCGAGACGCCGCAGGCGGCTCGATGCGCAGCACGACAGCGCGACCGGCCATGTTTCCTTGGCCGGGGACGCACTGAACTCGATGTTCGGTGAACACCACGCCCAGGACAGCCCTCCTGCACAAGGCATCGAGGAACTGGTTCTGCTGCTGGGATTGCGATTGGTTTCTGGCCGATCCGGCGCAGCCGGTTCGGCAGTCTTCGAGGGGCGCCAAGCATCGCGCGGCGGGGATAGGCCGAAGGGCTTTCCCCTGGAGGCAAGCGAAGCGCGCAGCGTCGCAGGCGCGAAGGCATCGACATCGGGCGCAGCAAAAGGAAAGGCGCGTCGCCCGAGAGGACGACGCGCCAGGTTGTCAGCGCGCGATTAGCTCGCCGTCGCCGACACCATCGCCTCAAGCTGCTCGATGACGCCCGGTTCGACGAAGACGCAAGGCTGGTTGGCCTCGATCGGTACGTTGAACACCTTGGCGAACACATGACGCTTCAGGTGCGCCAGGCGGCCCGTGCGATAAGCCTGCTCGGGCTTCAGGCTGCCACCCGGCGAGCCGCTGCGCTGCGGATTGCACTCGACCAGGGCGACAAAACCATCGTCGGCCAGCTTCTGGTGCTCGGCGCACAGTCCCCAGCCCGTCTTCGTATGGCGCTCCATGCTCGCGCGCAGGCGCTTGTCCAGCAGGATGGCGCCTGCGTCGAAGGCCAGGCCGCAGACCAGGCAGACGTGCTGTTCCATTGAAACGTGTGATTTGTCGTTCATGACGATCTCCGGTTACTCGGGCGGAATTGCCCGGAACCGTCGGCAGCACGGCGCAGCGCAAGCAGTCAGGGGGCGCAGACGGCCAGAGGGCCGCAAGCGTGCTTGCACGCGCAGCCCTTGATGGCGAGAACGCCGTGATACGGTGAAGGGAGCAGCAAGACCGCCTCACACCACCACCTACGCAGACCTGCCTTCGGCAAGTGCGCAGCACGCGCAGGCCCGTGAGGGCCGGAGCTGCGCCACCGGACGCAGCAAAAAAGGGGCCGAAGCCCCTGGGTTCAGAGCAGGCCACGCTCGGCGAATGACGTTGTGGCCTCGCCGCCGACGACAATGTGATCCAGCGTGCGCACATCCACCAGCGCCAGGGCTTCCTTGAGGCGCTGAGTCAGCAGCTTGTCCGCCTGGCTCGGCTCGGAATTCCCGCTCGGATGGTTGTGAGAAAAGATCACGGCCGCCGCATTGAGATGCAGCGCCGTTTTCACGACTTCGCGCGGATAGACCGATGTCTGGTCGATGGTGCCGCGGAACAACTCGACGTATTCGATCAGACGGTTCTGGCTGTCGAGGAACAAGGCAGCGAAGACTTCGTGCTCGAAGCTGGCCAGCTTGGTGCGCAGGTAGTCCTTGACCAGGGCCGGCGACGTGAACAACGTCCCACGCGGGGTCTTCTGGTCGATGACATACCGGGCTGCTTCCAGAATCTGGTCAGCAGTCGCCAGCAGATAACGCCCCTGGTCGTCACGCACCAGCAGCGAGGAATCGAGAGATAGAGAAAGTTGCGACATGATCGTGCTCCGGTTGCTCGGGCGGAATTGCCCGGAACCGGCTCCAGCACGGCGCAGCGCAAGCAGTCAGGGGTCGGCGACGGACGCCAGGACGCAAGCACGCAAGGCGCGCGCAGCCCTTGACAGCGAGAACGCCGTGATACGGTGAAGGGAACAGCAAGACCGCCCACACTCCACCACCCGCAGAGACGACGGATGGGCAAGCGCAGCGCGCAGGCCCTCAAGGGCCGAAGGCATCAGGGATCAAAGCTGGATGGCCGCGACTCGGTACGAGGCGCGGGGCGCAGCCCGCGAGCCCGACGGCGGAACGCCGGGACGGCTGTCGTACACCAGGCTACCCGGAAGGGAATTCGCTGTGCAGCGAATATGGCGTTTATGCCGAATATTCGGTATAGTGCTGTTATTCGCTGAACAGGAAATAACGGCCGTCATGACCGAATCGCCCCTCGTGGAACATGCTCTGATCGAACAGCTCTTGGATTCACTCCGGGAATTGCCAGACGTGCACGCCGAGTTGGCTCGGTCAGAACCTGTTGTTCAAGCCGCTGGTCGCATCGACGCGAAGATTGATCTGCACATCGCCGGCAAGTCGATTGTCTTGCTGGTTGAGGCAAAGAAGTCCGTCTTTCCCCGAGACGTGCGCCAAGCGTTGTGGCAGTTGAAGTCACTGCAGCACAGTCATTCCGCCGATGTGCAACACCTGCTCATCGCCGAGTCGCTCTCACCGGGGGCGAAAGAATTGCTTAGAGCCGAGCGCATCGGTTACTTCGACAGCGGCGGAAGCCTGTTCCTGCCCGCCGCTGGTGCCTACGTCTACATCGACAAGCCGGCTCCAAAGACTTTGGAAAAGTCGGTGCGGTCGCTCTTCTCCGGGCGGCGTGCCCAGGTTTTGTATGCGCTCCTGGTCAATCACGAGGAATGGTTTGGTGTTACCGAAGTGGCCGAACGGGCGCAGGTGGCTCCATCCACGGCCTCGGACGTACTAAGCGAGCTGGAGCGGTTCGACTGGTTGGTGTCGCGAGGACAGGGGCCGAGCAAGGAGCGGCATCTGCGAGAACCCAGTGCGTTGCTCGATGCTTGGGCGAAGCAGCTCGCCACGCAACGCGCGCCAGTGCTGCGCCGGTACTTCGTGCCCGGATTGAAATCTGATGCACTGATCGAACGGCTCGGCCAGATGTTCGATGCGCATCAGGTCGCTTACGCGGTGAGCTACGAAGCCGCTGCACAGCGCTATGCCCCCTTTTTGTCCGGCATCTCACAGGTGCGAGTTCGACTGCTACCCAGCACCAGTGCCGAGACGGCAATGGCTGAGCTGGGTGCTCGCGTCGTCAATGAAGGGGCGAACCTCGCGGTCATCGAGACGAAGTCGGCGGGAGAACTGCTGTTTCGGCAAAACGTCGGGGGCGTTTGGTTGGCCAGTCCGGTCCAGGTCTATCTCGACCTCTTGCGCGGTGAAGGCCGCGCTAAGGAAATGGCCGAGCACTTACGCAAGGAAAGGATCGGATTCTGATGGCAAAACCTGCAACGTTCGACGGCTACAGCGACCAGTACACGGTGGACTGCGAACGCGTCCTTGTGACGCTGCTGCGGGGACTCGGGCCGTGGAAAGAGTCGGTCTACCTGATCGGGGGACTCACGCCGCGCTATCTTGTTGCCGCACGGCCGCCGGTAGTGCCGGCGCACGCAGGCACTCTGGACGTGGACATCGTGATCGACCTGCAAATCCTGGCGGATACCGAGGCGTATCACACACTCGAAGACAACCTCAAGAAGATGGGATTCGAGCGGGCCGAGAACAGCGCCGGTACAAAGCTTTCCTGGCGTTGGCAGACCCGCACTGAACATGGCGCGTTGATGGTGCTGGAACTGCTGGCGGATGCACCGGACATCGCTGGTGGCAAGGTACAGCCATTGCCGACCGAAGGCACGATCTCGGCACTGAATATCCCATATTCCTCCATTGTTTTTGACCTTCACCAAGTTACCGAGATCCAGGCTGAACTCCTCGGCGGCAACGGAATCGCGACGGAACACATTAAGCATGCCAACCTGGTCAGCTTTACCTGCCTGAAGTCGTTCGCGTTCGATCAGCGCTTCGAACGCAAGGACGCGCACGATCTGATCTATTGCATTGAACATGCATCTGAAGGACTAGACGCCGTGGCTGCGGCTTTCCACAAGGAGCGCAACGGCAAGCACGGTACCGTCGTCGAGGCCTCGCTGGCAATCCTGCGCAGCCGCTTCGCAAGCAACGAGAAAGCCGAAGGCTATCGCAAGGATGGTCCGGTGTCGGTCGCCAAGTTTGAGCTGGGCGAAGGTGACGAACCAGAGCAACGTGAGGCGAGGACGTTGCGGCAGCGGCAGGCCTGCGACGTGATTGAACAACTCCTTGCTCGAATCGGATAAGGAACGCGTATGGCGATCAAGGCGATATTCGTAGGCATCAACAAGCATCTCGATACCTCCATACCCGAACTGGGCGGAGCGCGCCGCGATGCTACGGCTCTGTGGGCACTGTTCACCGATACGATCGAAGGCCTGAGTGGCCGCCTACTCGTGGACGAGGCCGCCACCCACGCGGAAGTGTCAGGAGCCATGCTAGGCACCTTGGCTGCCGCGAGTGTAGATGACGTGGTGGTTATCGCGTTTGCGGGACACGGATCTCCAGATGGCAACTTGGTGTTGTTCGACACGAACGCCGGCGACCTTGCTGGGACGGCCTTATCGATGGCTGGCTTGGCGGACGCCTTCAAGGCGACCAAGGCCCGCGCTGTCCTATGTATCCTCGATTGCTGTTTCAGCGGCCAGGCACCGGCGCGCGTGCTGGAGACGGTGGCACGCCCGCGCAATGCATTCGCACTTACGGGCATCTATGGAGAAGGCCGTATCCTTCTGGCGGCTTGTGCGACGAATGAATCTGCGTGGGAACAGCCCGGCACCGGGCATGGCTTGCTCACCCACGCCGTGATTGAGGCGTTGACAGGCACGGTAGGCGACTCAGTCAGCTTTCCTGAGATCGCCGGGGAGATCATCCGACTGGCGCGTGTGGAGGCCGAGCGAATCAGCGTCACGCAAACGCCCGTATTCTTGGGCAGTGTGCAAGGCGGTCTGACGTTCCCGACGCTCAAGCGCGGCGACAACTACGCCGCAGCTTTTCCTACAAGGGCTGTCCATCAAATGTCGGGATCGTTCGCGGAGTTTTCCGCCCACGGCTTCCCGCCCGAGATTGTCGATAGGTGGGCCACCGACTTTCCTCAAGGTCTCAACGCACTGCAACTCAAAGCGGTCAACGAGTTCGGCGTGCTCAGCGGAAACTCCTTGTTGGTTGTTGCCCCGACGAGTTCCGGCAAGACGATGGTCGGCGAGGTGGCGGCGATTCAGGCGGTCACGTCCGGCAAGAAGGCGGCATTCCTGTTGCCCTATCGAGCGCTGGTCAACGAGAAATTCGAGGAGTTCACTGAGCGCTACTCGGCTGCAGGATTGCGCGTGGTCCGCTGCAGTGGGGATGCAACCGACGGCATCGGGCCCGTTTTGGCTGGGCGCTATGACCTGGGCTTCTTTACCTATGAGACCTTCCTCAATCTAGCGTTGGGCTCGCCTCGCCTGCTGAGTCAGCTCGGTCTGGTTGTGCTGGACGAAGGGCAGTTCATCACGGACCCGCAGCGCGGCATCACGGTTGAGCTGATCTTTTCTCTGCTCTTGCGGGCCCGGCAGCATGGCATCGAGCCGCAGCTCGTGATCCTGTCCGCAGTCATTGGCAATCTGAATAGCTTCGATCGCTGGCTCGGTGTTCCGCTACTGTTGTCGCGCGAGCGGCCCGTGCCGTTGATCGAAGGCGTTCTCGACCGGCGAGGAACATTCCAATACATCGATACCGACGGGACTACGAAGACCGAGGCTTTACTGCCTTCGTACCGCATCGTGCAGCGTCGCGACAAACCCAGTTCGCAGGATGTGATCGTGCCTCTGGCGCAGCAACTGGTGGGTCAGGGCGAGAAGCTACTGGTGTTCCGCAACATGCGCGGTCCGGCCCAGGGGTGTGCGAAGTACCTTGCCAAGGAACTTGGCCTGCCGCCGGCCAGCGCAATCCTGGACGCACTTCCCACCCAAGACCTGACCGGCGCATCGCAGGACTTGCGGGAATGCCTGGCCGGTGGCACCGCATTCCACAACACCAATTTGCTGAGGGCGGAACGCGAGGCGGTCGAGCGAGGGTATCGCAGCGCCATGGGGGGCATCCATGCCCTGGTCGCCACCACGACCTTGGCCGCCGGCATCAACACGCCAGCCTCAACGGTGGTGCTCGCCGAGAATGAATTCGTCGGCGAGGACGGTCGACAGTTCACGGTGGCCGAGTACAAGAACATGGCGGGTCGCGCTGGGCGACTCGGCTTCAATGAGACCGGCAAGGCGATCATCCTGGCGGACACGCCAATGGAACGTGCACAGCTTTTCCAGCGCTATGTGCTGGGTGTCCCCGAAGACGCAAGGTCCTCCTTCCAGCAACGTGATCTGCCGACATGGACGCTGCGTCTGCTCAGTCAGGTGCGCGGCGTCCGTGCTGACGAGATCCCGGGACTGCTGGTCAACACTTTCGGAGGGTACTCGGCATCGCGAGCGAATCCACAATGGGTCGCGATGGTAGAGCGGGACGTGAGCGCTCTGGTTGAGCGCCTGTTGCAGGCAGGGCTTGCCGAGCGCGAAGGCGATCTCATCCACCTGACGCTCCTTGGGCGCGCATGTGGCGCCTCGTCCCTGTCATTCGAGTCGAGCCTGCGCCTGGTCGAATTGATGGGGCGCCTGAACGTCGCGCAGACACCGCCCAGCCACATCCTAGCGATGGTCCAAGTGCTGGACGAACTGGATGCCATTTATACGCCGGTTATGAAGAAGGGGCAGTCCGAAAGTGTGCGCGCTGGCGAGGTGGCACAGCGCTTCGGACAGCAAATGCCTCAAATGCTGCAGCGGTACTGTCGTGACCAGATCGAGTTTTGGGCACGATGCAAGCGTGCCGCACTGCTGCATGATTGGATTGAGGGGACGCCCGTCGATGTGCTGGAGAGGCATTACTCTACGACGCCGTTTGGCGGTGCCATTGGCTACGGCAACATCATCGGCATTGCCGACGCGACTCGCTTTCATCTGCGTTCCGCGCATCAGATTCTGGCAACGCTATTCCCCGATCAACCTGATTTTCTTCAAGGTCTGGACGAAATTCTTCAGCGGCTCGAATTCGGCTTGCCGTCCGACGCGCTGCCCCTCACTAAGGTTTCGGTGCGGCTGACGCGCGGCCAATACTTGGCACTACTGTCTGCTGGCGTTCGCAATACCGAGGACCTGAACAACTTGGACGATGATCGGTTGCGCCAGTGTGTGGGGTTGGGCGCAGCCGCGTTGTTGCGGCCAAAGGACGCCATAGCCGGCGCGGCACTGTATGCACAGGGAGGAAACCAATGATCCTAGCCGACAACGAAACCAAGGTTGATCTGCTGAATAACGAGGCCATCGCCACCACGATCATCGGGCTGCTTCGCGCAAAGCCCGAACATCCCGTAACGATCGGGGTACACGGCGACTGGGGTGCGGGCAAGTCCAGCGTGCTCGAAATGATCGAGGCGGGTTTCGCCAACACGGACGATGTCCTGTGCCTCAAGTTCAACGGTTGGCGATTCCAGGGGTTCGAGGACGCGAAGATCGCCCTGATCGAAGGGATCGTGACAGGCTTGGTCGAAAAGCGCCCGGCCCTGACCAAGGCTGCGGCCGCCGTCAAGGATGTGTTCAGCCGGATCGACTGGCTGAAGGTTGCGAAGAGGGCTGGCGGTTTGGCGATGACCGCTTTCACGGGCATACCAACACCTGACCAAATCGGAGCCATTATCGGCTCCCTTGAAGCGTTGGTAGCAGACCCAGCCAAGATTGCGACGAAGGAAAACCTCACGACGGCCGTGGATGAGGTGAAGGCCGTGCTGAAGCCGGGCGAGTCCAAAAACGTGCCGGAGGAAGTGGAGGCGTTCCGCAAGGCGTTTGACCGACTTCTAAAGGACGCCGGTATCAGGCAACTTGTCGTATTGATTGATGACCTCGATCGTTGCTTGCCCGACACCGCCATCGAAACCCTCGAAGCCATCCGGTTGTTCGTCTTCACTGCGCGGACGGCGTTCGTCGTCGCAGCCGACGAGGCAATGATCGAGTACGCAGTGCGCAAGCATTTCCCTGATCTGCCCGACAGTACCGGGCCGCGGGACTACGCGCGCAATTACCTCGAAAAACTCATCCAGGTTCCATTCCGTATTCCGGCATTGGGCGAGACCGAGACACGGATTTATGTCACGTTGCTGCTGGCTGGCGCCGAAATCGGTGAGGACGACGCGGACTACGCGAAGCTGATCGGCGTGGCACGGGAGAAGCTGAAACGTCCTTGGACCAGCGGCGGATTGGATTCTGCGACCATCAAGACAGCGCTAGGAAAGCAGGCCGAGAAGGCGAATAACGCGCTCGCACTCAGCGATCAAATCGGCCCCATCCTGGCAAGCGGCGCGAAAGGCAACCCGCGTCAGATAAAACGTTTCCTCAACACGTTGTTGCTGCGCGAGCGCACCGCGACAGCACGCGGATTCGGTGACGACATCAAGTTGCCCGTACTCGCGAAGCTTATGCTCGCGGAACGCTTCATACCACGGCTGTTCGAGCAGATCGCATTTGTCGCAGCGGTCCATCCGCACGGATTTTGCGAAGACCTCGATGCCCTGGAAAAGCACTTGGCGACGGCTGATGGTAAGGAGCCTCAAGCTGGTGAGCGGAAGGGGCCGAAGTCCGTCGAACCTGTATCCGTGCCTGACAGCGCCGTGTTGGCTGAGTGGAAGTCCTCAGAGACGATATGCGACTGGGCATGCTTGTCGCCGAAACTATCGGGTATCGATTTGCGCCCCTACTTGTTCGTGACCAAGGACAAGAAGGACTACTTCGGCCCGGTGTCGGTGCTGGGACACTTGGCCGGCGTGGTGGAAAAGCTGTTCGGCGGCAAGATGACTGTTCAAAGCTACGAGGCCGAGTTGAAGCAGCTTGTGCAGCCTGAAGCGGAGAAGGTGTTCGAAGCCGTGCGCACGAAGATCATGAGCACCGGCGCTTTCGACATCAAGCCGCCGGGTATCGATGGCCTCGTGGTTCTCGTGAAGGCGCAACCAGGCTTACAGACCCGGTTGATGGATTTCCTGGAGGCGCTGCCAAGTGGCAAGTGCGGTCCTTGGGCTGTCAGCGGCTGGCAAGGCGTTATCAAAGATGTTGAGTGCGCCGCCCGCCTGACGAAGCTGCTTGGCGATTGGAGCAAAGCCACCAACAACCCCGGCCTCAAGGCCAGCGCCGAAGCGGCGCTCAAAGACGTGAAGGGAGCGCGCTGATGGGAACCTCAACGGCTTACGGAGGCCCTGGCGGAGGAACTCCGCTCGTCCCGTCATGGCTGGGCGGCGGTGATGGCGGTGACGCTCCTCCCAACCCTGCGAGTCCTGGCGTAGGCCCTGATGGCCAGCCTCCCGCAGATGGCGCTGCGCCCCCTGCACCACCAAACCGGCCACCCATTCCGAAGACGGCGGACCCGCAACGCTTCTCGGGCGCGCGTAACAGCTTTACTCGATTCGCCGGTTCTGGCGGCAGTGATCGGGCCAGTCTGGGGCGCGCCGTATCAAAGTACGTTTCAACGTCGGCCGGCGGCGCGCGCCAGGCTGCACAACGCATGGGCGCCTCTCGCGGTGCCGGCGCGCGACTCCTTGGCTTCTTGGCCGACGCGCAGGCGCGTGGTGTGCGCGAGGCGTTACGTGCACTGGACTTGGAGTCGCTGGCAGGTCGTCCGATCGCCGAGATATTCGTGGGCTTGGCCGACTACATCTGTCCGGGCGCAGGCACCGTGGATGAAGGAATTGCCCGCGAGGCATACATCGAGACCATCGTTGAACTGGCAAGCGAAGGGCTAACCGATCTAACCACGTTTACCCCGGATCAAATGCAAACGGTTTTCGAGCTGTATGCCACGCACGCGATAGAAGCGCGCATATGCAATGACATCGGCACCAAGGCCGTGACTATGCCGACAGACGCGCAAGCTGCGCATCGCGTTGAACAGCAGTTGCGCGATTTCATCCGTGGCGGAGTGAGCGACGCGCTGACGCGTGCTCGGTCGGAGACCCCCAATCTCACGCCCGAGCGGATTCAGGTCTTCGTAGACGCCGTGTACGAGTCGGCATTTGCGATCTTGCAAACTCTTGGTGATGCGGAGGCCGACCAATGAAGCGACAACTCCTAGCGGGCCGCTTCGGCCCCGACGACAGTCTCGATGTTGCGGTTGGGACCGATGAACAGAGGACGTACATACAACTCGTCGCCGGCGAAAAGTCCTTGGATCATGGTATCGGTGGCGCGCTGACGAGCCTGAAGAAGATCGGCGTGTTTCCCTCTGAGATCGGCATTGATCTGCTGGTGCTGGCCGCGCATGTCCATGCAGCGGATACCCGCATCTCACGTGTCGAGCAGTCGCAGGATTCTTGGACGCGCGAGATACGCCTGGTCGTCCCGGTCAGCGAACCTGCTCGCTGGGCTGCGGCAGGACCAACGCTGAAGAAAGCACTGGACTTCTTAACGGGCGACCGCTGGATGATTGGGTTCAGGGCACGTCCGGCTCGATTCGCAACAATCGCCCAGGTGGCGCCTCCGAGCTTGATTGCCCCACCATTTGATTCCATCAGCCTGTTCTCGGGGGGATTGGATAGCTTGATTGGCGCCATTGATCTACTGGAAGACGGCGCCACACCGTTGTTAGTCAGTCATTTCGGCGAAGGCGCGACAAGCGACGCGCAGGGCAAGCTGTTCACGGGTTTGAAGAAGCACTTCAACAAGTCGTCCTTCGAGCGTCTGCGGGTCGGAATGACCTTTGTGGATGGCCTTGTGGAAGGCGTCGGTTCAGAGAACAGCACGCGCGGTAGGTCGTTCCTGTTCTTCGCGCTCGGGGTGTTTGCAGGTACTGGATTGGGGCGGAGTTTCATTCTACGTGTACCCGAAAATGGACTCATTGCTCTGAATGTGCCTTTGGACCCACTACGGCTCGGATCGAACAGCACCCGCACCACGCATCCTTACTACATGGCTAGGTGGAACGACCTGCTCGGCATACTCGGCATAGACGGCGAGATCCGAAACCCGTACTGGGACAAGACGAAGGGCGAAATGGCCACAAACTGTCGGAATCCCTCACTGTTGAAGAATTTGGCAACCGATTCATTGTCGTGTTCATCCCCGACGAAGGGTCGGTGGCAAGGACTTGGCATCGAACACTGCGGCTATTGCCTTCCGTGCCTAATCCGTCGTGCTGCCCTGACTACGGCATGGGGTGTCGGAGGTGACGCGACGACATACACCGTGGAAGACCTACACGCACAGCCGCTGGACACGCGCGAATCGACAGGAAAGCAGATCAGATCATTTCAGTACGCGATTGAGCGCCTGCGGGCAAGACCGCAGCTTGCGAATCTGCTGATTCATAAGCCCGGCTCCCTCGCGGACGAGTCGGCTCATCTCAACGAGCTGGCCGATGTCTATCGGCGAGGCCTTGGTGAAGTCGAGCGTCTGATCGATGGTGTCGAGGCAAGACCGAGTTGACGAGGATGCGATCATGATTCCGTCGGCCGGTCTTGTGGACTTCCATTGCCACGTCGATCTCTACCCGGACCACGCTCTTGCGGTCCGGGAGGCAGATGCGGCTGGCGTATTCACCCTCGCGGTGACAACAACACCGTTAGCGTGGCCACGCAATCACGAACTCGCGCAGCGCACGAAGCATGTCCGAGCTGCGCTTGGGCTGCATCCGCAATTGGTCGCGGAGCGTGCGAGCGAACTTGAACTGTGGGATCGCTACCTGTCGGAGGCGCGTTACGTTGGTGAAGTCGGCCTCGATGCAGGTCCGCGCTTCTACAAATCTCTGGACCTGCAGAAGCAAGTCTTTCAACACGTTCTTCAGCGTTGCGCTGACGCGGGGGGCAAGGTTGTCACTGTTCACAGCGTTCGAGCTGCCAAGGCTGTACTTGACCATATTGAATCGTTTTTGCCTCCATCTAAGGGGAAGGTCGTACTTCACTGGTTCACCGGCAGCAAGGCAGAAGCGCAGCGCGCTCTCGAATTGGGGTGTTATTTTTCGATAAACGCCGCCATGTTGGAAAATACGCGACATGCATCTATGGTCGCGCTGATTCCGCTCGATAGGCTATTGACTGAGACCGATGGCCCCTTCACAAAGACGGGCGATCGCCCGTCTAAACCTGCCGATGTTGCCATAGTGGTCGAAGCGCTCAGCCGGCTACACGGAATGCCCACTTCAACAGTTGCCGCAACGATACGAGCGAATCTGCGTGCCCTACTCGAACCGAATGATGGAGCGAAGAACGGTCCGCCCCCTCCGCCTGGGGTTACCGACTCTTAATGGAGACTACCGAAGTGCCAAAAAAATTTCATGTCGCCTTGTCCTTTGCCGGCGAAGATCGTGTGTATGTCGATGCCGTGGCCAAGGCGTTGCAAGCCGAAGGCGTCGATGTCTTTTACGACAAGTTCGAGGAAGTCGATTTGTGGGGAAAGGATCTGTACACGCACCTGAGCGATGTCTACCAGAACCGAGCTGTCTTCACTGTCATGTTCGTCTCCGACGCGTACCGCAAGAAGTTGTGGACGAACCATGAGCGCAAGAGCGCCCAAGCTCGGGCATTCACCGAAAGCCGCGAATACATCCTGCCGGCCTTTTTTGATGAGAGCGTTGAAGTGCCTGGTCTCTTGAAGACAACAGGACACATTGCTCTTGCAGGTCGTTCGCCCGCTGCCCTGGCCGAACTCATCACCAAGAAGCTACGAAAAGCCGGTGTACGCCTGAAGCAGGCCTTTTCGTACTCGGATGAGGCCAAGGCAGATGTGGACTTCCCGCTAAAGAACGGAAACAAAATCGCCGGTCTCATTAAGGCGATGAAGACCTACAACTGGTATCAGCAGAATCCGGCCGTCGTGGCCGTACTGGAACTCGATTGGGGCAAGGTCAGTGCTGACGAAGCCTTTGTGCTGGGTCGCAATCTATATCAATGCGCATGTGGAAACGAGAATCGGGCGGTCGCGTTCTTGGACAAGCTGCGTCAGGAGTTGGCTTCCATTCCAATCGAGCGGGCGCTCGATATGTTGAACGGAATGTTCTTCGAGGTCTACTTCAATGCTGCTGGCGAGTTCCGCTCCGGCAAGATCAAGGGACGGTGTTTGGAGAAGTTGCTGGCTATTCAAACGGTGAAGAAGTACGAGCCCGCAATGCTATTCATCCAACGGACGCTTGAACCGTATCGTGACGAGCTTCCTTTTGTTCCTTCCACCGCACCTCAGGAAGTGGTCGTGGAGTTGAGCGTTAAGCGGAGTGCGCCACCTCTCGTTAAGGCGCTGACGATTGGGGAACGCAGTCTGCTGAGTGAAGACAAGGACAACGATAGCCCAGACGGGCGAGTATGGCGTTTGTCATTCCGGGGCTTTACGGTTAAGGAACTGAAGGCGCAACTTGCAGATGAGTGGAGCATCCCCCTCGACTTGCTCACAATTGCGCCAGACCGGAAGCTGGACCCGAAACTTGAGCTTGAGCTTCCGGACGGCGTGAGCATTCGATGGCCAGCACACAAATGATGTGTGCCATTCAGAAAGCCCGTCTCAAGAAACTTCCGGGCTTGGTTAAGTGCCGCCATGAGGACGTGAAGAGTTTTCACGAATCGGTGGTGCGCAATCGTCAGCCCGAACAATGCGCCACGCCGAAGTCTGGCGGCATCCGTTTATAGCCAGGACCGACTCGTGCCTGATATCCCAATCGTAGACGCCCTATTTTCTGCACTACTCAACAGCGACAAGGCCGCACTTGACGCCATCGAGTCCCAACGCGCGGCGGAATGCGCAGGTCTTCGCGCTGTCATTTGCACCGATTCCCCAGGTGCGATCAACCTCGAACTTGGCCTCAGCCTGTCCTCCAGTGAGTACGTCACCCCGTTCTTCGAGGGGCCACGAGCGTTTTTCATGTCCGCCGGGACCAGCATTCAAGCACGATTCACTGGCGGCCAGTCGAATGCACTGATCGATTTTTCGCTGAGCTTCGATTCGAACTTTGCAGAGAAAATGCGTGCGGCCATCGCCGGCGAGAGCATCCAGCAGGTCGATCGCAACCGGGTCGACGAGGTCCTCATGCTTAAAGCTCGGAACCGCAACGTGCAATTCGATGTGCTGCCGTTCCTCATCGAGAACACCCGACTGACCCGCGACGATCCACGCAACGAACGACCCTTGAATACGTTGATCGCCTTCCGCATGCTCGATCACCTGGATTGGGATGCCTTTCGGGATGATCCCACTCGCTTCGTTTTCGATGTCCCATGCGAAGAGCTAAAGGCTTTACTCCGTCCCGAAGCCGAGGCCTTTCTGTCGGAGTTGCAGACCAGTGAGCATGTCATTCATCACGAAGCCAAGAGCGCTGGGACACAGGCGTTGCTCTTGCGGTTTGCCCGCCTGTGGCACGAGAAACGCAAGGCAGATAAGAGACGCATCTTGAGCGAACTGCTGCGTTTCAGCATCCATAACCTGGGGGCCATCCCGCTCACCGAGTTGCACCTCATATGGAGCGGCATGACTTCCGAGTTGGGGTCGCCGTTCTTCGGCCCGATCACTGGTCGATCCAAGACGATGTTGGAGGAGATTCGCGGCATGGCTTGGGACATGACTCTCCTCCGTGTCTTAGAGAAGAATGCTACGGCAAGTCAGCTCGGCTCGTTTTTCATTCCTTATTTCGTGTCGATCGACCGCCGCTGGCGTCACTTGCTGCGCCTGAATTCTGTGAGGTTGATGCTGATCGATGATGCACATCGGCGCGTACTCTTCGCCCGTACCGATGAACTGGAATTCCAGCACGTTCTGGGAGAATGCATGCAGACTGAGTTGCAGTCGGAGATGACTCCCGGAAAGGTTGAAACCCGTCGGAGGTCCGCGCAGGCAATCCGATTGGACGCAATGCAACAGCTCGTCGCCGAAGAAGAAAGCGGTTGGCTCGAACAAGCCTTGCAGCAATCGCAGAACGGAACCGGATAACACTTCTTCTGCGAATTGTCGTATCGCGTCACGACAATTCGTTGGAGTTCACCCTTCGCGTAGCGCACGCTGGTGGGCATGACGCTGCGCTGGTGGATGCCGGCCAAGCGCTGCCCGTTGGCCGGCCCCCGGATGTCGCCCAGCAGCATTGAAGGTGCTGCTGGCGACGGAACGGATATCTTGCACCGGATCAAGCATTCACCTCTTCGGTGCGGCGCCCCCCAGTGATTGCCTTGCGCCGATTCGCCACCAGTTCGGCGGCTTCCCGCACCGGCTTGTCCTCAGTGTGGACGTAGCGCATGAACATCACTACAGTCTTGTGAGCCGTCAGGGCCATGCCGACCTTGACCGGGATTCCCGAATTGGCAATGTCGGTCGCCGAGCGGTGGCGAATACCGTGCGTCCCCACATGTGTCGCCCCCGCCGCTTTGAGCGCACGGCTCCAGCCACCGTAATACTCGCCCGTGGTCAGGTGCTGCCCTGGATGGCGCGGCGACGGCAGTACGTAGGGATTGCCTTCCTGCCTCGGTGCCGTAGAAAGCAGCCGGTAGGCTTCCTCGCTTATGGGCTTGGACATGCCGCCGGTCTTGCTGTCGGGCCAGACGACGCGGCGGTTTTCCAGATCGATCCATTCCCATTCGAGCGAAACGATTTCGCCACGGCGGCCGGCAAACTCGAATTGCAGGCGGATCGCTAACGGGATGACGTAGTTCTCCAGCCCCTCGGCCTCGATCTTGTCGAGCTGCCGGAACAGCTTGCCCATGTCCTCGTCGCTGATAAGGTGGGTGGACTTTCCGGCAGGGAACATCGGTACATGGCGGCAAGGATTAGTACCGTCAGGCCGATAGCCCCATACCTCGGCCAAGTTGAACATCTTGCGCAGGATGCTGAACGCCTTGTTTGCCTCGGTCTGCTTGTACGAAAGTTTTTCCATCAGTCCGGCAATGTCAGGGCGCTTCACGTCGTGGACCTTCTTGCGGCCCAGCAACGGGATGATGCAGCGGTCGATGACGCCTTGATAGCCGACTCGGGTGCTGGGCTTGTTGCGCTTTTTGGAGTGATCCTCCATGAACTTCTTGCACAACTCCTCGACGGTGGGCGCTTTGCGCGCCTCCGCCTTGTCGGCGCCGGGATCACCACCCCGGCGTACCTGGGCCAGCCATTCCTGCGCGAGCGAACGGGCCTGTTCGACGGTCAGTTCCCCGTACTGGCCCAAGGCGGGCTTGCGGCGCTCGCCGGCGTTCGTCCGATATTGGAGCATGAACACCTTGCGGCCCGACGGGGTAATCTTGCACAAGAAGCCGGGCACCAGCGTATCCCGGAGTTCGACGGCCTGCGCCTGGGGGTGTGCCGCATCGACAGCGGACTTGGTGAGCTTGATTTTTGCCATGATGACTCCTCGAAAAGACCCGGTTCCCAGGAGCCTTCTAGGGGCCAGCAGAGCGGAAGTCGGGTCAAGTTTCAGAAAGCACCGGCATATGATGAACTCGCCTAAGTTATTGATAAACCTGCTGTATCTAGTCTTGGCGTAGTCCAGCGAAGTGCCGAGCTGGAGTCATGGTGAAATAAAAAAACCCGCCGTGCCCTTTCAGACACGACGGGTTTCCTGTCCTTCTTTACAGCAAACGGGCCTTACGGTCGCCAGCGCAAGCTCATACGCGCTCTCGCATCGCCGTCGACTCAGGCCACCGGCTTACGCTTGGGCTTGACATCGGTGCTGTCGATTTCCTCGAGCACATCGCGAAACTCGGCAATGTCCTCGAAGCTGCGGTACACCGACGCAAAGCGAATGTACGCAATCTTGTCGAGCCGCTTCAATTCGCGCATCACCAATTCGCCAATACGCTGACTCATCACCTCGCGCTCCGCACCGGCCAGCAGCTTGTATTCGATGCGCGCAATTGCGGCATCCATCGCTTCGGCACTCACAGGGCGCTTGCGAATCGCCAACTGCATGCTGGCGCGCACCTTCGCGCGGTCGTACTCGGCGCGGCTGCCGTCTTTCTTGACGACCGCCGGCATCGCTAGCTCGACACGCTCGTACGTGGTGAAACGCTTGTCGCACGCCGGGCATTTCCGGCGCCGCCGGATGGCGGCGCCATCTTCCGCTTCACGCGAGTCGATGACCTGCGTGTCGTCGTGACGGCAGAACGGGCAGCGCATGCGGGCGGCGTCCGGGGCTTAGCCGTAGACCGGGAAACGCTTCGTCAACTCAGCCACTTGTGCGCGCACACGAGCCAGGTTGTCGGCGTCTTCCGGGTTTTCCAGCACGTCGGCGATCAGGTTGCCGACGAGTTCGGCTTCAGCTTCCTTGAAACCGCGCGTCGTCATGGCCGGCGAGCCCAGGCGCACGCCGCTCGTCACGAACGGCTTTTCCGGATCGTTCGGAATCGCGTTCTTGTTCACAGTGATGTGCGCTTCGCCCAGCGCCGCTTCCGCGGCCTTGCCGGTGATGTTCTTGGCGCGCAGGTCAACCAGCATCACGTGCGATTCGGTCTTGCCCGACACGATACGCAGGCCGCGCTTGACCAGCGTCTCGGCCATCACGCGGGCGTTCTTCACGACTTGTTCCTGGTACGCCTTGAATTCCGGCGACGCGGCTTCCTTGAACGCGACGGCCTTGCCGGCGATCACGTGCATGAGCGGGCCGCCCTGGATGCCCGGGAAGATGGCCGAGTTGATCGGCTTCTCGAACTCGGCCTTCATCAGAATCACGCCGCCGCGCGGGCCGCGCAGGCTCTTGTGCGTGGTCGTCGTCACGAAGTCGGCATGCGGCACCGGGTTCGGGTACACACCGGCGGCGATCAGACCGGCATAGTGCGCCATGTCGACCATGAAGTACGCGCCGACCGACTTGGCGATCTGCGACATACGCTCGAAGTCGATCCTCAAGGCGAAGGCCGAGGCGCCCGCCACGATCATCTTCGGCTTGTGCTGCTGCGCGAGCTTCTCGGCAGCGTCGTAATCGATGTCTTCGTTCTCGTTCAGGCCGTAGCTCACCACGTTGAACCACTTGCCCGACATGTTCACCGGCGAGCCGTGCGTGAGGTGGCCACCGTGCGCCAGGCTCATGCCCATGATGGTGTCGCCCGGCTTGAGCATGGCGAAGTACACGCCCTGGTTAGCCTGCGAGCCCGAGTTCGGCTGCACGTTCGCGGCTTCGGCACCGAACAGCGCCTTCACGCGATCAATGGCCAGTTGTTCCACGATGTCGACATACTCGCAACCACCGTAGTAGCGCTTGCCCGGATAACCTTCCGCATACTTGTTGGTCAGTTGCGAGCCCTGCGCTTCCATCACGGCCGGGCTGGTGTAGTTTTCCGATGCGATCAGCTCGATGTGGTCTTCCTGACGCTGATTTTCTTTCTGAATCGCAGCCCAAACGTCGGGATCGACGGAGGCAACGGTGGATTTCGATTTGTCGAACATGGCGTTTCCGTTGAATTGAACAGATTTTCCGGGAGGGGATGGCGCAGCGCATCTTCCTTTGTGCTTCGGAAGACGATAGACAGGGCAGCACCAACCATCACGGCTGCCCAGGCGAACGGCAAATAAGACCCCGGCGCTTCCCGGTGGGTTGCTCCACCTCGGGCACACAAGGCTGTGCACCCTAATCGCCAGTCACGCGGGGTTTGTGGCGTCGATAGTTTATGCGAGCTTGCGACGTTAGGCAACCGGGGCAAACGCACGTCAATCGGCGCCGCGCACCAAATTGGTGCCATTCGCCGAGGCGGCTTGACAATGGGTCGGACGGCCCGATCCGACGGGCTCACACACGATCGCGTTCGGCTGCGGCCGAACGCAAAAAGGGCGCCTGATGCGCCTCGATGGCGCGGGCGCGCGTCGGGTACAGTTGTGTCCACGCCTGTGCGGCCCAGGCGCCACCCAGCCGGGTCACGAGACGGTCGCGTCGCGCCAGGAGGTGGGGCACGATTCCGCTCCAGTCCTCGGCCGCCGCGGCCACCTTGGCAGCGACCGATGTCGCGCGGACCAAGTCCTGGGCATCGTCCACCCAAGGCGCGATGTGGTGCGCCGAAATTCGCCCGAGGCGGAAGGCCATCTCGGCCGCCAGTGCCCGAACCCCCGTCGGATTCTTCAGTTCGTCGAGCACCGTCTTGCTGTCGACGGTCTGTGTCAGCCCGGCCAACCGCCGCACGAATGCCGTGGAAGGTTCGCCAAGGCGATACGGCATCAAATCCGACAGCGCGCCCTGAAAGCCCGCATCGAGGCAGGCCCGGAAATCGACCGTCATCATGTAGGGCAAGTCGTTCTTGTCTCGCCAGACACCGACGTTTTCCATGACGGCGTGGAAAAGATTCCGATCGCCCAGCCACAGCGCGGCGACGTACTGACGCTCCAATGCGCATCGATAGACTTCGGGGAGCCAAGCGCAGAGCACGCCGCGCATTTCGTCGCGTGTGCGTGTGGCGTCGGCATACGCCTGTGCCGGCGCGCCAGCGAGCGCATGCAGTGGTGCACCGCCGGACTGCGCAAGTACTTGCGCCATTTGCCGTCCGGCCGCGCGGGCGCCGTCTCGAGCACGCTCACACGCATCGCCCCCACCGCCGCGCGCACTCGGCGAGCTTTGCGCGCCATCTGCCGCGTCGATCGCGCGCAGCGCGGCCTCCCCCTCCAACCATTCCCCCAATGGCCGGTACACGGGAAGATACGTCGTCGCCAGGTAGATCCGCTCAGGCGCCTGGGTTCCATCGAATGCCAGCGAACATCCCCGCACCAACACGGCCGTCGGTGTCGCCAGGCCCAACGCGCCGAACAGGCGAGAGGCAAGCCACGCTCGCGTGGCATGCCCAGCGCTCGGGAACGCCGTCACCACGTATTGCGGTGCTTGCGCGTGCGCTTCGAACGATAGTCGAACAGCCGCACTGGGGGCCCCTGCCGGAAGGACCTCGTGCACGCGCCGCGCGGTAGAAAAATCGTAAGGTCCGATGGGCGGCAGCGGCGTGCCGCTACCGTCATGTCCGGTGACTGCCCCGAACGTTCCAAGTGGTCCGGCTTCCGGCAATAATCCGGCACGCGTCGGCCCAGCGGCCGTGGGACTGGCAGGGGAGCCTGCGGCATGGCCCCTGAAGGGATAAGCATTGACGTCCATCACGACCCTCCTTCGTCGTATGCCGGGGCTCCGGCGCGCGCAGCGCCTGCCGACCGACCTGGTTGAGATCGGCCGATCTTGCTGCGCCACCGGACGTCAAGCTTTCGAAAACGAGGCAAGTTCGGACAAATCCGCCGCGCGTCAGAGCTCGATCTTCGTTCCCAGCACGGCGAGGAACTGCGCGATCCACGCCGGATGCGCGGGCCAGGCGGGGGCGGTCACCAGCTTGCCGTCGGTATGCGCCTCGTCGATCCCGATCTCCATGTACTTCCCGCCGGCCAGCCGCACCTCCGGCGCACAGGCCGGATACGCCGAACACTCGCGCCCTTCGATCACACCGGCCGCCGCCAGCAACTGCGCCCCGTGACAGATCGCGGCAATCGGTTTGTCGCTCTCGGCAAAATGTCTGACGATCTCGACGACCTCATCATTCAACCGCAGATATTCCGGCGCGCGGCCACCGGGAATCACCAGCGCGTCGAAGTCGGCGGGAGACAGTCCGTCGAATGTCGCATTGAGCGTGAAGTCGTGACCGCGCTTCTCGCTGTACGTCTGATCGCCTTCGAAGTCGTGAATCGCAGTGCGCACCTTGTCGCCCGCCTTCTTGCCGGGGCAGACCACTTCCACCCGGTGACCCACGGCCATGAGTGCCTGCACGGGCACCATCAGCTCGTAGTCTTCGACATAGTCGCCTGCCAGTACCAGAATCCGCTTCTTGCCCATATGACTCTCCGTTCAGAGAAAAGATGGAAGGGAAACCGCTCCTCCATGTTACTCAATTCCGGTGACGTCGCCGCGACAGCCTTCGATACCCCGACCGTCATCGACGAACGAAAAAAAACCGCGTGCCGAAGCACGCGGTGTCAAGCCGGCGCAAAACGCCGTCGGTCAAGCCGAGGTTCGCGCCACACCCTCTGCCGGGTGCTGCGCGAGCCGATATCGTCAGTCGTCAGTCAATCAGTAGGTTTCCAGATGCAGACGCCCTTCCGTCTTCATCCGTTGCCAGAGGGCCTGCCAGTCGAGCCCGGCGTCGCCCGCGATGGTCTGCAGCACTTGCAGCACGCCGTCCTCCATGCCCTTGAGCCCGCACACATAAATGTAGGTGTGGTCGTGACGCAGCAGCGCCGCCACATCGGCCGCGCGCTCGCGCATGGCGTCCTGCACGTAGCGCTTGGCCTGTCCTGGTGTACGCGAGAAGGCCAGATTCGTGTCGATGAAGTCCTTCGGCAGGTTGAGCAGGGGGCCGAAGTACGGCAGCTCGCCCTGCGTGCGCGCGCCGAAGAACAGCATGAGCTTGCCGGTCGCGCCCTTCAGACGGCGACGACGACGATACTCGGTCATCGCCCGCATCGGGGCCGCCCCCGTGCCGGTGCAGATCATCAGCAGGTGCGAATCGGCGTGGTTCGGCATCAGGAACGTACTGCCGAACGGGCCCATCACGTTCACCACGTCGCCCTTCTTCAGATCGCACAGGTAGTTCGAACACACCCCGCCAACCGCCTGCTCCTGGTGATCCTTCGTCACGCGTTTGACCGTGAGCGCCAGGTTGTTGTAACCGGGACGCTCGCCGTCGCGCGGCGACGCAATCGAGTACTGTCGCGCATGGTGCGCCCGCCCGTCGCCCGACGTGCCCGGCGGAATGATGCCGATCGACTGTCCTTCGAGCACCGGGAACGGCTGCTTGCCGAAGTCGAGCACGATATGGTGGATGTCGCTCTCGGTGCTGGCGTCGGTCAGGCGATAGTTGCCGACCACGGTCGCCTGTACCGGCGCCTTGTGGTTGTACAGATTGACATAGGGCTTGGCGGCGGACCACGGCGGCACGACAGAGCCGCGCACGAAATCCGAGCCGGCGATGACGGGCTCGGGGACGTCGGCCGACGCACCGCCAGCCACGCCCGGCGCCGCCTCGCCGATCGTGCCCTGACCGGCGAGCGCATCGTCCTGCACGGGCAACTCGTCCCACGTGAGCTGGTCGTCGACAGCATACGCGTCGGCCTTGAGCACATCGCGCCAGTTGTCGATGGCCCCCGTCGGGCACGGCGAGATACACGCCATACACCCATTGCACGTGTCCGCGCGCACCACGTAGTTGTTCTCGTCGTGCGTGATCGCGTCGACCGGACACGTCTCCTCGCAGGTGTTGCAGCGAATGCAGATCTCCGGATCGATCAGATGCTGCTTCAGAACTTCGACCGGAACGGGGCCGTTCATGATGCTGTCTCCTTGTGGGATGGCTCGCGCCTGGGCTCTCGTTGGCCTTAGTTGAAGCGCACGTACTCGAAGTCGATCGGCTGGCGGTTGATGCCGAGCGGGGGCGGCGCGATCCAGTTGGCAAACTTGCCCGGCTCGGTCACGCGGCCCATGAGCGACGCCACATACGCGCGATCTTCCGCCGACGGCAGCCACTCACGCTCATGCGCAGCCCATTCGGCCTCGCTCACCACACGGCCGTCCGGCGACACACGCACGCCCGCGAATGTGCCGATCTGACGATTGAATGCCTTGTGCGGGACGCTAAGGCGGAAGTCGATACCGGCCTTCTCCAGCACCTTGTTCCAGCGATTTACCCCCGCGACCGAGTCCTTGATGTAATCGTCGCGCAGCACTTCGTTCATCGCGTTGAGCATCGGCACCTCGCGCTCGACGAGCTTGCCGTTGTCCACGTCCAGCAGCCGATACATTTGACCGTTGAGCTGATGGTCGTCGTCGCGCTTACCCTCTTCGTAGCGGCCCTTCAGGCCCGAGCTGTAGAAGATGGCCGCGTTCGACGACTGATCCGCACCGAACAGGTCGATCGTCACGGAGTAGTGGAAGTTGACGTAGCGCTGAATCGTCGGCAGATCGATCACGCCCGCTGCCCGCAGCTTCGCGACGTCATCGGTCTTCAATTCGTTCATCACTTGCGCCGTGCGAGCGATCACGCGCGAGACGCCCGACTCGCCCACGAACATGTGGTGCGCCTCTTCGGTCAGCATGAACTTCGTGGTGCGCGCGAGCGGGTCGAACCCCGACTCGGCCAGTGCCGAGAGCTGGAACTTACCGTCGCGATCGGTGAAGTACGTGAACATGTAGAACGCCAGCCAGTCCGGCGTCTTCTCGTTGAACGCACCGAGAATTCGCGGATTGTCTTCGTCGCCCGAGCGGCGGCCGAGCAGCGCTTCGGCTTCTTCACGGCCGTCGCGGCCGAAGTAGCGATGCAGCAGGTAGACCATTGCCCACAGATGGCGGCCTTCTTCCACGTTCACCTGGAACAGGTTGCGCAAGTCGTACATCGACGGCGCCGTCAGTCCGAGGTGACGCTGTTGCTCGACCGACGCGGGTTCCGTGTCGCCCTGCGTGACGATGATGCGACGCAGGTTCGCGCGGTGTTCGCCCGGCACGTCCTGCCACGCAGCTTCGCCCTTGTGCTCGCCGAAGTGGATCTTGCGATCGGCTTCTCCCGGCGTGAGGAAGATGCCCCAGCGATAGTCCGGCATCTTCACGTGATCGAAGTGCGCCCAGCCGCCCGGATCCACGCTTACCGCCGTGCGCAGATAGACGTCGAAGCCGTGCGAGCCTTCCGGCCCCATGTCGCCCCACCAGGACAGGAAATTCGGCTGCCACTGTTCAAGCGCACGTTGCAGCGTGCGATCGTCCGACAGGTTGACGTTGTTGGGGATCTTCTCGCTGTAGTTGATCGAAGCCATCGTGGGAATCCTCGTGTCTCGTACGTATTCTGTGTAAAACGACTTGTTCGGTCCTGCCACCGCCCGGCGTTCGTCACCGGCGACGTTGCAGCCCATTCGTCAGACGCGGTTCGGATCGAACTGCGCCTTGTTGCCCTTGCCGTAGACCTTGAGCGCGCCCTTCTCGCCCACGGCGTTCGGACGGATGAAGATCCAGTTCTGCCACGCCGACAAACGGCCGAAGATGCGGGTGTTCATCGTCTCCTTGCCGTTGAAGCGCAGGTTCGCTTCGAGGCCGGTGAGCGCGTCGGGCGACATGGCCGCGCGCTCCTCGATCGCGATGCGGATTTCGTCCGGCCAGTCGAGATCGTCGACGGCGGCCGTGACCAGCCCGAGGCGTTCCGCCTCATCGGGGCGCACCTGGCGGCCAATCGTGGCGCGCACGGCGTCGAGTTCCGCCGCGTCTTCATAGAAGCGCCGTGCCAGACGCGATTGATCGGTGACCATCGGCAACAGGCCGAAGTTGACTTCGGTGAGCGTGATTGCCGGTTCGTCTTCCTCGCTGGCGGGCAGCGCCGCCATGTACGTGCGGTCGGCCGCGAAGGCGAATTCGGCCAGCGTGCCGGTGAAGCACGAATCCGGCTCGATCAGCGCGAAGAGCGAGCGTGAGGACACGTCGATACGCGCAAACGTGCGGCGCAGCATGCCGATGGTCTCGCGCACCAACCAGTGATCCTGATGGGCCAGCAGCGATGCATCAGCCGCCAGCACGTGTTTCGCCTCGCCCTCGGTGCGCAACAGCCACGTGCCGATATCGAGTTCGTTCGTGCGCAGATTGAGAATGGCGTCGTCGAGTTCGCGCGCCATTTTCAGCGGCCACCAGTTCACGCCGGCGCCCTCGATACCGGCGATGTCGGCCGGCGGCGTGGACTTCGGCGCCTTCACGGTGAGGCTGGCGGTGCGGTTGGCGCGGTCGATTTCCACGTCGACGAATTCATAGCGGATCGCGTCCGGCTCGTCGGTGCGCTCCAGGCGCGTGAGCGTCACACCCTTGCCGCCCGGACGGTCGCTGCCTTGAGCGAGTTCCAGCGCACGCGCCGACACCGTTTGTGCGAATTGCGCGGGCTTGACGACTTCGTCGACCAGGCGCCATTGCTTGGCACGCTCGCCGCGAATGCCCTCGACGACGGTGCAGAAGATGTCGGCGCGGTCGTTGCGCACGTGACGCTTGTCGGTCAAGCGAGTCAGGCCGCCGGTGCCCGGCAGCACGCCCAGCAGCGGCACTTCCGGCAGCGAGACCGACGACGAACGGTCGTCGACCAGATAGATCTCGTCACAGGCCAGCGCCAGCTCGTAGCCGCCGCCCGCACACGCGCCGTTCACGGCGGCGAGGAACTTCAGACCGGAATGGCGGCTGGAATCCTCCAGACCGTTGCGCGTTTCGTTGGTGAACTTGCAGAAATTGACCTTCCACGCATGCGTGGACAGGCCGAGCATGAAGATATTCGCACCGGAGCAGAACACGCGGTCCTTGGCGCTCGTGACGACCACCGTCTTCACTTCCGGGTGCTCGAAGCGGATGCGCTGAACGGCATCGTGCAGTTCGATGTCCACACCGAGATCGTACGAATTGAGCTTGAGCTTGTAGCCTTCGCGAATGCCGCCGTCTTCCGAGATATCGATGGCGAGCGTCGCCACCGGGCCTTCGAAGCTCAGTTTCCAGTGCTTGTACTGCGTGGGATCCGTACGATAGTCGACGTGGGGTTTGCCGAACATGATTGCCTCCAACACGAATAATGATCTTGTTGGATTGCAATATAGTGCAGCACAACTACACCGTCAACTAGTTTTCCAAACAAAAATGAATTATTTTGCATTCCCATGAGGGTCAATCTGACGACAATTGCACGGCGAGGCGGCCGCGCAGTTGCAGATAGGCGTCGGCCAGCACCCGCCCGCCGGTGTCGAAGCTCATATCCGCCTTGGCATAGAAGTCTTGGCGGCCGGCCAGAATACGCTTGAGGTCGTCCATCGCTTCCGCATTGCCCGACATTGGACGCAGATCGCCCTGCGCCACCACCCGCTTCATATGCTCTTCGGGCGACGCCTGCAGCCATACCGTATAGCAGTGCGTGAGCAGGAAGTTGAAGGTCGCCGCGTCGCTCACGATACCGCCCGGCGAGGCGATCACGGCACGCGGATGCTCGGCCACGACGGCTTCGAGCGCACGCAACTCATAGCGGCGATAGGCGCTCGCGCCATAAAGCGAGTAGATCTCCGACGGCGGGCACCCCGCCAGTTGTTCGATCACGCGATTGAGTTCGACGAACGGGACATGCATGTCGTCGGCGAGCATGCGGCCCAGCGTCGACTTGCCCGCGCCCCGCAACCCGATCAACGCGATGCGGCCACGCCGATCCGGGTCGCGCTCGCTCCCGGCAAACAGCTCGCTGAGCGCCTGACGCGCACGCGTGAGCGCCTCGCCGTCGCGCCCGTGCAGAATTTCCCGAATGAGCAACCATTCCGCTGACGACGTCGTCTCGTCGCCCACGATTTCGGCCAATGTGCAATTTAGTGCCTGTGCAAGCTGACGCAGGAACAGCACGGACGCGTTACCGACACCCGACTCCAGATTGGCCACGTGACGCTCGGAAACACCGGCGTCCAGCGCAAGCGCCTTGCGCGTCAAGCCACGCCGGGCGCGCAGCGTGCGCACCCGCTCACCCAGCGCGACCAGAAACGGGTCTTTCTCACCGGCGCCTCGCGCCGTCGGCACCCCATCGGCTTGCGCACTCTTATTCATCAGACAAGATCCTCAATGCAGGTAACATGTAATATATTGCTTGACAGCCAAAATTGCATGCTCTAATTTTCACCATGCGCCGATAAAAAAGCAAACGCGGACCGGACATCCCGAGTCCCGCCATTGATCGGCGTCATATCGACGTCCCCAGGAGACATGGATGGATGTGCCTCAATTTCAGGCGTTGATCGCCGACCTGACGCGACAACTCGATGGCCGCGCCCTCGACGCCTCCCTCGCCGATTGGCTCAACGCGCATTACGGCGCCGGCTCCGCCGGTTACGAAGCACTTGCCGACGCCTGTCGCACCGGCGTTGCCGACGGCTGGCTGTGCAACCGCGAAGGCGGTGGCATTCGCTACGGACGCGTCATCAAGCCCACGCCCGACACGCACGGATTTTCCGTCGACGTGGTGGACATGGCCGATCTGGCCGGACCGCACCATGCGCATCCGAATGGCGAAATCGATCTGATCATGCCGCTCACTCCCGGCGCAACGTTCGACGGACACCCGGCGGGCTGGTGCGTTTACGGTCCCGGCACAGCCCATCGACCAACAGTCGCCCACGGACGCGCCCTCGTGCTGTATCTGTTGCCAGACGGCGCCATTGAATTCACGCGCAGTGCCTGATCCGGCGCCTGCCCCCTTCCTGATTCCCCCGGTTCATGCTCATGCACTCCCCTGCCTTGCTGGAAAACTATGTCGCCGGCCATTGGGTGGCCGGTAGTGGCGCGCCCACCGCGCTCACCGATCCCGTGACAGGCGAGACACTCGCCTTCGTATCGAGCGCCGGTCTGGATCTCGACGCCGCGTTCGCCTTCGCGCGAGACGTCGCCGGCCCGGCGCTGCGCGCCTTGTCGTATGGCGAACGCGCGCAGCGACTCTCACAGATTGTCGCCACCTTGCAGGCGAACCGCGACGACTACTACGCCATCGCCACAGCCAATTCAGGAACGGTCGCCACCGACTCCGCCGTCGACATCGATGGCGCTATCTACACCCTGTCGACGTATGCCAAGCTCGGCGCAACGCTGGGCGACGCGCACACGCTGCTCGACGGCGCGGCGGTGCCGTTGGCCAAGGATGCGTCGTTCGCCGTGCGTCACGTGTTCCGTCCGACACCGGGGGTGGCGCTGTTCATCAACGCGTTCAACTTCCCCGCGTGGGGACTTTGGGAGAAGGCCGCGGGCGCGTTGCTCGCGGGCGTGCCGGTCATCGTCAAACCGGCGACATCGACCGCCTGGCTCACGCAACGCATGGTGGCCGATGTGGTCGCCGCCGGTCTGCTGCCGCCGGGCAGCCTGTCGGTGATTTGCGGCAGCGCCGCCGGTCTGCTCGACCGGATCGGCCCGTTCGACGTGGTCTCCTTCACCGGCTCGGCCGACACCGCTGCCACGCTGCGCGCGCATCCGGCGTTTACCGAACGCTCGGCGCGCATCAACGTGGAGGCCGATAGCCTGAACAGCGCCGTGCTGCTGCCCGACGCGGCGCCCGGCACCGCCGCGTTCGACCAGTTCGTGCGCGAGGTGGCGCGCGAGATGACCGTCAAGGCTGGCCAGAAATGCACGGCCATTCGGCGCGCGATGGTTCCCGTCGCGCACTTCGATGCCGCGGCCGCCGCCATTGCCGAGCGTCTGGCCAAGACGGTCGTCGGCAATCCGCGCAACGAGGCCGTCAAGATGGGCTCGCTCGTCGCTCTGGCGCAAAAGCGCGCCGTGCTCGACGGCATCGCCTATCTGCAGGCGGAAGCCGAAACCCTCTACGACGGCAATCGCGAGACTGCCTTCGTCGACGCCGGTACCGACAGCGCATGCGTGGCCCCCGTGCTGCTCGGCCTGCGCGATGGTGCGCGCGGACAGCGCGTGCACGACACCGAAGTCTTCGGCCCGGTCGCCACGCTCGTCGGCTATCGCGATCTCGACGAAGCGGTCGCGCTGGCCAAACGTGGGCAGGGCTCCCTCGTCGTCTCGCTGTACAGCAACGACGCCGTGGCCATGCGCGCGCCCGCCCTCGCGCTGGCCGACGCACACGGCCGTGTGCACGCGGTCGACCCATCCGTCGTGAAGACACAGACGGGCCACGGCAACGTCATGCCGCAATCGCTGCATGGCGGCCCGGGCCGCGCCGGCGGCGGCGAGGAACTGGGCGGTTTGCGCGCGTTGCGCTTCTATCACGTGCGCTCGGCCGTTCAGGGTCCCGCCGCGCTGATCGAAGCGATCACGCAGGATGCTGTCGAACTCCCGAAGGCGTAATCTGTTCTTCAGCGGCCGTCGCAAACCGTCGCAGTCAAGGTGATTCATTCAGGCGCCGCCAGAGCGCCGACAAGTCCTCACGCCGCGCGTGCACGCCTCCAACGAGTGCGCCGTGCGGTGATCCACCGGAGACACCATGGAAGCCGTACTTACCCCACCGCCGGCGAACTTCAACTTCGCCGCGCATCTGGAGGCGCTCAACCGCGGGCGCGCTGCCAAGACTGCTTATCTCGACGACACGCGCGCGCTCACCTATGGCGAGCTGGCCGAGCAAAGCCGACGTTTCGCGACCGGGCTCGCGCGCGCGGGGATTCATCGTGAAGAGCGCATTCTGCTCATCATGCTCGACACCATCGACCTGCCGGTCGCCTTTCTCGGCGCCCTGTACGCCGGTGTGGTGCCTGTCGTCGTCAACACCTTGCTCACGGCCGACGATTACGCCTACATGATCTCGCACAGCAAGGCGCAGCTCGTGATTGCGTCCGGCGCGCTCCTGCCGACCGTGCAGGCCGCGCTCGACAAGGTGGCCGAGAGCGCGGCGCCGCCGCCCTGCATCGTCTCGCAACCGATCGCGACCGAGGCGGGCAACGCGCGCGCCCTGCCGACCTTCGACGCCCTGGTCGACGGCCCCCCGAGCGCACTGCCCGCCGACACCGACGGCGACGACATCGCCTTCTGGCTATATTCGTCAGGTTCGACCGGCAAGCCCAAGGGCACCGTGCACACGCACGCCAACCTGTACTGGACGGCCGAGACCTATGGCCGCCACGTGCTCGGCATTCGCGAAGATGACATCGCCTTCTCCGCGGCGAAGCTCTTCTTCGCTTACGGGTTGGGCAATGCGCTGACGTTCCCACTCTCGGTCGGCGCGAGCGTCGTGCTGATGGCCGAGCGACCGACCGCGCAAGCCGTGGCACAACGGCTTCGCGAGCATCGCCCGACGATTTTCTACGGCGTGCCGACGCTCTACGCCAACCTTCTCGCCTCGCCGCACCTGCCGGCCCGTGAAGACGTGGCGCTGCGGCTGTGCACGTCGGCGGGCGAGGCGTTGCCGCGCGAAATCGGCGAACGGTTCACGGCGCATTTCGGGGCGGAGATTCTCGACGGAATCGGCTCGACCGAAATGTTGCACATCTTCCTGTCCAATCGTGCCGGCCAGGTCGCCTACGGGACGACGGGCGAACCGGTGCCGGGCTACGCCGTGGCATTGCGCGACGAAGACGGTCATCCCGTGCCCGACGGCGAGATCGGCGATCTGTACATCAAGGGCCCGAGCGCAGCGCTCATGTATTGGTGCAATCGCGACAAGACGCGCGCGACGTTCCTCGGCGACTGGCTCAAGAGCGGCGACAAGTACCAGCGTCTGCCCAATGGGTATTACGTCTATGCCGGGCGCAGTGACGATATGCTCAAGGTCAGCGGCCAGTACGTCTCGCCCATCGAAGTCGAGATGGTGCTCATGCAGCATGACGCAGTGCTCGAGGCAGGCGTCGTGGGACGCGACGACGGCGGCCTGACCAAGACACAGGCCTTTGTCGTGCTCAAGCCCGGCATCGCAGCCACCGACGAGATGGCCACCGAGTTGAAGGCCTTCGTCAAGGCGCGCCTCGCCCCGCACAAATACCCGCGTGAGTTGGTGTTCGTCGACGATCTGCCGAAGACGGCGACGGGCAAGGTGCAGCGCTTCAAGCTGCGCGAGTTGCTTTAGGAGACGACAAGACGATGTCGGACGTACAGTTCGCCCGGATCGAGACGGCCTCGCACGGCCCGCTCTCGCTGGAATACCGATGGCTCAACCGTGAGCTTGCCGATGCCCCGCTGCTGGTCTTCCTGCACGAGGGGCTGGGCTCTGTTGCGATGTGGAAAGACTGGCCGCAGCAGTTGTGCGACGCGGGCGGCTTTCGCGGGCTCGTCTATTCGCGCAACGGCTATGGCCGCTCCACCCCGCGTGAGCCCGACGAGAAATGGCCGGTCGACTTCATGCACCGTCAGGCGCGGGAAGTGTTGCCCGCCTTTCTCGACGCGGTGGGCGTCGGCCCCGAGCAGGCCGGGCACGTGTGGCTTGTCGGCCATAGCGACGGCGGCTCGATCGCGCTGCTGTTCAGCGCGGCATTCCCCGACCGGCTCGCCGGTGCGGTCGTGCTCGCCCCCCATCTGTTCGTCGAGGATCTGTCGGTGCAGAGCATCGCGAAGACGAAGACGGTGTACGAGACGACCGACCTGCGCGCGAAGCTTGGTCGCTATCACGACGACGTCGATTCGGCGTTTTGGGGTTGGAACGATATCTGGCTGGACCCGGCGTTTCGCGAGTGGAATCTGGTCGGCGCGGTGGCGAGTATCTCGAAGCCGCTGCTCGCGATCCAGGGCGAGGACGACGAGTACGGCACGATGGCGCAGATGGACAGCATTGCCGCGCATGTGCCGCACGCGAGCGTCGTGAAGCTGCCGGCGTGCGGACACTCACCGCACCGCGACGCGCCCCAGCCACTGGCCGAGGCCATCATCGCGTTCATTGGCCGCCATCACGCGGCGGCAAACCGTCAGGCGGCATGACGTGGCGGGCGCGCGCCCACCGAGGGAGGGCGCGCGTTGCGACGATGCCCGTCGTCAGATCACTCGCACCCCGGGCGTGCCCGGACGCATGGCGCCAATGATGCCGGCTTCATGGAAGCCGTCGGCGCGGAAGACCGCGAGCACATCGTCGACCGCGCCGGGCGCGCACGACACCAGCAAGCCGCCCGCCGTCTGCGGATCGCACAACAGATCGCGATCACGCGTCGTCAGCCGCTCCCCCAGCTCGACCGATGCCCCGTAGGACGCCCAATTCCGGCCAGACGCGCCAGTAATACATCCCTGGTCGGCCAGTTCGCGCACGCCGTCGAACAACGGCACGTCGGACATGCGCAGATACGCCGCCAGATTCGCGCCGCGGCACATTTCGAGCGTGTGACCGAGCAAACCGAAACCCGTCACATCCGTGAGGGCATGCACGCCGGGCAATGCCGCGAGCGCCGGGCCGACACGGTTCAGGCGCGTCGTGGCGTCGATCATGCGGCGATAGCCCGCCGCATCCAGTTGGTTCTTCTTGAGCGCCGCCGACATCACGCCCACGCCCAGCGGCTTGCCGAGCACGAGTACGTCGCCCGCCTGTGCATCGGCGTTGCGCTTGAGCCGCTTCGGATGCACCACCCCGAGCGCGGCGAGACCGTAGATCGGCTCGACCGAATCGATGCTGTGCCCGCCGGCAATCGGAATGCCCGCCTCGGTGCAGACCGATTCGCCGCCGCGCAGAATCTCGCGAATCGTCTCGCGTGGCAGCACGTTGATCGGCATGCCGACGATCGCCAGCGCAAAAATCGGCTTGCCGCCCATCGCATAGATGTCGGACAGGGCGTTGGTCGCGGCGATGCGGCCGAAGTCGAACGGGTCGTCGACAATCGGCATGAAGAAGTCCGTCGTCGCGATGATGGCCTGCTCGTCGTTGAGCTGGTAGACCGCGGCGTCGTCGGAGGTTTCCGTGCCCACGAGCAGCGCGGCGGGTGCCGGCAGCGGCGTGTCGTTGCGGGCGAGCAGTTCGGAGAGCACGCCCGGCGCGATCTTGCAGCCGCAGCCGCCGCCGTGCGAGAGCGAAGTGAGACGCGGAGCGGCCGGTGTGGCGCCCGCTTGGGTTGCATCGATTGCGGTCATGGTCGTTGGTGTGCGTTGCGAATGGCCGGGAACCCGTCACAAGGCGTGCGGCAGCCTCGATCGGCGCGTCGCCGGCGAGAAATTCGCACTCGCTGCGCCCGGAATGACGACAGTTTGCCAAAAGTCGACGTATTATGAAGCAGCTTTTGCATGTCGATTTGTCTCGAAATGGCGGTCGACGGCATGAGGCGACCGATTCACCGCGTCCCGCCATCGGGGGGACGCCATTGCCGCAGCATCGCAACACCCTAACCACTACGCGCCGTGAGCGCTGACGCCTAAGGGGACCCCACCATGCAACGCCGCCGCTTCCTCTCGCTGGGCGCCTTCGCCCTGCCCGCTTCCGTTCTGTCCACTTCACTCGTTCCCACCGCGGCCCAGGCCGCGTCGACGGACTCGCCGTCGCCGGGCCCGGCCGACGGCTGGCGTACGTTCGAGCTGACCACGCGCGTCGACTTGCCCGCCACGAGAGGCCCGGCGAATGTCTGGCTGCCGGTGGCGATATCGCCGTCCGGTACCTACCAGCATGCCCTTGGCACGCGCTGGGAGGCCCCGGGCGCGAATGCCGCGTTGCGCATGGTGCATGGCGCATCGGGCATCGGTGTGCCGATGCTCGCGGTGGCGTGGCCCGAGGGGGCGGCCCAGGACACGCGCACCGTCACGCTGGTGAATACCTTTACCACGCGCGATCGATCCGTTGACTTGTCGCAGCCGCCCTCGGCCAACGCCCCGCGCGAATCGCCGGAGGTGTTGCGTCAGTATCTCCAGCCGACAGCGCTCCAGCCGACCGACGGCCTCGTGCGCGAGACGGCCGAGAAGATCACGCGCGGCGAGACGGGCGATGTGGCAAAGGCGCGCGCCATCTATCAGTGGATCGTGGAAAACTGCCGGCGCGAAGGCACTGTGCGCGGCTGTGGCACGGGCGACGTGCGCTACATGCTCACCACCGGCAACCTTGCGGGCAAATGTGCCGACATCAACGCCCTCTTCACCGCACTCGCGCGCTCGGTCGGCATCCCCGCCCGCGATGCCTATGGCGTGCGCGTCGCGACGTCGCGGCGGGGCTTCAACAGTCTGGGCAAGGCAGGTGACGTCACGCGGGCGCAGCATTGCCGCGCCGAGTTCTACGCGGCCGGCTACGGGTGGGTGCCGGTCGACCCGGCGGACGTGCGCAAGGTCATGCTCGAAGAAGTGGCCGGCGGTCTGCCGATCGACGACCTGCGCGTGCGGGCCGCGCGTGCGATGCTCTTCGGCCAATGGGAAATGAACTGGGTCGCGTTCAATCACGGCGCGGACATTGCGTTGCCGGAGGCCCCGGGCGCACTGGCGGCGCGCCAGAGCACCGTGCCGTTCCTCATGTATCCGAATGGCGAGGTGGCGCACGCCCGACTTGACAGCCTCGATCCGGACACCTTCCGCTATCGCATGAACGCCCGCGAAATCACCGCCTGACGTCACGCACGAAGGAGCGCACCGCCATGCATCGCCGTCATTTTCTTCACACCCTCGGCGCCCTCGGCACGGCCGGTGCGCTGGGGGGCGTCGGCGCACCGGCGCGGGCCGCCGGGCCGGTCAATGGGGCGGCGGAAGTCGATGACAGCGCGCTCGCGGGCACGTCCGGCGGCACGCTCTCGGCGTGGCGTGGGGCCACGCCCGCCTTTACGCTCGATGGACTCGACGGCCGGCCGCACGCCTTGTCCGAATGGCGTGGACGCGTGGTCATCCTCAACTTCTGGGCCACGTGGTGCGGCCCCTGCCGCGAGGAGATTCCGGCGATGGGCGAGGTGGCACGTCGATACCGTCAGCGCGGCCTCGCACTGGTCGCCGTGAATTACAAGGAACCCCTGGCGACAGTCAAGCCGTTCCTCGACAAACTTCCCATCGACGGCACCGTGCTGCTCGACGCCGACGGTGCCGTCTACAAGCGTTTCGGATCGCTCGGGCTGCCGGCCACCTATCTCGTTGATCGCGCGGGCAACGCGCGCTTCTGGCGCATGGGCGAACTGGAATGGAGCGACGTGGGACTGCACGGGCATATCGAGGCGTTGCTCACGCAAAAGGGGGGCACGACGGCCTGAGTGTGCGTCGTTGCTGCCCCCCCCACGGCATCAAGCCTCTTCCGACTTCCCCCCTCATCCGGCTGCGATCGACTGCGCGGCCTCGCGCACGTGATAGAGCAGTCGCGCCGCCGGCCCGGCGAGCACGCCTTCGCGGTGGGCGCAAAACAACGGTGCACGTGGCGCGGGCGCAAGCGGCCGGTAGACGATACCTTCCACCTGCATGCGCATGAGCGATGCGGGCACGACCGACACGCCCAACCCGGCCGCGACGAGCGAGAGCGTCGTCAGCAGACGCGGTGCTTCCTGCTCGATGTTCGGACTGAAGCCTGCGCCATGGCACGCCGCGATGATGGCGTCGTACAGCCCCTGCCCGGTGCGGCGCCGATACAAAATCAGCTTCTGCGTGGCAATGGCCGTCATCGGCACGGCGGCTTTGCCCGCCCGCCCCGTCAGGGCCAGCGGATGCGCCGACGGGACCGCGAGCACCATCGGCTCTTCGAGCACCGGTACGAAGACAATCTGCGCGGTATCCCCCTGCGGCTGGCGTACGAATGCAACGTCCAGTTGCCCGTCGCGCAGGCCGTCGAGCAGCTCGCTTGTACTGCTCTCGTCGAGCATCAGCGAGACGGCTGGCGCATCGCTTCGGAAGGTACGAATCACCGTCGGCACGAACGGGTGCAGTGCTGCGGAACTGGTCAGGCCTACCGACAGCCGTCCCTTGATGCCGGCCGCGACGCGGCGCACGTCGTCGACCGCCTGATCGAGTTTGCGCACGACCTCGTACGCGTCGCCAAGAAACGCCTGGCCGGCGTCGGTGAGCGCCATGCCGCGCGGCAGGCGCTCGAAGAGCGTCACGCCCAGCTGGCTTTCCAGCACCCGGATCTGCTGCGAGAGCGGCGGTTGTCCGATGCCCAGACGCTCGGCCGCGCGCGTCATGTGCCCCGTTTCAGCCACCGCAATGAAGTAGCGCAATAACCGCACGTCGATATTTGCCATATTGATTCGATATGATTCAAGTCACTTCCATATATTGGACAATATAGCGCAATCCGCCTACGCTCAAGGGGTTGCGCGCGGCATCGGTGCTGTCCGTCCTTCGATGGCCCCCTGTCTTGCGTCCCCCACCGCAGTCCCGTTTTCAGATCGAACCCGCCATGAGCCTTCCGGCCCCCTCCGCACCTGCAGACTCCGGCCTGCCCGCCACGACGCCGGCGCCGCCAGTTGCCGACGCCCCAAGCATTCGCGCCTTGTTCCTGGGCTTCCTTGGCCTTGGCATGACCGCGTTCGGCGGAGCGCTGCCGTTGGCGCGTCGGATGATCGTCGAGAAGCATCGATGGATCACGCCCGCCGAATTCACCGACTTGCTCGGGCTGTGCCAATTTCTGCCCGGCGGCAACATCATCAATCTGTCCGTCGCGCTCGGCATGCGCTTTCATGGATGGCGCGGCGCGCTCGCATCGATCCTCGGCCTGATCGCCGTGCCGTCGGCGGTGGTGATCGCACTGGGCACGATCTATCAGCATTTTCAGCACGACCCGCACGTGCGGCATCTCTTCGCCGGACTCGCAGCGGCCGCTGCCGGGCTGTTGATCCAGATCGCCTGGAAAGTCTCGTGGCCGCTGCGCAAGTCCGTGGTGCTTGCCGCGGTGGCGGCGGCGTGTTTCATCGCCATCGCGGTGCTGCGCGTGCCGCTCGTGCTCACCATGCTGGTGATGACACCGATCTCCCTTTACGCCACGTGGCGGGTGTCGCAATGACCGGCACCCTCGTCTCGCTCGCGCTCATCTTCTCGCAGTTGTCCGTGCTGGCCTTCGGTGGCGGCAATACCATCCTGCCGGAGATGGAGCGTCAGGTCGTCGATCTGCATCACTGGATGACGTCGGAACAATTCAGCGCACTGTTTGCGCTGGGGCAGGCGGCGCCCGGCCCGAACCTCATGATCGTGCCGCTCGTCGGATGGCACGTGGCCGGCTGGCAGGGTATGCTCGTGACATCGCTCGCGAAGTTCGGGCCGTCATCGCTCATCACGATCGGCGTGTTGCACCTGTGGGAGCGCTTCAAGGACCGGCCATGGCGTCGCCTTGTGCAGGCTGGTCTGGTGCCGATGACGGCGGGACTCGTTGCCGCGAGTGCGGCCTTGATCGTCGAAGCGTCGGCGACATCGTGGTGGCTCGGCGGGATCACGGCGGCCGTGGCGGTGCTCGCCATCCGCACGCGCGTGCATCCGCTGTGGTGGCTCGCTGCGGGCAGCATCGCGGGTTTGCTCGGCGGGGCGTACCTGTAGCGGCAGCGGTCGCGCCCGCCGCTTACGTCACCCCCTGCCCGCCTCGCGCACTTGCGCGTACGACGCGTGCCAGTGATCACGGCCCAACGCGCCGATCCCGTCGACCAGATGCATCCAGTCGGTGGACCCGATCACCAGCGACGCGGGCGTATCGCCGCGTGCCAGCGCCGCAAGACGGGGTGGGCATGGGGTGCACCGGCCGGCCCCTCCAGGCCTTCCGGCCACGAGCATCACTCGGGCAATCCATGGCGCAACGTCCATCGGAATCGCCGGTACCAGAACATCCCCCGCCTGCGGCAACGGTTCGTCGGTCCAGCGCCAAGCGAAGCGCGCGCTGATACTCGCGCGTGTCGCGACGCCGATGGCGTCAAGTACGCGCTCACAGGTCAGCCCGCGCTGCGCGGCGGTATTCAGCGCGCGGACGGCGAGATTTCGCCAGTCGCCATCACCGCCGCAGTCAGCGCGTACGCTGGCGGCGAACAGCGCGACCACGCGGGATCGAACGCGCCGCAGGGCCTCCGGATGGGTCAGCATCGCGCGGGCGTCTCGCGTGTCGTCCGAGAGATCGTCAGTCGTCTCCAACGGATCGAACAGTTGCACGTCGACCGGATGAACGCTGAAGGTCGGCGAGCCCTCGGCATCGTGTCGCCAATCGGGTTCGAGACGTTCGCGCAGCAGCGCGAAGGCAGCATCGTCACGGATCAGCGAGGGACGGTCGTCGCTCAGGTTGAGCGCGCGCCGGACGGCGCCGGGCAGCCGGAAACCCAGGCCATGGGCCAGTAACTGGCAAAGCCCGATGACTCGGTCGCTTTGCGCCAAGCTCGCTTGCGGCGCGTCGGCGAGATGCAGAATCAGCGATTCCGCGATGCGCAGTTCCGCGAACTTGCGGCGCGTCGTTGCGCTGGCGCGTTGCGAAACCGCAGTGGGTGGCAGGGGATGGGCGGCGGTCTGCGTTGCGTCGAATGCCGCCAGACACTGGCGCATGGCCGTGACTTCCTCCACGGTCCGACGCCGCAGTTGCGCATCGGTGTCGAGCGCCCACTCGCGCAGCGCGCCCTCGCCCGCAGTGCAGGCGCGCTCCAGCGCGCGCAGCTCGGGCCAAAGATATCGGCACGTGGCGCCCACCGTGACGGCGCTCAGCGCACAGGCGAACGTCACCTCAGCGGCCCCGGTGAGTGCTGCGCCGTGTCGCTGATACCCCAGGCACGCGCTCTGCCATGCGTCGTTGAGCAGGTGGTGCAGTCCGCTGTCTCGCAAACACGCGGATGCGCCTGCGAAATCGCCGCGGACCCCGTCATGCAGGCAGTTCACTGCCTCGTTGGCCAAGCGCATGAACGGATTCACCGGGTGGGATGCTGCATGGGAAACGAATGGCATGTCGGCGCCTCCTGGATGTCGGAAAAGCGAGCATCGTCCACCGTTGCGGCGCAAGACGCTTCAGGATTCGCCCGCCCTTCTGTCGGACCGCCTCACGCAGAATCTGGGATGATGGACGCATTGCGTTGCCACCGAATCCGTTGGAGGCTCCATGTCGATCGTCCCCGAGTTGGCCGCATCCCACTCTGCTTTGCTTGGGCCGCTTGGGCGACTCGCGCGCTCGTGGGTCCCGACGTGTCGACGTGATGGCCCCCTGCGCGCGGGGACGCGTGTGCTCGTGGGCGCGCTGACAGCCGTGGCCGTCGGCCTGAGCGCGGCGGTGGCACGGGCGGCCGATCCTGCCCCGGAGGCCCTTCTCTTCTCAAAAGCCGTGCCGGGCAGTGCCTTGCCATCCGGATGGCGAAACCTGCCGGTCGTGAGCGGGAAGAAACTCACCACCTACGCCGTCGTCGTCGATGGCGGGCGCAACGTCATCGAGGCCACTTCGGTCGACTCTGCCTCGGCGCTCATGGCTCAGGGCGACGGCGTCGACCTGAGCGTGACGCCCGTCGTGTCATGGCGCTGGAGAGTCGACCAGGCGATCCCGGGCGCCGACAACCGGGTGGGCGACAAGGAGGATTCGCCGGCGCGGCTGGTGTTTTTCTTCGACGGCAACACATCGTCGCTGCCGTTCGGCGATCGGGCGGCCATGGCGCTCGCCAAGGCGGGGGGCAAAGACCTGCCCTATGCCACGCTGATGTATATCTGGTCCAACGATGCCGCGCCGGGCGGTGTCATCCAGAACCCGCACACCGATCGGGTGCAGATGCTCGTGGTGGCGGGCGGCAATGCGTCGCTCGGCAAGTGGCAAACGTTCTCGCGCAACGTCGCGGCGGACTACGAACGCATCTACCGGGAGAAGCCGGGCAAGCTGCTCGGCTATGGCATCTTTACCGACAGCGACAACACGCACGCCAGCGCGCACGCCTGGTATGGCGACGTTCGGTTCGGCGCGGGAAAGTGACGCCACGGCGTGCGCCGCGCGCAGGGCGATGTCGCGAGACATTCCGCGCCCGGTTTTATCTGCCGACACCGATTCGAGAGGCGGCGACCATGCCGTCGAAAAAATCCCGGAAAGCCCCGTCTGACGGGGCCTTTGCGCTATTACAACAGTCACTTGCGTGCTACGCTATCTCGCCTAGAATCTGAGCCAGAGTTTGTCGACGGGCTCATTGCTGTTCACGCCTCTCACCGCCCCGCGAGCGCCATGCAAAAGAATCGCCAGCCCAAGGACGTTACGTTCGCTTCCAGTCCGGTATTGCAGTCGCGCATGTCGATGTGGCGCTCCAAGTTCGTCGTCATCACGATCACCCTCGCGTTCATCGGACTGGTCGCACGAGCGTTCTGGATTGCCGGCCCGGGCAATAGTTTCTATATCGCGCAGGGTGAAAAGCGATACGAGCACACCATCGTCATGCCTGCGGTGCGCGGCAAGATCGAGGATCGCGACGGCCGCGTACTCGCAACCAGCCTGCCGATGCGCACCATCTGGGCGGTACCGGCCGAGGTGCCGGACGACTTGTCCGACAGTGCCCTGCAGAAGGCCAGCAAACTGCTCGACATTCCCGCGAAGGAACTGCGCGCCAAGCTCATCGGCGAGAAGAAGTTCGTCTATGTGAAGCGTCAGGTCTCGCCGGAGATCGGCAAACAGATGGAAGTCCTGGGCATCCCCGGCGTGTACGAAAGCAGCGAATACAAGCGCTTCTACCCCGAAGGCGAAGTCGCGGCGCATGTGGTGGGCTTCACCAATGTCGAAGACAAGGGCCAGGAAGGCATGGAGCTGGGCGAGGAGCCCTTGCTCGAGGGCAAGGCGGGCGTGCGACGCGTCATCAAGGACCGCATCGGCCGGACCATTCAGGACCTCGACGACTCCAGCCCGCCGCGAGACGGCAAGGACATTCGCCTGACGCTGGATACACGTGTGCAGTACATCGCCTACGAGGCGTTGAAGAATGCACTGGAACGCACGGGGGCGAAAGCGGCGATGGCGGTCGTCATCGATGCCAAGTCCGGTCAGGTGCTGGCGCTGGCCAACTTGCCGACCTACAACCCGAACGACCGAGCGCATTTGACGGGCGAGCAATTGCGCAACCGCGTGTTCACGGATGTCTTCGAACCGGGCTCGATTCTCAAGCCGTTCACCATGGCGCTGGCGTTGGACCTGCATCGGCTCACGCCGACCACGCTCATTGACACGGGGCCCGGGCGATACGTCTTCGAAGGCGCGACCATCAGCGACGACAGCGCGAATGGCGTGTTGACGGCGGCGGGTGTCATTCAGAAGTCGAGCAACATCGGCATGACCAAGGTGTCGACGATGTTGCGGGCGGAGGAAATGTGGGACATGTTCACCGAGATCGGACTGGGTCAGCAGCCGAAGCTGGGGTTCCCGGGGGCGGTATCGGGGCGTTTGCGTCCGTACAAATCGTGGCGGCGGATCGAGCAGGCGACGATGGCGTACGGTTACGGGATCTCGGCGTCGCTGTTCCAGTTGGCGCGCGCGTACACGATCTTTGCCAACGATGGGGTGCTCGTGCCCATCACCATCATCAAGCCGGATACGCCGGTGCAGCCCGAGGGCGTGCGGGTGATCGACGCGCACACGGCGGCTGAAATGCGTCAGATGCTGGCGGGCGTGGTCGATACGGGCGGGACGGCCACGACGGCGCAGGTCGCCGGTTACAGCATTGGCGGCAAGACCGGCACGGCTTACAAGGCGGGCGCGCACGGATACGATCACTCGAAGTATCGGGCATCGTTCGTGGGGATCGCGCCGTTGTCGGCACCGCGCCTGGTGATTGCGGTATCGGTGGATGAGCCGAAGGCGTCGCAGCACTTTGGTGGTCAGGCGGCGGGACCGGCGTTTGCGGAGATTGCATCGCAGGCGTTGCCGCTGCTGGGGATTCGTCCGGATCTGCCGGTGCGGCCCGGGGTGATCCTCGCCGCGCCGACGTCGGATACGCCGCCGGATGACAAGGCGGCGTCGCACGGATAGGGCTTTGTGGGCTTGATATCGGTTCGTAGTGTCTCGTAGTGCCTCGTAGCGCCTCGCAGCTCCGTGTTGCGCCCGTATGTCTTGATGCGCCCGTATGTCCTGATGCGCCCGGTCGCTTCCAACGTTAGCGGCAAATCGGGTTGGGGGCCGCCCGCGGCACTCCAATGCCTGTTAAGTCGCACCGCGGGCGGCCCCCAACCCGATACGTCAATGCACACGATGCGACGCCCACCGTCGGGCGACCGAGGTGGCTGGTAAAACAGGACGCGTGAGCGAACCGTGCCGCCGCCCCCGATCCGTCAACGATTGCGATGCGACGCCCCCATGGGACAACCAAGGCGGGTGGTGAGACAGGATGCGTGAGCGACGCTTGCCGGTGCCCTGACGGAGCGACTTTAAAGTGGAGCGCAGTCAGGGTACCGGCAAGCGTCGCGGGTATGGGGGATTGCGGGGGCGTTGGAGGTGAATGAGCGGGCGGTGTCGACGGATCGGGAAGGTGTGAGCAAAAAAGGCGGTTCGATGACTCGAACTGCCTTTTTTGCGTACTGAGGCGCCAAACGGCACGCACAAGCCCGTGCCCCCCGGCAACGCGTCGAATCATTCACCGAAACCGGTTAGCGAGTCGGCTCGGAAATCGGTTGGAAGGCCGCCCCTCCAAAGCGCCCCAAAAAGAAAAAGGCGGCCCGGAAACCGGCGCCGCCTTTCTCTCACTTGTCCGAAGAAACGCAGACAAGTTCTGAAGAAGCCTTACATCCCCGGCATCATCAGTGTGTTGGCGTTGTGCATGATCCACAGCGAGCCGACCAGCACGATGGACACGATCAGGATCGTGAACGCGAAGGCCATCACGTTCCAGCGCTGTTCCGACGAACGGTCCATGTGCAGGAAGTAGATCAGATGGACGATGATCTGCACGAGGGCCGCGCCGAGAATCAGCGGCAGCACCGTCGACGGCGGCATCGTGCCATCCATCACCAGCTTGAACGGCACGACCGTGAGGATCACCGCGAGCACGAAGCCGATCAGGTACGACTTCACGCTGCCGTGGCTACCCCCGGCCGCATTGTGGCCAGCGTCGTGGCCGTGCGATTGCACCGATTTCGTATTGCTCATTTACATCGCTCCCATCAGGTACACGACCGTGAACACGCCAATCCACACCACGTCCAAGAAGTGCCAGAACAGCGACAGGCATTGCAGGCGCGTGGTGGTGGTCGAGTTCAGACCCTTCTTGCCGATCTGGAACATCAGCACGGCCATCCACAGCAGGCCCGAGGCCACGTGCAGACCGTGGGTGCCCACCAGGGCAAAGAACGACGACAGGAAACCGCTACGGTTCGGGCCCGCACCTTCCAGAATCAGATGGTGGAACTCATACAGTTCCATCGCGATAAACCCGGCACCCAGCAACCAGGTCACCGCCAGCCAGCCCAGTACCGTGCTCTTCTTGCCGTTGTGCAGCCCCACCATGGCAAAGCCATAGGTGATCGACGAGAACAACAGGATGAACGTTTCGACCAGCACGAACTTCAGGTCGAACAGTTCCTTGCCCGTCGGGCCGCCCGCAGACGAGTCACGCAACACCGCAAAGGTGGCGAACAGGCCGGCGAACAGCACCAGGTCGGTCATCAGGTACACCCAGAAACCGAAGATCGTGTTGCCACCGGTGTCGTGGTGCGCGTGGTCGTGCGCATGCGCATCGGCATGCGCGCCAGAGTGTTTGAGAACTTCGCTCGTCATGATTAAGCCTTTGCTGCTGCGGCCAGTGCCTGATGGTGAGCCGTTTCAATGGCCACCACTTCCGGCGACTGCACGTAGTAGTCGATCGAATCGTCGTTGCTGCGGCAGATGAAGGTCACGATCATGCCGACGAAGCCGACGATGGCCAGCCACCAGATGTGCCAGATGGCCGCGAAACCGAACACCAGCGAGAACGCACTGATGATGAAACCGGCGCCGGTATTCTTCGGCATGTGGATCGGTGCGTAGCTCGTCTTCAGATCGCCCTTGATGCCGTGGGCCTTGCGATAGGCCAGCTCGTCGATGTCATGCACGCGCGGCTCTTCGGCAAAGTTGTAGAACTGCGGCGGCGACGACGTCATCCATTCCAGCGTACGGCCGTTCCAGGGATCGCCCGTCGTGTCGGCCAGCGCCTTGCGGTTCTTGATCGAGACGACCAGTTGCAGCACCTGGAAACCGATACCGGCGGCGATGAACAGTGCCCCCACCCACGCGGCGATCAGCCACGGCTGCCACGCAGCGTTTTCGTAGTGGTTCAGGCGACGGGTCATGCCCATCAAGCCCAGCACGTACAGCGGCATGAACGCGAGGTAGAAGCCGATCAGCCAGCACCAGAAGCTTGCCTTGCCCAGACGCTCGTCGAGCTTGAAGCCGAAGGCCTTCGGGAACCAGTAGTTCATCCCGGCGATGTAACCGAACAGCACGCCACCGATGATCACGTTGTGGAAGTGAGCAATCAGGAACAGCGAGTTGTGCAGCACGAAGTCGGCGCCCGGCACGGCCAGCAGCACCCCCGTCATGCCACCGATCACGAACGTGACGATGAAGCCCAGCGTCCACAGCACCGGCACGGTCATTTGTACGCGACCGCGGTACATCGTGAAAAGCCAGTTGAAGATCTTCACGCCGGTCGGGATCGAGATGATCATCGTCGCGATACCGAAGAACGCGTTCACGTTGGCACCCGAGCCCATCGTGAAGAAGTGGTGCGCCCACACGAGGAACGACAGCACCATGATCGCAGCCGTGGCGTACACCATCGACTTGTAGCCGAACAGCTTCTTGCCCGAAAACGTCGAGATGATCTCCGAGAACATACCGAACGCCGGCAGAATCAGGATGTACACCTCCGGGTGACCCCAGATCCAGATCAGGTTGATGTACATCATCGGATTGCCGCCCAACTCATTCGTAAAGAAATGGAAGTCGAGGTAGCGGTCGAGCGATAGCAGCGCCAGCGTCACCGTCAGCACCGGGAACGCGGCGCACACCAGCACCATCGTGCACAGCGAGGTCCACGTGAAGACCGGCATCTTCATCAGGTTCATGCCCGGCGCACGCATCTTCAGAATCGTGACGACGAAGTTCACACCCGTGAGCAACGTCCCCAGACCCGAGATCTGCAAGGCCCAGATGTAGTAATCCACCCCCACGCCCGGACTGTATTGAATGCCCGAGAGCGGCGGGTAAGCCAGCCAGCCCGTGCGCGCGAATTCACCCACGCCCAGCGACAGGTTCACCAGCGCTGCGCCGGCCACGAACAGCCAGAACGAGAGCGTGTTCAGGAACGGGAATGCCACGTCGCGGGCGCCGATCTGCAGCGGCACCACGAGGTTGACGAGACCCGTCATGAACGGCATCGCCACGAAGAAGATCATGATCACGCCGTGGGCGGTGAAGATCTGGTCGTAGTGCTCCGGCGGGAGAATGCCCGGCGAGTTGTGCGCGAGCATGAGCTGCGTACGCATCATCAAGGCGTCGGCAAAGCCGCGCAGCAGCATAACGAGCGCGACGAGCACGTACATGATGCCGATCTTCTTGTGATCGACCGACGTGACCCATTCGTTCCACAGGTACTTCCACTTGCCGAAGTAGGTGAGCAGCCCAATGATGCCCAGCCCCCCCAGCACCATCATGCCGACCGCGCCGACGATGATCGGCTCGTGGTACGGGATGGCTTCGAGAGTCAGTTTGCCAAACAGCGTTGACATTGTTGTTTACTCCTTGTGCGCGTGCGCAGACGCACCGGCGTGCATCGCATGCGCGCCGGCATTGTCCATGGCCATGGTCATCGCGGCGGCCGGTGCCGTCGCGGTGTCGTTGGCCGCACCCTTCATGTCCATCTTCATGTCCATGCCCTTCATGTCCATGGCACCGTGGTTCTCATGGCCGTCCTGCTGCTGGGCCATGCCGGATGCCATCGGGGCGTGCACGATCGACTGGAACAGGTTCGCGTCGACCGAGCTGTAGTACGTGACCGGCGTGTTCTCGCTCATCGGCACGAGCGATGCGTAGGCGTCGCGGTCGAGCACCTTCTTCGACTCGCGCACCTTCGTCACCCATTGCTCGAAGTCGTTGTCGGTCATCGCCAACGTCTTGAAACGCATGCCCGAGAAGCCGCCGCCGCTGTAGTTCGCCGAAATGCCGTCGTACGCACCGACGTGGTTGGCGATCAAGTGCAGCTTCGTCTGCATACCGGCCATCGAGTAGACCTGGCTACCCAATTGCGGAATGAAGAACGAGTTCATGATCGATTCCGACGTGATCTTGAAATTCACGGGGGTATCGACCGGAACGGCCAACTCGTTGATCGACGCAATCCCTTGCTCCGGGTAGATGAACAACCACTTGTAGTTCATCGACACCACTTCGACCGTGATCGGCTTCACATCGCTTTGCAGCGGCTTGTAAGGATCGAGTTCGTGGGTGGAGACCCAGGTGATGCGCGCGAGGATCGCAATGATGATGATCGGCACGAGCCAGACCACGACCTCGATGGCCGTGGAGTGCGACCAGTTCGGTTCGTAGCGGGCCGCCTTGTTGCTCGCGCGATATTTCCACGCAAACCACAGCGTCATCAAGATGACCGGAATCACGACGATCAGCATCAGCCAGGTGGCCGTGAGAATCAGGGATTTGGTCTCTTCTCCGATCTGCCCCTTGGGGTTGAGAACGGCCATGTCGCAGCCAGCCAAAAGCAGCGGCGAGCACAGGGCGAGGAGCCTTAGCAATCGCGGGTTTCTGTGTTTCTTCATGTCACACGACAGGGTTGAGTTGGCCAACGAACGGCGCAACACGGGCTTACCGGCCTGATGCAGGGTCGCAGGAGGTTGGCAAGGGTTAAGGTGAGACGGGAGCAGTCGCCGCGCCGATATTGCACCGGCCGAACTACGACGACTGTGTCATCGAAAAGACGGGAACCGGGGCGGGTTGCCGCCCCGAAGACCTCAAGTCACTGCCCGACTTCTTGTCTTTTACTTCCATCACGGTGCGGCATTATGCCGAAGTTTAATTAGGCCGGACATCGCACACACACCGGCGCGACAATGTGTCGCGCAGCCCTCACGCATACGCGCGCGACGTTTTCAAAGCAGATCGGCACGTGTTTGGCGGTAAACGCTGTGCAATGCAGCAATTCGGGAAGGTTCTTAGATTTCAAGAGGTGCGACGTTGTGTCGCACCTCCATTTGCCGTGTCGCAGCGAAACGCACCGGATTGGTGCATCGAGAGGAAGGGAAGGCAGCTGAGGACGTTGGCCCGGCGTTTCAATCCAGCGACAGGCGCACGGCGAACGCCAGGAGCGCCGCGCCGAACGACCAGCGTTGGACTTTTTGTGCCAGCGGACGGGTGCGCAGCCAGCGGGCGATGCGGGCGGCACCGAAGGCGAGCGTCACGTCGAAGATCGCACCCACGACCAGCAGCAGTACACCCAGTTCGAGCACCTGCGACCACATGGGCCCGGCTTCGGCGCGGACAAACTGGGGCAGCAGCACCGAACAGAACAGCAGCGCCTTCGGATTGAGCACGCTGGAGAGCACACCGCGCCGCACGGCATGCGCGAGCGGCGGTGCAGCGTCGGTCGGCGCGGCCGCGGCCTCGATGCCGAACGCCGGAGAACGCCAGATCTGGATCGCCACCCACGCCAGATAGATCGCGCCCGCGATGCGCACCGTCTCGAAGAGCCACGGCGCCGAACGCAACAACGCCGCCACGCCGCAGGCCGAGAGCGTTACGTGCCCGGCACGCGCCAGCGCCAAGCCGGCCGCCGTCGCCAATCCGTGCCGCACCCCTCGCGTCATGCTCGTCTGCATGACGAGCGCCATATCCGGGCCCGGCAACGCGTAGACGACGATCAACGCACCGACGAAGACGGTGAGCAACTGCAGCGAAACCATGATTTTCCCCTGACGGCCGCAATGGCGGAAACGAACCTCATGATCTCGCTATTCAACGAGCGATACACAGCGTTTTTCACTCACAATTCTTTAATAATTTAGCTTATTTCACCAATAAAGTGCATTTCACATTGGAGTCTCACCAAGTTAGAGGTCACACCCGCGACAATCAACCTAATCCGGAAGGATGAGGGCAACACTTTCCGGAAATTGCAGATCGTGGTGGAATGCCATCTTTGTAGTAGCTTTCGTAGCGGGATACTCATCATGAACGAACTCGACGCCATCGATCGGGCGATTCTCTCCATCGTCCAGCGCGATGGCCGCATTTCCAACGCCCGGCTCGCCGAACGTGTGTCGCTGTCCGAAACACCCTGTGCGCGACGTCTGAAACGGCTCGAAGCCGAGGGCTATATCACCAGCTATCGGGCAGAACTTTCGAACCGCGCGCTGGGGCTGGGCGTGACGGCATTCGTGCATGTGCGCTTCGCCGTGCATGACCGCGCGCTGTCCGAGCAGTTCGAGCGCGAAGTCCAGGCCATCGAGCGCATCGTGTCGTGCCACAACATCTCCGGCAGCGCCGATTACCTGCTGGAGGTGGTTGCCACGGATCTCGACGATTACGGCATGTTTACGCGCGACGTGCTGCGCGCCCTGCCCGGCGTCTCGTCAATCGAATCGATGCTGTCGCTGCGAGAAGTCAAACGCGATACCGGTGCGCCGTTGCTCTAATCCGACTCTCGGCGGCGTGGCGCGCATTTGCCCGTAGAATGGCGGACTGACTCGACTTAGCAGACCTCAGGTGCCTCATGCCGGACGCCACGCCCGTCGTACCCTCCCAGCCGACCTCCCTGCCGCGCAATGCGCTCGGGGCCAGCGCCGCCAACGATGACGCCCTGATGTTCGATCTCGCGCCCGTTTCGCTCTGGCTCGAGGACTTCAGCGGTGTGAGGCAACTGTTCGACGAATGGCGCGCGCAAGGGGTCACCGACCTGCGCGCCCACTTCAGGATCGACCCGGCGCACGTCGCCGCTTGCTCGCGGCGCATTCGTGTCATCAAGGTCAATCGACGAACGTTGTCGATGTTCAACGCCCCATCGCTCGACGCGCTCGTGGCCGGCCTGCCGCGCATCTTCCGCGACGACATGCTCAAGACCCACATCGAAGAGCTTTGCCAGTTGTGGGACGGCCGTACACACTTCACGAGCAAGACGGTCAACTACACGCTCGATGGCCGGCGTCTCGATGTGCTCCTGAACGGCTCGGTCCTGCCCGGGCACGAAGCCACGCTGGAACGCGTGCTGATCTCGCTGGAAAACGTGACCGAACTCGAACACACCCGCGAGCGCGTGACGATGGGCGAGCAATACGCACGCGGGCTGTTCGAATACTCGCCAGTCTCGCTTTGGGTCGAGGATTTCAGCGCAATCAAGTTGTTGCTCGACGACGCCCGTGCGCGTGGCATCACGGACTTCCGCACGTTTACCGACGTTCACCCCGAATTCGTGGAACGGTGCATGACCGAGATCCACGTGCTCGACGTGAATCGCCATACGCTTGCGATGTTCGTCGCGCCCGACAAGGCCTCGCTGCTCGCCCGCCTGCCCGAAGTGTTCCGCGACGACATGCGACACAATTTCCGCGAGCAGTTGGTCGACCTGTGGGAGAACAAGCTGTTCCAGCAGCGCGAAGTCGTCAACTACGCGCTCGATGGCAACGAGATCAACGTTCACCTGCAATTCGCGGTGCTGCCCGGTCACGAGGCGCGCTGGGACCTGGTGCTCGTGGCGCTCACTGACATCACCGCGCGCAAGAAGGCCGAGTCGTATCTCGAATTCCTCGGCAAGCACGACGTGCTGACCAAGCTGCGCAACCGCTCGTTCTATGTCGACGAACTCAATCGGCTGGAGCGCAAGGGGCCCTATCCGGTGACGGTGATCGTCGCCGACCTGAACGGCCTGAAGACCGTGAACGATCAGCTAGGGCACGCCGCAGGCGACGCGCTGCTGCGCCGTGCGGGCGAGGTGTTGGGCAAAGCGGTCACCGCCCCGCAGATCGCGGCGCGCATCGGCGGTGACGAATTCGCGTTGCTGCTGCCCTCCACCGATGCGACGAGTGGCGCGACGCTGATCGAGAGCATTCGCCAACTCGTGGAGTTGAACAACTCGTTCTACCCTGGCACAGCGCTCTCGTTCTCGATGGGGATGGCGACGTGCGAGGCTGGAGAGCGGCTCGAAGCCACGACCCAACGGGCCGATTTGCTGATGTACGAAGAAAAGCGCAATCACTACGCCGGCACCATGAACGAACGGCGTGTGCTCGATGGACTGCCGTCCGGCACCGGCGAGATGAGCGGTGGCGGCAGTCGCGACTGAAGCGACTAGCGCGGCTGGAACGCGATCAGGCTCATGCCCGCTAACGCAATGGCCACACCGGCCATGTCCCACGGCGTTGGGCGCACCCCGTCCACGAGCCATAGCCACACGATCGCCACGCTGATATAAACGCCGCCGTACGCCGCATAAACACGACCGGCCGCCGACGGATGCAGCGTCAGCAGCCACGCGAAAAGCGCGAGCGACATCGCCCCCGGCACAAGCAGCCATGCGCTGCGATCGTGCTTGAGCCACAGCCAGGGCAAATAGCAGCCGACGATCTCCGCCACCGCCGTGACGACATAAAGCAGGAAGGTTTTCATCGTGCGATTATGCCCGGCGCGAATCGAATGCGTCATATCGCAGGCAACATCGACAGGCTAATCGCCGGGTGGCCTACAATGCCGCGTCTACCGGAGAAGCTCATGGAATCGTTGGAAGCACGCGTCGTCGAACTCGAAGTCAAGGCGGCGTTTCAGGAAGATTTGCTTGAAACCCTCAACGACATCGTCACGCGTCAGGAGCAGCAGCTCGATTTGCTGCAAAAGCAGATCAAGGCGCTGTACCAGCAGATGCAGTCGCAGGGACAGGGGGGGAACGATGGCAATCCACGCCATGAAGTCCCGCCGCATTATTGAACTGGATCGAACCGGATCGAACTGGCGGGCCGGTAGCGCCGTTGCGCGAAGACGAACGTGCGTGGGCACGGATTGACACGGTTCGCACGGGCAATTGCCGCACGCAGAACGATTCTGCGTCGTCCGGGTCACATCATCATCGACGATTCAGGCATGGCCGCGCCGTGCCCGTCCCTCGGACCTTCGTAACATGACCGCTTACCGCCCGCCTCGTCGCCTCCTCCCCACCGACACCTCGGACAGTTCCGTGACCTCGCGCCGCGACGCGCTGCGCCTGACGGCGGCGGGGCTCCTCGGCCTTGCGCTCGCCCCGCTCATGCGCCCGGCCAATGCCGCGTACAACATCTGGACCGGCGAGTACACGATGACACGTCAGGACATCGAGGCGGCCGTCGGCAAGCGCTTCCCGACCACGCTCAACTACGGCCAACTGCTGTCCGTCGAACTGACGCATCCGAAAATCGGCTTCAACCCGCAGGCCAATCGCGTCATCACGCAGATCGACGCGCAATTGCAGAACGTCTTGCTGCAAGGCCAGCCGCTCGCTGGCGTGCTGAGCCTGTCGAGCGCGCTGAAATACGACCCGGTCAAACGCGCCGTGTTGCTCGACAACCCGAACGTCGAGCGTGTGGATGTGAACGGCATGCCCCCGGCATACGACCAACAATTGACGGCCATTGGTGGCTCTCTCGCCCAGCAAGTACTCAATCAGTATCCGATCTATACATTCAAACCCGAGCAATTGCGTTATGGCGGACGCGATGTCGAGCCGGGCGCCATCACCGTGCTGTCCGACGGCATCAAGGTCGAAGTCAAAACGAAGTGACAGGATCGCGCGCCGTGTCGCAAAAGAACAAGGGCAGCCCGCGGGCTGCCCTTGCCTTATGCCGCAGGGTTCTCCGGCGTCGCGCTTGCGCGTGAGACCGGGAACGCCACGAACTCAGACCACCGTCAGCGTCACGTCGATGTTGCCACGCGTGGCGTTCGAGTACGGGCACACGATGTGTGCCTTCTGTACCAGCGCTTCGACCGTCGCGCGATCCACGCCCGGCACGCTGATCTTCAGTTCCGCCTGAATGCCGAAGCCCGTCGGGATCTGGCCGATTCCGACGCTTCCGTCGATCTTCGTGTCGGCGGGCAGCGCAATCTTTTCCTTGCCCGCCACGAACTTCAGCGCGCCCAGGAAGCAGGCCGAGTAACCCGCGGCAAACAGTTGTTCCGGATTCGTGCCGCCAACGCCCGCGCCGCCCATTTCCTTGGGTACAACCAGCTTGACGTCAAGCACGCCGTCGGACGACACGGCACGGCCATCACGGCCTCCGGTCGCGGTGGCATGGGCGGTGTACAGCACTTTTTCGATCGACATAACGAACTCCTGGTGAGTAGAGAATTTCACTTCCAAACTTCGATCGCCCCAGCCCGGCACACCTTCCCGGTGTTGCCTTCCGGCCCGACGACCCCTCTGACATCCGCTGGCCGGCTCGTGCGAGCCGGCGTCAACTCAAGCGACGCCGCACACCGACGCCACCACATCCTCCAGGCGCGACGGCGCCCGGAACAAACGGGAAGCCATCACGCTCCCCTGAAACCCGGCAAACAGCGCACGCGCAGTACTATCGGGCGACGACGTCAGCGTGAGCGAACCGTCTGCCACGCCCTGGGCCAGCACACGTGCCAACCACGCTTCGTGATACGCGAAGAATCGCTGCACCGCTTCGCGAACCGTCTCCGGCAGCGTTTCGATGTCGGCCGCCAGCATGCCGCACAGACAGATCCGATGCCCGTCGGCCGCGATGCGCCCGAATCCTCGCGCGTACAACGCCAGCTTCTGCGCAGGCGGCAGTGCCTCGTCGATGCCCGCCAGCCCTTCCTTGATCAACGCGTCGTAAGCCTTGATGGCTTCGAGTACGAGATCTTCCTTGGCCGGGAAGTAATAGTGGATGCTCGACGTCTTGACCCCGACTTGCTCAGCGAGGTCCCGATAGCTGAAGCCGTTGTAGCCCCGCGTCATCAGGAACCGCTGCGCATGCTCGAGTAGTTGTTCCTTGACCGTCGGTGTCGTTGGCGATGTGTGTGTGCGATTCATGAAACGAACTTTATCTATCAGTAGATAGATAGTCAAGCCGTTTTATCGGATCGATCGATGGATTTTTTCAATGAAGGCCATAGCCGGGACGCCACTTCACCCCCTCCCATGTACGGCGCCCAAGAAGACAAACAGCGAATCTTGCGAGCCGCTGCTCCATGAATGGCCAAATCTCGCCAGGTGTCCGACGTCGCTCAGAAGTCGATCTTCGCGTTCAGGCTGACCATGCGCGGGTCGGCCGGCTTGATGTAGTTGTCGTACTGATATTCCCAATACTTGCGGTTGGTCAGGTTGCTCACCGCCGCGCGCAGCGTCACGTCCTTGCCTGCGACGCGCGTGCGGTACGTTGCGCCGAGGTTGATCAACGTATAGCCCGAGACGGTCAGCGAGTTCTGCGGATTGAGCGCCGTGCGACCGTTGTAGCGAATATCGCCCCCGACCGACAGACCCGGCACGTAAGGCACCTTGTACTCGACGTTGCCCGAGAGCACGAAGCGCGGCGCGCCGCCCACCCGGTTGCCGTCGAAACCGTTCGTACGGGCGTACCAGCTATCGAGCGCCATGGCGCTGGCGCCGAGCGTCCACCGTGGCCCCAGCTTCACCGCCCCCGCCAACTCGATCCCCTGGTAGATCGACTGGCCATCCGAGACGCGCGCGTTGGCGCTGTTCGTGTATACCGCACCCCGTTCAATGCGGAAGAGCGCCGCCGTCGTGCTCCATGTGGCCTGTTCCGTCTTCACGCCAACCTCGTACTGACGGCTCTTGAACGGGTTGAGCACCGCGCCCGCGTTGGCGTAGGTCGCCCCCACCACTTCGCCAGCCTCCAGCGCTTCCACATAGCTGGCGTACGTCATCGTGTTCGGCGCGAGCTTGTACATGATGGCGAGCGTCGGCGTGAACACACCGTTCGTCGAGTAGGTCGAGATCCCTAGCGCGTTCGTCTGATTGTAGTTCGTGAAGCGCGCGCCACCGAGCACCGACAGTCGATCCGTGATCTGTACCGTGTCGGAGGCGAAGACCGAGCGCTGTTCAATGGCGCTGGCGCGTTGCGCCTGGAGCGTCGAGCCGTCGCCAAAGAACTGATACGACGCCCCCTGGTACAGATTGCCCGAGTATGTCGAGAAGGGAACATACGCGTTCGCGGTGACCGGGCTGTACAGATACGCGTAGTCGTTCGTCTGATACTGCGATGCGTAGCCGAACGTGAGCCGGTGCGCGAGTGGCCCCGTACGAACCTTGCCCTCGGCCGCCACCTGCCACGCGTGGAACGTATTGATTTCGTCGCCCAGATCGTTCAGGCCACGGAAGTCGCCTGCGCCGTTGAGCAGATAGAGCGTGGCTTCGTTACGGTCGCGCGTCGACTTGTTGTAGCCGAAGTTGGCCGACACCTTCCAGTCCGGATTCAACTGATATTGCAGGCCGGTCGTGTAGAACTGCGTGATGGTGTTCAGATGCGTGGCCTGCGTCTGAAGTTTCGCGTTCGACACATTGATCGGCCCCGGCAACTGATGGCCCTGGAAGGACGCCGTCGAGAGCGAGGGCGTGGTGCCTGTCGCCCGGCGATCCTGGTACATCGCGCCGAAGTTCCACGTCAGGTCGGGCGTCAAACGTGCGTCGAGCGCGAGCGACACCGTGTCGCGATTCAGATTGCCGTCCGAATAGGTGCGGCCTTCCTCGTGCGTGTAATTCAGCCGGGCGCCGAACATGTCGTTCGGCCCGGCACGCCCCCCGAGATCGACATGCTCGCGCCAGATGCCGTTCGAATGGAAACCGACATCGATGCTGGCGATGCGCTCGTCCGTCGGCTTTTTCGTCACATAGTTGACGACACCGCCCGGGGCAACGAAGCCGTACATGAAACCGGACAACCCCTTGAGCAGTTCCAAGCGGTCGAACTGCTCGTACGGCATCGTCACGCCGTAGGTCATCACGGGCATCCCGTCGAGCTTGAAGCCGGATTGCCAGTCGATCGGCATGCCGCGCACATAGATGTAGCCGGCCCAGGCATCGAAGGCGTTGCTGCCGTCGGTCACCGAGGCGTCGGTCGAGAACACGTCGCCAAGCTTCGCGGGTTGGCGTTGTTCGAGCTGCTCCTGGCTGACCACCGTTGTGGAGAACGGCGTATCGAGCTGGCTGCGCGAGCCAAGCGCGCCGGATTGCACTGGCTGCTTGAGGTTCTGCGGCGTTTCACGCAGGGCCGAGCCGGTCACCGTTGTGGCCTGGAGCGTGGCTTGGGCATCGGCGTCGGTTGTCGTTCCATCCGTGGACGTGGCCGCCATCGACTGGGCGATGGCCGGTGCGGCGACAAAGGCCAGGAGTGCGGCCAGCGCGAGCGGCGTCAGACGGCTTCGGGGAACGACGACGTTGCCCGTAGCGGTGCGGCCAGCCTCCCCCGAGGCGCCGTGATGGTAAGCGAAGGTCATGCTGCAAATCCCGAGTGACGATTTGAAATATTTATTGAATGCGAATCGTTAACATTCTCATTCAAAGATCGGAATATTAACAAACGTTCACGTATCGTCAACAAGTGTTGAAGATCGGCGTCGCGGGACAACACGGAAATACAACATTTCCATCCCATACAGGAAGGGAATGTTGGCAAACGACGCTGCCGGACAGTTGCCGCGGCGGTGGTTTCGGGGCGGTGGTCTGACCGGCGCATCGGAAACCGTGTCAAATAGGCTAGTATTGCGGCACTGTCGCCGACCGAGCGGCTAATTGACTGGACCGCCGACCCTCATCCGGGGCGCGCGTGCAATGTGGTATGGACCTCGACGCCATTGATCTGAAGATTTTGCGGGAGCTGCAAGCGGACGCCCGCCTCACCAACGTAGAACTCGCCTCGCGCGTGAACCTCTCGCCGTCGCCTTGCCTGGCGCGCGTGAAAGCGCTCGAAGCGGCGGGCTACATTCGCCAGCGCGTCACGCTGCTCGATCCGTCCCGGCTCGGGTTGCACATCAACGTTTTCATCCACGTCACGCTCGAAAACCAGAATCGCGACGGTCTGGATGCGTTCGAAACGGCCGTCACCGCATTGCCCAACGTCATGGAGTGCTACCTGATGTCGGGCGACGCCGATTACCTCCTGCGCGTTATGGTCAGCGACATGAGTGCCTACGAGACGCTCATCACCGATCGGCTCTCCCGCATCCCGGGCATCCGCAACATTCGCTCCAGTTTCGCGCTCAAGCAGGTCTTGTACACCACGGCCGTCCCGGTGCCCGACCGCTCCGGCGATGCCTGAGGCCGCGTCCCCCGCTACGTTCGCGACGTCCGACGCCGGCCAGCCCCCGCACGGCGGGGCCGGCCAGCAGATCGCCTTGCACGTCGCGGCCATGTTGTTCGGCGCTTCGGCACTGTTCGGCGAGCACATTGCCGCGAGCAGCGCGATGATCGTCTTCGGTCGCGGCCTCTTTTCGTGGCTTGCGCTGAGCGTCATTGCCCTCGCAGGTCTGGCGGGCATGCGCAGTGCCGCGCGGGTCGCGGGCGGCGCGCCGTGGCGCGGGCTCTCGCCCGCCTCGGCGTTGCGACTCATCCTCGCCGGCGGGCTCCTCGGCGCGCATTGGCTCGCGTTCTTCCTGGCGATCAAAGCGGGCGGCGTTGCCGTCGGCACGCTCGGCTTCGCCTGCTTCCCGGCGTTCGTGATCCTGCTTGAATGGCCATTGCGTCGCGAGCGCCCCACCTTGGGCGACGCGGGCGTCATCGCACTCGTGTGCGTCGGACTGGCGCTCGTCACCCCGGCGTTCGACTGGCGCGCCGGGGCAACCGTCGGTCTCGCGTGGGGAGTGTTCTCCGGCGCCCTCTACGCCGTTATCGCCCTGTCCAATCGCGTGCTGGGCGCGCAGGTCTCGCCGCTGCAGGCCAGTTGGTGGCAATGCTTCGGCATCCTGCTCGTGCTCGGCCCGTTCACCTGGCGCGAGGCACTGTCGCTCCCCGCGACGCAATGGGGGTGGCTCGCATGCCTCGGCGTCGTGTGCACCGCCCTCGCCTACACGCTGTTCATCCATGCGCTGCGCACCGTCAAAGCCAGCCAGGCCGCGGTCGTCATCGCCCTCGAGCCGGTCTACGCCATCGCCTTCGCATGGGCGCTGTTCGGCACCTCGCCCACGCTCAAGATGGCCGCGGGCGGTGTGTGCATCGTCGGCGCCGTGGCCTGGTCCGGTTCGATGCGCTCACGCCGTCCCGCTCACTGATGCCTCACCGCCCCCTCACTGAGGCTCCCATGAGGCCGTCGGCCGTCAGACGAACATCCCGCCCGACGCCTCGATGCGCTGGGCATTGATCCAGCCGGTCTCGTCGGCCAGCAGCGCCGCCACAATGCCGCCGATGTCGTCGGCCTCGCCCACGCGGCCCAGCGCCGTGTTCGCGGCCACCATCTGATTGACGCCCTGATTGTCACGCACCGTGCCGCCGTTGAAGTCCGTCGCGATGGCGCCCGGCGCCACCGTATTGGCCCGAATACCGCGCGCGCCCAACTCCTTCGCCAGGTAGCGCGAAAACACCTCGATACCGCCCTTCATCATCGCGTAGGCCGACGCGCCCGGCAGCGAGAATCGCGCCAGACCGCTCGAGACGTTCAGGATGCGTCCGCCGTCCGAGATCAGCGGCAGCAACGTCTGCGTGAGGAAATACGGTCCCTTCAGGTGCAGCCGCACGAGCTCGTCGAACTGCGCTTCGGTCGTCTCGACGAATGGCGCGTGCAAGCCCGTTCCGGCGTTGTTGACGAGGAAATCGAACGTATCGCGCTGCCAGACATCGCCCAGCACGCGCCCGATTTGCGCGGCGAACGGGCCGAACTGCGAGGCATCCGACACGTCGAGCGGCAAGGCCACGGCTTTCGCACCCAGCGCGACGATCTCAGCCACCACCGCGTCGGCTTCCGCGCGCTGGCTGCGATAGGTGAGGATGACGTCGATTCCGCGACGTGCCGCTGCGAGCGCCGACGCGCGGCCCAGGCCGCGGCTGCCACCGGTGATGAGAACGATTTTGCGAGTCATGGTATTTCTCCTGAAGGCGTTGGGCCTTGCCGGTTGGCAACGCCCTGTTGAACCCCATCGACACCCGTGCCGTTCGATGTCGGTGACAGACGGCAGGTTGAGGTGCGGCGGTATGTTCAACAGGTTATTGCAACGAATTTCACCAATAAACCCGCAATAATTGATTACACTGATCAAATTTCCATAACAATCAACGATTGGATCGACCGTCGCTTACCATGCATCAGCTCGACGCCATGCGCATCTTCGTGCGTGTTACGCAGACCGGCAGCTTCACGCAGGCCGCCGACAGTCTTGGCCTGCCTCGCGCCAGCGTCTCCAATGCCATCAAGCAACTGGAGGCCAAGCTGGGCACGCGCCTGCTGCATCGGACCACACGACGCGTGCAACTCACGCAAGATGGCCAAGCGTGCCTTGAGCGATGCCAGGATTTGCTCGCCGACATGGAAGAGTGGGAGACGATGTTCGTCGCGCGCGACGAAGCGCTGACAGGCCGTCTGCGCGTCGATTTGCCTGCCACGCTCGCGCGTACGACCGTCATTCCGCAACTGCCCGCCTTCTTGGCGCAACATCCGGCCCTGCGCCTTGAACTGTCGAGCACCGATCGGCGTGTCGATCTCGTGCGCGAAGGATTCGACTGCGTGCTGCGCGTGGGCGCCGTCGCCGATTCGACGCTGATCGCGCGACCGCTCGGCCACATGCGGCAGATCAACGTCGCGAGCCCGGCGTATCTCGCCCGCTACGGCATACCGCGCTCGCTCGACGACCTGCGCTCGCATCGACTGATCCATTACGCGACGACGCTGGGCGCTCGCCCCGTGGGCTGGGAATACTTCGACGGCGAACGCTATGCGCAGTGGCCAATGGAAGGCGTACTGACCGTGAACAATGCCGACGCCTATCAAGCGGCGTGCCTCGCCGGACTCGGGCTGATTCAGGCGCCCGAGAGCGGCGTGCGAGGGCTGTTGGCCGACGGCACGCTGCAAGCCGTGCTGCCGGAGTTTCAAGCGCAGCCGCTGGCGGTCACCTTGCTGTATGCGAACCGCCGTCACCTGCCCCGGCGCGCCCAGGTGTTCATGAACTGGCTCGCCGACTTACTGACACCACGTCTGACGGCGATTTAATGTTGCGTTGCCATCTGTTGAAGTCGGTGGGCAAATGCCCCACGCGACGACCATTGCGGCTGTCTGCGCCTCACTGACACTCCCCCCCTTGCGATAGCCCCCGCTCGACCATTGCGACGAGGCGCTGCCCCAACCCGTCGACCTGATCGTCGGGCAGATCGCGCAGCGGGCCGTCGATGACCAGCACGGACAATCCATGCACGGCCGCCCAGGCCAGATACTCCGCGCCGGGTCGCTGTGCCGCGTCGATGAGCTTGGCCGCGACCATACCGTCGAGCGCCGCCCCCAGCAGTTCGAACGGGTTGAGACCGCTCGCCCCCGCCTTGGCCGGATCGGCCGCCGAACGCACATTCTCCGACGGAGAAAAGGCCGTTCGAAACAGCCCCGGATGCGCGCGAGCGAAGTGCAGATAACCGATGCCGACAGCACGCAGCCCGGCGCGGGCGCGCGCAACCATGTCGAGCGCCGAGGTCTCCCGTGCCGCCAACTCAAGTTCGATGGCCACCGCCAATTCGGCCAGGGCCGCCGAGCGCACGGCGTCGAGCAAATCCTGACGATTCGCGAAGTGCCGGTACGCCGCATTCGGCACGACCCCGGCGCGGCGCGTCGCCTCGCGCAAGACAACCGCATCCGGCCCGCCCTCGCGTGCCAGCGCAATCCCGGCCTCGAGCAACGCCCGGCGCAGGTCGCCATGTCGATATGTCGTGCGCGCCGGGCCGGCCGTTGTTACCTGTTCAGTCATTACAACCCCTTGTGGACAGTGTCCATTATGTCTGCTATTGTTTGTGTACACTGTCCACAAAGACAAGTTGCGGTGCATCATGTCTCGATGTACCGGGCGGCAGGGGCGTATCGTCGCCGTTGCCGTTCCCCACCAGAAGTCACTCGCTTTACATCAGGAGGCACTATGGTTGAGACGTATCCTGCACACGGCGACGAAGCCGCCATTCGGGCGATTCATTCGGCATGGCTCGACGCCGTGCGCAGCAAGTCGGTCGGCACGCTGCTCGATCATTACGACCCTGACGTCGTCGTGTTCGACGTGATGCCGCCCATCGAGCATCGCGGCACCGAGGCGTATCGCCGTCTGCTCGAGGGTTGGTTCGGCCACACGGTCGGGCCAATCCATTTCGAAGTCACGCAGTGGCATCTCGTGCACGCCGGCGATCTGGCGTTCAGCCACAGTGTGAATGTGGTTCGCAACACCGGCCCCGACGGACAGACGCACGGCGCCACCGTGCGCGCGACCGTGGGCTATCGCAAGACGCAAGGTCGCTGGCGCGTGGTGCACGAGCACGCGTCGGTACCCATGACGTTCGCACCGTAATCCTTGTCTGCCGGGGTGTCGCCACGCCCCCCCCCTTTATCCGAATCGAGAGGAGCGTTCCATGCAAGTCCATTCCTATTTGTTTTTTGAAGGTCGTTGCGAAGAAGCCATTGCGTTCTACGAGAAAGTGCTGGGCGCGAAGCGCGGCATGCTCATGCGCTACGGCGAGAGCCCTGAGCCGTGCCCGTCGGGGATGCTGCCGCCCGGAAGTGAGAACAAGATCATGCATGGCGAATTCACCCTCGGCGATTCGATGGTGATGGCCTCGGACGGCATGGTGAGCGGCAAGCCCAAGTTCGACGGCTTCTCGCTGTCGGTCGACTTCGCTGAAGTGGCCGCGGCCGAGAAGGCTTTCCACGCGCTCGCCGACGGCGGCGAGGTCAACATGCCGCTCGGCGAGACCTTCTTCGCGAAGACGTTTGGCATGGTCAAGGACCGCTTCGGCATGAACTGGATGGTGATCGTGCCGAAAGAAATGCCGAAGGGCTGAGGTATCGGCGCGCGCCGGGCACTTGTCCGGCCGCTCGCTTCGTTGCTGTGGGCGGGTATCGGCGCCGACGACGGCCCCGCTGCCCGCTTTTTTGCGCCCGCGCGGCGTGCCCAACAAGTTCTTCACGCCTGTGCTATCGTCGCCGCCATGCCATCCGTGATCTCAATCCAGAATCTGTCGAAGACGTACGCGACCGGTTTCCAGGCGCTCAAGAACATCAATCTGGAAATCCAGCGCGGCGAGATCTTCGCCCTGCTCGGCCCGAACGGCGCCGGCAAAACGACCCTCATCAGCACCATTTGCGGCATCGTGCGTCCGACCTCGGGCACGGTCACCGTCGACGGTCACGATATCGTCACGGACTACCGTGCCGCGCGTGAGGCCATCGGGCTGGTTCCGCAGGAGCTGACCACGGACTCGTTCGAGTCGGTGTGGGCCACTGTCTCGTTCTCGCGCGGCCTGTTCGGCAAGCCCGCAAATCCGGCGCACATCGAAAAGGTGCTGCGCTCGCTCTCGCTGTGGGAAAAGAAGGACAGTCGCATCATGCAGCTCTCGGGCGGCATGAAGCGGCGCGTGCTGATCGCCAAGGCGCTCTCGCACGAGCCGCGCGTGCTGTTCCTCGACGAGCCCACCGCCGGGGTCGACGTGGAGTTGCGTCGCGACATGTGGCGTCTCGTGAACTCGTTGCGCGAGACCGGTGTGACCGTGATCCTCACCACGCACTACATCGAAGAAGCCGAGGAGATGGCCGATCGCGTGGGCATCATCACCGGCGGGCAGATCACGCTCGTGCAGGAGAAGACCGAGCTGATGCGGCACATGGGCAGCAAGCAACTCACGTTGCAACTGACCGAGCCGCTCAGCGCCGTGCCCGAGGCGCTGGCTGCCTACGGCCTCACGCTCGACGCCAACGGCACCGAACTCGTCTTCACCTATGACGCCAACATCGAGCAGACGTCCATCGCCACCCTGCTGCGCGACATGGAACGCGCCGGTATCTCGGTGAAGGATCTGCATACGACGCAAAGCTCGCTCGAAGATATCTTCGTCTCGCTCGTGCACAGGAAAGAAGGATGAGCCGCGCCATGAATTTCTACGCCGTCAGGGCGATCTACAACTTCGAGATGGCGCGCACGCGTCGCACGCTGATGCAGAGCATCATCTCGCCGGTCATCTCGACCTCGCTGTACTTCGTGGTGTTCGGTGCGGCCATCGGCTCGCGCATTCCCGAAATCGAGGGCGTGCCTTACGGCGCGTTCATCGTGCCGGGCCTCATCATGCTCTCGCTGCTCACGCAGAGCGTCACGAACGCGTCGTTCGGCATCTATTTCCCGCGCTTCACCGGCACGATCTACGAACTCCTCTCCGCGCCGGTGTCGTATATGGAGATCGTGATTGCCTACGTGGGCGCGGCAGCCACCAAGTCGATCGTGCTCGGGGTGATCATGCTCGGCACGGCCGCGTTGTTCGTGCCGCTGCGCATCGAACATCCGATATGGATGGTGTTGTTCCTGGTGCTCACGGCCGTGACGTTCAGCCTGCTCGGTTTCATCATCGGCATCTGGGCCGACGGCTTCGAGAAACTGCAACTCGTGCCGCTGCTCATCATCACGCCGCTCACCTTTCTCGGCGGTAGCTTCTACTCGACGCACATCCTGCCGCCGTTCTGGCGTACCGTCACGCTGTTCAATCCGGTTGTGTATCTCATCAGCGGTTTTCGCTGGAGCTTCTACGGGCTGGCGGACGTGAGCGTCGGGGTGAGTCTGGGCATGACGCTCGTTTTCCTCGCCGTCTTCCTGAGCATCGTCGCCTGGATGTTCAAGACCGGTTACCGGCTCAAGAGCTGACCCCGCCTGCCGGACGGCAAGCCGTCCGGCGCCGGGCGTGTGCCGCCGCCGTGTCGGTCAGGTCGGCGGTGTTTCGAGAAACGCCGGGAGCGCTTCCGCCTGCACGGAAAAGCTGGCGACTTCCGGAAACTCGGCCGTGAAGTCGAGTTCCGGCACCAACAGGTGATGGAACCGCCATGCCACGGCGATCGTCACGCCGTGCTCGCCGATCCGGTCCGGCGTTGCCACGATAGGCACTTGCGCCAGTTCGACCTCCAGCGCGTGAAAGGCTGCATGCACCTGTTTGCGCACGCGATCGGTCCACGGGACGTGCCGCTTCTCGCTCGGACGCAGTTCGCGCTCGTACACCAGTTGCACCGACTTTTCGCACGCCGCCAAGGCCAGGCCCGTCAGGCGCAATGCGCGCAAACGCTCGGCAGGATCGCTCGGTACAAGCCGCTGCGCCGGATCGACCAGCGTCTCCAGGTATTGCAGGATCAGCGTGGAGTCCATGAGCACCGTGCCGTCGTCGGTCACGAGCGTCGGGGCCTTCACGACCGGATTGATCTCGGCAAACTCGTCAAACGTTCGAAACACGGAGAGCGCGTGATGCGCATACGGTAGGCCCAGCAACTTCAGGCAAATCGCCGTGCGGCGCACGTAGGGGGAATCGAGCATTCCGATCAATTGCATGTCTTGCTCCTGAGGACGGCAGTCGCCGCCGGGTCGTAGGGTCTTGCGTGGGCTGAATGGCGGCGGGCGGTGCCGGCATCCGCACAAGCATAGCGGACGTCCGATGCTCCGCAAATCGAATTCGATCACCGCTTTCTGCGAATTTTGCTCACAAGAGACGCGCGCGAGCCCGTCGCGGGCGAGCGTGCCCGATGACGGGTAGAATTGCCCGAATGGCCGACTCGACAAGGAGACGATTCATGAACATCCTGATGGTGCTGACCTCGCACGACCGCCTCGGCGACACGGGCAAGAAGACCGGTTTCTGGCTCGAAGAATTCGCCTCACCGTACTACGTGTTCATCGACGAGGGACTGGCGGTCACGCTGGCGTCCCCCGCAGGCGGCCAGCCGCCGCTCGATCCGAAAAGCGACGAGCCCGATGCCCAGACCGATGCCACGCGACGCTTCCGTGAAGACTCGGTCGCGCAGCAGGCGCTGGCGAACACCCTCCGGCTCGCCGACGTCAAGGTCACCGACTACGACGCCGTCTTTTACCCCGGCGGCCACGGCCCGCTATGGGATCTCGCGCAAGACCCGAACTCCATCCGTCTGATCGAAGCTTTCGAGCGCGCCGGCAAGCCCATCGGCTTCGTCTGCCATGCGCCGGGGGTGCTGCGTCAGGTGCGCAGCGCGAACGGTGAGCCGCTCGTACGGGGGCGCCACGTCACAGGCTTCACCAACGAGGAGGAGGCCGCCGTCGGTCTCACCGACGTGGTGCCGTTCCTGGTTGAAGACGAACTCAAACGGCTGGGCGGGTTGTATGAGAAGGCCGACAACTGGCAATCGCATGTGGTCGGCGACGGCCGGCTGGTCACGGGCCAGAATCCGGCCTCGTCGGACGAAGCCGCGCGCACGGTGCTCGCCATGATGGAACCGCGTCTGCCGTCTCTGCCGTCGTCCCTTCCCTGATGCACGAGAGGCGCTTGCATCGTGCCGGCTCCACGCGCTGACGCGGCGGCTTTAGTCAGCCCGCATCGGCGCGTTTCCCGCCGGCGCTGCCAATCGGCACGCGCCGGTCAGATTTTCTGCGTCTCGTACGGGCCGAGATAATCCGCCTTGCCGACCGCCACGCCTTGCGCGCGCAGAATGTCGTGCGTGGTCGTGACATGAAAATAGAAGTTCGGCAATGCGAACTTCAACAGATAGTCGACCGCGTCCATCGTCGTCTGATGGTCCTTGAACTTCAGGGTGATCTGTCGCGACTCGGCCCCATCGAATCGATCTTCGAGAATACCGGCGATAAACGCCTCGGTGTTCGCGACGCGATCGCGCAGTTGGTCGAACGTCGTCTCGTTGTCGTCGAACTTCGGCGACTCCACGCCCGTGATTCGCGCGACCGCGAACTTGGCCGTGTCGCTCACGCGCTGCACTTGCGCCACGAAGTCGAGCATATCGGGGGCGAGCTTCGCCTTGAGAATCGTCGCCGGGTCGAGCGCGTTCGCTTCGCAATGCGCGCGCGCCTTCTGCAGGTAGTCGGCCATGACGGTCAGGCCACGCAGATAGACCGGGACGGTGGCGCGATAAAGAGAGATCGACATCGGAAGGCTCCTCGAAGTTTGGCATGACGGTGAGCGCACTCGAAACGTGCGATAAGACATGCTATCAGCCCCGAAACATTCTCGCCGGGCACGCCGACGCCTCACGGAAACGGTGACGCGATCGCCTGCGGGATCGACGCTGCGCGGTGTCACCGCGCGATCGTCCCGCATACGGCGGTGATATGCTTCACTCGCACACCGTGCCTGCCTGCGCTTGCCTCGCATGCCGAACCGGATGCGCAAAACCTGCCATGCAAGTCGACAGAGGAGCTGCCATGGGTGCCCCCCGCCACATCCCCACGCCGACCGAGGCCGCCACCGTTGCGCGCACGTGGGTGAGCCACTTTGCCAAACCCACGGCCATCGGCATGACACTCGCCTTCGTGGCGGGCTATATCGACGTCGTAGGCTTCATCGCGTTGTTCGGACTGTTCACCGCGCACGTGACCGGCAACTTCGTGATGATCGGCGTGCAGTTGGTCGCGAGCACCCATGTCGGCGTGCTGGCCAAACTGTTGGCACTGCCCGTGTTCGTCATCGTCGTCGCGCTGGTGAAACTCGTGGTGCAGCGCTTCTCGCGAACGGAACGACGGCCGCTGCGGCGGCTGCTCGTGGTGCAAACGTTGCTGCTGCTCGGCTTCATGATCGTTGGCATGGCGGCACAACCCATCATCTCGGCCGATGCGCCGCTGGCGATTCTGTCGGGCATGTTCGGCGTGGCTGCCCTCGCGATCCAGAATGCCGTCGGGCGCCTGGTGCTCGCCGATCTGGCCCCCACCACGATCATGACCGGCAACACTACGCAAATCGTGATCGATATCGTCGAGTTGGCGAGCGGTCATTGCAGCGACGACAACGCCGTGCGAGCGCGTCTGCGCAAGATGATTCCCGCCTTGGCGGCGTTCGCTGTCGGGGCCGTTTTCGGCGGCTTCGCGTATCACGGCACGGGGTTCTGGTGCGTGGTGCTGCCAGTGCTGCTGCTCGTGGCGCTGGCGATCGCCAACGAGTGAGCGGTTGACGCTGGCATCACGCGTTTGCCTACGCAGCGCAGCGAATGCGTCCGCGCTTTGGCCGGACGCGGTAAAATCGCATCCTTCAGCCGTGCGCTTCGACGCGCCTCGCACCATCATCCGCCCATCCCCACGCACCGATCTTCGCCAGTGACTGCCACCCCCGCCAACCTTCTTCCGACCGAGAACTCCGCCGATAGCGGCGATGCCATCCACGACGCCCGCCTTTGGCGCGACGACGGATGGACGGCCAAGGTCGTCAAGAACGAGGACGACGACGGCTGGGCGGTCGCCATGTACAAGGACGGCGAATCCGAGCCGGCGCTCGTCGGTCCCTGGACCATGGGGCGTGACAAGAAGAATCCGAAGCCGCTCGATGTTGGCGCTTTCCACACGCTGGTGAAAACGGCCGACGAAGTGCTGCGCCGTCACGAACAGCAGTTGCGCGCCCAGTTGCACAAGCGCGTGAGCGTCGACGGCCCCGACGGCGACATCGACGTCACGCTCGACATCGTGCCCGACGACTACGACCCCCACGCTGTGCTGAGCGCTGTCGACCGTTTCGGCGAAACCGTCGCGTCGGTCAAGGTGCCGCCTACGTTCAAGCTCTCGCGCCACAGCGCCCGCGCGTGGATCGAGAACGATTTCCAGCGGCCCCAGTAAGCGCCCGCTCACGTAACGCCCGGCGTTGTCGTCGGGCGCTCTATCGGGAGCGGCGACATACCCCATTACGTTGAATACCGGGATAGCGGCTCGTCTGGCTGGGCCTTCCAACGCGCTCTATGATGGGCTTCATCGACGCTCCGCTTGCCACGCGAGCGGGCACTCACACTGCCCCGCGTCGATGCATCGCTATGCTTACCGTCAGGAGACCCTATGAAGCGCTTCCACATCGCACTCGCCGTGCGCGATCTCGACGAGTCCATCCAGGACTATTCGGTCCGTCTCGGTCAGCCGCCAACGGCTGTCGTGTCGGGTGCGTACGCCATGTGGCGCACCGATCTGCTGAACTTCTCGATCAATCAATCGCCGTCACGCGCCGGAGAACTGCGACACGTCGGCTTCGAGGACGACGCCGCCCCGGAATACTCGAGCAGCACCGATTGCAACGGCTTGATGTGGGAAGCGTTTTCCGCGAGGGAGCAGGACCAACGCATAGTGAGCACTTACGGGGTAGCGGTGCGTCACGCGTAGCCCTCTGCCCTGCCGTCGGCGTTTTGCGGATAATGAACGCGGTACGGCAGCGAACTCAACGGAGGCATGACCATGCATTACCTGCTCACCTACGACCTCGTCGACGATTATCTCGAACGGCGAGGTCAGTACCGCGACGCGCATCTGGCGCTCGCATGGCAAGCGGCCGAACGCGGCGAACTGCTCCTGGCCGGCGCCCTGGAATCCCCCGTCGACACGGCCGCCCTACTCTTCGAAGGCGACTCGCCGGCTGCGGCGGAAGCGTTTGCGAACGCCGATCCCTACGTAGCCCATGGACTGGTGAAGTCGTGGCGCGTGCGCCCGTGGAAAACGGTGGTGGGGAAGCGGGCGAGTTCGCCGGTGCGTTAAGCGCGACGGCCATTGCGTGCGTTCGCGTCTGCGATTGCCGCATCGCATGCCGTGGATGCACGCGCAATCCACCGCAGAAAAACAAAACGCGCTTGGCGATGAAGCCAAGCGCGTTTGTCGACAACCGATTGAGCGTCGTGCTTTCGGAAAGCTCCGAGAGTCACGCCGGTAAATCTGGCGTCCCCTAGGGGATTCGAACCCCTGTACTCACCGTGAAAGGGTGATGTCCTAGGCCTCTAGACGAAGGGGACATAAAGTCTTCCGTTTTGGTGGAGGTAAGCGGGATCGAACCGCTGACCTCTTGCATGCCATGCAAGCGCTCTCCCAGCTGAGCTATACCCCCGTACGGCGAAGAAGTGAGACTATAGCGCGGTTTTCGAAGGTTGGGAAGCCCCCACCCCAAAATATTTGGCGCGGACGCGACGTATCGGCGTCCATCCCGATCGGCCATGCCGCGCTCGCGCTCACTGACTGAGTCCGCGCGCCTCGATAGGCCATAGCCCTTCGACTCGTCCGTGTCGCACCGCGACGTATCGGTCGTAGAGATTGACCGTCGGATCGCAATGTCCCGGCACAAGCAGGATCGGCTCGCCGAGCCAGGGAGCGCCGTCCTCGTCGGGCGACGCCAGTTCGAGCACGCCATGCTCGTCCGACGCCGTGCGGTATTGCGGCTGGCCCGCCTGTTGCGACGACCAGAAGCGAGGCAACCCGGAATCGGTCGCCACACTCTTGAGTCCCGCGTCGCAAACGATGATGCCCGCGCGCGCCGTGCTCATGACCGTCGACGCGAGAAAGAGCCCATGACGAAAGCGCCAGTCGCCGCGCCATTCCAGCGAGCCATAATGACCGTCGATAAACACATACGAGCCAGGCTGAACCTCCGTATAAACGCCGCTCTCGATGTCGAACTCGGCCGTGCCGGTCCCGCCGCCGGTCACCACAGGACAGATGATGCCGCGCGCCTCCAGAAAGCGCACATAGTCCGCCGCACGATCGGCGGCAAGCCGTGCCGTGTCGCGTCGCGCGAGCCAGCCATCGACATGCTGCGCACTGCCGTGATACGCCTGCAACCCGCCGAAGCGCAGCCCTTCGTAATGATCGATCGCGTCGATCAGCTTGCCCACCGCCTGCGTCGAATCGACACCGCAACGCCCCTGCCCCACATCGACCTCGGGCAACACCGCGATGCGCACACCGGCGCGCTGTGCCGCCTTGCCGAGCGGCGCCACCTGACGCACGTCGTCCACGCACACGGACAGCGTCACGCGCGCGGCCATCGCCACGGCCAGCGCCACACGGGCTTCGCCAACGAACTCGTTGCTGATGTGGATGCTGCCGATGCCCGCGTTGACGAACGGAATCGCCTCGGTGAGCTTCTGACAGCAGATGCCCACCGCGCCCGCCGCCATCTGCGCCTGGGCGATCGTGGCGCACTTGTGCGCCTTGGCATGCGGACGCACCGCCACCCCGCGCGCGGCGGCCGCGCTCGCCATGCGCGCGACGTTCGCGTCGAAGGCGTCGAGATCGAGCAGCAAGGACGGCGTGGCCACCTGGGCAAGCGAATCTCCCACACGGGCGACCGGCGGCACCGCAAGACGCCCGGAGGAGGCGCTCGAAGAGTCCGAAGAGTCCGAAGAGTCCGAAGAGGCCGAAGCCGTATTGTCCGAATCGGGCATCACAATCCTTTGAAAGGCATTTGCAAAAAAACGGCATTCACGCGGGCAGCGCGCGGTCCAGCACACATGCCACATGAAGCGCTTGCGTCTGCGCGCCATCGTGGATCTGATGCCGGCAACTGGTGCCGTCGGCAACCACAATGGCATTCTCGCCGCGCTGTCTGACCGCCGGCAATAGCGTCAATTCGGACATCGCTCGCGACGTGTCATAGTGCTCGGCCTCGTATCCGAAACTGCCCGCCATGCCGCAGCATGACGATTCGATCGATGATACCTTCAGCCCCGGCACCCATCCAAGCACCGCCGTGACGGGCGAGAACGCGTCGAACGCCTTCTGATGGCAGTGCCCGTGCACCAGGGCTTCGCCCACACCGTCGGGCAGCGCGCGCCAGGCGACGTCGAAGCGCCCCGCCGTCTTCTCACGAACCAGAAATTCCTCAAAGAGAAACGCGTTGTCGGCCAACTTGCGGGCCGCATCGCCAAAACCGTAGCTCAGCACCTCGTCGCGCAGCGACAGCAGGCACGACGGCTCCAGGCCCACGATCGGCACGCCGCGCTCGACGAACGGCATCAGCGCGTCGAGCAGGCGCCGCGCCTCCGCCTTCGCCTCATCCACGAGCCCCGCCGCGAGGAACGTGCGACCGCAGCACAACGGCCGCTCGCCCGCCCGCCGATTCACGTGAACGGTGTACCCGGCGGCTTCGAGCACGCGCTTCGCGGCGCGCGCGTTCTCCGGCTCCATGTAATTGTTGAACGTGTCGACGAACAGCAGCACCTGGCGCAGCCCCGCCGAATCTCCCGCGCTCGGGTCCGCCAGCGGCACCTGATGGTCCAGGAACGAAGCCTTCAGCGCCGGCAGCGAGCGCTCCGGCGCCAGGCCGAGCCAGCGCTTCGCCGCGTTGCTGCCCGGCAGCCGCTGCGCCGCATCGAGCAGACCGCCCACGCGGCTGGCCCATGGGGCGTAGCGCGGGAGATAGGCGATCAACTTGTCGCGCAGCGACACGCCGTGACGCTTGGCCCGCGCGTGACGCGCCTCGATCTTGAAGCGCGCCATGTCGATGCCTGTCGGGCAATCGCGCTTGCAGCCCTTGCACGACACGCACAGATCGAGCGCCGCCTTGACTTCGTCGCTGGCGAGCCCCGCTTCGCCCAATTGCCCCGACACGGCCAGACGCAATGTATTCGCACGTCCGCGCGTGACGTGCTGTTCATCGCGCGTGACGCGGTAGCTCGGACACATCGTGCCCGCGTCGAACTTGCGACAGTGCCCGTTGTTGTTGCACATCTCGACGGCCGACGCGAGTCCGTGCGTGGCATCGATGCCTGTGCCGGGCGCCGTCTGCTCGCCGGTCAGCGCGTTGCGCTGTACGTTCCACGCCGTCCAGTCGAGCGCGGGCGCGATCGGTTGGGCGGCGTAGCCGGGTGCGAAGCGAAACAACTCGCGCGTGTCCATCTTCGGTGGACGAACCATCTTGTCCGGGTTGAAGCGATTGTCCGGATCGAACAGTTGCTTGATTTCGCCGAACGCCGCGTTCAGCCGCGGACCGTATTGCCACGCCACCCACTCGCCGCGGCACAGCCCGTCGCCGTGCTCGCCCGAATAGGCGCCCTTGTATTCGCGCACGAGCGCCGCCGCCTCTTCGGCGATGGCACGCATCTTCACGGCGCCGTCGCGACGCATGTCCAGGATCGGCCGCACGTGCAGCGTGCCCACGCTCGCATGCGCATACCATGTGCCCTCGGTGCCGTTGCGATGGAACACTTCGGTCAGACGCCGCGTGTATTCGGCAAGGTGTTCCAGCGGCACCGCGCAATCTTCGATGAACGACACCGGCTTGCCATCGCCCTTCATGCTCATCATGATGTTCAGGCCCGCTTTGCGCACTTCCCAGAGCGCTTTCTGCGGCCCCGCGTCGGGCATCTTCACCACGACGCCCGGCAACCCGAGATCCGCCATGAGCGTGGCGAGATCGTCGAGCCTGGCACGCAGCGCGCCGGCGTCGTCTCCCGCGAATTCCACCAGCAGAATCGCTTGCGGATCGCCGACGAGCGCCGTCTCGATCACGGGACAGAACGCGGGGTTGTCCATCGCCAGGTCGATCATCGTGCGGTCGACCAGTTCCACCGCCACCGGCCCCAGCTTGACGATGTGCTGTGTGAGATCCATCGCCTGATAGAACGTGGGGAAGTTCACCACGCCCAGCGTCTTGTGCACCGGCAGCGGCACGAGCTTGAGCGTGATCTGGCGGCTGTACGCCAGCGTGCCTTCCGAGCCGACCAGCAGATGCGACAGGTTGGCGACGCCGTCGTCCGTATAGGCGCGCGGGTTGAGGCAGTCGAACAGATCGAGGTTGTAGCCCGCGACACGCCGCAGCACGCGCGGCACACGCTCGCGCAATTCCTCGCGCTCGCGCATGGCAATGGCGTGCACGCTCGCGAGAATCGCCTGCGTGCGGGCGTCGGTGGGCGGCGAATGGAGCGCGCCGAAATGCAGTTGCGCGCCGTCGGCCAGCACGGCATCGATGCTCAGCACGTTGTGCACCATGTTGCCGTACTCGAGGGAGCGCGAGCCGCACGAGTTGTTGCCCGTCATACCGCCGACGGTGCATTGCGCGGCCGTCGACACGTCCACCGGGAACCACAGGCCGTGCGGCTTGAGCCACGCGTTCAGGTGATCGAGCACGATGCCCGGCTCGACGGTGACCGTGCGCGCCACGGCGTCGAACGCTACCACGCGGCCCAGCCACTTGCTGTTGTCGATGACAAGCGCCTCGCCGATGGTCTGGCCGCACTGGCTCGTGCCCGCGCCGCGCGCGAGCACCGGTACGCGCAGGTCGCGCGCGATATCGAGGGCGACGATCAGATCGTCCTGATCGCGCGGCACCACCACGCCGATCGGAAAAATTTGATAGATCGACGCATCGGTCGCGTAGCGGCCACGGCTCGCGCGATCGAAGCACACATCGCCGCGCAGCTCGCGACGCAGACGGTCCTGCAACGGCGTGAGCGCAACGCCACCGCGCTGCATTGGCATCAGAGGCACGGGCTGGCCGACGAGATTCGGATGCGCGTTCGCGCGAGAGTTCGATTGGGAATTCATGACGTTGCGGGTGTTGGACAGGACGGACCCAGGGCAAATCGGGGCGAGACGATCCTGCCGGGCAGGCGTGACGCCGGCCCGGCAGGAGTTATGCGCAAGTCAGACGGCCTGACGGGTGTTGCTCGCTGCGGCGGCATCGCCGTCGAGGGAGAATTTGCTCTCGGGCTGCATGCGGAAGGCCAGCACGACACCGAGGGCCATGAGCATCATGCTGCCGACGAACGGCAATTCCCAGTTGCCCGTGCGATCGATGAGATACCCCGAGATCACCGGCGAGAGAATCGCCGCCAGTGCCGACCCGGTGTTCATCATGCCGCTGGCCGTGCCCGAGTGTTCCGGCGCGATATCCATCGGAATCGACCACATCGGCCCGATCGTCATCTCGGCGAAGAAGAAGCCGAACGCCAGGCATGCCACCGACACATACAGTTGGTGCGTGAACAGCATCGGCACAAGCGAGAGCAGCGTGAGCAGCATGCAGATCGACACCATCCAGCTACGTGCGCGCTTCAGGCTGCCGGTGCGCTCGTACAGTTTGTCGGTCACGATACCGCCCAACGTATCGCCGAGCACACCGGCGAAGAATACACTCGAGGCGAACAGCGCCGACTTCTTCAGATTGAGGTCGTAGCTGTGCAGGAAGTATTGGGGAATCCACGACAGGAAGAGCCAAAGCGTCCAGCCGTAGCAGAAGTACACGATGGTGACCGGCATCATGCGCTTGAAGAGCGGTCCCCACGGCAACGACGCGCGCTTGGCTTTCACCGGCGGCAACAGGGCGAGTTCTTCGGTCGTGATGCGCGGATGATCCTGCGGGCGCTCGGTAAACGTGAGCCCCCACACCGCGACCCAGACCAGACTCACGATCCCGCACAGATAGAACGACTCACGCCAGCCATGCGTGGCCATGATGAACACGACGACGGCGGGCGCCACGGCGTTACCGATGCGCGAGGCCGCGTGCGTGATGCCCTGCGCAAAGCCGCGCTTCTCCTTGGCGACCCAGCGCGACATGGCCGACGTGGCGGCCGGGAACGTGGCGCCCTCGCCAAGGCCGAGCAGCAGGCGCGCGAGTAACAGCGTGACGAGACCACCCGCCATGCCGGTGAGGATCGTCGCGACCGCCCACAACGCACCGCACACGAGCAGCGTACGCTTCGCTCCGAAGCGATCGCTCACCCAGCCACCAATGATTTGAAAGACCAGGTAGGGGTAGGCAAATGCCGAGAAGACGAGACCGATTTCCGTCTTGTTGAGATTGAATTCCTTGCCGAAGCCGGCCGCGGCCGTGCTGACGTTGACGCGATCGAGATAGGTGATGAAATACATGACGCATAGCATCACCAGCACGACCCGGGTCGCTCTGAAAAGCTTCATTGCATGTCTCCTGAAACAGCCTGTGAAGCGCGCCGGCAACATGCCGGCGGCGCAAAAGGTGTTGCGGCGGCCGGGGCCCTTCTATGGTGTGGCCCCGTGCCGTCTGAAGGACAGATCAAGCGTTCACTGCAGGGGCGCCCCAGACGTTGGCGGCCCCCCATCTCCCAGTCCCTGCGACGACGACGCCTCAGGCGGCCACCTTGAGCGACGGCGTGTCCCGCGCTTGCGCCAGGTAGTCCATTGCGGCAACCACGCCTGACCCGGCGAGTTTCACGCCGGACATCCGCAGCCCCATTTCGCACCCCGAAAGCGTTGCCATCAGCGTGAGGTCGTTGCAGTCGCCCAGATGCCCGATGCGGAACATCGTGCCCCGAATCTTGCCCAGCGCCTGCCCCAGCGACATGTCGAAACGTTCGTAGATGCGCTTGCGCACGTCGTCGGCGTCCACGCCTTGCGGCATGACCACGCCGGTGAGCACCGGGCTGTAGACCGACGGGTCCTGACACTGAATCTCCAGCCCCCACGCGCGCACCGCGCGGCGCGTGGCTTCGGCCAGGCGTTGGTGGCGCGCGAACACGTTGTCCAGCCCTTCCTCGAAGATCATGTCGAGCGCTTCGGACAGGCCATACAGCAGGTTCGTATTCGGCGTATACGGCCAGTAGCCGTTCTTGTTCGCTTCGATGATGTCTTGCCAGCCCCAGAACGCGCGCGGCAGTTTTGCGTGGCGACCGGCGTCGAGCGCCTTGGTCGAGACCGCGTTGAAGCTGATGCCCGGCGGCAGCATCAGTCCCTTTTGCGAGCCCGAGACGGTGACGTCCACGCCCCATTCGTCATGACGGTAATCGGCCGAGCCCAGGCCCGAAATCGTGTCGACGAGCAACAGCGCGGGATGTCCGGCCGCGTCGATGGCACGGCGCACGGCCGCGATGTCGGACGTGACGCCCGTCGAGGTTTCGTTATGCACCACGCACACGGCCTTGAGCGCGTGCCCGGTGTCGGCGCGCAGACGCGCTTCGATCATGTCGGGCTGCACCCCGCGGCGCCAGCCGTCGGTCCCCGGCAGGCCGATGAACTCGGGCTTCAAGCCGAGACTCTCGGCCATCTTCTTCCACAACGTGGAGAAATGCCCCGTCTCGAACATCAGCACAGAATCCCCCGGCGAGAGCGTGTTCGACAGCGCCGCCTCCCACGCACCGGTGCCCGATGCCGGGTAGATCACCACCGGCTGCTCGGTCTTGAAAATCTTCTTGATGTCGGCGAGCACCTTGCGGCCGAGCGCGCCGAATTCCGGGCCGCGATGATCGATCGTCGGGTAACTCATGGCGCGCAGAATGCGATCGGGCACCGGGCTGGGGCCTGGAATTTGCAGGAAATGGCGGCCCGAGGGATGAAAATCAAGCTTCAGCATGAACGTCTTTCTCCTCTTGAAAATTCTATTTTGAATTTTGCATGCAAAATACTTTAGCAGAGCACGCTACTTTCGCAAGAGGCAGGAAGCCGTTTTAATACAGTCGTTTACCCTAGAGACACGAGCGCGTCGCGCCATACGTTACAATCACGACCATAGAGATTTACGGATTTTGAATGCAAAGCATGGAAAACACGTCGACGATTGCCGCCCCAGACATTCCCCGAGTGGAGCGCCTGCGCTTGCACGACACGGTCGTCGAGCACCTGCGCAAGCTCATCATCGAGGGCGTGCTATCGCCGGGCGTGAAACTCAATGAACGGGAGTTGTGCGAGACGCTAGGCATCTCGCGCACGCCGCTGCGCGAGGCCTTCAAAGTGCTGGCCGCCGAGGGACTGATCGAGATTGCGCCGAATCGCGGGGCAAGTGTTGCCCGCATGACGGAGAAGGAAATCCGGGAGATGTTCGAGCTGATGAGCGCGCTCGAAGCGTTTTCAGGCGAGTTGGCCGCCGAACGGATGACGCCGGTCGAGCTGGCCGAAATCAAGGCGCTGCACTATGCGATGCTCGCGTGCCGCGCGCAGCAGGATTTGCCGGGCTATTACGCACGCAATCAGGCGATTCACGATCGCATCAATGAAGCCGCGCGCAACGGGGCGTTGCGCCAGACCTATGTCGCGATCAACCGCCGGTTGATGGCGCTGCGTTTTCGCTCGAACTTCCACGCGGACAAATGGGATCGCGCCATTGCCGAGCACGAGCAGATGATCGACGCGCTGGAAAAGCACGACGGCAAACGCCTCGGCGACATCCTGCGCAAGCATCTGCTCGCCAAACGCGACGCCGTGTTGCAAATCCACGCCGAACCGGCGCAAGGCGCGCCGAGCAACTGAATTCGAGCGGCCGTCTGACACGCATCGACAGCGCTCAGACGCTGCCGATTCCGATCACAGTCGGCGCTCGGCCGCTTCGCGTGCGCGACGTGCCAGCACGGCCGGTGACTCGAGCACCTCGCCGGCCAGACGCGCGACGAGCGCCGCGACATGACGACCGTATTGCTTGCCGGCGATCACGTCCACCGGGTCTAGCGCGTAGGCGGCATCGACATCCCCTCCGGGTGCCGTGACGGCCGGAAAACTGGCGAGCGGTTGCAGGGATGCGCTCGCGCGCGGCGCAATCTCGCCGTCGTCGGCATCGGCCCACAACATGCCCTGCTGCGCGGCGAGCGCCGCGAAGTAGTCCAGCGTGTCGCGCTTGTCGTCGCCGGGACGATAGCTGAACGAAAACCCGCCAGCGACTTTGTTGCGCCAGCCGAGCAGGCGCCACATGCCGGTCGTCGCATCGACAAACGCCTTGAACGGCGCGGCGATGCCGCCCTTGAAGGCCGGGGCGCCGAAAATAATGGCGTCCGCCGAAGCCAGGCGCATGAGCATGGCCTCGTCGTGCCACTGCCCGTCGATGAATTGATGCGGCTCGATGCTGAGCAATTGCGCATGCGCACCGGCGTCGTTGACCCCTTGGGCGACGGAATGCGCAATCATGGCGGTCGCGCCGCCTTGCGAGTAATAGACGATTGCGATATTGGACATGGCGTAGTGCTTCCCGAATGGATGTCCGCCCCATGGCACCGCCCGGATCGCGCTTCCCCGCGCTTCCGCTGGCTTGTCTGGACATCGGTCAAGGCCAAATGATGCCAGTGAAAACCCTAGGGGAATAGCCGGCAGAATCGAACATGACTGTTCCGCCAACGATAACAATCGAACGGCGACGCCACGCTGTCGGCCAGTCATCACGTACCTGACAGGAAGATGGCACGCCGCTGACGGCAGGTCGGGCCGTGCTCCCTTCCGGATCGAGGCGATCCGGTAACCCTGCGCCCTGGACGGGCTCGCCACGCCACAAATCAACGAGATCCCTGCGCAAACTCGCGCCTTTTTTGCCGCCGAATTTGGGATAAGTCCGAAGGAAAAACGAGCCTCTTTGTCCGGTGACGTCGGAAGTTGGTCTCAAATTACTTCGAAATCAATCCAGGATCACTCCGGAATCGATCGCCAACGGGGTTCCCAACCGGTCCGACAGCAACGCGGCAGGACGCAGGACGGTTAGCACCATACCGGCGCAATGTCTCAGCGTCGCGCCGACGCTCCAAGTCGTACCGACAACTGATCGGCCAGTTCGCGAATCTGGCGCCCGAGGCGCCGGCCCGTTGCCAGGTCGATGTCGTTCGTGACGAAACTGACGGCGAGCCCCGCGACGGCGCGCTCACCGCTCGCATCGAATACCGGTGCGCCGAAGCAGATCATGCCTTCGCGCATCTGCCCGTTGTCGATCGAGTAGCCATCGCGACGCGCCTGCGCCATCTCTTCGGCCAACGCCGCATACGTCGCCACACTGGCACGCGTGAGCGGCGCGGGCCAGGCACCGGCGAGCAGATCGGCGGCCTCATCCGCCGGCAGCGTCGAGAGCATGGCCTTGCCGGTCGCCGTGTAGGGCGCGGGCAACCGCATGCCGATGCGGAAGGTCACGCCGAGCGGCCGATTGCCGTTGTGACAGGCGAGATAGATCACGTCGGTGCCATCGAGCACAGACAGCGTGACGGTCTCCTGCTCGAAGGCGGACGACGCCTCCCAGACCGCGCGAAATTCTTCGGTGACGTGGGTCTGCGACAGGAACGCATTCGCCCATCCCATCACGTACGAGCCCATCGTCATGCCGCCATTGGCGTGGCGCTTCACGAGCCGCAACTTGACCAGCGTGTCGCACAGGCCGTGCAGTGTGCTCTTGGGCACGCCCGTCTCCCTCGCCAGATCGGCCAGCGCGATCGGCTCGGCCGCCGCCGCAATCACATCGAGGATGCGTACGGCGCGCACCACAGCGGGCGCGGTGGTCTTGAGCGGTTCGCCGTCGCGGGCTTCGTTGGCGGGGATATCAAGTTTGCGCTTGGGCATGAATCGGAAATCGGCTTCAGAAGGGTCGAAATGGATCGGGGCGGGCTACGCCGCCCGTAGGGTACGGGCAAGTGATGGGAATGCCGCCTTCGGAAAACCCTGAGTTGCACGGAAAACGTTCGCTACGTAGAATGAGGTTCAATACATAGAATATCGTTCAATAGATGGAACGGCAAGCGGCAATTCGAGAGACTGCCGTGCGTCGTTTCCCCAACCGGAACTGCCGGCGAGCCCGGCCAACTGCCATGCAACTTAAAGACACCTCCCTCTTCAAGACACTCGCCTGGGTCGATGGCCAATGGATTGCGTCCGACAGCGGCAAGACGCTCGACGTACTGGACCCGGCCACCGGTGAAGTCCTGGCCAAGGTGCCGGAACTCGGCGCGGCGGAGACGACGCGGGCCGTCGCGGCCGCGGAAGCTGCGCAAAAGCCGTGGGCCGCGCGCACTGGCAAGGAACGTGCTGCGGTCTTGCGCCGCTGGTTCGATCTGATGGTCGCCAACACGGACGACCTGGCGTATCTGATGACGCGCGAGCAGGGCAAGCCGCTGGCGGAGGCGCGTGGCGAGATCGCCTATGCGGCGAGTTTCATCGAGTGGTTTGCGGAAGAAGCCAAGCGTGTGGATGGCGACGTGCTCGCCACGCCCGCCTCGGACAAGCGTCTGGTCACTCTCAAGCAACCGGTCGGCGTGTGCGCGGCGATCACGCCGTGGAATTTCCCGGCAGCGATGATTACGCGGAAGGTGGCCCCGGCGTTGGCCGCGGGCTGCGCGATTGTGGTGAAGCCGTCGGAACTGACGCCGCTCTCCGCTTTTGCCCTGGCCGAGCTGGCGCACCGCGCCGGCATTCCGGGCGGTGTGTTCCAGGTGGTAACGGGCGACGCACGCGCGGTGGGGGGTGTGTTGACGTCGCATCCGGGGGTGCGCAAGTTGTCGTTCACGGGGTCCACGGCGGTGGGCCGACTGCTGATGGCGCAGTGTGCGCCGACGGTCAAGCGCATGTCGCTGGAGCTGGGGGGCAATGCGCCGTTCATCGTGTTCGACGATGCCGACCTCGACGCCGCCGTTGACGGCGCGATCGCGGCGAAGTACCGCAATGGCGGGCAGACTTGTGTATGTGCGAATCGCTTCTATATTCAGGACGGCATTTACGACGCCTTCGCCGAAAAATTCGCCAAGCGCGTGGCGGGCATGAAGGTGGGCAACGGTCTGGAAGACGGCGTGGTGGTCGGCCCGCTGATCGAGGGCAAGGCGGTCGAGAAGGTCGTGGCGCTGGTGGACGACGCGAAGTCGCGCGGCGCTCGCCTGCTGGTGGGCGGCACCGCGCACGCGCTGGGCGGCACTTATTACACTCCGACGGTGATTGCGGAGGCCACTTCGCAAATGCGCGTGGCGCGTGAGGAAATTTTCGGTCCGGTCGCGCCGCTGTTCCGTTTCACGCACGACGCGGACGCCGTCGCCTTTGCGAACGATACGGAGTTCGGGCTCGCGGCTTATTTGTACACGCGCGACATCGCACGGGCATGGCGCACGGCAGAGGCGCTCGAGTACGGCATGGTGGGGCTGAACACCGGCCTGATCTCGAATGAGGTGGCGCCGTTCGGCGGCATCAAGCAATCGGGGGTGGGTCGCGAGGGGTCGCGTTATGGCATCGAGGAATACCTCGAAATGAAGTACCTGTGCCTGCAATTGTGATGGCTGGGTAACAGATCAGGTTCAGGATCAGGCTCACGCTCAGGCTCGCATCGTTCGGTGGCGCGCGGCGCGGCGCCCGCCGACGTCAACCGCATCGACCGGATAGATCGCGGCAGGCTTGTCGCGCACGCGGTAGTGAAGGTCTCACGAGGATATCGGCCATGAACGCTTTTCGTTTCCAGACGGTTCCGACCGTCGTTGTGGAATTTGGCGCAGCGCGTCGTCTGGGGGCATTGCTGCGCGAGCAATATCCGACGGGCACGCGTTTGTGTGTGGTGACGGACGGCTTTCTACACAAGAGCGGCTTGCTGTCCCCGGCACTGGCGGATCTCGCCAGGCATGGCTGGCAGGTGTCGGTGATCGACGATGTGATCGCCGACCCGCCGGAGCATGTGGTGCTGGAAGCGGCCCAACGCGCTCGCGCTGCCGACGCGGAGATCGTGCTGGGGTTGGGCGGCGGCTCGTCGATGGATGTGGCGAAGCTGCTTGCGGTGCTGCTGCCTGGCGCGCAATCGCTCAAGGAGATGTATGGCATCAAGAAGGTGACAGGCACGCGCCTGCCGCTGGTGCAGATGCCGACGACGGCCGGTACGGGCTCGGAAGTGACGGCCGTGTCGATCGTGACGACAGGCGAAACGACGAAGATGGGGGTTGTCTCGCCGCAGCTTTTTGCGGATCTGGCGATTCTGGACGCGGAACTCACGCTCGGTCTACCCCGCGCGGCCACGGCCGCCACAGGCATCGACGCGATGGTGCACGCGATCGAAGCGTATACGTCCGCCCATTTGAAGAATCCGATCTCGGACACGCTCGCCGTGAAAGCGCTGGCGTTACTCTCGCGCAATCTGCTGAGCGCCTGTCACGACGGCAACAATCGCGCCGCTCGCGAAGCCATGCTGGTTGGCGCGATGTTCGCCGGACAAGCGTTCGCCAATTCGCCGGTCGCCGCCGTTCACGCCCTGGCTTACCCGATCGGCGGCATCTTTCACGTTGCACATGGCCTCTCGAACGCGCTCGTGCTCTCTCACGTCATGCGCTTCAATGCCCCCGCCGCCAGCCAGCACTACGCGGAACTGGCCGATGTGATTCTGCCCGCCAAGGCATCAGGCAGCGACGAAGCCAAGACCGATGCCCTCATCCGACACATCGAATCGCTGATCGTCGACACCGCCATCCCCCGCACGCTGCGCGAAGTCGGCGTGAAACAAACCGACATCGCCCGTCTGGCCAGCGACGCGATGCTGCAAACCCGACTTCTCGTGAATAACCCGCGCGAAGTGACCCAGGCCGATGCATTTGCCATTTATAGCGCGGCGCTTTGATCGGGCGCCTGCTCGGTGTTGCATGACGCCGATTGTGGTCGCTGATGCGGCCCCCTGCTTCGTACCTCTGCTTCGTACCCCTTCAGTGCTTCAACGACGGACCGGGGCCCCTTTCCGCCTCTCAGACATAAACCCAACTCGCTGCAGAAAGGGGCCCCGATCCGTCTCTTCCCATCCCCCCTCCCCGCCATCCCTCACCTCGTCGGCATGCTCACCAGCGTCGACACCACCGTTTCCGCCAACTCGGCTGCATCCACCGCACTCACATCCGAATCGGTCTGCAACGGCGTCGACTGACATCCCGGTGTGAGCCTGAGATACGGCGGCTCCGCCTTCGCAAACAACGTGACGCTCGGCGTCAACGTCGTGTGCGCCACATGCATCAACCCACCATCGGCACCCACGAATAACGCCGCGTTCGCAATCACCCGCTTCGCTTCGCGCAACGTCAACTGACCCACAAAAGATGCCAGCGTCAGATGGACAAATTTCGCCTCCATTAACGCGTTTGCCGCATCCACACCATTGCCCGACCCCAGCAACACTACGCCATCCGGCATCCCCGGCTGGTACGCAATGTCATACGCCTGAAGGAATTCCCGCCAATGCGCATACGTCCGGCGCGGCTCGACACCCCCCATCGCCAACACCAGGAACGCCCCCGGCAATACTTGCCCCACGACCGACGCCGGCAGCGCCGTTTCCTGCCGCAAGTAAGGCTTGGCGCGCGCGAACAAGTCGTCGGACGCCAACCCCAGCGAAAAAACGTCGTTGACCGCCGCAAGGCTGAACTGGGTCTGGTTGCGGTCCGGCCCGTGAAAGAATCGGAACAAACACGCAAACGGCAGCGACGGGAAATATTTCCGCTTCAGCCGCAGCGTCGGATAGTTGAACTCCTGCAACACAATGACGTCGTAATCGCCCGGCTTCACACTCGCCGGATCGTCGTACACGTGACGGAAAATATCGTCGCCCTCGAACACGCCCTTCAAGCCCGGCGTAATCAACAAATCGACCGGACCCTCGCGCCCACGCAACAACGCACGTCCCGACATATCCATCACCGCATCACCGACCGATGCCTTGCCCCCATAGATCCACAGCACGCGCGCACCCGGCGACACCCGACGCACCTCTCGGCTCGACTGCCCGCTCAACGCAAGACGCAAGCGACGATGCAGGTATTTTTTGGCAACGCTCAACGATGACGTGCGCTGCAGGAATACGTCGGGCTCGTGGTACACCCAGGCATAAGGAATGCGGGTGCTCGGTTCGGTGAGAGCGCCCAGTCGGCGGGCAATGAAGCGCTGCAATGGCATGATGGGTTCGAAAGCGAGTCGGCACCGGTTCGCCCGCGCGTGAATCGGGTTCACATCGTGGCGTCAGGCGGCGGCGTCAGAAGGTGGGGAGTATGCCACGTCTGCCCCCGATTGACGGCAACGCAACGCTCCCTCCGCCCTGCACCACCGGGCGTCCCTTTGACTCGCTCACACCACCCGGAAATGGTGCGTTCCATCGCGATGCAACTGGTCGACGAGCCCATACTCCCAATCGAGGTACGCCTGCATCGCCTCGGCAGCATTGTCCGTGCCCTCGTACGGACGACGATAGCGATCGTCGCGCGGGCTCGCCAGCCGCGTCGGTCCCGATTCGAGCGGCAGCCCAGCCTGGATCCACGCCTGCGTGCCACCGTCGAGCACCACGATTTCGGCATCGGTCAGACGCCGCAAATCGGCCGCCGCAAAGCGCGCAAGCAAGCTGGAGCCGCAAGTGAGCACGTACCGCTGCGCAGGGCCGATCTCCCGCAAGGCCTCGGCCAGGCGCGCGCGAATGACGAACCACGCCCCCGGAATGTGGCGTTTGACGTAGTTGACGCCCGAGGTGACGTCGAGCACCACGATCTGGCCAGGCGCTGACTCGTCAAGCCAGCGCGTGAGCACCGCCGGCGAGACGGTCTCGACATCGGCCGCGCTCGGCGTATGCAACGGCCATCCGCCCTGGGCACTGCGCGCCTCGTCGCCATGCGGCTCGACGACGTAGACGGTCCAGCCCATCTGGGCGAGCCACGAACCGGTCATGTCGGCACGCACGCCGTTGTCGTCCGCGAGCACGATCCACGCGCCACGCACCGGCGCATGATGATCGGTCTCCTGCACCAGTTGCCCTCCCGGCGCACTGGCGAAGTCGGGCAAGTGCCCGGCTGCGTAGTCTTCCGGCGTACGCACGTCGAAGCGATAGACGGTGCGCCCAGGCGCATTCAGTGCGGGCACGTCGCCCACCGCGATTCGGCGCACGCCCGCACGATCGGCGATGGCACGGGCCCCAGCGCGCGCGACGTTCAGGGTAGCGTCGCTCACCACGGCCGGGGGCCGGCGATCGGCCCCGCGCTCGAGTGTCTGACCGGCGAGCGTCCAGCCGATGGTGCCGTTGCGCAGCGCCGCCACCGGATTCGGCAGACCGGCGTTCACGAGCGATTGCGTGCCGATGATGCTGCGTGTGCGTCCGGCGCAATTGACGATCACACGCGTGGCCGGGTTCGGGGCGAGTTCGCGCACGCGCAGCACGAGTTCGGCACCGGGCACGCTGGTCGAGCCGGGAATGTTCATGGTCTGGTATTCGTCGAACCGGCGCGCGTCGACGACGACCACATCGGCGCGCGCATCGAGCAGTGCCTGAACTTCCTGCGCGGACAACGACGGGGTATGCCGCAACCCTTCGACCCACTCGCCAAAGGCTTTGCTCGGCACGTTGACGTCGCGAAAGACTTCTCCGCCAGCCGCGATCCAACCGTCGAGGCCGCCCGCGAGACAATTGACGTCGGTGTAGCCAAGCTTGCGCAGCACGCCGGCAGCGCGCGGCGCCAGATCCTCGCCGCCATGCTCGCCGTAGACGACGATGCGCGTGTCGCGGCGCGGTATGCGCGCCCAGACGTCGATCTCCACGCGCGAGAGCGGAAGGTTCGCCGCCCACAATGGGTGCGCCTGCGCGAATGGATCTTCTTCGCGAACGTCGAGCAACGCAATTTCCTCACGGGCGAGCAGCGCGGCACGCACGTCGGCATAGGTCAGTTCGGGGAAAGCGAGGACTTCAGCAACGGCAGTCGGCGCAGCCGTCTGCGACGGCGCATCGGTCGAGAAAGAGGACACGGTGGTTCCTTGAATTCGTCAAGCGTCGATTCGATTTGCGTATCGGCGCGATGGGCTCGCGCATTCGCGCAACCAGAAAGCTATTGTGGCAGAAGGCGCCCGAACGCGTGGCGTGGGCCGTCGGCACGTTGCGGCGCCTTTCTTTATGGATTCGGCGATTGCGCATTGGCGTATCCGGAGATGAAGCTTTTGCGCTCGCCCGCTTCGGTGAACACGCTGCGACGCACGGTGCCAATGTTCGCCCCGTACACGTGGATGCTCACCGAGACCCGGTCGGCGTAGGCATTGCTCACACGGTGAATGTCCCCCAACCGCGGCGAGAGCACCTCCACATCGCCCGGCGACAGACGCACCGGCGGCCCCGTCATGACCGGTACGCCCTGCGCGTCGAGCCGATAGGGCTGCGAATCCTCCGCCCCGCGCAACATGCCGATCAGGCCCCACACGGTGTGATCGTGAATTGGCGTGACCTGCCCCGGCCCCCAAACGAAACTCACGATGGAAAAGCGCTGCGCCGGATCGCAATGCAACAGGTATTGCTGATAGTGCTCGGGATGTGGCACCGCGAACGCGGCGGGCAACCAGTCGTCACATGCGACGAGTGGTGCCAGCAGACCCGCGCCGGCGTCGAGCAGCATTGTCTCGTCGGGATGACGCGCCAGCAGTCGCGAAAGCCCCGCGACGAACGTGCGCAACGGATCGAGCGCTTCGCCATCCGGGCCGGGCAACTCGCCCGACGCCGCGAGGCCATCCAATCGTTGATGCATACGAACCCCCAAAGTTGGGCGCGCTCCCCGGCCGACCCGGTGGAACGCATGTGGTAGCGTAACGCTTTGCCTCTCTTCGTGCCCGCGCGCCATTCGCGCCTGTCGCTTATGCTCGATTTCGATTTCGATGCCGACGCGCTGATGCGCCTCGTCACCACGCCCATGCCGTTCGGCAAACACAAGGGCACGCTCATTGCCGACCTGCCCGGCAATTACCTGAGCTGGTTCGCCCGCGAGGGTTTTCCGCCGGGCGACATCGGTCGCCTGCTCGCCCTCATGCACGAGATCGATCACAACGCGCTGGGTGAATTGCTGCGCCCGCTACGGGCGCAGGCACGCGCCGCCCGCCCAAGGTAAGCCGAACGGGCCCGTCCCTTGCCCGCCGATCACCCCCTCGCGGTACCGGCAAGCATCGGCGGCAGCCGGCGACGCACCCACTGCGTTTGCTGCTCGTGCGCATGCGCCAGTTGCAACACCGCGAGATCGGCCTGCGCCGGTCCGATGATTTGCAGTCCCATCGGCAACCCGCGCGCATCGAATCCGACCGGCACGCTGATCGCCGGCAGTCCGGCCAGCGTCGGCCCGATCACCACTTCCATCCACCGATGATAGGTGTCCATCGGCTTGCCCGCGACGGACGACGGCCAGTGCATTTGTGCGTCGAACGGGAAGACCTGCGCCGAAGGCAGCAGCAGGAAGTCGTAACGCTCGAACAGCCGCGCGAGCGAGCGATACCACTCGCTGCGATCAACGGACGCGCGATATACATCGGCCGCGCGTAACGCATGCCCGCCCTCGACTTCCCACTGCGCCTCCGGCTTGAGCTTGTCGCGGCGCGCAGGGTCGGCATACAACTCGCCCAGCGAGCCGCTCACGAGCCAGTGACGCAACGTGAGCCACGTCTGCCACAATCGCTCCGGCGCGAAGTCGGGCGCACAAGATTGCACTTCGCACCCCATCGCCGTGAAGTCGCGCAACGATGCCTCGCACAGGGCCATCACACCGTCTTCCATCGGCAGATGGCCGCCATAGTCGCCCAGCCAGCCCAGCTTCAATCCCTTGACGTCGCGTTGCAACGCGCTCGCGAACGGCACCGCGCCATGCGCCTGCGCCAGGGAAAGCGGACTGCGCGCGTCGTAGCCCGCTTGCGTGGCGAGCAGTTGGGCGACGTCGGCGACAGAACGCCCCATCGGCCCCTCGGTGCTCAGTTGCTGGACGAACAACTCAGGCGCCGGACCATAGGGCACCCGGCCCTGCGACGGCCGGAAGCCATACACGTTGCCGAACGCAGCCGGATTGCGCAGCGACCCCATCATGTCGCTGCCATCCGCGACCGGCAGCATGCGTAGCGCAAGCGCGCTGCCCGCCCCGCCGCTGCTGCCACCTGCGCTGCGCGTCGCGTCGTAAGCGTTGCCCGTGACGCCAAAGACGGGGTTGTAGCTATGCGAGCCCAATCCGAACTCGGAGACGTTGGTCTTGCCGATGAAGATCGCGCCCGCCGCGCGGATGCGCGCAACGCCGATGCTGTCCTGCGTGTCGGGCGCCGCCGACGTCAATGGCGAGCCTTTGCGCGTGGGAAATCCCGCGCACGCGGCGAAATCCTTCACGGCATGCGGCATGCCGTGCATCCACCCCAGGGACTGGCCATTGGCCAACTGCTGGTCGCGCTCGTCGGCCTGCGCAAGCAAGGCGTCGGCATCGTGCAAGGACACGATGGCGTTGACCGCCGGGTTGTAATGCGCAATGTGCGTGAGATACGCCTGCATGACCTCGCGACACGACACGCGGCGCGTGTGAATGGCGTCGGACAACGCCAGCGCGTCGAGCGCGACGATCTCGTTCAAGGGCGGGGCGTGGGGGGCCGAGGGGCCGGCTGCGCCGGCACGCGAATCGGCAGCCTGTATCGGCTGAGCGGGTTGAGCTGGCGCTGAGGCCATGTCGGTCTCCTTGGCGGTGGCGTCGTCCTGTGCAACGCCGTTGTCTGACGCGTCATTGTCGGTCAAACCCGCCAAGGATGCCGAGGGAAAATTATCTCCCCCGACGCAGGCAACACGTTAGTTCATATCTTCAATGAAGACCGGCACATCAATGTGCCAGCGGATCGAGACCGGTGGACTCGACTTCCTTCGCCACCGCGGGCGCGGCCAGGTACGTCAGCAGTTTCTTCGCTTCGTCCGGATGCGGCGCATTCACCGGCACGCCACCGGCGAAACGCGTGACCGATTGCAGCGACTCGGGAATCTTGCCCGCGAACGCAGCGCCCTTGACCGGCAGCAGCTCGCTGACCTGTTGCAGTCCCAGCGCATAGTCGCCGGCAGCGACCTTTTCGGCCACGGGCGTCTTCTGCACCATCACGCTCTTGCCCCGCATCTGGTCGACGATGCCCAGCTTCTTGAAGAGTTCGCGCTCGACGTACACACCGCTGGCGCTGTCGGAGTACGCGACCGATTTCGCGGCGAGCAGCGCGGCCTTGAGCTTTTCGGGCGTGCTGACATCGGGCACCACATCGCCCGATTTCACGACGACGCCGATGCGCGAATCGGCCAGATCGACGCGGGAATCCGCGCGCACCTTACCGGCCTTGATAAGACCGTCGAGGGCGTAGCCGACCATGATGACCGCATCGGCCGACTCGCCACGCGCCAGACGGTTGGGGATTGCCTCGGGCGCCTTGCCCATCGACGGCCCCCACGCGGTGTCCACATGATCGCCGCTCGACGCCTCGAACTTGGGCAACAACAACTTGTACGCGGCCGTGAAGCCGCCGGAGTTCATCACGTGCAGGTCTTCCGCGCTGGCCGACGTGGCACCGAGCAGCGTGGTCAGGGCGATGCCGGCGCCGAGCGCGGCAAGCAGATGTCGGGGCGCGCGCATGCGCGCCGGGAGGGCGATGGCTTTCATGGCAGTGTCTCTCTGAATTTTGCTTTTGGGGATGGATGCGCGTCGGCACCCGGTTTGGGGAAGCGTTGCCGGGCGCGCCCGCGAACGGGGCGCGCCTGCCGCGTGGCTTAGCCTGCGGCGAGTTCAGTACGGGGACTCCCCTGCCCGCCGGGGCGGCGGCGGTAGAGCGCCAGCGTCGCGCAAATCGCGCACAGCGCGGCGATACTCATCCAGTAGCCCGGCGCGGCCTTGTCGCCCGTGGCGTGGATCAGATAAGTCGACAGCGCAGGCGTGAAGCCGCCGAAAAGCGCCGTCGCGAGGCTATACGCAAGCGAGAAGCCGGCCACGCGCACGTCCGGCGGCATGACTTCGGTCAGCGCCGGGATCATCGCGCCGTTGTACATGCCGTACAGGAACGACAGCCATAGCAGCGAGATCAGCATGCGCGTGAAGCTCGGGGCCTGAACCAGGAACGTGAGCACCGGATAGGCCGATACGAGCGTCAGTCCCGCGAAGAGCAGCAATACCGGGCGGCGGCCAATGCGGTCGGACAGCATGCCGCCGATCGGCAGCCAGATGAAGTTCGACACACCCACGCACAGCGTGACGAGCAACGCATCGGCGCTCGACAGGTGCAGCACGCTCTTGCCGAAGGTCGGCGCGTAGACGGTAATCAGGTAGAACGCCGTCGTGGTAAGGGCCACGAGCAGCGTGCCGCCGATCACCACGCCGGCGTTGGCGGCCATCGAGCGGAACACTTCGCCCAAGGACGGATGACGCTTGCGCTGCTTGAATTCTTCGCTCTCCTGGAGCGAGCGGCGCAACGCGAAGATCATCGGCACGATCATGCAACCCACGATGAACGGCACACGCCAGCCCCATGCCGCGATCTGCTGCGCGGTGAGCGTGAGCGAAAGCGTGAAGCCGAGCGCCGCCGACACAACAATGGCGACCTGCTGGCTCGCCGACTGCCAACTCGTGTAGAAGCCCTTGCGGCCCGGCGTGGCGATTTCCGCAAGATACACGGACACGCCGCCCAGCTCGGCACCGGCCGAGAAACCTTGCAGCAAACGTCCGATCAGCACGAGCACCGGCGCCGCGAGACCAATGGTGGCGTACCCCGGCACGAACGCGATGAGCACGGTGCCGCTCGCCATGATCGCCAGTGTCGTGACCAGCCCCTTGCGGCGGCCGACGTTATCGATGTAAGCGCCCAGCACAATCGCGCCGAGCGGTCGCATCAGGAAGCCCGCGCCAAAGACGGCGAAGGTCATCATGAGCGAAGCGAACTCGCTGCCCGCCGGAAAGAAGACGTGTGAGATCTGAGTGGCGTAGAAACCGAACAGAAAGAAATCGAACTGCTCGAGGAAGTTGCCGGCCGTTACGCGCAGGATCGCGCCGGCTTTCGAGGGGGGACGCGAAACCGCGTCGTTGGGGCGCTGTGACATGCGCTGTCTCCGTGTTGCCGGCAGCCCGGGAGATCGGGCCGCCAATGTGTCGTCGGAATGCGCCTCTGCCAGGGACGTTTGAATCGTCATGAGCGCTTTTTAGAAGTTGCCAATGGTGCGCCGGAAGTTCCCGGCTTGTGAATTGCAAGTTTTGGAAGTATTGATGCACATATGCGATCAATCGTAGGATGTTGATGCGTCTACCAAGCGGTAACGGGCTACACTCCGCATCGCAACCAAGCCTCGGCGTGCGCTGGACGTCGGCGTGCCTCGAGGCGTCTACCCGACTTTCTGCTCCCAACGTCATGGCGATCAACTTCGATCTGAACGATTTGCAGGCATTTCGCGCGGTGGCGCAACTGGCGAGCTTTCGCCGCGCGGCCGAGTCGATCCATCTCTCGCAGCCCGCGCTCTCGCGCCGTATCGACAAGCTCGAGGACGCGCTCGGGGTCAAGCTCTTCGAGCGCAGCACGCGGCGCGTGGCGCTGACAACCGTCGGACGCGCTTTCGCCCGCGACGCGGAGCGGATTCTGGACGATCTGGACAACGCCCTGCTGGGTATTCGCGATGTGGCCTCGTCGAGCCTCGGACATGTGACCATTGCCTGTGTGCCGTCGGCCGCGTATTACTTCATGCCGCAGGTGATCTCACGCTACCACCAGGCGTTTCCCCGCATCCGCATCTCGGTGCTCGACGCAAGTGCCAACGAGGTGCTCGCGTCGGTGGCGAATGGCGACGCCGATTTCGGGTTGAATTTCATCGGCAGCCAGGAGCCGAACATCGAGTTCAAGCTCCTGTTGCAGGAGCGCTATGTGGCGGCCTGCCGGCGCGACCATGCACTCGCGGGCAGAAAGCGGGTGACGTGGCGTGAGCTTTACGAATACGACTACATCAGTGTCGGCCGCGTCTCGGGCAACCGGCTGCTGCTCGATCAAGCGCTCACCTCACTGCCCCAGCGCCCGCCAAGCATCTGCGAGACGCAGCACGTCACCACCATGCTCGGTCTGGTCGAAGCGGGGCTCGGCGTGGCGGCCGTGCCGACGATGGCAATGCCGGGTAGCGAACATCCGTTGCTCACGAGCGTGCCGCTGGTCGATCCGGTAGTGACGCGGCGCATGGGAATGATACGCAGCAAGGCGCGGCCGCTCTCGCCGGCGGCGGCACAGTTATATCGCTACGTGGCCGAGATGAAAGTGCCATCGCGGCGTCGCACGGGCGGCGATGCCTCATAAAAGCTAACCGCTTTCAACGCACGCACTGAAACATTTTGTTACCGGCCTTACGAGACATGAAACATTGGGGTGACGGCGGCACGGTCGCGTGTCTTTATACTGGGTCCGCATTCATCCGCATCTTATTCACGACCTATGATCAAACGAATTTTCCCGATGGTGGCGATCGCCGCCGTGGTTGCAACGACCTCGCTGGCCGCGTCGGCCAGTGATATGAACAATGCCGTTGGCGGTGCGCTGGGCGGCGTGGCGGGCGCGGCCGTGGGTGGCGCGCTCGGCGGCAGCACCGGTGCAGTGCTTGGCGGCGCCGTCGGCGGCGGGGCCGGCGGGGCGATCACGTCCAATCGTCGCGAGCGCACGGGCGCCATCGTTGGCGGCGCGCTCGGCGGTGGTGCCGGCACGGCCGCTGGCAATGCGATGGGCGGACGCTCGGGCGGCCTGATCGGTGCGGCCGTTGGCGGCGGCGCCGGCGCCGCGCTCGGCGGCAACATGTCGCGCTCCAGCTCGTACGACAACGATGGCTACGGCTACCGTGGCAAGCGCCACGGCCATCGCAAGCATCATCATTGATCGACCCGCGTCTGCCTGAACGACAACGCCCCGCGATTGCGGGGCGTTGTCGTTGGGAATGCCAGCTTGGCGCGGTCGCCGCGACGGCGCTATACCGCGCGCACCTCCAGCCGCTTGCCCAACACGGCAAACGCGTTCTCCACCGCGTCGAGGCGAGAGGCGTAGCCGAGCTTCAATAACCGATCCACCTGCACCTGATTGACGTGCATACGCCGGGCCAACTCGGCCTTTCGCACGTTCTGCGCGATCATCTCGTTCGCCAGCAGCACCTTGATCGACGCCATGATTGGCAACGTGATCGTGGCCTGCCCGCGCTTCGCACGCGACGGCCACGGGATTGGCCGCTTCTGTGCGAAGTAAAACTCCAGCGCCGCCTCAAGCGCTTCAAGCGCTTGCTCACGCGCGTGCGCCTCGTTCTCGCCGACGGTAATCGCCTCCGGCACATCCGGGAACGTGACCAACAACGTGTCGTTCGTGTCGCGCTTGAGCGTAATGGGATAGGTCAACATAGTTCGCCTCGCAATTCGTTGCACCCACGGGGATCAGCTCACGCTATTTCAGATCGAGCTGTTTCTTGATGGCTTCCACCAGTCCGCGCCCCATCTCCTTGGCACCATGATCCGGGAATACCGTCGAGCGCCCATTGAGCGTGACTCGAAAGTGACTGGATCCGGCACGGTGCTGCTCGAACGTCGCGCCCTCTCGCCGAAGCCACCTTCGGAATTCGCTGTACTTCATACTTCACCCGTGATGGAATCCAATACTACAACAAATCTGTCGTATCTGCCGCACAGAGACCACAACAAATTTGTTGCAATTTCCTGTCACGCCACTTCACGGCTGACTGACCCATGCCTTGCATCATCGCCGGCGCCACGGTCCAGCGGAAGCCGGCAGGCCGAATATCGGAAAGCCCCTACGCCAATGAAAAAGCCGCAGCACGATGGCTGCGGCTTCTCTCACGGGCACGACAGACGGCTCACCGCCTGCCGGGTTCCACAAGGTACGATCCAATGCCCGTCGGATAGCTTCCCGGGATGAGCATCGACGTGTCGAGACGCTCGATGCTCGTGCGACCGGTCAGCGCCATCGTCACGTCCATCTCCCTGGCAATGACCTCCAGCGCGCGACGCACGCCCGCCTCGCCCATCGCCCCCAGCCCGTACAGGAACGGTCGCCCGATCAACGTCCCCTTCGCGCCCAGCGCCATCGCCTTGATCACGTCCTGCCCGGAACGCACACCGCCGTCGAGCCACACCTGCGTGTCGCGTCCCACCGCCGCGACAATGTCGGGCAGCGCCCGGATCGTCGAGATCGCCCCGTCGAGCTGACGTCCGCCGTGGTTGCTCACCACGATCGCATCCGCCCCTGCGTCGCGCGCCGCGCGCGCATCGTCCGGATCGAGCACGCCCTTGAGCACGAGCTTGCCGCCCCAGCGCTTCTTGATCCAGGCCACGTCGTCCCAGGACAGGCGAGGGTCGAACTGCGCCGCCGACCACGCCGCGAGCGAACCGATGTCGTCCACCCCCTTCGCATGCCCCACGATGTTGCCGAACGTGCGACGGCGCGTGCCCAACATGCCCAGGCACCAGCGCGGCTTGGTCATCATGTTGGCAATGTTCGGCAGCGTGAGCTTCGGCGGCGCCGACAGGCCATTCTTGATGTCGCGATGGCGCTGGCCGCTGATCTGCAGATCCATCGTCACCATCAGCGCCGAGCACCCCGCCGCCTTGGCGCGATCAATCAGTCGCTCGATGAAGTCGCGATCGCGCATCACGTACAACTGGAACCAGAACGGCGCCTTGGTATGCGCGGCCACATCTTCGATCGAACAGATCGAAACAGTCGAGAGTGTGAACGGCACGCCGAACGCCTCGGCCGCGCGCGCCGCGAGAATCTCGCCGTCCGCATGCAGCATGCCGGTCATGCCGGTGGGCGCCAACGCCACCGGCATGGCGACCGGCTCGCCCAACATCGTCGCGCGCGTGCTGCGATGCTCGATGTTGACCGCGACACGCTGGCGAAACGCAATCCCGCCAAAGTCCGCCGCATTCGCCCGATACGTCGACTCGGTCCATGAGCCGGAATCGACATATTCGTAAAACATGCGCGGCACGCGCCGCTGCGCGAGCACCCGCAAGTCCTCAATGGTGGTAATCACTGCCATGCTGCGTCTCTTCTTCCGGGAAGTCCCGACCGTCTTTCGGGAACTGGTGAATATCGTCGATATTTTTATTTCTGCTTCACCAGATCGACGAGCGACTGGGTTTGCTTGATTGTCTTGAGCACGATGTTCGATTGGATCGCCATGACCGCCGGCGCACGGTACAACTCGTTCACGATGAAATCCGAGTAATGCGCGAGATTCCGGGCCCTGACGGTCAAGATGTAATTGGCCGAGCCAGTGACGATGCGTGCGGTCACCACCTCAGGCCAATTCTGGACGCAAGCGAGAAACTTCTCGTGCCATTGATCGACATCGGGGCGCAGCGAGATTTGGACCAGGGCTTCGAACTCGAGGCCGATATGCTGTGCGTCCACGATGCAGCGGTATCCGGAAATCACCCCGCGATCCTCGAGCAACTTCACCCGACGAAGGCAGGCCGATGGCGACAACCCGACGGCATCCGCCAACTCCTGGTTGGAGATGCGCCCGTTGAGTTCGAGATGGCGCAGGATACGCAGATCGGCAAGGTCAAGGTTCATTGGCAGAATCCATCAAGTTCCCCAGGATTCTGGCAGATCCTTCGAATCGCCGCCAGTTGTCCGCCACAAATGGCCAGCAAATCCCATTTTTGCGTTGAACTCGTAACGCCCGGCCAAGCCCGGGCACGGTGTGCTATCCGGGCCGTGAACGCCGTTTTCCGAGATTGCCGCTGTCGCGCCGCTTTCGCGTTGCGACGTGCCTACCCACCCGACTTGCGTTGCTTGACGATGCGTTGCAGCAGGTACCGCGTCTGTTCGAGCACCGCCTCGCGCACCATCCGGTTGCGTTCGGGATTCGGCTCGCTCGCCCACCCCATCGAACTGTCGACAGAGCGGCGCATCACGCGAAACGCCATGCCCAGCGTACTGATGCACACGGCCCGAACCCGCATTGCCTCATCGTCGGGCGCCACGCCCGCGAGCCGCGTCACAATGTTCGCCCCTACCGCGGCGAGCCGGCTCGAAAAGCGCTCGTGGAACACCTTGAAACCCGCCTCGGGTCCAAGCCCTGCCTGCTCACGGGCCATGAACATGTGCCAACCCTCGATCTCCGGCACTTCCTCCATGAACCCCGCCTTGCGGTTCTGCAGCTCGCAGAATGCGTCGATAAGCTGCTTGTCGGTCGCCTCCGGTTCGGCCACCACGCGCTCGGCCGCCTCGATCGCTTCGCCCATCTGCCCCATGACAAGACCCACGATGTACTCGACGCACGCCGTGTACACCCCCTCCTTGTTGTCGAAGTAATACTGCAGCGCCGGTGCGTTCACACCGGCCTCGTTCGCGATGTCCCGCGTGGAGGCCCCCGCAAAACCGAACTCGCCAAAGCACTTGATCGCCGCCAGGATGATGCGCGCGCGCGTTTCCTCACCACGTTGATACCCCGTGTCGACCGCATGCCGCGTTCGCACAGGCGTGCGTGGTGCTCGCCCGGCGCGTGAAGTTCCTGTCATGTCTGTCCTTGCTTGCCAAAACTTTCGTCAAAAATATAACACTTGACACAAATCGATCAACTGGAATAATTTTGCCAAACGGAATAATTTGAAGGCTCCCTCATGTCAACCGCAGCACCGGTCAAACCGACAACCTCGACACCGCCGATCGCACGCCACGCCGACACCCCGACCGCCAGGACCGTGGAAGCCGCCGAGACCACGCAGACGCCGGGCCGGCCCGAGGCGCCGGCCAACCGTCGTCGCAAAACGATTCTGCTGGGTGCGCTGGCAGTGGGCGTCGTCGCGGGTCTTGGCTGGGGCGCGCACTGGTGGTTCGTTGCGCGCTTCATCGAGTCGACCGACGATGCCTACCTGCAAGCCGACAGCATGACTGTCGCGCCCAAAGTGGGCGGCTACGTAACGGAAGTGTTAGTGCGCGACAACGAAACGGTGAGCGTTGGTCAGCCGCTCGTGCGGCTCGACGCGCGCCAATACCAGGCCGCCTTCGACGAGGCACAGGCAACCGTGCAGGCACGCGAAGCCGATGTCGCGCGCGCCGAGGCCGAACGCGCCCAGCACACCGCGACGATCGCGCAAGCGCGCGCCGAACTCGACGGTGCGCGTGCGGACGCGCGCTACACGGCGGGTCAGGTCAAACGCTATGCTCCGCTCGTGGCCACCGGCGCGGAAACCGACGAGCGTCTTGCTGAGCTGCGCAATGCCAGCACCCGCGCCGACGCCACGCTCAAGAGCCATCAAGCCAGCGTTCAGGCGAGCGAGCGTCAGGCCGACACGCTCGACGCCGCGCTGGCGCAGGCCAAGGCGCAATTGACGGTCGCACAGGCCAGTGCGCGCAAGGCGGAACTCGATCTCGCCGACACAGTGGTCAAGAGCACGCTGGCCGGCCGCATCGGCGATCGCGCCGTGCGCGTGGGCCAGTTCGCTCAGCCGGGCACGCGGTTGCTGACCGTCGTGCCGGTGCAGAACGTGTATCTGACGGCGAACTTCAAGGAAACGCAGGTGGGTCATATGCGGCCCGGCCAGCCGGTGACGGTTCACGTCGACGCCCTGCCGAGTCAGCCGATTCACGGCGTGGTCGATTCGCTCTCGCCGGGCACGGGCGCACAGTTCGCCTTGCTGCCCGCGCAGAATGCGACCGGGAACTTCACGAAGATCGTGCAGCGCGTGCCGGTGCGCATCCGGCTCGACGTGCCGGCATCGCTGCGCACGGTGCTGCTGCCGGGCCTGTCGGTGACGGCGGACGTCGACACCCATCGCCGCGATACGGCCGCCCCCGCCAAGCAGGCGAGTCGGGCCGATCAAGCAGATCGGGCGAGCGACCCCGTGGTACAGCTCGCGCTCAGCGCGCCACTGAACGCCCTCGTCGGCCCCGTCACCAGCGCGCCGTCGAACGCCGACGCCGCACCGTCATCGGCAAACGTTGGGGCGCAACGTGGCTGAGCGTGGCGCGATGGACACATCGTCGATCACTTCGCCTTCGTCGTTTGCGTCGTCTCCGTCGCCCTTGCCCATCGAGCCGACGCGCGACCAGGCGCGGAGTGCCGTGGCGGCCGGCAGCGGCGGGCATGGGGGACCTGGCGGACGCGGGGGAAACCCAGGCGGTGTCGCCGCGAACGCCGCCACGCCGCGCAACGCGTCGGCGTCGGACTGGATCGCCGTGGCGGCCGGCGCACTGGGCGCCCTGCTGGCCACGCTCGATATCTCGATCACCAACTCCGCCCTGCCGCAAATACAGGGGCAGATCGGTGCGTCGGGCACCGAGGGCACCTGGATCTCGACCGGCTACCTGATGTCGGAAATCGTCATGATTCCGCTCGCCGCGTGGCTCACGCGCGTGCTCGGTCTACGGCGCTTTCTGATGCTCAACGCCGTTTTCTTCACGCTCTTCTCGATGATGTGCGGCGCATCGAGCAGTCTGGCCGAGATGATTGTCGGCCGCATCGGACAGGGCTTTGCCGGCGGCGCCATGATTCCGACAGCGCAGATGATCATCCGCACGCGCCTGCCCCGCCACCAGATGCCCGTGGGCATGGCAATGTTCGGCCTGATCGTACTGCTCGGCCCGCTGCTCGGCCCGGTGGTCGGCGGCTGGCTCACCGAGAATGCCAACTGGCGCTGGTGCTTCTTCCTGAACCTGCCGATCTCGGCGACTATCGTCACGTTGCTCATGCTCGGCCTGAAGCGCGAACCGACCCATCTGCAGGCGTTCTTCAAGGCAGACTGGCTGGGCATCGTGGGCTTGACCATCGGCCTGAGTACGCTGACCGTGGTGCTGGAGGAAGGACAGCGCGAACGCTGGTTCGACTCGCCGCTGATCGTCTGGCTCTCGATCGTGTCGGCCATCGGCATCGCCATGATGCTGGTGGCGCAGTTCACGGCGGAGAAACCGATCGTCAAGCTCTCGCTGCTGGGTAACAGGAATTACGCGAGCGTGATCTACATCGTGTTCACGGTGGGCGCGGGACTCTATGGCGTGTCGTATCTGCTGCCGCAGTTCCTCGCGACGATCGCGGGCTACAACGCGCAGCAGTCGGGCAACATCATGCTGCTCTCGGGGCTGCCTGCCTTTCTGATGATGCCGTTCCTGCCGCGCCTGATCAGCCGCGTGGACATTCGTCTGCTCGTGATTCTCGGGCTGCTGTGCTTCTTCGCCAGTTGCATGCTCGACATCGATCTGACCGCGCAAAGCGTGGGGCATGATTTCACGATGTCGCAATTGCTGCGCGGCGTGGGACAGATGCTCGCGATGATGCCGCTCAACCAGGCGTCGATGGCGGCCGTCGAGGCGCAGGACGCGGGAGACGCCGCCGGTCTGTACAACATGGCCCGCAACTTGGGCGGGTCCGTCGGACTCGCGTTGCTCGGTACGCTGATCGACCGGCGCACCGCCTATCACGACGCCATGCTGCGCGAGACGATCACTGCCAACAGTTCGCTGGGTCAGGCGCATCTTGCCGCCAACGCGGCGAGCTTCTTCGCGCAGACGGGGGATAGCGTGCATGCGCAATTGCAGGCCACCGCACAGCTGGCCGCCGAGATCGCGCAGCAGGCGAGCGTGATGACCTTTTCCGAAACTTTCTATGCACTGGGGATCGCGCTGCTGCTTTGCGTGCCGCTGGCCCTGCTGCTCAAGCAACCGACCGGCTTCAGTTCGGGCGGACATTGACCGATCATGACGCTGCATATCCGAACGATGGCCCTCGCGGCCGCCCTTCTCGTCACCGGCTGCACGGTTGGCCCCGATTATCGTGGCGCGCCCGAGGTGGCGGCCAATGCCCTGCGCACGGGCGCCACGTATGCGCATGCCGGAGACGGCATCGCGGCGCATACGCCGGGGGTCGCCCGATGGTGGACGACACTTGGCGATGCGCAACTCACGGCGCTGATCGACGACGCCATCGCCCATAGCCCAGATATCCGCGCGGCACAGGCGAAGGTGCGCCAGTCTCGCGCAAGCCTGCGCAATCATCAGGCCGACCTGCTGCCCAAGGCGGGACTCGATCTCGCGACGCTGCGCACGCGCTCGCCCGATCTGAGCCTGCTTGGCGGCAATGGCGGAAATGGCGGCAGCGGCAGTGGTCGCGGCCCGCTCGACTTGTATCTCGCCGGGTTCGACGCGAGTTGGGAGATCGATCTGTTCGGCGGCACGCGACGCGCTGTCGAGGCCGCCAGCGCGGACGCCGATGCGGCGTCGGAGGATCTCGCGGACGCCCACGTACAACTCGCCGCCGAAGTCGCACAGGCCTACGTCGCCTTGCGCGATCAGCAGGCACGGCTGGCGCTGGTGCGCGACTCGGCACAACTCGAAGGCGAGATGCTCGATCTCACCCGCCAGCGTCGCGCGGGGGGCGTCGCGTCGGAACTCGACGTCGAACGACTCATCACGCAGGTGGAACAGACGCAATCGCGCGTGCTGCCGCTCGAAGCGGACGTCATCGAATCGCTCGATCAGTTGGCGCTGCTCACCGGCCGTGCGCCGGGTGCGTTGGACACCGAGCTGTCGGTTCCCAGGGCCTTGCCGAGCGTGCCGAAGACGGTCGCCATCGGCGATCCGTCCGCGTTGTTGCAGGCACGCCCGGACATCCGTGCGGCAGAACGTCGCCTGGCGTCGCAGAACGCCCAGATCGGTGTGCAAACGGCCAACTGGTTTCCGAAGCTCTCGATCATGGGCGAACTCGGATATTCGGCGCTGGATCCGGGCCATCTGGTGCGTAAAGACAACTTCAGCTGGATGACGCTACCGCGCCTGCAATGGAATGTGCTCGATTTTGGACGCGTGCAGGCGAGCGTCGACGGCGCGAAGGCCGGTCGCGATCAGGCGCAGGCGAAGTATGAAAGTGCCGTGCTCAGCGCGTTGCGCGACGCCGACGTGGCACTGGCACGTTACGGGCATCAGCGCGAAAACGTATACCGTCTGCGCAGTGTGGAGGCCTCGGCCACGCGGGCCGCAACGCTCACGCGTCAACGTTATCGCGCCGGCACCGCAAGCACGCTCGATTGGCTCGATGCCGAACGCACGCGCTTTTCCGCCGAGCAGGACCGGGTCGCGGGCGATGCGCAACTGCTCAAGTCGTTCGTGACGCTACAGAAGGCGCTGGGTCTGGGATGGCAGGTGGGATCGACGCCGGGTTCGACGACGGGGTAAGGGACACGCGATACGATGCATCGCCGAACAAGATGACAATCGGGCGGCGCGGTCATCTTGACGGGCGGCGCAGGCAAGACGGGCATCGCATGGCAACGTACTTTTCGGCGGCGCCAATGAAAAAACGCTCCAGAAGCTTTCGCGTCTGGAGCGTTTTTACCAACTGAGTTGGTGCGGCTGGCAGGATTCGAACCCACGACCCCTTGGTTCGTAGCCAAGTACTCTATCCAACTGAGCTACAGCCGCATTTACTACACGCGAGACCCGATCAGGCGATGCTGCTGCTGTCGGTTCGCCTTCTCATCGACGCGGGCCGAATGTGCATGACATGCGGCGCGTCACTGGGAAGGACTCTCCCGAAAAACGGAGGGTCTCCCCGTGAGGAGACCCTCGAAATAAGTGGCGCGGCTGGCAGGATTCGAACCCACGACCCCTTGGTTCGTAGCCAAGTACTCTATCCAACTGAGCTACAGCCGCGTCGTGAGAACAGAATTATGTAAGAAACCCGCCTACCACGCAAGTGATTTTTGCAATTCTTTTGTCATAACTCCGATTTCCCTACCGTATCGCGCATTCCATGCGGGATTAGCGCGGAATCATCCGCACTGGCAAGTCTTTGCAGCTAGAGCAATTACTCCACGCAAACCCGCGTCGAATCAGGGCTTTCCATGTGCGCCCATGCGCGACAGCACGGTATGCTACGGCTTTTTGCAGCGCGTCGAAGGGCGCGTTTGCCGCACGCGCGAGACCGGATCGGCAAGACAACCGGTTCGGCTCCCTCTCTCGCGCGGCCAAAAGAAAAATGCGACGAAACCACGCACCGCGCGCCTACGCTCTTCCCCCGGCGACGACGATGCGATAAAAACCATATTCAAGGAGGCGCTCATGGAAAAAGTCTGGCTCAAGAGCTATCCGCCCGGCGTGCCGGCCGAGATCGACGTCAACACGTATCGTTCGCTGAACGATCTGTTCCTGCAGAGCTGCCGGAAGTTCGCGAATCGTCCGTCGTTCACCAATCTCGGGGTGACGATGACATTCGCCGAGCTCGAGCGCCAATCGCGCCACTTCGCCGCGTATCTGCAAAGCCTGCCCGGACTCGAGCGCGGCTCGCGCGTGGCAATCATGTCGCCGAACCTGCTGCAATACCCGGTCGCCGTCTTCGGCATCCTGCGTGCCGGGATGGTCGTCGTCAACGTCAATCCGCTCTACACCGCGGGTGAACTCGAGCATCAACTCCAGGATGCCGGCTGCGGCGCCATCGTCGTGATCGAGAACTTCGCCGCCACGCTGCAAAAGGCCTTGCCCAACACGCCGGTCAAGCACGTGATCACGACGGCCATCGGCGACCTCGTGCCCGCGCCGAAGCGCTGGATCGTGAACTACGTGGTGCGCCACGTGAAGAAGATGGTGCCCGAGTGGCACATCCCGCACGCGGTGCCGTTCCGCACCGCGCTGGCGAACGGCGCACGCGCCACGCATCAGGAAGTGCCACTGGGTCACGACGACATCGCGTTCCTGCAATACACGGGCGGCACCACCGGCGTTGCCAAGGGCGCCATGCTCACGCATCGCAACATGATCGCCAACATGTTGCAGGCGCGCGCCTGGATCGGCGAGGGACTCCAGGAAGGCAAGGAAATCATCGTCACCGCCCTGCCGCTCTATCACATCTTCTGCCTGACGGCGAACTGCCTGGTGTTCCTCCAACTGGGCGCACTGAACCTGCTGATTACCAACCCGCGCGACATGCCCGGCTTCGTGAAGGAATTGGGGAAGTGGCGGTTCACGTTCATGACCGGCGTCAACACGCTGTTCAACGGGCTGCTCAATACCCCGGGCTTCGACCAACTCGACTTCAGCGCACTCAAATGCGCACTCGGCGGCGGCGCCGCCGTGCAACGGGCGGTGGCCGAGCGCTGGCAGAAGGTCACGGGCCATGCGCTGATCGAAGCTTACGGTCTGACCGAGACATCGCCCGCCGTGTGCATCAACCCACTCGGCAGCGAGTTCAACGGCTCCATCGGCCTGCCGATCTCGTCGACGGAGGTGAGTATCCGCAACGATGCCAACGAGGCGCTCGGCTTCGGACAGGAAGGGGAAATCTGTGTGCGCGGCCCGCAAGTCATGAAGGGCTACTGGAACCGCCCTGACGAGACCGCCAAGACCGTCACGCCCGACGGCTGGCTGCGCACGGGCGACATCGGCACGATGGACGAACAAGGGTACGTGCGCATCACCGATCGCAAGAAGGACATGATCATCGTGTCGGGCTTCAATGTGTACCCGAACGAGGTGGAGAGCGTGTTGGCCATGTGCCCGGGCGTGCTCGAATCGGCCGTCGTCGGCGTGCCGAGCGAGCGTACCGGCGAAGCGGTGAAGGCCGTGATCGTCAAGAAGGCGCAGGACCTGACGGAGAAGGCCATCGTCGACTTCTGCCGCGAACACCTGACGAACTACAAGGTGCCGCACGTGATCGAGTTCCGCACGGAACTGCCCAAGACGCCGGTCGGCAAGGTGCTGCGCCGCGAACTGCGCTAACGATTCACGTCATCGAGTTGTCTCGTCGTCCGTAACGACATTCAGAAACGTGGACGCCGCGTTGACAATGGCCGGGAGCCATCCCGGCCATTGTCATTTCAGACGGCGAAACATCGTCGTCTCGATCGAGAGATCGGCCTCGATTGGTAACTTTTGGTTACAGACGTGACGTGCACACCTTGGTACAACAGGAGCACGTCAGCGAAGCTTTCAGGCGGCACGCGTCGTGATTCGCTTCAAAACGTAAGCGGCGGCCGCCATGCCGAAGGTGGCCGTGACACACACGCTCGAGCCGAAACCGGCGCAGTTCAGGCCCTGTGGGCCCGCAACGGCATTCGCCGCTTCAGCGGGGGTGCACGCCGCTTCCGGGTACTGCAACGGCTCATCCGAGTACACGGCGGGTACGTTGAACTTGGCTTTCGGCCCACGGACAAAACCATGTTGCTTGCGTAATTGCGCGCGCACTTTGGCCAACAGTGGATCCTGGATCGTGCGGGTGAGATCGTCGATACGGATGCGTGTCGGATCGATCTGACCGCCGGCCCCACCCACGGTGATCAGACGCTGCGCATGCGCCACGCACCACGCGATGAGTGCCGTCTTCACGCGGACGCTGTCGATGGCATCGACAACCCAGTCGAAGCCGCCGCCCAGCATGGCGTCGAGGTTGTCCAGGGCAACGAAGTCCTCGACCAGCGTGAGTTGGCAGGCGGGATTGATGGCCAGGATTCGCTCGGCCATCGCGGTCACCTTCGGCTTGCCGAAGTTGCCGTCGAGGGCATGCACCTGACGATTGGCATTGCTTTCGGCGACGTTATCGAGATCGATGAGCGTGAGCCGGCCCACGGCGCTGCGCGCCAGTGCCTCGGCCACCCACGAGCCAACGCCGCCAATGCCGATGACGGCCACGTGCGCGTCACGCAGGCGCGCGAGACCGTCGTTACCGTACAAACGCGCGACGCCGCCGAAACGGCGGCCGGCGTCAAAATCTTCCTCCGGTGGCGGAGTGGGCACCGGAGCAAACATATTCGACGGGGTACTGTTCATGATGCGATGGGTAACGTCCTTGAAATGGCTGGCGATCACGATGGTCGCCATCGTGCTGGCATTCGCGGCGTTCATCACGTGGTTTGACTGGAACTACGCCCGGCCCTTCATCAACCGGGAGGTGAGCACCGCGACCGGTCGTCCGTTCGACATCCGGGGCGACCTCTCGCTGCACTGGCTGGCCCCGAACGCCAATGCCCCCGGGCTGGGGCGCTGGCTGCCGCGGCCTCGCCTGATCGCGAATGATATCGTGTTAGGCAATGTTGCGTGGAGCCAGACGCCGAACATGATCACGCTGGGCCGGCTCACGTTCTCACTTGAATGGCTGCCGCTGCTCGACAAGCACGTGGTTCTGCCCGAAGTCGCCTTGTCCGCGCCGAAGGTGCTCATCGAGCAGCGGGCCGACGGGCAAAACAACTGGACCTTCACGAAGGGCGACGGCAAACCGTCGCCGTGGACACTGCGCATCGGCCGCCTGATTCTCGAAGACGGTGAGGTCCACGCCAATCTCGTGCCGCAGCAGCTCGATCTGAACGCGAACATCGCCACCATCGACGGCCAGGCACCTTACGGCATCGGCATTTCGCTCAAAGGCACCTTTCGCAAGGTCGCCGTCACCGGCCACGCCCGCGCAGGCGACGTGCTCTCACTCGAAGATACCGGCGATCCCTTCCCGCTCGATGCCGACGTGCGCATCGGACGCACGCAGATCGCAGCCATTGGCACGTTCACGAATCCGGCCACGCTCTCCGCGCTCGACATGCATCTGCGCCTGTCCGGGCCGACGATGGCCGACCTGTATCCGATTACCGGCGTGCTGCTGCCGCAAACCCCGGCCTACGAGACCAACGGTCATCTGCTGCATACGGCGGGCGTGTGGCGTTATGAACGCTTCCAGGGCAAGGTCGGGCAGAGCGATCTGTCCGGCACCCTGGTCTTTCGTCAGCGGCAGCCGCGCAATATCCTGCAGGGCGCGGTCGTGTCGAATCAATTGCGGCTGGTCGATCTCGGCCCGCTTGTCGGCGCACAGAACCCTTCGGGCGGCGGCGATCTCACGGGCAAGCCTAAGGCGCCACCGTCCGACAAGGTGCTGCCGGTCGACCCGTTCAAGACCGATCGCTGGCGTGCCATCGACGCCGACGTGCAGTTCACCGGCCGCAAGATCATCAAGGACAAACGCCTGCCGATCGACAACCTCGTCACCCATCTCGTGCTCGACGACGGCGTACTCTCGCTCCGGCCACTGGAATTCGGCGTTGCGGGCGGACGCATCACCTCGACCCTCGTGCTCGACGGGCAGACCACGCCGATGAAGGTCGATTCGCAGGTCTCGCTCCGCCACCTGCAGATGAAGCAATTGCTGCCGGACGTCAATCTGATGAAGACGAGCGTCGGCGAGGTCAACGGCGACGCCGCGCTCACGGCGACCGGCAACTCGATTGCCGCGCTGGCCGGCTCGTCGAATGGCGAGATCAAGACACTGATCGACCGCGGCTCGATGAGCAAGCTGCTGCTGGAGTATCTGGGGCTCAACGTCGGTAATATCGTCGTCACCAAACTCTTCGGCGACAAGCAGATCGAGATGCGATGCGCGGCCGCCGACTTTGCCGTGCGCGACGGTGTCATGGACGCGCGTACGTTCGTCGTCGACACCGACGACACGAGCATTGGCGTTACCGGACAGGTCGATCTCAAGCGCGAGCACTTCAATCTGACCATCCGGCCCGAGCCGAAGCACTTCGGCCTCCTGTCCTTGCGCTCGCCGCTCTATGTGCGGGGCACATTCAAGCATCCGGACGTCGGCGTGAATGTCCCCACGCTGATCGCCCGCGCCGGGGGCGCGATCGCACTGGGCGTGCTCGCGCCGTACACGGCACTCGTGCCACTGCTCGAACTCGGCCCGGGCAAGGACAGCCCTTGCGGCGAACTGCTCGCCAGCCTGAAGCGTCCCCCCAGCCGCCATCCGTCGGCGGTCAAGCCGGTGCCCGGCGCGAACGGCAATCCGGCCGGCGGCCAGCGCGAACCCCGCGCATCGGCCACGGCCCCGACGTTCGGGCCGGGCCGCGAAACGCCCTGACCGCCCATGCCGATCACGTCGCCGTCGCTCGGTCAACGCAATGCCCATGCCCGCGCTAGGGAATTGTCGCTGCCGCGCCACGCAACGTCGCGGATGGCGCCAACCGCACCCTCCATTAGTTCACTCCTTAAATATCAAGCACATGACGCGAATCGCCCGTCCCACGGTGCATTCGGAGAATCGATGCGCCGGCAATGCGGCAAATCGCCTCTTGCGCACGTTCGCCGAGTCTTCGCTATACTGTGTCGCAACCCCACCCGCAACAGACCGACACCGATCGTCGTGACCCAGACGCTTTCTCTCGCGGACCTGCGCAAAAATTACGCCCTCGGCTCACTTTCCGAGACCGATGTCGCGCCCAGCCCGTTCGATCAATTCCGACGCTGGTTCGAGCAAGCGCTCGCGGCCCAACTGCCCGAGCCCAATGCCATGACGCTCGCCACCGTCACGCCTGACGGCCGGCCCGACGCTCGCATCGTACTCATCAAGGGCGCGGACGAAAACGGATTCACGTTCTTCACGAATTACGAGTCGCGCAAAGGCCGCGAACTGGCGGCCACGCCTTACGGCTGCCTGCTGTTCCACTGGATCGAACTCGAGCGCCAGGTGCGCATCGAGGGCCGTGTCGAGAAGGTGAGCGAAGCGCAGAGCGACGCGTATTATCATTCGCGCCCGGTGGGCTCCCGTCTGGGGGCCTGGGCCTCGGTACAGAGCGCCGAAGTGTCGGATCGCAGCATCATCGAGCAACGCGAGGCGGAATTCCGGCGCCAGTTCGGCGACGCCCCGCCGCGACCGCCCCATTGGGGGGGCTACCGGCTCCTGCCGGAGACCTTCGAATTCTGGCAGGGCCGCGAGTCGCGCCTGCACGATCGCATCAAATATTTCCAGCTTGCCGACGGATCCTGGCGCGTCGCGCGCCTGTCCCCGTAATCATGATGTCGGCGACGCCGACGCGGTACGCCTGCCTGCCCGTTTGACGAGGAGACGTCACTGTGCCGTGCGCTACGGAATGAAGTTTTTTTGGTGACACTTGGAGCATATCCATGTTGTGGGAGAAAAAACTCGAAAACTGGGTCAGCGGCGTCAAGACATCCTCCAACCTGCCGATCCGCCTCGCGCTCTGGAATGGACAGCACTACGATTTCGGCGCGTTCGATAACCCCAGCGTAACGTTGCGCATCAATGGCCCCGCGGCTGTGACGCGTCTGTTGAGTCCCAGCCTGGACAATCTCGGCGAGGCCTATGTGAAGGGCGAGATCGACGTCGAGGGCAAGCTCGTCGACGTCATCGACATGAGTTACGCCCTCGCCGGCAGCAGCCTCACCACGCTCGGCCCGCTGGAACGTGCGGTGCGCCACTACACGCACAGCAAGAAGTCCGACAAGCGCTCGATCGAGTTCCACTACGACGTGTCGAACGAGTTCTACCAGCTCTGGCTGGACAAGAACATGGTCTATTCGTGTGCCTACTTCGAGAACGGCGACGAAGACCTCGATACGGCGCAAGAGAAGAAGATCGATCACATTCTCACCAAGATCGCCTTGCAGCCCGGGCAGACACTGCTCGATATCGGCTGCGGCTGGGGCGCCCTTGTGATTCGCGCTGCGCAGAAGTTCGGGGCGAAATGTGTCGGCATCACGCTGTCGCAGAATCAGTTCGATCTGGCCACCGAACGGGTCAGGAAACTCGGCCTGACGGATCGGATCGAAATCCGCATCCAGGATTACCGCGACGTGGAAGGTCAGTTCGATCGCATCACCAGCGTGGGGATGTTCGAGCACGTTGGACGCAAGAACCTGAAAGACTACTTCGCCAAGATGGCGTCGCTGCTTAAGGACGACGGCGTCGCCATGAACCATGGCATCACGTCGACCGATCCGGATAGCGGCGAAACGGCGATGGGCGGCGGCGATTTCATTGACAAGTACGTGTTCCCCAACGGCGAGTTGCCGCACATCAGCCTCGCGCTCGAATCGATGCAGCGCGGAGGACTCGAAGCAAGTGATGTGGAAAGCCTGCGCCGTCACTATGCCCGCACCCTCGCGCTCTGGTCCGAGCGCTTTGAAGCGCACGCCCCGCGTCTGCGCGAACTGGCGGGCGAAGAGCGCTTCCGCGTCTGGCGCGTGTACCTGGCGGGCTGCGCGTACGCGTTCGAGCATGATCACGTCTCGCTCTATCAGGTGGTCTGCCGCAAGGCGGGTCAATCCGCCACGCGTCTGCCCTGGTCGCGCCGTTACATGTACGAGAACCGATGAGCCAGTTCGATCTGTTTGGCACGGCGCCTGACGATCCCGCGACAGGCGGACGTGCCAGGCAGGTCGATGGCGACACCGAGGCACCAGCAAGCCACGCCCCTCGCGCCGGTCAAACACGCCGCGGCGGTGTCGGTGCGGCAGATCTTCCCGGCGACGTGCATCGGTTGGGCGAGCGGCTACCCGGCTCGATTCGCCTGGGCACCTCGTCGTGGTCGTTCCCGGGCTGGAAAGGCATTGTCTGGGACGACGACTACAGCGACACCAAGCTCTCGCGTCAGGGGCTCACCGCATATGCGAGCCATCCGGTGCTGCGTTGCGTGGGGATCGACCGGTCGTTCTACAAACCGATGTCGATTGTCGAGTATCAGAAGTACGCGCAGCAGGTGCCGGAGGACTTCCGCTTCCTGGTCAAGGCGCCCAGCGTCGTGACCGACGCCCTCTTGCGCGGAGAAAAAGGCGAAGGCCTGAGCGCGAACCCCTGCTTTCTCGACGCGCGAATTGCCGCCGAGCAGTTCGTGACCCCGTGCCTGACCGGGCTCGGGTCGAAGGCGGGCGTGCTGGTGTTTCAAGTGTCGCCCTTGCCGTCGGATCTGCTGCGCGACATCCCCGCCCTGATTCACCGTATCGAAGCGTTCTTCGCCGCGCTGCCGCCACTGCCACAGGGGGACACTACGCCCGAAGGCCTCGCCGCTCCCGGGCCGTGCTACGCACTGGAAATTCGCGACGGCGCGTTGCTCACGCCGCGTCTCATGCGCTCGCTCGGGCCGTTGGGGGTGCGCTATTGCCTCGGCCTGCACGCGCGGATGCCGCATGTGGAGCGGCAGGCCGCGGCACTGGCGATGCTCGACGAAGCGGGCGCCGGGCCACTCGTGGTGCGCTGGAATCTGAACAGTGGCCATCGCTACGAGCAAGCCAAGGCGAAATACGCGCCGTTCGACAAGATTGTCGATCCCGACCCGGTAACGCGCGACGTGCTGGCCGCGCTGGCCGCCCACTACGCCGTCGCTGGCCATCCCGTGTACGTGATCGTCAACAACAAGGCCGAAGGCTCGTCGCCACTGTCGTGCCGCGCGTTGGCCGAACGTATCGTCGAGTTGTCTTCGACACCGTCGCTCGCCAGCGCGGAGTGACGATGGCCTGCCCGATGCGACGACGGAACGACGTGAAGACGTGAAGACACAACCACGCCACGCTCGGCACGCGGCACGCACCCCTCGCGAAAACGACAATGGCCCGAGCCGGCATCTGCGCCAAACTCGGGCCATCGTGATTGCACTGCGAAGCGGCTGAACGTCCCGGGAGGTGCTTGAACGCTCCCGAACGCCCTTACGCTTTACGCCACGAGATGCGGAATCGGCACGTCCGGATTCACGTCGGCCTCGTAATCCACACCGTCGATCTCGAATCCAAACAAGCGCAGGAATTCGTGCTTGTAGCCGGCGAAGTCCGTGAGGTCATACAGGTTCTCGTCGGTCACCTTGTCCCACAGTGCTGCGACTTCAGCTTGCACGTCGGGCGAAAGCTCCTTCTGATCGGTGCGCACACGGCCTTCGTCGTCGAGCTTTGGCGTCGCGCCATACAGGCTGTCCTTGTACAGGCCGTAGATCTGCTCGATGCACCCCTCATGCGTGCCCTTGGCCTTCATCACCTTGAACAGCAGCGAGAGGTAGAGCGGCATCATCGGGATGGCCGAGCTGGCTTGCGTGACCAGCGCCTTGAGCACGGCCACGCGCGCGTCGCCGCCGCTGGCCGCGAGTTTGGCGCGAAGGCCCAGCACCTTCTCGTCGAGATCCTTTTTGGCCGCGCCAATGGACCCATTCCAGTAGATGTCGTGCGTGAGCTTCTCGCCGAGATACGTGAACGCCGTGGTCTTGGCGCCCGGGGCGAGCACGCCCGCGTCGGCGAGCGCGTCGATCCACATCTGCCAGTCTTCGCCGCCCATGACGGCCACCGTGTTGTCGATCTCTTCCTGCGTGGCCGGTTCGAACACCGACGCCTTGACGACTTCCTTGTCGGTATCGATACCGCGCAACGTCACCGACTTGCCCACCGGCTTGAGTACCGAGCTGAACACCTGCCCCGTTTCCGGATGCGTGCGGCGCGGCGACGCCAGGCTGTAGACGACCAGATCGACCTGACCGAGATCCTGCTTGATCGTCTCGATGGTCTTGGCCTTGATTTCCTTGGAGAAGGCGTCGCCGTTGATGCTCTTCGCGTACAGCCCCTTCTCGGTGGCGAACTTGTCGAACGCGGCCGTGTTGTACCAACCGGGCGTTCCCGGCTTGGTCTCGCTGCCGGCGCGCTCGAAGAACACCCCCAGCGTTGCGGCGTCGCTGCCGAAGGCGGCGGTAATGCGCGCGGCCAGGCCGTAGCCGGTCGACGCACCGATCACGAGCACCTTTTTCGGGCCGTTCGCAATCGCACCCTGCGCTTTCACATACGCGATCTGTTGCTTGACGTTGGCCTCGCAGCCGACAGGATGGGTGGTGACGCAGATGAAGCCGCGCACGCGTGGCTTGATGATCATGGAAACCTCGTTCACAAAAATCGGAGATGCCGGCTCACCCGGCAAACACCGCGCATTGTAAACGAGGTCGCGACCGAGCCGGCATTTTGACGGGGGGTTCTCTCACCCCATGCTTTGGCTTTCAGACACCCGGCGAAGTCCGTTCGGACAACGCCGAACGGTTCTCGGCTTATTCGGGTGCGGCCACGGCCGAGCGATCGTGTCGCTTGGGAAACTGAATCTGCCGGATACGGCGCACCAGCAATGCGGCGGCAATCGCCGCGATGCCCGTGAGCAGCACCCCCGCGTGGACGGCGTTCACGAGCGTCTGGCGAGCGGTTTCGACCAGCGGCATGCCGTCGATTCCCATGGCCCGCAGATCGGTCAACAGGTCGGCACGCAGGACCGGATCGATCAGGATACGCGGGTCGAGCGCGCGCCCGACGGCATGGGCCGCCGGCGTACCGTCGTAACCCGACACCACACCGGCCACCCCGTTGGCATACCAGTGATTGACCAGCGTGCCCACAATCGTCGTGCCGAGCATGCCGCCGACCATTCGCGTCGACTGCAACAGCGCGGTGGTGATGCCGAAACGTTCGCGCCCGGCGATTTCCTGCCCGAACACGTTCATGTTGTTCAGGATGAAACCGATGCCAATGCCCGCGCAGCCCATCATCAGGGCGATCATGCCGTGCGACGTCACGCGATGGGACAGCCCCACCCCGGCCGAGGCCACGGCCAGCAGACAGAATCCGAGGATCAGCATGTTTGTCGGACGCGACAGGCGCACCACGATCGGCGTATTGATGAAGCTGCCCAGCGCGATGCACGCGGCGAGCGGTGTCGCGATCAAGCCGGCCGCCTGCGGGCTGAGACCGAAGCCGCCCTGCAACAGCAATGGCGCGAAGAAGATCAGCGAGTACATCACGAAGCCGATCAGCACCGACAGTGTGAAGAGCACCACGAGCTGCGGGTGACGGAACATGTCGAGCGGCACGATGGGATGGGTGGCGCGCCGTTCCGTGCGCAGCAATACCCAGAAGCCGATCGCAACCCCGGCAATCAACAGCCCATTCCCGAGCGATACGCCATGGGCCGGTAAGTTCTCGATGAACACCTGAAAGCCGCCGAGTACGACGGCGATCCACAGTGCGCCACGCCAGTCGACGCGCACGTCGCCTTGATGTGCCGACGGAAACTTGGGCAGGTATCGCCAGACGAAATACAGCGCCGCCAGACCGACCGGCAGGTTCACGAAAAATGTCGAGCGCCAGCCGAAATGCTCGGAGAGCAGGCCCCCCAGCGATGGCCCCGCCGCCGTGCCGATGCCATAGGCCGTGGTGATCACGACCTGCCAGCGCACGCGCGAGCGAGCGTCCGGGAACAGGTCGGGCACGGAGGCGAAAGCGGTACCGACCATCATGCCGCCACCGATCCCCTGCAATCCGCGCGCGAAAACGAGGAACGGCATGTTGGGGGCCAGACCGCAAAGCACCGAGGCGACGGTAAAGGTCAGCACCGAGGCGATCACGAACCGGCGACGACCGAAGTAATCGCCAAGTCTTCCGAACACCGGCACGGTCACGACGGAGGCCAGCAGGTAAATGCTCGCGATCCAGGCGTAATACTCAAAGCCCTTGAGTTCGGCGACGATGGACGGCAATGCAGTACTGACGACGGTCTGGTCGAGAGCGACCAGCATGTTGACGAGCGCAATGCCAATCATGGCCATCAACGCATCGCGAAAAGGCAGGGGGCGCACGGCGGGCTACCTGAAGACTACATGGAGGGGAGCCGCCATTTTACGTGAAAATTAATGAACATATGAACGGTTAGGCGCGGCGCGGGTTTCCGGGCCCTATCGCCCGCGATGCCCCGGCGGGCGGGGATCCGACCGTGCGAAATCCACGATGGCAACTGTCTTCGAAGAAAATTCAACGGCAGATCGAGTCACATTCACGAACACGGCTACCGCCCCACCGCGCGTCGCCGCCCTCGTTTCGCCAGAACGCGGCGTTGTCCGATACCTCTTTCGGAGACTCCTTTAGCCCAACGGCATACGCACTCGGCATCATGAGTGTGTCCCGGTCGTTGACCGCGTTTGCCGATCATCGCCCGTCGTTGGCCCCCATCAGGAGATACGCCCATGAGACATCGCCCCGTGCGCAACGACTATCGACGCTGGCTGGAGACGCAGGCCGCTGCGGCGTCGGGCGACGCGCCGCACGCGACGCTCCCACCCCCAGCACTTCCCCCACTGCCCGCTACGTTGCCATTTGCTGGCTATGTGGTTTGGTGCTACGGGAGCGTTACGTATCTAGACATTCGCTTCGATCACCATCGCTTCGAGATCGTCACGCAACAGGTACCGCGCGCCGCCGAAGCGTTTTACTTCGACAGCCTCGACGCCGCCTACGCGCATGCCGCCGACGTCGGCGAGCCTTGCCTGATATTGTTCGCCGAAACCGCAGACGCGCCCGTGCGTATCGTTGGATGACACGCCAATGCGCTTCGACGGCGGGCGCGCCCCGCGCGTCGCTGAATTACGCGGCGAGTCGCGCCAGGCGATGCCCGGTCCGCAACGGCACGGTCCGTCGGCCAAGCCTCCCGAGCAACGCCCGCCGAACGCCCGCCGAACGCCCGTTGAGCGCCCGCGGACCGCGTTAAGCCGCCGTCTTGAGCCTGCGCGCAAACTTCTCGCGGAATTTCTTGAGCTTCGGCGCCACGACATACGCGCAGTAGCCCTGATCGGGATGCTGGCGGAAGTAATTCTGGTGATACGCTTCGGCGGGCCAGAACGTCTGCGCGGGCACCACTTGCGTGACGATCGGATGCGCATAGGTCATCTCGGCCATCAACTCGGCGATGAGATGTTCTGCCGCCGTTTTCTGCGCCTCGTCCTGATAGAAGATGGCGGAGCGATACTGCGTGCCGATGTCGTTGCCCTGGCGATTGACGGTCGTCGGATCGTGGATCTGGAAGAACACGATCAGCAGTTCCTCAAACGTGACGACGCCGGGGTCGTACGTCAGCCGCACCACTTCCGCGTGACCGGTCTCGCCCTCGCAGACTTGCTCGTAGGTCGGGTTGTCGACATGACCGCCCTCGTAGCCCGAGACTACGGACTTGACGCCATCGAGCTGCTGGTAGCAGGCCTCGAGGCACCAGAAACAACCACCGGCCAGCGTGGCAACTTCCATATGGGTATTGCTCAGGGAGTTCGTCTGCTCTGTCATCATGACCTCGCTTGTCGACTATGATTTTGCCGCGGCGCACCAAACCAATAGGGCGGGCGATCCATGGTTCGATCGCCCGCCCTATTGTCGCGCAGAAGTCCGGTGAACGGCGCAAATAACCCTATGCGGCCCGCATGTCGCGCCCGCGCATGACTAACGACCTAGCACTGAAATTGCGTGATGAGCGGATGCAGCAGACGCGCACCGACGCGGGCCGTGAGACCGTCGCGGTCGTACGTCGGGTTGTACTCGGCGATATCCGCCACGCGCAGCTTGCCCGAACGACGCACCACACCGATCAGCGCCTCGACCACTTCGAGCGCCACGCCATGAGCCGCCGGCGCCGACACCCCCGGCGCCTTCTCGCCCGGCAAAACGTCCATGTCGATGGTCAGGTACACGTGGCTCACCTCGGCGAGCATTGCATCGAGTCGTTCACACATCTCCGGCAGACGATGCGCCAACATGGCCTCATCGAGCCAATAGTCCACCTGCAACGCCGCCGCCCGCTCGAACAGTGCGTCCGTATTGCTGTAACGGCTCACGCCAAGACACGCGTAGCGGAAAGGCGCCTGACGGCCCGCGAGCCACTGCGAGATTTGCCAGAAGGGGGTCCCCGAACTGGCGCTCGGCTGGGCACGCAAATCGAAGTGGGCGTCGAAGTTGAGGATCAGGATCGGCTCGTCGCGCAGGCGGTCGCCGAAATGCTCGGCCACGCCAAGGAATGTGCCGTAGGCGATCTCGTGTCCGCCGCCCAGTACCACCGGACGGGCGCCCGCCGCCAGCACCTCGGCCACGCGATGGCCGAGCGCGGCCTGCGCCGCTTCGAGCCGGCCGTCGGCACACACAATATTGCCGCCGTCGAACACCGCGGGCGAGCCCTGCACAGGCAAGCTCGCCAGCGCGCGACGCAGCATGTCCGGGCCGGCGACGGCGCCCAAACGTCCGTGATTCCGGCGTACGCCTTCGTCACTGCAAAACCCCAGCACAACGGCGCCACCCGCGACCTGCGACGCGTCGTAGTCGCGCAGCACCTGATGCAGACGCAGGGTGTGGCCGGCTTCACCGGTATCCACGCGGCCTTGCCAGACCGTTCGATCGATTGTCATACGTTTTGCCTGCCTTGCCTTACCGTGCAATAACCGCTTGCAGAAACTCCCGCGTACGCGCTTCGCGCGGCGCGGTGAAGATCTGCTCGGGCGACCCGGCTTCGATGATCCGGCCCTGGTCCATCACCACCACGACATCCGCCACTTCGCGTGCGAACCCCATCTCATGCGTGACGACGAGCATCGTCATGCCGTCGTTCGCCAGCGTCTTCATCACTTGCAGGACTTCACCCACCAGTTCCGGATCGAGCGCCGACGTCGGCTCGTCGAACAACATGACCTGCGGCTGCATGGCCAGCGCGCGGGCAATCGCCACACGCTGCTTCTGGCCGCCCGAGAGCGTGCCGGGGAAGACATCCGCCTTTGCAGCCAGCCCCACCTTTGCGAGCAGTTCGCGGGCCAGTGTCTCGGCCTCGGCGGCCTTCATGCCGCGCAGCTTGCGCGGCGCGAGCGTCACGTTCTCGAGCACCGTCAAGTGCGGGAACAGATTGAACGACTGGAACACCATGCCCACTTCGGTGCGCAGTTGATTGAGGGCGTTCTCGCCCATCATCTTGCCGTGATCGACGAGCTTGTGGCCGACAATCTCGATCGTGCCCTGCTCGGCCGTCTCCAGCCCGTTGCAGCAGCGCAGGAACGTACTCTTGCCCGAGCCGCTCGGGCCGATGACAACGACCACCTGGCGCGCATCGACTTCGAAATCGATGCCCTTGAGTACCTGAAGGCTACCGTAAGCCTTGCCCAGTCCTTCGATCTTCAGGATAGGCGCGCCGAATTCCTTCTTCGCTTCGTTCATTGCACGGCACCTCCGGCACGCAGGGACTTCTCGGCGCGCTGCAGCAGCAGCGTGGTGGTGCCGGTCAGAATCAGATAGACAAACGCAATCGCCAGATACACTTCGAGCGAGCGGTACGACACGCTGATGATCTTCTGGCCTTCGTGCATCACGTCGTGAATCGTGAGCAGCGACACCAGCGCAGAGTTCTTGATCAGCGCGATGAATTCATTGCCCAGCGGCGGGATCATGCGCACGATCGCCTGCGGCAGAATCACCGAACGCATGGCCATGCCGTAAGGCATGCCGAGCGAGCGGGCGGCTTCCATCTGACCACGTTCGATCGACTGGATGGCACCACGCACAATTTCCGAGACGTAGGCGCCGCTATAGATGCCCAGGCCCAGTACACCGCACAGGAATGCCGGCAGCAGAATGTTGAACTGCGGCAGGCCGAAGAACAAAATGAAGAGTTGCACCAGCAGCGGCGTACCGCGAATGAATGTGACGTAGGCGGTACAAATGCTGTAGCGAATGCGATGCGCCGGGTTCAGGCGGCCCATGCCGATCAGCAAACCCAACACGCAGCCCAGCGCCAGCGCGCAGGCCGTTACCTCGACGGTCACGAGCGCGCCCCGCGCGAGGTCTTGCCAGTTGGCCCACACCGGCGAAAAATCGAGTTCCATGCGTACTCCGTCAGTAGCTCTACGGCTTTATTGCGTCGGCGGGCGCCGTCTCCCCATTCGGGGCGACGATCCACCCGCCCGGTATTACGTTGGCATTACGTTGGTGAAAAACTTACTTCGCAGCACCGAAGTACTTGGTGACCAGCGCGGCGTAGGTGCCGTCGGCACGCACCTTCTCAAGCGCCTTGTTCATCTCGTTGGTCAGCTCGGTGTCGCCCTTGCGCACGGCAAAACCATAGCGCTCGACCGTCAGCGTCTTGTCGAGCACCTTCACGACCGGGTTCGCCTTGGCGTACAACAGCGCCGCAGGCTTGCCGGTCACGGCGGCGTCGGCGCGGCCAATCTTCACGAGTTCGAACATCTGGTCGTTCTTCTCGACTTCCACGCGCTCGACCTTCGGGTAGCTTTCCTTCAGGAACTGCACCGACTTCGTGCCCACCTGGACCGACACCTTCTTGCCGTTCAGGTCGGCCGGTTCCTTGATGGCCGTGTTGTCAGCCTTGACCAGAATCGCCAGACCGCCGGTGTAGTACGGATGCGTGAAATTCACGACCTTCAGGCGCTCGTCGGTGATATAGATCGCCGATGCAGCCACGTCGGCACGCTTTGACAGCACGGCCGGGATCAGGCCCTTGAAATCGATGTCGATCCACTCGATCTTCTTGCCCATGACCTTGCCGAGGGCTTCGATCATCTCGACGTCGAACCCGGTACGCTTGCCGTTTTCCACGTATTCGAACGGCGGGAAGGTCGCATCGGTGGCGACACGCAGCACGTCGTCGGCCGCGAAAACCTTGCTCGAGCAGGTGATGGCCAGCGCCATCGTGAACAGGATGTGACGCAATTTCATCTGGGACTCCTTCGTGTAGTCTCGGTCGGATAACCGGTTAAAAGTATTGCAATCGATTCGAAATACGCTCGGCTGCCGCCAACGTGAGGCGAATCAGCTCATCGTGGCGCTGAGCCACACGCACGGCCGGCGCCATCAAGGTGATGGTGCCTTCCAGACGCTCCTTGGCGGCGAACACCGGGGCCGACACGCCCCAGACGCCGAAGTCGACTTCGCTTTCGGACACCGCATACCGCTGCTTGCGGATCTCCTCGACCTGCGCAACCAGACGCTCCTGCGCCACCGGCTGGCCCGCCAGTTGTCGGCTGATCAAGCTCTCGCGCGTGGCTTGCGGCAGGAACGAGAGCAGCGCCTTGGCGGAAGCGCCATGCACCAGCGGGTGGGCACGCCCCTTCGCAAAGGAGCAACGCAGCGATTGCTCGCTCTCGTGCATGTCAAGGCAAACGACCTGGCCATTCGCGGCGACCAGCAGACCCACGGTCTCGCCGGTGCGCTGCACGAGGGCTTCGATTTCTTCGCGTGCCTGAGTGACAAGATGCGAGTTGTGGTCGAAACCCCACGCCAATTGCACGCCGACCGGGCCCGGTTCGTAGAGCGCCTCATGGGCGTGCTCCTGCACCAGGCCCCACTTCTTGAGCGGCACGAGGTGGCGGTAAACGGTAGAGAGCGGCAAGCTCGTTTGCGCGGCGATCTCGCGTGCCGCGATCGGTCGTCCATGACGTGCGACCGTCACAAGCACTTGCAACACGCGCTCTGAGACCGATTGCGCTTCGGTGGTGTCCATCGTCTTAAAAAGCCAAAGAAAGCAAAGAAATCAGCGGGCTACCCCGTTGATGACGACATGGGCGCTATCTTGCGACGCAATTCCCAAAGTAAAAAATTGAATTCCCACCGGATGGTAACAATCCAAAGGATTACGCATAGGGATTTTCCCTTACGCATTACGCGGGCGACGCACAAAAAAACGCCGAACCCCTTATGAAACAAGGGATTCGGCGTTTTTCAGCGAACACCGGGTGATCTTTTTTATTATCGACCGAGCATCGACGTTTGCGATTCGGAGGCGGCCGATAACCAGCCAATGAGAATCGGCTTCTGTACTTTCCCAAGGGCGCTCTTCGGCAGCGCGTCGACGATGACCACCCGTCGCGGCAATTTGAAGCGAGCGATGCGTGCGCCGAGGAAATCGAGCACGGATTGTTGCGTCGCGCTCGCCGATGACGCGGACACGACGACGGCAACGGGCACCTCGCCCCATCGCTCATCCGGCACCCCGACGACAGCGGCCTCCAACACGCCCGGACAGTCGACCAGCGCGTTTTCAATTTCTGCCGGATAGATGTTCTCGCCGCCCGAGATGATCATGTCCTTGCTGCGACCCACGACTTCGAAACAGCCGTCGTCGCGCAACCGTGCCAGATCGCCGGAGTGAAACCAGCCGCCTTCAAATGAAGCGTGGTCCGGCGCGCGCCAGTACTCGCGCATCACATTCGGCGCGCGCACGAGAATCTCGCCAACCTCTCCGGCGAGAACCGGCCGGCCCGCGGCATCGGTCAGGCGGACTTCCACGCCGGGGCACGCCCGGCCAACCGTGCCGGGATGTGCCTTCGCCTCGCCGAAGCGCAACGCGATCGACACCGGCCCGGTCTCGGTCGCGCCATAGACTTGCCCGAGCGGGATGCCGCGCGCATGGAAGGCGTCGATGGCCGACATCGGCACAACGCTGGACCCGGCCATCACGCCGCGCAACGAGGACAGATCGGTCGTCTGCCATAGCGGGTGGCATTGCACCGCGCGCATTGTCGCGGGCACCATCAACGACAGCGTCGGCCGATGTTTCGCCACGTCGGTGATCCAGGCGGCCGGATCGAAGCGCGGATGCAACGTAACGCTCGCCCCGCGCAACAGCGCCGGTAACGTCTGGATGCACAAACCGCCGACGTGGAACATCGGCAAGGTCGAGAGGACGTGGTCTTCGGCACGCATCTCGTGCGCCCACCAACTGGCCTCGGCGTTGGCCAGCAGCCCGGCCTGTGTGTGCAAGGCCCCCTTGGGCTCGCCCGTTGTGCCCGACGTATAGGCGAGCAACACGGGGGCATCGGCGGTAACGTCCGGGTAATCGACCGGCTTGATCGACGGCACCGCGATCAGCCCTTCGATCGACGCAATGGCCGGTGGCGGCAGCTCGGTGTCGCCGGTGACTTCGAGCGCATCGCGAATCTGACGGGCCATGTCGCGGTGCGTCGCGTCTGACCAGAGCACGCGCACCCCGGCATGGCGCACGATGGCCGCCAGTTCGGGAACGGCGAGACGGAAATTCAGCGGCAGGAAGATGGCGCCGGCACGTGCGCACGCGAACAACAGCGCCAGTTGCAGCTCGTCGTTCAGCCCCAGGCACGCGACGCGCTCGCCCGGGGCGATCCGCCACGTGCCGCGCAGATGGCCGCCCACACGTTCGATGCGGCGCCAAAGTGCGGCGAAGTCGGTCTGCTGCGCTTCGTCGCCAACGCCGCAGCGCAGCGCCAGCCGCTGCGGCGTGGCACGTGCGTGACGGGCAAGCGCTTCTACAAAGGGCGTCAACTGATTCTCCGTGACAAGAGAGACGGTGAGGCGTGAGTGCGTAGCTTACTCGTCGCGCTCGCCCGGTTCGTAAAGCGCCTCGCGGCCGATGCGATCGAGGCACAGCTCCGCGGTCCAGGGCAACATCAGCGCACCGCAACGCGAATCACGATACAGGCGTTCGAGCGGCAGCGTCTTGAGCATCGACTGTCCGCCGCACGTACGAATGGCCAGACGGCACAGCTCGTTGGCATTCTCCATGATCGTGTACTGCGCCGCATAGGCGCGCAGACGCGCCTCCTTGCCCGGGTCGGCCCGGCCGTCCTGCAACGCGCGCAGGAAAAGCGCGCGCGTCTGCTCGAGCATGATGTGCATCTGCGCGACGGCAATCTGCTTGGTCGGATACATACGACGCTTGACTGGCGCCCCCATGCCCTCGGCTTCCCCTCGCAAATAGCGCACGGTGAAATCGTACGCGGCCTGAGCGATACCCATGTACGTCGGGGCCAGCGTCATGAACATGTGCGGCCAACGGCTGGCGGCCTGATAGTAAACGCCGCGCGGCATCAATTGCAGTTCGTCGGGAACGAACACATCCTTGAAAAGCAGCGTGCGCGAGACGGTGCCGCGCATGCCGAGCGGATCCCAGTCGCCGGTCACGGTGACGCCCGGGGCGTCGCCGGGCACCGCGATATAGAACGTGTCCTTCATCGACAACTCGGGCTTGTCTTCGGTGCACAGCGCGCCGTAGTAGTTCGCCGCCCCCGAGAGCGACGCGAAGATCTTGCGTCCGTTGATCTTCCACCCGCCGTCGACTTTCGTCGCCGTCGTGCCGAACGGCGCCTTGCCCGCCGCGGCCGCGCTGCCCTCGGAGAACGGTTGCGCATAGATCGCCCCGTCCTGGATCACGCGCGCGAAGTGATGCTCGCGATAGCGCGCATGCTCGGCGCGTTGCTCGGGCGTCATGTCGAGATCGTCGGCGAGAATGCCGGTCCACATCATCGAACATGTGTGCATGTTGAACGTAAGCGCCGTCGCACCGCAATGGCGGCCCAGTTCGGCGGAGACCATCATGTACGTGGCGAAATCGGCGCCCAGGCCGCCGTCCGATTCGGGAATGCACAACTTCAGCAAACCGGCGGCGCGCATGTCGTCGTAGTTCTCGAACGGGAACGACGCTTCGCGATCCCAGCGGGCGGCGCGCGGCGCGAGCGACTCGCGTCCCACCTGCTCGGCCAGCGCCAGCAGGCGCCGTTGCTTGTCCGTGAGCGGATGATGCTCGCCGACGATCGAAGGGGGCTGATAGGCCACGGTGGTCTCCTAGAGTGATTCGAGGAAGGCGCGCACCTCGGCATTGAATTCCGCCGGATGCGTCAGATTCATGAGATGCCCGGCGCCGGGCAGGCAAACGTAGCGCGCCGCCGGGATGGCGTCGGCCATGCGCGCCATGACTTTCGCCGGCGCGTTGGCGTCGTGCTCACCGGCGATCAGCAGCACCGGCACGGCAAGACGCGCGAGTGCGGCGCGCTGTTCGAAACCGACCAGCGCCTGGAGCGCCGCGCGGTAGGCCGCGGGCGTGAGCGCGCCCATCGCATCGACGGCCAGTGTGTGCGCACTCGCGCGCGCGGTCGCGGATGGGTCGCCAAGCATGCCCGGCACGATGGCTTCAGCCATTTCGCGCAAGGTCTTGCCTGCGTCGAGCGGGGCGGTGCGCTGCCGCACGAACTCGCGCTGAAAGTCGCCGTCGGGCTTGCCGAACGCGGGCGACGTGCCGCACAGGATCAGCGCGGCGATATCGCGCGTGAACGGCGCGCCACGCGCCATCAGCTCCTGCGCGACCATGCCGCCCATGCTGTGGCCGACGAGCACGAAACGCGAGGGCCCCAACGCGTCGAGCAGCGTTCGCAAGCGGTCGGCCAGCGCCGCCATTGTCGCCTCGGCGGGCATGGCGCTCTCGCCGTAACCGGGCATGTCCCAGGCGGCCACGCGATAACCGGCCGCCACGAACATCTCGAATTGCGCGGGCCACACGTGACGATTGCCGCCGATGCCATGCAGCAGCACGAGCGTGAGCGGGCCGTCACCGGCGATGCGACAGGCGGGCACGAGGCGCGTCATGACGCGAACTCGCCTTGCAATTGCCCGTCGCGCACCACGACGTCGCCGTCGAGCGCGATCGTGCAACGCCGCAGCGGCAGGTCGAAATGCCCGAGCGTGTGACGTCCCGCCACTTCGTTGGCACCGGTCGAGTACAGGAAGTTGCCCGCAAAGGCGCGCTGCTCGGTGCCGTTGCAATCGCGTTTGTCGTAACAGGCGAGTGCGTCCCAGCGGGCACGAGGGTTCAGGCCGAAGCCGACGTGCGAGACGGCATAGGCGTCGCGATCGCCCCACGCCGCGAAGTAGTCGCGCATGAGGTCGACGTCCACACCTTCGCCATCGATGGCGACGACATAGTCGTCTTCGACGGTGAGCGCGATGCGATCGCGTAGATATTGCTTGAATGTGAGGTTGATGTCGCCGGGGGCCAGCACGAGCTGTCCGTTCACGCTGTGCGCGGCGGGAAATGCCAGCGCCAGACCGCCCGGCCAGTGGGCCACCTGCCCCGGCTTGGCGCACCAGCCCCAGACGCCGCCCACACGCGCATCGCGAAGCCCGATGCGCAGATCGGTACCGGCGGCGGAGGTGACGTGCATTTGGGCGGCTGCGCGCAAACGCTTGATCGCGGCGCGCACTATCGGTTCGAGCGCCGGATCGGTCGCGCAACGTTCCAGAATTTCGGGATGTTCGTTCGAGACCATCAACACGCGCGCACCGCCGCCGAGAATGTCGGGCAGTTCAGGGGCATGCAACAGGCCTTCGACCGTGCAGTCGACGACCAGTGTGGCCGCCTTGAGCGCGGCGACGACGGGCGCCAACCCACCCAGCGCGTCGCTCGCGCCGGTCGAGCGCACCGGCACCGGCGCACTCACGCGCCGACTCGGCACGACCAGCCGAAATGGCGCGGCGCCAAGCGATTCGGCGGCAAGTTGCGCTAATTCCACGTTGACAGGCCGGGATTGCGTTTCGGCTACAATCGCCACCACATCACCGGGTCCGATACCGCAGCGCCGCAAGGTCTCGGCAAATACGTCGATCCACTTATGCTCGATTCGCTCGATCAGCATATCGTCTCCTGAGCGTCTGACCTTCTCGCCTGCCGGGGACATTCCCCTCTGGCACGCGGCTGGCCGTCATGCGTCTTGTCGATCTGTTGTTCGTGCCATAGTATATGAATATTCATACAAATCAACCCGATCAAATTTGCCGGACGGGAGTGCAGGGACAGTGAACGCCAAACGCGCCTCAGCGCCAGATTTCGACAACACGGCCTTTCGTCATGCGCTCGGTCAATTCGCGACCGGGGTGACCGTGATTACCACGCGCGCCGACGACGGATCGCTTATCGGGATCACCGCCAGTTCGTTCAACTCAGTGTCGCTCACGCCGCCGCTCATTCTGTGGAGTCTTGCCACGCGCGCAGGCAGCATGCCGGTCTTTCGCGAGAACTCGCACTATGCCGTGAATGTGCTGGCGTCCGATCAACTTGACATCTGCAAGCGTTTTGCCACGATGAAGGGCGACCGTTTTGCGGGTGTGCCTTATACGCTCTCTGCGTCGGGCACGCCGGTTCTCGACGGTGCGCTGGCCTGGTTCGAATGTCATAACCGCAGCCGCTACGACGAAGGCGACCACGTCATCTTTGTTGGCGAAGTCGAGCGTTGCGGCGTACATGCCGACGTTGGCGAGCGCATGCCGCTGATCTTCCACGCCGGTGGCTTCCACAAGCCGCAGTCGCTCGGCTGAGCCGCCTCATGTCTGCCGCCGGTGCACCGTTCGTCGACGACTACCTGGCCTATCTGCTCGCGCGCGCGAGCACGCTGGTGTCCGACGAATTTCACCGTGAAGTCGCGGCGGCCGGGCTCGGTGTGACGGAGTGGCGTGTTCTCGCCACGCTCTCCGACGGTCGCGCGCGCACCATCAATCAACTGGCCGACATCGTGCTCGCCAAGCAGCCGACGCTCACCAAGATCGTCGACCGGCTCGAAGCGACCGGCGACGTCGTGCGCGGCGAGAGCGCCACGGACCGCCGCCAGTCGATGGTCTCGCTCACCCAGGCCGGACGTGAGCGCGTAACCCCGCTGCTCGCCAGCGCGCGACGTCACGAAGCCGGCGTGCTCGCCCGCTTCGGTACAGAACAATCCACCTTGCTCAAAGCGACCCTGCGCCGGTTGATCGACGAGATGACGCAGGGGACGTCGGGACCGTCTGGAACGTAAGGGACACAGCGGGCGCAACGCCCGTGTAGGCGCATTCCGATCACCGCGCGGCAGCGTCCGAAATCGCAGATCGCCTTGCGCGGCGAATCGTCGAATATTCGATCACTTCGCAATCTTGTCGAATATTCTTTCCTAAAATTAATAAAATACGATTTTTTCGATCAATTTCACGCCTCGCCATCCCCGAATACGCAAGCACTTGCGAAGCGAATTCTTCTAAGATGCGCATATCGATTGACGATTTTGCGCACACCCATGACCGAACCCCGCCACCGCCCAGCCAACACGCCCGTCGAGCGCCGCGTGTGGGATATCAGCGCGCCACTCTCGAGCGACACGCCGGTCTGGCCCGGTGACACGCCGTTCTCGGAACAGTCGGTGTGGCAGATCGGACCGGGCTGCCCGGTCAACGTCGGGCGCATCACGCTGTCGCCGCATACGGGCGCCCACGCCGACGCGCCGCGTCATTACGACGACGACGGCGCCTTTATCGGGGAAGTGGCGCTTGAGACTTATCTTGGGCCGTGCCGGGTCATTCATTGCGTTGGCGCGTCGCCGGTCGTCACGCCGGATCGGGTGGCCCCCTACCTGACAGACGTGCCGCCACGCGTGCTATTGCGCACGTATGCACAGGCCCCCGTCGCTCGCTGGGACAGTGCGTTTTGCGCCGTCGCGCCCGAGACGATCGACCTGCTCGCGGCGCATGGGGTGAAGTTGGTCGGAATCGACACGCCGTCGCTCGATCCCCAGGAGAGCAAGACGATGGACGCCCACCACCGCATTCGGGCGCATCGCATGGCGATCCTCGAAGGACTGGTGCTCGATGCCATTGCACCGTCCGATTACGAACTCATCGCATTGCCGCTCAAGTTCATGCGACTCGATGCGAGTCCGGTGCGTGCGGTGCTGCGCTCGCTTTGAGCGACACGTACCGCGCCGAGCGCGGGACACACCACTTCCATTTTCCGCATTGCTTTCACTGACAAAACGCAAACCATGACGTCTTCTCGCAACGAATGCCTAGCCCTTGACGCGGCCGATCCGCTCGCCGCGCTGCGCGCCCAATTCGATCTGCCGCCCGGCGTGATCTATCTCGACGGCAACTCGCTGGGGGCGCGCCCGGTGGCCTCGGCCCAACGCGCCCAGGAGGTGATTACGGCCGAATGGGGCGTGGGTCTCATCCGCAGCTGGAACGAGGCCGATTGGTTCGCGCTGCCGCGCACGCTGGGCGACGCCCTGGCCCCCATCGTCGGTGCTGGCAAAGGCGAAGTGGTGGTGACGGACACCACGTCGAGCAACCTCTTCAAAGTGATGGCCGCCGCCCTTGATGCGCAGCGCACCCTCGCGCCGCAACGCAAGGTGGTTGTCTCCGAGCGCAGCAACTTCCCGACCGACCTGTACATCGTGCAAGGCCTCACGCGCCTGCTCGACGACGGTTACTCGCTGCGCCTGATCGATTCTCCGGAAGAACTCCCTGCCGCGCTGGGCGACGACGTCGCCGTGGTGTTGCTCACGCATGTGAACTATCGCACCGGCGCCATGTACGACATGGCCGCGCGTACGGCCGAGATTCACGCAGCCGGTGCGCTGTGCGTGTGGGATCTGTGCCACTCCGCCGGTGCGGTGCCTGTCGATCTGAACGGCGCCAACGCCGACTACGCCGTGGGTTGCACGTACAAATATCTGAATGGCGGTCCAGGGGCCCCCGCATTCGTCTGGGTTAACAAGCGTCTTCAAGATACCTTCTGGCAGCCGCTGTCGGGTTGGTGGGGCCATCGCACGCCGTTCGCGATGCAGCCGGAATACACGCCGGACAATGGCATCGGGCGCTACCTGTGCGGCACGCAGCCGATCGTCTCGCTTTCGCTGGTGCAGTGCGGTCTCGATATTTTCGCGCAGACCTCGATGGACGCCCTGCGTCGCAAATCGCTGGCGCTGACGGATCTGTTCATCGAACTGGTGGAAGCGCGTTGCGCCGAATTCCCGCTCACGCTGGTGACGCCGCGCGCTCACGCGGCGCGCGGGTCGCAGGTAAGCTTCGAACATCCGGAGGGGTTCGCCGTGATTCAGGCGCTGATCGCGCGCGGCGTGATCGGCGACTATCGCGAGCCGCGCATCATGCGCTTCGGCATGACACCGCTTTATACGAGCTTTGCCGATGTCTGGGATTCTGTCGAAATTTTGCGTGACGTGCTGACCACGGGTTCGTGGGACAAGCCCGAGTTTCGTCGCCGCGGCGCGGTGACCTGAGCGAGGAGTCATAAGCATGAGCAAGACCCCTTCCTGCGCGCCCGACCCGCAGAACATCCCGGCCCAGACGACGCCCGCATCGGGCGGGTGCCCGTTCGGCCATCAAGGCCCGGACGACGCAACGCCGGACGCATCGTCCGCACCGGCGGATGCGCCGACCGATGCCACGCAATGGCATGAGGCGAAGCTCGATTTTTCGAAGAGCATGAGCTACGGCGACTACCTGTCGCTCGATCCAATTCTGAATGCACAGCATCCGCGCTCGACCGACCACAACGAGATGCTGTTCATCATCCAGCATCAGACGAGCGAGCTGTGGATGAAGCTTGCCCTCTACGAGTTGCAGGCGGCCCGTACGGCGGTGCACAACGACGACCTGCCCCCCGCGTTCAAAATGCTCGCCCGCGTGTCGCGCATTCTCGAGCAACTCGTGCAGGCGTGGAGCGTTCTCGCGACGATGACACCGTCGGAGTATTCGTCGATGCGCCCGTCGCTGGGCAGCTCATCGGGCTTTCAGTCGTATCAGTACCGCATTCTGGAATTCATGCTGGGCAACAAGAATGCGGCGATGTTGAAGCCCCATTCGCATCGCCCCGATGTCTTCGCGCAGGTGCAGGCCGCGCTGGGCGCCCCTTCGTTCTACGACGAGGTGGTGCGCCTTCTGGCACGGCGCGGATTTGCCATTGCCCCTGAACGCCTGGAACGCGACTGGACGACGCCGACGCCGCACGATGCCACCGTCGAGGCCGCATGGCTCGAGGTATATCGCAACCCATCGCAACACTGGGAACTGTACGAGATGGCCGAGGAACTGGTCGATCTCGAAGACGCGTTCCGGCAATGGCGCTTCCGCCACGTCACGACGGTCGAGCGCATCATCGGCTTCAAACAAGGCACCGGTGGTACCAATGGCGCCCCCTACTTGCGCAAGATGCTCGATGTCGTACTGTTCCCCGAGCTTTGGCATGTGCGAACGTTGCTGTGAGGTTTTTTTCAGTGCGCTGATGACACCCATCGCATAGATTCGCACGCAGCCCTGTCACATGCCCAGGGCTGCGGCGCTTGCCCGTCCCCTGACTCCGCTCCAATGCCGGTTAAGTCGCTACGTCAGGGGACGGACAATCACCGCCATCGTGCGCCCCTACGTTCCCCTGCTCGTTCCCGCTCGTCTCTGCTCGTCTCTGCTGTCATTACTGCGGTCGTTCTGGCTTTGTTGGCCGGGTCGTGTTGGTGGGTGTCGTCGCGTCGAAGGCGGTTGCGAATCGGGTTGGGGGCCGCCCGCGGCGCGACTTAACCGGCAATGGAGTGCCGCGGGCGGCCCCCAACCCGATGGACCACCGCCGTTTGCCGGCTTTTGCCGACTTACACCGACTTACACCTGCCCACTGAGGCGCGCGGCGAGTTGCTTCAATCGGGGTGCGATCTCCTCGCGGAAGACCGCATCCGGAATCGATGACGACGGGCCGCTGCAACTGATCGCGAGCCATCGGTTCTGTCTCACGTCGCGCAACGGCACCGCGACCGCGTTCACCCCTTCATGCCAATCGCGAAACGAATAGCAACACCCCTCGCGCCGGTACGTCTCGATGCCCTTGTCGACGCCCAACTTCAGCGCGTCCCAACCGACATTGCGCAGCGCCGTCGGATTCGCGTCATAGGCATCGTGCAGATCGGCCAGTAACGTCTCCCGCTCGACAGGCGTCATGGCCGCCAGGTAGACGCGCCCCATCGAACTCGTCAACATCGACAAGCGTGATCCTGCCGTCAGGCCCAGCGTGAGATGCGCCGAATCGCTGCGGATGGTCTCGAGATACATCATGTCGATGCCCTCCCGGCAACCGAGCGAAATGGAACACCCCATTTCCTTGGCCAGCGCGCGCATGTGCGGACGTGCCAGCGTCAGCATGTCGGTGCCGTTCAGGAAGGCATATCCCAGCGCCAGCACGCCGGCGTCGAGCGCGTACTTGCCCAAATCGGCGTCGTAACGCAAATAGCCCAATTCAGTGAGCGTGTAGGCCAGCCGGCTGACGGTCGCCTTCGGCAGCCCGGTGCGCGCGGCGAAGTCGCGATTGCCCAACAGGACATCGTCAGGTCCAAAGGCACGCAACAGCTCAAGACCACGTGCCAGCGCCGTGACGAACTTGCGCTCGTCATGTGACGGCGGCACACCATGCGCCGGCGCACCGGCAAAGGCAGACAGGGACGTTTTGACCACAACCATCGCGCGCTCCGCAGCAAAAAGGGGCGACCCGCGCAACAAGTGACCGTTGCCGAGCCAAAAATTTTAGTGTTAAACTAACTTCAGTTTTGGAACATTGTTCCGCATTGCGGAACTTTAGTCAAGTCGTAGCACGTCATGGGTTCGGGTGGCCGCAAGGTCCGCCGGCCGATCAGGCGGGGCCGACGAGAATTGTGTCAGCGCATTTTTCGAGAACATCGGAGGAGATAGGTCATGGCAGGCAATGCACAGTTTCAATGGGAAGATCCGCTGTTGCTCGATGCGCAGCTCACCAGCGAGGAGCGCATGATTCGCGACGCGGCAGCCGCCTACGCGAACGACAAGCTCGCACCGCGCGTGCTCGAGGCGTTTCGTCACGAGCGCACCGACGCGGCCATCTTCCGCGAGATGGGCGAGATCGGCCTGCTCGGCCCGACGATTCCTGAAGCCTACGGTGGCCCGGGCTTGAACTATGTGGCCTACGGCCTGATTGCGCGTGAAGTCGAACGCGTGGATTCGGGCTATCGTTCGATGATGTCGGTGCAGTCGTCGCTCGTCATGGTGCCAATCTTCGAATTCGGCAGCGAAGCGCAGAAGCAGAAGTACCTGCCGAAGCTGGTCAGCGGCGAATGGATCGGCTGCTTTGGCCTGACGGAACCCAACCACGGTTCCGACCCCGCCGGCATGACCACGCGCGCCAAGAAGGTCGCCGGTGGCTATGAGTTGAGCGGCAGCAAGATGTGGATCACCAACTCACCGATCGCTGACGTCTTCGTCGTCTGGGGCAAGCTCGCCGACGAGAGTGGCGAGGAGAAGATTCGCGGCTTTATTCTGGAAAAGGGCTGGCAGGGGCTCTCCGCCCCGGCGATTCACGGCAAGGTCGGTCTGCGAGCGTCGATCACCGGTGAGATCGTGATGGACCAGGTGTTCGTGCCCGAAGAGAATCTGATGCCGGGCGTCTCTGGCCTGAAAGGCCCGTTCACCTGCCTGAACTCGGCCCGCTACGGCATCGCCTGGGGTGCGCTGGGTGCCGCCGAATTCTGCTGGCACACGGCACGCCAGTATGTGCTCGACCGTCAGCAGTTCGGTCGCCCGCTCGCCGCCAATCAGTTGATCCAGAAGAAACTGGCCGACATGCAGACGGAAATTACGCTGGGTCTGCAAGGCTGCCTGCGCCTGGGGCGCATGAAGGACGAGGGCACCGCCGCCGTCGAGATCACGTCGATCATGAAGCGCAACTCGTGCGGCAAGGCCCTTGATGTTGCCCGTCTCGCGCGCGACATGCTCGGGGGCAACGGCATCTCCGATGAGTTCGGCATCGCCCGCCATCTGGTGAACCTCGAAGTAGTCAACACCTACGAAGGCACACACGACATTCACGCCCTGATCCTCGGGCGCGCACAGACCGGCATCCAGGCGTTCTTCTGATTGTCGTCGCATCGCATCCAATCGATCGATTCGATCGATTGGATGGGTTCGATACCCTACACCGCGCGTCGCTCGCGCGGCGTAGGGCACTTGTCTGGTACGCGTCGTTTCTCAGGCCGCAAGTCGCGGGCCGTCAATCCCCCGGGCGACGGCGCGTACCAAACAACAATGCCAGCGCTCTCGCGCTGGCATTTTCCGTTTCAGCGTCCGTCGAACAACGTCGACATTCGTCGACAGCGTTCCGACATGCAAGCCGGATTACTTGTTCGGCTGCGGCGTGAGACGCAGGTAGGGACGCACGACCTTGTAGCCCTTCGGGAATTTCTCCTTCAGCACGGCTTCGTCCTTGATCGACGGTACGATCACGACGTCTTCGCCATCTTTCCAGTTACCCGGCGTCGCCACCGAGTAGTTATCGGTCAGTTGCAGCGAATCGATCACGCGCAGGATTTCGTCGAAGTTGCGCCCCGTGCTGGCCGGATACGTAATGGTCAGGCGCACCTTCTTCTTCGGATCGATCACGAACAGCGAGCGAACGGTCACGGTTTCGCTGGCGTTCGGATGGATCATGTCATAGAGCTGCGACACCTTGCGATCGCCGTCGGCCAGGATCGGGAAGTTGACCGTCGTGTGCTGCGTTTCGTTAATGTCGTTGATCCAGCCTTTGTGCGACTCGGCATCGTCCACCGACAATGCGATGGCCTTTACGTTGCGCTTTTCGAACTCACCCTTGAGTTTGGCGGTCAGACCGAGCTCGGTCGTGCACACCGGCGTGTAATCGGCCGGGTGCGAGAAGAGCACCCCCCAGCTGTCGCCGAGAAATTCGTGGAACTTGATTTTGCCAACCGACGAGTCTTGCTCGAAATCGGGGGCAATGTCACCCAAACGCAATGTCATTTACAGTCTCCTTGAGATCCGTCAACTCAGTGGGGTAAAGACTAAAGGATGCTAACCTTTGCCAGAACGAATAAAAAATTTGGTGCAAATAATTATTCGAAATATAAGGCGGTTGGGACGTTGTTTTCTGGCAACGACGCATTGAACGCGTTACGATGTGACTCATATCCCTCTCGCATTTTCCTCCCAAAATCGGGTAACGACCATGTCGCAAGTCCCTACCAACAAGGAGAAGTTCATGACCGATATCAAATCCGTATTGGCCGACGCCGAAGATTTGCTCAAGCAAGCCGCCAACACGACCGGTGAGCGTGCCTCCGAACTGAGCGACAAGGCCCTGGCGCTGCTCAAGCAGGCCAAGGAAAAAGCCTCCGACGTGCAGGTTGTCGTCGTGGAGAAGAGCAAGCAGGCGGCGCGCGTGACCGACGACTACGTTCACGACCATCCGTGGCAAGCCGTGGGCATTGCCGCCGGCATCGGCGTGGTGATCGGCCTCCTGCTCAACCGTAAGTAAGTTACGCCGACGCAAGTCACTTCCTCGCCTACTCTGCCCAAGGCGGAGTCCACCTGACCGGCGCGACGGGTCAGGTGGGCCGCCAAGCCCACCCCATGACCGACAATGATCGCACGACCCCGCCGCGGCCTTCGCTGCGGCGCCTCGCCGGTGCGTTGCTCGAGATCGTACAGTCGCGCATCGAACTGATCGGCATCGAGTTGACCGAGGAGAAGGAGCGCCTGATGGGCGTGGCTTTCCTCGGCCTGGCCGCGATGCTCTTCGGCGTGCTCGCTCTGGTGTCGCTCACCGCGCTGGTGATCGTGATTTTCTGGGACACCTACCGTCTTCAGGCCATGACCGGCATCTTTGCCGTGTATCTGGTGCTGGCGGGGTGGTGCGCCGTGCGTGCGCGCAACATTCTGCGCGATGCGCCGATGCCGTTCGAGGCCACGCTGGCCGAGTTCGAAAAGGATCGCGACGCGCTGCGTCCGGACTGAAGGAGATCTGCCCGTGCCGCTCGAACCGAACCGCCCTCGCCGCCCGCGACCGTCACGACGCTCGCGCCACGATCTCCTCGCCATTCGCAAGGAGCTGGTGCTCACGCGCATCGCCGTCGAGCGCGCCGAACTGATCCAGGCCGCGCACGTGACGCGCGAGCGTTTGCGCAATTTCCGTTGGGTGCGCTACCTGTTGCCGGGCGGCCTCGCGAAGTTCGCCGGGCTTGGGGGCCTCGCGAACTCCGGGCTCAAACTCGGCGGTCTGCTCGAGCGCTACCCCCTGGTCAGCTCGGTGGCCTCGCTTGCGCTCACCGGCTTGTCGCATACCCCCGTCGGACGCGTTGTTCGTCGCGGTCTCAAGTGGGGCGGCCTCGGCGTGCTCGCATGGCAAGGCATCAAGCTCTGGCAGGACTCGACGAAGCCGTCAGCGCCGCAAGCCGATGAACCCAACGCGGCACACGCCACTGCCGCGTCCGCCACAAACAGCACCCACGCCAACGCGAACGACGCCGGCATCCCCCCCGTCATGTAATGGGCACGCCCCCTATGCCTCAGGACATGACGGCAACACCACTTCTCGACGCCACGCCCGCATGACTGCATGACGGCGCGCGGTCATGGCATCATCGCGGCGCGGCGGCGCACCGACGTGACATGCGGGCGCGGCCATAGGCATTGATCGTGATGCAGATGCGACGCTCGTGCCCCTCGATCCGCACCGTCCCCGAGAGCCATTTGTCGCGCTCGGTTCGTATGAAACCGCTTTCCGCGAACGCCAGCCCTTCCGTGTAGTACAGCGCCCAGTCCGCTTCGATGTGTACTCCCGGTGGCAACGGCGCATGTCGCGCCAGCAATTGATCCCCCGCGTCGAAGCGATGATTCCGATTTTCGTCCACGAACGTCACCCAGCCGCCGCTCAGCGCCCCGCCATCGTGCGGCGCTATCGCCACGCGCCGGTGGCGCGCCAGGGCTTCCGCGCGCGCGGCCTGCATCGACGCCAGGAAGGCGCGCGCCGTGATATCCACCCCCACCCGGCGGCGAACGGCCTCGATGGAAGGCGCGACCGCCAGCAGCGCCACGGCAAGCACCGCCACCGCGACAACACACTCCAGCAGCGTGATGCCCGACATCGCCCGCGGATCATGATGCATCGCAAGACTCACGCTGAGCGCCGTGCGTGGACTTTCCCACGGCATCGTCGTGCCACGTCACCACCTCGCGCCAACTCAATGCGCGCGACGAATACGACGAACGCGAAGCATCCGATCCGCGTCCCTCACCGGGACGAACCTCCTGCTCGCGACGACGAACCTCATAGATCGCCTGCAGGTAGACACGCGTCCCGGGCAAGTCGCCACATCCCATCGCACTGACCCGATAGCGTCGCACCGACGCATCGCGCTTTGCTGCGTCGTCGGTCCAATAGGCGGACAACGCGATTCGCTCGATGAAGTAGCTTGCCTTATGCCGTTTGACGACCGCTCCACTGCCACTCCACTCGACTGTCCGCCATCGCGGCACGCGTTTTGGATACCAGACGTCGCCCCGATGGCTCGCCGCCAGCACCCCATTCGGCCCGGCGTCGAACGCCGACATGCTCGCGATCTCCGCGGCCTGTGCGCCGTCGGTAAGCCAGTCGCGCGCCTCGGCAAGCGCCTTGTCGGCTGCGGCAAACGCCCCGACACGATCGTTCGTGTACGCGACGAAACGGTTCGCCAATTGGCGATGCTGCATGCCGGAGGCGGCCAGTGCCATCAGGGCGGCCAACCACATCACAATGAAGACGCCAACCATTCGGCCTCCGCCCCCACGCCACCGTCGTTGCGACGATAGGCCACCGCATTGAACACATGTAAATGGACGTCGCCAGCGTTGCCCAGTCGCTTGAACTCACGACCGCCGGTCGCCGCGTCGAACACTTCGATCACGCTCACTGCCCGCGGCTTGCCACCGCGACGCGGCGCCCCGCGCATCACCAACGAAAACGCGACCGCCGCCACGTTCTCCCATCCCCGCTCGCCGGCCGGCGGGCGCGCGGGTCGGTTCCGCATCCGCGTGCCCGGCGCGACCCAACGCAAGCCCCCGGCCCCTCGGTCACGCAACCCCAATCGGATGTACATGGCCTCCACCCCCATGACCAGCACTTCCGGGCGGCGCAGATCGGTCGCCGTCGCCTGACGCTCACCGTAGCGGCAGTAAAGCGAGGGAATCGCGTCTTCTCCCTTGTCCACATAGAAGATGCTGAGTTGACGTTCGTCCAGCCGTCCCGTGGCTTTCACGCGGTACCCGCCGCAATTGTGCACAGCCCCATTGCCCAGCAAAAAGCCCGCCCCGTGAAATTGCACCTCCAGCAGCGCACTGCCCTGCCATCCGAACCGCGAACAGTTGTCGGCCGTGAGCGCACACTCGGCGCCGACACGCAGCGACGGCCAGTCTCTCACCCCTTGCCCGGGCAATCGGATCGCGCCTTCCATCGGGTCCCAGTTTCGATATCCGGCCATACCAACGGCACGCGTGAGCTGTGTCAGCGCGAAGATGGCGCGCTCGTTGACGTCGTATCGCTCGGCCTGCACTCGCCACAAGCGAATGCCCGCGAGATAGATCGCCGTCGCCGCCATGACGACCAGCAAGCCCAGCGGCATCGCCAGTACCACCTCGAGCAACGTGAAGCCAGTCATGCGACGTTTGCGCCAGCCATCGCCCCAGTCGCCGCGCGGCGCGCTCATGGTTGACCGAGAGCGAGCCACGCATCGCCCGCCGCTGGGGGTCGCGACAGTGCCGCCCCCGGGGCTGGCAAGGCCATCATCGTCACGTTCGGCGTCGATGCGAGTTCGGCAGATGACATTCCCCCGGCGGCCTGCCATCGTGCAAAGCCCTGCGCACCGGCCGTCAGCGCCAGCACGGCAAACATGACGTCGAGCAGTGTCGCGCCCCGTGCCAATGCCCTACGCCGCACACCGCACTGCGGCCGCCCCTTCATCGGCGCCTGCCTCGGTGGCACCGAGGCGGGCGGTGTCCAGGGCTGCGCTCCCCGCCGCCGGCTTCGGCCCGCGTCGAACGGCGGCATACCGCGACCTCGCCGCGAGCGCGTCCGGGCGCGATGGGTCAACGCATCGCGAAGCGTATGCCGGTCGGTCAAGCGCATGGGGTGTCGGCGATCCTGTCTCATGGTTCGATACCTCGTCTCGTTGATGACGCGTCCATCGTCGCGCACGGTCGACGAAACGCCAATCGGACACCGCCGCAAAACCCGCCCCGTCATGCGCCACCTCACTGCTCATACGCAACGCATGCCCGCCATCACGCAAACGCCCATAAAAAAACGGCGACCGAAGTCGCCGTCTGTTGGCGCGTCGTACCGAGGGGACTCTACGCCGCTTCATCGCGTCATTGCCGCCCCCGGCAACCTTATCCCTTCAACTCATCGACAAGTGCGACATACGCTTCCTGTGCCTCTTCTTTCGACTTGCCCTTGAGCATCTCCCAGGCGTCGAACTTGGCACGCCCGACAAAATCCGTGATGCCGGGACGCGCACCGGACACGTCGCCTTCCGTGCCTTGTTTGAAGAGCGCGTAGATCCGCAGCAACGTGAAATTGTCGGGGCGCTCGGGCAGCGCCTTGGATTGGGCTACGGCCTCGTCGAAGCGCGTTTGAAGATCGCTCATGGTGTCTCTCCCTGGAAAAACGGTCAGCTTATAAGTGCCCCGCGCGTCGCGTCGGCAACGTCATGCAAACGCTCGCGTCGACGCTCGGGGTGTTGCGAATACAACGCGAACTAGGATATCGACGAAGCGGTATGCCAGGTAGGGGCGAGCGTAGAACCCAGCGTCTAAACCTCTCGGGAACTGAGCTTGTTTACCGCGAAACACGACGCCCGAACGTAAAACGCCCGGCGTATTGCCGGGCGTCTCGATCGTCAAACCTTGCACCGTCGCGAGACATTTGCGCCAATCACGCCGCGCGCCTGCCTCGCGACACGATCACGATGCGGGTGCCGCCGGTGCCGATGCCGCCCCGGCGCTGGCCGGTGCGGTGTGCTCCTCCCAACCGCCTCCGAGCGCCTTGTACAGCGTAACGAGGTTGGTCCAGCGCGACAGACGCGTCGCGATCAGTGTCTGCTGCGCCGCATACAGCGAGCGTTGCGAGACGAGCGCGTTCAGGTAACTATCCACGCCATTGCGATACCGCAGGTCCGAGAGCTTGTAGCTCTCGTCGCTCGCCTTGACGAGTGACTCCTGCGCGGCGATTTGATCGTCGAGCGTGCCGCGTGCGGCCAGCCCGTCGGACACTTCGCGGAACGCCGTCTGAATCGCCTTCTCGTAGTTGGCGATCTCGATGCGCTTTTTCACCTTGGCCAGATCGAGATTGGCCAGATTCTGCCCGCCCGCGAAAATCGGCAGCGTGATGGTCGGTGCGAACGACCATGCGCCCTGCCCGCCCTTGAACAGATTGCCCAGCGACGCGCTCGCCGTCCCCGCGCTCGCCGTGAGCGAGATCGACGGGAAGAACGCGGCACGCGCCGCGCCGATGTTAGCGTTGGCGCCCTTGAGCGTGTGCTCGGCCGCCGTCACGTCAGGGCGACGCAGCAGCAAATCGGACGGCAGCCCGGCGGGGAGATCGGTGAGCAGGCCTTGCCCGTCGAGCGGACGTCCCGGCGGTAAGTCCGCCGGTAACGGCTGACCGATGAGCAGCGCGAGCGCGTTCTCGTCCTGCGCGACCTGGCGCGTGTACTGCGCCAGATTCGCCCGCGCCGCATCGACCGGCGTTTGCGCCTGTCGCAGATCGAGCCCCGAGGCCGTCCCCACGTCGAAGCTACGCTTGGTCAGCTGATACGACGACTCCTGGCTCTTGAGCGTGTCGGCCGTCAGTTTGAGCAGATCCTGATCGGCCAACCAGGTGAGGTAGGCCGTCGCCACTTCCGAGATCAGCGTGATGTGGGCCGTCTTGGCCGTGTCCTCGCTGGCCAGATACGTCTCCAATGCCTGATCCTTCAGGCTCTGGATACGACCGAACAGATCGAGTTCGTATGACGTAAAGCCTACGCCTACCTGGTAGCTGCGGCTGATGCTGGCCCGCCCGGAGGACGTCAGGTCCCCCGGCGTGCGCTGAACCGACCCCTGCCCTGCCACCCCCACCGAGGGCAGCAACGCGGAACGCTGGATCTGATACTGCGCACGCGCGGCTTCGACGTTGAGCATCGAGACGCGCAGATCGCGGTTGTTCTGCAGCGCGATCTCAATCAACTTCTGCAGGCGGGGATCGGTAAAGAAATCGCGCCAGCCCAAATCGGCCGCCGCCACGCTACTGCTGCCCGCGGTGCCGTTCTGGTTTGCCGCGCCAGGCGTCTTGTAGGCCGGGCCAGTGGGGAACGTCGTGGCGACCGGCGCCTCGGGCCGCTCATAATGCGGCGCCAGGGTACAGCCTGCCAGGGACGCTGCCGCCAAGGCAATCGACAATGCTTTGTGCTTCATAGCTCAGTTTCCTTCCTTGGCGGGGCCTTCGGTGGCGTCCGGGTTCGGCTTGCGCGCTTCCGGATGCTCCACGGTGTCCAGGTCTTCATGCGCAAAGCGCTTGCGCACCAGCACGAAGAAGACGGGCACGTAGTAGATCGCAAGGAACGTCGCCGCCAGCATACCGCCGATCACGCCCGTCCCGATCGCGTGCTGCGAAGCCGAGCCCGCGCCGTTGGAGATCGCCAGCGGCAACACGCCGAGCACGAACGCCATTGACGTCATCAGAATCGGTCGCAGACGCAGGCGCACCGCCTCCATCGTCGCTTCCATCAGGGTGCGGCCCTGCTCCTGAAGGTCCTTGGCGAATTCCACGATCAGAATCGCGTTCTTCGCCGACAGCCCCACCGTGGTCAGCAGACCCACCTGAAAGTATACGTCGTTGGACAAGCCACGCAGGGTCGCGGCGAGCAACGCCCCCAACACCCCCAAGGGCACCACCAGAATCACCGAGAACGGGATCGACCAGCTTTCGTACAAGGCCGCCAGACACAGGAACACGATCAGGATCGAAATGGCGTAGAGCGCCGGCGCCTGCGAGCCGGAGATGCGCTCTTCGAACGACAGCCCCGTCCACTCCAGACCGATACCCGTCGGGAGTTGCTTCGCAATTTCCTCGATCGCCTTCATGGCGTCGCCCGACGACTTGCCCGGTGCCGGCATGCCCTGAATTTCCACGGCAGGCACCCCGTTGTAGCGCTCCAGACGCGGCGAGCCATAAATCCACTGCCCCGTGGCGAAGGCCGAGAACGGCACCATGGCCCCGCTCGAATTACGGACGTAAAGTTTGTTGATGTCCTGCGGCAGCATGCGATCCTTCGCTTCCGCCATCACGTACACCTTCTTCACGCGACCGCGATCGATAAAGTCGTTCACGTACGACGACCCCCAGGACGCCGAGAGCGTGGAGTACACATCGGCAATCGACAGCCCCAGCGCGGCGGCCTTTTCTTCGTCGACGTCCACCTTGTACTGCGGCGTATCGTCGAGTCCGTTCGGACGCATGTTCGCAAGGTTCGGGTTCTTCGCCGCCATGCCCAGCAACTGATTACGGGCGGCCATGAGCGCGTCGTGGCCGAGACCCGCGCGATCCTGCAACTCGAAGTCGATACCGCCTGCGTTACCGAGTTCCGGCACCGACGGCGGGTTGATCGCGAAGACCATCGCGTCCTTCATGCCGGCGAACGCCCGGTACGCCCGTGCGATGACCGACTGCACCTTGAGATCGGCCGACTGACGCTCATCCCACGGCTTCATCATCGTGAACGCGAGACCCACGTTCTGACCGCGGCCGTTGAAGCCGAAGCCCGTCACCGTGAAGATCGAACGCACGGCGTCCTTTTCATTCTCCAGATAGTGCTTCTCGACCTGCTTCATCACGTCGAGCGTACGCTCCTGCGTCGCGCCCGGCGGCAATTGCACGAGGTTGAAGAAGTAGCCCTGGTCTTCGTCAGGCAAGAACGCGGTCGGCATACGCACGAACAGGAAGCCCACGACGGCCACGATCACCACGTAGACGATCAGGAACGGCGTGCTGCGCTTGAGAATGCGCTCCACCTGGCTCTGGTACTTTTTCGAGCTGTTGTCGAACGTGCGGTTGAACCAGCCGAAGAAGCCGCGCTTCTCATGCACTTCGCCCTTCTTGATGGGCTTGAGAATCGTGGCGCACATCGCCGGCGTGAGCACGATGGCCACGAGCACCGACAGCGCCATGGCCGCCACGATGGTCAGCGAGAACTGGCGATAGATGGCGCCGGTCGAGCCGCCGAAGAACGCCATCGGCACGAACACCGCCGAGAGCACGAGCGCCACCCCCACCAGCGCACCGACGATCTGGCTCATGGCCTTTTTCGTCGCTTCCTTCGGACTCAGCCCCTCTTCGGACATCACCCGCTCGACGTTTTCCACCACCACGATCGCATCGTCCACCAACAAACCGATGGCGAGCACCAGCCCGAACATCGACAGCGTGTTGATGGAGAAACCCGCCGCGCCCATGATGCCGAACGTACCGAGCAACACCACCGGCACGGCAATCGTCGGAATGATCGTCGCCCGCAGGTTCTGCAGGAACAGATACATCACGAGGAACACGAGCACGATACCTTCGATGAGGGTCTTGATCACTTCCTCGATCGAGATCTTCACGAACGGCGTGGTGTCGTACGGGAAGTCGGCCTTCATGCCCGTCGGGAAGTACTGTGCGAGGTCCGCCACCTTCTGCTTGACCGCCGTGGCCGTTTGCAGCGCGTTGGCGCCCGTGGCCAGCGTGACCGCGAGACCCGCCGCCGGCTTGCCGTTATAGCGCGCGACCACCTGGTACGATTCACCGCCCAGCTCCACGCGAGCGACATCGCCCAGACGCACTTGCGAGCCGTCCTTGTTGACCTTGAGCAGGATCTGGCGGAACTGCTCCGGCGTCTGCAAGCGGCTCTGCGCCATCACCGTGGCGTTGAGCTGCTGGCCCTTCACCGCCGGCGCGCCCCCCAGCTCGCCCGCCGAGACCTGCACGTTCTGCGCCTGGATGGCGCTCGAGACGTCGAGGATCGTCAGGTTGTAGCCGTTGAGCTTCTGCGGATCGACCCACACACGCATGGCGTACTGCGCACCGAAGAGCTGGACCTGACCGACGCCGTTCACACGGCTGATCGGATCCTGCACGTTGGCGGCCAGATAGTTCGCGAGGTCGATGTCGGTCAGTTTGCCGTCGTCGGAATACGCGCCGATCACCAGCAGGAAGTTCTTGGTCGCCTTGGCGACCTTGATGCCCTGCTGCTGCACCTGCTGCGGAAGCAGCGGCGTGGCGAGTTGCAGCTTGTTCTGCACCTGCACCTGCGCGATGTCCGGATTCGTGCCTTGCGCGAAGGTCAGCGTGATCTGAGCGGTACCCGAGCCGTCGGAGGTCGACGACATGTACTCGAGGTTGTCGATACCGTTCATCTGCTGCTCGATCACCTGCGTGACCGTATCCTGCACGGTCTGTGCGGAAGCGCCCGGATAAACGGCAGTGATCTGAACGGACGGCGGGGCGATCGGCGGGTACTGCGAAACCGGCAGCTTCAGGATCGAAAGCGCACCGGCAAGCATAATGACGATCGCGATCACCCAAGCAAAGATCGGGCGATCGATAAAAAACTTTGCCATGAAAGAGGCTCCGCGTTATTGAGCTTTGGCGCCCGAGGCGGGGGCGGCCGCTGCCGGTGCACTGGCACCTGCAGGCGCCTCAGCCCCCGGCAACTGCGCCGGAACCGCCTTCGCCGGCGCGCCCGGGCGCACCTTTTGAAGACCCGACACGATCACCTGATCGCCGGCGGCCAGACCCGCACTCACCAGCCACATGTTGCCGATCGCGCGATCGGTGACAAGCTGACGCAACTCGACCTTGCCTTCCTTGTTCACGATCAGTGCCGTCGGCTGGCCCTTCTGATCACGCGTGACCCCCTGCTGCGGCACGAGCAGACCGCCCTCCTTCACGCCTTCCTGCAGCTTCGCGTGCACGAACATGCCGGGCAACAACTCGCGGTTCGGGTTCGGGAAGATGGCACGCACGGTCACCGAGCCGGTCGTCTGATCGACGGTAATGTCGGAGAACTGCAGCTTGCCTTCGAGCGGGTACGTCGTGCCGTCTTCCAGGGTCAGTTCCACCTTGGCGGCGTTCTTGCCCGCGCTTTGCAGCTTGCCCTCGGCCAGCGCACGACGCAGGCGCAACCCTTGCGCCGCCGATTGCGTCACGTCCACATACATCGGATCGATCTGCTGAACGGTCGTCATCAGCGTGGCGGCCCCTGCCTGCACGTAGGCGCCTTCCGTGACCTGCGACAACCCTGTGCGGCCCGAAATCGGCGCCGGCACGTCGGTGTAGCCGAGGTTGATCTTCGCCGTGTCGACGGCCGCCTTGCCGGCCTGCACTTCGGCGTCGGCTTGCAGCGATGCGGCAACGGCGTTGTCGTAATCCTGCTTGGACACCGCCTCGACGGCCACGAGTTGCTTGTAGCGATCGGCCAGCAGTTTCGTCGACGCCTGATTCGCCACGGCCTTCGCCAGCGTTGCCTTGGCGTTTTCATACGCGGCCTGATACGTGGCCGGATCGATCTTGTACAGACGCTGGCCCGCCTTGACGTCACCGCCTTCGGTGAAATCGCGCTTGAGCACGATGCCGTCGACGCGCGCGCGAACATCGGCCACGCGGAAGGGCGAGGTGCGTCCGGGCAGGTCGGTCGTCAGCGTTACGTTCTGGGATTGCAGCGTCACGACGCCGACTTCCGGCACCATGGCCTGCGGCGGCGGCGGCTTCTTGCCGCATGCTGCCAAGGCCAACACCGCGAGTGCGACGGCAGTGACCATCCCCAGTGAACTTCTCTTGACGTGCATATACGCCCCCGATAAATGGAATGCGGTCAAACAAAATGACAAGTACGTTGCGTACGATTGCGGCGGCAAAGGCCCGTCCGCAATCCCGTCGCGCAGAGGCGGGTCGGAAGTGCCTGAGGCCCGGAATGCGGGCCCCCGGAGACAGGCCCGGAAGGCGGCCAAGAAGACGTCCCCGGCGCGGCGAACCGCGCGCGCTGGCACTCATGTGAGATCGTCGAACAGGCTCCGGGGCCCCGGCGGGTGAGCAGGCGAATCCTGCCCTAAACCGCGCGGCGCGCCCCGGTCAATTCGCTCCCTGGGATCAGTGAGGTGTTTCCCTTAGACGAAGGAGCTTAAATGTTCCCTGTGCAATAGAGCAAGCGGCTGCTATTATAGATACATTCATGAATGTATGTAAATCATATTGCGTCGCATCAATGTGCGGCGCTCGTTACGTTTCATTCCACTGCATTTCGCAAATTTCCGCCGCCCCTGTGACACGACGATGGCCCGCAGAACCAAAGAGGAAGCGATCGAGACCCGTAATCTGTTGCTAGACACCGCCGAGACGGTGTTTGCACAGAAAGGGGTATCGCGTACGTCGCTCGCCGACATCGCCGAGGCCGCCGGCCTGACCCGCGGCGCCATTTATTGGCACTTCAAGAACAAGATCGACCTGTTTAACGCCATGACGGATCGCATCCGTCTGCCGATGGAACGCATGATCGACGAGGAATGCACGGAGCCCCAGGACGGTGACCCGATGGCGCGCATGCACGAGATCTGCAAGCTCGTGCTCAGGGAGACGGCGCGTAATGAGCGCCGCCGTCGCGTGCTCGACATTCTGTTTCACAAGTGCGAATACACCAACGAGATGCTGTCGGTGCTCGAACGTCAGCGCGAAGCGTGCGCCGACGGCAAGCAGCGCATCATGCGAGATATGGAACGCGCGATCGAGCGCGGTCAACTCCCCCAGGCGCTCGACACGCGCCGCGCAGCGATCATGTTGCACGCGCTCGTGGTCGGCATGATGTCGGACTGGCTCTTCCTGCCCGACTACGACCTCGGCGTGGAGTGCGATGCCGTGGTCGACGGCTTCTTCGACATGCTGCGCACGAGCCCCGCGATGTTGCGCGCCGGCAGCGAGCCGCCGCCGAGCGCCGCCTGACGAACGTCTACGCACCTCTAGGCGCGCTTACACGCCCTTACGCTGCCTTACCCCCCCCATACGTGCCTTTGCGCGCCTATGTGTGCCTTTTGCCCGCCCCAAAGGTCTCTCGCGCGCCCTACGAGGGTCATCTGAGCACCGTGATACGGCGTATACCTGTACAGCGTCGCAGCGTTATATATAATCCTACATAACGCGTTGCGCACCTTGCGCGACCAGTGGTCCGGCCTCGCTGCCGGACTGCATTCATGAGCCGGCTCACGGCGACATTCGCCGAATACCGAGTCAGCCGAGCCAACCTAAGCTGGAGACCACGTTCGTGAAAGCTGTCGTTACTGTCGTAATCGCTCGCCGCAAGTCCCACGCTCCGTACAAAGCCGCCACGATGTTGCACCGCGCACTGGGCGTCGCCATCGTTGGCGCAAGCCTGTTGTTTGCCGGCCACGCGGCGGCTCAGCAAGTGTATGCTGCCGCCAGTATGAAAAACGCGCTCGACGATGTCTCGGCTGCCTACACAAAGGAAACCGGCAAGACACCGGTGCTCGTCTACGGCGCCAGCTCGACGTTGGCTCGTCAAATCGAGAAAGGCGCCCCTGCCGATGTATTCATTTCGGCCGACCAGGACTGGATGGACTACGCGCAGAAGCACGATCTGATCGACACGAGCACGCGTCACAACTTGCTCGGCAACGCGCTCGTGCTGATCGCCCCGGCCGCGACCACGGGCAACGTCGATCTGACGCCGGGCGCCACCGACCTCGACACCAGGCTCGGCAGCGGCAAGCTCGCGATGGGCGACCCCGCGCACGTACCGGCGGGTCTCTATGGCAAGGCTGCACTCGAGAAGCTCGGGCTCTGGCCGAAGGTGCAAGGCAAGGTCGCGGCCGCCGACAACGTGCGTAACGCGCTGTTGCTGGTCGCACGTGGCGAAGCGCCCTACGGCATCGTCTACAAGACCGACGCCAACGCCGAGAAGCGCGTGCGCATCGCCGGCACGTTCCCGCCCGACAGCCATGCCCCGATCGTCTACCCGGTGGCGGTGACGAAGCAGGCCAACCGCGCCGACGCGGATCCGTTCTACCGATTCCTGCAAACGCCGGCCGCCCAGGCCACGTTCCAGCGCTTCGGCTTCACCCGCCCGTGAATTCGCCCGCCCATCCTTCATGAACCTCACCCCGCAAGAATGGGGCATCGTTGAACTGAGCCTTCGCGTCGGCCTCTGGGGCACGCTGTGCAGCCTGCCCCTCGCCTACGCGGCTGCCTGGCTGCTCGCACGCCGGCAGTTCCCCGGCAAAGCGCTGCTCGATGCCCTGCTGCATTTGCCGCTCGTGCTGCCGCCGGTGGTCGTCGGCTTCGCGCTGCTCGTGCTGTTCGGCACACAGGGCGCCATCGGCAAGCTGCTGCACGAATGGTTTCATTTCACCTTCGCGTTTCGCTGGACAGGCGCGGCGCTGGCCGCGGGCGTGATGGGATTCCCGCTGCTCGTGCGCGCCATCCGACAAGCGCTCGACGCGGCCGACACAAAACTCGAACAGGCAGCACAGACGCTTGGCGCAGGCCCCTGGCTCACCTTTCTGACGGTGACCTTGCCGCTCACCGCGACCGGCGCATTGCACGGCTTCGTGCTCGCGTTCGCGCGCGCACTGGGCGAGTTCGGCGCAACGATCACGTTCGTCTCGAACATTCCCGGACAAACGCAGACGCTGCCGCTGGCGATCTACACGGCCACGCAGGTGCCCGACGGCGACGCCATGGTCTGGCGCCTGTGCGCTATCTCGGTCGTGCTGGCGGTCGCCACACTGATCGGCTCCGAGGTGCTGATCCGCTTCGGCCACCGCAAGGCGCTCGGTCATGACGGTTGAAGTGCGACTCCAGCATCGCTTCGGCGATTTCTCGCTCGATGCCGAGTTCGCCGCGGGCATGGGCGTGACGGCGCTGTTCGGGCCATCGGGCAGCGGCAAGAGCACGGTCGTCAATGCCGTGTCCGGCCTGCTCAAGCCCGATGCCGGTCGCATCGTCGTCGGCAACGACATCTTGTTCGACAGCAGCGCAGACGTCGCGCTGCCGACATGGCGCCGGCGCATCGGCTACGTGTTTCAGGACGCGCGCCTGTTGCCGCATCTGACCGTGCGTCAGAATCTGCTGTTCGGCCGCTGGATGCGACGCCGCGATATCGCCGCCGCCGGTACCGGTGCGATTGCGCTTGCACACGTGGTCGACGTGCTGAATCTGGGGCACTTGCTGGGCCGTCGCCCGGGCGCGCTCTCCGGTGGCGAGAAGCAGCGTGTGGGGATTGGCCGTGCGCTGTTGTCGTGCCCGCGCCTGCTGCTCATGGATGAGCCACTCGCCTCGCTCGACCACGCGCGGCGTCTCGAAGTGCTCGACTACCTCAATCGCATCCGTCACGAGTTGGCGCTGCCGGTGCTCTACGTCACGCATTCGCTCGACGAAGTGATGCGACTGGCCGATCAGGTCGTGTTGTTCAAGGACGGCCGCACGATCTCTCAAGGGGCGCCGGCCGACGTGCTCAATCTGCATCGCGACGCGCTCGACAGCACCGCGGAGTCCCCGGGTACCGTGCTGGAGACACGCATCGTCGCGCATGATGCCTGCTACGGCCTGACCGAGCTGGCCGTGAACGGCAGCGACACGGTTCGGCTGCGTGTTCCGCGCGCCAGCGGCGAGGCGGGCGACGCCTGCCGGATTCTCGTGCGCGAGCGCGACGTCGCCATCGCCACGTCGCCGCCGCTCGACATCAGCGTGCTGAACGTGCTGGCCGCACGCGTGGCGACGCTGCGCGACCTGGGCGATTCGGTGGAAGTCGGCGCCACACTGCTCGGCGACAAGGCCGGGACCGTGCTGCGCGCCCGCATCACACGCTTCTCTGCCGACCAATTGCATCTGGCGCCGGGCCGCGAGGTGTACCTGCTCATCAAATCAGTCGCCCTGACACGCTGATGCGCCCAAGCTTGGCAATGACGCGGCGCAATCGTCGCGCCAAAACGACGCAAGGCGTCGCCACGTACATTCGGGGCGACGCCTTGTCGGCTTGTCGTGCTACGCCAGTTGGCTTACTGGGTCTTGCCCATCGCGTCGCCTTTTTCCTTCTTCCCCATGGCATCGGATTTGCTCATCGCACCGCCCTTCGACATGGCGTCGTGCTTGCCCATCGCGTCGCCCTTGGACATCTTCCCGCTCTTGTCCATGTCCTTGCTCATGGCGTCGCCTTTGCTCATCGCATCGCCTTTGCTCATCGCGCCGCCCTTGGACATCGCGTCGCCTTTGCTCATCGCGTCCTGCGCGAACGCGGCGCCGGTGCCGAGTGCCAATCCCATCGTCATGACCGCCAGATATCGCATTTTCATTGCCGTAGTCCTCAAAGAGTGAGTGAGCCTTGCCGGAGCGTCACGCAAGTGCTCCGTCAATCATGCAGTCGAGCGGTTGCGTCAACTGCCACCGAACCAGTTGTAGCCCTGGTCCTCCCAATACCCGCCCGGATACGTGTTGGTCACGAACATCGCGCGGATATGCTTGGGATTCTTGTAGCCGAGCTTCGTGGGAATCCGCAGCTTCATCGGAAATCCGTATTCCCTGGGTAGCGTCTGGCCGTCATAGGTCAGCGCGAGCAGCGTCTGCGGATGCAGCGCCGTCGGCATATCGATGCTCGTGTAGTAGTCGTCGGCGCATTTGAAGCCGACGTAGCGTGCCGTGGTGTCCGCGCCGATACGACGCAGAAAGTCGGCGAACGTCACCCCGCCCCAGCGGCCAATGGCGCTCCAGCCTTCCACGCACACGTGACGCGTGATTTGTTCGGCCGCGCGCGGGGCGGCGAAACGGCGCAAGGCGTCAAGCGGCCACGGCGCCTTGTCCGCGATGAGGCCGGACAACTCCAGTTGGTAATCGCTTTCCTCGACGACGGGCGCCTCGTCCATCGAATAGAACGCGTTGAACGGGAACGGTCGCGTGATGCGCGACGCCGGGAACGTAGGCGCCAGCACATTCTGACGAAACAAGGCGGCCTGCACACGATCGTTCCATCGCGAGATCGTGTCGAGCGCCGACGAGACACCCGCGTTGTCGTCCAGCGAACAGCCCGAGAGCAGCGCCACGCCACCGAGCGACAGCGTACGCGTCAGAAATGCGCGGCGCGAGGGCTCGGCCACGCGGCGCGTCATCAGCGCACGCGCCTCATGGAGAATCGCTTCGCCGTCGCGCACGACCGGTGCGTCGGCAGGCAGGTGGCTGGGCTTTCGATCGAGGGTCATGGCAGCTCCGTGTCTTGTCGTCGGCGCACTCAGCGTCCGGTAATCATCGTGCGCAATGTGCGCGGCACCAGCGCGACCATCACGACATGAATCGCGACGAATGCCACCAGGCCCGACATCGCGAGAAAATGCACCCAGCGCGCCCCCTGGAATCCGCCGAACAGCGCGCAGAGCCAGCCAAGCTGCACAGGCTTCCAGATCGCGAGTCCCGACGCCACGAGCAGCACGAGGTCGAGCACCGCGAACAGATACGCGATACGTTGAACCTGGTTGTACTGATGGGGATCGTCGTGGGCGAGTCGGCCACGCAGTGCGGCGAACGCGTCGCGCACCACACCGCGCAACGTCAATGGAAAGAAGCGACGCGACAGGCGTCCGCTCGACACATTGAAGAGCAGATAGACGAGCCCGTTGCCCGCCAGCAGCCACATCGCGGCAAAATGCCACCGCAGCGCACCGCCCAGCCAGCCGCCCAGCGTGAGTTCGTTGGGAAAGCGAAAGCCGAAGATCGGCGACGCGTTGTAGATCCGCCAGCCGCTCGTGACCATCGCGAGGACGGCCAACGCATTCAGCCAATGGGTGACGCGCAGCCAACCCGGCTGGACCGGACCGGTTCGCACGGGGGGCAGTGCGGCGGGCGGCACGGATTTCGTCAAGGGTGACATGGAGACCTCCATCGCTGGGTTTGCGTCGATGGAGCCAGTGTCACTTCAAGACGGTGACGAAGTCCTCACGGAGAAATAACGTTTTCGTGATACTCGGCGAGTCCGGGCATCAAGGGCGATGCGACGGTACCGATTCGGTCTCTGGGTCATCCGCCGTGCCGCTTCTGAGATACGCGTCGAACGTCGGCACGTGGGCGTCGAGCAGCAGACGGATCTCATTGATGAGCGTGTCGTAGTGCGCCGCGAGGTTCTGCGCGAACGGCGTGAGCTGCGCGCCGCCCCCGGCCACACCGCCAATATGTCGGGTGACGAGAGGCTCCCGGAATTCGTGATTCATCGCTTCGACGAGCAGCCACGCACGCCGGTACGACATGCCCATGCGGCGTGCGGCGGCGGAAATCGACCCCGTCGCTTCGATGGCCCGCAGCAACGCCAGGCGCCCGGGCCCGAACACTGGCGTATCGCCATCACGCACGCGCACGCGCACGTCGTAGCCGGCCTCGCCGGCCGGCGCCGGCACTTTCCCCGCGGCTTCCAGTGCCTCCAGCGCCGCAACCGTCGCCCGCCGCCTGCGCGCGGGCGAGTCCCCGGCGGGCGCGACTTCCCCCTTGCCTCGACGACGCTCAACTGGCATGGCCGCCCCACAGGAAGACGACGATCAGAATGAGCGCCGCCACGGCCCACGGCCACCAGCGTGCCAGCCTGCCGCGCGTGGCCGGCATATCGCGCAGCGCGGCATCGGTTGCGAGTGCGGCGGCCACTTCGCCGTCGGCGGCAGTCGGGGGATACGTTGCGGCATGCGGGGCAATGGCCGCCGTCAGCCGCGCGAGGCATTCGTCAACGAGCTTGCGGGCGGCCACCTGCGCCTGGGGCGTGTCCAGATGCGCGGACTCGGCGCCCAGGTGCGTCGTGAGGTCATACGTCAGTAATGTGTGCATCGGTCCTTGCGCTTGCAACGTGATGGTCGCCTTGCCTCGTGTGTGTCCGGCAGACGAGCCCAGGGCGTCGACATTCAATGTGTAGGATGTCGGCGCCGTGACGTCCGTCACCGTGATCCTGCCCGACCAACGACCGCCCAACGGACCCGACGCGACGCTCACGACGATCGTCCACGTCGTGTCGTCGAGCCGCTCGATCGACTCGCAGCCTGGGATGCACCCTTGCAGGATGCCCGGGTCGTTCAGCGCGATCCACGCGAGGTCTCGCGCCACCGGCAATTGCCGTCTGTCATGTAGCTCCATTGCCCCCTCCCCAAACGTGATGCGGTCGCTCGTCGGTCACGCGACGTCATCTCGACCTGCGAACTATTGTGACACGAGTTCCCCGCGCCAGATCACCGCCGCGACCGCTCGCCCGCAGTCCGCAGCGCACTGCAGAAGGCTTCGCAAGGTCACGGAAAGGGACGGCAAAGCGCAATATCCCGTGGGATACAGCGCAAGCCAAGGCGCGCTATACTCGGCGCATCACATCGAGCGGTGACATGACGGCGGCCCATGCCTTGGCCGATGCGCTACCGCTCGCGTATTGACCAAGGAACCGTGGGATGGACAGTGTCGATCTGGAAGTGCTGAAGTCCGCCGTACAGTGGACCCGAGCGGGCTTTTTCGTCACGCTGGGCACGGTGGTTCGCACGTGGGGCTCCGCCCCGCGTCCGGTGGGCTCGATGCTCGCGATTCGGGAGGATGGCCATTTGGTCGGCTCCGTGTCGGGCGGTTGCGTCGAGGACGACCTGATCGCCCGGCTGCGCGATGGCGACTGGCCGCAGGATCGCCCGCAACTCACCAGCTACGGCGTGACGGCCGAGGAAGCGCATCGCTTCGGACTGCCCTGCGGCGGCACCTTGCAACTGGTGCTGGAGCCGGTGCGCGACGCCTCGCGCATTCCGGAACTGCTCGACGCCATCTCGCGATTCCGCCTCGTCGTGCGCGAACTCGACATGACCTCCGGTGCGGTGCGCATCGCCCCCGGGCACCATACCCCGCCGCTCGAATTCGACGGCGTGCGCCTCATCACCTCGCACGGCCCGCGCCATCGGCTCGTGGTGATCGGTGCCGGGCAACTCTCGAAGTACGTTGCGAGCATGGCGTGCGCACTCGACTATCACGTGATCGTTTGCGACCCGCGCAGCGAATACGCAGACGAATGGCACGTGGCCGGCACCGAACTTTCTCGCGAGATGCCGGACGACCTCATCGTGCAGCGTCAACTCGACTCGCACAGCGCTGTTCTTACGCTCACGCACGACCCGAAGCTCGACGACATGGCGTTGCTCGAAGCGCTCAAGTCGCCGGCGTTCTACATCGGCGCCATCGGCTCGCGGGTGAACAACGCGCGACGCCGCGAACGGCTGTCGCTGTTCGATCTGAGTTCGGCGGAAATCGAACGGTTGCACGGGCCGGTCGGCATGCATCTGGGTGCGCGCACCCCGGCAGAGATCGCCGTGGCCATTCTCGCCGAGATGACAGCGATCAAAAACGGCATCGCCGTCAAACAAACGTTCGCCGTGCGCGCGACCGACGAGCCCATCGTCGACAACGCCTCGGTGTGCCGCGGCATGGTTTGACCGTCGACGCGTGCCCCGCGCTGACCGCCCGCCTCCACTCTCCATTGAACAAAAAAACGCCGCCTTTCGGCGGCGCAACTCGCTCACTCGTTGCTACGGAGTACTACCTGGGTTACCTCGTCTTCCGTGACGCTTTACCCGACACGACCGATCGGCACATCAGTCATGCGGCCACAGAAACGTTACCGCTGCATGCCCCTTCGCGGGCACCTTCACATTCTTAGTCATCGGCTTGCCGTCGTACGTCGCCTTCACGGTGTAACTGCCTTGCGGCAGCTTCACCAGCATGAACGGCCCTTTCGCGCGTGCATCGAGTACCGTCTTGCTACCGCGCATGATCTGCACCTGGGCGTCGGCGATGTACTCGTTCGCGCCGTCGCCGCGAGCCGCCATCTCGATGGACAGCGGCCAGTGAGACGCTTCGCGCTTGAAGGCCCCCGATTGATCGCTGTCGATACCGCCCGAGACGTAGGTCACGTCGCCCTGCTGCATCGACGGCGGCAGCATGCCGCCCTGCGCATGCGCCACCGATATGCCAAGCCCTCCGACCAATGCTGCGGCCGTCGCGGCTGCCATCGACCAGCGTTGCCATTGTTGCCCCATGTTCGACCTCCCGTTCATGACATCACGATGCAGGATCGCACCGGTGGCGCGGCAGCCGTGAAGCCATCGCTGCCGAGCACCGGCACACAAGGTAGTGCGTGGCATCCCGCGAGTGCCTCGCCCGGCGCTTAGCCGAGATCGACCGGGATGAAAATCTGTTGCCCGTCGCGTTGTACGAGCAACGCGACATTATTGCCCGCTTTCTTGAGCTTATCGCTCAGTTGCGACGCACTCGTCACCGGCGTGCCGTTGAGCGACAGGATGATGTCGCCCGCCTGCACGCCCGCCTGCTCGGCCGGTCCGCCGACACGGGCCACCAGCAAACCGTGCGTCACCTGTGCCGCGCGCTTCTCGTCCGGCGAGAGGTCGCGTACCGCAAGTCCCAGCCGGCCATGCGTGGCCGAGTCGTCCGTGCTCGCGACGTCCTTCTTCTCGTTCAGCGCCGCCACCGTCACGCTTACGTCCTGCTTCGCACCATTGCGCCAGACGGTCAGCGTCGCCTTCTCGCCCGGACGCATATCGGCGATCTTCTCCGGCAACTGCACCGAGTCCTCGATGGTCGTGCCGTTGACCGCCAGAATCACGTCGCCCGGCTTCAGGTCCGACTTCGCGGCCGGACCATTCTTGTCGATGGACGACACCAGCGCCCCCTCGGGCTTGGGCAAGCCGAACGACTTCGCCAGCGACTGGTTCACTTCCTGAATCGTTACGCCGATGCGGCCACGGCTCACCTTGCCAAACTGCTGGAGCTGCGCCTTGACCTTCATCGCCATGTCGATCGGAATCGCAAACGACAGCCCCTGGAAGCCGCCGGTACGCGAATAGATCATCGAGTTGATGCCAATGACTTCGCCGTTCAGGTTGAACAGCGGTCCGCCCGAGTTGCCCGGGTTGACCGGCACGTCCGTCTGAATGAACGGCGTGTAGTTCTCATCCGGCAACGCACGCGCCTTTGCCGACACGATGCCCGCCGTCACGGTGTTGTCGAAGCCGTACGGCGACCCGATGGCCACCACCCACTCACCGGCTTTCGATTTCGACGGATCGCCGATTTTCACCGTCGGCAGATTCGTGGCGGCAATCTTGAGCAAAGCCACGTCGCTCGCCTTGTCGCTGCCCACGACCTTCGCCTTGAATTCACGCTTGTCGGTGAGCTTCACCGTGACCTGACTCGCATCGTCCACGACGTGCGCGTTGGTCAGGATGTAGCCGTCCGCGCTCACGATGAAGCCCGAACCGAGACTGCGCGTCGGTGCGCTGCCACCATCGCCACTGCCGTCGCCACCGTCGTTGCCCGGCGCGCCGTAAAAGTGACGGAAGAACTGGAACAGCGGATCGTTCTGATCCATGCCCGGCGGCATCGGCATCGCCGTGGCGCCGCCCCCCGCCGAAGGTTTCCCATCGTGCGTCACACTAATGTTGACTACGGCCGGTCCGTATTGTTCCGCCAGTTGCGAGAAGTCCGGCACGAGCATGCGTGGCGCGGTATTCGGGGTGTTCGGTGCATTGGCGGCTGGCGTCGCCGGGTTGGCCGCATTGGCGTCGGCGACCATCGCCGAGGCAAGCGGCGCCTGCCAGTGCTGACGTCCGGCAACATAGCCGCCCGTCAACGCGACGAGCACAGCGCTGGCAACCAGCGTACGAGTGAGCTTCGAGGTCCGCATGAGTCTCTCCTGACTGACACCACGTTTGACATGACTGTGATGGTAGAGAGGCTCCCTTAAGGCAACCTTAAGACGATCTGAAAAGTGACCCATCGGCTGCCAACGGGCATTGCACTGAGTGCTATGCGTTACGGCAGCAAGCGTTTGGAGGGACAACTCGCGTGGTTCGCCTTGCGCATGATGCGTTCCGCTGACTACGGTGGCGAAGTGGCGCGATCCCGCGCCGCGAGTCTTCGACTACAGGAGAATCATGATGTCTACGATCGACACGCCGCTTGATCGCCGGTCCGTACATGGCCGCGCCGCTCGCTGGATGGGATGCGCCGGAGCTACGTTGTGCCTCGCCTTCGCGGCATCGGTGCACGCCGCGCCCGGCGGCCATGGCGATGGGATGGGAACACAAGGCCCGGCCGATTCCATGCCGAACGCGATGCCGCTGCCGAGCCAAAACAGTGCCTGCACACCGGACGCGCCAGCCGATCAGGCCATCGTCGGCAAGTCGCTCAGCGAAGCCAAATCGATGCTACAGGGTTGCCCGTGGCGCATCGGCACGCAGGATGGCAGAGCCATGCCGACGACGCGCGACTACCGCCCGGATCGCCGCACGCTCACGATCGACAATGACAAGGTCACGAGCGTGACACGGGGGTGAGGGCCAGAGACATCGCGTGCGACAGACGTATCAAAGCGCAGGCGGCGGTGCCGATGTCGCGCCGCCGAAGCTCACGCGAACGCGAAGCCCCTGGCCGTTGGCGGCATCGAACAACTCGACGCGCGCGCCATGCGCCTGCGCGATGTTGCGCACAATCGCCAGCCCCAAGCCGCTGCCCTGCGCACGCGGGGTATCGGCATCGTCTTGCGTCGCGTCGCTCGCCGGCGTCGAATGGGCGGGCGCGGCCCCCTCCACCGATGCCGCACCGCCGCGGAAGAACCGGTCGAACACGCGCTCGCGCTCGGTGGGCGCAATGCCCGGCCCAGTGTCTTCGATTTCCACGACCGGTGCCGGCGTTGCCGCCACCAGCCGCACGTCGACATGACCGCCGCGCGGCGTGTATTTCAGCGCGTTGTCGACCAGATTGCCGAAGAGCGTGTGCAATGCGTTCGCATCGCCGTGCACGCGACTGACGGCCGCCAGTGCGTCGGGAGCGTCCAGCCCGAGATCGATCCCTCGCGCCACCGCCAATGCCGCATGATGTGCCACCACCTCACTCAGCAACGGAGCCAGCGGCACCTCGACGAATGCCGCGGCCGCACGCGCGGCGTCCGGCTCCTGTCGCGCGAGCGTGAGCAATTGGGCCACCATGTGCGAAGCGCGTCGCACGCCGTCGCGCAGATCCCGCATCGCCTCGGCCCGCTCCGCGTCGGTGTGGGCACGGTCAAGCAGTTGAACTTGCAGTTGCAGCGCGGCGAGCGGCGTGCGCAATTCGTGCGCGGCGTCGGCCACGAAGGCCTTTTGCTGTGCGAGCGACGCGCCGAGTCTGCCGAGCAGACTATTGAGCGCGCGCACGAGCGGACGCACCTCGTCGGGCAAGCCGACCTCGGGCAAGGCATCCAACGCCCCCGGCGCACGCGTGTCGAGCGCCTTCGTCACGCGACGCAGCGGCTGCAAGCCGCGCCCCACCACGATCCAGACGAGCAAGGCGAGCACCGGCATCGCAACCACCAGCGGCAACAGCGTGCGCACCGCCATCGAGACCGCGAGCGAATCGCGAATGACCATCGGCTGCGCGAGCTGCACAACGTTGTCGCCCACGAGCGCCGCATAGACGCGCCAGTCGCCTTCGGGCGTCTGCACGGTCGTGAAACCGAGTTCCGCGCGCGGCGGCAACGGCGTGCTCGGGTGCGAGTAGTACAACTCCACGCCATTGCGGCTCCAAATCTGGATGACGAGTCCGCCTGACTCGTTGTGTGCGCCCGGCACGCTCGAGAACGGCTCGGCCGGCAGCGACAGGGCCATTTGCTGCAACTGGAAATCGAACAGCGCGTTGGCCTCCGTGCGCGACTGGCGGAAGATGGCGATGCCCGCGAGCAGCAGCGCCACCGCGAGCGTGATCAGCAATCCGAAAAGGAGACGACGGCGAATCGAGCGCATCAGTTCGCCTCCGGTGCCGTCATGCCGGCGGCAGGCGGCGTCTCACCGGTTTGCGCGGGCATCATGTAACCGACGCCACGCACCGTACGAATGGCGTCCGCGCCCAGCTTCTTGCGCAGCCCGTGGATGTGAACTTCCACCGCGTTGCTCGCCACTTCTTCTCCCCAGCCATAAATGCGCTCTTCCAGTTGCGCCTTCGACAGCACCGCGCCCGGCCGATTGAGCAACGCTTCGAGCACTGCATATTCTCGTGCGGAGAGCCCCACCGGCGCGCCGCCGCACGTGACCTGACGCGTCGCGGGGTCGAGCACGATACCGCCATGACGCAGCAACGGCTCGCTGCGCCCCGCCTGACGTCGCACCAGCGCACGCAACCGCGCCGCCAGCTCGTCGAGATCGAACGGCTTGACAAGGTAATCGTCGGCGCCGGCGTCGAGTCCTTTCACTCGGTCGGCCACCGCATCGCGCGCCGTGGCGATGAGCACCGGCAACGTCTGGCCGCGCGCGCGCAACGTGCGCAGCACGTCGATACCGTCGCGGCGAGGCAAGCCCAGGTCGAGCAGCAGCGCGTCGTACGACTCGAGCGAGAGCACGTCGAGCGCACGCTGACCGTCGCCGACATGATCGACGGTCCAGCCGTCCTGGCGCAGTCCTTTCATGACGGCCGTAGCAATCATCGCATCGTCTTCCACCAACAAAATTCGCATGGCTTGAGCACCGGTTGAGATCCTCTCCGGGCGTGTCACTGGCGGCCGACGCAACGTTGTTTGCGCTTGCTTGATGTTGCCTTGACGTGACACTCGCCGGAATTCGACCCATTGTAGCGACAGTTCGTTGCATGACCGCCTTACAATGGCACGCATGGGCCGCGCATGGCAGACGCACGTCGCGGCCCCGCAACCCGCTTCTCGCTTCGCCGCCGCGTCCGCATCGCCTTGCCTGTGCCCGTCGTGCATTCAGGCCGTACGGTTTCGCTGCGCGCAACACTGGAGACCCTCGCCCGTCATGCGCGTTCCTCGCCTGCTTCGCAGCGCCTCTCGCTCCCCCGACCTTTCGGGCTCACTGCGCAGCCCCCTTCACTCGCCGCCATCGGGCCGCGTCATGAGCAACGTCGCTCGCGCGTGTTGCGCGGCGCTGGCACTCGCGATGGTCGTGAGCAGCCCGGTCGAGGCGAAGCCGCTCAAGCACGCGAAGATGCCCAGGGTACCGGCAAGCGCCGCGCGCGCCACGCCGCTGCCGCCCGAATTGGCGCGCGCGCTCGCAGCCAGCAAGGTCCCCGCCGCCCATGTGAGCGTGATCGTCGCGAAGGTCGACAACCCGCTGCAAACGCGGGGCCGCATCGGGCCGCCGCTGCTTGCCGTCAATGCCAACGTGCCGCGCAACCCGGCCTCGACGATGAAGCTCGTCACGACGATTGCGGCGCTCGACACGCTCGGCCCCGACTATCGCTGGCGCACGCAAGCCTTCACCGACGGCACATCCGACGGCCGCACGCTCAACGGCAATCTGTATTTCAAGGGCTCGGGCGACCCGAAGCTCGTGCCCGAGGAGATGGAGAAGTTCGTCGCCGAGTTGCACCACGCCGGGGTGACGAACATCAACGGCGACATCGTGCTCGACCGCTCCGCCTACAGCGCAGACATCGGCGACACCGGTGCCATCGATGGCGGTGACGACCGGCCGTACAACGTCGCACCGGATCCCCTGCTGTACTCGTTCAAGGCGGTTTCGTTCAGCTTCACCGGCAATCCGAACGGCACCGTCGAGGTCGGCGTGCTGCCGCCGCTGGCGAACCTGCAAGTGGCAAACAACCTGTCGTCGACCGGCTCCGGCCACTGCGGCGACTGGCTCGCCCGCATTCACCCCACGCTGAACGCGATGGCCGACGGCAGTTACGTCGCGCACTTCTCGGGCACGTATCCGGCCTCGTGCGAGGACAAGGGCTGGAACGTGGCCGCCCCCGATCGCGATCAATTCTTCCTGGGAGGCTTCCGCGCGCTGTGGCAAGCCTCGGGCGGACAGTTCAACGGCAATGTGCGTACGGGCGTCGTGCCGCCGGGCGCTCACCTGCTCGTCACGCATCGCGGCCAAACGCTCGCCGAAGTCGTGCACGACATGAACAAGTTCAGCAATAACGTGATGGCCCGGCAACTGTTTCTGACGCTGGGTCTCGCCGCCGACAACAACCGCACGCCGGCCAGCCTGACGCGCTCGCGCGACGTATTGAACCGCTGGCTCGACAAAAATGATCTCGCCATGCCGGGGCTCGTGGTGGAGAACGGCTCGGGTCTGTCGCGCATCGAACGTATCAGCGCGACCGAGTTGGCCAGTCTGCTGCAACACGGCATCAACAGTCCGACCGCCCAGGTGCTCATCGAATCGATGCCGACGGTCGGCGTCGACGGCACCATGCGCAATCGGCTGATGAATCGCGACGTCGCCGGCAACGCGCACATCAAGACCGGCACGCTCGACGATGTGGGGGCCGTGGCCGGCTATGTCGGCTCGCGCTCCGGCAACATCTACGTGGTGGTCTCGCTCGTGAACGATCCGCGGGCGAGCCAGGCCCGCGGGTTCAACGACGCGCTCATTTCGTGGGTGTATGAGAACGCGCCTTGATGGGGAAGCGGCGCACCGTCTGAAAAGGCGACTCGCCTGAGCACATTTGACGTTTCCCTCTAACCGCCGCGCTGTCGCGTGCCATTCGCGTCAGAATAGACGTTCCATCGGTGCCACCGTCGCCAAGACGCCGGGGCACCGGTTCCGATGACCCCATCGTGAGGAGACGCGAGGTCATGAACGTCGAGTTGATCCTGCTGGCGCTCGCGCCGGTGTTCGTGCTGTGCATCGGCATCGAAGCCTGGTACTGGCGGCGCCGCCGCCCCGGCATGTACAGCCTGAAGGACACGGTCAGCAACGCCACGCTCGCGCTCATGCACCAGGGCGCGGACAAACTGGCCTGGCTGCTCATCGTGCCGTTTTACGCGTGGCTCTACGACCATCACCGCCTCTATACGATGCCGGGCGGATGGCTCGGCTTCGCGCTGCTCTTCGTCGTGCAGGACTTTCTCTACTACGTGTTTCATCGCGCCAGTCACCGAATCCGCTGGCTGTGGGCGGCACATGTCGTGCACCACTCGTCGGAGCGGCTCAACCTGTCGACGGCCTTTCGGCAAAGCCTGATGTATCCGGTCGCGGGCATGTGGCTGTTCTGGACGCCGATGGCGCTTATCGGCTTCACACCGATACAGATCGTCGGCGTGGTCCTGCTCAACCTCGCGTTCCAGTTCTTCGTACACACCCAGGCGATTCCGAAACTGGGCTGGCTGGAATACGTGCTGAATACGCCGTCGATTCACCGTGCCCATCACGCGCGCAATCCGCGCTATATCGATCGCAACTATGCCGGGGTACTGGTCGTCTGGGATCGGATGTTCGGGTCTTACGTGGAAGAAAGCGAGGCCGAGCCGTGCGAATTCGGCATCGTCGATCCGATCCGCACGCACAATCCGATCACGCTGACATTTCACGAATGGCAGGCGATGGCGCGCGACGCGCTCACGATGCCGGGTTGGCGCAACAAGGCAATGGCGCTGTTCGGGCCGCCCGAGTGGCGACGCGCGTGGCAGGCGGCACAAGTCGCGGCAGGACAGACGGTCACGCCATCGGCCGGCGGATTATCGGGAAATATGGGAAATGTTGGGGACGTTGGGGCGTCGCGCCACACGCCTTGATCGTTGACGAGGCGCGATCGCCTCGCCAGCCCGCCACTGCGCGTTATGCGCGCTCGAATGCCGCTGCTGCGCGGCCCAGGCGGTCACCGACCGCCGCCCATGCCGGGGTGTCCGGCAGACGCTCGAACAGGATATGCGTGACATTGGCGCGGTCGAGCCGGCGCAGCATCGCGTAAAGGTCGGTCGCGAGCGCGGCGGGCGTGGCCGGTAGCACGACCTTCACGATATCGGCCGACGCCGACGCGTCGGCGGGCAGCTTGGCAAGCGTTGATGCGAAGGCCGCCACCGCCACGCGCTCGCCCCCGGGACGCATCGCCAGCGCGGGCGCGAATTGATCGGCATCGCACAGGTACAACGGTGTGCGCGGTGCGTAATGCGCCTTGAGCGTGCCCGAGGCCCGCGGCGCGTCGGTGTCCTGCCCTGGCAGACGCGGCATCTCGCCGAGCACCTCGGCAATCTGCTCGGGCGTGATATGTCCGGGGCGCAGCAACGCGGGGAAGCCGCGCGACAGATCCACGATCGTCGACTCGATCCCCACGGCGGCCTCGCCGCCGTCGAGCACGTGGATGGTCACCCCCGGCAGTCCGGCGAACTCATCGCGCACGTGCTGCGCCGCCGTCGGACTGACTTGTCCGAAACGATTGGCCGAAGGGGCGGCCACACCGCCTTGTCCCCGGCTTCCGCCCTTGATCCGGGCAAACTCGCGCAGCAGTGCCTGCGCCACGGGATGCGACGGGCAACGCAGCCCCACCGAATCCTGCCCGCCGGAGACGGCATCGGGGATATGCGGCGCGCGCTTGAGAATCAATGTGAGCGGGCCGGGCCAGAAGGCATCCATCAGCTTGCGGGCGGCCGGCGTGACGTCGTCGCTCCAGTAGCCGGGGTCGCCCTCTGGGGCGACGTGCACGATGACCGGATGATTCGCCGGGCGGCCTTTCGCGGCATAGATGGCCGCGATGGCCGTCGGGTTCTCCGCGTCGCCGCCAAGACCGTAGACCGTTTCCGTCGGGAACGCGACCAGCTCACCGGCCGCCAGTTGTTCGGCGGCCTTCGTGATCGCGTCTGCCGGTGGCATGACGATGTGCGGCGCTTGAGGCGACGTCATCGCTCAGTCTTCCAGCGGGATGTCGAGGCTTGCCGCCGCCGTCACGCACGCTTTGCGCGCTTCGTCCAGCGACGCGCCGGCAAACGTGATGTGGCCCATCTTGCGACCGACACGGGCGTCTTCCTTGCCATACAGATGCAGGCGTGCCGAGGGCAGCGCCACCACGTCCGCCCACGCGGGCGGGCGCGGCCGATCCTTGGCCTCGCCTTCGAACCAGACGTCGCCAAGCACGTTGAGCATCACTGCGGGCGAGTGCTGACGCGTCTCGCCGAGCGGCAGCCCGGCCATCGCACGCACCTGCTGCTCGAACTGGCTGGCCGCACAGGCGTCGATTGTGTAATGACCGCTGTTGTGCGGACGCGGCGCCATTTCGTTGGCGACGAGCGAGCCGTCCTTGAGAATGAAGAACTCGACGCACAGCACGCCGACGTAATCCATTTGCGCCGCGATCCTGGCGGCCGCGGCGCGTGCGGCATCGGCCAGCGCCGGCGCGGCGTCGGGCGCAGGCACCGTCGTGGTCGCGAGAATGCCGTCGATGTGCACGTTCTGGGCGAGCGGATAGGTCGCGACCGCGCCGTCCGCACCACGGGCGCTTAGCACCGACACCTCGAAGGCCAGCGCGAGACGCTTCTCCAGCACGCAGGGCACGCCGCCGAGCGCCGTATAAGCGTCGCGGGCCTCGGCAACCGTACTCACGCGCACCTGGCCCTTGCCGTCATAGCCCAGACGCGCCGTCTTCAAAATGCCCGGCAGCACACGTTCGATGGCCGCGTCGCCGATGGCCGCGAGCGCCTCGTTCGATTCGATGACCAGATGCGGGGCCACGGGCACGCCGCAGCTTTCGATGAAGCGCTTTTCCGCCACCCGGTCCTGCGCGATCGCGACACAGCGCCCGGCGGGGCTCACGGTCGTGGACGCGGCGAGGAAGTCGAGCGACTGCGCCGGCACGTTTTCGAACTCGGTCGACACGGCCGGGCACAGCGACGCCAGTTCGGCGAGCGCCGTCTCATCGCGATAATCGGACACGATCAGGCGATCGGCCACGGCACCGGCGGGACAGCGCGGGTCCGGGTCCAGCACGCAGACCTTGTAGCCCATCGACTGGGCGGCAAAACAGAACATGCGGCCGAGTTGGCCACCGCCCAGCATACCCAGCCATTGGCCGGGAAGAACGGGCGCAGCAGAGGCAGAATTCATCTTGGTTGAGGCGCTGACAGTCGCAGGGACGTGTTGTTCTTTTACAGCGCGGGCAGGGTCATGCCGCGCGCCACTTCGGTCTGCTTCGCACGGAACGCGTCGAGCTTGCCGGCGAGCGTCTTGTCGTCGGCCGCCAACATCGCAACCGCAAACAATGCCGCGTTGGCCGCGCCCGCCTCACCAATGGCGAACGTGGCGACGGGCACGCCCTTGGGCATCTGCACGATCGAGAGCAGCGAATCTTCGCCGCGCAGATACTTGCTCGGCACCGGCACACCCAGCACCGGCACGGACGTCTTGGCAGCGATCATGCCCGGAAGATGCGCGGCACCGCCCGCGCCCGCGATGATCGCGACGAGTCCGCGCTCGCGCGCGGCTTCGGCGTAGCGGAACATGTCGTCCGGCATACGGTGCGCGGAGACGACCTGTGCCTCATAGGGCACACCGAACTCGGCCAGCACGGCGGCCGCGTTCTTCATCACTTCCCAGTCCGAGTTGGACCCCATTACCACGCCAACGCGCGGGGCCACGGCTTGTTTCTCGCTCATGTCGTCAACGTCCCGCTCAGGCCAGTTGCTGGCCGGTCAGGCGCTCGAGCGCCTCGCGGTATTTGGCGGCCGTTTTCTCGACCACTTCGTCGGGCAGCTTCGGGGCGGGCGGGGTCTTGCCCCACGTCTGCGTCTCGAGCCAGTCGCGCACGAATTGCTTGTCGAACGACGGCGGGTTGCTGCCCACGACGTAGGAATCGGCCGGCCAGAAGCGCGACGAATCGGCCGTCAGCGCTTCGTCCATCAAGTGCAGCTTGCCCTCGTCGTCCAGACCGAATTCGAACTTCGTGTCGGCGATGATGATGCCGCGCGTGGCCGCATAGGCCGCCGCTTCCTTGTACAGACGAATCGAGATCTCGCGAATCTGCTCGGCCAGTTCACGACCGATACGACTCACCATCTCGTCGAAGCTGATGTTCTCGTCGTGCTCGCCCAGCTCGGCCTTGGCCGCCGGGGTGAAGATCGGCTCGGGCAGTTGCTGCGCATTTTGCAGACCGGCGGGCAGCGTTACGCCGCACACTGCGCCCGTTGCCTGATAGTCCTTCCAGCCACTGCCGGCCAGATAGCCGCGCACCACCGCTTCCACGAGGATCGGCTTGAGGCGCTTGACCACGACCGCACGGCCGGCGACCTGAGCGGCTTCGTCGCTTGAAACGACCGACTCCGGCGCCACGCCCGTCAGGTGATTCGGCACGACATGCGCGAGCTTGTCGAACCAGAAGTTGGCCATCTGGTTGAGCACGCGGCCCTTGCCCGGAATCGGCTCGCCCATGATCACGTCGAACGCCGAGAGGCGGTCCGTCGTCACGATCAGCAGCTTGTCGTCGCCGACGGCGTAGTTGTCGCGCACTTTACCGCGCGAGAGCAGCGGCAGGCTCTTGAGGGAGGATTCGTACAGGGCGTTCGGAGCGGGGGTAGTCACGGCGGGACCCAATATCAGGAAGGGCAAAGGCGTAATTATACGCGCGTCGGGCGGCGTTTCACGAAGATGTGGGTCCGGCGTGGCGCCGAGCCCCCTCACCCTCGCTTCAATGTCCCGCGCCGGCTCCCCCCCGACGCGCGCCCCCTTACCCCTGCGGGTGGCGGAACCGAAGTTCCAGCCGCGCTTTTTCCGCCTCATGGATCAGCAACGCGACCACCGGCACCCGCGAGATCGGGTTCGTCAAATAGCCGTCTTGAGGCAGGCACGCCCGATACCAGCCGGCCACCGACGAGGCTTCGTAATACTTGTTGTCGCACGTCAGCCCGTAATCGTCGAACGACACCAGGCGCACGGCGTCCGGGCTGTCCGGGTCGATATCGTCTTGAGAGATCCGGTCGATGTGCCCGTCGACATAGCTCGGACTCAGGAATCGCACACCGCTCAGGGCATGGATTTCGTCTCGCAGCCAGAGCAATGCCGTGCCGGCCGGCAAGCCGCCCGAGGCAAGCAGCGGGGCGACGCGGTCAAAGTTCGCTTCCAGAATATCGGCTGCACGGCGACGCCCGGCGTCGGTCTGCCAGTCGATGGCCGCACCGCGCGCGGCGGTCAGTTCCGGCAGTCGCTGCCGGAGCAGATGCACTTTGCGCTCCCAGCGCGGCTCCCCTCGCCCCGGGCTGCGCAGCATATTGAGCAATCGGGCAAATTCCGCCATGAGATCGAAGCTGCGCGAGGCGACGTTAATATGGTGGTCGCTCGCCTCCGAACGCTGCGCGATCACTTGTGCCGCCAGATCGTTACGCACGTGCGCGTCACCGCACCGGAGTTGCAACGCCGCGCTGGCCGCCACGGCGCTTGGACGCGCAATGCCACGCTCCGAGCACACGAGCGCGATCTTGCCTGGGTTCTCTCGCATGAACGTTGCCACGCCCCGACCGGCACGCCATAGCACCTCGCGGGGAATCTGTGCGTCGAATCGCTCCATGCCCGTGAACTCCATGAACTGCACATGCGACAGTCCGCCGTCGAGGCCGACGGGCGACGCTTGCGGCGCAGCAGACCCGCGTGCGCCTCGCGCGCCGTGCATCACGCTCAGGATGTATCCGTCAATCGGGCGCTCGTGGTAACCCGGGGCACTCGTCGTGTCGACCGGCGCGTCACGAAGCTGCATGGCGCCCGGCTCGACGCAGAAGATCGCGCCGATCTGCGGATGGGTCTTGAGCATGCGGGTGAGCACCGAGGCCTCTGCCGGCGTCGCGGTCGGACCCACGATGAATTGATGCCCGCCCAATTCGATCAGGCCGAAGCGCGTACATTTGCCGTCCACACGGATGAGCGTCGACGTATTCACGCCATAGGCCTCGACCCACGGGTCCGCCCCTTCCCCGCTCGCCCACTCGGGCGCCGGGTCATCCGCCCCCCAGAGCGCGATCGGCTCGGGCGTGTCGGCCGTTGGCGTCGGGCGAGCCTGCCAGTCGGCGGCCATCGATCGCATGGATGCCGTGCGCACCGACGGCCCGGGTACCGGATCAGGTGTGGCGGCATGGACCTCGCCGGTCACATCGGCGCCGCGTTGCGGCGCGCGCGAGGACGCTGCCCGATTCGCGGCGGAGGTCATCGTCCTCGCCATGGACGAACGCCGCGACGGCGGCCGAGACGCCTCCTCGGAACTGGATAGCCCCAGGCACCAGGCGACGGTCTTGGGAAGGCGATTCAATGGCATCGATATCTCCGGCTGGCCCATCATTGGCATGGGCGGATTGGCGGGGGGCACCGGAGACTGCCACGCGATGTCACACCGGACTTCAGGAATCGGCGTATCGCTGTCGTTTTGCACCGTCGCAATGCGGGCGCCTTCCCCGCCTGCCTGCGCGCCGGATGTTGCCTAGAATGAAAGCGTTCACCTGAACCAAGGCGCTGCCATGACGATCACATCGACACCCGGAGTTGTCTGGCCAACCCGTGCAGGGCAATGCGTCGCAACCCTCGCCGCCGTGCTGGCGCTGGCGAGCCTGCCCGTGCGGGCGCAGACGGCGGCGCCGCACGCGGCCGCGCCGCCGTCTGCCGGGGCCCATGCGCACGCGCCCGCCCATCGGGCCAGTGGGGCGCGCGCGGCATCCGGAACGTCGAGCACGACGGCCACCGCCGACACCACCGAGCGGCCCACGCTACCCAGGCTGGTGGCGATCGCCACGCCGGAAAACGACGACGGCATTGCGCGTTTCGCCCTGTTTGCCGCGCGCGATATCGAACAGTTGGGTTTGCAGTTCCCGGCGCAAGACGGCGTCGCCCCCGCCGATATCGAGGTCGTCGTCACGATGAGCCTGCGCGACAGCGCCACCGCACGGATGCGTGATTTCTCGCGTCAGCATATGAACGAACCGATGACGCTGATCGTCGACGGCGTGGAAATGCTGACCGCCACGATCCGCTCGGAGTTGGGCGGCAAGTTTCAATTGCAGATGCCAAAAGAAAAAGCCCGGCTTCTGTTCCAGCGTGTGCTGGCCAAAGCCGGGCCTGCGACCTGAGCGTCGTGTGCCTTCGAGCGGATTGCCTCGTCGGCGCCACGCCGCCCCGGCCGGGCAGCAAGCCATGCGGGAGAACCCCCGCATGGCCGTGATACAGGTGCTTACTTCACGATCTGCGAGAGATCGCCGCTCTTGTACTTCTCGGCCATCTTCTCGAGCGCGACCGGCTTGATCTTGCCGGCCTGACCTTCGCAACCGAACGACAGATAGCGCGCCTTGCACACCAGCTTGGCGGCTTCGCGAGCCGGCTTGAGGTAGTCGCGCGGGTCGAACTTGCTCGGGTTTTCGAACAGATAGCGACGGATCGCGCCGGTCATCGCCAAACGGATGTCGGTATCGATGTTGATCTTGCGCACGCCGTGCTTGATGCCTTCGACGATCTCTTCGACCGGCACGCCGTACGTTTCCTTCATGTCGCCGCCGAATTCACGGATCTCGGCGAGCAGTTCCTGCGGCACCGACGACGAGCCGTGCATCACGAGGTGGGTGTTCGGAATGCGGCGGTGGATTTCCTTGATGCGGTCGATGGCGAGAATGTCGCCCGTCGGCTTGCGACTGAACTTGTAGGCGCCGTGCGAGGTGCCGATGGCGATGGCCAACGCGTCGCATTGCGTCTGGTTCACGAAGTCGGCGGCCTGATCGGGGTCGGTCAGCAGTTGCTCGCGGGTCATCGTGCCGTCGGCGCCGTGGCCGTCTTCCTTGTCGCCCTTCATCGTTTCGAGCGAACCCAGCACGCCCAGCTCGGCTTCCACCGTCACGCCGATGTAGTGCGAGAACTCGACCACCTTCTTCGACACTTCGACGTTGTACTCGTAGCTGGCAACCGATTTGCCGTCGGCTTCGAGCGAGCCGTCCATCATCACGCTCGAGAAGCCGCTCTTGATCGCGGCCATACACACGGCCGGCGACTGGCCGTGATCCTGGTGCATCACCACCGGGATGTGCGGATACGCTTCCACGGCGGCCGAGATCAGGTGACGCAGGAACGCTTCGCCGGCGTACTTGCGAGCACCGGCGGAGGCCTGCATGATGACCGGCGCACCGACTTCGTCGGCGGCGGCCATGATGGCGGAAACCTGCTCCAGATTGTTGACGTTGAAGGCCGGCAGACCGTAGCCGTTTTCGGCGGCATGGTCGAGCAGCTGTCGCATAGAGACTAGGGGCATGATGTTCTCCTTGGAATCACAAAACTAAGCAAATCTTTCCTCGATCCAGAAGTGCCCCTCATGACGACGGCTCGCGGGCGGCGTGGCGTTTGCGCCTTGCCGCACTCGCGCGGCCCCCTTCGTCATGCCTGGCCCACCTGGACGATTTTCAACGTATTGGTACCACCGGGTTGTCCCATCGGCTCGCCCACGGTCAACACGATCGTGTCGCCGCGCTTGACCACGCCGCGCGAGAGCAGCAGTTGCTCGGCCTGCTTGAGCGCGTGATCGCGGTCGAGCGTGGCGTCGGCACGCATCGCGTAGACGTTGCGGTACAGCGCCAGCTTGCGATGGCTGCCGAGCTGTGACGTCAGCGCAAAAATCGGCACATGGATCTTGTGGCGAGACAGCCACAACGCGGTCGCGCCCGATTCGGTGAGCGCCACGATGGCTTTCGCGCCAAGATGATACGCGGTAAACAAGGCGCCGGCCGCAATCGTTTGGTCGATGCGCGTAAAAGTCTGATCGAGCCAGTCGCGATCGAGTTCCACCATCTCCGAGCGCTCGGCTTCGACGCAGATCGCCGCCATCGTCTCGATGGTTTCGACCGGATACTTGCCCGCGGCGCTCTCGGCCGAGAGCATCACGGCGTCGGTACCATCGAGCACGGCGTTGGCGACGTCCGAGACTTCGGCGCGGGTCGGCACCGGGTTGTGGATCATCGACTCCATCATCTGCGTGGCCGTGATGGTGGTCTTGTTCATCTCGCGCGCAAGCTTGATCATGCGCTTCTGCAGCCCCGGCACCGCGGCGTTGCCCACTTCGATGGCCAGATCGCCCCGTGCAACCATGATGCAGTCCGACGCCGCCAGAATCTCTTCGAGCGCCGGAATGGCTTCTGCGCGCTCGATCTTGGCGATCATCAGCGGCTTGATGCCGTAAGGCTCGCCGGCCACGTTGGCCAGACGGCGCGCCATTTCCATGTCGGTGGCGTTCTTCGGGAAGGAGACCGCGACATAATCGGCGCCCAGCGCCATCGCGGTCTTGATGTCTTCCATGTCCTTGGCCGTGAGCGCCGGTGCCGTCAGCCCACCGCCCTGGCGGTTGATACCCTTGTTGTTCGACAGATCGCCACCGACCTTCACGGTCGTATGGATCTCGCTGCCGAGCACGCGATCGACGATCAGCACGATCAGGCCGTCGTTGAGCAGCAGCACGTCGCCCGTGCGCACGTCGCGTGGCAGTTCCTTGTAGTCGAGCCCGACGCGCTCTTCGTTACCGACTTCGCAGGCGGCGTCCAGGATGAACTTCGCGCCCGCCTCGAGCGTGGCCTTGCCGTTCTCGAACTTGCCGACGCGAATCTTCGGACCCTGGAGGTCGGCCATGATGGCCACTTCGCGGCCAGCCGCCTTGGCGGCCGCGCGCACCATCTCGGCGCGCTCGATGTGGTCCTGCGCCTTGCCGTGCGAGAAATTCAGGCGAACGACATCGACGCCGGCGGCGATCATGCGCGAGAGCACTTCCGGCGTGCTCGATGCCGGACCGATGGTGGCGACGATCTTGGTGGAGCGGTTCATTACATCCATCTCTTCATCCTCTTTGGGTAACAGCGCATTCGACATGTCTGGCGCTTAGCGATTTGTAGCGCATTTAGGCCGCCACAGGTTAACCAAAAAGTTCGTATTGTCCGTACGAAATCGTTTGATTCGATCTTAGATGTTCGCAATAAACCGATCGAAACCGCCCCATTCGTGCCCGCCTTCGACCGGAAAACCGGCCTGCGAGCCCCGCTCCACCTGGCGCCGCGCGATCAGTTGAGCTCGCTGGCGCGTTGTTGCAGCACGTCGACGGCCGGCAGTGTCTTGCCTTCGAGGAATTCGAGGAACGCGCCGCCACCGGTCGAAATATAGCTGACCTGGTCGGCAATACCGTACTTGGCGATGGCGGCGAGCGTATCGCCGCCCCCGGCGATCGAGAAGCCCTTGGCGGCCGCAATCGCGCGCGCCAGCGTCTCGGTGCCGTGCCCGAACTGATCGAATTCGAACACGCCCACCGGGCCGTTCCACACGATCGTGCCCGCGCCCGCCAGTTGCTCGGCCAGCTTGGCAGCCGTTTGCGGACCGATGTCGAGAATCATGTCGTCGGCGGCCACATCGCTGGCGGCCTTCACCGTCGCCTCAGCCGTCGCGCTGAATTCCTTGGCGCATACGACGTCCGTCGGGATCGGCACCGAGGCCCCACGCGCGGCCATCGCGTCGATGATCGAACGGGCCTGCCCGACCAGATCGGCTTCGGCGAGCGACTTGCCGATCGGCAGGCCGGCGGCCAGCATGAACGTGTTGGCAATGCCGCCGCCCACGATCAGATGGTCGACCTTGTCAGCGAGCGACTGCAGAATGGTGAGCTTGGTCGAGACCTTGGAGCCGGCTACGATGGCCACGAGCGGGCGAGCCGGGGCGTTCAGCGCCTTGCCGAGCGCTTCGAGTTCGGCGGCGAGCAGCGGGCCAGCACAGGCGACCGGCGCATACTTGGCGATGCCGTGCGTCGTGGCTTCGGCGCGGTGGGCGGTGCCGAACGCGTCGTTCACGTACACGTCGCACAGCGCGGCCATCTTTCGCGCCAGTTCGTCGTTGTCCTTCTTCTCGCCCTTGTTGACGCGGCAGTTCTCCAGCAGCACGACCGTGCCCGGCGCCACCTCAAAACCGCCGTCGACCCAGTTGGCGATCAGCTTCACCTCGCGGCCCAGCAGTTCGGACAGGCGTTGCGCAACCGGTGCCAGTGAGTCGGCGGGCTTGAATTCGCCTTCCGTCGGACGGCCCAGATGCGACGTGACCATGACGGCCGCACCGGCGTCGAGCGCCATCTGGATGGCCGGCACCGAGGCGCGGATACGCGTGTCTTCCGTGATGCGGCCCGCATCGTCTTGCGGCACGTTCATATCGGCGCGGATGAAGACACGTTTGCCTGCCAGGCGACCCTGGGCGATCAAATCGGAAAGACGTACGACGGAAGCCATGAGAATCCGGAATAAATGGTGGAAAAAACATGCATTTTAACTGATCCGCCCGTCCAGATGCCCATTTTGGCCGACGAGGGTTCCGCCTACAGGAACAGACGGCAGAGCGTGTAGACGGCCATGCCGACGACAATCATCTCGATCATGTTGCGTCGCCAGACGAACCAGCCGGTGGCGGCCACGGCCGCGGCCAGCTTGGGATTGTGCAGATGCAGCGAGAACTGGTGATCGAGCAGCAGCACCTCGGGCACCACGATGACGGCGAGCGCCGCCGCCGGGGCGTAGCGCAGCGCGCGTTGCAAGCGCTGCGGCAGCGTCACGCGGTCTCCCGCGAGCAGGAAGAACGTGCGCGTGACGATGGTAATGGCCGTCATCGCCACGAAGGAGAGCCAGATTTCGACCGTACTCATGAGCGACGCTCTCCCGAACGACTGGGCTGGGCGCCGTCGCGCGCGGCCGCGGGGGGATTCGCCAACGCGAGCCGCTTCGCCTGACGCGCCGAAAGTTCGTCGCAAACCATGCCGGCGGCGAGCGCGCCGACCACCCCGAGCACGAGATTGAGCCGATACGGCAAATCGAAGGCGAGCAGGCCGAGGACCGATGCCAGCGTGACCGCCAGCATCGTCGAGCGACTGGTGATCGTGTGAACCATCATCGGAATGAGGGCGAGCGTGCCCGCGAAGGCGAGGCCCCAGCTATCCGGCACGAGCGCGCCGAGCAGGATGCCGAGAATCGACGACACGTGCCAGACCGCCCAATTGCTGAGCGTGATGCCGTAGTAGGTCCCCTCCTTGCCCGGGACATAGCCGCTCGCGAACTTCTGGTTCATGAACATCACGAATCCGAGGTCGCCATTGACATAGCCGAGCACGATGCGCCGCGGCAGCGACAAATAAGAGAAATGCGGCTGGAGCGCGGCGCTGAAGATCACAAAGCGCAGATTGACGATGCCGACCGTGAGCAGAATCGTCCACAAGGGCATGCCGGCGGCGAACAGCGGCAACGAGGCCAACTGGGCCGATCCGGCATAGAGCATCAGGCTCATGCCGATGGCCTGGGGCACCGTCAGTATCGATTTGCCCATGGCGACCCCGGTCACGAGTCCCCACGAGAAGATGGCTGGCAACAGCGGCGAAATAATGCGGAAACCGGCCCTGAACCCGTCACGTTCAGCGGCTGGCAGACGAAGCATTGGCATGGTCGGCTTGGGGGGCGAGCACCGAGCCGTTCGGCGCAGTGTCTGGCATTGCGGGGCAAAGCGGTCCCGACGGCGCCCGGCACGCCCATGATGACCGCTGGCGGTCACAGCGCCCGCCAGGGTTGCCGGAGTGTCTCCTGAATATCGTCATCGTTGGCGGCGAGCGTCCGGTCATTATAGCCAGGGTAAATATTTACTTACCACGTCGAAAGCGCATATCCGGGCGTTTTTGCGAGGGCAACGGACGAGGTGTCGCGTACGCGCCACGCGGGACTTCGACGGTGACAGGAACTGGCAAGCGTCGCGGCTGCGGGCGCTGCGAGCCATCCGCAAAGGGCCGTGGCTGCTTTACAATAGCGACTTTTGGTAAGCGTGCGGGCGACGGCTTCGTCCTTTGCACCGGCCATGCAATCCCCAATCGTCCGAATACCCATCACGGTCCGAACCCCATGAGCGAAGTCAAACAAATGCCGGTCGTCGAAGTCGGCGCCGAAGATCTGCCGGTCCATTGCCCGAATCCGAAGATGGAAGCCTGGAGCGCCCATCCGCGCGTGTTCATCGATGTGACGCATGGCGAAGCGGCCTGTCCGTACTGCGGCACGCGTTATCGCGTGAAGGCCGGGGTCGTGCTCAAGGGTCACCACTGAGCCGGCTGCCGTTGCTCCAACCGGGCGCAGCCGACTGCGGTTGCCCTGTACCGCCCGGTTGACTGTCCGTATCTTCGCAACGCTTAACGTTTAGAGTCTCCGCCACGATGCATAAAGCCTTGGTGATCGCCCCCAACTGGATTGGGGACGCGCTGATGGCGCAGCCGTTGTTCACCCTGCTCAAGCGCCTGCATCCGCGTCTGACCATCGACGCGATCGCGCCCAGCTGGGTCGCCCCGGTGCTGGAACGCATGCCGGAGATTTCGCGCGTCGTCGCCACCGACCTCGCGCACGGCAAGTTGCAGCCGCTGGAGCGCTACCGGCTCGCGAGCGTGCTCGCCGACGAGGGGTACGACGCCGCCTATGTGCTGCCGAACTCGCTGAAGTCGTCGCTGATTCCGTGGCTGGCGCGCATTCCGTTGCGCATTGGCTACAAGGGCGAGCACCGCTACGGTCTGCTCAACGTGCGCCACGCCAATCCGCGCAAAGACGAGCGGCCGCCCATGGTGCGGCACTACGCTGCGCTCGCGTTCGCGCCCGGGGCCAAGTTGCCCGATGCGCTGCCCACGCCGCGCATCGACGCCGACCTGAACGAGTCGGCGCGTGTCTTCGCGCGCTTCGGCCTTGATCTGCGCGTACCGCTCGTGGTGTTCTGCCCGGGTGCAGAGTTCGGACCGGCCAAGCGCTGGCCGCCGGGCCATTTCGCGCAGTTGGCTCAGTTGGTTCGCCGCTCGTTCCCGTATGCGCAAATCATTGCGCTCGGCTCGGGCAAGGACGGTGCGCTCGCGCAGCAAATCGCCGCCGATGCGCCGTTCGTGCGCAACCTGTGTGGACAGACGTCGCTGGCCGAGGCGTGCGCGCTGCTGGCCCGCGCCAATGCGGTGGTGAGCAACGACTCGGGCCTGATGCATGTGACAGCCGCATTGCGCCGCCCGCAGATTGCCCTGTTCGGATCGTCCGATCCGCGCCACACACCGCCGCTGTCCGACCAGGCGCATATCCTGTGGCTACAATTGGAGTGCAGCCCGTGTTTTGCCCGCGAATGCCCGTTGGGCCACACCCGCTGCCTCAATGAGCTGATGCCCGAACACGTATTCGCGAATTTGCGCAACATCCTGCTCACGCAGCGCTGATGTGGTCCATGACGGCGGCGCGCTCAGCTCGATTCCGGTAACACTCAACGGTAAATCCACATGCCACGTTTTGTCCGTCTGTTCGATGCCGCCAGTGAAACCATCACGGCCTTTTACGATGCGCTGCGCCGTGGGCAGACGGATCGCGCCATGTCGCTGTGGGCGAACGAGGATTTCGTCAGCTACATTCGCGCCGACGGCACCCGCTGGGACGGTCTCGAGCAGATCCGCAACGGTCTGGTCGCCCAGTTCACGCAAAGCGTGGTGCTCATCGACTCGCTGGATACGACCGAGTACGACACCGTTGGCACGGTCGTGCACACGGCGACCGAAGCAATGCGCGTCGGCAAGGAAGACGCCGGCCAGACGACCGCCCAGCTCATCCACACGACTTACGTGCTGGTGCACGAGCAGGGCGACTGGCGCTTCGCCCATATCCACTCCAGCCCGTTGCCGCCGCATGCTGTCGAGCAGTTCAGCCTGATGATGCACGCGCGTCCGGACGGGCTGCACTGAGCGCGGCGGTACGACGATGACGGCGCGCCCCGCGACGTTTCTTCCCCTGGATTACCGGCCGCCGCGGTGGCTGCCCGACGGGCATAGTCAGACGATCTACCCGGCACTGCTGGGTCGACGCCCGTGCGTCGAATTCCGTCGCGAAACGTGGGACACGCCCGACGGCGACTTCGTCGATGTCGACTGGCTGGTTGCCCCGCCCGCGGCGCAGAAAGCCCCGCCCGCGCCCGAAGGGCTGGTGGAGACACCGCTCGTCGTGCTCTTCCATGGACTGGAGGGCGGGTCCGGCAGCCACTACGCCCGCACCCTGATGCGCGAAGTCGAAGCGCAGGGGTGGCGCGGCGTGATTCCCCACTTCCGCAGTTGCAGCGGCCGCATGAACCGCGCGCCGCGCTTTTATCACTCCGGCGACAGTACCGAGGTCGACTGGATGTTGCGGCGCTTGCGTGCGAACGCGTCCGGCCCGATCTTTGCGGCGGGCGTGTCGCTGGGCGGCAATGTATTGCTGCGCTGGCTCGGCGAGCGCGAGGGGCATGCGGCGCAAGTGGTGAGTGCCGCGTGCGCGATTTCGGCGCCGCTCGATTTACGCGCGGGCGGACTGGCGCTCTCGCACGGTTTCAATATGGTGTACACGCGCAATTTTCTGGGCACGCTCAAGAAGAAGGCGCTCGCGAAGCTCGACCAATACCCCGGGCTGTACGACCGCGATCGGATGATGGCCGCGCGCGATCTCGGCGAATTCGATCATGTGGTGACGGCCCCCTTGCATGGTTATCACAGTGCCTTCGACTATTACACGCGCGCGTCGAGCAAGCCGATTCTGCCGGCCATCGAAGTGCCGACGCTGGTCATCAATGCCCGCAACGACCCGTTCCAGCCGGCCAATGTGTTGCCGGGCGAAGACGACGTCGGTCGCCACGTGCGGCTCCTGCAGCCGGCGCACGGCGGACACGTCGGCTTCATGAGTGGGCCGTTTCCGGGCGGCATGACATGGATGCCGCACACGGTCATCGACTACTTCCGTCAATTTTTGCCGACTCCGGCCTGAAGGTGCCTCATGGATGAAATCGTTCGACAGGCGATGGCCAAGTGGCCCAACGTGCCGCATTGTTACGGCTGGCTCGCGCTCGACCGGCGCGGTCAGTGGCGCATGCGCGACGACGCGGCGCAGGCGGCGGGCACGGCTGGCGATCCGATTCGTCATGCAGCGCTCGTCGCGTTCATCGCGCGCAATTACGCCAGCGACGACGCCGGGCGGTGGTACTTCCAGAATGGGCCGCAACGTGTGTATGTGGCGCTTGCGTACGCCCCGTTTGTGGTCCGGCTGACGTGGGATGCCGCGGCGAACGACGGTCGCGGCGCACCGGTGTTGACGGACCAACTGGGCCATGCTTTCGTGCCGCAGGCGTGTCTGCTCGACGAGGACGGCAACGTCGCGTTCGTGGGGGCGGTGTCTGGCGGCGAGGAGAATGGGAGATCGACGCCGAACGCGCCGCTCGCGTTGCTGCACGATCACGACATCGATCTGCTCACGCAGGTGTCCGATCTGGCGCAGGCCTTCGAGATTGCGCAAACGTCGGACGATACCGCCGACGCCAAGGGCGCGGTGCGGCTGCATTGGCGCAACGGCGATTCACTCCCGTTCGCGACGACCCATGCGGGCACCCTGCCGCAGACGTATGGGTTCGAGCGCACCCCGCGGGCCGACGATCAATCGGCGTGAGTCAATGCGCCCTTACGCCGCGACATCTCGTCGCACTGGCGCGGACTCGCCAAATGCATCGGGATATCGGCTCGTATAGAAGCGCTCGACGCCATCGCCAGCGTCGTTCTCGCTGAGCAATTTCCACGGTTCACGCGCGAGACACGACGCCAATCCGGCGATGCAGACCAGCCCGCCGTACAACCACCATCCCCCACTCATGTTGCCCAAAGCGTTCGCGGCACCGTAAAGTGTGAATGACAGCATGCTCGCCATCTGTCCCGCCAGCAGCGTTGCGCTCGCGACTCTAACCCGCACGGAAGATGGCATCGCAATCACCCGCCGATCGATGCCGTTCATGGACAAACACGCACCGAATACGCCAGCCGACATCAAGCACCCACCCAGTGCGGCAACGGAATCGACAGCCGTTGCCACGGCAAGACTAGCGCCCAGCGCCGCCCAAATCGCAATGTAACCCAGCCTGTGTTGCAGTGCGCCGGAGAGGATAGGGTGAAAAACAACAACCCCTGCAATCGATCCGACGACGAATGCGGCAATCAACCAACCGACCTGCGCGTCCGGTAGTGTCGCGTGTTGAACGAGTTGAGGAATCAGCATCGGAACGATCCCTGCCGTCGCGATAACCAGCAACATGTCGCAGAGCGTGAAGAAGCGTTCCGCCGGCAACCGGATTTTCAGTGTAAATCCAGCAAACGCACGACGAAACCATGTTCTCGCGGGGGCAGGTGCTGACGTCCCGATCCCGGACATCGAAGGCAGTACTGGAAGTCGTGACAGCAGGGGCAGAAAAGCGCCCCCGAACAATGCAACACACCACAAAGCGTATTGGTGAGTGCTGAGTAGTAAGGCGGCGGCGGCGAACAACGGCCCGATAATACGACCGAGATTGACCGTAACCCGCTTCAGGCGGAACGCGGATAACACACGCGCTTTCTCGACAAGCTCCGCCGGGTAGATGCTAAGTAGCGGTTGTAAGACGGCGAAGGCGGCGACCGCCACCATGTCATTCACCATCCAAAAAGTGACGCTATGCGTTGCACTTGCAATCACCACCCGCGACACGCCGCATAGCACGATGATCACACATGCCCAGCGCAGGACCTTACTGCGGGACAACCCCTCAGTCCATGAAGCCGCCACCGGCAGCGCGATGAAGGCACTTGTGGCGAGCGCTATCTCGTACGCTACGACGCCCGCGGTGCCGAAGCGGCCGAGCAATACGATGGGAACCATTGCGTTCCACATGCCTAGGTAGGCCGCAAGGAGAAAATCCAACGACAGGTAAACGCGGAATGGGGACACGGTGCGAGGTCAAAGAGCAACCACGACCGAACGTCGGCCGTGGCAGCCACTAGGCGAATGTTAGCGGGCGGCTACGAAATGCTCGACATTGGCGTCGACCCAATCGACACCAAATTGCTTCAGCAATCGCGTATGCATGTTGTTTAAATAGACATCCCGATGCTCGGAAAAATACTTGGCATCAAACCAGCGCACGCCAAAGTACAAGGTATTCCCCCGAATTCCGACTGGATTTTGCCAATCGTATTGGACGTCCTCCTCTGGCCGCAAGCTCAGCCGAAGATCAGACTTACGAATCTCTTCGACACATTGGCGCAGGTTATCGCGGTCGCCAAACTTGATTCGGCATTTCGTTAAAGCAACAATCGGCTTGTTAATGGGTCGCTCGTTGTCTATCACGACTTCGTACTGGCAATTCTCCATACTTCACCTCATTCAGTGAATATTGGTCGAAAAGTTCGCAGCGAAATCACACTGCGAAGCGAGCACGGTACCGTGTCGCCATACTCGCCAATCGAAGTGTTGTATGCAATAGGAGTGCGTCAGAAACCCAAATGGGAAAACTCCGATGTTCCAATTTCTCCGTGATCTTTTGGGATCGACACTCGAAAAATAGCGAAAACCCCAAGATATTCACGCTTCGCCAGTTTCACATGGCGGGCGCTTTCCGATAGATTAAAAGCAACGGCGCAACTCGCACGCGAATAAGTGTACGCAACTTCGCAGCACGCGCCGCTTATCCCCTTATCCGGCCAGTTTGCCGAAGTCCTTCTCGTCTTCCTTGTCGTCCTTGTAGCGGCGCTGGAACTCGTGAAGTCGCGCGTCGATGACCGACATCTCGTAAAAGCTGGCGTCGCCGGCCTCACGCGCGAGCTTCAACTGGCTGACGGCCGCCATCCATTGCCCTTGCAGCGCATATTGTTCCGCCAATGCTGCGTGCTGACGCGTCCGCTTGCCGGCCGCGGCCCATGCCCCTGCCAGCGCCCGCCACCAGATGGGCTCGCTTCGATAGCGCTCGACCTGCGCTTGAAGGAACTTCGTCGCGTCGGGAATCCGCTGGCTGGCGACCAAGGCATCGGCATAAGCCATATCGGCGGCCTGCGAGAGTGGGAACGCGGCACGCGCCTGCGCGGCGACGCGCAAGGCTTCGTCCGGCTGGCCCGACAAGCGCGCGATATCCGACGCCAGCACAGCCAGACTCGGCGTACCCGGCCCCGTGCCACCGAAAGCCGCGCGCGACTTCTCCAGCGCCTCGCGCGCCGGCACCCAGCGACGCTGCTTGAACTCGGCCAGCGCCACCGCATACCATGCCGCCGCCACATTCGATGTGGTCTGCGCGCGGATCGCTGTGCGTTGCGCGTCGGCGATCGCCGCGTAATCGCTCGCGGACTTCTGCTGCAAGACGAGCGAGCGCGCCCGCACAAACGCATATTCGGGCGACTGCACAGGCTGACGATAAGCGGCAGTGCGCGAGCGATTGAGCATGTCGGCGATGCGATCCGTCGTCAGCGGGTGAGTCCGGACATATTCCGGCACGCCGGCTTCGTTGATCGAATCCGCGCGTTGCAGACGCTCGAAGAAGGTCGGCATCGCGTACGTGTCGAAGCCTGCCGCCTGGAGCAACTGGAAGCCGACGCGATCGGCCTCACGTTCCGCATCGCGCGAAAAACGCAGTTGCCGATCGACGGCAAGGCCTTGCCCGCCCATCGCGATTCCCATGCCGAGATCCGGGCTCCGTGCCCCGATGCCGGCGAGCAGACCGAGCAACATGCCGCCGAGGGCGATCCACGAGTTCTGCGACTGTTGGCCGAGCATGCGCGCGATGTGATGTTGCAGAACGTGCCCCGTCTCGTGTCCGATCACAGAAGCGAGTTCCGACTCGGTGCGCGTCGCGACGATCAATCCCGTGTTGATGCCGATGAAGCCCCCCGGCAGTGAGAAGGCGTTGATGTCCGAATCACGCACCACGAAGAATTCGAAACTCTGACTGGCGTCGAGTCCCACTGTGTGCGCGGCCGCCACGAGCTTGCCACCCAGGGCATTGACGTAATCGGAGAGCAGCAAATCCGACAGGTAATCGGGATCGGCGCGAATCTCCCGCATCACGCGCTCGCCGAGCTTGCGCTCCATCGCTGGCGACAAGTCCGCGGCAGAACTCTGGCCGAGGGACGGGAGCGACTGCGCGGCCGCCTGGGTGGGGATGACGACGGCGGCGAACGTCATTGCCGTCATTACGGGCAGCATGGCCAACGCCATGAAACGCCGCCACCGGGCGACGTGGCGCTCGGGGTGAGGCGGCTGGGACGACGGCTTCGGCATGGAGGTCATGCGCATCATGCGCCAGATGGGCGCCCTGGACCGGGCAATGAGAACGCGCGACACATGGGAATCAGGCGAGAGATGCCGATGGCGGCGCGAAACGAACATAACGAGCGGAACGAACGCGTCATGGAAATGGGCGCCGCTTGGCGCTGATCATTCAGGGCTGCTGCTATGATAGCAGCCAGACGCAGACGTTCCGCGGCATCGCCAAAACGTCGTCAATACAGGCAAAATTCATCCGAAACGGCGCTATCCTTTCGCTCGCAAAAGGCGCTCGCGAACCGTCTCCCGACACTATCGCAACCTCTTCTCAGCATCGACTCATGGCAGAACTCACCCACTTCGACACCGCCGGACAGGCCCACATGGTTGATGTCGGCAGCAAGGACAGCACGCATCGTGTTGCCGTGGCGCGCGGCACCATTCAGATGAAGCCGGAAACGCTGGCGCTGATTCGCACCGGCACGGCCAAGAAGGGTGACGTACTGGGTATTGCGCGCATTGCGGCCATCCAAGGCGCCAAGCGCACCGCCGATCTGATTCCGCTGTGTCATCCGCTCGCGCTTACGCGTGTGACGGTCGAGTTTCTGGTGGACGACGGCGCGAACGCCGTACACTGCCGCGCGCAGGTCGAAACCGTCGGTCGCACGGGGGTGGAGATGGAAGCGCTCACCGCGGTTCAAGTCGGCTTGCTGACGATCTATGACATGTGCAAGGCCGTCGATCGCGGCATGACGATCACCGATGTGCGCGTGCTGGAGAAGCACGGCGGGAAGTCGGGCGATTGGGTGGCGCAGGACTAAGCCAGCGGCGGAGTCCTCGACACCCGACACCAAAGATGGCGGGCTCGCTATGCGAACCGCCCCATACGGTCAACACACGCCGCGTCACGCGGCGGCGACCTTGCCCGCGCCCTGACGTTGGGGCCAGAAGTACCACACTGCCCCCAGCGCTTGCAGTGCGATCAGGCCCGTCCAAGCGGAGAAATGCGCCTGCGCGCTGTGCGCCGCGTAAGTGCCGAGCACGGCCCCGACGCCCACCTGACACAAGAAGATCAACAGAAAGATGACGAGCGTGAGCGACGTATTGACGCGCCCGATCAACGTGCCGTGGAAATGCTCCGCCAACACCGCATACGACAGGATGCCCGTGCCACCAAAGATGCCATAGGCGGCCCAAAGCCAGACCGGTGGAATCGGCGCACGCATCAACAACAGCGACTGCACCACGACGAACAGCACCATCCCGGCGCCGGAAAATGCGAACACGCTCACGCCACGGCGTTCGAGCGAGCGCGCGGCCGCACCGAACACCACGCTCCCGGCCATCATCGCAAGCCCCACGACCGACACCAGCGAGGCAGCCTGCGAGGCCGACAGCCCTTCAACATCGCGCATGAACGGCGCCATCCATAGCGATTGCATTGCGTAGAACACGCCCTGCGTGATCCCCGAGAGCGAAGTCACTTTCCAGAACATTCCGCTTCCCAGCACCTGACGCACGCCCTTGAGCGCCTCGGACAACCCGCCTTGCGCGTGCGACCCCGGCTTCTCGGGCGCGCCGAACCAAAGCGCGGCCGACATGAAAACGGTTAACGCCGCCAGTCCGAACGACACGATGCGCCAGTCGGTCAGCCCGAGCAGCCAGTTGAGCGGTGTTCCCACCACGACGCCGCCCATGCCGCCCACGGCCATCACCAGGCCGTTGAGCAGCGGCAGACGTGCTACCGGAAACCATTGCGCCAATGCCTTGAAGGCGCTGCCCAGACACACCGACACGCCGACGCCGATCAGCAAGCGTCCCGCCATCAGCGCACCGACGCCTTGGGCCAGTCCGAACAGCGCGGCGCCCGCAGCCGCGAGCAGCAGCACCAGCGACGCCACCCGGCGCGGGCCGAACTTGTCGAGCAGCACGCCCGCGGGCAATTGCGCCCCGGCAAAGCCGAGGAAGTAGAGGCTCGTCAACAACCCGAGGTCGGCCGACGAGAGGCCGAGATCGCGCGTCATATACGGCGCAAACCCAATATTCACGCCGCGGTACACGTAGGAAACGAAGTATCCGCAGGCGAACAGGACGAAGATGCGAAGTGCCTTCGACATGAAGCCATACCTTAGTCATTTGCTCGGGTATCGATTGTCGGCGGAACGGCGCCCTGAAGCCAACGAAACCTTTGCGCCCGTATTGTGAGTAGAATTTGACATCATGATTCCTCACCTCCCTCCCCTCCAATCGCTGCGTGCACTTGAAGCTGCTGCCCGCCACCGTAGTTTTACGCGGGCGGCCGACGAATTGAATTTGACGCACAGCGCCGTGAGTCATCACATGCGCTCGCTCGAACAGCAACTCGGCACGGCGCTGTTTCGTCGCGTGGGGGCCCGCATGATCCCGACCAGTGTCGGGGCGCGTCTGGCCGAGCGAGTACGCGTTGGGATGTCGGAACTCATTGAGGCGATGACTGAAGCCCGGGCGGGCACGGCGTCGGGCGTGTCGCCCGCCGTCGTTCGTCTGGAAATCAGCGTCATGACCGATTTGGCGGCCCAATGGCTGATTCCTCGGCTGGGCCGCTTTAGCGAACAGCAGCCCCATATCGATCTGGTGGTGCGAATTCACGCGGATATTGCCGCGCCCGATCCGTATTCGGTCGACGTCGGCATCTGGCATCAACGGGTCGAGGCGACCGGGTTCGTCACGCGCAAGCTGCTCGATGACTATGTGATCGCCGTGTGCCACCCCGATCTGATCGCGCGTGTGCCCGGGTTCACGGTGGCCGATACGCACAAACTGCCGATGCTGCGCTTCGCCTATCGATCATGGCGCGATTGGCAGGTCGCCGCCGGACTGACGCCACATGAGCCGACGCGCGGGCCGATTTTCGACGACTCCGGGTTGCTCCTGCGTGCCGCTATGGCCGGACAAGGCGTCGCCACTACACGCAGCTTGCTCGTGCGAGATGCGCTCGCATCCGGCGAGCTGGTGCAGATTGGCGATGTCCGCATTGCACCGAGCCTCGAATATCACGTGAGCTGGCGGGAAAATCATCCGCGCGAGCGCGCGATTCACGCCTTCTGGCAGTGGATGCAGGATGAGATTGCGGCCACGACTCCGCTCGCCGTACCCAGTCTGCGACGCGGCGACGGCAACAGCGACGTGCCGATCGCCCAGGCATAAAAAAACGGCAACGAATTCCGAAGAATTCGTTGCCGTTTCCGGTGCGGACTTGCGCCACCGAATCGAAGATTCCGTGACGAAGTCCGGCGACCGAGGCAGGTGGGGTGCCTTGCGCCCCCCGTCATGCCGTCTCTTTCGAGACTTACATGCCCATGCCCATGCCGCCCATACCGCCCATGTCACCCATGCCGCCAGCCATCGGAGCATCTTCCTTCGGCAGTTCGGCAACAGCGCAATCGGTCGTGAGCAGCAGGCCCGACACCGAAGCGGCGTTTTGCAGTGCGGTGCGGGTGACCTTCGTCGGATCCACAACGCCCATTTCCACCAGGTCGCCGTACTCGCCGCTCGAAGCGTTGTAGCCGTAGTTGCCCTTGCCGGCAATCACGTTGGCCACAACGACGCTGGCTTCTTCGCCGCCGTTGGCGACGATCTGGCGCAGCGGTTCTTCCATGGCGCGCAGAACGATCTTGATACCGGCGTCCTGGTCAGGGTTGGCACCCTTGATGTCGGCCACGGCCACGCGAGCACGCAGCAGCGCAACACCACCGCCCGGGACGATGCCTTCTTCCACGGCAGCGCGGGTAGCGTGCAGCGCGTCTTCGACGCGTGCCTTCTTTTCCTTCATTTCGACTTCGGTCGCAGCGCCGACCTTGATCACGGCAACACCGCCGGCCAGCTTGGCCACGCGCTCTTGCAGCTTTTCACGGTCGTAGTCGCTCGTGGCTTCTTCGATCTGGGCACGGATTTGCTTGACGCGGGCTTCGATGTTCACGCCTTCGCCGGCACCATCGATGATGATGGTGTTTTCCTTGCCGATTTCGATGCGCTTGGCTTGGCCCAGTTCGTTGAGCGTGGCCTTTTCCAGCGTCAGGCCGATTTCTTCGGCGATGACCTGGCCGCCCGTCAGGATGGCGATGTCTTCCAGCATGGCCTTGCGGCGGTCGCCGAAGCCCGGAGCCTTGACGGCGCAGGTCTTCAGGATGCCACGGATGTTGTTGACCACCAGCGTTGCCAGGGCTTCGCCCTCAACGTCTTCGGCGATGATCAGCAGCGGACGGCCAGCCTTGGCGACTTGCTCGAGCACCGGCAGCAGGTCACGGATGTTCGAGACCTTCTTGTCGAACAGCAGGACGAACGGGTTTTCCAGGATCGCGACTTGCTTTTCCGGGGTGTTGATGAAGTACGGCGAGAGGTAGCCGCGGTCGAATTGCATACCTTCGACGACGTCCAGCTCGTCTTGCAGCGACTTGCCGTCTTCGACGGTGATCACGCCTTCCTTGCCGACCTTGTCCATCGCCTTGGCGATATAGTCACCGATCGAGGTATCGCTGTTGGCCGAGATCGAGCCGACTTGAGCGATTTCCTTGTTCGTCGTGCAGGGCTTGCTGATCTTGCGCAGTTCTTCGATGGCGGCGGCAACGGCCTTGTCGATACCGCGCTTCAGGTCCATCGGGTTCATGCCCGAGGCAACGTACTTCATGCCTTCGCGCACGATCGACTGGGCCAGCACCGTGGCGGTGGTGGTACCGTCACCGGCGTTGTCGCTGGTCTTGGAAGCCACTTCCTTGACCATTTGCGCGCCCATGTTCTGGAGCTTGTCCTTGAGTTCGATTTCCTTGGCGACCGACACACCGTCCTTGGTCACGGTCGGGCCGCCGAAGCTGCGCTCGAGCACGACGTTGCGGCCCTTCGGGCCCAGGGTCACCTTGACGGCGTTGGCGAGAATGTTGACGCCCTCGACCATCTTGGCACGAGCGGCATCGCCGAAAACGACTTCTTTAGCTGCCATTGCATTAACTCCTTGAATACTTTACGTAGATGTCTGGGGGGAGACAGTCTTAGGCGGCCACGACGGCCATGATGTCTTCTTCGCGCATGACCAGCAGTTCCTGGCCATCGACCTTCACGCTTTGGCCGGCGTACTTGCCGAACAAAACACGGTCGCCCACCTTCACATCGAGTGCGATCGACTTACCTTGATCGTCTTTCTTGCCCGGGCCGACGGCCAGGATCTCGCCCTGATCCGGCTTTTCAGCGGCGGCTTCAGGGATCACGATGCCCGATGCGGTCTTCGTTTCGTTGTCCAGGCGCTTGACAATCACGCGGTCATGCAAGGGACGAAGGTTCATTACAAGCTCCTCTTTCTCTCTGTGAGATCGACAAAACCTAAATATGCAAACATTTGCATATTTGGTGAATTCATGGCGTTAGCACTCTGCGCCAACGAGTGCTAATTATAGGGACGGGGTTTGACGATTTCAAGACGCGGGGTTTTCCCGGAGGTGAATTGTCTGTTGTCGAGATTCACTGAATTTTGAACGTTGTTCACTCAACGTTGAACTCGCCAGATCGACAGCCGAGACAACCCCTATGAAATCAATGACATACGGGACAATCGCAGCCCACCCCCTTGCCGGGCGTAAACGTTTGCTACTGACGATGCGACGAACCGCTACGAGGTTCGTACGGTGGGTCGCTATGGGCGTCAGGCGGTGTTCCCACAAGAAACCTAACGTCGGGTGGACTTTTGCTGGCTCTCGCGAACAACGGTAAGCCGTACGGAAGCGGCGAAAGACGCGCCTATACGCATCCAGTTGAGCCGCCATGTGTGCCCCGCCCACCGGTGGGCGTACGAGACCCGCTCGAGTGAAGACTTGTGTAACGCCGGAGGCCCGACGTCCCCCCGACTTCGGTAGCACTCGGCACTAAGAGAACCGGGTGTTAGGGTCGCATGGCGTGCTGATGCGACGCACAACATCTTCGCGGCGACGGAAGGGTTCACGCGAGCCCGAAAGTTTTCCTCAAGCTGGCATCGACCGGCCCGGAGGGCATGAAGCGCCGCAATTTTCTCAGGAGCGACGCCTGACCCGCGGGCGTACGACGCATACGCCAGCTGCCGAGCGCGGCTTCAACGATTGTGTTTGCCACGCCATCGGGTGCGGGAGCACCTTTGACGCTGTCGACGACGGCGCCCGATGCAAGCGCACGCTCGCGGTCATAGGCGGCGATATTCGAACTCGCTTGAGGCGCATTGACATCGAGATTGGTTCGGGTAAAGGACGGCTCGATCAGCGTTGCGCGGATGCCGAACTGGCGCACCTCGTGATCCAGTGTCTCGGTCAACCCCTCGACGGCATGCTTGGACGCCGCATAAAGTCCCATGTAAGGTGCCGGCAAAAAGCCGAGTACCGAACTGATATTGACGATCCGTCCGCGTCGTTGCGCCCGCATATAGGGAAGCACCGCCTGGGTCGTACGCAGAATACTGAATACGTTGGTATCGAGCAGCGCCGCAGCTTCGGCAACCGACGTTTCCTCAACCGCGCCGATCAGCGTCGTGCCGGCATTGTTGACGAGTACGTCGATACGTCCGGCGCGATCGACGATCGCATGAATCCCGGTTCGAACGGAAGCATCGTCGCGCACATCCATCTCCACCAGCTCAACGCCGGCCAATGGCACCGCTTTCGCGATGCTGCGCACGGTGCCAAATACGCGGCACCCGCGCTTCGCGAACTTCTCGGCGGTCGCGCGTCCGATTCCAGACGACACGCCGGTGACAACGACCACTTCGGAATTAGGCATAGCAATTTCCTTCCATACAGTAGATTGATTGCGTATTAGCTGCGCGCGTCGTGCAACGTCGGTTCGGGCGCAGAAGCGTGCTCGTGGCGGCCCTTGGGGGAGGCGGCCGGGTTGCCGGGCCGAATCTTGAACCAGATCGAATACATCGCTGGCAGGAACACCAGCGTCAGCACCGTCCCGGCGAACGTTCCACCGATCAGCGTGTAGGCGAGCGTGCCCCAGAACACCGAGTGAGTCAGCGGGATGAACGCGAGGATCGCAGCCATCGCAGTCAGGATCACCGGACGTGCGCGCTGCACTGTGGCTTCGACGACCGCATGGAACGGCTCAAGTCCCGCCTGCTCGTTCTGGTGGATCTGCCCGATCAGGATCAGTGTGTTACGCATCAGAATGCCGGACAGTGCAATGAGGCCCACCAGCGCGTTGATGCCGAACGGCTGCCGGAACAGGATCAACGTCGGCACCACGCCGATCAGGCCTAACGGACTGGTCATGAACACCATCACCATCGCGGAGATCGAACGTACCTGAAAGATGATGATGATCAGCGTGATCGCCAGCATGATCGGGAACAGCGGCAGCATTGCGGTCGTCGCCTTGCCCGACTCTTCGATGGAGCCCGCTTCCTCGATTCGATAGTCGCTGGGAAGCTTCGCCATGATCGGCTGAAGCTGCTTCGTGATCGCGTTCGAGACGTCCGGCGGTTGCAAGCCATCGGCGATATCGCCGCGCACCGTGATCGTCGGCACGCGATCGCGCCAGCGCATGATTGGCTCCTCCATGCGCACCTCGACCTTGCCGACCTGCGACAGCGGGATGCGCTGCCCGTTCGCTCCGGCTAGCGTGAAGTCACCAAGCCGCGCGGGGTCGAACCGCACATCGCCGGCCGAGCGCGCGATGATCGGCACAGTCCGGATATCCTCGCGCACGGCGGTGACGGGCACTCCGGTAAGCAGGAACTGCAACTGTTGAGCAACAGCGCTGGACGTCAACCCCACTGCCTGCAGACGGTCCTGCTGTAATGTGAAGTGCAGAGTCGGGGAGCGCGTACCCCAGTCAGCATTGACCGTACGCATCATCGGACTGCCCTCCATTACGCGCTGAACCTCGGCTGCGATTCCGCGCAGCCTGTCCGGGTCTGGACCGGTGACCCGGTAGGCGACCGGGAACGGCGAATAGGGCCCGAACACAAGTTGCGTGACCCGCACGCGCGCTTCCGGGGCGAGACCGTCTGCGATGGCCTGGCGCATCCGCTGCTTCAATGCGTCGCGCGCTTCCTGACTGTCCGTGCGGATCACGATCTTCGCGAACGACGGATCGGGTAGTTCGGGTCCCATCGCCAGAAAGAAGCGCGGCGCACCCTGCCCGATGTAAGCAGTGACGATTTTTGCTTCCTTTTGCTTTGCAAGCCACGCTTCGACTTTCTTCGTGGCGGCGCTGGTTTGGGAGATCGACGTGCCATAGGGCATCTGCACCTCGACCAGCACTTCGGGACGGTCGGAGATCGGGAAGAACTGTTTCTTGACGATCGCCATGCCGAGAATCGCGAGCACGAACAGGCCGACGACCGAACCTGCGACGAGCCACTTGCGCGCGATCACGCGTGTCAGCAACTGGCGGAAACGGTTGTAGCGGGCCGTGTTGTAGATCGCGTCGTGACCGCCTTCGAACTTTCTGAACTCCGGCAGCATCGTCACGCCGAGATAGGGCGTGAAGACCACCGCCACGACCCACGATGCGATCAGCGCGATTCCCACGATCCAGAACATGTTGCTGGTGTATTCGCCCGCGGTGGATCGCGCGAAGCCGTTCGGCATGAAGCCGACCGCGGTCACGAGCGTGCCGGCCAGCATCGGCGCGGCCGTGTGGCTCCACGCGTAGGCCGACGCGGCCACGCGCCCATAGCCTTCCTCCATCTTCACGACCATCATCTCGATCGCGATGATCGCGTCGTCGACGAGCAGGCCGAGCGCCAGGATCAACGAGCCGAGCGTGATGCGGTCGAAATTCTTGCCGGTCGCGGCCATTACGACGAACACCACGGCCAGCGTCAGCGGCACGGCCGCCGCAACAACAAGGCCCACGCGCCAGCCCATGCTCACGAAGCTCACCAACATGACGACGAGCAGCGCAGCGAAGAACTTGACCATGAACTCGTTGACGGACGAACTGATGTTCACGGACTGGTCGGTGACCTTGGTCAGGCCCATACCCAGCGGCAGCCCGGCGTTGATGACGCCGACCTCGTTGTCCAGCGCCTTGCCGAGGTCGAGTCCGTTCCAGCCGTCGCGCATCACGACGCCCAGCAGCAGTGCGGGTTCGCCGTTGTTGCGGATGATGAACGTCGCCGGATCTTCATAACCCCGCGTAACGGTGGCAATGTCCGACAGCTTCAGCGTGCGACCTTGGGCCACGACCGGCGTGTCCCGGATCTTCTGCAGGTTGTCAAAGGCACCGTCCAGGCGAATGAACACCTCCGGACCCTTGGTCTCCACGGAGCCGGCGGGCGTCAGGGCGTTCTGGCCATTGAGCGCGGCGAACACGTCCTGCGGGCTGACACCGAGCGTTGCCAGCCGATCATGCGAAAACTGTACGTAGATGCGCTCACCCTGTTCGCCGATGATGTTGACCTTCTTCACGCCGGGCACGTGCAGCAGCCGTTGGCGCAGCGTCTCGGCATCGCGCACGAGCAGGCGTTGCGGTTCGCCCTTCGCTTTCAGCGCGAAGAGCGCAAAGGTGACGTCGGCATATTCGTCGTTGACCATAGGCCCGATCACGCCGGCTGGCAGGTTCGCTGCTTCGTCGTTGATCTTTTTCCGGGCCTGGTAGAACTGCTCTTGCACCTCCGAAGGCGGTGTGCTGTCGAGCAATGTCAGCGTAGTGAAGGCCAGGCCGGGGCGCGTATAAGTCTCGGTCCGGTCGTACCAGCGCAGCTCCTGCATACGCTTTTCGATTTTCTCTGCGACCTGATCGTGCATTTCCTGCGCGGTGGCGCCAGGCCAAGCGGTGATGATGGTCATCACCTTGACAGTGAAAGCGGGGTCTTCCGCGCGCCCCAGCTTGAAGAACGAAACCAGTCCGGCCAGAGAGATCAGGCAGATCAGGAACAGGGTGATGGAGCGCTCGCGCACGGCGAGCGCAGACAAGTTGAATCGGCCTTCGCTCACGGACGGGCTCCTTCACTCGCCATCGCGACGGCCCGGCCGGACACGCGGACCGGCTCGCCTTCGCGCAGCAATTGGGCGCCAAGCGCGACGACCCTGTCGCCTTGCTTCAATGTACCTGACACGCGAGCGCTGTCGTCGTCCAGGTGAAGAACCGTCACCGGCCGCCACGCAACCTTGGCCGGCTCGCCGCTTATCAGCCACACACCCGGGCCTTTGCCCGTGTCGAGCACCGCGCCAATCGGGACCTGCAATCGGTCTTGCGCCACAGAAGGTGCGTCCGGAATCTGGACCGTCACCGTCGCGCCCAGTGGGGCGTCGGCGAGTTCACCCTGCAGGACATACCGCGCTTCAAAGGTCCGGGTGCGGGGATCCGCGTTATCCGAGAGCTGACGTAGCGTCGCCGGCACGGTGCTGCCGCTGCTGCCGAAGAGCGTTGCCTGGGCGACCGAACCCATCGCGGGACGCAGGGTTTCGGGTAGCTGGATGGCCGCCTCGCGACGCCCAGCGTGAGCGAGGCGCACGACAGGTTGTCCGGCGCTGACGACCTGACCGGGTTCGGCCAACGTTTCCATCACCACGCCATTCCCGTCCGCCGTCAACTCAGCATAGCCCGTCGCATTGCGCGCCACGTCGGCATCAGCCTCGGCCGCATTGAGCTGCGCCCTGGCGGCATCAGCGGCCGCCTTGGCCTGGTCGTAGGCCGAAGCCGAGATCGCTCCCGTGCCGCGCAGGTCGCGATAGCGCTCCTCATCCTGCGCGGTCTGCTGCGCGCGCGCTCGCGCGGCGGTGACCGCCTCCTGCCGGGCTCGCGCGGCAAGCTTGAGATCGATGGGGTCGAGGCGCATCAGCGGCTGACCGCGTTTGACGGTTTGGCCGGCATCCACCAGCCGTTCCAGCACTTTTCCGGAAACACGGAAACCCAGATCGCTCTGCACGCGTGCTGCGACGATCCCCGTGAACGAACGGGACGCCGGGATGGCGCGTTGCACGACAGCCATGCGCACCAATGGGGCCTGGGTGCGCGGATCGGGCAGTGGTTTTTCGCCGCAGGCCGCTAGCGCAAACGGCAGTGCACAGGCGAGTGTGGGGATGGCGAGGCGACGCGAGTACATGGAAGTCCCATCGGTGAGTGGCGATGGCTTCCATTGTGATTCCAGTGACCAATATAGTCAATAGTCACAGGTGCGATCTCGATCAGGGCGACAGGCTACGAAGTACCAGGCTGGACAACTGGGCCGGCGCGACATCGGTGGTATCGCGGTTGTACTGAAGCAGCAGCGGGTTGAGGTAGGGGCGCAGCACCAGATAGATCGCCATCACGGTTTCGTCCAGCGGCGTCTTGCGCTCGAAGTCACCGCTTTGCCGGCCTTCCTGCAGTACTTCGCGAAGTAATTTTTGAACCCGAGCTTCATAGGCTTGCACGGCCTGCCAGTTTTCCGTGGCGGCCGAAGCGGCGATGTCGTAAAGCTTGCGATCCCGGAAAAACAGCTTGAGGCTGGCTTCGGTAAAGACCTTGAACACCCGCCGCAGCTTCTCCGGTGGCAGATCTGCGTCTGCGATAGCTGCCCGAACCTCGCGTTCGATTTCTTGCAAACAGTTGGCGCAGATCATCTCGCCAATGGCTTGCTTGGATTCGAAGAACTTGTAGATATAAGCCTTCGAGAACCCGATCGCCTTGGCAAGATCGGAGACCGTCGTTTTCTCGTAGCCGTACCGGCTGAAGTGCTCCGTGGCGGCGGCAACGATCTGGTCCCGCACCTCGTGATCGGCTGGGCCGCGCGCGGGGACGGAGGGAGTGATGGTGTTTTTCATGCGGATAGCATACAGGAATGGACAACTAGTGACTATTTGGTATTATAGTCACCAATGAAACCTCGCGAAGACGCTTATGCTACCTAAACACTTCCTTGCTGCGGTCATCGTCGCCAGCCTCTCGACAGGCTGCGCTGTCGGTCCAGATTATGTCCGACCCAATGTCGCCATGCCAAAGCAGTTTCAGGGTCAAGCCGCGGTGGATCAGCGGCACGCGACGGTCGCTGCCGACCTGGTCACGTGGTGGACAGGTTTTGGTGATCCGCAACTGACACGATTCGTCACGCTCGCGCTGGAACAGAATCTGGACCTCGCGCAGGCCGCCGCGCGCGTCTCGCAGGCCCGCTCAGGACTCGGCGCGGCGGACGCCGCGCTGCTGCCGTCCGGCAATGTTAGCGGCCAGAGCGCGCGGGCCTACCAGTCGGTCGAGACCCCCCTGGGACGCGTCCTGAATTCGACGCCCGGCTTCGACCGCTATGGCAACGACTACGAGGCCAATTTCAGCGCGAGCTGGGAGCTGGATGTTTTCGGTGGCCTGCGTCGCGGTCGGGAAGCGGCGCTTGCCGACTATCAGGCTTCAGCGGCCGGCGAGGTAGCGACGCGTCTGGCAGTGGCAGCACAGACTGCGGACATCTACATCACCATTCGTGGATTGCAGGCTCGTTTAGCGGTGGCCCGCAAGCAGTTGCAGACGCAGCAGGATCTGCTCTCGACCATTAACCTCCTCTATGGAAAAGGGTTGGCGGCCGACCTCCAGGTGAGTCAGGCTGAAGGCGCGCTGGCTCAGGTTCAGGCATCCATTCCGGTCCTTGAGGCAGCGCTCGATGCAGCGATGAACGCGCTGGACGTCATGTTGGGTTCACAGCCCGGCACGCACCGGGCGGTACTGCTCGAGGGCGGCGATATCCCGGTCGCCCCTCGAATCACTGGCACGGGATCGCCTGGCGAGTTGCTCAGGCGTCGGCCCGACCTGATTGTGGCAGAACGTCGCCTGGCTGCATCGAACGCGCGTATCGGCATGGCCATCGCAGAGTATTACCCCAAGGTGTCGCTCAGCGGACTGATTGGGAGCGCCACCTCAGTGGCTAGCGGCAACCTGTTCAGTAGCGGCGCCAGTCAAGCGGCCGGTGTGCTGGGGCTGCGCTGGCGTCTATTCGATTTTGGCCGAATCAACGCGCAGATCAATGCGGCGAAAGGACAGGAAGCCGAAATGCTTGCCGCTTACCGGCTTACCGTATTGCACGCAACGGAGGACGTTGAGAATTCTTTCTCGGCGCTCGTCAAGCGCGAAGCGCAGGCTGCCATTCTCGCGCAGGGTGTGAGCGCGTTCGGACGCGCGCGAGCAGCCTCATTCGCTGCATATCAAAAGGGTGTCGTCAGCCTGGTCGAAGTGCTGCAGGCAGACGACAACCTCTTGCGCGCCTCGGATGCCCGGGTGCAGGCGCAAACGGAATCGGCGCGCGCAGCGGTCGCGGCATTCAAGGCACTCGGTGGGGGGTGGCAACCGAATGATCCGGAGGCTGCGGGAAGCTCGGAACCGATGAAGGGGCAAGGATAGGGGTTCGAAAGTTCAACGCGACGAGATTCGAATATCGGGTAGTTCAAACCTGGGAGAATTTTGAGTTCAATATTGGCAGACAGGCTCAGTCGGAACCCACTGATTTTAGGACACGTCCGGTTCAACGTTCAATGGATCTCGACATCAGGGCCGGCATGTGCTGCGCCAAGGCTGCGGCGGCATGGGTCTCTTCAATCCTGGGCCTCGGTGTTGCAAATAAAATTCTCCGGGACGTTCGGCCCCCATAGGTACAACGAATCCTCCGGCGCGAAATCCCCGGCGGGCCAATCTCGTCCCGCCGAAACAAAATCAATGTCGGCCGAGTACTCGCAAAAGGATCCCCATGGATCCTCAACATAATGAAAGTAATTCGACCCCAACACATGCCGCCCTGTCCCCCACCCCTTCGCGTAGCCGGCGGCCAGCATCTGAGCGGCCCCCTCCCCAACAAGATCAACGCCTTCGACATCCCACGACGAATGATGCCAGCCACGCGAGCGACTTTTGGCAAACGCCACCAAATGATGGTCGCAGCCATGCGGCGCGTGCGTGAACGCGATCAGATCCAGCGATTTATCTGACAAACGAAGACCCAGCGCGCGTTCGTAGAACGAGACCGCTCGCAGGACATCTGGCGAAAAAAGCAACACATGCGATAGCCGTCGCGGCTTCACCCGCACCACCTCCGCCCGAGTACAAGCGCCGCGGGCGTCCGCCGGGACAACGACAGCCTGACTCGCCGTCTTGCTATTCGGGCTGGTCTTCGGCCCCACCCGCACTTGAATCAGATTACCGTCGGGATCTCGGAACTCAAAACCGGCACCGCCCCCTCCAGCCATCGAAGCGACAACGCTCGCGCCCGCCGCGACCGTCTGGGCACGGAGGTCCTCGAGATCGTCCTCGTAGCAGTTGAAGCTAAGGTATGCCATCTCCTTTCGCTCCCCCGCGAGCACGCGTCCCCAACGATGGCCGTCAGTCGCCCTGATCTCGAGTTCGTCGCCCTGCAGTCCGGCGCGGTTGACCGTCAGGCCGAAAGCCTCGAAGAAGCGATGGGCTTCGTCGATGGACGGGACATTCAGCGCGAAATGGTCGATGGAATGCACCGCTGCCCGCGGATGCGTCGATGAGAATTCGGTCATGACTCGCTCCTCGGAAATCATCGGCGACAACTCGTTGGTCGATCGTTCATGAAACACCTTAGCGGATGGCCTCGTCAACGACAGGATTGCGCAGCACGCCGATGCCCTCCACGCTGACCTCACAAAGGTCGCCATGCTTCATCAGAAGTTTCGGTGTCCGTGCCCAGCCGATACCTGAAGGCGTACCGGTCACGATCACGTCGCCCGGTTCGAGCGTAATGGCCTGGCTGACGATGCTGATCAGTTGAGCGACGTCGACGATCATGTCGTCGGTACTGGCGGACTGCACGACCTCACCATTCAAACGTGTCTCCAGCAGCAGCCCCTTGGCGCCGGGTGGCAACTCGTCGGCCGTCACGAGGTCGGGACCGAATGCGCCTGTGCCGTCGAAATTCTTCCCGACCGTCCATTGCGGCGACTTGAACTGGTACTCCCGGACCGACCCGTCGTTGAAGAGCGCGTAGCCCGCAACGCAATCGAGCGCATCCTCCTTGCGGATGTGGCGACCGCCCTTGCCCAGCACGGCCGCGATTTCGCCCTCGAAGTCGAGGCCCAGGCTATCGGATACTGCCGGGCGCACCAACGGTTGCTCATGCGCCACCAGGCTGGTTGCAACGCGAAAAAAAATCGTCGGGTAATCCGGTTGCTCGTAGGGGCTTTCCTCCGTGTGGTCAGCGTAGTTGAGGCCGACACAGATGAGCTTGGGGGGACGGGCAAGCGGCGGGAGATACACGAGACCTTCGGCGCTCACCTTTTCCTGCCCGGCTTGCGCTCGGCCATGAGAGACGAGATCGACCCCGCTCGCCAACAACGATTCCAGGGTGTCCTCGCCGAGCACGCGAATGGCGTCGCCATCGCGAACGCCCAGCGTCGCCTTTCCATTTTTTACGAACGATACATAACGCATGGGTGTTCTCCAGAGACTCTAGGGTTGGCGCGCCCGCTCACAGATCGCGGGGCCGCGCATGTTGTTCGAGCCACGCTGAAAAAGCGCGGCAGATGGTGTCGTTGGCGCGACGCGCCGAACGTGAGGCTTCGAAGAAGCCGAAGAACGGATGAAACATGTCTTCGAAGCACAGGAGTTGCACCGGCACACCAGCCGCCTCAAGACGCCGCGCGTAGGCAATACCTTCGTCGCGTAGCGGGTCATGGCCAGCGATCGCGATCAACGCGGCAGGCATGCCGCGCAGATCGGCAGCGCGCAGTGGCGACGGGGGAAACTCCCGCGCACGCGCCATAGCCGAACCCATATAAAGCCGCGAGATGTCTCGCAGGTCGGATGGCGAAAGCATCGGGAAGTCGATGCCCTTTGCCTCAATGCGCGCGACGTCACGAGCCATGTCGACGCCGGGCACAACGAGCAGTTGCGCGGAGATACCGACGCCGCAACCGCGCAACGACAGTGCCGCCGACGTTGCCAGATTGGCGCCGGCACTCTCACCCGCCAGCACGACCCGCGACGGATCCCCGCCAAGTGCCGCGACATGGCGAATCGCCCAGCGCGTCGCGGTTAACGCGTCATGATGTGCGGCGGGAAACGGATGCTCCGGGGCCAGTCGATAGTCAACCGACACCACCACCGCCCGCATGTCGCGGCAGAGCTTGCGCGCGATGTCATCCATCAGCTCGACACTGCCGAGAACAAATCCGCCGCCATGGAAAAACACCACCGTAGGCATCACTGCGCTCGCATCCAAGGGACGGTAGACGCGTACTGGGACGTGCGCCCCCGCAGACTCGGCGATCGCATCTTCCATCGCGCCGACCTTCGGCAATGGATTTCGTTCACGCGCTGCCATAATGCCGCGGCGCATACGTTCACGGGCTTGCTGCGGCGTTCCGGAAAATGGCGGGAGCGTTTGCGCGGCGCGCATCGCCGACACGAGATCCGCCAGCTCGCGGTCCAACGGCTGAGGCAATTTAGCGTCACTCATTTCAATTCAAGAATGTATTGCTGGGACGCAACAGCACGCTGTCGCAGAACGTTCAGGTCGACACCGGTCATTCGGCCCTGTCGCTTCACTGCGCGCCCGGCGACGAATACCGAGTCCACATTGCCCGGATGCGCGGCAAGCACGACAGCGCCCACGGCGTCCGACACCGGGGTGAGGTTGAGGTCCTCTCCACGAATCATGATGATGTCGGCCTGTTTACCAGGCGTCAGCGAGCCGACTTTGTGATCCAGCCCGTTGGCGCGCGCCCCCGCCACCGTGGCAAACTCCAGCACCTCGCGCATCGAGAGCGTTGCGGGCGCGTTCTGAACCCGCGAGTGTTGCCCGCCCATCCACGAACGGTAGTACGCGAAGGCATGACGCATCTGCGTGAACATATCGCCCGAGCATTTGGTCTCGGTATCGCCGCTCAAGCTAGGCCGGATGCCCACCGCAAGCAAGCGATCAAACGGGATATCGCCAATGCCTTGTGCGTTCAACTCGCAGTGCACGCCGAGCGAAGCGCTTACGCCGGCATCCGCCATCATCGCGATCTCGTCGGCGCTGGAAAAACAGCAGTGCACGAACGTCAAGTCGTCGCCCAACACGCCGGCGTCATGCATCTGCGCGATCGCACGTACCGAGGCGTTTCGCGCATACGCCCCCATGTGAATGCTCGATCGAATTCCTAGGTCGCGCGCAAGGCGCAGATCTTCCAGCCAGACATCTCGCCGCGTCATCTCTGGGCCCCGTGCCGCCATGGCAAGCGTGAGCAGTTGATCGTCCGACGAAAAATACCGCGTTCGCAACCGGCGAATATCTTCCGGATGCCCCCGCTGACTGTCGAACATCCACGACGCACCGTCCACTAGCGGCCAGCCATGTGCAAACACGCCCCGAATGTTGGCCTCGCGCAGCCCAAGGATCGCGGCATCCGCGTGATCGGGGCTGTTCTGGACATGAGACCAATCGAGCATCGTGGTGATGCCACCGTCAAGCGCGGACACTGCACCAAGCATCGTGGCAACGTGAACGTCTTCCGGCCGAAACGCGGCCCCCTTCGCACCCAGCATTTCGGCGAAGTAGATTTGCGGATCGATATCCGCGTAGCGATGCCGCACGCAGCTCTGCCAGGTATGGCGGTGGGTATCGACAAACCCCGGCAGGACGATCATGCCGCTTGCGTCGACGCGTTCGGCGTCCGCTGCGTCAATGCGTGGCGCCACCGCCAGAATGCGCTCCCCCTCGATCAGCACGTCACCCACGCGCAGATCGCCGATCGCCGGGTCCATGCTCAGCACCCAGCCGCCCGTCAATAATCGTCGATGTTCGCTCATGGGGTCACCGCTTCAGCCATTTGCCAAGTTGCACGTCGACGTCTTCTTCGCGAGCCAACGTCTCGCTTGCCCACGCGACATAGCCATCAGGACGCACCAGCAATCCCTTGACGGCTTCGAGCGCCGCAGGAATGCGTGCGACACGAGCCCTGAGCACACTCACCGGCCGACCGGCAACGTCGATCGATTCGAACTGACGTGCAAAGCCGTCCAGATCGATCAGCAAGAATTTCCGCTCGCGCAACGCCTGCGTGATCGCCACCGATCGGCCGTCGAGCAGGACCAGATCGATATCTGGGCAACGCTGCCCGGTCAACGGATGGCTGCCGGGATCGCACGGATAGGCCGTCTCCAGACCATTGAGTTCGAGCACCAATTTGCGTTGCACCTCCGGCAGCGGAATCAGGTGCTCCTGCATCCGCCGCTTGAGCGCGACGGCCTCGGGGCCGAAGTTGAATTGCAACGCGCACTGCGCCTTTACGCTCTCGAGCAGCCGGCGCATGACCGGAAGGCGTTCCGCATCGTAGGTGTCGAGCGTCTTGGCGTCCGCCACGCCGTTGATGACGTTGGCCAGCTTCCAGCCAAGGTTGAACGCGTCCTGCAAGCAGAAGTTCATGCCTACGCCACTGGACGGATAGTGAATACGGGCGGATTCCCCTACCAGAAACACACGCCCCTGCCGAAGGGTTGGCACCGCGCGCATCTGGTCATCGAAACGCGAAGCCCAGCGGTATCCCTTGATGCCGTAATCGGTGCCATGCACGTCACGAATGCACTGCAACACCTCATCGAGCGTCACCGGCTCGTCCTTCGGTGCGTGCCGCCGATCACGATGCACGATATTGAATCGCGTAATGCCTTCGCCGAATACGTAGCCACGCACCCACCCCATCTCGTTGTCCACATTGATACGTCCCCCCGGCCACGGCGCCTCAAGCTCAGCGTCGACAACAATGCCGCGAAACGTCCCCGAATGCCCGTCGAACGGAAGACCCAGCTTGGAACGCACGACGCTACGCCCGCCATCCGCGCCGACAACGTACTGGGCGCGCAGCGTCGAGAGATTTCCGGTGGAATCGGATAGCGCAAGCTCCACGCCGTCATGCAACTCACGCACGTCACGGACTTCCTCGCCTCGCCGGATCACCGCTCCCGATTCAGCGGCCCACTCCCACAGGACTTCCTCGGTCTTGTTCTGCGGCAAACCCAGCGTGAAGCCGAAGCGCGTCTCGAGGTACTTCCATTCGATCGGATGGAATCCCGCCCAAATGTGCGATGGTCGATACGGATAGTCCGCAATTTCACGCGTCTTTCGGATCAGTCGATCAGCGATGCCTCGGGTATCGAACAGCTCCAGAACCCGCGGCAAAATCGTGCCTGCGCGCGACTGCACGCCTTCGGTGCGTCGCTCAATGACAAGCGTCTTTACGCCGGCGCCGGCCAACTCGGCAGCCATCGTCAAACCCGACGGGCCACCGCCGACAACAATCACATCCCACTGCATTGCATTTTCTCCATCAGAACCCGAGACTGAACTGGCCGACATGTTCACGTTGCCGGTTAAAAGAAGTGCGTGACACCGGCCTCAAGCACCGCCTGGTGCGATGCCAACGCCGGCGGTTGATTTCGAAGCACAGCAAACTGGCCTGACCCTGCGAACTGAAACACGCCGAGGAGGTAAAGACTGGTGCGTTTCGAAAGGGCATAGTCGATATGCCCGTGAAACTGATTCCACTTGTAAGACTCGAGTTTTGTGTACGAGTAGCCACCGCCAATTCGCGTCTGCGGCGTCACGTATTTGTAGGCGCCTACATCAATCGATTGCGCCGTGGCCGATGCGCCAGCAGCCGATAGTCGCGTGTAGCTGTAGTTACCCATCACGCGCCAGCCGTCGTTCACGTACGCGACGCCCACCGTGCTGGTGTTCTGGTTCTGGAATACCGATACCGCAGGCGTCTTCGTGAAATCCAGACCGTACAGGTGCGACACACCCAATTTGAGCCCCGGCGCATACGGAACGCCATTGACGGACTCCCAAACGGCAATGGATTGCCACGGCCCCGCCGTGTAAGCCACTTCGGCACCGACGACGCGGCCCGTGTTGGTGGTCGAGCCCGCCTGCCCAATCCCGTACATCAGACCGAACTGAAATCCGCCATAGAGGGGTGACTTGTATTTGAACGAGTTGTTCAGGGCGTTGCCGACCGTTCTGTCAAGGTTTCCCGGATGCGTCGCGAGAAGTGACGTAAACCGCTCGGAGGTGAAGGGCACCAGGTCGGCCAGCAAGTCGTACATCGAACCCATGGTCAACGTACCTTTGCTCGCGGAACTCAACCCGACGAAGCTCTCGAATGGCGCGTCGGTTCCGTTATTGAGAAAAGCGTAGCGGCTCAGGCGGAATACCGCGGAGGTGTCGCTGTCGATCACTTCCTTACCCGAGATCGCAAAGAACGGCACGGCGTGGGTATTGGTGGCTTGCCACAGTGCTCCGCCACCGATTCGGCTGGCGTTACTGGTGTACGAAACACCCATACCAAGCAGCCCAGAGAGCGTCACGCTCGATTGAGCATGAATGGATGCGCTTGCCGATAATAATATCGCAGTACTAATAAATTTTATTTTTACGAGCTTCATTGAAGCGTCTCCTGGCTATTGTTTTGTGTTTCCCACCTCACGCATGTCGCAATGCGCAGTCGCACGCGGGTGCGTTGTTAAGCAAGATCAAGACCGAATCAAGGCGCACCCACTTGCGGCGCAACGTTCGACATGACGCTTTCGGTACGCGACACACTCCGATACAGCGCTGCAGACGCCACCAGTGCGATCCCCCCTGACACGGCGAATACAACTGCCATTGCATTGGGCAAGGCATCGGTACTACCGGCGAACAGGAGTCGCCCGACGAGGGCGATGAGCGTGGGCGAAAGGCCCTGACCAAGCAACCCATTCAACACGAGCACGATCGCCATGACGATGCCGATCGACTGCGTGGGCACGACGCGCGCCACGATCGTCGAGGTGACGGACATGAAGGTCCAGGAGAAAAGAACAACCAGCGCATCGACGATCCAGAACGTCTGCAGCGTTCCCGTCAGCACCAGCGCCACCGTGAGTACCGCAACGGCAATACTCGTCACCATGCCCACCCGGGCGACGCTGGTCAGCGCCGCCGCTCTGCGCTCCATCGCCATTCCTGCCAACCAGAGCCCGAGCGGCCCCATGGTCAGCAGCACGGCCCCCTGAATCAGCCCAATCTCCCTCATGTCGAGATGAAAGCGTCGAACGATCACGGTTGGCAGCCACGCCGCAAGGCCGAACGTGATGATGGCGTTCGCCACGACAAAGAGGAACAGCGGTCCGAAGATGGCGCGATGCGCCCAGAGATAAGTGGCGAGGTGGTGCGTGCGCCGCGGCAGGTTCGTCGCGCCGTCGCGTTGACGCCCCGGATCCTTGCTCAGGAAAATCATCACGCTCATCGGCACGCCGACCAACCCAATCAGGAACAGCGTCATCTGCCAGGCCGTCACATTTCCCAGGAACGGGATGGTGTTCATGCCGGACGACTGAATCACGCTCATCAACGGACCGCCAAGGACCAGCGACAGTCCGGTGCCAAGCATCAACGCCATCGTATAGACGGAGAGCGCTCGCGCGCGGCGGTCCTCGTCCACACCGTCGCGAATCAGTGAATACGACGACGGGGGAATCAACGCCTCGGCCCCACCCACAATGACGCGCGCGGCCACCAGAACGGCAAAGGTGGTCGCTGCAGCGTTGGCCGCGACTGCCAGTGACCACACCAACACCCCGGCGGCAATGATCAGACGACGGTCGAATCGATCGGCCAGCCAGCCCGCCGGCAATCCCACCACGATATTGGCCACCGCAAATGCCGCCCCAATCAAAAAGCTGATTTGCACGTCGCTCACACCGAAATCACGCTGGATCGGCGCGACCATGAGTACCAGGATGTTCTTGTCGATCTGGGCCAGCATGGTCATCAGTGTCAAGGTGCCGACCAGCCCCCACTGGGCAAACCGCGAGCCCGCCTTACGATACGCCTGCATAGGTTCATGTCTCCGTGATGCTTGTTGGTTTCCAGGCTATGGCTGCCTGTTGAGCCGATTATAGGTATCGCATGACATTTATATAATTTATTGTTTAAATACGGTGCATCCACACCGTAAATATCAAAAAGGTCATGCGATTCAATAAGCTCGATCTCAACCAACTCGTGGTACTCGATGCCCTTCTATCCACTCGCAGCGTCGGCAAAGCCGCCGAGCGCTTGTTCTTGAGCCAGCCCGCGACCAGTTGCTCGCTGTCCCGCCTGCGCGAGTATTTCGAGGACGAGTTGCTCGTGCCGGTGGGAAAAACGCAGGTACTCACGCCGCTAGCCGAGGAGTTGGCAAAACCCGTGAGGGACGTCCTGCTCCAAATCCAGACGATCACGCGCGCGCGTCCCACGTTCGATCCTGCGACATCGACACGTCGCTTCACGATAGAGGCGTCCGACTATGTGATCAGTGTGTTCCTGTCGGAAGTGGTCAAGCGGGCGACAACGCTGGCGCCCCTGATGCAGTTCGATTTGCGCGCGATCAGTCCGCAGACGCCCGAGCATCTGGAGAACGGCGAGGCAGAACTGCTGATCGCACCAGAGTTCGCCAAGGTTGCCGGCCATCCGGCGGAGCCTTTGTTCGACGACACGTTTTCGTGTCTCGTGTGCGCCGAGTACCGAATGGCGGGTGAACGACTGACGGAAGACGAGTACTTCGACGCCGCTCATGTGGGTGTCGAATGGGGGGGCGGGCGTCGCATTACTTTCGACGCCCGCTTACTGTCCACGAGCAAGCGCACACGGCGCCAGACAGTGATCGCGCCGACGTTCACGCTGGTACCCGCGTTGCTCGTGGGTACCTCGCGCATCGCCACGCTCCCCTCCCGGCTCGCGCATCAGATGGCGCAACGTTTCCCCCTTCGCGTGCTGGGATGCCCTGTCGGCATCCCGGCCTTCACCGAGAACCTTCAATGGCACAAGTATCAAGAACGTGATCCGGCCATCGCATGGCTACGGTCGCTGTTTCGTGAGACCGCCGAACGCTTGCCCCCAATCTCGACACCCGGCGAAGAGGCCGTCCGTAAATCAGGCGCGGGGCGCGGGACGCATCGGCGCGCCGAACCCAAAATCAAACGATCGAAAACCGCAAATTAGCTGCGTGCCAATCCGTCAGCGTAATACCGACAACGCCGTGTTTCGAACGTAGGCGACGGAGATAGACAATTCGAGTCGATATTTAGACTCATATATTACAAATTCCATATATTGAGTTTGCTTTATTGACTCATAATATAATTTGAGTTAATTTACGGCTCATTGAGTCGCTTTTGCACGACAACGGCCTCAGGGTGGAGGAGACAGTGGACACAGTTCGACGGTATCGAAGCGGCGAGGCAGCCAAGCTCGTCGACATGCCTGCGGCGACGTTGCGTATCTGGGAGCAACGGTATGGCGTGGTGTCACCGCCCACCAGCGCCTCGGGTCAGCGCTTATATTCCGATGTCGATGTCCATCGTCTGAAGACGATCAAGGCACTGGTGAACCGAGGGCACGCCATCAGCTCGATTGCCCACTTGGACGGCGATCAGTTGAGACAATTGGCGAGCGGAGACAGCGACCGCGCGCTTACGACCGCCCCCATGCGAGACACGAACCTCTTCATCGTGGGGTTTGGCGAAAGCGTGACGCTTGAGATGCCGAAAGGCGTCAATGCCGTCCAGCTCGACACCGTTCAAGATGTCCCCTCCCCTGGCGGCAACGAGTCCGTTGCGAACTGCCTCGTCATTCGGGTTGAGGCACTCCACGAAGACGTTGTCCTATCTATCGTCACGGCAGCGCAGCGACTAATGTGTGACGACGTGCTCGTCGTCTATTCCTTCGGCACGACTCGGGCGGCTGAACTGGCGAGCTTGGAAGGCATCAACCTCAGGCGAGCTCCCAACGCCTTGTTACACGCGAACGACCTCCTCGCCGAGTACCTGCAGACGTGGCGCCGCAGCGATTCCAGCAACGAAGACCAGGAACGGATCTGGCGCAGGACGCCACGCCGGTTCGACAACGACACGCTGATCAGCGTGGTTTCCCGCTCCACGACCATCGCTTGCGAGTGTCCCAAGCATCTCGCCGAACTGGTGCTGCAGATTGCCGCGTTCGAGCGTTATAGCGATGAATGCGAGTCGCGCTCACCGGCCGACGCGCTGCTCCATCGACACCTCGGCGACGCGGCCAACAAGGCCGTTGCCATGTTCGAAGCCGCCCTCGCCGCCGTGGCTGAGCACGAAGGCTGGCCCATTCCGGCGACCACGCCCGGAGACCGCTGAACGGCGAGACGCAACGGCGCATTCCTTTTCCGGAGAACCTCATGGGCGCGATTATCGATTCGCAACCGGCCATCACGAAGGGTGCCGCAGAGGGCATCCCGTTGTCGCAAGTCGTCCGGCAGCGCTTGCGCAACGCCGGTGTCCGGTTTCACGCCAACGACAACATCGCCCCCTACCTGCGCGAAGGCGACGTCGACACATTGCAGGGCGAAGTCGCGACGCATATCGAGAACGCGCTTCGCGCGCTCGTCATCGACGTCGACAACGACCACAACACGCGTGAAACCGCGAAGCGCGTGGCGAAGATGTTCGTCCGCGAAGTGTTCTCGGGCCGTTACGAACTGCCGCCCGCGGTCACGGAATTCCCGAACATCGGGCAACTGAACGAACTCACGCTGATCGGGCCACTTCGCGTGCGGAGCGCATGCTCGCATCATCTCTGTCCGATCATGGGTCGCGCGTGGATTGGCGTTTTGCCCGCGGCGAATTCGAACCTGCCCGGTCTGTCCAAATACGCCCGCTTGCTGAATTGGGTCATGGCACGACCACAGATTCAGGAAGAAGCCGTCAAGCAGATCGCCGACTTGCTCGAAGAAAAAATCGCCCCCGACGGACTCGCCGTGGTGTTGGAGGCGGACCACTTCTGCATGCATTGGCGGGGGACCAAAGACGACGGGGCGCGCATGGTAAGCAGTGTCATGCGGGGACGTTTCCTCGAAGATCCCGCGTTGCGCCGCGAGTTTCTGGCACTGATGCCCGACCGCTCGCAGTAAAGGCAAAGGCATCGATCCCGCAGCATCCTCCCTGGAGACGCCGCGATGACAACCATCGACATCAGTCAATACGCTTGTCCAACGGACTCGGGCGTCGCGGGTGGCGCGTCGAAGAACGCGCCCGCGAGTGCGAGTGCGTGCTCGAGCGCGGCCGGTGACAGCGCGGGTGCCGTCCGCGTGTCGGCTCGTCCTTCCCTCGGCGATTGCACCGACCTGACGGGTCTGCTGACGCTTGCCCAGCTCGGCGACGAGGATGCGTTCGCGCAGCTGTACCGGCACACCTCGTCCGTGCTGTTCGGCGTCATCCTCCGCGTGATTCATCATCGCGCCGAAGCCGAAGATATTCTTCAGGACGTCTATATGGCGTTGTGGCAGCGTCGTCTGGTGTTCGATGCGCAACGCGGCGACGTGCTTCCGTGGATGTCGACCATCGCCCGGAACCGAGCCATCAGCTATCTACGCAAACGACAACCGATTCCGCTGGACGAGACCCTCATGTCGTCCATCGCTGCGGATTCCGCCCCGCCGCCGGAACTGACCGAAAGAGATCGCGAAAAGCAACGACTCTCGATGGCAATGACCGCCCTCTCTGCGCAACAGCGGCAGGCCATTACGATCGCCTACTTCGGCGGTTTCACCTACACGGAACTTGCACGAACGCTGGGTGTACCGGAGGGCACTGCCAAAAGCTGGATTCGTCGAGGCCTCGCCAAGCTCCGGGATGTGCTCGAGTCCTGAAAATTCGCGCCGGCGGTCACGCTTGCGCATACCGATAGTCGATGCCAACGTGCTTGATGGACGACGGACGCAAACACAGGCTTTCCATTCACCGACACAGGGACTTCCATGACCAACGCTGTTCCCGCCAAACGATCCGTCGCGCTGCGGTGGCTGAGCGCGCTCTCGTTCTCGTTCGCGTTCCTCCTGCTCTCCGGGTGCGCCAATACGCGTCCGCCGCCTGGGGTCTCCCCCGTGTCGCCATTCGATGCGAGTCGCTATCAGGGCCGCTGGTACGAACTGGCTCGCCTCGACCATGCGTTCGAGCGCGGCATGACGGACGTGTCCGCCACCTACACGCCGCAGTCAGATGGCAGTATTCGCGTGCTCAACCGAGGCTTCGATACGTCGAACGGTCGGTGGCAAGCGGTGACCGGCAAGGCGCTGTTTACCGGGTCGCCGTCTGTCGCATCGCTGAAGGTATCGTTTTTCGGGCCGTTCTACGGCGGTTACCACGTGGCCGCGATCGACCCCGACTATCGCTGGGCGCTGGTGGTGGGGCCGAATACCGGTTACTGCTGGATTCTCGCGAGGGAGAAGCATCTCGGCGCGGACGAGCTGAAGCGTATTGTGGCGCGTGCGCAAGCGTTGGGGGTCGATACGGCGTCGCTTGTCTGGGTGTCTCATGATCGTGTCGATCCCGCCAAATGACCCAGCACGGCAAGGCGTTTCTGCCCAGCAAGGTGTGTCAAGCGTGCGGCCGGCCCTTCACCTGGCGCAAGAAATGGGCGCGGGTGTGGGACGACGTCAGGTACTGTTCCGAGCGATGCCGGCGGGTGCGTCGCCCGGAGCCGGTACAATCGGGACAAAATACCTTCGGCAAACCCTTCCGATGATGTCAGTTTCATCCATCCGCCTCATCCGTTCAGCTCCTTCCGCCCGTCCTGTCCGGGCAGCGCTTGCCCTGGCAGCACTGGCCGCCGCCCTGGCCGGCTGCGCGGGTCCCCGGCCGCAGGCCACACCGGAGACCCTGCCAACCGCCAGCACGTCGCCCCCCGCCCCGACGAGTCCGCCGCCCGCCGCCGACGCGCCGCAGGTGGCCGCGCCGCTGCCGTGGTGCGTGCAGACCTCGCTACGCGAGGAGGATGACTTGATGCGCAACTTCGGCGGCATTCCCGCCGGCGTTCGCCGGATCGAAGAAACCCGCTTCATCGCCAGCTACGATCGCGCCACTGGCAAGGTCGGGCCGCTCGACAACGGCAATCGCTTCGTCATGGATTTCGACGCACAAGGTCACCTGCTCGCGAACACCGACCGCGGCCACTATTCGTATGACGCCAGCGGCCGGTTGGAGAGCATCGATGGCGCCCCCGTCGAGTGGCAGAGCGCCGACGCCTGGGTTGTGCACGGCCCGGGACGTCGCGCCGCGTGGAAGGAGCAAGTGCGCCAGGAGAACAACGGGCAGTGGGAATGGACCCGCAGCCTCATCGCCGCCGCCAACGGCGCACATTCTCACCGCGCGGGCAGCCTGCAGGCGCGACGGTTCGACGACGAGTGCTTCGCGCTCTCGCGTCAATGGTCGGCGCCCAACGCAGCACGTCAGGTCGTCACGGCCGACGGCAAGGTGCGTCCAGCGCCGAAGCGGGTCTCCTACCGGACGTTCGCCAGCGTGGAGCGCAAGCCGGATGGCGAGCGCATCGTTCGCGACAACGGCGCCGCCGCCCTCATCGACGGTCAATGGCTCGCGCTGGCGTGGGACAACGAGGTCGCGCAATACTCACCGCGTCACGAACTCACGCGCGTGACCCGCACCGACGCCGCCACGGGCGAGCGTCATGTGTCGGAGTACCACTACAAGTACGACGCGCACGGCAATATCGTGCGCGTCGTGATCACCTCGCCCGCCGCGCATGGCGAGAAGGTCGACCCGTTCGCCAATGTCTTCGTGCGCAAGCTGACCTACTTCGACGCGGCGCCGGCTGCCCCGGCGCCCAACCAACTCACGTCGGCAAAGTAAAGCGGAACGTCGCCCCCCGCCCGGCCTGCCCGGGCGTGTCGACCAGCGTGATGCGCCGTCCGTGCAGTTGCAGAATGCGATGCACGATGCGCAAGCCCAGCCCACCTTCACGGCGAGCGCCGCCGACCGTGAATGGCCGCTCGAACAGGCCTTCGCGCGCGGTCTCGGGAATGCCGGGACCGGTGTCGCTCACCAACACTTCGATGTCGGCGCCCACCGGCGCCACCGCCACCGTGATCTCACCGCCCGACGGTGTGTAGCGCAGCGCGTTGTCGAGCAGGTTCGTGAACACGCGCTCGATCAGGCCGAGGTCGGCCCGCGCAACGGGAATTTGCGGCGCGAGTTGCGCGCGCAACGCGACACCGCGCGACTCGGCACTCAGTTCGAATTTCTGAAAGACGTCCTGGATCAGATCCGTCACGGAGAACGGCTCGGCCTCGGGCTGCACGAAGCCATGTTCCAGACGAGCCAGTTCGAACAGCGACTGCGCCAGCGCGCCGACCTTGCGGCTCTGATCGAGGGCGATGCCCAGATAGCGCCGCCGCTCGGCGGGCGTGAGCGTGGCGTCCTTGAGCGAGAGCGTCTCGAGATAGCCGTGCAGCGACGAGAGCGGCGTGCGCAGATCGTGCGAGATGTTGGCGATGAGTTCGCGCCGCTCCTGATCCTGGCGCGTGAGCGTGCGCCACTGCGTGCCCAGTCGCTCGACCATCTGTCGGAAGGCACGTTCGAGCACCACGATCTCGTCGTTCGGCCGCGCCTGCTGCGACGCCAGTTCATCCGCGGAGACGGCGGGCAGCGGCACCGGGGCCGCGTCGATATCGAACTCGCGCACCGAATCCGTCAAGCGGCGCAACGGACGCGTAATCAGCGCGAACGCCGCCAGACCGGCAATCAGGCACAGCGCCGCCACCAGGCCGATCGACCATAGCGCGGTATCGAGCGCCGCGCTCGTCGCCCCGCGTGCCGCGAAGCGGTCGTGCGCCTCGCCGACCAGCACGACGTAGACGTAGCCGACCTCGCGACCGTCCACCCGCAGCGGTGCGGCACTGAATACCTTACGGACATCAGCGTTACGGGGATCGTCGCCATAGATCGGCAACGCCTCGCCATCGATCAGCCGATGCACGGGGGCCAGATCGACCTGCATGCGCCGCAGATGGCCTTCAGGCGCCGCGTGACCCGTAATGCGCCCCTGCATGTCGAGCAGATACACTTCGACGCTCGGATTCACCACCATGAGTTGCCCGAACAGACGCCTCACGGCGTCGGGCTTCATGCCGTTCGCGTCCATGAGCTGGGCATTCGCGGCGATATGCTCCGCCAGTCCGCGCGAGAGCCCCTGAATCACTTCGGCTTCGTGCATGCGATTGGCGCGCACCTGCATCCACGCCGACGTGCCGCAGCACACCAGCAGCAGTCCCGCGAATACCAGCGACAGGCGCTGCGTGAGGGTGAGATTCCAGCGACGCATCATGCGCCTCCCGCCTCGGCACCCGTGGTGTCGGGCCCACCGTCATTGGCGAACTTGTAGCCGCGTCCCCAGACCGTGAGGATACGCGCGGGCTGCGCCGGATCCGCCTCGATCTTGGCACGCAGGCGATTGATGTGTGTGTTGACGGTGTGCTCGTAACCCTCGTGCTGATAGCCCCAGACCGCGTTGAGCAGGTCCATGCGCGAGAACACCTTGCCGGGCTGGCGAGCGAAGAAGTACAGCAGATCGAATTCGCGCGGCGTGAGATCGAGCCGCTTGCCGCCAAGCGATGCCTCCCGCGCAATCGGGTCGATGAACAACCCCGCCATCGCCAGGCTGCCGGCGTCCATGCGCGCGTTGCGCGCCAGCGCATCGACCCGCCGCATGAGCGCCTTGACCCGCGCCACCAGCTCCAGCACTGAAAACGGCTTGGCCAGATAGTCGTCGGCGCCCAATTCCAGCCCGAGAATACGATGCACTTCGCTCGCGCGCGCACTGATGATGATAATCGGCGTATAGCGGGTCATCGCCCGCGCGCGACGGCAGATTTCCAGTCCGTCGACGCCGGGCAGCATCAGGTCGAGGACCAGCGCGTCCCAGCCCCCCTCGGACAATCGCCGAAGGCCTTCGTCGCCGTCGGCGCAATGCACGACCTCGAACCGCTCGTCGCGCAGATGCAGCGCGAGCAGGTCGGCGATATGCACGTCGTCTTCGACGAGCAAAACACGGCGCGGCGATTCCATCGCTGGCACGGCTCCCGGAAAAGTGGGTCTTGAAGGCCCCATTGTGCGCAGTTCCCGCACCGCGAGGTATCACGAATTGTTTAATTTTACGTGAGGACTTTGCCATCGCCGGCGCACTACCCTTCAATTATCGATCCGGCGCGAACGCCTGCTGTGTCTGCTGCGCCGAACCACGGCCGTCGCGCTCCCCTGAACACGCGGCGGCGGGCCAGCCCCGCGCCGGATCGCCCTACTGACCGGAGGATGTCATGCGTTTGTCCGATAACCCACCGCGCAAGCCGTCGCGCACGCACGCCGCGAAGGCTGCCCCGGCGCTGTCGCGCCGCGCGTTCCTGCTGAGCGCCACTGCGGCAGCCGCCGCCGTCGCCGCCGGGCTGGTGCCGCGTCTCATGCGCCCCGCGCACGCCGACGATGCCCGTCGCGCCACGGATCCCGAGCACTTCGAGGTCGCCTACAGCGATGCCGAATGGCGCAAGCGTCTGACGCCCGCCCAGTACGAGATCTTGCGTCAGGCGGGCACCGAGCGTCCCTATTCCAGCCCGCTCAATGACGAACACCGCGCCGGAACGTTCGCCTGCGCCGGCTGTGCGCTGCCGCTTTTCTCGTCGCGCACGAAATTCGACAGTCACACGGGTTGGCCGAGCTTCTGGAAGCCTCTGGACCATGCCGTGGGCACGCACACCGACTCGACCTTCGGCATGGTTCGCACCGAAGTCCATTGCCGACGTTGCGGCGGCCACCTCGGCCATGTGTTCGACGACGGCCCGAAGCCGACCGGCCTGCGCTATTGCATGAACGGCCTTGCGATGACGTTCCAGCCGCAACCCGCCTGAGCGCCATGCGTCCGCCGGCGTCGAGTTACCCACCTCCGCTTCACCCCGCCAACGGGTGCGGCTCAAGGAGCGCTTCATGACTTTGCTCATCCTCGCCTACCTCGGCGGGATTCTGACGATCGTCAGTCCGTGCATCCTGCCGGTACTGCCGTTTGTTTTCTCGCGGGCTGGCCAATCGTTCTCGCGCAGCGTGTTGCCCATGCTTGCGGGCATGGTGCTGATGTTCGCGCTGGTGGCAACGCTCGCCGCCGTAGGCGGAAGCTGGGTCGTGCAGGCGAACCAGTATGGCCGCTGGCTGGCGCTCGCCCTCGTTGCCCTGTTCGGTGCGACGCTCCTCTTCCCGAAACTCGCCGAACGGCTCACGCATCCGCTCGTGTCGTTGGGTGATCGTCTGTCGCAGTCCGCGCAAGGGCGCAGCGCCGCCACGGGCAATGCGAACACGGGGGCCCGTCCCGGCGCGTCGTTCCTGCTTGGCATCGCCACCGGCCTGCTCTGGGCGCCCTGCGCCGGTCCGATCCTCGGGCTGGTGCTCACCGGCGCGGCGCTGCAGGGCGCCAGCGTCGGCACCACGTTGCTGCTCGCCGCCTATGCGGCCGGCGCCGCCACGTCGCTTGGGCTGGCCCTCCTGGTCGGCGGACGCGTCTTCGCCACCATGAAACGCTCGCTCGGCGCAGGCGAATGGATTCGTCGCGGGCTCGGCGGGCTGATGCTCGCGGGTGTCGCCGCCATCGCCCTCGGGCTCGACACCGGCGCGCTGGCGCAACTCTCGACGGCGTCGACAGGGGGTATCGAGCAGCGGCTCGTCGACGCGCTTGGTACACGCCGCGCCGCCGCTCAGGTCGACGCGAGCGTCGATAGCCACACCGCCGGCCCGACCATGATGCCCGTGCGCGATACGACGATGCGCGGCACCGCCGATGCCCCAGCACCGTTGCCGGTCGAAGGCCAGTTGCCCTCGCTGGACGGCGCCGTGCAATGGCTGAATTCGCCGCCACTCACGGCGCAGGCCCTTCGTGGCAAGGTCGTGCTCGTCGACTTCTGGACGTATTCCTGCATCAACTGCCTGCGCACGTTGCCATACGTCAAAGCCTGGGCGCAGAAGTATCGCGACCAGGGGCTCGTCGTCATCGGCGTGCACGCGCCCGAATTCGCGTTCGAGCGCGACATCGGCAACGTGAAAAAGGCCGTTCACGATCTGGGCGTTGACTACCCGGTGGCCATCGACAACGACTTCGCCATCTGGCGCGGCTTCCACAATCAATACTGGCCGGCACACTATTTCGTCGACGCCCAGGGGCGCGTGCGCTACCACCACTTCGGCGAAGGCAATTACGCCGAGTCGGAACGCGTGATCCAGCAGTTGTTGCGCGAGGCCGGAGCGAAGCAGGTCGCGAGCGGCATTGCCGACGTGCAGGCCGGTGGCATTCAGCAAGCGGCCGACATGGGCGACGTGCGCTCGCCAGAGACCTATGTCGGCTACACGCGCGCGGAGCACTTCGCCTCCCCCGGCGGGGCCGTGCGCGATCAGGCCAGCGACTACCGCGCGCCATCAACGCCGTCGCTCAACCAATGGGCGCTGACCGGCGACTGGCGCGTGGGGCCGGAGCAGGCCACCGCCATGCAGGCCGGGGCGCGAATCGTCTATCGCTTCCACGCGCGTGACCTGCATCTCGTGCTCGGCCCGAAGGCCGGCGGTGAACCGGTGCGCTTTCGCGTAACGGTCGACGGCAAGCCGCCGGGCGACGCGCATGGCACCGACGTGGGCGCTGACGGTACCGGCACCGTCGCCTCCCAGCGCCTGTACCAGTTGGTGCGCCAGTCAGGCGACGTGCGCGACCGTACGTTCAGCATCGAGTTTCTCGATCCGGGCGTGTCGGCCTACGCGTTCACCTTCGGCTGAGGTCGAAGGCGTTCGGTAGACAGCGCCGCGCCCCGTCCTCAAACCCAATGACCCGGCAGCGACTTCGCAAGACCGCTGCCATCGAGGCGTCCTCCGACGCCGGGAGTTTTCAGATGAACCCGTTCGATCCGACTCACCCGTCGCAGGCCCGCGACGAGATGCCAGGCCAATCGCCCCGCCGCACGACGCCCGCTTCGCGAGTGCGACGCCTGCTGCTTGGCACCGCCGCCGTCGGGGTACTCGTTTGGCAAGTTGGCGCGTACGCCTTCGGCGGTGCCGAGGCGGCCGTCGTCATCGCCGCCCCCAAGCTCGACGAGCCCGCCACGGGGGCTCACACCGAGACGGCCGTGTTCGCCGGCGGGTGCTTCTGGGGGGTGCAAGGGGTATTCCAGCATGTGAAGGGCGTGACGAAAGCCGTGTCCGGCTACGCAGGCGGCACCGCGAAGACGGCCGATTACGAAACCGTCAGCAGCGGTGCGACGGGCCACGCCGAATCGGTGGAAGTGACGTTCGACCCGCAGCAAGTGTCCTACGGAACGCTGCTGCAGATCTATTTCTCCGTCGCACACAATCCGACCGAACTCAATCGCCAGGGACCGGATACCGGCACGCAATATCGCTCAGCCGTGTTCCCGATGAGCGATGCGCAACGCCGTGTCGCCGACGCATATATCGCGCAGCTCAACGCCTCGCATGTCTACAGCAAGCCCATCGTCACCCGCCTGGAAAAGTATTCGGGCTTCTATCCGGCCGAGACCTATCATCAGGATTTCCTGACCGAGCACCCGACGTATCCGTACATCGTCATCAACGACCTGCCGAAGGTGAAAGACCTCAAGCGTCTGTTCCCTGCACAGTATCGCGACACGCCCGTGCTCGTGAAGTCCGCCACCGCGATGTAAGGCGTCGCCGCGGCGATGGGCGATGGGCGCGGGCGGCCCGCGACGCTGGCGCCCCCCTCGCCCCCTACCTCCGCCGCACGCTCGGCTTATCGCGGCGTGTCGGCGAGCTTGTACACGCGCACCCGGTGACCATCGGGATCGGACGCCACGAACGTGCGACCAAAGTCCATCGTCGTCGGCGCCTGCAGGATCGTGATGCCTCGCGCGCTCCAGTCCTCCCACGTGGCGTCCACGTGGGCGTTCGACGCCACCGGCAGCACGATTTCGCTGCCGCCGGGCGGCGCGATGGCCGTCGGTGCCACGCCATAGCGCGCCCACAGTCCCAACTTCATCCCCGAAGGGAACACGAACATCGCGAATCCGGGCGATGCTTCAACCGGCTCGAGGTCGAACAATTCGGCATAGAACGCCGCGCTTTCGGGGGGACTCGAAACATACAAAATGACCAAGTTCGGATGCAGCATGACTCGCTCCTGTCGATAGGGATGGATGACGTTTTGCCCGGCCGGTCCCCGCATCCGCGGTGCCGTCGTGCACTGTCATGCATCACATCGTACGAACCGATACTGTCAATTTTTGTCAGCAGTCGACCGGCGCCTGCGAAGCATCGCGAAGGCCGGCGGACCTCACCGATTGCCTGTCGTTTCGCGCCACGCCTTGAGCAGCGCGCGCCGCCCGCGCGGGTAGCGCGTCGCGCTCACCGTCAGCGCCTCGATGCGATCGGCGCGAAAATGGCGGAAGTCGTCGCGCAGCTCGCACCACGCGACGATCATGCGCATATGGTCGAAGAAGCCGAGCGCAAACGGCCAGATGACACGCTCGGACAGGCGACCCGCTTCGTCGCGATAGGACAGTTGGAGTTTTCGCTCGGCGCGAATCGCTTCGCGAATGACCGTCATGTCGACGATCGTCGGCGGTAACGGTTCGCCCGGCGCAATGAGCAGGGTCGAGGCCTCGAGCGACGAGCGCAGGTCCGGCGGCAACACCGCCGCGATCTTGGCCAGCGCGTTCGCGCCGGCTTCGGCCAAGGCGCCGTCGGTGCGCTTGGCGACCCACCGCGAGCCCAGCACGATGGCCTCGATCTCCTCCTCGGAGAACATCAGCGGCGGGAGCAGAAAGCCCGGCTTCAGCACGTAGCCCAGCCCTGGCGCGCCCTCGATGTGCGCGCCCTGCGCCTGAAGCATGGCGATGTCGCGGTAGAGCGTGCGCAGGCTCACGCCGAGCGAGTCGGCCAGCGCCGCGCCCGCCACCGGGTAGCGGTGGCGGCGCAGCAGCTGCATCAATGAGAAGAGACGTTGTGTGCGGGACATGGCGCGACATTATGCGCCAAGCCGTTGCGCGTGACAGTGCGTCGGATCACTTCTGGCGCAGCTGTCTGACGATCTCGGAATTCACGTCGCCCGGCTGAGCACCGTAGGCCACACGCAGGTAATTGCTCAGCTCGGCAATCTGCGCGTCGGTGAACTGGCGGGCGAAGCCCGGCATGTCCTGCATCGCCTCCAGCCCCGGGAACCGCTGCGGCTCGATGCCGTCGAGAATCGCGACGATCAGATTGCGTGGATCCTTCTGACGCACCGTCGAATTGCCCAGCATCGCCACCGCCACATGCGGCTTGCCGGTGCCGTCCGCCGCATGGCAGCCCGCACACACGGCGAGATAGAGGTTGCGTCCCGCCTTCAACTGGCTCGCGTCAGGACGCTCCGGGAGTGGGGCCGGCGCGGGAGGCGCGTCGCCCAGCAGATACGTCGAAACCGAGCGCAGATCGTCGGGCGTGAGGTATTGCGTGCTCAGATGCACCACCGGATACATCTCGCCGAATGCCGACCCTTGCGGGGCGATTCCCGTGCCGAAGAACGACTGCAGATCCTTCACCGTCCAGCCGCGTGCTGCCAGGGCGTCGGGCGTCAGATCGGGCGCGGCAATCCGGGCGAGCGCCGCCCCACCGAGCGGCTTCGCGCTGTCGAGCTGGCCGAACGTGCCGCGCGGCGTGTGGCATTCGGCACAGTGTCCCAAGGCGTTCGCGAGATAGCGTCCACGCAGCCAGTCGGCGGACTGTCCCTTCGAGGCATCGGGCAATGTGTCCTTCAGGAACATCCAGTCCCACACGCGCATGCCCGGGCGCACGTTGTAGGGGAACGAGAGATCGTGCTTTCGATTGGGCACGGCCGCCGGCTTCACCGACATCAGGTAGGCGTAGATGGCGTCGCTGTCGGCGCGGGTCATCTGCCGATAGGACGTGTACGGCATGGCCGGATACAGGGCCTTGTCCGGGGCCATTCCGTCATGCAGCGCGCGGTAGAAGTCGTCGGCGGTCCAGCCGCCGATGCCGTTTGTCCTGTCCGGGGTGATGTTGGTGCCGTAGAACGTGCCATAGGGCGATTTGAGCGGCACGCCGCCCGCAAACGGCGCGCCGTTCGCGCTCGTGTGGCAGGCGGCGCAATCGGCCGCTCGCGCCAGATATTGGCCGCGAGCGATCAGGTCGGGCGATGCCTTCGCCACCGGCGACGGCGAAGGCGATGCCGCCGCCCCACCGCTGGCCGTCGATGCCGAGGGACTCGGTGCATCCGCAGCCATCCCGCTCGTCACGAGCGCGGGCGCCGCCGTCGTCTTGGGCATTGGCGGCTGGGCGGGCTTGGGTGGTTTGGGCACCGTCGAGTCGTTGCAGGCGGCGACGAGCAGCAGCGCGACAAGACAAGCCGCGCGCGCGCTCCAGCGGGAGGCGCGATTCAGGCGCATGGCGTCCCCCCTCATTTCGCATCCCTGATACAACCGGGCGTCTTGAGCACGACATCGCGCACGGCCGTGTAATAGCGCACATACCCCGTGCACCGACAGATATGGTCGTTGAGTCCTTCGGTGATCGCCGCTTCGAGATCGGCACGCGCGACCGGGTGGCGCTTCAGACGTTCGATCAACACCGTTGCAGCATTCACAAAGCCCGGTGTGCAGTAGCCGCACTGGAAACTGAAGTGATCGAGAAACGCCTGCTGGATCGGTGCGAGCGTGAGCTTGCCGTCGGCATCGCGCACCGCGTGGCCTTCCACCGTGCGCACCGTCTTGCCGTCGAAATAGTTTGTCCCGGTGATGCACGTGCGTACGGTTTCGCTGCTGCCGTCGGCGTGATCGACGATCACCACGCAGGCGTGGCAGATGCCCTGCCCGCAGCCCAGACGCGAGCCGGTCAGGCCCAGGGTCTCGTGCAGCCAGTCGATCATCATCAAACCGGCCGGCACGTCCATCGGGCCATGCGACACACCGTTCACCTTCACGGTGACGGGCAACGTCTCCCACGGTGCTTTGCCGTTTGCCGGGGCTGCCGTGCCTGCCGCCGCATTCGCCGTAAGCGGTGCCGCTGCCGCACTCGCCGCGCTCATGGGTTGTCCCGCGCCCGTCGACGCCGTGGCGTCCGACGCGGCCTGCGGTGTGCTCGAAGCGTTTGTCATGCCAGTACCTCCTGGATCTTCTCCGGTGTCACCGGCAACGTCGTAAATCGATGGCCGATCGCATGCGCGAGGCCGTTCACAATCGCGCCAACCACGGGAATCATCACCACTTCCGCAATGCCTTTCGGAACGTCGGTTTCGGAGATCGGTGGCAACACTTCTCCGGTTTGCGTCCACACGGCGACGTCGACCGCACGCGGCAGGTGATACCGATTGAAGTTCCATGTGCCATTGCCCGGGCCGTCTTCATAAAGCGGCAGATACTCGTGCAGCGCATGGCCGATGCCCATCGCGAGACCGCCCTGCAATTGGCCCGAGACGAGTTGCGGCGAGATCTGGTTGCCGCATTCGACAATGGAATGATGGGTGAGCAGTTCGACCTTGCCGGTTGCCTCGTGCACCGACAGCGCCACGAGCGTGCCGACGGCGCTGTAGTAAGTCACCGCGGCGTTGTTACGCTGCACCGGCGGGTAGTACACGCGCTTGCGATCTAGGGTGCGATAGCCGGTGGACGACGTCGACGCAGTGGCGGTCGACGGCGTGGCCCCGCCCTGTCCGAAGCGCAACGCAATGCCATCGACGGGCAGTCGCTGCATCGCGCCGTTGCCCAGATCCCAGTCCGCTTCGGCCCACTGCCAACGATTGAAGACATGCACCGTCGCTCCGGTCACCAGGCCCAGTTCGTGCGCCGCCTTCGCGAGCATGGGTAACGGCAGCGCTTCGAGCCCGGCGGCCGTGAGTTTGCCGTCGACCCAGCGTGCGTCTTCCGCGCGCACCACGAGCGGTGCGGCCTGTCCGCCGCCGAGGCCGCGACGCCAGATCGACAGCGCCGCCGGCCACAATCCCTGCATGAAGAGCAACCGCGCCGCTTCTCGCGTGCTGTGCGTGAAGTAGTAGGCAGAGTTCGTCGCGCTCGACGGCGAGGCGTATCCCGGCGACCAACGCGGATTGGCGGCGAGCCTGTCCTGATCGGCCTGCGACATCAGATACGGATCGCCGCTCGTCACGACCGGCAACTCCGGCCAGTCGGTGATCGCGACATGCACCTCCGTGGCCGGCATGCCAAGCCATTTCGCCACGGCAACCGCCTGCGACGTCGACGTGCCCGTACCGATCTCCACGGCCGTGTGATGTAACGCGATCTTGCCCGTCTCGTCGATCTCGACACGCGCGAACGAGGTCTCAGCACCGGTGCCGAAGTCCTTTTGCACGCAGGCGAATCCGACCCCGTAACGGCGTCCCGGATGCGCCGCCTCGAACTCCGCTTTTTTCTTTTCGCGCTGCGTCCACAACGGATGCCGTTTCGCGCGAGCGAGCACCTCATCCACTCGCACCGCGCCCGCCGGAATCGCCCCTTGCGTGTTCTTCATGCCCGAGCGCAGCGCGTTCTTGAGACGGAACTCGATGGCATCGACGCCAAGCTGCGCCGCCATCTCGTCGATCATCATTTCGGTGGCCGCCATCGACTGCAACGTGCCGTAACCGCGCGCCGAACCGGCATCGATGGCCCGCGACGCAATTGCCACGCTCGCCAGATCGCTTTGCGGGATGTAGTAGATCGACTGCGCTGCCGTCGCCCCGACCATCGCCACCGATGGCGAGAAATTCATCCGCCCGCCGCCGTTGCATTCCATGTCGGCCGCGAACGCCTGGAGCAGTCCGCTCTCCTTGTCGACGCCGAGACGATAACGCAGCGTGAACGCGTGACGCTTGAGCGAGGTTTGGAACTGCTCGTAGCGGTCGTTGGCCAGGCGCACGGGCAGGCCGTCGCCATACATCGCGGCGGCCAGACCGTAGAACGGCATGTTGTAGTGATCCTTCGATCCGTAGCCCACCGTGTAGCACGGATAGACGATCAGGCGCTTGACCGGGAAGTGGCCCTTGGCCGCCATGGCCGCCGCGTTCTCCGCGACTTCCGACGGCGATTGGGTGGGCACCACCATGTGCAGCGTCTGCGTGGCGGCGTCGTACCAGCAGTTGGCGTTATCGGGTTCGAGCGCTGCCGTGTCGATCGACTGCGTGCGGTACTCGCGCGACATCACCAGCCAGTTCGCCGGCGGGTGCGAGAGCGATTCGCCGATCTTGGCCGCGTAGGCCATGCCTTGCTCGTCGAGCTTGCCGTGGTCGTTGCCGTCCGGCCACACGGGCAGATGCTTGCGCATCATGCTCGGGAAGATCGGCGCGTCCTTCAGACTCGAGTAGACGTCATCGTGATACGCCGTCTTGCCGCCTACGCGCACGAAGCGGAAGCTGCCCCACGGATCGCGCTCGAGCGGGCCCGTCACGTCGCCGTAGCGAATGATCTCGTCATGGAACTTGAGCTTGTCCTTGGCGAAGCGAAAGCGCGTGAAGTCGCGATAGATCAGGATCGCGACGGCGTGGCCGAGATAGGCCGGCGTCTTGCCGGCCGGCAGCAACATGTCGTCGCCATAGAATGCGGGGAACGCGATCCCGTCGCGCGCCAGATCGTCGGCCGTCACAACACGATCGGGTTGCAGACCATCGTTCAGACGCGAGAGGTCGAAGCCTAGATATGCGCGGTCGGCATGCGTCGCGCGCAGCACGAAGGCATGGGCTTGCTGCACGGGCCAGCCCGGCATGTCGCGCGAGCGCACGTCGCGCGCGAAGATCTTTTCACCCGTCACCTTGGCCGTGCCGTCGATACGGAACTTCGCTTGTCCCTTGACGGCGTCCCACGCGACCGGCGTGAGGTTCTTGTCTTCGAACAGCGCGGCGAACGCGCGGCTGCCCAACGGGGCGATATACACGGAGATACCCGCAATCACCGACGCCTTGAGAAACCCGCGACGCGTCACCGCGACTCCGGGGGCGCCATCGGTACACTGGGAGCTTCGGGAAGACGCGGGAGATTCGGCGGCGGTATCGTGACGAGCGTCGTCGCTCGACACAACCGCGGGAGGAGCGGGCTTTCTTGGCAGGCGCGGCATAAGCGTTCCGTCCGTCTTGTTTTGGGGGGATGTATCACGATCACCAAGCTCGCGCAGACACCAATGCGCACAAAACGGCACCGCGACGATCACCGGGGCGAGATATCGGACACTTGCCGACTCGACCCACGAGGCATGGTCACGATGCGTGACATTCACCTGCCGTGATGCGCTCGTGAAGTTCGGTGAGAAGACGCTTCATGAGTGACACCGGACGTAGCAAGGCTACACGCCGAGTCCAGGAATGACAAGGTTGGCCGTGGGGCACCGCGAGAGAATGCGCATGTGCTGTCGCCCAATGCACACCGTGCAGCGGGCGCGGGCAGTCGTTATTCGAAGCGGGTGATGTTGCCTATGCCCAATGAGAAATGCCGCTATATCATTTCAGACATAGCGGCATCGAACGGGGTCGGCGGCGCGCGTTTCAGCGCGTGGCCTCGATACGCAATTCCATGCACGTGAGATCGAGCCAGCGACCGAACTTCGTGCCGACTTCGCTGAACGTGCCGACCGTAAGGAAGCCGAGCTTTTCGTGCAACCGAATCGACGGTGCGTTCTGCGCTTCGATACTCGCGATCATCACGTGAATGCCGATGGCGCGCGCGCGTTCGATCAGCGCGCGCATGAGCGTCTCGCCGACGCCGCCGCCACGCGCGTTCTTGTCCACGTAAATGGAGTGCTCGACCGTGTGACGATAGCCGTCGAACGCGCGCCAGTCGCCAAACGATGCGTATCCCGCGACCTTGCCGTCGCGCTCGGCGACGATCACGGGATACCCGCGCGCCACGCGTGCCGCCAGCCACTCGCGCCGGTTGTCCACGTCGACGAGCACCTCGTTCCAGATGGCGGTCGTGTGCTCGACAGCGTCGTTATAGATGTCGCGAATAGCCGGGAGGTCGGCGTCGGTGGCGTCGCGCACGATGAGCGAGGAAGTCATGTGAGGGGTCCCGCAAACAAGAAGCCGTGGATGACGGCGTGAACAATGACATCCATTTTACTGGATATTAATTTCCAGTACACTGGAAACCATGGACATTAACGAACGTATCGCCCGCCGTGTGCGCGATCTGCGCAGCGAGCGCGGCTATTCGCTGGATACGCTCGCGGAACGCAGCGGCGTGAGCCGCTCGAGCATCTCGCTCATCGAGCGGGCGCAGACCAGTCCGACGGCCAACGTGCTCGATAAGCTTGCCACTGCGCTCGACGTAACGCTCGCGTCGTTGTTCGACGACCGGGCGCGGGAAGACACGCCGCCGTCGCCGCTCGCACGCCGTGCCGACCAGCCGGTCTGGACGGACCCGGACTCGGGCTACGTGCGACGCAACCTTTCGCCGGCGCAGCCGTCGCCGTTGCAGCTTGTCGAAGTGCAGTTTCTCGCGGGTGAGCGCGTCGCCTACGATACCGGGGCGCGCGAGAATGAGGTCTGGCAGCAGATCTGGGTCATCGATGGCACCATCGAAGTCACGCTGGGCAACGTCGCGTGGCGGCTCGACACTGGCGATTGTCTGGCCATGCGGCTCGATCAACCGATCGGCTTCCACAATCCCACGCCGGCCACTGCACGCTATCTGGTCGGGCTCGTCACGCTACCGTTCGTTGCTGCAAGGAGAGTACAGTGATGTCGCTTGATTTATCATCAGTCGCCTCGCCCGTCGCCGTGCAACGACTCGACGGGGCCCAAGCCTTGGCGGCGATCGATGTGCTTGCCGACATACTCATCGACTGCGTGGAGGGCGGTGCATCGGTGAGTTTCATGCTACCGCTTACACGTGAGCGCGCCACCGCATTCTGGCGCAACGTGGCTGAAGGCGTCGCGCGTGGTGAGCGTGCGTTGCTCGTCGCCCGTCGGCATGAAGCCGACGCGGCTCAAGATGGTGAAATCGTCGGTACTGTGCAGTTGTTGCTCGATTTGCCGGAAAACCAACCGCATCGAGCGGACGTCGCCAAGATGCTGGTTCATCGTTCGGCCAGGCGGCTGGGGGTGGCTCGGCAATTGATGGCTGCCGTTGACGAGGTCGCCAGCGCCGAGGGGCGTCAGGTGCTCGTACTCGATACCGTGACTGGCGGCGATGCCGAACGGCTATATCTGCGCTGCGGCTGGCAACGCGCGGGCGACGTGCCGAAATTCGCACTGATGCCCGACGGGGCCTTCTGTGCCACGACGTTCTACTACAAGCACCTCTGACCCGCGCCGTCGCAAAAGCGCTGCGACACCACCACCGTCTAAGGGAGAGCTCACCGTGTGGGGGGCTGACCGGCGTAAATCTGCCGATATCGTCGGCCAGCCGCCGGCGGCCCCGCCAGCGCAGCCTCAGCGCACCAGATAGCCCGCGACCCGCCAACGGCTGTCGATGCCGAAGACCATCGTCACCATCTCATGGGCCTCGGCCTTGTGCTCAAAGACTGTGTTGTACTGAATCACCACATACTCGCCGTCCGGCTGCCCGGGCAGGGTGCGCGTAAACACCGCATCCGCGGTTTTGCGCGACTTCACCCGGCCCAGCGGCTCGCGCGCGGCTTGCAGGCGCTGCGCCCAGTCGCCGGCCGTGATCGCGCGCTGGAACACCGGGGCAGCCTGCTCCCAACTCTGCTTTCCACGGTTGATGTCCGTGAGTCCCAGCCAAAGATTGGCGGCCTCGAGCGCGGGACGCACGTCGCGATTGACATCGGCCGCCGGTGCGCTTGCGCTGCTGGCTGGGCTGGAGAAAAGTGGCGGCTGGGCTGCGCGGCGCTGCAGCGGCTCTTGCTGCGCCTGCGCCGGGCGCGCGGCAAGACCGGCAACGGCCACGACGGTCAACGCCAACATGGGAAGCCGGCGAAAGCGGGGGGCGCGATTTGACGGATAGGATCGGGTCGTCGGCATTGACGCAAACTCCTTGATACAAAAAAGACGGATCCGACTATTCTACTGGCGTGCTGGGCATGTAACGCGCGTAGCGGCGTACATTACAATGCACAACACATGTCCGCTTCCCCCCGCTGGTCATCGCCATGTTGACGACGTCTTTGCTCGCGATCACCTCACTGCTCAGCTTCATGATGTTGCTGATCATGGGGTCTCTTCTACGCTCACGCGTGGCGGGCGTTCGCGAGTGGTGCTTCGCCAACGTTGCGGTGCTCATTGCCCTGCCGCTGTTTGCGCTGCGCGGCGGCGTCCCCGACTTCCTGTCGATTGCTGTCGCCAACGTCACCCTCGCGGGCGGTCTGCTGCTTTACTTCGCGGGCTGTGCTCGCTTTCTCGGCCGCTCGCCGCATTGGCCGGCATTGGGCGCATCGCTCGGCGTGCTCGCTGCCGCCATCGTGTTCTGGCGTTACGGCACCGACGACCCACAGGCACGCGTGGTCATCGTCTCGACGTTTCACGCGGCGTGGCTGCTGGCCACGGCCGTGCTCATTGCCCGACATATTCCCCCGCGCCGGCATCCTTACAACTATTGGCTGACCACGGGCCTCGCTGCGGCGTTCGCCATCGGGCATGCCGTGCGCGGCGTGGTCTTCGGCTGGACGCCGGCCCCCGGCCCTGATGTGTTCGCGCCCACGATGTTCAACGCCGTGATGCTCACCATCGGCACGATTGTCATGCCCGCCATGACGATGGGCGCGGTCATGATGATTCACGACACCATGCTCGCCACCGCCGAAGAGGCCGCGAACCGCGACTATCTGACCGGCGCGCTCTCGCGCAAACACTTCGACCTCCTCGCGCGTCAGGAGATGGCACGGGCGGTGGCCCGCGGTTGGCCTCTCTCGATCGTGGTCATCGATCTCGATCATTTCAAGCAGATCAACGATACCCACGGCCATGCGGGCGGCGACACGGTGCTTCGCGAATTCGTGAAGCTCGTGCGCGATATCCTGCGCGAAGGCGATGTCTTCGGGCGACTGGGCGGAGAAGAATTTGCCGTGCTGCTGCCGGGCACGGACACACCCGGTGCAATCCGCATTGCCGAGCGCCTGCGCAGTCAGGCTAGCCGACATCTGGTGGCCGGTCCGTTTGGCGTGTGTCAATACACGCTCAGTGGCGGCGTGGCGACGTGGCACGAGAATGAAAGTCTCGAGGCGCTCTGCATGCGCGCCGACCGCGCGCTGTACGCCGCGAAGATTTCCGGGCGCAACCTCGTGCTCTCCGACGTGCTGCCGAGCGACGAAACGGCCTCCGAGGCGGGCTGATCCAGCCCGGCGTCGGCCTCCAGAGTCGATGTCAATTCGCGGCGATGTGACGTCGTGAAATCGCGGATTTGCCGATCTGCCTATCGGACGTTACGCCTCAAACGCTCGAGCCTTCGCCCGCGTCGCGAAAGAACTCGCGCCGCATGCGCGCGACATAGGCCATCAGATTCGGATGGCTTGCGATTTCGTCGCGCAGCGCCATGCGGAAATGCGGCGACGCGGCGCTACCGATGAAACCGAAAGCCGTGGCATCGGCGCCGCACGGCGCATCACCGAAAAAATAGGGTTTGTCGCCGAGCAATTCGGCCGCCGCCTGTGCGCCGCGTTTGAGCAGTTGCGTTTGCTCCTGAGGCGTATAGCGCCCGGTGCCCTGCGCGTGCAGCGTGCCGCGAATCTTGCGACGGATGAACGCTTGCGCAAGTGGGCGCACCGGCCAGGGAATCGCCTTGAAGAACGAGGCCGGCCCCTTGGCGAAGTTGTCGTCGTCGCACCAGCGCGCCTGCACGACGTGCCAATAGAAATGATCTTCCAGCGCCTTTGGAGCGGCCCCACGTATCTGAGGACACGAGGACTCTCTTAAAATAAGGGATAGTCTTGTGCCTATCAGTAAGCCTAGTCATTACGTGGAAAGCATCGAAATTCTGACCGAGCCGGAGCGCCGTCGCCGGCGCACGGCGCAAGAAAAAATCGCCATCGTGCAGGAAACATTGGAGCCGGGAGCGTCGGTGTCGGCCGTTGCACGTCGGCACGGCGTCAATGCCAACCAGGTGTTCGGCTGGCGCAAGCAATACCAGGAAGGCAGTCTGGCGGCGGTGAAGGCAGGCGAAACCGTTGTGCCGGCATCTGAGCTGGCCGCCGCCATCAAGGAAATCAAGGAACTGCAACGGCTACTCGGGAAGAAGACGCTGGAGGTCGAAATCCTGAAAGAAGCCGTGGAATGGGGCCGTTCAAAAAACCTGATTGCGCGCTCGCCCTTGCTGCCGGGGGACGACCGATGAAGACGGTCTGCGAAGTTCTCGGCGTGGCGCGCTCTGCCGTGGCGGTGAAGCGAACTCGCTCGTCTGACTGGCGCGATGGTCGCCGTGCCCGCATGACCAATGATGCCGGGCTGGTCGAGGAGATTCAGGCCCATGTGGCGCATCTGCCGACCTACGGCTACCGGCGTGTCTGGGCGCTGCTGCGCCGCAGTCGGGAGCAGACCGGTGCGCCGTGCATCAACGCCAAGCGCGTGTATCGGGTCATGCGGGAGCATCAGTTGCTGCTGCGCCGCCCTGGCGTGCGGCGAGACAAGCGGCGACATGACGGTCGCGTTGCCGTGGACCGCAGCAACACCCGCTGGTGCTCCGATGGCTTCGAGTTCCGGTGCGACGATGGTACGCCGCTGCGCGTGACGTTTGCGCTGGACTGCTGCGACCGCGAGGCGATTAGCTGGGCAGCGACGACCAGCGGGCATAGCGGTGATGTGGTGCGCGACGTGATGCTGGCCGCCGTCGAACAGCGCTTCGGCACCACGCAGGCCGCGCAGCCCATTGAATGGCTGACGGACAACGGCTCGGCCTACATCGACCACCGCACGCGCAGCTTCGCTCGCGAACTGGGTCTTGAGCCGCTGACCACGCCGGTTCGTTCGCCGCAGAGCAATGGCATGGCCGAATCGTTCGTGAAGACCATGAAGCACAATTACGTCGCCTATATGGACAAGTCTGACGCACCAACAGCGCTCTCGCGTCTGGCTATCGCGTTTGAACACTACAATGAGCGCCATCCGCACAAAGCCCTGAAATACCGCTCGCCTCGCGAGTTCAGGCGTAATGCGGTGTCATCAACCTAACGGTGTCCGCGTGTCCTGAGTTACAGGGGCAACTCCAGCCTTCTCGAACATCCACGCGGCGCCCCGTCGCTCGGGCGTGAGACCGGCATCGAAATCGAACCCGTACTTACGCTCGATGTGCAGCCGGATCAACGTGGAGTCCGCGACGATCTCACCTTCGTCATCGATATAGGGGAGCTTGCCCTTGGGGGCATGCCGAAATCCACTGCGATCCGTCCGATAGGGCAGTCCGGCGAGCTTGAGCAGCATCTCCGCCTTGACGACAAACGGGCTGGCGTCGGGCAGCCCGAACGACGGGCCAAAGGTATACAGGGTCAACATCGAGGTCGGGTTCCCGCAGGGTGGGCATGGCGCAAAGTATTACATGCGGCGACGACGGCGGCGACCCCGTCGGGTCGGTCGGGTCACGTCACTCGCGCACTGTGATTTTATACAGTATCATGGCCTCCAATCGAGGAATGTCTTATGGAAACCATCGACTGGGATCAACTGGCACTGAGCGCTGCCGAACGCGACCTTGCTGGCATCGTGAGAGCGATTGCCGCGCGCTACGCGCAACAGCGTGCGGGGACCGCGAAAGCCATATCGGCACGCACTGCCGCCGTTGCGACAGCCCCTGAGGAATCGAACGAAGCGAATAATTCGAGCGAAGCGGCAGCGGCATTGACGCTTGACTGGCGCACGCTCCTCGCCATTGCCGACGAGGCAGAGGCGGATATTGGCCTGCATGCACGGCATGAGGCGTGGACGCTGGCGCGGCTGCTGCGCCTGCCCGGCGACGAGGCGCTGCGTCGTGACGGCGCGTTACCGCAGCTCGATGCACTCGTCGATCTGCACTGGCCCGACGCCCCGGCACCGGCGGTATTCCGTGCCGCCGTCGCAGCATTCGCCGGTGACGACCTGCCTGGCGACGACGCGGCGCCGTTCCCGTCCGACCGATCCGTCCGCCCGATCGCGTCGCACGCCAATGCGCCGGCATGCCCGGCCTGAGCGCGGCCGAAGTGCGCAAGCGCAACGCGACCGATGACATGCGGGACATCGCAATCGAGCACGCCTATGACGCCGCGATCCGCGATGTGATGGATCCCGACGCGCTCGCCCGCTCGCTGCCGGCGCCGATGGTCTTCGTCGATCTGGAGACGACGGGTGGCAATGCGCTCGGCGACCGCATCACCGAGATCGGCGTGGTCGAAGTCGGCCCGCATGGCGTGGAACAGTGGAGCACCCTGCTCGACCCGGCCGAACCGATCCCCCCGTTCATCCAGCAGCTGACCGGAATCACCAATGAGATGGTGCGCGGTCAGCCGTCGTTCGAGTCGCTGGCGCACGGATTGGCGGAACGTCTGCAAGGCAAGTTGTTTGTTGCCCACAATGCGCGCTTCGATTATGGCTTTCTCAAAAACGAATTCCGGCGTGCCGGCATCGCGTTCCAAGCCGATGTTTTGTGCACGGTGCGTCTATCGCGTCTGCTGTTTCCCTCGGCGGCGCGGCATGGTCTGGATGCGCTGATCGCCCGCTTCGGCCTCGCCCCGCTGGGCCGTCACCGCGCGCTCGCCGACGCCGATCTGCTCTGGCAGTTCTGGCAAAAGCTTCACACGATTTACACGCCCGATCTGATCGAGCAGGCGGTGCAACGCGTAACCAAACGTTCGAGCCAGCCGCCGCAGTTGCCGGACGACGCCATCGATGCCCTGCCGAACCGCCCCGGCGTCTACCTCTTCTATGGCGAAGGCGACACGCTGCTGTATGTGGGCAAGAGCGTCGACATCCGCGCGCGCGTGCGTTCACATTTCTCTAGCGATCATCAGGTTGCCAAGGATCTGCGTATCTCGCAGGAAATCCGGCGTGTGGAAGCGCGCTGCACGGTGGGCGAGCTTGGCGCGTTGCTGCTGGAGTCGCAACTGGTCAAGCAGTTGCAGCCGGTACATAACCGTCAACTGCGCCGTGCTTCGCAACTCTATAGCTGGCAACTCACGCCGGATGCCGACATGCCCGAGCTCGTCAGCGCGAAGGCGGTCGATTTTGCCGGCGCCGAGGCCTTGTACGGCACCTTCTCGTCGCGCACGCGTGCGCAGAGCGCGCTGCGCACGCTGGCGGACGAACATCGTCTGTGCTGCGCGCAGCTCGGGTTGGAAACTGTGGGCGCCGGCCGGCCGTGCTTCGGATACCAGGTCAAGCGTTGTGATGGTGTATGCGTCGGCGATATGCCGCTCGCCGCGCACACCGAGCGCGTTCGCCAAGCGCTCGCCACGCTACGGTTGGAAACGTGGCCGTACGAAGGCCCTATCGCGGTTGAAGAACGCAGCGCCGATACCTCGGAGGTCGACTACCACGTGATCGACCGCTGGCAGTATCTGGGCACTGTGACGTCGCGTGACGCGTTGGACGCCTTCGTCGACACCTTGCCTGCCGTGACCGGCTTTGATCCTGACATTTACCGACTACTGGGCCGACGCCTTGCCGCCTTGCATCAGGCGAGCGATACCGTCGTATACGACGTCACTGGCGCTCAGTCGGCCGAAGTGGAAGACGACATCCCGACGTCGGTACGCGGCAAGGCGGCACTCCTGGCCGTTCTGCCGCTAAGCCGCCCGGCGTTTCGCCTCAGCTCGCTAGATCCACCGGCCCCCGCACCCGACAAGCCCAGCGCGGCGCTGTTGCGTCGCCGTCGACCACGCCCCGAAGACCCTGCGCAATATCGGCTGCCGTTCGACGCTCAGTAGCGCGGGCGGTCGGCAACGGCCGCCTTAATGCGCCGTCTGCGGGGCACCCTCGGCCCCGTCGCCGTCACGCCCGCATTTAAGTTTGCAGTATGGGACCCTGACCGAATTCCGTCCCAATAGCCAGACTGTAGTGGTCAACCAATCCCGGACACTGCGTTAAGTTTTTCTTCTGCGACTGCCGGCGCCACACCGTTATTGAATTGATGTGGTCGAATCCAGTTGTACCGCTGCATCAGGTAATGGCTGATGTCCCGATGCGCTTCTCCAGCACTCATGTATCCAGTGCTCGGCACCCATTCCGTTTTCAAGCTTCGGAACAGGCGTTCCATCGGGCTGTTATCCCAACAATTTCCACGCCGACTCATGCTCTGCTTGATTCGATAGCGCCATAGTCTCTGACGGAATTTCCGGCTGACATATTGACCGCCCTGGTCACTGCGGAACATTAAGTCCGTAGGCCGACCGCGTTGCTCGAACGCCATGTCTAATGCCTTCACCACCAGGTCGGCATCGGGGCTCGTCGAGAATGACCAGCCGACAACGCGGCGAGTGAACAGGTCCAACACCACGGCCAAATAAAGCCAGCGCCCCTGTGCCCATAAATACGTGATGTCGCCGCACCAGACTTGATTCGCTGCCGCCACATCGAACTCGCGATTCAAGACGTTCGGAATGTCGATGCGCTCCACCGTAGCGCGCTTGTATGCGTGGTTGCCAGGTTGCTTGCAAATCAAGCCGAGCTCGTCCATCAGACGGCTGACCTTAAAGCGCCCAATCGTCGTGCCTTGCTCGCGCAGCATGCCCATGATGCTGCGGCTGCCTGCTGAGCTTCGGCTCTCGACAAATGGACCGGCCAGAGTTTCATAGACACTCACGAGCCGTTTGGCGCGTAGCGCCGTTCAAACTCAATCGGTGAAAGATCGCCGGCGGAGCCATGCCGACGAACCGAGTTATAAAACATTTCGATGTAATCGAACAAGTCCGAGGTGGCGGTTGCCCGACTCGGGTAGATACGTCGTTTGATCCGCTCCTTTTTCAGGGCGCTGAAGAAGCTCTCGGCCACAGCGTTATCGTGGCAATTACCGCGACGACTCATGCTCGGTACCATGTGGTGCGCCTTCAGGAATGACTGCCAGTCATCGCTGGTGAACTGACTGCCCTGATCCGAATGCACCATGACACCGGGTCCGGGCTTTCGTTTCCAGACCGCCGCCAACAGTGCTTGTAAAACCAGATCGCTGGTCATCGTCGAGCGCGCAGCCCAGCCGACGATCTGGCGTGAGTACAGGTCCATCACGGCCGCCAGATATAGCCAGCCTTCGTAGGTCCGGATGTACGTGATGTCCGTCACCCAGACCCGGTTCGGGGCAGTCGGTGTGAACTCGCGGTTTAGCACGTTGGCAACCACGCCGACGGGGCCGCCGCGATAACGTGGCTTGCTGCCGTAGCCCACCTCAGCCCGCAGACCCTCGCCCTTCATGAGCCGATGGACACGGTGACGGCTGCACGTCTCGCCTGACTCACGTAGATCCACTGTAATCTTGCGATAGCCATAGACGCCACCACTGGCCAACCAGGAGTGCTTGATCAGACCAAGCAATCGATCATCCTCGCGCTTGCGAGCGCTGACCGCCTGACGCTGCCACACGTAATAGCCGCTGCGATGCACGCCAAGTATCCGGCACATCGACTTCAGACAGAACTCGCCGATATGGGATCGCATGAATGCGTACCTTGCCGTTACCCCTTTGCAAAGTACGCGGCGGCTTTTTTTAGAATGTCGCGCTCCTCGGTCACGCGCTTAAGCTCGGCCTTCAGTCGCCGAACCTCGGCGCTTTGATCCAACTCTGTCTGCCGCACGATATCGGGCTGGCCGAACTTCAGCTTCCACGCATACAGACTGTGTGTCGTGATGCCCAGTCGCTGTGCCACATCCCTCACCGAATGACCGCGCTCGGTCACTTGTTTAACTGCCTCGATCTTGAACTCATCCGTATACCGCTTGCCACTCATACTGACCTCCTCGGTTGCCATAAATTATGGCTCGAAGATGTCTACGAAAGGCTGGCCGGTCCAAAACAACTCGTGCACGCGACTGCGCAGTGCCATTCGTGCCGCATCAACTCGCGCTCGACGATGTCTGTATGCGTAAAAGCACGACCGAGGTATATCGAACAACTCACACAACATGGCTACCGGAACGCCGTCGCCGAACTGGTCGATTATTTCGTACGTTCTATCCCTTCCGACATCAGTAGCGCAGTAGCTTTTTTTAAAATGGTCTTCTCCCTCTCGAGGCGTTCAACCCGCGCTTCCAGTTCCTGGATCCGCTGCTGCTCTGGCGTCATTGCAGGACCCTGAGGCGTGATGCCTCGGCGTTCCTGGTGCAGTTGTTGAACCCAACGGCGCAGAACCGACTCCGCGACCCCGACCGACCGGCTGGCATCGACGTGGCTATAGCTCTGGTCGACGACCAGAGACGCAGCACTGCGCTTGAACTCAGGGGAAAACGTACGACGTTGCTTGCTCATCAGACACCTCTTCGTGGCGAGTATTTTCGCCTAAATTGGTGTCCGGGGAGATTAGACCACTACAGACAGATGTCAGTCGCGACAAGCTGGGCTGGGCGTTATCGCCGGGGAAAAGCAAAAACCCCTTGCTACACGAGTTAGCAAGGGGTTTTTAGGGGGAGCCTGACGATTACCTACTTTCACACGGGTATCCGCACTATCATCGGCGTGGAGTTGTTTCACGGTCCTGTTCGGGATGGGAAGGGGTGGTTCCAACTCGCTATGGTCATCAGGCATAACTTGTATGTTCTGCTGAGCGGGGCTCAACAAAACCAATTTGGAAGAAGCGTAGTACTACATTGGTTGGGTTGTGAGTTGTATCGGCACACTGCACGACACTCACACCAGGAAAAACACACTGGTTATAGGATCAAGCCTCACGGGCAATTAGTATCAGTTAGCTTAACGCATTACTGCGCTTCCACACCTGACCTATCAACGTCCTGGTCTTGAACGACCCTTAAGGGGAATCGAGTTCCCAGGGAAGTCTCATCTTAAGGCGAGTTTCCCGCTTAGATGCTTTCAGCGGTTATCTCTTCCGAACATAGCTACCCGGCGATGCCACTGGCGTGACAACCGGTACACCAGAGGTTCGTCCACTCCGGTCCTCTCGTACTAGGAGCAGCCCCCTTCAAACTTCCAACGCCCACGGCAGATAGGGACCAAACTGTCTCACGACGTTTTAAACCCAGCTCACGTACCTCTTTAAATGGCGAACAGCCATACCCTTGGGACCGGCTACAGCCCCAGGATGAGATGAGCCGACATCGAGGTGCCAAACACCGCCGTCGATATGAACTCTTGGGCGGTATCAGCCTGTTATCCCCAGAGTACCTTTTATCCGTTGAGCGATGGCCCTTCCATACAGAACCACCGGATCACTATGACCTGCTTTCGCACCTGCTCGACTTGTCAGTCTCGCAGTTAAGCACGCTTTTGCCATTGCACTATCAGCACGATTTCCGACCGTACCTAGCGTACCTTCGTACTCCTCCGTTACACTTTGGGAGGAGACCGCCCCAGTCAAACTGCCTACCATGCACTGTCCCCGATCCGGATTACGGACCTAGGTTAGAACCTCAAACAAACCAGGGTGGTATTTCAAGGACGGCTCCACAGAAACTAGCGTTCCTGCTTCAAAGCCTCCCACCTATCCTACACAGACCGGTTCAAAGTCCAATGCAAAGCTACAGTAAAGGTTCATGGGGTCTTTCCGTCTAGCCGCGGGTAGATTGCATCATCACAAACACTTCAACTTCGCTGAGTCTCGGGAGGAGACAGTGTGGCCATCGTTACGCCATTCGTGCAGGTCGGAACTTACCCGACAAGGAATTTCGCTACCTTAGGACCGTTATAGTTACGGCCGCCGTTTACCGGGACTTCAATCAAGAGCTTGCACCCCATCATTTAATCTTCCGGCACCGGGCAGGCGTCACACCCTATACGTCCACTTTCGTGTTTGCAGAGTGCTGTGTTTTTATTAAACAGTCGCAGCCACCAGTTTATTGCAACCCTTTCACCCTCCTGGCGCAGGCCAGTCAAGCTACAAGGGCGTACCTTATCCCGAAGTTACGGTACCAATTTGCCGAGTTCCTTCTCCCGAGTTCTCTCAAGCGCCTTAGAATACTCATCTCGCCCACCTGTGTCGGTTTGCGGTACGGTCTCGTATGACTGAAGCTTAGAGGCTTTTCTTGGAACCACTTCCAATTGCTTCGTACCCGAAGGTACTCGCCCCACAGCCTTGAATTACGCGCCCGGATTTGCCTAAGCGCCTTCTCCACTGCAGGGACCGGGACTTCCAACACCCGGACAACCTTCCGCGATCCGTCCCCCCATCGCATCATACGACGGTGCAGGAATATTAACCTGCTTCCCATCAGCTACGCATCTCTGCCTCGCCTTAGGGGCCGACTCACCCTACGCCGATGAACGTTGCGTAGGAAACCTTGGGCTTACGGCGAGGGGGCCTTTCACCCCCTTTATCGCTACTCATGTCAGCATTCGCACTTCTGATACCTCCAGCATCCTTCACAAGACACCTTCACAGGCTTACAGAACGCTCTCCTACCATGCGAGCAAGCTCGCATCCGCAGCTTCGGTATATTGCTTAGCCCCGTTACATCTTCCGCGCAGGACGACTCGATCAGTGAGCTATTACGCTTTCTTTAAAGGGTGGCTGCTTCTAAGCCAACCTCCTGACTGTTTTAGCCTTCCCACTTCGTTTCCCACTTAGCAATATTTAGGGACCTTAGCTGGCGGTCTGGGTTGTTTCCCTCTTGACACCGGACGTTAGCACCCGATGTCTGTCTCCCGTGATTGCACTCTTCGGTATTCGGAGTTTGCTATGGCGAAGTAATCCGCAATGGACCCTTCAACCATGACAGTGCTCTACCCCCGAAGGTGATACACGAGGCACTACCTAAATAGTTTTCGGAGAGAACCAGCTATTTCCAAGTTTGTTTAGCCTTTCACCCCTATCCACAGCTCATCCCCTAATTTTTCAACATTAGTGGGTTCGGTCCTCCAGTACGTGTTACCGCACCTTCAACCTGGCCATGGATAGATCACTTGGTTTCGGGTCTACACCCAGCGACTGAACGCCCTATTCGGACTCGCTTTCGCTACGCCTTCCCTATTCGGTTAAGCTTGCCACTGAATGTAAGTCGCTGACCCATTATACAAAAGGTACGCAGTCACCCCTTGCGAGGCTCCTACTGTTTGTATGCATGCGGTTTCAGGATCTATTTCACTCCCCTCCCGGGGTTCTTTTCGCCTTTCCCTCACGGTACTGGTTCACTATCGGTCGATTACGAGTATTTAGCCTTGGAGGATGGTCCCCCCATCTTCAGACAGGATTTCACGTGTCCCGCCCTACTTTTCTCAAGCTTAGTTCCACACCAGGGTTTTCTCATACGGGGCTATCACCCACTATGGCCGGACTTTCCATTCCGTTTTGATAACACCGGTGCTAAATCTTGAAGGCTGGTCCCATTTCGCTCGCCACTACTTTGGGAATCTCGGTTGATTTCTTTTCCTGCAGCTACTTAGATGTTTCAGTTCGCCGCGTTCGCTTCACTAGACCTATGTATTCAGTCTAGGATGACCCAAAGGGCCGGGTTTCCCCATTCGGACATTTGTGGATCAAAGCTTATTTGCCAGCTCCCCACAACTTTTCGCAGGCTATCGCGTCCTTCATCGCCTGTAATCGCCAAGGCATCCACCACATGCACTTATTCGCTTGACCCTATAACGAGTGTGTCTTTCGGCACATTCCCTATAGGTTGAGTTTTCGCGTTGTGCCGTATTCCAAGTCATCTTTCGATCACTTAAATACTAGTTGATACAATCACAACCCGTACAATTTCCACGCGCCATCTCTAACGCGCTTCCGTTGTACTACTACTTCTTCCAAATTGTTAAAGAACAAATACTGCATGACATTGCTGTCATTCAAAAACATTCACACTTGGGGATTTACCACAGACGTAAAAGCTTTTGACTGACATCGATGTGCGATCTAAGGAATTGGTGGAGGCAGACGGGATCGAACCGACGACCCCCTGCTTGCAAAGCAGGTGCTCTCCCAGCTGAGCTATGCCCCCCAAATCAGTCTGATGCGGCGTTACAAAAAACCTTGCATACCGATGTATGCGGCGGCCTTTTGTGCCTTGCCTCAGCCAGATTTCTTTCTACCAGGCGTCGGTGGAAAGAGTTTGGTGGGTCTGGAAGGACTTGAACCTTCGACCCCCGCCTTATCAAGACGGTGCTCTAACCACCTGAGCTACAGACCCGACTTAGATCTACGCAGTCAACAACCGATAAGCGTGAACACTCAACTTCCAGTGCATGCTCTAGAAAGGAGGTGATCCAGCCGCAGGTTCCCCTACGGCTACCTTGTTACGACTTCACCCCAGTCATGAATCCTGCCGTGGTAAGCGCCCTCCTTACGGTTAGGCTACCTACTTCTGGCAAAACCCACTCCCATGGTGTGACGGGCGGTGTGTACAAGACCCGGGAACGTATTCACCGCGACATGCTGATCCGCGATTACTAGCGATTCCAGCTTCACGCAGTCGAGTTGCAGACTGCGATCCGGACTACGATCGGTTTTCTGGGGTTAGCTCCACCTCGCGGTTTGGCAGCCCTCTGTACCGACCATTGTATGACGTGTGAAGCCCTACCCATAAGGGCCATGAGGACTTGACGTCATCCCCACCTTCCTCCGGTTTGTCACCGGCAGTCTCCCTAGAGTGCTCTTGCGTAGCAACTAAGGACAAGGGTTGCGCTCGTTGCGGGACTTAACCCAACATCTCACGACACGAGCTGACGACAGCCATGCAGCACCTGTGTTACGGTTCTCTTTCGAGCACTCCCACCTCTCAGCAGGATTCCGTACATGTCAAGGGTAGGTAAGGTTTTTCGCGTTGCATCGAATTAATCCACATCATCCACCGCTTGTGCGGGTCCCCGTCAATTCCTTTGAGTTTTAATCTTGCGACCGTACTCCCCAGGCGGTCAACTTCACGCGTTAGCTTCGTTACTAAGGAAATGAATCCCCAACAACTAGTTGACATCGTTTAGGGCGTGGACTACCAGGGTATCTAATCCTGTTTGCTCCCCACGCTTTCGTGCATGAGCGTCAGTATTGGCCCAGGGGGCTGCCTTCGCCATCGGTATTCCTCCACATCTCTACGCATTTCACTGCTACACGTGGAATTCTACCCCCCTCTGCCATACTCTAGCCTTGCAGTCACGAATGCAGTTCCCAGGTTAAGCCCGGGGATTTCACATCCGTCTTACAAAACCGCCTGCGCACGCTTTACGCCCAGTAATTCCGATTAACGCTTGCACCCTACGTATTACCGCGGCTGCTGGCACGTAGTTAGCCGGTGCTTATTCTTCCGGTACCGTCATCCCCCCGAGGTATTAACCCAGAGGATTTCTTTCCGGACAAAAGTGCTTTACAACCCGAAGGCCTTCTTCACACACGCGGCATTGCTGGATCAGGCTTTCGCCCATTGTCCAAAATTCCCCACTGCTGCCTCCCGTAGGAGTCTGGGCCGTGTCTCAGTCCCAGTGTGGCTGGTCGTCCTCTCAGACCAGCTACAGATCGTCGCCTTGGTGAGCTTTTACCCCACCAACTAGCTAATCTGACATCGGCTGCTCTTGTAGCGCGAGGCCCGAAGGTCCCCCGCTTTCCTCCTCAGAGCGTATGCGGTATTAATCCGGCTTTCGCCGAGCTATCCCCCACTACAAGGTACATTCCGATGTATTACTCACCCGTTCGCCACTCGCCACCAGGTGCAAGCACCCGTGCTGCCGTTCGACTTGCATGTGTAAGGCATGCCGCCAGCGTTCAATCTGAGCCAGGATCAAACTCTTCAGTTTAAACCTGTTACTGTTTTCGGTTTTTCGTGATAAATCACTCGAACCGGTCGCTCTCAAAGTATGCTGACAAGTTAATTACTTAACTTACCTATTACTTATGTGAGCCTCAATAAATTTAAAGCTTATCTGCCGAAGCAGACGCACTATTCATCGAGTGCCCACACTTATCGGTTGTCTAGTTTTTAAAGATCAATCGCATCGAACTTCGCTTCGTCGCACACTTACCGCGCCGTCGCTTCGTTTTCTGCGTCGCTGCATCTGCAGCAGAGAAGCAAGATTATGTCGCAGCTTCTCGTCGTCGTCAACAGTTTTTTTCGCCTTCTTCGCTCGTCGCCGTAGCAACTCACCAGCTCCAAAACCACCAACCACCGGGCTTTCCAGCCCGCCGCCCCCACCGCTTCGCCGCTTTCGCTGCGTCGCCGTCGTTGCGAGAGACGGAATATTAGACAGGTTCGACGAACCGCGCAAGCCCTTTGTGAAACTTTTTTGAAGGCGATGCAATTTTCTGCGTTTTCGCGTCCCTGTCCCACCGCGTCCTATCTGTATCCAGACGCTATAGAGAAGAGTACCGGCGCCCGTCGCACCGCCTTTGGCACAATAGCGCCCATGAACACTGATCTTTCACAGGACGCCTCCGCGCCCGCGCATCCTTTCTCCACCCTCCTGCCCGACACCGTCATTGCCGCCGTCGAGCAGCTTGGCTATTTCAGCGACGGGCGCCTGCTCGCCCTCAACAGTTATGAGAACCGCGTCTATCAGGTAGGGATGGAAGACGGCCCTCCGCTCATCGCGAAGTTCTATCGCCCCCAGCGCTGGACCGACGACGCCATCCTGGAGGAGCACGCCTTCACACAAGCGCTCGCCCATCAGGAGATTCCGGTCGTTGCCCCGCTCGAGACGCAAGGCACGACCCTGCACCATTTCAACGGTTTCCGCTTCGCCCTCTTCCCTCGACGCGGCGGCCGAGCCCCCGAACTGCAGGATCCCGACACGCTCAATTGGCTCGGTCGCTTTCTCGGCCGTATCCACGCAGTCGGCGCCATCCAGCCGTTCCGGCACCGCATCACCCTGGACATCGACACGTACGGACACACCCCGGTCGACTACCTGTGGGCGAGCGACTTCATTCCGAACGACCTGCGCGACGCCTGGCGCAGTATTGTCGACCTGGGGCTCGCCGGTGTCGCGCGCGCTTACGAGCGGGCTGGAGACGTGAAACTGCTGCGCGTACACGGCGACTGCCACGGCGGCAACGTCTTGTGGACCGATGCCGGCCCGCACTTCGTCGATTTCGACGATACGTGCATGGCGCCGGCGATGCAGGATCTGTGGATGCTGCTTTCGGGCACGCGCGAAGAGATGACGGTCCAGCTCGATGAAGTCCTCTCCGGCTACGAGGACTTTGCCGACTTCAACCCGCGCGAGCTGCATCTCACAGAAGCCTTGCGAACGCTGCGCCTGCTGCACTATAGCGCCTGGCTGGCCCGGCGCTGGGACGATCCGGCGTTCCCCGCCGCCTTTCCTTGGTTCAACACGCAGCGCTACTGGCAGGACCGCATCCTGGAGCTTCGCGAACAGGTTGCCCTCATGGACGAGCCGCCGTTGTTCTGGCGCTGACCGACATCCGCGCGGGCCGACTCGCGGGCCTGTCAGCCGAGTTAGCCGTGTCAGCCGACGCCGCTACCACTGATTCCGCTGATTCCGCCGGCGCGTCCGTGCGCACTCACCACCATCGCCACATGGCGAACGCGAGTGCCGCGGCCACGCACCACTCTGCCGCCGACCCCGTCGTCACGTAAAGCGGCGAACGGAAGCGCGTTCGCAACGGCCAGCACAGCGGCACGCCGGACGGCGTGAGCCAATCGGCCAGCAGATGTGACAAATATCCGGCCGCCAACGCAAGCATCCACGCCGGCACATGGCCCCAGCCATACAGGCAGCCCACGACCGCCAGGATCGGCAGCAGCAGCGAATGCGTCATGCCACGATGGCCGAAGAGACCGGAGACCAAGAGCGACACCGGTGCGACTCGGCGTCCCAGCATGCTCTTCGGGTGATCGATGTCGGGCAGCAATGCGCCAACGAGCGTCAAGGGCCAGGCGTGGACGCTGGCGGCCCACCCGGTGCGATGCATCAGCCAAGTTGCGCCGATACCGAAAATGAGATGACTTCTGGCTTGCATGGTGAGTCGGCGGCGGTGCGCCCGGCCCCGCTAAAAATGGGCCCGAAGTCTACCACTCGATACACGATGTAGGCAGCCTCGGCGTCCCTTTCGTGCGCCTCTTCACCCTCACATCTCCACCTCCGCGCCTCTCCACGTCTCCACGCCTCTATCCCCTACCTACCTCCCTACCTCCCACCACGAAGCCCCGTCAACGAGCAACGCTCCCAAGACACGAATCTCGAATACCGCACATTCGGCGGGTTTCGGTTGACCGTGTCACATGCCCCCCGTACGATCCGCGCGACGGATTTTCAGTCTTTCGCACCGGGACACATCAATCGCCCCGCAGGAGTTTTCAATGAAGAAGTTTCTGATGCTTGCCGCAGCGCTCGCGCCGCTTACCGGTCACGCCACCAACCCGCTTGTAACGGACGACACCGGCACACAGGACACCGGCAACTGGCAACTCGAGCTGAACAGCGAGTGGATAACCATGCCGAGCGCCCGCCAGCAACAATGGAACAACACGCTGACGTACGGTGTGATGCCCAACCTCGACGTCGCCATCCAGGCGCCCTACCAGCGCACGCGACCCGATGGCGCTGGCTGGACCAGCGGCGTCACCGACCTCCAGTTGCAAGCCAAATGGCGCTTTCTCGAAACCGATCAGTGGAGCCTCGGCCTCAAGCCGTTCGTCTCGCTGCCGACGGCCAGCCAGGATCGCGGCCTCGGCAACGGGCGCGCGACCACCGGCGCGAATCTGTTGATGCAATACAACCTCGATCGCTGGACATTCCTCGCCAACGCCGGCTATACGTGGAACAACAACGGCACCGGCAACCGACAGAGCCTGTGGAACGCGTCCACGGCCGTGCTTTTCAGCGCGACGGACACTGTGCGCCTGGTTGCCGACATCGGTCTCGCGACCAATCCGGACGCCACGACCCGGACAAAGCCCGCTTACGCGCTGGTCGGCGCGATCTACAGCCCGACGAAGGACCTCGATCTGGACGTCGGCTACAAGCGCGGCCTGAACCCGGCGTCGCTCGCCCACTCCGTGCAGGCGGGCGCCACGATCCGCTGGTGAGCGCCGCCACGACGTTCACTTCCGAGTGATACGGCGTGCGCGCGGGACGCGGCGAAAATGCACACGTCGCGCATGTTTTTCCGAGGTCCATAAATTTAATGTCATAAATGCTTGACACGATGCGCGGAACTCTCGTATTATTCAGTTCTCAGACGCGGGGTGGAGCAGTCTGGCAGCTCGTCGGGCTCATAACCCGAAGGTCACAGGTTCAAATCCTGTCCCCGCAACCAAATTCGAAAGCCCGTCGGCCGCAAGGTCGACGGGCTTTTGTCATTCCAGGTGATCCTTCTCGCCGACGAATGCGGCAACGGGCTGGCCTTGGTCCGCCTAGAATGAACAGGCGGTTGGGTAACCCGGGGCCATCGTCAGTGCATTCAAGGGGGCATCATGCTCGAGCCCGACAAGGTATTTGCAGGGTCGATTCCGAAGTGCTACGACACGCTGATGGTGCCGTTGATCTTCGAGACCTACGCCGTGGATACGGCAGCGATTGTCGCTGCCACCTCGCCCAAATCCATCCTGGAGACCGCCGCCGGCAGCGGTGCGCTCACGCGAGCGCTCGCGCCGAAGCTCGGCGCTGACGTGCGCTACGTGGTCACCGATCTCAATCAGCCAATGCTCGACTATGCGGCCGGCAGGCAACCGACCGACGCCCGGATCGAATGGACGCAGGCCGATGCGCTCGCCCTACCGTTTGACGATGCATCGTTCGACGTCGTTTGCTGCCAATTTGGCGCGATGTTTTTTCCCGATAGAGCCGCCGGCTATGCCGAGGCGCGTCGCATGCTGACGCCGGGCGGCCGCTTCGTCTTCACCGTATGGGATCGCATCGAAGAGAATGCCTTCGCCGACGAGATCACTCAAGCCATCGGCGCGTTGTTTCCGCACGACCCGCCAAGATTCCTCGCGCGCACGCCGCACGGATATTACGATGTCGCACGCATCCGGGAGGACCTAAGCCACGCCGGGTTCGTCCACATGACGATCGAAACTCGCGAGAAGGTGAGTTACGGGGCCTCGGCGCGCGACGTCGCCACGGCCTATTGCCTCGGAACGCCGCTGCGCAACGAAATCGAAGCGCGCGACGCCAGCTTGCTTCAACTCGCCACCGAGCGGGCAACGCAGGCGATAGCCCAGCGCCACGGCAACGGTCCGGTCGCTGGCAAAATTCAGGCGCATGTGATCGTGGCGGCGCGATAGCGGCAGCTCCTGGACCGCCGATGCATCGTAAATGGCGCACGCCGGCATTGGACCACCCCCGGCAGCCTGAGGGCGCGAGCGCTATGACGGCGCACTACCCGCACGACGACAGAACCGTTGCTCGACAACCCGGCTCCCCCATTGCTCGCCTTCCGATTCGTCGGTCAGCGCAAAGCCGAACGACTCGTACAAATGCCGCGCGGCATCGAGCCCCTTGAACGTCCATAGGTACGTTTCGCGATAGCGCGCGTCGACGAAGGCCATGGCCTGCGCCATCAGACGCCGCCCAACCCCGGACCCACGCATCGAATCGTCGACGATGAACCAGCGCAAATGCGCGACACCGGTAGCAAGGTCGCCGTCGATCGCGAGCGAGGCCAGCGTGCGCCCATTCTCCACATGGCGCCACAGCGCTTTGCCGTCGGCGGGCAACCCGCTGGCGAACGCCGCCAGTTCCGTTGCCACCTTCTTCTCGAAAAACACGCCAAACCCCCAGTGCTCTGCGTAAAAGCGCGCGTGCAGGCTGGCAATGTCGCCGATACACCCCGGCTGATAGCCTTCGACCACTTGTGCGGAGACTTCCCCCTCGATCACGCCTTTGGCCGAGTTGTCCTGTGCGAGCGCGTCCGCGTACAGGGCAAGCGCCCGGACCAGGGCCGCCTGATCCGCGGGCACGATGCGCCGCAGCGCGCTGGACACCTGATCGGTAGCAAAGCGGTCGATCTTGCTGCGAAGCCGCTGCCCCGCTTCGGTCAGAGAGAGTTCGGAGGCACGCGCGTCGTTGCTTGCCGTCGTGCGCCTCACGAGCCCGCTGGCCTCGAGCTTCGCCACTTGCCGGCTCGTGTTCGATTTATCCAGCCGCAGCAGGTTGCCCAGGTCCTTGGCACTGATTCCGGGCGTCGCCCCGATCTCGATGATGGCGTGAACCGCCGACGGCGCGAGATCGCTGTCGGCCAGCGTCGTTCGCATGAAGCCGAGTTCGCGAACCAGTCGACGCGAGAAGTCGCGGAGTTCCAGAATCTCCGCTTCGCGAGCCTTGCCAGGTAGATCGACGATATCCATATCTCACCCCCTATCAGTTGCGTATCGCAACCAATATAGTTGCGATACGCAACTTGCGCAAGTCGCTGATTGTGCCTGCGCGTGCTCGACAAGCGAGGAAGACCGTCCAGCGTGACTGAGCCCCGCCGTCACGGCGTCATTGACCGCCACCTAGCAAATCGTGCGCATCCAGGATCGCGTAGGCGATACCGGGACGACTATCGAGGCATCGGCGAACGGCGGCGGGAATCGACGCGTGGAGCTTCCGGCAAAGGCCCGGTTTGGCCACCAACCGAATGCTGATGCCGCGGACCGTCCGGACTTCGTTCACACTCGGCGCGATCTGCAGCGAAATCCCGAGCTGGGCCTGCATCAGGTCAGCTACGCGTTGCAGATCGGCGTAACTGGTCACGGCTTCGATGCGCGCGATCAGCCGTTTCTCCTCCGCCTGCGTCAACAGTAGGAGGCGGCGATCACCGTGCGGGTCTTGCATGAGGCTATCCCGATCACAGGTACAGGCGCCCGGGGGGCATTCCTTGCGGATTGGGAAGCGGGTCTCGTCGACCATAGAATACGAACAGAGGGCGTTGGCGGGACTAACATCGAATTTGCATTATCGATCGTTCGAGTGTCCGTAATCCGGTTACTTGAATCAATTAGGGATGTCATCGAAGCCCGACCGCGATCGCGGCGCCCTGCCGCGGGAACACCACTGCCCGGGCGAATCCGCCGACCGCGATATAATTTCGCGCTTTGATCGCCTTCGTCGGCCTTTCAGGACCCATCGACATGAGTACTTTGCCCGCTTGCCCGAAATGCAACTCCGAATTCACGTACGAAGACGGGGGTGTCTACATTTGCCCCGAGTGCGCGCATGAATGGTCGGCCCAGGCTGCCGCATCAACGGAACCCACCGAACGCGTCTATCGCGACGCCACCGGAACCCTTCTGCAGAATGGCGATACGGTGACCGTTATCAAGGACTTGAAGCCAAAGGGGTCGGGCGGCGTGATCAAGATGGGCACCAAGGTGAAGAACATTCGGCTGGTGGACAGCGACCACGATATCGATTGCAAGATCGACGGCTTTGGCGCCATGAGCCTGAAATCGGAATTCGTCAAAAAGGTCTGATCCGGTCGCCACGCCGGTCGACATCACCGGGCCCGAATATCGAATCCATCGACGTACGCGCGTAAATCGCCGGCGACGGCCGCATCCCAGGCCTTGCCGTCGCAAAGCACCTCGTGCGCTGGCGTGGCCTCCACCGGCACGGCCTCGGCACGTGCCGCCGCCTCGAACAGCGCCGTCTGGCTCACCGCTGCCGCCGTTTGCGCGGCACCGGCCACCGCCGCATCGCCCACCATGCCCCAACGCCGATATTGCGCGATGAACCACATGCCATCCGAAGGGTGCGGGTAATTCACCACGCCCTCGTCGAAGAAGCTCACGGGCAGCAACGCGTGCCGTCCTTGCAGGCGGCCGAAGTCGCCCAGCAGACGCGCCGCGATCAGGTCGCGTGGCGCCCCGACCCACGCCGGCTCCGCCAACCATCCCGCCGCTTCCGCCCGATGCCCGGGCATATCCAGCCAGCGGCACGCGCTGAGCAGCGTGCGCACCAGCGCCTGTGCCGTTTTCGGATAGCGCGACACAAAGTCCCGGCGGCAGGCCAGCACCTTCTCCGGGTGATTGGGCCAAATGTCGCTCGACACCACGACCGTGCGCCCCAGCCCGCGCGCCTGGGCCACGGCATGCCACGGCTCGCCGCAGCAAAACCCGTCGAGCCCGCCCTCTTCCATCGCGGCGACCATATGCGCCGGGGGAATCACGATGCTGGAGATCTCGGTGAGCGGATCGATGCCCTGCGCGGCAAACCAGTAATTGAGGAACATCGCGTGCGTGCCTGTCGGGAACGTCTGCGCGAAAACCGGCTTGCGCCCGAGCGACGCCAGCGCCGCGCGCAAGTCGCCCGTGCGCGCCATCGCCTCGCCCAGCGACGGCGTGACCGTCACCGCCTGCCCGTTGCGATTGAGCACCATGAGCACGGCCATGTCTTCACGCGGGCCGCCAATGCCCAACTGCACCCCGTACACAAGGCCATACAGCGAGTGCGCGGCATCCAGCTCGCCCGTGAGCAGCTTGTCGCGCACGGCCGCCCACGACGACTCGCGGCTCAGCTCCAGGGTCAGTCCATGTTCGTGCCCCAGCTCCAGACGCTTCGCGACGATCAGCGGCGCCGCATCGGACAGCGCGATGAACCCCACGCGCAGATGACGTTTCTCTGGCACGCCGTCCGGCCATTGCGCGTCAGAAGTCAACCATGATGACGTCGACATGAGCAGTGTCTATCCCAGTAATTCGGCAATCGAGACGAGCTGGCGCGCCACTTCGACGAGCTTCTCGCCCTGATCCATCGCCCGTTTGCGCAGGATGGCGTAGGCCTCCTGCTCGGAAATCTTGCGTCGGTCCATCAGCAGCCGCTTGGCGCGGTCGATCAGCTTTCGGTCGGCCAGTTCGGTCTCGGCCTTGGCCAGTCGTGCGCGCAGCTTTTCCTCATGGGCGAAGCGCGCAAGCGCCACTTCGAGAATCGGCGCGAGCCGGTCTGCCGCCAGTCCCTCGACGGAGTATGCCGTCACCCCGGCATCGACGGCCGCACGAATCAGCGATTGATTGCCGTCGGCCGAAAACATCAGCACCGGACGCGGCGCCGCCGCGTTCATCACCGCGAGTTGTTCCAGCGTGTCGCGCGACGGCGATTCGGTATCGATGATGACGACGTCCGGGCGCTCGCTCTCCACCACACGCGGCAGCGCCTGCGGCTTGGCGACTTCCACCAGCATCTCGCACCCCAGACGCGCGAGCGCAGTCCGCAACTCGCCAATCGGCTTGTCGGTATCGGTGACGAGCAGCACGCGCAGCATGCCGTGCGCCCCCGCTGTCGTGACAGGGGCGGCAGGCGCTGCTGCTTTGCGGGGCGTGTCGGCCTGAGGATCGACGTCCCCGGCATCCGGTGTTTTCGGCAAGTTCGTGGGGGCCAATGCGCTCGGCCGGTCAGTGAAATTCCATCCGCGTCGCCGTTGCGGGGCTGCATCGGCTGCGCCCCGTCGGCGACGTCTCTTGTGCTAATCGAACACGCGCTGTTCAGTATAGGTAGTGAAGATACAACGCATCAGGCCGCTCTGGCGATGACGTCGCGCACCGTGTCCGCGGCGGCATCCCTCTCATCGACACCCGTTGCCGTGCTCGGTTCGACCGCCGCGAGCGCCGCTTCACCGACCGCGCCGCCCACGAGCAGGATAGTCGGACTGGCAAACCCCGCGGTGCGAATGTCGGCCGCCAGCCGGCCCAGCGACGTGACCATTCGCCGCTCTTGCGGCGAGCCCGCCCACTGGACCGCCCCCGCCGGGGTTGCCGCATCGAGATGCGCCAGTAGCGTTTCGCTCAGTTCCTCGACCCGATGCAGGCCCATGTAGATCGCCAACGTGGTGCCGGTCGCCGCGAGCGCCGCCCAGTTGGGGGCACTGCCGTCCTGCCGGTGCGCGGTGACGAACGTCACGCCCGCACAGTGGTCTCGATGGGTGAGCGACATCCCCAAACCGGCCGCCGCCGCGAACGCCGACGACACCCCGTTGACGATCTCCACCGGCACCCCCGCGCGACGCAGCGCCGAGATTTCCTCGCCCGCACGCCCGAACATCAGCGCGTCGCCCCCCTTCACGCGCACCACGTGCGAGCCACGTCGCGCAAAGCGGCACATCAGCCGCTCGATGAACGCCTGTGGCGTCGAGCGGCAGCCGCCGCGTTTGCCCACGGCAATCACGCGGGCCTGCGGCGCGAGCGTGGCGATCTCCGGATTGGCCAGATCGTCGACGAGCAGCACGTCGGCTTCGCCGAGCACGCGTGCCGCGCGCAACGTCAGCAGATCCAGCGCGCCGGGACCGGCGCTCAGCAGGGTGACTTTGCCGTTGTTCATGATCGTTCTCCCTCAATTCCTCGATGGTCTGCATGTCGCCCAATTCAAATCCAGTCGGTACCTTCACGATGCGCTGTCCATGTCCCGGGCTCAAGCGACATTCGTCGCGCGCGGCTGCGTCGCAGCGTTGAGCGGCGCCGCGCACATGCGCTGCAACTCCGGCACACACGAGCCGCAGACCGTCCCGCAGCCGAGCCTCGCCTTGAGCTGTGCGACGTCCGCTCCCGCACCGATCGCCGCGTTGATGCTCGACGCCGTCACGGACTTGCACTGGCACACCGTGCGATCGCGTGGAACCGCCGGCCCGCTGTCGGCCACGAAGACCGCATGGCGCGCGCGCGTCCAGGGAGACGTTTCGCGAACACGCGCGAGTAGCGACGTCGACGCGGCGACATCGGCTTCACTGCCCGCCACCAGCACGCCATCGATCAAGGTGTCGCACCATGCCACGCGTTTGGTCATCGACCGGCGCGCATCGCGATACTCCAGCAGCGATTCGTCGCGCGGCAGAGCCAGCGCCGTGTGCAGGCGCTCCAGCCAATCGGCGTCCGGCTCGCTGTCGGCGGCCATGACCACGATCCGGTCGTCGCCCTCCAGACGCACCGTCGCGAAGCGACGCTCGGCCAACAATGGCTGCACCGCCGCGTGCAATTGCAGGGCGTCGCCGCGCCGCACCGCCGCCACCCGCCACGGCAGTGCGAGCGGATCGACGCGCACGGCGGCGTGCTTCAGTTCGGGCTGCTTCGAATACTTGTCGACGGCGCCGAGGGTCGTGTCGTTCACGCCCCCGCCGCCGAGAAACTGCCCGCTCCAGTGCATCGGCACGAACACCGTGCCCGAGGCGACGTCGTCGCTCACCGCCAGCGTCAACACCCGCTCGCCGCGACGGCTCGATAGCCGCACGACATCGCCCGCACGCAGGCTTCGACGCGCCGCGTCGGCCGGATGCATGGTGAGCGCCGGCTCGGGGGCGTGCTCGAACAACTGCCCCACACGCCCCGTGCGGCTCATGCCGTGCCACTGATCGCGCAGGCGGCCGGTAATCAGTCGCAGCGGATGGCGGGCATTGATCGGCTCGGCCACGGGTTGATATTCGAACGCATGAAAACGTGCACGTCCGTCGCTCGTAGCGAACACGCCGTCCTCGTAGCGGCGCGCAACGCCTTGCGCCGCGCCGGCCGGAAACGGCCAATGTTGCGGTCCGCGCTGCTCGAGCAGCGCGTAATCGATACCGCCGATGTCGAGGTCGCGTCCCACGGTGAGCGCGCGATGCTCGTCGAAGATGGCCTCGATGGACGAGAACGCGAACGGTTCGGGCGACGCGTCGAGCTTGGGTGCAAGACGCCGGGCGACCTCGCTGGCAATCCACCAGTCGGCCCGGGTCTCTCCCGGCGCCGAGACGGCGGCCCGCACGCGCGAGATACGCCGCTCCGAGTTCGTGACCGTGCCCGCCTTCTCGCCCCAGCTCGTTGCGGGCAGCAGCACGTCGGCATAAGGAACGGTGTCGGTCTGGTGAAACGCCTCCTGCACCACCACGAACTCCGCAGCGGCGAGCGCTTCACGCACGCGCTCGCTGTCCGGCATCGAATGCACGGGGTTCGTGCACGCGATCCAGATCGCCTTGATACGGCCGTCGCGCACGGCGTCGAACATCTCCACAGCCGGCAGGCCCGGCCGGTCCGACAGCCCCTGCACGCCCCAAAGGCGCTCGACCTCGGCGCGATGCGCCGCGTTGCCGATCTCGCGATGCGCGGCGAGCATGGTGGCCAGCCCGCCCACTTCACGCCCCCCCATCGCATTGGGCTGACCGGTGAGCGAAAACGGCCCGGCGCCCGGGCGTCCGATCTGCGCGGTGGCCAAATGCAGATGGATGAGCGCGAGATTTTTTTCGGTGCCGTGGCTCGATTGATTCAGCCCCATGCAATAAAGCGACAGCGCCGCCGGGCTCTCGCCAAACCAGTCGGCCGCCTGACGCAACGCCGATTCTTCGATGCCGCAGATGTCGGCCACCAGTTGCGGGGTATAGCCGCGCAGCATCTGCTTGAGGGCATCGAAGCCTTCGGTATGGGCGTCGATGTAGCGCCGGTCGATGCGTCCTTCCCAGATCAGGTGGTGCAGCATGCCGTGAAAGAGCGCAACGTCGGTGCCCGGCACGATGGCCAGATGCAGATCGGCCATCGCCGCCGTATCGGTGCGGCGCGGATCGACGACGATCCAGCGAATCGACGGATCGGCCGCCTTGGCCGCTTCGAGTCGACGGAACAGCACCGGGTGCGCGTAGGCCATGTTGCTGCCGGCGAACAGCACGGTGCGGGCCGCTTCGAGATCGTCGTAGCAGGTGGGCGGCCCGTCTGCGCCGAGCGCCATCTTGTAGGCGCTCACGGCGCTCGACATGCACAGTCGCGAGTTCGTGTCGATGTTGTTGGTGCGCACCAGCCCCTTGGCGAGCTTGTTGAAGACGTAGTAGTCCTCGGTCAACAACTGTCCTGACACGTAAAAGGCGACGGCGTCCGGGCCATGCCGACGGATAACGTCGGCGAAGCGCGACGCCACCGTCTCCAGCGCGTCGTCCCAACTGGCGGGCGCGCGCTCGGCGTCGCGCGTGGTGCGCAACTCAGGCGTCAGCACGCGTCCGGCAAGCGACTGCGCGGTGAGCGGCAACGTCATGCCCTTGCTGCACAGACGCCCGAAGTTCGCCGGATGCGCCGGGTCGCCCTGCACATCGACGATGCGCTCGCCGTCGCTCTCGACGAGCATGCCGCAACCGACGCCGCAGTAGCAGCAGGTGGTTTGCGTGAGGGTTGTCATGGGGGGCTCCGGCAATCGCGAGGGGTCAGGGGGGCGGGGGTAGCGGGTCAAGCGGCAGCCGTCGCCGCGCTCACCTCGGTACCGATCGCCTCGTCGAGCGACACATACACCTCGCCCGCGTCGATCCGCACGGCGAAGCGCTCTGCACAGCCCACATCGGGTGCGCAGGCTTCGCCGGTCGTCAGGTCAATGTTCCAGGCGTGCAGCGGGCACGTGACCTTCTCGCCGTGCACGATGCCCAGCGAGAGCGCACCGCCCTTGTGTGGGCACTTGTCGCGCAACGCAAAAACCTTGTCGCTCTCGGCGCGAAAAAGGGCGATGTCGCCGCTCGGATGGGTCAGCACGCGCGTGCCCAGGCGCGGAATCGCGTCCACGTCGCAGACATGCAGCCAGATCGGTTTGGATTGCGTCATGGTGTTCTCCTCAGGCAGTCGCGGGCTCGACGCTCATCGGCACGGTCGAGGTCAGCGGACGGTATTCATTGGCTTGCGCCCCGTTGATACGCGCTTGCCACGGGTCGGGCAGGCCATCGAGCGAGAAGAGCAACCGTTCGTACAGCGCGCGACGATTGGCGGCATCGTTCACCACGCGTTGCTTCACGTAGTCGAGGCCCACCCGGTCGAGGTAATGCACCGTGCGGTCGAGGTAATAGGCTTCCTCGCGATAGAGCTGGAGAAACGCGCCCGTGTACTCCTTGACCTCGTCGGCGGTCTTCACCTTGACGAGGAACTGCGCGACTTCGGTCTTGATGCCGCCGTTGCCGCCGACATACAGCTCCCACCCCGAGTCGACCGCGATCACACCCACGTCCTTGATCCCGGCCTCGGCGCAATTGCGCGGGCAGCCGGACACGGCCAGCTTGACCTTGTGGGGCGACCACATGTTCGCGAGCATGGTCTCCAGATCAATGCCCATCTGCGTGCTGTTCTGCGTGCCGAAGCGGCAGAATTCGCTGCCCACGCACGTCTTCACGGTGCGGATCGACTTGCCGTAGGCATGCCCTGACGGCATACCGAGGTCGCGCCAGACGCTTACGAGATCTTCCTTCTTCACGCCGAGCAAATCGATACGCTGACCGCCCGTGACCTTGACCATCGGAATCTGGTACTTGTCCGCCACGTCGGCGATGCGGCGCAGCTCGCTCGGGTTCGTCACGCCGCCCTTCATCTGCGGGATGACGGAGAACGTGTTGTCCTTCTGGATGTTGGCGTGCACGCGCTCGTTGACGAAGCGGCTTTGCGGATCGTCAACGGCTTCCTTCGGCCACGTGCTGAGCATGTAGTAGTTCAGCGCGGGACGGCACGTGGCGCACCCGTTGGGCGTGCGCCATTCGAGGAAGTCGAAGGCGGCACGATGGGACGTGAGGTGATGCTCACGCACCGCGCGACGCACGTCGGCGTGCGACAGATCCGTGCAACCGCACACCGCCTTCTCCTTCGGTGTCGCGTCGTAGGTCGAGCCCAGCGTGCTCATCAGGATCTGTTCGCACAGCCCGGCGCACGAACCGCACGAGCTGGCAGCCTTCGTATGCTTCTTGACCTCATCGAGCGTGAACAAGCCCTTCTCGGTGATCGCCTTGACGATCGTGCCCTTGCACACGCCGTTGCAGCCGCACACTTCATCGGTATCGGACATGGCCGACGCGCGGTTCTGCCCTTGCGTGCCGACGTCGCCCACACTCGACTCGCCGAACATGATGCTGCTGCGCAACTCGCCCAGCGCACGCCCGTCGCGCAACAGCTTGAAGTACCAGGCGCCGTCAGCCGTGTCACCGTACAGACACGCGCCGACGAGCTTGTCGTCGCGAATCACCAGCTTCTTGTAGACGCCGCTCGCGGGATCGGACAACACGATCTCCTCGGTGCCTTCGCCGCCGAGAAAGTCGCCCGCCGAAAACAGGTCGATGCCCGTGACCTTGAGCTTCGTCGACAGCACCGAGCCGCGATAGCTGCCGATGCCCATGAGCGCGAGGTGGTTGGCGCAGACCTTGGCCTGCTCGAACAGCGGGGCCACGAGACCGTAGGCTACGCCGCGATGGCTCACGCATTCGCCCACCGCGTAGATGCGCGGATCGTAGGTTTGCAGCGTGTCGGACACGACAATGCCACGGGCGCAATACAGACCGGCCGCTTCGGCCAGCGTCGTATTCGGCCGAATTCCTGCGGCCATGACAACGAGGTCCGCGTCAATTTCTTCGCCGTTGCTGAACTTCACGGCCCGCACGTTGCCGTTGCCGTCGTCAAGAATCGCTGCCGTTTGATGCGACAGTCGGAACGCGAGACCGCGCGCTTCGAGCGATTGTTGCAGCAGCTTGCCCGCCGTACTGTCGAGTTGGCGCTCGAGCAGCGTCTCGGCCAGATGCACGACGGTCACGTCCATGCCGCGCAGCTTGAGACCGTTGGCCGCCTCCAGGCCGAGCAGACCGCCGCCGATCACAACCGCATGACGCTTCATGCTCGCCGTCTCGATCATGATCTCGGTATCGCGAATGTCGCGATAGCTGATCACGCCATCGAGATCCTTGCCGGGCACCGGCAGAATGAACGGGCTGGACCCGGTGGCGATCAACAGACGGTCGTACGGCGCCTCGGTGCCGTCGGCGCAACGCACGACACGGCGCGGTCGATCGATCTGCGTGACTTCCTTGCCCAGATGCAACGTGATGCCCTTCTCGGCATACCAGTCGAGCGGATTGAGCACGATGTCGGCGAACGACTGCTCGCCGGCGAGCACCGGCGAGAGCAGGATCCGGTTGTAGTTCGGATGCGGCTCGGCACCGAATACGGTGATGTCGTACTGATGCGGTGCGATTTCCAGCAGCTCTTCGAGCGTGCGGATGCCGGCCATGCCGTTGCCGATGACGACCAGACGAGGTTTGCGCATGCTGTCTTCTCCTGTTGCAGCGCTTGCAGCGCCCGAAAAACAAAACGGCGTCCGACCGTGCCGAAGCACGGAGGGACGCCGTTGTCCTGTGGGTACGTCGCAGGCGCTCTCGCCTGACGCCGTACCGGAATTCATGGCCGGCGACGTCTTTGCCGCTGGCACACACACTAATGCAACAAGCGTGCCAAGTGACGCAGAAAGTTCGACAAAGCGTTGCTGGTCAACGCAGAACAGGTGGTTTGTCTATGGGAAATGCCCGAAAATCGAGTGGAATCTGTTGCACCGCAGCAGTGCAAGGCGGTGCGGCCCTGACATCACGCGCACCAGCATGATGCGCCGCGTGTACGACTCGGCGCACCGCCAGCGGTGCGCGCGACCTCAATCGTCCTGCATCAGGGCCCGCCCGATGATCAGTTGTTGAATTTGCGTGGTGCCTTCATAGAGACGGAGCAGGCGCACGTCGCGATAGAAGCGCTCGACCTTGTATTCGTTGATGTAGCCCGCGCCGCCGTGCACCTGCACACCACGATCGGCCACGCGCCCGACCATCTCGGTGCAGAACAGCTTGGCGCACGAGGCCCGCGTGCTGACGTCGGCGTCGCGCTTGCCTTCGGGCTTCGCGTCGTAACGCAGGGCACAGTCCTGCACCATCGACCATCCGGCGTACAGTTCCGCCTGACTGTCCGCGAGCATCGCCTGCACGAGCTGGAAGTCGCCGATGCGCTGCCCGAATTGCTTGCGTTCGCGTGCATAGGCCACGGACTCGTCGAGAATTCGCTGCGCCATGCCGCACGCCAGCGCCGCCACGTGCAAGCGCCCACGGTCGAGGACCTTCATCGCCGTCTTGAAGCCCTTGCCCGCCTCGCCGCCGATGATGTTCGCCGCCGGCACGCGCGCGCCTTGCAGCACGACGTCGCACGTCTTCGTTCCGCGCTGCCCCATCTTCTTGTCGGGCTTGCCCAGCGACAGGCCCGGCGTGTCGGCCGGCACGATGAACGCCGAGATCCCGCCCGCGCCCTCGCCGCCCGTGCGCGCCATCAGCGTGAACGCCCCGGCGCGCGGTGCGTTGGTAATGAAGCGCTTCACGCCATCGAGCACATAGGTGTCGCCGTCGAGTACGGCCCGTGTCTTGAGCGCGGCCGGGTCCGATCCCGCGTCAGGCTCCGTGAGCGCGAACGACATGATCAGGTCCCCACTCGCCACGCGCGGCAGCAGGTCGCGCTTTTGCGCTTCGGTACCGTCCATCAGGATGCCCTGTGAGCCGATGCCCACGTTGGTGCCGAACACCGAGCGAAATGCGAGCGACGTCTGCCCGAACTCATAGGCCACGCGCACTTCCTGCGTCATCGACAAGCCGATGCCGCCGAATGCCTCGGGAATCGACAGGCCGAACAGGCCCATCTCCTTCATCTCATTGACGAGCGTGGCCGGCACGTCGTCGTGCTCTTCCACGTCGTTCTCGGCGGGCACCAGCCGCTCGCGAATGAAACGTTGCACCGCGGCGAGCAACAGCTCGAACGATTCGCTATCCAGTCCCTTCGATGTCATCGACCTTTCATCCTTGAAGTACGCCGCGCCGCGTGCGGGCTTTCACTCGCCCGTCTGCAGCATCTCGCGCAATTTGAATTTCTGTATCTTACCCGTGGGGGTGGTCGGCAGCGCCTCGCGCACTTCGAGCCGTTCCGGCCAATACTGCCGGGCGACCTTGTGCGACGCCAGAAAAGCGGTGAGCGCGGGCAGATCGATCGACTGCCCGGGGCGCGGCACCACCACCGCACACGCGCGTTCGCCGAGCCGCTCGTCCGGATACGCCACGATGGCCACTGTCGCGACCGCCGGATGGCGGTACAGCAGCGCCTCGATTTCGACGACGGGGATATTCTCGCCTCCCCGAATGATCACGTCCTTGCTGCGACCGGCGATGCGCACGTAGCCTGTGGCGTCGAGCCACGCCATATCGCCCGTGTCGAACCACCCGGCGGCGTCGGTGCCGTTCCATTGCGCGCGCTTGAGATAGCCGCCGAAATTCGAACACGAGCGCACGAGCAAACGGCCGGTTTCGCCTGTGGGCAGGTCATGATCGTCTACGTCGACCACGCGTAGCTCGACACCCGGCAGCGGACAACCGTCCGTCGTGGAGGCGCGCGTGTCGTCGTCTTCCAGGCGTGTTAGCGTCACGGCGCCGTTCTCGGTCATGCCCCACGCCGACACGATTTTCGCGCCGAGTACCTTGCGCGCCTGCTCGACCACCGGGCCGGGAATGGGTGCCCCCGCGCACAGGAACGCGCGCAAGCTCGGCACAGTCTCGCCGCCAGCCGCCACGGTCTTGGTCAGATCGGTGAGAAACGGGGTGGACGCCATCGTGAATGTCACCCCGTGCGCCTGGATCAGACGCACGGCGTTCGACGGGTCCCACACGTCGAGCATGACCGCACTCGCGCCGAGCATGATGGGCATCATCAGGCCGTACATGAAGCCGGTCTGGTGCGCGAGCGGCGAGCCCATCAGAATCACGTCGTCGCAACCGAGGCGCATGCGCTGCGCGTAAGCGTCGATGTTCGAGAACGTGGTGTTCGCACTGTGCATCACACCCTTCGGCTCGCCCGTGGTGCCGGACGTGTACATCAATTGCATGACGTCGTCCGGACGCGCGCGCGACGCCTGCATCTGCGCGCGCTCCGCGTCGGTCGCCGCAGGTTCGCCTGCCATGAGCACGGCGTCGAAACTCTCCTCTGCGGCAGCCTCCCCGACGACGATCACATGCCGGAGCGCGTCAAGCTCGTGCTGCAACGCGCGCGCCATCGCCGCGTGATCAAAGCCGCGAAACTGCTGCGGCACGATGAACACTTTCGCCTCGCCATGGCGCAGCATGAAGGACAGCTCGCGCTCGCGGAAGATGTGCATGAGGGGATTGAGCACCGCGCCGATACGGGCGCAGGCCAAGTAGGTCACCGCGAACGGCCAGCCGTTGGGCAGTTGGCACGCGACCACGTCGCCGCGTCCGACGCCACGTCGCAACAGACCCAGCGCGAGACGCTCCGCCGCATCGGCGAGCGCGGCGTAGGTCAGTTGCGTGGTCTGCCCGGTGGCCGTCGAGACCGCCGTGAGTGCCACCTTGTCGGGCCATGCCGCGAGCGCCGCGTCGAGCGCGTCGTTGATTGTGCGCTCGGGCCACCAGCCGCGCGCCACACTGTGCTCACGTCGAGGGGGAAGCAATACCGCATCGAACTCCATCGCATCGTCTCCTATGCTGTCGCGGATGTCATCCAGCCGCCGGCCGGTCAAACCGGCACTGCCTGCCGGCCGGCGCGCGTGCGCGCGATGATCGTCTTCATGATCTGCGCGGTGCCGTCACCGATCTGGAAACCGAGCACGTCGCGCAAACGCTGCTCCATCACGCCCCGGTCGTAACCGCCATGGCCGAACATCAGCAGGCATTGATGGATGACGTCGTAAGCGAGCTTCGGCCCCCACCATTTGCACATGGCCGCCTCGGCGCTGTGCGGCAGGCCGCGGTCCTTGAGCCACAGCGTTTGAAGACAGAGCAGACGCGCCGCTTCGACCTGCGTGTCGAAATCCGCCAGCGGATGCGAGACGCCCTGAAACGCCGACAGCGGTTTGCCGAACGCTTCTCGCTGGGCCACGTATTCCCAAGTCTCGTCGAGCGAGGCGCGGGCGACGGCCAGCACCTGCAAGCCGATGAGCGCGCGCGAGAAGTCGAAGCCCTGCATCACTTGCACGAAGCCCTCGCCCGGCGCGCCCAGTACGTGGTCGACCGGGATCTTCACGTTCTCGAAGAACAGCGAGCCGCGGCCGATGGCACGCTGCCCATGGCAATCGAAGCGTTGCCGAGTGATACCCGGCAAGTCGAGCGGGACGAGGAACGCCGAGATGCCGCGTGCACCCGACGCCACGTCGCCTGTGCGTGCGAACACAACGGCGGCGTCGGCCTGATCGGCGGCGGAGATGGAGGTCTTTTCTCCGTTGAGCACGTAATGTGTCCCGTCGAATTCGGCCCGCATGCGCAAGTTGGCGGCGTCCGACCCGCCGCGCGGCTCGGTGAGTGCGATCGCGAGCAACGTCTCGCCGCGCGTGAGCTTGCGCAGCCAAGGCAAAACGACTTCAGGCTGCCCATGCGCCGCGAGAATCTGGCCATTGAGCGAGGCCAGCAGATTGACATACGACAGGCTCAGGTCCGCGCGCGCAATTGCTTCGTGTATCACGCCCGCCGCGAGACGCCCCATGCCCTGCCCACCGAAGGCTTCCGGCAGCTCCGGCGCGATCAGGCCAAGTTCCCCCATCTCGCGCATGAGCGTGCGATCGAGCACGCGTGTTTTGTCACGCTCGAGAAAGCCGGGGGCGACGCGCGCCTGGGCGAATCGCCGCGTGTGCTCGGCCAGCGCAACGAGATCGTCGTCGAGATACGGATTCTGCATCGCGTTCGCCTCGCTCATTTGGCGTATTTACGGAACTCGGGCTTGCGCTTCTCCTGGAATGCACGCACGCCCTCGCGCGACTCCTCCGTCTCGTAGTAGAGCTTGAGCGCGTACATCCCCATGCCCGCGATGCCCGCCTGTTGCGCCGTGTCCATGTTGAACGAGCGCTTCGCAATGGCAATCGCCGTCGGGCTGCGCTCCAGAATCTCGTCGCACCATTTCTGAACTTCCGCGTCGAGTTGATCGTGCGGCACGACCGTGTTCACGAGACCCATCGCCAGCGCTTCCGTCGCCGGATAGCGACGGCACAGATACCAGATCTCACGCGCCTTCTTCTCGCCGACGACGCGCGCGAGAAATGCGGTACCGAAGCCCGGATCAACCGAGCCGACCTTCGGGCCGACCTGCCCGAACACGGCCTTCTCGGACGCAATCGTGAAGTCGCACAAGGTGCAGATCACGTTGCCGCCGCCGATGGCATAGCCTTGCACGCGGGCAATGACGGGTTTGGGCACGTCGCGAATGGCGTTGTGCAGTTCCTCCATCGGCAGCCCGATGGTGCCGCGTCCGTCGTACTGCCCCTCGTGCGCCGACTGATCGCCCCCGGTGCAGAATGCTTTCTCGCCTGTGCCGGCGAGCACAATGCTGGCAATCTCGCGGTCGTAGCCGGCCTTGTTGATGGCATGAATCAGTTCGTCGCAGGTACGCCCGCGAAAGGCGTTCATCTTGTCCGGACGGTTGATCGTGATCCACGCCGCGCCGTTGCGCACTTCATACAGGATGTCTTCGTATTGCATGGTGTCGCTCCTTGCCGCTGCGCGTCGCTCGCTGTCGTGGGGTATCGCTGAAAGCCGCGACGCGCGCCAATGGTGATATCGATAAGAGAGATCGGGAAATAGTCGGGATCAACCGCACATGGTCAGGCCGCCCGATACGCTCAGCACCTGACCGGTGACGAACGAGGCGTCGTCGCTCGCGAAGAAGGCAATCGCCCCCGGCAGGTCGTCCGGCTGGCCGATGCGGCCGAGCGGAATGGACTTGGTGAACGCTTCCACCAGCTTTTCCGGATTGCCCGCGCCTTCCTTGTAATCGGCAAAGAGCGCCGTATCGGTCGGCCCCGGGCACACCACGTTGACGGTGATGCCGTGGCGCGCGTGCTCGCGGGCAAGCGTCTTCGAGAACGCGACGAGCCCACCTTTGCACGCGGCGTACACCGCTTCGCCCGACGACCCGACGCGCGCCGCGTCCGACGCGATGTTTACGATGCGTCCGCTGCGCCGTGCCACCATCTCGGGCAACACCGCGTGGTGCATATGCAGCGCGCCCACAAGGTTGATCGCGATGAGCGACTCCCATTGCGCCGGGGTCGTCTTGGTGAAGGGCTTGAAAATGTCCCAACCGGCGTTGTTGACCAGGACATCCACCGGCCCCAACGCCGCCGATGCCGCAGCGACGGCGGCATCGACCTGATCACGCACCGTGATGTCGCATGCGAATGCCTGGGCACGTCCGCCCGCTGCCACAATGTCGCCCGCCCGGCGCTCGGCCGCCGCAAGATCGCGGTCGAATACCGCCACCGCCGCGCCCTCACTGGCGAAACGGCGACACGTCGCCCCGCCTATCCCGCCCCCACCGCCCGTCACGATGACCGTCTTGCCCTCGAATCGCCGCATGTCTCGCCTCCAGAGTCACAGGTGGGCGCGGTATCCTTGTTGACCTTGGAGATCCCGGCCCATCGATAAAATTACGTCAATATGTTGACGTATACTAGACGCGACCTCGACGATGCGCAAGCACGCGAAAGCGGAGAAATTGATATGGAAAACCCTAGCAATAATACGAAAATAACGCGCATGGAGCTGGCAAACCGGCTGTTCTTCCGACTCTATCAATGCGCCAACATGTTGCACAAAACAGGTACACGAGCGGTGGAAAGTCTGGGCCTGACGACGCAGCAATGGGCCGTCCTCGGTGCCCTCTCGCGCCCGGAGGTGCCCGACGGCATGAGTGTGGGCGATCTCGCGCGTTATCTGATGGTGAGTCGCCAGAATCTGTCGGGCCTGATCGGCCGTATGGAGCGCGACGGCCATATCGCGAGCGCACCGGACGGCCGTGACCGGAGATCGCGCCGCATCACCATGACCGAGCATGGGCGTGCGGTCTGGCACCGCGAGGCGGTCCCGCGTATTCATGACTATTACGCGCAGGCGCTCGATGAATTCTCGACGGGAGACATGACGCACACGCTGCACTATCTGCTCAAATTGCTCGACAACATGAAGCGGATCGACGAGGCGGCAGGCGGCCCGCCCGATGGAGAAAGCGAGGGAGAACGCGCAGACGACGGGCACGCTCGCCAGGGCGCCTGAAATCGCTTCACCAAAAATAAAACAGGCGAACGGCGCCGAAATCGTCCGCCGAAGCGCCGTCAAGGCGCGCGACGATCTCCCGAAAACCCAATACAGGCTTGGGTTTCCCGCGACATCGCTATCACACGCAATACCCTATTAACTAGCATGCTAATTATTAGTTAACATATAATCTTTCTCATGACCTCCCTGGAATCGCTCCGCTTTGTCTTTACGAGCCATCTGCTGCTGGCCGGCAAACAATGGCGCCAGCTATCGCAAGGCGCGATCGCCGAATACGGTATTTCGGCGGCGAGCGCCGGCCCGTTGCTGTTCATCCGCCGGCTGGGTCAGGGCGTGCGTCAGGTCGAGCTTGCCGAATATGTCGGGCTCGAAGGCGCGTCGCTGGTACGGCTGCTCGATCAGTTGTGCGGGGCCGGTCTCGTGCTGCGCGAAGTCGACGCAAGCGACCGCCGCGCCAATGCGCTGCGACTGACCGCGGCGGGCGAAGCGCTCGCCGAAAAGCTCGAAATCGAACTCAGCCAGTTGCGCGCGAAGGTGTTCGCCGACATTCCGCGCGAGGATTTCGAAGCGGTGTTGCGCGTGTTCGAAGTGCTCTCTCGCGCAGCGGGCCCCGATGGGTCCATCCTCGCACTGGCTCCCCCCAAGAAGTAAACCGTGCTCACCTGGCCTTCCTCCCGCGACTGGATTTTCTCGATCAAGGCGTTCCTCGCCTCGATGCTGGCGCTTTACATCGCGCTCGCGCTCGGCCTGCCGCGTCCGTACTGGGCGATGGCCACCGTCTATATCGTGTCGCACCCGCTCACGGGCGCCACGCGCTCCAAGGCACTGTATCGCGTGTTCGGCACGCTGCTCGGCGCCGCGGCGTCCGTCGTCTTCGTGCCGGCGCTCGTCAACACGCCCGAGCTGCTGATGGCGGCCGTCGGGCTGTGGACCGGCACGCTGCTCTATATTTCGCTGCTGCATCGCTCGCCGCGCAGCTATGTGTTCCTGCTCGCCTCGTACACGCTGCCGCTGATCGCCCTGCCGGCCGTCAACACGCCTGGCGTCATCTTCGATATCGCCGTCGCGCGCTCCGAAGAGATCATCCTCGGCATCGTCTGTGCAAGCGTGGTCGGCGCCGTGGTCCTGCCCACGAGCGTGGCCAAGGTCCTGCACGACCGCTCGGCGCGCTGGCTGACCGACGCCGCGCGCTGGACGACCGACATGCTCTCGGCAGACCCCGACGGCAAGGCAACGCGCCACATGAGCCGGCACCGCATGGCCGCCGACATTCTGGCCCTCGACCAGTTGATCAGCCAGCTCTCGTACGACGCCGACACGTCCGAACGCGTGCGCGATGCGCAGGAATTGCGCGGGCGCATGACGATGATGATGCCCGTGCTCTCGACAGTCGCGTCGCTCGTGCAGGCATTGCGCGAGCATCCGAGCGGCGCGCCCGGGACGCTCGAGGCGAAGATGGCCGACGTGGTCGCCTGGCTGCGTCGCGGTGCGCCGATGCCCGCCCCGGCGCATTTACTGAGTCCGGCGCCATCGGCCGGTGAGGCCTCGGACTGGTATGGTGCCCTGGTCGCAGCCACCGAAGACCGTCTGCGCTCGCTTGTACAGCTCTGGCAGGATTGCGCGTCGCTGCAGCGCCGCTTCGGTCAGCGCGAGCATCACGAGGGCGAGAGTGAATGGACGCCCGCCTTCCAGCATTGGGAGCTCGGCGGCGCGCGTCACTACGACCACGGACTCCTGCTGTTCTCGACGGTGTCAGCAGCACTGTGCACGTTCCTCATGGGCATGGCGTGGATCTACACCGGCTGGAACGATGGCGCCGCCGGCGTCTCGCTCGGTGCCGTGGCCTGCTGCTTCTTCGCCGCGATGGACGAGCCCGCGCCGTTCATCCGCTCGTTTTTCTGGGCGACCGCCGTGTGCGTGGTGTTCGCCGCTGTGTACGTCTTCTTCATCCTGACGAATGCGCACGACTTCGGGCTGCTCGTCGCGCTGTTCGCCATTCCGTATCTGTTGCTGGGCACGCTGATTCCACAACCGCGCTTCACGATGGTGGCCATGCTCGTCGCGGTGAATACGGCGAGCTTCGTGGGCATTCAGGGCGGATACAGCGCCGACTTCCAGGCGTTCTTCAACGGCAATCTCGCCGGACTGGCCGGCGTGCTGTTCGCCTTGCTCTGGACACTTCAGACGCGCCCGTTCGGTACGCGCGTTGCCATGCGCCGACTGATTCATTCGAGCTGGCGTGACATCGCGCGCAACGCGCTCGGGCGCTCCGTTGCCGAACATAACCGTCTGCGCACGCGTCTGCTCGATCGGTTGGGCCAGCTCGTGCCGCGCCTGGCTGCGAGCGAGAGCGAAACGTCGAGCGATGGTTTTACCGAAGTGCGCGTCGAACTCTCGGCGCTGGCGTTGCAGCGAGAGTTGCCGCATCTCAGTGCATCGCAGCGCGACGCCGTTGAGGCCGTGCTCACCGATGTGGCGCGCTTTTATCAGGCGCGGCTCGACGAATCGGTCAGCATCCCCGACGCCACGCTGCAAGACAAACTGCTGGGTGCCGTGCGTTCGATGGTGGCGCATACCGACCAGGCGTCGCGCAGCGCGCGCGCGTCGCTCATGGACATCCACGTCGCGCTGTTCCCCACCACACGCCCCGGGAGTGCTCAATGAGCGGAGAGATCGATATCTACGGCGTGTTCGTACCGACGCTGCTCGTGCTGATGGTCGTGGCTTTCGTCCTGACCGGCGCGCTGCGCTTCGTACTCGCGCGCCTGGGCTTTTACAAGCTCGTCTGGCACCGTTCCCTGTTTAACCTTGCGGTGTACATCATCGCGCTGGGCGGCATTGTCGCCATCGCTCACGCTTGCCAACCATGAAACTGAAATTTCGCTCCATCGGCCCCGTCGCGCTGACGCTCGCGGTATCTTGCATCGCGGTGTTCGTTCTGCTGCATCTGTGGGACTACTACACCGTCGCCCCCTGGACACGCGACGGCCGCATTCGCGCCGACATCGTGCAGGTCGCCCCCGACGTCTCCGGCCTCATCACCGATGTCGAGGTCAAGGACAATCAGCCGGTGCACCGTGGCGATCTGCTGTTCGTGATCGACCCCGACCGCTACACGCTGGCAGTGCAGCAGGCCGAGGCCAACGTCGCGGCGCTGCGCGCCACGCTCGCACAGGCGCGCCGCGAAAATGCGCGCAACCATCAGTTGACGGAAGTCGTCGCCAAGGAAGTCGTCGAAGCCGGCCAGGCCAAGGTCGAATCGGGCGAGGCGGCGGTCGCCCAGGCGGAAACCGCCGTGCGATTGGCGAAACTCAACCTCGCGCGCACCCGGGTGCTCGCGCCCGCCGACGGCTACCTGAACGATCGCCTGCCACGGGTTGGCGACTACGTCAGCACCGGCCGCCCGGTGCTCTCTATGGTCGATGCCAACTCGCTGCACGTGGAAGGCTACTTCGAAGAAACGAAGATGCGCGGCATCCACATCGGCGACAAGGTCGAGGTGCGTTTGATGGGCGAGCGCCAGGTGCTGCACGGTCATGTCCAGAGCATCGTCGCCGGCATCGAGGATCGCGACCGCACGAGCGGTGCGTCGATGCTGCCCAACATCAACCCGACCTTCAACTGGGTGCGTCTCGCCCAACGCATTCCGGTGCGCATTGCGCTCGACGATGTGCCCAAGGACATGCGCCTGGTCGCCGGGCGCACCGCGACCGTGACGGTCGTGGAAGGTCAGCAGGACACCGCCGGTCAATCGCAACCGACGACGCCATCTCCTTCGTCGGTCACGTCGGCCACGTCGGCCAAGTCCGCCCAACCGGGAGCCCAGCGGTGAAATCACGCGTATGCCTGATGAGCGCCGTGGCAGTGGCCGCCGCGCTCGTTGCCGGTTGCACGACCGTCGGGCCTGACTATCATCTTCCGGACCACGCGCTCATGCGCTCGCCCGAAGCCAATGGCCCCATCGCGAACGCAGCGCAGCGCGGTGTCTCGATCGGTGCCGTGCCCGACGACTGGTGGCAACTCTACGACGACCCCAAGCTCGACGCACTCGTGAAAACGGCGCTGGCCGCCAACACGAACATTCGCGTGGCCGCCGCCAACGTGCAGCGCGCGCTCGCGATGTACCACGAAGTCGAATCGGAGAATCTGCCGCAGGGCGGCGTGCAAGCCGAAGCCGCCCGCGCGCAGATCTCCGGCGAGAGCTTCCTGAAGGAAGAAAAATTGCCGGTGGTCAATCTGGCCGCCGCCGCCCTGTCCATCTCGTATCAGATCGACTTCTTCGGCAAACTCGCGCGCGCCGATGAAGCCGCGCTGGCCGCCGCCGAAGCCAGTCAGGCGGCCCTCGACGTCGTGCGTGTGAGCGTGGCCGCCGAAACGGTGCGCGCCTATGTGCAAGGCTGCGCCGCCAACCACGAGTTCGACGTTGCCAACGAACAACTGGCGTTGCAGGAAAAGAGCGTCGCGATTACGCGCAAGCTCGTCGACGCCGGGCGCGATCAGCCGACCGATCTGCTGCGAGCGCAAGCGCAGGCCGACACCTTGCGTGCCGCCCTGCCGCGCTTCCAGGCGCAGCACGACGCGGCGACGTACCGACTGGCCGTCATGCTCGGTAAGGTGCCGGGCACGCTCGACGCAAGCGCGGCGCAATGCCGCCGCATTCCTCAACTCGCGCAACCGCTGCCGGTCGGCGACGGCACGGCGCTGCTCAAGCGCCGCCCCGACGTGCGTCAGGCCGAGCGCGAACTCGCCTCCGCCACGGCAAAGATCGGTGTCGCCACGGCAGACCTCTATCCGTCGATCCGCATTGGTGCGTCGATCGGGGCGAGCGGTGTCCTGGAACACTTCGGGCAAGGCCGCACCGAGCAGTGGAGCGTGGGACCGATGATCACGTGGTCGCTGCCGACCAACGGCGTGCGTTCACACATCAAGGGCATGGAAGCCGGGGCGGATGCCGCGCTCGCGCATTTCGACGGCGTCGTGCTCAAGGCCCTGCAAGAAACACAGACGTCACTCTCGGCATACACGCGTGAGCTGCAGCGCGACGACGCCCTGCGCGATGCCCGCGACAAATCGCGCACCGCCGCCGAACAGAACCACAAGCTCTACCAGGCCGGTCGCGCGCCGTATCTGACGAGTCTTGACGCGGAGCGCACGCACGCCAGTGCCGAGGCCGCGCTGGCCGCCTCCGAGACACAAGTCGCGCTGGACCAGGTCAATCTGTTCCTGGCGTTGGGCGGTGGCTGGCAATCGAGTGCCGCGAATGCAAGTCACGACAAGGCGTCGCCGACGGCATCCCATGAGACGGCCGGCAGCAACAACACGCCGGCAACCTCCACGGCATCTTCAGTATCCACCCGTTGAGATGAGGCAGGTGGCGTCTTCGCGACGCCGCGCCTCCAGAAACACACAAGCCCCGTCGGGAACGAATCCTCGGGCGGGGCTGTGATAGGACGCGCTGCGGCGTCGGTGGGGTGATTCGCACGGCGCAGGCGGGACTCGGTGGCGAGTCAGGCGGGCCGTCGGCGAATCCAGGCACTGTCATCGATAACCTGTCGACGGTTATCGCATCACCTTCAGTTGGCGGCCGGGGTCGCCGTTTGATTGCGCGCTTCGATCTGGGCCGTCAGGTTCTGCAATTGGACCGACTGCTCATAGGTGTACGGGAAGTTAAATTCCGTCACCGGCGAGAGACCCAGTTCACGGGCTGCCTGAAGTTCGGCGCGCACATGGGCGCGGGTGACACCGGTCGTTTGCGCCTGCCCTTCGGCGAATACCGAGCCGGCAGCGATCGTCAAGCCAACGAGGGCGACAGCGCTCAACAGGTTCTTTTTCATGGAAAACTCCTTTTATCGTTCATCGGTTACGCATGGACACGAAAACCGCACTCAATCAGTTTTCGCCATAGGTAAATTATAGTTTTCCCTCATTAATGAACCAGCCCTAAAGCGACAACACACTGTTTCACAAACGCTGTGAAATCCTCGCAATCCGATGAAGGAATTACGCGAAAACGAAACAAAACCGGGGCGGGGATGGCAGGCGAAGCGGCCGCGCGAGCGTTACGTCGAGGACGCTCACGGGAGATGACGGCATCGACGATGCCTCAGGGTGATATCGCCCCGCTGCTGATCGCCGCGGCAATGGCCTGGTGCCGATTGACCGCACCGAGCTTGCGCTTGGCGTTATTGAGGTGAAACGTCACCGTATGCTCGGAGATGCGCAGAATCAAACCGATCTCCCACGCCGTTTTGCCGCGTGCCGCCCACAGCAGACTTTCGATCTCACGCGGGCTGAGCTTGCCGGTGCTGCGACTCGCCACCCATTGCATGTCGAGCTGCTGAATCGCCTGGTGAAAATACACTGCCGTCAGATAAATCTCTCCGAGCATGCGCGCTTCGTGCTCGGCCGAGGCTTCCGGCGACGCGGCCGTCGCCGCACTGAAAATCGCGCGCTCGCCGGTCGCACCGTAGATCGGAATCGACACCCCGGACCCGAGGCCGTGCGCGCGCGCGTCCGCGAAGATGGGGTGCGGCTGCGCCTGTGCGAGGAAGGTTCGCCAGAGAATCGGCAGCGGCGACAAATTCGCGGCAATCAATACGGGATCCACTTCGGCATATCCCACGCTTTGATAGCGCTCGATCCAGGCGGCCGGAAACGTCGTGAAAATGTGCCGGCTGGGCATTCCCTGCGAGGTAATGCGCTGGTCCCCCATCTGGAATGTAGCCGCCTCCCGTTCGCGACGCGGTGACAGCGGCGCATAGAACAACGCTTCATATCCCAGGGATTGCGTCAGTTTCTGAAACTCGGCGTCAAGTGCATCGACCGAGCGGGCACCGAGCAGCCCTTCATATCGATAAAGAGGATGATGCATTGCGAATTGCGCGCTTCTCCATGATTTCCGGAAAATTTCCCGTATTCTCGCATGGTAGTCCTATCTTTATGCGGTCACGGTTGGCAATTCTACGTGACCGGGCCGCAAACTGATTTACTGTGAATTACCAATCATTTCCGCGTTGCCATCAGGCGGCATCGCCCAACGCCTCAAGTGCCGATGCGACCCTGCGCAATCCCGGTGTCAGCGGTTTGTCGCGGCGCATGACGACCGCAAGCGTTCTCGTCAACCCCGGTGTGAGCGTCGAGACACGCAAGCCCCGCCGGTAGTGCGCCGCGTTGACGGAAAGCCTGGGCACGATGCTGTAACCCAAGCCGGCCGCCACCATTTCCTTGATGGCTTCGACGCTGCCCAGCGCCATGACTGGCCGCACACGCAATCCCGCTTGGAGAAACCATTCATCGATCAACAACCGGGTGCTGCTCCCCGGCTCGAACGCGACCATCGGTGCCGCGGCGAGCATCTGCGGCGTGACCTCCGTCGCCCAGTGCGAGTCGCCGGCGGGCGCGATGGCGACGAACGCGTCGCGCAATACGGGCGTGATATGCAGGCTGCGCCCGGCAGTGGGCAAGGTGACAAGACCGATATCGAGCCGATTCTCGGTCACCGCGGCGACCACGTCGTCGGTGTTCCCGGTGCTCACGCGGATGTCGAGCATCGGGTGGCGCTTGCGCATCGCTCGCAGTATCGGCGGCAACAAATGAATGCAGGCGGTCGCTCCGGTTCCGATCGCCACTTCACCGACTTCGCCGCTCGCATGGCTGGACAGCGCATGCATGGCGTCTTCGACGACAGCATCGATGCGGCGGGCATGGTCCAGCAGCGTCAGCCCGGCGGACGTCGGCTTGAGCCGCTTGCCCACGCGCTCAACCAGCCGGACGTTCAATCGCTGTTCCAACTGACGAACCTGCAAGCTCACGGCGGGCTGCGACAGATCGAGCCGCGCGGCGGCCGCGGAGAAACTCCCCGCGTCGAGGACTTCGGAAAACGTGTGAAGCTGATCCAGATTCAGGCGGCGCATCTCAAAGTTTTCCTTATGAACCGTAGGGGCATGTCAAGACTTTACCAAGAGACGCTATCGATGCGCCATGTCAATGCGTTGCTCGCCATGCGGTCCCGCCGCCCACCGTCTCAGGACGTGCCGCTCTCCGGTTGCCATCCGCCGCCCAACGCTCGGTACAGCGCCACATGGTTCACGAGTACTCGCTGCTTCACATCGATCAACTGTTGCGCCGCGTGAAATGCGCTGCGCTGCGCGTCGAGCAGTTCGAGGTAGCTCGCCACGCCGTTGGTATAGCGATGATGGGCCAGACGAAGCCGCTCGCGCTCGCCGTCCGACACGCGCTTTTGCGCCTGGAACTGGCGCGATAGCAGCCCTTGCGCGGTCAGGGCGTCATCCACTTCGGCAAACGCCGTTTGAATCGCACGCTCGTACGACACAACGGCCATCTCCTTGCGCACGTTCGCCAGATTCAACCCTTGCCGGTGACGCCCGCCCGTAAAGATCGGCACGGTAATCTGCGGCAGGAACGACCATACACCGGTGCCGGCGCCGAACAGATCCGCAATCCCCGCACTGGCAGTGCCGACATCCGTCGTCAACTTGATCGACGGGAAGAACGCCGCACGAGCGGCGCCGATATCCGCGTTGGCCGCACGCAGTTGCGCCTCCGCCTGCCGAATATCCGGACGACGTATCAGCAACGAGGACGGCAATCCGGCGGCCACGGGCATGACGAATGCGTCGTCGAGCGATGCCGCCGCGACTGGCTTCGCACTCACGTCGCCGGTCAGGACCTGCAACGCGTGCACGATCTCGCTGCGTTGCCGCTCGCGCTCGGCGAGTGCTGCGCGCGCGACTTCGACCTGCGTGGTCTCGGCATTCAGGTCGAGATCGTCGATCAGCCCGCGCTCGGCGCGCAGGCGAACCACGCGAATGCCCTCCTCGCGTGCCGCCAGCACCTCCCGCGCGTAGGCGATCTGTTCGTCGATGGCCACGAGTCCAATGTAGGACGTGGCTACTTCCGCCACGAGACTCACCTGCGCCGCCCGTTGCGCTTCCTCGCTCGCCAAATACGATTGCAGCGCCGCGTCGCTCAAGCTGCGCACGCGCCCGAAGAAATCGAGTTCAAAGGCGCTCACGCCCAGCGTCGCCCGTAAGTCGTTGGCGACGTAACCTGCGGCGGTGCCCCTGCCCTCAGGCTGGCCCGCGGCCCCTGAGTACCGCTGACGGGAGAATGCGCCGCCTGCCTGCACGCTCGGCAGCAGATTGGCCGCCTCGATGCCATACAGCGCACGCGCTTCCTGCACCCGTAGCGACGCCAGGCGCAAGTCGCGATTCTGCGCGAGCGAGCGGCGAATCAGCGTCTGCAAGGCGGGATCGGTGAATACGTCGGCCCAATCCGCGTCTGCCGCGAGCGGCTCGGCGAGCGCCAGACGCGCACCTGTGCCCGACGGTGCCGCCTCGTACGTGGTCGGCACCGGTGCCGCCGGGCGCTCATAGGTCGGCGCCAACGTGCATCCGCCGACCAATGCCAGCAAACACACGCCGGGCGCAGCTATCCCGCGCATGCGGGGTCGAAACGTCTTCATACCTTCCCCTCGATAGCCGGTGCGGCATCGCCCGACGCATTCGTCTTTGGCCGGCGCACGAAGCGGCCGGCCCACAGGAAAAACAATGGCACCAGGAAGATCGCCAGCACCGTGGCCGTCACGATCCCGCCGAGCACCGCCACACCGATGGCGCGCTGCGCGCCCGACGCCGGGCCCGAGGCAATGGCCAGCGGCACCACGCCGAAGCCGAACGCCAGCGACGTCATCACGATCGGGCGCAGGCGCAAACGCGCGGCTTCGACCGCCGCATCGAGCCAGGCCATGCCCTGTTTCGTCATATCGTTGGCGACTTCCACGATCAGGATGGCGTTCTTCGCCGACAGGCCGATGGTCGCAATCAACCCCACCTTGAAGTAGATGTCGTTGGGCATGCCCAGCAAGCTCACCGCGCCGAGCGCCCCGATCACACCGAGCGGCACCACCATGACGACGGCCGCCGGAATTGCCCAACTTTCGTACAACGCCGCGAGCGCGAGGAACACGACCAGCACCGACAAGGCGAACAGCACCGGCGCCTGTGCGCCCGAGATGCGCTCCTCGAGCGACTGGCCGCTCCACTCGTAACCGATGCCCTGGGGCAGGTCGGCCATCAGTCGCTCCATGCGCACCATCGCCTCGCCGCTGCTCTTGCCCGGTGCCGATTCGCCCTGGATCGTGAACGAGGGGTAACCGTTGTATCGCCTGAGCTGCGGCGAGCCGAGTTTCCACTTGAGCGAGACGAATGCCGAAAGCGGCACCATTTCGCCATTCGCGTTGCGCACGCGCAGATTGCCGACGTCCTCCGGCGACACGCGCTGACGTCCGTCCGCTTGCACGATCACGCGGCGACTCTCCGCGCCCAGCATGAAGTCGCCGACATAGTCGGAGCCGAACATCGTCGCGAGCGTCGTATTGACGTCGTCCATCTTGACGCCGAGCGCTTCCATCTTGTGCCGGTCGATGGCGACGTCGATTTGAGGCACGTCGCCCTGACCGGCAAAGATCACGTTCCTGAGCACAGGATCTTGCGCCGCCTTCTTGAGCAGCGCATCGCGCGCGGCGGTGAGCGCGTCCTTACCCACACCGGCCCGGTCCTGCAAGCGCAGATTGAAGCCGTTCGACGAACCCAGTTCCGGCAGCGCCGGGCTGTTCATCGCCATCACCATGCGATCGGGCCGACCGCCAAACTTGGCGTTGACGCGCTCGACAATGGCGCTCACCTCGTCGTGTGCAGATGTGCGTTCGTGCCAGTCCTTGAGCGTGACAAACAGCATGCCGCCGCCCGGGCCCGAACCGAACTCGTTCCATCCGCCCAGCGCAAAGACGTGTTTGACCGGCTCGTGCCGCATCAGGTATTGCTCGATGCGCTCGAGCGCCGACATCGCCTCGGGCAACGTGGCGCCCTGCGGCTCGGACGCCATCACCATGAAGCTGCCGGTGTCCTCGTCGGGAATGAACGACGAGGGCAGACGCATGAACGCGAGCGGCACGGCGATCAGCACCGCGCCATACACCAGCACCGCGCGCCACGGACGGCGCAACGTCTTGCTTACGGTCCGTGTGTAGCGCTCGGTACCCAGCGCAAAAGTCCGATTGAACCAACCGAAGAAACCGCGTTTGTCGTGATGGCCGGCCGCGATTGGACGCAGCAGCGTGGCGCACAGCGCGGGCGTGAGCGAGAGGGCAAGGAACGCCGAGAAGGCAATCGACACCGCGAGCGTGATTGCAAACTGACGGTAGATGTTGCCCACCGCACCGGGGAAAAACGCCATTGGCACGAACACCGCGACCAGCACCACCGTGATCCCCACGATGGCCCCGCTGATCTGCTTCATCGCCTTGACCGTGGCGGCATAGGGCGAGAGTCCCTCTTCCACCATGATGCGTTCGGTGTTCTCCACGACGACGATCGCGTCGTCGACGAGAATGCCGATGGCCAGCACCATGCCGAACATCGTGAGCGTGTTGATCGAATAGCCGAGTCCCAGCAGCACGCCGAAGGTGCCGAGCAGCGCGACCGGCACCACCAGTGTGGGAATGAGCGTGGCGCGCAGGTTCTGCATGAACAGGTACATCACCAGGAACACCAGCACCACGGCTTCGAGCAACGTCTTCACGACCTTCTGGATCGAAACCTTGACGAACGACGCGGTCTCGTACGGAATTTGGTACGAAACACCGGCCGGAAACAGCGCCGATTGTTCGTCCATCACCTTGCGCACCGCCTTCATCACCGCGACGGCATTCGAGCCGGCGGCCAGCTTGATGCCCATCGCGGTGGCCGGCATGCCGTCCACGCGCGACGAATAGGCGTAATCGGCCGCCCCCAATTCCACGCGAGCGACATCGCCGAGCCGGATCGCCGAGCCGTCGGCACGCACGCGCAACGGAATCCCGGCAAAGGCTTCGGGGGAGGAAAGCGAGCCTTCCGACACCACGTTGGCGTTGATCGGGGCCGACGCGGGCGTCGAGCCTGCGCCGATATCACCGACGGTTACGCGCACGTTGTAGGCCCGGATCTTTGAGACGATGTCCGAAGCACTCAGGTCGAGGGCGACGAGCTTCGCTGTGTCGGGCCAGATACGAATCGCCTTCTCCGTGCCCCAGAACTGCACCTGTCCGACGCCCGGCACGCGTTTGAGCTGGTTGATGACCTGCGCCGCGGCGATCTCGCCGAGATCGGATTCGCCAATCGCCGGATTCGCGGACGCCAGCGTGACCACCATATGAATATTGTCGGCCGCGCGCTCGACCACGACGCCATCGCGGCGCACGACTTCAGGCAGACGCGATTCGACCGTCTTCAAGCGGTTTTGCACCTCGACGGCGGCCAGATCGAGATTGGTGCCCTGCCGGAAGGTGAGATTGACCGACGAACGACCATTGCCGCTGGACGCCGACGTATACATCAGCCCCGGCGCGCCGTTCATCTGGCGCTCGATGATCGCCGTCACGGCGTCTTCGACCACCTTGGCCGACGCGCCCGGATAGCTGCTCCAGACACTGACCGTCGGCGGGGCGATGTCGGGGTATTGCGCAACGGGGAGCGCCCGGATCGCGAGCACGCCGACGAGCGTAATCAACAGGGCGATCACCCAGGCAAAGACCGGGCGATCGATAAAGAAGCGAGCCATGATTATTGCGTCTCCGCGTGGGAGGCCGGTCCGGCGCGCGCAGGCTCGACCGGTCCGCCATTGTCTTTCGGCTTCGCGTCGCGGGACGTCACCGGCTTGGCCTTCGTGTCGTCCGTCTGCTTGGCCTCGGCCTTGACCTTGACGTGCATGCCGTCGGAGAACTGCGCGACGTTCTGCACGATGATCGTCTCGCCGCCCGCAAGGCCCTCCGTGACGAGCCAATCGCGGCCGTCGATCTTATCCGCATGCACCTTCGTGTCGCGCACCGTGCCCTGTGCGTCGACCACGCGCACCACGGCGCCATTGGCCGTGCGCGTGAGCGCCTCGCGGGGCACGCGCACGATGTTCGGATTCACCGCCCCCTGCAGGCACACCTGCACGAACGCGCCGGGCAGCAATACGCCGTCGGGGTTTGGCAGCACGGCGCGCATGGCGATCGTGTCCGTGCCCGGATCGACCGCCAGATCGGTAAAGAGCAATTGGCCCGGTAGCGCGTATTCACGGCCGTCGGGCAGCGTCACATGCACCGGCGGCGCGGCCGACGCGTTGCGGTGCTGCAGCTTGCCGGCGCGCAAATCGCGCGTCATCGCATACACCTCCGCGGCCGGCTGCGAGAAGTTCACGTAGATCGGATCGATCTGCTCAACGCGTGTGAGCAGCGTGGCCGAGTCGAGACCGACCAGCGCGCCTTCCGTGACTTCGGCACCGCGCACGCGCCCCGCAATGGGTGAGACGACGCGCGTATAGCCGAGATTGAGTTCCGCCTTGCGGACTTCCGCGCGAGCGGCCAGCACCTCCGCGCGCGCACGCGCTTCGGCCGAGCGAGACTCGGCGTCTTCCCGGGCGCTGATGGCGCGCACTTCCAGAAGGCCGCGATATCGCTCGACCTTGTCGCGCGCCGCGTCGTGTTCAGCGTTTGCCTTGGCGAGTGCACCGCGCGCGGCGTCCAGCGCAGCCGACAACGGTTGTGGGTCGATGCGGAACAGCACGTCGCCCTTGGCAACGGTCTGCCCCTCCTGATATCGGCGTTCGACGACGACTCCGCCCGCACGCGCACGCACGTCGGCGCTGCGGTAGGCGGCCAATCGTCCCGGCTGCTGCGTAGTGAGGGTCTGTGCACGGCGCTCGACGATGCGCACGACCGCTTCCGGTGTCGCATCGGCCTCGTCCTTTGGATCTCGGTCGGCGCAGGCGGCGAGCACGAGAATACTGGCGATCAGGCTGGCTGACAGGCCGGCTAGCCGTCCGAAGCGAGTTCGGTAATGAATATTCGATGACATGTAAGTACGTTGGATTGACGACAACCGGTCGGGGGTGTCGAGACCGCGCTCAGTGCGCGACGTCGACCCATGGCGCAGCCACGGATGGGGTACCGGGGGCCCGCATCTCTCCAGGCTCGCCGTGGGTGGCAGGTGCGCATTGCGCGAAGGGGTCAGTACCCGAGACCACCGGACCGGAAGATCCGGTCGTCTGCCGCCTCGCCTATGTTGGCGATTCAATTTGGCGTCCTACATTGGAGAATCGCGATTCTGCCGCGAAATTTCTGTTAGAAAAAGTTGGAACCTATCGATAAAATGGATGAATGAACTGGACAATAGAGCAATTGCGCTACTTTGTGGCTGCCGCGGAGGAAGGATCGATATCGGCTGCCGCCCGAAGACTCGGCAAAGCCCAGTCGGCGTTGAGTTCGGCGATTTCGCTGCTCGAGGCCGATTTGGGATTTGAACTATTCGACCGTAGCCGTCGCAACGCGAGACTCACCGCGCAGGGGGAGGTGATGTTGCTCGAGGCGAAGGAGTTGCTGCGTCAGGCGGAGGGCTTGAACCATCGGGCGAATGCGCTGGCGTTCGGCGAGCAGCCGCAATTGTCGCTGGCAATCGACGAAGCGTTGCCGTATCAAGTCGTGAGCGAACTGGTCCGCGATCTTGCGTACCAGTTCGCTTATTTGGAGCTGACGATACTCAACGGGACCTCGACGGAAGTGGCCGAGTATGTGGAGAAGCAGCGCGCCGACATTGGCTTTCACGTGGATCGTGGCGCGATCTCGTTGGCGCTGGGACACAAATATGTTGGGTCGGCCGTGCAAGGCGTATTTGTCGCTGGCGATCATCCGCTCGCTTACCGCGATCAGGTCACGCGCGGCGATTTGGCCAAGTACCGCCAGATTCTGCTGCAGATGGACGATTTCACACCGTGGCAATTGAGCCCGTCAATCTGGCGGGCGGACAGTTCATACCTGATCGCCAGCATGGTGCTCGACAAACTCGGCTGGGCCGTGCTGCCGATCGACATTGCGAAGTACGATGAACTTCACGAACTGCGCTGCGACGACCTCGGCCTGCCGCAACTCCCCGTGCGCATGCTCTGGCGTTTTGGGCGAGAGCCCAACGACGTGATGCAATGGTGCAACACTCGGTTTGGCGAACTGTTGCGGGCGAGTTCGGAAGCGGAGTAAGCCCGTTTTGGCGCGTTCCGGCGCGGACCGCTTACCGGCGCGACGCGCGATGACGGGCGAGGAAGCGATCGAGTTGCCCGGCGAACGATTGACTGTCGCGCGCGCTGAAGGGAGCAGGACCGCCGGTCTCGATGCCCGCATTGCGCAGTTGATCCATCATGTCGCGCATGCTCAGTCGTTCCTCGATGTTTTCACGCGTGAACCAATTCCCGCGTGGATCGAGCGCCAAGCCCCCTTTGTCGAGCACCAAGGCGGCAAGCGGGATGTCCGCGGTAATCACCAGATCGCCCAGGACGACAAGTTCGACGATGCGGGCATCGGCCACATCAAAGCCTGCCGGCACCTGAATCGCCTTGATGAACGGTGACGGCGGCGTGCGCAGGAATTGATTCGCGATTAGCGTCACCCGCACCTCCTCACGTCGCGCGGCCCGGAACAATATCTCCTTGATGGCAAAGGGGCAGGCGTCAGCGTCGACAAAAACTTGCATGGAAAGGTCGTTCCAGGGGAGTCAAAGGCCTTCCATCATATGCCAACCGTCGGCCTTCCCATGCGCAGCATCGTGACTGTTGTTCCCGGACACGACCACGTCGCGGGCCGCCCGGTGTCAGAACACCTTCACCAGACGCAAATTGACGCGGAAATTCTCCTTGGGTCCGTTGGACACGTGCAGATCCTGGCCCACTTGTCCCTGGAGCTGCCAAGTCGGCGTGACGAAGTGTGCCAACGTCACCAAGTAACGCCCGGTATTGATGCGGTTGTTCTGATCGACACCGCCCAGCGTGCTACGCCCCCCCATCGTCTGGTAGTAGCTCAGGCCCAGCGTCGTCCGCGGCGTCACGACGTAGCGCAAGTGCGTCTGCACCTCGTAGCTCGCCTTCTGCTGATAGTTGAGGCCAGCAAAATCGTTGTTTTTTCCGTACACGGCATATTCGCCTGTCACATCCAAATACAATCGGCTGGCAATCGGCTGCGTGTATGTCAGCTGGAAAACGCCCTTCCAGCGGTTTTCGCCCACATTGATCGATCCCCTGCTGGCGTCGTAACTGCCGGCAGGAAGGCTCACGAATGCGCTCAGCGCCAGTGCGCGCTGCGTATCGGGATGGTTCAACATCCAGACGACAGCACCGAGCATCGGGTCGCCCACGCCATTCGCGCTCGATGCCACCGGCGCCTGCAGGCGCACGCTCGCGAACGGCAGGATCGCTTGCACGTTCGCGCGAAAACCTGCCACGTCGAAGTAATGCACATAGCGAGCAAGGGCGACGTCCGTGGAGAGCTTGAACGGAGTATCCAGGCGATTGCCGCTGCTGTAGAGGCTGGTGCGATACGCATGCTGATAGTAGAGAATCGCCAGGTTGGTGCCCGCCGGCAAGGGGACATAATCCCCCGGATCCGTCTCCACGACGGCATGCGCCGACGGCACCGCCCCCGCCACGGCCAGCGCGGCGAACACTCGCCCCCACTTGCCCCACCCACCACGCCCAACCGACGTCCGACCCGCGGTTTCTGCGGATTTTCCGCTTTTCATTAAATTAGTATTACGAATCATTTTATCTTTTCCTTATGCATCTCCCCGTCGACGCTTGGCGATCGACCGGGTTGTGGACGGTCGTCAGGCGGCTTTGACGAGTTGCGCGAGTCGCTCGCCGATGATGACGCTGGGGGCCATCGTATTGCCGGTCGTCAGGTTGGGCATCACTGAGGCGTCCGCAATTCGCAGCCCTCTCACCCCGCGCACGCGCAGGTTTGCGTCGACGACGCTCGACGGATCGCTGCCCATGGCGCAAGTCCCGACCAGGTGGAAGTACGTGCCGGTCGCGTTGCGAATGAAGTCTTCCATCGCGGCACCGCCCAAACGTCCCGGCATGACTTCACGCTTGACGAACTCGGCCATCTCGGGCGAATTGCCAATTTCGCGGCAAAGCTCGACACAGCGCATCAGCGCCGTCATGTCCTCGGGCTCGGCCAGATAGTTCGGATTGGCGACGGCCATCTGCCGATAGTCGCTCGATACCAACTTCACGCTGCCGCGGCTTTTCGGTTGAACCAGGCCTGGCGCCAGTGTCCAGGCATTTTTCGGCACCGCGAACTGCTTGCCCGTGGTGTCGGTCACGAACGGGACTTCGATCTGGAACGGCTGCAGGTCGGGCGCCCGCAGACGGGAATCGCTCTTCCAGAACAGCGTGCACTCGGCAAGGTTGTTGCGCGGCGGCTGTGCGTCCTTGTACTCCCACACGCATCCGCCCAGCAGAATGTGATCCCGCAAGTTCTTGCCCACGTTCGGCGACTTCACGCGCGTGGGAATGCCCAGCGCATGCAACTCGGCGGGGTCCCCGATACCGGAGAGTATCAGCAGCTTCGGGGTGCCGACCGTGCCGGCCGACAGTACGATTTCCTTGCCGGCCTCGACGCGCCGCGCGACACCAGCTTGCACGAAGCGCACGACCTTCGCGCGATCGCCCACCATGTCCAGGCCGACGACGTTGGCATCGGTGAGCACGGTCAAATTGGGACGCGACAACGCGGGATGCAGGTACGCGGCCGCAATCGTGTGTCGGCGTCCGTCCTTGATCAACGCCTGCGCGATGCCGCAGCCGCCGTCCGACTCCATCGTCTTGCCGTTCAGGTCATCGGTGGCCGGAATGCCGATCTTCGCGGCGGCCGCGACCATGGCCGGCGCAATCGGGTTGGTCCCGGACAGTTTGTCGACATAGACTTCGCCACCTTTGCCACGCCACGGTGACGCGGGTCCCTGCCAGTCTTCGATGCGTCGATAGATCGAGAGCACCGAGTCGTAGTTCCAGCCGGCATCCCCGGTGATGTCGGCCCACTCGTCGTAGTTGGCCTTGTGCCCACGCGCCCAGACCATCACGTTGATCGCGCTGCCGCCCCCGATCCCCCGCCCCATCGGCAACGGGATCGTGCGGCCGTTACAGTGCCGCGCATCCGTGTACGGATACACATAGCTGCGCGTCGTACCGATGTTGGTGGGCCATTGGGCCGGATCTTCGACGCTCTTCGTGTCGTTCCAGCCGCCCGCCTCGATCAGCAGGACGCTCACGCTCGGGTCTTCGCTCAGACGTGAGGCGACCACGCAGCCCGCCGAGCCCGCGCCCACGATCACGTAGTCGTAGCTGACCTTGAGCGCCCGTGTGTTGCGACGCTGCACCGCCACCGCGCGGCCGGCCTGCTCCGCAAAGCTGGTCGCGGCCGCCGCGGACAGCCCTGCCGCCGCCGCGATCCGCATGAAGTTACGGCGCGACATGCGGCCCCGCATGAGCGCGTCTTCGGCGCTCGTGAGATCGACGTCGCACGCGGCGTCGCGATTGTCTTGGTCGTACATGGTTGTCTCCTTACTTTGTCTTATTCCTGCGCGGCGCGCTGCGTCGGCGCGACGGCGGCACTGTGCTGCATTCGCAAACGGTCAGAACGGATACTCGATCGGTGCGTCGATCGCACTGATCCACTGCGTCTTGGTGAACTCGTCGATATTGGCCGGCCCGCCGAATCGGCCGCCGTTCCCCGACGCTCCCATCCCGCCGAACGGCACATGGAACTCGTTGTTGACCGTCTGATCGTTGATATGCACCATGCCGCTACGCAAACGCCGCGCGACCGCCATCGCGTTTGTCATGGAAGCGGAATGCACGGCGGCGGCCAGGCCATACTCGCTGGCGTGAACCAGGGCAATCGCCTCGTCGATCGTGTCGAAGATCGTGACCGGTGCGACCGGCCCGAAAATTTCTTCCTTGAACGCCGACATCCCGGCGGTGACGTTGGCGAGCACGGTCGGCTCGAAGTAGTTGTCGCGACGCTTGCCACCGGCGGCGATAACGGCCCCGGCGCTGACTGATTCCGCCACGATGCGCTCGACCCGCTCGGCTTGACGCGCATTGATCAACGGCCCGATATGTACTGGCTCGGTCGCCGGGTTGCCCACCGCGAGACGCTTGGCACGCGCGGCCAGTTTGTCGATGTAGGCCTGTGCAACGCTGCGATGCACGAGATGGCGCCCCGCCTGCATGCAGATCTGTCCCTGATGCAGGAATGCTCCCCAGGCGGCGGACGATGCCGCCTTGTCGAGATCGGCATCAGCCAGAACGATCAGCGGATTGTTGCCGCCCAGTTCAAGCGCGGTCTTCTTGAGCATGCGGCCGCAAATTTCGCCGATCTGGCGACCCACGGCCGTCGAACCGGTGAAGGAGATCATGTCGACGCCCGGGTGGCGAACCAGGGCGTCCCCCGCCTCGGCGGCACCGGGCAGTACCTGCAGCACGCCCGCCGGCAAGCCGGCGTCGGCAAACAGATCGGCAATCAACGCGCCGCCGGTGATCGCACTTTGCGGGTCGGGCTTCAGAATGACGGCGTTGCCCAGGGCCAGCGCCGGCGCGACGGATCGCATCGCCAGCAGCAAGGGGAAATTCCACGGCGCAATCACGCCGACGACGCCGATCGGCACGCGACGCCAGGCATTGGTGCGCCCGGGCATCGCCGACGGGAACAACAACCCGTTGGGTTGCATGGGCAGCGCCGCCGACATCAGAAGTTGCTCGTAAGTGGCGTCCAGCTCCCACTGCGCCTTGGGCACGATCGAGCCGCACTCACGCACATTCCAGTCGATGAACTGTGCGGAGCGCGCCTTGAGCAGTCGAGCCGCCTCGTGCAGCACCGCCGCACGCTTGTCGAACGGCAACGCCTCCCAGGCGCGTTGCGCCTGCTGCGCACGCAGGGCCGCCGCCACCACGTCCGCGGCGATCGCAACACCGATCTCGCCGAGCACATTGCCGGTGGCGGGTTCGAGCACGGCGGCCGTGCCGCCCCTGCCCGTCACCCATTCGCCAAGAAATAATTTGCCCTGCCAGCCGGCAGGGCTCGCGGCTTGCGTCATGTTCGTCTCCGAGTTCTCTTATGTTTTTTGGCACGTTGCCAACGCTCAGGACTTGATGCGTTGGCGTGCCTATGATGAGTGAACTCGGTCGACGGTTGTTATCCAGGATTCGACGATTTCTTGTCTGCGACGATCCTCTTGCGTGCTGCAACGCATCAGCTTGCCGGCAAGGCAGCGCTGACGCGGAACGCGTCGGCGCGGCTAGACACGCTCGCGCAATTCACGCGGCGTCATGCCGTAGCGCTGACGGAACAGACGGCTGAAGTGCGCAGGGCTCGAAAAACCGCAGCGCCACGCAATTTCTTCCACGCGAAGGCCATCGCGCCGGGAGGTTTCGAGCAACGGGTAAGCGCGCTCGACGCGCTGCGCCCAGAGGTATCGCATGAGCGTCGTGTCTTCCTCGCGAAACAGACGATTCAGATAGCTCACGGACAGACGCACGCCGTTGGCGATGGCCGTTGCGTCGAGCCTCTCGTCCCCCAGGTGCTGAGCGATAAAGCGTTTGACGCGAAACCGTGCTGCCGCCGTGTGGCTGATTGGCGTGCCGGTGCCGACGCGGGTCAGCACCTCGACGAGATCGAGCAACTGCGTCCCCAGCATCTCTCGGGTGCTGTCTCGCAGCCCATGCCGGCTCGACGCAATCAGCCGCACCATATCCTGCACGACGCGTACGTCCGGCGAGGCCATGTCAGGTGCCACCCAATGTTTGAAATGACTGATGTACCCGCGCTCGCGCAGTGCAGACTTCGGGCAGGTCACGACGATCATGCGCGTCGACGCATCGACGCACTCGACGAACGGGCGTCCCGGGTCGATGACGATCAGGCTGTCGGGCGTCACGAGGTGTCGCTCGCCGTTCTGCTCGAACATGGCCACCCCGCCCAGGACCAGCTTGATGTACACCTGATCCTCGGCCGGCTCCATGCGGCAGCGCGGCGAAATCGTCTGCCCGCTCATGCGCACCTCGGCGATGCGGATCTCGCCGACATCGCGCGCGTCCAGATCGACCTCGCAGCGATGGCCGGGACGGGTTTCGCAATGCAACCCGTAGCTCTTCTCCAAGACGTCCCGCCAATGCGAGAACGTCATGTCTTGCGCACACGATGCCTGCGAGCCCTGCAAAACCTGCGACGGGCCATGCAGCGTTGCCAAATCCACGGCCATACCGACTCCTCAAACCCGGGTCACGCGATTAGGTTTTTGTGCAATATAGTGCACACATTCCTTAATTAAAAGGCATTCCTGTGCAATTTCCGCGTGAACTCGGGTATACGACGAGCGCGGCGTCGGGACCGCGTGCTGCGAGCCGGATCTCCCGATCCCGCTGCGCCCGGCCTCAGCCCGTATCGCCGCCGGCGACCGGCAAGACCGTACCGGTGATGTATCCGGCTTCGTCGGAGGCCAGGAAAAGAATGGGCGCGACTTGCTCGTCGAGGGTGCCGTAACGTTTGAAGAACGTCGATTCGGTCACCTGCGCGACCGCCTCGTTCATCCAGGCGATCTCTTGTTCGCTGTCGCCCGCGGCGTTACGTGGAATCCGACGGGGCGGCGCCGTGGTGCCTCCCGGCGCAGTCGCCGCGACGCGAATATTGTGCTCGGCGTATTCCATCGCCAGCGATTGCGTGATGGCGTTCACCCCGCCCTTCGCTGCGGAGTAAGGCACGCGTCGAATACCCCGAGTCGCATTCGACGAGACGTTGACGATCGTGCCGCCACCACGCTTGAGCAGGTACGGCAGCACCGCGTGGCAGGTATAGAGCGTTGGCATCAGCGAGCGGCGAATCTCCGCGTCGATCTGCGCCGGCTCGAACTCGGCGAACGGACGCATACGAATCGCCCCGCCCACGCCGTTGATCAAAATGTCGATGCCCCCGAAGCGCTCGTTGGCGAACGCCATGGCTGCGGCGGCACCTTCGTAGGTCTCGAGATCGGCCACGAAGCCGGCCGACTCGCCGACCGCTTCGGCCGCGACCTCGGCGACGAATTCGGCACGATCCACGAAGACCACCCTCGCCCCTTCGGCCGACGCGCGCAGCGCGACTCCCCGACCGATGCCTTGCGCCGCACCGGTCACGACCATGACCTTGCCGGCAAATCGTTGCGTTGTCATGCGTCCACCATTGCGACGTTGGGCGTGAATTTCTCGTAATGGAAGCTTTTGGGCCTCACGCCGTTGTCATCGAAGTATTTGCGCACGGCATCGACCATGGGCGGCGGCCCGCACAAATACACGTCGACGTTGCCATCGTTGAGCGCCTCCGCCGGGATGTGTTGCGTCACCCAGCCCTTGCGCGGGTGTTCCGATTCGGCGTCCGCCACCACCGTGGCAAAGGTGAAATTCGGCAGCTTGGCTGTGTAGGCCTCGATCGCCTCAACCTGGACCAGATCGAGATCACGCGTCACGCCGTAGATCAGATGCACGCGCTGTTGCGACGACGTGCGCGCGAGGACTTCGAGCATCGACAGGAACGGCGCCAGCCCCGTGCCGCCCGCGAGGAACAGCAACGGGCGCTCGACGGCGCGCAGATAGAAGCTACCGAGCGGGCCGGTCATCTCGAGCGCATTACCGGGTTGCGCATGATCGAGCCACGAACTCATGGCCCCGCCCGGAATCTTCTTGATGAGGAATCCGATGCGCGATTCGCCCGGCGCGGACGAGAACGAATACGAGCGACGCACACCGCTGCCAGGTACATCGATGTTGACGTACTGGCCGGGCAGGAATACGGGCGCGGCGGCGCCCGCATCGAGTTCGAGCACGACCGCCGCGTCGTTGTGCGTCTCGACTTTGGTGACGGTCGCGGCGAATCGGCTCTGCTCCGTCTTGCACGCCGTTGACGACGCCGGCACGGCAATCACGCAGTCGCTCTGCGGCACCATCTGGCATGTGAGGACGAGGCCACTGTCCTTCTCGTCCGCGCTCAGGGCGTCTTCAATGTAGTCGTCGCCCATGTCGTAACTGCCGCTCTCGGCACGGCACTTGCAAGTGCCGCACACACCGTCGGAGCAATCCATCGGCAGATTGATCTTGGCGCGGAAGGCGGCGTCGAGCACCTTCTCGCCGGCCTTGCATTCGACGAAGCGGGTCACCCCGTCTTCAAAATTGAGCGCTACGTTGTAGCTGGACATATAGCCTCCTCGACTGCCAGTCCTGATGCGATAGTCAACGTCAAACGTGATAAACGTCGAGTACCTGACGGATATAGTCGTTCTTCAAAACGATCTTCTTCTTGGCGATCAACAGCGCATCGCCGTCGTGGCGCAACGTGACGAACATCGTGCCGAAGAATTGATCGGTCGCCTTGTAACGATGGCTGAGCGTGCTGAAGTTGTAGCGCACGTCGACTTCGTCGTCGCGTTGCGCCAGCACTTCCACATTCGCGACGGTATGCGCGGTGCGGGGCTCCGGCATCGAGGCGCTGCTACGCTCGGTCTTGATGCGGAACACGCGATCCTCCAATCCCCCACGGTCCGCGTAGTACATCAGCGAGATCTGGCTCTGGGGGTCGTCGGTCAGGCGATCGTCGTCGTCCCACGCCGGCATCCAGTACGTGACGTCGTTGGCATAGCACGCCAGCCACTCGTCCCACTGACGGTCGTCGAGCAGACGGGCTTCGCGATACAGCGTGGCGCAAATCGTTGCGTAATCGAAGTTCATGCCGTGGCCTCCGTCTGTTCTTTCTTCAGGGCGTCGCGCATCACTTCGACCCAGTATTCGTGCTGGCAGACGAACAATCCTTCGTCTTCGCTGCGCTCGCCGGACAGGCGCGGTGTCAGGCCCATCTTGCGGGCGTTGTCGTCCGGCCCTTCAATCCACAGCGGCGCACCGCGAGACAGGTCGTTCCACAGCGCCGTGGTACCGGCATACCCCGCCTGGCAGGCACGGAATTCTTCCAGGTCGTCGGCCGTGCCCATGCCCGTGACGTTGAAAAAATCCTCGTACTGGCGGATGCGGTGGGCGCGCACTTCGGCACTTTCTCCCTTCGGCGCAAAGCAGAAGATCGAAACTTCCGTCTTGTCCACGCTGAGCGGGCGTACCACGCGAATCTGCGTGCTGAACTGGTCCATCAGGAACACGTTCGGGTAGAGGCAGAGGTTGCGCGTCTGGTTGACGATGAAATCGGCCTTGACGTCGCCGACGCGAGCCTTGATTTCGTCACGATGCGCGTAGACCGGGCGAACTTCCGGATTCATCGTGTTGGTCCACAACAGAATGTGCCCGTGCTCGAAGCCGTAGACACCTGCCACCGACTTGCTCCAGCTGTTGGCGTCGACGGCTTTCGTGCCCTCCTCCTTGCGTCGGCCCATCGTCGCCGCGTAGTTCCAGTGAACGGTACTGACGTGATAGCCGTCGCAGCCGTTCTCCATCTGCATCTTCCAGTTGCCGTCGTAGACGTACGAGGAATTGCCGCGCACGACTTCCAGCCCTTGCGGCGCCTGATCGACGATCTGGTCGATGATCACGCGGGTCTCGCCGAGATAGTCCGCGAGCGGCATCGAATCGGGGTTCAGGCTGCCGAACAGGAAACCGCGATAGCTCTCGAAGCGCGCGACCTTGCGCAGGTCATGCGAGCCGTGCGTATTGAATTGCACCGGATACTGCGTGGTCTTCTCTTCCTTCACCTTGAGCAGCTTGCCGGTGTTGGAGAACGTCCAGCCGTGGAACGGGCATGTGAAGCTGCCCTTGTTGCCGTGCTTGCGACGGCACAGCATGGCCCCCTTGTGCGCGCAGGCATTGATGACCGCGTGCAGCTCACCGTTCTTGTCGCGCGTGACGACCACGGGCTGGCGACCGATCCACGTCGTGTAGTAATCGTTGTTGTTCGGGATCTGGCTTTCATGGGCCAGATAGACCCAATTGCTCTCGAAGATGTGCTTCATCTCGAGTTCGAACAACTCGGCATTGGTAAAAATGTCGCGACGGCAGCGGAAGACGCCGGCCTGCTTGTCGTCCTGAACGGCCGTATCGAGCAGCGCATCCAGTGGCGAGCGGGTTTGGGTGATGGAGGACATGGGGGCTCTCCCCGCGCGTGCTCCCACCGGGGAGCGATCGCGTCGGTATCAAAGGTGGAACGATGAGATGGGCGGCTGCGCACTGGCGCCGCCGCCGTGGCGGGCGGTTATGCCGCCGCCGAAGCGCGCAGGCGATGGACGATCTGGTTGTCCTTGCCATGCGTGAGCGGGCTCAACTGGATATCGAATTCGATTTCCTTGTAGTCGTCCGCTTTCAGGCCGAGCGTAGCGCCGCCGGTCTTCTCGACCACGTGCGGGATCAGGTCCTCGCGCGTGGCATAGGCGAAGTCGTCCCAGATCAGCGGATCGCCCTCGATGTTGATTTGCGTCGTGAGCTTGCGATGCTGTTCGCTGGTCACGAAGAAGTGCACGTGCGCCGGACGGTTGCCGTGTCGGGCCAGCGCGTCGAGCAGTTGCTGCGTGGCGCCTTGCGGCGGACAACCGTAGCCCACCGGCATCAGCGTGCGGAATTCGTACTTGCCTTGCGCATCGGTGCGCACGGCGCCGCGCAAATTGAACGGCGATTGCGCGCCCGTCGGATCGAAGTGTGAATAGAAGCCGTTCGAGTTGGCATGCCAGCACTCGACGACAGCGCCCGCCACCGGTTGACCGTCAGGGCCGGTCACCTTGCCGCGAATCACCAGCGGGCCAGCGTCGGCATCTGCATCGAGGTCGATCTTCGACACCGCGTCGCGCAGCGGCGCACCAGCGACGTAGAGCGGGCCTTCGATGGTGCGCGGCGTGCCGCCTTCAATCTCGGCGGCCCGGTCCTCGGCGTCCATGCGCACGTCGAGATACTTCTCGAGGCCGAGGCCGGCGGCCAACAGTGCCGCCTCGCCATCCTGGCCCAGTTTGTTGAAATAGTTGACGCCGGCCCAGATTTCATCCGGCGTAATATCGAGGTCGTCGATCGCTTTGAAAAGGTCGCTCAGCAAGCGATGTACGATTTGCTTGGTGCGCGTATCGCCGGTCGGATTTCCGAGATTGGCAGCGGCGCTCAACAGCGCTTGCACTTCGCTCGTGTCGAATACTTTCACGCTCATGTCTTCTCCTACCTCTATTCGAATTTTGCTGGGGTTAACCCGTGCACCAAGCATTCGTCGTCCATACGCGATAGGTATAATCGAGCACTGATGCAGAGCATGAAGTCAGGATAATGACGGGGTATAGCACCGTCCAACACTGATTTAGTATCGGCGCGATATCTGAAAGGTATGAAATGAATATTGAGTTGCGCCATATGCGCTACTTCGTGGCGGTTGCTGAAGAACGCAACTTCACGCGCGCCGCCGCACGGCTGCATATCGCACAGCCGCCGCTCAGTCGCCAGATTCAGCAACTCGAGGAGTTGCTCGGCGTTCAACTGTTCGAGCGCGACTCGCGTCCGCTCAAACTGACCGACACGGGGCGCTTTTTTTATTCGCACGCGGTGCAGTTGCTCGCGCAAACCTCCGAACTCGAATCGATGACGCGGCGCGTGGGCAAGATCGATCGCAGCCTGTCGGTCGGTTTTGTCGGCTCGACGCTCTACGGCATGCTGCCGAAGATCATCCGGCGTTTTCGCGGGGAGAACAGCACGGTTGCACTGAGTCTGCACGAGATGTCGACAATGGATCAGATCCAGGCGCTCAAGGAAGGCCGCATCGATGTCGGCTTCGGCCGCATTCGTCACGAAGACCCGAGCATTCGTCGCGTGGTGCTGCGCGAGGAACGCATGATCGTCGCCCTGCCGCTCGGCCATCCGTTGATCGAGACCAAGCCAGTTCTGTCGCTGCACGACCTCGTGTCGGAAACGCTGATCATTTTTCCCCAAGCCCCTCGCCCGAGCTATGCCGATCAGGTGCTTGCAGCCTTCCACGATCGTGCGCTCAAGCCGGAGCGCATCTACGAGACACGGGAGTTGCAGATTGCGCTCGGGCTTGTCGCGGCTGGCGAAGGCATCGCCATCGTGCCGCAGAGCGTCAATGGCCTCAAACGCGACGACATCGCCTATAAGGAACTCGACGATCCCAATCTTGTATCGCCGATTATCCTGAGCATGCGATTGCTCGACGAGTCGCCCGATATTCGCGCCATGCTCGAATTGATCTACGACCTCTACGTCGAGGGGAACATGGAGCACCTCCCGCCCTCGGACCTCGGCTCACCCTAATCGACACCATACCCGGCAGGTATTGAACAAGACGCCATCGGTCTTGGACAGCGACATAACGCGGCTTGCATACTGCGATTCACTGTCCAACTGTATCTCCCGGGTATGAAACCAACCGTCAGCTCCATCGAGGCCATTCTGGTCGACCTGCCGACCATTCGCGCGCACCAGCTCGCGATGACGACGATGCAGAAGCAAACACTGGTGATCGTCAGGCTGCGTTGCAGCGACGGCATCGAAGGCATCGGGGAGGCCACCACGATCGGTGGGTTGTCCTACGGCGAGGAAAGCCCGGAGGGCATCAAGCTCGCGATCGACACCTATCTTGCGCCCGCATTGAGCGAGGTCGACGCCACCAATGTGCACGCGGCCATGGTGCGCCTGGACAAGGTCGCGCGCGGCAATCGCTTCGCCAAGTCTGCGCTGGAAACGGCCTTGCTCGATGCCCAGGCGAAGCGTCTTGACGTGCCGCTCGTCACGCTCCTGGGCGGCGCGGTGCGCGAAACGCTCCCGACGCTTTGGACGCTGGCCAGTGGCGATACCACACGCGACATCGACGAGGCTGAGCGCCTGCTGGCCGAGCGCCGTCACAACACCTTCAAGCTCAAGATCGGGCGGCGGGCCGTAAGCGATGACGTGGCCCACGTTGCCGCGATCAAGCGCGCCCTGGGCGACCGTGCGCGGGTCACGGTGGACGTCAATCAGGCATGGAACGAAGCGGAAGCGGCCACGGGCATCGCCGCGCTCGAAGCCGCCGGCGTCGACCTGATCGAGCAACCGATCCCACGCGACCAGCGCGCCGGCCTGGCACGACTGGCGGCTCGCTTTGTCGTGCCGATCATGGCCGACGAAGCGATCCTCGGTGCCGAGGACGCCATTGAACTCGTGCGCGGCGGTTGTGCCGATGTGTTCGCTCTGAAGATCGCCAAGGCTGGCGGTCTTTACGGCACGCTGCGTGCCGCCGCCGTTGGCGATGCCGCGGGTGTCGCGCTCTATGGCGGCACCATGCTCGAAGGCACGATCGGCTCGATCGCGGCGGCGCACTGCTTCTGCACGCTTCGTCAACTCGCCTGGGGTACCGAGCTGTTCGGGCCGCTGTTGCTCAAGGACGATATCGTCGTCGAGCGGCCGACCTACCGCGAGTTCGCGCTGCACCTGCCCACCGGCGTGGGCCTGGGCGTCACGATCGACGAGGACAAGCTCGCCCACTATCGTCGCGACACGCAGCGCGTCGTCACTGGCGCGCGATAGGCCAGGTTCCGCGAGCGACCTGCGCACTGCGGCCCGCCGGGTGTTGCGCCGAACGACACGGGTGCATGCCCATCGCCTTCCATCCAAACCCCATGGCGCACCGAATGGCGGCACGCACGTGCCGCCATTCCCGCCGACCTGAGAGAGACACCGTATGTCCGCCATCCTCGACACGGCGATTGAAACGCCCGGCGACACGTATATCGAAACGAGAAACGGCCGCTTTCGCGTCGCGATTTCCGGCCCGGTATCCGCGCCGGTGCTGGTGCTGAGCAACTCGCTCGGCACGACGCTGGAGATGTGGGACGCGCAGGTGCCGGGTTTGGCGCGCGACTTCCGTGTCGTGCGCTACGACACGAGAGGACACGGCGGCAGCATCGTCACGCAGGGGCCTTATACGTTCGACCAGTTGGGCGATGACGTCGTCGCGCTGCTCGACGCGCTGGACGTGCCTCGCGCGAGCTTCTGCGGCGTATCGATGGGCGGGCATACGGGCTTGTGGCTGGGTCTGCATGCGCCAACGCGCTTCAACGCGATTGCGGTGTGCAACAGCGCCGCCAGGATCGGGACGATCGAGGGGTGGACGACCCGCGCCACGCAGGTCCGTACAGATGGAAAAGCTGCGATGGCGGCGTTGGCCGCATCCTCGCCGTCGCGCTGGTTTACCGAGGGCTTCATCGCGCGCGAGCCGGCGCGCGTGGCGCTCGCGCAGGCCGGGATTGCGGCGCTTGCGCCGGAAGGCTACGCGTCGTGCTGCGACGCCCTGGCGACCTCTGACCTCAGAGACGAGATCTCGGCGATCAAGGTACCGACACTGTTGATCGCCGGCGAGTTCGACCCGGTGACGACGGCGGCCGATGCGCAGGCGATGCAACGCGCCATCGCCGGATCGACAGTGGTGTCGGTGCCGGCCTCGCATCTGTCGAACATCGAGGCGCCGGCGCAGTTCGAGGCCGCGCTGGTCCAGTTCCTCGCCAGGGCGCTTGCCTGACGCGAGGCGCATCGGAGGTCGCAACCGATCTCCGCGCGATTCATATCACAGTCGTCGTGGCGTGGCCCCACCTGTGACTGTCAAGGGCACTTCGCCCGCGCTTCAAGGAGAGTGAAATGCTGTATCTGGTTCATATGATCGTTCGGATTCCCGATACGGTGCCGGCGGAAGAGGCTGCGCGTATCAAGGCGGCGGAAAAAGAGTATTCGCAATCGTTGCAACGCTCGGGAAAGTGGCCCAGCATCTGGCGCGTGGTCGGGGAATATGCCAACTACAGCATCTTCGATGTCGAGAGCAACGACGAGCTGCACACGCTGCTGAGCCAGTTGCCCCTGTTTCCGTACATGGACATCTCGGTGACGCCGCTGGCGCGCCACCCGTCGGCGATTTGAGTTTGGGGCGGCGCGCCTGTCGCCGCCTTCGTCGGACAAGCCAGGGGAAATTCCGCCACTAGGCTCGCTCGCCCAGCACCGTGGCTCGCGTGAATGCCTCGATATTGTCCAACAGCGCATCGAGGGCGTCGCCTGCGCGCTTCACTTCGCCCGCGGCAATCGCTTCCGCGACTTCCGCATGCAGGCGTGCCATGGTGGGCAAATCGGCCGCTTCCTTGTAGTGGTAGTACCAGAAGCGACGCGCCAGTCCGTGCAACAAACGCATCGCGCCCTCGGCGAACTCGTTGCGCGCGGCCACGAGGCACAATTCGTTGAACTCGCGGTCAGCGCGCACGAACTCCACATCCTTGCCGCTGCGGGCCGAACTCTTGAATGCCTTCGCCAGACGCGTGAAATGCTCGCGCTGTTCGGCCGTCGCCTTCTTTGCTGCGCTTCGCGCAATCAAGCGCTCCACCTCACGTCGCGTCTCCAGCAAGCGCAGTTGCTTGGCGACGTCCATCGGCGGGATGAGTAACCCTCGTTGCGGCAACACCACGATCAAATGCTCGCGGGCCAGTCGCTGCACGGCCTCCCGGATCGGCGTTCGGCCGAAGCCCGTCATCTCGCTCAGTTGCAGTTCCGACAAGGTCGACCCCGGCGCGAGCCGCAGCGTCACGATCGCCTCTTCAATCCACTCGTAAGCCATATCGACCATGCGACCTCGCGGGATGGCTTCCCGTGCGTCATCCGGGACATGGGGCACTGGTTTCCCCGTGCGTTGCGTCGCTTTTTTTGTCGCCATTGGGTCGATGCTTCAGAGCAAATATTAATTGTATATCACCTGCTCTCAAGGCTTCGACGGCGCGCCGCGCGCTGTACGTCTGCGGTGCGCAGTGCCACATCACCTCACCATTTTTGCTCGCCCCTCGCCTACCCCCCCGAGTTTTCCCTCGTTGTCGACGACTTGTTTTCACAAACTAACATGCTATTATTAATCAACTAATATATTACTAACAGAAGGGGCACGCGATGGATATTCGCCATGTGGGAATGCCCGAGGGCTTTCCGGTCGTCGCCCTGCATGGCATTCAAGGCACGAGCGACTCCTGGATTCCTGTCGCGACCGCATTGGGAGACGCATTCCATTTCGTCTTGCCCAACATGCCCGGTCGCGGCGACGCCGAATCGCCAAGCGGGCCAAAGGCATGCAGCGCCGACAACTTCGCGCGGATTGCCAGCCTGTCGATTGAACAGGAAGTCGGCGCTCGTCCTTATGCGCTGGCCGGCTGGAGCATGGGGGTATCGGTCATCCTCGAGTTGATGGCGCAGTTGGCGAACGGCACGGCACGTCATCACCCGCCGGCGGCCATTGTGCTGTTGTCCGGCACCGCGCAGTTGGACGAGGTTGCCTGGTTCAAGGCATCCGAACAGACCGCCCTACTCAACGAAATTCGGCACAGGCAAATGCGCTTGGGTCTGACGCACGCGGCGGATCCGCTCACTGTGTCGTGGACATGGAATGCGCTGAAGCGGATGTCCCACCTCCGGCATCTGGTGCACGTCGACGTGCCCACGCTGCTTATCCACGGCAGCGACGACGAAGACTGTCCCATCGAGCACGCACATCGCGTGCGAGAGGGAATTCGCTGCGCAACGCTGCAAGTGATTCCGGGCGCGCGCCACTCGATCCTGACGCAGAACACGCAAGCGGTCTGCGTCGCCATGCGCCACTTTCTCACGCAATACAGCACGGCATCCCGATGCCCGAGCACCCCGGAGACAAATTCATGAGGCTTGACGATTGCATCCACTTTTGTGCCCCCTCCCGACTGATCATCGAGCGTGGCTACCGTCAAAAGCTTCCCCATCTTTTGCAGCGCATCGGCTATCGGCGAGGATTGCTCGTCACCGATCGCTTCTTTTCGGATCGAACCCCTTGGGTGAACGACTACGTGAGCGCCTGCGAACGCCTCGGTATTCACGTCGATGTCTTTGCGGGCGGCCAACCCGACCCCACGACCGACCTGTGCGACCGTGCGACGGCCGAACTGCGCGTCCATCTTGACGGTCATCTGCCCGACCACATCGTTTCCCTGGGCGGCGGCAGCAACATCGATCTGGCCAAGGCGCTGTGCGTCACCCTGACTGCAGGGCGGCCCATTCGCGACTTCAGTGCCGGCATCACGAGCGATGCACCGGTCATCGACCACGTCTCGGTGCCCACGACGGCGGGCACGGGCTCTGAGCTGACCCCCGGCACCATTCTGTTCGACACGTCCACCGGTATCAAGACCGCCGTGATGGACAATCGGCTTCGCCCGGTCATCGCCGCCATCGACCCCGAACTCACCTTCACCTGCCCGCCCAAAGTCACGGCGGAATCCGGCATCGACGCCCTGACGCATGCGCTCGAGTCGTTTGTCACCCTTGACTCAAGCCGGTTCGAGCGAGGCGGCAACGTCGACCCGGGCTATAGCGGTCGCAGCGGCTTGACCATGATGTTTGCGCGCGAATCCATCCGGCTTTGCGCCCAGTATCTGCTTCGTTCCTATCAGGACGGACACGATGTCGAGGCACGGGTCGGCATGTGCTATGCGAGCGTCTATGCGGCGATGTCCTACGGCAGCGCAGGGCTGAATGCGGTGCATGGCATTGCTTACGGCGTCGCCGCTCTGACGCACCAATCCCACGGGGCGACGAATGCCGTTGTCTTGCCCTATGTCATCGACGCCCTGCGCGAGTCCCGACATGCCGAACTTCTGGAGGTCGCCCGAATGTTCGGCATTCAGACGGCCGACGAAGTCCAGGCGGTGCGCGCATTACCGCACCAATTACGCGAACTGGTCGGCAAGCTTGGGATTCCCACCGATCTCAACGCGTTTGGCGTCACGCGGACATCGCTACAGGAATTGCTCACCGATTCGCTTGGCGTGACTCGGTTGGCGAAAGCGTTCCCGGTTGGGAATATTGAAGACAGCTATGCGGACATTATCAATAACGCGTGGCATAACCGTCTTCAAGACGAGACGACAGCGAGACTCGCCGCAGACTGAGCCTTTCTGCCCGGCGCTGTAGCGACGCAAAGACACCACTAGAATTCGGCCGGGCCTACCGGCCTCTTTGCGCCTCGATGTCTAACATGTTAGCTGATTATCAGCAACATACATTGGAGGAGACACAAATATGGATATGTCCGTCGCCGCTTCGCGGCTGGGTGTTGGGGTTGCCGCGCGTCTAGAGCGGCTGCCGATGACCCGCTACCAGAGAACGCTGTTCTCGATCATTGCCACCGCCTGGTTCTTCGATTCCATGGACCTGGGTCTGATGACCTTTGTTCTGGGGTCGATCAAGACGGAATTCGGCCTCTCGGCCTCGCAAACAGGACTACTGGCCAGCGCCAGCTTCCTTGGGATGTTTGCCGGCGCTGCAATAGCGGGCCTGCTCGCGGACAAATTCGGCCGAAAGCCGGTCTTCCAGATCAGCATGATTTTCTGGGGCGTCGGTAGTCTGATGTGCGGCTTCGCGCACAACGTCGATTCGCTGATGTTGTACCGGGTGGTGCTTGGCTTTGGCATGGGCATGGAGTTCCCCATCGGCCTGTCGATGGTCTCGGAGATCGTGCCGGCCAAAAGCCGTGGCAAGTATGTAGCAATCCTGGAAGGTTTTTGGCCCATCGGGTTCATCGTTGCCGGCGCGCTCTCTTACTTCATGCTTCCGGTCATCGGCTGGCGTGGCATTTTCATCGCCTTGTCGGTCCCGGCCGTGTTTGTGTTCGTCATCCGGCGCGTGGTGCCCGAGTCGCCTCGGTGGCTCGAAGACACTGGACGGATGACCGAAGCCTCGGACGTGATGAATAGCATCGAGGCCAAGGTGGAGAAAGCCTACGGACGCAAGTTGCCCGCGCCCACATCGACGCCGAGCGCGCCTCGCGCCCAAACCGGCAGGAAGGCGCTCTTCGCCGAGCTTTGGACCGGCATCTATGCCAAACGGACGGTCATGCTCTGGACCACGTGGTTCTTCGCCTTACTCGGCTACTACGGACTGACGACGTGGCTGGGCGCGCTGCTCCAACAGGCCGGCTATGAGCTGACCAAATCGGTTCTCTACACGGTCTACATCTCACTGGCGGGGATTCCCGGGTTCATGTTCTCGGCGTGGTTGCTCGAGAAATGGGGCCGCAAGCCAACGTGCGCACTGATGCTGCTGGGAAGTGCGGCAGCCGCATACCTTTACGGTCAGGCCGCTGGCACCAAGGCCCCTATCGAACAATTGATTGCCGCCGGACTGATGATGCAATTTTTCCTGTTCGGCATGTGGTCGGTGCTGTACGCCTACACGCCCGAGCTTTATCCGACCCGCACGCGCGCGACAGGCTCCGGCTTCGCGTCGTCCATCGGACGCGTCGGCTCCCTGGCGGGCCCCTTTGCCATTGGCGTACTGCTTCCCTCGTGGGGACAGGCGGGCGTCTTCACCCTGGGCGCCCTCTCCTTCGTCATTGCAGCGCTCGCCGTGTTGCTGCTGGGCGTGGAGACCAAAGGCCGATCGCTTGAAGACGTTTCGCATTGACGCGCTGATCGGTGGGCAATCCTGCCCGCCGATACCCCTTCCACGAGCGCCATCCGATTGATTTAAACGCAGGAGACAACCCGTGATTACCGAGCGTCAATTGAAATTCCGAGAGCAGTACAAATCCGACATCAGCCCGATGTACAACGGCCTGTTGCACATTGTCGTGATGTATATCGTGGCCATCGGTGCGGTCGTCTATGCCGTCAGCCGGTTGCAGCATCCGACCTGGGAATGGCTGTTGATGATTCCGGTCTTCCTGGCAGGCAACTTCGTGGAGTGGTTCATGCATCGCTTCGTGATGCATCGTCGCGTGAATGTCTGGGGCTTGCGCGAGATTTACAACCGCCACACTCGCCAGCACCACCAATACTTCAGCGACCAGTTGTCGACGATCGACACGACGCGCGAATTTCGCATCGTCTTCTTTCCGTGGCGCGTGCTGATGACGCTGGGCGTTGGCGGCGGTGCCCTCGGCTATCTGACCTCACTGATTCTGCGGCCGAATGCCGGCTGGATGGTCTTTCTGACGATGGTCGGCCAGTATGTGATCTACGAGACGTTCCATTACTGCTGTCACTGTCATGAGAACTGGTTCGTGCGCAACATGCCGTTCATCAATACGATTCGCCGGCATCACACCGCCCACCACAACATGGGCATCATGATGAAATACAACATGAACCTGACGTTCCCGATTGCCGACTGGTACATGGGGAGCAGCGACTTGCGTCGAGGCCTGCTCGGCCACCTGTTCAACGGCTACAGCGAAAAGCACATCAAGAGCGAGCTGAAGCCGATCATCGCCAAGTTCAAGGACGACCACTCGCAAGTCACCCTGGATGGTCCCATTCTCACGGCGGAAGAACAAAAAGCGATGACGGCGATTTGAGGTCTTGAAGTCTGCGGCGCGTGGGGAACGGCGAAATGCCCTTGAGCACTCGTTCGTTTTCCACCGCGTTGAACGGCGCAGTTATCGACCGCCCCCCTGACGCCGCGCCGCGCCAGGCCACAAGATCGCACCACCCCGCTCATACTGCGCGGGGTAGCGGATGCGGTTTATCTCACCGAGCACCTCGGCAGCATGCCACGGCCAGCGCGGATCGTCGATGAACGCGCGGCCCAACGCCACGCAATCGGCCGCGCCGTCGGTCAGCACCCGTTCCGCCTGACGCGGATCCGTAATCAGGCCGACCGCCCGCGTCACGAGTCCGGTGCGGCGCTTGACTTCGGCAGCCAGGTGCACCTGATACCCCGGCTCGACCGGAATCGTCGCCGGTGCGACGCCCCCCGACGTTACGCACGCATAATCGACGCCGAACGCGTCCAACGCCTGTGCAAACGCGACCGCCTCGTCGGGGGTCACGCCATCCGCGCGCCAGTCGCTACCCGTCAACCGAACGCCCATCGAGACGCTTGCCGGCAAGGCCTCGCGTACCGCGCGCACCACGGCCAACGGGAAGCGCATACGGTTGTCCAGCGATCCGCCGAAGTCGTCGGTCCGATCGTTGGCGAGCGGCGAAAGGAACTGGTGCAGCAGATAGCCGTGCGCCGCATGGATTTCCACCACGTCGACCCCCACGCGCGCCGCGCGCAACGCGGCCGCGACGAACGCGTCGCGCACCCGGCGCATGGCGCCCTCATCCATCGCACGCGGTACGTGCCAGTCATCGGCGAATGCAATGGCGGACGGCGCGTCCGTCGGCCACGGTTCGTCCGCGTCGGACAATGCGCCGCGTCCCTCCCAGGGACGTTGCGCCGATGCCTTCCGACCTGCATGCCCCAACTGGATGCCCCAACGGGTTTCGGGATTGATGGCGCGAGCGGAGGTCATGACCGCGGCCAGCGCGGCCTCGCTCGCGTCGTCGTAGAGACCCAGGCATCCGTGCGTGATGCGGCCCCGGCGCTCGACGGCCGTCGCCTCGAGCATGACCAGCCCGGCGTTCGAGATCGCCAGTTGCATCAGGTGCATACGGTGCCATTCGTTGGCGCAACCGTCGTTCGCGCTGTATTGGCACATCGGGGCCACCACGATCCGATTGTTCACGCGAACATTGCCGAGTTGCAACGGGGAAAACAGAAGACTGGTCATGAAGTTTGAAGTGCTACCGTCGGGAAATGCATCGCGACCGCACCGTCGGTCGCCTCGTACGCCTAATCTAGCATGGGCGGGCGGCTCCTTGCCGCCCGCCCATATGCCTCAGACCGCGTGCGCGATGACGTGATCGACCACCTGTTCGTGCGTCGCGAACCAGACGTCCTTCGTCTTCATATGACGAATCAGTTCGTCGAGGATCCAGATGCGCGAGCGCGCCGTGATGACGTGCGGATGCATCGTCAACTGGAAGATGCCGCCGTGCTCGTACGCGTAGTCGAACTCGCGCCGGAAGATGTTGAAGACGTCTTCCGGCGACGTGTACGGGCGCAGCGACTGAAAGCGCTGCATGCTCAAGTAGACTGCGTCGTCGCGTATCCACTCGACGGGCAACTCGACCACGCCGGTTGGCTCGCCGTTGAGCAGCAGCTCGTAGCAGTCCTCGTCCGCCATCAGCGACGAGTCGTAGCGCAACCCCATCTCCTTGGCGATGCGCAGCGTGTGCGGACTGAAGTCCCATGACGGTGTGCGCATGCCGACCGCGCGTACGCCCGTCACGCGTTCCAGCGTGTCCGCCGCGCGAAACATCAGGTCACGCTCAGCCTCGTAAGGCAGCACCGAGTTCAGTTCATGGATCCAGCCGTGAATGCCAATCTCGTGGCCTTCGGCGATCACGCGGCGCTGCTCGTCTTCATGCAACAGCGCGGCGACCGCAGGCACGTAGAAGCTGGCCTTGACGTCATGACGCGCCAGGATCTCCAGGATTCTCGGCATGCCGACGCGCGCGCCATACTGGCCCCAGCTCAGTCGGCCAATCGACTTGCCGCCGTCGCGTAGTTCGTTCGTTTCATGGTCGCTGTCGAACGACAGCGCCACGGCACAGCGCGCGTTGCCAGGCCATTGCTTCGGCTTGAGCGTACGCCCGGCACGCGTATGGTTGACTGCCGCGCGCCACGTGGCTTCCGGCCATTGCCACGGTTCGAGTGTTTGCTGCGGGGTATCTGCGGGATTCATAGGGTGTTCCAAGGTAAGTCGCGGCGTCCAGCCGCGTTCAGCGTCCGCCGTCAACGCAGAGAATCTGTCCGTTGACGAACCCGGACAGCTCGGACGCAAAGAAGATCACGGCGCGGGTAATGTCGTCGGCCGTGCCGAAGCGGCGCAACGCGATGCCATCAAGCAAGGTTTTCTGCTTTACCTCGCCCATCGCGGCCCACTGCTTTTCGGTCGCCTCGTTCGTACGGACGAAGCCCGGCGCCACCGAGTTCACGCGAATGCCGAACGGCCCCAGTTCGTGCGCCAGTTGGCGGGTCAACCCGAGCACCGCATGCTTGGCCGCGCAGTAAGCCTGCACGCCCGTGAGCGACGCCTGCAGCGCCGCCCCCGAGCTGATGTTGACGATTGCGCCACGCCCCGCCCGCTTCATGCCGGCGGCGACGGCACGGCTCAATGCAAACGTCGAGCCGAGGTTGATCTCGACGACACGATCCCACTCGGCATCGGTGACACTTTCGAGCGCGCGCGGCGCCTGGCCTGCCACACCGCCGGCGTTATTTATCAGCACATCGATCGCCCGGCCCTGCTGCGACTCGATGTGCCCGATCCAGCCCGTTGCCGCCGATCGATCCGTCAGGTCGACGACCCGTGTGTCGATGCGCGGCGAAGTGAGCGTTTCAAGTGCCTCCTCGCGAATGTCGCAGGCATAGACGTGCGCCCCCAGGGACGCAAACGTCTGCGCAATGACGCGCCCGAAGCCGATGGCCGCGCCGCTCACCGCGACGACCTGGTGTTCAAAGGAGAGGTTCATGCGGCAAGCAGTTCGTCGAGGTTGTGGTCGGCCAGCGCGCGCTCGCCCTTTTCGATTTCTCGAATAGTGCGGCACAGCGCGTCGAGCTTGCGGCAGTCGATGCCATGCGCCCGGCCCGTGTCGACCACGGGCTGGATCTGCATGTCGACTTCGGTGCGACGCTTGCGCACGGCAAGATCGCGCCACACGCCCGAGTGCGTCTTGGCGTTCGGCCGGTTGAAGGCGACCATCGCATCGACGCTCGCGCGGGCGGCCGCCTCGTTGGCGCCCGGCCTGAACGCCGCAGGATCGAAGCCGTTGAAGCCACACGGCTTGATGCCCTGCGCATCGGCGACTTCCAGCACCTCGCCGGCCAGGCCGCGCCACAGCGGCAGCAGTTCCGGACGCGCCAGGCAGTCCGCGATGCCCAACTGGCCAACGGCCTGCGCAAACAGCAGCGAACCATAGGCCAGCTTGCCCCATAGGTACGCGAAGATGTCGTCGGACAGTATCGCGTCAGGCTCGAAATGGCGGATGTCGTCGAAGAGCGTGCGAATGCGAGCCGTGTCGGCGCCATTCGTTTCGCCAACGACGACCGCGCCGCGGTTACCGTAGTGGATCTCGCCCGGCGCGATCCAGTCGGCGCCGAAGTTGACAAAGGCCCCGACGGTGCGCGCTTCGCCGACGGCGTCGGCGATCACCGGCTCGCACAAGCCGTTTTGCAGCGACAGCACGTAACCGTCGTCAGCGAGGTGCGGCAGCAGTGCCGCACAGGCGTCACGCGTGTGGTGCCCCTTGACGGCCAGGAAGACGCGCGGCCAGCCTCCCTTCAGTTCGGCGGGCGTGAACGCCGGTGCGTTGAGAGTGAACGCATCGACGGGCCCCATGATCGACAGACCGCGCGACGGATCGCGAATCGCCTCCACGTGCGCCGAATCGATGTCGACGAACGTCACGGCATAGCCTGCGCGGTGCAGCCAGGCGCCGATGGTTCCGCCGATCGCGCCGGCCCCCCAAATGAGAATGTCTCGTTCCATGTTTGCCTTACTTGAGTGTGTCGTGTGCGGTCTCGCGCATCCCTGCGACGACCGCTCCGGAAATGACGGCTGCCGCAATCAGGTAGTACGTCGGGGAAATCGACGATCCGGTTTGCTGAATGAGGCCCGTCGCAATGAACGGCGCGAAGCCGCCGAAAATCGCCGTCGCCAGGCTGTAGCCGATGGACAGCTGCGTCGTGCGCGAGCGTGTCGGGAACAGCTCGCACAACGCCGCCGGGGCTGCGCCCGAAAACGCCGCGATGAATACGTTGAAGAAGCACTGGATCGCCATCACCGTCATCACGCCCGGGCGGCTCAGAATGATCGAGAACAGCGGGTAGGACAGCAGCGCAAAGACGGCGCAACAGGCCAGCAGCAGCGGCTTGCGGCCAATGCGGTCGGACAGCCAGCCGAAGAACGGGGTCAAGACAACGACGACCACAAGGGCGACAGAGTTCGACGTCAGCGCCTGCGGTTGCGTGAGCCCCGCTTCCTTTGTCAGGAACGTGGGCATGTACGACAGCATGATGTAGTACGAGACGGTCCAGATGATTGTGAATCCGAACGCTCGCGCCATCGACTTGATCGGGGATGCGCCGGTGTCGGGCAATGCCGTGCCGGCTTGTTCGGCCGCTTGTGCCGCCTCGAAGGCCGGGGTTTCCTCCAGCGTTCGTCGCATGTAGATACCGGCGACAAACAGGATGCCGCCGAGCAGAAACGGCACGCGCCACGCCCAGTCGTCTACCTGTTGCGCAGAGAAGTAGCCGATCACGGCCGTCGCCACGACGCTCGACAGCAGGCTGGACGACGCGATCGACGCCTGGCCGAACCCGCCGTAGACGCCGCGCTTGCCGCTTGGCGCCGACTCGACGATCAACGACGTCGAACTGCCCCATTCGCCCCCCGCGGCAAGCCCTTGCAGCAAGCGCAGCAGTACCAGCAGGATCGGTGCGGCAATGCCGATGGAGGCGTACGTCGGCAGCAGGCCAATGCCGATCGTCCCGAGCGCCATGCCGAAAATCGTCAGTTGCAGCGCCACGCGCCGCCCAGCGGTGTCCGCGATTCGACCGATCAGTGCGCCACCAAGCGGCCGCGCCAGAAAGCCGACGCCGAACGTCGCGAAACTCGCCAGCAGGCCGGACACGGCGTCGTCGTGGAAGAACTTGCGCGCAAGGACGGATGCGAGGAATGCGTAGACGATGAAATCGTAGTACTCGAGGACATTGCCGATCATGGCGGCCGCGAGTTGCTTGCGGGATTGCACTCGCACGGCCGGGCGGATGTCGAGAGCGTCGGCCGATAAAGTTTGAGCGCGAGTCATAAAGTCACCTGTCAAAGGCACCACGTCGCACAGTTCGTGCAGGCGATGCGGATTTTTGATATCGTTCGTATATGCGAACACGGTTCACATTTGCAAACATGGTTTCACGAGCAAAATTGAGCGACTACTGGGGTTAACGTGGTGATCGGCGGAAACCCGTTCGGCGCCAATGCGACCGATTTATGCATTCGCGTATGATTTCCGGCTGCATCCTGCGTAGCCGAAACCGAAGGTGGGGAGACGATGAGTGACGTTGTACGGTCCGCAGCACGTGTGCTGGACATGCTTGAATATTTCGCCGGGCTGCACGGCAGTGCGACTCTGGCCACGGTGACCACTGTTTTCGGCATGCCGAAGAGCAGTGCGTTTGGCTTGCTGCGCACGTTGTGCGCGCGCGGCTATCTGGTGCGCGATGAACAGGGGCAGTACACGCTGAATGCCTACTTCCGCGAGCACGGGTTTGGTTGGGGGGGCGATTATGTCGCGCGGTGGTCGGCGCTGATCGAGCCCGTCATGGAGCGGCTGGCGATGGAGTTGGGCGAGACAGTCAGTCTCGGGCGGCTGCATGACGACGGTCAGGTCAGGCTACTGAAACAGGCGCTGACGAATCAGCCGATCCGGTATGAGGCGCGCGTCAACGGTTCGTATCCCGCTTACTGCTCGGCGATGGGACGTGTGCTGCTTTCCATGGTGTCGGAAACGCATCGGGAGCGGGTGCTTTCGGCGTGCACGTTCGAAGCGCTCACGCCGATGACGGTGACGGATCCGCTCAAGGTGCGGGAGATCATCCGTCAGGCGGGTCAGGACGGGTATTGCGTGCTCATGGACGAGTCCGATCTTGGCGGGACGGGCGTGGCAACGTGGCTGTCGGTCGCGCCGACGCTGCCGATCGTCGCATTGAACGTTTCCTGTATTTCGGCGCGTTTTCCGGAGAAGCGGGAGCGCGTGATCGCCGCCTTGCTGCGAGAGGCAACGCAACTACGTGCGGCGATGGGGAACTGACCGGCCCCGGGATATTCATGCTGGCTGCCTCTCATGCGGCTAGCACGTCAGCTCGCGCGCAGCCGATCCTCCAGGATGTCGAAACATTCGAGCGCCGTGCGCATCAACTCGCTCTCGGCATCGCGCCGATAGTACAACGTGACGGTCTCGAGAAATGTCGTGTCGGGCACGCGCACGATTCGCAGGCTGCCGCGCGCCTCACCACGCTTGGCTGCGGCTGTCGGCATGAGACCGAGAAACGGATAGCCGCGCAACAACGCCTCATTGGTTTCGTGCGATATCGAATGCACGCAACCGTCAGGCAACGCAATGCCCATCGACTGTAACCATATCTGCAACGTCAGATACACCGGCGCCTCACGCGGCGGCAGAATCCACGGCAGGCCGGTGAGATCGGCGGGCTGAACCTGTCGGCGATCCGCGAGCGGATGATCGCGTCCGCACACGATCACGATCGGATCCGTGAGCAACTCGCGCGCTGCAAACTTCGCCGCCGTCGTCGGCGGCGGCCCGCTGCGGCTCAAGACAAAATCCAGCGCGCCGTCCTCAAGCATCGGGAACAGTCGATCGCTGGTCGCTTCGAAAAGCGTCACGGTCACTTGCGGCGCGCGCTTCTTGATCTCCATCACCACGTCGGGGGCGGCCACCGGCAACACGGTCGCCACCGCACCGATCGCAAGACGGCCGAACAGGCCGGACGTCAGCGTGTCAACTTCAAATCGGGCCTGCTCGATCTGATGGAATATCTCGCGGGCACGACGTGTCAGCATTTCTCCCACCGGGGTGAGTTCCAGCCGCGACGTCTCCCCCGATTTGAGTAGTGCGACGATTTAGAGTCCAATCACGTAGTGACCTCCCCCCGCTTAACCGAGCACCTTGACCTAGAGATTTCCGGCGTCTGACCTCCCCCCGCTTAACCGAGCACCTTGACCTAGAGATTTCCGGCGTCAAGGTGTGCGAGTCGGAACTCGCCCGGAGTCAAATCGCCTAGCGAGCTATGCGGTCTGAAGTCGTTGTAGTCCTGTCGCCAGTCCTCGATCTTTTCACGAGCGTCGTCCAATGACAGGAACCAATGCACGTTCAGGCATTCATCCCGGAAACTGCCATTGAACGACTCGATAAACGGATTGTCCGTGGGTTTGCCTGGCCGAGAGAAATCCAAGGTTACGCCATTTTCATACGCCCAGTGATCTAGCACATGCGAAATGAATTCGCTTCCGTTATCGACCTGTATGCGTTTCGGTGTACCGCGCAGCGCTTTCAGATGCCCCATCGTGGCCACCACATCTGCCGCCTTCAAGGCGTAATCGACGGTAATCGCCAAGCTCTCCCGACTAAAATTATCGACCACAGTTAAGGCCCGGATTTTCTGCCCGTTGAACAGCTGATCGGCCACGAAATCCATGCTCCAACAGGCATTCACGGTAGAGATTTTAGGGCGCTCCATGCGATGTGCTGCGGCAACACGACGGCGTGGTCGCTTACGCCGCAGATTCAACCCTTCCTCGCAGTAGATCCGGTACGTCTTCTTGTGATTGATCAGCCAGCCTTCGCGTCGCAGCAGGACATGAATGCGCTCCACGCCGTAACGTATTCGCGTCTGGGCGATCTCCCGGATACGCCGCCGCTCAGCACGGTCATCGCGCGGGTGAGGTTGATAAAAATACGTGGCCTGACGCAACTGCAGCACCGCCGTCGCGCGCCGAATGCTCACCCGATACGCTTGCATCAAAAAGTCAGCCAGCTCGCGCTTACGGGCCGGCTTCACAGCTTTTTTTGCACCACCTCCTGCAGCATCTGCTTGTCCAGACTGAGGTCGGCCACCATGCGCTTGAGCCGTGCGTTTTCCTCTTCCAGCTGTTTCAGCCGCCGCAACTCGGAAACGCCGAGGCCGCCGTACTTTTTCTTCCAGTTAATGGGATGGACTGCCCCCGAAGGGGTATCGTGCTAATGACTCATCTCGTGTTCGGAGGCCATCATGGCAATCTCTTTTCTCGGAATCGATGTGGCAAAAAATGTGTTCCAACTGCACGGCGTCGACGCGTCTGGGAAAATCATGCTACGACGCCGTGTCGCGCGGTCGCAACTCATGGAAGCTGTTCTGAGGCTCACGCCGTGCACCATCGGCATGGAGGCATGTGGTAGCGCCCACCACTGGGCCAGGGAGTTCGCGAAGCTGGGCCACGCGGTTCGGTTGATCAGTCCGCAGTTCGTCAAACCCTTCGTCAAGGGAAACAAAACCGACAGCAATGATGCAGAGGCCATATGCGAGGCATTACAACGCCCCTCAATGCGATTTGTTCCCGTAAAGTCTGTTGAGCAGCAGGATGTTCAAAGTCTGCATCGTGCTCGCAGTCGCTTGGTCAACAATCGAACTGGCTTGGTAAGCCAAATGAGAGGCATCTTGGCCGAGCGTGGCATCGTGTTTGCTCAGTCAATCACGCGGGCGCGTCGGGAGATTCCAACTATTGTTGCTGACACCGGCAATGCGCTCACACCGCTCGCGCGAGAAATGCTGTCCGATCTTATGGACCAGTTGCGTGAGCTTGACGGTCGAATCTCCGGTTTTGACAAGCGCATTGATGCGGTCTTCAAGGCCAGTGAAACGTGCCAGCGCATCGCGAAGATCGAAGGCGTCGGCCCCAAAACGGCCACCGCCATTGTGGCCGCTGTCTCGGACCCCAAAGACTTCAAAAACGGGCGTCATTTCTCCGCATGGCTGGGCTTGGTGCCTCGCCAGTGCTCAAGCGGCGACAAAACGAGACTCCAGGGAATCAGCAAACGCGGCGATCGACATCTGCGAACACTACTGATTCATGGCGCACGTGCGGTACTTCGAACTGCCCCCACCAAACAGGATAAAAAGCATACCTGGGCTTTGGCGCTTCAACAGCGGCGTGGCGCAAATCGTGCGATCGTCGCAATGGCCAACAAGATGGCTCGTACCATCTGGGCCATACTCGCCTCAGGCCAGCCTTACCGTCCTGCGTAACATTACCTCCACCGACGATGCGTTGATGATTGACAGTGGCACACCGGTCGATCCGGCGAGCAGGGAACCTGATTTTTATGACGGCCCTTGAGGTCTTCCAGTTGTTGAGGCCTGTTCGTGCGGATTTCCAGTTAGGCGCAGGACTTTTCCATGACGCCGGATATATGTACGCAATCGACTCCCGTGCTAATCAAAACATCAACTTGCTATCTAGGGCAGTCCATATATGTAGAACGTGGCTTCCGAAATACCCATCTTCCGGCACACTTCTGCCACTGTGGTACCCACTTCGGCTTGCTTCAGTGCGAACGCAATCTGCTCTTCGGTGTACTTCGATCTTTTCATTGCAAATCCCCTGCCCGTCAGGGCTTCAAATTTGCCAGAAATCTCTAGTTTTGGATGCTACGGTTTTTCGGGGGGAGGTCAGTAGTCAGGAGATTGGACATGAAGAAGCGATTTACCGAAGAACAGATCATCGGCTTTCTGAGGGAAGCTGAGACGGGTATCCCGATCAAGGATCTGTGCCGCCGGCACGGCTTTTCCGAGGCCAGCTACTACCTGTGGCGCAGCAAGTTTGGTGGCATGAGCGTGCCCGACGCGAAACGTCTGAAGGAGCTGGAAGCGGAGAATGCTCGGCTGAAGAAGCTGCTGGCCGAATCGCTGCTGGAAAACGAGGTGACTCGCGAGGCTCTGCGAAAAAAGTGGTGAGCGCACCATCGCGCCGAGAGGTGGTGCGTCACATGACTCAGTGTGGCTTGAGCGAACGCCGAGCCTTGCGGGTAATCGGCATGAGCGCCAGTGCCTATCGTTATAAGCCGGCACCGGATCGCAACCTAGCCTTGCGAGCGCAGATTGTGGCGCTGGCTCAACGGCATCGGCGCTACGGTTCAGGAATGATTTACCTGAAGCTTCGGCAATCGGGCATGACCGTCAATCACAAGCGCATTGAGCGGTTGTATGCGGAAGAGAAACTGCAGTTGCGCCGTCGCAAGCGCAAGAAGGTACCGATTTCGGATCGCCAGCCACTGGGGCGTCCGTCGGCGGCCAATCAGGTCTGGTCGATGGATTTCGTGTTCGACCGAACGGCCGAAGGCCGTGTGATCAAGAGCCTAACCGTAGTCGATGATGCGACGCATGAAGCGGTCGCGATCGTACCGGAGCGAGCCATCAGCGGGCACGTGCTGACGCGCATCTTGGATCGAGTTGCATTGCACCGCGGTCTGCCGCAGGCGATTCGGACCGACAACGGCAAGGAATTTTGCGGTCGGGCGATGCTGACCTGGGCGCACGGGCGTGGCGTGAAGCTTTTCCTGATCGAGCCAGGCAAACCAAACCAGAATGCCTACATTGAGTCGTTCAATGGGCGCTTCCGGGATGAGTGCCTGAACGAACATTGGTTCACCAGCCTGTCGCACGCCAAGGTCGTGATCGAAGCCTGGCGGCGGGAATATAACGAGGAGCGGCCGAAGAAATCACTGGGCGGATTAACGCCCGCATCCTACGCCCGAAAACTGGCCGAGAAAGCGTTACATTACCCCCCGGACTCTAAAGCTCTGTGATACTGAAGGCGGGAGGACGTCGGGACAGGAGCCATTCTTCGGGATGGGCATTGCTTGCATCGTCATTGATTTTTCCTTTTGTGGTTTCAGAATCAAGCGCCAAATGCGCCGGGCACTGTCGAAACTTCAAATACGCAGTGCTCGTCTCACCCCGCAACGGCGAATACCGCCACCCTGAGCTTCGCCTACCCGCCAGCCAGCGAACGCAACAACGCCGGAACCTTTTCCTTGCTGGTAACCTGCACACGTGAGATCAGGTCGTGATCGACTCGACCCACGCCGTAAGTTTGTGCAATATCGTATTGCAGTCGGCACCAGAGATGCGTCGTCATTTCCGCATCAACCATTGCTCGGTGCGCACGACCGGTTTTCGGCAATCGCAACATCTCTGCCAAATTCGATAGCCGATGACTTTGCGCGTGAGGGTAAATACGCCTCGACGCGAGCATCGTGCAGGCGAAGGACTGATCTGACGCCTCCCCGATTAGCGCAAGCTCCGCCTGCCAAAACCGTCTGTCGAAGCCTGCGTTATGAGCCACGACTGGGTGCTTACCGACGAACTTCGCCGCTTCACGCATGACCTTCGACACGGAAGGTGCCGACGCAATCATTTCGTTAGTGATACCCGTCAGATTTGCGACATCGGATGGGATGCGTCTTCCCGCATTCATTAAGCTCTGGTAGCGATCGACGATTTGCCCGTCACGCAAAAGCACGACCGCAATTTCTGTCGCTCGGTCGCCTTGTGTAGGGGAAAGGCCTGTAGTTTCAAAGTCGAGAATGGCAACGGTTTGCATAAGGCATTTCACGATCAGTCAACGGAGCTCGCCGCGGCGAACAGCCGTCAGACTTGCTGTCGATTGGATCTGTTATGACGTGTGCCGGAACTGGTGCACGAATCCGTTGTAAGCGTTCCGCGTGCGCGGCTAGGAAAGCTCATTTCCGTCTCGGATGATCAGCCGCTTCTCCCGCGCCGTTTTCAAGAGTGCTTCCACATCTTGCACCAAACTCACTGCCGCCTTTACTGCGGACTCTGCGTCTAGGCCCTTGCCCATCACAACACGACGTCCGTCACTGCCCCCAAACTTGCGGAGTTCGGGAAATTTCTTGTAAAAGTGGTGCCGCAACCCCTCAACATCACACGTTTCATCAAAATGGTCTTTTCGCCATACGAGGCGGACTGAGAACTTTGAAACATCGGGGTTGTTCTTCGCTTCCCGCACAATGCCCACGTACAACGGCCACTCGGCGTCGTCGCTCGTTCTCATCAGTGTTTGAAGCTCACCAGTTATAAAGGCGAGCCAAGTGCGCCCCTTTTCCAATTGCTCGGGCTCGAGGCTGAGGAGCGCCTTTTTCAGGCGAACTGTGACAGCACCAATCCCGCGTGCCTGAATAAGATGGCGGCACAACTGGCGGTTTTGATGGTAAAAAAGCAACAATTCCCCGTCACAACCGGCGAGCGTACCCGGCGTCCACTCGGGCAGTTTGTGCTTCATCAGTTGACGTATCTGGCCAACGACGCCCTCGTGCCGAATAGCGATTTCTGCCGCCAACTCGGAGAGGATTTTTTCGGCAGGTTTCTCCCAGGCTGTCTGCTTTTGGCAATATGCCAACAGCAGTTGAACCGCTTGATTGTTTCGCTCGAAGTGGTGCTTGGCCCGCTTAGCGGAGGCACGAAGCCAACTATAGTCGAGTAGGGCCCACTTGGTGCCCAGCGCGGCCAAGGTATCTTCATCGTATCCGTCGAGGTCTCTGTCTAAGACAACGAAGGCAAAGGAATATTGAGCAAATACCGGTCGATACCCGATCTCCCGGCTTACGGCATCGTAATAGCTACTCAGTTGACCCTCAGTCAACTTGGCGCCGGCTTTGTTCTCAATTGCAACGATGATCTTATTGCTGGGATCGACAAGGAACAAATCCAGGCGCCCGTTTTGCCTCGCGGCGTCAACTTTGATAGCGAACTCGCGGGTTAGGAATGCCGAGCCAAAACTGGAGGTACGGATACGACCTGGCGTCCATTTTGCGAAGAACTTCTTGTTATCGAAAGTCGCGGCGCCCTGTGCTGCATCGTATGCTGCGATCAAGAAGTCTTTGATTACCGCGTCGCCTTGGCCGTGTCCCTCGCTAGGAGTCAGGCACCAAGCCAGCATGTCCGAATGTTGATTTTCGGAAAGGTCAATTACATCGAGGATATCGTCGGATACTTTCACCTGTTCGACCAAATCGACAAGCATCGGATCCGACAAAAAATCATATAACTCTTCTGCAGTCATTGCTATTCTTTCCGCGCCCCAACGTAGGAGGCTGTAGATTCACTGTTTGCCGATGGCTGCGACTTACAAAATGATGCGGGCTAACAAAAAGCCAAGTTGATCCACGTCACGCAAGTCACCGCAGCAACACCAACTGCGGCACTGCATCCGCCCCTGCCCAGACGATTGCATTTTGCTCGTAGCGTTCGCCAAGGTCCCTCGCGGATTCTAGCGAAATCCCTAACACCAGAAAACTGGGTTCACCCGGCCACGCGTTTGACGGATGCTGCCCGATGCCATCGAAAAATCTCAAGCTGAGCTGAGTCAGCTCCTGCGCCAAGGCATCCTGGCGCTGAGCATTGGTCGCATCGTCACAGGCGTGACTAAACGGATTGCAAGCCGTAATGAAAGCTCTCGACTCAGCGTGTGCAGCCTCGTGCAGGACGACCAGCGAGGGGTTTCTGCACACTTACCCGCAACGTCATCGGCAAACCGCCTTCGACGCAGTAATGTGTTTCCAGGTAGGCCTTGATGGTGTCGGGATCGATTGATGACGCGGAATTCATGTGGGTTTCCCTGCTAGTTAAAAGCGCTATGCCGTTTCATCCTATGCCTTCAGCAATTTGAAATTGATCTCGTAACGATAAAAGGAGATGCCTGGGGTAACGGCTAGCGCTCGACGAATTCGCTGATCATCTTCCAGGGCGATGATCGCCCCTCCGACAGTCTGACCTGGCTCCGCTAATTCTTGATGGACATACCCCATGTAGCGCAATACTTGCCCCACTACGGCATCGCTAGCTCGTCCTTTTTTCAACTCCACAACGAGCAGCCTCTTCTTGTCTTTGCTGATAGCGAGTACATCCATCGGTCCAGTATCGGTTTGGTACTGTTGGCCGACTCGCTCGCCATCCTCCTCAAAAATATCGTAGTCTTTTCCAAGGCCAGTTTGCGCCCAGTTTTGGACGAGGAAATCTTCCAAATGCTTTTCGAGTACAAACTGCGCAGCATCTTCGATTTCAGCGTTTGTCGAGACGACAATTGGGACCGACGTGCCCCCAAGCAGGGTTTCAATTTCGTCTCGATACTTCGTCAGGTCGCTGACAGTTCCAATGGAGCCTGCGGAGTTTCGCAAGGCTTCGCTCATATCTGAACGGGATATGGAGTGCGAAAGCCACTGCACTGAACGCCGATGAGGCAGTATGCCGCCAGCATGGTAGTCGTAGTCGCCACAGACCTCACCAACCCTGTAGGTACCACCACCATCGGGACACAAAACGAAGTCACCCTTTTCTATTCCTTTGCAGATGGTCCACAGTGCTCCGCAAGCCAAGCCAGCCCCGATCTTCGTTTTTTCGGGATGAATCGCCAAGTACACAGGGATAAATGTGGCGTTAAAGGTACGCCATTCCGCAGGCAAAGCTTGGCTCAAATCTTGTTCGATACCGTAGTCGGCACCGATGAAACCGCCCTCAAAGCAGTCTGCAGCATGTGCGCAACGTCGCCCCAGCATGACTCGGTAGTACTTTCTCATGATCTTTTCGCTGTTGTATCTCTTTTGCCGTAGCGGGCAGTCCGCGTGCGATCTGAACGCGTCATAATATCGCCCAAGACCAAATTTAGCAGAAGATCCTACCGATGATCGAAGACATCAGAAAAACACTTTGGGCGACGGCTGACAAGCTCCGGGCGAACATGGATGCGGCTGAGTACAAGCATATCGTGCTCGGCCTCATCTTCGTCAAATACATTTCAGACACGTTTCAGGCCCGGCGTGACGAGCTCACTCGGCGCTTCCTCGATTCGAACGATGAGTATTTCGTCCCTGATGCTGATGACGACCTGATCGCATCTGAGCTTGAGGACCGGGACTACTATCGGGAGGTGAATGCCTTTTGGGTGCCGGAAGCTGCCCGTTGGGAGAGCCTGCGTGCTCAGGCCAAGCAAGCCGACATCGGCAAGCGCATCGATGAGGCCTTGACCGCCATCGAAGCCGAGAACCCAAAGCTTAAGGGGATCCTCGATAAGCGTTACGCCCGAGCTCAATTGCCGGATGGGAAGCTTGGCGAAATCGTCGACCTCGTTTCAAAGATCGGCTTCGGCAACGATGCCAGCATCGCCCGTGACATCCTGGGGCAGGTCTACGAGTACTTTCTCGGCCAGTTCGCCAGCGCAGAAGGCAAAAAGGGCGGCCAGTTCTACACGCCTGCCAGTATCGTCAAGACCTTGGTGGCAGTCCTAGCCCCGCACCACGGTAAGGTCTACGACCCCTGCTGTGGCTCCGGTGGCATGTTCGTTCAATCCGAAAAATTCATCGAAGCCCACGGCGGCGAGCTAGGTGACGTGTCGATCTACGGTCAGGAGTCGAATCCGACCACTTGGCGCCTGGCAGCAATGAATTTGGCGATTCGTGGCATTGACTTCAATCTTGGCAAAGAGCCGGCGGATACATTCATTCGCAACCAGCACAGCGATCTGCGTGCCGACTTCGTATTGGCCAATCCCCCGTTCAACGTCTCAGATTGGTGGCACGGCAGCCTTGAAGGTGATCCACGATGGGTCTACGGTACACCTCCCCAAGGCAATGCGAACTATGCCTGGCTTCAGCACATGCTCTTCCACCTGAAGCCAACCGGTCGTGCCGGTATTGTTCTGGCAAATGGTTCGATGAGCTCAAGCCAGAACAGCGAGGGTGAAATTCGGGCTGCGATGGTCGAAGCTGATGTGGTCGAGTGCATGGTCGCATTGCCCGGTCAGTTGTTCTTCAACACGCAGATCCCTGCCTGCCTTTGGTTCCTCGCCAAACAGAAGACGACCCGGAAGGGCGAGGTGCTGTTCATCGACGCTCGTAAGCTAGGTCAATCCGTCAGTCGTGTGCAAATCGAGTTGACCGACGAAGACATCGCCAAGATTGCCGACACGGTCTACGCATGGCGTGGCGATACCGAAGCGAAGTCGACCTATGCAGACGTTCCTGGGTTCTGTCGTAGCGTGAGCTTGGCGGAGATTGCTGAGCACGGTCATGTGCTGACGCCTGGCCGTTATGTTGGCGCAGAAGACGTCGAGGACGATGACGAAGACTTTGCCGAGAAGATGCAGAAGCTGACCGAGAAGCTGGCTGAGCAGATGGCGAAGGGGGCCGAGCTGGATGCACTTATTCGGACGAAGTTGGGGGGGCTCGGGTATGAGCTTTGAACCTGGTACTTATCGTGTCGATGACCTAATCCGGGCCAGCAAGCTGGAGATCGGTGACGGCTATCGAGCAAAGAATTCCGAGCTGTCAGAGACCGGAATCCCCTTTGCAAGAGCCGGTAACATCAATGACGGGTTCAAGTTCGCAGATGCAGACCATTTCCCAGAGAGTGAACTGTGGAAGGTGGGCGGTAAGGTTAGCCGATCCGGCGACGTCGTTTTCACGTCAAAAGGCACCGTGGGTCGTTTTGCCTTGGTCGGTGCGCAGAGCCCTAGATTTGTGTATTCGCCTCAGCTTTGCTATTGGCGCACTCTAGACGAGTCATCGATCCGATCAGAGTACCTTTACTACTGGATGAATAGTGAGGAGTTCTTACACCAAGTAGGTTATTTGAAAGGGCAGACCGACATGGCCGACTACGTCAGCCTGCGAGATCAGCGCCGCATGTCCGTGACAATTCCACCGCTAAAGGAGCAGATAGCGGTCGTGGAATGTCTGAAGCCTCTCGATGACCGCATCGCCCTGCTTCGTGAAACCAACACCACGCTCGAAGCCATCGCCCAGGCGCTATTCAAGTCCTGGTTCGTTGACTTCGACCCGGTTCGAGCAAATGCAGGAGGCCGTGAGCCTGAGGGGCTTGACGCGGACACTGCTGCGCTGTTCTCGGATGGGTTCGAGGAGTCGGAGTTGGGGCCAGTGCCGAATGGGTGGGGCGTTGGCACTCTTGGTGACGTTTGTTCTTATATCAATCGTGGCATTTCGCCAAAGTACGTGGAGGCGGGTGGCATCATCGTCATCAACCAGAAGTGCATCCGGGACAACATCGTTGACCTCAGCAAAGCGAGGAGGCACGACCCCGCTCAGCGAAAAATTGTTGGACGGGAGATCGCCGCTGGAGACATTCTCGTCAATTCCACGGGGGTAGGAACGCTTGGAAGAGTTGCTCAGCTCCTGAGTGTAGAGGAATCGGCCATTGTCGACTCCCATGTCACTGTTGTTCGTGCTGGCGCAACGGTCACGCCGAACTACATTGGGCTGGCAATGCTGCGGCGCCAGTCAGAGATAGAGCAGTTGGGCGAGGGCTCAACTGGGCAAACGGAATTGAGCCGAAGCAAACTTGCCGGACTGAAGTTGATCCTGCCAACGGCAAACGTATTGCATGCATTCGATTCGTTCGTTCAACCGCTACGGGACCGTTTCGATCGTAACCTAAGTCAAATTCAGACCCTCGCCAAACTCCGCGACACGCTTCTCCCCCGCCTAATTTCTGGTCAACTGCGTCTCCCCGATCCCGAGGCGACGGTGAACGACGCAACGTAAGAGAACCAAGACTCACTAGAAGAAGACGACAATCATGGCTCTTTGGCTGGTCCGTGCAGGTAAATATGCAGAACACGAGCAACGGTTCTTCGAAGACAACCGCATTTACCTCACATGGGATGCGCTGACGAAAACGAACCTCGCTGTCGCTTCCGACTACGCCAGTATTAAAGCGTTGATGTTGGAGCATTACCCGAGTGAGCCGGTCCGGCGCGTCATCAATTGGTCAGGGCAAGTTTGGGCGTTTGCGTTGGGGATGAAGGTCGGCGATTGGGTGATCGTGCCGAAGAAGCACAGTGGAACCATTGCGATTGGTGAGATTCTGGGCGGCTACGAATTCGACCTGACGGCCCCGGTCATGTACCGGCACTACCGTAAGGTGCAGTGGCTGAACACCGATGTTCCGCGGAGCGCTTTCGATCAGGACCTTTTGTATTCCTTTGGTGCGTTCCTGACTGTTTGCGAGATCAAGCGAAATGACGCCGAAAAGCGCGTTCGTGCAATGGGCAAAAAGGGATGGGAGGCAGTGCCGTCGACGCAGCCCACCGTCACGGCCAAAGAGCAGAGTAACGGTTTAGCGACGGAGGACGCCGAGGTCGACCTTGAAGAGGTCGGGCGGGACGCCATCGCCAAAGTCATCACGCAGAAGTTCAAGGGGCACGGCATGGCCCGTCTAGTCGAAGCAATTCTTAAGGCTCAGGGCTTCACCACCTATCTCAGCCCGGAAGGGCCGGACAAAGGCGTGGATATTCTGGCTGCCGGTGGTGCATTCGGGTTTGACCGCCCACGCATCTGCGTGCAGGTAAAGTCTGGCGACACGCCATCCGATCGACCGGAGTTCACTCAGCTCATCGGTGCGATGCAAGGTGTTAGCGCTGATCAAGGTTTGTTTGTGTCATGGTCGGGATTCAAGGCGACGGTGCTTAAAGAACTACCCACACAGTTCTTTAAGGTCAGAATTTGGAACCGGGACGACCTGATTGAGCAGCTTCTCGAGAACTACGACAAGATAGATCAAGACATTCGGGCAGAACTTCCGCTGAAGCGGATCTGGACCGTAGCGAACCCAGAGGAGTGAACGGGGATGACAGAGGATCAACTCGAACAAGAAGCCATCGACTGGCTCAGCGACATCGGATACACGCACCTTTACGGCCCCGAAATCGCTCCCGATAGCGACTCGCCGGAACGGAGCGACTACCGTCAGGTGCTACTTGCCGATCGACTGCGCAATGCGATCAATCGATTGAACCCAGCCATTCCACAGTCGGCACGGGAGGATGCGCTTCGCCAAGTTCTCAATCTCGACACCCCGGTTCTGGTATCCGCCAATCGAATCTTCCATAACGTGTTGGTCAACGGCGTTCCGGTTGAATATCAGAAGGACGGCGAGACGCGTGGTGATTTCGTGAAGCTGATTGACTTCACGGACGATTCTGCAAACGAATGGTTGGCGATCAACCAGTTCAGTATCAAGGGCCCGAAGCACACCCGTCGCCCGGACATCGTCCTGTTCGTGAACGGGATGCCGCTGGTCCTGTTGGAACTTAAGAACCCAGCCGATGAGAACGCAGATATCTGGAAAGCATACGACCAGATCCAGACGTACAAGGAGCAGATTCCCGACGTCTTCCAGTACAACGAGATTCTTGTAATTTCGGATGGTAGTGAAGCACGGATGGGCTCTCTATCCGCCAATGCAGAGCGCTTCTTGGCCTGGCGGACAATCGATGGCAAAACACTCGATCCGCTTGGACAGTTCAATGAACTCGAAACGCTGATTCGTGGTGTCCTTGATCCCGCATACTTGCTCGATTTTCTTCGTTTCTTCGTGCTGTTCGAAGACGACGGTGGGCTGGTGAAGAAGATTGCAGGCTACCACCAGTTCCATGCTGTCCGTGCTGCCATTGCTCAAGTAGTCGCAGCGTCTCAGCCCGGTGGCAGTCACAAAGGCGGGGTCGTATGGCATACCCAAGGTAGTGGGAAGTCGATCACGATGACCTGCTTTGCTGCTAGGGTCATGCGGGAAACAGCGATGGAGAATCCGACCATCGTAGTCATTACCGACCGCAACGACCTAGACGGCCAGCTGTTCGGTGTGTTCTCGTTGTCGCAGGATCTGCTTCGTGAGCAACCGGTACAGGTGGATACTCGACAAGATCTTCGGGCCAAGTTGTCCAACCGGCCTTCCGGCGGGATTGTCTTTGCCACGATCCAAAAATTTATGCCTGGGGAAGACGAAGATACGTTCCCAGTTCTCTCCGATCGCCACAACATCGTCGTGATCGCCGACGAAGCCCATCGCACACAGTACGGCTTTGAAGCGAAGTTCAAAGGCGACGAGAAGGGCTACCAGGTTGGCTATGCCCAGCACTTGCGTGACGCACTACCGAACGCCACGTTTGTCGCATTCACTGGCACCCCTGTCTCCAGTGAGGATCGTGATACGCGTGCCGTGTTCGGGGATTACATCCACGTCTACGACATGCAGCAGGCTCGTGACGATGGTGCAACGGTTGCGATCTACTACGAGTCCCGCCTTGCCAAGCTCGGTCTGAAGGCCGAAGCATTGCCCGACATTGATGCCGAGGTCGATGAGCTCGCCGAGGACGAGGAAGACGAAGAGCAATCGAAGCTGAAAAGCCGGTGGGCGGCACTGGAGAAGGTGGTCGGTGCGGAACCTCGGATCAAAAGCGTTGCCGCAGACCTTGTAGCTCATTTCGAAGAGCGCAACAAGGCGATGTCAGGCAAGGCCATGGTTGTGGCTATGAGCCGGGAAATTTGTGTCCACCTGTACGACGAGATCGTGAAGCTGCGTCCGGACTGGCATGACGACGATCCAGAAAAAGGTGCGATCAAGGTCATTATGACCGGCTCGGCTTCGGATAAGGCATTGCTACGCCCCCATATTTACTCGAAGCAGGTAAAGAAGCGGCTTGAGAAACGTTTCAAAGATCCTGCTGACCCGATTCGCATGGTAATCGTGCGTGACATGTGGTTGACCGGCTTCGATGCTCCCTGCGTGCACACCCTGTACGTTGACAAGCCGATGAAGGGACACAATCTGATGCAGGCCATTGCCCGTGTCAATCGGGTTTTCAAGGATAAGCAAGGGGGCTTGGTTGTCGACTACATCGGCATCGCCAATGACCTGAAGCAGGCCTTGAAGGAATACAGCGCCAGCAATGGCCGAGGCCGTCCGACCGTTGATGCGCACGAAGCGTATGCGGTGTTGGAAGAGAAACTCGACGTGCTGCGTTCCATGCTGCATGGCTTCGATTACAGCAGCTTCCTGACTGGTGGGCACAAGTTGCTGGCCGGTGCTGCCAACTTCGTTTTGGGACTGAAGGACGGCAAGAAGCGCTTCGCCGACGTCGCCCTGCAGATGAGCAAAGCATTCACACTGTGCTGCACGCTTGATGAGGCGAAGGCGGTACGAGAGGAGGTTGCTTTCTTCCAGGCGGTGAAGGTTCTGCTGACGAAGAAAGAAATCAGCGAGAAGAAGCGCACAGACGAGGAGCGGGAGCTGGCGATCCGGCAGATCATCGGTTCCGCCGTCGTGTCGGAAGACGTTGTCGACATTTTTGAGTCGGTGGGTCTCGACAAACCGAATATCGGCATCCTCGACGACGAATTCCTGGCCGAAGTGCAGAACCTACCAGAGCGAAACCTTGCCGTGGAGTTGCTGGAGCGCTTGCTGGAAGGGGAAATCAAGAGTCGCTTCGGCGGTAACGTTGTGCAGGAGAAGAAGTTCTCGGAATTGCTCACCAACGTTATCACTCGCTACCAAAATCGGTCGATCGAGACAGCGCAGGTCATCGAAGAGCTGATCGAGATGGCGAAGAAGTTTCGTGAGGCTGCGAACCGAGGTGAGCAACTCGGTCTGAGTGAGGATGAGCTTCGTTTCTACGATGCCTTGGCTAACAACGAAGCGTCGGTCCGGCTACTCGGTGACGAGACGCTGAAGAAGATCGCCCACGAGTTGACCGAAAGTCTCAGGCAGAACGTCAGCGTCGACTGGGCACAGCGGGAAAGTGTTCGAGCGAAGCTTCGACTGATGGTGAAGCGAATCCTGCGCAAGTACAAATACCCGCCGGATCAGCAGGAAGAGGCGATTCAGACGGTGCTCCAGCAGGCGGAGAAACTAAGTGCTGAGTGGGCGTGAGAGGAGCAGGGCGAATACGTTCGACAAGAAGGCAGATTGCGAATCAAACGTTTGCCGATACCAGGGCACTGCCGCCAAGCCCATCCACTGTATCCAAAGCTTATCGACGAATACATGAAAAAGATCTTTGCATACCATAAGACACACGAGCACGGTGAGTTCTGGCACACCTACTATTGGACGACGAAACGCAATGTGCAGGCAGGTGACCGTCTCTATGTCATCTCAGGAGATCGCCCGAATCAGCCGACATACTTTCTTGAGGGACGATATGAGGTCGTATCCATTGATCCTCCAGAAAACAATGCACGAAGGCTGAACTTACGAGCCGAAGCACGGCCAACGGCTAAATTATCGATATCGACCGAGCCATGGTTTGACAACAGGGAGTTTCACAATCGGTTTACGTCCGGCCAGAGCATGGGGTCAGTTCGGCAGGACTACATCGAGCGATTTGATACGATGCTTCAAGGACTTGAGACTGATGATGCGGGGGAAGTCGTCGCAGACCTTGAAATGCTTCATATCTTGCCGCTGGAAGCGACGGAGCGAGAAACGCTAGCCCTCGCTCGTATCGGTCAAGGACTTTTCCGAAGTAACGTGATCGAAACATGGGGCTTGGGAGACGCATGTGCAGTCACCGGAATCGCCATTCGACCTATGCTTGTGGCGTCCCATGTGCGTCCATGGCGTAGGTGCGAAACGGCGAACGAGAGGCTGGACGGTGCAAACGGAGTTCTACTGTGTGCACACCTCGATAGACTGTTCGACCAACATCTCATTTCTTTCCTCGACGACGGTCGGATCGTAATGGGGCCGACGTTGTTAGATAACCGAGACGCCACAGATGGACTTGCCGCTATTGGGCTTGGGCCTCAAAGTTGCTTGAACCTTGAGGGCATGGCGGACGGTGCCCAGGTTCGCTTTGCCGCGTACTTGGCAGAGCACCGTGCCTTGCTCCGGTAGCCTGCACGTACTCGAGCGATGTCGCTGCCGAAGAACGGTGGACCGGCCAGAGTTTCATAGACACTCACGAGCCGTTTGGCGCGTAGCGCCGTTCAAACTCAATCGGTGAAAGATCGCCGGCGGAGCCATGCCGACGAACCGAGTTATAAAACATTTCGATGTAATCGAACAAGTCCGAGGTGGCGGTTGCCCGACTCGGGTAGATACGTCGTTTGATCCGCTCCTTTTTCAGGGCGCTGAAGAAGCTCTCGGCCACAGCGTTATCGTGGCAATTACCGCGACGACTCATGCTCGGTACCATGTGGTGCGCCTTCAGGAATGACTGCCAGTCATCGCTGGTGAACTGACTGCCCTGATCCGAATGCACCATGACACCGGGTCCGGGCTTTCGTTTCCAGACCGCCGCCAACAGTGCTTGTAAAACCAGATCGCTGGTCATCGTCGAGCGCGCAGCCCAGCCGACGATCTGGCGTGAGTACAGGTCCATCACGGCCGCCAGATATAGCCAGCCTTCGTAGGTCCGGATGTACGTGATGTCCGTCACCCAGACCCGGTTCGGGGCAGTCGGTGTGAACTCGCGGTTTAGCACGTTGGCAACCACGCCGACGGGGCCGCCGCGATAACGTGGCTTGCTGCCGTAGCCCACCTCAGCCCGCAGACCCTCGCCCTTCATGAGCCGATGGACACGGTGACGGCTGCACGTCTCGCCTGACTCACGTAGATCCACTGTAATCTTGCGATAGCCATAGACGCCACCACTGGCCAACCAGGAGTGCTTGATCAGACCAAGCAATCGATCATCCTCGCGCTTGCGAGCGCTGACCGCCTGACGCTGCCACACGTAATAGCCGCTGCGATGCACGCCAAGTATCCGGCACATCGACTTCAGACAGAACTCGCCGATATGGGATCGCATGAATGCGTACCTTGCCGTTACCCCTTTGCAAAGTACGCGGCGGCTTTTTTTAGAATGTCGCGCTCCTCGGTCACGCGCTTAAGCTCGGCCTTCAGTCGCCGAACCTCGGCGCTTTGATCCAACTCTGTCTGCCGCACGATATCGGGCTGGCCGAACTTCAGCTTCCACGCATACAGACTGTGTGTCGTGATGCCCAGTCGCTGTGCCACATCCCTCACCGAATGACCGCGCTCGGTCACTTGTTTAACTGCCTCGATCTTGAACTCATCCGTATACCGCTTGCCACTCATACTGACCTCCTCGGTTGCCATAAATTATGGCTCGAAGATGTCTACGAAAGGCTGGCCGGTCCACGGGGACATATTTGTCGGGCCATTGTCGGAATTTCGACGGCTGCACCTGCCTGTTTGAGTTATTTTGGTCCTTGCAGTGCGGCTGGTGGGAACTTACGAGGAATCCCTTAGCAGATCTGACCCGACGAGATCAACCCACTGTATTGCGAAGTCGGCCCCTTGAGCAAGAGCGTCCGACTGACTGGCGAATACTACGGAACGAATGTCGGATCGGTGCACCGCAAGTCGGTCGCCGTATCGAGTGATACTTATGCTCGGATGAAATGTATTAACCTGAACTCGATCTGACAGGTACCGGCACCTTCATTGCCGCCCTTCGTCCTAAGCTCAACTTTGTCGTCACCGACATGAAGCCTCGCAAGTTCAAGAGGCCACCCCAGAGCAGATAGCCAAGGCAGCGAAGCAGGCCCAAACCAAGCCAGTCGCCGTCAAATCGACTGCACCTAAGTCCGCACCTAGCAAAGCTACTGCGGCCAAGCCCGCAAAGAAGGTCCTGAAGAAAAAGTGAGCTATGACCTGATGGACTCTCGTCTCATGCTGCCGGGGAGCTATGGGACAGGCCGGCGACGTTAGGCCCGCTACACTTGCGGCTTGCCTTGCCGCCTGGATGCTCCGTAGTTCTCGCATCCACTCTGCCTTGCCCACGAAATTTCAAAACTGGTGGGCGACCGAATGCAGGAATGCTGCACCAGTGCTTCGTTTTAGGCTTCGAGCATTTCCTAATATATAGTAGAGAAATGCAGCGATGTCGGACTGCTAAAAAAGCCCCCACGCCTGCGGGAGCCAAGGGGCGCATCAGCGTCCCAAAATACAGGCCAGCAACTTGTGGCCGCCCCACAGCCACACCAACCCGACCACAATCAGAAGAAACGGCGCAACGGTCAGGATCAGGATGACTTCGATGAAGATCATGACGAGTCTCCCGGCGCTCTCGTAGCCTTGCGTTCGAGCTTGTCCTTCAGGCTTACGTTATCGGCCCGCTTGTCGACTTCGGCATTCTCGGTACCGTCGCTGTCCGGATAGAACTCATCCACGACTGCCTGCGTGTCTTCCCCAGATTCCTCGAACGCGCCGTTGGCAAATCCGACCCGAGCAGCATCGTCGAGCGCAGCCTGATCGAAGCCTGAAGCCTTGCGCTGCCCGTCCAACTCTCGAGCCCGAGCAATGGCGTCTTCCAACGTAAGCCCAGACTGAACGACGAGATCGACATAGTAGATTGCAGACCTACGGCTTTGCGTTGTCGATTTTCCACGTAGCTTCAGTTCCAACGGCATCGTCGCCAGCAATCCACCTGACACGGCGTTGAAGTAATGCAGCCGTGCGGCCAACGTGCGAATGGAGTTGAACGACGTGGTTCTGAAAATGAACGAACCGAGCTCATCCTCGTCGCCAATGACAACGTTCAGTCGGCCATAGGGCTTGCAACCGCCGGTCTGCCCAAATGCACAGCCGTCGGGAGACGGACATGGCAATGTTGCGACGCCCTCGTCACCGACACGCCGGCAAGTCTCGCCGTTACCAACACATACTGGCCGTCCGTTTTGCCGGTCAAACACCGAGTACTCAGCACGCAGATTTAGATCCGGGTCGTTGAACAACACACGAACCGGGATCGACCTCAGCTTGCCACTACCCGCTTTTCGCAAAGCTTCGTCGAAAGGATGAAGTATCCACCCGTCTCGGTTCTGCATCTGCGTCGTGATCGTGAACTGGTCGTCCTTCTCAGGCAATCGCTTGCCGTTCTTCTCTACGATCCGACCGATAGAAATTCGCCCGACCACAGGCGGCGTAATCGCCAAACCTTTCAACATAATTACCTCCGTTGACTAGACTGATACCAGGAACCGACGAGAGCCGGGCTTCGTGATGGCGTACTGTTGTTGAAGCTCGGGGTGATCGGCGAGAAGCCTCTTTAAATCGACGCTGGAGCCATCCTTGCTACGCTTGAACGTGACCTCGCCGGTCTCAAACAACGCCCGTGACGCGTCTCCCATGGCCTGCTGGAGGCATTGTTTGAGCTTCGATTCGAGCTGTTCCCGTGATTCGATTTCGGCACGGACCGTAACAAGGTCGGAGAACGTGGCGGACAGGTTCCGATCGTCGCTGAAGTCGACGGTGTTTCCGGCGTCTTTGGGAAACAAGCAACGTAAGGCACGATCGGCAGATTCCGAACCGTCAGCCGGTGGTGGCATGTCGCTTTCCACGTATTGCCAGAACCGGGCCTCGAGTTCGATCAGTCTTGCGATCAGCTCGTCGTCACGCTCGATGCGATGAACGTCCAACTTCTGACCGCAAAGCAACACAGCGACGTGAGCGGCTCGCTTTCCGGTCACGGCGAGTTGATGCTGTACCTGCAACTGTACGTATTCCGGCACACCATTTCGCCACAGTCGAGATCCGAACTCGCCAGCGGTCTTGCATTCGAGGATTTGTACGCCGGGTGCAGAGACAACTTCTCGGTCCAAGTTGGCCAGCATGAACGGTACGGTCGGATGTCGCAGCACGGCATTGACCTTGCGGACGCGGTTGCCAGTCTGTTGGCTGTACGCTGCTGCAACGATGGGTTCGAGCAGCGTTCCCCAAAAGACTGGATGAGTGGTGTCATTGGGATTCGGCTTTTCGAGCTCGGCGTCTCCCCCCGTTTTCTCAAGCCAGAGTTCCAACATCGATTTGTACGGATTCAAGCCAACTGCGGCGGCTGCGTCGGATCCACCGATCCCTGTCTTGCGAACAGCGAGCCAGTCTTCACGGTCCAGATTCAGCGTATTTACAAGTCGCAGAGCGGGCCGATTCCTGGCAGGCTTTTCAATACTGATTGCAGTGCTCATGTTCAGCTCCTTCAATGAAGAAAAGCCCGGCGAACACGAGGTTCAACTGGGCTTCGGTATTGCGGTGGGGGGAGCGGCTATGCGACCAAGCGAAGGGCTTCGTCCCAAGCCTTTTCTTTCAAGGTGGCACCGGCACCAAACCATGCAGCGTCTCGACGGTGGTCTTCGCTTCTGGCTCGGCGTTGGTGGTCGACGTATTCGGTAACAGCGTTGACGAGACCCCACGCAGTGCCAGACGCAGAAGCAAGGTCCGCACCTTTGCCACGGCCAGAGAAAAGCTCATGCACGGCCTTGATAGCCCGCTCGTTGGTCGTTGTCGTTGCGTTGCCGGAATCCGTGGTTGTCGGGTAGGTCAGCACACGCTGGAAGTAGGCGTCCGCCGTTTCATGCTTGACCTTCCGCTCGGACAGGGCTTTCATCCGCACCAGGAATTCATCCCATGACGAGATGGCGATCCCCAACTGACGCTTAACGGTTTGCTGATCGAACTGGCTTCGATGAGGCACCTTGATCGCTCCAGTGCTGTCGCCGAGTGCTACGGCCAATGTGTTATTGCAAACGACACGGACGGACGTAAATTGTGCAGTTGTCGCTAGTGTTCCGTCGCAGGCGGTGGCGAGGAGCAAGTAGCCGTCCACCACGTCTCTGCCCTTGAGGGCGACGGACTGTCCGGTGCGTGCCAGTGCCCAGAGCTTACGTCCGCCTTTTAGTACACCTGCTGTTTCGAGCTGAAAGCCACCCACTTCAGTAAGGTCTCGATAAAACTCCAGGATTTCCTGCGGTTGCACGACCTGATAACGGCTCGACACCACCGAGAGCGGGTCTTTCGTGTCGCTTCGATACAAGACCTTCTGGTCGGGGAAGGCGTGGATCGAGCCCAGACCACCGGTGCCGGCAACGAAGCGAACTTCGGATTCTTCGATTTTCCAATCCATACCCGCCTGTTGGGCCCAGACTTCGAGCGGCTGGTGCGGCGCAAGTTGATTTCCGAGTCCGTGCCAAGGTTCGGCTCCGGTATAGGCCATCGATTGCACGAGGTGCATTTGGAACTCCTTGAATAGACGTGCGCATCCAGCCAGGTCAGAACCGGGCGAGGCTACGATTGAATGCGGGGATGAGAAGCGATGCAGCCAGAACCGGCTACGGGGAGTTGCGGAAAGTGTTAGGCGAACTCGGGGTGATTCGCCCACGGCTCGTCGTCACCGGAGCGGTGAAGGCTTCCCATTAGACGGTCCTTCAGATAGGCCGCGACGGCGCAGATGGCCTCGATAAGGACGACCAGCAGAAGATTGAAAGCAGATTTATGCATGACGGCTCCTTGGTTAAGGCGGAAGGCTGACGCGCTCCCGTATTGTTCTTGTACCAAGGGTGAGTACTGAAATTGACGGCGCTGGCTGCAACCTGCGCGTGCCGAGGTCTGCAGCAGTGTTGTTCGAGTAATTTTCCCGAACGTATCCCGCAGAGCTTCAACTGACGGGATATTTTCGATCTGGGCGACACAAAATATCGACACTATTTGCTAATCTATGCGGCGATGGCACACAAAAGGGCGTACAACCGCACAGCCATGTTTCGGGGCCGGGGAAGAGGCATTGGAACTTGCTGGATGCTCAAAGCAATAAAAAAAGGAAAAATCGTGAAAAAGCTAGTTCCACTGTTGTTGATCGCTACATTGGCGGCATGCTCTCAGAAGCAAGAAGTCGCTTGCGGCAGTGACGACTCAAAGTCCGTAGTCGCTTCGATTTTAAAGGATGCGATTGTCAAGAAGGTAACCTCGGATTTCGCCAATCAAAACGCCAATCTCAATATCGATAGCGCGTCGATTCGGGCCACCATCGAAAAACTTACCTTCACCCTTGAGGACGTCCTCACCACGAAGAGTGACCCGAACAGCACGAAGAAATTCTGTTCTGCAACGATGAAGGTTTCGGTGCCATCCGATGTCGTCGCCAGCGCAGACGCGACTCGTAGCATGCTTTCCCTGACAAACACGCATCAGGATGCGTTGCGTGCTGGCGTGGAATTCGACGCCAACACTGTGAAGTCATCGCTCGATTACAGCGTGCAGCCTACCGATGATGGCAAGAAAATCTATGGCAGTACCGACGGATCAAATGCGGCAGTTACGTTTACCTCAACACTCATCGATCAGTCGTTGCTGAAAACCGTGTTGGAGCAGAAGAAGGCTGAGCAAGCGAAGGAGCAGCAGCAACAGGCGTTGCAAGCTCAACAGCAACAGGCCGAAATCGCCCAAGCGCAAGCTGCGGTTACTAGTGCTCAGCTACAAAAGGCGAAGGCCGATATCAAGGCGGCCAACGATGCGATCAACGTGGTTTGGAACGCAGGTAGTAAAGAATGGCGACAAAGCCTGCTGCCGGAGCAGCGTTTGTGGCTGGCTCAACGAGAAAACGAGTGCAAAATTAAGGCACTCGATAGCGGCGCGGCCGATACCGCCGAATTCCAGATCAACAAGTTGAACTGTGAAGTACAGATGACCATCGACCGAACGCAGGTGTTGAAGGCGTCAGTACAGCAAAGTCTGTCACAAACGGCTCAGTAACTGTTCCAAGACCAATTGCGGCAAGGCCTCAGTGTGGTAATCGATCCCCAAGAAGGATCGGCTAGGCTGAGGTTGACACTGCGAAAGTGGGCGTCCCGGTGGACTCCTTCCCCGGCCCTAGTCAAAGAATCAACCCTTCCAAACCTCGCCGTCGAGTGATAGTTGCTCGACAAGGCCTTCAACGAGTTGCCGGCGGTAGTCTGAAAGGTTGCGCAATCGGCGAAGCAATTCAAGTTCCTTCACTGTCGGCCTAACTTCCTCTTCCGCCGCCATCGCACCCTTCGCGGGGCGAGGGCGCTTCATATCCGTCACGCCGAAACGCAACCATTGCTCGGACACATCCAACCACTCGGCAAGCGTCTTGATCTTGTCCACCGTGGGTCGTGCCGTTCCGGTCAGCCACTTCTGTGCCGCTTGAGGGGTGATCGGCTCGACTGGGTGACGGAGATTGAACTGCGTGGCGAGTTCAGACGCAGTCTCGATCTTCTTCGGACTGCGTTTCAGGGCTTGCTTGAGGCGGGCGGCGAACGCCTTCTTTTCGTCCAGTGTCGGCATCTGCCGAGTGTGGAATAGACGTTCGTCGTCGTGATAACCGTTTGGTTGTTGTTAACAACTCAATGGTTTATTCTTTCGCATCAGTACCTACACGTTGGAAGGAGCCAGACTGTGTCTAAAGAAAAAGAGAACTCGCCTACTGAACTAACGGGAGCAGCCGTTGGTGCCAGTGTTGGCGCTGTTGCGGGGGCTGGGGGTGCAGTTGCCGCTGTTGCGGCTAGTGGCTCAGTTGCCGGCTTGGGGGCGGCAGGGATCACATCAGGTCTTGCCGCAGTCGGGAGCATGGCAGGTGGTGGGATGGCCGCTGGCGTGGTTATAACCGCTGCCGCACCCATAGTGGCAGCCGCTGCCTTGGGCTATGGCGGTTACAAGCTTGCACAGTGGTATCGAAAGAACAACGATGGAGGTGCAGTTTGAGCACGATTATGCCCAAAGTCGAGGAGTTGGCTAGGCCGAAAAATCCGACGCTTGCATGCGTGCTGAGCATTGTGTGCGTCGGTGCAGGACAGTTGTATAACGACGACGCTCCTAAAGGTCTCGTCATGTTCTTCGCCGCCGTGCTGGCTGGAATTATGTTCGGCATCGCCGCGTGGCTGCTCGTGATCCCTCTCATCGGATACGCTGCATATGATGCGTACGTCACCGCTCAAAATAAGAATAAAAAATCTGAAGATGATGCATTTTTGAAACGAAAAGCAGAAATTGAGGTGGCCGAGATTGAAGCAAAAACCACTTCAGCTCAAGAGTTCGTCGATAACATTCGCAAGCTTCACAACCTCTCATCGAATGGATTATTAACGGAGTCGGAGTTTGCGGATAGGAAACAAAAGGCGATTATCTCGCTTAGCGAATTCCCCCCTCGGGAACCAACCGACGATTTTTTGACAGCATTGATTCCACTAATAAAAAGTCAAGTGCTTTTGGTCGACGACATTGCTCAGATAAAGGCGTTGGTTTTTTAGGGAAATTTGCGCTTGCTTAACGAGCGAGACGATGCAATGCGAAAAACACACACAATATTGCTGGCTGGTCTTTTGCTCGTAGCTGGTGCGTATGCTTTTAAGCACCGAAGCCATGCGAATGACTGGGTATGGATCGGTAGAGATTCCGTGAAAAATATTGAGGATGTCCCCATCCGGCTTATGGATGTCAAAGACCCTGACGTTTCTGCAACAGAGAGGGACGTGCTAAATCTCACGCTCGGTTTGCAGGCGGGCACCTTAAAGCGAAAGCTTGTCCTTTTCCCCGCGCATTATTGTTATGCACCTCGCCTGCGAGACGGATACCCGTCCGTAACCTGCAGAACGAACGGGGGGGACCTCATTGTCGTGGCCTCTGATAACGTGCGGGAGGTACTGCTCGGCCTGGAAAAGGATCACAGGTACGCCGCAGTTATCGGGAGAGCCGTCGGTACCTATGCCGACATCGGGGTAATTGCCGTGATTGATCCGGCAGCCAAACGAGAATGATGACTTCACTCAATGCGAGCAACGTGTCGAGGTAGAGTATATGTTTAGCCGAAATTTGTTGATTTGGTTGTTGCTCAGCATCACTGTTTCTGCCCACGCTGACGAAGCCATGTTCAACGTCTGCATGGCCCGCGCAAATGCAATTCGGACAACAGCAGAAATTAGGGACAAGGGCGTTCCTCGACACGATTACGAGGTCGGCTATGCCGAGCAATGGGGGCAGCCACCGGGTGCAGCGGAAAACGAAGTTTTGACCATCGTTTACGCAACGCCGAACTATTCTCCTGCCCAGCTGTATCGGATCGCCGTCAACGGGTGTCAACGATTCTTGCGTTGAACATGTAATGTGGGGGCATCATCAAAAAAGTATCGTCCCCGCCCCACCACCGACAGTCGGCACACTAAAATAAATATAGACAAGAAGTAATCAATAAATTGTCGCACGCTTATCAATAAAAAGGAAAAATAGCGTATGTACATTACACAAAACCACGTGAGAGTAGCAGTCGAAAGGATCGGTGGGGCGACTAAAGCAGCCCACGCTGCCTCAGTGAGCAACGCCACGGTCCATTTATGGCTGAATGCAGGTCGAATTCCTAATATCGATCGAGCAAGAATTATTGCCAATGCATCGGGAATCGATATTCAACTGCTGCGAGGGACGCGGTGACCAAGCATATCAGTGAAGAGTCGGCTGCGACGCTTGAAAAGCGAGCAATTGAACAGGCTCAAGCGATGATCCTGAACGGAATCAAGAGAGGTTGGCCGGAGTTCTATGTAGAGCCACCGGCGAAGGAAGTAACGGCGACGCAGTTTGCATCATTGTCCGATCGACAGATTGACAATGCTGTCAGGGCACTCGTGCTGGCCTGCAACCTGTCCGGTGGCTCGACTGGTAACGTGCAGTTGTACGAATTATTGCGCACGTACTTACACAACCCGTTGGCAAGGGTGAAGATCAATGACGTAGTTTCTGAGGCCGGCAAACAAGCCCCTGCGGCGTGAAAAATTGCCCCCTCGACTGCTCCTGTTCGGATTTATCGATAGTTGATCGAATTGGATAGATTGGGTAGCACATCGGTAGCACAACCGAGCCACGCCGCGAGTACAACACAGCACAGCCCTTTGATTTACTGGCCTGCCCAGAGGGATTCGAACCCCCGACCGTCGGCTTAGAAGGCCGATGCTCTATCCAACTGAGCTATGGGCAGTGCGTGATGGCGGCGACAAGACGTCGCTGCCGGCGGGTCTTGCTGTGGCGAGATAACGCATCACGCCCAAGCAATCGACGATTATAGCGCACGCGCATGCCAATTTCATCGGCATCGCTTCAGGAGATGTCCCCCTTTGCGTGCCGTCTCGTTCGCCTTTAGACTGGCAACGTGGAGGAGCGCGAGCATGAACGAAATCGAACGCGAACAACGCTTTGGCGCCCACAACTACGCGCCGCTGCCCGTCGTGCTCTCGCACGCCAAGGGCGTCTGGGTCTGGGATGTCGAGGGCAACCGCTATCTCGACATGATGAGTGCCTACTCCGCCGTCAGCCACGGTCATGCGCATCCTCGCCTGGTCGCCGCGCTCACCGCGCAGGCACAACGCCTCGCCGTCGTCTCCCGCGCCTTCTACACCGACCGGCTCGGCGCCTTCCTCGAACGGTTGTGCGACCTCACCACACTCGGCGGCGCACTGCCGATGAACACCGGCGCGGAAGCCGTCGAAACCGCCATCAAGGCCGCCCGCCGCTGGGGCTACAGCGCCAAACGCATTCCCGCCGACAAAGCCGAAATCATCGTCGCCGACGGCAACTTCCACGGTCGCACCACCACCATCGTCGGCTTCTCGTCCGAGCCCGCCTATCGCGCCGACTTCGGCCCGTTTGCGCCCGGATTCGTGCGCGTGCCCTTCGGCGATATCGACGCCGTGCGCGCCGCCATCACCCCCAACACCTGCGCCGTCCTGTTCGAAACGATTCAGGGCGAAGGCGGCATCGTGGTCCCGCCCGACGGCTTCCTGCGCGCCCTGAGACAGCTCTGCACAGAACACAACGTGCTCATGCTGCTCGACGAAATCCAGTCGGGCCTCGGACGCACCGGTCGCTGGTTTGCCTATCAGCACGAAGACATCGTGCCCGACGGCGTGATGCTCGGTAAAGCACTCGGCGGCGGCCTGCTCCCTGTGTCGGCCTTCGTGGCACGACGCGACATCATCGACCTGTTCGAGCCCGGCAGCCACGGCTCGACCTTCGGCGGCAACGCCCTCGCCGCCACCGTCGCGCTCGAAGCGCTCGACGTCATAGCCGACGAAGACCTGCCGGGACACAGTGCCGAGATGGGGGAATACCTGCTCTCGCGATTACACGCGATTCACTCGCCGCTCATTCGCGAAGTCCGGGGCCGCGGCCTCTGGGCCGGCATCGAAATCGATCCCGCACGCGCCGACGCACACGACCTGTCCCTGCGCATGCTGCGCCGTCGTGTGCTCGCCAAGGAAACGCGCGCGACCGTGCTGCGCCTCGCACCGCCGCTCGTCATCGAACGCTCGGAGATCGACACCTGCATCTCCGCCCTCAAGGCCGTGCTGGCCGAAGCGGAAAACGAGGCCCGACACGAAGCCTGACGCGAGGCCAGGTCAGGCGCATGCGCGCCGGAGCGCTCGTGCATTCAAGCACCGCGCCCGTCAATGCGTCGACGACTTCGACCAGAGATTCATCACCAACACGCCCGCGATGATGAGCGCCATGCCGATCAGCGCAGGGGCATCGAGCTTCTGACCGAACAACACGCGTGCGGTGATCGAGATGAGCACGATGCCGAGCCCCGACCACATCGCATAAGCCACGCCCACGGGAATTGTGCGCAGTGTGAGCGACAGCATGTAGAACGCCACGCCGTAGCCCACGACCACCAGCGCCACCGGCCCGACGCGCGTGAATCCCTCCGAGGCCTTCAGCGCCGACGTGGCAATCACCTCCGCCACGATTGCCACCAGCAGGTACAGATACGCCATCGACACTCCTTTTCCTCGAATTCGCGGCCGATCATCATAACCGACGGGTTCTCCGCCTGGCCCCGCAAAATTCACTTGCCCAAGCGCCCCGCGTCGCGCTACAGTCACCGTCACGGTGTGGCCAGCACACCGGCGTCGCTCGGACGGTTCCGGGCGCTTACGTTCCAGGATTCTCATGTCCAGCTCTCAGGGCTCGCGCAGCTTTACGCGCATCAATCGTCTTCCCCCTTACGTTTTCAATATCACCGCCGAGCTGAAGATGGCCGCGCGCCGCCGTGGCGAGGACATCATCGATCTCTCGATGGGCAACCCCGACGGCGCGACCCCGCCGCACATCGTCAACAAGCTCGTCGAAGTCGCGCAACGCCCCGACACCCACGGTTATTCGACGTCGCGCGGCATTCCGCGTCTGCGCCGCGCGATCACACGCTGGTACAAGGATCGTTACGACGTCGACCTCGATCCCGAGCGCGAAGCCATCGTCACGATCGGCTCGAAGGAAGGCCTCGCTCACCTGATGCTCGCCACGCTCGATCAAGGCGATACGGTGCTCGTGCCGAATCCGTCGTACCCGATTCACATCTACGGCGCGGTCATCGCGGGCGCGAACATCCGCTCCGTGCCGATGACGCCCGGCATCGACTTCTTCACCGAACTTGAGCGCGGCATTCGAGAAAGCCATCCGAAACCCAAGATGGTGATCCTCGGCTTCCCGTCGAACCCCACCGCCCAGTGCGTCGAACTCGAGTTCTTCGAGCGGGTGGTCGACCTCGCGCGCAAGCACGACATTCTCGTCGTGCACGATCTGGCCTACGCCGATATCGTCTACGACGGCTACAAAGCGCCCTCGATCATGCAAGTGCCCGGCGCGCAGGACGTGGCCGTCGAATTCTTCACGCTCTCAAAGAGCTACAACATGGCCGGCTGGCGCATCGGCTTCATGGTCGGCAATGCCGAACTCGTCGCCGCGCTCGCGCGCATCAAGAGCTATCACGACTACGGCACGTTCACGCCGCTGCAGGTCGCCGCCATCGCCGCGCTCGAAGGCGATCAACACTGCGTCGAAGAGATTCGCGCACAGTATCAGCGCCGCCGCGACGTGCTCTACAAAGGCCTGACGGAAGCGGGTTGGGACGTCGATCTGCCGCGCGCGTCGATGTACATCTGGGCGCGCATTCCCGAACCGTATCGCGCGCTCGGCTCACTCGAATTCGCGAAGAAGCTGCTCGCGCAGGCCAAGGTCTCGGTCTCACCAGGCATCGGTTTCGGCGAGTACGGCGACGAATATGTGCGCTTCGCCCTGATCGAGAACGAGTCGCGCATTCGTCAGGCCGTGCGCGGCGTCAAGCACATGTTCCGTGAAGACGGGCTGGTGCACCCGACGGTCGCCTGAGCCGCTACGGCGTACGCCCTAAAGCAACGGGGAGTCCGAAGACTCCCCGTTTGCCTTGCCCTGATCGATGCCTACGCCCCCTATGCGGGCAACCACTCCTGCAGCGTCACTTCAATGGTGATGAACGAGAGGTTGCCGCCGCGCACGAAGCGCCCGGCGAACATGCGCCCGTCGGTATCGGCGACCATCCCGTGCAGCGTGGGAAGCTCGCTCACGGCTTCGGGCCGTACGTCGACCTCACCGAACACATTGAGGATTTCCACCCCGGGGCCGCTCACCCGCTGTTCGCGCCAGCCGTCGCCCGCGCGAAACGCCAGCCGCGCGTCGATCAGGCTTCCCACGGCACCGCGCACGATGGCGCGCGAGATGGCATGCTCCACACACAGCGCTTCGATGCTTTCCGTCAAGTCCTGATTGGGTTTGAGACGCGCCACGACCAACCTGCCCAGCGTGCCGTTCTCGATGTCGACCGGGATATCCAGTTCGGCGCTCATGAGAGATCTCCCGCGATGGGATGCAGCAGACGGAAACGCGTCTCCTCGTCATCCGCGCTCACGTAGCCGCCGCGCTCGAACAAACACAGGCGAATCACGACCGGCTCGTCGCCGGCCCACGTGTGATCGAGAATCAGATGGCCGCCATGCAACTCGCCGCTCGGGTCGGAAAATCCCGCATGGCAATGCAGCAGCGTGGCGCCGTCGGCCGTGCGGCCCACAGTGATCGCGCCACCGATCAGATCCACCTCCCGGATTTCGTCGACCGGTGCCCCATAGCCAAAGGGACGCTCCGCGTCGGCGGTGGTCTCGATCATGTGATACCGCAGACCTCGCGCGGTGCCCGCGCAGAAACGGCCGACGCCGCCACCATACGCATAGCGGGATAACGCTTCGCGTAAGGACTCGCCGAGATTCGCACCCGACCGGATCGTGACGCGCAGTTCGTGCTGCCCGCTCAACACGCAGTCTTCCACACGGGGTAACGTGGGGGCGCCTGCATGTCGATAGATCCGTGAAAGCGCAGGTTTCATAGTCGATAGTCTCCTTGCTCTTCGAGCATCGTCTTGATTTGCTTCTTCACGATCTTGCCGTAGCCCGATTTGGGCATGGCATTCCAGAATACGAAGCGCCGCGGCCACTTGTAGCGGGCGATACGCGCTTCGAGATGTCCGAGCAGTTCATCGGCCTGAGCGGCCATGCCTTCCCGGGCGACCACCACGGCAAGCCCGCTCTCGCCCCATTTGGGGTCGGGCACGCCAAGCACCGCGCACTCCGACACGGCCGGGTGCGTGAGCAACGCTTCCTCGATCTCGCGCGGATAGACGTTCGAGCCGCCCGAGATGTACATGTCCGACGCGCGGCCCGTGATGTACAGGAACCCCTGCGCATCGACGTGTCCGAGATCGCCTGTGTGAAACCAGTCGTCCTTGAACGCCTTGGCATTCGCCTCCGGATTATTGTGATATCCCATGAAGACCGCCGGACCGCGCACGCAGATCTCGCCCGACGCGAACGGCGGCTGACGCTCGCCACGCTCGTCGAGAATCGCCACCTCCATACCGGTACGCGGCACGCCGCAGGTGCCCACGCGCGCGTCGGGTGCGTCGTCGTCATCGGTGTGCAGCCACGGCGGCAACACGGTGATGTTGCCCGTCACCTCGCCCAGCCCGTAGTACTGCACCAGCACCCGCCCCAGCTTGCGCAGCGCATATTTCTGATCGGCGCGATACATCGGCGCCCCGGCGTAAATCACGAACCGCAGCGAGCGATGGTCGTAGCGATCGACGGCCGGGTCTTCGACCAGCATCTTGACGATGGTCGGCACCGTGAACATGTTGTCGACGCCATGACGCTCGATCGCCTGCCAAACTTGTTCGGCATCCATCTTCTCGCCCGGCAGCAGCACGCTGGCCGCCCCACGCGCCGTATTGACGATGGCGTGAATGCCCGCACCGTGCGAGAGCGGCGCCACCACCATCGAGCGGCTGCGATAGGTGATGCCGGGCATCAGGTCGGCCAGGTGATTCGTCACGACGAACGCCATCTGCCCATGCGAGAGCACGCCCGCCTTCGGATGCCCGGTCGTGCCCGACGTATAGAAGAACCACAGTGGATCTTCGTACTCGACTTCCGCCTCGTAGCCGGGCGCGCCTTGATGTTCCGTGACCAGCGTCTCGTAATGCAATTCCCCTGCGCGTGGCTCGCCCAGCGCGATCACATGGCGCAACGCGGGCGATGCGGCGCGCACGGCGTCGACGTGCCCCTCGAAGCCAGCGTCGTAGATCATCACGCACGCACCGCTCGATTGGCCCAGGTACGCCGCCTCCGGTGCGGTAATACGGAAGTTCGTCGGCACCCACACCGCGCCCAGTCGAAAGGCGACCCATGCACTCTCGAAGATGGGCAGGTTGTTGCGCGAGTGAACCAGCAGCTTGTCGCCCTTGCCCACGCCCAGTTTGCGCAGCGCATCGACGGCGGCGTTCACGCGCGCATCGATCTCGCCCCATGTGCTGACCTTGTCGCCGACGATCAGGCCGGGCTCGTCCGGATGACGTCGGGCAACGTCGGCCAGCAGGCGGCCGAGATTCATGACCTTCTTGAGCATGTCGCTCGTCTCCTCGTTCTTTTCGCTCAGTCCCGCCCGGCAAATGCCGGGCAGCCTGCCTCACCACCGTTCAAGCGAAGCATCAGCGCGCTTCGAGAATGCTCACGTAATTGGCCACTGCCGCACCGCCCATGTTGAACACGCCCGCGAGCCGCGCGTTGGGAATCTGCATCTCGCCCGCGGTCCCCGTCAGTTGCATCGCGGCCATCACGTGCATCGACACGCCCGTGGCGCCGACCGGATGGCCCTTCGCCTTCAGGCCCCCCGACGGGTTGACCGGCAGCAGACCGTTCTTCTCCGTCACGCCCTCGGCGACCAGGCTCGCACCCTGCCCCGGTTTGGCCAGGCCCATCGCCTCGTATTCGATCAGCTCAGCGATCGTGAAGCAATCATGCGTCTCGACCAGCGACAGATCCTTCAACGACACACCGGCCACCCCCAATGCCTGACGCCACGCATGCTGGCCGCCTTCGAACGCCAGCGGATCGCGCCGCGAGAGCGGCAGGTAGTCGTTGACCTGCACCGCCGCGCGAAAACCGACCGCCTTGGGCATCGTGCGCGCCACGTCGGCCTTCGAGATCACGAGCGCCGCCGCGCCGTCGGACACCATGGAGCAATCGGTGCGCCTGAGCGGCCCGGCCACGAACGGATTCTTCTCGGAGACGTTGCGGCAGAAGTCGTAACCGAAGTCGCGACGCATATGCGCGTAAGGATTCACCGACCCATTGCGATGGTTCTTCGCCGCGATGCCTGCCAGGGCATCGGACTGATCGCCATAGCGATCGAAATAGGCCTGCGCGATCGTGCCGAACACGCCTGCGAAGCCGCCCGGAATGTCGGCCTCTTCGCGTGCATACGAACACTTGAGCAGGACTTCGCCAACCTGCGGCGTCGCCAATTCGGTCATCTTCTCGAACCCGATCACGAGCACGTGGGTGGCCTTGCCCGCCTCGATGGACTGCAAACCGCCGTGCACGGCCGCCGACCCCGTTGCGCACGCATTTTCGTAGCGCGTGGCCGGCTTGAAACGTAGTCCAGGAATGCGATTGAAAACGAGCGACGACGGAAAGTCCTGGTACAGGAAGCCACCGTTGAACGTGCCGACGTGAATGGAATCGATCTGCTCGGGCGCGAGACCCGCGTCGTCGAGCGCGGCTTGGGCGACATCGGCCAACAGGACTTCGGCATCGACGTTATCGAGTTTTCCGAACTGGGAGTGGGCCCAGCCGGTGAGGCATGCAGCAACCATGAAGTGTCTCCGGAAAAATGAGGTCATCCCGCTCCGGTGAGCAATTTCAATGCCAGACCTGTGCGGCACAGCCCCGCCGTGCGTGGCGCACGAGCGCCCGCGCTCCATCGCCGTCTCGTTGCGTCCTCCTCGCCGCGTTCGCGTGCGTGGCGCACTCGCCGTTGACGCAAGCGTAAAGCCGCCGTCGATGGCCCATCAAGCGAATTTGTCGGCGCGCCGGGTCAGCGCTGTTTGCTGCACCGCAACGCGATATCTCGTACCTGAAACCCAGCGACACCTGTCGCATCGTTGTCGCCTGCCGCATGCGACAGGTGTCGCAGCACGGGCGGCCGATGCGACAGGTGTCGCACGATCTGTCGGCCAACCAAACAATGTCCGCGGCGCGGGAGGTCAACAATCCTTAATAACGTAAGGGTTTTCCCGTTCGAACGACGATCTGGCACTCGATTTGCGTAAGATAGCCAAGCCACTTGCGAGCCACTTCACGCTCGCCTTACGAGATGGCCGAGGCGTTGCAGGGCAACACGTCCGCCCACCTCGCGCTTCAGACGCAGTCACCAAACCTAAAAACAGGAGACATGCAGTATGAGCAACATGGATCGCCGCCACTTCATCAAAGTCGTGGCCGCCACGTCGGCCGCCGCCGCCACGGGCTTGTATCAGACGCAAGCGCACGCTGCCGAATTCACGCTGAAGTTCGCCAACAATCTTCCCGTCAGCCACCCGATGAACGTTCGCGCCAAAGAGATGGCGCAAAAGATTGCGGAGCAGTCGAAAGGTCGCATCGACTTCCAGATTTACCCGAACAATCAATTGGGCAGCGACAGCGACATGCTGAGCCAGGTTCGCTCGGGCGCCATCGACTACTTCACGCTCTCGCCGCTGATTCTCGGCACGCTCGTGCCCTCGGCGCAGATCTCCGGCGTGGGCTTCGCGTTCAAGGACTACGGTCAGGTATGGGCCGCGATGGATGGCGACCTGGGCGCCCACGTACGCAGCCAGATCGCAAAGACCTCGGTGTTCGCCTTCGACAAGATCTGGGAAAACGGGTATCGCCAGATCACCACCAGCAGCCGCCCGATCAATTCGCCGGCCGACCTCAAGGGCCTGAAGATCCGCGTGCCGACGAGCCCGCTGTGGACGTCGATGTTCCGCGCCTTCGACGCCGCGCCCACGTCGATCAACTTCTCCGAAGTGTATTCGGCCCTGCAGACGCACATCGTCGAAGCCCAGGAAAATCCGCTGGCCATTCTGACCACGGCCAAGCTGTACGAAGTGCAGAAGTACGTGTCGATGACGAACCACATGTGGGACGGCTTCTGGTTCCTTGGCAACAAGCAGAAGTGGGACAAACTGCCGAAGGACCTGCAGGCGATCGTCACCGCCAACGTGAACGCCGCCGCGCTCGCGCAACGCGACGATGTGCGCAAGCTCAACGACAGCGTGACGACCGAACTCAAGCAGAAGGGCCTCGTGTTCAATGCACCGAACAACGAGCAGTTCCGCGACAAGCTTCGCGCCGCCGGATTCTATGCCGAATGGCACAAGAAGTTCGGCGATGAGGCGTGGTCGATGCTCGAAAAGTACACCGGGAAGCTTGCGTAAATGGAAACGTTGACGATGACGGCCGAGCCGACGCACGCGCTTGCCCGCCTCTTCTGCCACGTCAACCGCGCGGTGATGAAAGTCACCGAAGCGGTTGCCGTGCTGCTGGTGGTGGCCGAGACGCTCATCCTGCTCGCGGGGGTGATCTCGCGTTATGGGTTCGACAATCCGCTCACCTGGTCGGACGAACTGGCACAGATCCTGTTCATCTGGTTATCGATGCTCGGTGCCGTGCTCGCGCTCGACCGGGGCGAGCACATGCGGCTGTCCGCCATCGTCAACAAACTCCCGGCGGCATGGCGTGACTGGTTTCAGACCATGGCCGCGCTCACGGTCTGCGTATTCGTCGCACTCATTATCGTGCCCGCGTATTCGCATGCCATCGAGCAGATGGACATCACCACGCCCGCGCTGGAAATTCCCGACGGGCTGCGCGCCGCGGCCCTGCCCGTGGGCGCGGTGCTGATGCTCATTGCCGCCGTCTCGCGCCTGGCGCGCTGTTCGAGCCTGCGCCAGCTCGGACTCGGTGTGCTGGTCGTGGCCACGCTGGGTGCCGCGCTCTGGCTTGGGCGCCCCGCGCTCATCGCCATGGGCAATTACAACCTGCTGGTGTTCTTCGTGCTGATCGTCGGCGTCTGCGTGGCCGGCGGCATTCCGATTGCGTTTGCGTTCGGGACGGCAACACTGGCGTATCTGGCGCTCGTGACCGACGCCCCGCTGCAGATCGTCGTCAGCCGCATGGACGAAGGAATGTCAGGCCTCATCCTGCTGTCGGTGCCGCTGTTCGTACTGCTCGGCGCGCTCATCGAAATGAGCGGGCTGGCACGCAGCCTGATCGAATTCATGGCCGCGCTACTCGGGCACGTGCGCGGTGGCCTGCAATATGTGCTGCTCGGCGCCATGTTCCTGGTCTCGGGCATTTCCGGATCGAAAGCGGCCGACATGGCGGCCGTCGCGCCCGCGCTCTTCCCCGAGATGCAGCGACGCGGCTCGAAGCCGGAAGATCTCGTGGCGCTGCTCTCGTCGACCGGCGCCATGACGGAGACGATCCCCCCGAGCCTGGTGCTCATCACGATCGGCGCCGTGTGCGGTGTGTCGATCACCTCGCTCTTCGTCGGCGGCCTGCTGCCCGCGGTCATCGCAACGCTGGCCATCGTCGTGGTGTGTTTCGCACGTTCGCGCAAGGAAGCGCCGAGTGCGGCCCGCCGCGCGCCGTGGCGCGTGATCGGCAAGACGTTCATCGTGGCCTTGCCGGCGCTCGCCCTGCCGATTCTCATCCGTACGGCCGTGATCGAGGGGGCCGCCACGGCCACCGAAGTCTCGACCGTCGGTATCGCCTACACGGTCGTGATCGGCCTGATCGTGCATGCGTTCAAGAAGCACCTGAACTTCAAACGTCTGTATCCGCTGTTGACGGAAACGGCCGCGCTCTCCGGCGCGATCCTGCTGATTATCGGCATGGCCACGGCCATGGCCTGGGCGCTCACGCAATCCGGGTTCTCCGCCGCGCTGGTCAGTCTGATGCATGGCATGCCCGGCGGTCAGGTCGGCTTCCTGCTCATCTCGATGGTCGTGTTCATCATCCTGGGCAGCGTGCTCGAAGGCATTCCGGCCATCGTGCTGTTCGGACCGCTGCTGTTCCCGGTGGCACGCTCCCTGGGCATTCATGACGTGCATTACGCGATGGTCGTAATTCTTTCGATGGGCATGGGACTGTTCGCCCCGCCGCTGGGCGTTGGCTTCTACGCTGCGTGCGCCATCGGCAAGACATCGCCCGACAAGGTTTTCAACCGGATGTGGACCTACATGGGCGCGCTGTTCATCGCATTGCTGCTCGTGGTACTCGTCCCCTGGATCTCGATCGGCTTTCTGAAGTAACGCAAATCCGCTAACGGTTTCGCAATCTCACCGACGGGCTCCGCCGCACTGCGGGCGGCGGAGCCCGGACTGTAAAAATCATTACATTTAGGAGTCCGTATTATGATGGGGAAAGTGGCGGTGGTGACGGGCGGCGGAATGGGCATTGGTGCCGCCATCTGCGAACGATTGATGAATGACGGCATGACCGTGGTGGTCGCCGACCTGAACGAAGGCGCCGCCGCCGAAACGGCGGAGAAACTGAGCGCGGCGGGCGGCACGGCGTGGGCGCTGGGCATGAATGTGGGCGACGCGGCGTCGATTGCCGACGGCTTCGCAAAGATTGCGCAGCGCCATGGCCGCTGCGACGTGCTCGTGAACAATGCCGGTATCGCCAAGACGTTTCCGTTTCTCGACTACCCACTCGATCACTGGCATCAGGTCATGGCCGTGAACCTCACGGGCACGCTGTTGTGCGGGCAGCACGCCGCACGACTTATGCGTGAGCAACGCTGGGGGCGCGTCGTCAATCTGGCGTCGGTGGCGGGCATTCTGGCCAGCGCCGGACGCACCGCCTACGGCACGTCGAAGGCCGCCGTCATCGGGCTCACGCGTCAGATGGCCATCGAACTGGCACCGTTCGGCATCACCGCCAACGCGATCGCTCCCGGTCCCGTCGACACGCCGCTCACGCAGGCACTGCATTCCGACATTTCGCGTCGCCACTACACGGAGACGACACCGCTCGGCCGCTATGGGCAGCCGCGTGAGATCGCTGGCGCCGTGAGCTTTCTCGCGTCGGACGATGCCTCGTATGTGACCGGCCATATCCTGCCGGTCGACGGCGGCTTCGTGGCCGCCGGCATTCTGGAAATCTGACGTCCCGCTTGTCTCTCGCGCCGCCTTCAGCGCGCGCTGGTGTCCGGCCCATCGGGCACCAGCCGAGCGCCCGGCGCGCGCTGCATGTCGCGCCACACCGCTCGCGCGTTCTCCACAAACGTCTCGACGCACGGATTGTGATTGTCGCGGCTCCACAGTAGCGCCACTTCCGCCACCGGGGCGTTGCGCAACGGTCTGAAAACCGCATTGCCGAACGCGCTCGTGCTGCTCATCGACATCGGCACCATCGCCACGCCCAGCCCTTCGCCCACCAGGTTGATGATGGTCTGCTGCAGGTTGGTTTCGAGCCGGATATGCGGCGAGAATCCCGCGCGACGGCAATGGTCGACGACCAGGTCATAGACAAGCGGCGCGATTTCACGCGGAATGCTCACGAACGACTCTTCGGCCAGTTGCGCGGCGTCGAGCACCCGCGCCTTCCCCAACGGGTGCGTGCGTGGGAGCACCGCCACCATCTCCTCGCGAAACACGGTCGCCGTATCGAGCCCGGTCAGGTCTTCGGGGCGATACATGATGCCGACGTCGGTCTGCCCAGCTCGCACGGATTCGGCGAGCAGATTCGGTAACGTTTCCGCCAATTTCATGTCGACGCGCGAATATGCGGCGGCATACGTGCGCGTGAGCGCGGGCAGGATGTTGTACGCCGAGGACATCATGAAGCCGACGGTGATCGCGCCATCCTCTCCCCGGCTCGCCGCCACGACGTTGCGGCGCGCCCGATCGACCGAGTTGAGAATTTCCACCGCGTCCTGATAAAGGCGAGTGCCGGCGCGCGTGAGGCGCACGCTGCGGCGCGTTCGCTCGAAAAGCTGCACACCCAGCTCTGCTTCCATCAGCGCAATCTGGCGCGACAGCGGCGGCTGGGAGATATGCAATTGCTGGGCGGCTCGGCCGAAGTGAAGGGTCTCGGCGAGCACCACAAAGTACTGGAAATGGCGCAGCTCAATCATCTGATACCCCAAAGGTATTAATGGCGCATCTATATTGTATTGGATGTTATGACTGGGCAGTCGTATCCTGCATCAGCGGTTGGCCACCCGAGCTGGCTGCGACATAAAGAGACGTCAGGAATCGCCAGGCCACAAGCCACCGACGGCGCCCTTTCGTACCGATACGAGAAGGAGACAAGTCATGCCCGCTCACCTTGCTGTAGCGTCAGCCCCCGCTCGACCTGTCGGCCCCGCCGCCCCCCTCGGCGCCGCCACTGCCAGTACCGCCTTCAGCCACGTCACCGCGCTCGCCGAGCGCATCCATCGGGTACCGGCCGCCCCCGCCGCCGCACCTCAGATGCGCCCCGACTATCTCGCCATTGACGATCTGTGCGGCACCGACGCCCGAATGCGCGCGTTGCTCTCGCGCGGCAAGCGCTTCGTCGATCGCGGACTGCCGGTATTGATCCTCGGCGAGACGGGAACGGGCAAGGAGTTTCTGGCCCGCGCGCTGCACGAGTACAGCGCGCGGCGCGCGCAAGCGTTCGTCGCGATCAATACGGCATCGCTGCCGGAACATCTCGTCGAGAGCGAATTGTTCGGCTATCAGCGCGGCGCGTTTTCGGGCGCCCTGCCCGGCGGAATGAAAGGCAAGTTGCAGCAGGCAGACGGCGGCACGCTGTTCCTCGACGAAATCGGAGACATGCCTTATGCGCTGCAAACGCGGCTACTGCGCGTGCTCTCGGAGCAGGAAGTCACGCCGCTGGGCGCGAGTCGCCCGGTGCCCGTCAACGTTCAGCTCATCTGCGCCACGCATCAGGATCTCGCCGGTGCAGTGGCACAGGGCACGTTCCGCGAAGATCTTTACTACCGCATCGCCGTGGGTGTACTCACGCTGCCGACACTGCGCGAGCGCGACGACAAGCGCGAGTTGATCGCGCGCATGCTATGCGACGAGTGGCCGGGATTGCGCGCTGATCAGGCACTGGCTCGCGTAGCGCCGCACGTCTTGGCGTGCCTGCTCTCCCACGCGTGGCCGGGAAATCTGCGCCAGATGCGCGCCGCGTTGCGTTACGCGTGCGCGGTAATGGCTGGCAATATGCTGGAGATGGACGACCTGCCGCCAGAGCTTGTCATGCCGTCGCCGGCGCGCAATGTGGATGGCAATGTCGCGATGCGTGCCCTGGAAGCGCGAGATGTCGTGGCGTCGAGCCCCGTCGCCGCCCCGAACGAAGCAAGTGCGCAGGCATCGCCGCACGACCACCGAGAGCGCGACCGCATTCTGCAGGCGCTCGCGCAACACCGCTGGAACATTTCCGCAGCGGCACGCACCCTCGGCTTCTGCCGGGCGTCGCTGTATCGCAAGCTCAAGCAGTTGCGCATTCCGCACGTGCGCGATTGCGGCGACGCCCTCGGCGCGAGCCATTACGCGTAGCCGAACACGCGGCAAAAAACGCAGACAAAAAAAAGCGCGGCCAATGAGGCCGCGCCAAGGTTTGGAGACTTTTCACTCAACGCAAAAGTCTACTTCTCGCGGAACGTAGTATAGGGTCTGGCCTCCCGAATCATTCTCATCATTCGGCGCAATGCATTATTCGGCGACTCGCAATAGTCCGTAAAACGCTATCAACAAATGACTTTTTGGCGCGAGTCAATTGTTCACGCCTGTCGGCATCTCGGATTTTCCTCATCGCGTGTGCTTCAGTACGCGCAATGACGCGATCATGAGGTCTACCCGCACCGCCCCCCTACACCTCGCCGTATAGCCATCACAAAACCTCACCGATCGTGCAACGGAAGGTACCTTTATCGAAGGCATTATTTCGTTCGGCGCGTGACGTGGGTCAATGATCGCCATCGCGGAGATCACGTGTCGCTGGAACTTAACGCCTTGCCCCATGTCGCGTGTAGATCCAGTGCTGGCAATGCTTCGCGAGCGATGCCGCTTGCCCTCTGCACTGTGTCCCAAGCGCAACACACGTCGCTTGCGTGGTCATTTATCGCCTAGGCTTAATCAAGCCAATCCCTTATTGGACAACGCTTTTCGGCACATTCGGCGGATTCTTCCCGTATCTGAAATAGATTCTTGCGGATTCTGAAATAGGCGCGGGTCTCGCTCACTCATACACTGCCCCCTGTCAACAGAGCAGTGCCGATACTTGATCGGGTCCGCGAATGACAAACCGTCACCTCGACATGTTCTGTTTCGCCGCGTTCTGTTTACACGCGAATTCTGCGATTCGTGTCACGTTACTGGAGCTTAAACCATGAAAAAAACTCTTCTTGCCGCTGCCGTTGTCGGCGCGTTCTCCGCGAGCGCCCAAGCGCAAAGCAGCGTCACCCTGTATGGCTTGATCGACGCTGGCGTCGCTTACACCAGCAACTCGACGACCTCGACGGCTTCGGGTTCGAAGAACTTCCGCGCAACGAGCGGCCTGATCAACGGCAGCCGTTGGGGCCTGAAGGGCGCGGAAGATCTGGGTGGCGGTAACAAGGCCATCTTCGTGCTGGAAAACGGCTTCTCGATCAACAACGGCACCTCGGGCCAAAACGGCCGCATGTTCGGTCGTCAGGCTTTCGTTGGCCTGCAGAACGACAAGTTCGGCTCGGTGACGATCGGCCGTCAATACGACTCGCTGGTTGACTACCTGGCACCGCTGACCCTGAACGGTTCGTCGTTCGGCGGCACGATCGCAGCGCACCCGTACGATAACGACAACACGAACAACTCGTTCCGTGTGAACAACTCGGTCAAGTACTCGAGCGCCAACTACAACGGTCTGACCTTCGGCGGCCTGTATGGCTTCTCGAACAAGGCTGGCGATTTCGCCAACAACCGCGCCTTCAGCGCCGGCGTGAACTACGCGAACGGCCCGCTGACCGTGGCCGCTGCCTACCTGGAACGCCAAGGCAACACGGGCGCCAACAACACCAGCGGCGCAGTCGACACGTCGACTGGCGGCGACTCGGTGTTCAGCGCCTCGAAGCAACGCGTCTGGGGTATCGGTGGTAACTACGCCTTCGGCCCGGCAACCGTCGGCCTGGTGTACACCCACACGCAACTCCAAGGCCTGACCGGCCTGAACTTCAACAGCACCGCAGTTGCCTTCGGCAACGACGGCCTGAAGTTCGACAACTTCGAAGTCAACGGTCGCTACATGCTGACCCCGGCAGTCTCGCTGTCCGCCGCGTACACGTACACGATGGCCAAGCAAGATTCGACGGACAAGAAGCCGAAGTTCCACACCGTGACGCTGCAAGCCGACTACCGTCTGTCGAAGCGTACCGATGTGTACCTGACCGGTTCGTACCAGCACATCTCCGACAACGAAGGCACGGGCCTCCAAGCCGGTGTCGGCGCTGCCGGCGGTATGTCGTCGACCAGCTCGCAAACCGTTGTGGGCACGGGCATCCGTCACCGCTTCTAATCGACGCGGCGCGCACACCGGCGGCATGATGCCGGTGCGCCTGACATGAAAATGGGCAGCCTCGCGGCTGCCCATTTTTCATTGCGTCGATCGCGGTGCGATCAGAAGCCCAATCAGAACCGCGTTTCGCGCGCGGCGCGCAGGAAGTTGTCGAGCACCGGTGTGCAATCGAGATACTCCGGCCCACCCGCCCGGTGAAATTCCGGGTGCCATTGCAGCCCCATCACGAACGGCGCCTTGCGATAGCGAATGGCTTCCACCACCCCATCTTCCGAGCACACCGCCTCCACACTCAGGTCGCGCCCAAGCGTTCTCACCGACTGGTGATGGATCGAGTTGACGATCGGCACGTCGACCGGCCCCAGCATCTGCGCGAGCGATGACCCCTCGGGGAACGTCAGCGTGTGACGGTTGTGTTCGTAGGTATCGGTCACGTGCGGGATCGCGTCGGGCAGATCCGTAGCAATGTCCTGGTGCAGCGTGCCCCCAAATGCCACGTTGATGAGCTGGCAGCCTCGACACACACCGAGAATCGGCTTGCCCTGCTCCACGAACTCATGCAGCAATTCGAGTTCGTACATGTCGCGCATGCGATCGCCTTGCCATTCGTGGCGCGTCGCCACTTCCGAATAGCTGTGCGGCGAGACGTCCGCCCCGCCCTGCAACACCAGTCCGTCGAGATGCTTCGCGTAATCGTGCAGACGGATATGGCTCGGGTGCAGCAGCCCCTGCGTGTCGACCGTGGGAATCATGAACACCAGCACATCGCGCGACATCACCCAGTGCGCGATCGACTCTTCAAGGTACTGAAGCGTCTTGCTGCGCAGCCCCTTCGACCCCGGCTCCGGATGAAAGATGCGCGCTGAAATGCCGATCTTCAGGGTGCGCTGCGTGATGCGCTGCCCCGCGCGGTCGTACCACGCGCGAAATCGTGCCGACGTGATACGACGCAGCACCGACCACGGCGAATCGCCCGCCTGCAGGTACGACGGCTGGGTGCCCATCGAGGCAGGGCTGCCAGGACGCGCGGCACCTGGGCCGAATGTCGGCTGATGCGGCGGCTCGTCGCTGCCGGCACGGCCGGTCGCAGTCTCACTGCCCGTGCCACCGACGCCGCTGGGCACGCTGGTCGCTTCGCTCGGCTTTGGCGCCGGCGTGCCAATCGGATTACGGTCGGCCGCCACTTCGGCTGCCGACGCCTGAACTGAGGGGCTCGTCGCCGAGGCAGGAGCCCCTGGCGGCGCCTCGGGCGCGGGCGCCGGACGCGTGAGCGTGTCGGGGTTCGCTGGCATGTTGCCCGAAGCCTCGGCCGTGCCCGCAACGGGTTTCGCCGTCGCATGAGACGTCGCCGTTGTCGGCGGCTCCACGTACTCGGACGCGCCCTGCGAGGCCGGCGTTGGCGACGTACCGGCGTCGGTGGACGGCGGCGTCTGCGGTGGCGTTGCGCTCTTGCTCGTATCGGACTCTGGCTTATTCGACGGCGGCGACGGCTGCGGCGATTTCGGATCTTGAGCGTCAGTCATGGTGGCGTTTGGATGGCGTCCGCGAAGGGGGAAAAATGGATGGACCACTGCGGCTGGCAAATTATCCCGCCGGCCTGATCCTGCCGCAACCGGGAAAGCCGATCGACCGCCAGATCCGGCACCCCGGCACCGGACAGGACTCGATGTACGATGAAACCACCCCGCCTCGGCGGGGTCGAACCACAATATCACGCATCGTGCGTATGAGCCCGCACGCTACGGGCGATGCAGCACGGCAGAGAGATAAGCGCGCGATGCGACAACTTAAAGAATCAATGAGCGACGTTTCCATCAATACAATGAAGACACCTGCCACATTCGGCGGCGATATTCGTTCAGGAGCCTGCAAGTGAAGCGTTTTCTGCGTCTGTGGCAAGTTGCGCGCCACGATTTCCGGGTTCTCTGGCACGCGGCTCGCGATCCGCGCCGCCCGCGCTGGTTGCTGCCCGCGCTGGCGCTGCTCGCCGTCTATTTAGTCAGTCCATTCGATCTGATTCCGGACTTTGTGCCCATCTTCGGCCTGCTCGACGATGTCGTGGTGATCGGGCTGGTCGCGCATTGGCTCATCAACCGTTTGCCCGAGGAGGTGCGCGAGGATGCGCGCGCCCACGGCGCCCACGGCTTCAGGCAGCGAGCCTGAGTCGGGACGTTGACGACGCCGTCGGCCATGAGCAACGGACCTTGGCCGAGTCTCCCCGAACGTTGGACCAGCGTCCGGCGTCCGGGAGCACATCGCATTGATGCCTGCTGGCGTTAGCGTCATTCGCCCCCACTCAGGGCATGAGCAACGTCGACCCGGTGGTTTTGCGCGCCTCGAGATCGCGATGGGCCTGGGCCACGTCGGCCAATGCGTAACGCTGATTGACCTCGATCTTGACCGCCCCCTTGGCGACGACATCGAACAGGTCGTTGGCCGTGGCTTCCAGGTCGGCCCGCTTGGCCGTGTAGCTGAAGAGCGTCGGTCGCGTGAAGAACAGCGAGCCGCGCGACACAAGGTCGGCCGTGTTGATCTGCGCGACGGGCCCCGACGCGCTCCCGAAGTTCACCATCATGCCCAGCGGCCGCAGGCAGTCGAGCGAGCCGATGAACGTGTCCTTGCCGATGGAATCGTAGACGACCGGCACACCTTCGCCACTCGTGATCTCCTTCACCCGTTCGACGAAATTCTCACGCGTATAGACGATCGGATGGTCACAGCCATGCTGGCGCGCGAGCGCCGCCTTCTCGTCGGAGCCGACCGTGCCGATCACCGTCGCGCCCAAGGCCTTGGCCCATTGGCACACGATGAGCCCCACGCCGCCAGCGGCCGCATGGATGAGGATCGTGTCGCCCGCCTTGACCGGGTAGGTGCGGCGCAACAGGTACTGCGCGGTCATGCCCTGCAGCATCATCGCGGCGGCCTGATCGTCGCTGATGCTGTCCGGTAGACGCACGAGCGAGGCCACCGGCATCACGCGGGCCTGCGAGTAGGCGCCACAAGGACGGCTGGCATAGGCGACACGGTCGCCCGCCTTGACGAGTGTCACGCCTTCGCCCACGGCCTCGACCACGCCGGCCGCTTCCATGCCCAGACCGGCCGGCAGCGGCTGCGGATACAGGCCGGTGCGGAAATACACGTCGATGTAGTTCAGCCCGACGGCGTTGTGGCGCACACGCGCCTCGCCCGGCCCAGGGTCGCCCACTTCGACGTCGACATACTTCATCACTTCCGGGCCGCCATTCTGTTCGATGCGAATTGCCTTGGTCATCCTCGCTCCTCTCACTCGTGTGAAGTGTGTTGTGAACTGTCGGTTCTCGGCGTCACGCCACCGGCTGCGCGGCCAGACGCACGATCAACTGCTCGAGCAGCATGCGCGCCGTGGCGCTGTTGGTCGCGCACGGCACATTGTGTACGTCGCACGCCCGCACGAGGGCGTTGATATCCGGTTCGTGCGGTTGCGGCGTCATCGGGTCGCGCAGGAACAGCACCATGTCGACACGCCCCTCCGCCAGTTGCGCGCCAATCTGGAGGTCGCCGCCGTGCGGACCGGAGAGCATGCGCTCGACGTCCAGGCCAAGCTCGGTGGCGATGCGTCCGCCCGTCGTGCCCGTTGCGACGAGCTTGCACTGGCGCAGCACGTCGACGTAGTCATGCGCCACCGCCAGAATGTCGTCTTTTTTCTTGTCGTGCGCGATGAGCGCAATCCGGACGCTGGGTACCGTCGATACAGTCATTGAAGCGATCTCAAAAAGGTTAAAACGTGCCCGGGTACGCGCCACCGTCAATCAGCACGTTCTGTCCGGTAATGTAGCCCGCCTGCGCGCTGCAGAGAAACGCGCAGGTCGCGCCGAACTCGTCGGGCTGCCCGAAACGGCGGGCCGGAATTGCGGCAGCCCGCTTGGTGCGGACTTCTTCGACCGTCTGTCCGCTCTTGGTCGCCGATGCCTGCAAGGTGGCCGCGAGGCGGTCGGTATCGAAAGCGCCCGGCAGCAGATTGTTGATGGTCACATTGTGCCCAACGGTCGTGCGCGCCAGTCCTGCGACAAACCCGGTCAGACCGGAGCGGGCGCCATTGGACAACCCGAGAATGTCGATGGGCGCCTTCACGGCCGACGACGTAATGTTCACGATGCGGCCGAAGCCGCGTGCCATCATGTCGTCCACGCACGCCTTGATCAGTTCGATGGGGGTGAGCATGTTCGCGTCGAGCGCGCGAATCCAGTCGTCGCGTTGCCAGTCGCGGAAGTCACCCGGCGGCGGGCCACCCGCGTTGGTCACGAGAATGTCGAGTTGTCCGCACGCCGCCAGCGCCTGCGCGCGCCCCTCTGGCGTGGTGATGTCGCAGGCCACGGCGGTCACGCTCACGCCCGTGGCCGCGCGAATCTCGTCGGCCGCCGCGTTGAGCGTCTGCGCCGTGCGCGCGACGATCACGACGTTCGCGCCCGCTTCGGCCAGGGCCCGCGCGCACGCGCGCCCCAGCCCCTTGCTCGCGCCGCAGACCAGCGCGGTGCGCCCCTTGATTCCCAGATCCATGTTCAGCCTTCAAGACAAGTGACACGTTGGACAACGGCGGTGACACCGCCGTCTTGCAGCGATTCTAAGGGAATCGTGCGCGCGCCGCTTTATGGGGGCAATCGCTTGGGCAATCGGCACGGGCCGACACCAAAACCCGGACCGACGGCGCCCGCATCGGCTAAAATCGCGGCCATGCGGGCCACACCGGCCCTGCCCCAGATTGCCAGCCATGAAACAAGATCTCCGCTTCCCGAATCTCTTTATCTGCGATCACCCGCTGATCCAGCACAAGCTCTCGCACATGCGCGACAAGGAAACGTCGACACGCACGTTTCGCGGCCTGCTGCGCGAGATCACCTTGCTCATGGGCTACGAGATCACGCGCGACCTGCCGCTCACGACCGAGCGCATCGACACGCCGATGGTCGCCATGGACGCGCCCGTCATCGCGGGCAAGAAACTCGCGATCGTGCCGGTGCTGCGCGCCGGCGTGGGCATGAGCGACGGCCTGCTCGATCTGGTGCCGTCGGCACGCGTCGGTCACATTGGCGTGTATCGCGACGAGCAGCATCGTCCGGTCGAATATCTCGTGCGCCTGCCGGATATCGCCGAGCGCCGCTTCATCCTGTGCGACCCCATGGTGGCGACCGGCTATTCGGCCGTGCACGCCGTGGACGTGCTGCGCAAGCGCGGCGTGGCTTCGGAAAACATCGCGTTTCTCGCCCTGGTGGCCGCGCCCGAAGGGGTGAAGGTGCTGCATGACGCGCATCCGGACGTGAAGCTGTATGTCGCGTCGCTCGACGAGCGTCTGGACGATCACGCCTACATCATTCCGGGTCTGGGCGACGCGGGCGACCGCCTGTTCGGCACCAAGAACTGACGCAGGCGGCTCTCACGCCCCGGCCCGCCGGTGCCGGGGCGACCCTCCCCGCCCTACCGCTCTCCCCGGCGTCCCCGGCCCGGGCGCCGCGTGGCCATCGCCACGCCAACGGCTGCCAGCCCCATCCCTCCCCACGCGAGCGGCGGCATGTGCTCCCCGACCATGAGCCACGCAGCAAGCGCCGCTGACGGCGGCACCAGGAAAAACAACGCCGAGACACGCGACGCTTCGCCACGCCGGATCATCGCCAGCAGCAACGAAATCGCGACGATCGAGTTGCCGATCACGAGGTAGACGAGCGCCGCGCCGAGCTGCCACGTCCATTCGATGTGCATCGGCTCCAGCCATGCGGCGAGCGGCAGCGTCGCCGCGAAGCCCACGGCGTATTGCACCAGATTGGACGTAACCGGGTGCTGGCCCACGCCGAAGCGCTTTTCGTAGAGCGTGCCGCACGTGATCGCGCCAAGCGCCACGAACGTCAGTACCAGCCCCAGCGCGGAAGTCGCCTCCACCGCCGAGCGCGCCACAATGACCAGCGCCGCCCCCGCCAGCCCCAGAACCAGTCCGACCCAGTTCAGCCCGCTCACGCGCTCGCCCACCAGGTGCGGCACGGCCAGCGCCACGAGAATCGGTTGCAGCGAGGTGATCAGCGCCACGCTGCCGGCCGACACGCCCAGGCGTAGCGCCAGATACGTCATGCTGAAGTACAGCGCCTGAATGAGCAGACCGATGACGACGAGATGGCCCCAGGCGGCCACGGTCTTCGGCAATGGCGGGCGCATGACGAGGGCCAGCGGCGCGAGCAGAACAAGCACCAGCCCGTAGCGAAGCGCGAGGAACGTGAGCGGGTCGGCATAGGTCAGGCCGATCTTGGCGACGGTAAAGCCGACCGACCAGAGAAACAAAAAAATCAGCGGCGCGGCGCGCAGCCACAACGGGTCGTGGGCGACACCGGTACGCACCGGTTCCAGCGAAGATTTCAGCGACATGAGGGGACGAGCGTTCGATGTAGGGGAGGCGGTGCCGGCGATACGTCAGTGGCAAGGCGTGCGCCACTCGCCACCGATCGTCGGACGGGGGTGTTGTCGCGGCGGCAGACAAGCCCGGTCATCGCCGCCTGCTGCCGCCGAGAATGCTGCCCAGCACGCCGCGCACGATTTCGCGGCCCAACTGGCTACCGATGGTGCGCGCCGTACTCTTGACCATCGCTTCGACGACCGTATCCTTGCGCCGCGAGCCGCCCGCACCGCCCAGCAAACCGCCGAGCGAGTCCCTGACCGCGTCGAGCAGGCCACCGCCGGCCGTTTCGCCGGTGGTCGGCGGCGCGTCCGGCGCCTGCGGCACCGCCCCTCCGCCTGAGGCGGGCGGCACGTCGCCCTGGCGCGTCCGGGTGCGCCCGACCAGCACTTCGTAAGCCGACTCGCGATCCGCCGTTTTTTCGTACACGCCAGCCACGAGCGACGCGGCGATGAGCGCTGCACGCTCCTGCGGGGTAATCGGTCCGATGCGCGAAGCCGGCGGCGCGATGTACGCGCGCTCCGTCACGGCGGGACGCCCCTTCTCGTCGAGCAACGACACCAGCGCTTCGCCCACGCCCAGCTCGCCGATCACCGTTTCGATATCGAGCGACGGATTGGCGCGCATTGTCTGCGCCGCCACCTTGACCGCCTTTTGATCGCGCGGCGAATACGCCCGCAGCGCATGCTGCACGCGATTGCCCAACTGACCGAGCACGGTGTCCGGTACGTCGACCGGATTCTGCGTCACGAAGTACACGCCAACGCCCTTCGAACGAATCAACCGCACCATCTGCTCGATCCGCTCGAGTAACGGCTTCGGCGCCTCGTTGAACAACAAATGTGCCTCGTCGAAGAAGAACACGATCTTGGGCTTGTCGGGATCGCCCACCTCCGGCAGACGCTCGAACAGCTCGGCGAGCAGCCACAGCAGGAAGGTGGCGTAGATGCGCGGCGCGGCCAGCAGTTTGTCCGCCGCGAGAATGTTGACGATGCCGCGCCCTTGCGCGTCGGTCTGCATGAAGTCGTCGATATCGAGCATCGGTTCGCCGAAGAACTTGTCGGCGCCTTGTTGCTCGAGCGTGAGCAGCCCGCGCTGGATCGCGCCGACCGACGCGGCCGAGATGTTGCCGTACTGCGTGGTGAAGGTCGAGGCGTTTTCGCCCACGTGCTGGAGCATCGCGCGCAGGTCCTTGCTGTCGAGTAGCAGAAGGCCGTTGTCGTCGGCAATCTTGAAGACGAGATTGAGCACGCCGGTCTGCGTCTCGTTCAAGCCCAGCAGCCGCGAGAGCAACAGCGGACCCAGATCGGAGACCGTTGCGCGCACCGGGTGGCCCTGCTCGCCGAACACATCCCAAAGTGTGGCGGGGCTGCCATGCCAGTCGGGCGTTTCGAAGCCGAACTGGGCCATGCGCTCCTTAAGCTTGGGCGTTTCGGCGCCGGGCTGCGCGATGCCCGTCAGATCGCCTTTCACGTCAGCGAGGAACACGGGCACGCCGATGTCGGAGAAGGCCTGTGCCATGACCTGGAGCGTGACGGTCTTGCCCGTGCCGGTGGCCCCGGTAATCAACCCGTGGCGATTGCCCATGGCGGGCAGCAGGCCAAGAACGTGCTGGTCGTTGCGTGCGATGAGAAGCCGTTCGCCGGGGTCGCCGGCAGGGCTCGCAGCCCCGGTGGAGGCGGGCGGGGATGCCGTTGAGGAAGCGGCAAGCGACGAGGCTTGCGGCGGCACGGGCTTCTGGGGCATGAGAGACCTCGGCGGTAGACGCAGCGTGGCTCGTGACACGGCGCAGCAAACACCCGTGGCACGGTGCGGCGGCATGATAAAATTGCCTCCGATTATAGCGGCACGATGCCGCTCGGACTGCCCTGGCCCCGAAACGACGGGGGGACCGATGGGTCGACACGACCCATGGGCGCCAACGAGGCGATTCGGCAATTCGCGCCCGCGACCCCAGTGGTGGCGGGCGCGCCTGTTTCAATGGTTGGCCGCGCCGCACTGCGCTGGCCGGCAGAGGCTACTTCGCCGCACAGCGCGGCACGACGGAGAAATTCATGGCGGGTCATTCCAAATGGGCCAACATCAAACACAAGAAAGCGGCGGCAGATGCCAAGCGCGGTAAAGTCTGGACACGCCTGATCAAGGAAATCACGGTGGCCGCACGCCTGGGCGGCGGCGACGTCGACAGCAACCCGCGCCTGCGCCTGGCCGTGGAAAAGGCTGCCGACGCGAACATGCCCAAGGACAACGTCAAGCGCGCGATCGATCGCGGCGTTGGCGGTCTTGACGGCGCCAACTACGAAGAAATCCGCTACGAAGGCTATGGCATCAACGGCGCCGCGGTGATCGTCGATACCATGACGGACAATCGCGTGCGCACCGTCGCCGAAGTGCGCCATGCCTTCTCCAAGTTTGGCGGCAACATGGGCACCGACGGCTCGGTGGCGTTCCTCTTCACCCACTGCGGCCAGTTCCTGTTCGCGCCGGAGACGCCGGAAGACAAGCTGATGGACGTGGCGCTCGACGCCGGTGCCGACGACGTGATCACCAACGACGACGGCAGCTTCGAAGTCATCTGCCCGGCGAACGACTTCCAGGCCGTGAAGGCCAAGCTTGAAGCGGCCGGTCTGAAGGCCGAAGTCGCGGAAGTCACGATGAAACCGCAAACCGAAGTGGTCTTCACTGGCGAAGACGCCGTGAAGATGCAAAAGCTGCTCGACGCGCTCGAAAACCTCGACGACGTGCAGGAAGTATTCACCAACGCCGTCATCGAGGAATAAGATGAAGATTCTGGTTGTCGGCTCGGGCGGCCGCGAACACGCGCTGGCGTGGAAGCTTGCCCAATCGCCTCGTATTCAGTTGGTTTATGTCGCCCCGGGTAACGGCGGCACGGCGCTCGACGAGCGCCTGCGCAATGTCCCGATCAGCGATCCGAACGTGCTCGCCGAGTTCGCCGCGCGCGAAGGCATCGCGCTGACCGTGGTCGGCCCCGAAACGCCGCTCGCCGCCGGTATCGTCAACATCTTCCGCGCGCGTGGCCTGAAGATTTTCGGCCCGACGAAGGAAGCGGCGCAGCTCGAATCGTCGAAGGACTTCGCCAAGGCGTTCATGAAGCGCCACGGCATTCCCACCGCCGATTACGAAACGTTCTCCGACGCGGCCAGCGCCCACGCCTACATCAACGCCAAGGGCGCGCCGATCGTCATCAAGGCAGATGGCCTCGCCGCAGGCAAGGGCGTGGTCGTGGCGATGTCGCTCGACGAAGCGCATCACGCCGTCGACATGATGCTCGCGGACAACAAGCTCGGCGACGCCGGTGCCCGCGTGGTGATCGAGGAGTTCCTGCAAGGCGAGGAAGCCAGCTTCATCGTGATGGTCGACGGCAAGAACGTGCTGCCGCTCGCCACGTCGCAGGATCACAAGCGCCTGCTCGATCACGATCAGGGACCCAATACCGGCGGCATGGGCGCGTATTCGCCCGCACCGATCGTCACGCCGCAGATCCATGCGCGCGTGATGCGCGAGATCATTCTGCCAACCGTGCGCGGCATGGAAACCGACGGCATCCGCTTCACGGGCTTCCTGTACGCCGGTCTGATGATCGACGCGCAAGGCAACGTCAAGACGCTCGAATTCAACTGCCGCATGGGCGACCCCGAAACGCAGCCGATCATGGCGCGCCTGAAGGGCGACTTTTCAGTCGTGGTCGAGCACGCGATTGCGGGCACGCTCGACAAGGTCGAACTCGACTGGGACCGCCGTTATGCGCTGGGCGTGGTGCTCGCCGCGCACGGCTATCCGGACACGCCGCGCAAGGGTGACCGAATCTCCGACGTGCCGGCCGAGACCGCCGAATGCGTCACGTTCCACGCGGGCACCCAGCTCGAGAACGACGTGCTGACGGTGACGGGCGGGCGGGTGCTGTGCGTGGTTGGCTTGTCCGACACCGTGCGCGGCGCGCAGAGCGTGGCCTACCAGACCGTCAATCAAATCAATTTCGACGGTATGCAGTATCGTCACGATATCGGCAACCGCGCACTGGCGCGCAAACCGGAGTAAGCCCGCCGAAGTCAGGCAACGGGCGTCAGGTCGGCCACGCTTGAAGGCAGACCTTGAAGCGCCAAATCGTTGTGCTACGGCCCGGAGACGTCATGTCGTCCGGGCCGTTGTCGTTTTGGCGGGCGTTTTAGCGGCCGTTCTGGCGGCACCACGACCGCGAATGCCGTCACGGCGTCGCGATTGACAAGCGCGGAGCAAGTTGGCACGCTGACACGGCGCGGGTGCGTCACCACCGCGCGTCCGGCCAGCCCCGGCGGAATGCATACAGTTTTCCCGACAGACCCTCGCTCGACGGAGACTTACATGTTCGATCTCGACAAGCTGGTCAACGATTATCTGATGCCGTTCGGCCTGAAGATTGTGATGGCCGTCGTCATCTGGATCGTCGGCGGTATCGTCATCAATGTGGTGGCGCGGCTCGTGCGCAGCGCCATGACTCGCCGGGCCATCGATCCCACCCTCGTTCGTTACACCGAATCGACGCTGCGCATCGCCTTGCGCATTGCGCTGATCATTTCCATCCTCAGTGTCTGCGGCATCGAGACGACTTCGTTCGCCGCGCTGCTCGCCGCCGCCGGCATCGCCATCGGGGCGGCCTGGTCCGGACTCCTGTCGAACTTCGCCTCCGGCATCTTCCTCATCGTGCTGCGCCCCTTCAAGACCGGCGACATGATCAGCGCAGGCGGCGTGACCGGGGTGGTCGACGAGATCGGCCTGTTCGTCACCACGCTCACGACGGCGGACAATCTGCGGGTGTACGTCGGCAACACGAAGGTCTTCGGCGACAACATCACGGTGTACGACGCCAACGCGTTTCGCCGCGTCGACTTGACGGCGCAGCTCGCCCACACGGTCGATGTGCAGGACGCGATAGCGCGCCTGAAGGCACGCATCGCGCAGATCCCGAACGTGATGAGCACGCCCGCGATCGATGTGGTGATTCTCGAATTCAATCCCGCCGGGCCGGTGCTCGCGGTGCGTCCGTACTGCCACAACCGCGATTACTGGCAGGTATATTTCGATACCAACCGGGCCATCGCCGAGGTGAGTGGCATGGCTCAATGGCCGGTGCCGGCGCCGCGTCAGATCCTCATGCCGCCGCCGGGCGACCCTGGCAAAGGCATGCCCATTGCGCCCGCGGGCGGCGCGCCAGCGGCCAGTCCTCTGCCCAACGCGCCAGCGCCGTGACCGCCAACGCTTGATGCAGGTCATTCGGGCGGCATTCGGCGCGACCGTTTGCCGCGTCGGCCTGCCCCCGACCGCGTGGCTGCCGGTACAATCGCGGTTATTACCACGCATCGGGACGTCACAGAATGACAGCGCAAGACGCCGCACCGGCGCCGGATACGGGCGCAGTGCGAACTTATCTGCTCGGGCTTCAGGACCGCATTGTCGAAACGCTCGGGCGCCTCGACGGCAAACGCTTCCTCGCCGACGACTGGCAACGTCCGGCCGATAGCGCACTGCGCGGGGACGGCCGCACCCGCGTGCTCGACGATGGCGACTTCTTCGAGCGCGGCGGCGTGAACTTCTCTCATGTGGTCGGCGACAAGCTGCCAGGTTCGGCCAGCGCCTCCCGCCCGGAGTTGGCCGGGCGTGGCTTCGAAGCCCTCGGTGTCTCGCTCGTGCTGCATCCGCGCAATCCGTACTGCCCGACTGTGCACTTCAACGTGCGCATTCTGATCGCCACGGCTCCCGGCCAGTTGCCCGCGTTCTGGTTCGGCGGCGGTATGGATCTCACGCCGTACTATCCGTTCGAAGAGGACTGCCGGCACTTTCATCAGACCTGCAAGGACGCGCTCGATCCGTTCGACACCGCGTGGTATCCGCGTTTCAAGACGTGGTGCGACGAGTACTTCTACCTGAAGCATCGCCAGGAGCCGCGCGGCATCGGCGGCATCTTCTTCGACGACTTCTCGGGCGGCGGTTTCGACACGGGCTTCGCCGTCATGCAAAGTGTGGGCGATGCCTTCCTCGACGCTTATGTCCCGATCGTCGAGCGCCGTCGCGGCATGCCCTACGGTGAGCGCGAACGGGATTTCCAGGCCCACCGGCGTGGCCGCTATGTCGAATTCAACCTGGTCTGGGACCGTGGCACCCATTTCGGCCTGCAATCGGGGGGGCGCACCGAATCGATCCTGATGTCGATGCCGCCGATCGTGAAATGGCACTACGACTGGAAACCCGAGCCGGACACCCCGGAAGCGAAGCTCTATACCGACTTCCTCGTGCGCCGCGAGTGGGTGTGAAGGCCGGCCGCGAATGACCGTCTCCTCCGCTACTGGGCACGACGCCACGCATCCGTCGCCCGCCAGTCCGATCCGGCGCATCGGCGTGCTCGGCGGCACGTTCGATCCGATTCACACCGGGCACCTCGCGCTCGGCGCACTGTTCGCGCGCACACTCGCCCTCGACGAACTGATCCTGATGCCAGCCGGCCAGCAGCCGCAAAAGCAAGGCAGCACCGCGGCCGAACATCGTCTGGCCATGACACGCCTCGCCGCGGAGCAACTCGCCGCAGCGCTCGCGCGCACGCAACCGTCCACCCGGTTGCGCGTCAGCACGCGCGAGATCGAGCGCGCCGGGCCGAGCTACACCGTCGATACGCTGCGCGAGATGCGCCGTGACCTGGGCCCGCAGGTCTCGCTCTCGCTGCTTATCGGCTCCGACCAACTGGTGCGCCTGGATACCTGGCACGCCTGGCGCGAGCTGTTCGACTACGCGCACGTCTGCGCGGCCGCGCGACCCGGTTTCCGCTGGGCCACCGCCTCCTCGGAACTGCGCCAAGTCTTCGCCGAACGGGAAAAGTCCGCGCTCGGGGTACAATCCACGCCATGCGGCGGCATACTGATCGACAACTCACTGGCTGTCGACATCTCCGCCACCGAGTTGCGCGCCACGCTGGCGCACGCGCGAGACGCGGCCACGCCCCCGGCGAATCTGCCCGAATCCGTGTGGCATTACATCCGCGCGCAACACCTGTATCGCGCCTGACGGCCCTTGGCCCTTACCCGGTCGCCGCTTCGGCGCTCCCTGTTTCACCAAAAAGACGCACTATGGATATTCGTAAACTTCAGCGCCTGATCGTCGACGCCCTCGAAGACGTCAAGGCCCAGGACATCAAGGTGTTCAACACCGAGCACCTCACCGCCCTGTTCGAGCGCGTGATCATCGCGAGCGGCACGTCCAATCGCCAGACCAAGGCGCTCGCCGCAAGCGTGCGGGACAAGGTCAAGGCCGCCGGCGGCGACATCGTCAGCATGGAAGGCGAAGACGTCGGCGAATGGGTGCTGGTCGACACGGGCGACGTCATCGTGCACATCATGCAGCCGGCCCTGCGCCAGTACTACAACCTCGAAGAGATCTGGGGCGAGAAGCCCGTGCGCCTGAAAGCGGCCGGTACCAAGGCCGGCGCCAAGGCCAGCGCGGAAGATCACGAAGACGACGAGGACGACGCCGTCGACGCGCCGGCCCCCGCACGCCGCAAGGCAAAGTAAGCCGGCACTGCGCGGAACTCAGCCGACATGCGTCTGTTCATACTCGCGGTCGGGCACAAGATGCCCGGCTGGATCGAGACCGCTTTCGCCGAGTACGCCAAGCGCATGCCGCCCGAGCTGCGTATCGAACTCAAGGAAATCAAACCGGAGCAACGCTCCAACTCCCGCACGGCCGAGACGGTGATGGCGGCCGAAGCGCAGCGCATCGATGCGGCCCTGCCGCGTGGCTGCCGCCTCGTGTGCCTGGACGAACGCGGACAGGACCTCACGACGATGCGTCTGGCCCAATCGCTCACCGGCTGGCAGCAAGACGGGCGCGACGTGGCGTTCGTGATCGGCGGCGCAGACGGCCTCGACCCGGCCCTCAAGGCGCGCGCCGACACCCTCATCCGGCTCTCCAGCCTGACGATGCCCCACGGTATGGTGCGGGTATTGCTCGCCGAGCAGCTCTACCGCGCGTGGAGCATCAATGCCAATCATCCCTATCACCGCGTCTGACGACACACCAGGTCAGAAATAAGTCGGAAATAAGTCAATTCGTCTTGTGCGGTGCAACGTCGCGTTGCGCCGCACGCCAAATCGCGCGCAACGCCTCGCTGCCCGGCATCCCCAGACGATTGTCAATCCCCTTAGACGCCGCCATGCAACACGCGTTGTGCGCTGCGGGTGGAAAAAACACAATGACGTGGTAGTCTAGCCCGCGCTGCAAGGTTCGCACCGCGAACAACAACTAGACTTCTCGTGAACCACCGGAGATTGGCATGAAGCAACCGTCCCTGCGAAGTATCGTTTTGGCCGGCGTTGGCGCTGCAATGGCGTTCGGCATGAGCACGTCGGCCCTGGCCGCAACCGAGATTCAGTTCTGGCACTCGATGGAATCGGCCCTCGGCGATCGCGTCAATCAGATCGCCAACGATTTCAACGCGTCGCAAAGCGACTACAAGATTGTCCCGATCTACAAGGGCAACTACGAGCAGGGACTGGCCGCCGGTATCGCCGCGTTCCGCGCCGGTAACGCACCGGCCATTCTTCAGGTGTACGAAGTGGGTACGGCCACGATGATGCAAGCCAAGAAGGCGGTCAAGCCGGTGTGGCAAGTCATGAAGGACGCCGGCGAGCCGTTCGACGAAGCGGCGTTCGTGCCGACCGTGGCGAGCTACTACGCGGACAGCAAGACCAACCATCTCGTGTCGATGCCGTTCAACAGCTCGACGCCGGTGCTGTATTACAACAAGGACGCCTTCAAGAAGGCGGGCCTCGATCCGAATACCCCGCCGAAGACCTGGGCCGACGTGAAGACCGACGCCGAGAAGCTCAAGGCCGCCGGCCTGTCGTGCGGTTTCAGCACCGGCTGGCAGGGCTGGACGCAACTCGAAAACTACAGCGCCTGGCATGCCCTGCCGTTCGCCACGAAGAACAACGGCTTCGACGGTCTTGACGCCAAGCTGAACTTCAACGGCCCGCAGCAGATCAAGCACATCCAGTTCCTGGCCGACATGGCCAAGGAAGGCACGTTCACGTATGTGGGCCGCAAGGATGAAGTGACCTCGAAGTTCTACAGCGGCGACTGCGGCATTGCCATCACCTCATCGGGCGCCCTCGCCAACATCGCCAAGTACGCCAAGTTCAGCTATGGCGTGGGCATGATGCCGTACGATGCCAACGTGAAGGGTGCACCGCAGAATGCCATGATCGGGGGCGCCAGCCTGTGGGTGCTCGCTGGCAAATCGTCCGCCGAGTACAAGGGCGTGGCCAAGTTCCTGAACTACCTCGCGTCGCCCGCGGTGGCGGCGAAGTGGCACCAGGATACCGGTTACCTGCCGGTGACGAAGGCCGCCTATGAACTGACCGAGAAGCAAGGCTTCTACGCGAAGAACCCCGGCGCCGACGTGGCCATCAAGCAGATGCTCAACAAGCCGCCTCTGCCGTTCACGCGGGGTCTGCGCCTGGGCAACATGCCGCAGATTCGCACGGTGGTCGACGAGGAACTCGAAGGCGTGTGGAGCGGCAAGCAAACGCCCAAAGCCGCGCTGGACAAGGCCGTTGCGCGTGGCGACGAGCTGCTGCGCCGCTTCCAGAAACAAGGCGGCTAAGCCGTCCTCAAAACGCACGATCGCGAACGCCAAGCCGGCGAATTGGCGAATGAATGGCGTTCGCGGCGCGCATTGCGGCGTTACCGTCGCGACGTTACTATGACCACCCGGCCCGTCGACAACACGGGCCGGGTTGGTTTTTTCTGCTCATTACGTTATGGCGCATAACTCCAGAGAACGCCCTCGCTTCGGAACCGGCTGGCTGCCCTACGCGCTCGTCGCCCCGCAGCTCCTCATTACCGTCGTGTTCTTCCTGTGGCCCGCGGGCGAGGCCCTGTGGCAATCGACATCGGCGCAGGACGCCTTTGGGCTGTCCAGTGAGTTCGTCGGCCTGGACAACTTCGTTTCGCTATGGCGCGACCCGCTCTACCTCGCGTCGTTTCGCACCACGATGATCTTCAGCGGGTTGGTGACGGTCTGCGGACTGGTCATCTCGTTGCTGCTCGCGGCCATGGCCGACCGGGTCACGCGGGGCAAGCGCACCTACCAGACGCTGCTCATCTGGCCCTACGCGGTGGCACCGGCCATCGCGGCCGTACTGTGGGCCTTCCTGTTCAATCCGAGCATCGGGCTTGTCACCTACGGCCTGGCGAAGCTCGGCATCGAGTGGAATCACGCGCTCAATGGCGGCCAGGCGATGTTCCTCGTCGTGCTCGCCTCGATCTGGAAGCAGATCAGCTACAACTTCCTGTTCTTCTACGCGGGTTTGCAGGCGATTCCGCGCTCGCTCGTGGAAGCGGCGGCCATCGACGGCGCCGGGCCGATCCGGCGCTTCTTCGGGCTGGTGTTGCCGCTGATTTCGCCGACGACGTTCTTCCTGCTCGTGGTCAACCTCGTGTACTCGTTCTTCGACACGTTCCCGGTGATCGATGCCGCGACCGGCGGTGGGCCGGGTCAGTCGACCATGACGCTGATCTACAAGATCTACTCGGAAGGCTTCAAGGGGCTCGACCTCGGCAGCTCGGCTGCCCAGTCGGTGGTGCTGATGGTCATCGTCATCGTGCTCACGGTCGTGCAGTTCCGTTTCATTGAACGCAAGGTGCAATACGCATGATCGAGAATCGTCGCGGCCTGGATATCTTCTGCCACGTCATGCTGGTCATCGGCGTGCTGTTGGTCGTCTTCCCGCTCTATGTGGCGTTCGTCGCCGCCACCATGAACGAGCGCGAAATCTTCAACGTTCCGTTGTCGCTCATCCCGAGCACGCACCTGCTCCAGAACCTTGCCACCGTGTGGAATCAGGGCACGGGCGATTCCGCCATGCCGTTTGGGCTAATGCTCGGCAACAGCCTGTTCATGGCGCTGGTCATCACCATCGGCAAGATCTCGGTGTCGATCCTGTCGGCCTTCGCCATCGTGTATTTCCGTTTCCCGTTGCGCAATCTGTTCTTCTGGCTGATCTTCGTCACGCTGATGCTGCCGGTCGAAGTGCGGATCTTCCCAACGGTACAGGTGATCTCGACCCTCGGCCTCATCAACACCTACACGGGCATGACGCTGCCGCTTATCGCGTCGGCCACGGCCACGTTCCTGTTCCGGCAGTTCTTCATGACGCTGCCCGACGAACTCGTCGAAGCCGCGCGCATCGATGGCGCCGGCCCGATGCGCTTCTTCGTCGACGTGGTGTTGCCGCTCTCGAAAACGAACATCGCGGCGCTGTTCGTCATCACCTTCATCTATGGCTGGAATCAGTACCTGTGGCCGATTCTGGTGACCAACGCCCCGTCGATGACGACGGCCGTGGTCGGCATCAAGAGCATGATCGGCAGCGGCGACACCGCCACCCAATGGCAACTCGTCATGAGCGCCACGCTGCTCGCCATGTTGCCGCCCCTCGCGGTGGTCCTGCTCATGCAGCGTTGGTTCGTGCGCGGTCTGGTCGATTCGGAAAAGTAATCATGGCAAATCTCAAACTCCATCGCGTCAAAAAAACCTACGACCGGAAGAACTATGTCCTGCACGGTGTCGACATCGACATCGAAGACGGCGAATTCGTGGTCATCGTCGGCCCCTCCGGTTGCGGCAAGTCGACGCTGCTGCGCATGGTGGCCGGCCTCGAATCGGTCAGCGAAGGCAGCATCCTGATCGGCTCGCAAGTCGTCAATGAACTGGAGCCGAAGGATCGCAATATCGCGATGGTGTTCCAGAACTACGCGCTTTATCCGCACATGGATGTGCGCCAAAACATGTCGTACGGCTTGAAGATCCGCGGCATCGACAAGAAGATCATCGACGAGCGCGTGCTCACCGCCGCACGCATTCTGGAACTGGAACCCCTGCTCGCACGCAAGCCGCGCGAACTCTCGGGCGGTCAGCGCCAGCGCGTGGCCATGGGCCGCGCGATCGTGCGTGAGCCCGCGGTATTCCTGTTCGACGAACCGCTCTCGAACCTCGATGCCAAGCTGCGTGTGCAGATGCGTCTGGAAATCCAGCGGCTGCACGCGCGCCTCAAGACCACCAGCCTGTATGTCACCCACGATCAAATCGAGGCGATGACGTTGGCGGATCGCGTGATCGTCATGAACAAGGGCTACGCCGAGCAGATCGGCACCCCGACGGATGTGTACGAGCGCCCCGCATCGCTGTTCGTGGCGAGCTTCATGGGCTCGCCCGCCATGAACCTGCTCAAGGGCCGCGTAGACTCGGAAGGCCGTACGTTCGAGGTCGACGGTGGCGGGCCGGCCCTGCGTCTGCCGCCCACGAGCATGGCGTATGCCAACCGTGAACTCATGCTCGGCGTGCGCCCCGAACATCTGGTGCCCGCCGAGCAGCACAACGGCCTGGGTGCCTTTGCCGCGCAGACCAACATCCTCGTCGATCAGCTCGAACTGCTCGGCGCCGACAATCTGGCGCATGGCCGCTGGGGCGAGCAGCCCGTCACGGTGCGTCTGCCGCACGAGATGCGGCCGGCGGCGGGTACGGTGGTGCCGCTGGCCATCTCGGCCAAGGCGTTGCACCTGTTCGATCCGACGACCGGCAAGCGAGTCGAAGCATGACCGCCCCCTCGACACCGACGCGTTTGTGGCCCGCCTGGCCCTATCCCCGCATCGTCGCGCACCGTGGCGGCGGTAAGCTGGCCCCGGAAAACACGTTGGCCGCGTTCGAGATGGGGGCCTCGCTCGGCCTGCGCATGGTCGAGTTCGATGCCAAGCTCTCGGCGGATAACACCGTCTTCCTGCTGCACGACGACACGGTCGATCGGACCAGCAACGGGCACGGCGCTGCCGCGCAAATGACCTACGCCGACATCGCAAAACTCGATGCCGGCAGTTGGTTTGGCGAGCGCTTCGCGGGTCAGGCGATGCCGACCCTCGCCCAGGTGGCCGAGCGCTGTATTGCGCTGGGGCTGGCGGCGAACGTCGAAATCAAACCGTGCCCGGGCCGCGAGGCGGAAACGGGCAAGCGGGTCGCCCAGGCCGTGCAGGCGCTGTGGGCCGGACAGGCCCAGCCGCCGTTGCTCTCGTCGTTCTCGTACGACGCGCTCGAAGCCGCGGCGGCCGCTGTCCCCGACCTGCCGCGCGGCATGCTGTACGAGGCCATTCCGGCGCATTGGCGCGAGGACGCCCGCCAGCTCGGCACCGTCTCGCTGCACGCGAGCCATCAGCCGCTCGACGGCCCGCAGGTCGCACAGATCAAGGCGGCCGGCCTGCAAATGCTGGTCTACACGGTCAACGATCCGGCCCGTGCACGTGAACTGGCGGCGTGGGGTGTCGATGCCATCTGCACCGACCGCATCGACCTGATCGGCGCCGACTTCCTCGCCGACGCTTGAACGCTTGCCCCGCGGAGTCCTCGGCAATCCGCGGCAATCCGCCCGTTTTCCCGTCGACATCGCCGTCTGCCCCCCGCGCGCGCTGGCGGGCGTGAGCGCAAGGCGGCATAATAGGGCGTTCCCCCTCGCCCAGCCCATCCCGCGGCCCGGTGCACGCGCTTGCCAGTCGTTGCGAAGCCGTGTGCCGGGCTGGACGAATTCAAGCCAAGCCGCCATGCCGTACATCTATCTCGCGTCGCAAAGTCCCCGCCGCCAGGAACTGTTGCAACAGCTCGGCGTTCGTTTCGAGCTGCTGCTGCCGGGCGCCCACGAGGACGCCGAAGCACTCGAAGCCGTGCTGCCGGGAGAGCCACCGGACGACTACGTGCAGCGCGTCACGCGTGCCAAGGCCGAAGCGGCGCTCACGCGCCTCGCCCGCGCAGGCCTGCCTGGCGCCCCCATTCTGGCGGCCGACACGACGGTATGCCTGGACGGCACCATCCTCGGCAAGCCTTTCGACGACGCCGACGCCTGTGCCGTACTCGCCCGTCTGTCGGGCACACGCCATCGTGTGCTGACCGCCGTGGCCGTCTGCGCCGACGGCCAGATCCATCAGGCAGTGAACATCTCGCATGTCTGGTTCCGGCCGATGCGCCGTGAAGAGATCGAGCGTTACGTCGCCTCGGGCGAGCCGAGAGGCAAGGCCGGGGCATACGGTATTCAGGGCAAGGCCGCCGAATTCGTGCTGCGCATCGATGGCAGCTACTCCGGCATCATGGGGCTACCGCTGTGCGAGACCGCCGCGCTGTTGCGCCAGGCCGGCGTCGACTTCTGACGCTTACCGAATTTGCCAAGCCTTATTGAGTCGGGTCGACACTCTATGAACGAAGACATTCTGGTCAACATCACGCCACAGGAAACCCGTGTGGCACTCATGCAGCTCGGTGCCGTGCAGGAATTGCACATCGAGCGCACGCTCTCGCGCGGCCTGGTCGGCAACATCTATCTGGGCAAGGTCGTGCGCGTGCTGCCAGGCATGCAATCGGCGTTCATCGATATCGGGCTGGAGCGAGCGGCGTTCCTGCACGTGGCCGATATCTGGCATCCGCGTACGAACAACGACACCTCCACGCCGCATCCGCAGCCGCCTATCGAGAAAACGGTGTTCGAGGGGCAGACGCTGATGGTGCAGGTCATCAAGGATCCGATCGGCACAAAGGGCGCGCGCCTGTCGACGCAGATCAGCATTGCCGGGCGCACGCTCGTCTACCTACCGCAGGAGCCCCACATCGGCATTTCGCAGCGCATCGAGAGCGAAGCGGAGCGCGAGGCGCTGCGCAGCAAGATCCAGGCGCTCGTGCCGGCCGACGAGAAAGGCGGCTTCATCGTGCGCACCATCGCGGAAGACGCGGCCGACGCCGAACTGGCGAACGACATCGCCTATCTGCGCAAGTCCTGGCAAACCATCGGCGAGCAGAGCACGCGCGTGCCTGCGCCTGCCCTGCTGTATCAGGATCTGAACCTTGCCCAGCGCGTGCTGCGCGATTTCGTGCACGAGGAGACGGGCAAAATCCTGGTCGACTCGCGCGAGACGTTCCAGAAGCTGGCCGAATTCGCGACCACTTATACACCGGCGGTGCTCGGCAAGCTCACGCATTACACCGGCGAGCGGCCGCTGTTCGACCTGTATAACGTCGAGACGGAAATCGAGCGGGCGTTGTCGCGTCGCGTCGATCTGAAGTCCGGCGGGTATCTGATGATCGATCAGACCGAGGCGATGACGACCATCGACGTGAACACCGGCGGCTACGTCGGCGCACGCAACTTCGACGACACGATCTTCAAAACGAACCTCGAAGCGGCCTTGATGATCGCGCGCCAGTTGCGGCTGCGCAATCTGGGCGGGATCATCATCATCGACTTCATCGACATGGAGAACACCGAGCATCGCGATTCGGTGCTCGCCGAACTGAAGAAGGCGCTCGCCCGCGACCGGACGCGCATTACCGTGAACGGCTTCTCCCAGCTCGGACTCGTCGAAATGACCCGCAAGCGCACGCGCGAGTCGCTCGCCCATGTGCTGTGCGAGCCGTGTGCCGTCTGTCAGGGCAAGGGACAGGTCAAGACGCCGCGCACGCTGTGCTACGACATTCTGCGCGAGATTCTGCGCGAATCGCGTCAGTTCAATCCGCGCGAATTCCGCCTGATCGCCTCGCAGGAAGTCGTCGATCTGTTCCTCGAAGAGGAGTCTCAGCATCTCGCGATGCTGATCGACTTCATCGGCAAGCCGATTTCGCTGCAGGTGGAGTCGTCGTTCCATCAGGAACAGTACGACATCATTTTGATGTAACCGCACTCAACGCTCCCACGTTCCGACGTCATGCCCTACTCGAACTACGACAACCTGGCGGCATCGAGCGAGGCGCTCGACAAACACGCTGTCGCGCGCAAGACAACCTGGGTCAGCATCTGGGTCAATATCGTGCTCACGACGGCGCAGATCGTCATCGGCATCTTCGCCCGTTCGCAGGCATTGATTGCCGACGGCATTCACTCGCTCTCGGACATCGTCTCGGACTTCGTCGTGCTGGCCGCCGCAAGGGGCAGCGCCCGTGCGCCGGACGCCGACCACCCCTACGGTCATAGCCGCTACGAAAACGCGGCGTCGTTGTTTCTTGGCGTCATTCTGCTCGTGGTGGGGGCGGGAATGCTCTGGCGCGGCATCGAGCGGCTGCTGCATCCGGAAGACATTCCGGAAGTGCACATGATCGCGCTGGTCGTTGCGGTTCTGGTGCTGGTCAGCAAGGAAGGCCTCTTTCGCTATATGCTGCGCGCCGCGCAGCGCGTGCGCTCGGCGATGCTCGTGGCCAATGCGTGGCACGCGCGCTCCGACGCGCTCTCGTCGCTCGTCGTGGCGTTCGGTATTCTGGGCAACCTTGCGGGCTATCGCATTCTCGACCCGCTGGCCGCCGCCCTCGTGGGACTGATGATCGGACGCACCGGGTGGAAGTTCGGCTGGAACGCGTTGCAGGATCTCATCGATCGCGGCGTGGACGACGCCACGACTGTCACCATTCGGGAACGGCTACTCGCGACGCCCGGCGTGCGCACCATCGACATGCTGCGCACGCGGCGCATGGGCGATGAAATCGTCGTCGATGTGCACATCCTCGTCGATGCGCGTCTGTCGGTCTCGGAGGGACACTACATCGCGGAACAGGCGCGCGCGACGGTCATGCTGGAGCCGCAGATTCTCGATGTACTCGTACACGTCGATCCGGAGAGCGACACCAAGGGCACCGCATTGCAGCAGTGGCCCGCGCGCTCGGTCGTGGTCGGCGCGGCAGAAGCGCTGTGCCGCGCCAATGCGCTGGCGCTGCACGACGTCAAACTGCACTATCTGAACAACGGACTGGAAGCCGACGTGATTGTCGAAGGGCTGCGTGAACCGGCAAGTTCGGGCGCGGAGGGCGTGCCCATCGACGACGGCATCGAACCGTCGTCGCAGAGCGTGGCCGATGCGCTCACCGCGCGCTTTGGCCTGCGCGCGGTGAGGGTACTGCGGGTGACGGGCGACACGTCTGCCGCACCGGGCGAGGCCGACGTCGCCAACCGCGCAGCGCCGCCCGCAAAAGCCACGGCCGCCGGTCCCGCCGTCGATTGACGACCGGGCCGCAGCGGCCGAGGGTACCCCTACGGAACGGTGTTCCGTAGGCGACATCAGTCTTCGTGCCGGTACTCCGAGAACAGCATGCCCTGCCGATCCTTGTCCGAGACGATCGGCGTGATGCCGTCGAGCGGCCAGGGAATCGCAAGCGTCGGGTCGTCCCAGCGAATGCAGCGCTCGAACTGCGGCGCCCAGTAATCCGTGGTCTTGTACAGCACTTCGGCCGTCTCCGACGTCACCACGAAACCGTGGGCGAAACCTACCGGGATCCATAGCTGCTTCTTACTTTCGGCGCTCAGCACCTCCGCGACCCACTTGCCGAAGGTCGGCGAGCCTTCACGAATATCGACCGCCACGTCGTAGATTTCGCCGTGCAGCACGCGCACGAGCTTGCCCTGTGGTTGCTTGACCTGGTAGTGCAGGCCGCGCAGTACGCCACGGACCGAGCGCGACTGGTTGTCCTGCACGAATGTGAGCGCCTCGCCGAGCGCGTTGTCGAAGCCGCGTTGGTTGAAGCTCTCGAAGAAATGGCCGCGAGCGTCGCCAAAGACCTTCGGTTCGATCACGCGAACGGCAGGAATGGCGGTGGGAGTCACTTGCATAGCGAGATACCGGTTAGGATCGAAGGAAAGCGTCGCGGCAAGCTCAGAACAACCGCTCGCGCAACATCGAGAGCAAGTATTGGCCGTAACCGGTCTTGGCGAGCGGTTGCGCGAGTGCCTCGATGGCGGCGGCATCGATCCAGCCGCGCCGGTATGCGATCTCTTCGGGGCATGCGACCTTCAGGCCCTGACGGCTTTCGATCGTCTGGATGAATGTGCTCGCCTCGAGCATCGATTCGTGCGTGCCGGTATCCAGCCATGCATAACCCCGCCCCATGATCTGGACGTTGAGCTTGCCGCGACGCAGGTATTCGTTGTTGACGTCGGTGATTTCCAGCTCACCACGCGCCGACGGCCTGATCGAGCGAGCAATCTCTATGACGTCGTTGTCGCAGAAGTACAAACCGGTCACGGCGTAGCGCGACTTCGGCGCCTTGGGTTTCTCGACGAGGTCGATGGCTTTGCCGCTTTCATCGAACGTCACCACGCCGTATCGCTCTGGATCGTGCACGCGGTAGGCGAACACAGAAGCCCCTTCCGTCTGGTTATTCGCTGCCGAAAGTAGTGACGCGAAATCGTGGCCGTAGAACAGATTGTCGCCAAGCACCAGCGCGCATGGGTCGCGACCGATGAAGTCCGCGCCGATCAGGAATGCCTGCGCCAGTCCGTCCGGCGACGGTTGCACGGCGTATTGCAGGTTCAATCCCCACTGACTGCCGTCGCCCAGCAGTTGCTCGAAGCGCGGCGTGTCCTGCGGCGTCGAGATGATCAGCACGTCCCGAATCCCCGCCAGCATCAGCGTGGACAACGGGTAATAGATCATCGGCTTGTCGTAGACCGGGAGCAACTGCTTAGAGACGGCGAGCGTCGCCGGATACAGTCGGGTGCCGGAGCCGCCCGCGAGAATGATGCCCTTGCGCTTGATACTCATGCGTGCCTCAGTCGTTCTTTTGATAGTGCGTTTCGATCCAGCGCTGGTATTCGCCTGACTGCACCTGGCGCACCCACTCCCCGTTGGCGAGGTACCACTGTACCGTCTTGCGCATGCCGGTCTCGAACGTCTCGGCCGGGCGCCAGCCCAGTTCGCGCTCGAGCTTGCGCGCGTCGATGGCATAGCGGCGGTCGTGGCCCGGCCGGTCGGTGACGAACGTGATCTGATCGCCGTACGATTTGCCGTCGGTGCGCGGCGACAGTTCATCGAGCAGTGCACACAGGTGCTTCACGACCGACAGGTTGTTCTGCTCGTTCCAGCCGCCCACGTTGTACACCTCGCCCGTGACGCCTCTGGCGAGCACCTCGCGAATGGCGGAGCAATGGTCGCCGACATACAGCCAGTCGCGCACGTTGCTGCCGTCGCCATAGATCGGCAACGGCTTGCCGGCCAGCGCATTGGCGATCACCAGCGGGATAAGCTTTTCGGGGAATTGGTACGGGCCGTAGTTGTTCGAGCAGTTGGTCGTGAGCACCGGCAGGCCATAGGTGTGGTGATAGGCACGCACCAGATGGTCGGAACCGGCCTTCGACGCCGAGTACGGGCTGTTGGGGGCGTACGGCGTGGTCTCGGTGAAGGCCGGATCGCTCGGGCTCAGTGAGCCATAGACTTCGTCCGTCGAGACGTGCAGGAAGCGGAAGGCATCGCGCGCCTCGCCGTCGAGCGTTCCCCAATAGGCGCGTGCGGCTTCGAGCATCGTGAACGTGCCGACGATGTTCGTCTGCACGAAGTCACCTGGGCCGTGGATGGAACGGTCGACGTGGCTCTCCGCCGCGAAGTGCAGCACCGCGCGCGGCCGATGCGCGGCGTACAGCCGACCGAGGGCGTCGCGGTCGCAGATATCGACTTGGGCAAAGCGATGCCGCCGGTCATGCTCGATACCCGCAAGATTGGCGAGGTTGCCCGCGTAAGTCAGCTTATCGATAGTCAACACAGGCTCATCATGCTGCACGAGCCAGTCAAGAACGAAATTTGCGCCGATAAACCCGGCACCGCCAGTCACAAAGATCATGGGCTGAAAATAAAGGAGGGCGGGAGCGGCCTTACTTGCGCGGCACGCGTCCCATCAAAAAGAATTCGTCGTTCGGCCGCATCGAGATGGCGTTGGCGATGCGGTTGGACATGCCGAAAAACGCCGTGATCGCGGCGATGTCCCAGATGTCCTCGTCGTCGAGACCGTGTTGGCGCAGCGCCGCGTAATCGTCGTCGTCGACTTCGTGGGAGCGCTCGCACACCTTCATCGCATAGTCGAGAATCGCCCGCTGACGCGCGCTCAGGTCCGCCTTCAGATAGTTGACGGCCACCTGATCGGCGAGCAGCGGCTGCTTTTCATAAATGCGCACCAGCGCACCGTGTGCAACGACACAATACAGACACTGATTCACCGCGCTCGTGGTGACCACGATCATCTCGCGTTCGCCTTTGCTCAGATTGCCTTCTTTGGCCATCAGCGCATCGTGATACGCAAAAAAAGCGCGGAATTCAGCGGGGCGATGCGCCAGCGTGAGGAACACGTTCGGGATGAAGCCGGCCTTTTCCTGCACGTCGTCGATACGTGCCCGAATATCGGCCGGCAACGCGGCAAGGTCGGGCACAGGGAAACGGCTGATCGGCGGCTGACTCATCGTGATCTTCTCCAGGTCGGGCGGATAAGCGCTGACGTTCGCGACGCGACGGCGACGTCAGGCGTCCTGCTGCTGCGCGTACTGAATACGGTGCAGATGCGCGTAGAGGCCATTATGCGCCACCAGCGCCTGGTGCGAGCCCTGCTCCACGATGCGGCCGTGTTCAAGCACGACGATCCGGTCGGCGCGCTCAATGGTCGAGAGGCGGTGCGCGATCACCAGCGTGGTTCGCCCTTCCATCAAGACTTCCAGCGCGGCCTGCACGTGGCGCTCGGACTCCGAATCCAGCGCGGACGTTGCTTCGTCCAGGATCAGGATCGGGGCATCCTTGTAAATCGCGCGTGCGATGGCCAGACGTTGACGCTGACCGCCCGACAGGCGCATGCCGTTGTCGCCCACGAGCGTTTCGACGCCTTCGGGCATGGCCGCGACCGCATCGGCCAGATTGGCCGCCCGCAGCGCTGCCTGCACGCGCTCGGCGTCGATCTCTTGGCCGTAGGCCACGTTTGCGGCGATGGTGTCGTTGAACAGCACGACGTCCTGGCTCACGAACGCAATTTGACGACGCAGATCGGCCAGGCGCAGGTCCGTCAGCGCAATGTCGTCGAGCAGAATCCGGCCACCGGTCGGATCGTAGAAGCGCGGCACCAGATTGACCAGCGTGGTCTTGCCGCTGCCGGAGGGCCCCACCAGCGCCACCATCTCACCGGGCGCCACCTCGAGCGAGATCCGATCGAGCGTCGGACGCTCGCTGGCACCATAGTGGAAGCTCACCTGATCGAACGTCACGCGCCCCTTGGCGCGCTCGAGCGTGCGCTCGCCGCCGGTCGGCTCGACTTCGACGTCCATGACTTCGAAAATCAGCTCCGCGGCCGTCACGCCACGCTGCAGCGGCTGGTTGACATCCATCAGATGCTTGAGCGGGGAGACGACCAGCAGCAGCGCCGTGACGAAGGCCGTGAAGCCGCCCACGGTCATCTCGCCCGACGACGACTCGATCATCGCCACCGTAATGACGATGGCCAGTGCCAGCGAGGCCAGGGCCTGCGTCACCGGCTGCGCCAGACCGCCTGAGACGGTCACGCGCATGGCATAACCGCGCAGCGTGCTCGTCATCTTGTCGAAGCGCGACTTTTCGTACGCTTCGCCGTTGTGAATCTTCACCACCTTGTAGCCACCCACGGCTTCTTCGACCACGTATGACAGCGCATTGGTCAGCGTTTGCTGTTCGCGGTTCAAACGACGCAGGCGCCGGTTGATCTTGCCGACGAGCCAGCCGATGAACGGCAGAATCACAGCCACGACGAGCGTAAGACGCCAGTTCAGATAGAACAGGTAGCCCAGCAGGCCGACGACAGTGAGCGAATCGCGCACGAGCGTGATGAGCACCGTGGTCAGTACGCCGAGCACCTGGTTGACTTCATAGACGAGCGCATTGATGAGCGTGCTCGTCGTCTCGCGTTGATAGAAGACGGCCGGTGCATGCAGCAGGCGGTCGAACATGCGCACCCGCAGGTCGAGCAGCACGCGGTTGGACACCCACGAGAGCATGTAGTTGGCCGAATATTGCGCTACCCCCCGGATGACAGCCAGACCGATCACGGCGGCAGGCACGTACCACAGATTCCATGGATCCTGGCCCGAGAACCCCTTGTCGAGCACCGGCTTGAGGACGGCCGGAATGGCCGCTTCGGTCGCGGCCACGAGCGCCATGGCGAGAACGGCCAGCAGGCCCATGTGCCAATACGGCTGAAGATAGCCCAGCAGACGCCGAAGAATCGGTCCGACGGGCTTGTGCGGTGCGCTCATGTAGGTGGGGGACGGCGGAAAAACCGCTATTCTATCGTACCGGCCGGTCTTGCCGGGACACGTCCGAGCCTGACTCGGACATCACCGCAAAATTCATCACAATGGCCGCGCTCGGGGCCGATGCGCGCCGCAGCCGGGGGGGAACCGGTATACTCCCGCCCATGGCAAGCGCACTCGAAGTCCTCCGTACCGTATTCGGCTATAACGCATTCCGTGGCGATCAGGCCGCCATCGTCGACCACGTGGCCGACGGGGGCGACGCGCTTGTGCTGATGCCGACCGGCGGCGGCAAGTCCCTGTGTTATCAGATCCCCGCGTTGCTGCGCCCCGGCATCGGCATCGTCGTCTCGCCGCTCATCGCGCTCATGCAGGACCAAGTCGATGCGCTGCTGCAAGCCGGGGTGCGCGCGGCCTATCTGAACTCCAGTCTCGGCTTCGACGAAGCGCTCGATACCGAGCGCCGCGCCGCCCGCGGCGAACTCGATCTGCTCTACGTGGCGCCCGAGCGCTTGCTGACCGATCGTTTTCTCGACCTGCTCGACCGACTCGACGCGCGCGGGCAACTGGCGCTGTTCGCCATCGACGAGGCGCATTGCGTCTCGCAATGGGGGCATGACTTCCGTCCCGAATACATTCAGCTCTCGGCACTTCACGAACGTTATCCGCGCGTACCGCGCATCGCGCTGACCGCCACGGCGGACGCCGCGACGCGCGAGGACATCCAGACGCGGCTTGGCCTGACCGAGGCGCGGTTGTTCGTCTCGAGCTTCGACCGGCCGAACATTCGCTACGAGATCGTCGATCGCGACAATCCCCGCAAGCAGTTGCTCGCGTTTCTAGGGCGGCACCGGGGCGAGGCGGGCATCGTCTATTGCCTGTCGCGCAAGAAGGTGGAAGAAACCGCCGCCTGGCTCGAGACGCAGGGCATTCCGGCCCTGCCCTATCACGCCGGGCTGGACGCGGACGTGCGCCGCACGCACCAACAGCGCTTCCTGCGCGAGGAAGGGCTGGTGATGTCGGCCACGGTCGCCTTCGGCATGGGCATCGACAAGCCCGACGTGCGTTTCGTCGCCCACCTGGATTTGCCCAAGAGCCTCGAAGCCTACTATCAGGAGACGGGGCGCGCGGGGCGCGACGGCGAACCCGCCGAAGCCTGGATGACGTATGGGCTGAACGACGTCGTGGTGCATCGCAGCCGCATCGACGAGTCGAACGCTCCCGACCAGCAAAAGCGCATCGAACGCCAGAAACTCGACGCCCTGCTCGGCTATTGTGAAGCGCCGCGCTGCCGCCGCACCGTGCTGCTGTCGTATTTTGGCGAATCGAGCGCGCCGTGCGGCAACTGCGATGTCTGCCTGAGTCCGCCCGAAGTCTTCGACGGGACCATCGCCGCCCAGAAGGCCCTCTCGGCCATACTGCGTACGGGCCAGCGTTTTGGCGCCGGGCATCTGGTCGATCTGCTGCGCGGGCGCAGCACCGACAAGATTCGTCAGTTCGGGCACGAAGCCCTGCCGACGTTCGGCGTTGGCGGTGAACTCGACGATCAAGGCTGGCGCGCGGTGTTCCGGCAGTTGATCGCGCATGGCATCATCGAGCCCGACAGCAGCCAATACGGCGCGCTGACGCTCAACGCGGCGGCACGCCCGGTGCTCAAGGGGGAAACGACACTGTCGTTGCGGCGCCAGCGGGCCTCCGTCGGAAAGAAGAGCCGTTTTGCCGGGTATGCGTCGTCGCAGGCGATCGAGCTGGATACTGCCGATCAGCAACTGTTCGAAAAGCTGCGGGCCTGGCGGCAGGAGATCGCCAAGACGCAGCAGGTGCCCGCCTACGTTATCCTGCACGACCGGACACTGCGCGAACTCGCCCAGCGTCGCCCCCGCCATCGCGAGGGGTTGGCCGATATCACCGGACTCGGCGAAGCCAAGATCGAACGCTACGGTGAAGCGCTTGTCGAGTTGCTCAACGACGTTGCCAACGCTTGATCACCGCGCGGGTCCGGCAATCGGACGCCGCCATTTCGTGAGTTGTCATGATTGAAGCTTCATCGCCTGCCACCTCGCTCGAATGTTCGCCGCGTCTGCCGCTCACGGTAACGATTCTCACGCGCAACGAGCGTCACAACATTGCCGATTGCATCACGTCGGTGCAGTCGTTGGCGTCGCAGATCGTCGTGCTCGATAACGCGAGCACGGACGGCACGACGGACATCGCTCGCGCCGCAGGCGCCGAGGTGCACGTCACCGCCGACTGGCCCGGCTTCGGCCCCCAGAAGAATCGCGCGCTGTCGCTTGCGACACAGCCCTGGGTGCTGTCACTCGACGCCGATGAACGCGTCACGCCAGAACTGGCGGCCGAGATTGCGGCGGCGATTGCCAGCAGTGACCGCGGCGGCTACGCGGGCTTCCGCATGCCTCGCCTGTCGCAGTTCCTCGGACACTGGGTGCGGCATTGCGGCTGGTACCCGGACTACGTGTTGCGACTGTTTCGGCGCGAGGCCGGACGCTTCTCCGACAATCTCGTGCATGAGCGGGTGATCGTCGACGGCGAGGTCGGCACCCTTGCGCATCACCTGCTGCATTACAGCTATACCGAGGTTCGTCAGGTCGAAGACAAGGTTCAGCGGTATGCGCGCGCGGGGGCGACGGAGATGGCGTTGCGCGGCAAACGCGTCTCGCCGCTGAAACCTTGGATCAATGGCGGATGGGCGTTCGTGCGCACGTATTTACTGCGCAGAGGATTTCTCGACGGCGCCACGGGCGCCGCGATTGCGCGGATGAATGCCCGCAGCGCGTTTCTGAAGTACGCGCTGCTGCGGCGCGCAGACGCCTGACGCACCCTCGGCCCAATTACTTGGCGAGCGCCCGCTTCACACGCGAGCGGAACAATTCCCAGCGCAGCTTGCCGTCATTGACCGGCTCGGGCAGCCGTCCGTCGTTACCTGCCGGCACCGGCTTGCCACGGCGCAGGTAATAGCGGTCGAAAATGGACTGTGTCATGCCCCACTTGCGCAGAAACTGCGTGCGACCGTCGTTCTTCACCACCTTGCCCGTACTCTTGCACTGAAAGTGGTACACAAGGCTCGCGCCAACGCCAACGAAACGGCGTGCGCCCGCTGCCCACATCTTCATCGAGAAGTCATTGTCGCTGCTCATGCCAGGGCTAAGCTCGGTGCTGTAACCGCCGACGAGAAACCACCAATCGCGGTGCACGAGCGTCGGCGGCCAAGTGGCGCCGAACCAGTCCGGCTTGCGGTAGGTCGGCACGGCAGCGAGCAGCCCCGCCTCATCGAACGTATCGACGTCGCGGCCGAAGTCCTGCACAAGCACGCAGGGATTGCCGGTGTCGACCGGCTCGATCATAGTGCCCGAGAGCATGAAGGCCTTGTCGGGCATGGCTTCGGCACGCTCGATCAGCGCACGATCCCAGCCCGGGCAGCAATACATGTCGTCGTTCAGGTAGACGATGTACTTTTCACGGGCAAGCGCTGCCGCCTGATTCACGGCGTAGCAGATACCGATGTTGTCCGGCGACGCCGTATGCTCGATCCCCTCGGCCCGCACCCAGTCGAGCGAGCCGTCTGAGCCGTCGTTGATGTGGACGATGATCTGATGCGGATGACTCGAATTCTCGCGAATGCTGCGCACGCAAAGTTGCAGCAAGGCGAGATTGTTCCACGTCGGAACGATGATGGAGAACATCCGGATTTCCTTGTTGTATCGAAAGACGCACGGCATCTCGCGGCGTCATGCAACGCCGCACCGCCTCGCCTGCCTCAATAGATGATTTGCACCGAATCGGTCGTGAGCCACTGGCGAAGCTCGCCGAGCAATTCGTCGCCCGGCTGGACCTTCCAGTCGTCACCCAGTCGCGACTCGCATTCGGCATCAGGACGGCGATACACGATGTGCACCGGCAAGCCGTTCTGCTTGTCGTTGTCGTCGTCATTGCGACGTCCGAAGGCACCGCTCCGGCCACCGCCACCGCCGCCTCCGCCGCCGTTGAAGCCGCCGCCGCCCCCACGGGAACCGCCGCCCGCGCCTGCCATTGCCGCGACGCGGTACATCGTGCAGTGCGGTTGCAGCGTGGCGCGCAGGCGCGTCCAATCGGCATTGCCGTTGAACGACAACTTGAGCGCACGCGCGAAACGCGCCCGCGCACGGCCGAGATCCATCAAGCTCTCCACGGTGAAGCGCAGGCCGCCGGTGAAGCTGTCCGGGCGTGCGTTGCCCTGCACGATGAGTAGTTCGTCTTCCTTGAAGAGGTGCTTGTTCGCTTCGAACTGCTCGTTGAAGATCGTGACTTCGAGCGTTGCCGTGCCGTCGTCGAGCTGTACGATCAGCATCTTGCCGCGCTGGGTCATCATCGTGCGCATGCTGGCAATCACGCCGGCGACCAGCCTGTCGCGGCCCTCTGTCAGGTCTCGAATGCGGGTCCGGACGAAGCGCCGCACTTCCTCGGCGTAGGAATCGAACATGTGGCCCGACAGATAGAAGCCGAGCGCCTGCTTCTCTTCCTGCAACTTGCGCTTGTCGGTCCAGGCCGGCTCGTCGGCCAGCTCGAGCGGCGCCTGCAGGCTTTCGTCACCAAGATCGAACAGGCTGACCTGATTGGCCGCCGCACTCGCCTGCTCCGCGGCTTCCATCGCCAACGGCACCGACGCCATCAACTGCGCACGATTGGCATGAATGCTGTCGAAGGCACCGGCACGAATGAGCGCTTCGATCGTGCGACGGTTCACCACACGACGATCGATGCGGGCGCAGAAGTCAAACAGATCGGTGAACGGTTTCCCTTCGCGCGCCCGCAGAATTTCCTCGATGGCCGACTGACCGCTCCCCTTGATCGCGCCCAGGCCGTAACGCACCGTCTTCGCGTCGGCCGGCTCGAATCGATAGGCGGAGACGTTCACATCCGGGGGCAGCACGCCCAGGCCATTGGCGCTGGTCAGGCAGTCTTCGTAGAGAATCTTGACCTTGTCCGTGTCGTCCATGGCCAAGCTCATATTGGCGGCCATGAATTCGGCGGGATGGTGTGCTTTCAGCCACGCGGTGTAATAGGCCAGCAGTGCGTACGCCGCGGCGTGCGACTTGTTGAAACCGTAGCCCGCGAATTTCTCCATCAAGTCGAAGATCTCGTCCGACTTTTCGCGTGTGAGGCCGTTCGCCGCCGCACCCTGCGCGAAAATCTCGCGGTGCTGAGCCATCTCCTCAGCCTTCTTCTTGCCCATCGCGCGACGCAACAAATCGGCGCCACCTAGCGAGTAGCCGCCGATGATCTGCGCCATCTGCATCACCTGCTCCTGGTAGACCATGATGCCGTAGGTCTCCTGGAGCACCGGCTCGACGCGCGGGTCCGGGTACTCTACCTTCTCGCGGCCGTGCTTACGGGCGCAGAAGCTCGGGATCAGGTCCATCGGGCCCGGACGATACAACGCCACCAGCGCGATAATGTCCTCGAACCGGTCCGGCTGGGCGTCCTTCAACATGCCCTGCATGCCGCGGCTTTCCAGCTGGAACACCGCCACCGTATTGGCTTTCTTCAGGATGCTGAAGGCGGCCGGATCTGTGAGCGAAACCTGGTCGAGCGACCAGTCCGCCATCTCCGGATGCAGCCGCTTGATGTAGCGCTCGGCCCAATTCAGGATCGTCAGCGTGGTCAGACCCAAAAAGTCGAACTTCACCAAGCCGACGGCTTCCACGTCGTCCTTGTCGTACTGGCTCACCACGCCGCTGGCATCTTCGCCGCTGCCCTGCGTGTACAGGGGACAGAAATCCGTCAGCTTGCCCGGTGCGATCAACACGCCGCCCGCGTGCATGCCGACGTTACGCGTGAGGCCTTCAACGCGCTGCGCCAGCTCGATCAACTGCTTGACTTCGTCCTCGGTCTGGAAGCGCTCGGCAAGTTGCGGCTCTTCTTTGAGCGCGTCGTCGATGGTGACGTGCTTGCCCGGCTTGAACGGAATCAGCTTGGAGATACCGTCGACGAAGTTGTAGCCCAGATCGAGCACGCGGCCAACGTCGCGCACCGCCGCCTTCGCGGCCATCGAGCCGAACGTTGCGATCTGCGAGACGGCGTCGGCGCCGTATTTGTCCTTCACATACTGAATGACGCGATCGCGCCCGTCCTGACAGAAGTCGATGTCGAAGTCGGGCATCGAAACGCGTTCCGGATTCAGGAAGCGCTCGAACAGCAGGTTGTACTTGAGCGGGTCGAGGTCGGTGATGCCCAGCGCATAAGCCACGAGCGAACCCGCCCCCGACCCGCGCCCCGGCCCTACCGGGACACCATTGTTCTTCGCCCACTGGATAAAGTCCGCCACGATCAGGAAGTAGCCGGGGAAGCCCATCTTGATGATCGTGCCGGTCTCGAAGTCGAGCCGCTTGTAATACTCGGGACGCTGCGCGTCGCGCTCGGCCTCGTCGGGGAACAGTTGGGCGAGACGCGTCTCCAGCCCTTCCTTGGACAGGTGCACGAGATAGTCGTCGAGCGACATGCCGTCCGGCGTGGGGAACAGCGGCAGCTTCGGCTTGCCGAGCTCGAGTGTCACGTTGCAGCGCTTGGCAATCTCGACGGTATTCGCCACTGCAGAGGGCACGTCTTCAAACGCGGCGATCATGTCGTCCTGCGTGCGGAAACTCTGATCCTGCGTGAACCGCCGCACACGGCGCGCGTTGCCCAGCATCTCGCCTTCGGAAATACACACGCGCGCCTCGTGCGCGGTGAAGTCGTCCGACGTCATGAACTGAATCGGATGCGTGGCAACGACCGGCAGGCCCGCTTTCGCCGCCAGCTGCACCGCCTGCTGCACGTACATCTCCATGCCCGCCTGGCCGGTGCGCTGCAACTCGATATAAAACGCCCCGGGGAAAACGCTCGCCCAGTGCTGCGCGCATTGCAGCGCCTGCTCGGGGTTGCCGGCCGCCAGCGCCGCACCGACATCGCCCATCTGGGCCCCGGAGAGTGCCAGCAGACCGCGCGCCAGACCGTCGGCCTGGAGCCATGACGATTCGATCTCCGCCCGCCCGCGCCACTGGTTGCCGAGCCACGCCTTGGAGAGCAACTGGCACAGGTTCAGATAGCCCTCTCTGTCGCGTGCGAGCAGCAACAGCCGCGACGGCTTGTCGCGGTCGACCGGATTCGTGATCCAGGCATCGCAGCCAATGATCGGCTTGACGCCCTTGCCGCGGGCTTCCTTGTAAAAACGGATGGCGCCGAACATGTTCGCGAGGTCGGTCAGCGCGAGCGCGCCCTGACCATCCTTGGCGGCGGCCTTGACGACGTCGTCGAGCCGCACGATGCCATCGGCGATCGAGTATTCGGAATGGAGACGGAGGTGGACGAAGCGAGGTTCTGACATGGGCCGTATTGTAACGCGCCGCCCCCGGATGCAGCGCCCCGCGTCGCGAAACGTCCCACTTTGGCGCGCTTTTCGGATGAGACCGGGCGGGCACTCGGAATTCCTCCCCGCCGTGACCGGGATGCTGTCCGATTCGGCGAAATCCGGGGTGAAATCAAAGTGCGTTCGCGCCGAATCGGCGATAATGGCGCTTTATTGCTTCACGCTTTTGCGAAATCCCGTTGCCATGTCTATCGTCAACATCGCTGCGTACAAGTTCGTCACGCTCGACGACATCGCGACCCTCCGTCCCGCCCTGCAGGCACGCTGCCAGGCGCTCGACCTGAAGGGCACCATCCTGCTCGCGCCGGAGGGCATCAACCTGTTTCTGGCCGGCTCGCGCGAAGCCGTCGACGCCTTCCTCGCCGAACTGCGCGCCGACGCCCGGTTCGCCGATCTGGCCGTCAAGGAAAGTCTCTCCGAGGCGCAGCCGTTCCGCCGGATGCTGGTGCGCCCGAAGAAAGAGATCATCACGATGAAAATGCCGGTCATCAAGCCGGCGGACGGACGGGCGCCCGGCATCGATCCGGTCACGCTCAAGCGCTGGCTCGACGCCGGCCAGGACGATGAAGGCCGCCCGGTGGTAATGCTCGACACGCGCAACGACTTCGAAGTCGATGTCGGTACGTTCGACAACGCCGTCGACTATCGTCTGACCAAATTCTCGGAATTCCCCGACGTCGTTGCCGCTCACCGCGATGACTTCGAAGGCAAGACCATCGTGTCGTTCTGCACCGGTGGCATTCGGTGCGAAAAGGCCGCGATCTACATGCGCGACATCGGCCTCGAGCATACGTATCAGCTCGACGGCGGCATTCTCAAATACTTCGAGGACGTTGGCGGCGCGCACTATCAAGGCGACTGCTTCGTGTTCGATTACCGTACGGCGCTCACGCCAGACCTCACGCCGTCGACGACCCAGCAGTGCTTCGCCTGTCGCGCCGTGGTCACCGCCGAGGATCAGCGCAGCCCGGCTTACGTCGAAGGCGAGCATTGTCCTGCGTGTGTGGGCAGCCGCACGGCGGCCAACACGCTTGAGAAGGCCATCACTGCCGCCCCGTCAGCGCCATCTGCCCCGTCTGCCTGAGCGCGCCGGTGGCTCACGCCCGCCCGCACGACGCCGCGCCGCCCGCCAGCCCTGATGCGTGCTACCGGGGTACGCGTTACCGGGGCCGCTTCGCGCCCTCCCCGACTGGGCCGCTGCACCGTGGCTCGCTCGTCACCGCCCTGGCCAGTTGGCTTGATGCCCGCGCGCACGACGGCGTCTGGATCGTCCGTATGGAAGATCTTGACGAACCGCGGTGTGAGCCGGGGGCGGCCGACGCCATTCTCGCGACGCTGACGCGTCTGGGCCTGCATTCGGACGAGCCGGTCGTCTGGCAAAGTCAGCGACACGCGCAGTATGAACAGGCGCTCGCCTCGCTCATCGCGCGCGGCCTCGTTTACCCCTGTGGCTGCACGCGACGCGAAATCGCCGATTCGCTCACCCGCGTGCACGCGCGCCACCGCACGCTCGCGTATCCGGGCACGTGCCGCCACGGCCTTCACGGCAAAACACCTCGCGCCTGGCGCTTGCGAGTCCCGGACGGCGAGGCCGCTCGCATCCGTTTCGAGGATCGCTGGATGGGCCCGCAGACGCAGGATCTGGCGACCGAGGTCGGCGACTTCGTGCTCAAACGTGCCGACGGCCAATGGGCCTATCAGTTGGCCGTGGTCGTCGACGATCAGACACAAGGCATGACCGATATCGTGCGCGGCGCGGATTTGCTGGATTCGACGGCGCGCCAGATCTATCTGCAGGCGTGTCTCGATGCCCCCACGCCACGCTATCTGCACGTACCGTTGGTCATGGCCGACGACGGCGAAAAGCTGAGCAAACAGAATGGCGCGGCCCCGCTTGTCCTCGACACGGCAAACGCGACGCTCTGCGCGCTCAAGGACGCCGCGGCACATCTCGGATTACCGGCGACGCTCACCCACGTCTCCCATCGTGAAGACTTCTACGCCGCAGCGATACAGGCTTGGCGGGCTCAGCACAGGCAATGAAGCCCGCACCTGCCTTCGTTACCGTTCCCCAACATGAAAAAAGCCAGCGCAACTACGCTGGCTTTTCAACTTCAACACGCATCTTCAATGCGCGCCGCCATCCATCATCGACTCAGTGGCTCGCCTTGCGCGGGAAGCCGGCAAGCAACGCCGCCACCTGACGCTTCGGCGCCTTGTCAGGCAACCCACCAAACGACGTCGGCACAGCGGACTCCTGCGACGAACGAGCATCATGCTGCGGCTCACTCGCCGACGGCGACGGCTCGTACGGCTTGTAGAAGAACTCGTCTTCCGGACGAACACGGCGCGGTGCGGCACTGCCGCCGCTACGGCTGGCCCGCAGGCCGTCGTGGCGACTGTGGCGCTCGCTACGGTCACTACGCTCACCGCGCTCACTACGGTCACCGCGATCGCCGCGGTCAACAACGCGCTCGCTGCGGTCGTCGCGCGACCGGCTACGACGCTCCAGCACCAACTCTCCACGCTTGAGTTCGTGCTTGATCAGCTTTTCGATTTCCACGATTTGCTTGCGTTCGTCGGGGGCGCACAGCGAGATTGCCTCACCCGACGCACCCGCGCGGCCCGTGCGACCGATACGGTGCACATAGTCTTCCGGGTTGTACGGCAGATCGTAGTTGATCACGCCCGGCAGATCCGAGATGTCCAGCCCGCGCGCTGCAACGTCGGTGGCCACAAGCGCCTGAATACCGCCTTGCTTGAACGCTTCGAGCGCTTGCATACGCTCGTTCTGCGACTTGTCGCCGTGAATCGCGGCCGTTACGATGCCCTCGCGCTCCAACTGGCGCGCCAGTCGGCTCGCACCGACCTTGCTGTTGACGAACACGATGACCTGCTTGAGATCGCGCTCCTTCAGAATCTGCACCACGGCGGCGCGCTTGTCGTCTTCATCCACTTGATAGACAACCTGCTCGACATTGTCGGCCGTGGCATTGCGGCGGGCGACTTCGATCGTGAGCGGATTCGTGAGATAGCTCGACGCGAGTTTTTTGATCTCGTTCGAGAACGTGGCCGAAAACAGAAGCGTCTGGCGCTGCTTCGGCAGCAAATTCAGAATGCGCTGAAGGTCGGGCAGGAAGCCCATGTCCAGCATGCGGTCGGCCTCGTCGAGCACGAGCATCTTCACCTGGCTCAGATTCACCGTCTTTTGTTCGACGTGATCGAGCAAGCGACCTGGCGTGGCGATCAGGATCTCAACGCCGCGTCGCAACGCATCCTTCTGCGGATTCATGTCGACGCCGCCGAACACCACCGTATTGCGCAACGGCGTGTGCCCCGCGTAGGCGCGCACGTTCTCGGCAACCTGATCGGCAAGTTCGCGCGTCGGCGTAAGAATCAGCGCACGCACCGGGTGACGGGCAGGCGATGCACTCGTGTTGGCTTCGGGCAGCAAGCGCTGGATGATCGGCAGCGAAAAGCTGGCGGTCTTGCCCGTTCCCGTTTGCGCGGCGCCCATGACGTCACGTCCGGACAGCACCACCGGGATGGCCTGCGCCTGGATCGGCGTCGGCTGGGTGTAGCCCTGCTCGGCGATGGCCCGCAAGATGTCCGCATGCAGCCCAAAGCTATCGAAGCCGGGGGTCGGAACAGCATTTACATCAGCCATGGTGGAGGGACATCTCTTTTAAAAAACGGGGGCCGCCACGCGGAAGGATTCCGCATCAAAGCTCACTCGCGAAGATTCAAGGGGCGCTGCGCGCCATGCTCGGGGCTGGCGCGAGAGGGGCCTGTCGAGGGACAGATGCGTCGGGCGCCGCCGGACCAGGGAGGTCATGAAGAAGCAAAACAAGCGCAATTCTAGCACTTGCGCACGACCAACGTGTGACAGTCGCCGTTGACGGGCTGTGTTCTGCCCGGATTCCGCGCTCAGCGGCCCGCGCCGGCGTTGGCGCTATTGTCGGGCTTGCCGTCACGCAAGGCCGGCTTCGCCGCGCCCGCCTTGATCGTCCTGCCCGCCTGGGCCGCGCGCTGGCGATTGGCGTAGCGCTGCGCGAGTACGGCGCACACCATCAGCTGCATCTGGTGAAACAGCATCAGCGGCAACACGATGGCGCCGAGCGGCCCGGTCGCAAACAGCACCTTTGCCATCGGAATACCGCTCGCAAGGCTCTTCTTCGATCCGCAGAAGACAATAGTGATCTCGTCCTCGCGGGAGAACCCGAGCCAGCGGGCGGAATAGGTGGTGAAGGCGAGCATGATCGCCAGAATCACCGCGCAGCAACCCAGCAGGCCGAGCAACGCCAGCGGCGAAACCTGGTGCCACAAGCCCGTGTTCACCGCTTCGCTGAACGCCGTGTAGACCACCAGCAGAATCGAGCCCTGATCGACGATCTTGAGCAATCCGCGATTGCGCTCGACCCACTTGCCGATGGCCTTGCGCGACACTTGCCCCGCGATGAATGGCGCGAGCAGTTGCAACATGATATTGCCGATGGAGGCGAACGGCGACGCGCCGTTCGCACCGTTGTGATGGATGACCACCAGGCCGACGAGCACTGGCGTGATGAATATACCGAACAGGCTCGACGCCGACGCGCTGCACACCGCCGCCGGTACATTGCCCCGGGCGATCGAGGTGAATGCGATGGCGGACTGCACCGTTGCCGGCAGCGTACACAGAAAGAGGATGCCCAGATACAGATCCGGCGTCACCATCCACGAGAGCATCGGCTTGAGCGCCAGGCCGACGATCGGGAAGACGGCGAACGTGCTGGCGAACACCAGCAGGTGCAGACGCCAGTGCGTCGCACCGGCGAGCACCGCCTCGCGCGAGAGCTTGGCGCCGTGCAGGAAGAACAGGGCGGCAATCGCCACGTTGGTGAGCAGGTTGAAAGCGACTCGCCCTTCGCCGTGCGCTGGCAGGAAGCTGGCAAGCGCGACAGTCGCCACAAGCATCAGCGTGAAATTGTCGGGAAGGTAACGCGGTCTGGCCATCGTCGATCTCGAATCCGTCGGAAAAGACAAAGCCCGTCCGCCAGCACACAGGACGCGACGGCGCGGCGGCCGCCAGCGATCGTCGGTCAGCCGATCGACAAACGATCGAGGATGACCGGAAGTGTGCGCTCGCGATACGGGTTTTTACGTATTAGAGCGCAAGGGCAGTTAAAATACAAATTCATTTAAAAAAATTATTCATACCAAACACGCATGAATATTTCGCTGCGCCAGCTCAAAGTGTTCCTCGCAGTGGCCAACCACGGGAGTTTCAGCCGTGCCGGCGAGGACATCGGCCTGACCCAGCCTGCCGTCAGCCGATGTATCCGTGAATTGGAGCAAGAACTCGGACTCAAGTTGGTGGACCGGACCACGCGGGAGGTCACCCTGACCGAAGTGGGCGCTAGCCTCTCGGCAACGCTCGCCCGGGTGCTCGACGAGCTGGAGAGTGCCCTGCGCGACACCCATGGTTTGGCCGAAGAGCGGCGAGGCCGGGTACGTGTCGCCAGCGCGCCCACGATTTCCGCCAATCTGATGCCCGAATGCATCTCCGCCTGTGCGGCCCGCTACCCGGACATCACGCTCTTGCTGCGCGATCAGGTGCAGACGCTCGCGAGCGACAGCGTGCGACACGGTGAAGTGGATTTCGGCGTCATCGTCGCGTCGGAAGGAACCGAGGATCTGGTCGGCGAGCCCATCATGGTGGAACCGTTTCTCGTCGTGTGCGACCGCTCACATCGTTTTGCGACACAGACACAGGTGACGTGGGAGGAACTCAACGGCGAAAAGCTCGTACTGCTCGACTACGCGTCGGGTAGCCGACCGCTGATCGACCGGGCGTTGGCCGAACATGGCGCCTATTGCCAGGTGGCGCAGGAAGTCGGGCATGCGATCACGGTCTTCCGAATGATCGAAGCGGGCATCGGCATCAGCATCATGCCGGCTCTGGCACTTCCCGCGATGCCGGGACTACCGGCGCATGGGGACCGCCTTGTCGCCCTGCCGCTCGTGCCGCAACTCGACCGCACCATCATGCTCGTGCGCCGCAAGAACCGCACGCTCTCGCCCGCCGCACAGTCGGTCTGGGCATTGATCCAGGAAATCACGGCCAAGACGTCGCACGCGCTGACTGCCCCGCCGGGAAAACGTGGGGAGGCACACGACAGCCCAACCTGACCCTGACATGATGGGAGATGCGACATGATGTCGAAATTTCGAGCAGAATTGCGCGAACTTCGGTGAAATTTTCTCTTGTCCCACCGCACGCCAGCACCACTATGTAAGTGAGTGCCTGCTACAATTATCGAGCGTCGACTCCTACAAAGCGCATGACTGTGCCATCGGGCGTTTGCCCCGCCATCGTGCCTCGACGACATGCCCGCGCCCTGCGGGCATTATGTTTCCGGTATGGCGTCATGGACTTGTTCATCAAATACTTCAGTCCGCTGTGGCTCTTCCACGCGGCGGCCGATCTGTCATTCTGGCAACGGCATCAACTCGACGCGCGCATGCATGTCATCAGTCGCTTCATGTGGCGATATGTGATGCGTTGGTGTGTCGTGAGCGCCATGTTGCTCGTGCCGGCCGCAGTCATGGCGCATGGCATGGCGGCCACTGGGCTCGCGCTGGCGGGCGGGGTATCGGCGAGCGTGACCGTGCTCATCGCGGCACTCGCGCTCGGTTGCCTCATCGGTGCGCGCCTGCGTTAAGCGCGGCTGGCCCCCAACGAATTCGGTGTTTCGTCCCGAGCGTCGACTATCATGGAACGGCTCGCCTCGCGCGGCGAATTGCCCGTGACGCCGGCCTCTCTCGACCCCTAAGGAGATTCACATGGCCAACGCCAAGATCCTGGTGGTGTTCTACAGCATGTTCGGGCATATCCACACGATGGCCGAAGCTGTCGCCGACGGCGCACGCAGCGTCGCCGGCACCGATGTCACCGTCATGCAAGTCCCTGAGCTGGTACCCGACGAAGTGCTCGAAAAGAGCGGCGCGAAAGCGGCGCGCGCCGCCTTCGCGAACGTGCCCGTCGCCCGCGTCGACCAACTGGCCGACTACGACGCGATCCTGTTCGGCACCCCGACCCGCTTCGGCAACATGACCGCACAGATGCGCAACTTCCTGGATCAGACCGGTGGCCTATGGGCCAAGGGCGCGCTCGTCGGCAAGGTCGGCAGCGTGTTCGCCAGCACAGGCACGCAGCATGGCGGACAGGAAACGACGATCACGAGCTTTCACACCACGCTGCTCCACCACGGCATGGTCATCGTCGGCGTGCCCTACACCGAGCCTGGCCTCACCAACATGGGCGAAATCACCGGCGGCACGCCTTACGGGGCGACCACGCTCGCCGCGGCCGATGGGTCTCGCAAACCCAGCGAGAACGAGTTGAAGATCGCGAGGACGCAAGGCCGTCACGTGGCGGAAATCGCGTCCGCACTTAAGCACGGACGCGCGCTGTAGCCCGCTTTCGTCGAGCGGCGCGCCGCCGGTTGGCTTACGCACCGCGCGAGGCTTACCACGGCGCCCGCCGTCCTCAGATCAGCTTCAGATCCTGCAACACGGCCCGCACGATGCGCGCGCGCTTCGGCGCATCCGCGGCCCCCGCCATATCGATGTGCAGCGCCACGCTCGTGATATTGCCTTCGCGCTCGATCCAGCCGACCCACCAGCCGATATTGGGCGTCTTCTCGTCGAACCAGCCCGTCTTGGCGTGCAGCACATAGTCCGGCGTGGCTTCGACAATCGAGATCTGACGCACGATGTCCTGCGTGTGCGCCGAAAACGGCAGTGTGCCGCGTGCGAGCCGTTGCAAGAAGTCGACCTGTTCGCGGGCCGAGATCCGCAGGCTGTCGTCGACCCAGTAGGCGTCGGCGGCGCGGCCGATGGTGCGATTGCCGTAACCGGTTTCGTCCAGCATTGCCTGCGCGTATTCACGCGCGATCTTGTGCGAGACGACCTGATAGCACGGCAGACACGACACCCGGAACGCACTGCGCAGATCCATCGCGGCATTCCAGGCCTTCACCTGACGCGGCTTGCCATCCCAGGGAATGATCTCGCGCTCGTTCTCGAGCGCGCCCGACTCCAGCGCGAGCAGACTGTTGAAGACCTTGTAAGTTGATGCGGGCGATACCCGTCGCTCGGCACGCGCGGTATCGAACGCCTGATACGTTCGCGTGTGACCGTCGAGCACGATGATCGTGCCCTTCACCCCTTCCGCCGCGAAACGTTCGCCCCAGTCGGCACGCTCGATAATGCGCACCGGTGCCGCCTGCGTCGATGCCTTGGTTTCCTCTGCCTGTGCCGGCGGGGTGAACAAAGTCGCCGAGACGAGTGCGGCAGCCGCAGCCGCAGCCGCCGGTAGGGCAACAACACCGCGTCCCCAGCGAGAGATCTTCATTTTCATTTCGTTATCCTGATTTAAATTCGTGCCATCGGGGTGGCAGGAAGAACGTCGGTGGCGCCGGCCAGGCGCCCGCTTCCGGGAGCGTTTGCAGCATAGTCTGCGTTTCGGCAGGCACAAAGCAACGCTACCGTAACCGTCGTAACCGCCGTATCATCGGTGCACCCCATTCGTAGATTCCGTCGCGTGTGCGGCCGTCGTCCGTGGCCCGACGCCACTCGACTCGCCTCGACGCCATGTCCGACACCCCTCCCTCGCGCAGCACAACGCCCGTCACGTCGGCCTCCGCCACGGGCGCACCTACGCTCGTCGTCCGCCTCGACGCCCCCCAGCACATCGACGGCCAACCGGTGCGATATCAGAGCCTCTGGTTGTTGATGCGGGTCTACTATGCGGCGCATTACGAGATGTCGTCGGTCTCGCTTGCCTCGTTGAAGATCCGGTTCAGTCAAGCCGGCGCGGCGGGCGATCTGCGTATGCTGGTCAGCCGCGCGTTCTCCGACTTTGCACGTTGGGGCGTTGCCGTGGGCTGGGGCGACGATGTACTCGCCGATGCGCGTCTGCTGCCGACGCGCGGACGGGGCAAAGGGCCATTCTGGCTCGCCCGCGATGAGATGTCGCGCATCGCCGTGACGATCGAGGACTCGACGCCCGCCGACCCGCGTCGCGCGATCGCCTCGTTTCTCGGGCTTGCACAGGATGCGGCGTCGGATACCCCATCGCCGGCGCTCGATTACGTCATGCAGGACATTGCGTTCTGGCATCACCTGACGCTGGGCAAGCGCGATATGCAGGATGGCGTGTTCTTCGCGCCGCCCCAAGCGCCATCGCAGAGCGAGGTACGCCGCCAGCCGCGCACCGGCGCGATTCCATCGTTTCATGCAGCGCAGGTGTGTGCCGTGGACGACGTGCAACGCGGCATCGCCCTGCTTGCCGAGACGATCGCCTGGCGTCGCATGGGCGACGCGGCACGCACGAATCGAACGCTGGCAACGCTCGCCGCGACCTTTGGCGCGAACCCGCCGGGCTCGCCCACGTTGCGCGCCATGCACTGGATCGTGCAGGCTTGGCAAGCCTACGGGTCACGCGACGAGGCCGGCGCGTTCGCCCACCTGCAACGCATCGCCGACGATGCCTCGCTCGCCCCCTGTCTCGTCTATAACCCGCGCATTCGCTTCGAGAGCCGCAACCTGCAGGCGTTGCTGCACAAGTCGCACGCCGCGCGCGGCGGCCCGATGCCCGCGCGGGAGCAGTCGGCGGCGAACGCGCTGGCCGCCTTTTCCGACGCCCTGCAAGCCGCGTTCGAAGCCGACTCCATTGAACTCGCGCAGCATGTCGCGGCCAACATCGGGCTGTCGTTGTGGCTGTTTTGGCAAGGCGCGCTCATCGATCCCGGCCGACGGCTCGCCGCCACGGACGTTCAGCGGCAGGCGCTGCGCTGGATCGGACTCTCGGAGTGGATCTGCGACCGGTTCGGTGTCGGTGGCAATTCCGTCTGGAACACAGTCTTCCTGTTACGCATTGCGCGCGGTGCCGTGCCGGCGCGGCGCGACCCCGATCTGGCGACGCTGCGCGCGAGCACGCCGTTGACTGTCGACGCCTTTCTCGACGCCGTGCAGCCATTCGGCGCGCCCTTCTCGCGGGCGAAGGGTTTCCAGCGCTGGACCGATGTCCTGGCGACGACGCTCGCCGACCATGAAGAGGGACGCGTCTGCTTCGAGCCGTTGCAGCTGGCCAACTTGTGGTTCGAGATGTTGTGGTTCGCGCTGCACCAGGACGGCGACTCGCCGCAGGCGGTGCATGCCGCCCAGTCGCTGGGCCGCGTGCTGCCACTCCTGCCCCCGCCCGACCGGCGGTTCTTCCGCGACGCGTTACGGCTGATGCCGCGCGAGTTTCAGCGCGAAGTGCGCCTGGCGCAGTAGCGATGGCGTCAGGACGTACGTGGCGCCGGGCCTGCCCTCACCGCACGCCGTGCGGCGTCTTGGGCAGCGGCGCGCGAAACGCGATCGCCATACGGTTCCACGCATTGATGGTGGCGACGGCGAACGTCAGATCGGCGATCTGCTTGTCGTCGTAATGCGCACGCAGCTCGGCGAACAGGGGGTCCGGCACATGCCCGTCCTGGACGTTGGTGACGGCTTCCGTCCATGCCAGCGCCGCACGCTCGGCCGGCGAGTACAGCTCGGTTTCACGCCAGGCGTCGAGCAAATGCAGACGGCGCGGTTCGATGCCCGTTTTCAGGGCGTCGACCACGTGCATGTCGATGCAGAATGCGCAGCCGTTGAGTTGCGAGGCTCGCAGCCAAACCAGCTCGACCAGGCCGCCCGGCAGGCCGCAGTCATGGAAATACTGGCTCAGCACGCTCATTTGTTCGTAGGGGCGCGGCGCGGCCTTGATGTAGTTCAGTCGTAGCATGAATCGATTCTCCGTTCCGTTCAATTCCGTTCAGAATAGGCTTCACCCACCGGTGGCATGCCGTTGTCACGCTTGCCATGCCTCCACGCCTTCGACGATACGCAGCTCTTGTCGCCCCCGGAAGGGCCAAGACCGGCGAAAATTGTCAGGCCAAAGTGAGCCAAGCCGCACATCCGGGAATGCGGTGCCCAAGGCGCCGGCCGGTGACATCGCACTACGACTGGCGCGCACGCTCGGTGACGTCAGCGCGCGCGCCCTCGCCTGACGCCGCCGCCCAACCAGCGTTTGCGTCCGCCCGCATGTGTTATGCCGCATCGCAGCATTGGCCGTTCACGTTTTTCGGGACGTATCGTGCTTGTGTTTGCCGGGCATGTCAGTGTATTGTTGCCGCAAAGCTAGCGCAGGGGTCCTGCAACGTGAGTTGTGGGTGAGAAATACCCTTAGAACCTGATCTGGATAATGCCAGCGCAGGGAGCGTAGAAATTCCTCGCCCCCGTTCATGCTCCTGAGCCGCTTTTCGCCGAAATTGTCGGCGTCAACACGTGCCCCGCCAGGAGACATTGCATGAACGCCAATCCGAAGTTCCTCTCAGCCAATGCGCGCGTGGATGAAGCCGCGATCGCACCGCTGCCGAATTCCCGCAAGATCTACGTCGAAGGCTCGCGCCCCGACCTCCGTGTCCCGATGCGCGAAATCTCGCAAGCCGACACGCCGACAAGCTTTGGCGGTGAAAAGAATCCGCCGATCTTCGTATACGACACCTCCGGTCCGTACACCGATCCGGACGCCCAGATCGACATCCGCTCCGGCCTGCCCGCCCTGCGCGCGGCATGGATCGAGGAGCGCGGCGACACCGAAGCGCTGCCGGGCATGACGTCCGCCTACGGCCGCGAGCGCGCCGCCGACGACGCCACCGCCGAGCTGCGTTTCCCGGGCCTGCATCGCACGCCTCGCCGCGCCAAGGCCGGCAAGAACGTGACGCAGATGCACTACGCGCGTCAGGGCATCATCACGCCCGAGATGGAATACATCGCCATTCGCGAAAACCTGCGCCGTCAGGAATACATCGAGAGCGTGCGCAACGCCGGCCCGCAGGGCGAGCGTCTGGCCAAGCTGCTCTCGCGCCAGCATCCGGGTCAGCATTTCGGCGCGAGCCTCCCCGCCGAAATCACGCCGGAATTCGTGCGCAGCGAAATCGCACGCGGTCGCGCCATCATCCCGAACAACATCAACCACCCGGAATCGGAGCCGATGATCATCGGCCGCAACTTCCTCGTGAAGATCAACGCGAACATCGGCAACTCGGCCGTGACCTCGTCGATCGGCGAGGAAGTGGACAAGATGACGTGGGCGATCCGCTGGGGCGGCGACACGGTGATGGATCTGTCGACCGGCAAGCACATCCACGAGACGCGTGAATGGATCCTGCGCAACAGCCCGGTACCCATCGGCACGGTGCCGATCTATCAGGCGCTCGAGAAGGTGAATGGCAAGGCCGAAGACCTGACGTGGGAAATGTTCCGCGACACGCTCATCGAGCAGGCCGAGCAAGGCGTCGACTACTTCACGATTCACGCCGGCGTGCGCCTCGCGTACGTACCGATGACCGCCAACCGCATGACTGGCATCGTGAGCCGCGGCGGCTCGATCATGGCCAAGTGGTGCCTCGCGCACCATAAGGAAAGCTTCCTGTACACGCACTTCGAAGAGATCTGCGAAATCATGAAGGCCTATGACGTCGCGTTCTCGCTGGGCGACGGCCTGCGTCCGGGCTCGATCTATGACGCCAACGACGAAGCACAACTCTCGGAGCTGAAGACGCTGGGTGAGTTGACACAGATCGCGTGGAAGCACGACGTGCAGGTGATGATCGAAGGCCCGGGCCACGTGCCGATGCAGCTCATCAAGGAGAACATGGATCTCCAGCTCGAGTACTGCGACGAAGCCCCGTTCTACACGCTCGGACCGCTGACGACGGACATCGCCCCCGGCTACGACCACATTACGTCGGGCATCGGGGCGGCGACCATCGGCTGGTACGGCACCGCCATGCTGTGCTACGTCACGCCGAAGGAACACCTCGGTTTGCCGAACAAGGACGACGTGAAGGAAGGCATCATCACGTACAAGCTCGCCGCGCACGCCGCCGATCTCGCCAAGGGCCACCCCGGCGCGCAGATTCGCGACAATGCGTTGTCGAAGGCGCGTTTCGAGTTCCGTTGGGAAGACCAGTTCAATCTGGGTCTCGATCCGGACAAGGCGCGCGAATTCCACGACGAAACGCTGCCGAAGGACTCCGCCAAGGTTGCCCACTTCTGCTCGATGTGCGGACCGCACTTCTGCTCGATGAAGATCACGCAGGACGTGCGCGATTACGCCGCCAAGCAAGGCATTTCCGACGAAGCGGCGCTCAAGCAGGGCATGGAAGTCAAGGCCGTGGAGTTCGTCAAGAACGGCGCCGAGATCTATCGTCGTACCTGACGATACGCACGCGGCGGCGAGGGTTTCGCCTCGCGCCGTCGCACGGTTGCCCGTCGTCAACGATGGCCGCTAACGCGCCCGGGTCAAACCGGGCGCGTTTTATCATGGATGACGCCTGGCCATCAGGCGGCGAACGCGCTTAGCCGTGCGCAGACGGGTCGATCGTGGTGCTGGCCGGAACCGTCGGCACACCGCGCATCGTCAGTTGATTGCGCAGGCGCTGCGTCGCGATATGCGGCGGCCGCGACGACAGCGTCGTCGCCAGTGCCGTGAAGGCCTTCGTGTTCGTCGCGGGCAGCGCCGCCGCGTTCATCACCTCCGTGTGACGAAGCGCCCAGTGGCGCTCGCCCAGTTGCTCTACCCCGAGGGCGAGTTTGACCCACTCGTCCGTGCCCAGTCCGACGGACGGCGGCAGATCGGCGCGCACCATGGCCTGGTGCATCGGCAAGCCGTCGGCGAACCCCACGCGAAGCATCCATTCGGTGCTCTCGCGCGACGGCAGGACCCGCGATCCCTGGTGCAGCCGATCGTTCACTTTCCCGATGAACGTGGCGGGCGACTCCAGTTCCTCGCACGCCTTCGACCACTCCTTTCTCCCTGCCAGCGCCGGCTTGCCCGTCCATCGGCGCGCGGTATCCGCGACGATCGTCGCCACGTTGTCGCGACGGGTATCGAACGCCACCGTTCCGTTGCGACCGCCCGTGCCGAGCAGCGAGCCGCTCACAATCTCCCGGCAGATCTGTGCCCGCTCGCTGCGCCCGTCTGGCATGACCACAGGATGATTGCGACCGTCCGGCGATACGCCTCGTGTGCCGGTGTCCTGCGCACTGGCGCACACATGAAGCGTTTGCACGGCGGAAGCGCTCAGGACCGGTTGCGCGCCACGCGTTGCACCATTCGCGGGAACGTCGAGCGCAAGTGCGGCCAGTTCGCCGCTGTCAATGCCGCCCCCCTCGGGTATGAACCGTCCGGCAGCGACTTCGCCCGACGCCTCGATTTCCGCCGATGCGCCCAGGAAATCGCTGCCGAAGGCCTTGTCCATGCCGCGGGATACTGGCACGGCACGCACCGCGCTCGCGGTCCAAGGGTGCGTCAGGCTGTCGGCGCGAGCGTTGGCGATGCGCACCAGCGGAATGCCGGCGGCGTTGGCGAGCCCTGCTCCTGGCGTCAGCGCAATGGGGGCTGCTGCCGCAACGTTGCCCAACCCCGGCGAATAGTGGAATGCCTGGATGCCGTTCATCATCGTGAGATCCTCAGTAGGGAGATACGTGGCCGGTCGCCACGGCCTCGACAAGGTGTCGCGGCGAAGTTCACGATGCCCGAGGCGGCGTGCGCCCATTGTCGGTTCTGAACACGGTGTCGCGCAGCTCGCGCAAGCCACCGTCCGAAAGTAGACAGCGGCGCCCCAGCGCTCGCCCAATCGTTGGGGCATGGGTGTCGGCAAGCCCCGAACTTATGGCATGCTATCGGACAGCGGCACAGCCTACGCGGCTGACGCGGCCCGCAAAAATGGCGTCGGCGGCATTTTTGGCTCGCAGACGACACCGCACCGGGTACGCGCCTTCCGCGCACCCGCCTGAAGGCATCTCAAAATGACGGCCCGCCGGGCTTGTTTTGAAATGTCTCCCTGCCCACCGGACCCGCTCCCTTGCTCATCGGTCCGGCCAGCGTTGCGGCTGTGTACCCGCCTTCGCATTTACAGGGATGACAACATGAGTGGTTACGGCTTTCTTTTCAGTATCTTCGTGCTGGTTCTGGCCAGCGCATTCTTCTCCGCCGCCGAAATCTCGTTGACCGCCGCCAAGCGCACCAAGCTGCACGTGCTCATGGAAAAGGGAAACCCGCAGGCAATCAAGGTGCTCGCCCTCAAGGGGCAGCCAGGCAATTTCTTCACCGTTGTGCAGATCGGCGTGAACGCGGTCGCCGTGCTCGGCGGCGTGCTTGGCGAGAGTTTCCTGACCGGCTATCTGTTCGCGTGGCTCTCGCCGCTCACCGATCAGGCGCTGGCGTTGCGCCTGGCAGGCATTGGCTCGTTCCTGTTCATCACGATCGCTTTCATTCAGTTCGCCGACCTGATTCCCAAGCGTCTCGCAATGGTCAACCCCGAGCGCGTTGCCATGGGCATCATTGATCCGATGTTGCTGTGCCTGAAGGTGCTTCGGCCCCTCGTCTACCTCTTCAACGGCGTGGCGAACCTGTTTCTGCGTCTGTTCAAGCTGCCGACGCATGCCATCGAGAACATTACGTCCGAAGATGTCGCGGCGATGGTCGGCGCGGGCGCGCAAGCCGGCGTGGTGCGCAAGCAGGAACTCCATTTGATCGAGAACGTTTTCGAGCTGGAATCGCGCACCGTCGGCTCGGTCATGACCTTTCGCGACGACGTGGTGTACTTCACCATCGCCGAGGACGAGCGCAGTATTCGCGAAAAGATCATCCAAAGCCCGCATTCGAAGTATCTCGTGTGCCGGGACGAAATCGACAACGTGCTCGGCTACGTCGACTCGAAGGATTTGCTCCAGCGCATTGCGAGCGAAGACCTGTCGAGCGTGATTCGCAATCTCGACCGCCTGTATGCGAAGAAGCTGCTGGTGATCCCCGACACCCTGAATCTTTCGGAAGCGCTGGCCCGCTTCAAGGAAACCCGCGAAGGCTTTGCCGTCATCATCAACGAATACGGTCTGGTGGTCGGTGTGGTGACGCTCAACGACATTGTGGGCGCGCTCATGGGCAACGTGATTCACCCGGCGGACGAAGATCAGATCGTGCAGCGCGACGAGCACTCATGGCTCGTGGACGGTGTCACGTCCGTCGAAGACGTGAAGAAAGCACTCGATATCGACGAGCTTCCTGGTGAAGGCGAGTTCGAGACCATTGCGGGATTCATGATCTATCAGCTCAAGCGCATTCCGAAGAAATCGGAAGCCACCGAGGCCGCGGGCTACAAGTTCGAAGTGGTCGACATCGACAACTACAAGATCGACCAGTTGCTCGTCACGCGGCTGGGCTCGGTGGCCGAGGCTGCTATCGCGGCAGCGGCGGCGCAGGCACCGAAGGAGGCATCGTAGCCAGCACCTCCATCAACCGGTCGGTCAAGCCGCCGTCGCGCTGCGTGGGCCGCGCGATGGCCGACGCGACGACCTGCCACGGCGCGTAAAGCCATACCTGACGGCGCGCTCGCGTCACCCCCGTATAGATCAGCTCCCTCGACAGCACCCGGCTCGCCTGTTCTGGCAGCACCATCGCCACGCGTTCGAATTCCGATCCCTGCGACTTGTGGATCGTCATGGCAAATGCGGTCTCGTGCGCCGGCAGACTGGCCGGGGAATAAAGGCGGTATCCCCCATCCGGCGTGGCAAACGCGACACGTAGTGTGCCGGACGGCCCGAGCGGCAACGCGATGCCAATGTCGCCGTTGAACAGGTTCAGCGCGTATTCGTTCTGCGTGACCAACACTGGGCGCCCGGCAAACCAGGCGCCCCCGCCAGCCCCGAGCGCCATACCGGCTCGACGCCCGAGTACCGCCGTCAGTTGCGCGCCGAGCAACTCGACGCCGCGTCGCCCGCCACGTGTCGCGCACAGCACGCGAAACTGACCGAACGCCGCAAATACCGGCTGCGCGACCATGGCGACATCGGCGGCGGTTACCGTCGCCGGATCGCCCAGTTGCTCGATCGTCGCGACCGCTTCGGCCAGCGCGGCGAGATAGGCCGAATACCCGTCCGCCAGCGCGTGCAGACTGGCGGGCGACAACTGCACGCCGCCGTCCTCACTGAACATCACGCGGTCGGCGTCGCTTGCCGCTGGTGCTGAAGTCGAACCGATGCCGGCGAACGCCCCGTCGTCCGCAAGGGTGCAGGCCTTGCGCGCCTCAATCACTTTGCCCGACTTGATGGCGGTTGCAAGGCGACCAATCGCAGAATTCTCTCCAAAGCGATAAGTTCGCTCCAACCAGACGACGGTGTCTTCCAGCCCTTGCGACACTCGGGCGCTTCCTGCGGCCGCATCCGGCGCGCCGTTCCCTACGACGGCCGCCAACGGTCCCGACCGGGGCAGCGCATCGACGGGCCATTCGAGCGCGGACAATAATCGCCTACGCATGTCCGGTGAGAACCTGCGGTGCGCGCTCAACTCTCCGAAGACGGCCCCCGCTTCAACCGCCGCCAACTGATCCTTGTCGCCCAACAGGATCAGGCGGGCGCTTTCCGGCACGGCTTCGAGCAATTGTGTCGCCATCGACAGATCGATCATCGACGCCTCGTCCACGACGATCAGATCGTAGGGCAGCGGGTTGGCCGCGTGATGTCGAAAACGCCGCCCCGCTTGCTCGGCCGACTCCGGCAAGACACCCAGCAGGCGATGCAACGTGACCGCCGCCTCGGGCAATGCCCTGCGCACCGTTTCCGGGAGATCCCGACGGGCCGTCAACGCCTCCTGCATGCGCTGCGCCGCCTTCCCCGTGGGCGCGGCCAGCGCCACGCGCAGGTTGGCGTCTCGCTCGAGAAGACAGGCGAGCAAGCCCACCACGGTGGTCGTCTTGCCGGTGCCGGGACCGCCGCTGAGCACAACCAACGAGCGTTGCAGCGCCAGCGCCGCCGCCGCCATCTGCCAGTTCGGTTCCTGCTGCCCGTCGGACGACACAAGCGCGCCTTCGCCAAAGTAACGATGCAGACGAGCGCGATCCGCCGCGGTGACCGGTGTGCGTTCGGTCAGCGACAACTTACGTCCGAGCGCCGTCGCCAACCGCGCCTCATAGCTGTAATAACGTGCGAGATAGAGGCGATCGTGGTCGTCGAGCAAAAGCGGGAAGGCGTCGGCCTGGACGTCGTCGGTGCGCGCCAGCGCCAAGCTGGCGGGGGCACACAAGCCGCTGGCAAAGAGTGCCTCGCGCCAGACGGACAAGGCGGGGGCGTCACCCGGAAACAGTTCGCCGCTGGCTTGCCCGTCGAGCAGGTTATCGAGCGGCACGCAGACGTGCCCCTCGGCCGTGGCGAGGCTCACCGCGAGGGCGGCACGCCACACATAGCGGCACGTCGGCTCGTCCGCCCCGTGACCGCGCGCGAGCAGTGCCATTCGACGCGCGAACCCCTGCGCCAATCGCACCACGCCGCTGTCGGCCAACGGTGCCCCGGCCACGTCCCCCCGATCTCGTCGATCGCTCATGCGCCCTCCCGGTCGGCAGCGCCCGCGTCGTCACCTTGAACGTCCGGCGACAACGCTTGCGCCAGCGCAGCGTTGTCGCCCGAGGCGAAGAGCCGATCGAGCGCGTCGACCATCTCACGCGACGGCTTGTCGAAGAAGACACCCGGCACATCGTCACCGGCCAGATGCGCACGCGCCCAGTCGGGCCGAACGCCCCGGACAAACAAGTAGAGGCTGCCGCCCATATCGCGGTCGTATCGGTAGTCGGGTAATCGGCGTTGCAAGTAGCGATGCAACGCCAATGTGTAGAGGAGGTATTGGAGGTGATAGCCGTGCTCGGCCATCGCTTCGCGCAGGCCGTCGGCGCCGTAGTTTTCCGGGGCAGTGCCGAGGTAGTTCGACTTCCAGTCGAGGATCCACCACTGGCCGCCGTGCCGGAACACCAGATCGATGAACCCCTTGAGGTAGCCGCGCAGCACCGTGGCGTCGAGCGGCAAGTCCGGGTAACCGAACTGGCGCAACACGCCGCGCAGCGCCTCGAGCGACACGGCATCGGCCGGATACGTGAATTCCATTTCGGTGAGCCGTTCGGTCATCGCCACGTCAGCCAGTTGCATACCCGGTCGCAACGGTGTAGCGAGCGTATCGGCCAGCATGCTCATCATCATGGCGCGCCACGTATCGTTGTGCTCGGCTCCGCGCCCGGGCGGTCGTTCGCGCAAGGCTCTAGCGACCGCATGTGGCCATTGCGCACGCGCCTGAAAATCAGCCAGTTCGAACACACGGTGCAAACTCTCGCCGGCCGCCGGTCCGCGCGGAAAACGAAGAATGTCATCGGCGGGCGGCCAGGCATCGTCCCCCTCCGGCGGCAGGGCGAACGTCGGCCCGGCATTGGCCTGCGCGTCGTAATCGGGACGCGTACGCTCCGGCGCACTGAGTTGACCGCCGCCCAGTTGCGGACCGGCGTGCATCCCCGCCAACAGCCCCGAGAAGCTCCCGATCCGCCAGACTTCGCGCAACGCGCGAGCACTCGCGCGCGGGGTGAGTTGCGGCGCCGCGTCGTGGACGACACGCATGTCGGCATCCAACGCATCGCCCATTGGCAACGGCACCACCGCCAGTGGGCCACCGACCAGCGCCTTCCATGCCGACCGGATCGTGGCCACCCGCTCGTCGGTATCGAGCGTCGGCGAAACCCACGTATCGAACGTATTCCCTTGCCCTGCCGCGAGCCAGTTGAGCATGCCGCCGCACGCTTCCTTCACGCTGCGTCGCGACGCATAAATGCCGGCCGCCAGGTAGCAACGGTAGACCGCGCGCGTCAGCGCTACGTACAGCAGTCGTGCCTGCTCTGCCGATTGCTCCTGCCGCAGCGCGGCGGCGGCGGGCGACCCCTTGCCCGCCGCATCGGTGAAGTCGATGACGGCCGTGGACCCATCGTGATACTCGAGTCCGTCGAGACGCCCACCGTCGCGCACTGCGCCGTCCCAAAGAAACGGACAGAACACCACGCCATACTCAAGCCCCTTCGACTTGTGAACGGTCACGATCTGCACCAGATTCTGATCCGACTCGAGACGCAACTGCGCGTCTTCACCGCCGCTCGCATTGCGCTGCGAGGCCAGCCAGCGCAGCAGCGCCGGCATGCCGGGCTGCTCGGCCCAGCGGGCCTGTGCAAGCTCTGCCAAGTGCATGAAGTTCGTCAGACGCCGCTCGCCGCCGGCCTGAGCGACCAGACGTGCCGCGAGGCCCAACTCGCGCATCAACGTGCGCCACATCGCCGAGAAGCCCCGGTCGATCCATAACTGACGATAGCGTTGTAGTCGCTCGATCCACGCGATCGCCTCGGCATCGGAGGCTTCGCTGGTCTGCATGCGATACAACGCCGTGGCATCGAGCCCGAACAGCTCGGTCGCCAGCGCAGCGCGCAGCGCCCGCACGTCGCCGGGAGACTCCACTGCACGCAACACCCGCAACAGCGTTTGTGCCTCGTCACTGGCAAACACCGAGTCCTGCGTCAGCTCCACGCTGCCCACCGCGTGCTCGGCAAGCATCGATTTCATCAGCGCGCCCTGCCGGTGCGTCTGCACGATCACGGCAATATCGCCCGGCGCGAGCGGTCGCTCGCCCACGCGCACGTCACCGCGCGCCGCGCCCGCGAGCAAGCGCGCCACCTCGGCCGCCGTCGCCCGCGCACACGCCTGCTGCGCGTCGTCCTTCGACAGCGGCTCGTCATCGTCCGGAAGCCACCAGACAGTGAAGTCGGCCACTTCGCGAGCGTCGGTGAACGGCGCTCGCTGCCGCGCCCCCGGGCGCACCGGCGGGTACTCGAGCCCGTCGAGCACGAACGCCCGGTCGTTGGCCCCGAACAGGCGATTGCCCGCCTCGATGATGGCCGGTGTCGAGCGTTGATTCACCGCCAGTGTGTACGCCGCGTCGGCGTTCTCGCGCGCGGCCAGATACGTATGCAGATCCGCCGCCCGGAAGCTGTAGATCGCCTGCTTCGGGTCACCCACCATGAACATCGGCCCCCGCCCGACGTTCGATGCGGCCGTCTCCCGCCGACCGTACACGGCACTGAAAATGTCGAACTGCAGCGGATCCGTGTCCTGGAACTCGTCGATCAGTGCGCAGGGGTATCGCTCGCGCAGGGCCTCGGCCAGATCGGGGTGCTGGTTCAGTGCCCGTGCAATATTGCCAAGCAGGTCGTCGAACGACACCACCCGCAACTCGCGCTTGCGAAGCGCCAACTGGTCCGGGGCTTGCATCAGCCACTCGCGCAGCATCCGCAGCCACTGCATCGCGTAACGCTCGTGCGCGTCGGCGCGCGCTTGCACCAGCGCATCGGCCATGCCGAAAAACCGGTGATCGGGCGGCGTTTCGCCCTTTTTGATGTCCTTGGCGAGGCGCGTGGTGGTCAGCAATTCCGCCTTCGAACTCAACGGCGCCCCGGCATCGCGCGCGCCAAGATAGCGTGCCCAGGCCGATACGGCTTGCGCAAGCGATACCGCGTCGTAAATGTTTTTCCTGTACGACGGCAACGCCGCGCGCATCAGATCGGTAATTGCCGCGGCCTCGGCGTCCCAGCACTCGCAGGCCGCTGCGTAGGTCGCGAACCATCCCGGGTCCGACGACGCTTGTGCGTCTGCCTCGACCGCCGACGGCCAGCGCAATTCCGACATGGGTTTCTTCAGCCGACGCGCCAACTGGTCGGTGAGCGTGCCGGGCGAGCGTTTAGCATCGACCAGCCACGCGGCGAAGCCGTCGTCCTGCGCAGCCAGCGGTTCGACCACACGCCGCCAGAATTCGACCGCCAGATCGTGACGCACGCCATTGTCGTCCGGCACCAGCTCGTAGGCGAACGGCAATCCGGCCGCAAACGGCACCTCCGCCAGAGCACGTTGGCAAAACCCGTGAATGGTGTGAATCGAGGCCTGATCGAAGCCGCGCAATGCCGTTTGCAAGCAATCGCGAATGGCCTTCGGTGTCATGTCACCGCGCTCGATCAACCCCGCGATCATGACGTTGAACAACGGATCGTCGCTGGCGTCCGGATCGAAGTCGACGATATCGTCGTTCTCGTCCTCCTCCTCGAAGACCGGCGCCATCGCAGCCACCAACGCAGCCAGCCGCGCGCGAATCCGCTCACGCAGCTCGGCCGTGGCCGCGTTGGTGAAGGTGACGACAAGAATCTGCTCGACCGTCAATCGCTTCTCGAGCAGCAACCGCACGTACAGCGCGCAGATGTTCCAGGTCTTGCCAGTGCCAGCCGACGCTTCGATCAGGCAAACGCCGTCGAGATCGCAACTGAAGACGTCGAGGTCGATGAGCTGCGTCATGCGCCCTCCGCCACGTCAAGGTGTTGCACCAGAGGGCCGAGCAGTAGATTGGCGAGCGCATCGAACGGCGGCGCCAGCGGATCGTCCACGCCGCGCCAGATCAGTCGCGTGTACGGGTCGTCCGCGTCGCCCCGAGCGAATGCCGAACCGAGCCACGCACCTTGCGCCTCGCCCGGCTTGCCGGTACTCGCCAACTTCCACGCGCTTCGCGTAAAGAATGGCAACGGCCGCGTCTGCCCGAGGCGGTACAGCGCCACCCATTGCCCCAACAGCGTCGCCGCGTCTTCCACCGGCCGCAACGCGAATGTCTCGTCTACGCCGTACCAGAGCGTTCTGGCGGCTACGTCCAGTCCTGCGTGCTCGGGCTGCTGGAGATGCGCACAAAGCGCCAGATGGGCCAGCCATGCGGCAAGCAGATCGCTCGGACGCTGGCTGCCGAATCGATACATGACCAGTCCATAGCGCGACACCGGGGCCAAGCGTCCCTGCAACAGGCAGGCTGCGCGCAACGTGGCATCGCCATGCCAGGCGGCCTGCGTCGATTCGCGCCATGACGGCGGCAGCGCCGGCGTCAAAGGCAGCGTCACCAGCAGCTCCTGCGTGCCTTCCGCCTGCGCGTCTCGCACCTGCGACGCCAGCGCGCGCAGGCCGCCCAACGCTCTGCGGCGCCAGACGGCACCGGTCGCCCCGCCCGGCAACTCGTGACTGACCTTCGCAATACGCTCAATGGCGTCGGCATGCGCGCGGGCGTCGCGTGCGTCGTGGCGCATCAGGCGCGGCAGCAGACGCGCCGCCAGCGCATCGCGTCCGGCCCAGTCGAGCATGAACGGCTCTTCGTCGTCGACCTCCGTGAGCAGTTCGCCGAGCGAGAGTCCCAGCCGGTCACGCGCCCACGCTCTGCCGGGATGACGCCAGAAACGCAGCAGGTCGTCCAACGTCAAATGGGTTTGTACGACAGCGGGCAACGGTTCACGCACGAATGGCGCGGCGCGGGCATTCGGTGTGGGGGACGCCAGTTGATCCGCCAATTGCTGCGCCGCCTCGGCATTGGCCACGTCGTAGCTGTAGAGCGACGGGTCGTGCCCATCGAAATACGCAGGAGAAAACGGTTGAAGCGGATGCGACACCGCAAGCCGCTCGCGGGCTTCGCGCTGATCGTCGAGGCAGTACCCCTGGGACACCGGTGCGAGCAACTGCCCGGCGAAGTCAAGCAATTCGTCCACAGCCGTCGATGGCGGCAGCGGCGCATTATCGCGCACGCTTCGGCCCGTGTAGGTGATCAGGAACCGGTCCTGCGCACTCAACATCAGATCGAGGAAAAGATTGCGCTCGTCGTCGCGCCGCTGGCGATCGCCACGTTGCGGCAACGCGCGCATGAGGTCGAATTCGTCGGCGCGCACGCGTCCCGGCAGCACCCCGTCGTCCATGCCGATCATGCACACCACGCGGTACGGCAGCAGGCGCAGGCTGGGGATCGCCGCAAACGTCACACGCCCCGATGGCACGCCGCCACGCGTCGGATCGTCGAGGGCATTGGCCAGCACGCGCGCCACCACGTCAACCGGTACCCGCACTTCGGGCGCTCCATCAGCGATAGCCGAGCCGATCTGTTCGATGGCCACGCGCACCTCGGCAACATCGTCGGCAAAACGAGGCTCGTCGGAAAAGAACTGTTCCAGCATCGCCAGCAGCTGATCGCGCCACGCGAGCCCCGTGCGCATCGTTTGCAGCGTGACGGCGGTGGCATCGAGATCGTCGACGAGCCGCGCCAGCTGCCCGAGCCATTCGGCACGGCCGCCCTCGATTCCCCCAACCGGTAGCCAATCGTCGACCGGCAAGGCGTCATCAGGCAAGGCGTAGCCGAGAAACAGCCGCATCATCGCATCGCCCAGGGTGTGCCGCTCCAACGCCGGCGAGACATCGGCCCCGGTCGGCGCGCACGCCTGCGGCGCGTCGAGCCGCAGCAGGGCATCACCGCGCCAGCCGCGTCGTGCACCGGCGGCATGCAACCAGTTTTGAACGGTGTCGAGCGCATTGCCGCCGAGATCGTAGCGTTGTGCGATGGCCTCCGTGCGTGCCAGTTCCACCAGACTCGACACCGCCACCCGCTGCTGCGCCAAGGCCAGGATGGCGGCGAACGCCCGCGCGACGGGGTTGGTCCGCGTCGGCGGCAACCCCGTCACCAGATAAGGAATGCGAGGTGTCGCGGTACCAAACACGGCGTCGATCAGCGGGGCCGCGCGCCCCAGATCCGGCACGGTCACGAGCACATCATCGGGACGCAAATCGGGAATCTCGTCGAAGCACGCCAACAACCGGTCATGCAGCACTTCGATCTGACGCGCCAGGCTGTGGCACACATGCACCTGCACCGACCCGTCGACGCTCACGCCATCGGGCGCGCCGTGACGGCCATCGTCCAACGTGAGAATGCCGTTTTGCAGGGCGGCGAGCAGCGTCGGTGCGGGATTGGGCTGGAACAGCGCCCGGTCCTCCACCGCCTGCGGTGCGAGGTCGGCATACAGAGCATCGATATGCGACTGCGTCTGGCGCCCCCATTCGGCGAGCAACGGATGCCCCACTTCCCGGTGCGCCCCCCCATCGCGCCGCGCCAGATACGACAGTCGTGACGGCGACACGATGTCAAACCAATAGCTCTCACACGGATTCAGGACATACAGGTGCACCTCGATCAGACGAGACATCGCCTTGAGCAACGCCATCGAAAGCGGCGGCATCGACGACAGCGCGAACACCGACACGCGTGACGGCCATCCGGCAGGCACCGTCTGCGGCGTCAACGCCTCGATCCGGTCGATGGCCCGCAACGTTGGGTGACGCTCGCGAATCTCCAGATGCGCCAACACCTGCCGCCACAAGGCGCTCTGCCACACTTCGTCGGCACGCTGCGTCTCACCCCAGCCCGTGGCGGCGCCCGGCGCGATCGTCTCCCCGGATTGCCACCGCTCAAGCCAGTTCGGCCGATAGGTCAGATATTGGTCGTAGAGATGCGCCAGTCGGTCGGCCAATTCGAAGCGCATGACATCGTCCGCGCCCGTCAGATAACCCGCCAGTCGCGGCGAGGCGTCCCCCCACGGCTGGGCGAGGCACTGATACAGCGGCCAGACAAGCCGGTCCGGCGCAAACGGCGAACTCTCGGGCACCGTGACCAGTTGCCCCGCCATGTCCCACAGCCACTGGGCGAGATAGGTCAGACGAACGTTGGCACACACGCCGAACACATCGGCATAGTCCAGTTCGAGCCGGCGCCGCACGGCCACACTTGGCACGACGATGGTTTCCGTCTCGAACGGATTACCGGCTTTCCCCGTGCTGCCGGGCGCCTGTGCGAGATCGCGCAACAGGGCGGCTTCAAGGGTGGTGAACCGGTTGGAAAAGAATAGGTGGAGCATGCGGGCGTGGCGGCTGAGCGAGTCTGTTCGCAAGCATAACAAAAGCCTCCTCGCGAAGCCCATCGGGCAGATCCGAAAACTTGCCCCGACATGAGTGACGGCAGCGTCAGGCGCCGTTACCGGTCCGTCGGCATGTGGGCCGTCACCGGCGGCATCCCCTCTTCGCGCCACGCGGGGCTTCGGCTAGACTCTGTCTGCACCGCGCCCTCCCCCCGCCGCGCGGCCGGCTTTGCTGCGGAACCCTCGCACCCGACGCATGGACTACCAGACCGATATCAAGAAATTCCTCTTCAGCCATTACTTTTTCACCGGCACCCGTCAGGCGTTGGGGGTCGTGTTGCCGGCGCTCGTGCTGTTCTGGGGGATGGACCAGCACCTGCTCGGCATCGAGGTCGCCTCGGGGGCGCTGTGCGCGAGCGTGGTCGACATCAACGGACCGCTGCGTCACAAGCACGCGGAGCTGCTCAGTTGCACGCTGCTCGGCGCCCTTACGGTACTGATCACCGGCATGGCCACCGCCGCGCAACCGTGGCAGCTCTGGATCACGTCGCTGACCCTGACGTTCGGCCTGTCGATGCTCGTGATCTACGGCTATCGCGCGTCGCTCGTGAGCTTCGCCTGCCTGATGATGATGGTGCTCAACGTCGAGGGCGATCTCACCCGGCATCAGGCCGTGCTCGATGCCGGCGCCGTGCTCGCGGGCGGCCTCTGGTACACCTACTTCAGCCTCGTCGTCTGCCGCGTCTGGTGGTTTCGCATCGAACAGCAGACGCTGGCCGAGTGTTTCTTCGTCACGGCGCAGTATCTCGAAGCCAAGGCGGCGTTCTACGACACGTCGACCGACATCGACGAATGCTACCGGCGACTGATCGCCGCGCAGGTCAACGTCGTGGAAAAGCAGCAGGCGGCGCGCGAGATCATTCTGCGCAACCTGCCCCGCCTGCGCACCGGCACGCTGGAGCCGCGCCGCACGATGCTGTTCAACCTGTTCATCAACATCGTCGACCTGCATGAGGTCGTGGTGTCGGTGCACACCGATTACCCGATGCTGCGCCGGGAGTTCGCCGACCATGACGTGCTCCTGTTCTTCCGCGACATGATCCGAAAGATCGCCAACGAAGTCGATGCCATCGGCTACGCCATCGCCACCAACGAACCATCGCGGGCGCAGCGCAGTTGGCGCGCGGAATTGCGGGCCATCGAGTACGAGATCGAACTGATGCGCAAGCAGTCTTTGCCGCAGCGCGCGCCCGAAGCCTATCAGGCGCTGACGAGCACCTTCCGCCGCGTCTGGAGCAGCACACGTGTCGTGGAACGCATGCACCGCAACACGAATCTCGCCACGGCAGGGTCGGCCACCGAAGTCCAGATCGATCAGGCGCTCGTGCGCTTCACCTCACGACAGAGCTATTCTCCGAAATTGCTCTGGAAGAATCTGACTTTTTCGTCACCGAGCTTTCGCCATGCCTTGCGGGTGACGATCGCCATCACGGCCGGAATGATCATTTGCGAGAACTGGTCGCTGCTCGCCGGGCAGGCCCACAGTTACTGGGTGTTGCTCACGATCATCGTGATTCTGAAGCCCGGTTTCAGCCTGACCAAACAGAAGAACGCGCAACGTCTGACCGGCACGCTGGTGGGATGCGTAAGCGTGCTGATCATTCTGGCCTTCGTGCACAAGGCGTGGGTGCTGCTCGCCCTCATGTTCTTCTGCATGGTCATGGGCAACAGCCTGTCGCTGTTCAATTACGGCCTGTCGGTCGTATTCATGTCGTCCTACGTGCTGTTGCTGTTCCACTTCCTGCTCCCCGGGTCGCTGTCGGTGATCGGGGAGCGCGCGATCGACACGCTGATCGGCTCCGCCGTGGCGCTGGTGTGCTCCTATCTTTTCCCGTACTGGGAATACCGCCTGATGGGGCCTCTCATCCGGCAGGCGGTGCAGTCGACGCGCGCGTACCTGGAATCGTGCACCGGCCGCGACGGCAAGCGCGACGAGCTCGCCTATCGCATGGCGCGCAAGGACATGCACATTGCGTTCGGAAATTTCGGCGCGGCCTTCAGGCGCATGATGCTCGAGCCCAAGTCCAAACAGGTCTCGGTCGGGGAGCTCAACGATCTGCTGGTGCAGAACCATGTGATGGCGTCGTACATCACGGGGATGTCGGACGTGCTGCCGCGTCAGATTGCAGCGGACAAGAGCGGCGAGCTGGCGCAGGTCGTCTCCGCGATCAGCGATCTGCTTTCTCAGGCCGTGGCGGCCCCGGCCGCCTCGGTGCCGACGGATGCGCAGGCCGCGAGCGAAGCGATGCGCGACTACACGCGGCGCCTCGACGCGCTCGTCGTCGCCCAGGAGCAGCAATCCGACACGCCGGAGGCCCACGTCCAGGAAATCAAGCAGGTGGTGCATCAGCTCAAACAGATGCTCCGGGCGGGCGAGTTGATCCTGCGCGATATGCGAGCCATTCGCCTGCCGGCCTGACCGCGCGCGGGGCATCGCTGCCCCGCCGCCCCCTCGCCGGCGTGTTGAACGATTCCGTCAGGCGATGCCCGTGCGCGTGGCGTAGTGATAGAGGTCGACGTCGCGGTCCAGCCCGAGTTTGCGCATGGCGTTGGTCTTCTGCGAGCTGACCGTCTTGACGCTGCGACTGAGCTGGAATGCGATTTCGCTGATAGTGAGCCCGGAAACGAACAGCCGCACCACTTCCACTTCGCGACCCGAGAGCTTCGACGCATCGATCTCGGTGTCGTCGACCACCGAGTCGTGCAGGCGCGTCGCCAGTCCCGCCGGAATATAGCGGCTGCCGTCCGCGACCACGCACACGATATCGGCGATCGAACTCTGCTCGTCGAGCTTGGAGAGAATCGAATGCACACCGAGCTTGAGCATGCCGCGAAGAATCGCCAGGTTTTCCAGCATCGTGACGACGATGATCTTGATGTTCGGGAAATATCGGCGCACATAGCCGATCAGAAACAGGCCGTCCTTGAAATTTCCCCCTGGCATTGAAAAATCGGTCACGAGAATGTCGCATGGCGCCTTGGCCAGCAAATTCACGAGTTCTGACGAATTGGCCGCCTCGCCGACCAGATGAATCATTTCCCGCTCTTCGAGCAGACGTCGTATTCCATAGCGCACAATCGGATGGTCGTCCGCGACCACGACATTGATCGTCATCGTTGCCCCCTCCCCTTATTCGTCATCTGGCAGCACCGTCATCGCCGCACGACACGTACGGTGCTTCGCGCCTGCCATTGCCGCGAAGCGAGTCCATTCTGGCAAAAAGGGATCCTCCCGACCGGCTGGGAAACGTCACATAGACGATGCGCATGGGCCGCCTTGCCACGCGGTGTGGTCAATGCGCGCGCGGCCCGCATGCTGCCCGATAGAGCGGGTACTGCGGCCTAACTGCTTGACGGGACTCGCCCGGAGGTGAAATTGCTCAGACGTCCGGCAGCACAGTCTGTGCTACTCGCGTTACCGGTATTCGGACGATTCGCGGTGAGCGCTTCCGGCATTCCAATCTCGAAGTTCGGAATTACCTTAAACACCAACGCCCGATTTAGTGATCGGCTCGTTGTGCGCGTCGGAATATGCGTAGTTGGCACAGGGGGACATGCCGAGGGTGTGCCCCGGTCGCGAACACCTCGACCGGGCGCTGACGAGGCGGTTCGGACGGCGCCTAATGTGCGTAACGCACGTTACGCACATTAGGCGCGTTACTTCTGCCCGTCGCGGCCATCGGCGGAGCTGGCGTTCGCGGACGCCTTCACCGCCGGCGACGCGCCAGGGTTCTCGCCCGCGGAAGACAAACCATGCCAGCCGCCGCCGAGTGCGGTCACGAGCAGCACGTTGGCCGTGAACTGACGGCCGAGGATCGTCAGCGCCGTACGCTCCGTGGTGTACGCCGTCGTCTGCGCAGTCAACACGTTCTGGAACCCGACAGTGCCCGCCTTGTACTGATTGAGGATGAGTTGCAGCGCCTCGCGCGACGACTGCACCGCCTGGTTCTGCACGGCAGCCTCACGGCCCAGATAGTTCAGCGCGGCGAGGTTGTCTTCGACCGACTGGAACGCCGTGAGCACCGTCTGACGGTAGGTCGCGACCTGTGCGTCGTACGCCGCGATGGCCGCGTCGGTCTGCGCGCGACGCAGGCCGCCGTCGAAGAGCGTGGCCGCCAACGCCGGACCGACCGACCAGAAGCGGCTCGGCAGCGTCAGCCAGTCGGCGAAGCTGCTGCTTTGGAAACCGCCCGTCGCCGAAAGCGTAAGGGTCGGGAAGAAGGCCGCCTTGGCGACGCCGATCTTCGCGTTCGCCGCCGCCACCGAGCGCTCGGCCGCCGCAATATCGGGTCGCCGTTCCAGCAAGGTCGACGGCAGGCTCACCGGCGCCATCGGCAACGCGGCGCGCAGCGGCGTTGGCGTAAGCGAGAACGCCGCCGGCGCCTTGCCGACAAGCAGCGCGATCGCATGCTCCAGTTGAGCGCGCGTCACCTCGATATCGAGCGCCGAGGCCTGCGCCGATTGCAATTGCGTCTGCGCCTGAATCACGTCGGAGCGCTGCGCCACACCGACGGCGTATTGATTCTGCGTGAGCTTGAGCGTTTGCTCGTATGCCGCGACCGTACGGTCGAGCAACGCCTTTTGAGCGTCCGTTACCCGCAGGTCGAAGTAGTTCTGGGCGAGCAGCGCCTGCGCCGACAGACGTGCATTGGCCAGATCAGCCTCGCTCGCCTCGGCGCTTGCGTTGCCGGCCTCGACCGAGCGGCGCACGCTACCCCAGATGTCCGGTTCCCAGCTCGCCGTGCCCGACAGGCTGTAGCTGTTCGAGATCCCGCCCGCCCCCGATCCGCTCACCGCCGAGCTGCTCACGCGCGAGCTGGCGCGTGTGAGACCGGCGTCGGCGCCGATCGTCGGAAAGAAGGCAGAGCGCGCCTGCGAGGCCACGGCCAGCGCTTGCCGATAGTTGGCCTCGGCAACCTTGATGTTCTGATTGTCGACGTTGACCTGCGCCATCAGGTCGGCGAGCACCGGGTCCTGATAGATCGCCCACCACTCGCCCTTGGACGCCGCATCGCTGGGCTCGGCGAGCTTCCAGTCCCCCGTCTCCTTGAACGCGGCCGGCGTGTCGATGGCTGGACGCACATAGTCCGGCCCCACCGCGCAGCCCGCGAGCCACAGTACGGCGCTTGCCGCAAGCCACGTGGCAGCGCGACGCATGCGCGGCGGCGTCCTCGCGCCTCGCCCTTGCAGCGCAACCGCGGCGGCTGCAGCGGGCGGATGAGATCCAGCGGTGGCGACTTGACGATTCAGGTTACGGGACATGGCACGCATCGGCCCTTCGGCCAGAACAGAAGTTTCAAAAGACGCTCCGGGACGCGACGCCCACGGACGCGCACGGTGCAGGCAGCGCGCGGCATCAGCCATGCCCCACCTCCCCGACGTCGCCCTGGCCGCGTTGACCACGCGCACGCCATCGCGCCCAGCGCAGCCGCAAGCGATCGAGATAGAGGTACACCACCGGCGTCGTATAAAGCGTGAGCACCTGGCTCACGAGCAGGCCGCCCACGATGGAAATCCCCAACGGCTGACGCAGCTCCGCCCCATCACCCGTGCCCAACGCAAGCGGAATCGCACCGAGCATGGCGGCCATCGTCGTCATCATGATCGGGCGAAAGCGCAGCACGCACGCGTGGTAGATGGCCTCGCGCGGCGGCATGTTCTGGCGCCGTTCGGCATCGAGCGCGAAGTCGATCATCATGATCGCGTTCTTTTTTACGATACCGATCAGCAGAATCACCCCGATCAGCGCGATGATGCTGAACTCGGTATTGAAGAGCAGCAACGCGAGCAACGCCCCGACCCCCGCCGACGGCAGCGTCGACAGAATGGTGAGCGGATGGATGTAGCTCTCGTAGAGCACGCCGAGCACGATATATACCGTGAGCAGCGCGGTCAGGATGAGTATCGGCTGCGACGACAAGGCCGACTGGAACGCCTGCGCCGTGCCCTGGAAGCTGCCGTGCACCGACGTCGGCATGCCCAGCCGGCCGACGGCGTCCTGGACCGAGGCTTGCGCCTGCGACAGCGATACCCCCGGCGGGAGGTTGAACGAAATCGTACTCGCCGCGAATTGCCCCTGGTGCGAGACCCCCAGCGCCGTATTCGTCGGCCGATACCGCGCGAATGCCGAGAGCGGCACCTGCGCCCCCGCCGAGGTCACCACATAAATGTCCTTGAGCGACTCGGGGCTTTGCCACCATTGCGGCGCAACTTCCATTACAACCTTGTACTGATTGAGCGGATTGTAGATCGTGGAGACCTGCCGCTGCCCGAACGCATCATTGAGCACGCCATCGATCTGACTCATCGTCAGACCGAGGCGGGACGCCTGATCGCGATCGACGTCGAGCGTCGTCTGCAAGCCTTTGTCCTGCTGGTCCGTGTTGACGTCGACGAGATTCGGCAGATGCGAGAGCGCATTGCGCACCTTCGGCTCCCACTCGCGCAACTGCTGTAGATCATCTGCCTGCAGCGTGTACTGGTACTGCGCGTTACTCGCCCGCCCGCCGACGCGAATGTCCTGCACGGACTGCAGATAAAGCATTGCGCCAGGCTCCTTGGCCAGCTTGCCCCGCAATCGCGCAATCACCTGATCGGCCGAGATTTTGCGCTCGCCCAACGGTTTGAGCGTAACGAACATCAAGCCCCCGTTTCGGTTCGATCCGCCGGTAAAGCCCGTGACGGTCGACACGTCCGGATCGGCCTGCACGATCTTGATGAAGTCGGCCAGCTTCTTTTCCATCGCCTGGAACGAGATCGCCTGATCGGCCTGAATGAAGCCGATCATCCGCCCCGTGTCCTGCTGCGGGAAGAAGCCCTTCGGCACGACGGTATACAGCCAGACGTTCAGGCAGATCGTGGCAAACAGAATCCCCAGCATGAGCGGCCCGTGGCGCAACGCCCACGAGAGCGAGCGCTCATATTCGCGCAGCATGCCGTCGAACATACGCTCGGTCCATCCGCCGATCCGCGTCCAGACGGATGGTCGCGGCGGCGGCGCGGAAGCGCCCGGCGCAGACTTGCCCTTGAGCAGACGCGCGCACATCATCGGCGTCGCTGTGAGCGAGACGACCAACGAGACCAGGATAGCGGCCGAGAGCGTGACGGCGAACTCGCGGAACAGGCGCCCCACGATGCCGCCCATGAGCAGCAGCGGGATGAAAACCGCCACCAGCGAAATGCTCATCGAGAGCACCGTGAAGCCGACTTCGCGTGTGCCCTTGAGCGCGGCGGCGAACGGACTCAGGCCATCTTCGATATGGCGGGCAATGTTCTCGAGCACCACGATGGCGTCGTCGACCACGAAGCCCGTCGCAATGGTGAGCGCCATGAGCGACAGGTTGTCGAGACTGAAGCCGCACAGGTACATCACGCCGAACGTGCCAATCAGCGACACGGGCACCGCGACGCTCGGGATGAGCGTCGCCCGCCAGTTCCGCAGGAAGAGGAACACCACCATGATGACGAGCGCAATCGAAATCAGCAGCGTGCGCTCGACTTCCTTGAGGGATGCCCGGATCGTCGGCGTGCGGTCCATCACCACGTCGAGATTGATGGCTGCCGGGATCGAGGCGCGCAGCACCGGCAGGATCTTGTTGATGCCGTCGACCGTCTTGATGATGTTCGCGCCGGGCTGCGTCGTGATGATGAGCACCACCGACGGCTTGCCATTGGCCGACCCGGCGTTGCGCAAGTCCTGCACCGAATCGACCACGTCGGCGACATCGGACAGGCGCACCGGACGGCCGTCCCGATAGCTGACGACGACCGGCAGATAGTCCTTGGCCGTCTTCGCCTGATCGTTGGCGAGAATCTGCCAGCGCTGATCGCCGTCTTCGAGCGCACCCTTCGGGCGGTTTGCGTTGGCGGCCTGAATCGTCGTGCGCACCGTCTCGAGCGGAATCTGGTACTTGTTGAGTGCCGTCGGGTTGAGTTCGACCCGCACCGCCGGCAGCGAACTGCCGCCCACGGTGACATCGCCTACGCCGTCGAGCTGAGAGATCTTCTGCGCGAGGATGGTCGACGCGGAGTCGTACATCTGCCCGCGCGTCATGCTGTCCGACGTCAGCGCAAGAATCATCACCGGTGCGCTCGCGGGATTCACCTTGCGATAGGTCGGATTGCTCGGCAGGCCCGACGGCAGCAGACTGCGCGCGGCGTTGATCGCCGCCTGCACGTCGCGCGCCGCGCCGTTGATATCGCGCGAGAGATCGAACTGCAGCGTGATGCGGGTCGAGCCCAGCGTGCTGTTCGACGTCATTTCCGTCACCCCGGCAATCCGGCCGAGCGAGCGCTCCAGCGGCGTGGCCACGCTCGCGGCCATCGTCTCGGGACTCGCGCCGGGTAGCGACGCCGTAACGGAGATCGTCGGAAAATCGACCTGCGGCAGCGGCGAGACGGGCAGCAACCCGAACGCGACGATGCCCGCCAGCGTCACCCCGATGGTGAGCAGAACGGTCGCGACCGAGCGCTTGATGAAGACAGCCGACAGGTTCATCGCGCTGGGCCGCCTGTGGTGGCCGGGCCGTCACTGCCGCCGCCCGGCGTGCCATGATCGCCGTGCCCCGGATCGTCCGGCGGCCCCGAGGTACCGAAACGCCGATCGCGCCAGGCGCGCGCCCGTGCGGCCAAGCGGTCGAACCACAGATAGATCACGGGCGTGGTAAAGAGGGTGAGCACCTGACTGACCATCAGCCCGCCCACCATGGTGATCCCGAGCGGCTGGCGCAACTCGGACCCCACGCCCGAGCCAAGCATGAGCGGCAGCGCCCCCAGCACAGCGGCCATCGTCGTCATCAGGATTGGCCGAAAACGCAGCAGACAGGCCTGATAGATCGCCTCGCGCGGCGCCATGCCGCGTTCACGCTCCGCCTCGAGCGCGAAGTCGATCATCATAATGGCGTTCTTCTTCACGATGCCGATCAGCAGGATGATGCCGATGATCGCGATGATGCTGATGTCGTTGCCCGAGACCATCAGGGCGAGCAGCGCGCCGACACCGGCCGAGGGCAGCGTCGACAGGATCGTGATCGGATGGATGTAGCTCTCGTAGAGCACCCCCAGCACGATGTACATCGTCACGACCGCCGCGAGAATCAGCCACAGCGTGTTCGAGAGCGACGCCTGGAACGCCTGCGCCGCGCCCTGGAAGGTCGTCTGCGTGCTCACCGGCAGACCGATGGACGCCTCGGCCGCGGTAATCGCCTTCACGGCATCGCCGAGCGACGCGCCCTTGGCGAGGTTGAACGAGATCGTGGCGGCCGGGAACTGGGCCTGGTGGTTGATGGCCAGCGGGGTGGGCTTCTCCACGATCTTCGCGAACGATGTCAGCGGCACTTGCACCCCCGAGGTCGACGCAACGTAAATGCCCTTCAGCGCGTCGGGGCCGCGCTGGAAATCGTTACCCACTTCGAGCACCACGCGGTACTGCGACGCCTGCGTGTAGATCGTCGAAATCAGTCGCTGGCCGAACGCGCTGTAGAGCGTCTGGTCGACGGCCGCCGGCGTCACGCCCAGGCGGCTCGCCGTGTCGCGATCGATGTCCACGTAAGCCTGCAAGCCATTGACTTGCAGGTCGCTCGTCACGTCGGCCAGTTGCGGTACGTGTTGCAGCTTGTCGACGAGCTTTGGCACCCAGATGCCGAGCGTATCGAGACTCGGATCCTGCAGCGTGAACTGATATTGCGTTCGGCTGATGCGGTCTTCGATGGTCAGATCCTGCACCGGCTGCATATAGAGCGCGATGCCGGGCACGTTCGCCACCTCGGGCTGGATGCGGCGGATCACCGCCGAGGCGTCGAGTCCGCGCACGGCCTTGTCCTTCAGATTGATGAGCAGCCGCCCGCTGTTGAGCGTGGTGTTCACCCCATCCACGCCGATGAACGACGACACCGATTCGACGGCCGGGTCCTTGAGCACGGCGGCGACCAATGCCTGCTGGCGCTCGCCCATTGCCGCGAACGAGATCGACTGCGGCGCTTCGGAAATCCCCTGGATCACCCCCGTGTCCTGCACCGGGAAGAAGCCCTTCGGCACCCACAGATACAGCAGCACCGTGAGCACAAGCGTGCCGAGCGCAACGAGCAGCGTGGCCGTTTGACGATCGAGCACCCATGAGAGCCACTCGCCGTACTTCGCGATGATGCGGTCGAATATCTCGCCGGTCTTGCGGTAGAACTTGCCCTGCTTCTCTTCGGGCACGTGACGCAGCAGCTTCGCGCACATCATCGGCGTGAGGGTGAGCGACACCACAGCCGAGATCAGGATCGACACCGCCAGCGTGATCGCGAACTCGCGGAACAGGCGGCCGACAACGTCGCCCATGAACAGCAGCGGAATGAGCACGGCGATCAGCGAGAACGTGAGCGAAATGATGGTGAAGCCGATCTGTTCCGCGCCCTTGAGCGCCGCCTGCAGCGGCTTTTCCCCCTGCTCCATGTAACGCGCGATGTTCTCGATCATCACGATCGCGTCGTCGACCACGAAGCCGGTCGCGATGGTAAGCGCCATGAGCGTGAGGTTGTTGATCGAGAAGCCGGCCAGGTACATCACGCCGAACGTGCCGACGAGCGAGAGCGGGACGGCCACGCTTGGGATGATCGTCGCCGAGACGTTGCGCAGGAACAGGAAAATCACCATGACCACCAGGGCCACCGCGAGCAGGAGTTCGAACTGCACGTCGGAGACCGAGGCGCGGATCGTCGTTGTGCGGTCGGTCAGCAACTTCACGTCGATGCTGCCGGGCAGCGAGGCCTGCAACTGCGGCAGCAACGCCTTGACCCGGTTGACTGTCTCGATCACATTGGCGCCCGGCTGACGCTGCACGTTGAGCACGATGGCCGGCGTGGTATCCGCCCATGCGGCAAGCTTGGTGTTCTCGGCGCCATCGATGACGTCGGCGACATCGGAAAGACGGATCGGGCCACCGTTCTTGTACGCGATGACCAGGTTGCGGTACTCGTCGGCCGACGCGAGCTGGTCGTTGGCGTCGATGGTCGAGGCACGCAGCGGACCGTCGAAACTGCCCTTCGCCTGGTTGACGTTGGCCGCCGCGATGGACGTGCGAACGTCCTCGATACTCAGCCCGTACGACGTAATCGCGCGGGGATTGACCTGAATGCGCACCGCCGGGCGTTGGCCACCCGAGAGGCTCACCAGACCGATGCCGGGCAATTGCGAAATCTTCTGCGCCACACGTGTGTCGACCAGATCTTCGAGCTTGGGCAGCGGCAGGGTCTTCGACATGATCGCCAGCGTCAGGATCGGCGTATCGGCCGGATTGACCTTGCTGTAGATCGGCGGCATCGGCAGATCGGTGGGCAGCAGATTGCTGGCGCTGTTGATCGCGGCCTGCACTTCCTGCTCGGCAACGTCGAGCCCGAGATTGAGCGAGAACTGCAGCGTGATCACCGACGCGCCGCCCGAACTGGTCGACGACATCTGGTTCAGGCCCGGCATCTGGCCGAACTGACGCTCCAGCGGGGCCGTCACCGACGAGGTCATCACATCCGGGCTGGCGCCCGGGTAGAGCGTGACCACCTGAATGGTCGGATAGTCGACTTCCGGCAATGCCGAGAGCGGCAACAGCCGGTACGCGACGAAACCGGCAAGCAGGATCGCCACCATCAGCAACGAGGTGGCGACCGGTCGGAGAATAAACGGGCGGGACGGATTCATTGGCTACGTCGAAGGGCGTCTCTGGGGGGCCGTGGGCCAAACGTGGGCGAGGCGTGGACGCGGGAGGTCGTGCGACGTCACGCGAGACCGCCCTATTGCGCCGGACGGCGATGACCGCCGTTGCGCTTGTCCCCCGGCGCGGGCGGCGCAACGGCCGCCGCACGGCTCGCGGCCGTGATCACCTCGACCTTGGCGCCGTCGCGCAGCTTGTCCATGCCGTCGATCACGAGCTTCTCGCCGGGCGCGATGCCAGACTCCACCGCGACGTTGGTGCCGTCGGTCGGTCCGAGCTTCACGGTCTTGAGCTTGACCGTCTGATCCGGCTGCACCGTGTAGACGAAACTGCCCTGCGTGCCGCGCTGTACCGCGGCGCTCGGAATCAGCGTGGCGCCCTTGAGCGTGTCGACGAGCATCTTCACGTTGACGAACTGGTTCGGAAACAACAAGCCATCGCGATTGGCGAATTCGGCCTTGAGCTTGACGGTGCCGGTTGTCGTGTCGATCTGGTTGTCGATGGAGGCGAGCCTGCCGGTGGCCAGCTTCACCTTGCCGGCGCGGTCGAAGGCTTCCACGGGCAGCGTCTCCCCGTCTCGCGAGCGTTTGAGGACCTTCGACAGGTTGTCCTCGGGAATCGTGTAGACGACGGTAATCGGCGTCACCTCGTTGATGATGACGATGCCGTTGGTGTCCGACGCGTGAATGATGTTGCCCGGATCGACCTGGCGCAGCCCCGCGAGCCCCGACACCGGCGCGATCACGCTGGCATAGTTCAGTTGCAGGCGGGCGTTGCCGAGCTGCCCCTCGTCGGATTTGACGGTTCCTTCGTACTGCTTGACGAGCGCACGCTGAGTGTCCACGGTCTGCGCGGCGATCGAATCCTGCTTGAGCAGTGTCTCGTAACGGGCGAGGTCGAGTTGCGCATTTTTGAGCAACGCCTGGTCGCGGGCGAGTTGGCCCTCCATCTGGGTGACCTGTACCTGGAACGCACGCGGATCGATTTCGGCGAGCAACTGGCCTTCCTTGACGATGTCGCCTTCCTTGAAGTGCACCTTCATGAGCTGTCCGTCGACACGCGAATGCACGGTCACACTGCGCGTGGGCGTGACGGTGCCCAGCCCGTTGAGGAAGACCGGCAGGTCGCCCGTCTTCGCCTCGACCGCCGTCACCGGCGTGGCGGGTGCACCCGCACCCGCCATGCCGCCCGGCGCTGCGCCGCGACGCCCGCCCGCTTGAGCAGGACCTTGCGCACTTTGGGAATGCAGGCGGTAATAAACACCTCCGGCGATGAGCACGACGATCAGTCCGATCACGGCGGGCACGAGCCAGCGGCGCGTGCCAGAAGCCACAGGGGCTGGCCCGGTGTCGCGTTGCGTGCCGGCAGTGGCGGGTGCGGGCCGATCAGAACCGTTCGGTGGTTCGGAACCGTGGGGACCGTGCTCGGTCATGACTTCCTCATTACAGCGCAGTGGTAGGTGGATTCGTCCCGTGTGGACGATGGTCTTGCGATCGAGTGCCGCGGCGCAGCAAAGCGTCCGTCAACCCCGGGGGCCTTGCCTCACGCCAGATCCGGCCAATCAGCATAGCAGACCGTTGTCGAAGCCCGATAGGACGGCTGATTACACCCGCTTTCCCCAAGGGGAATCGCGCTTGGCGCGGCAAAGGAAAGACCGGCCGCGCGCGCGATGGTTCGCATGACAGCGTTGGCACCGCGCGTCGCGATGCGCTGCATTGCCTTATCGCAGCGCTCTCGCAACGCGAGACGTACGACTGGGTGTGCGGAATCGGCCACCGGCAGGGTGGCTTGCCGGTTAGATCGAACCTTATGCGATGGGGACGAATTTCGTGTATCACCGGCGCTGGCTCTATTATTACGCAACGTTACGGGTGACCAATGCTGTAATGTCTGGAAACAATACCCGCGTCAAGGCGCGCGGGGAGGCCACTATCATGACAACACTCCCTGTCCGAACGAATATGAAGATTCTTGTTGTCGACGACGATCCCGATCTGCGTGATCTGCTGCGCGAATACCTGAGCCGCCACGGCTTCTCGGTGGCGGTGATGCATGACGGCGACGGATTGGCCGCACGCCTGGAGCGTGAGCGTCCGTCGCTGATCGTGCTTGACCTGATGATGCCCAAGGTCGATGGCCTCACCGCCCTGCGGGACCTGCGCGCGCGCAACGACGATGTGCCGGTGATCCTGCTCACCGCGCGCAGCGACGAGATCGACCGCATCGTCGGACTGGAAATCGGTGCCGACGACTATCTCGGCAAGCCGTTCAGTCCGCGCGAGCTGCTCGCCCGGATCAATGCCGTGTTGCGCCGTCGCAAGCAGCCCGATGCCGCGGTGCCCGAGCAGCGCGAGAACTATACATTCGGCCCGTTCGTGCTCGACTTCCGCAGCCGCACGCTCACCCGCGATGCGCAGTTGCTCACGCTCTCGGACGGCGAATACGGCTTGTTGCGCCTGCTGGTAAACCACGCGATGCAGGTGCTCTCGCGCGAGCGCATCATCGAACTGCTCTACGGCGCGGACAGCGATGTCAACGATCGCGGCATCGACGTGCAGATCTGGCGCCTGCGCCGACTGCTCGACGAAGACGCGCAGAGCCCGCGCTTCATCCAGACCGTGCGCGGGCGCGGTTACATCTTCGTTCCCGACGGTCAACGCGCCGACATGGCCACCGGTTGATGGCCCGGCGCCGGACACAACGCTGCGTCGTCGCCCTGTTCGACGACGTCACCTCCCCGTCTGACAAGGACGCCGGCATGCTGCCGATACTGCTTACCCCAGCCCACAGGCAGAGCCCTGCATGAAAGGCCGTTTCGACACTTTATTTGGCCGGCTCGCGCTACTCATCATCGCAGCGCTGGTCATCAGCCATTTCTCATATCTCACGATCCTGCGCAGCGATCACGATGAGACGCGTGTGCAAAATGCCGCTGAGCAAATGGCCTTCATCATCAAGGCGGCGGCCGAAGTGCACGACGGCAGCTCGACGCTCACATTGCCGGATCTCGTGCAGGTCGTGCCGGTCTCGTTCGCGCATGGCGACGTCTTCGAGGCCGCCAGCAAGACCGCCCGCCTGACGACCGAACTCGCCCGGCGCCTTCCCGCGGGCACGCAGTTGCGCGTGGAGCGCACGCCACCGCCTCGCATCTGGGCCCGCCTGCCGGGCCGCGACTACTGGATCGCCACGCCGGTGCTGTCCGTGCGTAATCCGCCAGGCACGGCCATGATTTTGCCGGGTCTGGCCGCAGTCCTCGGCATTACCGTCATCTTTGCGTTGTTCGCGGCGTGGCAATTGCAGCGGCCGGTGCGGGACATGGCCGCCGCCGCCGAGCAACTCGCCACCCATCGCATTCGCACCCAGGTCAAGGAGCGCGGCCCGTTGGAGTTGCGTCAACTGACCGAGCGCTTCAATCGCATGAGCCACGACATCGTGCAAACCGACCGGGAGCGCAACACCATGCTTGCCGGCATTGCCCACGATCTGAAAACGCCGCTTGCACGGTTACGTCTGCGTGCCGAAATGCTCGACGACGCCCAGATGAGCGAGGGCATTACACGCGACGCCGAATCGATGACTCGCATCGTCGATCAGTTCCTGCTGTTTGCCCGGGGGATCGAAATGGAAAGTGCGACGTCGCCGGTGGAAGCCCGCATTCCCGCACTGGTCGCCCCGTTCCTCGATCAAGGTTATGCCATCGAACTGGATCTTCAGGCCGGTCCGGGCTTCAAGCTCAGGCAGACCTATCTCGAGCGCATCGTAAACAACCTGCTCGATAACGCGGTGACGTACGGACAGGCGCCGCTCGCGATTCGCACGTCACACGACGCGAGCGGATGGCGTCTCGTGATCGAAGACAGCGGCCCGGGCATTGCCAATGAAGACATCAATCGCATCGTGCGGCCGTTCGTCCGGCTTGACCCGGCTCGCGGCGGCAATGCGCATTGCGGGCTCGGTCTCGCCATTGTCGATAAGCTCACCCAGCAACTGGGCGGACGCGTATCGTTCAGCAATCGGCCTACCGGCGGCTTACAGGTCACGCTGATGTTTCCGCCGGAAAATCCGGGCTCGGAATAAGCGGACTCTGCGTACGACGCGTGCCGGATACACGGCACACACCATAAAAAACCCGCCGTCGGTGTACGAACGGCGGGTTCTGTCCTTTACGGCACGGCATCACATCAAGCCACAGCCAGACGATCCGGGTTGGGGGCAATGCGACGACTGGATGGCTGCGCTAGTGCGCACAGGGACACGGCGGCCAACGCTCGCCGCCGCGGACGTGACCGCGGCGCAGCGATGGTGGCTCCCCGACCACCGTGACATGTGACCGGCAGTACCGGTTCGGATTGGGTCAGCGAATTACTTGATCAGGAATTTCTCTTTGTTCTTGCCGACCCACTTCGGGGCGCGGCCACGGCCCGACCACGTTTCGCCCGTGGCCGGATTCATGTACTTCGGCGCAATCTGGGCGCGCGCGGCACGGCGACGGCCATCGGTTGCGACAAGCCCCAGATCCTTGGCGGACAGTTCATATTCCTGAATCTTCTGTTTGACTTCAGCGATGACCTGAGCGACTTCACGGGCCCGAGCCTCTTCGATTTGCTTTTCAATCTTTTCGCGCTGCGCGACGAGTTCTTTATAGCTTGCCATCTGGCCTGTCCTTGGGTTGTTAAAATGGATCGCCACTTAAAATAGCACGAGTTTTAATAATTTGAAAACCGCATTTCCAGAGAATGAGTCTGGAAACGCCAAAATCGCATTGAATCGTCCGATCGATGCTTCCGACAAAGCACAGAATCGGAGCGCGATTCCGGGAATATCATCAGATCGGCCTCGTCGATATCGAGGCATTAGCGTGCCCCATTGCCGGCAATCGCAAAAGCATTCCCGCCATCGTGCGATGTGGACGCGAGGCGGCGTGATAAGTTCACACTTTCTCCTGCAAGTTTTCGTAAGGCTTTTTTGCCGGGCCATGTTTGGCGCCGACGACGCAGATGGCATCATCGCTCGATGCCTCAGACAATAGGTGCTCCCCAAACATTCAATCGCTATCCGATCGTTCCGCGATTCGAAAGACTTCACTCATTCGGATTATTCGCATCCCAGCGCCGTAATTCACGGATAACCCGAGTGGCCCCCGGATCCATGCGATTCGCCGGACGTCGTCTCGGACGTGCCATTGGTGTCACCCTCGATTTTCGAATCGTAGCCACCAAACGCGTGCGTCGATGCCATCTCCCGAGTCGATCGCATTTTCGTACAATAGAACCGTCGCGCCTGACGCTACTGCGCATCACGGTAGGTATGGCAATATTGACGGGCACGAACACAATGTTCGCGCAAATCGAATTAAGTCAATCCAGAATTGTCACAATCGGCGATTTGCCATTCGGATTCGGGCGAATTCAACGGAATTTTGAGCGCATGAGCACGTCGACGCTGGCTGAGGATTCGCATTCGCCGTTCGGTACCCCCGCGCGCGCGCTCACTACCGAGCGCACGGTCTTGCGTCAGTGGCGACCAGAGGATTTGCCACTTTTCGCTGCGCTCAATGCCGATCGAGATGTCATGCGCCACTTTCCGACGACACTCGACCGGCCCCAGAGCGACGCCGTCGCGCACCGGCTGGCCCAACATATCGAGACGCATGGCTATGGTCCCTGGGTGCTGGAAATCCCTGGCGTGACGCCGTTCGCGGGATTCGTCGGCCTGATGCGCGTGGGTTTCGACGCCCCTTTCGCGCCGGCCGTGGAGATCGGCTGGCGGCTGGCGCGTGCCTGGTGGTCGAAAGGGTACGCGACCGAGGCGGCCTTCGCCGCCGCACATTTCGCGTTCGACACGCTCGGCCTCGAAGCACTGGTGTCGTTCACCGTTCCCGCGAACGTTCGCTCGCGCGCGGTCATGGCGCGCATCGGCATGCGCCATTGCCCCGACGAAGACTTTCTGCATCCGCTGATTCCGGCCGGCCACCGAATGCGCCGTCACGTGCTGTACCGGCTCAACGCCGACGAATTGGCGGCCAACCAGCGCTAGGCGTCGCCTCGGCGATTGAAGCAGTCGCTTAAATCGTGGGACAATCCGAATCTTTGCGCCAGCCATTCCCCCATTGTGTCGCGCGCCGTCATCATTCCGCTCATCATCGCTTGCGCCCTGTTCATGGAGAACATCGACGCCACGGTGATCACCACCTCGCTGCCCGCCATGGCGCGAGATCTTCATCAAGACCCGATTTCGCTGAAGATGGCGCTCACCGCCTACGTGGTCGGGCTCGGCATCTTCATTCCGATCTGCGGCTGGGTCTCCGATCGCTTTGGCGCGCGCAACGTCTTCCGCACGGCGATCGGCATCTTCATGGCCGGCTCGATTCTCTGCGCGCTGTCGTTTTCGCTGCCGACGTTCGTGTTCGCGCGCTTTCTGCAGGGCGTGGGCGGCGCGATGATGGTGCCGGTCGGCCGTCTCGTCATCTTTCGTGCGGTGCCCAAGCACGATCTGGTCAAGGCCATCGGCTACCTGACGATGCCAGCGCTGCTCGGCCCGGTCATCGGCCCGCCATTGGGCGGCGCGATCACGGCCTATCTGCACTGGCGCTGGATCTTCTTCGTCAACATTCCGGTGAGCCTGCTCGGCATCTACCTCGCGGGCAAATACATCGACAACGAGCGCGGCGGCGACGCCGGACGCCTCGACACGCTGGGCTTCGTCCTCTCCGCGCTCGGCAGCGGCCTGCTCATGCTCGGGCTGGCCATGATCGGCGAACCCCACATCGACGGCAGCCTCGTCGTCACCCTGTGCGCCGTGGGGGCCCTCTTTGTCTATGCCTACTGGCGCCATGCCAATCGTGTGCAAGCGCCTCTGCTCGACCTCAGGTTGCTGCGCATCCCGACGTTCCACGCCAGTGTCGTCGGCGGATCGCTCTTTCGCATCGGGTTGGGGGCCGTGCCGTTTCTGCTGCCGTTGGCGCTGCAGGAGGGGCTCCACATGGATCCGTTCGAATCCGGCATGATTACCTGCGCGTCGGCATTCGGGGCGATTTTCATGAAGGCGATTGCACAGCGCGTACTCGCGCGATTCGGTTTTCGCCGCGTGCTGATCGTCAATGCGGCGTTGGCCGGTCTGGCGCTGTCGTCTTACGGATTCTTCTCGCATGACACGCCGGTGATCGTGATGCTTGCCGTCGTGGCGTTCGGCGGCTTCTTCCCGTCGCTGCAGTTCACTTGCCTCAATTCGATCGTGTACGCCGACATTGCCAGCGCCGACGCCAGCCGAGCCACCAGTCTTGCGAGCGTGGTTCAGCAGTTGTCGCTGGGGCTGGGCGTGACGATTTCGGGAATGGTGCTGCAGGCGAGCAGCCGGCTGGCCGGCCACGAACACCTGACCACCCGCGATTTCCTGCCGGCGTTCCTCGTGATCGGCCTGTTCTCCTGGCTATCGATTCCGGTCACCCGCCAACTGGCTGCCGACGCGGGCACGGAGTTGGCGAGAAAACACTGAGCCGCGCGCGTTACTTCGCGTCGGCCCGTGTCATGACCGCGTGCAGCGCCATGCCGGCGATCATGGCGACGACGAACAGCAGTCCCTTGCCCGAACCAGCGCCGAGCAGCACCAACGCAGGTCCCGGGCAAATCCCGGCAATTCCCCAGCCGACACCGAACGTCAGCGCCCCGAGCACCAACCGTTTGTCCAAACCTTTCGCCCCCGGCCAGGCACGCGGCTCGCCCGTCCAGGCCAGTGCCTGCGAGCGTGCCAGCCGGAACCCGACCAGCCCCACCGCGATGGCCCCGCCCATCACGAACGCCAGCGACGGATCCCACCGGCCGGCCAAATCGAGAAAGCCCAGCACTTTCGCCGGATTCGCCATCCCGGCAAGTATCAGCCCCAGCCCGAAGACGAGCCCGCCAATGAACGCAAAAAGCAGCTTCTTCATGCCGCACCTCCCAGATTGAGTACGTGGCGCACGACGAACACGGTCAGGAAACCCATCGCCATGAAACACAGCGTGGCGACGAGCGAGCGCCACGACAGCCGCGACAAGCCGCACACGCCGTGGCCGCTCGTACAGCCCGACCCGAGTCGCGTGCCGAAGCCGACCAGCACACCCGCCGCCACGAGCATCGCGGCACTGGCGTCGATCTGCGCCGCGGGCACGACGGCCACGGCGCGGTACGCCCAAGGGGCTGCCATCAACCCGACGACGAAGGCGATGCGCCAGCCCACATCGCCGGCGCGAGGACGCAACAGGCCTCCGGCAATGCCGGAGATGCCTGCAATGCGCCCGGTCGCCAGCATCAGCCAGACGGCGGCAACGCCAATGAGCAAACCGCCGGCCAACGCGGTCCATGGGGTGAAGTGAAGGGTATCGAGGGTCATGTGCGGAGCGTCCCGTCAATTAATCAGAATTTCGGACAAAACTGGTCGTAGAGGCATGCCAGTAAGGCAAGCACTGCGCCATCGGCGACCGAATAGTAGATACGTTTGCCGTCACGCCGGGTCGTCACCAGCGACTCGGTACGCAGCACGGCGAGCTGCTGGGAGAGTGTCGGTTGCCGAATGTCGAGCTGCGCCTCCAGTTCCCCCACAGACAGTTCGCCCTGTGTGAGCTGGCACAGGATCAGCAGACGGTCTTCGTTGGCCAGCGCACGCAGCAGCGCGGTGGCATCGCACGCGGCGGCGCGCAACCGTGCGACATCCAGCGGCGCGGTGTCCGCGGAGGCCGTGGCCCGTTCGACAGGGGATAGCGCAGTCACATTTGGCATGGCAGGATCGAACCATTCAGAGCATTGCGGCGCGGTGAGAGGTCACGTCGCCATAAACATTATACTAGACTATAATATATCAATTAATAAATTAATGCAGGAGCCGATCATGCCAGCCACGCCCGCCAACATCGAAGCCTTCTTCGACACCACCACCTCCACGGTGACCTATGTGGTGTTCGATGCGCCGGGCTCACGCGCGGCCATCATCGATCCGGTGCTCGACTACGACCCCAAGGCCGGCCGAACGCATACGGAATCGGCTGAGCGCGTGCTCGACTTCGTGGCCGCACACAAGCTCACGGTCGACTGGATTCTTGAGACGCATGCGCACGCCGATCACCTGTCCGCAGCGCACTGGCTCAAGGAACGCGTCGGCGGACGCATTGCCATCGGCGCGCACATCCGGGAGGTGCAGCACGTCTTCAAGACGCTGTTCCATCTGGGCGCCGACGTGCCGCCCGACGGCTCGCAATTCGACCATTTGTTCGAAGACGGCGAGACGTTCGCCATTGGCGCGCTGCAGGCCGAAGCGATGTTCGTCCCCGGCCATACGCCGGCGGACATGGCCTATCGCGTGGGCGACGCCGTGTTTGTCGGCGACACCCTCTTCATGCCCGATGTCGGCACGGCACGCTGCGACTTCCCCGGCGGCAATGCCCACACGCTCTTCCGCTCGATCCGCCGCCTGCTGGCGCTGCCGGCGTCGACGCGTCTGTTCATGTGCCACGACTATCCGCCCGCCGGACGCACGGCGAACTGGCAAACGACCGTGGACGAGCAACGGCGCGCCAACATCCACGTGCACGACGGCATCGAAGAGCACACCTTCGTCGCCATGCGTGAGGCCCGCGACAAGACGCTCGAGATGCCGACGCTGATTCTGCCCGCCGTACAGGTCAACATCCGTGCAGGCGACATGCCGGCGCCGGAAGCCAACGGCACGCGCTATCTGAAGATCCCCCTCAACGCGCTGTAAGCTGCTCGGCCAACGCATCGCGCGCGTGCGTGACCCACTCAGGCTCGCCACGGCGCGCGGGAAGCAAATGAAATTCGGCGTCCGGCAGTGCGGGCAGGCGCCGCCCGGGCATCAACGTTTCGATACGCGCAAGCGACGGCCCCGACGCCGACGCATTCAGGCACGCCACCCCGAGCCCCGCGCTCAACGCTAATTGCAGCCCCGCCACGCCCGAGGCCACGTGCGCAATCGTGAAGGGCACACGGTGGTCGTCAAGCCATTGCGTGGTGAAGCGATGCAGCGCACAGCTATCGGGCAGCACCAGCAGCGGTAGCGGCGCGCCGGCCGCCAGAACGAGGTCCGGCGATGCCACCCACTCGAGCGACTCGCGCCCCAGCGTGCGCGTGCCGGCCACCGCCTCGCGAGCGAGCGCCTTGCCGAGCACGCGCATCGACAGACCGATGTCGAAGTCGCCCGTGTCATAGCCCGCCTCGATCTCCCCGCTTTTCAGAATCGTGACGTGAATGCGCAGCGACGGATACGCCATGCCGAGATGCCGCAGCATGCGCGCGACTTCGGCCGGACGGAAGTAGTCTGTGATCGCCAGCCGCAATTCGCCGGCGAGGGAGAATCCGCGCACGTCATGCCACGCCCGTTCGGACTGCGCGAGCAACTGCCGCGCGTGTCCGAGCAGCCGCTCGCCCGCCGGCGTCGCGCTTACGCCAAATTTGCCGCGCGTGAACAACGTCACGCCGATGCGCACTTCGAGCTTGCGAATCTGCTCGCTCACTGACGACTGCGACAGGAACACGCGCGGCGCGGCGGCCGACAGACTGCCCGCCTCGGCCACCGCCACGAAGGTGCGCAACTGATCGAAATCGAAACCGGGCGTCATGCATTTATCCATTGACAAAAACGATGGATCAAATCGTAAATTCCCGCTTTTCCGATGTCAATCCTCTCCCTAGACTTAGGGCGTTGTCTTCACATCACTCAACACCGCTTAATCTTTGGGAGCCGCACCATGCCGCACATCGTTCTGCAACTCTCGGGCACGCCCGACGACGCCCTCACCCGCAACGCCGTTCGCGCGGTCTCGCAACTGACCGTCGACACGCTGCACAAGGCGCCGGAGGTCGTCGCCGTGACCGTCGACTATATTCCGCACACGCGCTGGTTCATCGGCGGAGCGCCCCTCTCGGAGCAAGGGAAAAACGCCTTCCATCTGGACATCAGCGTGACCGACGAGACGAATACAAAGGCCGAAAAGGCGCAATTCATTGCTCAGGTGTTCGAAACGTTGTCGGGCCTGCTCGGCAACGTGCACGAGTGCTCGTACATCCACGTGATCGATGCCCGCGGCGCGGCTTATGGTTACGGCGGACGCACGCAGGAATATCGTCATCAGCACGCGTCGAAGTCGTGACGCCTCGGCGCTCACATTGACTGGCGAGGCGCTCCCGAGCGTCTGCCAGGCGATGCAAAGCTCCGGCTTGCGCTACGTCATTTCACGTCACGTTTCGACAAACAAAACGAAACAATTCCAACACTTTTTTACGACTATTCGCTTCGCGGCAGACGCGGCTCCTCGTACGATGAAGACGTACCCAAAAATCGAACTCAAAGGGAGCCATCATGAAAAAACTGACGCTGACCGTTGTCCTCGTTACCGCGACGCTCGGGGGCATTGCCACCGCCCCGGCCCATGCACAGGTGGGCGTGTCCATCAACATCGGCGCGCCGCCGGCGCCGCGCTATGAGCCGATGCCGCCGCCGCGCGTCGGATATGTTTGGGCGCCGGGTTTCTGGGACTGGGACGGCCATCGCCATGAGTGGCGCGGCGGTCACTGGGAACGTGACCGTCCGGGCTACGCGTATCGCGCGCCGGCCTGGCATCAAGGCCCGAACGGCTGGGCACTGAGTCGCGGCGGCTGGGATCGCGGTGATCGCGGCCGGGGACCGGATCGTCGTGACGACCACGATCATGGCCGCGGCCATGGCCACGACGGCCGAGATCACGGCCGCGACCACCGCAACTGATTCGGGCCGCGAGGCTTGAAAACGAAAAAAGCCCCGGCGTGGCCGGCAGCGTATCGGATCGATACGTCTGCCGGACCGGCCGGGGCCGTGACGGGTGTCACACCCAGGAAATTCTCCCCAAGCGTGCCCCCCGTGTAGTCGTCAGTCGCGATTGGCTTGAATAACGGTCAGCGCCGTCATGTTGATGATGCGTCGCACGGTGGAGCTCGACGTCAGCACGTTGACCGGTGCTCCGACACCCAACAGGAACGGTCCTACCGCCACGTTGCTGCCCGCGCCCGTCTTGAGCAGGTTGTAGGCAATGTTGCCCGAATCGACGTTCGGGCACACCAGCAGGTTCGCCGCGCCCTTCAACCGCGACTGCGGCAGAATGCGGCTGCGCAGACCTTCATCGAGCGCGCAGTCGCCGTGCATTTCGCCGTCGATCTCCAACTCCGGCGCCTGCGCCTTGACCATCTCCAATACTCGACGCATCTTCGTTCCCGACGCGGCGCTGCCCGAGCCGAAATTCGAACGCGAGAGCAGCGCGACCTTCGGGTTCAGGTTCAGCCACGACATCTGCTTGGCGGCGGCCATCGTGAACTCGGCGATCTGCTCGGCCGTCGGGTCATCGTTGACGTGCGTGTCCACGAGCGCCACGGTGCGCTTGTCGAGCAGCAGGATGTTCATCGCCGCGTAAGTATTCGCGCCCGGCTGCTTGCCGATGACTTCGTCGACGAAGCGCAGGTGGTCGTGATACGCGCCCACGGTGCCGCAAATCATGCCGTCTGCATCGCCCAGGCGCACCATCATCGCGCCGATCAGCGTGAGACGGCGGCGCATCTCGACACGCGCCATTTCCTTCGTGATGCCGTCACGGCAACGCAGCTCCCAGTAGTTGGTCCAGTACTGGTGGAAGCGCTCGTCGTAGTAAGGATTGGTCACCTCGACATCCTCGCCCAGACGCAGGCGCAGACCGAACTTCTCGATGCGCGCGAGCAGCACTTCCGGGCGGCCCACCAGGATCGGACGCGCCAGCTTTTCGTCGACGATCACCTGCACGGCACGCAGCACGCGCTCTTCCTCGCCTTCCGCGAACACGATGCGCGACTTGCCGCCGTCGCGCACGAGTTGCTTGGCCGCCGAAAAGATCGGCTTCATGAACGCGCCCGAGTGATACACGAACTGTTGCAACTGATCGGCATACGCGTCGAAGTCGGCGATCGGGCGCGTGGCCACGCCATCTTCCATGGCGGCGCGCGCCACGGCCGGCGCAATGCGCACGATCAAACGCGAATCAAACGGCTTCGGAATCAGGTACTCCGGCCCGAACGACAGGTCATACGCGCCGTAGGCGGTTGCCACGGAGTCGTTCGGCTCTTCCTGGGCCAGCGCGGCAATCGCGTGCACGGCGGCGATTTCCATGTTGCGCGTAATCGTGGTCGCCCCCACGTCGAGCGCGCCGCGGAAGATATACGGGAAGCACAGCACGTTGTTGACCTGGTTCGGGAAGTCCGAACGGCCGGTGGCGAGCACCACGTCGTCGCGCGCGGCGCGCGCTTCTTCCGGGAAGATTTCCGGCGTCGGGTTGGCGAGCGCCAGAATCAGCGGACGCGCCGCCATCGTCCCCAGCATTGCCGGCTTGAGCACGCCGCCGGCGGACAGCCCGATGAACACGTCGGCGCCCTCGATCACTTCCGCGAGCGTGCGCTTGTCGGTCGGCTGCGCGAAGCGCGCTTTGTCCGGGTCCATGCCCACCGTGCGGCCTTCGTAGACCACGCCGTCGATGTCGGTTGCCCAGACATTCTCGACGGGCAGGCCCAGGTCGACCATCAGGTCCAGACAGGCAAGCGCGGCGGCGCCGGCGCCCGAGGTCACGACCTTGACTTCGCGGATGTCCTTGCCTACGACCTTCAAGCCGTTGATAAACGCGGCGCAAACGGTGATGGCGGTGCCGTGCTGATCGTCGTGGAAGACGGGGATCTTCATCCGTTCACGCAGCTTGCGCTCAACGGTGAAGCACTCCGGGGCCTTGATGTCTTCGAGGTTGATACCCCCGAACGTGGCTTCGAGACTCGCGATGATCTCGACCAGCTTGTCCGGGTCGCTCTCGGTGATTTCGATGTCGAACACATCGATGCCGGCGAATTTCTTGAAGAGGACGGCCTTGCCTTCCATCACCGGCTTGGAGGCCAGTGCGCCGATGTTGCCCAGACCCAGCACGGCCGTGCCGTTCGTGATCACGCCGACCAGATTGCCGCGACCGGTGTACTTGAACGACTGCGCGGGATCGGCGGCAATTTCCTGGCACGGGATGGCGACGCCCGGGGTGTAGGCGAGCGCCAGATCGCGCTGCGTGACGAGCGGCTTGCTGGCCGTCACGGAAATCTTGCCCGGGGTCGGGAACTGGTGATATTCCAGGGCGGCCTGGTGATCGTTACTTTGGCTCATGGGGGTGTCGTCCTCGGTCGATGTCTCGGCTCTGCCTTGCGCCGCGGACCATTCTGGAGACGGTTACCGCCCTGGCGCATCAGAGGTGAGGCCATTCTAGGCAGCCGCCAGCGGGGGACGATTCTGAATTACTATGGGGGCATCATGTTTTCGTTATAAGCCCGGAGCATCGGGGGTTTCAGGGGATTGGGGACAGATGGGGGCGGTGCCTTTCGACACGGGGGAAGTGGTCCGGCGGTTGACCACTCGGCTCAAGATGCGTCATCTCGTGCTGCTGCTGCAAATTCAGCAGCACGGCTCGCTCACGCGAGTGGCCGAACATATGGCGACGAGTCAGCCGGCGGTCACCAGTGCCCTCGCGGAGCTGGAAAGCATGCTCGGTGGCCCGCTGTTCGACCGCACGCCGCGCGGCATGACGCCCACGCCGCTCGGCGACGTCGTTCTCGCCCGTGCGCAAGCGATGGTGCACGACCTGGATCACCTGACCCGCGACATCGAGGCCGTGATGGCCGGACACGCGGCGCGACTGCAGGTGGGCGTGATTCCCTACATCTCCGGCAAGACGCTGGCTGCCGCGATTCAGCAAACGCTCGCCGAGATCCCCCAGCGACTGACCGTCACCCTCCATGAAGGCACCAGCGAATCACTGATGGCGCAACTGCGCGACCACTCGCTCGACGTGGTGATCGGACGCGCGGGCGCCGGCCTCGACCTGACACAGGTGCAATTCGAAGTGCTGCATCACCAGATGCCGCGCGTTGTCGCCAACCGCCGTCTGGCCGCCCGGCTCGGACGAAGCGCCCCGGTGTGGGCGCAGCTCGCCGAACTCGACTGGGTGATGGGCGCGCCCCACACACCGATGCGCGACCAGTTATCCGATCTGTTCCTGCACGCGGGCGTGGTACCGCCGGTGCCGGTGGTCGAGAGCTTCTCGTCGCGGCTGACGGGGGAGTTGCTCGCCAGCAGCGAGCGCGCGGTGTCGCTGTTGCCGGCAGACATTGCCGAGGAGCTGGTGCGTATCGCCGGCGTGGCGATCGTACCCTGGTCGCTCACATGGACGCTGCCGCCGGTGGCGATGTTCACGCGCCGGGAAAATCCGCGCGAGACGCATCGTCTGTTCACGCAGGCGCTGCGCGCGCAGTACCAGGTGGTGGCTGGCGCGGCATGAGCGTTTGCCGCTGCGGCCCCGGTTACGGTTGCGTTCGAGTGGCGCCATGGACCGGGCTTGGCGTCGTCGAATGGGTCTGCGGGCCCGTTGCCGGACGGATTACCGAAAGGGTCTGAAAGGCCTTTGGACGCCAAAACCAGCCAATTTCCAGAAATAGACCCTTTTCCGCTCGTTCGCCGCGCAATCGCTCGCGCTATGTCCGGCGTATGGTGTCGGGCATGACCCATGCCATGCCCGCCCCGCCTCACTCCGATACTGCACCCGCCGACCCTTCGCCGGCAGTCACGCCGTTTGCGCCCTCACCGCACCAGATTTTCCTGTCGCCGGCCCTGCTGCCCACGCAAGTCGGCCCGGCCGGCCTGCGCTTCGATTTCAATGACGGCGCACGCGTGGTCATTCCCGATTTCGGTCAGCCGCTGCCGTGGCGCGTGCGGATCAGCGACCTGCGAGACGACAGCACGCTGGCCGATGTCTCCCTCTCCTCGGGCGTCGTGCGCAGCCCGGCCAAGTATTTTGTGCGCTATGGCATCACGATCTGGCTGAACGACGTGGAGGTCTTTGCGCATCGTTACGATGCACGCGAGCAGGCGGTACTGGTCCAGTTTCCATTGGCCGCCCTGGGCGATGTGCTCGGCTGGCTGCCTTATGCGCTGCGTTTTGCACAAGTGCACGGGTGCCGTCTGGCCTGTGTCGTTACCCCGGCCGTGGCGTCGCTGTTCCGCGACGCGTATCCGGACGTCGATTTCGTCCCGCAGGACAAGGTGGAGCGACGCAAGTATTACGCGACGTACAACATCGGCCTGTTTTTCGACGACGTGGCACGCGTGAAACAACCGCGCGACTTCCGCGCGACAGGGCTACATCGCACCGCGGCGCACATTCTTGGCGTAGACGATGCCGAGGCGCGCGCGAAGACGGTGCTGCCGGACGCGTCGCGGCCGATGGCGGCACCTTACGTCTGCATCGCCGTGCAAAGTACCGCGCAATGCAAATACTGGAATCGGCCGGGGGGATGGGATGCGGTGGTGGCCGGACTGCGAGAACGCGGTATGCAGGTCGTGTGCATCGATCAGAAGGCGCGGCACGGCAAGGGGGATTTCTGGCAGTCGATCCCGGCGGGCGCGATCGATGCCACGGGCGACCTGCCGTTGACCGAACGCGCGCGCTGGCTGATGCACGCGAGTGCCTTTATCGGCTTGTCGAGCGGACTGTCGTGGCTCGCTTGGACGATGGGCACGCCTACGGTGCTGATCTCGGGTTTCACCCTGCCGCACAACGAGTTCGCCACGCCCTACCGGGTGAGTGCGCGCGACGTCTGCACCGGCTGCTGGCACGACCCGGCGCTGCGCTTCAACCACGACGACTTTCACTGGTGCCCACGGCATCGCGACACGCCGCGCGCGTTCGAGTGCACGCGGGAGATTCGCCCGGAATATGTGTTGGCCGCGCTGGATCGCGTGCCTGACGTCGAAGGCATGCGCCTGTCGCGCTGACTGGCCGTCGTGGGCCGCACGTCGATCGTCGAGTCCGTCGCTACGAGGCCCCGTGTTTCGCCTAAACTAGGCGGATCTCGTCTGTGCCGTTGGAACTCATGGCCCCTCGCGAATGCCGTCGTGACTCGATGCCAGCCCCGTCTTCGGCTCCGTGCGCCGAATCGGCCGACACCGCGCCGTTGGAAGACCCGGCCTTGCTGCGGCGTCTGCTGCGCGCCAAAGACCGCATGGACTCGGCCTCGCACGAGGCCTGGCCCGTCAAGCGCCTGGCCGCGATCAGCGGCACTTCCGAAGCGCACTTCGCGCGCTCGTTCAAGCGAGCCTTCGGTATTCCTCCGCATCGCTACCTGCTGACACGGCGCATCGAGCAGGCCAACACGCTGTTGCGCGACACCGATCTGAGCATCACCGACATTGCCTTCGCCACCGGCTGGGAGAGCGTAGGCACGTTCGGCCGCATCTTTCGCGACATCAATGGACAAAGCCCGAGCGCCGTCCGAGCGTCGGCACGGACCACTGCGCCCAACTGCCTGGATCGTGTTCCCGCATGCGTCCTGAAAGCGGCGCAGCGGCCCGATCTCAAGATCGCAGTTTTGGAGAAGCGCCGCCGCGCAACCCAAGGTACAGTCCCTCCATCAACCAAGGAGGTCTTATGAAGCCAGGCATTCAAGTGGTCGGTGTGTACGTCGACGATCAGGATGAAGCCCTCGCGTTTTACGTCGAGAAGCTCGGATTCCGTGTTCACACAGACGTGCGCAACGGGCCGTACCGTTGGCTGACAGTCCAGCATCCGGACCAGCCCTCGTTCCAGCTCGGCCTGTTCACCCCTGGCCCGCCCATCCACGACGACGCGACCGCGCAAACGTTGCGGGCGATGGTCGCCAAGGGTGCCATGCCGCCACTGGTACTTCACGTATCGGACTGCCAGGAAAGCTACGCCAGACTGAAAGCCGGCGGCGTCGAGTTCACGCAGGCGCCGGTCGAGCGCTACGGCAGTGTCGACGCGGGCTTTCGCGACCCGGCCGGCAACGGGTGGAAGATGATTCAAGCCGCGCCGGACGGTCAATGAGTCGCCCGTGTTGGCGTCGCTGTTCGACGTGACACCATCAATCCGGCCGCCGCCGAAACGCCCACGCGCCGGCGGTGGCCGCTGTACGCCTATGGGGTCGCCGGCGCCAACGCCCGCGCCAGATACTGCTCCATGAACTCGACGAAAATCCGCACTTTGGCCGACAGATTCAGTCGCTCGGGGTAGATGGCATAGATGTCGGCGGAAGGTAGCGTCCAATCGCTCAACAAGCGCGTGAGCGCGTTGGCGGCGAGCGCCGATTGCACGTCCCATTCGGATCGAACCGCCACGCCGTGACCGTCGAGCGCCCACCGCAGCGTCGCTTCGCCGTCGTTGCTGCTCATCGTGCCGTGCACCTTGACCAGTTCATGACGCTTACCCTTGGTGAAGTGCCAGGTGCCATAGGCCGTGTCGTTTTCCCGCAAGACGATGCACAGGTGATTGCGAAGATCGTCCGGCACCTCAGGCACACCGTGACGCGCGAGGTATTGGGGGGACGCACAGACAAAACGGCGATTTTCGGCAATTCGCCGCCCCACGACGCGCTGGTCCGGCAACTCGCCGAATCGAATGCCGACATCGAACGCATACTCGGCCAGATTCATCGGACGATCCGTCAAATCGAGCTGAACCTCCACATCCGGGTACTGCCCGCGAAATGCCGAGAGCGCCGGGACCACGTGCCGCCGACCAAATCCGAAGGTCGCATTGACTTTCAGCAGTCCGCGCGGCAAATCGCGGCTGCTCGACACCATGCGCTCCAACTCCTGCACCTGTTCCAGAAGCTTCGATCCGGTGCCGAGATACAACTCCCCCTCGTGTGTCATCGCCAGCCGGCGCGTGGTGCGATTGAGCAGCTTGACGCCTAGCCGTTGCTCCAACTGACGCAACCGCGCACTGATCGCAGGCGGGGTGACGCCCAGATCCCGCGCCAGCGCCGACAGGCTGCCCATCGTCACCAGACGTGCAAAGAACTCGAGATCCGCGATCGCATCCATTATTAAACTAAACTTAAAAATAGGTTAAATAAATATGCATTTTGCGATTCTATGAACAAATTAGACTGCACGCAAGGTTGCGAATTCGACAGCCGCCCCCTTTCGTGGAGTACCCCATGGGACAGACGCTTTACCAAAAAATCGTGCGAAGCCATACGGTCTTCGAGGTCGATGCTCAGCACGTCGCGCTCTACGCCGACCTGCACATCATGAATGAATATACGAGCCCTCAGGCCTTCGCCGGGCTCGGCGAGAAGGGCTTGTCGGTGCGCTGTCCGGAGAAACAGATGGGCATCGTGGATCACGTGATCCCGACGCATCCGGTGCCGGTCAACAAGCGCACCATCGCGATCGATGCGGCGGCCCATCAAGCCGCCAACTTCACGCGCAATTGTGAGAAGCACGGCATCCATCTGTTCGACATCAACGACCCGGAGCAAGGGATCGAGCACGTCGTCGCGCCGGAAATCGGCCTGATTCGTCCAGGCATGGTCGTGCTCTGCGGCGACAGCCACACCACCACCTACGGCGCACTGGGCGCGTTGGGGTTCGGTATCGGCACCTCGGAAGTCGAGCACGTGCTCGCCACCCAAACGCTGATTTACCGTGTTGCGGGCGACATGCGCATCCATGTCGACGGCACGCTCGCCCACGGCATCACGTCGAAGGATCTGGTGCTCCACCTCATCTCGCGGATCGGCGCGCAAGGCGCACGCGGCTACGTCGTGGAATACACCGGCACCGCCATCCGGGCGCTGTCCGCGGAAGCGCGCATGACGTTGTGCAACATGACCGTCGAGGCGGGCGCCCGTGGCGCGCTCATCGCGCCCGATGCGACCACCGTGCAATACGTCGCCGAGCGCGTCAAGGATCTCGCCCCCGAGGTCCTCAACGAAGCGCTCACACGCTGGCCGCAACTTCGCTCCGACGACGATGCGGCCTTCGACGTCACCTTCGATTTCGATGCGCGCGACGTGGCGCCGTTCGTCACCTGGGGCACGAGCCCCGATCAAGCCATTGGGATCACGGCCCAGATTCCCGCGCTGTCGGACAACGAAGCCGACCGGCATGACGCCGCAAAGGCGCTCCGCTACATGGGCCTGGACGCCGGGCAGTCGCTGGACGGCCTGCCGATCGACCATGTGTTCATCGGGTCGTGCACCAACGCGCGCATCGAGGATCTTCGCGCTGTCGCCGATATCGTCCGGGGACGCCAGGTGGCGTCGACGGTACGCGCGATGGTGGTACCCGGCTCCGGACGCGTCCGGGATCAGGCCGAGCGCGAAGGCATCGCCGACGTACTGACGGCTGCCGGTTTCGAATGGCGCCAGCCCGGATGCTCCATGTGTCTGGCGATGAACGACGACATTCTCAAACCCGGACAACGGTGTGCCTCCACCACCAATCGCAACTTCGAAGGACGCCAGGGTCGCGGCGCCCGCACGCATCTGATGAGTCCCGCGATGGCGGCCGCGGCCGCTCTGGCCGGACGCATCGTGGACGTTCGAAAGGAAATCACTTATGGCTAATCACACCCGAATCGCCGGCACCGCCGCGCCGCTGCCGCTCAACAACCTCGACACCGATCAGATCATCCCCAAGCAGTTTCTGCTGGGCATAGACAAAGCCGGCCTGGCGCGCGGCGTGCTGTATGACTTGCGCACGAACGCCGACGGTTCGCCCAACACCACGTTTGTGCTGAACCAACCCGCCTATCGGGACGCGCGAATTCTCATCGCCGGGACCAATTTCGGCTGCGGCTCCAGTCGCGAACATGCGGTATGGAGCTTGCAGCAGGCTGGCATCGAAGCCGTCATCGCCCCGAGCTTCGGCGAGATCTTCTACTTCAATGCGCTCAACAACCGCCTGCTGTTGATCGTGCTCGATCATCACATCGTGAGGACGCTCACCGAGAGAGTCAGCGATCCGGCGCAAAGCGCTTTGACGATCGATGTCGAACGTCAGTGCGTCGTGACGGCCGGCGGCGCCGAATTCGGCTTCGACTTGCCCCCGCGTCAGAAGCGCATGTTCGTGGAGGGACTCGACATGATCGGCATGACGCTGCGCGAGCGCGACATGATCGCGGCGTTCGAGGCGCGTCATGACGCCGATAACCCGTGGATGAAGATCGATCTGCCCAAGCAGCAACGCGCTGCCTGAAAAGAGGCGCCCCGAGCGCCCACCCCCAAGGCTCGTACCACGACATTTCAGGAGACAACCCATGGAAAGCCATGCAGCACAGCCGGGCGCGACCGCGCTCGCGAATCAATCATTGGTGTCGAAGTTCACAGTCGGCGGCATGCCGTTGCCGATGTTCGTCGCGATCGCACTGATCACGGGTCTCGCGGCGGCAACGGGCCGGTTGCCGCCCGACATGATCGGCGGCTTTGCCGTGCTGATGATCGCGGGCATGCTCCTCGGTCAGATCGGCGGTGCGATACCGCTTGTCAAGCACATTGGCGGGCCCGCCATCTTCTGCCTGTTCGTGCCGTCCGCGCTGCTCGGCTACGGGCTGATGGACGCCCCCATCCTCACGGCCATCAAAGTCACGATGAAGACGGCGAATCTGCAGTACCTGTACATCGCCTGCCTCGTGGCGGGCAGCATGCTCGGGATGAAGCGGAAGATCCTGATCCAGGGCTTTCTGAGAATGTTCGTGCCGTTGCTCATCGGCACGCTCGCCGCCATCGCGGCGGGCTGTCTGGCGGGCTTATGCTTCGGACTCAGCCCGTGGCATACGTTCTTCTATATCGTGATGCCGATTCTCGGTGGCGGCATTGGTGAAGGCATCCTGCCCCTGTCCATTGGTTATGCAGAGATCACCGGGCAGACACAAGGCCACCTGATTGCGACCATGGTGCCCGCCGCACTCATTGGCAACGTCGTGGCGATCCTGTGTGCCGGCTTGCTGAAACGCTTCGGCGAAAAGCACACGCAATACAACGGGCGCGGCACGCTCGTGCGCAGCGGCGAGGACCGCGCCTTGCTCGACGGCCAGAGCGACGAGCCTGCGCTTGACCTGCCGCTGATGGGGCTGGGCTTGCTGCTCGCTTGCACGCTGTTCATTCTGGGCGGGCTGCTGGCACCCATCACCGGCATCCCCGGCCCGGTGTTGATGATCGTCGCGGCCGCTGTGCTGAAGGTCGCCCGCGTGATCCCCGCCAAGATGGAGACCGGCGCCTATCAGATGTACAAGTTCATGTCGACGAACCTCACGTTCGCGATCCTGGTGGGGCTGGGCACGTTGTTCGTGTCGTGGGACAAACTCGTCGGCGCATTCTCGACGGCCTACTTCGTCATCTGTGCCGTGACCGTCATCGCCATGGTCGCCTCCGGATTCGTGGTCGGCATGTGGCTGAAGATGTTCCCGGTCGAGTCGGCCATCGTCACCGCCTGCCATAGCGGACTTGGCGGCACGGGGGACGTTGCCATCCTGTCGTCGTCGGATCGCATGGGCCTCATGCCGTTCGCACAGATCTCGACGCGCATTGGCGGCGCCGGCATGGTCGTGATCGCGACGTTGCTCATGAAGTTCTGGCATTGACGCCGTCATGCGGCGCGGCACCCTGCCGGTTCGCGCGCGAGTCGGAAGGGTGCCAGATGATGTGCTGCGCTGGACCGCCGTGATTTGCCGTCGTGAAACGCCACCGTCAATCCGGCCGCCGCCGAAACGCCCATCCGCCGGCGGCGGCGGTCCCCGTGGCGACAATCGCGACCAGAACCCAGAAGCCGTGCGGGTGATCCGCCAGCGGTATACCGCCCACGTTCATGCCGAAGAAGCCCGCCACGATGTTGATGGGCAAGGCGAGCACGGTCACGACGGTGAGCGTGTAGATCGTGCGCTCGGTGCGCTCGCTGACCATTGCCGCAATCTCTTCCTGCAGCAGCTTGATTCGCTCCAGCAAGGCCGACAAGTCATTGAGCACGACGGCAAATTCTTCGGTTGCCTGACGAAACTCCTGCACGTCCTCGACATGCCCCCAGGGCGGAGGACGGCTCAGCAGACGAAAAAGCGCCGCCGGCTCCGGTGCCAGCAATCGCTGCAAGCGAACGAGCACCCGGCGCAACGACCCCAGATCGGCGCGATTGCTCTCGATACGCTGCTGCAATAGCCGGTCTTCCACCGTATCCACGCGCCCGCTCGTCTCGCGCACGATGCGTTCGAGCACATCCGCCTGATCGCGCAGCAAATGCACCAGCAACGCCAGCGGCGAACGGAAGGCTTCGCCACGTTTGACCGATGCGCGCAACTTATCGATGGATCGCAGCGGCTTCACCCGGCCCGTGACCAGCAGCCGGGCATTGGCCGCGACACGCAGCGTTGAAATCTCCGACTGCGCAATGTCGAACGCGAAAATCACATCGTTGATGACGGCCAGCAGCCAGTCGTCGGAATGTTCGATGCGAGTCGAGCGCGAACCTTCGCTCAGATGCTCGTAGAATTCGTCCGGCAAGCGCAGATGCTGCTGCAGCCACCGCTCGCACGCGGCATGCGCGAAGTTGAAATGCAGCCACAGGAAGCCGGGCGCACGCTCGCCCTGCGCCAGCCACGCGAGGGCCTCGCCCGAATCGATGGGCTCAGGCGAGGTGCCGTCGGTGAATCGATAGCCATAGATCAGACCCGCCTGATCGCAGCCATAAGCGTTGTGAACCAAGTCGGCGAACATGCGCGCGGTGTGTAGGCGAAAGTGGGGGCGGCGTGACCCGTACCTCAGCGCGGGCCGACCTGACATCATGGCCCCGTCACATGGCTTTTTTGTGACAACGCACACACCTCGCACACCGCCTGTCAACGCCGCTTTCGCCCACCGGGCGAGGCGGAACGCAAACGCCTTGGCGCGGCGTTCGTCCGCGCCATGCTAATGTCATAAAATCGTCGCAGACTTTGGCTCACTCTCGGGTGCGCCCTGCACGCGGGACTGCGCCGTGTGCCGGCCTGTCTTCACCCACGCTGGACGGGTGCCTTCCGTATTTTTTTGGTCCGTAAGAGTCCGTCGCCATGACCCAATTCGATTCCGATGCCGACCGCGACGCCTCGCTTGCGCGCCGCCTCCAGGATGACCTGATCGACAGCTACGATGAAGAGATCGAGATGGAGATCGACGATCTTCGTCTGCCCGGGCTGAATGACCTGAGCGCCGAGGCCCGCAGCGACCGCCTGCACTATTTCAGCGAACTGTTTCGTCTGCAGGGCGAACTCGTCAAATTGCAGGATTGGGTGATCCGCAGCCGCCACCGGCTCGTGGTGATCTTCGAAGGCCGCGATGCGGCCGGCAAGGGCGGCGCGATCAAGCGCATCACCCAACGGCTGAACCCTCGCGTGTGCCGCGTGGCCGCCCTGCCCGCCCCGAACGACCGCGAACGCACGCAGTGGTATTTCCAGCGCTACGTTCAGCATCTGCCCGCCGCCGGCGAAATCGTGCTGTTCGACCGCAGCTGGTATAACCGCGCCGGCGTGGAGCACGTGATGGGGTTCTGCACCGAGAGCGAATACGAAGAATTCTTCCGCTCGGTGCCCGAGTTCGAGAAGATGCTCGTTCGCAGCGGTATCCAGATCGTGAAGTACTGGTTCTCGATCTCGGACGATGAACAGGAGGCGCGCTTCCTCGCACGGATTCAGGACCCGCTGAAGCAATGGAAGCTCAGTCCGATGGACTTGGAAAGCCGCCGTCGCTGGGAAAGTTACACGCGCGCCAAGGAAGTGATGCTCGAGCGCACGCACATTCCGGAAGCCCCCTGGTGGGTCGTGCAGGCCGACGACAAGAAGCGCGCGCGCCTGAATTGCATGCATCACTTGCTCGCGCAAGTGCCGTATCACGACGTGGAGCGCTCGTCGGTGATATTGCCCGAACGCGCCCGCAGCGAAGACTATATGCGTCACCCGGTGCCGGATGAAATGATCGTGCCGGAGGTCTACTGACGCGCCTGGCGCGATGGCGGCTCAGCGCGGCAGCACGCCGCCTGAGGCATCATCTCAGCCGCCGGTAAGCCCAGGTGCGGGCGTCACGGGCAAGCGCAGCGTGACACGAAGGCCGCCGTCCGGCGACCTCGCCAGACGCACGGCGCCGCCCAGCCCCTCGACCAACCGCGCCACCAGCGACAGACCGAGTCCGCAATGGCCCTCGCCACCACGCGAGGCGTCGAGCCGCACGAACGGACGCATCGCCAGCGCCACCTGATCGTCCGGAATCCCCTCCCCGCAGTCGCTCACCTCGATACAGCCCACCGCGCCCTCGCACCACGTCGCCAGACGCACGGGCGGCGCGCCGTGCTCGAGGGCGTTGTCGACGAGATTCATCATGACGCGGTCGAGCAACGTGCGCGGCAACTGGAACGCCGGGCCCGCGCGCAAATGGCTGGCGAACAGCGGCGCGCTCTCGGCCAACTCGGTCGCCGTGGCCGAGGATGCCGTGGCTTCGTCGCCCCCCTGCGCCGGAAACTGTTCGCGCAAGAACGCATCGACGCCCACAAGCGGACTCGTATCGGGTTCGTCGCGAGCGTAGGCGAGGAACTGCTGGACGATGTGATCGATGGACGCGATGTCGCGCACAAACCCGTCGCGCGAGCTGTCGCTGTCGATCAAATCGGCGCGAAGACGCAAACGCGTGAGCGGCGATTTCAAGTCATGGGCAATGCCCGCCAGCATGATCGCCTGATTGTCCTCCGCTTCGGCCAGGCGCTTGGCCATGTCGTTGAAGGCGTGCGTGAGGTCGCGCAACTCATGCGGCCCTTGCTCGGGCAACAAGGCGGGACGACGTCCACGCGCGATCACGCGCGCGGCGTGGGCGACGCGCGCAATCGGGCGCTGCATCTGCCAGGCCACCAGCAACGCCAGCAATACCGCGCCGATCAGAATACCGACCGTCTCGCGCACGAAGGGTGGCATCGGCGGCAAATCTAATCCGATGACGATCCACTCGCTGCGTTGGGGCAGCAAGACCCACAAACTACCCTGCTTGCGCTCGTCGACCAGATGCAGCTGCGTGCCGGCCGGCAAGCGCGCGAGCAATTCGCTGCGCAGGCGCGCGGTGCGTGTGTCGTCTGCGCGATCGGCGAACGCCGGCGCCCGCGTCAGCGGCACGCGACGCAGGCCATGCGGCGGCGCGAGGCTGCCGGGGTCCACTGCGCGTTGATCCACGCTCTGGATGGCAATGAGCAGGCCGCGCGCAAATCCGTCCACCTGCTGACGCGGACGCTGATAGAAAACCAACGCACTCCACACGAGATGCATCACCAGCAGGACGGCAATGCCTAGCCCTGCCATGCGCGCGAAGAGCGAGTCGCGCAGCCGCCAACGCATTGTCACGCCGCCGACTGCCGCCAGCCGCGCACCGTACGCTTGACCACTGGCGCGGGCGAAGCGAGCGCCCGCCCGTCGTCTTGACTGCCTACGCCGCCAGCCCTGGATCGCTCACGCGAGTCCGGCGTCGCGCCATCGGACAATTCGCCGCCCGGCACGAAGACGTAACCCTTGCTGCGAATCGTCTGGATATAGCGAGGCTCGGACGGATCGGCCTCGACGAGCCGTCGCAGACGCCACACCGGCACGTCCAGGCTGCGATCGCGAAACGTGATGCCGTCGCCATAGAGCATGGCGTGCAGCTTGACGCGCGGGAGCACCTGCATGGGGTGCTGCGTGAACGCCTTGAGCATGGCGAACTCGGTATCGCGCAGCGGTAAACGCTCGCCTTCGCGCTGCAACGTGCGCAGCGAGTAATCGAGTTCAAACGGACCGAAGCGGTACGGGGCGCGCGCGTCGGGGGCGCTGGCGGCCACCGGCCCGCGGCGGCGCAGCACAGCGTGAATCCGCGCGAGCAACTCACGCGGATCGAACGGCTTGGCCAGATAGTCGTCGGCGCCCAGTTCCAGCCCGAGCGCCCGGTCGAGCGGCCCGCCACGCGCCGAGAGCATGATCACCGGGATGTCTTCGCCGGCCGCGCGCAAATCCTGCAACGCCCGCAAGCCGTCACGCTCCGGCATCATGATGTCGAGCAGAATCACCGACGGCCGCTCGAGTTCGAGCCGGCGCAGCAGCGAGGCCCCGTTGTGCAGCACCGAGACCTGCATGCCGTTGGCATGCAGCAATTCGCGCAAGAGGTCGCGAACGACAGGATCGTCGTCGACCAGCAGAACATGCAGACTCATGAAATTCTCTCGGTGGTTTAAGTTTGACGCCGGGCGCTCGCGGCGTGCGACAGTGTCACGGCACTGTCTTGCGTCACCGCAGACGGCGCCGAGGTCGTGGACAGCGCCCGCAGCGCATTCGTAAATCGATCCGGCGCCGGCGACGCGCGACGTGTGCCGAGCGTCGCGGCAGGTCCCTGCCCCGGCAAACGCCAGGCGCGATGTAGCGCCGAACCCGGCGCGCCTATGCCTGTGGTCATGTCATGTGCTCCCTTGGTGTCGAGATGCACCGAAGTGTGTGCGTTCATCCAGACCGGCATTGGCCGAAGCATCTTACAAAATGCAGCTCAATCCTTATTTCAGAAAGGATTGGAAAGGTGCGTCGATGTCCATCATCGGCGTCGCCCTTGATTTGCGCGCACAAATATCGACAATTCACCGATGTTAGCCGACATAGAAGTAAATTATAGAGAATTTAGTGAGGGCACGCCGAGGCCGCGATTGACATCGGAGGTCGCGCAGCGCGTGCGATCTTCACATTGTGCAGCCGCGTGGCGACGCGCTCCGCTGTGCGTCCCACCCTGCTCACCAACGCCCCCAGCCCCCTGCCCCCTGCCCGGCGGGGCTATTGCAACCGCCGCCCCCCCCTGCTCGCGGGCGATTGTGCCGATGGCAACGCGCAACGTTGACCCCAATCCGCATCTCCACATTTCTCCTGCCGTTGCCGATCTTCCCGCTCGGCGCTGCCATGCACGAATCGAACTGGCGCCGTGGCCTCAACAACGTCAAACCGTGGGCGACACCTCGTTCAATCAGGATCGCGAATCGATCGGCGGGAGAGCGTGACGAGCAGCGCCGCCACATCGGGATACTTCAACCGGTAGCCCAGTTCGCGCTTGAGCCGCGTGTTGGCGAGCCGTCGCGATTCCGACATGAACGACAGCAGCGTCGGCTCCAGCACGCGCTGCGCCTCGTCTCGCGAAATCCGCGGCGGCCGGGGCAGCCCCAGCGCATCGGCCACATGGTCGAAATACTCGCCCATGCGCCATTCGGTGTCGTCGCTGGCATGCACGATCCGCTGCGACTTGCCGCGCCACATCGCGCGCACCAGGATCGCGGCGAGATCGTCGGCATGAATATGGTTGGTGAAAACGTCGTCGGACTCCTGTAGTGCCGGGGTGCCCTTTTGCAAACGCGTGACCGGAAGACGATCCGCCGCGTAAATCCCCGGAATGCGTACGAGCGTCGTTCGCCACGGCACGCGCGCACGCTCGGTGAAACGCCAGACGGCTGGCGTGGCGCTCACCGATGTCGCACGGGCGCGTGCCGGCCCAGCCGCCAGCACACGATGCACGTCATGCCCGTGCCGCGACGGTCGGCCGAGCGTGCGCACCGTGCGCTCCGCGTCCACACGACGCTGGCCACGCGGCGATCGCGGCCGCGGTGTGCGCGTTTCATCCACATGGGCGCCGCCGCAGTCGCCGTATACGCCGCTGGTGCTCGCGTAGACGAGAATGCGACGCGGCGCTCGAGGCAGGCGCGACAAGGCGCGCCGCCCTCCCTCGGGTACAATTGTGGGCTTGGGCGGCTGGGCGAGCGCTGCGCGCAAACGGCGAGTACGCCGGTCCAGGGTGCCGCTGCCGGCAACCCCGGTGGGCGGGGCGAGATGCAACACTCGCGGTGCCAATCGACCGATGCGATGCAGGCTTGCCGCGTCGTCCAGGTTGGCGACAACGGGCACGGCCCCCGCCGCGCGCAATGCCGCATGGCGAGCATCGCTCGACGTGACCGCAAAGACACGAAAGCGTTTGACGAGGGCCGGCAGCGCGCGCATGCCGACGTCGCCGCAGCCCACTACCAGCAGGCGCGGGCGACCGAAGGGTTTTGACGATTTATTCATTTTTCGGATTGTAGTATGGCTTACAACGTTACCCTCGTGCCGAGCGGGCGCGAGTTCCAGGTCGAAGACGGCGAGGCCGTACTCAGCGCTGCGCTGCGTCAGGGCGTCGGCCTGCCTTACGGGTGCAAAAACGGCGGTTGCGGGTCCTGCAAGGCCAAGCTGGTCGAGGGCAACGTCGAGCACGGCGCGCATTCCAGCTCAGCCCTTTCGAAGGACGAAGAAACACGCGGTTTTGCGCTGCTTTGCTGCGCCCATGCCAAGGGCGACCTCGTCATCGAATCGCGCGAAGTCAAAGGCTTCGGCGACATCCCGGTCAAGCGCCTGCCCTGCCGCGTGAACGCGCTGGAGCGCCGTGCCGACGACGTCATCGTCATGCGCCTGCAACTGCCTGCCAATGAGCGCTTTCAATATCTCGCCGGGCAGTACATCGAGTTCATTCTGAAAGACGGCAAGCGTCGCAGCTACTCGATGGCCACCGCGCCGCACGAAGAAGGTTTCCTTGAGCTTCACCTGCGTCACATGCCCGGCGGTGTGTTCACCGACCACGTCTTCACTCAAATGAAGGAACGCGAAATCCTGCGCTTCGAAGGCCCGCTCGGCACGTTCTTCCTGCGCGAAGACACCGACAAGCCGATCGTGCTGCTCGCGTCGGGCACCGGTTTCGCGCCGATCAAGGCCATCGTCGAACATGCGGTGCACAAGGGACTGAAGCGCCCCATGACCCTGTACTGGGGCGCGCGACAGTTGAAGGACATTTACCTGCGCGAGCTGGCCGAACAATGGGCGCGCGAGATTCCCGGCTTCAGGTTCGTGCCGGTGCTCTCCGACGCCGCACCGGAAGACCAGTGGCAAGGCCGCACAGGGTTCGTGCATCGTGCCGTGGTGGAAGACTTGCCGGATCTGTCGGAGTACGAGATCTACGCCTGCGGGGCCCCCGTGATGGTGGAATCGGCGCGCCGCGACTTCATCGCGCATCACCACCTGCCCGACGCGGCATTCTTCGCCGATGCGTTCACCACCGAGGCCGACAACCCGGGTGGCGGTCTGTGAGCCGCACGAATCGAGCGATGCTGACCGGGCGCCACGCGGCGCGCACGCCACAGTGCGCGCGAACCCTTTGACAAGCGCCGCGTCACCGACTTATGCTTGCCGACATGAACCTGATTGCCATCGCCTCGATCCGACGTCGCCATACGCTGCCCCAACCGGGATGCCGCGCGGCACGCTATCGACTGCGATAACTCGCAGGTTCTCAAGCACAGCGAAGCCACGGGCAACCCCCGTGGCTTTTTTTATTGTTCCGTCCCGCTCACCCTCGTCCTTCGGAGACCGTCATGTCGCTTGCCAACCCGTCCGCCGCTGCATCGCCCATGGCGTCCGCCGCCCCCAAGGCGGCACGCCACGCCAGGTTCGCTGAATTCCCCACGCAGGCGTTGCTGCCCATCACGTCGCGCCCCGAGCTCGTGTTCACGCACGGCAAGGGCGGCTGGCTGTATGACCACGAGGGCAAGCGCTATCTCGACTTCATTCAGGGCTGGGCGGTCAACAGCCTCGGCCATTGTCATCCGGTGATGCGCGATGCGCTCGCCACACAAAGCGCGTTGCTGCTCAATCCCAGTCCCGCGTACTACAACGTGCCGATGATCGAGCTGGCCGGCCTGCTCGCCACGCTCTCGGGACTCGGCAAGGTCTTCTTCGCGAACAGCGGCGCCGAGGCGAACGAGAGTGCGATCAAGCTCGCGCGCAAGTGGGGCCAATTACATCCGAACCCGTCGGGCGGTGCTCGTTTCGAGATCATCACGTTCAAGGATGCCTTCCACGGCCGCACGCTCGCCACCATGTCGGCGAGCGGCAAGCCCGGCTGGGACACGATCTTCGCGCCGCAGGTGCCGGGCTTCCCGAAGGCCGAACTGAACAATATCGCCTCCGTCGAAGCCCTCATCGGCCCCGACACCGTCGCGGTGATGCTCGAACCGATTCAGGGCGAAGCCGGTGTCGTGCCGGCCACCGACGTGTTTTTGAAGGAACTGCGCACACTCACGAAGTCGCGCGGACTGTTGCTGATCGTGGATGAAGTGCAAACCGGCTGCGGGCGCACCGGCACCCTCTTCTCGCATCAGCAGGCGGGCATCGTGCCCGACATCATGACGCTCGGCAAAGGCATTGGCGGCGGCGTGCCGCTCGCGGCGATGCTCTGCGGCGACGAATTCGCGGTCTTCCAGCCGGGCGATCAGGGCGGCACGTACAACGGCAATCCGCTCATGTGCGCCGTTGGCCTCGCGGTCATGCGCACGGTCAGCGCACCGGGCTTCCTCGAATTCGTCCGCGCCCAGGCCGACTACCTGAGCGCCGGATTGCAGCACCTGTCGTCGCGTTACGGTGGCGAGGGCGAGCGCGGTGCCGGCCTGCTGCGGGCATTGCTGCTCGGGCGCGACATTGGCCCGCAACTGGTGGAAGCTGCACGTGAGATGACCCCCGACGGGCTGCTGCTCAACGCAGCGCGTCCGAACCTGCTGCGCTTCATGCCCGCACTCAACGTGAGCCGCGACGAGATCGACCAGATGCTCTCGATGCTCGACACGCTGCTCGCCAAGCATGCTTAACGAATCGACGTGATGCGCGCCGCGACATGCCCGGCACTGCCGGGCGGCGCGGCGCTCACCCTATCGCACAGGAGGCACCCTCAATGAACGATCTGAGTCACGCGCACCCGACACCGCCCGCCGACGCCATCGTCGACATTTCTTCCGATCCGGCACGGCTCGACATCGGCTTCATCCATCACGCGCTCGCGACGCAAACCTATTGGGCGAAGGACATCCCACGCGTGACGCTCATGCGCGCCATCGCGCACTCTCTGTGCTTCGGCGCCTATGCCACACAGGTTGAAGGCGGCGCGGCGCGTCAGGTGGGCTTCGCGCGCGTGATCACCGATCGTGCAACGTTCGCCTACCTGGCCGACGTGTTCGTTGATCCGTCGATGCGCGGGCTCGGCATCGGCAAGCGCCTATGCGAGAACGTGCTGGCGCATCCCGCCTTGCAAGGGTTGCGGCGTTTTCTGCTCGCCACCACCGACGCGGCGGGCCTTTATGCCCGCTACGGATTCGAACCGCTCGACCCGGTGAACAAGATGATGCAGATCCATCGCCCCGACATCTACACCAGTCAACAGGACGCGCCATGATCGCCCCGCCCGCCGACATTCATATCCGCGGCTTCGACGACGCCGACACCGACGCCGTGCTCGCTCTCTGGCGCGACGCGTTTCCCGAATACCTCTCGGCCGACAAGCCGCACCGCGAGCCTCGCCGCTCGATCGCCAACAAGGTTGCCATGCGTGACGGGTTGTTCTTCGTCGCCGTACGCGAGCAGACAATCGCGGGCACCGTCATGGCCGGGTATGACGGCCACCGCGGCTGGGTCTACTCCCTGGCGGTAGGGCGTGCGCTGCGACGTCGCGGCGTGGCCAGCGCCCTGCTTCGCCACGCAGAATGCGCGCTGGCCGAGCGCGGCTGCCTCAAGCTCAACTTGCAAGTGCTCACGCAATCGCGCGATGTGCTGGCGTTCTACACCGCGCACGGCTATGCGGCCGACGATGTCGTGAGCCTCGGCAAACGCTTGCCGCTCGCGCCGGGCGCGGCGCCGTCGACATCGCTGTAGTCCGGTTCGACGGGACCGCGTTGCGCGCATAGCGCTCGACGAAAAGCACAAAGGGCGCCGGAGTTGCCTTCGGCGCCCTTCGATCGTCGTCCGGCTCACGCCGGACGCTCATGCTTGCTTATTCCCCCAGATACGCGGCGCGCACCTTCGGATCGTCGAGCATGTCTTTCGCATCACCGGTCATGGTGACCAGACCGCTGTCCATCACATAAGCGCGGTGCGCGGCCTGGAGCGCCAGGCGCGCGTTCTGCTCCACGAGCAGCACCGTCACCCCTTCGCCCGACACCGTACGCACCACCTCGAAGATCTTCTCCACCATGATCGGCGAGAGTCCCATCGACGGCTCGTCGAGCAGCAACAGCTTGGGCTGACTCATGAGCGCGCGCGCCATGGCAAGCATCTGCTGCTCGCCGCCCGACAACGTGCCGGCGAGCTGGTCACGACGCTCCTTGAGGCGTGGGAAGATGCCGAACATCTTGTCGACGTCCTGCTTGATCCCCGCGGTGTCGTTGCGCAGATACGCGCCCATCTGCATGTTCTCGAGAATGGTCATGCGCGTGAAGATGCCGCGCCCTTCCGGCACCATCGCGAGCCCCCGCTTGAGCAGATCGAACGCCTTCACACCGCGAATCGACTTGCCCAGATACTCGATGTCGCCATCGGCCCAAGGCAGCAGACCTGTGATCGCCTTCATCGTGGTCGTCTTGCCTGCGCCGTTCGCGCCAATCAGCGTGACCAGTTCGCCCGGCTGGATGCTCAGGTCGATCCCCTTGACCGCCTTGATCCCGCCGTAAGCGACTTTCAGGCCCTTGATCGTCAACATTGCGCTCATCAATGGCCTCCCGAACCCAGATACGCTTCAATCACCGCCGGATTTTTCTGCACATCCTGCGGCAAACCCTCGGCAATCACCTTGCCGTAATCCAGCACCGTCATGCGGTTGCACAAGCCCATCACCAGCTTCACGTCGTGCTCGATGAGCAGAATCGTCTTGCCGTCGCTACGGATCTTGTCGAGCAAGCCGCGCAGCTCCACTTTCTCGGTCGCGTTCATGCCTGCGGCCGGCTCGTCGAGCGCGAGCAGCTTCGGGTCGGTCGCCAACGCACGCGCAATCTCCAGACGGCGCTGGTGGCCGTACGAGAGGTTCGCCGCCGTGTAGTTGGCATACTTCGCCACGCCCACATACTCGAGCAACTCCATCGCGCGATCGCGAATGGCACGCTCCTCGGCCTTCGCGCCCGGGTAACGGACGATCGCGCCGATCACGCCCATCTTCGTTCGCACGTGGCGGCCGACCATCACGTTCTCGACCACGGTCATGCCGCCGAACAGGCGGATGTTCTGGAATGTACGGGCAATCCCCGCCTTCGCCACTTCGTGCACGGCGGTCGGCTTGTAGGCCGAACCATCGAGCCTGAATTCGCCGGAGTCCGGCGTATAAAGGCCGGTGATCACGTTGAAGAACGTGGTCTTGCCGGCACCGTTCGGGCCGATCAGCCCGTAGATTTGCCCCGGCTTGATCTCCAGGCCCACATCGGTGAGGGCCTGCAGACCGCCGAAGCGCTTGTTCACGCCCTTGACGGACAGAAGAATTTGTTCGCTCATAGTCAGGTCATCTCCCTCAACTTACAGTGTCCGCTCTTCTGGACGCGGCGACGGCCACAGGCCGGCCGGACGGTACAGCATGATCAGGATCATGGCCAGACCGTACAGCAACTGCCGGATCACTTCGGGATCGACGATGACGCTGCCAAACAGGCTCGTTTGCAACGGGCCCATGGTCGAGCGCAGAACTTCCGGGAACGCCGAGAGCAGGATACCGCCCAGGATCACCCCCGGAATGTGGCCCATGCCGCCGAGCACCACCATCGAGAGCACAATGATCGACTCCCAGAAGGTGAACGACTCGGGCGAGACGAAGCCCTGGAACGCCGAGAACATGCCGCCGGCCACACCACCGAACGACGCGCCCATGGCAAACGCGAGCAGCTTGATGTTGCGCGTGTTGATACCCATCGCCTTGGCGGCAACTTCGTCTTCACGGATGGCCACCCAGGCGCGTCCGATGCGCGAGTGCTGCAAACGCACGCAGACGAACGCGATCAACAGCGCCAGGAAGACGAACAGGTAGTAATACATGTACACCGAAGCGACCTGGATCCCGAAGAAGTTGTGCACCTTCGAGAAATCGAAGCCGGCAAACGACGCGGGCTCGATGCCGGTGATCCCCTTCGGGCCGTTGGTGATGTTCACCGGCCGGTCCAGGTTGTTCATGAAGATACGGATGATCTCGCCGAAGCCCAGTGTCACGATGGCCAGATAGTCGCCGCGCAGACGAAGCGTCGGCGCGCCGAGCAGGATGCCGAACGTGGCCGCGACCGCCGCCCCGATCGGAATCGTGAACCATATCGGCACATGCAGCCCCCCCGGGAACAGATGCGCGATCCACGCGAAGTGGAGCGTGAGGTGAGGCGAGCTGAGGAAAGCGGTGACGTACGCACCCACGGCATAGAACGCGATGTACCCCAGGTCGAGCAGGCCGGCGAAGCCCACCACGATGTTCAGGCCCAGCGCGAGCATGATGTAGAGCAGCGCGAAGTCGAGCACGCGCACCCAGTAGTTGCCGCCGGCGTAGCCGACGAGCACCGGCGCGACAATCGCCGCAATGAGGAAGAATGCGAGGCCGCGATAGGCCTTGCGCGTGGCCGCCGCCGCAGAGATCTGCGTGGCCTCGCCAGTGGAGGTTTGCACGGGTTGATTCATGATGTCGTTTCTCCCCGCTTATGCACGATCCGCCACGCGCTCGCCGAGCAAACCACTCGGACGGAACACGAGCACCGCGATCAGGACAATGAAAGCGAACACGTCCTGATAGTTACTGCCGAACACACCACCGGTCAGATCCCCGATGTACCCCGCACCCAGCGCTTCGATCAGGCCCAGCAACACACCGCCGACCATCGCGCCCTGCAGGTTGCCGATACCGCCCAGCACCGCCGCCGTGAACGCCTTCATCCCGGGAATGAAGCCCATGTAGAAGTGCACGTTGCCGTAGTTCGACGCCATCATTACGCCCGCGAGCGCCGCGAGCCCACCGCCCAGCGCGAACGTTGCGGAGATCACGAAGTTCGGGTTCACGCCCATGAGGCCGGCGACGTTGCGATTTTCCGCGGTGGCCCGCATGGCGCGGCCAAGCTTGGTGCGGTTCACAAGCTGCGTGAGACCGAACATCACGAGGAAGGCAACGACCACGATCACGACACCCGTGCCGTTGGTCACGGCGCCGATTTGGTCGCCGTGTTGCGGAATCACGGTCATGGCGTCGGTCGGCAGCAGTTGCGGGAACGAGAGCGGGTTGCGCGACCAGATCAGCATGGCGATCGTCTGCAAGAGCAGCGACACACCGATCGCGGTGATCAGCGGCGCCAGACGCGGCGCATTGCGCAACGGCCGGTAGGCCACGCGCTCGATCACGAAGTTGGTCAAGGCACACACGGGCATACACACGAGCGTGGCAATGGCCAGCATGAGCGCCGGGTTCATGTCCGGCGCGATTTTCAACAAGAGATTGATGGTGGATAGCGCGACCATCGCGCCGATCATCATCACGTCGGCGTGGGCGAAATTAATGATGCCCAAAATGCCATAGACCATCGTATAGCCCAGTGCAATGATCGCGTAGACGCTACCAAGCACGAGGCCGTTCAAGATTTGTTGGATAAAGATATCCATGAAGCTAACTCCTTGTCCCGAGAACGGGCTCTCGACACGCTTGCCCGATCGGGCGCGCGAGGGGGTCGAGAGAATTGCGGGTAATGAGGCGTAATCCTGTGTCAGGAGGGGGGGCCGTGCCCGTCATGCAGGCACGGCGTATTTCCGCAGAGATCGAAACGGCACCGAACGGGTAGGCAGCGGTGCCGTTTCATGGCGCAAATGCCTTAGAGTTACATCTTCACCACGTCAAGCACGCTCTTCTTTTTGTCCTTGTAGTTGTAGAGCGTGATCACCGGTTCCTTCATGTCGCCCTTGCTGTCGAAGGCGATGTGGCCGATAACGCCCTTGTAGTCGGTGGCCGGCATGGCGGCCAGGATCTTGGCCGGATCGGTCGAGTTGGCACGCTTCATGGCGTCGATGATCACGTTGACAGCGTCATACGTGAACGGGGCGTAGATCTGGATCGGCTGGTTGAAACGGGCTTCATAACGCTTCGAGAAGTCCGCGCCGCCTTCCATCTTCGACAGCGCCATACCCGCTTCCGAGCAGACGATGTTGTCGATCGCGTCGCCGGCCAGTTCGGCCACCTTGTCGGTACACACGCCGTCGCCGGCCAGCACCTTGGCACCAATGCCCAGTTCCTTCGACTGCTTGGCGAACGGGCCGCCGGTCGCGTCCATACCGCCGTACATGATGATGTCCGGACGCTCGCCCTTGATCTTCGTCAGAATCGCGCGGAAGTCCGTGGCCTTGTCGTTGGTCGCGTCGTGCGAGAGCACCTTCAGGCCGTTAGCCTTCGCGGTCTTCTCGAACTCGTCGGCCAAGCCCTTGCCGTAGGCCGTTGCGTCATCGACGATGGCCACCGATTTGGCACCCAATGCCTTGGTCGCGTAGTTGGCCAGTGCCGGGCCCTGCTGAGCGTCGGTAGCCACCACACGATAGGCCGTCTTGAAGCCCTGCTGGGTGTAGGCCGGGTTAGTGGCCGACGGGGAGATCTGCACGATGCCAGCATCGCTATAGATCTTCGAGGCCGGGATCGTGGTGCCCGAATTCAAGTGGCCCACCACGGCAACGACCTTCTCGTCGACGAGCTTCTGGGCGACCTGCGTTGCGGTCTTCGGATCGGCCGCGTCATCTTCAGCCAGCAGTTCGAGCTTGACCGGCTTGCCGTCGATGGTCAGGCCCGCCTTGTTGGCTTCTTCGATAGCGAGGCGTGCACCATTTTCGTTATCTTTGCCCAAGTGAGCAATTTGGCCCGTCAGCGGCGCAACGTGACCAATTTTAACTACAACCGCATCGCCGCCCCCGCTGGCGGCAGTCGTCGCGGCGGGCGCCGAAGCGGCGCCCGAATCGGCCTGCTTTTCTTCCTTCTGACCGCATGCCGCCAACAGCGTCACTGCGGCAACGACGGGCAGTACCTTCGCGAACTTGAGTTGCATGTGATTATCTCCAAATTGTCGGCGGATGAATAACGCCAGTAACGCCAATTCAACGTTTCGTATGCGAAACGCGCGCATTGTAACTCCATTCTTTGCGGATGCGATGCTCGCCGCCACAGGGTTTTCCATAATGGAGGCCTAAGGTTTTATACCGACTTGTGCAACCCGATTTTTTCAAAAGCGCAACCCCGGATTGGTTAAAGGTTTTACACACCGTGCCCACCGGTGCGGGTAACGTCATGGTGCAACCGATGCACCAGTCATGGGCTCGGACACAGCAATAACTAGATATGCAAGTTGCATGCCCGCGCTATCTGGAGCGCTTGTTCTAATTAAGGGAATAAATAAATAATTGATTTTCTGGAAAGCGAATGCTAATTGCTCAATCAATTCTGTATTCGCTGAATTGCGTGTCGAGTCGACAAGTTTTATCTAACAAGACGCCAAAATCGATGAAATGCGTCGCGCGGATTATCCGCGAAATTCAATTTGATTTTGCATAGATTCCGCAAGACGAATCCCGAGCGCGATCTGCGATTCGGTGAGCGACGCGGCGCTTGCGTCAGGGAGGGTCGACGCGCGGGGTCGTGGGGAATCCGGCGCGGGGAGGCGAGGCAAAGGAAGGAGGCAAAAAAAACCCGGGGCCACGTAATATGGCACCCGGTTTGTCAGCCATGCGGGGTTACCGCTGGCCGATCGGCATTGTTGCGACGACGGCGCTTAGCCGGCCGCCACCGGCACAAGACCCTTCGGAAGCGGGAACGCAATATTTTCTTCCACGCCATCGAGCACTTTGACCTGATTGACGCCCAGCTCACGCAGACGCGAAACGATCGATTGCGCCAGCACTTCCGGGGCCGACGCCCCCGCCGTCACGCCAATCCGGCGTTTGCCGTCGAACCACTCCGGCTTGAGTTGCTCCGGCGCATCGATCATGTACGCGGGCACGCCCATCTTCTCGGCCACTTCGCGCAGGCGATTGGAGTTGGAACTGTTCGGGCTACCAACGACGACCACCACGTCGCACTGCGGCGCCATGAACTTCACTGCATCCTGGCGATTCTGCGTGGCGTAGCAAATATCCTGCTTCTTCGGCTCGGTAATCGAAGGGAAACGCTGCTTGAGTGCATTGATCACCTCGGCGGCGTCGTCGACGGATAGCGTCGTCTGCGTCACATAGGCGAGCTTGCTCTCATCGGCGACCTGGAGCGCCAGCACGTCGTCGATCGTCTCGACGAGGAACATGCCCTCGCCCGACTGCCCCATCGTGCCCTCCACTTCCGGGTGCCCCTTGTGGCCGATCATGATGATCTCGAGCCCTTGGCTACGCATCTTCGCGACTTCGACGTGCACCTTGGTGACGAGCGGGCAGGTGGCATCGAAGATGCGCAGGCCGCGCGCTTCCGCCTCGGCCCGTACGGCCTGCGACACACCATGGGCACTGAAAATCAGCGTGTTGCCCGCCGGCACGTCGGTCAGCGCCTCGACGAAAATCGCGCCCTGCTTACGCAGGTTGTCAACGACATAGGCGTTGTGCACGATCTCGTGGCGCACGTAAATCGGCGCGCCGTACATCGCGAGCGCGCGCTCGACAATCTCGATCGCGCGGTCGACGCCCGCGCAAAAACCGCGCGGCTGGGCCAGAAGAATTTCCGCATCCGACAGGGTCGGTGCTACGACTTGGGTGGCGCTCATTTCGATTCCTACAGAATGCCGATAATCTGGACTTCGAACACGATCGGCTGGCCGGCCAGCGGATGGTTGAAGTCGAACAAGGCCCAGCCGTCACCCAACTCTCGCAGGATGCCCGCATAGCGGCCGCCGCTCGGCGCGTTGAACTCGACCAGATCGCCAACGCTATAGGCTTCGCCAAAATTGCTGTTTTCCTGCAACGTCTTCATCGAAACGCGTTGCAGCAGCTCCGGGTTGCGCGGGCCGAATGCCTGCTCCGGCGCCAGCTCGGTCCGGCGGCGCGCCCCGACCGTCATCCCCAGCAGCGACTGCTCCAACGTCGGCGCCATCTGGCCGCCGCCGAGTTGCAGCGTCGCCGGCGTACCTTCAAAAGTGTTGACAATGTCCGCGCCGTCGGGGGCGGCGATCCGGTAGTGGAGCGTCAGATAGGAATCGTCTTGAACCACAGGGGTTACGGCAGAACTCATGGGGGTCTCACAGCAAGGTCAAGCTAATATTGTAAAGGACGGCGCGTTGCGCGTCCGGCTCCCCATCGAAGCAGCCCCGATTTTTTCCTGTCGACGGCATCGTTTGTGATATTCGTGGCACCCGCGATCATGCGCGCGATGGTGTCCCTCCTTGGAGTCGTCATGTCCATCGCTCAATGGCCGCTCGCCGAGCGTCCCCGTGAAAAAATGCTGGCCCGCGGTGCCGGTGCGCTGTCCGATGCCGAGTTGCTCGCCATCCTGTTGCGGACGGGCTCGCACGGGCGCAATGCCGTCGATCTAGGTCGCGAATTGCTGGCGCGAAGCGGATCGCTGACTCGGCTGCTCGCCACGCCCTTCGAGACGTTACGGCAAATTCCGGGGCTAGGTCAGGCCAAAATTCTGCAATTTCAGGCCGCCCTCGAAGTGGCGCGCCGCATGCTGGGAGAAGGCATGCAGTCCGGCAATCTGCTCGATTCTCCGGCGCGCGTGCACGACTATCTGCGCCTCACATTGCAGGATCGGTCGCGCGAGCGCTTCGCGTGCCTCTTTCTGGATGCCGCGCATCGGCTGATCAGCACGCGCGTCATGTTCGAGGGAACGCTCACCCAGACCTGCGCCTATCCGCGCGAGATTGTGCGCGCCGCGCTCGACGTGCACGCGGCGGCCGTCATCGTCGCGCACAATCATCCGTCCGGCGTGCCTACCCCAAGTGCGGCCGATCTGGCGCTCACGCGCCAGTTGGGCGACGCGCTGGCGCTGCTGGAAATCCGGCTGCTCGACCACTTCATCGTGGCCGGAACCCGCGTGTATTCACTCGCGGAGAACGGCGAGCTGTGACACCCCACAACAACATCTGCACAGAATTTTGGCAGTTGGGTCGCGTTCGCGCAGCGCTTGCGCTATAATCCGTCCCTTCCCGAATCTCCGACAGACGTTTCCCGCCAGGGACTCGCATCCTGCATCGCGAAAGCGATTGATTTGTCTGGGATTTTTGTGGTATCATCGCGGTCTGTCTTTTCGACTCACCTTTTTTTACACAGAATTCTGGGTTAGGAGTGCTTCATGGCACGCGTATGTCAAGTGACCGGGAAAGCGCCGATGGTCGGCAATAACGTTTCCCACGCCAACAACAAAACCAAGCGTCGTTTTCTTCCGAACTTGCAAAATCGCCGGTTCTGGGTTGAGACCGAAAACCGCTTTGTGCGCCTGCGCATTTCGAAGGCCGGCCTGCGCCTGATCGACAAGAACGGCATCGACGCCGTTCTGGCGGACCTGCGTTCGCGCAACGCCATCTAAGTTTTAGGAGATCATCATGGCAAAAGGCGCTCGCGACAAGATTAAGCTGGAATCGACCGCTGGCACGGGTCATTTCTACACGACCACCAAGAACAAGCGTACCCATCCGGAAAAGATGGAAATCAGCAAGTTCGATCCGGTGGCTCGTAAGCATGTGGCTTACAAGGAAACCAAGATCAAATAAGATCAACAGGTTTTCTCGCAGCGGTTCGCTGCTGCGTTCGATACCCCGCCACAGGCGGGGTTTTTCGTTTGGGCGTCCCGAAATTCGCAACGCTACGCTATGCGTAGTCACGCAACATAGAATTTCTCCGATGTGCGCATAGGGTCATGTGTCGCGCGCGTATTGACTCGCTATACTGGCTCATTTCCCATCACGAGAATGGCACCACGCCCGTGGCGTCGATTCCAGAGAGCGCGCGTATCATGAATTTCGATGTCGTCATCGTCGGCAGTGGGCTCGCCGGCCAGTCCGTCGCCCTGCACCTGGCCAAAACCTGCCGCGTAGCGCTGGTCGCCAAACGCCCCATGCCCGAAGGGGCCAGCGACTGGGCACAGGGCGGCATCGCCGCCGTGCTCGACTCGACCGATAGCGTCGACGAGCATGTTGCGGACACCCTCATCGCCGGCGCCGACCTGTGCGACGAAGCCGCCACGCGATTCATCGTCGAACACAGCCGCGAAGCCATCGAATGGCTCATCGCGCAAGGCGTGCCGTTCACCCGCGACGACGCCGCCGAACTCGGCTTCCATCTGACGCGCGAAGGCGGCCATAGCCACCGCCGCATCATTCATGCCGCCGACGCCACTGGGCACGCCGTGATCGCCACGCTCACCGAACGCGTGCGCCAGCATCCGAATATCACCGTCTTCGAGAATCACTTCGCGGTCGATCTGATCACCTCCGACCGTGCCGATGCGGCACCGACAGCCGGGCGTCATTGCCAAGGCCTTTACGTGCAGGATCTCGGCACCGGCGAGGTCCACGCCATGACGGCGCGGCACACGGTGCTGGCCACGGGCGGCGCGGGCAAGGTGTATCTCTACACGACGAATCCCGACACCGCGACCGGCGACGGCATCGCGATGGCGTGGCGTGCCGGTTGCCGCATCGCGAACATGGAGTTCATCCAGTTCCACCCGACCTGTCTTTATCATCCGTACGCCAAGTCGTTCCTGATCACGGAAGCCGTGCGCGGTGAAGGCGGACGCCTGGTGTTGCCCGACGGCACTCGCTTCATGCCGCAACACGATCCGCGCGCCGAGCTGGCACCGCGCGACATCGTGGCGCGCGCCATCGATTTCGAGATGAAGCGGCACGGTCTGGACTGCGTGTATCTCGACATCAGCCACCAAAGCCCCGAATTCCTGCACGAGCATTTCCCCACGATTCTGGCGCGCTGCGCTGAACTGGGCATCGACATCACGAAGCAACCGATTCCGGTGGTGCCGGCAGCACACTATACGTGCGGCGGCATCGTCACCGACATGCGCGGCCGCACGGACCTGCCAGGACTCCATGCCGTCGGCGAAGCCACCTACACCGGCCTGCATGGCGCCAACCGCCTTGCCAGCAACTCGCTGCTGGAATGCCTGGTACTCGGCAAGGCCACTGCCGAAGATATTCAACGGGACGAAGCGACGCCGCCGCCGGCAGAAGACGTCCCGGCGTGGGATGAGAGCCGTGTCTCGGATGCCGACGAAGAAGTGGTGGTCGCGCATAACTGGGACGAATTGCGCCGCATGATGTGGAACTACGTCGGCATTGTGCGCACGACCAAGCGGCTGGAGCGGGCGCAGCATCGTATCGCCCTGCTGCGCGAGGAAATTGCCGAGTACTACGCAAACTTCCGCGTGAGCCGCGATCTGTTGGAATTGCGCAACCTGGTCGACGTGGCGTCGTTGATCGTTGACAGTGCCCTGTCGCGCCACGAGAGTCGCGGCCTGCACTTCTCGCGAGACTTCCCCGACACCCTGCCGAAGGCCCTGCCGACCGTGCTTTCGCCCGTGTTACCGCGTCGCGCCCGCTGATCGGCCACCGATCGACGCACACCGCCGCACCGGCGAAAGCAAAAAGGCCGCAGAGGGAAACCCTGCGGCCTTCGATCTTGCGCATGACAGGCGCGAACGGCGCTTACCCCACCGTCTCCAAAATCCGCATCGAAAAATCGGTCGCGCGAACATCCTTGGTCAGTGCACCGACGGAAATCCGATCGACGCCCGTTTCCGCAATCGCTCGCAGCGTTTCGAGATGGATCCCGCCCGAAGCCTCGAGCACGGCGCGGCCATCCGTGACGCGTGCCGCCTCGCGCATCATTTCCAAGGTGAAGTTGTCGAGCAGGATCGAGGTCGCGCCGCATTCCAGTGCCATTTCCAGCTCCTCGAGCGACTCCACCTCGATCTGCACCGGCGCACCGTCGGCCAGACGGTCGGCGTTCGCCAGCACTTGCCGAATGCCGCCGGCCGCTGCGATGTGGTTTTCCTTGATGAGAATGCCATCGTAGAGCGCCAGGCGTTGATTCGCCCCGCCGCCCACGCGCACGGCGAACTTCTGCGCGAGGCGCAGGCCCGGCAATGTCTTGCGCGTGTCGAGCACCCGCGCCTTCGTGCCCTCGACGATATCCGAATAACGACGCACCGCCGTCGCGACGCCGGAAAGCAATTGCAGGAAGTTCATCGAAGTGCGCTCCCCCGTGAGCAGCGCGCGCGCCGGGCCGTGGATATCGCACACCGCCGAGTCGGGCGTCATGCGCTCGCCTTCCCGGTAGTGCCACTGGACGCGCACCGAGGCATTGACCCCTTGCATGCAGCGCTCAAACCAACGTACGCCGCACAGCACCGCCGACTCACGCACGATGATGCGCGCGTGCGCCATTTCCTCGGACGGTACAAGCAAGCCGGTCAAATCGCCGGCGCCGATGTCTTCCGCGAGCGCGTCGCGCACGTTGCGCGCGAGCGCCGCCTCGAGCGGCTCGCCGAACGCGGCGAAATCGGGCGAGAGCGCCTCGTCGGTATTCAGCATTTTGGATGACGTCATCATGCGGGGCCCACGCCGGCAAACAGCGCACCATCGCGCGCGAAATCGCCACTGGCGCGGACGTTCTGCTTGCGCGCCTCGGCGAACTTCAACATTCGGTCGATACAGGTGTGGGCGCGGCGGCCGATCTCCGCATCCACGTGAATCTCATTGCGCCCCGACGCCAGTACGTCGGCCAGATTCTGCAAACTGTTCATCGCCATCCACGGGCAGTGCGCGCAGCTCTTGCAGGTGGCACTGTTGCCGGCCGTCGGCGCTTCGATGAAACGCTTGCCCGGCGCCGCAGCGCGCATCTTGTGCAGAATGCCATTGTCGGTCGCCACGATGAACTCGGTTGCCGCCATCGTCTGAGCGGCCGTGATCATCTGCGACGTCGAACCCACCACATCGGCCTGTTCGACGACCGAGGCGGGCGACTCCGGATGCACCAGCACCTTGGCGTTCGGAAATTCCCGACGCAGCACTTCCAGCTCGGTCCCCTTGAATTCGTCGTGCACCAGGCAAGCGCCCTGCCACAAGAGCATGTCGGCGCCCGTCTGCTTCTGGACGTAACTGCCCAGATGACGATCCGGCGCCCAGAGAATTTTCTTCCCCTGCGCGTGCAGATGCGCCACGATTTCCAACCCGATCGACGACGTCACCATCCAGTCGGCTCGCGCCTTCACGGCAGCACTGGTATTCGCATACACGACGACCGTTCGGTCGGGATGCGCATCACAGAATGCAGCGAACTCGTCGGCGGGACAACCGAGATCGAGCGAGCAGGTCGCATCGAGATCGGGCATCAGAATGCGTTTTTCGGGACTCAGAATCTTCGAGGTCTCGCCCATGAAACGCACGCCGGCCACCACGAGCGTCTTGGCTGAATGGTCTCGGCCGAAACGGGCCATTTCGAGCGAGTCAGCCACACAACCGCCCGTCTCTTCGGCGAGATCCTGCAAGTCGGCGTCGACGTAGTAATGGGCCACCAGCACAGCATTCTGCTCTACGAGCAGGCGCTTGATTCGGGCCTTGAGGGCTTCGCGTTCTACTTGCGATGGCGCATCCGGGACCCGTGCCCACGCATGGGCAACACACGTGGCGCCGCTCGGTGCGGGGCGCTCGAATTGTACGGATTTGATTGAGGCGTTCATTTTCACGTGGCCCGCGGGGGGACCGGGAATGACAAAACCCCGCCTTGGCGGGGTTTTGATTATGCGTCAAAAACGAATTTCTGGCTGAGCCCGTTCATGCGTAACGGCGCAGACGCGTCGCAAACTCCTGCAGCGCGTGAATACCGCTCTGTTCCGCGCGATGGCACCAGTTCTGCAACTGGCCCAGGAGCTGTTCGCGCGATGCATTCGAGCGCTCCCAGATGCCGGCCAGCTCACGACGCAGTTCGTAATACGTCTTGACGGCATTGCTGTGCGCGAAGATCTCGCCCAACTGTTGTTTCTGCGGCTCTTGCAGCGAAGCTTCGTCGTGATGCAGCCACTTGCTCGCGCCACGCAGCAACTGATACTCGCCAAGCTGACGCTTTTCCTTGAAGCGCGCCAGTTCCTGACCGTAGGCACGCTTGAATGTCTTGGCGTATCGCTCCATCACTTCGTAGCGGTTCGAGAGCACGGCCTGCAGCGTGTCATCGTCGCACGCTGCCTTGTTCTTCGCGAGCTTCGGCGTCGGCGCGATCTTCTTCACCTTGGCCAGACCCAGCGCAGACAACACACGGATATAGAGCCAGCCGATGTCGAACTCATACCACTTGTTCGAGAGCTTGGCCGACGTCGCGTACGTGTGGTGGTTGTTGTGCAGCTCCTCACCGCCGATGATGATGCCCCACGGCAGCAGGTTGGTCGACGCGTCCGCGCAATTGAAGTTGCGGTAACCCCAATAGTGGCCCAGACCGTTGACCACGCCGGCCGCCCAGAACGGAATCCACACCATCTGCACGGCCCACACCGTCAGGCCGACCGCGCCGAACAGGGCGATGTCGATGATCATCATGAAGCTCACACCCAGAATCGGATAGCGCTTGTAGAGATGATTCTCGATCCAGTCGTTCGGCGTGCCGTGGCTGAACTTGCGCAGCGTTTCTTCGTTCTTCGCTTCGGCGCGATAGAGTTCGGCCCCTTCGGCCAGTACTTTCCACAGGCCGCGCGTTTGCGGGCTGTGCGGATCTTCCGGCGTTTCGCACTTGGCGTGGTGCTTGCGGTGAATGGCAGCCCACTCGCTGGTGACCATGCCAGTGGTCATCCACAGCCAGAAACGGAAGAAATGGGCGACGATCGGATGCACGTCGAGCGCGCGGTGCGCCTGGCAACGGTGCAAGTAGATCGTCACGCCCGCGATCGTCACATGGGTGACGATCAACGTGAACAAGGTGATCTTCCAGCCGCTCCAGTCGAGCAGGCCGGTCGAGATGAATCCAAGGAGACTGTCCAGCAAAATATCACTCCAAACTAATCAATACGGTAGCAATCACGGCATCGCTGCCGTGTCTTGTCTTGTCGGGCCGGTAGGGCATCGATGGCCGTCGCGTCAGGTCTCGTTCTTGAGCTCGCTTGACGCTTGGATTCGCTGAAGATCGGCAAGTTGCTGAATGCCGGGGCGAGATGGGCGGAAAACGTGCCAGTGAACGTCGGGTTTTTATCGTTTGGCAAGCATTTTACCTGACGGACTGACGCCCGTGTGTAACGTCCCCGCCACGCATTTTGTCGCAGGTCAACCCGCTGCCCCGGGGAAAAGCATCAATTCCGGGCTATGCAGGCCGCTTGGCGCCGTCTTCGGCCTGCTGTGGCGCGCGTTCAGACGATTCTGCCGGCAACACCGTCGGATGCGCACCGCCGACCGGCACGCCATCGGTCCAATCATTCAGAATGCGTATTTCGCGCTGCGCATACGGAATTTCAATACCATGCTCACGAAAAGTGCGCCAAATCCGCAAATTGATCTCAGAACGAATCGCGCCACTGCCCTGAGCCGGATCTTGCACCCAGAAGCCCATTTCGAGATCCATCCCATCCGCGCCGAAGTTCAACAACAACGCCGAAGGCGCCGGATCGGCCAACACGCGGGGAATGCCCACGGCCGCCTTGAGCATCAGCGACATCGCCAGTTCGACGTCGGCACTGTAAGCCACCTGCACATTGACCTTGGCGCGCCCGCGGGTCTCGGTAAAGGAGTGATTCTGGACGACGTTCGTCACCAGTTGCTCGTTCGGCACCAGGGCTTCGACGCCGTCCAGCCCCCGAACGACCGTATAGCGCGTATTGATCTGCGAAACCGTGCCGTGGTACGGGCTGACGGTAATGAGGTCGCCAATGCGCACCGAGCGGTCGAGCAAGATAATGAAGCCCGACACGAGATTCGACGCGATCTTCTGCAAACCGAAGCCCAGCCCCACGCCGAGCGCGCCGCCGAACACCCCGAGCACCGTAACGTCGATGCCGACGAACGACAGCGTCGTGAGCACCGCAATCAGCGTCAGCACGCCCTTGACCAGCCGCGAAAGCACCACCTTCAGATTGCCGTCGAGCGTGGCCGTGCGCATGATCCGGTCTTCAATCAGCGCCCCCACCCACATCGCCAGCACGAGCGTCACGCCGATCCAGAGCAGGCCGGAGAGGATCGAGAGCAACGTCAGATGGCTCGAGCCCACGGCGAAGCGCACGCTGGCGAGCCACTTCAGGATGTCGTCGTGGACACCGAGCACGTACGCCAGCATTGACAGCCAGGCGAGCGCCGTGAAAACGCGCTCGAAGACTTTCAGCAGCCCCGACGCGTGGGGAGACGACGCGAACAATCGGCGCGCGAGATAAAACGCCAGATAGATGAGCGCAGTGCCGAAGAGCGGCACCTCCGCGAGCATCAGCAGCGAGACGTGCGTGTAGTCCTGCAGCACCACGCGCGTGAGCGCCACGCAGATCCAGCCGAAAATCGGGAAGAAGGCGCGACGCAGGCTCGACGACCCCGCCCGGCGCGCCGGTGCGACACGCTCGAAATGACGGTCGAGCCGGCCGATCATCCAGCGCCGCAGCACGAAGGCAACGACAAGCGCGAGCGCGAGCGCCACGACCTGCCAGACGACCTGCGGTTCGCCGACATCACGCACGACATCACGCACCAATCTCGCGAAAGCCGGACTTTCCTGCATCGCTCTCTCTCTTCTTGTTTTTTGTTAGCCGACGCCGAGCACAGCGTTACGCCGAACGTCGCTCGAACACGGCGGCGAAAAAGCCGTCGGTCGCGTGGCGGTTCGGCAGCAATTCGAGATACTCGCCCGTGTCGATGTCGATTTTCTGCGCTGCAAGCAACGCATTCGCCGGTAACAGCGCGAAATCCGGATGTGCGGCCGCAAACGCCTCGGCGATGGCACTGTTCTCTTCGTTCAGCAGGCTGCACGTAGCGTACACGAGACGGCCGCCCGGCTTCACCAGACGTGCTGCGCTCGCGAGGATCGACGCCTGCTTTTGCGTGAGCTCCGCGACCGACTGTGGCGACTGACGCCATTTCAGATCCGGATTGCGACGCAGCGTGCCAAGCCCACTGCAAGGGGCGTCGACCAGCACGCGGTCGATCTTGCCCGCCAGACGCTTGATCTTGCTGTCGTTCTCGCTGTCGATCATGACCGGATAGACGTTCGACAGGCCGCTGCGCGCCAGACGCGGCTTGAGCTTCGCCAGGCGCTTTTCCGAGATATCGAACGCGTAAAGGCGCCCCGTCGAACGCATCTGCGCGCCGATGGCGAGCGTCTTGCCGCCGGCCCCGGCGCAGAAGTCGACGATCATCTCCCCGCGACGCGGCGCGACCAATTGGCACAGCAACTGGCTTCCCTCGTCCTGAACTTCGATCGCACCGGAAATGAACAGCGGATGCTTTTGCAGTGCAGGCTTGCCGGCCAGACGAATGCCGTTGGGCGCGAACGGCGTCGGCTCGGCCGAAAAGCCGTCCGCACGCAGTTGCGCGAGCACATCGTCCCGGTTCGCCTTGACCACGTTCACACGGCAGTCGAGCGGCGCGGGCTGGTTAAGGGCCGCAGCGAGCGCTTCGAGTTCAGTGCCGTCGAATCGCGTGGCCAGACGCTCATAGAGCCATTCCGGCAAATTGGTGCGCACGCGAGCAGACAGGCTGGCCGGGTCGATCTGACCGACGTGCTCGAGCCACGAGACTTCATCGGGCGTTGCCACCAGTTGCACCGACGCCAGACCGCGCGTGAACGCCAGACCGAGCAATGCCAGGCGTCGCTCCAGCGGCCCGGAGCCACTGCCTGCATGCTGACCGAATTCGAGCTTGCGGCGCAGAATGGCGAAGACCGTTTCCGCCAGCACACCGCGCTCGCGGTGGCCCAGCTTGGCGTTGGCGCGGAAGTACGTGCTCACAAGCGTATCGGCCGGACCGCTGAACGTCAGCACGCTGCCGAGCAGGCGTTGCGTGTGCTCGAAGAGTGCGGGCGACAGGTGCTCGCCGCGCATGCGGGCCGTCTCGGCGGGCGGCGCCTCCGGGCGGCGATCGTTGCGTGAACGGTCGTAGCGGTCAGGGCGGACATATCGCTCCTGACGCTCTCCCGCCTGCCCGCCCTTTGACGGCTGACGGGTATCGGTGGATCGGCCACCGGCGCGATGACCGGATTGATTGGCGCCATCGCGGCGCTGTGTCGGGCGGGTGCTCATGCGTCCTCACCAAAAAGCCATTGCGGATCGGGCGTGCCGTCGGCCCCGGGCGTGGTCGTCACGCGGCCATCGGCCACGACCAGACGATCTTCCACGAACCAGCGCACGGCGCGCGGATAAATGATGTGTTCCAGCGGCAGAATGCGCTCGGCCAGCGTCTCGGGGGTGTCTCCTGCCCGCACCGGCAAGGCCGCCTGCAGGATGTACGGGCCGTGATCGAGCTCGGCCGTGACGAAATGCACGGTTGCGCCCACGACCTTGCAGCCGGCGTCGAGCGCGCGGGCGTGCGTTTGCAGACCCGGGAAGGCAGGCAACAGCGACGGGTGAATGTTCAGGAGTCGGCCGGCGTAGCGCTCGGTAAAGCCCGGCGTCAGAATGCGCATGAAGCCGGCGAGCACCACCACATCGGGCTGATGGCGATCGATCTCGGCGGCAAGTTCGGCGTCGAACGCCTCGCGCGTCTTGCCCTGGCTGGGCACCACGGCCGTAGCGATGCCGTTTTCCTGGGCGAATGCCAGGCCTTCGGCGTCGGCGCGATTGGTGATGATGGCCGCCACGCGGGCCGGCCAGCCTTCTGCGGTACAGGCACGGACGATGGCCTGCATGTTGCTGCCTCGTCCGGAAATCAGGATGACAATGTTCTTCATCGCAGGATTTTATCATTGGTGCGACGCACCAGACACGTGGCATTGACCGCGTCGTGCGCCGCGATGGCCCCGAAGCGTTTATAATTCAACGTTCTGCGGCGCCGCAATGTCGGATCGGCCGTCCTGCGCCGCCCTGGGCTCGCCCCGTCGCCGCAGGCCGGTGGGTCTTCGCATCCGCGCCGCGCGGGATTATCCACCAACGCTCAATTCGACGTCCTGACCTGACGCTTCCATTATCGTGCGAGTCTTCCGGGGTCTACCCAACGCGCAGAGCAAAGCGCCCTGCGTGCTGACGATCGGCAATTTCGACGGCGTGCACCTGGGCCACCAGGCGCTGCTCGCTCGCGTTCGCGCCTCGGCGGCCGCACGCGGCCTACCGGTGTGCGTGATGACGTTCGAGCCGCATCCCCGTGAGTATTTCATGCCCGACCGGGCGCCCGCGCGCATTTCCAACCTGCGCGACAAGTTCGAGGCGCTTCGCTCGCATGGGGTCGACCGCCTGGTGGTGGAACACTTCAACGCCCATTTCGCCGGCCAGTCGCCTGAAGACTTCGTGCGCAATATCATCGTCGACGGGTTGCACACCCGCTGGCTGCTCGTGGGCGACGACTTCCGCTTCGGCGCGAAACGCGCGGGCGACATCGAATATTTGCGCGATGCCGGCCGTCGCTTCGATTTCGTCGTCGAACAAATGCCGACCTTCGCACACGACGGCGTGCGGATTTCCAGCTCCGAAGTGCGCACGGCGCTCGCCGACGGCAATTTCGAGCGCGCCCACGCGCTGCTCGGCCGTCCGTACGCGATCACGGGCCACGTCGTGCATGGCATGAAGCTCGGCCGCAAGCTGGGCTTCCCGACGCTCAATCTGCGCATCGCCCACAAGCATCCGGCGTTGACGGGAATTTTCGTCGTGCAGGTGCATGGCCTGGCGGACCGACCGCTGCCCGCCGTGGCCAGCCTGGGTTGGCGCCCGACCGTGGACGATTCCGGGCGCGTGCTGCTCGAAGTCCACCTGCTCGATTTCGACGGCGATTGTTATGGCAAGCTGGTGCGTGTGGAATTCTTGCAGAAGCTGCGTGACGAAGCCAAATTCGACGGTCTGGCCGAACTGGAAGCGGCCATCGCGCAAGACACGCGCGAGGCGCGCGCCTACTTCGCGCATGCGCTTGATGCCAACAGCCCGAGCGCACGACGCGACTTTGCCACCTCGGCTACCGACCGAATTAGTTGATCTTCGCCCGCGTGCGCCGGCGCCCAGCGCCTCGCGCGCGGCCCGCCGCCGCCACTGGCACCTGCCCGGGCGTTGCCGCTTCCGGCCCACAAGGCCCGCCTGCAACGCCAACGGCGCGAGCGCCCTACACCTGATATTCCAAATTCGTAGCGAAGCCCCATGAGCGAAAAGAAAGCCCCGAGCAAATATCCCGTCAACCTGCTGGACACGCCGTTCCCGATGCGCGGCGATCTGCCCAAGCGCGAGCCTCAGTGGGTCAAGCAATGGCAGGACAAGAAGATCTACGACAAGATCCGCCGCGCAAGCAAAGGCCGTCCGAAGTTCATCCTGCATGACGGCCCGCCGTATGCCAACGGGGACATCCACCTCGGCCACGCGGTCAACAAGATCCTCAAGGACATGATCGTCAAGGCACGCAGCCTGGCGGGCTTCGACGCCGCCTATGTACCGGGCTGGGATTGCCATGGCATGCCGATCGAAATCCAGATCGAAAAGCAGTTCGGCAAGCACCTGCCGGTGCGCGAAGTACAGGAAAGGGCGCGCGCCTACGCGGCGGAACAGATCGAACGCCAGAAGCCCAACTTCAAGCGTCTGGGCGTGCTCGGCGACTGGGACAACCCGTATAAGACCATGAACTTCTCGAACGAAGCGAACGAGCTTCGTGCGCTCGCGAAGATCATGGAGAACGGCTACGTCTACCGTGGCCTGAAGCCGGTGAACTGGTGCTTCGACTGCGGATCGGCACTCGCCGAAGCGGAAGTCGAGTACAAGGACAAGACCGATCTGGCCATCGATGTCGGCTTTGCCTTCGCCGAGCCGGAGAAAGTCGCGAAGGCCTTCGGCCTGCCGAAGCTGCCGCACGAAGACGGCCACATCGTCATCTGGACGACCACCCCGTGGACGATCCCGTCGAACCAGGCGCTCAATGTTCACCCGGAAGTCGAATACGCGCTGGTCTCGACCGAGCGCGGTCTGCTGATTCTGGCAAGCGAACGCGTTGAAGACTGCCTGAAGACTTACGGCCTGCACGGCGACATCGTCGCGCGCACGAAGGGCGAAGCGCTCTCGCTGATCCGCTTCCGTCACCCCTTGTCGACGGCCGACGCCGGCTACGAGCGCACCTCGCCGGTCTATCTCGGCGACTACGTGACGACCGAAACGGGGACGGGCATCGTCCACTCGGCCCCCGCCTATGGCGTGGAAGACTTCGTGTCGTGCAAGGCGCATGGCATGTCCGACGCGGATATCCGCATGCCGGTGCTGGGCGACGGACACTATCAGGACAGCCTGCCGCTGTTCGGCGGCCAGTCGATCTGGGACGCCAACCCGCAGATCGTCGAAGCGCTGCGCGAAGCCGGTACACTGTTCCACTCGTTCAAGTACACGCACAGCTACATGCACTGCTGGCGTCACAAGTCCCCGATCATCTATCGCGCGACGAACCAGTGGTTCGCGGGCATGGACGTGAAGCCGGTCGACGGCGCGCCGGGCGGCGGCAACACCCTGCGCGAGATCGCGCTCGCCGGCATCGAAGCCACCGAGTTCTTCCCGGCGTGGGGCAAGCAGCGTCTGCACAACATGATCGCGCACCGCCCGGACTGGACGCTCTCGCGCCAGCGCCAATGGGGCGTGCCGATGGCCTTCTTCGTGCACAGGGAAACCGGCGCGCTGCATCCGCGCACCCCGGAACTGCTCGAAGCCGTGGCCAAGCGCGTGGAAACCGAAGGCATCGAAGCGTGGCAAACGCTCGACCCGGTGGAGCTGCTCGGCGACGAGGCCAAGGATTACGTGAAGAACCGCGACACGCTCGACGTGTGGTTCGACTCGGGCACGACGCACTGGCATGTGCTGCGCGGCTCGCACGCGCATGAGCTGGGCTTCCCGGCCGACCTGTATCTGGAAGGCTCGGATCAGCACCGCGGCTGGTTCCATTCGTCGCTGCTCACGGCCTCGATGATCGACGGCCGCCCGCCGTACAAGGCGCTGCTCACGCACGGCTTCACGGTCGACGGTCAGGGCCGCAAGATGTCGAAATCGATCGGCAACACGATTCTGCCGCAAGACGTCGCAGACAAGCTCGGTGCCGAAATCATCCGCCTGTGGGTGGCGTCGACCGATTACTCGGGCGAGCTGTCGATCTCGGACGAAATCCTCAAGCGCGTCACCGAAGGGTATCGCCGTATCCGTAACACGCTGCGCTTCCTGCTCTCGAATCTGGCCGATTACGACCACGCGAAGCACGCGCTGCCGGCCGACCAATGGCTGGAAATCGACCGCTACGCCGTGGCATTGGCCCAGTCGCTGCAAACCGAAGTGCTCGGCCACTACGACCGCTACGAGTTCCATCCGGTCGTGGCCAAGCTCCAGACGTTCTGCTCCGAGGACCTCGGCGGCTTCTACCTCGACATTCTGAAGGATCGTCTGTACACGAGCGCACCGGACTCGCCGGCCCGCCGCGCCGCCCAGAACGCCCTGTACCACATCACGCATGGCCTGCTCAAGCTCATGGCCCCGTTCCTGTCGTTCACGGCCGAAGAAGCATGGCAGGTGTTCCAGCCGGGCAATGACACGATCTTCACGGAGACGTACTACGCTTATCCGGACGTCGCGGAAGGCTCGCGTCTGCTTGAGAAGTGGTACCTCCTGCGCACGGTGCGCGGCGACGTCACCAAGGCGCTCGAAGAGGCACGCGCGGCGGAGCAGATCGGTTCGTCGCTGCAGGCCGAAGTCGACGTGCGCGTCTCGGGGCGCAAGTACGAGGTGCTGGCGAGCCTCGGCGACGACCTGCGCTTCGTGCTGATCACATCGGCGGCGGCCGTCACGCAGGTGGCGACCGAAGCCGACGAAGGCGTGATGGTCACGCCGTCCTCGCACCAGAAGTGCGAGCGTTGCTGGCACTATCGCGAAGACGTGGGCGCAGACGCGGCCCATCCCACCCTTTGTGGCCGCTGCGTGTCGAATCTGTTCGGCAGCGGCGAACACCGGAGCGCGGCATAATGGCAAGCAAGGCAGGCGCCCGTACGGGCGCACGACGCAGCAATGGCAATGGGGGCGCGCGGGGTGGCGCCGCTTATGGCTTGGCCCCGTGGCTTGGGGTCGCGGTCATCGCGATCCTGATCGATCAGGTCACCAAGCTGACGATTCTGAAGACGTTCCAGTACGGCGAGTTTCATCCGTTGACGTCGTTCTTCAATCTGGTGCTGGTGTACAACAAGGGCGCGGCGTTCAGCTTCCTGGCGGCCGCGGGCGGTTGGCAGCGCTGGTTCTTCACGCTGCTCGGTCTGGTGGCGGCGACCGTGATCATCTTCCTGCTCAAGCGCCATCACGGCCAGAAGATGTTCTGCCTGTCGCTCTCGCTGATTCTGGGCGGCGCGCTGGGCAACGTGATCGATCGGGTGATCTACGGCCACGTGATCGACTTTCTGGACTTTCACGTCGGCGGCTGGCATTGGCCGGCGTTCAACATGGCTGACTCGGCAATTTGCGTGGGCGCCGTACTGCTGGTGATCGACGAGCTGCGACGCGTGCGGCGCGGCAAATAGCGCACCGCGGATCGAGGCAAAACACCGTCGCGGCGCCCAGGAGGCGCCGCGCAGCACTTTGGAGGAGGCACTTCCTATGGATCGCGGTGAACTTGCGGGCAAGACCATCGTTCTCGGCCTGACCGGCGGCATTGCCTGCTACAAGTCGGCCGAACTCACCCGGTTGCTCATCAAGGCCGGTGCGACGGTGCAGGTCGTGATGACCGAGGCCGCCACGCAATTCATCACCCCGCTCACGATGCAGGCGCTCTCGGGCCGCCCGGTCTTCACCAGTCAGTGGGATGGCCGCATCGACAACAACATGGCGCACATCGACCTCTCGCGCGAGGCCGACGCCATTCTCATCGCCCCGGCCTCCACCGACTTTCTCGCCAAGCTCGCGCACGGCATGGCGGACGATCTGCTGTCCACGCTGTGCGTGGCGCGCGATTGCCCGCTGCTGGTGGCGCCCGCGATGAACCGTCAGATGTGGGCCAACCCGGCCACTCAGCGCAATGCGGCGACGCTGCGCGGCGATGGCGTCGCGATCCTCGGCCCCGGCAGCGGCGAGCAGGCCTGCGGCGAAATCGGCGACGGACGAATGCTCGAACCGGAGGACCTGTTCGAGGCGCTTGCCAGCTTCTTCCAGCCCAAGCGACTCGCCGGGCGCCGCGTGCTAATTACCGCCGGCCCGACTTTCGAGCCCATCGACCCGGTCCGCGGCCTGACCAACCTGTCCAGCGGCAAGATGGGCTTCGCGCTCGCGCGTGCCGCGGCGCAGGCCGGTGCCGAGGTGCATCTGATCGCCGGCCCGTGCTCGCTGGCGACGCCCTACGGTGTCACGCGCCGCAACGTCCAGACGGCGCAGCAAATGTATGACGCCGTGATGGCCGACATCTCGCACAACGACATCTTCATCGCGGTGGCCGCCGTGGCCGATTGGCGCGTGCGCGATGTGGCCCGCGACAAGATCAAGAAGGCGGGCGACGCCGACGTGCCGACGCTCGAATTCGTGCAGAACCCCGACATCCTCGCGGCCGTCGCGCAGCTGCCGACGCCGCCCTACTGCGTGGGGTTCGCAGCCGAGTCAGGCGATCTGGAGACGCATGGCGCCCAGAAGCGCAAACGCAAGCAGGTGCCGCTGCTCGTCGGCAATCTCGGGCCGGCCACGTTCGGGCAGGACGACAATGAGGTCATCCTGTTCGACGAGGCCGGGCAGCAACACCTGCCGCGTGCCGACAAGGCATCGCTCGCCCAACGCCTGATCGCCGAAATCGCCGCCCGGCTTCCCTCGCGCGCGCCGGGCTGACGATCGTCTGCGCCCAACCACGTGCCGCACACCGTCTCATCGGTGTCTCGTCTGTCATCGTCGTTGTCCGACGACGCTGACAGACTGGCGGCAACGCTCGACGTCACGGCCTCAGCACCGCGGCCCTTCGGCCCTTCCGCCGTCGGCCCTCGAAGGCCATCGCAAACAATAACAAGCCCAATGACGCAACCTCCTACCTCCGCGCGGCCCGCCGTCAGTGTCTACGGGACCCTGAGCATGCTCGCCGCAATCATGTTCTTCGGTTTCATGACGATCGGCATGCCGCTGCCCGTACTGCCGGTCTACGTGCACGAAACGCTCGGCTACGGCGCCTTCGTGGTGGGCGTGACCATCGGCATCCAGTCGGTCGTCACATTGCTGCTGCGCTCCTACGCCGGACGCACCGTCGACACCCGCGGCCCGCGCCGCGCCGTGCTGACCGGCCTGTGCGGCTGCGGCGTGGCGGGCGTGCTCTATCTGGCGGCGTCGATGGTGCCGCACCCGGCACTTGCGCTGGGCATTCTCATCGCGGGACGCGTTGTGCTCGGCTTCGGCGAAAGCCTGATCCTGACCGGCGGCATGTCGTGGGGCATCGGCCTGCTCGGCGCCGCCCACGCCAGCAAGGCGATTTCGTGGCAAGGCGTGTCCATGTACACGGCGATCGCCATCGGTGCCCCGTTCGGGGCCTACCTGCTGCAATCGGCCGGCTTTACGGCGGTCTCGCTGGTGAACATCGCGCTGCCCGCCATCGCGTTCGCGATCGCGCTGCGTCTGCCAGCAGCCGCGCCCATTGGCGGGAATCGCTTGCCGTTCTTCCGTGTGGTGGGACTGGTATGGCGCCCGGGACTGGCCATGACGCTGGGCAGCATCGGCTATGCCGTCATTGCCGCGTTCATCACGCTGTACTATGCGAGCCACGGCTGGTCGGGTGCCGCGTTCGCGCTCACGCTCTATAGCGCATGCTTTATCGGCATACGGATCGTGCTCGCGCACGCCGTCGATCGATTCGGCGGACGCCGCGTGGCTATGGCCTCGCTCGTGTTCAGCGCCATCGGCCAGTTCCTGCTGTGGGGCGCGGTGAACCCGGACATGGCCCTCGTGGGCGCCGGACTCACCGGCGTGGGCTTCTCGCTGGTCTTCCCGGCCCTCGGCGTGGAGGCGCTGCGTCAGGTCCCGCCGCAGAACCGCGGCGCGGCGCTGGCGGCCTACTCGGCATTCTTCGATCTGGCGCTTGGGCTGATCGGTCCGATGGCCGGTCTCGTCGCCAACTATTTCGGCTATGCCTCGATCTTCCTGTGCGGTGCCCTCGGCGGCATCGTCGCGATTCTCATGATTGCGCGCCTGCCGCACGCAGGCCCGGTCGCGACACCGGCGGATTCGTCCGCCGGCAGCGGCCACTGATTCCGCACCACGACGACGTCGATGGCCCGACGCCATCGACTTGGAGCCTCGAATTCATGACGACTACGGCCGCGGCACGCATCAAGCTGTCGATCCTCGATCAAACTCCCGTAATTCACGGCCACAGTGTGGCGGACGCCATCGCAGCGACCGTGGAACTGGCGCAGGCCGCCGACGACCTGGGCTACACGCGCTACTGGTGCGCGGAGCATCACGGATTGCGTGGTGTGGCCAATCCGGCACCGGAGGTCATGATCGCCCGGCTCGCCAGCGTGACGAAGCACCTGCGGGTCGGCTCGGGCGGCGTCATGCTGCCGTACTACAGCCCGTTCAAGTTGGCCGAGCAATTTCTGACGCTCGAGGCGTTGTTTCCGAATCGCATCGACCTTGGCGTCGGACGTGCCCCCGGCGGCGACATGCGCACGGCGCGCGCCGTGGCGAAAGGGCCGTACGACGCCGGCGAGCACTTCCCGCAACAGGTGGCAGAGCTGGCCGGCCTATTCAACGACACGCTGGCCGACGATCACCCATACCGCGACGTGCTGCTGCAGCCGGCGGTGGCAACACGCCCCGAGCTGTGGGTACTGGGCTCGAGCGAGTTCGGTGGCCTGCTTGCCGCGCAGCTCGGTCTGCGCTACTGCTTCGCCCACTTCATCAATGCCCATGATGGCCATCGCGTTACGCAGGCGTACCGCGAGCGCTTCACGCCGGGCGCGCCGCGCAAACCCTATTGCGCCGTGGCGCTCTTCGTCATCTGTGCCGATACCGACGCCGAGGCCGAAGCCCTGGAGGCCGGCGTAGACCTTCGGCGCGTGCAGATGGCTTACGGCATGAACGAGCCGATTCCGAGCCTTGAGCAAGGCGCGCAGGCCATGGCACAGTATCGTGAGCGGGAGTTGTCCGTGATCGCGCGCGAGAAGCCGCGTAGTATCATCGGCACCCCAGAGCGCGTGACTGAACGCGTGTTGGCGTTGCAGGAACAGTTCGAGGCCGACGAAATTGTCGTGTTGACCGTGGCCGGCAGTTATCGCGCCCGGCTGCGCTCACATGAACTGCTCGCGCAAGCGTTTTCGTTGCGCAGCGCCGACTGACGGGCACCGGAGACGCGCCCGCCTGTGCGCGAAGCGTCCCTGGCCGCATTTTTCGACAGCCATCCCTCATCCAACGCCATACGACCATGAACCTCGACGTCAAGATTCTCGACGAACGCCTGCGCTCGCAGTTGCCCGCCTATGCCACGCCGGGCAGTGCCGGGCTCGATCTCCGGGCGTGCCTCGACACACCGATGACCATTGAACCGGGACAGACGGTGCTCGTGCCGACGGGGCTGGCGATTCATCTGTCCGATCCCGGCTACGCTGCGTTGATCCTGCCGCGCTCGGGCCTCGGCCACAAACACGGCATCGTGCTTGGCAATCTAGTGGGACTGATCGACTCGGATTACCAGGGCCAATTGATGGTCTCGACCTGGAACCGGGGTCATGTGCCGTTCGTGCTGAATCCGTTCGAGCGTCTGGCGCAACTGGTGATCGTGCCGGTCGTGCAGGCCACGTTCAACCTCGTCGACGCGTTCCCCGAGAGCGATCGCGGCGCGGGCGGTTTCGGCAGCACCGGCAAGCACTGACGCCACGCGGCGGCGGCGCGACCCGGCCGACGAGGACCACGAAAAAGCGCCGCATGAAGCGGCGCTTTTTCATTGGGCGATGCCGTGACGATTACTCGACTTCGGCCGCTTCCGGTTCGGCACGGGCGTTGCCATCCTGCGGGAACGACAGTTGTACCTGATCGTGCTCATCCAGATTCACGGTGACGCGCCCGCCGCTGGTCAGACGCCCGAACAGCAATTCGTCGGCCAGCGCACGACGGATCGTGTCCTGGATCAAACGCTGCATCGGACGCGCACCCATCAGCGGATCGAAGCCCTTCTTCGCCAGGAACGCGCGCAGCTTGTCGGTGAAGACCACTTCGACCTTCTTCTCGTGCAACTGGTCTTCGAGCTGGATGAGGAACTTGTCGACCACGCGCAGGATGATCTGTTCGTCGAGCGGCTTGAAGCTGATGATCGCGTCCAGACGGTTGCGGAACTCCGGCGTGAACATGCGCTTGATGTCGGCCATTTCATCGCCGGCCTGACGCTCGTTCGTGAAACCGATGCTCGCGCGGTTGATCGTCTCCGCGCCCGCATTCGTCGTCATGATGACGATGACGTTACGGAAATCCGCCTTGCGACCGTTGTTGTCGGTGAGCGTGCCGTGGTCCATCACCTGGAGCAGCACGTTGAAGATGTCCGGGTGCGCCTTCTCGATTTCGTCGAGCAGCAGCACGCAATGGGGCTTCTTCGTGACGGCTTCGGTGAGTAGCCCGCCCTGATCGAACCCCACATACCCCGGGGGCGCGCCAATCAGACGACTCACCGCGTGACGTTCCATGTACTCCGACATATCGAAGCGGATCAGCTCGATGCCCAGCGTGAAGGCGAGCTGCTTCGCGACTTCGGTCTTGCCGACACCGGTCGGGCCCGAGAACAGGAACGCGCCGATCGGCTTGTCCGTCTTGCCCAGCCCGGCGCGCGACATCTTGATTGCGGCCGACAAGGCGTCGATGGCCGGGTCCTGCCCGAACACCACGCTCTTGAGGTCGCGGTCGAGCGTCTGGAGCTTGCCGCGGTCATCGGCCGACACGCTCTGCGCCGGAATGCGCGCAATCTTCGACACGATGTCCTCGATCTCGCCCTTGCCTATCGTCTTCTTCTGCTTGGACTTCGGCAGAATGCGCTGGGCGGCGCCGGCTTCGTCGATCACGTCGATGGCCTTGTCAGGCAGGTGACGGTCGGTGATGAACTTGGCGGACAGCTCGGCCGCGGCCGACAGTGCACTCGACGAGTACTTCACGCCGTGGTGCTCTTCGAAACGCGACTTCAGCCCGCGCAGGATCTGCACGGTCTGCTCGACGGTCGGCTCGTTCACATCGATCTTCTGGAAACGACGCGACAACGCGGCGTCCTTTTCGAAAATGCCGCGATACTCGGTGAAGGTCGTGGCGCCGATGCACTTGAGCTGCCCCGACGACAACGCCGGCTTGAGCAGGTTCGAGGCGTCGAGCGTGCCGCCCGACGCGGCGCCCGCGCCGATCAGCGTATGAATCTCGTCGATGAACAGGATCGCGTTGTTGCGCTCCTTGAGTTCCTTGAGCACCGCCTTCAGGCGTTGCTCGAAGTCGCCGCGATACTTCGTGCCGGCGAGCAGCGCGCCCATGTCGAGCGAGTAGACGGTGGCGTCCTGCAGGATCTCGGGCACTTCGCCGCGCGTCACGCGCCAGGCGAGGCCTTCTGCGATGGCTGTCTTGCCCACGCCGGCTTCGCCGACGAGCAGCGGGTTGTTCTTGCGGCGGCGGCACAGCACCTGCACCACGCGCTCGACTTCCGCCTCGCGCCCGATGAGCGGATCGATCTTGCCGTCGCGCGCCAGTTGGTTGAGGTTCTGGGTGTACTGCGCGAGCGGGCTCTCCTTGGCGTTCGCCCCCTCTTCCCCTTCGGCACTGCCTTCGCCGGCCTTGGCCGACTCGCCGGGCGCGCCCGTCTTGGTAATGCCGTGAGAGATGAAATTGACGACATCCAGACGCGTCACGCCCTGCTGCTGCAGGTAGTAGACCGCGTGGGAGTCCTTTTCACCGAAGATGGCGACCAGCACGTTGGCGCCCGTCACTTCCTTCTTGCCGTTGGAAGTCGATTGCACGTGCATGATGGCGCGTTGAATCACGCGCTGGAACCCGAGCGTGGGCTGTGTGTCGACCTCGTCGCTACCCGGCACCGTCGGCGTATTGTCGGCGATGAAGTTGCGCAGGTTCTGCCGTAAATCCTCAAGATTTGCGGCGCAGGCGCGCAACACTTCGGCAGCGGTCGGGTTATCCAACAGGGCGAGCAACAGGTGCTCGACCGTGATGAATTCGTGTCTTGCCTGGCGCGCTTCCATAAACGCCATGTGCAGGCTGACTTCCAATTCCTGGGCAATCATGCTTCCTCCATCACGCACTGCAGCGGGTGCCCGGACTGCCTTGCATGGCTAACAACTTGCTCAACTTTGGTCGCCGCGACGTCGCGCGTAAAGACCCCACAAACTCCCCTGCCCTCTCGGTGAACCTTGAGCATGATCTGCGTGGCAGACTCCCGGTCCTTATTGAAATATTCCTGAATGACCATCACCACGAATTCCATCGGGGTGAAATCGTCGTTCAACAGTACCACCTTGTACATCGATGGCGGCTTGAGCTGTTGCTCCTGCCGCTCCTGTACGGTGTCGTCATGCGTTGTCGGTAAGGTTGCCATACGTGGATTCTAAACAACTCCCGGGTTCAGCAAGCCATCGGCGTCCCGATTGCCGCCTGCCGTCCGGTCGTCCACCGGAATGCCAACACTCGTCGTTCCGCGCGTTGTCCAGCAAGGCGCCGCAGCCCCGACCACCGGGGCGTGCCACACCCATATGAGTCAGCTTAACCCAAATTTCAAGGGCGTGTCTCCGCAGGCCCGGCGCGCGCACAAGCATCAGGGTAAAACCTGATCGAGCACAACTTCTATCGTTCAAAAAGGGCTTGACACTATTGGTAGTTAGCGAAAACAATCAACGTGGCGCTTTTCCTCAATAAGGGTTTTAAAAGAAAAGATGCCTGGGTGAGCCTAAGAAGCCGCCGCCAGCCGGCGGGATTTTCAGATGTGCTCGTTGTTGCGGTGATATGTAGTAGTCGTAATTGTTCAGGGGAAGTTCGTATGGCAACCGGTACGGTCAAATGGTTTAACGACGCCAAGGGTTTTGGATTCATCACGCCGGATGAGGGTGGCGAAGATCTGTTCGCGCACTTCTCGGCTATTCAGATGAACGGCTTCAAGACCCTCAAGGAAGGTCAAAAGGTGCAGTTCGAGGTCGTTCAAGGCCCGAAGGGCAAGCAGGCTTCGAACATTCAGGCGCCCGCCTGAGGTAGCGCCGCTCGTCGTATTGAAGACCCGGCTCCGGCCGGGTTTTTTATTGCGTCGCAACAATGCAACACGCACCGGTGAATTTTGCAGTTCGCTTTGCGAATATCAAAACCGACGCCGCATTCCACTCCGGCCCGGCAGCTTTTTGAAACGCGATGGCGTTTAATCCATTTGCTACCTGGCTTCATCGATATATTCCGCTCCCAAATTAAAATGGGACCGGACATTGTTGCTCTGCGGAAACCCATTACGCATTCGACCAATTTGACTCGGCATTCCTATGCAGCCGGCCGGTCAACCACGACTCAATCGTCGCGAGTTAAGTATCGGAATGAACGGGTTGTTTAAGGACTGTGCAAACCGAATCCGTGACAGCTATGCGATTCACGCATGAATATTATTTGTTTCATACAAAATAAAAATGCAACAAATGATACTTCGCCATGTGCACATCGCTCCCCACCGTAGCGTTGACCGGCGGCCCCGCCGCGGAAATGCGACGGGCCGCCCCGAACCCTCTCAAGTTCGATAGGCGGCCCGTGCAGTCGTGTTGCCCCTAGGCGGGGCAACCCACCGGTCTCACGGCAAAAGCGTTAGCTCAGATCGACGTAGACCTTATCGGCCTCGATGCGAATCGGATAGCGCCTCACTGCTGCGGTGAGCGGCGCGCACATCGCTGCGCCGGTTCGCACGTCGAATTTCCCCTGATGCAGAGGGCACTCGATCTCGTGCCCGTCGAGAAAGCCGTCGCACAGGCGGGCGTTTCCGTGTGTGCAGGCGTTGTCCGTGGCATACACCTCGCCGTCCACGCCGTACAGGGCAATCTCCCGTCCGCCCACGATCACGCCGATCACGTCGTCCTCGGGAATGGCGTCGCGCGACGCCGCCTCAATCCAGTTGCCGCTCATCGTGTGCCTCGCTTCAGATCGGATAGATCAGCGAGTTGGGAATCATCTCGCTGTCGAAAATGCATTGGCGGGACGCGAATTTCCATCCGTCGCCCGTTCGTTTGACGACGTCCAGATAGCGCCCGACCGACAGAATGTCGGTGAGCTGATCCGGCTTCGTCCGAAATACGGCGTAGTTGGCCTCGACCTGGAGCGTGTCGTCGTCGCGTCGCCGAATGGCCGGCAGTCCGATCACGTGGCGCTGGTAGTAAGGGTCGTGGAACAGCGTGTCGCGAATGCCATAGATGCGATCGCGCAGCATGCCGCGGCTCTCGAACGACAGGGTCGCCAGCGGCAGGCCCATCTCGAAATTCTCGCGCGGCTGAATGCGATACACGCAGTCATCCAGGAAGAAGTCGGGCCAGGCATCCCACTGCTGCGTGTCGAGCGCCGCCGCATAAGCGGCGTTGAGGTCGATCACGGCCTGAAACGTTGCAAAATCCACCATCGCGTCGTCTCCTCAAACGCCCATGACGCGGCGCCAATAGGCGTACATGCCGCGAATCAGGGTTTCCGTCACCATGTGTTCCGTGTTCTCCACCCCTGTGCCGCCCAACTCGGCGAGGGCGCGGTGCCAGGGCTTCTGCGCGAAACCTTCCTGCGAGCACTCGATGGCCTCGCCGTCGTCGGCCGACACAAAGCCGGCCGGGCCAAACAGATTGGCCTGACGCAAACGGCGCTGCGTCATTTCCTCGGTGTCGTCTTCGAAACCGAAATGCGTCCAGACGAAGTCGAACGCATCGTGGCCGCGCGGCTGGATGTGACGCGTCGAGACCGAGTTGACTTGTTGCTGCAGAATCACGCTGGGGAAAAGCGTCATGAGCACGGCCGTCGGCCCCTTCCACCAGTCTTCCTGCACGATGTCGAGAAAGCGCGTGTCGTTGAGCGACATCGACGCCTTGAAACTCGACACCCCCGAGGTCACTTCCCCGCCACCGCCCTGCCCGCGCGTGGACACCATCGCGGCATGACGCCCGTGCTCGTCCATCACCAGACGTGATTTGTTATCCGCGCGCCACAACCCGAACGTGACGAACCACGTGTGCAACAGACCTGGGTGGTAGGGGTCCTTGATGTTCTCCTGCATCAGCTTCCAGTTCCCCGGGATGCGCTGCTTGTTGTAGCCGAGCAGTTTGAGCTTTCGCCCGTTGAACAGTCGATCGAAGTAGGCGCAGATCTCCGGCCCGAGAAAGTTCTCGAGGGATTCGATGTCGTGATCGAATGACGCGAAAATCACGCCGCCGCGCGTGGCGACCTTGAGCCGGGTGAGGCCGTGATCTTCCGGCTTGAAATCCTTCGGCATGCCGCCGTTGATCTTGCCGTCCTGCTTCACGCCGCGCCGGAAAGGCACGCCCTGCAGATTGCCCTTCAGGTCGTAGTTCCACTGGTGATATGGGCAGTGGAAGTCCGTGCGGTTGCCGCGCTTTTCGCGACAGAACTTCATGCCACGATGCGCGCAGACGTTTTCGACGACGTTGATGTCCCCCGCGGCATCTCGCGTCACGATGACGGAGCGCTCACCGATCACCGTGCGCTTGAAATCGCCCGGATTCGGCACTTCGGCTTCCAGCCCGACGTAGTTCCAGTGGTTGCGGTAGAAGCAGGCGTCCAGCTCGCGCCGATACAGTTCTGCGTCCGTATAGACGCGAAAGGGGATGCGGCTCGAGCCCTCGGCGGGCCAGACATCCGACGGCTGCGCGCCGGCGCACGGCGCCGGGTCGAACTCGGCAGTCTGCGGTGTGGTACTCATGATCGTCTCCTGAGGGGGATGCGGGAAAGACCGGGAAGGCGCCAGTGCGCTGCTGGCGGGAACTTCACCGGCCGTCATGCCACCTTCGCGTAAAACGCGTCGGCATAGATATGGGCGGCATCAACACCGCGCTCGCGCAGCAGCCGAGTGGCGGCGTCGACCATCGGCGGCGCGCCGCACAGATAGGCGCGCCAGCCCGAGAGCGCATCGGGGCCGACGTAATCGGCAGCGAGCGCGTGCGTGACATGCCCCAGGCGGAATCCCGGATTCGGTGCGTCGGGTGCGATGGGTGTGATGGGTGCGCCCGGAGCGTCGGTCGTCGTCACGACATGCAGGCGAATGCCGTCGTGACGCGACGCGAGTTCGCGCAGCCACGTAAGGCCATACACGTCCGCCGGCGAGCGCGCGCCGACATAAATGTCGATGCGGTTGGTCATGCCACGGGCGAGCGCCCCGCGCACGATCGACAGCACCGGCGCCAGGCCGGTGCCGCCGGCGACGCAAAGCATCGGCCCGTCGTGCCGCGTGCGCAGATACGACGTGCCAAGCGGGCCCGATATCCGCACGGCATCGCCGACCTTGAGCTGTTCGTCGACATAGCCGGTCACGGCCCCACCGGGCACCCGGCGGATGTGAAATTCGAGCGTGTCGTCGGCATCGAGTCCGGCCATGGAATATGGCCGGATATGCGCGGGGGTGAATTGCAGCGTGGCGTACTGACCGGGCGAGAAGCTGAGCGGCTTCGCCGTCTTGAGCACCAGGCGCTTGATGTCGTGGGTCAGGGGTTCGATCGCGAGCACCGTCGCCTTGAGAATTTTCGCGGGATGCACGACGACTTCATCGACATCCGGCAAGGCGATCTCGCAGTCGCCGTGGACGGTCGACTGGCACGCGAGCACGTAACGCGCAGGGGATGCCGTGCGCCCCGCCCGCCCCGCCAGGCCATCGCCATCGCCATCGTGATGACGATATTCGACGCCTTCGGCTTCGCGCACGGCCCCCGAAACGACGCGACAGCGGCAGGTGCCGCAGCGTCCGGACAGGCAACTGTACGACATCGGGATCTGACGATCGGTGAGGGCTTTGAGCAAATTGTCGCCGGGCGCGACCTCGAAGCGTTCGCCGAGTGGCTGCACGTGAACTTGCATGGGGAGGGTCTCCGTTCTGACGGCACCCGCCTCGGGCACCGCGCGTGGCGTTTGGACGCCGTTTGCAAGAAGCATCTCGCAAGCCGCGTTATAAACCAATAGAATTCAGGTTATATGTCCTATAAATCTCAGTGATTTAACTGAGCATCGAGACGCGTTCCTTCCCATGGACCTGCATTCCGTCGACCTGAACCTGCTGGTGGTCTTCCAGCATCTGTACAACGCGCGACGCGTGTCTCGCGTGGCAGAGACGCTTGGCGTGACGCAACCCGCGATCAGCAATTCGCTCGCGCGCCTGCGCAAGTTGTTCAACGACGAATTGTTCATCCGCACCTCGCGCGGCATGCTGCCGACCCCGATGGCCATCGAACTGGCCGAACCGGTCGCCGCGGCGCTGGATGCGCTGCACGGGGTCTTCAATCGTCAGCTCGCCTTCGATCCGGCAACGAGCCAGCGCGCGTTTCAAATCGCCATGACGGACATCGGAGAAGTGCACTTCCTGCCCAGGCTCATGCACGCGCTTGGCGAGCGGGCACCGGGCATTACGATCAGCACGGTGCGCAATACGGCGGTCAACTTGCAGGAGGAGATGGCGGCGGGTCAGGTGGATCTCGCCGTGGGGCATCTGCCGGATCTGACGACGGAGTTTTTCCAGCGGCGTCTGTTTCGGCAGAAGTATGTGTGCATGTTTCGCCCCGGGCATCCGCTCGACCGACCGGCGACGGCGAGGATGGCGCGCGAGGATTTCGAGCACGCCGAGCAGGTAATGGTGGTCGCCGCCGGCACCGGGCACGGCCGGGTCGACGATTTCATGGCGCGCGCTCACGTACAGCGCAACATCCGGCTGCGCGTGCCGCACTTCGTCGCGCTCGCCGACATTCTGCACGCCACGGATCTCATCGCCACGGTGACGGAGAAGTTTGCCCAGCGCAGCGCGCAGCACTTCGGCTTGCGTTACGTCGACCATCCGCTGGACCTACCGGACGTCCAGATCAACCTGTTCTGGCACGCGCGCTATCACCGCGAACCGGCAAGCCAGTGGATGCGCGCGCTCCTGTTCGAGCTGTTCTCGGAGTGAGGCGGCGAGCTGCCGCCCCGTTCCGAATCACGCGTTGAAACCGCCATCGATGGTCAGGCTGGCACCCGTCACGAAACCCGCCTCGTCGCTGGCGACATAAGCCACCATCGCTGCGATTTCCTCGGGATGCGCATGACGCTTGAGCGCCATCAGGTCGTGCATGGTCGCCGCGAAATCCCCGGTGGCGGGATTCATGTCGGTATTCGTCGGGCCCGGCTGCACGTTGTTGACCGTAATGCCGCGCGGTCCAAGGTCACGCGCCATGCCCTTGACCAGGCCGACCAGTGCCGCCTTGCTCATTGCATACGTCGCGGCGCCCGCAAACGGCATGCGCTCCGCGTTGCACGAGCCGATATTGATGATGCGACCGCCCTCGCCCATGTGCGCAAGTACCGCCTTCGAGGCCACGAACACAGCGCGCACGTTCACATCGAGCATGCGGTCGAATTCCTCCAGCGCAAGGTCGGCCACCGATGCCATCGAAAACACGCCGGCATTGTTCACCAGAATGTCGATCTTGCCGAGCGCGTGGGCGGCATCGTTGATTGCCTGGGTCAGGGCGGTGGCGTCTGCTGCATCCACATGCAAGGCCATGGCACGCCCGCCGGACGCCTGAATGCGCTCGACCAGATCCTGCGCCGCAGCCTTCGATCCCTTGTACGTGAACGCAACCGTGGCACCACCGTGCGCGAGCCGCTGCACGATCGCCGCGCCGATACCGCGCGAGCCGCCTGTCACGAAAGCTACCTTGCCTCGAAAGTTCGTTGCCATCTCATTGCTCCATTCGGTTAAGAGGTGAAGCCAGTATCGCGAGCAAATTACACCTCAACTAGACCATAATCCCTATCATCACTTTCAACCCAACGGAATAGATGAACGATGGACGCCTTGCATCTGATCGAATCATTCGTCCTGAGTGCGCGTGCGGGCAGTTTCTCGGCGGCCGCGCGACGACTGGGGATGACCCCTGCAGCGGTGAGCAAGAATGTGGCGCGGCTGGAGGGGCAGCTCGGCTTGCGGCTGTTCCACCGCAGTACTCGCAGCCTGACACTGACGGCGGGCGGCGAGCGATTCCTGCTCGACGTCGATGGCCCGTTCGCGGCCCTGAACGACGCCTTTTCACGCGCCGCCGAGCGCGAAGGCACCCCGTCCGGGATCCTCAAGGTGAGCGTGGCCCACGCCTTCGGCCGCCAGTATCTCGTGCCGCTGCTGGGCGACTTTCTTGCCCGCTATCCGGATGTCGTGCCGGATTGGCGATTCGACAACCGGGGCGTGGACGTGGTGAGCGAGGGCTTCGACGCCGCGATAGGCGGCGGCATCGAACTCACCCCCGGCGTCATCGCCCGGCGCCTGGCACCGACGTACGCCGTGATTTGCGCGTCGGCCGACTATATGCGCGCGCGTCAGGTACCGGGGCATCCCGCCGAACTCGCGACGTTCGACGCGATCGTCCGGCGCTCCGGAACGTCGGGCCGGCTGCGCGCATGGGATTTGCGAAACGCCATCGGTGAGCGAGTCAACGTCGAGGCGCGAACCCGCATGATTTTCGACGACCCGGAGGCAATGGCGCACGCCGTCACGCTGGGCTATGGCGTGGCGTTGCTACCGATGCCGCATGCCGCGCCCCTACTCGCGTCCGGTCGAATTCAACGGCTGTTGCCGGGCTGGTTCGAGGAATACGGCGGGGTGTCCATCTACTATTCGAACAAGAAACAGCTGCCACTGCGGACACGCGTGTTCGTGGATCACGTTGTCCACGCGTTCGAAGCCCAACGCCTAGCCGCGTATTTCGACGGGCGGTGAGTGGCCTCGACAGCATCGCTCCCCCGTGCGCATTGCGACCAACCATGCGTGAGGCTACCGAGTCGAAGACCGAGCGGGTCGCGCGGATCGGCGCGCTGCGCGCCCGTCCCTTGCGTTACGCGTACGCATGCACTGTAATGAAAGCGTTGTGCCGACGACTTGTGCGGGCAAGGAGAACGCCCACGTGTTGGCCGCAAAAGGGGGTTGGGAGGTCCGGCATGGACACCACGACGACCGCATGGCGAGTCATGGTACTCGTCGCGTGCCTGCTGACGGCGGGCGCGGCGCATGCACAGTCAGCGTATCCTCCGCCGACCCTCGCGGTAAGCGTGGGCGTCGGCGAGAAGGTCGCGATCTGGGTACAACCCAACTTCAGTGTGCTGTGCCGCTCGTTGGGCCAGCCGACGTTCGAACTCGACTCGACGCCCGCACTCGGTAAAGTCACGCCGGAATGGATCGACTATGTGGTTCCGGACGGACAACGCTGCGAGACGATGCATTTTCCCGGCATGGTCGTCTGGTATCAGGCGGGATCGTCGCCGGGCACGGACACCGTCGTCTGGACCGTCGGTTTTCCGCGCGAACTGACGAGCCGTGTGCCAAGCACCGGCGACCACCGCGTGAGCACCACCGTCGTCGTGCACTAGGCCGAGCGCCCCCGGACGGAAGCGTCGGCGTTGCCAAACGAGCGGCGGCAAATCAGCGGCAACCCCGTGGCGCGTCACATGTTGGCGATCATCACGTTGCCGAAGCCCGAGCACGACACCTGCGTCGCCCCTTCCATCAGGCGGGCAAAGTCATAGGTCACCTGCTTCGACAGGATCGACTTTTCCATCGACGCGATGATCAGATCCGCCGCTTCCGTCCAGCCCATGTGCCGCAGCATCATCTCGGCCGAGAGAATCTCCGATCCAGGATTCACGTAGTCCTTGCCCGCGTACTTCGGCGCCGTGCCGTGCGTCGCTTCGAACATCGCAACCGAGTCGGACAGGTTCGCCCCCGGGGCGATTCCGATGCCCCCCACCTGCGCGGCGAGCGCATCGGAGATGTAGTCGCCGTTCAGGTTGAGCGTGGCGATCACGTCGTACTCTGCGGGGCGCAACAGAATCTGTTGCAGGAATGCATCCGCGATCGAGTCCTTGATCGTGATCTCCTTGCCCGTCTTGGGGTTCTTCAGTTTGCACCACGGACCGCCGTCGATCTCCATCGCGCCGAATTCGTTCTTGGCGAGCGCGTATCCCCAATCGCGGAATCCGCCCTCGGTGAACTTCATGATGTTGCCTTTGTGAACGATCGTCACCGAGTCGCGATTGTTGTCGATCGCGTACTGAATCGCCTTGCGCACCAGTCGCTCGGTACCCTCGCGCGAGACCGGCTTGATGCCGATCCCCGACGTCTGCGGAAAGCGGATCTTGGTCACGCCCATCTCGTCCTGCAAGAAGGCAATCAGTTTTTTCGCGCCGGCCGATTCCGCCTCCCACTCGATGCCCGCGTAGATGTCCTCGGAGTTCTCGCGGAAGATCACCATGTCGATCTTCTCGGGATGACGCACCGGCGACGGTACGCCCTTGAAGTACTGCACCGGACGCAGACACACATAAAGGTCCAGCTGCTGGCGCAACGCGACGTTGAGCGATCGAATGCCACCGCCCACGGGGGTGGTCAGCGGCCCCTTGATCGATACTACGTAGTCCTTGACAACCTGGAGCGTTTCATCGGGCAGCCATACATCCGGTCCGTAAACGCGCGTCGATTTCTCGCCGGCATAGACTTCCATCCAATGGATCTTGCGCTTCTCGCCGTACGCTTTGGCCACTGCCGCGTCGACGACCTTGAGCATCACCGGCGTAATATCCACGCCGGTGCCGTCGCCCTCGATGTACGGGATGATCGGATTGTCGGGCACGTTCAGGGAGAAATCCTGGTTGACCGTGATCTTCTCGCCTGCCGGGACCTTGATGTGCTGATACGACATGGTGGGCTCCAATGGGATGAATCGGACTGTGCGCGTCAAACGGGGCGAAGGATGCCACCGCTCGCCGCATTACGGCTTTATTGTAGTCACAGCGTTGTAGGGCGCGTTGACGCAAATCAAGTCTTATATAAGACATAAGACTGACGATCTCGATTATGCATTAACATGACGGGGCTGACCAGCGCCGTACGCGCTCGGCGGGCGTAGCGCCATGGGGTCGAGCCCGGGTCGAGCGCCGATCGCGCCCGACGGCATCGGCAACTTCCGATTTTCTTCCCTTGGTATGACACTTCTCGCACTCAACAAGCCCTTCGGCACGATCTGCCAGTTTTCGCCGCATCCGACACGTCCCACGCTCGCCGAGTGCGTGACGCGCCCGGGCGTCTATCCGGCCGGACGGCTCGACGCCGACAGCGAGGGACTCCTGCTGCTCACCGACGACGGTCGTCTGCAGGCCCGCATCGCGGAGCCGGAACGCAAATTGCCGAAGACGTATTGGGCGCAGGTCGAGGGCGAGTACGACGAGGCGGCCGTCGCACGTCTGCGCGCCGGCCTAGATCTGGGCGACTTCGTCACGCTGCCGTGCGAAGCACGCGAGATCGCTGAGCCCGCCCAGCTCTGGCCACGTCACCCGCCGATCCGCTATCGCGCCAGCATCCCGACCCACTGGCTCGAAATCACGCTCGTCGAAGGCAAGAACCGCCAGGTCAGACGCATGACCGCCGCCGTCGGCAAACCGACGCTGCGACTGGTTCGCATTGCGATCGGCCCGGTTGACGTCTTTTCATTGAAGCTTGTCCCGGGACAATGGTGCGAGTTGCCGCAACAAATACTTACACTTCCCGGTCAACGAAGCCGTCGTTCACCTCGTTGAGGGAACAGGTGCGCAACATACGCACCACTCAGAAACGAGGAAACCAAGTCATGAAGAAACTGCTGCTTGCACTGACCGCCGGGCTGATCGTGTCCGGCGCCGCGATGGCCCAACAATCGGCGCCGGCCACGGCGCCCGTCGCACCGGCGGCACCCGCAGCAGCGGCGCCCGCGATGTCGGCACCGGCGGCCGATCGCGCAGCCCCCGCGAAAATGGCCCCCAAACACAAGAAGCATCACTACAAGAAGCATCACTACAAGAAGTATCACCACAAGAAGCCGGCCACCAAGCAACCGGCCGTCGGTAACAAGCCGTAATAAGTTTCACCGAAAAAATCCGCGAGCGGGTTGTCAACCGATGTCCTGAACGGACGTTATAGGAAGTGACTCACTTCGCGGGTCAACGAGTACATCACCCCAACATCGAGCTCCAACGAGGAATCTCATGAAAAAACTGATCGCTGCCCTGGTCGCTGGCCTGTTCGCAACGGGCGTGTTCGCCCAAGCTTCGGCTCCGGCCGCTGACGCTGCTGCTCCGGCTGCCGCTACGAAGCCGGCTGCCAAGTCGACCCACAAGAAGGCCCACAAGAAGTCGCACAAGAAGTCGGCCAAGAAGGCTGCTGCTGCTGAAGCTCCGGCTGCTGCCAGCAAGTAAGTACCACGTCGCGCAGCCTCGCTGCGCAACGCATGGTAATAAGCAGGTTGCTCACGCAGCCTGCTTTTTTTTCGCCCGGCGGCTACAATGGCTCGCCACGTACCTGACGTTCCCCCGATCTTTCCAGGAGCCGTTTGTGATCCGGATTCCACGTCAACTGGCCGCGCTCGCCGCCAGCGCCACGTTTGCCGCTACCGCCGCCTTCCTGGCAATCGCGCCGGCCAGCGCCTCGGCACAAATCAAGCAGGCCGGGCAGTTCCCGACCGTTCAGCTCTCCGCCGGCATGTATCTCATCAAGGCCGAGGTCGCCGCGAATGAGGCCGACCGCGAACAGGGCCTGATGTATCGCACGACGATGCCCGCCAACGCCGGCATGCTCTTCGTGTTCGAACAACGCGCCGGTCACTGCTTCTGGATGAAGAACACCGATCTGCCACTGTCGATCGCGTTCCTGGCCGACGACGGCACGATCGTCAACATCGAAGACATGGCGCCGCAGACCGAAGACAATCATTGCCCGCGTGCCGCCGTGCGTTACGCACTGGAAATGAATCAAGGCTGGTTCAAAAGCAAACACATCGGCCCCGGCGCAAAGATCTCCGGCCTGCCGCGCTGAATGATGGCGTTGCGCTCAGTACGCGCCGCTCGATAGCCGCAACGCCGGTCCGAGCGAGCGCTCGAGAAAACGATCCAGCAGCCATGGATCGAAGTGACGCCCGCGCTCCGCGAGCATCGCCTCGACGATCTGCGCGGGACTGAGTGCCGCGCGATACGGACGGTGACTCGCGAGCGCGTCGAACACATCGACCAGCGCTACGATCCGTCCCGCCAGGGGAATACGATTTCCCGACAACGCACCCGGATAGCCACCGCCGTCGTAACGCTCGTGATGCGTGCGGGCGACCGTCGCGGCCAACGCGCAGGCTGCGCCGCCGAGCGTGCTCAGTATGTCGGCTCCTGATTGCGGATGCATGCGCATCACGCGAATCTCATCGGGCGTCAGCTTGCCCGGCTTTTCCAATATCGCGTTCGGAACACACAGCTTGCCGGTGTCGTGCAGCGCGGCGGCGAGCCCGAGGGCCTGCGCCTCGACCGCTGGGATCCCCAACGCTTGGGCGAAACGCCAGGTGAGCGCGCCGACACGCCACATGTGGGTCGCGGTGCCGCCGCGCTTATGTTCGGCCAACCGGAAGAGTGCCCACGCTGCGGGCGGCAGGCTGCGCATGAGACGGGCGTCTGCGAGCCAGTGGCAGTGCGAGTGGGGTTGTGTGCGGTCGTGCGAGGCGTCGCGACCGGTCGCTGCCCGCGAGGCATCGCGGGTGCAAGAGGCGCTCGCCACGGGGATGGCGTGCGTTGGCGCAGGGTCGGGCATACATTGTTCGGTGAGTTTGAAACGCACACTCTAACGACGCGCAGATCCGCAAATATTGATTGCCATCAAGCCCAGGGCAGATGCCTACAGTCTGGCAACCGCAGTAAAAAGAAAGCCCACCGCGAGCGGTGGGCTTTCTTTTTGCCGGTGACGTCGGACGCTCGGGTCGGGCGCCTGACGTCACCTCGTTGGCACGTTGCCGACGTCGACCGGCAACGTCCGGGGCCTCGATTACGCGAAGTTCTTTGCGGCGAAGTCCCAGTTGACCAGGTTCCAGAATGCCTCGACGAACTTCGGACGGGCATTGCGGTAGTCGATGTAGTACGCGTGTTCCCACACGTCGATCGTGATCAGCGGCTTGTCCGCGCCGGTCAGCGGCGTGGCGGCGTTGCTGGTGTTGACGATGTCGACCGACCCGTCGGCCTTCTTCACAAGCCACGTCCAGCCCGAACCGAAGTTGCCGACGGCCGACTTCGAGAAGGTTTCCTTGAACGCGTCGAACGAGCCGAACTTGGCGTCGATGGCCTTGGCCAGATCGCCCGACGGCGCACCGCCGCCCTTCGGCGACAGCGTGTTCCAGAAGAAGGTGTGGTTCCACACCTGCGCCGCGTTGTTGAACACGCCGCCCGACGACTTCTTGATGATGTCTTCGAGGCTGGCGCTTTCGAATTCGGTGCCCTTGATCAGGTTGTTCAAGTTGGTCACATAGGCTTGGTGATGCTTGCCGTAGTGATACTCCATCGTTTCCTTGGAGATGGTCGGCGCGAGTGCGTCGATGGCGTACGGCAGTTCAGGGAGCTTGTGTTCCATGGCGATTGTCCTTTGTGCTCTGAGGGGAACCCGATTTTGCGTTATCCGGAGCCATCGATTCTAGGGCAGATGCGATAACCCCGCAAACCGCACGGTTACTCGCCGGGCCGCACCGGGTGGCTGCAACGCGACGATTGCTGGCCAATACCGCCTGATCGACGCATGATGCCCGCGATTGCCCCGGATTGCCGTACCAAGCCCCGCTAAAAAGTATCGTCTAGCCTGACCTGAACATCACCAATACCCACATCGGCCGCGCCGTCGGCCAGATGCATCGTCACGTGCTGGCCGCGCTGGAGTTTGCGGGGGTCGCGCAACGGCTGTCCCTTGGCGTCGAGCACGGCGGCATAACCGCGCTGCAGCGTGCGGCGCGGGTTGAGCAGCTCGAGTTGCGCCGTGGCATCGGCCAGCCGTTGTACCGAGCGCTCCGTGCGGCGTGACATCGCGTTTTGCAGGCGCTGCGAGAGGAGCGCAACGCGCTCGTGTTGCGGGGCGATGCCGGGCACGGCACGCGTCAGACGCAGGCGCAGCATTTCGAAGCGGCCGCGGCGCTGGGCCAACGGGCGCTCAAGCGCGTGACGCAACCGATCGGCCAAGTGCGCCAGTTCGCCCCGCTGGCGCGCCAGACGCTCGCGCGGCGACACCAGCGCGCGCGACACACTGTCGAGCTGCTGGGCGCGTTGCTCGAGCATGCGCCACATGGCCCGCGTCAGACGTTGGCGCTCACGGTCGAGCTCGCGCAAACATTCGTCGCGCGACGCACTGATCAGCTCCGCCGCCGCCGTCGGCGTGGGCGCCCGAACGTCCGCCACAAAGTCGGCAATGGTGAAATCGGTTTCATGCCCCACACCGGACACCACGGGCAACTCGCTGCGCGCAATGGCATGGGCCAGCACTTCCTCGTTGAATGCCCACAGGTCTTCGATCGCACCGCCGCCCCGGCAAAGCAGCAGGGTATCGACCTCGCGGCGGGCGTTGGCCGTGTCGAGTGCCGCCGCGAGCCGCATGGCGGCATCGGCGCCCTGCACCGGGGCGGGATACACCACGACCGAGACGTGCGGTGCGCGCCGGGCGAGCGTCGTCAACACGTCGCGCAGGGCTGCCGCCTGCAGCGACGTTACGACGCCAATGCGACGGGCATAGCGCGGCAACTCACGCTTGCGCGCCGCGTCGAACAGCCCGGCCGCCGCCAGCTTTTCCTTGAGTCGCAGAAACGCCTCATACAGATTGCCTTGCCCGGCGCGGCGGATCGCTTCGACATTGAGCTGCACCTCCCCGCGCGGTACATACATGGAGAGCAGCGCGCGGACTTCGACCCGATCGCCCTCCTTCGGCGAGAAATCGGCGTGCTGGGCGCGGCCGCGAAACATCACGCAGCGCATTTGCGCTTGCGCATCCTTGATCGAGAAATACCAATGGCCGCTCGCCGCGCGCGTGAAGTTCGAAATTTCACCGCTGACCCATGCCAGGGGGAAGCTCCGCTCCAGCACGCCGGCCACGGCTTTGTTCAAATCCGAAACACTTAGCACGCGATCCGCGCCACCAGCGGGCCGGGCGTCGTCGAAAGATAAGTTCATGCGTGTTTGCCGGCAAAAAACTGTCCACAGGCCCGCTAATTTAAGGGTTTTCTCGCCCGGTCGCCGCATTTTTCCTTCGCCCCGATGCCAAACCCTTGATTTATCGGCCCTTGCGGAGCGCTTCGCGGCGATGCGGCGAAGCGATATCAACGCGATCGTCACGCGATCGCTTGATTCGCCGACATGTTCACATAGTTATCCACAGGCGCGCGGCGATTGACTGGGAATCGTGAGTTTGCGGATATGTTCATTTCTGAAACGTTTTCCTGCCCATTTTTTCATCACGGAGGAAAAAATCACGTCGCATCAATCAGTTGCTGAATGTATCCCAAGCTTTTCCACATCCTTGTGCGCCTGTGGTGTGGAAAACGGTGCTTGCCCATCCCCCCCCTGCAAGCTACAGTTCGGACTCGTTTGCCCGATCCCCCGCAATAAGTAAGAGGTCGTCCTTGTTTGCCGTTATCCAGGCCGCCGGCTGGCCCATCTGGCCGCTTCTCATCGCCTCCGTTTTCGCGCTCGCCCTGATCGTCGAGCGCGCCCTGTCGCTGCGCCGCACCCGCGTGCTGCCGAGCGGCGTGCTCGAAAATGCCATCACGCTCGCCAGGCGTGGTTCGGGCAAGCAAGACGCGACCGACGCGTTGGCGCGCGGCTCGATGCTCGGGCGCGTGCTCGCCACCGGCGTTCGCTACGTCGCCCACAACCCGCAGGGTCCACGTGAAGGCGCGAAAGAAGCATTGGAAGAGACCGGACGTGCTGTCGCGCACGAACTGGAGCGTTTTCTGCCCGCGCTGGGCACCATCGCGTCGGTCGCACCGCTGATGGGCCTGTTCGGCACCGTCGTCGGCATGATCGAAATCTTTGGTGCGCAAGACGCCTCGGGCACGGATCCCGCGCAATTGGCGCACGGCATTTCGGTTGCGCTCTATAACACCGGCTTCGGTCTGATGATCGCGATTCCCGCGATGATCTTCTATCGTTACTACCGCACCCGTGTCGACGCGTTCCTGGTCGAACTCGAGACGCAGGCGGTCCATTTCCTCGATGCCACGCTGCCGCGGCATTGATCCGAGGGACGCACGATGAATTTCCGTCGAGGTCTCTCCACACGCGACGAACCGGAGATCAACCTGATCCCGCTCATCGACGTGCTGCTGGTCATTCTGATCTTCCTGATGGTCACCACGACCTACACGCGCTACACGGCGCTGAAGGTCAACCTCCCGACGGCCGATGCACAGAAGGCCGTCGTGCCGCCACGTCAGATCGTGGTCTCGGTCGGCGCCGACGGCAGTTACGCCATTGACCGGCACGCGCTCGCGCAGCGCGATGTCGCGAGCCTTACGACAGCGCTGCGTCAAGCGGCCGGTCCCGCGAACACCGACGCCGAGTCGCCGGTCGTCGTGATCAATGCCGACGCCAAAAGCGCGCATCAGTCGGTCATCAACGTCATGGAAGCCGCCCGCGAGGCCGGTCTGTCTCGCCTGACGTTCGCCGCACGCTCGACGACGGCCCACGGCGCGGCGGGTCAACCGTCCCGATGACGACACCTTCATCACCCCCCAGCCCTGCCGCGGGCGGGCGCTCGCGCGCACTGGTGCCGCGTCTGTCGGGCTCGTTGGTGCATTGGGTCAGCGCCCAGTGGCAGCGACGAGGACTCCTCGCCTGGCTGCTCTGGCCGATATCGTGGGTTTTTGCCGCCATGGCGGCCTGGCGGCGCCTGAGCTTTCGCCGGGGATGGAGAACGTCGACGCGGCTGCCGGTTCCGGTCGTCGTCGTCGGCAATCTCACCGTGGGGGGCACCGGTAAAACGCCAGCCGTCATCGCGCTGGTCGGCGCGTTGCGCGCGCTCGGCTATACGCCCGGCGTTCTGTCGCGCGGATACGGGGCAACGCTGCCACGTCCGACCGAAGTCAGTCCAACGGCACGCCCCGACGCGGTCGGCGACGAGCCGCTGCTGATCGCCAAGCGCACGGGGGTGCCGGTGTGGGTGTGGCCGTCGCGTGTCGAAGGTGGCCGCGCGCTGCTGGCCGCGCATCCGGCATGCGACGTCATCGTTTGCGACGACGGCCTGCAACATTACGCGCTCGCGCGTGACGTTGAAATCGCCGTGTTTGACCACCGGCTGGGCGGCAACGGCTTCCTGCTGCCCGCCGGACCGTTGCGCGAACCGCTCTCGCGGCGACGCGACGCCAATCTGATCAACGACCCTTACGGCAAAACGCTCCCCCAGTGGCCCGACACCTGGCGGCTGACACTTACGCTGGGCGATGCCTGGTGCGTGAGCCAGCCGAGCCTGACCCGGGCGCTGGTGCACTTCTCGGGCAAACGCGTGTTGGCGGCGGCCGGTATCGGCGCGCCCGAGCGCTTCTTCGCGGCGCTGCGTGGCGCAGGTCTGCAGATCGAGACGCTGGCGTTGCCCGATCATTACGACTTTGCGACGAATCCGTTCGACGGCGCCGCGGCCGATGCCATCCTGATCACCGAAAAGGATGCAGTAAAATGCGTCACCTGGTCCGACCCACGCGTGTGGGCCGTGCCTGCGGAGGCAGCGCTCGACGCGCGCCTCGTATCCCTGGTAGTGGAGAAATTGCGTGGACAACCGACTGTTTGAGATTCTCGTCTGCCCGTTGTGCAAGGGCCCCCTGGAGTACGACAAGAAAGCCCAGGAGCTGATTTGCCACGCCGACAAGCTCGCTTACCCGATTCGGGACGGCATTCCCGTCATGCTGGCCGATGAAGCGCGCCAGTCCGTCGAAGGTACGCCCGTGCCGCTGAGCGGCGACAAGCCGGCATCGTGAGCGATTCGATGAACACCGTCGACTTTGTCGCCGTCGTGCCGGCGCGTCTCGCGTCGACGCGTCTACCGAACAAGCCGCTCGCCGATATCGGCGGCAAGCCGATGGTCGTGCGCGTGGCCGAGCGGGCGCGCGAATCGGGGGCGTGTCAGGTGGTCGTCGCGACCGACTCACAGCGTGTGGCCGATGCCGTCGCCGCGCACGGCTTCGATGTCGCCCTGACGCGTGCGGATCACCCGACTGGCACCGATCGTCTCGCCGAGGTGGCCGTCCAGCAGGGGTGGCCCGACGACACGATCGTCGTCAATGTGCAGGGCGACGAGCCACTCATCGATCCGCGTCTGGTGCACGCGGTAGCGGCGCATCTGGCCGAGCACCCGGAATGTGCCCTGTCGACGGCGGCGCATCCGATCACCGACAACGCGGAGATCTTCTCGCCGAATGTGGTCAAGGTCGTGCTCGACGCCCATAGCCGCGCCCTCTACTTCTCGCGCGCGCCGATTCCGTGGTCGCGCGATGCATGGTCCGCCGGGCTTGCCCACACCGCAACGTTACCCGCGGCGACCACGCCCGTCTTTCGTCACATCGGGCTTTACGCCTATCGCGCCAAATTCCTGCGCACTTATCCGAGCCTGCCGCAGGCCCCGATCGAAACCGCCGAATCGCTCGAACAACTCCGCGCCCTCTGGCATGGCGAGCGCATTGCCGTGCTCGTGACTGCCGACGCCCCGCTGCCGGGCGTGGACACAGCGGATGATCTCGAACGCGTTCGCGCGCTGCTGCGGAACTAACGCCCGATCCAGCACGAATGCCGGCGTTGGCACGCCGGCCAATCGCTCGCGCGCTTGTCCCGGAAATCGCACCGGTACGACGCCCATTGGTTGGCAAAACGCCGCCAGACGGGCTCATCGTGGCATAATCGCTCTGATTCTCGCGAGCAGCCTCCCCGGCTGCGCGCGACGCGCCCTGCCGACGCGTCGCCTGCGCGCAGCGCGGTTGGCCGGTCACACGACCCGCAACCGCCGCCGAATCCCGGGGACGCGCCTGCCTGCCGCACGCACAGCATTCACAAATCACAAACTTTCAGGAGTCATTGATGCGTCTGATTTTGTTGGGGGCACCCGGGGCCGGCAAGGGCACCCAAGCCACTTTCATCAAAGAGAAATTCGGCATCCCGCAAATCTCGACCGGCGACATGCTGCGCGCCGCGATCAAGGAAGGCACTCAGCTTGGCCTCGAAGCCAAGCGTTACATGGACGCGGGCGACCTCGTGCCGGACGCCGTCATCATTGGCATGGTGCGTGAGCGCCTGAGCGCCGACGACTGCAAAAGCGGCTACCTGTTCGATGGCTTCCCGCGCACGATTGCGCAGGCGGAAGCCATGAAGGACGCCGGTGTCGCCATCGACTTCGTGCTCGAGATCGACGTGCCTTTCGACGAAATCATCACACGCATGAGCGGTCGACGCACGCATCCGGCATCGGGTCGTACGTACCACGTCACGTTCAACCCGCCCAAGGTCGAAGGCAAGGACGACGTGACCGGCGAACCGCTCGTGCAGCGCGACGACGACAAGGAAGACACCGTCAAGAAACGCCTGAGCGTGTACGAATCGCAAACCAAGCCGCTCGTGGCGTACTACTCGGATTGGGCGAAGCATGGCAGCCCGGGCGCGACCGTCGAGGCACCGCAGTATCGCAAGATCTCGGGGCAAGGCAGCGTGGACGAAATTCGTGCGCGCGTGTTCGAGGCACTGAAGTAAGCACGCGAGCGTCGCCCCTTTGACTCCGTGCGGCATTCGCTGCGCCCGGGGTCAGGTCGGCGCGAACGACGACGTAGAGAAAGGCGGCCAGGTCACCCTGGGCCGCCTTTTTTGCCAATGTCAGGGAGTGTCGCTCCCGGCGCATCAACGGGGTGAGTCGAATTGCCGCAACGCAACAAACTGTCGTTACGGCGATGACTACAATGGAAATCCGAACGCACTTGCGGTCGGTTCAATCGCCGAGGCTGTCGGTGGCGATCCCGCGTTCTTCCCGTCCCCATGGCAGGAGGCTGGCATGAAATCACTGGCGCAACAGATGTCGTTCTACCAGCGCTATCACCGCAGTCCCAAGAATCGTCTGACCCATTTCTTCGGCGTTCCCATGATCATGCTGGCCGTGATGCAGGCGCTCTCAGCGCTGCCGCTAGGCCCGAGCGGCTTGAATGTCGCGCATGTGATCGTGCTGGTGCTGCTGATGTATTACTTCCTGCTCGATGTCCCGCTGGCACTTGCCATGACGGCCTTCTTCGCCGCGCTGCTGGCCATCACACAGCACCTGGCCACCTTGTCGTGGCCGTGGGCGCTGACCGTCTTTGGCGTGCTGTTCGTCGGCGGCTGGATCGTTCAGTTGATCGGCCATCATTTCGAGGGCCGCAAGCCCGCGCTGCTCGATAACGTCTTCCAGATCTTTATCGCACCGATGTTCCTGATGGCCGAGGTGTTCTTTCACTTCGGCTACAAACCCGGTCTGCAACGACGCGTCCAGGAATTGGCGGCACAGTCGGCGTAATGGCCCGCGCGTCCCGACGAACGACGCGCGATGCCGCAGCGCCAGCCGACACCGCGGGCGTTTTGCCTTAGAGACGACGGAAACGACAGGGGGAGAACAGGAAGCGCCGGTCGTTATCCGTGACTGCCCGGACGACGGCTCAGGTCGTCGAGAATCTGCCGAATCGCATTGGCGTCTTCGGCATCGGGGCGCGTGCCCAGGTAGTGCTCAAGGTCGTCCTGCGCCGGACGTACCAGCCCAAGGCGAGCATAGGCCAGCCCGCGATCGCGCTGCTCGACCGGCTGGTCGGGCAAGACGAGCACCATGCGTTCCTGCACCGCAAGCACGCGTTCCCATCGCTCGTTCTGCGTGTAGATCGCTCGCAGATTGCGCAACATCCGCGCAAGAATTTCGCGCGGCGTGGCGGGCTCCAGGAAGGGGTGCAGCAACGCCCAAAGCGCCAACTCCTGAATCGGCTCGGCGCTCTCGTCGCGATAGTGCTTCAGATAGGGCTCGACCATTTCGAGCAGTCGCTGCGGCGAAAGCGAGTTGCCCGAAATCGGGTCGATGACCACGTCGCCGGCCGGTACCGCAAGCCGTAGCAGGAAATGCCCCGGGAACGACAAGCCTCGCAGCGGCAGGCCGATCTGGTGCCCAATCTCCATGCAAAGCACGGCCAACGAAATCGGAATGCCGCGACGCCGGTCCAGCACCACATGCAGATGACTGTTGTCCGGATCGTAGTAATCGTTCTGGTTGACGGAGAACCCGAGTTCGCGGAAGAAGAAATGATCGAGCAACTGGAGCTTCTGCAGGGGCCCGGCGTCGGGCGGCAGACGCTTGGCCAGACGCGCGGCGAGCGCGTCGATCCGGGTCAGCGTGTCCTGAACGTCGAGATCGGGATAGACGTCTTGCGCGATGGCGATGGCCGCTTCGGTCAGCGGTAGACCGTCGTCGGACGCGACCAGCGCAGCAAAATACTCGAGAAATCGATTCGCCATGCGGTATCCGTGAAGTCCACCGTGCCAGTGGCGCGCGAGCGAATCGCTAGCGAGTGCGTCGGCGGAAGAACGAGAAGTTGAAACCCATGAGGAATAATGCCCCGAAATACACCACCGCGCATAGCACCAGACTGGCGCCAAGCAGCGCAATGCGCGAGAGCGGGCGCGCGCCCATCGCCACCCAGTCGAAGCTTTGGGTGAACCACAGCAGCAAGCCCGCCAGAATCAGGCAGGCGGCCAGCAATTGCACGAAGAACAGACGCCATCCGGGCGCCGGCCGGTAGATACCACGCTTGTAAAGCCCCGCGAACAGCAACACCGCATTCATGCACGCGCCCACGCCGATCGACAGTGAAAGCCCCGCATGGGCGAACCACCGAACGAAGAGCAGATTGGAGAGCTGCGTGGCAACGAGCACCACGACGGCGATCTTCACCGGCGTCTTGATGTCTTGCTTGGCATAGAAGCCGGGCGCCAGAATCTTGATGAGAATCAGGCCAACCAGCCCGACGCCATAGGCGGTCAGCGCGTGCGCCGTCATCGCGACGTCGGTCGCGTCGAAACGGCCATATTGATAGAGCGTTGCGGTCAGCGGCTCGGCGTAGACGAACAGCGCGACGGCACTCGGCATCGCCAGCAGGAAGGTCAGGCGCAGCCCCCAGTCCAGCAAGGCTGAATACTCGGCGCCATCGCCATCGGCATGGGCGCGCGAGAGGCTCGGCAGCAGGATCGTGCCCAGCGCCACACCGAGCAATGCCGTCGGAAACTCCATCAGCCGGTCGGCATACGCCAGCCACGACACGCTGCCCTGCGCGAGGCGCGACGCGATGTTCGTGTTGATGATGAGGCTCACCTGCGCCACCGACACGGCCAGCGTGGCCGGCACCATCTTCGCCAATACCCGCTTCACGCCGGTGTTACGCAACGCCGCCGCGATATTGATCGTGATGCGCGGCAACATGTCGATGCGCGCGAGCGCCGGGAGCTGGATGACCAATTGCAGCACGCCGCCAACGATCACCGCGAAGGCCAGCGCGTAGACCGGCTTCGCCAGATGCGGCGCGACCCACAGCGAGGCGATGATCGAACAGAGATTGAGCAGCACGGGCGCGAACGCGGGCATCGAGAATCGCCGCCACGTATTGAGCACGCCGGCGGCAAGGGTCGTGATCGAGATGAGCGTGATGTATGGGAACATCACGCGCGTCATGAACACGGCCGAGTCGAACGTGCCGTTCTCACGCGAGAGCCCGGTCGCGACGGCATAGACGACCCCGGTCGCGCCGAGCACCCCGGCAATCGTGATCGCCAGCAACCCCCAGAACAGCACGGTGGTCACTGAATCGACGAGGGTTCTCGTCTCCTCATGACTGCGCTGCGACTTGAATTCGGCCAGAATCGGCACGAAGGCCTGCGAAAACGCACCTTCGGCGGACAGGCGGCGCAGCAGATTGGGGATGCGGAATGCGACGTTGTAGGCGTCGGTCATGGGACCGGCGCCAAACATGCGTGCAATAAGGATTTCACGGACCAGACCGGTGATGCGCGAGAGCATCGTGAAACCGCTGACCGTAGCGAGAGCTTTGAGCAAATTCATGTTGCGCGTATTATACGCACAGCATTGCAGCAAAGAAGTTGCAATTTCCATTGGCGTTCGGCTATAATCGACGGTTTCGAAGTCAATGGATTGCTTCCTGGCCACCGTGTCTCCCAGGGAGCCGAGCCAAACTGCATAGAAGCCGCATCAGGCGGAGCAATTCAAGGAATTCACCGAACATGGCAAATACCGCACAAGCACGCAAGCGCGCGCGTCAAACCGTTAAGATCAACGCCCACAACTCGGCACTGCGCTCGCGTCTGCGCACGGCAGTCAAGGCGGTCCGCAAGGCCATCGCCGCTGGCGACCCCACCGCTGCCAAGGAAGTGCTGCGCAAGTCGGCCAAGACGATCGACATCATCGCTGACAAGAAGATCGTTCACAAGAACACCGCCGCTCGTCAAAAGAGCCGCCTGTCGGCCGCCATCAAGGCGATGTCGGCTGCTGCCTAACCGCGCAAGCGGTCAAGCAGACTCAAGTTGCTTGCCGGTTCCGACTCCGGTCGGAACACAAAAAAAGCCCGCTTCGTGCGGGCTTTTTCTTTTCGCTGAAGCCAAAGAACGCCGACCACACTCACGCGACGCGCGCGCAAGCCACTGTACGGCTGCGAGAGAATCCGGGACGAATGCGTGAATGGCGTGAACCACGAGGCCGGTCACCGCGCGACGGGCGACGACGGGGTAGAACGACGGTGAGTCGGGGCCAAAGGCCCGACACTCACGTCTGGCCGCAAAACGGCCACGGGGGATTACTTGACGTCGGGAACGAAGCAGGCTTCGGTCAGTTGCAAGTCGTTGTCACGCGCAAAATTCATCACGAAATCGAAAGCCATCGGCTCGATGTCGCGCAACCGCTCGTCAACAACGACGCATTTGACGTCGCCCACCATGATCGGACGCACATAGGGGGAGTACTGCATGTATGCGTTCGGGCCGGTATCGCGCCGGCCACAAAACGACACGGCGCCGCACAGACGTTCCGCCCAGTCACTCGGACGGAACTTCTTGCCACCCCGGGTGAGCCCCTGGATGAAATACTCGCGCGCGGAAACCTGGTCGGTCATATCGCTCAATCACCTCAAAAAGCACCTGGCCAGCCATACGCGGGTAGCGTCGCTGACAGAGACAGTATTATATCTTATATAAGACTCAAACCTGTCCCCCACCCTCGCTGCCGATGTTTTTTTCGGTCTTGCCAGCCGTTTTTGGCCGTGCAGCATCGCGCTCGATCATACGCTTTTCGTGTGACGGCAAAACGATTTGGTAGACTAGCGGCTGTTCCCCTGATGCCAGCAACCGGTAGAACACCTTCACGCGCCTGACCGGGGGACAGGCCTCAAGGCTTGTTCGTCGTGCCGCCAGCGAGAGAGTTCCCTTTGAATTCCCGCGCTATCGGCCTCCAGCAGAACATCCAAATGACCACCGCCAAACCCATCAAGCATTACCTTCAGTTTTCGGATTTGACGCTCGACGAGTACGACTACGTGCTTGAGCGCACCCGCATTCTCAAGAAGAAATTCAAGAACTACGAGACCTACCACCCGCTTCACGACCGCACGCTGGCGATGATTTTCGAGAAAAGCTCGACACGCACGCGACTCTCGTTCGAAGCCGGGATTCACCAGTTGGGTGGCCACGCCGTGTTTCTGAACACGCGCGACACGCAGCTTGGCCGTGGCGAGCCTATCGAAGACGCGGCCCAGGTGATCTCGCGAATGACCGACATCATCATGATTCGCACGTTCGGTCAGGAGATCATCGAGCGCTTCGCGCAGCACTCGCGCGTACCGGTGATCAACGGCCTGACCAACGAATATCACCCGTGTCAGGTGATGGCGGACATCTTTACGTTCTACGAGCATCGCGGCCCGATCAAGGGCAAGACCGTGACTTGGATCGGTGACGCGAACAACATGTCCTACACGTGGATACAGGCCGCCGAGATCTTCGGCTTCCAGTTCAACATCTCGACGCCGCCCGGCTACCGCCTCGATCAGGCGATGGTGGCCGAGTCGAGCCGCCCGTTCGTGCGCGAGTTCGACGACCCGCGCGAGGCCTGCGAAGGCGCGGACCTCGTATCGACCGACGTCTGGACGAGCATGGGCTATGAAGCGGAGAACGAGGCGCGAAAAGCGGCCTTCGCTCAGTGGTGCGTGAACGCCGACCTCATGCAGCGCGCCAAACCGGACGCACTGTTCATGCACTGCCTGCCCGCGCACCGTGGCGAGGAAGTGTCGGCCGACGTGATCGACGGCGCCCAAAGCGTCGTCTGGGACGAAGCCGAGAACCGTCTGCACGTGCAGAAGGCGCTCATGGAATACCTGATGCTCGGTCGCGTCTAACGCGTCGATCAGACCACGCCCGGACCAGCGCAACGCCGTCCGGGCGCGTTATCTTTGGCCACCGCGCCAGCGCCTCCCCCGTACGTCCTCCGCACCTCCCTCGCGTCACCTTCGCGTCACGCTCGCCGCCCGCTCCAACATCCGGCATCCCCACCGCGACCAACGTTCCGCTATCATCGCTCACGCGCAGGCGTCCCTCGTTGACGCGCGCTTCATCACCGCATGTTGTAGTCGTTACCCTCCGTCAGAACATTTCGCAATTTGCACCACAACGGGGCAAATTCGTTGTGCATCGCACAAAATGCAGACGGGTGGACGTTCGAAACGTGCTAGCATGAATTCACGTTTGCCCCGTTGGGGCAGGCTTATCGACCCATCATCGCGACTTTCCATCGCATTCGACTCCGCATTCGGTCATGACGCAAAACGCAACGCAGTTCGACAACGTTTCCGTAATCAAGCGCGCCAACACCTATTTCGACGGCAAGTGCGTGTCGCACACCGTGCTGCTCCCGGACGGCACGCGCAAGACGCTGGGCGTGATTTTCCCGGCTATGCTCCAGTTCGGCACCGATGCGCCCGAAATCATGGAAGTCACGAGCGGCCGCTGCCGCATCCGTCTGGCCGGTCAGGCCGAGTGGCAGGAATACGCCGCCGGTCAGCAGTTCTCCGTGCCGGGCAACAGCAAGTTCGATATCGAGGTCTTGGAGACGCTCGATTACGTCTGCCATTACGGCTAACCGACCGGCCAGTATCGCGACTGCGCGGGGGGGTCTCCCCCGGCGTCGCCCTCTCGGCCGGTTCAGCGCGGCCCGGCGCCGCTACTCACTATGTCGCGTCTGCCCCCCGAATCCGCCGACGATGCTTCCGGCGACCGAGCTGATGCCCCCCCTGCCGATGCGCAGGCCGCGGCTTCGACCGCCTCGCTGTCCTCTCACTCGGTGCCGGCCGAATCCGCTGCCGAATCAGTGAACGGCACGAGCACCGATCTCGAGCCGACCGACGTACCGTTGCTCCCGCCAGATGGCCTCACCCGGCCGGCACGTACCGGCAACGCGCCCCAGAAATCCGCCACGCCTCGCGCTCGCAAGCGCACCTCCGCCACGGATGCGCCGAGCGACGCCCTCTCGGCCAAGGGCGGTGCGCAGACGCCTGAGGCTCCCCGTACGCGCGCCCCCGCCAAATCCACGAAACCCTCACGCGGCCGCTCCGCGAAGCGAAAAGGCATCGACCTGGGGCTGCAAGGGGGCGGTGCGCATGGGGCCTACACCTGGGGCGTGCTCGACAAATTGCTGGAAGACGGACGCCTCGAGTTCGAAGGCATCAGCGGCGCGTCCGCAGGCACGATGAACGCCGTCGTACTGGCGCACGGCCTGCTTGATCGTCCGGGTGTCGACCCGCGCGAGAAGGCGCGTGAGGCGCTGCACAGCTTCTGGCTCGGCGTGTCGCAGGCAGGTTCCTCGGCAACCGCCTGGGCGCAGACCGTCTTCAGTTGGCTCAACGGCCGTCCGACCGAATACCCGGTCTGGCACGACTGGATGCAGAGCATGCAGCAATGGATGACACCGTTCGCGCAGCCCCCGGCCGAAATCAACCCGCTGCGCACCGTGCTCGAAGCGCAGGTCGATTTCGAACGGTTGCGCGAAAGCACCGCGACGCGCCTGTTCGTGTCTGCGACCAACGTCCGCACCGGCAACATCCACATCTTTCGCACACACGAAATCACGCTCGACGTCGCGATGGCGTCGGCGTGTCTGCCGTGGCTCTTCAAGCCGGTGAAAATCGACGAGGATTTTTACTGGGATGGCGGCTATCTCGGCAACCCGCCGCTCTATCCGTTTTATTACGAGACGCTCACGAGCGACATCCTGATCGTGCACATCAACCCGATCGAGCGCAAAGAGAAACCCGTGCTGCCGGGGCAGATCATGAATCGCGTGAATGAGATCACGTTCAATGCGTCGCTGCAGCGCGAATTCCGTGCCATTTCCTTCGTGCACAAACTGCTTGACGAGGGATGGCTCAAGCCTGAGTTTCGCAAGCGTCTGAAGTACCCGCTGATTCACTCGATTCGCGCGGACAAGGCGCTGTACGACTTGTCGTCATCGACGAAATTCGTGACCGACTGGCACTTCCTCACCACGCTGCGCGACCGTGGCCGCGAGGCGGCGAGCCGTTGGCTCGATGCGCACTTCGACGACGTCGGCGTGCGCTCCACCGTCGACCTGCGGCGCGATTACCTGCAGCGCCTGCCCGACGCCACGTCGATCAAAGCATGAGCGGTTCGGGCTCGAGCGCGATACCGAAGCGCTCCTGCACGCTGGCCTGTATGGCGCGCGCGAGCGCCACGATCTCCGCGCCGCTGGCGCCGCCTCGATTGACGAGCACGAGCGCTTGACGCTCATGCACGCCCGCGTGGCCGAGCGACTTGCCGCGCCAGCCGCATTGGTCGATCAGCCAGCCCGCGGCGACTTTCCAGGCGCCGTCCGGCTGAGCATAGCCGACCGCTTCCGGAAACCGCTCGCGCAGTGCGGCAAACGTTGCGGCGTCGACCACGGGGTTCTTGAAGAAGCTCCCGGCGTTGCCGAGTTCGGCCGGATCGGGCAGTTTGCGGCGGCGAATGTCCGCCACGGCCTCGAAGATCTGCCGCGCATTCGGCTGCGCGATGCCCGCCTGGGCGAGCGTGTGCGACACGTCCGCGTAGCCCGTCACGGGCTGCCACGGCTGTGGCAGCCGCAATGTGACCGAGACGATGAGGTAACGCCCGGGTTCGCGCTTGAACAGCGAATCGCGATAGCCGAACGCGCACGCCTCGCGGGTGAGGGTGACGAATGCGCCCGTGGCCGTATCGAGCGCGCGCACCTCGGCGAAGCGCTCGGCCAGTTCCAGCCCGTAGGCGCCGATGTTCTGAATCGGGGCAGCCCCGAGGGTGCCCGGGATCAGGGCGAGATTTTCCAGGCCAGGACAATCCTGCGAGAGCGTCCAGTCGACGAAGTCGTGCCAGACCTCGCCGGCGCCGCCGCGCACATAGCGCGCGTGCGCGTCGTCGGCGAGCCGCTCACGGCCGCGAATCGCCATCCGGAACACCACGCCGTCGAAGTCGCGCGTGAGCACCACATTGCTGCCGCCGCCGAGCACGAGACGCGGCAAGCCTGCGAGTTCGGGCATGGCGAGCGCATCGAGAAGCGCCGCTTCGCTGTCGATCGTCACGACAAAGCGGGCGGAGGCGGGCAGGCCGAAGGTATTGAAGTCGCGCAGGCTGACGTCGCGTTGCAACTGAGGCATGAAGTCGGGAGAAATCCGTGGGTGATCCGTGGGGCCGCCGTCCCGGACAGCGCCCGGAAGGGACACCGGAGCGACGGCTGAATTACAATGTCGGGCGAAAGAATTTTGCGCACCATTATAGCGGCCACGCGGCCGAGGTTCGCGCTGCCCGCATGACCCGGTCGTCCCGTCCGGGTGCGCCGGCGCCACCATCCCCCGTGCGGCATGCCCGGCGTGCCATTTCACGAACCCTTTACCTTTCAGGAGAGCCAGATGCCATCGTTCGACGTGGTTAGCGAAGCCAACATGATTGAAGTCAAGAACGCCATCGAGCAGGCCAACAAGGAAATCTCGACGCGATTCGACTTCAAGGGATCGGACTCGCGAATCGAGCACAAGGAGCAGGAACTCACGCTGTTCGCCGACGACAACTTCAAGCTCGAGCAAGTCACGCAGGTGCTCATCAGCAAGATGGCCAAGCGCAACGTGGACGTGCGCTTCCTCGACTACGGCAAGGTCGAGAAGATCAGCGGCGACAAGGTCAAGCAGGTCGTCAAGGTGAAGAAAGGCGTCGAAGGCGATCTGGCCAAGAAGATCGTGCGCGTGATCAAGGACAGCAAGATGAAAGTGCAGGCGAGCATCCAGGGCGACAGCGTGCGCATCGCGGGCGCCAAGCGCGACGACCTGCAAAGTGCCATGGCCCTGCTGCGCAAGGACGTGACCGACACTCCGCTCGACTTCAACAACTTCCGCGACTGACAGACGCGCGCCGCAGACAAGCAAAACCCGCAGACTCGCTGCGGGTTTTGTATGGGTCGAGGCCGTGCCGGGTTCGGCCGAGCCGACGTAACGCCGGCCTTACTTCGCCTTCTTCTGCCCGATGCGGCTTTCCTTGCCCGCCATCAGCTTGCCGATGTTGGCGCGGTGCCGGTAGACCAGCAAGATCGCCATGACGATCACCGCGGGGGCGTACGGTCCGAAGCCAGACATGAACACGTAGTAAAGCGGCGCGAACACCGCCGCCACCAGTGCCGCGAGCGACGAATAGCGGAAGAAGATCGCGATGATGAGCCACGTCGCGAGCACGGCGAGCCCCAGCACCGGATGGATGGCGAACAGGACGCCGGCCGCCGTCGCTACGCCCTTGCCGCCGGCAAAGCGTAGAAACACCGGGTACAGATGGCCCATGAATACCGCAAGGGCCACGGCCGCCAGACCGAAGTCACCTACACCCCACGTATCGGCGAAGCGTTGCGCAAGATAGACGGCAAGCCAGCCCTTGAGGGCGTCGCCGATCAGCGTGAGCACGGCGGCCTTCTTGTTGCCTGAGCGCAGCACGTTCGTGGCGCCCGGGTTGCCCGAGCCATAACTGCGCGGGTCGGCGAGACCCATCGTGCGGCTGACGATCACCGCAAACGGCAACGAGCCGATCAGGTACGCGAGAACGATAAAAACCAGTGTGGCCATGAACTTCGAGCGTGAGCAGAATGTGTAATGGCCGCCATTCTACTTGACGCGCTCCGTCCCTCCATTCTGGCAACCACGGGGTTGCGCCGCGACCGGATCGATCGGACAGACGCAGGCCGCCGCGCCGTGGCGACTACTCGTCGCTCAGCGCACACGACACCGGCTTGGCCGCCAATGTGTTGAGCAGCACCTGCGGGGCGATGCCAATGAGGTACCCGCGTCGCCCGCCGTTGATGAATATGCGCGGCAGATCGAGAATCGACGCCTCCACATACACGGTCATCGCGCGCTTCGTGCCGAACGGCGACGTGCCGCCCACCAGATAACCCGAATGACGCTGGGCGACCTCCGGCTTGCAGGGCTCCACGCGCTTGGCGCCGATCTGGCGCGCGAGGTTCTTGGTCGAGACGGTCCGGTCGCCGTGCATGAGGACGATCAGCGGCCGGGCCTTCTCGTCTTCCATGACGAGCGTCTTGACGACCGCATGCTCGTGCACGCCCAACTGGCGTGCCGACTCGCCGGTCCCGCCATGTTCGACGTACTCGTAGACGTGTTCGGTGAAGGCCACTTTCTTTTGCTTCAGAAACTGCGTGGCCGGCGTTTCCGAGACGTGTTTGGTCTTGCTCATGGGCGCCTATTGTAATGAAACGGCCAAGGACTGCGGTCCCGGAATGCGCGCACCGCGGTCATCCTCGACGGCGTGTGCGATGCTCGATGACGGCGAGCGCATTACAATGCCGGCATGTCAGCCTCTCCCGCCCCCTCTCATCCGGACACCTTCGCCTCCAGCTTGCTCGCGAATCTGCCCGCACGCATCGACACGCTGCCCGCGCGGATCGCCGCGCAAGCGCCCACGCGCATCGCCCTGATCGACGACTTCAGCCGTCTCACCTACGAGGCACTGGCGAACACCGTCAGCGCCTGCACCGAGCGCCTGCGCGCGCACGGCGTGCGGGGCGGCGATCGCGTGATGATCGTCGGTGAGAACGGCATCGCGTATGTGGTGCTGCTGCTCGCCGTGGCAGCCCTCGACGCTTGGCCGCTGCTGTGCAACGCGCGGGTCAGCGCCGCGGAATTGAACGCCATTCGCGATCATGCGCAACCGCGCTGCGCGATCTACACCGTCGATGCCTCGCCCGATGCCGCCGCGCACGCCCGGGGAGACGCCGCCAAGGTCGCCTGGACCGACCTTGCGCTCGGCGCCATCGCGGTGTCCGACATCGATCCCGACAGCGCCGCCGAGCCGGTGCAGACTGATCCGGCGTTGCAATGCGCGGCGCTCATCTACACCACCGGCACGACCGGCACGCCCAAGGGCGTTCGTCTCTCGCATCGCAACCTGATGTTCATCGCTGCGGTGTCGAGCGCGCTGCGACGCGTCGGTGCCGACGATATTGCCTACGGCGTGCTGCCGATCTCGCATGTCTACGGCCTGACGTCGGTGTGTCTGGGCACGCTGTACGCTGGCGGCACGCTACGGCTGGCCGCGCGCTTTACTCCCGAAGCCGTGCTCGATTCGCTCGCCCACGACGGGCTGACGATCCTGCAAGGGGTGCCCGCGATGCACGCCCGCCTGATGGCCTATGTGACGGCGCAGAACCGGACACTCATCGCACCGCGGCTGCGCTTCGTCTACTCGGGCGGCTCGCCCCTCGATGCGGCGCTCAAGGCGCGTGCCGAAGCGTTCTATGGCCTGCCGATTCACAACGGGTATGGGCTGACGGAGAGTAGTCCGACCGTCTCGCAGACGCTGCTCGACGCCCCGCGCGACGACTGCGCCGTGGGACCGGCGATCCCCGGCGTGACGGTACGTATCGTGGGTCGCGACGGGCATGACCTGCCCGATGGCGACGTTGGTGAACTCTGGGTGCGTGGTCCTAACGTGATGCTCGGGTACTACCGTGCCCCAGCGCTGACGGCGGCAGCCGTGACCGACGACGGCTGGCTGCGCACCGGCGATCTTGCGCGGCGCACCGTCGACGGCGCGCTCTTCCTCGCGGGACGCGCCAAGGAACTCATCATCCACTCCGGCTTCAACGTTTATCCGCTCGAAGTCGAGCAGGCGCTGGCGAGCCATCCGGATGTGCTGCAAGCGGCCGTCCTCGGACGTCCCGACGAGGAGAACGAGCAGGTGATCGCGTTCGTGGAGGCGCGCCCGGGCCATGCGATCGACGTCGCAGCGCTGGCCGCGTGGGCGGCGACGCGGCTCGCACCGTACAAGCGTCCGGCGCAGATTCGGGTGCTCGATGCCCTGCCCGCCGCGTCGACGGGCAAGGTGCTCAAGCACAAGCTCAAGGCGTTGCTTTGAAGTTTGATGGCGCGGCGGCGTCGCTCGCCTACCGCGCCGGCCTTGCTTGCCGTACACGCGGCCCACGCAGCACGCGCTTCACACACGGCGCTCACCCGCGCGGATGATGCTGTGCGTGCAGCGACTTGAGGCGTTCGCGCGCGACGTGCGTGTAGATCTGTGTGGTGGAGATGTCGGCGTGGCCGAGCAACAGCTGCACCACACGCAGATCCGCGCCGTGATTGATCAGATGCGTCGCGAAGGCATGACGCAGCGTATGCGGTGAGAGCGGCGCACGAATGTCCGCCTGCAACGCATAGCGCTTGATCAGATACCAGAACGCCTGCCGCGTCATCCCCTGGCCGCGTTGCGTGACGAACAGCGTGTCGCAGGCGCGACCGGCCAGCAGCCCCCCTCGACTCTGCGCCAGATATCGCGTGAGCCACGCGTTGGCCTCTTCGCCGAACGGCACCAGCCGCTCCTTCGCACCCTTGCCGAAGATGCGCAGCACACCCTCGTTCAATCCCACTTCAATCGTCTTGAGCGCGACCAGTTCCGAAACGCGCAGACCGCTCGCGTACATCAGTTCGAGCATCGCGCGATCGCGCAACCCAAGCGGCTGGGCCAGATCGGGGGCCGCCAGCAACGCTTCGACCTGCGCCTCCGACAATGTCGAGGGCAACCGCTGGGCACGCTTGGCCGATGCGATGCGCAAACACGGGTCCTGGTGCACGACATGGTCGCGCAGTGCCCATTGATAGAACCGTTTGAAGACCGACAGACGACGATTGACGCTGCTCGCCAGACTCTCGCGGCGCCACGCCAGATAGGCGGCGAGCGCCGCCTCGTCCACGCCATCGAGCGAAGTCTCGCACTTGGCGGCGAGCCATTGCGCGAAGAGGCGCAAATCCCGTCGGTAAGCGTCGAGCGTATTGCGAGAGAGGCCGTCTTCGAGCCAGATCGTGTCGCAGAACTGGTCGATGAGCGTGACACTGCGCACATAGGTCGCGCCGTCGGGGTCGAAGGCCAGCGGAGACGACGGGTCATCGAGATTGTCGACGTCGGTGAGGTTCTCGCTCGCGGGGTGGGTGCCTGGGGTCAAACGGTGGCTCCTTCCTGGGCCAGCGCCCATTCGACATGCTCGCGCACCAACGCCGATGGGTGATCGCGTCGCGCGAGCAAGGCATCGCGCAGCGGCGCGCGCGCGGCGGCATCTGCCGAGTCGCGCAGCGCATTGCCAAGCCCCACGGCCAGATTGCGCAGCCATCGCTCATGGCCAATACGACGAATGGGGCTGCCGGCCAGCTTATCCATGAATTCCGTTTCGCTCCAGGCGAACAGTTCGACGAGCGAGGCGCTATCGAGCCGGTTGCGCGGAGCGAAATCGGCGAGCGGCGAAGGCTGCGCAAACTTGTTCCACGGGCAGTAGAGCTGGCAATCGTCGCAGCCATAGATGCGATTGCCCATCTTCGCGCGCAAATTCTCGGGAATTGCCCCTTTGTGCTCGATCGTCAGATACGACACGCACAACCGCGCATCGACGCGAAACGCTTCGGTGATGGCGCCGGTCGGACAAACGTCGCGGCATCGCTGACATTGCCCGCAGTGCTCGCCCGGGTGCAGGCGGTGCCCCGTTGCCTTGCCTGGTACCTCGCTCGGCGTGCTTGGCGCATCGGCATCCACCGGCAGCGGCACGTCGACAAAGATCTCGCCGAGAAAGAAGAGCGAGCCCGCGTCGCGCGAGAGCAGCAGGGTGTGCTTGCCGCGCCAGCCCAGCCCGGCCTTCTGCGCGAGTTCGACTTCGAGCACGGGGGCCGAATCGGTGAATGCACGGTAGCCGAACGGGCCGATGGCCTGGGTAATGCGATCGGCCAGTTGTTGCAGCCGATGGCGCATGACTTTGTGATAGTCGCGTCCGCGCGCATAGATCGACACGACCGCCTCGGCAGGCATCGCCGCGCGCGCGGCTTCCCGCTCGCGCCAGCTCGCCATGTCGGTGTCGTTCGGAAGATAGTTCATGCGTGCGCTGATGACGCGCACCGTGCCGGGAACCAGCTCCGCGGGCCGCGCGCGCTTCATGCCGTGCGCCGCCATGTAGTCCATGTCGCCATGACAGCCGTCGTCGAGCCATTGTTGCAGCCCCGCTTCGGCGTGCGAGAGATCGATGTCCGTGATGCCGACCCGGCCGAAACCGAGTTCGCTCGCCCATGCGCGAATCTGACCGGCAAGCGCGGCCAAGTCCCCGGCATCGAGGGCGGGAGACGTCGCATTGTCGCGCGAGGACGACACTTCCGAGGCATTCGGAGGTGCCGCCGACTCGACTTGTGCGGCGGTAGCGGGGAAAATCACGGAAGCTTTCATCGACTCCATTTTACGCAATGCCCGATTCATCAACGCCGACGCCCCTGGGCGAGCGCATCTTCGCGCTGCCGGACGAGGCCGCCACCGAGGCCTTCGCCGCAGCGCTCGCGCGCGCCATCGTGGCACGCGCGGCGCACACTGCCCCGGCGCATGCGGGACTGCACGTGCAGCTCTCGGGCGACCTCGGTGCAGGGAAAACCACGCTCGTGCGTGCCCTGCTGCGCGCGCTGGGCCATACCGGACGCGTCAAAAGTCCCACGTATGCATTGTGTGAACCTTACAACATCGACACACCACAAGGCGTGTTGCCGGTCTATCATTTCGACCTGTATCGCTTCGCCGATCCGGCCGAATGGCACGACACGGGCTTTCGGGAGCACTTTGCAGGCGACGCCCTGTGCCTCGTCGAGTGGCCGGAGAAAGCCGAAGGTCTCCTGGGCACCCCCGATTTGGGCCTTTGGCTGGAACCTGTAGGCAACAGCCGCCGTCTGACGACGAGCGCCTACACGCCGGCCGGTCTTGCTTGCCTGAACTCATGCTGATCAAACGCTTTATTCGTACCGACGACGCCTCATCGCCCAATGCCGGCCGCCGCCGTGCATTGCGCGCCGGCGCCTCGACACTCATCCTCGCCCTCACCGGCCCGCGTCTCGCCTTCGCCAATGCCATCGTGGCGGTGCGCGTCTGGCCGGCCAAGGACTACACACGCGTCACGCTGGAGACCGACAACCCGGTCAAGTTCCAGCAGCAACTTATGGCCAGTCCGAACCGCTTTGTCATCGATCTCGACGAAGTGGATCTGAGCCCGGCGCTGCGCGATCTCGTGTCAAAGATCCAGCCGAACGACCCGCAGATCATGCAGGTGCGCGTGGGGCAGTTCAAACCCGGCGTCGTGCGCATGGTGTTCGATCTGAAGGCCGGCGTGAAGCCACAATCCTTCACGTTGCCGCCGGTCGCGGGCTACAAGTACCGCACCGTGTTCGACCTGTATCCGGCGGTCGAGCCCGACCCGCTCATGGAACTGCTCGCCAAGTCCAGCCACAAGGCCGAGGCATTGGCGCAGAACACACCGCCCGCTCAGCCCTCGAACCCGTCGTCGGGCACGGGCACGCCGAGCACGGAGGAGAGCGAAGCGTTCTTTCAGCGTTACGCGCAACGTGAGCCGGGCCCGCGCGTCTCACGCCCCCCGGCGCCCTCGACCACGGACAGAATGCCGTCGCTCGCCCAGCGCAACGACGACGGGCTGCTCACGCCACCGTCACGCGGACCGAAGACCGCCCGCCTGCTCACCATCGCCCTCGACCCCGGCCATGGCGGAGAAGACCCCGGCGCGATCGGTAGCAGCGGCACCTACGAGAAAGTGGTGGTGCTGCAGATCGCCAAGCGGCTGCGAGAGAAGATCGATGCGCAACCCAATATGCGGGTGATGATGACGCGCGACGCCGACTTCTTCGTGCCGCTCGGCGTGCGGGTGCAGAAGGCCCGCCGCGTGGACGCCGACCTGTTCATGTCGATTCACGCCGATGCGTTCACCTCGCCGTCGGCGAACGGGGCGTCGGTATTCGCCCTGTCCGAGCGTGGCGCCACGAGTGCGACGGCACGTCTGCTGGAAAAGACGCAAAACGCGTCCGATCTGATCGGCGGCGTCAATATCAAGACCAACGACCGCGCCGTAGCGCATGCGTTGCTCGATATGTCGACAACGGCGCAGATCCGTGACAGCAAGGTATTCGGCACGGCGCTGCTCGCCGAGATCGGCACCGTCGCGGACCGGCTGCACAGCAAGCACGTCGAACAGGCGGCCTTCGCGGTGCTCAAGGCCCCCGACATCCCGTCGGTGCTCGTCGAGACGGCCTTCATCAGCAACCCCAAGGAAGAGCAGGCGCTGAACGATCCGGCCTACCAGGAGCGGCTCGCCGATGCGCTGCTCAAGGGCATCAAGGCCTACTTCGCCAAGAATCCGCCCCTTGCGAAGAATCGGACGGCCTGACGGCCGGCCACGGACGTTCGCGCAACGCCAAGACAAAAATGGCGCGCCCGGTCATCAACCGGACGCGCCATTTTTTATTGGACCTGCGAGGTCACTGTCTGCCCGACGGTCGACCTTACTCGCCCTGGCCCTGCGCCACACGGCGACGACCGCGCGTGACCAGTTTCCAGAGCGCGCCGAGCGCGATCGGCACCACCGCTGCCGAAATGCCCACCAGCACGATGACGTTCAGGTATTGCTTGACAATCGGCAGGTTGCCGAACAGGTAACCGCCGCCCACGAGCAGCGTCACCCAGATCAGGGCGCCGAGCAAGTTGTAGAGCTGGAAGCGCACCCACGACATGGCCGACACCCCCGCCACGAACGGCGCGAACGTCCGCACGATCGGCACGAAACGCGCAATCACAATGGTCTTGCCGCCGTGATGCTCGTAGAAGTCGTGGGTCTTGCGCAAGGCGTCGCGATCGAGAAAACGCCAGTTCTTCTCGTACACGCGCGGCCCGATCTTCGATCCGATCCAGAAGTTGAGCGTGTTGCCGGTCACTGCCGCAATGAAGAGCAGTACGCCGAGCAACCACGGATCCATCGCACCGGTCGCCGCAAATGCACCGCCAATGAACAGCAGGGAATCACCCGGAAGGAACGGAAAGAGCACCAGCCCCGTTTCCACGAACACGATCATGAACAGGAACAGATACACCCAGTTTCCGTATTGATCGATAAACACCCCCAGATGTTTATCGATGTGGAGCACCATCTCCACCAATTGCACCAAAGTATCCAAGTCGATTCCTCAAGATAAAGGACGCCGGCCCGTCCCTGCGGGCACGCGACGAACGCATGATACCAGCGCAAACGTCGGGCGTCGTGTCGTGCCCGTGACGGTCGGCGCCGACCGTCACGGGTATGTCGAATTCATGGTCCAGCCTACAACCCTCCCATGACAGGAATGAGTTGCGCTGCTACGGGCGCCGTTGCGGGTATTGCCCGCTGAAACCTGGCTCGACCTATGTCTTTGAGGGCAACCTTTATAATGGTTCCCATGTCTGCGACCCCGACCTCCTCCCCCCCTGCACACGACCCGGCCGGCGTGCCCGCCCCGACCGGCACCCAGGCCCCTGAGCGCCGCCCCGGCCCCCTGCCGACGGGCCTCGCGCCGTTGCGCGCCATCCAGGTCCTCCCCGACCAGCTGATCAGCCAGATCGCCGCGGGCGAGGTGGTGGAACGCCCCGCGTCCGTCGTCAAGGAATTGCTCGAGAACGCCCTGGATGCCGGCGCCCGCGCACTCCAGATCAAGCTCGAAGAAGGCGGCGTGCGCCGCATCGCCATCACCGACGACGGCGGCGGCATGTCCGCCGAACAATTGCCGCTGGCGCTCACGCGCCACGCGACGAGCAAGATTCGCTCGCTCGACGAACTCGAATCGGTGCTTACGTTGGGGTTCCGTGGGGAAGCGCTCGCTTCCATCGCGTCGGTGGCCCAACTCACGCTGTCGAGCCGCCAGGCCGATGCGCCGCACGCGAGCGCCATCGACGGCAACACCGGTGCGCTGACCCCCGCCGCAGGCCCGGTGGGCACGACGGTCGACGTTCGCGACCTGTACTTCAACACCCCCGCGCGGCGCAAATTTCTGAAGACCGAGCAGACCGAGTTCGGTCATTGCATGGACGTTATTCGCCGCAGCGCGCTCGCGCGTCCCGACGTCGGCTTCTCGATCCTGCACAACAACCGGGCGGTGGAGCACTGGAACGCGACTGACGCCGCGACGCGCGTCACGCGCGTGCTCGGCAACGACTTTGCCGGCGCGCATCTGGCGCTGGACGAGGGGGCCGCCGAGTTGCGCCTGTCGGGCTTCGTCGGGTTGCCGACCGCCAGTCGCGGGCGCGCCGACCAGCAGTATTTCTTCGTGAACGGCCGTTTCGTGCGCGACAAGCTGCTCACCCACGCGGTACGCGCGGCCTATGAAGACGTGCTCCACGGCGACCGCTATCCGGCCTACGTGCTGTATTTCGAACTGCCGCCGCAATGGGTCGACGTCAATGTCCACCCCTCGAAGATCGAAGTGCGGTTTCGCGATGCCCGCAGCGTCCACCAGTTCGTATTCCACGTCGTGCAACGCGCGCTGGCCCGAGCGGCGGGCAGCGGCGGCGCGACGCACGCCGCCCACCTGACCGACGGCGGTGGACTTGCCGCCGGGCCGGGTGCCGCTTTGGGCGGCGGCAGCAGCGGCATGATGGCTGCGCGCCCGGCCGGAGGGATCGGCGGCGTCGGCAGCAGTTGGAATCCCCGCATGCAGCAAGGCACGCTGCCGATGGCGCAACCGCTGTCCGTCTATGACAACTTGTTCGGACGCGCCGCGCCCCCCGCCCCGCGCCCGTATGGTCAGCCAGGCGTCACGGATGCACCCCCGCCGCCGTATGGCCATGCCGGGACAACGCAAGGCGACACGACACTCACCGGCAGCGACACCCTGCCGGCAGGCACCGGCGGCAACGCCGACGCCATGGCGCTGGAACAACCGCTCGGCTTCGCCCTCGGCCAATTGCACGGCATCTACATCCTCGCGCAGAACGCCTATGGCCTCGTGCTGGTCGACATGCACGCGGCCCACGAGCGCATTCTCTACGAACGCTTCAAGCAGGCACTCGTGGAACGCAGCGTGCCAGTGCAGCCGCTGCTGATTCCTGTGACGTTCTTCGCCGACCCGGTGGAAATCGGTACGACGGAAGAACATCAGGAAACGCTCACCGCACTGGGCTTCGACCTCGCGGCGATGTCGCCGACCACGCTCGCCGTGCGCGCCATTCCCGCCCTGCTCGACGGCGCCGACGCGCAAGCCCTGGCGCGCGCTGTGCTCGCGGACCTACGTCAGTACGGCGGTTCGCGCGTGCTCACGGAACGTCAGCATGAACTGCTCGGCACGCTCGCCTGCCACACGGCGGTACGTGCAAATCGACGGCTCACGCATGAAGAGATGAACGCGCTGCTGCGCCAGATGGAAGCGACCGAGCGCGCCGATCAGTGCAATCACGGGCGTCCCACCTGGTACCAGCTCACGCTCGGCGATCTCGACAAGTTGTTCATGCGGGGACGTTGAGCCGCTCATGACGTCATCGCCCCCGATCGTCTGCCTGCTGGGCCCGACGGCATCCGGCAAGACCGCCGCCGCCCTTGCGCTGGCGCAGGACACCCCACTCGAGATCATCAGCGTCGACTCCGCCCTCGTCTATCGTGAGATGGACATCGGCACGGCCAAGCCGAGCGCGGCCGAGCTGGCCGCCGTACCCCATCACCTGATCGACATCATCGATCCGCGCGACGCCTATTCCGCCGCGCAATTCCGGGAAGACACGCTGCGTCTTGTCGATGAGATTGCAGCGCGCGGACGCCGCCCGCTGCTCGTCGGCGGCACGATGCTGTACTACAAGGCGCTCACGCAAGGCCTCTCACCGCTGCCGTCGGCCAACGCCGACGTACGCGCCCAACTCGACGATGATGCCGCGCGCGAGGGCTGGCCCGCCATGCATGCACGGCTGGCGAGCGTCGATCCGTCGACGGCCGCCCGCCTCGCGCCGAATGACGCACAGCGCATTCAACGCGCGCTGGAAATCTTCGTGCTGTCGGGCAAACCGATGTCGCAATGGCTTGCCGAAGAAGCCCGGGCACCTGCCGCGCCAACGCCCCATACGTTCGTGCCGGTGGCGCTGGAGCCGAGCGACCGCGCGGTACTGCACGCACGTATTGCCGAACGGTTTCGTCTGATGCTCGCGGCCGGCTTCATCGAAGAAGTCGAACACCTGCGCGCACGCGGCGATCTCGACCCGAGCCTGCCGTCCATGCGCTGTGTCGGCTACCGGCAGGTATGGGAATACCTCGACGGCGAGATCGATTACGACACGATGCGAGACAAGGGCATCTTCGCGACGCGCCAGTTGTGCAAGCGTCAGCTCACCTGGCTGCGCTCGATGCCCGAGCGCCACATCGTCGACTGCACGGCCGCCCACGCATTGCAACACGCCATCGACGCCGTACGCGCGCTCTGGCAAGTCTGAGCGCATCGCCATCCCTGCGGAACGCCTCGCTGATCGTCCGGCGAAGCGTTCTGTGCCCACGTGCGTCGCACGCTGCGAAACCCGCATCGCCTTATCGCCCCAGCCGTCTCCCGTCTCCGTTGAAACCCTGACAGCTTTCCGGTTTGCACGACGATTTTGATATGCTAATTTGCATATCAACGTTTCGTTTAATGCAAATTTGCATCGAATCCACGATACCGGGAAGGACGCCAATGACGCAGACTTCGATGGAGCCAAGTGGGGTGGCGGGTGACGGGCTGCGGCGGCCGACCGGCGGCGCGCGACGCGTGCCCGTCGCTAAATGGGCGGTGCGCGCCGGGGTCACGCTGATCTATCTGTTCATGCTCAGCCCGCTGATCTTCGTCGTCTGGCTGAGCTTCTTCAAAGACGCGATCATCACGTTCCCGCCGAGCGGCTACACGCTCTCATGGTATTTGAACGCCTGGCGCAATGCCGCGTTCGCCGACGGCTTCCTGCTCTCGCTCCAGCTCGCCGCCTGCGCGGCCATCGGCGGCGTAATCCTCGGTGTCGCCGCCTCTCTCGCCCTCGCGCGCTATCGTTTTCCCGGCCGCCGCACGCTCGGCAATGTGTTGCTGTTGCCGCTCGTGGTCCCGGGCATCGTCGCGGGCATCGCGACTTACCTTTTCTATCTGCGCGCCGAAAACGCGCTCGATATGGACATCGTCGGCACCTTCGGCGGTCTCGTGATCGCGCACGTCTGCCTGACCATTCCGTGGACGATGCGTCTCGTGGGCGCAAGCCTTGCACAGATCGACGGCACCATCGAGGAAGCCGCCCGAAATCTCGGCGCGGGCCCGTGGCGCACACTGTGGCGCGTCACATTGCCGATGTTGCGCCCCGCCGTCGTGGCGGCCGGACTGTTCAGCTTCATCGTGTCGTTCGAGAACCTCGAACTCACGTTGCCGCTGGTCGGACCGGGCAAAACCACCCTGCCCATCGCGATCATGCAGTACCTCGAATTCAACCTCGATCCGACGATTGCCGCCGTCTCCGCGGCGCAGATCGTCCTGCTCGGCATCGTCATGCTGATCACCGATCGCTTCGTCAAACTCAGCCAGGTGATCTGACATGGCCAACGTTTCATTGCGCGGTCTGCGCAAGCAATACGGCAACGCCGCCGCCGTGGCGGACTTCTCGCTGGAGATTGCCGACGGCGAACTCGTCGCCTTCCTTGGCCCGAGCGGTTGCGGCAAGACCACGACGCTGCGCATGGTCGCGGGCTTCGTCGAGCCGACGGCCGGCGAAATCTGGATCGGCGGCAAGGAGGTCTCGCGCCTGCCCGCGCATCGCCGCAACACCGGCATGGTGTTCCAGCGTTACGCGCTCTTCCCGCACATGACCGTGGCAGAGAACGTAGCGTTCGGCCTCGAGATGCGGCACGTGTCGAGTGCCGAGCGCGTTACGCGGATTCGCGAAGCGCTCGATATGGTGCGTCTCACGTCGCTGGCGGATCGCTATCCGCGCCAGCTCTCCGGCGGTCAGCAGCAGCGTGTGGCGATTGCCCGCGCACTGGCGATTCGTCCCGACGTGTTTCTGCTCGACGAGCCGCTGTCCAACCTCGACGCCAAGCTGCGCACCGAAGTGCGCGAAGAGATCCGCGCCCTGCAGCGACGGCTCGGCCTGACGACGATCTTCGTCACCCACGATCAGGAAGAGGCGCTGGCGATTGCCGACCGCCTGGCCGTGATGCACGACGGCTGCGTGCAGCAGATCGGCACCGCCGATGCGCTTTACGAACGCCCGGCCAATCCATTTGTCGCGAACTTCCTCGGCAAGATGAATTTCCTCGCCGGGCGGATGACCGACGGCCATTTCGTGACGGCCAAAGGCGAGCGCCTGGCGTTGCCGAGCGCTGCCCCCGACGCCACGACGCTCGGCATTCGCCCCGAGCGCCTGCGCCTGAGCGACACGCCTGTGCACAACGAAACGGCCATGCCGGTCACGGTCGACCAGACGATCTATCTCGGTTCCACGCTCGAACTCCGTCTGAAGAGTCCGCAGGGCGAGATGCTCGTCGCGCACGTGCAGAACACCGCACGCGACGACGTCGGCCGCTATGCCCCGGGCCGCGCCCTCAACGCGTGCTTCGCGAGCACCGATTGCCTGTTTTTCAACGCCTGACGACACTGCCTCACTTCCACCCGCTTCGGCCCATGTATTGGCCAACCTCGTGGCCAACGTTTTGAAGGATGACGACATGACGCACGCCCTGAACCGCCGCTCGTTTCTGAAGACCGCCTCCGGTCTGGTGATCGCCCCCGCGCTCGGCCTCGATGCCCTCTCGGCACACGCTGCCGCCGCCTGCCCGAACGTGGTCGTCGGCACCTGGGGCGGCGACTATCTGAATCTTCTCGAACAGAACATCGGCAAGCCGATCATCGAAGCCGCCGGCGGCAAGGTCACGTACGACTCGGCCGGTCAGGTCGAGCGCATGACGAAGCTGCGCGCCGAGAAGGCGTCGCGACGCGGCTCGCTCGACGTTGCATGCCTGGCCGATCTCGATATGTATGACATCAACCGCTCGGGCATTCTCGAAGCGGTCGACGCCAAGCTCGTCCCGAATCTGGCGAATGCGCTGGAGGCGCTGCGCCGTCCGTACTCGATCCCGCACATCTTCAGCGCGATGGTGATCGTCTACAACCCGGAGAAGCTCGGCACGAAGCCCGACTCATTCACCGCCGCACTCGATCCCAAGCTCAAGGGCCGTGTGGGTTTCTCGGACATCCTCTACAACTTCAACGTGGTGAGCAGCTCGCTCGCGGCCGGCCATAAAGACGGCGATATGGCCGGTGGTGTGCAATTCCTGCGCGAATTGCGCAAGTCGCAGCAGCCCAAGGTCTATCCGTCGAACGAAGCCGTGGCGTCGGCGCTCAAGAGCGGCGACATCTGGTTCACCTGTATGTGGAAAGCGCGCGCGCTGCAATGGAAGAAGGCGGGCGTGCCGATCGATTACGTGGTGCCCAAGGAAGGTGCCGTGCCGGTAACGTTCGAAGCCGCCGTGCCGAAGAATTCGCAGTCCAAGCTGTGCGGCTTCAACTACCTGAACGCGATGCTCGATCCGCGCGCCCAGATCGGCTTTGCGGAGACGATGGGCTATGCGCCGACTGTGACGAACGCGAATCTGCCGCCGTCGCTGCAGGAAAGCGTGGGCTTCACCCGCGCCGAACTCGATCGCATGGTCAAGCTCGATTACGCCCGCTTCACCGCCGACAAGCCCGCGCTGCTCGACTTCTGGAACAAGGAATTCAAGGTGGGTCTGTGAGCGTCGCCGACACCCCGGAGCCTGCGATGACGCCGTCCCCACCGGCTGCCGATGCCGCCCGAGCCGCCCGGGCCGCCACCGCGCGCGCGGTGCGCGGCGCGCTCACGGGCGGCTCGCTTGCCACGCCCGCCACGCTCGTGGTGTTGCTCGTCATCGTGCTGCCCGGGTTGCAACTGGTGCGCTACAGCTTCAACCGGTTCGATCCGGTCGACATGATGCAGGCGGCACTGACCGGCACGAACTACGTCAAGTTCTTCACCGATCCGTACTACCTCTCGGTGCTCTGGACGACGATCAAGGTTGCCTCGCTGTGCACGGCGCTCGCGCTCGTGTTTGGCTTCCCGGTCGCCTACGTGCTCGCGCGCACACAAACCCGCTTCAAGAGCCTGCTGGTGATGCTGCTGGTCTTCCCGCTGCTGGTGGGCAACGTCGTGCGCGCGGCCGGCTGGATGGTCATGCTCGGCACGGCCGGCTTCGTCAACGCCATGCTCGTGTCGCTGGGCATCGTGCCGCAGCCGATTCGCTTGCTGTACACGCCGTTCGCGGTCGTGGTGGGCACCACCGCCGTGGTGCTGCCTTACATGATCCTCACATTGCAAAGCGTGCTCGAAGGCATGGACTTCTCCGTCGAGGAAGCCGCGCGCAATCTGGGCGCCACCTTCTGGCAAACACTCACGCGCGTGATACTGCCGATGGCCGCACCGGGCATCGCCGCCGGCACCATGCTCGTGTTCATTCTCTGCATGAACGCCTATGCCACCCCCGTACTGCTCGGCGGCACCGGCATCACCATGATGACGCCCACGATCTACGACCAGATCGCGAAAGCGAACAACTGGCCGTTCGGCGCGGTGCTGTCCATCGTCTCGATGGTGGTGACGTTCGTGCTCGCCATTGCGTCGCACTGGATCATCCATCGGCGCTATGCGAAGACGATGATGACCTGACCGATCTGCCCGCCCTGATCCGCGCGACCTTGCGTGCCGACCGGCCCCATCCGTCGGTCATGCCCAACGCCGTCTGCCCCTGACATTTGCCCCAATTTGCCGATAAGGACTTCGTGATGCCGACTCTCTCCGATGCGACACGTCAGTACCGCCATCGTCTGATGCAAGACCTGATGGACCGCGCGCGCGTCGACGCGCTCGTGTTCACCGCCGCCGATTTCTTTCAGTGGGCCACGAACTTCCACGTCGATGTGCAGACGTGGGAGCGCCCCATCGCCGTGTGCGTGCCGCGCAACGGCGAGCCGTTCGCGGTGATGAACGAGCTGTCGACGCATCACCTGATGATGGCTCGCGAGCGGGGCCATCTGTGGCTCGATCTCGATCGCGTCACGCTTTACGCCGAGCATCCGCGCGTGACCCAGCGCCAGCCGCTGCTCGCCGATGTGCCCATGCTGATCGCCGACACGCTGCGCGCCGCCGGTCTGGCAGGCTCGCGCATTGGCGTCGATGCGGCCGGTGGCCCGCTCGCGCGCGCCGGTGGCCTGCTGCCCGATGCGAAGCTCGTGCCCATGCTTGCCGAGATGCGCGCCCTGCGCTGGGTCAAGCACGACGAGGAAATCGCCATCATGCGCGCCGCCGCCGAGTTGGCCGACTGGGTGCAGGACCGGTATCGCGAGAACATTCGTCCCGGCCGTCTAGTGCAGGAACTCGACTACGCGATGGCCGCGCTGATGGTCACGGAAGGGGCCAAGCGCTTCCCCGGCGAGAACCTCGAAGTGATGCGCTGCTGGACACTGTCCGGCCCCGCCTCGGCCTCGCCGCATGGCGATGGGGCATCGTGCGGAGCGCGCATCAATGCGGGCGACGGCATGGTCAACATCGTGATCCCGCGCCTGAACGGTCTCGTGATCGAAAACGAACGCACGTGGTTCTGCGGCAAGCCGTCGAGCGAGCAGGCGCGCTACTACGAGGTCGCGCGCGCCGCCAATGAAGCCGCAGTGAACGCGGCCGTGACCGGCAAGCCCGTCTCGGGGATCGACGCCGCGGCGCAGGCCGTCATCGAGAAAGCGGGGTGCGGTGAGTTCATCCGACATCGCACGGGCCACGGCATGGGCATCATCGGCCACGAGTACCCGGACGACATGGCGTTCAACCATCGTCCGCTGCTCGCGAACGAGGTGTATTCGGCCGAGCCCGGCATCTATGTCTACGGCCTGGGGGGCTTCCGTCTGGACGACTCGGTCGTCACCGGCGACACCCCCGTGATGCTCACGCGCACGCCCCGCACGCTCGCACACGCCACGATCGATTGAAGATTGCAGGCCCGCGAGTCACGGTTGCCCGCTGACTCGGGCAACCCCAGACACACCATCCTGGAGGAGAGGTCATGGAGTCGATTCTGTTGTCGAATTGTGCGCTGCTCGACCCGGTCAAGGGCGAGCTGCGCGAAGACCACGCCGTACTGATCGAAGGCGGACGCATCAAGGAAGTGTCGGACAAGCCGATTCGGGCGGCGTCGGCGCGCGAGATCGATGCCCACGGGCGCACCGTGATGCCGGGACTGATCGATCTGCATGTGCACGTGCATGCCACGCAGCTCAACCTGGCCTCGCAAGCCCATCTGCCGAACGTGCTCGTCACGCTCCGGTCGGTGCCGATTCTGCAGGGCATGCTGCGGCGCGGCTTCACCACCGTGCGGGACGCGGGTGGTGCGGGACACGCCATCAAGCAAGCAGTCGAAAGCGGACTGGCCGAAGGGCCGCGCCTGTTCGTGTCGGGCCGCGCGATCAGCCAGACCGGCGGACACGGCGACGGTCGCGCGCGCACTGATTACCTCGGCACCGACGGGCCCTGCCCGTGCTGCGTGCGCGTCGGCGCCCTGTCGCGCGTGGCCGATGGCGTCGACGAGGTTCGACGTGCGGTGCGCGAAGAGCTGCAAATGGGCGCCGACCAGATCAAGATCATGGCCTCGGGCGGCGTGGCCTCGCCCACCGATCCCGTTGGGGCCTGGGGTTACGCCGAAGACGAAATCCGCGCCATCGTCGCGGAGGCCCGCGGGCGCGGCACCTATGTGCTCGCCCACGCCTACACGGCATCGGCCATCGAACGCGCCGTGCGCTGCGGCGTGCGCACCATCGAACACGGCAACCTCGTCGACGCCCCCACGGCCCGCTACATGGCCGAGCAAGGCGCTTACGTCGTACCCACGTTGGTGACGTACGACGCCCTCGCGAACGAAGGCAAGTCGCTCGGGCTGCCTGACGATAGTGTCGCGAAGATCGCCAACGTTCATGCGGCGGGCCTGCGTTCGCTGGAGATCTTCCGCGAGGCCGGTGTAAAGATGGGGTACGGCTCGGATTTATTGGGTGAGTCGCAGCGCCTGCAAAGCGACGAATTCCGTCTACGCGCCGAAGTGCTCTCGCCGGCGGAGATTCTGCGCAGCGCGACGGTCATCGGCGCCGAGGTGCTCGGCCAGTCGGGCCAGTTGGGTGAGATCGTGCCCGGCGCGCATGCCGACGTGCTGATCGTCGACGGCAATCCGCTGGCGTCGATCGATTGTCTGCTCGGCCAGGGGGAGCGGATTCCGATGGTGATGAAGGGCGGTAGAATCCACGCTTTCGCGCTGTAGGCCCCATGCGCAGGGGCCCCGACAGCTAACCCTTCCGTGGAGAATCGATGGATTTCCGGCACATCGACGCCTTTCGGGCGCTGATGCTCACGCGCACGACCACCAAAGCGGCCCAGGTGCTCGGCACGTCGCAGTCCGCGGTCAGCCGTCTCGTGGCCGATCTCGAACGCTCGACGCGTCTCACGCTGTTCGATCGCGCGCGCGGACGGCTCGAACCGACGGCCGAGGCGTTCGCGCTCTTCGAGGAAGTCGAGCGCCGCTATGCCGGCCTCGACAACATCCGCGAATTCGCGCTGAATCTGCGTAACCCCGACACGGCCGTCATTCGCGTGGGGTCGGTCGTGTCGTTCGGCCTGGGCTTCTTTGCACGCGTGATGGCCGGCTACCGGGCGTTGCATCCGAGCGTGCAGCTCGCGCTGACCACGGGGGCCTCCGATCTGATTCGCGACCAGGTCGTCACGCATCAGCTCGCGCTCGGCCTCGTGACCAACACGATCGACGTGGCCGCGACCGATGCCGTCTCGTTCGCCAACCTCGACGCGATCTGCGCCCTACCCGCGGGGCACGTCCTCGCGCGCAAGAAGGTGATCCGTCTGGCCGATCTGAAGGGGCAGCCGATCCTGTCTTACGAGCCGACCGACATGGTGCGCTGGGGCATGGATCAACTCTTTGCCGAGGGCAATCTGCATCAGCAGGTTGTTGCCACGGCCCGCTACTCGGTCAACATCGGCACGATGGTGAAAGAGAACGTCGGCATCGGGTTGCTGCACCCGGTGTCGGCGTACGACTTCCTCGACTCCGATCTCGTGCTGCGACGTTTCGAGCCGTCGATGCCATTTCATACGCTGCGTATCACGCCTCGCGCCGCGGCCCCCAGCGCGCAACTCGACGATCTCGTGCGCGTGATGGAGACCACGCTGGAGGATGTCATACGAGCCGTGGAGGCGCGGATGAAGCGCTGACGCGGCCGATCTGCGTGAGCCCTTGGCCGACGCCGCCGCACGTTGACCTCGCGCTGCCATAAAAAAGCCCGCCGAAGCGATCGCCGGCGGGCTCTCAGTGCATTGCGCATATCCGGAGGGCATCGCCCTCCCGGGGCTTACGACACGATCGTCTGCGCTTCACCTTCCTTGCGCTCGCGGATCGTGCCCAGACGGTAGACCGTCTCGCCCGACGCTTCCAGGTGCTTGACGGCCGCGTCGGCGTCAGCCGCCGCGACGATCACCGCCATGCCGATACCGCAGTTGAACACGCGGTGCATTTCGGCGTCGGCCACCTTGCCGTGCGCCTGCAGCCACTGGAACAACGGAGGCAGCGTCCAGGCGTCTTGCTTGATGTCGGCCGTCAAGTGGTCTTGCAGCACACGCGGAATGTTCTCGACGATGCCGCCCCCCGTGATGTGGGCCATGCCCTTGACCGGCAGCGACTGCATCAGCGCCAGCAGCGACTTGACGTAGATGCGCGTCGGCGCCATCAGCACGTCGCGCAGCGGTTGGCCGTGGAAATCGGCGTCCAGATCTGGCTTGGCAACGTCGATGATCTTGCGAACGAGCGAATAACCGTTCGAATGCGCACCCGACGAGGCCAGACCCAGCACCACGTCGCCCGGCACGATGGTCGTGCCGTCGATGATCTTGCTCTTCTCGACCGCACCGACCGCAAAACCCGCCAGATCGTACTCGCCGTCCGGGTACATGCTCGGCATTTCGGCCGTCTCGCCACCGATCAGGGCACAGCCCGCCAGCTCACACCCCTGGGCGATGCCCTTGACGACGGTGGCCGCGGTGGCCACGTCGAGCTTGCCGCAGGCAAAGTAGTCAAGGAAGAACAGCGGCTCGGCACCCTGCACCAGGATGTCGTTCACGCTCATGGCGACCAGATCCTGGCCGACCGTGTCGTGCTTGTTCAGCGTGAAGGCCAGCTTGAGCTTGGTGCCCACGCCGTCGGTCCCCGAAACAAGCACCGGCTCCTTGTAGCGCTTGGGTACTTCAAACAGCGCGCCGAAGCCGCCAATGCCGCCCAGCACGCCGTCGCGCAGGGTTTTTTTGGCAAACGGCTTGATCGCTTCGACCAATGCGTCGCCCGCTTCGATGTCGACGCCAGCGTCGCGATAGGAAAGGCCGGATGTTTCGTTAGGGTGTGACATGACGGGAATGCATCAAGGTTCGGTAAAATGCGATTTTACCCGATGCGCGTGCCCTTTCGGCATGCAAACCGGATATCGGACGCAAGCCGACGTCGGCTTGCCCTGTAAACCGCACTCCGCCAGCCTTTTGCCGGCTTTCCTCGTTCGTGATCCAGCAACTGTTTCTCGACCTCGGCACACCGCCGCCCGCCACGTTCGACAATTTCATTGTCGGGCCCAATCGCGAGGCGGCGCAAACGCTCGCCGGCCTGCCCGCCGAACTCTCGGCCGGCACGGCACGCGATCGCGGCATCTACCTCTGGGGGACGGCCGGGTCCGGCCGCACCCACCTGATGGAGGCCCTGTGCCATGCCGTGGGCCCAAGCGCGCGCTATCTGCGCCCGAACAGCCCGCTGGCCGCCTTCACGTTCGACGACGCGAGCACGGTCTACTGCGTCGACGATTGCGACCATCTCTCCCCTACTCAGCAGATCGCCGCCTTCAACCTGTTCAACGAGACACGCGCCCGCCCGCACTGTGCCTTCGTGGCCGCAGGCGCCCAGCCCCCTGTCGACATGCCGCTGCGCGAAGACCTGCGCACCCGCCTCGGCTGGGGCCTCGTATTTCACATTGTGGGACTCGATGACGACGGCAAGAAGCAGGCGCTGCAGAATGCCGCCCGCGAGCGCGGGTTGCAGTTGGCGACCGACGTGCCCGCCTATCTGCTCACGCACTTCGAGCGCGATATGTCGAGCCTGATGGCGTTGCTCGATCGTCTCGACCGCTTTTCGATGGAACAAAAGCGCGCGGTGACCCTGCCGTTGCTGCGCCAGATGCTGACCCACACCGATCCGGCCGTCCCCGAAGGGAAAAACTGACCGGTATCGCGCCGGTTCAGGTAAGCCGCCCCTAGCTTCAGGTAAAATTCGCGCAATGACCAATTTAGCCCTCTTCGATCTCGACCACACTCTGCTGCCCACGGACAGCGACAAGGAGTGGGGTCGTTTCCTCGTGCGCCAGGGTGCTGTCGAGCGTGATTCGTACGCACAGGCCAACGAGGCGTTCTATCAGGATTACTGCGAAGGCCGGCTCGATATGCCGGCTTATCTGCGTTTCTGCCTCGCGCCGCTCGCGCGCTATCCGCGCGACCAGCTCGACGCGTGGCATGCGCAGTACATGGAAGAAGCGATCCTGCCGCACATTCGTCCCGAAGCACTCGAACTGCTCGACACGCACCGCCGGGCCGGCGACCTGTGCGCGATCGTGACGGCCACCAACACGTTCGTCACGCGGCCGATCGCCCGGGCGTTCGGCATCGATCACCTGATCGGCACCGAACCGGCCGTGGCCGGCGACAATCCGAACGCACCGGACGCACGCTATACCGGCGACTATGTTGGTACACCGAGCTTCCGCGAGGGCAAGATCACGCGCACCGAAGGCTGGCTCGCCAGCCTTGGCAAGTCGTGGCACGATTTCGACCACGTCTTTTTCTATAGCGATTCCGCCAACGACGTCCCCCTGATGGAGAAGGTGAACCATCCGGTGGCAACGAACCCCGATGAGGCGCTGCGCGACATCGCGCTGGCGCGTCGCTGGCCCATTCTCGAGTTGTTCCAGTGATCCGCAAACTCATCAAGAAACTGCTTGGCAAAGACAGCCAGGCCATCCTGCCCGCGACCGGCAAGCCGGTTGTCATCCCCGCCTCGGTCCACCGCATCGATCCGAGCCTGCTCTCGAAGAACGCCGTGCGCGTGACCGACACGCTGCAGCAAGCCGGGTTCAAGGCCTTCATCGTCGGCGGCGCCGTGCGCGATCTGCTGCTGGGCATTGCCCCGAAAGACTTCGACGTCGCCACCAGCGCCACGCCCGAGCAGGTCCAGCGCCTGTTCCGCCGCGCGCGCATCATCGGTCGCCGCTTCCAGATCGTGCACGTGCAGTTCGGCCAGGAGATCATCGAGACCTCCACGTTCCGGGCGCTGGTCGATGCCGTCGACAGCGAGCAGATCGGCGCACGTCGTCCGAAAAAAGGCGAACTCGACCGCAAGACGCACGTCACCGACGAATCGGGCCGCGTGCTGCGCGACAACGTCTGGGGCGAGCAGGAGGAAGACGCTGCCCGGCGCGACTTCACCGTCAACGCCATGTATTACGATCCGGCGGCCCAGACGGTGCACGACTATCACCACGGCTGGGAAGACATTCAGAAGCGCGTGCTGCGCATGATCGGCGACCCGGCCACGCGCTACCGCGAAGACCCCGTGCGCATGCTGCGCGTGGTGCGTTTCGCGGCCAAGCTCGGCTTCAAGATCGACGACGCGACGGCCGAGCCGATTACACAGCTCGCGCCACTCATCGACAACGTGCCAGCGGCGCGTCTGTTCGACGAGATGCTCAAGCTGCTGCTCTCGGGTCACGCGTGGGCGTGTGTGCAGCAACTGCGTGAGCAGGGCCTGCATCACGGCCTGCTGCCGTTGCTCGACGTGGTACTGGAGCAGCCGTTGGGCGAGAAATTCGTCATGCTGGCGCTCGCCAACACCGATGCACGCATCCGCGCAGGCAAGCCGGTCTCGCCGGGCTTCCTGTTCGCCGCGCTGCTCTGGCATCTCGTGCTCGAAAAGTGGCAGGCCTATCAAAGTGCGGGCGAATATCCGATTCCGGCGCTGCATCTCGCGATGGACGACGTGCTCGACGCGCAAACCGGCAAGCTGGCGATCCAGCGGCGTTTCGTCGCCGACATGAAGGATATCTGGGGCTTGCAGGTGCGCCTGGACAAACGCGTTGGCCGCACGCCGCTGCGCATGCTCGAGCATCCGCGTCTGCGCGCGGGTTACGATTTCCTGCTGCTGCGTTGCGAATCCGGTGAAGTCCCGGCCGAAGCCGGCCAGTGGTGGACCGACTTCCTCGAAGGCGACGCCGCGACACGCGACACCCTGCTTTCCCAAGGCAGCGGACCGGGCTCCACGCCGGCCGCCAAGCGTCGCCGCCGACGTCGCAAACCGACGGGCGGAAGCAGTGGCGAAAGCTCGGGCGGCGAACGTGGCGACGGGGGCGGCGGCAACGAGAGCGCGACCAGCGAGAATCAGGGCAAGCGGGTATCATCGCGACAGCATGGTTCCGAAGGTGCTTCATGACTGTTGCCTACATCGGGCTCGGCGCGAATCTCGGTGACGCCCGCCAATCGATCAAGGACGCCATCGTCTGCCTGGCGCAGCAGATCGGCGTCACGATCATTGGCAAGTCTGACTTGTATCGCACGGCCCCCATCGAATCGAGCGGCGACGACTATCTCAACTGCGCCGTCGCCGTTGAGACGAGCCTGAGCGCTCATCAGTTGCTCACGCTGTGCCTGAAGATCGAGTTGCATTTCGGACGCGAGCGACCGTACAAGAATGCGCCGCGCACGCTCGATCTCGACCTGCTGCTGTACGGCGACGAGTGCATCGCCGAACCCGACCTGATCGTCCCGCATCCGCGCATGGCCGCGCGCGCCTTCGTGCTGCGCCCGCTCGCGGATCTCGCTCCTGAACTCGACATCCCTGGCCTGGGCCGCGTGAGCGCCTTGCTGCTGGGCGTCGCCGACCAGCGCATCGAGCGCGTCGCGCAGTGCTGCTGCCCGACGAAGCGCGCCTACGTGTCATGAGATCGCCCGTGCTCGGGCGTTTTCGCTACCTGGCCGTCGAGGGCCCCATCGGGGTCGGCAAGACGTCGCTGGCGCAGCGCCTGGCCGATGCCGCCGGCGCCACAGTGTTGCTCGAGCAGCCCACGCTCAATCCTTTTCTCGAACGTTTTTATCGCGATAGCGCACGCTACGCGATGCCCGCGCAGTTGTCGTTCTGTCTGCAACGGGTCGACGAGGCGACGGAAATTGCCCGGCGCGAGATCGACGGCAAACCGATCTTCACCGACTTTCTTCCCGAAAAAGATGGCCTGTTCGCACGCCTGACGCTCTCGGCCGACGAACTCGACCTGTATCGCAGGCTCGTGGCGCACATCGAGCGGCCGCACCGGGCGCCGGACCTCGTGATTCATCTGCAGGCGAGCCCCGAGACGCTGTTCGCGCGCATTCAGAAGCGCGCCATTCCGATGGAACAGCAAATTCCCGATACGTATCTGCGCGCGCTGTGCGACATCTACGGCGAATTCTTCTATCATTACGCCGCTGCGCCGGTATTGACGGTCGACACGGAACAATTCGACCCGGCGCATAACGACAATGACTTCGCCCTGCTGGTCGAACGCATCGATCAGATGCGCGGACGCAAGGAAGTCTTCGTCAAGGGCGCTCGCCCCTGATCGTCGCCCGCGCCGCGCAGGTGAGCGGGTGACACCTCATGAACCGAGGCTGACATGAGTTATCTGCAAGAATCCAACCGCAAGGCCGTGACCGTTCCCGGGCTTGCCCAGATGCGCGAGCGGGGCGAGAAGATCGCCATGCTCACCGCGTATGACGCAAGTTTCGCGGCGCTGCTCGACCGCGTGGGGGTCGACGCCATTCTGATTGGCGACTCGCTCGGCAACGTGATCCAGGGCCAGCGCACGACGTTGCCCGTCACGTTGCGCGACATCTGTTATCACACCGAATGCGTCGCGCGCAGTGTCGACAAGGCACTCGTACTGGCCGACCTGCCGTTCGGCACCTATGGCACGAAGGAGCAGGCTTATCAGAGCGCCGTGGCCGTCATGCAGGCCGGCGCGCAAATGGTGAAGATCGAAGGCAGCGCGTGGCTCGCCGAGACGGTGCGCTTTCTGGTCGAGCGCAGCATTCCCGTGTGTGCGCATCTGGGACTCACGCCGCAGTCGGTGCACGCGTTCGGCGGTTTCAAGGTTCAGGCGCGCGAAGAGGCTGCGCAAACGCAGTTGATCGACGATGCGCGCACGCTGCAAGCGGCAGGCGCGCAGTTGGTCGTGCTCGAAGCCATTCCGGCCGCCGTCGCTGCGCGCGTCACACCGGAAGTGCCGACGATGCCGACCATCGGCATTGGGGCCGGTCCCGAATGCGACGGACAAGTGCTGGTGTTGCAGGATATGCTCGGCGTGTTCCCCGGCAAGTCACCGAAGTTCTCGATGAACTTCATGGAAGGCCAGCCGAGCATTGCCGCCGCCATCGAAGCGTACGTGCAAGCGGTCAAGCACGGCACGTTCCCCGCGCAAGCGCATTGCTTCTGAGCGAGCGGACACCGCCCACGCGCTGATGAGGCAGCGGTTCGCGAACGCGCCGCTGCCTCGGTCCACGCTGATGTGCCACGCGTGCTCGAACCTCCCGCGATCCTGCCGCACCCCTTGCGCCCCCTTGCGCATTCGTTCCGCGCTCATCCGGCCATCGGCAGCGTCAACACGACGGCGAACCCCGCGTCGCGGCCCCCCTCGAACGTCATCGTCCCGCCGTGTGCAAGCATCACCTCGGCCACCATCGCCAACCCCAGGCTCGCCCCTTCGCGTCCGTCGGCACGCGATGAGAACGGCGTGCGCACCCGCTGCCACTCCGACTCGGGGATGCCCGGCCCATCGTCGAAGAACCGCACGCGCCATTGATCGTCGACACGCGTCACATCGACGTGAAGCCGATGCGGTGCGCCATATGCCAGCGCGTTGACCAGCACGTTCTTGATCGCTTCGCGCAGGCTCAGGGCATCGCCGACGATCATGCAGGGCGTCGGCGGTGCGTGAAAGGCCACATCGATATCGCGTGTTGCATACGACAGCGTCTCGCGCATCGCCACCGGCAACAACGCCTTCAGATCGACCGGCGTGGGCGCCACGCTGTCGGCGCGATGCTGCACCATCGCGTGATTGATCAACTGGTGAATGAGTCCGCCCAGCCCACGCGCCTGCTTCTGGATGCGCGCGATATGTGCCTGACGCGCCGCCTCGTCCTGCGTCTGCGTGAGCATTTCCGCCTGCGCGGTGAGCGCCGTCACCGGCGTGCGCAATTGATGCGCGGCGTCGCCGATGACACGACGCATCAGCGCGCGCGAGGTGGCCAGCCGCTGCATGAAGTCATTGATTGCACCGACGAGCGCCAGCGTCTCGGCCGGCGCCGTCACCGCCAACGGCACGAGGTCGTTCGAATCGCGCGCCCGGATGGCCGCTTCGATCTGCTTGAGCGGCGCGAGCGCCTGACGCAGCGTCCACAACGCCGCGAGCATTGTCAGCACACCGGTGGCGATGGTGATGAGCAAAGTGTTGTCCGCCAATCCACGCGTGAATCGCACGCGTGCGTTCTGCGTGTGGGCCAGTGCCACCACGGCCCACGGATGCGGCGCGCTCACCGGCATGCGGCGACCGACGATGGCGATGCGGATGGGCATCTCCTGGTACGTGCCGTCGACCACGACCGGCCCGCCGGCCAGCTTGTCCCACGGAATATCGGGACGGAACTCCGAATCGCCCGCGACCGAGCGGCCGTTCGGATCGAGCACGTTGTAGAAGATCTGATCGCCCGGCGCGAGGGCGGAAAAGGCGGCGAGCGGTACGTCGACGTTGACCTCGCCATTCTGATACCAGGTGTTTTCCGCGACCTGCAGCGCGCTGCCGAGCAGCCAGCGGTCGTACGCGCGGTCGACGGCCGCGCGCGTCGAGAACCAGATGCCGAGCAGCACCGCCGCCACGGCGAACGCCAGCACAGCGCCCATGCGAACGACCAGCCGCAGATACAGGGAACGGCCGGGAACGATCATGACAGCACGAGTTGATAACCCAGTCCGCGCAACGTGCGAATCTGGAATTGCGCGGCGGCCAGCTTCTTGCGCAGACGCGCCACATATTGCTCGATGGCGTTCGCATTTGGCGCCGGCTCGTCGCCATACAGGCGATCCATGAGTTCGTCTTTGCCGAAGATGCGTCCCGGGCGCGCCGCAAGAATTTCGAGCAGCGTCACTTCGCGACGCGTCAGTTCGATCGGCAGGCCATCGACCTCGACGCCGCGACTCTTGCGGTCCAACGTGAGGTTGGCGCATGTCAGCCGATTCGTGGCGTCCTGCCCGGTGCGCCGCATGAGCGCTCGCACGCGCGCTTCCAGCTCGCGAAAATCGAACGGCTTGGTGAGGTAGTCGTCGGCCCCGAGATCGAGCGCACGCACCCGTTCCTCGATCTCCGCGCACGCAGTGAGCATGAGCACGCGTGTGGACAGGCCACGCTCGCGCACGCGTCGCAGCAACTCGAAGCCATCGATGTGCGGCAGCATGACGTCGAGGATCAGCAGGTCGTAATCGTCGCCGATGCGTGCCGCGGCGGCCGCGCCGTCGGTCTCGCAATCGAGCGCGTGGCCGAGCCTACGCAACTGGGTGGCAATCGCTTCGGCGACATCGGCGGTGTCTTCCACCAGCATGATGCGCATAGTTCCTGAGTCTCCTTCGATGGTGATCACGGGGCGCCCGGCATTCTTCCCGGCGAATGTCCGTGATGGTCTCGGGATTCTCTCGGAAATCGCCGGCGACTTCCTCGGGGTTTCCCCTGAATTCGGGCGCTGCGCGCCCGACGTGTCAGCTTCGCTACAGCTTCGCTGCTTAGCATGGGAACTGATTATAAAAGCATCCCTCAGGAGACACGCAATGCACAACGCCCCCCATGCGGGCGCCGCCGGGACCCCTGCGCCCGCGGTGCCGCCATTGCTCGAAATCGATGGCGTCACGCTGCAATACAAGACCGACGATTACCTGGTGACCGCCGCGCAGCAAGTGAGCTTCAACGTCTATCCGGGCGACCGGTTCGTGCTGCTCGGCCCGTCGGGCTGCGGCAAATCGACGTTGCTCAAGGCCATTGGCGGCTATCTGCCGCCGGTCCACGGCGAGATTCGCCTCAAGGGCCGCACGATCACCGAACCGGGTCCCGATCGCATGATGGTGTTCCAGGAATTCGATCAACTGCTGCCGTGGAAAACCGTGCGTCAGAACGTGGAGTTCGCGCTGATCGCCAGCGGTCGCCTCAAGCGACGCGACGCCGCCGAGCGTGCCGCCCACTACATCGAAAAGGTTGGCCTCGCGAAGTTCATCGACAGCTATCCGCACACGCTCTCGGGCGGCATGAAACAGCGCGTGTCCATCGCGCGCGGCATGGCGATGGAGCCCGACGTCTTGCTCATGGACGAGCCGTTCGCCGCGCTGGACGCCCTCACCCGCCGCAAGATGCAGGACGAACTGCTGCGCCTGTGGGACGACACGCGTTTCACGGTGCTGTTCGTCACGCACGGCATCGACGAAGCGATTCGCATCGGCACGCGCATTTTGCTCCTCTCCCCGCACCCCGGCCAGGTCAAGGCCGAACTCAATAGCATCGCCCCGGAGCAACTCGGTACGGCGCACCAGAGCGCGCTCGAGACGCGCATCGATCAACTGCTGTTCGCAGCCCACTGAGGAGACGGCCATGAACGCCATGACCTCGCAACACACCCCGTCGTCCGCCCAAGCGAGCGTTGAAGCGCCCCTCGAAGCCGTCTACCGGCCGGAATTCGTGCTGGAACCGACGCCCGCCGAGCTGTCGTCGATTCAGCGTCCGCTGTCGACCTTCGAAACGCTGTATCGGCTGAGCTGGCTGCGCAAGACGCTCATCCTGTGCGTGCTCGCCGTGATCTGGGAAATCTACGGCCGCTGGCTCGACAACGCGCTGCTCTTCCCGAGTTTCACCGACACGGTCAGCGCCTTCGCCGGCGGATTGACCAGCGGCGTGCTGCTGCTGCGCGCCGCCGTCTCGCTCAAAACGCTGCTCATCGGCTACAGCATCGGCATCGGGCTCGCGGGCGTGCTGACCACCGTCGCCATCAGCTCGAAGATCGGCAACGACCTGCTCGAAACGCTCACGGCCATGTTCAACCCGTTACCGGCCATCGCACTGCTGCCGCTCGCGCTGATCTGGTTCGGCCTGGGCAACGGCAGCGTGATCTTCGTGCTCGTGCACTCGGTGCTGTGGGCCGTGGCGCTCAACACGCACAGCGGCTTTCGCGGTGTATCGAAAACGCTGCGTATGGTCGGGCAGAACTACGGGCTCAAGCGTTTCGCGCTGGTTCGGCATGTGCTCATCCCGGCCGCGTTCCCGAGCATTCTCACCGGGCTGAAAGTGGGCTGGGCGTTTGCGTGGCGCACCCTGATCGCGGCGGAACTGGTGTTCGGCGTGTCGTCCGGCTCGGGCGGTCTGGGCTGGTACATCTTCGAGAACCGCAATTCGCTGGAGACGGCCAATGTGTTCGCCGGCCTGTTCTTCGTGATCCTGATCGGTCTCGCGGTCGAGAACCTGCTGTTCGCCCGCATCGAAAAGCGCACGCTGCACCGCTGGGGCATGCAGCACTGACTCACGATTCACACGTTTTTTGCGGCAGTGTCTGATTGACGCCCCTTCGGGGGTATGAATAATTCCAACTATCCGGAGACAACAACACCATGAACCGACGCCATTTCACCCGCTGGGCAAGCGCGCTGACGCTCGCTGCCACGACCGCCCTGTCCACGCTCGGCAACGTCGCGCACGCCGAAGCGAGCACCGTGCGTTTGTCGCACGGCTACGGCATTCTCTATCTGCCGCTGATGGTCATGCGCGACCAGCATCTCGTCGAGAAGCACGCGAAGGCATTGGGCCTGGGCGACGTGAAGACGACGTGGACCGTGCTCGACGGCGGCAACGTCATCAACGACGCCATGCTCGCCGGCAATCTCGATGTCGCGGGCACGGGCGCGCCGGGCTTCGTCACGCTGTGGTCGAAGGCGCACGGCATTCCGCGCTCGGAAGTGATCGGTCTGTCGGCCCTCTCGAGCGGCCCGCTCTGGCTCAACACGAACAATCCGAACGTCAAGTCGCTCAAGGACTTCACCTCGAAGGACAAGATTGCGATTCCGGGCATCAAGACGTCGCTGTCCGCCGTGCTGCTGCAAATGGCGGCGGCCAAGGCCTTCGGTATCGAGAACTACGCGAAGCTCGATCCGCTGACGGTCAGCCTGAGCCATCCGGAAGCCGTCAGTGCCCTGCTCTCCGGCAAGACGGAAATCACGGCGCACTTCACCTCGCCGCCGTTCTCGTACCAGGAACTGAAGGATCCGCGCATCAAGCGCGTGCTGAATTCCACCGACGTGCTCGGCAACATCACCATCGACGTGGTCTTCGCGCCGAAACAGTTCACCGTGCAGAATCCCAAGCTGGTGCAGGCGATCCTGGACGCCCAGGATGAAGCGGCCGCGTACATCGCCAAGGATCACGTCGGCGCCGCGCAAACTTACCTGCGCGTGTCGAAGATGAACGTGCCGCAAGCCGACATCGAGCAGATTCTGGCCGATCCGGGCATGAAATTCACCACCACGCCCAATGGCCTGATGCAGTATGTCGAGTTCATGAGCCGCGCGGGCACGATCAAGACGCGTCCCGCGAAGTGGAGCGAACTGTTCGTGCCGCAGATGGCAGCGCGTCAGGGCAGTTAATGGCATGACGCACGGCGGCGTGTGTTGGCGCCGCCGTGCCTCAGTTGCTTGCCGTCGTCGGTGGCGCTGTTGATGGCGCTGTTGATGCCATCGACGGTGGCGTCGTCAGTGAAGCCTCCAGCAACGTCGCAGGCAGCGCGCCGCGCAGCGCATTGCACACGACGATCGCCTGTGCGCTCAGCACGTCGTCTCGCGTGAGCACGGCCTCCACCGCCGACCATTTCGCGTCGTCGAGCATCACCCCGCGCATCACGCCCGGCAACACACCGCATGACAGTCGCGGCGTCATCCAGATACCGTCGCGCTTGACGAACACATTGCTGCGCCCGCCCTCGGTCAGCTCGCCGCGCTCATTGAAGCACAGCATGTCGAACGCCCCATTCGCTTCCGCCTCCTTCCACGCCGCATCGTAACGCGCACGCACCGTGGTCTTGTGGCGCAGGAACAGGTCGTTCGCGCGCGTCGTGCTCGCGGGATCGTTGGCCGCCGCTAGCAGCACCTTGACCGACTTGCCCGGTAGCGGTGCCAGCACGGCGTGCGTTATCGCGACCGTGCCGTCATGCGAGAGCGCCAGACGCACGCGGTGAACGTCGTGTTCGCCCAGCGTGGCGACAACCGCATCGATCTGTGCACGCAAGGCCGCCTCATCGAACCGGAAGCCGAACCACTTCGCGGACGCCGCCAGGCGCGCCACGTGCCGCGCGAGATGGGCCACGCCCGACGCCTGCGTCGCCTGCATCGTCTCGAAGAGTTCGAAGCCCGGATCGAGCGCACTCAGGAAACGCGCCTTGAGCTTGCACTCTGCGCGCTCCTCGTGCGCCCGGCTGTCGAGCACGATGCCCGCCCCGACCCCCAATCGTCCGCGCCGCAACCCGCTGGCGTCGGGCGCATCGAGTTCCAGCGTGCGAATCGCGACGGACAGGCAGAAGTCGCCGAGCGCGTGCGGGTCGTCTTCGCGTGCATCCAGCCAGCCGATCGCGCCGGTATAGAGCCCGCGCGGCGACGCCTCGAGTTCACCGATCAGTTGCATCGCGCGATATTTCGGCGCACCCGTGATCGAACCACAGGGATACAGCGCGCGCAACACGTCGGCAAACGTCGTCGCTTGCGGCAGCGTCGCCGTGACGGTCGAGGTCATCTGCAGGACACTCGCGAATCGCGTCACCTCGAAGCGCCTCGGCACCGCGACTGAGCCGGGTATCGCGAGCCGTCCGAGGTCGTTGCGCAACAGATCGACGATCATCACGTTCTCGGCGCGGTTCTTCTCGTCGGCCGCGAGCGCGGCGCTGCGCTCGGCGTCCTCCGATGCGTCGCCGCTGGCCGGCGCCGTGCCTTTCATCGGACGCGCCTCGATCTGGCCGCGCGAATGACGCAGGAACAGTTCGGGCGAGAGCGAAAGAATCGCCCGGCCGGCCACGCCCGACGCGCCCGGCAACATGACGAGCGCACCGTACGGTACCGGCTGACGCGCACGCAGCCGGCGATACAGCGCGACGGGCGAGCCGAACGCGTCGAAATTCAAACGGTACGTGTAGTTGATCTGATAGCACTCGCCTTGCGAGAGCCAGTCGTGGATGCGGGCGATGGCGTCGTCGAAGGCTGCATCGCTCACGTCGCTTTGCAGCGCCGCGACCCCGGCCACGCCGGGCGGCGTAACGCCGTCGCCGTTACCGGAAATGACGGGTGCCAAGCTGCCGTCACAGGCATCGGCCGCTTCGCGTTGCGACAGCCACGCCTGCGTTTGCGTCGCGTCGAGCCGCTGCAACTCGCGAAACAGCAGGGCGCGCAATCGTCCCCGTGCTCGCCGCGCCGCCACCGTCTGTACGCCCGCGAGACGCACACCGAATTCGTAGTCGGCCAGCAACACGGCATGCAGGCCGTGACGCGTGGCGTCTTCCACTTCGCGAAGCGCGTCCGAAAGCACATCGGGCTCGTCGCAAGTCACCTCGCGCACGAGCCCGGTATACAGACGCGCCCCGCCGGCCGGATCCGCGCTGTCGTCCAACAGCGCGAACGCGGCCAAAGGGGCTTCACATGACATGGAATTACTCGAAGAACTGCTTCACGCGGTCGAACCAACCCTTCGTCTGTGGGCTGTGACGGGCGCCGCCGGCCTTGAGTGCGGTATCGAAGTCACGCAGCATTTGCTTCTGCTTGTCGTCGAGTTTGACCGGCGTTTCCACCTGCACATGCACGTATAGATCGCCCGGATAGCTCGCGCGCAGGCCCTTGATGCCCTTGCCGCGCAGGCGGAACGTCTTGCCCGTCTGCGTGCCTTCCGGCACTTCGAACGTCGCCTTGCCGTGCAGCGTCGGGGCGTCGATGTCGCCGCCGAGGGCCGCCGTCGCAAACGAAATCGGCATCTGGCAATGCAGATCGTCGCCGTCGCGCTCGAACACGTTGTGCGCCTTGATGTGGATTTCCACATACAGGTCGCCCGCAGGACCGCCATTCACACCCGGTTCGCCGTTGCCGCCCGAACGGATGCGCATGCCGTCTTCGATACCCGCCGGGATCTTGATCTCCAGCGTCTTGGTCTTCTTGATCTTGCCCGAGCCGTGGCAGTTCGTGCAGGGGTCGGGCAGGTACGAGCCCGTGCCGTGGCACTTCGGGCAGGTCTGCTGAATGCTGAAGAAGCCCTGCGACATGCGCACCGCGCCCGATCCGTTACAGGTCGGGCAGGTCTCGGGCTTCGTGCCCGGCTTCGCGCCGTTGCCGTGGCAGATCTCGCATTCGTCCCAGCTCGGCACGCGAATCTGCGTGTCGAAACCGTTCGCGGCCTGCTCGAGCGTGATCTCCATGTTGTAGCGCAGATCTGCGCCGCGATACACCTGCGGACCGCCCCGGCCACCACGGGCACCCGCACCGCCAGGGCCGCCCTGACCGAAGATGTCGCCGAAAATATCGCCGAACGCGTCCGCGAAGCCGCCGAAGCCCTGACCGCCTGCCCCGCCGAAGCCGCCCATGTTCGGGTCGACGCCCGCGTGACCATACTGGTCGTACGCGGCACGCTTCTCCGGCTCGGAGAGCATCTCGTACGCCTCTTTTACTTCCTTGAACTTCTCTTCGGCGTCCTTGCTGTCCGGATTGCGGTCCGGATGGTACTTCATCGCCAGCTTGCGATACGCCTTCTTGATTTCGTCGTCGGCGGCGTTCTTGGCAACGCCAAGCACTTCGTAGTAATCACGTTTGGCCATAAGTCTTTCCAATGTTGGCGCATGTCGCCATCAGGCAAAAAGCCGGGTCGAGATTCCCTTGGCAGAGAACTTCGATACCCGGCCTACACGCGACGCACATTCACGAGCGTCGCGCGCCATGCACGCCTTACTTCTTGTCGGTGACGTCCTTCACTTCGGCGTCGACGACGTTATCGTCATGCGGCTTGCCCGGCTCGGCGCCCGCGGCACCCGCAGCACCGGCTTGCGCCTGCATGTCGGCATACATCTTCTCGCCGAGCTTCTGGCTGGCAGTGCCGAGCGCCTCGACCTTGGCATCGATGTCCGCCTTGTCCGAACCGCGCAGCGCGCCTTCCAGCGCCGTGATGGCCGACTCGATCGCTTCCTTTTCCGAGGCTTCGATCTTGTCGCCGTACTCCGTCAGCGCCTTGCGGGTGCTGTGCACGAGGGCGTCGCCCTGATTGCGGGAGTCGGCCAGTTCGCGCGCCTTCTTGTCTTCCTCGGCGTTCAGCTCGGCATCCTTGACCATCTGCTCGATCTCGGCGTCCGACAGACCCGAGTTCGCCTTGATGACGATCTTGTTTTCCTTGCCCGTGGCCTTGTCCTTCGCGCCGACGTGCAAAATGCCGTTGGCGTCGATGTCGAAGGTCACTTCGATCTGCGGCGTACCCCGTGCGGCGGGCGGAATGCCTTCGAGATTGAACTCGCCCAGCGATTTGTTGCCGGCGGCCATCTCGCGCTCACCCTGGTACACCTTGATCGTCACGGCCGGCTGATTGTCGTCGGCCGTCGAGAACACTTGCGAGTGCTTCGTCGGGATCGTGGTGTTCTTCGTGATCATCTTCGTCATCACGCCGCCCAGCGTTTCGATACCGAGCGAGAGCGGGGTCACGTCGAGCAGCAGCACGTCCTTGCGGTCACCCGAGAGGACCGAGCCCTGAATCGAGGCCCCCGCGGCCACGGCTTCGTCCGGGTTCACATCCTTGCGCGGTTCCTTGCCGAAGAATTCCTTGACCTTCTCCTGCACCTTCGGCATGCGGGTCATCCCGCCGACCAGAATCACGTCGTCGATGTCGCTCACCTTCACGCCGGCATCCTTGATGGCCAGACGGCAGGGATCGATCGTGCGGGCGATCAGCTCTTCGACCAGCGCTTCGAGCTTGGCGCGCGTGATCTTCAGGTTCAAGTGCTTCGGACCCGAGGCATCGGCCGTGATGTACGGCAGGTTGATTTCAGTCTGCTGGCTCGACGACAGTTCGATCTTGGCCTTTTCCGCCGCTTCCTTCAGGCGTTGCAGCGCGAGCACGTCTTTCGACAGATCGACGCCTTGTTCCTTCTTGAACTCGCCGATGATGTAGTCGATGATGCGCTGGTCGAAGTCTTCGCCACCGAGGAACGTGTCGCCGTTGGTCGACAGCACTTCGAACTGGTGTTCGCCGTCCACGTCCGCGATTTCGATGATCGAGATGTCGAACGTGCCGCCACCCAGGTCATACACCGCGATCTTGCGGTCGCCGCCTTCCTTCTTGTCCAGACCGAATGCCAGTGCGGCAGCGGTCGGCTCGTTGATGATGCGCTTGACTTCCAGACCAGCGATACGGCCGGCGTCCTTCGTGGCCTGACGCTGGCTGTCGTTGAAGTAGGCCGGCACCGTGATCACGGCTTCCGTGACCGGCTCGCCCAGGTAGTCCTCGGCGGTCTTCTTCATCTTGCGCAGCACTTCGGCGGAAATCTGCGGCGGGGCCAGCTTCTGGTCGCGCACTTCCACCCAGGCATCGCCGTTGTCAGCCTTGACAATCTTGTAAGGCATCAGGCCGATGTCCTTTTGCACTTCCTTTTCTTCGAAGCGACGGCCGATCAGGCGCTTGACAGCGTACAGCGTGTTCGTCGGATTGGTCACCGCCTGGCGCTTGGCCGGTGCGCCGACCAGAATCTCGCCATCTTCCATATAGGCGATGATCGACGGCGTGGTGCGGGCACCTTCCGCGTTCTCGATGATCTTGACCTGATTGCCTTCCATGACGGCCACGCACGAGTTCGTGGTGCCCAAGTCGATACCAATGATTTTGCCCATGTTTATTTCTCCTAGCGTCCTTTGCGTCGTTCCGTGGGGCCTGTGGCCCGCTCAAATCGTTGATCTGCACGTCATATGGGTGCAGCCCGGTCCATTTCAAGACCCTTCTTGTCGTCCGGTTTTACCCCGCGTCATGCCAGCGTATCCATCGGAATGACGCCCGTGCAGTCCACGGCCGGGAATGCCGTGACGGTTGCCGGAACGCCGAAACTTGCCATGATGTCATGACGTTCGACGCCGGCGCGACCCGATTACTTGGCCGCCGCGACGGTCACGAGCGCCGGGCGCAGCACGCGATCGGCGATCAGGTAGCCCTTTTGCAGTACCGCGACGACGGTGTTCGGTTCCTGCTCGGCGGGCACCATCGAAATGGCCTGATGTTGATGCGGATCGAACTTCGCACCGGCCGGGTCGATGACCGTCACCCGGCTGCGTTCGAGCGCCGAGACAAGCTGGCGCAACGTCAGGGCGACGCCTTCCTGGAGCTTGGCCACATCGCCGCTTTTGTCGGCCGCGGCCGCTTCCAGGCTGTCGATCACCGGCAGCAGGTTCTCCGCGAAGCTCTCGACGGCGAATTTGCGCGCCTTTGCCACGTCCTCTTCCGCACGGCGGCGAACGTTCTCCATCTCGGCGCGCGCGCGCAAGGCGTCGTCGCGCAGGGCTGCCGCTTCGGCCTGGGCCGCCAGCAGTTGCGCCTCGACCGAGGGCAGCGCGTCGTTCGCGCCCGCCGCGTCGGTCGGGGCCGCTTCGGCCTGGGACGGAATCGGCTGATCGGGGGTGTTTTGCGGTTCAGTCATGAGCTTGAGTCGTCAAAAGGTTCTTGCGGCGCACCACGACGATGCGCCACCGGTTCAAATCCCTTTGGATAGTAGGGGCGTTCACACCGATTTCAAGGGCTGGCGGCGCGCTGTGCGCCATGCCGGTGCGCGCCGCGTGCCGATAAATATCCGGTTACACGCGTTACGAGTCCACTATTGTATCGGCCGTTGCTGCGACCTAACATGAAATACGGTTCAGCGGATGTATGTGCCGCGCTGAACCCGGCCGCTCGCCGGACATCCCCCGTCCCGTCGAGCGTTCTCTCAGGAGCGCATCATGAAGCTGCCACTGGCTGTTGTCTTCATCCTTGCGTTGGTGACGACGGTAACGATTACGATCTGCTTGTCCGGCGCAGTCACCCCCCGCGATACCGAATACGGTGGCGTGCGGGCGGTGCTGTATCACGACTTTGAAATGCCGGGCGTTCCGGTGCATTCGTCCAATACCGGAATTCCTTCGCGCTAGTCACCCGAGGGCGCGGCCGTCTCATCGACGGGTCAGCGCTCTCGCACGTCCCCTCTATTCGCCAACGCCACCGAGACGCCGTCGATCCCGTTTCGTCGGCCGCCCGTGCATTTGCGCCGCGGGCTCCTGAAACAAACGTCGGCGTTCACTCTCATCCGCACGCATGCGCCGACTGGCGTCGGTCTCTTCATACAGCGACTGTGCCACCGGGGCCGAGCCCCGGACTTCCGCGATGGCCTTCACACGCACTTCCCAGCGCGTGCTGCCGTTATCCACCGTGACAAGGTCCCCCGGGCGCACGTCGCGCGCCGGTTTGACCCGGGCGTCGTTGCACAGCACCCGCCCACGGTCGACGGCTTGCGTGGCGAGGGAACGCGTCTTGAAGAAGCGCGCCGCCCATAACCATTTGTCGATGCGGGTGGCGGCCTGCGGCGAATCGTCCACCTTGACGCTCACGTGTCCGCTCCGGGTTGGCCCTGCGCCGATAAGGCCGACGCTGCCGCCGCCGCATTGGCTTCGTCGAACGCCGCCACGGCCGCGACTTGCCGTTGCCGGGTCGATGCCACCGCCGCCGCCGACGCCTGAGCGGCGCCCTCGGGCGTGAGCACCGGCCACCCTTGCAGGTGACGCGCAGCAATTTCGCCAAGCGCCGTGATCCAGGCGCTCGCACCGTTCAGACATGGGATGAAATGGAATGCCTTGCCGCCGCTGGACAGGTACGCGTGGCGCCCTTCCATATTGATTTCCTCGAGCGTCTCGAGACAGTCCGACGTGAAGCCGGGGCAGAACACATCGACACGGGGTGTGCCGCCACGGCCCAGCTCTTCGAGCGTGGGTGCCGTGTAAGGCTGGAGCCATTCGGCCTTGCCAAAACGCGATTGAAACGTGAGACGACAGGTCGTCTCGTCGAGGCCCAGCGCGGCGCCCAGCGCACGCGCGGTCTTTACGCACTGATCATGGTAAGGATCACCTAGGTCGAGCGTGCGGCGCGGCACGCCGTGAAAGCTCAGCAACAGTCGCTCGCCTGCCGAGAAATCGGGCCGGCCGTGCTGCTGCCAGTAGCCTTCGACCTGCTGACGCAATGCCTCGATGTACGCCGGATGATCGTGATAGTCGCGCACCGTGCGCACATCGGGCTGATTGCGCAGCCGGCCGAGCACGCGGAATACGGCATCGGTCGCGGTGGCGGTCGTACTGCTCGAATACTGGGGATAGAGCGGCAGAACCAGAATGCGCTCGACGCCAGTTTGCCGCAGCGCACGAATGCGCTCCGGAATCGACGGGTTGCCGTAGCGCATGGCGTAGTCGACGACCACGTCGTAGTCGTTCGCGTGCAGCAAGGCCCGCAACGCGTTCGTCTGGTATTCGGTGTTCACCTTGAGCGGAGAGCCGTCGCGCGTCCAGATCGTCGCGTATTTCTGCGCCGACTGGCGCGAGCGGAACGGCAGGATTACCAGCCGCAGCAACGGCTGCCATATCAACGAGGGAATTTCCACGACGCGAGGATCCGACAGAAACTCGCGCAAATAGCGGCGCACGGCCGCGGGACGCGGCTCGTCGGGCGTGCCTAGGTTAATCAGCAGAACGGCCGTCTTGCCGGTCTGGCCATGCGAAATGGGTTCGGGATCGAAGCGCATGGAGCGTACTTTACCGCAAGGCGGGCACCGCGTGCCGGGCCCCGGCCGCCGCGCACCCGCCGTCCGTCAGGGGATGGCGGCGGGTCGCGGCGTTCGGTGCGTCAATTAGCCGCGCGGGGGCTCGCCTTCGCGTGACGGACGATGCGATGCGGTGGGACGCTCGACGCCATGCGCGGGGACCTGCGCACCCTCTGGCTTGCGTTCACGCGGCGCAGGCTGCGGATGTTCCTGCGGTTGCGGGTGCGGCACCGCCTGCGGTGGCTGCTGCGGCCGAACGGGTGCCTGCGGACGCTCCGGTTGAGGCTGCGGTCTCGGCGCGGCTTGCTGACGCTCGATCTGCGGTTGAGGACGAGGCTGCGGCTGCGGCTGAGGATGCGCCATCTGCGGTTGCGGCTGGACGGGTTGCTGCGGCGCTTGCGGCTGTGAGTGCGACTGCCACTGCTGCGGTCGACGCGACGCTCCGGCCGCGTCCGGTTGAACACGCTGCGGCTCGGGCGACGCCGCGGGCGTCTGCGGGAATGGGTGATTCCGCTGCATGTCCCGTTGCGCCGCGTCGTGCCCAGGCTGAGGCACCGCCTGCGGGACTTCGCCTCGCACGGCAGGTTGCCCCGGCACCATCACGCCCGGCGGGTGCGGCACGCCGGACGGCACGGCCTGGCCACCCCGGACTGGCGGTTGGGACTGCGGCGCGAGCTGCCCCGGACGACTCTGATAAACGCCACGCCCTGGCACCCCGGGTTCTCCCGGCCCCCCCGGCACGCCAGGTACCCCCGAGCGCCCCGGCACGCCTGGCATGCCCGGCGTTCCCGGCTCACCCTGCATCGGCGGTACGGCGTGGGTGGGCGGTAGCCCCCCATGCGCCGCTTCCGCGCCCATGGCCTTGAGGGGCGGTTGTGCGCGCGTTGCACCCGCCGCTGCGTTCGCCGCACCGACCGGCCCGTGCGTGTCGACCACCGTCACACGCGGCTGCACACGCCCCTGCGGGTTCGGCCCCACCGGCCTGCCGCTCTGGCGTGGATGTGCGTTCTGGCCGAACGTCAGCGGCGCGCCACCGGCATTCGGCACCGCGTGCAGCGTGCTCGTGAGTTCACGCGACGGCATCGCGCGACCGACCGGCGCACGCGTGGCCAGCACCTGCCGGTTGAACACGCCGGCCGGCGGCGTGACCGGCGCCGGGCGACTATTCCCGAACACGCTCTGCTGCACCGGTGCGACGCCAGGTGTATTCCCAACGCGCCAAGTCTGTCCGGCGCGCGGGGCGGCCAATGCCACCGGCGCGCCGACCCGCCGGCCCTGCACGAAAGCCTGTGCCGGCATCGTCGAGACGGCGCCGCGCACATTACGGTTCACATACACATTGTTGACGTTGATATTCGTGACGTTGGTCGTCTGGATCACCGTCGATCGATTGATATTGGTGACATACGACGGGCTGGCGCGATACGCCGGGCGGTAAGCGTCGTGCGGACCCAACGCAAACCACGCCAGTCCCGCGCCCCCTGCCGCAAACGTAATCCCCCATGCGTTCCCGCCGCTGTTGCCGCTCACCCAGCCGACCAGCGCCGGGGCATACACCGGCCGCACCGCGACCGGCCCCGGCACCCAGCACCAGCGGGCGTCGACATAGGCCCACCGTCCGTAGTGATAGGGCGCGAAGCCCCACGGCGCATCGTCGACCCAGGTCCATCCCCACGGGTCGACCCAGGCCCAATGGCCCGTGCGATACGGCGCCCAGCCCGTCGGCACGTCCGACGGCACCCAAACGGCGCCGTAGCCAGGGGTCTCTTGCCAAGCGCCGTAGTCGTCCAGACTTTCGAAGCCGGTCATGTCGCGCGACACATAGCGCGCGGAGATCGAGCCCTCCTCGCGCGCGTCGCGCTGGCGCACCCATTGGTCGAACCCATCGGCCACGAGTGGCCCGGCCGACTGCTGCGTGAGATTCTGACCCACGAAGGCCACCCGTTGGCCCGATTGCAACGGTACCGACGCGCCTTGACCGTAGACGGTCGCCGCCCCGTGCCAGACGCTCACGGTCGTCACCCCGCCCGGATCGACATCCAGACGATACTCCCCGGCCTGTTGCGGGACGAACGCCAGGTTGGGCGTGTCGATCTCGTAAGGCTGGTTCGGATCGAAAGCCCTCAAATGCAGGCCGACCGTGCCCTGCGTTACGTTCAGTTGCACATTCTGGTCGGTCACGGCCGAGAGAACGACGCTCGTGGACGCCCCCATGCGAACCGCCGTGCCGCCCACATGCATCTCGGCGCGGCTGTTGCGCTCGACCCAGACGGCATCGCCCGTGGTGAGCGGCCGGTTGCGATCGGCATAGCGCCAGTCGCTGGTACCGGCGGGGGCGTACGTGACGGTGCCGTCGAATGCATTCAGCCGCGCCACACGCCCCGGGGGATCGGCGCTCTGTGCCTGCGCCAGCGCGGGAAGTCCCGCCGCGCCAAGGGCGCCGAGCACGAGCCCGACGCCAAGACAGCGAACCACTGTCCGCCAGGAAATCAGGGATTTCATAGACACTCCGGGCACTGTCCGGTGTACGCGCCAAGCGTTGTCTCGGCCGCACCACCTTGTTGCTCTGTCCGAATCCTTCGGCGAACGCCATGACGACGGCTTCGCCACAAGTGACGCTTCAAGCGTAAGACGGCCGTGTGTGACAGCGTGTAAAGGAATGCTACGGGGGTGTAACGAGATGAGGCGCGGGGCCCCGGGACAATACGCGAGACGTTACGCCTGACGACGCGCAGGCTGGGGCGTCACGCCGCCCCCGCCGCCTAATGCTGGCTGAGCGCGCTGGAAAGCAGCTTGGCCGTGATGTCGACGATCGGAATCACGCGCTCGTAGGCCATGCGCGTCGGGCCGATCACGCCCAACGTGCCGACCACTTCGCCATCGACTTCGTACGGTGCCGTGATGACCGTCATTTCTTCGATCGGGACGAGGCTCGACTCGCCGCCGATGAAAATCTGAACACCCTGCGCCCGGCTCGACACGTCGAGCAGCTGCAGCAGGCCGGTCTTGGACTCGAACACGTCGAACAGCTTGCGGAGTCGCGCCATGTTCGACGATAGATCCTCCACGCCCAGCAGATTGCGCTCGCCCGAGATCAGCAAGCTCTCGCGCGAGGTATCGGCCATGGCGTCGCTACCCGCCTGAACGGCCGCCTGCATCAAGGCACTCATGTCGGAGCGCAGGGCGTCGAGTTCGCCGCGCAAGCTGGCGCGCACCTCATCGAAACTTTGGCCGCCGAAATGGGCGTTCAGGTAGTTTGCCGCCTCGACCAGTTGCGCCGGGGAGTGATCCTTTTCCGTCAGGATGATGCGGTTCTGCACGTCGCCGTCGGGGGTGACGATGATAAGCAACACGCGCTTTTCGGACAGTCGCAGGAATTCGATCTGCCGAAAGATCTGGCTGCGGCGCGGTGTCAGCACCACACCCGCGAACTGCGAGAGATTCGAGAGCACTTCCGCTGCCGAGGCGACCAGTTGCTGCGGCCCGGCCGGCTGCAACCGGGTCTGCACCTGCGACGCCAGCTGATGCACGGCATCGCCGAGCGGGCTTACCGTCAGCATGGTGTCGACGAACAGCCGGTAGGCGCGCGGCGTCGGAACACGACCGGCCGACGTATGCGGGCTGGCCACGAAGCCGAGCGCCTCGAGGTCGGCCATCGCATTGCGGATGGTCGCCGGCGACAGATCGAGCCCGGAGTATCGCGATAGCGTGCGCGACCCCACCGGCTGGCCATCGGCGATGTACCGTTCGATCAGGGTTTTGAGTAGCGTTTGCGCACGTTGATCTAGCATGGCGAAAATTGTAACGCGAAATGTACAAGCACGGCGTGCGGCAAACCCCGAGGGGCCGGCAAGGCCGCGCGTGCCGATGGTTGCTGTCATCGACTTATGGTGTAATGGCGGCATGAAAACAGGGAGCCCTTTCAAGACCGTGGCGCTCGTCGGGAAATACCATGCCGACGGCGTTGCCGAACCGTTGCTCACGCTGGCGGCATGCATCGCCCAGCGAGGACATCACGTCATCTTCGAGCGTGATACGGCGCACAACATCGGCGCGGCCGCCGCCCCCTACCGTCCCCTCGACATTCAGGAAATCGGTACGCAGGCCGATGTGGCGGTGGTCATCGGCGGTGACGGAACGATGCTCGGCGTGGGCCGTCAGCTGGCCGCCTCGAAGGTGCCGCTCATCGGCGTGAACCACGGACGCGTCGGTTTCATCACCGACATTCCGCTCGACGAGATGCGTCAGGTCGTGCCGGCCATGCTCGAAGGGCATTTCGAAGCCGAGCAGCGCACCCTGTTGGCCGCGCGTATCGAGCGCGAAGGCCAGACGCTGTTCGAGACGCTCGCGTTCAACGACGTGGTGGTGAACCGCTCGGGCATCTCGGGCATGGTCGAGCTGCGTGTCGACGTCGACGGCCGCTTCATGTACAAGCAGCGCTCGGACGGCCTGATCGTCGCCACGCCCACGGGCTCGACCGCCTATGCGCTCTCGGCCACCGGCCCGATCCTGCATCCGCGACTTGGCGGCGTGGTGCTCGTGCCGATCGCCCCGCACGCGCTGTCGAACCGCCCGATCGTGCTGCCGGATTCGAGCGATATCGTCATCACGATCACCGGCGGGCGCGAGGTCGGCGCCAACTTCGACATGCAGTCGTTTGCCGAGCTGCGTCAGGGCGACCGGATTCTGCTGGGCCGCTCCGAACATCAGGTGACGTTCCTGCACCCGGTCGGCTACAACTATTACGCGACGCTGCGCCGCAAGCTGCACTGGAACGAGCATATCTCCGACGAAGATCCGTCGCAGACCTGACTTCACGCCCTCCCCGACCGCCCATGCTACGCAGTCTCTCGATTCGCGATTTCGTGATCGTCGATCGTCTCGACCTGGAATTCTCCGCCGGCTTCACCGTGTTCTCGGGGGAGACCGGCGCGGGTAAATCGATTCTGATCGACGCGCTGGCGCTGGCCATGGGCGAGCGCGGCGACACCAGTATGGTGCGCGCCGGACAAACGCGCGCCGACATTACCGCTGAGTTCGCCGCCGACGCCGAGGCCCGCCCCGATCTCGAAGCCTGGCTGCAGGCGCAGGCGCTCACGCTCGAAGAACACGGCGGCGTGCTGCTGCGCCGCGTGCTCGACTCGGGCGGACGCTCGCGCGCCTTCGTCAACGGCACGCCCGCCACCCTCGCCCAACTGCGCGAACTCGGCGAGATGCTCGTCGACATTCACGGGCAGCACGCCCATCAGCAGTTGCTGCGCGCCGACGCACAGCGCCGCCTGCTCGACGCCCATGCCGGCGCCACCGCGCTCGCGGCGGACACGGCGGCGGCGCACAAGGAATGGCGGCGTCTCGTCAAACGTTGCGAGGAAGCGCACGGGCGCGACCGCGAGCTACAGCTCGAGCGCGAGCGTCTCGAATGGCAGACATCCGAACTCGACAAGCTGAATCCGCAGGAAGGGGAATGGGACGACGTGAGCGCCGAGCATCGCCGCCTGTCGCACGCCGCCAGCCTCATCAACGGCGTGCAAGGCGCGCTTGACGTGCTCGCGGAAGCGGATGGCGCGCTCGTCCCGTCGCTCGGTCACGTAGTGCACCAGATCCGCGAACTGGCCGAGATCGATGCCGGGCTGGCCGACGCACTGGCCGCGCTGGAGCCGGCCGAGATCCAACTTCGCGAAGCCGTGCACTCGCTCACGCATTATGCACAACGCATCGATCTCGATCCGGAACGTCTGGCCGTGGTCGAGCAGCGGCTCGAGGCGCTGCACTCGGCGGCCCGCAAGTTCCGGGTTACGCCCGAGCAACTGCCCGCCGAGCAAGCCGAACGCCGTGCCCAGTTGGAAGAGCTGACCGCGTCGCAGGACACGGCCGCCATGCAGGCGGCCGCCGACGCCGCGCACGCAAGCTATCTGACACTGGCGGTCACCTTGTCGAAGGCACGCGCGGCGGCCGCGGCGTCGCTCTCGCGGGAAGTCACGCGCGCCATGCAGGACCTCTCGATGCCGGGCGGACGCTTCGAGGTCGCCCTGAGTCCCACGCCGGAGCCGCAGTCGTTCGGTCTGGAGACGGTCGAGTTTCTCGTCGCCGGTCACCCCGGCGTGCCCACGCGGCCGCTGGCCAAGGTGGCGTCGGGCGGTGAGTTGGCGCGCATCAGCCTGGCGTTGCAGGTGATCGCCAGCAGCGTGAGCCTCACGCCGACCCTGATTTTCGACGAAGTCGATTCGGGCATCGGCGGCGCCGTGGCCGAAGTGGTCGGCCGTTTGCTGCGGGAACTCGGTCAGGGGCGGCAAGTGTTGTGCGTCACCCACCTGCCTCAGGTCGCCGCGCTCGGCCACCAGCATCTGCGCGTGAAAAAACGCAGCGACGGCGATTCGACGATGAGTGAAATCGAGCCGCTCGGTCGCACGGAGCGCGTCGAGGAGATCGCGCGAATGCTCGGCGGCGTCGAGATCACCGCCACCACGCGCAAACACGCGCGGGAGATGCTCGCGCTCTGAGCGCGCACGTTGCCCCCACCGCGCGCCGATCGCTCGCAGGGCAATCACGGGCGGCGATGCATCGTCCGCCCGTGAGCGTCGTCAAACCGGCCCGGCGCTCGCGAACACCGAATCCCACAGCGCCATGACCGCGTCGCGTTCGGCTGCCACATCACTGGCCGGCACGCGGGCCGCTTCCACCCCATCGAGCCGCAACTTGTGCTGGCGTTTGCGATAGATCCGATAAGCAGCGGCTGCACCGTCCGCAAGCGTCGCGTCGATCAGCCCGAGTTGCGCCGCTTCGCGCAACAGCGCGATGTTGCCGGCATTGCGGAGCAGCGACGGATGTGCCCCCGAATGCAGCAGCACCAGGTACTGCACGGTGAACTCGATATCCACCATGCCCCCGCGATCGTGCTTCAGATCGAACAGCGAGGTCGGGTTCGGATGCCCCTCCAACACCTTGCGCCGCATCGACACAATTTCCTGGGCAAGCGGTAGCGCCTCGCGGGGCGTCGCGAGCACCTGCGCGCGGATCTTCTCGAACGTCGCGCCAATCGTCTCGTCCCCGGCACAGAAGCGAGCCCGCGTGAGCGCCTGATGCTCCCAGACCCACGCGGTGTTCGCATTGCCCTCGCGGAACTGGTACTGGCGGAAGCTCTCGACGCTCGTCACCAACAAGCCCGACAAGCCGTTCGGCCGCAGCCGCAGATCGACGTCGAAGAGCGTGCCCGCGCCGGTGTGCGTGGTGAGCCAGGTCACGAAGCGGCGAGCAAGTGCGGCATACGCGTCCGGCGCGCGGTCGTCATCGTCGTCGTAAAGGAAGATCAGGTCGAGGTCGGACACATAGCCCAGCTCCTTGCCGCCGAGCTTGCCATACGCGATGACCGAGAAACGCGGCACCTCGCGGTGGCGCGTGGCCACGTGCGGCCAGACGGTCGAGATCGTCACATCGACGATGATGTCCGCCAGTTCCGAGAGCCGGTCGCCGATCGCCTCGACCGACAACGCGCCCTGCAAATCGAGCAGCAGGATGCGGAACACCTCGGCGTGATGCGCGCGCCGCAGAATGTCCATCTGCACTTCGACGTTGCCGGCCGCGCCCGACGCATTCAGGCTCAACAGCAACTGTGTTTTGAAAGACGCCCAGTCGAACGGCGCGGCGAGCGCTTCGTCGTCGAGCAGCTCGTCGAGCAATTGCGGGTGACGGATCAGGTAGCCTGCCGCCCAACGCGAGCCGGCCAGCACCTTGACGACGCGCTCCAGCGCGCGCGGATACTCAGTGAGCAGCGCCAGATACGAGCTGCGACGGCTGATGGCCGAAAGCAGGTCGAGCATGCGCGCGAGCACGACGTCGGCCTCGCCCGTGCCCGCCGCGCCTTGCACGGCGCGCTGCACCAGTTGATCGAAGCGGCGCCGGCTGGTTTCGCCCAGCGCCTTGTAGCGCGACGACGTCCAGACGGCGCGTAGCCGGTCGAGGGCACCGTCGGCGTCGGTAAAGCCCAGGCGCGAGAGCTGATGGCCGAGATCGCCCGTCTGTGTCTCGTCGGCCAGACATTCGCTCCACAATTCCGGCGGGCATTCGCATTCGCCCGCCCCCGACGACGCCGCCTTGCGCCCGCTGCCGCCGGCCTTGTCCGCGAAGATCTCGTCGAACTGCGCGGCGACGAACTCGCGATGCTCGTCGAGCACCGTCATGAAGCTCGCCTCGTCGGGGAAGCCCATGGCGCGCGCCACCGCGAGACGATCGTCGCCGGAGGCCGGGAGGATGTGCGTCTGCGCATCGTCCAGATACTGAATACGGTGTTCGAGCTTACGCAGGAAGACGTAGGCGTTCGCGAGTTCGTCAGCCACATTCTGGGCGAGCCAGCCGCGTCGCGCCGCCACGCCCAGCACGGCGAGCGTCGGCCGCACGCGCAGTTCCGGCTCTTGCCCGCCCCGAATCAGTTGGAACACTTGTGCGGAGAACTCCACTTCGCGAATGCCGCCGCGCCCGAGCTTGATGTCGTTGATGCGTGCCGGCTTGGCGCGCGCGCGGCGCTCCGCCTCGTGACGAATCTGCTCGTGCAGCGCGCGAATCGCGCCGATCACCCCGTAATCCAGGTAACGGCGGAACACGAACGGCTGGACCAGCGCCGCGAGCAGCCGCTCGGTGCGCTTGCCGGGTTCGCTCGCCACCTCCGACACCAGCCGCCCCTTGATCCATGCGTAGCGCTCCCACTCGCGCCCCTGCACGTAGAAATACTCTTCGAGCATCGGCAGGCTGCACACCAGCGGCCCGGAATCGCCATTGGGACGCAGGCGCATGTCCACGCGGAACACATAGCCGTCCGGCGTGAGTTCGGAAATCATGCCGATCAGCTTGCGACCGAGCTTGGTGAAGAATTCGTGGTTCGAGAGCGAGCGCAAGCGGCTCGCCGCCGCCGGGTCGGCGTCGTCGGGCGCCGACGTATCGCCGTCGTCTTCATAGACGAAGATCAGGTCGATGTCCGACGAGACGTTCAATTCGCGTCCGCCAAGCTTGCCCATGCCGACCACCGCGAGCGTCTGTCGCTGCCCTTCCGCATTGCGCGGCACGCCGTGGATGGCTTCGAGCTCGCTCGAGAGGACCGTGATGCCCGCCTGGATGGCGAACTCGGCGAGGGCTGTCATGGCTTCGGTAACCTCGGCCAACTCGGCGCGACCGTCCAGGTCGCGCTGCATGACGGCGCACAAGGCTTCCACGCGCAGCACGCGCAGCGCGCGGGCGAGGCCCGCCTCGTCGACGCCCGCGACCCCCGTGGGTTGCTCGGGCGGCGATAGCTGCGTGCCGGTGATGGCTTCGAAGCGACGGGCGAGCCAACGCGCGTCCACAGGGTGCTCGGCCAAGGCGGGCAATGCCTCGACAAGCGCGGGACGGCTCGCCAGCATGCGCGCCGCGTAGCGCGAGTAGGACGGGATATCGATGGGGTTTTCGGGTGAACTCACTGGCGGGGTTCCGGTCATCAATGAGATTGAAGAGACTTTCGAAGGCTTACCCGTGCGCGATGAAACGCCGGATCACACGTCTGTTTCTCCTACGGCCGGGCCGTCGGGCGGCCTTGGGCTTGTGTTACAGTCTTTGCCACAGAAACTACCACATTCCCTCGTAGACGCGCAGCATGACCGACCGTAAGCCGCCCGCCTCGTCCACCGGCAACCGGTCCTGGTTCTCGTCACTGCCGCGTGGCTTGCGACTGGGCCTGGAATGGCTGCTGGCGCTCGTCGTCATCGCCTATTTCGGACTTGGCGCCGTCGTCCTCACAACCCGGTACGTCATCCTGCCGCGCGTGTCGGACTACCGAGCGCAGATCGAAGCGGCTGCCTCGCGTGCCATCGGCCTGCCCGTCACCATCGGCCGCATCGACGCCGTCTGGCACGGCTGGCACCCTTACCTGACGCTCGAAGACGTTCGCATCACGCGCCGCCCCCCCGCCGCGCGCGCACCCTCGCTCAGCGCTCGAACGACACCCGCGACGCGCGCGGCACGCCCCTCGCCGGACACGCCGCCCGGGGCGCCACCGCCCGCCGAGCCCAGCCTGACGCTCCACCGCCTCGATGCGGTGCTCTCGTGGACCAGCCTGATTCACCTCGACGTGCGCCTGTCGAACCTCACGTTGTCCGAACCCGATCTCACCATCGAACGCCTCACCGACGGCTCGATTCTCGTCGCGGGCATGCCGGTGACGGGCGGCGGCGCCGCGACCGACTCGACCGCCGCCGACTGGCTCATGCGTCAGTCGCGCGTCGTGATCCGCAACGGCACCTTGCGCTGGCGCGATGCCACGCGCAACGCGCCCGACGTCGTCGTCACCCAGGTCAACGCCATGCTGCGCAATCGAGGCTTCGACCATCGCTTCGGCATGCAGGCGACGCCGCCGACGGGCATCGTGGCACCGCTCGACATCCGGGCGCGATTCACGAATCCGCTGTTTGCTCGCCCCGGCGAAGTCAAACGGTGGCGCGGTCAGCTCTACGGCGAAGTCGGCACGCTCGACCTGACTGAACTGGCCCGCTACGTCGACTTGCCGGGCAAGGACACGCGCGGTCGCGTTGCCGCGCGGGCGTGGGTCGACTTCGACGATGGGGCGATCACGGGGGCGACGCTGCGCGCCGCGGGAGCGAATACGTCGGTGCAATTGGCCGACGATTTGCCGCCGCTCACCTTCGACGCCACGCAGGGCCGGATCGACGTGACCCGCGTAACGCCCCACGCCGACGCCGGCTGGCAATTGCGCGCCCGCGATCTGACATTGCAAGCCGCAGGCCGGCCGACGCTCGACGTGCCTGATCTGCGCGGCACCTACGCGCCGGGCACGAACGAGCACGGACTGCACGCCACCTTTGCGGGCCCGCGCTTCGACATCGGCGCCGCGATGGCGCTCGTGCCGTCGCTGCCGCTCGCCCCGCAAACACGCGACGCGCTCGCGAGTTTTCGGCCGCGCGGCAGACTGGCCAATTTCGACATCAGCTACCAGGCCCCCAAGCCGCACGGCCCGGGCAATTGGCGCGACCTGCCGGGAATCCGGCAACTGCCGCCCGAGCGCGAACGCTATCGGGTGGTCGCCGACTTTGAAGATCTCGGTGTCGACAGCGCACCGAGCGAGCATCCGCCGGCGAATCCGGGGTCGCCCAATGCGGGACGCCCGGGCTTCGCCAATCTGAGCGGGCACATCGACGCCGATCAGTCGCGCGGCAGCCTGACCCTCAACGCGAAGCACGCCGCGCTCGACTTTCCCGGCCGCTTCGACCAGCCGCGCATCGATCTCGATACGCTCACCGCGCGCACGTCGTGGCGCGTCTCGCACTCGGCGACGCAACGCGACGCCCCGGCGGACGTAGCGGTGCGCGTGGACGCCCTGCACCTGCAGAACGCCGAATTGACGGGCGATGTGACCGGCACGTGGCGCAATGGCGGCAAGGGCAATGGCATCGTCGACCTGAAGGGCAACATTGTGCGCGCGAGCGCCAGCGCGGTGCCGCGCTATCTGCCGACCGACATCGGCGCGAGCGTGCGGGATTATCTGCAACGCGCGCTGCTCGCGGGCACGGTGCAGAACGCGCCCTTCGCGGTACAGGGCGATCTCGACAACTTCCCGTACGGCAAGGGCGGCGGCAAGTTCCGCATCGACATTCCGCTGGTCGACGTCGCCTTCAACCCGTCGCCGGTGCGCCCCGGCCACACGGAAGTCTGGCCGGCCTTTGACAAGGTGCGCGGCAATCTGCGCTTCGACGCCGACAAGTTGCATATCGCCATCGACAGCGGCACAGTCTTCGGCGTCACGCTCACCCAGGTGGTGGGCGACATCAACGACATCGGACAGGACGATTCCGTGCTCACCCTCAAGGGCGACGCGCGCGGCCCGGCGGCCGACTTCGTGAAGTACCTGAACGGCAGCCCGGTGGGGCACTGGATCGGCGACTTTACCGACGAAACACGCGCGAGCGGCACCACACAGCTCGCGATGCAGTTGTCGATGCCGCTCGATCACACCGATCGGTCCAAGGTCACGGGCCGCGCGCGCTTCCTGCGCAACGACATCACACTGCTGAACGGCCTGCCGACCTTCGGCGCCGTGGACGGGGAACTCGCGTTCACCGAGCGCGGCATTTCGCTCGACAATCTGCGCGGCACGTTCCTCGGCGGCGACCTGCGCGCGTCCGGCGGCAGTCGCAGCGACGGCACCATCGCGCTGAACATTGGCGGCACGTTGAGCGCGCAAGGCCTGCGCGACAATCAGGAAAGCGCCTCACTGGCGCAACTGGCCAAGCGCATGACGGGCGGCACGCCCTATTCGGCAACGGTCACGGTGCGCCAAGGCATGACCGAGGTGGCGGTCCAATCCACGCTCGTCGGCCTGGCCGTCAACCTGCCCGCCCCGCTCGGCAAGCGTGCGGAGACCTCGTTGCCCGCGCGCTTCACGCTGCGTCCCCAGCCGAGTCCGGGCGGCCGTCGCATTGATACACTCGACTTCGCCGTCGGCAGCGTTCAAGGCAATTACGTGCAAGAGCATAGCGGCGGGAGTGCCGGAAACCCCGCGCGCGTGGAGGTGCTGCGTGGCGGCATCGGCATCAACCAGCCCGTGCCCGCGCCGCGCGAGGGGGTTCAGGCAGCCGCCCAGTTCGATACGCTCGACGTGGACGCCTGGCGAAGCGTGATCGCGTCGCTCACCAGCGACGCCGGGAGCGCCAACGCGCCAGCCCCCCAAAGCGCCCCGGGCACGCCCCCCGCCCCGGCGGGGCCGTCGGCCACAGTCACGACGGCGCGCGACGAGTTCGGCGCGCTCACGCCCTACCTGCCGACGCGTCTCGCCCTGCATGCCAAGCAGGTGCGCCTGATGTCGCGCCAGTGGCCGGAACTGGTGGTGGGCGCCCAGCGCAGCGATCGCGACTGGCAGGTCAGTCTGGCCTCCGACCTCGTTTCCGGCTTTGCCGAGTGGCATGCGCCCGATGCGAAGAACCCGTCGGGCACGTTGCGCGCGCGGCTCGCGAAGCTGGTGATTCCGCGCGAGGACCACGGCAACGATGTTCTCACCCAAGTGCTCGATGAGCCGAGCGACGAGTTCCCGGCCATCGACGTCGTGGCCAATGAGTTCGTGCTGCGCGACAAGCCGCTGGGCCGGCTGCAATTGAACGCGCACAACGATATCGAGGACGGCGTGCCCGTGTGGCAACTCACCCAACTCTCGCTCAGCAACAGCGCCGCCACGCTCAACGTCAAGGGCAACTGGCGCACCTCGCGTCGCCGCGCAGCCCCCGCGGCGAGCGACGACGTGCCGCGCCGCACCATGCTCGACTTCAATCTCGACGTGAAGGACGCGGGTGGCCTGCTCGACCGTCTGGGGATGCCCAAGACCGTCAAGGACGGCTCCGGGACGGTCTCGGGCCGTTTCGGTTGGCGAGGTGGTCCCGACGCGATCGACTACCCGACGCTCGGCGGCCGTGTCACGATCGATCTCAAGCGCGGGCAGATCCTGAAGGCCGACCCCGGACTGGCCAAGCTGCTGGGCATTTTTTCCGTGCAGACACTCGCCAAGTTCCTGACGTTCAATTTCAGCAGCGTGATCGGCAGCGGCCTGCCATTCGACAGCATCGACGGGAACGCCACGATGCAGGGTGGCGTGGCCAACACCACCGATCTGACGATCAATGCCAATGCCGCGACCATCAGGATCGACGGTCATACCGACCTCGCGCGCGAGACGCAGGACCTGACCGTGCTGGTGCTGCCGAAGATCAATGCGGCGTCGGCGTCGCTCGCGTGGGCGATTGTCAACCCGGCACTGGGCATCGGTTCGTTTTTCGCGCAACTGGCGCTGGGCGAGCAGCTCTCGCGCACGCTCTCGACGACCTACCATGTGAGCGGATCCTGGGACAATCCCATCATCGAACAAGCCGACGGCAATAAGAGTAAGATCGTGCCATCCCCGGAAGCGCTGCCCGGCGCGCAAAACAGCGCGCAACTGTCCGGCATGCGCGGCAACTGAGGGCATTTCCGAGATGCCTGAGACGTTCGGTATGTGCCATATGCCGCTTTATTCGCCGGAAATGCCGGAGACACGGTTCCGCGCCACATCCACCGATGACATGACGAGTCCCGACACACCGTCTACCGCACAGTCCACCGCCGCGCCGGCGTTGCCATACGGACATTGGAAGCACGCCTTGCCGGGGTCTTCGATGGCCGCATGGGCCGGTCGGGTGGCGACGCCCTGCGTTTTCCCGGGTTGCCCCGTGCCATGGGCGACGGTACGCTCGGCGTCGTACCCGCGGCCCCTGTCGACCACGGGCCGTCGCGCATCCGTGCCGCGTGCTGGCGTGCGCGCAGGGCGGCCTGGCGTGCTGCAGGGTTGATTTCGCTATCTCCGCCCTCATCTATCGAACATATTTCCTTGGCCTGACACCGCATGAAAATCATCGACACCGGCATCCAGAACCTGGCCACGGCCCGCGAGCTGCTGCTCACGCCGTACGGCCTTGACGAAAGCCACCTGCAACGCGCACTGGGTGACATCTTCACGCACCGCGTGGACTATGCCGACCTGTATTTCCAATACACACGCAGCGAAGCCTGGAGCCTCGAGGAAGGCATCGTCAAATCGGGGTCGTTCTCGATCGATCAAGGCGTGGGCGTGCGTGCCATCGTGGGCGACCGGACGGCGTTCGCCTACTCCGACGACATCTCCGACATCGCGCTCAAGGACGCCGCCGCGGCCACGCGCAGCATCGCCACGGCCGGACGCGGGCGTGTGAAGGTCGGTAGCAAGCTCTCGAATACCAGCGGGCACGGGCTGTACCTGCCGTCCGATCCGCTCGCCTCGCTCGACGCAAACGGCAAGGTGGCGTTGCTCGAACGCATCGAAAAGCTCGCGCGCGCACGCGATCCACGCGTGTCGCAAGTGATGGCGGGGCTGGCCGGCGAGTACGACGTCGTGCTGGTCGCGCGCAGCGACGGCGTGATCGCCGCCGACGTGCGTCCGCTGGTGCGCGTGTCGGTCACGGTCATCGTCGAATCCAACGGCCGCCGTGAAATGGGCAACAGTGGCGGCGGGGCGCGTCTTGACTACGCGTTCTTCACCGACGATCTGCTCGAAAAATACGTCAAGGAAGCGGTCGACGGCGCGATCGTCAAGCTCGACGCCCGCCCGGCACCGGCCGGGGCGATGACAGTCGTGCTCGGGCCGGGCTGGCCCGGCGTGCTGCTGCACGAAGCCATCGGCCACGGTCTGGAAGGCGACTTCAACCGCAAGGGCTCGTCGGCCTTCTCCGGACGCCTCGGCGAGCGTGTCGCCGCCAAGGGCGTCACGGTGGTCGACGACGGCACACTGTCCAACCGCCGCGGCTCGCTGAACATCGACGACGAAGGCAATCCGACGCAGTGCACCACGCTCATCGAAGACGGGATTCTGCGCGGCTATATGCAGGACAGCCTGAACGCGCGTCTGATGAAGATGCCGGTTACGGGTAACGGCCGGCGCGAGTCGTATGCCGCACTGCCGATGCCGCGCATGACCAACACGTACATGCTCGGCGGCGACAAGGATCCCGAGGAAATCATCGCGTCGGTCAAGCGCGGGTTGTACGCCGTGAACTTCGGCGGTGGCCAGGTGGATATTACCAATGGCAAGTTCGTGTTCTCGATGTCCGAGGCCTACATGATCGAGGACGGCAAGATCACGTACCCGGTCAAGGGCGCCACGCTCATCGGCAACGGGCCCGAATCGCTCAAGGACGTCACGATGATCGGCAACGATATGTCGCTCGACTCGGGCGTGGGTGTGTGCGGCAAGGAAGGCCAGAGCGTGCCGGTGGGCGTCGGTCAACCGACGCTGCGCATGGAGAACATGACGGTCGGCGGCACGGCGTAAGGCTGGCGGCGCGTGCCATGTTACGCGTCGGATGGCGCACCGCAAAAAATGCGTCAAGCATAGCAAAGCGCCCGGCTCAAACCGGGCGTTTTCGCGTGTTTTTCGATAAACACGATTATTTGATGCAATTTGACGCCTTGAAATACGTAAAATCCGCGTTTTTTCCAGCCGATTAGCGGCCCCTGCGGTTGCGGCGTCATTCGATTAGGCGTATAAAGTGATTCCAGTGCACGGCAAATGCGTGCAATGCAATGTTGAACACATCTCTCATGACCGCCCATCCGTCTTACTTTTATTTTTTTGCGATTCTCACACCGCTGGCGGAAGGAGAGGGGCAGTTGCAGCAGTAAGCACCGAAACGAATCCTGAAAAACCGCCAGACAGCCTGGCGGTTTTTTTTTGACCCGAATCCCGAGAAACGAACCGCAGTTCGAACTGCGCAGGAGAAATGCCATGCCTCCCCACAACACCGATGATGTCCGTATTCGCGAACTCAAGGAACTGACGCCGCCGGCGCATCTGATTCGCGAATACCCATGCTCGGACAAGAGCGCGGACCTCATCCATCGCTCGCGCGGCGCCATCCACCGCGTGCTGCACGGCATGGAAGACCGTCTCGTCGTCATCATCGGCCCCTGCTCGATCCACGATCCGAAAGCCGCGATGGAATACGCCGCGCGCCTGGTCGAACAGCGCGAGCGCCTGAAAGGCGAACTCGAAATCGTGATGCGCGTGTACTTCGAAAAGCCGCGCACGACGGTGGGCTGGAAGGGTCTGATCAACGACCCGCACATGGACAACAGTTTCAAGATCAACGACGGCCTGCGCCTCGCGCGCGACCTGCTTGCCCAGATCAACGAACTGGGGCTGCCCGCCGGCACCGAGTACCTCGACATGATCAGCCCGCAGTACATCGCCGATCTCGTGTCATGGGGCGCCATTGGCGCGCGCACCACCGAATCGCAGGTGCACCGCGAACTGGCATCGGGCCTATCGTGCCCGGTCGGATTCAAGAACGGCACCGACGGCAACGTGAAGATCGCCGTCGACGCCATCAAGGCCGCGTCGCAGCCGCACCATTTCCTGTCGGTGACGAAGGGCGGCCATTCGGCCATCGTGTCGACCGCGGGTAACGAAGACTGTCATCTGATCCTGCGGGGCGGCAAGACGCCGAACTACGACGCCGCCAGCGTGCAGACCGCCTGCGACGACATCGCCAAGTCGGGCCTGGCCGCGCGCGTAATGATCGACGCATCGCACGCCAACAGCCAGAAGAAGCATGAAAACCAGATCCCGGTCTGCGAGGACATCGCCCGCCAGATCGCCGGCGGCGACGACCGGATCATCGGTGTGATGGTCGAGTCGAACCTCGTGGCCGGGCGTCAGGACCATGTGCCCGGCAAGCCGCTGACTTACGGCCAGAGCATCACCGACGCCTGCATCGACTGGGAAGACAGTCTGAAGGTGCTCGATACGCTGGCCGATGCCGTGCGTGCGCGTCGTCTGGCACGCGGCGCAGGTAATTGATGTGGCGGGCGGCCGGTGGCCGCCCGCTCTGCCCGCCTCCCCGCGCTCCCCGCCTCCCCGCGCTCCCCGCCGCTCCACCCTCCCCGCGAATTCCCGCGGGCCTGGGGCGCGGTCAGCCGGTCGCGTCGTGGTTATGAGTTGCCTTCGGACCGATCGCGCCGCCACAGCACGTCAGTGCCGCCACCGGCCCGATTGAGCACCCGAGCGAGCACGAACATCAGGTCGGACAGGCGATTGATGTACTGACGCGGCGCGGGGGCCACTGTCTCCTCGACGCCCAGCGCCACCATGGCGCGCTCCGCCCTTCGGGCAACGGTCCGGACCACGTGCGCCAGCGCTGCCGCGCGCGTGCCGCCCGGCAGGATGAACTCCTTGAGCGGCGGCAGATCGGCGTTGTAATGCGCCAGCCAGCCGTCGAGCCTGGCCACCTGGGCATCGCCGATCAGCGTGTGACGCGGCATGCTCAGTTCTCCGCCGAGATCGAACAGATCGTGCTGAACGTCGAGAAGCACGGCGCGCACGTCCGGCGGCAAGTCTTCACACAGCAGCACCCCGAGGTGCGAATTGGTCTCGTCGATCTCGCCGATGGCGACGATACGCGGGCTGAACTTGTCCACGCGCGCGCCGTCCCCGAGGCCGGTCTTGCCGCCGTCGCCCGTGCGCGTGACGATCTTGCTCAAACGATTCCCCATCTTCTGCTCTCTACCCCTTGCGGCATCGCTTGCCCGCCAGCACGCAATCCGGCTGCGGGGGCCACTTGCCTTCATCGATTGAAATGCGCCGCGCAGGCCCCGGATGGCCACTTTTCGGGCGATTCCGATGGCGCGCATTGGCGGCAAGTCCGTATGATATGACGCAAAGGGTGGGGAAAAACGCCGCCACAGCGTAAAATCCCCGCTCATAAGGCGTCAGGGCGTGCGCACCGAAGTATTGTCGTTGCACCCCATGCCCGAGACCCCGCCACCGATTTGGAGCCTGCCACCGCCGACCGGCGCTGGCCGCCCGGAGACCCGAAGGAGAAAGCCGTGAATCATCCCCACCTGCCGTTCGCCGCCAAGCGGGCGTTCCCCGACGTGCTGCTCACCGAGCTCCAAGCGCTGCTGGGCGAGCGCGTGAGCACGCAAGCGGCGCTGCGCGAACATCACGGCCGGGACGAGTCTCCGTTCGATCCCATGCTGCCCGATGCCGTCGCCTTCGCGCACAGCACCGACGAGGTGTCGCAGATCGTCAAGCTGTGCGCCAAATACAACGTCCCCATCATTCCGTACGGCGCGGGCTCGTCGCTGGAAGGTCACCTGCTCGCCGTCGAGGGCGGCCTGTCGCTCGACCTCTCGGAAATGAATCAGGTCGTCTCGATCAACGCCGAAGACCTGACCGTCACCACGCAACCGGGCATTTCGCGCAAGGCGCTCAATGAAGCACTGCGCGACACCGGCCTGTTCTTCCCGATCGACCCGGGCGCCGACGCCAGCATTGGCGGCATGTGCGCCACGCGCGCGTCGGGCACCAACGCCGTACGCTACGGCACGATGCGCGAGAACGTGCTGGCATTGACCGTCGTGCTCGCAGACGGCCGCGTGATCCACACCGGTACGCGCGCCCGCAAGTCCTCGGCCGGCTACGACCTGACGCGCCTGTTCGTCGGCAGCGAAGGCACGCTGGGCATCATTACCGAGGCGACGGTGCGTCTGTATCCGCAGCCCGAGGCTGTGTCCGCCGCGATCTGTGCGTTCCCCACCATGACGGACGCCGTGAACTGCGTCATTCAGACGATTCAGTTGGGTGTGCCGGTCGCTCGCGTCGAGTTCGTCGATGCGCTGGCCGTGCGCGCGATCAACAAGCATTCCAAGCTGACGCTGCCCGAGACGCAAACGCTGTTCTTCGAATTTCACGGCAGCGATGCGGGCGTGAAGGAGCAAGCGCAAACCGTCGAGGAACTGGCCAAGGACAACGGCGGTACCGGTTTCGAATGGGCCACCCGCACGGAAGACCGCAACCGTCTGTGGAGCGCGCGGCATAGCGCGTACTTTGCAATGCTGCAACTCCGGCCAGGCTGCCGCGCGGTGACCACGGACGTTTGTGTGCCGATCTCGCGTCTGGCCGAGTGTGTGGGCGAAACCGAGCAAGACCTGCGGGCGTCGAGTTTGCCCTGCCCGATCGTGGGACACGTGGGCGATGGCAATTTCCACGTCGCTATCCTCATCGATCCGGCCAAGCCTGAAGAGATCGAGGAGGCCGAACAACTCAACCAGCGCATCGTCGAGCGAGCAATTCGCATGGGCGGCACATGCACTGGCGAACATGGCGTCGGCCTGCACAAGATGGGCTTCCTCGTGACCGAGCATGGCGAAGGCGCGATCGACGTCATGCGGGCGATCAAGACTTCGCTCGATCCGCACAATCTGCTCAATCCGGGCAAGATTTTCCAGCTGCACCCGGCGATCTGAACGCCGCATGAACGCCCCCGCCACCCCGCAAGGTCAATCCGGCCCGCTTCCGGCGGGTGCCGCGACCGAGAATGCCGACGCCCTGACCACGCGCCAGCGTCACTTGCTCGATGCGCTCGCGCAGATCCTGCCGCCGCATTGCATTCTGCATCGACGCGAAGACACCACACCGTACGAGTGCGACGGTCTCGCCGCGTATCGTCGTGTGCCGCTCGCCGTTGTGCTGCCCGAGTCGGAATCGCAGGTGCAGCGCATTCTGCAGGCGTGTCATCAGCTCGGCATCCCGGTCGTGCCGCGCGGCGCGGGCACCAGCCTGTCCGGCGGGGCGATGCCCATCTCCGACGGCCTGGTGCTCTCGCTTGCCAAGTTCAAGAAGATCGTCGAAGTCGATCCCTATGCGCGCACTGCCACGGTGCAGCCCGGCGTTCGCAATCTGGCGATCTCGGAAGCCGCCGCACCTTATGGCCTGTATTACGCGCCGGATCCGTCGTCGCAGATCGCCTGCACCATCGGTGGCAACATCGCGGAGAATTCCGGCGGCGTGCACTGCCTGAAGTACGGATTGACCGTGCACAACGTGCTGCGCGTGCGCGCCATCACGATGTCCGGCGAGGCCATCGAATTCGGCTCGCTTGGCCCCGATGCGCCAGGACTCGATCTGCTGTCGGTCTTCATCGGCAGCGAGGGCATGTTCGGCGTGGTCACCGAAATCACCGTCAAGCTGGTGCCCAAGGCGCAGACGGCACAGATCATCATGGCGAGCTTCGACGACGTAGAGACCGGCGGCAACGCCGTGGCCGCGATCATCGCGGCGGGCATCATCCCGGCGGGCCTGGAAATGATGGACAAGCCGGCCACCCAGGCCGTCGAGTCGTTTGTGCACGCCGGTTACGACCTCGAAGCGGCCGCCATCCTGTTGTGCGAATCGGATGGCACACCGGAAGAAGTCGCCGAGGAAATCATGCGCATCTCCCACGTGCTGCGCACCTCGGGCGCGACACGGCTACAGATTTCCCGCAGTGAAGAGGAGCGTCTGCGCTTCTGGTCGGGACGCAAGAACGCATTCCCCGCGGCCGGGCGCATATCGCCGGACTATTACTGCATGGACGGCACGATTCCGCGCCGTGCGATTGGGACCTTGCTCAAACGCATCGAAGGTCTGGAACAACAGTACGGATTGCGCTGTATTAACGTCTTTCACGCGGGAGACGGCAATATGCATCCGCTCATTCTTTTCAACGGCAACGACCTCGACGAGTGGCACCGTGCCGAGGCGTTCGGCAGCGACATTCTCGAAGCCTGTGTCGAACTCGGCGGCACGATCACAGGTGAGCACGGCGTGGGCATCGAGAAGATCAACTCGATGTGCGTGCAGTTCTCGCCCGACGAGCGCGACGCGTTCTTCGGGGTGAAGCGCGCCTTCGATCCGGTCGGGCTGCTCAATCCCGACAAGGGGATCCCTACGCGCGCGCGTTGTGCCGAATACGGCAAGCTGCATGTGCGTGGCGGTCTGTTACCGCATCCCGACCTGCCGAGGTTCTGACATGCGAGCGCTGTCGGAATGGCTGCCACACGATTGGCGGCAGCGGCTCTACATCATCATCTTCGAGGCCGACACGCGCGAAGGGCGGCTCTTCGACATTGCGCTGCTCATCGCCATCGTGCTGTCGGTGCTCACGGTCATCGTGTCGAGCGTGCCGGCCGTTCAAGCCACGGCCTCGCTGCCGATGGCGATCCTCGAGTGGTTCTTCACGCTGCTCTTCACGGCCGAATACCTCGCGCGGCTGCTCAGCGCGCACCGGCCGCTGCGTTACGCGCTGTCCTTTTACGGCATCATCGACCTGCTCGCAATCCTGCCGACCTACCTGGCGATTCTGGTGCCCGAGCTGCACGGCCTGATCGACGTGCGCCTGCTGCGCCTGATGCGCGCGTTCCGGATTCTCAAGCTCACGGCGTATGTGAACGAAGCCGGCGTGCTCAGCATTGCGCTCTATAACGCGCGCCGCAAGATCCTCGTGTTTCTCGGGTTCATCTCGATCATCGTGGTGATCTTCGGCACGCTCATGCATATCATCGAGGGGCCGGAACATGGCTTCACGAGCATTCCGGTCGGCATCTATTGGGCCATCGTCACGCTCACGACCACCGGCTATGGCGACGTGGTGCCCGTCACCGGACTGGGCAAGGCGATCACCGGCTTCGTCATGTTGCTGGGCTACAGCGTGATTGCGATTCCCACCGGCATCATGGGTGCCGAAATTCATTCGGCCATGCGCAAGAAGGCGATCACCACGCGCACCTGCCATCAGTGCCACACCGAAGGGCACGACCCCGACGCCCGCTACTGCAAGGATTGCGGCAGCGAGCTGGGGCCTTATCAATCCGACCTGCCACCGCCGCCAGAACCCAGCTGATGACCGATACGAACGACACTCTCGAGCACTTCCGCGCCGTCATCGAGCACGCCACGGCGCACCGCGCGCCCCTCCAATTGCGGGGGGGCGGCACCAAGGCGTGGTACGGCCAGCAACGCGTGGGCGACGTGCTGGACACGCGCGACTACAGTGGCATCGTCGCCTATGACCCGGCGGAACTGGTCATCACCGCCCGCTGCGGCACGCCACTGGCCGACGTTGAAGCAGCGCTCGCAGAACGCAATCAGTTGCTGCCGTTCGAGCCGCCCTATTTCGGCCACGGCGCGACCCTCGGCGGCGCGGTGGCCGCCGGGCTTGCCGGGCCACGCCGCAGTGCCGTGGGGGCCGTGCGCGACTTCGTGCTCGGGGCCAAATTGATGGACGGTCGGGGTCATGTGCTGAACTTCGGCGGGCAGGTCATGAAAAACGTCGCCGGTTACGACGTCTCGCGCATGCTCGCCGGTTCGCTCGGCACGCTGGGCCTCATTCTCGAGGTGTCGCTCAAGGTGCTGCCGCAACCGTTTGCCGAGCTGACGCTGCAATTCGAAATGAACGCCATCGACGCCGTACGCAAGCTCAACGAATGGGGCGGGCAACCGCTGCCGATCACCGGCAGTGCGTGGCGCAACGACTTGCTGGTGATTCGTCTGGCGGGCGCGTCGGCGGGGATCAAGGCCGCGCGTGTAAAGATGGGCGGGGAGCTGGTCGACGCCATTCATGCGGCCAAGTTCTGGCACGCCATCCGCGAGCAGACCGACAACTTCTTCGCCGACGCGGGACCCGGGCAGGCGCTGTGGCGCCTGGCGGTGCCTTCGACGGCCGAGCCGCACCGGCTGCCAGGCAAGCAACTCATCGAGTGGGGCGGCGCACAGCGCTGGTGGATCACCGACGCCGACGCGCAAATCGTGCGCTCGGCGGCACGGCAGGACGGCGGGCACGCCACGCTCTTCCGCTACGGCGAACCTGGCGTGAGCGTCTTCACGCCGCTGCCCGCACCGGTCATGCGCATTCACCGCAATCTGAAGTCGGTGTTCGACCCCGCCGGCATCTTCAATCCGGGGCGGATGTATCCGGAGTTCTGAGCGGGATGCCCCGTGGCGGCACCGAGCCCGACAATCTCGCGCTCGGTGCGCTCAACGCTTCGTGTCGAGCAATCGCGCGATCTCGGACGCGAGCGTGCGCACCGCCGCGTCGACCTCACGCGTGAACGGCTGCCCGCCGTTGATGCGCAGAAAGTGGTCGTAGCGTGCCGAGTTGGAAAACAGGCTACCCGGCGCTACGCGAATCCCCTTGGCGAGTGCAGCGTCGAACAGTAACTCCGAGCTGACACCGCCCGGCATCTCGACCCACAGACTCAATCCGCCCGCGGGCAACGTCAGTCGCGTGCCCGCAGGGAAGTAGGTCGCGATCGCTTCGGCCATCGCCGCACGATGCTCGCGCAACTGGGCGCGCAAATGCCGCAGATGGCGGTCATAGCGCGGCGAGTCGATAAACTCGCCCATCGCGATCTGGGCGAGCGCTTCGTTGGGACGCGTCTGCGCGTACTTCAACATCTCCACGCGCCCCTGCCACTTGCCGCCCGCGATCCAGCCCAACCGCATGCCCGGCGCCAGCGTCTTGTGCAGCGATGCGCAATGAATCACATTGCCGGTCGTATCCCAGGAACGAACGGCGGCCGGCACGTTACCGTCGTCGCCCAGCGCCGAATAGGTGTCGTCTTCGATGATCGCAATCCCGCGCGACGCCGCCCACTTCACAAGCCGTGCCTTGTGCGAATCGGGCATCACCGACCCGAGCGGATTCTGGAAATGCGGCACGACGATGATCGCCTTGATGTTGTCGTAGGTCTCGCTTGCCAGTTCGAGCGCTTCGAGTGAGATGCCGGTCTGCGGACTCGTGGGAATTTCGAGTGCGCGCATGCCCATACTCTCCAGCGTCTGCAACAGCGCGTAATACGTGGGCGACTCGACGGCAACCACGTCGCCCGCGCCAGCCACCGCACGCAGCGCGAGATTGATCGCTTCGATACAACCATGCGTGACGACGATCTCCTCGGGATTGACGTGCATGCGCGCTTCCAGGGCTCGCCGCGCAATCGCCGCGCGAAAACGGGCTTCGCCACCGCCGGGCGGCGGGGTGCCATAGAGCATCGGGTGATCGCGCAACGCCCGAATCGTGGCCTGGCGCAACGCGTTGACCGGATAGAGCGACGGCGAACCGTGGGCCACGGCGAGATTGATTTTGACGTCCGCCTGAAGCCCTCGCGCGAGGATCGACGACACACGCTGGTTGATGCCCACATATTGCAGCAGATCGGGCATCCACGGCCGCGGCTCGGCCACGGGTACGAGACTCGCCCGCGCACGTGCGCGCACGAAGTAGCCCGAGCGGGGACGCGCCTCGAGCAGGCCCTGCGCCTCCAGATGACGGCACATCTGCAGCGCCGTCGACAAGCTGACCTGATGCCGCTCCATCAACGTGCGAACACTCGGCATGCGGTCGCCCGGCGCGAGCGTACCCGCGTCGATGGCATGTCGATAGTGACCCGCGAGTCGGCGGTAGAGGGGCACGCGCTCCCGCGGGACGGCCACGGGTGGGGGCCTCGGACCGTCCGAGGTCAGCGATGTGTCGTCCGCGGCAGCGAGAGGGGGAGGGAGAGTGGCGGCATCCATGCGCAGATGATCGTGCATCGCACGTGACCATAACAGATACAGATTCAGCGATTCTTGATCGTAACAGATTGCCGGGGACCCTTCTGTTGCGGGCGAAACCGGGCAACTGTGTGCCTACCGGGGCGGCGCGGCGGTCGATAGGCTGTCCTTACCCGTTCAACGCCCCGGAGTCCCACATGGCCAAGCCCCCCTTCCCGCCGCCGTCTGCACTGCCTTCGCTGTCTCCCCTGCGCCCTGACGCCCGTCTTGCGCGAAGTCACGGCGATGCCAGCTCACCAGGAGAACGCGTTGCCCTTTCTCGTGTCCCCTCCCATCCGGCCGGCATGGACGGCGCCACGTCCGGCACACGAGCGTTCCCTCTCGCGCTGGCGCGTGGGCAAGCGTTTCATGCGTATGCAAGCCGTGGCACGGTATTCCATGTCCAGCTAGGTCAGGTGGCGGTCAGCCTCGCGCCGCGCTGGCTGTCGGGGGGTGTCTGGCGAGAGGCCATCGCGCTGAGTGCCGGGCAGGTGTACGTGGTGGAGACGTCCGGCTGGCTGGCGCTGAGCAGCGACGTCGGCGCGCAGCTGGCACTGCGCGAGGGGGCGAGCCCGACACGTCGCCTTGCCGAGTCGCGGGGGGCCATCGTGCGTCAATGGCAGCGGATTCTCGAGCGCTTCGGGCGCTGAACCGATCCGCGCGATAGCCTGTCCGGGGCGACCCGGTCAGGCCACGGCGCCGCTCAAGCGGGGAGCCGTTTCTCGATATCGGCGCGAATGTCCTCGGGCTTCGCCGTCGGAGCATAGCGCGCCACGACCTGCCCCGTCGCATCCACGAGGAACTTCGTGAAATTCCATTTGATTGCCTTCGTGCCCAGCACGCCGGGCTTCTCCCGCGTGAGGTAGGCGTAGAGCGGCGCGGCGTCGGGCCCTTTGACGTCGACCTTGGCGAACATCGGGAACGTGACGTGAAAACGCAGATCGCAGAAGCTGCGAATGGCTTGCGCGTCGCCCGGCTCCTGCTTGCCGAACTGATTGCACGGGAACGCGAGGACTTCGAACCCGCGCGGGCCAAGCTGTTCGTATAGCGCTTGCAGGCCGGCGTACTGCGGCGTGAACCCGCACTCGCTCGCCGTGTTGACGATGAGCAGCACCTTGCCGCGATAATGCGACAGACTGACGGTCTCGCCCGCGAGCGTCTGGACGGAAAAATCGTAAACTGTCTGCGAATTCGCGCTCATCTCTGGCTCCGAGTGATGGTTGGCACCGCGCAGTCTGCCACAAGCCGCGCGCCGGCGCCGTGCCGCGTGCGTTGTGCCTTCCCGTCCGGAACCCCGGCGCGGGTAGCACCTCGTTTTTCCCGGGTAGCACCTCGCGTGCGGGCACGGCTATAATCGTTGATCCGCAACGCCGTTGCAACGCGCCCCCGCGCCACAGACACCCCCTCACTGACGCTCCGCCCTGCCTCATGTCGACCATCGCCGCGAATCTCGACGACGTGCTCTCCCGCATTGCCCACGCCACCACCGCCGCCGGCCGGCCAGCGGACAGCGTGCGCTTGCTCGCCGTCTCGAAGACCTTTGGCGCCGGTGCCGTACGCGACGCGCTCGCGGCTGGCCAGCGGGCATTCGGCGAGAACTATGTGCAGGAGGCGCTCGACAAGATCGCCGCGTTGTCCGGCGAGACGGTCAATGGCGAACCGCTCGAATGGCATTTCATCGGCCCACTGCAAAGCAACAAGACGCGGCCGGTGGCCGAACACTTCGACTGGGTGCATTCGGTCGACCGCCTGAAGATCGCCGAGCGCCTGAGTGCGCAGCGACCGGCAGACCTCCCGCCCTTGCAGGTGTGCCTGCAGGTCAACATCAGCGGCGAAGCCAGCAAGAGCGGCGTAGCGCCTGCCGACGTGCCCGCCGTGGCACGCGCCATCGCGGCGCTGCCGAATTTACGATTGCGCGGCCTGATGGCGATTCCCGAGCCTGAAGCCGATCCGGCCCGCCAACGCGCACCGTTCAAGGCCGTGCGCGATGTGTTCAACGCCTTGCGCGCCGACGGTCTGCCGCTCGACACGCTGTCGATGGGCATGTCGGGCGATCTCGAGGCGGCGATTGCCGAGGGTGCGACAATGGTGCGAATCGGCACCGCGATTTTCGGCGCACGCGATTATGGCTCACGCGCCTGATCGCGGCGCGCCTTGGCGGTGAGCGCGCTTTGACGACTCGCCGCGGCAAAAGGTAACGACGGTAACGACTCACGAAACGCAAAGGATGGTTATGAGAATTGCATTCATCGGCGGCGGCAACATGGCCAATGCCCTGATCGGCGGACTCGTCAAGCGCGGCACGGCCCCGCGCGACATTCTCGCGATCGACGTCAACGAATCGACGCGCGACGGTCTCGTCAAGCAGTACGGTGTCGACACGGCCAGCGCGCCCAACGATCGCCTGCGCGATTACGACACGATCGTGCTGGCCGTCAAACCGCAAGTGCTCAAGGACGTCGCACAAGCGCTCCAGCCGCACCTGATCGGTCAATTGGTGATCAGCATCGCGGCAGGCATTCGCGCGTCCGATCTCGCGCGTTGGCTCGGCGGCCACAATCAGATCGTGCGTTGCATGCCGAACACCCCCGCCTTGATCGGCATGGGCATCACGGGTCTGGCAGCCTTGTCGGGGGTGGATTCGGACCAGCGCAAGCGCGCCGAGACCGTGCTCGGTGCGGCCGGCCAGATCGTCTGGGTGGAGAAGGAAAGCCAGCTCGACGCCGTGACGGCCATCTCGGGCAGCGGTCCGGCATACGTGTTCTATTTCATCGAAGCGCTGGAGCAAGCCGCGAACGAGCTGGGCTTTTCGCCCGAGCAGGCACGTCAGTTGGCCATCGCCACGTTTACTGGCGCGTCGCAACTGGCGGCGCAGTCGAGCGAACCCGCGAGCGTGCTGCGCGAGCGTGTGACGTCCAAGGGCGGCACGACGTTTGCTGCCCTCAGCTCGTTCGAGCGCGACGCCATCAAGGCGGCAATCGTGCGCGGCGTGCATGCGGCCAATACCCGCGCCAAGGAACTTGGCGACGAGTTGGGCGACGCCTGAGCGGAACGGCCGACGGATTCGCCGGTCTGCCGGAACGAAAAACGGACCGCATGCGGTCCGTTTTTCATTTCACCGGTCGTCGTTCGCGCCGACCTTCCCATCGACACGCCAACCTATGCCCGCGCGGCCAACAAGTAGTGGCCCGCGATGCCTGCGAACACGGCGGCACCGAGCCAGTTGTTGTGGCGGAAGGCGGCAAAACAAGGCATGCGCTCGCGTGCGCGAATCAGGAAGTAGTGATAGATCGCGAAGCTCACCGCCACCGCCATGCCGAGCCAGAACGGCCAGCCGAAGCCGAGATACACGCCCACCCCCGCCTGAATGCCGAGCGCCCCTGCATAGCAGAGCATGATCGCCAATACGTCGAAGCGTCCGAACGTGATCGCCGAGGTCTTGATGCCAATCTTCAGGTCGTCGTCGCGATCGACCATTGCGTATTCGGTGTCGTAGGCGACCGACCAGAACACATTCGAGAGCAGCAGCACCCATGCGATGACCGGTACCTGATCCTGCACTGCGGCGAAGGCCATCGGAATGCCGAAACCGAAGGCCACGCCGAGATACGCCTGCGGAATCGCCAGAAAGCGCTTGGTGAACGGATAGGTGCCCGCCACGAACAGGGCCGGGATCGAGAGCCACTTGGTCAGCGCGTTGAGCGGCAGGATCAGCAAAAAGCTCGCCAGCGCAAGCGTGGCCGCCACAGCCACCGCTTCCCAGGCACGAATGCGTCCCGACGTGATCGGCCGCTCCTTCGTGCGTTTGACGTACCTGTCGAAGTCGCGGTCGGCGTAATCGTTGATGGCGCAACCCGCCGAGCGCATCAGGAACGTGCCGAGCGTAAAGATCGCGAGCAGCCAGAGGTCGGGATGCCCATTCGAAGCGATCCACAGCGCCGCAAGCGTTGGCCACAGCAGCAGCACGGTGCCGATCGGCTTATCGAGACGAACGAGGCGGAAATACAGCGGGAGACGTTGAGCGAGCAACATGAGCGTTACACAGAAAGACCGGTGGCGCCATTGTAGGCCACCGGCCTGAGGCGCGACAATCGACGCGCCCCGAACGTCACCAGATCCAGAACATCAACAGCCAGAGCCAGTTGACCAGCGCCAGCGCCGCCACGACACCCGCCATCCCGGCCAGACGCCGCCCCAGCGAGCGCGCATGCCGCCCGGTCACGCGCCAGCCAAGCCACAGGCTCCAAAGCGTGGTCGCGGCGAGGATCGCAGCGCGCACATCGTTCGCCCAGTACACCGGCAGATGCTCGGCGCGCAGCAGGCTGATCGTCGTGGCCGACAGACCGATGAACACCCCGGCCCCGGCAATCGGAATCAACGACTGCACCAGGTGATTGAATCGCGAGGTCTGCCACGGCCCCATCGCCCGGTTCGCCAGCGCGAAGATCGTCGTGAACGCCAAGCCCAGCAGCAGACCGTTGCCGAGGATGTACGTGACGACCATGCCGCCGTCGAGCCACGAGAAGACGTCGCTCTGTGCGGGGTAGTTGGTAAAGACGAACCACGGCGCGTTCGTCGCGAACGGCCACATGATGTCGCGGTCGATGAGCCATGTGGCGAGCATCGTCTTGGTCGCTACGAACCACGGATTCACCGTCCAGTGGAAGGCGCCGATGGCCACGCCAAGCAGGCCATACATGACGAGCACGCTGTCCCACACACTGTTGTTCTCCGTCGCGCCGAACTTCACGATCTCGTCGCCCGGCGAGCGGCCCGTGAGCGCGATGGCGTCGCGATGCCCGGCGCAGCGCCCGCACATATGGCATTGCGCGCCGCCCTTCATGTTGCGCAGCGGCACGAGCGGCGCGCAATTGACCGGGATGATCTTGTGGCCGTTGGTGTGATACGAGCGACGCCACGCTTCTTCGTTGACCTTGAAGTGGAACGGCGCCAGACGCGCGAGCAGCGAGAACACGCCGTTGACCGGGCACAGGTACTTGCACCACACGCGTTTGTCGCGGCCGTAGAAATAGCCGATCACCATCGCGCCGATGGTGGAACCGCCAAGCACCAGCAACACGGCCTTCGGATATTGGTAGACGCTGACCATCTGGCCGTAGAGCGTGGTACCCGCAAAGGCCACGAACGGCCAGCCGCCCCAGCGCATCCAGCGTGGAATGGCGCGACCGCGTCCGTGACGGCTCGCGAATTCCGAGAGCGTGCCTTCCGGGCACAGCACCCCGCACCATACGCGGCCCATCAAGACCATGCTGATGAGCACGAACGGCCACCAGATGCCCCAGAAAGTGAACTGCGCGAAGACGGTGAGGTTATTGAGGATGTGCGCCGTCTCGTCGGGCAACGGCAACATGACCGGCACCCCGATGAGGAACGCGTACACGAGCACGATGCCCCACTGCACGCCACGAATCAGCTTGCCATGGCGTTGCATCCAAAGCCCTGCGCGGGCCAGTCGGTTCGGGACAGGTATGGCGATGCTCATGCTCAACTCGTACGTCGGGGAAACAACCTTGTCAGGCTGGCGGACCTTGCCAATGCCGGAGCGCTTGTGACGCTGGCACCGACCGGTCCGAACAGACCGTTGTCGTGCACCGGCGAGATTTGCGCCCCCGATGCCTGCGGCCCGCTCAAGCGGGCCTGGCCTGCTTGAGCGGCCCATCAGCCCGCTTGAGCAAGGCCCAGACGAACAGCCAATAGATGCCGTACACCAATAGATTCATGCCGGACGGATGCGCGCGATAGCCGGTCAACGTGGCGACGAGACTGCCGAACGGGCTGGTGTCGTCGAGCAGTGCGGAGGTATCCCACAGTTGATCGACCAGCGTCGGCACCAGCTCGAGCGAGATCAGGCGATCGAGCCCGGACTCCAGCAGCCCGGCGGCGAGGAACAGCAGCATGATTTCGGTCACGCGAAAGAACAGGCGCCACGAGAAGATCTTTCCGCCCAGTTGCAGCAGCCAGAACGTGGCGAGTGCCAGGGCGAAACCGATCAGCACCGCGAGCCACATCGATGGCGGCACGCTGCCTTGCTGGCCGAAGCCGATGCCGTACAGGAAGATGGTCGTCTCGCTGCCTTCGCGGGCAATGGCCAGCGCCACCAGCACGAGCACGCCCCACCAGGTGCCCTGATCCTGGTTCTTGCGCAGCGACGATTCCATGTCGCGTTTGAGCGTTCGCCCGTGGCGCTTCATCCAGAAGACCATCTGCACGATCAGCACGCAGGCGACCAGCACCATGGCCGTCTGGAAGTAGTCCTGCGCGTCGCCCGAGAGCACCTCGGTAAAACCAACGAGAGCGGCGCCCAGCGCCACGGCCGCCGCAATCCCGAGCGCCACACCGCCCCACAGATAAGGCAGGCCGCGCTTGGCACCGTGCTCCGGGTTGGCCAGCCAGGCATGGAGAATGCCGACAACCAGCAATGCCTCGACGCTTTCGCGCCAGACGATGAACATGACCTGACCCATCGTTTGATTCCTCTCGTGATGCGTGTCTTACCGACTATCCAGAACGACTTCCGCCCGCTTACTTGGCAACGATCACGCCTTGTGCCTGCTGGTGAAAATCGTCGAAAAACTTGTACTCGCCCGGCTGCAGCGGCGCGATCACCACGAACGACTGCGCACCCGGTGCCAACACCTTTTCCTTGCGAAGTTGCAGACTCTCGAACTCGACAGCGTTCGTGCCGGTGTTGTGCACTTCAATCTTGATGCGCTTGCCGGCCGGCACCTCGATGCGCGCGGGGTTGAGCTTGCCGTTGTTCATTTCCAGCCTGAAGGTTGGCAAGTCGTCCGCTCGCGCGAGCGACGGCCCCGCCAGCACGAACAAAGTCGCCACCACGGCTGTCATCGTGGCCAGCAGGCGCGCGATGCGCTGATTCATTCTTCCGCTCCAAACGAAAACAGCGCCGGCCCGCAGGCCAACGCCGAGTCAAATTCATGCGGGCGACTTAGTACCCGCCCTTCTTGCCAATTCCCGAGAAAGTGAAATCCACTTCCTTGGTCACCGGCTTGAACCACGGACCCACGCCGGTTTCCTTGTCGACGTGACGGCCAAAGCACCACGGGCCCATGCCCCCGTGCGCCGCATGGGCGTCGGCGGCGGGCATGCCGCCCATCTTGCAGCCGAACGCCTGCAGCGTGCCCGGTGCGTTGACGACCATCGTCAGCTTGTACTTGCCGACACCGGCCAGCTTGACGTTATCGCCGTAGTGCGGACCATCGCTCGCGACCATCGGCATCATCAACCCTTCGATGGATGCGCCCTCGGGGGTCTTGCCGTCGCTCTTCATCTTTTGCAGCTTGTACGTGATTTCCAGCCCGGGAATCCAGTCGCCTTCGGCGTAACCGTTCGGGTTCTTGGCAATCGCATGAATATCCGCTTCGAGGTGGATGTCCGACTTGGCGGCGTCGCGCATCATGCCGGCCGGTTCCATCGAGATCGGCTGGAGATACACCGTGTTGATCTCCATGCCCGCCACATTCAGCGGCTTACCAATGGGAAATTCGGCGGCATTCGCCAGGGTGGCTGCACCGACGAACAGCGCCGCAGCCACGAGGGATTTCACGCGCATACACACTCCAGATTGACAAAGAAGTTAATGCAAACAATTCTCAGTAATTTTAGCACTAACGCATTCGTCAGACAAACCACGAAGTCAAGGCAACACGGGGATGAACGGGGAATTCGAGCACGGCGCGAGCGCCGGCGGGCGCGCGGCGCGATTCTTGGCCGACGTTTACGAAAAATTACTGGGCGATGCTCAGGGCAACACGCCCCCCCGGTCGATCTTGCGGGCGAGCACGACCGACGTTGTCGTCCGGGTGACGCCGTCGATCTCGCCAATGGTGTCGAGCAGCGCGTCGAGCTGGTCTGCCGACGCCGCGTGCAGCCATGCCACGTAATCGAACTCGCCGCTGACGGTGCACAGCAGGTGAATCTCGGGCATCTTGTTCAGGCGCCGCAACACGTCGCGCCCGGAGCGCGGTTGCACGCTGATGCCGACACAGGCCTGCAACCCGCCTCCGGCGGCGTCCTGCCCGAGTCGTACCGTATAGCCGGCGATCACGCCCGCCAGCTCTAGCCTCGCCAGGCGGGCCACCACGGTCGTGCGCGCCACGCCGAGACGGCGCGCCAGATTGGCCGTGCTCTCGCGCGCATTGACCCGCAGCAGGGCGAGCAGGTTACGGTCGAGTTCGTCGAGGGCGGTCGCGGACAGCGTCATCGGATTTCGCCTTGAATGTCACGGTTGGAATGGCAAAGCGCGATTATAGAACCAGGAACCGCGCCGCCGCGCTCGGCGCTTCCCGACTGCCCAACCGTCCGACGCCCCCCCCCCGACGTCAAGAGATACGATGACACGCAGACAAAATCCGTCCTCATCAACCCGCCGTTGAGGCCGCCTCACGCGGCGTGCGGTTGCTTGCCCCACCGGCCAGAATCCCCTTTAACCCTTTCCCCGACAAGGCGAAAGCCAAGGGTATCCCCCCAATCCTCCGCTATTGACAACGCCGTATCGCGATGCGCAAAATCGCATCACTTATATGACGACGTACAAGAAAGACCCACCACAGTGATTGCGGGTGCCGTGACCGCAATGGACTGCCTGGCGCGTCGGCCCCGAACGTCACCGGAGACAGGCGCTTGCCATGCATTTCTCGTTGAATTTCGCCCCACTGCTCCCCTACTGGCCAGTATTCCTGGATGGCGCGTGGCTCACGCTGAAGATGACGGTGATTTCGGTTGTCCTCGGCACCGTCGTCGGTACGCTCGTGGCCTTTGCCAAGCGCAGCCGCCACCGCTGGCTCTCCCGCCTGTGCGGCATTTATATCGAAGCGGTGCGCAACACACCGTTCCTCGTCCAGATCTTTCTACTGTATTTCGGCCTGGCCAGCGTAGGCGTGCACATGCCGACGTTCGCCGCGTCGGTCATTGCGATGGTGATCAACATCGGCGCGTACGCGGCGGAGATCATTCGCGCGGGGCTCGAATCGGTGCCGCGCGGTCAGATCGAGGCCGCCGAGTGCCTGGGGCTGCCGAAATGGCGCATCGCGTGGCACGTCATGCTGCAACCGTCCATCGAAAAGGTCTATCCGGCGCTCACCACCCAGTTCATTTTGATGATGCAGGCCTCGGCCATGGCGTCGCAGATTTCCGCCGAGGAACTGACGGCCGTGGCGAATACCGTGCAGTCGGACACGTTCCGCTCGCTCGAAACCTATATCGTCGTGGCCGCCCTCTATCTGTGCCTCTCGCTGCTGGTCAAGCTCGTGGCGTGGGCCGCCGGCGAGTACTTCTTCAAGCGCCGCCGCATCGTGCGACGCGCCGCCGCGCAGACCGCTCAGGCCGCACGCCGTCGGGCGGCCGCGTCGCGCGCCGCCGGCCTGAACGCCCCGGGCAACGCCGGCACGCCGGGCGCTTCAGGCACATCCGGTACCAACGCCGCGCAACGGAGCGCCTCATGATGGGCAATTTTTCCTGGACCTATTTCAACTATCTGGTGCAGTCCATCGGCTGGACACTCGTGCTCTCGCTCATCGCATTCGTCCTCGGCAGCGCGGGCGGCTTTGTCGTGATGCTCGGACGCATCTCGCCGCGCCGATGGCTGCGCTTGCCTGCGCAAGTGTTCATCGAGGCAATTCAGGGCATTCCGCTGCTGATCCTGCTGTTCATCGTCTACTTCGGCCTGTCGGTGTATGGCTTCGAGTTACCCGCCATCGTGGCGGCCGCGCTGGCATTGATGGTGTACACCAGCGCCTACCTGGGCGACATCTGGCGCGGCTGCGTCGAAGCGATGCCGCGGGCGCAGTGGGAGGCCGCGGAGTGCCTGTCACTCTCGCGCTGGCAGACGCTGCGTCTGGTCATCATTCCGCAGGCGGTGCGCCTGTCGCTGCCACCGACCATCGGCTTCCTGGTGCAGATCATCAAGATGACGTCGCTCGCGTCGGTGATCGGCTTCGTGGAGCTGACGCGCGCCGGACAGATCATCAACAACTCGATTTTCCAACCCTTCCTCGTGTTCTCGTTGGTCGGGGTGTTTTATTTCGTGCTGTGCTACCCGCTCTCGCGCTGGAGCGCATCACTGGAGGACAAGCTCAATGTCGGCAATCGTTAAGGTCAACCAGATTCACAAGCGCTTTGGCGACAACCCGGTGCTCAAGGGCGTGTCATTCGAAGTTGAACGCGGCCAGATGGTGGCGGTCATCGGCGCCAGCGGCTCGGGCAAGAGTACGGCCCTGCGCTGCATCGATCGTCTGGAGACCATCGACGAAGGCTCCATCGAAGTGTGCGGCATTCGCGTGGAAGATCCGCACATCGACCTGCATCAATTGCGCCGCGAAGTCGGCATCGTCTTCCAGAGCTACAACCTGTTCCCACACCTGAACGTGCGCGAGAACATCATGCTCGCGCTGCGGCACGTCAAGCGCATGGCGCGCAGCGAAGCGCAAGACGTGGCCAAGCGCGTGCTCGATCAGGTGGGACTGTCGGACAAGGCCGAGAGCTATCCCGAGCAACTCTCGGGCGGCCAGCAGCAGCGCGTGGCCATTGCGCGCTCGCTCGCCATGTCGCCGAAGGTCATGCTGTTCGACGAAGTGACGTCGGCGCTCGACCCGCAGCTTACGGGCGAGGTGCTGCGCGTCATGGAAGACCTCGCGGCGAACGGCATGACGATGGTGCTCGTCACGCACGAAATGGCATTCGCCAAGCGCGTCGCCGACCAGATCATCTACATGCATCAGGGCAAGGTGTGGGAAGTCGGTCCGGGCGACATGCTCGACAACCCGCAAACGCCCGAACTGCGTGCATTCCTCGCCAACGGCCTGTAGTCCGGCCACGCAAGACAATCCATTATTCCAAGGAGACACCCGCATGAAACTCAAGACGTTCCTCACCCAAGCTTGCGCCGCCGCTCTGCTCGGCGCCGTGGCGCATGCTGCCCTCGCCGACCAGCTCGACGACATCAAGAAGGCAGGCAAGATCCGCGTCGCCATCGCCATGGGCACGCCGCTGTATTCGTATGCCGACGCGAACCTGCAACCGGTGGGCTCGGACGTCGAAACGGCCAAGCTGCTGGCCCAGGATCTGGGGGTGAAGCTCGACATTGTGTCCGTGACGAACGCCGCACGCATCCCTACGCTGCAGTCGAACCGCGCCGATATCGTGGTGGCCGATCTCGCGATCTCCCCGGAGCGTGAGAAGGTGATCGATTTTTCGATGCCGTACGCGGTCATCTCGATCATCGTCGGCGGCCCCAAGAGCATGGTCATCAAGGGCTATGACGACCTGAACGGCAAGCGCATCGGCCTCACGCGCGCGACCGTCAACGACACGCTCACCACGCAAAACGCCAAGGGTGCGCAGATCGTGCGCTACGAAGACGACGCGACGCTCATCACGTCGATGGTGACCGGTCAGGTCGACATCTTCTCGAGCACGCCGTCGAATCTCGGCGAGATGCAAAAGCGCGCCCCGGAGAAGAACCTCGAACTGAAGTTCGCGCAGACGGAATTCAATCTGGGCATTGCGCTCAACAAGAATCAGCCGGCGCTCAAGGATTGGATCAACCATTGGGTGAAGACCAATCTGAAGAACGGCAAGCTCAACGCGATCTACAAGAAGTACCACGGTCGCGATTTGCCGGAGAGCGTGATCAAGGGCGCGGCGTAAGACCGCTGCCGCCTGCGGCGATTGGCCGTCGATGCTCTGGCGTCGACGGCCGCGACACGATGTCGCACCGCCTTCGCACGGGAATCGCTGGTCGCGCCGGAGGGAACGCGGTAAGTTAGCGGATTGCCTTCGACCCGTTCCCCGGCTGCACGCCCTCCGATGACTGCCCGCTCCGCTTTCCCGATCTTCGCTGTCCCGCGTGTCGTACGACTCGCGCCACTCCCGCCACTCCCGCTTGCCGCCCGCCGACGCCGGGTTGCGCCAACGCTCGCGCTGCTCGGCGCGCTGAGCGCGCTCGCGTCGCCCGCCATGGCCGCTGGCGACGTGGAAGCCGGCAAGGCAATGTTCGCGGCACGCTGTGCGTCGTGCCATGCGGTCGGCCCCATGGCGACGTCGGGCTTCGGCCCGCAACTCAACCGCCTCTTCAACCGCCGCGCGGGCAGCGTGCCGGACTACGATTACTCTACGGCGATGAAGCAGTCCGGCATTGTCTGGGACGACAAGACGCTCGCCACCTTCATTGCCAATCCAGGCAAGACCGTGCCGGGAACGAAGATGCGCTTCTGGGGCATCGGAAACGAGCGCAAGGTGGCCGACTTGCTGGCCTACCTGCACACGTTCAAGTAACGCGCGACGGCCATCGCCCGCAAGCGTGCCTCAGGCCTCGACGAGGCTCACACCGGCTCGTTCCAGCAGGCGTTGATTGCGCGACGAAAGGTTGACGAAGCGCACGTTTCGACCCGACGTCCGATAACGCTCCCTGAGCGTCTCGAACGCCACGATGGCCGAGTGATCCGCCACGTGCAGAGACCGGCAATCCACAACGATCCGGCGGACATCGGACAACGGCTGGAACAGGTCCTGGAAATTGGCGGTCGACGCAAAGAACAGCGTGCCATGAAGCACATAGGTACGGGCGTCGTCGCCGTTCTCTTGCACGTCGGCACGAATGTCGCGGGCATGCTGCCAGGCGAAGTTGAGTGCGGCGATAACAATGCCACACATCACCGCGACGGCCAGATCCGTGAACACGGTGATGACCGTCACCGCGACGATCACGAGCGCGTCGTTGCGAGGCACTTTGCCGAGTACGCGAAGTGAGCCCCAGGCGAACGTCTGCTGGGCGACGACAAACATCACACCGACGAGCGCCGCCAGCGGAATGCGCTCGATGAGCGGTGACAGGCAAAGCACGAACAGCAGGATCATGATGCCAGCCGTCACCCCCGAAACGCGGCTGCGTCCGCCCGAACTCAGGTTAATCATGGTCTGGCCGATCATGGCGCAACCGCCCATGCCCCCGAACATTCCAGATACGACATTCGACGCGCCAAGCGCGAGGCATTCTCGATTCGGACGGCCGCGCGTTTGCGTGATCTCGTCGGTGAGATTGAAGGTGAGCAGCGTCTCCAGCAAACCGACCATCGCCATGAGCGATGCGTAGGGGAAGACGATCCGCAACGTCTCCAGATCGAAAGGCACTTGCGGCAGATGGAGCGACGGGAGTGCCCCGGCAATGTGCGCCATGTCGCCGAGCGTACGCGTGGGCAGGTGCAGTCCTTGGCTGAAGAGCCCGACGCCAACGATGGCGACGAGCGCGGGCGGCACGGCCTTCGTGAGGCGTGGCAGCCCATAGACGATCAGCATCGTGAGCGCAACCAGCGCGCACATGATTGCCAGCGGTGTGCCTTGCAGCCAGACGTCGCCGTGCGGCGTGGCTCGCTTGAAATGTGCCAGCTGCGCCATGGCGATGACAATCGCGAGCCCATTCACGAAACCGATCATCACCGGGTGCGGCACCATGCGAATCAGCTTGCCGAGACGCAACAGGCCGAAGAGCATCATGAGCACGCCGCCCAGAACGACGGTCGCCAGCAGATATTGCACGCCGTGTTGGATGACCAGTGCGACGATGACCACCGCCATCGATCCGGCCGCCCCCGAGATCATGCCGGGACGACCGCCGAAGATGGCGGTGAGCGCGCAGACGATGAAGGCCCCGTAGAGGCCCATGAGCGGATTGACTTGAGCGACCAGCGCGAAGGCGATGCACTCGGGCACTAGCGCGAACGCCGTGGTCAGACCGGCAAGCACGTTGCCGGGGAGATTCGGTAGCCACTGCTCCCGAAGTGTTTGAGACTTCATAAAATAACGTTCCGCATGGGACGCGCATTTTACCAGCCTCCGATGTTTTCCACCGATGCTCGAGCGAAGTGCCTCAGCGCACGAGGCACGGACGCTTGTTGTCGAACGTCCAGTTCGGAATCAGGTACTGCATCGCGACCCCGTCGTCGCGCGCACCGAGGCCATGCTGCTGATACAGCGCGTGCGCCTTCTCGACTTCGTCCATATCGAGTTCTACGCCGAGGCCCGGCACTTCCGGCACCTTCACTTTGCCACCGACGATCTGCAACGGATCGCGCGTGAGGCGCTGGCCGTCTTGCCAAATCCAGTGCGTGTCGATCGCGGTGATCTTGCCGGGCGCGGCGGCGGCAACGTGCGTGAACATGGCCAGCGACACGTCGAAGTGATTGTTCGAGTGCGAGCCCCACGTGAGGCCCCAGTCGTTGCACATCTGCGCAACACGCACCGAGCCCTGCATCGTCCAGAAGTGCGGGTCGGCCAGCGGAATGTCAACGGATTGCAGTTGAATCGCGTGGCCCATCTGACGCCAGTCGGTCGCGATCATGTTGGTCGCGGTCGGCAGTCCGGTCGCACGACGGAACTCGGCCATCACTTCGCGGCCAGAATAGCCATTCTCCGCGCCGCACGGGTCTTCCGCGTAGGCAAGAACGTCGTGCTTGTCACGGCACAGGCGGATCGCTTCGGCAAGCGACCAGGCGCCGTTCGGGTCGAGCGTCACGCGTGCTTCCGGGAAGCACTCCGCAAGCGCGGTGGCCGCTTCCATTTCCGCGTCGCCTGAGAGCACGCCGCCCTTGAGCTTGAAATCGTTGAAGCCATAACGCGCCTTCGCGGCTTGCGCCAGACGCACGACCGCTTCCGGCGTCAGTGCGACTTCCGTGCGCAGACGCTCCCAATCGTCGCGCCCTTGCGCGCCCGAGGCATACGGCAGATCGGTCTTGTTACGATCGCCGACGTAGAACAGGTAGCCGAGCATCTCCACCTCGTCGCGTTGCTGGCCTTCGCCGAGCAAGGCAGCGACCGGCACGCCAAGGTGCTGGCCGAGCAGGTCGAGCAGCGCGGCTTCGAGCGCCGTGACGGCGTGGATCGTGGTGCGCAGGTCGAAGGTCTGCAGACCGCGACCGCCCGCGTCGCGATCGGCGAACGCGGTACGCACGCGATTCAGAATCGCTTGCAGGTTGCCGATCGATTGACCGACGACGTAGGCACGCGCATCGTCGATCGTCTTGCGGATGGTCTCGCCGCCCGGCACTTCGCCTACGCCCGTGTTCCCCGCGCTGTCGGTCAGGATCACGATATTGCGCGTGAAGAACGGGCCGTGTGCGCCCGAAAGATTCATCAGCATGCTGTCGCGCCCGGCGACGGGAATGACGCGCAGTTCGGTGACGGTAGGCGTGGCGTTGACGCGAGTGAGAGTCGTGGACATAAGCGAAGTACCAGTAGTTGAGGGAAACAGGCGAGCGTCGTGACGATCAGACGGCGCCCTCGGCTTCCACGTAAAGCGAATAAAGCGAATGCGAACTTGCCATATACAGCCGGTTGTTCTTCGGGCCGCCGAACGTCAAGTTCGCGCAGCGTTCCGGCAATCGGATAAAACCGATCGGCTTGCCGTTCGCGTTGAAGACCTTCACCCCGTCGAGGTCGGCGGAACTGACACCGGCGCGTCCGTCAGCGCCCCAGCCGCACCACAGGTTGCCATCCGTATCGACCGCGAAGCCGTCGAGCGCCCCGGCGCCGTGCGCATCGAAAAGCTTCGACTTGTTTGACAGCGTGACGCCGTTTGCGCCGACATCGTATTGCCACAGCACGCGGCTCGGCGTGGCCCGGCTATCGATCACATAGAGCTTCGACTCGTCTGGTGAGAACGCCAGGCCGTTCGGCCCGGCGAGGTCAGTGATCCTCGCCTGCAACTCACCGTCCGGCGAAAGACGATAGACGGATGGCGGCAGCTCGGGCGTCGCCTTCTCGCCTTCCCAATGCCCCGCGATGCCGAAGGGCGGATCGGTAAACCAGAGGGCGCCGTTCGACTGGCAGACGACGTCGTTCGGCGAGTTCAGGCGCTTGCCCTGATAGCCGTTCGCGAGCACCGTGATCTTGCCGCTGTGCTCCGTGCGCGTGACGCGCCGCGTGAGATGCTCGCACGTGACGAGTCGCCCTTGCCGGTCTCGGGTGTTCCCGTTGCTCTGATTCGACGGCTGGCGAAAGACACCCCAATGCCCCGTCACTTCGTCATAGCGCATCATGCGATTGTTGGGAATGTCGCTCAAGACGAGGTAGCGTGCCGCGGGGAAGTACACGGGGCCTTCGGCCCAGCGCATTCCGGTCCCCAACTGCTCGACCGCGCTGCTGTAGAGCCGGTATTTCGCGAAGCTCGGATCGAGAATTTCGATGGCGACGTCCGGGTAGCGCGTGCTCGGCTGGAATGCCACCCGATGGGCATCGGGCGACCCGCCGAGCGGCTGCGCACCGGCGAAGGCATCCGCCGTCGCCATGGCGCTCGACGATGCGGCCTCGAGGGGCGAACCTTGCTCGTGCAATCCGCGGGCGGTATTCAATCGAATCTCCTTGCGATGGGACCGGTAGCCAGGTATGCGTTACGCCGCCAGCTCGAAGCGCTCGATCTTGCCCACGACGAACAGGTAGCACACGATCGCAATCAGCGCATTGGCGCTCACGAAGACCAGTGCCGCCGCGAACGAACCCGTGTCTTGCACGAGATATCCGATCACGATCGGCGTCGTGATACCTGCCGTGTTACCGAACGTATTGAAGAGGCCCGCGCACAGCCCGCTTGCTTGCTTCGGCGCCGTATCCGACACAACGGCCCAGCCCAGCGCGCCGATGCCCTTGCCGAAGAACGCCGCTGCCATGATGCCGACCACCACCCATTGGTTGTCCACGTAGTTGCAGGCGATCATGCAGGTCGACAGCAGCAGCCCGACGACGATGGGCACCTTGCGCGCGGTCGACGTCGAGAAGCCATGCTTCATCATCCGGTCCGACACCACGCCGCCGAGCAAGCCGCCGAGGAAGCCGGCAATCGCCGGGATCGACGACACGAAGCCCGCCTTCAGGATCGACATATGGCGCTCCTGCACGAGGTAGATCGGGAACCACGTCAGGAAGAAATAGGTGAGCGTCGTGATGCAGTATTGCGCGATGAACACGCCAAGCATCATGCGGCTCTTGAGCAGTTGCCTGAAAATCTTGCGCCCCTGCATTCCGTCGTTCGAACCCGCCGTCGCGACGCGACGCTGCGCGGCGACTTGTTTGTCTTCGAGGTCGATCATCGCACCGTGATCGGCAATGAAGCGGATTTCCGCGTCGTTCGCGAGCGGATGTTGGCGCGGCGCATAGATGGTCTTCAGCCAGACGCCGGTGAGCACGATGCCCAGCGCGCCCATCACATAGAACACGTACTGCCAACCGTACGCATGCGTGATCCAGCCCATGAGCGGCGTGAACAGCACGGCGGCAAAATACTGCGACGAATTGAAGATGGCCGACGCCGTGCCCCGCTCGGCCGTCGGGAACCACGTGGCGGTCATGCGCGAATTGCCCGGGAATGCCGGCGCCTCGGCCGCCCCCACGAGAAAGCGCAACGCGAACAGCGTGATGACCGCCATCGCCACCGGCAAGCCCGCGACCAGACCCTGCAGCGCCGTCACCAGTGACCAAAAGAAGATACTGCAGGCATAGACCCGCTTGGTGCCGAAGCGATCGAGCAGCCAGCCACCGGGAATCTGCGCGGCGACATAGGCCCATGCGAACGACGAGAACAGGTAGCCCATCGCGACCGGCGAAATACCCAGTTGGTGCTGTATGGCCGTGCCCGTAATAGAGAGCGTTCCGCGATCGGCGTAGTTGACCGTCGTGATCAGGAAAAGCATGAAAACGACCAGGTAGCGCGCCTTGCTTTGCCCCGCATAACGGCCATCGACGCCGCCTGCCGTCGCGGCCGCCGTGCCAAGCGCCTCATCCCGAGCCAAGGCTGCCCGCGTTACGCCATTTTCCATCATCGTCTCCGAAATGTTGTGTGATGTCTTATGTGTTGGAAGCATATGTTAGCGCAAACAGTCCGAAAATCCGGGTTTTCCCGGGATTAATACATACGACGTCGTATGTCATTGGGCTCTCTAATCGCGTTCTCTTATCGATAGAATGGATGAACTCAGGGAGCCGCGATGGAAGAGCACTACAGGCCGTCCGCCAGTCGGCCGCCTCAGACGAACGACAACGTGACGTTGGAAGACGTTGCACGCCTTGCCGGCGTTACGGCGATGACGGTGTCACGCACGCTGAAGCGACCGGAACTCGTACGCGAAGCAACGCGGCAACGGGTGCTCGACGCCGTTCGCGTGACCGGCTACGTGCCCAACCTGCTGGCGGGCGCGCTTGCCACGAACCGGAGCCACCTCGTGGCGTTGCTGTTGCCGACGATTGCGACATCGATCTTCACGGAACTGGTGCAGACGATGATGTCGACGCTGGCCGCGTCGGGCTATGAAACGCTGCTGGGGCTAACGGACTACCGTCGCGAACGGGAAGAGCAACTCGTGCACACCTTGCTCGGCCGTCGACCGGATGCGATCGTCCTGACCGGCACAGACCACTCCCGCGTCACACGCGAGCGATTGCTCAAGACGAACGTGCCGATCGTGGAAGTGTGGGACCTGGCCGACGACCCCATCGACATGCTGGTCGGTTTCTCGCACGAAGCCGTCGGCCGCGCGGTGGTCGACCATCTGCTGAAGAAATCGTACCGGCGGTTCGCCCTGATGTCAGCCGACGATCCGCGCGGAATGCGCCGCAGTATCAGTGTCGTGGAGGCATTGAAGGCGCACGGAATGGACGATGTGCCGTTGGAAGTCCTGCCCGCGCCGGCAACACTGCAAGCGGGGCGCGAAGGCTTTGTACGCTTGCTCGACAAAGGATTGCCCGACGTGATTGTTTGCAGCACCGACATGCTGGCGCAGGGCATTCTCGCCGAGGCGGCGAGTCGCGGCATTGGCGTTCCTCAGCAAGTGGCGGTGATGGGTTTCGGCGATCTGAGCACCGCCGCCCACGTCCATCCGTCCTTGTCGACGGTCCGCATCGACGGGGCGATGATCGGACGCCTTGCCGCCGAGGCCCTGCTGCAGCGACTGGATGGGAACCCGCCCTTCAACGAAACGCTGCGTGTCGATACAGGGTTCACGATCATCGATCGAGAGAGCACGTGAGGGTCGTGTCGTCGACGGTCGCCGGGACCCGCGTGACCGAATGATGAACGGCTGACAGCTTGCCGAACCCAGGCGAACGCGCGCATGATGGCGCGTTTGCCGCCTCATCGACACGACTATACCCACCATGCCCGCCCCTCTGGACACCGCCACCCTGATCGATCTTGCACGACGCGCGCAAGCCAAGACGCCCGGTCCGTGTGCGTGCACGAAAACGCCGCTCGACGGCTGGCAATCCCAACCGGTTTCCCTCGACGAAACGCTATTGCGGGAGATCGGCACCTTGCTCGCGGAAGACACTCCGGAACCGACCGTTGCCGAATACCTGCCGGGCAAGACGACGTACTGGGCGGACGATGCGCCGATCGCCCCGCGCTACTTCCCATACAACCGCTGCAGCGTGTGGGAATGCACGTCGTGCGCTCGGCTGTATCTGCGCTACACGGAAGGCGGTGGTTATTTCGTCGATCGACGGATTCGCGCACTTCGACTGGCCTTGATCGAAGACGTCCCGCTGTAGTCAGCGCTGGTGCTGGCGCGCAGCAGCCCACGCCGTTGGCATCATCGAACGCCGTCGTTCAACGCGTGACCCGATGCGCCCGCGCGACGCCAGTGACCTGATTGCGGGCAGACCTCGACCCTTCCGCCATTGCGCCGCACTTGCTCGTCATTCACCGTCGTCGGGCCCGATGGGTCGACGTCGAAGGCGACGTGGAGGGCGCGTGCGACATCGGGATCCTCGATCGGAAGCTCCCAGGTCAGGAATACCTGCGTGCCATCCTGATCTACGGGGAAATCGTCGGCATCGAAGGCGTGGCGGCCGCGTTGAATCACCCCGTGCGGCTGGCAGGTGTCGAATATCAGCACCGTCCCCCGGGTCAAAGGAATGCGAAGGTCCAATCCGGGGAAATGAACGTCCTGCCCCTTGTCTTCGCTCAGGAACAAATTGCAAAAGGCCGCGCCGCCGTACTGTTCTCCGTCGTGGTGATACCTCGCACCACGGCACGCCATGAGCGCGACATCCTTCGACGCGAGCCACCCGGGCAAGCCAAGCGTGTTCGTCCAATCGGACGCGGCCTGCACATATTGCGAATAGTTCGGCCAGCGCGCCCGCGCGCGAGCGAGCGGCATCACATCGACATCCCCGGCGCCCAGCGTCATGCGCAGCGATAACTCCCGCGTCCAATCGGCGAGCAGGCGCGTTGGGAGCTCAGGCACGTCGACAGTGCCCGACAGCACAACGTCGCTCACGCACCGCCTGCGGATGGCGTCGCCACTCCAAAAGTACGAAGTGAGGTGGTTTGGGGTGGGAGGTTGTGGAGCGTTTCGGCGCATCGTCAATGTAATGAAAGGGACCGGAATGCACCGCGCGCCGGACGGCTGCTTCAACCACATCCATGGCGCGATCCCGAGGTGTCGCTGCATGCTGCCCCGACTTCGGACCGACCCCACCGGCTAGTGCCGATGCCGGTGATGGATGTCGGGAAAATGCGCATGCGAATGCGTGATGGGTAGATGTGCGTGCGCGTGCGTGTGCGGCGCATCGCCGGCATAAGGAAAGTCGTGTTCGTGCTGATGATGTTCGTCATGGCGGTGGCGATGCGTATGCTCGAGCCGCTCGTGCGTATGCGCATGTTCGTGCCGCTCACGCACATGCAGCCAGATACCGACCGCCATGAGTCCGGCAGCCAACGAAAAAGTCAGATCAGGCCATGCGGGCCAGATGATCAGAGAAAGTATGACGCCGAACAGCGGCGCCACCGAAAAGTAAGCACCAGTACGCGCGGTTCCGAGATTGCGCAGCGCGACCACGAACAGCACGAGACTGATTCCGTAACCGGCAAGCCCTGTCGCCATGGCCGCGGCCACTGTCCCTGGCGACGGCAGCGAAGCACCCGCCGCGAACGCAATGCCAAGATTTACCGGACCCGCCGCCAATCCTTTCAGACACGCAATCACCATTGCGTCGTTTGCCGAGACCTTGCGCGTGAGGTTGTTGTCGATAGCCCAGCACATACACGCACAGACGATCAACAGCGCGCCCACCGGCAAACCCACCCCGCCAGGGTGCCATGAGAGAAGCACGCCGCCCGCGACGATCGCCACCATGCCGAGAAAAACCTGGAGGTCCACGTTTTCCCGGAAAACCACCCAGGCAATGACGGCCGTCAGCACGCCCTCGAGGTTCAACAGCAGCGAACTCGTTGCCGCCGGGGTGCTCGACAGCCCCAGCATCAGCAACGCCGGGCCGGCGACACCCCCCATCGCAATCGCGCCGATCAGCCACGGCAGCTCGCCCCGCTGGATGCGATGGTCGCTGCCGGCATGACGCCCACGCCCACTCAACGCGCGCCACGCGATCCCGACACCCAGCCCCAAGCCGCTCCCCAGATAAAACAGCCCGGCCAGCATGAATGGACTGACGGCGCCGAGCATCGCTTTGGCGAGCGGCGTCGCGGCGCCGAAAAGCGCCGCGGCAGCCAAAGCGGTGAATACCGCGCTGTATCGGAATTTCACGGTCGTCAAACCTCGCATCGTCTATTGGGGGGAAGTGTACTGGCCCCCAGCCGGCTCGGCGGACAAAACCTGGCCGATCATACGAAAAGTAAACTTGTAGAGTATGTTACGTTGACGTAATGTTATCTACATGAAACGAATTTCCACCTGGTCGCTGCTAGTGCTGTCACTGCCGACGGAAAACGCCACCGCGCGCATGCGGTACTGGCGCGCATTGAAAGCCCGGGGCTGTGCCGTTCTGCGGGACGGCGTTTATCTGCTGCCCTACAACGCCGAGCGTGAAGGCATGCTGCGCGAGCTTGCCGAATCCATCAACGACAGCGGCGGCACCGCGCATCTGCTGCGCACCCCAAGCCTCGACGCGGCGCAGGAGGCGTACTTCCGCGGGCTGTTCGACCGATCCGACGACTACGACAACGTCGTCCAATCGCTCGCCGAGGCACGCAAGGCGGTGTCTGCGCAGTCGCCTGCCGAGCTGGCCCGGTTGCAACGGCGGCTGCAAAAGGACTATGAGAGCGTTGCCGCAATCGATTACTTCCCCACCGAGGCTGCCGCACGCGCGGCAGCCGCGTGGGGGGACTTCGTTTCTCATGTCGAGACGGTCGTGTCGCCGGGTGAGCCGCACGCGGCCCACCAGCCCATCGCCCTCCTCAAGCGCGAGGACTATCAGCGGCGAATCTGGGCGACACGTCGTCGCCTGTGGGTAGACCGGGTAGCGAGCGCATGGCTGATTGGTCGGTTTATCGATCTCGAGGCTCGGTTCGTGTGGCTCGAGTCGCCCAAGGCGTGTCCCGCAGACGCGCTCGGCTTCGATTTCGATGGCGCCGCATTCACGCACGTCGACGACCGGGTGACTTTCGAGGTTTTGCTCGCGACGTTCGGTCTCGATCACGACGCGGCGCTGCTGCGCCTTGGGCAACTGGTTCATTCACTGGATGTCGGCGGCGAGTCCGTGCCAGAGGCCAGCGGCTTCGAAGCCGTGTTGGCCGGCACGCGCGAGGCTGCGCCCGACGATGATCAGTTGCTCGACGCGATGATGCCGGTTCTCGACGCGCTCTACGCGCACTTTGCCGCCAGCACGAAGCACAAGGAAAGCAGGAGCCGCCCATGAGCACGACAACCGCCTCCGCACCAGGCTACACGCTGGGTCAGATGGTGCTTTATATGCTGCGGCTTGGCACCTTCGGCTTCGGCGGTCCCGTGGCACTGGTCGGGTACATGCATCGCGATCTTGTCGAACGGCGCGGCTGGATTACCGACGCGGACTACCGCGAGGGCTTGGCACTGGCGCAGATGATGCCCGGCCCGCTCGCCGCGCAGCTCGGCATCTATCTTGGCTACGTCCACTATCGTGTGGTTGGCGCGACGCTCGCTGGCATCGCCTTCGTCCTGCCGTCGTTTGCGATGGTGGTTCTGCTCGGATGGGCTTACGCGCACTTTGGCGGTCTTGCCTGGATGCAGGCGGTTTTCTATGGCGTCGGCGCGGCCGTCGTGGGCATCATTGCAATGAGCGCGTACAAGCTCACCACAAAGACGGTGGGCAGACACCGGCTCTTACTCGCGATCTACCTGACGCTGGCTGCCGTCACGGTGGTCACCGAATCGGAGATCGCGTGGCTGTTCATTGCGGGAGGTGTCATCAACTGGCTGGTTAAGGCACCGCCCAAATGGCTGGGCAAAGGCGGCATCAACGCAGTTGCGTTGGCGCAGTTGCCGCCGGCAAGCGGCGTAATCAGCGGTCTCGATTGGCCTCTGCTTGGCCAACTCGGTCTGTTCTTCACAAAGGCCGGCGCCTTCGTGTTCGGCTCGGGACTCGCCATCGTGCCGTTTCTATATGGCGGGGTGGTCACCGAGCACCACTGGCTCAACGACAAGCAGTTCGTCGACGCCGTCGCGGTGGCGATGATCACACCGGGGCCCGTTGTCATTACTGTCGGCTTTATCGGTTATCTCGTGGCTGGATTGACGGGGGCGTGCGTTGCCGCGCTCGGCACGTTTCTCCCCTGCTATCTCTTTACTGTGCTGCCGGCGCCGTACTTCAAGAAGTACGGCAAGCTGCCCGCGATACGGGCCTTCGTCGACGGCATCACAGCAGCAGCCGTAGGCGCGATCACGGGATCGGTCCTTGTCATCGCACGCCGCTCGATCGTCGACTGGCCCACGCTGCTGATGGCGGTCGTGACCATCGCCTTGTTATGGCGCTTCAAACGTCTGCCGGAGCCGGTGGTTGTCTTGGCGGCGGCGATCATTGGCGTGCTGATTTATCCGCTCATCCGCTCGCACGGTGTCTGAACGCCCCCCGCAGCCGTGCCCGGGCTGCGGGGGACGCCCCATCGGGAATTACGCCAGGTCGAACCGATCGGCGTTCATGACCTTCGTCCAGGCGGCGACGAAGTCCTGCACAAACTTCTCTTTATTGTCGTCCTGTGCGTAGACCTCCGCATAGGCCCGCAGCACCGAGTTCGAGCCGAAGACCAGATCGACACGCGTGGCCGTCCATTTCACTTCGCCGGACTTGCGATCGCGGATTTCGTATAAATTGTTGCCCGCGGGCTTCCAGAGGTTCGCCATGTCGGTCAGATTGACGAAGAAATCATTCGTCAATGCGCCAACGCGGTTCGTAAGCACGCCATGCCGGGTGCCCGCGTGGTTGGTGCCCAGTACGCGCATGCCGCCCATCAAGGCCGTCATTTCGCACGCCGTCAGCCGCATCAACTGGGCGCGATCGAGCAGCAGTTCCTCCGGGCTCACCACATATGCCTGCTTCAGCCAATTGCGGAACCCATCCGCCACAGGCTCCAGGACGTCGAACGACGCCACATCGGTCTGCGCTTGCGTGGCATCGCCACGCCCCGGTGCAAAAGGCACGGTGACGTGAACACCCGCCGCCTTGGCCGCCTGCTCCACACCGACGTTACCGGCCAGCACGATCACATCGGCCACGCTGGCGCCCGTCTCGGCCGCGATCTTCTCCAGCACGGCCAACACGCTGGCCAGACGCACCGGCTCGTTGCCTTCCCAATCCTTCTGCGGTGCCAGACGAATGCGTGCGCCGTTGGCGCCGCCGCGCTTGTCGGAACCTCGGAAGGTGCGCGCGCTGTCCCACGCCGTCGCCACCAGATCGGCGATGCCGAGGCCGCTGGCGACGATTTTTGCCTTCACCGCAGCCACGTCGTAATCCTTGCGGCCCGCGGGAACCGGGTCTTGCCAGATCAAGTCCTCCTTCGGCACATCCGGGCCGAGGTAGCGGGACTTCGGGCCCATGTCGCGGTGCGTCAGCTTGAACCATGCGCGAGCGAAGACTTCCGAGAAATACGCCTGATCCTGATGGAACCGTTCCGAGATTTTCCGGTATGCCGGATCCATCTTCATGGCCATGTCGGCGTCGGTCATGATCGGCTTGCGGCGGATCGACGGATCTTCGACATCCACGGGCATGGCGTCTTCCTTGATGTCGACCGGCTCCCACTGCCACGCGCCGGCGGGCGACTTCTGCAACGCCCACTCATGGCCGAGAAGCATGTCGAAATAGCCGCCGTCCCACGTCGTCGGGTGCGTGGTCCAGGCCCCTTCGATGCCACTGGTGACCGTGTCGCGCCCCACACCACGGCTGACCGCGTTGATCCAGCCCAGCCCCTGCGCGTCGACATCCGCACCTTCCGGCGCCGGGCCGAGATTGGCCGCGTTGCCATTGCCATGCGTCTTGCCAACGGTGTGGCCCCCAGCGGTCAGGGCGACCGTTTCCTCGTCGTTCATCGCCATGCGCGCGAAGGTCTCGCGCACGTCACGCGCGGTCTTCAGCGGATCGGGCTTGCCATCGACGCCCTCCGGGTTCACATAGATCAACCCCATCATGACTGCCGCCAGCGGGTTTTCCAGATCACGTTCGCCGGAGTAGCGGCTGTTCGGGTTGTCGGTGGGCGCGAGCCACGCCTTTTCGGATCCCCAGTAGATATCCTTTTCCGGATGCCAGATATCTTCACGTCCGAAGCCGAAGCCGAAGGTCTTCAACCCCATCGATTCGTAAGCCAGCGTGCCGGCGAGAATGATCAGGTCCGCCCAGCTCAGCTTGTTGCCGTACTTCTTCTTGATCGGCCACAGCAGACGACGGGCTTTGTCGAGATTGGCATTGTCCGGCCAGGAGTTGAGCGGCGCGAATCGCTGATTGCCCGTGCCGCCGCCGCCTCGCCCGTCGGCGATGCGATAGGTGCCTGCAGAGTGCCAGGCCATGCGGATCATCAGGCCGCCGTAGTGCCCCCAGTCCGCCGGCCACCAGTCCTGACTGTCGGTCATCAGGGCCTTGAGGTCTTTTTTGAGCGCATCGACGTCGAGCGTCTTGACGGCGTCCCGATAGTGAAACGACGCCCCCATCGGGTTGGTCTTGCTGTCGTGCTGATGCAGGATGTCAAGGTTCAGCGCCTTGGGCCACCAATCCATGTGGGACATCTCCGCCGACGTGGCACTGCCATGCATCACCGGGCACTTGCCAGAAGCACTCGCGCTTTTGCTTTCCATTTCTCGCTCCATACGTTGCATGAAATCAGACGATCGGATCTGCATCCGGGCGCAGATACCAAAAAGTACCAGATTCGGCGAAGGTCAGCGCGGCAGCGGTTCCGGGGGCTGCGGGAAGGCGTCATGCACCACGTGGGGCCGTGACAATGGGTAAAGCAAAGCAGTACTCGCTGACGCGCGTTTGAAATACGACTTCCACCAGATTGGCGTTCGGGTTCGATAATGTCCGTTTATTGCCGACGATGAGGGGGGAAGCGCACCGACCGCACGCGAACGTCACTGGTTAGGTATGAACATTGAAACCCATAGTCATCTTTTGATAAGATGACCGACACGTAATCGTTCAATGCACCCCATGCGACCGCCCGGTCGGCGCAAGCCGGGACGCCAGCCGGCGAGAACAGATGCGCATCGCGCTTTGCCGCGAATGGCGCAACGTATGGCGAGGCGCGTCGATGGGCATCCGTCATGGAGCGCCGTCTAACTTATGCGGTTTAAAGGCGGGTCTCGTCCATGCATGACGAAAACGACAGTGAAGTCCTCGAAGTCCACCTCGGCACACAGAGCCCATACTGGCGCCTGGGCATCGACAGCAACGCACTCGAGCTTTCCGCGGTTCGCGGCTTGACGAACATCAGCATCGCGCTCGATGCCGCGCAGGCCGCCACGATTCGCAGCCTGACTGGCGTCACCTCGTCCTTCGAACTCGAGATCGCCCTGTTTGGCCATCCGCTTCGCCTGCACATGGTTGGCAAAAAGCTCGATGCGACCACCTGGGCCGGCACCGCCTCCGCCTACTCGGATACTCGCTCCGTCGCGCGCGACCTCGCGCACGGTCTTGCCTTTGCCGAGCAGGTCGTCTCCGAAGTCAATTCGCTCGTCGTGGTCCTCAACCGGCACGGCATCCTGCAGCGCTTCAATCGGCTCGCCGAAGAAGTACTGGGCAAACGCGAGGAAGACGTCATTGGCAGGAGCGCCTTCGATCTGTTCATGACCGAAGAGCAAGGCAAGAAGTCGAGCACGAACATCACGGGTTTCTTCGAAAACGACAAGCCATTCGCTGTCGAGCGCTTCATCAATACGGTCAACGGCCCGCGCCTGTATCAGTTTCGCAATAAGTTCGTGCAGAGCGGCAGCGGACTCGACGAGCGGTTCCTGATTTGCTCGGGCGTCGATATCACCGAGGAGCGCAACGCACAGCAGCGCCTGACCGAGCTTGCGAATACCGACGTGCTGACCGGGCTGCCGAACCGCCATGCCGTCACCGAGATGATCCGCGCCGCGCTAGCTGGCGGCCCGGATGACACCCCACGGCAGGTCGGCATCCTGTTTCTCGATCTCGACAACTTCAAGCACGTCAACGATCACTATGGACATGTGACCGGCGACCGTCTACTGACCCAAGTGTCCGCGATCGTCAGGAACTGCCTGCCCGAATGTGCAACGCTCGCGCGTCTCGGTGGCGACGAATTCCTGGTGCTGTTCGAGCACGCAACGCTCGCCATGCTCGAAGACACCGCGAAGACGATCATCGACCGGTTCGAGACGTCGGTTCGCCTGGACGTGATGGAGGTCTATACCAGTTGCTCGATCGGCATCACGCTGCATCCGCAACATGGCGACACCATGGAAACCCTCATCCGCAACGCCGATACGGCAATGTACGTTGCGAAGGAAGCCGGAAAGCGGACGTATCGGGTGTTCACTCAGGAAATGAACCAGAAGGTCGCGAAGGCCATGTGGCTCGATACCAATCTTCGCAAGGCGCTCGAGGAAAAGCAGTTCGTATTGCACTATCAGCCGCTCGTCGACATCGCGACGGGCGACATACAAAGTGTCGAGGCATTGATCCGCTGGCAATCGCCGGAGCGCGGACTGGTGGGGCCTGTCGAATTCATTCGCCATGCCGAGGAATTCGGCCTGATCGGATCACTCGGACGCTGGGTGATGGAAGCGGCAGCGAAACAGGCCGTTCAGTGGCAAGCGAAGGGCCTGAACATGCGCGTCTCGATCAATGTGTCCGCGCGTCAATTGAGCGACCTGAATGTCGCAAATCACTTCGGCGAGATCTGCGACAGCGTCGGTCTGAAGCCCGGCCTGCTCGACGTCGAGTTGACCGAGAGCTGCTTCATCGAGGACGAGGACCGGGTGCTCAGTCTGATGGAGCAGTTCCGAAAGCTCGGCGCACGGATTTATCTCGACGATTTCGGCACCGGCTATTCGTCACTTGCGCAGCTCGCGCGCCTGCCATTCGATGTGATCAAGCTCGACCGCAGTTTCGTGACCAGCGTCGACAGCGACACGAATGCCCAGGCGCTCGTGTCGTCAGTATTCACGTTGGCCAAGGCGCTGGGGTTTTCGGTGGTGGCGGAAGGGGTCGAGACCGACGCCCAGGCGGCATTCCTGCGGCAGGCCGGGATCGAACGTGCGCAAGGCTACCTCTACGCGAAGCCGATGCCAGCACACGATCTCGAGGCTTGGATCATCGAAAAAAGAAAGCTCAGGCTTATCGCCTGAGCCTTCTCGATTCGCTACATCACTTTACCGCCGTTGTGCCTCAAGATACCGTGCGGAGCTTGGAAACGCGGCGGTTCTGCATCATCACCAGTCGCTCCATATAGGCGAGATCCTTCGTCTCGATCGTAAACGTCGACCGAACCCAGTCCTCGGTAATGTCCATCAGCTCCGAGCGATCCAGGGGCAGCACGCGTTGACGCGCGCGGATCAGCGCGCGAATCCCATTCAGCTTAGGCCGGATCACGTCGATAAACGTGCGTGTCGCGAGGAACGCGTCGCCGGGCTCGAATAGCTGGTCGACAAGCCCCTTTTCCGTGAACCACTCGGCCACGTGCGACTCTCCGGTACTGATCAGTTCCTCCGCCACGCGCATGCCGGCTCGGCGTGCGACGAGCGAATATCCGCCCATGCCGGGGAACAGATTGAACGCGATCTCCGGAAAACCGAGCTTCACGCCTTTCTGCGCAAGCACGAAGTGATGCGCGAGCGCCGCCTCGAGTCCGCCGCCGAGCGCGCTGCCCTCGACCATCGCGATCGAGATCGCGCCGGTGCCGTAGCCGTTGTACATCTCCCAGATGCAATCGATGCACGACCGCGCGTACGCCATCAGCATGTCGCGCTTGCCGGAGCGGATCGCATCGACAAAGAAGCTAAGATCTCCGCCAACGTTGAAAAGCTCGGGCACCAGCGATCCTGTGACCCAAAAATCGATGCGCACCCCGGATTCGCGCGCCGTACGGGCAAGGTGCATGATCTCAGTGAGAAGCCCCTGATTGAAACACGGGCGGGGGGCGGCACGGAGCATCATCCACATGATGTTTCGGCCTTCCTCATAAAATGCGGCCATTTGCGACATGTCCCCGGCTTCGTAGAAAGGCCTGCATGACGGGTGGTTTTGGAGTTGCATGTTTTTTCCTGTGTAGCTGTGGTTTGCGGTTGAATGCCGTCGCGACAAGCCATTCGGAAACGTTGCCGAAGTGGCCGCACGGCACCGCTATTCTTGCGCGCGCACAACTATCAGAAATGCGGATTCTTTAAATTTTCGATACCTAAAAAAGTCAGCCCGCGTTGCGCAGGCTCGGATGGACAACGGTCAGCCTCTGGACACTCTCCGGACGGTCGCCGTTATATTTATACCCGGATAATATTGACATTATTTTTATCCGGGTATAAATTGCGCTTCTCACTATCCGGCTAGATACCATGACACCTTCGACGCTTCCCTCCCACATCGCCTTCGCGGGTCAACGGTGCATTGCCTCCGGCTCGCTCGCTGCCGTCGCGCTTTCGGTAAAGCGTGCCGTGGAAAAGGCGCCCCGGACGCCGGTGCTGATTTTCGACAACACGACTGGGCGCGCGATCGACATCGACACACGCGGGACCGACGACGAAATCAGCGCGCGCTTCACGCAGGCGGTATCCGATGCGCCCTACGGCAACGACACCGACAGCGCGGCGCCGCAGAGCGAAACACGCGGCAGAGGACGTCCGAAGCTCGGCGTCGTCGCGCGTGAGGTCACGCTGTTGCCACGCCATTGGGATTGGCTCGCGGCGCAGCCGGGCGGTGCATCGGTCGCCCTCCGAAAGCTGGTTGAAGACGCGCGCCGCGCTCACGCCCAACGTGACGATCGCCGCGCCTCGCACGAACGCGCCTATCATTTCATGTCGGCGTTAGCCGGCGATCTACCCGGCTTCGAGGAAGCGGCGCGAGCGCTGTTTGCAGACGATCGTGTGCGTTTTGGCGAACGGGTCGCCGGCTGGCCGGCCGACGTGCGCCATCATGCGTTTGCGCTGGGCTTTGGCGACGAATCGTGAGCGACGCTGGTCGCAGAGATGGCACGGATGAAATTCACGCCGCTGAATGCCGGCGCCATCGCAGCGCTTTCGCGTGACCGCGACCTCGTCACGCTGCGGGTAACGGGAACGATGGGCCGGAAACGATGAACTGGGTGTCGTACCGCGACGGTAGGCCACGGCGAAAGACAATGGGAGTGACTTCGATGGACGCCCGCTTGTGGCAGACCCCGGACGATTGCGAAAACGTCCAACGCGGTCTGCGCTTTCAGCGAAACGGATGCATGACTGGTGCCGGGGACCGGACTTGAACCGGTAAGCCCGAAGGCGGCGGATTTTAAGTCCGCTATGTTTACCAATTTCATCACCCCGGCAAGGGCACGCATTCTAACATCCCCACCGAGATACGTCAGTTGGGTATCATAGGGCTACGCACGCGCTGCGCGCGCCATCGGAGATCGCCCCATGCTGGAGAATCTCGACCGCATCGCCCTGTCGTTGGACGCCATCGAAGCCGCCGCCCGCGACCTCGCCCTGCAATCTCCCCAGAACGCGCAAGCGCTCTACACCGCGCTCATGGAAATTCGCAACGCCATCGCACTCGTCGCGCAGGAAGTCGTGCGTCTCGAACACGAACTCCACGGCCCCACCGGCAACGGGCAGTCGTGACCTCGCCGACGCGATGCCCGGTGACACACGAGGGGCAAGCAACGGGTCTACAATAGGCAGCACGTTTCACAACACGGCGTGTCCCCATGGCCCTCCCCTGTTGTACGTCGCAAGCCGTGGCGCGCTACGATGCCGTGCGCGCCGCCTCGGTCGCCTTTGCGCAAGACCTCTCCGACGCCGACGCCACCGTGCAGTCGATGCCCGACGCCAGCCCCATCAAGTGGCATCTCGCGCACACCACATGGTTCTTCGAAACCTTCTTGCTGAGCGAGTCCGGCGCCCTGTCGGGCCGCCACTACCGCCCCTACGATCCGCGCTTCGCCTATCTCTTCAATTCATATTACGAGGCCGCCGGTCCGCGCCATCCGCGCCCGCAACGCGGCTTGCTCTCTCGCCCCACGCTCGATGACGTGCTGCGCTATCGGCGCCATGTCGACGCCGCCATGCACGAGCGCCTGCTGCATGCCGATCTCCCGCCCGACGTTCACGCACTCGTCACCCTCGGCCTGCATCACGAGGAACAGCACCAGGAGCTGATGCACACCGACTTGCTGCATCTGTTCGCGCAAAATCCGTTGCGTCCCGCGCATCGCCAACCGGCCTGCGCCGGCGACATCGCCGGGCCGCTGCAATGGATTGCCCACAGCGGTGGCCAGCATCGCGTCGGGCACGAGAGCGAATCGAGCGGACCCTTTGCGTTCGACTGCGAAACCCCTGCCCACGACATCTTGCTCCGCCCCTTCGCGATCGCCTCGCGCGTGGTGACGAACGGGGAGTGGCGCGCGTTTATCGACGACGGCGGCTATCGCACGGCGGGACTCTGGTTGTCCGACGGTTGGGCGACGGTGCAACGCGAAGGGTGGGGACATCCGCTGTACTGGGAGTTGCACAACGGCGAATGGCAGTCGATGACGCTCGCCGGCATGCAACCGATCGACGACGACGCGCCCGTGCGGCACGTAAGCTATTTCGAAGCCGACGCCTTCGCGCGATGGGCCGGCAAGCGTCTGCCGACCGAACACGAGTGGGAGGTCGCGGCAACCGTGTCGCCCGCTTCGCAACCCGCCATGGCGCAACGCTTCGGCCCGGTATGGCAATGGACGGCCAGCCCTTACGTCGCCTATCCGGGATTCCGACCGGCGGCGGGGGCCGTCGGCGAATACAACGGCAAATTCATGTGCGGACAATTCGTGCTGCGCGGCGGCTCGCTCGCCACGCCGCCGGGACATGCACGCACCACGTATCGCAACTTCTTTTACCCGCATCAGCGCTGGCAGTTCTGCGGCCTGAGGCTCGCGGAGGATCGCTGATGTCGCAAGCCCCCCAAGCCACGCCGTTCGTTTGTCCGTCGCTGCCGGAAAATGCGTTCGCGGCGGACGTGCTCGCCGGTCTCGGCCACACGCCCAAGTCGCTGCCCAGCATCTGGCTTTACGACCGGCTCGGCAGCGAACTATTCGAATCGATTACCGGCCTCGACGAGTATTACCAGACACGCACCGAAACGGTGCTGCTCGGCGAATGCGCCGCCGCGATTGCCGACGTCATTGGCCCGAACGCCGTCGTCGTCGAATTCGGCAGCGGCTCGAGTCGCAAGACGCCGTTGCTGCTCGACGCGCTGGTCACGCCGCGCGCCTATGTGCCCGTCGACATCGCCGACGACTTCCTCGACGACGCCGTCGCCACGCTGGCCCGCCGCTGCCCGGGCATCCCCATGTTGCCGGTGCGCGCCGACTTCACCCGGCCGTTTCGCCTGCCGCCGCAGTTGCAGACCACCCAAGGGCCGCGCCTGGGCTTCTTTCCCGGCTCGACGATCGGCAATTTCGCGCCCGGACAGGCCGCCGCCTTTCTTGCCCACGTCGGCAAGATGCTCGGCCCGCGCCGCCGGATGGTCGTCGGCGTGGATGCCTGCAAGGACGCCGCCGTGCTGCTGCCCGCCTACGACGACGCGCGCGGCGTCACCGCGCAGTTCAATCTGAACGTGCTCACGCGCATCAATCGCGAACTCGACGGCGACCTGCCGCTCGACGCCTTCCGTCACGAAGCCCGCTTCAACGCGGCCGCCAGTCGGATCGAAATGCATCTCGTCGCCCAGCGCCCTTTCCGCGCGAGCGTGCTGGGCCATCGCTTCGACTTCATGACAGGCGAGTCCATTCACACCGAGAACTCGTACAAGTACGGTCAGACGGAGTTCCGCGCCCTGGCAAGCTCCGCGGGGTGGGATGTCGAGCGCGTCTGGCTCGATGCCCGCGCGCGCTTCGCCGTCTATCTGCTGCGCCCCGCGGCGGGAAGCTGACCCGCGCACGACGCCGCGCAAAAAATCCGGCCCTTATCGCTAAAGTTTTGACGTCACCATGCCGTTGATGCATGCAGACGCCTGCTGTCCGCCATGCGAAATGTGAATTTCCTGGGGAGACGGTGGAGACGCGGGGATCGCTAGCCAGGATTAGGCTAGCATTGCCGCCATGAACGCCATGGGATCCGACACGCCGGGACGTCCGCCTGTGTCCCCTCAAGGGCCATCTTCACAGCGCGCGGCCATGACCGCGGCGCACCGTTGACACGTATCGCTGCACATGACTTCACGCGCAATGGGGATGCACGTGGCACGAGCTTCGGCAGTAACACCTGCGGCTCGCGGCACTGGCACAGACACTCGACTGGCTAACGCGCACTCGCTCGCGCGTCGGCTTTGCGTCGTCGCGACGGCGCCTTGGGGTCGGTCACGATGAGCCGCATTTCGCTAACCCTCTCCGACATCGCGCTGGCGGATCTGAAGAAAGACTTCGACGCGTTCGTGCGCATTTCCGCCGCCGTGGACCGTCACTTCACGCCACCGCCCTTCGACGACTTCCTGCGCGCCCGCCTGCTCGACAGCACCGTTCCGCTCACCGAAGCCGCCGTCGCACAATTGCTCGCCGGGGGGCATTACGCGTGGGCCAAGCGCACGTTCGACAAGCAGTTCCCGGACGTCGTCTCGATCATCCTGAACCAGGCGCGTCAACACGGCTTCTATTTCGTCTCTCGCCCCGAATGGACGCGCGAGGACATGTCGCGTCAGGCGAGCCGCTGGGCCGAAGGTATCGTGCGCGAAGCGAAGGGCGAGGAACGCATCGTGGAATCGCTCGCGGGACAGATCGTCAGCTCTGCCCAAGACCTCCGCGCCTTGGAAGCGTCGTTGCAGACGCCCGCGTGGCGCGCCGCCTCCGTGCTGCGCGAGCGCGTGTTCGACGCCAAGCGCAGCGTGGAAACGGCCCGCTCACTGCAAGCGCGCGAGCGACTCGGCGAACTGCGTGCACTCCTCGATCTGGCGGTGATCTACGGGTCGGTTGGTGCTCAGGAGGCCGAACAGATTCTCGACTACCTGCGAGTCCTGCGCCCCGAGTTGTTCAACGACGATCCAGGCGTCTTCGAACGGCTTGCGGCCTGGCTGCGGCGTTTGCTGACGCCGGACCTGCCTCGCCCGGCCGTTGCGCCGCAAGCACCGCCGTCCGGCATGACGACCGACGCATCGCGTCAGCATTCCGACCCCCTGCAACCGCCACTCACGCGCTGAGCGCGAGGCGGCACCTGAGCCGCCCCCCATATTGGCGTCCGTCTCCGCTCACCGGTTGAAGATCAACGCGACGCCCGCGCTCGCGATCAACGCCCCCCACCAGGCGCCTGCCGCCGGACGCTGCCGGGTGCGAATCCACATCAGCGGCAACACCACGACGGGCGTGGTCGCCGAGAGCGTCGCAATGACGCCGGTGTTGCCGTGGCCCATGCCGTAGAGCAGCAGCGTCATGCCGACGGCCACGCCGACGAAGCCCGACGCTGCCGTGAGCGCGAGCGTGCCCGGCGTGAAGGCCGAGAAGAGGTCACGCCCGCGCCGTGCGGCGAGCATCGTCAGCCCGAGCGCCGACACCCCCACACGCACCGCCGACGCGCTCACCGGATCGACGCCGGCGGCCATGACCGGTTTGGCGATGAGCGTTCCCACGGAGTGACACAGCGCCGCCACCAGCCCGATGGCGACGCCCACACGCACATCGCCACGCACGGACTCCCAGTGATGAGCATCCTCGCGCCGGCCACCGAATGCGACGGCGAGCGCCACGCCCGTCGTGACCAGCGCCACCCCGATCACCGCGCGCCAGCCCAGTGCCTCGCCGAGCCAAACATAGCCGAGCACGGCGGTCATCGGGGCGTTCGTCGCGAAGACGATGGAGTTGCGGCGGGGCCCGAGACGGCCGAGCGACGTATAGAGAATCGTGTCGCCCACGAGAATGCCGATCAGCCCCGACGCCGTGAGTCGCAGCCACTGTTCCAGCGTAAGCGACGGCCAGCCTCGCTGCACCGCCACCGCGATGAGCAGCATCGCGAAGACGAGCAGCATGCGGGCGTAATTGAACGGGAAGGAACCGGCCCGGCGCACGGGCGTAATGGCGATCATGCCGCTGAAGGCCCAGCAAAGGGCAGCACCGAGCGCGGCAAGGTAGGCGAGTTGGGTTGTCATGGTCAGGGGGCAGACGGCTCGCAGGCACCACCGCCCCCGCCGTTCGGACGCCATTATACGAGTCGCATGCCCCATTCGGGGGCATGGCCCGCGCGCCGACCTCAGATTTCGTCGTCCAGACGATGCAACGTGTCGAACATGACCCGATAGGCCGCCGCCACACCGTGCGCCCCGCGCAGCATGCGCAAGCGCGACGCCGCATCGGGCTCGCCCGCCTCCTCCACCCACTGCGCGAGCAACGGGGTCCCGCCGCAGACACTCGCGTCTTGCCGCGCGTGCGCTCCGACGGCCGCGAACCCTTCGGCAGCCGACGGATATCGCTGCGCGAGCGCGTCGAACTGCGCCTCGATCTCGCTGGCCGCACGCACCGCCGCCGGTGCCTGACTGAGCGCGCAACACCCCACGTAGGCGGGCATGTCGCCCGCCGCGCCAATGATGAAGTCGATGAGCGCGTGCGTCGCATCGAACGCACCGCTGTCGAGGAAGGTGCGGGCCGCCGGGCCACAGCGAAGGAGGCCGGCGGCAAGCATCGTCGCCTGTCCGCGCTGCTCGCGATACTGGCGCAACAGCATTGGTCGCAGCGCCGCGTCGGTGCAGCGCTCGACCGCCATGCGATTGTGCACATCCGCCCCCGCCGCGCGATGGTAGTGCTGCGCGAGAAACGCCAGCACCTGGACGTCGCTCGATTCGCCTGCCAGGAAGCGGGTCCAGAATGGCGCGGCGAAAATGCCGCGCACCCAATCGTCGCAAATGCGCCCGAACGCCGGCACGATACTGCCCTGCGTGGCGGGCAACACCTGCACCAGCGCTTCGTCGACCAGCATCGCGAGCCAGGTGCCCGGCAACGGCGCCTCGGCGAGCAGCACACCGTGCCGCATACGATCCAGCCACATCGCGGTTTCGGCAAGCGCGCCGTGCAACGTGCACGACACCTCGTGCGACGACACGACGACGGCCTGCGCCTCGACCGTCCATCGCGCATGCGGCGACGCGATGACCCATACCGCCGTGTCGTACGCCGCCAACGCGACCGGCGCAGCGGGCAGAGGCGTGGCGACCGGTGACGCGATCGGGGCACTCATCGGACGATCGCCCCCAGCAGCGCCACCCCCGCGGGATCGATACGCCTGACGACCTCCACGCGGAGCGTCGCGCCCCCATCGCCCAGCGACAGGCCCGGCACGTTCTGCACGGCGCCCAAACGACGGCGGGGCGGGGTTCGCCCTTTGCCACGCGGCGTGTCCGGCGCGCCGCGCGCCAGCCGACGTGACGCCGGCTCAGGCATGCAGGCGGTCCCGTCGGGCGAAGACATCGCGCGACCTTGCGCCCCGACGGGCGACTCCAGGACGACGGGAAGAAAAGGAAACGGTGACGGCGGCGCATTGGACGGCATGTCGGCTCCTTTCGAAAATCGGATGGCGCGGACGCCCGCGCCTCGTGCAAGACTGCCGCGCAAGCCGCGCATGCCATGCCGGGCATGAACGCAGGCGCCTGCGGGCCAAACATCTACCATAGGAATCCCTTAGGGATACGAAAAAGAACGGAGGCTCTAGAAGTGCGCAAACCACGTCGCTCCATAGCCCTCCGGCCTCCCCGCGGGGGCGGCGTGAACGACCGTCCGCGCCCCGAGGGATGACGACGATTCGACGTCGGTCGCCATCGTGAACGGCAAATGCGGACAACGTCGCTCAAACACGCAAATTCAAGACTTTTCCCAAGAACCTAGGGGATTGATGTCGGAATACGACGTTCCGCCGGCACGCCTTCCTCGTAGCGACGCGGGCGACACAGCGCAGCGCACGAGAGTGCGCCCTCTTGAAGTACCATGATTGTTTTCGATGCTGCGCCCCGGGGAGTGACTCTCATGCATCTTTATCAGCGTCTGCCGATCTTCGTTTTCGAGATCGAAGCCTGCGAGAACCTGACATTCATCACGATGGCGATTCGCTTCAATCTGGATCGCAACGGTCAACATCTATCGTTGGCCGACTGGCAACGCCTGCCCGAAGCGGCGCGCGAGGCGCTGGCCTCATGCAGGCCCGGCGACGAGGACTTTGCCGCGCGTCTCGACGAGATGGCGAGCCAGTATCTCGGGCAAGCGGTGGCGCGCAGCGTCGACCCTGCGCCGACCGCCTGGCAGGATACGAACGCGTTGCCGCCGGGACTGCTCAAGCAGTGCGAACTGGCCGATCTGCTGCCGCCCGCGGTGGGCGACTGGGCCACGCTCACGCCGTTCCGTCGCTATGTGCTCGCGAAGCTCTCGCGGCGCGACACGCTCAATCATTGCTTTGTCCCGGCCATGCTCGAGTTCGGGCTGGCGCAAACGCCAGCCGATCTCTGAAGTGCGCCTCCGGGTCAGGTCACGGGCGCCGGGTTGAAGAGGACGAGCGCGTTGTGCAGGCCCCAGCGTTCCGCCCAGGTCTTCTCGCCGCTCGCCACGGCGAGCATCAGGTGAAAGAGCTGCCAGCCGACGTCTTCGATGGTGGCTTCGCCCGTGGCGATGCGCCCGGCGTCGACATCCATCAGGTCATGCCAGCGACGGGCCAGATCGGAGCGCGTCGCCACCTTGACGACGGGCACCTCGGCCAGCCCGTAAGGCGTGCCGCGTCCGGTCGTGAAGACGTGCATGTTGATCCCCGCCGCGAGTTGCAGCGTGCCGCAGATGAAATCGCTCGCTGGCGTGGCGGCGTAAATCAGCCCGCGCTGGCGCGAGCGATCAAGCTTCGCCCCCGGCGCGATCACGCCGTGAATCGGCCCCGTGCCGGACTTCACGATCGACCCCATCGCCTTTTCCACGATGTTCGACAACCCGCCGCGCTTGTTGCCCGGCGTGGTGTTGGCGCTGCGGTCGACGCGGCCGCGCTCGAGATAGGCGTCGTACCAGGCCATCTCGCGAATCATCGCGTCGGCCACTTCCGGGGTCGCCGCGCGTGAGGTGAGTTGATCGATCCCGTCGCGCACCTCGGTGACTTCGGAAAACATGACCGTCGCGCCCGCGCGCACGAGCAAATCCGTGGCGAAGCCCACCGCCGGGTTCGCCGTCACCCCGGAGAACGCGTCACTGCCGCCGCACTGCACGCCCACCACCAGCTCCGACGCCGGCACCGTCTCGCGCTGGCGCGCATTGAGCCGCTCCAGATGCGTGCGCGCCGTTGCCAGGATCGAATCGATCATCGACAGGAAGCCAACGTGCGCGTCGTCTTGCAGACAGACGGTATCGGGCTTGCCATCCGCATTGGCGCTGCCGATCGGAATACTGCCCGCCGGCAAGAGGCGCTCGGGCTGAAGCTTCTCGCAACCGAGACTCACGACCATCACTTCGCCGCCGAAATTCGGGTTCGTGGAGATGTTGCGCAGCGTGCGGATCGGCACGTCGGCGTCCGGCGCATCGATGGCCACGCCGCAGCCGTAGGTGTGTTCCAGCCCGACAACGTCGTCGACGTTCGGATACTGAGGCAGCAACGTCTCCTTGATCCGCTTGACGGCAAATTCGACCACGCCGGCCACGCACTGCACCGTGGTCGTGATCGCCAGAATGTTGCGGGTACCGACCGAGCCGTCGGCGTTGCGATAGCCCTGAAACGTGAAGCCCTCGAGCGGCGGCAGTGACGCAGGCACCCGTGTGCTGATCGGCAGGCGATCCAGCGAAGGCGCCTCGGGCATGACCAGATTGCGCTCGTTGACCCAGCTGCCTGCGGGCAGCGCGCGCGCCGCATAGCCGATCACCACACCGTAGCGAATCACCGGCGCGCCTTCGGCCAGATCGGTCAGCGCGACCTTATGCCCCTGGGGCACGGCGTCCACGAGCGTTAGCCCGTCGGCAAACCGGCGACCGGCAGGCAAACCGCCGTCGTTCACGACGATGGCGACATTGTCGTCCGGCTGCATCCGAATATAGCGCGGCACATCCTTCGTCCCAGACCCGGCTTCGCCCGCGGCGTCCGTGCGCCCCGCGTCCATCATTGATGCCATGTTGCTCACTCCTTCCTGTTTTCCGATGAGATGCGGCGCCTGCACGGGTTCACACATGCGATACACCATCGACGCTGAAGACTCTCTCGGCCAGCGCGCATAACGGCGTCGAATTTCGACGTTGTCGCGCATGCCGCCACTCATGTGTCATCATACATCTAGATTCGCGCTGTGCGTACCCCTCAAGTCTGCCGGATAAATCGGGGAAATCCCCCTTCCATGCTTTGTACGGGTTAATCCCACTGCCATTCTTTCCAACAGCCTCTTGTTCGATTTCGCCACATGTTATACGATGACATATAACTCAGCGCCGCGCGCTGGTTGAGCTTCTTTCTTCCTTATCGAAACCGGCCCCGTGGCCGACAGGAACTCTTGACATGACCGCACCTCAAGAACTCAAGCAGATCGTCTCCGACGGCTTGTTGTCTTTCCCCGTCACCGACTTCGACGCGAACGGCGACTTCAATGCGCGTGGTTACGCGGCCCGACTTGAGTGGCTGGCGCCGTTCGGTGCGACGGCGCTCTTCGCGGCGGGCGGCACGGGCGAATTCTTCTCGCTTACCCCGCGCGATTACAGCGCCGTGATCAAGACGGCCGTCGACACCTGCGCAGGCAAGGTGCCGATTCTGGCAGGCGCCGGCGGCCCGACGCGTCTGGCTATCGAATACGCTCAGGAAGCCGAGCGTCTTGGCGCCAAGGGCGTGCTGCTCATGCCCCACTACCTGACCGAAGCGAGCCTGGACGGGATCGCCGCTCACGTCGAACAGGTCTGCCGTTCGGTCAACATCGGCGTGATCGTCTACAACCGCGCCAATTCGAAGCTCGGCGCCGACCAACTCGAGCGTCTCGCCGAGACGTGCCCGAACCTGATCGGCTTCAAGGACGGCGTGGGCGACATCGAGCGCATGGTGCAGATCCGTCGCCGCATGGGCGACCGCTTCTCCTATCTGGGTGGGCTGCCGACGGCCGAAGTCTATGCCGCCGCCTACCGCGCGCTGGGCGTGCCGGTGTACTCGTCGGCGGTCTTCAACTTCATTCCGAAGACGGCCATGGCGTTCTATCACGCCGTGTGCGAGAACGACGAGGCCACGATCGGCCGCCTGCTCGACACGTTCTTCCTGCCGTACCTGGAAATCCGCAACCGCCGCGCGGGCTACGCCGTGAGTATCGTCAAGGCGGGCGCGAAGCTCGTCGGTCGCGATGCCGGCCCGGTGCGCGCGCCGCTGACCGACCTGCTGCCGAACGAACTCGAGATGCTCGACGCGCTGATCAAGAAGGTTGAAGGCTAAGGAGCCCACGCATGCAAATTACCGGTGAGATGTTGATCGGCCACGCCGACGTGCGGGGCAGCGCGGGAACGCTCGAAGCGTTCGACCCGTCGCGCGGCGAGCGGCTGACGCCCGCGTTCGGCGCGGGCAACGCGCAAGACGTCGAACGCGCTTGCGCGCTGGCTCGCGCCGCGTTCGACCCGTTCCGCGCGTTGCCGCTCGCCAAGCGTGCCGAGTTCCTGGAGGCCGTCGCCCAGGCCATTCTCGATCTGGGCGACGCGCTCATCGAGCGAGCGCATGCGGAGACCGGATTGCCTGCCGCCCGCCTGCAAGGCGAGCGTGGGCGCACCGTTGGCCAACTGCGCATGTTCGCCCGCGTGGTGCGTGACGGCCACTTCCTCGACGCCACCGTCGACCCGGCGCAGCCGGCGCGCGAGCCGCTGCCGCGCAGCGACTTGCGTCTGGCCAAGATCGGTCTCGGTCCCGTGGCCGTGTTCGGCGCGAGCAACTTCCCGCTGGCGTTTTCGGTGGCGGGCGGCGACACGGCATCGGCGTTTGCCGCGGGTTGCCCGGTGATCGTCAAGGCACATTCGGCGCACCTGGGAACGTCGGAACTCGTGGCCCGCGCCATCCGCTCAGCGGTGCAGGCACTTGGCCTGCCGGAAGGGGTGTTCTCGCTGCTCGTGGGCGAACGCGCCGTGGGCGAGGCGCTCGTTGCGCATCCGGCGATTGCCGCCGTGGGCTTTACCGGTTCGCGCACCGGCGGCCTCGCGCTCCAGCGCATTGCGCAGTCGCGTGCCGTACCGATTCCGGTCTATGCCGAAATGAGCAGTATCAATCCAGTGTATTTGCTGCCTGAGGCGCTGAACGCGCGCGGCGAAGCGATCGCCAAGGGGTTCGTCGACTCGCTCACGATGGGCGTCGGTCAGTTCTGCACCAACCCGGGGATGGTGCTGGGCATCGCGGGCGACGCGCTCGAGCGCTTCTGCCGCACGGCTACTGAAGCGCTCGGTGCGAAAGCCGCCGGCACGATGCTGACGCAGGGCATTCATCAGGCGTACGACAAGGGTGTGACGCGACTGGTCGACGAACCGAACGTGACGCTGCTCGCGCGCGGTCAGGCGGGGGGGGCATGCCAGGGCCAAGCGGCTCTCTTCCGCACGAGCGCCGCCGAATTCCTCGCTACGCCGGCACTGCATGAGGAAGTCTTCGGCCCGGCATCGGTCGTGATTGCCTGCGATACCGTCGAAGAGATGATCGCGATCACCGAGCGTCTGGAAGGACAGCTCACGGCGACGCTGCAACTCGACGCCGGCGATACCGAGGCGGCGCGCCGCTTGCTGCCGAGTCTGGAGCGTCGCGCCGGACGCATTCTCGCCAACGGCTTCCCGACCGGCGTCGAGGTGTGTCATGCGATGGTCCACGGCGGTCCGTTCCCGGCGACGTCGAACGCCATGTTCACGTCGGTGGGCGCCACGGCCATCGATCGGTTCCTGCGTCCGGTCTGCTATCAGGATCTGCCCGACACGCTGTTGCCCGAAGCCCTGCAGGAAGCCAATCCGCTCGGCCTGTGGCGACTTCGCGACGGTGAGATGTCGCAGGCATGACACGCAGGCTCAACGCGTAGCGAACGACATTGCCGCAACGACAAACGCCCTCGGATTTCGATCCGAGGGTGTTTTGTCTTGGATACAGGGCAGCGGTCGCGGCTACGACGCCACATCCCCTCGCGCAAGCGCCGGCGGCGTCACCAGACCATACAGTCGCGTGACCTGTCCCTGCGCCAGCCCCTTCGCCACCGCCTTCAGATTGATCGAACCCGGCGCACCGATCAGCGCGTAGCCGATCTGTCCCTTGCGCCACGTCACCACGCCCATCCGGTCGATCTTCTGCTCCGCCACGTCCTGATCCGGACGCGGGTCGCGCACCACGCACAGGGCGACGGGGTCGCCCGTCTCCGGCAGGTACACCATCTGCACCAGCGTTCGATCCTGCCAGCGCAGGCGTTGCACGCCCTTGAACGTCAGCCCCTGTGCGCGCAGGTCGGGAACGCTGATATCGAGATTGTCGTCGTGCCGAATATCGCTGACGGTGCGCGCAATGTCGCCATCGTCCACCCGTACGGACGCGATCGTGTCGCGCACATAGAGCTGCTGGTATTCGGCGGCCGCGCGCACCCACGTCGTGCCTTGCGGCGACTTCGGCGGCGCCGTTACCGAGGCCGTCATGAGTCCTCCGTGCCCCGCGCCCAGGCGGTTCAGCGCACCCGGCAACCAGGGCAAGGTGATGGCGGTGACGGCTACGCCAGCGGCAAATGCGGCGAGCAGCCACCCCGCGCGCACGCGGCGTGCGGCGGGCGCATCGTTCGCCGCGGGCGGACCAAGGGATGCATTGACGGATACGGACGCGACGGGCGACGCCGAGCTCAACGGCTTCATGGCATCGGCACCGTCTTGCGGCGTCTGCCGCTGCGCATGCGCGCGCAGCAATGCATCGAGATGGGCGCTCAGGCTGGCAGGCACGGGCGGGATCACTTGTGCGGCGAACGTCTCCCGATACGGCAGGCGCGACGCGCGCAACGCCTCGACCGCGTCGGCCAATTCGGGCGACGCGCCGATGGCCGCTTCGACCTCGGCCCGCTCGGCAGCGGGGAGTGTGTCGTCGACGTACGCGAGCAGACGGATATCGTCTTCGTTCATCACGCATCCTCCTCACGTGCGCCAGCGTCAGGGCCGACGTTGTCGGCACGGCGGGGTTGCCCCCTGGATTGACGGAACTGGTCGCCGACGGTTCGGCGTGCGCGAGACAAGCGGCTCATGACCGTACCGATGGGCACGTCGAGCACCAGCGCGGCCTCCTGGTAGCTCAGCCCTTCGACAGCGACGAGCAGCACCACGAGCCGCTGGGCTTCGGGCAGACGATCGACGGCGCCGAACACCTGATGGTAACTGGCCAGGTCTTCGGGCGTGGACGCCTGAAGATCGGGAATCGCCTCGACGTCGGCATCGTCCCAGGCCAGGCTGCCGCGCGAGCGGACACGACGCGCACGGATCTCGTTGATCCACGTGGTGTGCACGATGCGGTACATCCAGCTCAACGCCGAGGTGCCCGGCTGCCACTGATGCACGCGCTCAAGCGCGTGCAGGCAGGCACGTTGCACGAGATCCTCGGCATCGTGGCGATCGCCTGTAATGCGCAGGGCGAACGCCCAGAGGCGCGGCAGCAAGCCAGGGAGCAAGCTGGGCAAATCCTGACCGGTCATCGGCAAATGTCCTGGCGGAGGGTGCCTGGCGTCAAGCCAGTCCGAAGCAGCGCCGGCGACGACCGCCGACGCTTGCCGCGAAATTATACTGAGCCGCCGCGACTTTGCACTACGCCGCGTGGCCGGCCAGACCGCCAACACCCTTGACTCCCTGTCGGATCTGCGTGCGCTCCCGCTCAGGGCTTGACCACGTGCCACACGTCCTTGAAGCCGTTGCCCTTCATGTCGCCCTGGGCGGTGTCCTTCGAGAAGCGATACATCGGCTTGCCCTTGTAAGCCCATTGCATCGTGCCGTCGTCGCGCGTCACGACGGTGTAATCGCCCTCGGCCTTCGCTCCCGGCGCGGCCATCACGGGCGGCCACGCATCGGCGCACGGGCCGTTACAGGTGCTCTTGCCGCTGCCGGCCACATCTTTGTCGAACGTGTAGACGGTACGGTTCTGGCTATCGACCATCATGCCGCCCATCGCCTTGAGCGGGGCTTCGGCATGGGCAGCGGCAGCGGCGAACAGGCCGGCGGCCGCCACGAGTGCGGTGAGAACGGAGGACATCGATTGACGTTGGTTCATGACATTGGCTCCTGAATGAAATGTCGGGGACGACACTCTCAGAACGCCCGGTCGCGACGCTTTATTCCGTCCGATGTCAGCGATTTTTTTGCTGCGCTGCAATGCAGCGCGGAGCGAAGGAGAGAACAGCGGGGGACGGCAATGCCATGGCAGCGGAAGCGGCAAGTGCCGCACATCCCCCGGACCCTCCCAAGGCGACGGCGGCACTCCCAACGACCTACTCGCCCTTCGGCGCTTCCTTGACGCGGCTCACGAGCTGCGTCGGACTCACGAATTGCAGCGCGATGAGCACCCACAACAGCGTGATCGCCATATAGATCATGGCCATGGCGTCGATCGACTGCGGCGCCCGCACGCCGGTCGAGAACACCGCGTAGTACAGCGCGACGACGAGCGTCTGCGTGTCGGGACCCGCCGTGAAGAACGTCAGCTCGAACATGCCGATGGTGCGTACGAGCACCAGCAACCCGGCCGCGAGAATCCCCGGCACCAGCAGCGGCAGCAAGACGTAGCGGAAATACTTCAGCGTGTTGGCCCCGAAGATGCGCGCGGCGGCTTCGAGATTCGGATCGATCTGCTCGATGAACGGCGTCATCACGAGAATCACAAACGGCAGCGACGGCACGAGGTTCGCGAGAATCACCCCCGCGAGCGTGCCCCCCAGCCCGACCTTGTAGAGCACCGTCGCCATCGGAATGCCGTAGGTGACCGGCGGCACCATCAACGGCAGCAGGAACACCAGCATCGCGAGCTTCTTGCCGGGGAACTGCGCACGCGCCAGCGCATACGCCGCAGGCACGCCCAGCGCAATCGACAGCAGCACGACCGCACCCACGACCTCCATGGTGACCCACAGCACATCGGCAAGCTGGAAATCGCGCCATGCCTGTGCGTACCAATGCAGCGTGAAGCCTTGCGGCAGCGGCGTGCCGAACCAGCGGGTGGCCAGCGAGTTCATCGTGACGGTGGCGATCATCAACCCCACGTTCACGAGGAAGAAGATCATCGCGCCCCACACCAGCACACGCCACAGACGCGAGCCCGGTCCTTCACGGCGCATCTTGCGTCGGGTCGTGGGGGCAGCCGCCAGCGAACTCACGGGCGAAGGCGTGGTCATGAAATCTCCGTTTTGCGCGGCCAGGGTTCCGGCCAAATGCTTGTTGGTGGCGCTCATCCCTTGCCTCCCGTGGTCGGACCGCTATAGAAGGCCCGGCGCGCGCCGAGCATCCCTGCCACGATCAGCAACTGCACGAAGCCCATCACGATCGCCACGCACGACGCCAGCGAGTAGTCGTAGCTCTCGAACGCGGCTTCATACGCTGCGATCGACACCACGCGTGTGGCCCCGGCCGGCACTCCGAGCAGCACCGCCGACGGGAACACCGAGAACGCCTGCACGAACGACAGGCACGCCGCCATCGTCAATCCCGGCACCAGCAGCGGCAAATAGATCAGCCGGAACTGTTGCCACGGCCCGGCGCCAAGCGTGCCGGCCGCACGCGCGAGCGTCGGATCGATACCCGTTACGTACGACAGAATCAGCAGGAACGCGAACGGGAAACCGGAAATCACCAGCGAGATCAGCACGCCCCAATAGTTGTGCGTCAGGCGGACTTCGTCGCTGTAGAGATGCAGCGCATGCAATGCCTGCGGGAACCAGCCGTTCGGTCCATAGTACGTCAGCATGCCGTCGGCGATCAGCACCGTGCCGAGCGTGACGGGCACAACGAGCAGCATCGTCACGAACTTCGACGCGCGCGTGCTCTTGCGCAGCGCGAACGCCGCCGGAATCGACGCGCCGACGTTGATCAACGTGGCCGGCACGGCGAGCTTGAGCGTGATGAGCACCGTCGGCCACAGCGTCGGGTCGGTGAAGAACTTCACGTAGTTCGCGAAGACGCCGCCCTCCATCGGCTGGAAGGACAGGAACAGGCCGTAGGCGAACGGGTACACGAACATCGCGAGCAGGCACACGAGCGCCGGGGCCACGAGCCAGCCACGGCCGTCGAAGCGCGCGGCCGGCGTGAGCGACGGGGAGGACGCGGCGGCACTCATGCGCGCTCTCCGGCGTAGACGAGCGTGCGCTCGACCGGCACGCAAAGTGGCACGCGCTCACCCACGGCATAGTCGCCGGGCAGGCGCGCATACAACGGACCAAAGGGCGACGCCACCCGCAACAACGAATCTCGGCCACCGTATTCGACGGTCTCCACGACCGTATCGAATGCGTTGTCATTGGCGGCCTGTGCACGCTCGAAATCGTCGGGACGAATCGCCACGCTGACCTTGCCCTCGCTGCCGGGCGACTCCATGAGCACGCCGTCGAACGACGCACCACCGCTCGACACACGGGCGCGATCGCCCTGCGCCGACGTGATCGACACGTCGAACACGTTGCGATAGCCCATGAAGCGCGCCACATGCAGATTGCGCGGACGGCAATAAACATCGCGCGGCACGCCGATCTGCTGCACGACGCCTTCCTTCATCACCACGATGCGGTCGGCCATCGAGAGCGCTTCGTCCTGATCGTGCGTCACGTAGATCGTAGCGCGGTCGAGTTCGCCGTGAATGCGGCGAATCTCGGCGCGCATCTCGATGCGCAACTTCGCATCGAGGTTCGAGAGCGGCTCGTCCATCAGCACGACGGGCGGCTCGATCACGATGGCGCGAGCAATGGCCACGCGCTGCTGCTGCCCGCCCGAGAGCTGGCCCGGCAGCTTGCGCTCGTGCCCCACGAGCTGCACGAGTTGCAAGGCCGCACGGGCCCGCTTCTCGATCTCCGCACGCGGCATGCCGCGCATGCGCAGGCCGAAGCCCACGTTATCGAGCACGCTCATGTGCGGAAACAGCGCGTAGTTCTGAAAGACCATGCCGAAGCCGCGCTTCTCGCTTGGCAGCACGTCAATGCGCTCGTCGTCTAGCCAGATGGCGCCGCCGGTCAGCGGCGTCAGTCCGGCAATACAGTTGAGCGCGGTGGATTTACCGCATCCCGACGGCCCCAGCAGCGCGATGAATTCGCCGCGCTCGATGGTCAGGTCCAGGCCGTTCAAGGCGGCCACGGACTGACCTTCCGCGTTGGTGAAAGCGCGCGCGACGTTGTCGAGGCGCAGGTGTTGAAAGTTGTGCTTCATGGACGACTCCGATCACTCCGGTCACTTCGATTTGCGCGCGCCGATCTCGGCATCCCATTTCTGGAATGCGGCGACCATTGCGGTCGCATCGAGCGGCACGGCATGCGGGAAGTCGGCGATGAGCTTCGCGTATTCCGCACGGCCATACTTCGCAATCACTTCCTGGCTCTTCGCCGGCGCGGCGGACAGCGGCACATCCTTCACGGCGGGGCCCGGGTAGAAGTAGCCGTCGTCGTAGGCGAGCGCCTGTTGCGCAGGCTCGAGCATGAAGTTGATCAGCTTGAGAATGACTTCCATCTTCTCTTTGGCAACGCCCTTGGGCACGACGATGTAATGCGCATCATTGACCCACGTGAACTTGTCGAAGGCCTGCACCTTGAAACTTGCCGGCACGATGCCCAAGGCACGCGGGTTGATGTCCCAACCCGTCATGGTCACGGTCATGTCGCGACTGCCCTCACCCAGTTCCTTCATCACCGCCGACGTGCCGCCCGGGTAATAGGGAATGCACGAGTCGAGTTCCTTCAGGAACGCCCACGTCTTGTCCCAGCCCTTGATCGGATCGTGCGGGTCCTTGTCGCCCAGCAGATACGGCAACCCCATGAGGAATGCGCGGCCCGGGCCCGAGTTGGCCGGACGTGCATAAATCAGCTTTCCCGGATTGGCCTTGCACCACGAGAGCAGCTCGGCGGCTGTCTTCGGCGGATGACTGACCTTGGCCGGGTTGTATTCAATGAGCGGTCCTCCCGGGCTATACGTCACGGTAATACCGTAGCCCTTTGAGAGTTCCTGCATCGCGCGCACGTTAGGCGAGTACTTGTCGAGTACGCCCGGCAGCTTTGCGCTGTCATCAGGCAGCAGACGCTGCCAGAGGTTTTGCTGAATACCGGCGGCAAGCGCATCGGTACCCGTGAGCACGATGTCGATGTCGGAACGACCCGCCGCTTGCATGGCCTTGATCTTGCCCGGCAGTTGTGGAGCGGGCGCGTTGGTAAACGTGATCTTGGAAACAAGATCCGGGTACTTGTCGCGGAAGGCCTCGAAGCCCTTCTGCGTGAGGGCGAGGTTACCCGCCACGTCGACAATGTTCAGCGCGACCGGCGCAGCGGTTGCGGTACTCGCGATGCTTCCCAATACGGTCGCACATGCCAGTGCGCCAAGCGTGCGTTGCCAGAATCCTCTGCGGCTGAAGGTCATGCTGTCTCCTCTTCGTGTTGAATTTCTCGTAAGTCATCATATGACTTGAAAGGTGAATTTGCAATCAGGAGACACGTCGGAACATCTCAGAGATTTCCCTAAGAGATTCCTATTCGATTGATTATTTGTCGAAATTCCGGGGATTTTAGTGGGATCTTTCGATACACATCAGGGATTTCACCGATAGAGAGACGTCCCGTCCGTCACCTAAATTACGGCCAGTCATACGATGACGTAAAAGTAGTCCACAAAACGCAATTTGCGTTTCCGTCCCTTGCCCTGCTCCCCCTGGAGCCGGAGGATGAGTCGCTGTGAAAATTCGCCGCATCACGATCACCCCCATCGCTTTTCGCGACCCACCGTTGCTTAACGCGGCCGGCATTCACGAGCCGTATGCGCTGCGTTCGATCATCGAGATCGAGACCGATAACGGTCACGTGGGCCTCGGCGAAACGTACGGCGACGCGCCAGTGCTGGCGTTGCTTGACAGCACCCGAGCGCACCTGATCGGCATGGATCCGTTCGACACCAACGGCTTGCGCGCGCGCGTCGCGGCGGTAGTGCGTCAGGGCGTGCGCGGTGAGCGCGTGGAATACGAACTCGCGCCGGGCACCGATCCGCGCAAAGACGCCGAGAAGATCTACGCCGCGTTCGAGGTGCCTTTCCTCGATCTGCAGGCGCGTCATCTGGGTATTCCGCTGGTCGAACTGCTCGGCGGCGCAGTCCGTCCCGAGGTGCCTTACAGCGCGTATCTGTTCTTCAAGTACGCGCAGCACATCGACATGCCGGCGACCGGTTATCCGCTCGACCCTTGGGGGGAAACGCTCAACGCCGAACAACTCGTTGCCCAGGCGCGCACGATGATCGACGCCCACGGCTTCGGCAGCATCAAGCTCAAGGCCGGGGTGCTCGAACCGTCGGAAGAGGTGAAGTGCATCAAGGCGCTCAAGCGCGCCTTTCCGGACAAGCCGTTGCGCATCGATCCGAACGGCAACTGGTCGCTCGCCACTGCGATCGCAATGGGCCGCGAACTCGCCGGCGATCTCGAGTACTACGAAGATCCGACGCCCACACTGGAAGGCATGGCGGAACTGCATCGCGCCACGGGCATGCCGCTCGCCACGAACATGGTCGTGACCGACCTGCGGCAGTTCCGCGAGAACGTGCGACTGAATGGTGCGCAGATCATCCTTTCCGACCATCACTACTGGGGCGGATTGCGCGACACCCAACTGCTCGCGCGCATGTGCGAGACGTTCGATCTCGGACTGTCGATGCATTCCAACTCCCACCTCGGCATCAGCTTGATGGCCATGACGCATCTGGCCGCCAGCGTGCCGCGCCTGTCGTACGCCTGCGATACGCATTACCCGTGGCAAGCGCCGGACGAGGAAGTCGTGCGCGGCGGCAAGATCGCCATTCGCAATGGCGCAGTCGCCGTGACGCAGGCCCCTGGGCTGGGTCTCGAGATCGATCAGGACCAGTTGGCCAAGTTGCACGAGCAGTTTCTGCGTTGCGGCGTGCGCACTCGCAACGACGCCATCCAGATGCGCAAATACCAACCCGACTGGAGCGGCCGGGCACCCCGTTTTTAGTCCCCCGTGAGCATGCAACAACGTTTCAAGCGAAGTCCAAGAAAACACACCACAAAAGGAGAAGTCGTGAGACATTCGAAATTGTTTGCCGGGCTTGTATTGGCCGGGCTCGCCGCTGGCGCCGTCCCGGCGTTTGCGCAGTCGAGCGTAACGCTGTATGGCATCGTCGACGATGCCATGACGTACAGCAGCAACCAGAACGGCAAGTCGAACACCTATCTGCGCAGCGGCAATCTGGCGGGGAGTCGCTGGGGCCTGCGCGGCACCGAGGATCTGGGCGGTGGCACCAAGGCCTTGTTTCAGTTGGAAAACGGTTTCGACCTCAACAATGGCACACTCGGCGCGTCCGGTTCGATGTTCAATCGTCAAGCCTTCGTCGGCCTGAAGAACGATCGGCTCGGCACGGTGACCATCGGCCGTCAGTACACGCCGTACTACCTGATGGTCGGCACCATCGGCCCGACGACCTACGTGACGGGCGCGACCGGCGCACACCCGGGCGATATCGACGGTCTCGACACCACCATCCGCATCAACAACTCGGTGACCTACACGTCGCCGGTGATGTGGGGCGTGACGGCCAGCCTGCAATATGGCTTTGGCGGACAGGCCGGTGCGTTCAGCAAGGGCAACACTTACTCCGGCGCGCTGCGCTACGACGGTGGCCCGCTCTCGCTGGCCGCCGGCTACCTGCGCCTGAACAACGTGGGCGGCAGCGGGGCGACGTGGAATGGTGCGTCGACCGGCACGCCGGGCACGTCCTCCCTCAACCAGGGCTATGTCACCGCCGATGTGCTGCAACACATCGCCGTGGCCGGTATTTACACGATCGGCAGCGTGACGCTGGGCGCGACTTACAGCAACGTGCAGTACAAGCCGGGCGCGGCGTCGCTCTTCCATGACACCGCCATCTTCAACACCGCGGGCGTGCATGCGTCGTGGGTCGTGTCGCCGCAGTGGCGTCTGGCGGCGGCGTACAGCTACACGGCGGCCTCGAAGGCGAACGGCATCACCGATGCCGCCACCTATCATCAGGTCTCGCTTGCGCAAGTGTATTCGCTCTCGAAGCGCACCTCGCTGTACGCGCTCGAAGCCTGGCAGCACGCCAACGGCAAGTCGCTCTCGGCCAATGCGGCAAGCATCATCAATGCCGGCCCGGCGGTGGGCGACTCGCAGAACAGCACGCCGTCGGCGACGAGTTCGCAGGTCGTCGGCATGCTGGGGATCCGCGTCGATTTCTGACGCGGGTTCGTCCGTAGGAAAGCTGTCCGGGCTGGCGCCGTGCGCGTGCCGGCCCAGGCAGTCATGAGTGGTCGCGAGAAGTCGCACGAGGTGGTACTTTCGGCCGCCAATGCCTGATACCGATTAGGGGGTGGCGTTGGCGGTCGATTCTTATCGGTTGTCGTATGTATGCGACCGGCGATAAGGTAAACTGGGGGCGTTCTGTCGTCACCCAACATTCCAACCAACGCCATGTCCATGACCAGCCCGTTGCCCGCACGTCCTCGCCGCAAGTCTCGCAGCCTCACGGAAGAGGTGGTGAGCGCGTTGTCCGAGCAGATCCGCAGCGGGACGTTCCGCCCGGGCGACAAGCTGCCGACCGAGTCGGCCATCATGGAAAGCCTGGGCGTGAGCCGCACCGTGGTCCGCGAAGCGATCTCGCGACTGCAAGCCGCGCAACTGGTGGAAACGCGCCACGGCATCGGCACCTTCGTGCTCGAAGCGCCGCGCGAGAATTCATTGCAGGTCGACACCAACCGCATCCTCACAATGCTCGACGTGATGGCGATCCTGGAGCTGCGTATTTCGCTGGAAACGGAAGCGGCCGGGCTGGCGGCGAATCGCCGTACCGACACACAGCTCAAGCTGATGCGTCAGGCGCTGGACGACTTCGAGATGCACGTGCGCCAACGCACGGGCAATGCGGTGACGGCCGACGTCGCGTTCCATCTGCAAGTGGCCAACGCTACCGGCAACCGCTATTTCCACGACATTCTCGAGCAGCTCGGCAACACGATCATTCCACGTACGCGCGTGAATTCCGCCGAGCTCGCCGACGACGACCAGGTGTCGTATCTCAATCGCGTGAATCGCGAGCACGAAGACATCTATAACGCCATTGCGCGACACGATCCGGAAGCGGCGCGCGCGGCCATGCGCACGCACCTCACCAACAGCCGCGAGCGTCTGCGTCGCGCGCAGGAATCGGCCGGTCCGCAAGCGTAATGCCGCAGCCCGGCACGCGAGCACAGCGCCTTTGACAGTCGACGTTTGACGGCCGGTTGTGTTCCGCGGTCCTGCCTGCCGGAAGCCCCACTACTTTCCGTCGGGGCCGTCGATCACGCGCGGCTTGCCGAATACCGGCAGCCCCCAGCCGAAACGAAGTGACGCGAGACGCAGCGCGACGCAGGCAAACGTGGCAAACCACGGCGTCCACCAGTCCGTCCATCCCGCATAGAAGAAACCGACTTGCACGCCCGCGCCGACAAGCGCCGCCGAGGCATAAATTTCCCGGTCCAGAATGGATGGCACGCGCGATAGCAGCACGTCGCGCATGACGCCGCCACCGACCGCGCTCACGATCCCCAGCAGAATCGCCAGTTCGGCGCTGTGTGTGAAGGCCAGTGCCTTCTGCGCGCCCGAGACCGCAAACAGGCCGAGCCCGATCGCGTCGAAGAAGAGCACTGGCTGGTGCATCCGGCGAACCGGCGCGTAGGCGGCAATTACCACGACGGATGCCAGCAACGACACCGCTAGATAGCGCCAGTTCGAGAGTCCGGTGGGCGGAATCGCGCCGATACAGACATCGCGGATGATACCGCCGCCGCAAGCCACCATGAACGACACTGCCGCAATGCCGAAGAGATCGAGTCGCCGTTGACGCGCCGCGACCGCGCCGCTGAGCGCGAAGGCGAAGGTACCGATCAGGTCGAGAACGAGATAGACCGTGTGGGAATTCATGCCGCTGCGTCGTGTTGGGCGAGCCACACGCCGGCGGCGCACAGCATGGCCTCCAACCCGGTGCGCAGCGTTGGCTCGATCACTGGTGCGAATTTCGGCGAATGATTGCTCGGAATCTCGTTGATCCGCTTCGCCGCCACGGCGCGCCGGAACACCTCGGGATCGGTGCCGCCGACGAACCAGAAGGCATAGGGCACGTTCCATTCACGGCCGAACACGCTGAAGTCCTCGCTGGCCGCCGCGGGCTGCGTTTCATAAACGCGCTCGCCGAAATGGGCTTCGAAGGCGGCAAGCAGGCGCGCGTGGGTCGCGGCATCGTTGACCGTAAGCGGATAGCTCGACAGCGTTGTGAACTCCGGATCGCGCGGGGCGTTCGAGGCGGCGCACTCCGCACAGCAGATACGACGGATCGCACCGAGCATGTACTCGCGCACGTCTTCGTCGAATGTGCGCACATTGAGCTTGAGCGTGGCGTCGTCGGGGATGATGTTTTCTTTCGTTCCCGCCTGCAGGGCCCCGACGGTCAACACCGCACTGTCGCGTGGCGAAATTTCGCGCGACACGATCGTCTGCAGGCGCAGCGTCGTGGACGCCGCCATGATGACCGGATCGATCGACGTCTGGGGCTGCGACCCATGCGAGCCACGGCCGAACAGCTTGACCTTGAGACTGTCGCCGGCGGAGAGAATCGTGCCGCTTCGATAGCCCACCGTGCCCGCCGCGCCGACCATCACGTGCTGGCCGAGAATCACGTCGGGCTTCGGAAAGCGCTGCGTCATCCCATCGTCCATCATGCTGCGCGCGCCGCGGGCGACTTCTTCTCCGGGCTGGAAAACGGCCATCAGGGTGCCGTGCCAGGCGTCGCGATGTTCGGCCATCAGTCGCGCGACGCCCATCAGCCAGGTCACGTGCATATCGTGACCGCACGAGTGTGCGACACCGACCTCGACGCCGTCTTCATCCTTCGCGCTCACCGTGCTGGCATAGGGCAGTCCGGTGGCTTCGGCCATCGGCAGCGCGTCCATGTCGGCACGCAGCATCACCGTCGGCCCGGCGCCGTTGCGAAGCACGGCCACCACTCCGGTCACGCCCACGTTGCGCGCGACTTCATAGCCGAGCTTCTCGACGTAGTCCGCCACGATCCGTGCGGTGCGGACTTCCTGCATCGACAGTTCCGGATGCTGGTGAAGGTCCTTGTAGATCGCCTCGAGTTCCGGCAGTAGGCCGTCGATCGCGCCCGTCATCGTTTCGATCAGTGTCGACATGGTTGCCTTCCTTGATTGCCGGCGTTCGCCAGCGCAGCCGGCGGGCTCGCAAGCCGATGTTCGGTTTCGGCTTCGAGTGCGGATTTTCATTGTAGAGAAGAGTTCGGGCGCTTTCCAGCCGGCACGCTCGGACACGTCGTTCCGCGGTTGCCCCCTGGCAGGGCGACGACGCACAGCAGCAGTCGCTCCGGCGGCAGGGCAATCCCAACAATAGTAATAGCCGAAAACGTGCCTGCCAGCTAACCTGCAGGTGGTTTACCCTGTGGGAGGCAGGTCCAGCCCCCCACTCGATTCCGCCGCCCCTCGGAAATGTTCGATGTCAGCCAACCCGCGAACGAAGGTACTGCAACAGATCCCACGAAGCGTGTGGATACTCGGTTTCGTCAGTCTGTTCATGGACATTTCATCCGAGATCATCCACAGCCTCCTGCCGATGTTTCTGATGGCAAGTCTCGGCGCGAGCGCGACGACGATCGGCCTGATCGAAGGGATCGCCGAAGCCACGGCCCCAATCGTGAAAGTGTTTTCCGGAACGCTCAGCGATTATTTGCGTAATCGCAAGTGGCTTGCGGTCTTGGGATACGGTCTCGGTGCGATCAGCAAACCGTTGTTCGCCATCGCGCCCACGATCGGGGTTGTCGTGACCGCGCGCGTGCTCGATCGTGTTGGCAAGGGCGTACGCGGTGCCCCACGCGACGCGCTGGTGGCCGACGTTACGCCACCCCACCTGCGCGGCGCGGCGTTCGGCTTGCGACAGGCACTGGACACGGTGGGCGCGTTCCTGGGACCGTTGCTGGCGGTTCTCATCATGCTCGCAGGATCGGACAACTTTCGGCTGGCCTTCTGGCTGGCCATGATCCCCGGCGTGATCGCCGTGGCGCTGCTCACGCTGGGCATTGAAGAACCCGCTCACGACCGCGGGGCCAAGCGGGTCAACCCGATTCGCTGGGAGAACGCAAAACGCCTCGGACGCGACTATTGGTGGGTCGTCGGCGTGGGGGGCGTATTTGCGCTGGCGCGATTCAGCGAAGCATTCCTGGTGCTGCGGGCCATGGACAGCGGCGTGCCTGTCGCATGGGTGCCGCTGGTGATGGTGGCAATGAACGCCGTCTATGCGCTGTCGGCCTATCCCTTCGGAAAGCTCGCCGACCAGATGAGCCACACCCGATTGCTCATCGCGGGCCTTGTGATGTTGTTCGCGTCCGACATCGTGCTCGCGCACGGCAACCATTGGACGGTACTGCTCGTCGGTGTCGCCCTTTGGGGATTGCATATGGGCATGACCCAGGGGCTGCTTGCCACGATGGTCGCCCAGACGGCGCCGGCCCAATTGCGGGGGACGGCCTTTGGTGTTTTCAACCTGGTGAGCGGCATCGTCACGCTCGGGTCGAGCGTCATTGCCGGCATGCTGTGGGATCGGGTCGGCGCCATGGCGACGTTTTACGCAGGCGCCATTTTTTGCGTGCTGACAGTGCTGATGCTGTTGTCACGACGCGCCACCGCACGCCCCTCCATCGGTTGACGCAATGGCGGAGGGGCAAAGCGACGTTGCTGGCCGATGCCGGTCGGTCCGCACCGCCCGCCCGTCGCTTGCGCCCCCCCACGTAAGTTCATGCGACGCGCATCCTGGCCGAGATCCGAGAGATGGAGGATGCGGTATCGTCGAGCCGGTCAGTGCCGCGAGGCCTGTTGCGCGTCAACGCGCCCATGGGGTTCGGGCGCACCGTGATTGCGCCGCTCCTTTCCGAATTCGCCAAGCGGCACCCCCACGTGGAAGTGCAATTGGACGTGACGGATCGGCCGGTGGATCTCGTGGAGAGCGGGCGACTGCGCGCGGTACTCCCCGAACACGTTCCGCCGGATGCCGATTTGTTCGTCTACTACCCGAACAAACTGAATCAGTCGGCACGCGCACGCGCGTTCATTGATTTTCTCGTTGAACGCTTTGGTCACCACGCGCTCAGGTAGTCGCGCGCCTCGGCGCGGCGGCATGAGTGTTGCGCGAAACTGCCGGCGAGTGAGCCGTTCAACAACGAAGGGCCAACTTCACCGAGGCAAATTCTTCTACACGGTTTTGAAGCTTCCTCGATATTGCTGAGGCGTGACGTTGAGTCGCCGCTGAAACGCGCTGCGCATATGGTCGGGACTGGTAAAACCACAGTCGAAAGCGATGGTCTTGAGGGCCGCCTCGGTGGATTCCAGAAGTTTGCGAGCTTGATCCAGGCGAACCCCTTCCACGAATTCATGCGGGGTTACGCTCAGTTCACTCACGAAGAGCCGCGCAATACTACGCGGGCTTACACCGCCGATATCAGCGAGCCGCTCAACCGGGAACGCCTCGCGGATATGTTCCATTACGTAGGTTTGCACCCTGCCCAGCGGAGTTTCCGGGTCACGGGCCGAAATCAACAGGGGGCTGAACTGAGATTGGCCTCCCTGGCGCTGCGCGATAACAACGAGCGCCTTGGCGCATGCGAGAGAAAGCGCAGGTCCGTGATCTTCACCCACCAGAGAGAGGCTGAGGTCAATGCCGGCCGTCACGCCGGCGGAGGTCACCAAGCGATCGTCACGAGAATAGATCCGGTCATGCTCCACCCGCGCTGCAGGGAACTGCGTTGCGAGCTGCTCCGAACAAATCCAATGCGTCGTGACGGTTCGGTCATCGAGCAGTCCGGCATGGCCTAGCGCAAAAGCGCCCGTGCAAATCGAGCCATATCGCTGGGCCGCGACACCCCATCGCCTCAGCCATGCCGACAAGGCATCGTCGGGTGGACTTGCGGGAAGGTGCGGGCCGCCTGCCACCAGCACCGTGTCAAAAGCGCGGTCTGCCTGATCGAAGCTCAGATCAGCCATCATCCACATTCCGTTGGAACTGCGCAGGCGCTGTGTGTTGCTTGCCACCAGAACGCATTGGTAATGGTCCTGCTCCGGCAAGAAGCCATTGGCTGCCGTGAAGACATCAAGCGGGCCGGCTACGTCAAGCGCTTGAACGCCGTCGAAAATGACGATTGCAACTTCTCGCTTTGCCATCAGTACCCGTGCCCCCGCGCCAAGATTGATCCGTTTTTCGGACTCCCATTCGCCCGAAACGCCGCTGGCAGTTTATCACTCACGCTTGGCGGTTTTTCGCGGATCAATGCGATTGCTGCCACACCGGATTGTCGCGATGATGACTAGGTCGGCTGCGAGGTCCTAGTCGGGCGCCAGCCAAACCACGCATTCGATCCACGGCAATGGCCGTCAGCACCGTCGCTGGCGCATTCATCCGATACCCGCCAAGTTCGCTACCTACGGAGAACCATCTTGACCCACCATCATCATGCAACGCCGGCCATCAATGGCATTGCCATTCCCGACAGCGCCTTGGCCCGGGCGATCACCGAATTTGTGCGCGATACCGAGACCGAGCTGCTGTTCAACCATTCGAGCCGGGTCTATTTCTTCGGCGCCCTCGCCGGGCAGCAACGCGGACTGACCTTCAATCCGGAGCTGCTTTACGCGGCGACGATGTTCCACGATGTCGGTCTGATGCCGTCGCACAGCAGCGCCGACCTGCGCTTCGAAGTGGATGGGGCGAACGCCGCCCGCGACTTCCTGCAAAGCTACAAGCTCGACCCCGCCGACATTGAAAAGGTGTGGACCGGCATTGCGCTGCACACCACGCCGGGCGTACCCGAATTCATGCATCCGGTGATCGCCCTTACCACCGCAGGCGTTGAGATGGACGTGCTGGGCCTGACCTATGACCGCTATCCCTCAGACATCCGTGAGGCCGTGGTCGCCGCCTTTCCACGCACCCCCGCCTTCAAGGAAGACATCATCCAGGCCTTCTACGACGGCATCAAGCATAAGCCCGACACCACATTCGGCAACGTCAAGGCAGATGTGATCGCCGACAAGGCGCCGCACTTCCATCGCGGGAATTTCTGCGCCGTCATCCGCTGCTCACACTGGCACGGCTAAGCCTCTTCCCACAAACCATATATTCAAGGAGAAATGCGATGACTGCCTCTGTATCCAACTCGATCTCTAACGTAATCCTCGTTCACGGCGCCTGGGCTGATGGCTCCAGCTGGGCCAGGATCATCCCTCTGCTGGCCGCCAAGGGCATGGCCGTCACTGCTGTCCAGCTTCCGCTCACCAGTTTCGAGGCCGATGTCGCGGCGGTTGGGCGTGCCATCGCGCTGGCGCAGGGCGATGTGGTTCTGGTGGGTCACAGCTATGCGGGCGCGGTGATCGGGCAGGCAGGCAACGATCCCAAGGTCAAACGGCTCGTGTACATCGACGCCTTTGCGCCGGACGCGGGCGAATCAGCCGGCTCGCTCTTCGCCCAGTTCGAAGCCGCCCCGCTCAACGACGAAATCAGGCCCGACGCGCAAGGGTTCCTGTCGCTCACCGCCAAAGGCGTCGCCACCCTGTTCGCACAGGACCTCGACCCCGCCGAGCAGACAGTCGTCCATGCCACGCAAGGCCCGATCAACGGCGCGGCGCTCGGCGGCACGCTGACACAGGCCGCATGGCGCAGTCGTCCCACCTTCTACCTGATTGGCGAAGACGATCAGGCCATCCTGCGCGTGGATCAGGAACGCATGGCCGCGCGCATGAATGCAACGGTCAAGCGTGTTGCTTCCAGCCATGTGCCGATGTTGTCGCATCCCGTTGTCGTCGCTGACTTCATCCTTCAGGCCGCCGCCTGAGATCACCACAGCCGCAATATCCTCACTGCCAGCCTGTTTCAGGAGCCGTTTCATGAACACCCTTTCGGACACCGTCCAACTACATGTCGAGGATCTCGGGATAACCGCTCCGGTGCTCGTGTTCCTGCATTACTGGGGCGGGTCGTCGCGCACGTGGCGGCATGTCACCCAGCGCCTCAGGCCCGCTTTTCGCACCATCGCGCTCGATCAGCGCGGCTGGGGCCAGTCGGACAAACCATCCAGTGGTTATACGCTCGCGACGCTGGCCGACGATGCCCAACGGCTGATCGAAAGCCTCGGCCTCGACCATTACCTCTTGGTCGGGCATTCGATGGGTGGCAAAGTCGCGCAACTGCTGGCATCGCGCCACCCGGCAGGATTGGCGGGACTGGTGCTGGTAGCACCATCGCCGCCATCGCCGATGCGCGTGCCGCTTGCCGTCAGGCAAGACATGGTCAGCGCCTACGATAGCCGGGAAAGCATCCTGGCCACCGTCCGGCAGGTGCTGGCAGCCAGTCCGCTTCAGCCGGACGATCTGGAAACCGTCGTGCAGGACAGCCTGCGCGGAGCGCCCGCAGCCAAAGTGGCGTGGCCGCTGGCCGCCAGCCAGGAAGACATCAGCGCGCAAGCCGCACTGATTCGCGTTCCCACACTCGTCATTTCAGGCGAAAAAGATCAGGTCGATCCCCCTGCTGTGCTGCGGCAGGAGTTGATGACGCGCATACCGCACGCCACTTTGCATATTTTGTCGGGCATCGGCCATCTCTCGCCCCTGGAAGCACCGGGCGACCTGTCAGACCTGATCCGGGACTTTGCCACGCCGTTAGCAGCTGCAACGCCCGCACTGATCGAGCCTGCGGAAGCGCCTCCTGCCGAGCGCAACATGATCGCGGGCACCACGCAACGCTTCGCACCGCATCGCAGCGATGACGAAGACTTCGCCACGACACCATAGACCGCATGCCACCGTCTACTTGCCTATCCAAGGATTACGTCATGTTTCAGACCCAGATCATTACCATTCCGATCTTGCCTTTCGGTATGGTCAACGCCCATCTCATCCGCAGCGAGGCCGGTTGTGTACTCATTGACACCGGCATTCCCGGATCGGAGCTCAAGATCGGCAAGGTGCTCGCCGAACACGGCCTGACGTTTCGCGACATCAAGTTGATCGTTGTCACGCATGCGCATACCGATCACGCCGGCAGCGCGGCACGTGTGCGCGCATTGTCGGGCGCGCCCATTCTGGCGCATCAGAATGACGCGGATTTTTACAGCCGCAAGGAGCCGATGACCTATTGCACGACGAGCTGGGTCGGCAAGCTGTTTCTCAAGACGCCAGTTCCGCATGAACCATACGACGGCTTTGTCCCGGACATCATGATGAGCAACGGCCACACGGTGAACCTGCTCGACTTCGGGGTTGATGGCATCGTGCGGCATACGGGCGGCCATACGCCCGGCTCGATTGCCGTGGAGTTGTCGTCCCAGGACATGATGGTTGGCGACCTGATCGCCTCAGGCATCCTTATCGGTGGCGTGATTCGAAAGGGGCGAGCCATTCGACCGCCGTTTGAAGATGACCCCGCCACGGTGTCGCGTGAACTGATTCGGATGGTGCAGAGCGGCGGCAAGCGGTTCCACATGGGTCACGGTGGGCCTTTGGAGGTTCGCGAGGTGCTGCGCCATGCCCAAGCGCTTGCGAAGCTGGCGGGCAATCCGTGCGTGTCTGGCCAATGCAAACACGTGCATCACTAGCCCGTTCCAGCATCGGCAATGCGTGCTCGTCAAAAATGCGCTCACGCAAAACAGTTTCGGGACGGTCATGTCTTTCATCGATTTCCGATGCCTGGGATCGTTCTCAGAATATTAATGCGGCAATTCTCAACGGACCATGATGCTGACATGGGTGAGCCGCGCAACGCTATGAACGAGCGGCACTTGACAGCGCACCAGCATCTGCATGGACGCGCCGTATCAACGGCGGAAAAAGAAAAAGCCCTGACAAGTCAGGGCTTTTGAATTTTGGAGGCGGGAGTCGGAATCGAACCGGCGTACACGGCTTTGCAGGCCGCTGCATGACCACTCTGCCATCCCGCCATTGGGATATGCCGCATTGTAACCGCTCGGTGTTGCCATCGAGGGCGCCCTTCGGATCGATCGCCGCGGGCTTTTCGGCAAATAAAAAGGGAAGCCAGGCTTCCCTCTGGATTTGGAGCGGGAGACGAGTCTCGAACTCGCGACCTCAACCTTGGCAAGGTTGCGCTCTACCAACTGAGCTACTCCCGCATGACACCGAACACCAAGGATTGCTTCACTCAATGTCCAGTGTGAAAACTGGAGCGGGAAACGAGACTTGCACTAGGCACGTAAGTCGTTGTTTCCCGAACAGTTTCTTCGCCGAGGTGGTCAGCGAAGACCTAAATTGTAGCCTAGTTTTTCGCCCCCGCCAACAATATCGTCCAAAGAGTTCCACTGGCGTCCATAGACCCGCACTCAGCACACAAGACACGCGCTCGGCACATCGCCAGACGGGACGGACTCGGACTGGCCACCCACGCAGCGTTCTCTGGTCCCACATCCCCGCCGCGATGCCGACAAGACAGATGCTTCTGGTGTCGCGGCGCAGGTCGGATGCCGCCGTGTAGCGGCACGCACTGCGCATCGCTGCGCGACGCTTCATCCGCACAAGTCGCGTAGGAAGAACGCACACCGTAGCGGTGGCGCGTCGGCGCGCGATTCTTTATCGATATATCAGGATGCCGGGGCAAGCATGACAGGCAAGGGTTCTCCGCGACTGCCCGCACGTTGAACGACGATTGCCATCCCTCTCGCGCCTCGTGAAACCGTTGGCATATCAGGCCATACCGAGACGGTTTTGCAGGAGCCGTAACTTCTTACGACCCTGATAGCGTGAGCGTCACTGTCGAACCTGCGTACCGACGCTCGCACCTTCTAGCGATCGATAGATTTTTGCACATCGACCACACAACGGCTACCAGTAGCGCGAACTGGCGAGAAGTACTCAAGCGAGCCTCTGGACTCGCTTCCTGCACAGACCACAGGCCGACCATGAGGACGGCGGCAAAGGAGTCGGTCATGTAGTTCTTCTCCTGGAAGGAGACGGAGCATGCACGAGAACAAGAATGATGCGCCATCATCAAAGGTGTTCTACCGCCCGATCGAAGCGTCCATCCGCTGGGCCGGACTGCTGCGGTACGAGCAGGTGATCCTGGCCTCGATTTCGTCGCCAAGGAACCTGCCTCAGTCGCTGGATTGCCCACGCTGGGGCGAACTGCGGCTGTACACCGACCGCATCTACGACGGCATCCTCAATGGGGAACTGCCCTTCGGGCAGAACGGCATCACTTCACGCGATACCGCATTGATCGACGCCCCTGATCTGACGGTACGCCACGTCGATCTGAAGCGCTGGATGCGTCAGCACTACCCTGAGCAGCGCCCCGGTTTTCTCTTCTCCCGTAGCGAACGCATCGCCCATCCCTTCATCTCGCTGGAAACCGGGCAAGCCATGCTGGTCGAACGGCTCGCACTGAAATCCGCCCTGGAGCAATCCAAGCGCCAACTCCGCGACCTGCAGGAAAAGCACGACGGGCTGCTCAAGCAGTCCACGGCGGTCCCCGCATGCTCGCAGTGTCCGATCAGTGATCGGGCCGAGGCCACCTACTTGAACATCATTGGAGGCATGCTGGAACTGATGCTCGGCCAGTCGCCTTCGGGTAAGCCTTACTCCAGCTTCAAGACGCAGGAGGCCGTGGTCAGTGCCTTGGTCGCGCATCACCGCGGCGCCATGGGCATCGCAGAGCGAACCTTGAATGGCAAGTTCGCCACGGCCAGACGCCGCGTGCGTAGCGCGGCAGTCTGAAGTTTTCCAGCTTGTATGTGCAATCGCGGAGATTGCATTTGCAATGTCTTTCCGCAGCCAGGTCTATTGAATAGAGGTCACGCCAACAAACGCCACTGAGCGTTCAGGAGTGACCGACATGTCGCAAACACCTGCACTGCCACCGAACGAGCGCCGCATCCTACGCCTGGAAGAAGTCGAAGCGAAATCCGGCTTCAAGCGCGCCCACATTTACGCCCTGATGAGGAAGCGCCAGTTTCCGCAGGCGCTGCGCCTGGGCGTGCGCGCTGTGGGCTGGGACTCCATCGAGATCGATCAGTGGATCGCCGAGCGCGTCAACAACCGAGCCTGACCCGTTCTCCCGCGGACTTCCCATCCTCACACGGAGAACGCCATGCAGGTCGTATCCATCATTTCAACCAAAGGTGGCGTCGGCAAGACCACCACGGCCGCGAACCTGGGCGGGCTCGCCGCGGACGCGGGGCTGCGCGTGCTGCTACTCGATCTCGACGTGCAGCCCACCTTGTCGTCCTACTACGAGTTGGGCCACCGCGCACCTGGCGGCATCTACGAGTTGCTGGCCTTCAACGAGCGCGACCTCAGCCAGCTTGTGTCCCGCACGATCATCGCGGGCCTGGACCTGGTGCTGTCCAACGACCATCGGGGCGAGCTGAACACCTTGCTGCTGCATGCGCCGGATGGTCGCCTGCGGTTGCGGCACCTGCTGCCAGTGCTGGCCCCCCTCTACGATCTGGTACTGATCGACACCCAGGGCGCGCGCTCGGTGCTGCTGGAGATGGCGGTACTCGCCTCCGACCTCGCGCTGTCGCCTGTGACCCCGGAGATTCTCGCGGCCCGCGAACTGCGGCGCGGCACCATGCAGTTGCTCGAAGACATCGCGCCATACAGGCACCTGGGCATCGAGCCGCCGCCGCTGCACCTGCTCATCAACCGCGTCCACCCGGTATCCGCCAACGCAAGGCTGATCCAGCAGGCCCTGCGCGACCTGTTTCAGGACCACGCCGGCATTCGCGTGATGGGCACCGACGTGCCGGCTATTGAGGCATATCCGCGCGCCGCGACGCGCGGCTTGCCGGTGCATCGGGTCGAATACCGCCAACCACCAGGCAGAGTCGCCCCCGCTGCGCTCGACACCATGCGCGCGCTCGCCAGCGAGTTGTTCCCGCAATGGCAGGACCGATTGGCCCGCGTGTCCGGCCGCCTGCAGCGACCCGTTGAAACCGGGAGGTCTCATGGCGAACGCACATGAACTGGCCCGAGGCCACAAGCGGCTACGCGCCCTGATCGAGTTCGCCGTCAGCGAAGGCTGGCACGTCAAGCGCACACCGGGCGGCCACCTCAAATTCACCAAGGCAGGCTGCGCCGCGATCTATACCAGTTCGACGGCAAGCGACCATCGGGCGGCCCTCAACGCCCGTGCGCAGATCCGCCGTGCCGAGCGCGCGGCCCGGTCCCAAGCGCAGGGAGGCGGCCATGGCTGAAATGACCTCCCAGCAGATGGCGGGAAAGCTGCTTGCAGCGGGGTTCGAGCGCAGCGGCCCATCAGCCTCGGCCTTGAGCGACCCGATCGCCGACACCCCGATGATCGTGACCCTGGACCAGTTGCGTCCCTACGACCACGACCCGCGCAAGAAGCGCAATCCGGCCTACGAGGAAATCAAGGCATCCATCCGCGAGCGCGGCTTGGATGCGGCACCGGCCATCACCCGGCGCCCCGGCGACGACCACTACATCATCCGCAACGGCGGAAATACGCGGCTGGCCATCCTGCGCGAACTGTGGTCGGAGACCAAGGACGAGCGCTTCTTCCGCATCTCGTGCCTGTTCCGGCCCTGGCCCAGCCGCGGCGAAGTCGTCATGCTGACCGGCCACCTGGCCGAGAACGAATTGCGCGGCGGGCTCACTTTCATCGAGCGCGCCCTCGGCGTCGAGAAGGCGCGCGAGTTCTACGAGCAGGAAAGCGGCACCACCCTGAGCCAGTCCGAACTGGCCCGACGCCTTGCTGCCGATGGCTTCCCAGTCCAGCAGTCGCACATCAGCCGCATGAACGACGCGGTGCGCTACCTCCTGCCGGCGATCCCGACCGTGCTCTACGGCGGGCTCGGCCGCCACCAGGTCGAACGCCTGTCGGTCATGCGCAAGGCCTGCATGCTCGCGTGGGAGCGCTACGCCAAGGGCCGCACGCTGGTACAGGACTTCGACGACTTCTTTCAGGAGGTGCTGTCGCAGTTCGACACGCAGGCCGACGAGTTCGTCCCCCAGCGCGTGCAGGACGAGCTGATCGGCCAGATGTCCGAGCTGCTCGGCATCGACTACGACGTGCTGGCGCTCGACCTCACGGAATCCGAAAGCCGCCATCGCGCCCTGGTCAGCGATCCGACCCCGCCATCGGCACCGCCCGCACTTCCTGAGCCTGGCACCGTGGCCCGCCCGCCCGCCGCGCCGGCCCCATCGGCCCCGACGCCGGCGGCCATACCTGGGTCGCGCGAGCGCAAGGACAGCTCAGGGACGGACGGCTCGCCCGCAGGAAGCCCCGTGGCGGCTCCTGGTGATCTGCTGCAGGGGCACATCGTTTCGCCCGCACCTACGACGGAGCGGCTGCAATCCATTCAGCGGATGGTCGCCGACGAGCTGGGGGATGCGCTGCCCGATTTCTCGGCCAACGTCTTGCAGTCCATTCCCGTCCAGGCAGGCGGTCTCTACCCGATTTCCGACGTCTGGCACATCGACGCGGGCCTGGACACGCCCGATCGCCTGCGCATCCACATCGCGCAGTTCGCACGCGAGATCGCGGGTGAGGCAGGCCTTAATCAGTGCATCGAGGACCGCGCGGACGGCGTGGGCTTCGCATGCCATGCCAGCGCGCAGCCCCCATCACCCCAGGGCCGCGGCGTGCTGGCATTGCTGGCGAGCCTGGCAGGCCAGAGCTTCACCGATGCCGATCTGGACGGCGGGCAGCTTGCCGCCGAGCTGCCGGCGCTGCTGCACGGCCAAGGTGATGCGACACGCCGCTTGAGCGACACCGCGCTGGTCAAGCTGTTCCGATTGCTGCGCCTGGCCCGGCGCCTGCTGGACCTGGAATCCGGCGTCGCAGGCCCTGGGGCATGAAGGAAGGAGACCCGCATGTCCGCCCCGCACCCGCTCAATCAAGCCGTCATCGCCCAGGCGCTCTACGACCTGCGCAACGGCCAACTGCGCCGCTGCAAGGCGATGGGCTTCAGCGAGGCCGAGCTGGATGCGCTCAAGCATCCCGCCATGGTGAGCGTGCTGGCCAACGCCAATGTCTCGTGGTGTTCCGTGTCCGTGAACCGCGAGGTGCTCCGGCGTCTGCTCTCGCAGGCGCAGGACGTGGAGAAGGAAATCGCGACCGTCGATCGCATGTTGCGCCTGGGGGCCAGCACGGAGATGGTCAGCCGCTTCTATGGCCTGACCCATCAGGAAGTCGCCCTGCGCCGTGAGGTGCTGGGCCTGCCCAAGCGAAAGGGGCGTCACCCTGTCCTGGACGAGAAGCAGGACGTCGAACTGTGGCGGCGCTGGAAAGCGCTCACCAGCAGCAGGAATGTGGACTTGGAGGACGAGACCTCGATTCTCGACGCGGCCATGGACCTCGCCGAAGGCATGGATTTGCCGCTGTCGGTGGTCTGGGCCGCGATCAAGTCGTGGGTCGATCAGGGACTGGGTTGAGCCATGGCCGTGGACGACACCGCACCACGCCATGGCCCCGTCGCACTCGCTGACCTGTTCGACGCGGCGCTGAAAGACCTTGCGCCCAGGCCCAGCCCGCCCACGCCCACGCGCATGCCTATATCTGCGCCGTCACCTGCGACACCGGCTGCGTCCGGCGATGCGTTCCTCTTCAGCGGCAACCGGCATGAGACTGTACCGCGGCGGCTGTTCCTCGACCGCCGCCTGACGCCGCTGGAGCGCAACGCCTGGCAGGTGTTCCGGCTGATGCTCAACGACGACGGCGTGACCGCATTCCCCACCTATGAGCAGTTGCGGCCCTGGCTGGCCTCGATGCCCTGCGCCGGGCAGGCCTCGCACGAAACCGTGGCGCGAGCCCTGACGCTGCTGCGGCTGACCCGATGGCTGAGCCTGGTGCGGCGACGGCGCGACGCCAAGACCGGCCGCATTCTCGGCAATCTCTATGTCCTGCACGACGAGCCGCTGACCCCCTTTGAAGCGATGCAGCTCGACCCGGACTACCTGCAGCTCGTCAGCCAGGCGCTCGGCCATTCGGCCAAAGCCGTGCAGATCGTGGGCCTGCACACCCTCAAGGAAATCGGCGAAGACCCGATGCTGGCCGGGCGCACCCTGCCGTCGAGGCTGCAAGTCCTGGCCGAGCGCCTCGCCAGCCAGGGCGTCGGGGCGCACGAAAGTTATCCACAGGAGGATGCCGCACACGAATCCGAAGAAGGGCCGACGAGCCTTCTTCGGAATTCCGATGACCCCACTTCGGAATCCGAAGCAGGGTCGAAACCCGCGCCAGACGCCTCTCTTCGGAATCCGAAGCAGGCCCGTACAGTACGTAGTAGTCGTATCAATGAAGTACGTACTACCGCGCAGGCACAGGCGCAGGCGCGCGCGCTGGGCGACCTGCAATGGCCCAAACGCTTCGCGGAACTGAAGGCAGAGCAGCAAACAGGTGCGCGGGTGGCATTGCAGCAGGTCGATGCCGCGCTGAGGCAGGCCGTGCTGGACGAATGGGCCGCACGATGCAGCAGCCACGGCATCCGCAATCCTGCGGGGTATCTGTTCGGCATCATCCAGCGGGCCATCCATGGCGAGTTCAACGCCTGGGCCAAGAAAGACGCGCCATCGGCACACGCTCCGCCGAATGAGCGGCCACCACCAGCACCGCCACCATCCCAGCCGCAGGGCAAGCCGGTGCCGCCAGAAGTCGCCAGGCAGCACATCGAGCGGCTGCGCAACCTGCTCGCCAGCAAGTGAGCGGGCCTGCAAGGCGGTGAAGTGGATGCCAGTGGCTTCCCGTAGAGCTATCCCCAGGGGATAGTTCCACTGACGGCTACACGTCGAACCGCAGCACGCCAGGCCCCGATCGCCTGCGGCGGGATCGGCCCTGTCCGCGCTTGATCCGGGCGCGCAGCGTTCCTTGGCGCTCCATGGAACTATCCCCTGGGGATAGTTCCACTGACAGCTACGACGTCGAACCGCTGCACGCCAGGCCTCGATCGCCCGCCGTGGGATCGGCCCTGTCCACGCTGATCCAGGTGTGCAGCGTTCCTTGGCGCTCCATGGCGCTATCCCCTGGGGATAGCTCGCGCCGCATGCGCCCGCCGCGTGAACCGGGGACTGGCGGGTTTCGGTTTGTTGACTGACTGCCTTCCGCCACCTGCCGAAGCTGTCCGCTCTTTTCCAACAACGAGCGGACACCATGGCAACCACCAACGAACCCCTGCAACTGAATCTCGGCTCCCTGCGCAGCGCGATGTCGCTGACGCTGCACACGCACCACGCCTCGCGCATTTGGCACGGCCGCGCCGCCGCCGAGGGGCGACCGGGCATCGTCGGCCTGAACGGCTACATCGCCCAGATGAACAAGATGCGGCGCGGCTCGGAGCAGGACGACCCGTACAGCGACTTCTGGATGCTGCGCATCGAGGACAAGCTCGACCAGACGAAGGCCACGCTGCAATCGCTGCGCGAGCAGGTGGACCAGGCCCTGGCGAGCGTGCCGCCGGCACTCACCCTGGGCGAGAACCTCAACGTGCAGCCCGTCAAGCTGCCGCTGTTCGTCAATGCGCAGTTGGGCTTTGCCGCGGTGTATCTGCTGGCCGACTACGACGACATCGCCCGCAAGCTGATCCTCGCGCACCACACCGCGCTGATCGATCGCTCGACGCTCGAACGCTGGCTCAACGAAGGCGCCCATGCACTGCGCAGTCTTTTCAGCCTGGCGCAGCAGTACCGCTACTCGGGCTGCACCCGCGACGACTTCGCCGCCAAGAATGCCGCAGCACGGGCGGCGCTGGAGAAATTCGGCGAGTTGCCGCAGGACGTGCTGGAAGGCACGCGCCGCTCGAAGTTCGCGCCGCCGATCGTGCGCCGTGGCCTGCAGCAGCGCGGTGACGGTCCTGCCGCAGCCGCATTGCCCAGCGACGAGGCCACCACCACCGAGGCACCCGAGACTACCGCGGACGAGGACGCGCAGGCATGAGCGACCCGAACCGCGACACCCGCTACTTCCGCCCGCTGCAACAGACCGCCTTCATGCGGCTGGAACACGCAGGCTCTCTAAAAGGCCTTTTGAAGCCCTTTAAAGGTAAAGGGGACTTGGAGGTCTGGGCCAGCCAGTGCTTCGCCATGCGCGACGAGTTGATTGGCTTGGCGCAGCGACAGGTGCTGCCACAGGCGGTCGGGCATCCCTTCCACCTGCTGCCCATCGAGTTGGCCCAGCAGACCACTGGCGCAGGCACGGTGTTTTTGCGCTGGCGCAAGCACGACCGCTCGGCCATGGGCGTCGCCTTGTGGCAGGAGCTGATGGCGAGTACCAGCACGCCGGTCAACCTGCTGGTCGACCTGCACGCCATCGAGCTTCAGCGCATCACGCTGAACATGCAGATCAGCTTGTTGCACACCTTGGGCCGGCAGGCGCAGGAGTGCGCCAGCAAGGCCGCCGAGGCGGAAGACGCCTACCTGCGCCGGCTCAAGTCCATGCCATCCGCCATGCGTGATCGGTGATCGCGCCACGCACCCCAGCACGCGCCCGCCGCCAACCAGGTGCGGGTTTTTCAACCACCACGGAGATTGCAACATGAGCACGCACTTTTCTGGCGAGGGCAACATCGGTTCGCCCCCCGAGTACCGGGAGTTCCCCAACGGCAACGACGAGCCCAGCCGCCTTCTGCGCCTGAACGTCTATTTCGACAACCCCATTCCCAAGAAGGATGGCAGCTTCGAGGATCGCGGCGGCTTCTGGGCGCCGGTGGAAATCTGGCACCGCGACGCCGCGCACTGGAAGGACCTCTACCAGAAGGGCATGCGCGTGCTGGTCGTCGGCCGCATGGAGCGCGAACCCTGGACGGACAACGAGGATCAGCCGCGCGAGACCTGGCAGATCAACGCGCGCAGTGTCGGCATCCTGCCGTTCCGCATCGAGTCCGTGACCCTCAGCCCCAGGCAGCAGGAGACCACGCAGGACACGCAGCCGAATCCCCAGGCCGCCCAGGAACCGGCCGCGCCGAAGGAGCCGAAGCGCAGGAAGTGACCCGGCATGGGGCGGCGGCAGTCGTCCGTCGCCCCACGCCCTCGCGAGCTATCCCCAGGGGATAGCTCCATCAACGTCCACCGGCTTCCACGCGCTCCCGAAAACCGCGGCTCCCGAACCGCACCCTCCCGGCCGCACGCCACTCCCGTCCCCGCCATTCCATCCCGTGAAAGTGGTCGCCGCCGTGTGCGGCTTGTTTGCTGCTGCCCCTGGTGGTGCTCGGCATCCTCGATTCCAGCAACTCAATGAACCACGGAATTCGGATGGACGGACATGCGGCTGTTCTTGTGCGAGAAGCCCTCCCAGGGCAAAGACATTGGCCGAATTCTCGGCGCGACACAGCGCGGTGAAGGCTGTCTCAGCGGCTCCGGCGTCACCGTCACCTGGTGCATCGGCCATCTCGTAGAAGCGGCAGCTCCCGAGGTCTATGACGCGGCGCTCAAACGCTGGTCGCTGGAGCAGTTGCCCATCGTTCCCCAGCAGTGGCGGGTCGATGTCAAACCGAAGACCGCCACGCAGTTCAAGGTCGTCAAGGCGCTTCTGGCCAAGGCGACCCATCTGGTCATCGCCACCGATGCCGACCGCGAGGGCGAGCTGATCGCCCGCGAGATCATCGACCTGTGCGGCTACTGCGGCCCCATCGAGCGGTTATGGCTGTCGGCGCTCAACGATGCGTCGATCCGCACCGCGCTCGGCAAGCTGCGGCCCTCATCCGACACGCTGCCGATGTACTACTCGGCACTGGCGCGCTCACGCGCCGACTGGCTCGTGGGCATGAACCTCAGCCGGTTGTTCACGGTGCTCGGGCGCCAGGCCGGCTACGACGGCGTGCTGTCCGTCGGTCGCGTCCAGACGCCGACCTTGAAGCTCGTCGTGGACCGCGACCGCGAGATCGCGGCCTTCCAGTCGGTGCCGTTCTGGGCCATCGACGCGTCCCTTTCCGCAGGTGGACAGACTTTCAGCGCGCAGTGGGTTCCGCCCGATGGCTGCACCGACGACGCCGGCCGCTGCCTGCAGCAGCCTATCGCCCAGCAGGCCGCGCAGCAGATCCGCGCTGCAGGCAGCGCCCAGGTCGTATTGGTCGAGACCGAGCGCGTGCGCGAAGGTCCGCCGCTGCTGTTCGACCTGGGAACGCTTCAGGAGGTTTGTTCCAAGCAGCTTGGGCTGGACGTGCAGGAGACCCTGGAGATCGCCCAGGCCCTGTACGAGACGCACAAGGCCACGACGTATCCACGCTCCGATTCGGGCTACCTGCCCGAAAGCATGTTCGCGGAAGTGCCGACTGTCCTGGACAGCCTGCTCAAGACCGACCCCTCGCTGCATCCCATCATGGGCCAGCTCGACCGCTCCCAGCGCTCACGCGCCTGGAACGACGGCAAGGTCACGGCGCACCACGGCATCATCCCGACGCTCGAACCCGCGAACCTCTCTGCGATGAGCGAGAAGGAACTGGCGGTGTACCGGCTGATCCGCGCGCATTACCTCGCGCAGTTCCTCCCTCACCACGAGTTCGACCGCACCGTTGCCGAGCTTTCCTGCGGCCAGCAGAAGCTGGCGGCCACCGGAAAGCAGGTGGTCGTCAGAGGCTGGCGTCTGGTGCTGGCCGAGCCGCAAGCGGACGAGGATGGAGAAGCCACGGCGCGCAGCCAGGTGCTCCCTGCGCTGCGCGAGGGCATGGCGTGCCAGGTGGCCGAAGCCGAGATCAAGGCGCTCAAGACGATGCCGCCCAAGCCCTACACGCAGGGCGAACTGGTCAAGTCGATGAAAGGCGTGGCGCGCTTCGTGACCGACCCGCGCCTGAAACAGAAGTTGAAGGACACGACGGGCATCGGCACCGAAGCCACGCGCGCAAACATCATCACCGGCCTGCTGACGCGGGGCTATCTCGTGAAGAAGGGCCGTTCCATCCGTGCTTCGGATACGGCGTTCACACTGATCGACGCCGTGCCTGCGGCGATTGCTGACCCCGGAACTACCGCCGTGTGGGAGCAGGCGCTCGACATGATCGAAGCTGGACAGCTCACTCTGGACGTGTTCATCGGCAAGCAAGCCGCCTGGATTTCGCAGCTGATCGCGCAGTACGGCAGTACTTCGCTGTCCATCAAGATTCCCTCCGGGCCCGCTTGCCCGCAGTGCGGCGCACCCACGCGCCAGCGCACCGGCAAGACCGGCCCGTTCTGGTCGTGCAGTCGCTACCCCGACTGCAAAGGCACGCTGCCGGTCGAATCCGGTGCGTCCAAGCGTGGTGCCTCGCGCCCCCCAAGCAGGAACAGCAGCGGCCGCAAAGGCTCCTGACCAACCCCGTTCCCCGAGAGCCGTGCCCGCCATCGGCGGCGTGGCCCGTGTCCCGCACGCCCTGCGGGACGCCCAGCGCGCAACGCCTTCTCTTGTCCGTGTGCGCGTCCCGCCCAGCCGTTCCCGGCTGCGGGGCCTGAAGGTAGCTTCTCCGCGAACCGCCACCCGCGCGTTCTGCTGATCTGCATTTCTTCCGCCTCTGCGAAGGGTCCCCCGATGGCTTGCCAAGTAGCGCGAGCCACCCGGAGACCCTTCGTGGTCAGCGGTATTCGACGCCGTGCCCAACGGCGAAAAACTGGGCTCCTTTTGTGCGCGGATGTGCGCCAGAAGATGCCGGCGCCAACCACGATATGCGCCGGGTGTGATTGCTGACAGCAGACGGTTCTAGCGACGACCGGGCCTGCCAATCAGCCCACGGGTGGTTCTGTCCTCCCGAGCCGAAGGCCGCAGGGCCTTCGGCGCCTTTCTCCTGCCAATCAACGTCCCGGCCCGGCCACACGGTCCAGGGCCACACGAACAGGAGACCCGACTATGAACCCGCAACCTCGCACCTCACGCGGTGCGCCCCAGGCCGCGCCACTGCTGTACGGCAGCGTGTGCAGCGGCATCGAGGCCGTGAGCCTCGCCTGGCAACCCCTCGGCCTCGAAGCCGCGTGGTTCGCCGAAATCGAGCCGTTCACGAGCGCCGTGCTCGCCCACCGTTACCCCCGCGTGCCCAACCTGGGCGGCATGACCGCGATCGCCCGCCAGGTGCGCGCCGGCACCGTGCCGGCGCCCGACGTCCTGGTCGGCGGCATGCCGTGCCAGTCCGTGCATGACATGGCTGGGCCAGCGCCTGGTGCAGTACCTGAACAAGACGGGCTCGACCGCTTCGGATTGATCGGCGACGCAGCCTGCGGGCCGCGCCATTCTCCCTCCTGCATTGCCGATGTATCGGCAACAGCCCGCAGCCAGGGTGTCAAGGCTGCCGCGGGTTCGACCCGCGCCACCCGCCAGTTCGCCCCGGCATCTCACCGGCGAACGCTGCCCACCGGGGCATCGATGCCTCTTTTCTCCAACCCACGGGATGGCCGCCACGTCCCGCCAGGGGCATGTCGCCACCCGGTTGATTTCAGGACTTCCCATGGAAAACATCACTAAGCAAGACCGCATCACGCTGAAAGACCTCAGAGTGTCCGACTTCGCCAGCGACGAAACGCTGTGCTTCACCGCCATTGTCGTGTTCGACGGCACTCCCATTGCCGAGGCCCACAACGGCGGGAACGGCGGTTCGACATTCCTGCGTGCGCTCGATGGCAAGAAGGCGCTTCTGGCTCAGGCCGAAGCCTTCGCCAAGGGTCTGCCGCCTGCTCCGCTCGACCTCGGCCAGGAGGGCGAAGACCCTCACTACATCGACATGACGCTCGACTTCCTGGTCGATGAACTGGCCGAAGCCATGCACGGGGAACGCAAGTTGCGAGCCGCGTTCAAGCGCGACATCGGCAACAGGGTGCTGTTCATCAAGGACGGCAAACTTCTGTTCATCAAGGGCATCAAGCTCAAGGCCATCGCGGACCGCAAGGCGTACTTCGCTTCGCTGCGCGCTCGGCAGACCCAGCCCATCATCATCCTTGCCGAGCTTCCGCCCGAGCAGGCAATTGACCTGTGGAAGAAGCATATCCTGGGCGACACGCCCGACTGACCCAGGACCGACGCACCTTCCTGACAGCCCCGCACTCGATGCGGGGCTTCTTTTTTCTGCGCGCATCAATCGGGGCTGGCCCGGATGCCGTTTTCTAACTGACGCGGCGCGGGCCGCGCACGAAGCTGCCCGCATGTTCGCTGATTCGTCAGCACATGCCAGCAGCCAGGGTTCCAGGCTGCCGCGGGTCTCTCCCGCGTTGCCCACCAGTCCGCATCGCATCAGGTCTGCGGACGCGCGTCCCCGTGACGTCGATGCTTTTTATCAACCGCGTGCGGGAGCTGCCATCCCGTGAGGGACGAGGCCCCGCTTTTCCAAGGAGCCCGTCCATGTCCCAACAAGCCTCTTTCGGCCAATTGGCCTCGACCTACTGCGGCAAGTTCCTGCCGCTCGAAGTCCTGCAAAGCGCCGCCGGTCACTACATCGGCACGCGCGATACCGAAGGCCCCGTTTCGCGGGAATCCCGCGAGTACTTCCGCAGCTACGCCGCGGCTCAACGTGCCCTCGAAAGAGGCGGCTGGTCCCAGCTCGCCGTTCCTTGATCCAACTGGAGGAATCACGTCATGAACCAGCTACTGCCTCGGGAAGTCGTCGATCAGATCATGCGGGAAGAGCAGCATTTCGCTGCCGCGCCCCAAGCCTTTTTCGAGGCCTGGAAGCGCGGTGTCGAGATCGCTGGCCCCGAGTGGTTCGGCGACGGCACCCGTGAAGGTCTGAACCAGGCCAAGAGCAAGTGGGATCTGCGGCCCAACATGCTGCGGCTCAACGACGCCCTCGGCGTCCTGAGCAGCGGAGAACGCATGTTCCTGTCCGCCATGGTCAGCTTCTACAACGCGCGCGAGGGCGGTGCCATGCTCAAGCGCTGCCACTTCCACGGGCTGTCGGATTTCGACGGTCTCGACCTGCAACGCCGCAGGGTCATCGCCGACCTGCTGGTGAACTACAACGGTTGGTGAGCCGGTCTCCGGCACACCACCGCGTCTTCGTTCACTCCCCATGAGGGACATGCGCCCACGAGGCCATGTCCCTCAATTTATTTCCCGTCGTCCAGCGCAGTGCTGACGCCGCCGTGGTCAGCGTTGTCTGACGCATCTTCCACTTTCAACCCACCGGGTCCAGTTCCCGGTGGCGGGAATTGGCTCCATTATTCAATCTGGAGAGTTCCCATGTCTCAGAAACCTAATCCCTTTCTTCGCGGCTACTGGAATCTGAAAATCATCCGCACGCTGTGCATCAGCTACGAGGACGGAAGCCCGCATGTCTGGCGCAACATCCACGCGAGCCAGCAACACCTCTCCGACGAGGAACTGGTTTCATCGTCCTGCATCGTCGCCAGCGATTTCGCCGTGGTCAGCAATGGCCGCGAAGCCGTGAGCGCCGAGGTACTGGCCGAATGCGATGCCGGTGAAGGCGTCAGCGGCGAAGGTGTGATCGGTGCCGTGGTCTATGCCATCCATGGCGAGGACTTCGACGGCCGCCCAGTCCACGTCGGTGACGCCTATTCGGCCGAGGCCGCGCGGGAAGTGATGCAGCGCCTGAGTTTCGAGACCGGCTATTACAGCCGATGCTGGGAGATCAGCCGTGAGCACATCACGGTCGATACCTGGCACTACCTCGCCAACCTGGCGGACCTCGCCACGCCGGAGGCCATGCTGTTCATCGCCTTCCGGGTGCCGTACAGCCCGGCGATCGGCGTCAAGCTGATTTCCACGCCCTGGACGGACCAGAACCTGGAGCACGCCGAAGGCATCACCGCGGAGCAGCTTCGACAGGAGCATCGGAACAAGGGCATGCCGGACGACCTGGCGAACATCCTTGACCTGGCTGGCCAGGCCGATGTGCGCATCCTGATCCTCGACGCCGACGCACCTGCGCTGCTGGGCCTGCCGCTGGCTGAGTCCTAGCAGCCGCACGACGCGCCAATCTTCCTCTTTGTCCCCCATGCCAGCCCGTCTCCCAAGGAGCCGGGCTGGTCCATTTTCATAGGAGCAACCTCATGTTCCCCGACCTCATCTCACGCGCACCCGACTTCGAGCACCAGCTTGGAGCCTGCGTCAACGCCATGGGCCAGGACGACGCCATCGGCCAGATTCTGGTATTCCAGCGCACGCACGGCACGCTGCACATGCGCCATATCGCCAGCGCCGACCTGATGGACACCGACATTGACGACTACGAAATGGTCGTGTTCGACGGCGGCAACACCAGCGGCGACACGTGGAAGCACGTCTTCTTCCCGCGTCCGCGCGAGCACTACTTCGTGTACGAAGCCTGACCCGACCAGCCCCTTTCGAGGGGCTTTTTCTTTCCACGGCGTGCTGGAAAGACGGGAGCGACCGAATGCGCATTGTTTGCTGTCGCGCGCGCGAGGCCCGGACATGCTGCCCCCATGCCTGCTGACGTTGTCAGCGACATGCCAGGCAACCATCGGTCTTCGAGGTTGCCGCGCAGTTCCCACTGCGTGACCGAGCCAGCTCGCACCGCATCCATCCGCGAGCGGCCACCAGTCCTGGTGGCGGATGCTTTCGCCTTATCAACCCACCGCGGGGTTACGCACCTTTCCCCGCATGCGTGGGGCCGGTGTGTCTCCGCTTCATCCCAATGGAGATCCACCATGAGCACCACGTCCAACGAGAAATCGTATTTCGACCTCCACACCTCGGGCATCGGGTACATCCAGCGTGCCCGCGAGGTTCCCGTCCGGGGCGGCCGCCGTGCGCAGCCCTTCCTGGCATGCACCATCGCCGCACTGGTCGGTTCCGCCAAGGACCCCAGCTACCGCTACTTCGACGTCAAGGTCTCGGGTGCCGAGGCCAAGAAACTGGTCGAGCGCTACATCGGCGTTGACGATCCCAAGCAGCGGCCCCTGGTGCGCTTCCGCCTCGGCGACCTCTGGGGCGATGCGTACATCCGCGACAAGGGTGAGCACAAGGGCCAGGCCGCCGCGTCTCTGAAAGCACGACTGCTGAAGGCCGAGCCGCTTGACCGGGCCGAACTGGCTTCGATCAAGCAGCACGAGCTGATCACCCGCGGCATCGGCTACCTCAGCCGTCCGAAGGACGTCTCCCCCAAGGATGGCGATCCGTTCCTGTCGTGCTGCGTCGCGGCACTGGCCGGGCCTGTCGGTGAACCGGAATATCGGTACTTCGACACCATCGTCGCCACCCCTGAAGCCGAGCACCTGGTTCGCCGGTGCGTGCAGGCCATCGAAGGGGACCGCAAGGTGCTAATCGCCTTCCGTCTGAACGACATGAAGATCGATCCGTACATCCACACCAAGGGCGAGCGCGCCGGGGAACCGGGAGCGAGCCTGGAATCGACGCTGGTCCACATCGGTCTCATCAAGATCGACGGCACCCAGGTCTATCCGACGAGCCAGGCGCAAGCCGAGGCGCCGCAAGCCGAGGACACACCCGCGCCCGAAGCCGAGGTTGCCGCCGACACCGCTGCCGACCAGCCTGTCGAGCCCGCCGAGCGCGAGCCCGCAGGCGAAGTCGAGGAGGAGCCGGCATTGGCTGCTTCGTTCTGAACCGGCATGGCCCCTCACGGGGCCTTGCCGTTCTCATCCCCGCAACCGCTGCGCCCCTTGGCGCCCAGCGCGTCTGCGTTCTTCATCCCCCGAGTTCCGCGTGGTTTCAGGGCCGCGCGGTTGTCGCATTTCTCCAAGGAGAACAACCATGTCTCTGGCATCCCGTTTTGCCCCGCAGTCCCCGATCCTGCGTTCCGATCGCCCACTCTCGGATGACCGCATCCGTTCCGTTGCTCCATCGATCTTTGCCGACGCTCCGCATGGGAGCCGGTCCGAACGGTATGCCTACATACCGACCGCGACCGTGCTGACCAAGCTGCGCCAGGAGGGGTTCGAGCCCTTCATGGTGTGCCAGACCCGCGTGCGCAACGAAGACCGGCGCGAATACACCAAGCACCTCATCCGACTTCGCCATGCCAGCCAGATCAACGGCGACGAGGCGAACGAGATCATCCTGCTCAACAGCCACGACGGCACGAGCAGCTACCAGATGCTGGCAGGCATGTTCCGGTTCGTCTGCCACAACGGCCTGGTCTGCGGTGACACCACCGCCGACATCCGCGTGCCCCACAAGGGCGACGTGGCAAGCCAGGTGATCGAAGGTGCTTACGAAGTCCTCGAAGGCTTCGAGCGCGTGCAGAACTCGCGCGACGCGATGCGCACCATCACCCTCGATGAAGGCGAAGCGGAAATATTTGCGCATTCCGCCCTCGCACTCAAGTATGACGACCCGGCCAAGTCCACGCCTGTCACGGAAAGCCAGCTTCTGACCCCGCGACGGTGGGACGACCGCAAGGGCGACCTGTGGGCCGTCTTCAACCGCGTCCAGGAGAACCTCGTCAAAGGGGGGCTGAGTGGACGCTCGGCCAACGGCCGCCATCAACGCACCCGTCCGGTGCAAGGCATCGACCAGAACCTGCGCCTGAACCGGGCGCTGTGGCTCCTGGCCGAAGGTATGCGCCAACTCAAGGCGTGATGCCAAGCGGACCTCGCCCATCTCGGGCGAGGCCCATTCCCTCTCATCCACCGGGTGCCGTCGGCGGCCCGTCATTCATCATCAGGAGAACCATCATGGCAACCACATCGGCGCCCGAGAGATCGGTATCGCCCATCGTCGTTCCGGGCCAGCTCACGCTGCGCACCATCCGCGGCAAAAACGGCCCGTTCACGGTGGGTCGCCTCGCCACGCACCTCGGTGTGTTCGAGGTCAAGGACCCCGAGCTGGAGCAATATCCCGAAGGCAAGTACGACGGGGAGTTCATCATCCGCTACATCTTTCCGAGGTCCTATCCGGTCGGTGGCGGCATGCGGTTCGAAATCCGCGCCAGCCTCGACGGAATGACGCTCAACGGCATCGACAAACTGAGCCGTGACGAAGCACGCAGTTTCGCCACCCAGGATGTCGATCCCCTCGATGAAGAGCAAGGGACGCAGCCTGCGGCAACGCCGGCCAAGCCCGCCAAGGTGTCCAGGCCCGCCAAGCCCGCCCCCGAGCAGGTGTCTGCGGACCCTCTCGTCGATACCACGCCCTTCGGCGTGGATGCACCGACGCCCGCTGCGGCTGCTGCCCCCGGCGGCACCGAAGACGGCGACGCCGGACTGTTCGGCCTGCTCTGGCCGCTGGGCGAGTCCGTGAAACTGGATTCGACCATCGACCGCCGCACCTTGCGCGCGCAGATCGCCCGCCTGGGTGAACTGGGTTACGCGCTGGACTTCAAGACGCAGGAGTGGAGCCGCCAGGCCGAACTGCAACCTGCGTGATCGCAGACGCCGCATCCGCGGTGTTCTTCATCCACCCGCCGGGGTTACTTCCCCATGCGGGGGAGGCTCCGGCTTTCTTCTGGAGGTTTTCATCATGTCCACCATCGCTTGCGATGCACCTCATTCCACGCTGGACGAACCCGCGTGGCGCGCGGTCTGCAAGACGGCCGCCGAGCACGCCCAGCGTGGTTGCGGCCTGTCCTGGGATCACTGGGTCACGCTTTTCAGTTCTGAGATCGACACGCAAGCCAGTCGATTGCCGCAGGACCAGCGCACTCAAGCGCTGGAGATCGCAGCCCGGGAATGGGACTACGCAACGCCTGCCGAACGGCAGGAAACCCAGGACTGGAATGCGGAGCATGGTCACTGCTCGCATGGGATCGAGTTCGGCTACTGCCCGGCCGGTTGTGATCGCGACGATGACGACTGGGACTGAGGGCAAAGCATAGGTTCCTTCGCCGCACACGCGGTATTCCATCACCCGCTGGGGGTTCTCCCCCACGGGGAGGCCTCCGGCTCCATTTTTCAGGAGGCCTCTCATGGGCTGGTATTTCTCCCCCCAATCGCGGTCTGAACTGATCGCGGAACTGATCGCACCGCAAGAGACCGAGCGCGCCAGCGTCAAGGTCATCGCCCACGCGCTGCGCGGCAACGTCCTCTGGTCCGTCACGGAAGTGACGGCCAAGGTCGAAGGCGTGCATCGTCATCTGGCGCCGGGCCAATCCCTGCGCTACATCCGTTGCGATCTGCTCGAACGCAGCGGCGGCCAGTGGGGCTACAAGCCGCTGGACGAGTCCATGCACCCGTACTACTACTCGTGCCCGCTGTCCTATCTGGATCTCGCACCGGAGCAGTCCGCCGACTGGCGTGCAGGCGTTCGCGCCTACCACGCGCGGCGGCGCACACCCACGGCACCTGCGGCACCCACCGCAGCGCTGATGGCCTGAGCCAGGAGGAACCGACATGGACTCGATCCTGGCTGCGCTTCCGCCCTCGCTGTTGAAGCTCGTTGAAGGGAGTTTGTCCAACGACGAAGTTTCGTCCGACGAGGAAATGCTGGAGTACTTCATCAGCAACGGTCTCACCGAGGAACAGGCACGGCAGGCACTGACCTACCGCGACCAGTACCTCAACAACATCTACCTGGAGGGCTTCACGCCAATCACTTCGGTAGATGAGGCGCTGCACTTCAACCCGCACACCCGGCAGTTCGAGCCGGACTGAGCGGCTTTCTTCCACCCCCTGGGGCAGTACTTGCCCCAGCGGGCGGTGCTGTTCCCGTTCATCCGAGGACACCACCATGCCCGCAAACACTTCTTCCACCACGCTGTATCGCATCGACGAATGCTCCGACGTGATGGCCGACGCTTGCGTCGGCGATGACCAGGGCAATCTGATCTTTCTGTCGATCTGGGCGCGCGACACCGCCGTCCAGCAGTTCCTCGCTCGTCTGACCCTCGGGCGCGACGAACAGGGCCTGGACCAGTTCCACGTCATCACCGACCAGGGCGGCAGCGTCCCGGTGTTCGTCAGCAACGTCGATCGCCTGGAAAAGCGCATGACCCGCGCCTACCGGCGAACGCTGTTCGGTTCGCTGTCCAACGTGTGGCTGTTCGACCGCCGCTGCGTCAAGCCCGACAAGGCCAACGCCAGCGCACTGGCATTGCTGCCCAAGGGCAGCGCCCACCGGCTTGACCGCCTGTGGATGCTGGTACGGGACACCTGCCCACTTCCGCTACTCGACCACTGGCGCGAACCCGTGCTGGAACTGCTACAGACCCGCGAGATGCTGGCCCGCCTTCCGTTCGCCCTCGGGCCGCTGGAAGGCCATCGGCTCGCCATCGATGTGCCGGCGCTGACCCTGGCGCTGGGCTCTCTGATCCGCAGTGACGTGCTCACCGCCTATCCCTATCCGGCCAAGATTTGGACGCCGGAAGCGGTAGCGGCTTGACCCACCCGCGAGAGCACGCCAAGGCGTGCTCTCGCACTTCATCCCCGCCAACCAGGAGACTTCCATGGCCCTCATGTTCCCGCGGCTCGCCCGCAATTTCGCCAAGAACGGGTATTACCCGACCGACGAACCCACGCTCGAAAGAGCCCTCAACGCACTGATGCCCAGCGATGGGCCGATGTGCATCCTCGATCCCTGCGCCGGCGAAGGCGTGGCGATCGCCGAAGCCGCTCATGCCCTCGGGCGCGAGCAGGCCAAGGCGTTCGCCGTCGAGTTCGACGCGGAACGGGCACGCCATGCCCGCGGCCTGGTCGATCACTGCCTGCACGCGGACCTGATGGACACGATGATCTCCAAGCAATCGTTCGGGCTGCTCTGGCTCAACCCACCGTATGGCGACCTGTCCAAGGACGTCAACGGCAACATCGGCTATCAGGGCCAGGGCCGTGCCCGCTTCGAGAAGCTCTTCTATCAGCGCAGCCTCTCGCTATTGCAGTATGGCGGCGTGCTGGTCTTCATCGTCCCCGGCTACGTGCTCGACGCCGAGCTGGTCGGCTGGCTGACGCGCCACTACACCGATCTGCGGATCTACCGAGCGGTGGAGACGCAGTTCAAGCAAGTGGTGATCTTCGGCCGCAGGGTGCGTCAGCGCGAGCTGGCACCCGATGGGCTCAAGGCCGTGCGCAATCTGCTGCTGCAGGTCGGGCTTGGTGAAGTCGAAGCCGAGGAGCTGCCGAGCGAATGGCCGTTCCTGCCGTACATCGTCCCCGCCAGTCCGGCCGAGCCAGAGCACTTCTTCCGCGTGACGATGGAGCCGGAGCAGTTCGCCGATGAAGTCGGCCGGCTGCAAGGCCTCTGGCCGTCGCAGGACACGCACCTGGGGGCCGCGCAGCAGTCGCTGCGTCCGCCAGCGCGTGCTTTGTCCCACTGGCATCTCGCCCTGGCCCTGGCCGCGGGCGCGATCTCGGGGGTTGTGCGCTCCAAGACCGGGCGCGTGCTCGTCGTCAAAGGTGACACCCACAAGGACAAGACGCTTCAACGCGAATTCACCGAACGCGAAGACGGCTCCATCGCCGAGACCCGCATCCTCACCGACAAGTTCGTGCCCGTCATCCGCGCGTGGGACATGACGCCCGGCTCCGCTACACGGGGCGAGGTCCTGACCATCCGTTAATCCACCGGACGCGCTGCCGTCCTGCTGTACCACCTCGAAGGAGAAACACCCATGTTCTCAAGCCTGTTCAAGCGGCCCGCGCCGCAGAAGCAACCGTTGTTCGCACCAGGTACGTTGCAGTTGAGCGAGAAGGTGCATTGGCTGGCCCGCAAAGGCCTGATCGACCCCTTGGCTCTTGTCCAGCGCCATGTGCGCGGTGACTGGGGCGAGACCGATGAGGCCACCCGTCAAGCCAAAGATGTCGCAATCCGTGGGGACGATCCGATGATCTCCCACTTCAGGATCACGCCCGAACTGGTGTTGATCGTCAAAACCAGCGAGGACCACCAGACCACGGTGATCCAGCTTCCCGAAGAACGGGACATGATCTGACAGCACCATCGTCGTCTTCATCCACCTGACGGAGCCACTTCACTCCGCCAGGGGTGTCGTGGCTCAATGACTCATCAAGGAGGAGCCCATGGCATCACATCGCGTTGAAACCTACTGCCACAGGCTGGCGTTTCCAATCGGTGCGCTCATCTTCAGCAGAGGCATCGACCGCCTGGTCCGCACGGGTCGCCTCGACCCGATCCCGTACTTCAGGCGCCACACCCGTGGCGACTGGGGCGACGTCAACCTCCAGCAATGGCAGGCCAACAGCACTGCACTGCAATCAGGTGCATCGCTGGAATCCCGCTACGTGATCCATCCGGGGCTGGCCATCCGCATCGTCACCGATGCGCAGCGCAGCGCCACCGTCATCGTGCTGCCGTCCGAAGACTGAGCACGATTCACCAGCAGGCCGCCACGGCCGGCAACTTCGACCACCTCGGCCAAGCGCCGATTTCCTTCCCACTGCGGGGCATGCCATTGCCCCGCTGGGGGTGGTGCATGCCCCATTTTTCATTGGAGCATCACCATGTCCCTCGATCTCGAAACCACTGCCGCTGAAGCCGCGCCCGTACAGGGCGAACTGCTCGATGCGGAATCTTCCCCTCTGACCCTGAGCCTTCAGGATTTCGTCGGCGAGTTCGGTGACGAACTGCTCGACGCCCTCAACAGCGCCAACCCGCCGGTCTATAACGGCCAGCCGCAGGCGCACCGACAACTCATCGTCGCCAGCCTCAAGCGCAAGCTCTTCCAGGCCCAGGCCGAAGTCGTCCACGCCGCCGCGGAGCTGCTGATCGATCGTGGCGAACGCGCCGCGATCGTCAATGGCGAAATGGGCTGCGGTAAGACGACCGTCGGCATCGCCACGGCCGCCGTGCTCAACGCCGAAGGCTACCGCCGCACCCTGGTTCTTTCCCCGCCGCACCTTGTTTACAAGTGGCGGCGCGAGATCCAGGAAACAGTGGCGGGTGCCAAGGTGTGGGCGCTCAACGGGCCGGATACGCTCGTCAAGCTCATCAAGCTGCGCGAGCAGTTGAACGTCCAGCCCACGGGCCAGGAGTTCTTTGTCTTGGGCCGGGTCAGGATGCGGATGGGGTTCCACTGGAAGCCCGTCTTCACCCAGCGACGCACCCGTCACGGCAACGTGGCGGCTTGCCCGGACTGCGGCACGGTCATCACCGACCTCGACGGCGAGCCGGTCAACCCGGTCGCACTCCAAGCCGAGGAATACCGCAGGAAGTGCAGCCATTGCGCCGCGCCCCTGTGGACGCTGATCCGCCCACGCAGCCTGTCTGGCAGCGACCAGTCCTCAGCCGTGCTGAAAGCCTTGAAGCGCATCCCGACTATCGGGGAAGTCACCGCGCAGAAGCTGATGCAGAAGTTCGGCGACGGGTTCCTGGCGTCGATGCTGGGCGACAACATCCATGAGTTCATCAACCTCATGGACGGCAACGGCGAGCTGGTGTTTTCCGACCGTCAGGCCACGCGCATGGAGCGTGCGATGGCCAACATGGAGTTCGGCTTTGGCGAGGGCGGCTACCAGCCGTCCGAGTTCATCAAGCGCTACCTGCCGCAAGGCACGTTCGACCTGTGCATAGCGGACGAGGCTCACGAGTACAAGAACGGTGGCAGTGCCCAGGGCCAGGCCATGGGCGTGCTGGCGGCGAAGGCTCGCAAGACCTTGCTGCTGACAGGCACGCTGATGGGCGGCTACGGGGACGACCTGTTCTACCTGCTGTTCCGAGCCCTGCCTGGGCGGATGATCGAAGACGGCTACCGCCCGACCACGAGCGGCAGCATGACCTCGGCGGCCATGGCGTTCATGAGGGACCACGGGGTCCTCAAGGACATCTACTCCGAAAGCACCGGCACGGCGCACAAGACGGCAAGGGGCACCAAGGTATCGGTGCGCACGGTCAAGGCTCCCGGCTTCGGGCCGAAGGGGGTCTTGCGGTGCATCCTGCCGTTCACGATCTTCCTCAAACTCAAGGACATCGGCGGCAACGTCCTGCCGCCGTATGACGAGGAGTTCCGTGAAGTCGCAATGGACACGGCGCAAGCCGCGGCCTACCGCGACCTGGCGGGTCGGCTGACCGCGGAGCTGAAACAGGCTCTGGCGCGACGCGATACGACGCTGCTGGGTGTGGTGCTCAACGTGCTGCTGGCCTGGCCGGACTGCTGCTTCCGGTCGGAAACCGTGGTGCATCCGCGCACGCGCAACACCTTGGCGTTCGTCCAGGCTCAGTTCAACGAGTTCGAGGTGACGCCGAAAGAGCGCGTGCTGATCGACATCTGCAAAGAGGAGAAGGCGCAGGGCCGCAAGGTTCTGGCCTACACGGTCTATACCGGCACGCGCGACACCACGTCGCGCTTGAAGGTATTGCTGGAGCAAGAAGGTTTTCGGGTGGCAGTGCTGCGCGCAAGCGTGGACGCCAGCCGCCGCGAAGACTGGATCGCCGAGCAACTGGACCGTGGCATCGACGTGCTCATCACCAACCCCGAGCTGGTCAAGACGGGCTTGGACCTGTTGGACTTCCCGACGATCGTTTTCATGCAGTCGGGCTACAACGTGTACTCGCTCCAGCAGGCGGCACGCCGCTCCTGGCGCATCGGACAGAAACAGCCGGTGCGCGTGATCTACCTCGGCTACGCCGGTTCCTCGCAGATGACCTGCCTGGAGCTGATGGCCAAGAAGATCATGGTCTCGCAGTCCACCTCCGGCGACGTGCCCGAATCGGGCCTGGATGTGCTCAACCAAGACGGTGATTCCGTCGAAGTCGCGCTGGCCCGGCAACTGGTCGCCGCCTGATCCCCACGCCAACGCCGGCCTCGCGCCGCCGGCTTTCCATTGTTCCCACCTTGCAGCCACGCCCACGGTCTCCGTGGACGTGGCTGCATCTTCACTGGCCCCTTCGGGGGCCTTTTTCTTTGGAGGGAGGCTTTCGGTAAATCGGGCGCTGCCTGGTTCGCATTGTTTGCTGCCGCTCGTGGCCCGAGCGGCGATGGTGAGGGCTCGATGTTTCAGGACGACGCGCCATGTGCCCCTCTCCACCCTGGTTTCACCATCCCGAACGCCGCCTGCTGGCGGGTTTTCTCGGCCTGCTTTGGTCGGTGCTGGCCGGTGGCTGCGCGACGACGACCGCGCCGGTCGCGCCCCACACCATCGAGGAAGTCTCGGCCGCGCCCGAACCCGAGGCGCCGGAGTACATCCCCGTCGTGCGCTACGGCCGCTATACCCTCGTGGAACTCGCACCCACGGCGGCGCAGCGCGACCTGCTTTTGCAGACCATCGATGTCGCCATGCCGGAAGACGCCCGCGCCACGGTCGGCGACGGGCTGCGGCATGTGCTCAGGCGCAGCGGTTACCGACTCTGCGAAACCGCGCATGCCGTGGTCGAGCTGTACGCACTGCCACTGCCGGCAGCGCACTTGCACCTCGGCCCCATGACCCTGCGCGATGCGCTGCTCACGCTGGCTGGCCCGGCCTGGGAACTGCATTCGGATGACCGCGCACGGCAAATCTGCTTCGAGCGGCCCGGCGACAGCATGGCCGCCGACAACGCCCACGCGCTGCCCGCCACCGAGGCGGCGCAGACCTTTCCGCTGGCGCCCGCGGCATCGGGAGGCCAGCCATGAACAGCCCGCAGCCCGCCCATCGTTCAACGGCCGCCGTGGTGGTGCAGAGCCTGATGTGGCTCTGGCTGATCGGCCTCAGTGTCCTCGTTGCCCTGGGTTACCAGGCGATGAACGACCAGGCCGACCAGGAGCGCCTCGATTCCCGCCTGCAACGCCTCGAAGCGCAGGCAACAGGCCTGGCCGAGACCATCGAGGCCATCCAGCAGCGTCCGGCCGTCGCAACGGCGGCGGATCTCAAAGACATCCGCCAATTCCTGGAAGCTCGTGCAGCCCAGGTCGAGAAAACGCTGAGCGCCTATGCCGCTGCCGACGACCTTCAGGCGCTGCGCGCCGAAGTCGAGCAGGTCAAGGCGCGGCAGACCGCTGCGCGCGCCGCTACACCCGCCCAGCCGCGCACCAGGAACAAGCCCACCGCCAAGCCCGAACCACCGCCGCTCCCGTTCCGCATCGTCGGGGCCGAACTGCGTGCCGGCGAGCGCAGCGTGTCCGTCGCGCCAAGCAATGGCGACTTCACGCCCGACCAGCTTCAGGTGCTGCTACCCGGCGATGCGGTCGGCCCGTGGCGCTTGCAGGCCGTCGAGGGCAACACCGCCGTGTTCCAGGCCGGCGACCAGACCCGCCGCGTGGCGATCCCCTGACCGGAGCAGATCGCATGAAGCCATCGATCATCCTTTCCGCGCTCTTGCTGGCGTCCACCCAGTGGCCCGCCTGGGCGCAGCAGCCCGCCACAGCCCCCGCCCGCAATGCGCAAAGCCAGGAGCGCCCGCTGGTCGCTCGCGTTCTGGATGACCGGGTGGCGAGCGACTGGGGCCTGCAACCGCAGGAGTGGGCGCGCTACCGCGAACTGATGGACGGGCCGCTGGGCATCTACTCGCCCAACCTGGACCCGCTGTCGGCCCTGGGCATCGAGGCCCGCACCGACGAGGAACGGCGCCGCTACGCAGAGCTGCAGGTGCAGGTCGAAGCGCGCCGCGTGGAGAAGCTGCTTGCCTATCAGCGCGCCTACGACGAGGCCTGGCAGCGCCTGAACCCCGGCATGCAGCGAGTGAACCTGCCGGACGACAAGCCGGTCGCCGGAGCCACGCGCGGCTCCGGCCGCACAGCGGTGTTCGTCAAGGACGGCTGCGATGCCTGCGGCCAGCTCGTGCAGCGCCTGCAATCGGCGGGCACCGAATTCGATCTGTACATGGTCGGCAGCCGCCAGGACGACGGGCGCATCCGCGACTGGGCCAAGCGCGCGAACGTCGATCCGGCGCGCGTGCGCCGCGGCACCATCACGCTCAACCACGACGGCGGTCGCTGGCTGTCGCTGGGCCTGCCCGGCGACTTGCCCGCAGTCGTGCGCGAGGTGAACGGCCAATGGCAGCGCCAGCCGTAGTCGCCACCTCTGTTTCGCAGTTCTTGCGCGCACTGACGCTCGCCGCCGGCCTGTGCGCCTGCGTCGCCCAGGCCCAGGCCCAGGAGGTTCCGCCGCCGGCCTACCAGCTCGCCGCGCAGCGCGCAGGCATCCCCTCGACGGTGCTCTACGCCGTGGCCTTGCAGGAGAGCGGCATCCGCCGCAATGGGCGCATCGTCCCGTGGCCGTGGTCGCTCAACGTCGCCGGCCAGTCGCGCCGCTATGCGACCCGCGCCGACGCCTGCGCGGGCTTGCAGCGGGCGATGCGCTCCACGCCGCACACGCGCATCGACGCGGGTCTGGGCCAGATCAACCTCGGCTACCACCAGCAGCGCTACGCCACCGCGTGCGACCTGCTGGACCCGTACCGCAACCTCGCCATCGCCGCCGAGATCCTGCGCGAGCAGCACACCCCCGGCGAGGACTGGTTGCTCGCGATCGGCCGCTATCACCGTCCTGCGGGCGGTGAGCCCGCCGCCCGCTATCGCCGCAGCGTGTCGCGCCACCTTGCCCGCGTACAGGGCGCGCGCGCAACCGCCGCGGTTCTCGCCGCACGCCAGGAGACATCCCCATGACGACATCCCATCTGGCCTTGCGGGGCCTGCTCGTACTGCTGGCAGGCTTGCCGCTGGCCTCGCTTGCCGGCGAGCCGCTGATCGTGGTCGAAGACCGCGGCGGCGCGTCGGCGCTGCCGTACTACGAAGCCCTGAACCTCCAGCCGCGTGCCAACGCGCCGGCCCGGCCGCCGATCCCGACACCCCAGGTTCCCGCCACGCCGGCGGACGAGGCCGCGATGCTGCCGGTGCGCAGCGCCAAGCTCACGCCCGGCACCGTCGCGCGGCGGGTCATCGAGGCCCCGGGCCTGCGTCCTTTCGTGGTCGTCGGCGACGACGAGGCGTCCCATGCCTGGCTTCGCCGCCAGGCGACCGCGCTGCGCGAGCGTGGCGCGGTCGGCCTGGTGGTCAACGTCGAGACCATGCAGGGCCTGGCGCGGCTGCGCGCACTGGTGCCCGGTGTACCCCTCGCGCCCGCGTCCGGCGACGACCTGGCCGAGCGCCTCGGCTTGCGGCACTACCCGGCGCTGATCACGGCCACCGGCATCGAGCAATGAAGCCATGTCGGGGAAACAGCCGGTCGAGGTACTGCTTCGCCCAGCGGTGGAGCTATACACCGTTGCCGCATGCGCGGGCGCCGCGTTTCTGTCCCTGGTGGCCCCATGGTCGCTCGCGCTGAGCCCGTCCATGGGCGTCGGCAGCGCGCTGGCGTTCGGCGCCTACGGCGCGATCCGCTACCGCGATGCCCGCGTCATCCTGCGCTACCGGCGCAACATCCGCCGCCTGCCGCGCTACGTGATGACCAGCAAGGACGTGCCGGTCAGCCAGCAGCGGCTGTTCGTGGGGCGCGGTTTCCTGTGGGAGCAGAAGCACACCCATAGGCTGATGCAGACGTACCGGCCGGAGTTCCGCCGCTACGTCGAGCCGACGCCGGCCTACCGGCTGGCTCGACGGCTGGAAGAACGATTGGAGTTCGCGCCGTTCCCGCTGTCTGGGCTGTCCGCGCTTACCGGCTGGGACGTGCCTTTCAACCCGGTGCAGCCGCTTCCGCCCGTGGGCGGCTTGCCCCGTCTGCACGGCATCGAGCCCGACGAGGTGGACGTCAGCTTGCCGCTCGGCGAGCGCGTCGGTCACTCGCTGGTGCTGGGCACCACGCGCGTCGGCAAGACCCGGCTGGCCGAACTGTTCGTGACCCAGGACATCCGGCGCGTGAACGCCGCGGGCGAGCACGAGGTGGTGATCGTCATTGACCCCAAGGGCGATGCCGATCTCCTGAAGAGGATGTACGTCGAGGCCAAGCGCGCGGGCCGCGAAGGCGAGTTCTACGTCTTTCATTTGGGCTGGCCGGACATTTCCGCGCGCTACAACGCCGTGGGGCGCTTCGGCCGCATCAGCGAGGTGGCCACCCGCGTCGCGGGGCAGCTTTCCGGCGAAGGCAACAGCGCGGCGTTCCGCGAGTTCGCCTGGCGCTTCGTCAACATCATCGCGCGCGCCCTGGTGGAACTGGGACAGCGACCGGACTACATGCTGATCCAGCGGCACGTCATCAACATCGACGCGCTGTTCATCGAGTACGCCCAGCATTACTTCGCCAAGACCGAGCCCAAGGCCTGGGAGGTGATCGTCCAGATCGAGGCCAAGCTCAACGAGAAGAACATTCCGCGCAACATGATCGGGCGCGAGAAGCGCGTGGTGGCGCTGGAGCAGTACCTCTCGCAGGCACGCAACTATGACCCGGTGCTGGATGGTCTGCGCTCTGCTGTCCGATACGACAAGACCTATTTCGACAAGATCGTCGCCAGCCTCTTGCCGCTGCTGGAGAAGCTCACCAGCGGCAAGATCGCGCAGCTCCTGGCCCCGAACTACTCCGACCTGGCCGACCCGCGCCCGATCTTCGATTGGATGCAGATCATCCGTAAGAGGGCCATCGTCTATGTGGGCCTGGATGCACTCTCCGACGCCGAGGTCGCCGCAGCGGTCGGCAACTCGATGTTCAGCGATCTCGTGTCGGTCGCCGGGCATATCTACAAGCACGGGATCGACGACGGCCTGCCGGGCGCATCGGCCGGTGCGCGCGTGCCCATCAATGTCCACGCCGACGAATTCAACGAGTTGATGGGCGACGAGTTCATTCCATTGATCAACAAGGGGGGTGGCGCAGGCCTCCAGGTCACCGCGTACACGCAGACCCTCTCGGACATCGAGGCCCGCATCGGCAACCGCGCCAAGGCCGGTCAGGTGATCGGCAACTTCAACAACCTGTTCATGCTGCGTGTGCGCGAAACCGCGACCGCTGAACTGCTGACTCGGCAACTGCCGAAGGTCGAGGTCTATACCACCACCATCGTCAGCGGCGCGACCGACAGCTCCGACATTCGCGGGGCGACGGATTTCACGTCGAACACCCAGGACCGCATCAGCATGTCCAGCGTGCCGATGATCGAGCCGTCGCACGTCGTCGGCCTGCCCAAGGGCCAGTGCTTCGCGCTGCTGCAGGGCGGCCAGCTTTGGAAAGTGCGCATGCCGCTGCCGGCCCCGGACCCGGACGAGGTGATGCCGGCAGACTTGCAGCAACTGGCCGGGTACATGCGCCAGAGCTACAGCGAAGCGACGCAGTGGTGGGAGTTCACCAGCGCCCCGGCATTGCAGGACGCAGCCTTGCCTGATGATCTGCTGGATGACGCCGCGCTAGCCGAACCGGCCGCCTTTGGCGCAGGCGATACGGATAGCGACGAGGCAGCGCCATGAGCGACGCGGCCAGCACCACCCAGCGAGAGCAGAACCGCCGTCGGGGTTTGATTATCGGCACGATAACGCTGCCATTTCGGCTGCTCGGGGTGCTGATCGGCTCGCTGCTGTTCTCGATCGTGATGGAGTGCGTCGGCATGCACCTGTTCTGGAAGGATCAGGGCTGGCGCCATTCCCAGCAGATGTTGCAGTACGAGCTGGGGCATCTGTCCAGCCACTTCACGCGCAGCGTCGTCGTACAGGAGCCGGGCCGCACGGCGCACGAACTGGTGGATACCGGCTACGAATGGGTTTTCGTGCGCTCGGGGCTGCTGGAGCGTATGAGCCAGACTGCCGAGCGTGCGCGCACGCCCAGCCAGGGGCAGACGCTCAATTTCCGCTACTACATCAGTCAGGTCTATGTCTGGGCCGAGAACTACCTGATTGCCGCGGCCTTCACCACCCTCACGTTCCTGGTGCGCCTGCTGGTTCTGGTGCTCACGCTGCCGCTGATCTTCACCGCGGCGTTCGTCGGCCTGATCGACGGTCTTGTGCGGCGGGACGTGCGCCGGTTCGGCGCGGGCCGGGAATCCGGCTTCATCTACCACCGCGCGAAGGCGAGCCTGATGCCGCTGGCCGTGCTGCCGTGGATCACGTACCTGGCCTTGCCGATCTCGGTGCATCCACTGCTGATCCTGCTGCCCAGCGCCGCCTTGCTGGGACTGGCCGTGAGCCTGACTGCGGGTAGCTTCAAGAAGTACTTATAACCACACACAGCACCGAATATCGACGTTCGGTGCATATTTAGAACCGAAAGAGATCAAGAGCTCTCCGTCCGGAGCAGCCACTCAATCTGTCGCCGTGCTGTGGAGATGATCTGTCCAAAGATTCGCTCCTCAACATCCGGCTCACGATTTCCAGTAGGAAAGTCGGCAGACCTGCCTCCACCGACCAACAAAACCTGAACAGCAGAGCCAACGTACTTTGTCAGTTCATGCCTATAGCCGATTGCCTGTACGTAATCACCGTGATTCAGCGCGTGGCTTGGCCGTTTGAATTCGATCAATAAGTACTTGCCGCTCAGATTCTCGTTGAGAAGCAGGTCAGGACGTTTGTCGGCCTTGTCTCCCGTATAGACCTTCCCAAGAACATCTTCCACTTGTCGCCGCAATGTGCTGTTTGAGCTGAACAGGGAATACTCCGGACCAAACACCCACAAGTTACGTTCCAGGGCTTTGTGCAAGACGGCCTCGGTAGTTGTTGCGTCACGAACAAGCAGTTCCAGTTGATCAAGAAAAACTTGGCGCGCTGCGGCTTGCTGAACCAGGAATGCCATCTCTGCCAAGCCAAACTCATCCAGCCGCTCGGCCACCACTGCAACGTCGCTCGAAGTTGCTTCCGCAATGTGCTCAAGAAGAATACGGTAATCGGATCGTTCCATTGCCTCCAGCAACACATTCACCACCGGCTCGACCTTGCTCTCCGGTTCGCCGTAATACTTGTCGAGGATTTTCTTGATCGCCCGATCTGCAAAAACCCTTTTGTGTTCCGGCAGCGCTGAGAGTCGAGTAAGGATCGCTTTTTGCAGTCGAGCCTGTGCAAGCTGGATCTCTTGCCGGTACTGCTGCTCATACGCCTCCCGGAGAATGGGCTGGACGTATGCCTCAACCTCCTTCAAAAGTTCACTATTCTCAACGGCAGCATCCCAACCAGCAGTGATGTGATCGCGCAGTCCGTCCGCCTCGACTTCGCCGTAGAGCTTGCGAAGTAACTTGCGCGGGAAGTCATCCCGTTGATCCAAGCCAAAGAATCCTGGCCGCCCCACGGCCTTGCCATCCACGCGCAAGGTAATGCCAGGCTGACGCAATCCTGACTTGCCATCGCTGATAGAGAACCGCAGTTTCACCTTGCCCACATTTGGCAAGGACTGATCCTGCTCTGCATAACGCCCTGATACGTCGTCAACATCCAGACGCTTGTCGTCAACCGTGATCGCGAAGTCATCCTGCCGACCGTAATCCTGTAACAGGATCTGGCGTAGGCGGTTGGCATCCGGGTAAGCCAAACCCTGGTGCAAGTCGTTGAGCGTAATGGTTGTCCCGTGGAGTTCGGGCGCGCACGGTTCGCTGTGCAAGCTGATATCCAACTGCTCGATATCTTCAACGCGCGCAAGGTCATCCAAGCGCAGCGAAATCCGGCACAGGCGGCCGCGCGCACGCGTTTCGAGCATCATGGTGGCCGCCGCCATGAGGCCAGAAAACTTGCCGATGCCTTTTCTGCCCTTGACCGGGCGGCTCTTCCCGGCGGTACGTTCTCCGCGCCGTGAGCGGCGATCGGATGCAATGGCCAAATAATGCCGCCGCAGCTCCTCTTCGGTCATACCGCTTCCATCGTCCTCAATGACGATGGAGCCACCGCTCAGTGGCTTCGGGAGAGTGACAGATACGTGCTCGGCGTCGGCATCCCACGCGTTATCGACGAGCTCCTTCAACGCCCGCTCTGATGACGGGTATTCCTGACTCAGCAATGTGGCGAGTCGGGAATCAACCTGAAAACGCAGCTGGGCACGGCTCATATCAACGCTCCTTCAAATCAGTCCTTCACTTCGAACCGCAGGAAATCGGCCAGCCGCTTCGACTCTGCGATTTCATCGTGTGGCACCAGGATGTATTTCCACGGCTTGCCACCGACGTTTCTGGCGTGATCTGAAGCGTATTTGCACCAGCGCAATGCCGCCGCAGCCTTGGCGACGACTTCATCCGATTTCAGATCGTCGCGCTTCTTGGTCTCGGCCAGCAGGATGAACGCATCCATTTCCACCACGAAATCCGGCACGTACTCCGGCTGCTCGGTGCCGAGCTTGTAGTAGATCTGGAACTGTCCCTTCGCGGGCTTGAACCACTTGTTCGCGTCGCGTTCGAGGATGACGGCGAAGCGGCGCTCGGTGTCCGAGTCGAACTTTTGCAATGGGTAAAGGCACTTGGTGAACCCGCCGAACAGCATCTGCTTGATGCGGCCCACGTCCTCCACCGTTTCGCGGAAATGGCGCGGGGCTTGTCCCGCCGTAGCGGTGTAGTTGCAGGCTTTCAGTTCCGTGAAGCCGCGACTGACCTGCACCTCGAACTCGGTCGCTTCCTCGAAGAAGTGCGCCATCATCTGCGAGTGGATTTCCTTTGCGATGGTCTTGCGCTGCCCATTCAGCACGTTGACCGCCTCGGATTCCGAGAGGTAGCTCTGCAGGTGCCGCACCATCTGGCCCGCCAGGTCATAGAGCAGGTCGGCGTGGGTGAAGTAGTCGATGTCGTCGAAGTCCACCAGCGCGTGGACGATGTAGTCCTCCGGGCGCTGTTCTTTCAGGCCGATTTCCGCCGCCAGCGCAAATTGTTCGTTGGTGCGCAGCATCTGGCCGACGATCTCGCGCTCGCCCGGTTGCAGGCGAAGCTGGCTCACGTCCAGCAAGAACGGGCGAAAGCCGGTCGTGACCTCACCCTTGGGTACAACGGCAATGCGCGGGATGTCGATAGTCTGTTGCACCACGATCTCGGTGGTCTTGGCTACCACTTTGGTCAGATCAATCACCGGTGCCGCATCGTCCGCGCCTGCCAGCAGGTTGCCCTGCATCGGCTTCAGGCGTTCTGCCACCTCCGCTTGAATGACCTTCTGCACCTCGGGCGTGAGCAGTGCGCCACTGGTCGGCACTAGATCACGCTGCGTCTCCAGCTTGCCGATGACTTCGATCACCACGCGCGCCGCTTGCTTCTCGGCCTCGGTGGTGAACACCGGCGTCGGCGCGGGTTTTGCCTCGCCACCATCCGAGTCAGAGTAGGCAGCCGCCGAGGCTGGATCAACTGCGGGCGCGGCATCCGCCAGTCCAAGCCGCGCTGCAGCACCGGAGCCGACCTGCACGCTTACCTTCTTGTCGTCGGCACTGGGCACGTCGAGGATGATCTGCTTCAGGCGAATCGGCGAATCGCCACGGTTGGCCTCGTCGATGATCTCCTGAAACTTGTCGTGGGCAACGATGTTCAGGCGATCCACCGCCGCCACGCCGGTGCGCTTGCCATAAGGCAGGCGCAGGCCGCGCCCGATGCTCTGCTCGATCAGCGTGCGCGCGTTGGCGGCGCGCAGCGGCACGATGGTGTAGAGGTTGGTCACGTCCCAGCCCTCCTTGAGCATGTTGACGTGAATCACGATCTCGGTCGGCTCGTCCACACTCTCCACAGCCAGCAGGCGCGAAATCATCTCTTCCTCTTCCGCGCCGGTGCGGCTGGAATCGACCTGGATCACCTTGCCCGCGTAACGCCCTTCGTAGAAGGCTTCCGATTCCAGAAGTGCCAAAAGACTCGCAGCGTGCGTGGTGTCGCGTGCGATGACGAGCATGAAGGGCTTCACCGGCTTGACACCGTTCTCGCGGGCATAAGTGAGCAGCTCGACCTTCGTGGTTTCGTGCAAGCGCACGCCGTCTTCCAGCTTGGTCTTCTCCACTTCTTCCGGCGTGTGGTCGCTGGCCTTGAAGTTGCGTTGGGTGACAACCGCAGGCTCCTTGACGAAACCATCCTCCATCGCCCGCGCCAGCGGGTAGTCCATCACCACGTTCTTGAACGGCACCGGCCCCTTGCTGCTTTCGACGAACGGCGTCGCCGTTACTTCCAGGCCGAACAGCGGCTTCAGCTCGTTGATGGCACGCACGCCCGCGCTGGCGCGGTAGCGGTGCGATTCGTCCATCAACAGCACCAGATCGGGCAGGTTCGCCAAGTGGTTGAAGTAGCTGTCGCCCAGCACTTCCTTCATCCGCTTGATGCGCGGCTCCTTGCCGCCGCGCACTTCGGAGTTGATCTTGGAGATGTTGAAGATGTTGACGCGCACGTCGTGGGCGAAACCCTGCGGTTGGTCGTCCACCGCTGCGCCAGTCTGGTCGTAGTTGTCACCGGTGATGATCAGCGGTGGCTGCTGCGCAAACTCGGCAATGCCCTTGAACACGTACTTCGGCGTGTTGCGTGTGAAGTCCGTGATCAGCTTGTTGTAGATGGTCAGGTTGGGCGCGAGCACGAAGAAGTTGTTGATGCCATGCGCCAGATGCAAATAGGCGATGAACGCGCCCATCAACCGCGTCTTGCCGACGCCCGTGGCCAGCGCGAAGCACAGCGAGGGAAACTCGCGCTCAAAGTCCTCCAGCGTGGGGAACTCGGCCTTCAGCGTGGAAAGAACGGCGGCGATATCCCGCTCATGGCCCAAGAGGTCAGGCGAGGTTTCGAGCGCGCGAACCAAGCGTTTGAGAGATTCCTCCTGCGGCGGGCGCAGCGACAGACGACCGGTGACGGCGTGCAGGACACGGCTGTTCATTACTCGTTCTCCCCAAACAGACCGCCCTGATTCAAATGCGCAGCGGGCACTTTCCTGCTCTTGGTTTTCTTGTTCGCTCCGGCGGCTGCCGAGGCATCAACGGGATCGGGCTTGGCCATCGGCAGGTTCGCCACGTTGAGGCTGTAGTCGTCGTGGCCCCATTCGCAGCGGGCCAGCACCATCTTCGGAATCTTCTTCAAGGTCAGGTTCGGCCAGCGTTCTGCCGCCTTCGCCGCTGTCACGCCTCGGAAGGCAGAGCAGCAGACCAGCAGGCTCCGGTCGGAACCCACTTCGTCGGAGAGTGCCTGCAACTGGTCGGCAGACAAGTTCTGCGTGGTAACGTAGATGAAGTCGCGCTCGCTGGAGTGGCCGTGCTGCCACCACTGCACCTCGGAGGGTGCGTAGGTAAAACCTTCCACTTTCGCCAGCGCTTCGGCTAGTTGCGCGGCGTTGTATTCAGGATTGATGACCGGGTTGCCCCAGCGGTCGTTGACGATCAGGCTGGGCGCGAGGCTGTAGTAGCGGAAGCCGCCTCCGCCTTGCCAGTTCACGCTTTCCGTGACGCCGCCTTTGTCTTCACCGGCGATGACTTTCTGCAGGCGCGGAATGATGTGCGTGTGACAGTGCTCTCCCAGTTCCACCATGATCCAGCGAAGGCCCATCTTGTGCGCGACCGCGCCAGTGGTTCCAGAGCCAGCAAAGGAATCGAGGACAAGATCCCCGGGGTTAGTAGACATATCAAAAATGCGCTTCAGCATGTCTTCTGGCTTTGGAGTATCAAAAACATCTTCTCCAAACAATGTCTTTTGATGCGCCTTGGTTTGCCGTGTTGTGTCGAGGTCATTCCATATCGTTGGATAAGGCCGCGATGGACTATCCGGTGCAAACTCTCGGGTATACGGAATCCAGCCGGTTTCGCGCTTTTTCCAAATCAACTCGTTTTTTTCAATCAAATCCTCAACAGAGGTTTTCCCCATTGCCCATCGTGCCTCCCTGCCATCATCGTGAATCGGCAGTACTTCCGTTCCGTCAGGAGCGGTTAATGGAAAGAACATCGACGGACGGTCAGAGCGAAGGCTATTCTTGCCGTTCTTTTTCAAGAGACGGTCGCGATACGGTCTGTCAGATTCGGCATCTGGCTTACGGTACGCCGCCAATATCGAATCATCGTATTTCTGTCTGAATGGGCGAGATCCAGGAGTTTTCGTAAAACACAACAAATACTCGTGATCTGGCGTGATTGGTACTTTGTTATCGTTCGGGCTATCTACCTTTTTCCAGATAAACGTCGTGACGAAACAAGCTCGTCCAAACACCTCATCGCACAGCACCTTCAGGTATTGCGCTTCGTTGTCGTCAATAGTGATCCACAGCGAACCATCATCTGCTAGCAATCGCCGAATGATCTCCAGCCGGTCGCGCATCAGCCCCAGCCAAATGGAGTGTTCTAATCCATCGTCGTACTGCTTGAACGCGCTGCCTGTGTTGTAAGGCGGGTCAATGAACACGCACTTCACCTTCCCCGAGAAATCTTGCTCGAGAGCCTTCAGCGCCAGCAGGTTATCTCCGAAGATCAGCCTGTTATCGAAGATATCGTTCTCTGTAACGCGATGCTGGGCGTGGTACGACTTGTCCGGGTCTTCGAGCAGAATGCGCGGCTCCAGCTTGGGGCGCTTTTCCTTGCCGATCCATGTCAGTTCTAGTTTTTGCTTGCTCATGGCATCGCTCTCATAGTTGGGGGGCCTTGCCCGACAAGTAGTCGAGCAGGCGCTTGCGCGGATAGGCATCCGCCGCAGTATCGATATTGCGCAGAGTGGGTAGCGTTGGATCGGCGGTCAGCGCGAAATGCGTTTCCATCAGGTCGGCCATGAACGAGGCGACGCTGCCCTGATTGCGGAAGTAGGCCAGTGGCCCCTCGCCGAGCAGGCGTTGCCGCCCGAGGTCGAAGGTCTGCTGCCGCAACTCGTCGAGCGGCTGGCTGATCAAGCCGGGAATTGCTGCGGCGTCCATGACCGTCGCCGCGCCGATGCGTTGGCGCAGGCGCTTCATCATCACAGCCGTGATGACATGAGTGGCGTGGCGGTAGATCAGCTTTTCTTGGCTGCGCGCCGCCGCCTTCTGCTCGTAGTCGACCACCAGCGTGCGGATGGCCCGGTGGCACAGCACGGCGTTGAGCAGGGCCACGCCGGTCAGGGTGGCCGGGAACAGCGCCTGGTATTCGGCGGATTCCGGATTGGCCAGCCGCGCCGGTTCGCTTTTGAGCCAGACCGCGTAGCGCGGATCGTCCTGGCGCGAGGCGAGCGCGCGCAGCGCCTCGTCGAGCGAAATAGCCTGGAGGCCGGTGGCCGAGGCTTCCGGACGGTAGTGGTAGGCGAAGCCGAGATGCGCGATTTCTTGCCGCAACCGCTCCTGGTTTTCGTCCAGCGAAGCGAAGTTCGCTGTCTGCACTGGGTTCTGGTGGTTGCGCGCCTTGGTGACGCGCTTACCGAACGGGCCGTCCGCCGGGGCCTTGATCAAGGTGAGCATCACCTTGGCATCGTCGATGTTGCTGCCTGGATGCTGGGCCACGAACTCGGCGGCGGACGCGACCGTCTGCGCGCCGTTGATGATCGACAGGCCACGAACCTTGAACTTCCGGAACCCACTGCTGGGGTTCTTTCCCTTCAACTCAATCTCGTCGCAGACCGCCGTCACGCCGTTGTTGAGGTAGAAGAAGCTGCCGGGATCGTCGCGCAGGGTCGTCTTGATGGCCTTGTTGACGTCGGATCGGCTGCTGCCGAGGAAGTAGCGGATGTTGCGCTCGTACAGCGCCTTGCCCTTGTCCTTGTGCAGCGCGACCAGGTCGGTCAAACGGGCGATGCCGTAGTACGTCGTGCGCGGGTTCTCGACCTTCGCGTGCTTCTGCAAGGCGATGTCGGTATGAACCGGCGGATAGGCTTGCTCCGCCAGCAGGTCGCGGGTGATGTCGACTGCCGCGTAGTAGTCCACCTGCTTGTCGAGCCGCTCTTCGTCGAGATCATCGTCGTCCAGCAGCACTTGCAGCGCATCGATGGCCGACTGCGACACACCGTCCCCAGTGTAGGGCACGACCAGTTTGATGCGACTGCACGCATCGAGCGCGCCTTCGATCTCGGCCTTGCGGTTGTGGACGTTCCCATTGAACCCGGTGAAATCCTGCTTCAGCAGCAGCCGGATGCCGGTGCAGAACGATTGTGCTTCATCCTGCTTGAACTGCTCGGATTCCTTCAGCTTGGTTTGCAGGAGGTAGAGCGTTTCCGTGGGGGCGTGGTAGTGGATCGCATCCAGCCCCTTGTCGTTGAAATCGTCCACCACGGAAGCGGCGGCGTCCTTTGGCGTGATGTTGAGCAGCTTGTTCAGGGCGAAGGCGCTGAAGGCACGCGAGAGCTGCTTGGCAGCCTGATCCTCCGGCTTCGCCGCACCCAGGAGGGGCGGAAGGAACGGCACGAAGCGCTCCGCCAGAATCTTCTTCAGGACGGTCATGTGCTGTGGTTCAAGGGCCGCCATGTCAGTGGTACTTCCCGTAGCGGTTCTCGAATGCGGGTTTCGTCCCCTCCAAGATGGTCACGACAGCTTCGTTCAGCCCCGTGTTCTCGATGGCTCCCGATTCGTAGCGGATAGTGGAGTCCGATGCGCGGTCGAATCTTGCGTGGATGATTTGTTCGGCGTCGCACACAACCGCCAAATTGGGGTTGTGCGTGACCATGATGATCTGCCGCTGCTTTTTGGCTTCGGAGAGAACGGGAACGAGCAGACGGAACACCGTCTCGTTGTCAAGATTCTCTTCCGGCTGATCAAGAATGATGGGGGTTTTTCCCTTGTCCACCAGCAAGTAGAAGATCAGCAAGAGCGCGCCACGTTGACCAGGGGACAGTTGCTCGATCTGCGTGTCCTGGAAGAGGAGCGAGTAGCGAGGCTCAAGGAAGTTCAAGCCAAAGATGAGGTCATAGACGGCCGCGGCCGGCTGCCCCTTCTTCAGCAAACTGAATATCCCGGCATCCGAGCCGGAGGCCTTCGCCGCTGCCAAAACCTTCTCCTGCAAGGAGGCAATGAAGGCTAGCGCCCCATCCTTGCTGTTCAGGTCATGGCCATCGAACAATCTTCTGATGGTCGCCGGTGCTTCGTCCTGCCCGCGAAAGTCACCTGCGGTCTGCTTGATCAGAGCAAACAACTGGTCGGCGATGGCGTCGGCGGATGCCGCCAGCGTTGCCTGGAACTGCAGCCTGTAGTCCTCGCGTATCAGGACATTTTTCTGAATCAGGTCTTGCACCGGCTTGAACAGTTCCGCACGTGCACGCCGCTGTGCATCGAGGGTATCGAAGATTTCCCCGGACAACTGCAAACGCCTCGCTTCCAAAACCTTGAGCTGCTGCGGAAGCTCCTCGATCTGCTCGATTCTGGTTTCCAAGCCGACCTTGGTCTCAGGGTCGGTGATTGAGCCGATGAGTTCGTCGCGCTTCGTGTTCCATTCCGCAAGCTGGCGCTGGTAGGCCTCATATTGCTGTTGCGGCGCGTTCAACTTTGCGGTGAAACCTTGCTGGGTTGCAGTGGCGGAATTGAGGACTTCCGCCAGTTTTTCAGCCTCGATCTTTATCTCGCCTTGCTTCGTCGCCAACTCGGTCGATTTTTCTTCCAGAACGGCGGTCTTGATGTCGATGGCGGCAAGATCGGACCAAGCGAAGCCAAGAAGATTGAGATCGTCGGAGACGGTTTTTTCGGCTTGATCGAAAGCACGTTGCAGCAATCTCAACTGCTCACGAATATTTCCTATGGCCTTTTGACGTTTGGCCAGTTCAGTGGTCTCGCCAGCGATCTCTTGGCTGCGCTTTCTGGCAGCGTCCACCTGTTGACTTGCTGCCGCCAAGCCTTCAGCCGCTTGTTTCTGCTCGGGGCTCATAGCTTCGGTCGGCACCGCAACCTCCGCAGGCTTCAGCTTGTCGTGTTCCTCGATCTGCTTGCTCTTCAGCAGGAGCAGATCAGTGAGTTTTTTCAGTTCAATGGGTTGAAGCTGCTCCTCGATGCGAACGATGGTTGCGTTGGTCGATGTCAGTTCCTTGCGGTATTCACCCAATCGGTTCCTGAGCGATTGCTCCTGCTGCTCGGTCAACTGATCGAAGTCGAGTGCGCCAAGCCTCATTTCTTCGCTCGCATGGGAGAAGATCACTGACCTCAGCTCTTTCTCAAATGCGTTCGACTTACCCGATACGTGCTCATTGCAAAGCTCTTCGAAATAGCCCTGCGGGATGTAGCGAACAAGCTCGGCCTTCTCCTCTGAAGGTGACTCATTCAACGGCCTGGACTCGGTGCTTTCGTCTCGCCAGGTTAGCGTTCCGGTGAAGTGGCGAGCGGGCTCGCCGGTCTTGCCCCAAAAGCGATCCCTCTTCAAGAAGCTGAAGTGCTTGGACTGCTTGGAGTTGCCGAGCGTCGCGATGACATCCGCCAATGCACTCTTGCCACTTCCCTTGTTCCCAATAACGGCGACAAGATCGGGGTTCAGCAGGATGTCACAGCCATGCAGCCACCGCCCAACGCCAGCCTTGTCCCCTGTTTTGGTGATCTCGATCGACTCGATGTAGAAGGTCTTGTTGGACTCGACTTCTTGAACCTTGGGCGGCTTGTCACCAATGAAGGAGCGTTTCGCTGGCTCAAGAATGGCTTGCTTGAGGCCGTGGAACGTCGGGTCGGCTTTGATCCACGTCCTTTTCCCGGAGGGGAAGTCGCCATAGCCCCGCTTGTTGTTGTCGCCAGGTGTTCCAACGAAGCAGTGGGCGTCGCTTCCTGAGACTGCCAAGCGCGGAATATTATTCAGACCTGCTTGAAAATTCTTGAACCACTTGGCGTTGCCGGCTGTCTGCTCGCCAACAAATGCGCCACGCAGGTCGGTGTCTCGTGTCTCGAAGATCGGAGAAGTTTGAAAGAGGTTCATGGCATAGGCGTAGTGCTCTTGCCACCCAACCTCGGCCAGTCCGTCATTCGTATCAAACGGCATAAGGCCAATCGCGTGCTCGTTCGGGACCTTCCGAATCGCTTCCCTGTATGAGTCAGCGTTGATCTCCGCAATCACCGCCCCAGCAAGCAGAGCCTTCTCGTCGGAAGCATCTACATCGGCCTTTTTGAAGCCGTGATGCTTCAACTTGTCCTCGCCGACCTTCCTGGCAAGCTCTCTCAACGCAGGCTCGGAAAGTGGCCTGTCCACTAACTCAATGCGCAAGGCAGATATGAAATCCCTGAGCACCTGTTCATCGACCTCGTTCGAGAACAGTACGTGTGCATTCAGTCGCCCCTTCATTGGCGCGGCAAGCCGAAGTTCGATCCCTGGAAGGACGGTTTTTTTCAGGACGGGGGCGTCCTCGTCCTTGAGGCGCTTTCGTAGTGCAAGCCAGCCGTCAAAGGTCCAGTAATCCATGATCGCGAACACAGCCGGTTCTGCCTTGTTCATGGCTTCGATCATTTCATCGACCAGCTTCTTGCTCTTTGCAGAAGAGAGATCGACATCGAACCTATCTCCCGACCAATGAAACGATGCTGGTGTATGGACATGCAGATCCCACTGCCGCCAAATTGCACCCCGAGAAATATCTCTTTTTGTAATCATGTCAGCCCCCACTCGATAGTGAACAGCGTGCGCTCTTCCACCCGTTGATGGAGCTGCACCTCCAACTGACTGATCAAGTCGTTGCGCTGCGCTTCGACCTCATCCTGCCGATTGAACAGTTCCCGCCGCAGCTTGCTGCGCTTGCCTTCCAGTTCGCGCTGCTTCTTCTGCCATGACAGTTTTTCTTCCAGCGTGGGCGAGGTGGCTGCCGTGCGGCGAACTTCCTTGATCTCGCGGTCGATCTCCTTGATTTCTTGCTCAAGGCCGAGTTTCAGGTCATCGGCCCAGGCGTCCAACTTCTGCACTTCCTGCTCGAAGTAGCCAAGGTTGCGTTGGTTGATGTCGCGCAGCAGCTCCGTCTTGCGGGTTGCCACGTTGGCTACCAGCGTGGCGTCGCCTGCGTTATTGAACAGGCTCGCTGCCTGCGTGGTCGCGGGCAGGCGCAGCAGCTTCTCCGGGTCTTCTTCGTCCAGCGACACGCCGTCAGTAGTGGTGGCTGCAACCAAGAGATGCTGCTCCTGATTGCCCAGGGCTTCGACGACAAGCAGCTTGAGCGTGAGCCAACCAGCCTTGCCGCGATACGGCTCCAGGGTGCTGACCTTGCTGCCATAGCCTTCATAATCGAACACCAGCTTGGCCCCATCGAGCGTGCGGGTCTTGGCCTGCTGCGCGATCCACAGCGCCAGCGGATGATTGATGCGGTACAGGTGCGCGTCACCGGAGCGGCGTGGCAGTTCGTAGCGCCCCAGTTCGATGCCTTCAATGCTGCTGCCTTCGATGCCATCCGGCGCGCGCCACAGGTGAAAGCCGTCGTCATCGAAGCTGGCGCAATCGCCCAACTCTGCCCGACTCAAGTCCATCAGCATCCGCTCGAAGCGGCTGCGGGCGCTGCGGCTGTCCTCGGCGCGGACGCGGAGTTTGTCCTGCACTTCCTCATCGAAGTTCTCCAGCAAAATCTGTCGGGTCTTGACCATCGCTTCGCTGATCTCGCCGGAGAGGTCGAGTTGGAGCTGTTCGAAGCTGGCCTTGATTTCGCTCGGGTTGCGGCAGTTCTGATAGATGTCAGCGATGCGGCGTTCAAAGTCCACGCCGGAGCCAATCGTGCCCAGCACTTCATCGCTGGCCCCGAACACGCCGTCGAACAGTTGGAATTTCTGCTCCAGCAGTTCGTACACGCGGGCGTCGGCCTCGTTGCTGCGATCCACGAAGTTGACCACTACCACGTCGTGCTTCTGCCCATAGCGGTGGCAGCGCCCAATGCGCTGCTCAATGCGCTGCGGGTTCCACGGCAGGTCGTAGTTGATGACCAGTGAGCAGAACTGCAGGTTGATGCCTTCCGCGCCCGCTTCGGTGGCAATCATCACCGTGCCGCGTTCCTTGAAGTGCTCGACCAGTGCGGCGCGCGTGTCGGCGGTCTTGGAGCCGGTGATGTGGTCAGTGCCTTCGTGGCGTTTGAGCCAGTCCTTGTAGATGGCCTGCGCGCGGGCGTCGCTGTTGGTGCCGTTGAAGAGGACGATGCCGTCGCCGTAGGACGTGTCCGCCAGCAGGCTCAGTAGGTAATCCTGCGTGCGCCTGGATTCGGTGAAGATGATGGCCTTCTTGGCCGCGCCCAGCCGATTCAGTTCGGCGAATGCTTTGTCCAAGGCCGTGAGTAGCGCCTTGCCTTTGGCGTTGTCGCGGATACTGGTGGCCAGCGTTTTGAAGTGGCGCAGCTCGTCGATCTCGTTGGAGATGGCGGTGCGCTCCTCTTGGCTAGGCCCGGCCGCATCCGCTGCCGGGTCGTCCTCGCCGTCGGCGAAATCCTCTGCGCCGCTTTCGTCAGCAACCTCATCGAGCGACTCGTAGTCCTCGTCCAGCTCGTCCGTCAGATCGACCACCGGCGATGCATCGAGCACGCCTTGCAGGCGCTTGGCCATCGTTTCCAGCGCGCCCGCAATGGCGTGCGTGCTGGACGCGAGCAGCTTCCACAAGACGAGGGAGATCAGTTGCCGCTGGCTTTGCGGCAGCGCTTGCAGGTTGGGGCGGCGCAGGTAGTCGGCGACGAGGCGGGACAGTTCCTGCTCCTCGTTTGACGGGGTGAATTCCTGCACGATGGCCTTGCGCGCCGTGTAGGAGACGTAAGGCTGCACCTGCTTGCGCAGGGTGCGTTTGCAGACGGTGGCCAGCCGTTCGCGCAATGCTCCGAAGGCTTGATCGCGCCCGCTGGAGGTGAATTGCGCGCGGAAGCTGTCAAGGTCGCCGAATACACGATCATCGATAATGCTGACGAGACCATAGAGTTCCACCAGCGAGTTCTGCAAGGGTGTGGCCGTGAGCAGCACCTTGGAATGGACGTGCGCCATTGCGTCCTTGAGCGTCTTGGCGATGACGTTGCTGGTCTTGTAGACGTTGCGCAGGCGATGGGCCTCGTCCAAGACGACCAAGTCCCACTCGATTTCCTTGATATCTTTGGCCTTGGCCTTGGCGAACTGATAGGAGCAGATGATCGGGCCGGATTCCGACAGAAAGGGGGCCTGCTGCCCCTGTTTGCGGGCCGCGTTGTAACTCTTGGCTTCGAGGATTAGCCCCTGCAGACTGAACTTGTCCTGCAGTTCCTGATGCCACTGCTTGCGCAGGTTGGCCGGGACGATGATGAGCACCTTGCGCCGTCTCTCCGCCCAGCGCTGTGAAATCACCAAGCCTGCCTCGATGGTTTTGCCAAGACCCACTTCGTCGGCCAGTATGACGCCACGCGAAAGCGGGTTGCGGCAGGCAAAAAGGGCGGCGTCAACCTGATGCGGGTTGAGATCGACCTGCGAATCGACCAGTGTCGAGGCCAGCGATTCAACGGTGTCGCCCGCCGCGCGACGGGTGAGCAGCCACGCGACGTACTGGCTTTGATACGGCGTCAAAGGTTGCTGCGTCGTCAACGGTGATTCTCCCCTTGTCCTGTCCCGGACTTGATGTGGTGGCAAGTGTGGCAAAAACTCACTCAAGCCCCCGGCTTCTGCTTGTTGGTGCTTTCGGCAATCCAGCGCTCAAGATCAGAACGACAGAAGCGCCAGGTTCCCCCCAGCTTGAACGCGGGAATCTCTCCCTTTTGAGCCAGGCGATAGACCGTCCTTTTTCCTGCTTTGAGGTAAACCGCCACCTCTTCAAGTGTGAGGATTTCGTTTTCGGCATCAGTCATCTGCAAACCTTCTCGGTTGGTCTTTCATAGCCTTAGTTTGCCAAGTCTGCTCAATTCTACTAACGAACACTTGTTGCAGGCCACTATTCAGTTGGCGAGTTTCGAAGCTCTCGATAACCCGGTTACCGCGCAGTTCCTATTGTTTGCAGCATGAAGTCGCCCTGATCTCCACGATCAAGCCATTGCTGATCACACAGGAATGGCGCGATGTTGGCTCCGGTCTGGCAGCGCGCCGCGCATCGCGGCGTGCCCATTTTTCTCGTGACGGCCCTGCTGCTGGGTCAGTCCCCGATGGCGTTGGCCGAGTCCCCCGCACAGCGCCAGGAGCTGGTCGCCGCGCTGCGCCAGCTCGATGCGCTGGAGCGCACCGTAGCCGACAGCGCCGCGCGTGCCCCCATCCAGCCGGGCGAGCGCTACCACTTCGATTACCCGCGGCTGCTGGCTGACCTGGCGCGCGTGCGCGCCGGCATCCAGGCCCATCTCACACCGTCGCGTGCCCAGCCGCGCGACCCCTCCGAACTGGCCGGCGACTACCGCACCGAGCGGGCCGCCTCGCCATCGCCGACGACTACGGAAGCCAAGCAATGAACGGCGCCCAGGTCTCGGCATTTCAAGCCAACAGCGGCATCGCACCTTCGGCGATGGCGACCGTCCTGGTCGGCGTCGTGTTCGCGGTCCTGCTCGTGTGGGGCGTCTGGGCCATCCGAACGGCCTACGTGGGGTGGTCCGAGAGCCGCCTCAACCAACGCCAGTTCCTCGGAGTCTGCATCCGCTTCGTCGCGATGTACCTCGTCCTGAGCTTCTTCCTCCTCTCCTGACCTGAAAGGCACGACCATGCAAAACCGCATCCTCCATTCCCGTCTTGCCCAGCGCGCCGCTGTGGCACTGGGCGCCGCCGCGCTGCCCGCGCTGTCGTTTGCGCAAGGCTTGCCGCAGTTGGAGAACCCGACCCGCGGCACCGGCAACGGCATCATGGAAACGATCAGGAACTACGGCTACGACATCATCATGCTCGTGGCGCTCCTGGTCGTGGCGTCGATGTTTATCGGCGTCTGCTACCACGCCTACGGGACCTACGCGGAAATCCACACCGGCCGCAAGACCTGGGGCCAGTTCGGCCTCACCGTCGCGATCGGTGCCGTGCTGCTCGTGATCGGCATCTGGTTGCTCACCGAAGCCACCGGCATCCTGTAAGGCGAGGCCGGTATGTCCGAGCAGCAGCACGTCCGTGCGGACGGGACGGTCACGTTCCTTCCGCACCGGCTCAACCGCCATCCCGTTGTTGTGCGCGGCCTGACCGCCGACGAGCTGTGGATCTGCTGCGGCCTGTCCGGCGCCGCCGGCCTGCTGGTCGGCGCGCCGCTGTCCTGGGCGTTCCGCACGATCGCCATCGCGCCGACGTTCGTCGTCCTGGGTGTGGCCCTGGGCGTCTTCATCGGCGGCGGCATCCTGCGCCGGCTCAAGCGCGGGCGTCCCGACACCTGGCTGTACCGGCAACTGCAATGGCGCATCGCCACGCGCCATCCGCTGATGGCGGGCTGGGTGAGCGGCCACGTGCTGATCTCGCGCTCCGGCTTCTGGACCACCCGAAGGTCTGCCTCAAGGGGGACACGATGAGCCGCTTCAAGAACGAGATCACCCACCTGCAGGCGCACATCAAGACGCTTCGCCTGGGTGCTGGCGCGCTTGTCATCGTCGCCCTAGTCATGGGCGGTGGATGGTGGAGCGCGCCGCGCGACCTGACCATCCACGTCCCGCCCGACCTGCGCTCCGGCAGTACCCGCAAGTGGTGGGAAGTGCCGCCCGAATCGGTCTATGCGTTCACGTTCTACGTGTTCCAGACCCTCAATCGCTGGCCGACGAACGGCGAAGAGGACTACCCGCGCAACCTCCATACGCTCTCGCCGTATCTCACCCCGTCCTGCCAGGCCTTCCTGCGCGCGGACTACGACTACCGCCGCAGCACGGGCGAACTGCGCCAGCGCGTGCGCGGGATTTATGAAATCCCCGGCCGCGGCTACGGCGACGACCCCACGGCGCGCGTGCGCGTGGTCTCTGACCGCGACTGGGTGGTGACGCTCGACATCACCGCCGACGAGTACTACGGCGCCGAGCAGGTCAAGCGCGCGCTCGTGCGCTACCCGGTGAAGGTCACGCGGGTGGACGTCGATCCCGCCCGCAACCCGTTCGGCCTGGCGCTGGACTGCTACGACGGTGCGCCCCAGCGCATCAGCGCCCCGGAGCCGACGCGCCCGGCGCCTGGCGGCCTGTCTCCGCAAGCGCCCCAAGGAGGAAACACCCCATGAAGCATCCTGTACTCGTGCTGCTGGGGCTGCTGGCCGCGGCCGCGGCACCCGTCTCCCATGCTGTGGAGATTCTGCGCTGGGAGCGCATGCCGCTGGCGGTGCCGCTGAAGGTCGGCCAGGAGCGCATCGTGTTCATCGACCGGAACGTCCGCGTGGGCGTGCCTGCGGGCGTGGGCGAACGCCTGCGCGTGCAGAGCGCGGGTGGCGCGGTGTACCTGCGGGCCAGCGAGCCGATCGAGCCCACACGGCTGCAATTGCAGGACGCCGACACGGGCGCGCTGATCCTGCTCGACATCGCGGCCGAGCCGCCCAAGGACGGCGAAGCCGAGCTGGAGCCGGTGCGCATCGTCGAGGGCAGCAGCACCCTGACGCGCTATGGCGATCAGGCAGGCGGTGCCGATGAGGCCCCGGCGCGCGCCCAGGGCCAGGCAGTCGCTCGGGCTGCGCGGCGCGAGACGCCGATTCCGGTCGTCCTGACGCGCTTCGCTGCGCAGAACCTCTACGCGCCCCTGCGCACCGTGGAGCCGCTGCCCGGCGTCATGCGGGTGAACCTGCGCCGCGACCTCGACCTCGGCACGCTGATCCCGACGCTGCCGGTGCGCGCGGTCGCGCTCGCGTCGTGGCGTCTGGAAGACCAGTGGGTCACCGCCGTGCGTCTGATCAACAGCAGCAGCGGCTGGGTCACGCTCGACCCGCGCGTTCTGCAAGGCGATTTCCTCACCGCCACCTTCCAGCACGAAGCGCTCGGCCCCCGCGGGACGCCCGAGGACACGACCGTCCTGTACCTGGTGACGCGCGGGCGCGGCCTGGCGCAGTCAGTGCTGCCGGCGATCCACCGCTTCGACCCGGCTGCGCACCTGCCACAGCCGGAAGCTGAAGCCGGCGACGGCAAGGAGACCCGCCATGCGCAGTAACGGCTTGCTCAAGTGGCTGATGATCCCGGTCGCCTTGCTGGTGCTGTTCGTTGCCATCCGGCTGTTCTCCGGCGGAAGCACGTCGGCACCGCCCGCCGCGGATGCCGGCTCCAAGCTCACGCCGGAGGAAATGAAGGCGTTGGGCATCGAAGGCGATACCCCCCGCGATACCGTGGCAACGCTCGTCGCCCAGGTGAAGCAGTTGCGCACCGAGCTTCAGACCGCGCTGACCGACAACAAGTCGCAGCGCGAGGAAAACCAGCGGCTGCGCCAGCGCGAGAATTCCATCGATCAGCGCATCAATTCGGCCCTCGAATCCGAGCGCTCCAACCTGCGCCGCGACCAGGAACAGGCGGCCAGTGCGCGCCAGCAGACCGAAGGGCTGCTCGCCGACCTGCAGCGGCGTCTGGACAGCATCGGTGGGCGCGGCGGCGGCCATGCCGATCTGCCCGTGGGCCTGGGGCTGCGCGATGGCGACGAGGCCGGCATGGAAGGCGGCATGCGCTGGGTCGAACCGGATGATGCGAAGAAGGCCGAGGGCCGCAACAACGGTCGTGGCGCGGGCAGCGGCATGAGCTTCCCGACGAGCTTCGGCCCGGCGCAAAGCACGCTGGAAACCACCGCGGAAACCGTGGCGAACGCCGGCGCACGTACGGCAGGCGTCAAGAGCGCCAAGCCGGTCTATACCGTGCCGACCAACTCGACACTGATGGGGTCGGTCGCGATGACGGCGCTGATCGGCCGCGTGCCGATCGACGGGACGGTGAACGATCCGTACCCCTTCAAGGTGCTGGTCGGGCCGGACAACCTCACGGCCAATGGCATCGACATTCCCGACGTGGCCGGTGCCGTGTTCAGCGGAACCGCCTCGGGCGACTGGACGCTTTCATGCGTGCGCGGTCAGGTGCGGAGCATCACCTTCGTCTTCCACGACGGCACGATCCGCACGATCCCCGAAGACCGCGAAGGCAATCAGCAGAACAACCAGCAGCGCGACGGCCTGGGCTGGATCAGCGACCCGCACGGCATCCCCTGCGTCAGCGGCGAGCGGCGCAGCAACGCCCAGCAGTACCTCGGCTCCCAGGCCCTGATCACCGCGGCCGGCGCCGGCGTGGCCTCGCTCATCGAAAGCGACAGCGGCCGCATGTCCTACGTCGGCCCGGACGGCGCCATCGGCACCGTGGGCATCAGCGGCCAGGAAGCAGTCGGCCAGATCCTCGCGGGCGGCGTGCGGGACATGTCGGCCTGGGTCAACAAGCTCTATGGCCAGGCCTTCGCCGCCGTGTATGTGCAGCCTGGCGCCAAGGTCGCCGTCCACCTCGAAAAGCCGCTCGCCATCGATCACGACCCCGAAGGCAGGCGCGTCGATCACCGTGCAGGAGAAAGCCATGCGCTCGAACTCGATTAAGGGCCTCGCGCTGGCCCTCGCCGTCGTCGTGCTCGGCGGCTGCGCCACCAGCAAGGAAGAGCTGCTGACCCATAGCGACCGCACCATGATGGACGTCTGGCAGCAGGAAACGGGTGGCGGCGGCAGTGGCACCGGCCAGGTCGCCCGCCGGCAGTTGCTCGACGCGCGCCAGAGCCTGCGCCGGCCGCTGACCGACGCCAATGTGCAGGCCGCGCCCGCCGAGCAGATGCGCTACACGCGCACGGCGCAGAGCGAGGTCTATCGCCAGTTCCAGCGCCTGCCCAATCCCGATCTCGTCATGTACGTGTACCCGCACCTGGCGGGCACGGACCCCGTGCCGGTTCCGGGCTACACGACGGTCTTCCCGCTGTACCAGCGCGTGCAGTACGCCATGCCCGGTGAACGGCTGGAGGACTATTGATGCGCTGGAAACTTCCCTGGCCGAAGCTGGCCGCATCCGGCACCGGCGACGAAGAGAAGCCGGACGGCTGGCAGCGCCACGTCGAGGCCTTGCGCCAGGCCGGCGTCCCCGAACCCGGTGCAGCGGTCCAGGGCCGCAGGCCGGCGACGGTAGCCGACGAGCAGGCGCTGTACGACGTCGCACCGTCGTTCGCGGAACTGCTGCCTTGGGTGGAGTTCCTGCCGCAGTCGAAGTCCATGCTGCTGGAGGATGGGCAGTCGGTCGCTGCCTTCTACGAGCTGGTGCCGCTGGGCACCGAGGGCCGGGAACCCGGCTGGCTCGCGCATGCCCGCGACGCCTTGGAGAACGCGCTCCAGGACTCATTCGATGAGCTGGACGAAAACCCCTGGGTGCTCCAGCTCTACGCCCAGGACGAGCCCAGCTTCGACCAGTACATGCAGACCCTGCGCGACTACGTGCAGCCACGTGCGTGCGGCACGGCATTCACCGAGTTCTACCTGCGCTTCTTCGGCCACCACCTGCGCTCGGTGGCCAAGCCGGGCGGCCTGTTCGAGGACACGGTGGTCACGCGGCTGCGCTGGCGCGGCCAGACGCGGCGTGTGCGCATGGTGGTGTACCGCCGCGCGACCGGACAGGGCCAGGCGAACCGCCGCGGCCAGACACCCGAGCAGATGCTCAGCATCGTCTGCGACCGCCTGTGCGGTGGCCTGGCCAACGCCGGCATTCAGGCCCGGCGCATGGTGGCCGCGGATGTCCACGACTGGCTGCTGCGGTGGTTCAACCCGCGTCCCACGCTGCTCGGACCTGGGGCCGAGGACCGGGAGCGCTTCTATGCGCTGGCCCGCTATCCCGACGAAACCGAAGACGGCGAGATCGAGCTGGCGAGCGGGCGCGACTTCAGCCAGCGGCTGTTCTTCGGTCAGCCGCGCTCGGACGTGGCGCAAGGGGCCTGGTACTTCGATGGCATGCCGCATCGCGTGCTGGTCACCGACCGGCTGCGCATGCCGCCCGGCACGGGGCACCTGACCGGCGAGACCCGCAAGGGCGATGCGATCAACACACTGTTCGACCAGATGCCCGAAGACACGGTGATGTGCCTGACGATGGTCGCCACGCCGCAGGACGTCCTCGAATCGGACCTCAACCATCTGGCGAAAAAAGCCGTGGGCGAGACGCTGGCGTCGGAGCAGACGCTCAAGGACGTGCACGAGGCGCGCTCGCTGATCGGCAGCGCACACAAGCTCTATCGGGGCACGCTGGCGTTCTATCTGCGCGGGCGCGACGAGGCGGAGCTGGACCGGCGCGGGCTGGATCTCGCGAACGTGATGCTCAACGCCGCCCTGCAGCCGGTGCGCGAGGACGACGAGGTGGCGCCGCTCAACAGCTACCTGCGCTGGTTGCCGTGCTGCTACAACCCCAGCAAGGATCGGAAGAAGTGGTACACGCAACTGATGTTCGCCCAGCACGCGGCGAACCTATCGCCGGTGTGGGGCCGTGCCCAGGGCACGGGGCACCCCGGCATCACGATGTTCAATCGCGGAGGCGGCCCGATTACGTTTGACCCCTTGAACAGGTTGGATCGGCAGATGAATGCCCATCTGTTCCTGTTCGGTCCCACGGGCTCGGGCAAGAGCGCCACGCTCAACAACCTGCTGAACCAGATCACCGCGATCTATCGGCCGCGCCTCTTCATCGTGGAGGCTGGAAATTCCTTCGGGCTTTTCAGCGACTTCGCCAAGCGTCTGGGACTGACCGTGAACCGGGTCAAGCTGGCACCCGGCTCGGGCATCAGCCTGGCGCCGTTCGCCGACGCGCGCCGGCTGATCGAAACGCCCAGCGACGTGCAGACGCTCGATGCCGATGCACTGGACGAAGACCTGCCACCGGACGCCTCGGCCATGGATGCGGACGAGCAGCGCGACGTGCTGGGCGAGCTGGAGATCACGGCACGGCTGATGATTACGGGCGGCGAAGACAAGGAAGAGGCGCGGATGACGCGGGCCGATCGCTCGCTGATCCGCCAGTGCATCCTCGACACCGCCGAACATTGCGTGGCGGAGAAGCGCACCGTACTCACGCGCGACGTGCGCAATGCGCTGCGCAACCGTGGCCAGGACCCGACGCTGCCCGAGATGCGCCGTGTGCGGCTGCTGGAGATGGCGGACGCGATGGACATGTTCTGCCAAGGCACGGACGGCGAGATGTTCGACCGCGACGGCACGCCGTGGCCCGAGGCCGACATCACGCTGGTCGATCTGGCGACCTACGCCCGCGAGGGCTACAACGCGCAGCTCTCGATCGCCTACATCAGCCTGATCAGCACGGTGAACAACATCGCCGAGCGCGACCAGTACCTGGGCCGCCCGATCGTCAACGTGACCGACGAAGGTCACGTGATCACCAAGAACCCGCTGCTCGCGCCGTATACCGTGAAAATTACCAAGATGTGGCGCAAATTGGGCGCCTGGTACTGGCTAGCTACACAAAATATCGACGACCTACCGCGCGCCGCGGAGCCGATGCTCAACATGATCGAGTGGTGGATCTGCCTGTCGATGCCCCCCGATGAAGTGGAGAAGATCGCGCGGTTCCGCGAACTGAGCCAAGCGCAGAAAGCGCTGATGCTCTCGGCCCGTAAAGAGGCCGGCAAGTTCACGGAAGGCGTCATCCTCTCCAAGAGCATGGAAGTGCTGTTCCGCGCCGTGCCGCCGAGCCTGTACCTCGCGCTTGCGCAGACCGAACCCGAAGAAAAGGCCGAGCGCTACCAGCTCATGCAGCAGCACGGGGTCAGCGAACTGGATGCCGCCTTCAAGGTGGCCGAGAAGATCGACCGGGCGCGCGGCATCGAGTCGCCGGCCCTGGACCTGCCCTGATTCTGCCGTACACCGGAGAACGCCATGGAACAGAAACGCCCATCCATTCCGATGCAGGTCCAGGCGTTCCGCCGTCGGCGCTGGCGGCCCCGCTGGCCCTGGGCGTTGGCCGCCGTGGTGGTTGCGCTGCTGCTGATCTGGCTCGTATCCCGCTCGCCTGGCGAGTCCACGCCTCAGACTTCGGCGCCGTCTAGCGAGACGCAGGTGGCTGGGCCTCCGTGGCAGATGGGCAACCCGGACGGCCGTTTCACGCTGACGCTCTACGCGGACCTCGAATGCCCGTTCTGCCGCTCTTACTTTCCGGTGCTCAAGCGCTGGGTGGACGGCAACGCCGACGTGGCCTTGCAATGGCACCACCTGCCATTGGCCGCGCATGAGCCGGCCGCGTCCGCCGAAGCGCGCCTGGCGGAATGCGCGGGCGAAGCCGGCGGCCATGCCGCCTTCTGGCAGGCCGTCGAATGGGTCTATGCCCACACGCGCAGCGACAGCCAGGGCTTGCCCGAGGGCCTTCGCTACCCCGACCTGACGCCAGCGATCGAGCAGTGCCTGGCGAGCGAGCGGCCCGATGCGCCGATCCGCACCCAAGCGGCGGAAGCCACGAACAGCGGCGTGACCGCCACGCCGTCGCTGCGGCTGCACGATCGCCAGACCGGCAAGGCAATCCTGCTGCAGGGGCCGATCGAGGGCGACGCCTTGCTGTCGGCCATGGACATGCTGGCGGCCGACGATCCCGCCGCCACACCCACATCGGAATCGGAAATGCCTGCCGACGTCGTCGGCGACATGCCCAGGTAGCCCCGGTCTTCAAGGCTACGGCGCAGGCCTCTGCGCTGACCGCGACCCGTTCGCTTCGCATCCTGGCCGCGGACGATCACCGCAGCCGTGGTGATGGATGCACCTTGTTCGTTCTCATCCCCAGGAGGGCTTGCCCTCCAGGGCGCGCGTCCTCCGATCTCACCGTCTGGAGGTTCGCCATGTCTTTCGTCGTCAATGACTCCTCTATGGAGTCGCTTTCCGCCGTCGCTGCCCAGCACGAGGACTGGATCATCCAGCAAGCCATCGTGCTGCTGGAGAGACGGATCTTCAAAGCTGGACCGTGCCTCAGCCAACCGGCCGCCGTGCGGGACTACCTGCGCCTGAAACTGGTCGCTGAGCCCAATGAGATATTCGCTGCCGTGTTCCTGGACAGCATGCACCAGGTTCTGGCCTACGAGCCGCTGTTCAAGGGCACGATCAACTCGACGTCGGTCTATCCGCGTGTCGTTGTGCAGCGTGTCCTGCAGTTGAATGCCGCCGCGGTGGTCTTCGCCCACCAGCATCCCTCGGGTGTCTCCGAGCCGTCGAGCGCGGATCGCATGCTGACCCAGCAACTGCAAGCCGCGCTGGCGCTCATCGATGTGCGGGTACTGGACCACATCATCGTCGGCCAAGGCGCGCCGTTCTCCTTTGCGGAGTCGGGCCTGCTGTAACGGTCGCATCGCTTCGTCGATCAACGCGGGGGCTTCGGCCTCCGCTTTTTTCTTTGCGCCGACACAAGCAGGTATGCGGGGTAGCCGCGATGCGCATTGTTTGTTGGGGCCACATGGGGTTCAGCGTTTGACTATGGCCCTGATCAACTTTTCGGGGCGCGTGACATGCCAGCAGCTTTTTCCAGGTTCGCGCCAGGCTGGCGAACCCTTAGCTTGGCCGTGGCCCTGCCGGCGGCTCTGGCCGTCCTCAGCCCGGCCACCTTCGCCGCCGACGTGCTGGTCGTCACCGACAGCCGCCATTCGGTGAAGATCATGGGTGGCGAGCGGCTGATCGAGCTGGACGAAGGACCCCGGATCGAGGCCGAGCTTTCCGCGAGCCTGCCTACCGACCCCGACCAGGCGACAGCCATGGTCAAGCGCCGGCTGAGCACCGGCGGCGCCGATCTCCAGCGCCGCATCGCTTCCGCCTACCAGGGCGTGACCGACGCATGGAGCTTGGGCATCACCAGCATCCCGGCCGTCGTGGTGGACCAGCGCTATGTGGTCTATGGCGAGCCGGACGTCGCCCGGGCCGTCGCGCGCATTGAGCAGCACCGGAGGACGCAGCCATGACGCGCCCATTCAATCTGCTGCGCCGCCTGCGCGTGGCCGTGGCCTCGCTGCTGCTGGCCAGCGCCACGGGCAGCTATGCGCTGAACACTGCCACCATCGTCTCGTCGGTCATGTCGCCGGACTGCCTGGAGTACCGGGTGGTGGGCATCTGCTACTGGCTGTATTGCACCTATGGCGGCTGCTCGGTGCGCACCTCCGTGAAGGTCAGGCACTACGTGCCCGATGCGGTCGTCTCCAGCTACAGCAACACCGGCGAGAACCCCTGGGTCGAGGTGCAGGCGATGAGCACGCCCAATCCCTCCGCACAGGCCGGCGGCGATGGGACCACGAACGAGGATCACGAAAACAACCTCGCCAAATTCAAGAACGCCGATGTCATCGGCCATCCCGGCGGCGAGGTGTTCAACCAGTTCGCCTCGTCCTCGGGCTATTTCTGCCAAGGCGCGGGCACGGCCTTCATGCCGTATCTGCTCAGCACCCTGGACACGCTGGCCTGGCGCTACAACGTGCCCGAGATGGCCTACCCGGAGGCGCTGATCCCGGGCCGGCGCGAGGTGGGTGCGCGCACCACGATGAACCTCTGGGGCAATGTCTATCCGCGCGGCGGCTTCCTGCACCAGACCGACGACCACAAGTCCGGGGCCGTCGTGGCCCAGCGCGCCGGTGATGTCGTCACGCGGCGCGGGCAGTTGCACGTGTACCAGCCGCTGCTCGCCAACGCCCGTGACGGCTACTGGCCGGCCGGCGCACTGATGGAAGGCGATGCCTCGACCGGCAAGTGGCAGGAGCTGACGCCGCGCCTGTCCAACACCTGCGTGGTGTTCCCCCACAGCGGCACGCTGACCCAGGCCCAGCAAGGCGACTACGCCTGGGCGCTGTGGCGTCCCTATGCGTGCTGCGAACGTCGGGGCCAGGTGTTCCTCGGCAGCGTCGATTTCCTCTGAGGTGCCACGATGAAGCGTCCTGAACCGAAGAACCTGTCCACCAAGGCGTGCCGTGTTCTGCGCCCGACGGCACTGGCCGGCACGCTCGCCCTGGTCTGCGGCCTGGCATGGGCGCAGGTTGGATACCAGAACAGCGGCCCCGTCATTGGCGATGACGTCATGTACTCGATCGGCGGCGGCAGCGCGGTGTCCATGGGCCGCGCGGCTGGCATGCGCTCCATCGGGGTCGGCGTGGGGTGGAACAGCAACCTGATCTGCGGCGACATGAGCATCCAGACCACGCTGCGCAATCAGCTCAACGGCATCACGAACGGCTTCCAGCAGATCATGAGCAACGTGATCCAGAGCGCCACCAGCGCGGTGGCGTCCCTGCCGGCGCTGATCATCCAGCGCGCCGATCCGGGCCTGTATAACCTGCTGACCAACGGCGTGCTGCAGGCGCGGCTGGACTTCGACCGCTCCAAGCTGACGTGCCGCGCGATGGCCGAGAAGATGGCCGAGACGGCGGGCGGCCAACTCGGATGGAGCCAGGTGGCCGAAGGCATGGCGCTGCGGGACGCGGTATCGAGCACGGACGCCGTGTCTGCGATCGAGCAGGCCGAGACGCGCCGCGGTAACGACGGCGTTCCCTGGGTGGGCGGCAGCAATGCCGGCGGCGCGGGCCAGTCCGCCATCCGGGTGGTCGGCGACGTCACCCGCGCGGGCTACAACCTGGTCAACGGGCGCGGCGTGACCGACACGTCCTCCATCTCGCCCGCCAGTTGCGCGAGCCTCTCCTGCCAGACGTGGACGTCGCCGCAGCAGGCAACCGAATGGGCCACGCGGGTCCTCGGAGAACAGGTGCAGCGCACGTGCGATTCCTGCACCAAGACCGAGACGGTGCCCGGCGTCGGGCTGACGCCGCTGATCCAGGAGGAGTACGAGGCGAAGCTGGAAGTTCTGCAGGAGCTGATTGCCGGCACGCGCAACACGACGTTCGAGAACCTGCGCGAGGCCGGCAGCACGTCGCTGCCGATCACGCGCGGCGTCATCGAGGCGCTGCGCGACGAGCCCGACCAGGACCTGCTGGCGCGGCGCCTCGCGTCCGAGGTGGCGCTGTCGTCGGTGCTGGAGAAGGCGTTGTTGCTCCAGCGCACGCTGCTCACGGGTAAGAAGGAGCCCAATGTCGCGGCGAACGAGTTGGCGGTCGAGGCCGTGAACCACGAGAGCGACACGCTCGACCGGGAGATTCGCAACCTGAAAACGGAGCTGGAGCTGCGCCGCGAGCTGGCGAACAACTCGCCGATGGCGATCATCCAGCGCCACGGTACGCGCGCGGCCGGCTCGCGCGGCATCTACGAGGGCGATCCGGTGCCCGACCGCCTCGACCAGTTGCAGAAGGGCAATCCGGGGAATCGGCCATGAGCGCGGTGCGCATGACCTGGCGCCCCTTGCGCTGGCTGTTCAGCCGGCGCGCGGCGAAGGCGCTGCTGTGGACGGTGGTGATCGTCGCCGCTGCGGCGGGAGCCAACATCGCCGGCATCTACCTGGTCGGCAGCGTGGCCGGCTGGGAGCGGTGGCTGGCGGCCTCTGCGGGGTACTTCTTCATCTGGCGGCTGTGCCTCTACGGGGCGACGGCCTATGGCTGGGTCTGGATGCGCCGGCGGCTGCTGGCGCGTGAAGACCAGGACGGGACAGATGGGCAGGCACGGCGCCGCCTGATGCGCAGCGAGATCGCGGGCGTCGTCGCCATCGTGGCGCTGGAAGCCAGCCTGTTGATGCAGGGCTGAGGGGAGATTCGGACCATGACGCTCTTCACGACCGACTACCTGGAGTACTACCTGACGCTGGTGTCCTGGATCGTCCACAACGGCATCTGGGCCGTGCTGGTATCCAGTGGCGTCTTCGCGCTGCCGTTCGTCGCCATCATCGTGCAGGAGTGGCTAAAGGCCCGCTCGGAAGGTGCCGACGAGGGCAACAAAGGCGTGCTCTCGGCCGCGCGTATCGAGAACCGGGTGTTCGTGGCCATCGTGGTGGTGATGTTCGCCGGCATCCCGTTCATCGACGTGGATCTCAACACCATCCAGTACGACAGCTCGCGCTCGGCGCAGTGCCAGGTCAGCGTGCCGCAGCCTACGGAGACCGGCTGGTCGCAGTCCTTCAGCACCATCAACAGCCAGTCGGCGAAGGTGCCGGTCTGGTGGGCTTTCATGCACGCGCTCTCGCGCGCCGTCACGGGCGCATCGGTGGCGGCGATTCCCTGCGGCACCGATCTGCGGCAGATGCGCATGGAGATCGACGCGACGCGCATCGACGACCCGGTGCTGGCCCAGGAAGTGGCGGATTTCTCGCGGGATTGCTATGGGGCTGCGCGCGCCAAGCTGTTCATGCAGCGCCCGAACCTCGATGAGGCGCAGATGCACGACGTGACCTGGATCGGCTCGCGCTTCTTCACGGACACGAGCGGCTACTACGACACCTATCGCTCCAGCACGCCACGCGAGGACTGGCCCTACGACAGCACCCGCGACGCAGGGCTTGCGCAGGTAGCGAGCGGTGGCGGCTACCCGACCTGCCGCCAGTGGTGGAGCGATGGAAGCAACGGCCTGCGGTCACGCCTGCTGGGTCGGGTGGACCCGAGCCTGTTGAATCGCCTGGCGAGCTGGGCCGGATTCCTGAGCCGGGCCGACGTGGACGACTCAGTAATCCGCGCCATCGCGTCACCGAGGCAGCAGAAGTTGAACCAGGGTAGCGTCTATACGGACTATGGCGGCCAGATCGACAAGACATTGCCGAACATCGTGACACGGGCCACGGGGGACGTTGGGATGGCAGTCGGTGCGCTTGCTGCGTTTCCCGCCATGGACGTCGTGAGACAGTCTCTGCCCATGGTCCTCGCCTTGCTCAAGATGGCGCTGGTCATCTGCATCCCACTCGTGCTGGTCGTGGGCACCTATGACCTGAAGACGGTCGTCACGGTCAGCGTCGTGCAATTCGCGCTGTTCTTCGTGGATTTCTGGTTCCAGCTCGCTCGCTGGATCGACAGCACTATCCTCGATGCGCTCTATGGCTGGGGCTTTGGCTGGAACCGGCCACACACGAACTTCGACCCGCTGGTGGGGCTGAACAATGCGTTCGGCGACATGCTCTTGATGTTCGTCGCGGGCACGATGTTCCTGGTGCTGCCAGGATTCTGGCTGGCAAGCCTGACCTGGGTTGGAATTCGGGCCGGACATGCCATTCAGGGGCTGTCGGACGGCAGCAAGAGCGCCGGCCAAGCCGGGGGCAAGGGGGCTGGGGCACTGACGGGAGGCAAGCTGAAGTAGCCCGGAGTCCGTCAGTCGTCGGTGTACAACTCGTGCGACGTATCGTTGTACAGATTGGGATCGTAGCCCGGTGTCTTGCGCAGTTCTGTGAGATCGGTGAAAGGCCACTCGTCCTCGTCAGAGGTATTGGCAGCAGCAGCCCACGCCGCCGCCACGACGCCCAACAACACGAGTGCGAACCAAAAAGCAACGTAGAGCAGCAATCCCACCACAGACAGCTTGACCACCCACACGAGCGCGGTGGCAACGGCCGCCGGCACCCCTTTGGACACCAACCAGTTCGACGCCCGACGTTCGCCGTGCGCGTAGGCGCGCCATCCGCGGCCAAAGGTGCGGCCGAGGCGCTCTGCGGTGCTGATGCGGGTCGTGGTGTTCATGGTCGTCTCCTGCTACAGAGGGATGCCTATTCCAGTTTGGTTCATTTCATTCTGCTTGGGGCTTCAATGTGCGCTCTTGCTGCTTCAGGACGCTTCGTCATCCGGTTCCACCGGGCCGGGATCGGGCTCCACGCCGACGCGATACGTGGCAACGAAGCGCGGCCAGTCCACATGGTCCACCAGGTCGATGTCATCGACAACGCCAACCTTTGCTGCCGCACGCTCGAACAGGGCGATGCTCTTGGCGGGATAGTTGTTGCGCGACGGATAGAGCACTCCGTCGAACAGCGGCTGGCCGTCATCGCCGAGCATCGCGTGCACCTGGGTAGATACCCGCTGCGTGTGCGTGTAGTCCCGGCTGGCCAACTGTTCCAGGTTCAGGCCGAAGTAGCCCGCCATGACACCCTCGGCCGTGAGATCGGCCAGGCGCACGTCGTCCAGGACGCCCACGGCGCGCACGAGCCGGCTCGCGACTTCCTTCAGCGCGATCGAGCGTTTCTCGTCCGCCAGCCACTGGTGCTTGTGAAACACCGACTCCATCAGCGCCGTGGGCAGGTCGCGGCCCAGGTAGAGCACGCCGTAGGTCCGCTCCGGGTCGTCGTAGCGATTGGTGCTGCTGCGGCCATAGTTCAGCGGGCTGCCCTGATAGGCGACGCGGCTCACGTGCTGGAGCAGTTCACCCGCGTCGATCAGGAACAAGGGCAGTTCGCGGCTCATGGCGGTCTTGCCTCAATGCACCTGGACGCCCAGCACGTTGAACACGGCTTCGGCCACGTCGTCGATCGTGCCATGCGTCACCGCATCCACCGGCGAGCGACCGCCCAAGCCTTCGAGCGGTTCGGACAGCGCTCGGTAGATCGTCCAGTGGTCGATGCCCTCGACCTCCTGAAGCACGGTTTGGGTCAACTGCTGCTTCATCGGGTCGAGCTGCCAGTCGGGCAGCTTCTGGCCGCGCGGCCCCACGTTCAGCGCCAGCAGCCGACGCGCGAGGATGTCCTTGTAGATCTGCTGGCGCGACTTGTCCGCCAGCTTGGCGTACTCGGGGATCGCCAGGTTGTGCGGCTGGTTGAAGGTTTCCAGCAGCGCAGCGCGGCCGCGCTGGACGTCGGTTTCGCTCGGCGCCCAGCGCGTCTCGGCGCGCAGCGCGCCCGCTTTGCGTGCCAAGGCCTCTCGCACCGTCTCCGCTTCCAGGCCGGCGGGCAGCTTCACCGCCTCCACACGCTCGTGGACGAACGCCTGCAGTTCGGCCGCGAAAGCCGTAGCATCCCGGATTTCGACGGTATCGGCGAAGCGGCGCACATCCTCCACCGTGACGCGCGGCAGACGGTCGGCAATGAATTCAGTGGCATTGGGCATGGTGATCTCCCAGGCAGGTTTGAGACAGGATTCACTCTAGTCTCCCTTGTCTCGTTTGTCAACTTTGTCGCCTTTCACGCCTGCCTGGCGAAAGCGGCGTCAACCCAGCATAGAGCCGCGACCGGCCCCGGCTCGCCGTCCAATCCATTCCGGCGGGTTCCCCATTGACGCTGGAACCGCACCCCATGCCCCGCTATACCGAAACGGTTAAAGGCCAAAGGGCCGAAACGGCAAGGGAATGGGGTGCAAGGGGAAAGGCCCTACCTCGAAAAGGCCAAAAGGCCTCCCGGCCGGCCCCCCAGAGGACACCCGCATGCTCTCCCTGTTCCAGCGAAAACGGCCCCCGGTCGCTGCCCCGTCGCCGGCGCCCGCCACCAACCTTCCCAAAGGGCTGATGCGGCCCGAATCGGCCGCATCGCTGCTGGCGACGCAGCGGCGGCAGAAGCTGCTGGAACACATCTGGCAACGCACGTCGCTGTCGCGTAGGCAGTTCGCCACCCTGTACCGCACGCCGCTGGAGCGCTACGCCGAACTGATCCAGCAATTCCCCGCTTCCGAGAGCCATCACCATGCGTACCCGGGCGGCATGCTGGATCACGGCCTGGAAATCGTCGCCTATGCGCTCAAGCTGCGGCAGTCCCATCTGTTGCCCATCGGCGCCAGCCCCGAAGACCAGGCGGCGCAGGCCGAAGCCTGGACCGCCGCCGTCGCCTACGCCGCGCTGCTGCACGACATCGGCAAGATCGCCGTCGATCTGCAGGTCGAGCTGGCCGACGGTTCGCTGTGGCATCCCTGGCACGGCCCGCTGCACCAGCCGTACCGCTTCCGCTACTGCGACGACCGCGAGTACCGCCTGCACAGTGCCGCGACGGGCCTGCTCTACCGCCAACTGCTCGATGCTCCGCTGCTGGACTGGCTCAGCGGCTATCCGTCCGTGTGGGCACCACTGCTCTACGTCCTGGCCGGGCAATATGAGCACGCCGGGGTGCTGGGCGAACTGGTCGTGCAGGCCGACCGCGCTTCCGTCGCCCAGGAACTGGGCGGCGATCCTGCCCGCGCCATGGCAGCACCGAAACACGCGCTGCAACGCAAGCTGCTGGACGGGTTGCGCTATCTGCTCAAAGAAGAGTTGAAGCTGAACCAACCCGAAGCGTCCGATGGCTGGCTCACCGAGGACTCGCTGTGGCTGGTGAGCAAGACGGTATCGGACAAGCTGCGCGCGCACCTGCTGTCCCAGGGGGTCGATGGCATCCCCGCGAACAATACGGCAGTATTCAACGTCCTCCAGGACCACGGCATGTTGCAACCTGCGCCCGATGGTAAGGCGATCTGGCGTGCGACCGTGACCAGTTCCACCGGCTGGTCCCACTTGTTCACCTTGCTGCGCCTCGCACCCGCGCTGATTTGGGAGCCTGTCGAGCGACCGGCGCCGTTTGCTGGGACGGTAGCGATCGACACGACACCGGCAGACAAAGACGCCGATGCCTCGATGCCAACGCCAGCGAGCGCGACGACACCGCCCGCCAAAGGTCAGCAGCCCGATCCTTGCGAAGATACCAGCGGCGCCGCTACCGCGGTTCATCTACCCACCGCCCAAACCGTGCCCGACGTCATGGAAGACATGCTGGCGATGGTTGGAATGGGTGATTTGCCAGAAGCCACCTCGGTCGAAGCGCCTGCCGCTGGCCCCGAAGCTCCTGCACCGTCCTTGGCAAAGCGTCTGCCTCCGTCACAAGCGCCTGCGCCCACGGCGACGCAGCCATCCGGCGAGCACTTCATAACATGGCTGCAGCAGGCCGTTGCCTCGCGCCGGCTCATCATCAACGACGCCAAAGCACTGGTGCATACCGTAGGCAACACGGCCTACTTGATCAGCCCCGGCCTGTTTCAACGGTATGCCCAAGAACATCCACAGATCGCTGGCCTAGCACGGCAGGAAAACATGGCCGACTGGCAATGGGTTCAGAAACAGTTCGAGAGATTGCGCTTGCATCGCAAGCAGAGCAACGGCCTCAACATTTGGACGTGTGATGTGAAGGGGCCGCGTAAAACCCGCCGAGTTCACGGCTACCTGCTGGATGATCCGACTTCGATACTCAATCCGCTACCTGCTAATAACCCATATCTCTCCCTTGTTGTGCCAGCAATCCGACCCAGGAAATCTGACTAAAAAGGCAAACCTATCGTTTCAAAGCAGACTACCCGATCCCAGAGAGCATTGTGGTGAAATCCGTCAGAAAGATATTGCATACCATTCGTCTGTATGGTGCCTTGGCGGCTGCTCGCTGTAGGCTGCTTGGCAAGAATTTCAATACAATCGAGCACTCCACGCCGTCGAAAAAATCGGCCTACGCCGATAGCTCTCTCACCAAGGTTGCGACGAGTTGCGACGCGGGCATTTCGCGTGCCAGCGGAGCTCCTTGACCGGCCCAATGGGCAGCGTAGTCGTGATTGCCTTGCTTTGCCGCAGCGCTCACTAATTGCTTGGCTGTCCTGGTCTAATTCTCGTGGACACCTCGATAGGGGATGATCATCCCCAACGAGACCGCGCAAGACATGACAAGAATCCGTAGAAGCTTTGATGCCACCTTCAAGCTGCAGGTGGCGCAGATGATCCGAGAGCAGGGCCTGAGCGTGGCTCAGGTGTGCCGCGACCTGGGCCTGGTGGACAGCGCGGTGCGACGCTGGCTGGAACAGTACGATGCCGAGCGCGCCGGTCAGCCGGGGCAAGGCAAGCCGCTGACGCCCGAGCAGCAACGCATCCGCCAGTTGGAGCGGGAGAACCAGCGCCTGCGTGAGGACGTGTCGCTGCTAAAAAAAGCATCGGCCTTCTTCGCCCGGGAACTGAAGTGATCCAGCAGGTGATCGACCAGTGGCAGAAGAAGGCCGACACCGCCCGCCTGTGCCGGCTGCTGGACGTCAGTCGCTCCGGCGTCTATGCCGCCCGCCGGCGGCGGAAAGCACCGCGCGTATGCGCGCTCACAATGCCGCTGCAGGCCGCTTTCCAGGCCAGTGGTGGCAACTACGGCAGCCGTCGGCTGTGTGCAGCCTTGAAGGCCCAGGGCTTGGCAGTGGGCCGCCACCGCGTCCGCCGCCTGATGAAGCAGCAGGGCCTGCAGGCGCGCTGGAAGCGCAAGTTCGTCCACACCACCGACAGCCGGCATGGGCTGCCGGTGGCGGCCAACCTCCTGGATCGACAGTTCAATCCCGGCCGCCCCGATCAGGCCTGGGTGGCCGACATCACCTACATCCGCACCGACCGCGGCTGGCTGTACCTGGCCGCGGTGCTGGACCTGTACTCGCGCAAGGTCGTGGGCTGGGCGATGGCGCCGAACATGCCCGCCGAGTTGGTGTGCACCGCCTTGCAGATGGCCATCGTCCTGCGCCAGCCCAAGCCAGGGCTGATCGTACACACCGACCGGGGCAGCCAGTACGCCAGCCAGGCACATCGCGATCTTCTGACCCGGCACAAGCTGGTCGCCAGCATGAGCCGCAAGGGCAACTGCTGGGACAACGCCGTCATGGAGCGGTTCTTCCTGAACCTGAAGATGGAACGGGTCTGGCAGCGCCGCTACGCCAATCACAGCGAAGCCATTGCCGACATCACCCACTACATCGTCGGCTTCTACAACACCCACCGCCTGCACTCCACCCTCGGCTACCAATCACCCGCCGACTACGAGAAGGCCACTACCTGAAATCACCTATCGCGGTGTCCACCAAAACTTGACCACGACAGGCCGCGTCGTAAGCGACAGGGTACCTAGGAACTGCACCATCCGCGGATTCGCAATATGAGATAAGGCGATTCACGATGCCCCGGGCCGGGCGCCCGGACAAGACGTTGGTCAACCGGGTCGCCGCTGCACGTTCACTTTTCAGGTTCCGGCGATAGCCCTCATTGGCAGTCGATTCGGGGCATAGGATGAAGGCTGTGCCGAGTTGCGCGGCTACGGCGCCAAGATCGAGGGCGGCCTTGATGCCTTGGCCGTCCATAATGCCGCCCGCCGCAATGACCGGTAGTTTGACGCGTTGCACTAGCAGACGAGTCAGAACCGAGGTCGGCAGGCGCTCGTCAATTGCATACTCCCCCGACTGAGACGTGATCACTTCTCGATCGAAATTTCCCCGGTGACCGCCTGCTTCAATTCCTTGAGCAATGATGGCATCCACTCCTGCCTCTTCTATCAGTTGCGCTTCTTGCAGGCTGGTGGCGGTCGCCAGCGTGTAGATCCCGGCTTTGCGCAACGCCCCGAGTTGCTCCCGGGTCGGCAGGCCAAAGTGGAAGCTGACGATAGTGGGCTTGAGATCAAGAAGAGTTTCGAACACATCTTCGCTGTGCAGAAAGGACGTATAGATCTCGCCAAGCTCCGTCGGCGGTGCAGCGTCCACCTCGGCAAAGAGAGGAGCCAGTCGCTCGATCCAGGCGGTTTCAAGCCCGTCATTACGCTGTGCGGGTAGATGACAAAAGACATTGACGTTGAACGGCTTGTCGGTAAGCGCCCGGGTCTCCTCGATAGCTTGCCGCGCCTGCGCCGCCGTGCTCGCACCAAGTCCCAACGAACCCAAGGCACCAGCGTTGGCTACAGCGGCAGCTAGCTGCGGTGAGGAAACCCCAGCCATCGGTGCCTGGATGATGGGGTAACGGATGCCCACGCGAGCCAAGAACTGTTCGGATGTGCTCATGATGCGACCTTCCTGTCGTTAGAAATCGTTAACGTGATAAATTCTCAATTTAGGAATATCATACATAAAACGATCTTTTATTGGGAACGATGTGGATCTGGAGTCTCTCAGGATTTTTCGCGCAGTTGCCAGCGAGCTGAGCATCACGCATGCGGCGGCGCGGCTCGGGCGCGTGCAGTCGAACGTAAGCACCCGCGTCCAGCAACTCGAAACCGAGCTGGGCGCGGACTTGTTCGTCCGCACCGGCAAGCGCATGGCCTTGTCGGCTGCCGGGGAGCGCTTTCTCGACTACGCGCAGCGCATGCTCGCGCTGGGAGAGGAGGCCAGGCATGTCGTGACGGGCGGCCGCGACGGCGGCACGCTGCGCATCGGCAGCATGGAAAGCACCGCGGCCAGCCGTCTGGTCCCGCTGCTGTCCGCCTACCATGCAGGCCATCCGGAAACGCGGGTGGAAGTGAGCACGGGCCCGTCACGCCTGCTGCTCGAACAAGTGCGCACCGGCCGGCTTGACTGCGCATTCGCCGCGCTGCCGCCATCGTTCGGCGACAACGCCATACTCAAGGAACTGGGGCTGGCGGCGGTGCGCGTCTGGCGAGAGGACCTGCGGCTGCTGCTGCCGGCCACCGAATCAGGGACACGCCGCGCCGCCGACGTGCGCACACGCTCCCTGGCGGCGTTTCCGCAAGGTTGCGCCTACCGCAGCATCGCCGAGGATCTGCTGGGCGTTGCCGGTTCGCCCGAGTGGAAGGTGCAGGAAATGGCGTCCTACCACGCCATGATCGCCTGCGTTGCCGCAGGCGGCTGCGTCACCCTGCTGCCCGCGAGCGTGCTCGCGTTGGGAAATGTGCCCGCCGCCATGAAAGCGCTGCCCGCCGGTCGCGCCGACACGCTGCTGGTCTGGCGCGAAGACTACGACGTCCCTGCGTTCCGGCATCTGCGCGACGAGCTGAGCGAGGCTGGCAGATGACCGCCTTCATCCGGTCCCGGAACTTGCGCTCCGCTGCCGAAGCCGCACTGGTCCTGGCCGTCGGTATGGGCTTCGGCCGCTTCGCCTTCACCGCCATCTTGCCGCACATGGTGGAAGAAGACGTGCTGAGCCTGGGTGAAGGCAGTCTCGCCGCCTCGGCCAACTACGCCGGCTACCTGCTTGGCGCGCTCCTGGCCGTCCGGGCTCGCGCCCACCATGCGCACTGCCTCTGTCTGTGGGCCGTCATAGGCACCGCCGCCTGCCTGGCCGCGCTGGCGTTGTCGGCCCCCGTCCCGGTGATCGTGATGCTACGTGGCCTAGCCGGTGCGTTCAGCGCGCTCTCGATGGTGGCAGCTTCGCTGTGGCTGCTGGAGCATCGGGGCCACTTCCGGGGTGCGCCGCTGCTCTACGCCGGCGTTGGCATCGGCATCGCAGTGTCCGCCGAGCTGCTGGTGCTGGGGACGCATCTCGGCCTGCGCAGCCACGGCATGTGGCTGATGCTAGGCATCGTGGCGCTAGCCTTCGGCCTGGCATCGGCGCCTGGCCTGGTCGCCAGCGCCTCCCAGGCGCAGCACGCTGCCGCCATGCCCGCTTCCGCGACGCCGGTATCGCGACCAGCGGCCGCGTGGCCCTTGGTCACGATCTACGGATTGGCCGGCCTGGGCTACATCGTGACCGCGACCTACCTGCCGCTGCTCGTCCACACCGTCCTGCCCGACTTGGACCCGGCCCACGTCTGGGCGGTGTTCGGGCTCTGCGCCGCGCCCTCTTGCCTGCTATGGCATCGCATCCATGAGCGATGGGGGACCCCCCGTGCCTTGCGGCTCAATCTCGCGCTTCAGGCCGTGGGGGTCGCACTGCCGGCATTCATCCCTTCGGCGGCCAGCTATCTTTTGAGCGCACTACTGGTCGGGGGGACTTTCATGGGCACCGCCACCATCGCCATGCCCGCGGCGCAGCGGGCTGCACGCAATATGAAGATGAACCTGCTCGCGACTATGACGCTCGTCTACGGCATCGGCCAGATCCTCGGCCCGGGGTTGGCCGAGACCTTGCGTGCGCTCAGCCACTCCTTCTCCAGCTCATTGGCCGCGGCAGCCGCCGCGCTGGTAGTGGCGGCGCTTACGACGGTTCTCCTCTAAGCGGGCCGCAGAATAGCGTTGAGCGTACCGCAGGTCTTCGCAGCATCAATCCGCGGCGCTGGATTGGGAGCGCAGCCACGCAGCCCTCTGCTCCGACCGTTGCCGCCACTCTGGAGCGAGGCCGGGAAGCTAGGGCGAGTCCAAGCCTGGATGCTCGATTCTTGCCTGCTCGCCTATTTTCAGAAAGCGATCTCTGATCCAGATGCCGGCGGGATCGCTTTGTGCGCGTGGATGCCATGCCATCGCCAAGCGAAACGACGGAATGCGAAATGGGAGCGGAATCAGATCAACAAATGCGGCATAGCGCTGGAGCAGCTTCCTCGGAAGACTGGCGACGCCGTCAGTCTGAGACAGAACCAGCGCCACCTGGTTATAGCTGGGCACGGAAGCGACGACGTTCCTCTGCACGCCCAGCTTTGCGAGAACCGCGTCCACCGGCGTGGAGAAATCCGCGCGGGATGAAACAACGACATGGTGCAGGGCGCAGTACTCCGCCAGACTCGGCGCGCCGATCCCCCGGGGGTGGCCACGGCGCTGCGCCAGCACGAAATCATCGCTGAGTAGAAACCGTGCCTTCAGGGTCTCCGGCACCTTGTCGATATCCCCGAGAAACAAGTCGACCTCACGGCGCGCCATGCGCTCAACCAGCCCGGCGTCGTCGGCGGGCACAACGGACATCCGCAATTCGGGATTGCCGTAACTCATCACCTCCGTCATCACATCCAGCGCCAGGATCGTGAACACGCTGTCGTTCGATGCAACGACAAAGGTCCTTGCCGAGGTCTGAGGATCGAATTCGTGCGGCTGCGCCACCGCCTCGCGCAGCCTCGCAAGCGCATCCGCCAGGCTTGAACGCAACGCCAGCGCGCGTTCGGTAGGCACCATGCCGCGGCCCGTTTCCGAGGGCACAAGCAGCGGGTCCTGGAACAACTCGCGCAAGCGAGACAGGTGGCCCGACAGGGTCGGCTGGCTGATGTGCAGGCGCTGTGCCGCGCGTGTCACGTTCAGTTCGTCCAGCAAGATGTCCAACGAGATCAGGAGGTACAACTCCGATCTTTTCATATCGAGCATTCCGATACCTCATATCGAATCTAACGACTAACAGCCCTGCGGATATCCCCCTTAAGCTTTCACCGTATTCCACGAAAGCGAGCAAGGACGATCCATGCAGCAGCCCGTCGACTTTTACTATCATCCGACAGAAAACTCCCCAAAATCGAACTTTTCCTTGAAGAATCGGGGATTTCCTATCGACCGATTCCGGTGGACATCGCCAAGGGCGACCAGCATTCAGCCGAGTTCAGGGCCCTCAACCCGAATGGCAAAGTGCCTGTGGCGGCGGAGAATGGTATCGCAATATTTGATGGCTCTGCCATCCTCTTACCCCTCCGCTCTTGCACCTTGCCAAGAAGGCCGGCGCCTCCTCGCCCCCACACGGTGATGGCCTTGCTTGACCTCGACGTCAAGGGCGAGGCTTTCTGATTCAACTTCAATATTTGACAGGTCCGTTGAATATGCGCCATACAAACAAGATCTACCGGATCGGTGACGTGACCGTCACGAAGATCGAAGAGATGCGGCTGAACGTCGCTCCACCTTCCTTTCTGTACCCGCAATGGGATGCCGAAGAACTGGAAAGAAACCTGCACTGGCTCACCCCCAGCAACATGGATGCAACCACGGGACACCTGATTCAAAGCATCCACACCTGGCTGGTACGGACCAGGCGCCACACGATCCTCATCGACACCGGCTCTGGCAACGACAAGGAGCGGCCGCTCAACACGATCTTCCATCGACTGCAGACCCCGTACCTGCAGCGTCTGGCCGCGGCAGGCGTGAAGCCGGAGGATGTGGACTACGTTCTGCATACGCATCTCCACGTCGACCATGTCGGCTGGAATACGAGACTCGTAGGCGGCCGCTGGGTCCCTACCTTTCCGAATGCCCGCCATGTGTTCGCCCGGGCCGAAGAGGACTACTACAGCAGTCCAGCGAGCCATAACGACGTCAACGTGCCCAGCCTGGGCGTCTACGAAGACAGCGTTGCGCCCATCATCGCGTCTGGACAGGTCGAACGCATCGGCGATGCCGGTGGCGCGTTTCTCGATCACTTTGTCTTCCGTCCGTCGAAGGGACACAGCATCGGACACATGTCGATCGAGCTGCGCTCCGGGGACGAAGAGGCGCTGTTCAGTGGCGACGTCATGCACCACCCATTGCAAGTCGTTCGTCCAGACTGGAACTCCGTCTTCTGTGAATGGCAGGACGAGGCACGCGCATCGCGCCGGTGGGCACTCGAACATGCGGCCGAACGCCGGTTGCTCTTCTTCACCCCCCATTTCGCAGAGAGCTCTGCCGGCTACGTGACGCGCCACGGCGATCGCTTTGATTGGCGCTACGAGTAAATCCACTTTCAGGACACGCATCATGACCAGCAAATACGCATCCGGCGGCCCAGAGCTCGTTTTCGAGCAATACCGCGTGCCGACCGGCGACACGGGCATCGAGCTTCACGTGCGCAACAAGCGTCCCGCCTCGATGACGGACTTTCGCGCAGACCGCACCATCGTGATGATTCACGGTGCGACGTTCTCATCGGGCAGTCTTTACGATGTGCCGTTCAACGGCATGTCCTTCCTGGATTACCTGGCGGCGGCGGGCTACGACGTCCACGCTCTGGATGTCCGCGGCTACGGGCATTCGTCACGACCGCCGGAGATGGAGTCGCCCGCGGGCGATTCCGCTCCCATGGTCGGGACCGATACCGGCGTCCACGACCTGGGCGTGGTGGTGGATCACGTCCGCTCGCTTCGTGGCCTGGCGCGCGTCTGCGTGTTCGGCATGTCCTGGGGCGGCACCGTGGCGGGCGCCTATACGAGCCGCAACGAGGACAAGGTCGAGAAGCTTTCGCTGCTCGCGCCTCAATGGCTGAGCGACAAGCCGATCCCGATCGATGCCGGCGGCCCGCTGAGCGCCTATCGCTTGGTGCCTGTACGGGAAGCCAAGGCGCGGTGGCTGAGCACCGCGCCCGAGCATGGGCGCGCCACCTTGGTACCGGATGGCTGGTTCGAGCAGTGGGCGGACTTCACCCTGGCCGAAGATCCGTGGAGCCAGGGACGCACACCCGATTTGATCCGTGCGAGCAACGGGCCGATCCAGGACATCCGCGACTATTGGCGCGCCGGCCGCCAGTATTACGACCCGTCGGACATCCGGGTTCCCGTGCTGCTGGTGCACGGCGAGTGGGATATCGACGTCCCCATCGACCTCGCCCAGGCCTTCTTTCTCGAACTGAGGAATGCGCCATACCGCAAATGGGTCGAGATTGGCGAAGCCACGCATCTCGTTCTGCTGGAGAAGAATCGGCTCCTCGCGTACCAAGCGATCCGTGATTTCTTCGATGAAGAATTCGTGCCCGAAGTCTCCCTTCAGAACCGCTAGACAACCCGAACGGACGAGCGGCCGGAGGCCGGAGTGACGGACGCCACGCGCATCCAGTGATCGCCATTGTCGAACCCTTGTCAGCACTGTTTTCGGATCAACGACGGACGATGCCGGACCGACTTACTCGGCCTGCTATCTACCGATAGCCTGAAAGTAAGCACAAAACATATCGGCCATTGCATCGGCATAGGCCTTGATTTCCGCCTTGGTTCGGCGTGTTCGGGAGAAATCGTTCCCCACCGCACTGAGCGTCGTGAAGACAAGATCGCCAGCCAGCGCACGGACCGATGCCGATGCGTTCGGCAGTACTTCAGCGATGAAGTCTTCGATCATCCGGTCGCCCTCGGCTTGGGCCTTTTTCGCCTCAGGGCTGTCCCGGTAGAGCGGCGCGGCGTCGTTGAGTGCGCCCCGAACCTCGGCCTCTTCGCATTCGGATTGCAGGAAGGCATGGACAAGCCTTCGCAATCGCTCAAAGTGCGAACGCTCCGCGTCCTCCAGAATCTCCCGCAGCATCCGGGTTGTCTGCATCCACTCATCAGTCTGTAAGCGGAACAGGATCGCCGCCTTGTTGGGGAAGTACTGGTAGACCGATCCCACGCTGACCCCCGCCTTCTCTGCCACCCGAGCCGTGGTGAAGCGGGTCGCGCCTTCCTGTGCCAAGACTTGGGTGGCTGCCTCAAGGATGGCAGCAACCAGTTCCGTGGAGCGTGCCTGTTGTGGCTGCTTGCGCGAAGCGATTTGGGGACGTCGGCGAGTGGTCATGGGGCATGGCAAGGCGTTATACAAAGAATCGAGTGATTCCATCGACACTTCAAATGCGATGAATCATTCACATACTAGCGCAACGTCAGCCTCTTGCTCAACCTGCGTCACCGATCTTTATGAGCACTCACCCTGGACGCGAAAGAGCGCTGCAGTCGGCACATCGGATGCCAACGGACATGGAACACCATAGCCGAGCGAGCCGACCGGCTGCGTTGGCGATGTAGGGCTTTCCTGACGAAAAACCTGAGCATCTCAAACCCCACTAGACCTTGGGGGCATCCACTAGACCTGGAAACGCACCGTTTTCCGGGCACCACGCATGCCACCTGGCTCAGAAGGGTGGCCCGGAAAACGCGAACTGGTATGCGAATTTTCAATGCGAATATTTCGTCATATTATTCCACCAATACGAATAAACGATCGCGTTTTAAAAGCACACGAAAGCACCTCCGTCCACAGAAGAAAGGCCCCTCATGGCATCGACACTGACCAGCGCCCCACTGGCGCCCTTGCTGCACCGCCTGTTCGAACAGGCCGACCAAGCCACCAGCCCGGCCCTGGCGGCACTCTCCGGCGACGAACGCGCGCGGCTGATGGGCAGCAAAACCGAATACACCCGTTTCTACAGCCTGGCCAAGGACCTGTGGCTGCCCGTCTCGCGGGAAACCGGCGTGCTGCTGTACCAGTTGGCACGCAGCACCCACGCCCGCAACGTCGTCGAGTTCGGCACCTCGTTCGGCCTGTCGACGTTGCACCTGGCGGCGGCGCTGCGCGACAACGGCGGCGGTCGAGTGATCAGCAGCGAATTTGAACCCTCAAAGGTCGCCAAGGCCCGTCGGCATCTGGCCGAGGGCGGCGTGGACGACCTGGTCGAAATCCGCGAGGGCGACGCCTTGAAGACGCTGGCGACCGACCTTCCCGAAACCGTCGACCTGCTGCTGCTCGACGGTGCCAAGTCGATCTACTGCGAAGTCCTCGACCTGGTCGAACCCCACCTGCGTCCCGGCGCACTGGTCGTGGCCGACAACGCCGACTTCAGCCCTGAGTATCTGGCGCGCGTGCGCTCCCCGGACGACGGCTACCTGTCCATCCCGTTCGGCGAAGACGTGGAACTGTCGATCCGCCTGGGCTGAAGCAAGCCCGTCATTTCCTTCCCAACATCCCAATAGGAGTTCTTGCAATGCACGTATTTGTCACAGGCGCCACCGGCTGGGTCGGCTCGGCCGTGGTCGAAGACCTCCTCGCTGCCGGTCATCAGGTCACCGGCTTGGCCCGCTCCGCCGACAAGGCCGCTTCCCTCGTTGCGGCGGGTGCGAACGTCGTCCAAGGCTCGCTGGACGATCTGGAAACGCTGCGTTCGGCCGCATCGACGGCCGATGCGGTGGTCCATACCGCGTTCAACCATGACTTTTCCAGGTTCCTCGAAAATGCCGAACAGGATCGGCGTGCGATCGAGGCGCTGGGCAGCGCGCTGCAAGGATCGGACCGGCCGCTGCTCGTCACCTCGGGGCTGTCCGGGTTGCCGCGCGGGGCCACCGAAGCCGACCTGCCCAACCCCGCCTCGCCCCGCAAGTCGGAAGAAGCCGCCCGGGCGGCGGCGGCGCGTGGTGTCCACGCCGCCACGGTACGCTTGGCGCCGTCGGTGCACGGACTGGGCGATCACGGCTTCGTGCCGATCCTCATCCGCACGGCCCGCCAGAAAGGTGTGTCCGCCTACGTGGAGGATGGCGCCAACTGCTGGGCCGGCGTGTACCGCCGCGATGCCGCGCGTGTCTATCGCCTGGCCCTGGAGCAAGGCGTGACCGAGTCGGTCTATCACGCCGTCGCCGATGAAGCCGTTCCCTTCAAGGCGATCGCCGAGGCGATCGGCAGCCGTCTGGACCTTCCGGTGGAATCGCGTGGCCGCGACCACTTCGGCTGGTTCGCCAGCATGGCCGGAGCCGACATGGCCGTGTCCAGCGCCCGCACGCGCGAGCGGCTCGGCTGGAAGCCCGAAGGTCCGAGCCTGCTCGTCGACCTGGACCAGCCCGGCTATTACGCCGGCTGATCCGCGGCACTTCATTTCCGAGCTTCCCATGCCTCGACAACCATCCTCCGCGCCGGGTCCGGCAATGGCGTCTCCTCCCGGTGGCCACGTCTTCCTGGCGATGCTGCCCATCACCCTGGCGGTCTTCATCAGCTTCCTGACCATCGGGATGCAGATGCCGGTCCTTCCGCTGCATCTGCACGACACCCTTGGCATGGGCACGTTGGTCATCGGCCTGGTCATCGGCTTGCAGTTCGCCGTGGCATTGCTGTCCCGCCCCTGGGCCGGCAACCTCGCCGACCTGCGGGGCGCAAAGCGTGCGGTGATCACCGGAACCCTGTTCGCCGCCAGTTCCGGCCTGGCCTATCTGGCCTCACTGGCCTTCGTCGCGACGCCGGCCACGTCGGTATGGATCGTGGTACTGGGCCGCATCCTGCTGGCGCTCGGCGAAAGCCTGATCGCCACGGGAGCGCTGGGTTGGGCCCTCGGGCTGGTCGGGCCGCAGAACGCCGGCAAGGTGATGGTCTGGGTCGGCATCGCCATCTACGGCGCCTATGCGCTGGGGGCCCCCTTGGGTGTCGCGGTGAATGCACAGTGGGGATTCGCCGGCGTTGCCGGCGCTGTGGGGGTCATTCCGTTGCTGGCCCTGGCCGTGGTCGCGCGGGTGCGGGCCATCGCCCCTTCGGCAAGCCGTCGAACGCCGTTCTACAAGGTCTTGGGCGCGGTGCTATGGCCCGGCATGGGCCTGGCGCTGTCGAGCGTGGGTTTTGGCCTGATCACCGCGTTCATCGCGCTGCTCTTTGCCGCGAGACAGTGGGGCAATGCCTCGCTGGCGTTCACCGCGTTCGGGTTGGCATTCATCGGCGCACGCATTTTCTTCGGGCATCTGCCGGACAAGCTGGGAGGCGCCAAGGTGGCGCTCGTGAGCGTGGCCGTCGAGGTGGTCGGGCAGTTGTTCATCTGGCGAGCCCAGACGCCATCGTTCGCCTACGTGGGCGCGGCGCTGACCGGCCTGGGCTATTCACTGGCCTACCCCGGCTTCGGCGTGGAAGCCGTGCGCCGCGCCCCGCCACAGACCCGCAGCCTGGCGATGGGCGCCTACGTGGCCTTCATGGACATCGCGCTGGGCCTGACCAGCCCGCTGGCCGGGGCGCTGGCCGGTGTACAGGGCATCGGTTCGGTCTACCTGGCCGGGGCCATCACCGTCGCGTTGGCGCTGATCATCGCCTTGCGGTTGGCCTTCGGAACACCGGCAACGACTACGCATGCCAGCCTTGGGAGAACACCGTGAAACTGTTGTCCTTCTTCGACAAACAGCCGCCCGGACCACGCACCGAGCGCATCCGTCATGAATCCAAACTCCGTACCGTGCAGGTCAACGCCGTCGAACGGCTGACACCGGGCATGCTGCGGATCACCTTCGCTGGTGATGATCTTTCGGATTTCGTGAGCCTGTCGCCGGACGATCACCTCAAGCTGTTCGTGCCGTCGGCGCCGGGAGATACCGTTCATCGCGACTACACGCCCCGCAGGTACCATCAACAAGCAAGAACGCTTGTCATCGACTTCGCAGTCCACGATGCTGGGCCCGCTATCCGGTCCTGGCTCATTGAGGAACGTCGCCATCCGAAGTCCTGCCTTAAGGCGGGAGGCTACTGGATCGCCGGCAAGGCCGATGCGCATGATCGGCTCGACTACTGAGTATGCGTGCCGAATACCACATGATCACGGCAAGGTTAGGACTTCATCGCCATTGCGCCGAGCAGGATAACCAGCACGGCGCATAGGATATCCCGGCTCTTTCTCAAGCCACGGTGCTCTGTCTGCCGTACAGCTCCGTCACCATGGCGAAATAGTGCTCGAAGGGCGGCGTGGGCGCTCCCGGAACTTTGGCGAGGTCATCCCATCGGCGTAGCCGCAGCGCATCGGCGGCGAAGGGCTTTTGCTGGAATTCTGCCGCCTGCTCCGGCGTGTGGATGCCGCCTTGTTGTTCGAGGGAGCGGACCGATTGCGGGCTCAACCCCCCCTGATATGCAGGGTCGATGGCACACAGGCAACGCTTGGCCTCGACGTGCATCCCGATGGGCTCAACAACGGCACTGGGAAAAACCGGCCGCAGGAACGGGAGCGCCACGAACTGGTGCAGATCGTCGTTCTTCCGCGTGGTCTCTGTATCGCCGCGCTTGTTGCTCCCCAACATGTGCCCGAGGTCATGCAGGAATGCCGCGACCACCAGTTCCTTGGACGCGCCTTCCTGCTCGCCCAGGTAGGCGGACTGAAGCGCATGCTCCATCTGGGTGACGGCTTCGCTTCCGTAGGAGCGCGGCCCATAAATCTCGAACAGCGAGTGGATGTCGTTCAGCTCAATAGCCATGTTTCGTGACTCCTTGGTCAGTTGAAAGAATCAGGGGCGCTCGCCGATGGCGAGGCGGCGGTCGATTTCGGCCAGCACGCCCGGGAGGTCGGCCACCGTGTCGATGACGAAATGCGCGCCGGCGCCGTAGAGGCGCTTTTCCGCCGCTGCCCGAAGCCCGGTTTGGCGAGAGGCATCCAACGCTTGCCAAGCCGGCGCGCTCAAGCCGACCTCATTGCCCGAGACGCTCAGGCCCACGGACCACATGCCGGCATTGCGCCCTTCCTCGATGCCGGGCACCGTGTCATCCACCTTGATGCACGCCGAGACGCGGCCGATGCGCAGGGCCAGGACGTTGGCGAGGGCCATCCAGGGGCCTGGCCGGCCTCCCGCGGCCAGTTCGTCGCCCGCCACGACGTGATCGGCCTCCAAGCCCTGGGCGGCGGCCAGGGGCAGCAGTACGTCGAGCACCTCGCGCGGATAGCCGGTGCAGCCTCCCACCTTCACCCCTGCGCGGTGCAGCAGCGCCAGCACATCGGCGGCGCCTTCGATCGGTGCGCAGTAGTCGCCAACCTTCTCGATCTGCATCGGCATGAAACGCTCGTAGAGCGCCGACACGTCTGCCTCTTCCCAGGCACGGCCGAAGCGGATCTGCCATTGCGCGCCGATCTCCGGCTGGGCCAGCAACTGGCGGATATGCGCCTTCTTGGACAGGCCCATGGGGCCTCGCGCCTGCTCCAGGCTGAGAGGGATGTCGAAGCTGGCGAACGCATCCACGAAAATCTGAGTGGGCGCGAGGGAGCCGAAGTCCACCAGCGTGCCGGACCAGTCGAAGATGACGGCTTGCAGTTGTTTGAAGCGGGATTCGTTGGGTTGCATGGGTTTTCTTTCCAGGTAAGTGAAGGGAACCGGTCTATGGCGTTGCGATGAAGTTCTGCCCACGTGGGCCGGCAAGCGCCGTTTGCACGCGCTGCTGCCATTCGGACGCGGCGATGCCGTAGTCGGCGGGATCGGTGCTCACGCCCAAGGAGTGCAGAAAGTCCTCCAGCACTGATATCGCCTGCTGCGCATCGCTTGCGCCGAACACGGCCAACATTTGCGAATCCACGGCCGCGTCATGTCCAAAGGCCAATGCCATCACCTTCGGAAGACAGAAGGAGCAGGCGATACCGTGTGCGGTGCCGGTAGCCAGCGTGACGTCGTAGGAGAGCGAATGGGCCAGCGCCGTCTTGGTATTGGAGAACGCCATTCCAGCCTGGAGCGCCGCTGTCGCCATGGCTTCGCGCAAATCAATGCGAGCCGGCTCCCGCATCAGCGCTGGGAGTGTCTGGACAATGGCACGTGCCGCATTCATGGCCAGCGCCGCCGAGACGGGGTTTCGGTGCTTGTTCCAGATGGATTCCAGCGCATGGGACAGCGCATCCAGCCCACTGGCGAGCGTCGTCGCGGCGGGCAGGCTGCACATGAGCGCGGCATCCACGATGGCCGCTTGCGGCCAGGTACAAGGCAGATGCAACGACAGCTTGCGTGCCCCGGCTTGGTCCCACAGCGTGGCCCACGGCGTGACCTCGCTGCCGGTGCCTGCCGTGGTTGGAACGGCAATGAGGGCACGATGGCCGGACTCGGGAGGGACGGGGGCGCGACCTTCCAGAATGTCCATCAACTCATCGAAGCACCCGTTCGCCGTGCGCACGAGCATGATCTTGGCGCAGTCGATGGCACTACCGCCGCCCAAGGCCACGATGCACTCGGCGTCGGCGTGTTCGCGCCACAGGCGCTCGTACATAGGCGCGATCCAGCTCACATCCGGGTTGGGCTGGATATCGGATTCCACGGCGACGAGACGGTCGCCCAGCAGTGGCTCGATCCGGGACAGCAGCCCCAAGGGGACCGCCTCGGGAAAAGTCACGAGAAGGGTGCGGCGATCCCCCACCCATTCCGAAAGTTGGGCAAGCGATCCCGCGCCGGCGTGGACAGCCACGGGATTTCGGTAGTTCCAGAGCGTGGATGACATAAGGAGTACGAAAAATCGACGCGCAGGGCCAAGCCGGCGCGGCCCTGAGGCACGCCGGTATGGCAAGGTGGATGAAGGAAGCGGTGGCTAGTGCCGGCCGCTGTTCTGGATGCGGTGGCGCAACTGGCTGGAGATCATGTCGGCCACGATCACCATGCCCATGATCACCAGGATGCAGGTCGCGGTTTCCTGGTAGCGGAAGAGCTTGAGGCTACCCACCAGCTCGAAGCCCAGCCCGCCGGCACCGACCATGCCCAGCACGGTCGCCGAGCGCAGGTTGACCTCGAAGCGATAGAGCAGCACGGCAATCCAGGCCGTCAGTACCTGTGGCAGCACGCCGTAGACGATCACCTGCAACGGGCGCGCCCCCGTGGCGCGCAGTGCCTCCAGCGGTCCCTGGTCGATTTCCTCGATGGCTTCGGCGAAGAACTTGCCCAGCATGCCCGCGCCATGCACGGCCAGCGCCAGTACACCGGGGAACGGCCCCAGCCCAACGGCCGAGACAAAGACCAACGCCAGAATCAGTTCGTTGATGCTGCGAACCCCGTTGAGCAGCTGCCGTGTGCTCTGATAAAGCCAACGCCTGGATTGCAGATTGCGCGCGGCCAGGAACGACAGCACCACGGCGGGCGGCACGGCCAGAAGCGTGCCCCACACGGCGATCTGCACCGTCTCCAGGGCCGGCGCCATGAGGCGCCCCAGCACCCCCGTGTCCGGCGGGAGGGCGCGGCTGGCAAAGTCAGCGATCTGCGGCAGGCCCGCAGCCAGTTCACCCCAGCTCAACTGTGCGCCCAGCGCGCTCCAGTGGAGTACATATGCGAGTGCCAGCGCACTCATCGTCAGCGTCACCCAGCCACGCGTGCCGCGGGGGGAATAGCCGGTCCAGCGATATCGGCTGTCTGCATCGGTCATTGCCATGTTCCTTTCCTCAACGGGCCGCGGGTTTGGCCGCGATCACAGCCGAAGTCACGATCGACATGGTGGCTTCGGTAGCACTGTTTGTTTCCGCTTTTGCCGGAGCCTGTGCCGGCTGTTCGTAGATGCGGTCGATATCGGCATCGGTGAGCGCCTGGGCGTCGTCGTCGAAGACCACGCGGCCGCGCGCCAACCCTACGATGCGATCACCGAACTCACGGGCATAGTCCACCTGGTGCAGGTTGCACACCACCGTGATGCCCAATTCGCGCGAGGCATCTCGCAAATACTGAAGCACCGTGCGCGCAGTACGTGGATCGAGACTCGCCACGGGTTCGTCGGCCAATATCACGCGCGGCTGCTGCGCCAGCGCACGCGCAATGCCCACGCGCTGCATCTGCCCCCCGGATAAGGCATCCGTGCGCTCATGCGCTTTATGCGCCAGGCCCACACGGGCAAGGCACTCGTGCGCCAGCGCGATATCGTGCCGCCGGTACAGATGCAGACAGGAGCCCAGCACGGAGGTCGATCCAAGCCGGCCGGTCAGCACATTCTTGAGCGCCGTCAGGCGCGGCACCACATGGTGGTGCTGGAAGATCATCGCCACCTTGCGCCGCAGCAGCCGAGGGTCCCGACAACGCATGGCGTCGATGCCGTCTATGTGAAGTTCTCCGCCGTCAGCCACCAGTAGCCGGTTCATGCACCGCAAAAGCGTGGACTTGCCAGCCCCGGACTGCCCCAGAATGACAACGAACTCCCCCGCTGCGGCTTCGAAGTCGATGCCCTGCAAGACGGTATTGCTGCCGTAACGCTTGGCCAGTTGCCGGGCACTGATCATTTCATGCTCCGCAAGTCGATATCGAGTGTCTTGGCCGTATCGCGGATGACGTCGTAGGCGGCATCGTTGGTCGCCTGGAAGCCGTCGAGCACACCTTGGTCGCCCCAAGGCAGATCCTTGACATTGGCAAACGCCCTGGCGACCTTTTCCTTCAGCGCCGGATCGAGATCCTTGCGCCAAGCCATGGGAGATTCAGGAATGGGCGCGGAAGACCAGACGATGCGCAACTCATCCGGCTTGACCTGTCCCTTGGCGATGGCCGACTGCAGAATGCGGTCGGCCACGGCAGCGGCGTCCACCTTTTTGTTCGCGACCGCGAGGATGCTTGCATCGTGCGAGCCGGAGAAGATCACCCGACCGAAGTAGCGGTCAGGGTCGACGCCTGACTTGAGAAGGCCGGCCTTGGGGAACATATGGCCCGAGGTCGAAACAGGATCGACGAAGGCGAAGCTTTTTCCCTTGAGCGCGTCGAGGCTGGTCGCACCGCTGTCGCTGCGCGTGATGATGACGCTCTTGTACGCGCTCTGCCCGGTTTTCTTGGGTACGCCCACCGTGAAAGCCTCCGCTCCCGCCACCTGGTGGGCCAATACATAGGAAAACGGCCCCAGGTAGCCGACATCCAGCTTCTTGGAGCGCATGGCCTCGATCACGCCACTGAAGTCCGTTGCGACGAAAGCCTTGACCGGCATTCCCAACTGCTTTTGGAGGCCGTCGATGACCAAGCGACTGTTTTCCATCATGGCCTGGGAGTCTTCATTGGGAACCAGGCCGATGGTGAGCGTCCGAGGCGTCTCAGCCAGCGCAGGTAGGGTGATCAGCGGAAGCAGCAGCCCGAAAAGGGCGCGGCGCATGGGGGCGAAGGTGCATGAACGCATGAAGAATCTCTCTTGAGTCATGAAGATGTAGCCATGCTATGGACGACGTGTTACACCTTCATATAAATTTCTAGAAATTTTCTACAGTTAACTATATATAAAATCTATAGATGTCCACGACCAAGATCCGCGCCTTCCTTGCCGTCGCGCAGTGCGGTAGCTTCAGTGCAGCAGCGCGTCTGCTGGGAGTCAGCCAACCGACCTTGACGACGCAGGTTCAAGGGTTGGAGAAGCAGCACGGCGTCCAACTGTTCATCCGCAGGGGCCACCGCATCGAATTGACCGATGTAGGTCTACGGCTGCTGCCAATCGCACGAAAATTGAGTGCCTTGGAAGTCGAGGCTGCCAGCATGCTGCATGACAGCGGTCAGTTGAATGCAGGTCACCTCAAGCTGGGCGCTGTGAGTCCTTTCCACGCCATCGAGATGGTGGATACCTACCTCAAGCGCTATCCGCTGATCAAGATTTCCATCAAGGTCGGCAACTCCGGCAGCGTTTTCAAGGATCTGGAGGAGTACGCGGTCGACCTCGCTGTACTGGCCCGTTTCCATGAAGCGGAAGGCTATGAGGTCATCCCCTACGCGCGCGATGCGGTCGCACTGTGCGTGAATGCCAAGCATCCGTTCGCCTCGCGTGACAAGATTGATATCCGTGAGCTCGAAGGCGAACGACTGCTGCAACGGGAAAGCGGCTCTGTCACCCGACGAGCTTTGGAGCAGGCAGCGCAAAACGCTGGGGTGCGACTTGCCTTCACGATGGAGATCGGTAGCCGCGAAGCCCTGCGAGAAGCCGTCATCCGCGGCATCGGGATCGGAGCTGTCTCAGAAGGCGAGTACAGCCCCGATCCACAGTTGCGCCTTGTGCATTTCTCCGGCGAGCCGGTCTGGATCGAGACCTGTCTCTACTGCCTGAAGGAGCGGCGCTCAAGCCTGCTGCTGAACTCGTTCATCGAAGTCGTCCAGGAGTTGCGAGGAAAACCAGTACGAGAGCGTGGCGGACCTCCTCCGAGGCAATGACTGCTGCGTGCCCCGGGCCTCATTAGATCGACCTCGTCAGCCATTGCGGCGCCACGCTGCAGCGAACAGCCCATCATTACGCTACTTGAAGTAGCGTAAATGGTTTAATATCTCCACGAGAAGACTCGTCATAGGAGATTGCGGTGGTTACAGCGACGAAAATGGGCGATGGGCTTGTGCTCAGTTCCATGGGCTTGGGCTGCATGGGCATGAGCGGAACCTATGGGACCGCAAGTTGGGAGCGGTCGATAGCAACGATCCATCGCGCGATAGACTTAGGCGTCACGCTGCTTGATACGGCTGACGTCTATGGCCTGGGGCACAACGAAGTTCTCGTAGGGCGTGCAGTGCATGACCGTAGAGAGCGCGTAACGATCGCCACGAAGTTCGGCATCGACAGGCGCCTCGGCCACGACAACCAGGTTATCCGGGGCGATGCGGCGTATGTAAAAGCATGTTGCGAGGCGTCGCTGCTACGCCTCGGCATCGACGAGATCGACATCTACTACATCCATCGCCCGCCGGAGAACGTGCCGATTGAAGAGACCATCGGCGCCATGTCCGAGCTGGTAGCGGCTGGCAAAGTTCGCCATCTGGGTGTTTCCGAATTCAGCAGCGAGCAGCTGCGACGTGCGTGCGCGGTACACCCGATCGCTGTGATGGAGAGCGAGTATTCCCTGTGGACCCGTGATCCCGAAGCAATTGCACCGGTCATGGCAGAGCTTGGAGTGGGACTGGTTGCCTTCGCACCTCTGGGTCGCGGCTTCTTGACCGGTGCCGTAGATCGCTCAGCACTGAAACCCGGCGATTTCCGCTTCCGCAATGCGCGCTTTGCGGGCACTGCGGGCGATGCCAACGAGGCCATCGTCCGCGCTGTCCAACTGGTAGCAGGTGAACTGGAACTTAGCCCGGCCACCATTGCCTTGGCATGGGTGTACGAGCAGAGTGAACGGCTGGGCATCCCGATCGTCGTCATCCCAGGGACCACCCGTCCGGAACGTGTAGTAGAGAACGAGGCTGCCACCCACGTGAAATTGCCGCCGGAGGCCTTGGCGGCGCTGGACCCGCTCGCAGGCCTCGTGCAGGGCGAACGCTACGGAACTCGATGAGCGATAGCCGTTTCCCAATGACTTCTAACCGCTCCACGGGCCGCCCTCGTGACGAGACGCTCGATACGGCCATCATGCGCGCGGCGATCGACCTCGTCGATGAACGAGGCTACGCGGCCGTGACGATCGACGCGATCGCCGAACGCGCCAAAACGAGCAAGACCGCGATCTACCGACGATGGCCCAAGAAGGCCGCCATCGTCATGGAGGCCTTTCTTGTTGCCGCCGAACCGCTCATCACGCCTCCTGACAACCTTCCGTTTCGCGACACCGTTATCGCTCAGATGACGGCTCTCGCGAAATTCTTCCAGACCACACCCGGCGGCAGGACGATCACCGACCTTATCGCCGTAGCGCAAACTGATGCAGCGCTTGCCGACGCCATCCGTGAGAATTGGCTCATTCCTCGGCGGACGGTGGCCTGCGCATACTTTCAGGCCGCACAGAAAGCAGGAGAGCTTCGCGATGGTATCGACAGCAGTGCCTTGATCGACGCACTCTACGGCCCGCTCTACTTCCGGCTCCTGCTTGGACACGACGCCATCGACAAGTCGTTCATCGAACACATCGTTGATATGGCCATGATGGGCATCGCACCAAACCAAGAAAAATCGTCCTAGCCAGGGCTTCTTGCCGTCGTAATGGACATTGGCAACTCAGATTCGCATTCCGCCGGAAACCTCGATCCTCTGTGCGTTCACCCAGCGATGATCCTCCGACAGCAGCGAGGCAATCATCGGCCCGATGTCGTCGGGCTGGCCTGGTCGGCCAAGAGCGGTCATTCGGGCAATGGCCTTGGCGACATCAGGATTATCGCGCACGACACCGCCGCTGAAATCGGTTGCAATAGCCCCGGGCGCAACGCAGTTCACGGCGATGCGTCGCTCGCCCAGTTCGAACGCCATATATTTGGTCATCGTTTCGACAGCAGCCTTCATCGTGGCGTAGGCGGCGCGGTTTGCCATTATGACCCTCGTCAGGCCCGATGAGACATTCACGATGCGACCACCACCCTTGATCAGGGGCGCAAGCTTTTGAGTGAGGAAAAACACGCCCTTCACATGGATTCTGTAGAGAGCATCGAACTCATCCTCCTGCGCATTCAGGAAGCTCATGCCGCTCGAATTTCCGGCATTGTTGACGAGTGCGTCGATGCCTTCGGCGCCTAGTTTGGCCAACGCCGATTGGAGTGTTTTGATGAAGCTGTCGAACGACGCGCTGTTGCCTGTATCGAGTTGCAGGGCAATGGCCCGACGACCTGCCGCTTCGATGAGCGAGACCACGCGTTCGGCCTCATCCTTGTTGTTCCGATAGGTGAGGACAACGTCGAACCCGCGCTTGGCTAGGTTTTCGGCGGTGTTGCGGCCAAGGCCACGGCTGCCGCCCGTGACGAGGGCGATTTTGATCAGGTCGGTCATGTTGGGCTCCTTATGGGTGGTCAATTTCGTAGTATTTGCACTATGCTGCCTATGTGAAGGATTTTGAAGGCATAAAAATGCCAAATTCATGCCTATTCCTGCCTTCTGCCCTGAAGCAAAGGATATGAACTTGAGCGTAAAGATGCGCGATCTAGCCCGGGCCATCGCGGCCTACACCGAAGCTCATCCCGGTAGCCCTTTCTGGGAAACGGCAATAGCTGGGCTGTTGCTGTTGCGCTCGGATCACGAGAAGCCGCCGAACCCCATCATTTCTCGGCCAGCGCTCTGCGTCGTCGTGCAGGGCGCGAAATGGACCAGCTTTGGCGACGAGCGCCATACCTACCACGCCGGGGAAGCGCTCGTGGTCACCATCGAGATGCCCTCGGTGGGGCGAGTTTTCGAGGCCAGCCCGGATGCCCCGTTCCTTGCCGCGGTCATTGAGTTTTCTCCTGTGGTGCTACGGGACGTGCTGAAACAATTGACGTTGCCGCCAGCGACGAATAATGAGCCCGGCCGTGGAGGCGCGGCCGTCATCAAGATGGATCAGCCGATAACGGATTGCGTGTTGCGCATGGTGCGGCTGCTCGATCGGCCCGAAGCCATTCCGATTCTCGCTCCACTGCTGATTCGAGAGCTGAGCTATTGGCTGCTTGTCGGCCCTATGGGAGGCCGGATTGTCGGTATGACCTTGGGGCATGATCGCTGGGATCAGATCACACGCACGATAGGCCGGCTGCGCGAGCAATTCACCGAGCCTCTTCGCATCGCCGATCTCGCTGCCGAGGCCGGCCTCAGCCCTTCGGCCTTCCATCGCCAGTTCAAGGCGGTCACGTCAATGACCCCCATCCAATATCAGAAGCAACTTCGCTTGCTGGAAGCGCGGCGCATGATCCTGACGCAGCGAACCAAGGTTGAATCTGCCGCATATGCAACGGGCTACGAGAGCCCTTCGCAGTTCAGCCGGGAGTACGCGCGCATGTTTGGGCGGTCGCCGAAGCAGGATGCGAATACTGGGGCTGTGGAGTTGGCGTAATGGTGTGGCAAAAGCACGAAGCCAAATAGCTTTCCTACACGTCCGTAGCGAGATTTGCCGTCCTCCCGGTTAGCAGGCCGTTGAAAAAAGCCAGAGCCCGCGTGGCTCTGGCAAAATGGCGGCCATCCTCTTCTGCCGAAGCCAGCCCAAGCCGATGCGTGGACTCGACCTCAAACAAAACGAGCTGTTCAGTTATACGACGCTGGAGCAGCGCATCCCGAACGATCACCCGCTGCGTCCCCTGCGAGGCCTGGTCGATACCGTTCTGGCTTCGATGGATCGGGACTTCGACGGGCTGTACTCCACCCTGGGACGGGCCTCGATTGCGCCGGAGCGGCTGCTGCGCGCCTCGTTGCTGCAGGTGATTTACACCATTCGCTCCGAGCGGCAGTTGGTCGAGCAGATTGATTTCAACCTGCTGTTTCGCTGGTTCGTCGGCTTGTCGATGGACGAGCGCATGTGGGATCACTCGACCTTCAGCCAGAACCGTGACCGCTTGTTCAACCAGGATGTAGCGCGGCTGTTCTTCCAGCGCATCAAGTCGCTGGCCGCATGGTCCGAGTACGCCAGCAACGAGCATTTCAGCGTCGATGGCACGCTGATCGACGCCTGGGCCTCGCACAAGTCCTTTATCAAGAAGGATGGCGGCGACCCACCGGAGGATGGCACGCGCAACCCCGATGCCGACTTCAAGGGCGAGAAGCGCAGCAACGCGACCCACCAATCGACCAGCGATCCCGAGGCCCGGCTGGCGCGCAAGAGCAATGGCGATGCCAGTCGTCTGGCGCACATGGCCCACACGATGATGGAGCACCGCAACGGTCTGATCGTGGATGTGGAATGCACCGAGTTCAATGGACGTGCCGAGGTAGAGGCGGCGCTGGAGATGCTGGAGCGCACGGCCAAGCCGGGCAGCACGGTAGGTGCAGACAAGAATTACGACCAGAAGCGTTTCGTGCAGAGGGCGCGCGAGCTGAAAGTGACACCGCATGTGGCGCAGAAGCGCAAGGGCAGCGCCATCGATGGGCGCACCACGCGGCATCCGGGGTATGCCGCCAGCCAGAAGATCCGCAAGCGGATCGAAGAAGGTTTTGGCTGGCTGAAGACGGTTGGCGGCCTGCGCAAGACCAAGCTGATCGGTCGCGCCAAGCTGAGTGCTCAGTTATTGCTGGGTTTCTCGGTCTACAACCTGATCCGACTGGGTAGCCTGTCGGGTTGGTGGCGAGGATCGCATGTATAGGGCGAGTTACGCCCAAAAAACGCCGAAAGGCGTGAACGTGGTGCTGAAACCTGTCAAAAAGGCCTGAAGTCAGGCCTTGTGTGGACTCCGTTAGGCCAAAGCGCTTGAAAAAGCGCCAAACCGGACGGGTTGGGGCAGTTGAAGCCGAGTTTTTCAACGGCCTGTTAGCGAGCGGAAGCGGACTGGCAGCCCCGGCGTGCAATGTCATTTTAGGGAGAGGATCATTCCTGCCGCCCCGGCGACGAGAACCGCATCGATGAGAAGCTCGAACGTGTGCATCTGGAGCCGCTGAACGAGACGTTTCGCAATCATGGAACCGGCAAGCAATGCGATGCCGATGGCAAGTCCAAGTGTGATGACGGGCGGTGCAAGTACGCCCGACACTCCGAACGTACCCAGCTTGCCTGCGTAGAGCAGGATAGCGCTTGCCGCCTCCGATCCGAGAAACGCGCCACCACTCATTCCGTACCCGGTGAATACCGGCACGCTGAGCGGCCCGGTGGACAGCACGAATCCGGTCAGGAAGCCGACAATCGCCCCGGCAAAACTCATGTGCCAGAGGTTCAGATGGAGGTTCGATCGTCTGATGAGGCGACGCAGCGGGATCATCGCAAGGAAGAAAGCTGCCAGGAACACGTCCACAGTGGCAGGAGAGATCGTCAGCAGCGTGTGCGCCCCGAGCACAGCCGCAGGAACTCCCGCCAACGAATAGGCAAACACCGGCCGCCAACGGATCTCGTGCCACCAGGCAATCACCCGCCCGATGTTGCCGAACAAGGATGCAATCGCCATAACAGGTACAGCGATCCGCGGCCCGTACAGCGTGACGAGGACGGGCAGCATGATGAGCGACGAGCCGGTGCCGACGATGCCGCTGAGCACGCCGGCACCGAGGGCGAGAAAGAAGAGAAGTAACAGCGCGATCATCGGCTCTAGGGTCAACCGGGGCCGTCGCTCGCAGCCGCAAGAAGCGGCACCAAGATGTCGCTGATCGGGGTCGGAATGCCGTGAACCCGGCCGCGACGCGCAATGACGCCGTTGCGGATATCCCATTCGAGCGGTCGGCCAGCTTCTCGATCTGTGAGGATGGAGGTGCTCATGTCTGTGGGCGCCGCCCGGAACTTGTCGAGGATCTCTTGCGGCACTTCGTCGCCGAGGTCAGCGCCCTCAGCACGTGCCACGGCCAGGCATTCCTGCAAATAAGCCAGCGTAAGTCTGGCGATATCAGCGCGACCGAACATGCCTGAGCGGCGGTGCGTGAGTGCCATGAGGCCAGCCACCGCGTTCTGCATCAGCTTGCGCCAAGCCAGCGAGCTGAAGTTCGCGGCCAAATCTACGGCGCACCGTGTGCCTTGCAGCGCTGCGGCCACTACGCGGGAAGCGGACGTGTCTGGCAGGCTGAGGCGCGCGTCGCCACGCAAGCGTACCGAGCCGTCGGATTGCGACTGCGCAGGGAACCACACGACGGCAGGAACGATTTGCCCGTGTGGCGAGAGCGGACGAACCCTGTCCAACTGTTCGATCCCGTTCTGCAAAACGCACACCACCGTTTCTGGACCGGTCAACACCGCGAGCCATTCTGCTGCCGCCTCGATTTGTGTTGCCTTGACGGCCAAAAAGACAAGATCAGCCGTGCGAGCGATGTGTGTCGGATTCGTCCGAACAGGACCAGGTACGGTGATAAAGCGGTCGCCATCTTGCAATGTCAGGTGATCGCGGGGGCTACGTCCACACAGCAACGGCGTGCGGCCGACCTCGTGTAGCGCCGCCGCGATCGTGGTGCCAATGGCACCGGGACCGACGACAGCGACGCCAGGGTTGATTTCAGGATTCATGAAAGCGGACTCCTTTAACGGCATATGCCCACGTGGTGGTTGTGCCCTTCACGCGGCGAATGTAATATATTACACATGAAAAACGAAATCGGTAATGGTGTTTCAGAGAACGAGCAACGCTTGCAGCAATGGATCGGCAGCATTCAAGCCCGAAGCGGCGATCTCGCCGCAAGCGAGGCGAAAGTTGTCGATCTCCTGCTCACCGATCCTTTGTTTGTCGGAGCAAGCACGACCGCCCAGGTTGCCGCCCGTGCCGGCGTTTCTCCGCCGACGGTGGTCCGCGCCGCGCGTGCGCTCGGGTTCACCGGATTCACCGAACTCAAGATCGAGATCGCGCGTGCTCGCGGCACAGCCCGGTTCTTCGCGCCTCCTGAAGCACTCGCCGCGGATGCGACGTCGGCCTCAGTGCTTGAAACATCCATTCGTGCGGGTACCGATGCACTGACCGCGCTCGGCGGGGCCATTGAACTCTCTGCGCTGGATAAGGCCGTCGGCTTGATCCAGCGCGCGCGCCAGGTGTTTGCGTTCGGTGCTGGACCTTCCTCGACGGTTGCTGCCGATGCAGTCTTCCGTCTGCGTACGATCGGCGTGCTGACCGTGGGCATCACGGATCATTTGTCGGCCATGATCGCGGCACGGCTCCTGGGAGCAGAAGACGTCGTCATCGCGGTCAGCTCGACCGGCCGCACATCTTCAACGCTAGCCGTCGCGGATGCGGCCTCCTCGGCTGGCGCCTCGCTGATTGCCGTCACCAATCAGTACGACACGCCCCTGGCGACCCTCGCCGACGTCGCGCTCGTCGTTGGCGGCGTACCGCTACCGGCACAGATGGCCGCTGCGGGAAGTCGATTGGCTCAGCTCGTCGTTATCGATGCGGTGGTCGCATCCCTGGCGCTGCGCGATCAAGAGCGGACCCGCTTGGCGGAGCGGGCGGGCATCGATCTGCCCGATATTTCCTGATGCAGCCCGGCACCATCGCAATGGTTCTCGCCGCAGCGGTAGCCCATGCGGTGTGGAACCTGGCCTCGAAGTACAAGCGGGGAGACACTTTACTGTTCGTGTGGGCTTATAGCTGTGCTTCGACGCTGCTGTGGGTCCCGATCGGTCTCGTTCTTATGGTTCAGGACCAAGGGGCGATCGATTGGCGGCTCGGGGTGGGAGCGGCCGTTTCGGCGGCATTGCACATTGCGTACTCCCTGACCTTGCAGGCTGGCTACGATCGTGCCGAACTCGGGGTGGTTTACCCGATCGCCCGTGGCACAGGGCCGGTGCTGACGATGCTGTTTGCGATTCTTATTTTGGGGGAGCGGCTCTCCGTCGTCGCGCTTTTAGGGGCGCTTCTCGTCGTCTCAGGCATTCTTGTCGTTACCGGAAACCCGTTTGGAAGCGGAAGCCACCGCCCGCTCCAGGGGATGTTTTGGGGAGGGGCCACGGGGGCCACCATCGCAAGCTATACCGTCTGGGACAGCTACGCAGTCACGTCGCTGCATTTGGCGCCCGTGAGCTACTACGCTGGCACACTGCTTCTGCAAACCCTGATCCTGACGCCAAGTGCACTGCGCCGATGGCATCACATTCACGCAGTTATCCGTGCTGATGCCGTGCCTATACTCATCGTGGCAGTATTCTCTCCACTGGCCTACATCCTTGTGCTCACCGCCATGCTGACGGCACCGCTCGCGCTCGTCGCCCCTCTGCGTGAGTCGTCCATCATCATCGGCTCTCTTTTCGCGTACAGGCTCTTCCGTGAGGGTCATCTCGCGCGCCGCATAGTTGGAGCGGTGATCGTATTAACAGGGATCGCGGCGATTAGTTCTTGATTTTATCGACAGACCCCATTTTGTTCTCTGGATTAGTTCACTGATGGGTCGACAAAGTCCTACGGACAACTACATTGTCCTCTGCGGAAAGCCGGATATTCCCTCAAGAAATAAGCGTTACTGTTCCTCGGCTACCGCCGTCACAGCGTCAAGAGGAATGAGCACCCAAGGCAGCAATGCTTGCGTGAGTGGGCCGATACATAGAGCGAACAGAACGGTACCGACACCGAAAAGTCCAAATCCGCCTAGCGTGAGGCCGATGGTCAGCACCGCGATTTCCAAGCCAGTGCGCACCAATCTCAGCGATAGGCCAGTCACCCGCTGAAGGCCCGTCATCAAGCCATCGCGAGGACCTCGCCCCAACTGCGCACCGATATAGAGTGCGGAACCCAGGCCGCACAAGAGGACTCCGCCCACAGTGAGTGCAGCACGCCCCCAGAGTAGTTCGGGCGTTTTCAGCACCTGCAATGCAAGGCCCGCGACCACACCGATGGTGATGGCATTGGCGAGGGTGCCAAGCCCCGGCATTTCGCGCAAAGGGACCCACAGCAACAGCACGACGAAGGAAAGGCCGACGACAACCCAGCCGAAGCTCACAGGGAGATGCGCCGTTATTCCAAGATGGAGCGCGTCCCACGGCGCTTGTCCAAGATTGCCCCGTACCATCATTGCCATCGAAATGCCGTAAAAGGTCAGCCCGAGCATCAGTTGCGCCAGCCGTCGAATTAGCTTGCCGGCGCGTAATTGTTCAATAGGCCCGAGTTGGACGAGATGGACTGTTTTTTTCATGTAGCCATATTGCCGAAAATTGGCATTGTGAAAAATAGCCAATCATGGAAAAGTGGACACCATGAAAGAGACCATCTCAGCGCGCCGTGTTCGAGAACTCATGGGCGACCTTGCTCCAGGCCCAGCTTGGGCCAATCTGGCCGATGCGCTTACGCTGCTCATTGGGGACGGCCGCATTCCTCTTGGCGTTCGCCTGCCCAGCGAGCGTGAGCTAACAGCGGCTATCGGCCTGTCGCGCACCACCGTGTCGCGTGCATATGCCGCGCTGCGAGACAGCGGCTACGCTCACGCGACACAAGGTGCAGGAACCTTCACCGCCGTCCCCGGCGGGCGCGAACGAGCCCATGACCGTGTGCTTGCTCCGAAAGGTGTCGGCGAGGACTGGATCGACCTGAACTGCACTGCGGACTCGGCGCCCGCCGACGTAATGAGCGCCTACACAGCCGCGCTTTCGCAACTCCCCGCCTACTTGGGCGGTCACGGATATTTTCCGGGAGGCTTGCCGGTGTTGCAGGAAGCCGTTGCTGCGGCCTACGCGATGCGCGGACTGCCAACCACTCCTGACCAGATCGTGGTCACACCGGGTTCGCTGGCTGCCGCCAGCGTCGTGGCCCGCGCACTTGCTTCGCGTCGCACGCGCGCACTGGTCGAGTCCCCCACGTACCCCAATGCGGCCGAAGCACTGAGGGCATCCGGCGCGCGATTGCACGAAGCGCCATTGGATGCCCACGGATGGGACATCGCCGGCATCATGGAAACCGTGAAGCAAGTGAAGCCGGACTTCGTGTATCTCGTTCCCGATTTTCAGAACCCCACGGGTGCCGTCATGACCGCAGACCACCGCAAGCGATTGGGGAAGCATCTTCTTGCACACGCCGCGCTGCCCATCGTGGACGAAACGAACTACGCGCTGGCGTTGGATGGTCAGCAGATGCCGCCTCCGTTTGCGGCCTTCCATCCTAATGCGATCACGCTCGGCAGCATGAGCAAGGCGTTCTGGGGAGGATTGCGCGTGGGCTGGATTCGAGCCCCTCGTCACCTCGTCGAGCGCCTGACCAGGGCACGCCTATCTCTCGATCTTGGCGTGCCCGTTCTGGAGCAACTCGCGGCGACGCACCTGCTGCGAAGTGGACCGGCCGCTACCGGACATCTTCATCGTTTGCGACTACAGCGTGATGCACTGATCCACGCAGTAGAATCACATTTACCGGGCTGGCGCTTCGTCCCACCTGCTGGCGGGATGGCGCTGTGGTGCGAGCTTCCACGCCGAGGCGCAACCGCATTGGCCTCCATGGTGGCCGCCAACAATGTCATCATTTCGCCCGGCCCGGTCTTTTCCCTGGGGGGCGGGCTGGATAAATTCGTTCGCCTGCCTTGGACTCGGCCGGCAAACGAGTTGCAGGATGCCGTCGAGCGTATCGCCATCGCATGGCATCGCATTGAGCAACATGGCCACCACGGACATCCAACCCCCACACACGGGCGGTTCATCGTCGTCTAAGCGATGACCTCGGCTGATTCAGGCCTCGAATCCCAACGCCGTGAACGCATGCCGCGTGATCGCCTCCAGTGTGCGCCGGCTGGGCCGGGTCTTGGCCAGGACATTGAGTCCTTGCGTCGTGCATACGAGAAATACGGCCGCTTCGGCCGCATCGACGTCCCGCGATAGTTCTCCCGCTTGCTTTGCCCGCTCGATCGCGCCAGATAGGGCCGTTTCCAGCCTGGCCAGGTGGAGTTGGAAGGCTTCGCTGATCTGCGGATCATTCATGGCGAACTCAACGATCGAGTTCGTCACAAGGCATCCCCAGCGCCGTTTGCCGTCCAGCATCGCTTCGATGAGCGCCGCGTAGTAGTCGGCAATCCCGGCCCGACCGGACGGATTGCTGTTCAGGCGCGCGATCGTCTCTCGCGACATGGACGCCATGTAGCTCTTCAAAGCCTCGATGAAGAGGCCGTGCTTGTCACCGAAGGCGGCGTAGACGCTGCCCGGGTTGAGCCCGGTGACCCGGCAGATCTCCTGCATGCCAGCCCCGTCATAGCCCCGCTCCCAGAAGACGTCCACCGCGCTTTCAAGCACCGCATCGCGGTCAAAGTTTCGTACTCGGCCCATGGCTTTTGATGATTCATCAATCAAGAATTTTCACATGACTCAAGCATACATTGCCATGAAGACTTGTTGAAGCTAGAATCTTCTTGAATTCATATTCAATAATGGAGCCGTGGATGAAGATCGCGATCATGGGCACCGGAGGCGTAGGTGGTTATTTCGGAGCCAAACTGGCCCTCGGAGGCAACGACGTCAGCTTCATTGCCAGAGGGGCGCACCTGGCTGCCATCAAGTCCCAAGGCCTCACTGTGCGCAGTCCGCTAGGGGACATGCATGTCCCCACGCCCAGAGCAACCGACACGCCGTCGGACGTCGGGCCAGTCGATGTCGTTCTGTTCGGTGTCAAGCTTTGGGATACCGAGACGGCCGCCAACGCGATCAAGCCGCTGATCGGACCCGAAACGATGGTGATCTCCTTCCAGAACGGGGTGATCAAGGACGAATTGCTGAGAGCCACGCTCGGAGAAAAGCCGGTAGCAGGTGGCGTTTGCTACATCGCGGCAACCATCGCGGCCCCGGGCGTCATCGGTCATGCCAACAACCTGCAGAAGCTGGTCTTTGGCGAGTACGGCGGCCATCGCAGCGCGCGTATCGAGCGCTTCCATCGAGCCTGCATCCAGTCGGGGATCGACGCCGAGATCAGCGACGACATTGCCAGAGTGATCTGGGAGAAGTTCGTCTTCCTGGTTGGCCTGTCGGCGACCACCGCGTCCACACGGCGCCCGATAGGCGTGGTGCGCGGCAACCCGGCCTCCCGCAAGTTGCTCGAAGGCGTCATGCAGGAGGTGGTCGACGTCGGACGTGCTGAAGGCGTCAACCTCGCCACTGACTTTGCCCTGGACCGGCTTCGCTTCTGCGACCAACTGCCCGCCGACATGACTGCTTCCATGTTGCGCGACCTGGAACGCGGAAACCGGCTGGAGGTGCAGTGGCTCAGCGGCGACGTCAGCAGCAGAGGCCGGCGGCTCGGCGTGCCCACGCCGCGAAATTCAGTGGTCTGCGAAATCCTTGCGGTTCATGCGGACGGAGCGCAGTGAGTCATCAGTGATTGTTTCTGCCCTTTCAACATGAGGAAGTGCCATGAAAAACGAAATTCTTGAAAATGGCTTTCTTGACGTGGCCGGTCACCGCATCGCCTACACACGCCAGGGCCACGGGAGTGCCATCGCCCTTGTTCACGGCATTCCCACGAGCCGCCATCTTTGGCGCAACGTCATGCCGCTTCTCGCCGCATCAGGCCATGAAGCGCTTGCGATCGACCTTCTCGGTTATGGTGATTCCGACAAGCCTTCGGACGCGGAACTCGGAATCCAGGCGCAATCCGAAATCATCTTTCAGGCACTTTCGGCCCTGGGGTGGAAGCGCGCAACCATGGTGGGCCACGACATCGGAGGTGGGATTGCCCAGCTCGTGGCTATCAACCATCCCGAAATCCTTGATCGCCTCGTTTTGATTGACTCCATCCTCTATGACTCGTTTCCAGAGCCAGGAATTGCCCGCTTGAAGGAGCCGGCGTGGGACGAAATTCTTGGTGCACCGGACTTCGATCTGAGAAAGGGTCTGGCGAAAGGCTTTTCACGAGGCATGTTCCATACCGATCGGGTGACCGCTGAACTGGTCGAGGCCTATGAGCGTCCGTTCCGTGGCGTCGAAGGGCGGCGTGCCTACCTACGTGCGGCCCGGGCATTGAGGTCAGAGGAGCTTTCTTCGCGCATGGAAGACGTCGAGAAGCTGGCCCTGCCCACGCTCATCATCTGGGGGCTGCACGACACATTCCAGCCATTGCGCTTCGCAGAGCGTTTGGCAGGGAAGATGTCCAACGCCCAACTCCAGGTTTTTGATGACGCTGGGCATTTCCTGCCAGAGGATGTACCGGAAGCGCTGGCTTCCCGTGTCGCTGAATTTACAAGTACCCAGGAAGGAGCACGCTGATGGCGCGAAATGCCCCCGCTCCTGCATCCAGTCAGGCTGGCTTCCTTGTCACGCTTTTCGCATCGACCTTCTTGATGGGGTCCAGCTTCGTCGCAGGAAAAATCCTGCTACAGCAGGGCTTCACGCCGATGATCTTGGTCGGGTGGCGCTTCTTTGTCGCGGCCTTGGCGACCTTGCCGCTGGTGCTGGCCGGCGAGCGAAATATTGTGGCCGCGCTCCTGCCAGCCAAAGCAGGGCTGCGTGATGTTGCGCTGGTGATCCTGATTGGCTTGCTTCAGACAGCCGCCGTCATGGGGCTGCTGTTCTGGGCCATGCAGTTCATCTCCGCATCGACGGCCGCCATCCTGCTTTTCACCAATCCGATCTGGGTTGCTGTTCTGGGTCGCATCTTCCTTGGCGAAAGCCTGCACAGAGCGAGGCTCCTTGGGTTGCTTCTTGGCGTTGTCGGTGTTGCGCTTGCCATTGGTATCAGCCCATCCATGTTTTCTGGCGGGATGACCTTGGCTGGCGAAATCATCGGCATCGTCTCTGCGCTTTGCTGGGCAAGCGCGACGCTCATCAATAAACGGGCGGCATTGCCGTTCGCGCCTTGGGCCTTGAGTTTCTGGCAAATGCTGGTGGGTGCGATCGCCATTCTAGTCATCGCCTACATCAATGGCGAGCAATGGCCCGATAACGTAACGCGGGAGCAATGGGGATGGTTTCTCTGGCTTTCCATCCCTGCATCAACGGGCTCATTTGGCCTCTGGTTCGTGGCGCTTAAAAGAGGTGGTGCAACAAGAACCAGCGGATTTCTGTTCTTGGCTCCGCTGTTCACGGTCATCCTTGCGTATTTCATCTTGGACACGGAAATTTCCTGGATGCAGGCTGCTGGCGGAATATTGATAGGCCTTGCTTTATGGCTAGTCAACCGAGAACTGCCGGCAAGAAGTCGGCGCGAGAGGGCTGACGAGGTAATCGCTGAGGGCGAGCCGTGATGAAGATACGTTATTTCTGTTAGTCATCGGGTCACCGCAGCAGGCCAACATGGAAATTCGGCATTTGCGTTGCTTCGTAGTATTGGCGGAAGAGTTGCATTTCACCCGTGCTGCGGAGCGCTTGCATATTGAACAACCCCCTCTTTCGCGGGCCATCAAGGAGCTTGAGGACGAGCTGGGGGTCGTACTTTTCAATCGAAACCGCCGGGGGACGTTACTGACTGCAGCGGGTGCAGCCTTCCTGCAAGATGTCCGTCGGTTGTTCACCGTTCTGGATCAGGCGCGAGAGAACGCAAAGGCTGTTGCGGCAGGCTTGCGAGGTAGTCTGCGCATCGCGATATCCGACGGGGCCATCGACCCCCGACTGTCGGCGTTTCTTGCCCGTTGTCGTGCAGAAGAGCCGGAGGTCGAGATACGTCTATCAGAAGTGCCTTTGGCCGAGCAGTTGCGCGGCCTGCGCTCGGGCGATTTCATGATCGGGTTCGCACATACGGCCGACGTCGGCGACGGCGTTGTTGCCGAACCAATCTGGCAAGACCCGCTGGTGATCGCGGTGCCAGCCCGGCACGCATTGCTCGTCCACAAGGAGGTTCCACTCCACGAACTGGGAGGGCATCCGCTTGTCTTGTGCAACCCGCACGCATGCGAGGGCTATTGCCGCGAGCTGGGACGCCTCCTGCAAGCGGTGGAGCACAAGCTGAACGTCGTGGAGAAAGTGTCCTCGCTGGACATGATGCTTACCTTAGTCGGCGCAGGCTATGGCGTCGGCTTCATGACGGCGACCAAGATTCCGGTCTCCCAACGGCCGGATGTGGTGATCCGTCCGCTGGCGATGGATTCCGCCGTGATCACGACCTACCTGCTTCGGTCCGACAACAGCAATTTGTCGGCTTCGCTGGAGCGGTTTATCGACCGCCTGCGCGACTCTTCGGTCGGCTGACGAAGCCCCGCCGGCGGACATCCTCAAGTATCGGTTTCGGCACCCAGATTGCGTTCGGTTGCGGCCATCAGTTCAGCCGCGCTTATCCTGAGCGCCGTAGAAATTTTCAGTATGAGCGGAAGCGTGGGCACATGCACACCGCGCTCGATCTTGCCCATGTGCGAGCGAGAAACGCCTGCCCGAGATGCGAACACGTCTTGCGCGACTCCTTGGGCGACGCGCGCAGCGCGCACGGCCTGTCCGAAGGCTGACGCCGCCTCGGATTCATATGTCGGTGTGCCAGAAGGACGGCCTGGCTTAATTGTCGATTTCTGCATCAGCAGAAGCGTCGAACAATCTACCAAAATTAACCACGTTATAGTTAACGACGTTAAACTTCACTCTTTGCTGCATTGATTCGCCGTTCTGACCAGATCCCTTCTTGGGGGCCTTCAATGACTGATGCCACCAGCCAGTCTTCCCACTTGCGGCTCGCCATAGCACTTGGGGTGCCGTCGCCATCTCTCTCGACGCTTCTTGCCCTGCAGCGCGCGGAAGAGCCGGACACCACCATCGCGTTCTTTGAGACCTCGGGCGATGAACTGGTGACAGGCCTTCATGAAGGCCGCTACGACGCAGGTATTTCGCTTCAGAACGTGAGTGCTTCAACCATGAAGAGTCAACCTCTGTGGAGCGAGGGCATGGCCATTGCCATGCCAATGCGGTGCCCCTTACTGGGCCAGGCGAAGCTCACGATCGCCGAACTACTGGCCTATCCCATTTTCCGCTGGCAGGCGGAGACTTGCCCTCTGCTGGATCAGCGGCTGTCCTCCCTCATGTCGGCGGGCAAACCGGACATCGTTGAGTACGTGACTTCCTTCGAGATGATGGCGCTATGGGTCGCTGCTGGCTACGGCGTCGGGGTATCTGCGCAATCGCGCATTGAGGACGCACATGGATGGGGGATCGGCATGCGGCCGCTCCGCGACGGCCCCTATGAAATCGTGACGTATCTGCAACGGCCTCACGGGCAGACCAACTCCGTTTCCGAGCGGTTCGAGCGTAGAGCACTGCAAGTTGCCAGGGCAGGTGCGGCATAGCGGACGCTCCCCTATGGCCGGGGCATCTCACCCCGGCCATGGGTTGAAGCGTAAGGGTTAGGCCCCCTCAAACACCACTGCGCTGTCCACCAGCCGACGGACACTCTGCCGCACATCTTCGGGGATGGGCTGCGGGGCAATGGCCTCGGCCACATCCGTGTGATGCCGATAGTCGCCCATGATGACCCGGATGATCGCGGGCACGTTGGTCGGAGTGACCGCATCGATGGCGGCGCGATCGCCCAGGTCCGGGTGCGGCTGGGTCAGCATGCGGTACAGGTCCCAAGAATCCGCGTGCGGGCACTGGTTCATGAGCACTTGGACCAGCCTGTGCTTGAGCGGCACCAATTGCCAGTCGGGAACGCGCTGGCCCCGATTGCCCAGGCTGATGGACAGCAGCTTGCCCGCCTTCAACTCGCGGTTGATCTGATCCTTGGACTTCCCGGCCAGCTTGCCGAACAGCGGCACCGGCAGATTGTTCGGCGACTCGTAGATGGCCAGCATTTCCTCGCGCTCGCGCTGAATTGCGGAGACTTCCGGCTCCGGGGCGTGCGTCGGGGGCGGCGGCACCTGCGACAACCGCTGGAACGTGATCCCGCCGCTGTTCGGGGTCACGACAATGGGCGTGGCCACGACTGGCGGGACTCCGGGGGGAGTGGGCTCGGCCACCGTGGGGACAGCATCCGCCGCTTCCTCCACTTCTGCCATCACCGGCACCCCGTCGATACGAATGGTCAGGTGCGCGCTGGCGGCTTCCACTTCGCCCTGTTCGAGCAAGTCGAGGCGATCGGCCCAGTCCTGCATCATCCGGCGGCGCGGTTCCACGTACTTGGCGTGGTTGTAGGCCGAACTCACCTTGTTGGGATCGGAGTGCGAAAGCTGCGCATCCACCCAAATCTTCGGATAGCCGATCTCGTTGAGCGCCGTCGAGATAGTGCCGCGGATGCCGTGGCCGGTCAGGCGTCCCTCATAGCCCATGAGCTGCACGGCCTTGTTGAGGGTGTTCTCGCTGATGCGCTTCTTGAGTTCGCTACGGTGCGACAGCAGGTACTTCTGCGCCGGCCGCATCACGCCCAGGAGGTAGCGCACGATCTCGATGGCCTGCAGGGACAGGGGCACGATGTAGGGCGGCACGTCCTGCGGCCGCTTGCCGGCCTTGCGCATCTCGTCCTGGAGCTGCTTGACGACCTGTGGCGGGATGATCCACAAGCCCCGGTCGAGGTCGAACTGTCCAGGTTCCGCCAGCCGCAGCTCGCCGGTGCGCACCCCCGTCAGGAACAGCAGCCGGACGCCAAGCTGGGTCTGCCAGCCACGGGGGTTGTAGCGCCGCAGCTTCTGGAGGAAGTCGGGCATCTCGGGCAGGTGCAGGTAGGGGTTGTGGGCCACGGGGGGCTTGGGCTCGGCCACCACGTCCAGGTCGGCGGCCGGGTTGACCTCCAGCCCCTCGGCGACGACCAGGGCATAGCGGAACAACTGGTTGAACCAGGTGCGGACCTTCTCGGCGGTGGTGAACGCCTTGCGTTTCTCGATCGCTGCCAAGACGCCCAGGAGCTGGGGCCTGCGAATGTCGTAGATGGACATCTTCCCCAGGGTGGGCAGCACGTCCTTGTTGAAGATGCGCAGGATCTGCGACATCGTGCTCTGCCGGCCTTCCTTGAGTTCCTTGCGGCGATGCTCGACCCAAGCATCGAAGACGTTCTTGAAGGTGTATTCGCCCGCCAGCCTGGCCGCGTGTCGGCGCTGGTCGCGTTCGATCTGGGGATCGATCCCCCTGGCGAGCAGGGCTTGGGCCTTGTCCCGCTCGGCGCGGGCCTCGCGCAGGCTGAGGGCGGGATAGGCGCCCAGGGACATGCGCTTTTGATTGCCCAGCCAGGAGTAGCGGAACATCCACGACTTGCCGCCTGCGGCAGAGACCATCAGGCTCAGGCAGTCGTTGTCGTAGAGGGTGTAGCGTTTGCCGGTGGTCTTGGCCTGCCGGACGATCAGATCAGAGAGTGCCATTTCGAGGCTCCTAAGTGATGACTTAGGTCCTATGCTCGTCATGGTTCCCGCTCAGCCCCCAGCAACTATCCGGAAGCCGCCCCACCCGTATTCCTGTGCCTAAATTGGCGCCTAAAAAAGGCTGGCTGTGGGTGGATTTCCGTGGCGCTCGCTGGAATGAAAAAAGGGGCCGAAGCCCCTCTTTTCAACGACCTACAGACGTCAGTGGAAGTCTGTAGATCATAACTTGGAGCGGGAGACGAGTCTCGAACTCGCGACCTCAACCTTGGCAAGGTTGCGCTCTACCAACTGAGCTACTCCCGCATTGTCATGCGTACTACCAATCCAACCGTTTCTTAAAACTTCGCTGCTGGGCTAGCGCCGTAGCAGCGAGAAGGAGATTATGTCTAAACCGTGATTCAGTGTCAAGCATCCGCACCGAAAATTTGTGAAGATTATTCTCTCCGACCGCGCAAATCCCGCGTCTTCAGGGACTTGCACTCACATCTTGCCCGCGCCCCGCTCTCGAATCTGCGGCCACGCGCGGCGCAGATAATACATCATCGACCACAACGTGAGAATCGCCGCCACGTAGATCAACCATGTCCCCCAGAACCGTGAGTCGAAGTGCCACGCCCCCCAGACGACCGTGCCGTTGAACAGCAACAGCGGAATCGCCACCATCTGCGCCGCCGTCTTGACCTTGCCCAACTGATGCACCGCCACGCTGCGCGACGCGCCAATCTGCGCCATCCACTCACGCAACGCCGAAATCGTGATCTCGCGGCCAATGATGATCAACGCCACCAACGCATTGATCCGCCCCATCTGCAACAGCATCAGCAGCGCCGCCGCGACCATCAGCTTGTCCGCCACCGGGTCCAGGAACGCGCCGAACGCCGACGTCTGGTTCCAGCGCCGTGCGAGAAAGCCATCGAACCAGTCGGTCAGCGCCGCCAGCACAAACACGCCGCAGGCCACCCAATTCATCTCGACCGGCGACAACCAGGTCGGCGGCACGTAATAGACGCCGACCACCAGCGGGATCAGCACGATCCGGAGCCAGGTCAGTAATATCGGGACGTTAAAGGGCATGGCAGCATGAGTTCGGCAAACGGCGGTCGACACACGGCGCCCTCGGCAGCCGTACCAGACCCGCATTGTGCCGTGTCTGCCCCGTAGCGACAAGGCCGAGGCGCCGCGCAGCGGTTGACATGTGCGTCGGTGTGCCCCTATCTTGCTTGCAACCCTCCGCCAATAGCGCCGATCTCGTGAAACCGCCCTGGCCCTTGCCCACATTACGACGACCGCTGCTGTCACCCCACATCCTCATCGCGGCACTGGTCGGGATCGACGGCCTGCTGCTCGTCGCCTCCGTGCTGCTGCGCGTGCCCGGTTCACTGCTCATCGATCTCTTCGTGCGCGGCGACCTCTCGGCGCTCGCGCGCATCGAAGCCAGCCACCTGCCGCGGTTGCTCTTCGGCTTGAACGCCATCGAGCGCATCGACTTCTCGCATCTGCCCCGTGCGCTCTCCGGCCTGTCGCTCATCGCGCTCGCCTGCGGACTCGTCATCCGCGCGCGCACCGCCTGGGCCTTCACGCTCGTCATGCTCGTGCTGGCCGCCGCCATCAATTTCCACCTGAACCTTCGCTTCGACCTGACGTTCGCGCTCTCGCTCGCCTGCATTGCGCTTTTGCTCTGGTACTGGCGGGAATTCGACCGCGCCAGCTTCGCGGCGGCCACGCTCTACACGCTCGTCGCCGTGTTCGCGCTGCTCGTCTACGCGACGTTCGGCACCATGTATCTCGGCCACGAGTTCGCGCCGCCCGTCACCGACCTGGCCACGGCGTTCTACTTCGCCATCGTCACGATGACGACCGTCGGCTACGGCGACATCGTGCCGCACAGCGTCGACGCACGCCTGTTCACCGCCTCGGTCATCGTCTTCGGGATCAGTGTCTTCGCAACGTCGCTGACCGTCGTCATCGGCCCGCTCGTCGGCGGCAACCTAAAGAAAATTCTCTCGGGGAGGTTCACTCACGTGATACGAAAGAACCACTTCATCGTGGCCGGCGCATCGCCGCTCGCGATCAACGTGCACCACGAACTCACCAAGCGCGGCTGGTCGGTCACGGTCATCATCGCGAGCGGGAGCGATAACCCGTATCCCGAGGAGGCGGATGTCATGCACGGCGATGCCAGCGACAACACCGTGCTCACCCACGCCGGCATCGAACACGCCAAGGCCGTGCTCGCCCTGCGGGCCGACGACTCGGAGAACGCCTTCATCGTGCTCGCCGCGAAAGAGATCGCGCCAACGGTGCGCACCATCGCGTCCGTCAACGACAGCAAGCACCTGAGCAAACTCAAACGTGTTCAGCCCGACATGATTTTTGCGCCGCCCGTCGTCGGCGGCGAGCTGCTCGCCCGCACGCTGTCCGGCGAGACCGTCGACAACGAGACCGTCATGCGCCTGCTGTTCCACGGCGATACGTGACGCGCTGCGCGCGTCAGTGCAGTTGGCGATAGATCTGCTCGGCGAGCGTTGTCGAAATGCCGTCGACACTGGCCAGTTCGTCCACGCTGGCCGACGCCACCCCTTGCAACCCGCCGAACCGCATCAGCAGGCGCTGACGGCGCTTCGCTCCGATGCCCTCGATCTCCTCAAGCCGTGACGTCTGACGCGCCTTCGCGCGCTTGGCCCGCATGCCCGTGATCGCAAACCGGTGCGCCTCGTCACGAATCTGCGCGATCAGCATCAGCACGGCACTCTCGCGCCCCAATTCCAGCGGCGCGCGTCCATCGGCAAAGATCAGCGTCTCAAGCCCCACTTTGCGGCCCTCGCCCTTCGCCACGCCGACCAATCGACCGATGTCGATCCCCAGTTCGACGAACACCTGGCGCGCCACCTCGACCTGCCCCTTGCCACCGTCGATCAGCACGAGCTGCGGCAAATTCGCTTCCCCGTCAGACGCTTCGGGCGCGGCCGTTGCGGCGCCTGCATCGGCAGACTCGCCGGCCGGCAGCGCCGCCCCGTCGTCCGGCAGCACGCGCGTCTCGGCTTCGGCGCGCGCCACGTCGGCGGCCACGGAGGACGGATCGGCCGCATCGGTCACGTGAGCGGCCGCCTCCATCAAACGACCATAGCGGCGCGTGAGCACCTGGCGCATTGCCGCATAGTCGTCGCCCGGCGTAATGCCCGCGATGTTGTAGCGCCGGTATTCGCTCGTCTGCATCTTGTGATGATGGAACACCACGCACGACGCCTGCGTCGCCTCGCCTTGCGTGTGGCTGATGTCGAAGCACTCCACCCGCAACCGCGCCGGATCGTCGATGTCGAGTCCGATCGTTTGCACCAACGCGTGCGTGCGCGCCTGCTGACTCCCCTGCTCCGTCAACAATCGCGTGAGCGCGAGCTGCGCGCCCTGCAGCGCCATGTCGAGCCAGGCACGCCGTTGCCCCTGCGGCTGACGCACCATCGCAATGCGCCTGCCCGCTTGCTCGGACAACGCGGCGAGCAACTCGTCGCTCGGCAACGCATGGCTCACGACCAGTACCGGCGGCACCGACTGGCCCAGGTAGTGCTGCGCGACGAAGGCCTCGAGCAAACGCGATTCGAGCGATGCCAACGGGGTATCCGACGGCATGTCGTTGGCGATCTCGCGCGCCTGTGTGGCGGCATCGTCCGCGTTGGCCTCGGACGTGTCCGGCGCGAGCGCCTCGTCCGGCTCGAATTCGTCGGCAATCCCGCCTTCGACACCGCGCTCCACGTGCGCCGGAAAATACGCCTTGTCGCCAAGATGGCGCCCACCCCGCACCATCGCGAGGTTCACACACGCGCGCCCGCCCGCATAGGCGACGGCGAGGATATCGGCATCGACATCCCCCGCCGTCTCGACGGACTGCTGTTGCAGCACGCCCGAGAGCGCCTGCATCTGATTACGCACCACGGCGGCCTGCTCGAACTGGAGCGCCTGAGCGTACGTCATCATCTTCGCTTCGAGCGCACTGAGCACTTCGCTCTGACGCCCCGAGAGAAACGCCGCCGCGTTATTCACATCGCGTGCGTAATCTTCATCCTGAATGGCGCCCACGCAAGGCGCGCTGCACCGCGCGATCTGATGCAGCAGGCACGGCCGCGTGCGATTCGTGAAGACGGAGTCCTCGCAGGTACGCAGTTGGAATACTTTCTGCAGGATCTGAATGCTCTCGCGCACGGCCCAAGCGCTGGGAAATGGTCCGAAATACTGTCCACGGCGATCCACCGAGCCGCGATAGTAGGCCATGCGCGGATACTTGTGCTGCGTGAGCTTGAGAAACGGATACGACTTGTCGTCGCGAAACAGGATGTTGTAACGCGGATGCAACGCCTTGATCAGATTGTTCTCAAGCAGCAGCGCTTCGGTCTCCGAGCGCGTGACAGTCGTCTCGAGCTTCGCGATGCGCGCAACCATGAGCGCAATGCGTGGGGAAAGCTGCGTCTTGTTGAAGTAGCTCGACACGCGCTTCTTCAGATTGCGAGCCTTGCCGACGTACAGCACGCTGCCCGCTGCGTCGTAGTAGCGATAGACGCCAGGCAGGTTCGGCAACTGGGCAAGCACCGTGCGGGCGTCGAACGCCGCGCTGTCGGGCAACGCCTCGGCGGGGGGCTGAGCGGCATCCGCCGTCGTGGCGACCGCGGGGGCCGTGGCGGATTTGGCTTTGCGGGACTTGCGCGGCGGCGTGACGTCGTGGGCGTCTTCAGTCATGAACTCAGGCATCGGAGCGTCCCCGGGGGCGAAACCGTGCGATCGCGGCGGCACGCAAATTGTGTGCGACGGCATCGTCACGCGTCGCCAGCAGGCGCAGGGACTAGAATCCGAAGTTTAGACCAATCCGGGTTGCCGCCTCTCAATGTCCCTGCCCACTACGTTCTCGCCCGCCGCAACCACCCTGCCTCCGGTGCCGCGCTGCGATCTGTTCTGCACCGTCGTCGACAATTTCGGCGACATCGGCGTGTGCTGGCGGCTCGCGCGACAACTCGTGCGCGAACATGGCTGGTCGGTGCGGCTATGGGTCGACGACCTCGCGAGCTTCCGTCACCTGCGTCCCGACATCGATCCCTCCCTGGCCCGACAACGCTGCGACGGCGTGGACGTACGCCGATGGGATGCCGACTTCGGCCCGATCACTGACGACAATGCGCCGGGCGATGTCGTCATCGAAGCGTTTGCCTGCCAGATTCCCGACGCCTGCGTTCAGGCGATGCATGTGCGCAAACAGGCGGGACACGCGCCGGTGTGGATCAACCTCGAGTACCTGAGCGCCGAAGACTGGGTCGAGGGATGTCATCTGCAAAAGTCGATACACCCGCAACTGGGGCTCGTCAAAACGTTCTTCTTCCCGGGCTTCACGGAACGCACGGGTGGGCTCGCGCGCGAACGGGAGCTGTTCTCGCGCAGAGACGCCTTCCTTGCATCGCCGGCGCTTCGCGACGCCTGGTGGCAGCGCACGCTCGGACGCCCGGGCGCACCGAGGGACACGCTGGTGGTATCGCTCTTCACGTATGAGAACGCCGCGCTTCCGGGGTTGCTTGCGCAATGGGCCGCCAGCGAGACGCCCATCGTCTGCCTGGTCCCGCCAGGTCGGATCGCACCGTCGGTCGGCGCGTGGTTTGGCCGCGAGGTACTGGCGCCACGCGACTGTGCAACGCAAGGAGCACTGACGGCGTATGGACTGCCATTCGTTGCGCAATCCGAGTTCGACGCGCTGCTGTGGGCGTGCGATCTCAATTTTGTGCGTGGAGAAGATTCGTTCGTGCGCGCGCAATGGGCGGCGAAGCCGCTCGTCTGGCATATCTATCCGCAGGACGACAACGCGCACCACGTGAAACTCGACGCGTTTCTCGACCGCTATCTGAGCGATCCGAGCGCCGACTCGCCGGCAACCGGCGCCTTGGGACACGATGCACGCGAGGCGCTGCGCACTTTCTGGCATCTCTGGAACGGCTACGCCAGCCCCCCGCCCGACTGGCCGGCACTGGCCGCCGTCCTGCCCGAACTGAATCGCCATGCGCGGGCGTGGGCAGGCAGGCAGGCGGCCCTCCCCGACCTCGCGCGACAGTTGGCAAGCTTCGCCGAAAATCAGGTAAAATAGCTGGTTTTTCAACGCTTTGCTGCTGAACCTGCTGCACCGGACCGTTTCCAGGCGGGCGCGGGAATCAAGCGGCGAGTGGGCGTATGGAAGCGCTCAACAAGCGGCAAATCGCTTATTTCGTCACAGGATCTCGTTTTTTATGAAAACCGCTCAAGAACTCCGCGTCGGTAACGTCGTCATGATCGACGGTGAGCCCAATGTCGTGCTGAAGACCGAATACGTCAAGTCGGGCCGCAACTCCAGCGTCGTCAAGATGAAGTACAAGAAGTTGATGGGCGAAGGCCGTGGCGAATTCGCCTACAAGGCCGACGACAAGTTCGACGTCGTTGTGCTCGACAAGAAGGAAGTGACCTACTCGTACTTCGCCGACCCGATGTACGTGTTCATGGACGCCGACTACAACCAGTACGAAGTCGAAGCCGAAAACATGGGCGACGCGATCAAGTACCTCGAAGACGGCATGAAGTGCGAAGTCGTTTTCTACAATGAAAAGGCCATCTCGGTCGACCTGCCGACCTCGCTCGTGCGCGTTGTGGAATACACCGAACCGGCCGTCAAGGGCGATACGTCGTCGGGCCGCGTGCTGAAGAACGCCAAGATCAACGATCTGCTGGAAATCCAGGTGCCGCTGTTCGTCAACACCGGCGACAAGATCGAAATCGATACGCGTACCGACGAGTACCGCAGCCGCGTCTAAACGATTGCGACGCCGCCCGCGCCGTCTACGGACGACGCGGCGCGATCCGCGACCGTCAGGCAACAAAAAAAGCGCTCTTCCCGTCAGGGTTGAGCGCTTTTTTGCTTGGCGGGCGTGTCTCGCTTACGCGCCGAACGTCTCCACGATCAGACGCTTCGCCGCCTGATATTCCGGCTGCGCGAGCATCTTTTCCCAGCCGTGCACCTTGCCGCGGCCCTGCAGATGCTTGATGCGGCGCTGAGACGCGGTATCGGGCACCGACTTCATCTCATGCAGCAATCGGTCCGCCTTTTCCGGACTGTTGCAGATGAGGACCATGTCGCAGCCGGCCGCCATGGCGGCATGCGCCGCCGTCACGACATCGCCAGCGGCGCTCGCCCCTTGCATCGACAGGTCGTCGCTGAAAATCACACCGTCGAACGCATACTTGCCGCGCAGGATTTCCTTGAGCCACTTGGCCGAGAATCCGGCGGGGTTCGGATCGACCTGCGGATAAATCACGTGCGCCGGCATGACCGCCGCCAGCGACATGCCGAGCCAGTCATACGGTTGCGCATCGACGCTGAGGATCTCGTCGAGCGAGCGCTCGTCAACCGGAATTTCGTGGTGCGAGTCGGCCGCCACGAAACCATGCCCCGGGAAGTGCTTGCCGCAGTTCGCCATCCCGGCGAGAAGCAGGCCGTGATTGAGGCTCTTGGCCAGCATGGCCACCACGCGCGGGTCGGCGTCAAACGCACGATCGCCGATGACCGCCGACGTTCCGTAGTCCAGGTCCAGCACGGGTGTGAAGCTCAGGTCGATATCGCACGCGCGCAATTCGGCCGCCAGCACATAGCCGACGGCCGTCGCCACGCGCGTCGCCTTGAACACGTCGTCGTGCCAGAGCTTGCCCAGCTTGCCCATGGCCGGCAGGTGCGTGAAGCCGTCGGTACGAAAGCGCTGCACGCGCCCGCCCTCATGATCGACAGCGATCACGATGTCGTCGCGCAGGTCGCGAATCTGCTTCGTGAGCGCGCACAGTTGCGCGCGATCGTCAAAGTTGCGGGCGAACAGGATCACCCCCCCGGTCAACGGATGGTCGATGCGACGGACGTCGTCTTCGCTGAGGGTCAGCCCGACGACGTCCAGCATCACCGGGCCCGGCCTGCGCTTCGTCATTGCGTTTTCTCCGATGCAATATTGCGAATGTTGCCTACATTACGTGATGCGATCGCAAAGGCGACCGCATACTCTTTCTCGTCCGTGATCGAAATCTCGATCGACAGTTGCCGCTCGGCCAGCCACTGCACCAACTCCCCCGACGCCACCACGACCGGCTTGCCCGACGGCGCATTGAGCGTTTGCACGGCACGCCACGTCATCGGCCACCGCATACCCAGCCCGATGGCCTTCGACACGGCCTCTTTCGCCGCGAAGCGCGTGCACAGATACGCGAGTCCGCGCACGGCGGACCGGCTCTGACGCGCGTGATAAACCTTGAGTTCCTCGGGCCCCAGCACGCGCTCGGCGAACCGCCCATGGGTGCGCGTCATGACGCCGACAACACGGCTGATCTGGAGGATGTCCGTGCCTACGCCGTAAATCGCCGTGCCCCCGGACTCAGGGCCAGCGGCACGCTCGCCTGGTGGCGGCACGTCGGGGGACGAAGGCGACGGCATCGTCGGATCGCTCATGGGCAGCGCCTGATGGTGGGGGGGGGAAAGGCGTCGTGACTCAGCCGCGCGCCGCGATGCGGCTGGCGACCATGATGGCCTTCATCTCGCGCACGGCGTTCTCCCAGCCCACGAAAAGGGCGTGGGCGACGATCGCGTGTCCGATGTTCAGTTCGGAAATGCCCTCGATCGCGGCGATCGGCTGCACATTTTCATAATGCAAGCCATGTCCGGCGTTGACGCGCAGGCCCAACGACAGACCGAGCGCGACGGCGCGTTCGATGCGGGCGAACTCGGCCTCGCGCGTGGCCTCGTCGTGCGCCTCCGCGTAGCGGCCGGTGTGCAGCTCGACCACCGGCGCGCCCATGCGCGCCGCCGCGCGGATCGGCGCTTCGTCCGGATCGATGAACAGCGACACACGGCTGCCCACTTCGCCGAGTTGCTGCGTCGCGGCAGCCACACGGTCGTACTGACCGACGACGTCCAGCCCGCCTTCGGTCGTCAGTTCCTGACGACGCTCCGGCACCAGACAAACGTCGTGCGGCTTGGTGCGGCATGCGATCGCCAGCATCTCGTCCGTCACGGCACACTCGAGGTTCATCCGCGTGAGCAGCTTGTCGCGCAGATTCGCCACATCGTCGTCGCGAATATGACGACGGTCTTCACGCAGGTGCAGCGTGATGACATCGGCGCCCGCCGCTTCAGCCAGCAATGCCGCCCTGACCGGGTCGGGATAGGCCGTGCCGCGCGCGTTGCGCACCGTGGCGACGTGATCGATGTTCACCCCGAGGTCGATGGGGTTGCCGTGGAAGAAGAGGCTCATAGTTTTTGCAGGTCGAGCAGGATCTGCCGCGTGTTGAGCGGAACGCCGCCCAAGTGGTGGTTGAGAAGAAAGCGCATGAGCAGCTTGCTTTGCTGCACGGTCTGCGCCCGGGAATAATCGTCTTGCTCCATGTCGAGCAACGTCTGCCCGATGACGACCGGCCAGTCCGACGGTTCATCGCCGCCCGCCGGGCGTACCCCCCGGTCTGGATGAAACACGTAGCGGCGCTCGGGCGCGACCTTGCCGCGCGTCTGCGTGCAGCGGTCGAACGCCACGGCGTAACCGGTCTCACGCAGCAGCACGCGCTCGAATGCCCGCAGGATGATACCCGCCGGCTCACCATGCGCGAGATGATGCAGCGTGGTCAGATAGTGCTGGAAGAGCTTGTCGTGCGGATCGTCGCGCGCGCAGAACTTCACCAGCAATTCGTTCAGGTAGAAGCCGCTGAGCAGCGCATCGCCTTCAAGCGGACGCAATCCGCCAACCCACTCAGCCTTGGTCAGCGTACGCAGCTCTGCCTTGCCAAGCCAGGCGAGCGAGAGCGGCTGAAACGTCTGGAGTACGCCACGCAGCGCCGAGTGCGGACGTTTGGCCCCCTTCGCCACGAGCGCGACGCGGCCGTGGTCGCGCGTGAGCACGTCGATGATCAGGCTGGTTTCGCGGTAGGGATAGCTGTGCAGCACAAAGCCGGGCTGCTCGGTCACGCGGCTTTGCTCGCGCTCGGCCGCCCGGGCGGGCGATGGCGCACGGCGCACGCGTTTCGCTTCGCGCTTGACGGTATCGGCGGTGGCTTCGGCGTGCTGGAATGCGTCCGACGCATCGTCGTCGACACTCCGCGCGCGCGCACTGCGCGCCTGGCGAGCCGGCCGCGCTCCGATTGCCCCGGCGTGCGAGGTACGAGGGACCGACGTCAGCGGCGCACCGGCAGCCGAGGCGCTGCTTGCCGCCAACGTCACATCGTCCGGCGGTGCAATCTCGTCACGTAAGGTGTCCGGTTCACTCGTAGCCATACGCCCGCAGGCCGGCCTCGTTGTCGGCCCAGCCACCCTTCACCTTGATCCAGACTTCCAGGTACACGGGCCCGTCGAAGAGCTTCGCCATATCGAGACGGGCATCGGTGGAAATCTGTTTGAGCTTCGCCCCCTTGTTGCCGATGATCATCGCCTTGTGGCTGTCGCGATCGACCAGAATCGTTGCGAACACGCGGCGCAGATCCCCTTCCTGCTCGAATTTGTCGATGATCACCGTGCTTGTGTACGGCAGCTCGTCGCCCGTCCAGCGGAACACCTTCTCACGCAGGATCTCGGCCGCCATGAACCGCTCGCTTCGGTCGGTGAGATCGTCTTCGCCATAGATCGGCTCGCCTTCGAGCAGGTACGGACGCAACACCCCAAGCAACCGCTGGGTATCGTCTGGACGCTTCGCGGACAGCGGCACGATCTCGCGGAAGTCGCGCAGGTCGCCCACCCTTTTCAGGAACGGCAGAATTTCCGCTCTGTCGGCAATGCGATCGAACTTGTTGACGATGAGCAGCACCGGGGTGTTGTCGGGCAGCAGCTTGAGCACCTTCTCGTCGTCCGGCCCGAAGTTGCCCGCTTCGATGACGAACATGACGACATCGACGCTGGACAGCGTGGAGGTCACGGCGCGATTGAGCGATCGGTTCAGCGCAGTGGCGTGACGCGTCTGAAACCCCGGCGTGTCGACGAAGATGTACTGCGCATCGTCCGTGGTGCAAATGCCGGTAATGCGATGCCGCGTCGTCTGCGCCTTGCGCGAGGTGATGCTGATCTTCTGACCGACGAGGGCGTTGAGCAGTGTCGATTTGCCGACGTTCGGACGCCCGACGATCGCCACGGTCCCGCAGCGAAAATCCGTCTTATCGTTCATGTTTGGAAACTCTCTTGAAAGGGGGCGGCGCGTTGCGCCCTTCCCCTGAATGGGGCTCAGGCGGCGGCCGGGGGCTGCTTGGCGGCGTCCGACTTCTCAGCCGCAGGTTTTTCGGCAGACTTGTCGGTGGCCTTATCGGCTGCCTTGTCGGCCGTTTTTTCCGCGGGCGCTGTCGCCGTGCGAGCGGCACCGTTGCCAACGGGCGCCGTCATGGCCGGCGCAGCGCGCATCTGCCCGACGCTCTCCGCCATTTTCGCCTCGGATGCCGCAGCCTTCGCCGCCCGCTTCTTTGCGGCCTTGGCGCTCTTTTCGGCCTTCGGCTTGGCAAGTGCCGGCATCTTCTGCACTTCCTCCAGCGCCTTCTTGGCAGCCGCCTGCTCGGCCGCTCGTCGGCTCGCGCCCGATCCGCCGGCCTTGATGTCGAGCTTCGGCACCGTGCACTCCACCTCGAACTGCTGGTTGTGCGCAGCGCCGTGCGTCGCGGTCACCGTATACTGCGGCAGCGCAATCTTGTGGCCTTGCAGGTATTCCTGGAGCAGCGTCTTGGCGTCCTTGCCGAGCGTTTTCGGATCGACATGTTCAAGCACGGGCGTGTACAACCGCTCGATCACGGCATACGCCGCCTCGAACCCGCCATCGAGATACATTGCCCCGAACAGCGCTTCAAGGGTATCGGCCAGAATCGACGGGCGACGGAAACCACCGCTCTTGAGTTCGCCTTCGCCCAGGCGCAGGAATTCGGAGACGCCCAATGTCTGCGCGATTTCGTACAAGGATTGCTGCTTGACGAGATTGGCGCGCACACGCGAGAGGTCGCCTTCGTCGAGCTTGCCGTAGCGACGGAACAGGATCGCTGCGACCGAACAGTTGAGGATGGAATCGCCAAGAAACTCCAACCGCTCATTATTGGCGGCACTATGGCTACGGTGCGTCAGTGCTTGGCAAAGCAATTCCGCATCGTGGAAGCGGTACTGGAGACGTTCTTCCAGTGGGTTCAGAGATTGAGGCATGGCGCAAGTATAGCGCGACGCTCCCGCCCCGGCGCGCGTCGTCGCCAAGAAACGACGGGCCGGACCGCCTTGCGGCGGGCTTTTCGGACTCGCGAGAGGGGGCGGGATCGGACATTTCCGGGGTGACGATACATCGATCTCCCCCGTGTCCCTTTCCCGTCGCATCATTTAATTCAAAATTGAAAATAATAATGCGGAAATCGGCTTTTTATCGCCAATTTCCGCATTAATCAAACCGTCGCCCGGGGGGGATGGCCTCCCCGTCGACCGGCAAGCTTACTGGAAGCCGCCCAAGCGCTTGAGGTTCGAGAAATTCATCCAGATGAAGAAGGCCCGGCCCACGATGTTTTGCTCGGGCACGAAGCCCCAGTAACGGCTGTCCGCGCTATTGTCGCGGTTATCGCCCATCATGAAGTAGTTGCCCTCCGGCACCTTGCAGATCACGCCCTGGCTGTTGTACTGGCAGTTCTGCTTGTTCGGAAAGTCGTCGGCGCCCAGGATGTATGGCGGCACGTTCGGGTCGTTCAGAATGCGGTGCTTCACGCCGCCCACCGTCTCTTCGAACTGCTTGAAGTAGGCGATATGCTCCTCGTCGAAGTAGTCCGGCATGGCGGTCTCCGACACCGGCTGGCCGTTCACCGTGAGCTTCTTGTTCTCGTAGGCCACCACGTCGCCCGGCAGGCCGATCACGCGCTTGATGTAGTCCATCGACTCATCTTTCGGGTAGCGAAACACCATCACATCGCCCCGCTTCGGTTCACCGATCGAGATGATCTTCTTGTTGACCACCGGCAGGCGAATGCCGTAGTCGAACTTGTTCACGAGGATGAAGTCGCCCACGAGCAGCGTCGGAATCATGGAGCCCGACGGAATCTTGAACGGCTCGACCACGAACGAGCGCAGCACGAACACCGCGAGAATCACGGGGAAGAAGCTCGCCGAATACTCGAGCCACCAGGGCTGACGCAGCTTGTCGTCGCGCACTTTCGCACGCGCACTTGCGATCACGCCGCTATCCTGTGAGCCGGAGCCCTGGATGCCAGACCCCTGCGTGGCAAGCTGCTGTTGATCGAATTGCGCCAGGGCGTCCTGTGCTGCCCGGCGGCGCGCCGGTTGAAACACCAACTTGTCGGCCAACCAGGCCACCCCGGTCACCAGCACCAGGACAAAAAGAATCAGGGCGAAATTCATGCGGGACCTGTCGCTACGTTATTTGTCTTCGACTTGCAAAATGGCAAGGAACGCTTCCTGAGGAATCTCGACACTCCCCACCTGCTTCATGCGCTTCTTACCTTCCTTCTGTTTCTCAAGCAGCTTCTTCTTGCGCGAGATGTCGCCACCATAGCACTTGGCCAGCACGTTCTTGCGCAAAGCCTTGATGTTCTCACGGGCAATGATGTTTGCGCCGATAGCCGCCTGAATCGCCACATCGTACATCTGGCGCGGAATGATTTCGCGCATCTTCGACGCGACCTGCGCGCCGCGACGGCGGCTCTCCGAACGGTGCACGATGATCGACAGCGCGTCGATCTTGTCGCCGTTGATCAGCATGTCGACCTTGACGACGTCCGACGTGCGGTACTCCTTGAACTCGTAGTCCATCGACGCGTAACCGCGCGACACCGACTTCAGACGATCGAAGAAGTCGAGCACGATCTCGGCCATCGGAATTTCGTAAATGAGGCGCACCTGACGGCCGTGGTATTGCATATCGATCTGCACGCCGCGCTTTTGCTGACACAGCGTCACCACCGAGCCGACATACTCCTGCGGCATGTACAGGTTGACCGTGACGATCGGCTCGCGCACTTCTTCAATACGGCCCGGATCCGGCATCTTCGACGGGTTTTCCACCGTGGTCACCGTGCCATCGCGCTCGACCACCTCATAGATCACGGTCGGCGCCGTGGTGATGAGGTCCATGTCGAACTCGCGCTCCAGACGCTCCTGCACGATTTCCATGTGCAGCAGGCCCAGGAAGCCGCAACGGAAACCGAATCCCAGTGCCTGCGAAACTTCAGGTTCGTATTGCAGCGAGGCGTCGTTGAGCTTGAGCTTTTCGAGCGATTCGCGCAGCGCGTCGTACTGGTTCGCCTCGACCGGGTAGAGGCCGGCGAACACCTGCGGCTTGACTTCCTTGAAGCCCGGAAGCGCCTCGGGCGCTGGCTTGGTCGTGGTCGTCAGCGCATGCGTGACGGTATCGCCGACCTTCGCGGCGCCCAGTTCCTTGATGCCCGAGATGATGAAGCCCACCTGGCCGGCCGACAGCGACGGGCGCGGCTGCGACTTCGGCGTGAAGACCCCCACTTGCTCGACCGGGTAGGTCGCGCCCGTGGCCATCAACTGAATTTTTTCCTTCGGCTTGAGCGTGCCGTTGACGATGCGCACCAGCATGACCACGCCCACGTAGTTATCGAACCACGAGTCGATGATCAACGCTTGCAGCGGGGCGGCGGCATCGCCCTTGGGCGGCGGAACCTTGGCGATGAGCGCTTCGAGCACCTCTTCCACGCCGAAGCCGGTCTTCGCGGAGCAGCGCACGGCGTCGGTTGCCTCGATACCGATCACGTCCTCGATCTCCTGGATCGCGTTCTCCGGTTCGGCCGACGGCAGGTCAATCTTGTTGAGCACCGGCACGACTTCCACGCCCAGCTCGATCGCCGTGTAGCAGTTCGCCACGGTCTGCGCTTCCACGCCCTGCGAGGCATCCACCACGAGCAGTGCGCCCTCGCATGCGGAGAGCGAGCGGCTCACCTCGTACGAGAAGTCGACGTGGCCCGGCGTATCGATGAGGTTCAGGTTGTACACCTTGCCGTCACGCGCCTTGTATTCCAGGGCGGCCGTTTGTGCCTTGATGGTGATGCCACGCTCTCGCTCGAGATCCATCGAGTCGAGGACCCGGGATTCCATTTCACGATCGGACAGACCGCCGCTCAACTGGATGATGCGATCGGCCAGGGTCGATTTCCCGTGGTCGATGTGGGCGATGATCGAAAAATTGCGGATATGGTCCATGAGGCGAGGCTAGAGAAGAGTCGGTGCCATCGGATTCGGCTCGGCAGCGACTTTCGAGAGAATCGGCAAACACGATATTTTAGCCGAAAGCGTGGCGATGCCGTCTGGAATCGCATGTATCGCGGCAGTCCATCGGAAATGGCGGGAAGCTTGAGACGATCGGGCGTCGTTCGAGGCAGGGAGCGGATAGCGCGAAACGTCAACCTGAGCGCAATGCGGCAGCGACCGCCGCTGCGTCGAAACGATACCGGCACAACTCGCGCTCGCCAAGCGCAAGCACCGGCACGATCTCGTCGTATTGCGCTTCCAGCGCCGGGTCACTGTCGACGTCGATGACGGTGACGGAGAAATTCCACGCCGGACGCATCGCTTCGAGCGCCGCAAGCATGTCATCGCAAAGATGACACCACTTGCGGCCATAGAGCGTCAGCGCCGGCGTATGCATGAGACAGCGGTATTACTTGCCGGGCGTGCGCGGACGCAGCGGCACGAATTGCGTGGCATCGCCGCGCCGCACGAGGATCGGCACGAGGCGCTTCGGATCGAGCGCCTTGACCACGTCCTCGAATTGCTTCGCGCTGACGATGTCTGCATCGCCCACGCGCAGGATGATGTCACCCTGCTGCAAACCGGCCCGTCCCGCCGAACCTTCGGCCAGTTCGACCTGCACGCCACCGCGCAGCTTCATGTCCTTCTTCTGCGACTCGGTCAGGTCGGAGACCACCAGGCCCAGCGCATTCGGGTGGGGCGTGTCCGCACTCCCGCTCTGCGCCTTGGACGCCTTCGGCGTATCGGTATCGGCTTCCGCGACGGTGATGCGCAAGTCCTGGTTCTTGCCCTTGCGCAGCACCTGCAGCATCGCGCTCGAACCGGGCTTGGTCTCGCCGACCATGCGCGGCAGGTCGGTCGCATGATCGACGGCCCGGCCCTCGAACTTCATGATGATGTCACCCGGCTGCACCCCCGCCTTCTCGGCCGGACTCCCCGGCTCGATGCTGCGAACCAGCGCGCCTTGCGCCCGCGGCAGCCCCAGCGAATCGGCGACCTCCTTGCTGACCTCGCTGATCGCCACGCCGATCCGGCCGCGCACGACCTTGCCGCTCTTCTTGAGCTGGTCGGCCACGCGCATGACTTCGTCGATCGGGATCGCGAACGAAATGCCCATGAAGCCACCGGTCTGGCTATAGATCATCGAGTTGATGCCGACCACCTCGCCGCGCATGTTGATGAGCGGCCCCCCCGAATTGCCCGGGTTCACGGCCACGTCCGTCTGAATGAACGGCAGGTAATCGCCCGTATCGCGGCCCTTGGCCGATACGATGCCCGCCGTTACCGTATTGTCGAGACCGAACGGCGAACCGATCGCCACCACCCATTCGCCAACGCGCAGTTTGTTCGAGTCGCCCACCGGCACGGTCGGCAGGTCCTTGGCGTCGACCTTGACCACGGCGACGTCGGTGCGCTTGTCCGCCCCCATCAGCTTCGCCTTGAACTCGCGTTTGTCGGTGAGGGTGACGTAGATACTTTCGGCGCCATCGACCACGTGCGCGTTGGTCAGGATGTAGCCGTCGGCCGAGACGATGAAGCCCGATCCGACGCCGCTGTTCTGCTCTTCATCCGGCTGCGGCTGGCCGCGTCGGGGCGTACCGCCCTTCGGGCCCGGCTGCTGCGGCAGGGGCACACCGAAGAAGCGGCGGAACAGCTCGGCCATGTCGCCGTCCATGCCGGGCGGCAAGCCACTCTGACTGCGGCTGACGCGCTCGGTCGTCCGAATGTTCACGACGGCCGGGCCGACTCGGTCGACCAACTGGGTGAAATCGGGAAGATTGCTGACAAGTGGCGCCGCCGACCCCGAGGCAGGGGCGGCAAAAGCAGCAGGTGCCCCCGCCAATTGCGCGGCAATGGCACCGCCAAGGATGACACGAAGCAGGAAGGTCTTCTTCATTGGAAGATCGTGGTGCGCGATAGTCTCGGAATGCTTGAAGGCAGTCCAGCCCTCCGACAGGGCATTGCGTCTGTCGGTGCCTCGCTGCCCGGACCGCACCGTCACCGGTCGCGGCCCACCCGACAGCCGGTCACTTCGCCGGCTGTTTGTACTCGATACTGGAAGCAAACTGCTGCAAGGTTGCCTGCGGCACTTCGCCAAGCAAGGTCAGCCAGTAGTCACCAAAGCGCTTGATGAGAATATTCGTCGCGCCGGCGCTGCCGTGGCCTTCCTTGCGCTCTCGCGTGGCCGGTTCGATAAATACCGAAAGTCCGGCCATGCCGTCTGAATATACCACCTGCTGGACTTCCAACGGTTTGCCGTCGGCCGTCGATCGCATGGTGCGACGCACTTCGCGCACCGCCTTGAACCCCGGCACCTTCTTGTCGACGTCGATGCTCCAGCCGGCATCGGACAGATGCATCGGTACGATTTGCGGCTTGATGACATGCCAGCCATGCGTTGCCTGAATGGCGTGCACGATGCGCGCCTTCTCACTCGGCACACCGATCGAGATCTGCGAGAACGCCGCCTGCTCGAGCAAATGGCCTTCGGCATCGAGGGTCTGTGCGCGCAGCAACAGGCCGGTGTTGCGATCGGCCCACAGCCGGTAGCCGAAGCGGTACTCGTCCTTTGGCGTGAGTTCGATCACCATGCAGTCAAAGCCCGCCATGCGCTCATTCGGCAGCAGCTTCGGTGCGTAATAGTCGAGCACATCGCGATTGGGCGTGGCGAGCAAGGCAGGGAACGAGTCCTTGCTCTCGCGCTTTTCCAGAAACACGGTCTTCTGCTCGGGAATGAGCGTGTAGACATCGTCGTTCTGCCGAAGAATGCGGCGCTGACGTCCGTCCAGCGTCTCGAGCGCTTCGTACTCGTTACCCTTCTCGGCGAAGTGACTGATCTTCGAAGAGCGCATGGTCGAACCACGCTGATAAACGAATGTACCGATGTAGTTTTGCGTCTGCGCCGCGCGATGGATCTTGTTGAGCCACGCGCCGACTTCGCGCCGCTCGATCAGCGGGTCGTTCGTCGGCGCGGAAGCCTGGGCCCACGCCTGCGATTGCAGCGTGGTCGCCAGCAGCAAGGCGAACAGGAAGAAGGTGCGCCCGATGGGCGCACGTGGCAAGGATTCGATACTCAGGCGCTGCATTTATTCGTCCGCTTGCGCCGAGGCTCGCATATAAGGGGAAACGCCCTGGCCGATCGGCGTCGGGGCATATTGCTGATGTGCCGCCAGATACTGGTCAAGCCGCGCATCGCGCAGCACGATCAGATCGTTCGGCGCCCCCGCACTCGCGCCGTTGGCCGCCACGGCGGCTTGCGACGGTTGCGACAGCGTAACGCGCGTGAGGTTACTGCCCCCGGCGGCCGGCGTTGCGGCCTGAGCCAACACCTGCGGCTGCGTGCCGCCGGCTGGGTGATCCTGTAGACGCGGCACCACGACCCATGACAGCGCCGCCACGGCCGCCGCGGCAGCCGCCGTTGGCAGCACGCGGCGTACGCGCAGGAACGGATTGATACGGGTGACGCGCGAGCCCGCGGTCTTGGCGCCCTGTGCGGCGCTTGCCTGGGCATCGACCAGTGCGGCCGGCGCGAGGAGGTGAGGCTCGGTTTCGAGGCGCGCCGAGAAGGCCGCCATGAAGGCCGACTCCGATCGCGGCAACGTCAACTCATCGGAACGCAAGGCGTCTCCAATCAGGTGGTAGTCGTCCCACAAAGGCCGGCCGGAAGCGTCAGCCTCATCCAGCAGGGCAGCCAGCTCGTCCGAATCGAATTCCCCGTCCACCAACGCGGAAATTCGCTCGGCTTGCAGCCCCCGCTGCGTTTGCACCGTCGCTGATCCCATGATATCCCCTAACGAAAATAACTTCCCCGGCGGCGCGCTCACCAGCGCTTGCCGTCAGGCGTGTCCAGCAGCGGCCTGAGCCGGCTGGCAATCGCTTCACGCGCCCGGAAAATTCGCGAACGGACCGTTCCGATCGGGCACCCCATGGCTTCGGCGATCTCTTCGTAGCTCAACCCCTCGATTTCCCGCAGGGTAATGGCCGTTCGAAGCTCATCGGGCAAAGCCTCCATCGCCGCGTTGACCGTTTGAGCAATCTGCTTGCTCATCAGCAACGACTCAGGCGTGTTGATATCCCTTAGTTGATCAGCCTCGGCAAAAGTTTCCGCTTCTTCAGCGTTCGCTTCAGTCGAAGTCGGTGCACGGCGTCCCTGCGTTGCCAGGTGGTTCTTTGCCGTGTTGACAGCAATACGATACAGCCAGGTATAGAACGCCGACTCGCCGCGAAACTGCGGCAAGGCACGGTAGGCCTTGATAAAGGCCTCCTGCGTCACATCCTCGACCTCGGCGGCGTCGCGCACGAGCCGCGATACGAGGCGGATGATCTTGCGGTGATATTTCGCGACCAGCAGCTCGAAGGCGGCTTTGTCGCCTTTTTGCACGCGCTCGACGAGCGCCTGGTCGATTTCTCGTTCACTCACCTGATTGGGATCCGTATTTTCTCTGGCGGCCAGGCCCCGGTCGGGCCTGATGGCTCCACGGCAGCACGGGCCACCGCGGCGGGAAGTGTCTGTTACGCCGCACGCCCGGGCACACTCACCGGAGCGTGGGTCAGCGGAACGGGACGCCTGCGCGGCGTCCCGCGAACTTAGACTCGCTGGAAGACCAGCGTGCCGTTAGTCCCGCCGAATCCGAAAGAGTTCTTCAATGCGACGTCAATTTTCAGATCGCGCGCCACGTTTGCGCAGTAATCCAGGTCGCAAGCGGGGTCCTGATTGAAGATGTTGATCGTCGGCGGCGACTTCTGATGATGAACGGCCAGCACGGTAAACACCGACTCCAGGCCGCCCGCGCCACCCAACAGGTGACCGGTCATCGACTTGGTCGAGTTCACCACGACGTTCCTGGCGGCATCGCCCATCAGGCGCTTGACGGCAACCGTCTCGGCGATATCGCCCAGCGGGGTCGACGTGCCGTGCGCATTCACATAGTTCACGGTATCGGCATTGATGCCGGCATCGCGCAGCGCGTTGGTCATGGCGCGCAGCGCGCCGTCGCCGTCTTCGCACGGGGCCGTCATGTGATACGCGTCGGCGCTCATGCCGAAGCCCGTCAGCTCGGCGTAAATCTTCGCGCCGCGCGCCTTGGCGTGCTCGTACTCTTCGACCATCATCACGCCGGCGCCTTCGCCCAGCACGAAGCCGTCGCGATCCTTGTCCCACGGACGGCTGGCCGTCGCCGGATCGTCGTTGCGCGTGGACAGCGCGGTCATCGCGGCAAAACCGCCAATCCCCAGCGGCGACACCGTCGATTCTGCACCACCGGCAAGCACCGCATCCGCGTCGCCGTACTGGATCATGCGCGCGGCCTGACCGATACAGTGAAGACCGGTCGTGCAGGCGGTAACGATCGCCAGGTTCGGCCCCTTCAGGCCGTACTTGATCGACAGGTGGCCCGAGATCATGTTGATGATCGAGCCCGGCACGAAGAACGGGGAAATCTTGCGCGGGCCGCCTTTGAGCAAATCGTCATGCGTGTCTTCGATCATCGGCAGACCGCCAATGCCCGAACCGACCAGCACGCCAATACGTTCCGCGTTCGCTTCGGTGACGGCGAGGCCACTGTCTTCGAACGCCTGAATGCCTGCGGCGAGGCCGTAATGGATAAAGGTATCCATGCGGCGCGCTTCTTTGGCCGACAGATACTTCTCGGTCTCGAAGTTTTTGACTTCGCCGGCGAATTGCACCTTGAATTCGCTCGCATCGAACTTCGTGATGTTGGCGATGCCCGAACGGCCTGCGACCAGATTCTCCCAACCCTCGGCAACAGTGTTGCCGACCGGCGAGATCAGGCCCAGACCGGTAATGACGACGCGACGACGACTCACGATACTCCCCTTCTTCTGCTGGGTCTTACAAAACAAAAGCCACAGAGGCGACAGGGTTCGACCCTGTGCTCCCTGCGGCTGACAGGCATGCCTGGCGCCGGGAACCGGTCGGCACCCCGGCCGTCCAGGCGATCCTCCGCGGGCCTCTTAGGCCTTGGAATTGCCTTGAACGTAATCGATGGCTTGCTGCACCGTGGTGATCTTTTCAGCTTGCTCGTCCGGGATTTCCGTCTCGAACTCTTCTTCCAGTGCCATCACCAGCTCAACCGTGTCGAGCGAGTCGGCGCCGAGATCGTTCACAAAGCTGGATTCGTTCTTGACGTCAGCTTCGTTCACACCAAGTTGTTCGGCGACGATCTTCTTGACGCGTTGCTCAATGTTATCCATTCAAACCCTCCGGGGTAGTTAGTTCAGACAAGTGCGCGCATTTTAACAGGTTTGCCAAGCAAAGTTAGCCTGCGCCAAATAATGTTCAATATCGCTCAAAATTGCGCATTATTAGCACAATTCCGACGAAATTCCCTTAATTCATGAACATGCCACCGTTCACGTGCAGCGTCGTCCCGGTGATGTAACCCGCCTGCGGCGACGCGAGAAACGCCACGGCGTTGGCGATGTCTTCCGGCGCACCGAGGCGGCCCAGCGGAATCCGTGCCTTGAGCGCCTCGTGCTGCGCTTCGCCCAGCGCCTTGGTCATATCGGTGTCGATGAAGCCCGGGGCGACACAGTTGACGGTGATGTTTCGGCTGCCGATCTCAGCGGCCAGCGAACGGGCCATCCCGGCAACGCCCGCCTTGGCGGCCGCGTAATTGGCCTGGCCCGGGTTGCCCGCCGAGCCGACGACCGACGTCACGTTGATGATGCGGCCGCTGCGCGCCTTCATCATCGGCTTGATGACCGCTCGCGACAGACGGAAGATCGCCTTGAGGTTCGTGTCGATCACGTCGTCCCACTCGTCGTCCTTCATCCGCATGGCGAGATTATCGCGCGTGATGCCGGCGTTATTGACGAGGACGTCGAGCTTGCCGTACTGCTTGAGGATGTCGTCGAGTGCCGCAGCCACGCCTTCGGCATCGGTTACATTCAGGACGATGCCCTTGCCCGTCACACCGGCCTCGCTGAAATACGCGGTAATGCCCTGCGCGCCGGCTTCGCTGGTGGCGGTGCCCACAACCGTCGCCCCCTGGCGAGCGAGTTCGAGGGCAATGGCACGACCGATGCCGCGCGAAGCGCCGGTCACCAGCGCCACGTGGTTATCGAGTTGCTTGCTCATGAGAGAAATACCCTTGACTGTGTCTTACGAGAGTTGCGCGCGCACGTCGCCGAGCGACGCCGGATCGGTGATCGCGAGCCCGGTGAGCGTGCCGTCGATGCGCTTGGTCAGGCCGCTCAGCACCTTGCCCGGACCACATTCAACGACTTGGGTCACCCCCTGCGCCGCGAGCCATTTGACCGATTCGACCCAGCGCACCGGCGCCGCGGCCTGACGCACCAACGCCTCCTTGATGCGCGCCACGTCGGTTTCGACGGCGACATCGACGTTGTTGACGAGCGGAATCTGCGGCGCGCTGAACGTCACGTCGGCCAGATATTCGCGCAGACGATCCGACGCCGGCTTGAGCAGCGACGAGTGGAACGGCGCCGACACCGGCAGCACGAGCGCGCGCTTTGCCCCGGCGGCCTTCGCCAGTTCGCAGGCTTTTTCCACGCCCGCCTTCGCGCCGGCAATCACGACCTGTGCCGGAGCATTGAAATTGACGGCCTCGACGACGCCCGCGGCCGATGCTTCGGCGCAGACGTTGCGAACGGTGTCGTCATCCAGCCCCAGAATGGCCGCCATGCCCCCTTGCCCGACGGGCACGGCCTCCTGCATCGCTTGCGCGCGAAAACGCACGAGCGGCACGGCATCCTTGAACGCGATGACGCCCGCGGCGACCAGCGCCGTGTATTCACCGAGGCTGTGGCCCGCAACGAACGCGGGCTTGGCACCGCCCTCGGCCAACCATGCGCGGTACATCGCGTAGGCGGCGGTGAGCATCACCGGCTGAGTGTTGGTCGTCAGATTGAGGTCTTCGGCCGGGCCGGCGGCGATAAGCGTGGCCATATCCTGCCCAAGGGCATCCGAAGCTTCGGCAAGGGTCTCGCGCACTACCGCGTTGTCCGCGAAGGCATCGAGCATGCCCACCGATTGGGAACCTTGTCCCGGGAAAACGAAAGCGAATGTCATAGCGCCTGGTTTTGCAGTCAGATTCAGAAACATTGCGGCCCCCTGTCGCGCACCGACCTGGCGGCGTGGGGCGCGCCGCCCCACGCGGCGCCCCGAAGGCCCACCGTCAGGTCCGCGTGGCGCCTTGGCGCCGGGTCCACTTACATGCGGAACAGCACGGCGCCCCACGTAAAGCCGCCGCCCACGCCTTCGATCATGACGTTCTGGCCCGGCTTGATGCGCCCGTCACGAACCGCGACGTCGAGCGCCAGCGGAATCGACGCGGCCGACGTATTGCCATGTTGGTCGACGGTCACGACCATCTTCTCTTCCGGCAGTCCGAGCTTGCGGGCCGTGCTCGTCATGATGCGCAGGTTGGCCTGATGAGGAATCAGCCAGTCGATCGCCGACGCCGCCAAACCGGCCTTCTCAAGGGCCTCGTTGGCCACTTTTTCCAGCACGCGCACCGCCAGCTTGAACACGGCCTGGCCGTCCATATAGAGGAACGCTTCACCCTGCACCGCGCCGCCGCTCACATTGCCCGGCACGCACAGAATGTTCGCGTGGCTGCCGTCCGCATGCAGCGCGCTCGCCAGAATGCCCGGCTCGCTGGACGCCTGCAACACGACCGCGCCCGCACCGTCGCCGAACAGCACGCAGGTCGTGCGGTCCGTGAAATCGAGAATGCGCGAGAAGGTCTCGGCACCGATCACGAGGACGTTGCGGTACGCACCGGTGCGAATGAAGTTGTCGGCCGTCGCCATGGCGTAGGCAAAGCCGGAGCAAACCGCCTGAATGTCGAACGCCGCGCAGCCGTTGTCGATACCGAGCTTGTTCTGCACGAGGCAGGCGGTGCTCGGGAACACGAAATCCGGCGTCGACGTGGCGACGATGATGAGGTCGAGCTGGTTGGCGCTCAAGCCGGCCATGTCGAGCGCGCGCCTGGCGGCTTCCACCGCCATGTCGCTGCTCGTTTGATCGGGCGCGGCGAAATGGCGAGCCTGGATACCGGTGCGAGCAACGATCCACTCGTCGCTCGTCTCGATGCCACGGGTGGCCAGCTCGTCGGCCAACTGCTGATTGGTCACGCGGCGCGCCGGCAGGTAGCTGCCGGTACCAACGACGCGGGAATGAATCGCGGACTGAGTCATCTTATGATCGGTTAGAGCGCCGGAGCGAGGCCGCCGGCGTCAGAGCGCCGGAATGGCGCCCACCGGCTTGTTGTCCTGGAGCTGGGTCTGATTCTCATGCATGGCGCGCGACAAACGGTCGAGCACGCCGTTGCGAACTGCATCATAGCCGCGTTTGATGGCCCATTCAAACGAGTAGGCATCGGCGGAGCCATGGCTCTTGATCACGAGCGCACGCAACCCGAGCAATGCTGCCCCGTTGTAACGGCGATGATCGACGCGGCTTTTGAAGCGGGAGAGAATCGGCAGCGCAACGACAGCGATCACCTTCGTCCACCACGTACGGGTGAATTCTTCGCGGATCATGTCGCCGAGCATTTGTGCCAGGCCTTCGGAAGTCTTGAGGGCAACATTGCCCACGAATCCGTCGCACACGACGATGTCGGTCGTGCCGCGATAGATATCGTTGCCCTCCACGTTGCCGTAGAAGTTAAGCGTGGAGCCGCGCAACAGCTCGCCGGCCTGCCGGATGACGTCGTTGCCCTTGATGACTTCTTCGCCAATATTAAGCAGGCCGATCGACGGACGCTCCTTGCCATCGACCGCCGCGACGAGCGCATGACCCATCTCGGCGAATTGCAGCAAATGGGTCGGCTCGCAATCGACGTTCGCGCCGAGATCGAGCATCGTGGTGTAACCGCCCTTCTGGTTCGGCAGCACGGTGGCGATGGCGGGCCGCTCGATGCCCGGCAGCGTCTTGAGCACATAGCGCGAAACGGCCATTAACGCGCCGGTATTGCCGGCGGATACGCAGGCTTGCGCGCGCGCGTCCTTGACCAGGTTGAGCGCCACACGCATCGAGGAGTCTTTCTTCCTGCGCAGGGCGGTCTCGACGGAGTCGTCCATCGCGACAACTTCGGTCGCGTTGACCACGGACAGGCGCGGATGATCCGTCGCGCGCAACTTTGCGAGTTGCGCGTTAATGACCTCCTGCTGTCCGACCAGCACAAGTTCGACATCGTCGGTGGACTGCACGAAGCGAACCGCGGCCGGCACCGTCACCGATGGGCCGTGATCTCCGCCCATGCAATCGATCGTCAGGGTGACTGTCATGTCGACGTGATTGGCTTGCGGTACAGGTAACAAAAAAAGCGGCAGGATGAGTGCCGCTTTTGCCACATCGGACGATCAAACAGCGCCATGATGGGCGCGTATCGCCTGGAGGGCCGAGTTAGTCGTTCTTGGTCTTGATGACCTTGCGACCACGGTAGAAACCGTTCGGCGAGATGTGGTGACGCATATGCGTCTCACCCGACGTCGGCTCGACGGCAGTCGCCGGCGCGGTCAGGAAATCGTGCGAACGGTGCATGCCGCGCTTCGACGGCGACTTCTTGTTCTGTTGAACGGCCATGATAACTCCTCAAAATATCGCGAAATTTTAACACAGTTCGAGCGCCGCCCTACGGTGTCGGCCTGTCGGCCCGACCTGTGCGACTAACGCAAACTTGTACTTTGGTGCGCCGGAGACCCGGCCGCACGTTACTTTCCGTCCTTGTCCGGCGAGCGCTTGAGCGCTGCCAGCGCCGCGAACGGAGACGGCTTATCCTCTTCTTCGGGCGGCGGGGCAGGTTCGGTCAACCCGTCGTCGCCCGTGGCCAGGCTTTCGTGCACAGTCGGACACACCTCGTGCTTGGGCACGATCGGCAAAGCCAACAGCAATTCTTCCTCGATCAGCTCGCGCAAATCGAAATGTTTGGAGCCGACCAACGCCTCGAACTCATCTTCATCGAGGGGCCGGGCTTCCGCGGCCGCTTCGTCACGCACAACCTCGAAGGTCGTCTCCGAATCGAGCGGCTCCTGGTACGGCGTAAGGCATCGCTGGCATTCGAGCCACATCGGGCCTTCGACCGACAGCGTCAGGAACTGCGCCACCGCAGGCTTCCCGTCGGCACGCAGCACCTGCTTCTCGACGCCTGCGGCGCGCCAGTGGAACACGCCCTGGGCGCGCCCCGACGCCGAGACTTCGGCAGGCACTTCGGTTACCATGCGCGGCAATGCCGCAAGTTGCACGTCACCTTCCGCCACCCGGCCGGTACGCGCGAATTCGAACAGATCGACGATATATTCGTTCATCACGCTCATCCTTGCCTTTGGCGCATCTGAGCGCGTTTTCAACGTCCCCTGCCACCCGCAGCGCCTTGATCCAACACCGTTTCCGGACGTTTGGACCCGTACCGCGCAGACTGGCGGGACCGAGCGCCAGATTGCAAAAGCCGTGAATTCTAAATAGTTTTTCGTTTCTCGTCAAACACTTAAACCTGATGACCGCACATCCCCCGCCACCCATGATCCTGGCCTCCGGATCGCGCTATCGACGTGAGTTGCTCGAGCGCCTGCGCGTGCCCTTTACGGTCGACGTCCCGGACATCGACGAAACGCCCGTCCCCGGCGAGACGCCGCACGATACCTCGCTGCGCCTGGCCCGTCAGAAGGCCCGGGCGGTGGCTGGGCGCCGACCGGGCGCCATCGTCATCGGCGCCGACCAGGTCGCCACGTTCGAAGGCCGCCAGATCGGCAAACCCGGCAATTTCGAGAACGCCATGACACAGTTGCGCGACATGCGCGGCAAGGTCGTCGAGTTTCACTCCGCCCTGTGCGTGCACGATGCCCGCAACGGCGAAAGTCAGGCCAAAGATGTCGTGACACGGGTGAAGTTCCGCAATCTGCCCGACGAGGTGCTCGCCGCCTATCTTCATGCCGAGACACCCTACGACTGCGCCGGCGCCGCCAAATCCGAAGGACTGGGCATCATGCTGCTCGAAACCATCGAGAATGACGACCCGACCGCGCTCATCGGCTTGCCGCTGATTGCGCTCACGACCATGTTGATGAACACCGGCATTCGCCTGCCAGGCCCCGGCCCCGACGCAACAGGAGCGCCAGCATGAGCGGCACGCTGTATCTGATCCCGAATACGCTTGGCACGAACACCCGCGGCGGCCTGCCGGCGGTACTGCCTGAAGACGTCCGCAACGTGACGGCCGGTCTGACGTATTTTGTCGGCGAACAGGCCAAGAGCACGCGAGCATTCCTCAAATTGGTCGGGGTGTCCACGCCGATTCAGGAAATCGACATTCGCGAGTTGAACGTCAACACGCCGGCAGCGGCCATCGATGCGCTCCTCGCGCCGATGCTTGCCGGTGCCGATGGCGGCCTCGTCTCGGAGGCCGGCTGCCCGGCCGTGGCGGACCCGGGTGCGCTGCTGGTGCGACGGGCGCACGAGAAAGGGGTGCGCGTGGTGCCGTTCGTCGGCCCGAGTTCGATCCTGCTCGCCTTGATGGCCAGCGGACTGAACGGGCAGAGTTTCGCCTTCCACGGCTACCTGCCGACGGACGCGGCCGATCGAGCGAAGCGCTTGCGCGAACTCGAACAACGCTCGCGCAAGGAGAAGCAGACGCAAATCTTCATCGAGACGCCCTATCGCAACAAGGCCATGCTCGATGCGCTACTGCAGACCTGCGACGCCTCCACCCTGCTGTGCGTCGCGGTCGACGTCACGCAGGACGGCGAGCAGATTGTCACGCATCGGATCCAGGGATGGCCTCAGACGCGTATCGATCTGCACAAGCGCCCCGCCATTTTCCTATTTCTGGGCCAGTAACGCCCGCTATCGGCCTCAGCAAAAGACAACGCCACGGAGATCTTCCGTGGCGTTGTCGCTTGCGTGCTTGCGTTCCGCGATGCGTGGGCGTTACTTGAGCGAGAGGGTCGCGCCCATCATCATCGTCTTCATCGCCGCGGCACCCACGGCCGCACCGAAACGTCGCGCCACGCGCTCAGGCAAGTTTTCCTTGACGGTGTAGTCGACGAGATTCGGCGCCTTGAGTACGTCGCGGGCCACCGAATCGACCGTGCCGAGGCCGTCCGACAAACCCAGCTCGATTGAACGCTGGCCCGTCCAGAACAGGCCGCTGAACAGATCCGGGTCGTCCTTCAGTCGATTGCCACGCCCCTTCTTCACCGCGCCGATGAACTGCTGATGGACCTGCTCGAGCATGTCGAGGGCATACGTCTTCTGTTGATCCGTCTGCGGCGAGAACGGGTCAAGGAACCCCTTGTTACGCCCAGCCGTCAGCAATCGCCGCTCGATGCCGAGCTTGTCCATCAACCCGGTGAAACCGAAGCCATCCATCAACACGCCGATGGAACCGACGATGCTCGCCTTGTCGACGTAGATCTTGTCGGCGGCCGCCGCAACGTAGTAGCCGCCCGAGGCACAAATCTCTTCGACCACGACATACAGCGGCTTCTTCGGGTACTTCGCCCGCAAACGCATGATGTCGTCGTAGATCATGCCGGCCTGAACCGGGCTGCCGCCAGGGCTGTTGATGCGTAGAATCACGCCCGCCGCCGACGAGTCTTCGAAAGCCGATTCGAGCGCCGCGTTGATCTTCCGGGCGCTCGCCTGACTGTCGGGCGCGATCTCGCCGCTCAGCGTGACCAGCGCGGTATGTTTGCCGGAGCCCGCGCCGACCGTTGCCGTACCGCCATCGAAATCGGAAATCGACCAGATGACAAGCGCGACGATCGCCAGCGCCAGCAGCCGGAAGAATATTTTCCAGCGGCGCGACGCGCGTTGCTCGCGAATGCCGGCCATCAACACCTTTTCCAGCATTTCGCGCTCCCAGAGCTTCACCTCGCCCGGATCGCGGCCCGCGCCGGCCCCCGCTGCCGACGACGACCGCCCACCGGGCGGAGGAAAACCAGGTTCGGTGCGGGGCGAATCAGGCGGCAGGGCGTCAGCCATAAAGTATCCAGAGAACTTTGGGTAAAAAGCGAAAACTGCGATTGAAACCGGGATGTCGTGTCGTCAGTGTGTCGAAGGTCCGGGCGCTTCGATGTACGCATCGGGCCACCAGACGACGGTCGTGTGAGCGGCATCGCCCCCGTTCGGGTCAGCCGAGCGCTCCTCCACGTGCACGGGCTGCAGCGCACCGCCGCGACACGGGCCACCAACGCAATGCCCCGTATCGGGCTCATAGGTTGCGCCGTGCGTCGCGCACATCAAGTATAAGCCGGACGTTTCGAAGAACTGCCCCTCAGACCAGTCGAGTTCCATCGGCACATGAGCGCACTGATTGAGATAGGCGTAGACGTGCCCGCCATAGCGAATCACGAACGCCGGGGTACGACGACCGCTCACGCATACCTCGAAACGCACGCCGCGCCCCCCATCCTCGAGCGCGGCGCCCGCGCAGATCGGCAGCGGCACGACGGACTCGCTCACACGCGCTCCAGCAGCCAGTCGCGCAGCTCGGCCACGCTCCCGGCGCAATACGCGGGCTCCAGCGCCACCAGTTGCTCGCGCGGATGCGCACCGCCGTAAGCCACGGCCACGGCGGACGTTCCTGCACTGTGCGCCATCTGCAAATCGTGCGTGGTATCGCCGATCATGACCGTGCGACGCAGGTCCTGACCGAGTTCGCGCGTCAGCTCTTGCAGCATGGCTGGATGCGGTTTCGAAAATGTCTCATCGGCGCAACGCGTTGCGTCGAACATCCGCATCAGCCCGGCGGCTTCGAGCGCCCGGTTCAGACCGACACGCGACTTGCCCGTCGCCACGGCAAGAAAACGCCCCCGCGCGCGCAAGGCTTCGAGCAACTCACGGATTCCGGTGAACAACACGGTCTCCTTGTCGCCTATCAAATAATGAAAGCGATAGCGCTCAGACAGGCGCGGATAGTGCGCGGGGTCAAGGGATGGCACGGCCATTTGCAGGGCATCGCGCAGGCCGAGGCCGATCACGTGGCTCGCGATCTCGTCGGACGGCACGGGCAGCCCCAGATCGCGGCAGGCGGCCTGGATGCAGCGGGTAATGGTGGGCGTCGAGTCCATCAACGTCCCGTCCCAGTCGAACACGACCAGGTCGAACTCAGGGCTTGGCATCGGCAGAAGCGCCTCGAAGTTGGTTCAGAAATTGCTGACATTCTGGCGGTAACGCCGCTTCCAACGCAATCGGCGTATCTAAAACCGGATGGTTGAACTTCAGCCGCCACGCGTGCAGAAACATCCGCTTGATGCCGGGACGGGCGCCGGGACGGGCCAATGTCTTGTTCAGCGTGAAGTCGCCGTACTTGTCGTCACCGACGATCGGCGTACCGCAATGCGCCAGGTGAACGCGAATCTGATGGGTCCGCCCCGTTTTCAGTTCCGCTTCGAGCAACGTATAGGGCGGATACGACTCCATCATGCGAAATACCGTGTGCGATGCCTGACCGTCTTCCTGTACACGCACGCGACGCTCGCCCTCTGCCGTCACATACTTATACAGTGGGGCCTTGACCGCACGCTGACGGTCCCGCCATTCGCCCGTGACGCAAGCCAGGTAACGCTTGTCCATCCGGTTGTGCCGGATCTGCTCGTGCATGCCGACCAGCGCCGAGCGCTTTTTCGCGAGCAGCAGGATCCCGGATGTTTCTCGGTCGAGACGGTGCACCAGTTCAAGAAACTTCAGGTGCGGCAGAGCGCGGCGCAGTTGCTCGATCACCCCAAACGACACGCCGCTGCCGCCATGCACCGCCACCCCGGCCGGCTTGTCGATCGCCATGAGGTAATCGTCTTCGAACAACACGGGGAAGGTGGCGGCGGGAACGTAGGCCGGCGCTTCGGCAGCCGGCGCCGCAACGCGAACCGGCGGAATACGAATGATATCGCCAAGCACAAGGCGATAGGTAGCATCTATTCTTCCTTTGTTTACGCGCACTTCACCGCTACGCAAAATGCGGTAAATGTGACTTTTCGGCACGCCTTTGCACTCGCGCAAGAGGAAATTATCGATCCGCTGGCCGGCCGAGCCGTCGTCGACTTCGACCAGTCGAACCTGCGGCGGAGACGCCGGCGAAACCATTTTCTGCCGATTTTTGCCTAACTCATTCATTATGAATATAATTTGCCCAACAGAGGTGGCGGTAGCGGGAATCATGCCAAATCCCCACCTCTGTCGGTGCTGACCTCAAAACGGTATTTTACTTGCACCCCGGGCAGGCTGCTCGTCCGGTGACCCTGGAGCAGCGAGCGCACGCACATCACGCAGCGTCGGCAGGAAGTGGGCCCATAGGCCGCTTCGGTCGCAGCGCGCGGGATGCGGATAGAGTTGGTGGTTATAGAATTTTTTGGTGGTCAGCCCGGGTTCGATTGTCTGGGCTGATCGCTTTGCTGAGTATCGTTCGCGCAAGAGTCTTGGTGAGGCGCCGTCACAAGAAGAAAAAGTGTCGGCAGGCGCCCCGAGAAAACGCTGATGAAGTTTCTCGTCCAGTATCTCTTGGTAGGGACTGCAAGCCCGAAGTGATCCGCGCCGGGCCGGAATTTTCCGGTGCCTCGGCGGATCCGGGTGAGCGCGATAACGTATTCGCTGGCGCCATTGCGTCCGTTGGCCTCATCGCCCGGACCCCCCGGCAATTCTTCCACTCCCGGCTCGAACCTCGCGTGTTGGATAACTCGAGTGATACGTGCCCGACGCACTGCACATTGGCAACTGCGGCGGGTGGGAGTCGTTTTCATGAAACGCATGTTGTTCAACGCCACGCAGCAGGAAGAACTGCGCGTGGCAATTGTCGATGGGCAGAAACTCATCGATATCGATATCGAGACGGCCGGCCGCGAACAGCGCAAAGGCAATATCTACAAGGGTATTATTACCCGTATCGAACCCTCCCTCGAAGCCTGCTTCGTCAACTACGGCGAAGGCCGTCACGGCTTCCTGCCGTTCAAGGAAGTCGCCCGCGCGTACTTCCGCGAAGGTGCCGATGTGCGCAATGCGCGCATCCAGGACGCCCTCTCCGAAGGCCAGGAACTCATCGTTCAGGTCGAAAAGGAAGAACGCGGCAACAAGGGCGCCGCCCTCACGACCTTCATCTCGCTGGCCGGCCGCTACCTCGTGCTGATGCCGAACAACCCGCGTGGCGGTGGCGTGTCGCGCCGCATCGAGGGCGAAGACCGTCAGGAACTGCGCGAGACGATGGGTCAGCTCGAACTGCCGGAAGGCATGAGCATCATCGCCCGCACCGCAGGCATCGGCCGCTCGGCCGAAGAGCTGCAGTGGGACTTGAACTACCTGCTGCAACTCTGGCGCGCCGTCGAAGGCGCCGCCACCAACATCGAACTGCCGCGCGACTCGGCGCTGATCTATCTCGAGTCGAGCCTCGTCATTCGCGCCATCCGCGATTATTTCCAACCCGATATCGGTGAAATCCTCATCGATACGGAAGAAATCTCCGAGCAAGCGCGTAACTTCATGCAGGTGGTCATGCCCGATCACCTCAATCGCGTGAAGCAATATCGCGACGACGTGCCGCTGTTCTCGCGTTTCCAGATCGAGCATCAGATCGAAACGGCGTACGCACGCCAAGTGCCGCTGCCTTCGGGCGGCGCGATCGTGATCGATCACACCGAAGCGCTCGTGTCGATCGACGTGAACTCGGCGCGCGCCACCAAGGGCGCCGACATCGAGGAAACGGCGCTTCGCACCAACCTGGAAGCGGCCGATGAAGTGGCGCGCCAGCTGCGTCTGCGCGACCTGGGCGGCCTGATCGTGATCGACTTCATCGACATGGAGTCGGCCAAGAGCCAGCGTGAAGTCGAACAACGTGTGAAGGACTCGCTCAAGCACGATCGCGCACGCGTCCAGATGGGCAAGATCTCGCGTTTCGGCTTGATGGAACTGTCGCGCCAGCGTCTGCGTCCGTCGCTGTCGGAAGGCACGCACGTGACCTGCCCGCGCTGCAATGGCACCGGCCACATCCGCGACGCTGAATCGTCGGCCCTGCAAGTCCTGCGCATCATCCAGGAAGAGGCGATGAAGGAGCACACGGCAGCCATCCACTGCCAGGTGCCGGTCGAAGTCTCCGCGTTCCTGCTCAACGAAAAGCGCCAGGAAATCAACAAGATCGAGGCACGCTTCAAGGTCGGCGTGCTGCTGATCCCGAACAAGCATCTCGAAACGCCGCACTACAAGCTCGAGCGCCTGCGTTTCGACGATCCGCGTCTGGATACCCCGAGGGCCAGCTACGTCCTCGCCGAAGAGGCAGCGCGTGCCCTGGAAGAGGATCCGGCGGCTTACAGCAAGAAGAAGGAAGACGTGCGCCCGCGCCAGGAAGCCGCCGTCAAGGGCATTACGCCTGAACAGCCGGCACCGGCCGCGCAACCGCGTCCTGCCCCCGTCGCCGCGACCGTGCCCGCGCCCGCAGCCCCCGCACGCAGCGGTGGCTTCATCGGCTTCGTGAAGCGCCTGCTGGGTCTCGAGCCTGCGGCCCCGGCACCGGTTCAGGTCGAAGAACCGGCCAAGCCTAACGTTCGTCCGCCGCGCGAGCGCCACGAACGTCCGCATCAGCAAAACCGCAACCGTCGTGGCAATGCTCGCGACGACAGCAAGTCCGGCAAGGACAACGCCGGCCAACCGGCGCGTGAAGGTCGTGAGGGCCGTGAAGGCCGCGAAGGCCGTGAGGGTCGCGCCGCCCGTCCGGAACGTGCCGAGCGCAGCGAACGCGGTGATCGCAACGAGCGTCAGGAAGGCCGTGACAAGCGTGAGCGCGACGAAGCGCAGCCGCGTCAGCCGGCTCAGGACGTGCGTGCCGAGGAAGGTCGCGAGCCGCGCGAAGGTCGCGAACGCGGCAATCGTCGCGACCGCAACGAGCGTCGTGATCGTCGTCAGCCCGAAGGGGAAGACGGCCAGCAAGCCACGCCGCAACGCATCGCCCAAGCCGCCCCGCTCGTCGCAGAGCAGGAAGATCTCGAACAGGATCGTCTGACGGCGCAGGTCGAAGGCGCAGCGCTTCTCGCGGGCGAGGAAGGCGAGCAAGGGGGTGAAGAGCGCCGCCGCAGCCGTCGTCGCGGTCGCCGCGGTGGCCGTCGCGAGCGTGAGGCCAATGAGCAGCAACTCCATGGCGAAGGCGAGCAGGCCGAAGGCGCAACATCGACCGGCGAGGAAGGTGTGCACGCCCCGGTGTTGACGCACGAAGCCGTCGACACCACCGCGATCGATGTCCCGGCTCGTGCTGCAGCGCCCGTCATTGCGGCAGAGACTGTCACGGCGGCCGATGTGCCGACGGTGCAGGTCGGATCGACGCCCGCCCCGGTTCACGTCGAGCCGGCGGAAGTCCCCGTGGCACGCGTGACCGAAGCCGCGCCGTTCGCGCTGCCGGAAGTCTCGTCGCCGGTCATCGCCGAACCGATCGCCCCGGTCAACGTGGCACCGCTGCCTGCAGTGGAAGTCGCCGCACCGGTGGTCCCGCCGGTCAGCGCGCCGTTGCCTGCCGCCACGCCGATCCCGGCGCAGCCTGCCGTCCCGGCCGAGGCCCTGACCGAGATCGCCGCCACGGCAGCCATTGCCAGCACCCCGGCAGACGTCAGCCCCGCGCCGACGGCACCCGCCGCACCGTCGACGCCGGTGGAGATGGTCGAAACGGCGAAGCCGGTGCAAACGCCGGCACCGACCGCACCGACCGCAGCGGTAGCCACCGTTGCCGCGACGGAAGTCGCGACGACTCGGGCGGCCCCGGCCGCCGTAGCGCCCGCGCTGGAAAGCACCGAGCTGGAGTCGTCGCTCGCAAGTGTGGGTCTGGTCTGGGTCCACACAGACGCCGACAAGCACCGCGCCGCCAAGGAGGCCGCAGCGCAAGCTGCACCGGCACCGCATGTGCCGCGCGAGCGCCGTCCGTCCACGCCGGCCAGCAGTGGCCCGATGGAGCAAGTGGAAACGCGCGGCTCGTCGGATCACGTGGCCTAACGTGCCATAGCGTGACGCACAGGCAGCGGCACCCGTTCCGCTGGCGACCATCCGCCTGACGTGATGTTGGAAAAGGAGGCTTCGGCCTCCTTTTTTGCCATTGGGGATCGCTTTTCGCCTTGCGACCCCACGTTGTCCCGACTTGTGCCCGCCCGGCCCGCCCCGTATCGTGACGCTCAGAACGGGTTTGACGTCCCGCAGCGAATGCCTGGGTACCGATATCCGATGCTTAGTTCGTCGGCGTCGGCGGCCAACAGGCCAATTCGTTAGAATGGAGACGCAAGCCAAGGCCCTACCATGACCGAAACGATCATCCGACTTACCGATCTGCGTAGCGACGCGCGTTATGCGACGTATTCCCCGCAAGCGCCCGCGCAAGTGCGCGCTGCCACCGGCCATCTCGAAGATGCGCTGGCGCGGCCACTGCACGACCTGCGAATCTCGGTGACGGATCGTTGCAACTTCCGTTGTGTCTACTGCATGCCGAAGGACGTGTTCGGCAAGGACTATGCATTCCTCCCGCAATCCTCCCTGCTGTCGTTCGAAGAAATCGAGCGGGCCGCGCGCCTGTTCGTCGACCATGGCGTGGAGAAGCTGCGCCTCACGGGGGGCGAGCCGCTGTTGCGCAAGCACATCGAGCGTCTGATCGAGATGCTCGCCCGCCTGCGCACACCGTCGGGCAAACCGCTCGACATCACGCTCACCACCAACGGGTCGCTGCTGGCGCGCCGGGCGCAATCGCTCAAGGATGCCGGGCTCACGCGCGTGACGGTCAGCCTGGATAGCCTCGACGATACGATTTTCCGGCAGATGAACGATGTCGACTTTCCGGTCGACACAGTGCTGGAAGGCATTGCGCAAGCCCAACGCGTCGGTCTGGGCCCGGTCAAGGTCAACATGGTCGTCAAACGCGGCACCAACGATGGCGACATCGTGCCCATGGCGCGGCATTTTCACGGCAGCGGCGTGATGTTGCGGTTCATCGAGTACATGGACGTCGGCACGTCGAACGGCTGGCGGATGGACGAAGTGCTGCCGTCGGCCGACGTCATCGCCCGGCTGAACGAGGCCTTGCCGCTCGAGGCGCTCGAGCCGAACTATCCCGGCGAGACGGCCCAGCGTTGGCAGTATCGCGACGGTGGCGGCGAAGTCGGTGTCATTTCATCGGTCACGCGCGCTTTTTGCGGCACTTGTTCGCGCGCACGCCTGTCTACGGAAGGCAAGTTGTATCTATGCCTGTTCGCGAGCGCCGGTTACGACCTGCGCACGCTGCTACGCAACGGCGCGAGCGACGCGCAGATCTCGACCGTCATCGGCGACATCTGGCAGGGTCGCACCGACCGTTACTCCGCCTTGCGCACGGCGGCGACTGGCCTGCCCGAAAACGCCCCTCCGAAAGTGGAGATGTCCTACATCGGCGGTTGAACGGACCGGGCACGGTGCCTGTCCGCTCGTCCGCACGCTTTCGTAATATCGAACTCTCACTCGACTCATGATTTTTGACGCCCCGGACGCCCATTGTGTCCGAGACTCCCTGAAGATTTCCCGGCGTGTCTCGCCCCCGCGCGCTCGCCTTGCGGCCCGACGCTTCGTCGCCGTCAGCCTGAGCGCTCTGACCCTGTTGTCGGCCGCCCTCGCGCCCGCGATGGCGCGTGCCGATTGCGACCCCGCCGGCCGCGACGTCGCAAACCGTGTGATGACCTACACCGGCCAGCTCGGCGAGCGCAATCCGTTGCGGCTCGTGCTGCGTCCGTCGTTCGGCGGCAAGCTCGAAGGCCGTTATGCCAATGCCTCATCGCTGGGCGACACGTACCTCACGGGCAAGCTGGAGAACAAGTCGCGTCTGCATCTGACCGAGTTCGACGCGGGCGGCATGCCGCGAGCGACCTTCGACGGCGATTTCGCCGCCAACGACGAGGTTGACCGCCAACGCGGTGTGTCGTCCAGCTGCGAGGTCATTTCCGGTCAATGGAAGGATCTTCGCAATGGGCGCTCGGTGCCGTTCGAGCTGGCGCTCGCCGGCGTTCAGAACGGTAAGCTCGATCACCTCTACGGCGTTGCCGGCGTGGACGACGACGAAACGGTCAATCGTGCGGCCATGCAGTTCCGCAAGGGGGTTCTCGACGACCGGCGCGACGTCGTTGCGCAATCGATTCGCTATCCGTTGCGCGTGTCGTTGCGCGGCAAGACGATGATGCTTCGGAACCCGAAATCGCTGCTCGCGCGCTACAACGAGATATTCACCGACGGTTATGTGCGCACCATCGGCGCGGCCGTGCCGCGCCTGATGTTCGCGCGCGATCAGGGCGTGATGCTGGGCAACGGCGCCGTCTGGTTCGATGCGTCCGGGCGCGTCATCGCGCTCAATCGGTCCTGACCGGTTCGCCGCCCGCCCATCGCCCTGGAATTCTGCCGCCATGACTACCGCGCCGATTCTTCGTAGCGCCATGACCGGCCTGGTCCTCGCAGGGGGGCGAGGCCAACGCATGGGCGGACGCGACAAAGGCTTGCAACGATTCGCCGGCCGAACGCTGGTCGAGCACGTCCTCGAACGAATGCGGCCACAGGTCGCGACGTTGCTGATTAGCGCCAATCGACATCACGATGCCTATGCCGCGTTCGGCGAGCCAGTCGTGTGCGACGCGACGCCGGACTTCGCTGGCCCGCTCGCCGGCATGTTGGCCGGCCTGCGCGCCACGCGCTCGGACTACCTCCTCACCGCACCGTGCGACTCACCCTACCTCCCCGAGGATCTTGGCGAACGACTGGCGGCCGCGTTGAGCGCCGCTGGCGCCGACGCCGCCGCACCGCCTCTGGCGGCCTATGCCGTCACGCCACAGGGGCCGCATCCGGTCTTCGCCCTCTTGCATCGCACGCTCGCCGACGATCTTGCCGCCACGCTCGCGGCCGGCGAACATCGCGTCAGGGCGTGGCTGGCACGCCACAAGGCCGTACAAGTTCACTTCGGCGACGAGCGTCCGTTTTACAATGTCAACACGCTGGACGACCTCCAACCCGATACCTCCAATAGGCCCGATACGTCCGACACGCCGCGCGCGCCCTGACATTGCGGACACCGACGCGGCCCGATCTGTCGCCACCGCATTGACGGGATTCATGCCGGGGACTTGCCGGATGACGACGCCACACCATGACTACACTTGACGAAGCCCTGGCCGGCTTGCCGGACTACGACCCCAACCATATGACGGTCGAATCGGCGCGCGCCATCATTGCGCGCACCGCGCGTCCGGTGTCCGCCATCGAGCAGGTCGCCGTGCGCAGCGCGCTGGGCCGTGTGCTGGGTCGCGACGTCACGTCGCCGCTCGACGTTCCCGCTTTCGAGAATGCCGCCATGGACGGCTATGCCTTCGCCGGCAGCGTACTGGCCGCCGGGGGCGACGTGCGCCTGCGCGTGGCCGGCCGCTCGTTCGCTGGCCATCCGTTCGACGGCGTGGCCGCGCCCGGCGAATGCGTGCGCATCATGACCGGCGCCTTGCTGCCCGCCGGCTGCGACACCGTCGTCCCCCAGGAACAGGTGCGGCGCGAAGGCGATACCGACATCGTCACCTTTGCGGCCAACGCCGTCACGCCCGGACGCCACGTGCGTCACGTTGGCGAGGATCTGGCCGCCGGCCACACGGCGCTGCATGCGGGCAAGCGGATTCGCCCGGCCGCGCTCGGCCTGCTCGCCTCACTGGGGATTGGCGAAGTGCCGGTGCGCCGCCGCATTCGCGTCGCGTTCTTCTCGACGGGCGACGAACTCCGCTCGGTGGGCGAACCACTCGCGCCGGGCAATCTCTACGACAGCAACCGCTACACGCTGTTCGGCATGCTGCAACGTCTGGGTGCCGAGGTGCTCGACCTGGGCGTCGTGCGCGACGACCCGCAAGCGATCGAGGACACCCTGCGCACCGCTTGCCGCGACGCCGACGCCGTCATCACGTCGGGGGGCGTCTCCGTTGGCGAGGCCGATTTCACCCGTGAGATGATGACGCGCCTGGGCAATGTCGTCTTCTGGAAGATGGCGATGCGCCCGGGCCGACCGTTCGCCTTCGGCGAACTCGAGACCGACGGCCATCGCGCGCTGCTCTTCGGCTTGCCGGGCAACCCGGCCGCCGTGATGGCGTCGTTCTACCACCTGGTTCGAGACGGGCTGTTCGCGCTGATGGGCGCCGAACCGCAAGTTACGCCTAACCTGCCGGTGCCGACGACCACGGCCATTGCCAAGCGTCCCGGCCGGACCGAATTCCTGCGCGGCATTCTCGCCGCCGACGCGCAAGGCCGCTGGCAGGTGACGGTGGCCGATGCACAAAGCGCCGGCATTCTGCGCACGATGAGCGAAGCGAACTGCTTCGTCACGCTGGACACCGCTCGCGGCGATGTCGCGGCGGGCGAATTGGTCGACGTCATCGCGTTCGACGGATTGGTTTAGCGCGAGTCTCTCGAATCCCCCCTAAAGCGAAGCAGCGAAATTGCGATATATTGCCGGCGTCGGCGCTTCGACGATGTCAGCACCCAACCGAAAGCACACGTCAATGACAACAAAAAAGCAAATCACGTATATCAGTCCTGGCCAGACGGCCAAAGCGCTGGTGCTGGTCTATCTCACTTTCAGTATTCCGATGGTGCTTCTGGCCTTCCTCGCAGCGTTCTACCGCTACGGCGAACTCCCGGGTCTCGCCTTCATTTCCGCGCTGGTCCTGAATGCCATCGTCGGTTTTGTGCTGCTCTGGGTCGCCTGCCATGCCTACAACTGGGTGGCGGAGCGCTTCGGCGGCATCGAAGTTGCCCTGAGCGACATCCCCGACGAAGAGTGCTGACCTTCACACGGATTTCCCTGCCCCATGTCCTTGACCCTGTGTACCGCCAAGGCCGACGACGTCGGCGCGATTTACGGCCTGATGCGAGAACTGGCCGTCTATGAAAAGTTGTTGGATATTTTCGAAGCAACGCCGCAGAGCGTGCACGAGGCACTGTTCGGGCCCGCGCCGGCAGCTGAATGCCTGATGGCGAAGTGGGATGGCGAGGCGGTCGGCTACGCGCTGTACTTCCACAACTTCTCGACGTTCCTCGGACGGCGCGGCCTGTACCTTGAAGACGTCTACGTACAGCCGTCGATGCGCGGCAAGGGCGTAGGACAGGCGCTCATGCGTCAATTGGCCGGCATCGCCGTCGAACGAGGTTGCGGACGCTTCGAGTGGACCGTGCTCGACTGGAATCAGCCGGCGATCGACTTCTACACCTCGCAAGGCGCGACGGTGCTGCCCGACTGGCGCGTGGTGCGCATGACAGGCGAAGCACTCGAGCGGTTCGCCAATCGCGGCGAACCCCCAGCGCCCCGAGCGTTCTGAGCACGCCACGGATTGGGAAATTCGGGAACGCTGCGAACGTCATCCATGCCGGGACTGTCAGGCGCGTCTTGAACGTCCCGCGTCCGCAGGCGCCTCCGCGCGACTCGCCCTACCGGGCGCTCACGTCTCGTCGTCGGCCTCCATCTCCACACCGAGCAGTTCGACCGCCTGTTCACCGGGCAAGGCTTCCACGGACTTGAGCTGACGCGCCATCGCGCGCGTGCGCACCTCGGCCCTGTCGATCGAACGGGTCACCGTCTCCAGTTGCGCCTTGGTCTTCGCGAGCACATCACCGAACTTGGTGAACTCCGTTTTCACCGCGCCGAGCACCTGCCAGACCTCACTGGAACGGCGTTCGATCGCGAGCGTTCGGAAGCCCATCTGCAGGCTGTTGAGCAGCGCGGTCAACGTTGTCGGACCCGCCACGGTCACGCGATAGTCGCGCTGCAACAGATCCGAGAGTCCCGGACGCCGCAGCACTTCGGCGTAAAGCCCTTCCGTCGGCAGGAACAACAGCGCGAAGTCGGTCGTGTGCGGCGGTGCGAGATACTTGTCCGCGATGGACTTCGCTTCCAGGCGGATGCGTGTCTCCAGCGCCTTCGATGCCTCTTCCACTGCCGCCAAATCGGCACGCTCCTGCGCGTCGAGCAGGCGCTCGTAATCCTCACGCGGGAATTTGGCGTCGATCGGCAGCCAGACCGGCGTGTTGCTGTCGCCGTTCTGTCCCGGCAGCGCAATCGCGAACTCCACCCGCTCGGCACTGCCCGGCTTGGTCGCAACGTTCTTGGCGAACTGGTCGGGCGTCAGCAGTTGCTCAAGCAACGCCTGTAATTGCACTTCCCCCCAGATGCCTCGCGTCTTCACATTGGTCAGCACGCGCTTGAGATCGCCCACGCCAGCGGCGAGCGTCTGCATCTCGCCCAGGCCGCGATGCACCTGCTCCAGCCGGTCCGAGACCAGCTTGAACGACTCGCCGAGTCGCTGCTCGAGCGTGGCATGGAGCTTTTCGTCGACGGTGCGGCGCATTTCTTCGAGCTTCGCCGCGTTGTTGACCTCGATGTCCTTGAGCTTCTGTTCGAGTGTGGCACGCACTTCGGCCAGGCGCCGCTCGTTGCCCTCGGCCAATTGTGTGAGTTGTTCATGCTGCGCCTCACCGAAGCGGCGCAACGTCGACGCCTGCTCTTCGCGCATCTGCTGTCCGTTGAGCACCAGGCTCTGACGCACCGCATCGAGCTGGGCAGCATTCGTTTCGGTAAGCTTCGCCAACTGTTGTGCAAACGCGTCGATCTGGTTGTTCTGCACCGTCGCCACGCTCGTCATCTGCGCGGCCAGCGTCTGCTGGAACTGCGCCATCTGCGCGCTTTGCTCGCCGCGTGCGGCACGCGCCGTTTCCGCGAACTCCTGGCGCAGGCCACGCTCGCTGCGATCGGCCGCCTGAAGCAAATCATCGCGGACATGGGCCAGCGCGTCGACGAGCGTCTCGCGCAACGTCGAATCGCCGCCGCGCTGCCAGACCTTCACCGCAATCGCGATCATCACCAACAAGTTCAGCGCTGCCAGCGCCACCCACCCCATCTCTACCATCGCGTTGCGACTCCCGTTGATGCCCTTCGATCCTGCTGCCGATGCCGGCCCATACCTGCCGATGCCTGCAGGGTGCCGCTACGACCGGCGCGCCGCCGGGTTCAGCAGGCACGGCGGCTTGCCCGCCGCCGCCCCGAATCCCAACGCCGCAATCAGATTGTCGGCCGCCAGACTTGCCATGCCGCGACGCGTCGCCACCGAGGCACTCGCGATATGCGGCGTCAGCACGACATTCGGCACCTTGAGCAAATCGGGATGCACCTTCGGCTCGCCCTCGAAGACGTCGAGGCCCGCAGCGGCAATCTGCCGGCCCGCAAGGGCGGCCGCGAGCGCCGCGTCATCGACAATGCCACCGCGCGCCAGATTGACCAGCGTTGCCGTCGGCTTCATGAGGGCCAACTCGGCGGTACCCACCGTGTGATGCGTTGCGGCCGAGTAAGGCAGCACGAGGATGACGTGATCCGCCGTGCGCAGCAGCGTATCCTTGTCGACGAAGCTTGCCTGGCATGCCGCTTCCGTTGCCGCATCGAGACGCGACCGATTGTGGTACACAACACGCATGTTGAAGCCCATTGCGCGGCGCGCAATCGCCTGTCCGATACGGCCCATGCCAATGATGCCCAGCGTGCTGCCATGCACGTCGGCGCCGAGAAACATATCGTAGGCCCACTTATCCCAATGCCCTTCGCGCAACCACCGCTCGGACTCGGTCACGCGACGGGCCGTCGCCATCAACAGCGCCCAGCCGAAGTCGGCCGTCGTCTCGTTGAGCACGTCGGGCGTGTTCGTCGCCATGACGCCAGCGGCGGTCATCGCCTCGATATCGAAGTTGTTGTAACCCACGGCCATATTGGCCACCACACGCAGCTGTGGCGCACCGGCGAGCACCGATGCGTCGATGCGCTCGCTCGCCGTGGTGATCGCGCCGGCCTTGTCGGCCAGACGTGCGCGCAATTCGTCGCTCGAATACACGGTATCGGCGTCGTTGCGCTCGACCTCGAAATACTGCGCCAGACGCTCGATCACGTCGGGAAAAATGGCTCGGGCTACCAGGATCTTCGGTTTCACCAGTTGTCTCGCAAAGGTTGACCGCGTCACACCATCGCGGCTCAGAAGAATATCAGGGTCGTCAATACGAACAGCGGCAGCAGAATCGCGCCCGACCACAGCATATAGCCAAAAAAGCTCGGCATGCGAATGCCGCGTTGCTCCGCGATGGCTTTCACCATGAAGTTCGGCGCGTTACCGATGTAGGTGTTCGCGCCCATGAACACCGCACCGGCCGAAATCGCCGCGAGCGTTGCCGCACCGGTGGTCATCAGCGTTGCGGCATCGCCACCAGCGGTATTGAAGAACACGAGATACGTCGGCGCATTGTCGAGGAACGACGAGAGCAGGCCCGTCGCCCAGAAATACATGACGTTGTCCGGCGCACCGCCCGGCCCCGTGACAAGACGAATGACCCAGCCAAGCGCGCCGGCTTCCCCCGCTCGCAGAATGGCAACCACCGGGATGATGGTCAGGAAGATACCGGCGAACAGCTTGGCGACCTCCTTCATCGGCGCCCAATTGAAGTCGTTACCCTCGCGCGCCGTGCGCGGCGTGATCGCCAGCGACATCAACGTCACCACGATCAGCCCGACGTCGCGCGCGAGGTTCTGCAACGCGACCGGTGTACCGAAGATGTCGAACTCGACGCCCGGCTTCCAGACCCCGCTCATCAGCACGAGCCCCACGGCAGCGGCAAGCAGCACGAAGTTGCGCTTGCCTTCGAGTCGCAGCGGCGCGGAATGCGGCGTCGGATCCATTGCCTCGATCAGAGGCTCGCTCTTCTGCCGGAAGTAGTAGCTATCGATCAGGAAGAACAGCACCAGCAGCACCGCGCAGATGAACAGCGTCTCAGGCCAGATGTGCGCGGTCGTCCAAAAGAAGTCGACCCCTTGCAGGAAGCCAAGGAACAGCGGCGGATCGCCCAGCGGCGTCAGCGAGCCTCCGGCGTTCGCCACAAGGAAGATAAAGAACACGACGACGTGCACGTTGTGTTTGCGGTTGTCGTTTGCGCGGATAAGCGGACGGATCAGCAGCATCGCCGCGCCCGTCGTGCCCATGATGCTGGCCAGCACGGTGCCCAGCGTCAGCAGCCCGGTGTTGAGCCACGGCCCGCCGCGCAGGTTGCCATGCACGCAGATGCCGCCGGCCGCGGTGAACAGCGCCGTAAGCAGAACGACAAACGGTATGTACTCCGCGACAACGGCATGCACAGCGCCATACCAGGCCGCGCCCACGCCGAACACCAATGCGAATGGCACCAGGAATGCCGCGCCCCAGAACGCCGCGATCTTGCCGAAATGGTGATGCCAGAACGCCGGCGCCAGCAGCGGCCCAATCGCGATCGAGAGCAGCAGTCCGGCAAACGGCACGCCCCACCAGGCGACGAGTTGTGCGCCGTCCGGCCCGGCAGCAAACGCCGCGGGGCTTGCCAATGCCAGCCCCGCCGCTCCCAATATGCGCCCTATCCCCTTATGCATTGTTCTTGGTTCCTATTGATTGATCGTCGACGATGTACGAGTCGCCCGCAAAGCAGGAGTGCCCGAAATGGCGCAACCTTGGGAAATATCTCAAACCAAGGTCCCGCACGGCCCGGCGGATCAAATACCGAAGCGGGCGGGCGATTCTCGAAAGCCTTCCCCCCATCGCGTATCGACATTCGCGCTGGTGCAAGGAGTCATTGGGTGTTGGCCCGCGGTCGCGGGCCGATGCGACGGCGTCGTGCCTCAGGCACCGTCGACGATGATGAGATGCACTCGGTAGGGACCGTGGGCGCCCAGCACCAGCGTCTGTTCGATGTCGGCCGTCCGCGACGGGCCCGCAATGAAGTTCGTGGCCCGAGAGAGTTGACCGCGCTCGCTACGCATGAGCGCGAAGCCGTCCTCGTGGCCGGCGACGATGCGCGACGCGGGCACAACCGCGATATGCGTTTCGGGCAACAGGGTGGCCGACGCAAATGTCTCGGGGCCCGACATCATCATCAACGCGCCGGTTTCAGCGATGGCGCAGAAGCAACCGGTGATGCCGACCAGATCGTCGCCCTGCGGCTTGCGGAATTCCACGCGACACCCCGCATTCGCCCAATCGAGTTCGCGCAAGGTCGGCCACGCCACCGCCTGGTCCGTGAGGCCGTTGGCCTGCAGATACGTCGCGGCCGCGGGCGGCACGTCGCTCATGCCCGGCACGCGCGCGATCGTCGTCGAGAGCGCCTGCGCCTTGTCGATGAACGTGGCGACGAGATCGTCCGACATGGCCGGACGCGGTCCCTGCGGATGCCGTGCCAGGTAGTCCTCTGCCGCCGCCTGCTCGTTCGCGCGCGCGGCATCGGGACGATGCTGAGCATTGCGGATGCGGGCAAAGATGCGATTGCGGGCGTCGGAGGTATCCATGGGCTGTCCTGTGAAGCCGACGTGCCGGTGTGCGGCCAACGTCGTCGCTTATCGTCTCTCGAAAGGCCACCGTTGCAAGTTCGGCGGGCGATGCGCAATTATAACGGCTGCCCTTGCGGGCGCGACGCACGTTCGCGCACTATCGGAATGCTCTGGCGCGACGCTCGGACCAGGCGGCAGGCATCGAACGTCACACGCCGGCCGCTGACGCCGGCGCGATCTCGAATACCTGACGCAGATACGCCAGATAAGCATCGTCGTCGCACATATTCTTGCCCGGCGAGTCCGAGAGCTTCGCCACCGGCTGACCGTTGCAGCGCACCATCTTGATGACGATCTGCAACGGCTGATAGCCCAGATCGTTGGTGAGGTTCGTTCCCACGCCGAAGGCGAGCTTGCAACGGTCGCGGAACCGCTCGAAAAGCTGCAGGACCTTCGGAATATCGAGGCCGTCCGAGAAGATCATGGTTTTCGTATGCGCGTCGACGCGATTCTCTGCGTAGTGCGCCAGCAGGCGCTCACCCCAGACGAACGGATCGCCGGAATCATGACGGGCACCGTCGAACAGCTTGCAGAAATACATATCGAAGTCACGCAGAAAGGCGGACATACCGTAGACGTCGGACAGCGCGATGCCTAGGTCGCCGCGATACTCCTTCGCCCACGTCTCGAAGCCGAAGATCTGTGAGTCGCGCAGACGCGGCCCGAGCGCCTGACAGGCCTGAAGGTACTCATGGGCCATCGTGCCGAGCGGCGTGAGCCCGAGCTTGAGCGCGTAGTACACGTTGCTCGTGCCCGCGAACTGTTCGCCCAGTTCGTCGCGCAGCGTGAGAATCACTTCCTCGTGCCACTCCTTCGAGAAGCGGCGTCGCGTACCGTAATCGGCGATCTTGCAGTCGCGATAATCGACGCGGCCCGCCAGCATGCCGATCTTGTCCTTGAGCCGCTGACGGCCTTCGTCGTAGGCGGGCTTGCGCTGTGTGTTGCGGAAATACACTTCGTTGACGATGGCGAGCACCGGGATCTCGAAGAGGATCGTATGCAGCCACGGCCCGCGAATCGTGATGTCGATCTCGCCGTTGCCCTTTGGCGAGGGCTGCACCGTGATGTACTTCTCGTTCAGATGGAACAGGTCGAGAAAGTCGATGAAATCGCTCTTGATGAAGCGCATCGCACCGAGGTAACGAAGTTCGGACTCGGTAAAACGCAGCCCGCACAGCAGGCGGATCTCGTCGCGAATCTCGTCGACATACGGCGTGAGGTCCACACCTTCGGTGCGACACTTGAAGCGGTATTCGACTTGCGCTGCGGGAAAATGATGCAGCACCACTTGCATCATCGTGAACTTGTAGAGATCGGTATCGAGCAGCGACGTGATGATCATGACGACAGACTTCGCGAGGAACACGCAACAGAAAGCAGCGCACGCTGCCGATCGGCAAGACAGCCACGACGCGGCGCGCGGGAAGAGCAGACATCGTACCGCAAAGCGGTGTCACGCATGACGTCCGCGCCGGGCACCGGGTGACGCCGCGGCGTGCGCGCGAAGCGCTTCGGCTCTCGCACCTGCCGCCCCTGGCTGCGTTACAATAACGCCTTTAACGGCCGTTCGAAGCCGTTTCGCGCCCTACTCTGGAGTTGTTGGCATGACGCACGTTGTCACCGAAAGCTGCATCAAATGTAAATACACCGATTGCGTGGACGTCTGCCCCGTGGACTGCTTCCGCGAAGGCCCGAACTTCCTGTCCATCGATCCGGACGAGTGCATCGATTGCGCCGTCTGCGTGGCCGAGTGCCCGGTGAACGCCATTTATGCCGAAGAAGACGTGCCGGGCGACCAGCAAGCCTTCATCGCCTTGAACGTGGAACTGTCCCCGAACTGGCCGAGCATCACCAAGACCAAGCCGTCCCTGCCCGACGCGGATCAGTGGAAGGACGTCACCGAAAAGCTTCATTTGCTCGAGCGCTAAGCCTCGGGCGACTTGGGCGGACGTCGCGCGCCACGCGCAGAAAAATGCGCACCCGGTGTTGACAGTGTGCGAACGCCGCCCCTATAATCTCTTTCTCTTTTGATCCCCGATAGCTCAGTTGGTAGAGCGCCGGACTGTTAATCCGTAGGTCCCTGGTTCGAGCCCAGGTCGGGGAGCCAAGCATTTCAAAGCGATGGCCTCGCGCTCGCGAGGCTTTTGTTTTAGTCGATGCGCCGTGACAGCGGCGTGCGGCACCCAAGTTTGATCCTCGATAGCTCAGTTGGTAGAGCGCCGGACTGTTAATCCGTAGGTCCCTGGTTCGAGCCCAGGTCGAGGAGCCAAAACGCAGAAAGCCTCGCCGATCGGCGAGGCTTTTTTGTTTTCGGTGGCGCCCGCAGCATCGATCGAACACCCCCTCCCGCCGAGCGCGCAAACAAAAACGGGGCACCGTCTCCGGCGCCCCGCTCTCTGACTTCCTGAACAACGTGCTTACTCGCTTGCGGGCGCCCCCATCGCGACCGGGCGATTCGCCGAGGCCTGCACCTCGTTGCTGTTCACGCTTTCAATCCAGCGTCGGCGCATCGGCGCGAGCACGAACTTCGCGCCCACGGCCGCGGCGATGCTGATGATCGCCGCCGCGATAAACACACGATCCCAGTGACCGCCGACGGCGAGCACCGAGGCCAGCGGCACCAGCAACGATGCCGTACCCTTGGCCGTGTACAGCGTACCCGCGTTCGACGCCGCGTTCTTGCTACCGAACGTGTCCGCACACAGCGCCGGGAAGATCGAGAAGATCTCGCCCCAGCACAGGAACGTCATCGCGGCGAAGAACACGAACATGTACGGGTTCTGACCGAAGTGCATCAAGCCCAGCATCGCCAGCCCTTCACCCAGGAAGATGATGAACATGGCGTTCTCACGTCCGATCTTGTCCGAGACGAAGCCGCACAGCGGGCGTGTAAAGCCATTGCACAGATTGTCGATCGACAGCGTCATCGTGAGCAGCGGCAGCGTCGCACCGAAGAGGGTCATCGGCATCGATGCAATACCGAAATCCTTCGCGATCGGGCCGATCTGCGCCGTCGCCATCAGACCGCCAGCGGCCACGGCGACGAAGCAAACATAGATCACCCAGAACACCGGCGTACGAATCATCTGCCCCGAGCTGTAGTCCACCTTCGTCGACAGAGTGCGGCGCGACACGGTCAGGCCCTTCGGCGCACGCGGCTTCACGAGCAACAACGCGAGGATGAAGATCGCCACGCCCTGCACGATGCCGAAGTTGAAGAACGCTGCCTCGTAACCCGATCCGCGGATCATATTGGCAATCGGAATCACCGTGATCGCGGCACCGGCGCCGAACCCGGCGGCGGTCAGACCGGCGGCCAGACCGCGCTTGTCCGGGAACCACTTCAGTGCGTTACCCACGCAGGTGCCATACACGCACCCAGCGCCAATACCCGCGATCACGGCCGCCGTGTACAGCACGGCGAGCGTTTCGGCGTACGAGTACATGATCCACGACAGGCCAACGCAAATCGCGCCACCCGCCACCACCGGCCGAGGCCCGAAGCGGTCAACCAGCCAGCCTTCGATCGGCACGAGCCAGGTTTCCACCACGATGAAGATCGAGAACGCCACCTGAATGGCCGCGACACCCCAGTGATGCTTCGCCTGCATCGGCTCGACGAACAACGTCCACGAATATTGCAGATTGGCCACCAGGCCCATACAGATGATGCCGATCACCAGTTGTGACCAGCGCCCTCCCAGAAAAGAGGTCTTCTCCTCCGGTTGTCCATTTGCTTGCATGACTTGCCTCCTGTTCCTGTCAGACGATTGACGCCGGCCCGCGCTTCGTTGTGCGGTACCCGCCGTCATCGCGTGCCGTCTCGCGCCCCAACGTGGGGGAATCGCGCATACGACACGCCTCCTGGCGCTACATGCGGCTCATGCGTGGCCGCTTGATCACGGAACGCTGCCTGGCGGCGCGCTCGCAGGGCTTGAGCCCCGGCTGACTGACTTTCGGAAGCGCCAAAGGACGCTTCCGGCCCCCACTTCGGCGCGGCGACGCAGGCTTTAGGCCCGCGCCGGCAAGTTGCCGGCTGCCGAAGGGTGACGGGTGAATCAATTCGAGTGGGAAACGGCCTGCGCTGTCAGCGGGTCGCGATGGATTCCCATGAGTCACATCGCAGGCCACGTCCCATCACTCAGGCGAGCGCGCCTCGCAGACGCGTGATCGCCGGATCGCCTGCCCACAACGGGCGGCAGGGAGATGAGGAAGACCGTAGCGCTGAACCACCAACTCAGACGCCAACGGCGGATACGACAGGGCAGCCGGTGCGGATAAACCGTCGCATGAATGCTGCCCGAAAGGAAATGCGTGCTTACCCAACGAATGTCTCCAGAAAATACGGCGTCAATTCAGCCCTTGCCCGAAGGAATTCACGAGTCTTATCGGGACCATTTTGACGCTCTTCATCTGATATACAAGATTCAATATATCGAATTAAGTATTTTTATGGTTCCAAAAGTAGTCCATGACCGGGACACTGTCAACCCGAGAGCGCCCACATTCCGGTTGCCGTCGGCCCCGATTCGGACGCCTGGACGGCGTCGGGGTAAGCGCCCGATAACCGGCAAACGCACGGAAATCGGGGCCTTGCAGGACATTGCGCGCCGGAACGAGGCGTGACACCCCCTCAGGCGGTATCGCACCGCCGGGTGCAGGCTCAGGGAAAACGATGATGTTTTAGGGGGGGGCCGCCAACCGTCGGCGAGGTGACTCGCCGGCAAGAAAAATTGCGTTAGACCGGCTCGACGTCGCCTGAGTGGTTGCGAATGAAGGTGAGATGTTCGCGCAGCGAACGTTGCGCAACGGTGGCGTCGTGCGACGCCACGGCGGTGAAGATGCGACGGTGCTGTTCGATCAGCTCGGCCAGATCCGCGCCATGGCCGACGATGGCGCGGTAGTTGTCGACCACCGAGCCGCGCAACAGCTCGAAGATCGCGTGCATCAGGTGCACCAGCACAAGGTTGTGCGTGGCTTCCGCCAGCGCCAGATGGAAATGCGCGTCGAGTTCGGGTACGCGGGTGAGCAACGACTGTCCCTTGGCCTCGCCCTCGCCGTCCAGACCATCGCGCCCTGCGGCATAGGCCGCTTCGAGCGCTTCCAGCGCTTGTGCGAGCCGCGCGATGTCCTCGGGCGTTGCCCGTGCGGCCGCCAGCTCGACCGCCTTGGCTTCGAGCACTTCGCGCATTTCCAGCACGTCGTCGACGGTCTTGCTGTGTCGCGACATCAATTGAGACAACGGTTCCGCGAGCAGCGGCTGGCTGGCATTGGCGACCAGATACCCGCCACCGGCGCGCCCCACGATCAGGCCACGCGACTCCAGTCGCAGTAGCGCTTCGCGAAGGGACGGGCGCGACACGCCCATCTGCTGCGCCAGATCGCGCTCGGACGGCAGCGCCGAGCCGGGGGCGAGCCGGCCTTCGACGACCATCGTCTCCAGTTGTTCGTACACCATGTCGGACAGACGCAGACGCGGCGGCGGCGTGACCGGCGCAAAACTCGCGGCGGTGCCCGAAGATTCGCTGGCAGGGAAGGAAGACATAGGCAAGGACGACTCGTTGGACGACATGTCGGCTTCGGTTCTCGACGGAAAAATCACAGACACGACGATACAGGATGACGCTTCGCTCAGGGCAGGCGCGCAGCCAGATGCCCGGCTTCGCTCAGGGATGCCCCTCATACCAAGGGTTTACCCTGTAGTCGAAATCGGATCATTCCCTTTACGATAGCATCATTCGACAACTGGTCGACCAGTCTACCAGTAGACCAACAATCCGCGAAACGTCGCCCCACGTTAACGATGGTCCGAGAGCCCGCCTGATGACATCGAATGCGTTGCCCCCGCCTCCCTCCGCGCCGCTGAGTCCGCCGCGCCCGGTCCCGTCGTCGTCAGCTTCGCCGCCGGTGCCCATGCGCGTCGACGACGAGCCGGTCTTCGAGACGATTGACGACACCACGCGCGCCGCCCGGCTGGCGGCACTGCGTGCCGCCGTGCCCGACGCTCAGTGGCTGACCGACCGCGAACAGATCACGCCGTACGAATGCGATGGCTTGGCGGCCTACCGCAAGCTCCCGCTTGCCGTGGTATTGCCTGCCGACGAGGATCAGGTTTGCCGCATCCTGCGGGCCTGCCACGCGCACAATGTGCCCGTCGTGCCGCGCGGCGCCGGCACGGGGCTGTCGGGCGGCGCCATGCCGATCACCGACGGCATCGTGCTGTCGCTCGCCCGATTCAAACGCATTATCGAAGTCGATCCCTACGCACGTACCGCCACCGTTCAGCCCGGTGTGCGCAACCTCGCCGTCTCCGAAGCGGCCGCGCCTTATGGGCTTTACTACGCACCGGATCCATCGTCGCAGATTGCCTGCACGATCGGCGGCAACGTCTCAGAGAACTCCGGCGGCGTGCATTGCCTGAAATACGGCCTGACGGTGCATAACGTCCTGCGTGTGCGCGCCGTAACGATGGACGGCGAGATCGTGGAATTCGGCTCGCACGCCCTCGACGCCCCGGGACTCGACCTGCTGTCCGTGTTCATCGGAAGCGAAGGAATGTTCTGCGTGGTCACGGAAATTACCGTGAAGCTCGTGCCGAAGCCGCAGGTGCAGCAAGTCATCATGGCCAGCTTCGATGATGTCGAGGCGGGCGGCAACGCCGTCGCCGCCATCATCGCGGCGGGCATCATCCCGGCCGGCCTGGAGATGATGGACAAGCCAGCCACCCAGGCAGTGGAGGCGTTCGTTCACGCAGGCTACGATCTGGACGCGGCCGCCATTCTGCTGTGCGAGTCGGACGGCACGCCCGAAGAAGTCGCGGAGGAAATCGCAAGGGTCTCGGCGGTGCTGCGGGCGTCGGGCGCCACGCGCATCCAGGTGTCCACATCGGAAGCCGAACGTCTGCGCTTCTGGTCCGGACGCAAGAACGCCTTCCCCGCCGCCGGACGACTCTCGCCGGACTATTACTGCATGGACGGCACGATCCCGCGCCGGACCATCGGCACGCTGCTCAAGCGCATCGAAGCGATGGAAGTGCAATACGGCCTGCGCTGTATCAACGTCTTTCACGCCGGCGACGGCAACATGCACCCGCTGATTCTGTTCAACGGCAACGATCTCGACGAGTGGCACCGCGCCGAAGCGTTCGGCAGCGACATTCTCGAAGCCTGTGTGGCGCTGGGGGGCACGGTGACCGGTGAGCATGGCGTGGGGATCGAGAAGATCAACGCGATGTGCGTGCAATTTTCGCCGGAAGAGCGCGATGCCTTCTTTGGCGTGAAGCGTGCCTTCGACCCCGCCGGCCTGCTCAACGCCGACAAGGGCATTCCCACACGTGCGCGCTGCGCCGAGTACGGCAAGATGCACGTGCGCGGCGGCCTGTTGCCCCATCCCGAATTGCCGAGGTTCTGATGTCGCAAGCCCCTTCCCTCGCGTTGCCCGACGTGGATACGCAAGCGGCGGCGCAAGTGCTCGCCGCGATACGCGAGCGCGTGCTCGCCGCCACCGCCAGCGGCACACCGCTTGACATCCAGGGTGGCAGCACCAAGCACTGGTACGGCCAGACGCCCACGGGCGAGCCGCTCGACATGCGTGCATATCGCGGCATCGTTTCGTACGATCCGGCCGAACTGGTGATCACCGCCCGCGCGGGCACGCCACTGACCGAGATCGAATCGGCGCTGGGCGCGCGCGGGCAGATTCTGCCGTTCGAGCCGCCCCATTTCGGGTCAGGGGCAACGCTCGGCGGCTGCATTGCGGCCGGCCTTGCCGGCCCTCGCCGGCCGCACGTCGGCGCACCGCGCGACTTTGTCCTCGGCGCCGTCGTCATGAACGGTCAGGGCCAAGTGCTGCATTTCGGTGGGCAGGTCATGAAGAACGTCGCGGGTTACGACATCTCCCGGGTGCTCGCCGGCGCGCTCGGCACGCTCGGCGTCTTGCTCGAACTCTCGATCAAAGTATTGCCCTGCCCGGTGGCCGAGGCCACGCTGCAGTTCGAACTGCCGCAGGCACAAGCCATCGAGCAACTCAACCGCTGGGCCGCTCAGCCGCTGCCCCTGATGGGTTCGGCGTGGCACGACGGCGTGCTGCGCGTGCGCCTTGGCGGTGCCGCGGCGGCCATCGCCGCAGCGCGCGCCACGATGGGTGGCGAACCTGTCGATGCCCTCGAAGCGCATGCGTTCTGGCAGACCCTGCGCGAGCAGACGCACCCGTTCTTCGCGAGCGCGCCGATCAAGGGAGACGGCCAACCGCTTTGGCGTCTGTCGGTGCCCTCGACCACGCCGCCACTCGCCCACGGCGACGAGCACCTGATCGAATGGGGGGGCGCGCAACGCTGGTGGATCACACCGCGCGCCGCCGCCGATGTGCGCGCGATTGCCGCAGCGGTGGGCGGGCATGCTACGCTGTTTCGCCACGGCGACAAGTCGGCTGGCGTATTTACCCCGCCATCGGCCGCGCTGCACGCTATCGGCAAGCGTTTGCAGCACACGTTCGACCCGAGCCGCATCTTCAACCGCCATCGGCTGTACCGCTAAAGACGACGATGCAAACGAACCTCGCAGACTTTCTCCGTCAAACGCCAGACGGCGACGAAGCCGAAGCCATTCTCCGCAAATGCGTGCATTGTGGCTTTTGCACCGCCACGTGCCCGACCTACCAATTACTGGGCGACGAACTCGACGGCCCGCGCGGGCGCATCTATCTCATCAAGCAGATGGTCGAGGGCCAGCCCGTGACGCGTGAAACGCAGCGCCACCTGGATCGGTGCCTGACTTGCCGCAGTTGTGAGTCAACCTGCCCGTCGGGGGTGCAATACGGCCGGCTCGTGGACATCGGCCGCCGTCATGTCGACGCCAAGGTCTGTCGCCCCGCCGGTGAGCGCGCGCTGCGCTGGACGCTCGCCCGCGTGCTGCCCAATCGTACGCTGTTCTCGCCTGCCCTTCGCCTGGGCCAGCAGTTCCGGTCACTGCTGCCGCGCTCGCTGCGCGAGAAGGTGCCGCATCGCCAGCGCTCGGGCAGTTGGCCGCAGGGCACGCACACCCGTCGCATGCTGATGCTCGAAGGCTGCGTGCAGCCCGCCATGCTGCCGAACGTCAACAAGGCCACCGCCCGCGTGCTCGACGCACTCGAGATCGAAATGGTGCGTCCGGCGGCCGCCGGTTGCTGCGGCGCGATCCGCCTGCATCTGAACTATCAGGACGACGGTCTCGACGATGCGCGCCGCAACATCGATGCCTGGTGGCCCGAGATCGAAGCGGGTGTGCAAGCCATCGTGATCAACGCGTCGGGCTGCGGCGCGACGGTCAAGGAGTACGGCCATCTGCTGCGTCACGATCCGCAATACGCAGGCAAGGCGCAACGCGTCTCGGAACTCGCACGAGATTTGTCGGAAGTGCTGCTCGATAACCTGGAAGCCCTGCAACAGCGCGTGCCGAGCCGCAAAACCGGCAAGATTGCCTACCATCCCCCCTGCACGCTGCAACACGGCCAGCAACTCAAGGGCGTGGTGGAGAAGCTGCTCGCCGGGGTTGGCGTGAGCGTCATGCTGCCGCAGGACAGCCATATCTGCTGTGGCTCCGCGGGCACCTATTCGGTCACGCAGCCAACGTTGTCGCATCAACTGCGCGACGCGAAGTGGAAGGCGCTCGACGCCCTCGAGCCCGAACTGGTCGTCTCCGCCAACGTCGGCTGCATCTGTCATTTGCAGGCGACCGCCAAGGGCGAGCACGCGCGCGATCACGCGCCGGTTCAACACTGGATCGAACTGCTCGACCGGATGATCGCGTCGGCCTGAGCGCCGGCGCGATCATCCCGATTCACCTCCGCGGCAACGATTGATTGTCCCCATGCAAGGGACAATCAATCCCCAATATGCCCGTTTATCTAAACGATGGCACTCCCTAAAATCGAAGCCAAGTCAGTCATCGCATTGATGGCTGAGCCGACCCTTACTTCGATTCCTTTGCCGGAGCCTGTCATGATCGACAACAAAACCGCCCCCTACGCCGCACTGTTGCTGCGCGTATCGCTGGGTATCCTCTTCCTCGCCCATCTGTCGCTCAAGGTGTTCGTATTTACCGTGCCCGGATTTGTCGGCTTCATGGGCTCGCTGGGCCTGCCGCCGTTCGTCGCGTATGTCACGATGGCGCTGGAACTGATCGGCGGCCTGATGCTGATCACGGGCTTCTATGCGCGCTGGGCGGCGCTGCCGCTGGCGGCGTTGATGCTCGGCACCATCGTATCGGTGCACGGCCACAACGGCTGGATGTTCACCAACAAGGGCGGCGGCTGGGAATTCCCCGCGTTCTGGCTGGTGGCGCTGCTGGTTCTGGCCCTGCTCGGGGACGGCGCTTGCGCGGTACGCCGCGCTCGCACCGCCTGATAGCCTCGTCAGGTTCTCGTTAGCGTTCTTTTGCTGGAGTCATTGCCATGTCTGCCCTTCCTACCCTCTTCGTCTCCCACGGCTCGCCGTTGCTCGCGGTCGATCCGGGCCGTACCGGCCCACTGTTGACGGCGTTGGGGCGTGCGGTGCCGCGTCCGCGCGAGATCCTCGTGATTTCGCCGCATTGGTCGACGCCGGCCCTGCGCGTGGGCAGTCTGGCGCAACAACGCACGATCCACGATTTCGGCGGCTTCCCGCGCGAGCTTTACGCACTGGAGTACCCGGCCGCGGGAGCGCCCGCGCTCGCCGAGCGCACGGTGCAAATGCTGCGCGACGCGGGTCTGCCCGCGACGACCGACGACCAGTGGGGTCTCGATCACGGCGCCTGGGTGCCGCTGCGCTACCTCTACCCGGATGCGGATGTCCCGGTCACCCAGTTGTCGCTGCAACGGCACGAACGTCCCGAGCAGCAATATCGGCTCGGACAGCACTTGGCGCCGCTCGCGCAGGACGGCACGCTCATCCTCGCGTCGGGCAGCTTCACCCACAACCTGCACGAGGTGTTCCGCGCCCCGTCGGAGGACCGTGCCGACGCGCCCTACCTGGCCGAATTCGTCGCCTGGTTCACCGAGCATCTCGCGGCGATGGACCTTGATGCCCTGTTCGACTATCGCGCCCGCGCACCGTACGCCGAGCGCGCTCATCCGACCGATGAGCATCTGCTACCGCTCTATATTGCCCTGGGCGCAGCCGACAATGCCGCCCGTCAGACGCACTTCGACACCGGCGCCACCTACGGCGCGCTGCGCATGGACGCGTTCGCGTTCGGCAACGCCGCCCCGTCGCTCGCCGAAGTGAGCGCGCTGGCACAATAACGACATCGGCACCGGGGGTGTCGCGACAGGCCTGTCCGTCGCGGCATCGTCGGCGCCGTCGCCTGTCCGGCCACCGGCCTGATCGCGCATCGCGGTGCGCATTCCTGAGGAGCCTCGCCCCGGCATGAACAAACTTCGCGAGATCGAGAGCTTCATTGCCGTGGTCGAGTCGGGCAGCTTCGTGAAGGCCGCCGCAACGTTGGGCATCTCCAAGACGGCCATCTCGCGTTACGTGGCCGATCTCGAGGCGCGTCTGGGCACGCGTTTGCTCCAACGCACCACGCGACGCCTGTCGCTCACCGAGCCGGGCCAGCGTTACGTCGAGCGCTGCCGTCAGATCCTCACCGAACTCGACGAGGCCGATGCCATGGCGGGCGAGCAGGACGGTCTGCCGGCCGGGCCGCTGCGCATCAACGCCCCGCACACCTTCGGTGTGCTGCATCTCGCGCCGCTCTGGCCCACGTTTCTCTCGCGACATTCGCAAGTCTCGCTCGATATCACGCTGAGCGATCGCCTCGTCGATATCGTTGACGAAGGCTACGATCTGGCCATTCGGATCACGCGCCTGCCCGATTCGTCGCTGGTGCATCGGCGGCTCGCGGGTACCCGGCTGGTGCTGTGCGCCTCGCCCGGCTACCTCGCGCAGCATGGCACGCCACCGCATCCCAGCGAACTGGCCCATCATGAGACCGTCGGCTACAGCTACTTCTCGCATCGGCGCGAATGGCGCTTCGACGGCCCTGACGGCCCGGTTTCCGTGCGCACGCGCGCGCGGCTGATCGCCGACAACGGCGATACCTGCCTGGCCGCCGCCGTTGCCGGGGCGGGCATCATCCTGCAACCGGCGTTTCTCGTGCAAGACGCCTTGCGCGACGGCCGGCTCGTCGAATTCCTGCCCGAATACACGCAGGGCGAGATGGGTGTCTACGTCGTCTATCCTTCGCGCAAGTACCTGAGCGCCAAGGTCCGCGCCCTCATCGACTTTCTCGTCGACGCCTTTGCCATGCCCGGCTGGCGGGCCATCGACCGCCGTTGAGTCGCGCAGTCTTGCCGACATCCACAGCGAAAGCCCCTTGAATCCCACGCAATTAACCGACAACACACCGGAACGTCACGGCAATTGATTTCCGCGGGCGAATGTCACTTATACTGACGGGCCTGATGTCCCATTTCATATATTTTGGAAAACTTTTTACTGATCGTCGCTGCGATACTGCTGGTGTTGCTCAACGGCTTCTTCGTGGCGGCGGAATTTGGCCTCGTCAAACTGCGCCAGACGCGCGTTCATGTCATCGCCCGCCAACGCGGTTGGCGCGGCCGTATCCTGGCCAAGGTTCACAGCCAGCTCGATACCTACCTTTCCGCGTGCCAGCTCGGCATCACCCTCGCCTCGCTCGGTCTGGGCTGGATCGGTGAGCCCGCGTTTGCGCGCATTCTCACGCCGCTGTTCGCCGCGCTGGGGGTCAACTCGGCGGAGCTGATTCATGCGCTCGCCTTCTTCATCGCATTCTTCACGATTTCGTACCTGCACATTGTCGTGGGCGAACTCGCGCCGAAGTCGATGGCCCTGCGCATGCCGGAAATCGTCTCCGTCTGGACAGCCGCCCCGCTCTATGGCTTTTACTGGCTGATGTATCCGGCGATCTGGATTCTCAACCACAGCGCCAACCGCCTGCTGCGTTGGACAGGTCTCGATCCGTCGCACGGCACCGATGCCCATTACTCGGCCGACGAAATCAAGCTGATCATGCGCCGGGGGGGCATCGAGCGAGAAACTGTCGCGCGACGACTGGAATGTGGTCGCCTACGCCATCGACTTCAGCGATCTGACCGTCTCCGATCTCATGCATCCGATGAGCGAAGTGGCCAGCTTCCGGCGCAATGCAACGTTCGCGCAGAACATGGATACGGCCTATCGTCACCGCTACAGCCGCTACCCATTCTTCGACAACGATGGCGAAACCGTGCTCGGCGTGGTGCACCTGAAAGATCTGTTCCTCGCGGAGCATCATGGTCAATCGATCGAGGATCTGGGCAGTATGGCGCGGCCCGTGGAGCGCGTGAAACCCGACATGCCGGCGCGTGAGCTGTTCCGCCGATTTCGCCGGGGCGCACCCCACTTCGCGATCGTGGGATGGCCGGACCAAAAGCCTATCGGCTTCCTGACGCTCGACAACCTGCTCTCGGCGCTTGTCGGCAAGATCCGCGACGAATTCCGCCAGACGGAAGACGACTGGACCCACATGGAAGATGGCACGCTTATCGGCCGGGGCAGCTTACCCATCCTGACGCTGGAACGCTCGCTGGGCATCGAGATCCCGAGCGAGCACGCGGAATCGGTGGGTGGCCTGATCATGGACGTGCTGGGCTACTTGCCGCACGAGGGCCAGAAGGTCGACTTCGAAGGCTTCTCCGTTGTCGTGAAGAAGATGCAGGGGCCGCGTATCGTGCTGGTACGCATCTATCCCGACGGGGTACGAGAAGCCCGTGGCGAACCGCCCCACGCTGTCACCCGGCAACGCGACGATTGACGCGCCCGCAGCGGCGCTCGGCGAACCGAACCGGCGCCGCAGAGGCACGCGCCGGTTGGATCGCATTACACCGAACGCTTAGCCGCGCGCGAATGCCTTGCGATTGAGTTCGAGCTGCGTGATGAGCTTTTGCAGGCGCGACTCGGCGGTACGCGAGAGCGCGATAAAGCGGCAGCCGATGTGATACTCGACGTCCTTCGCCAACGGCACCGTGCGAATGGCACAGACTTCCAGGTCCACCTGGACGGTGCCGTAGTCGCGCAATTCGATCTCGACGTGCATGAGCATCGAGCCCTTCGGAATTTCGGCCGCCGCATCGGCCTTCGTGCGCAAGCCAACGCCACCGAGTGACAGGTCGAACACCGACAGGCGCATCGGCGTGTCGTCGGGGAATTTGACCGTGCACGGGTATGGATCAAGGATCGGCGTTTTCACGCGAAAGTAATCGCGGCGCTGCAAACGCACGAGCGTTTCCGGATACGAGGCGTAGAAGGCGGGATACCCTTCGAACTCGCGCTCCTCGACATCGCCAATGGGGAAATGCACCTGAATGCCTTCGGGCACGCCAACGAACAGCGCGCGCTTGTTGGCAAGCAGCGCCCGGTTCTCCGCCTCCACACCGCCCCAGTCGAAATAAAAGCCGCGCACTTGCGGCTCGACCTTGAGCAGGCGCGTGACGAGTTGCCGCTGCCCGTTCGCGAAGTACACCGTCATGAAATCGCCACGGGTCGCCAGATGGCGCAGCACGCCGCCAATTTCCAGCGGATTGCTGATGCGATACGAATCATGCAGTTGCGTTTCGTTGTCCGTGGGCGCCGGTGTCACCTGCGGTTCTGTCATTTCCATACCTGATCTTCTAATTGTCCCCGTGACGGACCGCGCCGGGCGGCGCAAGCCGTACGTATTAAAGTCTCGGCAACACGTGACGCCTCACGACGTCACTGTGCGAATGCGTGTCTCTGTCAGCGCTGGTGCACCGTCTCATGTATCTGGTCAAAAACGTTAACGGTCGCTGGGCCGGAATATTGAGGGCTCCGGCCCACAAACTTGCGGTGTCCCGTGTCGCGCGCCACACCCCGGACGCGCCCTCGGACCTTTGCCGCACGCTACCGTCGGATCAGCGATGTACCGCGGCCATCAACGCGCCGAAACCCATGAACACGCCGCCGCTGATGCGATTGAATGCCTTGAGCACACGCGCTTCGCGCAAGTACGGCGCGATGCGTAGCCCGCCGGTGGCGTAGACCAGATACCAGCTCACCTCGATCACCGCGAACGTGCCGAGCAGAATCGAGAACTGCGGGAGTTTGGCGGCAGTTGGGTCGATGAACTGCGGCAGGAACGCCGCGGCGAAGAGAATGGCCTTCGGGTTGCTGCCCGCGACCAGGAAGCCCGACTTGAAGAGTTTGCCGAAGCTCGAATCCACGGCCGTGGCGGGCACGTCGGACGGCGCCGCGGCATTCGCGTCCACGGGTGAGCGCCAGCTCTTGTAGCCGAGATAGACGAGATATGCCGCACCGACGTAGCGCAGCGTGTCAAACAACATCGGCCACGCGCGGAGCACGGCGCCCAGTCCGGCCGCGGAAACCGACATCATGGCGATGAGTGCCGTCATGCAGCCGGCCATCGTGCCGAGCGACGGACGCAGCCCGTGACGCGCGCCATGCGTCATGACGAGCAACATGTTCGGTCCCGGCGTCGCCGAGACGAAAAAAACGGTGACGACATACAGCCACCATGTTTGCAAGCTCATGATTGCCTCGGAAAAGGGCTCACGCGAGGGCTCACGCGAATTCGATCAGGCATTGTAGCGTCGAACCGCGACAGTCGCATCGTCCGCGTGCACGTCCCATGCGAATCGAAAAAGACGCCAAAAAACAAACAGGCCCGATGACTTTCGTCATCGGGCCTGCTGATCTCGGGACGCCGCCTCGCCTAAGGCTGGCGCGGCATCACGGGAATGCGTTCAAGCCAATTAGATGGGCTTGATGTTCGCAGCTTGCTTGCCCTTCGGGCCAGTCTTGACTTCGAACGACACGCGTTGGTTTTCTTGCAGCGACTTGAAGCCGTCAACCTTCACTTCCGAGAAGTGAGCGAACAGGTCTTCACCGCCGGCGTCCGGGGTAATGAAGCCGAAGCCCTTTGCGTCGTTGAACCACTTAACAATACCGGTTTCCATATTTTTTCCTAATAAAACAATAGCTTGAGGTCGAAATAACCCCGTGAGCGCTGACAATCAAGGGAAAATGAAGGACTAGAAACCAGCGAGAAGCAGGAAAACTACGTCTGACAACAACTTCGCGGCTTGACAATCTGCAGTTGGTTTTATACGTGTAGACGCGTCGTTTGTCAACAGGGTAAGGCCTGCAAATCTCGTAACAATTTCTCGCCCTCGCGGGAGATTTGGGCGGGCTTCGGGTGTTCGAGCCAGGGTTGCTGCCCGTACAATGGGCGTTTTTTCCCGCGCCCGCGCCACTCAACCCCCATACCCGCCTACGGATGGAGTCTACTCGCCTCATGCGCCCCTCGCCGTCGCCGTCTGACGCTCGTACGCCAAGCCAACCGGCTTGGGTGTCCCGTTGCCGCACGCACGCGCTCAGTCTGGCCATTTGCCTGACGCTCGCCGCCTGCGCCGGGTCACCGACCTATGGCCCGGTGCCCGCCGGAAGCTATCGCGTGCAGTCCGGCGACACCCTCTATGGCATCGCGCGCGCCAACAATACCAGTGCCGCCGATCTGGTGCGCTGGAACGGCCTGACCGATCCCGACAAGATCGAAGTCGGTCAGGTGCTGCGTGTCGTGCCGCCGGCCGGTGCGGCGGCCGCCGCGTCCGGCGCCGCCAGACCCGCGCCGCAAGCCCGCCCGACCCCGAAGCCGGCTCCCGCGCCCGCTGCCCCACGCACGGCGACCAACCGGATTCCGATGGTCTGGCCCGCCAATGGCCCGGTGCTGGCAAACTTCAATGGCAGCAGCAACAAGGGCGTCGATATCGGCGGCAAAGCGGGCGACCCGATCTATGCGGCAGCCGCCGGCAAGGTGGTTTATGCAGGCAGCGGGTTGCGCGGATACGGCAACCTGGTAATGGTGCAGCACGAAAACGGGTACCTCACCGCCTACGCGCACAACCGCGCCATTCTGGTCAAGGAAGGGGCGTCGGTCAGCAAGGGCCAGAAGATCGCCGAGATGGGCGACACCGACTCGCATGGCACGGTCAAGTTGCACTTCGAGGTGCGCCAGAAGGGCACGCCGTTCAACCCCCGCGACTTCCTGCCCTCGCGATAGTTCAGTACTGCGGCCCGTCTCTCCCGACGGGCGAGTACCGCAAACGAAAAAAACGGCAAGGCGCGATGCCTTGCCGTTTTTTCCTTGCCGCCAGCCTCTGCCTGTCTGCCGGTCAGGCCGACGCGAGAAAGCCCTGCGACAGCCCATCGGTGCGCGCGTCGCGCCAATCGCGATGCGCACGCGGGTCCGTCCACACGAGCAGATGGAGTGCTGCGAGCGCGCGCGGGTCGTTGAGCAACTCCCACTTCTGCGTGTTCGTCAGCTTCGCCGGTCCCTTGAGCAACGCGGTCTCGACACGGCCGGCACGCCGGGCGTCGCGCTTCGCGTCGTCAAGGGTCGGCACCACGCTCGCGGCCACGAGGGCGTTGGCCATCGGGTCGACGACGGCGTCGACAAAGGTGACATGCTGGCGCGCGTCCTCCGTGTATTTTTCCGTCATGCGCAGCTCCTTGGGCGGCCATGACTCTTCCGGAATCAGGAACAGCCGCGCACGCTTGAGCGCGCGCCCCAGCGACACCCGGCTGGAGAACACCGACACGGGAATCGAGATCGCCATCGATCCGACTATGGGCATCAGCCACCAAATGAAGTCCGGGTTGAGCCAGTAGACGATGCCCCCCCACCCCAGCCCGATCAGGGTATGCAGGCCGTGGCGGCGAATCGCTTCGCCCCAGTGCGTCTCGGCGTCTTCACGCGGCGGCGACTTCCATTGAATCGCAATGCCGGTAAGCGCCGCCAGCACGAACTGTGTATGGAACAGCATGCGCACCGGGGCGAGCACGGCCGAGAACACGAGTTCGATGAACATGCTCACCGTCACCGCGAATGCCCCGCCGAAACGTTTCGCGCCCTTTACCCAGATCAGCACCACGGCGAGGATCTTCGGCAGGAAGAGCAGCGTGGCCGTCGCCGAGAACAATGCGAGCGCGCGCTCGGGATGCCACTCCGGCCAGACCGGGAACAGTTGTCGCGGCGCCGTGAAATATTCGGGCACGACCAGCGTGTGCTTGGCGAGCAGACACGTCGAGAGGATCAGGAAGATGAACCACAACGGCGCTGACACGTAGGCCATCGCCCCGGTGACGAACACCGCGCGGTGCACCGGGTGCATGCCCTCGGCCAGGAACAGCCGGAAATTCATCAGGTTGCCCTGGCACCAGCGGCGGTCGCGCTTGAGTTCGTCGAGCAGGTTCGGCGGCATTTCCTCGTAGCTGCCGGGCAGGTCGTAGGCAATCCACACGCCCCAGCCGGCGCGTCGCATCAGCGCCGCCTCGACGAAGTCGTGCGAGAGAATCGCGCCCGACATGGCGCCTTTGCCCGGCAGCGGGGCAAGCGCGCAATGCGCCATGAACGGCGCCATGCGAATGATCGCGTTGTGGCCCCAGTAGTGCGATTCGCCCAATTGCCAATAGTGCAGGCCGGCCGTGAACAGCGGGCCGTACACGCGACCGGCGAACTGCTGCAGGCGCGCGTAAAACGTTTCGCGTCCGGCGGCGAGCGGCGCGGTCTGAATCAGGCCGGCGCTCGGGTGCGCTTCCATCATGCGCACCAGTTTCGTCAGACATTCGCCGCTCATCACGCTGTCGGCGTCGAGTACGAGCATGTAGCGATAGTCACTGCCCCAGCGGCGGCAAAAGTCGTCGAGGTTGCCGCTCTTGCGCTTCACGCGACGCTGACGGCGACGATAGAAGATACGGCCGAAGCCGTTCACTTGGCGGCATAGCGCCTGCCACGCATCGACTTCGGCCGTGCAATTGTCGGCCTCGTTCGAATCGGACAGGATGAAGAAATCGAAGCGTTCGAGCGAATCGGTCTTGGCCAGCGATTCGTAGGTCGCACGCAACCCGGCGAACACGCGGCCGACGTCTTCGTTGCATATCGGCATCACGAGCGCGGTGCGCGCCTCCGGTGCGATCGGCGCATCGCCCGCGGCCATCTTCGAGATCATGTGGCGTTCGCCGCCGAACAGCAGCACGAAGAAGCCGAAGATCGCCGTCCAGAACCCGGCCGAAACCCAGCCGAAGAGCAGCACGAACAGCACGAGCACGGAGAATTCGAGCGGATCGGCCCCGTGATACGGCAGCACCGACGCCATGAAATGGGTGGCCAGCGCCGTCTGCGCGATCATCAGCACGAGCAGCGTCCAGCGACGGCGCCGGCCCGCTTGCGACCATCGTCCTTTGGGATCCGGGGCGTCGCGCACGAGCGGATCGGGATCTTCGCGGCCGGTCAGTGTGCGCCACAGTCGCGCGAGCGGATTGAGTGACCAGGCGCGCGGAATGAGTGACGTGCGGCGCACCGGCGGTGCGGTGCGCAAGGTTTGTACGCCACGCACTTCGTTCAATCCGGCAGCGGCGGCGAGCGATCCGCCGTCGGTGAGCGCGAGACGCACCGATTGCGAGGCAAGCACCGCGTCGCTGCCGGATTCGATCTCCTCGATATTGTGCGCATGCCACGCGGCCGTCGCCACGCCGACCGTGGCAACGGGTATGTCGGCCTGCGCGGCGGTCTGCCCCGCGGCCTCGGCGAGCGCCGCGCTGGCGGCATCGGCCATGGCATCGTCGGCATCAGGCGGCACATCGCCCGCGCCGTTCACAGCGCGCGCGGCGAGCAAACGCTGCAAGCGTGTGAGGACGTCAAGCGAATCGCCGCCGTCACGCCTGGCTTGAGCCAACAGGGCGCGGCGCTTCTCGGCGGGCAGTGGCAGCCGGTCGACGTACAACTCGTCGACCGGAATGTCGGAACGGTCGCTCATTCGGGGGGTAACAGGTAGCTCCACGTTTCGGATAGGGTATTACTGCCGTTGCGCAGGTAAGCGCGCATTTCGACGGGTTTCTCGGCATCGAGGCGGCGCATGCGGAGCATGACGCGATAGCCTCCCGTGACGTCATTGCGCTGCGTCTGCACTTCGAGGATCTTGCCATTGCCATCGATGGATACGTTCCCTTCGACCTTGGCATCTTCCGGCAGTTTCTTGAGCGCCGGACCTTCGAAATCGAGCGCGAACAGCTGACTGTCGTCTGGTTTTCCCCGGTAGCCGTGCCCCCGCCGGCTTTGCGACACCCACGCCATCGGCGGGCGCTTGTCGTTGTCCTTCTGCCACGACAGCCGGTATTCGATCGAATACGGTTGCTTGGGCTTGGGCGGCGCATCCGGCACCCAATACGCCACGATATTATCGTTGGTCTCGTCGGGGGTCGGGATCTGCACCAACTCCACCCGGCCCGGCCCCCACTTGCCCTTGGGCTCGACCCAGGCGCTCGGGCGCGATTCGTAGCGATCCTCCAGATCCTGGTAGTCGCCGAAGTCACGGTCGCGCTGCTGCAGCCCAAATCCGGCCGGGTTCGTCAACGCGAAGGAAGAGACGAGCAGACGCTTCGGATTGACTAACGGACGCCAGATCCATTCGCCGGTGCCCGACTCGATGGACAGGCCATCCGAGTCATGCACTTCCGGACGATAGTCGGGCACCGCCGCGGGCTGGTTCTCGCCGAAGAAGAACATGCTCGTGAGCGGCGCGATGCCCAGCTTGGTGACGTTCTCACGCAGGAACAGTTCGGCCTTCACGTCCACCGTCGTATCGACGCCCGGACGCAGCGTAAAGCGATAGGCGCCTGTCGCACGCGGCGAATCGAGCAACGCGTAGATCGTCAGCTCCTTGGCGCCAGGGGCCGGACGCTGGATCCAGAACTCGGTGAAGCGCGGAAACTCCTCGCCGGAATTGAGCGCGGTGTCGAGTGCCAGCCCGCGCGCGGACAAGCCGTAGGTCTGATTCTTGCCCAGCGCGCGGAAATAACTCGCACCGAGGAAGACCATCACTTCGTCCTTGTATTTCGGGGTGTTCACGGGAAAGTGGATGCGGAACCCCGCGAAGCCGAGCCCGCGCAACTGCTTGGGATCGACCTTCAGCGCGCCGAAATCGAACATGTCGGGGCTGTAGCGCAGTTCGCGCACACTGTTGCCGGCCAATTCGTGGATCTTCACCGGACGGTCGTAGTACGAGCCCTCATGGAAAAACATCAGCTCGAACGGCAGCTTTTGCGCACGCCACAGCGCCTTTTCGGGCTTGAAGCGGATATTGCGATAGCGATCGTACGAGAGGTTCTGCAGCGCCTTCGGCAGATTCGGATCCTTCGGCTTGTAGCGGCTGTTCGCAAGCGTGCGCGCCTGCTTGGCAACGTCGTCGAACGAGAAGGCATGCGCGGCGCCGCTGACCAGAGCGCACCCACTGAGTACGCCGGCGAGCGCCAGGCGCAAGGCACGGCGGGAAATCATGCGGGAAACGAAATTGAGCAGGAATTCCATCGGCATTGGAGATAGCGTGAAACGCGCGTGCCGACCGTAGCCAGCTTGCGCCGAACGCGCAATTTTACCCGCTCATTTACCGATTGACGAAAGATACATCCGCAAAAGCTTCGAAGCGGGCACTCACATTATCTCAATCGTCCGCTGGGACACTGCTCCAGGCGCATCACAAATTTGTGACGATTTGTGACCGATAGGCAAAACGGAAGGCTTTCACCGCCTTTCCCGCCCTCTCCCACCCATTCCCCCTGCCCACACGGCCGATGCCGCAGCGGTGCTTCGATTGACGGCATCCGGTAGCGGCTCGCCCTCGGGCGGGCACGGACCCGCGTTACTTCGCCTCGAATTTCACACCGGTCGCCGGCGTGGGGACGGCACACCGTTGCGTGCGCACGTTGTCGAGAAACCGCTGGATCAGCGGCAGTACCTTGGCCTCGATGTCACCGTGACCATAGCCGAAACCGGCGAAATTGAAATGCGTGGCGCTGTCGACGACCGCTAGCCAGTGGCAACCGGCAGGCAGATCCGCGTAGGGCTCGGTGCGCGTCTGCCACTTGCCATCGAGTGGTGCGTCACGTGTGCCGGTCACCAACAGGACGGGCTTGCGAATGTCATGCCAGGCGCCCGACGGAAAGATCGGGCCGGGCCCCTGCGGGGAGAGCGCGATGTAGCCATCGAAACGGTCGTTGCTGTCGAGCCCGAGCTTGTTCTTCGCACCGGCCTCGATCATCACGGTGGCCGCCCCCATGGAGTGCCCCGCGAAGACGGCCGGTCCCGCGCGGCACTGCGTTCGCGCCCAGTGCAGCGCCGCCCCGGTGTCTTCGAGACGGTCGCCGTAAGCTTCGGGATCCGTAGTGAGTGCCAGCAAACCGTCGCGCAATCCACCGCTGCGCACCCGATCGCGCAAGGAGTCGTGCCCGCTTTCCTTGTGAGCCATGGTCACGGTCAGCCACCCGTATTGCGAGAGCGCGCGGCCCAACCAGGAAAGCGCGTCGCGGTCGTCGCCCGCCCCGGGACTCAGCACCGCGACGCCACGACAGGCCAAGGAGGGCCGGAAGACATGAAGATTGGCATACGCCCCATCGCTGCGCGGCACGCGCTGGTCGATGCCGGTCGGCGGCGAGGAAGCTTTCGGCGTGGAAACAGGCGCCGCGGTCGGTGCGGCGTCGAGGGTCGGATGCTGCGGCACGATCGTGTCCGCCGCCGCAGCCAGAGAGGGAAACGACGCGAGCAAGGCCACGCCGACACTGCAGGCACCGAGCGCGACGAGCATCGTCCCGAACGATCGACCCACGGCCCCGCGCGACATTCCGAGCATCCGTTCTCCCTTGGTATCCAGCGGTGCACGCGCCCGGCCGAATCCAGCCGATCGGCCAGGCATCACGGTCTCGCGCCGACGTCCCGCTGCGACATCACACGACGAACCATCTTAGCGCGGATTGCGTAGGGACTCCGCAGGAATTTTGCCTAAGGGATACGTGTCTCGCGTGCGCAACGCGCGAGAGGTGCGGCGCATACGCCGGGCGCGCGCTTCGAGTGAGCGTCGAGCGCGCATTCAGCGCGCCTCATGCGCGCTGAGGGTGACCGCCGGGCGTGTCGCGCGACAAGCGAAGCGCCGACGCATAGCCCGCGGGATCGAAGCGCCACGTCAGCGCGATCAACGCCACGTTGAGCATGATGAGTCCGATCCACGACGGCGTGAAGCTGCCCGTGCGATCGAGCACCGCGCCAGCGGCGAACGGCGCCAGCGCCGCGATGCAAAAGCCCACGCCCTGCATGAACGCCGCCAGCGCCGCCGCATGACGCGGATGCGCATGATGATCGAGCGCAAGCACGAGTCCAAGCGAGAAGGTGCCCCCCAACCCGAAACCGATGGCGCCGACACACGCCCACGCGGCGGCGACCGGTGCGAGCGCCAGCCCGATGAGTCCGCCAAGCGTGGACGCAAGCGCGAGCGTGAGCCAGCGACGGCGATCGGCGTGACGGCGCGCCAGCCAGGGCAGCGTCAGTGCGGCGGCGACCTGACAGGCCGTCAGCCCGGCCAGCAATGCCCCGCTGCGCGTCGCACTCATGCCGTGTTGCTGATAGAACGGGGGCAGCCAAGCGACCATGGTCGTATAGGTGCAGTTGATGAGACCGAAGTACACGGCCAGTGTCCAGGCGCGACGCTTGCGTAGCAACACGAACATCGACGGCGCAGCGCCGGTCGCCGACGCAACACGCTCGCCCGCCGCCCGACACGCCGCGCGCAGATCCGCCGCCGACGTCACGGCCCCCGGTGGTGCCGCCACCGCCTGAACCAGCGGCGCACGCCACCAGGCCAGCGCGGCCGCGCAGACAACGCCGAGCCACATCCCCAGCCCGACACGCCAGTCGCCCGCCTCGGACGCCGCCCACGGACTGATTGCGGCGCCAAGTCCGCCACCGCCCATGAGCGCCGCCGAGTACAAACCCATCATCGCCGTCATGCGCGCCGCGCTGTAGTTTGCCTTCACCACGCCGGGCAGCAGCGCCTGGATGACGGCGATGCCGATGCCCGACGCGAGCGCCGTGGCGATCATCGTGGCGGTATCGTCGGCCACGAAACGCATGCCGCAGGCGAGCGCAAGCGCCGCCAGTCCGAGCAGCACCCCGCGCCGCTCACCGCAGCGGCGCGTCAGCCCGCTCGCCGCAAAGGCACCCGCGCCCATTGCGAGCACCGGCAGCGACGTGAGCAACGCCGCCACGGGATAGGTCATCCCCGTAGCCTCGCGGATTTGGGGCAGCAGCGGACTGATGGACGTGAGCGTCGGCCGCAGCGTCAGCCCGACCGCGACGATGGCCAGCCAGAGTGTCATACCGCCACACCGTCGCTGACCACCACATGCCCGTTCGCCACCACCCAGCGGCGCGGCGCACGCGTGACGATGGCCTGCGCAGCATTCACGGCATCGACGAGCACCAGGTCGGCGCGCGCGCCCACGCGCAGGCCGTAGTCGTCGAACCCACAGGCCCTCGCCCCCTGATCGGTGACGCAATCGAGCGCTATGTCCAGTTCATCGTCGCGACGCAGGTTGTAGCGCAGCCCGATCATCATGGCGCGCTCGAGCATGTCGGGCGAGCCATAGGGCGTCCACGTGTCGCGAATGCCGTCGTTGCCGCCCGCCAGCGGCACACCGGCTCGCCGGCAGGCCATGAGCGGCGGCACGATACGCGACGGCGGCGCGGTGGTGATCAGCGCGACGCCGGCATCGGCCAGGCGCGCGAGCATCGTCTCGGCGCGCGCGGCGTCCAACTCGCCCAGGCAAAACGCATGCGACACCACGACCTTGCCTTGCATGCCAAGCGCGGCAATGCGCTCAAGCATCAGTTCGAGCGAGAACACGCCCATCTCGCCCGGCTCGTGCAGATGGATGTCGACGGGGCAACCGTGTTTGTCGGCCAGCGCAAACATGGCGTCGAGCGACGCCTTCGGGTCGCGATCGATGGCGCACGGATCGAGCCAGCCGAGCACGTCCGCGCCCCGCACGAGCGCGCCGTCGAGCAAGGCAACGGTGCCCTCGCGATCCAATACGCCCGACTGCGGAAACGCCACGATCTGCATGTCGAGGGTGTCCGCCAGCGCTTCACGCGTGGCGAGTACGCCGTCGAGATGACGCAGGCCCGCGTCGGTATCGATGTCGACGTGAGTGCGCAGCCGCGTGGTGCCCGCCGCGAGGAATGCTCGCGCGAGGGCGAGCGACGCGGCCCCCGCGTCATGCCCACTCTCGGCACGCCACCGACGTTCATTGTCGATGCGCTCGATCAGCCGCGAGCCGCACGCGTTCTCGTACCACGGCATGCCCCAGACGGTCTTGTCCAGATGCGTGTGTGCCTCGACGAGACCGGGCAGCAGCAGCGCACCGCCCGCATCGATCAGACGGATGCCGCTGCCCGGCGCGCCGGGCAACGACGGCGCAAGTGCCGCAATCCGTCCGTTCTCGACGCGTACGTCGAGCGGCGCGCCATCGAGGCCGCGCGCGTTGCGAATGTCCAGTGTTGTCATGCCTTCCTCAATGGTTCCTGTCAGGTGCCCTGCGGGACGCCTGCCGCCACGTTGCGCGAGCGCGTGAGCAAGCTCACGACCACGAACGTCAGCGCGTTCACCGCCAGCGCCACCAGCCCCATGTTGATCGATCCGACGGTATCCGATGCGCCCGGCATCAACGTGCGCAGGGTGACGTCGAACCCGACCGCCGCCGCCAGCACGACAGCGCCGGCGCCGATCCCCGCGAAGGCACCGTACTTGTTGCCGAATGGACGCGGCAACAAGCTCGACACGAACGACGGGAACAGTTGTGTGAGCAGGCTCGACGCGAAGAGCGCGAGCGCCACGAACGTCGCCCCGCCACGCAACACGAAGCCCACCGCCACCAGCCCGAAGACCGGCAGCACACGCTTGGCGAGCTTGCCCACGAAGGCATCGCTCGCATGCGGCGCAAAGCCGTCGCGGTAGATGTTCTTCGCGATCAACGTCGACGCATTGAGCAGGATCATCGAACCGGGCACGAGCGCGGTCAATACCCCGACGCCGCCAATCACGCCCACGAACCACGGCGAAAACGTCTGCTTGACGATGCGCAGCAACGCCAGATCCGAATCCGCGCCGGTCAGGCCAGGCACTTGCAGAATGGCCGCGAAGCCCACGAAGAACATGAACGCGATCACCATCTGGTACAGCGGCATCAAGATCGTGTTTTTGCGCACGGCGTTCTCGGTCTTGGCCGCGTACACCGACGTGAACACGTACGGATACAGGTAGTAACCCAGCGACGTGAGCAGAATCGTGGAGTTGTACCAGGACAGCGTCAGGCCGCTTGTGGGCATCAGCAAAAAGCCCGGCCGCGCCGCTTCGATGCGGTCGAACATCTCGCCGAATCCGCCGAAGTAATGCAGCGGCAGATAGACGCCGAGGAACACGGCAATGACGAGAATCAGGATGTCCTTGTAGATCGCAATGCTCGCGGAACCGTGAATGCCCGACACCGTGATGTACACCACCATCGCGATCGCGCCGCACCAGATCGCGACCACCGGCGGAACCGTGCCGTACGACGCTTCCGACACGATGATGCCCAGTCCGCGCAACTGAATGATCAGCAGCGCGCTCATGCCGAGCACGGCGACTACCGAGACGACGACACCCAGCGCGCGCGAGCGGTAGGCCGTCGCGAAGAAGTCGGAGAACGACACGCAGCCATGTCGCGTTGCGTGACGCCACGCCGCCGGCAGCATCCAGTAGCCGAGCAGATAGGCGAGCGCGCCGTAAGCGAGGATGTAGAAGGCGGGGGGCCCCTTGCTGTACGCCCATCCGCTCGCGCCGAGGAACGTGAAGGTCGAGAACGCCTCGCCGGCCATCAGAAGGAAGACAAGCAGCGTGCCGAAGCCGCGGCCACCCACGGCCCACTGCTCCAGACTCATCGTGCGACCGCGCCGCGCGCGCAGTCCGATGAAGAGCGCAAAGGCGAGGAACGCCGCAATGACGGTCAGGGCGGCGTTCATGATGTCGCTCCGTCGTGTTCGCGCGCATCCTGCGCAGACTCGCGCGAACCGTCGAAGCGGAACATCACGACCATGACCGCCGACGTGAGCAGCAGCCAGACGATATTCCACGCCATCAGGAAAGGCAGCCCCGCCAAACGGGTGCCCAAATGTTCGGCCAGCCAACCGCCGCTGTAAAACGCCGCGATGGGAAGCGCGGCCAGGCAATGCACAGGTTTCATGACGTCTCCAGACCCTAGGGAATTCAATGGTCGGCCGCACACACGTCGCCGTGGGCGCCCCGCTGGCTTGGCCAATTCGGTGGTGTTCGGTGTCATGGCGCAGTAGATCGATTCGCCATATTATCAACCACACACAAACAAATGGTTAACCATTTTTGTTGACCATTATCGGCAACGATTTGCCGAAATGCAAGGTTGCCATCGCGGCACAGCCGAAACCGAGGGTTTTCCGGGAGGCAGCGCCGACAGGCGAAGGGGGCCGGGTACAATGCGCCCCACACCCACGCGAACCGCGTCTATTCAGGAGATGAGGCTTGAGCCGCACTGCAGCACCGGCGTCGCCGCGCGACGCGTCACGCCCCAAAGCCGCGACCGAGACCGCCACGGGCCTGGCGGCCGGCGACGACGGCACGTCGGGCAGCGCGGGACAGCAGATCGAGGCGCGCGTCTACACGGCCATTTCGCAGGCGCTGCTCTCCGGCAAGCTGCGGCCGGGCATGCCGCTGCGCGAGCGCAACCTGGCGCAGGCGCTCGATTGCACCCGCGGCGCCGTGCGCAAGGTGCTCGCCCGGCTCGGCTTCGAAGGCAAGCTGGTGCTCGAACCCAACCGGGGCGCGTTCGTCCCGCAACCGTCGCTCGACGCCATCCGGCAGACCTACCGCGCCCGCCGCGTGCTGGAGAGCGGTGTGATTGCGAGCCTTTGCGGGCAATTGAGTGCGTCGCAGCTCGCGGCGCTCGACGCGCACGTCGCGTTGGAAGCCCGTTCGCATGCGCAGGGCACGCACGAGCGCTCGATTCGCCTGGCGGGCGAGTTTCATCTGACCTTGATCGGCATGGCGCAGAGTGTCGAACTCGATACGTTTGCGCGCCAGCTCGTGGCCAAGACGGAGCTTTACAAGGCGCTGTACGATCCGGCGGAATTCATGCATTGCGCGCCCACGGAGCACGCCCAACTCGTCGGCCAGTTGCGTGACGGCAAGACGCAGGCGGCGATTGCGATCGCCACGGCGCACCTCGACGAACTCGAAGCACGCGTGCTCACCCGCGCCGCCGCCGCGGAGACGCCTGACTTCCGCGCCATTTTTGCCGAGGCGTTCGCGGGCACGGGGGCATAGGCTTTCCCCGGCGCCGCGATGGCGCCCCCCACGACACGTCGAGCCGTCGCCCGTCAAGCGGCGCGGCAATCCCGCCACGGGCATGGGGGTCGCCTGGCACACTCCCCTGAATCGGGGGTATATTGCGCCTGTTCGCGACGGGCCTGCGCCCGCACGCTACTTTCGCCCCCGCCTGACACACTCAAGCACGAAGCCCGAAGGAAGCCCATGTCCCATCTGGTAGTCCACGGCGGCCAGCCGCTACGCGGCCGCATCACCCCCTCCGCCAACAAGAACGCCGTTCTCCCGGTGCTGTGCGCCACGCTGCTTACCGATCAGCCGGTGCGCCTCATCGGCGTGCCCGAGATCACCGACGTTCGCAAGATCCTCGACATCTTCCGTCAGCTCGGCAGCGAGGTGAACGTCGATTTCGGCGCCGGCACGCTCGACATCCACCATCGCGATACCCGCTTCGATCCGCGCACGGACCATCTGCCGGAAGAGATGCGCTCGTCGATCATGCTCGTGCCGCCGCTGCTCGCGCGTTTTGGCGTCGCGCGCATCGAAGACAACATCAAGGGCTGCACGCTCGGTGTACGCGAGATTGATCCGCACATCGAAGTGCTGCGGCATTTCGGCGGACGTGTCGAGCGCACCGAAGGCTCGCTGCTCATCCATGCGGACGAGGCGCGCCCCGCGATCCATCACTGGCTCGATTACGCGTCGGTGACCACCACGGAGAACTTCGTGCTGTGCGCGGCAACGGCCAGGGGCCGCTCGCAATTGAATAACGCGGCGTCGGAACCGCACGTGCAGGAGTTCTGCCGCTTCATGCAGATGCTGGGCGTGCCCATTGAGGGCGTCGGCACGTCGCAGCTCGCGATCGAAGGCGTGGAGCGCTTCGGCGGCGGCGAATTCCGCTTCGCCGAAGACTTTCATGAAATCACGACGTTTCTGGCGCTCGGCGCCATCACCGGCGGCGAAATCACGGTCAAGAACACGGCGCCGGACCAGTTCCCGCTCATCGACCGCACCTTCGCGAAGTTCGGGGTGAAAGTCGAGCATCGCGACGGCTGGTCGACAGCCACCGCGCAGGGCAAGCTCAAGGTGCAAGCGCCGTTCACGCAGAACATCCTCACGAAAGTCGAAGCTGCGCCTTGGCCGTATTTCCCGGTCGACCTGCTGCCGATCTTTATCGCGCTGGGGGTGAAGGCCGAAGGCAGCGCCATGTTCTGGAACAAGGTCTATGACGGGGCGATGGGCTGGTCGACCGAGTTGTCGAAGTTCGGCGCCCATGTGTTCCAGTCCGATCCGCACCGCCTGATCACGTTCGGTGGCGTGCCGCTCTCGCCCGCCGTCGTGGAGAGTCCGTACATCATCCGCGTGGCGATCGCGCTGCTGATGGTGGCGGCCAGCATCGACGGGCAATCGACGATCAAGAACGCCGATCCGATCCGGCGCGCGCATCCGCGCTTCGTCGAGAACCTGTGCTCGGTGGGCGCGAACGTCGTCTGGACGCCGCAGGAGTAAGCCCGCCCTTGGGTGTGCGCTCGTGTCGTTTGCCGGCCCCCCCGGGGGGGCCGGGCTCGCCCTACGGGACACGCCGGCGGTAGACGACCCCCCGATCGCCCCACACCGGTCTTCGCCCCGACGAACCCGACGAATGACCTTACCTGAGCCGCTCGCGCAGGCGATCATCGCACCTTTGCCCGACGGCACATGACGTTTGCCCGACGGAAATTTATTTACCCCCCGCCGACACGCACGCCACCCCGGCGCAGCGCGATCGACGAATGTGAAAGAATGGCGGCCATCATGAGCGATCGCCCCCTGCCCCCACAGCCGCTTGCCACGCATGTCGCCCTTCCTTCGGCCGACGCATGGCCGGCCACACCGCATGCCCGTCAGTTGTCGGGCGCGCGCGTGCTCATCGTCGACGACAACCAGGAAGACCGCATGCTGCTGATGGACTTCCTCAGCCAGCAGGGTTGTCGCGTCTACATCGCGCACGACGGACGCGACGGCTACACCAAGGCCCGCACCGTGCAGCCCGACCTGATTCTCATGGATATCCGCATGCCCGTGTGCGACGGGCTTGGCGCCTGCCGCCTGCTCAAAGCCGACCCCGGCACCCGGCACATTCCGCTGATCTTCCTGACTGCGGCCGCCCTGCCCGGCGAACGTGTGGCGGGACTGACGGCCGGCGCGGTGGATTACATCACCAAGCCTTACGATTTCGAAGAGGTGCGCCTGCGTCTGTCGATCCACCTGAAGGCAACGACGCCCGTTCCAGTGCCGAGCGCGGCCGGCGACGGCAGCAAGCTCGCGCCGCTGCCCGTGCAAGCGCATACGCTCGACGCCGTGTTGTTTCGCGCCACGCGCGCGTTGCTGCTCGACCGTCTCGACGCCACGCCCGAACTCGCCGGCCTCGCCAGCGCGGTGGGCACCAACACGCGCCGGCTCAACCTGGCGTTTCGACGGTGCGTCGGCGTGACCGTGTTCGACTTTCTGCGCGAGGAGCGCATGAAGGAAGCGCGCCGCTTGCTGTCGGAGACGTCGCTCGACGTGCAGGACATCGCCGCCGCCGTCGGATTCGCGAGCGCCGCCAATTTCGCGACCGCGTTTCGCGAGCGCTTCGGCATGCCGCCAAGCGGCTTTCGCGAGCAGGCCGCGCAAGTCCCACACCTGTCCGAGACCGCGGGGGCACCGCCCGCCCCATGAACGTCTTGTCCTTGCGCCTGCCGACGCATGGGCTGCGCCGGACAGTCGTCGTCTGGCTGGCCCTGACGGCTATCCTCGTCGCTCTGGTACTGCGCGCCAGTGCCAGCATGGCCGCACCGCCCTCGCCTGCGTCGAGCGCGCCCATCGATCTCGCGCACGCGGCGTCGCCGCTGGCGCTCGACACCCAATTGCGCTTGCTGGAAGACCCGTCCGGTCGCCTCGACGCCGCGCAGGCACTGGCCGCGCCCGGTTGGCGACAGGTCGTTCCGCGCATGCTCAATCCGGGCTACAGCCGCTCGGCGTTCTGGCTGACGGGCAGTGTCGAGAATCGCGGCACGGCACCGCTCACGCGTTGGTTGAGCGTCGGCATCGTGCGGCTCGAAGACGTGCGCTATTACGCGATGCCGGTCGGCAGCCGTGAGCCGGAGATCCGGTGGCGGGCCGGTCACACCGTCCCGCTCGACCGGCACCCGATCGCGTCGGAGACCTCCGTCTTCCCCATCACGCTTGCGCCGGGCGAGCATCTGACATTCCTTGTGCGCGTCGAATCGCGATCGTCGGTGAGCATGGTGCCGCAGCTCTGGCGGCCGGACGACTTTCGCTTGGCCGAATCGCGCAATGCGATGATCGCCATGCTGCTGGTGGGGTCCATGCTTTCCGTCGCGATGTACGCCCTCGTGCTCGGCATTGCGCGACGCGATCCCGTGTTCGTGCTGCTCGCGCTCACGACGATGACGCAGGTCGCGCAGGACATGGCGTTTCAGGGCTTCCTGTATCGCTATCTCCTGCCGCAAGGGGGTGAATGCGTCGTGCGGGCGCCGAGTTTCTTCTCGACGCTGACCGTGGCGTGCTTCAGCGCCATGGTGACCATCTTCGCCGGACTGAACCGCGTGCGGCTCTGGCGCTGGACGTATCGCGTCATGATCGGGCTCATGGCCGTCATGGCCGTCTGGGTCGCACTTGGCGATCATCGGGCGGCGGCGTTCACGCACCTGCAACTGCTCATGGTCTTCAACGTCATCTGGGTCGCGTCGCTGGCAGACGGTTGGCGACGCGGCTTCGCCAACGCGCGGCTGTGCCTGCTGTCGTTCTCGCCGGGTTGCCTCGTGCTGTTCTGGCGGCTGGCGATCATCAACGGCCTGCTGCCGGAAGACTGGCTGGCCAATACCGCGATGGCGTGGAGCACGAACATCTCCGTGCTGCTCATGCTCACCATGCTCGTGGCGGGACGTTCGCGCGAACTCGTGCGCGAACAGCGCGCAGCGCAGCGCGAAGTGTTGCAGACGCGTCGCGAAGAGCAGGCGCGGCTCGCCAACGCCGTCGACGCACGCACGCGCGAGTTGCAGGCCGCCCTGATCGCCGCGGACGAAGCCAACAGCGCCAAGAGCGACTTCCTTGCACGCATCAGTCACGATCTGCGCACGCCGCTTACGTCCATCATCGGCTTTGCCGACCTGGTGCAGTCGGGCGGGCGCGAAGACGCCGACCGCGGACGCATCATCCGCCGCAGCGCGCATCACATGCTTGCCATGATCAACGACCTGATCGAATACGCGAGCGGCGGCGCGGCCGACCCGCTGCATGTCGCGCCGGTCTACACCCATGCGTTCGTCGACGGCGTGGCGCACGAGGGCATGAGTCTCGCCAGCAAGCACGGTAACGCCTTCCTGCTCGACGTGCGTGCGCCGCTGCCGCCGCTGCTCGCGTTCGACGCCAAGCGCGTGCGTCAGGTGCTCGGAAATCTGTTGGACAACGCGGCGAAGTACACCGCCAACGGAACGATCACCCTCTCGCTTTCAGCAACGCCGGACGCGACGCGCGCCGATCTCATGCAGGTCTGTTTCGGCGTCGAGGATTCTGGCTGTGGCATCGCCAAGCACGACCTGCCGCGCGTCTTCGAACCGTTCGCGAGACTCGACCGGGCGCGACGCCTGCCCGGCGTGGGCCTCGGGCTTGCCATCGTGCGCCAATGGGTGGAACGCATGGGTGGCACGATCACCGTCGACAGCACGCCCGATGTCGGTACGCGTGTGGCGTTTACGTTGCCGTTGCGCGTGGCGCGCGAGGCCGATCTCGTGCCGCCATGGCCCACCGGCGCGCCCCATACGCTGCCCCCGATCGACGGTCATGGGCGCCACGTCTGGCTCGCCGAAGATTCACCGGAGATCCGGCAATTCCTGCATGACGAACTCGCGAGCCTGGGCTTCACGGTGCGCACGTTCGGCGATGGCGTGGCGCTCATCGCCGCGCTGGGCAATGCGCATCAGACGGCGCCGGACCTCGTGCTCACCGATCACATGATGCCCAACGCCGACGGGCTGGCCGTGGCGCATGCCACGCGCCGCCGCTGGCCCGACGTGCCCGTGCTGGCCGTTTCCGCCTCGCCGCAGATGGTCGAGGGCAGCGGTTACGACGCGTGCCTGCTCAAGCCCATCGAACTCGCCGACCTGCGCAACGCGCTCGCGCGCCTGCTCGGTCTCGCGCGTACCGATGCGCACGAAGGCGGCGCGGACCGGGACGAGGCGAGCCCGATGCGCGATACGTCCTGGGCGCGTCCGTCAGGCGAGCATCTGCATCAGGCCCGGCAGTTGATTGCGATGGGCGCCATGACCGACCTGATGGAATGGGCACGCGAACTGAGCGATCACGTACCGACACTCGATGGCTTTGCGCGGCAGGTCCATCAACTCGCGCAGCGTGGCGATCTGGCCGGACTGACCGCGCTGTGCCAGGCCCCTGCGGCATCGACGTTCCACTAGGCGCCCGCCAAACGAAAACGGCACGCCCGAGGGCGTGCCGTGAGCCTGACTCGGGAAGCCGGTCCCCTTAGTCTTTGAGCGGCTGGTGTGCCGTCTCGCGCGCGGCCAGGAGCGCGACGGCCGTGGCGGCGAGCGCCAGCGTGACGTACAGCGACACCGAAATCGTCGTGCCGTATGTCTTGTACAGCGTCACGATGATGAGCGGTGCGAAGCCGCCCCCGAGAATCCCCGCGAGCGTATAGGCCAGTGACGAACCGGCGTAGCGCACCCGCGTCGGGAATTGCTCGGTGACGAAGGCCGCCTGCGGCCCGTACATGATCGCGTGAATCACCAATCCGATCACCACCGCCAGCACGATCAGTGCCGGGTGGGACGTATTGAGCAGCACGAAGAAGCCGTATGCCCAGATCACCGCGCACAGCACACCGAAGCCATACACCGGGCGGCGACCCAGCTTATCGGACAGTGCGCCGAACAGGGGCACCGTCAGCGCGTTGCACGCCGTGCCGGCCAGCACGGCCGTGAGCGCGAGCGGACGCGAGAGGTGCAGCGTTCCCGTGACATACGTCAGCGTGAAGACGACCAGCATCGCGTAGAGGACGTCCGAGCCGATGCGCGAGCCGCCGGCCACCAGCAGGTTACGCCAGTGCGAACGGAAGACTTCGGCAATCGGCATGTCCGCCTGACGCGCCGACTGCTGCATCGCTTCGAACATCGGCGTTTCCTCCACACCGCGACGCACCCACAGACCGAAGCCGACCAGCACGAGGCTCAGCAGGAACGGCAGGCGCCAACCCCACGCGAGGAAGTCGTCGGGTGAAATCGACAGCGTGATGAGCGCGATGAGGCCCGTCGCGATCAGCGTGCCGAACGATGGGCCGACTTGCGTCCAGGACGCATTCAAGCCGCGCTTGCGCTGATCGCCATGCTCGACCGACAGCAACACCGCACCCGCCCACTCGCCGCCGAGCGCGACGCCTTGCACGAAGCGCAGCGCCACGAGCAACACGGGACTCCAGATACCGATCGACGCGTACGTGGGCAGCACGCCCATCAGGCCGGTCGTCAGGCCCATCACCACGAGTGTGAGCACCAGCACCGCGCGCCGTCCGACCTTGTCGCCGAGGTTGCCGAACACGAAGCCGCCAAGCGGCCTCGACACGTAGCCCACGGCATAGGTCGACAGGGCGAGAATGGTGCCGACCAGCGGGTCGACCGACGGGAAGAACAAATGGTTGAACACCAGCGCCGCCAGCGTGTTGTAGACGGTGAAGTCGTACCACTCGAGCGTGGTACCTACCATGCTGGCGGTCGCGAGCCGCCCTTTTTTCGGGCTCGCATGGCCGGTGGCGGCAGCGGTGGAGGCGGTGACGGCGTCGGTTTGCCGAGCGTCGCGGGTATCGGAATACGTTGTCATGGATGGCTCCAGAGTGTCTGCGGGACCCACCGGACGGCCGGATCTCGCGAGAGGATGGCGGGACGTCAGTCGTCGTTGGCGCCGAGACGCCACAACATGGCAAAGCGGGTGACTTCACCGGCCGGGACCCCGTAGGCGGCGGCGAGCGTTTGCGCGGCGGTGCGCACCGCGTCCTGGTCCGTGCCTTCGATCATTACGACGGCATCGGCAGGTGGCAGCGGCGCGTCCTTGGCGGTGAGCGAGACGGACAGCCTCGGCACGGTGACCTGCAGCGTGGCGCGGACAATACCGTCGCCCTGAGCGAGCTCGGCGAGCTGCGCGCCCAGCCGCGCATGTGCCTGGGCGACGACCGCCTCGCTCAGCACGAACATGGCCAGCATGCCCCCCTGGCCTTCGCCCGCCTCGACGTCGAGCGTGCCGACACGGCGCTGCGTGCCCTGCATGCGCGCGAAGTTGCGCAGCGACCATTCGGTCTGATGCTGGAAAGCTTGGGCGTAAGGGTCGCTGGTGAAGACGGCGGCGTGTTGCGTGCAATAGAGCGCCAGGTAGGGACGCGCGCAGTCGTGCAGGGCCTTGAAGCGACGAGCGAACTGGAAGCCCGGGATGGCCACACGCTCCTGCATGTGTTCGCGGTCGTACCAGCGGTTGAAGTCAGCGTCGAACGCCGGATCGATATTCGTCCAGATGCAGAGTTGGGCGCGGGGAGCAGTCGCAGTCATGAGGCATTCCATCGGTTTCAACAATCGGGAGGCCGGCCAACACGCCATACAAGCGGGTCGACCGTCTCGCCGAGTGTGCAAAACGGGGGAAAACGCGTCCAACAAGAAATCAAATTCGCCGCGACAGCAAATTCTTATGACTGATGTCGGACGCCGGTTGCGCGGGGCAGGTGCGCACCCGGCATCGCGACGGTCAGCGCCAAGCGCGCAAGGCTCAGGATTCGATGGCGCCCCAGGCCGGGGCGGTCATGGCGGCAGCGGGCGGGATGGCGATATCCGGCCCCATGTTCAGGGCAAACTCGCTGGCCGTGCGTTGCGCGAGGCGCGCCACGTTTTCGGCGAGCAGTGCGCCCTGGCGGAACGACCCGACGAACGAGAGATTGGGGAAATGGGCGTTCACGCGCAGCAAATGCAGGCTGTGCTCGCCCAGTTCGCGCTGAATGATGGCTGGCGGCAGCATCGCCACGCCGAAGCCGTCCACGACCAGCCGGATGATGGCCGCGACCGAGGTCATGCAGTTCACGCGCACGGGCCGCTCGGCCGCCACCGAGAACATGCGTTCAAGGGTCTTGTGCGGGCCGGAGTTGCGCGAAAAGCTCACCAGCGGGTACGCCGCCAGATCGGCCACATCGAGCGTTTCGCCTTCGAGATTGAGCTTCGGGCTCGCCACCCAGCGCATCGGAAATTCGGCCAACGGCAAATTCTCGATACCGGCACCGTGCAGAACGTCGGTTTGCAACGCGAGGTCGAGCGTACCGGCTTCGAGTTGCTTGCAAAGACGAATGGTCGTCTCGCTGGTGACTTCGATCTCGAGTTGCGGGTATTCATGGCGAATTCGCGCGGCCAGATCCGGAAACCAGCTATGGACGATCGACTCGACCACACCGATCTTGAGCACCCCCGGCGGCATGTCGGGATCGGTCAACTCGCGTTTCATCTCCTGCCCGAGCATGACGATGCGCTCCGCATACGCCAGCGCCTTCTGCCCGGCCGCCGTGAGCGTGACCTCCCGGGCGCTGCGGTCGAACAGACGCACCCCGAAGCTCTGCTCCAGCGACGCGATCCGGCTCGACACACCCGCCTGCGTGGTGTGCAGACGTGCAGCCGTCAGACGGAAATTACGCAGCTTGGCGAGCCAGACGAAGGTTTCGAGAAATCGCAGGTTCATGCGGTGTGATGGGCGGTCGTGAGTGCCGGGAGTCCCTGATTCTAGCGGGAACAGAAAACCGGCACCCGAAATGGCCTGGCATGCGACATCCGGGAAAGGTTGTTACGGCCGAGCGTTCCCGCCGTGTTTCGTTTCCGTAACGTTTTACGTTGGGCGTCGGTGGCAAGCGGCACCGCGTCCCTTACAAATCATGCACTTAATCGTCTCGAGAGGCTTGGCACGAGATTTGCTGCATGTCTTGCAACGGCCCGTCGAGGCCGGAGGGCCGAATTTCTGGAGACTGTCATGGCCATCGCCCATTTCCACCGACCGCATCCGACCGTGGAACTTGCTCGCTGCGTGTTCCGGCAGCATTACATACGCATCATGCAGGCCGATCAGCCCGGCAATTATGCGGTGCTGGTCGACGTTTGGCCCATGGACGGCCGGACCTTCACCAGCATCGATCAGGCCAAGCATGCCGCCATGCTGTTCATCCGAGAGATGGAAAGCGACTGAGTCCGCGCAAGCGATTCCGCGCCAGCGGCCTTGGCGCGGTCAACGAGACGAGATCTTCATTGATGAAACATCACGCCACCCGCCACAGCACCGTCGAGCGCCACATCCTGTCCGCTATCCCGCGCTCGGCCCCCCGCCAGCCGGTCGTGCTGGATCCCGCAGGCGACCCTTATGCCCGTGTCGCGGTCGAGGCGTACGCCGAGGCCTGTGCCCATGAGCAGCCATGGCTGGCGGAGGCCCTGCAACGCCAATATCAGTTGGCCGGCGGCACCCCGTCGAGCGCCGCCGCCCTCTGGCGCGCCTTTCACGAGGCACAGCGGCTGGCCCGCGAAGGCCAGTCGTACGATGAAGCCGCCTGGACTCACGTGGCGCTGCATCTGTGCGGCGTGCTGGGGGCGATGAATTTGTAGTGCTCGTGTTTCCGTCACCTCCCATTTGCGCCCGGGAGGCTCGGCACCGTCGACGAAAATGGGGCAGGCCGAGCATTTCTGGCATACTTCGTGCAAAGCAAATTCCCGAAGTCCGCCAGTTATCCCATGAGCAAGTCCGTAGCGCCGGTGCCTCTCGCGAACCGGCATCTTTATGCGAAGATTTTCGGCACGCTGATTGTGCTTTTCCCCGCCGCAGCGCTCGCGATTCAGCGTGGCGGGAACACGATCATGTTCCTGACCGTGGCACTGGGCGCCGTCATCCTCATGACGGATCGTCAGCGAGGGGAAGTTTGCTCGCTTATCAAGGCGAACCGCCCGGTTCGCGTGTTCGTCCTCTCGCTGTGCCTGCCGTTCTTCGCCGTCCTGATCGTCGAAACGCTCCACGGCAAGATTGTCGCCAATACGCTCGACTCTCCCGTGCGCTTTCTCCTCGCAGTCATCGTTTTTTTCGGACTACGCCGAATTGTCGACGTCATGCCGAAGTGGATTGATCTGACCTTCGGCGTTGGGGCCATTGCGGCGGCCATCCTCGCGTTGTACTCGACGACCGACCTCCTCGCCGCACGCGCCGAGAGCTCATTTCTGAACCCGATTCATTTCGGCGACATCGCGTTGCTGCTTGGCAGTCTCTCGTTGGTCTCGATTCATTGGCTATCGCATGACAGGCCGTGGATCGTCGCCCTCAAGGTGCTCGGTGCCGCCGCGGGCGGATACGCATCCTGGGCCAGCCAATCCCGAGGAGGATGGATTGCGTTGCCTTGTTTGCTGGCCGTCTGGACACTATGGCATAGGCATCCGTCCAGCCTGTCACGTCGACGTGGGATCGCGCTCGTCGTCGCCCTATTGCTGGCGAGCACCTTCGCGTCGCAAATGGTTCGCGATCGGTTTGAAGAGGTCCGGACGGACCTGATCAGTCTGGCGGCCGGCAAACCCGATACGTCCGTCGGCATCCGGCTTGAGTTATGGAAAGCGGCGGGCAAGCTCATTGAGGAGCGACCGGTGCTGGGATTAGGCGCGCATGGTTATCGAGACGCCATGCCCGCGATGGCAGCGGCGGGTACGTTGACACCGCTGGCGGCCGACTACGGCAAGGGCGAGGTTCACAATCAGATCCTGGCTTACGCCGTTGACTACGGCTTGCTGGGTGTGTTGTGCATTCTTGGGGTCTACCTTGGCCCTGCCTATTTCTTCAGTCGCGCCGCACGAGTTCGCGAAGGTCATGCCGAGCAGCGAGCCGCCCTCATGGGACTGATGACCGCCGTTGCCTTTGCCATCTTCGGCTTGACCGTCGAGACGTTCAATCTGAAGGTCACCGTCGGTTTCTACTCGACGATGTTGGCGTTGTTCGCAGCCTTCGCCTATCCTGTCGACCCTTCGGTCGACACGGCCAACGACAAGGCCTCAGTCGCCCGGCATTCACGCCCTCCCCCATGCTAAGCATCCTGATCCCGACCTGGAACAACCTGCCGTTCCTCAAGCTTTGCATCGATAGCGTTCGCCGTCATTCCGGCGAGGCGCATGAAATCCTCGTGCACGTCAACGATGGGAGCGACGGCACGCTGGCGTGGGTGCGCGAACAGGGCTTGCGTCACACGCACAGCGTCGGCAACGTGGGGGTCTGCCTCGCGCTGAATCAGCTTGCGCCACTGGCATCGCACGATCAGTTGCTCTTCCTGAACGACGACATGTTCGTCACCCCCGGCTGGGACACCGCGCTCATCGACGCCGCCCGTACGCTCGACACGCCGATCTATTACCTCTCGTCGGTGATGATCGAACCGAACGCCGGCGTCAGCAAACAAGTGGTATCGCACGACTTCGGCACGACCCCGCAGTCGTTTGACGAAACCGCCCTGCTGGCCTTCGCCGCCTCGCTGAACCGCGGCGACGTGAACGGCGTGCCCACGCAGCCCACGCTGGTGAGCCGCGGGCTATGGCATCTGGTCGGCGGCTACAGCATCGAATTCGGGCCGGGCATGAGCAGCGACGACGACTTTCTGATGAAGTTGTGGCTCCTCGGCTGCCGCACCTTCCGTATCGTGGGCAAAAGCGTCGTGTATCACTTCGGCTGCCGCTCGACCGGACGTGTGGTGAAGAATCGCGGCAGTCGCGAGTTCTTGATGAAGTGGGGGATGACGCAGGCCGAGTTCAAGCGCGACTACCTCGATCTGGCCGGTACGCCGGCCGGTGCCGCGCTGCCTAACGTCCCCCGCCCCAGCGGCAAGAGCCGCATCAAGCGCGCGCTGCATGGCAGCAAGCCTTATCCGCTCGAAGATCTCGAACGCTGGGACCCCAACGTGCCGCAGCATTTGAAGCTGGACTGAGCGGCGCAGCCAACGCCCGCCCGTCGGCCGACGCACGTCAGCCGACGGGCGTGAATCCAGCGCGAATGGTCCGAAACACCGAATGTCCGACCATCAATGCCGAGGGTGACGAATTCTCGCCCACGCGTGCTCGACTCGCTGCACCGCGCGATGATTGGGGTGACGTGTCCACCACAGCCCCAACTCCCACACCATCCCGGCCAGCAGCACGATCACGGCCAGGGCACCGATCGTGTACCACATCTCACCAAAAGACGTTGTCATGACGGCCTCCCGAAAGGCATCACGGACGACCCGCGGCCGTCCGTGATTCCATTCTAGGCGACGTAACCCGGCTCGACCGCCGGATCCGCCCTACTTGAGCATGACGTCCGTCTGCCGGCGCGTCAGAGCTGCCCCATGGCCAGCTGCACCGCCAGACTGCTCACCGACACGGCGGCCCATACGCCCAGCCCCAGCAGGATAGGACGCAGGCCGGTCGATGCCATGCGACGCAGGTTCGATGACAGGCCAATGGCCGTGAGGGCGACAATGATCAGGAATTCGGCCGCATCGTGAATCCAGGGTTGCAGTTCAGCCGGCACAAACCCTGCCGTGCGCGCCCCCGATGCGACCAGGAAGCCGAGAATGAACCACGGGAAGATGCGGGCGAGGCTGAAGTTGGCGGCCCCGGCACGCTTGGCGCGGTACGCCACAATCGCTGCCAGCGCCAGACAGATAGGGATGATCAGCGTGGCACGCGTGAGCTTGACGATGGTCGCGTAGTCGCCTGCGGTCTTGCTGTAGCTGTAACCGGCAGCGACCACCGACGAGGTATCGTTGATCGCCGTACCCGCCCACATACCAAATCCCAGATCGGACAGATGCAACAGGTGACCGAGCATCGGGAACAGCACCACGGCCGCAATATTGAACAGGAAGATCGTCGAGATCGCGAACGCCGTTTCGTGGTCGTCCGGCTTGATGATGGGGGTGACGGCCGCGATGGCCGATCCGCCGCAGATCGCCGTGCCGATGCCGATGAGCAGCTTGAGCTTGCCGCCCACGCCCAGTGCGCGGCCCAGCGCCCAGGCCGACAGACCGGCGGCGGTGACCGTCACGGCCGTGACTGCCAGGGACTCCAGTCCCGTATGGGCGACCTGCGACAGGCTCAGGCCGAAGCCGAGGGCGATGATCGACCACTGAAGCACATACTTCGAGGCGAACCGGATACCCGCTTCATAGCGTGCACCGGGCGAGAACACGTTACGAACGACGATGCCCAGCAAAATGCCGAACACGGGGCCGCCGACCAACGGCATCTGACGCCCCAGCAACAGCGCGACAAATGCGATGACGGTCGAGAGAATCAGACCTGCCCACGGATTCTGACGATCCGGTACCAGCGCGTTGGGACGGCTGGCCGTGGGGGGGTGAGTCGTATCGGTTTTTGTTGTCATCGCAGCCTCTCTTCTGGAATGACTACAAGTCTACGAACGTCTATTCAATAATAAAAATCGTTATATCGGATACGAATTATCTAAAATTGCGATAATTATCCCCGCCGCACGTCACGTCCCGAATCGAAGGCGCTGTTCCCCCCGCGTTTGCGCCTGCACTGGCGCATGACACCGCAAGCCAACCCCTGCCGTGAGCCGCTACACTCTCCGAAACCCGAGAAGCGTCGATCAGACCCCCTACCCCGGAGACCGAGCCCCATGTCGCAAGCTGCCAACACCCCCGCGCGCCGCGCACAGTGGTATTTCGATTTCGCATCCCCCTTCTCGTACCTGCAATTCGAGCGGTTCGACACGCTGCCGCGCTGGCTCGACATCGACCTCAAGCCGATCGTGCTCGGCGCGATCCTTGCGCATCTGCAAACGCAGGGGCCGGCAGAGACACCGCACAAACGCCTCTTCACGTACCGCATGGCGCAGTTCCGCGCCGAGCAAGACGGCATTAAGTACCGAATGCCGCCCGTCCACCCATTTCATCCGATCCGTGTACTGCGCCTGGCGATAGCGCTCGGCGCGACCCATGACGTGGTGCGTACGATCTACCGTTTCATTTGGGCCGAAGGGCGCGATGTCACCGACCCGCAGGGCTGGCAGGATCTAAGCGAACGCCTTGGGCTGCGCGCCGACGAAGCCGTCGCCCTGACGGAAGCTCCGGCGGTCAAGGCCGCCTTGCGCGAAAACACTGACGCCGCGATGGCCGCAGGCGTGTTTGGCGTACCGACGTTCGCGTTCGACGGGGTGCTGTATTGGGGAGACGACGCGACTGCGCTGTTCCGCCACTGCCTCGCTCATCCGGCGTGGTTGCATTCGCCCGATGTCGAGCGCTTGCAACACATCACGATCGGCGTAAGGCGTGAGGGCTGACAACGCGTTGTCTTGCGCTTACTTCGCCCCGCCGAGGACCAGCGGCAGGGGCACGGCGTCGGCCATGGCGGCGTAGCCCGCATCGCTGGGGTGGGTGCCGTCGCCGCTATCGAGACGCGGCAACATGCGCGTGGGCTGGGCGGGATCGCGCAGCGCGGCGTCGAAATCGATGACGCCGTCAAAGGCCCCGCTCGTTCGCACCCATTGGTTGACGGCGTCACGCACCGCCTCGCGCTCGGGCGGCAGTTTGCCCGGCGGGATGGTCGTGCCGAGGATGCGAACGTGGCGCGAGCGCGCGGCGGCGATCAGCGATTGATACCCCGCGATCATCTCGGGTGCGGTCACGATCACATGCGGCACATCGCAGTCGAGCCCCGCATGGGGCGGCACGTAACCGAAATTGATATCGTTGATGCCGATTTGCACGACGACGGTTCGCACGCCGGGCTGTTCCAACGCGTCGCGCCGGAAGCGAGCGACGAGCCGCTCGCCGTAGCAGGCCGAATCGTGCAGCAGGCGATTGCCGCTGATGCCGAGATTGAGCACGGCAATATCGCGCCGTCCGGCATTCTCGAGCCGCCGCGCCAGCCCATCCGGCCAACGCCGATTCGCATTCAGCGTGCTGCGCATGCCGTCCGTGATCGAGTCGCCGATGGCGACGATCGCTTGTGCGGGCCGCTCCGGCACCACGCTGACGCCGGCCAGCCAAAGTGTATTCGTGAAGCGCTTCGGATAAGCCGATGCCTGTGCCGCATCGACAAAGTCACCGGCGCCACTCAGAAACGCCGTCTCCTGCGCAATCTTGTGCCAAGTCGTCGGGGGGGTGGCTTCGCGCGTGAACAGGCTGACCGCCAGTGGCGTTCCGGCGCGAACTGCGAACGGCAACGGGTCGCTCTCGAGCGAGGCCCCCGGTGCGATCCGCGCCGTCGGCTGAGCGCCGAACGTCATCTCGCGCAGACTACCGGCATCGACAGCCGCGCCGCGTAGTGCCACAGCGAGGCTCGCCCGCTCGATCACCAGCGGCTGCGTGCCGTAAGCGTTCGAAAAACGCACGCGGACTTCACTGCCCGAGAGTGTTGGATAGACGATCTGACGCACGGTACGCCCGCCCACGGCCGGCGCTCGGTTGAACGACGGCGCCGCTGGATGTTGCGCCACCGCTTGCGGTGCCGTCGCCCACACGCCGACGCGCGCGTTCTGCGCGAAGACCGTCGTCGCCGCAGCCGTCGCCACGATAGCGAGCAGTGCACGGATCAGGACAACAGGTCGCGCACGGCGCAGGCGGGCAGGCATACCGTCGGCAGCGGAAGACCGGGAAATCAGAAACGTCGGGAGCATCGGGACAACGTGGGCAGTTCAGCCGGAATCGCCCGGCGGCAGCCGCCATTGTGCCTGATTGTGGTCGCTGGCAAAGGTTGACGTCACTACCGAGGGGACCACGGCCCCCCAGGTTTGGCAGAGCGAAACGGGATGTGTCGTCGCTCAGCGCGTGGAGATCACGATGGCAACACGCCGGTTCTGGGCGCGGCCGGTCGCCGTGCTGTTATCCGCAACGGGATTGCGCTTGCCTGCCCCGATCGTCTGAATGGCTGCACGCTGCATGCCCGCCTCGACCAGCACGTTGGCCACCACGTCGGCGCGGCGGGCGGAAAGCTGCTCGTTGTAGGTATCGCTGCCCACTGAATCGGTATAACCATAGACACTCACGCTGTTCAGGCCAACCTTCAGGAGCGTGCGGCCGATGCGAGCCACTGTCTGGCGCGCCGCATCGTGAATCACAAACTCGTCGGTATCGAACAACACCTTGTCGGACAAGCCGAACTCCCAACCGTCTTCGGTTTGCGTAAAGCCTTCAGATTTCAGCGCCGCGATCTGCTCGGCCGTCAGGCCGTGCACGGGCGTGGTCTGGCAGCCCGCCAGGGCGGCAAATCCCACCAGACACACCAGCCCCATCAGCCTGCGAGCCAACGCCTTCCATCGAGCGAGGGCGCGAGCGCCATGGGCCACCATTGCGCGGTGCGAAAGGTCAGAATGCGAGTCGTGCGTGTCGTGCGTTTCAACAGCGAAGTCCAAAGCAGATCCCCATGGCAGTGTGTCATCCGGTCGTCAATTATGGTTATGGTGTTCATCCAGCATGGTGCAATTCACGTTGGTTCACCCTTTGGGACTCCCCGCCACAAACCAGGTGCCAACGCCAGCACGCTTGGCCTGATACATGGCCGCGTCCGCCGTGCGCAGCAGCGCGGCGGCGTCCTCGGCGTGGGTCGGGTACAACGCGACACCGATACTCATCGATGTGACGATTTCGCCGCCATCCGGCAGCACAATCGGTTTTTCCATCGCCACGAGCAGACTCTGCGCGAGACGCACGGCATTCGACGTCTGTCGCACGCCCACGAGCATGACGGCGAACTCGTCGCCGCCCAGACGCGCCACCAGATCGCCCTCGCGCAGCGGCTGGCGCAGACGCTCGGCAATGGTCATCAACACCACGTCACCCGCACCGTGCCCTCGTTGGTCGTTGATTTCCTTGAAACGGTCGCTGTCGAGATAGAGCAGCGCGACGTGCGTGCCCATTTCGCGCGCGTCGGCAAGCGCCTGCATCAGGCGCGATTCGAAATACGCCCGGTTCGGCAGCCCCGTCAGCCGATCGTGATTGGCCTGGTGCGCGAGCGTGGCATTTTGCGCGCGCAAGTGATTCTGCCACCCCTCGAATTCGTCGAGCAGTGCGTTGAAGTCATCGCCGAGTTCCTTCAGTTCGGCCAGTGGCGTCGCCGCCACGCGCTGATGAAACGCTCGCTCGCGGCGCACCGCGTGCGCCACTTCCGCCAGTGCCCGCAACGGTTTGACGATATCGCGGTGCATCCGTTTGGCCAGGACGTTCGCCACGGCGAACGTCACCAGCAGGCAGGCGAGCACGCCACCTACCCCGCTCAGCAGGAAAAGGAAGAACTGATGCCCCTGCCCCTGCACATCGATAGTGCCGACGACTTTTCCATCATGACGAATCGGCATTGTCACGGGGCCAGGCAGCGCGAAGTTCGCGATCGCGCGCTCGACTTGTGTCAGGGCGCCGCCGTCGGGACGACGCCACTGCGCGAACGGCGCATTGTTCGCATCGAACACCCGCACCTGAACAAGGTCCTCGTCGCTCGCGATGAGCGCAATCGCTTCCTGAGCCGCCACGCGGTCGCCAAACACGACGGCGGCCTCCGTGGTGTAGGCAAGCGAGCGCCCGATCAGCAGAAGATTGTTCTCGGCATACGCGCGCAAGGCGATCCACGCCACCAGCGACAGCGAGACCGCTGCGAGCACGACGGCGGACACGGCCAGACGCAAGTGGGTACGGCGCAGCATGCCCTGCAACGACGGCCGGCGACCACGCATCGGGTCGGGCGCCGCGAGATGCGATGTCGCCAACGGCGGCTCACGTTCGCCTTCGGCCGACGCATCGGCAGGCAGCAGGCCGGCGACCGACGAAGCGCCGGGCGGCAAGGGCGGGGATGAAGGACGATGGGTCGTCATGGTGTCCCCGGCTTTCGTGCCAGCTTGAGCACGTTGGGGTGGACACGAACGCCACTTCGCGCAACGGTGTCGAGGTTGATGTCGAACGTCACTCGCTCCGTATCGACGTTCAGGCAGAACATGACCCCGAGCGTGCACGAGTCGTTCCGCTCGCTGATCGTCAGGATGGGGTGACCGGCGAGGTTCGCCAGCAATTGCCGACGCTCGGTGTCACTCACGGCACCGAGATACAACGCGTCGCACAACGAACCAATGGCAGGCTCCGTCACCGCAACACGCTTCGCCTCGACCGGCAAGCCCAGGGTGGGCAACGGCCCGGCGAGCAGATCGCGCGCGTAGTCGGTATTGCCAACCACACACAGTCGCACCTTGGCGGGGTCCGTCGGCCAGCGGGTGAAACTGATGATGCCGAGCACCACCTGTCGCACGTTGGCGTCCCGCACGTTGGGTGCAGCGGCGGGCTCCGGCGTCTGTGCAAATGCGCTGCCGAACGTGGCCCAGCACACGAGCCACAGAAAACACGCCAGGGGCGCGCGCAGACGAAGCGGCATCCGACGTTCTCGCCAGAGGCCCCGGGTCATGCCGCTCGTTGATGTCCACGCGTTATGCAACGCTCTCTTCCTTTTGCCGAATGTCGGTGGTGGCGGGCACGTCACGCGAGGCTTGACCGGCGTGCTGCGCAAACCCGCGTGAATCAGGCCGCATCATACCGAAGGGATCGCGCTCGGGCCATAGAAATACCCCCGGTCGCCCCCGCCGTGGGCGGTGTTTTGCCGTCGCTGGCCGCCGCGATTCAAGGCGCGCCTGCGGCGGATCGCAGCCCACAGCATGCGCGTGCCCACGCATTTTCGGAACCCCCATCGCCCCCGCGTTTTCCCTTGCCCGCGCGCGCTCTCCTCATGGCAGAATGGTACGCACAACCATTTGAAAAACAAAAGAAATTTGGCGATCCGATCTCTCGATTTTCGAGATAAAAATCGCGACGCCAGGGAGGTGTTGCATGACGTTCCTGAAGTCCGGCTTGGCCGGCTTTCGGGGGGACCGGGCATGAACGATCCCGTGCCTCGTCGGGTGCCCGACGTACAAGCCGAGTTGAGCCGCGCCGCGCTCGACAGTGCGCCCTATGCCATGTTCGTTTGCACGGACGACGGCATGCTCGAGCGAATGAACGGCGCGTTCACGCGGCTGACGGGCCATCGCCCCGATGACCTGCTGGGCAAGCGCAGCTTCCTGTCGTTGCTCGATCCGTCCGAGCTGACGCGTCGTCGCCTGCCAGCGCTGGCCAGTCTGTCGGCCACCGAAGCGGTACCGTACGACGACGAATGGCATCTGCTCACACATGTGCGCAGCTGGCTGCCCGTACGGCTAGCGCTTTCCTGCGTCGAACATGCCCCCGGCGAACGACGCTGGGTGGGCATCGTGCTCGACCTCTCGCAACAGGTGCAGGTGGCGTCCCGGCTCTGGTACGTCACGCATCACGACCCGGTCACCCAGTTGCCCAACCAGACGCTGCTCAACGAACGGCTCGAACTGGCGATTCATCGGTGCGCGCGCCAGCAGGTCGGGCTGACGGTTTTGCTGGTCGAACTCGATCACCTGCGCCAATTGCGCAGCACCTTCGGTCCACCGACCGCAGAGCTGGCGCTGCGCATCGCCGCCGAACGCCTGCGCGAAGCCAGCGGCCCCGAAGACGCCCTCGCGTGCCTCGGCGGCAGCCGTTTCGTCATCGTCACCAACGAAACGGGCGACGGCGCGCGTCTGTTCGCCGCTCGAATTCAGGCACGGCTCGCCCAATGGGCCGACGTCGACCAGAATGCCGTCGCGCTCGACGCGAGCATCGGCTTGGTCAGCTATCCCGAACACGGCCATACCCCCGACACGCTGCTGCGCCGCGCCCACATTGCGCTGGGTATCGCCAGCGCCGCCGGTGGCGGATTGCGCGTCTTCAGCAGCGAGATGGACGCGCAGACGCGGCGGCGCAACGAACTCGAGAGTCTGTTGCGCGTCGCGGTGCATGAGCAGGCGCACACGCAACTGAATCTCGTGTACCAGCCGCAAGTCAGTCTGTCCGACGGCGAGATCCGCCACGCGGAAACGCTTCTGCGCTGGCGTCACCCGGCGCTGGGGGTCATCGGGCCGGCAGAATTCATCCCGATCGCGGAAACCTCGGGACTGATCCTGCCGCTGGGCGAATGGGTGATGCAAACGGCCTGCCGCGAGGCGAGCCGTCTGCTGCGGCGGTGCGGCCATCTGCCGCGCATCTCCGTCAACGTGTCGGCGCAGCAGTTCGCACGGCAGGACGTCGTGGGCATGGTCGAGCGTGCCCTGAGCGCGCATGCGCTGGAACCTCGCCACCTGGAGATCGAGATCACGGAAACCGTGCTGCTCGGGGACTCGAGCGCCGCGGTCGGTTGTCTGCGCTCACTGCACGACATGGGTGTCGAGATCGCCGTCGACGACTTCGGCACGGGGTATGCCAGCCTCGCCTATCTGACCCGTTTCCCCGTCAATCGCCTCAAGATCGACCAGACTTTCGTGCGCGACATGCTCACGCATGCCCACAGCCATGCCATCGTGAGCGCGATTGTTGCGATGGCCCACTCGCTCGGCCTGCGCGTGACGGCCGAGGGCGTGGAGACGCAGGCGCAGGCCCAGCGGCTCACCGAGCTGGGGTGCGACGAAGCGCAGGGATTCTGGTTCGCTCGGCCGGTCGACATGGGCGGCTTTTATCACATCGTGGCACCGCTGGGCAGCGGCGCGCGACGCTGACGCTCGCGCCGCCGTCACGCAATCCGTACCCCCGGCCCCGCTATTTCCGCAGACATGGCGTGTCAAGACTCGCGCGCGTCTTGAGAACGCGGTATGTTACGTCGCGAAGGGACTCCCCCGAACGACGTTGCAACGAGGATTATCGCCATGAAGACCAAAGCCGCCATTGCCTGGGAAGCCGGCAAACCCCTGACCATCGAGGAAGTCGATCTGGAAGGGCCGCGCGCCGGCGAGGTGTTGATCGAGATCAAGGCCACCGGCATCTGCCATACGGACTACTACACACTCTCCGGCGCCGATCCGGAAGGTATCTTCCCCGCCATTCTCGGGCACGAGGGCGCGGGCGTCGTCGTCGACGTTGGTCCGGGCGTCACCACCCTGAAGAAAGACGATCACGTCATTCCGCTGTACACGCCCGAATGCCGCCAGTGCAAGTTCTGCCTGTCGCGCAAGACCAACCTGTGCCAGGCGATCCGCAGCACGCAGGGCCGCGGCCTGATGCCGGATGCCACGTCGCGCTTCTCGCTCGACGGTAAGCCCATCTTCCATTACATGGGCACGTCCACGTTCTCTAACTACATCGTCGTGCCGGAAATCGCCGTCGCGAAGGTCCGCTCGGACGCACCGTTCGACAAGGTCTGCTACATCGGTTGCGGCGTGACGACCGGCGTGGGCGCCGTGGTCTATTCGGCGAAGGTCGAGGCGGGGGCGAACGTCGTGGTGTTCGGCCTCGGCGGCATTGGCCTGAACGTGATCCAGGGCGCGAAGATGGTCGGTGCCGACAAGATCATTGGCGTCGATATCAACCCGGGGCGCGTGGCACTCGCCAAGAAGTTCGGCATGACGCACTTCATCAATCCGAATGAGGTCGAAAACGTCGTCGACACGATCGTGCAATTGACCGACGGCGGCGCCGATTACTCGTTCGAGTGCATCGGCAACGTGACGACCATGCGTCAGGCGCTCGAATGCTGCCACAAGGGGTGGGGCCAGTCGTTCATCATTGGCGTGGCCGCCGCGGGTCAGGAGATCAGCACGCGTCCGTTCCAGCTGGTGACGGGCCGCGAGTGGAAGGGGTCGGCGTTCGGCGGGGCGCGCGGTCGCACCGACGTGCCGAAAATCGTCGACTGGTATATGGAGGGTAAGATCAACATCGACGACCTGATCACGCACACGCTGCGTCTGGACCAGATCAACGAAGGCTTCGATCTGATGAAGCGCGGCGAGTCGATCCGCTCGGTCGTGCTGTACTGATCGACACGTTTCGAAGGCGCTGTTCCGCCCGCGCGTCACGGGTGCCGGACGCACCGCCGTCACGACAAGGAGACGGACATGAAGACATGGACTTTGCCGCTCGTGCTCGCGGGCGCCATGATGCTGGTCGCGCTGCCGGAGGCGGCGTCGGCGCAGTCCGGGCAGGCGGTGATCAACGCGCCGGCCAACGTGCGCGCCGGTCCGGCCGTCGATTACCCGGTTGTCGCCCAGACCGGCGCGGGCATGCCCGTGACGGTCTACGGCTGTCTGTCCGATTACTCGTGGTGCGACATCGGCCTGCCCGGCGCGCGCGGCTGGATCTACGCGGCGCTGCTCAGCTATCCGTATCAGGGCAGCCCGGTGCCCGTGCTCAACTACGGCCCGATGATCGGGCTGCCCATCGTGACGTTCTCGATCGGCGCGTACTGGGGCAACTATTATCGTGGCCGGCCGTGGTATCACGATCAGCGCTACTGGCAACGCCCGCCTCCGCGACCGCGGCCGCCGGGGCACTACTATCCAGGTGCCGGACCGCGTCCGCCCGGGGGCCACTATCCCGGCGCAGGGCCGCGCCCACAGGGAGGCGGCGGTAGTGCGGGTCCGCGTCCGCCTGGTGGGGGGAATCGCGCAGACTATGACCGTGGGCGAGGCGGGGGACGCGCAGGCGGACAGAGCGGTGGACATGGTGGACGTCCGCCCGGCGGCGGTCCGGGGGGCGGTGGCCCCGGCGGTTCCAACCACTGACCCCGCCAACCGCGCGCGTCGCCCTGTCTGCGACGCGGCGGCCCTCGCACCACGGCTCCTCCATCCATGTGCCCCCAATTCAGCAGACGCTGTACGCACCTTGGGAAAAATCGCTTAAAATATGAGCAATTCCGGCCAGGCGGAGGCGCCGATCAGGCACCGATGGCCGGACCGCAGGACAGCGAGCCTTCGCCCGAACGACGCCACGGCGTCGAACGGGCACCCACCTTGCAGACCCACCCTTCTCCGATGTGCCACGGCGACAGTCGCCACGCACACGGCAGTCCGGCAGGATCCTCCGTAAGTCTCGATCGTGTTCGTCCCGCCCCGGTGCGCGTAGCGCGCGCCGTGGTTGCCTATCGTCTTGCCGCATCCGGCGCGCATCCCCATGCACGCTACCGACGGCCGACAGACCGGTGCCGTGCGCACCGGCGACGTTAGCGCAACGAGGAGGTTCGACTCACCCTGTGGTGTTCCGCCAGGCATGGGAACGAGCGGCCACAAGCCCGGGGTGCCCTTGCAGCCAGGTCGCGGGAGGCCTCTCCCGTGGATTCCCCGATGGCGCGCCACGCGAACGCCAGGGGCATACGTTGCAGGAACCTTTTGTAGGTCATGAGTCTTTTTCGAACCAAAAACATCGAGAACATGCTGGTCGCGAGCCGTACCGGCAGTCTCAAAAAGGTGCTGGGCCCGGTCGATCTGGTCCTGATGGGCATCGGCGCCATCATCGGCACCGGCATTTTCGTGCTCACAGGCACCGGCGCCCTCACCGCCGGCCCCGCGCTCACGCTCTCGTTCATCATCGCGGCAACCGCTTGCGGCTTCGCGGCCCTGTGTTACGCGGAATTCGCGTCGACGATTCCCGTCTCGGGATCGATCTACACCTACAGCTATGCCACGCTCGGCGAGATCGTCGCGTGGATCATCGGCTGGGATCTGATGCTCGAGTACGGGCTGGCCTCGTCGGCCGTCTCAGTCGGGTGGTCGGGCTACTTCCAGTCGCTCGCGGCAGGCTTCGGTCTGCATTTGCCCGCCGCCATCACGGCAGCACCCGGCAGCGTGCCCGGCATCACGACCTTCATCAACCTGCCCGCCGTGGTCATCATGCTGCTCATCACGTGGGTCCTGTCGTACGGCGTGCGTGAGTCCGCCCGCATCAACAATCTGATGGTGGCGATCAAGATCGGCGTCGTGCTGCTGTTCATCGCGGTGGGCGTATGGCATGTCAAACCGGCCAACTGGACACCGTTCATGCCGTTCGGCACCGGCGGCATGTTCAACGCCGCCGCGCTCGTGTTCTTCGCGTTCATCGGCTTCGACGCCGTGACGTCGGCAGCGGAAGAAGTCCGCAATCCGGGGCGCGATCTGCCCATCGGCATAATCGGCTCGCTCATCGTCTGCACGCTGCTGTATGTGGCGGTCGCCGCGATCATGACCGGCATCGTGCCGTTCGCGAAGTTCGCGGGCGTGGACCACCCGGTGTCGCTGGCGCTGCAATATGCCGGTCAGAACTGGATCGCGGGCTTCGTCGATCTGGGCGCGATTCTCGGCATGACGACCGTGATCCTGGTGATGACCTACGGCCAGACCCGCATTACGTATGCCATGTCGCGCGACGGCCTGCTGCCGCCGCTGCTCTCGCGCATTCATCCGACGCACAAAACGCCATTCGCCGGCACGTGGATCATTGGTGTGGTGTTCGCCGTCATCGCGGGCTTCGTGCCGCTGGGCGTGCTCGCCGAGCTGATCAATATCGGCACGCTGTCGGCGTTCGCGCTGGTGTCGGTCGCCGTGCTGGTGCTGCGTCGCACGCACCCGGACCTGCCGCGCGCGTTCCGCGTGCCCGGCGCCCCGGTCGTGCCGCTTATCTCCGCCGGTCTGTGCCTGTTCCTGATGGCGCACCTGCAAGCGACCACATGGGTCGCCTTCGTGGTGTGGCTCGTCATCGGCTTGGGGATCTATTTCACGTATGCGCGCCGCAACGCGCTGCTGCACAAGTCGCGCGACGCGCTTTCGGCGCAGTCGTAATCGCGCCGCTTGCTGTCCCGCCTCGCGCCCAGGCGCGAGCGCGCGGGCAGGGCCGGCTCAGCCGAAATTGCGATTGATCCACACGGCGCCGTAGCCTAGCGCGAACATGGTGAGCAGCAGCGGCACCGAGATGCGCAGTACCTGGATGACCAGCGGACGCGGCGGCAGATCGTCTTCCTCCGGCATCCGCGCCGCTTCGCGCAACGCACCGGTGCAAAGCGCCGCCGCAGCAACGCTCACGACGATCCAGAACGTCTGGTTGTACATCAGGGCGACGAGCAAAAGCGCCAGCGCGACGTTGCGGCCGTGATAGATCAGATTGACGGTAGTACGAAAGGATTGCGGCGACATGTCGGTATTGCGCCGGCGTGAGCACGGATGCTCCACCGGCGCCAGGGTTCTGGTTATTCGTCGTGTGACGTGCGGTATGCCGTTCGGCCTGCCGCCGCCTGCAGAATCTGCGCAGCGCTTATCCTGCCTTAACGGCCTTCGCGACCGCAGTCTTTAGCCTGACATCGCGTCTGTGTTCGCCACGCAGCAGTATCGGACGCGATCTCGAATGGACTGCCGCAGGCAACGCCCGGCGGTGCCCGACGTGATGTCGGGCGCCAGACGAATGCGGTATGCTCCCCCGCATGACTGCCCCCGCGCCTTCCCCTCTCCCCACCGCCGTCCCGGACATCGACGGCGCGCCCCGTCACGATGCGCCGACGCGAGCCGTCTATGTCATCGTGGCGCACCCGCGCTGGCGCGACTCTCGCGTCAATCACCGCCTGCTCGACGCCGCTCGCAGCATCGCAGGTGTCGACGTCAACGACCTGTACTCGACGTATCCCGACTTCAGCATCGACATTGCGGCCGAACAACGGCGCGTGGCGCGTGCCGACCTGGTCGTGCTCGTCCATCCGATCTACTGGTACAGCATGCCGCCGCTGCAGAAGCTCTGGCTCGACGAAGTGCTGTCGTGGGGCTGGGCGTACGGCCATGACGGACATGCGCTCGCGAACAAGGACTTCTGGCTCGTGGCGAGTGCCGGCGGGCCAAAGGCGAGCTATCGCCCCGAGGGCTACAACGAGCACGAGTTCTCGGCGTTCCTGCCGCCCTACGAGCAGATGGCGCGCCTGTGCAACATGCGCTTCCTGCCCCCGCACGTGTTCTTTGGCGCGCGACGCAGCGACGATGCCGCACTCGATGCCCACGTGAGCGCGTTTGCCGGCAAGCTCGCCACGTACCCGCAATGGCCCGAGCTGATTTCCATGGCGGACGCGCCCGAGTGTCAGGACATTCCGGTCGCGGATCGTCCGCGCTGCGCAACCGGCGTCGCCGACGTGGCCGGCACCACGAATGCAAGCTCAGGGAGGGCCGCCTGATGGAACACGTACCGGCCTGGTTGCTTGCCAGCCTGATCTACCTCGCCGCGGCGGTCATTGTCGTACCGCTGTCGCGTGCGCTGGGACTCGGCGCGATCATCGGTTATCTCGCCGCCGGGATCGCCATCGGTCCCTGGGGACTCGGTCTTGTCGCGCGCGTCGAAGACGTGCTGCATTTCGCCGAATTCGGCGTGGTGCTGATGCTTTTTCTTGTCGGCCTCGAACTGGAACCACGACGCCTGTGGAATCTGCGACGGCCGATCTTCGGATGGGGCTCGGCGCAGGTCGTCGGGTGCGCGGTGCTGCTCTTCGCGGCGGGCGTCGCACTCGGCGCGCCGTGGCGCATCGCCCTCGTCGCGGCCCTGGGCCTCGCGCTCTCGTCGACCGCGATCGCCTTGCAGGTGATGGCCGAGCGCAATCTGCTCGGCACCCCGAGCGGTCAGGCGGGCTTTTCGATCCTGCTGTTCCAGGACGTTGCCGCGATCCCGATCCTCGCGCTGCTGCCCTTGCTGGCCAATTCGTTCGACAGCCACGTGATGACCGGGACGGCGCGCGCGCTCGAAGCCCTGAAAATCGTCGGCGTGATTGCGGCGATCATCCTTGGCGGGCGGCTGGCGTTGCGCCCGCTGCTGCGCTGGATCGCCAACAGCCGCACGCCGGAGATTTTCACGGCGGCGTCGCTGTTGCTCGTCGTCGCCATCGCGACACTGATGCAATGGGTCGGCCTGTCGATGGCGCTCGGCGCGTTCCTCGCCGGCGTGCTGCTTGCCGAGAGCGAATACCGGCGGGAGCTGGAAACCGACATCGAACCGTTCAAGGGGCTTCTGCTCGGGCTGTTCTTCATTGCCGTCGGCATGAGCATCGACTTCGGTGTGCTGCTCGCGCAACCGCTGCGCATGATCGCCGTCGTCATCGGCTTCATGGCGCTCAAAGGACTGGCCATCTACGGGGTGTCGCGGTGGATGCAACTGCCCTATCAAGAACGGCCGATCTTCACGCTGCTGCTGGCACAGGGCGGTGAATTCGCCTTCGTGGTGTTCCAGTCGGCCGGACCGCAAGTGCTGCCTCCGGCGGTGTCGTCGTTCCTCATCGGCGCCGTCGCGCTCTCGATGCTGGTCTCGCCGCTGCTGCTCGTGGGCATCGACAAGTGGCTGCTGCCGCGCTACAGCGTGACGGGATCGCCCCGCATGGCAGAGATCGACGAGCCGCAGTCTGCCAGCGTCGTGATCTGCGGCTTTGGACGCTACGGGCAAATCGTTGGCCGCACGCTGGTGCCGCAGGGCGTTTCGGTGACCGTGCTCGATCACGATCCCGACACCATCGAGAGCCTGCGCCAGTTTGGCTTCCGGGTGTTCTACGGCGACGCGGCACGGCTCGATCTGCTGCGTATCGCGGGCGTGGCACATGCCCGCGCGGTGGTCGTCGCCGTGGACGATGTCGATCAGTCCCTGGAAATCGTCGACCTGTTGCGCGAACACTTCCCCGACGTGCCCATCGTGGCGCGGGCGCGCAACGTCGGCCATCTGTTCCAGCTTCGCGATCGTGGCGTCGAACACATTGAACGGGAAGTCTTCGAGTCGTCGTTGCGCAGTGCGCGGTCGGTGCTTGAAACCCTGGGCTGGCCGGCGGCCGAGGCGAGAGAGGCGGCGATGGCCTTCCGGCGCGCCAATTTGCAACTGACCGACGAGATGTATCCCGCTTACCAGGATCGCAAGGCAATGGTCGCCGCGGCCAAGGAAGGCCGCCGCCAGTTCGAAGAGCAGATGGCACGCGAGCGCGAGCAGCGTCATGCGCGGCGGCACGTCACGTTCGGTTGGGACGGCGAGCGCGCGCCTGACGCGGCCCCTGCCCCGACGCCCACCGACGCACTGGCGTCACGAACCCCGGACACGCCCGCGGCCGAAGACCGCCGCGCCTGATCGCCCGATCTCGATTCGTCGGACGAACAAAAAGCCGTCCCGAGGATTTTCCCTCGGGACGGCTTTTGACGTTACGGCGACAGCCGGCCGGCGATCAGCTGCCTTGGCTGACGTTCAGCTCACCTGCGGCGCGGGCACGCGCCAGTTCCTGCTTCACGCCAGCGCGCGTGGCGCTCGGGCCTTGCGAGGCGACGATCGGGTAGTCGACGTCGTTCTGCGGCACAAGGCCTTGCGCGCGTGCCTGGGCCAGTTCGGCCTTCACGTCGGCGCGGCTCTTGGTCGAGGCCGAAGCGACATAGACCGGATAGTCGGCGTCACCGTTCGGGATCAGCCCTTGAGCGCGGGCTTGTGCCAGATCAGCGAGCACGGCGGCACGCGTGAGCGGCTGACCTTGCGAGGCGATCTCGGGGTAGTTGTTGCCGTTCTCGGCAGCGTTGCTGGCCACAGCACCGAACGAAGCCACGGCGGCGATAAGGGCGATTGCGATGTTCTTGCGGTTCATTTTCTTAACTCCTGTCTAGTTTGCGACGACTTTGTTTTCAATTGCGCCGTCGATGGAAGGAAGTCTAGAACTCGCCGCCGAGATGAAAAACGCGATATTTGTCGAGGAACTATTGCGGCTTTCGATGAGAATCGACGCACCACAATGGGGCAATCGCGCTGCGACGAACACCGCTGCCCCCGGGAAACGGGGCGCAGCGGCGTCGTAAGCGCTGGGCAAACGTGCGGGTGGGGGCTCAGTCGACGAGCGAGGCGCCGAGGGCATCGAGCAACTGCTGGGTACCACGTTCGCGCGATCCCGCGTCGTCGTAGCCGTCCAGGAACGCGCCCTGCTCGGTCATGACGAGTTGCGTGCCGCCATCATGCGCACGAAGATCGATCGTCGCGAGCGACACGGAGATCTTGCGCGTATCCAGATGCATCTCGTAGGTGTAGACAAGCCGCGCATCGGGCACGACATCGAAGTACAGCGCGTCGAACGTGGACACCATGCCGCTTGCCCACTGCCCTTTCGCCACCTCGCGGCCGCCGGGGCGCACATCCATGGAGCGCTCGAGCAACGTCAGGCCATCGCTTCTGGCGAACCAGCGATCCTTGGCGTCGCGCTCGGTCAGCGCACGGTACACGCGCGCAGGCGACGCGGCGTACTGACGCTCGATGCGAAAGGTCGCATGCACCACACTGCGCTGCGTTGGCGCCTCCGCGTCGCGCATGACCTCGCGGCCCAGCTTATCGAGTGTCTGTGCCCAACCCTGACCGGCCCCAGCCGGCATCCAGGCGAACGCCGGATCGTGAACGGTGTAGCGCTGCTCGACATCCAACCGCGTGCCTTGCCCCACTTCCGTGAATTGCGCCGTCGTGCGCGCGCCGAACAGCGCCTGTCCCTTCGCGTCGGTCACTTCCATGTCGATCACCAGACGTGCCGGAGCGTCGATCTCGATGAAACGCCCGCGAATCCAATGCGACTCCCCTTCGGGCGATTGCATGCGCAGGTCGAAAACGCCACCCACGCGGGCATCGATCTTCGCTTCGGGCACGGTGTAGCCGGTCGGGCAAAACCATCGCTTCACGGCATCGGTGCGGGTCCAGGCGAGAAATACGGTTTCGCGCGTGGTTGCGTAAGTCCGACCAACGCTCAGCGGACTCGGCTGCGTTTCGGGTATGGCTTCACTGGCTGTCCTCATGAACTCCTCCTTCGGGCGGCAGGCTGGCCAGATACTCGCCCAATCGGTCGAGATGGCCCTCCCACTCGTGACGGCGCTGATGAATCCATCGCTCGGCAAGGCTCAGCGCCTGGGGTTCGATCCGGCACGTTCGCACGCGTCCGGCCTTTTCCGTTCGCACCAGCCCCGCACTCTCAAGTACGGCCAGGTGCTGCATGACCGCCTGCAACGACATCGCCAGCGGCTGCGCGAGCGCGCTCACCGACGCCGGCCCCTGCGCCAGCCGCGCAAGCATCGCGCGGCGTGACGCGTCGGCCAGCGCCTGAAAGGTCAGATCGAGGGTGATGTCATGGTCAAGCATGTACTTGAGTATAGGCGCTCAGAAAAGTAAAGCAAGGACTTTAGTATCAGAATCGTCAGGTAATAATGTGATGCTCGTTGCGCGGGCGCAGGCGGGCCGTGTGCTGGCGATGGAGGATTTCCCGCAGCGATTGCTCGATGGTCTCGGACATGGCGTTGAGCGCGAGATCGTTCGGCTCCAGTCCGAACGGCTCTTCGATTTCGGCACTGACCGCTTCGAGCGCGAAGAAGGTGTACGAGAGGAAGGCCACGACCACCGGCGTCATCGGGCCGATCGAATCGACCAGACCGAAGGGCAGCAGCAGACTGTAGAGATAGGTCACGCGGTGCAGGATCACGCCGTAAGTGAACGGGATCGGCGTGGTGGCGATGCGCTCGCAGCCGCCGATGGCTTCGCCGAGCCGATCCAGATGCATCTCCATGACCTGCGCGAGCGGCGCTTCGATCTGCCCGCGCGAGCGGCGTTCCCGGAGCCATTCGCCCGCCATGAGCAGGATCGCGATAGGCTTGAACTGCTTGCGGGCGAGGCAGGCTACGTCCGTTTTGTCGAGCAGCCGTTCGAAGTCGGCCTGCGGGTCCGTGCCGCGCAACTGATGGCGCATGCCGTGTACGAAGGCGATGAGATAGGCGACGAAGCGCGACGATTCCGAGGTATCGGACACCAGCGTCATCGACTGACGGGCCAGCGCGCGCGTCTCATTGAGCACGCTGCCCCAGAGCATCCGGGCTTCCCAGTAGCGGGCGTAGCTCGTGGTATTGCGAAAGCCGAGGAAAATCGCGAGCGTGATGCCGATCAGCGAGAACGGCACGAACGTGAGCGGAATCTTCCATTCGAAGACGCGTCCGTGGGCCAACGTGACGGCGATCGAGATGAGGGTGGTGAAAATGAGCTGCGGGGCAATCTTGGGAACGATCGAGCCGCGCACGACAAAGAGCATGCGCAGCCAGTTCAGATTGGGTCGGACGATCATGGGGGAATGGAGGCGCTCGCAAGCGCGGAAGGACTGGCTGTGGGGGGAGCCGTTGCGCCGGGATGATACGCCCATATCGGCCGGTTTGAAATGGTTGCAACCGATTGCAACATCGCTGTGCGCCGCCCGGACCGCTGGCGAAAATCGCATTACGCCGTCTTGGCGTACACCAGGACTCAATAACGATCATGAACGTCCCATACCTCACGCCTCACACCGCCGGGGGGACCGGCAAGCTACGCGGACTGGCGGCCATCGCGCTGCTGACCGGACTCGCAGGCGTGCTCGGCAGTCTGTCGGGCTGCGTGGTCGAACCGCCGCGTCAAGCGCCTGCGGCGCGCGTCATCGTGGCGCCGGACCCGCATACCGTCGCCGTGCAACGTCGCGAGCAGATCGACCGCCGTATCGGCAATGAATCGCGCGACATCGACAATCACGTCAACCAAGGCTATTACCCGCCGCCGCGCGGCTATGACTTGCACCGCCGCCTTGGCGCCATTGCGCAGGAAGCCCGCGACATGGCCGCGCAACACGGCGGCGGCCTGTCGGGCGACGAGCAACGCGCCCTCAATCAGGAACTCGATCAGCTGCATCGCATGATCGCTGGCTGACGTCGGCACGGCTGCCGTGATCCGCAAAGACAACGCCCGTCGGCCGTTAAGCCGACGGGCGTTTCAATGGCCTTGCCGGACAACCGTCACTTCACGGCCAATGCCTGCGCCAGCGTGACCGGGTCCTGGAAAATGCTCGAAAAGTCGAGCGCGCCGTGCCCGTTGGCCCGATGCACCTCGAAGATGCGCCGCGCCAGATCGCCGAGCGGGGTCGCCACGTCGCCCGCCACCGCCGCCCCGTGGGCGAGACGCAAGTCTTTCGCCATCAGATCGGTGGCGAAACCGCCGGTGTAACCGCGCGACGACGCCGCATTCTCCATCACACCCGGACACGGGTTGTAGACCTCCAACGTCCAGTTGCGCCCGGAGCTTTGCTGCATGACGGCCGAAAGCACCTTCGGGTCGAGTCCGTTGGCGATCCCCAGACGCAGCGCCTCACTCGTGCCCGCCATCAGAATACCCAGCAGCATGTTGTTGCACAGCTTGAGCGTCTGCCCCGCGCCCAGCGGCCCGCCGTGATGAATCGCCCGTCCCATGTTGCCGAGCAGCGGCCGCATGCGCTCGACGAGCGCCGCATCGCCGCCCACCATGAACGTGAGCGTGCCCGCGGCCGCGCCCGCCGTGCCGCCGGACACCGGCGCGTCGAGCAACGGTGTGCCCGGACGCGCGAGCGTCGCCAACTGGCGTGGAATTTCCGGTGGCACCGTGCTGCTGTCGATCAGCACGGCGTCCGGCGCGGCATGCGCGAGCACACCGTCCGGGCCATCGTACGCCGCGAGCACATGTTCGCCGGCGGGCAGCATCGTGATGACCACCTGAGCGTTGCGCACGGCGTCGGCAATCGAAGTGGCCGCCGTGCCACCGGCCGCCGTGAGTCGCGCGAGCGCCGCGTCCGACAAGTCGAAGCCGCGCACCGCGTGCCCCGCCTTCACCAGATTCGCCGCCATCGGCCCGCCCATGTTGCCGAGCCCGATGAAGGCGACACGCCAGGCATTTTGTTGCGTTTCCGTAGCCATCGTCTGTCTCCGAATCTCCGAAAGAGTCGTGCGCGTTACTTCAACGTGATCGTCGTGTTCACGCCCGCCGGGCCAGTGCCGCGCGCTTGCCAGCGTGCCGTCACGGTCTTGGTCTGCGTCCAGAACAGAATCGCCTGTTTGCCGTTCGGCCCCAGATCGCCCAGCTTCGACGCACGCGAGCCGGTGAAGCTGAACCAGGCGACCGGCACCGGAATCGGCAGGTTGATCCCGACCTGCCCAACGTCGATCTCGTTCTGGAACTGGCGTGCCGCTCCGCCATCCTGAGTGAACAGCGCCACGCCGTTGCCGTTGGGATTGGCGTTGACGAAGGCGATCGCTTCATCGAGCGTATCGACACCCGTCATGCACAGCACCGGTCCGAAAATCTCGTCGCGGTAGATCGACATGTCGGCCGTGACATCGTCGAAAATCGTCGGACCGACGAAGTTGCCATCGGGCGCTTCCTTGACGGTGTGGCCGCGGCCGTCGAGCAGCAGTTTCGCGCCCTCCTCCACGCCGGCGCCGATGAGCTTCTCGACGCGCGCACGCGCCTGCTTCGACACCACGGGGCCGAGATCCGCCGTGCGGTCCGAGCCCGGACCCACCTTGAGTGCGCGCGCACGCGCCACCAGCTCAGGCACCCACGCGCGCGCTTCGCCCACGAGCACCGCCACGGACGTGGCCATGCAACGCTGCCCCGCCGCACCGAACGCCGCGCCCAGCAGGTGGTTGATGGCCTGCTCGCGATCCGCGTCGGGCAGGATCACGCAGTGGTTCTTCGCGCCCATCATCGCCTGGCAACGCTTGCCCGCCTCCGAGGCGCGACGATAGATATGCGTGCCGACATGCGTCGAGCCGATGAACGACACAGCCTTGATGTCCGGGTGATCGCAAATGCCGTTGGCGATGTCCGGCCCGCCATGCACGACATTGAGCACGCCCGGCGGCAGGCCGGCTTCGAGCGCGAGTTCGGCCAGGCGCAGCGACGCGCTCGGATCCTGCTCCGACGGCTTGAGCACGAACGTGTTGCCGGTGGCCACCGCCAGCGGGAACATGAAGCACGGCAGCATCACCGGGAAGTTGAACGCGGTGATCCCGGCGCACACCCCCAGCGGCTCGATCAGCGTGTAGACGTCAACGCCGCCCGCGGCGTTCTGCGCGTACTCGCCCAACTGCAGCGAGGCAATCGAGCATGCGTGTTCGACGACTTCGAGGCCGCGCCCGACTTCGCCTTCGGCGTCGGGCAGCGTCTTGCCGTGCTCACGCGTGATCAATTCGGCGAGTTCGCCGGTGTGCTCGCGCAGCAACTGCTGGAAGCGCAACATCACGCGCATGCGGTTGGCTTGCGACGTATTGCGCCAGCCCTTGTAGGCCGCCTTGGCCGACGCCACAGCGGCATCGAGTTCCTCCGTCGTGGCAAACGGCACGCGTGCGACGACTTCCTGCGTGGCCGGGTTCACAACGTCGCGCCACTGCGAGGACTTCGACTCGACGCGCTTGCCGTCGATCAGCAGCGGAATGGTGGGTAGGGACATGACATGCTCTCCTGATGGAAACGAATGCGAGGATTCGGGGGCGAAAAGACTGCGAATGACTTCAGGGTTCGGTGGAAGGCGGGCTACGGTGAATGACCACGCAGCGCCGCCGGCAATTACAAGATAGGCAATCGCAGCGAGGCCTGCGCCGCGACGATCCCATGACGATCAAGCGTCGCTCACTTTGCCGCCGTGCTCGTCTTCACGAGCGAGCATGTCGATTTCGACAACGGCTGGAAGGCTTCCGTCGCGGGCACCGTGGCGACCTTGGTGTAGTAGTCCCACGGGCCTTTCGACTCGGCCGGCGACTTTACGCGGAACAGGTACATGTCGTGGATCACGCGCCCGTCCGGACGGATCGAGGCGTTGTGCATGATCGGATCGCGAATCGGCATTTCCCGCATCTTCTGCGCGACCACCTTGGCATCCACGCTCTGAGACGCCGCCACCGCGCGCAGGTAATGCAACACGCTCGAATACACGCCCGCCTGCACCATCGTCGGCTTCAGATCCTTGTACTTTTTCTGGAAGCGGGCCGACCAGACACGCGAGGCATCGTCCTGATCCCAGTAAAAGCCATCGGTAAACATCAAGCCCTGCGCCGTGTTCAGGCCGAGCGCATGAACATCCGACAGGAAGACCAGCAGCGCCGCCAACTTCTGCCCGCGTTGCACAATGCCGAATTCGCGTGCCTGCTTGAGCGCGTTGACGGTGTCCTGCCCGCCGTTGGCGAGCGCCACGACCTGTGCCTTCGAGCTTTGCGCCTGCAACAGGAACGACGCATAGTCGGACGCATTGAGCGGATGTCGCGACCGTCCCAGGACCGTGCCGCCGAGTGTCTTCACGATGTCGGCGGCGTCTTTCTCCAGGGAGTGCCCGAAGGCATAGTCGACGGTGATGAAGTACCACGATTTGCCACCGTCACCGACCACGGCGCGCGCGGTTGCCGCCGACTGCGAGTAGGTGTCGAACATCCAGTGAAAGCCCGTGGGCGAACAGTCTTCGTTCGTCAGTCGCGTGGTCGCCGGCCCCGAGAACAACGTCACGCGTTGCTTGTCCATGGCGATCTTCTGCACCGCCAGGGCGGCCGCCGAGTTCGTGAGATCGGCAATCGCATCGACATTGTCGCGATCAAACCATTCCCGGGCCTTGTTGGCGGCGACGTCGGCCTTGTTCTGGTTGTCGGCCGACACCAGCGCAATCTTCATGCCCTTGCACTCGGCCGCCAGACAATCGTCGATCGCCATTTGCGCGGCCGCGACCGAGCCGGCACCGCCCATCGCCGAATACGGTCCCGACATGTCGGTGAGCACGCCCACCTTCACCGGGCGGTCCGGCAACTGCGCCATCCCGGCCATCGACATCAACCCCAAGCTCGCGCCGAATCCCAGCGCGAGCAACCACGGCTTGATCTTCATCGCTTTGTCTCCTTCAGGTCTTGTATGCGTTCGTCGTCGCCGTCTATGCGCGGCGCTCATGAATTGTATTTGTGCGAATTTGCTTTACATAGCGAATATATGCATCTACTTTGTGCACAAATACACATAGGAGAGAGCGTAATGGTTCGCACCGCCGCGGCACGACCGTCGGGCATCGCTGGCGCTTCGGGGGCGGAGCCGCGTCCCGACTGGGACGACTTGCGCTACTTCCTGGAGGTCGCGCGCACACAGCGCGTGAGTGCGGCGGCGCAACGCCTGGGGGTCGATCACACGACGGTTTCGCGACGGGTGCGCGCGCTGGAGCACTCGCTCGGCACGCTGTTGTTCGACAAATCGCGCAACGCGGGCTTTGCCCTGACGCCCGAGGGGCAGCAGCTCCTCGTCTACGCGGAGCAAATGGAGACCACGCTGCAATCGGCGTGCGAGCAGGTGGCGGGGCTCGGGCAAACGCTCTCGGGCCACGTTCGTATCGGCTCGACGGAAGCGTTCGGCACGTACTTCGTCACGCCGGTCCTCTCACGCTTTCAGCGCGAATACCCGGCGATCGCCTTCGACGTGCTGCCCGTGCCGCGCTTCGTGAGCCTGTCGAAACGCGAGGCCGATCTGGCGATCACCATCGAACGCCCCCAGCGCGGGCCGTATGTGTGCAGCAAGCTGTGCGACTACCGTCTGCAGTTGTATGCAACGCCCGGTTATCTCGCGCAATACGGCGACGTCGCGACGTTCGCGGATCTGTCCGGACGCCGGTTCATCAGCTATGTCGACGAACTGACGTTCAGCAACGAGTTGCGTTATCTGGAGGACATCGTGCCCGGGGGCAATGTCGTGCTGCGCAGCACGAGCGTCATCGCCCAGTATCAGGCGGCATTGCAGGGCGAGGCGCTGGCAATCCTCCCGTGCTTCATGGCCGCGCAGGACGCCCGGCTGGTACCTCTGCTCGTCGACGACGTGGTCGTCACGCGCAGTTTCTGGATCTATTGCCACGAGGAACTGCGCTCGCTCAAGCGCATTACGGTGCTGTGGGATTATTTACGCGACGCCGCCCAGCGCAATGACGCCCTGTTGCAAGGCCAATCGGGACAACTGCGGCTGGTCTGATCGCGATCAGCGAATCTTGCGTTGCTCGGCGTCGATCACGGCGGGAATGGCCGCGCGCATCGCTTCGATGAAACGGCGCAGCCGGGCAGGATAGTACTTTGCGTACGGGTAGAGGAGGTACATCGGCAAGGCCGTCGAGCGCCATGGCGGCATGAGCTGGATCAGGCGCCCCTGCGCCACGTCCTCGGCCATCAACCACGCCGAACAGACTGCCACACCCAACCCGCGTAATGCGGCACTGCGCAATGCGTAGAGGTTGTCCGTGCTCATGCGCGGATCGAATGTGACGCGGGCCGTCTCGTGCGTTTGCTCGTGCGTGAGCGTGATGTCGTTGCGGTAGAACGTGGTGAGCGAGAGCCACGGCAACGAGGCCAGGTCCGAGGGGTGCGAAGGCAACGCACGTCCGCGCAGCAGGTCGGGCGACGCCACGACGATGCGCGGCACGTCGGTCAATGAAATCGCCACATTCGACGGGTCGCGCAGTTCGCCCACGTGAATCGCGCAGTCGATGCCTTCCGCAATGAAATCGGGCTCGCGGTCCTGCAAGAACCAATGCACCTTCATCCCGGCATAGCGCTCTAGAAAGTCCGCGAGCGGGCCGATCATCATTTCCTGACCGAACGCGTGGGGCACGAGCACGCGCAAGGTGCCCTCCGGGTCGTCGCCGGTGCCGCGCAGATCGGCTTCGAACGCCTCCCAGCTCGTCACCAGTTCCTTCGCCCGGACGAAGCAACGCTCACCGTCCTCGGTGAGCTTCATGCGATGCGTCGAGCGTTGCAGCAAGCGAAGTCCCAGCGAGCGTTCGAGCATCTGCAAACGCCGGCTGACAGTCGGCTGCGTGGTGCCGAGCAGCGCTGCGGCGGCCGACAGACTGCCAGCCTCAACGATGCGCACGAACGTCTGCATCAGCTCGACGCGGTCGGCGCCGCCGCCTCGGCCGGCGGGCGCATCGGTACCAAAGGCAGGGGGATGAGGGGGCTCTGTCATACGCAGCACGTATAAAGGTTGTACGGATTATAGGCCTACCACCGCACTGCACCAAGCGCGACACTACGCCCCGTACCTTGCTATTGGAGCCTCACCTTATGAGTTCTGCTCAGATTTCCAACGCCGCCGGCGCGAGTCAAGCCACCGCACGGCCGCAGCCCGAGTTGTCTGCCCGGCTGATCCTGCTGCTCGCGACGGGCACCGGCCTGACGGTCGCCTCGCTGTACTACGCCCAGCCGATGCTCGGCATCATGACCGACGACATCCACGCCGCCAACACGACCGTAGGCTGGGTGCCGACGCTCACCCAGCTCGGCTACGCGCTGGGCATTCTGCTGCTGGTGCCGCTCGGCGACATTATCGACCGGCGTCGTATCGTGCTCGTCAAGGGCGCGATTCTCACGCTCGCGCTGCTGCTGGCCGCCTTTGCGCCGGGCATTGGCACGCTGCTCGCCGCGAGTCTGGCCATCGGGCTGACCGCGACGATGGCACAGGACATCGTGCCCGCCGCGGCCGCGATCGCGCCCGAATCGATCCGGGGCCGAGTCGTCGGCACCGTGATGACCGGACTGTTGTTGGGCATTCTGCTCTCGCGCGTCGTGTCCGGCTTCGTGGCCCAGAACTTCGGGTGGCGAGCGATGTATGTCGTCGCCGCTATCAGCGTGGCCGGTTTCGGCGTGGTGGCGTGGCGCGGCCTGCCGTCGTTTCATCCGACGACGCAGATGACCTATCGCCAATTGCTCGGCTCGGTGGTCGGCCTGTGGCGTCGTCATCCGGCGCTGCGCCGGGCGGCATTGGCGCAGGGCCTGCTGTCGGTCGGCTTCAGCGCCTTCTGGTCGACGCTCGCCGTCATGCTGCACGACGCCCCGTTCCATCTGGGCGCGGCGGCGGCGGGGGCATTCGGTCTGGCAGGCGCGGCCGGGGCACTCGGCGCACCGCTGGCCGGTCGCATCGCGGATCGCAAGGGGCCGCAGATCGTCACCCGTCTTGGGGCGAGCCTGGTGGCCGTGTCATTCGCCGCGATGCTGTTCGCGCCCATGCTCGGCGCCCATGCCCAACTGTGGCTGATCGGTCTGGCCGCCATCGGCTTCGACCTGGGCGTGCAGGTCGCGCTGGTCTCGCATCAAACCATCGTGTACGGCATCGAACCCGCCGCCCGCAGCCGTCTGAATGCCGTGCTTTTCGTCGGCGTCTTCATCGGCATGTCGATCGGCGCGGCACTCGGTGCTCAGGCATTGGCGCACTGGGGCTGGACGGGCGTCGCGTCGCTCGCCACGCTGGCGGCCCTCGCCGCGCTCGCCGTGCGACTGTGGCCCGGCACGACGTCGGCGCACTGACGCGTAGCCTGCCGCTGACGACGACAGGACAACGACACGCAGGCCGCCTCCCTCGGGAGGCGGCCTTGTCGTTTGACACGCCGGGCAAGTGCATGGCGCCCACAACGTTCAGCCAGCAGCCTTGGCGGCACAGGCGCGCACCTGGTCGTACAAAGCATCGATGTCGATGCCGTCGAGCTTCAGGCCGAAGCGTTCCCGCAGCACTTGCGCGAGTTGCGCCGCCGACGCAATGTCGGTTTCCGCCACGACGTCGCCTTGCGCCGAGCGCTCCGTCAGCGTTGTGTTGAGTAGCGAAATGCGTCCGAGCGGCAGCACACGGCAGACGATGAGCTGATTTCGGAAGATGGAATCGGGCGCGCTCGACGTGTACCAATTGCCCAGCTTGTAGTCGATCCACTCGGCGGGTTTCGGCGCGAAGCGATAAACAGGCAACCACTTGTCGGCGGAGCGCACGCTCAGGCGGTACTCGCTGGGTGGCCCGCCGTCCTCCGTGCGAACCGTCTCCAGTCGGAACGTTTCCAGCAGGGTCGACTGGGGTTGCGCCGAATGCAGGCGCAGCGGCGCGGTGAGCGTGACGGAGCCGAAACCCACATCGGCCAGCCAGGCCTCGCCGTCGAGATCGACGCGCAGCAGCATGTGCGTGAGTGGCGCTTCCCCATCAAACGAGCGCCCCCACACGACGCGTCCGATCAACGGGGTGACGACAAACCCGAGATGGGTCAGCGCGTTGGCGAACAGCGCGTTCTGCTCGAAGCAGTAGCCGCCGCGTCCGCCATCGAGCAACTTGGCAACGACCGACGGCAGCTCGACGTCGACCGGCTGGCCACGAATCGGATCGAGATTCTCGAACGGAATGGCCAGCGGATGGAGCGAGTGGATGGCGCGCAGAACATCGAGCGTTGCTTCACGCGGGCCGGTGTAACCGATGCGCTGAAAATAGCGTTCCGGATCGAAGGGGTGAGACATGCCTGACGTCCTCTTGAGGGATGCGGACCTACGCAGAGCCCATACGTTAGCGCATCCGCCGCGTCTTTGCGCAATGCCATCGCGGCGACGAGGTGAGCGGGCGATAGGGCGACGCCGAAATGCGCGGATTTCGCACCGCAGTCCAAATTAGCCGGAACCGCGCAGCGTCGGTATAGTGGCCCCCATTGGCCGGCCGGGTACGCCGGCTGCTGCTATCCGGAGTCTGCTTTACATGATCGACATTGCGCGCGTGACGCGGGCGCTGGCTGAGCGCCACGTCCGTCCCGACCTTCGTCAACGCGACGCCCTTGCCGCCCTCACGGCGCTGCTGGGGCGTGCCAAGCCGCCCTTCGACGGCGTTTACTGCTACGGACTCCCCGGGCGCGGCAAGAGCCTCGTCGTGGACGCCGCCTTCGCCGTCGCCGAGTGCGAGAAGCGGCGCGTGCACTTTCACGAATTCCTGCGCGACATCCATCGGCAACTCGTGCGCGAGCCGGCATGCGACGACCGACTCGCGGCGGTGGCGAATCGCTGGCTCCACGGCGTTGCGTTACTGTGTTTCGACGAATTTCACGTCCACGACATTGCCGATGCTTTCCTGATCGGGCGATTTCTCGACATCGCGCTGGCGCGGGGTGTGCGGCTGGTGCTGACGTCGAACTATGCGCCGCAGCAGTTGCTGCCGGACCCCGAGTTTCACGAGCGTTTCGAACCGACTATCGCCGTGATTCTGCAACGCTTCGCGGTCGTGCATTTCGACGGCGCCACCGACTACCGCATGGGCGGCGAAGCGGCACAGCTACCACGCTGGATCGCGCCCCCCGACGACGCCCGCGAGCTCTTGCCGCTGCGTTATGCCGAATTGGAGGGGCGACCCGCGTCAAATCCGTCGACGGTGACGATCGCCGGCCGTGCACTGCCGGCACAAAGCGCAGGCGCGCGCGTGCTGTGGGCCAATTTCGACGACCTTTGCGTCGCACATCGCTCGCATCTGGATTACCTCGCGCTCGCCGAGCGCTGGCCCTCCTTGATCGTGGGCGATCTGCACGTCGAACGGCTCCAGCGCCCCGACACCCTGCAACGATTCCTGTGGCTGATCGACATTTGTTATGACCGCCAACGCACGTTGCTGATCGCGTCCGACATGCCGCTCATTCCCGCGCTCGATGCGCTGCGCGACTGGCGCGATCTGTCGCGCACGATCAGCCGACTGGCCGAGATGGGATCGCGCGACTACGAGCGCCGCACGCTCGTTCGCCCGAGCTGAAGGTCACACAACGCTAGCGATGCATTCCCGCAGCCATTGATGCGACGGATCGCGATGCACACGCTCGTGCCAGTACATCGAGATCTCGAAGCCCCGCAGGTCGACGGGCGGCGTCGTCACCTGCAACGCCGGATCGTCGCGAACGAGGCGTTCGGGGGCCATCGCCACCAGATCCGTGCTGGCGAGCGCGGATCGCAGGAAGAGAAAATGCGGCACGGACAGGACGACGCGCCGCGATGCCCCTAGCCCCGCGAGAGCATCGTCAGTGCTCGCATGAAAGCCGCCTCCGTCCTGCGACACAATGACGTGCTCCAGCTCGCAAAACTGCTTGAGCGTGGGCCGTCGTTTGAGCTTCGGATGCCCGCGCCGTCCCACCAGAACATAGCGCTCCGCGAACAGGGCCTTGCGACGCAAGCCCTGTGGTGCGCCATCCGTTGTGTGAAACGCGATATCGACGATACCCTGCTCCGCCTGCCGGGCAACGCGCGACGGCGACAGATCGAACACCGCCAGCCGCGTGCGTGGCGCCGCCGCTCGCAGGCGCTGAAGCACCGGCAGTACCAGGGTCGACTCCGTGTAATCGGTGGCGGCGATACGCCAGGTCAAGTCGGCGTTGGCCGGATCGAAAGCCGCAGCGGGTGAGACGGCACGTGACAGCGATTCAAGCGCATCGCGCAACGGCCCGCGCAGCGCCTCTGCGCGCGCGGTGGGGCGCATGCCGCGCGGCCCCGGCAGCAAAAGTGGATCGCCGAGCAAATCGCGCAACTTCGCAAGATGCACACTGACCGCCGGCTGAGACATATACAGCCGCTCGGCGGCACGCGTCACGTTTTGTTCGGTAAGCAGGACATCGAGCGTGACCAGCAGATTCAAATCGATTCGTCGCAAATTATTCATGGTTATACCTGGCATATCAGGAATTCATTTCCAATATACCTTGCGTGCGCCTAACCTGCCTGTGTTCCCTGAGTCGAATGAACCCAATCGCAACGGAGTTTGAAAAATGAATGTATTGATCGTTTATGCCCACCCGCAACCGCGCTCGCTCAACGGCGCATTACGCGACTTTGCTGTGCAGCGACTCGAAGCGGCCGGGCACCACGTGCAAGTCTCGGATCTGTATGCAATGCAGTGGAAGAGCACCATCGACGAGGACGACGCGCCGCAACGCAATGCGAGCGAGCCGTTCCATGCGTCGCTCGACTCGAAGCATGCGTTCGCGAGCGGCACGCAGCGCGCCGACATCGCCCGCGAGCAGGCGAAGCTGCGCTGGGCGGACACGGTGATCCTGCAATTCCCGCTGTGGTGGTTCTCGATGCCCGCGATCATGAAGGGATGGTTTGATCGCGTGTATGCCTACGGCTTCGCGTATGGCGTTGGCGAGCACTCGAATACGCATTGGGGCGACCGCTACGGCGAAGGGTCGATGGCGGGCAAGCGCGCAATGCTCGTGGTGACGACCGGCGGCTGGGACTCGCACTACAGCGATCGCGGCATCAACGGTCCCATTGACGATGTGCTGTTCCCGATTCAGCACGGCATGTTGTTCTACCCGGGGTTCGACGTGTTGCCGCCCTACGTCGCCTTCCGTACGGGACGCATCGACGCCGAGCGCTTTGCACAGATTCAGCGCGAGCTGGGCGAGCGTCTCGATACACTCGCCACGACGGCGCCGATTCCCTATCGGCAGCAGAACCACGGCGCATACGACATTCCGGCGCTCACGCTCAAGGACAACGTCGCCACCGGACAGACGGGGTTTGCCGCGCATATCGGCTGACAGGGGGCGTGTCGTCGGATGCCACAGTCGGCGGGCGTTCGGCGGCACAAAGCATTGCGCGATGCGCGGAACACGCGTATAAGTGACAAAGAGAATCTCAAGTCTGACGCTAGTCCACACCGCGTCAATCTCCTCGATCCTTGCGAGATCCAATCAGTCGATCGAAGCGAATTCGATCACTTCGCGAGAACCGACCTACGTCGTTTGATGGGGTGCACGGTCCAAAAGCGTTGCAGGCATCGACAAACCAACCCAACTCAATAGCCCATCGCTACGCGACCGATCTTGTTCGTGAGCCATGTGCGGGTATCTCAGGCCCGACGCGAAATGTGCGTCGGTCAACGCGGCTCGCAGTTATCTCATCCATGTCAGGAGCACGAATGCTCACGCTGTCGAAGCAGGCCATAGTCGCTGCCATTTATCGCGTCATTCGCAATGACGACCCCCCGTCGGATGCCATCATTAACGCGCTGCTGGCGCGTGAACTGGTCTGCCGAGTGGGCGAGCGTCTCGAATTGACGCCGTATGGCAGATCGTACTGCCGGTCCGCCTACGTCCCCGCCTGGTGCTGATCGAAACGCGGTAACGCGTTAGCGCCTTACCGCGACAATGCGGCCGCTCATCGCCGCGGCCGGCCTCCAGGACTTGCCGCACGTCAGCGTGCCGGCGTGTCGAGGTGTCTGCGCGCTCTGTCGGCACCCTTTGTCGGCACCCTCTCTCCGCGGCCATCAGCGCTCCATGCCCGATGCGCTCTCGCCAATCCATCTCCGTGCGCTATCTATTTGTCGACGATCCCCGCTGGGATCGTCAGGTGAAACCACGGTAGCATGGCGGCCGGCCGTGCAGTATGCTCGTCGCTGGACGCGGCCTGCGGATTTCCAACTGCCGGTCGTTAATTCCTTCAAGGCAAACCACAGATCCGCCGACGTTCATGGTCACGCAAGACGACGAGATGCAATCTCCCGGTGTTTCAGCGAACGTCGAAAAGTTCTGGCACCCGCTTCAGGATCCTGCGTCCGTGAGCGAGGGACGAGAGATGTACGGCATGGCCGGGACGCCACAACTCGCGGCGCTCTTCGCCGAGGTGCAACGCCACGCCGCAGCGATCGTCAGCCAGTTCCACGATGGACTTGCATGCCTGCCGGCGTCCCAGCGTATTCTGAATCACCTGACGCCAGCGGAAATGCGGTACGCCAAATCGCGCCAAACCCAGCGACTATGCGCGCTTTCGGCGCCTTCGCTGACGGCTGCCGATCATCGTGCGCAAGCCATCAGGGCCGGGCGTACGCATGCCATTGTCGGGCTCAACTGGGAAGATCTGGTTCGAGCCCGAGGGGTCCTTGGCGAAGCCATCGTCAAATACATCGATACAGCGGCGCATGGCGAGGCGCTATGTCTGCTGAGCCGGCGCATGAACCAGGATCTCGCCTGGCAGGCCGAGGCCTATCAGCGCCTGCAGATCTCCCGTCATGCAGTATTGCAGCGCGTCACGTTGCTGGCGTGGAGAACGGAAAGTTATACCGACCTGATTAGCCAGGTGGTCCAGATTCTGGGTGAACACGACGAGATCGCCGGCTGTGCGGTGGGCCGGCCGGATCGTCAGGGGGTGTTTCGCTTCGAATTGGCGGCTGGCGGCACCATCGAGCGCTATCTCGCCGGGATCGAAAAAACGGCGCCCATCACTGTGGGCAATTCGTCCGGCAGTCAGGGGCCCACGGGGCGTGCTTGGCGCAGCGGCCATGTGGTGCGCTCGCTCAATATTGCGAACGATCCGAAGATGGTGCCGTGGCGGGCCGCGGCCTTGCCGGTCGGTTTTCATTCCTGCATTGCGATTCCCCTGCACCAGCCGGGCGAACCCACGGCCGCCATCCTGAACCTGTACAGCCCCTTGCCCGGCGCACTGACCGGCGCCGATCAGATTGCCTTCGTTTCCCTGTTGCAGACGATTCTGGGCTTCGCCATTGCCGGCACCGAGCGCCTGGCCGGCCATACCCGCACCGTGCCTTATACCGTTCGGCAGCGTTGGTCCAAGCTTCTCGGGACTGACGCGCTGAAGATCCACTATCAACCGCTGCTTGATCTCAAAACGGGGCAAGTGACCAAGGTGGAGGCATTGGCCCGCTTGCAGGATGGCGATCGCCTTCTGGCACCTGGCGAATTCTTCCCCGCCCTGTCGTCCGAGGACTTCCTCACGCTATACAAGCGCGGGCTCGAGCAAGCACTGTCGCAGCGCCGCCTCTGGCTGCGCGCAGGTTTCCCGCTGAGCGTCTCCGTGAACTTGCCATCGAGCGCACTTGGCGACATCCGCTATTTCAAAGTCACGGAGCGGGCGCTCAAGAAGAGCGGTGCCGCGCCAAACCAGTTGACGCTGGAAGTGCTGGAAACCGATGCCTTCCCGCTCGGCGTGGACGTATCGCAGGAGCTGGCGAAGTTCAAAGCCTTGGGAATCCAGTTGGCAGAGGACGATCTGGGTTCGGGCTATAGCAGTCTGACGCGCCTGCGCGAAGTGCCGTTCGACCTGGTCAAGATCGACCGGGACATCGTGAGCGCTGTCGGTCGGGATCCCCTGGAGACCCTGCGCTTCACCTATCAGTTGATCCAGTTGGGACACTCGTTGAACAAGGCCGTCGTGGTGGAAGGCATCGAAGACGAGGGCATGCTCGAGGCGGTCGTGATTCTCGGCGCCGATATCGCCCAAGGGTATGCGATTGCGCGCCCGATGCCGGCCGAAGCGTTGACCGAATGGATGGCGTGCGTGCCGAGCGTGCCCGATACACACGCGCCAAGTACGGTGCTGGGCAAGTTGGCGGCGCAGTTGCTGCTCGAAGCGCGCAATCGGTTGATGTAATGGTGGCTTCGTCCGACATGGCCGACATCGTCACTCGGCTTGCCCGGCACGTCAGCCGTTCATGCCATGCGCTGAGCCGGCCCGACACGCCCTAAAGTTGCGGCGCTGCGAAGCGACGATTCTCGTTGCAAGGCAGGACGCGACGCGCTTCGGCGATGCGGGCCGGATCGAGGTCGACAAGCAGGAATGCGGGCGCTTCCGCCGCGCGCGCGACAATCACGCCCAACGGGTCAACGACCATGCTTGCGCCGATATTGCGGGGCCCGCATTCCCCCGACGCCACCAGATAACACGTGTTCTCCAGCGCACGCGCGGTGCACAGGGTTTCCCAATGCGCCTCCTTGAGCGGCCCCCTCACCCACGCGGCCGGCAACACCAACACGTCGGCGCCATCGAGCGTGAGGCGTCGCGCCAGCTCGGGGAAGCGCACGTCGTAGCACGTCATCAGGCCAACCTTGAGGCCGCAGACGTCGACCAGCGGCGGTACCTCGTTACCGGGGACCACGTTTGTCGACTCCTTCACTGAAAACGCATCGTAAAGGTGGATCTTCTTGTACTCGGCGATGATTTCGCCGTCGCGCAGTGCGATCAGGACATTCCACACCTTGCCGTCAGCGGTCGCGGGCACGTGCACCGTCATCATCGTCGTGAGGTGGTTGCCTCGACTTGCTTCGCGCAAGGCGGTCACGAACTCGCCGTCCAATGGCTGCGCGGCGCGGCGCACCAGGTCAGGGTCGGCGATGTCGCGCGCCAGCACGCCCTCGGGGAGTACCAGCAGGTCGGCACCGGCGGCGCGTGCCTTGGCCATCCATTGCAGGCAGGTCTGCGCGTTGATAGACGCATCTGCGGCAACGGCGAATTGTCCAATGGCTGCTTTCATGACTTTCTCTCTCAAGACGGATGCGACTCAGGCCCAATCGGAGGACGGGGCGCGGATCGGCTGAATTCCAGAGCATGGGAATGGGGAACGTAGCTCAACTTTGCTTAAGTATGCCAGTTCGACAGTTTGCACCTCGCACGCGAACGGGGCACTCGCTCGGCATCGCCTACGGCGGGCCTGGCGTTGCACGATTCTGATGCCAAGCCCCCCCTCAAGCGTCTCGATCGCCCCAGGCGCTATCCGTCAGGCGCAGGTTGACAGCACACGATATTGTCGCTTGTTGCATCGTTCGCATATCGATCTGTTTTCATGTGAAATGCCATTGACACCACATTATTCAAGCCAATATTATTAGTTCGCATTACAAATAAATTAAAAACTCGCCACGATGCCACATCAAGGTATTCGGGCGTTCGTCAGTATTTCGGGGAGATTCATGTTCAAGAAGATCGGAGTTGCCGTTGCGGTGATCTTCACCGCAATGTTGTGCGCATGTTCCACTACTGCACCGAACTACAGCGCGTCATTGGATAACGTCGACAAGCTGAAGATCGGCGGCGACTACAAGGCCGCAGTCGGGAAATTCACGCCGGCGCCCGGCTTGAAGACCGAAACCGGTATTTCACTGAGAGCGATGACGATGTCGTCGCCGTATGGCGACTCCTATAGTCAGTATCTCGCCGAAGCGATCAAGCAGGAGCTGTCGCTGGCGGGCAAGCTCTCGCCCAATTCGCCTGTTCGCATTACCGGCACCTTGCTGCAGAACGACGTCGACGCCGGCCTTGCCACGGGCAAGGGCACCATCCAAGCACGCTTTGTCGTGACCCATGGCGATCAAACGCGCTACGACCAGGTGAAGTCGGTGGAGACGGAGTGGTCGTCAAACTTCGTTGCGGCCATTGCCATTCCGCGAGCCACCGAGGCCTACCCCAAGCTTGTGCAGAAGCTGCTCACGTCATTGCTCAATGATGATGCGTTTCTGAAAGCACTCCAATAAACAAGCCAAGCTACTGGGGAAGATGAAAGATGAAATTTTTCAAATGGTTGGGCGTCGTATTTGCCGTGACACTGGCGTCGGGTTGCGCTCATCAGGTCAGCATGAGTCCCGACATTGCGGCGATCGATGCACCGGAAGGCGCCACGCGCATTGAAAAGCACGTCGGCTACGTGATCACCGATCAGTCACGTGCACTGATCGTGACGACCCCCGGCGGTGGTGGCGACAAGGTCCGCTACAAGCCGTACGCTGATGCCGAAACCGCCTTCTACAAGGTGCTTTCGAACGTATTCACGAACGTGACACGCCTGAAGTCTGTCGATGTCGCTGCCTCGACGAAGGAAAGCGCGCTCGCCTACGTCATTGTGCCGACGATAACGACGGATTCCTCGTCGGCAAGCTTGGTCACGTGGCCCGCAACGGATTTCACGGTGAATCTGAAGTGCGAAATTCGCAACCTGGATGGCACGATTTTCGCCACGCGGACCGTGACCGGCACCGGCCATGCAGACTTCAGCGAATTCAAGAGCGACTTTTCGCTCTCCGGTCGTCGAGCTGCCGCAGACGCGATGCTCAAGCTACAGGACACCCTGCTGAAAATGCCGGAACTGCGCTAAATCGCTGGCGGGTCGTGGTGGTCGATTGTAGTGGTCTAATCGCCCCCGGACACCAATTTAGGCGAGAATACTCGCCATGGAGAGGTGTCTGATAAGCAAGCAACGTCGTACGTTTTCCCCTGAGTTCAAGCGCAGTGCTGCGTCTCTAGTCCTCGACCAGCGCTATAGTCACGTCGATGCCAGCCGGTCGGTCGGCGGCGCGGAGTCGGTTCTGCGCCGCCGGGTTCAACAACTGCCCCAGGAACGGCGAGGCATCACGCCTCGGCGTCCTGCAATGACGCCAGAGCGGCAGCGCATCCAGGAGTTGGAAGCGTGGGTTGAACGCATCGAGAGGGAGAAGATCATTTTAAAGAACGTAGGGTCTGCCCCGGATTTGCAAGTAGCTGGTTTACCGTCTCGACAAAACATCGTTTGCGTCAATGTATCCGGCCTGTTGGCGCAGTACATATCTGCTGGCCATGATGAAAGCAACCTGGCAACCACGCATACAAGCGCGCTACGCTGGAGCGCATCGACATTCCGGACGTCTTGAATCGCGAGCTCGAAGTGGCGGCGTCGAATCAAGTCTGGTGCGGCGACATCACGTATTTATGGGCGCAGGAGCGCTGGCGTTGCCGACGACGTCATGCGCGACAGCACACGGGTTCGCAGGCTTCCCGAGGCGTCGCAGCTGAACGGATTGCCCAAAGCTACTTCACATGGATCGGAATCTTCAATGACAAAGTTTCACCATCGTGCCCATCCTGAAAGTCACCGCACTGAACATATCGGCTGGCTGCGCGCCGCCGTCCTTGGGGCCAATGACGGCATCATTTCCACGGCCAGTCTGGTCGCCGGTGTGGCCGCGGCCCATGCAAGCCACTCCAGCATCCTGACCACGGCCGTGGCGGGATTGGTGGCAGGCGCCATGTCCATGGCTGCCGGCGAGTTCGTATCGGTCTATTCGCAGGCCGACACAGAAACGGCGGATTTGATACGGGAGCGTGAGGAACTGAGGCACAGCCCGGAGGCAGAGCATCGGGAACTGACGGCCATCTACGTGCGGCGTGGCCTGGATCAGCAGCTCGCGGATCAAGTCGCCACGCAGTTGATGGCGCACGATGCGCTGGGCGCGCATGCGCGCGATGAACTGGGCATCTCGGAAACGTTGAGCGCGCGCCCGCTGCAAGCCGCAATGGCGTCTGCTGGGAGCTTCGCCGTGGGCGCGGCCATGCCGCTAGCTGTGGTTCTGCTGGCGCCGGAGCAGAGCCTGCTCTATTGGATCGTGGCGACGGCGATTCTCTTCCTGGCCCTGCTCGGCGCTGCCGCTGCTGCCGTTGGCGGAACTCCTCTCTTCAAAAGTGCGCTGCGCGTGGCTTTCTGGGGCACCTTTGCGATGGCAGTGACAGCGGGCGTGGGGGCCATGTTCGGGACCACTGTTTGATCTCAGAGCAGCGGCGGCCAGGAATTGGGGGGCCGGTGTATCCGTGCGACTTGTCGTGTGGATACATTCCCCATCCGGTCCCGAGGATATCTCGCAAGACCGTGAACGAATCCTTTGACGCGCGTGTTGACTTTCCGATGGCGGACGCGATGGACGGAAAAATGCAATTCTCGTCGCTACGGTTTTTTGAGGGGACGTCAATACGCTTCTCCAATCGCCGGCGCCCACATCAGGCGCTTGGGATGCCCCCCCCGACTGAGGCATTTGCATTAGCCGCTTAACCTGTGCAGGTTTCGCTGGGTCATTACATTCATGCTGACCTCATCGGAGGCCATAAATTATGGCTCGAAGATGTCTACGAAAGGCTGGTCGGTCCAAAGCGCCAGCGATGGGAATCGATCCCAAGACTCTCACCCCAGAATCGTACACACTTACGAAACACGCTGATTGCCAAGAACCCCAATCCCCGCGTAAAATAGCGAACTTCGCGGGCGTCGTATAATGGTAATACCCTAGCTTCCCAAGCTAGAGCCGTGGGTTCGATTCCCATCGCCCGCTCCACGAATTTTTCAGCAGCATTCGTAGCACTCATCGATCAGCCGTCTTGCAGACGGCTTTTTTGCGTCCATCGCATCCATGACGACTCACGCCAGGCAGGTCAATCTACACGGATTCCCACAGCGCGCGCGAGCCCCGATGTCATGGCTGCGCTGCGTTCTGTGCTTTCTCCTCGCGCTCACGGCCCTGGTGTCGTCCGCGCAAACGCCCACACAACCCCGAGCGGCCGTCGCCGCACCGACCGGTCGCGATATCGGCATCGGTGCCCCATGGGTCAGCTACTACGGCAACGTCGCCCACCTCGACCTCGCCCGCGTGGCGAAGACCTTCCGGCTCATCGATATCGACGCCGACCCTGATCAAGGCAACGTCACGCCTGCACAAATCGCCACACTCAAGGCCGACGGCACGAACCGCGTCATCAGTTATCTCAATCTCGGCGCCTGCGAGCGCTTTCGTTCGTACTGGCAGCACGCCCCCGCCGGCTTCCTCCCCTGCGGCCGGAACCGCCGCGCGCATCTGGGCCGCTATGACGGCTACCGTGATGAAACCTGGATGAACCCGTCCGACTCGGCGTACCGCAAGCTCATCGTGTCGTACGTCGCGCCGCGGTTGATTGCGCAGGGCGTCGACGGTTTCTATCTCGACAATCTCGAACTGATCGAGCATGGCGTGCGAACCCGAAACGGCCCCTGCGACGCCACTTGCCAGCAAGGCGCGCTCGATCTGGTGCGCGAACTTCGCAACGCCTTCCCCGACAAGATCCTCGTCATGCAGAACGCCACCGGCCCGGCAACGCGTCAGGGCATCACCGGCGGCGTCGCCTTCACGTCGCTGCTCGACGGCATTGCGCACGAGGAGGTCTACGCGCCAACGTACGACGCCGCCGTCGAGCGCGAATTGCTGACGTGGTCACGGGAGCACCCCGGCGTGCGAGGTCGCAAGCTCTGGATCGGCACGCTCGACTACGTCGGTGGATGCGGCAACGCGCGCCAGGCGAAAATCGTCTTCGCCCGCAGCCGGGCGCATGGCTTCAGCCCGTCCGTGAGCGACGCCAGCGCAGGCCAGAACGTAGTGTGTTACTGGGGCTTCTGAGGCAACGGACGGGCAAAGGGCAAGCGAAGGGCGCGCGCAGTGTAAACTGCTGGGTTTTCTACCCCCCAGTGAAATGGTGCAAGTGCCCCGGCGTCCCGTTATCAGCGCCCCGACACTCATACGCTCGCTGGCCCGTCTGAGCACGTTCGCGCCACCTGAGGCCGCGCCGTCGCTCTCGGACCGCATGAGCCAGTGGCTGGGCTGGACCGACGCCATCGCCCTGTCGTCGGCCCTCAAATCCGCCCCGCCGGCCGCAACGCCCGGCGCGCACGCGGCTGCGCACGATCCGGCCAGCGAACTGGCACGCGTGCGTGCAGACCTCGCCGCCGCCATCGCCCGCGATTGCGGCCTGGCCGCCGCGCCCGGCGGGCAGATCCGCGCCCTGAGCGCCGCCGAGCGTCAACGAGCCGCGTCCTTCGCGGAATTTCCCGCCTATCGTCAGCGCTACGCGACCTCGCAACAGACGATGGATACGGCGATCAGCGCCCTGCGCACCCGCCTGCGCGCACAGTTGGCACGCCGCGTGCCGCACGCCGCCCGACTCGCCAGCGTCGACGCCGTCATGGAACGTGTGATGGCCGCCCGTGAGCGCACACTTCTCGCCGGTGTACCGAATCTGCTCGAAGGGCACTTCGTGCGACTGCGCGATACGGAACAAGCCGCCATGGCCGCCCCGCGCGTGCCCGGCGCGCCGCCTCTCGCGCCCGCCGGCACATGGCTCGACACCTTTCACCGGGACATGCAGAGCATTTTGCTCGCAGAACTGGATATACGCCTCGAACCGATCGAAGGGCTGATCGCCGCCCTCGCCTCGGCGCCCCCCGGCGAAAACGTTAGTGAACCCGGACAACATGACCCGTTACCTCGTTGATCTCGTCGCCTTTGTCGCAGGCCTGGCCGTCGTCGGCTGGATCGCCATCGGCTATGCAGGCACCAACCCGCTCGCGCTGGCCGTCGCCCTGCTCATCGCCGCCGTCTATCTCTTCGGCGCCCTCGAACTCAAACGCTTCCATCAAGCGACGGATGCTCTCGCCAACGCCGTCTCCGGCCTGAATTCCCCCCCCGCGTCGCTGCCGTCGTGGCTCGACACGCTGCCGGCCGGCCTGCGCACCGCCGTGCGTCTGCGCGTCGAAGGGGAACGCGTCGGCCTGCCCGGCCCCGCCCTCACGCCCTATCTGGTCGGCTTGCTCGTGCTGCTCGGCATGCTCGGCACCTTCCTCGGCATGGCCGCCACCTTGCGCGGCACCGGTCTCGCGCTCGAAGGCGCCACTGATCTCGAAGCCATCCGCGCCTCGCTCGCATCGCCCGTCCGAGGCCTCGGCTTTGCGTTCGGCACGTCGGTGGCCGGGGTCGCCACGTCCGCGATGCTCGGCCTGCTCGCCGCGCTCGCCCGCAAGCAACGCGCCCAGGTCGTGCAATCGCTCGACGCGCGCATCGTCACGACGCTGCGCGGCTTCTCGCGACAGCATCAGCGCGACACCACGCTGCAATTGCTTCAACAGCAGGCGACGGTCATGCCCGCCCTCGTCGACCGTCTGCAAGACATGATGGCCGCCATGGAGCGCCAGAGTCAGTCGCTTGGCGAACGGCTCGTCGCGAATCAAGACGCCCTGCACGCCAAGACCGACGCCTCGTACGCGCAACTCACCAACGCCATGCAGCAGTACCTGAAGGACAGCGTCGCAACGACGGCCAACGCGGCCAGTGCCGCCATCCGCCCCGAGGTCGAGGCGACGATGGCCAGCCTCGCGCGCGAGTCGGCCTCGTGGCACCAGACCGTGTCCACCGCCATGCAGGATCGAATGGACGGTCTGTCGGATCGCTTCGAGGCCACCACCGCCCGCGTGGCAAATGTCTGGACGGATTCGCTCGACGCTCAGTTGCGCACCAATGAATCGCTTGCCACCGAACTGCGCGCCGCGCTGGGCGAATTCACGCAAACCTTCGAGACGCGCTCATCCCGACTGGTCGACGACGTCGCCGCCCGGCTCGAAACCGTGACCGGACACGTCAGCGCCGCGCATGCGGGTGTTGCGCAAACGTGGGAGACGTCGCTCGCCGCGCAGCAGCGCACCAACGATGCCCTCGCCAAGGAACTCGGCAGCGCACTGGCCCAGTTCGCACAAACCTTCGAGGCCCGTTCGGCCAAACTCGTCGACGAGGTCGCCACGCGTCTCGAAACCACAGCCGGGCAAGTGAGCGCCTCGCACGCCGGCGTTGCGCAAACGTGGGAAACGTCGCTCGCGGCACAGCAACAGACCAACGATGCGCTCGCCAAGGATCTCGGCGCCACGCTTGCGCAATTCGCCCAGACCTTCGAGACCCGCTCCACCGACCTGCTGGCCAATGTCGCCTCGCGTCTCGACAATGCGACCGGCAGCATCGCCACGGCGCAGACGACCGTCGCCCAGGCATGGGAGCAAGCCCTCGCCCAGCAGCAGCGCTCGCACAACGCCCTGACGCAAGACCTCGGCACCGCGCTGGAAAGCTTCGCCCAGACGTTCGAAGCCCGCTCCACGGCCTTGCTCGGCGACGTGGCCGCCAAGCTCGACGCCGCCAGCGGAAACGTCAGTGGCGCGCACGAGCGCGTCGCCCAGGCGTGGGATCAATCGATCGCGCTGCAACAGCAAGCCAACGCCGCCCTGAATACCGAACTCGGCGCCGCACTCGCGCGCTTCACCGAGACCTTCGAGCAACGCTCGGCGCACCTGATCGATGGCGTGAGCCTGCGCACGGAAGGCGCGATGCACAGCGTGTCGGAGACGGCCAGCGTCGTGTCCGGCGAGTGGAAGCAAGCCCTCACCGCGCAACAGTCCGCCAACGACGCACTCGCCCGCGATCTGGCGAGCGCGCTTGCCCGCTTTGCGGACACCTTCGAGGCACGCGCGTCGCAATTGCTGCAAAGCGTCTCGGCGCAGATGGATGCAACGTCGACCCACGTCGCGCAAACGTGGCGCGACGCGATCGCGGAGCACGCGCGCACGAGCGAACGGCTGGCCGACGGCAACCAGCAACTCGTGGCCGCGACGACCAGCGTCTTCACGGACCACAGCGCGTCATTGCTGCAAGCGCTTCAGGAAGCCAACGCGGCCCATCACGACGCCACGGCCGAGCGCGAAACGCAACGCCTGTCGGCGTGGACGCAAACGCTCGAAGGCACGCTCGCCACGCTGCGCTCGGAATGGCAGCAGGTCGGTGAGCACAGCGCCAGCCAGCAACAGGCCATCTGCGACACGCTCGCGCGCACTGCGCTGGAGATGTCCGAACAGACGCGCGCCCACGCCAGCGACACGCTCGCCGAAATTTCGCGTCTGGTGCAGACCGCGTCCGAGGCGCCGAAGGCCGCCGCCGAGATCATTGGCGAGCTGCGCCAGAAACTCTCGGACAGCATGGTGCGCGACAATGCCATGCTCGAAGAGCGCTCGCGTCTGCTCGACACGCTGGGCACGCTGCTCGACACCGTCAAGCACGCGGGCAACGAGCAACGCGCCGCGGTCGACGACCTGGTGACGACGTCCGCACAACTGCTCGAACGTGCCGGCACGCATCTGGGCGACGCCATCGCCGCGCAAACGGAGAAGCTCACCGCCGCGTCGGCGCAGGTCACCGGCAGCGCGGTGGAAATCGCGAGCCTGGGCGACGCTTTCGGCGCCGCCGTGCAATCGTTCGGCGAATCGAACGCGCAACTGCTCGACCACCTGCAACGCATCGAAGCCGCGCTCGACAAGTCGATGGCGCGCAGCGACGAACAACTCGGCTACTACGTTGCGCAGGCCCGCGAAGTCGTGGAGCTGAGCGTGATGTCGCAAAAGCAGATCCTCGAAAACCTTCAGGAACTGGCGCAAACGCGCTCACAACCGGGTAGCGCGGCAGCATGAGAGACGATTTCGACGCGGACATCGGGGACAGCGGCGAGGTCGGTGCGGCAGCGCCGACATGGGCCGTCTTCGGCGACCTGATGTCGGTGATGCTCGGCGCGTTCGTGCTCATCATGCTCGGTGTGATCGGCGTGCAGATCGAACTCTCCGCCAAGCTCGATCGTGAAGTGAAGGAGCGCCGGGCCGAAACGCAACGCCGCGAGACGCTCGAGAAAGCGCTGGCCGGCCCCCTCGCAGGCGGGCGCGTCACACTGGTGAACGGTCGTATCGGCATCAGCGGCAATGTGCTTTTCGCGCTGAACTCGGACCAGTTGCAACCGCAGGGGCGTGAAGTGCTGCGTAGCCTGGCCACCCCGCTGGCAGCCTATCTCCGGGCGAGCGACGAGATTCTCATGGTCAGCGGCTTCACCGACGATCAACAGGTGCGCGAAACGAACCGGCGATTTGCCGATAACTGGGAGTTGTCGGCCCAGCGTGCGCTCACCGTGACGCGCGAATTGATCGCCGCGGGCGTGCCGCCGTCGTCGGTCTTCTCCGCGGCGTTTGGTTCGGAACAGCCCGTTACGTCGAACCGCGACGAGGCCGGTCGCGCGAAGAACCGCCGCGTGGAAATCGCGCCGATGCCACGCAGCAGCGCCAGCAACGCGGGCAAGCCCCATGCGTGACGCGATGCCCGCCGAGGTTGGCGCCGCGCAGGCGTACGAGGCAACGGACACGTTGTCCGAGCAACTCGCCGCATGGCGGGCGCACGGGGCCGACAAACGAGACCCGGTGCGCTTTCATCGCATCGAAGCGTTGGCGCTGCGCAGCCGTGCCTTTCGTGGCGACGTGCGGCGCGTGCTCGACGAACGTCTGGCGGCACTCGCCGACGCGTTTGCGCAGTCGCTTGGCGCGGCCGGCGCCGAATCTGCCGTATCTGACGCATCACCCGCATCGCCCGCATCGCCCGCATCGCCCGCATCGCCCGCATCCGCCGATGATGCTGCCCCGACGACACAACGTCTCGCCTCACCGCTTGCAGAATTGACAGCGAGCATTGCGCAACGCGTGGCCCCCACCCGTGAACGGTCCGCTCCGCCGACGACGTCTCACGCCGTTAAAGCCGCAACGCCGCCAGGCCGGACGCTGCGCGATGGCTCCAGCACCAGCACCACCGATACCGTTCAGCCGGTCAGCGGGAGCACGGCACTGCCGAAACGCCCCGTCGCGCCGCCCGCCCCCGTGGCGCTTACACCGACGGTCATCGCCACCGACGATGCCTTCGACGACCTCGACGTCCTCGAATATTTCCGCGAGACGTGGTCGAAAGTGAGCACCGACGGCAATCTGCGTCAGTCGCTTGCCCAGGTGCCGGAGAACGCCGGGCCGCTCAACTCCAGCCATCTGGTACACCGCGCACTGTCGTTGATGCACGACATCTCGCCCGACTATCTGCGGCACTTCCTGCGCCACGCCGACGCGCTCTCCTGGCTCGAAGATATGGAGACCACCGGCGTGCTTGGCAACAAGCCGGCAGCTCGCGCGGCGGCCAAGCCGTCGCGCACGAAGACGCGCTAACGCCTGCGCGGACATAGCCCGCGTCGGTTGCCGTCGCAGGCACAGATTCCGGGCCCTCGTGCCATGCGTCTACGCTCATTGCGGGCCGCTCGCCTGGCTTGTGCACGACGTCAACTTGCCAGTGAAGGACGTTCCGGGAGATAATCGGGCCCGTTCCCGCCGCCATGGCACGGGAAAAACTTTCGAAAAATCATCGTGTTGGGTGCCGACTCCGGCCGCAATGCCGGATGTGCCGCCCGCCGCAGCATTCCTCGACAAGCCGTCGCCCAGACGGCTTTTTGTTTCCATGACGAACCACGGACAACCGCCGGCTGACGACGCGCCACCGGCCCACGACGACGACGCCGACTTGGGCGCGTCGCAATCCAACGCCACGGGCGACGACGACACGCACGTCGATCCGAACGACGTGGCGCACCCGCGCCGCATTCGCAGCTTCGTGCGTCGCGCAGGGCGCAGCTCCGAGGCGCAAAAGCGCGCGTTCGACGTCCTCGGCCCGCAGTTCCTGCTGCCCTACGCGCCTGAGCCGCTCGACTGGCCCGCCGCCTTCGCGCGCGCCGATGCGCCTCGCATTCTCGAGATCGGCTTCGGCATGGGAGACGGCACGGCGTACATTGCCAAGCTGCGTCCGGAAGACGATTTCCTTGGCGTCGAGGTGCACGAGCCGGGCGTGGGCGCATTGCTCAAGCGCATCGGCGAAACGCCCTTGTCGAACGTACGCATCGTTGCGCATGATGCCGTGGAAGTCGTGCAGCACATGCTGCCCGAAGCCTCGCTGGACGGCGTGCACGTTTTCTTCCCCGATCCGTGGCACAAGAAGCGCCACCACAAGCGCCGCCTGCTGCAGCCGCCGTTCGTGGCGCTGCTCGCGTCGCGCCTGAAGCCAGGCGGCTACCTGCACTGCGCAACGGACTGGCAGGAATATGCCGAGCAGATGCTCGAAGTGCTCGGCGGCGAACCCACGCTTGAAAACACGGCGGCCGACTATGCACCGCGTCCCGACTATCGTCCAGTGACGAAGTTCGAGAATCGCGGCCTGCGCCTCGGTCACGGCGTGTGGGATCTCGTGTTCCGCAAACGCGGCTGAGACGCGTCGCCAGAGACGACACGGGGCACCACGCGGTGCCCCATTTTTTTAGTCGGCCCAGACTACCCAACCGCTGTAGCCCGTCGCCAGCACCACGAGACCGAACACGATGCGATACCACGCGAACGCCGTGAAGTCGTGCGACGCGATGTAGCGCAGCAGCCAGCGCACACAAATGAAGGCGCTGATGAAGGCGGCAATGAAGCCAATGCCGAACAGGCTGAAGTCGTCGACCGAGAGCGTCGCGCGCGCCTTGTAGAGTTCGTAGACGGTCGCGCCGAACAGGATCGGGATGGCGAGGAAGAACGAGAACTCGGTCGCCACCTTGCGCTCGAGCCCGAACATCATGCCGCCGATGATCGTTGCCCCTGAGCGCGACGTGCCCGGCACGAGCGCGAGACATTGCGCGAGGCCGACTTTCAGGGCGTCGACGACTGACAGGTCGTCCATCGAATTCACGCGCGGGCGCTTGCCCGCTTCGGCGTTGCGACGGTTATGCCGCTCCACCAGCAGGATGACCACGCCACCGACGATAAACGCCGTGGCGACCACGGTGGGGTTGAACAGCGCGGCCTTGATGTGCTTGCCGAGCCACAGGCCGAGCCCGATGGCGGGCAGGCACGCGACGATCACGTTCACCGCGAAGCGGCGCGCCTTGGCATCGCTGCCGAGGCCGGCCACGACCTGTGCGATCTTCTCGCGATACTCCCAGCACACCGCGAGAATGGCGCCGAACTGAATCACGATTTCGAAGACCTTGCCCTTCTCGTCGTTGAAGTCGAGCAGGCTGCCCGCCAGAATCAGGTGCCCGGTCGAGGAGATCGGCAAAAATTCGGTCAGACCTTCCACGACACCGAGAATGAGGGCTTTGAACGCCAGCAACAAGTCCATGCAATGAGTTCCTGAGAAGGTGCGAATTGCGAATAGGGGAATACGGGAAGCGAGAGCGATGCGCCAGGCCGCGTCGGACGGACCGCGTCAACGCGCATCGAGTTTGACGTTCACGCCATGTGAGCGCACGGTGATCGCGCCCGGCTGTCGCGCCACGCCGCCGATGTTCAGTTGCTCGGGCTTGAACGTGTAAAGCGGCGCGCCCTGCAGCCATTGCGTCGCGATCAATGCCCCGGCGGCGTTCAATTGACGCGACCAGCGCTCGGGCAGACCGTCGACCGTGAACGTCTCCACCTCCGGATCGCGCAGCACGACCGACATCGTCGCCGGGTCGTACGCCAGCGCACTCTCGATGGCGAGCGTGCCGGTGAGCGGCGCACCACCGAACGGGTGCGTCACCGTCGCGTCGACGGACACCGCCAGACGATTGCGTGCCGGCAACAAGGTCAGACGCGGATGCGAGAGGTTCACGTCGAGCACCGCCAGCACGCGACGGTCGAACGGAAATTTCCGGTCGAGCGCGCGTTGCAACTGGCTTTCGGAGAAGGTGTAGTCGTTGCCGAAAGGCAACCCCGCGCAGGCGCTCAGCCCTGCGGCGAGCGCCGTCGCGCCAGCCAGCGCCAGCCAACGACGGCGCGTGAGGCGACTCGGGACGCGCAAGGCGTCCTGCGACGCAAGCCCGTCGCACTGCTGACGAATTCGCTGATCTGGATGAGCACTACCCGGCATGACAAAGTCCGCGACTGGGCGCCTGGCGCCCGACACGCGCGACTATAGCATTCGCATACGGCACGCCACTACGGCGTCGCCGGCGCGGTCATCGTCTCGAGCTGCGTTAGCCAGGCGATGGCCTGCGCACGATCGTTCCCGCACATCTCGGCCGAGGGCTGCAACGATCCACAGACCGCCGGACGCAGCGGGCTGCCGAAAATCCGGCAACGGTCTTCGTCGTCCAGTTGCACGCAACGGGTGTTCGCCGGCTTGCCGTTCGGCATGCCGGGAATCGGCGTCGAGATGGAAGGCGCGATGCAGCAGGCCGCGCAGTGAGGACGACACTGCATGACGCTCACCACGGCAAGCGGCCTGCGCCGTCGAAGAAGCCGCCCGTCACCGGCCCGCGCTCGCCGAGCGCCAGCATCAGCACACTGCGCGCGCCTTGCGCCACCCCCTGCCGCGCACGCTTGCCGGCCGCGTCGACCGTCAGATCGGCGGGCGCGCCCGGATCGACCGAATTCACCGTAATCGACGTCTCACGCAAGGTTTGCGCGAGCTGCACCGTCAGCATGTTCAAGGCCGCCTTCGATGCGTTGAACCCGATCTGCCGGAACGCCGCATGCTCCCACGCCGGATCGTTGTTGTGCGCCAGCGAGCCCAGGCCGCTCGACACATTGACGATATGCGCCCGCGCGGAGCGCGCGAGCCACGGCAGCATGGCTTGCGTAACGCGCAAGGTGCCGAAGAAATTGGTCGCGAACACCCGCTCGACGGCTTCGATGGAGGCTTTCTCAGGCGCGTCGTCGCGCGGATCGGTCACGGCCGCGTTGTTTATCAGCAGGTCAAGTCGACCGTAGTAGCGGCCAATCCGATAGGCCGCCGCATGCAACGTCTCGGGCTGCAGCAGGTCGATCACGAGCGTCTCTGCCTGAAAACCCGCCTTGCGCAACGGCTCGACCACCTCGTCGCCCTTCGCGGGCTCGCGCGCGCCCACCAGCACCGTCATGCCCACCTCGGCCAGCCCGCGCGCGACTTCCTGCCCAATACCCCGGGTCGCGCCCGTGACCAGCGCCACACGTCCCAGATGGCGTTCGGCATCCGCGCGCACCGTATTCTCGATGGCGTCCCGTTTCATCCCTGCTCCCGTCGATTGACCTGTTGTGTTGCGCCCGGCCGCACGCAAATTTGTTAGCATTGAGTTTATGAAGAATCCTTCAGTTTTTCCATTCGCATATGAAAGCTGACAGCCGAGGCCCCGCAACGCCCCGTAAGACGCCGCAGCAGGCGCGTTCGCGGGTCACCATCGACGCCATTTTCGAAGCGGCGCTTCAGGTTTTGCTGCTCGATGGCGGGCGTCAATTGACCACGACGCGTGTGGCCGAACGGGCGGGCGTGTCGGTGGGCACGCTGTACCAGTATTTCCAGAACAAACAGGTACTGCTCTATGCGGTGCTCGGGCGGCACATCGACCGGATCGTCGAGACGGTGGAGGCGACCTGTCTGGCCTCGCACGCCCAGCCGCTGGAAACGATGGCGCAGACGCTCGCCAAGGCGTATGTCGGCGCGAAGATGACGGACATCGAAGAAGCCCAGGCGCTGTACCGGCTCTCGGAAGATCTCGATGGGCGGGAAGTGTTTGCGGGGGCGTCCACGCGCATGCACGTGGCCGTCGTCGCTATGCTGAAAACAGCGCAAAACGCGCATTTCGACGATCCCGAGACCGTCGCGTTCGTGTTCCTGAACTCGATGACCGGGCCCATCAAGGCGATTCTTGAGAATCGCGCGCCCGCAGGTACCTGTTATGCGACGCTCGCCAGCCAGATCGCCGATCAGATGGCGACGATGTGCGGCGCCTATCTGCATCGCGTGGCCAGGGCGGCTGACGACGCCGAGGCGACAAAAGTTCACGCAGTCACATGACTACCGCCCGGAACTGGTAAAATGCCGGGTTGTGTTTGCCTACTACCCACGGTAATCGAAATGAATTACGAACAGGCCCGCTTTAACATGATCGAGCAGCAGATCCGTCCTTGGGATGTGCTCGACCAAGAAGTGCTCAATCTGCTCAAGCTCGTCAAGCGCGAGGAATTCGTGCCGACGGCCCAGCGCGCACTCGCGTTCACCGACGTCGAACTGCCGCTGCCGGGCGCAGCGATTGCCGACAAGAGCCAGCACATGATGTTTCCGCGTGTGGAAGCGCGCATTCTGCAAGCGCTCGCGCCGAAGAAGCACGAGAACGTGCTTGAAATCGGCACGGGGTCGGGCTATATGGCCGCACTGCTGGCCTACAATGCGCACCACGTGACGAGCGTCGAGTTCGACGCCAATCTCGCCCAGACGGCCCAGCAGACGCTGCGCGCCAATGGCGTGACCAACGTGGAAGTCGTCAACGCCGACGGCGCGCAAGGCTGGAGCGCCGCCGCGCCCTACGACGTGATCGCCATTTCGGGCGCGCTGGTCGAGCTGCCGCAGGCGTTCCTCGATCAACTCAAGGTGGGCGGCCGTCTGGCAGCGTTCATCGGGGGTAGCCCGGTCATGGAAGCCGTGCTCATCACGCGCGTGTCCGAGACCGAATACCGCCGCGAAAACCTGTTCGAGACGCAAGTGGCCTATCTGGTCGCGACGAAGCCGTCGAGCTTCAAGTTCTGAGCCGGGTCGCGACCCAAACGACACACGACCATCATGCAAAACATTACACCGGCGCAATTGGCCCAGTGGCTCGCTGACGGGGAGCGCGGCCAACCCACGCTGCTCGACGTGCGTGAAGATTGGGAGGTGCAGACCTGCCGCATCGCCGAGAGCCGGAACGTACCGCTTGGCGACGTGCCCGCCCGTCTGACGGAACTCGACGCCGAAGCGCCGATCGTGTGCATCTGCCATCACGGCATGCGCAGCGCTCGCGCCGCGATGTTCCTGGAACAACAAGGCTTTACCCAACTGTTCAATCTGGACGGCGGAATCGATGCCTGGGCGCGCCAGGTCGACCCGTCGATGCCGACCTACTGAACCTGCGCGACGTCAGTCCTGCGGGACGGCAAGGCCCGCGTCGAGCCAACGCCCCAGCGCGGTGACGGTACGCGCGGTCGCGCCCTGATGCTGTTTCGCGAACAACATGGCGGCCGTGCGCATCGCGAGCCGCCGGTCGTCGTCGACCAGCAACTCGGCCAGTGCCGTCGTAAGGTCACCGGCGTCGCTCACCCGTCGCGCGGCGCCCGCCGTCAATGCGTTCTCGCTGGCCTGCGTGAAATTGAACATGTGCGGACCGAAGACGACCGGCGTGCCCGCCGCACAGGCTTCGATCAGGTTCTGACCGCCCAGCGGCAGCAGGCTGCCGCCAATGAACGCGATGTCCGCCGCCGAGAAATACGCGGCCATCTCCCCCATCGAATCGCCGAGAACCACATCGACATCCGCGGGCAGCGACGTGTCGTCGTCAGCCCATGTGCTGCGACGAACGTAGTGAATTCGCACTCGATCCAGCATCTCGGCCACCTCGTCGAAGCGCTGTGGATGTCGCGGCACGAGCACCAGCAACGAACGCCTCCCCACCTCCGAGGACGCCGCCAACATGGCGCGCGCCTGAAGCACCAGCGACTCCTCGCCGTCACGCGTACTCGCGGCCAGCCAGACCTTGCGCTCACCGAAACGCTCGCGCCAGCGCGCCCCCAGCGCAAGCTGCGCGGGCGGTGGCGTCATGTCGAACTTGAGGTTGCCCATCACGTCGACGTCGTTCGCGCCCAGCATGCGCAAACGTTCGGCATCGGCATCGCTCTGCGCAAACACGCGGCTGAATCCGCCGAAGACAGGCTTGGCCGCATCGCCGAAGCGTGCTGCACGCCGGAACGAGCGCGCCGACATCCGCGCGTTGGTCAGCACCAGCGGCACGCCACGCTCGCGGCACGTGAAGATCAGATTCGGCCAGACTTCCGTCTCCATGACCACGCCGACACTCGGCCGCCATTGCTTCAGGAAGCGTTGGATCGGCCCGACCATGTCGTACGGCAGATAGCAGCGCAGCACGCGATCGCCGAACAGGGTCTCCCCGGTCGCGCGTCCGGTGGGCGTCATATGCGTGAGCAGGATGCCGTGCGACGGATAGCGCTCGAGCAGCGCATCGATGAGCGGCTGCGCGGCGCGCGTCTCGCCGACGGAGACGGCGTGCACCCAGATCAGCGGGCGACCGGTGTAGGGCGGCGCGTCGTAAAACCCGAAGCGTTCGCCGATGTGACGACGGTATCCGGGCTCGAAGCGGCCGCGCCACCATAGCCGCACCACGGCCAGCGGCGCGACGATCCACCAGAGCGCGCGATAGACGAGACGCAGCAACATTCAGATGAGCGCCCGATGCGTGAGACGTTGCAAAACCGCCAGCGGCGAGCACTCGGGGTGCACCATCGCTTCGGCGGGAAGGAAGAAGGTCTGCTCCATCATGAACTGGCCCGACATCACCGCATGCGACGTCTGGTCCGAGAAGCAGATCCACACACTGCCCGGCGGGAACGGCATGGTCTGCTGTTCGGCGTCGCGCTGGTAGTCTATGTCGGCTTTCATGCCGTCGTGCAGATGCAGCATGATGTGGTCGTAGCCGCTGCGTTCACGCTTGGTGATGCCCACCACGTTCTGCAGCCACGCGGAGCCCGGCCATTGGGTAGGCACTTTCGGCAGGAAGCGTTTGGCCACCGTTTCGAACGGCTCGCCCACACGCCAGACGCGCGGCTGCCCTGCCGGGTTGACGTTGGTGAACACGCGCAGAATGCGCTCGCCGTAGTTCGGGCGCGACGGAAAGGCGTCGACGTGCAGTCGGCTGTCGTCCTTGCGCCACGACGTCTGGCGCGTTTCAACCCGATGCAGACGCAGACTCGTGGGCGCCGCGCGCAACTTGCCGCGATACTCGGGCAACAGACCGTCGATCAGGCTGCACGCCTGCGTGTAGTAACGCTTGACCAGCGCATGGACGGCGCGCTGCGTGCTGTCGTCGGCGGCCACACCGACCAGCACGTCGGACTTGGGATCGAGGCTGATGTTCTTGCGCTTCGGATCGGCAATGGCCGGATCGAGCAGGCGCTGCTCCGCGGCATCGATCGCGAAGGCCAGGTGCGGGAAATACAGCACCTTGCCGGCCTCGACATCGGCCACCAGCGTCTCGCGCGGCACCGACAGTTGCCCTGCCTGCCAGTCGCCGGATTCCACGGTAACGATCTGGCCGCTTTCATTCATTTGGCTCATGCGCTTCGGTCCTCCCGGGGCGCGCCGTCGCCGCTCGGCACAGGCCGCAGCGACAGTGCGAGCTGGCGCACGGCGTCGCGGACTTGCGCGAGCGTTGGCTTGTGCGCGGCGTCGCCAAGATTGACAATGCGCGGCGACCAGAATCCGCCGGTGCGCCACGCGGTGCTGAAATTGTATAACTCGATGGTGGGACGGTTCAGTGCTGCGGCAATATGCACCAGCCCCGTATCCACGCCAACGGTGATCGCGCCGCGATCGATGAGGCCAACGACCTGCGACAGATTCATCTTCGGCGGCACCCAGGCGTCGTCACCCAGCGCGGTGGCCAGTCGCAGCGAGACCTCGCGCTCCGCCGCACTGCCCCACGGCAATACGATCCGCAACCCTTGCGACGCCAGATCGCGACCCAGCGCAATCCAGTCGTCTTCCGGCCACGTTTTGTCGTCGCGCGACGTGGCGTGCACGAACACCGCATACGGATAGTCCGGACACTGGCTGTGGTCGGCGCGCTCGGTGGCAATGCCGAAGTCGATCTCGTCGGTTACCTTGAACCCCATCGCTTCGGCCACCAGCAGCCGCGAGCGCGTAACCACATGCGTGTGCGGCTCGATGCGCACGGTATGCCGGTAGAGGTAACGCACCGGCCACTCGTAGCTGGCCCCTTCGGTCCGGTTGCCCAACCCCCACACGGCGCCGCGTGCCGTGCGCGCGATCCAGCCAGTCTTGATCAGACCCTGCGTGTCGATCACGTAGTCGTAAGGGGTTTCGCGCAAGGCGCGGCGAAAGGCGCCGATCTCCTGCCACGTGCGTGCGGCGAGCGGCTGCTTGCGCCAGCGGCGCAACGCGAAAGGAATGACCCGGCGCACCCCGCGCACGAGTTTGACGAGGTCGACGAAGCCCTCTTCCACCACCCAGTCGATCTGGGCGTCGGGATGGTGGCGCACAATGTCCTGCACCACGGGCATGTTATGGACGACGTCGCCGAGCGACGAGACTTTGACGATCAGAACCTGCAACCGCACGCCCCGGCGGTTCGGCCGGGCCTCGTGAGCAAAACCGCGATTTTACCCCGACCCGGCCCGCCGAACAGCGTTGATTGCGCCGTTCTTGCAGCGGTCCCCTTACGGCGTATCTTGTGGCGTCCACTCGACGCCCATCAGGTATCCCTTAAGACGTCCCGCGCCGGTTGCCCGGCGCTGGGACCCCCAGGCCTCGCCTCAGAACGGCAGCTTGGCGTCGGGTTTCACGGCCAGGATGGCGCGGCGGAAGTCGTCTTGAATGCGCGCGATGGCCGCATCGCTGTCGGCCTCGAAGCGCAGCACGACGACCGGCGTGGTGTTCGACGAACGGGCCAGACCGAAACCATCCGCATATTCGACACGCACGCCGTCGATCTTGACGATGTCCCGCGCTCCGTCGAACTTGGCGGTCTCGCGCAGCTTGTCGATCAACGCGAAGTTCTCGCCTTCGGCCAGCGGGATCTGCAGCTCGGGCGTCGAAATCGAGTTGGGCAGCGCATTGAGCACCGCGCTCGGATCGGCTGCCTTCGACAGGATTTCAAGCAGACGCGCGCCCGTGTACAGGCCGTCGTCGAAACCGTACCAGCGGTCTTTGAAGAACACGTGGCCGCTCATCTCGCCCGCGAGCGGTGCGCCCGTCTCCTTGAGCTTGGCCTTGACCAGTGAGTGCCCTGTCTTCCACATCAGCGGCTCGCCGCCGTGCTTTTGCACCCAATCCGCGAGGTTGCGGGTGCACTTCACGTCGTAGATGATCTTCTCGCCCGGATGGCGGCTCAGCACCTCGGCGGCGAAGAGCATCAACTGGCGATCCGGATAGATGATCTGACCGTCCTTGGTGACTACGCCGAGACGGTCGCCGTCGCCGTCGAACGCGAGGCCGATCTCGGCATCGGTCGTCTGCAGCGTGCGGATCAGATCCTGGAGGTTCTCCGGATGGGCGGGATCCGGGTGATGGTTCGGGAACGTGCCGTCGACCTCGCAGAACAGCTCGATGACATCGCAGCCGAGCATCTGGAACAGCGCCGGGGCGTACGCGCCCGCCACACCGTTGCCGCAGTCCACGGCGATCTTCATCGGCCGCGCCAGATGCACGTCGCCCGCGATGCGCGCGCGATACGACTCACCGATCTCGTCGGCCGTGTACGTGCCCTGCCCCGTCTCGAAGTCCTGCTGGCCGATCAGCGTGGCGAGGCCCTGAATGGCATCGCCGTAGATCGCCCGACCGCGCAAGACCATCTTGAAACCGTTGTAGTCGGGCGGGTTGTGGCTACCCGTGACCATGATGCCGGAGTCGACGATGCGGCCATGCAGTGTGACGTTCGTCGCGAAATACACCATCGGCGTAACGACGACGCCGATATCGACCACATCGACACCGGCGGCGCGCAGGCCGTCTGAGAGCGCGCCGACCAGTTCGGGTCCGGACAGACGGCCGTCGCGACCGACCACGACCGCGTTGCCGCCTTCGCGACGCACCGCCGTGCCGAACGCGCGTCCGATCAGGTGCGCGACGTTGGCATCCAGGGTCTTGCCGACGATACCGCGGATGTCGTATGCCTTGAAAATCGCAGGTGAAACTTGCGTGGTTTGCGTCATGGGGGAGGATCTCTCGGAAGCGAGGGAAAAAGTCGTCATCCGACGCGAGGGGCCGGGCGTATCGCCTGGGCGAACCCATACGTAACGGAAATGTCGAGGGGCGTCGGCCGGAAAGCCAGCGCCGAGCGCGCAGCAAACGCGAAATCCCGGCAGGAAGACCGGCCGGGATCGGCTGCATTACGCTAAAATTATACGGGACTTCGCCGCACTGCGGCATTTCCCTCCAAACCCTTGTCAGCGATCGCCTACAATCAGTGTCCGCGCATCGTGACAAGCGTGTGACGCCCCCAGCACCGGCCTTGCGAGGCCGGTTTTGCTTATCTTGACTTGAGAACGAGTGAGCCGCGCGAGCGCCACATGCCCTATCGCACCATCATTCGCAACATCCTCTGGATGCTGACCGAGCGCGGCGCGCAGATCGTCGGTGGCATCGCCGTCTCCGGCCTACTGGCACGCAGTCTCGGCGCCGCGCAGTTCGGCCTGTTTCAGTACGCGCAATCGCTCGTGTTCCTCGCCGCGTCCCTCACGCTGTTGTGCGGCAGCGAGGTCGTGGTGCCGCGACTGGTCGGCAAGACCGAGGCGGAGCAACGCACGGTCATCGCCCATGCTTTCGTGCTGCGCCTGGCCGCTGCGGCCGTCGCCTACGCAGCGTTGGCCATCTACGTCATCGGGTTTGCCGAGTCCGAGCTGGTCGCCATTGCCCTCTGGCTCGGCGTGGCGCTCTGGTTCCGCGAGCCTGCGGGCATTGTCATCGCATGGTTGCAGGCACGCACGTTCAACCGGCCGAGCGTCGCGGCCAACCTCTGCGGGCTCGGCGTCAAACTCGCCCTCGTGGCGCTCCTGTTCGTGACGCACGCGGGCGTTGCCGCGTTCGCGGTCGTCTACGCTGTCGAGGCCGTCGTGGCCGCCGCGTTGCTGGTTCGGTATTACTTCAAGCATTCGCCGAAGACGGCTGTGATCTGGCGGCGCACGTTGCTGGTCGACCTGCTCTCGAGCGGCATGACGTTCTGGGGCGGCCTGATGCTCATGATCCTCTTCAAGCGTATCGACCAGCTTGTGCTCAAGCCGCTCATCCCGCTCGCGGAACTCGGCGCGTATGCCGCCGCCATGCAGATCACGGAAAACTTCGTGCTCGTGGCGCCGATCATCGCGAATTCGCTCGCGCCGCAACTGATCTTTCAGACGTTCGACAACGCCACCGCGAGACGCAATACCGTGCGTGCCGTGTGGCTGATGGTCGCCGCCGGCGCTTGCCTGGCGATGCCGATAGCGCTGCTGGCGCCCTGGATCGTGCACCTGATCTATGGCGCCGGGTTCGCGGAGTCGGCGCAAATTCTTCGCGTCTCGGCGCTCATGGGGATTCTGGTGTTCGCCGACGCCGCCCTGAACCTCACGCTGATTCGTCGCGGCGCCGGACGCTGGGTCATCGCGAAGTGGCTATGTGCGGCCGTGGTGGCCTTTACAGTCGTGCGCGGCCTGGCCCCGCATTTCGGAGCGCTCGCCGGCGCATTTGGCTACGGCGCGGGGTATGCGGCCGCGCTGGTGCTCGGCGTCTGGTTGCTCCGGCGAGACTGATGCGATGACGCCGTCTCATTCCCCGAACAACCACGTCGACCGTACCCTCTGCCTGTTCACGGGTACGCTCGCGGCCTTCGCCGGCGCCGAACGCGCGACGGCCACGCTCGCGAACGCGCTTGCGGCGCGCGGGCATCGCGTGCACGTGCTGTCGTTGTGGGGCCATACGCCCGTCTTCCCGTTGGCGCCCGGTGTCGCGCACCACGCGATGTTCGCCGAGCGCTTGGCGTTCAAGCATCACTACATGTCCATCGTTCGGCAGGTGCGGCGCTACGTGCGCGAGCAAGCCATCGATGTGCTGATCGACGTCGACCCGATGCTCGCGCTCTACACCGTGCCCGCCACGATCGGACTGCCGCTGCAACGCATCGCCTGGGAGCACAGCACCTATGCCAGCGACCTCGGCCGACGCGCCCGCCGATGGGCGCGTGCGCTGGCGGCACGTCGGTACGACGCCGTGGTCGTGCTCACTGACGCCGACCGCGACGCGTGGCGAATGCATCATCCCCACGCCCGGGCGCAGTTCGTCACGCTTCCCAATCCGCTGGGCCTTGCGATCCCGGACGCGCCTCCCGAGCCCAGCAGCGAGGGCGGCATTCTCGCCGTCGGGCGCCTGGTTCCGGAGAAGGGCTTCGACCGCCTGATCGACGCTTGGGCGCGTATCGCCCGCGACGCCCCGGGCTGGCAGGTGCGTATTGTGGGCGATGGCCCGCTGCGCGACGCGCTGCTCGCGCAAGCGCGCGACACCGGGGTCGGCGACAGCGTGCAGGTGCTGCCCGCCGTGGCCGACATCGCGCAGCACTATGCGCGGGCGGCGATCTACTGTCTCCCGTCGCGACGTGAAAGTTTCGGACTCGTGTTAATTGAAGCCAAGGCGTATGCGGTGCCCATCGTGGCCTACGCTGCCGATGCGGGGCCCCGCGCGCTGTTGCATGACGAGGTCGACAGTCTGATCATTGACGACGGCGATATCGAGGGGTTGGCTGGCGGGCTCAAACGGCTGATCGGCGACGCCTCCCTGCGACGCAGACTTGGCCTGGCGGGCTACGCCCACGCGCGGGAGTTCGGCGCGGATGCCATTGCGGCGCATTGGGAAGCGCTATGGGCCGAGGGCGGTTCGACACCGCGGAGCGCGCGATGAAGATTGTCCTGTTCGTCACCGGTCTGCAATTGGGGGGAGCGGAAACGCAGGTGGCCGATCTCGCCCGGGGTTTCCTCGCGCGCGGGCATGATGTCGCACTCATCTCGCTCACGGGCACCTGTGCCATCGCCTTGCCGGAATCGCCGCGGCTCACGCTCATTGAATTGAAGGCGGGCAAGACGCCGTGGTCCCTCGCGTGTGCGTTGCGAAGCCTCGTCGCGCACCTGCGCGCGTGGCAGCCCGACGTCGTGCACGCCCACATGGTGCATGCCAACGTGTTGGCTCGCGTGGCTCGGTGGTTTGCCCCGGTGCCGGTGCTGGTGACGAGCGCGCACAGCCGCAATGAAGGCGGACGTCTGCGGATGCTGGCCTATCGGCTGACGGATCGGTGGACGGATTTGACGACGAACGTCAGCGACGACGCGGTGGCCGCCTTCGTTGCGCAACGCGCCGCGCCGGCGGAACGTATCGTGAGCGTGCCCAATGGCATCGACACGGATCGCTACCGTCCCGATGAGCAGGTTCGGTCGCAGTGGCGCGCGGCCATGCCCACGTTGCCCTCGACGGCGACGCTCATCGTCTTCGCGGCGGGCCGGATGGTGGAAGCGAAGGACTATCCGACGCTGATCGACGCGTTCTCGCACGTGCTCCTGGCGGTGCCCGAAGCACGCCTCGCGATCGCCGGAGACGGGCCGCTACGCGGTGCTATGCAGGCGCTCGTGGACGCACGCGGGCTGGCCCATGCGATTACGCTGCTCGGGCGTAGCAACGACATCGCGCAATGGATGTGTGCCGCGGACGTCTACGCGATGTCGTCCGCCTGGGAAGGATTGCCGCTCGTGATTGGCGAGGCGATGGCCAGCGGCTTGCCCGTCGTGTCGACTGACTGCGGGGGGGTGCGTGAACTCCTCGGCACCGTCTCGGGCAACACGCTCGTGCCAGTAGGCAATGCGCAGGCGCTCGGCGACGCCCTGATTCGCCACCTGCGCGCCGGCGCGAGCGCGCGTCACGCGACCGGCGTCGCCAATCGCGAGCGCATCATCACCCATTACTCTCTCGATGCAGTCGTGACGCGCTGGATCGCGGTCTATGCGCGTCTTGCAGCGGCTCAAGCCGAAATCCACTGAATCCCATGCAAGCACCCGTTCTTTTCTGCTCGAACTCTTTCTGGTCGATTCATAATTTCCGTGGCGGCCCGATCCGGGCACTCCTGGCCGACGGGCACCCCGTCCACGTCGTGGCCCCGGATGACGACTATTCGCCCTTGCTGCGCGAGATGGGGTGCACGGTACACCTCATGCCGATGGCGTCCAAAGGGCAGAATCCGCTGCAGGACATCGGCTTCGCGATGCGTCTGTATCGCCTGTACCGACGCGTTCGTCCTGCGGTCTGCTTCCATTACACGATCAAGCCGAATATCTACGGCGCCATGGCGGCGCATTGGGCTGGGATTCCGTCGGTATCGATCACGACGGGTATGGGCACCGTGTTCATCAACAGATCGTTCATTACGCATGTCGTCCGCTTCTTGTACCGGTATGCCTTCCGTCACACGCGGGAGAACTGGTTGCTCAATACGGCGGACTTCGATGCCATGGTCAACGGCGGGCTCGTCGATATACGCAAAGCACGTCTTCTCCCGGGGGAAGGCATCAATCTGGATCATTTCGCCCCCGCCCCTTGGCCGGGAGACGATGGCACATTTCGATTTTTGTTGATTGCGCGGCTATTGCGCGACAAAGGCGTGCTGGAGTTCGTGGAAGCCGCGCGCGCGCTGAAGGTGACGATGCCGCACGTCCGATGTCAGTTGTTGGGCCCCGCCGACGTTGAAAATCCAACAGCGATCTCGCGCGAGCAGGTGGCCGCGTGGGAGCGGGAAGGTCTCGTCGAATATTTGGGCGTGACGCAGGAAGTTCGCCCCTTCATCGCGCAAGCACACTGCATCGTGCTGCCATCTTATCGGGAGGGTTTATCGCGAACCCTTCTCGAAGCGAGTGCCATGGGCCGCCCGGTGATCACGACCGACGTTCAGGGCTGCCGTGAGGTGGTGAGCGAAGGCGTGACAGGATGGGTCATCCCCGTACAGAACGCGGCGGCACTGGCCGCGAAGATGAAACAGGTGGCAGGCATGTCAGCGGGTGATCTCGCGGCGGTCGGGGAGGCCGGGCGTGCTAAAGTAGCGCAAAATTTCGACGAGCGATTGGTGATCGCCGAGTACTTGAGAATACTCGGCGAAGTCAATCGGGGGACTCCGTTTGGCTCGACTCACGATTAAAGCGGGCTTAGCGAGGGAACGCCAATCGCACATAAATACTAATCAACGCGATTAACTTGTCCGTAACATGCTGAACCTGACATTGGCATTGGTGGTTTCATTTGTCACTACGCTGCTTATTGTGCGGTATGCCCATGTGCATGCGCATTTTTCCAGCGATAGCGACACAAAAGGGGTTCAGAAGGTTCATGCCCATCCTGTGCCACGCATTGGCGGTTTGGGCATTATGTTCGGTCTGCTTGTCGCCGGCACCTTCGCAACTTTCCGATACCAAGGACGCCTCGCAGAAATTTTGCTGCTAGCCGCCAGCGCCGCACCGGTGTTTCTCGGCGGATTTATCGAAGACATCACCAAACGTGTCTCCCCGAGAATGCGCTTGCTATGCGCCATGGTGTCGGCGCTCGTCGCCTATTGGGTGTTGGGCATCCATATCAATCGCATCGGCATTGCCCCGGTTGACGCGTTGCTCGCCATTCCGGTGATTTCAGTCGTTTTGACCGTCATCTGCACTGCGGCGATGACCAATGCGATCAATATCATCGACGGCTTCAATGGCCTTGCCGCGATGGTCAGCATTTTCATGTTCATGTCGCTGGGCTACGTCGCGTTTCAGGTGGGCGATAACATCGTGCTTTCCGCCGCGATGATCATGGTCGGCGCCGTGCTCGGCTTTTTCATTTTGAATTACCCAAATGGGTTGATTTTCCTCGGGGACGGCGGCGCCTATTTCCTTGGGTTCATGCTCGCAGAGCTCGCCATTCTGCTCGTGATGCGCAACCCGCTGGTCTCCCCGTGGTATCCGGCACTCATGCTGATTTACCCGATTTTCGAAGTCTGCTTCTCGATTTACCGGCGGCGTTTCGTCCGCGGGGTCTCTCCCAGCATGCCTGACGGCGTGCACCTGCACATGCTCATCTACAAGCGAGTACTGCGGTGGGCCGTCGGTTCGAAAATCGCATCACAACTCGCACGACGTAATTCGATGACCTCCCCTTACCTTTGGGTGCTGTGTCTTTCGGCCGTCGTTCCGGCAACGATTTTCTGGCGGCATAGTGGTCTTTTGGCGGCCTGCTGTCTGATATTCATCGTGGCGTACGTCTGGTTGTATCAGCGAATCGTAAGGTTCCGCTCGCCGCGCTGGATGGTGGTCAAGAAGAAGTAAGACGTCTTTCCGAATTCTCTCTTCGACGGCCGAATCATCGGCCGTTACATCGCATCATGCTGAGTCTCGCCATCGCCCTGCTCGTGTCGTTCATCGCGACGCTCTTGATCGTCCGCTATGCGCACGTTCACGCCCGCTTCTCCGGCGATAGCGATGTTGCCGGCGTGCAGAAGTTTCACGTGCGTCCGGTGCCGCGCATCGGCGGCGTCGGTATTCTGGCGGGCCTGATCGTGGCCGCCACGGCGCTCGGTTTCTCGTATCCCGTTGTCTCGCGCAATATCCTCCTGCTCGTCGCCTGTGGCCTGCCCGCATTCTTCTCCGGCTTCGTCGAAGACCTGACCAAGAAAGTGTCGCCGACGGTGCGCCTCATCTGCACGATGTTCGCCGCGCTGCTGGCGTGGCTTCTGCTCGACATCCACGTCACGCGCATCGACATCGGCTTGGCCGACCGCGCGTTGATGCTCGCCGCCGTGTCGGTGCCACTCACCGTGCTCTGCGTGGCCGGCATGGCCAATGCCGTCAACATCATCGACGGGTTCAACGGGCTCGCCGCGATGGTCGCGATGATCATGTTCGCCTCGCTCGGCTATGTCGGGTTTCAGGTACAAGACCCCGTTGTGCTCACTACCTCAATGATCATGGTGGGCGCGATCCTCGGGTTCTTCATCTTCAATTTTCCCGGTGGACTGATCTTTCTCGGCGATGGCGGCGCGTATTTCATCGGCTTCATGCTGGCCGAAATTGCCGTGTTGCTGGTCATGCGCAACCCGCAGGTGTCGCCGTGGTACCCGGCACTGATGGTGATTTACCCCGCCTTCGAGGTCTGTTTCTCAATCTATCGCAAGCGCTTCGTGCGCGGCATGTCGCCCGGCATTCCCGATGGCGTGCACCTGCACATGCTCGTCTACAAGCGGCTGATGCGTTGGGCCGTCGGCGCCCGCACGGCAAGCGCGCTGACGCAACGCAACTCCTTGACGTCTCCGTACCTCTGGCTGCTATGCTTGCTGGCAGTGATCCCGGCGACGGTGTTCTGGCGACACAGTCTGGTGCTCGCACTGTGCTGCGTCGCCTTCATGGTGACGTATGTCTGGCTGTATCTGCGCATCGTTCGCTTCAAAGCACCCCGCTGGCTGATTTTCAAAAAGTGAACGCCCCAAGGGCAACGCATCGCAGACGCGAAGCCGCGGCACCCGCCATCCCCATGATCGGGACAACTAGACAGACGAGACAGCGCCACCTCCGCCATGCGTGACATCTATGCTATCGGCGACCTGCAGGGTTGCCAGACGTCGTTTGAACAACTGCTCGCGCACCTGCCTCAGGACGCGGATCTCTGGCTGGCAGGCGACCTCGTCAATCGCGGGCCGCGCTCGCTCGATACGTTGCGCCAGGTCATCGCGCTGGGCGATCGCGTCACGGCCGTGCTCGGCAATCACGATCTTCATCTGCTGGCCGTGGCGGCCGGTGTGCGCCAGACCCACGGCAGCGACACCCTCGACGACATTCTCAAGGCCCCCGACCGCGACGCCCTCATCGACTGGGTACGCCATCGACCGCTCGCGCATTTCGCACAGGGTCATCTGATGGTGCATGCCGGCGTGCTCCCACAATGGGACGCCGCGCAGGTCATCACGCTCGCTCGCGACGTGGAGCGGCAGTTGCGTGGCCCGGACTGGAGAACGTTCCTGTCGCGCATGTTCGGCAATCAGCCCGATCGATGGCAAGACGATCTGAGCGACGAAGACCGTCAACGTCTCACGATCAACGCCCTCACGCGCATGCGCTTTTGCACAGCGGACGGGCGCATCGACTTCAAGATCAAGGAAGGGGCCGACGCGGCCACGGACGAGTTGAAGCCCTGGTTCGACACGCCGAACCGTCGCACAGCCAATGTCACGGTGGCGTTCGGTCACTGGTCCGCGCTCGGCCTGGTCATGCGCGACAATCTGCTCGCGCTCGATACAGGCTGCGTCTGGGGCGGGCAGTTATCCGCGGTGAAGCTCGCCAGCGCGCCCGCCGCGCGCGAGCTGGTTCAGGTCGACTGCCCGCAGATTCGCGATCCGCTTGCACTGGCTGACGACAAGACGCGCGACAAGGTCAAAAAGGTGGACAGGACCCAAGACGCGCCCAAGGCCGCGAAAGCCGAGAAGTCCGATAGAGGCGCCGTAGGCAAAATCGGAAAGGTTGGAAAGGTGGAGAGGGCTGGGAAATCGGCGAAAGCGGACAAAGCTGAGAAGCGCAAAGGCCATTGATTGATCGCGCGTGGGCGACGTCTTGCGGCCCGTCTCGTGAGTGACGTCTGCGTCGCTACGGTCATCGCCCTGACGAACGATAACGGCGCCCACGGGCGCCGTTTTTTGTGTCGCGCGACACGCGTCAGACCTGAACGGCCCGCACCGTATCGTCGTCTTCGTCACCCAATGCCGAGTCACGCGAGCCGACCGAGCCGCTCTGCGGCAACACTGCCTCGGGCAGAAACCCTTGCAAGGCATCGCCAACCGCCCGCTGCGCGCCGAGCGCAAACTCGCGACGGTGCTGACCGTCTTGCGGATGCTGCGGTTCGCCCACCGACAAGCGCACCGTCATGGGCGGCGCGCGCAGAATCATGTCGATGGACTCGATCAGACTCGTTTCGCCGATATACGCCGGCGCCATCGTATGGCGCCCGCTCTCGGCATCGGTATAGAACAGACACAGCGGCTGCACCGGCCTGGAAGTAGCCACCGGCGCTTGCAGCAGATTGGCGTGGAACGGCAACAAGCTTCGACCGTCCGTGGTCGTGCCTTCGGGGAAGACGGTGATGATGTCCCCATCGCGCAGGCAATCGGACAGGTAATGCATGATGCGGCGGGCGTCGGCACGGCGCTCACGTTGCAGGAAGATGGTGCGCGTCTGCACGCACAGCCAGCCGACCAACGGCCAGTGGCGAATCTCGGCCTTGGCGACAAACCGCACCGGCTGCCACGCATTGATCGCGAAGATGTCGATCCACGACACGTGGTTGCACAGCAGCATCACGCCGCTGTCCGGCAACGGTGCCCGCTGCTCGACTTCGAGACGCATGCCGCACAGCTTCAACAGCTTTTGCGACCATGCGCGTATGCGACGATGCTTCGCCGCTTCCGACAGGAACGGGAAAAACAGCAGCGCGGTCAGCAGACCGCGTGTGAGGTGCAAGCCAAGACGAATTTTTTTGATTAGCAGCACGACAATCGCATCCTAGACGGCGAGGGTTTCGTGCGCCACGTGGCCACCCACCAGCGTGAGACCTACACGACCCGGCACTTCGTAACCCAGAAACGGCGTGTTGTGGCCGGCACTGCGCATCTGCTGCGCGGACACCGTCCAGTGTGCCGACGGTGCAAACACACATAGGTCTGCCGGTTGTCCCGGCGCAAGCCGGCCCGCCCCCGGGGCCACCGTCGCGACCCGCTGTCCCGGCCCGTACGTCACCCGCGCCAGCGCATCGACCAACGGCACGCGCGACTCGTCGGCCCACTTCAACACCAGCGACAGGAGCAACTCCACGCCGCTCGCGCCCGGCTCGGCTTCGGCAAACGGGACGAGACGTGCGTCGACCGCCAGCGGCGTATGGTCCGAGCAAATGGCATCGACCGTGCCGTCGCGCGCGGCGTCGCGGATGGCCTCTCGGTCACGTTGCCCTCGCAGTGGCGGATCGAGTCGATACTGAGCATCAAAATAGCCGATGTCCATATCGCTCAGATGGAGATGATGCGCGGCGACGTCGCACGTCACCGGCAACCCTTCGGCCTTGGCCGAGCGCACGAGCGCCAGCCCCGCCGCGGACGACAGACGGCACAGATGCACGCGCGTGCCCGTCACACGTACGAGTTCCAGAATCGTGTGCAACGCGATGGTCTCGGCCGCCACCGGAATGCCCGCCAGTCCGAGACGAGAGGCAACGGCACCGCTGGCCGCCACGCCGCCGGCCGCCAGCGCGGCGTCCTGCGGGCGCAACCAGACAGTCAGCCCAAACGTGCCCGCGTACTGCATCGCGCGCAACAAGGTGCGGTTGTCCGTGATCGACGCGTTGGCCTGCGACAGTCCGATGCAGCCCGCTCGCGCCAACTGCGCCATTTCCGTGAGTTCTCGGCCGGCAAGTCCCACCGTCAAGGCGCCCAGCGGATGCACCTGCGCATGGTGCACGGCACGGGCGCGCAACTGCAGCATTTCGACGAGATCCGGCGCGTCGAGCACAGGGTTGGTATCGGGTGGGCAAACGACGCGCGTGACCCCGCCAGCCAGCGCCGCCGCGGCTTCGCTGGCCGCCGTCATGCGACGTGCCGCCAAATCGACCAGCCCGGGCATGACCGCCAGCCCCGTCACGTCGAAGGTTCGGTCAGCGACGAAGTCGGCCGGCGGCATGCCCAGCGCAGCAATGCTGCCCGCCGCGATGAAGACGTCCTGGACACGATCGGTTCGGGTCGAGGGATCGATGACGCGGCCGCCCTTCAGATGCAGTTTCATGGCGCCCTCACCCGTGCGTTGCGGCAACGATACTCATCGCCGCCATGCGCACGGCAATGCCGAACGATACTTGTTCGAGAATGACCGACTGCGGACCGTCCGCAACCGCCGAATCGATTTCCACACCGCGGTTCATCGGTCCGGGATGCATGACGATGGCGTCGGGTTTGGCCAAAGCGAGACGCGCTGGCGTCAAGCCGTAATATTTGAAATACTCGGCCGCCGACGGCAGCAACGCGCCGCTCATTCGCTCGTTTTGTAGCCGCAGCATGATGATGACGTCGACGTCGCGCAGCCCTTCATCCATGTCGTGGAATACGCGCACGCCGAGTTGCTCTAGGCCCTCGGGCAACAGCGTGCGCGGCCCGATGGCGCGCACTTCCGGCACGCCCAGCGTGGTGAGCGCGTGAATGTCGGAGCGCGCCACGCGCGAATGCAGAATGTCACCGACGATCGCTACCGTCAGATTCTGAAATTCGCCCTTGTGATGACGAATCGTGTACATGTCGAGCAAGCCTTGCGTCGGGTGCGCGTGACGCCCGTCGCCGGCGTTGATGACATGCACGTGCGGCGCACAATGCTCCGCGATCAGGTAAGGTGCGCCCGATTGGGCGTGACGCACGACGAACAGATCCGCGTGCATGGCCGACAGGTTGCCGATGGTGTCGAGCAGCGTTTCGCCCTTGCTCGTCGAGGACGCGTTGATATTCAGATTCAGCACATCGGCCGACAGACGCGCAGCGGCAATCTCGAACGTCGTGCGCGTACGTGTCGAATTCTCGAAGAAGAGATTGAAGACCGACTTGCCGCGTAGCAGCGGCACCTTCTTCACATCGGCATCGTTCACGCCGACGAACTGCGTGGCGGTGTCGAGAATGTGCATCAATACGGCGCGCGGCAGCCCTTCCACCGTCAGCAAATGCTTCAGCTCACCGTTGCGGTTTAGCTGCGGGTGGCCGCGCCGGCCCAGGATTCCGTTAGCCATGCAGGGGCTCCGGGGCGAGTCGGCGTTGCGTGGCGTCGCATTGGCGGCGCGCGGGCGGAATGCCGCTCGGGATATCAGACAGGAACATGCTCGTCGAAATATTGCTGAAGGATGATGCGAGCGGCCTCGGCGTCGAGCGATGTCTTTTGCGAAACCTTGACGCCCGCCTCGGCCAGCGCCGCGGCGGCAGCGACCGATGAGTAACGCTCGTCGACCCACACGACCGGCACGTTGAATCGTCCGTTGAGTTGGTTGCCGAAGCGCTTGGCTTGCTGGGTCATCTCGTGCGGCGTGCCGTCCGGATGGCACGGCAGCCCGACGACGATGAGTTCGGGTTCCCATTCGGCGATGAGCCTACCGGTCTCGGCGAACCGGACTTCACGATTGAGATTGGCCACGACGGTCAATGCGCTGGCCTCGCGCAACATCAGATTGCCGATGGCGACCCCGATTCGGCGCTCGCCGTAATCGAAGGCGAGGACCGTGGCACTGCCAGCCGTCATGCGTGACCCGCGTCGGCGGACAGCATCGACGAGGTAACGCCCAGCAACGCCAACGCAGCATCGAAGCGCTCGGCCGGCGGCACGTCGAACACGATGCCCGGATCCGCTGCGACCGTCAGCCAGCCGTTGCGGCCGATCTCGTCTTCCAGCTGCCCGGCGCCCCAACCCGAATGTCCCAGCGTCAGCAGGAAACGATGCGGTCCCTGACCATTCGCGACGGCTTCGAGCACGTCTTTCGAGGTTGTCATTTCGAGACCGCCCGGCACCGACAGCGAGGAGCTATAGGGCGCGCCGGTCGACTCATGCAGCACGAAGCCGCGCTCGGTCTGCACCGGCCCGCCGAAAAACACTGGCTGATGCGCGAGGGAATCGATTTCCAGCTTGAGATCGAGCCGCTCGAAGAGCGACTGCAGATCGATGTCGGTGGGACGATTGATGACCAGCCCGATCGCCCCTTTTTCGCTGTGTTCACACAGGTACACGACGGTACCGGAAAACGTCGGATCGGCCATGCCCGGCATGGCGATGAGGAATTGATTCGTGAGGTTGATACGGTCGTTCGGCATAGGGCCAAAGTTTATCGGAAGCTGTTTGACGGTCTGCTGCCCGGGTGTTGCCTTGCGCAGCGGGTGCTGCGGGTCAGCAGACGAACTTTTTCCGCATCGTGATACGGCCATCAGCTGCCAATGGCAGCCTTTGCGCCGACTTTATCACGGAACGTCGCGCCCGGTGACGAGCCGCTGTCCGAATACGCTGGCGTCCAGCGCACGCTCGCGCCACATCGCCATTTCCGCGATCAGGTCGGGCCGCGACTCCGGATAAGTATCGGCGGCAAACTGATGCAGCATGCCGCGCAACGCCTTGACCGTCATCGCCAGCGCCGCCGGCCCCCCTGGCTCCGCCGGCGGCGAGGCGGCAAGCCGCTCGCCGGTGGCCGCCACCGCCGCCGCGAGCCGCGCGACCGGTGCCAGCCCGATGCCCGCCGAGTATTGCGCCACCTTCGCCGCCACCGCCGGATCGTTCAGATTGGGCAGCGCCTCGTCCGCCAGGCTCAGGAACGTCTGGCAGACGTCCTGCCGTACCGCCAGCGGCCCAATGCGCAGCCAATCGCGCGAACTGCTTCCCGTGCCCTGCTTCTGCCCGACCTGTGCGGCATCGACCAGCGGTTCGGGCAGATGGCCAGGATGTCGCAGTACGCCGAAATCGGTCAGCAGCGCGCCCAGCCAGCGATCCGGGGCTTGTGCATGCCACGTGGCGAGCGCCTCGAGCAGATCGTGGCCGGGAATGGCCTCGTTCACGCCCTTTGCGCCGACGCCCGCCGTGGCAGACGAAGGCGTTGCGGCAGGGGCCCCGCCCTCCGGCACAACAGCACGTGTCAATTGCTTGCGTAACGCCATATTCATCCGGCCAATCTGGCGCTTGTCGGCCAGACTCAACGGCGCACGGGCAAATCGCAGCCATGCAGCCGCCAGACGCCAGTAGTCGAGCGGCGCCGTCCCCCCCGCACGGTGGAGATCGGCCGCCAGATCAGCCAGTTCACCGAGGGCCGCCGTGGTGTCGGTGGCCTGCGCGTCGGGACGCAGCAGTCGCAACAGCACGCGCTCGACGTCCGCTCGCAACGGTGCCGTGCCCGCCGGCAGACCGTCCAGGCGTGGGTGCGCGGCCGGCCAGCCTGCCATACGAAGCTCACCCAGCGACGGCGCGCCTGGCCAATGCTCGGAAGCGCGAGGGGCATCATCGGCCGCCACAGGGGATGAACCCGATGCCGTCCCCGCCTGCCAGATGTCGCGTTCGAACTGACGCAGGGCATTGCGCTGGGTGTCCTGGCTGGCCGGCTGCCCATAGGCCGCTTCGGCGATCGCCTGCACAAGGCGCTCGCCGTGCAGCGCCCAATCGGCGTGGCCGCTCGACTGGAGCAAACGGTTGGCCCGTCGCAGCGGGCCGAGCGAGGCCGCCGGACCGTTCGACCAGGCGTCGGATGCCTCGGTCAGCGCGTCTGCCACTTCGGGCAAACGCCACAAGGGCGTGTCGCGAGTCTCGCGCGCGGACGTTTGGGGCGTGTTGATGGTGGTGTCGGAAGGCGTTTGCGGCGTCACCATAGGCCATCTCCTGGCCATACGGCCGGTCTTCGTGAATTTGGGCGGGAAGTCCGCTGCGTGACCGTCCCGGCCAAAGGCCGGGCAGATCGTCGAGCGCCATGCCGTAACGACGGCGAAACGGCGATCGGGTACATCAGAGGCATCGAGGGCATCCGATACTTCGGAGCGCGCGACAACCGCAGTGGATGCGGCGGACGCGCAAGGACCTTGAGGAGCAGGCGGCGGCTGGGCCGCCCGTCCTCAGATCTGCACCATCTCGAAATCTTCCTTGCGCGCGCCGCACTCGGGGCAGGTCCAATTGATGGGCACGTCTTCCCAGCGCGTGCCGGGCGCGATGCCCTCATCGGGCAAACCTGCCTCTTCGTCGTAAATCCAACCGCAAATGAGGCACATCCAGCTCTTGTATTCCATGCTTTCTTCAGCGACGAGCGTTCCGTTACAATGGCTTTGTCAACCGCTTCGGGCCCCGCGGACAAAATTGTCGTACGGTGGCGTGGAAACCTGCCGGTGCATTCGTTCTCCGGCGGGCGATGCCCACGACGCTTTCCAGCGCTCCGAAACGGGCATTTAAGGCGTGATGGTACCAACGAACCCAAGGCGTGACCAGATCGCCGTCTATCCTGCCTCCATGCAAACTGAATCCCCTCCCATTCTCCTGACCTTCGGACTCTCCGACCCGACTTCGGCAACCGGCGTCCAGGCTGACCTGCTCACGTTCGCGAGCATGGGCGGCTACGGCGTGTCGGTGCTCACCGGCTATTCCGCCCAGGACTCGCGCACGTGCAACGACGTACAGCCGGTCGACCCGGACTGGGTCGTCGATCAGGCCCGCATGCTGCTCGAAGACATGCCGGTCGCCGCGTTCAAGGTCGGAAGCGCTGTCAATGCGGAGAACGTCGCGGCCATTGCCGAGATCGTGGCCGATTACGACGAGACGCCCCTGGTGGTCGCGCCCGACTTCGGCCTGGCCGGCGAGCACCTGCTCTCGGCCGACGAGTTGCGCGAGGCCACGGCCAGTCTGCTCGTGCCGCAGGCCAGCGTGCTCGTGGTGAGCCCAGCCAATGCCATCGCGCTGGCACAGACCGTCACGGAGAACGAAAACCTTTCGCTCGACGACGCGGTTGCCATCCTGTTGGAAAACGGCTGCGAGTTCATTCTGGTGAGCGACAATAACGCACCGCAATTCACGCACACGCTCTACACCGAGGGTGGCGTCGTGCGCGAGGACGCGTGGGACCGGCCGCCGCACAACGTCGCCGGCGCCATCGACACGTTGGCGGCCGCCGTCACCGCGATGCTCGCCAACGGCCTCGCCGTGCCAGAAGCCGTCAGTGAAGCGCAAGAGTATCTGCAGCAGGTCCTGGAGAACGCATTCCGCCCGGGCATGGGACGCCATTTCCCCGACCGTTTCTTCTGGGCGCGTAGCGAAGAGACCGATCAAGACGACGAAGGCGATACCCCCAAGGCCTGAGCCGTTGTGCGACAGCGCCGCAAAACACAACGCCCGTGAAATTCACGGGCGTTGTGTTTCATGGGCAGGGTCGCCACTGACCTTATGACATCGATGACATTTTCTCTTGCGGTGCAGCGCTCGCGTCCTCGTCGGCCTCGCCCTTCGGACGCCCCCACGCCTCGATGACCCGTTTGACGAACGGCTTCAGCGTATCGCCCTGCTCACGCAACATCCGGACGAGCGCAGCGTACTGCCCATCGAAAATCGCCGAGTTGTAATTCTTCAGGCGCTGAATGTCTTCGAGCGCTTCGTCGTCGCGCCCTGCGAGGGCGAGCAGCACGATATAACGCTTGATCATGGTCGGCCCGGCACCCAGCGCCAGCGCTTCACGATGCGCCGCCAGCTTTTCGTCGAGCTGATCGCGATTCAGGAACAACGCCCCCGTGACCGCGTAGTCGCCATACGGGGTGAAGAAGAGCGCCGGATCCGTGCGATAGGCTTCGATTTTGCCGGCGCGATAAGCCACTTCGACGCGTTGGTAGTCGTGGTAGAGCCAAGGAATCGCCACGCATGCAAACAGCACGATCACGCCATTGATGGCACCGGCGGCGGTGGGTGACACGCTATCGATCGCTTTTGTCTCGCACAAACCGAGCAGGAACAGCGCGGGCAAGAGGAAGAATGCGTAGTGCTGCGGATACTCCAGCATGGCGTGGACCGCGAGCATACCCAGCAGAACGAAGGCGAGCGCGACAGACGCCACCTTGATGCCGCGCACCGCGCGCGCGAACCAGAACGCCAGCGGCGCCAGTACCGCCAACGCACCGATGATGCCGGTCTTCGCGAGCAGATCGAGCAGCACGTTATGGGCGTTGTCGGCCATCTCAACGGGACCGAGCTTGTCGACCAAGGCAAACTGTGCGTCGATGTAGTTCGACCAGCCCGCGCCGAACCACCAATGCTCACGGAAGATCGCCAGACCGTACTCCCACAGGTTCAAGCGCCCCGCCACTTGGCCGGCCTGCTGCATGCGGGCCACGGCACTGCCGTCGAGCTGCAACCCCCAGGCAACGTTCGCCCAACCGACGAACATCGTCATCAGGGCGAGCAACGGAAGGATGGCAACGGGCACGAACCAGCGCGTCGACCGGCGCATGTTGCGCGCCGTCTCGGCACGCGCCACCCACACGAGCCACGCCCCGAATGCCGACAATAGCGCCAGTTGCAGCCACGGTGTACGCGAGCCGGTCAGGCAGATACCGATATCGAAAGCCGCACACACCACAAGCCACAGCCAGGCGGGCAGCTTGCGCTGATACCAGAGATAGAACGCCCCCGCGCTGGCAAGCGACAAATATGTTGCCAAGTGATTCGGCTGATACATATTGCCGAACAGTCGGCGCGCGACCGTCACGGAGTACTTGGCCACCAGCCAGGGTACGTCGGCTTCCAGATGAAACGCTTGCAAGACCTGCGCGCCCACGGCGTACAGCCCCCCCAACGTGAGCGCCATCGCACTCCATCGCATGAGCACGTCGCGCCACCCGAGTTGTGCCAGCCAGAACCCGGCATTCACGGCCACGATCATCGCCACGCCGTAGAGCAGCGCAGTCATCATCAGTTGCGGCAGCTCGGTCGGCATCGTGGCACGCTGCACAAGGATGACCGCCACAAAAGCGAGCGGCATCCAGGTGACGCGAGGCATCCGTAGCGCGCGTGCGTCGCGTTGCCACACGGCGATCATCGAGAGCGCACCGAGCAACGCGAACAGCGAGAATGTCAGCGCTTCCGCATAGAAGGTGGAAATCGGATACGTGTGCCTGACGAGGTTATAGGGCAAGGCCCAGATCAGGGCCAGCGTGAGCCCGATCATTGAGAGAAGCAGAGGAGGAAACAAGATTGCCGCCGTGCAATGCACCCGTTGGAAGATGCGCAAGCATAACGAAAAATGGCTGCCCCAGGGGCAGCCATTTCACGGCGGACGCGTATGACTGCGCCGTCGACAAATCCGCCATCTCGGCACGCCACGCGGAGGGGCACGTCAAGGTTGCGCCGCCGGTGCGTCAACGCCAGGTCGCCCCCAAATCAACGCAAGCTCGACGTTACGCACGCGCCGGGCCCGCGTCGGCAGACGTTGCGTGGATGTCGCGCCGATACAGCTCGACGCAGTCCGTCCGGCCGAGCGCCGGCCTCAGCCCGACTTGCCGGTGGCCGCCGCCGCACGGCACTCCGGCGGCGCCAGCTTACCCGGCAACGTCGCACCATTCGGAGCCCCTTCGCGGCCTTGGGCGTAACACGTCCAGACGATCTGGCCTTCGGGGGCCTTGCCGACCGTCAGCGCCTTGGGCGAGCCATCGGCAGCGGCGCTCGTCGGCACCAGCACAAGGGCACCGTCGCCTGCACGTTGCGTATAGGCGACCGTCACGTTGCCGCTCACGGCATCGATACTCACCGCATTCACGTTGTCCGTCGCGCTCGGCGCTTGCCAGCCGCTGTTGAACGGCGCGCCGTGCATGGCGTTCTCGCTCACGAGTGCCTTGGCGGACGCCGCAGCCCCCAGCCCTTCGACAACACGTGCACGTACCAGATAACTCTGCAGATACGGAACCCCTGCCATGACCAGCACACCGATGATCGCCAACACGATCATCAACTCGATCAGGGTGAAACCCCGAGACTTGGCAATACCGGAGGTCCGGTGGCCGAAACGACGCATTGTGTAACTCCCTGCGAAAGCAATGAAAACAAAAGGGACATCGGGGGGAAGTGGGCGGAGTATGCCATACCCCCCTCGGCCAGCGCCCTGCCGTAGATCAAAATCGGGCGGGGCCGTATGGGTGAGGAGAATCGTCCTAGTCAGAGGCGGGACGATTCGGCCGAACAGCACGGTGGCTCATGGAAAAACCACCGCGGACCGACGACATCGGCCCCGGGAATGGACCCGATCATTCCGAAGAGGTTGCACGCATTTGACGTGCATCGGCCCGACGCTTGAGCACGCGCCCCACCACCACCACGAGCAGTGCACCGATCACAGCCGCTACGTAATGCGTATATTCGGCCGCGGCGCCCGGCAGATGCAACCAGTCGCCGATGCCCGGATCCGACGCGATCAGCCCGCCCGCAATCCAGCCGAGCAACGCCGCCCCGGCCATCACGATGAATGGGAACCGGTCCAGGGCCTTGAGCACCAGTTGCGAGCCCCAGACGATCAGCGGAATGCTCACGAGCAGACCGAAGATGACGAGCGGCAACTGATGGTCTTTGGCGGCCCCTTCCGCGGCGCCGGCAATGGCGATGACATTGTCGATACTCATCACCAGGTCGGCAATGATGATGGTCTTGACCGCCGTCCAGAGCTTGTCGGCCGGCTGTACGCTATCGTGAGCCTCATGGTCGGGCACCAGCAGCTTGATCCCAATCCAGAGCAACAACGCGCCGCCCACCGCCTTGAGATACGGCACTGCGAGCAGCGTCACGGCGAACGCGATCAGGATCACGCGCAGTACGATGGCGCCGATCGTGCCCCATACGACGCCCTGCAAACGTTGTTTGGCCGGCAAGTTGCGGCAGGCGAGTGCGATCACCACGGCATTGTCGCCACCCAGCAGGATGTCGATCATGATGATCTGCAGGACCGCAGCCCAGTTCAGCTCGGCAAAAAACGCAAGCATGGCGGGAATATCCTCAGGAACGCATGCAACGATGGAAACGAATGGCTTGTGATACGCCATAGCAAAAAAGGGAGCCCGATGTCCCGGGCTCCCTTTTCATGACCTCGCTCGTGCGCGCCAGTTCCGGCGCGCACGACCCGGTCGTCCGACGGGAATTACAGCACCGACTTGAGCAGACGGCCCATTTCCGACGGGTTCTTGGTCACCTTGATACCGCAGGCGTCCATGATTTCCAGCTTGGCTTCAGCCGTATCGGCACCGCCCGAGATCAGCGCGCCGGCGTGGCCCATGCGCTTGCCCGGGGGCGCCGTCACGCCCGCGATGAAGCCGACGACCGGCTTCTTCATGTTGCCCTTGATCCACTCGGCCGCCATGGCTTCGTCCGGGCCACCGATTTCACCGATCATGATCACGGCGTCCGTATCCGGATCGTCGTTGAACATTTGCATGACGTCGATGTGCTTCAGACCATTGATCGGATCGCCACCGATACCGACGGCGGTCGATTGGCCCAGGCCCAGGGCGGTCAGTTGACCCACGGCTTCATACGTCAGGGTGCCCGAGCGCGACACCACGCCAATGCGACCCTTCTTGTGGATGTGACCCGGCATGATGCCGATCTTCAGTTCGTCCGGCGTGATCACGCCCGGGCAGTTCGGGCCGAGCAGCAGGGTCTTGCGACCTTCGCGACGCATACGGTCCTTCACTTCGATCATGTCACGAACCGGGATCCCTTCCGTGATACAGATCGCCAGGTCCAGATCGGCTTCGACGGCTTCCCAGATCGCGGCGGCCGCGCCTGCGGGCGGCACGTAGATCACCGACACGGTCGCGCCGGTCTGTGCCTTCGCGTCCTTGACCGAACCGAAAATGGGAATGCCCTCGAAGTCTTCGCCAGCCTTCTTCGGGTTCACGCCGGCGACGAACGCGTTCTTGCCATTCGCGTATTCGCGGCACATGCGGGTATGGAACTGGCCGGTCTTGCCAGTGATACCTTGGGTGATGACCTTTGTATCTTTGTTGATCAGAATCGACATTGCTTGATTTCCTTCATCCGGTTGCCGGGCAGCGTTCGCACACCCCTTTGGGGTCGCGCCGCTGCGGCTTCGACTGTTCTGGTTACTTGCCTGCGGCAGCCGCGACAACCTTCTGGGCAGCTTCTTCCATGCTGTCCGCCGAGATGATCGGCAGACCCGATTCGGCGAGCATCTTCTTGCCCAGGTCTTCGTTCGTGCCCTTCATGCGCACGACCAGCGGCACCTTCAGCGAGACGGCCTTCGAGGCTGCGATCACGCCTTCGGCGATCACGTCGCAACGCATGATGCCACCGAAGATGTTGACCAGAATGGCGGTCAGGTTCGGGTTCTTCAGCATGATCTTGAACGCTTCGGTGACCTTCTCGGTCGTGGCGCCACCGCCCACGTCCAGGAAGTTCGCCGGCTCGCCGCCGAAGAGCTTGATGGTGTCCATCGTGGCCATGGCCAGACCGGCACCGTTCACCAGGCAGCCGATGTTACCGTCGAGCGAGATGTAGGCCAGATCGAACTTCGAGGCTTCGACTTCTGCCGGATCTTCTTCGTCCAGGTCGCGGTAAGCGACGATTTCCGGGTGACGGAACAGGGCGTTCGAGTCGAAGTTGAACTTGGCGTCCAGCGCGGTGACCGTGCCGTTGCTGCTCACGTTCAGCGGGTTGATTTCGGCCAGCGACGCATCGGTTTCCCAGAACGCCTTGTACAGACCTTGCAGAATCGCGCGGGCTTGAGCGATCGAAGCGTCGGGAACGCCGATCTTCTTGGCCAGATCGTCGGCTTGCGCGTCGGTCAGACCGACGGACGGCTCAACGATGACCTTGTGGATCAGTTCCGGATGCGTTTCGGCGACTTCTTCGATGTCCATGCCGCCTTCGCTCGAACCCATCAGCACAATCTTCTGCGTGATGCGGTCGACCACGAGGCTGACATAGAGTTCGTTCTTGATGTCGGCGCCGTCTTCGATCAGCAGGCGGTTGACCTTTTGACCTTCCGGACCGGTCTGGTGCGTGATCAGTTGCATGCCGAGGATCTGGCCGGCGTATTCGCGCACTTGCTCGATCGACTTGGCAACCTTCACGCCGCCGCCCTTACCGCGACCGCCTGCGTGAATCTGGGCCTTGACCACCCAAACCGGACCGCCGAGTTCTTCGGCTGCCTTCACGGCCTCGTCCACGGAAAACGCCGGAATGCCGCGGGGCACCGCGACTCCGAATTTTCGGAGGATTTCCTTGCCTTGATACTCATGAATCTTCATGCGTGATTCCCTTCTTGCTGAGTTGGAAGTTTGGGTTCGAGCTGGCGAGTCGAGGCACCATCGCGCACCGCTTCGGTTGTGGCGGGCGTCGTGGGCTCGTTCGCTCGATCGTTTGCGCGGCCGTTGAACCAGCGCGGGTAAAACCGGCGCACCGCCTCGCCATCAAACCGCAGGGCGTGACAATGTCCGAGTTGGAAAGGAGGCGCCGAAACATCGGCCTCGTGGGCGGCCTTGAGCGCCGTGTCGGGGGTGTGGATCACCTCGCCGGCGAAGGCCTGAATCGCTGCCGTGGGCAGGACACTGCAAAGTTCGGTCAGATGGGTACAGCCCGCCGCGCCGCCGAGGCGCTCGCGCACCGCATGGCGGAACCCGCGCCGCAGGTTAAGTCCGATCAATTGACGGTAGTCTGGGCCAATCTGGTCGCAAATGCCGGGATAAGGCACCCAGTCGGAGACGGCCTCGGCGTCACGCACCTCGAAACTCTCGTCGATCGTCAGACGCAGCCACAGCGAGTGAATCGGCGTGCCCTCCTTTCGAAGGCCCGTTGCCAATGCAAAATCGCGATCCTTGTGATCGGTTAGACAGGCTTCGATGTCCCATAGGCCATCGTCGCGCGAAAACGCTTCGACAGCGATCGCGCGGCGGTGACGCAGGGTACGAGAGGCGGGCTCAGAGAGCGGCATGCGAGAGTGTGCAATGCATGAACGCGGAAAGATCTGAATTCTAGCATAGGCAGCGACGGCGATTGCCGCAGCGCAACAGAAGCCCGCCGCATAAGGTCGAATTACCCGACCAATGGGTCGGGTAATCAAAATTCTGCAGGTGCTGGGCGTATGGTGCAACGCCATATCGCGATAACTGTGGCATGACGCGACACGCGAGATACCGCGCCATGTCACGCCAGTATTCATGCGGCTTGCGAGCCTACGCGCGTCACCCGCCCTTCCCCGATGAATGGTGCGACATCCATCAGGAAAATGATGGATGTCGCGTCAAAAGTCGTCCGAGTATTCGTCGGCACCCCACACGATTTTGCTGATAACGGTACGCGAGAAACCGCGCGAGGCGAGAAAACGCATCTGTTTGGCGCGCGCCTCGGGCGTCGTGGCAATCTCGCCGAACTTCTTCTGCCATACGGCGCGGGCCCGGGCGAGTTCCGTTTCGCGCAGTTGTGTCGCGAGGGCCGTCACGGTATCGGCGTCGACCTGATGCTGCTTGAGTTCGTTGACGATACGCGTCGTCCCCATGCGCGACGCACGCCGATGCACGACGCTTTGCGCAAATCGCTCATTGGACAGCCAGCGCTCCTGCTCAAGACCGTCCAGCACGCGATCGAGCGCCTCGGGATCGTCGGCGTCGGCGAACGGCGCAAGCTTGCGACGCAGCTCAGCTCGGCTGTGTTCGCGACGCGCGAGATAGGACAGCGCGCGCGCCTTGAGGCTCAGCACGGGTTTGCGCGACGGCTTGGCCGCAACGGCGGCGTCGCCCGGCGGAGGTGGCGGCGCGTTCGGATCTCGGGGAGGACGGCGAGTGATCATGACGTCATCGTGATGCCATCAAAGCGGGGGCCGGAAAAGCAAAACGGCAACGCGGCGCCGACTGGCCTCGCGTTGCCGCTCCGGAACAGGCGAGAGGTCCTCAGACCTCGTCGTCTGTTTCGATCTCGCCGGTCTCGTTGATTGCCGTGACGCCGAGCGATGCGCGTACCTTATTTTCGATCTCGTGGGCGATATCCGGATTTTCGCGCAGGAATTCACGCGCGTTGTCCTTACCCTGACCAATCTTCTCGCCGTTGTAGCTGTACCAGGCGCCAGCCTTCTCGACGATCTTCGCGTTCACGCCCAGATCGATGATTTCGCCTTCGCGCGAAATCCCCTGGCCATAAAGGATATCGAAAATCGCTTCGCGGAACGGCGGCGACACCTTGTTCTTGACGACCTTGACGCGGGTTTCGTTGCCGACGACCTCGTCACCCTTCTTGATCGAGCCGATCCGGCGAATGTCGAGACGCACCGATGAGTAGAACTTCAGTGCGTTTCCGCCCGTAGTAGTTTCCGGGTTACCGAACATCACACCGATCTTCATCCGAATCTGGTTGATGAAGATCACCGTGCAGTTCGTGCGCTTGATGGTACCGGTCAGCTTGCGCAGGGCCTGGGACATCAGACGCGCCTGCAGACCCGGCAGCGAATCGCCCATTTCCCCTTCGATTTCGGCCTTCGGCACCAGCGCCGCCACCGAGTCGATGACGATGAGGTCGATCGAGCCCGAGCGCACCAGCGCGTCGGCGATTTCGAGGGCTTGTTCGCCCGTGTCCGGCTGCGAGATCAGCAGTTCCGGCACCGACACGCCCAGTTTGTTGGCGTAGCCGACATCGAGGGCGTGCTCGGCGTCGATAAACGCGCAAGTGCCACCGACCTTCTGCATTTCCGCCACGACTTGCAGCGTGAGCGTGGTCTTACCCGACGATTCCGGACCGTAGATTTCGATCACGCGCCCACGCGGCAAGCCACCCACGCCCAGCGCGATGTCCAGGCCCAGCGAGCCGGTCGAGACGACCTGGATGTCCGCTTCGACCTCGCTGTCGCCCAGACGCATGATCGAGCCCTTGCCGAATTGCTTTTCGATCTGCGCGAGGGCGGCGGCCAGCGCCTTGCCTTTCTCGGCCGACAGATTGGCAGACCCTTTCTTGCTTTCTTCCATGAATCGTCCTTTGATATGATGAGCGAGACGGCTCGGGTGAGGCGTGAATGCCAGTACTGTATAAAAAACCAGTGCTGTTTGCAAGTGCCTGTTGTCCGAAAGCGCCGAAACGACAAAAAAAGCCGCGAACCACGCGCCGCAACATCACAGGAGACACACCGCAGCCGTCAGGCGACGGTGCCAATACGAGCCTATCACGCCCATGCGAATTCTCATCGCAGAGGATGACAGCATTCTGGCCGACGCCCTGACCCGCTCGCTGCGCCAGGGGGGCTATGCCGTCGATCACGTCAAGACGGGGCTCGAAGCCGATTCCGCGCTCTGCGCCCAGACGTTCGACCTGCTGATTCTCGACCTCGGCCTGCCGCGCCTGCCCGGTCACGAGGTCCTGCGCCGCTTGCGCGCGCGCAATTCCCATCTGCCCGTACTGATCCTGACCGCATCGGACAGCGTCGACGCCCGCGTCAAGGGGCTCGATCTCGGTGCCGACGACTATATGGCCAAGCCGTTCGCGCTGGCCGAGCTCGAAGCGCGCGTGCGGGCGCTGACGCGGCGCGGCGCGGGCGGCGGCTCGACGGTCATCCGTCACGGCCCGCTCAGCTTCGACCAGGTCGGACGAACCGCCTATATCAATGAGCAGATGCTCGACCTGTCCGCCCGCGAACTGGAATTGCTCGAAGTCCTGCTGCTGCGTACCGGGCGGCTCGTTTCCAAGGAGCAGCTCGTAGACCACTTGTGCGGCTGGGGCGAAGAGGTGAGCAACAACGCCATCGAGGTGTACATGCACCGGCTGCGCAAGAAGATCGAGCCGAGCGGGGTGCGCATCGCCACGATCCGCGGGTTGGGGTATTGTCTGGAGAAGCCGGCCGCCGCGCCTGCCAATGCGGCATAGTCCGCCGAATGCGGCCGCGGCCGCCCCTGCCTCTTTAGCCTCTCCGTCCGATGCGTCTGAGCTTTCGCCACCATCATCGCGCCGCGCCTGCGGACCCGGACGCGTCGTCGCACTCGCCCTCATCACCTGAGGGCGCCCCCTCACGACGGCACACTCCCTCGCCGCCCGGTGCCGACGAACCGTTCGACCGGCTCGACCCTTACACCGATCCGTTCGTACGGCCCGGCTTTGGCGCGCCGCTCGAGCACGAGGCGGAGCCGCCCCCGCGCTCGCTCTTCGGCGAAATCCTCGACTGGATGCTCGCGCCACTGCTGCTGCTTTGGCCGATGAGCATTGCCGTGACGTACCTCGTCGCGAAATCCATTGCCAACGGCCCCTTCGACCGGGCGCTCGAGACCAACGCTTATGTTCTCGCCCAGCAAGTCCATTCGGACCGCGGCCAAGTCACCCTGACGCTGCCCATGCCCGCACGCGATCTGCTGCGCGCCGACGCCACCGACAACGTCTATTTCCAGGTGCTGGGGGCGAAGGGCGAACTCGTCGGCGGCACGCCCGACCTGCCGCTACCGCACGAAGACGACCGTCCGCAACCCGGCGTCGTACAGTTTCGCGACGAAACCGTGGGCGGCAACGACATCCGCGTGGCGTTCACCTACGTCGACTTGCCGCGGGTGACGCCCGCCGGCAGCATGGCGCTCGTGCAGGTCGCGGAGACGCTCGACAAGCGCAGCCAACTGGCGAACGAAATCATCAAGGGCGTAATCCTGCCGCAGTTCGTGATCCTGCCGCTGGCTATCGTGCTCGTGTGGTTCGGCCTGTCGCGCGGCCTCGCGCCGCTGCATGCGTTGCAGGAACACATCCGCGCGCGGCGTCCCGACGATCTATCGCCGCTCGAAGCGCGCCAGGCCCCGCCAGAGATTGCACCGCTCGTGGGTTCGCTGAACGATCTGCTCAGTCGGCTGGAGCAGAATATGAAACTCCAACAGCGTTTCATCGCCGATGCCGCGCACCAGCTAAAAACACCGCTCGCGGGGCTGCGCATGCAGGCCGAACTTGCCTTGCGCCAGACGTCTCCCGACGAATTACGCCGTTCGCTGTCGCTGATCGCCGTAAGTTCCGAGCAGGCGGCGCGCCTCGTCAACCAGTTGCTGGCGCTGGCCCGCGCGGAAAACAGCGCGAACGACGCCGCCGCCTTCACGCCGGTCAATCTCAGCGTGCTTGCCCGAAGCGCCATGCAGGACTGGTTTCAGGCCGCCTTCGCCAAGCGGATCGATCTGGGCTTCGAGGAGCCACCGTTTTCGGTGCATCTGTCGGGTCAACCGGTGATGCTTCGCGAATTGCTCAACAACCTGATCGATAACGCAATCCGTTATACGCCGACGGGTGGGAAGGTGACGGTACGTCTGCGGCATGAGGCGTCCGACGGCTTCGTTCATCTCGAAGTCGAAGACACCGGGCCGGGCATTCCGGCGTCTGAGCGTCCACGGGTGTTCGAGCGCTTTTATCGCATTCTCGGCAGTGACAGCGACGGCAGCGGCCTGGGTTTGGCCATCGTGCGCGAGATCGTGCAGATCCATCGCGGCGACGTGAGCGTGCTCGACCATGTTGACGCGCAGCACCCCGAAGCAACCGGCACGCTCATTCGTGTCACGTTCCCCCTCGCCGATGCGCCTATCGAAAACCCGCATGCGTGACGAATTCACGCGAAATACGTTCAATATCGAGCCAAAGTCGAGGGTAAGTCCCTAGCAACGTAAGCTTCGAGTCAGTTTGGCGTCAGACGTCGGTAAGGTTGTCCTCCAATAATCAGTGGCAGCGGCCCGGGCACGACCCAGGGGCGTGCTTACATTACAGGAGACAACCGCATGGCTACTACAACGACAGCCACCTCCCATGCGCCGATGACCGCCGAAGAAAGAAAGGTCATCTTCGCGTCGTCGCTGGGCACGGTGTTCGAATGGTACGACTTCTACCTGGCCGGGTCGTTGGCCGTTTTCATCAGCCGGCAGTTCTTCTCGGGGATCAACCCGACGGCCGCTTTCATCTTCACATTGTTGTCATTCGCTGCAGGCTTCGCGGTGCGTCCGTTCGGCGCCATCGTGTTCGGCCGCATCGGTGACCTGGTCGGTCGCAAATACACGTTCCTGGTAACCATCACGCTGATGGGGCTGTCGACGCTGGTTGTCGGTTTGCTGCCGGGCTACGCGTCGTGGGGGATCGCCGCCCCGGTGATCTTCATCGCCATGCGTTTGTTGCAAGGTCTGGCGCTCGGTGGCGAATACGGTGGTGCCGCCACGTACGTTGCCGAACACGCGCCGCATGGCCGCCGCGGGTTCTACACGTCGTGGATTCAGACGACCGCCACGCTGGGTCTCTTCCTCTCGCTGCTGGTGATTCTTGGCACCCGCACGGTGATTGGCGAAGAAGCGTTTGCCAACTGGGGCTGGCGCGTGCCGTTCGTTCTGTCGCTCCTGCTGTTGCTGGTGTCGCTGTGGATCCGCATGCAATTGAGCGAATCGCCGGCGTTCCAGCGCATGAAGGCCGAGGGCAAGGCCTCCAAGGCGCCGCTCAGGGAGTCGTTCGGTGAGTGGAAGAACCTGAAGATCGTGATCCTGGCGCTCGTCGGCCTGACGGCCGGTCAGGCGGTCGTGTGGTACACCGGCCAGTTCTATGCGCTGTTCTTCATGACGCAGGTGCTGAAGGTCGATGGCAATACCGCGAACATCATGATCGCGTTGGCCTTGCTTATCGGCAGTCCGTTCTTTGTGTTCTTCGGCGCACTCTCGGACAAGATCGGGCGCAAGCCGATCATCATGGGGGGCTGTCTGATCGCCGCGCTGCTGTACTTCCCGATCTTCAAGGCACTCACGCACTACGCCAACCCGGCCCTGGAGGCGGCAACCGCTCGCTCGCCGATCACGGTGATCGCCGATCCGAACGAGTGCTCGTTCCAGTTCAACCCGGTGGGCACGTCGAAGTTCACGAGTTCGTGCGACATCGCGAAGAGCTACCTGTCGCGCTCCGGCCTGAACTATGAGAACCAGGCAGCGCCGGCGGGCACGATGACCACGGTGAAGATCGGCGACAAGGTGATTTCGTCGGTCGACGGCAAAGCGGCGGATGCGAAGGAAAAGACTGCGGCGTTCGAGGCCGACATGTCCGGTACGCTCAAGGCCGACGGATATCCGCCGAAGGCTGACCCGGCGCAGATGAACAAGCCGATGGTCGTGGTACTGCTCACGATTCTGGTGATCTTCGTGACGATGGTGTACGGGCCGATTGCCGCGATGCTGGTGGAAATGTTCCCGACGCGCATTCGCTACACGTCGATGTCGCTGCCGTATCACATCGGTAACGGCTGGTTCGGCGGCTTCCTGCCGGCCACGGCGTTCGCGATCGTGGCCGCCAAGGGCGACATTTACTCCGGCCTGTGGTACCCGATCATCATCGCCCTGGCGACCTTTGTGATCGGCATGCTCTTCATCAAGGAAACCAAGGACGTCGACATCTACGCCAACGATTGATGGGGTGACCTGCCCGACAGGTTGAAACGGATCAACAACGCCGGGGCCTTCGGGTCTCGGCGTTGTCGTTTCCGGAACCCGGGGCGGCGACGCGGGACGAGCGGTCGTGGCGACTATTTGCGTTGTTCCGCAAAAATATGTTGACAGCCCATGGGGGCTTACCTATACTCTTTCTTCTACGGCGAATTAGCTCAGTTGGTTAGAGCGACGGAATCATAATCCGCAGGTCCGGGGTTCGAGTCCCTGATTCGCCACCAAATTTAAAACGGCTCCCAGCGATGGGAGCCGTTTTTTTTGGGTTCGCACAAAAGCGCTGCTGACGTTTTGCATCCCACGCCAAAGGGCGCAAACGTCAGTTACCCGCCGGCGTCAGTCAAAGTCGAACATCTCGAACAGCGACTTCTTCTTGCGTGGCTGGTCGTACTGGCGACTTCGGTCATCGTCCCCACGAGATCTATCGCGATGAGCATGATCGCGCCAAGACGCTTGGGAGTCGCGACGATTCCCTTGATCATCGCCGCCGAGCGCCGCAGGTGCCGGCCTCGCCCCACCTCCCTCCGTTCGCTCGATCAGCTTGTCCAGCTCCCCACGATCGAGCCACACACCACGACAGCTCGGGCAATAGTCGATCTCCACCCCCTGACGCTCCGCCATCAGCAAATCCGGGGTACCGCATACAGGACATTTCATCGTTTCGCTCCATCACGTAAATGAGACAACGCCCTTAATGTATCGGCTGTCGCACCACGGAAAAACCTGCTTTTCCGTTCATCCATGTTCGTAAAAACCGAAGCGGTCAGACAAAAAAAGTGACGGCGGTGGTGACCGCCGCCGCCTCACTTACGCTTTCGTTACCGCACCCCCTAGTGAAGCACGCGCCCCTGCTCTGCCTTACGGCGCGCCTTCGCACGACGCGTCAACATGTTCAGCCCCTCCACGAAGGCCGAGAATGCCATCGCCGCGTAGATGTAACCCTTCGGGATATGTGACCCAAAGCCTTCCGCGATCAGCGTCATGCCAATCACAAGCAGAAAGCCCAGCGCCAGCATCACGACCGTCGGATTCGCCTCGATGAATCGCGAGAGCGGCCCCGCCATGAACAACATTGCCGTCACGGCGGCAATCACCGCAACGAACATGATCGGGATGTGCTCGGTCATGCCCACGGCCGTCACGATGCTGTCGATCGAGAACACGAGGTCCAGCATCAGGATCTGAACCACGGCGGCACGCGCAGTGATCGTCGCCATCGTTCCCGCCGTCGATGCGCCCTCGCCGTGTTCGGCATCGTCCGTGTCCGACGCCACATGCTGATGCATCTCCTTCGTCGCCTTCCACACGAGGAACAGACCACCGGAGATCAGAATCAGGTCGCGCCACGAAAAGCCGTGACCGAACAACTCGAAGAGCGGTGTCGTCAGCTTGGCGATCCATGCCACCGTACCCAGCAGCGCCAGACGCATGACCAGCGCCAGACCAATGCCCATACGCTGCGCGCGCGCCCGCATCGACAACGGCAACTTGTTGGTCAGGATAGAGATGAAGATCAGGTTGTCGATGCCAAGCACGACTTCCATGACCACCAACGTGACAAGCGCCGCCCATACCGCCGGGTCAACCGCCAAAGCAAGCAGATAGTCCATATGTGCGCCAGAGATTCCCTAGGGTTATCGGAACATTCACCGCCAGTCGACAGCGGCCATGCCCCTTCGTTATCCCGCACCTAACGCGAGGTGCGGGTCCAGGACAGCATGATCCCCGAACTCATGTTTCGCAAAAACCAGTTATATACTTCAAAATAGTTCGGTTTTTCCGAAGTCCATTCGATATGTTGAATTACCGTCATCTTTACTATTTTTGGGTCGTCGTCAAGGAAGGGGGCTTTGCTCGCGCGGCGGAGCGTCTCGACATGGCCGTGCAGACGATCAGCGCCCAGGTGCGCGAGCTCGAGAAATCACTCGGCCACCAGTTGCTCAAGCCCGCCGGACGCGGCGTCGCAATGACCGACCCGGGGCAGGCGGCGTTTCGGCGTGCAGAAGAGATTTTTCGCCTCGGCCAGTCGATCCCCGACGACGTTCGCGAGGCCGCCAGCGGTCGTGTGGCAAGGCTTGCCATCGGGCTGGCCGACGGTATCTCCAAACTGGCCGCGCACGCGATTCTCGCGCCGGTGCTCGACACGCCCTCGCTGCGGCTCGTCTGCCATGAAGGCGAACACGAGCAGTTGCTCGCCGAACTTGCGCTACACAAGCTCGACCTCGTGCTCGCGAGCCAGCCCGCCCCGTATAACCCTACGCTGCGACTCTCAAGCGAACGTCTGGTCGCGTCGCCGGTCGACTGGTATGGGCCGGCATCGCTGGTACGCCAATCCGCGCGAGCCGCGTTTCCTCAATGCCTGGCAGACCTCCCCGTCGTGCTGCCAACCGGTCACTCGGCCCTGCGCGCCCGGCTCGATCAATGGTTTGAGGCACAGAGCATTCGCCCGAATATCGTCGGCGAATTCGAAGACAGCGCGCTCATGGCCGTCTTTGCCACACGCGGCATGGGCGTCTTTCCGCTGAGCGAGGCGGGCGCGGGCGACGTCTCGCTGCTGCGCGGCCTGCGCTGGCTGGGCCGCCCTAGCGAGGTTTTCGAGGACATCCACGCCATTCGCTCGCGACGTGGCGAAGGCCATCCGCTCGTGACACAAATCATCCGTGAAATCGGCCCGACGGCCGGTTCTGCTATAAGAACGACTGGCACGCCGTCTCCGTCTGCGCCGCCGTCATCTGCGAGGAAACCTCATGTCGAGTCGTAGCGATCAGCGCAAGTTCTTCCACCTCATGCTGTTCGTCGTGACGATCGTGTTCGGGTGGATTCTGTTTCCGCTATTCGGCGCCGTCTTCTGGGGCACGATTCTCGCCGTGCTGTTCCAGCCAGTGCAGCGCCGCATCCTCACTCGTCTGCGCGGCCGGCCGAATCTGGCCGCCCTCGCCACGCTGGCGCTGATCCTGCTCATCGTGATCCTGCCGCTCACGCTCGTGATCGGCATGCTGACGCAGGAAATCAGCACGGCACTCGTGCGTTTTCGCGCCGATCTTCCCCAACTCACGGTAGCCTTCCAGCAATTGCTCGACCGGATGCCCGCGAGTGTGCATAGAGTGATGGATCTGGCCGGTGTGCAGGACGTCGCCGCGATCCAGCAAAAGCTGGGCGACGGCGCCGCGCAAATCGGCCGCCTGGTCGCGGTCTATCTGGTGAGCATCGGTCAGAACACGGCGCAACTGCTCGTGAGCTTCGGCGTAATGCTCTACCTGCTGTTCTTTCTGCTGCGCGACGGTACCGTGCTCGGCGTGATGGTCCGACGCGCCCTGCCGCTCGAAGAACGTCACAAAACCCAACTGATCCGGCAGTTCACCACGGTCGTGCGCGCCACCGTCAAGGGCAACATCGCCGTCGCCGTGGTGCAAGGCGTACTCGGCGGCTTCATCTTCGCCGTCCTCGGCATCCAGGGCTACGTGCTCGCCGCCGTGGTGATGGCCTTCCTGTCGCTATTACCCGCCGTGGGCGCAGCCGTCGTGTGGGTGCCCGTGGGGACCTGGCTGTTGCTCTCCGGGGAAGTCTGGAAGGGCGTGGTGCTGTTTGCGTTCTGCGGCACCATTGTGAGCCTGGTCGACAACGTGCTGCGTCCGATTCTCGTGGGCAAGGACACGAAGCTGCCCGACTGGGTCGTGCTGATCGCCACCCTCGGCGGGATGTCGCTCTTCGGCCTGACGGGCTTCGTGATCGGACCGCTCATCGCCGCCCTGTTCATCTCCAGCTGGAATATCTATACGCGCCTGCGCGACGACGACAGCGATCAGGCCGACGCCGGGTGATATCCGTGGGCCTCCATCGGCACAGCCGCCCGCGCTTCATGCACGAGGGTAGCGAGATCGGCCCCGACCTGCGCCATCAGGCCATCCCAGTCGCCGCGCGGCGACTGGCGATAAAGCGTGAGCGACCGATACCAGTCGCTGTCCCGACGCGATAACTGCCAGCGCCAGTCCGGCGTAAAGCCGACGAGTCCCCAGACCGGTTTTCCCAGCGCTCCGGCCAAGTGCAGCGCCGCCGTGTCCACTGAGATCACGAGATCCATCTGCGCCATGACGGCCGCCGTCTCGGCAAAATCGCTGAGCTTCGCGCCGATGTCATGCACATTGGCATACCGGGCCAGTTCGGCGCGCTCGTCGTCGGTCACATCGACCTGCAACGCGTAGAAATGCGCGTCGGCACCGAAGACCGGCGCCCAATGCGCAAGCGCCACGTCGCGATGCGGCGGAAACGGCCCGGTGCGCCACACGAAGCCCACCCGCAACGCGCCTTCCGGCGGCTTGCCCAGCATCGACCGCCAGATCATCTCCCGCCCTGCGCTCGAGCGCACGTAGGGCAAAACGGTTGCCACATCGCCCCCCGCTTTCAACAGATGCGGCAGGCTGAGCAGCGGCAGCTGCCAGTCGAACGACGGCACCGGTATGTGCTCGGCAAGCACCGTCACCCCGCGCGCGAAGCCGCCCAGCAACGTGACAAGCGGCGCTTGCACCGACAGCACGACGTTCGCCCCCCTCTCGACCAGACGCGGCACAAACCGCACGAACTGCAACGTATTGCCCAGGCCCGGTTCGCTATGGACGAACACCGTCTTGCCCGCGAGCGGCGCGCGGCCGTCCCAGAGCCGGTCGCTGAAGCGCCGCCGCTGACCGCCTTCCTGCCAGCGCCACTCGTAGTCATGCCAGCCATGCTCGAAGTCGCCCAGCAGCAGATTTGTCTGCGCCCGGTTAGTGCGCGCGCCCGCATGGTCCGGCGCGAGCTTTACCGCCTCGCGCAAGCATTGCAGCGCTTCGCCGAACGCGTGTTGCTCACGCAGCGCCACCCCCAGGTTCACCAGCGGATCGGGTTGCTGCGGGGCGATGGCGTTGGCCAGCCGGTATGCGTCGATCTCTTCGTCGTAGCGGCCCAAGGCACCGAGCGCGCGGCCACGGTTGAAGTGCGCCTGCCACAACGCCGGCGCCTTGGCCGACGTGCGCTCGAACCAGCCGAGCGCACGCGCGTTGTCGCCCGCCTGCGCCCAGGTCAGGCCAATGGTGTGCATCGTGCCGATGACGTCCGGCGACTGCTGCACGGTGGCGTCGAACAGCGCCTCGGCACGCATCTGACGCCCGGCCTGGAGGCTGGCCATCGCGGCGTCGAAACTCGCCTGCGCGCCCGGCTGCGGCACGAGCGCGATCAGGCGGTCGAAGGCGTCGGCGGCCGACTCGAAGGCGTTGGTGCGCAACGAGACGTAGGCGAGGCCCTCGAGGGCCGGCAGGAATTCGGGGGATTGTTTCAGTACTTGGCGCAACTCGGCGATCGCCTCGTCGAGCCGGCCGGCGGCACTCAGTTGTCGTGCACGCTCGCAACGCGCGTCTAATGGCGTCGTCATGCGGCGCATCCTTGCTTGTCTTGGAATGAGAGGGAGTCGGGCCGGCAAGCAACACGACCACCGGGGGCGCCTTGCGCCACCGGCCACTGGCGCCGTGGCCCGATCGAGCGGTGCACACTACACGACCGCACGGCGCGAAGCAAGCCGCGGGAATTGGTCCGCGCAACGCCCATAAAGTTCACATCATCCCAGCCTCATTTTGCGGCCCGGCGTCGGCGCAAACGGTCTCCGCACACACCTCGGGTATCATCTGTCGAAATCTTGTTTTCCCGCAGTGCAACATAAAAACCACAATTCCTCTTGGAAGATCCGGTTTGCCAGCGTATGACACGCGCTTTAACATATTTTTACGGGGCAATCTGGTAGCATCCGCTGCCGTCCCTGCGCGCGCGCAACGTCGCTGCCGCGCTGCATGCCGACGCCAAATCCTGTTATCCGTCCGACCCCTCATCCTCAAGAGGTCTTGATGACGCGCGTAGCCCGTCCGTTCATCCCCGCCACTGCGCGACGCCTGCTTCCCAACCGCTGGGATTTCATTGCGTTCCCGATCATCATCGGTTTCCTGATGGTCAGCTCGTCGGGCATTCGTCAGACGTTGGCCCCGCTGGCCAACCTGCAGACCGAGGTCATCTCGCTCGATCCGGCCAACCTGCCCGAGTACGCGTTGCGCACCACGCTGCGCATGCTCGCAGCGATGGTCGCCTCGCTCGTCTTCACGCTCGTCTATGGGACGCTTGCGGCCAAGAGCCGCCGGGCCGAGAAGCTGCTCGTGCCGATGCTCGACATCCTCCAGTCGGTGCCGGTGCTGGGTTACATCTCGTTCACGGTCACCTTCTTCCTCGCCCTGTTCCCGGGACGCGTGCTCGGCGCCGAATGCGCCGCGATCTTCGCGATCTTCACGAGCCAGGCGTGGAACATGACGTTTTCGTTCTACCAGTCGATGCGCACCCAGCCGCGCGATCTCTCGGAAGTAGCGGTGAATCTGCGGCTCTCGCCGTGGCAGCGCTTCTGGAAACTCGACGTACCGTACTCGATGCCGGGCCTCATCTGGAACATGATGATGAGCATGTCGGGCGGCTGGTTCTTCGTGGTGGCGTCCGAGGCGATCACCGTGGGCGACAAGACGGTGACGCTGCCGGGCATCGGCGCGTATCTCGCCACGGCGATCGTGCAGCGCGATCTGCATGCCGTGGGCTGGGTGATTCTGGCGATGGTCGTCGTCATTGTGATCTACGACCAGTTCCTGTTCCGGCCAATGGTCGCCTGGTCCGACAAATTCCGTCTGGAAGACACCGTCTCGCAGGCCGCGCCCGAGTCGTGGGTGCTCAACCTGATTCAACGCACCCGAGCGATTCAGTTTCTGCTCCGCCCGTTCGGCAAGCTGCTGCGTACGCTCGCGCGTGCACGCATGCCGCTCTCGCTGCCCGCCGCGATCCATTCCGAATCGAAGACCCCGCTCTCGCGCGTGATCGATTGGGTGTGGGCCGCGCTGCTGGTAGTGCTGGGCGGGGTCGCCGCCTGGAAGATCTGCGCCTTCGTGACGGCCGAAGTCGGCGTCGCCGAAGTGCTTCGCGTGTTCGGCCTGGGTCTGGTCACGTTGGTTCGCGTGGTAGTGCTCATTGGCATCGCCTCGGTGGTGTGGGTGCCGCTGGGCGTGCTGATCGGGCTACGCCCGAAGCTTGCCGAACGCATCCAGCCGGTTGCCCAGTTCCTCGCGGCCTTCCCGGCCAACCTGTTGTTCCCGGTCTTCGTGGTGGCGATCGTCCATTTCCACGCCAATCCGGACATCTGGCTCTCGCCGCTCATCGTGCTGGGCACGCAGTGGTACATCCTGTTCAACGTCATCGCCGGTGCGACGACGTTTCCCAACGACTTCAAGGAAGCCGCCACCAACTTCCGCATTCGCGGCTGGCAGTGGTGGCGTCAGATCATGCTGCCGGGCATCTTCCCCTACTACGTGACGGGCGCGATCACGGCGTCGGGCGGCGCGTGGAACGCGTCGATCGTCTCGGAATATGTGCAGTGGGGCAACGACAAGGTTGCCGCGCACGGCCTGGGCGCGTACATCGCGCAAATGACGGAAGCGGGCGACTATCCGCGCATTTTGCTGGGCATCGCCGTGATGGCACTGTTCGTTGTACTGTTCAACCGCTTGCTGTGGCGTCCGATGTACGCCATTGCTGAAAACAAGCTTCGCCTGAATTAAAGGGACCGTGATGCCGAACGATACCCAACCGATTGCCGGAAAAGAGATCTTCTCGCTCGCCAACGTCGGCCGCGGCTTCCGCAAGGGCAGCGACGAGCGGCAAGTGCTCGACGGTGTGAATCTGCAACTGCACGAAGGCGAAATCGTCGGCCTGCTCGGCCGCTCGGGCTCGGGCAAGTCGACGCTGCTGCGTATCATCGCCGGCCTGATTCAGCCGAGCGCGGGCGACATCCGCTATCTCGGCGAACCGCTCGAAGGGCCGCCCGAGGGGGTGGCGATGGTGTTCCAGACCTTCGCGCTGTTTCCGTGGCTGACCGTGCTGCAAAACGTGGAAGCCGGACTGGAAGCGCTTGGCGTCGAGCCGAAGGAGCGTCGCCGCCGTGCCCTCGCCGCCATCGACCTGATCGGTTTGGACGGCTTCGAGAACGCCTATCCGCGCGAACTCTCGGGCGGCATGCGCCAGCGGGTGGGCTTTGCGCGGGCGCTCGTGGTCAATCCCACGCTGCTGCTCATGGACGAGCCGTTTTCCGCGCTCGACGTGCTCACCGCCGAGACGCTGCGTACTGACTTGCTCGACCTGTGGAGCCAGCGGCAGTTGCCGATCAAGTCGATCCTGATCGTCACACACAATATTGAAGAAGCCGTGTTCATGTGCGACCGGATTCTGGTGCTGTCGTCGAATCCCGGCCGCGTGGTCGCCGAGATCAAGGTACCGTTCCCACATCGACGCAACCGTCTCGACCCGGCCTTCCGCAAGATGGTCGACGACATCTATGCGCTGATGACGTCGCGTCGCAGCGCGCACACCACGCAGAAGATGACGCTGGAGTTGTCGAGCCCGCTGCACGAAGTGTCGACCAACCTGATGGCCGGTCTGCTCGAAGCGCTGGCCGGCCCGCCCTACAACGGCCGCGCCGACTTGCCGGAAATCGCACAGACGCTGCTGCTCGAGGTCGACGACCTCTTCCCCGTGGCCGAAATCCTCGACCATTTGGGCTTCGCGGAACTCAAGGAGGGCGACATCCTGCTGACCGTCGCCGGCAAACGTTTCGTGGACGTGAGCACGCAGGAACGCAAGGTGCTGTTCGCCGAGCATCTGCTGCGTCACGTGCCGCTCGCCGCGAAGATTCGCGCCGTGCTGCAGGAACGCCGCGGGCAACGCGCCCCGCGCGTACGGTTCGAGCAGGAGCTGGAAGATTCGATGTCGGACGATCTCGCGCAGGAAACGCTCGATACCGCCATCAACTGGGGACGTTACGCCGAGATCTTCTCGTACAACGACCACACGGAGACGTTCAGTCTGGAAGACGTGGAAGGCGCGACCTGATCATCGTCCGCCGGCGTCCGGCCGGAAATCCAACGCCGCGCGACTCGACTGAGCGCGCGGCGTTGTCATTTTTAGAAGGCGTAGCCCGCGCCGACCATCCAGGTCTGGTTGATCGTCTTCGAATCGGGTTCGTAGGCGTTCGTGCCCGGCGCGACCTGCGTGACGCTGGAGCGCCCATATTGGAAGCGAGACCACTCGTAGCTCGCGTTCACGTGGAAGTTGCGCGCGATCGCATAGTCGAGCCCGAAGCCAGCCACGACGACCGGCTTGTTGCCGAGGCTGAACGTGTTCTGCGAGCCCGCCAGCGTCATCGAGGCGCCCACCATCGCGCCCGCGCGAACGTCTGCGGTCGCCACAAGCTTCGGTGTGACTTCGAGCTGCCCCATCAGGCCGCCGCCGACCACATGATGGCGATAGCGCTCGTAAAAGCCGTTCGGGTCGCGACTGCTGTCACGAATCCAGTCCCGGTAGCTATAGCTCAGGTAAGGAATCACCTGCGCATGCCAGGTGCCGAGTTGGAATGGAATCGCCTTGCCGGCCTTGAGCGTGACGTCCGTCGCGGTCGAGCGCGTGCTCATCTGATAGTTCGGCTGGACAACGCGGCCCGCCAGATCTTGCAGATAACCGCCGTAATCGACGTTGCCGTGCGAGACACGCACCGAGCCAGCGAAATAGAGGTTGGACACGCTGAACAGCTCTCGCTGGGTCGATGCCCCCAGCGCGAACGCGGCGATCGTTCCCCGTTCGGAGTCGCTCTTGCCGGGCGCGATATTTTCCCAGTAATGCAATTGCTGGGCACCCGCGTCGACCCAGACCTGATTGTTGGCGCGCAGCATGGCTTCCTGCGCGGAGACGTTGGCCGCACACACGCTGGCGGCAACGAAGACGAACGCGGCGCGCTTGATGGCGCTTCCGCGATGGCCGCAAGCGATGGTGCGGCGGGTGCTAGGCGTCATTGCACGTCCCTCCCAGGCGTGTTCTCTAAGACGACTCGAAGATGGCCATCGGCGTGGCCACCGTTTTTCGGCATTGTTTCAGCGCGTGAGGTGGCATGCAAGCGGAGAAATGTGGATTCTTCGGATCCTTAGCAGATTGAGATTCACGCGGCTCGAGCGATCGAGACGGGAAAATCGGCTGCATGGCCGTGACGATTGGCAGATGGGCAAACGGCGGGAAATTTTCCCCGGCCCAAGCGGTCGTCGCTGAGGAGAATCGAGCGATCCGACCGTGTCAAAAAGGCCACACGTATCGGTATAGATACTGATTCGCGGTCGTTTTTATGCGGTCGCATAATGAATGCGGAACCTGCTGGTCATGCACCGGGGGGCGCAGCGACGCGCAGTCATGCAGGTTCTTTCCGCGGCGAAGACCGTGCATCAGACCCGAGAAGACGCAATATGAGCTATTACCATTCGAAAGAAGCCGTCCGCGGGCGGGCCATCAGCTTGACCCCCGCGTACCGCTGGCGCCGACGCGCCTTTGCTGTGACCTGTGCGGTCATCGCCGCACTGGCATACTACGCCGTGCACCACCCGAAGTAAGGTTCACGGCAATCCCCGCGCGCAACGCAACAAGGCGCGTACGACTCGATATCGCACGCGCCTTGCTCGGCTTGTCCTGATCTCCCTCGCAGTCACCGGCTCGCCTTTCGGCGCCATCACCTCCTCCTCAGCGCCGCCGTCACCTCCCCGCTCCCGATCAAGCCGCGTTGCCCAGGACCGGCGCATGCCAGTCGAGTGGCACGTTGGCGAGCATGTCGTCGACCATCGCGTCCAGTCCGAAGGCCGGCTGCCAGTCCCAATCGTAGCGGGCATGGGTATCGTCAAGCGTATGCGGCCAGGTCTCGGCAATCGCCTGGCGGAAGTCCGGGGCGTATTTCACCGTGAAGCCCGGCACACGACGTGCAATTGCCGCCGCCAGCGTGGCCGGGTCGAAGCTCACCCCCGCCACGTTGTACGAGGAACGCACGCGCAGGCGCGAGGCGTCGGCATTCATCAACGCCAGCGTGGCACGCACCGCATCGGGCATGTGGATCATCGGCAGCGTCGCGTCTTCCTTCAGGAAACACGTGTACGTCTCGCCGCGACGCGCCGCCTGGAAGATCTCAATGGCGTAATCGGTCGTGCCGCCGCCCGGGGGCGTCTTGTAGCTGATTACGCCGGGATAGCGCAGGCTGCGCACGTCTACGCCGAACTTCGTGAAGTAGTACTCGCACAGCCGCTCGCCCGCCTGCTTGCTGATGCCGTACATCGTGGTCGGATCCATGATGGCGAGCTGGGGTGTTTCGACGGCCGGCGTATGCGGACCGAATGCGGCAATCGACGACGGCCAGAACACGCGCAGTCCCTGGCGTTCGCGCGCCAGTTCGAGCACATTGAGCAAGCCGTTCATGTTGAGCGTCCAGGCCTGGAGCGGCCGGGTCTCGCCCGTTGCGGAGAGCAGCGCCGCCAAATGGAAGATCTGGGTAATGCCGAAGCGCTCGACCAGCGCGGCCAGTCGTGCGCCGTCGAGCACGTCGAGCGTCTCGTAATGCACCGCGTGACGTGACGGTCCGGGTGCGATGTCCGTGGCGATGACGTTCTCGTTGCCATACTGCGCGGCCAGCGCGTCGACGAGTTCGCTGCCGATTTGACCGTTGGCGCCGATGATGAGGATGCGTTCCATGTTCAACCTTGCTTGAGAATGCCGAGTTCGTTGCCGGCCTGGGCGAACGCCGTCAGCGCCCGGTTCAGTTGATCGCGCGTGTGGGCCGCCGAGAGTTGCACGCGCACGCGCGCCTGTCCGTGCGGCACCACCGGATAGAAGAAGCCGGTGGCGATCACGCCCAGCTCATAAAGCCGCTGCGCGAAACGCTGCGCGAGCGTCGCGTCGAAGAGCATGACCGGCACGATCGGGTGCGTGCCGGGCTTGATGGTGAAGCCCAGCGCCGCCACTTCGCGGCGGAAGAACGCGGTGTTCTCGTGCAATTGCTCACGTCGCGCCGATGAGTGTTCGAGTTCGTCGAACACAGCGAGCGACGTGCCGACAATGGCGGGCGCCAGGCTGTTCGAAAACAGGTACGGGCGCGAGCGCTGACGCAGCGTTTCGATGACCTCGCGTCGCCCGGCCGTGAAGCCCCCCATCGCACCGCCGAGCGCCTTGCCCAGCGTGCCGGTGATGATGTCGATCTTGCCGAGCACACCGTGATGCTCGTGCGTGCCGCGCCCCGTCGGCCCCATGAAGCCGGTCGCGTGACACTCGTCGATCATGATGAGCGCACCGTATTGCTCGGCCAGCGCCACGATGCGATCGAGCTGAGCAATCGTGCCGTCCATCGAGAACACACCGTCGGTCACGATGATGCGATGACGCGCCCCCATCGCCGACTGCAACTGGCGCTCCAGGTCGTCCATGTCGTTGTGGGCATAGCGTAGACGCTGCGCCTTGCAAAGACGCACACCGTCGATGATCGAGGCGTGATTGAGGGCGTCGGAGATGATCGCGTCCTGCTCGTCGAACAGCGGTTCGAAGACGCCGCCATTGGCGTCGAACGCTGCGGCGTACAGGATGGCGTCTTCCGTGCCGAGGTACGCGGCGATGCGAGCCTCAAGCGCCTTGTGCGGACCTTGCGTGCCGCAGATGAAGCGCACCGACGACAAACCGAAACCAAAGTCTTCCAGCGCTTGCTGCGCGGCCTTGACGAGCGTTTCACTGCCCGAAAGCCCGAGGTAGTTGTTGGCGCACAGGTTGATACGCGCCTGCCCGTCGTCGCACATGACCTCCGGCCCCTGCCGCGACATCAGCACGCGTTCCTGTTTGAAAAGGCCCTGCCGGCGCGTGTCTTCGAGTCGTTCGGTCAGTTGACGGTAGAAGCCCTCGCGGGCTTCCGGGGTATGTGCGGTCATCGTGCGCCTCTCCTTGGTGCGGGCGACGGCGCCATTGCGCAGCGCCGTCGCGGGAATCCAGCGGCATCGGTGGGTACCGGCCGGTCGCGAAGGGCAGCCGGCATCGAGCGCTTGCTCTGCTACCATGCAGCCATTCACCTTATCGGAAACTATACTTTATATTGAACTAATTTCAATATATTGAAAAATTCTAATATCCCGGAATGCATATGGCAAGTACTCCCGCAGCATCGGCGATGTCACCGGTCGCCCCGCCGCCGGTCGGCGACATGATTCAGCAACTGCGCAAAGAGCGCGGCATGACGCTGGAGACGCTCTCACGCGCGTCCGGCGTCTCCAAATCGATGCTGTCGCAGATCGAGCGCGACAAGGCCAATCCGACCATCGCCGTGGCATGGCGGCTGGCCAATGCGTTGGGTGTGCGCCTCGACCAACTGCTGGGCGCCCCGGCGGGCGACCCCGAGCCGGTACGCGTGATCGGCAAGCATGAAATTCCGACACTGGCGGGCGCGGAGCACGCGTATCAGCTCAAGATCCTTGGACCGATGGAGCTGGCGGGCAAATACGAGTGGTATGAACTGACGCTGCAACCCGGCGCCGCACTCGTCTCCGAGCCGCACGATCCGGGCACGCGCGAACACTTCACGGTGTTCGACGGCCAGGTCGACATCGAGGTCGAACACTTCGCGCGACGCGCCAAGCCGGGCGAGACCGCCCGCTATCCCGCCGACCGCGCCCACGCGATCCGCAATGTCGGCAAATCCGTCGCACGTGGTCTGCTCGTGGTGATCCACGGATAAGCGCGGGCGGAACACCCGCGCGTGGCGCAGGCCGCTACGGCAGCAGCGGCCTGAAGGCACTCAGTCGGCGGCCAGCGCACCCGACATGCCGGCGTCGATGATCTGACGCGCCACCGTCGGCAAAATGCGGAGCGGCGGCGAACCGGGTCCGAAGGTTTGACTCGCTGCATAAGCGCCTTCGAGAATCAGCGAGAGCGCATCGACCAACGGCGCCGGCTCCCGCAAACCCGCGGCCGTGACGAGTTCGGTGAAACGCCGCACCATTTCCGCCTTGTAATTCACCACCGACTGGCGCGCGGGATGCGCCGGGTCGGGGAATTCAGCGGCCACGTTCACGAACGGGCACCCGCGATAGCCGGGCCGACTCGCCCGCTCGGAGAGATCCACGAAGATTTGCAGCAATTGTGCGCGCGGCTCGCCGCGCCGTTTTGCGATACTTTCGTCGATACGCGCCAGACTCGCCGTCTGCATGTGATCGAGATACGCCAGAATCAGCTCGTCCTTCGACGCGAACTGGCGATAGAGGCACATCTTGTTGACGCCGGCGCGTTTGACGACGGCGTCCACGCCCACGGCGCGCACCCCTTCAGTGTGGAACAGTTCCACGGCCGCATTGAGCAGATACTGATGCGCGACGGACGCTGGCGTCACATGCCGCTCGGTCTTGCCCGAGCGCGGCGCCGTTCGGCCTCGGCGCGCAGGGACAACCGTGCCTTTGCGCTTGGCGTCCTTCGTGGCCTTCGCGACCGCGGTCGTTTCTCCCCCTGATGTCGCCGGATCCGGCGTCCCAGGCACATCGGGCATGACAGGCGTTGTCGATTTGGCCATGATCCGGCACTCCCCTAAAGCGGTGATTCGCGATGTCGAGCAGCACCCGGACGTCGCAAACGAATACTTGACATGTTACCGATCGGTTCATACCATGGCAACCTAATGTTACCGATCTGTCACATGCTAACGATTGACCATAGACAGCGCGGTTCCCGCAAACGTTCCCGGGACGGCTGACGAGACCGATCCCCCGCAAGGATTTCCGCCATGAAGGCAGCCATCGCAAGGCGCATCAACGGTCACTTCCACTACGGCTGGATCGTGGTCGGGGTGATATTCCTGGTTCTGCTCGCATCGGCGGGCATTCGCGCGACGCCCAGCGTGATGATGGTGCCGCTCGAGCACGACTTCGGCTGGAGCCGCGCGACCATCTCGCTGGCCATTTCGGTGAATCTGGCGCTATACGGGTTGACCGGCCCGTTCGCCGCCGCTGCAATGCAGCGTTTTGGCATTCGCCCGACCGTCATGGTGGCGTTGCTGCTGCTCGCCTCTGGCACGGCCCTTTCGTCGCTGATGACCGCCCCCTGGCAGATGGTGTTGATCTGGGGCGTGATGGTCGGCGGCGGCACGGGTGTGGCGGCCATCACGTTGGCCGCCACCGTGGCGAACCGCTGGTTCCACACGCATCGCGGTCTGGCGATGGGCATCCTGACGGCGAGTTCGGCCACCGGTCAGATGGTCTTTCTGCCGATGATGGCCGCGATCATCGAGCGTCACGGCTGGCGACCGGTGGTGCTGATCGTGGCGATCGTCGCGGCGCTGGTGCTGCCGCTCGTCGCGTTCCTCCTGCCGGAGCGTCCGGGGTCGGTTGGCCTGCGCCCGGTCGGCGCCCCTGAAGACGCGCCGGATATCCCGCTCGCGCAAGGCAATCCGCTGACCCACGCGTTGTCGGTACTGCGCGTGGCGGCCGGCAAGCGTGACTTCTGGCTCTTGTTCTTCAGCTTCTTCATCTGCGGCGCGAGCACCAACGGCTACATCGGCACGCACTTCATCGCGATGTGCAGCGATTACGGGCTCTCCGAAGTCAAGGGAGCCGGCATTCTCGCGGCGATGGGCATGCTCGATCTCGTGGGCACCACGCTTTCGGGCTGGCTCTCCGATCGATACAACAGTCGCGTGTTGCTGTTCTGGTATTACGGGTTGCGCGGGCTGTCGCTGATTTACCTGCCGTATGCGTTCGGCTTCGATTTCTTCGGCCTGCCGCTCTTTGCGCTGTTCTACGGCCTGGACTGGATCGCGACCGTGCCGCCGACCGTGCGCCTGACGACCGATGTGTTCGGCAAAACGGCGGCCCCCATCGTGTTCGGCTGGATCGTCGCGGGGCACCAGCTCGGTGCAGCAACGGCCGCCCTGGTCGCCGGCTCGCTGCGCGCCACGCTCGGCAACTACACAATGGCATCGATGCTCTCGGGCGGCGTGTGCATTATCGGCGCGCTCATGGTGCTGCGCATTAACCGGCGCGCACCGAGTCAGCCCGTCCCGGCCGGCGCGTAATCCTGCCATCGGGCCGCCGTGATGCCTCGCACCGGTACACGTATTGCCGAGCATCGAGACGCGTTTTTGCATCGACAGGCGTCGCCTTTGGTGACGTCGGCGAGATTTCAGCAATTGCCGTAACCTATTCAAGTTTTGTGCAGGACAGCATCCCCCATTTTCACAGGACCCTGAACAATGACGGACTCGCAACACCCTCAACTCACCGCGCTCGACACCGACCTCTTCTCGCCGTACCGGCTGGGTCCGCTCGAACTGCGCAACCGTATCGTGATGGCACCGCTTACGCGCAGCCGCGCCGGTGCCGGCGACGTGCCGGGCTCGATGAACGCCGAGTACTATGTGCAACGCGCGTCGGCCGGACTCATCATCAGCGAAGCCACCAACATCTCGCAGCAAGGCAAGGGCTATGCCTTCACGCCGGGCATCTACACCGAAGCGCAGATCGCCGGCTGGAAAGGGGTGACGGACGCGCTCCACGCCAAGGGCGGAAAGATCTTCTGCCAGCTCTGGCACGTCGGCCGTATCTCGCACACGTCGCTGCAGCCTGACGGTGCGCTGCCGGTCGCGCCTTCGGCGATTCAACCGGCGGGCAAGGCCTTCACGGAACACGGTTTCGAGCCGCACCCGACGCCGCGCGCGCTGGAGACCGCCGAGATCCCGGGCATCGTCGAGCAGTATCGTCATGCTGCCGAGTGCGCGAAGCGCGCCGGTTTCGATGGTGTGGAAATCCACGCGGCGAACGGCTATCTGCTCGATCAGTTCATGCGCGACAAGACGAACCACCGCACCGATCAATACGGCGGCAGCATCGAGAATCGCGTGCGTCTGACCCTGGAAGTCACGCAGGCCGTCGTCGATGTGTGGGGCGCCGATCGCGTCGGCATTCGCCTCTCGCCGGTCAGCCCGGCGAACGATTGCGGCGACAGCCATCCGGAACCGGTATTCACGTACGCGGTTGAACAGCTCAACCGTTTCGGCCTCGTATATCTGCACATCGTCGAAGGCGCGACGGGCGGTCCCCGTGAGGTCGAGAACGGTTTCGATCTGCAGAAGCTTCGTCAACGCTTCACTGGCACCTTCATGGCCAACAACGGTTACGACCTCGCGCTGGCGATCGAGGCGCGCAAGGAGAACCGCGCTGATCTCATCGCGTTCGGCAAACCGTTCATCGCCAATCCGGATCTGGTGGAGCGCCTCCAGCGCGGCGGCCCGTTCAACGACCTGGATCGCGCCACGCTTTACGGCGGCGACGCGCACGGCTATCTCGACTATCCGACGCTTGACGAATCGGCGGCATAACGCGCCGTAGCGCCTCGCGTCGGATCGTTGCGCTGCGTCAGAAAGGGCTCCTGCGGGAGCCCTTTCTGTCTGGCGAGTGCAATATCAATCGCGTCGTGCGTCGTGCGTCGTGCGTCGTGCGTCGTGCGTCGTGCGTCATGCGTCGTGCGTCGTGCGAGTCGTACGAGAAGAATCACGACACATGGCCGCGTCTTCCTGATCTCACACCCAATGGCGGGGTCCAGTGAAACGGCCCACACTTCGCCTCGTTTCACCGCGTCCACTCCTCCTCATCGAAGTCGTTGCCGAAACTCCACAACTGCCGCTCCTCGTCGTTGACCATGTCGCCCAGTTCAATCGGCGGCATTTCGCTCTGTTCACTCCCCACACAACCCAGTTCGTCTCGTTCATCCATATCCCACTCCGATGTCATTCCCCCGTCACCGCGCGGTTACGCCGCCCGCTGCCCTTGCCAACGCACCAGATCCGCACCCGCCGGATTCTGGTACATGCGCAAGCCGAACTCGGGCAGGATCGCGAGCAGATGATCGAAGACATCGCCCTGCACGCGTTCGTACTCGGCCCACACCGTGGTGTTGGTGAAGCAATACAGTTCGACCGGGATGCCCGTGGCGGACGGCTCGAGCGAGCGCACCATGCACGTCATGCCCTCGTGAATGTTCGGATGCGCCTTCAGATACGCCAACGCATACGCGCGGAAGGTGCCGATGTTCGTCAGCCGCCGGGTGTTGGCCGGCACCGCCGCGGCAATGCCCAGCGCGCCCAGCGCCGCATTCGCATCGGCCAACGAACGCTGCTTATCCGTCAGATACGACCCAAGCAGATGCAGCCGCGACAGGCGCGCAATCTCCGCTTCGTCGAGAAACCCGACGCTACCCGCATCGACACACAGCGTGCGCTTGATGCGGCGGCCGCCCGACTGCTGCATGCCGCGCCAATTGCGAAAGCTCTCGGCAATCAACCGCCAGGTCGGGATCGTGGTGATCGTCTTGTCCCAGTTCTGCACCTTCACGGTATGCAGGGCGATGTCGACCACATCGCCGTCGGCACCCACTTGCGGCATTTCGATCCAGTCGCCCACGCGCAGCATGTCGTTCGACGTAAGTTGCACGCTGGCGACGAACGACATGATCGTGTCCTTGAACACCAGCAGCAGCACCGCCGACATCGCCCCCAGACCGGAGAGCAGCAGCCATGGCGAACGGTCGATGATCGTCGCCACGATCGCGATCGCCGCGACCACATACAGCGCGATCTTGCCTAACTGCACATATCCCTTGATCGAGCGCGTGCGCGCGTGCTCCGAGAGCGCGTAGACGGTTTGTGCGGCGTCGAGAATGCCTGCGATGGCCAGCGTGGCGTAGAGCAGCGTCATCGCAAGCGCGACGTTGCCGATGATCATGAGCGCCTTCGCTGGCAGATCCGGCACCCACGCGATGCCGAACTGAATCACGAGGTACGGCAAGATCCGCGCCGCGCGGTGAAAAACGCGATGCGCGAGCAAGGCGTCGTCCCAACGATTCGCCGTACGCTGTACGACGATGCGCACCACGCGAACGATCAGGCACCGCGCCACCGCTTGCACCAACAGCGCCACCATGAGCAGTATCGCCAACGCCCCGGCCAACCGTGCCCATGGCGCGTTGTCGAACCATGCCATCATTGCTTCCCACGTCATCCTGCAACTCCTTGCCTGCTGATTGTCCCGAGCGTTGCGCCGCGCAGGTGAATACAAAAAAAGACGGCCAGACATCGGGCCGTCATTCGTTGACTTGCCGGGCGAATGTCAGTGACGCTCACCCGTCGACGACCGCGCAAGCCATCGTCTCGAATCAGGCGCCAGGTTACACCGTCGCACCGAACGGAACACTCGCGATCACATGCGGCGCACCTGACGGCGGCGGCACCGTGATCGTTCCGCCCCCGTTGCCACGCGACCTGCCTGAACTCAGATAGTCCGCGATGGAATCCTGCGTGACCTCGCCGAGGTACTGGTTGTCGTCGCCCAGCACCGGCAACGACGCCAGGTTGTGCTCATACATGCGCGAGAGCAGCACCCGGAGGTTGTCGCCCGCCACCGCCGACGCCTTGAATTCGCGCACCCGCTCACCGCACGCCCCGAGCGCATGACGCGTGTCGCGACGCGCAACGTAACCCAACGCGCGCGCATTCTCGTCAACGACAACCAACGAGCGCGTGTCGAGTTCGTCCATCATGCCGTAGGCCTCGGCCAGCGTTGTCTGCGGCTTGACGGTCGGCTGCGGCGTGGCCGCGTCTTCTGCGCGCACCAGCAACAGGCGCTTGAGAATTCGGTCATGTCCCACGAAGCTCGCCACGAACTCGTCGACCGGACGCGCCAGCAACGCATCGGGTTGCGCGCACTGCACCAGACGCCCCTGACGGAAGATCGCGATGCGGTCCGCCAGCTTGATCGCTTCGTCGATATCGTGGCTGACCATGATGACGGTCTTGCCCAGTTGACGCTGCATCTGCAGGAACTCGTTCTGAATCGATTCGCGGTTGATCGGATCGACCGCACCGAACGGTTCGTCCATCAGCAACACGGGCGGATCGGCGGCCAGCGCGCGAATCACGCCGATACGCTGCTGCTGACCGCCCGACAGCTCGCGCGGGTAACGCGACAAATAGCGCTTCGGATCGAGCGCCACCATCGCCATCAGCTCGGTTGCGCGGGCACGGCAACGTGTCTTGTCCCAGCCGAGCAAACGCGGCACGACGGTGATGTTCTCCTCGATGGTCATATTGGGGAACAGGCCGATCTGCTGGATCACATAGCCGATGTGGCGACGCAGTTCGATTTCGTTGATGTTGCCGGTGTCTTCGCCGTTGAGCAGAACGCGCCCGGACGTCGGCTTGATGAGCCGGTTGATCATCTTGAGCGTGGTCGTCTTGCCGCAGCCCGACGGGCCGAGGAAGACGCAGATCTCGCCCGGCGGCACGTCAAGGCTGACCGAATTCACGGCGGTCATGGGCGTGCCGTCCTTCTGGACGAAGTGCTTGGTGAGATTGTCGAGTGTAATCATACGGTTCGGATTCCTTTGGGGGTCAGCACGCGCTGCAGGCGGTGCAACAGGGTGTCGGCGACGATGGCGAGCAGGCTCACCATGACCGCACCCGCGACAAGCTGCCGGGTATCGCTCTGACTGATTCCCTGGGTGATCAACACCCCGAGACCGCCGGCCCCGACGATGGCGCCAATGGCCATCACGCCGATATTCATGACGACGGCCGTGCGCACGCCGCCCAGCACGACCGGCACGGCGAGCGGCAATTCAACCAGACGCAGGCGCTGCCAGAAGGTCATGCCGATGCCGATGCCCGCTTCGCGAATGCTCGGGTCGATCTGCTGCAACGCGAGGCTCGTGTTGCGCATGATCGGCAGCAGCGAATACAGGAACACGGCGGCAACGGCCGGCGCTGGCCCGATCCCCATGCCATAGACCGACAGCACCGGAATCATCAGGCCGAACAGCGCGATCGACGGAATGGTGAGCACGACGGTAGCCAGGCCAAGCACGGCGCCCGACAGCCAGCGAAAACGCGTGACCAGCACACCCAGAGGTACGCCAACCACAATGGCCGCCCCTACCGACGCGGCCACCAGCCACGCATGCTGACCGGTGAGAATCAGAATACGGTGCCAGTTATAGGTGAGAAATTCAATCATGGGACTCCTCGGTCAGTCACTTTCAGGGCAAGCAACGGGCGATCGCCGTCACTGCACCAGTCCTTCCTGCTTGAGGAAGTCACTCGCCACACGCGAAACGGCACGATGATCGATGTCGACCATCGCATTCATGTCGCGCATGTTCTCGTTGTTGATCTTCGCGGACAGCGCGTTGAGTTCGTCGGCGAGGTCGGGATGGGCGTCGAGCACCGCCTGACGCACCACGGGCGTGGCCGCATACGCCGGGAAGAAGCCCTTGTCGTCGGCCAGCACCTTCAGATCGAACCCCTTGTTGCGTCCGTCGCTCGTGTAGACGAGGCCGGCGTCGATCTGCGCGTTCTTGAGCGCCGTATAAACGAGGCCCGGATCCATCTGCTTGATGTTGCGTCGCGCGAGATGAAAGTCGTAGAGCTTCTCCATCGGTACAAGCCCGTCCGAGCGGCCGACAAACTCAAAATCGAAGGCGAACTGCATCTTCGGATTGGCTCGGAATCGGTCCACGAGTTGCGACACCGTCTCGATGCCCGCTTCGCGCGCGATATTGCCGGGCATGGCAAACGCATACGTATTGTTGAGCGCCGACGGGTTGAGCCAGACGAGGCCGATCTTGTCGTCGAGTTCCTTCACGCGCGCATAGGTCTGCTGCGGATCGAGCTTCTCGGTGACCTTGTTGTAGACGATCAGTGAGGTACCGGTGTACTCCCAGACGATGTCGAGCTGATCGCTCTCCATGCCCTGACGCATGACGACACTGCCCAGACCATTCTTGAGTTCGACGTCGTACCCCAGGCTGCGCAGATACTGGGTCGTCATTTCCGAGAGGATCAACTGCTCGGTGAAGTTCTTGCCGCCGACCGTGAGGGTCTCGGCATGCGCGGTGCCGCTCGCGGCGCCCGCGACGATCACGCCAAGCGCCAGACAGGCCGCACCGAGGCGTTTTAACCAGCGCGGCGCCATGCCCTTGCGCGGACGAGAAAATGAAACTTGCATAAGTAGGGGTCTCCTTTGCCTTAGCGGGCAGGGGCGCCGTGGCGCGCGAACCAGAGGCCGCTGGCGAAGGCGACGATGCCGTCGAGCACGAGCGCAAGCACTGCGGTCCCGCCGGCGCCGAGCAGCAGCTTCGTCGGGTCGTTCAGATAGATGCCGGGGAAGATCAGCTGTCCCAGACTGTCCGCGCCGATCAGGAACGCGAGCGGCGCGGTGCCGACGTTGATCGCAAGCGCGGTGCGAATGCCGCCGACAATGACCGGCATAGCGTTGGGCAGATCGACGCGGAACAGCACTTGCGCGGGCGTCATGCCCATACCGCGCGCCGATTCCCGCAATGCGGGCGGCACCTGCCGCAGGCCCTCGTACGCATTTCTCACGATGGGAAGCAGCGATGCGAGCCAAAGCGCGAGAATGGCGGGCCGATCGCCGATACCCAGCACGGCCATCGACAACGCCAGCACGGCGAGCGACGGCAGCGTGTTGCCGATATTGAAGATCTGCACCGCGCGCTCGGCGTGCTTCTCGAACGTCGGGCGCGAGATCAGCATGCCCGCGGGCACGCCGACCACGATTGCCATCGTCATCGAGATCGCTACGAGTTTGAGGTGCTGCTGGGTGTAATAGACCAGGTCGCCCCGGTATTTGACGAGCGCATCGACGCCCAGCCAATACAGCAGACCGGTGACTGCGACGGCAACGCCGAGCAGTCCGAAGCCTGCCAAATAGAAAATGCGGTACTGCTTCGCCACGTTCATGCTCCCTTTGAATGGGTTGGCAGCGCTGGCGCAGGGCAATAGCAATCGCCCCGCGTGACAACGCGGTCAAACAAGCATGACAACTGTTAGCTGCCTTGCGAATTGTGAAGTGTTCGCTCCGAGGGTCTGTGGAAGACGACGGTGACGAACCAGGCGTCGCGAAATGCGACATGAGAGACAAGCTTTCGACGCCATGAGCGCCTGGGCCTCTCGGTGCACGCTTATTGAAAACGCGCGAATGTTCTACGGCACAAACTCATTGCGTGATGGAACGGAATGTCGGCGCAACGAGGAACACCGACAACCCTCTGACTTCTGCTTCTATGGGCCAATCGCGGCGATTGGCTTTTTTTATTCTAGTACAGATAGTGCGTCGCTGCCAAGCCGCCGCCCACCTTACGAGTGAAATCCCATGCATTTCTGTGCAACATCCGCTCTTATCGCGCACAATGCGTCGGATTACAAATCAATTGCACGCGCTTCAATTCACCGTCATCACTGGCGTTGCGGGAATTCCCCCGCGCGCGCTCCGAATTTCGTCGACGCCAAGTTCCGCACAGCGGATCAGCGTGCCGCGCCGATTTATTTTCCGCGACGACGGCATCGCGCTTTCGCGCGCCCGAAAACGTTGCGCAGGCGGTCCGAAATCCGCGCCTCGGCGAGGGTCGAACGGGAATGCAACGCGCGCCATTCGAAACGGATGCCAACCCGAAGAAACTCGTGTATTCTCCGACGTTTATCTTAGTTTTCAACTATTTAGCGAAGAATCGGGGAAACGGGACTGTCACGTGAGGCAACGATCTTGCGGCCAGTCTCGGGCGCGATGGTTGAACGGCAAAAGGGCGATCGTGCGCGAAGCACGAGGTCGTTGATTGGCGAATAAGAACTATGAAAACTACCATCAGCCGTACCGAACCCGGCAATCGTGTCGCCGCAACCACTATCCTGGTCGCGTGCGCCGCACTCACGCTCGCCGGATTTTTCGCGCGCGCCATCCAGGGCGAGGTCAACCCCTTACTGACGTTCTTCCTCGTCTCGGCCGGCGGCATTCTTAACCTGTCGACCGCGTGTCTGCTCGGCGTGCAGTACCTCTACAACGGCAAGCGATATTTCGCGCAATTCGGATGCGCCTTCCTGCTGCGCGGACTCTTCATGTTTACCGAGGGGGTGTTGCTCGCGAACCAGCTCGCCGGCATTGCAACGCATGTCACGCACGCGCCCTTCTGGCTTTGGTTCATGGCCGAAGCGAGCTTCGCAGCGTACGTGATGCTGAGCGTGCACAGTTATACACGCACGCGCAGCGATCCGCACATCCGTCCCGGCTATAAGGAAGCCGCGTGGTATGGCGCCACCGTGCTCGTCATCTGGGCGACGGTGTCACTGGCGCTGATCGGCACCGGCCGCCCGCTCATCGTGGCGCCTCCGGTCGGTGGCATCGGCGTCGAGACGCTCGCCCTATACGGGCTTTTCGTCGCTTATGTCGCGCTATGGTGGCGTGTCGCGGCCGTCACGCGCCTGTCTCACAAGCTGTTTCTGCTCGTGTGGGTGGTCGTCACCATCTCGCTGTGCCAGTTGCTGCTTTCGCTCACAGCGCCCAACGACGCGTCGTATCAATGGTATGCCGCACGCCTGCTGGCGTTGGCATCGCCCGGTGTGGCAACGCTTGCCCTGGTCTGGGAAATCACGCGCCAGTATCAGTCGCTCGCGCTCACGAACACGGACCTGGTCGAGAAGGTCTTCGTCGATCCGCTCACGCACATCTACAATCGCCGCTATTTCGACAATCGCATCCGCCTCGTTGCCGACCGGGTTCAGCAACGTGCGATACCCCTGTCGTTGCTGCTGATCGACATCGACTTCTTCAAACAGGTCAACGACCGCTACGGGCATCCGTTCGGCGACACCGTGCTGCAACGTATCGCCAGCACGATCCAGCACTGCATTCGGCTGCCGAGCGATTTCGCGGTGCGCCTGGGCGGCGAGGAGTTTGCGGTGGTGTTGCCGGAAATAGATCAACAGGCCGCCCTGCGCGTGGCCGACCGTATTCGCGAATCGGTCAAGCGCGCGAGCACCGAGCTACTTCCCGAGAAGGCGCGCGACAGAGGCGAGGCCATCACGATCAGCGTGGGCATTGCAACGTGGCAACCCGGCGAGACGCTCGTCATCAGCGCGATGCTCGAGCGTGCCGACAGGGCGCTCTATCAAGCCAAGCACAAGGGACGCGATCAAAGCGTGCTGGGGCAGTTGGCGGCCTGATGCCACGCCCGACTCAACGAAGCGGACGGAACGGCGGCCCCTTGAGTTCGACGGTATTGCCGTCTGGATCGTCGACGTAGCACGACGGCCCTTCGCCGTGCGCCCCATAGCGCGGCACGACCTCACCGAGCGTCACCCCATGCGAGGCCAGTTCCTGACGGATGGCCACCGCGTCGAACGGTTCGACCCGCAGACAGAAGTGATCGAGATTGCGCCCCTCGGGGCCGGGTGCCGCCCCGCCCCGGCGGCCGATTTCGCCGGCGACGTCGACCAGATCGATCAACGCGTCGCCCGCACGAAGTTGCACCAGCCCAATGTCGGCCTGCACCTTCTCCAGCGTGCAGCCCAGGACGTCGATATAGAAGTGCTGGAGCCGCTCGACGTCGTTGGTGCGCAGCACCACGTGATCGAGCGCAACGAACGGAATCCTCATCAGGCACTCAGCGCATAGCGCCGCCGCTTCTCGACCTTGGTCTCATGCGTCATCTCGTTGCGGCCATCCTCGAACACCGTCTCCAACCGCACCGTGAAGCCCCAGAGGCGCGCCACGTGCTTGAGCACCTCTTCGAAGCTATCGTCGAGCGGCTTGCGTTCGCTCTGCACATGGCGCAGCGTGAGCGATCGATCGCCATGCAGATCGACGTGCGAGACCTGGATGTTCGGCTCCAACTGGCTGAGGTTGTATTGCTGCGCGAGCATCTCGCGAATTTCACGATAGCCGGCGTCGTTATGAATGGCCGTCACGCGCAGGCGGCTGTCGCGGTCGTCGTCGAGCACGGAGAACAGCTTGAGATCGCGAATGACCTTGGGCGACAGGAACTGCTGGATGAAGCTCTCGTCCTTGAAGTTGCGCATGGCGAAGTCCAGCGTCGTCAACCAGTCGGTGCCGGCGATGTCCGGCGCCCATTGGCGATCTTCCTCGGTCGGCGCTTCGCACATGCGGCGAATGTCCTGAAACATCGCAAAGCCCAGCGCATACGGATTCAGACCGCTGTAGTACGGGCTATCGAAGGACGGCTGGTACACCACGTTCGTGTGCGCATGCAGGAACTCCATCATGAACGCGTCGTTGACGAGCTTCTCCTGGTAGAGCTGCTGCAGAATCGTGTAGTGCCAGAACGTTGCCCAGCCCTCGTTCATCACCTTGGTCTGACGCTGCGGATAGAAGTACTGCGCGAGCTTGCGCACGATGCGCACGATCTCGCGCTGCCAGGGGGCCAGCTTGGGGGCGTTCTTCTCGAAGAAATACAGCAGGTTTTCCTGCGGCTCCCCCGGGAACGGTGCCTCTTCGGACTCGGTGGGATCGAGCCCGTCGTCCTCGTCGTCATCGTGCAGGGGGTGATGAGGCAACGTGCGCCACAGATCGTTGATCTGCATTTGCAGATAGTTCTCGCGCTCTTTCTGGCGCGCCTGTTCCTGCGCCAGCGACAGGCGTTTTGGTCGCTTGTAGCGGTCGACGCCATAGTTCATGAGCGCATGGCAGGAGTCGAGCAGCAGTTCGACCGATTGTTCGCCGTAGCGCTGCTCGCACTCGGTGATGTAGTTGCGCGCAAACAGCAGGTAGTCGACGATGGCGTCGGCGCTCGTCCAGGTGCGGAACAGATAATTGCCCTTGAAGAACGAGTTATGACCGTAGCTGGCGTGCGCGATGGTTAGCGCCTGCATGGTCATGCTGTTCTCCTCCATCAGATACGCGATGCAGGGGTTCGAATTGATGACGATCTCATACGCCAACCCCATCTGTCCGCGCTTGTAGCCGCGCTCGGACGACAGGAAGTGCTTGCCGTACGACCAGTGGTGATAGCCGATGGGCAGCCCCACGGTCGCATAGGCGTCGAGCATTTGCTCGGCGGTGATGATCTCGATCTGGTTGGGATACGTGTCGAGTCTGAAGTTCGCCGCGATGCGCGCGATCTCATGCTCGTAGCGCTGAATCAGCTCGAACGTCCATTCCGATCCGGTGGATATATACGCCATGATGCGTCCTCGTTGCGGGGCCGACGCCGGGCGGTTTTCAGGCCGCCTTCTTCTTGAACAGGTCGTGCAGCACCGGATAGATCTCGGCCGCCTCCATGATGCGCTGCATCGCGAAATTCGGATGCCGCTGCTTGACCGACAAGTATTCGTTCCACAGGTTCTGCGGCTCGGCGCTGGCCACCTCCACGTACGCGAAGTACTGCACGGCAGGCATGATCGACTGCATCAGAATATCGCGGCAGATGGGCGAATCGCCGTCCCAGTTATCGCCGTCGGACACCTGCGCCCCGTAGATATTCCAATCGCTCGGCGAATAACGATCCGCGATGATTTCCGTCATCAGCTTGAGTGCGCTGGAGACGACGGTCCCTCCGGACTCGCGGGCATAGAAGAAGTCGTCTTCGTTGACTTCCTTCGCCGTCGTGTGGTGCCGGATGAGCACCAGATCGATGCGCTCGTAGTTATGCCGCAGGAACAGATAGAGCAGCATGAAGAAGCGCTTGGCCAACTCCTTGCGGCTCTGGTCCATCGACCCGGAGACATCCATCAGGCAGAACATGACAGCCTGCGCCTGCGGCCGAGGCTGCATGATCCGATTCGAATAACGCAGGTCGAGCTTCTCGATGTACGGAATGGCTTCGATGCGCGTGCGAAGTCGCGACATCTCCGGCAACATCGCCAGCGCGCGCGGCGACGTGTCGCCCTCACGCGAGACAATGTCCGCGTACGCGGCCTCCAGCTCACGCAACTGCTTGCGGTACGGCGCCGTGAGCGCGATGCGGCGACCCAGCGAGCTGCGCATCGTACGAATGACGTTGAGGTTCGACGGCGTGCCGTCGACGGAATAGCCCGCGCGAACCTTGCGGAATTCCGGAATCTGCGCGAGCCGGCGTTTCGCGAGGTCCGGCAGGGCCATGTCCTCGAAGAAGAATTTCAGGAACTCCTCGCGCGAGAGGTTGAAGACGAAATCGTCCTCGCCCTCTCCCGAGTCGCTGGCGCGGCTGCCGCCGCCCCCCGCGCCCGACGGCGGACGCTCGAAATTGTCGCCCACCACGAACTCGCGATTGCCGGGATGAATCATCTCCCGCCGCCCGCCGGGTCCATGGTGGAACAACGGCTCCGAAATGTCCTTGACCGGGATCGAGACCTGTCCGCTGCCATCGATATCGGTAATCTTGCGCCCAGCCACCGCCTTCGCTACCGCGCGTCGAATCTGATCGCGATAGCGCTTGATGAAGCGCTGTTGGTTGATGGCGCTTTTGTTCTTGCCGTTTTGCCGTCTGTCGATGATTGCTGACATAGTGGCCCCGATTGCTTACGAGGATTTGCGCACGCGCAGATACCATTCCACGAGCAGGCGGACCTGCTTCGGGGTATAGCCTTTTTCCACCATACGGTTGACGAAGTTGGCGTGTTTTTCCTGATCCTCCTTGGACGACTTCGCGTTGAACGAGATCACCGGCAGCAAGTCCTCGGTGGTCGAGAACATGCGCTTTTCGATGACCGCGCGCAGCTTCTCGTAACTCGTCCAGAGCGGATTCTTGCCCGCGTTGTTGGCACGCGCGCGCAGGACGAAGTTGACGATCTCGTTGCGGAAGTCTTTCGGATTCGTGATCCCAGCCGGCTTCTCGACCTTCTCCAGTTCGTCGTTGAGCGCGGTGCGATCGAGGATCTCGCCGGTGTTCGGATCGCGATATTCCTGATCCTGAATCCAGAGATCCGCAAAGTTCACATAGCGATCGAAAATGTTCTGACCGTACTCCGAATACGACTCCAGGTACGCCGTCTGAATCTCCTTGCCGATGAACTCCACGAACGGTGCCGTCAGATACTCCTTGATGTAGGCGAGATACCGCTTCTCGACTTCTCCCGGGTACTGTTCGCGCTCGATTTGCTGCTCAAGCACATACAGCATGTGCACCGGGTTGGCGGCCACTTCCGTGTTGTCGAAGTTGAAGACCTTGGAGAGCACCTTGAAGGCGAAGCGCGTGGACATCCCCGTCATCCCCTCGTCCACCCCGGCGTAGTCGCGATACTCCTGGTACGACTTGGCCTTCGGGTCGATGTCCTTGAGGTTCTCACCGTCGTAGACTCGGACCTTGGAGAAGATGTTGGAGTTTTCGGGCTCTTTCAGACGCGTGAGCACCGCGAACTGGGCGAGCATCTTGAGCACATTCGGCGCGCGTGGTGCGTTGGAGAGCGAGCTGTTCTTGACGAGCTTCTCGTAGATCTTCACCTCGTCGGTCACCCGCAGGCAGTAAGGCACCTTCACGATGTAGATCCGGTCGAGGAAAGCCTCATTGTTGCGGTTGCCCTTGAAGCTTTGCCACTCGGCCTCGTTCGAGTGCGCCAGCACGATACCGTCGAACGGAATCGCACCGAAACCTTCCGTGCCCTTGTAGTTGCCCTCCTGCGTGGCGGTCAGCAGCGGGTGGAGCACCTTGATCGGCGCCTTGAACATTTCCACGAACTCGAGCAGGCCGCGGTTGGCCAGGCACAAGCCCCCCGAATACGAGTAGGCATCCGGGTCGTCCTGCGGAAATTCCTCGAGCTTGCGGATGTCGACCTTGCCGACCAGCGACGAAATGTCCTGGTTGTTTTCATCGCCCGGTTCGGTCTTGGCAATGGCGATCTGTTGCAGCACCGACGGGCGCACCTTGACCACACGGAACTTGGTGATGTCGCCGTTGAATTCGTTCATGCGCTTGGTGGCCCACGGCGACGGGATCGTATTGAGATACCGCAGCGGTATGCCGAAGTCCTCCTCCAGAATCTTGCCGTCTTCGTCGGGCGAGAACAGGCCCAGGGGTGATTCGTGCACCGGCGATCCCTTCAGGCAATAGATGGGCACGTCTTCCATCAACGCCTTGAGCTTCTCTGCCAGCGACGACTTGCCGCCGCCCGGGGGGCCCAGCAGGTACAGGATCTGTTTGCGCTCTTCGAGCCCTTGCGCGGCGTGTTTGAAGAACGACACGATCTGCTCGATCGTGTCTTCCATGCCGTAGAAGTCACGGAAGGCGGGATAGATCTTGATGATCTTGTTCGAGAACAACCGCGAAAGGCGCGGGTCGTGGTGCGTGTCGATGAGCTCAGGCTCACCGATGGCGCGCAGCATCCGCTCGGAAGCCGATGCGTAAGCCGTCGCGTCCTTCTTACAGATTTCCAGATACTCCTGGATGCTGTATTCCTCTTCCTTGCGTGCTTCGAAACGTGTCGTGTAGTGGCTGAAAATATCCATATGCCTCACCCCCGCCTCATCGGAAAACATCGCGACGCGATGTCCGCTCTGTTGCCTAAGACCTGGATGACTGCGCAAAGGTTTCGACCTGGCTCACTGCATGCCGGAGCGACTGTCGCGAAACCTTTCGCACGGTCCCCTCCCTCACATGAACGACTCAAAATAGGTTTAGGTTGACTTTAAACTTGTCGCTGAAAATTGCAACCGTTACCTCATCATATGCACAAAACAAAAAAACTGTCGCTAGATATTTTCCGCAGCGCTAAGCATCGTCTATCCGCCATATTCCACGCGGGTTTGCGCCTCATCTACGCATTGCGCACGTCAGCGGAACCGCCTCACAAACCGCGCGATTTTTCGGCAACTTTCCCACGCAATGCGCACTCGGGTTTGCCTGCATTCGACCGTGTTTGAATTCGTCGACGCTTACTAAGGAATGCTATCTATCCGATAGATTTTTCCACGCACATTCAGCGCGCCGTGCGCACGCGTTTGCAGAAAAAAGTGGGCGGCCCGACGACGTCGACGAACGCGAAGACGTGGGCGCGTGATGGAGTGCTTTCCTGTCGAGGCGACGCGACTGCGCGAAGTCGCGAAGGTCGTGCGATCGTCATGCTGCGAAGCATGGTGTCGCGAGCGGAAAGTCGACGACGGCCGGATGTCTGAACGAGCGAACCTCCTGGGCGATTTCGGCATGCCTGCGGCGCTTGCCCTACCGTCGGTCGGAAGGTTCCGACCCGGGCCGTTGCACCCCACCATGCCACCGTCTCATCAATGCCTTGCAAATTGCCGATCCCTGGAATGAAGCGAACAGCGTGCCAGTGACCCGAGCTTGAACCCATGTTACGCCGGTTCGCCCGACTCTGCTGCGCCGATATGTAACGTGCTGTGTCCCGGCACGCCTCGCAGACCGCTCGAGCCCAAGGGCCCCGACGATCCATGAGCACAGCGACACGCATCGATTCGTGCCATAATGCAACATTGTTGCATTTATTACACAGTTGCAAACTGTGTCTGAGCGTCGCCGCGCCGACGCCTAATCCATCCACGCGTCGTCCATGATTCGTTTTTCCGTTTGGCTCTACCGCCTGGCTGGCTGGGAACGCACCGTCCTGTCGTTGCTGGTGCTCCTGCCGCTTTGGGCACTCGTGTACTGGGCTCTGCAGGGGGTCGCCCCGTGATCGGCTGCCAGGATCTCTCGGTTCACTTCGGGCCGAACGTGGCGCTCGATCGCGTCAGCGCAACCTTTGCGCCCGGCGTGCTCTGCGCGGTCGTCGGCCCCAATGGCGGCGGCAAGACCACACTGCTGCGCGCACTCGCGGGCCTTCAAAAGCCATCGACGGGCAAGATCGTCTGCGACGGGCCGGTCGCCTACCTGTCGCAACGGCCCGAGACTGACCACCGATTCCCCATGTGCGTCGAAGAGTACGTGCTGACCGGCACATGGCGGCGCACGGGCGACGCACGACGTCTCGGGCGCGACGAAGTCGAGCGCGCTCACGAGGCCCTTGCACGCGTCGGTCTTGCCGACAAACGGACGCAAGCGCTGGAGGCCTTGTCCGGCGGGCAATGGCAGCGCGCCCGCTTCGCGCGGCTGATTGTGGAAGACGCCCCGATCGTTTTATTGGATGAACCCCTCACCGGCATCGACTTGCCTTCGGCGGAACTGTTGCTCACCTTGCTGGATCAATGGCGCAGCGAGGGACGCACGGTGGTGGCGGTGCTCCATGATCTGCCGCTCGTGCGCGAGCGCTTCGCGCACGTCGCCGTGATGGCCGGTCGGCTGGTGTCGACGGGCACGCCGGCCGAGTGTCTGCACGGCGGGCTGCCGTCTGCCGACAGTGCGGCTGGCGGCGCGCATGCGGGCTTGTCCGGCGCGGGCGGCTACACCGCCCGCGTTGCCGGCCCCGCGTCGGCAGCCTATGGCTTGCCGCCCCACGGGGGTTCGCGCGCGCCGGGCGCGATCACGACCTCGGGGGGAGGCCGCCGATGAGCGGGGTTCTCGATCTGATCGTCGGCCCGTTCTCGGAGTTCGACTTCATGCGCCACGCGTTGGTCGGCAGTCTCGCGCTGTCGGTCGGCTGCGCGCCGGTAGGGGTTTTCCTGCTGCTGCGGCGCATGAGCCTGATGGGCGATTCGCTCTCGCATGCGGTGTTGCCGGGCGCCGCCATCGGCTACCTGATTGGCGGCCTGTCGCTGCCCTGGATGGCGGGCGGCGGGATGGTGGCGGGCTTGCTGGTGGCCCTGCTCGCCGGACTGTCGAGCCGCCGCACGCGGCTGGACGAGGGGGCCTCGTTCGCGGGCTTCTATTTATTGGCGCTGGCCGGTGGCGTGGTGATTGTCTCGAAATGGGGCAACAGCGTCGACCTGATGCACCTGCTCTTCGGCTCGGTGCTCGCGGTGGACGATCCGTCGCTGATTCTCGTGGCCGCGATAGCATCCGTGACGCTCCTATGGTTCGGATGGCATTATCGCGGTCTCGTGCTCGACAGCGCCGATCCGGCGTTTCTCGGTCACGACCACGGCAGGGGCGTCATGCGCTATCACCTGGGCTTTACGGTGCTCACGGTGATGAACCTCGTCGCGGGGTTTCAGGCGATGGGCACGCTCATGGCCGTGGGACTGATGATGCTGCCGGCGGCCACCGCCCGGCTCGTCGCCCGCACGCTGCCGGGCATGCTGCTCGTGGCCTGGCTGGTCGCGAGCGCGTCAAGCGCCATCGGATTGCTGCTTTCGTATTACCTGGCCTGCCCTTCGGGACCGGCCATCATTCTGACAGCGGGCATCGCCTACCTGGGCGCGCTGCTTGCCACGCCGGGCCACGCCAATGCGGCCAAGGCCCCGGCGCTTTGAGAGAGGAAAACATGTTCGGATTGGGTCAATCGGCTGGCAAATCGTGGTTTGGCGCGGCGCGCCTCGCCGCACTGCTCGCCATGGCGCTGGCGCTCGCCAGCCCGGCACGCGCGCAGGACACGCACCTGCCCGTTGCCGCAAGCTTCAGCATCCTGTCCGACATCGTCAAGTCCGTCGGTGGCGACCGGGTCGACGTGACGACGCTCGTCGGTCCCGATCAGGACACGCATGTCTACGAGCCCACGCCGGCGGATGTCGCCAAGATTTCGGGGACCAAGCTCTTCTTCGTCAATGGCCTGGGCTTCGAAGGCTGGATGCCTCGCTTGATGAAGGCGAGCCACTATCCCGGCAAGCTCGTCACCGTCACCCAAGGCCTCAAAGCGCGCACGATGGTCGACGAGGGAAGGACCGTGCCCGACCCGCACATGTTCCAGGATCCCGAACGTGTCAAAACGATGGTCGATAACATCGCCGCCGCCCTGTCGCAAGCGGACCCGTCCGGCAGCGCCTATTACGCGGAACGCGCCAGGAACTACCGCGGCGCACTCGATGATCTGATCACCTGGGCCAACAAGCAGTTCGCGCCGATTCCGCCGGCCCGCCGCGTTGTCCTCACGTCGCACGACGCCTTCGGCTACCTCGGTCAGCGCTTCGGCGTCAGGTTCCTTGCCCCGGAAGGCGTGTCGACCGAAAGCGAAGCCAGCGCCCGGGACGTGGCGAACCTGATCCGCGTGATTCGCCGCACGGGTATCAAGGCCGTTTTCATGGAAAACATCTCCAATCCGCGCCTGATCCAGCGCATCGCCCGCGACGCCAAGGTGACGGTCGACGGCAAACTGTATTCCGACGCCCTGTCGCAGAATCCGGAAGCCACGACCTACCTTCAGTTGTTCCAGCACAACGTGCGCGCCATCGCCGCCGCGATGAAGGACAACCGCTAGTCGGTCACCGCCCCGCCCTCCGCGGTGCACGCGCTATACGCGCTATAATGCGTGCACCACACACCGGCCCCGCTAGGGAGGTCCGGACAGGCCGGCCACGCCGGCTTTTGCGTTTGGGCCGCCGCTTCTCTCTCGCGGCCGGGCAAGACTGAACCCCTGAAACATTCATTACGGACGCCCCCAGGTCAACCACTGCGAACGGCGCACACTCAATGGCAAAGAAGATTTATATCAAGACGTTCGGCTGTCAGATGAACGAGTATGACTCCGACAAGATGGCGGACGTACTGGGCGCCGCCGAAGGGCTGGAAAAGACGGACACGCCCGAAGACGCCGACGTCATCCTGTTCAACACTTGCTCCGTACGCGAAAAGGCGCAGGAAAAGGTGTTCTCGGATCTGGGCCGCATGCGCGCGCTCAAGGAAATCAAGCCGGACCTGGTCATCGGTGTCGGCGGCTGCGTCGCCAGCCAGGAAGGCGCCGCCATCGTGCAGCGCGCCCCCTATGTGGACGTGGTGTTCGGCCCGCAGACCCTGCACCGTCTGCCGCAGATGCTCGAAGCGCGTCGCGCCACCGGGCGCTCGCAGGTCGACATCTCGTTCCCGGAAATCGAGAAGTTCGATCACCTCCCGCCCGCCAAGGTCGAGGGAGCGACCGCCTTCGTCTCGATCATGGAAGGCTGCTCGAAGTACTGCAGCTATTGCGTGGTGCCCTACACGCGAGGGGACGAAGTCTCGCGCCCATTCGAAGACGTGCTCACCGAGATTGCCGGCCTGGCCGAGCAAGGCGTGCGCGAAATCACGCTGCTGGGTCAGAACGTGAACGCCTATCGCGGGTCGATGGCCGACGGCGAGATCGCCGACTTCGCGCTGCTCATCGAATACGTGGCCGAGGTGCCTGGCGTCGAGCGCATTCGCTACACGACCAGCCATCCGAAGGAATTCACGCAACGCCTGATCGACACCTACGCCAAGGTGCCCAAGCTCGTGAGCCATCTGCACCTGCCCGTGCAGCACGGCGCCGACCGCGTACTCTCGGCGATGAAGCGCGGCTATACCGCGCTGGAATACAAGTCGATCATCCGCCGCCTGCGTCAGGTGCGCCCGGACATGTCGATGTCGTCGGACTTCATCGTCGGCTTCCCCGGCGAGACGGAAGAGGATTTCGACAAGCTCATGGCGATGATTCACGAGATCGGCTACGACACGAGCTTCTCGTTCATCTACAGCCCGCGCCCGGGCACGCCGGCCGCCAACCTGCCGGACGACACGCCGCGCGAGGTCAAGCTGCGCCGTCTGCAACATTTGCAGGCGGTGATCGAGGAGAACGCCGCGCGCATCAGCCAGCGCATGGTCGGCTCGCGTCAGCGTATTCTCGTCGAAGGCGTGTCGCGCAAGGACCCCAACGAGCTGCAAGGCCGCACGGAGAACAACCGCGTGGTGAACTTCCCGGCAACCGAAGCCCAGCGCGCCCACCTGATCGGCCAGATGACCGACGTCGTGATCACGCTCGCCTACCCGCACTCGCTGCGTGGTGAATTGCTCACCACGCACTGACCGAAATTTGCGACTATGATCGGATCCGGCAGATTCGGGCGCACCCACCTCATGCATCGCGTGCCCGAGCCTGCCCCCGGCGACTCCATCGAACGATCTGAACAGGCACCCGACCGGATCATCTTGAAAGCACCCGTCCAAGAATTCACCGCACCGCGCGACGACAACCGCCGTCTGGCCAACCTCTGCGGCCCGCTCGACGAGAACCTGCGTCAGATTGAACAGGCGCTCGACGTTTCCATTTCCCGCCGCGGCCATCGCTTCGCCGTTCGCGGCAAGAGCGCCGCGATCGCCACCCAGGCCATCGAGAGCTTTTACAACCGCGCGACCGAGCCGCTGTCGGTCGACGATATCCAGTTGGGCCTCGTGGAGTCGCGTCAGGGGCTCGTTCCGAGCGTGCGTCACGGCGACGACAACCCGTTTGCCGCCGGCGAGACGGAAGACGGATCGCCCGTACTGCACACGCGCCGCAGCGATCTGCACGGTCGTACGCCGGCGCAGCGCGACTATCTCAAGCAGATCCTGTCGCACGACGTGACATTCGGCATCGGCCCGGCGGGCACCGGAAAGACCTATCTGGCCGTGGCCTGCGCCGTCGACGCCCTGGAGCGCGACGCCGTCAAGCGCATCGTCCTGACGCGCCCCGCCGTGGAAGCGGGCGAGCGCCTGGGCTTTCTCCCCGGCGATCTGGCCCAGAAGGTCGACCCGTACCTGCGCCCGCTCTACGACGCACTCTACGATCTGCTCGGCTTCGACAAGACACAAAAGTATTTCGAGAAGCAGATGATCGAGATCGCGCCGCTCGCGTACATGCGCGGGCGCACGCTCAACCACGCGTTCATCATTCTTGACGAGGCGCAGAACACTACGCCCGAGCAGATGAAGATGTTCCTGACGCGCATTGGCTTCGGCAGCAAGGCGGTCGTGACCGGCGACACCACGCAGGTCGACCTGCCACGCGGCCAGAAGAGCGGCCTGATGGAAGCGCAGGTGATCCTGAAGAACGTTCGCGGCATCGCCGTGACCCGCTTTACCAGCGTGGACGTGGTGCGTCACCCGTTGGTCGCCCGCATCGTCGATGCATACGACGCCCACGCGCAGCTTGACGAAGCCAGCCTCGAGGCGCGCGTGTCGGCCGAACGCGCCCCGCGCGCCGCCCGCGCATCGCGAGGCAAGGCATGAGCGAGCGAGCCTCGCGTTCGCCGCGTCATGCACTCACGCTGACGCACCAGTTCGTGGCCGGTCCGGCGTTCGCCACGCACAAGGCATTGCTCACGCGCACCACGCTGCGCCGCTGGGTGCAGGCCGCGCTGCTCGCCGACGCCGAACTGACCCTGCGCTTCGTCGGCGCGGAAGAAGGACAGACGCTGAACCGCGGCTATCGCGGCAAAGACTACGCGACCAACGTGCTCACGTTTGCCTATGCGCAGCACGACAGCGACCCGGTAACAGGCGACATCGTGTTGTGCTGCCCGGTGGTCGAGCGCGAAGCGAACGAACAGGGTATTACGCTCGAAGCGCACTACGCCCATCTGATCGTGCACGGCGTGCTTCACGCGCAAGGTTACGACCACGAAGCGGACGATGAGGCACAGGAGATGGAAGGCCTCGAAACGGAGATTCTCACCGGTCTCGGCTACGCCGACCCTTACTTGGTCGAAAAGCTCCCGAAGTCCCGCACACCGGCCAACGCGCGCCGCGCCTGAACCGATATCGCATGGACCGCTTCCCCAATCGCCCGTCGGCCCCCGAGACGCCACCGGCCAGTGTGTCGAGCGGTCCCGGGTGCAACCAGTACCCGCCGGATCTCGGCGACGCCCGTCATCTGAGCCAGCAAGAACTCGCGGGCTCGCTGGATACCGCGCTCGCCCACTGGGATGGCCGCGAGGATCTGTGGATCTTCGCGTACGGCTCGCTCATCTGGAATCCGGGCCTGCCCGTCGAGGAGAGCCTGCACGCTCGCGTCTTCGGTTATCACCGAGGTCTGTATCTGTGGTCGCGCGTCAATCGAGGCACCCCCGAGCAACCGGGACTCGTGCTGGCCCTCGACCGTGGCGGCTCGTGTGCAGGGGTGGCGCTGCGGCTCTCGGCAGCCAAGGCGCGCGCCGAACTCGAAACGCTCTGGTATCGCGAGATGGCGATGGGCTCGTATCGTCCGGCATGGCTCAATTGCGCCCTCGCCGACGGCCGCAGCGCGCCCGCGCTCGCATTTGTCATGCGACGCGATGTAAAGAGCTACGCCGGCCGCCTGCCCGACGACATCATCCGCAAGGTCTTCGATCAGGCGCAGGGTCGCTACGGCACAACGCACGATTACGTTGCCCGCACGGTCAAGGCGCTGCGCGACGCCGGCATGCCCGATCCGGCGCTGGAAGCCGTGCTGCACCGCTGCGGTGCGCGCTGAGATCGTCTGTGCGTCCTGAAATCCGCCGCATCGCGTGGACACGACGTCGGCGCCACGCGACGCGGCGGTACTGACGCAGAGTTGCCGTACATCTGGTGTATCCTTGAGCTTCCTGTAACAGCTCGGCGTCCGCCCACCTTGGACGCGCCGTCATGAACGACCCATATCCCAGTCGACCCGGTCGAAAAAACACCGATAAACCCCGCTCGCTGCTCGAACGCCTCACCGATCTGATTTCCCCGGAACCGGAGTCGCGTGCGGAGCTGCTTGAAATTCTGCAAGACGCCCACGCCCGCAACCTGATGGACGCCGATTCGCTGGCGATGATCGAGGGCGTATTCCAGGTGGCCGACCTGTGTGCCCGCGACATCATGGTGCCGCGCGCGCAAATGGACGCCATCAACATCGAACAGACACCCGACGAGTTCGTCCCCTTCGTGCTGGAACAGGCGCACTCGCGCTATCCGGTGTACGAAGGCAATCGCGACAACATCATCGGCATTCTGCTCGCGAAGGATCTGGTGCGTTACTACGCCAATCACGACTTCGACGTGCGCGACATGCTGCGCCCGGCGGTGTTCATTCCCGAGTCGAAGCGTCTTAACGTGCTGCTGCACGATTTCCGCGTCAATCGCAATCACATCGCCATCGTCGTCGACGAATATGGCGGCGTGGCCGGCCTCATCACCATTGAAGACGTGCTCGAACAGATCGTCGGCGATATCGAGGACGAGTACGACTTCGACGAGGAAGAAGACAACATCATTGCCGCGCCCGACGGCACGTATCGCATTCGTGCCCTCACCGAGATCGAGCAGTTCAACGAGGCGTTCGGCACGCAGTTCACTGACGCCGAGAACGACACGATCGGCGGTATGATCACGCACCAGTTCGGCCGAGTACCGCGTCGTGGCGAGCGCATGCGTTTGGGCAATCTCGTGTTCGAAGTGCTGCGTGCCGACGGCCGTCAGATTCACGTGCTGCTGTTGCGGCGCATGGAAACGGCTGGCGCCGATCCGACTGCCTGACGTCTTGACTCACGCTCCGATCAACGTCTACATCGACCCATGCAGGAAATGACCCTCCACGCGCCCGAGCGGCGCTCGTGGCCCGCTTGGCGTGCCCGCGCGCTCGCCGGCCTGGCCGGTATCGCCCAGACCCTCGCCTTCGCGCCGCGCGACGTCTGGTGGCTGCAACTGCTTGCCATGGCCGGGCTGTTCGCGCTCGTCGAGCGCAGCGCGTCGCGCCGCGACGCCCTCTGGCTGGGCGGCAGTTTCGGCGTCGCGTCGTTCGCGTCCGGCATCTGGTGGCTCTATATCAGCATGCATACGTACGGCGGCATGCCCGGCATCATGGCCGGTGCAGCCGTGCTGCTGTTCTCGATCTATCTCGCAATCTATCCGGCGCTGGCGACGTTCATCACGCGTGGGGTGTCCCCCAGCGGCCTGTGGCGTACCCTCGCGTTCGCAGGGGCATGGACGCTCGCGGAATGGCTGCGCGGCACCGTCTTCACGGGCTTCCCGTGGCTGTCGCCCGGCTACGCCCATGTCGATGGCCCACTGGCAGGCTTTGCGCCGCTCATCGGGGTCTACGGCATTGGCGGACTCGCCGCACTCGCGGCGGCTTGGCTCGCCCGCGCAGTGCTTCCCGTCGCCGGCACGACACCACAGCCTGGGCCCGCCCGGCGGCTGGCGGCGGTCGTCGGTGTGCTGGCGCTGCTCGGCGCGGGCGCCGGGCTCGCGCGCCACGCCTGGACCACCCCGTCGGGCAAGCCGCTCACCGTTCGGCTGCTGCAAGGCAATATCGCGCAGGACATGAAATTCGAGCGCGCGGGGATCGATCACGCGATGGCCTTGTATCGCGACATGATCGTGGCCGCACCGGCGGACCTCATCATCACGCCGGAGACGGCCTTCCCCGTGTTGCTGCAAGGCATACCGCCCGATGTGGCCGGCCCGATCCGCGAATTCGCCGATCGCACCGGCTCGCACGTGGTGCTCGGGGCCGTCGGCGCCACGCTCACCGATCGCGGCCCGACGGACTTGACCAACAGCCTGTTCGGCGTCACGCCGCGCGACGCGACGCTGCACCGCTACGACAAGCATCATCTCGTGCCATTCGGCGAATTCGTTCCGTGGGGTTTTCGCTGGTTCGTCGACATGATGCACATCCCGCTGGGCGACTTTCTGCGCGGCACGGCCACACCGAGCGGCTTCGCGGTCGCCGACCAGCGCGTGGCGCTCGACATCTGCTACGAAGACTTGTTTGGCGAGGAAATCGCCCAGACGCTGCGCAGCATGCCCGAGCCCGCGACGGTGCTCGCCAACTCGACCAACCTCGCGTGGTTCGGCGACACCATCGCGCTCGACCAGCATCTGCAAATTGCGCGCATGCGCACGCTCGAAACGGGACGTCCGATGCTGCGGGCGACGAACACCGGCACGACGGCGATCATCGATGCCCACGGCCGCGTACAGGGCCGTCTGCCAACGATGACCACGGGCGCTCTCACGGGCAGCGTACAGCCCTACAGCGGCCTCACGCCATACGTCCGCTTCGGCAACCTGCCCGCGCTGGGGCTCGCCCTGATCGCGCTGGGCCTCGGACTGGCCATGTCGCGCCGGGCGCGCTGAGTCGAGCCGACGTCGCACCGGCGACATCGAAATGACGCGGGGGACCGTGAAAATCCCCCTGTCGGGCTACCCGAAGGGCATCGACGCCCCGTTCGGGTCGAATTCCCGCTAAAATTCAATGTTTTAGTCTTTTGGCCGCGCTCGCGGCCGGGCCAAAAGACTGCGCAAAATCCGCATTTTTTCTGTTCGTCCGCGCGAATTCATCATGCTTACCTTTCAACAAGTCATCCTGACTTTGCAGGATTACTGGGACAAGCAAGGCTGTGCGTTGCTCCAGCCTTACGACATGGAGGTCGGCGCCGGTACCTCGCACACTGCCACGTTCCTGCGCGCGATCGGCCCGGAGCCGTGGCGCGCCGCCTATGTGCAGCCGTCGCGCCGTCCGAAGGATGGCCGTTACGGTGAGAATCCGAATCGCATGCAGCACTACTACCAGTACCAGGTGGTGCTCAAGCCGGCACCGGAGAACATTCTCGACCTGTACCTGGGTTCGCTGCGCGCGCTCGGCCTCGATCTGACCGAAAACGACGTGCGCTTCGTGGAAGACGACTGGGAAAACCCCACGCTCGGCGCCTGGGGCCTGGGCTGGGAGGTGTGGCTCAACGGCATGGAAGTGACCCAGTTCACGTATTTCCAGCAAGTCGGCGGGCTGGACTGCAAGCCGGTGCTCGGCGAAATCACGTACGGGATCGAGCGTCTGGCCATGTATTTGCAACAGGTCGAGAACGTCTACGACCTCGTGTGGACCGAATGGGAAGAACAGACGGCCGAGGGCCCCGTCACGCGTCGCCTGACCTATGGCGACGTGTTCCATCAGAACGAAGTCGAACAGTCGACGTACAACTTCGAGCATTCGAATCAACCGATGCTGTTCGGTTTCTTCGATAACTATGAGAGCGAAGCCAAGCGCCTCATCGAAGCCGAGCTCGCGTTGCCCGCCTACGAAATGATTTTGAAGGCCGCCCACACGTTCAACCTGCTCGACGCGCGCGGCGCCATCTCGGTGACGGAGCGTGCCGCGTATATCGGCCGTATCCGGGCGTTGTCGCGCCTGATCGCACAGGCCTACTACGCTTCGCGCGAGAAGCTCGGCTTCCCGATGCTGAACGCCCCCGCCGCCCCAACCCAAACGCAAGCCGCATGATGAGCACCGCACAACGCACCCTGCTGGTCGAACTGCTGACCGAAGAATTGCCGCCGAAGGCGCTGGCGCGTCTGGGCGACGCGTTCGCCGACGGCATTGCCAACGGCCTGCGCTCGCGCGGCCTCACCACGGACGCGAGCGTCGTCACGCCGTACGCCACGCCGCGACGCCTGGCCGTCTCGATCTCGAACGTGCTCGAACGCGCCCCGGACGCGACCATCCGCGCCAAGGTACTGCCGGTCTCCGTCGCCCTCGACGCCGACGGCAATCCGACGCCACCGCTGGCGAAGAAGCTCGCCGCCATGGGCTTTGCCGACCTGCCGGTCGCCCGCCTGGAGCGCGCGATGGATGGCAAGGCCGAGGCGTTCTTCCACACCTACACGGCGGCGGGCGCCCAACTGGGCGACGCGCTGCAAGGGGCGCTCGACGAGACGCTCGGCAAACTGCCGATCCCGAAGGTCATGAGCTACCAGCGTCCGGACGGCGAGACGGTGCAATTCGTGCGCCCGGTGCACGGCCTGATCGCGCTGCATGGCGACACCGTCGTGCCCGCCACGGCGATTGGGCTCGCCTCGGGCAACCAGACGCTGGGACATCGCTTCCTGTCGAACGGCGACGTCGTCGTCGCGCACGCCGACGCTTACGCCTCGACCCTCGCCTCCGAAGGCAAGGTGCTTGCCGGTTTCGCGGATCGCCGCGATGCGATTCGCACGCAGTTGCTTGACGCGGCGGGCAACGATCATGTGATCATGCCCGACGCACTGCTCGACGAAGTGACCGCTCTGGTCGAATGGCCGGCGGTCTACGCCTGCCACTTCGAAGAAGAATTTCTCGCGGTGCCGCAGGAATGTCTGATTCTCACGATGCAGACGAACCAGAAGTACTTCGCGCTCACCGACAAGCCGCTCGCCGAGGGCGGCCGTCTCACGAACCGCTTCCTGATCGTCTCCAACATCGCCACCGACACGCCCGAGCAGATCGTCACGGGTAACGAGCGTGTGGTGCGCCCGCGTCTCGCGGATGCGAAGTTCTTCTTCGAGCAGGACAAGAAGAAGCCGCTCGCGGACCGTGTGCCGCAGCTCGCGAACGTCGTTTATCACAACAAGCTGGGCTCGCAGTTCGAGCGTACGCAACGTCTGGTGCGACTGGCCGGTGCCATTGCGCAGATGATCCGTGGCGCGGACCAGAACGCCGTGGCGCTGGCCGAGCGCGGCGCCCTGCTGGCCAAGGCCGACCTGCTGACCGATATGGTCGGTGAGTTTCCGGAACTGCAAGGCACGATGGGCACGTATTACGCGCGGCACGACGGCGAAGCCGAAGACGTCGCGCGCGCCTGCTCGGAGCATTATCAGCCGCGCTTCGCGGGCGATGCCCTGCCCGCGAGCGACACGGGTCTCTTCGTGGCGCTGGCCGACAAGCTCGAGACGCTCGTCGGCATCTGGGGCATCGGCCTGCAACCGACCGGGGAGAAAGACCCGTTCGCGCTGCGCCGCCATGCGCTCGGGATCGCGCGTATGCTCGTCGAGCGGCGCCTGCCGGTCATGCTGTCGGATCTGCTGAACGTGACCTACCAGCAATTTACGTCAGGTGTCGCCAGTGACGCCTACCTGAGCGATGTCTACCAGTTCGTGCTCGATCGCCTGCGTGGCTATTTGCGCGAGCGTGGCTACGCCGCCAACGAGATCGAGGCGGTGCTGGTTTCCCCGTCGATCTATCTGGACCTGAGCGATGTGATCGAGCGCCTGGAGGCCGTGCGTACGTTCTCGGCGCTGCCGCAAGCCGACGCGCTTGCCGCCGCGAACAAGCGTATCGGCAACATCCTCAAGAAGACGGCGCCGCCGCCCGAGGGCGTCATCGAGGCGTCGCTGCTGATCGAGCCGGCCGAGAAAGCACTTGCCGCCGCACTGGACAAGGTCACCCCCGTGGTGGATGAAAAGTTCAGGGCGCACGAGTATGCACAAGCGCTGTCGGCGTTGGCCGACCTGCGCGATGCGGTCGACGCGTTCTTCAACGACGTGATGGTGATGGCCGACGACGAGACACTGCGCAACAATCGCCTCGCCCTGCTCAGCCATCTGCATCTGAAGATGAACCTCGTGGCCGATCTCTCGAAGCTCGCCGCTTGATTGCGGCTTAATGTCCCGGAAGCCTGTTCGTCATGGATTCGCGTAAAGACCGCACCCCCGGCCCCGCCGCCCGCAAGCTCGTGATTCTCGACCGCGACGGCGTCATCAACGCCGACTCGGATCAGTTCATCAAGTCGACGGATGAGTGGGTACCGTTGCCCGGCAGTCTGGAAGCCATCGGCCGCCTGAATCAGGCCAGCTACCGGGTCGTCGTGGCGACGAACCAGTCGGGCGTGGGGCGCGGGCTGTTCGACATGGCGACGCTCGGCGCCATGCACACGAAGATGTCGAAGCTGGCCGTCGCCGCCGGCGGCCGCATCGACGCCGTGTTCTTCTGCCCGCACACCGCCGCCGACGCCTGCGACTGCCGCAAGCCGAGGCCCGGCCTGTTTCAGGAAATCGCGCGCCGCTACGAGGTCGACCTGACCGGCGTGCCGGCCGTGGGCGATTCGCTGCGCGATTTGCAGGCGGCGGCGGCGGTCGGCGCACGCCCGCATCTGGTGCTGACCGGCAAGGGCAAAAAGACGCTCGCCGCAGGTAATCTGCCCGAAGGCACGCGTGTGCATGACAGCCTGCAGGCGTTTGTGAACGACCTGCTCGCCGAAGAGGACGCCAAGAGCGCGTGAGCGGCGCGGCGCTTGCCCGCCACATTACCCAGGACGCGCGTCGGCGCGCGTAGGACAATCGCTCCGGCACCCTATTTCAGGCCAAGATCCGATGTTGCAACTTCGTTCGATTCTCTTCTTCATCTTCCAGATCGTCTGGACGATTCCGTACGCCATCGCGTGCATCGTCTCCTTCCCATTCCTCTCGCGCGTGCAACGCTACTGGGTCGCGGCAGGCTGGTGCAAGGTGGTCATCTGGGTGGGCGACAAGCTGTGTGGCATGCGCTACCGGGTCATCGGATGGGAGAATCTGCCGGATACACCCGCGGTCCTGCTGTCGAAGCATCAGTCGGCCTGGGAGACGATTGCGCTGCCGGCGCTCATGCCGCGCCCGCTGTGTTTCGTGTTCAAGCGCGAGCTGCTTTACGTGCCATTCTTCGGCTGGACGCTGGGCCTGCTCAGCATGATTCACATCAATCGCAGCAAAGGCACCGATGCGTTTCAGTCGGTCGTTGCGCAGGGTCGCGAGCGCCTGGCCCAAGGATCGTGGATCATCATGTTCCCGGAAGGCACCCGCACGAAGACTGGCTCGCGCAACAAGTACAAGTCGGGCGGCGCGCGTCTCGCAACGGCGACCGGCGCGCCTGTGGTGCCCATCGCGCACAATGCCGGACGCGTCTGGCCGCGCAACACGTTCATGAAAAAACCCGGGGAAGTGATCGTATCGATCGGGCCGGTCATCGAGACGGCGGGCCGCACGGCCGAGGCCGTCAACGCCGACGTGACCGAATGGATCGAGCGCGAGATGGTGCGTATCGACCCGAGTGCCTATACGGCAAAGCCAGCGAAGACCGCATCCCAATCGACGGATTCCCCCGCTTCGTCGGACAAGCCCGACACCACGCCACGGACCTGACGCCATCTCCCGGAACCGTCTCATGTCGAAAGTCCAATCCGCTATGCGCGACACTCGCTCCCGGCATGAGACACCTGTTCCCCAGATGGAACTCGATCTGTTCGGCAACCCGGCGGCCGAAGCGAATGGGGTGGCCACGGACGTGCCAGCCCCTTCCGTCACACAGAGCCCCTCGGCCAGCGACACGAGCACGCGCCATGAACCCACGTCGGCGGCCCCGGGGCCGCGTCGCCTGCCCGCCGCCGGCGAGCGGGTGATCGTGCTCGACGGCCATGCCATCTACTACCGGTTCAAGCGCTCGTCACGACGCACCATCGGGTTCATGATCGACGAATCGGGACTGGCCGTCACGGCCCCGCGCTGGGTCACGCTCGCGGACGTCGAAGCCGCCGTGGTCGAGAAAAAGCGCTGGATCTTCAACAAGATCGCCGAATTTCGCGACCGCGCCGCGCGTCGTGTGATTCCGCGTGTGATCTGGGCCGACGCCACCACGCTGCCGTTCCTCGGCCACACGCTGACGATTCGGCTCGGCGCGAGCGCTCGCGCTGCACAGTACGACATCCATACGCATACGTTGTGGCTCGATTTGCCGCCGCAAGCCGCGCCGGAGCAGATGCGCGACCGCGTGCAGGGCTGGCTGCAGCAGGAGGCCCGCAAACTCTTTACGACGCGGCTGGAAGTCTATGGCGAGCGGCTCGGCGTGCGTCATTCGGCGCTGGGGCTGTCATCGGCCACGACGCGATGGGGCAGTTGCAGCGCTGACGGGCGTATCCGCTTGAACTGGCGGCTGATCCACTTCCCATTGGGTGTGATCGATTACGTGGTCGCGCACGAACTGGCACATCTGAAGGAGATGAACCACGGGCCTCGTTTCTGGCAGGCCGTGGCATCGATCTTCCCGGAATTCGAGTCGGCGCGCGACACGCTCAAGTCGCATGCGCCCGAGTGGCTACCAGAATTCTGACCGCACGGTCACGTCTGATCGTTAGCGTGGCTCAACGCTGCGTGAATGCAGCTCATTTTCATGCGCACGGGTACAATCGAGTTCTCGTTGTCCCCATCGGTTAAAAACATCATGCGAATGCTCCATACCATGCTGCGCGTCGGCGACCTGCAGCGCTCGATCGATTTCTACACGCGTGTGCTTGGCATGCAACTGCTGCGTCAGAGCGAGAACCCCGAGTACAAGTACACGTTGGCTTTTGTCGGCTATGGCGCCGAGTCGGAACACACGGTGCTTGAACTGACCTACAACTGGGGCGTGGAGAAGTACGAAATCGGCACCGCGTTCGGCCATCTGGCGATCGAAGTCGACGACGCCTACGTCGCCTGCGACACGATCCGTGCGGCCGGTGGCAAGGTCAGCCGCGAAGCCGGGCCCGTCAAGGGCGGCACCACGGTCATCGCCTTCGTCGAAGATCCGGACGGCTACAAGATCGAATTGATCCAGAAGCATTCGGCCAAGGGCGGCTTGTAAAGCCCGCCAGTCCGCGCGCCATGCGGTAACGGCCGCCCATTTGCGGCGGCCGTTACCCGGATGACACAACAGCGTGCCGGCTACCTTCGTGCAGACCGGCCCGACGCGTCAGAACTCCACCATCGCAAAGTCCTCCTTGCCCACGTCGCACAACGGGCAACGCCAGTCTTCCGGCACATCTTCCCAGCGGGTTCCGAGGGCAATGCCGTCGTCCGGACAGCCGAGCGCTTCGTCGTAAATCCAGCCACAGATCACACAGACCCATTGGCGGTAGGCCGGCGCCGTGTCGCCGGACACGACGCGCACAGCACCGTCGTCCTGCGTCGTTTCAGTCTTCTGCGGTGCCGCCGGATCCAACAGGGGGAACACGAGCGGCGATTCGGTCCCCGAGGCAACGGGTTCTGGCCGGCCCAGATGCGATTGCAGTGCGGCGAGCAATGCTTGCGCCTCGTCGCGAGTGAGATCGATCCAGTACGGATCGCCAGCCCCGTCGTTGAGTCGTGACGGGGAGAACTGAAGTTCGACGGCGGAGCCTTTCTTGTACATGCGCAATAGTGCGGAAAATGACGGCGGAGGCAGGCACCATGGCCCGCGCGGAGCATTGTATCGCCACGGCCATGTGCAATAAACCCGTGGAACAGGGAAACATAATGTCGCGAGACGAAACAATGCCTCCCGGATTACCCCTGTTACCTGCACCAGAATGCTGCCCGAGCGACCGGGATCGGAGACAATGAGCCACACAGCGTATCGGGCTCACGATACGTCGCCATCCGAACCAACTCCATGAAAACCACTCCGCGTCCGATCGATGCCGCCGCGCTCGCCATCATGTTTGGCCTATGTGCGGTTTGGGGCGGCCAGCAGGTCGCCGTCAAACTGGCCGTGCCGGTCGTGCCTCCCGTGCTGCAAGCCGGCCTGCGCTCGCTGATCGCGACCGTGCTGGTCGGCGGCTGGATGCTGTGGCGCCGTCAGAAGCTCTTCACCGGCGACGGCACCTTGCCGGCGGGCCTCCTCGCGGGCTTGCTCTTCTCGCTGGAATTCCTCTGCATCTTCGTCGGCCTGACGCACACGACGGCCTCGCGCATGGCCGTCTTCCTGTACTCGGCCCCCTGCTTTACCGCCATGGGCCTTCACTGGACGGTGCCGAGCGAACGGCTGCGGCCGATGCAATGGCTCGGCATGGCCGTCGCCTTCTGCGGCATCGTGATCGCGTTCTCGGACGGCAGCGGTTCGGACCTCGCGAAAACGTGGCCCGGCGACCTGCTCGGCCTCCTCGCTGGCGTGTTCTGGGGAATGACGACGGTGATCGTCCGGGCATCACGCCTGGCGAGCGCCGCACCGTCGAAGACGCTGCTTTACCAACTCGCCGTCTCGGCCGTGTTGCTGTGCGCACTGGCACTGGGGACAGGCAGCGTGCACGTCGGCCCGATGACGGCCACGACATGGGTCAGCCTCGCCTACCAGTCCATTGGCGTGGCGTTTGCCAGCTACCTGATCTGGTTCGGGATGCTGACGCGCTACAGCGCCGCCCGCCTCGCGTCGTTCTCGTTCCTAAGCCCGCTCTTCGGCGTGACGTTCGGCGTGCTGGTGCTGGGTGAATCGGTCGGCTGGCGCTTTGCGGGCGCCGTCGCGCTCGTGTTCGCCGGGATCAGCCTGGTGAACCGGCGCCACTGATGGCACGCGAGAGGTTCACGTATTCGTCGACCGGAACGTCCTCGGCGCGACGGGTGAGATCGAATCCCAGCGCATCGAAATCGACACGATCGCGGTAACTGTGCAGCGTGTTGCGCAGCATCTTGCGGCGCTGCGAGAACGCCTGCGCCACCACCGCACCGAACACGTCCAGATCGACCTGCGGCAGATCGGCCACGGCACGCGGAATCATCCGCACCACGGCCGAGTCGACCTTCGGCGGCGGATTGAACGCCTGCGGTGGTACGTCGAGCACCTTGTCCATCCAGTAGCGATACTGAAGCATGACCGAGAGCCGGCTGTAGTTGCTCGACCCCGCGGGCGCGACCATGCGCTCGACCACTTCGTCCTGCAGCATGAAGTGCTGATCGCGCACGAGCGCCGCATAGCGCATCAGATGGAAAAGCAGCGGACTGGAGATGTTGTACGGCAAGTTGCCGACGATGCGCAGCGGGGCTTCGTCGCGTCGATCTGCCGGAACAAGCGATCCAAAGTCGAAGTCGAGCGCGTCGCCCGCATGCACGCTCACGCGCTCACCGAACTTGCGCGTAAGGCGTGCAACCAGGTCGCGGTCGAGTTCGACCACATGCAAATGCGCGAGCCACTCTGTGAGCGGCGTCGTCAGCGCACCCAGCCCCGGCCCGATCTCGACCATCAGGTCGTCGGTGCGCGGCGAGATCGCGCCTATGATCGCGTCGATCACGCCCATGTCGACGAGAAAATTCTGACCAAAACGTTTGCGCGCCACGTGGCCCTGTTGGACGCCCGTGCGCTTCGATGCGCTACTCATGTGAAATTCCTTATGAACGCGGTTTTGCGGCGTGCGGATCGCCGCTCGCGCCTGCGGTCAATGATGCGTGTGTCGCGGCATTGGCTGCCATGGTGGCGGCCGTACGCAAGGCTTCAAGCAGGCTGCCGCTCTCGGCTTGCCCGGTGCCTGCGAGATCGAGGGCCGTGCCGTGATCGACCGACGTGCGGATGATCGGCAGGCCTAGCGTGATGTTCACGCCTGCGCCGAAGCTCGCGTACTTGAGCACCGGCAGTCCCTGGTCGTGGTACATCGCGAGAACCGCATCGGCCCCTTCGAGGTGGCGTGGCTGGAAGAGTGTATCGGCGGGATACGGGCCGCGGGCGTCGATGCCGGCGGCGCGCGCGTCGTCGAGGGCCGGTGTAATGACGTCGATTTCCTCGCGGCCGAGGTAACCCGATTCCCCCGCGTGCGGGTTGAGACCGGTGACGAGAATGCGCGGACGCGTCACGCCGAAATGACGCATCAGATCCTGATTGAGGATGATGAGCGTTTGCAGCAGATCGTCGTGACGAATCGCACCCGGCACTTGCGCGAGCGGCAGATGCGTCGTTGCCAGCGCCACGCGCAGTCCACCGCCGGCCAGCATCATCACGACACGTGGCGTGCCGGTGCGCTCGGCCAGGTACTCGGTGTGGCCGGTGAAGGCCACGCCACAGTCGTTGATCGTGCTCTTCTGTAGCGGTGCCGTGACAATGGCGTGATAGGTGCCGGCCAGCGCTCCATCGATGGCATCGTCGAGCAGGGCCAGCACGTAACGACCGTTGGCGGCGTCGAGCTTCCCTGCCTGTGCCGTGACGGCGAGCGGATGGTGCACGACACGCACGCGGGCAGCGGACAGCAATGCCTGCCAGGCGTCGCCGAGCCCCACGGCCTGCGCACGTGCCGCGAGCAGCGACGCATCGCCGAGCACGGCGAACTGGCAACGGAGAAGGGGGGCGTCGACGCTGACGTCGGTGGCACCGTCCGTGGGCGACAGGCACTTCACCAGTGCCTGTACCGTCAGCTCCGGCCCGACGCCCGCCGGTTCACCCGTGGTGATGGCGAGGACGAAGGACCGGTCGGAAGTCATGCCTGGGACGAGAGAGAGAAGAGAGGGGGACTGAAATGTCTCACACGCCGCTTACTGTTGCGCGCTATTGAGACGATAGTCGACATAAGCACTGTCACGCAGTTGCTGCAACCAGTCGCGGTACTGCTGCTCGGCCTTGCGGCCACGCAGTTCCTGCATCGCGACATTGCGCTCCTGATCGCCCGAGACCTGCGTCTCGCGATGACCCAGCACTTGAATCAGGTGATAGCCATACTCCGAGCGCACCGGGTCGCTGATCTGACCGTCCTTGAGTTCGGACATGGCGCGCTCGAATGCCGGTACGGTCTCGCCCGGCGAGATCCAGCCGAGATCACCGCCCTGCGATGCCGAACCGTCCGCCGAGAACTGTCGCGCGAAGTCGGCGAAATCGCCCTGGCCCGCTTCGATCTTGGCCTTGATGTCGAGCAGCTTTTGACGCGCCTGCGCTTCCGACACACCATCGCCCACCCGGATCAGGATGTGACGCGCGTGGATCTGCGGCACGGTCATGCCTTGCTCACCGCCCTGCTTGCGGGTCTCGACCAGCTTGATGACGTGGAAGCCGTTGTTGCTGCGAAGCACCTGCGGAACCACCGTCCCTGGCTGCAGCTTCTGAATCTGGCTCAGGTACAGATCGGGAATGCGTTCGGGAATGCGAAAGCCCATGTCGCCGCCGCTCGCGGCATCGGAGGCGTCCGAATACTGCTTGGCAAGCGCTGCGAAATCTCCGCCGGCTTTCGCCTTGTCCAGTGCTTCGTCCGCCTTCTTCTGCGCCGCACTGACCTGGTCGGGCGAAGCGCCCTCGGGCACCTTCACGAGGATTTCGCTCAGGCGGTACTCGGTTTCGGACGGCGTCGCCGTGGCACCGCGCTGTGCGGCGAGGAAGGTGTTGACTTCCGAATCGCTGACTTGCACCTGGCTGTCGACTTCGCGATCGCGCAGGCGTGCCATCACGATCTGTTCGCGCACTTCCTTGCGGAAGGCGTCCCATGGCACACCGGCCTGCGACAGTCTCGCCTTGTACTGATCGATGCTCAGATGGTTGTCGGCGGCGATGCGTTGCAGGGCCTGCTCGACGTCGGCGTCCTTCACGACGATGCCGTCTTCCTTCGCGCGCTGAAGCTGCACTTGCGTGACGATCAATTGCTCGAGCACCTGGCGCTGCAGCAGATCGGCGTCCGGAATCGGCCGCTTGGCGAGCACGAGCTGATGCTTGGCCTCCTCGATACGCGCGTCGAGTTCCTTCCGGGTGATCACGCTGTCGTTGACCACGGCCACGATGGAATCGACCGCGCGCACGGACGATGCAGGCGTCCCCGCGACACGGCTACCGACCGGCGCCGGCTGGGCCACCGCCACCCCGGCGGCGAGACACAGGCTCGCCAGCAGCGAGGCACGCTTCACAAACATGTCATTCATAGTTGCTGAATCGAGAAGGAATCTGGTTCGTCGGCGGCGCCTGATAACCCGGCACCCCGACCTTGAAGGCTTCTGTGGCGCTGTTGCCGGACTTCGTCAAGCCTTTTAGCTCCAACTGCGCGAAGATACGCGAAGTTGTCGTGGTGGCATTGGTCGCATAGCGCTGGAGCCCCACCCGGAAGGCCCAGCAGTCGGCATCATACTCGAAACCCGCCAGGGCATCGATGAAGGTCTTATCAGTAATGCTGTAGTTCAGGCGCCCCACAACGCCCAACCGCGGTGTGATCGGCCACTGACCGGAAAGTTCGACCTGATTGATCGGTGTGACGGTCAATGCGGTCTGTCCCACGACCGGCACAGGGTTTCGCAGGTAGCGGTAATACACGTTGAACACCCGTCGCTCCCCCGGGCGCCATGTCACGCCGACATCCGAGCGGTTGAACTGCGACGTGCTCGGGCTGTATTGCACGGCGGTGCTGAACGTGATGTTTCGGTAAAGCAATGCCGAACCTCCGACCAGGAAGTCGGAAATGCCAGCGTCTTCCGGCGTGCCGCCCGGCATCGTCACGAGCGAGCGTGTGAAGTTGTAGCGCTGCGCGTACCAGACACGGCCTCGTTCCACCCCCGACTCCGCATCGATCAGGCGCGAGGTCAGTGCCGCCGTCACGCGATTGGCATCCTGAATCCGGTCGACGCCGATGAACGAGTTCTCGCTGAAGATTTCCGCCAGGTTGAAGTCGGAAACCGCGCTGTCGAAAATCGGAATGGAACTTTGATTTCGATACGGCGTGTAGACATAGAACAAGCGCGGTTCCAGCGTCTGCCGCATCGCCGAGCCGAACAGGTTCAGCGGGCGCTCGAACGTCAGTCCGGTATCGAGACTGAGCGTCGGCACCGTGCGCGTGATCGACGACTGCATCGTCGAGCCGTTCGCATAATCGATGTTGTACGCGGCCGCGTTGAAGATGACCTTCGGCACGATAAAGTAGCCAGGGGTCAGGATCGGGTAGCTCAACGTCGGCTGCGCATAAAGGCGCTCGCCATTTGGCTGCCCCGTCGACGACGCAATCTGGAACCGGTTGTACTTGATCGGCATCGTGAAATCGAAGCCGTGGAAGTCCAGCTTGTTGTAGGTCGCCGACAGTTCCGGCACCGACTCGTACTGCGGCGCGGTCGGCGCGAGCGTCTGATACTTCAGCACTCGGGCAAGGAACGACCAATTGCCGTACCCCCACGTCAACCCGGCTTCGCGATTGTAGACACGCTGCACACCGGTCTGGAAGTTGGTGCCCGCACCGAAATCGTCCGGATAGGTGTCGTCCGAGACCTTCGTGAAGTTGACGTAGCCATTCACGCCGTAGCCGAGCGACTGGCTATGCTGCCATGTGAACGTGTAGCGGGCGTCCCCCGTAATTCGGTCCTTCGGCAGGTATTCGAAATGGAACAACCCTGCGTACGTCGGCTCAAGGTAGCGGAAGTCGCCAATGAGCATCGTGCCGCGCTTGGTCATGAAGCGGGGTGTGAGCGTCAGGTCACGGTTCGGCGCGATATTGAAGTAATACGGCGTCGCCAGCTCGAAGCCGGTGCGGCTCGACTGAGTGAAGGTCGGCGCCAGGAAGCCCGAGCGACGTTCGTTCGACGTCGGGAACGACAGATACGGGCTGGCGAGAATCGGCACGCCTTGGAAAAACAGGATGCCGTTGTACGCCGTGCCTTCCTGCTGCTCCTGATCGAACTCGAACTCGGACGCCTTGATGTACCAGGCTGGCGTCTTGCCGTCGTCCGTGCACGCGCAGGCGGAATACGTGCCGTGCTGCAAGGTCACCACGTTGCTCGCCTCGACGTCCGCGCGCTCCGACTTTCCGCCCCCGCCCGTCACGAGTTTGTAGGTCGGCGTCAGCATATAGCCGTCGCCCGCACCGGTGTACATATGCGCCTCGGGGCCGAGGAACAGATTGCCCCCTTGCGACAGGCGCGCATTGCCACGCGTCACGACCTCGTCAGAGTCCTGATCGTACGTGAGGCGATCACCCTTCACGAACGAACGGTACTTGCGCGCCTCAGCGTCGCCATCGACGGTCGCATCCACGTTGGTCCGGCCGGTGAGGTGCATGCCGCGCACATACATCGGCACGTCGTCTCCGGCGCCCAACGGGTTGTCGACGAGCGCCGGCACCGTGCGCAACACCAATCCGTCGCTCTTGGCAATATCGGGAGGGGGGGCTTCCTGCGCACCGGCGAGCGAACACCACACGCCCGGCAGGGAGAGCAGGAGTGCCAGTGGCTTTCGGCGCGCGCGCATCAGGCGCCGCAGCGAAGAAACATCATTCGTATGGACTTGTTTATCCGGCATGTACGCAAACAGCGTGACAATCGAGGCGCCGCTTGCAGGCAGCCAATCCCGCATGTCTGCACGGCGTTGCCGGGACATTCGGGACGGTCGATCGAGGTCGAGAAACAGGGCGTCTGGAAAACATGATCGGGTATTATATGGCAAGACGTTTACGACCCCCATCATGACCGCACATCCCGCTGCCTCCGCGAGTGTTTCCGACGCTTCCCACGCGCTCTCCAACACCACCGATGCTCGCCTGCAAGCCCTCGGCCACTGGCTCGCCAGCATCGCCGAACCGTTCGCGCTGGACATGGCGCAGTGGGCGCCGGCCTCCGCGGACGCCAGTTTCCGGCGCTACTTCCGTATCGGCAGTCACGATCCTGCGCATCCGAGCCTGATCGTGATGGACGCACCGCCGCCGCAGGAGGATTGCCGTCCGTTCGTGCACGTCGCCCAATTACTCGCCGACGCGGGCCTGCAGGCTCCGAAGGTGCTCGCCGAAGATCTCGCGCAGGGTTTCCTGCTGCTCTCGGACCTCGGGCGCGAGACGTATCTTGACGTCATCACCGAGGACAATGCCCGCCCCCTCATGCGCGCCGCGCTCGATGCGCTGATCGTCTGGCAGATGCAGTCCCGCCCGGACGTGCTGCCCGCGTACGACACGGCGCTGCTCCAGCGCGAACTCGATCTGTTCCCGGACTGGTACGTTGGCAAGCACCTGAAGGTGACGCTGAGCGCGGACCAACGGGCGACGCTCGACCGCATCAATCAGTTGCTCATCGACAGTGCGCTCGCGCAACCCAAGGTGTTCGTGCACCGCGATTACATGCCGCGCAATCTGATGCCGGGCCTGCCGGGCACCACGGGCCCCGGCATTCTCGACTTCCAGGACGCCGTCTACGGACCGCTCACGTACGACGTGATCTCGCTGATGCGCGACGCCTTCCTCAGCTGGGACGAGGAACGTCAGCTCGACTGGCTGGCGTATTACTGGGAACGCGCCCGCAAGGCCGGCCTGCCGGTCGACGCCGACTTCGGCGAGTTTTACCGTCAGGCGGAATGGATGGGGCTGCAGCGTCATCTGAAGGTGCTCGGTATTTTCGCGCGCATCAACTATCGTGACGGCAAGCCGCGCTATCTGGCCGACACGCCGCGCTTCCTCGGCTACGCGCGCAAGGTCGCCGACCGCTACGCGCCGCTCCGCCCGCTCGCCCAGTTGCTCGACGCACTGACCGGCCAGCGCACGGATGTCGGCTACACGTTCTGAGGCGCACCGCATGACCGCAATGAAGGCGATGATCTTCGCGGCCGGGCGCGGCGAGCGCATGCGCCCGCTCACCGACGCCACGCCCAAGCCACTGCTCGGTGTCGGCGGCAAGCCGATCATCGTCTGGCAGATTGAAGCGCTGGCGCGCGCGGGGTTCACGGATATCGTGATCAATCACGCCTGGCTGGGCGCGCAGATCGAGGCCGCGCTAGGCGACGGCCGCGCATTTGGCGTTCGGCTTGCCTACTCGGCCGAGGGCGAAGCCCTGGAAACCGCCGGCGGAATCGCCTGCGCACGTCCCTTGCTCAAAGGCGCCGGCGACGTGTTCCTGGCGATCGCGGGCGATATTTTCACCTCGTTCGACTACGCGGCGTTGCGACCTCATGCGGCACGCATGGCCGCGCAGCCTGCGCCCGGCATGCACCTGGTGATGGTGCCGAACCCACCGTTTCATCCGAAAGGCGACTTCGCCCTCGACCCGGCTGGCCAACTGCATCTCCCCGAGGCCGCCCCGCCCACGGCGCAGGCGCTGACGTTCGGCAGCATCGCGCTGTACGACCTCCGGCTCTTTGCCGACATCGCCTCGGGCACGCGCATGGCGCTCACCCCGCTGTACCAGCGCTCGATCGCCGCCGGGCGTGTTAGTGGCGAGCGCTTCGATGGCCTGTGGGAAAACGTTGGCACCCCGGCACAACTCGCTGCCCTGAACGCCGACGTGCAGGCCCGGCACGACGGCGCCCCCGGCAGTAGAATCGCCTGACGAAGTTTTCAATCGACCGAACCGACCGAAATGGAGCCCGCGATGACTGATTCCCCGTACCGCGCCCGCCGCGAGCGCGTCATCGAACAGATGCGCAAGGCCGGTGGCGGTGTCGCCGTTCTGCCGACCGCGCCCGAAGTGCCGCGCAACCGCGACAGCGACTATCCCTATCGTCACGACAGCTATTTCTATTACCTGTCCGGCTTCACGGAGCCCGATGCGGTTGTGCTGCTCGACAGCCGCACGGGTCATTCCATCCTGTTCTGCCGCGCGAAGAACGAAGAACGCGAGATCTGGGACGGCTATCGCTACGGCCCGGAAGCCGCGCGCGAGACCTTCGGCTTCGACGCCGCCTACCCCATCGACGAGATCGATACGCGCGTGCCGCAACTGCTGGCCGACGCGCCGGCGCTGTTCTATGCGCTCGGCGCTTCGGCGCAGCAGGATCGTCAGGTCCGTCACTGGCTGAGCGCGGTGCGTGCGCAGGGCCGAACGGGGGTGTCGGCACCGTCTGCCGCGCGCGATATCCGCGCGATCCTCGACGAGATGCGTCTGGTCAAGGACCCGGTTGAAATCGACATCATGGCGCGTGCGGGCAAGATTTCGGCAGAAGCCCATGTGCGTGCGATGAAGGCATCGCGCCCGGGGCTGCGTGAATATCATCTCGAAGCCGAGCTGCTATACGAATTCCGCCGCAACGGCTCGCAATTCCCCGCTTACGGTTCGATCGTCGCCACCGGCGCCAATGCGACGGTGCTGCACTATCGCGCCGGCGACGCCAAGCTGCGCGACGGCGATCTGTGCCTGATCGACGCCGCTTGCGAACTCGATGGCTACGCGTCGGACATCACGCGCACGTTCCCGGTCAACGGCAAGTTCACCGCGGCACAGCGCGAGCTGTATGACATCGTGCTCGCCTCGCAACAGGCGGCTATCGACGCAACGCGCGCGGGCGTGCGCTTCGACGCGCCCCACGATGCCGCCGTGCGCGTGCTCGCCCAAGGCATGCTCGACACGGGTCTGCTCAAACACGATGCGGTGGGCGGCCTCGACGACGTAATCGCCAACAAGTCGTTCAGCCGCTTCTACATGCACCGCACGGGGCACTGGATCGGCATGGACGTCCATGATTGCGGCGAGTACCGCGAGGAGGGTCCGAACGGCGAACGTCCGTGGCGCACGCTGGTCCCGAACATGGTGACGACCATCGAGCCGGGCATCTACGTGCGTCCCGCGCCGGACATCGACGAGCGCTACTGGAACATCGGCATTCGCATCGAGGACGATGCGGTCGTGACCGCCGACGGCTGCACACTGCTCACGCGCGACGTGCCGGTCGATGCCGACGAGATCGAAGCGCTGATGCGTGGCTGATGACTGACGCTCGGGCTCCCGCTGCTTCCACACACGCCGCCCACGCGGCGGAGGACGCGCGCGCGCGACGGTTCGATCTGGCGATCGTCGGCGCCGGCCCGGTCGGCACGGCACTCGCGCTTCTGCTCGCGCAGCGCGCGCCGCAGCTACGGATCGCGCTGGTCGACGCGCGCGGCGCGCAGGCCGGGTACGACGACCCGCGCACGCTCGCGCTCTCGCATGGCAGCCGCGAAATTCTCGCGCGCGCCGGCGCCTGGCCGCACAACGCGGCCGGGCTCGACAGCACACCGATTCAACATATTCACGTCTCGCAAGCGCGCCGCTTCGGCAGCACGGAAATTGATTATCTCGATCACGGCGTCCCCGCACTCGGTTACGTGGTGCGATACGGCGCCCTGATGCGCGCACTGGACTCCGCCATGTCGCGCGTTCCCGGGCGCGTCGAACACGCGCCGCCGCCAGCGTACGCCTCGCCGGAGGGGGCCGACGCGTTGCCCGCACCGGATCGACCGGGTCTGCATCACTTCCGCCCGTACCGGGCCATCGCCCTGAGCCAGGACGCACAGCAGGTCACCATGACCCTCGGCACGTCCGTCGACGATGGCGCGCAAACGCTGCACGCCGCGCTCGCCGTCAATGCGGAAGGTGGGCTGTTCGAGCGTCAGATGGCGCGCCCTCATGCGCGCGACTACGGTCAGACGGCCCTCGTCGGGTTCGTCACCTGCGAGCGTCCACGCATCGGCTGGGCATGGGAGCGCTTCACGACGGACGGCCCGCTGGCCCTGCTGCCGCAGGAAAACGGCTACGCGTTGGTGTGGTGCTGCCCGCACGCCGAGGCGAAGCGTCGGCGCGAACTGGGCGATGCCCAGTTCCTGAGCGAGCTGCACACCGCCTTCGGCGACCGCATGGGCCGCTTCACCTCGATTGTCGGCCGTGCAGGTTTCCCGCTGGGCCTCAACGCGCTCGGCCATGTCGTCGACGGCCGGATCGCCGCCATCGGCAACGCCGCGCAAACGCTCCACCCGGTGGCGGGACAAGGGCTGAACCTCGGCCTGCGCGACGCCTTCGACCTGGCCGACGCCCTCGTTCGCGATATTCGCGGCGGCACGCCGCACCCCGGCGTGCCGAGCCCCGCGGCGCTGACCGCCTTCGCCCGCCGGCGCCGCGCCGACCGGGGTCTCACGATCCGCATCACCGACCTGTTGCCTCGCGTCTTCGGCATCGACGCGGCCCCGGTCGCCCTGCTGCGCAGTGTGGCCCTCGCCAGCCTCGACCTTGTCCCGCCGCTCAAAACGGCCTTCGCCCGCCAGATGATGTTCGGCCAGCGCGGCTGAGTGTCTGGCTTGCCCGGCGCGACGATCGGACTGCCTGCTCATTTTTTAGGCGACGAGAATGGGTTTTCGCAGTAAAATGCCAACTTTTTCCCGCCTTTTCCCTACATCGTGCATATCGGCCCCCACGAACTCCGCAATAACCTGTTCGTCGCCCCCATGGCGGGTGTGACGGATCGGCCGTTCCGCCAGTTGTGCAAGCGACTCGGTGCGGGCTATGCCGTCTCGGAGATGGTGGCTTCGAACGCCCAGCTCTGGAAGAGCGAGAAGACGATGCGCCGCGCCAATCACGCGGGCGAAGTCGCGCCGATCTCGGTGCAGATCGCAGGCGCCGACCCGGCCATGATGGCCGAGGCCGCCCGCTACAACGTGGAGCGCGGCGCCCAAATCATCGACATCAACATGGGCTGTCCGGCCAAGAAGGTGTGCAACGTCGCCGCCGGTTCGGCCCTGCTCCAAAACGAACCGCTCGTTGCCCGCATCGTGTCCGCCGTCGTCGGCGCCGTGGGCGATGTGGTGCCGGTCACGCTGAAGATTCGCACCGGCTGGGATCGTGAACACAAGAACGCCCTCACGGTCGCCCGTATTGCCGAAGACTGCGGCATCAGCATGCTCACGGTGCACGGGCGCACGCGCGCCGACCTGTATCACGGCGACGCGGAGTACGAAACCATCGCCGCCGTCAAGGCCGCGGCCCGCATTCCGGTCGTCGCCAACGGCGATATCGACTCGGCGCAAAAGGCCAGACATGTGCTGGACGTCACGGGCGCGGACGCCATCATGATCGGCCGCGCCGCCCAAGGGCGTCCGTGGTTGTTCCGCGACATCGAGCTGTTTCTCACGACGGGCGAGATCGCCTTGCCGCCGCGCGTCGACGAGATCCAGCAAATCATGAACGAACACCTCGAGGATCATTACGAGTTTTACGGGGAATACACCGGTGTGCGGACCGCGCGCAAGCATATCGCGTGGTATTCGCGTGGCCTGCCGGGGGCAGCCACGTTCCGCCAGCGTATGAATACGCTCGACACCACGCAGGACCAGTTGGCTGCGGTCAACGAGTTTTTCGAACAGCAGAAGGCGCACTCGGACCGTCTCTGCTATGAACAAGAATCGCCGAGGGAGCTATTAGCCGCATGAGCAAAACAAACATAGAACAATGCGTGCGCGACAGTCTGGATTCGTATTTCCGCGATCTGGATGGCGCACGACCACACGATGTCTACGATATGGTCGTCTCGGTCGTCGAGAGGCCGCTGCTCGAGTTCGTGCTCGGCAAGGCCGACGGCAACCAGTCGCTCGCTGCAGAATACCTGGGGATCAACCGCAACACGCTGCGCAAGAAGTTGCAGCAGCACGGCCTGCTCTAGCCGTTGCGCGCGAACGGGAGGCCGTCTAGACCCACGCGCCGCCCGTCAGCCCCATCGCGGGGCGCGCCTGCGTCGACGACGCCGCATGGTGCCCGCCCCATTTGCCCACATCGCCCGTTTTTGCCGCTTCACTACTGTCCGTCATGATCAAGCAAGCTCTCATTTCCGTCTCCGACAAGACCGGCATCGTCGACTTCGCCAAGTCGCTCGCTGCGCAGGGCGTGTCGCTCCTCTCCACTGGCGGCACCGCCAAGTTGCTGGCTGACGCCGGCCTCAAGGTGACCGAAGTGGCCGACTACACCGGCTTCCCGGAAATGCTCGACGGGCGCGTGAAGACACTGCATCCGAAGGTTCACGGCGGCATTCTGGCCCGCCGCGACCTGCCCGAGCACATGGCCGCGCTCGCGAAGCACGACATTCCGACGATCGACCTGCTCGTGGTGAACCTGTACCCGTTCGTGCAGACCATCGCGCGCGATGACTGCTCGCTCGAAGACGCCATCGAGAACATCGACATCGGCGGCCCGACGATGCTGCGCTCGGCTGCGAAGAACCATCGCGACGTCACCGTGATCGTCGATCCCACCGACTACGCCGTGGTGCTCGACGAAATGAAGGCGAACGGCAACACGGTCGGCTACGCCACGAACTTCCGTCTGGCCACGAAGGTGTTCGCTCACACGGCCCAGTACGACGGCGCGATCACGAACTACCTCACGAGCCTGGGCGAGTCGCTGCGTCACACCGAACGCTCCGCCTACCCGGCCACGCTGAATCTCGCGTACACGAAGGTGCAGGACATGCGCTACGGCGAGAACCCGCATCAGAGCGCCGCGTTCTATCGCGACATCGTCACGCCGGAAGGCTCGCTGGCGAACTATCGCCAGCTCCAGGGCAAGGAACTGTCGTACAACAACATCGCCGACGCCGATGCCGCGTGGGAATGCGTGAAGACGTTCGACGCGCCTGCCTGCGTCATCATCAAGCACGCCAATCCTTGCGGCGTGGCCGTGGCCGCATCGCCGGTCGACGCCTATGCCAAGGCGTTCCAGACCGATCCGACGTCGGCCTTCGGCGGCATCATCGCGTTCAACCGTGAAGTCGACGAAGCCGCCGCGCAAGCCGTCGCCAAGCAGTTCGTGGAAGTGCTGCTCGCGCCGTCGTTCACCGACGCCGCCAAGCAAGTCTTTGCGGCCAAGCAGAATGTGCGTCTTCTCGAAGTGCCGCTCGGCAACGGCGTGAATCAGTACGATTTCAAGCGCGTGGGCGGTGGCCTGCTGGTGCAGTCGCCGGATGCGAAGAACGTGGCCCCGCATGAACTGCGCGTGGTAACGAAGCGTCATCCGACGCCGAAGGAAATGGAAGACCTGCTCTTCGCCTGGCGCGTGGCCAAGTACGTCAAGTCGAACGCCATCGTGTTCTGCGCCGGCGGTATGACGCTGGGCGTGGGCGCCGGTCAGATGAGCCGTGTCGACTCGGCGCGCATCGCCAGCATCAAGGCCCAGAACGCCGGCCTGTCGCTGAGCGGTTCCGCCGTGGCCTCGGACGCCTTCTTCCCGTTCCGTGACGGCCTCGACGTGGTGGTCGACGCAGGCGCGACCTGCGTGATTCACCCGGGCGGCTCGATGCGCGACGACGAAGTCATCGCCGCGGCCGACGAGCGCAACGTCGCCATGCTGATGACGGGCACGCGTCACTTCCGTCACTAAGCCCTCGCCGCGATGGCCCTCGCCGGGTCATCGACAGGCGATATGAGAGGACACCCAGGATCCCCCGGGTGTCCTTTTTTTCTCTGCCTCAGAAGTAGTGCGCGAGACCCACGGCCACGCCGACTTGATTGCTACCCGGCAGGATGCTTGCGCCGTAGCCGGTCACCCCAGATTGGAGCCGTTCTGATTGCGCGAGAAACCGACTTCCGCGAACAGTTGTGTGCGCTTGGAAAGCAGATACGCCGCATTGGCCGCCAGCAAAAACGGATGTTGATTGGCCGACGTGATGTTGTTGTAGTAGATCGCCCCCGAGAGAATCACTTCGGTCACGGGCCGGTACTGCAACCCGGCGAAGATCAGTTCATTGCGGCCCGCGACGCCGGGCACGTCGCTCAGATACCACTGATATCCCACGAACGGCTTGAAGTTACCGACGGCATAGCTCGCCCCCGCCGCCACCCGCTGCGTGGTATTGCCCTGCGTCATGACCGACGTGCCACGTTGCTGGTCGTACACCAGCGAGACATTGAGCGGACCGTTTCCGTACCCGACCGACACGCTGTACTCCTTGCCCACGCGCCACTGCCCCGGCACCTGCGCACCATTGGCAATGCTGGCGTCGTAACCCGTCGAGAACAGGCCCGCGACCTTGATGCCATTGAAGTTGCCGGCGTACTTGATCGAGTTGTCGGCCTTGCCAACGAACTGAGCATCGAGTGCGGGCAGCGAATAGCTGTAGTACGAAAGCGGATCGAGTTCGAGGAACGCATCGTAAATCAGGTTCTTCTGTCGGCCGAAAGTCAGTGCCCCCCATTGATTCTGCAAACCCACATACGCCTGGCGGCCAAACATGCGTCCGCCCTGCTGGAGCTGTCCAGAGTCGAGATTGAACCCTGCTTCGAGCTGCATGATCGCCTTGAGCCCGCCGCCCAGCTCTTCCGCCCCCTTGAAGCCGAAGCGATTCGCTGCCTGAGATCCGTTGCTCACGCGAAAGAGTGACGCCTTGCTGCCGTTCGCGCCAGCGGCTGCGTTACTGAGGTATTCCAGACTGTTGTCCAGAATGCCGTAGATCTGCAGCCCATCCGCTTTGGCACAGCCCGCCGCAAGCGTCAACACCATTGCCAACCAAACCTTGTGTTTCATGACATTCCCCATTTTTTATATTGGACTACGAATTACAAGCGCCTCATGCAATACGCGTTCGACATTCCCGACTTCCCTGCAAGTGACCGACCGAGACGGCATTTGAGACGCCGTTGCGCAGCCCGGTGATCTCCGCCAGAATCGCCAGCGCGATTTCCGGCGGCGTGCGCGCCCCGAGCGGCAGGCCGACCGGCCCGTGCAGGCGGTCGATCTGCGCGGCGTTCAGATCGAACATCGCCAGACGCTCGCGACGCGACGCCTGATTGCGGCGCGAGCCGATCGCACCGACGTAGAACGCGTCGGACTTGAGCGCTTCGAGCAGCGCCATATCGTCGAGCTTCGGATCGTGCGTGAGCGCGACAATCGCCGTATGGCCGTCGGGATGCAAACGCGCGATCAGGTCGTCCGGCATCTCCCGCGAATGCGAGACATGGGCGCCGCCCATCGCGTCTCGCGTCACCTCGTGGATATCGCGGGGATCGCAGACGACGACCCGATAACCCAGCGGCACCGCCATCGTCACCAGATGCTGCGTCAGTTGCCCGTCGCCGATCACGATGATTCGCCAGCGCGGGCCGAACGGCACCGTCAGGCGCGTCGTCGAATAGTCGAACGCTGCCGGCTGCGTAACGTTGCGCACACGCGCCACCCCCGTGCACAGATCCAGCTCACGCACCCCGAGTCGACCGTGGCCGATGGCCTCGCGCATGGCGTCGAGCCCGCTGCGCGGGGTCACGCGCTCGACGACCAGTTCGAGCGTGCCGCCGCACGGCAAGCCGAAGCGGTGCGCCTCATCGGCGTTAAGGCCGTACGTCTGCACGTGAGGTCGCAAGCCCGGCCGGAAACCACCGGCGACCTTCGCGAGCAGGTCGTCCTCGATGCAACCGCCGGAGACCGACCCGGCGACGCGCCCGCGCGTGGCGAGCGCCATCATCGCGCCGACGGGACGCGGCGCCGAGCCCCATGTCCGCGCGACACTCGCGAGCAGCACGTCGTCGCCTTGCGCCTGCCAGCGAGCGACGGCATCGAGCACTTCAGCGTCGAGCGCGTCCATCAGGCGTGCCCCTCGTCATGCGCTTCACGGGCGAGCGCACGCGCCTGCGCGACGGTCTGCGGCAGCGGCATCGAACGCGCCCGCACACCGGTGGCGCGACGGATCGCCTGCGCCACCGCCGGCGCCACCGGCGGTAATGACACTTCGCCACACCCCTGAGGCGGGCGGTCGCTCGGCACGATCACAGTCTCGATCGTCGGCATCTCGACGAGATACAGCAGCGGATAGTCGCCGAAGTTGCTTTGCTCCACGCCGCCGTTGGCGAAGGTAATCTGGCTCTTGAACGTATTGGTGAGCGCAAATCCGATGCCGCCTTCGATGTTCGCGCGGATCAGGTTCGGGTTGATTGCACGGCCGCAATCGACGCTGCACACAACGCGTTCGATCTTGAAGCGCTCGTTCACGACGCGCAGCTCCAGGGCGAGCGCGACATAGGTCGAGAAGGCCGCACCGCGTCCGGTATAGGCGCAGTAGCCGAACCCGCGATGCACGCCGGGCTTCGCCAACGTGTGCCAACCGGCAGACGCCGCCGTCGTCTCGATCACCCGCGTTGCGAGCGCATCGTGTTTGAGCAGGCGTTTGCGATACTCGACGGGATCGACGCCGGCGGCGTCGGCCATCTCGTCGATAAAGCTCTCGAGAAAGAACACGCTCGACGTCGAACCGACCGAGCGCATGAAGCTCACGGGAATGTTGGGCTGCGGCACGTCGATGCCTTCGACGCGCAGGTTCGGGACCGCGTACGCGAGGTCGTAGAGCCCGTCGAGCATGGTCTCGTCATAGCCGGCCTTCTCGTAATGGTCCTTCTTGATGACGTTGTAGAGCGACTGCCCGGCCACGCGCGCATGCAGGGCCGTGGGCAGCCCGTCGTGACCGAGCACCGCCTCGAAACGACCGGAGGCGCAGGGACGATAGAAGCCGTGTCGTATGTCGTCTTCGCGAGAGCGGATCACCTTGACGGGACGCCCGACCGCCACCGATGCCACCGCCGCATGGATCACGAAATCGGGCACGTATTTGCGTCCGAAACTGCCGCCGAGGAAGGTCGTGTGCACGATGACCTTCTCCGGTGGCAGCTTGAAGATGCCACCTAGCGCCCAGCGAACTTTGTCCTGCCCCTGGATCGGCCCCCAGACCTCGATCTCACCCTGCGCCTTGCGCACGTGCACGGTGGCGTTCACCGGCTCCATCGTCGCGTGGACGATGTACGGGGTGTGGTATTCGGCCATCACACGCTTGCCGCCGGCAGCACCTGAGAGACCTGCAGCGATAAGGCCCGGGGCATCGCCGACGTCGGTCGCAACGCCTGCCTTCCCATCGACAAGCGCGGCACGGCGCTGCGCGAGTATCGTCGCGCTGTCGGCCGCGGCGCCCGCTTTCCATTCGATATCGAGGGCATCGCACGCTTGCTTTGCACACCAGTAATCGTTAGCGACGACGATGATGGCGTCCTTCGCCTGCACGACGTCTTGCACCCCCTTGCGCGCCTTGATCGCGTCGCGATTGCGCACCGACAGCGGAACGCCTCCTGTGGTCGGGGCCATGCGCACGGCGCCGACGAGCATGCCCGGCACCGTCACATCGATACCGAAGACGGCCGAGCCATCGACCTTCGACGGTGTATCAAGACGCGACACCGACTTCCCGATCAAGGCATGGGCGGCTTCGTTCTTCAATCGCGGATGCGAATTGAGCGGCAGCGTCGCGGCCTCGGCGGCCAGCTCACCGTAGCCGAGCGAGCGGCCCGATTGCGGATGGACGACGCGGCCTTCATGCGTCACACAGTTGGTCGTGCGAACGCCGAACCGGCGTGCAGCCACGGCGACCAAGGCTTCACGTGCTTGCGCCCCGGCGATTCGCAGACGCTCATAGAACAACGTGGCCGACATCGATGCCCCCACGAACTGCTGCAACGCCTCGTTGGCCGCAGCCGTTCGGTAGGCGTCGCGCGCAGTCACGAATTCGACGCGCACCCGACGCCAATCGGCGTCGAGTTCATCGGCCAGCACCTGGGGCAAACCGGTGTAGACGCCCTGTCCGACTTCGCATTGCGAGAGACCGAGCACGGTCGTGCCGTCGGCATCGATGCGGATCCAGTCGTTGATTTCGACAAGGGTCTCGCCCGCCGCGCGCGCTTCGGGACTGACCACCCACGACGCCGAAATCGGAACCAGCAGACTGCCCGCTGCCAGCGACATCCCTTTGAGCCAGTGACGGCGGGACGGCGACGCGGGAGCATGGGACGCAGCCTCGTTCACGTCAGCCGTGGTGCGCTCAGCGTTTGGCAGCGGCATGGATCGCCTCCCGGATACGGTGATAGGTCGCGCAACGGCAGAGATTGGTCATCGCCTCGTCGATCTGGGCGTCGGTCGGATGCGGATGCTTGTCGAGCAGCGCCGCCGCGGCCATCACCATGCCGGACTGGCAGTAGCCGCACTGCGGCACATCCGTGGCGATCCACGCCTGCTGAATCGGATGCGCGCGTGTCGGCGACAGGGCCTCGATGGTCGTGATGCGCCTGCCCGCCGCCGCCGAGACCGGCAGCACACAGGTGCGCGTGGCTACACCATCGAGGTGTACCGTGCAGGCACCGCATGCGCCGATACCGCAGCCGTATTTGGTGCCGGTCAGCCCCGCGGCATCGCGGATGACCCACAGCAAAGGCGTGCCGTCATCGCCGTCGAAGACGAAGGGCCGCCCGTTGAGTTGGAATTCCATTGACTCTCCCGTTGTGACTGCCGTCTGCCCCGGCGTGTCTTACGACGCGCCGGCAGAAGGTGAGTGAATTCTCACAACGAGAAAATTGGCGAACAACGACCGCTCGGCCCGAAAAGGATGCCGTTCGTCCAGAGACGGGAAAACCCTCACGCGCGAGGCTCGACAGTCGCGTCAGTTGGCCGGGCCGCAGTGTCTGAGATATTCGCGCGGCGGCAAGCCGTAGCGGCGACGAAAGGCGCGGGTGAACGCCTTCTCCGACGCGTAGCCGACGGCATCGGCCACATCGGCGATGCGCACGCCCGCGCCCGCCAGACGCTCAGCAGCCAGGTACATGCGATGCGTCGTGAGATACGACATCGGCGATTCACCCACGAGTTCGCGAAAGCGCAGGCAGAACTTCGAGCGCGACATGCCCGCGATGTCGGCCAGTTGCTCGACCGTCCAAGGCCTTTGCGGCGCATCGTGCATCGAGGCGATGGCGCGTCCCAACTGCGGATCGGTCATGCCGCGCAGCCAATGCGTCGTCGCGCCGCCGCTGGCACCGAGATAGGCACGCAGGATCTGGATGAACAGCACGTCAGCCAGACGCGCGACGGCCACGCGCCATCCCGCACCGCACTGCATCGACTCTTCGATGAAGCCCGCCAGGGTCGTGGTCAGCCGCGCGGGAACGGCCGGATCGCCGGCGCGGATATGGATGAGCGGCGGCAGCGACGCGAGCAAGGGATTGCGCACGCGCTCCCGGAACATCACTACGCCCGTGTAGAGGTCGCTTACCGGCCCCGCGCCGCCCGCGCGGAACGCGAGAGGTGTGTCGAGCCGGGGCGCGATACCCTGCGCCGTCATCAATTGCTCGAAGACCACCGGCGGCTCGTCCAGCGACGAGCACATCACGTGCTCGTGTCCATGCGGCAATAGCACGCAGTCGCCCGGCTCCACGCGCACCGGCGCCATGCCAGCCACAACGAGATAAAACGGCTCTCCCGTCGCCGTGCGAAACGGCGCACCGTCCATCGCCGGCTTGCGCAGCGACCAGGGGGCCCCGAACGTGAAGCGACCTGTCACGACCGCATCCGCCCGCAGATCGTTGAGAACGTCGCTCAGGGGATCCATGCCACCCCGCCTTGCACGACGTGAAGATCAATTCGTCTCATGGGTGGAACTTTGATTTATATATGGATAAACGGAAGTATGCCGTTTTGCTCGCTGGAAAAGTATCGGGATCGGCCTAGGGAAAATACGAAGACGACGGAGGGCGCGCGTTGCGGCGTGGCGTCACGCGCGCGGACGGGATGGGATGGGATGGGGTGAGACCGGCCTGTAAGCGTCTGCGCGGCATAGGCCAGGGGGGTCAACGTCGCGAGAGCGTCGTCAGGAAGAGGTGGGCAGGGCTTGCCTCGGCCCGCAGTTCACAGACATCACCACCGTCGACGCGAAGCGCATGTCCCTCGGGAACGCTCACGGCTTGGCCGTCCCCGAAAATCGCCCGCACATGCCCTTGCGCACAGTAAAGGAAGGCGACGCCATCGGCCTCGCCAGGCAGTGTCCACGGCAGGGGCTCCCCGTCGAGCCGATGCTGAGCCAGCGTGTGCTGCCATGCGGCGCGACGTGTCATGACATTGAAGTCGTCGATGGGCACGCCGGACGTCTCCAGCATCGGTGTGCTGCTCACCGTCAACTCGCCGCCGAAGGCGTATGGAGGCGTGCGCGTCGAGAGCGTCACGTCCGGGCGGCCTTCGACATTGAGCGTGAGGGTGCCGCCCCGCACGATGGCCAGCGAGCGATCGATGCCCGGGAACACGGAGAACGGCCCCGGGCTCGCGACCGTGGCCGTGCTGATGCGCCAATCGAAGCCGTCTTCACCGGGACGTCGCGCCACCGCCAGCTCGGTCGTGACCCCCAGGCCGTTCTTCCACGGCATCGTCTGAAAATCGGCCGGGCCGAGCGTTTGCAGTTTCATGCGACGTCTCTGACGAAATGGCTTACTGGCGGACTTCGCCGTGTCCGAACACGACGTACTTCAGACTCGTCAGGCCCTCGAGACCCACCGGACCGCGGGCGTGCAGCTTGTCGTTCGAGATACCGATCTCGGCACCCAGACCGAATTCGAAGCCATCGGCGAAACGCGTGCTCGCGTTGATCATCACGCTCGCGGAATCGACTTCTCGCAGGAATTGCATGGCGGCGGAGTAATCCTCGGTCACGATAGCATCGGTGTGATGCGAGCCGTAGCGATTGATGTGCGCGATGGCCGGCGCCATGCCATCGACGATCTTCAGCGCCAGCACCGGTGCCAGATATTCCGTCGACCAATCCGCTTCGGTCGCCGCCACCACGCCCGTCACGCCGGCGTCGCTGAGCGCCGCCAGGGTTCGTTCGCAACCGCGCAGCTCGACCTGCTTATCCTGGAACATGCGCGCGATGGCGGGCAACTGGTCGATGGCCTGTTGGTCGACGAGCAATGTTTCCATCGTGTTGCAGGTGCCATAGCGATGCGTCTTGGCGTTCTCGCAAATCGCCAGCGCCTTCGCCGGATCGGCGCGACCGTCGACGTAGACATGGCAGATGCCGTCGAGGTGCTTGATCATCGGCACGCGCGCGTCCTGCATCAACCTCGCGATCAGGCTCTTGCCGCCGCGCGGCACGATCACGTCCACATAGTCGGTCATCGTGATGAGTTCGCCGACCGCTGCACGGTCGGGCGTGGTCACGACCTGCACGGCGTCACCGGGCAACCCGCTCGCCGCGAGCGCCTGCGCGATGAGGGCGGCCAGCGCCGTGTTGCTCTCGATGGCTTCGGACCCGCCGCGCAGAATGGTCGCGTTGCCCGACTTCAGGCAAAGCGCAGCCGCGTCGATTGTCACGTTGGGACGCGATTCGTAAATGATGCCGATGACGCCCAGCGGCACGCGCATCTGACCGACCTGAATACCGCTCGGCTGCACGCGCACGTTGCTGATCTCGCCGATGGGGTCCGACAGGCCCGCGATCTGACGCAGTCCTTCGATCATCGTGCGCAGCGCCTTGTCCGACAGCGTGAGACGGTCGATGAACGCGCCGTCCTGACCATTGGCGCGGGCGCGCTCGAGATCGCGGCGATTCACGTCCTGCAACGCCGCGCCATCGCGCTCGATGGCATCGGCAATCGCGAGCAGCGCGCGATTCTTGGCAGCGGTGTCGGCACGCGCCATGGCGCGCGACGCCTCACGGGCGCGCTGGCCCAACGATTGCATGTAGGCTTTGATATCCATATCGTCTGTTTCGCAGTTCTCTTGGCGACGCAATCGCCAGTCCATTCGGTGGGTTTTCGGTGCCGGCCGTCATCACGGTATTCGGACGGCAGCACACGGCACGTCGCCAGTCATGCGCCAGATTGTCCGTCAATTGTGGGGATCTTGCTGGCGCGGCTCCCGTGCCCCGGGAGGTGGATTCCGGCGTTTGGCAGCACTTGGCAGCGCTTGGGCGCGGTCTACGCGTGCACCGGACGGGGTGCGCGAGCGGAGCGCGCCATCGGCGGTCGCTCGCCGGCGAGCAGCAGCCCGAGTTGCAGCATGCCGTCCCACGGGTCGCCGGACAGACCGTCGGCCCGCAGCCCCTTGACCTGCCGGTCAAGACGCGCGGCCAACTGCAGTGCCTGCCCCAGCTTGGCGGGTGTGACTCGGTTGGCCGCCTGCTCCATCAGGCGCTCTCGTGGCCCCCAGACCCGATACTCGCGCAGCAACATCGCAAGCGGCTTGCCCGCCGCCATCCCGCGCGTGATCTTGGTGAGCGTGCGTACTTCTTCGGTCAACGCCCACAGGACCAGCGGTGCTGCTTCGCCCTCGCCACGAAGGCCGTCGAGCATGCGCACCAGCCGGGCGGTATCGCCTGCCAGGACCGCTTCACTGAGTTTGAAGACGTCGTAACGCGCCACGTTCATCACGGCATCCTGCACTTGCTCGAACGCGAGCGCACCCGCCGGATACAGCAGACCGAGCTTCTGAATCTCCTGATGGGCCGCCAGCAGGTTGCCCTCGACGCGATCCGCGATGAACTGCAGCACACGGCGTCCCGGCTCACCGGCTTCGACGCGCTGCCCTTGTGAGGCGAGACGCTGCGCAATCCAGTCCGGCAGACGGCTCCGGTCGACCGGATCGATCTTGATCGTCACGCCCTCGCGGTCGAGCGCCGTGAACCAATCGGATTTGGTCGCTGCCGCATCCAGGCGGGGCAGCGTGACAATGGTCAGGACGTCGCTGTTCGCGGCACTGGCGTGCGCCTTGAGCGCTGCGCCGCCGTCCTTGCCCGGCTTTCCGCCGGGAATGCGTAACTCGATGAGTTTGCGGTCGCCGAACAGCGACATGGACTGGCCGGCGTTCGCGAGCGCGCCCCAGTCGAAGCTGCGCTCGACGCTGAGCACATCGCGCTCGGTGAAACCGCCCGCACGTGCCGCCGCGCGTACACGATCCACCGCCTCCTGGACGAGCAGGCTCTCGTCGCCGTAAATCGTATAGATCGGCGAGAGGGTCTTGGCGAGATGCGCGTCGAGCGCGTCGGGACGCAGTTGCATGATGGCAGACGTTACTCTTCCGGCTTCGTCGCCGGCAGGGATTTCACCGCTTCCATGCGACGAATGATCTGGTCGACGGCATCTTTCTGCATGTCGCGGTTGAGCAGTGCACCTTCCGCATCGCGCGCCGTCGTTTCGCTGTCGCTGTACGGCAGATTGCGCGTCAGACGAATCGTGCTCAACGGGATGATCGGCCGGCCATCCGGTGTCACGAGCTGAAAAGTAAAAGCGCTGCGCATCTCATATTCGCGCGCCTGGCCGTTGGCGTCGAGACTGACAGCAGTGCGAGATGACGTGGTGCTCACGATTTCCAACCGCGCGTCAGCATCCTTGGGCTCGGTCACCACGACCGTGCCCTTGCTGCCGTAACGGATGTAGCGCGAGATGTCGGTCGCCATCTGGCCGCCGCCGGAGATGTACAAACGGTGGAATGCATACTCGCTCGCACCGCGCAGCTGGAAGCCGCACGCCGACAGTACGAGCGCGCAACCCAGCAGGGCAATCCCGCCGAAAATCCTGCGCGTCATACCGACGCCTCGTTGCCCGGATGTCATTTGCACGTGATGTGCCCTCTTGTCACCAAACGTCATCAATTCATCGATCGGCGGCCGCAACGGCCACCTCAGAGCACTACGTTCACAAGTCGGCCCGGTACAACGATGACCTTCTTCACCGGCTTGCCTTCGCCGAACTTGGCGGTCATTTCGTGCGCCAGCGCGGCTTGTTCGATGGCCTCGCGCGAAGCGTCCTTCGCCACGCGCACGGCGCCACGCACCTTACCCGCCACCTGCAGCACGAGTTCGATCTCGTCCTGCACCAGCGCGGCGTCGTCGACTTCCGGCCACGGCGCATCGAGCAGGTCGCCCTGTTGCGCCGCGTAGCCCAACTCGACCCACAAGCCGTGGGTGACGTGCGGCACCACCGGGTACAGCACGCGCAGCAGAATGCCGTAGCACTCGCGCACCGCTCCGGCGCCCGCCGCCCCCTTGTCGCTCTCGATGGCGTTGAGCATCTTCATCGCCGCGGACACGACCGTGTTGTACTGCACACGCTGATAGTCGTAGTTGGCCTGCTTGAGCACGCCATGAATCTCGAGACGCAGCGCCTTGGCCGCCGGGTTCGCCGTATCGATGGCGGCGTCCGCCTGACGCAGCAGCGCGGCCTGCGACTGGCCGAAGCCCCACAGGCGGCGCAGGAAGCGGCTCGCGCCTTCCACACCCGCCCCCGACCATTCGAGTTGCTGTTCGGGCGGTGCCGCGAACATCACGAACAGACGCGCCGTATCGGCGCCATGCTGATCGATCAGCGACTGCGGATCCACGCCGTTGTTCTTGGACTTCGACATCTTCTCGATGCCGCCGAGCGTCACGTCCGCACCGTCAGCCTTCGACGTTGCACTGACCGGACGGCCCTTGTCGTCGAACTGCACTTGCACGTCGAGCGGGTTGAACCACGTCTTCTTGCCCGCGGCATCCTCACGATAGTACGTCTCGTTGAGCACCATACCCTGCGTGAGCAGGTTCTGCGCCGGCTCCTTGAAACTCACCAGGCCCAGATCGCGCATCACCTTGGTCCAGAAGCGCGAATACAGCAAGTGGAGAATCGCGTGCTCGATGCCGCCGATGTACTGATCCATCGGCATCCAGTAATCGGTGCGCGCGTCGACCATGGTGTCGGCGTCCGGGCAGGCATAGCGCGAGAAATACCACGACGAGTCCACGAACGTGTCCATCGTGTCGGTCTCGCGGCGCGCCGGCTTGCCGCACTTCGGGCAATCGCACTTGAGGAACGCCTCCGACTTGGCCAGCGGGTTGCCGGTGCCGTCCGGCACGAGGTCTTCGGGCAACACGACCGGCAGGTCCTTTTCGGGAACCGGCACCGCGCCGCACGACGCGCAGTGAATGATCGGAATCGGCGTGCCCCAGTAACGCTGGCGCGAAATCCCCCAGTCGCGCAGACGGAACGTGACCTGCTTGTCGCCTGCACCCTGCGCCTTGAGATCCGCGGCGATGGCGTCGACGGCGGCCGCAAAGGCCAGGCCGTCATATTTGCCGCTGTTGACCAGCGTGCCATTTTCCTTGTCGCCGTACCAGGCCTGCCAGGCTTGCGTCGAATAGGTCTCGCCGGCCACCGCGACAACCTGCTTGATCGGCAGGTCATACTTGCGCGCAAACGCGAAGTCACGCTCGTCGTGGGCCGGAACGCCCATCACCGCGCCCTCGCCGTACCCCATCAGCACGTAGTTGCCGATCCACACCTCGACCTTCTCGCCGGTCAGCGGATGCGTGACGAAAAAGCCCGTCGGCATGCCTTTCTTTTCCATCGTGGCGATGTCGGCTTCGGCCACGCCACCCTGCTTGCATTCGGCGATGAACGCCTGCAGGTCGGGACGATCGGCGGCCAGACGCGTTGCCAGCGGATGCTCGGCGGCGATTGCGCAGAAAGTCACGCCCATGATCGTGTCGGCACGCGTAGTGAACACGCGCAGCAGTTTGTGCTCGCCGTCCAGCTCGTACGGGAAGCCGAAGTTCACGCCAAAGCTCTTGCCGATCCAGTTCTGCTGCATCACCTTCACGCGCTCGGGCCAGCCGAGGTCGTCCAGGTCGCCGAGCAGTTCGTCGGCGTATTCGGTGATGCGCATGTAATACATCGGGATTTCGCGCTTCTCGATGAGCGCACCCGAGCGCCAGCCTCGACCGTCGATCACCTGCTCGTTGGCGAGCACGGTCTGATCGATCGGGTCCCAGTTCACCGTGCCGGTCTTCAGGTAGACAACGCCCTTCTCGAGCATCTTCAGGAACAGCCACTGGTTCCAGCGGTAATAGTCCGGCTTGCAGGTGGCGACTTCGCGCGACCAATCGATCGCCAGACCCATCGCCTGCATCTGCTTCTTCATGTACGCAATGTTGTCGTACGTCCACTTGGCCGGCGGCACGCCGTTGGCCATTGCCGCATTTTCAGCCGGCATGCCGAAGGCGTCCCACCCCATCGGCATCAGCACGTTGTACCCACGCATGCGCATCTGACGATACATCACGTCGTTGATGGTGTAGTTGCGCACGTGGCCCATATGCAGCTTGCCCGACGGATACGGCAGCATCGAGACGCAATAGAATTTCTGTTTGTCCGCGCGCTCGGTGGTCTTGTAGGCATCGATGGCCTGCCAATGAGACTGGGCGGAGGCTTCGACGTCGGCGGGAACGTATTTTTCTTGCATGATGGGTCGGCGGGTAGGATTCGGCTCGGCTTCGGCCCCGCCGGTGCGCGGCAAAGGGCGCGCAGCACGCAAGCGTTTGGGGGCAAATCCGGGGAAAACGATGATTATAACGCCGACGGCAACGGATTCGGCGCGACGGTGGAGAGCAGATGCGGCCTGGAGGCCGCCTTGGCGTGGCTGCCGCCCGATGCGTCATGCGATCCGTGGCGGCGTGCGTCTTTGATGTCGGCGTCCGGTGCCGGCTGGCGCACCGTCTGCCCTCTCATGCGCCACCTCGGCGGGCCATCCGCGCGCCGCACGCCGGCAAGGGCTGAATCAGCGCAGGCCCAAAACGTCCTGCATATCGAACAGGCCCGTGTTGTGTTGCGCGAGGAAACGGGCAGCACGCAGCGAGCCTTGCGCATACGACAGACGGCTCGACGACTTGTGCGTGATCTCGATGCGCTCACCGATGCCGGCAAACAGCACCGTGTGATCGCCCACGATATCGCCGCCGCGCACGGTCGCGAAACCGATGGTCGACGGATCGCGCTCGCCGGTCACGCCTTCGCGGCCGTAGATGGCGCATTCCTTCAGATCGCGGCCCAATGCGTCGGCCACGACTTCACCCATGCGCAGCGCCGTGCCCGACGGGGCATCGACCTTATGGCGGTGATGCGCTTCGATAATCTCGATGTCGTAGCCCGTGCTCAAAATCTTCGCCGCGACTTCGAGCAGCTTGAACGTGGCATTCACACCCACGCTCATGTTCGGCGCAAACACCACGGCCACGCGCTCGGCACCCGCCGCCAGACGCGCCTTGTCGGCTTCCGAGAATCCGGTCGTGCCGATGATCATCTTGACACCGTGCTTTTCGGCGGCAGCCAGATGCGCCAGCGTGCCTTCGGGACGCGTGAAGTCGATCAGATATTGTGCGTTGGCGAGCGCGACATCGAGATCGGCGGTGATGTTGACACCCGTCTCGCGCCCCAGAAAGGCGCCGGCGTCGTGTCCCAGCGCCGGGCTGTCCTCGCGGTCGAGCGCACCGACCAATTCGGCGTCGTCGGTGGCCAGTACGGTTTCAATCAGCATCCGGCCCATACGGCCGGAGGCGCCAGCAATCGCAATCTTCATCATGGAATTCTTGACTCTTCAGACAGCTTACTTGGGCATCGAGAACAGGCCACCGCCGGAAGTCACCCGCGGCGACGGGACAAGCCCCGTGCCCGTGGCCGTCGTCGCACTGCCCGAAGCGCTGTCGCCAGCGGTGGACTGTGCGTTGGACGCAGGGGCCGGTTCGGAAGCGGTAGCCGCCGCAGCGGTCGACACGGTCGCGACGTCGGACGCGGCGGGCGCGGCAGTCTCCGCGGTCGCGGCACTCGCCGTCGACGGGGCCGAGGCGTCGGTCTTTACGGTCTTGCCCTTCTGACCATCGATTTCCCGCACCAACTGATATTCGGTCGGCAGATTTTCTCCGCCTTCCCAGCGCGCCAGCGTGTCGCCGTCGAAGTACACCTTCAGGTGACGCTCCTGAACCACCGACGCATTGCCGCGCTTGAAATAGAAGACATAGTCCCAGCGATTCGCGTGGAAGATGTCCGTGAGCAGCGGCGTGCCGAGCAGTTGACGGACCTGATCGCGCGTCATGCCGGCTTTGAGCTGCTCATAGGCCTCTTTCGAGACGAAGTTGCCTTGAACGATGTTGATTCGATACGGCGTGACCACGCCGATCACTTTGTCGGTCACGCTGTCATACGTCGAGCAACCGGCCAGGGCCAGGAATGCCGCTGCAGCGCAGACGGAGAGCGGAAGGGAGAGATAACGACGCAAATCTGACTCGCTTTCAAAAAAATCGACCTTGAATCCGGCACGCCGGGCGCGCCGCCACATCGCCCCCGTTGACGGCACAAACCGTCCCGATTGCCCTGGTTTGCGCCCGGGCAAGGCAAAAAGGCATTATTATTGCGGCTGTATTGTACTCTAGGGACGTAGAGCGATGCCGAATCCCGCCGATCTGAAAAATATCGGACTGAAAGCCACGCTTCCGCGCCTCAAAATTCTGGAGATTTTCCAGAACAGCGAGAGCGAGGTGCACCATTTAACCGCCGAAGACGTCTATCGTCATCTGCTCAACGAAAACCTCGATATCGGTCTGGCCACGGTGTACCGTGTCCTGACGCAGTTCGAGCAAGCGGGCCTATTGTCGCGCAGCAACTTTGAGTCCGGCAAGGCCGTTTTCGAGCTCAACGAAGGCCACCACCACGATCACCTCGTGTGCCTCGACTGCGGGCGAGTCGAAGAGTTCTTCGACGCCGAGATCGAACGCCGCCAGAAAATGATCGCCAAGGAACGTGGCTTCGCGCTCCAGGACCACTCGCTCGCGATGTACGGGAGCTGCACGAAAAACCCCTGCCCGCATCGCCAAAAGAATTAAGCGTTGTTTTGGCATAATGTCTTCTGATGAAGACATTATGGGATTCCCCCTAGCTTCGGGTCTTGAAGCGCTGAGCACGGCTACGCATCGTCGGCAAACACCCCGTAAGCAGCGATGAGAGACTGCAATCGATGCCACCACCATGGTGCCAGCGCATTAAGCGTTGCGGATGGGTACGCGCAGCCCGAAATAGCTGCGGTTATCGCCTAAACACCGGCATCCCTCACGACGTAGCGCACCAACGAAAAAGCCGCCGTCTCACGACAGCGGCTTTTTTACGACTGGACGTCAAACGCGATTACTTCGCCGACATGAGTGCAACGGTCGTGTCGAGCATGCGGTTCGAGAAGCCCCACTCGTTGTCGTACCACGAGCCGACCTTCACGAGGCGGCCCGACACCTTGGTCAGTGTACCGTCGAAGTTCGACGAGGCCGGGTTGTGGTTGAAGTCGACCGACACCAGCGGTGCCGTGTTGTACGTTGCGATGGCCTTGAGCGACCCCTCGGCTGCTTCCTTCAGAATCGCGTTGACTTCGTCAACCGTCGTGTCGCGCTTGGCAACGAACGACAGGTCGACGATCGACACGTTGATCGTCGGAACGCGAATGGCGTAACCGTCGAGCTTGCCATTGAGTTCCGGCAACACCAGACCGACGGCCGACGCGGCGCCCGTCTTGGTCGGGATCATGCTCATCGTGGCCGAGCGCGCGCGACGCAGGTCTTCGTGATAGACGTCCGTCAGCACCTGGTCGTTGGTGTAGGCGTGCACCGTCGTCATCAGACCCGTTTCCAGACCGATTTTCTCGTGCAGCGGCTTGACCAGCGGCGCCAGGCAGTTCGTGGTGCACGATGCGTTCGAGATGACCGTGTCGGTCGACTTGAGCACGCCTTCGTTCACGCCGAACACGATCGTGGCGTCGACATCCTTGCCGCCCGGCGCCGAGATAATGACCTTCTTCGCGCCGCCCTTCAGGTGAGCGCCGGCCTTTTCCTTCGTCGTGAAGAAGCCCGTGCACTCAAGCACGACATCCACGCCCAGCTCGCCCCACGGCAGTTCGGCCGGGTTGCGGTTGGCCAGCACGCGAATCTTGTCGCCGTTGACGATCATGAAATCGCCGTCGACCGACACCGTGCCCGGGAACTTGCCGTGCGCCGTATCGTATTGCGTCAGGTGAGCGTTCGTCTGCGCATTGCCGAGATCGTTGATGGCGACGATTTCGATGTCGTGCTTCTTACCACCTTCATAATGGGCACGCAGCACGTTGCGGCCGATACGGCCGTAGCCGTTGATAGCGACGCGAATGGTCATGGGGGTTTCTCCGTAAGGTCTAACGAAATCAGCCAAGCACGGACTTGACCGTCGCGACCACGTGGTCGACGGTGAAGCCGAAGTGTTTGAACAGCACGCCGGCCGGGGCCGACTCGCCGAAGGTGTCGATGCCGACCACGCCGCCTTCCAGGCCGACGTACTTATGCCAATACGCCGTCACGCCGGCTTCGATCGCCACGCGCGACACACCGCGCGGCAGCACACGCTCGCGATACGCCTTGTCCTGACGGTCGAACACATTGGCCGACGGCATCGACACGACACGCGCCGCGATGCCCTCGGCAGCCAACGCCTCGGCGCCCTTGAGCGCCAGCTCGATTTCCGAGCCGGTCGCGATCAGCACGATCTGCGGATTCGCCACGTCGCGCAGCACATAGCCGCCACGACGGATATCGGCAATCTGCGCATCGTCGCGCGAGACGAACGGCAGGTTCTGACGGCTGAGCACCAGGCTCGACGGACCATCGTGACGTTCGACGGCCGCCACCCAGGCGACTGCCGTCTCCGTCGTATCGCAGGGACGCCACACGTCCATCTGCGGGATCAGGCGCAGGCTCGATACGTGCTCGACGGACTGGTGCGTCGGACCGTCTTCACCCAGGCCGATCGAGTCGTGCGTGAACACGAAGATCGAGCGCAGCTTCATCAGCGCCGCCATACGCAGCGCATTGCGGCTGTAGTCCGAGAACGTCAGAAACGTTCCACCGAACGGGATGTAGCCGCCATGCAGCGCCATGCCGTTCATGATGGCGCTCATGCCGAACTCGCGCACGCCGTAGTTGATGTGATTGCCAAACTGCACGCCTTCCGCATTGGCGCGCACCGCCTTGCTGGCCTTCCAATTCGTGAGGTTCGAGCCGGTCAGGTCGGCCGAGCCACCCAGGAACTCCGGCAGTACGGCGGCCAGACCTTCGATCGCAAGCTGCGAGGCCTTGCGCGTGGCGACCGTCTCGCCCTTCTCGTTGGTCTTGGCGATGAACGCGGCGGCGGCCGACTTGAAGTCGCCGGGCAGCTCACCCTTCATGCGACGCTCAAATTCGGCAGCCTCTGCCGGGAACTGGCTGCGGTAGGCGGCAAAGCGCTCGTTCCATTCGCCTTCGGCACGCTGACCGGCGACCTTGGCATCCCATGCGGTGTAGACATCGGCCGGCAGCTCGAACGGCGGCAGGTGCCAACCGAGCGACGCGCGCGTGGCGGCGATTTCGTCGGCGCCCAACGGCGCACCATGCACATCGTGACCGCCCTGCTTGTTCGGCGCGCCCTTGCCGATCAGCGTCTTGCAGCAGATCAGCGTCGGACGATCCGAGGTCTTGGCCTGGGCGATGGCGGCGTCGACCGCGTCGACATCGTGGCCGTCGATGTCGCGAATCACGTTCCAGCCGTAGGCTTCGAAGCGCTTCGGTGTGTCGTCGGCAAACCAGTATTCGACGTCGCCATCGATCGAGATACCGTTATCGTCGTACAGCGCAATGAGCTTGTTCAGACGCAGCGTTCCCGCGAGCGAACACGCTTCATGCGAGATGCCTTCCATCAGACAGCCGTCGCCGAGGAACGCGTACGTGTAGTGGTCGACGATATCGTTGCCCGGGCGGTTGAATTCCTTGGCGAGCAGGGCCTCGGCCAGCGCGAAACCCACCGCGTTGGTGATGCCCTGACCCAGCGGGCCCGTGGTCGTCTCGATGCCCGGCGTGACGCCCACTTCCGGGTGCCCCGGCGTCTTGCTGTGCAGTTGGCGGAAGTGCTTGAGCTCTTCGATCGGCAAGTCATAGCCCGTCAGATGCAGCAACGAATAGATGAGCATCGAGCCGTGGCCATTCGACAGCACGAAGCGGTCGCGATCGAACCAATGCGGGTTGACGGGGTTGTGCTTGAGGTGACGGCCCCAGAGAGCGACCGCGATATCGGCCATGCCCATCGGCGCGCCAGGGTGACCGGAGTTGGCCTGTTGGACCGCGTCCATGGAGAGGACGCGAATGGCAGAGGCCATCAGCGCAGGCGTAGCAGAAGAGGAGTTCGTCATGGTGAACAGCCGGAATAGCGGGCGTGCCCCCGTTGCCGCGAGCTGCCGCGCGAAATTCGAATGCGGAATAAAGTCCAAGATTTTACCAGATACGGCCGTTGCCCGGGTCGCTCGCGGCGAACTTCCCCAAATGACGAGAACGTGGAATCATGCAAAGAACAGGCATGATCGCCACCCATTAGAGGAAGTTGCCTCGCCAATGCACGCCAAACGTGACCTCAGCGACGACCCATCGACCGCCGCATTGCGCCCGTGCACGGCGCCGCTCGGGCCTTGGGCCGGTTATACGTTCGCCGCGCGCCCGGTATTCGCCGCCATATCGGCCTATCAGCGCATCGAGGTCATGGATTTGCCTGCGTTCGGGGCACTTGGGCGAGCGTATCGACTCGACGGCCGGTTCATGGCTTCGCTCGCCGATGCGCATATCTGCCACGAATGCATGGTGCATCCGCTCTTGCTTGCACACGAGAACGCCCAGCGTGTGTTGGTGCTTGGCGGGGGGGATGGCGGCTCGGCGCGCGAAGCCTTGCGTCACGCGAGCGTGCGCGAGGTTGTCGTCGCCGAACTCGATGCCCAGGTGCCTGCGACGATCCTGAAGTACATGCCGACGTTGGCGGACGGCGCATTCGACGATCCGCGCACCACGCTTGTCATCGGCGACGCCCGGGATCTCGTCGACGCCGCGCTGGCTCGCGGAGAAGCGTTCGACGCCGTGATTTTCGACCTGACCGACGCTGACGGCGAGGCGGCCACGCTGCATGGCGCACCGTTCTTCGCCAAACTCCGCGCACTACTCGGCCCACGCGGCGCTATCGCCCTGCAACTGGGGGCGCCATGGTTCGAAGCCGATCAAGTCGCGCGCATGCTCGATGCCCTGCGCTCGGTGTTCAAATTTGTCCAACCGATAACCACGTATGTGCCGCTGTACGGCACGTTGTGGGCGCTCGCGTTCGCCAGCGATTCGCTCGACGTGCGTGGCAGCGATGCAACCGCGGCCACGCAGGCTCTGCTATCGCGAGAATCCCTGCGCCACTATGCGCCGGCCCGGCGTGCCGCGCTTTTCGACATCCCGCCGGAACTGATGGCCGTGCTCGGCGATCGATAACCAACCGCGCGACGACGAGATGACGCGACGCAAGTGAATCAAGCCCGCATTCCTTGTATATTGAAAACTCATCACAACCGTTGGCGGCGGACCGTTCGCGTATTCGTGCGTCAGGACGAGACTGCTTTACCCACAGCCGACGCTCATACCGGAGCACCGTCATGCCCGATCCCCGCCCCGCCCATGTGCCGTGGTTGACGCCCTACCTGACCGTGCGCGACGCCAAGGCGGCGGCGACGTTCTATGCGCAGGCGTTCGGCTTCTCGGTGCATGACATGGTGAACGACGACGGCATCGTCATGCACGTCGAAATGTTTTATCAAGGGCAATTGATCGTGATGTTCGCCCCCGAGGGCGCGTTCGCGAGCACCGCGCGCACGCCGCGCACCTCCGGTGTGGAGGCGTCGCAGAGCTTCTATGTCTATACGGAAGACGTCGATGCACTATACGCGCAGGCGACCGCCGCCGGCGCGAAGGGGCTAACGCCTCCCAGCGACCAATTCTGGGGCGACCGCTTTTGCCAACTGGAAGACCCGGACGGCTATCGCTGGGGCTTCGCCCGCCCCGTCGCTCCGCGAAGCTGAGCCGCTTCTCCCTCTGACGTTGGGGTATGCTTCTGTCCCCGGCGCCACGCCCGACCGCGCCCTTTCGACCCCCGTCCGTATGCCTCGCTTCTTTATCGATGTGCCGCTGCACGCCGGCGCACTGCTTGATCTTCCCGAGGCGGTGGTGCGTCACGCTCAGGTATTGCGCCTGAAGATCGGCGATGCGCTCACGCTTTTCGACGGCACGGGCGGCCAATATCCGGCCGTGCTCACGACGCTGGAAAAGCGCCACGCCACGGCGCAACTCGGCGAACGGGAGGCGCGCGAGGTGGAGACGCCGTACCGCGTCACCCTGGCACAGGGCATCGCCGGCGGCGACAAGATGGACTGGCTGATAGAAAAGGCCATCGAGCTAGGCGTGGCGGACATTCAGCCGCTGATCACCGAACGCTCGGTGATCCGGCTCGACGGGGAACGTGCGGCGAAGCGCGTTGCGCATTGGCAGGCGCTGGCACAGGCCGCTTGCGAGCAATGCGGCCGAAATCGCGTGCCACGCGTCCTGCCGATTCGCCCGATCGGCGCTTGGCTGCGCGAGCAAGGCGCGGTGACAGACGACGGATGGCGTGTGCTATTGTCACCCAGAGCGGACAGCGGTTTCGACTCGCTGCCGCTGCACGCACCGTCTCAGCCAGGCGTTTTGCTGTTCGGCCCGGAAGGCGGACTGGCACCGCACGAAGAATCCCTCGCGCGGGAGGCCGGTTTTATGGCGATTCGCCTGGGCGAACGCATCTTGCGAACGGAAACGGCGGGCATCGCGGTCCTCGCGGCATTGGCCGCGCGCTGGGGCGGTTGGTAAGCCTCGACGATTTGCACATTGGCTTCACAAGCCTAAAGGAGTCATCCCATGGGTATCCTGGATTCCATTCTCGGCGGCATTTCTGGCAATTCGGCCGATGGCGGTAGCGGTAGCGGCGGCAATACCAAGATGTTGCTGCTGATGGGTTTGCTGGCGATGATCGCCAACCGTTCCGGCAACGCGCAGGCACAGGGCGGTCAGGGCGGCGACCTGATTGGCTCGTTGGGGGGCGCACTCAGCGGGATGCTGGGCGGTGCGGCGGCGGGCGGCGGTGGTGCCGGCGGTCTTGGCGGTTTGCTGGGCGGGCTGCTGGGCGGAGGACAAGCACCGCAGCAGGATGCCGCCGGCAACCCCGCGACGTCCCCTGGCGACCTGGTGGGCGCGCTCGGCGGACTGGGCGGACTGACGCAGGTGCTGGAAAATGGCGGCCTGGGCGATGCGATGCGCTCGTGGGTCGGCACCGGCAGCAATCAGCCAGTGTCGGCCGATCAGGTGGCCCAGGCGCTTGGCCCGGGAGGACATCTGCAGCAACTGGCCGATTCGGCGGGCGTCAGCCCGGATGAGGCCGCACAGCAACTGTCGTCGCTGCTGCCCGAGGTGGTCAATCACCTCACACCGAACGGTGATCTACCGCAAGGCCATCTCGACCTGGCAAGCCTCGCCCAGCAATTCCTCGGTGGACGGACCGGCTGAGGCAAGGCCATCCAGGAATCCGATAATCGCCGGCTGAAAACGTAAAAAGGTCCGCAATGCGGACCTTTTTCGTGAGGTTGACGTGACGCATGTTCGCGTCGGGGCGAGACCGGTGACGTCAGACGATGTTTCCGAGGTCACTCACCGACGATTCGCTTGGTGGTCCGTCAGGCAAACGAGTAAAAGACGCGGAACGTGATACGACGCTCAGCCCAGAACTCGGCGGCATCGCGGAACACGTCCAGCAGGGTTTCGCGACCGTCCTTATCGAACTTCGTCGCCACCGGCAATCCCTCGAGCACGACGACAAAACCAGGCTGCTGGCCTGCGTGATGCACCAGATCGGTCAGACAATCGTGCAAGGCGTCGTAATTCTTTCCGAAATGCTTTGGAAACAGGAACGACGTGGCGATCGTCTCCAGCACCTCGGCCTTGCTCTGCGCCTGCGAACAATTGGCGTAGAGGAAGTGCTGCCCGAGTCGCTCGGCCTCTGCGGCCAATTCCGGCACGCGGAATGCGCGGATCGACTGCACGATATTCGGCCTGACGGTCTTGAAAAGACTCATATCTCCCTCTTCCGATAAGGTATGGCGGCGGCCGGCCCGCGCGACAGCATGCAGGCCCAGCACCTGCTTGAACAAGTTGCCCTCGCCCGCACCGAATGGATCTGCCATACGATCTTTCCCGCGTTCCTGTGCGAAAACCGGCTCACTCATACTGCTGTCATTCCCTTATGCGTCTAAAGCTGTTGTAGTGATCTTGTGTGTAGTAACAAGGATCGACCGCCCGCTGGTCCCCGCCACAGATGATGCGCCTGGCGCCCCGATTGCGGGCACCGGGGGTCGGCACCGTGTATTCATGGTAATAGCCACGCCGCATTTTGGGCAGCTGCTTTTCGTAGTTCCCGAACACAACGCCGTCTTTGGCGTAGGGGAACGGCCCGCCCTGGGCAATCAGCGTCAGCGTGCGCTGCGCTTCGCGAGGCAACTCGGCAACGGACACTGTGACCGTTGAACCCGTGACGTATGGCGCGGTTTCGCGCGCCACAGCATTGGACCACAGAAACACACTACCAGCCGCCGTCAGCGCCACGATGCTCCGGTGAAGCCAACGTGCCATGGTCATAGCTAGCCTGTCGCCCGACGTCGTATTGCGCCGCGGGCTTGTTCTGGTGATTGAAGCCGTAAGGTTATCGCTATTGGTCCAGAGAATCAATGTCGGCTTACATTTTGCAACGAAACAACGCGACAAATTATTGAAAATAAAGGATTTTAAAGAGAGTGAGCGCACACATGACGGTGTGAGCGTGCAAAATGTCTCGCCGGAATGCAAATCGCCGCCCCCAAAAGGGGGCGGCGATTTGTCGTTAACATGTGTCGAACGGTGGCGAACCGCCGCGCGCTCGCCAGACGTCAACGCGCCTGTTGTTGCGCCGCCGCATCGGCCACCACCAGCGCCACCATGTTGATGATGCGTCGCACCGTGGCCGACTCGGTCAGGATATGCACCGGCTTGGCAGCGCCCAGCAGGATTGGCCCGATCGCCACGTTATTGCCCGCCGCCGTCTTGAGCAGATTGTACGCAATGTTCGCGGCGTCGATATTCGGCATGATGAGCAGGTTCGCAGCACCGGTCAGCGTCGATTCCGGCATGATGCGTGCGCGCAGTTCCGGGTCTAGTGCGCAGTCGCCGTGCATTTCGCCGTCAACTTCCAGATCGGGCGCACGTTCCTGCAGGATTGCCAGCGTTTCGCGCATCTTGCGGGCGCACGCGGCGTCGCTGGTACCGAAGTTCGAATGCGACAACAAGGCCACCTTCGGCTGGATACCGAAGCGGCGAATCTCCTCGGCGGCCATCAGCGTGATTTCGGCCAGTTCCTCTGCGCTCGGATCCTGATTGATGTGCGTATCGACCAGGAAAATCTGCCGGTTCGGCAAAATCAGGGCGTTCATCGCCGCATAGACATGGCCCCCGGCCCGCTTGCCGATCACGCGATCGATGAAGTGCAGATGACGGCCCGGCGTCGACACCGTGCCGCAAATCATACCGTCCGCTTCGCCCTTGCGCACCAACATGGCGGCAATCAGGGTCGTGCGGCGACGCATCTCGACGCGCGCATAAGACGCCGTCACGCCCTTGCGGTTGGTCAGCTGGTGATACGTTTCCCAGTAATCGCGATAGCGCTCGTCGTGCTCCGGGTTCACGACGGTGAAGTCGACACCCGGCGTCAGGCGCAGGCCATATTGCTGCACGCGGTGCTCGATCACGGCCGGGCGCCCCACCAGGATCGGCGTGGCGACACGTTCATCCACAAGCACCTGTACGGCACGCAGCACGCGCTCCTCTTCGCCCTCGGCAAACGCAATGCGTTTCATGTTCGCAGGCACGCTGCGCGCAACAGAGAACAGCGGCTTCATCAGACCGCCGCTGTGGTACACGAACTGCTGGAGCGATTGCGCATAGGCATCCACATCCGCGAGGGGACGCGTGGCGACACCGGCGGCCATCGCCGCTTCGGCCACCGCGGTCGCGACCTTGACCAGCAGACGCGGGTCGAACGGTTTCGGAATCAGATAGTCGGGGCCGAACGACAGGTTTTTGATCCCGTAGGCCGACGCCACGATATCGCTCTGCTCCTGACGCGCCAATTCCGCCAGCGCATTCACCGCCGCGATTTCCATCGAGCGCGTGATCGTCGTGGCGCCAACATCGATCGCACCGCGGAAGATGAACGGAAAGCAAAGGACGTTGTTGACCTGATTCGGGTAATCGGTGCGGCCCGTCGCCATCACGCAATCCGGACGCACTTCCTTCGCAAGTTCCGGTGTGATCTCTGGATTCGGGTTGGCCAGCGCGAAGATCAGCGGTTTGTCGGCCATCGTCTTGACCATTTCCGGCTTCAGCACGCCGGCAGCCGACAGCCCGAGGAACACGTCGGCGCCGCCAATCACGTCGGCCAGCCCGCGCGCATCGGTCTTTTGCGAGAACCGGATTTTCTCCGGATCCATCAATTCGGTGCGGCCCTCGTACACCACCCCCGCCAGGTCCGTCACCCAGATGTTCTCGATGGACAGCCCCATGTCGACGAGCAGGTCCAGGCACGCAAGCGCGGCAGCGCCCGCGCCGGACGTCACCACCTTCACGGACTTCAGATCCTTGCCGACGACCTTCAGGCCGTTGATCAGCGCCGCGGCCACCACAATGGCCGTGCCGTGCTGATCGTCGTGGAAGACCGGAATCTTCATGCGCTCGCGCAACTTGCGCTCCACGATGAAGCACTCGGGCGCCTTGATATCTTCGAGGTTGATGGCGCCGAAGGTCGGCTCCAGCGCCGCAATGATGTCGACGAGCTTTTCGGGGTCTTTCTCGTCGATTTCGATATCGAACACGTCGATATTGGCGAATTTCTTGAACAACACGCCCTTGCCTTCCATCACCGGCTTGGATGCCAGCGGGCCGATATCACCCAGACCCAGCACGGCCGTGCCGTTCGTGATCACGCCGACCAGATTGCCGCGCGCCGTGTAGCGCGATGCATTGAGCGGGTCGACGACGATCTCCTCACACGCGGCGGCAACGCCCGGCGAATACGCCAGCGCCAGATCGCGCTGGTTGAGCAACTGCTTGGTCGGCGCGATGGCGATTTTGCCGGGCGTGGGGAATTCGTGATACTCGAGCGCAGCTTCGCGCAGTTTCGGATCGATCGGCGTGGGCATGAGGGGAGGCTCTTGACGAACAAAATGGGGTCGGATTTTCAGTGCAAATTGTAGCCCCATTTATTCACGCCACTTATGCAAAAAGCGAATAGGGGCTGCACCTGCGCGGTACGGCTTCCCCGCCGATAGTGGCCAAAATTCCTGGCGATTTCAACGCTGCGCTGCACCATCGCCCGCCTTTTCGGACCACGGACGTCTAGCCCCGTGGGGGGGATCCGAGACGGGCATGGGAATCCGTCTGAATTCCGGGCGTCCGTGCTTTGTTCGCTTGGGAAAGCCCGGGTCGCCTCTTAGAATAGGGGCTTGCCTGTGCATCACCGCAGCCCTTTACTTATTGCCCACCGCCTAATGCTCCCTGGCGTCACGCGTTGCACCGGAGTGGTCCCGCAACGCGATGCGCCCGGTCAAGGCGGGCAACCGCGCCGTTGCTCATGACCCTGACGTCTGCCTCAACTCCACCGCTGTCCGAGTTCTCGCTGATCGACCGCTTCTTCGCCCACGCTACCCGGCCGGGCGAGCATGTGACGCTCGGCATCGGAGACGACTGCGCGTTGCTGCGTCCCCCCACCGGCGAGCAGCTCGCGATTTCGACCGACATGCTCGTGGAGGGCCGCCACTTTTTTGCCGACGTCGACCCGCGCGCGCTCGGTCACAAGACCCTTGCCGTCAATCTGTCGGATCTCGCGGCCATGGGCGCGCGGCCCATGGGCTTCACATTGGCGATTGCCCTGCCCGACAGCGACCCGGCCTGGCTCGCGCCCTTTGCCGAGGGCCTGTCGGCGTTGGCCGACCGTTACGCCTGCCCGCTTGTCGGCGGCGACACCACGCGCGGCCCACGCAATCTTTGTGTGACCGTCTTCGGCAGTGTGCCCGGCGCCCAGGCGTTGCGCCGCGATGCCGCGCAGCCCGGCGACGACATCTGGGTCTCCGGCACCCTCGGCGATGCCCGGCTGGCGCTCGGTGCGATACGTGGGGAATGGACCTTGTCGGACGTCGATCTCGCCCTCGCGCGCCGCGCGCTGGACTGGCCCGAGCCGCAGGTGACGCTCGGACTGGCGCTGCGCGGCGTGGCGCGCGCCGCCCTCGACATCTCCGATGGGCTGCTGGGCGACCTCGGCCATATCCTGGAGCGCTCCGGTGTGAGCGCAACGGTGAACGTCGACGATGTACCGTGCTCCGACCTGCTGGCCGCGCAAACGCCGGTGATTCAGAGAATGTGTGCGCTGGCGGGCGGCGACGACTATCAACTGGGCTTCTGCGCCGACCGTGCGCAACGGCCGCATATCGAGGCGATCGGCAACGAACTCGGCATACGCCTCACGCGTATCGGTACAATAGCGCTTCCCGACGCGCGCCTCGCCCGGCTGCACCTCCAGGACAAGACTGGCGCGTCCGTCGCTGCCGATTTCAAAAGTTTCGACCATTTCCAATGAGCACTGATCAACCGGCCGCCGTCAACTCGGGCAGCGGCCCGCGCCGGCCGAACTCGCGGTTCCTGCTGTCGCACCCTGCCCACCTCTTTTCGCTCGGCTTTGGCACGGGCCTGTCGGCGTTCGCGCCGGGCACCGTGGGCACGCTTTTCGGATGGGCATCGTATCTGGTGCTCAATCTGTACCTGACGGTCACGGGATGGGGCGTGCTGATCGTCGCGTCCATCGTTGGCGGCATCTGGATCTGCGCCTACACAGCGCGCAAGCTTGGCACATCGGATCCGAGCCCCGTCGTCTGGGACGAGATTGTCGCGTTCTGGATCGTGCTGCTGCTCATTACGCCGGCGAGCTTTGTCGGCCAATTGGTGGCCTTCGTGCTGTTCCGATTCTTCGACGCCGTCAAGCCGCCGCCGATCCGATATTTCGACCGCACGGTCAAGGGTGGCCTCGGCATCATGCTGGACGATCTCGTCGCCGCCTTTTGCACGCTGCTCGTCATTGCGCTGTGGCGCTCGATCTGATCGACCGGGCTTGCCGCCGCGCGATGGCGCAAGCCGCATCATGACGGGTGCCTCGCTGGCGCCGTTCCCGCGGGTACGCGCACCGATACCCGTGACCTATTCGTTGCATTGACTTATTGAAGGCGTCGTCCCGTGGTCTCCGAACAAAATCTTCTGGCCCAACTGTCGGTCAAAGTCGGCAATCGTCTGCGTGACGAACGCCTGATGCTGACCACGGCCGAGTCATGCACCGGCGGCCTCGTTGCGGCAGCAATCACCGACGTTTCCGGTAGCAGCCAATGGTTCGAGCGTGGCTTCGTGACGTATTCGAACCAAGCCAAGTCCGAAATGATCGGCGTTCCGCCTGAATTGATCGACAAACACGGTGCCGTGAGCGAACCGGTGGCACGTGCGATGGCCGAAGGCGCACTGCTGAACAGTCGTGCACAGATCTCGCTGTCGATCACCGGCGTGGCCGGCCCGGGCGGCGGGTCGCCCGAAAAACCGGTGGGTATGGTGTGCTTCGCGTGGAGCAACCGCGTCACGACCCTCGTCGAGACGAAGCGCTTCAAGGGCGATCGCACACAGGTGCGCAGTCAGGCCGCACAGCACGCGCTGCGCGGCGTCATCGAATTCCTCGACCAGGCCGAGACGTAATCGTCGCGCCGCCCTGAGACGTTTGACGACGATCCGCGCATCGGCACGCGGACCGATCAGCGATAGGCGTTGATGCTGTCGCGCGTGTTTTGCGCAGCGGCGGCAGCCGCCGCGGCGAAGTGCTCGTCGCGACCGGCGTAGATGATGGCACGCGACGAGTTGATCATCATGCCCGTCCCGTTCGCGGTGCGACCGGCTTTGACCGTCGCTTCGACGTCCCCGCCCTGAGCGCCCACGCCGGGAATCAGCAGCGGCATGTCGCCGACGATGCTGCGCACGGCAGCGATTTCTGCCGGGAACGTCGCACCCACCACCAGGCTGATCTGCCCGCTCGTATTCCACGGCCCCGCGGCCAGGCGCGCCACCGTCTGATACAGCGGCTTGCCATCGACATCGAGGAATTGCAGATCGCTGCCGCCCGGGTTCGACGTACGGCACAGCACGACGACACCCTTCTCGGCATGCGCCAGATACGGCTCCAGCGAATCGAAGCCCATGTAGGGATTCACCGTCACGGCGTCGGCACGATAGCGCTCGAACGCTTCGCGCGCATACTGCTCGGCGGTGCTGCCGATGTCGCCACGCTTGGCGTCCAGAATCACTGGCAGGCCCGGATGATCGGCGTGGATATGGGCGATCAGCCGTTCGAGCTGCTCCTCGGCGCGATGCGCAGCGAAATAGGCGATCTGCGGCTTGAATGCACACGCGTAGGGGGCGGTAGCATCCACAATCTGGCGGCAGAACTCGAAAATCGCGTCCGGCTGCGCTTGCAGATGCGCGGGAATGCGCGACGGCTCGGGATCCAGGCCCACGCAAAGCAGAGAATTGTTGCGCGTCCAGGCCGCGTTAAGTACTTCGGTGAATGTCATGACGGGGTTCCGGCGGGGTTCCGGCGGCGGTATTCCGACGGCGGGTGATTCGAGACTGATTCCTTCCAGCAAGGCCGACATTTTACCTGCTCCGCGCGCCGGTCGAACCAATCCGCGCGCTTCGCGTCAATCTTGATATCGGTGCTCTCGGGCCCCCATCAACACGGAGAACCCCCATATGACTGAGGTTACCCCCCCGCTCGCGTCCTTCGACGCCGTGATGGGCTTTCTCGCGGCCAACGCCGTCCGCTACGGTCTGTCGCTCGTACAGGCCGTGTTGATTCTGTTGATCGGCTTCTGGATCGCGAAGCGACTGGCGCGCTTCGTACACCGAACGTTGAGCCGTTCGCCCCACTTCGACGCAACGCTCAAACCGCTCATCGAGTCGATCGCGCTGTGGTCGGTGCGCATCATCACGCTCGTTGCCGTGCTCGCTCAATTCGGCGTGCAGACCGCCAGCATCATCGCGGTGCTCGGCGCGGCAGGCCTGGCCATCGGGCTGGCCCTACAAGGCACGTTGCAGAATATTGCGGCGGGTACGATGCTGCTGGTGCTGCGCCCGTTCCGCAACGGCGACTACATTACGGCCGGCGCGTCGGTGGCCGGCACCGTCGACGAAATCGGCCTGTTCACCACCACGCTCACGAATGCCGACGGCATCTACGTCTGCGTGCCGAACAACCAGATCTGGGGCCAGCCGATCACGAACTTCAGCCGCAACGCCACGCGTCGCATGGAGGTCACCGTGGGCATCGCGCTCGACGACGATCTCGATGCCGCCATGACGGCACTCCGCGCCCACGTGGCAGAAGACGCGCGAGTGCTCGACAAGCCGGCACCGGAAATCATGGTCAAGCAGGTCAGCGACAACGCCGTGATTGTGAACGTGCGGGTATGGTCATTGCTGGGTAACTACTGGGGCCTCTATTGGGACCTTCAGCGCGGCGTCAAGGAGACGGTCGAGGCCGTGGGTTGCTCACTCCCGTATCCGACGCGCACTGTCATGCACGTGCCAGCACAGCCGATACCGGACGCGGCCCCCTCGCGACACTAGCCCCACACACGCCCGCGCGTGCTCGTCGTGCGAAAGTCTGCGTGCGGGGGGCTATTCGCCTATTGTGGCAACTCCGCCGCCCCCATGCGACGCGCGATCACGCCGGCGCGTTGCGCAAGGTACGGCGAATTGCGATGGGTATCGAAGTAGCGCGGACGCGGCAACATCACCGCCAGCCGCGCCGCCTGCCAAGCGGAGAGCTTCGAGGCCGGAATGCCGTAGTAGTGCCGTGCCGCAGCTTCGGCGCCGAATACGCCCTCGCCCCACTCCACCGAATTGAGATAGATCTCGAAGATCCGCTGCTTCGTCATCCAGAACTCGAGCATCCACGTGATGCTCAATTCTTCCGCCTTGCGCAGGTAACTTCGCTCGCTCGACAGGAACAGATTCTTCGCCAGTTGCTGGGAGAGGGTCGAGCCGCCCGCGACGATGCGCCCCTTCTTCTGATTCTTCTCCCATGCGCCGAGCATCGCGTCGATCTCGAAGCCATCGTGATTGACGAAGTTCGCGTCCTCGCTCGCGATGATGGCGCGCTTCAGATGTCGCGAAATCTGGTCGTACGGCACCCATTGGTGCTTGAGCGTCGCCGTCGGATCCGTTTCATGCAATCGCGCGGCGGCCGCGCGCATAAACGCCGTCGACGACGGATCGAAACGCACCCACCAGCCAATCTGCACGAAGTAATAGAGCTGCGTGGCAAGCACGCCCACGAAGACCAACGTGACAACGTAGGCTGTCCACTGCCACGGCCCCCAGCGGCGATGGCGAGTTTTGCGCGAAGCGCGTCGCGGCGCAGCCATCGACAACGTCAACCTTTCGCTGCGAGCCGGGCGCGCAAGGCGGTGCGCACGGCATCGGTCGACGGCCGCACGCCGCGCCACACCGCGAACGCTTCGGCCGCCTGCTCGACGAGCATGCCGAGACCGTCGGCCGCGCGCGTCGCCCCGGCCGCCAATGCGTGCGTCATGAACACCGTTGGCTGCGCGCCGTACATCATGTCATAGGCAAGCGCCCCTTCCGCATAGACGCCCGCAGGCAGCGGCGGTACGTCGCCTTGAAGGCTACCGGCCGTGGCGTTAATGACGACATCGAACGCCGCGGGGACCGCGTCCCATCCGCCACCGGCGAGCGCCACGCCATGGCGCTCAGCGGCATTGGCGAACCGTGCGACGAGTTCGTCGGCGCGCGCGGCCGTGCGATTGGCGACAAACAGCGCCGCCGGCCCCGCCTCGATCAGCGGCAACATTGCCCCGCGCGACGCACCGCCGGCGCCCAGCAGCAACACGCGCCGGCCCTTGAGCGATACGCCCAGCGGTCCCTCAATATCGCGCACGAGCCCCACGCCGTCAGTGTTGTCGCCCGTGATGCCCTGCGCGTCGAACACCAGCGTGTTGACGGCGCCCGCCGCCTGCGCGCGTTCGGTCAGACGATCCGCCAACGCGTGGGCCTCGAGCTTGAACGGGACGGTGACGTTGGCCCCGCGAGCACCGTTGTCGATAAAGGTGCGCACGGTGGCGGCAAACGCATCGAGCGGCGCGAGCAGGCGCTCATAGGTGAGATGCTGGCCGGTTTCGCGCGCGAACTCGGCGTGAATGAACGGCGACTGGCTGTGTTCGACGGGATGACCGATCACGGCGTAGCGATCGGCCTGCAGTTCCCCGGAGGGCGTTTGGTTTGTCATCGTTGTCAAAGACGCGGCGCCTGGCTTTCGCCCAGGCGCCGCAATTACTTGCGTCCACGTGCATCAGATACGGTGTTTGGCCGTGACTCGGCAGGCATCGGTCGCCGGAAACCTTCACATCACGTTGCCGACAAACCGCGCGAATGTCATCGAATAGTACACGCAGCGTCGCTGTGGCTTCGGGCGTTTGCCGACGATTCGCCCGTGGCGCCCTACCGCGCCGCAGCGACCGACGGCGACGCAAGCGTCTCGGCCTGCACCCCCTGGCGCGAGAAGGTCATCCGCGTCACGATCTCGAGAATGTCATAGCGCTGCCGCATCTCGGGCGAGAAGTCGCCAAACGGCGCACTGGCCTGTACGATCGCCACCGCGCGGCGGTCGAGATCGCGATTGCCGGAGCTTCGCGTGACTTCCACGCCCGCGACATTCCAACCGTCCTTGTGATAGCCGAGCCCGCCCCGCTGATTGACGTTAAGCGTGACGATCAGCTCGCCATAGAGACGCTCGTTGCCGATCTGAGGAAAATGCTCCGTGCCGTAGCGCTCTACGCGATGACGCAGCGTGTCGAAATAGCGCGCATACGCCACTTCACGGGTATTGGCTGTGACCTGGCCGCGTTTCGGGCGGGTCTGATAGGCGCGCAACTGCTTGTCGATTTCCGCCTGCAGACGGGCGATCTTCTGGTCGACGTTCTGATCGTCGAGTCCTTGCCCGCGCTGCGGCGCGTCGGCGCGATGCCGCTGCGACGCCGGCGTGGCGGCGTATTGATTGCGCAGTTGCGTCAGCAGCTTTTCCTGCGTCGCTTCCAGTTCGCTCACGTTGCGCTGGATTTGCGCGATGGGCGCGCCGTCGCGATCGAGCGCGCGTGACGGCAGCGGTGATGTCGCACGCTCGCCGTCGTGCTCGCCGCCGCCCACGAGGTTGGCCTGCGCGAGCGCCGTGGCCTTGTCGGGGGCGTTGGCCGACTTCGCGTTGACGAGGACGACATCGAGCGGCGTGTCCGCACTATGCAGTCGGAAACTGTCGGGCGCGACGAAATGCACCGCCAGCGCGAGCAGGTGGACCAGCGCGGAAAATGCCAGGCCCGTGGCAAGCGGATGCTCGCGCATCAGCGACCCGCCGCGGCGGCGCGCCGCGCGCAGGTTGCCTGCCGCGAGAGCGGGTTTCAGCACGCCGAACCGGGAGACGCGTCGCGCCCCCCCGCCACCATCAGCGCGGCAGCAAGCGAAGAAGTGCCGGACGCAACATCAACGGTTTGCGACGCCGCGGCGGTGACGTCGGCCGAGGCCGAGGCGACGTCGTCGTCACCCTGGCTTTCGTCGCGGCCGTCGCTTTCGGTATCGTTCGCCCCCTCCGCATCGTTGGCGCCATCGGCATCGTCGGCATCGTCGGCCCCTCCCGCGTCGTCGCCACCTTCGGCCCCATCGCCTCCATCGTGACCCCCACCGCCGTCTCCTGCACCGCCGGCGCCTTCGTCATCGTCTTCGCCCAGTCCGTTCTGGCTGGCGCCCAGCACCTGCGCGACACGTACCGAGATGCTGAGCGTGACGACGTCGAGCGACAGCACGTCGAGCATGATCTGCGTACCGCGCGCGTGCGGGCCAAGCCCCAGAACGATCAGCGTCAGCGGAATATCGTTCAGGCGCACGGTGTCGCCCTTGAGCACGCTCGCCTGGACCTGCGACTTGTTCTCCTGAATCAACCAGCGCAGGCACCAGTAGCGCTCCATCCGGCTCTGGTGCTCGGCATAAGCCGCATAGGCGGCTTCGAAGCTCGACACGGTCACGTACAGGTCGGCATCCTTGGGCTTGAAGGGTGCCGCCAGCTTGGCCGTCACGCCGTGACGCACGCACGCAAGCAACTGCCACTGGTTGACCAGATCCACATAGCGACGCAGCGGCGAGGTGCTCCATGCGTACTGCTCGACACCCAGACCTTCGTGCGGCGCCGGCGATGTCTGCATGCGCGTGCGATTCACGCCGTAAGCACGCTGCGCGCGATAGATGCCGGGCACGCCGCACTCGGCCAGCAGGCGTCCCCACCGGCTGTTCGCGAGAATCGCCATCTCGGCGACGATCAGGTCCAGCGGCGCACCGCGCATACGCTGCTTGATCGTGACCTGCTCGCCTTCGACGTAGAAATTGAAGTCGGTCTTGTTCTGCACTTCCGGACGCAGGCCATAACCCACGCGCGCGGCCTGACGTTTCTCGTAGAGCGACTGCGCGAACGGCCACAACAGCCGCAGCGCTTCCTTGTGCGGATACTCGCCGCTGCCATCGGCCAGCGTCTCGGCCGTGATGATCGCGTCGAGTTCGTTGTGACGCAGGTTTGCCGAGATCGGCACCCGCTCGGCATGCGTTTCCGTCGCCACGATCTCGTACGTGTCAGCCTTGACCACGACATACAGCGACAGTGCCGGACGCGCGCCGCCCTCGGCAAGCGTGTACGCCTCGACTATCGCATCGGGGAGCATCGTGATCTTTTCGCCCGGCGCATAGACCGTCGACAGACGCGCGCGCGCGATCTCATCAATGGCGTCACCCCGCGTAATGCCGAGTGCCGGCGCCGCAATGTGGATGCCCACACGCAACAGCCCATCGGGCAGTACCTGCACCGAGAGGGCGTCGTCGATCTCGGTCGTCGTCGAATCGTCGATGGAGAACGCCTGCACGTCGGCCAGCGGCAAGTCGTCGCCGGGTACCGGGATCGGCCCGAGTTCCGGGAAGCCGGTGCCGCGCGGGAAGTGTTCGTAGAGGAACGCCGCCTCGTGATACGCGCGCGGCGACGAAATGCCGCCGCAGGCGAGCATCACCTCGGCGTGCGTCTTGCCCAGCGCCATGGCGGCGGCGTCGAGCGCCTTCCACTCGATGGTGTTCTTGTCGGGACGGAACAGCAGCAGCAGTTCCTTGCCCTTGAGCGCGTCGGGCAGCGTGCCGGCGATCAGTTGATCGGCATACACGGCCTGCAATTCCGCCTGCTGTTGCTTGCGGGCGAGTCCCGCGAGCGCGGCCTGCAGTTGTTCCTCCGGCGCGCGTTGGTACTGACCGCGGCCTTTTCGGCGGAAGTACACCGGCGAAGCCTGCAGCGCCAGCGCGAGCCCGGCCTGTTGCGCAACGCCGGCGCCTTCGCCGAAATACTCGGCAGCGAGCACCGGGAACGCGAACTCCTCGGCAGGCGCGCATTCCCACAGGAAACTCATATCGATGTCCTGTGCGGCGGCGTGCGCCTGCGTCATCAGCTCCGCGGGCGACGGCGACTCGAAACGCAGCAGCACGTCGCGCCCCTTGATCTTGCTGCGGCGTCCACCGGGCAGCTCCACCTGGTACGACTCACCTTGCTGCGACAACACCGTGCCAGCCTTGAAGCCGCCGGATTCCTCAAAAAAAATATTCATGAAACAGCCATCGATCGCAATAGGCGACATTGTAGCCCGCCAACCTGCGGCGGTTTAGGGCGGAAGGGGCAAACGCGTTATTCGCCCGCGAACGGACCGGCGGCACCGGGCGAGGGGGGAACGTCGATGCCGGCGAAGCGCAGCACGTCGTCCATATAGTTGGCGAAATCGGAAATACCGTGGTCGCTGCCGTCGATCACCGTGAGCTTCGCGCCCGGAAACTTCGCCACCATGTCTCGGTAGTCGAGGGTCTGGTCGCCGGTCGCGGCCACAAGGTAGTAGCGCTCGGGACGCGTGATCTGGGCCACGTCGATCATGCGCAGCTCGTCCAGGTGACGCGGCTCAACGACGATAGTGCCGCCGCCATGCCACATCGGCTGCTCGCCCAGCCACTTGCCCAGATCGTCGTACGGGCGCGTGGCCGGATTGAGCAGCACCGCGCGGCAACCGAGCTTCTCGGCCAGATACGTGGCGTAGTAGCCGCCGAGCGAGCTGCCCACGATGGTCAACTCGTCGGCCTTCACGCCGGTGAGCAGACGCTGCGCGTCGACGACCGCGGCCAGCGGCGACGGCGGCAATTGCGGGCAAGCCCACTCGCGCCCCAGGCCGAGGCGGTGCATGCGCGCGGCCATCAATTGCGCCTTGAAGGAGCGCGGCGACGAACGGAAGCCGTGCAAATAGAGAATCATGTGAGCCCCGATAAAAGCTGGTCAGTACCCGGACGCCAAGGCACGCAAATCAGGCGCGCGCCGCCAGTGCATCGAGCAATTTCTGGTGAATGCCGCCGAAGCCGCCGTTGCTCATCACCACGATCTGGTCCCCCGGACGCGCTGCCGCGCTCACCGCGCGCACCAGTCCGTCGATGTCGCTGAACGCCTGCGCACGCGCGCCGAGCGGAGCAAGCGCCTCGGTCAGATTCCAGCCGAGGGCGTCCTTCCCGGACGGCGCGCCGTAGCCGAACACCAGGTCGGCATCGGCAAGGCTGGCCGGCAGTTGCGCCTTCATCACGCCCAGCTTCATCGTATTCGAGCGCGGCTCGAGTACCGCCAGAATACGGGCGGTGCCGGCGCGGCGTCGCAGTCCGGCCAGCGTCGTCTGAATGGCGGTCGGATGATGCGCAAAATCGTCGTAAACAGTGACGCCGGCCGCTTCGCCGCGCACCTCCATACGACGCTTCACATTCTGGAACTTGCCCAGCGATGCCGCCCCCTGCTCCGGCGGCACACCCACGTGCCGTGCGGCAGCCAACGCCGCCAGCGCGTTCATCCGGTTGTGCTCGCCCTGGAGCAACCACTTCACTTCCCCGGCGGCCATCGCCCCATGGTGGGCCCAGAACGCCTCTTGTCCCGCCGCGAGTGTGTCGTTGGCCTGGGCGACATGCCAGCCGTCGGCCACACCGAAGCGCTCCACCTCGCTCCAGCAGCCGCGCGCCAGCACGCGCTCGAGCGCAGCCTCGCGACCGTTGACGATAAGGCGGCCCTGGCCCGGCACGGTGCGCACCAGATGATGGAATTGCGTCTCGATCGCCGTCAGATCGGGGAAGATGTCGGCGTGATCGAACTCAAGGTTATTCAGGATCGCGGTGCGCGGATGGTAATGAACGAACTTGGAGCGCTTGTCGAAGAACGCCGTATCGTATTCGTCGGCCTCGATCACGAAGAAGTCGCTGTCGGTCAGTCGCGCCGAAATGCCGAAGTTCATCGGCACACCGCCGACGAGGAAGCCCGGTTGGTAGCCCGCATCTTCGAGAATCCAGGCGAGCATCGATGTCGTCGTCGTCTTCCCGTGCGTTCCCGCCACGGCCAGCACCCACTTCTTCGACAGCACATGCTCGCCGAGCCATTGTGGGCCCGACGTGTACGGCAGATTCCGATTGAGGATCTCTTCCATCAGCGGGTTGCCGCGCGACACCACGTTACCGATGACGAACAGGTCGGGTTTGAGCGAGACCTGATCGGCGTCAAACCCTTCGATCAGCCGAATGCCCTGCGCTTCGAGCTGGGTGCTCATCGGCGGATAGACGTTCGCATCGCAACCGGTGACGGTGTGACCGGCCTGCCGGGCGAGCACCGCGAGACCGCCCATGAACGTGCCGCAGATGCCAAGAATATGAATATGCATGGATGGGGAGCGAGGTGAGGACGGGCCGAACCCGTGCGGGAAATGGGGGAGGCCGAACAGCCAGAATCACCATTGTACCTGCGGCGGGAAGCGCAATGCCTTTCGGGTATCATCGTGCGCATGACACGCAAATCCTGGTCCGACGCCCAACGCCTGCGCGAAGAAATCGCTCTGGTGGCCGCCCGCCTCATCGCCGAGGAGGGCGCTGACTATGCCACCGCGAAACGCAAGGCGGCGAAGCAAGTGACCGGCGAGGCGCGGATTGCGGGTGAATTGCTGCCGGATAACGACCAAATCGAAACGGAAGTCCGCGAGTACGTGCAGACGTTCCTCTCGGACACGCAGCCGGCTGAGCTGGCGCATTTGCGTCAGGTCGCGCTGACGGTCATGACGGCACTGGCGCGCTACCGGCCTTATATTACTGGTGCCGTGTACAACGGCACGGCAACGTCACTATCTGATATCTATTTGCAGGCATTTTGCGACAATCCAAAGGAAGTCGCCATCGATCTGTTGAACCGGGGTATCGATTACGAGGTCTCGGAAAGTCGCCACTTCAATGGTCGCGGCATGGTCGAGACGCTGAGTTTCCTGTGGCGCGAGCGGGGGCAGCGCGGCGAACCCGCCGGCGTGCACCTGTCCTTGTATTCCCTCGACGACATGCGCGGCGCACTCAAGGCCACCGACGGGAATGGCCGCCCCGTGCGCGTCGATGCGCACGGCCTGAGCACACTGATCGACGGCGCCGAGGCCATGGAGCAGGCATCCAACCACTGACCTTCGCCCGAATGTCGGCAACATGCCCATCAACCTGTCGCCATTCTCCGTAATTGCCATCCGTCTAACGTCTATTTCCCGCCACTTCCGCCCCATCCATCATGGTAAAACGCATCGTTCCTCTGCTGATTCTGGCGCTCGTGGGGCTGGCGGCCGGCTTTTGGTTCGGCCATCGAAACCAGGCGCCTGCAAACGCGCCCGATGCCGCTGTCGCCCAACTGCTCGCCACGCGGCTTCCTGACTTGGCGGGCAACGAGCAGGCCATCTCGCAATGGCGTGGCAAAACGCTGGTCATCAACTTCTGGGCTCCATGGTGCGGGCCCTGCGTGGAGGAAATGCCCGATCTCCAAGCACTTTCGAGTGAATTCAAGGGAAAAAACGTCCAATTCGTAGGAATCGGCATTGATACTGCCCCGAACATGATCGCGTTCGAGCAAAAGGTGAAGGTTGATTACCCGCTCCTCGTGGCGGGCTACGCAGGCACCGACCTCGCCCGCGCACTGGGCAACAAGGCGGGCGCGCTACCGTATACCGTCGTGGTTGATCCTCAAGGCCGCTTGCACTACCAGAAGCTCGGCCGTATTACGTCGGATGAAGTGCGCTCGGCCCTCAGGCCGACGCGCTGACATCCCGCCGTCCAGCCGGGCGCGCGGGAAGTCCCGCCAGACGTGACCGACGGGGCTTCATTTTCACCCCACTGGACAAAATCCACCAACTGGCGTTTAATTGCGCCCAATTTCGTGAAATTTGATTCGCCGATGCCTCACCGCATTCTTGTGCTCCACGGTCCCAATCTCAACCTGCTCGGTACTCGCGAGCCGGCGGTGTACGGTCGTACGACGCTGGCCGACATCGACGCGGCGCTCGAGGCGCAAGCCAAGGCGGCAGGTGCTGAGGTGACGACATTCCAGAGCAATCACGAAGGCGCACTGGTTGACCGGATTCAGGCGGCACGCGACGCGTCGATCGACTTCATCGTCATCAACCCTGCCGCCTACACGCATACCAGCGTGGCGATGCGCGACGCGCTGGCCGGCGTGGGCATTCCGTTCGTCGAGGTGCATCTCTCGAACGTCCATGCCCGTGAGGCCTTTCGGCATCACTCGTACTTTTCCGATATTGCGCAAGGCGTGATCTGCGGCCTGGGCTGGCGCGGCTACACCTTCGCACTCGAATTTGCCCTGCGGCGACTCGCCGGCGGGTAGCCGTCTCATCCCCTATTTCCCCTCGCGGGGGGTGCCCCCGCGTCGATACCGAATTAAGGAGCTTCCTTCATGGATTTGCGCAAACTCAAGACGTTGATCGACCTCGTGGCCGAATCGGGTATTTCCGAACTCGAAGTCACCGAAGGCGAAGGCAAGGTCCGCATCGTCAAGGCGCCGCCCCAACTGATCGCCGCCCCGATGCAGATGGCCATGCCGGCAGCCTACCCGCAGGTTGCCGCGCAAGCGCCGGCGGCAGCGCCCGCCGCACCGGCACCGGTTGCCCCGGTCCTGCCGCAAGGTCACATCGTCACGTCGCCGATGGTCGGTACCTTCTACCGCGCCCCGTCGCCGGGCGCCGATCCGTTTGCGCAGGTCGGCGACTCGGTCAAGGAAGGCCAGACGCTGTGCATCATCGAAGCGATGAAGCTGCTCAACGAGATCGAGTCGGACAAGACCGGCGTGATCAAGGAAATCCTCGTCGAGAACGGTCAGGCCGTGGAATACGGTCAACCGCTGTTCGTGATCGGCTAATGCCGGTTGTCGGACGCCCCGCCCGCGCGGCCAAATGCCGCCCGGCGACACGAGGCGTCCGGCCCCGCTCCTCTCCCCCTACGGGCAGGACTGCACATAATGTTTGAAAAAATCCTCATCGCCAACCGCGGCGAAATCGCTCTGCGCGTTCAGCGCGCGTGCCGCGAGATGGGCATCAAGACCGTGGTCGTCTACTCCGAAGCCGACAAGGAAGCGAAGTACGTCAAGCTCGCGGACGAAGCCGTCTGTATCGGACCGGCGCCCTCGCCGCTGAGCTATCTGAACATGCCGGCGCTCATCAGCGCGGCGGAAGTCACCGACGCCCAGGCCATCCACCCGGGTTACGGCTTCCTCTCCGAGAACGCCGACTTCGCCGAACGCGTCGAGCAATCGGGCTTCACGTTTATCGGCCCACGCCCCGACACCATTCGTCTGATGGGCGACAAGGTCTCGGCCAAGCAGACGATGATCAAGACCGGCGTGCCGTGCGTGCCGGGTTCGGAAGGCGCGTTGCCCGACGATCCGAAGGAAATCGTGCGTGTTGCACGCCAGGTCGGCTATCCGGTGATCATCAAGGCCGCCGGCGGCGGCGGCGGACGCGGCATGCGCGTGGTGCACACCGAAGCGGCGCTGGTGAACGCGGTCAACATGACCCGTGAAGAAGCCGGCCGCGCCTTCGGCAATCCGGAAGTCTATATGGAGAAGTTCCTCGAGAACCCGCGCCATATCGAAATCCAGATCCTCGCCGACAAGCACAAGAACGCCGTCTGGCTGGGCGAGCGCGACTGCTCGATGCAGCGCCGTCACCAGAAGGTGATCGAAGAGGCGACCGCCCCGCTGATTCCGCGTCGCCTGATCGAGCGCATCGGCGATCGCTGCGCCGACGCCTGCAAGAAGATGGGCTACGTCGGCGCCGGCACGTTCGAATTCCTGTTCGAGAACGGTGAGTTCTACTTCATCGAAATGAACACGCGTGTGCAGGTCGAACACCCGGTCACGGAAATGATCACCGGTGTCGATATCGTGCAGGAACAGATCCGCATTGCGGCCGGCGAGAAGCTCGCCTTCCGTCAGCGCGACATCCAGTTCCAGGGTCACGCGATCGAGTGCCGTATCAACGCCGAAGATCCGTTCAAGTTCACGCCGTCGCCCGGTCGCATTACCGCCTGGCACATGCCGGGGGGCCCCGGTATCCGCGTCGACTCGCACGCCTATAACGGCTACTTCGTGCCGCCGAACTACGATTCGATGATCGGCAAGCTGATCGCCTACGGAGCAACGCGCGATCAGGCCATCCGTCGCATGCGTGTCGCGCTGTCGGAAATCGTGATCGAAGGTATCCAGACGAACATTCCGCTGCACCGGGAACTGATGCTCGACGCCAAGTTTGTCGAAGGCGGCACGAGCATCCATTATCTGGAACACAAGCTGGCGCAGAAATCTGCCGTCGGCGGCAACTGAGCTGTTCATCAGCCGTTTATCAGCAGGAAATCACTCGCCATGTATCGCGAACTCGTCGTAGAAGTTGCCCGCGCCCAAGCCGAGGCCCTGTCGGACGCCCTGCTCGATCTGGGCGTGCTGTCGGTCTCCGTGGAAGACGCGGACGCCGACACGCCCGACGAGCAACCGATGTTCGGCGAGCCGGGCCTGACCCCGCCCGACACCGCGTGGCAACACTCGCGCGTGGTCGCGCTGGTGGGGGAAGACCAGGACGCCGCCGTGCTGCTCGCGGCGGCCGTCAACGAATTGGGGCTCACCGAGTCGCCCGCGTTCACGTTGCGCGACGTAGAAGAACAGGACTGGGTGCGCCTGACGCAATCGCAGTTTGAGCCCATACAGATCGGCCAGCGTATCTGGGTCGTGCCGTCGTGGCACGACGCCCCGGACGCCGATGCGCTTATCCTCGAACTCGATCCGGGCCTCGCGTTCGGGACCGGCAGCCACCCGACCACGCGGCTGTGCATGGAGTGGCTCGAACAGCACGTTGAGGCGGGTCAGTCGTTGCTCGACTACGGCTGCGGCTCGGGCATTCTGGCCATTCTGGCGCGCAAGTGCGGCGCCGATCCGGTCGTCGGTATCGACATCGATCCGCAGGCCGTCGAGTCTGCCCGCTATAACAGTGAGCGCAATCACGCGAGCGTCGAATACGGACTGCCCGCCGACCTGCGCGACGGTCAATTCAATATCGTGGTCGCCAACATCCTGTCGAATCCGCTCAAACTGCTCGCGTCGATGCTGACATCGCGCGTGGCACCGGGCGGACGGCTCGCGCTGTCTGGCGTGTTGGAGCGGCAAGCGGACGAGGTGATCGCCGCCTACGCCCCCTATATGAAGATGTCGGTCTGGCGTGCTCACGATGGCTGGGTCTGCCTGCACGGGCAGGCCGCCGGCTAGTCGCCCACGACGCGCCGAGTCTTCGGGTCCTCGCCCTCGAATCCCCCGATGCCCTCGACTCCCATGGCCCAGTCCTCGCGCGTTCTCGCTACTCGCTGCCCTCACTGCCATACCGTCTTTCGCGTCGTGGCGGATCAGCTCAAGCTGCGCGACGGTCTCGTGCGCTGCGGCAACTGTCGTGAAGTATTCGACGGACATGCCTACCTGTGCGAGCCGCCCGGCGAGGAGAACGAGGCGGAGGCCGCGCCCGCCGAACGCCCCCCGGTGCCCGAGATGCTCACGCCCACGGCGATCGCTGCACTGCTGGGCACGCCGGACGAGAGCCTGGCGCAGATGCGACATGGCCCGGGTCGCTACATCGATGACGACGATGCCACAGTTCTTGTGGCGCCCACTGCGTCCATGACGTCGTCAGCTTCCGTCGCGTCTGCCGACTCGCCGACGTCCGTTGCTCTTGCCGGACAGGCACGTCGCCCCCGCGTCGGTCGCGTGATCTGGCGTGCGCTGATCGCGCTGGCCGTCGTCGGTCTGATCGCCCAGTGGGCGTGGGTCGAGCGCGCCGCACTCGTCGATCGCGTGCCGGCGTTGCGCGGCGTGTTCGCGACGCTCGGACGCCCGATGCATGTGCCGATCGCGCCGCCGCGTCAGCCGGACAAGGTTCAGATCTCGAGCGTGACGCTGGTCACCGACGCGCCCGGCACGACCGACGCGAGCGACGCGACAACCGGTACGCCAGCGAGCGCCCCGGCCTCAGACGACGCCGTGCCAATGACGCTCACCGTGTTCATGCGCAATCAAGCGGACTATGCCGTGGCCTGGCCGTCGCTCGAACTCACGCTGTCGGACATCGACGGCAAGCCGGTCGTGCGACGCGTGTTTTCGGCGAGCGACTACGTCACCGATACAGCGCAGCATGACGCCGGTCTGGCGCCACACAACGAACGCACGATTCGGTTACGATTGACGGCGCAGGCAGCGCTAGCCAGTAACTATCGGGTGCTCGCGTTCTATCCGTGATAGCGCTGTTGCACTCAACCTAGGAGATATTGATGTCCCAAGTCACACTCGGGGGCAACCCCATAGAAGTCGACGGCCAGTTCCCGCAAAAGGGGCAGACCGCTCCGGCTTTTTCGCTGGTCAATGCCAAGTTGCAGGACGTCTCGCTCGACGATTTCGCGGGCAAGCGCAAGGTGCTCAACATCGTGCCGAGCCTCGACACGCCGACCTGCGCCACCTCGACCCGCAAGTTCAACGAAGCGGCGGGCAAGCTCGAGAACACGGTCGTGCTCGTGATCTCGGCTGACCTGCCGTTCGCCATGAGCCGTTTCTGCGCGACCGAAGGCCTGAACAACGTGGTCACGCTCTCGACCATGCGTGGCCGCGAGTTCCTCAAGCATTACGGCGTGGCAATCACCACCGGCCCGCTCGCCGGCGTGTCGGCCCGTGCCGTTGTCGTGCTCGACGCCGATAACCGCGTCGTCCACGCCGAACTCGTGCCCGAGATCAAGAACGAGCCGAACTACGACGCCGCGCTGGCCGCGTTGTCGTAAGCCATCGCCTCTCGGCGTATCGCTGGCCCGCCCGGTAAAACCGGTGCGCGCCAGATGGCAGTTCCCGTGCCGGTGCGGCAAATGCACCGGCCCGTTTTTAGCATGACCTGGCAGCGCGACTGGCCAACCGTCTGCCCTCCCAGATTGGCCCCGCTTACCTTTCGCAAGGATCTCCCCCGTGACTACCGTGATCTGCGGCTCGCTCGCCTACGACAACATCATGACGTTCGAAGGCCGCTTCGGCGAGCACATCCTGCCCGATCAGGTACACATCCTGAACGTCAGCTTCCTCGTGCCGACGATGCGCCGCAACTTCGGCGGCTGCGCCGGCAACATTGGCTACAGCCTGCATCTGCTGGGCGGCTCGCCGGTCGTCATGGCCACCGTCGGCGAAGATGGCGCGCCCTACGTCGAGCGCTTCCAGTCGCTCGGCATGACGACGGAATTCGTTCGCGTGGTCGCGGACAGCATGACCGCCAATGCGATGATCACGACCGATCTGGACAACAACCAGATCACCGCCTTCCACCCGGGGGCGATGATGTTCTCGTCGCGCAACCGCGTGGCCGATGTCAGCGGCGCGACGCTCGGCATCGTTGCCCCCGACGCCCCCGACGCCATGCTCACTCACGCCGAAGGCTTCGCCGCCGCCGGGGTGCCGTTCCTGTTCGATCCGGGTCAGGGCCTGCCGTTGCTCTCGCCTGAGGCCCTGCGTCGCATGGTGGAACTCGCCACATACCTCGCGGTCAACGACTACGAAGCCAAGCTCCTCTGCACGAAGACCGGCTGGTCGATGGACGACCTCCAGTCGCGTGTCGAGGCGCTGGTCGTGACGCGCGGAGAACACGGCGCGCTGATCTTCGCCGGCGGCAAGCAACACGACATTCCCGCCGTCAAAGCCAAGCGAGTCGTCGACCCCACCGGATGCGGCGACGCCTTCCGGGGCGGGTTGCTGTACGGTATCGAAAAGGGCCTCGACTGGCCCACCGCCGGCCGTCTGGCGAGCCTGATGGGTTCGCTCAAGATTGCCGAGCAAGGTCCGCAGACTTACGCGCCGACGCGCGCCGAGATCGAGGCGCAATATGAAGCCGCGTTCGGCTACCGCTTCGTTTGATTTCAGGATAAACACAACGATGGCACGACTGACCACACCCTTCCTTATTCTCACCGCCGCAGCGTCGCTCTCCCTGTCCGCCTGCACGGCGTTCGGTCCGAGCAATTCCGCGAGTGTCTACAACAGCCGCCAAGCACAACGCGAGCAGGTGGTGCGCATGGGCACCGTCGAATCGGTGCGCCCGGTCACGATCGATAGCAGCAACGGCGATCCGGGGATTCTCGGCGTGGTGGGCGGCGGTGCGCTGGGCGCCGTCGGCGGCAGCGCCATTGGTGGCGGTCGCGGCTCGATCGCGACGGGCATCATCGGCGGCCTGTTGGGTGCGGTTGCGGGGCAAGCCGTCGAAAACCGAATGAGCAAGAAGGCGGGCCTGGAGATTACCGTGCGACTCGACAACGGCGAGCTGCGCGCCATCACACAGGATGCGGACGAAGCATTCCAGCCGGGTCAGCGCGTGCGTCTGCTCTCAAGCGGCGGCGTCACGCGCGTGACGCACTAAGGCCGCATGAAAAAACCCGCTGCGACGATCACTCATCACAGCGGGTTTCGGATCGAGTAGGCCTACTCGATCAAAAGACACCTAAGTGCCTTGGTTCCTGCTTCGGCACTCGAATTACGGACGGCTGCCGGTCGGGAACGGCCATGCCGCTGCCGGATTCAGCGCCGTCTTCGGTGCTGCTGCCGGTGCTGCAGCCGGGGCCGCAGCAGGCTTGGCGGCGACCTTCTTGACGGCCGGCTTCTTCGCCGCCGCAGCAGGCTTCTTCGCCGCCGGCTTCTTCGCCGCAACCTTCTTCACGGCAGCCTTCTTCGCGGCCGGCTTCTTGGCGGCAACCTTCTTCACCGCTGCCTTCTTCGCAACCGGCTTCTTGGCGGCAACCTTCTTCACTGCTGCCTTCTTGGCGACCGGCTTCTTGGCGGCAACCTTCTTCACCGCTGCCTTCTTGGCAACCGGCTTCTTGGCGGCAACCTTCTTCACCGCTGCCTTCTTGGCGACCGGCTTCTTGGCGGCAACCTTCTTCACCGCAACCTTCTTGGCTGCCGGCTTCTTGGCGGCGACCTTCTTCGCTGCCGGCTTCTTGGCGGCGACAGCCTTCTTCGCTACCGGCTTCTTGGCGGCAACAGCCTTCTTCGCGACAGGCTTCTTGGCGGCGGCAGCCTTCTTCGCTACCGGCTTCTTGGCAACAGCCTTCTTGGCTGCGGGTTTTTTCTTAGCAGTAGTAGCCATCACTTTGCTCCTTAACGTGAGAGATCACTCAAACAAAACCACCTGAGAAGGAAACCCGACCACCATGCGGCGAACCGCCGGCGAGCGGGCTATTCATCGGCGTACGCATCGGACTTCGACGGCTTACGCTAATGAATTCGGCGCTGCGCGCATGACGCTGACCGTGAGTGGTCACGCGCGCAAAAAAATTGCCGGCGACATTGCCGCCAGCAATTCGATTGTCTTGAGAAAGGGGATTCGCCAGATTCTTCGGGGGGTAGCTTGCCTGTCCCGTCATCGGGAGGGAGGAGATTGCGATAGCGGATAAGCGATACTGCTTGCTATGCACCAAGGTTTTTACGCTCCGTAACTACCAGCTCTCTGTCGCGGGAGGAAAGCAATGTGCTTTCGTGTGTTCATCGAGACTGCAATTTATTTGAGCGAATCATAATTCTTTTGTGATGCGATGTTAATACTTTGCGCGTAAAAAATCGCACAACGTTCGCAACGAAGAAGTCAATCTGTTGTATTTGATGCACATGGTGTTCGCATGTCGACGCGTGCGAAGCGAGCGTAACGACGTGCGAGTGAGGATGATGTGCATGACGCGCACAGTCTCTTCGACTTGTTTTGCTGGCGCTCACGCGCGCCACGCGCGCTCACACCATCCTCTCGAAACCCGCATGGATACTGGCTTTGCAGCCAGCATCCAAATTTCACTTACTGCTTAGTCCCAGCTCAGCGCGCCACCAGTCTGGTATTCGATCACTCGCGTTTCGAAGAAGTTGCGCTCCTTCTTCAGATCGATCATCTCGCTCATCCACGGGAACGGATTTTCTTCGTTCGGATAGAGCGCCTCGAGACCAATTTGGGAACAGCGACGGTTCGCGATGAAGCGCAGATAGCTCTTGAACATGCCCGCGTTCAGACCGAGCACGCCGCGCGGCATCGTATCTTCAGCGTAGCGATACTCCAGCTCGACCGCCTTCTTGAACAGCTCGCGAATCTCTTCGCGGAACGCCGGCGTCCAGAGGTTCGGGTTTTCCAGCTTCACCTGGTTGATCAGATCGATGCCGAAGTTGCAGTGCATCGACTCGTCGCGCAGGATGTATTGATATTGCTCTGCAGCACCGGTCATCTTGTTCTGCCGACCCAGCGCGAGAATCTGCGTGAAGCCGACGTAGAAGAACAGCCCTTCCATGATGCACGCAAACACGATGAGCGAGCGCAGCAGCTTCTGGTCGGCTTCCTGCGTGCCGGTCTGGAACGACGGATCCGCCACCACTTCGATGAACGGGAGCAGGAATTCGTCCTTGTCGCGAATCGACGGCACTTCGTGATACGCGTTGAAGATCTCGCCTTCGTCCAACCCCAGGCTCTCGACGATGTACTGATAGGCGTGCGTGTGGATCGCCTCTTCGAAGGCCTGACGCAGCAGGAACTGGCGGCACTCCGGTGCGGTGATGTGGCGATACGTGCCGAGCACGATGTTGTTCGCCGCGAGCGAGTCGGCCGTCACGAAGAAGCCGAGATTGCGCTTGATGATGCGGCGCTCGTCCTCGGTCAGACCGTTCGGATCTTTCCACAGGGCGATGTCGCGCGACATGTTGATTTCCTGCGGCATCCAGTGGTTCGCGCAACCGGCCAGATACTTCTCCCAGGCCCACTTGTACTTGAAGGGCACCAGTTGATTCACATCCGTGGTGCCGTTGATCACGCGCTTGTCGGAGGCGCTCACGCGACGCGTCGACTGCGAGGCGATCACAGTCGGGGTTTCCCCTTGCGTGCCCAGCACGTTCGACGCGGCAACCGGAGCTGCGGTGGGGGCAGCCGAGTTGGCCGTGGTGGTGTCTTCTTCCCAGTTCAGCATAGGGTCTCAGTCCGTTCAGGTTGATGCGATGCACACACGCGCGCACATCGCCGAAGTGACAGATCAGCCGTTCGCGTGCGAAGGCTGACAAAAAATTTGCGATCCGGCGGCCGGCAAGCGATCACCGGGAGCACGAAGTCCACCGGGAGCATTGCCATATTTCGGGGGTGATGCAGATGCGCAATTGCGCAGTTTTGAACAACAACGCCGACGCGAGAGCTGCAACAACATCCTGACCTCCCGACGTCGAATGGAATGCCTCCAATTTAGCACAATTACGTCACTCGTTCCAGCATGCAACACTATATCTAGTGCCGCACTGCACGATGACCACTATACCTAGTGTTTGGCAACATCTCCCGAGTGCCGGGCGGCCGGGCTTGCGGGACCGGCATCTTGCCATGAAACGGCGCCGCACGACAGCGCTGATGGTGCGTCGAGGGGGGGCGCTGCGTCGCATTGGCGTATCCTGTCGCGACGGCGAACCGGAACGACAGATTCCGGCGCACGCCACTTCTGAACGTCGATGAAGGAGATACCGACGATGACATTCCCAGGCGCCGACGGCGCACCGGCGTCGGCCGGTTCGTCAGGCCCGACACCGCTCACGCTCACCCCCGGCAAACCGATCCGCCTCGCGGCGGGCGCGCTCGTGGCCGAGGTTCAACCGGGCTGCGGGGCGCGGCTCGCACGACTGGCTCGGCGCGACACGCACGGTGACGTTTTCGACTACCTTGTGCCGCTCGGCAACGACCCGTTCTCGTCGGACGAATGGCCGAAGGCCGGCGCCTTTCCGATGCTGCCATATACCAACATGCTGCGCGACGACACGCTGCACTGGCGCGAGCGCGCGATCGTCGCTCGCGAGACGCCGGCCGCATCGAGTTCGCTGCACGGCTGGGGGCTGCGTCGCGTGTGGGATGTCGTCGACGAGAGCCCGAACTGTTGCGTGCTCCAACTCGACAGTCCCGCGCAACCCGAATGGCCGTGGCACTATCAGGCGTATCTCTCGGTGACGCTCGACGCACTCGGCGTCGACATGCAACTGTCGATCACCAATCTCTCGACGCAGGATATGCCCGCCGGGCTCGGGCTACATCCCTACTTTCAGTGGCCTGCCGGCTCGCGCCTGACGTTCGAAGCGGAGGCGATCTGGCGTTCGCCGTCGGAGGACATCCGATGGCCGAGCGAGCAACGCGTGCACGTCGGCGAGATCGAGGTCGTGTCTGTCGGCGGCGGACTCGATACCGAGGGGCGGTCCACCTGGTTCGCCGAAGCGCCGGTCGAGTCGGGGCGATTCGACGCGCGCCTCGACTACGCCGGCGGCCTGCGCTCGGCCACGGTGCGCAGCAGCGACGCCAGCTGGCTCGTGGTGCACTCTCCCGCCGGACGTCCCTACCTCTGTCTGGAACCGTCGACGCATCGGGTCGGCGCGTTCGACGACGATCACGTAGTCGTGGCGCACGGGCAAACGCTCGATCTGTCGATGCGTATCGATCTGGCCTGAGGACTAGGCGACAGGCGTGTCGCCTCAACATCTCGGCGCCGAAATAAATTGGGGGCCAGTGCCGAGGCGCAAACCTCGGGACTGGCCCCCAATCTCACCGCAAGCGCAAGCTTATTGGCAAGCCTCGCACTCGTCGAAGCCCGGATCGCCCGGACGCATCGTGCACACCGCGCCTTCAGCGTCCGGCATCGGCTGCGCCAGCGGCGAGGACGGCTCGGCCGAGAAGCTTCCGCCCGGCGTCACGCCCCCCGAGCTCACCGCATTCAGCGCGCCGTGGCTCACCGTCGACTTCTCGACGTGCGTCGCGGCCATCGTACGCAGGTAGTACGTGGTCTTCAAGCCACGCGTCCAGGCCAGCTTGTACGTCTCGTCGAGCTTCTTGCCCGAAGCGCCCGCCATGTAGATGTTGAGCGACTGCGCCTGATCGATCCACTTCTGACGACGCGACGCCGCTTCGACCAGCCACTTCGGCTCGACTTCGAACGCCGTGGCATAGATCTCGCGCAGGTCGGCCGGCACGCGGTCGATACGGGCGAGCGAGCCGTCGAAGTACTTCAGGTCGGCGACCATCACTTCGTCCCACAGGCCACGCGCCTTCAGGTCACGCACCAGATACTCGTTGGCCACCGTGAATTCGCCCGAGAGGTTCGACTTCACGTACAGGTTCTGGAACGTCGGCTCGATACAGGCCGAGACGCCGATGATGTTCGAGATCGTGGCGGTCGGGGCGATCGCCACGCAGTTCGAATTGCGCATGCCGTGCGCAGCGATGTGCTTGCGCAGGCTGTCCCAGTCGAGCGTGGCCGACATATCGACCTCGATATAACCACCACGCGCTTCGGCCAGCAACGCCAGCGAATCCTGCGGCAGGATGCCGCGATCCCACAGCGAGCCCTTGTACGACGAGTACTGACCGCGTTCCTTGGCCAGCTCCGACGACGCCCAGTAGGCGTAGTAGCACACGGCTTCCATCGAACGGTCGGCAAATTCGACGGCGGCATTCGAGGCATACGGCGTGCGCAGCAGGTGCAGGCAGTCCTGGAAGCCCATGATGCCCATGCCCACCGGACGGTGATGCAGGTTCGAATTACGCGCCTTCGCCACCGCGTAGTAGTTGATGTCGATGACGTTGTCGAGCATGCGCATCGCCACGCGTACGGTACGTTGCAGCTTGTCGTGATCGAGTTCGTAACCGTTCGCGGTCTGCTTCATGTGAGCCACGAGGTTGACCGAGCCGAGGTTGCACACCGCGATTTCGGTCTCGCTCGTGTTGAGCGTGATTTCCGTGCACAGGTTCGACGAGTGCACCACGCCCACATGTTGCTGCGGCGAGCGGATGTTGCACGGATCCTTGAACGTGATCCACGGATGGCCGGTTTCGAACAACATGCCCAGCATCTTGCGCCAGAGCGCTTGCGCCGGCACCTTCTTGAACAGCTTGATTTCGCCTCGCGCGGCCTTGTCTTCGTAGGCGGTGTAAGCCTGCTCGAATGCCTTGCCGTACTTGTCGTGCAGGTCCGGGCAGGTGGCCGGCGAGAACAGCGTCCACTCGGCGCCTTCCATCACGCGCTTCATGAACAGATCGGGAATCCAGTTCGCCGTGTTCATGTCGTGCGTGCGGCGGCGGTCGTCGCCCGTGTTCTTGCGCAGCTCGAGGAATTCCTCGATGTCCAGGTGCCACGTTTCCAGGTAGGCGCACACTGCGCCCTTGCGCTTGCCGCCCTGGTTCACGGCCACGGCCGTGTCGTTGACCACCTTCAGGAACGGCACCACCCCCTGGCTCTTGCCGTTCGTGCCCTTGATGTGCGAGCCGAGCGCGCGCACCTGCGTCCAGTCGTTGCCCAGGCCACCGGCAAACTTCGAGAGCAGTGCATTTTCCTTGAGGGCTTCGTAGATGCCTTCCAGATCGTCCGAGACCGTCGTCAGGTAGCACGACGAGAGTTGCGAGCGACGCGTGCCCGAGTTGAACAGCGTCGGCGTCGAACTCATGAAGTCGAAGCTCGACAGAATCTGGTAGAACTCGATCGCACGCGCTTCGCGCTCGACTTCATTGAGCGCCAGCCCCATCGCCACGCGCATATAGAACGCCTGCGGCATTTCGATGCGGTGACCGTCGATATGCAGGAAGTAGCGATCGTAGAGCGTCTGCAGGCCCAGATAGTTGAACTGCAGATCGCGCGATGCGTCGAGCGCGGCGCTCAGCTTGGCCAGGTCGAACGAGAGCAGTTGCTCGTCGAGCAGTTCGGCGTCGACACCCTGCTTGATGAAGCGCGGGAAGTACTCGATGTAGCGCGCGGCCATTTCGCCCTGCGGCACTTCTTCGCCGAGGATCTCGCGGCGGATCGTGTGCATCAGAATTCGCGCCGTGACCTGGCTGTACGCCGGTTCCTTCTCGATGAGGGTGCGCGAGGCGAGGATCGCCGAGTCGTAGACCTGCGACAGCGGCACGCCGTCGTACAGGTTCTTGAGGGTCTCGGTCACGATCGGCTCGGCCACGACTTCGTCGCCGAGATTTTCGCAGGCAGCCTGCACCACGCCGCGCAACACCGACATATCGAGCGTACGCACCACGCCGTTGTCGGTGACATTGAGCACCGGGCCATCGGGCGTAGCCGCTTCTTGCGTGGTCTCGACCGCGTGCGCGCGCTCTTGCGAACGCTTCTCGCGGTACAGCACATAGGCGCGCGCCACGTTGTGCTCGCCTTCACGCATCAGCGCGAGTTCGACCTGATCCTGGATGTCTTCGATGTGGAACGTGCCGCCATTCGGGCGGCTGCGCATCAGGGCGCGCACGACGTGCCCCGTCAACTGCTCCACGAGTTCGCGTACGCGGGCCGACGCCGCGCCCTGGCCGCCGTTCACGGCGAGGAACGCCTTGGTCACGGCGATGGCGATCTTCGACGGCTCGAAACCCACCACCGCGCCGTTGCGTCGAATCACTTTGAAGTCGGCGTTGGTCGCCGGCTCGAAGGCGCCCGTCGTCTGGGGCGCCGACGCACCCGCACCATTGCCGGAAGTCGCGGCAGGCGTCGGGGTCGGGCGGGTGAGGTTTTCGTTAGTCTGCATGTAAAAACTCCCGTTCCAATGAGATGGTGCTGTTAGCGCGTTCTTACCAGGTTACGGCCGGCAAAAATGCGCCCTAGGGACGCCGATGGAGCGAAGTGCTGGATACCGCACGACCGACGGACGGCCAAGGGTTCAGGTGTCCGCTGCACGGCTTTGCTGCTGTGCCGCCCCGCAAAAACGCCGCAGGAAAAGCACGGTATTGATGGCGATTGCATCCTGTGCCGAACCTGACATCAACCACTAGATGTAGTGGTCGGCACCGGAATTTTCACTAAGTATAGTGGAGATGACGCACTCCGCAAACCCAAAAATTTCTCTCGCCGGGAAGGCCCGTGGCATCGCCGTGTCAAGCAAAACCTGTCCCCGGATGGGGATTAGTCGGCCGGCTGAAACGGCAATGTCTGGGGGCTCAGCGCCGCCATCCGACGCAATCGCGGCCACTCGAAGTACGGTCCCGGATCCGTCTTGCGTCCCGGTGCGATATCGGCATGTCCGACCACCGCTTGAATCGGATAATGCTCACGCAACGTTCGCGTGAGCGCCGCCAGCGTGACGTACTGCGCTGCCGCATAGGGCACGTCGTCGGTGCCTTCGAGCTCCACGCCGATCGAAAAATCGTTGCACCGCGTTCGCCCTTCGAACGACGACGCCCCCGCGTGCCAGGCCCGCGCGTTGCACGACACGAACTGCTGCAACGCACCATCACGTCGTACCAGGAAGTGCGACGAGACCCGCACACCGCGGATCTCATCGAAGAAGGGATGCGCATCGTGATCGAGCCGGTTCTGGAAGAACGCGGCGATCTCGCCACCCCCGAATTGTCCTGGCGGCAACGAAATGTTGTGCACCACGAGCAGGTCGGTCGGCGTGCCCGCCGGACGCCCATCGAAGTTGGGTGACGGCAGTCGCTCGGCTTCGCGTATCCAGCCGTCGGTATCGAGCGTGAGCATCGGGACATGGGTCGGCGCGCTCATGCGCCACCTCGCCGCAGCAAGGCACGCATCGTGACGCGATGACACGACCGGAGCGCAGTGTTGGCGCACGCGAATGACTGGGACATGTCGGGCACAGCGGGCTCCCGTAGAGCGAGGGGCGCCATTGTAGCCCACTTGGCGTGACGCCGTCGGCGGCATGCCCGGCGCGGGCAACGCTCAGCCCGTTCACGGGTGGGCGGCGCTTCGTCAACCGTCGTCATGCGGTGAAAGGGGATGCCCAATGAAGAAGCCTCCCGCCTTGCCTGGCCGAGAGGCTTCTGTAGGCGTGACCACGCCCAGGGATGATGTCGCTCGCGTGTCGATCGACACGCTCACCATCCCGCGCCGCTCACAGGTGCGACGCTTTGGACCGTTTCCGGCCGGTGACACTGATCGTCTTCGCCAACGCTGTCATCGCTTTCGATACGGTGCCCTCGCTTATTGCCATGATCGCCATCGATCAAGGAAAGGCAGGAATGGCGGATTCCACCCCTTCCATGTGCGCTTCGGGGTGATGGGCCTTGAGCATCTCGCGAATCTCATCGACGCGACCGTCGCGCACATCCACCATCAGCAGAATCATGCCGCGCTCGAGCGGCTCACGAAACGTCTTGAGTCGCGAGTTCGGCACCGAAACGCCGATCATGCTCGACACCCAGGCGCCAAAGAGCGCACCGAGCGGTGCCGTCACAATCATCAACTCCCACTGGGGACGTGTGCCCACGATGGGGAAAAACGCGGCGACTGCACCGACTGCCAGACCACAGAACCCGCCGATGACGAGCCCGGCTTCGGCGCCGTGCACGATATCGGAAGTCTGTAGCAGGTTAGCCTCGTGCAGTCCCTCCAGGTCCATTTCGTCACGTGCCATAAAGTGGATGTGACGCTCCTCCACCCGGGCGAGCAGTAAATCGCTCATCGTGCGCTGGGCACTCGCCAGATCGGGAAGCAGAAAATACATCCGTCTGCGCATTAGCATATTGCGCCCTCCTGTCGTCGCGCCCCTCGATGATTATTCTATTTGTGAGCGGGGCCGGTTACTGTGTTTTAGTGCATGCAGCAGGCATGCGCAAGCCGGCACGTACAAGTGCCACGGCGCGAAGGACGGGAGAACGAGATCATCGCTGCGCAGCGTGGCCGCGCAGCGCGACTCAGATGCGGTGTTCGCGCATCCGATAGGCGTCGCGGTGTTCACCGCTGCAAAAATGCTGGCCGCCCGCGCCAGCGACGGATTCACTCTCGGGAAGGTAGGTATCGCACTCGCTGCATCGCACCATGCGCTCGGCGGGCGGCAGCGCCTGACGCGCCGACGTGCGCGCATCGTTTGCGCTTGGCGGGCGCGTGCGCTCGGTATTGCGCTTGCGCTCGTTGCTTCGCATCCACCACGTGCCAACGATCAGGAGCACCAGTAACAACAGGATATTGCGCATCGCGCTTCAAGTCTCCGTCATGCGATGCAGCACCACCTCAAGCACGAAGCGAGAACCGACATACGCCAACAACAGCGCCACGAACGACGCCAGAACCCAACGCAGCGCGACCTTGCCGCGCCACCCATAAAAATGCCGTCCCAGCAGCACCGCGCCGAACATCAGCCACGACACCCCCGCGAACACGGTTTTGTGATCGATGCGCACCGCGCGCCCGAACAGCGCCTCGGAGAACATCACGCCGGAGATCAACGTCAGGGTCAGCAGCACGAACCCGGCGCCGATCAGCCGGAACAACAACTTTTCCATCGTGAGCAGCGGCGGCAGCGTCTCAAGCCAGTGCGCCAGCCAGCCGGTCGTCTCGCCGCGTCGCGACGGATGCAGCTGCCGCTCGGCGTAGAGCATCAGCAGCGCGTGCAGCGCCGCCAGCGCGAACAGCCCGTAGGCCATGTTGGCGATGATGAAGTGCGCCTTGAAAATCGGTTCCGCCGCGAAGCCGAGAATGCGTACATCCGGAAAAATCATCGGCAGCACACAGGTCACCGCGGCCACGGGGGTGACCATCAGCCGCAGGCTGTCCAGCGGAAAGAAGAAACTCTCGATCCAGTAGATGCCGACCGAGAGCCACAGCATGGCCGAGAGCATGTACGCGAAACCGAAGTGCATACTGTCCGAGCGGAAGATCGTTTGATGCAGCAACACCCCGTGCAGCACGAGCGTGACGAACAGCGAAAGCTGCATCGGCCAGCGCGACGGCGTGCCCGCGACCGGCGCAGGCGCGACCTGCCCGCCCGCCAGTGCGAGCGCAGCGTTGCGTCGGTATCCTTGCCACGAACAAACCGCCAATCCGGCATAGAGGATGGCGGTCAGCGCATACAGTAAAATAGTCATGTTTGAAGTTTACACCAGCCCATGACGGGCGCGCTGCCGTCCCCGCCACCGCCCCCTCCGGGGCCGAACGGTAGGGCGAACGGGGCCGCTGCAGGTCTTACAGGATACGTTTCATGCTCGACAATCTCACTACGCGCCTCGCCAAGGTCGTCAAGACGCTGCGCGGCGAAGCCCGCCTGACCGAGGCCAACACGCAGGAAATGCTGCGTGAAGTGCGTCTCGCGCTGCTCGAGGCCGACGTCGCCCTGCCCGTGGTGCGCGATTTCGTCGCCAAGGTCAAGGAAAAGGCGCTCGGCGAGGAAGTCATTTCCAGCCTCTCGCCGGGCCAGGCGCTTGTCGGCGTGGTGCAACGCGAACTGACCGCGCTCATGGGCGGCGATTATGAAGGCCGCGCCGCCGAACTCAATCTCGCGACCACGCCGCCCGCCATCATCCTGATGGCCGGTCTGCAGGGCGCCGGCAAGACCACCACCGTCGGCAAGCTCGCCAAGCTGCTGCGCGCGCAGAAAAAGAAGGTCCTCACGGTTTCCACCGACGTCTATCGTCCCGCCGCGATTGCCCAGTTGGAGACGGTGACGAAGCAGGTCGACGCCGACTTCTTCCCGTCGCAACCCGATCAGAAGCCGGTGGACATTGCCCGTGCGGCCGTCGACTGGGCGCGACGCCATCACCATGACGTGCTGCTCGTCGACACGGCCGGCCGTCTGGGCATCGACGAAGCGATGATGCAGGAAATCAGCGCCCTGCATGCCGAGCTCAAACCGATCGAAACGCTGTTCGTCGTCGACGCCATGCTCGGCCAGGATGCCGTCAACACGGCCCGCGCCTTCAACGACGCGCTGCCGCTCACCGGCGTGGTGCTCACCAAGCTCGACGGCGACTCGCGCGGCGGTGCGGCGCTGTCGGTGCGTCACATCACCGGCAAGCCGATCAAATTCGTCGGTGTGGGCGAAAAACTCGACGGCCTTGAGGTCTTCTACCCGGATCGTATGGCGAACCGGATTCTCGGCATGGGCGACATTCTCGCGCTCGTCGAGGAAGCGCAACGGGGCGTCGACGTTCAGGCCGCGCAAAAGCTCGCCGAGAAGGTCAAGAAGGGCGGTGACTTCGACCTGAACGACTTCAAGGCGCAAATCGGCCAGATGAAGAACATGGGCGGCCTGTCGTCGCTCATGGACAAGCTCCCCGCGCAATTCCAGGCCGCCGCCAGCCAGACCAATATGGATCAGGCCGAGAAGCAGGTGCGCCGCATGGAGGGCATTATCAACGCGATGACGCCGTCCGAGCGCGCCAAGCCGGAATTGATCAAGGCGAGCCGCAAGCGCCGCATCGCCGCCGGTGCGGGCGTTCAGGTGCAGGAGGTCAATCGCATGCTCAATCAGTACGACCAGATGCGCACCATGATGAAGAAGCTCAAGGGCGGCGGCATGATGAAGATGATGCGCAGCATGAAAGGCATGATGCCCGGTATGCGCTGAACGGATCCGATGCCCGGTTGCCCCCCCGTCACGCGGGCGGGCATTCCGTATATACTCCGGGCCGCACATAGCGACATCTCCCCGCAACACGTTCCCCAGGGTCGCCCCATATGAACCGCGAAGAAGCCCTCGAAGTTTTCCGTAATTCCGAAGAGATCGTCTCGGCCGACGAGGTGAGCCAATCCGTCGACACAATGGCCAAGGCCATCAAGGCGGCCGTTGGCGACGAATTCCCGATGGTGCTCTCGGTCATGGGCGGTGCGGCCGTCTTCACCGGCATGCTGCTGCCGCGCCTGGACTTCCCGCTGGAGTTCGACTACATCCACCTCTCGCGCTACAACAACACCACGACAGGCGGCGCGATGCAATGGCGCGTGGCGCCGCGCGACTCGGTGCGCGATCGCGTGGTGCTCGTGCTCGACGACATTCTCGACGAAGGCGCCACCATGGCAGCGATTCGCGATCGAATCCTGGAGATGGGCGCCTCGAAGTTCTACAGCGCCGTGCTGTGCGAGAAGATCCTGACGAAGGACAAGCCCTCGCATCCGGATTTCTGTGGCTTTACGGTGCCAGACCGCTACGTCTTTGGCTGCGGCATGGATGCCAAGGGCTACTGGCGCAACCTGCCGGCGATCCGCGCCTTGACCACGCCGCGCTGAGCGCCGCCAGCGGGACAACGTTCCGTATCCACCATGCGACAAAGCGACAAAGGGGCCTGCGAGGCCCCTTTGTCGTTTGGGTGCGCCGGCGAGCCCTCGCCCACCGGCATGACACCCGATCAGATCGCCTTGGCGGCGCGCACCTTATCGACGACGACATCCGCCACGGCGGCGACGTCGAGCAACTGCGCTTGTGCGTCGCGGCGGCCCTGATACTCGAGCTTGCCTTCCTTCAGCCCCCGGTCACCGATCACCACGCGATGCGGCACGCCGATCAGCTCCCAATCCGCGAACATCACGCCGGGACGCTCGCCACGGTCGTCGAGAATCACGTCGACGCCCGCAGCCACCAGGTCGTCATAGAGCTTATCGGCCGTCGCACGCACGGCGTCGCTGCGGTCATAGCCCATCGGGCAAAGCACGACTTCGAACGGCGCAATCGATTCCGGCCAGATGATGCCGCGATCGTCGAAGTTCTGTTCGATGGCCGCGCCAAGAATTCGCGTGATGCCAATGCCATAGCAGCCCATTTCCATCGGCGCAGGCTTGCCGGTCTCGTCGAGGAAGGTGGCATTCATGGCATCCGAATACTTGGTCCCCAACTGGAACACGTGCCCCACTTCGATGCCACGGCACAGGGCAATCTCGCCCTTGCCATCCGGCGACATGTCGCCAGGCACGACGTTGCGCAGATCGGCCACGACTTCCGGCTCGGGCAGATCGCGCCCCCAGTTCACACCGGTGATATGGAAGTCGACCTCGTTCGCGCCAACCACGAAATCGCTCATCTTAGCGACCGTGCGATCGACCACGAGCTTGACCGGCTGCTTCGTACCGATGGGGCCCAGGTAGCCCGGCGGTGTGCCGAACCGATCGACGATCTCGGCCTCGCTCGCGAAGCGGAAGTCCGCCAGTCCCGGCACCTTGCTCGCCTTGATCTCGTTCAGTTCGTGATCGCCGCGCAGCAACAGCAGCCAGACGGTCGTGCCGGCCTCTTCGCTGTCGGTGGCAAGCACAATCGACTTGACCGTGCGCGCCAGCGGGATCGAGAGCAGTTCCGCGACGGCTTCGCACTTGGCCTTGCCCGGTGTGGCCGTCTTGGTCAGCGCCTCGGCGGGCGCGGCGCGCTCGCCCTGCGGGGCAAGCGCCTCGGCCATTTCGACGTTGGCCGCATAGTCGGACGCAGGGCAGTAGGCAATGGCGTCTTCACCGGTATCGGCGATCACGTGGAATTCGTGCGAGCCGGACCCGCCAATCGAGCCGTTGTCGGCCACCACGGCGCGAAACGCCAGCCCTAGGCGCGTGAAGATGCGCACGTAGGCGTCGAACATCTTCTGATAGGAAACCTGCAGGCCGGCACGGTCCTTATCGAAGGAGTAGGCGTCCTTCATGATGAACTCGCGCCCGCGCATCACGCCGAAACGCGGACGAATCTCGTCGCGGAACTTCGCCTGTACCTGATAGAAGTTCACCGGCAGTTGGCGATAGCTCTTGATCTCGCGGCGCGCGATGTCCGTCACCACTTCCTCGTGGGTCGGGCCGACGACGAAATCGCGGTCGTGGCGATCCTTCAGTCGCAGCAATTCCGGACCGTACTGCTTCCAGCGCCCCGACTCCTGCCACAGTTCGGCGGGCTGGACGGCGGGCATAAGCAGTTCGAGCGCGCCGGCACGGTTCATTTCTTCGCGGACGATGGCTTCAACCTTGCGGATCGAACGCAGGCCGATCGGCAGGTAATCATAGATACCGCCGGCCACGCGGCGAATCATGCCGGCGCGCATCATCAGCTTGTGGCTGACGATCTCGGCGTCGGCGGGCGCTTCCTTGAGGGTGCCGATGAAGAAACGAGAGGCTTTCATGCAGATTTCCGGGAAAAATGAGGGTCAACGGCGCGCACAGCGGTTCGGGGTGTTGCCGGGAACGGGGCCGGGGCACGCCCCGACGTCGCGACGGCGCCCAAGACACCCGCCGGCCGTACGCGCCGCCCCGGTCACCCGAGCCGCCGCCGGCCGCCGCGCCGGTGATTATCTGTTTATAATCGAAGCAATTTTAAAGGATTCAAGGGTGGTTGTATGCTTGACCGTGAAGGCTTTCGCCCGAACGTCGGCATCATCCTCTTAAACGCACGCAATGAAGTGTTCTGGGGCAAGCGGCTGGGCGAGCACTCCTGGCAGTTCCCGCAAGGCGGCATCAAGTACGGCGAAACGCCCGAACAAGCCATGTTCCGAGAATTGCACGAAGAAACCGGGCTAAAGCCAGAACACGTCAAAATCATCGGTCGCACGCGCGACTGGCTGCGTTATGAGGTGCCGGACAAATTCATCAAGCGCGAAGTGCGCGGACATTACCGGGGCCAGAAGCAAATCTGGTTCCTGCTGCGCATGGTCGGTCGCGACTGCGATATCTGCCTGCGCGCGACCGAGCATCCGGAGTTCGATGCCTGGCGCTGGAACGAATATTGGGTGCCGCTCGACGCCGTGATCGAGTTCAAGCGCGAGGTCTACCAACTCGCGCTGAACGAGCTCTCGCGCTATCTGCGACGCTCGGCGGCGCGCGCGCAACAGGATCGGCGACGCTTTCCGCGCGCCGGGGCCCGGGTCGGCGAATTGCCGCCGGGCGCGAGCATTGCGGATGACGACACCTGCGACGGCGGCAGTTGTGTCGACGAGGCCAGCGAAATGGCAGGTGCCGCCAGTGTCGGCACACCGCCTCGGGAGCACTGAACCGGGCCGCCGCCGGCGTGTCCCATCATCGGTCGCGGGCACCATGCCCGCGCCTTCCTTTTGACCTGGCATCCTCCGGGATGCCGCGCGGATCGTCCGCTATCGTTGATCCGCCGCCCAACCGACTTCTCGATCCCATTCCATGCGTCTTTCCCTCGCTCGCCGCGCCCCGCGCCTGACCGCCCTGGCCCCTTTGGCCGCACTGGCGCTGATGACCGCCTGTAGCGGCATGATGCAGCCCGTCCAGGACTACGACGAATACATCGCCCAGCAGGAAGCCTCCAAGGGCAAGTGGAAGGAAGCTGAATTCACCCTGCCGGCGAAAGCCCCGCAAGACGCCGATCTCGTGAGCTTCCCCACCCTGCCGAGCGCCACCCTCGACTACGCCATCGACACGAAGTCGGTGCAGGTGACGGACGACGGTGTAGTCCGCTACGTTGCCGTGATCCGCAGCAAGCAAGGGGCGCGCAACGTCTCGTTCGAAGGCATTCATTGCTCGTCGTTCGAGTCGCGTCTGTACGCAACGGGCCGACCGGATGGCACATGGGTTGCAGCGCGCAACAGCGAATGGCGTCCGATTCGTCCGTATGGTGCAACCGCCTATCAGGGCATCCTGTTCCGCGACTATCTCTGTCGGGACAAGGCCCCATTGGGTGACGCCAAGGAAATCGTGCAGAACCTGCGCTACCCGAAGTTCGATCAAAACCAGAACTATCGTTAAGCCGCCGACGCACGGTCGATAACGATTGACCGTCGAAATGAAAAACGCCGGTCACGCAGTTCAAATGCGTGCCGGCGTTTTGTCTGTCAGGCGCGAGGCCATCGCCCCGCCGTGCGGCTCAGCGCAAGATCAGATTGTCGCGATGGATCAGCTCGGGCTCGTTCGCAAAGCCCAGCACCTGCTCGATGTCGCTGCTCGGGTGACGCCGAATCAGACGCGCCTCCGAGGCGCTGTAATTCGACAGCCCGCGCGCGACTTCAAGGCCGCCCTCGTCCACGCAGGCAATCACTTCGCCGCGAGCAAACGTGCCTTCGACATCGATCACACCGATCGGCAGCAGGCTCTTGCCCTCTTGCGTCAGCTTCTTGCACGCGCCCGCATCGATCACCACGCGACCGCGCACCTGCAAATGATCGGCCATCCATTGCTTGCGGGCGGTGAGCACGGCCGTGCGCGCGACCAACTGCGTGCCGATGGCCTCGCCGCTCGCCAGACGCACAAGCACGTCGTCCTCGCGCCCCGACGCGATCACGGTATGCGCGCCGCTGGTCGCTGCGCGTTTGGCCGCCAGGATTTTCGTCAGCATGCCGCCGCGTCCGATATTGGTGCCCGCGCCACCGGCCATCGCTTCGAGACGCTCGTCACCCGCATCGGCCTCGTGGACGAACTCGGCCTTGGGGTCCTTGCGCGGATCGGCCGTGTACAGGCCCGACTGATCGGTCAGGATGACCAGTGCGTCGCCGTCGATCAGATTCGTCACGAGTGCGCCCAACGTGTCGTTATCGCCGAACTTGATTTCGTCGGTCACGACCGTGTCGTTCTCGTTGATGATCGGCACCACACCCAGACGAAGCAATGTGAGCAAGGTCGTTCGCGCGTTCAGATAGCGTTCGCGGTCGGCCAGATCGGCGTGCGTGAGCAGAATCTGCGCGGTGCGCACGCCGTGCTCGGCGAAGCGCGTCTCATAGACCTGCGCGAGGCCCATTTGTCCCACGGCCGCCGCCGCCTGTAATTCGTCGATGGCGGTCGGACGGCGCGCCCAGCCGAGGCGCTGCATGCCCTCGGCAATGGCACCCGAGCTGACGAGCACCACCTGCTTTGGCGGACGACCATCGCCACCATGCCGCAGCGCGGCGATCTGTTGTGCCCATCGCGCAATCGCGACATCGTCCAGCCCGCGACCGTCGTTGGTCACGAGACTGGATCCCACTTTCACCACGAGCCGCTTGGCATCGGCGATGACCGAACGCATGGAACTGGATTCTCCTGCGAATGTATTGGGAAGTCGGCGCTATCGCAGCCGGATCGCTGGCATTGGCGCGATGACAGGCAGCGCCATCGCCAGCGTTTGAGTGAGACGGAGTTTACGCCTTTGGCGCGTCGTCCGGGAGCGTCTGCGGGGCGACGTCGGCCGCCGGGGCGGCACTGCCCGCGCGAAAACGCGGATCCTGTGCAGCATCTTCCATCGCTTCTTCCACGGCACCGCGTTGTTGATACAAATACTCTTGCACGGCCAGACACAGCTTCTCGCAACCTTCGCCGGTCAAGGCGGAAATCTCGAACGTCGGACCGTCCCAGGCGAAGCGCTTCTGGAAGTCGGCAACGCGCTCGGCGCGTTCCGCTTCCGGCACCATGTCGACCTTGTTGAGCACCAGCCAACGCGGCTTCTGGAACAGTTCCTCGTCGTACTTCTGGAGCTCAAGGATGATGGCCTTGGCATCCGCCACCGGATCGACACCCTCGTCGAACGGCGCAATATCCACGATGTGTAGCAACAGGCCCGTGCGTTGCAAGTGACGCAGGAACTGGTGACCGAGGCCGGCCCCATCGGCCGCGCCTTCGATCAGGCCGGGAATATCCGCAATCACGAAGCTCTTGCCCGGCGCGGTGCGCACGACCCCCAGATTGGGGTGCAGCGTCGTGAACGGATAATCGGCGATCTTCGGGCGCGCGTTCGACACCGAAGCGATGAACGTCGACTTGCCCGCGTTGGGCATGCCGAGCAGACCGACGTCTGCGAGCACCTTCAGCTCGAGCTGGAGCATGCGACGCTCGCCCGGCTTGCCGTCCGTCTTCTGACGGGGCGCGCGGTTCGTGCTCGACTTGAAATGGAGGTTGCCCAGACCGCCCGCGCCCCCTTGGGCGAGCACGACTTCCTGACCGTGTTCGGTCAGGTCGGCAATGGTCTCGCCGGTGTCCATGTCGCTGATGATGGTGCCGACCGGCATGCGCAGGTAGACATCCTCGCCCCCCTTGCCATAGCAATCTGCGCCTCGACCGGATTCCCCGTGCTTTGCGAGGTGTTTCCGCGCGTAGCGGTAATCGATCAGGGTGTTGATATTGCGATCCGCCACGGCAAACACGCTGCCGCCGCGACCGCCGTCGCCGCCGTCGGGTCCGCCGAACGGCACGAATTTCTCGCGGCGCATCGATGCCGAGCCGTTGCCGCCGTTCCCGGCGATCACCTCGATACGCGCTGCGTCAATGAATTTCATGGGGGTCCGTTCCGCTCAATCGACCGTCCGCAGACGATCCTAACGCTGTGTAATGGCCCGACCGACGCGCAAAATGCTCGCCGCGCTCCGGCGGGAAAAACAAAAAAGGCTCCGCATGGGAGCGGAGCCTTTTGGTGGCAAAAGGCTTAGCTTACGCTGCCGGCACCACGCTAACCACTTGCTTCTTCGCTGCGCCCTTGATGGCGAATTGCACATGGCCGTCGGCCAGTGCAAACAGCGTGTGGTCCTTACCAATACCGACATTTTCGCCGGCATGCATACGAGTACCACGTTGGCGAACGATGATGCCGCCAGCCAGGATCGCCTGACCGCCGTACACCTTCACGCCGAGGCGCTTCGACTCTGAATCGCGGCCGTTACGGGACGATCCGCCTGCTTTTTTGTGTGCCATGACTTAACTCCTTACCTAGCTCGATCGATTAGCCGTTGATGCTGTCGATACGCAGCTCGGTGTAGTTTTGGCGATGGCCTTGACGCTTTTGGTAGTGCTTGCGACGGCGCATCTTGAAAATCTTCACCTTGGGGTGACGACCCTGGGCGATAACGGTAGCCTTGACGGAAGCCCCACTGACCAACGGCGCACCGAACTTAATCGATTCGCCCTCGCCTACGGCGAGAACCTGGTCGATGGTGATTTCAGCGCCAATGTCAGCCGGTATCTGTTCTACTTTAAGTTTTTCGCCAGCAGCAACCTTATATTGCTTGCCGCCGGTTTTTATGACCGCGTACATTGTTGAACCTCACTCATAAACAAGAGAATTTTCCGCGCAGGCCGAGGGTCCCGAAAGGACTCGACTTACCAGCCCATCGCACCGCCGCAGACCGTCATACCTAGGTATTCTCGGACTTGTCGCAACGAATGCGCGCACGAAAAGCGGGAATTATACAGACTTTCTCCTTTTGCGTCAAAGACTTCCGTGAAACCTGTCAAACCGCGGGGCTGGTCCCCGAAAGTCGCCGCGCCCACTATATAATTTGGGGCGAAATTTTCCTCACCCGAGCCTTGTCTTGACTGCTTCGACTTCTTCCCAGAACGTACTGGCCGCCATCGCCGACGACATGCGTGCCGTCGACCAGCTTATCCGCCACCGGCTGGCCTCCGAGGTGGTCCTGATCAATCAGATCTCGGAATACATCATCAATTCGGGCGGCAAACGGCTGCGCCCGGCGTTGCTGCTGCTCGTGTCCGGTGCGCTTGGCGTGAGCTCACCGCATCGATTCGAGTTGGCGGCGGTCATCGAGTTCATTCATACCTCGACACTGCTTCACGACGACGTCGTCGACGAATCCGACCTGCGTCGCGGCAAGCAAACGGCGAATGCGCTGTTCGGCAACGCGGCTTCGGTATTGGTGGGCGACTTCCTGTATTCACGCTCCTTCGAAATGATGGTGAGCGTGGACAACATGCGCGTGATGCAAATTCTCGCGCGCGCCACCAACGTGATTGCCGAAGGCGAAGTGTTGCAGTTGCTGAACATGCACGACCCGGACGTCGACGAAGCGCGCTATCTGCAGGTCATCCAGTACAAGACGGCCACGCTATTCGAAGCGGCAACGCAACTCGCTGCCGTGCTCGCCAACGCCGACGCGCAAACCGAAGCAGCCGTGCGCGAATACGGCGGACGTCTCGGCACCGCATTCCAGCTGATGGACGATTGGCTCGACTACGCAGGCGACACCGACGCGATGGGCAAGAACGCCGGCGACGATCTGCGCGAGGGTAAGCCGACGCTGCCGCTCATTCACGTGCTGCAACATGGCACCGACGACGAGCGCGCACTCGTGCGTGAAGCCATCGAGAATGGCGGCACCGACAAGTTCGAACCGATCCTCGCCGCGATCACGCGCACGGGCGCGCTCGATTACACGCTGGCACGTGCCAAAGAAGAAGCCGACGCTGCGGCACAAACAATTTCAGCGCTACCCTCTTCCCAATACAAAAATAGCCTGCTAGAATTGTGTTCTTACTCGATAGCGCGACGCACTTAACGGCGAAGTAGCAGTATCGAAAGCGGGGTGTAGCTTAGCCTGGTAGAGCGCTACGTTCGGGACGTAGAGGCCGGAGGTTCGAATCCTCTCACCCCGACCAGAATTACCTTTGCTTGCGAGCAAAGCAAAAAAACCGCCGGACGTGTCCGGCGGTTTTTTTATGCCTGTTGCACGCATCATCGGCGCATCATCGCGATGCGTCCAGGCCTCGAATCGCTTGGCGTCCAACGCATCAGGCTTGTACAGCGCACCCGGTGCCCGACGCGGCCGACCGCCGCATCCCCCTCTGCTATAGTGGCAACTCATTGCCACCCGCCCGTGCCATTTACGCACCCAAACGCTTGGAAGCCCTGCCCTTGTGGGCGCAGATTTGCGCCGTCGCCCTCCTGATCATCTGCTCGGGATTCTTTTCCATTTCCGAAACGAGCATGATGGCGCTCAACCGCCATCGCCTGAAACACCTCGTCCGGATGAACGCGCACGGTGCCAGGACAACGCAAGGCCTGCTCGCTCGCACCGAAGACCTGCTCTCGACGATTCTCGTCGGCAATAACGTCATCAATACCGTCGTCCCCGTGCTCACCACGTCGATCGCGGTGCGCTACTTTGGCAACGACGCAATCACGCTCTCGGTCGCAACGGCACTCATTGCGCTGCTCATCATCATCTTTGCCGAGATCGGACCGAAGATCGTCGGTGCGACGTATCCCGAACGCATTGCACTGCCGACGAGCCGATTGCTCAAGCCGATCGTGACGCTGGCCGCGCCGCTCGTGTGGGTGCTCAACGGCTTCGTGCGCGGCATGCTGCGCGTGCTGCGCATCGACACACGTCGCGCAGCCGGCGAAGTTCGTCTCACGACGGAAGAACTGCGCACCATCGTGCTCGAGGCCAGCAACTACATGCCGACCAAGCCGCGCAGTGTGCTGCTCAATCTGCTCGATCTTGAAAACATCGCGGTCGACGACGTGATGGTGCCGCGCGCGCGCATCGAGGCACTCGACATCTCGGCACCGCTCGACACGCTGCTCTCGCAGCTAGCGACCTGCTATCACAACAAGCTGCCGGTCTACGACGGCGACATCGATCGCGTCATCGGCATTCTGCCGGTGCGCCGCACGCTGGCCGCCCTGCAACACCCGGACGATCTCTCGGCCGACACGTTGCGCGCGTTGCTCGTCGAGCCGTATTTCATCCCGAGCGACACGCCCGCGTTGCGGCAACTGCAGTATTTCCAGGAGAACCATCGGCGCATCGGGCTGGTCGTCAACGAATACGGCGAAGTCGAGGGACTGCTCACCACCGAGGACATCATCGAGGAACTCATCGGCGAATTCACGACGAGCATGCCGGGTACGGGGGGAAGCCGGTCAGGCTGGACCTCGGATGACGATTGCCTGGTCAGCGGCGGCGTAGGGCTGCGCGACCTGAATCGCCGACTGAACCTGCATTTGCCGACCGACGGTCCGAAGACGCTCAATGGTCTGATCCTCGAAGTGCTGCGCGAGATTCCCGAGGCCACCGTCAGCCTCGAGATCAGCGGCGTTCGCATGGAAATCGTGCAAATCGACAATCAGGCGATCAAAATGGTGCGCCTGTTCAAGCCGGGCACACGAACGCCGTCGCAGGATTGAGTCGCCGTCGTTCACTGCACGTGACACCCGCCCATTTTTCGGGCAATTCCGATTGAGCCGCTCCAAGGTTTTGACGAGACTGACGTTTCACGCAGCACTCGTCAGACCCTGTCATGTCATTTCATTCTTCTGAATTCTCCGCCACGGCGACAGCCACCGAGCCGCTCGCGGCCACGTCGCGCGCACCGCTCGACGCCACCACCCCCTTGCAGTTTCTCGAACAGATGCTGGGCGAGGCGGTTCGGGCTGGCGCGTCCGATGTGCACTTCGAGCCGATGGCACAACGCTTTCGCATTCGACTGCGGATCGACGGCCATCTTTACGAGCACTGCGATGTGCCGCTGCCGTGGCGCGACATGCTCGTCTCACGCCTGAAGGTGCTCGCCAATCTGGATATCGCCCAGAAGCGTCTGCCGCAGGACGGGCGCATGGTGTGGCGCGAAGCGGGCGAACCCGTGGAGTGCCGCGTCAGCGCATTGCCCACGCTGCACGGCGAGAAGCTTGTCGTGCGCCTGCTCGATGGCGCGAAGGTTCCGCTCTCGCTGGAAGGACTCGGCTACACGCCAAAGCAGTACCTCGCGCTCACGCGCGCCATTGCCCGACCACACGGCATGATTCTGCTGACCGGCCCAACCGGCAGCGGCAAAACCGTCTCACTTTACAGTTGCCTCAAGCGGCTCAACGACACCTCGCGCAATATCGTCACCATCGAAGACCCGGTCGAAATCCGCTTGCCAGGGGTCACGCAGGTCAATCTCAACGAGCGCGCCGGGCTCGACTTCGCGACCGCCTTGCGCGCGTTTCTTCGACAGGATCCGGACGTGCTCGTCGTCGGCGAGATTCGCGATACCCAAACCGCCGAGATCGCCGTGCAGGCGGCACAGACCGGACACCTCGTATTCGCAACCGTCCACGCGAACGACGCGACGAGCACACTCGCCCGACTGTTCGATCTCGGGGTCGCACCGTTCAATCTGTCATCGACGCTGCTGCTCATCAGCGCACAGCGCTTGCTCAGGCGTCGGTGCCCGGCGGGTTGCGAACCCGGTCGTGCGCCAGAGGACATCGCCCGGGCCGGCCCGCCCTGCATGCGCTGTCACGGCACCGGATTCGCCGGGCGCATCGGTGCGTTCCAGGTCATGCCGATCAGCGCGACGCAGGCGACCAACATTGCACAGGCCCGAAGCCCGCACGCACTCGCGGCGCAAGCGCAGCGCGAAGGTGTCATGACCCTGCGCGAAGCCGGTCTCTGGCATTGCGCGACAGGCACCGTAAGCGAGGAGGATGTCGATGCGACGACGCCCGCCTGATGCTCATCTACCGCGCGCGCGGACTAACACGTCGATGCCATCGGCACATGCCGCGTGCGAGGCCGCAGTAGGGTCGAGCCGCCTATCGCCGCGCGTCACAACGCGCAGGGGTGAACCATGTCGCGTATAACGCAGCCCCGCCGCTGGCACTGGCAAGGTCGCGATGCCCAGGGGCAACGCCGGCGCGGCGAGGTGCTCGCCCACGGTGAAGCCGCCGCGCGTTTGCTGCTGCGCGTCCAGCCCATGACGATCACGCATTTGCGGCCGGGTCGCCGGCATACGCCCTCCGGACGCGTCGGAACGGCAGATGCCACCGATCTGGTTCGACGCCTCGCCACGTTGCTCGGTGCAGGGGTGCCGCTCACGTCAGCCCTCGACGTACTCGCGCGTGGCGCCCATACGCGAGGGCTCAAGCGGCTCGCGTCCGATATCGGACTGGACGTCGGGCGCGGGCATCCGTTGGCACACGCGATGGCGCAGGCCAGCCACCGATTCAGCGGCGTCGACTGTCAGTTGATTGCCGCCGCCGAACTGAGCGGTCAGCTCGGCCCAACGCTGGCGCGTCTGAGTGCGCACTACGATCACACACGAACGGTGCGAGAGAAGCTCCAGCGCGCGCTTGCCTATCCGCTGACGGTGCTGGTCGTCGCATTGGCCGTCGTGATGGCGCTGCTGCAGTGGGTGATCCCGGAGTTCGAGCGCCTGTTCGCCAGCGCCGCCGGTGGCGGAATGCCCCTGCCGCCGCTCACTCGATGGCTCATCGACCTCTCGCGAGCGTCGCTGACAAACGGGCCGTGGCTGCTGGTCGGCCTGGGCACCGCCGGGCTGGTCGTCGCGGCGGCATTGCGCCGCAGCCCCCGAACGCGGCGTCTCCGGGATCGCCTGCTCTTGCAACTGCCGGGTGCAGGACGCATCCTGTGCATGCTGAGCGCTGCCCGGTGGGCCAGAACCCTTGGCACGTTGCTCGACGCGGGCGTCGCGCTTCCCGACGCGATGGACGCCGCTGCGAGCGCATGCGGCAACCTCGTCATGCAGCGCGCGGCGCACGACGTGCACCGGGAAGTCGCCCGAGGTGCCCGTCTGGCGACCTCGCTCGAGGCCAATGCACACTGGCCCCTGATCATCGCGCAACTGACCGTGATCGGGGAGGAATCGGGTACACTCGGGCGCATGCTCAACCAGGCCGCCGGCCTGCTCGACGAAGACGCTTCGCACGCGCTGGTCAGTGCCTGTGCGGCGCTCGAACCGATAATGATTACGCTTCTTGGCCTGCTGATCGGCGGCATGGTCCTCGCCATGTACCTGCCGATGTTCCAACTCGGATACGGTGTCGCATGAACGGTTACGCAGAGCTGCTACGGGTCGATTGGCTGGCGGAACTGGCACCTCACTGGCGCCTTGCGCTGTTCGCCGCCTTGGGCGTCGTCGCCGGGCTCGGTCTCGATGCCGTCGTGCGGCGCGTGCCCGCGGCGATCGAACGGGCGTGGCTGGAAGAGATGCAGGCAGTCGATGCCACGAACGCATCGGCCCTGCGCGCTCCCTTTCATCAAGCTGCCCCGCCGTCCGCCTCGATAGCGCTCACCGCCCCACTCGCAGCACCTCCCGCCCCGTTGGCAGACGCCGCCGCGCCTCGCCGCTGGCAACTCTCACTCCTCAGCGGCGCGTTGAGCGTCGCCGTGGCGTGGCGCTTCGGCCCGACCTGGCAGAGCCTCGGCGCACTCGGACTCGTCTGGACACTCATTGCGCTCGCGTACATCGACCACGATACGCAACTCCTGCCCGACATCCTCACGCTGCCGCTGTTGTGGGCAGGCCTGCTGTGCAACCTCGGGCACTGGTTCGCCGCGCTCCCGGCGGCGGTCGTCGGGGCCGCGACCGGCTACCTGAGCCTGTGGGCGTTGTATTGGGTGTACTGGTGGCTGCGTCGGCGTGAGGGCATGGGCTTCGGCGACTTCAAGCTCTACGCGGCGCTGGGTGCGTGGTTCGGCTGGACCGCCCTGCTACAGATTCTGCTGCTCGCCTGTGCGCTCGCCATCGTGATCGCCGGCACCGCCTGGCTCACCGGACGGCTGCGCAGCGATCAAATGTTTCCTTTCGGCGCCTTTCTCGCCGCCGCAGGCATCGCCACGCTGTTTGGCGGTAATGGCCTGTTGATCTGGATTGGAGGAACGCCATGACTTACGCCATCGGCCTGACCGGCGGCATCGGCAGCGGCAAGACGACGGTCGCCAACCTGTTCGCCACGCACGGCATCGCCATCATCGACACCGACGCCATCGCGCACAGCATCACCGCTCCGAACGGCGCGGCCATGCCCGCGATCCGGCGCGAGTTCGGCGACGCCTTTGTCGCCCCGGACGGCTCGCTCGACCGCGCACGCATGCGCGACGCCGTCTTCACGGACGATGCGGCCAGAGCGCGTTTGGAGGCCATTACCCACCCGTTGATTCGCACGGAGTGCGAGCGTGCCGCCAGCGACGCCCAAGGGCCCTATCTGATTTTCGTCGTGCCCCTGCTGGTGGAATCCGGGAAGTGGCGAGAGCGCGTGCAGCGCGTGCTCGTCGTCGATTGCACCGAGCAGACGCAGATCGCGCGCGTCATGTCCCGTAATGGCTTCACGCGCGACCAGGTGCAGGCGATCATGGCGCGTCAGGCAAGTCGGGCGCAGCGGCTCGCCGCCGCCGACGACGTCATCGACAACGATGCCCAGCATGCCCCACTCGCCCCACAGGTCGACCGTTTGCATGCGGCATATCTGAAGTTTGCGGCGCAGGCCGAAGGCCGTTGATCAACGGCGGCGCTCACTTGAACAGCGCCGCTCGCACGCCCTGCCTTCGATTGAGCGCCCACGCGCGTTGCGCCTCGACAGATTCCGGCATTAGAATGTCGCCATTACGCTGAAAAGCGCCAACTTCTGGGCCAACGCGCTTGATCCTGTACGAATATCCGCTCAACGAACGCATTCGCACGCTGCTTCGGCTGGAAGAGCTGTTCGGGCGCTTTGCCTTTTTCGTCGGGCAGGATCAGCCGCTCGATCATCACGCGGCGCTGATCACGATGTTCGAGATTGCCGACATCGCCGGACGCACCGACCTGAAGAACGAACTGGTCAAGGAACTCGACCGGCAACGTCAGACGCTGACCACCTATCGCGGCAATCCCGATATCGCCTCCGACGCACTCGAACAGTTCATCGGCGAAGTCGAGTTGGCGATCGCGAACCTCAACCAGATTCCCGGCAAGCCCGGCCAGCATCTGAACGACAACGAATGGCTAGCCAGCATTCGCAGCCGCTCGGTGATCCCCGGCGGCACGTGCCGCTTCGACCTTCCGTCGTATTACGCCTGGCGTCACAACGATGCCGAGCAGCGCCGTCAGGACATCGATAAATGGATCGGCCCGCTGTTTCCGATACGCGACGCCCTTGGCATCGTGCTGGGGCTCGCCCGGGAGTCCGGTCACGCCAGCAAGGCGATGGCGCAGCAAGGCAGCTACCAGCAGATGCTGACCGGCCGTGTCTATCAACTGATGCAGGTGAGAGTGGCGCCCGAGTTGCGGGTCATTCCCGAAGCCAGCGCCAACAAGTACATGCTGTGGGTGCGCTTCACCACACAGGACGGCGATCTCAAACCGCGTCCGGTCGACAGCGACGTGCCGTTCCTGCTCACGCTCTGCAATCTCTAAATCCATGACGACCGTCGTCAACTGCCCGACCTGCGGCAAGAAAGTGGTTTGGGGACCCGAGGCGAAATTCCGCCCGTTCTGCTCGGAGCGTTGCAAGCAGATCGACATCGGCGCTTGGGCGGCAGAGAAGTACACGATCCCCGCCGACTCGCCCGACGATCCCTCGCAAGACGCCCCGCTCGATCCGACGCAGCGCTGATGCGCTGATGCCGCACAGCGCGCACGGACGACCCTCATCCCACCCAACGCAAAAGGCACCCTCGCGGGTGCCTTTTGTGCGTCTGGGAGCGCGCTCGGAACCGCGGCGTCACCGGTCAACCGGTCAATCGATCACTCGGCAGCGTCGCGACTGGCCGCTACGGCCGCCCCCGACGACTTTGCGGCGAGCTCCTCCGAGAGCCAGCTCAGCGGCGGCAGCGCCGCCGGCAGCAACGGCTCCACGCTCACCGGCGGGCGCTGCCATGCCAGTGCCTGCCCTTCCTTGCCGTGCGGCTCGCCCTGCCATGCGGTGACTTTGCAGAAATGCAGACGCACATAGGCATGGGGGTAATCGTGTTCGAGGACGCGCCACGGCGCGCAACGCTCCACCGTCACCCCCAGTTCCTCGTGCAGTTCACGCGCGAGCGCCGCGGCGACCGACTCGCCCGCCTCCAGCTTGCCCCCCGGAAACTCCCAATAACCCGCGTACGGCTTGCCCGCCGGACGCTGACCGAGGAGCACCGAGCCATCCGCGCGCACCATCACGCCGACGGCCACTTCCGTGATGGGACGCCCATCGGGCGCATATCGTTTCGACACTGTCATAGTCCTTCGCCATCCTTGCGCCATCTGCGCACTCTGCGCTGCCTGCGGATTTCCCGGTCGAACGGTGCATGTCATGGCCGATGGCCCACGGCGCCCCGCTCGACCGCACGTTACGAGGCGTGTGACGCACTCCGAAGCTTGCCCGCCCAGTCGCGAGCGAACTGGAAAGCCACGCGCCCCGAACGCGAACCGCGCTCGAGCGCCCAGATCAGGGCTTCATGACGCGCCGATTCCGTTTGATCCGCCGGCACGCCAAAATGCTGCAACCAGTGGCCGACGATCGTCAGGTAGTCGTCCTGCTTGAACGGGTAAAAGCTCACCCACAGCCCGAATCGCTCGGACAACGAGATCTTCTCTTCGATCACTTCACCCGGATGAATCTCACCGTCATCGGTGTGGCGATAGCTTTCGTTGTCCTTCATGTACTCGGGCAACAGATGACGGCGATTCGACGTCGCGTAGATCAGCACATTGTCCGACTGCGCGGCCACCGAGCCGTCGAGCGCAACCTTCAGCGCCTTGTAGCCCGACTCACCATCTTCAAACGACAGGTCGTCGCAGAACACGACGAAGCGCTCGGGACGCTGCGAAATCAGATCGACGATATCCCCCAGATCGACCAGGTCATCCTTGTCGACTTCGATCAGACGCAGGCCTTCCGAGGCGTACTGATTCAGGCAAGCCTTGATCAGTGACGACTTGCCCGTGCCGCGCGCACCGGTGAGCAACACGTTGTTGGCCGGCTCGCCATGCACAAACTGACGCGTATTCTGTTCGATCAGCCCTTTCTGGCGCTCGATATTCTGCAGATCGCCCAGCGTGATCGTCGACACATGCGCCACGGGCTGCAGAAATCCGCGCCCCTGTTTCTTGCGCCAGCGAAAGGCCACCGCGGCGCTCCAGTCGATCTCGGGAGTGGCCGGCGGCAACATCACCTCCAGCCGGGCCAGCACGCCTTCCGCGCGCGTGAGGAACTGCTCCAACTTGTCCATGCTTCGAAATCCCCGCGCCGCTCACGGGCGCTTGTGTCGATGCTTCGTCGTGTTGTCGTTTCCTTTCGCTGCCCGCCGCGGTGCTTTTGTCACCTGCCGGCGATGGGCCGATACTGCCGGCCAGTGCCGCTGACGCAGGGCCGACGCCGATCGGGCATCGACACGCGGCGCCCCCGGTGGGAGGCGCGCGGCGCTCGCGTCAGGGCTTAGGAACGGTAATCCGCGTTGATGCTCACGTAGTCGTGCGAGAGGTCGCACGTCCACAACGTGGCGGCGGCGTCGCCGCGCCCGAGCACCACGCGGACCGTGATTTCGCTTTGCTTCATCACGCGCTGTCCCTCTTCCTCGCGATAGTCGGCATTGCGGCCGCCCGCGCGGGCGACCAGCACGTCGTCGAGATAGAGGTCGACCTTGCTGACGTCGAGGTCGTTCACCCCCGCATAGCCGATGGCGGCCAGAATGCGGCCCAGATTCGGATCGGACGCGTAAAACGCCGTCTTCACCAGCGGCGAATGCCCGATGGCATAGGCGATCTGACGGCACTCCGCCACATCGCGGCCGCCCTCGACCGTCACGGTGATGAATTTGGTCGCGCCTTCGCCGTCGCGCACGATCAATTGCGCCAATTCCTGCGAGATCGACAGCAAGGCGTCGCGGAACGCGGCAAAGGCAGGCGTGTCCGTGCTGGCGATTTCCGGCAGATCGGTCTGACCCGTGGCCGCGACGATAAACGAATCGTTGGTCGACGTATCGCCGTCGATGGTGATGGCGTTGAACGAACGATCCGCCACGTACTTGACGAGCGCGTCGAGCACCGGCTGCGCCACGCGCGCGTTGGTGCCCACAAAGCCGAGCATGGTTGCCATGTTCGGCTTGATCATGCCCGCCCCCTTGCTGATGCCGGTGAGGACGAGGGTCTTGCCTTCGATCACGATCTCACGCGAGGCGGCTTTCGGCAGCGTATCGGTTGTCATGATCGATTGCGCTGCCTCGTACCAGTGCGCAGACGCCAGATTGGCAATGGCTTGAGGCAGACCGGCGACCAAACGGTCAACCGGGAGCGGTTCGAGGATCACGCCGGTCGAGAACGGCAAAATCTGGTTCGGATTGACCGACAGCAGCTTGGCGAGCGCGTCGCACGTTGCCCGCGTGGCGACCATGCCTGGTTCGCCGGTGCCCGCGTTGGCGTTGCCCGTGTTGACGACAAGCGCACGAATGCCCGCCTGCGCGGCCAGATGGGCCTTACAGACCGTCACCGGCGCCGCGCAGAAGCGGTTCGTCGTGAAAACGCCTGACACCGTGCTACCGGAGGCCAGTCGCATGACCAGCACGTCCTTACGGTTCGGCTTGCGGATATTGGCTTCGGCCCAGCCCAGTTCGACGCCGGGCACGGCGCGCAGTTGGGAGGCTTCGATCGAGGGGAAATTGACGGCCATGTGGGTTCGCCCGCGAGAGATGAGCGTTACAGCTCCCGCCCTGGCGATGTCGGCACGACACTCCGCCGGGGCGGCGGTTGATCGGTGCGGCCGGTCGAAAAACCGGCGCTACAAACGACGCGGCGCCGATCCTGAGTCGGCGCCGCGTCGATCGGTTCACATCTTAAGACAGTTTGCCGTGGCAGTGCTTGAATTTCTTGCCACTGCCGCACGGGCAGGCATCGTTGCGACCAACCTTCGGCAACAAGTCGCCGCCGGCCATCGCCGCGCTTGCCGCCTGGGCCAGCGCCGAAACCACCGGACGCCCCGCGTCTTCGTCGATCTCGCCGTCGCCGCCCACCGTCTCGAGTTCGTCGTGCTTGAACTCGACGTTGATCAGACCGCCCGCGCTGTCGTCGAGCGCTTCCGTCGCCTGCTCGAGCTCCTCCTGCGACTGGATACGCACGTTCATGATGACGCGCGTGACTTCGAGCTTGATGGTCTCAAGCAACTGGGCGAACAATTCGAACGCTTCGCGCTTGTATTCCTGCTTCGGATTCTTCTGCGCGTAACCGCGCAGATGGATGCCTTGACGCAGGTGATCCAACGCGGCCAGATGCTCGCGCCAGTTGGAATCCACGCTCTGAAGCATGACCGAGCGCTCGAACCCCGAGAACGACTCGCGTCCCACCAGTTCAACCTTGGCCTGATACGACGCTTCGGCGGCGTCCATCACTTCCTTGAGGATGTCCTCGTCGTCGATTTCTTCCGAGCCTTCGATACGCGACTGCAGCGGCAAATCGAGCTGCCACTCTTCGCGCAGCACCGTCTCCAGCCCCTTGAGGTCCCACTGTTCTTCGACCGTACCGGCCGGCACGCAGGTGCGCACCAGATCCTGGAACACGCTCTGACGCATGCCGGCGATGGTGTCCGAGACGTCTTGCGCTTCGAGCAGTTCATTGCGCTGCTGGTAGATCACCTTGCGCTGATCGTTGGACACGTCGTCGTATTCGAGCAGTTGCTTGCGCACGTCGAAGTTTCGCGCTTCGACCTTGCGCTGTGCCGACTCGATCGAACGCGTGACAATGCCCGCCTCGATGGCTTCGCCTTCCGGCATCTTCAGCCGATCCATGATCGAACGAACGCGGTCGCCGGCGAAGATGCGCAGCAGCGGATCTTCCAGCGACAGGTAAAAACGCGACGAGCCCGGATCGCCCTGACGGCCTGAACGGCCGCGCAACTGGTTGTCGATACGGCGAGATTCGTGGCGTTCGGTACCAATGATGTGCAAACCGCCTGCCGTCTTCACCTGCTCATGCAGACCCTGCCATTCGTCCTGCAATTGCTGGATGCGGGCTTGCTTGTCCGCGTCGGACAGGCTCGCATCCATTTCGATGAAACCCGATTGCTTCTCGACGTTGCCGCCCAGCACGATGTCGGTACCACGACCGGCCATGTTGGTGGCGATGGTGATGACGCCCGGACGCCCCGCCTGCGCGACGATCTCGGCTTCGCGCGCGTGTTGCTTGGCGTTGAGCACCTGGTGCGGCAGCTTCGCGCTCGTGAGCAGTTGCGAGAGGTACTCCGACGTCTCGATCGACGTCGTGCCCACCAGCACCGGCTGACCACGCTCCACGCAATCGCGGATGTCCTTGATGACCGCGTCGTACTTTTCCTTGGCCGTCTTGTAGATCTGATCCTGACGGTCGATCCGCTTGGGCGGGCGGTTGGTCGGGATCACCACCGTCTCGAGGCGATAGATCTCGTTGAATTCGAACGCTTCGGTATCCGCCGTCCCGGTCATGCCCGAGAGCTTGGCGTACATGCGGAAGTAGTTCTGGAACGTGATCGAGGCCAGCGTCTGGTTCTCATGCTGGATCGAGACGCGCTCCTTCGCTTCCACCGCCTGGTGCAGACCTTCGGACCAGCGGCGACCGGCCATCAGACGGCCGGTGAACTCGTCGACGATGACGATCTCGTCGTTCTGCACCACGTAATGCTGGTCCTTGTGGAACAGCGTGTGCGCGCGCAGGGCGGCGTACACATGGTGCATGAGGGTAATGTTCTGCGGCGCATAGAGACTGTCGCCCTCGGCGATCATGCCCCACTCGGCGAGCAGTTGCTCAGCCTTCTCGTGACCGCGCTCGGTCAGGAACACCTGACGCGCCTTCTCGTCGAGCGTGTAATCGCCCGGCACCTCGACGCCCGTGCCGTCCGACTTCTCTTCACCGATCTGACGCTCGAGCATCGCCGGCAAGCGATCCATCTTCACATACAGCTCGGTGTGATCTTCGGCCTGGCCGGAGATGATGAGCGGCGTACGTGCCTCGTCGATCAGGATCGAGTCCACTTCGTCGACGATGGCGTAGTTCAGCGTGCGCTGCACCCGCTGCTCGGTCTCGTAGACCATGTTGTCGCGCAGGTAGTCGAAGCCGAACTCATTGTTCGTGCCGTACGTGATGTCGGCCGCGTACGCTGTCTGCTTCTCGTCATGCGGCATCTGCGACAGGTTGATACCCACCGACAGGCCGAGGAAGTTGTACAGACGTGCCATCCACTCGGCGTCGCGCTGGGCCAGGTAATCGTTGACGGTCACAACGTGCACGCCCTTGCCCGAGAGCGCGTTCAGATAGGCGGGCAATGTCGCAACGAGCGTCTTGCCTTCGCCCGTGCGCATTTCGGCGATCTTGCCGAAGTGCAGCACCATGCCGCCAATCAGCTGAACGTCGAAGTGGCGCATCTTGAGGACGCGCTTGCCGGCTTCGCGGCACACCGCAAAGGCTTCGACCAGCAACGAATCCACGCTCGCCCCCTGGGCGATACGTTGCTTGAATTCCTCGGTCTTGCCGCGCAGTTGCTCATCGCTCAGCTGGGCGATCTGCGGCTCGAGGGCGTTGATCGCCGAGACGGTTTTCTGGTACTGCTTGATAAGCCGCTGGTTACGGCTGCCAAATACTTTTTTAAGAAGACCGGGAATCATCGGATCACTGGTTAGGGCGGCAAATGTCGTTCGCAATCGTGCAGTCGGTCGGCAAACTTCGCAACGCTTCAGGGGTTTTGCCCCACGCGTGCCGAATCGCCCAACGCGCCTGCGCGCTGCGGGTCACCGGTGTTTGGCACTCAGGCCTCTCGCCGGTTCGATACCTATACTAAAAAAAGGATTCTAGCATGCTGTCATGGCGCGTCCCGCTGGCCTCGGACGCGGGCCGTCCGGCGTTTTCGGCGTTCGGACCGAGGTGACGCCCGATGGCGGGGTAAAATACGCGGCAACCTCTGTCTCATCATATGAAACGACCCAAAGCTCCCCGCGTTGCCCGCCCGCTCACCGATCTGCTGTGCGCCTCCGACGGCGCCGGCTCTTTGCTGGCCGCCGCCGAACAACTGGGTCGACTCGAGCGAGACGTACACGCGTTGTTACCCGCCGCGCTCAGCGGCAGCGTCCGGCTAGCACCGCCGCGCGAGGGCGCCCTGGTCTTCCTCGTCGCCAATAATGCACTGGCGGCTCGGCTGCGCCAGCAAACGCCGTCACTGATCGAGGGGCTGGCGACACGCGGTTGGCTGATTCGCACGATCCGGATCCGTGTGAGCATCACGGCGCCCGAACCCCAGAAGCCGCCCAAGGAGGCGCGCCTGTCCCGGCAGGGCCTTGTCAGCCTGCGCGATCTGCGCGACGCGCTGGAGCCATCCCCGCTTCGCGATGCCCTGGCTCGCCTGGTGGCCCGCCATTCCTACGGCGGTCCGCGCAAGCCTTGAATCCGTCGGTCGCCATGGCGCGACGCATTCAAGCGCAACGCCGATTTGGCACGCGCGTCAAATAAAAAAGCGCCGCAGAGTCGGCGCTTTCGTTTTGTTACATCCGCGCCCCACCCGCCGGCGCTTCCTATGGCCTGCGCGATTTACGCGAACTGGGTCTGCGGCTCGAACTGGAAGCCGCGCGGTGCGTCTTCGGCGTGCTCGAACGTGACAATCTCATAGGCCTCTTGTGCGAGTAGCTCGCGCAAGAGCTGGTTGTTCAGACCGTGCCCCGACTTGTACGCCGTGTAGGACGCCAGCAGCGGATGGCCAATCACGTACAGGTCGCCGATGGCGTCGAGCATCTTGTGCTTCACGAACTCGTCGTCGTAACGCAGACCGTCGTTGTTCAGGATGCGGTACTCGTCGAGCACGATGGCGTTGTCCATGCTGCCGCCGCGCGCCAGGCCCAGTTCGCGCAGCATCTCGACCTCATGCGCAAAGCCGAACGTACGGGCGCGCGCAATCTCCTTCGCGTAGGACGTATCGGCAAAGTCGATCTCCAGCGCCTGACCGGTACGATCGACCGCCGGGTGACGAAAATCGATGGTGAACTTGAGCTTGAAGCCTTCGTACGGCTCGAGACGGGCGAACTTGTCGCCTTCGCGAATCTCGATCGGCTTCGTCACACGAATGAATTTCTTGGCGGCCGCCTGCTCTTCGATGCCCGCCGACTGAATCAGGAAGACGAACGTTGCTGCGCTGCCGTCCATGATCGGAATTTCTTCGGCCGTCACATCGACATACAGATTGTCGATGCCCAGCCCCGCGCATGCCGACATCAGGTGCTCCACAGTGGAGACCCGCGCGCCCTCTTTCTGCAGCACCGACGCAAGACGCGTGTCGCCAATCGCCATCGCCGACGCCGGAATCTCCACAGGAGGATTCAGATCGGTACGGCAGAAGACGATGCCCGTGTTGGGCGGCGCCGGACGCAGCGACAACTCGACCTTGCGACCGGAGTGCAAGCCGATGCCGACTGTCTTGGCGATGGATTTGAGAGTGCGCTGCTTGAGCATGCTATTTATTTAAACTATCAGACGCTAGTGACCATAGATGCAATTATACCAGATGGAAGCCTTCATCGCTGTGCCACAAACGCAACGCTTCGTTACTAAACATTCCGAATTCTGCCGCATCGATTCGTCCACATCCCTATCGCGACACGAAATAGGCCGTTTCAAAAATCGACATCAGGCCAAAGCCCGGGCGTCGCCCATCGTCGGGGCACCCCGGCCGCCGCGACGGAGGCATGCCGCAGCGGTCGGGGGACAGATCCGCGAGACCGGGTCAGGGATCCGAACGCTTACCCGTAACGTTCGTGACCTGTGAAGGGTAGACACCGCTTGCGATGCTGGTTGTCGCAGCGATACGGCATCTCGCGTCTTCACAACCTCGCCGTATCGTCATGCGGACTCGTACTGCGGCGCGCCATCCCCACGCCACATGGCATGGTCGTTGGAGCGACGACGAATCCTCACGACGACCTGCATAGGCCTCGCGATTCCCAAGGTGCGGCGGCACCAGGCACTGGCACCTGGTCCGCGCGCGACCCTGTCAGTCGGCTTGCTTGCGCAGGAAGGCCGGAATGTCGTACGTGTCGACACCCTTTTCCTGCAATGCGGCAACGTGCGACGCCGCGGTCTCGCGCGTGCTGCGCCACACGGCCGGCGTATCGAGCGCGCCGTAGTCCGTACCGCCCGCCTGACCGACATTCGGCACGTGGCCGGTGGCGATCGGCATATTGTCGGTACCGGTCTTGAGCAACGTCATCGGTGCGGCAGCCTTCTTCGCGACAGCGCGGCCCAGGCCGGTTGCCACAACAGTCACGCGCAGCGCATCGCCCATCTTGTCGTCGTAGACGGTACCGAAAATCACGGTCGCGTCTTCGGCAGCGTAGCTCTTGATGGTGTTCATCACTTCACGCGTTTCCGACAGACGCAGCGAACGCGATGCCGTGATATTGACCAGCACGCCACGCGCACCCGACAAGTCCACACCCTCGAGCAGCGGACTCGCCACGGCTTGCTCGGCCGCCAGACGCGCACGATCGACACCTGCCACCGTCGCCGTCCCCATCATGGCCTTGCCTTGTTCGCCCATCACCGTCTTCACGTCTTCAAAGTCGACGTTCACCAGACCGTCGACGTTGATGATTTCGGCGATGCCGGCCACGGCGTTATGCAGCACGTCGTCGGCGCACTGGAAGCACTTGTCCATCTCGGCGTCGTCGCCCATGACTTCGAACAGCTTGTCGTTGAGCACGACGATCAGCGAATCGACGTTGTCTTCCAGCTCCTGCGCGCCCGTCTCGGCCACGCGCATGCGCTTGCCGCCTTCGAACTCGAACGGCTTCGACACCACGCCGACGGTCAGAATGCCCATTTCCTTGGCAATCTGCGCCACCACCGGTGCCGCGCCCGTGCCCGTGCCGCCGCCCATACCGGCGGTGATGAACACCATGTGCGCCCCACGCAGGGCGTCGGCCACGCGCTCACGGGCTTCTTCAGCCGCCGCACGTCCCATCTCCGGCTTGGCGCCTGCGCCCAGACCGGTCTTGCCGAGCTGGATGCTCACGCTGGCCTGCGAGCGGCCGAGTGCCTGAGCGTCGGTGTTCATGGCGATGAAGTCCACGCCCTGCACACCCCGGTTGATCATGTGCTGGACGGCATTGCCGCCAGCGCCACCAACACCCACCACCTTGATGATGGTGCCGTTGGTTTCCGTTTCCAACATTTCAAAGTTCATAGCGCCTCCAGTGATATAAAAGCAGATCCGGTATTGCGGGTCACGGGCAGCTCGGGTAAGCCACGCGTGTTTTCAACACCGAATCCACACCCCTCAAAAAACACCATTAAAAATTGCTGAAGAACCAGTCGCGCATGCGCGACCAGACCTGATTCGCCTGCCCCGACTGCACCGCGACCTTGCGCCCGCGCATGCGTTGGGAACGTCCTTCGAGCAGCAGCCCCATCGCGGTCGCGTAGCGCGGGCTGCGCACCACGTCGGCCAGGCCGCCCGCATACTCCGGCACGCCAATGCGCACCGGCTTGAGGAAGATGTCCTCGCCCAACTCGACCATGCCCGGCATCATCGCCGCGCCGCCGGTGAGCACGATGCCCGAGGACAGCAGTTCTTCGTACCCCGACTCGCGCACCACCTGCTGCACCAGCGAGAACAGCTCTTCGACGCGCGGCTCGATCACCGCCGCCAGCGCCTGACGCGAGAGGGTGCGCGGACCGCGCTCGCCCAGCCCCGGCACTTCGATCATTTCGTCCGGATCGGCCAGCGACTGCTTGGCGATGCCGTGCGCAATCTTGATGTCTTCCGCATCCGGCGTCGGCGTGCGCACCGCCATCGCGATGTCGCTCGTGATCTGATCGCCCGCAATCGGAATCACGGCCGTGTGACGAATCGCGCCTTCGCTGAAGATCGCGATATCGGTCGTGCCACCGCCGATGTCGATCAGCACCACGCCCAGTTCCTTCTCGTCTTCGGTGAGCACCGAAATGCTCGACGCGAGCGGTTGCAGAATCAGGTCGTTCACTTCGAGGCCGCACCGGCGCACGCACTTCACGATGTTCTGCGCCGCCGAGACGGCGCCGGTCACGATATGCACCTTCACTTCAAGGCGGATGCCGCTCATGCCGATCGGCTCGCGCACGTCTTCCTGACCATCGATGATGAATTCCTGCGTGAGGATATGCAGCACCTGCTGGTCAGTCGGGATGTTGATCGCCTTGGCCGTCTCGATGACGCGCGCCACGTCGGCCTGCGTCACCTCCTTGTCCTTGATCGCCACCATGCCGCTCGAATTGAAGCTGCGAATGTGGCTGCCGGCAATGCCTGTGAACACGTTGGTGATCTTGCAGTCGGCCATCAACTCGGCTTCTTCGAGTGCACGCTGAATGGACTGCACCGTGGCCTCAATGTTCACCACGACACCTTTTTTCAGCCCGCGCGATTCGCTCTGGCCGAGGCCAATCACTTCATAGCGGCCTTCAGGGCGCAGTTCGGCCACCACCGCCACGACTTTCGACGTGCCGATATCGAGGGCGACCAACAGATCCTTGTAATCTTTGCTCATAGCGTGTGTAAGTCCTGAAGTCTCACTGGCTTCGCTTCTGCCGCGCGGCAGGTTGTGCAACGGCCGGCTTTTGCGAATCCCGCTTTTGCACCGGTGCCGCGGCAAGCTTCTTGGCCTGGTCTTCGCTCAAGAAACGCATGCCCGCGGCACGCACGGCAAAACCGTTCGGGTAACGCAGATCGGCATACTCGATCTGATTTCCCCAGCGCGCCGCTACCTGCGGATACGCTTGTACGAAACGCCTGCTGCGTGTGGCGAGGGATTCGGCGGTTCGCTCCCGTCCCAGCGCCAGTTGCACTCCCCCGGAGAGCCGTACGCTCCATGCGTAACGATTCGACAGCGTGACCGCTTCGGGTTTCATTTTCAGCGGCGCGAACCACCTCACGAAGTCGTAGTACCGCGCCGTCACATCCTTTTCGCTGCCCGGCGGGCCGGCGAACTCGGGCAGCTTGCCGTCGTCCTCGGCTTCGGCCAGATTCGCCGCGAACAGCTCGCCGTCCACACTCACCAGACGGCCATCGTTCCACGTGGCCAGCGGCTTGTATTCCTCGATCGTCACCGAGAGCCGGTTCGGCCACACACGTCGCACGCTTGCATGGCGCACCCACGGCACGGCCTCGAACGCCGCTCGCGTGGCGTCCAGATCGATCGTGAAAAAATTGCCCTTCAGGCGCGAGACGGCATTCGCGCGCAAGGTCGGACCGTTGATGTGAGACACGTCCCCATCGATCTGCACCGCCGTCAGCGTGAAGATCGGCCGCTGAATCAGCCAATGGCCGCCCGCAGCGAGCGCCGCCAGCACGACGAGTGCGACGAGCGCACTCGCGATGGCGTTGAGCAGGCGTACGTTTTGCCACATGGCGATTTGCTTTCCGTATCGGGGCGTTCTTCAACGCGTTCAAGGTTTTACTCGGGTTTCCACTGCGCGTTCGGATGCAGATCGAGCGTCGCGGTGGCCAGGATTTCGACAACCAAGTCTTCGTACGACAGTCCCGCCGCGCGCGCCGACATCGGCACCAGCGAATGGCCCGTCATGCCCGGCGAGGTATTGATCTCCAGCAGGAACGGCTTGTTGTCACGCTTGCGCAGCATCACGTCGGCGCGCGCCCAACCACGACAGCCCAGCGCGAGATAGGCGCGCAGCACCAGGCGCTGCACCTCCTCCTGCAACGACACCGATAGCGGCGGCGGGCATTCGTAGCGCGTATCGTCCTTGAAATACTTGTTCTGGTAGTCGTAGTTCGCGTCTGGCGCCACGATGCGGATCACCGGCAGCGCACGCGCGGCCGCCGCGCCCTTCGTGCCCACGCCAAGCACCGGCACGGTCAGTTCGTCGCCATCGATGAATTCTTCGGCGAGGACGTCCGGATCCAGGGCGACTGCCTTCTCGAAGGCCGCCTTCAGTTGCGACGCCTCGGTGACCTTTGTCAGGCCAATCGTCGAGCCTTCGCGCGACGGCTTGACGATGAGCGGCAGGCCGAGATCGCGGGCCACGGCATCGAAGTCGCTGTCGGCGCTCAGCATCGCGAAGCGCGGCGTCGGCAGCCCTTCGTTGATCCATACGCGCTTGGTCATCTCCTTGTCCATCGCCAGCGCGGAGGCCAACACGCCGCTGCCGGTGTACGGAACCCCCAGATGCTCGAGCACGCCTTGCAGCGTGCCGTCTTCGCCATAGCGGCCATGCAGCGCGATGAACACCCGGTCGAACTTCTGCGCGGCGAGCGCCGCGAGGTCGTGCATGCCGGTATCGAACGCATGCGCATTCACCCCGCGCGCGCGCAGGGCTTCGAGCACGCCATTGCCCGAGATCAGCGAGATCTGACGCTCGGCCGAGCGCCCGCCCATCAGGACGCCCACCTTGCCGAAACGTTTCGGATCGAAAGCACTCACTTCAAACTCCTTGCTGAACTTGCAACTTGCCGGGCACCGCGCCGATGGAGCCGGCACCCATGGTGATCACGACGTCGCCCGCACGGGCGACTTGCAGAATGGCGTCGGGCAGTTGCGCAACGTCTTCCACGAAAACCGGTTCTACCTTGCCCGCCACGCGCAGGGCGCGCGACAGGGCCCGACCGTCGGCCGCCACGATGGGCGCCTCCCCGGCCGAATAGACTTCGCCGAGCACCACGGCGTCAGCGTCGGACAACACCTTCACGAAGTCTTCGAAGCAATCGCGCGTACGCGTGTATCGATGGGGCTGGAAGGCCAGCACGATGCGACGTCCCGGGAACGCGCCGCGGGCCGCCGCGAGCGTTGCCGCCATCTCGACCGGGTGATGTCCGTAGTCGTCGATCAACGTGAACGTGCCGCCGCCGCTCGACTTCGGCAGCGCGATGTCGCCGTAGCGCTGGAAGCGCCGGCCCACGCCGTTGAATTCGGCTAGCGCTTGCTGGATAGCAGCGTCCGGCACCTCAAGTTCGGTCGCGATCGCAATCGCCGCCAGCGCGTTGCGCACGTTGTGCTCACCCGGCAGGTTCAGTGTGATGTCGAGGGGCGCGGCACCGGCGCCGAACCGGCGCAGCACGGTGAAGCGCATCTGGCCGGCGTCCGCACGCACATCGATGGCGCGCACCTGTGCGTCTTCCGACAGGCCGTAACGCACGATCGGCTTGGAGACGAACGGCAGGATCTCGCGCACGTTCGAATCGTCCACGCACAGCACGGCGATGCCATAGAACGGCAGGCGCTGCGTGAACGCCACGAACGACTGCTTCAGACGCGCGAAGTCGTGTCCATAGGTGTCCATGTGATCGGCATCGATGTTCGTGATGACCTCAATGACCGGATTCAGGTTCAGGAACGAGGCGTCCGATTCGTCGGCCTCTACCACGATGAAGTCGCCCGTGCCGAGCTTGGCGTTCGCGCCGGCGCTGTTCAGTCGGCCGCCAATCACGAACGTCGGATCGAGCCCACCCTGCGCAAGCACGCTCGCCACGAGACTCGTCGTGGTTGTCTTGCCGTGCGTGCCGGCAATGGCGATGCCCTGCTTCAGGCGCATGAGTTCGGCGAGCATCAGCGCGCGCGGCACGATGGGGATCTGGCGGGCACGCCCCGCGAGCACTTCCGGATTGTCCGCCGTGATGGCGGTGGACACGACGATGGCGTCCGCCCCTTCGATATGCTCGGCCGCGTGGCCGCGGGCCACGCGCGCGCCAAGACTGACGAGGCGCTGCGTCACCGCGTTGTCGCCGAGATCGGAGCCGCTCACCTGATACCCCAGGTTGAGCAACACCTCGGCAATGCCGCTCATGCCCGAGCCGCCAATGCCGACGAAGTGAATGTGTTTGACGATGTGTTTCATTTCAATCCTTGGCCAGAGCCGCGCACACGCGCGCCACTTGTTCGGTGGCGTCCGGCTTGGCGAGCGCCCTGGCTTTCTCTCCCATCGCGAGCAGCGATTCGCGCGTCTGACGGCGCAACCACTCGGCCAGGGTCTCGACCGACAGCTCGCGCTGGTCGATCAGCGTTGCCGCGCCCTTGTCGGCGAGGAAACGCGCATTGGTTGTCTGATGGTCGTCGACGGCATGCGGGAACGGCACGAACAACGCCGCCACGCCCGCCGCCGCAACTTCGGCCACCGTCATCGCGCCCGCCCGACAGATCACCAGATCCGCCGCCGCGTAAGCCGCGACCATGTCGTCGATGAACGGCACGGCATCGACCGTCACCCCCGCTGCCGCGTAGTTCGCCTGCAGCGTCTGAATATGTTTAACGCCCGCCTGGTGCGTGACTTGTGGACGCGCGTCGCGCGCCAGCTTCGCCAGCGCCTTGGGCACGATCTCGTTGAGCACCGTCGCGCCGAGGCTGCCGCCCACCACCAGAATACGCAGCGGCCCGGTGCGCGCGCGGTAGCGCTCGGCCGGCGGCACCATCTCGTCGAAGTCGGCACGGATCGGATTGCCGACCCATTCGCCGCCGGCGATGGTGTCGGGGAACGCGAGCAGCACCTTGTCGGCCACGCGCGCAAGGACCTTGTTCGCCATGCCGGCCACCGAATTCTGCTCGTGCAGCGCGAGCGGACGCCCCAGTAGCGACGCCATCATGCCCGCCGGGAAGGTGATGTAGCCGCCCATCCCGAGCACCACGTTCGGCTTGACGCGGCGGATCGCGCGGAAGCTCTGCCAGAACGCGCGCAGCAGATTGAGCGGCAGCAGCAGCTTGGTCATCGGGCCCTTGCCGCGCAAGCCGCCGAACTTCACGAACGCCATCGGAATGTCGTACTTCGGCACGAGCGTCGCTTCCATGCCTGCCGCATTCCCAAGCCACACCACGCGCCACCCCTGCACACGCAGGAAGTTGGCGACCGCGAGCCCCGGGAAGACGTGACCGCCCGTGCCGCCGGCCATCACCAGCAGCGTGCGCGTCTTCGTTTCCGGGGCCGACATCGCGGTGGCGCGCTCGGTCATACTTTTCCTCCCCGCATCAACACGCGGTTCTCGTAATCGACCCGCAGCAGAATCGCCACGGCCACACAGTTGAGCAAGATGCCCGAGCCGCCGTAGCTGACCAGCGGCAGCGTGAGGCCCTTGGTCGGCAGCAAGCCCAGATTCACGCCCATGTTGATGAAGGTCTGCGAAGCGAGCCACACGCCCACGCCCTTCGCGAGCAGGCCGGCGAACGTGCGTTCGAGCGCCAGTGCCTGACGGCCGATCTCGAATGCTCGGCGCACCATCCAGTAAAAGAGCAGAATGACGACCAGCACGCCCACGAAGCCGAACTCTTCGCCGATCACCGCGAGGATGAAGTCGGTGTGCGCTTCGGGCAGGTAGTGCAGTTTCTCGATGCTCCCGCCCAGCCCCACGCCAGTCCATTCACCGCGTCCAAACGCGATGAGCGAATGCGTGAGCTGGTAAGCCTTGCCGAGCGCGTAGTCCTCGCGCCACGGATCGAGATACGCGAAAATCCGCTCGCGACGCCACGGCGACAACCAGATCAGCATGGCGAACGTGCCCACGGCCGTGAGCGCCAGTCCGCCGAACAGGCGACCGTTCACGCCGCCGAGGAACAGCACCCCCATCGCGATGGCCGCGACCACCATGAAGGCGCCCATGTCCGGCTCGAGCAGCAGCAACATACCGACGAACACAACGGCGACGCCCATCGGCAAGAAGCCCTTGCGGAAGCTCTGCATGAATTCCTGCTTGCGAACGGTGTAGTTCGCGGCGTACAGCGTGACCGCGAGCTTCATGATTTCCGACGGCTGCAGATTGAGCACTCCGAATGGAATCCAGCGCTTCGAGCCGTTCACGCCCTTGCCCAGGTGCGGGATCAGCACGATCACGAGCAACATCAGCGCCAGCAGAAAGACCTTGGGCGCGAGCTTGTCGAGTGTCTTGACCGGAATACGCAGCGTAATGAGGGCCGCGACCAGTCCGATCGTCAGCGAGACGATGTGACGCACGAGAAAGTGGTACGTCGTGTATCCGCTGTACTTCGGCGAGTCCGGCAGCGCGACCGATGCCGAATACACCATCACCAGCCCCAGCGACAGCAGCGAAATCACCACCCAGACGAGCGCGTGATCGTATTCGAGCATGCGTGAGCGGGTCGGCTTGATGCTGCCGAGCGTACGGCTCGCGGCATGGGTCGCGGCGCCCGGAGCGGCCGCCGTACCTGCCCCGGCAAAGCCGGCCTGACGCTTCTTGCTGAAGAACGACTTGATACGGTTCATAGCATCACCCCCGCGTCGGCGGCCAGATCAACCACGGTGTCGCGAAACACTTGCGCGCGATGCTCGTAGTTGCGGAACATGTCGAAGCTCGCGCAGGCCGGCGAGAGCAGCACCGCGTCGCCCGGCTGGGCCAGCTTCGCAGCGTCTCGCGTGGCGGCTTCGAGCGTCGGGGCATCGATCAGATCGACGCCCGTGTCGGCCAGCGCTTCGCGCAGCTGCGGCGCGTCGCGGCCGATCAACAACACGGCGCGCGCGTGATGCGCCACGGGGTTGGCCAGCGGCGAGAAGTCCTGCCCCTTGCCGTCGCCGCCGACGATCAGGAGCAACGTCTTCTGCAGGCCGTTGATGGCCGCAACCGTCGCGCCCACGTTGGTGCCCTTGCTGTCGTCGTAATACTCGACTTCGTTGATCGCGCCGACGAGCTGCACGCGATGCGGCTCGCCCGGGTATTCGCGCAAGCCGTGCAAGAGCTTGGCCATCGGCAGGTCGATGGCGCGCGTGAGCGCGAGCGCCGCCAGCGCGTTGGCGGCATTGTGCTGACCGCGGATGCGCAGCGCGTCGGCGGGCATGAGGCGTTTGCCGATCACCTCGAGCGTCGCCTCCACGGCACCGGCCTTGCGGCGCTTCGGCGCCGGCGGGGCGTCGTCGCGCGAGAAGCCCTCGACCAGCCACGACATCCCGCCCTCCATCTCCAGGCCGAAGTCGCCCACGGCCTCGGGCTTGCCGGTGCCGAAGGTCACGACATTGGCCTCGGGCGTGGCGAAACCCATCACGCGAGCATCGTCGCGATTGAGCACGCGAACGGTCTGCGGGCCGAAAATGCGCGCCTTGGCCTTGGCATAGGCCTCCATATCGCCATGCCAGTCCAGATGGTCCTGCGTGATATTGAGAATCGCGGCCGCATCGGGCGCGAGAGAATGCGTGGCCTCGAGCTGAAAGCTGGAAAGTTCGAGCACCCAGACATCGGGCAACGTGGCGTCGGCGATGCATTCGCTCAGACGGTCGAGCGCCGTCGGGCTGATATTGCCCGCGACCGCCGTGCGCTTGCCGGCGCGACGGCATAGCAACCCCGTCAGACTCGTGGTCGTCGTCTTGCCGTTCGTGCCGGTAATGGCCAACACCTTGGGTGCGTAGCCGCTCGTCGCGTGCATGTGGCGCAGCGCCTGCGCGAAGAATTCGATCTCGCCCCACACGGGAATGCCCCGCTCGGCCGCCACCGTCAGCAGCGCCGCCACATCGGCGGCGAGCGGCGAGAGGCCTGGGCTGATACCGATCAGTTCAATGTCGGCGAGCAGCGTATCGACCTGCGCCCCGAATGCACCGCCGACGAATTCGGCCTGCGCGGCGTCGGCACGCAAGGCGAGAACATTCGGCGGTGTCTCCGACGACGCAAAGCGCGTGTCGGCCGCCCGCACATGGCAGCCGTAACGCGCGCACCAACGTGCCATCGCCAGGCCGGACTCTCCCAGACCCAGGATCAGGACACGCGGTTGCCAGGATTCACCAAACTTCTCGCCGAACACGTCGCTCTTTCCCTTTTATCGATTCACACCACCGACGAATGCATCACCTCAACGTCACCGATATTCCGCTATCGGCGCGAGCGGCCTTACCTTGAGTCCTGCTTTGCGAAAAGGCGACATTGTCATTTCACAAGGTCACCTTTTCGCGGGCCCCGGGCCTCGTCAGCGCAACTTCAGCGTCGACAGACCGATCAGCACCAGCATCAGCGTGATGATCCAGAAGCGAACCACCACCTGCGTTTCCTTCCATCCGGACAATTCGAAGTGGTGGTGCAGCGGCGCCATCTTGAAGATGCGTCGCCCTTCTCCGAAGCGCCGCTTCGTGTACTTGAACCACGTCACCTGCAGCATCACCGACAACGTTTCCACCACGAACACGCCCCCCATCACGAAGAGCACGACTTCCTGACGCACGATCACGGCCACCGTGCCGAGCGCGCCGCCGAGCGCCAGCGCCCCCACGTCGCCCATGAACACCTGGGCCGGGTGTGTGTTGAACCAGAGGAACGCAAGCCCCGCGCCCGACATCGCCGAACAGAACACGAGCAATTCGCCCGCGCCCGGAATATGCGGGAACAGCAGGTATTTCGAGTACACGACGTTACCCATCACATACGCGAACACGCCGAGGGCCGCGCCGACCAGCACGACCGGCATGATGACGAGACCGTCGAGACCGTCGGTCAGGTTCACCGCGTTGGACGAACCGACGATGACGAAGTACGTGAGCGCAATGAAACCGAACACGCCCAGCGGGTAGCTCATCGTCTTGAAGAACGGCACGATGAAGTCGGCCTTCGGGGGCAGATCGAGCGGGAAGCCGTTACGCACCCAACTGATGAACAGCTCGAAGACCTTCAGATTGCTCGTCTCCGACACAGAGAACGCCAGATAGATCGCGGCGAACAGGCCAATGATCGACTGCCAGAAGTACTTCTCGCGCGACGACATGCCGCGGGGGTCCTTGTAGACGACCTTCCGGTAATCGTCGATCCAGCCGATGATGCCGAAGCCCAGCGTAACGGTCAGTACGATCCAGATGAAGCGGTTGCTCAGGTCCGCCCACAGCAGCGTGGCGACCGTGATACCGATGAGAATCAGCACACCGCCCATCGTGGGCGTGCCCGACTTCACAAGGTGAGTCTGCGGGCCATCGGTACGCACCGCCTGGCCCACCTTCATTTCGGCGAGCTTGCGGATGACCATCGGCCCGAACGAGAGCCCGATCACCAGCGCCGTGAGGCTTGCCATCACGGCCCGAAACGTCAGGTAGTTGAACACGCGCAAATAGCTCGCATCCGCTTGCAGCCATTGCGCCAACGTCAGCAACATTCCATCAATCCTTTTTCACTTGGCAGGGGCGTTGCCGCCCCCGCTTTCACTCGTCGCGCGCAACTGCTCAAGCACGCGCTCCATCCGCATGAAGCGGCTTCCCTTGACCAATATCGTGGCCGGCGCGCTCAACGTGGCATTCAGCTCGGCCACGAGCGGCGCCACATCCGTCACGTCGGAAAAATGCTCGCCGCCGTCACCGAAGGCCGCGACACTGGCTGTCGTCTGGTCGCCCATCGCGAGCAAACGATCGATACCGCGCTGGGCGGCGTACTCGCCCACCTCGCGGTGAAACGCCGGTCCGTTGTCGCCGACTTCGCCCATGTCGCCGAGCACCAGCACCCGTGGGGCCGGCGTCTGCGCCAACACGTCGATCGCGGCGCGGACCGAATCGGGGTTCGCATTATAGGTGTCATCGATCAATGTGACACCCGCGAGCGGCCCCCTGGAGAGCGTTGACACCTGGAGACGGCCTTTGACGGCGGAAAACCCTTCGAGTGCCCGCACGATCGAGCCAATGTCGACATGCGCACCCAACGCACAGGCAATCGCAGCCAACGCATTGCGCGCGTTGTGCTCACCGAGCAGCGGCAATGCAAGCGAAAACTCACCGGCCGGCGACGTTACACGCAGTACGCGCGTTGCGACGTCGTAGCGTCCGGAGACAGCGGCGCGGCCATCGAGCGCGAAGTCGAGCACACGGCGCTTGCCTGCGATCTCGCGCCACATCGGCGCAAATTCGCTCTCCGCAGGGAATACGGCAACCCCGTCGTGGGACAGCGCTGCCAGCACGGCTGAATGCTCTTCGGCGACAGCGGCCACGCTCACCATGAACTCTTGATGTTCTCGCTGCGCGTTGTTGATGACGGCCACCGTCGGTTGTGCAATCGCCGCGAGGTACGCCGTTTCGCCGGGGTGATTCATGCCCAGCTCCAGCACCGCCAGCTTGTCGCTGCCGTTCAGACGGAACAGCGTGAGCGGCAGGCCAATGTCGTTGTTCAGGTTGCCGGCGGTCGCCAGACGCGCCTCGGCCCCCACCGCCTCGGCGAAGATCGCCGAGATCATTTCCTTGACGGTCGTCTTGCCGTTACTGCCGGTGACGGCGACCACGGGAATCGCGAAGCGGCGGCGCCACGCAGCGGCCAGCTCGCCCAGCGCGATGCGCGTGTCGGGCACGATGAGCGCCGGCGTCGCGAACCCTTCCGGCACGCGCGACGCGACCACCGCAGCCGCCCCGGCACGCGCCACGTCGGCCAGGAAGTCGTGCGCGTCGAAGCGCTCGCCCCGGATCGCCACGAAGAGATCGCCCGGCTGCACCGCGCGGCTGTCGGTCACGATGCGCGCAAAGGCGGTCGCTGGGGCGCCCGTCACGTGCGAATCGCGAACGGCGGTCTGGGCATCGCTCAATTGCCACATCATCGTCATTCGCCACCTCCGCGCACGGTGGTCGCACGCGCGGCGAGTGCCAGACGCGCATGCTCCTGATCGGAGAACGGCCTTTTCTTACCCATAATTTCCTGCGTACTTTCGTGTCCCTTGCCGGCGATGAGCACGACATCGGCGGCTTGCGCACCGCGCACGGCCTGCAGAATCGCGCTCGCCCGGTCTTCGATGCAACGTGCCGCGCCCGGGTGCGCAAGGCCCGCGGCGATTTGCGCCATGATGTCGGCCGGCACTTCCGTGCGCGGGTTGTCGCTCGTGAGCACGACGGCGTCGGCCAGGCGCTCCGCCACCGCGCCCATTTGCGGACGCTTGCCCGTATCGCGGTCACCCCCGCAGCCGAAGACACAGACGAGCTTGCCGCCACGCGCCGAGGCTACCGGCCGCAACGCGTCGAGCGTCTTATCGAGTGCGTCGGGGGTGTGCGCGTAGTCGATGACGACCAGCGGCTGCCCCGGCTGTCCGATTTGCTCCATACGCCCGGACACGGGGGTGAGCGCGGCAAGCCCGGCAATGGCGGCGTCTTGCGGCGCCCCGGCGGCGAGCGCCGCACCCAGCACGGCGAGCGCGTTGCTCACATTGAATTCGCCGATGAGCGGCACAGTGATCTGCTGACTGTGATCACCGAGATACAGCGTGAAGCGCGTACCTGCAGTGGTCGCGCGGATATCCTCGGCGCGCAGCACAACGTTGCCATGCGCCGACTTCGCGTCGCCATGCAGGCCGTATTCATAGACCGGCGTCTTCCCGGCCAGACGCGCGAGCAGGCGTTGCCCCATCGCGTCGTCGCGATTGATGACGGCCGCCTTGAGGCCCGGCCAGTCGAACAGACGCGTCTTCGCCGCCTCGTACTCGGCCATCGTGCCGTGGTAATCGAGATGGTCTTGCGTCAGATTGGTAAAGACAGCGATGTCGAAGGCCACGCCGTTCACGCGTCCCTGATAGAGACCGTGCGACGACACCTCCATCGCGACCGCCGCCGCGCCCTGCGCCCGCAGGTCGCTCAGGCTGCGCTGCAACTGGACCGCATCGGGCGTGGTGAACCCGGTCACCGTCAGATGCCCGGGAAAGCCGCTACCCAGCGTGCCGATCACCGCGCTGCGCTTGCCCGCTTTCGACAACAGTTGCGCGAGCCACTGACTGCACGATGTCTTGCCGTTTGTGCCGGTTACGCCCAACGTCGTCATGCCAACGCTCGGCTCACCGCACCAGAGCGCCGCCAGCGGGCCTGCCAGCCAGTCAAGTCGCGGCACGCCGAACGCCGGCACGTTCGCGAGGCTGGCCAGCGACGCTGGCCAAGTGAAGTCGTCGCTCTGCCAAAGCACTGCGGCAGCGCCGCGCTCCACGGCGTCGGCGATGAAACCGCGGCTGTCGGCGCCTTTGACGGCGTACGCGACGAAGACATCGCCCGACGTCACGCGACGGCTGTCAGCCTGCAGCGCTGCACCGGCCGGCACCGTACGGCGCAGCCAGTCCCACGCCTGCGTCAGCGTGGCGCGCTCGGCGGCGTCGGCGATGAGCGCGAGCGTGGCGGGGTTGTGCGGCGTCGGGGTCACGGTGCCCATGGCTCGCTCTCCTCCACCTTGTCGCTCACGACGAGCTTCGTTACCGGCGAATCCGGCACCACATTCAACGCGCGCAACGTGCCGCCCACGATCGCCGCGAACGCCGGACCGGCGGCCACGCCACCGTAGTGCGACCCGCGCCCCGGCTCGTCGAGCGTGACGGCCACGATGATGCGCGGCTCGGACATCGGTGCCATGCCAACGAACGACGCGCGATATTTGCTCTTGTCGTATCCCTTGCCCGACTGTTTGTACGCCGTGCCGGTCTTGCCGCCGACGCGATAGCCGATCACTTGCGCCCGCGTGGCAGTACCGCCGGGCGACGTCACCATTTCCAGCATCTTGCGCACTTCGCGGGCCGTCGCGGGAGAAATCACCGGCGTGCCCTTCACGACGCTGCCATCTGTCTTGTAAATGGAGATCGGCAGCAGCTCGCCGTCATGCGCGAACACGGTATAGGCACGCGCCAGTTGAATCAGCGACGCCGACAGGCCATAGCCGTAGCCCATCGTCGCCTGCTCGATCGGACGCCAGCTCTTGGCCGGACGCAAACGCCCCGCCACCGCGCCCGGGAAACCGATCTTCGGCGCTTGGCCGAGGCCGACGCTCGTGAACATGTCCCACATTTCCTGCGGCTTCATCTGCAGCGCGATCTTGGCGGTGCCGATATTGCTGGACTTCTGGATGACGCCCGCCACGGTAAGCAGACCGTAGTCGTGCGTGTCCGTGATGTTCGCGCCGAAGAAGTTGGCCCGGCCTGTCGTCATCACCGTCGACGTCGGCGTCACGTGCCCATTTTCGAGGGCAGCGGCAATGGTGATCGGCTTCATGATCGAGCCCGGCTCGAACGTGTCGGTCATCACGCGGTTGCGCAACTGCGCGCCGGTCAGGTTGGCACGGTTGTTGGGGTTGTACGTCGGCAGGTTCGCGAGCGCCAGCACTTCACCCGTGCGTACATCGAGCACCACGGCGCTGCCGGCCTTCGCACCCGTGCGCTCGATGGCGTCTTTCAGTTCGCTATAGGCGAGGAACTGGATCTTGCTGTCGATCGAGAGCGTGATGTCATGACCGTCGCGCGGCTGCGCCAGGATGTCGACACCTTCGACCACCCGGCCGAGACGATCCTTGATGACGCGACGGCTTCCCGGCGTGGCCGCCAGATCCTTCTGCATCGACAACTCGACGCCTTCCTGCCCGATGTCTTCCACGTTCGTGAAGCCGACCACGTGGGCCGCGATCTCGCCTTCCGGATAGAAACGCTTGTATTCCTTGCGCTGGTACACGCCCGGGATGTCCAGATCGGCGACCTGCTTGGCCACGTCCGGCAACACCTGGCGCTTCACATAGACGAAGCTCTTTTCCTGATTCAGCTTCCGGCGCAGATCCGGCTCGCCCATCTCGAGCAGACGCGCGAGCTGGCGCACCTGTTGCGTCGAGATATCGTCGGGCACGTCTTCGGGAATGGCCCAGATGGCCTTGACGGGCAGACTGGTGGCAAGCACCTGTCCGTTACGGTCGAACACTTTGCCGCGCGTGGCGGACATCTCCAGTGTGCGTTCGTAACGGCTCTCACCTTGGCGCTGATAGAAGGCATTGCCCGGGCCCTGAATCCAGAAGGCGCGCGCGACCAGCGATCCGAACGCACCGAATATCACGAAGACGAGCATCTTCGATCGCCACATCGGCAGACGCACGGACAGGACCGGGCTGGCAGAGAACTGCACATCCTTGGTCTTGGCCTTGGCGTCCTTGCGGCGATTCATCGCTTGCCTCCGCTCTCGGGCGCGGACGCGGCACTCGCGCTCGGCACCGGCACGTCAACCATCGCGCCGGCGCTACCGGCCGGTGCGGACAGATATTGCGTGCGACCGGGCGAGACGGCCTGCATTTTCAGGTCGTTGCGCGCAACGCTTTCGATGCGGGCACTCTTGCTTTGCGCGCTCTGCTCGTACTGGAGGCGATCCCAGTCCTGCAACAATTGATGCTCGAGCGCCTGCTCGCGATTGAGTTCGACGAACGTACCGCGTGCCCGATACTGGGCATTGATCAGCGACAGCGCGCAGCCGATGAGCAACACGAGCAGAAGCGCATTGAGCCGGCTCATGGTGACACCCGCTCCATGACCCGCATGATGGCCGAGCGCGAACGCGGGTTCGCCTCCACCTCGGCGGCGGACGGCTTGATCTTGCGGCTGGCCTTGAACGGCGGTTCGGGAATTTCGTGGGCACGCAAGGGCACGCGGCGGTCCACCACCGGCGCACTCGAGCGCGCTTGCATGAAGCGCTTCACGATGCGGTCTTCCAGCGAATGAAAGCTGATCGCCACGAGTCTGCCTCCCGTTTCGAGGACATCGGCCGCTACGTCGAGGGCTATCTGCAAGTCCGCAAGCTCTTGATTGACGTGAATCCGTAGAGCCTGAAAGGTGCGTGTTGCCGGGTCCTTGCCCTTCTCACGGGTCTTGACGGCGCCCGCCACGATCTCGGCAAGCTCGCGTGTGCTGACGAGTGGACCGAGGCGATCGGCGTTTGCCCGGCGAGCAACAAGCGCCTTTGCAATCTGAAAAGCAAACCGTTCTTCCCCATAGTCCTTGATGACCTCCGTCATGTCTTCCAGCGTTGCCCGGGCCAGCCAATCGGCGGCCGACTCACCGCGCGTGGGATCCATGCGCATGTCGAGCGGGCCGTCGAAACGAAAACTGAATCCGCGCGCGGGGTCGTCGACCTGCGGTGACGACACGCCCAGATCCAGCAACACCCCCGACACCTTGTCGATACCGCGGCGGGCTAGCGCCTCGCGCAACGTCGCAAAGCTGTCGTGTTCAATCGAAAATCGCGGATCGGCAATTTTTGCCGCCTCCGCGATCGCTTGGGGATCCTTGTCGAACGCGATCAGCCTCCCCTTGGCGCCCAGCCGCTCGAGAAGCCTGCGACTGTGCCCGCCGCGGCCGAAGGTGCCGTCGACGTAGACGCCGTCGTCGCGCCACAGCAAGGCATCCACGGCCTCCTCAAGCAGGACCGTGCGGTGCTGCATAACCGTTTCCACCGCGTGCGTCATGCTCGTCGGACCACCTGATCTGTCAAAAAGTGAAGTTTTTCAGTGCATCCGGCATGCCTTGCGCCATTGCCGCCTGTTCCTTGGCGGCGTACGTCGCGGCATCCCAGAGTTCAAAGTGACTGCCCATGCCCAGCAGCATGACTTCCTTGTCCATGCCCGCGGCCGCGCGCAACTCGGGCGCCACCAGGACACGTCCCGCCGAATCCATCTCGACGTCGGCAGCGTTGCCCAGGAAGATGCGTCGCCACCAGTGCGCGTCCATCGGCAGTGCGGCGATCTTGCCGCGGAAGATTTCCCATTCGGGACGCGGGAACAGCAGCAGACATCCGTCGGGGTGCTTGGTGATTGTCACCTTGCCTTGCGCGTCGCCTTGCAGCACGTCACGATGCCGGGCCGGAATCGACATCCGTCCCTTCGCATCCAGTGAAAGTGCCGAGGCTCCCTGAAACACATGCGCTCCCGTGAGGTTTCGTCCGCCTGCCCGTCATGCCGAACGAGAAAGATTTTGTGCTCTACACCACACAAAAATACACTTTCTCACACTATTTCCCACTTTAGAGGAGAGTGTTTGGGCGGTCAAGCGTTTCACCCGATTTTCGGAGGGAATTTGTTAGGCAGAACAATGACTTAGCTCACTTTCCTAAAGCCGGAAAACGGAATTTTGTCAGGAAAATTAAAGACATAACTGCGATAGTGAATGTGGAACCTCAAACTTTAGATACTGCCTCGCGGGAGGCCCGCCAGCACTATCGCTAGCGAGTAGTGCGCACTTACGCCGAGCCAAGGCGCGGCAACTGCCGGTTGGCACGCGCCACACGAGGGGAAGATCGACACGGGAGGTGGGGGTCAATCGAGGAAACGCTTCAGGGGCTCTATTCAAGTGCTTTATTCAAGTGCTCTATTTCGGCCGCGCTATTTCAAGTGCTCTATATATAGTAGGCCGTCGTCGTCATGACTTTCGCGGCCGCGCGCATTACGCGCTGTATCGGGGCGGGCAGATCAATCCCGCCGGCGTCGCGCGCCGCCTGACCGTGCTCGATCTCGTCCCGGCGCATCTGGTCGACGATGGCGCGCGAGCGCACGTCGTGCGGTGGCAAGTCGTTGAGGTGGCTATCAAGATGGTGCTCGACCTGCCGCTCCGTCTCCGACACGAAGCCCAGGCTGACTTTGTCGCCGCACTTGCCCGCCACGAAGCCGATGGCAAACGCGCCGGCATACCAGAGCGGGTTGAGCAGGCTCGGGCGCGAGCCGAGTTCCGAGAGACGGTGCGCCGTCCAGGCAAGGTGATCTTCTTCCTCCTTGCCGGCGCGCTCGAAGGCGGAGCGCAGCTCCGGACGCGTTGTCGCCAGCTTCTGCGCCTGATAAAGCGCCTGCGCGCACACCTCCCCCACGTGATTCACGCGCATGAGACCCGCAACATGCCGCCGCTCTTGCGGCGTCAACGCGTCGTCGCCGATCGGTGCGTCACTCAATATAGAAGCGGGGGATGCATCGACAGCAGGTGTCGGGCGGGAGGCTTGCGTAACGCCGGCGATCGCTCGCAGGCCGCGGTCAAGTTCGGAGATCAGGCTGTCGGAAAACATCGTACTTTCAACTCACTTCGATTTTTCACCATGTGGGACGTCAGACGATTGCGTCACGTCCGTCACGGATGATACGCGCCTTTGTCCGGCGCGCCTTGCGCGGGCGCAAAGGCATGAAAGCCCCGCTGGACGCCGGTTTGCGGGCTGTTGCGTAAACGAAACAAAGGACGCCGCAAACCCGCGCAAAACGGGCCTTTTCCTTTGCCGCCCACAGTGAATTTGTTACATTACGTCCAACTTCTCGCGAAGTTGATTAGCAAGGACGTTATCACTAGTGACCTTGTTAAACAAATCTCACAATCCTTTGGAGATCACTCAATGAAAAAGTCGCTTCTCGCTCTGGGTGTGCTCGGCGCATTCGCTGGCGCTGCTCACGCTCAAAGCAGCGTGACCCTGTACGGTATCATCGACGGTGGCTTCACGTACGTGAACAAGACGGGCGGCAACGTTGCCGGCACGGGCAACGCCACCAAGAACATTTCGCTGAACAGCGGCAACCTGCAAGGTTCGCGTTGGGGCCTGAAGGGCGCTGAAGATCTGGGCGGCGGCCTGAAGGCGATCTTCGTGTTGGAAAGCGGCTTCAACGTCAACAACGGCGTGTCGGCTCAAGGCGGTCGCCTGTTCGGTCGTCAAGCTTATGTTGGCCTGAGCAGCGCAACGGCTGGCACGGTGTCGATCGGTCGTCAGTACGACTCCGTGGTTGACTTCGTTGGTCCGTTCGCTTCGGGCAGCCAATGGGCAACGTATTCGGGCGCTCACCCGTTCGATAACGACAACCTGAACAACTCGTTCCGCATCAACAACTCGATCAAGTACACGACCGCCAACTACAACGGCTTCAGCGCTGGCGCTCTGTACGGCTTCTCGAACTCGGCTAACAACGGTTCGACGGGCACGGGCTTCGCGAACAACCGTGCATGGTCGGTTGGTATGGGCTACGCCAACGGTCCGTTGACCTTGGGCGCTGGCTACTTGTACCTCGGCGCACCGGGCAGCAACTCGAGCGGCGTGCTGCTGAGCGGCGACCAGAACACGGCGATGACCGCCGGCGGCCTGGCCTCCAGCGACAAGGCATACATTGCTTCGGCAGGCGGTTCGTACGCCTTCGGTCCGGCTACGGTTGGCCTGGTCTACAGCCACAGCAAGTATGACTACATCGGCGGCGGCAGCTGGAAGTTCGACAACGTCGAACTGAACGGCAAGTACATGCTGACCCCGGCCCTGCAACTGGGCCTGGCTTACACGTACACCTGGACGAAGCTGGCATCGGGCACGACCGATATTTCGCCGAAGTACCACCAAGTCAACCTGGGCGTCGACTACTTCCTGTCGAAGCGCACGGACACGTACCTGGTTGGTCTGTGGCAACACGCCAACAACGACGCTCCTGGCGGCGCGTCGATGAACGGCCAAGGCTTCGCGAACAGCACGAACCAGTTCGCCGTTACGGCTGGTATCCGTCACAAGTTCTAAGCTGACAGCTTCTGTCACTTAGGCTTTGACGAAAGGGCACCTTCGGGTGCCCTTTTTTTATCGTGTCGGCGAAGCAGCAACTGCTGCCACCGTTTGCCGGTTGCTGGCATCGCGTGCACCAGGACTTCGTAACGACCCCAGCTTGACCGAGGGTTTATTTCAAACCTAAAATTTCCATACTGTAAATTTTACGTTGCCCACCATGAGCCTCGCCGACGCCGACTCTCTCGATCTCGAAACCCGAGCCCACGATCGCGAGCACGATGCCCTGCGGCTATGGCTGCGTCTCCTCACCTGCGCCAACATGATCGAGACAGACATCCGCTCGCGCTTGCGCCAGGATTTCGATTGCACGCTGCCTCGCTTCGATCTGCTCGCGCAACTCGACCGACACCCCGAGGGGCTGAAGATGGGGGAGCTTAGCAAGCGGATGATGGTCACCGGCGGAAACGTCACGGGCATTACCGATCAGTTGGAGAAGGAAGGTTGGGTCACGCGCCAGACGGTCGCCAATGACCGGCGCGCCTTTCTGATCAAGCTCACGCCACGCGGTAAGAAGGCGTTCTCCGATATGGCTCGTGCTCATGAACAGTGGATCGAGCAGCGCCTGGGAAGGCTGCCGGAAGACAGGCAGAAGCAACTTTATGCCCTGCTGGGCGACCTGAAGTCGGTGATTGCCTGAGGGATGCGAGGCGCCGTATCCCATCTGAAACGGCGACACCGCCACTCACTTTAGATCCGGGATCTCCAACGTTCGACCTGCGCCGCGTTGACGCTCAAGGCTCGGTGTCGCCCTTCGCCCTTCGCCCTTCGCCCTTCGCGCGTCGAACGCCGGGCTCGGACGCTCGGATCCAGATTCTGCGGTGTTCCTCAGACAGTCTATCGCCGCGCCTGCAACGGCTTGTCGAGCAAGTCGCGCGCTGCGGCGGCCGCCGGGGTGCTGTCTAGCGCGGTGAGCGCTGCAACGCGCTCGGCCTCTGGCCGCTTCGATAAGGTTTTAACGGCGGCATAAAAGGCTGGCAGGTCGTCATGCACCTCCGCCAGCATCGCCATGAACGCCGGCACCCACTGGTTATACGTCGCGAACGATCCGATTTTGGCGTTATTCAAGTGCGAGGCAAACCAAAGGTCAAACCCCTTGTACCCACCCCAGGACGCCTTCAATCGCTCGTAGTCAGCACGCATGCTGGCGAACAGCGCGTCCTTGGTCGCGATCTTCTGCGCGTTCGTTTCCGAGCCGTCGTACAGGGTTTCCAAGCGCTTGCGATAACCCTCCACCAATTGACGGAACTGGCGTCGGTGCGCGTCGTATCGCTCGTATTCCATGGCCGCGTCGGGATGCGCGGTCAGCCAGCGCCGTACGCCCACGGTTTCCACTGTCACGGCGAAAGACTCGTTGAATGCCGTATCGCCTCGAACAAATAGAATCTGATGCGCGAGTTCGTGGAAAATCATCCGCGCCACTTCCGCCCGCGGAAGATAGATGAAAGTGTTGAGCAGTGGATCGTCGAAATAGCCCAGCGTTGAATACGCCGGAATCCCCGCGACGAACGTCTCCCAGCCATCTCGGTGCAACTCGGCCGCATAAGCCTCGGCGGATTCACGAGAGTAATAGCCCCGATACTCGACGCATCCGACGACCAGCAGGCAGGATTCGCGAAGCTTCAACGACAACGCGGGCGCGGCGAAGACGTTGTAGACGACGAACGGTCGCTTGAGGTCCGCATAGCTACGATAACTCCCGTTGTCCGGTTCACCGAGCGCGGACACCGCATAGCTTCGGATTTGCTCGGCTTCTATCAGCCGTGTGCGCAAATGCGGGGCAACCGATGGGTCGGCAAGCAGATCGGACACCGGCTGCGCTTCATGCAACACGGTGAAGTGCCCGTTAATCGACTGCGCGTAGTAACCGACCTGGCCGCATCCGGCAAGACCGAACAGTACCGCCCAGCCGGCGGCTAAACCCACGGCGGCGCGAAACATCGAACGCCGGCATGCGGAGAACACCGGGAACGGTGTGAGCATCGCAGCAGGGTTACGCATCGCGGGCTCCTCGGCGTCAGCTCGGCATCGGCAGGCGTGACGACCGGTCTTATGCCGGCGCGACTTCGACCAGGCAATCGTAGAACGTTGGCGCTCGTCCCAGATCGGTCAGCTGCTGGCTGGTGACCTCGTTGGCATTCTTGCCGTCCGGAGCGAGTTTCTTCCACCAGATAGACAGACCCACCACGACGCCTTCACGTGCCTTCTCCGTCACCCGAGCCTTTGCGCTCAAGATGCCTCGATCGTTGAAGATTCGCACATCGCCGCCATTCTCAATGCCTCGAGGCGCGGCATCCGCGGGATGAATATCGAGCGTCGGCTCTCCCACCGAGGCACGCAGGCTATCGACGTTCACGAAGCTCGAATTCAGGAAGTGACGGGCGGGCGGTGAAATCATTGCCAGGGGATAGCGTGCCGCCAGATCCGGATTGCTCGCCACCGATTCGTACGGCGGCACCCAGTCGGGTAGCGGATCGAAACCTTCCTGCAGCATGCGCTCGGAATAAAACTCACACTTGCCCGAAGGCGTGTAGAACTGCCCGTTCGCAAAAGGCGCGTCCGGCAGATCGTATCGGATCCACCCATTCCGCTTGAGGGTCTCCCAGTCACCCCCTGCCATGCGAGCATCGTCCCAGCGAATGGATTGCGCGGCCAATTGATCGTCGGTATCGGAGAAACAAGCCTCCTGCCATCCCATGCGCCCCGCCAACAGACGAAAGATTTCCGAGTTGGGCTTGGCTTCGCCGAGCGGCGCAATGGCCGGATTATTCGCCAGCAGATAGGTATGGCCGTAAGCCTTGTGGATATCCAGATGCTCGAGCTGCGTCGTTGCCGGCAGCACGAAGTCCGCATAATCGGCAGTATCGGTCTGGAAATGCTCCAACACCACGGTGAAGAGATCTTCCCGGGCGAAGCCCGCCGCCACCTTGCCCGACTCCGGTGCCACCGCCACTGGATTGCTGTTGTAGACCACCAGCGCCTCGATCTTCGGCCCGAACGAATCGTCGCCCGGATGGCAAAGGGCATCACCGATCGCGCTCATGTTCACCACGCGGGCCGGCTTTTCCTGATGTGGCCGCAGATCGGGCCGTGCCTGCGCCACCGAATCAACGGGTGCGTAACCCGACGCCGACATCAGCAGCCCGCCCGCCGGATCGCGCCACGCGCCGATCAGCGCCGGCAGGCAGGCGACCGCGCGGGTCGCCTGCCCGCCGCCTCTGGCTCGCTGCATGCCGTAGTTCAGACGAATCGCCGCGGGCTTCGCGTTCGCATACTCGCGCGCCAACGTCGTGATTGTGTCTTCGGAGATACCGCAAATTTCCGCGACGCGGGCCGGCGTGTAGCGTCGTACGCGCTCCTTGAGCTGCGCGTAGCCCACCGTGTGTCGCGCAATGTATTCGTGATCAACGCGATCTTCATCGATCAGGACATGCATCATGCCCAATGCCAGCGCCGCGTCCGTGCCTGGCAGCAAGGCAATGTGCTGATGGCACTTTTCCGCCGTGAGCGAACGATAGGGATCGATGGCGATCAACTTCGCACCGCGACGCTTGGCTTCCTGCGCGATGGCCCAGAAATGCACGCTCGACGTAATCGGATTGCTGCCCCAGATGAGAATCAGCTTGCTGTCGACAAAGTGTTCGACGTGCATGCCGACACCAGCGCCGTACGTGTAGCGCAGCCCCGCGGCGCCGGCGCTCGCACAGATCGTGCGATCGAGGTCGGACGCGCCGAGCTTGTTGAAGAACCTTGCCGCCATCGATTCGCCTTGGACGAATCCCATCGTGCCAGCATAGCTGTAGGGGAGAATTGCTTCGGGCTCGCGTGCCGCAATCGCCCCCAGTCGCGAGGCGATCTCGTCAAGCGCCTCATCCCAACTGACTGGCACGAATTGCCCGCTCCCCTTCGGTCCGACGCGCTTGAGCGGATGCAACAAGCGATCCGGATGATAGGTTCGTTCAGTGTATCGAGAGACTTTCGTACACAAGACACCCTTGGTCGTCGGATGGTCCGGATCGCCCTGGACCTTGATAGCGACGCCATTTTCCACTGTAACGTGCATGGCGCACGTATCGGGACAGTCATGCGGGCATGCGGCCCGAACGACGCGGGTGTTGGTCGTCATGAAACGACTCCTCTCTTTACGAAATTGCCGCGACCGCCAACGGCGCGACGTTGACGACATTGTATTACGTTCCCCCCCGCCTCACCCCGCGCCACGGTCGCTTGCGACATTTTCCAGACGTGTCTGGCGCAGCGATCGGACGTTTCTGCTCCAAGGTGCCAGACCAGGTCATTAGGGGTAAGATGGACCATTGCGCCCCGCAGGAAACCCAAACATGAAGCTCATTCCAGAAATCGACGCCGCTCGTGGCGAACTCCAGACCATCCGACGTGATATTCACGCGCATCCCGAACTGTGCTTCGAAGAGAAGCGTACTTCGGACGTGGTGGCGGATACGTTGACCCAATGGGGTATCCCCATTCATCGCGGACTCGGTAAAACCGGCGTCGTCGGCATCATCAAGCAAGGCAGCAGCGAGCGTGCGATCGGCCTGCGCGCCGATATGGATGCGCTACCGATTCGTGAGGCGAATACGTTCGAGCACGCGTCGAAGCATGAGGGCAAGATGCACGCCTGCGGTCACGATGGTCACACGGCCATGCTGCTTGCCGCCGCGAAATATCTCCAGACGCATCGCCATTTCGACGGCACCGTCTACCTGATTTTCCAGCCAGCCGAGGAAGGCGGCGGCGGCGCGCGTGAGATGATCAAGGACGGACTGTTCGAGCGCTTCCCCATGCAGGCGGTGTTCGGCATGCACAACTGGCCGGGCGCGCCGACCGGTACGTTCGCCGTGACGCCGGGTCCCATGATGGCCTCGAGCAATGAATTCAAGATCACGCTTCGCGGCAAGGGAACCCATGCGGGCATTCCGAATGCCGGCATCGATCCAGTGATTGCGGCTGTGCAGGTAGCGCAGGCGTTGCAGAGCATCATCACGCGCAACAAGCGGCCGATCGACGCCGCAGTGCTCTCCATTACCCAGATCCATGCGGGCGACACCACAAACGTGGTTCCCGATGTGGCATGGTTGGGCGGCACGGTTCGCACGTTTTCGATCGAGGTCCTGGATCTCATTGAGACACGTCTGCGAGAGATTGCCGAATTCGTGGCCAAGGGGTTCGGCTGCTCGGCGGACATTGAATTCCTTCGCAATTACCCGCCGACGATCAATGATCCGGGCATGGCAGCGCTGTGTGCCGACGTGATGCGCGAGGTGGTCGGCAACGAGAACGTCAACGACACGGTGGAACCGACGATGGGGGCGGAGGACTTCTCGTTCATGCTCCTGAAGAAGCCGGGCGCGTACGTGTTCATCGGAAACGGCGATGGCACGCACCGGGACACCGGCCATGGCCTGGGTCCGTGCAACCTGCACAATGCCAGTTATGATTTCAACGACGATCTGCTCCCGCTTGGCGGCACGTACTGGGTCAAGCTGGTCGAGACCTATTTTGGACGCAATCCGTAAGCTGCCTGATCCCTGCGTTCGGGCGAGAATAAGAAAAGCCGGCAAGTATCACTTGCCGGCTTTTTCGCTTTTGATGCGAATGAGATCGCGTTATTTCGCGGCCGTTGTCGTGGGAACACCCTCCGTTTCGAGACGAATGTCACCGTACCATGCGGTAAATTTCGATCGAGTATTGTCGCCGTCGCTCATGATTGCAATACCGATCAGACGCCCTGGAGGCTCGCCAAACGCTTTCTCATAATCCCTGGCGATATCGCGAGAATACGTCTGCCATCTTCCAAGGTGCTCGTCACCGCGCTCGACAACGAGGGAGCGAATACGACCGGTATAAGGATTGGTGACGACATCGTCCACCGAGAATTTATCATCACCCCAGGTGTACATCAGGGTCGCAAACGGTAAGTCACGACCGCTGACCATACGCGCCAATTCGCGATGCAGTTGATCTTGCATGGTCAGTTTTGCGGGATCGCCATCGAACGCAAGGGCGATGCGAACGGGTGCGTCATCGAATGCCTTCGTGCGAATATCGGCACTCGCGGGGATGGCATCCGCTCGCCAGCGCCACGTCAGCTTGGCGCCTGGGTACACAGGAATGTCGAGCGTCTGTGCGATGCCGGACGCAGATTTGTCGACCGAGGCGCGAATCACCGCGATGCCCTGGCTATCGATCGTCTGTTCGTAATGGGTGAGCCGTTTGTTGCGGGTGACGAGATACGTCTCCCAGTGCGGGGGCAAACCCTCCGGATTCACGGCAGCGGAAAGGGGAGCAATGTCATCGCTTTGTACCGACGAAGGCAATGCCGAGGCATGTTTCGACGAGGTTCCCGGCAACGTACATCCACCAATCCCCAAGATAACCATGGCGGTTACAACCCACGCCGCTCCCGCACGCCATCTTGCATGGCGCTTGCTTCGATCCTGATTGACCACCTGTTTCGCTCTCCGAACTTCCACTAACCCCGTGGCCAAATGCTAAGCGAGAAATGGATATCGATCCAGACGGAATTTCCCAGAAAAGCAAAAACCCCTTGCTACACGAGTTAGCAAGGGGTTTTTAGGGGGAGCCTGACGATTACCTACTTTCACACGGGTATCCGCACTATCATCGGCGTGGAGTTGTTTCACGGTCCTGTTCGGGATGGGAAGGGGTGGTTCCAACTCGCTATGGTCATCAGGCATAACTTGTATGTTCTGCTGAGCGGGGCTCAACAAAACCAATTTGGAAGAAGCGTAGTACTACATTGGTTGGGTTGTGAGTTGTATCGGCACACTGCACGACACTCACACCAGGAAAAACACACTGGTTATAGGATCAAGCCTCACGGGCAATTAGTATCAGTTAGCTTAACGCATTACTGCGCTTCCACACCTGACCTATCAACGTCCTGGTCTTGAACGACCCTTAAGGGGAATCGAGTTCCCAGGGAAGTCTCATCTTAAGGCGAGTTTCCCGCTTAGATGCTTTCAGCGGTTATCTCTTCCGAACATAGCTACCCGGCGATGCCACTGGCGTGACAACCGGTACACCAGAGGTTCGTCCACTCCGGTCCTCTCGTACTAGGAGCAGCCCCCTTCAAACTTCCAACGCCCACGGCAGATAGGGACCAAACTGTCTCACGACGTTTTAAACCCAGCTCACGTACCTCTTTAAATGGCGAACAGCCATACCCTTGGGACCGGCTACAGCCCCAGGATGAGATGAGCCGACATCGAGGTGCCAAACACCGCCGTCGATATGAACTCTTGGGCGGTATCAGCCTGTTATCCCCAGAGTACCTTTTATCCGTTGAGCGATGGCCCTTCCATACAGAACCACCGGATCACTATGACCTGCTTTCGCACCTGCTCGACTTGTCAGTCTCGCAGTTAAGCACGCTTTTGCCATTGCACTATCAGCACGATTTCCGACCGTACCTAGCGTACCTTCGTACTCCTCCGTTACACTTTGGGAGGAGACCGCCCCAGTCAAACTGCCTACCATGCACTGTCCCCGATCCGGATTACGGACCTAGGTTAGAACCTCAAACAAACCAGGGTGGTATTTCAAGGACGGCTCCACAGAAACTAGCGTTCCTGCTTCAAAGCCTCCCACCTATCCTACACAGACCGGTTCAAAGTCCAATGCAAAGCTACAGTAAAGGTTCATGGGGTCTTTCCGTCTAGCCGCGGGTAGATTGCATCATCACAAACACTTCAACTTCGCTGAGTCTCGGGAGGAGACAGTGTGGCCATCGTTACGCCATTCGTGCAGGTCGGAACTTACCCGACAAGGAATTTCGCTACCTTAGGACCGTTATAGTTACGGCCGCCGTTTACCGGGACTTCAATCAAGAGCTTGCACCCCATCATTTAATCTTCCGGCACCGGGCAGGCGTCACACCCTATACGTCCACTTTCGTGTTTGCAGAGTGCTGTGTTTTTATTAAACAGTCGCAGCCACCAGTTTATTGCAACCCTTTCACCCTCCTGGCGCAGGCCAGTCAAGCTACAAGGGCGTACCTTATCCCGAAGTTACGGTACCAATTTGCCGAGTTCCTTCTCCCGAGTTCTCTCAAGCGCCTTAGAATACTCATCTCGCCCACCTGTGTCGGTTTGCGGTACGGTCTCGTATGACTGAAGCTTAGAGGCTTTTCTTGGAACCACTTCCAATTGCTTCGTACCCGAAGGTACTCGCCCCACAGCCTTGAATTACGCGCCCGGATTTGCCTAAGCGCCTTCTCCACTGCAGGGACCGGGACTTCCAACACCCGGACAACCTTCCGCGATCCGTCCCCCCATCGCATCATACGACGGTGCAGGAATATTAACCTGCTTCCCATCAGCTACGCATCTCTGCCTCGCCTTAGGGGCCGACTCACCCTACGCCGATGAACGTTGCGTAGGAAACCTTGGGCTTACGGCGAGGGGGCCTTTCACCCCCTTTATCGCTACTCATGTCAGCATTCGCACTTCTGATACCTCCAGCATCCTTCACAAGACACCTTCACAGGCTTACAGAACGCTCTCCTACCATGCGAGCAAGCTCGCATCCGCAGCTTCGGTATATTGCTTAGCCCCGTTACATCTTCCGCGCAGGACGACTCGATCAGTGAGCTATTACGCTTTCTTTAAAGGGTGGCTGCTTCTAAGCCAACCTCCTGACTGTTTTAGCCTTCCCACTTCGTTTCCCACTTAGCAATATTTAGGGACCTTAGCTGGCGGTCTGGGTTGTTTCCCTCTTGACACCGGACGTTAGCACCCGATGTCTGTCTCCCGTGATTGCACTCTTCGGTATTCGGAGTTTGCTATGGCGAAGTAATCCGCAATGGACCCTTCAACCATGACAGTGCTCTACCCCCGAAGGTGATACACGAGGCACTACCTAAATAGTTTTCGGAGAGAACCAGCTATTTCCAAGTTTGTTTAGCCTTTCACCCCTATCCACAGCTCATCCCCTAATTTTTCAACATTAGTGGGTTCGGTCCTCCAGTACGTGTTACCGCACCTTCAACCTGGCCATGGATAGATCACTTGGTTTCGGGTCTACACCCAGCGACTGAACGCCCTATTCGGACTCGCTTTCGCTACGCCTTCCCTATTCGGTTAAGCTTGCCACTGAATGTAAGTCGCTGACCCATTATACAAAAGGTACGCAGTCACCCCTTGCGAGGCTCCTACTGTTTGTATGCATGCGGTTTCAGGATCTATTTCACTCCCCTCCCGGGGTTCTTTTCGCCTTTCCCTCACGGTACTGGTTCACTATCGGTCGATTACGAGTATTTAGCCTTGGAGGATGGTCCCCCCATCTTCAGACAGGATTTCACGTGTCCCGCCCTACTTTTCTCAAGCTTAGTTCCACACCAGGGTTTTCTCATACGGGGCTATCACCCACTATGGCCGGACTTTCCATTCCGTTTTGATAACACCGGTGCTAAATCTTGAAGGCTGGTCCCATTTCGCTCGCCACTACTTTGGGAATCTCGGTTGATTTCTTTTCCTGCAGCTACTTAGATGTTTCAGTTCGCCGCGTTCGCTTCACTAGACCTATGTATTCAGTCTAGGATGACCCAAAGGGCCGGGTTTCCCCATTCGGACATTTGTGGATCAAAGCTTATTTGCCAGCTCCCCACAACTTTTCGCAGGCTATCGCGTCCTTCATCGCCTGTAATCGCCAAGGCATCCACCACATGCACTTATTCGCTTGACCCTATAACGAGTGTGTCTTCTCGATCATCGTTTGCGCTTTGGCGCTTACGAGGATCCGATGCAGAGCACCGACTCTTTATAGGTTGAGTTTTCGCGTTGTGCCGTATTCCAAGTCATCTTTCGATCACTTAAATACTAGTTGATACAATCACAACCCGTACAATTTCCACGCGCCATCTCTAACGCGCTTCCGTTGTACTACTACTTCTTCCAAATTGTTAAAGAACAAATACTGCATGACATTGCTGTCATTCAAAAACATTCACACTTGGGGATTTACCACAGACGTAAAAGCTTTTGACTGACATCGATGTGCGATCTAAGGAATTGGTGGAGGCAGACGGGATCGAACCGACGACCCCCTGCTTGCAAAGCAGGTGCTCTCCCAGCTGAGCTATGCCCCCCAAATCAGTCTGATGCGGCGTTACAAAAAACCTTGCATACCGATGTATGCGGCGGCCTTTTGTGCCTTGCCTCAGCCAGATTTCTTTCTACCAGGCGTCGGTGGAAAGAGTTTGGTGGGTCTGGAAGGACTTGAACCTTCGACCCCCGCCTTATCAAGACGGTGCTCTAACCACCTGAGCTACAGACCCGACTTAGATCTACGCAGTCAACAACCGATAAGCGTGAACACTCAACTTCCAGTGCATGCTCTAGAAAGGAGGTGATCCAGCCGCAGGTTCCCCTACGGCTACCTTGTTACGACTTCACCCCAGTCATGAATCCTGCCGTGGTAAGCGCCCTCCTTACGGTTAGGCTACCTACTTCTGGCAAAACCCACTCCCATGGTGTGACGGGCGGTGTGTACAAGACCCGGGAACGTATTCACCGCGACATGCTGATCCGCGATTACTAGCGATTCCAGCTTCACGCAGTCGAGTTGCAGACTGCGATCCGGACTACGATCGGTTTTCTGGGGTTAGCTCCACCTCGCGGTTTGGCAGCCCTCTGTACCGACCATTGTATGACGTGTGAAGCCCTACCCATAAGGGCCATGAGGACTTGACGTCATCCCCACCTTCCTCCGGTTTGTCACCGGCAGTCTCCCTAGAGTGCTCTTGCGTAGCAACTAAGGACAAGGGTTGCGCTCGTTGCGGGACTTAACCCAACATCTCACGACACGAGCTGACGACAGCCATGCAGCACCTGTGTTACGGTTCTCTTTCGAGCACTCCCACCTCTCAGCAGGATTCCGTACATGTCAAGGGTAGGTAAGGTTTTTCGCGTTGCATCGAATTAATCCACATCATCCACCGCTTGTGCGGGTCCCCGTCAATTCCTTTGAGTTTTAATCTTGCGACCGTACTCCCCAGGCGGTCAACTTCACGCGTTAGCTTCGTTACTAAGGAAATGAATCCCCAACAACTAGTTGACATCGTTTAGGGCGTGGACTACCAGGGTATCTAATCCTGTTTGCTCCCCACGCTTTCGTGCATGAGCGTCAGTATTGGCCCAGGGGGCTGCCTTCGCCATCGGTATTCCTCCACATCTCTACGCATTTCACTGCTACACGTGGAATTCTACCCCCCTCTGCCATACTCTAGCCTTGCAGTCACGAATGCAGTTCCCAGGTTAAGCCCGGGGATTTCACATCCGTCTTACAAAACCGCCTGCGCACGCTTTACGCCCAGTAATTCCGATTAACGCTTGCACCCTACGTATTACCGCGGCTGCTGGCACGTAGTTAGCCGGTGCTTATTCTTCCGGTACCGTCATCCCCCCGAGGTATTAACCCAGAGGATTTCTTTCCGGACAAAAGTGCTTTACAACCCGAAGGCCTTCTTCACACACGCGGCATTGCTGGATCAGGCTTTCGCCCATTGTCCAAAATTCCCCACTGCTGCCTCCCGTAGGAGTCTGGGCCGTGTCTCAGTCCCAGTGTGGCTGGTCGTCCTCTCAGACCAGCTACAGATCGTCGCCTTGGTGAGCTTTTACCCCACCAACTAGCTAATCTGACATCGGCTGCTCTTGTAGCGCGAGGCCCGAAGGTCCCCCGCTTTCCTCCTCAGAGCGTATGCGGTATTAATCCGGCTTTCGCCGAGCTATCCCCCACTACAAGGTACATTCCGATGTATTACTCACCCGTTCGCCACTCGCCACCAGGTGCAAGCACCCGTGCTGCCGTTCGACTTGCATGTGTAAGGCATGCCGCCAGCGTTCAATCTGAGCCAGGATCAAACTCTTCAGTTTAAACCTGTTACTGTTTTCGGTTTTTCGTGATAAATCACTCGAACCGGTCGCTCTCAAAGTATGCTGACAAGTTAATTACTTAACTTACCTATTACTTATGTGAGCCTCAATAAATTTAAAGCTTATCTGCCGAAGCAGACGCACTATTCATCGAGTGCCCACACTTATCGGTTGTCTAGTTTTTAAAGATCAATCGCATCGAACTTCGCTTCGTCGCACACTTACCGCGCCGTCGCTTCGTTTTCTGCGTCGCTGCATCTGCAGCAGAGAAGCAAGATTATGTCGCAGCTTCTCGTCGTCGTCAACAGTTTTTTTCGCCTTCTTCGCTCGCCGCCGTAGCGACTCACCAGCTCCAAAACCACCAACCACCGGGCTTTCCAGCCCGTCGCCCCCACCGCTTCGCCGCTTTCGCTGCGTCGCCGTCGTTGCGAGAGACGGAATATTAGTGAAAACCCCGTACCCTGGCAAGCCCTTTGTGAAAATAATTTGAAAACCCATGAAAAAACCCCGTCACGATACGTGACGGGGTTTCTTTAAATGATCACGGCGCCCGCAAATGCCTTGGTATGACAGACCTCAGGACTTCTTGCCGAAGTAGCGCGCGAAGATGGCGTCATATGTCCCGTCCGCCTTGATCGCCTCGATCCCCTTGTTGATCTTGCCCAGCAACTCGGCATCCCCCTTGCGTACTGCGATCCCGTAATACTCCTTGGGAAAGCTGCTATCGGAGACCGTACGCAGCTTGGCATCCGGGTTGTTGGCAACAAAGTTCACCACGACGCCGTTGTCCGCCACCACCGCGTCGACACCGCCGGCCTCCAGCTCCTTCATGGCGAGCGGCGTGCCTTCAAAGCGTTTGACCGACGGATTGTTCTTGCCCATGAGCTTCTGCACCACCTCGTCGCCCGTGGTGGCCGTCTGCACGCCCACCTTGAGCGACTTCAGATCGTCGAATTTCTGCACGGTCGAGTTCAGCGGCACGGCAATCAACTGCGACGCCTCGAAGTAAGGCGCCGAGAAATCCATCTGCTTACGACGCTCGTCGGTGATCGTGATCGCCGAAATCAGAATGTCCCTATCGCCCTGAACCAACGAATTGAAGATGCCCTCGAACGGCGTATTGACGAAACGCACGGAGATGCCCGCCTTGTCCGCGACCGCCTTCATCACATCGATGTCGAAGCCGGCAATCTGCCGGGTATCGGTTTCGAATTCGAATGGCGCGTAGGCGGCGTCCGTGCCGACGACGTACACCGTCTGCGCGCCGTCCGCTCCCGCCGACCGGCCCGCCGCCGATTCCTCCTTCTTCCCGCAGGCACCCAACAGCAGCCCCGAGGCCACGACTAAGGCCAGCGCAAATGTGCGTCGGTTGATCGACATCGTTTTGTCCCTTGCTGAAAAAACCGGCAGCCTATCATAGGACGACCTCCCCGCAGGAGGTCGTCACGGTACAGCACGCCAGAATCAGCGATGTTTGAAAACCGGTTTGCGCTTCTCGACAAACGCGGCCATGCCTTCCTTCTGATCCTCAAGCGCGAACAGCGAATGGAACATCCGGCGCTCGAACTGCACGCCTTCGTCGAGCGTTGACTCGAATGCGCGGTTGACGGCTTCCTTCGCCGCCATCACGACCGGCAATGAGTATTCGCAAATGGTATTGGCCGCGCCGATCGCCTCGTCGAGCAGCGTCTCGAGCGGTACCACGCGCGATACCAGCCCAGCGCGCTCGGCCTCGGTGGCGTCCATGAAACGCGCGGTCAGGCACATGTCCATGGCCTTGGCTTTCGATACGGCGCGCGTCAGACGCTGCGTGCCGCCGGCGCCCGGGATCACGCCAAGCTTGATTTCCGGCTGGCCGAACTTGGCATTCTCGGCAGCGATGATGAAATCGCACATCATCGCCAGTTCACAGCCGCCGCCGAGCGCGAAACCCGACACGGCCGCGATGACCGGCTTGCGAATGCGGCGCACCGTTTCCCAGTTGCGCGTGATGTAGTCTCCTTTGAATACATCCGCGAAGGTGTATTTCGACATCATGCCGATGTCGGCGCCCGCAGCGAACGCCTTCTCGCTACCGGTAATCACCATGCAGCCGATGGCTTCGTCGGCATCGAACGCTGTGAGCGCGGTGCCCAGTTCGTCCATCAGCGCATCGTTCAGCGCGTTGAGCGCTTTCGGACGATTCAGCGTGATCAGGCCGACGCGGCCGCGCGTTTCCACCAGAATATTCTCGTACGTCATCCTCTTCTTCCTCCAGTCAAAGTCTCGTCTTTTGTTTCGGGGGCCGGCGCACTCAGGAGATCGATACCCTGGCAGTCACCGGAAACAGGCATCAGGCGATGGACACACCGTTGGTTCGCAACAGCGCTGCGGCGCACACGGCGAGCAGGGGTAACAAGACCCGCCAGGCGTCGACTGCAGTGGTTAGGCATGATGCCATCGATCCCCTGGCCATGCACCTGGCGTTCCGCCAAGCAGACGACCCGCGCTCCGCGCCGAGTCACCGCCACGACAGCCGGGGCACAGCCTCATCACCGTCATCGCCACCGCCTAAGCTCAACTCTCGGGACGCCACCAAAGCCGTTGGGGAAAACCCGGCATCATCGTGTGCCACGCCCGGAAGATTTGGTGCTATATTAACAAACCAACCGGTCGGTTAATTAATGTCGATGAAAGTGATCGACGACGACCCGGTGCCGTCACCTGCGTCTTGCCGCCCGTCGGCAGACAGCGAATCCGCCAGCCGCATCCCGACACGGACAGATCCACAACCATGACTCATCCCCTCTTCGCCAAACACCAAGAGACTCTCGAGCGCGCCCTTCAGGCCATCGCCACGCGTGGTTACTGGAGCCCGTTTACGGAAATGCCGAGCCCGCGTGCTTATGGCGAGACGGCCGCCGCCGACGGCGAAGCCGCTTTCAAACAGTATCTGAATGCCGCCTTCCCGTTGGAACAGCGCGGCAGCACGGGTAGCGTCGGCCAGGAGGTCTCCCCGTTCGGCTTCGCGCTCCGCACGACATATCCCGGTTTCGAGATCGACGCCCTGCTCGCCCGCGTGAGCGACGCCCACAAGGCATGGCGCGCCGCCACCCCGGACGCCTGGGTCGGCGTATCGCTGGAAATTCTCAACCGCCTGAACGCGCGCAGCTTTGAAATCGCCAATGCCGTGATGCACACGACGGGCCAAGCGTTCATGATGGCCTTCCAGGCCGGCGGCCCGCACGCGCAAGACCGCGGCCTCGAAGCCGTGGCCTACGCATGGGACGAACTGCGCCGCATCCCGGCGGGCGCCTATTGGGAAAAGCCGCAGGGCAAGAACCCGCCGCTCGCCATGGAAAAGCGCTATACGGTCGTGCCGCGCGGCGTGGCGCTGGTGCTCGGCTGCTGCACGTTCCCGACGTGGAACGGTTATCCGGGCCTGTTCGCCAGCCTGGCCACCGGCAACGCCGTGATCGTCAAGCCGCATCCGGGCGCGATCCTGCCGCTCGCCATCACGGTGAAGATCGCGCGTGAGGTCCTGCGCGACGCCGGTTTCGATCCGGATGTCGTGACGCTCGCAGCCACCAACCCGAACGACGGCGCCATCGTCCAGCAACTGGCCACGCGCGGTGAAGTGCGCGTGATCGACTTCACGGGCAGCACCGCCAACGGCGACTGGCTGGAGACCCACGCGCGTCAGGCGCAGGTCTACACCGAGAAGGCCGGCGTGAACCAGATCGTGATCGATTCGACGGACGACCTGAAGGGCATGGCCCGCAACATTGGCTTCTCGCTGGCCTTGTACTCGGGCCAGATGTGCACCGCGCCCCAGAACATCTACATTCCGCGCGACGGCATCCAGACGCCCGACGGCAAGGTGTCGTTCGAGGAAGTGGTCGCCGCCATCGCGGGCAGCGTGCAGAAGACGTGCAGCGACCCGGCCAAGGCCGTTGAGCTGCTCGGCGCGATTCAGAACGAAGGCGTGCTGGCTCGCATCGACGACGCCCGCAAGGTCGGCCGCGTCGTGCTCGACAGCCAGACGCTCCAGCACCCGGCCTTCGCCGACGCCCGTGTGCGCACGCCGCTGATCGTCGCGCTCGACGTGGCCGACGACGCCACCTACACGCGCGAATGGTTTGGCCCGATCGCCTTTGTGATCGCCGTGGACAACAGCGCCCAGGCGTTCGCCCTGGCCGGACGCACCGCCGCCGACCATGGCGCACTCACACTGTCGGCGTATACGACGTCCGCCGAGGGCGAGGCCCAGGCGCTCGACGCCGCCATCGAAGGGCGCGTGGCCCTGTCGCTCAACCTGACGGGCGGCGTGTTCGTGAACCAATCCGCGGCCTACTCGGATTACCACGGCACGGGCGGCAACCCGGCCGCCGACGCGAGCCTGGCCGACGCCGCCTTCGTCGCGAATCGCTTCCGTGTCGTGCAAAGCCGCCACCATGTGCCGGCCAAGTCCGACGCCGGCGCTGCCTGAGCCTCCGATACATCTATCTATAGAGAAGGGAACGGGAAGCCTTGCGCTGCGCGCGCCGCCGGACACGCCTTGCAAGCCCCGCCCCCCAAGTCAAGACAGGAACGAACGATCATGACCGAAGCTTTCATCTGCGACGCGATCCGCACCCCCATCGGCCGCTACGGCGGTGCCCTGAAGGACGTACGCGCCGACAACCTCGGCGCGGTTCCCCTCAAGGCGCTCATGGCGCGCAATCCGAACGTCGACTGGACCCTGATCGACGATGTCATCTACGGTTGCGCCAATCAGGCCGGCGAAGACAACCGTAACGTGGCCCGCATGGCATCGCTGCTCGCTGAGTTGCCGATCGACGTGCCGGGCGCCACGCTCAACCGCCTGTGCGGCTCGGGCATGGACGCCATCGGCACGGCCGCACGCGCCATCAAGGCGGGCGAAGCCGGACTGATGATCGCCGGCGGCGTCGAATCGATGACCCGCGCGCCATTTGTAATGGGCAAGGCCGACAGTGCGTTTTCGCGCCAGGCCGCCATCTTCGACACGACCATCGGCTGGCGTTTCATCAACCCGCTGATGAAGGCGCAGTACGGCGTGGATTCGATGCCGGAGACGGCCGAAAACGTCGCCGACGACTTCAAGATCGGCCGCGAAGATCAGGACCGCTTCGCCGTGCGCAGCCAGGAGAAGGCGGCGCGCGCGCAGGCCGACGGCACGCTCGCGCAGGAAATCACACCGGTCTCGATCGCGCAAAAGAAGGGCGATCCGATCGTCGTCGACCGTGACGAGCATCCGCGCGCCACGAGCCTCGAAGCGCTGGCCAAGCTCAAGGGCGTGGTCCGTGCGGACGGCACCGTGACCGCGGGCAATGCCTCCGGCGTGAACGACGGCGCATGCGCGCTGTTGCTCGCGAGCGAGAGCGCCGCCAAGCTGCACGGCCTCACGCCCCGCGCGCGCGTGCTCGGCATGGCGACCGCCGGCGTGCCCCCCCGCATCATGGGCATTGGCCCGGCCCCGGCCACGCTCAAGCTGCTGCGCCAATTGAACATGACGCTGGATCAGTTCGATGTGATCGAACTGAACGAAGCCTTCGCGAGCCAGGGTCTGGCGGTGTTGCGTCAGCTCGGCGTTGCCGACGACGACGCCCGCGTGAACCCGAACGGCGGGGCGATTGCGCTGGGCCACCCGCTGGGTGCCTCGGGTGCGCGTTTGGTCACCACGGCGATGTATCAGTTGCACCGAACCGGCGGACGCTACGCGCTGTGCACGATGTGTATCGGCGTGGGCCAGGGCATCGCGATCGCCATCGAGCGCCTCTGATCGCCAGCCCTGTTCCGCTCATTCGATATCACGACACCCCGAGGAAGACACCGATGACCGCCACGGTTCAACTGACGCTGCAAGCCAACGTCGCGACGATCACGCTCAACCGCCCCGAGAAGCTCAACAGCTTCACGCGGGAGATGCACGCGGCGTTGCGCGATGCCCTCGATACCGCCCAGGCACAAGGCGCGCGCGCCATTGTGCTGACCGGTGCCGGCCGCGGCTTCTGCGCCGGGCAGGATCTGGCGGATCTGGACTTCACGCCGGGGGCCTCGACCGATCTCGGGGCGCTGATCGACGAAAACTTCAACCCGCTCGTGCGCAAGCTGCGCGCGATGCCGCTGCCGGTGATTGCCGCAGTGAACGGCATCGCGGCGGGCGCGGGCGCGAATCTGGCGCTTGCCTGCGACATTGTGCTTGCGGGGGCGTCGGTCAACTTCCTGCAGGCGTTCGTGAAGATCGGTCTGCTGCCCGACACCGGCGGCACGTGGTTCCTGCCGCAACGTGTCGGCATGGCGCGCGCGATGGGACTGGCGATGCTCGGCGACAAGCTCTCGGCCGAACAAGCCGAGCAGTGGGGCCTGATCTGGCGCTGCGTCGACGATGACGCGCTCCTGCCCGAAGCACAGAAACTCGCCGCGCAATTGGCGTTGCAACCCACGAAGGCGCTCGCCACGATCAAGGAAGCGTTGTATGCCTCGGCCACCAACACGCTCGACCAGCAACTCGATCTCGAACGCGACGGACAGCGCGCACTCGGCGCCTCGTACGATTATGCCGAAGGCGTGAACGCGTTTCTGGAGAAGCGCGCGCCGAAGTTCGAAGGCCGCTGATCGACCGACACCATAACAACACGAGAGACACGATGAGCCTGACCTCCCCCGCCCCCAAGGCAACCAGTGAGATGACACCGGAAGAACTCGCCCGCGCCACGGGCGAATCGATGTACCGCAGCGACCGCGCGAGCCAGTGGCTCGGCATGGAGTTGCAGGAAGTGCGCCCGGGCTATGCGCGCATGACGATGCGTATTCGCGACGAATTCCTCAACGGCCACGCCATCTGCCACGGCGGCTTGATGTTCACGCTGGCCGACTCGACCTTTGCCTTCGCGTGCAACAGCTACAACATCAACACGGTCGCCGCCGGGTGCAGCATCGAGTTCCTGAAGCCGGTCTCGGGGGGCGACACGCTCACGGCCGAGGCACAGGAGCAGGTGCTCTCGGGGCGTCACGGGATCTACGACATTCGCTTGACGAACTCGGCCGGCGAAGCCGTCGCGATGTTCCGCGGCAAGTCCGCGCAGATCAAGGGCAGCGTCGTCTGACACGGCCCCGCAGCACGCGCATCCAGGCACGGGTTCGCGAGTCACACACGTATCAGTGAGTATTAGTAAGTAGCCAGTCCCAAGGAGACAGTCATGACCACCGCCTTGCCGCTCGAGCCGATCGAGAAAGCGAGCCTCGACGAACTGCGCGCCCTTCAGCTCGACCGTCTGAAGACGACGTTGCGGCATGCCTATGAGAATTCGCCGGTGTATCGCCGCAAGTTCGATGAGGCCGGCGTCCACCCGGACGATCTGACCTCGCTGGCCGATCTGGCCAAGTTCCCGTTCACGACGAAGCAGGATCTGCGCGACAGCTATCCGTTCGGCATGTTCGCCGTACCGATGGAGCAGGTCTCGCGCGTGCATGCGTCGTCGGGCACCACCGGCAAGCCGACGGTCGTGGGCTACACGGCCAACGACATCAGCACGTGGGCCGATCTGGTGGCGCGCTCGATCCGTGCCGCCGGCGCGCGTCGCGGTGACAAGGTGCACGTCAGCTACGGCTACGGCCTGTTCACGGGCGGTCTCGGCGCGCACTACGGCGCCGAGCGTGCCGGGTTGACCGTGATCCCGTTCGGCGGCGGCCAGACCGAGAAGCAGGTGCAACTGATTCAGGATTTCAAGCCCGACATCATCATGGTCACGCCGAGCTACATGCTCGCGATTGCCGACGAACTCGAGCGTCAAGGCTTGGTGGCGGCGGAATCGTCGCTGCGCATCGGCATCTTCGGCGCCGAGCCGTGGACGAACGACATGCGCTCGGCCATCGAGAAGCGCATGGGCATCGACGCGGTCGACATCTACGGTCTGTCGGAAGTGATGGGCCCCGGAGTCGCCAGCGAATGTGCCGAGACCAAGGACGGCCCGACGATCTGGGAAGATCACTTCTACCCCGAGATCATCGATCCGGTGACCGGAGAAGTGCTGCCCGACGGCGAGTTCGGCGAACTGGTGTTCACCTCGCTCACGAAGGAAGCGCTGCCGATCATCCGCTACCGCACGCGCGATCTCACGCGCCTGCTGCCGGGCACGGCGCGCACGATGCGCCGCATGGAGAAGATCACCGGCCGCTCCGACGACATGATGATCATTCGCGGCGTGAACGTCTTCCCGTCGCAGATCGAGGAACTGCTGCTGCGCCAGCCGTTGCTCTCACCGCACTATCAGATCATCCTGGACAAGGAAGGCCCGATGGACACGATGGCCGTTGAAGTCGAGGCAGCCGTCGGCTGCCACGACGACACGGCGCTGCAATCGGCGGGCGGCGAACTCAAGCGCGACATCAAGACGCTCATCGGCGTGTCGTGCGCGGTGCGCGTGAAGCCGGTCGGCGGCATCGAGCGCTCGGTGGGCAAGGCACGCCGCGTTTTGGATAAGCGGGTGCGATAAGCGCCGGCCGTGGTCCGTCACGATGAAAAAAAGCCCGTGATCGATTCGCGGGCTTTTTCGTTGACGCTCGACGCTCACTGATTGGGCAGGAACACCCACATACGGCCGCTCTGGCGCATCCGCCCGGCCAGATCGCCGGCGTCGTCGCCCAGCCCCCAGAAGAAATCGGCGCGCACGCCGCCCTTGATGGCGCTGCCGGTGTCCTGCGCGAACATCAACCGGTTGATCGGGGTATTCGCCTGGGCACCGAACGGCGGGCGCGTGGTCGCGAGGAACACCGGGCTGCCAAGTGGGATCGAGGCCGGATCCACGGCGATCGATCGCTCCGCCGTGAGCGGCACGCCCAAGGCGCCCACCGGCCCCTCGATACCGCCCACGCCGTGATTCGGCATCTCGCGGAAAAAGACGAAACGCGGGTTCACATCGAGCAAGGCATCGACGCGCGACGGATTGGCACGCGCCCACGCGCGAATCCCCTGCATCGTCGCCTGCGCGGGCGTGATCTCGCCATGATCGATCAGCCAGCGTCCGATCGACTTGTATGGTTGGTCGTTGTTGCCCGCGTAGCCCACGCGCATGATCGTGCCATCGTCGAGCAATACCTGCCCCGAGCCCTGCACCTGCAGGAAGAAGGCCTCGACCGGATCGTCAACGTACACCAGCTCGTGGCCGCGCAGAATGCCGCTGCGCATGAGTTCGGCGCGCGCGGGCAGCGATCCGGCGCGACGCCCGGTGGGCCATTTGTAAAGCGGTGTCTGATACACGCCGCCACGCACGCGCGAGCCGTGCAGCAACGGCTCGTAGTAGCCCGTGATCAGGCCCGTCTGCGTGCCGTCGGCGTTCGCGATGCGAAACGGCGTAAAGTATTGTTCGAAGAACTGCCGAACCGCAGCCGGATCCAGATCGTCGATACGCTCGGACGCGCGGCACGCAGGTTGCCAGTTGGTTTGACGGCCGAGCTTCACGCAGCTCTGGGCGAGCGCGAGGCGCGCGCCGATGAGCGAGTCGTCCTGCCACCCGTCGACCTGCGACCACGACACGGGCTGCATGCGGCCCGCGCCCGAGGGCGGCGTGGCCACGGTCGACGGTGGCGTACCTGGACGAGACGTGCTCGTCGGAGGCACACTCGAACAACCGTAGAGCAATGCGGCAAACGCGGCGAACGCCAGGCCCCGGCCGGCGCGCCACCGCCCGAACTTCGTCAGGAAGAGCGTCATGGGTAATCTGTTCGATGAATATCCGGCCTTGCTGGTCTTGCCGGAGGTGTTGCTGGCGATCGCGATCGTCGCCGCGATTGTGGTGATGCGTCGCAAGCCGTCGCCCCAACGCAGGGTTCGCCCGATGCGGGCGATCCGGCCGATGCCGAGCGATACCGTCGACCCGGTGGATTCGCGCGATCGGGACGCGGCCGCCGGCGCGGCCGACGATCCGCTCAAACGCGAAGACTGGTCCGACGACCGCCGCTGACGTCCGAACGATGCGCGCATGCCCGGCTCAGTGCAACGTGCGCGGCATGGTCAGCGCGAATTCGGCGATGGGAACGTCGAAACGCGTGCCATCCTCGGCCACGCAAAAGTACTCGCCGCGCATGGTGCCGATCGGCGTGGCGACCATCGCCCAGCTCGTATACTCGAACTGCTCACCGGGCTGCAGGAACGGTTGATGCCCGATCACGCCCAGGCCGTTGACTTCCTGCACATGGTTATCGCCGTCGGTAATCACCCAATGGCGCGAGATCAGTTGTGCCGGCACTTCCCCACTGTTGCGAATCGTGATCGTGTAGGCAAAGGCGAATTGCCGGCGATCCGGTTCCGATTGCTCCGGGAGGTATTGCGGGCGCACTGTGACGGTAAATTCATACTGGCTCATCGGGTGTTCCTGTAGCGCATGCGGGCTCTCTGGTGGCGTTTTGCAACGCATTCTGCGGCAAGTCGTCGCGGGTCGCAACCGGCAAACACGCCAGTCGGCGACCGATTCGAAGGGTATCGGCGCCCGCCGGTTCGGCCCACGGCCGGCAGGCATCATGCGAAAGCTTTAAAATGTCGCTTTTGACGCCCTTCCCCCGCCCGCCATGACGCAATTCTGTATCGCCCCCAGCATCCTGTCCGCCGACTTTGCCCGGCTGGGCGAAGAAGTCCGCAACGTCGTGGCGGCAGGCGCCGACTGGATTCACTTCGACGTGATGGACAACCATTACGTTCCCAACCTGACCATCGGCCCGATGGTTTGCGAGGCGATCCGCCCGCACGTGGACGTGCCGATCGACGTGCATCTGATGGTACGCCCAGTCGATCGCATCGTGCCCGATTTCGCCAAGGCCGGCGCGAACCTGATCACGTTCCACCCGGAAGCGTCGGAACATGTCGACCGCACGCTTTCCCTGATTCGCGACCACGGTTGCAAAGCGGGTCTCGTATTCAACCCGGGTACGCCGCTGCATTACCTCGACCACGTGATGGATCGTCTCGATATGGTGCTCATCATGTCGGTGAACCCCGGCTTCGGCGGCCAATCGTTCATTCCCGAAGCGCTCAACAAACTGCGCGCCGTGCGTGCCCGCATCGACGCCTACACGGCCGAGACCGGTCACGAGATTCGTCTGGAAATCGACGGCGGCGTGAAGGTCGAGAACATCGCCGAGATCGCGGCCGCCGGGGCGGACACGTTCGTCGCCGGCTCCGCCATCTTCGGCAAACCCGACTACAAGGCGGTCATCGACCAGATGCGCGCCCAACTGGCGAGCGTGGCATGACCGATACCCAAGACCTCCAGCTGGACGGCATTCGCGCGGTGCTGATCGACCTCGACGGCACGCTCGTCGACACGGCGGGCGACTTCGGCATGGCGCTGAACGCCATGCTGGCCGATCTGGGCGTAGCACCGGTGCCGACCGAGCGCCTGATGACGTTTGTCGGCAAGGGCACCGCCAATCTCATCCGCAAGACCCTCGCCGAGCGTTTCGCCGACGCGGAGATCGACGGCCTGTTCGAACGGGCACAGGACAAGTACGAAGCCGTCTACACGTCGATCAACGGCGCGCACACGACGCTTTATCCCGAAGTGCGCGAAGGACTGGCCGCCTTGCGCGCCGCCGGTCTGCCCGTGGCCTGCATCACCAACAAGCAGCATCGCTTCGCGGTCGCGTTGCTCGCGCATTACGACCTGACCGATCAGTTCGACCTGGTGTATGGCGGCGACTCGTGGCCCAGGCGCAAGCCGGACCCGATGCCGCTCGTCAAGGCGTGCGAAGTCTTCGGCGTGTCGCCGGCGCAAGCCGTGCTGGTCGGGGACTCGGGCAACGACGCCCAGGCGGCCCGCGCGGCCGGCTGCCGGTCGTTGACCGTGCCATATGGCTACAACCATGGCGAATCTGTACAAACGATCGACACGGATGGTATAGTCGGCTCCATTCTGGGCGCCGCCCGGGCGATTTTGCCCAAGGCTGCGCCCGCACTGGCGAGCTGAGTTCGCCATCTTCCACACTGCATTCAAGCGCATGTTCCTGAACAAGAAACGGAGTCTGAGCGTGATCGACCGGGGGGCCTGGCCCTGGCGACGCTGGTCCTGCTGAACCCTTCCAAGGGGTGGCCGGGACCGCTGAAGTTCGTCTTCGGCAACCCGTTTCTTGCATCGTTGTTGTTCCCAAGACGTCATACCTCGGCGCGCTGTCTCGCACAGTGCGCGGGTTCGCCGAGCCGCGGCAAGCGCCATCGCATTGCCGGTGCGCGCGCGTTCACGAAGCTCGACGTGGGTCAGCACCCCCACCCCGACACGACTCAGGTATTCTCAACGCCAATCCACGCCGAATTTGCGGGAACGCCCGCCGGCAAACTTGCAGGCAGAGTGCAAAATGACCGAACTCGAATTCAAATCGCTGGCCAACCAAGGCTTTAACCGCATTCCGCTGATCGCCGAGGCGCTGGCCGATCTCGACACGCCGCTCTCGCTGTATTTGAAGCTCGCGCTGGGCGACCGGCGCGGCGCGAACACCTTCCTGCTCGAATCGGTGGTCGGCGGCGAGCGCTTCGGCCGCTACTCGTTCATCGGCCTGTCGGCCCACACGCTGCTGCGCAGCTTCGGCCCGAAGACCGAAGTCGTGCGCGACGGCGTCGTCGTCGAGACGCACGACGGCGACCCGCTGGCGTTCATCACCGAGTTCCAGGCACGCTTCAAGGTGGCCCTGCGCCCGGGCATGCCGCGCTTTTGCGGCGGTCTCGCGGGCTACTTCGGCTACGACGCCGTGCGCTACATCGAGAAGAAACTGGCGCACACCACCCCGCACGACGACCTGAACCTGCCCGACATCCAGTTGTTGCTCACCGAAGAACTCGCCGTGATCGACAATCTGACCGGCAAGCTCTACCTCATCATCTATGCGGACCCGACCCAGCCCGAAGCGTTTTCGAAGGCTCGCCTGCGTCTGCGCGAGCTGCGCACTCGTTTGAAGGCGCCGGTCGACGCGCCGGTCACGTCCGGCAGCGTGCGCACCGAAACTTTCCGCGAATTCGCCAAGCCGGACTACCTCGCAGCCGTGGCCAAGGCCAAGGACGCCATCGCCGCCGGCGAGCTGATGCAGGTGCAAGTGGGCCAACGTCTCATCAAGCCGTATCGCGATGCCCCGCTCTCGCTTTACCGTGCCCTGCGCTCGCTCAATCCGTCGCCGTACATGTACTTCTATAACTTCGGCGACTTCCAGGTGGTCGGCGCATCGCCCGAGATCCTCGTGCGACAGGAGCGTCGGCAAACGCCCGACGGCGAGCAGGAAATCGTGACGATTCGCCCGCTTGCCGGCACGCGTCCGCGCGGCGCCACGCCCGAGCGCGACGCCGAACTGGCCACCGAATTGCTTGGAGATCCGAAGGAAATCGCCGAGCACGTCATGCTCATCGATCTGGCGCGCAATGATGTCGGCCGCATCGCCCAAACCGGCACCGTCGAAGTCACCGACAAGATGGTGATCGAGAAATACTCGCACGTGCAGCACATCGTGAGTTCGGTGGAAGGCCGGCTGCAACCGGGGCTGTCGAATATCGACGTACTGCGCGCGACGTTCCCGGCCGGCACGCTCACCGGCGCGCCGAAGGTTCGCGCGATGGAACTGATCGACGAACTCGAGCCCGTCAAGCGCGGCCTTTACGGCGGCGCCGTGGGATACCTCTCGTTCGGCGGCGAAATGGATGTCGCCATCGCAATCCGCACCGGTGTCGTCAAGGACGGCAATGTCTATGTGCAGGCCGCGGCCGGCATCGTGGCCGATTCGGTGCCCGAATCCGAATGGCAAGAGACGGAAAACAAGGCGCGCGCCGTGCTGCGGGCGGCCGAGCAGGTGCAGGACGGCCTCGACGCCGAATACTGATCCGTGCGGCGCAGCCTTCCAGGCGCCGCGCCGCCGCACCGATGTCACGCCTGTGCCCGTTCGAGACGCAGCGGCCTCGGTAATATCGGCCGGGTGCAATAGCGGAATAAGCAGGGCTCCGAATCGAACCTCGACTCGGAGCCCTTGTTGATTTAGCACAAGCGTTCGCCATTTTCACCCCCTCCCGCATACGCCCTGCGGCGTCGCCGCGCTATAGTGGAGTGTCCGTCGGGAGGTTGGGACTTCTATGGCGAAACCCTGCAATTCACCCAGGCGTCCGGGCGTCGCGAACACCGCCGCGACGCCCGTGATTGCCGCGCTCGTCACGACCCTGCTTGGCGGCTGTCTTTCGCTAGCGCCCCGCTACGAACGCCCGGCACCGCCGGTCGCCGACGTGTGGCCCCAAGATGCCACCACGTCGCCGGCCACGGCGGCCGCGCGGCCGGCGTCCGGGCTCGACTGGCGCGAGTATTTCGCCGATCCCCGGCTGCGCGTGCTCATCGAAACCGCCCTGGCCAACAATCGCGATCTGCGCGTCGCGCTCGCCCGGGTCGAACAAGCGCGAGCGGTGTACGGGATTCAACGCGCCGATCAACTGCCGTCGCTCGGCGTGGGCGGCAACCAGACACGTCAACGTCTGCCCGGCGATCTCAGTCTCACCGGCAACCCCTATATCAGCAGCCAATATCAGGTCGGCCTCGGCCTGTCGACGTGGGAGCTGGACTTCTGGGGGCGGATCCGCAATCTGAAGGATGCCGCGCTCGACGACTACCTGGCGTCCGACGCGGCTCGACGCGCGCTGGCGCTCAGCCTGATCTCGCAGGTCGCGCAAACGTGGCTGAGCCTGCGCGAATTCGACGAGCGCATCGCCTTGGCGCAGCAGACGGTCGACAGCCGTGCCGAGTCGCTGCGCATCTTCACGCGCCGCGAACAGGTCGGTGCGACCTCGAAGCTCGATCTCACCGAAGTCACGACCCTCTGGCAGCAGGCCCGCGCGCTCGTCGCCCAACTTCAGCTGCAGCGGGCCGCACAGGCGCACGCGCTGCAGGTGCTCGTGGGCGTGCCGATCGACACGTCAGCGCCGGCCATCGACACCACGCTCGACGATGCCCGTCTGATGCGCGAACTCGACCCCGGCCTGCCGTCATCGTTGTTGGAGGACCGGCCCGACATCATCGCGGCCGAATATCAGTTGCGCGCGGCACACGCCAACATCGGCGCGGCGCGCGCGGCCTTCTTCCCGCAGATCACGCTCACCGGCTCGGTGGGCACGGCGAGCAGCGCGCTCGATGGCCTGTTCAAGGCCGGCAGCGCCGCATGGACGTTCACGCCCAGCCTCAGTCTGCCGATCTTCCAGGGCGGACGCCTCGTCAACAATCTCGATCTCGCCGAAGCGCGGCGCGTGGAGTCGGTCGCGAATTACGAGAAGACGATCCAGGGCGCATTTCGCGATGTCGCCGACGCCCTGAGTGCGCGCCGCTGGTTGGCCGATCAGGTCACGATCCTGCAAGCCACGCAGGACGCCCAGGCCGAGCGCGCACGGCTCGCCAAGCTGCGCTACGACCACGGTGCGGCCGCGTTTCTCGAAGTGCTCGACGCCCAACGCGACCTCCTCGCCATCGAGCAACAGACCGTGCAGACACGCCGCGCGCTGCTCTCCGCACGGGTGTCGCTCTATACGGCGCTCGGGGGCGGCAGCCGGCGCATGCCCGCTGCGGATGCGCCGGGCGGACCGTTCGCTCGCACGCCGCGGCTCGCCGTGCCGCCGCCTGCCGGCCCAGCCGGCCCAGCGAGTCCGGCGTACACCGCGCCGGCCGCTCACTCAATGCCCGAGGTCAGCCCCCAATGACGCTCCCCAACGCCAAGACACTGGTTCCCGCCCTGATCGTGCTCGCCATGATCGGTCTGGGTTGGTACGGATGGACGACCTTCCGAAATGCCGGGCCGGGAGAAGGGTTTGCCAGCGGCAACGGCCGTATCGAAGCCACCGAAGTCGACATCGCCACCAAACTCGGCGGGCGCGTCGAAGCCATCTACGTTCGGGAAGGCGATTTCGTGAAAGCGGGTCAGGTGCTTGCCAAGATGCAGATCGACACGCTCAACGCGCAGCGCGACGAGGCCAGTGCCCAGTATCGACAGGCTGTGACCAACGTGGCGGCGATTCAGGCACAGGCCGCCGCGCGCGTGTCGGACAAGGCGACGGCCGAGGCGAACGTGGCGGCACGCGAGGCCGAACTCGACGCCGCCGCGCGGCGTCTGTCGCGCTCGGAGACCCTGTCGAAAGAAGGGGCGTCGTCGGTGCAGGAGTTGGACGACGATCGTGCGCGCGTTCGCAGCACGCGCGCCGCCGTCACCGCGGCGCGCGCGCAGGTCGCCGCCGCGCAATCGGCGGTGGAGGCGGCCAACGCCCAGGTGACTGGCGCGAGATCGACAGTCGAAGCCGCGCAGGCCACCATCCACCGTATCGAAGCCGACATTGCCGACAGCGAACTCAAGGCGCCGCGCGACGGCCGCGTGCAATTTCGCGTAGCGCAACCCGGCGAAGTGCTGGCGGCGGGCGGCAAGGTGCTCAACCTCGTCGACCTGTCGGATGTATACATGACGTTCTTCCTGCCGGAAACGGTGGCCGGCCGTCTCGCCATGGGCGCCGACGTTCGCATCGTGCTCGACGCAGCGCCCCAGTACGTCATTCCCGCGACCCTCTCCTTCGTCTCGAGCACGGCGCAGTTCACGCCGAAGACCGTCGAGACCGAGAGCGAGCGCCAGAAGCTGATGTTCCGCGTGCGCGCGCAGATTGCGCCCGAATTGCTGCAACAGCATCTGACGCTCGTGAAGACGGGCCTGCCCGGCGTCGCTTGGGTGAAGACCGACCGTCAGGTGCCGTGGCCGCCCCAATTGCAAACGAAGCTGCCGCAGTGAGCCGCGCATCATGACGGTGCCGCCCCCACCTTCGCCTTCGATATCGCCCCCGCCCGGCAGCCGCTTGCCGCCGGTGGTGCGCGTCGCCGACGTGACACTGCGTTACGGCCGCAAGACGGTCGCGTTGGACAACGTCAGCCTGGACCTCCCCGCCCATGGCATAGTCGGTCTGATCGGTCCGGACGGCGTCGGCAAGTCCACCCTGCTGTCGCTCATCGCGGGCGCGCGGGTGGTGCAAGCGGGCACCGTCGAAGCGCTCGGCGGCGACATGGCGAGCAAGGCGCATCGCGACCGCGTGTGTCCGCGCATCGCCTATATGCCGCAGGGACTCGGCAAGAATCTTTATCCGACGCTCTCCGTCGAGGAGAACCTGCAATTCTTCGCGCGGCTCTTCGGTCACGATGCCCCGGAGCGGCGCCGCCGCATCGATGACCTCACGCACAGCACCGGCCTGCATGCGTTTCTCGACCGGCCGGCGGGCAAGCTCTCGGGGGGCATGAAGCAGAAGCTGGGGCTGTGTTGCGCGCTGATTCACGATCCCGATCTGCTGGTGCTCGACGAGCCCACGACCGGCGTGGATCCGCTCGCGCGCGCTCAGTTCTGGGAATTGATCGCGCGCATTCGTCGCGCGCGACCGACGATGAGCGTGATCGTCGCCACCGCGTATATGGATGAGGCACAGCGCTTCGACTGGCTCGTCGCCATGGACGCGGGCAGGGTGCTCGCGACCGGCACGCCCGCCGAGTTGCTTGCGCACACGCGGCGAGACACCCTGGAAGCGGCGTTCATCGACCTGCTGCCTGCGGAGAAAACGCGCGGCTACGAGCCCGTCGCGATTCCGCCGCTGCCGATCGACGAACACACGGAGATCGCCATCGAAGCCAAGGATCTCACGATGCGCTTCGGCGATTTCGTTGCGGTCGATCACGTGGACTTCCGCATTCGTCGCGGCGAGATCTTCGGCTTCCTCGGCTCGAACGGTTGCGGCAAGACCACCACGATGAAGTTGCTCACCGGCCTGCTGCAAGCGAGCGACGGCCGGGCCTGGCTCTTCGGTCACGAAGTCGATCCGAAGGACATCGGCACACGCCGCCGCGTGGGCTACATGTCGCAGGCGTTCTCGCTCTATACCGAGCTGACGGTGCATCAGAACCTCGTGCTGCACGCCAGGCTGTTCCATGTGCCCGAGGCCGAGGTCGGCGCACGCGTGGCCGAGATGGCACGTCGCTTCGGTCTGGCAGACGTGCTGGGCGCACTGCCCGACACCCTTGCGCTCGGCATGCGTCAGCGCCTGTCGCTCGCCGTGGCGATGGTGCACAAGCCCGAACTGTTGATTCTCGATGAGCCGACGTCGGGCGTCGATCCCATCGCGCGCGACAACTTCTGGCGTCTGCTGGTGGCACTGTCGCGCCGGGATCGCGTGACGATCTTCATCTCCACGCACTTCATGAACGAGGCGGAGCGCTGCGACCGCATCTCGTTGATGCACGCGGGCAAGGTGCTCGTGTCCGATCCGCCCGCGAAGATCACGCACGACAAGGGCGCGGCCACGCTCGAGCAGGCCTTCATCGAGTATCTCGTGGAAGCAGGTGGCGGCGCATCGCTGGCGCCAGCGTCGCCTGACACGTCCACCCCGCCTGAATCATCTGTCATCGTCGAAACGGCGCCCCCTCGGCACAAGGCATTCTCGCTCGGCCGCCTGCTCAGCTATCTCTGGCGCGAGACGCTGGAGCTGCAGCGCGACCCGGTGCGCGCCACGCTTGCGCTGGTGGGCTCGCTCGTGTTGATGCTGGTGATGGGCTACGGTATCAGCATGGACGTGGAAGATTTGCGCTACGCCGTGCTCGACCGCGACCAGACCACGTTGAGCCAGAACTACGCGCTCAACATCGCGGGGTCGCGCTACTTCATCGAACAACCGCCCATCAAGGACGACGCCGATATGGACCGGCGACTGCGCGAAGGCGACCTGGCGCTGGCCATCGAGATTCCGCCGGGCTTCGCTCGCGACGTGTTACGCGGCAAGGCGGTCGAGATCGGCGCATGGATAGACGGGGCGATGCCGATGCGCGCCGAGACGGTGCAGGGCTACGTGCAGGGGATGCACCAGACCTGGCTGGCGGATCAGTCATTGCACCGCCTCGGCGCGCGTCCGACGTCGTCGCTCGACATCGAGATCCGATATCGCTACAACCCCGACGTGAAGAGCCTTCCCGCGATGGTACCGGCGGTGATTCCGCTGCTCTTGCTGATGCTGCCTGCCATGCTTACCGCCCTGTCCGTGGTGCGAGAGAAGGAGCTCGGCTCGATCCTGAACCTGTACGTGACACCGGTCACCCGCACGGAATTCCTGATCGGCAAGCAGATTCCGTACGTCGCGCTTGCCATGCTGAACTTCCTGCTCATGGCGCTCATCGCCGTGACGCTGTTCGGCGTGCCGATCAAGGGAAGCTTTCTGACGCTCGTGAGCGCCGTCTTCATTTTCAATGTCGTCGCCACGGGCATTGGCCTGCTGACATCCACTTTCACCCGCAGCCAGATCGCGGCGCTGTTCTTCACGATGATCGGCACCATGATTCCGGCGATCCAGTTTTCCGGGATGCTCACGCCGGTGCCCTCGATGGAGGGCTCGGGCCGGATCATCGGCGAGATCTATCCGTCGACCTACATGCTGATCATCAGCCGCGGCGTGTTCAACAAGGCGCTCGGATTTGCCGACCTCGGCAACGCGTTCTGGCCGTTATTGATCGCCGTGCCCGTGGTACTCGGCTCCACGATCCTGCTGCTCAACAAACAGGAGAGGTGATGGCAGGCCCGCCGCTCCCGCCGGCCTCGCGTCGCGAGGCACCGCCGCAGAACCCGCATCCGTGGCCGCGGCATCTGGCGAACATCTATCGGCTCGGCATCAAGGAGCTATGGAGTCTGGCGCGCGATGTGACGATGCTGGTGCTCATCGTCTATACGTTCACGGCATCGGTCTATTCCGCAGCGACAGCACTGCCCGACACATTGCATCTTGCGCCGATCGCGATTGTGGACGAAGACGCTTCACCGCTCTCGCAGCGCATCGTCTCGGCGTTCTATCCGCCGCAGTTCACCCCGCCGCGCATGATTACGGCGGACGCCGTCGATCGCGGCATGGACGAAGGCGCGTTCACGTTCGCGTTGAACATTCCGCCGAATTTTCAGCGCGACGTGCTGGCGGGACGTGCGGCCGAAGTCCAGCTCAATGTCGACGCCACGCGCATGAGTCAGGCGTTCACCGGCAGCGGCTATGTGCAGCAGATCGTTTCGGCAGAGGTGCGCGAGTTCCTCCAGCGATACCGATCGAACCTCGCATTGCCGATCGATCTGGCGTTGCGCGTGCGCTTCAACCCGACGCTGGAGCGCGCGTGGTTCGGCGCGCTCATGGAGATCGTCAACAACATCACGATGCTCTCGATCATCCTCACGGGCGCCGCCCTCATTCGCGAGCGCGAGCACGGCACGATCGAGCATTTGCTCGTCATGCCGGTGACACCGACCGAAATCATGGCGGCGAAGATCTGGTCGATGGGATTGGTGGTGCTGATCGCCGCCGCGATGTCGCTTTGGCTGATCGTGAGCGGTGCGCTGCATGTGCCGATCGGCGGGTCGGTGGCGCTGTTCCTGCTGGGAGCAACGCTGCACCTGTTCGCCACCACGTCGATGGGGATTTTTCTTGCGACGCTCGCGCGGTCGATGCCGCAGTTCGGCATGCTGCTGATTCTGGTGCTGCTGCCACTGGAAATGCTCTCGGGCGCGAACACGCCGCGCGAGAGCATGCCGCCGCTGGTGAAGGACATCATGCTGGCCGCGCCCACCACGCATTTCGTCGAGCTGAGTCAGGCGATCCTGTTCCGAGGGGCCGGGATCGGCGTGGTGTGGGTGCAGTTCATGGCGCTCGCGCTCATCGGCGCCGTGCTCTTCGCCGTCTCACTGCGACGGTTTCGTCGCACGCTCAGTTCGATGGCTTAACGCGTACGATGGGTGGGATAGGTGCGATGGGTCGCTCATCAGCCAACGGGCACGTACAGCCGCGCCAGCAACCCCCCGCCATCGCGCGACGCAAACTCGAGCGTGGCGCCAAAGCGCGAGGCGATGGCCTGCACGATGGAAATCCCCAAACCCGACCCCTCACCCTGCTGCCGACCCTGATCGCCGCGCCAGAAACGCTGGCCCAATCGCATCGCCTGCTCCGGCGCCAGGCCCGGACCCCGGTCTCCTACCACGATGCAGTACTGCCGACGATGGTCGTCCATCCCTACCGTCACTTCGATCGGACACTCCGCCGGGGAATACCGCAACGCGTTATCCACGAGATTGCGCACCGCCGTGCCAAGCATCGAACGAGGGATCGGTGTGCCCCCGTCTTCGCACGACATGCTGAATGCGATCCGAGGTACGTCACGACGGACCGGGGCCCCATTCCGCCACTCAGACAGTGACCCAACGCGCAGCGGAACGGGGCCCCGATCCGTCTCCTCCCCCGCGGCAAGAACGCCCTCCAAAACCTCGCGCACCGACTTGCACGCCTGCGGCGAATGCTCAGGCGCCTCCGCACGCGCAAGCGTCATCATCTGATCCAGCGTATGCCGCAAGCGACGCACGCCCACCCCCGCCTGATGCAACGCCCGCCTGGCCGGCTCGCCCTGCGTGAGCTCCGCCACCTGCAAGTGCGTGTCCACCGCCGTCAAAGGCGTGCGCAATTCGTGTGCCGCCGCATCGGTGAACGCCCGCTGATACGCCATCGCCTGGGTCAGCCGGTCCAGCCACCCGTTAAGTGCCGAGACGACCGGGCGCAGCTCGGTCGGCGCACGCCCCAGGTCGATGGGCGCCGTGTCGTCGACGTGCTTGCGACGCAACGCCAATCGCAACGCATCCAACGGCAACAACCCGCGTCCAATGCCGACCCACAACGCCATCAAACCACCCACCACCGCAATCATGAACGGCACTCCCACGGCTCGCAGCAACGCACCCGTGAGCGCGGCCCGCTTGTCGAGCCCGTCGGCCGTCATCACCTGATACCCGCGTTCGTCCTGCAACACGTAGATGCGCCAACGCTTGCCTTCGAACACCATGGTGCTCAAACCCAGCGGCAATGACCGCTCGGCCGACTGTGGCCCGCCCTCGGTGCGCGCCAGCACCGCACCATGCACCGACCGGATCTCGCATGCAATCCCATCGTCGCTGCCCACACGAATGACGTCGCCCCAGTCGGCGTTGCCAACGCCCGGGGCAAGCGGCGACAGCGCAGCCCGCGCCAACAGTCCCGACACCATCCGGGCCGACATCGCAAGGCGCTCGTCGAGTGTCCGGTCAAGATTGGCTTGCACCCCTCGCATCATCCACCCCGCCACCGCAGCCCAGAGCACGACAAGCGCCACGCCGGCGATCAACACCGCACGCAAACGAAGACTCATGACAACGCCCATCCCAATCGGTAGCCCAGGCCCCGCGCCGTCTGAATGACCCCGCCCCCCAATTTTCGACGCACGTTGTGAATGTGTACGTTCAACGCATTGCTGCCCAGTCGGTCGGTCAACCCATACAGCCGCTCGTTCAACATGTCGGGCGTGAGCCACCGGCCTCGACAGCTCGCCAGATGCGCCAGCAAGTCGACTTCCTTGCGCGAGAGTTCGACCGGCTCGCCATCAAGCCACGCCAGTCCGCTCGCCGGCTCCAGCCGCAGCGGCCCGGCCTCGATGATCGGGGCCGCACGCCCCTGCACCCGGCGAATCAACGCATGCAGTCGCGCCGCCAACTCACGCAGGTCGAACGGCTTGACCATGTAGTCGTCACCCCCGCCATTCAAGCCGGCAATGCGGTGCTCGATGCCGTCGCGCGCCGTCAGGATCAGGACGGGCACGTCGCGCTCCATCGCGCGAATCTCCGACAGAACGCCGAGGCCATCGCCATCGGGCAATCCCAGATCGAGCACCAGCGCATCGAACGTGTTCTCCGCATGTGCCGCCACCGCCGCCGCACCACACGCCGCATGCTCGACCGCGATTCCCAGCGCGTTCAGCCCCGCGACAATGCCGCTCGCAATCAAGTCGTCGTCTTCCACCAACAGCACTCGCACGATTCCGCACCTCTTGTGAATATCGCGCCATGTTACGTACTTTGCGTAATGAATTGGACGGCGATCCCGCGGGTGTCGGCTTATCCCCCACACCCGGCCCAAGCGTTAGCGCGCGTTAACTCTCGGTTAATCGGCGTAGGCCACACTCTTGCCTGCTTCAGGATTTCCGCGGGAGAACAGATTTGCTACGTCGCGCATTTTTCGTGTTTGTGATTTTTCTCGGTGCGATCGGCTGGACGCGCACCGCCGATGCCTTGCCCTGGCAGATCACGCCGAAATTCCTGGAGGCGTCTCAGGTGCTCACGCTTGCCCCGGTCAGCCACGTTGACGGCCGGTTCGAAGTCGTCGGCCATATTGCCAAGGATTACTACGTTTACCGTCATTCGCTGCGTGCCGAGGATGCGTCGGGCAGCCCCGTGGCGCTGACGCTCTCGGCAGGGTCGACACACACCGATGAGTTCTTCGGCGAGACGGAGATCTATACCGGCGATGCGTTGCGCATGCATCTGCCCGCAACGACACCCGGTCCGGTAACGCTGCACTGGCAGGGCTGCGCCGACGCCGGCATCTGCTATCCCCCGCAAACGATGACGATCGCCTTGCCCGCCGGGATGGCCTCAGGCGCAGCCATCCCGGCGAACCCGCCCACCTCGACCAGTCCGGTTGCCTTCGGCACCTTCCGGATGCCGACTCCCCCTGATATTCCAGCGACGCCCGCCGCCGATAACGCTGCGCCTCTCGCACAGGACCAGGCGGCAGCGCAACGACTCGCCTCGCTGGGCCCCATCACCGGCACGCTGCTGTTCTTCGGCTTCGGCTTGCTGCTGGCCTTCACGCCGTGCACGCTGCCGATGATCCCCATCGTCTCGACGATGATCGTGGGCCATCGTCCCGCGCCGCTGCGCGCGCTCGCACTCTCGCTGTCGTACGTGTTGGCGATGGCGCTGACGTATGCGTCGGTGGGCGTCGCGGCGGGCTTGGCCGGCGCGAACTTGCAGGCGACGTTGCAATCACCCTGGCTGCTCGGCGCCTTCGCGGGGCTCTTCCTGGTACTGGCTGCGTCGTTGTTCGGTCTGTTCGAGCTGCGTCTGCCGGCGTTCGTGACGAATCGACTCAACGCCACCGGGCAGCCGCGCCCCGGCGGCAGCCTCGTCGGTGCGGCCGCACTCGGCCTGCTCTCGGCGCTGCTCGTCGGCCCCTGCATGACGGCCCCGCTGGCCGGCGCCTTGCTCTATATCGGTCAGACGGGCAACGCGTGGATGGGCGGCTTCGCGCTGTTTGCACTGGGTGTCGGCATGGGACTGCCGTTGCTGGCCATCGCGCTGTTCGGCTCGCGGATTCTGCCGCGTCCGGGAGCGTGGATGGTCCGCGTGCGAATCGCGTTCGCCTATGTCATGACGGGCATGGCCATTCTGATGTTGAGCCGCTTCCTGCCCGGCAGCGTCAGCCTGATGCTGTGGGGCGCGCTCGGCCTCGGTCTCGCCGTCGGGCTCGGCGCGTGGGCATGGTCGATGCGCGGCCAGTCCTCAGGATGGACGCTGTTGTTCGCGTCGTCGTTGGCCGGCATCTGGTCCGTACTCATGCTCGTGGGCGCCGCGTCTGGCAGCGACGCGGTACTCAGTCCTCTCGCAAGGGCGAACGCGGCAGTCACGCATGGCGCGGCCGGGCAGAGTGACAAGCGATTGAACTACATCGGCGTCAAGTCTGCGGAGGATGTCGATGCGCGCATTGCTCAGGCGGTCGCGAAGGGGCAATGGACGTTGATCGACTTCTACGCCGACTGGTGCGTGAGCTGCCATGTCATCGAGCGCAATGTGTTCGGCAATCCGGAGGCCGCGACTCGCCTGGCGACGATGCAAGTGCTACGCCCGGACGTGACGAAGAACGACGCGATCGATCAGGCTCTGATGAAGCGGTGGGGGGTGCTCGGTCCGCCCACGCTCATTCTCATCGATGCGAACGGTCAGGAGGTGCGCGCGCAACGCATGGTCGGCGAGCTGGATGCGCGCAGCTTCCTGCGCCATCTCGACGCAGCGGGGAACGCATGACCAGCAGCCTTGGCCCATTCTCCATACCGACGGTCGCCGTGGCCGCAGCGGCGTTGCTGGCCTGGCTCGTCGCGCGCTACCTCCTGCGCGGCACAGATGCCACGGCACGCCGCACGGCGGCGAGCCTGCTGCTCGACGCGCTCTTCATCGGCCTGCTCGCCGCGCGCGCCACCTATGTGCTGCGCTGGTGGCCAGATTACGCCGCCGCCCCGCTGTCCATTGTTGCAATTGGCGACGGCGGCTTCACGGTTTGGGTCGGGCTGCCCGTCGCACTGGGCTGGGCGCTGTGGCGTGTGCGCCGTGATGCGTCAGCGCGTCGCCCGATGCTATGCGGCTTCGTCGCGGGCGTGGCACTCTGGGGCGCCGCACAGGTTGGGCTGGGCGCCCTGCAGCGCACCGCACCGCCGCTGCCGCCGCTGACGCTCGCGACAATCGACGGCCGGCCCGTGGCGCTCGACGCCTATCGTGGCCGCCCCGTCGTGATCAATCTGTGGGCAAGTTGGTGCCCACCATGCCGTCGCGAAATGCCCATACTGGAAAAGGCCCAAGCGGACCATCCCGACGTGACGTTCCTGATGATCAATCAGGGCGAAGCCGCGCATACGGTCGAAGCATTCGTGCAATCGCAAGGGCTGGAATTCAACCATCTGCTGCTTGATCCCGCATCGAAAGCCATGCAGGCAGCGAGCGCGCGCGCACTGCCCACCACGCTGTTCTACGATACGCAGGGCCGTCTGGTCGAAGCGCATTTGGGCGAACTGACGGCGGCGCGTCTGCGCGACACGCTGCAACGCCGCCTTCATCGAACTCCGGTGTCGCCGCCCTCCTAGGCGAACACCCCCGGCCCGGGTGTCGCAGAATCGTCGAACGACCGCCACTGCGGCACGTACATTCTTGCGAAAAATGGCTCGATCTCGCGAGAAACCCGTCGATCGGCTGCTTTTTGTGACGCCCCGCCCACGACACCCCGCAGATACTGCTACAATCCTCGTCACTATGATGTCGTATCAGTCTTCTCCCCTCCTCTGGTCGCCTCTGACCGCCGCCCTGCGCTGGTGGCGGTAACCCGCCACGTCTATCTCATCCCCATAGCGCCCTCCCCCGCGGATCGCGAACTCAATGTGGGGGCACGCTCAGGGGGAATTCGCTAATCTCATGCGTTCGACAATCCTTTGTCACCCGACGAACAGGGACCATCATGCTGCTGATGATCGACAACTACGACTCGTTTACCTACAACATCGTCCAATACTTCGGTGAATTGGGCGAAGACGTGCGGGTCTTTCGCAACGACGAAATCACGCTCGACGCCATCGCCGAACTCGCCCCCGAGCGCATCTGCCTCTCGCCGGGTCCGAGCTGCCCGGCCAACGCGGGCATCACGCTCGACGTGCTCAAGCGCTTCTCCGGCGAGATTCCGATTCTCGGCGTCTGCCTCGGTCATCAGGCGATCGGCGAAGCGTTCGGCGGCAAGGTCGTACGCGCCCAGCAGATCATGCACGGCAAGGTGAGCGAGATCGAGACCACGCAACAAGGCGTGTTCGCGAATTTGCCCAAGCGCTTTACCGTCACGCGTTATCACTCGCTGGCCATCGAGCGCGCATCGCTGCCCGACTGCCTCGAAGTCACCGCCTGGACGGACGACGGCGAGATCATGGGCGTGCGTCACAAGACGCTCGATGTCGAAGGCGTGCAGTTCCACCCCGAATCGATTCTGTCGGAGCACGGCCACGACGTGCTGCGCAATTTCCTGCAAGCCGCACCGCGCGCGGCGCAGGCTGCATGAGCGCCGCCCCGAGCGAGCCACCCGAGCCACCCGAGCCGATCCGACTGACGAGAGAGCAAGCCATGATTACCCCGCAAGAAGCCCTGCAGCGCACCATCGAGCACCGTGAAATTTTCCACGACGAGATGCTGCACCTGATGCGTCTCATCATGAAGGGCGAGATTTCCCCGGTCATGTGCGCGGCCATCATCACCGGCCTGCGCGTGAAGAAGGAAACCATCGGTGAGATCGCCGCAGCCGCGCAAGTGATGCGCGAGTTCGCCAACCATGTCGACGCCCCCCCCGGCGAGCATTTCGTCGATATCGTGGGCACCGGCGGCGATGTGTCGCATACGTTCAATATCTCCACCGCGTCGATGTTCGTGGCAGCAGGCGCGGGCGCCAAGGTCGCCAAGCACGGCAACCGCGGTGTGAGTTCCAAGTCGGGCAGCGCCGACGTGCTCGAGGCCCTGGGCGTGAACATCATGCTCTCGCCCGAGCAGGTCGCCGAGTGTCTGCGCGAAGTCGGCATCGGCTTCATGTTCGCGCCGAACCATCATCCGGCGATGAAGAACGTGGCGGCCGTGCGCAAGGAAATGGGCGTACGCACGATCTTCAATATTCTCGGGCCGCTCACCAATCCGGCCGGTGCGCCGAATCAGTTGATGGGCGTATTCCACCCCGATCTGGTCGGTATCCAGGTGCGCGTGATGCAGCGTCTGGGCGCCGAACACGTGCTCGTGGTCTACGGCAAGGACGGCATGGACGAAGTGTCGCTCGGCGCCGCCACGCTGGTGGGCGAGTTGAAGGACGGCAAGGTCACCGAGTACGAGATTCATCCCGAGGACTTCGGCCTGCAAATGGTGAGCAATCGCGGCCTGAAGGTCGGCAGCGCCGACGAATCGAAGACGATGTTGATCGAAGCACTCGACAACAAGCCGGGCACCGCGCGCGAAATTGTCGCGCTCAATGCCGGTACCGCGCTGTATGCCGCCAACCGCGCGGCGTCGATTGGCGAAGGTATCCAACTGGCGCGCGAATCCATCGCCAGCGGCGCGGCGCGTGCGAAGCTCGACGAGTTCGTCGCCTTCACGCAGCGATTCAAGGGATAAGGCGTGACGCCGGTACCGCCAACGGTACCGCGTCGGCCCCTCCCGATTTCGATTACGACGGGCATCTTTTTCGATGACGCCCGTCACATTCAGTAGCCCCCGAGTCATCCATCGATATGTCTACCGTTCTCGACAAGATCCTGGCCGTCAAGGCTGAAGAAGTCGCCGCTGCGAAGCGCGTGCGTGACCTCGCGAGCCTGCGCCGCGACGCCGAAGCCACCGTCGCCGACAGCGCGCTGCGCACGCGCGATTTCGTGGGGGCGGTGCGCACCAAGCTCGACGGCGGACTGCCCGGCGTAATCGCCGAGATCAAGAAAGCCAGCCCGTCGAAGGGCGTGATTCGCGAGCATTTCGTCCCGCCGGAGATTGCCGAGTCGTATCAGAAAGGCGGTGCGGCCTGCCTGTCGGTGCTCACCGATGTGCAGTTCTTCCAGGGCTCTGCCGAGTATCTGAAGGCCGCGCGCGCCGCGTGCGATCTGCCGGTGCTGCGCAAGGACTTCATGATCGACGCCTACCAGGTGTATGAAGCGCGCGAGATGGGCGCCGACTGCATTCTGCTCATCGCCGCGGCGCTGGAGCTCGCCCATATGCGCGATCTGGAAGCGCAAGCCCACGCGCTGGGCATGGCGGTGCTCGTCGAAGTGCACAACGGCCATGAACTGGACGCCGGGCTCGAACTGAGCACGCCGTTGCTGGGCATCAACAATCGCAACCTCCACACCTTCGAAGTGTCGCTCGATACCACGCTCGGACTGTTGAAACACATTCCGGACGATCGCGTGGTCGTAACGGAGTCGGGTATCCTCTCGCGCGACGACGTGACGCGCATGCGTGCAGCGGGCGTCAATGCCTTCCTCGTCGGCGAAGCCTTCATGCGCGCGCCCGACCCGGGTGAAGCCCTCGCCACGCTGTTCGACATGCCCCGCTGATCCCCTGCCACGCGCCACGCGAGCGATCGGTGGCGCGGCGTCCCCCCCCCCTCACAGGAGCGGCCCCGATGGCCATCGAACGCGAACTCAAACTGGCCCTCCCGGGCGACCTGTCAGCCGAGCGCGCCGACGCGCTGATTTCCCATCTCGACCGTTTGCCCGGGGCAGAAGCCCGCGGGGAGCGGCATCTCGTCAATCGCTATTTCGATACGCCCGCGCTGGCGCTCGCGCAAGCGAAGGCCGCGCTGCGGTTGCGTTTCGTAGCGCGCGACGGCCACCCCGGACAATGGCTGCAAACGCTCAAGTCGGTGGGTGAGGCCCGCGATGGACTGCATGTGCGTCACGAGTGGGAGCAGGCGGTGCGGGGCGAAGCGCTCGAACTCGCGCCGCTGATCGCCGCTTGCGACGTGCCCGGCACGGCGGATTTGCTGCGCGCCGAGGGGGCGAATGTCGTCGCCCAGTTCGAAACGAATTTCGTGCGACGCCTGTGGCGCTATATCGCAGGGGACGGCACGGCGGTCGAGATCGCCTTTGACCGGGGCGAAGTCGCGGTTGAGGCCGGCGGCAAACGCCACACTGAGCCGCTCGTGGAAGTCGAACTGGAATTGCTCGACGCTCCGGAAGACGACCGCGAGGGTCAAGGCGAACGCATTCTGCACGCGCTCGCGCAGGAATTGCGCGACGTACTGCCCGAATTGCAGAGCGACAATGTGAGCAAGGCGCAGCGCGGGTATCGTCTGCGGCAAAAGGTGCTCAGTCGCTGAGCGTCGCGCGCGGACACGCGCACGATGCACGCGTCACTCTCCCAAGTCCACTCAACCGACTCATCGCATGACCTCACGCTCACGCGCGGCATCCCCATCGCCTGCCGATGAACGGCAACGCTCGCTGTTCGACGACCCGGCGCCAGTGGCAGGAACGAACGACACGGCGGCTTCGCCGCAGCCACCCGCCGATGTCGCTGGTGTCGCTGCTCCCACCGTTTCCGCCGCGCCGTCACCGCGTCGACGCGGTCGTCCGCCGAAAGCGGGCGCGCCGGTGAGGTCTGCATCGACGCCGGTCACAGCAATCGCCCAGTCGGTTGCCGCGAGCGCTGACGCCGCCGGCCCGCTCAAGGGGCGCATCGAGGATCAGTTCGCCGCGTTGCCCCACGACTGGCAGACACTGGTCGCGCCGTTCGTCGAAAGCGAGGCGTACGCGCCACTGTGCCGTTACGTCGACGCCGAAGTCGCCGCCGGCAAGACGGTCTACCCAGCGGACATCTTTCACGCGCTGCGCATGACCTCGCCCTCGGACGTGAAGGTCGTGATCCTCGGGCAGGACCCCTATCACGGTGACGATCAAGGCATCGCGCAGGCGCACGGTCTGGCGTTTTCCGTGCAGCGTGGTGTGCGCGTGCCGCCGTCGCTGAGAAACATCTACAAGGAAATCGAGCGCGATCTGGGGATCGTTGCGCCGCCGCACGGCAATCTCGATGCCTGGGCGAAGCAGGGTGTGCTGTTGCTCAACACGACGCTGACCGTGGAAGCGGGCAACGCGGCGAGTCACGCGAAGCCGTTCAAGAAGGGGGGATGGCAAGCCTGCACCGACACGTTGCTCAAGGGGCTGGCCGCCAGGCAAGGGCCGCTGGTGTTCCTGCTGTGGGGCAGCCATGCACAGGCCAAGGCGCCGCTGCTTGCCGGCCAAGATCATCTACTGCTTGAAGCCCCCCACCCCTCGCCGCTCTCGGCGCATCGCGGCTTCCTGGGCTGCGGCCACTTCAGCGCCGCCAATACCTTCCTCGAACAGCACGGCAAAACGCCCATCGACTGGCGCCTGCCGGCGTAAGGGCCATGCGGGGAGACTCAGTCGCGCGATGATTCGGTGATGGGCGTTAGTGTGCCCATCGCGCCTTGTTGATAGCGGCGCGTGAGCGCGACGAGATCGCTCTCGTCGCGCGCTGCGAAGTTGCCGCGATAGACGACGGGTTCAGCGAGCGGGTCGCCACCGGCGAGCATGAGCCGCGCCCCGGTGCGCCCGGCCAGTTGCCACGCACCGGGTGGCAGCAACACCGCCTGCGCGCCGCCGCCTTCCGTCCGTAACGTGTGATGGGCCAGCGCCACCTCGCCCTGTGCAATCAAGGCGACCCACCGACGGCCGTCGCAAGGGATCGTCAAGGTGCGCAATTCGTCTTCGCGCCAGTCGAGCTGTAGCAGCGTCGTGCGCTCACCTTCCATACCGGCGGCATGGGCGACATGACGCTCGCCCCACTGCCCGCAGATCAAACTCAGATCGACGGCGCCTTCACGCCAATGCGACATGGCATCGGCGCGGACTACGGTCTGCACGGGTGCGCCGTGCGCATGGCGGCCGGCTCGGCTCACGATCATCCGCAGGCCGCGCGCCGTGCCATGGGCGTTCTCGGGAGCGTCCTCATGCACGGTGCCGCAGTTGGCTTCGAGCCATAGCAGGTCGCCGGCACGCAGCCTGTCGTCGCCCTGATGGGCGTGGCGGCAGCGCAGCGATGTCGTCGACTCGGGGAACAGGTAGGTCGCCACCGCGCATCCGGCATGCGGATGTGGCGGTATGCACGCGCCATGACGGGTGAAGAGATCGATCGACAAAAACGGATCCGTCTCGGCGACCTGATCGAAAACACCCGCCCCCGCCGCCGCGGCACAGCGGGCGGGTCGGGTGACGGGAAGCACGCGCGGGATGGCGCTCGCGTCGGCATGAGCCGCCGGTCGCTTCGTCTGACGCGGATGCAAAGGCGCCGGATGGGTCATGGAGGTACCTGCGCGTGCGGGAGAACAGCCGTGGCAACGCAATCAGCAGCGTCGCCCCGGGGGCTTAGAGCGCGGCGATGGCTTCGCGAGCATTCGCGAACCCGGCAGCGGCCGATTCCGGACCGCGAGCCAGACCTTCCGCGAAGATGAACGTCACGTCCGTCATGCCGAGGAAGCCGAGAATCGTCTTGAGGTACGGCGTCTGGCTGTCGGCCGGCGTGTCCTTGTAGTTGCCGCCGCGGGCGAATGCCACGATCACCTTCTTGCCCTGGATGAGCCCTTCCACGGTGCCGTCTTCACGATAGCGGAAAGTCACGCGGGCACGGGCGATCCAGTCGAAGTACGCCTTCAGTTGCGACGGCACTTGGAAGTTGTACAGCGGCACGCCGAACACCACGTAGTCGGCCGCCTGAATCTCGGCAATCAGTTCGTCGCTGCGGGCGATGATGGCGTTTTGTTCGGCCGAGCGTTGGTCTTCCGGCGTGAAAAACGCGCCGATGACGGCTTCGTCCAGATGCGGTACGCCATCGGCCAGCAGGTCGCGCACGACAACCTTGGCACCCGCGTGCTTCGCAACCAGTTGCGCCACGGATTCGTTGGCGAGCGTGGTCGAGTTGGCACCTTGCGAGCGGGCGGCGGAATTGATTTGGAGAATCGTGGTCATGTCTCTGGCTCCTGAGCCTGGGGGTTCGAAAATCCGTTCGCGCTGGGCCCCGTCTCGGGATGGCCGTGAATGGCGCGTCGGCTTGGTATGAATTCTAGTTACCCACAAAAATGAAACAAGCCGGTAAAATCGAATTGTTTGTTCCTATTTTGGAACAATGCGCGCCATCCCTTTCCCCTTGCTGGATGGCCGCATCACCGAGGAGCGCGCGATGATTGACGATCTGAATGACATGCTGATCTTCGCCGAGGTCGTGCGTTCGGGCAGCATCACCCGGGCCGGCGAGCGGCTCGATCTGCCCAAGGCAACGGTGAGTCGGCGTCTGTCGCGACTGGAGATGCGCCTTGGCACGAAGTTGCTGCACAAGACCACACGGCGGCTGGAGCTGACCGAAGTCGGCGAGGCCTATTACGAGCGTTGCCTGCCGATTCTCGAGGAAGTGGAAGAGACGCGAGATTTCGCCTCGCAGCTCTCGAGCAAGCCGCGCGGACGGCTTCGCATCACGGCGCCCGGCGACTTTGCGGCGCAGTGGCTGGCGGTCCCGCTTGCCACGTTCTGCGCGGCCTATCCCGAGATTACGGTCGATGTGGATCTGAGTTCGCGACAGGTCGATCTGATCGCCGAGCGCATCGACGTCGCCATCCGCGCCGGACAACTCTCCGACTCCACCCTGGTGGCGCGCCCCCTCCTCGCGCTCACACGCAGTCTGTATGCCAGCCCGCTGTATCTGAGTGCGACGGGGTTGCCCGCCACGCCCGACGAGCTGGCGGGCCATCGCTTCGTGATCCTGCAAGGCGCGCGGCGTCTGTTCAACTCGGACACGCTGCACAAGGGACGTCAGCGCGCCGACATCACCATGCACGGGGCGATTCAGGTCAACAGCATGGGGATGGTCAAGGAAATGACGGTGGCGGGCAGCGGCATCGCCGCCCTGACGGATATCCTGGCCGAGGATGCGTTGCGCACCGGCCGTCTCATCAAGGTGCTGCCCGAGTGGTCGTTACCGTCCAGTCCGGTGCATCTGGTCACGCCGTCGCGACGCTTCCTCCCGCGCAAGACACAGGTCTTCATCGAGCACATGCTCGCGGTTGCCAAGTCGTGCCCGGAGGAAAACCGGGACCCGCGCGTGCCGGGCCCGGCGCTAGGATAAAGCGCTCGGCCGCTCAGGCCGACAGCCACTTGTCACGACGCTGTGCCGCGGCGCGATCGCGCGTCTCGGCGATGCGGTATTTCGAAATCTCCGGCGCGTCGAGCGTGAGCGCGGTCTCGCGCAGGGCGTCGCGGCGGAACGCGTGGACCGTCACCCGGTCGCCCGGGCGATATCGGTCGAGCAGCTTGTCGAGATTGGCCTGCGTGACGCGCAGACCGTCGATGGCGACCAGCACATCGCCCGCCGACAATCCGGCCGCTTGCGCCGCGCCCCCGTCGAGCACCTGCGAAAGCGTAAGGTCGTCGCCGCGCTTTGCCGTCTTCACCCCCAATGCAGGACGGCCGTCCTCGGCCTTGACCGGTTCCAGCGTGAGTCCGACGCGTTCGAGCAGCGTCTTGATTGGCAGATCGCGCGTGCCGTGAATGGCGGTGGCGAAGAATTCCGACAGGTCGAGTCCCGAGACGTCCTCGAAGAACGGCTGCACGGCGTCTTCGTCGATACCCACGGGCGCGCCGCGATAGAAGTCGCGGCCAAAGCGTTGCCACAGCGCACGCATGATGTCGTCGAGCGACTTCTGTCCGCGCGTCTTCGAACGAATCGTCAGATCGAGCGCGAGCGCGACCAGCGACCCCTTCGTGTAATAGCTGACGATGGCGTTCGGTGCGTTCTCGTCCTGGCGGTAGTACTTCGTCCAGGCATCGAACGAACTCTCGGCCACGGTCTGCTTGAGACGGCCGCTGCCACGCAGCACACCCGCCACCGCCTTGGCGACGAGTTCGTAGTAATCGGCAGGCGGAATCACGCCGCTGCGCACGAGCATCAGATCGTCGTAATAGGACGTAAAGCCTTCGAACAGCCAAAGCAGCCGCGTATAGACTTCCCGATCGAGCACGTACGGGGCGAACACGGCCGGTTTGATGCGCTTGACGTTCCACGTGTGGAAGTATTCGTGGCTCACCAGGCCGAGAAAGCCCCGATAGGCTTCGCTCATGCGCGCCTGTCCCTGCACCGGCAGATCGTTGCGGCTCGCGAGCAGCGCCGTGGATGCACGGTGCTCCAGACCGCCGTACCCCTCGCCGACCGTCATGAGCAGGAAGACGTAGCGGGACATCGGCACGCGCGAGCGCGAACTCGCACCCGGCTCGAACAAACGGATCTGCGCTTCGCAGATCTTCTTCATGTCGCGCAGCAACCGATCGAGATCGAGGTTCGGCACCGGTCCGGTAATGGCGACTTCGTGCGTCACGCCGCAAGCCTTGAACGTGCCATGCACGAAGGTCCCCATTTCGACCGGCGAGTCGATCAACTCGTCGTAGTCGGCGGCCAGATAGCGCCCGAAGTCGAGCGCCGCCGTGCCTTCGGCCGGCGCGAGTGCGGTCGCGACGCGCCACGCCTTGAACGCCGCGCCACGCGCGCGCAGCACGTCGACTTCGCACGGCGCCTGTTCCTGGCCTTCGACGCGCAGGAACACGCTGGTGCCGTTGAAGAAGCCATGCGTGTCGTCGAGATGCGCGGCGCGCACCGACAGATCCCATGCGTAAACCTCGTAGGTCACGATCAGCGTGCCCTTGCACGGCGCCGCTTGCCACGTGTGCTTGTCCAGCTTGTCGAGCGCCACCTTGCGGCCGCGGCACGTCGCCCCGATCGTCACGATATTGCGGGCAAACTCGCGCACCATATAGCTGCCCGGAATCCACGCGGGCAGCGAGAAACGCTGCCCTTCGGGGGCGGGATTCGAGACCGTGACGGTCACTTCGAACAGATGCGCGGCAGGCGACTTCGGAACGATCGCATACCGGATGGCAGGCTGGGCAGACGTGGCTTTCATGAGGTGGCGGCTTCTTGTTGTCGGAACGGTCGGGCGTTGGCCAGACTGGCGAATGGACGGTTACTTGACCGTGGCGAGCGCCTTTTCCAGGGCTTCCGCGGGCACGGCGCCCGGCAGACGGCGGCCGTCGGACAGTATGATCGTCGGCGTTCCGGTCACGTTGAACTGATGCCCCAGCGCCACGTTCTGCACCACCGCGGTGTCGTCGCACTTGGCCGAGGGGGTCGGCGGCGCCTTCTTGTCGAGCATCCAGTCATGCCACGCGGTGAGTGGATTGGGGGCGCACCAGATCGCCTTCGACTTGGCGTCCGAGTCGGGGCCGAGCACCGGGTACAGGAAGGTGTAGACGGTGATGTTGTCGAGCTTCGACGTCTTGAGCGTTTCCTCGAAGCGCTTGCAGTACGGGCAGTTCGGATCCGAGAACACGGCGACCTTGCGGCTGCCGTTGCCCTTCACGTACTTGATGGCGCGATCGAGCGGCAGCTTGGCGAAGTCGATCTTGTTCAGTTCCGACTGACGCGCTTCCGTCAGGTTCTGACGCGTTTTCGTATCGACGAGGTTACCGCCGACAATCACGTATTTCGCCTTCTCGTCGGCATAGAGGATGTCGCCGCCAACGGCCACCTCAAAGAGTCCGGGGATGGGCGTACGTGCCACCGACTTGACGGGGGCCTCGGCACCGAGCGTCTTTTGCACGGCAGCCTTCACGCGGTCGAGGGCCGCGTCGGACTTGCTCTGCGCGACGGCGAACGTCGTGACAGTCGCGGCGCAAATTGTCGCCAGACCGAGCGCTGCGAGCGCCGCAGCGCGATAACGTTTCAACATCGAGTATCTCCAGAAGTGTGTCGAGCGAGAGGCGCGTCCGGACACGCCCGGTATCGACCGGAATTAGGTGACATGGCCCGGCATAGGCGCCCCGAGGGGTCAGCCCAGCGCGCGGCCGATCAGGAATTTCTTGACGAAAGGCAGCACGTTCACGCAGTCGAGCCCTGCGTTGCGCACAAACCTGACCAGCGGGCTGTGCGTGGCGAACAGCTTGTGCAGGCCGTCCGTGGTGAGCGCCATGCTGCCGATGTCTTCCTTGCGAGCGCGCTCGTAGCGACGCAATACCGCCGCATCGCCGCAATCGCGGAACGATTCGCGCTCGGCGAGCGCGTCGCCGAGCGCCGCCACGTCGCGCAAACCGAGGTTCATGCCCTGGCCCGCGAGCGGGTGCACGACGTGCGCCGCGTCGCCCACCAGCGCCACGCGCGGCGCGATCAGGCGTTTGGCCTGCGCCAGCACGAGCGGGAAACCCTGGGCGCGCGATGAGACCGGCGTGAGGTGGCCGAGTTCAACGTTCGAGAAGGTGCCGACGCGTTCGGCCAGCGCTTTGGGATCAAGCGCGAGCAACGCCTGGGCATGATCATGAGCGGCGGACCAGACCAGCGAGACGTGCTGGTCGGGCAGCGGCAGCAGCGCGATGATCTCTCCGTCGTGGAACCATTGAAATGCGGTGTCGCGGTGCGCGCGCTCCGCGCGGAAATTACACACCACGCCGAGTTGTTCGTAGGGACGCACCGAACCGTCCAGCCCGGCGGTACTGCGCACCCACGAGTGGGCGCCGTCGGCCCCCACCACGAGCGACGCGCGCAGGGCCTTGCCGTCCGACAGACGCACCGAGGCCGCGGCGGCGTCGACTTCGAGCGCCTCGGCCCGGGCGTCGAGCCAATGCACTTGCGGGGAGAAGCGCAGGGCGGCGTCGAGCGCGCGCTCGAGATTCGACGATTCGGCGATCCAGGCGAGTTGCGGCACGGCGGCCTGGTACGCCGAGAAATGCAGGCTGCCGCGCTCGTCGCCAAAGACTTCCATGTCGTAGACCGGATTGATGCGCGCGGGATCGACGGCCTGCCATACGCGCATGCGCTCGAAGAGGGCTTGCGAGCTGGACGAGAGCGAATAGATGCGGGCGTCCCACAGGTCGCCCGGGGCGGGGGCGGCTACGGCCGGCTGGGCGAGCAGTGCGACGGACAGGCGCGCCTGCGAGAGCAGCAGGGCGGCGGCCTTGCCGACCAGACCGCCACCGACGACGACGACATCGTGCGTTTGGCTGGAGGTTTGCGTTAGAGACATGCGGCGAATGCAGCGCCAGCGCCTGAATCGCGCGAGCCGGCTGGTTCAGAAAACGAGATGGCGTATTGTCGCACGCCTGCCGCGCAAGCGACGCCCGGTCGCCCCGGGGGCGGCTGTGGCACAGCGTCGCGTGCCACAGCCCGGCGCTATACTTGCGCGCATACCGATTATCAGACAGGGAGTCCTCCAATGCGCCTCGACAACGAATCCGAAAGCGACAACGTCGAAGATCGACGGGGCGGCGGTTTCGGGGGACGCACCACGCTCGGCATCGGCACGATCGTGGTGGCGCTGGCCGCCTCGTATTTCTTCGGCATCGACCCGCGCGTCATCATCCAGGGCTCGCAGATGCTTCAGGGGCAGACATCGTCACAGCCCCAGTCCGCGCCGAACACCACGCCGGCTCACGATCCGAAGACCGTCTTCACCCGCAAGGTGCTCGGTAACATCGAGCGCACCTGGGGAACAGTGTTCCCGCAGCAAGTGAACCGTCAATACGTGCCACCGAAACTGGTGTTGTTCTCTGGCGCAACGCCCACGGCATGCGGCACCGGTCAAACAGCGATGGGGCCGTTTTACTGCCCGGGCGACAGCAAGGTCTACATCGATCTCGCCTTCTATGACGAATTGCGTCAGCGCTTCGGCGCGGGAGGCGATTTCGCGCAGGCGTATGTGATCGCGCACGAAGTGGGCCATCACATCCAGAATCTGCTGGGCATTTCCGAGAAGTTCGACGAGGCGCGGCGCCGCATGAGCGAAGCGCAGGCCAATGCGTTGTCGGTGCGCCTGGAGCTGCAGGCCGACTGCTTTGCCGGCGTCTGGGCGAACAATGCCGAGAAGGCGAATCAGCAGTTGCTGGAGCCGGGCGACGTCGAGCAGGGGTTGAAGACCGCGTCGGCGATCGGCGACGACCGGCTGCAGCAGCAGGCGCAAGGCCGCGTGGTGCCGGAGTCGTTCACGCACGGGACGAGCGCCCAACGCGTGTATTGGCTGCGCCAGGGGTTGCAGTACGGCGACATGCGCAAGTGCGATACGTTCTCGGCGAAGTCGCTGAGTTGAGTACGGCATGGGCGGGGGTCGTCGCGACGCCGGCACCCTCGTTACCCTAGGCACCCGAGGCGCCGTTAGCGGCAGAACGGGTACAATAGCGGACTTTCCGCGACGCAATCACCGGCGCATTCCACGGCGCCACCCGGCGCACCCCCGGGGCATTTGTCGGCGCATTTATCGGATTAGACAGGATTTAGCATGAGCCTCAAATGCGGCATCGTCGGCTTGCCCAACGTCGGCAAGTCGACCCTTTTCAACGCGCTGACCAAAGCGGGCATCGCTGCCGAGAACTATCCGTTTTGCACCATCGAGCCGAACGTCGGCGTGGTGGAGGTGCCCGACCCGCGTCTGGGCAAGCTGGCCGAGATCGTCAAGCCCGAGCGGATCATGCCGGCGACGGTCGAGTTCGTTGACATTGCCGGCCTGGTGGCGGGCGCGTCCAAGGGTGAAGGGCTGGGCAACCAGTTCTTGGCCAACATCCGTGAGACGGACGCCATCACGCACGTTGTGCGCTGCTTCGAGGACGAAAACGTCATCCACGTGGCCGGCAAGGTGAATCCGATTTCGGACATCGAAGTCATCAACACGGAACTGGCGCTGGCGGATCTGGCCACGACGGAAAAGGCGCTGCAACGCTACTCGAAGGCGGCCAAGTCGGGCAACGACAAGGAAGCCGCCAAGCTCGTGGCGGTACTGGAAAAGGTGGTGCCGGTGCTCAACGAAGCGCGTCCCGTGCGCTCGATCAAGCTGTCGGATGACGAGCTGGCGCTGATCAAGCCGTTCTGCCTGATTACGGCCAAGCCGACGATGTATGTCGCCAACGTGAAGGACGACGGCTTCGAGAACAATCCGCATTTGGACGCGGTGCGCAAGTACGCGGAGAGCGAGAATGCGCCGGTGGTGGCGGTGTGTGCGGCCATCGAGGCAGAGATTGGGGATATGGAAGACGCCGACAAGGCGGAATTCCTGGCCGACATGGGCATGGACGAGCCGGGCCTGGATCGCGTGATCCGCGCGGGCTTCAAGCTGCTGGGTCTGCAGACATACTTCACCGCGGGGGTGAAGGAAGTGCGCGCCTGGACGATCCATGTGGGCGATACGGCCCCGCAGGCCGCTGGCGTGATCCACACCGACTTCGAACGCGGCTTCATCCGCGCGCAAACCATCGCCTTCGACGATTTCATCCAGTACAAGGGCGAGCAAGGCGCGAAGGAAGCCGGCAAGATGCGCGCCGAAGGCAAGGAGTACGTTGTTCACGACGGCGATGTCATGAACTTCTTGTTCAACGTCTGACGCGATCGTCGACCAAGACAACGAGCACCCCGGCCATCGCGCCGGGGTGTTTTGTTTCTGAGGGATGAAATGCGGAGGATTCACCGAGCCACCTCCCCCGCCCGACACCGCTTGGCAAACCGCTTGCCCCGACGTCGCCCCCGTGAGAATCCAGCATCGGACGACGTGCTGTAGCGCCGTCGTCGCGACACGCTGGAATTTTGATCCGTTCGGAGACCGTCTCGTCTAATATGGCGTCGTGTTTTCCGTCGCGTGCAATGCGTCGATAGTCGCAATCATGCACATCGCCTGCTTGGCGCAGGCGGCCGCACCGCACGCCCGACAAAGCAGTCTCCGTAATCGAGCATAGCCGTTTTCATGCGCCCACCGGGAGGTTCATGCATGGCATCGAAGCCGTCGGCCGTCGATGAAGTGGCGTCGTCCGAGCGCCGGCATTGGTCCGACGACCGCGCCCGCATCCGCCTCTATAGCGGTGCAGGCCTGTTCGTCACCCTCGCTGTGTTCGCCATCTGGTCCTATCAGCATTTTTTCGTCGTGCCCCCGAAGCTCGGCCCCATCGGCCTCGACTTCCTGCCATTCTGGGGAGCGTCCTACTTCGTGCTCCACGGGCATCCGCTCGACGCCTACAACGTCGATCTGATGACGAGTGCACAGATGGCCGCCCAGCCATGGACGGCAAAGCTGGGCGGCATCATGCCCTGGCTTTACCCGCCCGTGATGATGATTCTGCTCGCGCCGGTCGCGCTGCTGCCCTTCTCTTACGCGTACGCCGCGTATGCCTGCATCGGCTTCGGCCTGTACTACGCCGCACTGCGACGCACGGCCCCCTGGCGCGACGCCCGTCTGCCCACCATGAGCTTTCCCGGCGTGCTGCTCGTGATCGCCGCCGGACAGATCGCGCTCTACACCACCGCCCTCGCAGGCTTCTCACTGCTCTTGCTGCGCAAGCGTCCCGCATGGGCGGGCGCGCTCGCCGGATTGCTCTTCGTCAAGCCGCACGTCGCCCTGCTCTTTCCGCTCGCGTTTCTCTGTGCTCGCGAGTGGCGCGCGCTGGCCGCATGCATCGCTGTGGGCATCGGAAGCACCCTGCTCGCCGGCGTGGTCTTCGGTCTCGACGTCTATCCGACGTTCCTGCACGCGACGGCGTTGGCACGCCAAAGCCTCGTCGACGGCGAGGCGCGACTTGCCCGCATGCCGACGTTTTTCGTGATGGCACGCATGCTGGGCGCACCCGTCACGCTGGCCGCCATCGTCCATGCTGGCGTGGCGTTTGGCGCCGTGGCGGCAATGATCGACGTCTGGCGCCGTCCGGCGGCCTTCGCACTGCGCGCCGCCACGCTCGTGTGCGCCACCACGCTGGTCAGCCCCTATCTCTACGACTACGATCTCGCGATGCTCTCGCTCGTCATCGCCTGGTATGTGCGCGACGGCATCGCGCGCGGCTGGCTGCGCGGGGAGCGCGAATGGCTCGTCGTGCTGTGGCTCACCCCCGCGTTCGGTCTGATCGGCGTGCTGCCCCTCGGGTTTCAGTTCATGCCGCTCATCACGCTCGCCACGCTCGCCATGCTGTGGCGCCGCCGTCGCCGACTCGCTCACGTGCCGGAAATGTCCGACGTACCCGCCGTGTCCCATGTCGCTGTGCCCCCGCACGCCGTCGACCCTGCCTGCGCCGATCGCCGCGCGTCGGCCACCGCGCCCGCACCCACGAGGTAATCGCCATGCCCCGCGCCACCGAGAGTCGTCAGTCGTCCGTCGCGCAGCGAACGCCGCTTGTGTCGCTCGTCGTGCCCTGTCACAACGAAGCCCCGGTGCTCGACACGTTCTACCGCGCCTTGGCCCCGGTGCTCGATGCCGTCGCGGACGTGCGTTTCGAAATCGTCTGCGTGAACGACGGCAGCACCGACGACACGCTTGGCACCCTGCTTGCCCTTCGCCGCGCCGACGCGCGCATCCGCGTGATCGACTTCACGCGCAACTTCGGCAAGGAAGCGGCGCTGAGCGCGGGCATCGAGGAAGCGCGTGGCGATGCCGTCATCCCTATCGACGCCGACCTTCAGGATCCGCCGGCACTCATTCCCGTAATGATCGAGCGCTGGCGCAACGGCGCGGAAGTCGTGCTCGCCAAGCGCACGAATCGCGCGAGCGACCGCGTCACCAAACGAGTTGCGGCGGGACTCTACTATCGCATTCACAATCGCCTCTCGGAAGTGAAGCTGCCCGAGAACGTTGGCGATTTCCGCCTGATCGATCGACGCGTCGTGTCCGCGCTCAAGCAGTTGCCCGAACGCCGCCGATTCATGAAGGGGCTGTTCGCCTGGGTCGGCTTTCAGACGGAAATCGTGGAGTACGTGCGCGAGCCGCGTCGCGCGGGTGAGTCGAAGTTCTCCGGCTGGCGCCTGTGGAATTTCGCGCTTGAAGGCATTACCAGCTTCAGCACCGTGCCGCTGCGCTGCTGGACGTATATCGGCGTCTCGCTCGCGCTCGTCTCGCTCGCTTACGGCGGCTTTATCGTGCTGCGCACGCTCATTCACGGCATCGACGTGCCCGGCTACGCCTCGCTGCTCGTCGGCACGCTGTTCCTCGGCGGCATCCAACTCGTCGGCATCGGGGTGATCGGAGAATACGTCGGCCGGATTTACTACGAAGCGAAAGGACGGCCGCTGTATCTGGTGCGACGCCGCTACCCGTCGAGCGCGAAGGTGAGCCAACTGCCGTCACGCGCGCCGTTGCACCCATCGAGCCCCCGCATGCCGACGGCGCGCAAGCCGTTCGGCGCACGACTCAAGGCCGGCCAGTCGTCTGCCTCGCGTGCACGACGTGTTGTCGCGCGTTGAGGCGGCACCGCCACGTCGATCAATGACTGCCAGGCACGAACTCTGGCTTGTCCCGCGGCGTATCGCGCGAACGGTCGACGGCGTTGGTCGGCACCAACAGCAGCAACACCACGACACCGATCGAGATCGCCAGGATCGACAGGAACGTGAGGTGCAGCGAATGTTGCAGCACCGCGCGAATCGCCTGGTCCGCCAGCGTCGACACGCCCCGGTCTTCCAGCACGTGCCGCAACTGATCGGAGGTGACGGGCGCCAGCCCGCTCGATTGCGTCAACCCGAAGTTGAGCACGGCGCCGAAAAGCGTCGCGCCGAGCGTGCTGCCCAGATTCCGCGAGAAGATGTTCGACGCCGTGGCGCTGCCGCGCTGCGACGGATCGACTAGCTCCTGAATCAGCACGAGCGCGCTTACGCTGCCCGTGCCCATCGAAAATCCCATCAGGAACGAACCGAACCCGGCAAGCAGCGGCGAACTGTTCGGCCCGAGCAGCGCAAAGACAATCCCGCCCACCGGCATCAGCAGGCTGCCGCCCACGAGAATGCGGCGCAAGCCGTAGCGCGTGAAGGTTTTCGCGGCGAACGTCGAACCGATCGGCCAGCCGACCATGATCATCGTGAGCGCCATGCCCGCCACGACCGGCGTCTGACGCAATACCCCCTGCGCGTACATCGGCAGGAAGGTCGTCAACCCCATAAGCACCATGCCCGAGAGCAGCGTCGCCGCATTCGCCGCCGCAATCGGCCGGCGCTTCCACAGCGCGAACGAAATCATCGGGTCCGGAGCACGCCGCTCCTGCCAGACGAACAGCAGCGCCGCGACGGCGCACACCAGCCCCCCACCCCAGACGTGCGTGTCGGAGAAGGCGTTCGCATCGGTGAGCGCGATCATCAGTGCCGCCACGGCAATCGCAAAGAACACGGCCCCCAGCGCGTCGATGCTCGGCCGCTGGCGCGGCGCAGCCTCGTGCAGATAAGCGACGAAGCCCGCCGCGGCCAACAGGCCGATAGGGATGTTGATCCAGAAAATCCACGACCACGACAGGTCACGAATGATGATGCCGCCAAGCATCGGACCGAGCACGGCCGAGATGGCCCACACGCTCGCCAGGTAACCCTGCACCTTGCCGCGCTCGCTGGTCGGGTAGTAGTCGGCGATGATGGTCAGGCTGACCGGCTGGATGCACGCCGCCCCCACGCCCTGCAACAGGCGGAAGACGATCATCGCCGGCATCGACCAGGCGAGTCCGCCGCCAAGCGAGGCCACCAGAAACACGGCGATACCCACGAGCATGACCGGCTTGCGGCCGTAGAGATCGGCCAGTTTGCCGAACACCACGGTCATGGCCGTCTGCGCCAGCAAAAAGGCGGAGAAAACCCAGCTATATAGGGACAGCCCCCCAAGCTGGGCGACGATTTGCGGCATGGCCGTCGAAATAATCGTGGCCTCGATGGCAACCATGGAGGTCGCCGCCATGACGGATGCCACGATGAATGGCCGCATGGAAGGGCGTGTCGCAGACATGTGTTCTTTTGATGTGGGGGATCGGGCGAAGCGACTTGCGAGGCGTGACCGCCGCCCCCCTGTCGGGCGCGGCGGTCACGCCGGATGGCGGAAGGCGGGATCAAACGTGGCGGCAATGCCGCACGCGTCGTCAAGACGACTTGGGCCAGGCGATGGCGTCAAGGATAGCTGAACACGGGAAAATGCGTACGACACCCGCCAAGTGCGGCCTATCGTCGCACCAGACGCAGCAGAGCAAGCAGCACGATGGCGCCGATAGTCGCCGTGATGATGCGCCCGAGCGTGCCATATCCGACGGCAATGCCCAAGTGTCGCAGCAGCCAGCCGCCGACGAACGCGCCGATCACGCCGACGACCATGTCGCCAATAATGCCGTAGCCGCCGCCCACGACGAGGCCGGCGAGCCAACCGGCCACCAACCCCACAAGCAAGAGCACGAGAATGTTCATGAGCGGCTCCGGGGTGCCATGTCAGGCGGCGCGGCTGCGCTTGATGGCGCCGTAAATCACCAGCAGCACGATGGCCCCGATGACCGATGCGATCCAACCGGCCGACTGGCCTTCGGTGTAGAGATGGAGGAACTGTCCGACATATTTGGCGAGCAGCGCGCCGCCGATGCCGAGGATGATGGTGACGATGATGCCCATGCTGTCCCTTCCGGGATGCAGGGCGCGTGCAATGAGACCGACGACCAGACCGACAACGATAGTGCCGATGATGCCCATGACGTCTCTCCAAGGATGGGAACCCGAACGCAGTATAGCCCCGAAATCGGACGATTCGGCAAGCGTGTCGCGACATCCGCCCGCCACCGCCGGTCGCACGCGGAGGCAAGGCACGCCGGCAATAGGCCTCCCGGGGGGCCCGGGACCGAAAACCAACGATATGCCGGGTATAAGCGACACGTATTTGTCAAAATCGGGCGGCTGCGCGATCATGGCACATCGCTGTCCCAGCGCGCGGGGCGCGTGGCGCCTCCGAAACGGGCATCACGTCGACGCGCTATAATCAGCGGTTATTAGATCCCCCATATCATGCAACTGCTCGCTCTCGGCCTGAACCACCACACGGCGCCCGTCTCGCTGCGCGAACGGGTGGCGTTTCCGTTCGAGCGGATCGAGCCGGCACTGGCGGGGCTCAAGGGGCTGTGGACGGGCAGGTCGAGCGCCCCCGAGGCCGCCATCCTGTCGACGTGCAACCGCACGGAAATCTACTGCGTCACCGATGACGCCGCGGCCCGCGAGCGCGCGGTGCACTGGCTGTCCGAATTTCACAACATTCCGGCCAGCGATCTGGCGCCGCATCTGTACGCCCTGCCGCAATCCGACGCCGTGCGTCACGCGTTTCGCGTGGCGAGCGGGCTGGACTCGATGGTGCTGGGCGAGACGCAGATCCTCGGCCAGTTGAAGGACGCCGTGCGCACCGCCGCCGAGGCGGGCGCACTGGGCACCTATCTCAACCAGCTTTTCCAGCGCACGTTCGCGGTGGCGAAGGAAGTGCGTGGTCAGACCGAGATCGGCGCGCATTCGGTCTCGATGGCGGCCGCCGCGGTGCGACTCGCCCAGCGCATTTTCGAAAGCATCAGCACGCAGAAGGTGCTGTTCATTGGCGCGGGCGAGATGATCGACCTGTGCGCCACGCACTTCGCCGCGCAGAACCCGAAAGCCCTGTACATCGCCAACCGGACCGCCGAGCGCGGCGAGAAGCTCGCCGAGCGGCTGGGCGGCTCGGCCATCCGCCTGTCCGAGCTGCCTCAGCGCCTGCATGAATTCGACATCGTGGTGTCGTGCACGGCGAGCACGTTGCCGCTGATCGGTCTGGGCGCTGTCGAGCGCGCCATCAAGGCCCGCAAGCACAAGCCGATGTTCATGGTCGATCTGGCGGTGCCGCGCGACATCGAGCCGGAAGTCGGCCGTCTGACCGATATCTTCCTGTACACCGTCGACGATCTCGGCGCGGTCGTGCGCGAAGGCAATGCGCTGCGTCAGGCAGCGGTCGCGCAGGCCGAGGCCATCATCGAGACGCGCGTTCAGCATTTCATGCAATGGCTCGACGCCCGCAGCGTCGTGCCGGTCATCCGCGACATCCACGGCACGGCCGAGGCCATGCGCCTCGCCGAACTCGAGCGTGCCCAGCGCATGCTCGCGCGCGGCGACGACCCCGCCGCCGTGCTCGAAGCGCTGTCCCAGTCCCTCACCAAGAAATTCCTGCACGGCCCGACGCACGCGCTGAACACGGCGCGCGGCGATTCGCGCGAGCAAATCCTTCACCTCATTCCCGAACTGTTCCGCACCTCGGGAAACGCCGACAAATAGATGAAAGCGAGCATGCAAGCCAAGCTCGACCAGTTGACGCAACGTCTGGTCGAGCTTGACGGCCTATTGAGCCAGGGCGACGTCACGCGCGATCTGGACAACTATCGCAAGCTCACGCGCGAACATGCCGAGTTGGCGCCCGTCGTCGAGCAGTATCGTCACTACCGCCAGGCCCAGAGCGATGTCGCCGCGGCCCAGGAGATGGCGCTCGACCCCGAGATGCGCGACTTTGCGGACGACGAAGCCGCCAGCGCCCGGGCACGCATGGACGACATGGAAGCCTCGCTGCAGCGCATGCTGCTGCCGCGCGACCCCAACGACGAACGCAACATCTTCCTCGAAATCCGCGCGGGCACCGGCGGCGACGAATCGGCGCTGTTCGCCGGCGATCTGCTGCGCATGTACACGCGCTATGCGGAGCGCCACCGCTGGCAGGTCGAGATCATGTCGGCCAGCGAATCCGATCTGGGCGGCTACAAGGAAGTCATCGTTCGGCTGATCGGTCAGGGGGCCTATTCCCGCCTCAAGTTCGAGTCGGGCGGCCATCGCGTGCAGCGGGTACCGGCCACCGAAACGCAGGGCCGCATTCACACGTCCGCCTGCACGGTGGCCGTGATGCCGGAAGCCGATGACGTCGCCGACGTCGACATCAACCCGGCCGACATCCGTATCGACACGTTCCGCGCGTCGGGTGCCGGCGGCCAGCACGTCAACAAGACGGACTCGGCGGTGCGCATCACGCACTTGCCCACGGGCATCGTCGTCGAATGCCAGGACGATCGCTCGCAGCACCGCAACAAGGACAAGGCGCTCAAGGTACTCGCGGCGCGCATCAAGGACGCCCAACTGCGCGCCCAGCAAGCCAAGGAAGCCGCCACGCGCAAGAGCCTGATCGGTTCGGGCGACCGCTCGGAACGCATTCGAACGTACAACTTCCCGCAGGGGCGGATGACGGATCACCGCATCAATCTCACGCTCTACAAGCTCGAATACATCATGGACGGCGATCTCGACGACATGATCAACGCGCTCGTCACCGAGCATCAGGCCGAGCAGTTGGCGTCGCTGGGCGAGGCCGCCTGATGTCGCTGGGTGCGCCCGACGCCGGGCACGACGTCGCCACGGTGGCCTCGCTGCTGCGCGAGCCGGGATTGCCGCCGATGGAGTCGCGCATCCTGCTCTCGCACGTGCTGGGCTGGTCCCGCACGCAGCTGATCACCCGCGACCGCGAGCCGCTGGCGCCCGAAACGCTCGCTGTCTACCGTGCGCTGCATGCGCGTCGCGTGGCGGGCGAACCCATCGCGTACCTGACCGGCACACGCGAATTCTTCGGCCTGACGCTGACGGTCAGCGCGTCCGTGCTGATTCCCCGCCCCGAAACCGAACTGCTCGTCGAACTGGCGCTGGCGCGTCTGGAAGGCCGGCCGGCGCCGCGCGTGCTCGATCTGGGCACCGGCAGCGGCGCAATTGCGCTGGCCATTGCGCATTGCCGCCCCGACGCCCACGTCACGGCGCTCGACCGCTCGGCCGACGCGCTCGACGTCGCCCGCGAAAACGCCCGGCAGCTTGGGCTAGCGGCCTCCGTCACCTTCCTCGCCAGCGATTGGTATGCCGCATTGCCGGGCAATGCCGCGCCATTCGACATCATCGTCTCGAATCCGCCGTATATCGTGTCGGACGACGCGCATCTCTCGCAAGGCGATCTGCGCTTCGAACCGGTCGATGCGCTGACCGATCACGCGGACGGTCTCGCCGCCCTGCGCACGATCGTGGCCGGTGCGCCGTCGCGCCTGCTGCCGAACAGCTGGCTGCTCTGCGAGCACGGCTACCATCAGGCCGCCGACGTACGCGCGCTTTGTCGAGCAGCAGGCTTGGCCGACGTCACCTCCGAACGCGATCTCGCGGGTATCGAGCGCACCACGGGGGGGTGGCGCGTCTGAGCGCGCACCGACGGACGCGGCGGAAAACCGCTAAAATGCCGGATACGCCGACTTTCCGGTATCTCCACGGGCTTTCCACCATGACCACCCAGCAACGTATCCAGCAAATCGTCACCGAACATCCTGTCGTGCTCTTCATGAAGGGCAACGCGCAATTCCCGATGTGCGGCTTCTCGGGCCGTGCCGTGCAGATCCTGAAGGCATGCGGCGTCGACAACCTGTTCACCGTGGACGTGCTGCAAGACGAGGAGATCCGTCAAGGCGTGAAGGAATTCGCCAACTGGCCGACCATCCCGCAGCTCTACATCAACGGCGAATTCGTCGGCGGCTCGGACATCATGATGGAGATGTACCAGAGCGGCGAACTCAAGCAGGTCCTCGCCGACCTGGCGTAATACGCCACTGATTGACGATGGTGTCGACGGGAGCCTCGCAGCCCACGCGTCTGGTCGTTGCCATCACCGGCGCGACCGGTGCCGTCTATGGCGTGCGCCTGCTGAAGCGACTGCGCGCGATGGGTGGCGTCGAAACCCACCTGATGGTGTCGAGTGCGGGCTGGCTGACATTGCGCCACGAACTGGGCCTGGAACGCGCCGACGTGCAGGCACTGGCCGATGCGTATCACAGCGTGCGCGAAGTCGGCGCCAACCTCGCCAGCGGCTCGTTCGCCACGGCGGGCATGGTCGTGGCCCCCTGCTCGATGAAAACGCTCGCGAGCGTTGCCCACGGGCTGTCGGACAACCTGATCGCACGCGCCGCCGACGTCACGCTCAAGGAGCGGCGCCGCCTCGTGCTGATGGTGCGCGAAACGCCCTTCAACCTCGCGCATCTGCGCAATATGACGGCGGTCACGGAAATGGGGGGCATCGTCTACCCGCCCCTTCCCGCGTTCTACAACCACCCCGCATCGCTCGACGCGATGGTCGACGACACGGTTGCACGCGTGATCGATCTGTTCGGGATCGCGCCCCCCGTCGCCACGAGCTGGAGCGGCCTGGGCAGGGAGACCGACGCTCAGGATCGGTGAGCGCCGCCATGGCCTATAGTGAAAGCGCCACGCGCTGCCTGCCGAACCGCATTCCCGTGGCGTGACATCTTTGCGACTGGAGTTTGTGATGGAGACCCACCTCTCGCCTGTTGTCGTCTATGCCGTCGTGACGCTCGTTTTCGTCCTGCTGATTCTCGTAGTGCCTGCCGGTGCCCGTTGGCGTCAGATGGTCTGGCCCGCGTCGGTGCCCCCGCTGTCGCCCCATCGTCCAGGCGACCTGCTCGGCACACCGCGCACGCCCTACTGGCGCTCACCGAACGACACGCAGGACTTGCGGCGCCCTTCGTACTTCGCAGCATCGTCGCGCCGCCCACGCCGCCCCGCGAGCTTCCTCGCCCCGCGTGATCACGAGCGACGATAGAAAAAGCCCCGCAAGGTCGAACCGGCGGGGCTTCATTTTTGTCATTCGTGAATCGCGTCATCGATCAATAGCGATAACAGCACCGATGGCCGTAGCCCCCGCCGTAATACGGTTGGGCCGGCACGACAACGCACCCGGCAAGCGTGACGGCGAGTAGCGCAGCAACGACTAACTTCATGATCTGACTCCTGGAAGGGGAAACGTGACTCTGCTCGCCTTCTTTATATCGCCGCGCTGGCAGGAATCCCATCACACGTCTGTAAGCCGTGTAAGCGAAGGTTGCCAAAACGGCGAACGCGTCGCACTTTGTTACGTAACAGATCAGACCGGACACCGTAACATCGCCCCACTGCGCCCCCCCAACGCATCAATAGCGACGCGGGTTTCCAGTGTCGGCGCATCTGGCACGAGGCTTGCGTGAAGATTGAAGGTCGCTCTTTCAAATGCCCCGAAGAGAGCGACTTTGCGTCTACCCCTCCTCCCGTTTCAGACGCGGGAGGAGGGCTTTTTCCCGATCCTCCGCCCTGCATGCCTCCGGAAGCCCAACACCGGGTCGCGCGCCTTGCCTGCATCGCCCACTGTGCAAGCCTCCTCCGAATTCCACTTCATTTGAGCGTTTGAAATGTATCGACGACATAAGCGCGTCGACTTCTCACACGGTTGCTTTATCGTGAGCGTCTTATTTGGCGCGGCTTTCGACGGAATTCACCGTTCGCGGCAACAAACGCCATGCGGGTAGGCCCGATCTCAAGTTGCCGCCTTCCCTGTCGTAATCGCGTCTATAGAGGACTGCACGCCAACGCAGCGTTAGCGCAGCATCCCTTTCGTGACGGCCGCACGACACGCGCCGGGGCAAGCGTATCAAGGGAGAACGTCATGGAAATCGCCACGCCTGATTTACAGATGGAACAACAGGAACTACAGGCCGTCAGCGCGGCGCTCAATCGCGTGCAGGCCGTCATTGAGTTCGATTTGCAGGGTCAGATCCTGCACGCCAACGAGAATTTCCTGCAGACCGTCGGATACCAACTCGACGAAATACGGGGGCAGCATCACCGCATCTTCTGCGAGTCCGACTACGTGGCGTCCGGTGCGTACCGCGACTTCTGGGCCAAGCTGGGCCGCGGCGAGCTCGACGCCGGCGAATACAAGCGCATCGGCAAAGGCGGCCGCGAGGTGTGGATCCGCGCGTCGTACAACCCGGTGTTCGACGCCCATGGCACCGCGTACAAGGTCATCAAGTTCGCCACGGACATCACGGCGGATCGCGCACGCCAGGCCGAATTCGAAGGTAAGGTGCGCGCCATGGACCTCGCCCAGGCCGTCATCGAATTCAACCTCGACGGCACGGTCATCGCCGCCAACGACAACTTTCTGAACACGCTCGGCTACTCGCTCGACGAGATTCGCGGCAAACACCATCGCATGTTCTGCGAGGCGGACTACGCCGCGTCGCCGACCTATCGCGATTTCTGGGGGAAGCTCAATCGTGGCGAGTTCGACGCGGGCCGCTACAAGCGCATCGGGCGCGGCGGGCGGGAAGTCTGGATCCAGGCGACTTACAACCCGATCCTCGACGCGAGCGGCCGCCCCTACAAGGTTGTGAAGTTCGCCACCGATATCACCCAGCAGGTCGAACTGGAAGCGAGCGTGAAGCGCCGCGCCGAAGACGACCAGCGCAAGGTGGCGCTGCTGCTCGACACGGTCAATCGCGCGGCGGCGGGCGACCTCACGGGCGAGATCGCCGTGGCGGGCAACGACCCCATCGACCAGTTGGCCGACGGCATTCGCCACATGATGGACGACTTGCGCGGGGTGATCGGCAAGGTGGTCAAATCGGCGGGCGAGTTCTCGGGCGCCTCGCGCGATATCGCCGACCGTGCCAATACCGTCGCCACCGGCGCACAAGCGCTCGGTGCTACGGTAGAGGAAATGAACGCGTCGATCGAGGAGCTGACGGCATCGATCAACTCGATTGCGGACAACACCAAGGGTGCCGACCAGCTCGCCAAGGCAACGCAACAGGAAGCCGAAACCGGCGCCCGTGCGATCGCGCGGTCGGTCGAAGCCATGGAGCTGATCAACAAGTCGTCGGAAGACATCAGCGAGATCGTGAAAGTGATCGGCGAGATCGCCGGGCAAACCAATCTGCTCGCGTTCAATGCGGCCATCGAGGCGGCTCGCGCCGGCGAACACGGCCTCGGCTTCTCGGTCGTGGCCGACGAAGTGCGCAAGCTCGCCGAGCGCTCGTCGCAGGCGACCAAGGAAATCTCCAAGCTGATCAACGAGTCGACCAAGCGCGTGGCGCAGGGTAGCGACGTGTCGCGACAGGCAGGTGAGGCGTTCGAGAAGATCGTCGGCGGCGTATCGCGTACCACGCAGGCGATCTCCGAAATCTCTTGCGCGGCGGAAGAGCAACTCGTTGCCGCTCGCGAAGTGAGCCTTGCCATTCAGCACGTGGCGGAAGAGACGGAAAAATCCGCGGGCGCCTGCGAGACCATCGCGCAGGCGACCACCGGACTCAACCACGGTGCGCAAGACCTCGACCAGACCGTGTCGCGATTCAAGGTGTAAGCCCCATCCGGCGAACACCACGGGCATCGGCCCGGGCGGTTCGCCGGGATCTCCCGGTTGCGGTCGTTCGTACCGCGCCGGATCACACGTCCGCCACGAGGGGCCGATATGGAAATCGAAGCCGACGCCGATCCCGGTACCCAGCAGGCGCTTCTGCGCGCTGTCCACCGGCACACCGGCATCTCGATGAACGAGAAGAAGTGGACGATGTTGCAGGGCCGCCTTCGCCCGCGTCTGCGCACGCTCTCGCTGTGCAGCTACCGCGACTATCTGGCGCTGCTCGAGAACACGCCCGACGAAGTGCGCAACTTCGTGAACCTGGTCACGACGAACGAGACCACGTTTTTTCGCACGCCGCGCGTCTGGGATTATTTCGCGCAACACTACCTGCCGCGCTGGCATGCCGCGAATCCCGGCCGGATGTTCCGGATGTGGTCCGCAGCTGCGTCTTCCGGCGAGGAGTCCTACTCTGCCGCGATGCTCTGCGAGGAATTCCGCGCGCGGCACAGCGGCTTTCAGTACCAGATTCACGCCACCGATATTTCGAGCCAGGTGCTGGCGGTGGCCATGGCCGGCAACTTCAGCGGGCGCAGCATCGACGGGCTCAAGCAGCAGCGTCCGGCCATGCTCGCAAAGTACTTCCGCCCGGGCGCCGGCGGCTTCACCGTCGCCCCCGAACTGCGAGCGCACATCACGTTCGCCGAGCACAACCTGTACCAGCGCATGCCACGTCGCGACGCGTTCGATCTCGTCATGCTGCGCAATGTACTGATCTATTTCGAATCCGCCGATCAGGAACGCGTTCTCGAGAACGTACGCCACACGCTGACCCCCGATGGCGTGTTGATTGTCGGGGAATCGGAGTCGCTGACGCGGCTCTCGACCGGCTACCAGTTTGAGCAACCGCTCATTTACCGGAACCAGGGGGCATCGAATGGGGCCGTCGCATGACATCCAGGTGTTGATGGGCGAGGTGCGCATCGGGCGCGGCGAAGACGTGCTGCGCGCTACCCTCGGCTCGTGCGTGGGTATCGGTCTGATGTGGCGCGCGCGCGGACTCTACGGCCTCGCGCACTGCCTGTTGCCCGAGGCGCCGAACCCTACCTTCGCTATCGGGGCGAAGTACGTCACGCAAGCCGTGCCGTCGCTCCTCGCGCTGATGCGGGCGGACCGCGCACGCCGCAGCGAAATCGAGGCGGTGATCGCGGGCGGCGGCAACATGATGCCGCACCAGCCGCCCGCCCGGCACGGGCTGATCGGCGTGGCGAACGCCGCGATGGCACAGTCCCTGATGGCCGAGACCGGCATTCCGATCGTGCACGTCGAGGTCGGCGGCGAAATCGGTCGGCAACTGACGATCCACTGCGCGCACCACACTTTTCATGTGCGCACGATCGGTACCCATGGGGCGGCGGCGGCACCGACCTCGCCCGCTCTCTGACGCCCGGGACCCCCATCATGAATGCACCGACACCAGAATTTCCGCTCCCGCAGCGCGACGCCGTCGCCGACACCACGGTGCTGCCGCGCGCTTCAACGCCGGACGACGTCGAAGTCTTCGGCTCGTTTCATCTGGGCGACGTGGAATTCGCGCTGCCCATCGCGGCATTGCAAGAGGTGGTGAACTACCCGGCGCGCGTCACGCCCGTGCCGCTTTCGCCGCCCTTTCTGCTTGGCCTGTTCAACCTGCGCGGCACGCTCATTCCCATCGTCGATCTCAAGCCGCTGCTGGCAATGGTCGCCGACGCGCCGGACAGGCCAGCACCCGCGAGCGAGAAGATCGCGATTGTCGACGTCGAGGGCGTACGGGTGGGATTGCTGTTCGACACCACGAGCGAGATTCTGCGCGTGCGCGCATCGCAGCGCACCGGGTTCGAATACGCCCCGTCGCACACGGCGCCGCAGGTCGTCTGCGGCGCCATCAAGCTCGACGACGGCGACCGCATCCTGCAGATTCTCGCGCCGCGTGCCCTCGTGCGCATCGAGAACATGCCGCAATTGCTCGCGCGTCAGGCGCTGAGCGCGCCACAGCGCCGCCAGCAGCGTCAGCGCCTGCAATGCGTGTCGTTCACGGTCGAGCAATCGCGCCTGGCGCTGCCGATGAGTGCGATTCGCGAAATCATCCGTATTCCCGACTTGCAGAATTCGGCGCTCGCCAGCGTGTTTTGCGTCGGCATGCTCAATCTGCGCGGCACCGTCGTGCCGGTCATCGACTTCGCTCACTTCCTCGGCCTGCACCCTTGCCGCCCCGAGCCCGAAATCGCGGGCACGGCGTCGGACCCGCGACGGATTCTGATCGTCAAGCAGGAAGACGTGCATTTCGGTCTGCTGGTGGACGCCGTTGACAGCATCGTGACGTACTTCGCCGACGAGTTGCTCGCCATGCCGTCCTTCAGCGCCTCGCACGCGCAGCTCTTCTCGGGCTGCATCGCGCGCGAGCAAGCCGACGACATCGTGCTGCTCAACGCCGACGAACTCTTCACGCATTCGCAGGTGCTCGAGCTCACGCGCGGCCATCGCGAGCTATACCGGGAGACGGACAGCGCACAGCGCGCGACGCCAGGCGATTCGGCATGGCGCGGCACCGGGGCCAGGTCGTCACGCGGCACACGCCACGCGTATGTGTCGTTCCGTCTGCAACACATGCTGGCCGTGCGTCTCGATCAGTTGCGCGAGATCATTCACGACTCGGCGGACATCATGCCCGCGCCGGGCGCACCGCCCTTTGTACGCGGCATGCTCAATTTGCGACGCGAACTGGTCGCCATCGTCGATCTGCGCACGCTGTATGGCATGCCGCCCCCGGACGATGCGCAGGCGCGCAAGATTCTCGTCATCGAACATGGAAAGGACAAGCTCGGGCTGCTCGTCGACGCCATCGAGAACATCGTCACGCTCGACGAGGCGGACAAGCTGCCGGTGCCCGCCATGCTGCTCGGACGCGCCACGCACGAAATGCGCAACGACATGCGCGAAGCCGTCGAGCTGCCCGCCGCAGACGGCACCGCGCGCACGGCCATGCTGCTCGATCTGCAACCGCTCAAGCAGCGGATGGCGACGGCGCTTGCGCAGTCGGCGGTGTGAGCGGATCGGTTCAACGAAGTGCCGGCGATTCGCACGAGCCGGTCGCGGGGCCCTGTGGCGTGTCGGGGGGCACGCCACAGGGGTAGTTCGAACGGGATGAGGCCCGTTAACGACGGGTCAGACGACTTCGTGACGATGGATGTCGTGCGTGACGAAGCCCGAGGTGTCGTCGGGCATGGACAGCCAGTCGGCATGCGTGAGCGTGCGGCGCACGTCGTCGAGTCCGCTTGCCCAGTGATCGAGCATGGTCGCGAGCCCGAACTGATAGTCCTTGTAGTGCCCCTCGTTTTCCTTGTTGCGATAGATGAGCTGGATGACGTTATAGCGCTTGCTGCAGGCGATCTCCTGCGCCGCGTGACACCACGGGTCGTGCGCGCGAACGTCGGCCGGCACACGCTCGAGCACTTCGCGCAACACGCGACGATAGTGCTGGGCGCGCTGCAGGTTGTCGGTCACCAAGCGCGTACGGCTCGAAAACTGGATGTCCTTCTGGCGGCCCGCGACATCGTTCAGATTGTCAGGCAGTGGCCCGCGCGCACTCCACAGATCCACCTGGAACGCGAGCGTGTCGCGGCGCGGCGACGTGCCGAGCACTTCCGAGAGCGGCGTATTCGACACAAGGCCGCCGTCCCAGAAATACTGTCCGTCGATCTCCACGGCGGGAAACCCCGGCGGCAAGGCCCCCGATGCCATGAAATGCTCCGCGCGCAGCTTTTCACGCGTGTTGTCGAAGTAGACGAAATTGCCCGTTTGCACATTGACGGCGCCCACGGACACGCGCGTCTCGCATGCATTGATTCGGTCGAAGTCGACGAAACGCTCCAGCGTGCCGCGCAGCGCCGAGGTGTCGTAGTAGCTTGCGTGCGCCGGGTCGCCCATCGCCGCGGGCAACGGCTGCGGCCAGCGTGGCGTGAAGAAGCCCTTCTGGCCTTCGGCGACGGCGCGCCATGCCTGCCATGCGCTGTAGGCGATGCGTCCCGTCTCGGGGCCATTGAGGATGGCCGCCTCCAGCGGTGCCGGCAACGGCGGGAAAACAGCGGGCTCGCAGATCGTGCGCCAGAACGCTTCGAGCTGTGCCACACGACGCTCGGGGGGATTGCCCGCGATGATCGCGGTATTGAGCGCCCCGATGGAAATGCCGGCAATCCAGTTCGGCGCGATGCCGGCCTCGAACAGACCGGCGTATACGCCTGCCTGATAGGCCCCGAGCGCACCACCGCCCTGCAAGACGAGCGCGACCGTCTCGTAAGGCGGGAGGTCGATGGCACGTTTGGGGACTTTCGGCGGGTTGGCCGTCATGACCGTTCTCCTGAAGCTTTCTGAGGCTGAATCGAGGCGCGACCGAACGGGACGGCGCCGGCGCATGACGCGGCCGGCGCCCCCCGCACCGTCCGCGCGTTACTGCATGAACCAGCCGTGGCTCACCACGAACGACTGGCCGGTGAATGCGGCCGTCGGGAATGTGGCGAGGAAGAGCGCGGTTTGCGCAACGTCGTCGACCGTGGTGAATACGCCATCGACCGTACCGCCGAGCATGACCTTCTTGATGACCTCGTCTTCCGAAATCCCCAATTCCTTGGCCTGCTCCGGAATCTGCTTGTCGACGAGCGGCGTGCGCACGAAGCCAGGGCAGATGACGTGCGAGCGCACGTTGTGCTTCGCGCCTTCCTTCGCGAGCACGCGCGCGAGCCCCAACAACGCGTGCTTGGCCGCCACGTAGGCCGACTTCAACGGCGACGCCTCGTGCGAATGCACCGAGCCCATGTAAATGACGATGCCGCCGCGGTCGTCCTTGTACATATGCTTGAGCGCCGCCTTGGTCGTGAGAAAGGCACCGTCCACGTGAATCGCCTGCATCTTCTTCCAATCGGCGAACGAATAGTTCTCGATGGGATTGACGATCTGAATGCCCGCGTTCGAGATCAGGATGTCGACCGACCCGAAGGTCGCCGCCACCTTGTCGATGCCGCTGTTCACCGCCTCTTCGCTGGTCACGTCCATCGCCACGCCAATGGCGCGGCCACCGGCGGCCTCGATTTCTTGCGCCACGGCGTCCGCGCCCTGCTGGTTCAGATCGGCAATGGCCACGGCCGCACCGGCACGCGCGAGCGTGAGCGCAATTTCGCGGCCGATGCCGCTGGCGGCACCGGTCACCACGGCGACTTTCCCATTCAACTGATTCACTGACTGGCTCATTTGCACACTCCTGATTCGTCAAAATGGCGGGTCATGCGGCGCACCGGGCGCCGGCATGGCACGTCGAACACGGGTAATGACAGCCGGCCTACTGCCACGCACTTGTCATGCGCTCGGCCGAACCGTCGTTCAAACAGAAAAGGCGCCTTGCGGCGCCCTCTCGTGCCTTACCGCGCGATCGGCTTGTAGCGGATTCGCGTCGGTTTTGCGCCCTCCTCGCCAAGGCGCTTCTTCTTGTCCGCCTCGTATTCCTGATAGTTGCCCGGGAAGAACTCGACGTGCGAGTCGCCTTCGAAGGCCAAAATATGCGTGGCGATACGATCGAGGAACCAGCGGTCGTGCGAGATGACCATCACGCACCCGGCGAACTCGAGCAGGGCGTCCTCGAGTGCGCGCAGGGTTTCGACGTCCAGATCGTTCGACGGTTCATCGAGCAGCAATACGTTGCCGCCGGAAATCAGCGTCTTGGCCATGTGCAGGCGCCCGCGCTCACCGCCCGAGAGCGACCCGACCTGCTTCTGCTGGTCAGAGCCCTTGAAGTTGAAGCGCCCGATGTAGGCGCGCGACGGCGTTTGATACTTGCCCACCGTCAGCATGTCGGCACCGCCCGCGATCTCTTCGAACACGGTCTTGCTGCCATCGAGCGCGTCGCGGCTCTGGTCGACATAGGCCATCTTGACCGTCGGCCCGATCTTGATCTCGCCGCTGTCCGGCTGCTCGCGGCCCGTCAGCATCTTGAAGAAGGTCGATTTACCGGCGCCGTTCGGGCCGATGATGCCGACGATAGCGCCCGGCGGCACGTTAAAGCTCAGGTCGTCGATCAGCAGACGGTCGCCGAACGCCTTCGACACGTGCTTGAACTCGACGACTTCGTTGCCCAGACGCTCACCCACCGGGATGAAGATTTCCTGGGTTTCGTTGCGCTTCTGGTATTCCTGGCTATTCAGTTCGTCGAACCGGGCGAGACGCGCCTTCGACTTCGCCTGACGGCCCTTCGGGTTTTGACGTACCCACTCCAGTTCCTTGTGCAGCGCCTTCTGACGCGCCGACTCGGTTGCCTCTTCCTGCTTCAGGCGCTGCTCCTTCTGGTCGAGCCAGGAGCTGTAGTTGCCCTTCCAGGGAATGCCTTGCCCGCGGTCGAGTTCGAGAATCCACTCGGCGGCATTGTCGAGGAAGTAGCGATCGTGGGTGACGGCCACCACAGTGCCCGGGAAGCGCGTGAGGAATTGTTCGAGCCAATCGACCGATTCGGCGTCCAGGTGGTTGGTCGGTTCGTCGAGCAGCAGCATGTCGGGCTTCGAGAGCAGCAGACGTGCCAATGCCACGCGGCGCTTCTCGCCGCCGGAGAGCACGCCGATCCTGGCGTCCCACGGCGGCAGACGCAGCGCGTCGGCGGCCACTTCCAGCGTTTGTTCGATGTTGTTGCCGTCGCTCGCGGCGAGAATCGCTTCGTACTTGGCCTGCTCGGCGGCGAGCGCGTCGAAGTCGGCGTCCGGTTCGGCGTAGGCGGCGTAGATTTCGTCGAGCTTCGTGCGGGCCTCGAAGACTTCGCCCATGCCGCCTTCAACGGCTTCACGCACGGTCTGCTCCGGATCGAGTTGCGGCTCCTGCGGCAGATAACCGATGTTCAGGTTCGGCATCGGGACCGCTTCGCCCTCGATCTCCTTGTCGACGCCGGCCATGATCCTGAGCAGGGTCGATTTGCCCGAACCGTTCAGGCCCAGCACGCCGATCTTGGCGCCTGGGAAGAACGACAGGGAGATGTCCTTGAGAATGTGACGCTTGGGCGGCACGATCTTGCCCACGCGGTTCATGCTGAATACGTACTGTGCCATTCGGCTTTCCTGATCCTGAATCGGTTATGTCGGCTCGGGGGCGAGCGTCAGATAGCGCCAAGTTTAACAAAGCGTGGCGTCGGGCGCGTCGATGACGAGGTCAGCACGGGCATAGGCGCAGCACGGCAGCAGCCATCCGTCGGTTTTCTCCTCGCGCGACAGCCCGGGCCACGCGATGCGGTAAGCCACCGGGGCGGGCTCGCCGCCGGTCTGGGCCCGGCAGAGACAGGCGCGGCAGGTGCCGTTGCGGCACAGGCTCGGCAGCTTGATGCCGGCGGATTGCGCCGCGAGCAGAATCGGCGTATCGGCCGGGGCGTCGAAGTGCCAGCCCGACGGCACGAGCGTGACGCGGCAGGAGACCGGCTCGGGCTTTGCGTCGGATGGCGCGGGGTCGGGCGTAAAACGGTCCAAGGGTGACGAGCTCGGGAGGGACAGGAACGAGGATGGTGCACGGCGCATCCAGCGCCAACGCGCTACCATACTCCGTTCGCACGGCTTTTTGTCGCGTTTGCCCAGTCCGCCGTCGGCCCGCCGGCTGCCGGTGGGTCGCCTCTGGACCTTCTCCGAACTTCGCACCCCATGACCGCTGCTCTGAACGAAGCTTCTGCACAAGGTAACGTCGACGCCCCCCACGCGCGTCTCATCGAGACGGCCGGACTGGAAACGGCTCTGCAGGCGTTCGCCGATGCGCGACACTGGCAGCAGTACCACACGCCCAAGAACCTCGCGATGGCGTTGTCCGTCGAAGTGGCAGAACTGGTCGAAATCTTCCAGTGGCAGACCGACGCCGAAGCCCGGGCCGTCATGCAGACGACCGAAGCCCGACACGTCGAGCAGGAACTGGCCGATATCGCCATGTATCTCGTGCGATTGTCGTCGGTCCTTGGTGTCGACCTGAACCGCGCCGTGGCAGACAAGCTCGTCATGAACGCGCAGAAATACCCGGCACCGCCTGCGTAATTCGTCTGCCGCCCTTGCGATTGCGACGCGCGCCCCGATAGTGAGCTCGTCCGCCCCCGAATTTCGAACAGTCAACGCCATGTCGCAAACCCCACACGCTTCAACCGCATCCCGACCCTCGCCAGACGCCGCCCAGGCGCACGGTAAATCGCCACGGCGCACATTGCCCGCGCGTCCGCGCTGGTTGATGCTCGCGCTCATCGCGCTGTTGCATGCTTACATTGGCTGGCGTTTGCTAACGCCGTTACCGGTCGCCGTCGGCTGGAAGGTGGTGGGCGGACTGTGGCTCGCCGCCTCGGTCGCGCTCATTCCGCTCGGCCTGATGAGCCGCGCGATCCAACGGGAGCCGCTCGCAACGCTGCTGACCTGGACCGGCATGACGGCCATCGGCATCTTCTCGACACTGTTCGTGCTCACGGTGCTGCGCGACGTCGTGCTCGGCGTGGCGATGCTCATCTCGGCACTCGACGCGCAACTCGTCGTCCGCTCGGCGGTGATCGTGCTGATGCTCACCGCCATCGCCACGTTGCTGGGCTTCTACAATGCACGACGCCTCGCGCGCGTGGTCGACGTGGACGTACCCATCGCCAACCTGCCACCCGAACTCCATGGATTCACGATCGTGCAGTTAAGCGATATTCATGTGAGTTCCACGATTCGCCGCAGCTATATCGAGGCCATCGTCGAGGCGGCCAACGACCTCTCGCCCGACCTCATCGCCATTACCGGCGACCTGGTCGACGGTGGGGTGCCCGCCTTGCGCGAGCATATCGCACCGCTCGCGCAGCTTGCCTCGCGCCACGGCACCTACGTGTGTACCGGCAACCACGAGTACTACTCGGGTGCGCCGGCCTGGGTCGAAGAATTGCGGCGCATCGGCCTGACGGTGCTCGAAAACGAACACGTGGTGCTCGCTCACGAAGGCGCGTCGCTGACTGTGGCGGGCGTGACCGACTTCACCGCGCACCATTTCGACCCGGAAAAGTCGAGCGACCCGCTCGCGGCCGTGGCCGGAGCCCCCGAAGGCGTGCCGCGTGTGTTGCTCGCGCATCAGCCACGCAGCGCGCCGGCGGCGCAGGAAGCCGGCTTCGACCTGCAACTCTCGGGACACACGCACGGCGGGCAGTTCTGGCCGTGGATGTACTTCGTGCCGCTGCAACAGCCTTACGTGCATGGCCTGCACCGGCTCGGCCGGCTGGCCATCTACGTCAGTCGGGGGACGGGCTACTGGGGGCCACCCAAGCGCTTCGGCGCCCCGTCGGAGATCACGCGTCTGCGGCTGGTCACGGGCAAGGACTGAGCGCGCGCACGGACAACCGGGCGGGCAAGCGTCAAACGATGGCGCTACAATCGCCGCTTCCCTGAAGGCTCGTCTTTCGAATCCTTGTCGTTGCTTTTTCCGCTGCTCGCCGCCATGAAGTCACTCTCACCCAGTTCCACGCTAGAAACCGTTGCCGTGCGTTTGCGCGGCAAGATTCAAGGCGTGGGGTACCGGCAGGCGGCCGTGCGCGAAGGGCACCTGATTGGCGTGCGCGGTTGGGTGCAGGCACTGCCCGAGGGCGACATTCTCGCGCTGGTGCAAGGCACGCCCGATCAAGTCGACAAAATGCTCGAATGGATGCGGCACGGCCCGCCTGGCGCGCGCGTGACGGCTTTCGAAAGCGAAGTGGAATACACGGGCCGCCGATTCGACCGCTTCGAGCAACTCTGACGGCACGACACCCGCGCACCGCCGGCCTCGCCTATGCCTCGCCTATGCCTCGCCTATGCCTCGCTGACGTCGGGCGGGTGCGAATGGCAGACGCTCGGGCGGCCGCTCAGGCAGCACGTTCTGCGAGCAATACGGGGACTATCCGGGCAACAACTCGGGAGGGGAAATCCGAGGGGGAATGTGAAGGGAAACGCGAGGGGAAATTCGGCAGAAAATGCGAAGTGATGGGCAGCGACCGACCGTCGGGTCGCCGCGCATCGCTTCCGTGCGCGTCGAGGCGATGCCTTGCGACGCGCAAAAGCCAGACGTTTTCGCTGACTTAATTCTTGTGACGATAGTTGATGCGGCCCTTGCTCAGGTCATAGGGCGACATTTCCAGCGTCACGCGGTCACCCGCGAGAATGCGGATGCGGTTCTTCTGCATACGGCCGCTCGCATATGCCATCACTACCACGCCGTTTTCGAGCGTGACGCGAAAGCGATTGTCCGGCAATACATCCGAAACGTGTCCGCTGAATTCGATCAGTTCTTCCTTGGCCAATATCGTGTCCTCTTGAGGGTACCGCTCGCGAGAGCGCAGCACCGATGTTACTGAAGGTTCGTTCGCCAATACCGTCGCCGCACCCTGGCGGTGACCGGGTGCACATCGAACGCCAAAAGGAGCCTACCCGGTGGACTGGCCATGACAGCATGGCGGTGCACCGAAACGCGGCGATGGTTCGAAGGAGCAAGGCACATTGCGGCAGTGCCACAATGACGAGCAGTGTGTGTCGGGAGGGCGAAGACCGTGGGGTCTGCGCCATCGGCACAGCGAGTGATCCGGCTCGCAAGACATGGTTGTCAGCGACGCCGATAAAGCTTTTCGCGATCGTCAGGCGATGATCGACGAATTTTCGCCGATCCCGCTAGGATACGCCTTTCTACGTTGCTCGTGGGAAAAAAATGGCATTCGGGCAACAATCTGGAGGGCCCCGGCCACCGCTGGGTTCCGCAATGCACAAAAAGTGGCCGGTCGTGGCGCCCGCGCGGGTCTGCCGCGCGCGGATTCACTCGGGGACAACGCGAACATGACGCGCGGTCCGCCCTCAACTATGCTGTAAGTACCCGCAGCCCGCAGGAGGATGACCATGAAAACAGTCGCTCAGATCCTGAAGTCCAAATCGGTCGACACGGTGTACAAGGTGCGCCCGTCCGATTCGGTACTCGATGCCTTGACCCTGATGGCCGAAGCACGCATCGGGGCGGTGCTGGTCAGCGAAGACGATCACACGATCGTCGGCATCTTCACCGAGCGCGATTACGCGCGAAAAGTCGCCCTCATGGGGCGCACCTCAGTCAATACCCCGGTGCGCGACGTCATGACCTCAGCCGTGCGTTACGTCGGCCCCGAGCAGACCAACGACGAATGCATGTCGCTGATGACAGAACATCGCATTCGTCACCTGCCTGTCATGAAAGACGGCGAACTGATGGGCCTGCTTTCCATCGGCGACCTGGTCAAGGCGATCATCACTGAACAGCAGTTCACCATCGACCAGTTGGAGAATTACATCATGGGAGGTGGCGCCGCGCTGGCGGGCCGCACACCGTCGCGGCCGAGCTGACCTGACGATCACGGCAGCGCAATCAGGGATACAGCGCCTCATTCGAGGCGCTTTTTTCGGGTCGCGCCTCAAAATGTCGGCACCCGCCCGCTCACGGGCAGGCCCGTGGCATCGTCGCCTCGGCGGTCAGGAGCGGCCGCCCCCCCTGTTGGATAACGACCTCAAACAGCGCTCAAATCGTAAATCGTTAGTAAGTTCCCACTTTTCGTGACGCATGTGCAGAACATGCCCGCATGCCTCGTCTGGCGAGACGATAATCGATGGGCGCCCCGAAAGGGCGACAATGCGCCTGAAACCGTCGTCGCGGTACGCGCCACGCCATTACAAACGCTTACCTTTTCTTACAGCACAAAGGTCTGCGGAACCCTACATTCCGCGTCGTGGTCGCAATAGACTCACCACAGGGTGCGCAGTGTCACCGCGAACGTCGGTGATGGCGCATTTACCTCACGCTCACGAGGACGAACCAAAATGAACATCAAGACACTTACGGGAATCAGCGCGGCACTGGCCGCCCTCATGCTGGCCGGTTGCGTTGCACCGGGCCCGCAGTATGGGTATCAGCAACAGGGATACCAGCAGGGCTATCAGCAACCGGGGTATCAACAGGGCTATCAGCAGCAGCCGGGCTACCAACAGGGGTATCAGCAGCCGCAACAGCAGCAGATTCCGGGAGCACTGTATGGCCGCGTCGAATCGATCGAGCAAGTGAACGGCGCCAATAACAGCCCGAACATCCTCGGGACGGTGCTCGGCGGCGCGGCGGGCGGCCTGCTCGGCAATACGATGGGCGGCGGGCGTGGGCGCACTGCGACCACCATCGGGGGTGCCGTGATCGGCGCCATCGCCGGGAATCGCATCGAGAACGGCATGGGTCAGCCGAACGTGCTGTACCGCATTACCGTGCGCCTGGACGACGGTCGCGTCGCGACGGTCACGCAAGCGCCGCCGCTGCGCGTTCAGCAGGGCCAGCGGGCTGCCGTCGCGAACGATATGGTGTATCCGTACTGATCGCTCGCGCGTTATAGCAACGGCAATCGCCAAAATCAACGCCCGCCGGTGTCATGCCGGCGGGCGTTGTCGTTTGACCCGCGCGCAATGCTCAATCGTCAGCGGGTGAGGCCGCCTCGATCTCGCGCCGAACGAGAAACAGCCGTGTATCGAACTCGAGTTGACGGTACCGAGGCTCCATAAACTCGCACAGGCGATAGAAGGCCTTGTTGTGGTCGCTTTCCTTGAGGTGCGCGAGTTCGTGCACGACGATCATGCGCAGAAACTCGGGCGGGGCTTCGCGGAACAATGAGGCGACCCGAATCTCCTTCTTGGCCTTGAGCTTTCCACCCTGCACCCGCGAAATCGCCGTGTGCAGCCCCAGCGCATGATGCACGACGTCGATCCTGGCGTCGTAAGCGACTTTGTGGATGGGCGGTGCGCTGCGCAAGTAGTCCTGTTTGATTTGCGCCGTGAAGTCGTACAGCGCGCGGTCCGTCTGCACGGTGTGGCGCTCGGGATAGCGCCGGTCAAGATGCGCGGCCAGCTGGCCCGCGTCGATCAGTTCGCGCACTTGTGCCAGCACGCCCGCCGGATAGGCCGCAATGAAGCGCATGGGGTCCTTCGGCGCGGGACGCCACGGCGTGAGCACGGATGTCATGGGTGGCACACCCCGCCGGCTCGGGCCGCACTGGCGGCACGCACAATGCGGGGCGCAGCGCTCAATGGTGATGGTGATGCGACCATAGCGGGTCCATCGAGTCGACGAACGACGCCACTGCGCTCTTGTCGCCCGTGGCATGACGCATCAACTGACCGCACTTGCACCAGCCCTGATACGGCGTGATGTGCGAACACGCGGTCGTCTTCTGCAGATACAACGTGACCGGCTTGGCGCACTGGGTGCACTTGAACTTGAGAGTGAGGGCAGGTTTGCTCATGAGGAATTCACCACGGCGCGCGTCGACATGGCGTGCGCAAAGCCGGTATTGTACCGGCAACGCCCGCTGATCCCCTGACACCGGGCAACGGCCGCGGCCTGCCGCACACGGCGGCGCACGTCGCCATCTTGCCGCCCTTCGCGAAAGACCGTCCGTAAACGCAAGAAGCCGGATGTCGTGAAAGACAGCCGGCTTCATGATGCGATTTGCCGAATCTGACGCCGGCGGGCGTCGATGTGTCGATGTCACACCGCTGCCGTGAGATGGCGTCCCCTAGGGGATTCGAACCCCTGTACTCACCGTGAAAGGGTGATGTCCTAGGCCTCTAGACGAAGGGGACGTAAACCGTCATTCGTTTGGTGGAGGTAAGCGGGATCGAACCGCTGACCTCTTGCATGCCATGCAAGCGCTCTCCCAGCTGAGCTATACCCCCGCGCGAAGAGGCGTGACTATAGCGCATTTGATCGCGACCGGCAACTGCTCGACCCCAGCACGGCAGGCGCCCTGGCAGGATGTTGAAGATCGCGCGACGCGGGTAGAATCGGCCGCACGGCGCCCGACTCGGGCGACGCGTGGCGGATGCGGTCGCAGCCGCCGTAGACTCCTGACGGAAGACATTCTCATGAAGAAAGCCGCCGCCCTGGCACTGATGGTCGCCACGAGTTGGGCGCATGCCGAGAAGATCGGCGACGTCGATACCGCGTTCAAGCTCGTGGGGCCGGATCACAAGATTGTCGTCGATGCCTATGACGATCCGAAGGTACATGGCGTGACCTGCTACGTGTCGCGCGCAAAAACCGGTGGACTCAAAGGCCTGGTCGGGCTTGCGGAAGACAAGGCGGAAGCCTCGATTGCCTGTCGCGCGGTCGGGCCGGTGTCGTTCGAAGGGCCACTGCCCAAGAAGGAAGAAGTCTTCTCGGAAGGCCTGTCTCCGCTCTTCAAGAAGCTGCGCATCGTGCGCATGGTCGACAAGGCGCGCAACACACTCGTCTATCTCACCTACTCCGACAAGCTCATCGACGGCTCCCCGCAGAACAGCGTGACCGCCGTTCCCGTGGATCGCGCAACGCCGATCCCGATGAAGTGAATGCCCCGCTCGGCGGCTGCGCGACCGGTGTTATCCGCGCAGCAGGCCGAATCGCTTCAACTTTCGATAAAGCGTATTCCGACTCACGCCGAGCTTGCGCGCTGCGGCACTGACCTGCCCCTGACAGGCATCAAGTGTTGTGCGCAACGCCTGGCGTTCCGCCGCTTCCAGGGGCGCCTCCGCCGGCGGGTCGACCGGGGGAAGCCCCGATGCGTCGCGCAATGCGTCCGGCAGGTCGTCCAGCGTGATGACGCCGCGCTCGCTGAGCGCGACCAGCGTTCGAATCACGCTGCGCATCTGACGCACATTGCCGGGCCACGGATACGCGCACAGCCGATCCCGCGCGGCGTCCGTCAGGCCGATGGGACCTTGAGGGCAGGCCTGCGCCAGCAGCGTGTGCATCACGTCGACTTTGTCGTCGCGCTCGCGCAGCGACGGCACGCGAACCTCGAGGCCACTCAACCGATAGAAAAGATCTTCGCGGAACTGCCGCTCGGCAATCCGTTCGGACAGATCTCGGTGCGTTGCACTGAGCACGCGAATATCGAGCGGCACCGGTTCGCCACCGCCGAGCGGCGACACCCTGCGGTCTTCGAGCACGCGCAGCAAACGGGTTTGCATGGCGAACGGCATATCGCCGATTTCGTCGAGAAACAGCGTGCCGCCGTTGGCTTGCCATAGCTTTCCGGCCATCCCTTCCTTGCGCGCCCCGGTAAAGCTGCCGCCCACGTAGCCGAACAGTTCGCTCTCGATCAGCGACTCCGGAATCGCCGCGCAATTCAACGCCACGAACGGGCCGCTGGCCCGTGCGCTTGCCGCATGCACGGCGCGCGCGAAGACTTCCTTGCCGCTGCCGGTCTCACCGCGAATCAGCACCGGCACGTCATGCGCGAAAACGCGGCACGCACGCGAAAATTCACGCGCCAGCACCGGATCGGAAAACGGCTCGACCGCCGCCTCATGCGGCACGCTCACCGCACGCGTTGCCCGGCGCGCCGCACGCAACGGCGAACGCACCATCGCCACCAGCGCCTCGCCCGTATGCGTCCGAATCGGCCAGCACGCACTCGGCGCCGGATGCGCTTGCGCGAGCAGGGTGTCGAGCGCTTGCGCGAACCATCGATCCACGCGCGTGCCCACCAGCGCGTCGCGCGTCGCGCCGAGGCGATTCAGTGCGCTCTGATTGGCAGCGAGAATATGGCCGGCGTCGTCGAACGCAAGCAATGCTTGCGCGAAGTCACCCAAATGGTCGCCAGGTTCCTGCAACTGCAGCAGCCACTCGTCGCGATAGTGCTGGAAAAAATAGTCGCGCTCCACGACTTTGGCCGACAGGTTCACGAGCGCCAGCGTATGAAACTGGCTTTGCCGGGTCTCATCGGCGCTCGTCGACGAGACATCGATCACGGCAAGCAAGTCCCCCTGCGGCGCGAAGACAGGGCTTGCCGTACAGGTGAGCGGCGTGTGCAGCGCGCGGAAGTGATCTTGCTGGCAGATGATGACGGGCGCGCGCTCGACCACGCAGGTACCGATGCCGTTGGTCCCTTCGCACGACTCGCTCCAGTCGGCGCCCGGCCACAAGCCTGCGCGGTGGAAGTCGTCGCGCGTGTCGTCGTGCAGCCGGGAGTCGACGATCACGCCGTCAGGGGCCGTGAGCAGCACGGCCTGGCGCGGATTCATCAACTGACGCTGCAAACGCTCGAGCACCGGCATGGAGACATGACACAGCCGCTCCATCGCGCTGCGCCGCTCACGCAGTTGCGACGACGCCAACACCCGCGGCGTCATGCGCGCCCCCGGATCGAGCGCGTAGGTGTCGAGACATCGGCGCCATGAACTCGCGATGTTCGGGTCCGTCGCCGTCGCGACGGACGACAGGTGACCTTGTACGACATCCTGCACACGACGCGCGTGCGCGGATTCTGTCTTGGCTGGCATTGGTCGTCTCCCCCGTGCCGGATGATCTCGTAGTCGTTCCCGAAGCATGTCCCATGCCGGAGGCGATTGCAATGCGGTATGTCAATCGATGGCCATTGGGCGATTGCCTGTCATGAGGATGAGACAACCGTGTCATGGCACGAGACAACCCTGTCTCGGATTCGGCACACATCGCCCGTTGTCGAACCGGCGTCTGGCCCGTGAATCGGCGACCGGCCCCGGGTGGCCCGCGACTTGCTTATTGCCCTGTGTGGCCGCCGCGCCACCGACACGACAATTATCCGGAGACACACCATGCGATACGCCCCGCCCGGCACCCCCGGTGCCCTGCTGACTTTGCAGACGCGCTACGAGAACTACATCGGCGGCAAGTTCGTTCCGCCCGTGGAAGGCCGTTATTTCACCAACACATCGCCCGTCACCGGCGGTGTTATCGGAGAGTTCCCACGCTCCAACGGGGCGGATATCGAGCTGGCGCTCGATGCGGCACACGCGGCGGCGCCCAAATGGGGGAAGACGTCGGTGCAGGCGCGCTCGCGCATTCTGTTGCAGATTGCCGACCGGCTCGAAGCGCACCTCGAACGGTTCGCCGTGGCGGAGACGTGGGACAACGGCAAGCCGGTGCGCGAGACGCTCGCGGCGGATCTGCCGCTGGCGATCGATCACTTCCGCTACTTCGCCGGTTGCATTCGCGCGCAGGAGGGCACCGCCGCCGAGATCGACGAGCACACGGCCGCGTATCACTTTCATGAGCCATTGGGTGTCGTCGGCCAGATCATTCCCTGGAATTTCCCGCTGCTGATGGCCGCGTGGAAGCTCGCGCCGGCGCTCGCGGCCGGAAACTGCGTGGTGCTCAAGCCTGCCGAGCAGACGCCGCTCTCGATCACGCTGTTCGCCGAGCTGGTCGGCGATCTGCTGCCGCCCGGCGTGCTCAACGTCGTGCAGGGCTTCGGCAAGGAAGCCGGGGAAGCGCTGGCGACGAGCCGTCGCATCGCGAAAATCGCGTTCACCGGGTCGACGCCGGTCGGTGGCCACATTCTGTCGATGGCGGCGGCCAACCTGATCCCGAGCACGGTCGAGCTGGGCGGCAAGTCGCCGAATATCTTCTTCGACGACATCATGCACGGCGAGCCGGCGTTCATCGAGAAGGCGGCCGAAGGTCTCGTGCTGGGCTTCCTGAATCAGGGCGAGGTGTGCACGTGTCCGTCGCGGGCACTCGTGCAGGAATCGATCTACGAGCCCTTCATGGAAGTGGTGATGTCGCGGGTGGCGCGCATCAAGCGCGGCGATCCGCTCGATACCGACACGGCCGTCGGCGCGCAGGCGTCGCAGCAGCAGTACGACAAGATCCTCACGTATCTCGATCTCGCCCGCAAGGAAGGCGCACAGGTGTTGACGGGCGGGGGCATCGAAGCGCTGGGCGGACCGCTGGCGTCGGGCTTTTACATTCAGCCGACGTTGCTCAAGGGCGATAACCGCATGCGCGTATTCCAGGAAGAGATCTTCGGCCCGGTCGTTGGGGTGACCACGTTCCGGGACGAAGCGGAAGCGTTGGCGATCGCGAACGACACCGAGTTCGGCTTGGGCGCCGGGGTCTGGACACGCGACATCAATCGCGCGTATCGCATGGGCCGCGGCATTCAGGCCGGACGCGTGTGGACCAACTGCTACCACCTCTATCCGGCGCACGCCGCGTTCGGCGGGTACAAGAAGTCCGGTATCGGCCGCGAGACGCACAAGATGATGCTCGATCACTATCAGCAAACGAAGAATCTGCTGGTGAGCTACGACGTCAATCCGCTCGGCTTCTTCTGAGTCATCGGGCGATGTGCGACGCATGGCGCGCTGACCCGCGCGCCATGCGATGAGCCGGCAGAACAGGCAGCGATCGAGGCGCCGCTGTGCCGGACGCTCAAGGGATTGCAGGCATCGACGACGCTGGCGACACGGGGCGTTGGCCGAGATTGTTGCGTGCTAACATTCTCATTTTCGTTGCCAGCCAATAGCTATGAAGCGCGCGGTGAAATCTGAGAGTCCGGGGTCTGTCGCGGCGGCGCCCGCCGCCGACGGCCGGCGCAAGTACGATGCCGAACAGACCAAGCAGAACATTCTGGATATCGCGACGCACGAGTTTTCCACGATGGGTCTGTCGGGCGCGCGCGTCGATGCGATCGCCGAGCGCACGCACACGACCAAGCGCATGATCTATTACTACTTCGAGAGCAAGGAGAAGCTGTATGAAGCCGTGCTCGAGAAGGTGTACAGCGACATCCGCGTACTCGAGCAGGCACTGAACGTCGATGCCATGGATCCCGCCGAGGGCATGCGCACACTGGTCGAGTTCGCGTTTGATTACCACGATAAGCATCGCGACTTCGTGCGCCTCGTGGCCATCGAAAACATTCATCAGGCGAAGTACGTCGAGCAACTCAAGACGTTCAAGAACCGCAACGCCACCATCATCAACACGCTGGAATCGTTGCTCGCGCGCGGCACCGCGTCCGGCGAGTTCCGCGCGGGCATCGACGCGGTCGACCTGCACCTTATCATCAGCTCGTTCTGCTTCCATCGCATTTCGAACCGCTACACATGGGCGGCGGCCTTCGGGCGAGACCCGTCTCACGCGCGCTTGCGCACGCAGCATCGCGACACGCTCGTCGACGTCGTGCAGCGTTACGTCGCCGCCTGAGCGGTAGCATCGCGCGTACAGTTAATCGCCCGGCCATCGCGCGAATCACACGACGCCAATTGCGCACTCGCTCGATTCGATCCGTGGTCGAAGACATGCGAAACGCCCCGGACGCCTTGACGGCGTGCCGGGGCGTTTCATTGGCGTGCCACGTCGATCAGCTTGCCAGATCGATCCGCTTGATGTCCCCCACCACGAAGATGTAGGACAGCGCGCCGATGATCGCGATGGCGCCGATGAGCGTGAGCGCCCAGACGAACGATCCGGTTGCGGCGACGATGAAGCCGATCACGAGCGGCGTCACGATACCGGCGAGGTTCGCCGCGAAGTTGAAGATACCGCCCGTCAGGCCCAACAGGTGCTTCGGCGCGATGTCCGAGACCAGCGTCCAGCCCAGCGCCGCCATGCCTTGCGCGAAGAACGCTACCGACAGAATCGCGATGACGACGGCATTGTTGTCGACATAGTTCGCCGCCACGATGCTCGATGCGCCCAGCAACCCTGCGATGATCGGCAGCTTGCGGGCCACGTTGGCCGAGAGGCCACGACGCAGCAACCAGTCGGACAGCGAGCCGCCGAACATCACCCCCACCGATGCCGCGATGAACGGCAGGATGGCGAAGAAGCCGATCTTGAGCCAGCCCATGTGACGCTCGGTCGCCAGGTACGTCGGGAACCAGGTGAGGAAGAACACGAGCGTCGAGTTGCCCGCGAACTGGCCGATACAGATGCCGAGCAACTGGCGGCGACGAATCAGCTGACCGACCGTCTTCCAACTGAACGGCTGCCGTTCGACGGCAACCGCCGGCGTGGCCGCTTCATCGCCGCGAATGTAGGCCAGCTCGGCGGCGTTGGCCCCCGGGTGATCCTGCGGTTCACGGTAGAAACGCCACCACACCAGCCCGAACAACACCCCCGCTACACCCACGGTGATGAACAACACGCGCCAGCCGAAGGCGCCCGTGATGGCGAAGAGCACCGGCGAGAAGAACGCCAGGCCGATGTATTCGCCAACGGTATAGGTGCCGGTCGCCATCGCGCGCTCGGTCTGCGGGAACCATGTGGCAACGACGCGGCTGTTGACCGGGAAGCAAGGCGCTTCGACCAGCCCCAGTCCGAGCCGGCAGGCGATCAGCCCCGACAGTCCGGTGACGAGGCCATGCGCGAGCGTGCAGATCGACCAGAGCGTCATCGCCAGGTAGTACGTAATCTTGCTGCCGAAGCGGTCGAGGAACATGCCGCCCGGTACCTGCGCGAGCACATAACTCCACGAGAACATCGAGAACACGATGCCCATGACGGCGGCCGACAGCCCCAACTCCTTGGTCAGCTGCGGTGCGGCAACGCCCAGCACCGTGCGATCGAGGTAATTGATCATGGTGCCGATCGCCAGCAGCGCGAGAATCTTGTAGCGCGCGTTGGTTCGTTTCGTACCGGCCGCCACGTTCGGGCCGCCCTTCGCTCGTGCTTCTACGCCTTGAGATCCGGCGCTTTGTGATGGGTAAGACATGTCTCCTCCTAGGGAAAGGGTATCAGCTCGACAGCAGACTTCGGAAGTGATTGAGCATTCGATCGGGATCCGGTGCCATCCGCGTAAAGATCTCGTAGGCATCCACCGCCTGGAAGACGGCCATGCCGCCGCCGTTGAGCGTGCGGCAGCCCACCGACCGGGCGGTACGGATCAGTTCGGTTTCCAGCGGGAAATACACAATGTCGGCCACCCACATCGCGGCGCGCAGCAACGTCGCCGGAATCGGCATGCCCGGTAGCTTGGTCATGCCGGTGGGGGTCGCGTGGATCACGCCGTCGGCCGCGTCCAGCGCCTGTGCAATGCTGGTGACGGCCAGCACGCGCGCCTTCGGGAAGCGCCCCGCGAGATCCTGCGCAAGGTGGTTGGCCTTCGCGGCGTCGACATCGAACACACGCAGCTCCTGCGCGCCAAGCTTCATGGCGGCATGACCGACGGCGCAACCCGCGCCACCGGCGCCGATCAGCGCCACGCGCGCCATCGCCACGTCGCCCGGCATGCCTTCGCGGAATGCACGGTAGAAGCCCGACCAGTCGGTGTTGTGGCCGATCCGGCGCCCGCCTCGCAACACCACCGTGTTCACGGCACCGAGCGCTTTCGCGTCTTCGGACAACTCGTCGAGCTGCGCGATGATGGCCTGCTTGTACGGATACGTGACGTTGAAGCCATCGTAGCCCGCCGCCTCCAGCGCCTTCACCGTGGCCGGCAGGTCCGCGGCGCCGCGCCCGAGTTCCGCCATATCGATACGGCGATAGACATACGACACGCCCATGCGGCGCGCCTCCTCCTCGTGCATGGCCGGGGACATCGAGGCACCGATGCCGTCGCCGATGAGGCCGATGAGCCACGACTTCGGCTCGACTCGCAGATCGTTCTTCATACTCACTCCGTCGCGTCGCCCAGCAGCTTGGCCAGGTAGCGCAAGCCATACTCGTAACCGTCGGAGCCCGCGCCGCAAATCACGCAGCGCGCCACCGCGGACACATAGGAACGATGGCGAAACGCCTCGCGCTGGTGCACGTTCGAGAGATGCACCTCCACGACAGGCAGATCGGATGCGCGCAACGCGTCGCCAATGGCGACCGACGTATGCGTGTAGGCGGCGGGGTTGATCACGATACCGTGCGCTTCGACACGGGCCTGATGAATCCAGTCGATGATCTGGTGCTCGGCGTTGGATTGATGGAAACGAATGTCCACGCCCAGTGCGTCGCCGACGCGACGGCATTTCGCCTCGATATCGGCAAGCGTCTCCGAGCCGTAGATGGTCGGCTCACGCGTTCCCAACATGTTCAGATTTGGCCCGTTCAGCACCCATACCGACGGCCTCATTCCATTCGACATCCCTTCACTCCTCTTCACGTTACCTGCTGGCGCGACACCCTCCAGCACTCAGGGGGGAGGGTCGGGGCGGGTCGCCATTCGGCGGCACAGCACCGATTCACGCTCATCAGGCCACCGATTCTGAGAACAAAAACGTCGGGCGTCATCTGGGGTTAACTATAATTTTAACCATCTAGTTAGTTACTATAATTTGCCTCACAACCGTTACATCAATTGGATTACCTTTAGTTATGCATGATCTAACTGGTGGGTATAACCAATCATCGATCATCGAATCACGTAGCTTTCAGCCCCGCCATGGGGCGATCGGATCGCACCGCGCATGAAGACATCCATTGCCACCGTATCGCTGTCGGGCATGCTTCCGAGCAAGCTGACGGCCATTGCCGCCGCCGGCTTCGACGGCTTCGAACTGTTCGAGAACGACCTGCTGTACTTCGACGGCGCACCCAGGACGGTGCGCTCGATGGCCAGCGATCTCGGGCTTGCGATTTTTCTGTATCAGCCGTTTCGCGACTTCGAAGGCGTGTCGCCGACCCAGTTGGATCAGAACCTCGAGCGGGCGCGGCGCAAGTTCGACGTGATGCACGCGCTCGGGGTCGACACGATGCTGGTGTGCAGCAATGTGTCGCCGAACGTGATTCGGGACGATCGCCTGGCGATCGATCAGCTTGGCGCGCTTGCGGAACTCGCCCGTCAGGCCGGCATCGTCATCGCCTACGAGGCGCTTGCCTGGGGCGCCCATGTCAACTCGTATCGCCACGCCTGGCAGTACGTGAAAGCGGTGAACAGCCCGCACCTCGGGCTCGGGCTCGACAGCTTCCACACCTTGTCCATCAGTGACGACCTCGCCGACCTGGCATCGATCCCCGGCGAGAAGCTGGCCTTCCTGCAGGTCGCCGACGCGCCGCTGCGCAAGATGGACGTGCTCGAATGGAGCCGCCATTACCGCTGCTTCCCCGGCCAGGGCGACCTCGATGTGACGCGCTTCGTCGCCACCGCGCTGGCGGCAGGCTATCGGGGTCCGCTGTCGCTGGAGATTTTCAACGACGGATTCCGGGCTGCCCCGGCCGAGTCGACCGCCAAGGATGGCATTCGCTCGCTGCGCTATCTCGAATCCCAGGTGCGCGATGTGCTGGTCGACGACAAGGCGACGCGCGGACTCGACACGCTGACGAGCCTGCCCCCGGCCCCGGCGGCCATCGACCTTCAGTTCCTGGAATTTGCGGTGGATGCGAACGCGCGCGCCACGCTCACGACGTGGCTCGAAAAGCTCGGCTTCCTGCGCATGGGCCGCCATCGCTCCAAGGATGTCACGCTGTTTCAGCACGGCCGCGCGTCCATCATCCTCAACGCCGAGTCCGATTCGTTCGCCAGTGCGTTCTTCATGCACCACGGCGTATCGCTGTGCGCATCGGCCTTTCGCGTGCCGTCGGCGCACGACACCGTGACGCGTGCGACGCAAGTCGGCTACGCGCGCTTCGAAGGACGCGTGGGACCGAACGAGCGCAATGTGCCCGCCGTGCTCGCCCCTGACCAGAGCCTCTTCTATCTCGTCGACGAGTTGCCCGATGCGCCGACACTGTTCGAGTCCGACTTCCATCTCACAGACATCGACGGGCCGACTCAGACCGGCCCGATCACGGCGGTCGATCACGTGGCGCTGTCGGTGCCGGGCGGCTCGCTCGAACGTTGGGCGCTGTTCTTCCGGTCGGTGTTCGGATTCCAGGCGGAGCACAGCGTCGTGTTGCACGATCCTTACGGGCAGATCCAGAGCCAGGCGATCCGCAGCCATGACGGATCGGTGCGCATTGTGCTCAACGCGTCGGTCGATCCGCGCACGATCCACTCGGAGACGATTTCCGCTTACAAGGGCTCCGGGCTGAACCACGTGGCGTTCCGCACCGACGATATCGCCCTGGCGGTTCGTCGATTGGAAGGCGACGGCGTGCCGATCCTGCGAATTCCGCAAAGCTATTACAACGACATTGCCGCGCGCTTCGGCCTGAACGAGGCGTTCGTCGACACCCTGCGCAAGCACAACATTCTGTTCGACCGTGATGCGAGCGGCGGCGAGTTCCTGCACGCCTATACGGCGCAAGTCGATCACCGCTTCTTCTTCGAACTGGTCGAGCGGCGCGGCGGCTATGACGGCTACGGCGCCCCCAATGCGTCCGTGCGGTTGGCCGCGCAGTCGGCACTGCGTAGCTGAGTGCGGCGTCGCGCAATCACTGGGTTCCAGAAAAACAAGCACCACCCACGTCAATCACCAAGAAGGAGACACACATGAGGAATGCACGTCAGTGCAGGCGCGCGGTCGCACTTGCGGCCGGGATGACGATTGCCGGCGCGGCCGCCGCGCAATCGAACGTCACGCTTTACGGGATGGTCGACAGCGCGGTCACCTACGTAAACAACCAAAACGGCGCGTCGAACGTCTATCTGCGGCAGGGCAATCTTTACGCATCGAAGTGGGGCCTGCGCGGACGCGAGGATCTGGGCGGCGGCACCGCGGCAATCTTCGACGTGCAGGCCGGCTTCGACCTGAACACGGGCGCAGCCGCGAGCGCCGGTCAGTTGTTCAATCGCCAGGCATTCGTCGGCCTGCAGGACAACAATTTCGGCACGGCGACGATCGGTCGTCAGTACACGCCGTATTACCAGTTCGTCGGCCCGCTCACGGGCAGCAACCTGCTGACGGGCGCCACCGGCGCGCATCCGGGCGATATCGACGGCCTCGACACGACGATCCGCATCAACAACTCGATTGTCTACACGACGCCAACGTATGCGGGCCTGCAAGCCAGCGTGATGTATGCGTTCGGCGGCCAGGCGGGCAGCACGGGCAAGGGCAGCACGATCAGCGCGGCCTTGCGTTACGACAATGGGCCGGTGTCCGTCGGTGCGGGCTATTTGCGCCTGAACAATGCGGCCACGACGACCGGGTTCGACAGTGCGTCGACGGGCTCTTTCGGCACGTCCGTGTTGAACCAGGGATATGTCAGTGCGCGGGCATTGGAGCAGTGGGCGGCGGCGGGCAACTATTCGTTCGGCAACTTCGTTCTCGGCGCGAACATCTCGCACGTCACGTATCTGCCTGGCAGCCGTTCGATCTTCACCGACTCGGCGATCTTCAATACGGTGGGCGTGCTGGGCGTGTACAAGCTCACGCCGGCCTTCGACGTCGGCGCGGGCTATTCGTACACCGCCGCGACGAGTGCGAACGGCGTGACAGACAGCGCGCGTTATCATCAGTTTTCGCTGCGTGAGTACTACCGGTTGTCGAAGCGCACGGTGCTGTATGCGCTTCAGGCCTATCAGCACGCGAGCGGGCAGACGCTGGGCAAGAACGGGGCGGGGAACATCATCGCCGCCTCGCCGGCCGTCGGCGACTCGCAGAACCTGACCGGGTCGAGCACGTCCGGCCAGTTCGTCGGCATGCTGGGCATGGCCGTCATTTTCTGATCGTATTGCAACGTCCCCTGCGATACGTTGGAAACAGCCCCGCCGGCGTCACTGCCGGCGGGGCTTTCACACGTTCCGACATTGAACGATCGTCGTTCGGCTGGCGCGGCTACGCGCCGATCTCCAGGAGTGCCATCTTTTTGTACAGTGTGGCGCGCCCGATACCCAATCGCGCGGCAGCCTCCGCGACCCGCCCGCCTGCGGCACGCAACGCGTCGATCAACAGCTGACGCTCGAACGCCTTCATCGCCTCGTCGTATCGCGGCACGTCATCCGCGCCCAGATCGCCGTTCGCCTGACCGACGACCGTCTCCGCATCCGCTGCCCCATCGGGTTCGCTTTGCGCGCCGACGCCGTCGCCAATGAAGCGCGCCAATGAACGCGCGTCGATGCGCCCCCCCTCGGAGAGCAACGCCACGCGCTCGAGCGTGTTGTGCAATTCGCGGACATTCCCCGGCCAGCGATAGGCCCTGAGTCGCCCGATGGCGTCTTCGTTCAATTCCAGATGACCCGCATCGCGGCGCGAACTCAATTTGTCCAGAATCGCATATGACATGGCCTCGATGTCCGACGGACGCTCGCGCAGCGGCGGAACCCGAATCATCAACACGTTGAGGCGATAGTACAGGTCGGCCCGGAACTTCCCTTGTGCGACCAGGTTCGGCAAATCCGCCGACGTGGCGGCGATGATGCGCACGTCCGTCTGGACGACACGGTTCGACCCTATCGGCTCGAATTCGCGCTCTTGCAAGACCCGCAACAGTTTGCCTTGCAGGGATAGCGGCATGTCGCCAATTTCGTCAAGGAAGAGTGTTCCGCCGTGCGCCAGTTCAAACTTGCCCGTTCGGCCTTTACGGTCCGCTCCGGTATAGGCACCGGCCGCTGCGCCGAAGAACTCCACTTCGAGCAGCGCATCGGGAATCGCGGCGACATTCACTGTGACCAGCGGCTTGTCCGCGCGCGCGGATGCGCCATGAATCGCATGGGCCAGCAACTCCTTGCCGGTACCCGTTTCCCCCAACAGCAACACCGGCGAATCGAGCTGCGCGGCGCGACGCCCGAGGCGCTTGGTCTCCAGGCTTGCCGCACTGGTGCCGACAAAACTCGAAAAGCTGTATTTCGCCCGCCGCGCCTGCGCCAGCGATTGACGAGTCGCAACGAGTTCCGACTGCAGTCGCGAGTATTTGCTGAACATCGGCGTCAACGCCTTCAGCTCGTCAAATAGCGCGAACCCCACCGCGCCAATCGTTCCCCCTTGCGAGTCACGGATTGGAAGGCGCGTGACCACCAGCGGCTCCTGCCCGGTTTCGAGAATATCGAGCAAGATTGGCCGGCCCGTCGCCACGACTTCGCGCATCAGGCTATTGGGAATCACGGTTTCGCAATCCAGGCCGATCACCTCGTCTGGATTGGTGAACCCGAAGCGGGCCGCGTAACTTCGATTGATCCAGACAATCCGTGCGTCGCTGTCGACGACGACAGTGCCTTCGCTGGAATTGTCCAGCGTCTCGAACAGCGACTGCATGGCTTGCTTGCGAACGAACCCGTAATCGGAAAGCAAGCCACGCGCCTTACCGACCGCGATGGCGTCCGGATTGTTGGTATCAGTCATCTCGAAATCGTCATTTGTCCATATTTCGAGACGATTATTCCACGAACAGAGACACCAACTCCATCCGTGAAAACGCCTTCCCGGCAATCACGCCAGGCAATTTTCAGCCGTCATTGGGCAAACGACGCTCGCCATCCGTCTCCAAATCGAGACAATCCAACGCCAATTCATCGCGCTTCGTCGGTCGATGCCTTGTGCAACGCAGGCCACGACATGCCGGAGTCCTTCCCGATCAAGGACTTAAGCAACGAAGGCACGGTTATTGCGTAAGCGGCTGCCGGTCGTAAGAACTTCGGCCTGCACAACAACGTGCAGGCAAACATACTGGAGACAAAATGTCGTTTCTCATCGTGCTCGCCGCATTGGCGTTTCTGATGTTTGTTGCGTATCGCGGCTATAGCGTGATTCTTTTTGCCCCGATCGCGGCGCTGGGTGCTGTGCTGCTGATCCAGCCCGACGCCGTTGCACCCGTCTTTTCCGGCATCTTCATGGAAAAGCTGGTCGGTTTCGTCAAGCTCTACCTGCCGGTATTCCTGCTCGGGGCCGTATTCGGCAAGGTCATCGAACTGTCCGGCTTCTCCGAGTCCATTGTTGCCGCTGCGATCAAGTACATTGGCCGCACACGGGCAAACGCCGTGATCGTCGCGGTGTGTGCGCTGCTCACCTATGGCGGCGTCTCCTTGTTCGTGGTGGTATTTGCCGTCTATCCGTTTGCAGCGGAACTCTACCGACAGAGCAATATCCCCAAGCGCCTGATGCCCGGTGCCATTGCGCTGGGGGCATTCAGCTTCACGATGGATTCGCTGCCGGGCACGCCGCAGATCCAGAACATCATCCCGACCACGTTCTTCAAGACCACGGCCTGGGCAGCGCCTGTGCTGGGGGTTGCCGGGGCGGTCTTCATCGTTGTGGTTGGCCTGAGCTACCTCGAGTGGCGTCGCCGCATTGCCGCGGCCAACGGCGAAGGCTACGGCGATTCGCTGCACAACGAGCCCGAGCGCGTGAACACCGAGAACCTGCCCAATCCCATTCTGGCCATTACGCCGCTGGTCCTGGTGGGCGTGGTCAATTACGCGCTCACGAAGGCGATTCCGCATTGGTATGGCGATCGCTTTGACGTGACCCCGGACATTCTTCCCGGCATTCATGCCCCGCTGACGATATCGATCAATGGCGTGGTGGCGATCTGGGCTGTCGAAGGCGCGCTGCTCACCGGCATTCTGCTCGTGCTGCTGACGGCCTTCGGCAAGGTGCGCCACCGCTTCGCGAACGGCACCAAAGCCGCCGTGTCCGGCGCCTTGCTCGCCACGCTCAATACGGCTTCCGAGTATGGATTCGGGGGCGTCATTGCCGCCCTGCCCGGCTTCCTCGTGGTCGCCAATGCGCTCAAGGGAATTCCCAACCCGCTCGTGAACGCAGCGGTGTCCGTCTCGACGCTCGCGGGGATTACGGGCTCGGCCTCCGGTGGCATGAGCATTGCGCTCGCGGCCATGTCCGATACGTTCATCAAGGCGGCGCAAACGATGCACATCCCGCTCGAAGTGCTGCATCGCGTGGTGGCGATGGCCAGCGGCGGCATGGACACGCTGCCGCACAACGGCGCTGTCATCACCCTGCTCGCCGTCACCGGACTGACGCACCGCGAATCGTATCGCGACATCTTCGCGGTGACGTGTATCAAGACGATGGCGGTGTTCTTCGTGATCGCGCTCTATTACACGACTGGATTGGTGTGAACGATGGATTCCATGACGACGCTGAACGGAAAAACCGCGCTTGTCACTGGCTCGACCAGCGGCATTGGCCTGGGTATCGCACGGACACTGGCACACGCCGGTGCCAACCTCATTCTCAATGGCTTCGGCGATGTGGATGCCGCCGTCTCGACGATCGCATCGGAGGGTGCCGAGGTCATGCACCATCCGGCCGACATGCGTAGCGCCGAAGCCATCGACGCCATGTTCGCTGCGGCGCGGGATCGCTTCGGTACCGTGGACATTCTCGTCAACAATGCCGGCATTCAGCACGTGGCGCCCATCGAGACGTTCGACCTCGACAAATGGGACGACATCATCGCCATCAACCTGAGTTCGGCGTTCCACACGACCAGCCACGCGTTACCTGACATGCGCGCTCGCAACTGGGGGCGCATCATCAACATTGCGTCGGTGCATGGCCTCGTTGGCTCCGCGGGCAAGTCGGCCTATGTGGCCGCAAAGCACGGATTGGTGGGGCTGACGAAAGTCACGGCGTTGGAAACCGCGAGGACCGGCGTGACATGCAACGCCATCTGCCCGGGATTCGTGTTGACGCCGCTGGTGCAGAAACAGATCGACGACCTGGCGCTGCGCGACGGCCTTTCTCCCGACGACGCGCGAGCTCGCCTGCTGGGGGAAAAGCAGCCGTCCGGCCAATTCGTGTCGCCCGAGGCGCTTGGCAACCTTGCCTTGATGCTTTGTTCGCCTCTGGCGTCTGAGGTGCGCGGCGCCACATGGGCCGCGGATGGTGGCTGGACCGCGCAATAGGCTTGGCCGGTGGTACGGGCCCTCGCAGACCGAGAGGCGCGATGGGCCCACGTGCTGTGACGTGAGTACAAGGCACGGCGACTTCGTATTCCTAACCCGCAGTTTTCATTGATTTGTCATCGACATCATGAACAGCAACGAAAGCCATTTTTCCCACGTCAAGCCGGGCGACACCGCATTTGTGAGCGGCGGTCTGCGCGACTTCTTCATGTATCGCGACCTTGGCATTGCCGACGCCACCGGCGGCAAAGTCATCGCGCATCTGGTTCGCGCCAATCAGGCACCCGAGGCGGGTACGGGGTGGCATATCCACGGTGCCGATTTCCATATCGTCTACATGCTCAAAGGCTGGGCCAAGTTCATGTATGAAGACAAGGAAACGCTCGTGGAAGCGGGCGATTGCGTGCATCAACGACCCGGCATCCGCCACTTCCTTTTCGACTATTCGCCGGATATGGAATACCTGGAAGTGGTGGGCCCTGCGGAATTCACCAGCGTGGGCGTCGAGGGGCCGTGCGCCGTGCCCGCACCGGCGAAATGGTGACGTTCGCGACGACGCGGCTACACGCGGCTATGCGGCGATGGCAACCGCGAGGTGCGCTGACTCGGTAATCCTGAATGACGAGACCGCGGTTTTGAGCTTGGCCGCCTGGTCTTCGAGCGAGTGGGTCGCCGCGGCCGCCTGCTCGACCAGCGCGGCGTTCTGCTGCGTCACCTGGTCCATCTGCGTGACGGCCTGGCTGACCTGTTCGATGCCACGGCTTTGCTCTTCCGACGCCCCGGCGATTTCGCCGACGATTTCCGTCACCCGCTTGATTGCGCTCTTGATCTCGTCCATCGCGGCGCTGACTTCGACGGCCTGTTGCGAGCCATCCTGAATCGTGGCGACCGACGAGGAAATCAAGTCCTTGATTTCCTTTGCCGCCGACGCCGATCGCTGGGCCAGGCTACGCACCTCACTGGCCACCACCGCGAAGCCACGTCCCTGCTCGCCGGCCCGCGCCGCTTCCACGGCGGCATTCAGCGCGAGGATATTCGTTTGGAACGCAATCCCCTCGATCACGCTCGTGATTTCGGAAATCTTGTTCGAGCTGCCGTTGATTCGCTCGATGGTGGCCACCATGGTTTGCACCGCGTTGCTGCCGGTACCGGCGATGTCCGTGGCGTTCGTAGCCAGTACGTTCGCCTGGCGTGCATTGTCGGCGTTCTGCTTCACCGTCTCGGTCAGTTGCGTCATGCTGGCGGCGGTCTGCTCCAACGACGCGGCCTGCTCTTCCGTGCGCGCGGAAAGGTCGAGATTTCCGGCCGCGATTTCGCGCGTCGCGGTGGCGACCGATTCGGTCGATACATTCACGGCGGACACAGTCGCTTCGACACGACGCATCAACTTGTCGAACGCCACGGCGGCGCGGCCGAACTCGTCCATGCGCGGGCTGGATGAGCGCTTTGACAGGTCAAGGGAGACCGCGATGTCCTCGAATTTTTTGCCCATGCGGTTCAACCCACCGCATACCACGCGGTTCAGATGCACACCGCAATAGATCGCGACGGCACCGCCCATCGACGCCACGGCGATCAGGCTGGTCAGCGACAGGCGGTATGACGACGCCGCGTTCGCGTCGAGGCCCCAGAGCGAGGTGAGCGCCACCAGTCCGACGACCAACATCAGGGTTGCCCAGGCGCCGAAGGCAAGCATCAACTTGAATCGGATCGTGAAGACAAATCGCTGCACTTCTCTTCCTTCGTGAGTGGCGACGCGGCAGCGCCATGAAACGTACCGCCAAGGGAGGCCGTACGGCACAGGCTGATGCTTTTCGACGTGATGTCGCGCGCGCTTGTTTTACCGGAATGCAGGGGGTTCGGCCTTCAGATCAGTCCATACAGGCCTGATATTTCGAAACGCGATCAAGGCATTGCCCCTTGCACTTGCTGTTTACGGCCGGGGTGCAAGATCTTGCATACGCGTTTACCCGAAAACCCTGTCAAAGGTCGGGGGCGTGCGTGGATACAACAGAGACGTTGACCGAAACCATTCGCGTCGTTCCTGCACTGGAGTTCACCTCGGTCCCTAGAGCGCACACGACGTCGATCTACCGATCTCCCGAAGCGGGTCGCTTCATGGTCGGATCGACGGGCGCAGCGGGCCCACGTGCCCAGCCCCGACCACGCGATTTACTTTGGTGGGTTCGCGGAGGCGATGGTCGCGGCGAATCGCGTAATGCGCCCCTGCGTCATTCTTCACTCGGCAAAACGGGGCGAGAAACCCCGATTGGTGAGATAGCTCAGGTCGAGGCCCATCCGATGCGGTGGGCCGCTTCCATTCCCGATGCCCCACGGGTCGCCGGTGTCACGGCTTGCTGGGCGGCACGCTAGCGATCCAGTTTCACACGATCGTCGACGGGGGTCGAGATTGCCCCAGGTTGCATTCAGCGTCGGCAGGGGCGCCTCGTTGTACCACTTTGTTGATCAACCTCAACGATTGCCTCGACCGGACGCCCACAATTCGCCTATGGGGAATCGCGCTCTCGGCGATCGCATCGAGCTTCGTGCCGAACCGCGTACCTCAAAGGGAGCGCCAACGTGGCGAACGCTCCCCTCGGAGCAAGGTCCACAGCCGAAGCGGTGATCTCATGAATTCGTACCGGGTGGGTAACGCGCCGCGATTTAGCGATCGCGCCGAGGCCGGAAGCGTGCTTGCACGACAACTGGCCCCATATGCGGGACGCAGCGACGTGATCGTACTGGCACTGCCGCGCGGTGGCGTGCCGGTTGGCTATGAGGTCGCGCACGCGCTGGGGGTCGAACTCGACGTGCTGGTCGTGCGCAAGCTGGGCGTGCCGCACTATCCCGAGTTGGCAATGGGCGCGATCGCGTCTGGCGGAGTACTTTACCTCGACGAACGAACGATCCGGACCGCCGGCATCACCCAGCCGGAGATCGTCGCCGTACTGAGCGATGAGCGCCGCGAACTGGCGCGACGGGAAGCGTTATACCGCGGGCATCGACCACCATTGAAAATAGAGGGGCGCACCGTCATCGTTGTCGACGATGGCATCGCCACCGGCGCCTCGATGCGCGTCGCCATCGAGGCGTTGCGTACTGGCAAGCCGGCGCGGATCGTTGTTGCCGTGCCGGTCGCACCGGAGGGCACAGCGGAACGACTGGATGGGCTCGCCGATGAATTCGTTTGCCCGCACAGCGAGCGCGAGTTCGGTGGCGTTGGCCGGTTCTATCGGGACTTTGGGCAGACGAGCGACGCCGAAGTACGCGCGCTCCTCGCCCGCGCACATCAGGATGTTCAATGATGCATCCCGCCACAACACCCTTTCTCGCCGTGCGCGAGCTCGCGCAACGGCTCAATGACAACGATGGCGATTACGATGCGTTGCTGGAGATGGCGCACGATCGCGAATTCGTGCTGCTTGGCGAAGCCACGCACGGCACGCAAGACTTCTACCGGATGCGAGCACAGATCACCCGCCGCTTGATCGTGGAGGGGGGATTCGACGCTGTCGCCATCGAAGGCGATTGGCCGGATACCTGGCGCGTGAACTGTTTCGTGCAAGGCGAAGGCGATGCCGATGCGGAGGCCGCACTTGCGGATTTCAAGCGCTTCCCTACCTGGATGTGGCGCAATCGTGAGATGCGCGACTTCATCCTGTGGCTACGTGAGCACAACGCCTCGCTGTCGCCCGAAGCACGGGTCGGCGTTTATGGACTCGACCTCTACAGCATGTACCAGTCGGCGGATGCGGTGATCCGCTATCTTGAGCGGGTCGATCCCGAGCAGGCTGCCATGGCGCGCGATCGGTACGCGGCGCTCGATCACGTGCGCGAGCCTCAGGCGTATGGGTACGCCACTGCGGTCGGCGCCCGGCCGGATGCCCGCGAAGGCGTGGTCGCCCAGTTACTGCAACTGCGGGCCGACGCGCGCCTCCATCTCTTGCAGGACGGCCTCGCAGCGCTCGATGCGCAGTTCTTTGCGCAACAGAATGCTGAAGTTGTCGTCGACGCGGAGAATTACTATCGGTCGATGTTCGGGCGGCGCCTGAACACCTGGAATCTGCGTGATGCGCACATGTACCGCACGCTATCCGCCCTCGCCCGCTATCGTCTACAGCGTGGTGGACGGGGGCGAATTGTCGTCTGGGCACACAATTCGCACCTGGGCGATGCACGCGCGACGGACTCCCATTGGCGCGGCGAGTGGAATCTTGGTCAACTGGTGCGTGAAGCGGCCGGTGCGAAAGCGCTGCTGGTCGGCTTCAGCACCTACACGGGACACGTGTCGGCCGCGTCTCAATGGGACGGCGACGTCGAGCACAAGTGGGTGCGTCCGGCATTGCACGACAGCTATGAATACCTGTTTCACAGCACCGGGCTAGACCGGTTTTTCCTGCCACTCAACGAGGTTGCGGCGGAGCCGCTTTGCGAAGCCATGCTTGAACGGGCGATCGGCGTGATCTATCTGCCTCAGAGCGAACGTGAAAGTCACTATTTCTGGACATCACTCGCCCACCAGTTCGATGCAGTGTTTCATCTGGACGAGACAAGCGCCCTGGAGCCGCTGGACGCGCCGCCGCACTGGCACCGGCGTGAGACGCCGGAGCAGGCGGCCTGAGTGCGATGAGGCGATACAGCGGTACCCGATGCCCGACGTTCAGTTGACTGGCTCGCTACGCTCCCGATAACCGCCACGTTCAACGTATCGGCTTCGCCACGTCGCGCTGAGGCCGCCAGTGCAGAACGCACCACTGTTTTCCGGATTCCGAAAGAGGCGCTCCGACGGATCTTCGCGGAACACCGGGGCAACGCTCAGATCGACTTGGCGATCAGACCGATCGAGACAATCATGCACACCACGGAAAACGCCTGCTTGAGATGGGAGGGATGCCATCGAGTCAGCAGTCTGCCGCCGACCAGCATGCCGGCCACCGCACCTGCCGAGAACGGCAATCCGATCGTGAGATCGAAATGGCCGCCGTAGATGCTGGTTCCGACACTCACCAGCGAGATCAGCGCGATCACAGCCAGCGAGGTCGCGATGACCGAGTGCATCGCCAGATCGGTAAAGCGTTGTAACGCCGGCACCATGACGAATCCGCCGCCCACACCGAGCAGACCGGAGAGCACCCCCGCCACGCCGCCCATCACCGCGAGCCGGCTGGCGCAGCGCGGCGTCCAGACGAAGCGGCCGCTTTTGTCGCGCAAACAAGGGCAATCGGGCTGCACCGGCGCCAGCGACTTGCCGCGGCGGGCTTCCCATAACCCCTTGAGCGCCACCCAAATCATGATTGCCGCGAACAATAGCGTCAGATAGCGGGTATTCATGTGATGCGCCAACCATGAACCCAACGGCGTGAGCACAATGCCAATGGTGGCGATGAGCATTGCCGCGCGATAACGGACGATACCGGCGCGCACGCCCATCCATGCGCCCATGGCAGACGCGATGCCCACGGCCAGCAGGCCGATCGGACCGGCCTCCGGCACGCTCAGATGCCGGCCGAACACCAGCAGCGGAATCGCGAGGATACCGCCGCCGGCGCCGGTCAGGCCCATGATGCAGCCGACGATGGCGCCCAGCAACAGACTGACAGTCATGGCAAAGGATCTCGATGGGTTGTCATGGAACGAGCGCGCATCAGCCGACCATTTCCGGCTGTGCCATCCACTCATGGCCTTTGAGCATGCCTTCCCAATAGAGCGGCGGCAGAATGCGCTCCTTGAGCAGCCACGCCAGACGCGAGGGGCGCGTGCCGTCGATCAGCCAGGAAGGAAAGCTGGGCGCGAGCTTTCCACCGTACTTGAACTCGGCCAGCACGATCTTGCCGCGCTCCACCGTCAGCGGGCACGATCCGTAACCGTCGTAGCGTGCCTGCCCGCGTTTGAGGCCAAGGTTGAAGAGCACGTTGTGCGCCACCACCGGCGCCTGTTTTCGCGCGGCCGCAGCAGTTTTCGCGTTGGGCGAATTACTGGCGTCTCCCAGTCCGAAGATATTGCTGAAGTGCTTGTGCTGCAGCGTCTCCTGATCGACGTCGATCCACCCGGCGGGATCGGCCAGCGGACTGCGGCTGACGAAGTCGGGCGCCGTTTGTGGCGGCACCACGTGGATCATGTCGAACGGAACTTCGATTTTTCCGGCGTCGCCCTGGGCGGATGCCACGCTGAAGGTCGCAATCTTGCGTACGCCGTCGACGGCCGTCAGGTTGTGGCCGAAATTGAGATCGATGGCATAGGACTTCACATACTCCATGAGGGCCGGTACGTATTCCGGCACGCCGAACAGCGCATTACCGGCCGAGAAGAACTTCACGTGAGACTGGTCGAGCACACCGGCGCGTCGCCACGCGTCGCACGAGAGGTACATCGCTTTCTGAGGCGCGCCGGCGCATTTGATCGGCATCGGCGGTTGGGTGAACAGCGCATTGCCGCCTTTGAAGCGCTCGACCAACTCCCACGTGTAGGGCGCGAGATCGTAGCGGTAATTCGACGTCACGCCGTTGCGCCCCAGCGTATCCGTGAGCCCTTCGATACCCTCCCAGTTCAGTTTCAACCCCGGGCACACAATCAACTGCTCGTACTTCACGACCCGGCAGCCGTCGAGCAAGACCGCGTTGCGCTCCGGTTCGAAGCCTGCGACAGCCGACTTGATCCAGCGCACGCCGCGCGGAATCAGCGAGCCCATGACCCTGGCGGTTTGTGCGGGCTTGAATACCCCGCGGCCCACCAGCGTCCATCCAGGCTGGTAGTAATGCACGTCGGCGGGATCGATGATGGCGATGTCGAGGCCCGGCTGGCGGGCCAGCAGACTCGACGCCACGGATATGCCGGCCGCACCGCCGCCCACGATGACGACCCGGTGGGTCGAATCAGCGACAGTGAACGGCGTGGCAGCGGTCTGTGAGATCCGGCGCACCACCGCGCTCAGGTCGTAGCCGCACGCTTCGGCGCGCTTGAGGATTTCGCCGGTGGACAGGCGATCGGCGCGCGAGAGTCCCCACAGCGTCGTGCTTCGCATGCCACTGCGGCAATACGCAAGGATCGGCTTGGGCAACACGTCGAGCAGTTGATCGAACTGCGCGGCCTGTTCGTCGGAAACCCTGCCGGGTGTCACCGGCAAGTAGCGGATTTCCAGCCCTGCCGCCTGAGCCTGCTGCTCCACTTCGCGAAAGCTGGGTTGGTCGGCGGCTTCGCCGTCCGGCCGGTTGCAGATGATGGACTTGAAGCCGGCGGCAGCAATGTCCGGAACGTCGGCAGGCGAGACCTGCGCGCAGACGGACAATTGCGCCGTCAGTTGCTTGGTATTCATGGCGTGTCTCCTCGGTGACTATAGGTGCTTCGGCGTCGGCATTTCGGGGGCAAAGCCGCGCCGGTGCCGTCCGAGCGATGGGGTCAGCGACCCCGTGTCTTGCAACTGCTGATGCCGAACAGCGAGTAGAGCGGACAGAACCGGACCAGCCCGGTGATCGCGGCAATCAGCCCCAGCCACCCCCACCAGCCGATGGTCCCGGTGGCCGCGAGCATCATCAGCACCGCGCCGGCGACGATTCGCAGGCCACGGTCCACACCGCCCACATTGATATTCATGATGGCGCCTCGCGTTTTCAGACAGCGTTAAGGGGAATCTTCAGGTAGCGCACGCCATTGCCTTCCGCAGGCGGCAACTGCCCCGCGCGCATGTTGACCTGGACTGACGGAAGCAGCAGCGTCGGCATGTCCAGCGTCGCGTCGCGTGTCGTGCGCATGGCCACGAACTCTTCCTCGCTGATTCCGTCACGCACGTGAACGTTGTGCTTGCGTTCGTCGGCGACAGTGGTGACGAATTCCAGCTTGCGGGCGTTGGGTTGATAGTCGTGGCAGAGGTAGAGCCGCGTATGTGCCGGCAGGCTGAGGACCTCGTTGATGGAGTGGAACAGCGTGCGTGCATTGCCGCCGGGAAAATCGCAACGCGCCGTGCCGTAGTCGGGCATGAAGAGCGTGTCGCCCACGAAGGCGGCGATCTGGTCGCCTTCCTCGACCACGTATGTGATGCACGCGGGGGTATGCCCCGGCGTATGCATGACGCGGGCTTTCAGATCGCCGATCTGGAAGTGCTCGCCGTGCGCGAACAGGTGATCGAACTGACTTCCGTCGTGCGCGAATTCGCTGCCCGCATTGAACAGTTTGCCGAACACATCCTGCACCTGGCGGATATGCTCGCCAATGCCGATACGACCGCCCAGCTTCTGCTTGAGATAGGGCGCAGCCGACAAATGGTCGGCGTGAGCGTGGGTCTCCAGAATCCACTGCACCGTCGCGCCCAGCGCCTGAACCCGCTCGATAAGGTGGTCGGCGCTGTGTGTCGAGGTCCGGCCGGACTTCGGGTCGTAATCAAGCACAGTGTCGAGCAATGCGCATTGGTTTGTGGCGCGATCCAGCACGATATAGCTGATGGTGCTGGTCGCCGGGTCGAAGTGACCCTCGATATACAAGTTCTCCATGATCTCCGCCTCATGAATCAATCGAATGTCTGATAACTATCAAAATTCGTGCCAACTCACGAAATTCCATTAACCCAATGATTTAAATAATAAAAATTTAGTTCTCGGATGAGACCGAGCGATTTCTGTCGCTCGTGACAGTGCCATTTGGCAGTGGCATACTGCCAAATGGCAGTACTGGCAGTCGTTGCCGGTCGACTATCGCGAGCATCCGCCATGCACCCCGTTCCCGAAGTTCTTCAGGCCTTTCAGGTCCAGGCCCTGATTTCCTATCTCGATCACGAATCCGCGCCCATGATCGTGATGAACACCGATTACGAGATCCTGGCGGCCAATACGGCCTACAAGCGCCAGTTCGCGACGGCAGGAAAGCCTTACGTCGGCCACAAGTGCTATGCGATGTCGCACCATTACGCGGTGCCCTGCGATCAGGCCGGCGAGCATTGCCCTATGCAAAGCGCGCTGATCAGCAAGGGGCCGGATCGCGTTCTCCACATCCACCACACGCCGCGGGGTCCGGAGCATGTCGACGTTGAACTCCGGCCGATCGTGGACAGCCATCATCAAGTCGTGGGATTCGTCGAACGGTTGCAGACCGTAAGACACGCGTCGGTGCAAGCCAGTCGTCAGGGGCTGGTCGGCAAGTCGCCCGCGTTCAATCGCGCCCTTGGCGAACTGCAGCGGGTGGCTACTGCCGAACTGCCGGTGTTGCTGCTGGGGGAGTCTGGCAGTGGCAAGGAGTTGTTCGCGCGCGCGTTGCACGAGGCGAGCCAGCGCTCGCGTGGCCCGTTTGTGGTGGTCGACTGCTCGGGGCTGACCGAAACCCTATTCGAGAGCGAACTGTTCGGCTACGAGAAGGGGGCATTCACCGGCGCGCATACTCGCAAGGCTGGACTCGTCGAGACGGCAAAAGGCGGCACGATTTTCCTCGACGAGATCGGCGACGTGCCGCTGGGGATGCAGGTCAAGCTGTTGCGGCTGATCGAGTCGGGCACCTACCGCCGGGTCGGTTCCGTCGACACGCAACAGGCGGATTTCCGTTTGGTCGCCGCCACCCACAAGCCGCTGCAAACGATGGTGGCCGAAGGCGCGTTTCGACAGGATCTCTATTACCGGATCAGCGCTTTCCCCATTCACCTGCCCGCGTTACGGGAGCGGCGAGACGATATTCCCCTGCTCGTGGAGTCGCTGCTGCAGCGAGGCGGCAAAGAACCCGATCAACGACTGCATACTTCGCCGGAGGCCATGGCGCAACTCGTCCGATACGACTGGCCAGGCAACATCCGGGAATTGCGAAACGTGCTTGAGCGCGCGCGTCTGTTTGCCGACGACGGCGTGATCAGGCCCGAGCACCTCGCACTTGACGTGGCAACAACCCGCCAGACGGAGATGCGCACGACTGGCGGCGAGGTCGATCTCGCCACGGTGGTTCGCGATTTTCAGGGCACACGCAAGGCGTTGGCGGCCCATCTGGGGTTGAGCGAGCGCACCCTGTATCGGCGCCTGAAAGCCGAAGGATTGGCGTGACACCGGCATTGCCCGCCGGTTACGCCGCGCGGGTTCGAATCGAACGCGACGTCCGGCTTCGCGGAGAAGCGGGAAACCGGCGGCGGGAGCGGGAAGCGGGAAGCGGCTAGGGAGTGACGCACTCGTGTTTTCAACCCGTCGTACGTCGCGAGCGTTTTTGTCGGTAGCCGATACGTTTCGAGTGTCGACACATCGGCGAAGTTATTCGGAAGTTACTGAAACTCAAGGCTCGATACTGCTGCGATGATGAGCTTGGCCGATAGCTCGGCTGAACCCGCGCACATCACAGGAGGCCTTGATGAGTACTTCAGAGAATGACAACGGAAAGGGCTGTGCAGATGCAGGAGATGACGGACGCGACATCCCGAAGTCGCTGGCACGTGAAGGACACGTCGTCTGGTTCTACGAACACAGGAAATACCTCGGCTTCGAGTGGGACGAGCTGGCAAGGGAAATCAAAAAGTCCCCGGTTGCCGATCCGGAGCACGCCATCTATTTCGACACCTTGGCACATGCCGTGGTCGCGTCGGACAAATTGATTAGCCCGAGTCTTATCCTCTACTCGCCGGGCAAAGGACTGCCGCCGAAAGTGAGGGGGTAGCTGTAGCGGAGGCCCGTCTGCGGCGGCGGGTCTCGCTTCTTCATGTCCAATTTCCCGACTACATGATGGGCGCCATATCCGCGCGCAACTCAAATTCGGGGCGACGTCGCACCGAATCGGCAGCAGCCCAGTTTGCCTCAACCTCGGCGACAATTGGAAACGTGCGGTTGTTGGCAACCGATGACTTGCGGGTCTGCAGGCGATCAATCTTCGCGCTGTGCTCAGGACCCTGCCGCACCTGCCGATAATGGATTTACAGGGTATTGGAAGACCACAATGAGTCACGAAGAAAAGGATTTAGCTCCGAGCTCGCTTCAAGCCGCATTCCTGCGCCACGAGGACAGCCTGGTATCGTCCGGACAGCAGCCCGGCGAGGACAACCCCGCGGTTTATCGCACGTTGCTCGAGTCAACCCGAGCGATCCCCTGGAAGATCGACTGGGCGACAATGCAGTTCACCTATATCGGCCCGCAGATTGAGAAACTGCTTGGCTACGCGCCGTCGACGTGGAAAACGGTCGAGGACTGGGCCTCGCGGATGCATCCGGAGGACCGTGAAGCGGTTGTTGAATTTTGCGTCGCACAGTCGCAAGCGGGCGCCGATCATGAGGCGGACTATCGCGCGCTGACTGCGGACGGCGGGTATGTGTGGATTCGCGACGTTGTCCACGTCGTGCGCAAAGCGAACGGTGACGTTGACGCGCTGATCGGCTTCATGTTCGACATCAGTGAACGTAAGCGCACCGAGGCCCGGCTCGCGGAACTCCAGCGCGAATTGGAGCGGCTCTCGTTGTCAGACAGTTTGACCGGGGTCGGCAACCGTCGCATGTTCGACACGATCATTGCCCGCGAATGGGCGAGCGCGGCGGCATCGGGCAACCCGCTTTCGCTCGTGATGGTCGACATCGATTTCTTCAAATCGTACAACGATTATTACGGTCATCTTCAAGGCGACGAATGTCTGAAACGCCTCGCGCGCGTGCTCGAAGAGGCAGTTGGGCCGAATGCGTTTCTGGGCAGGTTTGGCGGGGAAGAATTCATACTCGTGCTCGCCGACACGAATGCCGATGACGCCGTGCGTGTCGCGGAGCGTTGCCGCGCGCTGATCGCGGAGGAAGCCATCGCTCACCTGCGCTCCCCGCACGGTCAGCGAGTGACGGCAAGCTTCGGGGTAGCCACCGTCGTGCCGACCGGAGACATCGATATCACCGCGTTTATCAATCTGGCTGATGCGCAGCTCTATCAGGCAAAAGACCAGGGACGCAACCGAATTGCGGCGGTAGACCGAGCACGCATCGGCGGCGAAGGATACAAGCGGCAGTCGCGCTGATCCGCTGGATTGGGTGCGGCGGTTGTTTTGGCGTGGCGTTATTTGCTTCGCCGGGCTGATCCTCGCGACTGGGCGTCGTCGGGCGTCCCTGCGGCGCCCTGCACCCGGGGCGTTAGTGAGCCGCCTCAAGCGGCACATTGGCAGCGCGGGAACCATTGAAAACGTCAAAGGGCCACGTGATTTTCACGTGGCCCTTTGAATTTATTGGTGCGGCTGCAGGACTCGAACCCGCCACCTGATGATTACAAAGCCTCTGTAATAATCCGATCCATCAATCACTTAGGTCACTTCTGGCGTTTCCAAAACGTCGACATTCCATGCCCGAAAACCCACATCGGGCGGTGATACGCTATCGTTTTGGAAACGTCTGAAATCGGCCAGGAAGCGCCATTCGCCCATCTCGGCAGTTTGCCCTTTGAGCGGCAGCTTCAGCCTCGGGAACAGTCGCAAATTGCGGGTTGGACGAGCCAAGCTGTCGGACGGCACCCCGCGTGCTTCGTAAAGCGTCGTCCGTGCATCCACGACAGCGACTCACGGTCAACGGCCACCACTACTCACGCGTCGGTCTCGTAAAGCAGACCGTATTTCCCCATCGTTCGCTTTATCCGCGCGAAGCCGGCTTCACCCAGATGCATGCCGGCGATGAGAAGCCGCTCGGAGCTAACCTGGTCCAAAAGCCGGGATCGTGTGGTGGCGGCCAGTGAAGCATCTTGATCGAACGCGATCGATACGTCCGGCCGTGATATTTGAATGTGCGGAAAGTGAACCACATCGCCCCAAACCAGCAGACCCTTATCGCCGGATTCGAGGAGATAGCCGGTGTGCCCGTCGGTGTGCCCGGGTAGCGACATCGCACTGATACCGGGAAGCACGTCCCCGTCTTCGATGGTCCGGAGCCTCTCCTGGTAGCCGTCGAACACTCGGCGCGCGATGAGGAAGTTTCCGCGCGCCCGCTCGCTGGCACGCGCCAGATTGCCGTCGTCCTGCCAAAACTTCACCTCTTGCCTGTGAACGACAAGCTCCGCGTTCGGAAAGGCCGTTTCTCCAGCGGCATTCAGCAGTCCCCCGACGTGATCAGGATGGGCGTGAGTGAGCAGAATTGTGTCGATCGTGGACGGTTCGATGCCAGCTAGCGATAGATTGGGCCTCAGGCGGCCGCCCCATTGGTTTATCCCACCGGCGCCACTATCAATGAGCACAGTGCGGCCCGCTCCGCGCACCACATAGCAGTTGATATGCACGGCAGTGGGCTCCGTTTGTCCTGCATCGCACTGCATTCTGGCGGCCTCTGCGGCGTCGATATTCGAAAGGAAGTCGAAGCTAGCAGTGAGATGGCCATCGCTGATGGCGATAATCGTGAAGTCGCCGACTTGCTGACTCGGAAACGTAAGGGTAGACACCATGGTTCTCCAGACCGATCAATTTCGGGCGTAAATGTTCGACTCGGGGTAACCGAAACAACGGATGCGCGGCGTGAGACCCGTACGGCAGGCGATGGCGCTCTCGAGCGCATCCATGAACCGGTTCATTACCGTAGACGTTCGGAACATCTCAAGGCGGTATTGGACCTCCACGAACACGGGATGTCCGTGCCCATGCCGAACGTCCACATAGACGACGTGAACGTTTTCGAGTTCTGCTTCGAGGACATTCGTGCAGAGTTGGACACAGTCGTCGGACAGGTCGGCAAGATGTTCTTCGGACGGCTTTTTCCCCGCGTGAATGTAGAACGTGACGTTTGGCATCGCAGACCTATTCTTCCTGCGAGTCCGAAACCGTTCGAGCGCTCGTCAGTTGTTCTGTCATCGGCGCGTAAAGGTGAACGCCTTCAAGACCTTCGAAATAAAGGGCGTCGCTCAAACGCAGCTTCGCGAGCCATCGACGTTCCGGAAACTTCTCCAGCGCAATAGCTTGCATGGCCAGCGGGTCGAGGCCCATCTGGATCAGGGAGTCGGGGCCGCTTGCGCACAGCGCGAGCAGTTCGTCGGCGTTGACTGCCGGCGCCATGCCGATATCGCTGTAGAGATTTCGATGCCAGTCGGTGATGTGCTGCTGCCACCTTGCGAAATTACCGCCACCCTTGCAGCGATATTCGTCTCCGGTCAGAACGTCGAGACCGTCGATCGTGTGGACGGCCAGGTAGACAGGGCAACCATTGCTTATCGCCTTGAAGCGCTGCGACGTGTGAAAGCCGGTCACCGTGATAAGAGCGGGCAGTTTTTCGAGGCTATAGAAGTCGTTCCATTCTGCCTCGCTGTTGGGATCGGCGAAGCTGCATTCCACGGTATAGATCATCGGGTTGTCCCTTGAGACGGGAGCGCATCTCGCTGCGAGCGCCACCTTCATTGCAATTAAGTAATGCTAATCTGGTATTTTCCCTGTAGAAATCGAAATAAACTCAACCCTCAGTGACATTTGCACAAGTTCATGTCCACCTAACACCTCGACCAAATTCGAATGCGACGCAAGATCCCAAGCAACTCCGCGCTTCTGGCCTTTGAGGCTGCGGCGCGACACGGAAGCTTCGCCCGAGCCGCCGAGGAGTTGGCCCTCACCGAAGGCGCCATCAGTCGCCAGATTGGTCGGTTGGAGGCGTTTTTGGGTGTTGCACTATTCGAGCGAGTCGGGAATCGGGTGCGGCTTGCACCAAACGGCGCGCGATACGCAGTGCAGGTTCGTGAGAGTCTGGATCGGCTGGAGCGGGACAGCCTGTATCTGATGGGGCAGCCCATCGAGGGCGCGAGTATTGATATAGCAGCAATTCCGACGTTCGCTACGCGTTGGCTCATCCAGCGGCTAAAGCGATTTCAGGATAGGCACCCGAACATTACCGTGCATATTGCAGAACGGATGGATCCCTTCCTTCTTGCAGGTAGCGGTTTCGACGCGGCAATTCATTTCGAGCATCCAGCATGGGCGGGTATGCACCTGCATCACCTGCTCAAGGAGGTGCTAGTGCCCGTCTGCAGTCCGGCGCTTCTCGAAGACGCCGGCGCGAAGACGTCGCTGGATGAGCTTCCACGCCTTCACAGGCGGCAAAATCCGGACGCCTGGCAGCTCTATGCCCAAGAGTCAGGCATTGTGCTTACCAATTCGGCGGTCGGTGCTCGTTACGATCTCCATTCAATGCTGATTGAGGCGGCGCTAGCGGGCTTGGGCGTGGCATTGGTGCCGCGGCTTTACGTCCGAACCGAGCTTGAGCAAGGCCGTTTGGTTGCGCCCTGGCCGGAGGGTAAGGGGGTTGCCAAAAACTTCTGCCTCGTTCTTCCCGAGCCAATCGAATTGAGTGTGGGACCACTGCAGGCATTTGCGACATGGATTATCGACGAAGCCCGAGGCGTAGCGCTTCCGGGCGGCACCCGAAGCTCATGACATCGCGAAATTCCCAGGGCCTCCTCCTCACGAACGGCCGTTGTGTCATGCAAGCGGCCAAATGGATCGGGTTAGCGCCGAGGGCTGCTTCGGGGTCGGAATCGGCCTCTCACGAACTGCTCAATCGCGCTCAGTAAGCCTCAAAAGTTGTCCTTCTGAGGCAAATGTCGAACGGAGCACATAACGTTCAGCAATGCGGAATTGGAAACGCGAAGGGGCTACGTGATAACCACGTAACCCCTTGTTTTATATGGTGCCGGCTGCAGGACTCGAACCCGCCACCTGATGATTACAAAGCCTCTGTAATAATCCAATCTATCAATCACTTAGGTCACTTCCGGCGATTCCAAAACGTCGACATTCCATGCCCGAAAACCCACATCAGGCGGTGATACGCTATCGTTTTGGAAACGTCTGAAATCGGCCAGGAAGGGACGTTCGGTGGTGCGCTTGCGCACTACAACATCTTGCGGTTCTCCCTTGGCGCTCAGTAGTATCGGTTGGCACCTTGCCCGAATACTAAACTTGGTTTACGGAAATCGACATCTGGGGCGGCAAAATGACGAGTCAACCGGAAAGCAGCGGAATGTCACCAGAAGAGGAATTTGCGAATTCCTTCTACTATTTTGTGAAAGCGCTAAAAATCTTGGCTGCGGACGCAGACTCGCAGTGTGACCTAATGGGTAACTATAACGTGGCGTGGGAACTCAAGGATGACGTCTCGGCAGGCTTATGTATGTTGACGCTTCCGAGCGGCGAACTAACCAAACAGCAGCAGGATGGCATTGTCGGGATTGTCACTGCACTGGACGAAATTCCGGATTCGGTGTTGGAAGGAGGAACAACCGCGGCAGTCAATAAGCGTGCGATGCATCACCCATGTTGGATTCCATTGCGTACACGTGCAGCCGAACTTCTAACCTTGCTTAGCAGCGCGACCAGTCGAAACGAAGCGTTTTTTTCCAGCATGGCACACTCGTACCAGACCAAGCTCAATAAGGAAAACCTGCCGCCGGACCGCAGGTGAGCCTCGGGTAATCACTCTTTAGCCGAACCGCGCGTGGACGTTTGGTTTCCGTCGAACGACTGCTTTTCGCAACGCTTACAGTCTGTTGAGGGTCGGAATCGGCCTCTCACGAACAGCTCAATCGCGCTCAGTAAGCCTCAAAAGTTGTCCTTCTGAGTCAAATGTCGAACGGAGCACATAACGTTCAGCAATGCGGAATTGGAAACGCGAAGGGGCTACGTGATAACCACGTAACCCCTTGTTTTATATGGTGCCGGCTGCAGGACTCGAACCCGCCACCTGATGATTACAAATCAACTGCTCTACCAGATGAGCTAAGCCGGCGAAGTCGCGTATTGTAACCGATTCATCGGTTACTGACGACCCCCTGTCAGGGCAAAATCATCCGGCGACGCAGGCCTTTGGGGCAATGCGCACAAAGCGCCCACCCCGCTCACCTGCGCTCTCGAATTACTTCACCACCTTCAGGCGAGCCCGTCCGGCGTTGCCGCCCGCCGCGCCATTGCCACCTGGGCGCGTCGGATCCGAATCGTCGTCGCTCGCGGCCTGCACCGACGGCACCGCTTCCAACTCGGCACCCTCTTCCGCAGACGCCTGCTTGTCGACCGGGAACGCCATCCCCTGGCCATTCTCGCGAGCATATATCGCCAGCACGTTCGGCACCTGCACTTCCACTTTCTGTGAAATGCCGCCGAAACGGGCGCTGAATTCAATCCAGTCGTTGCCCATCTGCAATCCGCTCGTGGCATCGAAGCTGATGTTCAGCACGATCTCGCCATCTTTCACAAACTCGCGCGGTACTCGCGTCCTGGCATCGACATGCACGGCCAAATACGGTGTGTACCCGTTGTCGGTACACCACTCGTACAGCGCGCGCAAAAGGTAAGGCTTGGTAGACGTTTCAGGCATATGACCAACTTATCCCGCCGCGAAACCCGCCCACCGCACTCTGCAGGCCAGCCTCGCCAGCGGTTCAATCAACGCATCAGCGACGCATGACCTTTTCGGACGGCGTCAGCGCTTCAATGTAGGCCGGACGGCTGAAAATCCGCTCGGCATACTTCATCAACGGCGCGGCATTCTTCGACAACTCGATGCCATAGTGATCCAGACGCCACAACAACGGCGCAATCGCCACGTCGAGCATCGAGAACTCCTCGCCCAACATGTACTTGTTCTTCACGAAGATCGGCGCAAGCTGCGTCAAACGATCGCGAATCGACGCACGCGCCTTCTCATGCGTCTTCTCCGCCGCCTTGCCCTTTTCGTTCTCGAGCGCGCTCACATGCACGAACAGCTCTTTCTCGAAATTGAACAGGAACAAACGCGCACGCGCACGCTGCACCGGATCGGCCGGCATCAACTGCGGATGCGGGAATCGTTCGTCAATGTACTCATTGATGATGTTCGATTCGTACAGAATCAAGTCGCGTTCAACAAGAATCGGCACCTGACCGTACGGATTCATCACCGCAATGTCTTCCGGCTTGTTGAACAGGTCGACGTCACGGATTTCGAAATCCATGCCTTTTTCGAACAGAACCAGCCGGCAACGCTGGGAGAAGGGGCACGTAGTGCCCGAGTACAAAACCATCATAGCGCGTCTTCCTTAAAAACCAACGGGGCCGGGGCGGGAAATCGACGCTCCCCATACCCTGGCCCCGTCGTACAGACGTTATTTTACTTCACGTCCTTCCAATAGGCCGCATTCAGGCGCCAGGCAAGTACCGTAAAGAGTCCCAAGAACAACAAAACCCAGACACCCAACTGCCGGCGTGTGCGTTGCGCCGGTTCCGACATCCAATCCAGATAAGATACCAGATCAGCCACGGCAGCATCGAATTCCACCGGTTTCATCGTCCCCTGCGTAATCTGCACGAACTGGGCCGGACCATGCTCCGCCCCCTCCCCATGCTTCAATCCCCGCTGTCCCTGCAACTGCCAAAGCGGGTTTGGCATGCCCACATTCGGGAACACCAGGTTGTTCCACCCCGTCGGCCGCGCATCGTCTCGATAGAACGTACGCAAGTAGGTATACAGCCAGTCCGTCCCCCGCGCCCGGGCCTCGACCGACAGATCCGGCGGCGGTGCACCAAACCACTCCTTGGCATCCGCCGCACGCATGGCCACGGTCATCGTGTCGCCAATCTTGTCCGTCGTGAAAAGCAGATTGTTCTTGATCTCTGCATCCGACAATCCCAGATCCTTCAGGCGCGAATACCGCATCGACGCCGCCGAATGGCAGTTCAGGCAGTAGTTCACGAACAGCTTCGCGCCTCGCTGCAGCGAGGCCAGGTCGTCGATCCGATTGGGCGCCGTATCCAGCGCCATACTTTCTTCAGCCAAGACCGGCGCCGCGAAACCACTCAGGAGCGCCAGGACAAGCAACAGTTTTCTCATCGTGATATCCCTAGTCGTCGTTGGCGTGCGCTCAATGCGCCGCGAAGGTCACGCGATCCGGCACCGGCTTGAACGTGCCGCGTTTGCTCCACAGCGGCATCAGCCAGAAGAATCCGAAGTAGTACAGCGCGCCGACCTGCGAAATCGCGGTCTTCATGGGCGTCGGTTCCTGAATGCCCAAATACCCCAGCACCGCAAAAACAACGACGAGAATACCCAACAACACTTTGTGGAATCCCGGACGGTAACGAATCGACTTCACCGGGCTATGGTCCAGCCACGGCAGGAAGAACAGCGTGACCACCGCGCCGCCCATCACCACCACGCCCCAGAACTTGGCCTCGGTCAGATACATCGCCAGCAGCAGCAACACGACACCGCCAGACGCCGCCACCTTCGTGGTCGCGGCCGCTTTGCCCTTGACCCACCAGATCGCCGTAACGATCACCGCCAGCCCCATCAACAAATGCTTGAAGTCGTCGGTCGTGGCGCGCAGCATCGAGTAGAACGGCGTGAAATACCACACCGGCGCAATGTGCGGCGGCGTTTTGAGCGAGTCGGACGGAATGAAGTTGTTCGCTTCCAGGAAGTAACCGCCCATCGTCGGCGCAAAGAACACAATCGCCGAGAACACCATCAGGAACACGCCCACCCCCATGATGTCGTGCACCGTGTAATACGGATGGAACGGAATGCCATCGAGCGGCCGGCCGTTGGCGTCTTTTTTGTCCTTGATCTCGATGCCGTCAGGGTTGTTGGACCCGACTTCGTGCAACGCGATGATGTGCGCGACGATCAACCCGATGAGCACCAGCGGAACGGCGATCACGTGGAACGCAAAGAAGCGGTTGAGCGTGGCATCCGATACCACGTAGTCGCCGCGAATCCACAGCGACAGGTCCGGACCGATGAACGGAATCGCCGAGAACAGGTTCACGATCACCTGCGCGCCCCAGTATGACATCTGCCCCCACGGCAGCAGATAGCCCATGAACGCTTCAGCCATCAGGCACAGAAAGATCAAGCATCCGAACACCCACACCAGCTCACGCGGCTTGCGGTAGGAACCGTACAACAGCCCGCGGAACATGTGCAGATACACCACGACGAAGAACATCGATGCGCCCGTCGAGTGCATATAGCGAATGAGCCAGCCCCACGGCACTTCGCGCATGATGTACTCGACCGACGCGAACGCGAGATTGGCGTCGGGCTTGTAGTTCATCACCAGAAAAATACCGGTGAGAATCTGAATCACCAGCACCAGCATGGCCAGCGATCCGAAGAAATACCAGAAGTTGAAATTCTTGGGCGCGTAATACTCGGACGCGTGCTCCCTCCAGAGCTGGCTGAGCGGAAACCGGCGATCGATCCAGCCCAGCAAGCCCGTCGTGTCGACCTGTTTGTCGGCGGCCATGATTACGCTTCTCCTTTTTCGTCTTTACCGATCACGAGCTTGGTGTCGTTCACGAACATGAACCGGGGAACGTCGAGATTCTTTGGCGCCGGCTTGTTCTTGAAGACACGGCCAGACATATCGTAGGTCGACCCGTGGCACGGGCACAGGAAACCCGGATCGGGGCCCAGCGCGGCGTTGGCGTTCGCCTGGTAAGGGCCGGAAGGGATGCAACCGAGGTGAGTGCAGATGCCGACGACCACGAGCAGATCCTTGTGCTCGACACGCGCGCGGAACGCGTTCTTGCAATAGTCGGGCATCGGGTAGGAAAACGTTTCCTTGGAGTCCGGATCGGCCAACTCCGCCGTCACTTTGGACAGCGAAGCCATCTCGTCAGGCGTGCGACGCACGATCCACACGGGCAAGCCGCGCCAAGCCACGGTCATCTTGTCGCCTGGCTTGAGATTGCTGATGTCTGCCTCGACGGGCGCCCCGCCTGCCTTGGCGCGCTCCGAGGGTTCGAGCGAACTGACAAAGGGAACCAACGTTGCAACGCCGCCCACGCCTCCCGCTACGGACGTTGCAATCAACAGATTCCGACGGCTACTGTCGACGGCCTTTTCTTGATTGTCACTCATCACAAGCCCCACACGGTTGAATTGGTATTTCCGTCAACCTTAAATCATACGCGAGCGTGAATGCCTGAAACAACGGCAAAACGCCCCAGCCTCCTAGTGGTTTTCGCGTATTTTCAAAGGATTAACGTACCCTGCGGGTGGCCAGCGCTCACCCGGGGTTTCGCTTCTGGGATGCTGCACGAGAACCGTCATGATCGCCGCTTTCGTTGACGCGTGCACGACATTTAGTCATCATTTTCCCTGTCTCGTCCCGGTGACATCGTGCGCGGCCTGTGGCATTCGCGTGACATTATTTGACGCGACCCCCGCCGCAGCCGTGCGGCCCGCATGGAATTACCGGTCAATCAATGCCAGTTCATGAGTCCCGGTGTAGCGCGATGCTCCTCCGGGTCACGCAACATAACAGGGAGAAATGGCATGAGCTTCATGTCGGAATTCAAGGAATTTGCCGTCAAGGGCAATGTGATCGATCTGGCCGTCGGCGTGATCATCGGCGGGGCCTTCGGCAAGATCGTTGATTCGGTCGTCAAAGACTTGATCATGCCGATCGTGGGTGCAATCTTCGGTGGCCTAGATTTCTCGAGCAAGTTCATTCTGCTTGGCACCATCCCGCCCGACTTCAAGGGCAACCCGACGTCCTACGCCGATCTGACCAAAGCCGGTGTGGCCGTCTTCGGTTACGGCAACTTCATCACCGTCGCCCTGAACTTCCTGATCCTGGCCGTGATCATTTTCCTGATGGTCAAGCAGATCAACCGGCTCAAGCGTCCGGAGGCGGAAGCCCCGGCAGCCCCCGCGCCCACACCGGAAGACATCGTTCTGCTGCGCGAAATCCGCGACAGCCTCAAGAAGCAGAACGGGTAAAGCTGCGCAGGGCGGCCTCGTACCGCCCCCGAAAAGCGCCTCAGGTCAAGCCGGGTTCGGCATATCGAAGAATCGATGCGTGAGCCCGAACCGGGCTGCGACATGCTCGCCAATGGCCTTCGCGCCGCCACGCTCGGTCGCATGATGGCCCGCCGCCAGATAACCCACGCCGCTCTCGAGCGCGAGATGCTGGGTAGGCTCGGAGACTTCGCCGCTGATATACACATCCGCGCCCGCCCCGATGGCAGCCTCGAAGAAGCCCTGCGCGCCGCCGGTGCACCACGCAACACGGCGCACCTCGCGATTCGGGTCCCCCAACAACAGCGGCGCGCGCCCCAGCCTTGCTTCAACGTGGGCCGCAAGCGCCGCCAATGTCGTCGGCGCGGCGGGTGCGCCAAGCCATCCAAGCTGATCCGGGCCAAAACGGCCGCCGTCGTCGGAGAAGCCCAGCAACTTGCCGAGTTGCGCGTTGTTGCCCAGTTCGGGATGGGCATCGAGAGGCAGGTGGTAGGCGAACAGGTTGATGTCGTGACCGATCAACACCCCCAAACGACGTCGCTTCATCCCGGTAATTCGGGCATCTTCGCTCTTCCAGAAGTAACCATGGTGAACGAGGACGGCATCGGCGCCCCAGTCGCGGGCGGCTTCGAGAAAAGCCAGGCTGGCGGTCACGCCGCTGGCGATTTTCTGAATCTCGCCGCGCCCTTCGACCTGTAGGCCATTCGGGCAGTAATCGCGAAATTGCGCGATTTGCAGGGTATCGTTCAGATACAATTCGAGTTCAACACGATTCATATAAGGTCTCGCTCTTTCATGCTCAGACGCTTCTGGCTACTGTTCGCGCAAGCGGTCACCGTGCTGCTTGCGTTGCTCTTCATCGTCGCCACCCTCAAGCCTCAGTGGCTACAACGCCAGGGTTCGTTCGGCAAGCAACTGGCCAATCCCATCATCGCCCTGCAGGAAGTCGCGCCGAGTCTGTCCGAGAAGCCGTCGACCGGCTCGTACGCCGATGGCGCACAAAAGGCGATGCCTGCGGTCGTCAGCATTTTTTCCAGCAAGGAACAAAAGCAGAATCGCGATCCGCGCCTCGATGATCCGTTGTTCCGGTATTTCTTTGGCGACGGCGGCGGCACAATGCGGCAAGACCCGGTCTCGAGCCTCGGCTCGGGCGTGATTGTGAGCAGCGAAGGCTATATTCTCACGAATCATCACGTGGTGGACGGGGCCGACGAGATCGAAGTCGCCCTTGCCGACGGCCGCAAGGCCCGCGCCAAGCTGGTCGGCAGCGACCCCGAAACCGACCTCGCGGTGCTCAAGATCACGCTCGACAACCTCCCCGCCATCACGCTGGGCCGCATGGAACAGGTGCGCGTGGGTGACGTGGTCCTCGCCATCGGCAACCCGTTCGGCGTCGGCCAGACGGTTACGATGGGCATCATCAGCGCGCTGGGGCGCAATCACCTCGATATCAGCACGTTCGAGAACTTCATCCAGACGGACGCCGCCATCAACCCCGGCAATTCGGGCGGCGCGCTGGTCGACGTCAACGGCAACCTGCTCGGCATCAACACGGCGATCTACTCGCGTAGCGGCGGCAACATGGGCATCGGCTTCGCGATTCCCGTGTCGACGGCGCGCTCGGTGCTCGAGAGCATCATCACCACCGGTTCAGTCACGCGCGGCTGGGTCGGGGTCGAGCCGCAGGACATCACCTCGGATATCGCCGAGTCGTTTGGCCTGCAGCAGGATTCGGGCGTCATCATCGCCGGCGTCGTGCAGGGTGGCCCCGCCGACAAGGCCGGCGTCCAGCCGGGCGACATCCTGACAAAGGTGAACGACGCATCGATTCGCGACACCACCGAACTGCTCAACGTCATCGCCCAGATCAAGCCGGGCACGCAGGCCAAGCTGAACGTCACGCGCAAGAAGAAAGCGATGGATCTTACCGTGACGATCGGCAAGCGCCCGCCGCCGCCCAAGCGACCGGCGCAGGACGGTGCGGACGGTGGAGACGGTACCGACGGCGGCGATGGCACCGACGGGAACAGCGCCGACTGAGGGCATCGGACCGCCCGGAAGGACACAACGGCTGCGCCTGGGCGCGGCCGTTTTCATTTGCGTCGCCGCGACGGGCTTCGCCCATTGTCACGCCTGCCCTCGTGCATCTTCGGCCCTCGCCTGCGGCGATCGCCTACAAAAAAAGCACGGGCCATGAGACCCGTGCTTTTCTGTATCGGCATTATCGATGTCGCGAGCCGACTGTGCCGCGGCAAGCCACGCCAAGGTTACGGCGTCGCTTCGCCGTTCCCCTCGCTGCCTTCGTCTTGCCGATGGCCCTGTTTGACGAACAGCCGCGCCGCGATCAAGCCCAACTCATAAAGGATACAGAGCGGGATCGCCAACATCAGTTGCGAGAGCATGTCCGGCGGCGTCACGACGGCAGCCAGCACAAAGGCACCCACCACCACGTACGGCCGAATCTGCTTGAGCTTCTCGATGCTCACCACGCCCATGCGCGCGAGCACCACGACGACCACCGGCACTTCGAAGGTCACCCCGAAGCATAGGAACATCGTGAGCACAAAACTCAGGTAATTGTCGATATCGGTGTTCATCTCCGCACCCAATGGCGCGTTGTAATGCGCCATGAAGTGGAACACGGTCGGGAACACCAGGAAGTAGGCGAACGACATGCCCAGCAGGAACAGCGTGTAGCTGCTCACGACCAACGGCATCACCAGCTTCTTCTCGTGCTGATACAACCCTGGCGCCACGAACGCCCAGGCCTGGTACAACACCACGGGCAGCGCAATGACGAACGCCACCATCATCGTGACCTTCATCGGCACGAAGAACGAGCCGGTAATATCGGTGACGATCATCTTGCCGCCCGCGGGCAGCGATTGCATCAGCGGGCGAGAGAGCAGGCGGAAGATGTCCGGTGCCCAGTAGACCAGCGAGAGGAACGCCACGATCACCGCCGCGCCCGCGCGAATGATGCGATTGCGCAGCTCGATCAGATGCGAGATGAAGGTCTCTTCGGAGCCCCCGTCGGGGATTTGCTTGTCGTCGCTCACGTCGACTTATCCAGGAATGAAGCCGGCACAGTGCCAGATGGCGGGAAGTTCGGTGCGCAAGCGCCTCAGAAGAACTTGACGGGCCGGCGCAGCTTGGCCGGTGTGTGACGCGCCACACGCGCCGCCCCCGACTGCACCTGCGTGCGCGTGGCGCTGGCCTGCTTGAACCAGATCGGCGTAGCAGTCCGGCGTACGCGCCAGTTGCGGCGCTTGGTCGACGCGCGGATACCGGACGTCACGACGGGTTCGGAAAGGTAGCTGTCGGAATACCCGGTCGCCGCATCCGTACCGCCGCCGGCGATCTCGCCGGACGACGTGCCCGTGGCACTCGCCCAGGCGTCGTTGAGCGACGCCTCTTGCTCGTGCAGTTGCTTCTGAATGGTGTTCTGGGCGCTGCGGGCCGCGTCCTCGAACTGCGTGCGCATATTGCGCAACTCGTCGAGTTCCATTTCGCGGCTCACCTCAGCCTTCACATCGTTGATATAGCGCTGTGCGCGGCCAAAGAGCGCGCCCGCCGTGCGCGCCACTTTAGGCAAGCGCTCGGGCCCGATCACGACCAGCGCAACAACGCCGATCAACATCAGTTTGGAAAGACCGAGATCGATCATGTCGACGCCGGCTTAGCCTTGCTTGCGATCGCTCGTGTCCTTGGCCTGCACGTCGATCGTGGTCGAGTCGCGCAGTTCCTTGGCAGTCGCCGGGTCATCCTTGGCGGCCGGGGCACCTTCGCCCTCCTTCATGCCGTCCTTGAACCCCTTGACGGCGCCTCCCAGATCGGTGCCGATGTTGCGCAACTTCTTGGTACCGAAAACCATCATCACGATCACCAGCACGATCAGCCAGTGCCAAATACTCAACGAACCCATGACCACTCTCCTTGCGTTTCCCCACCCCTGCCGCGTCGCGACGGGATCTTGTCGTGCACGGTTGCCCCGGCGTGACAGCCAGGAACAAGCGCTCCATGTTTGCCGCCGTGCCCGCAGCAACGTGCCCCATTGTGGCACATTGCGCGGCACGCCCTGCATCGTAACCGGGTCGGACACCGGGTAGAAATAAATGTTTCGTGAAACCGTCGTCGATGCGGAACACTTGCACGCTCCGACAGCACTATGCGGCAACGCGTCGCGTCATGCCGCCGGCGACACTCACATGCGCTTCCACGGCCGCGGTCCGGCCAGAATGTGCATATGAAGATGATAAACCTCCTGGCCGCCACCCGGTCCGGTGTTCATCACAACGCGGAATCCGTTGCCTTCGATGTTCGACGCATCGCCGTCGAAACGATAGCCTTGCTCGGCGGCCAGCTTCGGCGCGAGCAGCATCATCTTGCCCAACAGCGCCTGATCTTCCGGCTGGCAGTCCTGCAATGTGGCGATGTGCTTGCGCGGCACCATGAGCAGGTGCAGGTCGGCCGCCGGATTGATGTCTTTGAACACCACGACATCGTCGTCGGCATGGACCTGCGCGCTCGGGATCTGCCCGGCAATAATCTTGCAGAAGATACAGTTGTCGTGCGTCATGCGTGTGTCTTCCTCTCGAATGCTTGTAGGGAGCTTAGGTGCCGCCCGGTATCGTTCAGGCGCGCGCGGCGTACATGGGCTTGTTGTCGTTCAGGTAGAGCCAGCCCTTGACGATCCGATACAGCGCCCAAATGCCCAGCACCCAGAGAATCGCGAAGCCGACCATCACGATGGCAAGCGCCACGCCGAGTACCCCCCAGACCACCGACCACCAGAACGTGCGGATCTGCCACGTGAAATGCGAGGCGTAGAGCGTGCCGGCGGCGTCATCGCGCTTGATGTAGTTGATGATGATCGCGACGATGGCGGTCACGCCGCCCGTGAGCCAGAACAGCGCATAGAGCGCATAAAGCACGTGCGTGAGCTTGCGCAACGCGCGCTCCTGCTCGGCGCTCGGCGCATTCGGGGGTGTCGCGAGGTAAGGATTGCCGGGGCTGCCGGGCGATCCGGTCGCGCCCGGGGGCTGCGAATCGTTCATGAAGCGTCTCCTCGCGTGAGCCAGCGCGGCATATCGATGATCACGGCCATCGTGGCCAAAGGAAATCAGTCCGCGTGTTCGCCACGGACGCCGCGCTGCGCCTTTTCGACGAGCCCCGACAACCCTTCGCGGCGCGCCAGTTCGGCGAGCACTTCGTTCGGGCTCAGGTCGTGATGCGCGAGCAGTACCATGCAATGAAACCACAGGTCGGCCGTCTCGTTGACGAGCTTCTGGCGCAGGTTGTCGGCCCCGCCAATGCGAATGTCCTTCGCCGCGAGCACCACTTCGGTGGCTTCCTCGCCGATCTTCTTGCAGATGGCGTCGTCACCCTTGTGGAACAGACGGGCAACGTACGACTTGTCGGGGTCGGCTCCCTTGCGCGAGGCGATGACCTCGGCCACACGCTCCAGCGTATCGTTCATGGTGCTCACTTGTAGATCTTGTGCGGGTCCTTGAGCACCGGTTCGACGGATGCCCAATGGCCATCCTCGACGCTGCCCTCGAACTTCTGGAAGAAACAGGAATGGCGACCGGTGTGGCAGGCAATGCCATCGATCTGCTCGACCTTGATCAGCACCACGTCTTCGTCGCAATCGAGACGAATCTCATGCACCTTCTGCACGTGGCCCGACTCCTCGCCCTTGTGCCACAGACGCTTGCGCGAGCGCGAATAATAGACAGCCTCGCCGGTCTCGACCGTACGCGCGAGCGCCTCGCGGTTCATCCACGCGAACATCAGCACATCGTTGCTGCCGAGTTCCTGCGCAATCACGGGCACGAGGCCCTGCGCGTCCCAAGCTACCTTGTCCAGCCAATCTTGCGTCATGATCCGTGGAATTCCGTTCAGAGCCGCACCGAAATGCCCTTGTCGGCCATGAAGCGCTTCGCTTCACCGACCGTGTGCTCGCCGTAGTGGAAGATACTCGCTGCGAGCACGGCATCCGCATGGCCTTCAGTCACGCCGTTGGCCAGATCGGCCAGCGACCCCACGCCGCCCGAGGCGATCACCGGGATGCTCACGGCATCGGACACTGCGCGCGTGAGCGCGAGGTCGAAGCCGCTCTTGGTGCCGTCGCGGTCCATGCTGGTGAGCAGGATTTCGCCCGCGCCCAAGGCCTCGATCCGCTTGGCCCAGGCCACGGCGTCGAGGCCCGTGGCTTTGCGACCACCGTGCGTGAAGACCTCCCAGCGCGGCGTTTCGCCGTCGGCGGAGACGCGCTTGGCGTCGATCGCCACGACGATGCACTGCGCGCCGTACTTGGCGGCCGCGTCGGCCACCAACTGCGGATTGGCCACGGCCGACGAGTTCATGCTGACCTTGTCGGCACCGGCGTTGAGCAGGCGGCGCACGTCGGCCACTTCGCGCACGCCACCGCCCACGGTCAGCGGAATGAAGACTTGCGCGGCCACCGCCTCGATGATCGGCAGAATGAGGTCGCGCCCGTCGGAGGTCGCCGTGATGTCGAGGAACGTCAATTCGTCGGCGCCCTGCTCGTCATAGCGGCGGGCGATCTCGACGGGGTCGCCCGCGTCGCGAAGTTCGACGAAATTGACACCCTTGACCACGCGGCCGGCCGTTACGTCCAGACACGGGATGATGCGTTTAGCGAGAGCCATGATGTTGGCAGGCGAGGCGGCCGCAGCCGTGGTCTCGCTTATGCCGCTCCTCCGGAAAGCTCGTCCGCACGCGTTTGCGCCGCCGAGAAATTCAAGTCGCCCGAGTAGATCGCGCGGCCGCAGATGACGCCTTCGACGCCTTCCCGCTCAACCTGGCACAGCGCGTCGATATCGCCCAGGTTCGACAGGCCGCCGCTGGCAATCACCGGCACGGTCACGGCCTGCGCGAGGCGCACGGTCGCGTCGATATTGATGCCCTGGAGCATGCCGTCGCGGCCGATATCGGTGTAGATGATCGCTTCGACGCCGTAGTCCTCGAACTTGCGCGCCAGATCCACGACTTCGTGGCCGGTGAGCTTGCTCCAGCCGTCGGTGGCGACCTTGCCATCCTTGGCGTCGAGACCAACGATGATGTGCCCGCCGAATGCGGTGCATGCGTCCCGGAGGAACCCGGGATTCTTCACCGCCGCCGTCCCGATGATGACGTACGACAAACCGTCGTCGAGATAGCGCTCGATGGTGGCCAGGTCGCGAATGCCGCCGCCCAGTTGCACGGGGATATCGGCCCCGACTTCCTGAATGATGGCGCGAATGGCCGCTTCGTTGCGCGGCTTGCCGACGAATGCGCCGTTCAAGTCCACCAGATGGAGGCGGCGAGCGCCTTGCTCGACCCAATGTCGAGCCATGGCCGCGGGGTCCTCCGAGAATACGGTGGCTTGATCCATGTCGCCTTGTTTGAGGCGAACACACTGACCGTCTTTAAGGTCGATGGCCGGAATGAGCAGCATAGGCAATCGTGAAACGTCGCTAGAGGGAGGTAAAAGAAATTCGCAAATTACGCGGACAATACAAAACCGACCCCTGCCTTGCCGGGCATCGGCACGTCGGGATCGGATTCATCAACATGACACACAGTATAAGCCGTGACGCAGGGCATGCTCCGAGTGACATCCGGGCGCGAATACGCGAGACGGGTCACGCTCAAGGCTTCCACTGCGCAAAATTGCGATAAAGGGTAAGGCCCGCCTGAGCGCTCTTTTCCGGGTGGAACTGGGTGGCAAAGATATTATCTTGGGCCACCGCACAGGTAAAGGGCACCCCGTAGACGGTCTCGCCGACGGTCAACTCGGGCCTTGCGGGCACAACGTAGTAGCTGTGCACGAAGTAAAAATAGCTGTCGTCGGGCACGCCGGCCCAGATCGGGTGAGGCCGCGTCTCACGCACGCGGTTCCAGCCCATCTGCGGCACCTTGAAGCGCGAGCCGTCGTCCTGCAACTGGCCCTCGAGGTCGAAGCGCACCACGCGGCCCGGCAGCAGGCCGAGCGCGGGCGTGTTGCCCTCGTCGGACATGTCGAACAGCATCTGCTCGCCCACGCACACGCCGAACATCGGCTTGGTCGCGGCGGCCTCGACGACCGCGTCGCGCAGGCCCGACTCGTTCAGGCAGCCCATGCAGTCGCGCATCGCGCCTTGCCCCGGCAGCACCACCCGGTCGGCGGCGCGAATCTCGGCGGCGTCGCTGCTGATGCTCACATCGGCCTCCGGCGCGGCGGCACGCAGCGCCTGATAGACCGAGCGCAGGTTGCCCATTCCGTAGTCGACAATCGCAATCTTATTCATCTCAAACCCGGCAGCAGTATTTTCAAACCATCGATAATGAATTCCACGGCCAGCGCCGAGAGGATCAACCCCATCAGACGCGTGCCGATATTGATGCCCGTACGCCCGAGCCAGCCTTCGAGGCGCCCGGCGCTGCTCAGTGCCACCCAGCACACCGCGCCCAGGCCCACGCCGATCGCCAGGAGCATCAGAATCTGGGCCCAGCCGTGCGCACGCCCCGAGTAGATGATCACGGTACTGATCGTGCCCGGGCCGGTGAGCAGCGGAATCGCGAGCGGCACCACGGCGATGTTCGGCCGCTCCTCCGCTTCGTCGCGCTCTTCCGCCGTCGAGCGCGTGTTCCCGGTCTGTGCGTTGATCATGTTCACCGCCATGAGCAACATGATGACGCCGCCGCCCACTTCAAGCGATGCGATCGAAATACCGAAGAAGCGGATGATGGCTTCACCGAACAACCCCGAGCCCGCGACCACCAGGGCGACCGCAATCGCCGCGACATTGATCGTACGGCGCTTCTCCTCGCGCGTCTGCGAGGACGTCAAGCTGATGAAAAGCGGGATCGCCCCGAGCGGATTGATCAGGGCCAGCAGCGAGATGAAGAACTTGAAGGCGTCGAGCGTCATAGGGGCACGCGGCGCCGGCGGCCGGCCGGTCGGTGAATCGTCGCAGGGGCGCCGGCCTTGCGGGCCGGCGGGCTATCGGGCTACCGGGCCGGCTGCGCCGACCCGTCTCGCGTTACAGGCTTCCCTTCGTGGACGGCACGACACCCGCTGCGCGCGGATCGATCTCGACCGCCATGCGCAGCGCGCGACCGAACGCCTTGAACACCGTTTCGCACTGGTGGTGGGCGTTGATGCCACGCAGATTGTCGATATGCAGCGTGACGCCCGCATGATTGACGAAGCCACGGAAAAACTCGATGGTCAGATCCACGTCGAAATTGCCGACACGCGCCCGCGTGAACGGTACATGGAATTCGAGACCGGGACGACCCGAGAAATCGATCACAACGCGCGACAGCGCTTCGTCGAGCGGCACGTAGCTGTGGCCGTAGCGCACGATACCCTTACGATCGCCGATCGCCTTGGCCACCGCCATGCCCAGCGTGATGCCGACGTCTTCCACCGTGTGGTGATCGTCGATGAAGGTATCGCCGCGGGCTTCGACATCCATGTCGATAAGGCCGTGGCGCGCGATCTGGTCGAGCATGTGGTCCAGGAACGGCACGCCGGTATCGAGGGCCTTGCGGCCAGTGCCGTCCAGGTCGATCTTGACGCGTATTTGCGTTTCGCTGGTATCGCGAACGACTTCCGCAATGCGCATGGTGGTGAGTTCTCGTCGTATGGCTTGTTAGAGTGATGCGGCCAGGGCTTTCACCATTGCCGCATTCTCCGTGGGGGTGCCGACCGTCAATCTCAGGCAATTGGCCAGCAATACGTGCATTTTACCCACGTTTTTGATCAACACCTTGTGTGCGAGCAGACCCGCGTGGGTTTTGTCGGCATCCGGCACGCGAACGAGCAGGAAATTCGCATCGCTCGGGAACACACTCACCCCGGGCAGCGCCGCCACGGCGGCGGCCAGCCGCGTGCGTTCGGCGCGCAATTCGGCCGCCTGGGCGTCGAGCACGCCAAGGTGATCGAGCATGAATTCGGCGCATGCCTGCGTGAGCACATTGATGTTATAGGGCGGACGCACCTTGTCGATCTGGTCGAGCCATTGTGCGCTGCCCGCCACGTAGCCCAGCCGGATGCCCGCCAGCCCGAGCTTCGAGACGGTGCGCATGACCAGCAGTTGAGGGAACTCCGGCAGACGCGGCATCCACGTCTTCCCGGCAAACGGCTGGTACGCCTCGTCGATCACCACGAGGCCGCGGCTGGCGGCACGCACCAGCGTCTCGATGTCGTCGTCGGCGAACAGATTGCCCGTCGGATTGTTCGGATAGGCCAGGTATACGACCGCGCCCGGATGCGCCGCAATGGCGCCCAGCATGGCCGGCATGTCGAGCGAAAAATCGGCGCGCAGCGGCACACCGACGAACTCGATGCCCGCCAAGCGCGCCGACATCTCGTACATGACGAAGCCCGGCATCGGCGCAATCACCGTGGCCCCCGGCCGAGCGGTGGCCATCGCGATCATGCTGATGATCTCGTCCGAGCCGTTGCCCAGCAGCAGCTTGGCCCCGGCCGGCACGCCCATCGTGCGGGCGAGCGTCTCGAGCAGCACATGAGGACGCGGTGCCGGGTAACGATTGAGCGCCACGCCGGCCAGTCGCTGCCCCAGCGCACTGCGCAACGCCGGCGGCAGGCCATACGGATTCTCCATCGCGTCGAGCTTGAGGAAACCGCTCGCGTCAGGCACGGCGTAGGAACTCATGGCGAGCACATCGGAGCGGATCACTGAGTCGACGGACATGGCAGTAGAGGCGGGTTGCGCGACATCGCGCGGAATCATTGATAAAGGATCAGTTGAAGGCGAACGTCAGCCGTCCGGCGTCGGCGCCGTCGATTTTGACGACGCAGCGTCGACCGGTTTCCACACTGCCGAGCGCATCGGTAATGCGCTGCAGCCGCACGCCGGTCTGCCAGGACAGCGCCTGCGCCACCGCCGGGCTCACGCGCGCGTGCGCGGCATCGGCCTCGCAACGCATGGCGACCAGGCGGTTGCCAACGCGGCCGAACACGCCGTGGGCCACTTCGTCGTCCGTGCCGCGCAGCGCAGTCTTGCCGCCGAGTCGCAACACGTAAATATCGTTGTCGAACGCCTGACGGCTCACGCACACGGTCATACGCTCGACCGACGTGCCTTCGAAGGTGGCGTGCTGGCAATACTGACCGGCGGCGTAGGCCGAGGGACTGCCGGCAGCCGCGAGGGCGCACACGACAGCCACTCTGCGCACAGCGCGCGCGAGGCGGGCCGGCAGCGGCCACGACAACGACCCCGGGGACAGCGCGATGGCACGGGGCCGACGCCGAGCGGTGGCCGACGTCGTTGGACAATACGCGGGCCGCAGGGCGTCGTCGCGCATCTCAGGACTCGCGATGCAGACGGTATTCGGCGCTGCGCGCGTGCGCCTGCAGGCCTTCGCCGTAAGCCAATTCCGCGGCGATCTCGCCAAGCATGCGGGCACCACCCTCGCTCACTTCGATCAGGCTCGAACGCTTGATGAAGTCGTACACGCCCAGCGGCGACGAGAACCGCGCCGTGCGCGACGTCGGCAGCACATGGTTGGGACCGGCGCAGTAATCGCCCAGGCTCTCGCTCGTGAACTTGCCGAGGAAGATCGCGCCGGCGTGGCGAATCTTGTCGCCCCACTGCTGCGGGGTTTCGGTGGAGATTTCGAGGTGCTCCGGCGCGATCACGTTGACGATCTCGCACGCTTCGGCCATGTCGCGCACCTTGATCAGCGCGCCGCGGCCTCGCAACGAGGCGGCAATCACTTCGCGGCGCGGCATCTCGTCGATCTGGCGCTCCAGCGAAGCGTGCACGCGCGCGAGATAGGCGGCGTCCGGGCACAACAGGATCGACTGCGCGAGTTCGTCGTGTTCCGCCTGCGAGAACAAGTCCATCGCGACCCAGTCGGGATCGGTCGTGCCGTCGCAAATGACAAGAATCTCTGACGGCCCGGCAATCATGTCGATCCCGACCGTGCCGAACACGCGGCGCTTGGCGGCAGCCACGAACGCGTTGCCCGGCCCGACGATCTTGTCGACGGCCGGCACCGTTGCGGTGCCATAGGCCAGCGCGGCGACCGCCTGTGCGCCACCGATGGTAAACACGCGGTCCACCCCAGCGATTTGCGCGGCGGCGAGCACCAGCGGGTTCTGCACGCCATCCGGCGTGGGCACCACCATGACGATCTCTTTCACCCCCGCCACACGCGCCGGAATGGCGTTCATCAGCACCGACGACGGATAAGCCGCCTTGCCGCCCGGCACATAGATGCCCACCCGATCGAGCGGCGTGACCTTCTGGCCCAGCATCGTGCCGTCCGGCTCGGTGTATTGCCAGCTATGACTGCCGCACTCGATGCGCTGCTTCTCGTGATAGGCGCGCACGCGGGCCGCTGCGGCCTCGAGCGCCGCGCGACGCTTCGGCTCAAGGCTCTCGAGCGCAGCTGCCAGCGCTTCGGCGGGCAGCTCCAGCGCCGTCATGTCCGTCGCGCTCAAGCGGTCGAACTTGTTGGTGTATTCGATGACGGCCACATCGCCGCGCGCCTTCACGTCGGCGAGAATGTCGGCCGCCGCACGATCGATGGCGGCGTCTTCGCTCGCCTCGAACGCCAGGACATCGCGAAGCTGCGCCGCGAAGCCTTCGGCGGAGGAATCGAGTTTGCGAATATCGAGTTTCATGCTGTTTGCCGGGACGCCCGCTCGAAGGCATCCAGAATAGGCTGCAACGACTCGCGCTTCAACTTGAGTGCAGCCTGATTGATCACGAGGCGGGAGGAGATCTCCATGATCTCTTCCACTTCCACCAGATTGTTGGCCCGCAGCGTGCCGCCGGTGCTCACCAGATCGACAATCGCGTCGGCCAGACCCACGAGCGGGCCCAGCTCCATCGAGCCGTACAGCTTGATCAGGTCGACGTGCACGCCCTTGGCCGCGAAGTGCTCGCGCGCCGTTTGCACGTACTTGGTCGCCACGCGCAAACGTGCCCCTTGACGTACGGCATTCGCGTAATCGAAGCCCTTCGGTACAGCAACAGACATGCGGCAACGCGCAATGTTCAAATCGATTGGCTGATACAGACCGCCGCCGCCGTGTTCGATGAGCACGTCCTTGCCGGCCACGCCGAAGTCGGCGGCACCATATTGCACATAGGTCGGCACGTCGGTCGCGCGCACGATGATGACCTGCAGGTTCGGATCCGTCGTCGGCAGAATCAGCTTGCGGGAGGTCTCGGGGTCTTCCGTGACTTCGATACCGGCGGCCGCCAGCAACGGCAGCGTCTCCGTAAAGATACGCCCTTTCGAGAGCGCCAGCGTCAGCGGTTGAGCAAGCGGCTGGGCGGGCTTGGCGGAATTCATGCAATGTCTCCCTGGCGCGCTTCGACGCGCCGGATTTGCGCACCCACGGCGCACAACTTGGCCTCGATGCGATGATAGCCGCGATCGAGGTGGTGAATACGGTCGACGAGCGTGCGGCCCTCGGCCGTCAGACCCGCGACGATCAGGCTGGCGGAAGCGCGCAGGTCGGTCGCCATCACATGCGCACCCGACAGGCGATTCACGCCGGAAATCCGCGCCGTGTTGCCGTCGATGCCGATGTTCGCGCCCAGACGCGTCAACTCCTGCACGTGCATGAACCGGTTCTCGAAGATCGTTTCGACGACCTGCGATGCCCCTTCGGCAACGCAATTCAACGCCATGAACTGGGCCTGCATATCGGTCGGGAACGCCGGATATTCCGACGTTCGGAAACTGACCGCCCGCGCGCGCCGATCCATCGTCACGCGCAGCCAATCCGCGCCGGCCGTCACGTTCGCGCCGGTTTCGCGCAACTTCTCGATCACCGCGTCGAGGGTACCCGGCACAACGCGATGCAGCGTGATATCGCCACGCGTCGCCACCGCCGCGCACAGGAACGTGCCGGCTTCGATCCGATCGGGCACAACATCGTGTGTCGCGCCGGACAGGCGCGGCACGCCCGTCACGACCAGACGATCAGTGCCGATGCCGTCGATCTTCGCGCCCATTTTCACGAGCAGCTCGGCCAGGTCCGTCACTTCGGGTTCGCGGGCGGCGTTGGCCAGCACCGTAACGCCGTCGGCCAGCGTGGCCGCCATGAGCAGGTTTTCGGTGCCCGTGACGGTGATCATGTCGGTCACGAGCGTCTCACCACGCAGACGCGTTGCTTTGGCGACGATGTCGCCGTGCGTCAGCGTGATTTCGGCGCCCATCTTCTGCAGGCCCTTGATGTGCTGATCGACAGGTCGCGCTCCGATCGCACACCCGCCGGGCAGCGACACGCGCGCCTCGCCGCAACGCGCCAGCAGAGGGCCGAGCACGAGAATCGACGCGCGCATGGTCTTTACGAGCTCATAGGGGGCCGCCGGCTCGGTGATCTGCGACGCATCGAGCGTCACTGATTCGCCGTGACGCTCGACCTTCACGCCCATGCGTGCGAGCAGCGTCAGCATGGTGCGCACGTCGTGCAGATCGGGCACGTTGCCGAGCACCACCGGCTCGGCCGTCAGCAGGCACGCACACAGGATCGGCAGCGCCGCGTTCTTGGCGCCCGATACGGTAATCTCTCCCGCCAGCCGCTCGCCGCCCTCGATCACCAGGTGGTCCGCGGCCATGCGCTCGCCGGTGGCGGTCTCGCCGTTGCCGGCGACGCCGGCGCTTTCTTGCGTAATCCTCATTGCGCCCGATACTCCGCAGGCGTGAGGGTCTTCATGGACAACGCGTGAATTTCCGCCTTCATGCGATCGCCCAGCGCGGCGTACACGAGTTGATGGCGGGCGATGAGACGCTTGCCGTCGAACTGCTCGCTCACGATGGTCGCGTAGAAGTGCTGACCATCGCCTTCGACGGCCACGTGCTCGCAAGCCAGACCGGCTTCGATGTACTGTTTGATTTGTTCGGGGGTAGGCAGCATGGCCGATCCTAGAGAAGTTCAGTGACGCAATTTATAACCACGGCGCAGCAAAGTCAGCGCGACGGTTGCGAGTATCAGAAAAGTCGCACCCACAACGGCAAGGCTGGTCTGCGGGGCAACGTCGGACACACCGAAGAAGCCGTAACGGAACCCGTCGATCATGTAGAAGAACGGGTTGAAGTGCGAGACAGCCTGCCACAGCGGCGGCAGCGAGTGAATCGAGTAAAACACGCCCGCCAGGAACGTTGCCGGCATGATCAGGAAGTTCTGGAACGCCGCGAGCTGGTCGAACTTCTCCGCCCAAATGCCCGCGATCAGACCCAACGTGCCGAGAATCGCCGCCCCAAGGAACGCGAAGCCGATGATCCACAGCGGCGCGGCGAACGTTAGATGCGTGAACGTGACCGTCACCGCGAAGACGCCTGCGCCCACGCACAACCCACGCACGACCGCGGCGAGCACGTACGCGCCGTACATCTCCCAATGCGACAGCGGCGGCAACAGCACGAACACGAGGTTGCCCGTGATCTTGGACTGGATCAGCGACGACGAGCTGTTTGCGAACGCGTTCTGCAACACGCTCATCATCACCAGGCCCGGCACGAGGAAAGATGTGTACGTGATCTGGTCATAGACCTTCACGCGGTCTTCGAGCACGTGGCCGAAGATCATCAGGTACAGCAGCGCGGTGAGCACCGGCGCGGCCACGGTCTGGAAGCTGACCTTCCAGAAACGCAACACTTCCTTGTAGAACAGCGTGCGGAATCCGACCCATGCCCCGATCATGCTGCCACCTCCTGCGCGCGCGAACCGGACATGATCTGCACGAACACATCCTCGAGATCGGCCTTCTGGATGTCGATGTCCTCAACGATGCAGCCCGCCGCCCGGCAGGTGGCGAGAATCGATTCGACTTCGTCGCAGCCCGCCAGACGCAGCGCGAACTGAGGTCCACTCGTATTTTGCGGGTCGACCAGCAACGGACGTAGTGCGTCGGGCAGCGTGCCGTGCTTGAAGCGCAGCACGAGACGCGTGCCCGCGAAACGCTGCAGCAACGAGGCGGTGCGCTCGAGCGCCACGACTTCGCCGCGCTTGAGCATGGCAATGCGGTCGCACAGCGCTTCCGCTTCTTCGAGATAGTGCGTAGTCAGCACGATGGTGTGGCCTTCGCGGTTCAGGCGCGAGATGAATTTCCAGAGCGTCTGGCGCAGTTCGACGTCGACCCCGGCGGTCGGCTCGTCGAGCACGATCACCGGCGGGCGATGCACGAGCGCCTGCGCAACGAGCACGCGCCGCTTCATGCCGCCCGAGAGCTGGCGCATGTTCGCGTCGGCCTTGTCGGTCAGGTCGAGGTTCGCCATGACTTCGTCGATCCAGTCGTCGTTGCGCGTCAGACCGAAGTAGCCGGACTGGATACGCAGCGTTTCGCGAACGGAGAAGAACGGATCGAAGACGAGTTCCTGCGGCACCACGCCGAGCTTGCGGCGGGCATTGCGGTAGTCGCGCACCACGTCGTGGCCGAGCACACTGACGCTGCCCGCATCCGCGCGCGCGAGGCCGGCGAGAATACTGATCAGCGTGGTTTTGCCGGCACCGTTGGGACCGAGCAGACCGAAGAATTCCCCTTCTTCGATCGAAAAGCTGACGCCTTTGAGCGCCTGCAGTGCCTGATAGCGTTTCTTGACGTTACGGATTTCGATGGCGGCCATGGACTGCACGCACCCGCATTGGCGAGCGCGCCATATAGATTCTCCGGCCACGCCCGCGCGTGGGCGCAACCGCTGGGATCGCGGCAGCGGCCATATCGGCGGCGTGGGTGCCCGGATGAGGGTAACTGCCCAAAAGTCGGCAGAAAACCCCTGATTATAAAGGAAGCCGGTGGCGGCCGTGCTCACGCCCTGTCCAGTGCCCCCCAAGGGAAACGTCGATCACGGGCGCGACGCCCGCAAGGCCCTTCGGGCCGGGTATGCGTCGCGCTCGGCCGGCATCACCGCATTGCCCATAAAAAAAGCGCCGTTGCGAGACGGCGCTTTCCTGCGGGACGGCGATCCGGCCAGGCGAATCAGATCGAGAGCAACTGGTCGACGCCGTACACCAGCGCAAGGCTGGCCAGCCCCGCTGGCAGGTTAGTGAACGCCAACGTCGCACCACGCCGAACCGCGTGGCGGCGCAGGGCCAGCAACACGGCGAGCGCCGACGAATCGAACTGCTTCAGCCCGGCGCAATCGATCTGGGTCTCGCCCGCGTCGATGCGATCGATGGCCTGCGCGAGGACGTCGCCGGCGGTGTCGTGCGTGAGATCGGTCTGCAACGCGAGCATGCGCTTACTTGCCGCCGGCCAGTTGCTGGTTGCGCTGGGTCAGGAACTGAATCAGACCGTCGACGCCCGACTTGTTCACCTGCTCGGCAAACTGATTGCGGTACGTCTGGATGAGCCAGGCGCCCAGCACGTTCAGGTCATACAGTTTCCATTCGCCGCTGGCCGACTTGTACAGACGATAGTCGAGCTCGATCTGCTGACCGTTGTTGAGGACATCGGTATAGACCACGGCGTCGGTGTCGCCCGGCTGACCACGGAACGGCTTGTAGTTGACCTGCTGGTCGCGAATCTGCGCGATGGCGCCCGCGTACGTACGCAGCAGCAGCGTCTTGAACTGCTCGGTCAGCTGCTGCCGTTGCTGCGGCGTAGCGGTGCGCCATGCGGCGCCAGTCGCCAACTGCGTCGTCTTCGCGAAGTCGGCGTGCGGCAAGATCTTCTGCTCGACCAGCTTGGTGATGCTGTTCAGATCACCCTTCTGGATGTTCGGATCGGACTTGGCGGCGGCCATCACTTCGTTCACGGTCTGCTTGACCAGAACGTCAGGCGCTTGCGCCTGGGCCACGGCGGCGCCGGCGGCGGTGTACGTCATCAAAGCCATGACGGGAATGAGCCAAAACTTCTTCATTGTGGACTTCCTCTTTCGAGTGACAGGTGTTGCGGGATTGGATACCCGTGTTGTGTCTGGAGTTCGCGAAATACCGGCAGTGTCGTGTAACAAACTGTTGCCCGACAGGCCTGCCAACGGCGCCCCGTAAGGCGGGGCGCCCTGTCATCAGGAGGCATCGATGCCTGGCGGCAGGCGACTCGCGCCGATCACCGGCGGAACGGCAATCCGCCCGGCACGATCTTGCCCGGTACGGGCGAACCTTGCGGCGCGTCCGGTTCGGCTTTCACGCCCGAGGCAGGTTCGGCTTGAACGCCTGAGGCAGGCATCGGCTGCGCGTTCGTGCCGCCGGCGCCGTCTTCCTCTTCGTAATTCGGCAACGCCGCGTTGCCCGCGGCCCCGCCATTGATCAAATACTTGCGTCGTGCGAGATAAGCATCGCGCGTGAACGAGTATGGATCGAGGGCGGCGGCTTCGAGAAGGTTCGATGCGTCGAGCAGGTTCGCTCGCGTATTCACGATGCGAACGCCGAAGATCGAGTAGCTGACCCAAGTCGGATTGATATACGACGTCGGGTCGATGAACATGTTGCCAGCCATGCCGACGCTGTCGCGCACCGTGCTCGGGCCGAGCACCGGCAGCACGAGGTACGGGCCGTCGGGCAGGCCCCACTTGCCGAGCGTCACACCGAAGTCCTGGCTGTGCTTGGGCAAGCCGGCCGGCGTGGCGAAGTCGACCAGACCGCCCACACCGAGGAAGGTGTTGATCGTCAGGCGCATCAGATCCTGCACGGCAGCCGTGACTTCCAGTTGCAGCAGGTTGTTGGCGAAGTTGTACACATCGCCCACGTTCGAGAAGAAGTTCGTGACCATGTCGCGCGCCGGTTGCGGCACGGCGAAGCGGTAGCCCTTGGCCACGGGCGTCATGACCGTCTTGTCGAGCGTGTCATTGAACGTGTACATCGAACGGTTGAACCCTTCGATGGGGTCGGCGGGACTCGGATTCGTGACAGTCGCGCACCCTGCCAGCGCCATCGCGCCGGCGGCCAGCACTGCCGAAGTACGGAAGCGGGTCATCTTTTTTATTTTCCTTGGGTTGCCGTGGCCGCCCCTGACGCCGGCAAAGCAGCGGGTGCGGTCGATGCCGGTGCGGTCGATGCCCCGCCCGGTTGGGCGCCCCCGGCATCTGCCGCCTTGTTGTACAGGAACTGGCCGATCAGATTTTCCAGCACGATTGCGGATTGCGTGAGCGTGATCGTATCACCGGCCTTGAGCATTTGATCGTCGCCGCCCGCCTCGAGCCCGATGTATTGCTCGCCGAGCAGCCCCGACGTCAGGATCTTCGCCGACGAGTCCTTCGGGAAGTGATATTGCGAATCGATGTTGAGCGTCACGTCGGCCACGTACCGCTTGTCGTCGAAGTTGATCGACGCCACGCGTCCGACCACGACGCCCGCGCTCTTGACAGGCGCCCGCGGCTTGAGGCCGCCGATGTTGTCGAAGCGCACCGTCACCGGATACGAACTCGAGAACGACAGCGAACTCATGTTGCCCACCTTGAGCGCGAGGAACAGCAGCGCTGCGAAGCCGAGAACGACGAACAGGCCAACCCAGAAGTCGAGGGGGTGTTTTTTCATTGTGTCAGTGTGCGCAATCTATCTATGTCTTGGCGGGCACGCAGGCCCGTTAGCTGAACATCAGGGCCGTGAGCAGGAAGTCGAGACCGAGTACCGCGAGGGACGCCTGCACCACCGTACGGGTGGTCGCACGCGACACGCCCTCTGGCGTCGGCTGCGCCTCGAATCCCTGGTACAGGGCGATAAAGGTGACGGCAATCCCGAACACTACGCTTTTGATGACGCCGTTGGCGACGTCCGACCACACGTCTACGCCGCCTTGCATCTGCGACCAGAACGCGCCGGGGTCCACGCCGATCAACTTCACGCCGACCAGGTAACCGCCAAACACACCCACCGCCGAGAAGATGGCCGCGAGAATCGGCATGGCGATCACGCCTGCCCAGAAGCGGGGGGCCACCACGCGCGCGATCGGATCGATCGCCATCATCTCCATGGCGGTCAATTGCTCCCCTGCCTTCATCAAACCGATTTCGGCGGTGAGCGAGGTTCCAGCGCGTCCCGCGAACAGCAGTGCGGTGACCACCGGCCCCAACTCACGCACCAGTGACAGCGCCACAAGCAGACCCAGCGCCTGTTCCGAGCCGTACCGGTTAAGCGTGTAATAGCCTTGCAGGCCCAGCACGAAGCCGACGAACAGGCCCGAGACCGCAATAATGACGAACGAATAGTTGCCGACGAAATGAATCTGGTCGGTCACCAGACGCGGCCGGCGCAGCATCGCCCCGCTCGACGCGAGCACGCGCCAAAACATTCGCGCACCGTACCCCAGGCGCTCTACGTGACCGCGAACAAAACTACCGAGGGTCGTGATCATGCACGCGCTCCCATCCCAAAATCGTCCGCAAGCGACGGCGCGGGATACTGAAATTTTACGGGCCCGTCCGGTTGCGCATCGATGAACTGGCGCACCGTCGGGTCATTCGAGGCTCGCAGCGCCTCCGGCGTCCCCTCGGCACCGATGCGCCCTTCGCTAATGAAATAGATGTAGTCGGCGATGGCAAAGGTCTCCGTCACATCATGCGAAACAATAATGGACGTGGCGCCCAGCGCGTCGTTGAGCTTGCGGATCAGATTCGCGGTGATACCCAACGAGATCGGGTCGAGCCCAGTGAACGGCTCGTCGTACATGATGAGGTCCGGGTCCAGCGCCATCGTGCGTGCCAGTGCCACACGTCGCGCCATGCCGCCCGAAATCTCGGCCGGCTTCATGTCGCGTGCGCCGCGCAGGCCCACGGCGTTGAGCTTCATCAGCACGAGGTCGCGAATGAGCGCATCGTCGAGCCGGGTGTGTTCGCGCAGCGGAAACGCCACGTTGTCGAACACCGTCATGTCGGTAAAGAGCGCACCGAACTGGAACAACATGCCCATGCGACGCCGCAAGCGGTACCAGCCAGCGTGGTCGAGCGATGCGACATCGGTCCCGTCGAATTCGACGGTGCCGCGGCTGGCATGGACGAGCCCGCCGATCAGGCGCAGCACGGTCGTCTTGCCGCAGCCGGACCCCCCCATCACCCCAACGACTTTGCCGCGGGGGAACCGCATATTCAACCCGGAAAGCACCAATCGTTCGCCATAACCAAAGCTGACGTCGCGCAATTCGAGCAAATTTTCCGGATTCGGGATAGGCACGTTTCGGGTCTTATAGTGCGGCGCAAAACGCCAATTATAGGGGGGAATGCCGATTGATGCCGCCCAACGGCGATGGACGAAATCGAGGATTGGCGCTGCCCCGCGGCATTCTACAGGGCCGGCGTCCATTCGCCTTGTCGCGCGCCGACCGGCACAACGAACAAAAAACGTAACGCCAGCAAGGACTTATCGAGACCTCGGGGGTGTCGGGTGTTGCGCCGTTGCTACAATACGCCGTTTCACGCAATAAATCGTTGACCCCGATGCCCCGCGCCCCCCAAACGCCTTTCCATCCCCTTCTGCCGCAAGATACGGAGACGATCGAATTTCGGATTCGTCCGATGCAATCCTGCGATATTCCCCAAGTCCTGACGGTACAGGCAGCAGCGTATGTCGGTCCGATGCGTGAGTCGGAAGCGACATTGGCCTCACGTCATGCGCTGTCGCCGTCAACGTGTTGGGTTGCGGAGGGAACAGGCCCAACGGATACGTCCGTGGTCGGCTATCTACTGACACACCCGTGGCGCATGGCCGCCCCGCCGCCACTGGACACCATCCTCAAGGCCCTGCCTGACGCGGCCGACTGCTGGTACGTGCACGACATGGCGCTGCTCCCTCGCACGCGCGGCGCGGGCGTGGCTTGCCAACTCTACGCGGCGGCTCTGGCGGTGGCACGGTCGTCAGGATTGCGCGCGTCGGCCCTCGTGGCGGTGCAGCAATCGCAGGGGTTCTGGGCGCGCTTCGGTTATGCCGCAACGAGCGATGCCTCGCCGCAGATGGCCGCGAAGTTGGCCGGATACGGCGACGGCGCCATGTTCATGACGCGCACGCTATAACAGGCTGCGCGCGGCAAACATCACGCGCGTTGCGCGAACGCCTGCTGCATTCCCTTCACCGCCGCCGCCACATCGACGGCCTGCGTGACGGCTCGCACCACGGCCGCGCTGGTCACCCCGGTGTCGAGCACTTGCCCGAGATTGTCCGCATCGATGCCGCCAATGGCGACAAGCGGATAGTGCGGCGCGATGAGCTTCACGTACCGCGCCAACTTCGCGAGTCCCTGCGGGGCGGTCGCGATCACTTTGGTGGTTGTCGGAAACACGGCCCCCACGGCCAGATAGCTGGGCCGGAAGTGATGCGCCGCCAGCATCTCGTAATAGCCGTGCGTGCTGATGCCCAGGCGCATGCCGGTCGCAAACAGCGCCGCGACCTCGTCGGCGGAAAGCGCCGCCATATCTTCCTGTCCGAGGTGCACGCCATAGGCACCCGCTTGCGCGGCTTCGCGCCAATGGTCGTTGATGAACCAGGCACTGTCGTGCATCACGCGCCGCCCGGCCGCCACCGTCCGTTCGATCTCAGAGCGCAGCGTCGGATCCGCGGGATCCTTGATCCGCAACTGCACGGTGCCGACCTGAAGATCGGCCATGCGCTCGCAAGCACCGGCATCTGGCAGCACCGGATACAGACCGAGGCGTGACGGGCAGGCCGGGAACCGGCCGGGTGACGGCACTTGGCCGAGCACGACCGGGAAGGTTTCGAGCACCGTCGGCCATGCCCCGAGCGTGTCGGCATCGGCCGCGCGCGCGTGGCTGCCGTCGGTGCGCCATGCGCGCGCGAGCACGAGCGCGTCGTGTGGGGCGAATCCGCAGTCGAGGAACGCAGCGAACGCGGGGAAGAAGGCCGGATCGTCCGCGCCCGCAACGCGATAAACGGTGTCGTGCGTGTACAAGGTGTCTTCCACCTGTCCCGCCGCCAGCGCCCGCGAGCAAAGGACAACGGCGTGCGCCGCCCGCCATGCGTCGATCTGCACGGTGGCTTCGGTTCCGGGAGCGCCCTGCGGCGAGAGCGGCCACCAGACCACGTCCCCAGCCCCCGCGCGGTCCGGCGTCTGCGCGTGCACACGCCAACTTGGCGTAGCGGGGTCGTCCGGCCACGGCGCGAGGCGCGCGCGGATGCCGGCGGCGGCCTGTTGCCATGCTGTGGCGAGGGGTGCGTTAGCCGGCAGGCATTGCACGTGAGACAGGGTGGCGCCGCCGCTATGCGTCGTCATGAAGCTTCCCGGTGGGTCAGGCGGTGCGAGGTTGCGGTGGAATTCAAGCGCGTCTCCTCGGGGATCACGCGCCCGACTGATGCCAGAACGGCACCCCGACGACCGGCGTGCTGGCTTCGGCGCTCTCGCGCTCGGCCATCGGTCCGGCGAGCCACGCCGCGCGGCCCGCCTTGATCGCGGCGGCGAACGCGCCGGCCATCTCCACCGGCTGGGCGGCAAGCGCCACGGCCGTGTTGAGCAACACGCCGTCGAAGCCCCACTCCATCACCTGACACGCGTGCGACGGCAGACCGAGCCCGGCATCGACGATAAGCGGCGTATCCGGCAGACGGTCGCGCAGCAGTCGCAGGCCGTACGGATTGATCACGCCCTTGCCAGTGCCGATCGGCGCACCCCAGGGCATCAGCGCCTGACAGCCCACGTCGAGCAAGCGACGGCACAGCACCAGGTCTTCCGTGCAATACGGCAGCACCTTGAAGCCGTCGCGAATCAGTTGTTCGGCGGCCGTCACCAGACCGAACGGGTCGGGCTGAAGCGTGTAGTCGTCGCCAATCAGTTCGAGCTTGATCCAGTCGGTCTCGAAGACTTCGCGCGCCATTTGCGCCGTCGTCACCGCTTCCTGCACCGAGTGGCAACCCGCTGTATTGGGCAGCACCGGCACCGCGAGACGGCGCAGCGTTTCCCAGAAATGGCCTTCCGACGCCTGCGCCCCGGTGCCCGAGAGTTGCCGGCGCAACGCCACCGTCACCATGCCCGGGCGGGCGGCGTCGATGGAATCATTGAGCGCCTGCAGCGACGGGTAGCGCGCCGTGCCGAGCAGGAAGCGACTGCCGAAGCGCGTGTCATACAGCGTGAGCGCGTCGCGCACGCTGCCTGCGGCCACGTTGGCCGATTCGGTGAATGCGTTCATGTCAGCCTCCGGCCACCGGTTGCACTACATCGATTTTGTCGCCATGCGCGAGCGCGCGGGCGGCATATTGCGTCTTGGGCACGAACTGCCCGTTGATCGCCGCGGCGAACGGCGGCTTGGCGCCGTAGGCGGCGAGCGCCTCGGCCAGCGTCGCCGCCTCGGCCACGCTCAGTGTCTGTTGATTGATATGAATATCCATGGTGTCCCTCCCCTCTCATGCACGACGGAACAGGTCCGGCCACGGCCGGCTGGCTCGCCACATCTCCCAGTCGAACGCGTGCCCAAGGCCCACTCGCGCGCTCGTCGCTTGCATCAATGCCTGCGCCAGCGCGCACGCCTCTCCCGTGACCGCCGGCGCGAGCAAATAACCGTGCCGGTACAAACCGTTCACGCGCAGCACCCGCGCACCGTCCCACTGCACCCGCGGCAGATGGTCGGGCAATGCCGGACGGCAGTTGACATTCAGCTCGACAATGCGCGCCTCGCCGAACGCCGGGTTCAGCGAATGGGCCGCCGAGAGCAGTTCGAGCGCGGAGCGCACGGTCATCGGCGACATATCTTCCGACTCGAGTTCGGTCGCGCCGATCACATACAGATCGTTTTCCTTGGGCGCGATATAGATCGGATAGCGCGGATGCAGCAACCGCACCGGCCGGCGCAGCCCAATGCCCGGCGCGTGAATTCGCACCACCTCACCCCGCACACCGCGCAATTGCGTGAGCGCGGCACGCGCGCCCAGCCCGCGGCAATCGACGACCAGACCGGCGTCCGGATACGCGCCCTCGGCGATCTCGGTATGCCAATGCAGCGCCGCCCCCGCCTTAGCAAGACCTGCCGCCAGCGCGCGCAACAGTTGCCGGTTGTCGAGCTGGCCCTCGTTCGGCAGCCACCAGCCTTCCTGAAACCGTCCGGCCAGCGCCGGCTCGACCTCGGCCAATTGCGCGCCCGACACGCGGCGCACACCGTCACGCAGCAAGGCCGGTGGGGCATTGGCGCGCATGCGTCGGTCGAACATCACCGCCTCGGCGCGATCGGGCTGGTGCCACACGACCAGCGTGCCGTTGCGTTGGAAGAAGACGTGTTCGGGCAGGCCGTCGATCAATGCCGGCCAACGTTCCAGGCCGACGGCGCCCATCTCGACGATGCTCGGCTCGGCCACGGCCGCTTCGGCCAAGGGCGCGAGCATGGCCGCTGCCACCCAGCCGGCAGCCGACGACCCGTCGGCATCGCCACGCTCGTAGAGCGCCACGCGTGCGCCGGCACGAATCAGTTGCCACGCCAGCAGACGCCCGGACAGGCCGCCGCCGAGCACGGCGACGTCGGGACGCGAAGTGGAAGCGCTCATACGCGTTCTGCCGCGCAAGCCGGGACGGCGCGCAGGCACTCGAAAGCAGGCAAAGGATGACTCGCGAGCGGAATCTCGGAAGTCGTTGCGGCGAAAACCGCAGGGATAAGCGCAGGAATCTGCGGAAGGCAGCGCATGGGGTCCTTTCCTCATGAAAGCAAAAGGACGAAACGGTGTTGAACACCTTACCCCACTGGAGTAGTCGGAAACTTCCCACGCCGGTATTACCCGGGTCGGGTGCAAAGGGTCTCTCTCAGCCCCGCGTCGTATGGTTACGCATGGTCAACACCTGCGTTCGACACGGAGCACCCCTGTTTCGCCCGCAGCCATTACAACATAGATGCCGATGCCCGTGCAAGCCGGGGCATCGGACGATTGCACGCGCGATGCGTCTCGTTTTTTGACGAATCCCCCGGGCCGTGTAACCCCACGTAAACTGAAAACCGACGTGACAAGCGCCCCCAATCCGAAAATTGTGCAACGCACCCGCCGGAACTGCGGTCAAATGGGCCGTCGACCCTAATAACACGTTGCATTTCCGCGGCAACCCCGCCAGACGATCATGGCCCACACGCCGATGTCTTCCCCGCCTCCCGAGGCGCCGCCCGCCGGCAACCCGGCCGTCCCTGCCCCCAAGCCACCGAAGCACCCCACTGCGTGGCAGTTGATCCGGCCCTACTGGGCCTCGGAGAAGCGCTGGGAGGGCCGTCGGTTGCTCGCACTCGTCGTGGCGCTCAATCTTGCCGTCGTGTTCATCAACGTACGACTGAATGCGTGGAACGCCGGCTTCTATGACGCGCTCGACAAGCGCGATTGGCCCATCTTCAAGTCGTCGCTGATCGAATTCGCGGTACTCGCATTCAGCTTCATCGTCATTGCGACGTTCCGCACCTACTTCCGCCAGATGCTCGAAATTCGCTGGCGGCAGTGGGTCACCGATGCCAACCTGTCGAAGTGGTTCTCGCATCAAGCCTATTACCGCATCGAGCGCGACCATCTGGCGGACAACCCGGACCAACGTATTTCGGAAGACATCCGCACGCTGGTCAGCGCATCGCTGGCGCTGTCGCTCGATTTGCTCACGACGCTGGTCTCGCTGTTTTCGTTCATCACCATTCTCTGGACGATCTCAGGCGCCGTGTCATTTGTGCTGGGCGGCATGAACGTGACGATTCCCGGCTACATGGTCTGGGTCGCGGCGCTCTACGCCCTGGTGGGATCGTTCTTCATCTTCAAGGTCGGTCGGCCACTCGTGGGGCTGAGCTATCGTCAGCAGCAGGTGGAAGCGGATTTCCGCTTTCTGCTGGTGCGTCTGCGCGAGTCGGCGGAGCAGGTCGCGCTCTATCGCGGTGAAGGCGCTGAATTGTCGCGCCTGACGTCGGCCTTCGGGGCCGTGCGCGACAACTGGTGGCAGATCATGGTCGTGACGAAACGGCTGATCTTCGCGAATTCGATCTACGGGCAGATCGCCATCGTGTTCCCGATCATGGCGGCCGCACCGCGCTACTTCGCCGGCGCGTTCACGCTCGGCGTGCTCATGCAGATCATCGGTGCGTTCGGGCAAGTGAGCGACGGTTTTTCGTGGTTCGTGAACAGCTTCTCGACGTTGGCCGACTGGAAAGCGACGATCAACCGGCTGCGCGAATTCACGCGCGTGATCGACGCACCGCCACAAGCACCGAGCACCGGTGGCATTGCGCTCGTGACGACCGCCCATTCGCCCTCGGCAGCCTTCACGGCCACCGATCTTCGCCTGGCGCTACCCGACGGTGCACCGCTCGCGGTCGCCGGGTCGTTTGCCTTTGCGCCTGGCTCGCGATGGCTCATCCGTGGCCGCTCGGGCTGCGGCAAGAGCACCATGCTGCGCGCGTTCGCCGGCCTGTGGCCGTTCGGCAGCGGACGCATCGAAGTTCCCGCCGACGCCCGCGTGCTGTTCCTGTCACAACAAAGCTATTTGCCGATCGACACACTGAAGGCGGCCCTGGCCTTTCCTTCGCATGCCGATACTTTTACCGACGACGAATGCCGAGACGTGCTCAGCGCCGTCAACCTCGAGCAGTATCGTGACGAGTTACTGACCGTCGCTCACTGGGCCCGCCGCTTGTCCGGCGGCGAGCAACAACGGCTCGCCACCGCGCGCGCCTTGCTGCAAAAGCCGGATTATCTGTTCCTCGACGAAGCGACCAGTGCGCTCGACGTAGAAACCGAGGAGGCGGTGTATGAAGCGCTGCATGCGCGCCTACCGGGCACCACGATGGTCAGCGTGGCCCATAGGGAAACGCTCGGCCGCTTCCATCAACACACCATGACGCTGCATGCCGCGGGCGACGTCGCGCCGCCACGGGTGGTCGACGCGGCCTAGCCGGCGTAAGGCACCTCCGGCAATCCCTGCGCGCCGCAACGCACGGCCAACACATGGCCGTCGTGTTCGGTCGCGCCGGTTGCCGGACGAATCGACGTAACAAACAACGTGTCGAAGTCGCGCCCGCCGAACGCGCACATCGACGGCTTCGACACCGGCAGCACGATCTCGCGGTCCAGCACGCCTGCGGGCGTGAAGCGAAGCAAGCGGCTACCGTCGTTGGCGCACGTCCAGTAAGCGCCGTCGGCATCGACGGCCGCGCCGTCCGGACGGCCAGGATAGTCATTCATGTCGACGAACAGCCGCTGCCCGCTGATCGCACCGCACTCGGCATCGAAGTCGAACGCCCACACGCGGCGGCGCGTCGGATGCGAATCGCTCAGGTACATCGTGCGGCTGTCCGGCGAGAAGCCCAAACCGTTCTGCGTCACCAGGCCCTCGACGAGCGGCGCCGACAGACGGCCGTGCGTGTCGAAACAGAAGAGCGCGCCTGCGTCGCTCGCGAGCGACATATCCTGCACCATCGTGCCCGCCCAGAAGCGGCCCTGCCGATCGCAGCGTCCGTCGTTGAAGCGCATGCCCGGCAACGGGAACACCGGCGCGGCCAGTCGCTGCCAATCAGACGCCGCAAGCGTGCCCGGCGGCCCCAGGCGCGCCGCGAACAGCCCAGTCTCGCAGCCCGCCAGCAGCATGCCCGAGGCGTCGAAGGTAAAGCACGCGATCTGCTCGGGGAATGTCCATTGGCGATGATCGCCGTCGGCGGGCGTTACGCGATGCAGTTGCTTCGCGGGGATGTCCACCCAGTAGAGCGCCTGCTCGTCGGCCCGCCACAACGGGCTCTCGCCAACGGCGTGAGGCGTCTGTCGCGACGGTTCGAGCCGTTCGATCGACACCGTCATGCCTTGGGTTCCATCGGCCCCAGCAGCACGAACGGTCCGCCTTGGTAGCGCTGCGTCACATCGTCCATGCGCGGATCGGGCGCCTGCGCCGGAAACAGGCCGGCGAATTCCGCCGAGCTGTCTTGCGCACGGAAGCCAAGAAACGCGGCCTTCGTATTGTCGACCCACAGCGTCGGGTTGTTCGACACGCCGTAGACAATGGCATGGCCCACGCGATTCGTGAACAACGAGCAGCGCACGAGTTCGACGAAATCGCGATAGCTCAGGTATGTCACCATCATGCGCGGATTCTTCGGCTGCTCGAACGACGAGCCGATGCGCAGGCACACGGTCTCCAGACCGAAGCGATCGAAGTAGTAGCGGGACAGGTCTTCACCGAAACATTTCGAGATACCGTACATGCTGTCCGGACGGTGCGGCGCGTCGACATCGAGCACTTCCGTCACGGGATGGAAACCCACCGCATGATTCGAGCTGGCGTAGACGATGCGCTTCACCCCCTGCTTCTGCGCCGCGCTATAGACGTTGTACATGCCGAGAATATTGGCTTGCATGATGTCGTCGAACGGCGCCTCGACGGAGATGCCGCCCAGATGCACCAGCGCGTCGACGCCTTCGAGCAGCGCGTGCACGGCGGCGCGATCCGCGAGGTCGACCTGCATGGCTTCTTCGTGCGGCGCATCAGCCGTGAGCGGCACGATGTCGCTCACGCGCACGATATCCGCCCACTCGGCGAGCTTGCCGCGCAGTTGTTTGCCAAGATTGCCCGCTGCGCCGGTCAGCAGCAGACGGCGGAAGGGTTTGCCGGATGTCTGGCTCATATCAGTCCTTGTTCGTCGGTAGATCGCAGTGCATGCGACGACGCCTTGCCACAACAAACCCGGCGCCGCGTCGGCGCGCCCGACGCTCATCGAAAACGTGGGGGTCGCATGGAGAGGCATCCTACGTCAGACGATGTACGATGACAATGGCCAATTGGTCGGTTTACGGAGAATCCCTAGTATTTCACTCGATGCCTTGCATCGACGCGACAAGCCTTATATTCATTGGCGCCCACCTATACCAGGGGTGTTTCCCTGAAGGCCGATGACGCAAGATCGGCCATGTCATATGACATCTTATATTTATCGATCTTGTGCATGTCCCGGTCGCCCGAATACCGTGCAAACAAAGACACGCAAAGCGATCGGGCAAGAAAAAACCGCCCGGACGTTGTCGCCCGGACGGTTTCTTCACGGCAACGCAGAGACCTACCTCCGCGCCCCTCCTCTCAACCCCGTATTTGTGGTTTTGGCAGGCATTACTCTTTCACGCGCTCAGCGCGGCAGTTCCGAGTAGCCCATCAGGAACTCGTCCACCGCACGGGCGCACTGACGGCCTTCGCGAATCGCCCACACCACCAGCGACTGACCGCGACGCACGTCACCGGCCGCGAACACCTTCGGCAGGTTCGTCGTGTAGGCGCGCTCGCCTTCGGTCGAGGCACGCACGTTGCCGCGCGCGTCCTTGTCCACGCCGAACGCGTCGAGCACGGTCTGCAACGGCGACACGAAGCCCATCGCGAGCAGCACCAGGTCGGCCTTGAGTTCGAATTCCGAGCCCGGCACTTCCTGCATTTTGCCGTCCTTCCATTCGAGACGCACGGCAATCAGCTTCTCGACCTTGCCGTTTTTGCCTTCGAAGCGCTTCGTTGCCACCGACCAGTCACGCTCGCAACCCTCTTCGTGGCTCGACGATGTACGCAGCTTGGTCGGCCAGTACGGCCACACCATCGGCTTGTTTTCCTGCTCGGGCGGCTGCGGCAGCAGTTCGAACTGCGTCACGCTCTTTGCGCCGTGACGGTTCGACGTGCCCACGCAGTCGGAACCGGTATCACCGCCCCCGATCACGATCACCTGCTTGCCCGTGGCCAACAACTGGTTGGCCAGCTTGTCGCCCGCATTGACCTTGTTCTGCTGGGGCAGGAATTCCATCGCGTAATGGATGCCTTCCAGCTCGCGCCCCGGCACCGGCAGATCGCGCGGCTGTTCTGCACCGCCCGCGATCACCACGGCGTCGAATTGCGCCTGCAACTGCTCCGGCGAGATCGTCTCTTTGGAGAAGTTGTTGACGTGGGCTTCCGGCGCGTCCTTGCCGACGTAGACACCCGTGCGGAACGTCACGCCCTCGGCTTCCATCTGGCGCATGCGGCGATCGATCAGCCACTTCTCCAGTTTGAAGTCGGGAATGCCGTAGCGCAGCAGTCCGCCCACACGGTCGTTCTTTTCGAACACGGTGACGTCGTGACCGGCGCGCGCAAGTTGCTGCGCCACGGCCATGCCCGCCGGGCCCGAGCCGACGACGGCGACCGTCTTGCCGGTCTTGTGCTTCGCGGGCTGCGGTTCGACCCAGCCTTCGCTCCACGCCTTGTCGATGATCGCGTGTTCGATCGACTTGATGCCCACCGCATCGCTGTTGATGTTCAGCGTACAGGCGGCTTCACACGGCGCCGGGCAGATACGGCCCGTGAACTCGGGGAAGTTGTTCGTCGAGTGCAGCACCGCGATGGCCGACTTCCAGTCCTGGCGATACACCAGGTCGTTGAAGTCGGGAATGATGTTGTTGACCGGGCAACCGTTGGTGCAGAACGGAATGCCGCAGTCCATGCAGCGCGCGCCCTGCACCTTTGCCTGCTCGTCGGAGAGCGCGAGCACGAACTCCTTGTAATGCTTTACGCGTGCCAGCGGTGCTTCGTAAGACTCGCCCTGGCGCTCGAATTCGAGAAAACCTGTGACCTTGCCCATGTTTCTTCAGTCGGAAAGTTTTGTGGTTACCGTGCCTCACCCGCGCGCGGCACGCCATCGGGGCCCTCACCCCGTGGCGCCGCCGCGCTAGCGGCTTCAGGCCGCCAGTGCTTGTTTTTCGTTGGCCTTGGCCATATCGCCGAGGGCCCGCTTGTATTCGCTCGGGAACACCTTCACGAACTTGCGGCGCGCGCCGTCCCAGTCTTCGAGCAGCGCCTTGGCGCGCGTCGAGCCCGTGAACTGGAAGTGACGCTCGATCAGCTCGCGCAGTTGCGCCTCGTCGGTCTGGCCGCGATGCCACAATCCCTGGCTCACCGTGCGCTCCTGCTCGCCGTGCGGCAGCACCGGGTCGAGAGCGACCATCGCGGTGTTGCACTTGGCGGCGAACGTGCCGTCAGCGTCGTACACGTAGGCCACACCGCCCGACATCCCCGCCGCGAAGTTACGCCCGGTCTCGCCCAACACGACCACCGTACCGCCGGTCATGTATTCGCAACCGTGGTCGCCTGAGCCTTCCACCACGGCGGTGGCGCCCGAGTTCCGCACGCAGAAGCGTTCGCCGGCCACGCCATTGAAGAAGGCTTCGCCTTCGATGGCGCCAATCATCACGGTGTTGCCCACGATGATGTTGTCTTCGGCGTTGCCGCGGAAGTCGTTGGTCGGACGCACGATGATGCGCCCGCCCGACAGGCCCTTACCCACATAGTCGTTGCCGTCGCCTACCAGATCGAGCGTGATGCCGCGTGCGAGGAACGCCCCGAAGCTCTGGCCGGCCGTGCCCTTGAGCTGCACGTGGATCGTGTCGTCCGGCAGACCGTCATGGCCGTAACGCCTAGCCACTTCGCCCGAAAGCATTGCGCCGACCGTACGGTTACGGTTGCGCACCGGCTGAATGAACGAGACATGCTCGCCCTTCTCGAGCGCCGGCAGCGCCTTTTCGATGAGCGCGTGATCGAGTGCGGCGGCCAGACCGTGATCTTGCGTTTCGACATGCAGACGCGGTACGTCCGCTTCCATTTCCGGCAGATGGAAGATGCGCGCGAAGTCCAGGCCCTTCGCCTTCCAGTGCTCCACGCCCGCGCGGGTGTTGAGCAGGTCAGCGCGGCCGATCAGATCGTCGAACTTCGAGATGCCCAGTTGCGCCATGATTTCGCGCACTTCTTCGGCCACGAAGAAGAAGTAATTGACCACGTGCTCCGGCTTGCCCTGGAATTTCTTGCGCAACACCGGGTCTTGCGTCGCCACGCCCACCGGGCAGGTGTTCAGGTGGCACTTGCGCATCATGATGCAGCCCTCGACGACGAGCGGCGCCGTCGCGAAGCCGAATTCGTCGGCACCCAGCAGTGCGCCGATCACCACGTCGCGACCGGTCTTCATCTGACCGTCGGCTTGCACACGGATACGACCGCGCAAGCGATTGAGCACCAGCGTCTGTTGCGTCTCGGCCAGGCCCAGCTCCCACGGCGTGCCGGCGTACTTCACCGACGACAGGGGCGAAGCGCCCGTGCCACCGTCGTGACCGGCGATCACCACGTGATCGGCCTTGGCCTTCGCGACACCGGCGGCGACCGTCCCCACGCCCACCTCGGACACGAGCTTCACCGAAATCGACGACGAGGCATTCACGTTCTTCAGATCGTGGATGAGCTGCGCCAGATCTTCGATCGAGTAGATGTCGTGGTGCGGGGGCGGCGAAATCAGGCCGACGCCCGGCACCGAGTAACGCAGCTTGCCGATGTATTCGGTCACCTTGTGACCCGGCAGCTGACCGCCTTCGCCCGGCTTGGCGCCCTGCGCCATCTTGATCTGGATCTGATCGGCCGAGACCAGATAGTCAGCCGTCACGCCGAAGCGGCCCGAGGCCACCTGCTTGATCTTCGAGCGCAGCGAATCGCCATCCTGAAGTTCGATATCGGCCTCGATGACGTCGTGCCCCACGATCGATGCGAGCGATTCGCCCTTCTTGATCGGAATTCCCTTCAGCTCGTTGCGATAACGGCGCGCATCTTCGCCGCCTTCGCCCGTGTTCGACTTGCCGCCGATACGGTTCATGGCAACGGCCAGCGTGGCGTGCGCTTCGGTCGAGATCGAGCCGAGCGACATGGCACCGGTGGCGAAACGCTTCACGATGTCCTTGGCCGATTCAACCTGATCGAGCGGAATCGCGCGCTGCGGATCGACGCGGAACTCGAACAGACCGCGCAACGTCATGTGACGCTTGCTCTGGTCGTTGATGAGGTTCGCGTATTCCTTGTACGTCTGGTACGAGTTCGAACGGGTCGAGTGCTGGAGCTTGGCGATGGCATCCGGCGTCCACATATGGTCTTCGCCACGAATGCGGAACGCGTACTCGCCACCGGCGTCGAGCATGTTTGCGAGCACCGGGTTGTCGCTGAAGGCGTCGCGATGCAGACGCACCGCTTCCTCGGCCACTTCGAAAATGCCGATACCGCCGACGTTCGACGCCGTGCCCTGGAAGTACTTCTTGACCAGTTCCTGCGACAAGCCGATGGCTTCGAAGATTTGCGCGCCGGTGTACGACATGTACGTCGAGATGCCCATCTTCGACATGACCTTGTGCAGGCCCTTGCCGACCGCCTTGACGAAGTGCTTGACCGCCTTCTCGGGCGTGAGGTCGCCACCCTGCTTGCGGGCGATCTGTGCGAGCGTCTCCATCGCGAGGTACGGGTGAACGGCTTCCGCGCCGTAGCCCGCGAGCAATGCGAAGTGGTGCACTTCGCGCGCCGAACCGGTTTCGACCACGAGGCCGGTGCTCGTGCGCAGACCTTGCGCGACCAGATGCTGGTGCACGGCCGAGGTCGCGAGCAGCGCCGGGATGGCGACTTGTTCGCGATTCGTCAGGCGGTCCGACACGATGAGGATGTTGTAGCCCGACTTCACCGCGTCGATGGCTTCGGCGCACAGCGACGCGAGGCGCGCTTCAATGCCTTCCTTGCCCCACGCGACCGGATAGCAGATGTTCAGCTCGTACGAGCGGAATTTGCCCCCGGTGTACTTGTCGATGTGACGGATCTTCGCGATTTCCTTGAAGTCCAGCACCGGCTGCGACACTTCGAGACGCATCGGCGGGTTGATGTTGTTCGTGTCGAGCAGGTTCGGCTTCGGGCCGATGAACGACACCAGCGACATCACCATGTTCTCGCGGATCGGATCGATCGGCGGGTTCGTCACCTGGGCGAACAACTGGCGGAAGTAATGATAGAGCGTCTTGTTCTTGTTGCTCATGACCGCGAGCGGGCTGTCGTTGCCCATCGAGCCCACGGCTTCTTCGCCGTTGATCGCCATCGGCGTCATCAGCAGCTTCACTTCTTCCTGCGTGTAGCCGAAGGCCTGCTGCAAATCGAGCAGCGGCGTGGCCGAATCGTGATGCACACCGGCCTCTTCGACCTTCGGCTCGATCTCGTCGAGCTTGATGCGCACGGCGTCGATCCAGCTCTTGTACGGCTTCGCGTTGGCGAGGTTGTCCTTGAGTTCCTTGTCGTCGATGATGCGGCCCTGCTCCATGTCGATCAGGAACATCTTGCCCGGCTGCAGGCGCCACTTCTTGACGATCTTCGACTCGGGAATCGGCAGCACGCCCGATTCCGAGGCCAGGATGACCATGTCGTCGTCGGTAATCACGAAGCGCGCCGGACGCAGACCGTTACGGTCGAGCGTCGCGCCGATCTGACGACCGTCGGTGAAGGCGATGGCGGCGGGGCCGTCCCACGGCTCCATCATCGCGGCGTGATATTCGTAGAACGCGCGGCGGTTGTCGTCCATCAGTGTGTGCTGCTCCCAGGCTTCCGGGATCATCATCATCACGGCGTGGGCGAGCGGATAGCCGGCCATCGTGAGCATTTCGAGGCAGTTGTCGAACGATGCGGTGTCCGACTGGCCCGGGTAGATCAGCGGCCACAACTTCTGCAGATCGTCGCCGAGCACGGCCGACGAGATCGCGCCCGTGCGGGCGTTGATCCAGTTGACGTTGCCCTTGACGGTGTTGATTTCACCGTTGTGCGCGACCATTCGGTACGGGTGCGCCAGCTCCCATGCCGGGAACGTGTTCGTCGAGAAACGCTGGTGAACGAGGGCGAGCGCCGAGACGGTGCGCGGATCGGCCAGGTCGCGGTAGTAGCGGCCGACCTGGTCGCACAGCAGCAGCCCCTTGTAGACGATCGTGCGCGCCGACATCGACGGCACGAAGTATTCCTTGCCGTGCTTGAGCTTGAGCGCCTGAATGCGATGGCTTGCCGTCTTGCGGATGACGTACAGCTTACGCTCGAGGGCGTCCGTCACCATGATGTCCTGCCCACGGCCGATGAAGATCTGACGGATCACCGGCTCGGTCGCCTTCACGTTGGGCGACATCGGCATGTCGCGATCGATCGCGACGTCGCGCCAACCCAGCACGACTTGCCCCTCGGCCTTCACGGTCCGCTCGAGTTCCTGTTCGCAGGCCAGACGCGACGCGTGTTCCTTCGGCAGAAAGATCATGCCGACACCGTATTCGCCGGCCGGCGGCAGGGTCACGCCTTGCCGGGCCATCTCTTCGCGGTAGAACTGATCGGGAATCTGGAGCAGGATGCCGGCCCCGTCACCCATCAACGGGTCGGCGCCCACGGCACCCCGGTGATCGAGGTTTTCGAGAATCTTCAGGCCCTGCTCGACGATGGCATGACTCTTCACGCCCTTGATGTGGGCCACGAAGCCGACGCCGCAGGCGTCATGTTCGTTGGCCGGGTCGTACATGCCCTGAGCGTCCGGCGCCACGTACGCCTCACCCGGCATCGCTACGGCCGCTGCAATCGGTTGCTGTTTCTTTTCCACGAGTTACACCGTCTCTTGGCGAGGTCGCCGCGCGCATGCTCGTCGCGCTCGACCGGGTTAAGTGGGGGTGGCCGGGTGGGCCAGGACTGCGGATTCGCGCGCGTCGAAGGTCGTTCTTGGGCGTCGCCACAGGGAGCCGACTCAGCGCGCACGCTTTTGCGCATCGCACCAATCGGCCGAAGTTGGAATATACGCCAAGGAATTCACAAAGACAAAACAATTTAATGGGGTCAGATTCGCATTAAAAACCACGCTGATCGAAGGCCCCTTTTTATTAGGGTCAGATTAATTCGATCCGATCTGTGCTCGTCAAAAAATTCTGTGATTTCAAATAGCTGGAGAAAGCGAGGCAGACCGGAACCGGCCTGCGGCCAGCCAGTGTCAGAGCGCGTCCGAGATCGCTTTGCGTGGACGACCGCGCGTGAGAGGACTCACGCGCCGGTTGGCGGTAAGTGACATGCGAGCCTGATAATCGGGCCCGCCGAGCAGCCATCCTTTCTGCGTTGCCGTACGCAATGCGTCAATCTCAGGTGCCGGCAGCGGGATCGAAAACCCCTCGGCGTAGGCACGTTGACGTTCGAACGGTGTATTGCCGAGCGCCCAATACAGCGCGTGGTCCGTGACCAGACTATCGACCGTGAGGCCGACGTGATGGAGGTAACTCGACCATCGGTAATTCCCGGGGGCATCTGCCAGCCCCGCGCGCACCGGGTTGAGCTCGACGTACCGGCTGGCAAGCAGCAGATAGTGTTCCGCTTCGATGACCGTGGCGCGATACCGGCCCTCCCAAAGCGTGCCGGTGCGCTGGTGACGCCGGTTGAAATACAACACGTAGTAGCGACCAACGGCCTGAAGCGTGGCCGGAAGGCTGCGCTCGTCTGCGGGCGTGGCAACCAGATGCAGGTGGTTCGGCATCATGCACCAGGCGTGAATCGCCAGTCCGTTGGCGCGCGCGGCGTCGCGCAACCGGTCGTGAAATACACGCCGGTCCTCGTCGTCGACGAAGATCGCCTGCCGGTTATTGCCGCGCAGAATCACATGCTGCGGTTGGCGTGGAATGAAAAGTCGCGGTAATCGGGCCATGCGGATTCAAATGTAATTCTTTAAAGCTCGATATCACGATCGTCGAGGGAGTTTCATCATAAAAACCCCTTTAAATACTGATATCTAGCCAAACCCCGTTGATTCGTACAAAAGCTCTAGATACGGCGATTGCGCCGTGAAATCCCAAGCGCATAATGCATCGAAAAATAAATAAATAATCTTGGGAGGATAGACAAATGACAACTCGGGCCTATCGGTCCGCGGCGTGCTTGTGCGCGCTCGGACTCTTCGTTTCCCTGGCGCCCACCCGCGCCAGTGCACAACAAGCCGGCGACAACGTCGTCAATCTCGGATGGTTTCACATCGCGCCGCAAGACTCCAGCAAGCCGATGACCACAAGTGTCACCCAGGAAGGGCTCACTCCAAGCCTGGTGCCGTCGAACTTCACGTCCCCCGGAAGCGGAGCGAAGGTCAGTAACGCCGACACGCTCGGCCTCGTCATCACCCACTTTGTCACCGACAACATTGCCGTACAGACGGTTGCCGGCATTCCCGCCAAGTTCAAGCTTACCGGACAAGGCGTGATCGCACCGCCGGGACTGGCCGGCGCGCTCACGAGTATCGACCTTGGCGCGCCACAAAACAATCCGATTGTGCAGAGCGTTCGTCAATGGAGTCCGGCGCTTGTGTTCCAGTATTACTTCGGCCAGGCCAATTCCACCTGGCGCCCGTTTCTGGGGGTCGGTGTGAGTTATACGTTCTTCACGAACGTCAATCTCAATCCGAATTTCGAAGCGGCGTTGAATCAGAATTTCGGCAGCGTGCTCGCGTTCACTTCCGGGCATAACGGGCCGACCACCGTCGAAGCGAAATCGTCGGCGTCGTGGCAACCCGTTTTCAATGCCGGCGTGTCCTATGCCTTCGACAAACACTGGGTCGCCAGCGCCTCGGTTTCTTACGTTCCCCTCAAGACCACCGCGAACATCAAGATCAAGGCGCAGGACGGAACGGTCCTCTCCTCCTCCGACGCCGAGATCAAACTGAACCCGATTGTCACCTTCGTCTCGCTCGGCTACAAGTTCTAGACTCAGCGTGCGGGACGCAGAATGCGTTCGACATATCGGACTCCGCAGTGAAATCCTAAAGGCGTGCCCTGGGCGTCAGGGCGCGCTTTTCGCCCGTCCAGCGCACTTTTCTAGGGGCATTCCATGAGTCGATGCATGGAAACAACACCTTTAGAGCGCGCACTCCAGACTCTTGCTTTCCGCTGCTATGCCCCGTCGGCATAATGGCCCTGAATTTCATTTACCGAAATTCTCGACAATAAAGAATCTTGAGCAGGAGACGAATCGATGAAGTTGAAGCATTTGACGATGGCTGCCGTGGCCACGCTCACGGTGTCCGGGGCCGCGTTTGCACAGCAAGCCGGCGATAACGTTGTCAACCTTGGCTGGTTCCACCTCTCGCCCCAGGTTTCCAGCGATCCACTGAATGTGACCGGATCGAACGTTCCGGGTCTGGCCGCGGCAGTGAATAGCCGACTGGGCAATACGGGTGCCCAAGTCGACGACGCCGACACCGCGGGCCTCACGTTTGCCCACTTCTTTACCGACAACATCGCCGTGGAAGCCGTCACCGGCTTCGCGCCGAAGTTCCGCCTCTACGGACAGGGCAACCTCGCGCTGCCAGGTGGCGGTTCGCTGGCATCGGCCAAGCAGTGGAGCCCGGCCTTGTTGCTGAAGTATTACTTCGGACAGGCAAACGATACATGGCGTCCCTTCGTCGGCCTTGGGGTCAGCTACTTCTGGTATACGAACATTGAACTGACGCCGGGCTTCCAATCGCTGGCCAGCAATGCATTGACGGGCGGCCCAGGCGGCAACACAACGGCCAAGCTCACCAATTCGTGGGCGCCAGTGTTCAACGCGGGTATCAACTACAACATGGACAAGCACTGGACGCTCGCATTCTCCGTGTCGTACATCCCGGTCAGCACCACCGCCAAGCTGACGACCACCCGCGGCCCGATCACCACGACCAGCGAAGCCAAGGTCAAGCTGAACCCGGTGGTCACGTTCCTGTCGCTGGGTTACCGCTTCTAAGTTCCGCGCCAAGCCAGCTTTCCGGCTCACGCCAGCGCTTGCATTCGGTCTGACTTGGCGCAACGAAATCGATTCAAGCCGTCTAGAAAACGCCGCCCCGTGCGGCGTTTTCGTATTTCCGGCCGCGATGTCAGCCCATTCTCACACGATCTTCAGCCAACGCGACGCAACTTTCTTCGTTTCCCGAAAGTCTCTGAAGGTGTACGCACGCGAACGGTCGCGCCATAATGGCCGTTCGCCTCAGGGTTCCACCGGCGCCGTCGTTCCCCGAGTCTGACGGACGCCGCATTTCAATACCACCTCTTGGGAGTCTGAAAATGGGAATTGCCTCGAAAGCGGAAACGGTACTCAACAGCAGCCTCGACGATGCGCGCTTTGCCGGCCGACGTACCGCACGCGCGGCACGTCTGGCGAGTCAGGACGTCTCTTCACGCGTGCGCGATCTGCTCGACGATCTGGACCACGCGCTGTCCAACGCGAAGTCGGCATCGGATATTGAGGCGCTGCGCGCCGAGATCGGCGACAAGCTTCGTGAAGCGCGCAGCGAGTTTGGCGATGCCCGCGCCAACCTGCGCCGTCGCGCCAACGAGGTCTGGGAAGAAGCCGACGGCTATGTCCACGAGCGCCCATGGCAGACCGTTGGCACGGTAGCGGCTGTTGCGCTCGTGCTCGGATTCATTGCGGGACGCAGCTAACTCACTCGCCGGCGGTGCCGTTGTGCACCGGCAGACATCGAACGTGATGCGTCGGGATACCGGCCCTCATCGTCACACGCGAGGTGGCAATAGCGAAACAGCCGGCGAAAGCCGGCTGTTTCGCATCGTCTCCCGAGGCACGCGTCAGAGCGTCGGCTCGATGGTAAAGAGACGGCTGTATTCCTTGATTGCGTAGCGATCCGTCATTCCGGCAATGTAGTGCGCGATCCAGCGTGGCTGATCCGCTGCGTGCTCGGTGCGGTAGTTGGGTGGCAGCAAGCGGGGATCGGCAAGAAACGCGTTGAACAACTCCTGAACGATGCGCTGCGCTTTCGCTGCCATGCGCATCACCAGATAGTGCCGGTAGAGATTCTCGAACAGAAACCGCTTGAGTCGCCCGGCCTGCTCGCGCATCTCGCCGCTAAAGGCCACCAACGGTCCCGCGCCACGCACATCGTCAATGGAGAACGGCGAAGCGTCGGCCACGCGTTGACGCGTGGTCGTGATCAGGTCGACGATCAGCGCATTGATAATCCGTCGCGTCGTTTCGTGCACCAGCCGCCGGCCGGAAATTTCCGGCCATGCAAGCCTCGCCTCGGCGCAATAGCGTTTCCAGAGCGGCACGTCGTCGAGTTGATCGAGCGACAACAGGCCGGAGCGCACACCATCGTCGATATCGTGATTGTTGTAAGCGATCTCGTCCGCAAGATTGGCGATCTGCGCTTCCATCCCAGGCTGCCGCCCCTTCAGAAATCGCTCGCCAAGCTCACCCAGCCCTCTCGCATTCGCGCGCGAACAGTGCTTGAGAATGCCCTCGCGCGTCTCGAAACAGAGGTTCAACCCGTCGAAGCCGCCGTAATGCTCTTCGAGTTCGTCGACAACGACAAGGCTCTGCAGATTGTGCTCAAACCCGCCGTAATCTTGCATGCAGGCGTTGAGTGCGTCCTGCCCGGCGTGACCGAAGGGCGTGTGACCGAGGTCGTGCGCCAGTGCGATCGCCTCGACGAGATCCTCGCTGACGCGCAGATTTCGCGCGATCGACCGGCCGATCTGCGCCACTTCCAGACTGTGTGTCAGGCGCGTGCGAAACAGGTCGCCCTCGTGATTCACGAACACTTGCGTCTTGTATTCGAGCCGGCGGAACGCCGTCGAATGAATGATGCGGTCGCGGTCGCGCTGAAATTCGGTCCGCGTCGTAGGCGCAGGTTCCGCAAACCGCCGTCCGCGTGACGCGCTCGAGCGCGCCGCGTAGGAGGCAAGCGACGCTTCGTAATCGATCATCGCCAGCCCTCCTTTACTAGATGTTGGCGCGCAACGTCGCGCGAAGCTCGGCCTCGGGAACGCCCGTCATGAACGCCTGCCCCAGCCGGTTGAGTAGTACGAAGCGGATGTCCCCGCCTTCCGCCTTCTTGTCGACGCGCATCAGATCGATGTAGCGATCCTCACCCAGATCCGGCCCCGTGACCGGCAGCTTGGCCGCCACGATCAGCGCCTTGATTCGCGGGACAAACGCCGCGTCGATAAAGCCCAGACGCGCCGACAGATCGGACGCCATGACCATGCCGCACCCGACCGCCTCGCCATGCAGCCATTCGCCATACCCGAGGCCCGCTTCAATGGCATGGCCGAACGTATGACCGAAGTTCAGCGTGGCACGCAGGCCCTGTTCGCGTTCGTCGCTGGCGACGACCTGCGCCTTGATCTCGCACGAGCGCTGCACGGCGTAGGTCAGTGCCGCCGTATCGCGGGCATTCAACGCTTCGATATTCGCCTCGATCCAGTCAAAGTACTGTTCATCGGCGATCGCGCCATGCTTGATCACTTCCGCCAGACCGGCGGCCAGCTCACGATCCGGCAACGTGGACAACGTGCCGATGTCGGCCAGCACGGCGCTCGGCTGCCAGAACGCTCCGATCATATTCTTGCCGAGTGGGTGGTTGATCCCCGTCTTGCCACCGACCGACGAATCCACTTGTGCAAGCAGTGTCGTTGGCACCTGCACGAACGGGACACCGCGCATGTAGCAGGCGGCGGCAAACCCGGTCATGTCGCCGACGACTCCGCCGCCCAGCGCGATCAATGTCGCCTTGCGGTCCGCCTGAGCGCCAAGCAGTTCGTCGAAAATCAGGTTGAGCGTTTGCCAGTTCTTGTGCGCCTCGCCGTCGGGCAGCACAGCGGTGACCACACGCTTTCCGAGCCGTTGCAGCGTTGCCGCGACGCGCTCGGCGTAAAGCGGGGCGACGGTCGTGTTCGTCACGATCACGGCGTGCGTGCCGCGCACGTGCGGCGCGAACAAGGCCTCCTGCGTGAGCAGATCGGTGCCGATGTGGATCGGATAGGCGCGCTCGCCCAGATCGAGTTTGAGGGTCTTCATGCCGCTTGTTGTCATGGTCAGCGATATCGGCGATATCAGCGAGGAAAGGTGTCGGGCGCAGGCGATACGGACGTTGTCTGCGATGCATCATCGCGCTCGGCCTGCGCCAGCTTCGCGTCGCCCCCGGCCGCCCGAGCGGCTTCACCGTCACCGTGCGCACCGTCCGGCTCGTCGCCATGCACGCCGTCATGCCGATCGTCAGGCGAATCGGATGGCAGGCCGGCGCTGCTGGGAACGATTCCCGCGACCTCCAGTTGCATCAACACCATGTTGACGAGCGCATTCACGCTCGGCCGACCCGTTTCGATGACGAAGGTCGCGCACTCGCGATATAGCGCGTCGCGCTCTTTGAACAACTGCTCGAGACGCGCGCGTGGATCGGCCGTTTGCAGCAACGGGCGGTTCTTGTCACGACGTGTGCGCAGCCAGAGGTCATGCGGATTGGCGCGCAAATAGACCACCGTGCCGCGCGACTTGATGTGTTCGCGATTTTCCGCGCGCAGCACCGCGCCCCCGCCGGTGGCGAGTACGATTCCGCTGCGTTGGGTGAGTTCGTCGATGGTCTGGGCTTCGCGCTGACGGAAGCCGTCCTCGCCTTCGTGCTCGAAGATGATCGGAATGCGCACACCCGTGCGCGCTTCAATCTCATGATCGGAGTCATAGAACTGCCGCCCAAGACGTCGCGCCACTGCGCGCCCAACCGTGGTCTTGCCCGCCCCCATCAGTCCGACAAGTATTACGTTTTCCAGCATAAATCGCTGATATTTGGGTTCCAGCCCCCGATGATACCGGGATATGCGTCGGGCGTGCGGAACGCGTCAACTCGGAGCGCACTCCGGTGAGCCGAGGATGACCGGAAGGCAGGTCGTTTTTCGAGGGCTTGGGCGAGGCGCCCGAGGAGGCCGCATTATCCTCGGCCTCGCCGCCCTTCCGACCCTCGGGCACCACACTGGGCGTCAGAAACACCAGCAGCTCCGTACGGCGGTCTTCGTTGGCGCGGTTGCGAAACAGCGCGCCCAGCAACGGCACATCGCTCAACCACGGCACGCCGGCTCGACTGTCGCGCCGTTCTTCCTGGTAGATCCCGCCGATGGCCACCGTCCCTCCGTCCTCGACCTGCACCTGCGTCTTGACATGTCGGGTATCCACGGCGAATCCCTGTGCCACCGCCTGCCCGACACTGTCCTTGCGCACGTCGACATCCAGAATCACCTGACCGTCCGGGGTAATGAGCGGCGTCACTTCGAGCCTCAACGTGGCCTTTCGGAATTGAATCGACGTTGCATTGCGGCGGCCACTTTGCGTCTGGTAAGGCAGCTCCGTGCCCTGTTCAATGAGTGCCTGAACCTTGTCCGCCGTGACCACGCGAGGCCGGGAGACGACACGACCTCGCCCGCTTGTCTCCAATGCCGAGAGTTCCAGTTGCAGCAAGCGCGTGGCGGAGCGGCCAAAAAGCGTGATCGCCAAGCTCGGCGGCACCACGCCGGCCAGCGCCGCCGCGGGCAAGCCAATGTCGAGCGCACTGCCCGATGGCGTTCCCCCTCCGCTATTCGTGCCCCCGACACCCCGCGCCCCCTCCGCGGCCGGCCGCTCGCCGCGCTTCTGCTGGCCTTCGCCGCGACCGTGGTGTCCCGTGAGCCGGACACCGAGCGACTCGCTGAAGCGGTCGTCGGCCTCGACAATGCGGGCCTCAATCAGCACTTGACGGACCGGAACGTCGATTCGTGCGATGAATTTAGCCAGCGCATCGAGCTTTTCCGGCAAATCGGTCACGAACAATTGGTTCGTGCGCGGATCGGCAATCAGGCTGCCTCGCACGGACAACAATCGTTGCCCCTTGCGGTCCTTTTCGCCCATGATGATCTCCCGCAGCGCCAATGCACGCGGATAGTTCAGCGTGAAGCGACGGCTGGCCAGCGGCAGCAACGCCTCGCGCTTCGCGGCCGCTTCGAGTTGCGTCTGCTCGTCAGCCAGCAGGTCGGCACGCGGGGCAATCCAGTCGACGCCGTTCAACGATTGAACGCCGAGACCGGCACTCCGGACCATGACGTCAAACGCCACAGCCGCCGAGACGCGCTGCACTTCCATGTCGAGACGCCCGACGACGCGCTCGCCAATCACCACGCTGCGCCCGGTCAGACGGGCGAACGCCCGTAACGCATCGGCGGCCTCCACGCCATGGAGCGTCACGTCGACGCTCAACGCGTCGGAGTCTTCCGCCGCCGGCCCCTGTCGCGGTGGACCTTCGCTCCAGGTCGCCGCCAATTCGGCAGCCGACGTCCGGTGAAGCACGACCCGCCGCGATCCCGCACGCATCGATCCGACAGGCGTGCCGTCGTCGACCGACGACTGCGGGCCGGACGCCGCCATCGTCACGGCGTCCTGAGCTGAGCGGCGCGTCAGTGGCGTACGAAACACGTCGATCGTGTCCGCCGGCATCTGCCAAGGCGGGGCTGGCGGCGGTAACGCCGGCAAGGAACGCCCGGCAGGCATGCCGGGAAGGTCTGCGGGACGTCGCCAGGCGTAGGCGGCCACCATGGCCGTGACCCCCGCCTCGGCCTCCGCCACTACCGTCGCACCGGAAGTTCCCAACGCCGGCCCCTGAAGCGACAGGCGCTCGATCGATAGATGCCGAGGCATCCGGTCGACCTCGGCGAGCCAATCGAGCAGATTCGCGACGCGCCCCCCGACACGCATTTCGGCACGCTCGATTTCGAGGTCCCCGCTCGACGCGGCGGGCCCCGGCCGCGCTGCCTCCAGCGTCAGGCCCGAACGTGCAGCAAGGCGCTCGAGATCGGCACGCCACGCCGAGCGCGTGTCGTCAGCGAGGTCCGGTAGCGAGGATGCCGCCGAGTGCCGTGCCGACGCGCCCGCGCCTTCGCTCGCCTCGGCTGCCGCTTCCCCCACCCTCTGTGCAGCGAGCGGAAGCCGGCGATGCCAAGCCATCGTCTCGGCCTCGGCATCACGCAGCGTTGCCATCAATGCGGGTAAGCGACGCGCGGCGTCGTTCGCCCGATCCCACCTCTGCTGCTCGGCGCCAAGATCCTTCTGCAAAGTTGCCCTTACGGGCAGGCCGACCAGCCACCAGACCGACCACGCCATCAGCAGCCCCAACAGCCAGGCAAGGATGACCAGTCCCCAGCGCACCAGCGGCGCCCACTCGGCCGGCGAGACTGACGTCCACGCCGTCCATCGCGCACGCCAGCGGTCTGCTGCATCACGAAAAATGTCGCGGACATCATCCGGCGGAGGGCGTTCACCGTACATCGGGCACCTCCTCACTCGGCAGCCCATCGACCTCCGCGGTGACCGAAAGCGCAACGGGCCTCGGTGCACGCTTGAGTTCGATACGCAATGTGAAGCGGCGAAGGGTCGGCACAGAGGCCTGAGTCGCTCCGCCGGCCCACTGACGCCTGACGGCCTCCGGGACCACGCTCGATTCGACTTCCGCGACTTTGCGCACCCATGGCAGCGTCCGCAATCGCTTCTGCGTTTCGCGCACGCGTGATTGCGTCGTTGCATAGCCCTCGACGCGCGCTTGATCCTCGCCGATTTTTACGGATGTCAATCGCACGCCGTCGGCGCACGCGCGCATGATGTCGAGCAATCGGTTTGCGACGGGCTGCCGACGCTCGATCAACGCCGCGGCCGCCCGGCGATGGGCATCCATGGCCGCCAACTCACGCCCGGCCGTCTCGAACGCAGCGATCTGCCCGCCGAGTTTCTCGCTCGCCGCACGTAGCGCCGTCACTTGCGCCTGCGTTTGCTGGCGCAGGGAGATGTCGCGAGCCATCGGCGCGAGCGACGCGAGCCCACCACACGCGGCCACGCACCCCCATATTCGCCATTGCCGCGCAAACTCGCGCTGCCGGCGCTGGGCGAGCGTGGGGAGGAAATCGAGTGGAGGAAATTGCACCTTCATTCGCATGTCACGCCCCTCATCGACATGGCACGCAACGCCAGTCCGCATGGCACGGCAAGCGCAGTCCGCTGCGCGAAAGTCTGGCGTCGTGGCCCGGACGGACGCGACGATTCGAATCGTCTCAGCGGATCGAATGGCCGCACAGGGATACCGCAGGCCGCGCCGAGCGCGTCGCAGATCGCCACGAGTTCCCCAAGACTCGCGCCTTGCGTCGCGATATGCATGACGCCTACGGCGACGGGCAGCTTGCCCGACAACTCGCGCACCACGCTTGCCAACGCGTCTGGATGGCCGCCGATACCGTCGAAACGTTCTCTGACGTCGGCCACGCAGGTGTGTCCATCGAAGACCGATAGATCGAGGTGATGCGCGTCGATTTGCAGCAACCCCATCGGTGCCCGCGGCGACGCCTGCGCGATGGCTTCGCCACCGACCGGCCATGCCCATCGGAAGGCCCGTCGCCCGGCCTCGTGCGCCGCATCGGTCGCATGCACCCGAAGTCCCGACATTTCGAGCACCGCGACGCGGCTATCGACCAGTTCCGCCTCACAGGCGTACAAACGCAGCCGATAGTTGCCCGGGTCGGCCCACGTCACGCCCACGCGATGGCGCAAGGCGGGATCGCCGTCACCGGGCAGCAGCAAGGCGGCACGGCGCTCGCACCACGCTCGCAACGCACGCGGCGGCAAATCCTCCGGACACTCGATGACCTGCGTTTTCAGTCCGTGGGCGGGCAGTGCCAGTACGAGGGTGTCGTCGCGCAGATCCTGCGCATGGGTGCCGAGTCGCTCCAACAGCTCCTCCAGCCGACGCGCGGCGGCCTCCGGTTTGACGATCGATGCGCCGCGCAATATGTCGTCCTCGAGCACGGCAGTCCCGCAGGCGTCCAGACGCAACTGCGCGGGTCCGGCCACCCGGGTCAGGCGAACGAAATGCATGCCGCCAGCGTCGAAATGAATACCGCAACCGCCGCCCCCGGCACGCGGCAACGCCGCCGCCAGTTGGCTGCCCATGTGGCGCACACCGCGCAGAACTGCTTCGATCATGACATCCTCCCGTCTCTCACCCAGTCGATGTCATCGATGCTATCCAGCGCGACGCAGCAGCCCAATCGGACCAGTCCGAATCCTCACGGCCGCCGGGCCAACGCGACGCGGTTTAGGAATCCGCGCCGGTCCTTTCTCGTCCGACTCCTATACCCCATAGGCCAGAACTCCGATTTCGGGGGGCTGCGGCGAGAGGCGTCGAGTCGTTCGTTATAATCGGTTCACTGATTTTTCCGGTTCCCCCATGGCAAGCACACCCCAAACCGAGACACCCCGCGACAAGCGCCCACCCACGCCGCGCCGCTCTCTCTGGCTGCGCATTACGCTGTGGTTCGCTGGCCTGTTCGCCGCGATGGTCGTGTGTGGCGCGCTGCTCGCGGGGTACATCCTGGTGGTGATGACGCCGCAATTGCCGTCGCTCGACACGATCGTGGACTACCGGCCGAAGATTCCGCTGCGCATCTACACCGCCGACGACATCCAGATCGGCGAGTTCGGTGAAGAGCGCCGTAATCTGGTGCGCTTCTCCGATATTCCCGACGTGATGAAGAAGGCCGTCCTCGCCATCGAGGACGACCGCTTCTATCAGCACGGCGGGGTCGACTTCATCGGCATCTTCCGCGCGGGCATCGCCAACTTCGCGCGTGGTGGATCCGCGCAAGGCGCCAGCACGATCACGATGCAAGTCGCGCGCAACTTCTTCCTCTCAAGCGAGAAGACCTACACGCGCAAGATCTATGAAGCGCTTCTCGCCTACAAGATCGAGTCGCGCCTCACGAAGGATCAGATTCTCGAGCTGTATATGAATCAGATCTATCTCGGCGAACGCGCCTATGGGTTCGCCAGCGCTGCGCGGGTTTATTTCGGCAAGGATCTGAAGGACATCACGCTCGCCGAGGCCGCCATGCTCGCCGGCCTGCCCAAGGCCCCTTCGGCCTATAACCCGATCGTCAATTACAAGCGCGCCCGCATCCGCCAGGAGTACATCCTCAAGCGAATGTACGACCTTGGGTACGTCTCGAAGTCCGAATACGACCAGGCCATCGCGCAGGAACTGGTGGTACGCGGGCTGGGCAGCGAGTTCAGCGTTCATGCCGGGTACGTGGCCGAAATGGTTCGCCAACTGCTCTACGCGCAGTTCAAGGACGAGATCTACACGCGCGGCTTGAACGTCTACACAACGATCAATTCGGCCGATCAGGAAGCTGCCTACGAAGCGCTGCGCGCCGGCGTCATGGCCTACGAGTTACGTCATGGCTATCGCGGGCCCGAAGCCAATATCGACCTTCCAAACGACCAGGACGAGCGCGAACAACTGATCGACGACACGCTGGTCGAGCATCCGGACAGCGGCGATATGGTCGCCGCCGTCGTGCTCTCGTCATCGCCGCAGCAGGTCAAAGCCGTGCTCCTGAACGGTGACGACGTGACCGTGACCGGCGAGGGCCTGCGCTTTGCGGCGGCGGGATTGAGCGCGAAGGCCCAGCCGAAGCAGAAGATTCGCCCGGGCTCGGTGATCCGTGTGACCCAGGATGCGAAGCACAACTGGCGGATTGTGCAGATGCCGGACATCGAAGCGGCATTCGTGTCGCTCGACCCGCAGAACGGCGCGATTCGCTCGCTCGTCGGCGGCTTCGACTTCAGCCGAAACAAGTTCAACCACGTCACGCAGGCCTGGCGTCAGCCGGGCTCCAGCTTCAAGCCGTTCATTTACTCGGCGGCGCTCGAAAAGGGCTTCGCACCGGCAACGATCATCAACGACGCACCGTTGTACTTCTCGGCGGCGCAGACAGGCGGGCAGCCGTGGGAGCCGAAGAACTACGGCGGCGGCTTCGATGGGCCGATGCCGATGCGCGTCGCGCTGATGCGCTCGCGCAACCTCGTGTCGATTCGTATCCTGCAGAGCATTACCCCGGGCTACGCACAAAAATTCATTGGACGCTTCGGCTTCGAGGCGGACAAGCACCCTGCCTATCTGCCGATGGCGCTGGGCGCGGGGATGGTCACACCACTGCAAATGGCGAGCGCCTACGCCGTGTTTGCCAATGGCGGCTTCCGCGTAAATCCGTTCATTGTGGCGCGCATCACCGATTCGAAGGGCAATGTGATCATGGAGGAAAAGCCGTCCACTGCGGGCGACGAATCGATCCGGGCCATTTCGGCGCGCAACGCGTTCATTATGGATTCGATGTTGCACGACGTTGCTACGCGCGGCACGGCCGCCAAGACCAATGTGCTCAAACGCAGTGATCTGGCAGGCAAGACGGGAACGACAAACGACTCGCACGACGCCTGGTTTGCCGGCTTTCAGTCGCAGTTGGTTGGCGTTGCCTGGATCGGCTTCGACCAGCCACGCAATCTGGGGGACCGCGAAACCGGGGGCGGTCTGGCGCTGCCGATCTGGATCGACTACATGGCCAAAGCCTTGCGTGGCGTGCCGGAATCGACGCGTGCGGTACCACCGGGGATCATTCAGGCGAATGGCGATTACTACTTTGACGACTATCCGCCGGGACGCGCGGTGAGTACCGTCGGCCTGAGCGCCGATACCGTGCCGGACGGCTCGGCGGGTTTGGGGCCGTCGGCGGGACCGCTGCCCGGTCATATGCCCGCCCAGCCGAGTCCCGCGCCGGTGGACCGTCAGGAGCGTCAGCGTATCCTGGACATGTTCAACAACAAGCCCTGAAGGGTGAATGGGCGGCGGCGCGGCAATCTCCCGGACCGCCCAGTCCGCACGGCGGCGTCGATTTCGGTGCGCCCGCCGCGCTGCAGTTTCGCTGTCATTCGGCCTGCAACGTTACCGTTTCGCCCGCCTGTTGTGACGCGAAGCGCGACAGGGCCTCAAACAGTTCGGTACCGTCGCGCGTATCGCGCCATTCGTCGCCCTTGAGACGGTAGTGGTAGCCGCCCGAACGCGCGGCCACCCAGATTTCGCTCATCGGCGTTTGCAGGTTGACGATGATCTTGCTGCCGTCTTCGAATTCGAGCGTCAGGACGTTGCCCGTTCGTTCGCAGTCGATATCCACGTCGCTGTCCTCGACAGTCGCCTCGACCTGCGCCAACACAGCTTCGGCCAGCGCCAGGAATTCACTTTCCGTCATGCTAAACTCCACGGTTTGCGTCATCGTTTGCATGCCGCACCACGCGGCGATACCCCCATGACTGCACCTATTCGAACCTGCGCGATTGTAGCGTCGATTGCCCTGTTGAGCGTATTGGCCGGTTGCGGTCAGGCCGGGCCACTGTACATTCCCGCCCGCCCGGTGAAACCGACGCCGCCGCCGGGGGCCCCGCTGCCCCCGCCACCGCTCGTGCCCGAACCACAGCGAGGCCCGTCGGTGGACGTACCGCCGGCCGCGTCGCTTCCGGCGGCGAAGCCGGAATAAGCCACGACCATCCGGAACAAGCCGAATTCAGCCGGCCGGAAGCCATCCGCCTGCGCGGCGTGCCCTAGTTGATTACCGAGTTTTCGCGATGTCCGACGCCATCTTTTCCTACCGCAACGACGTACTCCATGCCGAGGGCGTTGCACTGCCGGCCCTCGCCGAGCGTTTCGGCACGCCGCTGTATGTCTATTCGAAGGCGGCCCTGACAAGCGCCTATCAGGCTTATGCCAAGGCCTGCGAAGGCCGCAATGCCGCCGTGCACTACGCGGCCAAGGCGAACTCGAACCTCGCCGTGCTGGGCGTGTTCGCCAAGCTCGGTGCGGGTTTCGACATCGTGTCCGCCGGTGAACTCGCTCGCGTGATCGCGGCGGGCGGCGATCCGAAGCGCGCCGTGTTCTCGGGCGTCGGCAAGCACGCCGACGAAATGCGCTACGCATTGGAAAAGAACGTTTTCTGCTTCAACGTCGAATCGCGTCCCGAACTGGACAGACTCAATGATGTGGCCGGGCAAGCGGGCAAGCGCGCTCGCGTTTCGCTGCGCGTGAACCCGAACGTCGACGCCAAGACGCATCCGTACATTTCCACCGGCCTGCGCGGCAACAAGTTCGGCGTAGCCTACGAAGAAGCCTTCGACGCCTATCGCGCTGCCGCCGCCATGCCGAACCTCGAAGTCGTCGGCATCGACTGCCATATCGGCTCGCAGATCACGGAAATCTCGCCGTATCTCGACGCCACCGACAAGGTGCTCGATCTGGTCGAAAAGCTCGAAGCGGCAGGCATCTCGCTGCACCACATCGACGTGGGCGGCGGCCTGGGCATCACTTATACGGACGAAACGCCCCCCGATATCACCGCGTTCGCCACCACGCTGCTCGATCACATCGCCCAGCGCGGCCACGGGCACCGTCAAGTGCTGTTCGAGCCTGGTCGCTCGCTCGTCGGCAATGCCGGCGTCCTGCTCACGCGCGTGGAGTTCCTCAAGCATGGTGAGACGAAGAACTTCGCCATCGTCGATGCGGCGATGAACGATCTGGCGCGTCCTGCGATGTATGAGGCCTATCACGGCATCGATCCGGTCGAGCGACGTGCCGTCGACGCGGTGATTTACGACGTCGTGGGCCCCGTGTGCGAAAGCGGCGACTGGCTGGGTCGAGACCGCGCCTTGGCGATTGCGCCCGGCGATCTACTCGCCATTCGCTCGGCAGGCGCCTACGGCTTCACGATGAGTTCCAACTACAATACGCGCCCGCGCGCCGCCGAAGTCATGGTCGACGGCAACGAAGCCTACCTCGTTCGCGAACGTGAAACGGTCGAGTCGCTCTTCGCGGGCGAACGACTGCTGCCCGACCACGCCTGAGTCCGCCGTCTGCGAAGCGCCCACCACACACGGGCGCCGAGCAGGCTCGCGACCACGGTCGCGTAGACCGCCGGCTGGGCCAGATCGTTCTTGCCCGCTTTCATCCACCAGTAGTGCAGGATCGCCAGCACGGCAATCGCATAGATCAAGCGATGCAACCGCTGCCAGCGCCGCCCGCCCATGCGCCGAACCACCGCGTGCGGCGACGTCAGCGCCAACGCCACCATCAGCACGAATGCCGCGAACCCCACGGTGATGAAGGGTCGCTTGCCCGACACGTCGCGCAGGATGCTCGACCAATCGAACCACTGATCCAGCCAGACATACGTGGCGAAATGCAGCGCGCCGTAGAAGCACGCGAACAGTCCAAGCATGCGACGTAACCTCAGCAGCCAAACCATGCCCGACAAGCGTCGCATCGGCGTGATCGCGAGCGTGGCGCAAAGCATGACCAGCGTCCAGGTGCCGGTCGAACGAGTGATGAACTCGACCGGATTGGCGCCCAACCGATCCGTCATGCCATACGCAATCAGTCGCAGCCCCGGCGACAGCGCGAACAGGAACACGACCGCTTTCACCCAGGGCAGCCATAGTTGCCGGTCTTGCACCGAATGATTAGCCGCGCGCGCATCGGCACCGGCTGACGGCAAACCGCTACCGGGGGTGGGCGCCGCCGCCTCGACGGTGGCGCCAGAACCCTCGCCCGGATGACGTGGCGTGATGGACATATCGGCAAATCGACGCGGCGCGTCCGTTCAAAAGAATTTTCGCAGATCCATGCCCTGGTACAGGCTGGCCACCTGATCGCCGTAACCATTGAACATCAGCGTCTTGCGCTTGGGCGTGAAAATACCGCCGTCGCCAATGCGACGCTCGGTCGCCTGACTCCAGCGCGGATGATCGACGTTGGGATTCACGTTCGAGTAGAAGCCATACTCGTCCGGCGCCGCGCGATTCCAACTCGTCAGTGGCATTTTCTCGACGAAACGAATCGCGACGATCGATTTGGCGCTCTTGAACCCGTACTTCCATGGCACCACCATGCGCACCGGCGCGCCATTCTGGTTTGGCAGCACCTCACCGTACAATCCGAAAGTCAGCAGTGACAGCGGATGCATCGCTTCGTCCATCCGCAGTCCCTCCACATACGGCCAACTCAGCACCGGATACGACAGCCCTGGCATCTGCTTCGGATCGGCAAGCGTCACAAATTCCACATACCTCGCGTTGCCCGTCGGCTGCACTCGGCGGATGAGTTCGGACAGCGAGTAGCCGACCCAGGGGATCACCATCGACCACCCCTCAACGCAGCGATGGCGATAGACACGCTCCTCGAGCGGCGCGAGCTTGAGCAGCGCATCGATGTCGAAGACCTTCGGCTGCCGGACCTCGCCCTCGATCGCGACCTGCCACGGGTGCGGCTTGAGCGTGCTGGCGCGGCGCGACGGATCGGACTTGTCGGTGCCGAACTCGTAGAAGTTGTTGTAGGTGGTGACGTCGTTGATATCGGTCGTCTTGTCGGTGATGACGTAACGCGCGTTGCGCGCAGCCGTCAGTTTCGCCAGTCCGACGCCAGGACTGTCAGCCGCGAAGGCCGACTGCTGCGGCAGCACGCCGAGGGCAGCGCCGCCCAACCCCGTCAACCCGGCACCCGACGCGCGCAGAAAGCGCCGGCGCGCGGTCACCACCTCGCGAGGCGTGATGTCGCTCGCCGGAATATCCGCCCCGCGCAGCCGCGACTGATCTTGACTCATGATGCCCCCTCCTGCCTGGCCTTTCCGGCACCGTTGCCGATTCCGCAAATTTGCGGAATCACCTGTCCATGTCAACGTTGAGACTGGCACCGAGACAGCGTCGTTCCCTCCCTCCCGGTGCGAAAAATCATACGACATGACAAAAAAAGCCGCCGGCACCCGCGTGCGGCGGCTTTCGAGTCGCGCCCGAGGCGACGACGCCCGTCAGAGTTGACCGTAGCTGTGCAGCCCCGAGAGGAACATGTTCACGCCGAGGAATGCGAACGTCGTGATCAGCAGGCCCGTCAACGACCACCAGGCCGCCACCACACCCCGCAATCCCTTCATCAGCCGCATGTGCAGCCACGCCGCGTAGTTCAGCCACACGATCAGCGCCCAGGTCTCCTTCGGATCCCAGCTCCAGTAACCGCCCCATGCGTCGGCCGCCCACAGCGCGCCGAGAATCGTCGCGATCGTGAAGAACGCGAAACCGACGGCGATCGCCTTGTACATCAGGTCATCGAGCAGTTCGAGCGACGGCAGGCGCGACGAGAAGAATCCGCTGTCGAGCGGCTTGCCGGCCAGGGCCAGACGCTTGTTTTCGCTCGACTTGAGCAGATACGCCACCGAGACCATCGCCGCAAGCGAGAACGTGCCGTAACCGATGAAATTCGCGGGCACGTGGATCTTCATCCACCAGCTCTGCAACGCCGGCACCAGCGGCTGGATCTCATAGGCACTACGCGCCACGCTGTACCAGAGATTGAAACCGACCGCCGCGCTGATCACGAGCAGCACGAACGGCCCGAGCGCGCGCGTCTCGTAGTGATGTTCGTAGTAAAGGTAGAACAGCGCCGTGATCATGCAGAAGAGCACGAACACTTCGTACAGGTTCGAAATCGGGATATGGCCGACGTCGGCGCCCACGAGATACGATTCGTACCAACGCACCATCATGCCGGTGAAGCCAAGCAGCACGGCGGCCCAGCACAGCGTCGAGCCGACGCTCGCACCGAACGGCGAGCGTGCGATCAAGCCTCCCCAGTAGAAGGTCGTCGCCAGGAAGAACAACGCACTCATCCACAGGATGGCCGACTGACTCGAAAGGAAATACTTGAGCAGGAAGGCCTGATCGGCGCGCGCCAGATCGTGGTGATACAACCCGATGCCCGAAAGGGCGAGAATCGCGATTCCGGCCATCAGCCACCGCACGGACCGCCAATGCCAGCCCAACAGCGCAAAAGCCGGCACGCAGAGCACCAGAATCGTGTGCTCGTAGTAATCCATGTAATGGCCGTAGCGATTCAGAGCAAAGCCCGCCCCGATCGCCAGCGCCAGCGCGAACAGCCAGTCGCCAACGCTGCGGCGGCGCAGCCACGAGACTTCCGAATAGTTTTGCGATAACTCCATCTGTCTCACCCTTATCGTTTTGTGACGATCTCGTCGATCTCCGCCTTCGTACGGGCGAATTCCTTTTCGAAATCCAGTGTGCGGCGCGTGGTCGACACCGCCATCAATACCGAACTGCCGCCATCCGGCGTGTCTTTCAGCCACAGCCACAGACGCCGCTCGCGCACGTAAAACATTGAGAAGATGCCGAGTACCAGCAGCAAGCTGCCAAGATACACGATCTTCTTACCCGGCGAGCGCGTGAGCTGGAAGACGCTCGCCTGAATCTGATCGAACGAATCGAGCTGCAGGAAAACCGGGGCGTCGTACAGAAAATTGTCGGACAGTGCATTGGTTGCCGTATGCACGAAGCGCTCGTTCTCGGGCGTGGGCGTCATGGCCGGCTGCCCGGCCTGTTCTCGCGCGACCTGCCACAGTTGCCAGACGGTACCGTCGAGAATACGACGGAACATGTCGGCCGCGCTCGATTGCTGATCCTGAGGAACCTTCTCGTTGACGAACTCCGCAATCGCCTGCAGGCCGCCCTTCGTCTGGCTGGTTTTGCTTGCTGGAATGGCGCCGGCAAACAGATCCAGCTCGCGTTTGGCGCTTTCCTGCAATTGCGCTCGCAATGCCGCCGACGTTTGCGACGGCAGTGATTGAGCAGCAAACCGCCGGGCGGCTTCGGCCCGCGCCCCATCGTCCTGAAGCGCGGCGCGCAGCAGCATCCACTGCTTGACGGAGCCGTCAGCGTCCGCCGGGATGCGCAGATACTGGAACGGGCCGTCTGGCGTGTCGCGTACACCGGTCATGAAGACCCGCTCGCCATCGTCCACCAGAATCGGCAGCATATAGTTGCGGTACTCCTTCGCCTGCCCGCTGCGGTCGCGCACCTTGTACTGTACCGACGGCCCGACGTTGCGCAGATCCTTGCCCACGTCGGGGCGAGCCCCCGAGCCCAGTCGCGCGTTCAGATCGTCGCGCAATGTTTTGCGCGCCACGCCGCGCACGTCGCGCTCGCCGGCGCCATTGCTGATGTTCTCGACGTTGATCGCGCGGAAATCGCTGAACTCGACGGTGTATTCATCCTGGCCCGCGACGCCGCTGCGCAGTTGCGTCGAGCCGCCCACGTTCCCCGAAAATGCGAACGTCCGGTCGGACACGCCGTGCATGGGATACCCGGTCAACTTCAGCTTGCTGCCACCGTCCTCAAAGCTCGACTGGTAGATCGCGACGCCCTTGTAGATGAACGGCTCGTTGACCTTCACTGTCGCGTTCATCGACTTGCCGGTCTCCGGGTCGGTGACCACGATATCGCTCGCGAACAACTTGGGCATGCCGGTCGAGTAGTAATCGACGTGAAATTTCTTCAGTTCGACAGAGAATGGCAGGTCCTGCACGACCGAGCCGTCCTGGAAATTCAGAATCGCCGTGTTCGATTTGCCGCCCTCCGGCACGAACGCGTAGCCGCGAAACGCCGGGTTGTTCGGCGAGAGACGGTGTGTCTCGGGAATCTGGGCAATTACAGCGTTGCCCTGCAGCGGCGACTTGCCGAACAGCACCATCTGGAGACGAATGAGCAGATCGCTGTCGACCAGCCCGCCCAGGCAAATGATCACGATCGCACTGTGCGCGAAGATGTAGCCGACTTTGTTGATCGCGCCGGTCTTGGCCGCAACAAGCGTCGCGCCATCGCGCTCGCGCACGACGAAACGATAACTACGACGTCCGAGATAGCCCGTGAGACGCGACACGAGTTCGGTGCGCGACGCCGGGCCGGTGTATTCGGCCTTATGGCCGAAGGCACGCAGACTGCCCTCGCGCACGTGATCTCGCCAGCTCCGGATGTCCGCGATCATCTTCGGCGCATTGCGCACGATACACAGCGTCGTCGACGCCATGAGGAAGAAAAGGATCAGCAGGAACCACCACGCGCTGTACACGGTGTACAGACCGAGCGAGCGGAAGATACCGGCCCAGAACGGACCGAACTGATTGACGTAGTTGGGGTACGGGTCGCCCTGCTTGAGCACGGTGCCAACGATGCTGGCAATCGCAAGCACGCTCAGCAGGCTGATGGCGAAACGCATCGAGCTGACCAGCTCGACGCCGTCGCGCACCCATCGCTGCGCGCCCTTGATCTGCATTCCGGAGGTACTGAGGCTCATCCTGTTTCCGACAACAAAAAAGGCGGGGACGCGTGTCTTACGCGCCCGCCACCCTGTGTATGCTAAACCAGTTCGACCCGATCGCCCTGCGGCGCCGCGGCTGGTTTCGCTATAAGTCAGCGAATATACCCCGACGTTCACATGATGTCAGGGCGGGGCCTGCCGATCAGCGCAAACCGGCGATGTAATCCGCGACTGCCTTGATTTCCTTGTCCGACAACCGCGACGCGACCGTATGCATCGGCGCGTTGTTTTTGCGAACCTCGTCGCGGAACGCCACCAACTGGGCGGCGGTGTATTCCGCCCACTGGCCTGACAGTCGAGGGTATTGCGACGGCATGCCGGCGCCTGTTGGGCCGTGGCATGAGGCGCAGGCGGGAACGCCCTTTTCGGCCAGCCCGCCGCGGTAGATCTTCTGGCCCAGCGGCACGGTGTCCTTGTCGCGCGCGGCACCCGGTTTCATGGTCTGCGAGGCGAAATAAGCGGAGACATTGCGCATGTCCTGATCGGACAGTGCGGCGACCATGCCGGCCATGATGGCGTTATTACGCACCGGCGTTTTGCCGGGCTGGGCCTTGAATTCGGTGAGTTGCTTGTAGAGATATTCGGCGTGCTGACCGGCGAGCTTCGGATACGCGCCGCCGGCGCTGTTGCCGTCTGCTGCATGGCAGGCGGCACAAACCTGACTGGCAATGGCCTGTCCCCGGTTCAGGTCGGGTTTGGCGGGCGCCTGCGCCTCGGCGGCTTGTCCAGCACCGCTCAGAAGAAAGCACGCCAGTGCCAACGGTGTTGCAGCGAGAGACTTCCACACTCCTCGGTTCATTCGCACACCTTATATCTGTTTTGTCGGGAAATCGGTCGTTCGAACTCACCGTCCGGCGCCGCGTTTCTCCTCCAACCTCACGGCGCGCGAGACGTTCGGACAAGCCTTGGCCAGGCCAAGGTTAACTTTCATATTGTACAATAAAGTCTTTCCCCGACTTTAGGGGATTTCCATGTAGAAGGCCGCAGAACGGGGCTTCCCGAGCCATCGCCGGGGGGCATCAGACCCACCGTCTTGCGTGCCCTGCGTCCGCGTTGCAGCCCGACTCCCGTGGCTGTGGCGCTCCTCGGTCTCCGTCATGTCCCTACTTCATCAAGCCCGCTTCTTCACGACCGTCAATCATCTGCGCGACCTGCCGCCCACGGCCGTGCCCGAGGTCGCCTTCGCGGGCCGCTCGAACGCGGGCAAGTCCAGCGCGCTCAACATCCTGTGCAACCAGAAGCGGCTGGCCTTCTCGAGCAAGACGCCAGGCCGTACGCAGCACATCAACTACTTCGAGATCGCGCACCTCGAGCATCTGTACGGCTATCTCGTCGATTTGCCCGGCTATGGCTACGCCGAGGTCGGCGGTGGCGTGAAGGTGCACTGGCAGCAACTCCTCGGAGACTACCTGGTGCAGCGTCCGCAATTGCGCGGCCTCGTCTTAGTGATGGACTCGCGCCGGCCGTTCACGGAACTCGATTGCGAGCTGATCGACTGGTTCATGCCGACCGGGCGCGCCATCCATGTCCTGCTGACCAAGGCAGACAAGCTGACGCGTCAGGAAGCGACGGTCGTGCTGCGTGACACGCAAAAGCGACTGGCCGCGCTACCGCGTACGGATGGCCTGCCGTCCGACGATCCGGCAACGCCGCCGCAGTTCACGGCGCAACTGTTCTCGTCGCTCAAGCGCACCGGCGTCGACGCTGCGCAGCGCGTGCTCGAAGACTGGCTCGCCATTCCGCCGCGCGACGCCGCCAAGAAGTAAGTTGGCATCAAGCGGCGGGGGAAACGGGAAGCCAGCGCGACAGATTGTCGCGGCGAGCCGCGTGGCTGCCGATGGATTGGGCGTGATAGAGATGCGCGCAACGGACAGCGCAACGTGCCCTAGGCCGAACGGATGAGTTTCCTCGAATTCGTTGGAAAGCAGGGCTGTCGGGGGATCCGACAAGACGATTCGCGCGCCCATAAAAAAACCGCCGTGTAGGCACGGCGGGTTTAAATGAGCCTTATCGTAGAACGACAGGCGCCCGCTCAGGGAGGAGAAGCGGGGGACGTCACACGCAGTGCGAACATCCGGTTGGTATGATATACCATGCGTTCGAAAGTTTCCCGCCGAGCGCCCTTTTTTGCGCGCCTTCCCGCGAATGGGATCGTTGCAGCAACGGCGACGACTGGCCGTTTTAGGGCGGTCCGCGCGACCGATTTCACCGGAATCTTCGACACGCCAATCTCCGTCCAAAGGACCGATCGCATGAGTTCCTACCCCCTGCTTCGCCCGCGCCGCATGCGACGCGATGACTTCTCGCGTCGTCTGATGCGCGAAAACCACCTGACGTGCGACGACCTGATTTATCCCGTGTTCATCCTTGAAGGCGAGAACCGCCGCGAGGCCGTCGCCTCTATGCCCGGCGTCGAACGCGTCTCGGTCGACGAACTGCTGCGCGTGGCCGACACCTGTGTCACGCTCGGCGTCCCCGTGATCTCGCTGTTCCCGAATATCGAAGCAACGCTCAAAGCACCCGACGGCATCGAAGCCGCCAACCCGGACGGTCTGGTCCCGCGCGCCGTGCGCGAGCTCAAGCGCCACTTCCCGGATCTGGGTGTGTTGACGGACGTCGCCCTCGACCCGTACACGAGCCATGGTCAGGATGGCGTGCTCGACGAAAACGGTTACGTCATCAACGATGTGACGACCGGCATTCTCGTAAAGCAAGCCCTCACTCAGGCGGAAGCGGGCGTGGACATCGTCGCGCCATCCGACATGATGGACGGACGCATCGGCGCCATTCGTGAAGCACTCGAAGCCGGCGGGCACATCCACACACGGATCATGGCGTATGCGGCCAAGTACGCATCGGCCTTTTACGGGCCGTTCCGCGACGCCGTCGGGTCGGCATCGAATCTGGGCAAGGGCAACAAGATGACGTACCAGATGGATCCCGCCAACTCCGACGAAGCGTTGCGCGAAGTCGCGCTCGACATTGAGGAAGGTGCGGACATGGTGATGGTCAAGCCCGGCATGCCGTACCTGGACATCGTACGCCGCGTGAAGGACGAGTTCCGCTTCCCCACGTACGCTTACCAGGTCAGCGGCGAGTACGCGATGCTCAAGGCCGCTGCGCAAAATGGTTGGCTCGATCACGACAAGGTCATGATGGAGTCGCTGCTCGCCTTCAAACGTGCTGGCGCCGATGGCATCCTGACGTATTTCGCGCTCGACGCAGCAAGGCTGATTCGCGCGCAAGCCTAAGCCGTGTGTGGGCGCGCCACCGAATCCGTTCGCGACGATCCGCGCCCGGGTTCGGGCCGCAGCGCTCGGATTCCGGCCGCAGCGCTCAGGTGGCCGGCCCGAGGGCCTTGTCCAGGCTGCGCAGGAACTGATCCGCCGACTGTGCGCCGATCACGCGCATCCCCGTCCTCTCGTTACCGCCGCCATCGAAGAAGATGATGCCTGGCGGGCCGAACAGTCCGAAGCGCTTGAGCAACGCCTGATCGTCGGCGTTGTTGGCCGTGACGTCAGCCTGCACGAGCACCACCTGATCGAGACGGGCTTTGACACGCGGATCCGTGAAAACGGAGCGCTCCATTTCCTTGCAGCTAATACACCAGTCCGCATAGAAGTCGAACATCACCGGACGCCCTGCCGTCGCGATAACCTGATCGAGCTCTGCAACGCTGCGTACGCGCCGGAACTTGGCTCCCTTGTCCACGGGTGCGCTGGCGCTGGCGCTCCCCGAGGTGGCCACTGTCAACCCCGCGAGTGGCGCAAGCGCATCACGCGCCCCCGTTGCCGCCCCCACCAAAGCCACGGCGCCAAGAAGGGCGACGACAACGCCTAACCCCTTGAGCACGCGCCGTGCAGCGCTGACACCATCGGGCAGTCTATCGAAAACGTGCATGAACGCGGCGGCCACCAACAGCAAGGCGCCCCATCCCAACAACAGAACGGGCGTGGTCAGCAATGGCCGCACAATCCAGAGCGCAACACCGAGAAGCAGGAAGCCGAAGAAGCGTTTCACGCCGCCCATCCACGCCCCCGCACGCGGCAGCAACGCGCCGCCGCCGCCCGCGAGAAGCACAAGCGGTAATCCCATCCCAAGCGACAATGCGAAGAGCGTTGCGCCACCGAAGACCGAATCTCCCGTCTTCGCGATAAAGGCGAGCGCGGCCGCCAGCGGGGCGGTCACACATGGGCTCACGATCAGTCCCGATAGCACGCCCATCATCGCCGCGCCGACCCATTGACCCGACGCCTGCTTGCGAGCGGCGTCATCGATTCGAGCGCGCAACGCCAACGGCACCTGAATCTCGTACATGCCGAACATCGACAACGACAGGACGATCATGAGCAGCGCGAACGAGACCAGCACCCACGGCGCCTGCAGGAACGCGATCAGACCTTGCCCCAACAATCCGGCGGCCACACCAATGACGGTGTTCACCACGGACATGCCGAGCACATAGGCAATGGCCAGACGCACGGCCTTGCCTCGACTGGCTCCCTGCCCTGCGACAATCGACAGGAGAATCGGGACCATCGGCAACACACACGGCGTGAACGCCAACCCGACACCCAGCGCGAAGAAGATCGCCAATGCCAGCACGAAGCTGCCTCCGGAGAGGATCCGCTCGGCCTCGCTATAGTCGTCTCGCGCGGACAACCAGCCGCTGGCCGTGTCAGCGTTGGGGGCTGCCGACACGGATTCCGGCGACGTGACGATCTTCCCACCGCTCGACGCTTGCGCCATGCCGCCGAGCAAGGCCGGCGTTGCGGGGACCGGCGTTGATGCGGCCGTTGAACTCCCGCTATTCGCGCCGCCAATCGCGGCAGCGGAAATCTTCAACGGCTTGTCCATCGGGGGATAGCACAGCCCCTTCTCGGCGCAGCCCTGCATGGTGACGTTCAGCGTAAACGGGGCCCCCGCCCGACTCACCGGGATGCGAACGTCGATGGGCTCGTGATACACCTCCATGTCCTTGCCGAAAGTCTCGTCGCGCTTGACTTCACCCTTCGGAAACACCGGTACGCCGAGCGTGACGGCAGGATTGTCGGCTGCGAAAGCAAACCGTTCTCGATAGAGGTAGTAGCCCTTGGCCACTTCGAAATGCAGCAGCACCGCACCGGGCTGCTCTGTCTTCGATACCTTGAAGGCGACATCCGGGTCGAGAAAATCGTCAGCGGCGCGGGCGCACCCGGCCCCGAGCAACAGAACCGCCGCCACCAGCAGTAATGCGACCGACCATAGCCACATGACCCGATGTCGCATCGGGCCGTGCCCATTGCGACTGCCTCGCGGGATCCCCCGTCCCACCATTGTCTGCACGTCAGACATGCAACGCCCCCCGCGTTTCATCTTCAACCCACCGCGCGTAGGCAGGCAGCGCTGCCGTGGCGGGCCACGCCACAATCTCCGGCACGTCGTAGGGATGATGTTCTTTAATGTATTGCTCCAGCGCGCTGTAACGCGCCGCCGTCGTCTTGATCATGAGCGGCACTTCCACGCTCGTCTCGCGCTTGCCTTGCCATCGATAGCTCGAACGCACCGGTGCCATTTGCTGCACGCACGCCGCCAGCCGCTCGGCCAGCATACCGTCGATGGCGGCGTTGGCGCTGGCCTCGTCGGGAAACGTCGTCGTGACGATAAGAAGGGCGTCCATGATGTGGCGTAGACCATTCGAGCGTGAGGATCGTTCACTGTACACCGACGCCGCGAAATGTGCCCAATCAGCCAGCGATTTCCAGACTGCCGAGCAGACGGGTTCAGACGACGCCTTAAAATGAAAAAAGCCAGGTCGACGACCTGGCTTTTTTTTACGGCTCACGGCCTTGAAAAGACCGTCGCGCGTGTGGCTTACTCAGCCACTTCCGGCGCTTCCGTGTCGACTTCCGGGCGGTCCAGCAGTTCGACGAACGCCATCGGTGCGTTATCGCCCACGCGGAAACCCATCTTCAGGATGCGCAGGTAGCCGCCCGGACGGTTGGCAAAGCGCGGGCCCAGTTCGTTGAACAGCTTGGTGACCATGTCACGATCGCGCAGGCGGTTGAACGCCAGACGACGGTTGGCCAGCGAATCCTTCTTACCCAGCGTGATGAGGGGCTCGACGACCTTGCGCAGTTCCTTCGCCTTCGGCAGCGTGGTCTTGATCGCTTCGTGTTGGATCAACGAGTTCGACATATTGCGCAGCATTGCCAGACGGTGGCTGCTGGTACGGTTCAGCTTACGAAGACCATGACGGTGACGCATTTCAACTTTCCTTTAAACAGAGTTTTCGACCTAGCTCTTCTATCGGTGACAACCACCGCGGGCCGGTACCTTCGCTATCGGCCGTATCGGAACATCAAGGACATTCCGACGCGCCGCACTTACGTAGCGACACGGCCGCCCCAAGGCGGCCATGTCGTTACACCTTTACTTCTCGAGACCGGCCGGCGGCCAGTTTTCGAGCTTCATGCCCAGCGTGAGGCCACGCGAGGCAAGCACTTCCTTGATCTCGTTGAGCGATTTGCGACCCAAATTCGGGGTCTTGAGCAATTCGTTCTCGGTACGCTGGATCAGGTCGCCGATGTAGTAGATGTTTTCAGCCTTCAAGCAATTGGCCGAACGCACCGTCAACTCGAGATCGTCCACCGGGCGCAGCAGGATCGGATCGATCTGCGGCGCACGCGACGGTGCTTCGCTGGCGGCTTCCGTGCCTTCCAGCGCAGCGAACACCGACAGTTGGTCGACGAGGATGCGAGCCGACAGACGGATCGCTTCTTCCGGCGACACCACACCGTTGGTTTCGATGTTCATCACGAGCTTGTCCAGGTCCGTACGCTGCTCCACGCGGGCCGATTCGACCGCGTAGCTCACACGCTTGACCGGCGAGAACGACGCATCCAGAACGATGCGGCCAATCACCTTGGCCGATTCGTCGCCGTAACGGCGCACGTTACCCGGGACATAACCACGACCCTTTTCGATCTTGATCTGTACGTCGAGCTTGCCGCCCTTGGCCAGATGCGCGATCACGTGGTCGGGATTGATCAGTTCTACATCATGCGGCACTTCGATGTCCGAAGCGCGCACCACACCTTCACCATCCTTGCGCAGCGTAACGGTGACTTCGTCACGGTTATGCAGCTTGAACACCACACCCTTCAGGTTCAACAGGAAGTTAACGACATCTTCCTGGACACCGTCGATGGTGGAATATTCGTGCACAACGCCGGCGATCGTCACTTCGGTCGGGGCATAACCGACCATCGACGACAACAGCACGCGGCGAAGCGCGTTACCCAAGGTGTGGCCGTAGCCACGTTCGAACGGCTCCATCACGACTTTGGCGTGATGCTCACCGACCGGCTCAACCGCGATGATCTTGGGCTTCAACAAACTGGTTTGCATAGGTTTCCTTTTCAATACCCTCGGCTCGTTACACCGATAAGGCTGATGCGTGACAACCTGCACGGAACGCAAAAACGCGCCGTGAGGCGCGTCAGCATACGGATATTAACGCGAATACAATTCAACGATCAGGCTTTCGTTGATGTCGCCTGCGATATCGCTACGTTCCGGCAGTGCCTTGAAAGTGCCTTCCATCTTCTTGGCGTCAACCGAAACCCAGATCGGGAAACCGACTTGCTCCGCCAGCGACAGTGCTTCTTGAATACGCACTTGCTTCTTGGCAGCGTCGCGCACAGTGATCACGTCGCCGGCCTTGACCTTGATCGACGGGATGTTGGAAACAACACCATTCAGCGAGATCGCCTTGTGGCCGACCAGCTGGCGCGCTTCAGCACGCGTCGAGCCAAAGCCCATACGGTACACGACGTTGTCGAGGCGCGACTCGAGCAGTTGCAGCAGGTTTTCACCCGTGTTGCCCTTGACGCGATCGGCTTCCGCGAAATAGCGACGGAACTGGCGCTCAAGCACGCCGTAGATACGCTTGACCTTCTGCTTTTCGCGCAGCTGGTTGCCGTAATCCGACGTGCGAGCACCCGAGGTGCGACCATGCTGACCCGGCTTGCTATCCAGCTTGCACTTGTCGGCGAGCGAGCGGCGTGCGCTCTTCAGGAAGAGGTCAGTACCTTCACGGCGGGAGAGTTTGGCCTTCGGGCCGATATAACGTGCCACGGTTGTTCCTTTATCTCAAAATCTGACGCAGCGAACTTTGTCCACTACGCAAGTCCGGTACCTGTGTACCGGACGGTGGTCTTAGAAATTGCTACGCGCACGGCCGAGACCGTGCGCGAACCCGCGATTATAGCAGGATTTGCTTCTGCGTCTTAGATGCGACGACGCTTCGGCGGACGACAGCCGTTGTGCGGGACCGGCGTCACGTCCGAGATGGCCGTGATCTTGATACCCAGCGCGTTCAGCGCACGAACCGCGGATTCGCGACCCGGGCCCGGGCCCTTGATGCGAACTTCCAGGTTCTTCACACCGTATTCCAGTGCCACGCGGCCAGCCGACTCGGCAGCAACCTGGGCAGCGAACGGGGTCGACTTGCGCGAACCCTTGAAGCCCTGGCCACCCGAGGTCGCCCATGCCAGTGCGTTGCCCTGACGATCGGTGATCGTGATGATGGTGTTGTTGAACGAAGCGTGGACGTGCACGACGCCCTCGGCAACGCTCTTCTTGACCTTCTTGCGAACGCGCTGCGAAGCGGCGTTGTTCTGTTGCTTAGCCATGAGTTCCTATCCTCTGGTTACTTCTTCAGCGAGACGCCGGCCTTACGCGGGCCCTTGCGGGTACGCGCATTGGTACGGGTGCGCTGACCGCGAAGCGGCAAGCCCTTGCGGTGACGCATACCACGATAGCAGCCCAGGTCCATCAGGCGCTTGATGTTCATGGTCACTTCACGGCGCAGGTCGCCCTCGACCGTCAGTTGACCGACTTGATCACGCAGCTTTTCGAGATCAGCGTCGTCGAGGTCTTTGACCTTCTTCGAAAACGGCACACCGGCGGCGTCGCAAATCTGGCGAGCGCGCGTGCGGCCGACACCGTAAATGGCCGTCAAGCCGATTGCGGTGTGCTGGTGGTTCGGGATGTTAACCCCTGCGATACGAGCCATTCGTAATTCCCCAACTAAATAGCGTTAAAGGCCGATTAGCCCTGACGTTGCTTGTGGCGCGGATCCGAACTGCAGATCACGCGCAGCACGCCTTTGCGCTTCACAAACTTGCAATTGCGGCAGATGCACTTAACAGATGCCAAAACTTTCATGACAATTCCCTCTCTCTAATCACTTCGCCCGGAAGACGATCCGCGCACGCGACAGATCGTAGGGCGTCAACTCTACCGTCACCTTATCTCCAGGCAAGATTCGGATGTAGTGCATCCGCATCTTGCCGGAAATATGTCCGAGTACTACATGGCCATTTTCCAGCTTTACCCGGAAGGTGGCATTGGGGAGGTTTTCAACGACCTCGCCCTGCATTTGAATAACGTCGTCTTTCGACATGACCCAAGGTCAGCGAAGCGTCATGTTATTGCCGCCCTTGAAATTCGCCTTTTTGAGCAGCGACTCATACTGTTGCGACATCACATACGACTGCACTTGAGCCATGAAATCCATCGTCACCACCACGATAATCAGCAGTGAGGTTCCACCGAAGTAGAACGGGACGTTCCAACGCAACACCAGAAACTCAGGCAGCAAACACACCAGCGTGACGTAAGCCGCACCGGCCAGTGTCAGACGCGTCAGGATCTTGTCGATGTACCGCGCCGTCTGATCGCCCGGACGGATGCCCGGTACAAACGCGCCGCTCTTCTTCAGGTTGTCCGCGGTCTCTTTGCTGTTGAACACCAGTGCGGTGTAGAAGAAGCAAAAGAACACGATCGCCAAAGCGTAGAGCATCACGTAGATCGGCTGACCCGGCGACAACTTCGCGGCGAAATCCTTGAGCCAGCGCGTGCTTTCGCCTGCGCCGAACCAATTCGCGATCGTTGCCGGGAACAGGATGATCGACGATGCGAAGATCGGCGGAATCACGCCTGCCATGTTCAGCTTGAGCGGCAGGTGCGAAGCCTGGCCGCCGTACACCTTGTTGCCCACCTGACGCTTGGCGTAGTTCACGAGGATCTTGCGCTGACCTCGTTCGACAAACACGACGAAGAACGTCACGAGCACCACGAGGGCACAGATCACGATGGCCGAGAACGGACCAATCGAACCCGTGCTGACAAGCTCGAACAAACCGCCCACAGCGTTCGGCAAACCGGCCGCGATACCACCAAAGATGATGATCGAGATACCGTTACCCAGGCCGCGTTCGGTGATCTGCTCACCAAGCCACATCAGGAACATCGTGCCGGTCACAAGCGTGATCACCGTCGTCAGGCGGAACAGCATGCCCGGATCGACGACGAGCCCAGGCTCGCTCTCCAACGTCACTGCGATCGCTGCGGCCTGGAAGAGCGCGAGTAGCACCGTGAAATACCGGGTGTACTGCGTGATCTTGCGCTGTCCGGACTGACCTTCCTTGCGCAACGCTTCCAACTGCGGCGAAACCATCGCCAACAGCTGCATGATGATCGACGCCGAAATGTACGGCATGATCCCCAGCGCGAAGATCGTGAAACGCGACAACGCGCCACCCGAGAACATGTTGAACATGCCCAGGATCCCGCCCGACTGGCGCTGGAACAACTGCGCCAGCTGATCGGGGTCGATGCCCGGCACCGGGATATGCGCACCAATACGGTAGACGATCAACGCCAGCAGCAGGAAAACCAGCCGCCGGCGCAGATCCGCATACTTCGGGCCCTGCGTACCAGGCTTAGCGAGATTAGGAGACTTGGCCAATGCTGGCTCCGGGGTGACCTAACTTACTCTGCAACCGAACCGCCAGCCGCTTGAATTGCCGTGAGCGCACCTTTGGTGACGCCCAGACCCTTCACAACGACCTTGCGGGTGATCTCGCCCGAGGCGATGACCTTGGCCGACAGCGACAGCTCGCTCACCAGGCCGGCCTGCTTCAGAACCAGCAGATCGATCTCGTCGACCGGCAGGTTGTTCAGGTCCGACAGGCGAACTTCGCCCACGAAACGACGCGTCAGCGACTTGAAACCACGCTTCGGCAGGCGACGTTGCAGCGGCATTTGACCGCCTTCGAAGCCAACCTTGTGGAAGCCGCCCGAACGCGACTTTTGACCCTTGTGACCACGGCCGGCGGTTTTACCCAGACCCGAACCGATGCCACGGCCAACGCGGCGCTTGGCGTGCTTGGCGCCTTCTGCCGGCTTAATCGAATTCAATTCCATTTTGCCCTCGCTCAGTCGACGATCGCCACAAGGTACGAGACCTTGTTGATCATGCCCCGCACAGCGGGCGTATCCTGCAACTCGCTGACCGAATTGATTCGACGCAGGCCCAGGCCCCTCACGGTCGCGCGATGTTCTTCACGCGTACCGATCAGGCTCTTGACCAGCTTAACTTTCACAGTTTGCTGCGACATATTGATCACCCTTAGCCGAGGATCTCTTCCACCGACTTGCCACGCTTGGCGGCGATGTCAGCAGGAGTCGATTGTTTCTTCAGGCCGTCGAGCGTGGCGCGGACCAGGTTGTACGGGTTCGTCGAGCCAAGGCTCTTCGTCACCACGTTGGTCACGCCCATCACCTCGAACACCGCACGCATCGGGCCACCGGCGATAACACCGGTACCGTCCTTCGCCGGCGACATCAGGACGCGCGAGGCGCCATGCTGGCCGAGAACGTTGTGTTGCAGGGTGCCGTTCTTCAGGGGCACCTTGAACATATTGCGGCGGGCTTGTTCCATTGCCTTTTGAACGGCAACCGGCACTTCCTTCGCCTTGCCCTTGCCCATGCCGATGCGGCCATCGCCGTCACCAACCACGGTCAACGCGGCAAAACCGAGAATACGGCCACCCTTCACAACCTTCGTGACACGGTTGACCGCGATCATCTTCTCGCGAAGGCCGTCGTCGCGTTCGTCAGCCTGAACTTTCGCTTGCATCTTTGCCATGACGGATCCTTACTTAGAACTTGAGGCCGGCTTCACGGGCAGCGTCGGCCAGAGCCTTGACGCGACCGTGATAGCGGAAGCCCGAGCGGTCGAAAGCCACGCTTTCGATGCCGGCAGCCTTCGCCTTCTCGGCGATACGACGGCCGATCAGTGCAGCGGCCGCAGCGTTGCCACCCTTGCCTTCCTTGTCGCCCAGTTCCTTGCGCACTTCGGCTTCCAGCGTCGAAGCGCTGGCCAGCACTTGCGTGCCGTCTTCCGAAAAAACTTGCGCGTAGATGTGCACGTTGGTGCGATGCACGGAAAGGCGATGCACCTTTTGAGCTGCCAGCTTGATACGAGTCTGGCGAGCACGGCGCACACGAGATTGTTTCTTGTCCATGTTTCGCACCCTTACTTCTTCTTGGTTTCCTTGAGGATCACCACCTCGTCCGCATAGCGGACGCCCTTGCCCTTGTAGGGTTCGGGCGGACGGTAACCGCGAACTTCCGCAGCCACTTGTCCGATGCGTTGCTTATCAACGCCTTTGATGATGATCTCCGTCTGCGTCGGGGTCTCGGCCTTCACGCCTTCCGGCATGGCATGCACGACATCGTGCGAGAAACCCAGCTCGAGCTTCAGGTTTGCACCTTCAGCCTTGGCGCGGTAACCCACGCCAACGAGTTGCAGTTTCTTTTCGAAACCCTTGCTCACACCGGTCACCATATTGTTGACCAGTGCACGTTCGGTGCCATACAGCGCATTCGCTTCGCGGCTTTCGTCGGCCGGGGCGAAGGTGATGGTGCCGTCTTCGATCTTGACGTTCACGAGGGCATTCACACCGCGGGTCAGCGAACCCAGGGCACCCTTGATCGTCAGCACATTGCCTGCCAGCGTTGCTTCTACGCCCTTCGGCAATGCAATGGGACTCTTACCTACTCGAGACATTTCAACGCTCCTCGGTTAGGCGACGTAGCAGATGACTTCGCCGCCCACGCCGGTGGCGCGTGCCTTGCGATCAGTCATCACGCCCTTCGGGGTCGAGACGATTGCAACGCCGAGGCCATTCATGACCTGCGGGATGTCGTTGCGGCTCTTGTACACACGAAGACCGGGGCGGGACACGCGCTCGAGGCGCTCGATCACCGGACGGCCAGCGTAGTACTTCAGTGCGATGTTCAACACTGCCTTCGTTTCTTCTGCTTCAACCGCGAAGTCTTCGATGTAGCCTTCGTCCTTCAGGACTTTGGCGATCGAGACCTTCAGCTTGGAAGAGGGCATCTTCACCGATGCTTTCTCAACCATCTGAGCGTTGCGGATGCGAGTCAGCATATCGGCGATAGGATCGCTCATGCTCATGGTGCTTCTCCTATTACCAGCTTGCTTTGGTCACGCCCGGGATTTCGCCACGGAAGGCGATTTCACGGATCTTGTTACGGGCCAGGCCGAATTTGCGGAAGGTACCGCGCGGACGGCCAGTCAGGTCGCAACGATTGCGTTGACGCGTCGGATTGGCGTTACGCGGCAGCTGTTGCAGCGCCAGACGTGCTTCATAACGCTCGTCTTCCGACTTGCTGGTGTCTTCGATGGTCGCTTTGAGGGCGGCGCGCTTGGCAGAAAACTTCTGCGCCAGACGGGCGCGTTTCTTTTCGCGTTCGATAAGTGCCAGTTTAGCCACGATTACCTCAGTTACGGAACGGGAATTTGAACGCCGACAGAAGAGCCTTCGCTTCTTCGTCAGTCTTCGCGGTCGTGGTGATGCTGATATTCAGACCACGCAGCGCGTCGATTTTGTCGTACTCGATTTCGGGGAAGATGATCTGTTCCTTCACACCGATGTTGTAGTTGCCACGACCATCGAACGCACGACCCGAAATACCACGGAAGTCACGCACACGCGGCAGAGCCACGGTGATGAAACGATCCAGGAATTCGAACATACGCTCGCCGCGCAGCGTCACCATCGTACCGATCGGGTAACCTTCGCGGATCTTGAAACCGGCAATTGCCTTGCGAGCCTTCGTCACCACCGGCTTTTGGCCGGCGATTTTCGTCAGGTCGCCAACGGCGTGCTCAATGATCTTCTTGTCAGCAACGGCTTGACCAAGGCCCATGTTCAGGGTGATCTTGGTGATGCGCGGCACTTCCATGACAGACTTGTAACCGAACTGCTTTGTCAGCTCGGCGACAACCTTGTCTTTATAGAATTCTTGCAAACGGGCCATTATCTATACTCCCTGCGACTTAGGCACCGACGACCGTACCGGTCGTCTTGAGGAAGCGGACCTTCTTGCCGTCTTCGACCTTGATGCCCACGCGCGACGGCTTGCCATTGGCATCCACCAGCGCCACGTTCGACACGTGGATCGGCATCGTCTTGTCGACCACGCCACCTTGCGTACCCTTCATCGGGTTCGGCTTGACGTGCTTTTTGGCAACGTTCACGCCCTCGACGACCAACTTGTCGCCATCAATGGCCAGGACCGTGCCACGCTTGGCCTTGTCCTTACCCGTCAGCACGATGACCTGGTCACCCTTGCGAATCTTGTTCATGTGTCGGCTCCTTACAGCACTTCCGGGGCCAGCGACACGATCTTCATGAAGCGTTCGGTACGCAGTTCACGCGTAACCGGCCCGAAGATACGGGTGCCGATCGGCTCAAGCTTGGTGTTAAGCAGCACGGCGGCGTTGCCGTCGAATTTGACCAGCGAGCCGTCCTGGCGACGCACGCCCTTGGCGGTGCGCACGACCACTGCGTTATAGATTTCGCCCTTCTTGACACGACCACGCGGGGCAGCATCCTTCACGCTGACCTTGATGATGTCGCCAATGCCGGCGTAGCGACGCTTGGAGCCGCCCAGCACCTTGATGCACATCACTTCGCGCGCACCGGTGTTGTCGGCTACTTCGAGCCGGGTTTCAGTTTGAATCATGGTGTTATCTTCCCAACTTAATCCGACACATACGCATCGGTCAGTCTTGGTCCCCGTCAGCACCAAAGGGTGCCGTTTGGGTTGAGTCGTTCAAAAGTGGACAACTTTGCTACCTCGACCAGACTCGTAGAGGATACGAATCGGCTTCGGAAGCCATCCACTCCCTTGCGAAACCAAAGACCGGTTTTAGCGAAAGAAGCGGAAAGTCCGGAATTATACATCGATAATTCCGGACTTGCAAGTCAAGCCTTCGCTTCAGCGCGCTTTAGATGATGCGAGCGGCTTCCACGAGACGGGAGACCGTCCAGGCCTTGGTCTTCGACAGCGGGCGGGATTCTTGAATCTCGACCGTATCGCCTTCCTTGTACTGGTTGGTCTCATCGTGCGCGTGGTACTTCTTCGAGCGCACGATGTACTTGCCGTAGAGCGGGTGCTTCATTTGACGCTCGACCAGCACGGTAACCGTCTTGTCCATCTTGTCGCTGACAACCTTACCCACGAGGGTACGCTTCAGCGCGGTCTTAGCGGTATCGTTCATTTCTGGCTCGCCTTCTCAGTCAACACGGTACGCACACGCGCGATGTCCTTGCGCACCTTCTTCAGCTGGCTGGTGTTGCTCAGCTGTTGGGTGCCCGCTTGCATGCGAAGACCGAATTGGGCCTTCAGCAGATCCGACAGTTCCTTGTTCAGGCCGTCGAGATCCTTGGCACGAAGTTCGGATGCTTTCATTTCAAATTCTCCCCTCAGGCGCCAAGGCGACGTACGAAGAACGTCGTCTGAATCGGCAGCTTGGCAGCAGCCAGGCGGAACGCCTCGCGCGCCAACGCTTCATCCACACCGTCCATTTCGTACAGCATCTTGCCCGGTTGAATCTCGGCGACGTAGTACTCCGGGTTACCCTTACCGTTACCCATACGCACTTCTGCCGGCTTTTGCGAGATCGGCTTGTCCGGGAAGATACGGATCCAGATACGACCACCGCGCTTGATGTGGCGAGTCATGGCACGACGCGCGGCTTCGATTTGACGAGCCGTCAGACGTCCACGACCGACCGCCTTCAGACCGAATTCGCCGAACGACACTTCGTTACCACGCGTGGCAACGCCAGTGTTACGGCCCTTCTGCTCTTTGCGATACTTTCTGCGTTTCGGTTGCAGCATGATTATTCTCCAGTCTTGGCGTCGCCTTCAGGCTTGCCAGCCGGGCGTCGTGCACCACCGCGCTTCGCGCCGGCCTTATCGCCAGCATCGTCACGACGGGGGCGACGGTCGCCGCCCGGACGCGCGTTGCGGCGCGGACGCTTGTCTTCGGCCGGCTCTTCAGCCACCGGAGCGTCGTTGCGGCCCAGCGTGTCACCCTTGTACACCCACACCTTGATACCGATGATGCCGTACGTCGTCTTCGCTTCCGAAGTTGCGTAGTCGATGTCGGCACGCAGCGTGTGCAGGGGCACACGGCCTTCGCGATACCACTCGGTACGGGCGATTTCGATACCGTTCAAACGGCCCGCGCTCATGATCTTGATGCCTTGGGCACCCAGACGCATCGCGTTCTGCATCGCACGCTTCATGGCGCGACGGAACATGATACGGCGCTCGAGCTGCTGAGCGATCGAATCGGCGATGAGCTGCGCATCGGTTTCCGGCTTGCGGATTTCCTCGATGTTCACGTGCACGGGCACGCCCATGCGCTTCTGCAGCTCGGCCTTGAGGATTTCGATGTCCTCGCCCTTCTTGCCGATCACAACACCCGGACGCGAGCTGAAAATCGTAATGCGAGCATTACGTGCCGGGCGCTCAATGATGACGCGGCCGACCGAAGCGTTCTTCAGCTTCTTCTTCAGATATTCGCGAACGCCGATGTCTTCCTTCAACATCTGCGCGAAGTTCTGGTTGTTGGCGTACCAACGCGAAGCCCAGTTACGACTGACCGCCAGACGGAAGCCAGTCGGATGAATTTTCTGTCCCATCGTGACCCCTTAGTTGCCCAGCGTCACAGTGATGTGACAGGTTTGCTTCTCGATGCGGTTACCACGGCCCTTAGCACGCGCGGTGAAACGCTTGAGCGAGGTCGCCTTGTCGACGAAAATGCCCTTGACGCGCAGTTCGTCGATGTCAGCACCTTCATTGTGCTCGGCGTTGGCGATAGCCGACTCGAGCACCTTCTTGATGATGACCGCGGCCTTCTTCGGCGAGAAGGTCAGGACATTGAGTGCACGCTCCAGCGGCAGTCCACGGATCTGGTCAGCGACCAGACGCGTTTTTTGCGCTGAGATACGAGCATCGCGATGAATTGCTTTAACTTCCATGGTCGGCCCCTTATTTCTTCGCCTTCTTGTCGGCCGCATGGCCCTTGAAGGTACGGGTGAGAGCGAACTCACCCAGCTTGTGGCCGACCATGTTTTCCGTCACGTACACCGGCACGTGTTGACGGCCGTTATGCACAGCGATCGTCAGGCCGATGAAATCGGGCAGGACGGTCGAACGACGCGACCAGGTCTTGATCGGCTTTTTGTCACGCGATGCAGCCGCCGCTTCCACTTTTTTCAGCAGGTGAGCGTCGCAAAACGGACCTTTTTTAACAGAACGAGTCATTTGCTAGCTCCAATTAACGCTTCTTGCGACGCTGAACGATCATGCTGTCGGTGCGCTTGGTCGAACGGGTACGCTTACCCTTGGTATGCTGACCCCACGGGCTGACCGGATGACGACCCGCCGCCGTACGACCTTCACCACCACCGTGCGGGTGATCCACCGGGTTCATCGCCACACCGCGAACGGTCGGGCGAATACCGCGCCAACGCTTTGCACCGGCCTTGCCCAATTGGCGCAGGCTATGCTCTTCGTTACCGACTTCACCGATGGTCGCGCGGCACTCGATGTGCACGCGACGCACTTCACCCGAACGCAGACGCACTTGAGCGTACGTGCCTTCGCGAGCCAGCAGCATGGCCGACGTGCCGGCGGCACGGGCGATTTGCGCACCCTTGCCCGGCAGAAGTTCGATGCCGTGAATCGTCGTACCGACCGGGATGTTACGGATCGGCAGGGTGTTACCCGATTTGATCGGGGCTTCCGAGCCGCTCACCACTTGCTGGCCGACGGTCATGCCCTTCGGTGCAAGGATGTAACGACGCTCGCCGTCGGCGTAGCACAGCAGAGCAATGTTCGCGCTGCGGTTCGGATCGTATTCCAGACGCTCAACCTTCGCCGTGATGCCGTCCTTGTTGCGACGGAAATCGACGATACGGTAGTGTTGCTTGTGACCGCCACCCATATGACGGGTGGTGATGTGACCGTTGTTGTTACGGCCAGCGGTCTTGCTCTTGGTATCGAGCAGCGGGGCGAACGGCTTGCCCTTGTGCAGATCCTTGTTGACGACCTTGACCAGCGAACGGCGGCCCGGCGACGTCGGTTTCGTTTTGACGAGTGCCATGATTACTTGGCCTCCGCTTCAAAATTGATTTCCTGACCCGGCTTCAGGCTCACGTAGGCCTTCTTTTCATGGTCGCGACGACCCATGAAGCGGCCAAAGCGCTTTTGCTTGCCCTTGCGGTTCAGAATCTGCACCGACTCGACTTCCACCTTGAAGAGAAGCTCAACCGCAGCCTTCACTTCTTGCTTGTTCGCGTCGCGTGCGACTTGGAACACCACTTGTTCGTTCTTGTCAGCCACCAGCGTCGCCTTTTCGGAGATCACCGGCGAGAGCAGGACCTGGTACAGACGATGGTCATTTTTACGCACGTCGCTCATGACAGCATCTCCTCAATCTTGGCGATCGCGCCCTTCGTCACCAGCACCGTCTTGAAGTAGATGAGCGACAGCGGGTCGGCGAAACGCGGCTCGGTGACGGCAACGTGAGCCAGATTGCGCGAGGCCAGGAACAGGTTCTCGTCCACGCTATCCGTGATCAGCAGCACCGACTCAAGACCCATGGCCTTGATCTTTTCAGCGAGCAGTTTGGTCTTCGGCGCATCCAGCTTGATGTCCTCGACCACCGACAGACGACCTTCACGGGCGAGCTGCGACAGAATCGAGCACACACCCGCGCGGTACATCTTCTTGTTGACCTTGTGGGTGAAGTTCTCTTCCGGCGAATTCGGGAAGATACGGCCACCGCCGCGCCACAACGGGCTCGACGACATACCGGCACGAGCACGACCCGTACCCTTCTGACGCCACGGCTTCTTGGTCGTGTGCTTGACCTGTTCACGGTCTTTCTGCGCACGATTGCCGCTGCGGGCGTTGGCTTGGTAAGCCACCACAACCTGATGGATCAGCGCTTCGTTGTAGTCACGGCCGAACACGACGTCCGACGCGTTGACCGCTGCGCCTTCCTGACCTTGCTCATTCAGGAGCTTCAGTTCCATTGTTACGCTCCCTTCGCGAGTTTGGCCTTGACAGCCGTGGTCACGAAAACCTTGCCTTCGTTGGCGCCCGGAACGGCACCCTTCACGAAGATCAGGCCACGTTCAGCGTCAATGCGCGCGATTTCGAGATTCTGCACCGTCGTGGTGACATCGCCCAGATGACCCGTCATGCGCTTACCCGGGAACACACGGCCCGGATCCTGCGCCATACCGATCGAACCCGGCACGTTGTGCGAACGCGAGTTACCGTGCGAAGCGCGGCCCGAAGCGAAGTTGTAGCGCTTGATGGTACCGGCGTAGCCCTTACCGATCGACACGCCTTGCACGTCGACCTTCTGGCCCACTTGGAAGAGATCGACGCCAACGGCTGCGCCCGGCTGCAGTTCAGCAGCTTTGGCAGCTTCGACGCGGAATTCCTTGAGGATTTCACCGGCTTCGACACCCGCTTTCGCGTAGTGGCCGGCGGCGGCTTTGGTCACGCGCGTGGCGCGACGGTTACCGAAAGTGACTTGAACGGCCGTGTAGCCGTCCGTTTCATCCGTCTTGATTTGCGTCACACGGTTGTTAGACACGTCGAGCACGGTGACGGGAATCGAATCGCCGTCGTCCGTGAAAATACGCGTCATGCCAACCTTGCGACCGACAAGGCCAAGGCTCATGATTTTCTCCATTCCCGACTGCGATTGGCCGGGGCTAAATGATAAAAGGATGGTCCACGGACGTGGGCCATCTTTTAAAAACTACACTTGAGCCCGCCATTATAGACGAGCTTTTATCGCTTGACAAGTGTTGCTAATTCGCATAACAAAAGCCCCGCCGAGTCAGTATTGGCGGGGCTTTCCAGCGCAAAGTCGCGCTCAAGCCTTACTGCAGCTTGATCTCGACGTCGACGCCAGCCGGCAGGTCCAGCTTCATCAGTGCGTCAACGGTCTTGTCCGTCGGATCGACGATGTCCATCAGGCGCTGGTGCGTGCGGATTTCGAGCTGGTCGCGCGAGGTCTTGTTGACGTGCGGCGAACGCAGGATGTCGAAACGCTCGATGCGCGTCGGCAGGGGCACCGGGCCCTTGACGATCGCGCCGGTGCGCTTGGCGGTTTCAACGATCTCGGCGGCCGACTGGTCGATCAGGCGGTAATCGAAAGCCTTCAGGCGGATGCGGATTTTTTGGTTCGGCATGTCAATTCTCCAAAGAGCATGGCAGCCCTCGTTCGGGTGCCGGGTAAATCACAAAGAGCAAACACAGCTTCGGTGACGGGAGCGCCAAGGCCCCCGTCATCCGTCAATCCGTCATTAGTCTTCGATCTTCGCAACCACGCCGGCGCCGACAGTACGGCCACCTTCGCGAATTGCAAAACGCAGACCTTCTTCCATGGCGATCGGCTGGATCAGGTCAACCTTGATCGACACGTTGTCGCCCGGCATCACCATTTCCTTGCCTTCCGGCAGGGAGATCGAGCCCGTCACGTCCGTCGTACGGAAGTAGAACTGCGGACGGTAGTTGTTGAAGAACGGGGTGTGACGACCACCTTCGTCCTTCGACAGGATGTAGACCTCGCCCGAGAACTTGCGGTGCGGCTTGATCGAACCCGGCTTGGCCAGAACCTGACCACGCTGGACGTCTTCACGCTTCGTGCCGCGCAGCAGAATACCGACGTTATCGCCTGCCTGACCTTGGTCGAGCAGCTTGCGGAACATTTCGACGCCCGTGCAGGTCGTCTTGTCGATCTTCGGCTTGTCGCCGTCCATGGCGATACCGACGATTTCGATTTCTTCGCCGACCTTGATGATGCCGCGCTCGATACGACCGGTCACCACGGTACCGCGACCCGAGATCGAGAACACGTCTTCCACCGGCATCAGGAACGTGCCATCCACAGCGCGTTCCGGCGTCGGGATGTACGTGTCAAGGGCTTCAGCCAGCTTCATGATGGCTTCTTCGCCCAGGGCACCCTTGTCGCCTTCCAGCGCCAGCTTGGCCGAACCGTGAATGATCGGCACATCGTCGCCCGGGAAGTCATACTTCGACAGGAGCTCGCGAACTTCCATTTCGACCAGCTCGAGCAGCTCGGCGTCGTCGACCATGTCGCACTTGTTCAGGAACACGATGATGTACGGAACGCCAACCTGACGAGCCAGCAGGATGTGCTCGCGCGTTTGCGGCATCGGGCCGTCGGCAGCCGAGCAAACCAGAATGGCGCCGTCCATCTGGGCAGCACCGGTAATCATGTTCTTGACGTAGTCGGCGTGGCCCGGGCAGTCAACGTGTGCGTAGTGGCGGTTAGCCGTTTCGTACTCGATGTGTGCGGTGTTGATGGTAATACCGCGTGCCTTTTCTTCCGGTGCCGCGTCGATGTCCGCGTAGTTCTTGGCTTCACCGCCGAACTTCGACGAAAGCACCGTTGCGATAGCGGCCGTCAGGGTCGTCTTGCCGTGGTCGACGTGACCGATGGTGCCGACGTTGACGTGCGGCTTGGTCCGCTGAAACTTTTCCTTTGCCATTTCCGAATCCTCAGATACTGAATAGACGATTAAACAGTGCGCCGGGCGCTGCACCTCGTGGTGCAGACGCCCGACAATTCAATTACTTGTTCTTGTTGCTGATGATGGCTTCGCTCACGTTCTTCGGAGCTTCAGCGTAGTGCTTGAACTCCATCGTGTACGTGGCGCGGCCTTGCGTGGCCGAACGCAGCGACGTCGAATAGCCGAACATTTCCGACAGCGGAACTTCGGCGCGCACGATCTTGCCGCCGCCGACCATGTCGTCCATGCCCTGGATAATGCCGCGACGCGACGACAAGTCGCCCATCACGTTACCCATGTAGTCTTCCGGCGTTTCCACTTCCACGGCCATCATCGGCTCGAGAATGACCGGGCTGGCGCGGCGCATGGCTTCCTTGAAAGCCATCGAACCGGCCATGCGGAACGCGTTTTCGTTCGAGTCCACATCGTGGTACGAACCGAACGTCAGGCGAACCTTGACGTCCACCACCGGGAAGCCGGCCAGAACACCGCTCTTGAGCGTGTCCTGAATCCCCTTGTCGACCGCCGGGATGTATTCGCGAGGAATGACACCACCCTTGATCTCGTCGAAGAATTCGTAGCCCTTGCCTTGCTCGTTCGGCTCCAGCGTGATGACAGCGTGACCGAACTGGCCGCGACCGCCCGACTGCTTGACGAACTTGCCTTCAACGTCCGCGGCCGACTTGCGAATGGTTTCGCGGTAGGCAACCTGCGGCGCGCCGATGTTGGCTTCCACGCCGAATTCGCGCTTCATGCGGTCAACCAGAATTTCGAGGTGGAGCTCGCCCATGCCCGAAATGATGGTCTGACCCGATTCTTCATCGGTCTGCACGCGGAACGACGGGTCTTCCTGCGCCAGGCGGTTCAGGGCGAGGCCCATCTTTTCCTGGTCGACCTTGGTCTTCGGCTCGACAGCCTGCGAAATCACCGGCTCCGGGAACACCATGCGCTCGAGCACGATCGGGGCGGTCGGGTCGCACAGCGTGTCACCCGTGGTCGCATCCTTCAAACCGACGGCTGCGGCGATGTCGCCTGCGCGCACTTCGTCGATTTCTTCGCGCTGGTTCGCGTGCATCTGCACGATACGGCCGAGGCGTTCCTTCTTGCCCTTGACCGAGTTCAGCAGCGTGTCGCCCTTGTTCACCACGCCCGAATAGACGCGGAAGAAGATCAGCTGGCCGACGAACGGGTCCGTCATGATCTTGAAGGCCAGCGACGAGAACTTCTCGTCGTCCGCAGCGCGACGCTCGATCGGCTGCTCCTTCTCGTCCGTACCCTTGACCGGCGGAATGTCGACCGGCGACGGCAGGAAGTCGATCACGGCGTCCAGCATACGCTGCACACCCTTGTTCTTGAACGCAGTGCCGCACAGCATCGGCTGGATTTCGCAGGCGATGGTACGCAGACGAAGACCTTCGATGATGTCAGCCTCGGAGAGGTCACCCTCTTCCAGGTACTTGTTCATCATCTCTTCGCTCGACTCGGCAGCGGCCTCGACCATGCCTTCGCGCCACTTCTGGGCTTCCGCCAGCAGTTCGGCCGGAATTTCGACGTAGTCGAACTTCATGCCTTGCGACGCTTCGTCCCAAATGATCGCCTTCATCTTGATGAGGTCGACCACGCCCGTGAAGCTTTCTTCCGCGCCGATCGGCACCACCACCGGCACCGGGTTGGCCTTCAGGCGAGTCTTCAACTGGTCGTAGACCTTGAAGAAGTTCGCGCCGGTACGGTCCATCTTGTTGACGAACGCCAGACGCGGCACGCCGTACTTGTTGGCCTGACGCCAAACGGTTTCCGACTGGGGCTGCACGCCACCCACGGCACAGTAGACCATGCACGCGCCATCGAGAACACGCATCGAGCGCTCGACTTCAATCGTGAAGTCGACGTGACCCGGGGTGTCGATGATGTTGATGCGGTGCTTCTGGTAATTGTTCGCCATGCCGGACCAGAAGCAGGTCGTGGCAGCCGACGTAATCGTGATGCCACGCTCTTGTTCCTGCTCCATCCAGTCCATCGTCGCGGCGCCATCGTGCACTTCACCGATTTTGTGGTTCACACCGGTGTAGAACAAAATGCGCTCGGTCGTCGTGGTCTTGCCTGCGTCGATGTGAGCGCTAATACCGATGTTGCGGTAGCGCTCGATAGGGGTTGTACGAGCCACTTTAAGCCTCTTTCAATGTAGCCGCCATTTTTGAGGGGGCTACTAACACAAACGGGCGAGGCGCAATTTCTCATGCGCACCCGCCCCGGTTTCTGCTCTAGGTACTGCTTGCCAGCGTCAGAAGCGGAAGTGCGAGAATGCCTTGTTGGCTTCGGCCATGCGGTGAACTTCGTCACGCTTCTTCATGGCGCCGCCACGGCCTTCCGAGGCTTCGATCAGCTCACCTGCCAGACGCAGGGCCATCGACTTCTCGCTACGCTTTTTCGCGGCCTCACGCAACCAACGCATCGCCAATGCCATACGACGCGACGGACGCACTTCGACCGGAACCTGATAGTTTGCACCGCCAACGCGGCGGCTCTTGACTTCAACCACCGGCTTCACGTTACCGAGCGCCGTGTTGAAGATTTCCAGCGGATCCTTGCCCGCCTTGGTTTGGATCTGCTCGAAAGCACCATAAACGATGCGCTCTGCAACCGACTTCTTGCCGGCAAGCATGAGCACGTTCATGAATTTAGCGACATCAACGTTGCCGAACTTCGGATCGGGCAACACTTCGCGCTTGGGGACTTCGCGACGACGCGGCATGATTTCTTCCTTAATAAATTCAGTTGGAGCTTCGCTCCAAGTCACCTACTAGCCACTTCCTGGCCGAGTGACCACTTACTCAGTGACGATGTACCACCATCACCGAACGTATGTCCGCTGAGCCGCTTAGGCCTTCGGACGCTTCGCGCCGTACTTCGAACGGGACTGCTTACGGTCCTTGACGCCTTGCGTGTCGAGGCTACCGCGCACCATGTGGTAACGCACACCCGGCAAGTCCTTCACACGACCGCCGCGAATCAGCACGACCGAGTGTTCCTGCAGGTTGTGGCCTTCACCGCCAATGTACGAAATGACTTCGAAACCGTTGGTCAGGCGCACCTTGGCAACCTTACGCAGTGCGGAGTTCGGCTTCTTCGGCGTCGTCGTGTACACACGGGTGCACACGCCGCGACGCTGCGGGCAGTCCTGCAGGGCCGGGCTCTTGCTCTTGATTTGAGCAGAGGTGCGCGGCTTGCGGACCAATTGGTTAATCGTTGGCATTGTGATTTCCTAAATGTGTCAAAAGCATGAAAACCAAGGCGGGCCGTCATGCAGATTTACTGCGCATTCACCCGGCTATTCTTGCGGATTGCCCGCACCTAAACGCTTGATGCATAAGCATTTTGCATTGGACACGCGCATACCGCCGGAAAAACCGGAGCCTGCGACTATACCTCTGGTCAGCGCAAGTGTCAATGCACTTGCACGCAAATTCACCCCGTAAGTCGTTGATTGTTAACGCGTTGCCGAGCGCCGCCTTGGGTCGTCACGCGGCGGTATGGGTTGAGCGAATGTCCTCGCGGGTGCCAAACCGCAAACGTTGGCGTTCCGACGCGACAACCGAAATCGTTGCAACAGGAATACTCCGGGCCACCACGGGAAGCGTCCTGTGACATCAACTGGAGTGACCGCGATGTATTTTGCGATTGGAGAATGGCTCACGACTGCGCTGGCAGTGTCGAACGCAATGCCGTATCCGGACCTTGTCGCGTACACCCATAGCATGACGACCGACCTCAGACAAATTACGTCGGCGCCAGTCTCAGCCAGCGCCCAACGTGCCACACCTCGCCATGCGGACGCTGTCGCCAACGGCACGTCGTTCGACTGGTCGCAGCCCCCGGCGACCCGCGCACGGGTATTCGCCGAGCGGTTGAAGGACGTACGGCCAGTTTGCGTGGTCGGCAGCGGTAACGACCGCGAAAATTGTCTGCTCGACCTCACACCGGGCCTGAACGTCAACGTCAGCGCAAGCCGTCTGATGCTGGCGGGCTGCGAAGCGTCGCTCCCGGCGACGATCCGCGATGCGCTCTCGCGCGACGGACGCGATGCCAGCGCTCTCGAGCGTGCATTTTCCGCAACCTTCGCTGCGGAGTCGCATGGGAAATTCTCCGTAGCGGCGATCGAGCGGCGGATCACCCAGCGCCTTCGCGAAATGTCGCCGGGCATGCATCACCTGCTGCGCCGGGCCGACGTCTACCTCGAGATGCCGCGGGTCACGTTCCTGCGCGTGCTGACCAGCCAGCAGGAAGCCCGACGCCATCACGTCACAGCCGCCTTCACCGACCCGCCCATTCGTCACGTCACCGGCGCCCCGGACGTGCGCGACGCCATGCTTGGCGCCTACATCCGACTCCCGATCGGGGGTGCCGTCCACACGTTCCTCGTCTCGCTCGCCACGCCGAATACCGTTGAGGTGATTCGCCAGGATTCGCGCACCCACGCCGATCAGCACCTGCCAGCCCTCTTCGGCGACGTCCCGGAATACTTTCAGGCCACTCGTTTGCAGATGCGCACGGTAGGGCCGGGCGACGACATCGTGCGAACACTCGCGGAGTGGCTCCATGACGGTCATCAACGCTATCGCGACTTCGCCCGCAGCGAAACGCGCGAGTGTCTCGCACCGGAATCGCATCGCCACGTCGTACAGCAAACATGCCCGTCGGCCGCCCCGCCACGAGCACCCACCGCAGCGCAGACGCCGCCGCCGACTGGCACCGCCCCGACCTTCGCCCGTTCGCCGCGCGCTCGACAGCCCTCGGTCGCCGAAATCGCAGAAGCCATCGCGATGCTAGAGCGTCTGGACAAGCGTTACCGTTCGCTGGGACGCCCTCGCTTCGGGTGACCGGCACAATGCTTCGCCCGGCGCCCTCCCCCAGGAACGACCGCCGGGAGTCACGTCTCCGGTCCGTCACCATGGAATGATATGCACGCCCTATCAAATCTCGCAGCCTCGCCTGTCGTGTCCGGCGTAACGGGTGTCATCCCGCGCGTTTTTCACGGAGGCGCGAATTCGTACACTCGGAGGTTTAGGCGGCGAGTCCTCCTGCCCTGACGCGAGCCCACTATCAGCCATGCAGGCGAGTTTCGAAAAAGACAGCATTCTGGTGCTCGATGTCGACGGCACTCTGACCGATTCGGAGCGAATTCATCAGCGCGCGCTGCTCGGCGCCATGACGTCGCTGGAATTCGAAGACCTGAACACCGACTGGGGCAGCTACCCGCATCACACCGACACCGGCATTCTGATTCATGCCCACGCGGAGCACGGACGCGCGCTGCCGCAGCCGCACGATCTGGCGCGCTTCGAGCACGAGATCGACGAGCGCTTCACCGCGCTGCTCAACGCGCACGGTCTGGCCGAAATCCCGGGCGCTCGTGCCTTCGTCGACGCGGCACACCGATCGCGCTGGGGGGTCGTGTTCGCCACAGGGGGCATCCGGCAGGTCAGCCATCGGAAGCTGCGTTCCGTCGCTATCGAATACACCGACGCGATGCTCATCACCTCCTCCGAATACAGTTCACGCGAACAACTCGTCGCGGAGGCGATCAAGCGGGCACAAGCCGGCTACGGCATTACACATCCGCGTGCGGTCGTCTCGATCGGCGACGGGATGTGGGACCTGAAAGTCGCGCGCCGTCTCGGCATTGATTTCGTTGGGATCGGCTCACGCCGCTCGCGCTCGCCGCTATGCGCCGAAGGGGTGCCCGTCTACGACGATATGTGGGATGCCATGCACTGGCTCACGCCGGGCCGCGGACGCGCATCAGGTATTCGCTTGGCGTCACGCCCATGAAGCGGCGGAACATGGTGGAAAACGCGCTCGGGGTGTCATAACCGACCTCGAGCGCCACCTGCGTGATGGGCCGCCCAGCGCCCAACATTGGCAGCGCACCCAGCAGGCGCATGTGCTGACGCCATTCCCGGAACGGCAAGCCGAACTCTGTCGTAAAGCGCCGCTCCAACGTGCGGCTCGATGCGCCGACATCCAGCGCCCAATCCTGCAGGCTGCGGGGATCCGAAGGCGTGTTCAGGTAGATATCGAAGATCTTGCGCAGACGGGCGTCGCGCGGCACCTGCAAGTGCAGCGGCGACTCGCTCTTCCATTCCACTTCCTCGAGCAACAGCGCCATGACGAGGGCGTCCTTGCCGTCGGGCGACCAATCGGCAGGAAGCGCCATCGCGCGCAGGATCAACTCGCGCAACAGCGCGGACACGCCGATGACCACCGGCGCGCTGGGCGCCGACATCCCGCATCGCGCCACGTCGACGTAGATCGTGCGCATTTCGACTCGGCCCCGCATGCGCACTTCATGCGTGACTTCCCCCGGCATCCACAGCGCGCGTTGCGGCGGTATGACCCAGAGCGACGTCTCGGTGCGCACTTCGAGAATGCCGGCACTCGCGTACATCAGTTGCGCGCGCCCGTGGCGGTGCGGGTGCACGACGAAGCCATCCGGGTAATCTTTCGCCAACGCGCCCACGGGGCGGTCTTGACCCTGAAATCCCAGGGGTACCCCAGTTGTGATCGGCATCGGCACCAGGCCTTTCAAAGGCGTAATTTTTGGGTCGTTTTTGGCGATTGCGCCAGCGTAACACCGGGTAGCGCCGCCCACCAAACCGAATCCCTTGCCGCGTCGGCGCAAAGCCAACACGGCTCAAAACGGCTTGACGATCACGAGCGAGACGATCGCTGCCATCGAGACCAGCGTAATGGGGAGCGCTCGCCGAAAGAGCGCCGGGGACGTCGTCACGCCATCGCGCTCCAGCCGCCTGAGCGTGGCGGACAGGCGTCCGTGCAATCCCGAGACGATCACCACCAAAACCAGCTTGGCCATCAGCCATGGCGCACTCCACCAGTTCGCCATGATGGCCATCGCGGGGCCGGTTATCCACACCACGATCAACGCGGGCGACGCCAGTCCGTAATCCGCCCGCCGCGCGATGCGCCGCCACTCGGGCTGCGTCAAACGCCCGCCCAACGCCATCGCCACCAGGCCGGCGATAAACGTGATCACTGCAATCAGATGGATGGCCTTGATCCATAGATAGAGCATTGCGGTCTCCTCAGGGCTTCGATTTATTATTTCAAATTCAGCAACAGTTGCTTGCCATAACTCATCTTTATCGCCAAATGACACAGCAATACACTTCAACTGTCGACGATGAATAACACATCGCCTCTTTCAAAAGACAGGAGAAAACATCATGCAACGCACCCTCATTACCTCTGCTCTGGTTTCCGCAATGCTGACCCTCTCGGCCGGCTCGGCTTTCGCCAGCGACGCGTTCGACGGTCCCTCGGAATTTTCGTGGGTGCCGCAAACCAGCGTCCTGAGTCGTGCCCAAGTCCGCCAGGAACTGGTCCAGGCGCAACAAGCAGGACTGGTGGTTCAACACGATGCCGTGTACCCGAAGGCTGCGCCCAGCGCGCAACCGACGGCCGCCAGCACCTCGATCACGATGGGTTCGGTGGGTGGCCAGCAAAGCGCCGGCTCGACTTATTTCGGCTCCTAATGTAACTCGCCGCGCCGCGGGCCTCTCCAAAGGGGCCGCGGCGCGGCGCGCATTCTGCGCATAACGACGCGCCGGCGATTGCTGGCGCTCACTGTGATCTCCGGTCGGCCCCCGACCCAAGACTCCTGTCGCTGTGCGTAGTGGTTCAACGCACAGGACTTTGCCCGTCGCTCCGGCGACGGGCTTTTTTAGCGGACCTGGCAGCCTTCAAGAGGCCCGCGATCCCGTGACAGGGAACGACGAAGCCCGCCTAAGCGGGCTTCTGGTCGTTGATGGGACGACGGACAACGCTTACTTCGACAGCGACGTCGCAAGAAACTCGAGCGCGCGACCGTGGGCGAGCGCCGCCGACGGCTGATGGTAAGACGCGCGCGCCCAGCAGTTGAAACCGTGGTCGGCGTTGGGATACACGAACACTTCCGTGTTCGGACGCGACTTCACCGCTTCGCTCACCGACGTCACGATATCCGGCGTGATATGGCTATCGAGCGCCCCGTAGTGGAACTGCACCGGCACATTCAGCCGGGCGGCTTCGCCCAGATAGTTGTGAATGCCGCCACCGTAGTACGGCACGGCGGCGTCGACCAGCCCGCGTGCGGCGCTCAGGTAGGACAGCAGTCCGCCGAAGCAATAGCCGACCGCGGCAATCTTTGCATGGGCATCGAGCTTGCCGCGCAGCGCCTTGGCCGTCGCTTCGATATCGGTCACGGCCTTCTCGATGTCGATCGATTGGCGCAGTTCCATCGCGCGCGCCCAGTCGTCGCCCGAGTAGCCAAGTTCGACGCGCGGGGCGGCACGCCAGAAGATATCCGGCGCGAGCACCACATAGCCGTCCATCGCGTATTGATCGGCAACGCCGCGAATGTGTTCGTTCACGCCGAAGATTTCCTGCACCAGCACGATACCCGGTGCCTTTGCGACCGGCCCCGACGGCGGCAATGCCAGATAGGCATCGAAGGCGCCGTCCACGGTTTCGACACGGATCCATTGACTGTTCGACACGGAAGTTGCTCCATCAAAAAAAGGGGAATTGCCCGCGCGCGACAACCACCGAGCCACTGCAGGGATCGGGCGCGACCGCGCGCAGTCAGGCCGAATCAGTATAGGCACTTTCGCGCTCGCGCACAGCGCTCGGCCAAGCCCGCCGCACAAGGCCCTGCAGGGGGCACGACGCGTGCCCACTTTCGCATCTCTCGGCTCACTCTGCTTGTATCGCAGATGCGGTGAGGTGCGCCGTTTCGACGACCGAACCCAAACCTTCCGATCACGCTGAGCGGGCACCGTCGCTTCATCGTTTCATCGTTTCGTCGTTTCGTCGTTTCGTCGCTTCGTCCCTTAGCTCTCTCGCCATCCCCCGTGATGCCCCTTACATGTCGTTACCGCCCCCGGGCCGGTCGACGGATGCGCGTTACGCTTGCCACAGGCGTTCGATACTGCCGCGAGCCAATTTAATACGGAATCCATATCATGAAGATAGCAACGCGCCATGCCATCAGCACCATTGCAATGTCGCTGGCATTGACAACCACCGGCATTGCCACGGCCGACACATTATCGAGCACAGCGCGAGCGCAGAGCGCGCCGCCGGCCGCCGACGCCGACAACAAGCACGACATGCACGACGCCATCGACATGCCGCCCCCACCGCCGCGCATGGGTCGGCCCGTCGGCGGACCGGGTCCGCAGGGTGGGGCCGCGCCTGCCTTCGCAGCCATTCGCACCATCGACGAAATTGCGCACTGGTACCGCGTTGGCGGTCATCCCGAAGATGTCTTGCCGTTCTATCGCGAGACGCTCACGCAAACGCGCGACCCGATGCTGCGCCGTCATCTGCGCGACGCCATCGCGCGCGAGACGTTGAAACCGGCCGACACCACGGCAGCCATCGCGACATTGCGCGCGCAATTGCGCGAGGATCTCGCCGCATTGCCGCCGTCACCGTCACTTGACGCCAGGCGCCGCTGATGGAGTCGCGCGATAACGAACACGTCAATCCCGTGACGCCGCCATGATTTGCGCGTTCCATTGCGGCAGCCACGTCAGCAAGAACTGCGCGAATCCCTCAGCCGCCGGCGACGCTGCACGCGAGAGCGATCGGTACACACAGACCTGACGAATCGTCTCGGGTGAGACAACGCGGCGCATCACCAGACCGAACGGTGGCGCGAGCGCCGCCACGTAGCCGGGTGTCAGGGTGGCGGCCAGCCCTTGCGACGCGACGCCGAGCGCGGTCGTCACGTTATCGACCACGTCGATAGGTGTAATGCGCGCATCGGGCGGCGCAGACAAGCGCATCTGCGCAACGCTGCGTTCGTGATCGCGTCCCGCGGCAACGAGCGGCGTATCGCGCAGATCCGCCCAGCGCACGCGCCGGCGTCGCGCGAGCGCGTGGCCCGGCGCACACCACAACACCCACGGGCTGTCGAATGCTGGCGCCCCGGCGACATGCGCGCCCGTTGCGCGATTGGGGCCGATCGCCAGATCGAGGTCGCCGTTGGCCACGTGATCGACGAGCGCATCGACCGGCGTATCGACCACGCGCACCACGACCTTGGGCCGTAGGTCGGCGTAAGCGCGAATCGCGGCGGGCAGCGCCATGCTCGCGAGCACCAGCGGCGCGCCCACGCGCACGATGCCGGCAGCACGGTTGCGCACGTCGTCAGCCGTTTTCTCAGCCGCCTGCACATGCCGAATCACCGACTCCGCCGACGCAAGAAAATCACGCCCAGCACTGGAGAGCGCCACACGCCGGGTGGTGCGGTCGAAGAGCCGAAAGCCGAGGACCGATTCGAGTTCGGCAACGAGTTGGCTCACGGCCGACGAGGTGAGCCCCAGGCGATTGCCCGCCTCGGCGAAGCTGTGCAATTCGGCAATGGCCACCAGCGCCTCGAACTGGCGGAGTGTGATGCGGGTCAGGGGCATGTCGTGTCGATGATCAAGTCTCGCCTACGAATATACCGGCATCGATGGATTGTCCCGAAGACGCGTGGCGCTCACCAGCGGCTTGCGCACTTCCCATTGAAGCGAGGACCGCCCTGCCGAACGTCATTGTCCTCGCCAAGGAATCCGTCACTGCGGGTACAGGCCATGTACCCGCCCGAACAGGCGCGTCAGGCCGAGCAATGCGTCGATGTTGGGCGCAGGAACCGACACGCGCTGACCGATCTCGCGCACCACGCTCACCAGCGCGTCGAGTTCGATGGGACGGTGCGCCTCCACGTCCTGCAGCATCGACGTCTTGAACGCCCCCAGCTTCGCCGTCACGGCATGCCGGTCATCGGGCGACTGTTCGATCGCGCAGCCGATCTTAGCCCCAATCGCCGCCGCCTCCGCCATCGCCGCCGAGCAGAACGCGCGCACGAGCGGGTCGTCCAGTAACCGGTCGATCGTCGCGCCCGTGATCGCCGACACGGGGTTCATCGTCAGGTTACCCCACAGCTTGTACCAGATGTCTAGACGCACGTGCTCCGACGCCTTGACTTCAAAACCCGCCCGCGTCAGCAACCCCGCGAGCCGCTGCACGCGCTCGCTCTGCCCGCCGCCCGGCTCGCCGACGATGAGCCCACGCCCCATCTTGTGATCGACCACCCCCGGCGCCGATGTCGCCGCACTCGCATGCACCACGCACCCGATCACGTTGGCCAGCGGAATCGCCGCGCCAATCGCCCCGTCCGGATCGACGCTCGTCAGCGGATCGTCGCCAAAGGGCGCCACCCCCTTGCAGAACCACCACGGCACGCCGTTCATCGCGGGCAACACCAGTGTTTGCGGGCCAAGCAGGGGCGCCACGGCGCTCGCAACCTGCGCAAGCGCGGGCCCCTTCACCGCAATAACGATCAGGTCCTGCACGCCGAGCTTGCCGGCGTCTTCCAGCGGATGCGCCGCGTCCACGGGCGCACTCGTCACCGTCTCGCCCTGCTTCACGCGCCAGCCATGCTCGCGCAACGCCGCCAGCGTCGCACCGCGCGCCAACGCGCTCACGCGCGCTTCCCCCGCCGCCGCCAGTCGCGCGCCGAGCAAGCCGCCGATGGCGCCCGCGCCAATGATCGTCACCTTCATCCCTTCACTCCTGTCGTTGCGCCGCGAGTCGATAGTTTTCCTTGAATCGCTCCGGCACACGTTCGTCAAACCCCAGCGCCACACGGCGCACTTCAGGACTGTCGCCCGGCGGGTGCCCCACACCGAGCGCCGCCGCGCGTGGTGCATCGATCCCCACGACCTGCCCCACAAGGCAACCGAGTCCGGTGATCTCGCACGCCACCCGATCCCCCGCGTCCACCGAGCGGGAATGACAGGGCGTGCCCATCAGGATCACGTCGCCCGGCAGCAGCGTGATATGTCGCGCAATGTCTGCGATCACGTAGTGCGGGCCCCAGATCGTCTCGTCACCGATGTGCGCCTCCTGCACGACGCGTCCATTGCGATAAGTGCGCAACGTCTGCTCGAACAGGTTCACGCCGCGCACGATGCCCGGGCCGATCGGCAACAGGGTGTCGGCCCCCTTCACGCGCAACATCGACCCTTGATCGGTGTCGCGAAAGTCCTGCAAACCCATGTCCAGCGCCGGGCAGAACCCCTCGATGTAATCCCACGCCTCATCGGGAAGCACATTGCGGCACGTACGCCCGATCACCACCGCGTACTCGCCCTCGTAGTTCAGATACCGACAATCCGCCGGCTTGAGGATCTGGCCGTTATGCCCATTCAACGAGGTCGGTGGCTTCGTGAAGTACGTCGGCGTGTCGGTCGGCTTGGGCCGGTTGCGCGTCTCCATGCTACGCGAGCGATACGAGATATGCACGGCGATGATCTTTGACGGATCCACCGGCGGCAGATGCGCCACCGCCTGCGGGTCCACCGTACGTCCATCGTCGAGCCGCAACAACCCGCGCTCGTGCCCGTCCTCGACGATCGTGCCCCAGAACGCACTGCCGCCCAACATTACGCGACGACGCTCGACGCGCGGGCCGCGCATCACGGCAGGCAATTCTCGCAGCGGAAATTCGAAGTCCATGGTCGCGCCCCGTCAAATCGTATCGAACCAGACATGCACATTGCCGGTGCCGCGTGCGTTCTCGTATTCAGACAGCACCGTGCCCGGGTGACGACTCGCCGCACCGCCCAGCGCCCCGATCATCTGCAGGTAATGCGCGCCGTGCGCCTCCCACGGGCGCTTGCGGTAGTCCTCGTCCCAGTTCGCCAGAATCCGGTCGTGACGCCCTTCCCGAAGAGCCTCGATGGCACGCTTGTCGCTCTCGATGTTCTCGGGGCGCGACACATTGCTCTCGTGGAAGATGCGCGGATGATGGGGCTGCCAGTCGATGCCGTTGAACCGGTGACTCAACGAACCCGATGCCAGCATCACCACGCGCAGAGGACTGCGGCGAATCGCCTCGCCGATCGCGTCACCCGATTGCAGAAAATGCTTCGTCTCGCAGTTCTGACACGAACTCACGGTCACGACCGGCCACGCGTCGAGCCGCATCTGTTTGATGACGTTGATCGTCGGGTAATGGCGCGGCAAGTCGGGATGCAACACCGCGCGGGCGCGCACGCCGCGCTCGCGTGCCACGGCTTCGACGCTCAGCGCCAGCTCGGGATGCCCACGATAATCGTAAGGCACGCCATGCAGATACCAGGGCATCTCGTCGGAGATGTACATGCCCGAATAGTGCGCCCCGCCGTCGATCAGGTGATAACCGGTGGTGAACCAATGCGAGTCGAAAATCACGATGACGTCCGGACGCGCCGCCACGACGCGCTCACGCACCCGCGCATAACCGGCGATCAAGTCCGAATCGGTGCCCGCGCCCTGCAGCACGCGGAATTCCTCACACTGCATCAGTCCTGGGTGATGCGAGACCAGCGCCGCGCCGACGATCTGTCCCATGGGGCCCTCCTCTTTTCTCGTTGTGATGTGATGCCGCGGGCACATCAGCGATGGCTGAAGCTGGCCTTGAACGGCTGTTTCGGCACGACGACATCCTTCACGTCGCAAAAGAAATCGAAGCTCCAGTCGCCGCCTTCGCGGCCAATGCCGGAGCGCTTGGTGCCGCCGAACGGCGCCGCCAGATCACGAATGCCGAAGCTGTTGATCCAGAGAAAGCCCGTGCGAACGCGCTGCGCGACGGCAATGGCGTGCGCCTCGTCGCCATAACACACGCCGCCCAGCCCATAGTCGGTGCCGTTAGCCATGTCGACGACCTCGTCATCGCTTGCGAACGTTTGCAGCGTAAGCACTGGGCCGAAGACCTCCTGTTGCACGATCTCATCGTGCTGACGCAGATCGGTAAGCAGCGTCGGCGCGAAGTACTGCTCGCCGAATGTATGCCGTGTGCCTCCCCACAGCACGCGCGCGCCCGCTGTCACGGCCCGTTCGACGAAGCCCTGTACGCGTTCGAGCTGCCGCTGGTGGATGATGGGACCGATCTCGGTCTGCCCATCGCGCGGGTCCCCCACGACGAGGCGCTCGACCAGCACGCGCAGCTTGTCGGTGAACGCCGGCGCCATGTCCGCATGAACGAGCAAACGCGTGCCCGCCAGGCATACCTGCCCGGCGTTGCGATACATCAGCGCGGCGGTGGCGGCAGCAGCGTCGAGATCGGCATCCGCCAGCACGATGAAGGCCGACTTGCCGCCCAGTTCCAGACTGCACGGCACGAGATTGGCCGCCGCCGCCGTGGCGATCCACTTGGCGGTCGCGACCGAGCCGGTGAACGAGATGCGCGCAAGCCGCGCGTCGCTCACGAGCGCCGCCCCCGTCACGGCTCCCGGGCCTTGCAACACTTGCAACACGCCCGGCGGCAGCCCTGCCTCGTGCGCGCAGTCCGCGAGTAACGAGGACGTGAGCGGCGCCCACTCCGGCGCCTTGAGCACTACCGTATTCCCGCACGCCAATGCCGGGCCGATCTTCCAAGTCGCGAGCATCAGCGGCGAGTTCCACGGCGTGATGACCGCCACGACACCCGCAGGATCGTGACGCACGAGATGACGCGCCTGCGGCGTCTCGATCACACGGTCCTGCAACGTCATGGCATGCTCGGCGAACCACGTGATGTTCTGCATGGCGCGCGGCACCACGCCATGCGCCATGCGTGAGCGCAGCACCCCGGCATCGACGCTCTCCAACGTGGCGAACGCCTCGGCACGACGCCCGACTTCGTCGGCAAATCGCTGGAGATACGGCAGGCGTCCCGACGCACCAAGCGCCGCCCACGCGGGGAAGGCCTGCGCCGCCGACGACACCGCGGCATCGACGTGCGCCGCATTGCCGCTGGCGATCTCCCCCAGATGTGTCTGGTCGATAGGCGAGACGCACGCGAACGTGTCGCCGGACGCCACGCGGCGGCCGTCGATATAGTGATCCGGCGAAACGGATACGCCGGCGACGTCAAAACGGGGAGCACTCATGCGATGTCTCGTGGGAAGTGTTTGGCGGAGCGGTTGGGGGAACCGTTGAGGAACGCGTCCGAGGCCTTGCGAATCGTTCAGCGCTTTTCGTCATCGACGGCAGCGAATTTCGCGGCCAGCGCACGGCTCGCGTTCGCGAGCAGCGTGGTGTCGATGCCCACCGCCATGAACGTCACGCCAAGGTCGAGGTAGTGACGGGCAAGCGCCTCGTCGGCGCACAGGATCCCTGCCGCCTTGCCCGCTCGACGGATCCGGGCGATGCCGTCGCCGATCGCCAGACGCACGTCGTGATGCGTCGCGTGTCCGAGATGCCCCATCGATGCCGCGAGATCGGCCGGGCCGATGAACACGCCGTCGACGCCATCGACGGCGGCAATGTCGTCGACCTGCGCTAGCGCGTCGGCCGTCTCTACCTGCACGAGCAGGCAGGTCGTTGTGTTCGCCGCGTGCAGATAGTCGTCGTAGCCGTTCCACCGCGAAGACCGCGCCAATCCGCTGCCGACGCCGCGCGTGCCTTGCGGCGGATACCGCGTGGCGCTCGCGAGCGCGCGCGCCATCCCGGCGGACTCGACCATCGGCACCAGCAGCGTCGTCGCCCCGATGTCCAGCACCTGCTTGATGAGCGCAGCGTCGCCATGCGGCAACCGCACCACAGGGTGTGTCGGATATGGGGCCACCGCCTGCAACGTCGCCAGCATCGTGCGCAGATCGTTGGGGGCATGCTCGCCGTCGATCACCAGCCAGTCGAAGCCGCTGCCGGCGCACAACTCGGCGGCGTACGGCGTGGCGAGTCCCAGCCACAGGCCGATCTGGCGCTCGCCACGGGCCAACGCCTGCTTGAAGGCATTCGGGGGTGTTTTCATATCAACCTCTCCAGTGAGGTGCGAACCATCGGGGACGTTCGGCGCCGTCAGACGAAGCGCACGCCGATCGCGCCGAGCGGGCCGTAGTCGGCGTGAAACACGTCGCCCGCCGCACAGGCCACGGGTCGCGTGAACGACCCGGCCAGCACGATCTCGCCCGCTTGCAGCCCTTCGTCGAAGGCGCCCAGCTTATTCGCCAGCCACGCAATGCCGTTGCCGGGATGGTTAAGCACCGCCGCACTCAGGCCCGACTCTTCGATCACGCCATTGCGATAGAGCAGCGCGCCCGTCCAGCGCAGATCGACCGCGTCCGGCTTCACGGGACGTCCACCGAGAATCACGGCCGCATTCGCCGCGTTGTCGGCGATCGTGTCGACGACCTTGCGCGGCGCTTTTGTGTCGCGGTCGAACAGCTCGATGCGGCCATCGATCAATTCGAGCGCCGGCGTCACCCAGGCGGTGGCGTCGAGCACGTCGAACAAGGTAACCCCGGGGCCCTTGAGCGGCTTGGCCAGAATGAATGCCAACTCCACTTCGAGACGCGGCACGATGAACCGCGAGGCATCGAGGGTCGCGCCATCGGTCACAAGCATGTCGTCGAGTAACGTGCCGTGATCGGGTTCCGTGATCCGGGCGGCGACTTGCATGGCGCGCGACGTCAGCCCGATCTTGTGACCGATCACGCGACGCCCTTCGGCGAACTTCAACGCCAGCCACGCCTGTGCGATCGCGTAGCTGTCGGCCGTCGTCATCTCGGGATACCGGCGGGAGAACTGCATGACCGGCGTGCGACAGCGTTCGGCGTCGTGCAGCTCGCGGGCAAGGGCCTGGCAGGTCGCGGCGTCGAGCGTCGGCATCGGGGGGTCTCCATGGCGCCACCCGCTACGGGCAACGCACTCTTGTCGGTCGATAACGCCTATTCTTGCGGCCCCCGGCGCCAGGAACAATCAATCGATTCAGGGACATTGATAAGCAAAACTGGATAATCGAACGCCGCCGGATACCTTCCGCCAGTCAGGTATCGTCAATACAATTTCGAAATGAGAGTGATTTGCATTTATAATTCGCAACGCTTTATTACAAGGCATTACGCAAACCGAACCGAATGCTGTCGGCTGCCGTTCCGGTCAACGCTCGGGTTCGCCACACTCTCGCCGTCAAGAAGGTCAGCCAAGATGAAGATGTCTCCGCGTCGCCGCGCACATGTGGCCGCCGACACCCCCCGCGTCCGCCCCTGCGCCGCCCGCCTCCCCTCCCGTCCTCGTCTGCCGCACGCCATCGCCAGCGCCGCCGCGCTGCTCGTGACAACGCTCGGCACCGCCTATGCGCAGCAGGCCACAGGTGCGACGGCGGCAGAATCCCGGGCCGAAGTCCAACTCGACGCAGTCAACGTTTCCGGCGACTGGCTCGGGACCGGTCTCGACAGCAGCGCGAAGACCTTCCCCGGTGCGCGTACGGTCGTGAAGAAGGCGCAGATCGAGGCATCGGGTGCGACGAACATTGGAGATGTCATGCGCCGCATCCCCGGTGTGCAGGCGAGCGACAACTCGGGTACCGCGGGCAGCGCCATCTCCCTGAACATCGGCGTGCGTGGCCTCACCGGCCGTTACTCGCCGCGCTCGACCGTGTTGCTCGACGGCATTCCGATGGCCGTCGCACCTTACGGTCAGCCGCAGTTGTCCTTTGCGCCGGTCAGCCTCTTCAACATCGAGACCATCGACGTCGTGCGCAGCGGCGGTGCCGTGCGCTACGGGCCGCAGAACGTCGGCGGCGTGATCAACTTCAAGACGCGTGCGATCCCCAGCACGCCGGGCCTTACGGCCGACGCCACCGTGCGCGAGAACGTCTACACGATCGGTGGCGGCGCCAACACCCAATACGGCGCGTTCCTCGGCACGCAGATGGATAACGGTTTGGGACTCGCGCTGCTGTATTCCGGCATGGTCGGACGCGACTGGCGCAAGGGCAGCGACGAGCGCGTGAACGACCTCGCGCTGAAATGGCGGTACGACATCTCGTCGAGCCAGCAGGTGTACGGCAAGGTCTCGTATTACGACGTGAAGTCGAAGACGCCCGGCGGCCTGAGCGTCGCGCAATTCAATGCCGATCCTTTCCAGAACACGCGGCCGAACGACTACTGGAGCGGCAACCGCACCGGCCTCGACGTCGGCTATCTGAACACGATCTCCGAGACGCAGGAATTTGAGATCCGCACGTTCTACAACGAGAGCTATCGTCAGAGCACGCTGATCAACGCCGCCGGCACGCAGACCACACACCAGCCTCGCAACTACGAGACGTTCGGTATCGAGCCACGCTTCACGCAGCGCCTGTTCGTCGGTCCGACCGCGCACGACGTGACCGTTGGCTATCGCTACGTGCACGAGCGTGGCGACGACAACAACTGGACCACGACCCTGGCCACCGGGCGCAACTCCGCCACGCAGACGTTCTACAACTACACCAGCGCGAACGCGTTCTACCTCGACGACCGCATGGCCTGGGGCAACTGGCGACTCACGCCGGGCGTGCGTTACGAGATCATCAACTCGCAGCGCGTCGACAAGTCGACGGGCAACACCTTCCGCTCGGACAACAGCAAGCCGCTGCCCTCGGTGAACCTGTCGTACCTGGTGAACAGCGCGTGGACGGTCTATGCGGACTACAGCACGTCGTTCGGACCGGTGCAGAACACGCAGTTGAATTCGATGTCGGCCACGAACCCGCTGACGCCGGAGCTCGCGCGCACCTATGAAATCGGCACCCGCTGGTCGGACTCGCGTTGGAAGGCCGAGCTCACGGCGTTCAAGATGAAGTTCGACAACCAGATTCTGCAAGTGCCCGGCTCGACCCCGCCCGTCTTCCAGAACATTGGCGCGACGAACCACGACGGCATCGAAACCGCCGTCGATTACACCTTCGACCGCGACAGCGTGCTGCGCGGCTTGAACGTGTACGCGAACTTCACTTACACGCGTGCGATCCAGAAATCGGGCGCGACCGCCGGTCTCGACGTGCCGTTCTACTCGCGCTTCACGGATACGCTCGGCGCCCGTTACGACATCGGCGCGTGGACATTCAACGTCTCCACCACGCGCCAGAGCGCGCAGTATTCGGATCTGGCCAACACGGAAGCGGAATCGGCCGACGGCAGCAATGGCAAGGTGCCCGGCTTCCGTCTGTGGAACCTGCAGGCGATGTACAAGGTCCCCGGCTACAAGAACGCCGACGTCACGGTGGGTCTGAACAACGTCTTCGATAAACGCTTCTATACGCGCAACGTCGACGGCAACGCCGGCCGCATGGTCGGCGCGCCGCGCATGATCTACGTGCAGGGCCACTTCGGGTTCTGATCGCCGCAGGATCGGTAAACGAAAAAAAACGGCACCCGCTAGGGTGCCGTTTTCGTTACGACGCGGGTATCAGGTTGGCAGCGCCCGCTCTCGCCAGCGCCGCCCGCCCGATTACTCCGCCGTAGGCTCTTCCACCGAGCTTGGCATCGGTGCAAACGCTTCTTCCAGAGCGATCTGGTCGTGACGCTCGCGATCCGACGTCTCGCGGGCCTTGCGGGCCTTGTGATACGCCAGACCCGTACCTGCCGGGATGAGACGGCCAACGATGACGTTTTCCTTCAGGCCACGCAGGTCGTCCTTCTTGCCCATGATCGCGGCTTCGGTCAACACGCGCGTCGTTTCCTGGAACGAGGCTGCCGAGATGAACGAATCCGTCGACAGCGACGCCTTCGTAATCCCCAGCAGCACGTTCTCGTACTGCGCCGGACGCTTGTCCGCGGCGTTCATGGCGTCGTTCTCGTACAGCATGTCCGAGCGCTCGACCTGTTCGCCGATGATGAAGCGCGTATCGCCGTTGTCGGTGATCTGCACACGACGCAGCATCTGGCGAACGATCACCTCGATGTGCTTGTCGTTGATCTTCACACCCTGCAAGCGGTACACGTCCTGCACTTCGTCGACGATGTAACGCGCCAGCGCTTCGATACCCTGCAGACGCAGGATGTCGTGCGGGTCGGCCGGACCGTCCACGATCATTTCGCCCTTGTTCACCACCTGGCCGTCGTGCACCAGCACCTGCTTTTCCTTCGGAATCAGGAACTCGTGCTGGTTGCCGTCGAGATCGGTAATGACCAGACGCTGCTTGCCCTTCGTGTCCTTGCCGAACGACGTGGTACCGGTGACTTCGGCCAGAATGCCGGCGTCCTTCGGTGCGCGCGCTTCGAACAGCTCGGCCACACGCGGCAGACCCCCGGTAATATCGCGCGTCTTCTGCGCTTCGGTCGGGATACGTGCGAGCACTTCACCCACCGGCACTTGCTGACCGTCCTTGATGGTGATCAGTGCGCCCACCTGGAAGCCGATCGTCACTGCGTGATCGGTCCCCGGGATCTTCACTTCCACACCATGTTCGTCGAGCAGCTTGACCTGCGGACGCACGTTCTTCGACGCCGGACCACGACGCTTCGGATCGATCACGACCAGCGTGGACAGACCCGTCACATCGTCGATCTGCTTGGCCACCGTGACACCTTCCTCGACGTTCTCGAACCGGGCGTAACCGCCGTGTTCGGTAATGATCGGGCGCGTCAGCGGATCCCACGTACCCAGTTGGGCACCGGCCTTGACCTGTGCGCCGTCCAGATGCAGCAGCGTGGCGCCGTACGGCACCTTGTGGCGCTCGCGCTCACGGCCATGATCGTCCGTGATCAGGATTTCGCCCGAACGCGAGATGGCGATCTGTTCGCCGCGACCGTTCGTCACGTAACGCATGGTCGCCGAGAAGCGAACCGTACCGTTCGACTTGGCTTCGATCGACGAGGCCACGGCCGCACGCGATGCCGCACCACCGATGTGGAACGTACGCATCGTGAGCTGCGTGCCCGGTTCACCGATCGACTGCGCAGCGATCACACCGACCGCTTCGCCCACGTTCACACGCGAGCCGCGGCCAAGGTCACGGCCGTAACAGGCGGCGCACAGACCGAAGCGCGTATCGCAGGTCAGCGGCGTGCGCACGCGCACTTCGTCGACACCCAGCGCTTCGATCATCTCGACGGCGTCCTCGTCGAGCAGCGTGCCCGATTCGTACACCGTCTCTTGCGTTTCCGGATTCACGACGTCGGCCACGGCCACGCGACCGAGGATACGGTCACGCAGGGCTTCGACCACTTCACCGCCCTCGACCAGCGCCTTCATCGCAACGCCGTTGCTCGTGCCGCAATCGTCTTCGACCACGACCAGATCCTGCGTCACGTCGACCAGACGACGCGTCAGGTAACCCGAGTTTGCCGTCTTCAGTGCCGTATCGGCCAGACCCTTACGTGCACCGTGGGTCGAGATGAAGTACTGCAACACGTTCAGGCCTTCGCGGAAGTTCGCGGTAATCGGCGTCTCGATAATCGAGCCGTCCGGCTTGGCCATCAGGCCACGCATCCCCGCGAGCTGGCGAATCTGGGCGCTCGAACCGCGAGCACCGGAGTCGGCCATCATGTAAATCGAGTTGAACGACTCCTGGTCGACGATATTGCCGTCGCGATCGGTCGTCTTCTCTTTCGAGAGCTGCTCCATCATCGCCTTGCCCACGGCGTCGCCGGTCGCACCCCAGATGTCCACGACGTTGTTGTAACGCTCTTGCGCCGTGACCAGACCCGACATGTACTGACGGTCGTATTCCTTGACCTTCTTCGACGCTTCGCCGATCAGCTCTTCCTTCTTCGTCGGCACGAGCATGTCGTCGACGCAGATCGAGATACCGGCGCGCGTTGCCAGGCGGAAGCCCGACTGCATCAGCTTGTCGACGAAGATCACCGTCTCGCGCAGACCGCAGCGGCGGAACGCCGTGTTGATCAGCTTCGAGATTTCCTTCTTCTTGAGCGACTTGTTCAGCACCGAGAACGGCAGGCCCGGCGGCAGAATTTCCGACAGGATCGCGCGGCCGACCGTGGTCGGGTACAGCGTGATCTTCGGCGTCTTCTCGCCCGTTTCCGGATCGACCGTGTACTCCGTGATACGCACGTTCACGCGCGAAGCCAGTTCGACTTCCTTGTTGTCGTACGCGCGCAGCACTTCCGAGACGTCGATGAACGACAGGCCTTCGCCGCGGCCGTTGATCTTGTCGCGGGTCGCGTAATACAGACCCAGCACGATATCCTGCGACGGCACGATCGACGGATCGCCGTTGGCCGGGAACAACACGTTGTTCGAGGCCAGCATCAGGGTACGCGCTTCCATCTGCGCTTCGAGCGACAGCGGCACGTGAACGGCCATCTGGTCACCGTCGAAGTCGGCGTTGAACGCCGCGCAAACCAGCGGGTGAAGCTGGATCGCCTTGCCTTCGATCAGCACCGGCTCGAACGCCTGAATCCCCAGGCGGTGCAGCGTCGGTGCGCGGTTCAGCATGATCGGGTGTTCGCGGATCACATCTTCGAGGATGTCCCACACCACCGCCGTCTGGTTCTCGACTTCCTTCTTCGCGGCCTTGATGGTCGTGGCCACGCCCAACACTTCCAGCTTGTGGAAGATGAACGGCTTGAAGAGTTCGAGCGCCATCAGCTTCGGCAGACCGCACTGATGCAGCTTGAGCGTCGGGCCCACGGTAATCACCGAACGGCCCGAGTAGTCCACGCGCTTACCGAGCAGATTCTGACGGAAACGACCGCTCTTGCCCTTGATCATGTCGGCCAGCGACTTGAGCGGGCGCTTGTTCGCACCGGTCATCGCCTTGCCGCGACGGCCGTTGTCGAGCAGCGAGTCCACGGATTCCTGCAGCATGCGCTTTTCGTTGCGCACGATGATGTCCGGGGCCTTCAGCTCGAGCAGACGCTTCAGACGGTTGTTACGGTTGATGACGCGGCGATACAGATCGTTCAGATCCGAGGTCGCGAAGCGGCCACCGTCGAGCGGCACCAACGGGCGCAGCTCGGGCGGGAGCACCGGCAGCACTTCGAGCACCATCCACTCGGGCTTAATGCCCGAACGCTGGAAAGCCTCGAGCACCTTCAGGCGCTTGGCGTACTTCTTGATCTTCGCTTCCGAGCCCGTGGCTTGCAGCTCGGCGCGCAGATGCTCGACCTGCTGGTCGATGTCGATCGAGCGCAGCAGCTCGCGCACGCCTTCCGCGCCCATCTCGGCACGGAATTCGTCGCCGTATTCCTCGACCTTGTTGTAGTAATCCTCTTCGGTCATGATCTGGCACCGCTTGAGCGGCGTCATGCCCGGTTCGAGAACCACATACGCTTCGAAGTACAGCACGCGTTCAATGTCGCGCAGCGTCATGTCGAGCACCATGCCCAGACGCGACGGGAGCGACTTCAGGAACCAGATGTGCGCGACCGGCGAGGCCAGCTCAATGTGGCCCATGCGCTCGCGACGCACCTTCGCCAGCGTGACTTCCACGCCGCACTTCTCGCAGATCACGCCACGGTGCTTCAGGCGCTTGTACTTGCCGCAAAGGCACTCGTAATCCTTGATCGGACCGAAGATCTTTGCGCAGAACAGGCCGTCACGCTCGGGCTTGAACGTCCGATAGTTGATCGTTTCCGGCTTCTTCACTTCGCCGAACGACCACGAGCGGATCTTGTCCGGCGAAGCCAGACCGATCTTGATCGCGTCGAACTGTTCGACCTGCTGAACTTGCTTGAATAGATCGAGCAAAGCTTTCATTGCTTTCTCCTGTTGCCTGAACGCAATTAACTGCGCTCCAGGTCGATATCGATACCGAGCGAACGGATTTCCTTGACCAGCACGTTGAACGACTCCGGCATGCCGGCATCGATTACGTGATCGCCCTTGACGAGGTTCTCGTACACCTTCGTACGCCCCGTCACGTCATCCGACTTCACGGTCAGCATTTCCTGCAGCACATACGATGCGCCGTATGCTTCCAGTGCCCACACTTCCATTTCACCGAAGCGCTGACCACCGAACTGGGCCTTACCGCCCAACGGCTGTTGCGTCACCAGCGAGTACGGACCGGTCGAACGCGCGTGCATCTTGTCGTCGACCAAGTGGTGCAGCTTGAGCATGTGCATGAAGCCGCACGTGACCGGACGCTCGAAGGCTTCACCGGTACGGCCGTCGAACAGCGTGACCTGGTTCTTCGACGGCGTCATGCCGAGTTCCTTCGCGACGTGATCCGGGAACGCCAGATCCAGCATGCGACGGATTTCGTCTTCATGGGCACCATCGAACACCGGCGTTGCGAACGGCACGCCGTTCTGCAGGTTGCGCGCCAGCGACATGATCTCGTCGTCCGACAGGCTGTCGATATCTTCTTGTTGACCGCTCTCGTTGTAGATCTTCGTCAGGAACTTGCGAACTTCCTGGACCTTGGTGTGCGCCTGCAGCATTTCGCCGATACGCCAGCCCAGACCCTTCGCTGCCCAGCCGAGGTGCGACTCGAGAATCTGACCCACGTTCATCCGCGACGGCACGCCGAGCGGGTTGAGCACGATGTCTGCCGGGCGGCCATCGGCCATGTACGGCATATCCTCGATCGGCACGATCTTCGAGACCACGCCCTTGTTACCGTGACGGCCTGCCATCTTGTCGCCAGGCTGCAGACGACGTTTGACCGCCAGGTACACCTTGACCATCTTCAGCACGCCCGGCGGCAGTTCATCGCCTTGCGTGAGCTTCTTGCGCTTCTCTTCGAAGGCCAGATCGAACGAGTGACGCTTCTGCTCGATCGATTCCTTGATCTGCTCGAGCTGTTGCGCACCTTCGTCTTCCGCCAGACGGATGTCGAACCAGTGGTAACGGTCCAGATCCGCCAGGTATTCCTTCGTGAGCTTGGTGCCCTTGGCGAGCTTTTTCGGACCGCCATTGGCCGTCTTGCCCACCAGGAAGCGCTCCAGACGCTGGAACGCATCGCCTTCCACGATACGCAGCTGGTCGTTCAGGTCGAGGCGGTAGCCCTTGAGTTCATCGTCGATGATCTGCTGGGCGCGCTTGTCGCGCTGAATGCCTTCACGCGTGAACACCTGCACGTCGATGACGGTGCCGCTCATGCCCGACGGCACGCGCAGCGAGGTGTCCTTCACGTCCGATGCCTTCTCGCCGAAGATCGCACGCAGCAGCTTTTCTTCCGGCGTGAGCTGGGTTTCGCCCTTCGGCGTGACCTTGCCCACCAGCACATCGCCGGCTTCGACTTCCGCGCCGATGTACACGATGCCCGACTCGTCCAGACGGCCGAGTTGGACTTCCGCCAGGTTCGAAATATCGCGCGTGATTTCCTCAGGTCCGAGCTTGGTGTCGCGAGCGACCACGTTCAGCTCTTCGATGTGGATCGACGTATAACGGTCTTCCGCAACGACACGCTCCGAGATCAGGATCGAATCCTCGAAGTTGTAGCCGTTCCACGGCATGAACGCGATCAGCATGTTCTGACCCAGCGCCAACTCACCCAGATCGGTCGACGCGCCGTCGGCGATCACATCGCCGCGCGCCACCTTGTCGCCTTCTTCCACGATCGGGCGCTGGTTGATGTTGGTGTTCTGGTTCGAACGCGTGTACTTGATCAGGTTGTAGATGTCCACGCCGACTTCACCGGCGACGGCTTCATCGTCGTTCACGCGAATCACCACACGGCCTGCGTCGACGTAGTCGACCACGCCGCCACGGAACGCCTGCACGGTCGTACCCGAGTCGACAGCCACCGTACGTTCGATACCCGTACCGACCACCGCTTTTTCCGGACGCAGGCAAGGCACGGCCTGACGCTGCATGTTCGAACCCATCAACGCGCGGTTTGCGTCGTCGTGCTCGAGGAACGGAATCAGCGACGCGGCGACGGAGACGATCTGCGACGGTGCCACGTCCATGTACTGGATGCGGTCCGGCGTGACCATCAGCGTTTCGCCGGCTTCACGCGACGACACCAGTTCGTCGGTCAGTTCACCGTTTTCGCCAATCGACGCGTTCGCCTGAGCGATCACGTAGCGACCTTCTTCAATGGCCGACAGGTAGTCGATCTGGTCGGTGACCTTGCCGTCTTCCACCTTGCGGTAAGGCGTCTCGAGGAAGCCATACTCGTTCAGGCGGGCGTACAGTGCCAGCGAGTTGATCAGACCAATGTTCGGACCTTCCGGCGTTTCAATCGGGCACACGCGGCCGTAGTGGGTCGGGTGCACGTCGCGCACTTCGAAGCCAGCACGCTCGCGCGTCAAACCGCCCGGGCCCAGTGCGGACACGCGACGCTTGTGCGTGATTTCCGACAGCGGGTTGGTCTGGTCCATGAACTGCGAGAGCTGCGACGAACCGAAGAACTCGCGGATGGCCGACGAGATCGGCTTGCTGTTGATCAGGTCGTGCGGCATCAGGTTTTCCGACTCGGCCTGACCCAGACGTTCCTTCACAGCACGCTCGACACGCACCAGACCGGCGCGGAACTGGTTTTCGGCCAGCTCACCCACGCAACGCACACGACGGTTGCCCAAGTGGTCGATGTCGTCGACTTCGCCGCGGCCATTACGCAGATCCACGAGGATCTTGATGGTCGAGAGAATGTCGTCGTCGCCCAGCGTCATCGGTCCGAGCACTTCGTCACGGCCGACACGACGGTTGAACTTCATACGACCCACCTTCGACAGGTCGTACGCTTCTTCGCTGTAGAACAGACGGTTGAACAGGGCCTCGACCGCATCTTCGGTCGGCGGCTCGCCCGGGCGCATCATGCGGTAGATCGCGATACGCGCGGCCGTGCGGTCGGCGGTTTCGTCGATGCGCAGCGTGGCCGAGATGTACGACCCCTGGTCCAGATCGTTCGTGAACAGCGTCTGGATGTCCGACACGTCCGACTCGCGCAGCTTGACCAGCACGCTTTCGGTGATTTCTTCGTTGGCGTTGGCGATCACTTCGCCGGTATCGCCATCGATCACGTTCTTCGCGAGCACGCGGCCGAGCAGGTAGTCTTCCGGCACCGAGATGAACTTGGTGTTGGCGTTCTCCAGGTCGCGGATGTGCTTGGCGTTGACGCGCTTGTCCTTCTGGACGATGACCTTGCCTTCGCGATCCGTAATGTCGAAGCGCGCCACTTCACCGCGCAGACGCTCCGGCACGAACTCCATCTGTGCGCCTTCCGGCATCAGCTTGAAGTTATCGAACACGAAGAAGTTCGCGAGGATCTGTTCCGGCGTCAGGCCGATCGCCTTGAGCAGGATCGTGACCGGCATCTTGCGACGGCGGTCGACGCGGAAGTACAGGATGTCCTTCGGATCGAATTCGAAGTCCAGCCACGAGCCGCGGTAGGGGATGATACGCGCGGAGAACAGCAGTTTGCCCGAGCTGTGCGTCTTGCCCTTGTCGTGTTCGAAGAACACGCCCGGCGAGCGGTGCAGCTGCGAGACGATGACACGCTCCGTGCCATTGATGACGAAGGAACCCGTCGAGGTCATGAGCGGAATTTCGCCCATGTACACTTCCTGTTCCTTGACTTCCTTGACGACGGGCTTGTTCGGCGATTCACGGTCGAGAATCACCAGACGAACCTTGGCGCGCAGGGCCGAGCAAAAAGTCAGGCCGCGCTGTTGACATTCCTTGACATCGAACGCGGGCGTGCCGAGCAGATAGCTGACAAACTCCAGGCGTGCGAACCCGTTGTGAGAAACGATCGGGAAAATGGAGGAAAAGGCTGCTTGCAAACCCTCCGGCTTCCGCTCCGATGCAAGCGCTTCGGCTTGCAAGAACGATGTGTACGAGGCGAGCTGGGTGGCCAGCAAAAACGGCACCTTGTGCACGGTCGGACGCTTCGCAAAACTCTTGCGAATGCGTTTCTTCTCGGTGAAGGAATAGTGCATTACGATCTCCGAATCACTACGCTGGCGACGACGGCAGGCATCGTCAACGGGTGTTCATCGACTGAGACCAGACGTCCTCCGCGGCGGGCTTGCCGTGGAGCAACGAGCTTGGTGGTTGGCCGCTACCAACCGCTGGCTGACGGCGACGGATGCCTGTGTTGCCCGTCGCCCGACCAAACTTGCCTTCTGCAGTCGCTTCAGAAGACAAAGAGAAAACCGCCACGGGTCGAATCCCGGCGCGATCTTTTCTTTGGCCTCTTCGGTACTTCTTCGGTACTACCCTCGCGTCCTCTCTGTTGCTGTGTATCGCCAGTACCCTCGATGATGCGTGCGCTTGAAATGGCGAAAATCACGGATGCATCGGCGAAATCATTTTGCTTTCAACCCCTTGGCGCACTTTCGCGCCGGCTTTCGCGTTGCGTGCGCCCCTTTCGGGATTTGGCTCTCCTGAAAGCACAAAAAGGCTGACGACGTTTCGTCGCCAGCCTTCCCTACGCGCAGAGCCGAATTACTTGATTTCGACCTTGGCGCCGGCTTCTTCCAGCTTCTTCTTGGCTTCGTCAGCGGCAGCCTTGTCGACGCCTTCCTTGACAGCCTTCGGAGCGCCATCAACCACGTCCTTGGCTTCCTTCAAGCCCAGGCCCGTGATTTCGCGGACGGCCTTGATCACGCCGACCTTGTTCGCACCGACTTCCGCCAGGATGACGTTGAATTCGGTTTGCTCTTCGGCTGCAGCAGCAGCACCAGCACCCGCGGGGCCAGCCACCGACAGGGCAGCAGCCGACACGCCAAACTTCTCTTCGAACGCCTTGACCAGGTCGTTCAGTTCCATAACCGACATTGCGCCAACGGCGTCGATGATGTCTTCTTTCGTGATTGCCATTTGTAAAACTCCTAGATTGTGTTCGGACCGAAGTCAGCGATCGTGTAACCGGGACGAGAATTAAGCAGCTTCTGCTTGCTTCTTCTCGGCCACGGCAGCCAGGACGCGAGCAAAGCCGGAAACCGGCGCTTGCATGACACCCAGCAACTTCGCGAGCAGTTCGTCGCGGCTCGGGATCGAGGCCAGCGCTTGCACGCCTGCCTTGTCCATCACCTTGCCGTCGTACGAGCCGGCCTTCAAGATCAACTTGTCGTTGCCCTTCGAAAAGTCGTTCAAGACTTTCGCAGCGGCTACGGGATCCGTCGAGATACCGTAGATCAGAGGACCGGTCATCTGCTCAGCCAGGTCAGCAAACGGGGTGTTTTCCACCGCGCGGCGAGCCAGCGTGTTCTTCAGAACGCGCAGGTAGACGCCTTGCTGACGCGCATTGGCGCGAAGCTTCGTCAGATCGCCAACCGTGATTCCGCGATATTCAGCCACAACGATGGTCGAAGCGCCGGCGACTTGCGCCGAAACTTCTGCCACGACGGCTTTCTTATCATCAAGATTAAGTGCCACGGTTAACCTCCAAAATTGACATCACCTCATGGTGATGCCGTTCCACTAACGGCTTACCGACATGTCTGGAGTTTCAACCACCACGCCCGGTTGCCCAGGTGAGGCGATGTGACTGCATAACTTGTTCGGGTTCGCCATCTGCGTTGGCTGGCGTATTAAGGGAGCGTCAACACATGCCCATTCCCGCCAACGGTCTTTGATAACCGGAAGCGATTTCCGAAGAATCCGCTTCCGCCCAAAGTCTTTTGCTGCTGACTGTCGATCCTGAGGATCGCAGTCGTCGCAGGGGACGCCATCACCCTGCGATTGCGATACGGTCTGGCTTAGGCAGCCAGGCTGGCCTGATCCACACGCACGCCAACGCCCATCGTGCTCGACAGGGCGATCTTGCGCAGGTAGACACCCTTGCTCGAAGCCGGCTTCGACTTCGTCAGGGCTTCCAGCAGGGCCGACAGGTTCTGACGCAGCGCTGCCGGGTCGAACGACGCACGACCGATGGTCGCGTGAATAATGCCGCCCTTGTCAACGCGGAACTGCACCTGACCGGCCTTGGCGTTCTTCACTGCCGTAGCGACGTCCGGGGTCACCGTGCCAACCTTCGGGTTCGGCATCAGGCCGCGCGGGCCGAGAATTTGACCCAGCGTACCGACGACGCGCATCGTGTCCGGCGAAGCGATCACGATATCGAAGTCCATCTTGCCGGCCTTGATTTGCTCGGCGAGGTCTTCCATACCCACGATTTCAGCGCCGGCAGCCTTGGCTTGCTCGGCCTTTTCGCCTTGAGCGAACACAGCCACGCGAACCGACTTACCGGTACCAGCCGGCAGAACGACCGAGCCGCGAACCACTTGGTCCGACTTCTTCGCATCCACGCCCAGTTGCACGGCGACGTCGATCGACTCGTCGAACTTGGCGCTTGCGCATTCCTTGACCAGGGCCAGAGCATCGCCGACCGGGTACAGCTTGTTGCGGTCGACCTTGGCGGCCAGTGCTTGTTGACGCTTAGAGATCTTAGCCATTACAGACCCTCCACCGTGATGCCCATCGAACGTGCGCTGCCAGCGATGGTGCGAACCGCGGCGTCCAGATCGGCGGCGGTAAGGTCAGGCATCTTGGTCTTCGCGATTTCTTCCGCTTGTGCGCGGGTGATCTTGCCCACCTTGTCGGTGTGCGGCTTGCTCGAACCCTTTTGCAGGTTGGCAGCCTTCTTGATCAGCACCGTTGCCGGCGGGGTCTTCAGGACGAACGTGAAGCTCTTGTCCGCAAATGCGGTGATCACCACCGGGGTCGGAAGACCCGGCTCGAGGCTCTGCGTTTGCGCGTTGAACGCCTTGCAGAACTCCATGATGTTCAGGCCACGTTGACCCAGGGCCGGGCCCACGGGGGGCGACGGGTTGGCTTTACCTGCAGGAATCTGCAGCTTGATAAAGCCGATGATTTTCTTTGCCATGGTTTACTCCGGAACGAATATGTGGCGCATATTCGGGGTTGAGTCATAGCGCGCGTTCACCAAAAACGGGCTACTGACGCTCCTCGGCGACGGCTGTCACCAACGCAAAAACGCGCCGGACGTCGCGCCGGCGCATTTTATTCTTAGATCTTTTCGACTTGCCCGAACTCCAGTTCTACCGGAGTTGCCCGTCCGAAAATGGTGACGGAAACACGGAGGCGAGATTTTTCGTAGTTCACTTCTTCCACCGAGCCGTTGAAGTCCGTGAAAGGACCTTCCTTGACTCGAACCAGCTCGCCCACCTCGAACAACGTCTTCGGACGCGGCTTTTCCACCCCGTCCTTGATTTGCGACATGATCTTGTCGACCTCGGCCTGTCGAATCGGAATCGGGCGATTGCCCGTACCGCCGACAAAACCGGTGACCTTGGCGGTATTCTTCACCAGGTGCCACGTGTCATCCGTCATTTCCATCTCGCACAGCACATAGCCGGGGAAGAAACGACGCTCGGTGACCGACTTGTGGCCACCTTTGATTTCAACGACTTCTTCGGTCGGGACAAGAATCTCGCCGAACAAGTCTTCCATGCCGGCACGCGCAATACGCTCACGCAGCGCCTTGGCTACGCTCTTTTCCATGCCGGAATACGCATGAACGACGTACCAGCGCTTCTTACTCGGTGCAGCCCCGGTATCAGACATATCACTTCCAGCCAAGAATCAAAGAGAACACCGCCCATTCAATCGTCTTGTCGCTGATCCAGAGATACAGCGCCATCACGATGACGAACGCGAAGACAATCGCAGTCGTTTGAGCGGCCTCTTTACGGGTCGGCCAAACGACCTTACCCACTTCCCGATACGCATCCTTGGCAAAAGCCAGGAAGCTTTTGCCGGTTTGCGATGCCAATGCAACACCTGCTGCGATGGCGAGAACGACGACGATGGCAGCAACGCGCACATACAGTGCCTGTTGCCCCAGCGCGTAGAAGGCCACGACACCAGCAATCACGAGCAGCCCGGCCAGTGCCAGCAGCAGCTTGTCGCCAGTCGTACGTACAGTTTCTACGGGAGAATTCGCCATTTCCAGCTTGCAGACAGTTGTTTGGCAGGGGCAGAGGGAATCGAACCCCCAACCTTCGGTTTTGGAGACCGACGCTCTGCCAGTTGAGCTATACCCCTAAAACAGCAGTGGGGCCAGCCGCCAAAAGCTGACCCCGTAAGCGCGGACCGTTAAGGTACCGGCTTACGCTACGATCTTTGCAACCACGCCGGCGCCGACAGTACGGCCACCTTCGCGAATTGCGAAACGCAGACCTTCAGTCATGGCGATCGGAGCGATCAACTTGACGGTGATCGACACGTTGTCGCCAGGCATGACCATTTCCTTGCCTTCCGGCAGGGTGATCGAGCCCGTCACGTCCGTCGTACGGAAGTAGAACTGCGGACGGTAGTTGTTGAAGAACGGGGTGTGACGACCACCTTCGTCCTTCGACAGCACGTACACTTCGCCGGTGAATTCCGTGTGCGGCGTGATCGAGCCCGGCTTGGCCAGAACCTGACCACGCTGGACGTCTTCACGCTTCGTGCCGCGCAGCAGAATACCGACGTTATCGCCTGCTTGACCTTGGTCGAGCAGCTTGCGGAACATTTCGACGCCCGTGCAAATCGTCTTGACCGTCGGGGTGATACCGACGATTTCGATTTCTTCGCCGACCTTGACGACACCCGACTCAACACGACCGGTCACCACGGTACCGCGACCCGAGATCGAGAACACGTCTTCCACCGGCATCAGGAATGCCTTGTCGATGGCGCGTTCCGGCGTCGGGATGTACGTGTCAAGGGCTTCAGCCAGTTGCATGATGGCTTCTTCGCCCAGGGGACCCTTGTCGCCTTCCAGCGCCAGCTTGGCGGAACCCTTGATGATTGGCACATCGTCGCCCGGGAAGTCGTACTTCGACAGGAGCTCGCGAACTTCCATTTCGACCAGCTCGAGCAGCTCGGCGTCGTCGACCATGTCGCACTTGTTCAGGAACACGATGATGTACGGCACGCCAACCTGACGGGCCAGCAGGATGTGCTCGCGCGTTTGCGGCATCGGGCCGTCGGCAGCCGAGCAAACCAGAATGGCGCCGTCCATCTGGGCAGCACCGGTAATCATGTTCTTGACGTAGTCGGCGTGGCCCGGGCAATCAACGTGTGCGTAGTGGCGGTTAGCCGTTTCGTACTCGATGTGCGCGGTGTTGATGGTAATGCCGCGTGCCTTTTCTTCCGGTGCCGCGTCGATGTCCGCGTAGTTCTTGGCTTCACCGCCGAACTTCGACGAAAGCACCGTTGCGATAGCGGCCGTCAGGGTCGTCTTGCCGTGGTCGACGTGACCGATGGTGCCGACGTTGACGTGCGGCTTGGTCCGCTGAAACTTTTCCTTTGCCATTTCCGACTCCTAACGAGGTTATCTTTTGCCGAGGTTGCTCGGCATGATGATTGCCGCGCTTCACACTATCTTTGGTGCCCATGGGCAGGATCGAACTGCCGACCTCTCCCTTACCAAGGGAGTGCTCTACCACTGAGCCACATGGGCGAATCCATTACTACTGCTGCATCTGCGCGTCACCTGGAGCGGGTGAAGGGAATCGAACCCTCGTCGTAAGCTTGGAAGGCTTCTGCTCTACCATTGAGCTACACCCGCTTGGATTCCGACTCTCGCCTCAGGCAACAAGCGCCGGAAATTTTAGTTTCCGGCGCTCATTACTTCCGCATTCTGGTGGAGGAGGTTGGATTCGAACCAACGTAGGCGTAAGCCAACAGATTTACAGTCTGCCCCCTTTAGCCACTCGGGCACCCCTCCGCAGAGAATTTGCAATTATGGAGATGTCGCCCCGCCTTGTCAACACCTGCCATGCGTTAAATACGCAGTTTTTGTGCCTGCTGCTCTGCGGATTTTCACCATTAGCAGCAAGCCGTTGATTTACTTGATGATATCGATTCGCTCAAGCGTTGACTCAATGCCAATGACGCACCGGGGTAAACCAACGCCGACGCCAGGCGGCGGCATAGCGACTCAGACTATCCCTCCCCCGGTGGAATTCTCGTTTGAGTTTCTGCCATGGATTGCGCCTGACCTTATGACGGCCGACGATGGTGGTACCGAAATCATCGCCTCGATCCAGCACGATATCCGGCGTCATCGAGATCATGTCGATGCCATGCTCCCAGTTCCGGTTGAGCATGTCGTCGACGGGGTGAATGGTGCGCCTGGCGTAGGCCAGAAGCACAAGCGCTGCCGCGCGCCGGATGAGGTAGGCATGCGCGCCGCCCGGCTGCTTCCTGTGGTCGCGCAGAATCCCACCACCAGGCAGTTGGCCAACGCGCCATGCCCCTGCGGCGCCCCCCTCCTTCAATCGCATGATGCCCCAGGGGACCGTCACATTCAGTGTCGACGCGAGACATTGCGAGAACCCGGGAGTCAGTTCGACATCGTCTTCCAGGACGCACCAGATATCGTCGTTGGAGTTCGCCAGCGCCTCCCAGACCCGGTAATGACTGTCATAGCAGCCGACCTCTCCGAGCGTCAGATGATTGCCGTATATCCGAAGGCGTTCGGAAGCGTCATATGTCGACGGATAGTCGCTGATACGTTTGGCATCGAAGAATTGAAAGGGAACGTCGGCTGCCGCCAACTGCTCGATCATGTGTGCGCGACGAACATCGCTGTCCACGAGAGAGATGACGACAACCGGGGGAAACTTGGGGGGTGAAATAGGATTCTGGAACATCGCCGCGCGCTCGCGCCGCGACGGCGCGGCGCCTATCCTGCAAATTGGAATCGCCGCACGATAGCGAACAAAAGACCAAATTACGAGATTTTGACGATATTTCGAGGACTTTCCCACGCCACCCGTCGCCTCCAAGCCTTTACTCGCCACGGCGTAGAGCGATGGGGGCCGCGAACGACGCGGAAATCCTGGCGCCGATTCGCCCTATGGGTCAGGGTGACGCAACACGACCTGGGCATTGAACCGCGCGACCACGCCGGCGCTGGGCATTACCGACGTGGACACGACCATGGCATCAAGCCATGCAGGCGCTCCGGCGCTGGGCGTTATCGCTGTCGACACGACCATGTCATCGAGCCGCGCAGCCGCGCCAGAGCTGGGCGTTATCACCGGGGAAAAGCAAAAACCCCTTGCTACACGAGTTAGCAAGGGGTTTTTAGGGGGAGCCTGACGATTACCTACTTTCACACGGGTATCCGCACTATCATCGGCGTGGAGTTGTTTCACGGTCCTGTTCGGGATGGGAAGGGGTGGTTCCAACTCGCTATGGTCATCAGGCATAACTTGTATGTTCTGCTGAGCGGGGCTCAACAAAACCAATTTGGAAGAAGCGTAGTACTACATTGGTTGGGTTGTGAGTTGTATCGGCACACTGCACGACACTCACACCAGGAAAAACACACTGGTTATAGGATCAAGCCTCACGGGCAATTAGTATCAGTTAGCTTAACGCATTACTGCGCTTCCACACCTGACCTATCAACGTCCTGGTCTTGAACGACCCTTAAGGGGAATCGAGTTCCCAGGGAAGTCTCATCTTAAGGCGAGTTTCCCGCTTAGATGCTTTCAGCGGTTATCTCTTCCGAACATAGCTACCCGGCGATGCCACTGGCGTGACAACCGGTACACCAGAGGTTCGTCCACTCCGGTCCTCTCGTACTAGGAGCAGCCCCCTTCAAACTTCCAACGCCCACGGCAGATAGGGACCAAACTGTCTCACGACGTTTTAAACCCAGCTCACGTACCTCTTTAAATGGCGAACAGCCATACCCTTGGGACCGGCTACAGCCCCAGGATGAGATGAGCCGACATCGAGGTGCCAAACACCGCCGTCGATATGAACTCTTGGGCGGTATCAGCCTGTTATCCCCAGAGTACCTTTTATCCGTTGAGCGATGGCCCTTCCATACAGAACCACCGGATCACTATGACCTGCTTTCGCACCTGCTCGACTTGTCAGTCTCGCAGTTAAGCACGCTTTTGCCATTGCACTATCAGCACGATTTCCGACCGTACCTAGCGTACCTTCGTACTCCTCCGTTACACTTTGGGAGGAGACCGCCCCAGTCAAACTGCCTACCATGCACTGTCCCCGATCCGGATTACGGACCTAGGTTAGAACCTCAAACAAACCAGGGTGGTATTTCAAGGACGGCTCCACAGAAACTAGCGTTCCTGCTTCAAAGCCTCCCACCTATCCTACACAGACCGGTTCAAAGTCCAATGCAAAGCTACAGTAAAGGTTCATGGGGTCTTTCCGTCTAGCCGCGGGTAGATTGCATCATCACAAACACTTCAACTTCGCTGAGTCTCGGGAGGAGACAGTGTGGCCATCGTTACGCCATTCGTGCAGGTCGGAACTTACCCGACAAGGAATTTCGCTACCTTAGGACCGTTATAGTTACGGCCGCCGTTTACCGGGACTTCAATCAAGAGCTTGCACCCCATCATTTAATCTTCCGGCACCGGGCAGGCGTCACACCCTATACGTCCACTTTCGTGTTTGCAGAGTGCTGTGTTTTTATTAAACAGTCGCAGCCACCAGTTTATTGCAACCCTTTCACCCTCCTGGCGCAGGCCAGTCAAGCTACAAGGGCGTACCTTATCCCGAAGTTACGGTACCAATTTGCCGAGTTCCTTCTCCCGAGTTCTCTCAAGCGCCTTAGAATACTCATCTCGCCCACCTGTGTCGGTTTGCGGTACGGTCTCGTATGACTGAAGCTTAGAGGCTTTTCTTGGAACCACTTCCAATTGCTTCGTACCCGAAGGTACTCGCCCCACAGCCTTGAATTACGCGCCCGGATTTGCCTAAGCGCCTTCTCCACTGCAGGGACCGGGACTTCCAACACCCGGACAACCTTCCGCGATCCGTCCCCCCATCGCATCATACGACGGTGCAGGAATATTAACCTGCTTCCCATCAGCTACGCATCTCTGCCTCGCCTTAGGGGCCGACTCACCCTACGCCGATGAACGTTGCGTAGGAAACCTTGGGCTTACGGCGAGGGGGCCTTTCACCCCCTTTATCGCTACTCATGTCAGCATTCGCACTTCTGATACCTCCAGCATCCTTCACAAGACACCTTCACAGGCTTACAGAACGCTCTCCTACCATGCGAGCAAGCTCGCATCCGCAGCTTCGGTATATTGCTTAGCCCCGTTACATCTTCCGCGCAGGACGACTCGATCAGTGAGCTATTACGCTTTCTTTAAAGGGTGGCTGCTTCTAAGCCAACCTCCTGACTGTTTTAGCCTTCCCACTTCGTTTCCCACTTAGCAATATTTAGGGACCTTAGCTGGCGGTCTGGGTTGTTTCCCTCTTGACACCGGACGTTAGCACCCGATGTCTGTCTCCCGTGATTGCACTCTTCGGTATTCGGAGTTTGCTATGGCGAAGTAATCCGCAATGGACCCTTCAACCATGACAGTGCTCTACCCCCGAAGGTGATACACGAGGCACTACCTAAATAGTTTTCGGAGAGAACCAGCTATTTCCAAGTTTGTTTAGCCTTTCACCCCTATCCACAGCTCATCCCCTAATTTTTCAACATTAGTGGGTTCGGTCCTCCAGTACGTGTTACCGCACCTTCAACCTGGCCATGGATAGATCACTTGGTTTCGGGTCTACACCCAGCGACTGAACGCCCTATTCGGACTCGCTTTCGCTACGCCTTCCCTATTCGGTTAAGCTTGCCACTGAATGTAAGTCGCTGACCCATTATACAAAAGGTACGCAGTCACCCCTTGCGAGGCTCCTACTGTTTGTATGCATGCGGTTTCAGGATCTATTTCACTCCCCTCCCGGGGTTCTTTTCGCCTTTCCCTCACGGTACTGGTTCACTATCGGTCGATTACGAGTATTTAGCCTTGGAGGATGGTCCCCCCATCTTCAGACAGGATTTCACGTGTCCCGCCCTACTTTTCTCAAGCTTAGTTCCACACCAGGGTTTTCTCATACGGGGCTATCACCCACTATGGCCGGACTTTCCATTCCGTTTTGATAACACCGGTGCTAAATCTTGAAGGCTGGTCCCATTTCGCTCGCCACTACTTTGGGAATCTCGGTTGATTTCTTTTCCTGCAGCTACTTAGATGTTTCAGTTCGCCGCGTTCGCTTCACTAGACCTATGTATTCAGTCTAGGATGACCCAAAGGGCCGGGTTTCCCCATTCGGACATTTGTGGATCAAAGCTTATTTGCCAGCTCCCCACAACTTTTCGCAGGCTATCGCGTCCTTCATCGCCTGTAATCGCCAAGGCATCCACCACATGCACTTATTCGCTTGACCCTATAACGAGTGTGTCTTCTCGATCATCGTTTGCGCTTTGGCGCTTACGAGGATCCGATGCAGAGCACCGACTCTTTATAGGTTGAGTTTTCGCGTTGTGCCGTATTCCAAGTCATCTTTCGATCACTTAAATACTAGTTGATACAATCACAACCCGTACAATTTCCACGCGCCATCTCTAACGCGCTTCCGTTGTACTACTACTTCTTCCAAATTGTTAAAGAACAAATACTGCATGACATTGCTGTCATTCAAAAACATTCACACTTGGGGATTTACCACAGACGTAAAAGCTTTTGACTGACATCGATGTGCGATCTAAGGAATTGGTGGAGGCAGACGGGATCGAACCGACGACCCCCTGCTTGCAAAGCAGGTGCTCTCCCAGCTGAGCTATGCCCCCCAAATCAGTCTGATGCGGCGTTACAAAAAACCTTGCATACCGATGTATGCGGCGGCCTTTTGTGCCTTGCCTCAGCCAGATTTCTTTCTACCAGGCGTCGGTGGAAAGAGTTTGGTGGGTCTGGAAGGACTTGAACCTTCGACCCCCGCCTTATCAAGACGGTGCTCTAACCACCTGAGCTACAGACCCGACTTAGATCTACGCAGTCAACAACCGATAAGCGTGAACACTCAACTTCCAGTGCATGCTCTAGAAAGGAGGTGATCCAGCCGCAGGTTCCCCTACGGCTACCTTGTTACGACTTCACCCCAGTCATGAATCCTGCCGTGGTAAGCGCCCTCCTTACGGTTAGGCTACCTACTTCTGGCAAAACCCACTCCCATGGTGTGACGGGCGGTGTGTACAAGACCCGGGAACGTATTCACCGCGACATGCTGATCCGCGATTACTAGCGATTCCAGCTTCACGCAGTCGAGTTGCAGACTGCGATCCGGACTACGATCGGTTTTCTGGGGTTAGCTCCACCTCGCGGTTTGGCAGCCCTCTGTACCGACCATTGTATGACGTGTGAAGCCCTACCCATAAGGGCCATGAGGACTTGACGTCATCCCCACCTTCCTCCGGTTTGTCACCGGCAGTCTCCCTAGAGTGCTCTTGCGTAGCAACTAAGGACAAGGGTTGCGCTCGTTGCGGGACTTAACCCAACATCTCACGACACGAGCTGACGACAGCCATGCAGCACCTGTGTTACGGTTCTCTTTCGAGCACTCCCACCTCTCAGCAGGATTCCGTACATGTCAAGGGTAGGTAAGGTTTTTCGCGTTGCATCGAATTAATCCACATCATCCACCGCTTGTGCGGGTCCCCGTCAATTCCTTTGAGTTTTAATCTTGCGACCGTACTCCCCAGGCGGTCAACTTCACGCGTTAGCTTCGTTACTAAGGAAATGAATCCCCAACAACTAGTTGACATCGTTTAGGGCGTGGACTACCAGGGTATCTAATCCTGTTTGCTCCCCACGCTTTCGTGCATGAGCGTCAGTATTGGCCCAGGGGGCTGCCTTCGCCATCGGTATTCCTCCACATCTCTACGCATTTCACTGCTACACGTGGAATTCTACCCCCCTCTGCCATACTCTAGCCTTGCAGTCACGAATGCAGTTCCCAGGTTAAGCCCGGGGATTTCACATCCGTCTTACAAAACCGCCTGCGCACGCTTTACGCCCAGTAATTCCGATTAACGCTTGCACCCTACGTATTACCGCGGCTGCTGGCACGTAGTTAGCCGGTGCTTATTCTTCCGGTACCGTCATCCCCCCGAGGTATTAACCCAGAGGATTTCTTTCCGGACAAAAGTGCTTTACAACCCGAAGGCCTTCTTCACACACGCGGCATTGCTGGATCAGGCTTTCGCCCATTGTCCAAAATTCCCCACTGCTGCCTCCCGTAGGAGTCTGGGCCGTGTCTCAGTCCCAGTGTGGCTGGTCGTCCTCTCAGACCAGCTACAGATCGTCGCCTTGGTGAGCTTTTACCCCACCAACTAGCTAATCTGACATCGGCTGCTCTTGTAGCGCGAGGCCCGAAGGTCCCCCGCTTTCCTCCTCAGAGCGTATGCGGTATTAATCCGGCTTTCGCCGAGCTATCCCCCACTACAAGGTACATTCCGATGTATTACTCACCCGTTCGCCACTCGCCACCAGGTGCAAGCACCCGTGCTGCCGTTCGACTTGCATGTGTAAGGCATGCCGCCAGCGTTCAATCTGAGCCAGGATCAAACTCTTCAGTTTAAACCTGTTACTGTTTTCGGTTTTTCGTGATAAATCACTCGAACCGGTCGCTCTCAAAGTATGCTGACAAGTTAATTACTTAACTTACCTATTACTTATGTGAGCCTCAATAAATTTAAAGCTTATCTGCCGAAGCAGACGCACTATTCATCGAGTGCCCACACTTATCGGTTGTCTAGTTTTTAAAGATCAATCGCATCGAACTTCGCTTCGTCGCACACTTACCGCGCCGTCGCTTCGTTTTCTGCGTCGCTGCATCTGCAGCAGAGAAGCAAGATTATGTCGCAGCTTCTCGTCGTCGTCAACAGTTTTTTTCGCCTTCTTCGCTCGTCGCCGTAGCAACTCACCAGCTCCAAAACCACCAACCACCGGGCTTTCCAGCCCGCCGCCCCCACCGCTTCGCCGCTTTCGCTGCGTCGCCGTCGTTGCGAGAGACGGAATATTAGTGAAAACCCCGTACCCTGGCAAGCCCTTTGTGAAAATAATTTGAAAAAGGTCGGGGCCGGGCAAAAAAGACAGCGATTCGAGCGGGCCGAGATCCACGGCGCGGGTCACATGGAGGACACCGATCCACGATCGGTCCGGCATCCCACCGGGACGTAACCATCGAAATCGCCTATCCTTGCCGGAACCTTGCCCATAGGGAAAGGCGACGCAGCGACCCGGGTCTCTTCCCTTCCTATACTTATATATAGAGCGTTCGAGATGGTCCATTCGCGCATCCTTCCGTCGCGCTCTCTCGATGTCCTGCGGCGCCTGGCCACGCTTCTCCCGCTCGCACTCATCGTTGCCGCCTGCAGTTCGGTGCGTCCACCTCCCGAGCCGTCTCATTGGACGAGCCATACCTCGGCCGCTACGCCCGGCACGCTCGCCAGCACCCTGGCCACGGCCGTCCGCGCCCATTCGGGCCAGTCCGGCTTCCAACTCCTCGCCACCGGCTCCGACGCATTCACCACCCGCCTCGCACTGGTTCAGGCCGCACAGCACAGTCTGGACGTTCAGTACTACAGCGCCGGCGAGGACGTCACCGGCCGCCTCCTGCTCCAGGCGCTGCTCGACGCCGCCAACCGCGGCGTACGCATACGCATGCTGGTCGACGACATCAACCGTCGCCATACCGACCCGGCGTTTGCGGCGCTCGATCAACATCCCAACATCGAGATCCGCGTCTTCAACCCATTCGGCACCCGCGACACCACGCTTATCGAACGAGCGGGCAATCTGCTCACCCGGTTCGACCAGCTCAACCGCCGCATGCACAACAAGGCGCTGGTCGCCGACAATCAGCTGGCCATCGTGGGCGGCCGCAATCTGGGCGATGAGTATTTCGACGCCAATCCCGAATTGTCCTTCCGCGACTTCGATCTGCTCTGTGCCGGCCCGATCGTCGACGCCGTCTCCCGTAGCTTCGACCACTTCTGGACGAGCCAACAGTCTTATCCGCTCAAGCAGGTTCAGTCGAAGATCGACGAAGCAACGCTCGACGCCACGCGCGACGCGTTGGCACGCCACTGGCGCGACACCGACCGAACGCCCGCGGGACATCTGGCGCTTCACCCGCCCCCGCTCGCCGAGCGTCTGCACAACGGCAAGCTCCCGCTCTTCTGGGCGCCCGCCGAGCTTGCGGCCGACGGTCCCGACAAAATAGACACCCCTGCCGCCGAGACCCAGAGCGCACCCGGACACAAGCTGCGCCAGTTGGCGGCGAATGCCCAGCAAGAGGTTCTGATCATTTCCCCGTACTTCGTCCCGCTGGACGGCGGCGTAAGGTTTCTGTCGACGCTCACGCAGCGCGGCGTCAAGGTACGCGTGCTGACGAACTCTCTCGCGGCGACCGACGTCGTGGCAGTCCACGCCGGCTATGCACGCTATCGCACGGCGTTGCTGCAAGCCGGCGTCGCGCTATACGAGTTCAAGCCGATGCGCACGAATAACGGAGCCCGCTCGCTGCGACGCGTCTCGTTCGGCAGCACGTCGCGTGCCAGCCTGCACGGCAAGGTCTATGTCATCGACCGGCGTGACGTCGTCCTCGGTTCGTTTAATCTGGACCCGCGGTCGGTGCGTCTGAATACGGAATTAGCGATCGTGATCCACAGCCCGGATTTTGCCGAGCACATGGCACGGATTTTCGACCGGGCGACGTCACCCCATGCCAGTTTTCGCGTCGAGTTGGCACCCGCCAACCACGCCACGCCACCGCCGATCACCCCGCCGACGCTTCCGGCGCTGCGCTGGATCGGCGAGGAGAATGGTCAACCGCGCACCTTCGACGTTGAACCCTATGCGTCATTCTGGCGCAATGCGGTGGCAGGCGCCGTCACGTTGCTGCCGAGCGACGACCTGCTTTGAAACGGTGCGCCCCCCCACGAAAACCTGAACCGTAGCGCCCCCAATCCGCGCCCCGATCTAACGCTGGCGCGCCGTGAAACGCGCCCTTCGGCGGCAGCGCCGCCCACACCTTCCCCCTCCCCCTCACCCATCCTCCCTCTCCCCTCGCGCTTCTCGCTTTTCGCCTCTCACCTCTCACGCATCACCCTTCCCTCTTAGCCCTCAACCTCACCTTCGCCCCCCATCCAAGACGCGCAGTCGGCTCGGCGCACGCCCGTCGTCCGCCTGGACGGAAAACCGGCATGCGCAAGCCGCCTGCCGAGCGCGCTACGCCAATCCCGCCTCGCGTCGCAAACGCACGGCCGAACGGGTGGCGTTACGAACGACCTCGCCAACATCGAACGTAAGGAACCGGCCGCCTTGCCGCAAAATGCGGCCGTCCACGATCACCGTATCGACATTCTCCGGCTGCCCCGAATACACCAGTGAATTGAACGGGTCGAATACGGGGGCGATATCCAGGTCATCCATGCGAACAAGCACGATGTCGGCGCGTTTTCCCGGGGACAATGACCCAGTGCGATCGGCAAGATTGAGCGTGCGCGCACCCTCGATGGTCGCGAGTTCCACCAACCGGCGCGGCGTAAGTTTGACGTTCGTGTCGCTTCTCGACTTGTGTGCCCACAGCAGGGCCCGCATTTCGTTGAAGAAGTTGGCATTGGCCGATGCCGCCGAAGAATCGGTCGAAAGCCCCATTTGCGCGTGAAGCGCTTCCATTTCCGCAAATTGGGTATATCCACTTCTCACCGTGGAGTACTGCAGCTCGATGGCGGGCGCGATACTGATGCGCACGTTCGATGCCGCGAGCGTCTGGCGCTCCGCCGCCGTGAACCCTTGCGGATGCACCAGCAGCAGGTCCGAATTCAGCCATTGATGCCTGGCCATCACGTCGATAATGCCGTGCGTCAGATTCCCGTAGTGCAGCGTGTAAGGAAGCTGCATGGCCTGGGCATGCGCCATCGACGTGCTGAGATCATCGAATACGCTGGCGCGCATCGAACCGTCTTTTTCCGTCACCGGTGCGACGACAACGCCCAATGTCAGCCGCGGACGCTTCGGCAATATCGCCTGCCGGACTCGCTCGACATCCTGCCAGTCCATAGGCTGCGATGACGGCTCGCCGAAGCGCCCGTATGAGAATCGGGCGCGAACGCCAAGATCCTCCAGCGCCTGTAGATCCGCCCGCGCATGCGCTGGCGAGCGCACGTTGTGACAAAAGTCGTGCACGGTGGTGATGCCGGACATCAGGTTCTGCGCCAACCCGAAACGCACCGAGTGGTAGATGTCTTCCGGCGTCATGACGGCACCGGCACGGGCCTTGCTCGGGAAATAGCCGAAGGTCGGATCGTCGCCGCGCAGGGAGCCGCGCAACAGGCTCGTCCACATGTGTTGATGCGTGTCCACGAACCCCGGCATGACGATCGTACGGCTCGCGTCGATGATTCGCACGTTCGGCAGATCAACGCGCGCGGCCACGGCGACGATGGCACCGCCCTTTACGTGCACGTCGCCCACGGGGAATTCGCCGAGTGACGAATCCATTGTCAGCACGTACCCACCGCGCAAGATGAACTCGTCTCGCTCTGGCTGGGCAGGCTGCGAAGGCCGTTCCGCCGCGTGCAACGCCGCCGACACCGGCGCCAGCAGCGCGGGAACCATCATGCTGCCAGCCACGGCGCCGCAGGCTTTGAGAAGATTGCGCCGGTTTCGCTGCATCTCGTTGTTCATATCAGACCTCCTTGGGGGCGACGACGCGTCAAAAGGTGTGTTGGATGCTGACGGTACTGACGAACTGGTGACCGCCGCTCGCAGGGCCGGCCGACGCGTTCACTTGCGCCATCGCACCGTTGCCTGAAGCGATTTGCAGCGCGGCGTCGACGTACAGCGTCGTACGCTTCGACAGCCGGTAGCCGACAAGGGACGTGAGTTGATTGGCGCGGTTGTCGTTCAGCTGGGCGTTGCCGCGCATGTGCGTATACGTCGCGCTCGCGTACCACGCGGCGGTGAAGTCGTATCCAACGCTCACGTCGAAGGCGTTGATCTGCGCCCCGGTCGCCGTGTTTCGGGACAGGGTGGCAAGTGCCGAGATCAACACCTTGCCGAAGCCATAGCGGACCCCGAGACCGATATTGCGGATGCCATCGTTGCCGTTGTTCGTTTGTGGCGACTTGACCATCGTGTACGCCGCACCGATGCCAGCATTCGCGTAGTCGTAATTGATGCCGAAACTGGTGGCGGAGGATCGGCCGAAACTTCCGGGCACGCCGCCGAAGCCGTACATCGCGCCAAACGTCAGGCCCGAGAAATCAGCGCTTTTGAATTTGACGGTGTTGGCGATTGCCTCGCCATTCACGCGATCGAAGTCGAACGACCCTTGCGCGGAGTACGACACGCCGAACTTCGCGAACGGCCCCTGGTGAGCGGCGTAGGATCCCTCGAAGAAGCTCCCCGGGTAGCGGTTCAACGTCAGGCTGTCGAACATGAAGTCGCGTTGATTCCCGACGGTCACCGTGCCGTATCGATTCGCCAGTCCGACATACGATTCGCGGGAAAACAGACTGCCCGGACCGCCGAACACGTTGCCGTTGACAATGCTGAACAGCGAGCCGAGGTAAAACACGGCACGGTTGCCGCCGCCGAGGTCTTCATCGCCGCGAAAGATCAGGGCGTTCGGCCGCAGAACGCCAGGGTTCGCCGTGACGGCAGCGCCCCCGCCAACGTTGCTCGAATAGCCCACGCCAGCGCCCAGCAGTCCGCTGATCTCGATATGGCTCTGCGCCTGCGCAGGGTTGGCGAGCGCACCGCCCAGAAGGCCTGCGGCGATGAATGAACGTACCCAAATGCCGTGATGATTCACGTTGTCTCCCTTGATTTGAACTGGATGCGTGGCAAGGACAGGTTTTGCGCAGGCCCTTGCCCGATAGGGCCAGCCCGCTTCGCATCCGCCGTCTCCCCGAGTTGTGTTCGGGACGCGTGAATGCGATTATTTTTTTATGCTTATATAATTGAAACTTAAAATTATTAGACGGAAAGGCATGGCCTCGACCGCCTGCGCCCGACACCGCATCGGGTGCCTGGCAGGCCAGTGTAGGTTCAGGTCATTGCCGGGAAGGTGAATTGTTGGAATCAGCCATCAACCATTGGTTGACGCACGGCTGACGCAGTCGGGGGCGCCGATGGCGGGCCAATAGCGCGAGACTCATGGGTGCGCTATGTACAGAACGGGCCCGTCGCCTCGTTACCGGTAACGCGTTGATGGAGATCGAAAATGAATGTCAGAACCGGTCAGGCGCCACCGTCGCGCCTCAAGCTCAAGTACCTCCAGGCTGTGGCGGTGCTCGATGAAACGCACAGCTTGACGAAGGCCGCCGATCGCCTGAATCTCACGCGCGCGGCGCTCTCCAAGACACTGGCTGCGCTGGAAGACCTACTGGGGGTGAAGCTCTACGAGCGTACCGCGTCCGGCATGGTGCCGACGACGTTCGGTCGGACGCTGGCCCGCCACGCCCGCATGATTCTTGGCAATCTCCGCTCGGCCGAGGACGAACTCCGAGACCTGATGAACGAGCACCGCGAGAGCCTGGTCGTCGGCGCCCTGTTCATCGCCATGCCTCAACTCCTGCCGCAGGCGATCGCATTGCTGGCCGAGTCCCATCCGCGTTGCGTCATCACCGTGCGCGAGAGTGGTTCCTTCGGGCTGGCCGCGGGGCTTCACGATGGCAGCTTCGATCTGGTCGTGGGACGTCTGGTGCCGGAGTATTTTCGCAGCGCGGTCGAACTGGAACCGCTGTTCCACGAGGATCTGCTCGTCATCTGCCGTCGCGAGCATCCGCTTGCCGAAGTGCCGGCACTTGGCTGGCGCGACGTTGCCGGCTATCCTTGGCTGCTCCCGCCCAAGGAGTCCCCGATCAGCCACGCGCTGCAATCGCAATTTCTCGCGGACGGCGTGCCGGGGCCCGGCATGATCGTCGAGGCGTTTTCCGTCTCCCTCGCGCTCGGGATGCTGCAAACCTGCAACGCGATTACCGTGCTGCCGAGCCGCCTGGCCCATGCCCTGCGCGACAAGGGCGACGTCACGATTCTGCCTTTGCGCCCTCCACCGCTGCCCGCGCCGATGGGCGTGGCATGGCGCCGCGGCGACCCCCTGTCGCCGCTCGCCGCGGCGTTTGTCGAGGCGTTGAAGCGGTGCGCCTCGGCATCCGCACGCTGAGACATCGCTTCTCGCTTTCCGGCGTCACCGCACGCCCCCCCCCCAGTCGCTCACGCGCGCCCGCCCCCCTTCGGCGCGCGGCGAATCCCACCTTCGCTGGCGCTCCATACTCTGCAACAAACAATCTCCGCCATCTCATGGAAAACATTTATTGACCGACCGGCCGGTCGGTTTATAATGCGTTCCATATCCCTACATGCCGCGGAGACCTTCCTCTATGTATACGCAAGCCATCGACCTGGCCGGCAACAGCCCCAAGGGTGTGCGCGCCCTGAGCGAGGCGGAGCAGGCACAACAAGCCCGCTTCGACGCCCGCGTCGCCGCCGATCAGAAGATCGAGCCGCAGGACTACATGCCCGCCGAGTACCGCAAGACGCTCGTGCGCCAGATCTCGCAACACGCGCACTCGGAAGTCGTCGGCATGCTGCCGGAAGGCAACTGGATCTCGCGCGCGCCCAGCCTCAAGCGCAAGGCCATCCTGCTCGCCAAGGTGCAGGACGAGGCCGGCCACGGCCTCTATCTGTATTCCGCCGCCGAAACGCTCGGCACGTCGCGCGACCAGATGATCGACGCGCTGCACTCGGGCAAGGCCAAGTACTCCAGCATCTTCAATTACCCGACGCTCACCTGGGCCGATGTCGGCGTGATCGGCTGGCTCGTCGACGGCGCCGCCATCATGAACCAGGTACCGCTGTGCCGCTGCTCGTACGGCCCGTATGCGCGGGCCATGATCCGCGTGTGCAAGGAAGAGTCGTTCCACCAGCGTCAGGGTTTCGACGCCCTGCTCTCAATGATGAGCGGCACGCAAGCCCAACGCGACATGGTTCAGGAAGCCGTGAACCGCTGGTGGTGGCCGGTGCTGATGATGTTCGGCCCGAGCGACAAGGACTCGATCCACAGCACGCAAACCATGCAGTGGGGCATCAAGCGCATTTCGAACGACGATCTGCGTCAGAAATTCGTCGACGCCGCCGTCGAACAGGCCAAGGTGCTCGGCGTGAGCTTTCCCGATCCGGATCTGAAGTGGAACGAGGCCCGCAAGGCACACGACTACGGCGAGATCGACTGGAGCGAATTCTGGCGCGTGGTCGGCGGCGACGGCCCGTGCAACAAGGAACGTGTCGGCACGCGCGTGGCCGCCCACGAAAAAGGCGCCTGGGTGCGCGACGCCGCCCTGGCGCACGCCGCCAAACAACGCCAGCGTGCCGAGAAGCAAGCCGCCTGAGCCCGCACGCGCCCAGTCACCGGCAGCCCCTTACAAGACATCAGGAACGATCATGACGCAAGCAAGCAGCAAGGAATGGCCCCTCTGGGAAGTGTTCGTGCGCAGCAAGATGGGCCTCGAACACAAACACTGCGGTAGCCTGCACGCCGCGGACGCCGAGATGGCGTTGCATATGGCGCGCGACGTCTACACGCGCCGCCAGGAAGGGGTGAGCCTTTGGGTCGTGCCGTCCGCCGCCATCACGGCGTCGGCCCCCGAAGACAAGGCCGAGCTGTTCGATCCGGCCGCCGACAAGATCTACCGCCATCCGACCTTCTACCAGTTGCCGGAAGAAGTGAACCACATGTAAGCGGCAGCGCGCCGCGTTGATCGGCGCGCCCCATGCGAGACCCCAGAACATGAAACCGACGCAGGAACATTTGTCCTATCTGCTGCGCCTCGCCGACAACGCGCTGATCCTCGGTCAGCGCAATGCGGAATGGTGCGGTCACGGCCCCGTGCTGGAAGAAGACATTGCGCTCACCAACCTGAGCCTCGATCTCATCGGTCAGGCACGCATGCTGTATCAGCATGCCGCCAAGATCGACACCGCGCTGACCGGCATCGCGAAACAGGAAGACGATTACGCCTTCTGGCGCGACGAATTCGCGTTCCGCAACTGGACGCTGGTCGAACTGCCCCACTACGGTCCGACCGCCGGCACGACGGCCGCCGAGCGCGACTACGCGGTGACCATCGTGCGCAACTTCCTCTACTCGGCCCTGATGGTCGAAGTGTGGCAAGCCCTCACGCAGTCGATGGATCCGGACCTCGCCGCCATCGCCGCCAAGTCGGTCAAGGAAGCGCATTACCACCTGCACCACGCGCGCGACTGGCTGGTGCGCTTCGGCGACGGCACCGAGGAATCGCACCGCCGCGCGCAAGCCGCGCTCGACTATCTGATGCCGTACATGAACGAGATCTTCAAGCCGGACGTGCTGGAGGACGCCGTGGCCGCCGCCGGCACCGGCGTCGCGATGGCCAGCCTGAAGGACACTTGGCAAGCCACGGTGAGCGACGCGCTGCAAGAAGCCACGCTCGACGCACCGGTCGGCGGCGCGTTCGAGAGCACGGGCAAGTTCGGTCATCACTCCGAGCACATGAGCTATCTGCTCGGCGAGATGCAGGGGCTGGCTCGCCAGCATCCCGGCGCGACCTGGTAAGCCACCGCGCGCCGCGCACGTCATGCCTACGATGAATTCGCTCGCCACTCCCTTCGTCGCTCACTTCGCCGATACGACCATGAATCTGCCGCTCACTCCCCCCGTTGCGCCCGACGTGCTCACGCCGGCCTCGGAGGCGTCGCTGCCGCTCGCATGGCAGACGCTCGAAGCGGTGCCCGATCCGGAGATTCCGGTTGTGTCGATTCGTGAACTCGGCATCCTGCGCGACGTGCGCGTCGTCACAAACGCCAGCGGTAGTGCGGCGTTTGAGATCGTGATTACGCCGACGTACTCGGGTTGCCCGGCGATGCAACAGATCGCCGAGGACATCGACGCCGCCATGACGCGCGCGGGCCTCGGTCCGTGGCACGTCACGACGGTGCTCGCCCCCGCCTGGACGACCGACTGGATCAGCCCCGAGGCGCGCGAAAAGCTGCGCGGCTATGGCATTGCGCCGCCCACGGGCACGCACGCCGTGGCCGCCGACGCGCCCCGCAAGATCACGTTCTACGGCCGCCCGAAAGACGGCGTGACGTGCCCGCATTGCGGCTCGTCCGACACCGAAGTGGTATCCGCGTTCGGTTCGACGGCCTGCAAAGCGCATTACCGTTGCCGTACGTGCCGCGAGCCGTTCGACTATTTCAAGCCCTATTGATTGACCCGATTGATCCGGCTTCGCGCGTAGCGATGCCGACACTTTGCCCGGCGGCAATCGCACCCGAGCATCAAGGAAGCCCACGATGACGACCCCGCAATTCCATTCGCTGACCATCCGCGAAATCCGGCCCGAGACCGCCGACGCCATCTCCATCGCCTTCACGGTGCCGGACGCATTGCGCGACGCCTATCGCTTCACGCAAGGGCAGTTCCTCACGCTCAAGACCGAGATCGACGGCGAAGAAGCGCGTCGCTCCTACTCGATCTGCGTCGGCGTGCCCGACTACGATGCCACGGGCGAACTGCGCGTGGGCATCAAGCGCGTGCCGGGCGGCAAGTTCTCGAACTTCGCGAACGATCAGTTGAAGCCGGGGCAACAGATCGACGTGATGACGCCGGATGGCCGTTTCTTCACGCGTCTGTCGGCCGACCACACAAAGCACTATGTCGGCTTCGCCGGCGGTTCGGGCATCACGCCGATGCTCGCGCTCATCAAGACGACGCTGGCCGCCGAGCCGCACAGCCAGTTCACTCTGGTCTACGGTAACCGCGCGGTGCCCGCCATCATGTTCGCCGAAGCGCTCGAAGACCTGAAGAACACCTATCTGGGCCGCTTGCGTCTGTATCACGTACTCTCGGACGAAGCGCAGGAGGTGGAACTGTTCAACGGCCTGCTCAACCAGGACAAGTGCACCGCTTTCCTTGAGACGCTCATCCCGGCATCGAGTATCGACGAAGCGTTCATCTGTGGCCCGGGCCCGATGATGGACGCCGCCGAAGCCGCGCTCCATGCCGCCGGTGTGGCCAAAGAGAAGATTCATGTCGAACGGTTCGGCGTACCGACGCCGCAGGTCGCTGCGAAGCCGGTCGTCATCACCGACGATACGCCGATGGCGGAGCTGGTCGTCGTCATGGACGGCAAGGAGCGCCGCCTGCGTCAGCCGTATGAGGGCCAGAGCATTCTGGATACCGGTCTTGCCGCCGGTCTGTCGCTGCCGTACGCGTGCAAGGGCGGCGTGTGCTGCACGTGCCGCGCCAAGGTGCTCGAGGGCGAAGTGGCGATGGACAAGAACTACACGCTGGAAGACTACGAAGTCGAGCAAGGTTTCGTGTTGACGTGCCAGGCACGGCCCCTCACGGAACGCGTTGTGGTGAGCTACGACGAGCGCTGAACCCGCGCTGAATCTACGTTGAATCTGCGTTGACCATTCGACTCGCCGGAGCCGCGACAGCGGGGCCGGCGGATCGAACGCCTGTTTGCCAAGTCGTGCGAACACTACGTCAACACGGCGGGAACAGGCGTGAAATCCCGCCAATGTCCCGATTATTTCGGGCATTACGGGAGCGTCAACCCGAGGTTGCGGGAATACCGTAAACTAGCGGGCATGAATACCATCCATGTCGTCTGTGGCGATATCGCCGCGCAGCAGTTGCGCGCGGCGATGGCGCAAGCGCTTCGCGCCGATCCCGTGCTTGTTCTGCGTGACGATCTGGCCATTGGTCCGCTGCGCGAGATCGACGAGAACGAGCGGCAGCGGGCGGCATTCTGGCAACGCGTGCTGCCGTCTGCCGGGCGCGACTACGCGGGGGAATTGCGCGAGGAACTGGCGTCGCTGCAACGCTTGGTCGAGGGCGACAGTGCGGTGGTCTGCTGGCATGGGGACAGTGCGTCGGACCAGCTCACGCTGCGACGCGTGGCCTTCATGTTGCGCAATACGCCCGCACGCCTGAACGAGATCGTGTTGCGTGGCAGCGATCTGGCGACGCCCGGGTCCCCGCAGGACGCCACGCGACGGACGAGCGTCGGCATGTACGCGCCAGAGGTGCTGGCCGAGCGATTTGCACGTATCGCCCCGATTTCGCTGCTGCGCATTGGCCGTCTGTCGTTGGAATGGCGCGCGCTCAAGCAGGCGAACACGCAGGTCCGCCGCTGGGTGAACAACACGTTCGAAGGCGCGACGTTCGCCGAAATCGATGACCAGATTCTCGGCCTGGCGCCCGTCGCGTGGACGCCCATGGCCGCCTTTCTGGGCGAGGCAATGCCGCGCTTCGAAGGTTTTTTTGCGACCGACAGTTTTCTGCTGTGGCGCTGCCGCGAACTCGGCGCGGCAGGCCGGCTCGCGTTGCGCGGCGACACCACGGCGCCCGCCGCGTGCGATCTACGACTGGAGTAACCCCCGTTTATGGCACGTACCAAAGCGCCCGATCACGAATCGCAGCGCGAACAGATTCTCGATGTCGCCGCCGAAGCATTCGCACACGCGAGTTATCCGAGCGCCTCGATGTCCGAACTGGCCGCCGCGTGCGGCACGTCGAAGGCCCGGCTGTATCACTATTACGCGAGCAAGGACGCCATCCTGTTCGATCTGCTCGAGCGCTACACCAAGCGCTTGATGCTGATCGTCACCGAGGTCGAGGCGCTCGGCCAACGCCGCGGGCTGTCCGAGCGCGATACGTTCCATGAACTGATCCGCGCCTTTCTCGATGAGTACGAGACGTCGCAGACGCGTCATATTGCACTGCTCAACGACGTGAAGTTTCTCAACGACGAGCAACGGGAGATCGTGCTCAATCGTCAGCGTGACGTGGTCGCGGCGTTTGCCCGTCAACTCTCGCGAGCGTTCCCTGACCGGGTGACCAAGCACAACCAGACGGCACTCACGATGATGCTGTTCGGCATGATCAACTGGACCTTCACATGGCTCAAGCCCGGCGGTCGCATGCGATATCGCGATTTCGCCAACGAGGTGATCGCCGTGCTCGAGCACGGCCTCGTCACCCCGCTGCCGGGCGGGATCGAAGCCGCCATCCCCGCAGCAGCGGCGCCATCGCGCGCTTAGCCAGTTGTCACTCACTTTCAAAAAAAAGGGCGATGCATCGCCCTTTTTTGTTGCCTCGCAGCAACTTATCGTCGAACGTCATTGGGGGTGACATCGAGAAACGGCGCGGCTCTTCAGCAACTTAGACACTTCCCTCCAGACACTCCCGCCACAAACTAGGGTTTTCACCTAGCCAATCAGGTATAATTCTTTTGCGTCGCACAATCCAGTGCACGCACTAAAGAATACCCAAGGATTGCGCCATGACTGCCCCGAACCCCACGCCCGACGTCGCACGCGCGACGGTTGCCGCCAACGAGCGGTCGAGCGTGCTGATTCGTGAGCTGACCTCCGGCGACATCCATCGACTCCAGCGCCACTTCCTGGCCCTCGGCGAAGAAGACCGTCTGCTGCGTTTCGGCCAGATCGTCACCGATGACGTGATCACTCGTTACGTCGCCAGCCTCGACTTCTCGCGCGACAGCGTTTTTGGCGTGTACGACGACAATCTGGCTCTCGTGGCGGTCGCTCATGTTGCGCATCTGCCGGAAGGCCAGAACGGGCGTGTCGCCGAATTCGGGGTCTCGGTGCTCGAATCGGCCCGTGGCCGCGGGATTGGCTCGCGTCTGTTCGAACGTGCCACGATCCACTGCCGCAACCAGCGCGTCGACACGCTTTACATGCACTGCCTGTCGCGCAATGCCCGCATGATGCGCATCGCGAAGAAGGCCGGCATGGAAATCAACTACGCTTACGGCGAGGCCGACGGCTATTTGAGCCTGCCCCCCGCCGACACGCAGTCGATGCTCTCGGAAATGATGCAGGAGCAGGTCGCCGCCTTCGATTATGCGGTCAAGCGTCAGCTTCGCACCGCCCGCCGCCTGTTCGGCGCACTCCTGCCGAACCAGCGCGCCGCCTGAGCCGCGCACCCACGCCCCCCGAAAAAACGAAACCCGGTCAGTTGGCCGGGTTTTTTGTTCGCGTCAGAATAGCGACCACCGCCGATTTACGGAAGCGGCAGCGCTGTCGTCTCCTTGAGCTGATCGAGGACGAAGCTCGTTTTGACGTCGACCACGCTCGGATGCACGAGCAACTGCGCCTGCATGAAGCGCGAGAAGTGCGCCATGTCGCGCACGTGCACGCGCAGCAGGTAGTCCATGTCGCCAGCCATCGCATAGCAGCCGACGACCTCCGTCCAGGTATCGACCACGGCGCGGAAGTGTTCGATGACCGAGCCACCCTGCCCATCGCCAGGATGGCGCTTGTCTAGCCGTACATTGACGTAGGCCAGCAGGCCGAGGCCGATGCGCGTGGGCTCCAGCAAGGCGACATAGCCGCGAATGACGCCCGCTTCCTCCAGGCGACGAATGCGTCGCAGGCATGGGCTCGGCGAGAGTCTCACCTGCTCTGCGATTTCGAGATTGGACAGCCGGCCATTGCTTTGAAGCAAGGCGAGAATGCGGCGATCGATTTTGTCCAGTTCGAGTTTTGGCACATTATTTCCCGTTATTGCTAATAGTTCGCAATATTATTGCGTATTATTTCAATCTCAAGGAATCCATCTCCCCCGATTCGATGATTACGGGAGATTACAGCAAAGGCGCTCGGGACAAAAAAAGCGCCACCGGGTGAGGTGGCGCCTTGGGGTATCGGGGCGCATCGCGGGTGGGCGACGCCTTTGGGACATCGGGTCGCCTCAGCGACGCTGGAATTCTCGCGGATCGATCGTGCGCTGGTCGAGCGGGCCTTCGTAACGCTGCGGCGATTGCGTGGAGCGCGGCTGCGTGATCGGGGCCACCGGGGAAACCGGGGAAACGATCGGAATGGGTTCGGCCGTCGTGTCGCGCGCCATTTCGTCGGCGCGAGCGACGCTCACTTCCAGGGTCAGAAACGAAGCGGAAACCAACAGGAATTTGGCGATGTTTCGTTGATTCACAGTGACTCCTTCTTACGTATTGCGGCATTGCAACGCGCACTGACTGTGCGCAAAGTACGTACCCAACGTGTCGGGTAAAGCGTTAGTAACCATTCTGCCCGCGCCGTTCCCTCCCGCCGCCAACCGTTACACGTTGTTACCCGAGCGTCAGAAGATGCTGACAAGCGTACGGTTGCCGACATCATCGCGACACAATCGCGCCATTTCGAAGCGAAATCCGAAAGCCGCCCGTCGTCGCGATGCCGCATCGGTGGACACGACGAGGCACAGCACACCCAACCCATCGACGAGGGTATACGAGAGCTATCTGACGTTTACGTAAACGTCACAATGATCGCTATACTTCGCTGGATCGGTCACCGATGAGACGCCACCGTCCCCGTCAGGCAATGCCATGACACCGGTGCTACCATGAGTTCGACCGGTGAGCGCAATACAAAAAAGGCCCCCGCTCGCCTGGTGGCATCACGCAAGTGAGTCCCCGGGCACGCAACCATCAGAGGCCGGCATTCACCGCTGCCGTCCTGCTTCACGAGAGCGGGAGGGGCAGGAAGTTTTGGCGATCCCAAAATCAGTGAGAGTGAGGAGCACACCCCATGAACGCCCCCGTCAATCCGAGCTTGCTGGCCGCACTGGAATCGGTCACGCTCGACGACAAATACACGCTCGAGCGCGGTCGCGCCTACATGAGCGGCATTCAGGCCCTGGTCCGGCTTCCGATGTTGCAGCAGGCGCGCGATGCCGCGGCCGGACTCAACACCGCAGGCTTCATATCGGGCTATCGCGGCTCGCCGCTGGGCGGGCTGGATCTGTCGCTATGGAAAGCGAAGCAGCACCTCGCCAGCCACCATGTCGTTTTTCAGCCCGGCTTGAATGAAGATCTCGCGGCGACCGCCGTGTGGGGGTCGCAGCAGGTCAACCTGTACCCCGCCAAGTACGACGGCGTGTTCTCCATGTGGTATGGCAAGGGCCCCGGCGTCGACCGCTCGATGGACGTGCTCAAGCACGGCAACTCGGCCGGCTCGTCGAAGCACGGCGGCGTGCTGGTGCTCGCGGGCGACGACCACGCGGCCAAGTCCTCCACCCTCGCGCACCAGTCCGAGCACGTTTTCAAGGCCGCCGGCATTCCCGTGCTGTATCCGTCGAACGTGCAGGAGTATCTCGATTACGGCCTGCATGGCTGGGCCATGAGCCGTTACTCGGGCCTGTGGGTCGCGATGAAATGCGTGACGGATGTGGTCGAGTCGTCGGCCTCGGTGATGATCGATCCGCACAACGTCGACATTCACCTGCCGGACGACTTCATCATGCCGCCCGACGGCCTGAACATTCGCTGGCCCGACCCGCCGCTGGTGCAGGAAGCGCGTTTGCTCGACTACAAGTGGTACGCGGGCCTTGCGTACGTGCGCGCCAACAAGCTCGACCGCGTAATGATCGATTCGCCCCATGCGCGCTTCGGCATCATGACCGGCGGCAAGGCGTATCTCGACGTCTGTCAGGCGCTCGCCGATCTGGGGCTGGACGAAGCCACGTGTCAGCGCATCGGCATTCGTCTGTACAAGGTGGGCTGTGTGTGGCCGCTTGAAGCGCAGGGTGCGCGCGCGTTCGCACAAGGGCTCCAGGAAATTCTCGTGGTCGAGGAAAAGCGCCAGATCCTCGAATACGCGATCAAGGAAGAGCTGTACAACTGGCGCGACGACGTGCGCCCGCGCGTGTATGGCAAGTTCGACGAAAAGGATGGCGCCGGCGGCGAATGGTCGGTGCCGATGGCCAATTGGCTGCTGCCCGCCCACTACGAACTCTCCCCCGCGCTGATCGCCAAGGCGATTGCCACGCGTCTGGAAAAGTTCGAGTTGCCGAGCGACGTGCGCGAGCGCATCGCGACCCGCCTGCGCGTGATCGACGCGAAGGAGCAAGCTCTCGCCAAGCCGCGCGTGGCCGTCGAGCGCAAGCCGTGGTTCTGCTCGGGTTGTCCGCACAACACGTCGACCAACGTGCCCGAAGGCTCGCGCGCCATCGCCGGCATCGGCTGTCACTACATGACCGTGTGGATGGATCGGCGCACCGACACGTTCTCGCAGATGGGCGGTGAAGGCGTGCCCTGGATCGGTCAGGCACCGTTCTCGTGCGACGAGCACATCTTCGCCAACCTGGGCGACGGTACGTACTTCCACTCGGGCCTGCTCGCGATTCGCGCGGCGATCTCGTCGAAGGTCAACATCACCTACAAGATCCTGTACAACGACGCGGTCGCCATGACCGGTGGCCAGCCGGTCGACGGCACGCTGACGGTGCCGCAGATCGTGGCGCAGGTGGATGCCGAAGGCGCGACGAAGATCGTCATCGTGACGGACGAGCCCGAGAAGTACGACGGCGTGAAGCTCGTCGGCGATGTGCCGGTTTACCACCGCAACGACCTCGACCGCGTGCAGCGCGAACTGCGACTGGTCAAGGGCACGTCGATCCTGATCTACGACCAGACGTGCGCCACCGAGAAGCGCCGCCGTCGCAAACGCGGTGCATTCCCCGATCCGGCAAAGCGCGTGGTGATCAACGAAGCGGTCTGCGAAGGTTGCGGCGACTGCTCGGTGAAGTCGAACTGCCTCTCGGTCGAGCCGCTGGAGACGGAATTCGGCACGAAACGTCAGATCAATCAGTCGACGTGCAACAAGGACTACTCGTGCCTGAACGGCTTCTGCCCGAGCTTCGTGACGGTCGAAGGCGGTCAGTTGCGCAAGCCCAAGACGGCGCAGGTCGACAGCAGCGAGCTGCCGCCGCTGCCGGAACCGGCGCTGCCCGCCATCGCGCGTCCGTACGGCATTCTCGTGACGGGGGTGGGCGGCACGGGCGTGGTGACCATTGGCGCGTTGCTCGGCATGGCCGCGCACCTCGAGAACAAGGGCGTCACCACGCTCGACGTGACCGGCCTCGCCCAGAAGGGCGGCGCGGTGACGAGCCACGTGCAGATCGCCCTGCAGCCGGAAGACATTCATGCCACGCGCATCGCCATGGGCGACGCCCGCGTCGTCATCGGCTGCGACGCCATCACGACGGCGAGCGACGACACGCTCTCACGCGTGCAGCACGGCGTGACAAACATCGTGGTCAACAGCGCCCATACGCCGACGGCCGACTTCATCCGCAATCCGAACTGGCGCTTCCCCGGCACGAGCACGGAGCACGACATCCGCGCGGCCGCCGGTGAAAACGTTGACTTCGTCGACGCCAATCACCTCTCGCTGCGACTGCTCGGCGACACCATCTACACGAACCCATTCGTGTTGGGCTACGCATGGCAGAAGGGCTGGGTACCGCTCTCGTACGCTGCGCTCACGCGCGCCATCGAGCTCAACGGGGTGGCCGTCGAGAAGAACAAACAGGCGTTCGAATGGGGACGTCGTGCCGCGCACGATCTGGCGAGCGTACGCAAGCTTGCGCAGCAGAACGAGGCACCGGCGCCGGCGGCCGCCGGTGGCAAGCTGATCACCCTGCACACGCCGCATGCGCTCGACCGGTTGATCGAGCGTCGCTACGACCAACTCGTGGCGTATCAGGATCGTGCCTACGCAGAGCGCTTCAAGCAAACGGTGGATCGCGTGCGCGCTGCCGAAGCCGGACTCACGCCGGAGGGCATGCCGATGCCGCTCACCGAAGCGGTCGCGCGGGGGCTCTACAAGCTCATGGCCTACAAGGACGAGTACGAAGTGGCCCGCCTGTACACCGACCCGGCCTTCATGAAGAAGCTCAACGAGCAGTTCGAAGGCGACTTCACGTTGCGCTTCCATCTGGCGCCGCCGTCGCTGGCCAAGCACGACGACAAGGGTCATCTCATCAAGCAGACCTATGGCGCGTGGATGATGAAGGCGTTCGGCGTGCTCGCCAGGTTCAAAGGGCTGCGTGGCGGAGCGTTCGATCTCTTCGGCCGGACGCAAGAGCGTCGCACGGAGCGGGCGCTGATCGGCGAGTATGAAACGCTGGTCAACGAGTTGTTGTCGCGCCTCGGCGAGCACAATCTGTCGCTGGCCGTGCAATTGGCGGAACTGCCGCAGGAGATTCGCGGCTTCGGGCACGTCAAGGAGCAGAACCTCGCCGCCACCCGCATCAAGTGGACGAAGTTGCTCACGCAGTTCCGCGACGGCGGTTCGCATCGCGCTGCCGCTTGACCACCTGAGCGCCTGACCCGCTATCCGTCAGTCCCAAAAAAATCCCGCCAGCGCGTAAGCGTCTGGCGGGATTCTTTTATGCGCTAGCGCACCCTCGGCGGACGTGCGCGCCGCAGGCGCTGCGGCGACACCTCCGTCCCGAGGCTCAACGAATGACGTTGGCCGCGGCAACGGCCGTCATGTTGATGATGCGGCGCACGGTCGCGGCCGGCGTCAGGATGTGAACCGGCTTGGCGCAGCCGAGCAGGAACGGGCCCACCGTCACGCCTTCGCCGCCCGTCATCTTGAGCAGGTTGTACGTGATGTTCGCCGCTTCCACGTTCGGCATGACGAGCAGGTTCGCTTCGCCCGACAGACGCGACGCCGGATACGCGGCACGACGCACCGACTCCGACAACGCGGCGTCGCCGTGCATTTCGCCGTCGACTTCCAGCGACGGCGCACGCTTGGCGAGCAGTTCGCAGGCGCGGGCCATGCGTTGTGCCGAAGCCGACTTCACGCTACCGAAGTTCGAGTTCGAGAGCAGCGCCACCTTCGGGGCGATGCCGAAGCGCTCGATTTCCTTCGCGGCGAGCACGGTCATCTCGGCGAGCTGCTCCGAGGTTGGCGTCTCGTTGACGTAGGTGTCGCTGATGAACAGGTTGCGCTTCTCGAGCATCAACAGGTTCATCGCCGCGTAGTTCTCGACACCGGCGGCACGGCCCAGCACCTGATCGACCACATCCAGATGGCGGTGGTACGTATCGATCATGCCGCAGATCATGCCGTCGGCTTCGCCCAGATGCACGAGGATCGCGCCAATCAGCGTGTTGTCCTTGCGCATGGCGGCCTTGGCGACTTCCGGCGTCACACCGTGACGCGCACCCAGGTCGTGATACGCCTGCCAGCAACGCTGATAACGCGCGTCGTCTTCCGGATTCACGATCTCGAAGTCAACGCCCGGTTTGAGCTTCGAGCCGATCTTCTGCAGGCGCATTTCCACCACGGCCGGACGGCCGATGATGATCGGTTTGGCGATGCGCTCGGCCAGCACGAATTGGGCAGCGCGCAGCACGCGCTCGTCTTCCCCTTCGGCGAACACGATGCGCGCGGCGTCGTTACCGAAGCGGGCACGGGCGGCAGCGAACACCGGACGCATGATGAAGCCGGTGCGATACACGGTCGTGCCGAGTTGCTCGCGGTAGGCGTCCATGTCGGCGATCGGACGCGTGGCCACGCCCGAGTCCATCGCGGCTTGCGCCACGGCCGGTGCGATCTTGATGATCAGACGCGGATCGAACGGCTTCGGAATGATGTATTCCGGCCCGAATTCGAGCGACTGGCCTTCATAGGCGCGCGCGACTTCTTCGCTTTGCTCTTCTTCCTGCGCCAGCTCGGCGATGGCGCGCACGGTGGCGAGCTTCATCTCTTCCGTGATGGTGGTCGCACCAACGTCGAGCGCACCGCGGAAGATGAACGGGAAGCACAGCACGTTGTTGACCTGGTTCGGGTAGTCCGAACGGCCGGTCGCGATGATGCAGTCCGGACGCGCAGCCTTCGCGATTTCCGGACGGATTTCCGGCTCGGGGTTGGCGAGCGCGAGAATCAGCGGCTTCGTGCCCATGGTCTTGACCATGTCGCCGGTCAGCACGCCGGCGGTCGAGCAGCCGAGGAAGACGTCGGCCCCGTTGCTCGCGTCGGCCAGCGTACGGGCATCGGTCGCCGCGGCGTAGCGCGCCTTGCTCTCGTCGAGCTTGTCGCGGCCGGTGTGGATCACGCCCTTCGAATCGAGAACGAGAATGTTCTCCTTCTTCAGGCCGAGATTCACAAGCAGGTCCAGACAGGCGATCGCGGCAGCGCCCGCGCCCGAGCACACCAGCTTGACGCGGCCGATGTCCTTGCCCACGACCTTCAGGCCGTTGAGGATCGCGGCCGAGGCAATGATGGCGGTGCCGTGCTGATCGTCGTGGAAGACGGGAATCTTCATGCGCTCGCGCAGCTTCTTCTCGATGTAGAAGCACTCGGGCGCCTTGATGTCTTCGAGGTTGATGCCGCCGAGCGTCGGCTCGAGCATGGCGATCGCTTCAACGAGCTTGTCCGGGTCATGCTCGGCGAGTTCGATGTCGAACACATCGATACCGGCGAACTTCTTGAACAGACAGCCCTTGCCTTCCATCACCGGTTTGGCGGCGAGCGGACCGATGTTGCCCAGGCCGAGCACAGCCGTGCCATTGGTGATCACACCGACGAGATTGCTGCGCGACGTGTAGCGATTGGCAGCGAGCGGATCTTCGGCAATCGCCTCGCAGGCGTAGGCCACGCCGGGAGAGTAGGCCAGCGACAGATCGATCTGGTTCGACAGCGGCTTGGTCGGCGTCACCGAGATTTTGCCCGGACGCGGATTCTCGTGGTACGCCAGGGCGCTTTGTTTCAGTTGTTCATCCATATCTCGATACCTAAGAACAGGGCGACGGCCGGGTCCGTGCCGCATGCGGGCAGCGCGTGGACTCAGCCGTCTTTTGACGGATCACGGCGGGGGAAGAGCCAACCGGAGGGATTCGGCGATTGTGTCGTCGACGGGGTTCTTCACCGCGCGGCAGCGTGATGGCCGCCGCGCGTCCCCCGATCCTGCATGCCGCGCTCGCGCGCGTCGGACCGTGGGGGCTTGCGGTGCGCCGGATGCACCGCAGGACGCAAAGTGTACACCTTGCGCCGAAAGCTCGACGCCGCCTGCGCGGCCGGCGTAGCGGGCAACAGAGGTTAGGACAGCGCTTCGCCGCGACGCTCCGGAATCAGGAAAAGCGTAGCGAGAATATCGAGCACATAAATGCTCGCGAGGAAGACGAGCGCCAGCTTGAACGAGTAGGCCGCCGCCAGCGCACCGACGGTGAGCGGCCCGAAACCGCCGACGGCACGGCCGATGTTGAACAGCACGTTCTGCGCCGTGGCACGCGCCGCGGTCGGGTACAGCTCCGAGATCAGCGCGCCGTAGCCGCCGATCATGCCGTTCACGAACATGCCCATCGCCGCGCCGCCGATCAGCAGCGAGAACGGCGTGTGCAATTGCGCGTAGACGAACACCATCACGACCGCGCCGATCTGGTAGCCGATGAACGTCGGCCGACGGCCGAAGCGGTCTGCAAGCCGGCCGAACAGCCAGATGCCGAATGCCATGCCCAGCACCGTCACCGCCGTCCACATCGCCGACTTGGTGAGCGAGTAACCGAACGTTTTCGACAGATACGAGGGCATCCAGATCATCAGGCCGTAGTAGCCGAAATTCTGTACCGAGCACAGAATCGCCACGCCGAGGCTCGCGCGCGTGGTCGCGCCGTCTTTGACCAGCAGCTTGAGCGGCGCGTGTTCGCGCGGCTGCCGCTGTTGTGCAAGGAACATCTCGGGCTCGCCGAGCGCGCGACGCATGATGAACGACACGACCGCCGGCAGCAGGCCGACGGCGAACATGCCACGCCAGCCGATGTGCGGCAGCAGCAACGGCGTGAGCAACGCGGCGGCAAGCACCCCGGCCTGCCACCCCAGCCCCACGAACGACGATGCCCGCGCACGACGCGCCGGCGGGCAAGCCTCCGCCGCGAGCGCCATGCCGATGCCGAACTCGCCGCCCAGTCCGATACCGGCAATCGTCCGGTAAGCCAGCAGATCCCAATAGCCCTGCGCAAGCGAGCACAGGCCGGTGAACACCGCAAACAGCAGAATCGTCCACGACAACACGCGCACGCGCCCGTAGCGATCGGACAGCATGCCGAAGACGATACCGCCAACGACCGCGCCCACGAGGGTCCAGGTGACAAGCGCGCCCGATTGGGCGCCGGTGAGCGCGAGATCGGCCGCAATGGCCGGCAGGATGAAGCCGAGGATCAGCAGATCGAAACCGTCCATGGCGTAGCCGATGGCCGACGCCCACAGGGCGCGGTTCGCGTAGGCGGTATCGTGCGGCACCACCGGTGCGGCAAGCGAGGGCGAGGCATCGTTAGGCATGGGCGCGTTTCGTCAGGTCGGAATTTTGGGCGTGAGTGTATGCCTGTCATTAAGCGTCGGCAACTGTCTCTTTTTTTGGATTCATCTGTCGGCGGCGGGTTTTGATATGCGCCGTGCGCAAACATTGTGCGGAGTGGTCGAATGGAAAATATACGCTCCGTGCATAATTGACCGCGCGTTTGCTGAAACTTGTGGCATAATTCGCGCTTAAGCGCCGGTCGGTCGTTGCCAGACGTGCCGACCCGCCGCCTTAGACGGCGTCCTGCCGCAGCGCCTTGCGCTACGGTCCCCGCCGACTCACCCATGACTCCTGGTTGCGCGCCGCACGGCGGGCAGCTACGCTTAGGAACCGCATCATGATTGGCATCGACCGCCAGGCGATTTCCGACATCACCGCCAAGATCCTGCTCGAAGTGGGCGCGGTGCATTTCAACGCCGAGAAGCCGTACATCTTCACGTCGGGCTGGGCCAGCCCGGTGTACACCGACTGCCGCAAGTTGATCTCGTACCCGCGCGTGCGCCGTACGCTGATGGATTTCGCCGAAGCCGTCATCATTCAGGACGTCGGCTGCGAGCAGTTCGACACGGTCGCCGGCGGTGAAACCGCAGGCATTCCGTTCGCGGCCTGGATCGCCGACAAGCTGATGCTGCCGATGCAGTACGTTCGCAAAAAGCCGAAGGGTTTCGGCCGCAACGCGCAGATCGAAGGCGATCTGCCGGAAGGCTCGCGCGTGCTGCTCGTCGAAGACCTCACGACCGATGGCCGCAGCAAGATCAACTTCTGCAAGGCGCTGCGCGACGCCGGCGCGAAGGTCAATCACGTGTTCGTGGTCTTCCACTACGACATCTTCCCGGAGAGCCGCCAGGTGCTCAAGGACATCGATGTCGAGCTGCACTCGCTCGCCACGTGGTGGGACGTGCTGCGCGTTGCCAAGCAGCAGAACCACTTCGACACGAAGACGCTCGACGAAGTCGAGAAGTTCCTGCACGCACCGGCCGAGTGGTCGGGCGCGCACGGTGGCGCCACGTCGTTCCCGAAGGACTGAGTCTCGTGGCAACGCCCGCAGTATTCGCTTGAGAGGCGAGAGCGGCCGGCCTGAAAAGGTCGGCCGTTTTTTTCTCCGCATCCGCTCGGCAGAGGAGTCAACCATGTTTGCGTCGGTCTTCGCCATCAGCCTCGGGGCAGCGTTAGGCGCGCTACTGCGCTGGGCACTGAGCGTACAGCTCAATGCGATCCTGCCGACGCTCCCGCTCGGCACGCTCGTCGCCAATCTCGTCGGCGGCTATCTCATCGGTGTTGCCGTCGCGCTCTTCAGCCACTTTCCGTCGATTCCGGTCGAGTGGCGACTGTTGATCGTGACCGGCTTTCTCGGTGGCCTCACAACGTTCTCCACCTTCTCCGCCGAAGTCACCACGCTGCTGCGCGAAGGGCAGATGGGCTGGGCAGCGCTCACCGTGGCGGTTCACGTCGGGGGCTCGCTCATCATGACCCTGCTTGGCATGGCCAGCATCACGCTGCTCATCCAGTGGTTGCGCCCAGCCCTCTGAGCGACCGCACTACGGCAGCAACATCACGAGCTTGACGTCGTCGTGCCCCGACAGGCGGAACGTGACCTGTGCGAAATCGATATCGCCGCGCGCCGGGTGATGAAAACCACGCCGCCCGCCTTCGCGTTCGACGACATCCTGCTGCGACCAGAGCGAGGCGAACCTGCGGCTGTCGCGCTGCAATTCGTCCGTGAGGGCACGCACGGGCGTATCGTCAAGGTAGGCACTGCATTCGGCACGAAACTCCGCGACCACCCGGCGCGCGCGACGCTCCCAATCCTGAATCAACGTGGGCGCACCCGCATCGAGAAAGATGTAGCGCAGCAGATTCTTCGCGCCCGGCGCGTCGAGCCAGCCATGGAAGATGTCGGCGGCGGCCGCGTTCCAGACCAGGACGTCCCAGCATCGATCCAGCGCGTAGGCCGGAGCCGCCACGGCGGCGACGGCCGCCTGCACCTGTGCCGACGCATGGTGCGGCAACGGCACGGCACCGCGCTCCGGATCGCGCTTGCCCGCCAGATCGAACAGGTAGGCCCGTTCGGCACGCGAAAGCCGCAGCGCGCCGGCAACGGCCGCCAGTGCGCCCGCCGAGATCGACACGTCGCGTGCCTGCTCGATCCAGGTGTACCAGGTGGCCGACAAGCCGCACAACTGCGCCACTTCCTCGCGCCGCAATCCCGGCGTGCGACGCCGCCCCAAAGGCGGCAGTCCGGCGGCCGCCGGGGTCAGCCGCTCGCGATGCGCGCGCAAGAAGTCGCCGAGCGCGCGACGCTGGCGCGCATCGTCACCGTGAGGGGCTGGCGCGTCAGACGCCAATTCGGGCTTAGGGATAGGGGTAGTTTTCATACCAGGATAAATAGGTAACTTGTACCGGTATCAACGAGCCATTATCGTGAGACTTACCAACATCGCGCAAGCGCCCAGGCGGGCCGACTCCCCTTGCATCGCGCCCTGCCCCACCCACGTAGGAGACTCACCGTGAGCGAAACCCCGTCATACCCTTCCCGCCCGGGTTCGTCCACCGCCCCCGCAGGGGCGCAGGACACCCACCACGCGCATCATGGCCATAACGCCGTCGTCACCGGCCAGTTCGGCCCGCAGGCATCGGCCTATCTGACGAGTGCCAATCACGCGCAGGGCGCCGATCTGGAGCAACTCGCCGCGATCGCTCGCGCGCATCCGGGTGCGCAGGTGCTCGACCTGGGGTGCGGCGCGGGACACGTGAGCTTCTTCGCGGCGCCGCACGTCGCGCGCGTGGTGGCGTACGATCTGTCCGCCGACATGCTCGGCGTGGTCGCAGGCGAAGCGGCCAAGCGCGGCCTGACGAACATCGACACGCAACTGGGCGCAGCCGAATCGCTGCCGTTCGCCGATGCCAGCTTCGATCTCGTCTTCAGCCGATACAGTGCGCATCACTGGGCCGACGTGGGTGCCGCGCTGCGCGAGATGCGTCGCGTGCTCAAGCCCAGCGGACGCGTCGTGATCTGCGACGTCGCCTCGACGGGGCGGCCGCTGTTCGACACGTATCTGCAAGCGGTCGAAGTGTTGCGCGATACGTCGCACGTGCGCAACTACGCCGCGAGCGAATGGCTGACGATGGCCGCTGGGGCGGGATTATCGGTGGCGTCGCTCACGCCGCGCACGCTCGATCTCGACTTCAAGACGTGGACCGCGCGCATGCGTACGCCAGTGCCGATGCAGGTGGCCATTCGCGCGCTGCAAACGGCCATGGCCGACGACGTGCGTCGTCATTTCAGGATTCAGGACGACGGCTCGTTCACACTCGACACGCTGACGCTCGAACTGATTACCGGTTGAGCGTCGGGAGGTAGAGGCAGGCGAGCGCGATCCGTCGTAGCGACGCGCCCGCTTTCCTTTTATGAGCGGTCACTTTTGTCCGTTTTTCCTCACACCCGCCAAATCCCGTGGGTAACGCGATGCGGAACGTCGCGGCGCAAATGCGAGCGCCGCGCGCTGCGAGGCAATCCGCCAGGCAACCCGCGCCGTCACCGAGGGGGCGAACAACGCGGACGGCGGCTCGACCATGTGCATCACGCGCAGAAAGCGCCGGTAGATGGCGGCATCGTCGACGGCGAGGCCGAGCAGCGACTCCACGTAATGTTGCATGAGCCGCGCCCGCCAATGCGTGGCGCCCCGCTCCCCCGTCTGACGTAAATCGACGCCAGTCGCGAAAATCCACGCGCGCTGCGCCACGTGGGCGAGAGCACGCTGCAAGGCCAATCCGCCCGGGGCATCGTTGGCGCGACGAATGAGATGCAGATGGGCGTCGAGCGCCACCGCGCTCAATGCCGCAATCGTCATGCCCTGCCCGTACACCGGATTGAAGCTGCATGCGGCGTCGCCAAGCACCGCGAAGCCCGCGGGCCAGCGCCGCATTTCGTCGAAGTGGCGTAACCGATTTTCCGTCCGGCGAAACTGACGGATCGACGAGACCGGCTCGGCGTGGGCAATCGCATCGTGGAGGGTCGGCACCCGCAGGCTTTTCGCGAAAGCCAGGAAGCCGTCGGCATCACCCGGCGGATAATCGCCGCCCGCCCCCGTCAACGTGACGATCCACCGGTTGTCCTCGATGGGGAAGATCGTGCCGCTGCGCAGGCATTCGGGTGGCCGGCCGTGCACCACCAGCGCTTGCCAGTCGCGCCAGACCGACGGCTTCGGCACCGCATAGAGTCGGCTCGCGTACCCGACACGGGCGTCGACGACCGTCTCGGGTACGGCGTCCAGCCCCATCGCTCGCAGCCACGACGGCGCATGCGAGTTGCGCCCGCTCGCGTCGACAACGAAGGCGGCCGGCAAGGTCGTGACATCTTCGGCATCTTCGGCTTGTCCGCGCGATCCGCCCGCGCGACGCCGAATCGTCACGCCGCAAACGCGTGCGAGCGCCGCATCGAAGCGCAACCCCGTGACGTCGCAGCCGGTCAGAACACGAACGTTCCGCTTGGCGAGCACGCGCTGACGCACCGCGAACTCGAGCAGGCCACGGCTCGTCGACCATGTGACGAAGCCCTCGCCCGCGGGCGGCATCCAACCCGCGGCACCGAACCAGCGCACGGACCGATACCAGTCGAGCGGCACCGCGCCCGCGTCGAGCAAGGCCTGGCCCAAATCGGGAAACAGCGCATCGAGCGTTCGGCGCCCCCGCATCAGCAGTTGATGCACGTAGTGCCCCTGCGGCACGCCCGCCCTCGGGGCTGGAGAATCGGGCAGCGCGTCGCGCTCGACGAGCCACACTTCATCGAAGTGCCCCGCCAGTGCATGCGCGGCGAGCAAGCCCGCCATGCCCGCGCCGACGACGATGGCACGCCAGGCGGTCGATGGGGCTTCGGTGGGCGTGCAGCGCGCCCGTGTCGATGAAACCGTCATGATCTCCCCCGGATTATCGGAACCAGCGATTCAATGGCGTCGACGATGGCGCCACGTCGATCCGGTGGGCGATCTGCCGATGGAATTCCGGTAGCCGGCTCCAGTGCAAGCCCGGCCGCACGTGATGCGCGAGGTGATAGCCGTTGTTGAAAAACACAAGATTGAGCCACCGGTTGGCCTTCGTGTGCGATGCCTTGAACGGATCGCTGGCGTAGAGATCGATATGATCGTCGTACGTCATGTGAATGAAGTTGAGCCAGACCAGGATCCTTGGCATGACGAAAAACAGCAGCGCATTGCGCGGGTCATGAAACAGCAAAGCGACCAATACGAGGTTGCTGGCCGCGACCTGCCAGAGGCAGCGTCGACGCAATCGCGTGCAGGTCCGGCCGATGCGCAGCACGTGATAATCGTATGTCAGGAAATAATGAGCTACGTAAGCGAGCCGCGACATCCGGCAACCGCCGGCATCGATCCAGCGCGACGGATCCCGCTCCGGTTCGGTGTAGTGCAGGTGATGTCCCCGGCTGTGATGCAGGCGAAACTTTGCCGCGTACATGCCGGTCTCCAGGGTCATCACCCATTCCAGCACGCGATTGGCCCAGGCGCCCGCGAACATGCCCATGTGCGACTGGTTGTGCACGGCGGTCGAAACGGCGATCTGGGGCAACAGGAGCATCGTCGCGCACGTGATCGCCACCCACGGATCGTGCACGAGAAAATAGGCGGCCCACTGCAACAATGCAGCACCGGCCACCAGCGCCAGCGGTGCAAGATCTTCGGTGTAACGCAGACCCAGAAGTCGGGCGAGATGTCTCATGATGCCTCCCTGCAACGCACGGCTCATCGCCATCGATGTGATTCAATGGATGTCGTCCGCCTTGGCCGAGTGACGCAAGCGGGCAAGCAGCGCCGGCGAAGCGAAGCTCCAGCGCGCGTTCATCGTGCCCAGTGGGCGGCCGAACTGCAGCCACTGCGTTTCGCAAGCCAGCGCGGACAAGCGGTCATGACGATAGGATTTGGCGACGATCACGAATCGCACCGACAGTGGCGCGTGCAGCTCGGCGAAATGCTCGAAGGTGACTTCCAGCGAATTGAGCACAAAGATGAGGTCGTGCGGCACCTCGTAGAAGCGGTGCGAGATCGCAGTGCCGGTCTGGCGAGTGGCTTCGATCATCATCAGGCCGGGAACGTGGTCGAGTGGATGTTCGAAGAAGAACGCGTGGTGCGGATCGATCGCAAGCACAGCGGAAAAGGTATCGTGCCCCTCGGTTGTGGCTTGCGCCCGCTCGATCGACGCGACGAAGACATTGACCGGATTGGTCTTGTGAACCATCGTCCGGTCGAGCTTGCCCGGCATGGCAAAGGCGTCAGCGGTGGTGACATCGGAGGTACCGGCAGGGCGGCCGGTCACGGGCGTTTGAAGGTTCATGGCGACTCCGTTCAGACAATGGGGGGACGGAACCTGGCCTACCGGGTTGACGGCGAGCTGGCCTGAGGGATCGATGCTGGACTTACGACGATGCGTGGAAGCCGTAATCGATGGCACGCGATGCGCGTAGATCGTGCGCGAGGTGCGACTGGGCGATGCGAACCGCGGCCTCCTGAGCAGAGAGCATGCAGGCCTCAATCGACGCACCGCGCAGATAATCGCCGGCGAACGCAAGACCGTCGATGCCATGGCGCCGATCGTCGAGCCATGCGCGCAGCCGATAGTGATGCGGCGCGTACGCACACAACCCCGGATCGAAAAGATGCGCGACAACGTCGCGCCGGTCGGCCCGTTCCACGGGAACGTACTGGCGCAAGGTCGTCTCGGCGAGATCCAGCAATGCTTCGGCTTCCGGCCCGGCAAGGCTGCCCGCGCTTCGCGCACTTGCGATGACGGCGCGCGCCTTGCGGCCACTGAACGTGTAGCGCACGCGGTCGAGTCTGTCGATGCCGTAGGCGCCGGCGTTGCTCAGCGCGTTGTCCGGGCCGAACGACAGACCGCGCACGTTCGCGGAGAATATCGGCCGGCGGTAAGCGGCCACCACCACGAGCACCGGAAAATAACGTATTTCGTCGAGTGCGGCGGCGAGTGCCGCGTCGTGTTCGCGCAGCAGATCCGCGCTCACCCCTGCCGGCGTGGCGAGCACCACATGGTCGTATTCCAGATGATCGGTTCGCGCATCGAATTGCCGCACCTGCAAACCGGAAACCCGTCCGTGACGCACCATGAGCCGCTCGACGCGGGCATTGAATCGCGCCTCCAGCGGTGCGGTCGCCGCACCGATAAACGCCCCCATGCCCGCCTTGAGCTGATCATAGGTGTCGAGCCACATGCCTAGGTGGGTGCCGAAATTGCCGAGGTGAATTTCGTCGGGCTCCGCACCGTTCATTCGCACCGACATTGCCCGCACCACAGCGCGACAGAACGCCGGGCTGAAATGCGAAGCCAGCGGCGCATCGTCGGCATCTCGCGCCAGCCGGGCAAAGGACGGTCCGTCCAGGAACCGATTGCGCGCGTCGAGCCACACGCGCGCGCAAAGCGCGGCAAGGCGCATGGCATCCGCCGCAGGACAACCGCGCAGATACGCAAGCGTGCTGCCAAGGCGGCGCGTGCTATCGAGCGTGACGATCTTTCCGTCGCGAATGCGCGATGTGTTGATGCCGAACGGCTCGAACGCGAAGGGTCCGAGGGCGTGCGCGAGCTTGCGAAAGCGCAGATAGTGCCGGCCGATGTTCTTGCCGCCGAGATCGATTCGGTCGCCGTCGAGCGTCGCAGTGGTGATCCGGCCACCGGGGGACCGGTGCTGCTCGATAAGCTCGACATGAAGGCCGGCGTCGCGTAGATAATGCGCAGCCGCAATGCCGGAAATGCCGCCGCCAACGACGGCGCACGTCGCAGTGGTTGCCATCAGGGATCCCCCGCATGTTCATTAGGCATGCTTTAAGTATCGTGAAAATGACACCTGAATATCACGACATCCTAAGGATAGGCGAACGCGGTTCATCGTTCGCATCTCATCGGGCGGTCACCGATAGTGCTCAACACGAGCGATCGCAAACGTGAACTCCGCAACGCGTTGGATCTCAATTCCATCATTGGATGGCACATGACGACGGCAACGCGGGCGCGGTGCGCTGCCTCACCGAACGCGCTGCGTGGCGCGGAAAAACGAAAGGGCTGGGTTCTGCCTGACACAGAACCCAGCCCTTTGGGACACTACACTGAACGCTACGACGTTGCCCGATCAGTCCATCGACACACTCGCGCGCCCTGCCGCACCTGGCTGGACACGCACGCCGTTCCGACAGCCGACCATCCGCTATTGCACACGCACCGGTCCGTCATCGTCGTTGGCGCCGCTAATTTCGGCGACACCGGCGAGCAGCGCCACGTAGTGCCGCAGTGCCCGCGCACGCGCCTGCTCGTACAACTGCGCGGCGATACGCTCGGCCACGCGTTCGTAGGGCGGCATGTGTCCTTTCACCCGGCGTTCGATCCGCACAACGTGGAAACCGTAGCGCGTGTTGACCAGTCTCGGCACCACGCCGAGTCGGTCGCCACAAAACAGCACCAACTCAAACTCGGGTGCGCCACTGCCACGCGCGAGCATACCTAGACTTCCGCCCGTGCGACCTGACGGGCAATCCGACATCGATTGCGCCACCGCTTCGAACGAATCGGGATTGGAGCGCACGGCATCCAGTGCCGACTGCGCCCGCTCCAAGGTCGTCGACAGCGGCACGCTCGCCGACATCGCAAACAGAATATGACTCGCCTGCACCCGGTCGCCAACACGGAACTGCCCGGCGTGTTCGTGAAAGTAAGCCCGGCATTCGGCGTCGGTGGGACGATGCACTTGAACGTCCCGCGTGAACAGTGCATCGACGATAGCGTCGTCGCTCGCGGGCATCGCGTCGTTCTTGTCGAATAAACGCAAGTCGAATGCGCGCTGGCGCAGCAATTCACGACTCACCAACGCGTGCTGTGCGGCGACTTCCGGATCGGCCTCGTCCTGATGCTGATCGATCTCATCGGCGACGCGGCGTGCGTCGATGACAATTCCGTTGACTCGCAAAGACATAACGCACTCCCGCCAAAACATTGACTGCCACCGGTCGCGCCGCTTCGCATGCCGGGGCGCGACGGTATATCGAAGTTGTAGGCGATGCGCGTCAGAAAGGCAAATGCCCGCGATGACAGTGTGGGCGGCCGTTGCGCGCCGCACACACTCGCATGCGGCGCACGAAAACACTCAGTGAGACGGACGTGTGACCACCGCCGGCGCATCGTTGGCGGTGCCGGTCGGACGACCCCGCCAGTAGCCCGCGAGCAGCGAGCCCGACAAGTTGTGCCAGACCGAGAAGAGCGCCCCCGGCAGTGCGGCGAGCGGCGTGAAGTAGATTTTGCCGAGTGTTGCCGCCAGGCCGGAGTTCTGCATACCGACTTCGATGGCCAACGTGCGGCAGATCGATTCGTCGAAGCCCAGCAGACGACCGCCCCAGTACCCGCCCAGCAGGCCCAGACCGTTGTGCAACACGACACCGAGCATCACCAACGGGCCCACCGTGGCAATGTTGCCCTGATTCGCGCCGACTACCGCGCCGATGATGAGCACGATCGCGATCATCGACACGAGCGGCAGATAGCCTTCGACCGCGCGCACCGCACGACCGAAATAGCGATTGATGAGCAGGCCCGCGCCAATCGGCAGCGCCACGATTTGCAGAATCGACAGCAGCATGCCCTCGACGTCGACCACGATGGAGGCGTCGACGTACAAGCGCGTGAGCAGCGGGGTCGCGAACACGCCGACGAGCGTCGACATTGCGCTGATCGTCACCGACAGGGCCACGTCGCCGCGGGCGAGATAAATCATGACATTCGAGGCTGTGCCGCTCGCAACGCTGCCCACAAGCACCATGCCGGCCGTCAGATCGGGCGGCATGTGCAGCACGCGCGCGATCACCCAGGCGGCCAGCGGCATCACGAGATAGTGCAACACCACCCCGGCGACGATCGGCGCGGGTCGCGTGAGCACGCGCTTGAAGTCGTCGACGGTGAGCGTGACGCCCATCGCAAACATCACCACGGTCAGGAGCGCCGTGACGTGCGGCGTAACGCTGGAAAAACTGCCCGGCGAGAAATAAGCGGAAACGGACAGCAGCAGAGCCCACAACGGGAACAGCCGGGTAATACGGGCGATCATGAAATCCTCAGGGAAGGGGAATGCGGCACGTGCGCGGGTGAGCCGATGAGGCCGCCTTGCCTGACGCCTCATTGTCCCTGCCACGCCCGGGCCACCGGGCGCAAAAGCTTAATATTTTACTTAATTTGCGCCCGATGCCCTTCCTGAGCCGTTCAGTCGCGTTTTGCCTTGCCCATCAGCAAGGCGCCGCCAACCGCGTCGCGACGCGCCGGACGCGGCGCGCGCTGTGCGAAATCGCCGCGCTCCGCGCCGCCTCCTTGCCCGCGCGAGGCGGTCTGCCCCGTGCGGCCGTCGCGACCTTGGCGTGCTGCACCGGCCGCCGGTGTGGCCGCGCGTTGGGCATCGCCCTGACGCTTGGGCGCCTGCGCCTGATGGCGTTGCTGCCCGCCTTGTCCCGCGTTCGCGACCTGCGCGCCGTGCCCCGCATTTCCGCCGTTCACGGCACTGCTGTTCTTTCGGCCACCGCGCTCGCCTTCGCGACGCGCCTTCGGCTCGTTGCCCTGGCGTGCGCCACGACCGCCATCGCGCGGCTCACGCGCTTCACGCGGGGCGCGGGCCGGTTGGCGCGCGTCGTCGTCGTCGCCGCCGCGCCCGCCCCGTCCACCACCGGCCCCACGGCCTTGTTGCGCCTTGCGAATCGGTTGCGCCACGGCATGCGGATCCGGATCGAAGCCCGGGATCACTTCGCGATCGATCGTGCGCTTGATGAGACGTTCGATCTGCGTGAGCAGTTGATGCTCGTCCACGCACACAAGCGACACGGCCTCGCCGTTTGCGCCGGCGCGTCCGGTGCGGCCGATGCGGTGGACATAGTCCTCCGCCACTTCCGGCAGGTCGAAGTTGACCACGTGGGGCAACTGGTCGATGTCGATGCCGCGCGCGGCAATATCGGTCGCAACCAGCACCTGCAATGTGCCGCTCTTGAATTCGGCGAGCGCTCGCGTGCGGGCGCCCTGACTCTTGTTACCGTGAATGGCGAGCGCCGGAATGCCGCCCTTCGTGAGCTGCTCGGCGAGCCGGTTCGCGCCGTGCTTGGTGCGCGTGAACACGAGCACCTGGAACCAGTTGTGCTCGCGCACGAGGTGTTCGAGCAGCTCGCGCTTACGGTCGCGATCGACCGGGTGGATCTTCTGCGCGACGGTTTCCGCCGTCGTGTTGCGACGCGCCACTTCGATGAGCGCGGGCGACTTGAGCAGGCCGTCGGCCAGTTGCTTGATCTCGTCGGAGAACGTGGCCGAGAACAGCAGGTTCTGGCGCTTCGACGGCAGCACCGCCAGCACACGACGAATATCGCGAATGAAGCCCATGTCGAGCATGCGGTCGGCTTCGTCCAGCACGAGAATCTCGACGCCAGAAAGATCGACCGTTTTCTGCTGCATGTGATCGAGCAGACGGCCAGGGGTCGCGACGAGAATGTCCACGCCGCGCGCCAATTGTTTGACCTGCGGCACCATCGACACGCCGCCGAACACGGTCATGGACGTGAGCGGCAGGTACTTGCCGTATTGCGTAACGCTTTCCTCGACCTGGGCGGCCAACTCGCGCGTGGGCGTCAGCACGAGCGCGCGCACGGAGCGCTTGCCGTTGGCCGCCGCCGCGCGCGCACGCGTGGAGAGCATTTGCAGGATAGGCAGCGTGAAGCCCGCCGTCTTGCCGGTCCCGGTCTGGGCACCGGCGAGGAGATCGCCGCCTTGCAGGACGGCCGGAATCGCTTGCAGTTGAATGGGCGTCGGGTGCGTGTAGCCAAGGTCGGCCACGGCACGCAGGATGTCGGCCGACAGGCCGAGCTTTTCAAAAGACATATATGGACCAATGCGCGGACTCCACGAAGTGTGTCCCCGCGCGTATCGATGTTGTGTGTTCTTGAGGGAATGCCCGCGTAGGGCGTGCGACAGGCATCGCGCTCATTAGGGCGATGCGCCGAAAGACGCCTGCAAGACGACCCGCCGGCGAATGAAATCAAGCGGCTTGGCGGGCGAGGCCGTCGCGGGTACGGCCGTGTCTTGGAAGCGCGTAGTTTACCATGCGCCCTTTCCCAAGTCAGTCGGCATCGCCATTTGCCCTCCCCGGGGTCCGAAATTCGGACGTTCCACCGGGTGTCTGCGCGCCTATCGCCCAAGCCGCTACACTGGCGTCATTGCCCCCGAAGCCTCCCGGCCTGCCTGCCCCGTGCGATTCGACCTGACCGACCTGCGACTGTGCCTGCTGGTTGCCGAAGCCGGCAGCATCACCGGCGGCGCCGAGCGCGCCCATCTGACACTGGCGTCTGCCAGCGCCCGTATCCGCGGGCTCGAAGAGGCGCTGGGCGTCGCGCTCTTCATGCGCCACCGCCAGGGCGTAATGCCCACCCCCGCTGGCCGCGCCCTGCTCGCTCACGCCCGGCGCGTGCTCGCCCAGATCGAGCAGATGCGCGGCGAACTCGGCGAATACGCGGCTGGGCTCAGGGGGAACGTGCGTATTGCCTCGAACACCGTGGCGATGTCCGAGTTTCTGCCGGATCTGCTGGGGGCATTCCTCGCCGAGCATCCGAATGTGGAGATCTCCCTGCGCGAGCAGACGAGCCCGGCCGTCGTGCAAGCGGTCCTGGAAGGCGCCGCCGACATTGGCGTGGTCTCGGACTGGATCGAATTGACGGGGCTCGAGACGGTGCCATTCCGGCAGGACCGGCTGGTGGTCGTCACGCCGCCTGGGCACGCATTGGCCTCGCGCGCCGAGGTGGCTTTCATCGACGTTCTGGACTCGGAGTTCATTGGCCTGCCCGAGCACAGTGCACTGGCCGAGCACCTCGACGGGCACGCCAGGCGAGCCGGTCGGCCGTTGCACTACCGTGTGCGCCTGCGAGACTTCGACAGTCTGTGCCGCGCCGTGGCGGCGGGGGCCGCGCTGGGCATCGTGCCGCTGAGCGCCGCCGCACGCTCGGCCGCCGCGCTGGGCCTCGGCATCGTGCCGCTCTCCGACGCGTGGGCCCTGCGCACGCTGGTGCTGTGCGTGCGTGAGCGCGACGCCCTGCCTGTCTACGCGCGGCAATTGCTTGAACGGCTGCAGGCCACACCCGCTGTCACCAATGAAAACGGCACGACGTAATCATCGTGCCGTGATCTCTCGTGCCGTCAATTCCGGCGAATCCAGCCGGTCCAGCGCGTCCGGTGTGACCGGTGAGGCGAGCGAGTCGACCTACATCGCCGCCGGTGCCGACGCCCCACGCCCGCGCAGCAACGCGTAGAGGATGATGGCGCCGAACGTGGCGCAACCGATGCCCCCCAGCGAGAAGCTACCGAACTTCAGCGTGAAGTCGCCCGCGCCGAGCACCAACGTGACGGCGGCGACGATCAGGTTGCGGTTATCCGAGAAGTCGACCTTGTTCTGCACCCAGATGCGCGCGCCGGCCACGGTAATCAGACCGAACACCACGATCGACACGCCACCCAGCACCGGACCCGGAATCGTCTGAATCACCGCGCCGAATTTCGGCGAGAAGCCCAGCACCAGCGCGATCACCGCCGCCATGGCAAACACCAGCGTCGAATAGATCTTCGTGACGGCCATCACGCCGATATTCTCGGCGTAAGTCGTCACGCCCGTGCCCCCGACGCTGCCCGACACAATGGTCGCCAGACCATCGCCGAGGAAGGCGCGGCCCATGTAGCGGTCGAGGCTCTGCCCGGTCATGGCGCTTACCGCCTTGATGTGTCCGAGGTTCTCCGCCACAAGGATGATGGCAATCGGGGCGAGCAATACCATCGCTTCCGGCTTGAACACTGGCGCCGCGAAGTGCGGCAGGCCGAACCAGGCGGCATGGGCCACCACGGCGAAGTCGATCGGCTTGCCGAGGCCCATGCCGTTGGTCAGCACGGCGTACAGCGCATAGGCCAGCAGCAGGCCCACGAGAATCAACAGGCGTTGCACCATGCCGCGCGCGAGCACCGCCACGAGACCGACGCACAGCACGGTCGCCAGCGCCATCCACGTGTCGAAGGGCGTCGCCGAGACGCCCTTCACCGCGACCGGCGCGAGGTTCAGGCCGATGACGGCGACGACCGCGCCCGTCACCACCGGCGGCATGAGGGCTTCGATCCAGCGAGTGCCGACGGCCATCACGATCAGGCCGATGATGGCGTAGAGCACGCCGCAGGCGATGATCCCGCCGAGCGCCACCGGAATATTCAGGTTCGGCCCGCTGCCCGCATAGCCCGTCACCGAGATGACCAGGCCGATGAAGGCGAAGCTCGAGCCGAGATAGCTGGGTACGCGTCCGCCGACGAGCACGAAGAAGAGCAGCGTGCCAATCCCCGACATGAAGATGGCAAGGTTCGGATCGAACCCCATGAGCAGCGGTGCAAGTACGGTCGAGCCGAACATGGCGACCACGTGCTGCACGCCCATCGCGATGGTTTGCGGCCACGCCAGGCGCTCATCGGGGGCGATCACGCGGCCGGAGGCCGTGTCCTGCTGCCGCCACTTCGGGAAATAACCCTCTGCCATGTCGATCTTCTCCTGGGTGTCGTGCCGCCGAATCCGAACGGTGCGGAAGGTGCGGGACGTGGGTCGATGGGAAAACTGGCGGCAGTGTACGGAGCCACTGCACGGAAGGCAAGGCGGCGCGCCAAGCGGCGCCGCTCCGCCATCGGCCGTCACCGCTTGGCGACGCCCTGGAGAATCACGTCGGCCAGCCCAGTGTAGTTCCCGTCGAAATGGTGCCCGCCGGGCATCTTGACGACCTGAACGCGCTTGGGATCGAGCCCCGGACAGTTGCTGTCGTCTTCGTCGGCCCCATAGATGCACATCGCCATCCCGTCGGGCAGACGCTCCACCTCCGGACGAATCGGCAGGCCGTTCTGGCTCGACATCACCCAATTGGTCATGCGGAACTCGAAGTCCGCCTTCTGCCCGAGTCCCATCAGCACCAGCAGCGCCACCCGCTCGCGGGCCACCGGCGACAGACGATTGACCATGAACGGCAGCACATCGGCCCCTTGCGAGTAGCCGATCAGGATCACGCGCTTCTTGTTCCAGCGCGTCTGATAGAAGCGCATGAGGCGGTCGATATCGAGCGCGCCGGAAGCCGGGGTGCGCGCCGACCAGAAATAGCGCAGCGAATCCACGCCCACCACCGGAATGCCGTGCGCCGAGAGCGCGCCCGCGACATCGCGGTCGAGTCCGGCCCAACCGCCGTCGCCCGACATCAGTATGGCGAACGTGTCGGTCATATTGGGGGCAGGCTTGCCGGTGGCCGGCACCTCGACGACGGGCAGATCGGCCACCGCGGCGGGCGGCCGGGCCGTTCCCGCCACGTGGTGCGCGTTCAGACGCCGGAACGCGTTCTTGTACTGCGTCACCCAATCGGCCAGCACGGACGTCGGCGGCGTGCCCGTCTCGGCGGGCGTGCCGGAGACCTCCATCGCGCCCAGGCTGCCCGCCAGCCCACCGACGAGCCAGCTCGAATTCGGCGTGCGGGCGGCGAACGCCTGTGCCACGTGATCCGGGCAGCGCGGCGCGCGCGCGTTGGGTCCGCCGACCGGCCCGCCCATTGCCACCCATGGTGCGCTCATGACGGGCGCGGGCAGCAATCGCATCGGCGCGCCGCCGGCCGTGTGCGTGATACCGCGTCCGAAGTGCACCCCCTCGCCCTGACACAACGGCCGGGACATCGGCAATACCGGACAGAAGTCGACGGACAGCGCGCCGGAGAACGTATCGTTACCCGCCTGCGCAAGCATCGCATAGGCGAACGTGCCGCCCACACCGTCGCCGACGAGAATGGGCGGCGTGTAGCCGGGCAGCTTGACGGCCGCCTCGACCCATCGACCGAAGTTGTCGAGATCGCCCGCCGCATATACGCAAGCGATCTCGTCCTTGGTGTAATTCGCCATCAACCGTGCCGTGTCGATGCCGGCCACCAACGCGCCGGTGTCCGCGAGGGCGCGAGCCATCCGTTCGGCGCGCGGCGTCCAGCCGTCGTCGTCGGAGAAAAAGAGCACCGTCGCATTCGGCGCCCCTTCCGGACGGAAGATGGGCACGTTCTCGAAGCGGCCATGCGTCAGGATCTCCGGGGCTTGCGCGGGTGCCGGCGTCTGGGCCAGTGCGGCGACGGACGTCATCATCACCGCCCCTGTCGCGGCACTCGCCGCGACGCGGCGGACCCAGCGCGGCGCGCCCTCGCCGCGCCCGCGCTTGCGCGATCTCGCCTGCCCACCGTCCGCCTTGTCGTGCTTCGCCATCGTGTGACCTGTCATTTCGTCATGATTCCTTTCCATCCGCCGCCCACCAGCGACGCCACGTCGGCCAGCGTGAGCATCGGTGCGATACCGCCCGGCGTCATCAGATAACGCGCCTCCCATTGCGGATCGAATTTGTCCTTGAAGCTGCGCAGCCCGCGGAAGTTGTAAAAGCGAGCACCGTGCGCGAACATCATGCGGCCGAAGCGATGCCAGCGGGGCGCAAGCTGATGCGTCTCCATGCCCGACATCGGGGCCATTCCCAGACCGAAACGCTGATAGCCCTGCGATTTGAAGTGCAGCATCAGCTTCGCGAACAGGAAGTCCATCGTGCCGGGGGGAGCGTCCGGCACCTGCCGCATCAGATCGATGCTCGCTTCGATGCGCTGGACGTCGGGGCACATCAACGTGGCAAACGCGACGAGGCGCGTCTCGCGGCGCACAAGCGCCACGGGTTGGCGCGCCACGTACGCGTCGGTAAACGCGCCCAACGAGAAACCCTTCTCGCGCGTATGTTGGCGCGCAAGCCACGCGTCCGATACGCGCCGCATTTCCGCGAGATGCGGCGCGACGTCTTCCGCCGCCACAATCTCCAGCGTCAACCCTTCGCGTTCACCGCGCGCCACCCCATGCCGCAGATTGGCGCGACGCGCGCCTTGCAGCCCGAACTCCGGCAGCGAGACGAACGCTTCCTCGCCGAGCTTGAAGGCCCGCAGTCCCGCGTCGATATAGAGCGGCAGCGCCTGCGGGCGGGTCTTGTAGAACGCCGCGCGTCCGCCGTGCGCATCGGCCAGCTCGATGAAGCGCCAAATCAGTTCGGGCCACTCCTTCTGGTCGCCCACCGGATCCGAGAGCGACACCCACGAACGGCGATGCTTTGCGTACATGATGAAAGCGTTGCCAGACGGCGAGAACAGGAAGCTCTTGTCGCCCATCAGCGCCAGACAGGCGTCGGCGGCCGGTTGCTTGCGGATGACGGCGCGCGCGCGCGCCAGTTCCTCCTCGCTCGCGGGCACGATCGCGCCGGCGGACTGACGCAGCAATTGCCACAAGGACAGCCCGAGTCCGATCACGGCCACGACCATCAACGCGCGCATGGAACGCGGAGCATCGCCGTCGAACGTGAACTGCCACCAAAGCTGATTTGCGTATTCGACGCGCCGGTACGCCATGAACATCAGCCAGGTACAGGCCCCGAGCACCGAGAGCACGGCAATGATCCAGCCCGGCTCGAACGTTTGCGTGAAAAGCGACGAGCGCCGGTCGAACTGTTCGCGCGAGACGAGCAGCAGCGTCGCCAGCATGGCCAATACGAAGCACTCCGACACGGCAATGCCCTTGGGAATCGCGAGGACGGCAGCGATGATCGTCAGGCCGAGCGAGCCCCACCAGGCGGCATCAAGCCGGTGCAGCAGACCTCGCGCGAGGAACAGCATGGCCAGCCCCGCCACACTGCCGAGCAAGTGCGACACTTCAACGAGGAACAGCGGCACGTGGTGGCGAAGGAAGTCTTCCGCGTCGCGCGTGGCGGGCGTCACACCGGAGATCAGCAACATGACCCCGGCAACGAGCGTGAGCGCCGCCAACAGGCCGGGGAAGAGCCGCACCGCCGCCCGGCCGATCGGCGCCGCCGGGCCCTGGCGCAACTCGAACCCGGCGAGCAGACAGGCGGCAAGCATCAGCGGCAGCAGATAGTAAATACCGCGATAGAGCACCAGCGCCCCCGCCACCTGACTGATCGGTGCGTGCCCGTTGGTCGCGAGCAGAATCACCGCTTCGAACACCCCCACGCCGCCCGGCACGTGGCTGAGTACGCCAAGCGCCATGGCAATGGCATAGAAGACGACGAAGGTCGGCAGATCCACCACGTTGGCGGGCAGCAAACACCACAAGGCGGCGGCCGCCATGCCCAGATCGGCGGCCGAGATCAGCAACTGGCGCACCGCGACCCGCAGCGGCGGCAGCGGGATCGGCCAGCGGTTGAGCAAGCGCACCGTGCGCTTGCGCGCGCACAGTACCAGGAACGCGGCGGCGCCGGCCAGCAGCAGCAAGGCGAGCATCTGCAACACCCACGCCGGAATCGGCACCAGCGCCGAGACGCGCGACGCACCCCACAACATGCCGAGCGAACCGAACACGGTCATGCCGAGACCGAACGCGCCGGCGTTGAACGCTACCGCCTGCGCCACCTTCGATGCATCGACGCCCGCGGCGGCGTACATCCGCATTCGCACCGTGCCGCCGGTGAGCACCCCCAGACCGACGGAGTTTCCGAGCGCGTAGGCGATGAACGAGGTGAGCACGACCGTCGAGCGCTTGACCTTCGCCCCGGCGAAGCCAAGGCCTGAGATGTCGTAACCGGTGAGGGCCGCGTAACTCGCCAGGGTTGCCAGCATGGCAAGCGCCAGACGCGTCACGGGGGTGTTGTGTATCTCGGCAACGATGTCGTCGTAATGCACGTGACGCAGCATGTGATGCAACGCGTCGAAGACAAAGAGGCCGAGCAGAACGACGCCGGCCGCGATCAGCCACGGCCGGGCCGCGGTCCACGGCACGCGCCGGAGCCAGCGCAGGGGCGCGGGCAACGCAAACCAGGCGGCTTCGTCGGCGGGCGGCGGCTCGGGCGGGCCGCCCGCGGCCCCGCCACCGGCGGACGCCGCAACGGCGTCCATCGGCAGCGCCACGGAGGAAGGTGCATCGGCGGGCCGGCTCGGGCGCGCGCGGGAGGGTTCAGTCATGTATCGGTCGATCCTTCAGCCGGCACGACGTCACCTACGGGACGCCGCTCCCATGGCCTGTGGGCGAGTCAGAGCCTGTCAGGGCGATAGCTTACACCGCGATGCGTTACAGGTCTCGTCGGCGACGGATCGGGAGCCGCCCCGGCCGCCCGACGTTGCCACCGCGCGATTGTGCGCCACTATGGGTGTTTGATCTCCATAAATGCAATTTAATGTAGAATTCAGCGTTTTTACTGGTTATTTGAACGAAGTTTTTCCTAAACTTCGATATCGAAGAGCGCCGCAAAGCGACACGTGCGCACCCCGAACCTTTCCGTCTCCGAAGAGAGTCGATTTGTGGTTCGAAGCATCGTGCGCGGGGGGAATAGAAAATGTACGTCGAACGGCACAGCCGTCCGGCAGGGGCACGTCTGACAATGCCGCGGGTATCGCGGCGCAACGAGCATGTCGTCGCTCTCGCGACGGGGCGACGGAGTGCCTCCGTGCGCCGCGCTGTCGTCGGTGTCCTGAGTGCCTTGCTGGGCACTGCCATGTTAATGACCGCGGGCCATGCGCTCGCCCAAACCGCGTCGACGGCCACGTCCACGTCGGCAGCGGCGTCGTCGCCCGTTGCCGCGATTACGAATCCGGTGGTCGTGGCGCTGCCGTCATCCGGCGCGCCCAAACCGATCCAACCGGCGGTGCCCATCGGCCAGGCGACGCTCACGCAGGGCGTGGCGCAGCTCAAGGAGCGCTACAACCTGTCGCATGTGTGGCTGCGCACGGAATCCGATGCTGGCGTGGGGCTCGAAGCGGCCACGTCGGGCGACAACGTCCGACAGTTGCTGCCCGTCGCCAGCCTGTCGAAGTCGGTGACGGCCATCGGCATCGCGCTGCTCGTGCAGGCGGGCAAACTCTCGCTCGACGCAACACTCGGCGATCTGCTCGACACTTATTCGAAACAGCACGGCAAGCCGCTCGACCCGTCGTTGCGCGAGCTGACCGTGCGACGCCTGCTCGCGCATCGCGCGGGGCTTGCCACGAACGGCTACAACGATCCCGTGAACGGCCTGTTCAGCGGACTGGCGATCCGGCGTGTGGGCGGCAGCGCGGACTTCTTCAACTATCTCGACGCCGGCGACGCCGGGCACTCGACCGGCAAGTCCGATTTCGTCTACTCGAACGTGTCGTACCTGTTGCTCGGCATGGTGATCGAAGCGGTTTCCGGCGACGATTACAAGCACTTCTGCGAAACGCACATTTTCGCGCCGCTTGGCATCACCGGCGCCACCCTGCCCGACAACTGGCGTCTGCTGGCTCCGTTCGCCGGGTGGCAGATGTCGACGAGCGCGCTGCTCAAGGTGTGGCGCGTGTTCGACATTCGCCGGCCGAGCCTGCTCACGGAGAAGACGCTGCGCACATTGTTGCTCGACAAGCGGTCCGGCCCGGTCAGCGCGGATCGCGACGTTTACTACACGCTTGGCGTATTCATGGTGCCCGGCGCGGGCGAGCGAAACTATCGCATCAGCCACGACGGCATCGCCGACTTCTTCCGCACCCAGTCGACCTATTACACCGTGGTGGAGAAGACCGTACCCGGCGACAGTTGGGCGCTCGTGGTGTCGCCAATTCCGTCGCGCGGCCAGTTCGGCGCGATCCAGCGCGACGTGCGCCGGATCATTCGTCAGGCACGCCTGGTGCCTTGAAGTCGGCGGCGGCGCGGACATCGCCGAGATCGCAAGGGAACGTGCCGGCAATGAGCGCGCGCTTCTGCGACGCGCTCAGTTGCTTGACGCGGTACTCGGCCCGCGAGGCGGCTGAGCGATCGGCAAAGGTGAGCGAGAGCAGGATGCGCAATGGCGGATAGGCGCGCGTGAAGCGTGCGCCCTTGCCCGCGACGTGCGCCGCATATCGCGCCTCGACGTCGACGGCGATGCCCGTGTAGATGCGACCGCCCGCGCACTCCAGCAGGTAGAGGAACCAGGGCTTCGGTGGGACAGCCGTCATCGCGTCGCCCACGATTCGTGGCGGAAGTCGTGCGATCTGCGCGGTATGGCAAAGACGTTGGGGCACTGGGCAGGCACGAGTACAGAGCGTGGCATGTTCGCGACGGAATTTGTCCTGATCGGGTGACGCTGTCGAAGTCGCTAGCATACGATATGCCCACGGCGATGCAAGCGCGCCCCCCATCGCCGCCGGACCGCGTAACACGCCTGCCTGGCCTAACACCACAACGACAAGCGCCATGACCGAATCCGCCTCGCCGGACACCCCTGATCCCCGCCATCACCGCCCCTCGGCGGCCGACGCATTACGCCGCGAACGCCTGCGCTCACGCGTGCGCACCCTTGGCGGTTACGTCATTTACGGGATGTTCGCTGCCGCCTTGTGGGCCGCCAGCCATGGCAGTTCCGCCCTTGGCCTGTCGCCCACCGCGGCACAGGCCGCCGTGCTCGTGCTGTTCACCATCGGGGCGTGGGCCTTCGGCCTGTTCCCGGAGCCGATCACCACGCTGACGTTCTTCCTGCTCGCCGTCCTGCTGCATGTCGCGAAGCCGGAAGTGATCTTTGCCGGGTTTCATTCGGCTGCGTGGTGGCTCGTCTTTGGGGGTGCGGTGACGGGTATCGCGGTGCGCACGACAGGACTCGGCGCGCGGCTGGCCGCGACGTTGTTCGCACTCAAGCGCCCAACGTATGCGCGTTATGTGGCGTCAGTGATGGTCGCCTGCGTGGGTCTGGCTTTCGTCATGCCCTCGACGACGGGACGCATTCTGCTGCTGATCCCCATCGTGCTCGCGCTCGCCGATCGCATCGGCCTCACCGAGGGTCGGCGCGGACGCACCGGTCTCGTGATGATGGTCGCCGCCGCGAGCTACATGCCGCCTACGACGATCCTGCCCGCCAACATTCCGAACAGTGTGCTCATGGGCGCGGCGGACTCGTTCTACGGCGTAAAGCTGCACTACGCGCCCTACCTGCTGCTGCACTTCCCTGTGCTCGGTGCGCTCAAGGCCGCCATTCTGGTGTGGGTGATCTGCCGCCTGTTCCCCGACGACGGCCCCCTCACCCAGGTGACCAACGGTGCCCCACCACCGCTGTCAAACGATGCCCGACGCCTGTCGGTATTGCTGGCGTTGGCGCTCGCCGGATTCGCGACCGATGCCTGGCACGGCATCTCGCCCGCGTGGATTTCCGTTGCCGCGGCAATCCTCTGCCTGCTCCCCGCGATTCACATCATCACGCCCAAGACCTTCACCGAGCAGATGCACATCACGCCGCTTATTTACGTCGCGGGCTTTCTCGGTGTGGGCGCGGTCGTCGCGGATTCGGGGCTGGGCGAGAAGCTCGCACGGCTATGCCTGGATGCGGTGAGCATGACGCCGGGCACCCCCGCGATCAATGCCGCATGGCTCATCGCCATCGGCGCGGCCATCGGACTGGTCGCCACGCTTCCCGGTCTGCCGGCGGTGCTCACTCCGCTCGCGGGACAGCTCGCGAGCGCGAGCGGCCTGCCGCTCTACACCGTGCTGATGTTGCAAGTACCGGTGTTCTCCACCGTCCTCCTGCCCTATCAGAGCCCGCCGATGATGATTGCGATGCATCTGGGCGGCGTCGGCATGCGCGATGGCACGCGGCTGACCGTCGTCATGACGCTCATCACCCTCGTCCTTCTCTTCCCGCTCGACTATCTCTGGTGGCACCTGCTCGGCATGTTGCCCTGAATGCCCCTATCGGCGGCTGGGTTCCCGACAGAAGACCAGCCATCGATCGCCGTCTTCCTCACGCCAGAACGCCCCCTCGCGTTCGAGAATCGCACCGAGGCGAAGACGTGTCGCACGAACGCGCGTGTCGCTCACGCCGGGCAGGATCATGCCGCGCACGTAGCCGACATGGGGCACCGTGCGCAACAGTGTCCGGATCAGTTGGCAGAAGCGCCTCACGGCATGCTCGCTTGCCTTCGCTTCGGCGTCGAGGCGGAAGTCGGTGATCGTCAGCACGACACCGGCAGGCACACGGTCGAGACGATGACAAAGGGACAGTTCGCCGTTCTCGACGCGCTGTCCCAGTTCGACGTGCGTGCGCTCGCAGATTTCAACGCGCGCCGTGAAACGGTGGGCTCTGAAGAATGCCGCAACGGCGCGCTCGCAAACGGTCATGGGCTTATCGGATGGTGTCGTACATCTTCGTGACTTGCTGGCCGATCATGCCGTACATCGCGCGCGACACTTCACGGATGTCCGCACTGGTCGCGTCAATGCGCTGACGCAGCCGATCGTTCGTGCGACGCGTCTCCTCGGTGAGCGACATCTCGAACTCGCCAAGCACATCGTTATCGCGTCCGGCAAGCGAATCGTCGTTGGACACGACATCGAACGGCGACTTCACGAACTGGCTGACGCCCTTGGTCGTTTCGCCGACCGCCGTGCCGACCACTCGCAACTTGCCCAACTCGCCCCCAAACCCTGCCGCGCCCGATCCCACACCGCCGGCCAATGAGAAGGTGCCGGAGACGATACCGCCAATGGCCGAATACAGCCCGGCGCGGTAATGCAAGTTGTTGGCGTTGTACTTCTCGCTGCGCGCGGTCTGGCCGCGCTCGAAGACCATTGCATCGTGACGCGTGCGATACGCCTGGTCGGTGTTGCGCTCTGCCACCCGCATGGCGAGAAACAGGGCGATGAGCGCCTGCGCGGATTGAAGGCCGTCGACCTGCTCGCGAATGCGCGGCAATACGCGCGCGCCCTCGTCGTCGGTCGCGGCGCGTTGCTGGGCGTCGGAGGCGGCAATACCGGCCTGACGCGGATTCGCCGACGTCGAACTCAATGCATAAGTCATGTCATCACTCCGTAGGTAGACGACGCGGCGGAAAACCGCGTCCGAAAGATCCGCGCGGGCTCACGCCCGGGACAACGAGGCCGCGATACGAATGCGCATCTCGCCCGTTTTCTGCACTTGCTCGCCCGTGGACACTGCGATGTCGCTCTGCTGACCCACGAGCGTTTCCATCCGCTTGGCGGCACGTTTCTTGTCGTCGCCATTCATTTGCATGAGCATCTGCAGCCACATCATGTCGACGCCGAGATCGCGCGCTTCGAGTTGCAGCTTCGCGCGCTGTGCGCCGACGATCCCCTGCCCAAGGGCGTTGGCGCCGGTGAACGTGCCGCGCAGTGCGCCCGAGAGCGACCATGAGCCACGCGCCACGGCAAAATAGCCCTGAATATTCATGCTCGACGTGAAGGACTTGGTCAGTTCCTTCGATGTCACCGCCTTGCTCTTGGCGACTTGCTTCGCGGCGTTCTTTGCGACTTTGTCGAAAGCGCGCGAGGCCATCTGTTCGACCATCTGCTGCGTGAACTGCTCGGCCATGCGATTGAAGCCCGCTTTCGCCAGTCGGCGACCGCTCTGCGTGCCGCTTTGCAACAGCGACTTGCCCACGCGCTTTCCGACCTCGTTGCCGACGACGAAACCGATCTCGGAGACCACGCGAGACTTGATCGCCGCGACGGCAGCCTTGTCGCCCGACTTGACCGCCTGCTCCAGCGCCTCGCCCGCGCCCGCCTTGAACACACGGCTCGCGGCTTTGGTCGTCGCGCGCTTGGCAATGAAGCCCCTGATCGACGTGCCGAAGCCGATGACCATGCCGAGCATCTGGAACGCCAGTTGGGCGTGTCCCCACTTGGTCGCTTCTTTCTCGTGATAGGCCGCGTTCTTCGGGTCGACGAGCGCCATCGTCTTGTGGAACGCCACGCCGAGCCCGGCAATGCCTGCGCCAACATCGGCCACACCGCCCGCGATCATCAGCGGATTCATGCTGAGGACGCCCGTCACGACCTTGACCGCGCCGACCACCACGTCGACCGCCGCGATGAGCCAGTCGAACACCACGCCAAAGATGCCGCCTTTGCGGGCCTTGTTGGCATCCTCTGTCTTCGCGTCCATCTGCTCGCGATACTTCTTGATGTCCTCCTGACGCAGCTTTTCCTGACGCTCGCCCATCAACGTCAGCGCCCGCTGCGTGGACTTCGCGGTGTCGCCCAGCGCGTCCATCGCGATCATCGACGCCATCATCGCCAGCGTGGACGGATCGACGTTCTCGAGCGCAGAGAGCGTTGAGGCGTTCGAAGTGCCGTCGGCGCTGGACGCCCCCAGCGCGTTCGCCGCCAGTCCGCTGCCGACGGCAAAGAGGCGATTCAGCAGGCGGGCGAACGCGTCGTCGGCGTCTTGCCAGTCGACGCCGGTCGACGGGTCTGGCGCAAAGTCCTCGGTGCGCAGCCAGTCCAAGCGTTCGCGTCGTTGACGAGCGGCATCCGGCGACTCGATGACGTCGTTCGCAACGGCGACGGCAGCTGCGGGCGCGTTGCCGACGTTGCCGGTCCAGGCAGGCGCGTACGCGGCTCGTGGGGAATAAATGGCGGTCATGTTGATTTAGGATCCGAAGTGGCATTCAGCGCGTCGCGCCGCGCCCGTGCCGAGCGGGCGAGCTTGTCGTGCTGAGGCAGTTGTCCGCAGATGCGCAGCGTTGCGTCAAACGATTTGCGAGCGAATTCCCGGTTGCCTGCGTGCTCGTAGCTCATCCCGGCGAGATACGGCGGGCGCGGGTCCGACGCGTGAATCAGGCCGGCTTTCGCGAAGCACGGCAGCGCCTGTTCGTGCTGCCCGAGTCGCTGGTAGCACAGGCCGAGCCCGAACCAATCGTCAAACGACCATTGGTCGAGCGTGGCGAGTACGAAGTACACCCGTTGCGCCGCCGCGATCTGGCCTTGGGCGAACCGCTGGCAGGCATGGGCGCGCACACGCGCGAGGTCCGCCTCGTCCAGATCGGCCAGCATGCGCAGCGCGCCCCCGCGTTCGAAGAATCGCGAAAGGATCGCTGGCGCGTCGTCCGCGCCCGGGGCCGGCGGCGCGGTGTCCAGGGACGTTGCCGCCATCATGTGCGCATCGACCCGTTGATCTGGTTGAGCTGCGAGCCCTGCGAACTGTAGATCGTGTTCACCAGCGTGGAGGCGCCGTTGTACTCCTGCAGCTTCTTGTTGATCTTGATCTGGTCAACCGTGCGGCTGTCAGAGGCCTGCTCGGTGAAGCCCTCGGCGGCAGCCTTCAGTGTGCGCAGATCGGACGCGTTGTATTGCGCGTTGCCTCCCGTCGGTGTGGTGTAGCCTGGCTCGCCGACCCGCTTGGTGCGCGACTCCCACTCCATCATGGTCTTCTTCGTCCCGTCGCCGTACACGGTGATCTGGATGTTGTGCTTGTCGAAGAACGCCCGGATGCCGTCACCGACGGTTTTCTTCTTCGACGTGTCCGAGCCGATGTCGTTGATCAGCGATTCGATCAGGTTCCCGACCTCGCGCGCCTCTTGTCCCTCTTTCTGACGTCGCTGCATTTCCTGGATCATGTGCTGCGCCTCGCCGTTGTTCATCTCCATCATCAACATGGCGTATTGCGCGAGCGTTCCGTGAAAATCTAGCGACTTCGTGACGCCACCGACATTGATGTCGCGCGTGAGTCCGGTTTGCGAGGGTACGAGGCGGGAAGAGGCGTACTGGATAGGCGTCATGACACTTGATTCCTGAAGTCGGTGAAATCGGGGCGGGCAAACGCGCGTCAATATCGACGCGCGACGGCAGACCTGCGCGGCCCTTTGGATCTTTGGATGCGGGTTAGATGCTGGTCACGATCTTCTTCATGATTTCGCCAAGTTTGGCGATCACCGCGTTGTAGAGCGTGAGGGTGTTGTCGTAGCGGGTAACGAAACGTTTGAGCTGGATCTGCTCGCTAGTGCTTGACGCCCCGTCGGTCAGGGCCAGCGACTGAAGCCGGGATTCCAGCGCCTTCAGAGCGGCCGCATCTAACGGCGTGTCGGCGACCTGAGTCGACAGCAACTCGTGCCGAATCGCGAAGTCTCGCAGCGCTGGCGGCAACCCTTCGGGAGTCGTGCCCAGGGAAGCCCGCTGCGCCATGTCCCCCACTACCGTTGCAAAATCGCGGGCGTCGCGAGCGACGTTGATGCGCGTTTGCGCCTGCGCCAGCCACGCGTCGGCCATCGATTGCAGGGTAGTCAACTGATCGCTGGCGACGGCGATCGTCGAGAGCAGCGGATTTTGGGAATCGGTGGGCTTGGCGCGAAGCTGGCCAGCGACATCGGTGTACGCGCGCGATGGGGATGGGGTGCCGGAGATTCGATCGATCATGCCGAATCTCGTCTCAGGCGCAGACGCGGCGCACGGCGGGCGCACGCTTCGCGGGAACGGTTGACGCCGCGGCGAGCGGCACGGGCGCATCGGCGCGCATCCGGTCGAGCGTGTGCGCAAGGGCCGCCGTCATGCGACGAATTTCACGTTCGTCACGTTGAAATGCCTCGCTCCGCACGAGTGCCTCAAGACGCTTGAGCTTCTCGCGGGCGTCGGGGGTGCCGGCCGCTTCGAGACGCGCCACTTCGTCGAGCACCGCGTGGTAGTCCTGCATCTGGCGGTGCAACTTGCGCCCGGCCAGCTGCATGTCGGCGCATGCGCGTTCGTACTGAACGAGAAGATCGTCCGCCGCGTCCTGCACTGGAGCGACGGACGCGGGGGGCGTGAGGGTGGGATGTTGCAACGGGTCAGACATGGAAGCGCCTCCGTATGTTGCGGTCAGTCGAAAGACATAACGCATCGTACAAAGACACTCGACGCTCGCCTTTGCAAAGGCAGCATTCCCTTCCGGTATCACGCCGCGCTTCAGTGATTTCCCATTCGCGCGGCGTGTTTATCGCTCACGATTCACTCACGCGACGCCGAACCCGCCCCCTCCCGGCGTCTCGACGACAAAGATGTCGCCCGGCTGCATTTGCGTGCGTCCGATGTGCGCCAGTGTCTCGCGCGTGCCATCCACGCGCTCCACGTAGTTCGCCCCGAGCGCCCCCACCGCCCCGCCTTGCGCCCCGAACGGCGCATGCACGCGGTTGTTGGAGAGAATCGACGCGGTCATCGGGGTAAGGAAGCGAATACGTCGCACGGCCCCGTTACCGCCATGCCAGCGCCCCGCGCCGCCCGACCCGACGCGAATCCGGTGGCTCTCCAGGCGCACCGGATAGCGCCACTCCAGTACTTCGGGATCGGTCAGTCGCGAGTTGGTCATGTGCGTCTGTACCGCGTCGGCGCCATGGAATCCCTCACCCGCACCGCTACCGCCCGCGATGGTCTCGTAGTACTGATACGTCTCGTTGCCGAATGTGAAGTTGTTCATCGTGCCCTGGCTCGACGCCACGCGTCCGAGCGCACCATAGAGCGCGTTGGTGATGGCGGACGACGTCTCCACATTGCCGGACACCACCGCCGCCGGGTACACCGGATTGAGCATCGAGCCCTGCGGCACGATCACCGTCAGCGGCTTCAGGCAGCCCGCGTTGAGCGGAATATCGTCGTCGACCAACGTGCGGAAGACGTACAGCACGGCGGCCATGCACACGGCCCGCGGCGCATTGAAGTTGTTCGGCAACTGCGCCGACGTGCCGGTGAAGTCGATGGTCGCGCCTTGCGTGGCGTGATCGACGCGAATTGCCACCTCGATCACCGCCCCGTTATCCAGCGCGTAGCGATAGTGCCCGTCGGCCAACGCGCCGATCACGCGGCGCACGGCGGCTTCGGCGTTGTCCTGCACGTGCCCCATATAGGCGAGCACCACGTCGCGCCCGAACTCGCTCACCATGCGACGCAGTTCATCGACCCCCTTCTGGTTCGCCGCGACCTGCGCCCGCAGATCGGCCATGTTCTGGTCGATGTTGCGTGCCGGGTAGCGCGCACCGGCCAGCAGCCCGCGCGTCTCGCGATCGCGCAGTTCGCCCGCCGCGACCAGTTGCCAGTTATCGATGAGCACCCCCTCCTCCTCGACGTGCGTCGAATCCGGCGGCATCGATCCCGGCGTGATCCCGCCGATATCCGCGTGATGGCCGCGCGAGCCGACGTAGAAGAGCGGCTCGGCGTTCGCGGCACCGTCCGCGCCCACGAACACCGGCGTGATGACCGTGACGTCCGGCAAATGCGTACCCCCGTGATACGGGTCGTTGAGCATGAAGACGTCGCCGTCGCGCATCTCGCCGCGATTGCGCTCGATCACCGTCTTGATGCTCTCGCCCATCGAGCCCAGATGCACCGGCATATGCGGCGCGTTGGCGATGAGGTTGCCGTCACGGTCGAACAGTGCGCACGAGAAATCCAGACGCTCCTTGATGTTCACCGAATACGCCGTGTTCTGCAGACGCAGCCCCATCTGTTCGGCAATCGACATGAAGAGATTGTTGAAGATCTCCAGACGCACCGGATCGGCTTGCGTGTCCCGGTCAGCGGCATCGCGTTGCGTGGCGCGCGGCACCACGCGCGCCAGCACGAGGTTGCCCTGCGCGCTCATCTGCGCCTGCCAGCCGGGCTCGATTACCGTCGTGCCGCTCTTCTCGGCAACGATGGCGGGCCCATCGATGGTGTCACCCGCGAGCAGCGTATCGCGGGCAAACAGCGCTGCCTCGTGCCAAGCGCCACCGGCGTAGAGCTTCACGCGATCGCCCGCCTGCGGTGCGCCCGACGTGCGGGCATCGAGCGAAGCGATGTCGACGGGGGCGTCCGAGCGGCCGATGGCTTCGACCGACGCCACCTCGACGATCAGCGCCGCGCCGTCCATTAGGAACGAATAGCGCTGACGATAGGCCGCCTCGAAGGCAGCGCGCATTTGTGCGACGTTACCGAACGGCACCGCCAGCGCCGAATCGGTGCCCGCGTAACGCACATGAACCCGACGCACCGTGTCGATGCGCGACGGCGGCACGCCCTGCGAGAGCAGGACATTCACTGCGTCGTCGGCGAGCGCGCCAAGCGCGTCGTCCAGCGCCGCCAGACCGTCGTCTGACAGCGGCGCTTCGATCATGCGCTCGCGCATCGCCGTCTGATCCGCGAGGCCCATGCCGTAGGCCGACAGTACGCCGGCGAGCGGATGCGCGAAGACCTTCGTCATGCCGAGCGCATCGGCAACGCCGCAGGCGTGCTGACCGCCCGCCCCGCCGAACGTCGTCAGCACGTAGCGGCTCACGTCGTGACCGCGCTGCACCGAGATCTTCTTGATGGCGTTGGCCATGCTGCCGATTGCGATTTCGAGGAAGCCTTCGGCGAGCGCTTCGGGCGTCTGATGGCGGCCGGTCGCCTGTTCGATCTCCGCGGCCAATGCGGTGAACTTCGCCACCACGACATCGCGGTCGAGCGGCTCGTTGGCGTGCGGGCCGAACACCTTCGGGAAATGCGCGGGCTGAATCTTGCCGAGCATGACGTTGCAGTCGGTGACCGTGAGCGGGCCGCCGCGTCGATACGCCGCCGGGCCCGGATTGGCGCCGGCCGAATCCGGCCCCACGCGCAGACGCGTGCCGTCGAACGACAACACCGACCCGCCACCCGCGGCCACCGTGTGGATGCTCATCATCGGCGCGCGCATGCGCACCCCGGCGACTTGCGTTTCGAACACACGCTCGAACTCGCCGTGGTAATGCGAGACGTCGGTCGACGTGCCGCCCATGTCGAAACCGATCACCCGCTCGAAGCCTGCCGCGCTCGACGCGCGCACCATCCCGACGATGCCACCGGCCGGGCCGGACAGAATGGCGTCCTTGCCCTGGAAGTTGTCGGCACGGGTGAGGCCGCCGCTACTCTGCATGAACTGCAGATTGACGCCCGGCATTTCCTGCGCGACTTGCTCGACGTAGCGTCGCAGGATCGGCGACAGATACGCGTCGACGACGGTCGTGTCGCCGCGCGAGACGAGCTTCATGAGCGGCGAGACTTCGTGCGACACGGACACTTGCGAGAAGCCCAGCTCGCGCGCCATCGTCGCCAGCGCCTTTTCGTGGGCCTGATAACGATAGCCATGCATCAGCACGATGGCGAGTGCGCGGATCCCCTTGGCGTAGACCGCTTCCAGTGCGCGGCGCGTCGCCTCGGCATCGAGTTCGCGCACGATTTCACCATGCGCACCGACACGTTCGTCGATCTCGACGACCTCCGCATACAGCGCCTCCGGCAATGCGATATCGAGATCGAACAGGCGCGGGCGGTTCTGATAGGCGATGCGCAGCGCGTCGCGAAACCCTTGCGTCGTCACGAGCGCGAGCGGCTCGCCCTTGCGTTCGAGCAGCGCGTTGGTGGCCACGGTGGTTCCCATTTTCACCATCTCGACCCGCTCGGGCGTGATCGGCTCGCCCGGCGCGAGGTCCAGCAGGTGACGAATGCCGGCCACGGCGGCGTCGCGATATTGCTCGGGGTTCTCGGAGAGCAGCTTGTGCGTGACGAGCGTGCCGTCCGGGCGGCGCGCCACGATGTCGGTGAAGGTGCCGCCGCGGTCGATCCAGAACTGCCAGCGTGAAGCGGTCTGGTGCGCAGGCGCGCGGTTTTGAGCGGAGGGCGTGAGGGCGTTCGTCATGGGGTCACTCGCAAAGCAATGGTCAAACGTGAATCGACGGGGTGACGGTGCCGGGGCACCGTCGTCATGCTGTGTTGGCGCGGGGCGCGCGTGTCCCGGCGTGTGGCGCGGCCGATGTCGTCCGCCGCGCCACACACTCGCAAATCTCGCTACCGGGAGAATTAAAGAGAAGTCATCGGACGCGGCAGCGACGGCTGCCGCGGTATTTCATTGGCTCAGGGTGTCGCGTGTCACTGCGTGTGCGCCTCGAGCGAATCGAGATCACGGCCACGCGTCTCGGGCAGCGTGAGCGCCGCGAGAATCAGCACGCCGTAGGCCACGCCGGCGAAGATCCCGATGGTCGTGCCCAGGCCGTATTGCTTCGAGAGCATGCCGATCAGGAACGGGAACAAGGCACCCACGGCACGGCCGACGTTGTAGCAGAAGCCCTGGCCGGAACCGCGCACGCGGGTCGGGAACAACTCGGTCAGGAATGCGCCCATGCCGCTGAAGATGCCCGAGGCGAAGAAACCGAGGGGGAAGCCGAGCCAGAACATGGCGCTATCGGTCAGCGGCAACGACGTGTACGAGAACGCGATCACCATCGAGCCCACGGCGAACAGAATGAAGTTCGGCTTGCGGCCGAGCCGGTCCGTCAGATACGAGCTGACCAGATAGCCGACCCACGAGCCGAAGATGATCATGGCGAGGTAGCCGCCGGTGCCCATCACCGTGAGATGGCGCTCCGTCTTCAGGTACGTGGGCAGCCACGTCGTGATGGCGTAGTAGCCGCCTTGTGCGCCGGTGGTCAACAGGGCGGCGCGAATCGTCGTCGAGAGCAATGCCGGGCTGAAGATGGCCGCCAGGCCGGGCGCGTCGTCCGACGTCTGCTTGGCCTTCTCCTTCTGATAGACCTCCGGCTCCTGCACGTAGCGACGAATGAAAAGCACGAGCAGCGCGGGCAGCAGGCCGATCAGGAACAGTCCGCGCCAGGCCATTTCGGCGGGGAACAGCGAGAACAGCACCGAGTAGAGAATGGCCGTCAGGCCCCAGCCGATGGCCCAGCCGGACTGCACGAGCCCCACGGCCTTGCCACGGTCGCGGGCGCGCATCACTTCACCGATGAGCACGGCGCCGGCCGTCCATTCGCCGCCGAAACCGAAGCCCATGAGCGCACGCGCGGCGAGCAGTTGATGGTAGTTCTGCGCGAGTCCGCACAGCCCGGTGAAGACGGCGAACCACAGCACGGTGAGCTGCAGTGTGCGCACACGACCGATGCGATCCGACAGAATGCCGGCCGCCCAGCCGCCAAGCGCCGAGGCGAGCAGCGTGAGCGTGCCGATGAAGCCCGCGTCGGCAAGGCTGATGCCCCACGTCGCGACCAGCGTCGGAATGACGAAGCTCAGCATCTGGGTGTCCATGCCGTCGAGCATGTAACCGACCTTGCAGCTCCAGAAGGCACGCTTTTGGCGCGGGGTGGCGTCGCCGTACCAGCCGAACAGGCTGCCGCCTTTGTCAGACGTATCGGCCGTGCCGGCGGAGACTGCCGCCGCCGGGGGCGCGAGAGGGGTTTTGCTTTCCATGAGAAAAAAAGGCTCCGGTGATGTCGTGACTTGCCGTGTGATGTGCCCTCGGGCCGCGCTCTCCGATGGGCGTGTGCGGTCACCGGCAGGCGATCCTTCCCCTGCCGCCTCCCGTCATGGCGCGGTGTTTCTGTCGTGCTTGGTGCTCGGGTAAAGCTTCAGTGATGCGTGCTGCTTGCGTGAAATTTGCGGGGTGCTTCAGGTCATGCGTCGCTGGCCGGTATTGCCGTGATGCCAGGGTGCCGTGCAACGCACGTCGCGCGCGATCAGAAAACGGCGAGCGACGCGTTCGGGATATCCGTCATCAGCATGTAGCCCGGCCGGTGTGCGATGGCGATCGGCAGCCTGGCCTCCATGATTGCGGTCTGCGGCGTCACGCCACAGGCCCAGTAGACAGGCAGCTCGCCGTCGCGAATGGTGACGGCGTCGCCAAACTCCGGCTTATTCAAATCCGCGATGCCGAGCGCCGCCGGGTCACCGATATGGATCGGCGCGCCGTGCACGCCGGGGAACCGGCTCGTGATCTGCACAGCGCGAATGGCATCGCCCCCCTTCATCGGGCGCATCGACACGACCAGCTCGCCACCGAACTTTCCGGCGCGCTGATTGGCGATATTGGTTCGATACATCGGCACGTTGCGTCCCTCTTCCACGTGACGCAACCCAATGCCCGCCTGCGCCAGCATGCCCTCAAAGGAGAACGAGCAGCCGATGGCGAAGACGACGAAGTCGTCCTGCCAGACTTCGGCCAGGTGATCGACCTGTTCGGCGAGCTTGCCGTCGCGGTAAACGTTGTAACCCGGCACGTCGGTGCGGATATCCACCTCGCGACCCAGCGCCGGCACGTGCCATTGCCCTGGCTCGCCCACGCCGAGCAGCGGGCACGCCTTCGGATTGCTTTGGCAGAAGCGCAGGAAGTCGTGTGCGTAAGCCTCCGGCAGAATCGCGAGGTTGGCTTGTGCGAAGTCGCCGCAGTACCCGGCGGTCGGCTTGCGGAACTGACCGCTGCGCACGGCCTGACGGAAGGCGAAGGGCGTGATGGCGTCGCGTTGCGAGGCGAGGTCGTCGAGCACGGCGGGATGGTTCATGACAGCTCCGGCATTGAGGGGGATGCATCGGTGGCATCGGATGGCTGAAGCATAGAAAGAAAAAAAAGTTGTCGCTAACGAGTTTTTCTACGCGCTGCCGTATAGAATTTCTTAACAACGTCACGGGTTTTCCCGAGGTTCGTTGTTTTTTTCTTCTCCGATCCGAGGTCAAATTTTGGGCACGCTCCCGACCCGCCGAGTCCCATGAACACGCGATTTCTCGAAACGTTCGTCACGCTGGCCAAGCTGCGCAACTTCCGTGCGACGGCCGCGGCACTGCACGCCACGCCGGCGGCGATCTCACAGCGGCTCAAGGCGCTCGAGGAGGAGCTGAAAACCGTGCTGGTCGATCGCGGCACTCGCGAATTTCGTCTCACACCCAACGGCGAATACCTGCTGGGCTATGCCAAGGCGGTGGTGGAGGCGGCGCGCCGTCTGCAGACGGCGGCATCGGGCGAAAGCACCTTGCGCGGACGGTTGCGTCTCGGCGTGATCGAGACCGTCGTGCATAGCTGGCTGCCGCACTATCTGCGACGCCTGGCGGCCGACTATCCCTCGCTGGAAGTCGAGTTGACGGTGGACGTCTCGGTGCAGTTGCAGCGCCGCCTGATCGCGGACGAGCTCGATCTCATCATCCGCGTGGAGGGCAGCGACGACAGCAGCGTGGTGTGCGATGCGCTCGCCAACTATCCGGTGCACTGGATCGCGCGCACGGGCATGTTTCCGAACACGCGCAGCGGGCTCGCGAAGCAGGTGCTGCAGCATCCGATCCTGACCTACGGGCGCGGCACGGCGCCGCACCGGGCGCTCGAGGACATCGTGGCGAAACTGGCGGGCGTGCACGGCGTGCCCCTCTCGGAGACGCGCATCACCGGGTCGCCGTCGATTGCCGTGATCGTGCAGCTGGTGAGAGACGGCTTTGGTGTCGCGGCGATTCCGCGGCTGTTCGTCGACGATCTGATTGCGAGCGGTGAAGTCGCGGAGCTGCCGTTGCAGCCGGCGCCGCCGTCCATCGTGGTGTCGATGTCGCGACGCGCCGACGCCCCGCTCTTCGTGCATGGGGCGGCCACGGCCGCGCGCACGGCGTGCTCGGAATACTGCCGCAAGAGCGACCGGCGGCTGGTGGAATTGTTGTGAGGCGTCGCGGCGGGCGCTCGGTGCGATCTACCGAAAATGCGCCAGCCGCGTGAGGAACGTGTAGTCGGCTTCCGCGGCCATGAGGGCCATCAGCACAAGCAACGCGAGCGGCGGAATCAGGATCGCGTAGACGAGTGCGAGCCGCTCCCAGCGCATGTGCATGAACACCGCCACGATCAGGCCGGCCTTGGCCACCATCAGCGCGAGAATCAGCCCCCATCGCAAGTAGCCCTGCAGATCGGCGTAGTCGACGAGGTACGACAGCGTCGAGAGCACGAACAACAGCCCCCACACCTTGAGATAGAGGCTGACCGAATGCTGTTGGCCCGAGTGTTCGCCGCTGGCGCCAGACGCTTGCGTTGCGGATGTCGCAGAGGATTCCATCGCTCCTCCTACCAGAGATAAAACAGCGCAAAGATGAACACCCAGACGAGATCGACGAAGTGCCAGTAAAGGCCCGCGATCTCGACGAGCTGGTAGTTGCCGCGCCGTTCGAGCGTGCCGTTGAGCACCTTGCGCATCACCGTGAGCAGATAGATGACGCCCGCACTCACGTGCAGCCCGTGAAAGCCCGTGATCATGAAGAAGCACGCGCCGAACTGCGCTGCGCCCATCGCGTTGCCCCAGGGCCGGATGCCTTCGTGCACGATCAGGTTGGTCCACTCGAATGCTTGCATGCCGACGAACGCCATGCCGAAATAGGCCGTGGCGAGAATGCAGGCGGCCGTCTTGTCGCGATCGCGCCGGTAGGCGTAGTTCACCGCCATCGCCATGGTGCCGCTGCTGGTGATGAGCGTGAACGTCATGATGGCGATGAGCAGCAGCGGCACCGGATGGCCGTTCACATTGAGCGCGAATATCTCCGCCGGGTTGGGCCAGGGGGCGGTCGTCGAGATGCGCACCGTCATGTAGCCGATGAGAAAGCTGCTGAACACGAACGTGTCCGAGAGCAGGAAGATCCACATCATCGCCTTGCCCCATGGCACGTGGAACGCGGCGCGATCTCCCGACCAATCGGTGACGACGCCGCGCCAGCCGGCGGGTAATTCGGTCGACGGGGACGATGCAGACGAAGGCGTATTCACGATGTCGCTCCTCGACGCGTTACGAACCGACGGCGGCAGTGCCGCACAGTCGCTGCGCGATCTCCGGCGTGAGATTGATGATGGCCGCGAACAACACGATCCAGAGCACGAAAAGGAAGTGCCAGTACTGCGCGGTCAACGACAGGCGTCGTGCGCGCGCGGCATGGGTAAGCCGACGCGACGCGAGACACGCCCACGCCACGCCGCCCCCGAGCAGATGCAGCGCGTGCAACCCGGTGAGCAGGTAGAAGAAGCTGTTGGCGGGATTGCCGGCCACACCGAAGTGACGCAGCGTCAGGTCGTGCCACACCCAAAGCTGCCCGATGACGAACGCGAGCGCTAACCCGCCCGCCAGCGCCCATTCTCGACGTGAGCGTCGCAATTCGCCGTGTCGCGCCTGCCAGACCGACGACTGCATCACGAGGCATGCGGCGGCCAGCATCCCCGTGTTGATCCACAGCGCGTTGATCGACGGTAGCGGACGCCAGTCGCCGAGACTCATGCGCATCACATACGCCACGAGCATCAGCGCGAACAGCATGCCGATTACACCCATGAGCCACCAGAGCGCGACCTGCGACGCCGCGCGACGCTGCGGCTGAGCGATGGGCACGCCCCCCGATGGCGGGGACGGCCATGACGGAGCGGGCTTCATGGTGCGGCTCCCTTGGGTGACTTGGGTGACTTGGTCGGTGGGGGCGGCGGCGTGTCGCGACGGTGCAGCGCCGCCGAGTCGCCCTGTACGAGCGTGGCGGGGCGTCGTGGATCTGGGGCGAGGTTCTGCGGCACGACGTCGTCGATGTCGCCCGGTACGCTGTATTCATAAGGCCAGCGATAGACCACGGGCGCAATCGGCCCCCAGTTACCATGCTCAGGCGGCACGTCGGGCGTTTGCCATTCGAGCGACGCCGCACGCCACGGGTTCGCGCCGGCCGGCTTGCCGTGCCGAACGCTCCAGGCGAGGTTGAACAGGAACAGCAATTGCCCGGCGGCCACGATGAACGCCGCTATCGAGATGTAGGCGTTCATCGTGTGCGCCGACTCGGGGATGAAACTGTAGCCCTTGAACTCGTAGTAGCGGCGCGGCATGCCGAGAATGCCGAGGTAGTGCATCGGGAAGAAGATCGCGTAGGTGCCGAGGAACGTGATCCAGAAATGCCATTGGCCGAGGCGGTCGTTCATCCGTCTGCCGGTGATGAGCGGATACCAGTGGTAGATGCCGCCGAAGATCACGAGCAGCGGCGACACGCCCATCACCATGTGGAAGTGCGCGACCACGAAGTAGGTATTCGACAGCGGCATGTCGACGCTGACGTTGCCGAGGAAGAGTCCGGTGAGGCCGCCGATCACGAAGGTGCTGATGAAGCCGATGGCGAACAGCATCGGCACGGTCAGATGGATGTCACCGCGCCACAGCGTGAGCACCCAGTTGTAGACCTTGATCGCGGTAGGGATGGCGATGATGAGGGTGGTCGTGGCGAAGAAGAATCCGAAGTACGGATTCATGCCGCTGATGAACATGTGGTGCGCCCAGACGACGACCGAGAGCGCGCCGATGGCGAGGATCGCCCAGACCATCATGCGGTAGCCGAAGATGTTCTTGCGTGCGTGCACGCTGATGAGATCCGAGACGATGCCGAAGGCGGGCAGCGCGACGATGTACACCTCGGGGTGGCCGAAGAACCAGAACAGGTGCTGAAACAGGAGCGGGCTGCCGCCGCGATAGTCGAGCGGTTGGCCCATCGACACGATGGCCGGCATGAAGAAGCTCGTGTGCAGGGTCTTGTCGAGCAGCATCATGACGGCGGAGACGAACAGCGCCGGGAAGGCCAGCAGCGCGAGCACCGTGGCCATCACGATGCCCCAGACCGTGAGCGGCATGCGCAGCAATGTCATGCCTTCGGCGCGTGCTTGCAGCACGGTGGTGACGTAATTGAGGCCGCCCATCGTGGCGGCCACGATGAAGATGGCCAGCGAGACGAGCATCAGCACGATGCCCCACTCGGTGCCCGGCGTGCCGGGGAGAATCGCTTGCGGAGGGTAGAGTGTCCAGCCCGCGCCGGTCGGGCCGCCGGGCACGAAGAAGCTCACCATCAGCACGATGACGGCGAGCAGGTAGACCCAGTAACTGAGCATGTTCAGGAACGGGAAGACCATGTCGCGCGCCCCGACCATCAGCGGGATGAGGTAGTTACCGAAGCCGCCGAGGAACAGTGCCGTGAGCAGGTAGATCACCATGATCATGCCGTGCATGGTGACGTACTGGTAGTAGTGGTTGGCGTCGATGAAGGAGAACTTGCCCGGGAACCCCAGTTGCATGCGCATGAGGTTCGAGAGGACGAGCCCGACGAGTCCCACGGCGATGGCCGTGCACGCGTATTGCACTGCAATGACCTTGTGGTCCTGGCTCCAGACATATTTCGTCCAGAAGCTGTGCGGAGCGCCGTGGTACCCACCGGCGTGGGCTGCACTGTCGGAACTGTCGGAGTCGCCGGTCATGACTTGTCTCCCTGTGGGTTCTGTCGCTGATTCGAGTTGTGTTGTCTCGTGTTGTGTTGTCTTGTGGCGTCTCGCGCTATGTCGTTCTGCGTGGTGCTATGTCGCACGGTGCCGCACCATGTCTAGGTATGTCGTGTCGTCTCGTGCTGTCTCGTGTCGTGTTGTCCCCTGCTGTCCCGTCTTGCGTCGCGGCGCTGACCTTGCGGTGCATTCTTCCGATGTTTCCGTGGTGATGCGTCTGCGAGGATGCGTCTACAAAATCCGAGGTCGCGCTAAGGCGCGGGGCGAATCATCGGCACGCGCGGCTGCGCGGGCCCCGACGGCGGATTGACGGGCTGTGCCGGCGGGATAGCCAGTGGCAGCAACGTCGTGTTCGGGTCGTTCTGCAACGGTAGCCCCGGCGCTTGCCCCGGCCGGCGTGCCGGCTGAGACGGCGGCTGCGAGCTTGAGCTTGACGGACCGGATGGCGTCAGCGGCGCGTACTGTGCGGGCGGACGCGGTGTCAGCAGTGAGTTTTGGGCGAGTTGTACGGCGGGCTGAGCGCGAGCCGATTGGGTCGTCAGGCCCAACGCTACCGGTTGGAGAGGCGCGTGCATGGCAGCGGCGGGCGCAGGCGTTGCCGGCTGTGAAGGGGCGGCCTCCGGGGGCGGCGCGGAACCCAGCGTCCGGATGTACGTGATGAGCGCCTTTAGCTCGTCGTCAGTGAGATCGAGCTTGGGCATGATTGGCGCGAAGCCCTTGGGCACTCGTGCGGTCGGATTGCGGATGAAGGTCGCCAGGTACGCGTCGTCGACGTGCGCCGAACTGCCATCCTGAAACGTCTGCGTCGTGCCGTACAGACCTTTCCAGGTCGGCCCGACGCCGGGCGAGCCGTCGACCGTGTGGCACGCGGCACAGCCCTTCGCCTGCGCCAGCAATTTGCCTTTCGCCGCGAGCGGGTCAGACGTCGCCGCCCCGGCATGTTGCGCTTGCAGTGCAGCAAAGGTGGGGAGTGTGGCCACCCAGGCGTCGTAGGCGGGCTTGTCGTCGACCACAACAACGCCGCGCATGTTGGCGTGGCCGACGCCACAAAGCTGTGCACAGAGGATGTCGAAGCGCCCGATTCGCGTGGGAGTGAGCCACATCTGCGTGACCATGCCCGGCACCATGTTCATGCGCGTGCGGAAGGGCGGGACGTAGAAGTCATGAAGGACATCTTTGGCGCGCAGCAGCAATTTCACTGGCTGGCCGACGAGCAAATGCAGTTCGGGGGCGTCGACGATACGGTTGTCCTGATTCGCGGGATCCTTGGGATTCAGGCCGAGCGGGTTGTCCGCGGTGACATAGCTCGGGTCGGAACTGCCGAGCCGCCCGTCGGGGCCCGGCAGGCGGAAACGCCATTGCCACTGCTGGCCGACGACTTCGACGACATGAGCATTGGCGGGGGGATTGATGAGTTTGGCATAGACGAATAGGCCCGGTGCGAGCATGGCGGCGATGCCAACGGTTGTGATACCGATGAGCCAAGCTTCGAGACGCCGGTTGTGGGGCTCGTAGGCCGCGCGGTGCCCGTCGCGATGGCGGTAACGGTAGATCGCCCAGGCAACGAAGAGATTGACGGCGGCAAAGGCCACGCCGGTGATCACCAGCGTGATCGTGAGGGTGTCGTCCATCTGGCGCCAGTTAGACGCCAGCGGCGTCTGCCACCACGGGCTCCAGAAGTGGAAGGCCAGGGCGGCAGCGACGAGGACGGTCAGGAGGATGGGGAGGGACATGCAACCCGCCTTTGCCGCATATGGAAAATCGGCCGCAGTAACGCTCGCAGCGACCCCAACGCCAGTACGCACGAAGATAGTCGTTTTCTTTTCATCGGCCGCCGCCTCTTGCGCGTTGTGGATCTGGGGCAGGATCTGCCCGGACAAGTGATCCGACCCACCACTGATGAGATATTCGCGCACCTGCTTAATAAGGCTAGTGCCAGAAACGTGTCTGTCAAGCAAGAGTCGCTCGCGTCCCTGCGCGGACCAAGAGGACCGGCAGGCATATCGTCGTGCTTACGTGTTGGCAGCCGCATTTCAAGTGGGATTGGCGGATATGTTGACCCCCGCGCCCGCCAAGAGGATCCTTGAAAGCAAAAAAGCCGACTCATTGAACTGCACCCCAAAAGTTGGACGTAAATCCAATCTTTGGGGTGTTTTTCATGACGAAGTACGATGAGGCGTTCAAGCTACGGGTGGTCCGGCAGTATCGGCATGTAGTGGTCAACCGATCCCGGACACTGCGTTAAGTTTTTCTTCTGCGACTGAACCGCCCCGGATTTTGCGGAGGCTCCAACTCTTGAGAGAATGGAGCTATGAACAAGAAGGTAACCAAGTTTTCCCCGGAAGTCCGAGAGCGGGCGGTGCGCCTTGTGCGCGAGCAGCGTGGCGAACATCCGTCGATGTGGGCGGCGATCGAGTCGATTGCGCCGATGATCGGCTGCACACCGCAGACACTGCATGAGTGGGTGTTAGCGCCGATGTAAAACTGACCCACCCGCCGAAGTAAACCTGACCCACCTGGGAGAGGATGGCGGCTTTTGCCGCCGATGCTGACTCAGGAGCAAGCAGTGGAAATCAAGGTATTGGCAAGGCGCGGAGCGTCGGTGCGGGAGATAGCGAGGCAGATGGGCGTCTCGCGGAACACGGTGCGGCGATATCTACGCGACGAAGAGGCGAGCCAGTACAAGGAGCGGGAGCCTCGGCCGACCAAACTGGCCCCGTTCAAGGCGTACCTGCTCGGGCGAATCGAAGCAGCCCGACCACATTGGATTCCAGCGACGGTGTTGCTGCGCGAGCTGCGAGATGAAGGCTACGACGGCGGCATCAGCCAGCTCAAAGTGTTCCTCGCACAATACAAGAATGCGCAGCCGGAACCTGTCGTGCGCTTCGAGACGGCACCAGGCCGACAGATGCAAGCCGACTTCACGACCATTCGGCGCGGGCGGTCGCCGTTGCTCGCGCTGGTTGCTACGCTTGGCTACAGCCGGGCGACGTATGTGCGCTTCACGAGCGGCGAGGATGCCAAGACGCTGTGCGAGTGTTTGCGGGAAGCCTTCATCTATTTCGGCGGCACGCCTGAGCATGTGCTGTTCGACAACGCCAAGTCGGTCATCGTCGAGCGCGATGCTTACGGGGATGGCCACCATCGCTGGAATGGGGAAATGCTGACGCTGGCCCAAACGTTTGGATTTACACCAAAGGTATGCAGGCCGTACCGGGCGAAGACCAAAGGCAAGGTTGAGCGCTTCAACCGATATCTGAAGGAGAGCTTCGTGGTGCCGTTGGCGGCAACGCTTAAGCAGACCGGCCTGAAGCTGGATGTCGAGGCGGCCAACGGCCATATCGGCCGCTGGCTGGCCGAGGTGGCGAATGTGCGAGTGCATGCCACGACGAAAGAGAAACCGTCGGTCCGGCTGCCGATAGAGCAAGCGGCGCTTCTGCCGTTGCCGGTGTCGACCTCGGCGCAAACCCCGGTGCCGACGCGGCTCAAACGAGTCCTGCCGAACGAAAGCCTGCAACATCCGCTGTCGGTCTACGACGCCTTGCTGGAGGTGGCGGCATGAATCTCCAGCATGAACGCATTGCAGGGCTGTGCGACGAACTGAAACTGGACCGTATCAGCAACGACTGGGGCGCGCTGGCCCAGAACGCCGCGAACGCCGATGCAAGCCACGCCGACTTCCTGGAGCAACTGCTGCTGACTGAGCGAGATGCCCGTGAGGAGCGCAAGCGCCAGACGCTGACCAAGATGGCGTCGCTACCGGGCATCAAGACGCTGGAGCAATACGACTTTGGCTTTGCCAGTGGCGCTCCGCGAGCCCAAATCCAGGAGTTGGCCGGGCTGGCGTTTATCGAGCGGGCCGAGAATGTGGTGCTGCTCGGTCCGTCCGGCGTAGGCAAGACGCACATCGCCTGCGCCCTGGCGTATCGGGCGACACAGGCCGGTATCAAGACGCGCTTCACGACCGCCGCCGACCTGATGATGCAGTTGGCGACGGCCAAGCAGCAGAACCGGCTGCGAGAGTTTTTTAACCGAGCCGTGGTCGGCCCGAAGCTGCTGGTTATCGACGAAATCGGCTACCTGCCATTTGGGCGCGAGGAGGCCAACCTGTTTTTTAACGTGGTGGCCAAGCGATACGAGCGTGGCGCCATCGTGCTGACGAGCAACCTGCCATTTACGCAGTGGGCTACGGCGTTTGCCGACGACCAGACGCTGACGGCGGCAATGCTCGACCGGCTGCTCCATCACGCGCACATCGTGCAGATTGCGGGCGAGAGCTACCGGCTGAAGGACAAACGGAAAGCTGGACAGACTACGCGGGCGAGCGCGAGAGCCGCCGCGTGACACGGAGCCTGGGTGGGTCAGATTTACTTCGGCGTTATGCCGGAAGGTGGGTCAGATTTAAACCGGCGTTGACAAGTGGGTCAAGCGCGACCAGGTCGACCACGGTGAGCGCGATGGCGTGACCACAGACGAGCGCGAGCGCCTCAAGGCCTTGGAGCGCGAAGTCAAGGAGTTGCGTCGTGCCAACGAGATTCTCAAGGTCGCGAGCGCGTTTTTCGCCCAGGCGGAGCTCGACCGCCGTTTCAAGTCCTGAAGGCCTTCATCGATCAGCATCGCGACACCTTCGGGGTCGAGCCGATCTGCAAGGTCTTGCGGATTGCCCCGTCGGGTTACCGACGCCATGCCGCGCAGCTTCGTGATCCATCGCGGCGCTCTGTTCGCGCAATCCGCGATGAACGTCTGCGGCCGGAGATCAAGCGTGTGTGGCAGGCCAACATGCAGGTCTACGGCGCGGATAAAGTCTGGAAGCAGATGAACCGGGAGCGTATCGCGGTGGCGCGCTGCACGGTCGAACGTTTGATGAAGCAACTGGGTTTGCGCGGCGTGATGCGAGGCAAGCGTGTTCGCACGACTGTTCCTGATGCCATAGCCCCGCGCCCGCTGGATCGGGTCAATCGCCAGTTCAAGGCGGCACGGCCAAACCAGCTCTGGGTTTCTGACTTCACCTACGTTTCGACGTGGCAGGGCTGGCTGTATGTGGCTTTCGTGATCGATGTGTTTGCTCGCCGTATCGTCGGCTGGCGAGTCAGCAGTTCGATGACCACGGACTTCGTTCTGGATGCCCTTGAACAGGCGCTTTACGTGCGGCGCCCGGGCAACGACGGAACCTTGATACACCATTCCGACAGAGGGTCCCAATACGTCAGTATTCGCTACAGCGAACGGCTGGCCGAAGCGAGCATCGAACCGTCGGTCGGCAGCCGGGGAGACAGCTATGACAACGCCCCGGCTGAAACGATCAACGGCTTGTACAAGGCTGAACTGATTCATCGCCGCACCTGGAAAACGCGGGAATCCGTTGAACTGGCAACGCTGCAGTGGGTGGCCTGGTTCAATCATCATCGGTTGATGGAACCCCTCGGCTATATCCCGCCCGCCGAAGCTGAGGCAAACTACTATCGGCAACTTGAAACAGCTGCCGCTGAACTCGCATCAACTTAAACCAACCAGCCTCCACGATTTCCGGGGCGGTTCAACATGTCAATCACAAAACGGTCCAGCGACTGATGCAATTGCTCGGGCTGAAGTCGCTCGTGCGGCCTAAGCGCTATCGCTCATTCCGAGGGGAAGTCGGCCAGATTGCGCCGAACTTGCTCGCGCGTGACTTTAGCGCCGAGTGCCCGAACCAGAAATGGGTCACCGATGTGACGGAATTCAACGTCAAGGGACAAAAGCTGTATCTGTCGCCAGTGATGGACTTATATAACGGCGAGATCATCGCTTGGCAGACCGGAGAGCGGCCTCACTACGGCTTCGTAGGCAAGATGCTGGATCAAGCTATGCGGCGCCTGACTGGCAAGCAGCGCCCCGTCTTGCACTCCGATCAAGGCTGGCAATATCAGATGGGCGACTGGCAGCGCAAACTCGCACAAAACGGCGTCGAGCAAAGCATGTCGCGACGGGGCAATTGCCTGGACAACGCTGCTATGGAAAGTTTTTTCGCTACGCTCAAGACAGAGTTTTTCTACCTGAACCGGTTCGAAAGCATCAAGCAATTACGCGACGGCTTACGCACATACATTCACTACTACAATCACGAACGCATCAGCCTCAAACGAAACGGGCTGAGTCCTGTGCAATACAGAACCCAGCCCGTAGGCGCGCGCTGAGAAAACTTGACCGTCTAACTTTTTGGGGTCAGTTCACTTCGAGTCGGCTTTTTTACTTTCAAGGCGGGAACGCCCTCGCCGCCTTCCGGAAAGTCAGACTGGTTTTGACCAGACCGTACGATTGACGTAATCGACGTAACTCAGGACGATGCGAAGGATCTTCTTCGATACCTGTCCCGCTTCGTAATCTTCGACCGGCTTCATGACTCGAGCGCTCCTGTCATGCTGGGCGATTATGACCCGCACCGCATCAAGCACTCTCTCCTTCTTCAAGCCACTCATGATCAGCGTACCGACATCCATACCTTCGGGCCGCTCGTGCGCATTGCGCAAAGTAATAGCAGGCAGGTTGAGTAACGACCCCTCTTCCGTGATGGTGCCGCTATCGGAAACCACGCACAACGCCTCGAGCTGCAGCTTGATGTAGTCGCAGAAGCCGAATGGCTTAAGGAACTGAATATGCGGGTTGAGCTTGCCAAGTTCCAGCGCATCGAGGCGCTTTTGAGTGCGCGGATGCGTGGAGACGATGACCGGAACGTCGTACGCCTCAGCCAGTGCGTTGAGCGTTTGCACCATGTCGAGCAGGTTCTGCGGCGTGTCGACATTCTCTTCGCGGTGGGCGCTCACAATGAAGAACTTCCCGCTTTCCAGCTTCTTGCGCGCCAGGATGTCGGATGCTTGGATTTTCTCCATGTAGAAATCCAAGACTTCGCGCATATGGGAACCCGTCTTAATGATGGATTCTGCCGGAACGCCTTCCGCAATCAGGTATCGGCGGGCGTGTTCGGTCAATACGAGATTGATATCGCTCAAGTGATCAAGCACCTTGCGATTGAGTTCTTCAGGCACGCGCTGGTCGAAACAGCGATTGCCGGCTTCCATGTGGAACACCGGAATTTTGCGACGCTTGGCGGCAATCACCGCAAGGCAGGAGTTAGTGTCACCGTAGAGCATCACGGCATCGGGTTTTTCCAACTCCATAACCGCGTCGGCTTTCTCGATGACGCGCGCAATGGTCTGAGCGGCATTGTCGCCAACCGCTTCCAGGAAATGATTCGGCTTACGGATGCCCAAGTCCTCGAAAAACAACTGATTCAGTTCGTAATCGTAGTTTTGGCCGGTGTGAACGAGAACGTGATGAGTATGTTGATCGAATTCGGCGATGACGCGACTCATCTTAATGAGCTCCGGACGCGTCCCGACAATCGTCATAACTTTAAGCATTTAATTCTTCCCGAATAAAATCCAGTTTAAGAAGCAGCGCCTTGACCTGCTCCACGTTCAATCGACGAGTATTGTGCGACGTATAGTCGTCGATATGCGAAATGTCCTCTTCACCTTCGCTGAAATACTTGGCGTAGTTAAGGTCGCGAATATCCGCCGGAATACGAAAGTAATTTCCCATATTCTCAGCATGCGCCATTTCTTCGCGCGAAATTAGTGATTCATAAAGCTTCTCGCCGTGGCGCGTGCCGATAACACGAATCGGATTGTCGCGCTTGAACAACTCCTTAAGCGCTTGCGCCAGGTCGGCGACCGTCGAGGCCGGGGCTTGCTGCACGAAGATGTCGCCCTGCCGACCGTGCGCGAACGCGTGCAGCACCAGATCGACGGAGTCATCCAGCGACATCAGGAATCGCGTCATGTTGGGGTCTGTCAACGAGAGGGGCTTGCCGCCCTTCAATTGCGATACGAATAGCGGAATGACGGAACCGCGCGATGCCATCACATTACCGTAGCGCGTGGCACAAAAGATGGTCTCGCCTTCCTGCTGCGACCGTGCTTTGGCGACCATCAGCTTTTCCGCCATCGCTTTTGAAATGCCCATCGCGTTGATGGGATAAACTGCCTTGTCAGTACTCAGCACGATCAAACGTTTCACGCCAGCGGCCGTCGCAGCATTCATAACGTTCTCGGTACCGAGCACATTCGTGCGCACCGCTTCCATCGGATAGAACTCGCACGAAGGTACCTGCTTGAGTGCCGCGGCGTGGAAGACGTAATCCACCCCCTTCATCGCTTGCCGCACGCTCTCATAGTTGCGCACGTCCCCAATATAGAACTTGAGCTTGGGATTGTTCAGCGCAATCCGCATGTCTTCTTGCTTCTTCTCATCTCGGCTGAAAATACGGATCTCTTTGACGCCGGTATTGAGGAAGCGAGTCAGGATGGTGTTGCCAAACGATCCGGTACCACCTGTAATCATTAAAACGCTATCGTCGAACATATCGGTTAGCTTTTCTGGGATTGGTTCGAGTACATGATGTCAATCAGTTCAGGCCATGCGGGAGCTCGATAGCTCGTCGCCTCGAAGAATTTTTCCGTATTCAAGCTGCGGTCAATCACGAAGGTGTCGTCGGCGTGAATGATGACGTCTCGCTTGTATGTCTTGGCAATCAATTGTAGCAGGCTGAATTTGTCAATCGGACTGGCGCCAACGTGATACAGATCGGTCAGGTGTGCATTGGGAATGACCAGATCCCGCACGACCTCGGCGAGGACAACCGTCGGCAAGCCGGAGAAAACTGCCTTCTTAAAGCCCTTGCATTCGGTCTGCGCCAGGAACCATTCGAGTAACCCGTAGCGCGTGTCAAGCTCATGGCCGATGGTCGACGTACGGAGGGTGATTGCACCATCACCGGTCACTTCGCCAAGATGCTTCGACTTGCCGTAGATGTCCGTCGCGTCAGGGTGATCGCTTTCCAGGTAATTGCCAGCCTTACCCGAAAAAACGCAGTCGGAACTGATGTGAATCAGGCGCGCGCCGGCAAGACGGCATAGTTCTGCCAGCCGGTGCGGCAGAAGTGCGTTGAGGGTCAATGCCGGAATAGGGTCATTACCGCCGGGCAAGTGCTTGGTCAGCCCGGCGCAGTTCACGACGACATCGGGCGCTTCCTCGAGCAGCAGTCTTGGCAAGGCATCCGGATTGGTGAATTCGACGCCGACGACGAGGCGGTCTGCTGGCACGTGCGGCAAAAGGTTGTGTCGCGTACGCACGGTGCCGAGCACCTGCCAATCGGTTTGTGTCGCTAGCACCCGCATCATCGTACTGCCGATCAAGCCGTTTGCACCTAGAACGAGAATCTTCATTTATGACTTCCTACGCATGGTTTGCAGGTGTCGAATCAAATCCGATACCAAGCTTTCGTGATCGAACTTGGCGCGATAGTAAGCCCGCCCATTCGCGCCCATTTGCTCGCGTTCTGGTGGTGGCATCGCGTAAAGCGTGCGTATCGCCTCGGCGAGAGCCGCGCCGTCTTGCGCCGGGGCCGTGACGCCGGCAGCGGCCGCGAGTACAAGACGGGCCCCTTCGCCATTCACACTCGCGATGATCGGCCGGCCGGCGGCCAAGTACGCCTGAATCTTGTTTGGCACCGTAGCGGCGAAGATCTCCTCGTCGGCCAGGGTCACCAGCAGGGCCGATGCCTGTTGCATGAAGCCCGGCATACTCTCGGACGGAAATCGCCCAGGCAGATGGACGTTGTTCAACCCGCGAGCCTTGATCTCCTGGAGCATCCAGTCGCGCCGGCTACCGTCGCCGACCACGACAAACTGGATGTCCGCGTCTGCCGCCAGAATCGTAGCGGCTTCGACAATGACGTCAACTGCCTGGGCGCTACCGATATTGCCGGCGAACATGACCGAGAACCCCGAGTTCAGTCCTGGCAAGCCGGGTGTGCCTCCCTCCACAGGACGCGCAAAGCTGTCGTCGACGGAGTTCGGGTAGTAGCGGATCTCGGTGGCGGGCGCCAGTTTGCCAACCGAGGCAAAAAATGCCTCCGATTGCACGAGCAACAGCGACATGCGCTTGTAGATATAGCGCACTACCCATTCGACGGCTTTCAGGATGTAGCGATTCTTCACATAGCCAGTCGCAGAAAGGCTCTCCGGCCACAAGTCTTGCACCCACAGCGCCACTGGCGTCTTCTTGAGCCAGCCCAGGTAGATGGCTGGCAACGCCTGTAGCACCGGCGACGTGGCGTAGACGAAGATCGCGTCGAACTGCTTGCCGCGTAGCAGCCGCGGGGCGAACACCACACCGTTCAGAACAAACGAGAGATAGTTGCGCGCCAGGCCAACGGCACCCCGTCCGCGAGGGCGCAACGGCACGCGATGAACCGGAATACCGTGGAAAGTCTCTTGCAGGCAGCCGTCGGCCTGATAGCCGTCGAAGACCTTGCCAGCCGGATAGTTGGGCTTACCGGTCAGAATCTCGACTTCGACGCCTTTCTCGCTGAGCGATTTCGCAACCTCGTTGATACGGAAGCTCTCGGGCCAAAAGTGCTGGCTGACAATCAGGACTCGCACGATAGTCTGTCCTTTTTAACGATGCAATTCATAAATTCGGAGGCATCGCGCAATGGCAATGAAGGTTCTTGATTGCCGCAGAAGCGCTTGACCGCGCGCGCTATCGAGTACGGCGAATAGGGATCGAACGCGGCCTCGGGATCGAGCACATCGCGAACGTAGTCGAGCTCAGGGGCGAGCACGTGCAACCCGGCTTGTCTGGCCTCGATCAATGGTAAGCCAAACGACTCCAGCGTAGACGGAAAGATCAGTGCGTCAGCATTCGCGTACAACGCGCGGATTTCGCTGTGCGGCACATGGCCGAGATTCCTGACACGAAGCCCATGGCGAGCGCGCATAACGTCGATTTCGCCGCACAAGTCGGCGAATCGCGTGGCGTCCAGCGTGACTTGCAGGCTCGGAAACAGCCCCTCTTCGGCCAACAGGCACCAGGCCTTCAGCAAGGTACGATGGTTTTTGTGCGGCTCGCCAGATGACACGTAGACGAAACGGCCCTGGCAAGCTGTTCGAGCGGTTTCGCCCGCGCCGATGCCACGCGAGTAATGCTGTTTATCGGTAACAAACGGCAGAACATGCGACGGCGGCTCTCCATGCGTTTTCTCGTCAAGCAACCGCTTCATGGTGGGCGTCTGCACGATGAATTCATCGACGTTGCCGATACATCCCGAAAGCCATCTGCGCTCAATGGAAATACGCACGCGGCTTTTAAGCGAGAAGTTGTCCAAGGGGGTCTTGTCGATCAGGTAGCGGTTTTGCAGAAAGACACGCACCCAGCCGCGCAGCTTGAACAGGGGCGGCAAGTTGCCAAAGCAGAGCACAACATCGCCGCTGCCCGTATTGGCGGCCAACCACCGCTCGGCGCTCAGGCGTGCCATCGGCGTAGGTTTGACGCGCACGATATCGATGCCTTGCACCGCGCCGTCTGACAGCTCCATACGACTGTCCAGCAACGCTGTGATCGGGCCTCCAGGGGTTTGCCCGAGCAGCGCGTCGAGCAATGTTCGGCCGCCGCCCTGATGGACGTTCGCGGCGTGGATGATTAACTTGCTGGACATAGTTATCGGTGTCGAATCAGGCCAATGGCGTCGGATTGCCTGTCGGACCGTAAGGCGAAATCGAGGGGGTGGCGCACAACGGCTTCAGCGGCGGTGTAATTAATGGGACCGGCTCAGCGCAGCGTCGCCATCGTGGCGATCGACTACCTCTTCCCGGATAGGTCGGCGAAGTACTTGGGCGATATCATTCGGGCGAATGAAGCAGGATTGTAAAACACCTCGGGTCGTTGGACGTTGCATATGTGCAACCCTCGGCATCCCATAACCGCGTGTTTTGGCCGACGAACGGCAACGTTGCTGTGCCTGCCTTACCGGACAGTTGACACGTCTGGCAAGTCATGGTCGAATCCGGGCTTCAGTTCAACGATTGAACGTTGGCTGCGATTCGAATAACCCTACGTAGGAGCCAACATCGGGAGCGATCGCCGCTTGGGCCTGCCGCTATGTTCCGCTTCGGATATGGACGAGATTCACTACCGAATACTGCGATTGTTGGCGGAGAACCCTACGATCTCTCAGAGAGAACTCGCCAGGGTTCTCGGCGTCAGCTTGGGCAAAGCCAATTACTGCTTGCGCGGCCTGCTGGGGAGGAGTTGGGTCAAAGTACAGAACTTCCGCAACAGTGAAAACAAGCGCGCTTACGCTTACTTGCTAACGCCCGCTGGCATTGAGGCCAAGGCCAAGCTGACGTTGTCCTATTTGAGTCGGAAGCAAGAGGAATACGAGGCGATGCGGCGCGAAATCGATGCGCTGCAAGAGGAAATCGACGCATCTGGCAAACTCGGCGCCAAAGCGCCGCTTTAGTCGGCGAAGCTCAGCGCCCGGGCAAATGGCCCCCTGGAGCAAGTTCAATTAGGCGATCAACGTTCGGCATACGCGAGCAGCCAACGGATGACGATGCATCTCCTCAAACCATTCAACCTGCGATTTGTACTGGAACAGTATGGAACTTGGCGAAGTAGTGCTTCAGCCGGTGATTCTTTCGGGTGGATCCGGCACGCGCTTATGGCCGCTGTCGCGTGAGCAATATCCGAAGCAGTTACTGCCGTTAACATGCGAACGCTCGATGTTGCAAGAAACGGCCCGGCGCGTGGATGGATTGGCAGAAACTGCGGCACTGAGAGCACCCATCATCGTCTGCAATGAGGCGTACCGCTTCATTACTGCAGAGCAGATGTTAGCGGCGGGCAAGCCTTCGAGCCGAATCGTGCTTGAACCGTTTGGCCGAAATACTGCCCCGGCGCTCACCCTGGCAGCCCTGGTCGCCATGCAATCGGACGCAGACCCAGTACTGCTCGCAATGCCTGCTGATCATGTGATCAGCGACGTGGCGGCGTTTGAGGCAGCCGTGGTATCGGCACTCCCGCTCGCCGCTGATGGCGGGATCGTGACCTTCGGTATTGTGCCTGACCGAGCCGAGACGGGTTACGGCTACATTCGCACAGGTCAGCGACGGACTGACGGTGTTGCGCTGGCGCTGACGCAATTTGTCGAAAAGCCGGACAACGCTACTGCACAGCAATATCTTAAAAGCGGCGAATATCTCTGGAACAGTGGGCTGTTCGTATTACGCGCGAGCGCCTGGATTCGAGCCTTGGCGCGCTTCCAACCAGCGATGCTTGAAGCCTGTCGCGCAGCTGTCGACGGCGGCCGCACGGAAGTTGATTTTCGCCGACTCGATGCTGCCGCCTTCGATGCGTGCCCGTCGGACTCAGTCGATTACGCGGTGATGGAACCGCTGTCGGCCGCCCAATCTGCCGAGATGCCCTGCCACGTGATCCCCTTGACGGCAGGCTGGTCAGACGTCGGCTCGTGGGACTCCCTGTGGCAGGTTTCCGAAAAGGACGATGCAGGCAACGTCACACGCGGTGATGTGCTTATGCACAATGCACACGAGAATCTCGTATTTGCCGAAGATCGCGTGGTGGCGTGTGTTGGCGTGGACGACCTGGTCGTGGTCGAGACACCCGATGCCATTTTGGTGGCCCACAAGGACGCCACCCAAGATGTCAAGCATATCGTGGCGCGCCTCAAGGTGGAGCAATATGGCCAAGCTAACGCCCACCGCAAAGTGCACCGCCCCTGGGGCTGGTACGACAGCATTGACGCCGGTCAGCGGTTCCAGGTCAAGCGCATTGTTGTGAAACCGGGTGCATCGCTCAGCCTGCAGATGCACCATCACCGCGCAGAGCACTGGGTCGTAGTGCACGGCACGGCCAAGGTGACGCGAGGCGACGAAACTATCCTGCTGTCGGAAAACCAGTCGACCTACATCCCGCTGGGGACCATCCACCGGCTGGAGAACCCGGGCAAATTTGATCTCGAAATCATCGAGGTCCAGTCTGGCAGCTATCTGGACGAGGACGACATTGTACGATTTGAAGATACTTATGGACGAACAAATGGCTGAAAGCGAACGCAAAGTTGCCCTGATTACGGGCGTTACGGGGCAGGATGGCGCGTACCTAGCCGAGTTCTTGCTTGGCAAGGGCTATGAAGTCCACGGCATCAAGCGCCGTACTTCGCTGTTCAACACGGATCGGATTGACCATCTGTTCCAAGACCCGCACGTCCCGAATCCGCGCTTCATACTGCATCATGGCGACCTGACCGACTCATCGAGTCTCGTGCGCATCATTCAGCAAACGAAGCCGGACGAGATCTATAACCTCGCCGCACAGAGTCACGTGGCAGTGTCGTTCGAAGAACCCGAATACACGGCCAATTCCGACGGATTGGGCGCATTGCGAATTCTCGAAGCTATGCGGATTCTCGGCCTGGAAAAGAAGACCCGTTTTTACCAGGCATCGACATCCGAACTGTACGGTTTGGTGCAAGAGATTCCGCAGAAGGAAACCACGCCGTTCTACCCGCGTAGCCCCTATGCCGTAGCCAAACTTTACGCGTACTGGATCACGGTGAACTATCGCGAAGCTTACGGCATGTACGCCTGCAACGGCATTCTGTTCAATCACGAAAGTCCGATTCGTGGCGAAACGTTTGTCACGCGCAAAATCACCCGTGCCCTCGCGCGCATCAAGCTCGGCCTGCAGGAAAATCTGTTCCTTGGCAACCTGAATGCCTTGCGTGACTGGGGCCACGCTCGCGATTACGTCGAGATGCAGTGGTTGATGTTGCAGCAGGACACTCCGGACGACTTCGTGATCGCGACCGGCGAGCAGCATAGTGTGCGCGATTTCGTCAATCGCGCCGGCGATGCGCTTGGTCTCCAGTTTGAGTGGCGCGGCGAGGGGGTCGATGAGGTGGGCATTCTGACCGCTGCCGAAGGCGATGGTGCGCAGAAGCTGATCGGCAAGGCCGTCGTTGCCGTGGATCCGCGCTATTTCCGCCCGACCGAAGTCGAGACGCTCCTGGGCGACGCGAGCAAGGCACACGACAAGTTGGGCTGGAAGCCACAGACGAGCTTTGCCGAGCTGGTACGCGAAATGGCCGAGTCCGATCTCCGCGAAGCGGCGTTCGAGTTGCAGGTCAAGGCCTCGGGGCACAAGGCCCTGCGCTATCAAGGCTGAACATGCAGCGCATCTTGTTGACAGGCGGCGGCGGCATGGTCGGACGGAATATCGTCGAGCGTGCCGGTGCGGGCCAACGGACATTCCTGACCCCAACCTCGCGCGAGCTTGATCTGTGCGACTATGCGAAGGTTGAAGCCTACATGGCCGAACACCTTCCCGATGTCGTGATCCACGCTGCCGGGCTGGTTGGCGGCATACAGGCAAATATTGCGGCACCGGTCGATTTTCTTGTCAAGAATCTCGACATGGGACGCAACGTGGTCATGGCCGCCAAGGCCATCGGCGTGCCGCGGTTACTGAACCTCGGAAGCTCTTGCATGTATCCGCGCAATGCCGCGAACCCGCTATTGGAGGAAATGGTACTGCAAGGCGAGCTTGAGCCGACGAACGAGGGCTATGCAATCGCCAAGATCGTGACCGCACGGCTTTGCCAGTATGTGCGTCGTGAAAACAGCCGACTCGACTACAAGACGCTCATTCCCTGCAACCTCTACGGCCGCTTCGACAAGTTCGCGCCACAGAATTCGCATCTGATTCCGGCCATTATCCACAAGGTCCACACCGCCAAGGTTTCCGAGCAGGACTCGGTCGAGATCTGGGGCGATGGCACGGCACGGCGCGAGTTCATGTACTCCGGCGATTTTGCCGATGCAGTTCTCCATGCGCTCGACGACTTCGAGGGACTGCCCGAGATGACAAACATCGGGCTGGGTCATGATTTCAGCATCAATGAATATTATGAAATCGCCGCGAGAGTCATCGGTTGGAAGGGCAAGTTCGAGCACGATCTGAGCAAACCGGTCGGCATGAAGCAGAAACTCGTGTCGATCGAAAGACAAACCACCTGGGGCTGGCAAGCGAAATCAAGTCTCGAGGACGGCATTGCCAAAACCTACGACTATTACTTGAAGGACTATCTCGGATGAGCTTTCAATATCCACTCGCTACGTCTTCCTGGGGGGCCGAGGAGTATGACGCCATTCAGCGCGTTGTCGCGTCTGGCATGTTTTCCATGGGGCCGAAAGTAGCGGAATTCGAGCGTTGCTTTGCTGACTATGTCGGCAGCAAGTATTGCGTGATGGTGAATTCCGGATCCTCGGCCAATCTATTGATGGTGGCGGCACAGTTCTACACGAAGAATCCGGCGTTCAAGCTGGAGCGAGGCGATGAAGTGATCGTGCCCGCTGTGTCGTGGAGCACCACATACTATCCTCTGTATCAATACGGACTGAAGCTGCGTTTTGTCGATATCGATCTCGAGACGCTCAACTACGATCTGGACGCACTCGAAGCGGCGATCACCGAAAAAACTCGCGCGATCATGGTCGTGAACCTGCTGGGCAACCCCAATAACTTCGCCCGCCTCAAGCAGATTATCGGCGAGCGCGAAATCGTCATGATCGAAGACAACTGCGAGTCGATGGGAGCGACGTTCGAGAACCGCCAGGCCGGTACGTTCGGGATCATGGGCAGCTACAGCGCTTTTTTCTCGCACCATATCTCGACGATGGAAGGCGGCATGATCGTCACTGACGACGAGGAGCTCTACCACATCCTTCTGTCGTTGCGCGCGCATGGCTGGACTCGCAACCTGCCGAAGTTCAATCATGTGTGCGGCGAGAAGAGCGATGATCCGTTCAAGGAATCGTTCCGCTTTATGCTGCCAGGCTATAACGTCCGTCCGCTGGAGATGTCGGGCGCGATCGGTATTGAGCAGGTCAAGCGGTTACCGGAGTTGATTCGCGCGCGGCGCGCCAATGGCGCATTGCTTCAAGAAGCGATGGCAAACCATCCGGAGTTGATGATCCAACGCGAAATCGGCGAAAGCAGCTGGTTCGGGTTCAGCCTGGTGATTCGTCGGGGTTCGTCGCTGACGCGTGATACGCTCGTCAAGCGACTCAACGAAGCCGGCTTCGAGTGCCGCCCCATCGTGGCAGGAAACTTTGCCAAGAACGATGTCGTGAAGTATTTCGACCATTCGATTGCCGGGGAATTGCGAAACGCGGAGCACATCGATCATTCCGGCCTGTTCGTTGGCAACCATCACTATCCGATTGAAAGCGCCATTACCGCGTTGAGGCAAATCTAAGTCATGAAAGCAGTCATTCTCGCTGGTGGACTTGGAACCCGGATTTCCGAAGAAACCCATCTCAAGCCCAAGCCGATGATCGAGATCGGCGGCAAGCCGATTCTCTGGCACATCTTAAAGATGTATTCGACGCATGGCGTCAACGATTTCGTAATTTGCTGCGGGTACAAGGGCTACGTTATCAAGGAATACTTCGCCAATTACTTCCTGCATACGTCAGACGTGACCTTTGACATGCAGCGAAACGAGATGGAAGTACATCAGCGGCACGCCGAACCGTGGCGTGTGACGTTGGTGGATACCGGCGAGGAAACCATGACTGGCGGCCGACTGAGGCGGGTGGCGCGCTACGTGGAGAACGAGGAGGCATTCTGCTTCACTTACGGCGATGGCGTCAGTGATGTGGATATCACCAAACTCATCGCATCCCACCGCAGCGCAGGCGTTCAGGCGACCCTGACTGCGGTCACGCCGCCGGGCCGATTTGGTGCGCTCGATATGCAAGGTAATCGCGTGTTGACGTTCGAAGAAAAGCCCAAGGGCGACGGCGCGAAGGTCAACGGTGGCTTTTTTGTACTCTCGCCAAAGGTTATTGACCTGATCCGCGACGACAGCACGATCTGGGAGCGCGCGCCGCTCGAATGCCTGGCGAGCAGCGGTCAGTTGGCAGCTTACTCCCACGATGGTTTCTGGCAGCCGATGGATACGTTGCGTGACAAAGTGTTGCTGGAGGATCTGTGGGCCAGCGGCAAGGCGCCGTGGAAGACATGGTGATGAATCCAGAATTCTGGCGCGGTAAGCGCGTTTTTCTGACAGGCCATACCGGCTTCAAGGGGGGCTGGCTGGCGCTTTGGCTACAGCAGCTCGGCGCCGAAGTCACCGGTTACGCGTTGCCTGCAGCGACGGAGCCCAGTCTGTTCGAGGTCGCCCGGGTAGCGGAGAACATGCGCTCGGTGATCGGTGATGTGCGTGACGGTGCCTCGCTGCGTCGAGCAGTCAGCGAAGCACAGCCCCAGATCGTCATTCATATGGCAGCGCAGCCGTTAGTCCGCTATTCGTATGCGGAGCCGGTCGAGACATACTCGACAAACGTAATGGGGCTTGTCCATCTGCTGGAAGCCGTGCGTGCAACACCGGGGATTAAATCGGTGGTCAACGTAACCAGCGACAAATGCTACGAGAATCGCGAGTGGCCGTGGCCTTATCGCGAGAACGAGGCGATGGGCGGCTACGATCCATACAGTAGCAGTAAAGGTTGTGCCGAACTCGTCACGGCCGCGTATCGAAGCTCATATTTCAATCCGCAACGCCACGGGGAACATGGCGTGGGCTTGGCAAGCGCGCGTGCAGGCAACGTCATTGGCGGTGGCGATTGGGCATTGGATCGATTGGTACCCGATATTGTTCGGGCCATGGTGCAAGGCAGTGACATTCTTGTGCGTAGTCCGCATGCCATCCGACCTTGGCAGCATGTGCTAGAGCCGCTCAGCGGTTACCTGTTGCTGGCCGAGAAGCTTTATGAGGGCGGCGCGGCGTTCGCGGAAGGATGGAACTTCGGACCCGCAGCAGAAGACGCGCGGCCCGTGCAATGGATCGCCGAACGATTCGTGGAGCTATGGGGCGACGGGCGCACCTGGCAACTTGACGCGAATCCGCAGCCGCACGAAGCCAATATTCTGAAACTCGATTGCACCAAGGCGCACTCGCAATTGTCGTGGCGGCCGAGCTGGACACTTGTTCAGGCGCTGGAAAAAATTGTCGCCTGGCACAAAGCACACCTTAACAAAATTGATATGCGTGCGATGACGTTGTCTCAAATCGCCGAGTATCAAAACAGCAGCAATGGAATTTATGAATAAAGACCAACTTCGCGAAGAGATTCGTCAATTGGTTCGCCAATATGGCGAACTGTCGACACAGCGTCCCGACTTCGAGCCGGGCATCACCGTCGTTCCGCCGTCTGGCAAAGTCATCGGTTCGAAAGAGCTGGAGTACATGGTCGATGCCTCACTCGACGGCTGGCTAACCACAGGGCGCTTCAACGATGCCTTCGAGCAGCGCCTGGCCGCCTTCCTCGGCGTTCGGTATCTGATCACGGTCAACTCTGGATCGTCGGCGAATCTGGTGGCGTTCTCGACGTTGACGTCACCTCAACTGGGCGATCGAGCGATCAAGCAAGGTGACGAAGTCATCGGCGTGGCCGCGGGGTTCCCGACCACGGTCAACCCGATCATTCAATTCGGTGCGGTACCCGTATTCGTCGATGTCGAACTCGGCACCTACAACATCGACGCAAGCAAGATCGAAGCGGCCATCACCCCCAAGACCAAAGCGATCATGCTCGCGCATACGCTAGGCAATCCATACAATCTCGAGGCCATTACCAAGCTATGCAAACAGCATAACCTCTGGCTAATCGAGGACTGCTGCGATGCTCTCGGTTCGACATACGATGGCAAGCTTGTCGGGACGTTTGGGGATATCGGCACGCTCAGTTTCTACCCAGCGCACCACATCACGATGGGCGAGGGTGGCGCGGTATTTACCAACAACCCCGACCTTAAACGTATTGCCGAATCGTTCCGTGACTGGGGCCGCGATTGTTATTGCCCGCCGGGCAAGGACAATACATGCGGCAAGCGCTTCTGCTGGAAGCTCGGCAACTTGCCCGCTGGCTACGATCACAAGTACACGTATTCGCATCTTGGCTACAACCTCAAGATCACCGACATGCAGGCCGCCTGCGGTCTTGCACAGCTCGACCGTGCTACGGAGTTTATCGAGGCTCGCAAGCGCAACTTCGCCTACCTGAAGGATCGCCTGCAGACATGCACTGAATTCCTGATTCTTCCGGAAGCCACGCCGAATTCTGATCCGTCCTGGTTCGGTTTCCCGATTACGCTGAAGTCCGATGTCGGTTTCAACCGCGTTGATCTTCTCGCGTATCTCGACCAGAACAAGATTGGCACGCGCCTGCTGTTTGCTGGCAACCTGACGCGTCAGCCGTACATGATCAATCAGAAGTATCGCGTTGTCGGCGAACTGACCAACACCGATATCATCATGAATCAGACGTTCTGGGTGGGCATTTATCCGGGCCTGTCGACCGAGATGCTCGACTTCGTTGCAGAGAAGATCGAAACATACCTGGGCGTCAACTTCTAAGCGACGGCCATGTTTATCGCCTTGCCTTCGCAGGATATCGAGCAGGTTGTCGAACGGACTGCCGAGTTTTGGCAACGCTATCGCGGCGCGCGTCTGTTCCTCACTGGCGCAACTGGCTTCATCGGCACCTGGCTGGTGGAAATCGTGCGGCACGCGAACGCTATGCTCGGTAGCGACATCCAGGTCGTGGCACTGAGCCGCGATCCCGACGCCGCGTGCGCGCGAGCGATACAGGTATTTGGCGCGTCTCACGTTCGGTTCGTGCGCGGGGACGCCGTATCGTTCGATCGCAATATCGGCGCGATTGACTTGTGCATTCACGCGGCGACCGACGTTTCGGATCCTCGCAAGGCAGCAAACCGTTTGCAGACCTTCGATACGGCGTTGATGGGAACCCGTCGAGTGCTCGAGGCCGCATTGGAGAACGGTGCTCAGCGATTCTTGCTGACCTCGAGTGGTGCCGTGTACGGACCACAACCACCGGAAGTGGCGGCGATTTCCGAAACGTTTACGCAGGCTCCATCGCCACTGGATGTCGCCAGTGCCTATGGACAGGGCAAGCGGGCGGCGGAATGGCTAACGTGCGCGATATCGGAGCACACCGCCATGGCGGCCTGCATTGCACGCATTTACGCATTGATTGGCCCGGGCCTACCTCTAGAAGGAACCTTTGCCGCAGGTAATTTCATTCGCGATGCCGTCGCCGGCAATCCGATACAGATACAGGGTGACGGCAGCCCGTGCAGGACATATCTGTACGTAGCTGACGCCTGCGCCTGGCTGCTGCAAATGCTGATGCGCGGCACCGCCGGCGCTGCCTACAACGTGGGGTCGGAGCATGTTGTCTCTATCCGCACGTTGGCCGAGTGTATTCGCGACGTAAGCGGTTCGAACGCAGCACTGACCATTGCCGGCACGCCGACTGGCGGCCTGCCGCAACGCTACGTCCCCGACACATCCAAGGCGCGGGGCGAACTGGGTCTGGAGGAATACGTCGGTCTGAACGATGCCATTCACAAGACCATTTCCTGGGCTCGGATGACGACCAGACTATGAGCAAATTTAACCCACAAGCGATTCGTAGAGCGATCATCGACATGGCGTATGCCGGTAGCACCGTGCATATCGGCTGTGCGTTCTCCATCGTTGAACTGATTGCCGTTCTGTATCGCGATCATCTGAGGATCAGGGTCGACCAGCCCGATGCGCCGGAACGCGATTACCTCGTCCTGAGCAAGGGCCATGGCGTCATGGCCCAATACGTCTGTCTTGCCGAACTCGGTTGGTTGACGCAGGAGGATCTGGCGAACTATTTTAAGGACGGCACACGCTTGAAGGGACTCGCGGATGTGCATGTCCCTGGAGTGGAAGCGACCACAGGCTCGCTTGGCCATGGGTTATCGGTGGCCACGGGTCTTGCGCTTGCGGCCAAGCTTAATCACACCGACCAGATGTGCTATGCCGTGGTGGGTGATGGCGAAATTAACGAGGGCACAATCTGGGAGTCTGCGTTGTTCGCGAGCCAATTCAAGCTCGATAATCTCGTGGTCATCATTGACAAGAATGGCTTTCAGGCAATGGGATCGACCGACGAGGTCATGGGGCTCGGCAATATCGAAGCCAAGTTCGCGGCCTTCGGCTTCGATGCCGTCACCATCGACGGACACGACGAGAGTGCGATCGGCGCTGCCTATGCGGCCGCACGGCGACGGCGCGATGGCCGTCCTAAGGCGATCGTGGCCAACACGATCAAGGGCAAGGGCGTGTCGTTCATGGAGAATGCCAATATCTGGCATTACACTCGTCTGAATAACGACACCTATCGTCATGCAATGAATGAATTGGGATCTGCCAAATGAGAGCCGCATTCTCAGATGCTCTGGTAAGCGCCGCGCTGGCCAATCCAAAAATTCTGCTGTTGACCGGCGATCATGGCTATGCGCTGTTTGACGCGTTTCGTCGCGCTTGCCCGAATCAATATATCAACTGTGGCGTCGCCGAACAAAATATGGTTGGTGTGGCCGCCGGGTTGGCGCGCGCAGGCTTTCGGCCTGTAGTGTACGGCCTTGCGGCATTCGTTCCCGTACGCGTGCTTGAGCAAATCAAGATCGACATCTGCTACGAGAACCTGCCGGTCATGCTGATTGGCGACGGCGCCGGATTTGTCTACAGCCACTTAGGCGCGAGCCATCAGTCGATGGAAGATGTCGCCGTGACCCGTCCGTTGCCGGGACTGACAATCTTGTCGCCGGCGGATCGTTACGAGATGGCGGCGACCATGCGGCTTGCTTTCGACACGCGCGGCCCAGTGTACCTTCGCATGGGCAAGTCGGATCGTGGCGATGTGCATGACGCCGCACTCACCCTGACACCCGGTACGGCCCTTAAGGTGCGCGAACGCAATCGCGAGATTGTTTTGATCGCGACCGGCTCAATGGTGCATGCGGCAGTCAATCTGGTCGATGCGGGCATGCAGGCCGACGTTTGGAGCATCCCGTCAATCAAACCACTCGACATGTCGGCATTACGTGGCATCGGTGCGTGCGCAAAGGACATCTTCGTGCTGGAAGAACACGTCGTCGGCGGCGGACTGGGTAGTTGCGTGGCCGAAAGCCTCATCGATCTAGGGACGAAAACTCCGCGCGTCCACCGAATCGGTGTGGAAGACCGGTTCTCCGCCTACTGCGGTACGTACGAATATCTGCTCAGCGAGCATCGACTGGATACTCCCACGATTCGCAGGCGCATCGAGGGCATCCTGTCGAGTTCAGGCGGAGCCGCGACATGACGACTGCGAAGGTGCAGTTGTACATCCTTTCTCGCGATCGACCGGCATATCTGCAGGAGACCTTGCGTTCGGCAATGAGCGAGATGAATGACGACGTTCAGGTCATCGTCTCGGATAACTCGGAGGGCGATGAGGTCGAGCGCATGGTAGCGAGGGAATTTCCTCTTGTGACCTATCTCAGACGTCGGCCGGCGCTACCTGCACTGGATCATTTCCACGTCGTTATCGCGGAAAGCTCAGCTGAGTTCGTCGTCTATTTCCACGACGACGACTTGATTCTTCCCGGCTTCGTCGCGGCCTTGCGCGATGCTCTCGTCGCCCGTCCGGAGTTGGGTGCGGTAGCTTGCAACGCCAATATCATGATGGGAGACAAGGTAACGCCGCGGCGCGTTATGGGCGATTGCACCGAGCCGCACGAGATTGCGTCGGTCGAAGCGTTGGTGACGCCCTACCTAACCTTGACGGGCCCGAGGCCCGCACCGTTTCCGGGGTATATGTACCGCCGCAAGTGGCTCGATGGCCTGTCCCTAAAACCGGAGGAAGGCGGCAAGCACGCCGACCTCGCATTCTTGATGAGCGTGTTAAGACGTGCACCGATGCTCTGGTTGCCCGAGCCGAACATGCTGTATCGCGTTCACGCAAGCAACGACAGCCGGGTGGAGTCGATCGGGCAGCGACTACGGCTGTTGCGCCATGTGTACCGGCTGTCGAACATTACGCCCCGCTCGTCGGCGGTTGCCGAGTACCGTTTCGTCTACTGGCTCAACTGGTGGCGGGCGCAGCGACAACGCCCTGCCTGCGAACGCGCATGGTGCTATCGCACCGTTAGCCAATACCTGCTGTTCATGGGGTGTCGACTTGGCCTCAAGCACCCTTCGCTCAGTCGAAAATTGCTGATGCGCTCCCGCTGAGCGCACTCCTACAGGAGCATCCGTTTGCTCCCATTTTGGACAAAACCACTGTGATTTTTGTACTCGTCGGCCGCCTACTGCAGTTTGCGGTGATGTTCCTTACGGTCAAGGTCATGACGACTATATTGCCGCCGCACGAGTTGGGCAAGGCGACGCTGATCACCAGCAGCGTTGCATTCTTCGCCATGCTGCTAATCAACCCCGTCGGGATGTTCATCAACCGGCGACTGCACGCGTGGCAGGACAACAAGACGATGCGTGGCTATTTCCACGCCTACTGTCTCTATCTGGCCGGTGTCGCGATTGTTGCTGCGACCATTGTCTGGGCACTGTTTCACACCCGGCTCGTGCCACCCGGAACCGGCACATGGTGGCCAGCATCGTTGGTTGCCGGTTCCATTCTGTTTGCCACCGTCAATCAAACACTCGTGCCGTCGCTGAACATGATCGGGCGGGCGCGCGCGTTCGTCGTGCTGACCCTGGCAACCTTGATCTCTGGATTGGCGTTCTCCGTTGTGCTCGTACACCTATGGTCGGCAAGCGCGGAAAGCTGGCTGACCGGTGTCATGATCGGGCAGATCGTGTTCTCCGTACTTGGCTACGTCGTCTTCTTTTCCTCGGCGGTAACGCACCAATCCAGGGGGCTACGTGGCGTACTGACTAGGGAGCGATGCGTCGCCCTGTTTCAATTTTGCTGGCCCGTGGCCTTGGCTGCCGGCTTGAATTGGCTGCAAATGCAGGGATACCGATTCGTTCTGGCCAAGGAGTTGGGACTCGCGGACCTCGGTCTGTTTGTCGCAGGATATGGCATTGCCGCCGCGTTACTGGCCGCCGCCGAAACGATCCTGACAACCTGGTTTCAGCCCGCTTTCTACCGCCAGGCAAACGATCCGGATCGGCACGTCCGAGCGACGGCGTGGGTTCGCTATGCCGACAAACTGCTGCCGTTCTCGATTCTGGGCGTCTCCGCGCTGCTGGCGGGCACCCCCTATCTAACCGCGTTAATGTTGGGTCCGCAGTATCAGGGCGCCACACGTTTCGTGGCGTTTGGTGCGATTGCGGAGTGGATTCGCATACTGATCGGACTATTCGGCCTGGGCGCTCATTTGCGCATGCAGACGCGATCGCTTGTCGTGCCCAACCTGGTTGGCGCGACTGCGACATTTGGCTTGGTGTTTCTCGCGCTGCCGCACGCTGGGCTCGACTGTGTGGCACCCTCGATCGCAATTGGAGGAGCCTTGGTAGTACTTCAGCTCTACTGGCATTCGCGCGGTACGGGTTTTGTAATGCGCCCCAGTCTACGGCCGTTGCTGAAGGTGACGGTCGTTGCCGCAATGGGCGTTGCCATATCAATACTGCTTCGACCTTGGGTCGACGGTCTTGGCGGGCGCGTGACACCGCTAGTCGGTACGGCGTTGATCGCGTGTCTCTGGTCTCCCGTTGCCATGCTGATGCTCAGACGCTCCAAAATCCTTAAAGAATTATGAAAATCCTGCTCGTGTGCATGGAATATGACTACGGGGACCGTTCACGCGGTCGCTCGTACGAGTACTACAACTTCTTTGAAAGTCTCAAGGCAACGGGCTACGACGTCGAACTGTTCGATTACATGGAAGAACTTAGGCGACTGGGGAAGGCCGCGATGAACGACGCCTTGCTTGATCGTGTCACCGCGATGAAGCCCGACGTCGCCATTTTCTCTTTGTATACCGACCAGTTGACACCCGAAGCGGTGGATAAGGTCGGCGGTCATACGCAAACCTTGTGTTTTTTTCACGACGACACGTGGCGGGTCGATTTTTCGCGTTTTTGGGCTCCGCATTTTCATTATTTCACATCGCCCGATTTTGAAAGCAAGCGCAAATACGAGCGCCTCGGCATGCACCACTCACTTCACATGCCGTTCGGAGCCAACGAGGCTCGCTACAAACCACTCGGCCTTGAGAAGAAGTACGATGTATCGTTTGTTGGTGCCTGGCACCCCCATCGCGAGTGGTTGATCAAACGGCTCGAAAAGGCTGGTATCTCTGTGTACGTGGCGGGGTATCGGTGGCCTAACGGCATCGTCGCTCACGAAGAGATGGTGAAAATATTCAACGAAAGCAGGATTAATTTGAATCTTTCGAATTCCACTTCGTGGGATGTTCGCTTTCTCGCTTCGTCGCCACGAGCGCTGTTGAATCGTTTGCGATCGAAGAAGAGCGTGGAGCAACTGAAGGCACGTCATTTCGAGATCAACGCCTGCAGGGCGTTTCAACTGTCATATTACGTCGACGGCCTGGAGCGGTGTTATCGTCTGGGCGAAGAAATGGCGATCTATCTCGATCCTGACGATCTGGTTGAGAAAGTCCGCTATTACCTGGATGACGAAGCGTTGCGTAACCGCATAGCGGACGCAGCTTACGAGCGCACCATGTCCGAGCATACTTATGCAAAGCGTTTTGCACGAGTATTTTATGAAATGGGACAGCACCAGAATTTCAAAAGCGTATAGGGAGTGGTTTTAAATGGTGCAGTTTTTTCCCGACCATGCGGTATTTATCGACCCTTCAAGCGAACATTTCTTGGGTGATCGGTTATTTGACGCCAGCAATGCATTCCTGAATCGCGACGGCACCCTTCAACCCTTCATCCGGCTGAGGGAGCAATTGATGGCGCGAGGGATTCCCGTACATACTGCCGACGCGCTGCGCGAAGGGCGCGTCGTCGCCAAGCAGAACCACTACTGGTCCATGGGGCTGCTGAATGGCTACCAACCACTGCAAGGGCGGGATGATATTCGGTTCAGGGGGTTCTTTCTATTTGAGCCGCCACTGGTTGCCCCCAAGATGTACTCGGCGTTGCCGGAAATATCGCAACAATTTGAATCGGTCCTTGTTCATAATACGATCGGGGACGGATACTCGCTAAGGGGTGTAAACGTTAACAAGCTGGAGAAGCTTGACTGGCCACAACCTTATGAGTCTGAAGTCCCGGGCGCCTGGAGTAGAACGAACCGCCAGAATAAACTGGTTGTCATCGCGGGTAATCATAATCCACGTTTTCGCCGCCCAGAATTTTATAGCAAGCGCATTGAGGCTGTTGCGCAGCTTGGCAAGCGGGACGCGATTGATTTGTATGGACGCGGCTGGAGCCGGCGTTGGTCGCGACAATCGGCATGGTTGCCATATTGGCGTCATTATCGTGCGCTCATGCAGGCGTACCGCGGCAGTTGTGAATCGAAATTTGACGTATTGGCGAATTATCGATTTTCGCTATGCTTCGAAAACATGCCGATGACGGGATACCTCACGGAGAAGATCTTCGACTGCCTTTACGCGGGTACGGTTCCGATATATTGGGGGGCACCGGATATCCATTCGCTGGTACCATCCGAGGCATTTGTGGATATGCGTGATTACGCCGGATATGACGAAGTTTGCGATGCCGTGTTGAGTATGTCCGACAGGCGATGGCAGGAAATGCGTGAAGCAGGCCGCCAATTTCTGCGCACGAGCGGACGCACACGCTATTTCAATTCGCTACTCCACACTTGTGGTCAGCTGTAACGGCATGGTTCGACCGCGTTGAGAATTGCCTCCTCGCGACGATAGCGCAACACTTGATGTCCGGCGACAGCCGAATTAGCTTGGTCAGGTGCGATGGCCAGCTCGGCTTTTGCATCCATTGATTCCGGGATGCAATACGTTCGCTGCGAGCTGTGCTCTGCGGCGAACCGACAAAGAGATTTGATAGTAGGGCACGCAATACACAACACGGCATGCGGTAAGCGAATATTATTTTCTGGTCCGGCGCTGACCGGAAAACGGTTCACGAGAAGTCCGACGTCATCTTCGATCCAAACGGGAAAATTGTGATCATGCAGCGTATGGTAGGTGGGGGCCGTGCAGTGCTTTGGGGACTGCACGTGGTGGTGGGATTAGTTGCTGTTGGCATTTATGGTGGCAACGCTGTCGATTTCTTTTTCTTCACGCTCAGTGCGGCCTTGATGCTCGACATCGGGATATTCAAGTCTCGCTCCTATGGCACGGGCGTTTTGGCCTTGTTCGTGTGGCTAGGCATTTGGCTGAAAATTTCCTGTCACTTTATCGTCGGCTATCCTTATATCGAGCCGCTCGGCAAATTCAAATTCCTTCCAGCTCAATTTTCAGAGCTTCTGCACGTTTCCACCATAGGGATGATGGGCTTTGCCATCGCCTTCCTTGTAGCGTCGCGCTTCTACGTGCCTATGCGAGAGAACACCGTGCGGCCGCGCGCGAAGCCCTGGTTGCCCTCGGCGCTCAAGTGGGCATGGCTGTTGTCGTTTCTCGCCATACTCGGCTTGGGAGTGATAAATGCCGACTTGAATATCTTACGCGTGGGCCTGCCACCCGATGTCATCCTGCCTTATCCGGGTAATGCGCTGGTGAGTTGGCTCATGTCGACCGGTTTCGCCCTCGGCGTCGCCACGCTGATGTACCTCAGCGTACTGAGTCGCAGCAATGTGAAGCTTGGCATCGTCATCGTGATACTGGAAGGCTTCATCGTCGGCGTCTCAATTCTCAGTCGTGCCAGTTACGTTTTTCATCTTTTGCCTGTATGCCTTGTGCTGGCATACATGCATTTCTCGGGGCGCCGTCTGTTTGGTCACCGTGCCGCCCTCGCGTTCGTTGCCGTTGCGGCAGTAGGAGCGTTTGTGACGGCGACCGCAGTCAACCTCCAACGCGAATTCGCATACACGAGCCACCCCGAGATTGCGCGGGCTAGCATGGGTGACGGGCGAGGCTCAGGAGGCAATCCGGCTGCCGCTGCCATCATTGCCGAGATGAAGTCGCACGGCTTCCTGCTAAGGGCGGCAGTAACATTTTCACAATTGGCCGTTGATCGCTGGGTTGGCGCAGAAGGCGTCATGGCTGCAGTGGCTTATGACGACAAAAGCCTAAAAACATTTGGCCGGCTGATGATGGAGCAGCGGCAGCTCAACACGATAAGTGAATATCAGTCGATTTCGGCAGCTCACTACAAGGATATGGATCCCAAGCAATTCCAGTTCGCTACGTTGCCGGGGCCAATTGGATTCTTTTATCTGAGTGGTGCCATATGGATTGTGTTCGCCGGGTGTTTCCTGATGGGCCTGGCCGTACTCACCACTGAACGCCTTGCAGGATGGATGACCGAGAATTCATTCATCATGGCATTCATGGGGGTCTACACAGCCAGTCTGGCCTCCCAGTTCGGGTTGACGCCACGACAGAACGTGATTCCACTTGTCATGAACTTTGCAGCACTGGCGCTCCTCGCGACCCTGCAATCGCTTGTGAGCAATGCGGGGTGCGTGGCGCGGTGGCGCGATCGACTTACCAAGCGGCGCGCTGTGCTACCCAGCTAACGCCCTTCGAACGTGACACGGTAATGCCCCCGTCCAGTAAGCGGGATCAGAAGTAGAATTTCCAGCAAAGGGAGTTCTACGTAATGAAGAAATCGAAGTTCACGGATAGCCAGATCATGGATGCGCTCAAGCGGGCGGAATCTGGGCTGGCGGTGCCGGAGATTTGCCGGGAGTTGGGTATCAGCACGGCGACGTTCTACATATATGGACTGCCCTGGATAGCAAGCTGATGTTTTGATGAGCACGAGGGTCGATTGCGTACATATATCCGGCGTCATGGGAAAGCCCTGCGCCTAACTGGAAATCCGCACGAACAGGCCTCAACAACTGGAAGACCTCAAGGGCCGTTATAAAAATCAGGTTCCCTGTTCGCCGGATCGACCGGTGTGCCACTTGTCAATCATCAACGCATCGTCGGTGGAAGTAAGGTTACGCAGGGTGATAAGGCTGGCCTGAGGCGAGCACGGCCCAGATGGTACGAGCCATCTTGTTGGCCATTGCGACGATCGCACGATTTGCGCCACGCCGCTCCTGAAGCGCCAAAGCCCAAACATGCTTTCTATCTTGTTTTGTGGGGGCAGTTCGCAGTACCGCTCGTGCGCCATGAATCAGTAGCGTTCGCAGATGTCGATCGCCACGCTTGCTGATTCCCTGGAGTCTCGTTTTGTCGCCGCTTGAGCACTGGCGAGGCACCAAGCCCAGCCATGCGGAGAAATGACGCCCGTTTTTGAAGTCTTTGGGGTCCGAGACAGCGGCCACAATGGCGGTGGCCGTTTTGGGGCCGACGCCTTCGATCTTCGCGATGCGCTGGCACGTTTCACTGGCCTTGAAGACCGCATCAATGCGCTTGTCAAAACCGGAGATTCGACCGTCAAGCTCACGCAACTGGTCCATAAGATCGGACAGCATTTCTCGCGCGAGCGGTGTGAGCGCATTGCCGGTGTCAGCAACAATAGTTGGAATCTCCCGACGCGCCCGCGTGATTGACTGAGCAAACACGATGCCACGCTCGGCCAAGATGCCTCTCATTTGGCTTACCAAGCCAGTTCGATTGTTGACCAAGCGACTGCGAGCACGATGCAGACTTTGAACATCCTGCTGCTCAACAGACTTTACGGGAACAAATCGCATTGAGGGGCGTTGTAATGCCTCGCATATGGCCTCTGCATCATTGCTGTCGGTTTTGTTTCCCTTGACGAAGGGTTTGACGAACTGCGGACTGATCAACCGAACCGCGTGGCCCAGCTTCGCGAACTCCCTGGCCCAGTGGTGGGCGCTACCACATGCCTCCATGCCGATGGTGCACGGCGTGAGCCTCAGAACAGCTTCCATGAGTTGCGACCGCGCGACACGGCGTCGTAGCATGATTTTCCCAGACGCGTCGACGCCGTGCAGTTGGAACACATTTTTTGCCACATCGATTCCGAGAAAAGAGATTGCCATGATGGCCTCCGAACACGAGATGAGTCATTAGCACGATACCCCTTCGGGGGCAGTCCATCCCATTAACTGGCGTGGCAAATACGGTGGCATGGACGTGTCGCTGATGGCACGGATGAAGGAGCTGGAGGCTGAGAACGCGCGACTGCGCAAGATGTACGTCGAAGAGAAGATCAAGGCGGAGATCGTCGCAGAGGCGCTGGCAAAAAAAGACTGAGGCCATCTTCTCGCCGCGAGATGGCCAGCGACGCAGTGGCACGCCGAGGGGTATCGATACGGCTTGTGACCTGTCCTGAAAATTTCGTACCAATCAGATCTAGGGATAATGGCGCCTCAGCTCAGATGAGGAGTTGGTATGAAGAAGAGCCGGTACAGTGACGAGCAGATCGTGCGAATTCTGCGTGAAGCGGATCGAGATACGATCCCCGAGGTGGCCAAGCGCCACGGCGTGAGCGAGGCGTCGATTTACGCTTGGCGAAAGCGCTTCGGCGAGATGGTCAGTGATGACGTCAGACGCCTCAAAGCGCTCGAAGCAGAGAATGTCAGGCTGAAGAAGCTGGTCGCGGACCAAGCACTGGATATTCAGGTCTTGAAGGAGATCGGCGCAAAAAAGTGGTGAGCGTGCAGGCTCGCTGCGAGCAAGTCCGGTTCGCAATCGAACGGGGCTTGAGCCACCGGCGAGCGTGTGCGCTTATGCAGATCAGTCGATCAAGCTTAGGCTACACACCAAAGATGCCCGGCAAAAATGCACCGGTGATCGAGGCAATGCGAACTTTGTCGGCGCAATTCCCGCGCTTCGGTTCGCGTCGCATCCGAGTGCTGCTGGGCCGAGAAGGTATTGTCGTCGGCCGTGATCGATGTGCCTCGCTTTGGGCGCAGGCGGGCCTGCAAGTGCCGAAGAAGCGGCGTAGACGTCGCGTGGCTGGCAGTCGACCAAGACCCCATGCGCCGGCAACTCGAAACTCGGTATGGTGTTATGACTTCGTATTCGATGCCTGTGCAAACGGTCAGCAAGTCAAATGCCTGACGGTGGTCGACGAATATACGCGGGAATGCCTGGCGATCGATGTGGCGGGATCGATTCGCTCACGTCGAGTTATTGAGGTACTCAGTCGATTGATCAGCCTGCACGGCGCACCGCGCTATCTTCGGTCAGACAACGGGCCTGAGTTTGTCAGTACAGCGTTGTTGAAATGGGCCGCCCAGGAGCGGATCGAGACAGCACTGATTGATCCAGGCAAGCCTTGGCAGAACGGCACCAACGAGAGCTTCAACGGAAAATTCCGTGATGAGTGTTTGGCGATGGAGTGGTTTCGCAACCGGATCGAGGCGAGAATCGTGATCGAAGACTGGCGGACTCATTACAACGAAGTTCGGCCGCATTCAAGTTTGCAGTACCAAACCCCGGCCGATTTTCGTCGGGCTAGCGAACGTAGTTCAACCACTGGGGCCGTGAATCTCTAGATACCAGTGGTACGAAAAAATCCGTCAGGTCACTTGCATGCGAGGCATTTGGCGTAAGCCAGACCTGCTATCGCTATGAGCGAAAGCGCAATGCGGAGAATGAACAGATCGCTGACTGGTTGCTAAGGCTGACCGACAACCACCGTAACTGGGGATTCGGGCTGTGCTTCCTGTATCTGCGCAACGTGAAGGGCTTCGGATGGAACCACATGAGGATTTACCGCATCTATTGCGAGCTCGAACTGAATCTGCGCATCAAGCCGCGTAAGCGGCTTGTGCGTCAGGCGCCGGAGCCCTTGGCGGTACCGGCGTCAGCGAACGCGGTATGGTCGATGGACTTCATGCACGACCAGTTGAAGGACGGTCGCAGCATCCGGCTTCTCAACGTGATCGACGACTTCAACCGGGAAGCATTGGGCATCGAGATCGACTTCTCGCTGCCCTCTGCCCGTGTCATACGAGCGCTGGAGCAGATCATCGGGTGGCGCGGAAAGCCGATGGCGATACGTTGCGACAACGTACTAACTGCAAGTGCTTAGCCAACAAATAGACAACAAGCATCCAGGCGCAGTCAGAATGACAGCGCGTACGTTGAAAAGAGCGTGCAACGCTTCCCAGCCAGTTCCGCTTTCAATGGGCGAGGCAGCTCACCATAGTAGAAACAAGATCCTGACGATATGCGCAGGTCTTCATCGTACTTAAAACAGCTTGGAGGCCCAGCGGAAGGTCCGAGCATTATCTACGAGGTCAGCGGCATGGCCCTGCCTCTACGGCCCTACTGAGAGGGATCGATCCGCTGGGTAAGCTTTGCTCATAAAATCGTTGATACGGTTGGCCAGTTTTGACGATGCTGAACGCGACGCGGGCCATTTTCGCTGCAACGGCGGTGAGCGCTTTGCGACGTAGATCAGGATTTCCAGGATCCGAATGGATATACCGATCGTACTTGTCCTTGAATGCATTCTCACGCACGCGAATGGCAACTTGTCCGGCCATCCAAAATGCCAGACGCAGGCGAGCGTTGCCGCGCTTGGATAGTTGCTCTCGTCCGCGTCGGGCGCCGGATTGCAGTTTGGCCAGATCAAAGCCGCAGTATTTCAAGAATTGCCGATGGTGAGCGAACCGCCTGACATCGCCGACTTCTGCCAGCACGGTCAGAGCGATGATGGGACCAATGCCTGGCAAACTCAGCAATTGCTCGTAATCCTTATTGGAGACCAGCACTTGCTCCGCGCGGTGCTCGAGTTCGCTACGCAGCTCGTTCAAATGCTGGGCTTGGCGCAACGACACTCGAAATGTCTCGACTGCGAGGCAATTCGGGGCGTGCGGTAACGCTGCCGAATGCTCCGCCATTCGCCAAATCTCGGTCAACTTCGCGGTCTTCTCAACTTTCCTGCCGACAAGATCCCAAGCTTGGAGAATGAACGCATCCAGGCTGAGGGCCCGCACGTGAGCCGGGGTTGGGAATTCAAGCATGAAACGAAGCCACCACTCGATACGCGTCGTTTGCCAATACCGCTGCATCTCTGGGAAATAGAGCGGAAGGTGGTGATTGGCAATGGAATGCAGCACTCGGGTCCGGGCTCGGGACACCTGATAGTACGTTTTTGATAGCTCCTGTAAATCATGATGCCCTTCGACCATAGGGTCGACGTATCGCATCACCATTCCGTGCTTGAGCATGTCCAGGATTACCGAAGCATCTTTCGGATCATTCTTGTCCCACGAATTGAATTTCGCTTCGCGATACCGTGCTTGTGCAACAGAGGACACAATGACTACCTCGACACCAGCACCCAACAACCGGTAAGCAATGGGCCTGTGATAGTCGCCAGTCGGCTCGAGGGCAGCTCGCCATGAGCCTGGCGTTGCGCTGATGAATTTCAGCAGCCGATCAAAATCTTGCGCGCTATTCGTCATTCTGAACCGGCGCTGCTCGCCGCTCAGCAATTCAACGAAAACGGCATTCGATCGACGAGCCACGTCGATCGCCAGTAAATTCGCTTTGGTCGTAGTATCCATAGTGTCAGCCATCTCGGCGTCCTCCTCAGATCCTTGAGAAACCTCAGGATGCCTCTCGCCCTGTTTGGCTGACAACCATTCTGCACTTACTACGGCCCGGAGTACCTGAGTGACGCGATCACGCAATGGGCCTCGCAACGCGACATCGCATTGAACTATATCCAGCCGGGCAAGCCGCAGCAGAACGCCTACGTGGAGCGCTTCAACCGCACGGTACGTTATGAATGGCTGTCGCAGTACTACTGGGATGATCTGGCGCACGTCCAGCAGTTCGCAACGGAATGGATGTGGCAATACAATCACGAGCGCCCCAACATGGGCCTTGGCGGTATAACACCGAAACAGCGGCTGATGGTCGCCGCATAGCCTCTACTTCTGAACCGCGTTAAAAGTGGGGGGATTACCAGTCAACTCGGGCTCGTGACGACATGCACAATTGCAGACGTGTGGGAGAGCCAAGTCAATCTTGGCCAGCACACAGCGAGTGCAACATCGTGCAACAGCCGATGTCAGTAATCTATGGGATTTATTGAGCCGAAAACAATGGCCCCGAGGGCGGCAAATCCGAGGCGTGGCGCCCCACATCGCGAGTAGCTACATAGAAGTTGGTGGAGCGGAGGAGGATCGAACTCCCGACCTTCGCATTGCGAACGCGACGCTCTCCCAGCTGAGCTACCGCCCCACACGAGCTGCCAATTATAGCGGTTTTTGGATTCCCGGCGAGCAGCCGACAAAAACGCTCGGGATTTGTTGGATTTTCGGAATTTTCGCCCTCAAACCGCCCCCAAATTCCCCTTCATCCCCTTGATGGACGGCACTTTCGGCGCTTTCGCGACCACCGTCTTCTGTGCGCGCAGATACCGCGCCACCACATCCCATACCGCCTCGCCCTGCACTCCCTCGGCCACCGGCGCCCAGCCCGCCACCTTGTATGTCTTGCCCGCCTCGATCAGTTTGCCGTTCAGACGCATCTCCGTGATGCGCTGCCCCATCGGCGCCATCGGGTCGATCGTGTAGTCCATCCCGCCCACGCGCACCATGTCTCCGCCCTGCTGGTAGTACGGATCGGGGTTGAACAGGTTGTCGGCCACATCCTCGAGCACCGTCTTGATCGTCTCGCCGGTCATCGGTGTCAGCGTCGTGTAGGGATACGTGATCGCCGTCTGATCAAGCAACTGCTCCATCGTGATCGTTTGCCCCGGCAGCAGCGACGTCCCCCAACGGAATCCCGGCGAGAAGCCAATCTCGGCATCTTTCTCCGCCATCACCGCGTCGAGCAACAACTGATCGAACGTCCCGTTGAAGTTGCCTCGCCGATACAGCACGCCTTCCGTCACCGCCAGCGGTTCCGCCAGCTTCGCCGCAAATGGCGCACGCACGCGCTCGATGAGCGCCTGCATCGGCGCGTCGGCCGGGAGCAAATTGGAGAACACCGGCAGCAGCTTGTAACGGAAGTCCACCGGCTTGCCGCCCTTCACGTCGAAGTCCAGCACCGCCAGGAACTTGCCGTTCGACCCGGCATTCGTCACAAGCGTCTTGCCGCCAGCGTTTTCCACGGTGACAGGCTTCGGCACCCCGTCGTGCGTATGACCGCCCAGAATCGCATCGATACCCCGCACGCGCGACGCCAGCTTCAGATCGACGTCCATCCCGTTGTGCGACAACAAGACCACGACCTGCGCCCCCTTGCCGCGCACCTCGTCGACCATCGACTGCAGACGCTCCTCCTGAATGCCGAATGTCCAGTCCGGCACGAAATAGCGTGGGTTCGCAATCGGCGTGTAGGGGAACGCCTGCCCGATGATCGCCACCGGCACCCCGTTCATCGTCTTGATCGTGTACGGCGCGAAGACCGGGTCGCCGAAATCGTTCGTCTGTACATTCTGGGCGACGAAGTCGATCTTCCCCTTGAGCTGCTCCTCGACGACGGACTTCACGCGATCCGCCCCGTACGTAAATTCCCAGTGCGCCGTCATCACGTCGACGCCAAGCGCCAGCGTGGCGTCGACCATGTCCTGGCCCTTCGTCCACATCGACGTGCCGGACCCTTGCCACGTGTCGCCGCCGTCCAGCAGCAGCGCGCCGGGGCGCGACGCCTTCATGCGCTCGACCAGCGTCGCAAGGTGCGCAAACCCGCCGACCTTGCCGTACGTGCGCGCCGCCGCGGCAAAGTCGAGGTACGTGAACGCATACGCGTCTGGCGTGCCGGGACGCAAACCATATGCCTTCAAGAATGCCTCGCCCACCAGATGCGGCGGCTTGTTCGCCTGCTCGCCGATCCCCAGATTGACGCTCGGCTCGCGGAAATACATCGGCAGCAACTGCGCATGGCAGTCGGTGAAATGCAGCAGATGCACATTGCCGAATTTCGGCAGGTCGTAGAACACGTCTGCCGCCTTGGCCGCTGCCATCTCCTGATGCGACAGCGCCATCCCGCCCGCCGCCGCCACCGCCAACACCTGCATGAACTCGCGTCGATTCATTTCGTCTCCGTAACGCACACGTCGTGCGGCGCGCCTGCTTTGTCGTTAGCTAATGCATCCGTACCCGTCAGCTCGTACCGCGCAAGTACACCATCGACGCGATGCCGCAGCGAACGTCCCACAGTGATACGGCAACGATCATCTTCCGTCTCGTCCCGCCAATTCACTGAGTCTTCAAATCACCGAGTCGTCGATTCACCGAATTACCGAATCTCTGATTCAAATCCTGATTCATCGGGTTGCCAAATCACCGAAACACCGGGGGCACTTGGTCACCTTGCCACCTCGGCGCCTTGTCAATTGGTCATCTGGTCACTTCCCCGCGTAGTCCGCCAGCGCCGCCACGTCCTCGCCGAACATCTCGCCGACTTCCTTGCGCAGCACTTTGCCGTTGCGGCCGATCACATACAACTCCGGCAACCCGCGACGCTTGCCCAGCACCGCCCGCCAGGCGTCCGTTTCCATACCCGCAGGAAACGTGTAGCCATGCGTCTTGAGGTAGTCGATGGCTTCCTGCGGTTTCTTGTCGATCGATAGCGTGACGATCTGGATCGACTTGCCGCGGGTGGCCTCGTAAAGCTTCTGCACATGCGGATTCTGCTGCGCACAGAACGGACACCACGACGCCCAATACTCGACGATGACCGTCCGGTCCTTGAACGCGCTTGCGGGCAGCGTCTTGCCATCGAGCAGCGTGAGCGACGGCAGCGTGACCGTGTCGCCGACCTCCAGCGCGTGCGCCGGTGCGCCAACAAGGGACATCGCTCCCACGACGAACGCCGCGCCCATCGTCGCTTTCAAACGCCCGAACACGCCCATGCCACTTCGTTGTGCAACGTGGCGCGTTCGACGCACCCCGCAGGCCCCAAAAACAGCGCCCACCCAACCCAGCATCGAGCGCGCCCCCATCTGCCAGACGGTCATTCGCGCAAGACGCGAATCCGAGACAGACGCAAACCCACAGCCACCTCGCCAGTCCGCACGCGAGCGCGACCATCGCGACGGTCGGCGACGATCAGCGACTTGATTCGTATATTCCAGGGATGTCATGCAGCGCTCCGGAAACCGGCGGGCGACCGTCGATCAACGATCTCGGGTCGCCCGCCGGAACGGCGGTGGCTTATTGATTGACGGGAGACGCGGGGTCGAGCAGCAACGCCATGACGTCCTTCAACTGTTTCTCGGTCAGAATGCCCGCCGCGCCAAACCTCGGCATGTTCGAGCAAGCCGCGTAGCTATGCGAGTCGTAGACCTTCGCCCACGTGTACTTGACCACTTCGGGCGAATCGCCGCGCAGCTTGCCGTAGTGATACAACGACGGACCGATGTTGCCGAACGAGATCTCACTCTTGGTCAACTGGTGGCACGCGTAACAGTTGCCGCCATTGACGGTATCGGCCTTGTCGGTGAACTGCAGGCCTCGACCGTTCTGGGCAACCTTCTCGCCTTCCTTCCAGTCACCAAGATATTGACCGTCGGCCGGTGCCTTGACCTTCGCCAGCTCGGCTTTTTGCAGCCCTTCAGCCACCTTCGCCGGCATCGGCTTGGTCGCGTACTGCGTGCACAGCTTCTGCAACTCGCTCTGATCGATGCGGTCAAGCTGCGCGATGCCCGAGGCGCGGAACGAATCGCGCAATTCCTGCACAACGGCCGCATCGGTCGTGCCGCTCACCAGCTTCGGACTCTCGTCCTGCGCGAAGGCCGTGCCGACGACGAGTGCCCCGGCCGCTGCCAGCGCGACGCCCGTCGCGCGCAATGCGAATGATTTCATGGGTGTGCCTCGCAATCGGTCAGCGCTTCAGGCCAGGGGCGTCCATCTTGCCGCCATTGGCCATCACGCCGAGGAAGGTAATCAGGTCAATGGACGCCTGCGAGCCGTAATTCAGCACCGGCATGCGCTGCTGGCGGAAGCAATCGTTCATCCGCCACTGCATCGTGCGCAGCGCACCCTGCGAGACACGATAGCCCGGCCACGTCGCAAACGCCTGTCGCGCCGCCGCGGGCTTGGTCAGGTTCGGCAGATCCTGAAGACGGATACGCTTGTCATCCGCCCCGTGGCACGACGCGCATGAGAAATCGTACGGACCGGAACGGTAGTAGAAGATCTTCTGACCGCGCGCGTAGGCGTCCTTCTCTTCCTTGTGCGCCTGCGACACGTGAATGACGGCGCCGCGCGACTGACCCGCCACATAGGCGGTGAGCGCTTCGAGATCGGTCGGATCCTGCCCTTCCTTGGAGAACGGTTGCTTGATGACGTCCGCGCGCTTGAAGCCCTGCAGATGCACCATGCACTCGACGATGCGCGACTCGGCATCGAGCACGCGTTTCGTGTCGGGGAAGTAGCGCGGCAGTTGCGCGTAGGCGTTCTTGACGACACCCGCGCCAAGCCCCAGGTCGCACTGCGCCATCGATACGTTGTTCGGGCCGCGTGGTGTCTTCCAGAGTTCCTCGCCGCGCATCTCGACGAGTTCTGCTGGATTGCCGTCGGCGAGCATCTCGCGATATTGCGCGATGGCGTCGGCCGTCGAACTTTCTGCAGCGAATGCGGGGGCACTGACGCCCGCGATGACGAGCACGCCGCCGAGCACAGTCCGTCGCAGCCACGCTGCGTCTCCTGCCGTGCTCTTTCGTTGGCTCGCCCGTGCGCTATGTTGCGCCTCGTTCATCTCGATCTCCTCTTCGTGGGGTTGGTCCGCGCAACGGGGAATCTCCCGAGAGCGCTCGTGCTTGCACACTGCACGGCGCGGATTTCGCTTCACGCCGTCCCACCCGGCCGGATTCGCGTGGCAGCGCCTATGACGCGCCGCCGCACGTCTGCCGACGTTCGCCCGTCAGGCGATGGCCGTCTCGTCGGTCCGCGAGTCGCCCTTGTTGTCGACCCACATGACCGTGACCTTGTCGCCCTTCTTGGCGCCCTTGAACTTGAACGCCATGAACGGATCTTTCGACACCGCCGGGCCCCATTCGGCCGACAGCACCGTCTTCCCGTTGCAAGTCACCGTGACGTTCTGGATGAAGTGTGCCGGGACGATATTACCGGAAGCGTCCTTGCGCTGGCCGGTTTCCATGATGTGACTCATCAGCACCTTGACCTCGACGACACCGCCGGCCTCGGTTGCGCGAATGCGCATCGGATTACCCATGTTGTGGCTCCTCTGTTCTACGATGCGTCGCTTAACCGCCGCAGCCGCCCAGCGTGACCTTGATTTCCTTCTCGGCCACGAGGTACTTGTTGTCCGCCTTGACGAGCGCATAGACCTTCGAGGTCTGGCCCATCTTCACACGCGTGGTCACCGCCGGCTCGGTACCGTCGGGAATCTCGAACGACGCCGCAAGCGTATTCGGATTCTTCTCGATCAGAATCGCGATCATCTGCGTATTCGGCGCCTTGCTCGCCACCGCCACCGGCACAACCGCTCCGTTCTCGGCGATGTCGGGCGCGGTCAGCACCACCAAATCGCTCGGGCTGGTGCCCGTGCCACCCAGGGCCTTGACCGTGTCGGCCACGCTCCGGGTCGAGAACGCCGCCTTGTTCCAATGCGCCTCTGCCGCGCGCGCCTCTTCGGGCTTGATCAGCCCGGCGGCTACCGCCAGTCCCATTACCGCGGAAAACCGCAGCATGTCGCGTCGCTGTTGGTTCATCTCTGTGTGTTTCCTTCTCTGAGGGCCGCCGATACGAAGTGGACCATCGATCCGCCACGTACCGGCCGCCGTTCGCTCGCCTGACCCGCCGCCCGATCCTGCCGGGCAGCCTGCCGGCGAGCCCCCTGCCCCGGTGTTACTTCGCCGGGGCGCCGGCCAGAACCCACTCAACGAGGATCTTGGCGTCGGCATCCGACAGGTTCGGGTGCGCCGGCATCGGGATCGGACCCCAGACACCCGAACCACCGCCCTTCACTTTCTTGACCAGCTTGGCCACCGCGTCCTTGTCACCCTTGTACTTGGCAGCCACTTCCTGATAGGCCGGGCCCACCAGCTTCTTGTCGACGGCGTGGCAACCCATACAGGCGTTGGCACCCGCGAGCTTGGTCGCCGCTGCGACATCGACACCGGCATGGGCCAGCGAGGTGCCGGCCAGCATGGCCGCGGCGATCAGCATCTTTTTCATCGTATCTCCTTCGATTTGTGTAGGGGACGGGGGTCCTGCGGCGGCCCGAAACCCTCGGCGCGTCCGTCGAACCTCCTGCCCGCTCAATGTGCACCACGGAGAATCCAGTCGACCATCGTACGGATATCGGTTTCGGCGACCTGCGATTGCGGCGGCATTGGCATGCTGCCCCAATTGCCGGCGCCTCCGGCACGTATCTTCGCCACCAGTTTTTCAGCCGCATCCGGCTGCCCATGGTACTTGGTGGCGACCTCCGAGAAGGCGGGTCCGATCTTTTTGTCGGTCACGCCGTGACACGCCAGACAACCGTTCTTGTCCGCAAGCGTTGCTGCCGATGACGTCGCAGCGGCGGAATGGGCCGGCGCGTCCGAACTCGCCATGCCGAGCGTGGCGAGGGCCGCCGTCTTGCGCACCGACGCGTTTTGCGCGGCAGTGCCCGACAGCGGCGGCAGCTTCGTATCGACACCGCGCACCGGACCGATGATCCGGTTTTGCGCGGCCAGATCCCCATGCGCGTCGCGGGCGTACGCAGGGAGTGCGGACGTCACGATACCAGCCTCAGGACAATCCTGCATACACGCCTTGTTATGAGTATCCGGTTTGTCGCCCACGCGCCACATGCCATGCGCACGCGTCATCCCGTTGCGATTGGGCATCAGTTTCTGCACGTCGCCAATGGTCTTGTCCGACAGCACGAAGTCCGACGGCACGATCTCCGCAAGATTCAGGAGATAGGCGGTGACCGCGTATACCTCGTCGGGCTTCAACGAACGCGGCGCGTTCCACGGCATGGCGCGACGGATGTAATCCCAGATCGTCGAGATCGTATCGACCTTCATGAAGGTGGTGCGCACCGGCTGATTGTTCGCGCGCAGCGAGGCCACGTGCCCCGTCTTGATGTCGTCGGCGGTGGTGCCCCCCACCAGCGGATTGAACACCTCGTTGCTCTCGCCAAACGTGCCGTGACACGATGCGCAGCGCGCGTCGTACACCTTCTGGCCGTCGGCAACGGATCCCTGCCCTTTGGGCAACCCTTTGAAGTCAGGGCGCACATCGATGTCCCACGCGCTCAATTCCGCCGGCGTGGCATCGCGTCCGATCCCAGGTGGCGCCTTGATCGCGGGCTGGACCGGCGCCGCCTGCGCCGGGGCCGAGAACCAGGCCGCGACGGTCAGGCCCGCGAGCGTCAATGCGGCCACCCAGAGCACGGCCAGCACCACCGACTGCGCGCGCCGACGCATGGGGCGCTGCAACTTAAGTTCAATCGACGTGGACATTGGTCACCTCCCCGTTCGTCGCCACTTGCCACGTCTGGATTGCGTTGTTGTGATAGATCGACTTCGTGCCGCGCACTTCCCGCAGTTGCCGATAACGCGGTTGCACGAAGCCCGTCTCGTCCATGGCCCGGCTTTGCAGGAGCGCCGGCGAGCCATCCCATCGCCAATCGAAATTGAAGCGCGTGAGGCACTTCGGCAGCACAGGCGATTCGAGCCGCGCCGCGCGCCAGGTCTTGCCGCCATCGGTCGACACGTCGACCCGTTTGATGCGGCCCCGCCCCGACCACGCAAGACCCGTCACGTTGAAATAGCCGCGATCGAGCAACGCCTGTCCCCCGGAGGGCGACGTGATGACCGACTTGCACTCCTGGATCGACGTGTACTGGCGATGCTGGCCGTCCGGCATCAAGTCGACGTAATGGCTCGTTTCATCCTTGGTGTTCCACGGCGCGTCGCCGACCTTGATGCGACGCAGCCATTTCACCCACGACACACCCTGCACGCCGGGCACGACCAGCCGCAGCGGATAACCGTTTTCGGGGCGCAGCATTTCGCCGTTCATACCCCAGGCGACGAGCACGTCGGAGAGCGCCGCCTCCATCGAGATCGTTCGGGTCATACCGGAGCCGTCGCCGCCTTCGGCGAGCACGTATTGGCCGCGCTTGGTATCGGCGCCCACCTCGTCGAGCAGAACCGACAGCGGCACGCCCGTGAATTCGCAGCACGACAGCATGCCGTGCGTGTACTGGACGGTCGGCACGGCGGCATTGCCCCACTCCATGCCGGTGTTCGCGCCGCATTCGATGAAGTGCATACGCGACACGGACGGCAGGCGCATGATGTCGTCCATCGTGTACACCTTCGCTTCGCGCACGAGGCCATGCACCATCAGGCGATGCTGCGTTGGATCGATCTCCTGCCAGCCCTGATGATGGCGCTCGAAGTGCAGCCCGCTGGGCGTGATGATGCCGAACAGACCTTGCAGCGGCGTGAAGGCCACCGACGCCTGCGCCGTTTGCGTCAGTCCCGGCGACTGACGGCGTTGCAAGTTCGCTTCGAATTTCGACGGCATGCCGTACGGACGTGCCGCGACCGGCTGGCCGAGCGACGTGGCCCACGGACGCGGCTCGAGAATCATCGGATCCCCGGCGGTCTTGGGCGCGTCGGCGGCAAAGGCCGCACCGCCCGCGAGCGCGGCACCGGCGGCCAGGAAGCTGCGCTGCAGGAAATTGCGCCGGGTGGGATTCAACCCGTCGCGGGCAATGTCGTCGGCAAGCGTGCTGTCGACGAAGTTCTCCGGAGCCCGGCGCAAACGGCCGGCTCGCGATGCGCTATCGCTGGTCTTGCTCACCCTGTCTCCTCGCGTTTTGTGGCGTCCGCCAGCGTCGCGAGGACACGGACGGCTTACCGCTTGCGTTCGAATCGATATGTGCGGTCTGGTTGCCGCACTGACCTACGGGTATTGCCGTGCCGCAGTACTACGGTATTGCCACGGTCTGCTGCGTGCTTCAGTTGGCGCGTGGCATGAAGCCATCGACGGCACGCTCCGGCAGCGCCTCCTCCTCGAGTCGGCCGGCGACCTGCACGCACACCGCGCGGCAGATCTCGACCACCCCGGTATCCGCGATCGTGTAATACACCTGATTCCCGTCGCGACGCCGTGCCAACACGCCCGCCTGATACATTGCCCCGAGATGCCGCGATACATTCGTCTGCGACGATCCCACCTGCGTCACCACCTCGCTCACCGAGCGTTCGCCACCGCACAGCGCATGCAGAATCCGCAACCGCGTTGGCTCGGAGAGCAGGCTGAAGTAGTGCGACACCTTTTCGAATACGCGATCGAGTTCTTCCATGACGGTCAGTCTTTGAGTTCGTATGCTGGCACAAGGAATTTCGTATATGCCTAATGACGCATATACGGATAATCAAAACAATGCGCGTCGGACGCAAGCTGCACTGCAACACGTTGGCGACCGATGTCTCGTTGCGGAGGGCGCGCATTGGGCGTCGGTCAGACGCGCTGCCGTGTATATCCAGGGATATAGCGCTCCACCTCATATGCGTTTGCGCGACATGCAACGCCGAGCCTACCGTCAGGTGCAGCCGCATGCGCGACGACCCGACGGATTGGCGCATCAGGGAAAAACCCGATAAGAAAGTGGCGGGAGACAGCGTGCCAGAGCACGACATTTTGCGGACGTCGTCCGTGAGCGATGGCGGAATGGCGACGAATCGCCATCCCGTCTTACTCGAATTGATATGACCAGTTCGCATTGAACCGCAGCGGACGGCTCGGCGAGTTGGTCGGCGCGTCGGCCATCGGCTTGGCGACCGACAGGTCGAGCGAGTAGTACTTGCTGTCGGAGACCCGCACGCCCAGGCCCACGGAGGCGAGCTGGTTGTGGAACAACGGCCCCGAACTCAGATAGACGCGCGCCGTATCGAGCATCAGGTACGGCTGAATCGTCTTGAGGAAGCGGAAGTCGGTGCGGAACATCCGATTGAGTTCGATCGACGCCCCCCACCCCCTGTCCCCGGCGATTTCGCCGGCCGGATAGCCGAGGCCGAAGCGCTGACCGCCGAACGTCGCCTGCTCGGACGTCGGCAACGTGTTGGCACTGTACTGCGCGCCCGCCGCGACGACGACACCGAATTCCCACGGCAGCACGAGCCCCTGTTTGCCGTCGAGCGTGAAGCGCCAGAAGCCGAGATCGTAGGGGCCGAGTATTTGCGCGACGCCCGCCGGCTGCGTCGTGTACGACTGGCTCGCCCCCATCCCGGTAAAGCCCTTGAACACGCCGAGCGTGGCGCTGCGGGTCTGCTTCTCGGTGACCTCGTTGTACGCGAGCTGAACCTGCGCGGCCCGCACGTTCGTCTGCGAATTGATGTTGTTCGGCGAATTCGGTACTTCGTAGCGATCGCGCGAATTCACGCCGTACATGCCGCCGCTGACCGTCAGGTTGCGCTGATTGTTGAGCAGGATCGGGTACGACACGGTCACGGCGACACGCTTGGTGTCGAGGTGTCGCGTCAGACCGGCCAGCGCCTGATCGTCTGGCTGTCCGCGATAGTGCGACGCGTCCACGCGCGCCTGCAATCCGTTCGACCCGAGCGGCTGGATGTACGACCCCGCATAGAACTCTTCGTCGTTATGCCCCTTCGGGGCGATGGCCGTGAGCTGAATCTGTTCGCCGAGCGGGGTGAGCGCGTTGCTTGTCACCGTGAACACACCGCGAATACCGGGGTTGTTATAGGTGAGCGACGTGCCCAGCGCTACGGGTTGACGCGTAACGTCGAGCGAGAGTTCGGTCGCGCCGTCGGTCTGCGTGGGCGGTTGCACGTCGGCCTTGATCTTCATGCCGGGCACGAGCGTGAGCAGGTTCAGATAGCGCTCGAACGTGGCGCGCTTGAGCGGACGTTCCGCCTCGATGTGCGCGGCGATGTCGCGCAACCGCTGTTCCGACGGCCCCGGCTTGCCCGTGATTTTCGTGCTCGAGATATAGCCTTCAACGATCGTCACGCGCACGAAGCCGTCTTTGAAGTCTTGCGCGGGGACGAAGGCGAAGGACAGCAGATAGCCCGCGTCCTGATACATCTTCGTGACCTGATTGGCCTTTTCGACCAGATCGCCAATGGTCACTTCCTTGCCCGCCAGCGGCGCGAAGACCCCGGCCACGTCGGCGAACGGCAACGACTTGACGCCTTCGATACCGAAACGCTGTGGGGTCATCTTGCGCGCGAGCAGCGACTTGAGCGCGTCTTCCTGCGTCGGCGGCTGAATGCGAAAGGTGGCGGCGGGCGCCTTGGGCACCTCGATCTTTGGAATGCTTTGCAGCGGGTCGCCACGCACGGGGCTCCCGTCGGCCAAGGCGTCGTGCACGCTTAGCAGGCCAATGGAACACAACGATACGGCGACGACTCGAACGACCTTACGGCTTTGCGCCGACTTGACCGAATTCCCACGCGCGACGCGTGGCGCAAGACGGGCTGCTCCCTGGCGATGCGCCATCCCTATGCCCCTTGAATGCTTATTTTTTCGTGCGGCCAGTGTAACCGAGAGGCGTGAGGCCCAGTCAACGAAGGAATTTGCAGCGATGCGGCGCCCACACAACAACGCGATCACGCACTACGGCGGCACGGTCTTTGCGCCGCTTAGAGAGTCGCCTCCAAACGCGCTTCAACGACGGCGAATGCCACCGGAACCCGCGTCACGCCAGCATGTCGGCCCAGATGCCCTGTGCCCATGCGAGTCCCAGGGCGAATTCGTCCGGTGTGGCGCGCGACGACGCGCCACCTGTGCCCGGCACCGGGAGCATGGTGCGCTGCGCGGCGTCGTATCGGTGAACGCTGGCCACGTGCATCGCTTCGGTCGCCGAGACGAACGTGTAACAGGTGTTGCTGTAAAGCGGCTCCGGGTTGACCGCGCGCCCTGACAGGGCCGCCACGATGGCTGCGGCGCAAACCTTGCCGTGCTGGTTGGCCATATGGCCGGACTTGGGCATCTGCGGGGCGATCTGAATGGCGTCCCCCAGCACATGGATGTCGGGTTGCGCGGTCGACGCAAACGTCAGAAAGTCGACGTCGCACCAACGGCCGTTGGCCGTCGCCAGCCCACTGTCCACCGCGATATCGCCCGCCCGCATCGGCGGGATGACATTGAGCACGTCGGACTTGATTTCCTCACCCAGCTCAAAGCGCGCCAGCCACTTCGCACCATCGGCCGCGACTTCCGTGCAATTGAACTGCGGGTGGTACTCAACGATTCCGGCATATTGGGTGCCCCAAATCGCCTGAAACTGCTCGGCTTCCGCGAGCACCTGATCGTTGGTGTCAAAGACGAGCACTTTGGCACGCGGCTTGTGACGTTTGAGCCAGGCGGCGACCTGACACGCGCGCTCATACGGCGCGGGCGGACAGCGAAACGGCGCCTCGGGGATCGTGATGGCGACGACCCCACCGTCGGGCATCGCCCGCAAACGCGCGTGCAACGCGGCGCTTTCGCGGGCGTCGGTCCATCCCACCGGCAAGGCGTCGCGCACCGCGGGATCGGAGAGTCCGGCAATGGCCTCCCTACGCAGCGACACCCCTGGGGCGACGATGAGCTTGTCGTAGGAAAGGCGACCGCCATCGGCGAGCCGCACCTGTTGGTTGGCGGCGTCGATGGCCTGGGCGCGTGTGCGTCGCCAGACCACGCCGTGCCGTTCGACGAGCCTGTCGTAGGGCACTGTCAGGTCGCTTACCCGCAAGTGGCCGCCCACTACGAGGTTCGACAACGGGGCCGAGACAAAGGCGGGATTCGGTTCGACCAAGGTGACGTCTATCGTGTTGCCCGAGAGCATGCGCAACGCCTTGGCCGCCGTCGCGCCACCGAATCCGCCGCCGATCACAACGACACGGGCACGCGTCTTGAGCGGTGTCGGCCAGAGCGGCGCCGCCCATGCGCGGGTGACACCGGCCAGTGCGACCGTCGAGCCCATGCCAAGAAGAAAGTTGCGGCGGCGCATCGTGTCGGCCCTATCGAGGCGTTTGAGACGTTTGAGGCGTGCGCGGCGACGCTGACGCGCCCTTGCCCGCCGGCTGCGAGGCGAAGTACGCGGCGATGCGACGCAACTCGTCGTCGCGATAGCCTTTGAGCAGTTGGGGCATCAGCGTGGCGGTACGCTGCCCATCGCGCATGGCTTGCAACGCCGACATGAGTTCCGTCGCCGGGCGCCCGTCCAGCGCGGGCAGCGTTGCCTTGCCCGTGCTCACTGGCGCCGACGCGTTATGACATGTCATGCACGCCATCGCCCAGTCGCGGGCTTGCCAGTCGGGCTGGGGCGCCTGCGGCGCCGCCGGCTCGACGTAGACCGGGGAGGCGGCGCGCACGCCGGATACCGGTGCCGCCCATGCCGTCGCGGTGGCGACAACCCCGGTTCCGATCGTCAGAACGAGCGCCGCCGCGATGGCCGGCGTCACCCATCGCGCAGATGGACGAGGCAGACGATCGCGGCAGTCGGCGGCTGAGCCGGTAACGGCACGGGTGCGCACGCGCAGTGTCCGAGGCGCTCGGGTAGCGCGCGTCAGTTACCGGTCTTGTTCGACGGACCGGGCTTGATCGGTGCGTCGCTGATCGGCGCAGGCGAGGACAGCGGCTTGGCCGTGACCGTTTCGGTGTCGATCGGCGTGGTCGTGACCGCCGCGGCGCTCGAATCGTCAGTCACCGGGGCCGGGTTCTTCGAGGCCTCGGTCGAGAGGCGCTGCGCCTCTTCCGGCTTGATGTATTCGTACAGCTTGATGACCTTCTGCACCCCGTCGATACGGCTGGTCACGTTGGCGGCGATGCGGCCTTCCTCTTCCGACACGAGGCCCAGCAGATACACGTCGCCACGCTCGGTGACCACTTTGAAGACGTTGGCCGAGATTTCCTTCGTGTTGATCAGGTTGGCCTTGACCTTGCTGGTGATCCACGCGTCGTTCGAGCGCGAACCAAAGGAGCTGGCCGGTCCGATGGCAAGTTCGTCGACGATGCCGCGCACGTTGCTGATCTGCTTGACGATTTCGACGGCGCGCTGCTTGCTGGCGTCGTTCGGAACTTCGCCGGTGAGCAACACGCGACGGTTGAAGACCGTTACGTTGACGTGGGCGGCGTCTGGCAAGTTATTCGCGGTATTGGCTTCGGCCTTGATCTGAATTTCACGGTCTTCCGTCTGCGCGCCGACGGAACGGCGGTCGGTGGCGACGAGTGCGCCGGTCGCGGCACCGCCGAGAATGATGGGGGCACAACCGGCCAGGGTTGCAGCAATCAACGCCGCCGCGGCGAGCGGCTTGACCACGCGTTGGAAATTCATCGGGCATTCTCCTTGTTGGATGATCGAACGGGACGGCCCCCGCCGCGCCCAGCCGGCACCGCCCGCCCCCGCGGCGCAGTACCTGTCATGCTCTTGACGCCGAATGACGGCAATAGGTTCACGCTTCGCCGAACAGCATCGCGTCGACCAGGTCGCACAGGCAGTGAATCGTGAGCAGGTGAACTTCCTGAATGCGCGCGGTACGATCAGCCGGGACGCAGATGTGCACGTCCAGCTCACCCAGCGCCGCATTGACCTTGCCCCCGCCCTTGCCGGTCAGCGCGATCACGTGCATGCCGCGTTCGTGCGCCGCTTCAATGGCGGCGAGCACGTTGCCGGAATTACCCGACGTGGTGATGGCGAGCAGGACATCGCCCTCGTGCCCGAGCGCACGCACCTGCTTCGAGAAGATGGCGTCGAAGTTGTAGTCGTTGCCGATGGCCGTCAGGATCGACGAGTCCGTGGTCAGCGCGATGGCCGGCAATTCGGGGCGCTCGCGCTCGAAGCGGCCGACGAGTTCGGCCGCGAAGTGCTGGCAGTCGGCGGCCGAGCCGCCGTTACCGCAAGCGAGAATCTTGTTGCCGTTGGACAGCGCTTCGAACATGACGTCCGCGGCGGCGGCGATATATTCGGGCAGTGCGTCGCGCGCCGCCAGCTTGGTCTCGACGCTATCCGTGAAGTGTTGCTGAATTCGTTCGATCGACATGGTCGTTTGCCAGGGTGTCGCAAAAGCGGCCGGCCTTGCATGGGTGCCCGAGGGCACTCGCCTGCATCGGCCGGCGTTCAAAGGCCGTATCAGTCTTGAAAATCTTGAAAACGGCGCGTTCGCAAGTGTAACAGGCCGGCGGACACGGGTTTCGTCAGAGATCGTCGGCTCGGAAAGCGTCGGGCAGCCAGCGCACCACCGGCGGACGTCCGTCGAACGTCACCACGTCGAAACGACAACGCCCCGCGGGACGCCGCAGCAGATAGTGACGCGCGGCCAAGGCCAGGCGGCGGCGTTTGGCGCGCGTAATGCTCTCGGCGGCCCCGCCGAAGTCGCTGCGCGCGCGGGCGCGCACCTCGACGAATACCAGTACACCCGCGCAATCCCGCATAATGAGGTCGATTTCGCCGCCGCGACACCGATAATTGCGCGCGACGAGCCGCCAGCCGCGTCGCTCCAGCAACGTCTGAGCGTGGTCCTCGAACGATTCTCCTAACTGATTCGACATGGTTGTTCCGATGTTTACCGTTGCCGGCGCTGCCGGTGTTACCAACGCCTGTGTGCCCCGCACGGCAACGACGCCGTTTGCGGGAGTGCGACGCCATGGATGAGCGCCTGATGTCCCTGGCCGAGGGCCAGCATTACCCGGTGGGCACGCTGTACGTCGTCGCCACGCCGTTGGGCAATACCGCCGACATCACGGTGCGAGCGCTGTACATCCTCGGGATGGTTGACGCTATCGCCTGTGAAGATACGCGCAATAGCGCGCAGTTGCTCCAGCGGTATGGCATCGACAAGCCGTTGATTGCGGCCCACCAGCACAACGAAAACGAAGTGGCGACGCGGTTGGTCGAGCGTCTGCGGGGTGGCGAGCGCATCGCCTACATTTCAGACGCAGGCACCCCGGGCATCTCGGATCCAGGCGCGCGACTGGTCGATGCGGTGCGTGCGACCGGGCTCGGCGTGGTGCCGGTACCAGGCGCGAGCGCGGTGATTACGCTGCTCTCGGCGGCCGGCGCCTGGGTGGAGACGTTCACGTTCGTGGGTTTCCTGCCATCGAAGGCGCAGCAACGGGCCCAGGCGATTGCTGCGCTTGCAGGGGCGACCTCGGCGCAGGTCTTCTACGAAGCGCCGCATCGGATCGTAGAGACGGTCGCGGCACTCGCCGATGGATTGGGCGGTGCGCGCCGACTGTTGATCGGACGTGAGTTGACCAAGCGCTTCGAGGAGATTCACGAATGTGCGCTGAGCGAAGGCGTGGCCTGGCTGAAGGCGGACGCGAACCGTCAGCGTGGCGAATTCGTGCTGGCGGTATCGGGCGCGGCAGCGAGCGCTAGCGAAGATGGTGTCGACGCCGAAGCGCAGCGCGTGCTCGCGTTGCTGGTGGCTGAACTGCCGACGAAAAGTGCCGCGAAGCTCGCCGCCGCGATCACCGGCGCACCGAAGAACGCGCTTTACGAGCGAGCGCTGGCGCTCAAAAATGGTTGATCGCCCCGCGTGGGATACGTTTTTTGAGGCCTAAAGATTCGGACGTTTCTGGAGAAATTCTCAGCGACTCCCCAAACTCTCCCCTCGATATTCCCTCTATGATTGGCTCGATCTCAGGGTCTCGGCTGGTACGCGTCAGCGAATCGGCCGCCTCCCCCCGGGCCTGATGAGATGTCACATGAAAAACATCCTTGCCCGCGCATCGATCGGAATCAGCGAATTGAAATCGAACCCCAGTGCCGCCATCCATCGAGCCGATGGCCCCGTCGCCATCCTGAACCGGAACACGCCGGTCGCCTATCTCGTCCCCGCAGCGGATTGGGAAGCGATCTGCGAGCGGCTCGATGACGCTGAACTCGCCGACCTTATCCGTTCACGCGCCGGCGAAACGCCGGTGAGTACCCAGCTTGACGACCTATGACCTGCAGTTCCTACCCTCTGCCCTCAAGGAGTGGCAGGCGCTCGATTCCACGATCCAGCGCCAGTTCAAAGCGAAGTTGCAGCAACGGCTGCAAAGACCCCAAGTTCCCGGCAGTCGGCTAAGGTCGATGCCGGACTGCTACAAGATCAAACTCGCATCGGTGGGATACCGGCTCGTCTACCGAGTCGACGACAAAGCCGTCACCGTGTTGGTGGTCGCCGTCGGCAAACGAGAGCACCTTGCGACTTATCGCACGGCCCGAAAACGCGTTCAGTGACGCCGCCGATAATGAAACAAACCCGCCGAAGCGGGCTTGTGTCCTGACATTCCAACGCGTTAGCTCAGCAGCAGCGCGTCATCATCGAGCTGTTCGCCGCGGGTGCGTTCGAACATCTGCAGCAGATCGGGAACGTCCAGGCCCTTGCGTTCCTCGCCCGACACGTCCAGCACGACCTTGCCCTGATGCAGCATCACGGTGCGGTCGCCGTAGTCCAGTGCCTGACGCATGCTGTGCGTGACCATCATCGCCGTCAGCTTGCTCTCTTGCACGATGCGTGCCGTCAGTTCCAGCACAAACGCCGCCGTCTTGGGGTCCAGCGCGGCCGTATGCTCGTCGAGCAGCAAGATCCGCGACGGCTGCAACGACGCCATCAACAGGCTCACCGCCTGACGCTGACCGCCGGAGAGCAGCCCGATACGGTCCGAGAGCCGGTTTTCCAGCCCAAGGTTGAGCAGGCTCAGCTTCTCGCGGAACCGCTCACGCAGCTCCCGATTCAGCGCGAACCCGAAACTCCGGCGTTCGCCCCGCTTGACCGCCAATGCCATGTTTTCCTCGATGGTCAGCGCCTCGCAGGTGCCGGCCATCGGATCCTGGAACACGCGCGCCACCTGACTCGCCCGCTGCCACGCCGTCTTCTTCGTGACGTCGTTACCGTCGATCGAAATCGTGCCCGAATCGACCCGCAAGTCGCCGCTGATGGCATTCAGGAACGTGGACTTGCCCGCACCGTTCGAACCGATCACGGTGACGAACTGGCCCGTCGGGATGTCCAGCGACATGCCGCGCAGCGCACGGTTCTCGATGGGCGTGCCCGGATTGAAAGTGATCTTGAGGTCTTTTGCGCTCAACATGATCAGGCACCTCCGTTCTTGCGGGGGAACAGCTTGCGACGCGTTGCCGGCAGCACCAATGCCACCGCCACGAGCAATGCCGTCACCAAATTCAGATCCTGCGCCTTCAGGCCGATGAAATCGCTGTTGAGCGCGAGCGCGATGAAGAAGCGGTAAAGCACCGCACCGACGACCACCGCCAACGTTGTGAGAATGAGGCGTCGGGCCGGCAGAATCGTCTCGCCAATGATGACCGCCGCCAAGCCAATCACGATGGTACCGATCCCCATCGAAATGTCCGCGCCGCCCTGCGATTGCGCGAACAACGCACCCGCAAGCGCCACCAGCGCATTCGAGAGTGCCATGCCCGCCAGAATCTCGTGACCGGTATTCACGCCTTGCGCCCGCGCCATGCGCGAATTCGCGCCTGTCGAGCGCATCGCCAAGCCCTGTTGCGAAAGGAAGAAATAATCCAGCCCAAGCTTCACCACGATGACCACGCCCAGCAGCAACAACGGACGCGTCACATAGTCCGGCAACCAGGACACGTTGTCCGGCAGGAGCATCGTAAAGACGGTCGGCGAGGTAATCAGCGGCACGTTCGGTGCCCCCATCACCCGCAGGTTCACGGAATAGAGCGCGATCATCATCAGGATACTGGCGAGCAGATCCATGATCTTCAGGCGCACATTGAGCCAGCCGGTGATGAAGCCGGCCAGCGCGCCCGCCGCCATCGCCGCCACGGTCGCGGCGAAAGGATTGGTGCCGCCGGCGATCAGCGTAGCCGCGACCGCGCCGCCCAGGGCGAAGCTGCCGTCGACGGTCAAATCAGGGAAATTGAGGATGCGGAAGGAAATCAGCACCCCGAGCGCCACGAGACTGAAGATCAGACCGATCTCCAGGGCGCCCATCATAGAAAAAAGAGACATTGTCGTAATTCCACTGCGCAAGACGGCCCATGCCGGGTCTCGGCATCAGCGCTCACACGGCCGACGTCGGCCAGTTCGGGGCATCGCCGGTCGTTGTGCGACCGCTGTCGGGGGGAGCCGTCCCACCCATTCGATAGGAAAAGAGCGGCGGGGACAGAGGGTGTCCGGGCGCCGCCCTGTCGCGCTGCGGTGAGCCGGGGAGGTACACCCCGCCTTACCGCGCTCACGCACGCTTTACTGCCTGATGACCGTCTTGGCTTCCTTCACCAGATCGTCCGACAGCGTCACGCCTTGCTTGGCGGCCGCCGCCGTGTTAACGAACAGTTCCAGATTCGAGCTGGTCTGCGAGGCAATCGCCCCCGGCTTCTCTCCCTTCAAGATGCGCCCGACCACCTTCCCGGTCTGACGGCCCAGGTCGTAATAGTTCACGCCCAGTGCCGCAATGGCGCCGCGCTTTACGCTATCGGTATCCGACGCGACCAACGGGATCTTGCGGTCGTTGGCCACCTTCACCAGCGATTCATACGCCGACACGACGTTGTTGTCCGTGTTCGTGTAGATCACGTCGACCTTGCCGACCAGGCTGTTGGCCGCCGAACTGATGTCGACGGTGCGGGGCGCGGCCGCTTCGACCAGCGTCAGTCCGGCAGCGGGCAGCAACTTCTTCAGCTCGTTGACGACCACGACCGAGTTCGCTTCACCCGGGTTGTACACCATGCCGACACGCTTGGCGTTCGGCACGACACGCTTGATCAGCGCGACCTGCTTGTCCAGCGGCAGCTTGTCGGACACGCCGGTCACATTGGTGCCCGACGGCGCCCAATTCTTGACCAGTTGCGCCGCGACCGGATCGGTCACGGCCGAGTAGACCAGCGGCACGGACTTGGTCGCGGCCGCCACGGCCTGCGCCGTGGGCGTGGCAATGCCGATGATCACGTCCGGCTGGTCGCCCACGAACTTGCGGGCGATCTGCGCGGCCGTACCGACGTTACCCTGTGCGCTCTGGTATTCCCACTTGAGGTTCTTGCCGACCTCGTACCCTTCCGCCTTGAGTTCGTCGCGTGCGCCATCGCGGATGGCGTCCAGCGCCGGGTGCTCCACGATCGCCAACACGGCCACCGATTTTGTTCCCTGCGCGAAGGCCGCGCCGGTCGTGCCCAACAACGTTGCGGCCACGGCGCACAGCAGGGTGCGCTTGGCGAATTTGCCCATCGTCGACATCAAAACTCCTCCAGGAATGCTCTTTGATAGGTGCGCTGAGCCCGTGTCTCGCCGGGTCTCATTCGGATGCACACAAAACGTGCACTGGCGCGTGGGGCACAGTCTACCCACATCCCCCTGAGCGAACAACGGTTGCCAACGCAACCGCCTGAAAGGCCCGTGGAATATCGGGCTGCGCCGAATCGCTGGCAGATTGATGCGGCAATCGGAAAAAAATTAGTCGATTTGGTCGTCAAATTTCCGATGTGCGCACATTCGTGCGTGGCATTCGCCCTATCAGATGTAGCAAAAATCGGAATAATGCGCGATTTTTTACACAGAATAGATGGATTTTGCACAACAAATGTGCGGCGAGCATCCCCCGGCTTGGGAAGCCATCAACGCGATTTCAGAATTGGCCGTCGGGAAACGAGGCGCCGCGACGACGCGCGTACGCCGCGTGGCGTCAGGGCGCGTTCTTGCTGTCGTCCAGGCCGAGGGCAGCGACTTCGGTGCGGGAGAGGCGGCGTATTTCGACCTTGGCGTGGCCGGCGCGGATAAAGCCGAGCTGCTTGGCCGCCCCGTAGGAAAGGTCGATGATGCGATTGTGCGCGTAGGGGCCGCGATCGTTGATTTTGACGACGACGGTCTTGTTGTTGGCGATGTTGCGCACGAGCGCAAAGCTGCCCAGCGGCAAGGTCGGATGCGCGGCGGTCGGCTCGTTCATGTCGAACGTTTCGCCGGTGGCCGTGCGACGTCCATGAAACTTCTTGCCATACCAGGATGCCATGCCAGTCTGGTAAAACGTGCCGGCGTCGGCGCGCAGATGCGCTTCGCCGTCGCGATCCGGCGCTTCGGGATCGCCCGGACTGAGACCTTCGGTACGATACGACTTGCCGGGCCACTGCAGATCGAAGTTCGACCCGACGGGCGCGTTGGCTTCGCGCGCACGGGCGCGCGCGCCTGTCGCCGAAGCGGCGGCAGCCGTGGGGCTGAGGGGTTCGAGCGGCGTTGTGCAGGCTGTCAACGTCAGGGCGAGGGCGCAGCCGACCGCGAACCGTGTGAGGATCTCGCGTGTTCGCATAGCGCGCAAGTTTAACACGACGCAAAATGCAACCTATCAGCGAGCGTTCACTTACTCGCCGAGACTCGCTGAATCAGCATCGCACAGGCTTGGTCAGTCTCATCGGACACGGCTCGCTCAAGCGCTCCGACCCGCTTGGCGAGCAGCGCTCGGGCGTGTCGTCGATTGCGACGCGCCCGGCGGGTCCCCTCGCGCCCGAATTACAATAGGCGAAAACTGCGTCCCCGATATCCCATGAACGTCACTCTGATTCCTGTCACGCCTTTCCAGCAAAACTGCACCCTGCTCGTCTGCGATGCGACGAAGCGCGCCGCCGTGGTCGACCCCGGTGGCGACATCGACCGGATCCTCGGCGAGATCGAACGCCAGGGCGTGACGCTCGAGAAAATCTTCCTGACGCACGGCCACCTTGACCATTGCGGCGGCGCGGGCGCACTTGCCGAAAAATACGACGTCCCCATCGAAGGTCCGCATCCCGACGACGCGTTCTGGATCGACCAGCTTCAGACACAAAGCGCGCGCTTCGGCTTTCCCGAACCACAGCCGTTCACGCCCGACCGCTGGCTGGGTGACGGCGACACGGTCACGTTCGGCGAGGTCACCCTCGACGTGCTGCATTGCCCGGGGCATACGCCGGGTCATGTCGTGTTCTTCTCGGCGGACGAGCGTCTGGCCAGCGTGGGCGACGTGCTCTTCGCCGGCTCCATTGGCCGCACCGATTTTCCGCGCGGCAACCACGCCGACCTGATCGCGTCGATCCGCAACAAACTCTGGCCGCTCGGCAACGACGTGACCTTCATTCCCGGACACGGCCCTGTCTCCACCTTCGGTCAGGAACGTCAGACCAATCCGTACGTGGCCGATACCGTGCTCGCCGGGAGCGCCGCATGAGCGAGGCCGTGTCGCGTACCCCCTCGCGCATCATCCCCGCCGACGAGGAGATTTTCGTCAGCACCGACGTCGAGGCCGACGGCCCGATCCCCGGCCCGCATTCGATGCTCAGTTTCGCGTCGGCGGCCTACACGGCCGACAAGGAGCTGATCGGTACGTTCAGTGCCAATCTCGAGTGCCTGCCCGACGCGAAGGGGCATCCGCTGACGATGAAATGGTGGAAGACCGAGCCAGACGCGTGGGCGGCCTGCCGCGTCGATCCGGAAGACCCGACCAAGGCGCTCAAGGCGTATGTGAAGTGGGTGGAGAAGCTGCCGGGCAAGCCGGTGTTCGTCGCCTATCCGGCAGGCTTCGATTTCACGTTCATGTTCTGGTACATGATGCGCTTCGTCGGTCGTTGTCCGTTTTCATGGTCGGCGCTCGACATCAAGACGCTCGCGTTCGCCATGACCGGCATGCCCTACCGCAAGTGCATCAAGCCGCGGCTGCCGTCCGTCTGGCTCGACCCGCTGCCGCACACGCACGTGGCACTCGACGACGCGCTCGAACAAGGTGCGCTCTTTTGCAACATGCTCGCCGAGCTGCGCGAGCAGCAGAAGACGTTGACCGAACTCCCCGGTTGGCGCGGCGCCGGACTCACGGCGAATGCCGACGCGCCGGTGTTCAGGTCGCCCGCAGCACAAGCGGCGGCCGAGGCGGTAGCGCACGCCGAATCGCCAGACACCGGCCCCGGCAAGGACAGCGCGGCGCACGGCTGAGCCAGGACCTCGCGGTGCCATGCGCGAGGGGCTCGACGCGCATGGCGCGGGGACCGCTTCCGCCGTCGGTCGATTACAGCACCTGGCTCGCCAAGTCGGGCGGACGCGCAATCACGGCCTTGTCGCCGTTGACCACGATGGGTCGCTGCAACAACTTCGGATGCGCCGCCACGGCGGCGAGCAACGCGTCCTCGGTCATCGCCGTGTCGGCCAAGCCCAGCTCGGTGTACTCGGTTTCGTTGCTTCGGATCATCTCGCGCACCGGCACGCCGAGTAGGTTGTGCAAACGCTTGAGATCGGCGAGCGTCGGCGGGGTCTTCAGATACTCGATGATCTGCAGATCGCCCCCGCCCACCGCCGGCGACCCCTCCACCAGAGCCAGCGCTTCGCGCGACTTCGAGCAGCGCGGGTTGTGATACACGGTAATCATGATCCCTCCAATACGTTCAAAAGGCGTCAGGCGCGACGGCGTCGTGCGCGCCTGAAACAGGCGCTGGCGAGTATGCATGGTATCGACGGATACCGCCACTCGCCGACATCCGGGTCCACATCGACACCTACGTGTTAACCGCGCTGCGCGGCGCGCGTGGGCCATCTAACATAGGCAATGAGGGCTTCGCGTTGTGTCGAGAGGCGCTTCGCGCGGACGAATTCGCGATCTGCGAGACCGCTCCCGCCCGGTAGATGAACAAGAAGACCCGTGTCGCGAATGTTGCGGGAGACGATGTATGTATGCGCAACCTTCTCAATGCCGGCGGACGCCGCATGCCGCCGGAGGCTTCACCGTCATCGCCTGTGTTCTGGCGGTGTCGGGCTGCGCCAATCCGGATTTCGAGCCCAAACAGCCGCTCATCCTCAACATGACGCCCGCCCGGGTCCCATACACGGCGCTCGATCAGTACAAGATCGCCGCGGCGCAACGCGTGACGGCGGTCAACGCCCGCCAGATCACGCCGGGCAATCCCCAGCCGATGCTGCGCTCGGTGGTGTCGCTCGAGTACTGGGTAGACCGCAGCGGGAACATCACGAGCGTGGCGCTGTATCGCAGCAATGGCGACCAGGAAGCGGAGCGCATCGCGGTGGCGAGCTTGCGACGGGCCAGCCCGCTGCCGATGCCGAGCCGTGCGCTGGTCGACAGCAGCGGCCGCGTACGCGCCGTCGAAACCTGGCTCTTCAACGATGACGGGCGCTTTCAGTTGCGCAGCGTGGCCGCGCCTCAGATCGACGGGCAGTGATATCGTGACAGGCATCGATCCACCCTGCCCGGCCCGCGCCGGGCGACGGAGATGCTCATGCCGCGATTTGCCGCGAACCTGACCCTGCTCTATCAGGAAGTGCCGTTTCTGGAGCGTTTCCGCGAGGCCGCAAGCGACGGCTTCCGGGGCGTGGAATGCCTGTTCCCTTACGATCATCCCGCACAAGAGGTGCGGGCGCGTCTGGACGACGCGGGGCTCACGCAGGTGCTGTTCAACACCCCCGCCGGTGACTGGGCCAACGGCGAGCGCGGGCTGGCAGCGCTGCCAGGGCGCGAAGCGCAGTTTCGGGACGGCCTCGAACGCGCGCTCGACTACGCCGATACGCTGGGCTGCCGCCAACTGCACGTGATGGCCGGATGCCCCGACCCCGCCGCGTCGCTTGAGCGCTGCCGCGACGTTTATCTCGACAATCTCGCCTACGCGGCCGGACAGGCTGCCGCGCATGGCGTCACGATTCTCATCGAACCGATCAATCCGCGTGACTTTCCGCGCTATTTCCTGACACGACAGGATCAGACTCAGGCCATTCGCCAGGCGGTCGGCGCGAGCCATCTCAAGGTGCAGTTCGACGTATATCACTGTCAGATCGTCGAGGGTGACCTGGCGGTCAAGCTACGCCAGCACATCGACAATATCGGCCACGTGCAGGTGGCAGGCGTGCCTGCGCGTCACGAACCCGACACCGGGGAAGTCAACTATCCGTTTCTCTTCCGTCTGCTTGACGAACTCGGCTACGCGGGATGGGTCGGGTGCGAATATCGCCCGCAGGGTGCGACGCGCGCCGGACTCGGCTGGCTCAAACCGTGGCTCAGGGCCACCCGATAAGCTGTTGAGTCGCCGCGACGACCATGCCGACCACCGGTCGGCATGTCGCTTACCCATTTACGCAGGGATAAATCGATTTCCGAAAAGTAAATCGGAGAGCGAAATAATCGTTGGGATGACGACGAAAGGCGTAGGAAAGATGTAGGTGTGCGCAGGCAAAAAAAATGGCGGGACACGTAGGCCCGCCAAAACCACACGCTACGGGGTTAGCGCGAGGAGACCAGATTCAGAGCACTGCATCGAACCACCCTGCAGATCGCGCCGGGGGACGCGTTCCGCCGATACAGTCGCGCTGCGGTGTTACCGGGGGATAAGCACATCAGCGTTGAAAAGCATTTTGGTGGAAACGTATGGGGGGAGGGGTAACAAAGTGTTTCAGGTTGTAACACCTGAGACCTTCGCGCGACCCTTCATGCTGCCGCTTCGCCTTCTCCGGCATGGGTTTCCGGCGTATTGACGGATGCTCCATTTGGTTCGTGATCCTGAGTAACTCGCCCGGCGAAGCATCGACACGGACGATGCCCGCCCGAGCCGGCCCATCACATCGGTCGCAGCATCGGCGCCGCCGCCGCGTTTCACGTGCGCGCCGTCAATGTGCTAAGTTCATTCCTTGTGCGTGGCAACAAAGTGGGCATCTGACATCCGAAGACACGTCAACGCCGCGGATCGGCAGCGCACCGAGAGCAGCAATTCCGTCAACGACCGCACCGGCCCCGTCGGGCCGCATTCGCATGCAAACCATGGAACGTTTGGGGCAGATACTGGCGCGCGACCGCGTCATCGGGGTGGTGGGCCTGTCGCCGCGGCCGGACCGGCCGAGCTACACCACATCGCGCTACATGCAACAGCACGGATACCGGATCGTCCCCATCAACCCGCAAGCGGCCGGCGCGACGATTCTGGGCGAGCCCGTTTATGCGAGCCTGGCCGAGGCGGCCGACGCCTTGCGCGCCGAGGGCCTGCGGATCCAGATGGTCGACTGTTTCCGTCGCAGCGGCGACATTCCGCCCATCGCGGATGAAGCCGTCGCCATTGGCGCGACCAGCCTATGGATGCAGTTGGGCATCGAAAACGACGACGCCGCAGCCGTCGCGCTGGCGGCAGGGCTGGACGTCGTGATGGACCGATGCGTCAAGATCGAACACCAGCGCTGGCAGATGCAAGCGGGCCACCCCGCCGGCGCGGACGCCCGCCCGCCGGGACAGCCGCTTCCGAAACGCTGAACCGCCGACCTCCAACGCCGCCAAAGACCCGCTGACATGACCATTGACGCCGATCTACTCGCCTATTACGACCAAATGGCGCGCAAGTACCCCGCCACTGCCGACAACGGCGCGCCAAGCGCGCAAGACGTGCGTGCCCGGTTCGCCGCCGTCGCCAACGAGGCCTTGCGCCCGTTGCCGGCGGGATTGCGCAGCGAGACCTTCGACATTGCGCTGCCGGGCCGCACCCTGCGCGCAAGGCTCTATCGCCCGGTCGAACGCGAAGTGCCGCTGGTGGTGTTCTTCCACGGCGGCGGCTGGGTCGTGGGAGATGTCGACACCCATGGGACGTTGGCTGCCTTCCTGGCGCAGGACGGCGACGTGGCGGTGTTGAGCGTCGATTACCGGTTGGCGCCCGAGCATCCGTTCCCGGCGCCGATCGACGACGCGCGCGACGCCTTGGCCTGGGCGGCCGAGCAGCGCGCGCGGCTCGGCGTGCGCGTCGACCGTCTGGCCGTGGCGGGCGACAGCGCCGGCGGCCACTTGGCGGCGCAGGCGGCGGCGTGGTTCAACGATCGACATCCGGGGATTGTGGGGGCGCAGTTGCTGATCTATCCGGTGGTGCAGTACCGGTTCGATACGCCGAGTTACGAGCGTCTGGCGAACGGCGTGGGCCTGACACGCGACGAAATGCGCTGGTACTGGAAGGAATTTCTGGGCAACGTGGCACCGTCGGCAGACGACGTGCGGGTCAATCTCACCGCGCAAGCGCCGCGTCACGCCTTGCCGCACGCCTTGGTGATTGCGGCGGAATACGATCCGTTGCACGACGAAGCGGTGTCGTACGCCCAATTCGTGGCGAGTTCAGGTGGCCGGGCGGAGGTCATCGAGGCGCCCGGCCTGACGCATAGTTTCGCGAGGTTACAACCGTTCGTGCCGCAGGCGAGGCTGGTCATGCACGACGCGGCGCAGCGTCTGCGTGACTGGCTGGGATGACCCGCGCGGGACTCACGCCGTCACTTCAGCCACTTGTCGACGACCTTCTGATATTCCCCGGTCTTCTGCGCAAGATTCAGCCACTGGTCGACGTATCGCTTGAAGATGTCGTCGCCGCGCGGCAGCAGGTAGGCCTTCTCACCGAACTGCAACGGCTTGTCGGGGTTGACCGGGCACAGTGACGGATTGAGCTTGTGCTGCAACAGCGTTTCCGAGGCGTCGGTGACCATCACGTCGGCTTTGCCGTCGACGATCTGCTTGAAGATCGTGACATTGTCCGGATAGATCGTGAGAGTGGCGTTCGGCAGGTACTGGCGGGCGAAACGTTCGTTCGTGCCGCCCGGGTTGGCGATGACGCGCGTACTCGGTTTGTTCAGATCGGCAAGCGTCTGGTACTTCGCCACGTCGGCGCAGCGCACGATCGGCGATTTGCCGTCGACCATGACCACGTTGCTGTAATAGGCGCGCGCCGCCCGATCCAGCGTAACCGACACACCGCCGACGGCGATATCGCATTTGCCGGCGGTGAAGTCGTCCATCAGCCCCTTCCAGGTCGTCGGAACGATCACCGGCTTCACGCCGAGCGACTTCGCCAGCGAGGCGACCAGATCCACGTCGATGCCCTCGACCTGGCCATCCGGGCGTCGATACGAGTAAGGCTTGTAGTCACCCGTCGCGCAGGCGCGCAGCGTGCCCGATTTGACGATGTCGTCGAGCCGGGAGTGGATGGCGGGGGTCGCGGAAGGGCTCACGACAGCGGCCGATTGCGCGTGGGCCGCAGCGCCGGCGAGCACCGCCCCGGCCACGAAGGCCGCGCTGGCGGCCGTCAACATGACTTTCATGCTTGTCTCCTGAGGTTTGACGTGTTGGCGCACTGCGCTCCCGAACTGTCTGACGCAGCGCGTGGGGCTCAATACTAAAGACACTCCCGACCCACGCCAATCGGAATGACGCCACTGTTCCGCGCGCGCCACGCCGACGCGTCGCCGATGGCTGATGTGCGGCATAACAGCCCGCCATGCGTCCGGGCCGAGGATACGCGAGTAAAATGATCGCTTGCCCCAACCCTCCTACCCACCGCCGCGACGTGTCCCAAGCTCTGCAAAACGATACTTTCCTGCGCGCACTGCTGCGCCAGCCGACCGAGTACACGCCGATCTGGCTGATGCGCCAGGCGGGCCGGTACCTGCCCGAATACAACGCCACACGCGCCAAAGCCGGTAGCTTTCTGGCGCTCGCCAAGAACCCCGCCTACGCCACCGAGGTCACGCTGCAGCCGCTCGAGCGCTTCCCGCTCGATGCCGCCATCCTGTTCTCGGACATCCTCACCATTCCCGACGCCATGGGCCTCGGCCTGTCGTTTGAGGCGGGTGAAGGGCCGCGTTTCGCCCACCCGCTGCGCACCGAGGACGATGTGCGCCGCCTGCGGGCGCCGGACCTCGACAGTCTGCGCTACGTCTTCGACGCCGTCGCCGAGATCCGTCGCGCCCTGAACGGACGCGTACCGCTCATCGGCTTCTCCGGCAGCCCGTGGACGCTCGCTTGCTACATGGTCGAAGGGGCCGGGTCGGCCGACTTCCGCACCGTCAAGACGATGATGTACGAGCGTCCCGACTTGATGACGCATATTCTGGAAACCAATGCGCGCGCCGTTTCGGCCTACCTGAACGCCCAGATCGAAGCGGGCGCGCAGGCGGTCATGGTGTTCGACACGTGGGGCGGGGTGTTGGCCGACGGTCTCTACCAACGGTTCTCGCTCGCCTACATGCAAAAGGCGCTCGCGGGCGTGCATCGCGAGTGGAATGGCGCACGTATTCCCCACATCGTCTTCACCAAGGGCGGCGGGCAGTGGCTCGAAGCCATCGCCGACACCGGACCCGACGCCATCGGACTCGATTGGACCGTGGATCTCGCGGCCGCGCGCCGTCGCGTCGGCGATCGTTGTGCGCTGCAAGGCAACTTCGATCCCACCGCCCTCTTTGCAGCACCCGAGGCCATTCGCGCCGAGGTTCGCCGCCTGCTCGACGCTTATGGCAACGCACCAGGCCACGTATTCAACCTGGGGCATGGTATTTCGCAGTTCACGCAACCCGATCACGTTGCGGCACTCGTTGACGAGGTCCACCGCTACAGCCGAAAGCTGCGCCAAACGGCGTAATTGGCGACACGCACCAGCGGCGGTGCGGCTCGCGAGGCCATTTGCCTTGCAGACCCAACCGCCGTTTCAAGCACCGAATGTCAAGCGTAAACCTGTCGAGTAACCCCTCCAATTTACGGAGTTGTCCCGAAGACTTATGCACAAATTCTCGCTGCGCCGCCGCAAGTGAGGGGCAACGGGGCGTACGCTTCGACGCCGCTCATAAGCTATTGATCAAAAAGCATTTTTGATTCGGGCAAAGTCGAAGCACGACACCACGCGAGGGCCGCCCGGTGAGGCTGACGAGCGATAATCCCCACAGTTCTCAACATAGTTATCCACAAGCACTTCAAGTCCACCGGAAACCCGACTTAAATCCGGGGTTTACCGACACTTCTCAGGATTCACTTTAAGTTTGACCTGCGCCGACGACCTGCCCGCCCCGTCTCTTGCATCGACTGCGGATGCCCTGCCCCCGGTCGCCCAGCCGCGCCTCGGTGCGCCCGCTATCGCCCGCGTGGCGCTCGATACGCCCCTGCTCACGCTGTTCGACTATCGGCTCGACCAGGCCGCGAGCCCTGGGCAACTGGTGCAGGTACCGTTCGGACGCCGACAGGTCGTAGGCGTCGTCTGGGAATTGACGCACCGCAGCGAAATCGCACCGGGCAAGCTGCGTGACGTCACCGCCGTCTGGCATGAATTACCGCCGCTCGGCGAGGATTGGCGTGAGCTGATGCAGTTCGCCTCGCGCTATTACCAACGCGGTATCGGTGAGGTGGCCCTGCCGGGCGTCCCGGCGCATCTGCGCACGCCGATGCGCTGGCCGCGGCTACTCGCCCAGCGTGGCGTGCAACGTTACCGGCTGGCCGACGGCGCCCTGGCCGCGCTCCTGGAGAACGTGCCCGCCCGGCTGCGCGCCCAGCGCCGTTTGGCCGAGGGTCTGGCGCAAGCCGGCACGCTCGATGCGGACGAGGCGCGCGCCCTGTGCGCAAAGGCCGCCGACGTGCTCAAACAGTGGGCCGCCGCCGGCTGGGTCGTCGTCGACACCGTGCCGTTCCACGAAGCGGTACGCCATGCCGATGAAGCTGACGATGAGGATGGCGAATCGAGCGCCGCTGACGCCAACGCTCCCACCGATTGCGCACTCGCCGACGCTTTGGCCAATATCGACCTCGGCACGCAGGACACGCCGCGCGCCACCAGAACGTTGACTGTCGGGCAAGCCGACGCCGTCGCGGCCATTCACGACGCGCTCGAAGTCGCCGGCGCCCAACGCCTCGACGCCACAGCGCCATTGGGCAAGCTCGACGCCGGCAATGCGGGCGACACGGGGGACCTCCCCGCCTGCCCCCCCTTCCTGCTCTACGGCGTGACCGGCAGCGGCAAGACAGAAGTCTATTTGCGCGCCGTGGCCGAGGCGCTTCGCGAGCGCGACGCCCAGGTCCTCGTGCTCGTGCCGGAAATCAATCTGACGCCCCAACTCGAAGGCGTCTTCCGTGCGCGATTCCCCGGCGAGACGCTCGTCACACTGCACAGCGGACTGGCCGAAGGCGAGCGAGCCCGGCACTGGCTGGCCGCCCATCGCGGCGAGGCGCGCATCGTGCTCGGCACCCGACTCGCGGTGATGGCGTCGCTGCCGCACCTGCGCCTCATCGTCGTCGACGAAGAGCACGATCCGTCCTACAAGCAACAGGAAGGGTTGCGTTACTCGGCGCGCGACCTCGCCATCTGGCGGGCGAACCGGTTGCGCATCCCCGTCGTCCTCGGCTCGGCCACGCCGTCGCTCGATAGCTGGCGGCGCGCCGAGCAGGGCCGCTACGTCCGCCTCGCGATGCCCGAGCGCGCCACGCCCGATGCCGTGTTGCCGCGCGTCTCGCTCATCGACATGGACATCGAGCGCAAACTTCAGCGCACGGTGCACGAGGGCTTGTCGCAATCGCTGCTCGCCGCCATTCGCGCCCGGCTCGAAGCGGGCGAGCAAAGCCTGCTGTTCCTGAACCGCCGCGGTTACGCCCCGGTGCTCAACTGCGATGCCTGCGGCTGGATCAGCGACTGCCGCCGGTGCAGCGCCCACATGGTGTTGCACAAGCCCGAGCGGCGGCTGCGCTGCCATCACTGCGGCGCCGAGTCGCGCATTCCGCATGCCTGCCCCGATTGCGGCAATCTCGATCTCGCGCCGCTGGGGCGCGGCACGCAGCGCATCGAGGAGGCGCTGGCTGAACAGTTCCCGGACGCCCGGCTCGCACGCATCGATGCTGACAGCACACGCCGCAAAGGCAGCGCGCAGGCGCTGTTCGCGCAGGTCCATGCGGGCGAAGTCGACATCCTGATCGGCACGCAGATGGTCGCCAAGGGCCACGACTTCCGTAACGTCACGCTCGTGGGCGTGGTCAACGCCGACAGCGCCCTCTTCTCCCACGACTTCCGAGCGGCCGAGCGTCTGTTTGCACAACTGATGCAGGTGGCCGGGCGCGCCGGGCGCGCCGCCCGCGCCGACGGCCCCGGCGACGTGCTGATTCAGACGCGCTACGCGTCGCACCCGTTGTTCGCGTCGCTCATGCGTCACGACTACGCGGGCTTCGCGGCGCAGCAACTGGAGGAGCGGCGCGTCGCCCTGCTGCCGCCGTTCACGCATCAAGCGCTCCTGCGCGCCGAAGCCCGGCGCCTGGACGACGCCATGACGTTTCTCAAACAGGCCCGCGAGATCGCCGCCACGCCCGTGCTGCACGACGCGCGCATCTCCCTGTGGGATCCGGTGCCGATGACGATGGTCCGGATCGCGGGCACCGAACGCGCCCAGCTCGTGGTCGAGAGCCCGCATCGCGGCGCGCTCCAACGCTTCCTCACGCACTGGATGAGCGAGCTGCGCGCACTCAAGGCGCCCGTGCGTTGGCACCTCGAAGTCGATCCTCTCGAAATATAAATCGGTATATAGCGTTCCGGAAATTTGACAACATCGCCCGAATCCCCGACGATGCAGACAGTAGTCGATCACCGCACGCCGAACGGTTCACGTCGTCTGCACGATAAGAAGTCCTACAGGAGACATCCCGATGAAATCGCACGACCGGCGCGCCGCCCCTACGGCGCCGCACATCGCCACACCGCCCCTCCCGCCCACCGAATCGCCTTTGGCCGAGGCTTCCCGGCGCCGCTTCTTGCGACGCGCGGGTGCACTGGGCGTTGGCGCCAGCCTCGCGGGGCGCGCGCTTGACGTCCTCGCCGCCACCACCGCACCCCACATGGTGACGCTGCCGTTTGCCAATGGGGAACGCGAACTCGTCGCGTATCCGCAGAAGCGCCCGCTGATCCGCTTGACGGCGCGCCCCCCGCAACTGGAAACGCCGTTCGCGATTTTCAACGACGGGCTCATCACGCCGAACGATGCGTTCTTCGTGCGCTACCACCTCGCGGGCATTCCGACCGACATCGATCCGGCGAAGCATCGGATTCACGTGCGCGGCAGCGTCGCCAAACCGCTCGATATCTCGCTCGCGTCGCTCAAGAAGGACTACGGCGCCCCAGTCGAGATCGTGGCCGTCCACCAATGCTCGGGCAATAGCCGTGGCTTTTTCGAGCCGCGCGTCGCCGGCGGACAGATTGCCAATGGTGCGATGGGCAACGCGCGCTGGCGCGGCATTCCGCTCAAGCGGATTCTCGAACGGGCGGGCGTGTCGGCCAGCGCAAAGCAAGTGACGTTCGAAGGGCTTGACCGGCCGATCGTCCCCACGACGCCCGAGTTCGTGAAGGCGCTCGACCTCGATCACGCGATGGATGGCGAAGTGATGATCGCGTTCGCCATGAACGGCAAGGATCTGCCGATGCTCAACGGCTTTCCGGTGCGGCTGGTCGTGCCGGGCTACTACGGCACGTATTGGGTGAAGCATCTGGCGGACATCAACGTTATCGACAAGGTGTTCGACGGCTTCTGGATGGCCACGGCGTATCGCATTCCCGATAACGACTGCAATTGCGTCACGCCCGGCAAGGCGCCCGAGAAGACAAAACCGATCGAACGCTTCACCGTGCGCTCGTTCGTCACGAGTCTTGCCGACGGCGAGCACGTGGCGGCGGGCAAAGCGGTGCGCGTGCGCGGCATCGCGTTCGACGGCGGCGAAGGCATTCGCGACGTACAGTTCTCGGCCGACGGCGGCCAGACCTGGCAGGCGGCCCAGCTCGGCCACGAACTGTCGAAGTACTCGTTCCGCGAATGGACGGCGTCGTTCACGCCCCCCAAGCCCGGCGAGTACGCGCTCCAAGTGCGGGCGACGAATCGTGCAGGGGTGTCGCAACCGCTGCAATCGCTGTGGAATCCGGCCGGCTATCTGCGCAACGGGGTGGAAACCGTGCGTGTGATCGCGGCTTGAGACGGGGGACGATCATGAACCTTTCGAAGATTGCGCGCCGCGCGGCCCTGCTGTCCGGCCTGTTGGGTCTGTTCGGCGTCTTCGCCGCCCCCGTCCATGCACTCGAGATCAAGCTGCCGCAGGAGACATCGCAGTTGAAGGCCTCGACGCTGGCCGGTTATCAATCGGCCAACTCGTGGTGCGTCATGTGCCACTCGCTCGACTACGTCAACACCCAACCGCCTATGTCGGCGGCCTTCTGGAGCGCGGAAGTCACCAAGATGGTGAAAGTGTATGGCGCGCCCATCCCGGAAGATCAGGTCAAGCTGATTTCGGAGTATTTGGGAAAAACGTACGGCACCGACCAGAAGTAACGCCTCTCGCCCCGGCCCGCGGGCCGGGGCGCCACACGACGTTTCGCGTGTCGGCCTCACACCTAGGTGCAACCCTAATATCGACTCAGGTTGCACCTCTTTTGAAACCCGGTTACGATGCCGAAATTCACCCGCTATGGGTGTCACGTTTTCGCGTCATCAGGTAACCCTTCCATGGCTAACACCACCCTCGGCGTCAAGGTCGACGACGTACTGCGTACCCGGCTCAAAAGCGCCGCCCAGCAAATCGAGCGCACCCCGCACTGGCTCATCAAACAGGCCATCTTCGCTTACCTGGAGCGCATTGAGAGCGGCGCGCTGCCGCCCGAATTAAGGGGCGCGACCCAATCGGGCACCGAGGTGATCGACGGCCACGCAGGCGACGATACCGTTCCGCATCCGTTCCTCGAATTCGCCCAAAACGTGCAACCGCAATCGGTGCTGCGTGCCGCGATTACGGCGGCCTACCGCCGCCCCGAGCCGGAATGCGTGCCCGTGCTCGTCGGTCAGGCCAAGCTGGCCCCGGCGACCGCAACGTCGGCCTCCGACCTCGCCCGCAAGCTCGTCGTCGCGCTGCGCGGCAAGAGCACCGGCGGCGGCGTGGAAGGTCTGATCCACGAATTCTCGTTGTCCAGCCAGGAAGGCGTGGCGCTGATGTGCCTGGCCGAAGCCCTGCTGCGCATTCCCGACAAGGCCACGCGCGACGCGCTCATCCGCGACAAGATCAGCAAGGGCGACTGGCACGCCCACATGGGCAATTCGCCGTCGATGTTCGTCAACGCCGCCACCTGGGGCCTGATGATCACCGGCAAGCTTGTGACCACCACCAGCGAAGCCGGTCTCACCAAGGCCCTCACGCGCCTGATCGGCCGCGGCGGCGAGCCGCTCATCCGCAAGGGCGTGGACATGGCCATGCGCCTGATGGGCGAGCAGTTCGTGACCGGGGAAACCATCTCCGAAGCACTCGCCAACAGCCGCAAATACGAAGCCCAGGGCTTCCGCTATTCGTACGACATGCTCGGCGAAGCCGCGACGACCGACGAGGATGCCCAGCGCTACTACGCGAGTTACGAGCAAGCCATTCAGGCCATCGGCAAGGCTTCGGCCGGCCGCGGCATCTATGAAGGCCCTGGCATCTCGATCAAACTATCGGCCCTGCATCCGCGCTACTCGCGCAGCCAACATGAGCGTACGGTCGCGGAACTGCTGCCGCGCGTGCAGGCGCTCGCCAAGTTGGCACGCTCTTATGACATCGGCCTGAATATCGATGCCGAAGAAGCCGATCGCCTCGAAATCTCGCTCGACCTGCTCGAAGCGCTGTGCTTCGATCCCGAGCTGGCCGGCTGGAACGGCATCGGTTTCGTGGTGCAGGCCTATCAGAAGCGTTGCCCGTTCGTGATCGACTTCATCATCGATCTGGCGCGTCGCAGCCGTCACCGCATCATGGTGCGTCTGGTCAAGGGTGCGTACTGGGATACGGAAATCAAGCGCGCGCAGGTCGACGGGCTCGAAGGCTATCCGGTCTATACCCGCAAGATCTACACGGACGTGTCGTACCTTGCCTGCGCGAAGAAGCTGCTCGCCGTGCCGGACGCCATCTACCCGCAGTTCGCCACGCACAACGCCTACACGCTTTCTGCCATCTATCACCTGGCGGGCAATAACTACTACCCCGGCCAGTACGAATTCCAGTGCCTGCACGGCATGGGCGAGCCGCTCTACGAAGAGGTCGTCGGCCCGATCGCCTCGGGCAAGCTCGCGCGGCCCTGCCGCGTGTATGCGCCGGTCGGTACGCACGAAACGCTGCTCGCCTACCTCGTGCGCCGTCTGCTCGAAAATGGCGCGAACACCTCGTTCGTGAACCGGATTGCGGATGAGACCGTCAGCGTCGACGAACTGATCGCCGATCCGATCTCGGAATCGGAGAAGGTACAACCGCTCGGCGCACCGCATGCCAAGATTCCGCTGCCGCGTGAACTGTATGGTGTGGCGCGCGCCAACTCCTCGGGCTTCGACCTGTCGAACGAGCACCGTCTCGCGTCGCTGTCGTCGGCCCTGCTCGCCAGCGCGGGCACGCCGTGGCGCGCCGCGCCAATGCTGGCCGACGGTGAGCGCACCACGGGCACGCCACGTGCCGTGCGCAATCCGGCCGATCTGCGCGACACCGTGGGTCAGGTCATCGAGGCCACCTCGGCCGATGTGGATGCCGCGCTCGTCAACGCCGTAGCCGCTGCCCCGATCTGGCAAGCCACGCCGGTCGAGGAACGCGCCGACAGCCTGATGCGCTCGGCCGATCTGCTTGAGGCCCACATGCCCACGCTCATGGGCCTGTGCGTGCGCGAAGCGGGGAAGTCGCTGCCCAACGCCGTGGCCGAAGTGCGTGAGGCCGTCGACTTCCTGCGCTACTACGCCGCGCAGATCCGTCAGGGCTTCTCCAACGACACGCACCGCCCGTTGGGCCCGGTGCTGTGCATCAGCCCGTGGAACTTCCCGCTCGCGATCTTCGTTGGTCAGGTCGCCGCCGCGCTGGCCGCCGGTAACCCGGTCATCGCCAAGCCGGCCGAGCAGACGCCACTCATCGCCGCCGAAGCGGTTCGCCTGATGCACGCCGCCGGCGTTCCGGCCGGCGCGCTGCAATTGCTGCCGGGCACAGGGGAAACAGTCGGCGCCGCGCTCGTGGCCGACGCCCGCACGAAGGCCGTCATGTTCACCGGCTCGACCGAAGTGGCGCGCATCATCGCGCGCACGCTGGCCGAGCGCCTCGACGCCAATGGCCGTCCGATCCCACTGATCGCCGAGACCGGCGGTCAGAACGCGATGATCGTCGATTCGTCGGCACTGCCCGAACAGGTCGTGTACGACGTACTCGCATCGGCCTTCGATTCGGCCGGTCAGCGCTGCTCGGCGCTGCGTGTGCTGTGCCTGCAGGACGACATCGCCGACAAGACGTTGCATATGCTCAAGGGCGCGATGCAGGAACTGGCCATCGGCAATCCGGATCGTCTGTCCATCGACGTCGGTCCGGTGATCGACGCCGAAGCGCAAAACGGCATCAACCGCCACATCGAGCAGATGCGCGACAAGGGCTTCCCGGTCGAACAACTGCCGCTGCCCGACGCCGCCCGCCACGGCACATTCGTGCCGCCGACGCTCATCGAGCTGACCGATCTCACGGCGCTGCAACGCGAAGTCTTCGGCCCGGTGCTGCACGTGATCCGCTTCAAGCGCGCGCAACTAGACAAGCTGCTCGATCAGATCAACGGCACTGGCTACGGTCTGACGTTCGGCGTGCATACGCGTATCGACGAAACCATTGCCTATGTGACCGAGCGCGCCCATGTCGGCAACGTCTACGTGAACCGGAACGTGATTGGCGCCGTGGTCGGCGTGCAGCCGTTCGGCGGCGAAGGCTTGTCTGGGACGGGTCCGAAAGCCGGCGGTCCGATGTATCTGCCGCGTCTGCTGGCGACGCGTCCGGCTTCGCTGCCCGCCGAGCTGAACCGCAACGAAGCCGCGCTCTCGCCGTTGGTGAGCTACCGCGACTGGCTGCGCGCGCAGGACAACTCGGCCGATAGCGCCGCCGCGATTCATCGCGTCGACCGTTATCTGGCCACGTCGGCACTCGACGCCACCGCCGTGCTGCCGGGACCGACCGGTGAGCGCAACACCTATGGTCTGGAGCCACGCGGCCCGGTCCTGTGCGTGGCTGCCACGCCGCTCGGCGCGCGCACGCAACTGGCTGCCGCGCTGGCGACGGGCAACGACGCCGTCTTCACGGAGAGCATTGCCGCCCGCGAACTGGTGAGCGCCCTGCCGGCGGCCCTCAAGGGACGCGCGTCAGTGTTGGCGGCAGGGGCGGACGCCGCCGCCGAGCCATCGCTCGCCGCGGTGCTGTTCGAAGGCGACAGCGACGAGCTGCGCGCCCTGAACCGTCGCATCGCAACCCGCAACGGTCCGATCCTGTCGATGCAGGGCCTCGCGCCCGAGGCGCTGGCCGCCGGTGACGACTACGCACTGGAGCGACTGCTGTGCGAACGCTCGGTGTCGGTCAACACGGCTGCCGCAGGTGGCAATGCCAACCTCATGACCATCGGTTGATCGAGGGAAACGGTCAGGTCTCGCGACGAATCCGATCGGATTCGTCCGAAATCTGACGGCTGAATCCGCGGGATCCGCGGGATCCGCGGGATCCGCAGGTTCCGACTGCCGATTCCGGCCCCCCGGACGCGCCGTCGCCCCGATCGCGTTGTCCTCAGCGGCTGCCAGCGTCCTGCCTTCCGGGACAATGGCGGCCGCGATGCGCTAACGGTTCAACCGCCCGCCGCATTCCAGCGCCTTCCTGCGCTTTTCCCGCGCTTCCTTCCCGCCCGTCATCCCCCCGCTCTCCCCGCCCCACCGTCTTACCTCCCCGATCAGCCCAACGCTTATCACGCCCCGCCGCACTTCCCGTACTCACGCACACCGCGCGCATTCGCGGTATCTTCGCGCCCGCCCCCGACATATCACGCGTCTCACCGCCATTGCGCGGTCAACCCGTGCCAGCGACACGTATCGCTGGCCATAGCGTTCGTCGTCCCGCGTCGCCGCCTCTTTCGTCATGCCGGCAGAGGCGCGCAACGCACGTGACACCGACGCTCGAGGAGGCTACATGTCCCTTTGGAATCCCACTGCGGTGTCATTCACCGTGTATTTGCTATTGATGCTGGTGATCGGATGGCTCGGCTATCGCGCCACCCACGATCTTTCCGACTACATTCTCGGCGGACGTCGCCTCGGCAGCTTCGTCACCGCGCTCTCCGCTGGGGCCTCCGACATGAGCGGCTGGCTCTTGCTTGGCCTGCCTGGGGCGATCTACATGGGTGGCCTGTCGGGTGTCTGGATCGCCATTGGCCTGGCGATCGGCGCGTGGGCCAACTGGCATCTCGTGGCCGCGCGCTTGCGTGTGCATACGGAGGTGTGCGGCAACGCGCTGACCCTGCCCGAGTACCTCACACAGCGCTTCGGTGACCGCAGCCACGTGCTGCGCATCGTCACGGCGCTCGTGATCCTCATCTTCTTCACGATTTATTGCGCGTCGGGGGTCGTTGCCGGCGCCCGGCTGTTCGAAACGATGTTCGGCCTGGAATACCGCACGGCGCTGTGGATCGGCGCTGTGGCGACCATTGCCTACGTCTTCATCGGCGGATTCCTTGCGGTGAGCTGGACCGATACGGTCCAGGCCTCGCTGATGTTCGCCGCACTGGTCGTCACCCCGATCGCCGTGATTGCGCTCGACGGCAGCCCTGCGGCGGCCGTGGACGCGGTCACCGCCGTGCACCCCGCCCATACCGATTGGTTCGGCGATCTCGCGCCTATCGGCGTCATCTCGATGCTCGCCTGGGGTCTGGGCTATTTCGGCCAGCCGCATATTCTCGTGCGGTTCATGGCCGCGCGCTCAGCGGCGGCGATTCCGCAGGCGCGTCGCATCTGCATGACCTGGATGGTGCTGTGCCTGACCGGTGCGGTCGCCGTGGGCTTCTTCGGACTGGCGTTCTATAGCGCGCGGCCCGATCTCGGTGCCGGTGTGGCGGCAAACCCGGAGACCATCTTCATGGCGCTCACGACCCAACTCTTCACCCCGTGGCTCACGGGCGTGCTGCTGGCGGCGATTCTCGCAGCCGTGATGAGCACCTTGTCGTGCCAGCTGCTCGTGTGCGCCAGTGCACTGACGGAAGACCTCTACAAAACGTTTGCGCGCGGGCCGGTCAGCCAGGGCCGCCTCGTGTGGATCGGCCGGGCGATGGTGTTGAGCGTGGCAGTGATCGCCGTGGTGTTGGCCCTCGATCCGCAGAGCCGCGTGCTCGGCATGGTGAGTTACGCCTGGGCGGGTTTCGGGGCGGCCTTCGGTCCGCTGGTGCTGGCCACGCTGCTATGGCCGCGCGTCACCCGTAACGGGGCGCTCGCGGGCATTGTCGTGGGGGCGGCCACGGTCCTGATCTGGAAGCAGTTCGGCTGGTTCGACCTGTACGAAATCCTGCCGGGCTTTGTGCTGGGCGGCCTGGCGCTCATCGTGGTGAGTCGCTTTGACAAGGCCCCAAGCGCCGACGTGCTCGCCCGCTACGCCAGCGCCGAAGCGACGCTGCGCGCGATCCAGCAAGGCGCAAAGGGCGATTCGGGTAGCACCGGCGCTCCGACGGCGCAACCCTCGCCATAAGCGGGTAGCACCTTCCATCGGAACTTCTCCCTCTTGACCGGCGCGCGCAGCCATCCAATACTGCCGCGTCGGACGCATATTGCGTTTGATTGCGATTGAAGCCGTCCCGGGCCGACCGGCCTTGTGCAGACGGCGATCCAAGAAAGGCGTGCCGCGGCGATCCCGCAGGCATGCCACTCAACGACATACACATGCAAGGAGAGGGTTGATGCAATCGAAGCTTACGCTCAGCGCGGTCGCCGTCGCGGGACTGCTCGCGTTCGGTACGGCCAACGCGCAACAGGCGCAGGAAGTGAAGCTGGGTTTTGCCGCACCGCTCACGGGCGCCCAGGCGCACTACGGCAAAGACATGCAGAACGGCATCCAGCTCGCCATTGACGAGTACAACGCCACGAAGCCGACTATCGAAGGCAAGCCGGTGAAGTTCGTGTTGCAGTCGGAAGACGATCAGGCCGACCCGCGTCAGGGTTCGCTGGTCGCGCAGAAGCTGGTCGATTCGGGCATCAAGGGCATGCTCGGCCACTTCAACTCCGGCACGACGATTCCCGCTTCGCGCATCTATGCGCAGGCAGGCATTCCGGAAATCGCCATGGCGACGGCCCCGGAATACACGAAGCAGGGCTTCAAGACGACGTTCCGCATGATGACCTCAGACATTCAGCAAGGGTCGGTCGTCGGTACGTTCGCCGTCAAGAAGCTGGGCTTCAAGAACATCGCCATCGTTGACGATCGCACGGCTTACGGTCAGGGCTTGGCCGACGAGTTCGAGAAGGCGGTGAAGGCCGCCGGCGGCAAGATCGTGCGTCGCGAGTTCGCCAACGACAAGGCCGTGGACTTCCGCGCCATCCTGACTAACCTCAAGCGCGCCAATCCGGACATGATCTTCTATGGCGGTGCCGACGCACAAGCTGGCCCGCTCGCCAAGCAATTGCGCGAACTGGGCATGAAGAGCACGCTGATGGCCGGTGAAATGGTCAAGTCCGACGCGTTCCTGAAGATCGCTGGCGACGCCGCCAACGGCTCGGTGGTGTCGCTCGCCGGCCTGCCGCTCGACAAGATGCCCGGCGGCGCCGCGTACGAGTCGCGCTACAAGGCCAAGTTCGGCAGCGCGCCGGAGACGTACTCGCCGTACGCCTACGATGGTGCCATGGCCATGATGTCGGCCATGAAGAAGGCCAACTCGACCGATCCGGCGAAGTACCTGCCGACGCTCGCGAAGACCAGCATGCCCGGCGTGACCACGCGTGAGCTGGCGTACGACAAATCGGGCGATCTGAAGTACGGTTCGATCACGCTCTACAAGGTGGTCGGTGGCAAGTGGACCGTGCTGGAGACCATCGGCGGCAAGTAAGCGCCTGGCGATGGGCCGATAGCGGTAACGACGAGGGCCGGTGAGGATGACTCACCGGCCCTCGTGCTTGATGTGTGCCGCCGTGGCATGACGCCGTTACAGCGATACAGCGTTGGGGCGTTGGGGCGTTAGGGCTTTCCCGCCATACCGCTTCACCGCGTTAGCGCGCAACGGCGTTTCGCCATGACCGACGGCACGCCCCCGTCACCAGACATCCTTGGGCAAACGCTCACGCATCTCCGGCGGCAATGCGTCGCGCGTGAAAACCGGCTCGGCGACACCCGCACGGCGCTGGGCCTGATAGTCGCGCCACGCGAGCAACGCGTACTTCATCAACAAGCCGATGGCGACCAGATTGATGAACGCCATCAACGCGGTACCGACATCCGCGAAGCTCCACACCAACGGCAGGCTGGCGACCGACCCCAGCATGACGGCCAGCAGCACCAGCGCGCGGAAAATGTTGAGCAACCACAGACGCTGCGTCAGGTAGTCCATGTTGACCTCGGCATAGGCGTAATTGCCGAGCACGCTTGAGTAAGCGAGGAAGAACACCGTGATGCCGGTGAAGATCACCGCCCAATTTCCCACGTGAGCGGCCAGGGCGCGCTGGGTGAGCACGGCCCCTTCGGGTGCGGCACCCGGCATGAACTCGCCCGAGAGCAGGATCATGAACGCCGTGGCCGAACACACGACGATGGTGTCGAAGAACACGCCGAGCATCTGCATCAGGCCTTGCTGTACCGGGTGTTTGGTCGTGGCCACGGCGGCGGCATTGGGCGCGCTGCCCATGCCCGCTTCGTTGGAGAAGAGGCCACGCTTCACGCCCATCATGACGGCCTGGCTGACGGCATATCCGGCGATACCGCCGGCGGCCGGCTCAAGCCCGAACGCGTGCCGCAGGATCATCGCGATCATGCCGGGGATCTGATCGAGGTTGACGACACAAACATAGATGGCCAGCCCGACATAGGCGAGCGCCATGACCGGCACGATCCATTGCGCAAAGCGTGCGACGCGTCGCACGCCGCCGTAGATGATCGGTGCCGTCATCAGCACCAGCGCAACGCCGATCCAGATCCGCTCCCAGCCGAACGACGCTTCCAGCGCCTCGGCAATCGAGTGCGACTGCACGGAGTTGAGCGCGAACCCGAAGGTGAACAGTAGCGCCAGCGCAAACAGGACACCGAATTTGCGCGACCCAAGGCCGATCTGTATGTAATACGCCGGGCCGCCGCGAAAGGTGTTGTCGTGGCGCGGCACCTTGAAGATTTGCGCCAGCGTGGATTCGACGAAGGCGGACGCCATGCCGAGCAGAGCGGTCATCCACATCCAGAAGATGGCACCCGGCCCGCCGATCGTGAGCGCGACGGCGACACCCGCGATATTGCCGGTGCCGACACGGCTCGCCAGCCCGGTGGCAAACGCTTGAAAGGGTGAGATGCCGGAGGTACTCCCGGAGGTACGCAGCAAACAGATGCTGTGCCAGAGCGCCCGGACCTGGATTCCACCGAATCGGACGGTGAAGTAAAGCCCCGCCCCCAACAAGGTGATCACAAGCGGGTATCCCGACAGCACCCCGCCGAGGGTATCGACCAACGGCTTGAGCCAGCTCTCCATGTCACGTGTCTCCTGTCGCAACCACTTGTTGGCCCCGCAATGCCAGGGGGCAAGCGACGAAGAATCTCAAGGTTTGACCCTGCGCGATAGAAACCGGCAAATCTTTCCGCCAATTCCTATACGCAACAGCGCGACAAGAAAAAAGCCGCCCGGCAAACGCCGCGCGGCTCAAAGACAAGGCAAGGAGACATCGAAAAGTAGGTTAACAAGCGCTTGTGTCGGTTGCGTGACAGTCACGAAAGCGGGTACGAAGCCGCGGTGACTTTCGCGCTCACAAGTCCTTTGCCATACGGCAGTTATTGGTCCGGCTATCGCAAACGGTGAACCCAGCTGCCTTGGCATCACGTTCCGAGGAAAACCCGCAGGCAATAACGCCGTAGGTGTTGCCAAAAAAGACGTATGGCGTGCCGCCAGTTGTCACTTGCCGCCCGTTGTTGTCCGCGTTATAGACGGTCGCCCTTTCGTTTGAACCGAACGCACTCCTGTCACACCAACCTTTCGCGACAATGCTGCAAAAAAGCGCGCCCTCTATTTTTCCGTAGTATCCCGTCTTCCATCCGCCCGACATTCGATAATCGTTGCACCTGTTGTAGTAGTAATCCCAAGTCGCCATGACGATAGGCCTGTCCTTCTCGACGATTCGCTCGACCTCTTTATGCACGATCCTGGTGACGTACTCGGTGGTACGAGCGAGTTGCCACGTCCAACTGCCACCAGAGCTCTGGCACGAGAGCATTTTGCCGTCGGCGTCTCTCCCAATTTCGCCAGCCTGGCACGACGCATTTTGCCGGTTGGATCGATCCAGGCGGATGACGCCCGAGTCGGATTGAAGACTCTGTGCGGTCACCCGCCCCGCGCGCTCGATATTGTGGCGTTCCATTTTCAGCGTACCGCCGACGGTGGCCCCGCGTTTCGCGTCCAGGCTGCCGAGAATGGTCGCGTCACCCTTCACCGTTGCGCCCTGCACCTCAAGGCCTTTCATCGTCAGCATGCCGTCGCCTTCGATATTTCGCGCCCCGACGATGTCCTGCCGGTTCTTGCCTTTGTCACTCAGATGCAGTGGACCTTTCATCGTGGCCTGGCCCGCGATCTCAAGCTCCATCATGCTGAGCTTTCCCACGCCGACGATGTTCTTGATCCCTTTGATGCTTTGATGCGAATTGCCGTTCTCGAAGTCCAGATCACCCGTAATGTTGCGCGATCCGTCGCGTCGAACATTGACGTCCAGACTGTGCGTCAGGTAACCGCCCCGCATGGCGACCAATCCCGGCTTTCCCAATGGATTCGGAACAGTATCGGGAATGGGCTTCATACTCTCGTCGACAAATCGGAATTCCTGCGGCTTATCCATCGTGGATGTCCCACCGAAGACACCGACCGTCTTCGCGACAATCGCCGCGAAAGCGTAATCCGGCTCCGACGAATAAGCACGCTTTGCCGGTTCAGTGAGATACGTCAGCGAATTGATCTGGCAGTTCGGAGGCTTCTCGCGATCGCACTTCCGATAAATCCGGATACCGTAATCGCCCAGGCCATGCGGCGGCTTGCTTCCCACCCCGGAAATATCCAACACCGCCAACAGCGCTGCCGCGTCCAGCCGACCTATGTACGAATAATCGAACGACGACGAAGCAGGCTCATGGGTGAACGTATGGCCCTTGATCGCAAAAGTTTTACCAGGCGTCGACAGCAGCGATTCAATGTCCTTGTAGTACTTTGCGACGATGGTATCTGCCGCGTTGCCAATGATCCTCAGCCCGTGCCCGGCGCGCTCTGCCCGCTCGATCCGCATCTGCCGCATCTGATTCACGCCCCAAAACGTAATCAGCATCCCCACGATGGTGATCGCGATCGCTGCGGAGACGAGAAAGATCCCCGACTGATTTCTTCGCATTGATATGCCCCTTTCGAATCGTCCGGCAAAGGCGCGACATCGCGTGTCAGCGATTGCGGGATCGTTGAGATGGAGCATTGTCTGCGACGTCACTCGCAGTGTGTTTGGGATTCATCCGTTAAATTCCGGCAGAAGGTGCGAATCCGGAAGGGCCGACCAGGAATAGAAAAGCCGCGTAGCTCATTGCCTTCTTCATGCCTACCCATTGAACCCGGCTCGTTGACCATCCGCTGCACCGTTTAGAGAAGTGTCAGCACTCCACGATATTCACCGCCAAACCACCGCGTGCCGTTTCCTTGTACTTGGTCTTCATGTCGGCACCGGTCTCGCGCATCGTCTTGATGACGGAGTCGAGCGACACGTAGTGCGCACCGTCGCCGCGCAACGCCATGCGCGCCGCATTCACCGCCTTCACGGACGCCATCGCATTGCGCTCGATGCACGGAATCTGCACCAGCCCGCCGACCGGGTCGCACGTCAGGCCGAGGTTGTGCTCCATGCCGATCTCGGCCGCGTTCTCCACTTGCTCGACCGTGCCGCCCTGTACCGCAGCCAGTGCCCCCGCAGCCATCGAACACGCCACCCCGACTTCACCTTGGCATCCCACTTCCGCCCCGGAAATCGACGCGTTGAGCTTGTACAGAATGCCGATGGCCCCGGCAGTGAGCAGGAAGTCGATCACGCCCTGCTCGTTCGCGCCGTGCACAAAGCGGTCGTAGTAATGCAGCACCGACGGAATGATGCCCGCCGCGCCGTTCGTCGGCGCTGTCACCACGCGGCCGCCCGCAGCGTTCTCTTCATTGACGGCAATTGCGTAGAGGTTCACCCAGTCCATCACCGACAGCGGATCGGACAGCGTACGCTCGGCGCGTTGTGTGAGCTGACGATACAACTCCGGCGCGCGACGTCGCACATGCAACGGCCCCGGCAGTTCGCCGTCGGCATCGTCGTTCCCAATGCCGCAACCGCGCGTCACGCACGACTGCATCACATCCCAGATGTTGAGCAACCCGCGACGAATATCCGCTTCCGCCGTTGCCGCGTCGCCGTGGTGCCAGACCTTCTCGTTCTCCCACATCAGTTCCGCGATGGTCTTGCCGCTTGCGCGGCACATCTCGAGCAGTTCCTTGCCCGTGCGGAACGGATACGGCAGTTGGTCGTGCGCGGCGAGCACCTGCGCGTTCGACGCGCCGGCCGTCACGACGAACCCGCCGCCGACCGACAGATAACGCCCTTCGCGCAGTTTGTTGCCCTCGGCATCGAACGCGTGGAATTTCATGCCGTTCGGATGCTCGGCCATCGCCTCGCGACGGTAGAACACCATGTGTTCCTTCTCGACGAACGGCACCTCGTGCTTGCCAAGAATCGACAGCACCTTCGCCTGACGCAGCGTGGTCAAACGCCCCGCAATCGTCGCCGGATCGACCGTGTCGGGCGCCTCGCCCATGAAGCCGAGCAGCACCCCCTTGTCGGTGCCGTGGCCCTTGCCCGTGGCGCCGAGCGAACCATACAGCTCGGCACGCAGCGTCGCCACCTGCGGCAGCAGGCCGTCGCGCTCCAGACCTTGCACGAACATCAGCGCCGCGCGCATCGGCCCCACGGTATGCGAACTCGACGGTCCGATACCGATCTTGAACAAATCGAAAACTGAAACGGCCATGGGGCTTTCCTGAAGTTCTGAAACGTAGCGGAGACGCGACGAATGCCACCCATCCGGCGCATTCGCGTGACATCCATAAAGACAAAAAAGGGGCCGGCAACGTGTCTGCCAGCCCCTGATTGCCAAGCTTTCGCGACGCTTATTCGTAGTCGCTCATCGGCACGCAGGCGCAGAACAGATTCCGGTCGCCGTAGACGTTATCAGCACGTCCGACCGGCGGCCAGTACTTGCGCTCGCGCAGCGACTTCACCGGGTACGCCGCCTGACTGCGGGCGTAGGCGTGCGGCCATTCGTCCGCCGTCACCACGTCCGCCGTGTGCGGCGCGTGCTTGAGCGGGTTGTCCTCGCGATCGGCACGGCCCTCTTCCACGGCACGGATTTCCTCGCGAATCGCGATCATCGCCTCGATGAAGCGGTCGAGTTCGTGCTTCGATTCCGATTCCGTCGGCTCGACCATCAGCGTACCCGGCACCGGGAAGCTCATCGTCGGGGCGTGGAAGCCGAAGTCCATCAGGCGCTTCGCCACGTCGTCAACCGTGATGCCGCTGGTGTCCTTGAGCGGACGCAGATCCAGAATGCACTCGTGCGCGATCAGCCCGGCCGGGCCGCTGTACAGCACCGGGTAGTGCGGCGCGAGCTTCTTCGCGACGTAGTTCGCGTTCAGGATAGCCGTCTCGGTGGCGGCCGTCAGGCCCTGCGCGCCCATCATGGCAACGTACATCCACGAGATCGGCAGAATCGAGGCGGAACCATACGGCGCGGCCGACACGGCACCGATGCCGTTGGCGTCGCGCGAGTAGCCCGTCGAGTGCTGGTTCGGCAGGAACTGCGCCAGATGCGCGCCCACCGCGACCGGACCCACGCCCGGGCCGCCGCCGCCGTGCGGAATGCAGAACGTCTTGTGCAGGTTCAAGTGCGAAACGTCGCCGCCGAATTCGCCCGGTGCGCACAGGCCGACCATGGCGTTCATGTTCGCGCCGTCGACATACACCTGACCGCCGTTCGCATGCACGATCTCGCAGATCTGGCGCGCGCCGGCTTCGAACACGCCGTGCGTGGACGGGTACGTCATCATGATCGCGGCAAGACGGTCGCGATGCTGCTCGGCCTTCGCCTGCAGATCGGCCAGATCGACGTTGCCGTTGGCGTCGCAAGCGACCACCACGACCTGCATGCCGGCCATCTGGGCCGACGCCGGGTTCGTGCCGTGCGCCGACGCGGGAATCAGGCAGATGTCGCGATGCGCTTCGCCGCGCGATGCGTGATACGCCTGAATGATGAGCAAACCGGCGTACTCGCCCTGCGAGCCAGCGTTCGGCTGCAGCGAGACGGCGGCGTAGCCAGTCGCGGCCACCAACATCTGTTCGAGCTGGTCGATCATCGCGCGGTAGCCGACCGTTTGTTCCGTCGGCGCGAACGGGTGAATCTGACCGAATTCGGGCCACGTCACCGGCAGCATTTCCGAGGTGGCGTTGAGCTTCATCGTGCACGAGCCCAGCGGGATCATCGTGCGGTCGAGCGCCAGATCCTTGTCGGACAGGCTGCGCAGATAGCGCAGCATTTCATGTTCGGAGTGGTAGCGGTTGAACACCGGGTGCGTGAGATACGCGCTTTGGCGCGCCAGTGCCACCGGGTAGCCGTTCGAGACGGTGGTCTCGATGGCGTCGAAGTCCAGCGAGACGGCGCTCTTGCCGAGGCCCTCGGCCACCACTTCCCACAGGGCGATCACGTCGTCGCGCGTGCTCGTCTCGTCGAGCGAGATACCGACAGTGTCGGCGTCTTCGCGACGCAGATTGAAGCGGCGTGCAGCGGCCACCGTGTGCACGGCATCGGCACGGCCGGCCACGGGCACGGTCAGCGTGTCGAAGAACGTGGCGTTGCGCGGCGCGGCGCCCAGTGCGGCGAGGCCGGCGGCCAGCACGGCCGTCAGACGATGCGTGCGCTCGGCGATGATGCGCAGCCCCTGCGGGCCGTGGTACGCGGCGTACATGCTGGCCATGATGGCGAGCAGCGCCTGCGCAGTACAGATATTCGATGTCGCCTTCTCGCGGCGGATGTGTTGTTCGCGCGTTTGCAGCGCCAGACGCAGCGCCGGCTTGCCTTGCGAATCGACCGACACGCCGACCAGACGGCCCGGCATCGAGCGCTTGAGTTCGTCGCGCGTGGCCAGGTAGGCGGCGTGCGGGCCACCAAAGCCCATCGGCACGCCAAAGCGCTGGCTGTTGCCAACGGCGACGTCAGCGCCCCACTCGCCCGGCGGCGTGAGCAGCGTGAGCGAGAGCAGATCGGCGGCGGCGATCAGCATGCCGCCCTTGGCGTGGATCGCGTCGGCCAGCGCGCGATAGTCGCGCACGTCGCCGCCCACGCCGGGGTATTGCACGAGCACGCCGAACGCATCGACATCGGCCGCGGCGGCCACCGGGCCGACCTGCACTTCGAAGCCCAGCGGCTTGGCGCGCGTTTGCACGACTTCGATGGTTTGCGGCAACACGTCATCGGCGACGAAGAACGTGTTCGACTTCGACTTGCCGGTACGCTTGACCAGCGTCATCGCCTCGGCGGCGGCAGTCGCTTCGTCGAGCATCGACGCGTTGGCGATCGCCAGCCCCGTCATGTCGATGATCATCTGCTGATAGTTGAGCAGCGCTTCGAGACGGCCTTGCGAGATTTCCGGCTGATACGGCGTATAGGCCGTGTACCAGGCCGGATTTTCCAGCACGTTGCGCAGGATCACGCCCGGCGTGAACGTGTTGGCGTAGCCCTGACCGATGAACGACCTGAACACCTGGTTCTGGCTGGCCAGCGCGCGCAGTTGCGCCAGCGCCTGCGATTCGGTTTGCGCGGCGGCGAACGGGCCGAGCGACTGGGCGAAGCGCGCGCCGTCGCGACGGATCGACGCGGGGACCACGGCGTCGATCAATGCGGCACGCGACGCGTAGCCCAGCTCGGCGAGCATCGCCTGTTGTTCGGGGGTGTCCGGGCCGATGTGGCGCGCGGAGAAGTTGTCGCGCTGCTCCAGCTCGGAGAGCGAGCGGCGCGGCGCTTGCAGGTCAGTCAAAGCATTCATGGGTCAGATCTCTCGTTCGATCACGGCAAGTGACGGCGGGGGCGGCAGCCGGGACGGTGCCGCGCGAACCGAAGGTCTCGCGGCACCGCCCGGGGCATCAGCCGCCGATTTTCTTGGCGTATTGTTCAGCGCCCAGCAGCTTGTCCAGCTCGGCCGTGTTCGACGGCTTCAGACGGAACAGCCAGTTGCCGTAAGCGTCGGTGTTGACCAGATCGGGCGAGCCGGACACTTCGGTGTTGGTCTCGAGGATCTCGCCGCTGACCGGCGAGTGCACGTCGGCCGCTGCCTTGACCGATTCGATCACGGCCGAGGCTTCGTCCGCCGCCACGGTGCGTCCGGTGTCCGGCAGTTCGACGAACACGATGTCGCCCAGGGATTCCTGCGCGAAATCGGTAATGCCCACGGTCACGGTGCCGTCGGCTTCGAGGCGGGCCCATTCGTCGGACTCGGTGTACTTCAGGTTATCGGGGATATTCGCCATGTTGACGCTCCGGGATTCAGTGTTTGGGGTATTCGGTTATCGGTAATTCGTGTCGCCGCACCGTGGCGCCGTGTTGCTCAGGCCACCACGGCCTTGCCGTGACGCACGAACGGTAATTTGACCACACGTGCGGGCAATTGCTTGTCACGAATTTGCACTTGGACCGTCGCGCCGTCCGGCACGCCCTTCGGCAAACGGGCGAACGCGATCGATTGCTGCAGGCTCGGACTGAACGTGCCGCTGGTGATTTCGCCGTCGCCCGCCTCGGTCACCACGACCTGGTGCGCGCGCAGCACACCGCCCTTGCCGTCGAGCACGAGGCCCGCGAAGCGCCACGTCTGGCCGCGCGAGAGCAGGGAGTCCTTGCCGACGAACGTGCGATCGCTTTCCTTCTCGACGGTCCAGCCCAGGCCGGCGTCCAGCGGCGACACGTCGTCGTCCATGTCCTGGCCGTACAGGTTCATGCCGGCTTCGAGACGCAACGTGTCGCGCGCGCCCAGCCCGGCCGGACGCACGCCCGCCGCGACCAGCGCGTTCCACAGCGCGGCCACGTGATCGGCGTTCACGATCACTTCGAAGCCGTCTTCGCCGGTATAGCCGGTGCGCGCGATCATCAACTCGCCGAACGCCGTGTCCTTGGCGAAAGCGGCATTGAACGGCTTGAGCGCTTCGCTCGCGGCCTGGCTGCCCGGTACCGCTTGCCACACCTTGGCGCGGGCGTTCGGGCCCTGGACCGCCACGATCGACAGATCGCGGCGCGGAATGATCGTCAGGCTGTAATCGCCGTGCGCGTTGAGCTGACCGATCCAGGCGAGATCCTTGTCGGCGGTGCCGGCGTTGACCACCACGCGGAACCAGTCTTCGGCGATGAAATAGATGATGAGGTCGTCGATCACGCCGCCGCTCGGGTTGAGCATGCAGGTGTAGAGCGCCTTGCCCGGGGTTTGCAGCTTGTCGACGTTGTTGGCGACAGCGTAGCGCAGGAATTCGCGGCAGCTCGGGCCATGCAGATCGACCACGCACATGTGCGAGACGTCGAACATGCCGGCATCGGTGCGCACGGCGTTGTGCTCTTCGATCTGGGAGCCGTAGTTCACGGGCATGTCCCAGCCGCCGAAGTCGACCATGCGGGCGCCTGCGGCGCGGTGCGTATCGTTGAGCGGAGTGCGTTTGAGTTCGGTCATCGGGGCATCAAGGCATCAAGGGTCAGGCATGTCGGAATACGGCGTCCGACAATGCAAAAAGGGGTCATCTCGACGACCGGCACTTTCCGCGTCCGGCGCGTGCATGTGCACGAGCCCGGCGCAATGCCAGTTGGCGAGATGACCCCTCTGTCCTTGGTACCTGAGAGATTGCCCGGTGCGTGCGGCGCGCTGTGCGCCATGCCGCTCGTGCCGGCCCCTTCGGTGGGTTGTCCGCGTGCCATGCACGCTGCAACCGCTCTCCAGAGATCGAAGGCGATGCCTTCGGCGCGGACGGTCCTTGATGCCTGAGAGTTTGTGGGTATTACCCCTTCGGCGGCCCCGGCATGTGCTTCCCGGTGCGCTCTCCCGACCACGCTCGCGCACTTTACGGCGAAAGACGAAGGCTGTCAATTTGATGCGGATTACCTGAGCGCCAATCGGCGTTGAACACCGTCGGACGGGCTTTCCCAGTCCTTCGTCGCGCACGGGGAAATGGGCGCTTTTTTGATCGCGCCGAGCGCGTGCGCCGGTCAGCGTGACTCGCCTGGATTCGTGCCCGCCGGACAGCCATTCTTGCCCCAGCGTCCGTTACACACCGTCCACACACAGCGCTGCTTCGGTATTACCTCATACCAGCGATAGCGGTCGCACTGCGCAAGCGCTGCGGCCACGGCACTGGCCGTCGACGGCGCCACTGCCGGTGATGCCACCGGTGCCGCGCCCGGCTGGGCTTCGGCGGCGATCGAGCCAATATCGTTGTTGTCGAAATGCGCGGGAAGATCGACATTGGCCGGCGGACGCGCCGTATTGCCGACCGCACCTGCCCCTGCGCGGCGGCTGAGCAGTTGCATCATGTCGTCCGGCGCGTTGTTGCGGGTCGGGGGCGATGTGGGCGCCGTGACAGCGGCAGTCAACGCTGCGGTGGCCGCCGAGGCGGTGAGCGGCGCGGGCTGGTTGGCCGAAGCGACGTCGGCCGCCGCACCGGACGCGGCCGCATCGACCGCCGCCAACGCCTGCGCCCGGGCCAACGCGGCAGATGCCTCGCCTGACGCAGGGTCGGCACCCGCAGCGGCCAGCGCGGCCGACGCGACGGCTGGCGGTGCTTCGTTACCGGAGTTGAAAGGGGTGACGGTCATTGCGTCGGATGACTTGGGCACCGGGTCGACGTAGGGGGCGCGCAGATTCCACCAGATGCCGAGCAGCGCGATGGCAGCGAAAACCGCTGTGCCGAACACCAGCGCGCCGGTGACCCAGCCGGAAGATTCGGCGTGCGCGAGTCTTGCGCCACACTGCGCACAGTGCCGCGCACGCGGCGCATTGTTCGTCCCACAGGTTGGACATTGCACGGCGACCTCACCACGATGGCAACGTTGCCCATTATAGGCATCCGGTCTGCGTCGACGCCAGCCTCCGGCGTCGCGCCCGCCCCACAGTTGGCGTTCGCACAACGCCTGTCGGGCGCGCACAGCCGAGTGGCGCTCGCATGATAGACTTGCCCACCGCCCGGCGCTTGCCGATGCATCGCCCCGGCGGGCGGCCGCGCATCGCCGTCACAGCCCTCGCCGTGCGCGCACCCTTGCCGGCCGCCGTCTTCATCTCCTTCGCGTCACACCATGTCCTCCTTCCCGCTCAATCCCGCTCAGAACGAAGCCACGCGCTATTTCGACGGCCCATGTCTCGTGCTGGCCGGGGCGGGCAGCGGCAAGACGCGCGTCATCACGCAAAAGATCGCCTGGCTGATCGAGACGAAGGGGTTCGAGCCGAAGCACATCGCCGCCGTGACCTTCACGAACAAGGCCGCCGCCGAAATGCGCGAGCGCGTGGCCAAGCAGCTCGAAGGCAAGCTGCTGACCACGCCGGGCAAGGAAGGCCGTAAGGTGCCTGTCAACCAGCTCACCATTTGTACGTTCCACTCGCTGGGCGTGCAAATCCTGCGGCGCGAGGCGGCGAACGTCGGGTTGAAGCCGCAGTTCTCGATTCTCGACGCCGACGACTGCTTCGGGCTGATTCAGGAGCAGTTGGGCACGACCGACAAGGCGATGATTCGCGGCGTTCAGACCGCCATCTCGCTCTGGAAGAACGGACTGGTCACCCCCGAGACAGCGCTGGCCGCCGCCGAAACCGCCGACGAACATCAGGCCGCCCTCGTCTATCGCAATTACATGGCCACGTTGCAGGCCTATCAGGCCGTCGACTTCGACGACCTGATCCGGCTACCCGCCCAACTCTTCGAACGCGACGAGGAAGTGCGCGAGCGTTGGCAGAACAAGCTGCGCTACCTGCTCATCGACGAGTACCAGGACACCAACACCTGCCAATACCTGCTGCTCAAGCTGCTCGCGGGTCCACGCGCGGCGTTCACCGCCGTGGGCGACGACGATCAGGCGATCTACGGCTGGCGCGGCGCCACGCTGGAGAACCTCAAGCAGTTGCAGGTCGACTTCCCGACGCTCAAGGTCGTCAAGCTGGAACAGAATTACCGTTCGACGTCGCGCATTCTGACGGCGGCGAACAACGTCATCGCGAAGAATCCGAAACTCTTCGAGAAGAAGCTGTGGAGTGAGCACGGCCTGGGCGATCCGATCACGGTCACGGCGATGAACGACGAAGAGCATGAAGCCGAGTCGGTCGTATTTCGCTTGTCGGCACACAAGTTCGAGCGGCGCGCCGAGTTTCGCGACTACGCCATTCTCTATCGCGGCAACCATCAGGCGCGTATCTTCGAGCAGGTGCTGCGGCGCGAACGCATTCCGTACGTGCTCTCCGGCGGCCAGTCGTTTTTCGACAAGGCGGAGATCAAGGATCTGTGCGCGTACTTGCGGCTGTTGGCAAACCCCGACGACGATCCCGCCTTCATTCGCGCCGTGACCACGCCGCGCCGGGGGGTCGGCAGCACCACGCTCGAAGTGCTCGGCAGCTTCGCGGGACAGGCCAAGGTGTCGCTGTTCGAGGCCGTCTACATGGGGGCGGTCGAGGCGCGGCTGCCGCCGCGCCAGCTCGAACCGCTGCGTGCGTTTTGCGACTTCATCCAGCGCATTGCAGCGCGCGCGGCGCGCGACCCGGCCAATGAAGTCATCGACGATCTGATGGAAGGGATTCACTACGAGGCCTATCTGTACGACACATTCGACGAGCGTCAGGCGCAATCGCGCTGGACCACCGTGCTCGAATTCCTCGAATGGATGAAGCGCAAGGGCACGCGGGGCGACGAGGCGCAGCCCACCGGCTTCGACAAGGCCGACGGCCTCGACGACGACGGCAAGAGCCTGATGGAACTCACGCAGACCATTGCGCTGATGTCGATGCTCGAAGGCCGCGACGGCGACGATCCCGACGCCGTGCGCCTGTCGACGCTGCACGCCTCGAAGGGGCTGGAGTATCCCCACGTGTTTCTCGTCGGCGTGGAAGAGGGCATCCTGCCGCACCTTCGCGAGGACGAAGAAGTTACCGCCGAAAAGATCGAGGAAGAGCGCCGGTTGATGTATGTCGGCATCACGCGTGCGCAGCGTTCGCTGCAACTGTCGTGGTGCAAGAAGCGCAAGCGGGCACGCGAAACCTATTCGTGCGAGGTCTCGCGCTTCGTGCCCGAGATGCAACTCGACGAAGCGCCGCCCCCGCCCCCCGAAGACGCGCCCATGTCGCCGAAGGACCGGCTCGCCAGCCTCAAGGCCATGCTCGCGGGCGGGGCGAACAAGACCCCATCCTCCTCGGGCGCCTGACTCGACGCGCGCCGACCACGCTCTACCTATGAATAGCCCCCGCGAGCGGGGGCTGGCTTGAGGAACGGCGACATCGTACCGGGGCTGTCGGCGGCGGCACGGCGTACCGTAAAGTCAATGCTTGCTGCTATTTGCCACTACCCGAAGACGTCTGATCGCAAGCGGCTGCCGGGCTCGACGCCACGACCATCCCGACCAGACCGGTCAAACAAAGCAGAACAGCAACCAACAGTTTCCGCATAGGCTCGCCTCCACTCGTCAGGTGAAGTTTCACTATAGAAGCGCATCCTGCCGATGACAAAGACATCTTGACCATCGGCGTGACGCGGGCGATAGTCGGTAGAAAACGGGCGAAACAAAACGTGAATTGCCTTGATTTCGACCCAATGCCCACACCGCCCGCGCTCACGTGATGCGCTCGGCGCACACGGCGGCGGCGCGTGTGCGGCACCGATCCCAAGACTTTGTGGAGCTGGTGCGTGAAACTGCATATCCTGTCCGACCTGCATTTGTCCGTGGCGCCGTTGGCCATTCCCGAGGTGGACGCCGACGTCACGATTCTCGCCGGCGACATCGGCCGACCGGCGCAAGCCATCGAGTGGGCGAAAGCGTTGGGGCGCCCCGTCATCTACGTTCCCGGAAATCACGAGTTCTACGGCGCGACACTGGCGGGCACGCTGGCCGACTTGCGGCACCTGAGCGCGGGCACGAACGTGCATCTGCTTGAGCGACGATCGGAGGTGATTGGCGGCGTGCGCTTTGTCGGCACGACGTTATGGACGGACTTCGCGTTGTACGATGCCGACGGCAAGCACGACGACGTCGTAGAGGAGTCACGCAAATTCGTACGCGACTTCACACGCATTCGCGTGGGCGATCCGGCGGTGCCGTGGGCGGATCTGCCGTTCTTCTCGCCGGACGACTGCGCGGCGCTGTGCCGTGAAAACGTCGCCTGGCTTGCGCGCGTGCTCGCCGCACCGCACGACGGCCCGACCATCGTGGTCACGCATCATGCGCCAACGCCGCAGAGCATCCATCCCCGTTTCGCAGGGTCGCTCGTCAATCCGGCGTTTATTTCGGATTTGACCTCATTCGTCGAAGCCTCCGAGGCGGCGTTGTGGATTCACGGCCATACGCACGATTCGTTTGACTACCGCGTCGGCGCGACCCGGGTGCTGTGCAATCCGCGCGGCTATTGCTTCGAGGGACGCGTCGAAAACGCGGCGTTCGATCCGACGCTGACGGTGCGGGTGTAATCCAGCCTCCCTCGCCATGGGTAGTTGGACGCTGCTCGTCGGACGCCAGAAACAAGAATCCCCGCCGAAGCGGGGATTCTTGTGGGTGCCGAGCGATTCACGCCAGACTTGGCGATTTACTTGGCCGCGCTCACCATGTAATCAACGGCAGCCTTGACGTCGTCGTCCGACGCGTTGGCGGCACCGCCCTTCGGCGGCATGGCGTTCAGGCCATGGAGGGCCGCGTTGTGCAGCGTATCAATGCCGGTGGCGATGCGCGGGGCCCATGCGGCCTTGTCGCCGAACTTCGGGGCGTTCATCACGCCGCTCGCGTGGCAGGCCATACAAACGGTGTTGTAGAGCTTCTTGCCCGCTTCGAGATTGCTGCCCGCGCTGGTGGCGGCCGGGGCGGCGGTCTTGAGCGAGGCCATCGCTGCAGCGGCGGCTGTGCTGGCGTCGGCACCGGAGGCTGCATCGGGTGCCGCCGATGCCGGGGCGGGCGCAGCAGCGCCCGAGGCGGGCTGTGCCGGGGCGGCCGGTTCCTGCAGCTTGCCGCCGGAGGCGTTGGCCATGTAGACGATCGCCCGGCCGATTTCGTAGTCCGTCACGTCGTCGGGGCTGGTGCCGCCACGCGCGGGCATGGCGCCTTTGCCGGCGAGAGCGATCTTGAGCATGCCATCGTAGCCCTGTGCGATGCGCGGCGCCCAGTCGGCCGTGCCGACTTTCGGCGCGCCGGCTGCGCCCGATGCGTGGCAGGCGGCGCAGACGGCTTTGTAGAGTTGTTCGCCGGTCTGATAGACGCGTGGTGCGTTGGCGTCCTTGATATCGACCTTGGCGACGGGCGCGATGCGCTCGGCGATGGCCTGTTCGGTCATGGCGGAACTGCCGGCACCGGTCAGGGCGTTATTGCCGACGTAATTGACCAGCAGGACGATGATGACGATCGGAACCAGGAAACCCGCAACGACGGCGGCGATGAGCTGCTTGGGTGTTTTGATCAGAGACTCATGCTCGTTATGTGCTTCACTCATGCGGGATCTCTCAATAGTATTTTTGTGGAAACCGAGTGCATCACCCCGGGCGGCTGGCGCCATCCGGTCAAAATATCGAGCCATTGTAGCAACAAACCCTTGACCGATGACACGCCAAGGCGGTGCGCAGACGCCGCAAAAGTCCCGTGTTTTCCCTAGCTTACGCGAAAGCCAAAGCGGTGTTCCGCGTGCTTCGTGCGCGAAGTGCGGGGGTACTGCATGTACAGTAAATCCGCGCTCACGCGGCGCTTGGCAACGAATTGCCGCATTGTGTGGCGAGACGATGCACAGGGCATGGACGGCGCGCGGCAAAACCGCTATGCTTCTACCTCTTTGCCTACCGGTCGCGCGTTCGCGCCTTCTCCCCCGGTGGTCAGCATAGCGCCCGTAGCTCAGGGGATAGAGTATCGGCCTCCGAAGCCGAGGGTCACTGGTTCGATTCCAGTCGGGCGCGCCAATTCAATCAATGGGTTAGCCCAGCCAAGCAGGCTGGGCTTTTTGCATTTTGAAGCCCGTGTAACCGTGATGTAAGCGGCGTCCGAAAGTATCGGCGCGCTCGGGAGAGCCCGCGTTTGCCCTGCTCGTTCGACGTCACGCCTTAGGCTTCATGAATCCAGCGACTACCCATGTTACGGTCCGGGCGAGCCCATAGCCAAGTACTGCCGCAATAAGGGCAAATGCAGTTACACCGGATTCCCGCGATGTGATGGCAATCAAGACCAGCAACGCCACCCACATGAGCCCCGTCACATTGATAACTTTGCAGATTCGCCTTACGCCTTCGTTTTGAATTTTCTCGGGTTCCCACAGCGCCGAGATAGAAAACCGCCTGGTTGCAGTCGACGAGGCAACGGCCTTGCCGTCAATGGGGAAACCCAGTCCGTAAGTGTTTCTTACCCTCTCTGACCGCGCGAGATATAGGGTCCATACGATGGCGGACAGGAATGCGCCGACCACTGGGGGCGCCGCCTCCGACCAGTATTCAGCGCTTGCGGGGATTCCCAAAACAAGCGGCCCTAGCCCCTGGAGAGCCAGAGACAAACACGGACCTGCGACCCACAAAGCTGCCTTTGCGAAATAAACAGAAGTCGGGGCCTGTCGCCGAAATAAACGCCAGCCGGCAGCGGCGCTTACGGATGCGCCGAGCGCAAATACCAGCCAGGTCGCCAACTTGTAGTCCCACCAAAGCGAATTACCATCCAGCGCGGTGTATTGATGCTCCACATCTAATAGGTTGGTGTTGATTCGACCGGCACCCATTAGTGGCCCAATCCAAAGCAACCCATGCGCAAGCAAAGCTAGCCATCCTCCGACACCCCGCAATTCCTTGGCCCTCATGTTCTTCTCCTAAATTTTGCCAAAGACGCTTTCTGCCGACCGGAATAAGTCAGGCACTGCCTAGCAAAGATTAGACGCCTCGGCGGGACCAAGCAAGCATGACAATTGCCGAAAAAGAACCGCGTCCTTGGATTCCTCGATGCGACACAGCTCGTCTATCAGCCGGTCGCGCGTGCTATGCCTCATACGTTTGCCTGAGTGCAAGCGTCTTTCTATCTTCGCTTGCTTGCGCCATAACCTATCCACAATATCTTCACACTGGCTGGGGTAGGTCATGCGAAAGCACTGGCGGCAAGCCACTTGCCGTGACAGGTACAGCAGTGCGACACGCTTATGGCAATAAGGGCAGAGGAACCATGTACGCCGAGCTCCGAAATTGCATGACGTAGTGGTCGTCATAATTCGCTCCTCCACGTCCTCGCCGCTCGTCCTGTAGGTAGCAGTCAGGGCGTGGTCATGCGTGCGTATGTTTATGCTCGACACCACTTCGCCCGCGTCATCTTTCCATTGCCAGCCGTACGACATCCCGCCCTGTAGCAGGCCATCTCGCTGCAAGCGCCGGACGTCTATGCTTCGGAACTGGCTCGTCTTCGGCTTCCAGCCGGGTCTACCGGCCCCCAATCTCATTCCACCGCGCATACAAACCTCGCAGAATACGAAATCATTAGCGGGAGCAAACGCATATTTCGAGGCTTGAAATGCCCAAAAACCGCGCCACCATTGGCTTTGCAGCCCACTCCTGTTCTTTGCTTGAATTGGGTCATCGGAGTGTCCCGCCCCAGCCAGCGCCGCCCGCCGTTGCACTGCCTACCGGTTGCGCCCAACGCGTTGGGAAGATGGTCACACGAGACCCCAACCAGTGACGACACGTCATCGCTCACGTCGCAGCAGAAGTGGGAGCGCCCGTGCCTTTTGCTCCGCTCGCCCCCTTCTTCCCGACAACACGTGAATGGGTTTTAACTGGGGGCAACTGGCAACATTCATTGTTTCCGCGTGACGGAATAGGAGAATGGGCAATATCGGCCTTTACCGTTCCGTGTGGCGGAGTGGTGGGCGCTCCATCTATTCCGTGTGGTGGAACGGCGCTATTCCGTGTGGCGGAACTGGCATCGTGATTTTTTGCGACTGGCGGCGGGTCCATCATCCGCCAGTGTCCCGGATAGTAGGCACCGGGTCGCAAATCCAGTCCGTCATAATTCGAAATTGGTAGCCAAGTCAGAGCGTACCAATCCGGCCCTACCGTCAGGCCGCCAAACCGCGTTTTGATGACCAGACCACGCTCCAGCAATTCGAGCTTGGCCTTTTGGATTTGGTCGGCGGACTTCCAGCCGCGCTTCCTAAGCCACGAAACGGACAACTGGAGCCGCCCGTTATTCTTGCCGTTATGCTGCCGCAGCACATCGAACAGCATCGCCTTTGCACGGACAGATGCGCCAGTGAACGCAATGCTATCGAGTACGGCATGAGGAATTGGCGTATAGGAGCCAGCAACGGCCTCTTGTGGCTTCCGCTTGCTCATGCCCTGGCCTCGTCCAAACGCGAAAGGAAACGATAGACGCCCCATAGCGCCGTTTCGGATGCCTCGGAAATGTCGGCCTCTATGCCGCAGTGAGGAAACCGCTGCAAGAGGTCATAGAGCCGCTCTCGCCACGCCGGAGAATAGTTCATTCCGCACCTCGCAAAGCCAGCGCCGCCATAATGGTTTTCGGAGCTAACCAATAGCGTTTAATCGGGCGCGAATATCCCGGCGTATGGACCCACTCCCTTTCAATGGGCCAGCCCAGGTAATCAAGCGTTTTGACGTAAGCAGCGAGTCGCCAGCGACGCGTACCAAATGCAGGCTGCGTCAAGCGTTCCCCGGTCAACAGGCGGGCGAGCGCTTCGGCGGGCAGAGTATCGCTGACGGGCCACGTCGGCTTAAATTCAGGCGGCGGCAGTAGTTCGAACTGCTCGTATTCGGTAGAATCGCGTTGTTCGTTCGCGCTCGATTGGCCTTTGGTCGGTCGGGCGTTTTTCATTACCGCCCCCCATTCAATAGCGTTTGCAGGTCGGAGACTTTCCACGCCAAGCGCCCATTGATACGAACCGGGCGAATCGGGCCATTTTCGAGACAGGCCCATTTTCGCAAGGTTTGCGGCTTGCGATTGATTGCGGCAGCAGCTTCGTCCGTTGGCAGGACTTCGGGAAGGGCGGCGCGGTTTAGCAGAGTTTGAAGGTTCATTGTCAACGCTCATTTCCACCTTACCCGGCGAAGCATGGGGCGCTGATAACGTGCCGATATTCGCTATCAACGCCTTAACGCTTCGCCGTGTTCGGCTTTGTGTCTCGGCGTTGATTAATTTATGCGAGAGAGCCTGTTGACCCGATAGCTACGGGCGGAAGCGGGCGCTACCGGGCGCAAGCGGGCATTAACGGGCGTTGGGGTCCATCTGCTTGCGTAATGCGTCCTTCGTGAAAGCCTTAACCTCTGCGTCTGGATTAGGACCACTGGTCCGATACTTCACGCCTTCCCCGTCAACATATCCAATGAGTGGTGCAGGCGGCGGGGTACTCTCCGCCAAGCGCACCAATTCGGGCCACACGGACAGATAGTTATCCGGCTCGCTGGCGTCCTGCTTCGCCTTGTCGATAACGTGGCCTAAAGCGTGACGCCTACTGCGTGTTCGATGAATCCTGCTCCCGCTCTGCTGACTGGTCTCGTCGGTCCTCGTCTTTGTCACAAGTTCGGCAACTTCGGCGCTCGGCTGACCGGCCTCGGCAGGCGCAACGCATTGCAAGAACGACGGCACTGTCATGCGCTCTCGCTCCAGCAGCTTCACGACATCATCTCGATAGACCTCAATGGAACCCTCCAGGATTTCCGAAGCCTCGGACAAGTTGCAGTTTAGTGGCTCGACTTTCAATGCGGCAAAATCGTCAATTGCGCGGCCTCGCATATAGCTAGGCAAATCCCGGTTGACCAGCCACGCATTGACCAACGCACCAGCCGCCGATGCTGCCGTAGTAGTCTCGTGAAGCGCCTTTGGCTGCTGCCCTCTCATCCGCTCGAGCACCGCCAACGCTTCCGCAGCAAATACAGCGTCCTCGTCAACCTTCCCGTTGAGCCAGTACAGAGTGAATTTATCGGGGCAGGCTTGCGCGCCAAGTGCCATGCTGGCGACAGTGTCCAGGGCAGCGTGACTGACTTCGGTTGGCAGGGGGATTTCGGCAGACGCGGCGGTTTGCTTGCTAATTGGGTTCGAGTCAATCAACTTTGCGGGCAGGTGCCAATTCGCATGAGATATTGCAAACTGGACAAATTCACAAAGTCGGACGCCGCACTTGTATGGCGCTTGCATGCTGATTACGCAAGGGGTAGGAAAGAAAGCCCTGTTCGTGAAATTTGCCAGCAGCACCGCAAGCCTATCGTTGAACTCCTCGCCTTCATCGAACGGATGCGCCGCGCCCATCCACGCGTAACGGTCAGTATTAATCCTCTCCGGTTCGATATTCAGCGACAGTGCGACAGCTTCCCATGCCCTGACTTCCGGCATCAGTAGCCATTTTTGCCAGCGCGGCGCTCTTTCGTCATTCATTCGCACACCTTCGATGCGCAAGCCTTCAATCGGGTGTCCCTGCCAGGCCGGTGAAGGTGTCCGGCTTTTCGCTCCGTCGAGCTAGACAGGGGCAAAACGGTTAATGCCTGATACCGTCAGGCGGCGGTAATAACCTTTAATCCCGGTTTGGCCTGCCCCGGCTCAAACTCTATCCCCGCCTGCTCCAACAGCCACGCATCAATCTTGGTGTGCCACATGCGCAGCAGGTCGAGCGGACGGCGGCGGTAATGCTTCTCAGCCAGGGCGGACGGCTTGTGCCCCATGATTTGTGCCGAGATACCGGACGGCATTTCGACCCACTCGCACAATGTGCCAAAGGACCGGCGCAGGCCATGCAGGCTCACATGAGGCAATCCGGCCACCTTTAGCGCCTTGGTATGGGCGATGCGCGGTTCGGCAATTTTGCCACCTGCGGCGGTCTTGCTCGCAAATACCCACGGCGAGGGCTTCCATGCCGCGCCTTGGGCCTCCAAACGTGCCAATTCCCGGACGTTCGGCGGCGTGTCGTTTATCCGCTTCAGGTTCGCCAGTAGGAATGACAGATAAGGCGTCAGGGGGATAGTGCGCTCGCCCTCCACCTTGTCCCGGATGGTCAGACTATTCCACTGAAAATCCACATCGGGCCATTTGAGCGCCGCCAGTTCTTCCCGGCGTGCACCAGTAATCAGTAGGCTTTGCAGATAGGCCGAGATAACCGGGTTCTGAATCTTGCGGACGGCATCGAACCACGCAGGTAATTGCTCGCGTTGCAGGCAATCATCTTTCGCGTTGGTTCGTGGCACTGCGTCCCTTACAGACCTCGCGCTGTATGTAATAGGCGGCACGATGCCTGAATACTCGGGGTGGTCATCGCACCAACGGATGAAGGCCCGCAGCTTGCGATATGACTGCTCGGCATTGGTCGGGCGGGTTTGCGCCTCAGACGCCAGCCAGTCGGCCACTTTGACGGCGCTCAAATCTGACAGTTTCAGCGGCATCAGCGCCGCCAGCGGCCCCGCTTTGGTCTGACCGGTGCCCCGGCGCTTTACCTCGCCGCCAAGCTGCGACAGGTTGACATGGTCCCGATAGTGGCGCTCGCTCCACTTGGCGCGGTTCGCCTCAAGATACGCCTGCCATGCTTTGGCTAGAGTCACATCTTGGCGGCGCTTGGCGGCTTGCCGCGCCTCATGGGCTGCGTGCTGTTCGGCCTTGACCTCCCTTGGGTCTTTGCCCTCGTCAATCAGGCGTTGCAGGCGGCGCGCCTCCCCTTGCGCCTTGTCGATAGGCCAGCTTTTCAGGTCGCCAATGGTCACGCGAACCGTGCCGCCGTGAATCTTGGCTTGGAATATGTAGGACTTCGCCCCAGCGACGGTCGCGCGCAAACCCAATCCCGGCGTTTTGCCGTCCCAGAGAAATGCCTGAGCCTTATCAGCCGGACAAGTAAAGCCTTCTACTCGCGCCGCCGTGAAATTGACCTTTGCCACCTTCGTCACCCCCGTCGGACTGGGCTACATGACCTCATGTAACCGCCATGTAACCCGAGTATGGGGTAAATAATCAATTCAGGTCAACGGAACACTATGCTTAAAATGGCATAAAACCCATATTCCACGGCACTTTTACAGATTTCGTGAATTTAGGTCAACGCCGATAAATTAGAACACTCACGGCCTCCGAAGCCGAGGGTCACTGGTTCGATTCCAGTCGGGCGCGCCAATCAAATCAAGCACTTACATCCGCTCTCATTCTGCATTCGGCGGGCATCCGGAATATGCGGCGCCGCCGGAATTGAACGCCTTGATGGCTCCGTGTCCGAAGACTCGGACGGACATTCCTACGTCCGGCGTGCATATGCTCGTCGCCAATGACCTGATACAAAAAGACGGCGGGCCGCAATGGCTCGATAGGTGCTTGCCGCCCGGCAGGATGATTGTCCGGACAGCTGAACGGCGCTGGCCCAACGGCAACGCGGTGTGCGCTGCCAACGGATTCCCAAAGTTTGTCCAGAAGGAAGATGGGTTCGGCCGCGCCGCGCCATCCTGACGCGGCTGAAAGGGCAAGAATGGCCGACCAGGCGCGAACCGCCATCTGGCCGCCTGAAGCCTCACCGCCCACTTCACCGCGGGACACCGTCGCAGGGAAACGTCACCCTTATAGCGAGTTACCTTCCTTTGTATTACATTCGGTGTCCTATGCGCACTCAAATAGCGCACGCACCGATGCTCATCCATCGAAATAGGCGCGGTCTTCCTGAGCATTGGCGTCCCATGTCTGCCGTAGTGCGGGGGAAAGGCCGTAGCTTCTCGGTCACCGGTCGCCATGCACGGCGCGATACGAGAGATTATTCGTGGTCCAAGGCAAACTCGGGCGCGCAGCCCGTCAGGCGCAGCTCGCCGCTACGACGTCGGTGACGTCTTCGGCTCCACATTTCGGCTTTGTGCCGGCGCGACGTCCAGCCCGAGGACCGACGGGTCAGGGGTTCATTCGAACGGTCGGGAGCACGGCCATTGCGCTGGCCCTCGCCGGGGCTGCAGCCCCTGTCTGGGCCGCGGCCTGCACGCCCAGCGACACCAGCGGCTGCGGTGCACCGGGCGGCGACGGTTTCCCGGGTCGAAGCGGCGCGGGCGGCGCCGGAAATGGCCAGGGCGGCGGCTCCAGCCACCTCGACGCCAGCACCGTGACCGTACAGGACCCGGGAAGCTGGGGGGCCCTCGGTACCGGCGGCGCGGGCGCAACCGGAGACGTCGCTGCCGCGACAGCCAACGGTCCCGCGCAAGTGATCGCCTCCAGCAACATCGTTATCAACGCCCCCGTGACGGGCGACGCCGGCAACACGGGACCGGACGGAACCAACTTCGGAAGCGGCGGGAACGGCGGCAACACCGGCCTTTATTACCTTGGCAGCAACATCACCGTCGCAGGCGCGGCAGCGGTCACGGGCGGGGCTGGGGGCAACGGGGGAAATACCACCAACGGCGTGAGCGGCAACGGCGGGGGCGGTGGCGGCGGGGGTAGCGGACTCACCTCGGCCGGGGTCGCAGCGACGATCACCAACAACGGGACGATTACCGGGGGCGTCGGCGGCACCGGGGGTTCCGGTGGGTTCAGCGGCGGCGGCGGCGCTGGCGGCGACGGCCTGCTCTCGCTCGGCGGCAGTGCGTCCATCGTAAACACCGGCACGATCACGGGCGGCGCAGGCGGGGCCGCGGGCGCGGGCGCCTCGGGGTCCGCGGCAGGCGGCGCCGGGGGCACTGGGGTCGATCTTGCCCAAACCCACAATTCCCTCGCCAATATCGGAACGATCTCGGGCGGTATGGGCATCGGGGGCGGTGTCGGCGTGGTGACGCGTGGCATGGATTCGATCACGAACGCAGGTCTCATCATGGGTGCGCTGACCGGCGCAGGTGGGACCCGAGCGGCGGCGATCGAGTTTGGCGGCACGGACAATTCGCTGAATCTGCTGACGGGCTCCTCGATCCTCGGAACGCTGCTCTTCGACGCGGGGGCGACGGCCACCATTGCCGCAAGCAACACAGGGCTGACACTGAACAACGATGTCATTCTGAGCGACGCGGCGTCGCGCGCGACCGTCTCCACGGCGTCGACCGGCTTGACGATGTCGGGCGTGATTTCCGGGGCTGGCTCGCTCAGTGTCGTGGGCGGCAACACGTTGACGATTTCGGGCATCAACACGTATACGGGGGCGACCACGATCAGCAATGGCACACTCGCCCTGGCGGGAAGCGGCAGCATCGCGGCTTCGTCCGGCGTCGTGCTGAATTCGGTGCTCGATATATCCGCCGTCACGTCGGGGACGTCGATCAAGGCGCTTTCAGGCGCGGGTACGGTGCGGCTTGGCGCACAGTCACTGTCGCTCACCAACGCGGCCGGCACGTTCGACGGCGTCATCGACGGCACGGGCGGCGTTCGGGTGGCCGACGGCACCCAGACGCTGACAGGCACCAGCACCTACACCGGCGCGACCGTGGTCGACAGCGGGGCCACGCTCAAGCTCAGCGGCGGCGGCAGTGTCGCAGCATCGAGTGGCGTGACCAGTAACGGCGCGCTCGACATTTCGGCAACGACAAACGGCGCGTCGCTCACGGGCATCGCCGGCAGTGGTTCGGTCGCGCTCGGGGCCCGCACCCTTACGCTCACGAACGCCTCGGGCGTCTTCTCCGGCAGCATCGGCGGCTCCGGTGGGCTGACATTGAATGGCGGCACACAGACGCTCTCGGCCGCGAACGTCTACACCGGCGCGACCACGATCAATGGAGGCACACTGGCATTGACAGGCGCCGGCCAATTGTCTTCGGTGACGAGCCTTGCGATGCTGGGCAGCGGCGCGACGTTCGATATGTCTGCTGCGGGTACGCAAGCGGTCTCGGGATTAAGCGGCGTGGCGGGCACGCGTCTGCTCATGGGGGCGAATTCGCTGAGCGTCGACACCTCAGGCAACAGTACGTATGCCGGCGACCTTGCGGGCAGCGGGACCTTCACCAAGCTCGGCAGCGGCATGCTCGTTCTCAATGGCGCGAGCACGGCCTTCACGGGGACGACGAGCGTTGCGGCGGGCACGCTCGAAGTCGGCGACGCCAACCACGACACCGCCTCACTGGGCGGCGACGTGGCCGTCGGCGCACAAGGGACGTTGCGCGGGCACGGCACGATTATCGGCAGCGTGACCAACGGCGGCATCGTGGCGCCGGGAGGCTCCATCGGCACGTTGCGCATCAGTGGGAACTACACACAGGCGTCCAATGCAACGTTGGCGATCGAGGTGAGTCCGACGGCGGCGTCGCAGCTCAAGGTATCGGGAAGCGCGACGCTGAACGGGGTGCTGGCGATTACGTACGATCCCGGCACGTACCAGGCAACACGCTATACAGTGGTGACCGCGGCGAATGGCGTCAACGGTCGCTTCTCTTCGGTCACCGGCGCGCAGGCGGCAGGCGCCAATCTTGGCAGCCTGCAATCGTCGGTCGCCTATGGTGCGAACGATGTCATCCTGTCGCTGGTCGATCCGTCCGTCAGCGATCCCGGGAGCTCGGGCGCAATCGTGATTGCGCCGAAAAACACGAGCGTCTACACCGCGCTGGGCACGGCGGCGCTGGCGAATGCGCAGTCGACGGCCGCGGCGCTTCTCGATCAAGCCACGCGACGCGCCGTGGATACAGGGCTTGCCACCGGCGACGCGGCGCCGCGTACCTCGCCCGTCTGGGCCACGGCCACCGGATTGCACGCACGTGTGAATGGCTCGGGCGCTCAGTCTGGCTTTCAGGAGAATCAATACGGCTTCCTTGCTGGCGCGGAACGGCACGAAGAACGCGTCATGTTTGGGCTGGCGGGCGGCTATTCCCATGCCGATCTTTCGGAACAGGGCACGGCGAGCTCAGGCACACGGGACACGCTGCGCCTTGCCGCGTATGCGAGCCGTGAGATGGGCGCGGTCGATGTTGCCGCCACTGTCGGGTACGGCCTTCACTTCCTGTCGCAGAAACGCCCGTTCGCGGGCATCGGCACGGCCGAGGGCGATCATATCGGGCAGGAATTGACGGCGGCGGCACAGGCGAGTGCACCGATGGCGATCGCGGGCATTGTCGTGACGCCTCGAGCCGGCCTGCGCTACGCCTACTTCCACGCGAACGGCTTCGACGAAAGCGGTGCGGGCGGACAGAATCTGCGCGTTGGCACGGACAACACGCGGAGCCTGCAACCGTTTGTCGGTGTGACGCTCGACAAGGCGTTCGGCGACGCAACGCGCCCCGTGAACGTCCAGTTCCGCGTGGCGTACGCGCACGAACTGCTCGATGTCGCCCGGGTGATCACCGTGGCCTCGCAGGACGGTACGGCCTTCGTCGCATCGGGTGCGGATTTGCCGCGCGGCTTCCTGACGCTCGGCGCCAGCGTCGGCGTGACACTGGCCAAGCACCTGGATATCTCGCTCGCTTACGATGCGCTCGTCAATACGGCACGCGCATCGTCGCAGGCGGGGAGTCTGAAGGTGAGTTACCGGTTCTGAACGCCCTTGCGCGGATGACGCTTGTCGCCGCCCCTTGATCGCTCAAAACACCACCAGCCGATCAACCAGTTGCGCGATGCGCGAGTTTGACGCCGACCACGATTCGACCGTACGCGATCGACCGTCGAAGTACACGGTATTGATCACTGACCCGTTGCGGCTGAGCGTCAGCGTTGCATAGGCCAGGTATTCGCTCGGCGTGTTGCCCCACAGAGCATCGCGCCAGGCGCGGCGCACCGAGTAATTGAGCACCACGCAGCCCGTCGGCCAGGTGCCCGGGCTGTAGATCGTGCTCACGATGCCATAAGCGCGCAGGCGACCCTGTATCGCCGGCAGCAGATCGGAAATGCCGTCGGGCGCCAGCTCGATACACACATTGTGCGAGAGCAGCTCCGGTGCGGCAGGCGTCGTCGGCGGCACGATGGACGGCAGTTGATCCGACAGCATCACGCCCGTCGACACCATGCTGGAGGCCACCTGCGCGGCGAGCACCGGCACCGGTGTCGTGAAGAGGCACCCGCCCAGGGTGGCGCTGGCGGCCGCCGCCAGCATCAGCACGATCGCCAGTCGTTTCATCAGAACGGCGACACGCCGAGCAGAATGCCCTGCAGCCAGCCACCACTGCTCCCGTCGGCGACCTGCCCCTCCTCCACGCGCGCCACCTTGGCCTGTCCCACCTTGCTCGATGCGACCACATTGCCCGGTGAGATGTCGAATTTGTTGACCACGCCGGTAAAGCGGAACGTCTCCATATTGCGCCCTTGCAGGACCTGCTTTTCCCCGCCCACGACATAAGCGCCGTTCGGCAATACGTCCACGATCGCCACCGCAATCGTGCCGGCCAGCGCCGTGCTCGAACTGTTGTTGCCGTTGCCCTTGAAGGCACTGGCCGATTGACCGATGTTGAACCAGCGCTCCAGCACGGAATCGGCCCCATTGGCCTTGGCGCTCTTGCCCGTCACGCTCGCGTTGCGCGAGATGTCGCTCTGCGACTTGTTTCCACCGGACGAGTTTTCGGACACCGCAATCGTAAGCAGATCACCGATGCGATGCGCGACCGGTGTCTCGAACCAGTTCGTGGCGGTGGTCGATTGGTAGATGGATCCGCCCGTCTGCACGTTCGCCACGCGCGGCATGGGCATCATGCCCATCGGCGTGGGCGCCGGCGACGAGCTGGAGCAGGCCCCCAACATGGCGCCCGTGGCGGCCAGCAGCGCAAGCGTCCGGAGAACACCGCGCGCCGCAACGCGCGGTAGCATCGACAGCTTCGACATGGTGAGGCGCCCCCGCGCCGATCCCGGATGCCGGATCCGGTCGTCTTGGAATAGTGTGAACGGTTGATCGATGGCGCAGCCGACACGGCGGCCAGCGTCGAGAGGAATAGTAAGGAGTGCAGGTGCAGGCACTAAGCACAAATAGAGGAAAATTTGTGGAGGCCCGCCGCGCGCCACACCGATGCTGAGAAAATGGCGCGCCAACGTCGGCAGAGCTCCATGGGTTCGCCCCGTCAGGCGCGCTTTCCCGCCATCACCGTTCGCCCAACCACGCAGCGCATGAACTCCGGCATCACCCGCAAGCTTTTCCTCGCGCTCTTCGCGACAGGCCTGATCACCATGACGGCCACGGCACTCGCCGTGCGCGCCGCGCTCGGCGGGCATCGCTGGCTGTGCGGCGACAACCTGATGTATCTGACGGTCCTCGGCGTCGCGCTGCTCGGTGTCGTGGCGCTGCATCTCGCCCGGCGTCTGCTCGTGCCCGTCACCCCGTTGCTGGAGGCCACCCACCGCATGGCGATGGGCGACTACAGCGTACGCGCGCCGACAGCCGGTGCCGACGAGCTCGCCCGTCTCGCCGTCGATCTGAACCGCCTGGCCGACACGCTCGCCCGCAACGACCGCTCGCGCCGCGACCTGCTCGCGGACATTTCCCACGAGCTGCGCACGCCGCTGTCGATCCTGCGCGGGGAAATCGAAGCGTTGGAAGACGGCGTACGCCCGCTCACGCAAGACGCCCTCGCCTCGCTGCGCGTTGAAATCTCGCAGCTCTCCAAACTGATCGACGATCTGTACGAACTCTCGCTCTCGGACGTCGGCGCACTCACCTACACGTTCGCCCCCGTCGACATGACCGAGCGCGTCGCCACGTCCGTGGCCGCGTTCGGCGACTGGTTCGACGCCAAGGGCATCGCGCTGAACGTGCACCTGCCCGACGACACGCTCATCATCAACGGCGATCTCCACCGCGTGACGCAACTGCTGGGCAATCTGCTCGAAAACTCGCTGCGCTACACCGACGGCGGCGGCGCCGTGCGCGTGTACCTGTCGGCCACGGCCACGCAATTGCGTCTGGAGATCGAGGATTCTGCGCCGGGCGTGCCGGACGACGCGCTGCCGCGTCTGTTCGAGCGCCTGTTCCGCGTGGAGGCATCCCGCAGCCGGCGAAGCGGTGGCGCCGGTCTGGGGCTGACGCTTTGCAAACATATCGTCGAAGCGCACGGCGGTCAGATCGCCGCGCGGCATTCCCCACTGGGGGGTCTCGGACTCACGATCACTCTGCCGCGTCACCGCCCTGCGCCTGCGGCCGCAGGGGGGGCGTGCGGCGGCGGATGCGACCGGTCACCCGGCGGGACGAGCCGCCCCGGGCCCGCGCGGCTCGATGACCCCGCCCTTGCGAGCTCGTGATGAACCCTTCGCCCATGCCTTCGACCTCGCCGAACCCGTCGCCGGGCGCTTCGCACGCATTGACCCCGGCGCCGCTTTCCGCCCCACGTTCACCGACCGACGCGATGACCCTCTCCAACACCGCCCCGATTCTGATCGTCGAAGACGAGCCCAAGCTCGCCGCGTTGCTCGCGGAATACCTGCGGGTGGCGGGCATGCCTTGCCGCATTCTCTCGGACGGCCGCGACGTGGTGCCGGCCGTGCGCGCGACACAACCGCGCCTGGTGCTGCTCGATCTCATGCTCCCGGGCATGGACGGCCTCGAAGTCTGCCGCGCCGTGCGCGAGTTCTCCGAGGTGCCGGTCGTCATGCTGACGGCGCGCGCGGCAGAGACGGACCGGCTGCTGGGCCTCGAACTCGGCGCCGACGACTACATCTGCAAGCCCTTCAGTCCGCGCGAAGTCGTGGCACGCGTCAAGGCGATTCTGCGCCGGGTGAGAGGCGCCAGTACCGCCAGTACCACCTTCGGCCCCCAGGGAACCGCCAGTCTTGCAAACGCGGCACCGCCGCGCGCGCTCGTCATCGACGCGATGCGTCATCACGCACGGCTCGACGGACACGAACTGCCGCTCACGCCGGTGGAGTTGCGGTTGCTGGCGACGCTCGCCAGCCATCCCGACAAGACCTTCCCTCGTGCCCACCTGCTCGATCGCATGTACGACGATCACCGCGTGGTGGCCGATCGCACGGTCGATAGCCATATCAAGAACCTGCGTCGCAAGTTGCAGGCGATCCGGCCCGACGAGGAAATCGTGCGCTCGATCTATGGCGTCGGCTATCGGCTCGAATTGCGCACGGACCGCCCGGGCATGGGCGCCGCGCGGCATGGCGTCGCGGGTATCGACAATCCCGCCGGGGCGATGCCAGAATAGGCGCACCCGCGCCGCAGCGCGGTTCCCTTGAGGAGATCGACGATGCCACGCCGCGCCGCTACGTTGTCCCCGATGTCCACTGCCCTCACAGCCTTCACCTCATCCGCGTCATTCACGCCAAACGGCGTCGCAGCGTCGATGCTTGGCATTGCCGATCTTGCGCGGTCTTACGCGCCGATCAAACGTTTTCTGCAAGCTTCCACCGTCGTCGCACTGCTCGGTGTGAGCGGCGGCGCGTGGGCGCAGACGCCCGTGTGTTTCGATAGCGTCGGCCACGCCCTGCCGCCAGAGCAATGCTCGCAAGCCGCGCGCGATCAGGCCGCATCGCAGGCGACTGCGTCCGGCGCGAGATCGCCCTCACTGCGCGACGAGTGTCGCGCGCTCGCCGACAAGATCGCCAACACGCCGGACAAGCCGGTCTACCAGCGCGGACGCCGGGTCGAGTCGCCCGCCGGCGATCGCGTCGACATTCCTACACGCACCCGCCCGCGCAAAGCGCTCAAGGAAGAGTACATGCGCAAGTGCACGTAGGCGGACACCTACAAGTTGACGAGAGATGTCTGCAAGTTAACGGAACTTGTTGCCCCATTTCCTTGACAATAACGTCAGAGACCGCATAATCGTCGTCACGCCGATGGGTTGTCTGCCACGATTTCACGCAGACACATCCGTCGGATGCCGAATTATCGTTCTCATCATCCGCTTCATGGCCGACACGACGCGTGCCGCGTGGAATGCGTCATCGGCCCGACGTTTTATCCGGATCCATGCCGCCGTGCTCAGCACGGGGCACACGCTACCTGGAGGGAGAAAATGCAAAAACGCGAATTCCTGATGAAGACTTCCGTCGCTGTTGCCGCCGCTGCATTCGCGCTGTCGGGCTGCACCACGACCACCCCGTCGCAGGCCAGCAAGAGCGACAGCTCACCCGGCGCCAACGCGAACAAGCGCCGTGAGATCGATGCTTCCGTGAATGGCGCGCTCGACAAGATGTATGCGTCCGTACCGGGCTCGCGCGAACTGGTGAACAAGTCGCGCGGCATGCTCGTGTTCCCGTCGGTGCTGCAAGCCGGTTTCGTCGTGGGCGGCCAATACGGCGAAGGCGCGCTGCGCGTGGGCGGCGCCACGAAGGGCTACTACAACACGGTGACGGCGTCGTTCGGTCTGCAGATCGGTGCGCAGTCGAAGGCCATTATCTTCCTGTTCATGACGCAGGACGCCCTCGACAAATTCCAGCGCACCGACGGCTGGACGGCGGGGGCCGACGCCTCCGTGGCCCTGGTCAAGATCGGCGCGAACGGCGCGGTCGATCTGAACACCGCGACTTCGCCGGTCGAAGTGATCGTGATGACCAACGCCGGTCTCATGGCCAACCTGAACGTCGAAGGCACAAAGGTCAGCAAGCTCAACATCTGACGACGCCCGGAGACCGCGAGGCATTCGGGAATCTGGCGACCTCGCGTCCCACGTCCCACGTCCCACGCCAAACGACAACGGCGCCATCCGCAATGGATGGCGCCGTTGTTTTATGCGCAGACGATGACCGTCGGCATTACTCGGTGCTGAACGCCGCCGGACGCCACTTCAGCAAACGTTTCTCGAGCGACGTCAGCAGGTAATCCGCCGCCAGCGCCACCACGGCAAGCACGATCATCGCGGCAAACACGCCACTCGCATTGAACGCGCCCTGCGCGGTCGAGATGAGCAGGCCGATGCCCTGCTTCGAGCCGAGGAACTCACCGACCACCGCACCCACCAGGGCAAAGCCGAAGCTGACGTGCAGGCTGGCGAGAATCCACGACAACGCCGACGGAATCACCACCGACATCGTCACCTGACGGCGCGACGCACCCAGGATCTGCGCATTCGCGATCATGTAGCGGTCGGCTTCACGCACGCCCTGGAAGGCATTGGCGAACACGACGAAGAACACCATCACCACGGCAAGCGCCACCTTCGAGGCCATGCCCAGACCCAGCGAGATCACGAAGATCGACCCGAGCACGACGCGCGGAATCGAGTTGGCGATCTGAATGTAGAGACTAAAGACATCCGAGAGCAGCTTGTTGCGGCCGAGCACGATGCCGCAGATAACACCCGCCACGCCGCCGATCAGAAAGCCCAGCACGGTCTCTTCGAGCGTGACGAACACCTGCGTCCAGAGCGGGCCCTGCGAGGTGCCTTCCACACACCATTCATAGATCTGCGCAACGATTTGAGTCGGTTGCGAGAAGAAGAACGGGTCGATCCACCCCACGCGCGCGCCCACTTCCCAGCCGCCCAATCCGATCACCAGAATGGCCACGCGCAGAAAAATCACCAGCGCGCGACGCTGTTTGATGCGACGCTGCGCGCTGGCTTCCTCGCGCGCGAGATCGGCGTCACTGAATCCTGCCACCATGGCCTGTTCACTCATGTTCATGCCCTCCTCCAGACGGCGTGGGCACGCGCGTCGATGCGCGGCCCGCAAATGCATTGTCGATGCCCCGGCGGGGGCGTCGTCTTCAACCGATCTTCACTTCCTCACGCAGATCCGCCCAGATCTCGCGCGAAATGTCGATGAAGCGCTGCTCGTAGCGAACTTCCGACATCACGCGCGGACGCGGCAAATCGATCGTGTACACATTCTTCAGCGTGGCCGGACGCGCCGTGAGCACGAACACGCGATCGGCCAGCGCAATCGCCTCTTCCAGATCGTGGGTGACGAACACCACCGAGCCGGAGGTTGACGACCACAGTTGCAGCAACTCGTCCTGCATGAGCGTGCGCGTTTGCATGTCCAGCGCGGAGAACGGCTCGTCCATCAACAGGATTTCGGGGTTGTTGATGAAGGTCTGTGCCAGCGCCACGCGCTTGCGCATGCCGCCCGAGAGCTGGTGCGGGTAGTGGTCGCCGAACTTGTCCAGGCCCACGCGCTTGATCCATTGGTCGGCCAGTGCGTAAGCGGCGTCTTTGGACTGACCGCGAAACAGCGGGCCGGCGGCCACGTTCTCGCGCACGCTGCGCCACGGGAATACCGCGTCGTTCTGGAACACGAAGCCAATGCGCGGGTCGATGCCGTTGACCGGCTGCCCCATCACGCGCACGCTGCCGGCAGTCGGGCGCAGCAGGCCGGTGATCATCGACAGCGTGGTCGATTTGCCGCAGCCGGTCGGCCCGACAATGGCGACGAACTCGCCGCGGGCGACCGACATGCTGAAGTTGCGCAGCGCGATGGTGGCGTGGCCGTCCGCCGAGATGAAGCGGCACGACACGTTGTCGAATTCGATGGCCGGGGTATCGCGCGAGACAGGGCTCGCAGCGCGCGCCGGCGCAGTGGGGGTGATGGTCTGGGTCATGCCCGGTTCCTCAGTGACGTCGAAGGGCAAACGGTGTCGTTGCGGTTTTTCAGGGGTGAGTCTGCCCACACACCGGACGGTCGTCGGGTGCGGGCGGCTCGGGTGGCGGCGCGTCGAGCGACGCGCGCGCCGGAACTACAGGATCAAAGGGTGACGCGAGATCGAACGCTTACTTCGGCACGTTCGCGGCGTCGACAAACGCGTTGGTGTAGGTCTTCGAAAGGTCGATGTGCTTGCCCTTGACGTTCGGGTTGAACGCGGCGAGCACCTTGAGCACCGTCTCCGGACCATCCTTCGGCATGCGGCCGTCCGGCGAGTACATCGGCAGCGAGTTCTGCAGCGCCTGCAGGTACAGCGCCTTGTTGTTGGCGTAGTAGTCCTTCGGCATCTTCTCGGTGATCTCTGCGGCCGAGTGGGTGTTGATGTACTTGAGTGTCTTCACGAACGCGCGGGCCAGCTTGGTCGCCTCTTCCTTGTGCGTGTCGGCCCACGCGCGCTGCACGTACAGGCTCGACGCCGGGTAAGCGCCGCCCAACGCGTCGACCGTGCCCTTCATCGTGCGCATGTCGACGAGCACTGCCGCGTCGCCCGTGTTGATCAGACGCGAGGCGGTCGGCTCGGTCGTCATGCCGGCGTCGATCCGGTTCTGCTTGATGGCGGCGATGAACGTGTTGTCCGCGCCGACGGGCAGCACCGAGAATTGCGACGACGTGATGCCGTGCTTGGCCGCGAGGTACTGCGTGAGGAAGTTGGTCGACGCACCCAGGCCCGTCACACCCAGGGTCTTGCCCTTGACGTCGGCCATGCTCTTGATGGTGTCGCGGCTCTTGGCATTGACCAGTTCGACTTCGCCGGGCACCTGACCGAAGACCGTGATGGCCTCGATTTCCTTGCCCTTGCTTTGCAGGTCGATGGAGTGATCGTAGAAGCCAACCACGGCCTGCACGGCACCGGCGAGCAATTCGTTTTCGGCGTCGACACCGGCCGGCTGCGAGAGCAGCTCGACGTTCAGCCCTTCGTCCTTGAAGTATCCGAGTTGCTCGGCGAGTTTGGCCGGCAGGTAGATCATCTTGGTGATGCCGCCCACCATGATCGTGATCTTGCCGCTGTCGGCGGCGAAACTCGGCACGGCGGCCAGCGCCAGCGATGCGCCGAACACGGCGGCCAGAACGGGTTTCACGAAGGCTTTCGGCGTACGCACGCCATGGCTTGCTCGCATTATGGTGTCTCCATCGTTTTTAGGGATAATGGCTCAAGCGTCGCGTTGCGGCGCCGGCCGACCGCTGTGGTTTGCCACAGGGCCCAGGCAGCGGTCCTCTGAATCGTTTCCTTTGCCTTGATGCGAATTGTAGAAAACCGAAGCTTTCATCGAGCTTTCGTCCCATGCAGGTTTTCTTGCGCAACCGATGGGTGTTTACCCGCTGTTGGCTTGCGCCGGTTCGGCGGGCACACTCGCCGTCGCTGTCTGCGCCGCTGTCTGCGTCGCCCTACGCCTTTGCCGTCATGAAACTGCTGCTGATCGAAGACAACGACACCCTCGCCCACTGGCTCGCCCGCATGCTGCGCGACGACAACTTCACGGTCGACGCCGCGCGCGACGGCGACGCCGCCGACCGTCTACTGCAAACCGAGACGTACGACGTGGTGCTGCTCGATCTCATGCTGCCAAAGCTCGGCGGCAAGCATGTGCTGCGACGGCTGCGTGAGCGTCGCAATAATGTGCCGGTGATCATTCTCACGGCCAGCGGTTCCGTCGACGAGAAGGTCGACTGTCTCGGCGCGGGGGCCGACGACTATCTGGTCAAACCCTTCGAAGTGCGCGAGCTAATCGCGCGCGTCAAGGCGCTCGCCCGCCGGCATGCGCCCGAGCAGAGCGCGGATCTGGTGTGTGCCGATCTGGCCTATCACGCGGGCACGCGACAGTTTACGATCGCGGGTGCGCCGCTCGCGCTGCCGTCGCGCGAGCATGCCGTGCTCGAAATCCTCATGCGCAAGCAGGGAAAGACCGTTGCCAAAAGCGCCCTCGTCGACGGCGTCTTCGGTCTCGACGACGAACCGAGCGCCGATGCCATCGAGATCTATATCCATCGTCTGCGCAAGAAACTCGAGACGAGCCACGCAGCCATCATGACGCTGCGCGGCCTGGGCTATCTGCTGCGCGCCAAAGATGCTTAGCCTTCGCGTACGGCTGCTGATGTGGCTGATGCTGCCTCTCACGCTCTACATCGGCGCGAGTGGGTGGCAGGCCTATCGCAGTGCGCGCGACACCGCCGCGCTCGTGCAGGACCGGGCCTTGCTCACGTCGGCGCAAGTGATCGCCGGGGAACTCACCTGGGTCGATGGGGCCCTGCGCGCGAGCGTGCCGCCCTCCGCACTCGAACTGTTCGCGTCGCCGGCGCGGGACCGGGTGCTCTATCAGGTCGTCACCGAAGACGGCCAATTGCTCGCCGGCCCGCCGGATTTCCCGCGCCCGCCGCTCTTTTCCGGCACGACCCCGGCGTACTTCAGCGTCACCGTGAATGGCGAACCGCTTCGGGCCGTCAATTATGTGCGCACGATGTACAACGCCGGCACACCCTATCAGGTCGCGGTCGTGGTGGCCGAGACGATGCACGCGCACGACGCGATGCTCTCGCAGTTGTGGGAACCGTCGCTGCACCGCCAGATCGCCATGGCCGCGCTGGCCGCCTTGCTGGTGCTCATCGGGCTGACGGTCGAGCTGCATCCGCTCATTCGCCTTAAGGACGAGGTCGCCGGGCGCGCGCCGCAGGAACTGGTGCCCATTCGCGCCGGACAACTCCAAACCGAACTGCGACCTATCGTCGACGCCATCAACCTGTGCATCCAGCGGCTCTCGGCACAGGCGCAGCAACAGCGGCGCTTCGTGGCCGACGCCGCGCACCAGCTACGCACCCCGCTCACGCTGCTCGATACCCAGTTGCAGTTCGCGGCGCAGCTCGATGATCGCGCTGCGCTGGCCGACGTACTAGCCGCCATGCAGACGAGCAGTCGAGGGCTGGCCGATCTCACCAACAAGCTGTTGCTGCTCTCGCAGGCGGAGGCGGCCGACACGCCGGCGTTCTCGCGCTCGCGTGTCGATCTGGTGGCCGTGGCCGCCGCCGTGCTCGAGGAACTCGTCGCCCTTGCGCAACGACGCCATATCGATCTGGGATTGGAGACGACCGAAGCGCACGTGTGGGTCGAGGGCAATGGCGAGCTGTTTCACGCCATGGTCATGAATCTTGTCGACAATGCGATCCGCTATATCCACGAGGGTGGTCGCGTGACCGTCGCCATCGACAGTCCTCAGGACATGGCCCGCCTGCGCGTGATCGACGATGGGCCGGGCATCCAGGCCGAGGCGCGGCAGCGTGTGTTCGAGCGCTTCTATCGCAATGCGCCGCCGGGTCAGCCCGGCACCGGGCTGGGGCTGGCCATCGTCAAGGAAATCGTGGCGGCCAGTTACGGCACCGTGACGCTGGCGTCGGGCGACGACGGTCGCGGTCTGATGGTGACCGTGACGCTACCGCTCGCGATAGAGGCTGAACGCAACGCCCTTTAGAAGACGTTGCCGGCGTCACGTCTCCGATACCGCACACCGCAAGCCTGCACCGCCGCCTGATAGAAACTCGCAGCCGTATGAAGTCGCAAGAAAAACTCAGGCTTTACCGTTGGTTAGATTGAAAAAATCGTTTGAAACACTGGCTCGACTCCATGCGCTAGGACAAACCCTGATATATTTTGGGGTCTTCGCAGAATTCCCCTTAAGCAAGCCAATACTTTTTGATCCAAATCAAAGAGTTATGCTTCGACGTCCGTCACGTGCTTGTTTGCCACGTGTAATTGTGACGAAATGTAAAGTTTGTTAAATTCGGTGGGGTCTCGGCGCGCAAGTTGCGGCACGGGACTTTTTCTCTCAGGAATTTGCCTCCATGCCGTTTCTCGTCGATCGTGCCGCACAGGCTGCGAGACGTCGCGTGTCACTTGACGACGCGTTGCACACGCGCGCCGTGACGCCGACATCGGGTCTGGCGGCCGCGTGCGACACGGCGTTGCCCGCCGAGTCCGCCTCGCGCGCGCCGGCACAGTCCGAGGCACACGCAATTGACGCCGCTCGCGAAGCCGAGCGCACGCGCCTGGCCAGGGAGATACACGACGGACTTGGGGCGCACCTCACGGCATTGCAATTGGTGGTAGCGCGTCTTGCCACGCGCGCCCCGGCCGACGCCGCCGAGTGGCAGTCCCTCTGCACCCAGATTCAGCAGGCAGCAAACGCGGCGCAAGACGCGGCGGATGACCTCGTCTGCCGCCAACGCCCCCCCGCGCTCGACGCCGGTCTCGTCGCGGCGTTGCGCGCCTGGCTGCGTCGCTTTGGCGAACAAAGCGGTCTCACCTGCATTTGGCGCTGCGACGACGTGACGCGCGAGCGCGTCGCCAGGCTCACGCCCGACGCGGTGCTGGCGTTATATCGAATTGCGCAGGAAGCCTTGACCAACGTTGCCCGACACGCACACGCCTCTCGCGTAGTGGTGGCGCTCGACGGCGGTCATCGTTCACTCAAACTCACGATTTCCGACGACGGTTGCGGCTTGGTCCGCGGCGCGCGTCGCAAGCAGGGACATTTCGGATTGGTTGGGATGCGCGAGCGCTGCACGGCGCTTGGCGGCACGATACGTATTGGCAGTGCGCAAGGATCGGGGACGCTCGTGAGCGCGCGTCTTCCCTGGCACCAGATTCTGTCGTCCCCGGCCGCGGCACCCGCGACCGGCCATCATGCCCCGGAATCGCTTGCTCTTCACGGATACGCATCATGACGCTCAGAGTGCTCATCGTCGACGACCACGCCATCGTGCGTCAGGGCGTGCGACAGTTGCTCTCCGACAGCGGGAGCATCTCGGTCGTCGGCGAAGCCGACTGCGGCGCGGAAGCGCTGGAGATGACCGACGCCGCCCAGTGGGACATCGTCCTGCTCGACATTTCGCTGCCCGACACGAACGGGCTCGAGATTCTCAAGACCTTGCGGCGCAAACATCCGCGTCTGCCGATCATGATCTTCAGCATGTACGGTGAAGGCCAGTTCGCGCTTCGGGCGCTCAAGGCCGGCGCGGCCGGGTATCTGAGCAAACGCTCGAACGCGCAGCAGTTGGTCTCGGCCGTGCGGCAGGTCGCCGCGGGCCGCAAGTATGTCAGCCCGATGGTCGCCGAGACGCTCGCCGACTACCTCGGCCCGGACGCCGACCAACCGCCGCACGAGCGCCTGTCCGACCGGGAATATCAGACGCTTTGCATGATCGGCTCGGGCAAGCGCCTGACCGACATCGCCAATGCGCTTTCGCTCTCGGTCAAGACGGTGAGCGTGTATCGCACGCGCCTGCTGGAAAAGATGCGCCTGAACAACAACGCCGAACTCACCTATTACGTGATGCAACACGGCCTGGTCAGCGCCGAGATGGGACCGCTCTGCGCCTGAGCGCTCCGGCACCACCCAATCAGAAGTAAGCGATCACTACGTGGCCCGAGAATGCGGGCCACGTGCATTTCGGACCGCCGAACCGACCTCGATCGTCGACAGCGTTGCGTCCGGCAACGCTTTCTCACCCGGGCGAGAAATTTTCTGGTGCGCCTTCAAAGTGTTGCCACCTGCCGAGAATTGGCGGTCGCGCGACAGGAGCCAGGCAGTCGTCTGCGCCTCTCCAAGCCTTACAGGGATTGAATAAGCGGCAGATTGCCCCTTTCCTTGCGGGATCGATCGGGGAAGAATTTTGTAGACTGGTCCGCTAGCGTTTTTCCTACATCGACAGGGCCCGTCGATGGGGGGTGACACATCATTTTGTGAAATCACCCTAAATTTTCCCAATGGCCGTCCGATATCCCCTACAACGGCGGCTTTCGGCGAATGGCTGTAGAGCCGAAGTTACGGCGCTTAAGCCGGAGCCAAAAATTTTGGGAAAGGAGTGGCTAAATGTCATCTGTCATCAATACCAATATCTTCTCGCTGGTTGCACAACGTAACCTGAGCACGTCGCAGTCGGGCCTGCAAACCTCGATCACGCGCCTGTCCTCGGGTATGCGCATCAACAGCGCCGCCGACGATGCCGCCGGTCTGGCGATCACGGACCGCATGTCGGCCCAGATCAACGGCACGCAGCAAGCGCAGCGCAACGCCAACGACGGTATCTCGCTGGTGCAAACCGCCGCGGGCGCCCTGTCGGCGATCACTGACAACCTGCAACGCATCCGCACGCTGGCCGTTCAGTCGACCAACTCGACGAACTCGGCTTCGGACCGTGCCGCGCTCGATCAGGAAGTTCAACAGCGTCTGGCGGAAGTGAACCGTCTGGCCACGCAAACGTCGTTCAACGGCCTGAACGTGCTCGACGGCTCGATGGGCACGGCGAACTTCCAGGTCGGCGCCAACGCAGGTCAGACCATTTCGGTCAACCTGCAACAAAGCATGACGATCTCGAGCATCGGTTCGGTCGCGCAAACGACGTCCGCCGCCAACCCGCTGAGCTTCACCGTTGCCGCACTGACCGTGCAGATGGGTGCAGGCGCCGCCGTCAACGTCAAGGCCGGCACGTACAACAGCTCGGCCGACCTGGCCACGGCGATCAACACCGCCGCACAATCCGCGGGCTTCACGGGCAATGTCGCTTCGGTCAACTCGGCCGGTGAAATCGCGATCACCAACACCGACGCGGCACAAACGATGACGATCGCCGGTGCCGACGCCACCACGCTGGGCATGGCCGTCGCAGGCGCCGCCGCCGGTGTGACGACCACGTCGACCGCCGTCGCTGGTACGTTCTCGCAAACGCTGGCCGCAGGGGACCTGGTCCTGACCGTCAACGGCAAGGCCACGAACATCACCGGCAAGATGAACAGCGCCAGCGACCTGGCCAACGCGATCAACTCGTCGAACAGCGGCGTGAACGCGTATGTCGACACCACGGGCAAGATGCACCTCAGCTCGGGTTCGGCGTTCCAGATCAGCGGCGGTACGGCGGCAACGTTGACCAAGCTGGGCCTGCCGACGGCAGCCACGACGTACGCCACGAGCGGTAGCCTGGCACAAGCCGACGTGAAGACGGTCAACAGCGCCACGCTGATGCTGTCGCAGATCGACTCGGCCATCGGCACCGTCGACACGCTGCAATCGACCCTGGGCGCTATTCAAAACCGCTTCCAGTCGACGATTTCGAGCCTGTCGACCACGACGCAGAACCTGACCACGGCGCGTTCGGGCGTGCAAGACACCGACTACGCTGCGGAAACGGCCAACCTGACCAAGTCGCAGATCCTGCAACAAGCCGGTATCTCGATGCTGGCCCAGGCCAACCAACTGCCGCAACAAGTGCTGAAGCTTCTCCAGTAAGCGCCTGTTGGGTTGGGTTTGACGCCCGGCGGCAACGTGGCCGGGCCGCCGGCGGCGCCACCTTCACGGGGGGCGCCGCCGCAAACATTACAAAGGCAGACTTTTTGTGCCGGCGTTTTGTGAGTTGAGCAACCATTTTAGAGAGCGAGCAATTTATGGCGACTACCGGCAGTAGCACTACGGGCTCCATTTCGTCACCGGGCATCGGCTCCGGGCTGGACGTGAACGCGCTCGTGACCAGTCTGATGCAGCCGGCCACGCAAAAGCTCAGCTTGCTCAAATCACAAGAAGCCAGCTATCAGACCAAGGTCTCCGCACTCGGCAGCCTGCAATCGGCGCTGAGTTCGTTCCAGTCGTCGCTGTCGGCCCTGTCGTCGGCGTCGTCGTTCCTGCAGATGACCGCCACACCGGGCGACGCGACCTTCCTGACGACGTCGGCGGACACCACGGCGAAGGCCGGCAGTTATACGATCAACACGACGCAACTGGCGCAGGCGCAAAGCCTGTCGACGTCCGGCGTGTCCGATCCTGCCGCCTCGATCGGCACGGGCGCGTCCACCCAGTTGACGTTCAGCTTCGGCACGATATCGGGCGGCACGCTCGCGAACGGCACGTACACCGGCGCCAGCTTCTCGCCGAATGCGCAGCAGGCGCCGTTCAGCATCACCATCACGAACAGCAACAACTCGCTGCAAGGCATTCGCGACGCCATCAACGCCGCCAAGGGCGGGGTGACGGCCACGATCGTCAACGACGGCAGCGCCACGCCGAACCGCCTGGTGCTGACCTCGACGCAGACCGGCCAGGCGATGAGCATGAAGGTGGACGTCGCCGCCGGCGGCGACGCCACGCTCACCAATATGCTGGCGTACGACCCCACCGCCACCCAGAACCTGACGCAGACGGCCGCGGGCCAGAACGCGAACCTGACCATCAATGGCCTGGCCGTGTCGAGCCAGACCAACACGGTCAAGAGCGCCGTGCAGGGTCTGTCGATGACCCTGCTCAAGACCGGCTCGACCACCGTCAGCGTCAGCAACAACAGCGACGGCGTCACCAAGTCCGTCAGCGATTTCGTCACCGCGTACAACACGCTGCACTCCGCGATCGGCCAACTGACGTACTTCGACAAGTCGAGCGCCTCGCCCGGCAGCACCTCGAACAACAACGGTCCGCTGATCGGCGACACGACCACGCAGATGATCACAACGCAGATCCAGCAGATCCTGAACGGCAAGCTGCCGGGGGTCTCGGGATCGGTGCTGACCTCGCTCGCGGACATCGGCGTGACGTTCCAGGCCGGCGACGGCTCCGGCAGTGCCACCGATACATCGGGCCAGCTGGCGGTCGATTCGACCAAGCTGCAGAAGGCCATCGCCTCGGGCGGCTTCGCCCAACTCGCGTCGTTGCTTGCCACCAACGGCACGACCAGCGACAGCCTGATCAACTACCAGAGCTCGACCACCAATACCCAGCCGGGCCAGTACGACGTCGTCGTCACGCGACTGGCGACGCAGGGCACGCTCACGTCGAACGCCACGCTTGGCGCGAACACCGTCATCAACGGCACCAACAATACGCTGACGGTGCAGGTCGACGGCACGAGCACGACCATCACCATCCCGAACGGCACCTACACGCCCGACAAGATGGCCGCCGCCTTGCAGGCCGCGATCAATGGCAACTCGCAATTCGTCGCCAACGGCTCGACAGTGACCGTCAAGCAGACGGCCGGGGTGCTGTCGATTACGTCGAACCGTTACGGCTCCGCCTCGAACATCCGCGTGACGTCGGGCAATGCCCAGACCACGCTGTTCGGCACGGGGGTGTCGCCCAGCACCGATGGCGTGGATGTCGGCGGCTCGATCGGCGGCGTGATCGCCACGGGCAGCGGCCAGTCGCTGACCGGCGCCGCGGGTTCGCTGACCGACGGCCTCAAGATCCAGGTCACCGGCACCAACCTCGGCAATCGCGGCACCATCAATTTCTCGCAAGGCTATGCGTCGCTGCTGTCGAACCAGGTCAGCAACTTCCTGAGTGCCAAGGGCGCCATCAGCACGGCCACGTCGAACCTGAATGCCAGCATCAAGCACGTGCAGCAACAGGAAAGCGACTGGCAAGACCAGATGACGCAGATGCAGAACCGCTACCTCGCCCAGTTCACGGCGCTGGACGCGACGATGGCCAAGTTGCAGAACACGAGCGACTACCTCAAGCAGGTGCTTGGCGGGTCGTCGTCTTCGTCGTCGTCCTCGAAGTAAGCGCGCGACGCACTCACGCCGCGCGCTTCGGAGAAAGTCATGTACGGTCAAAACGCCGCCAACGCTTATCGCAAAGTCGGACTCGAGACGGGCGTCATCGCCGCGAGTCCGCACCAGCTCATCATGATGCTGTTCGACGGCGCCAAGGCAGCCCTCACGAAGGCCCGCGTCCATTTCGAAGACGGCCGCATCGCGGATCGCGGACTCGCGCTCTCGAAAGCCATCGGCATTATTGGCGGTCTGCGCGACGGCCTGGACATGGACGCCGGCGGAGAACTGTCTCGCAACCTGCGCGATCTTTACGACTACATGGGCCAACGCCTGCTCGAAGCGAATCTCGAGAACGACGTGGTCAAGGTGCAGGAAGTCGACACCCTGCTCGATACGATTGCATCGGCCTGGCGAGCGATCACGCCGGCGGCCGGCACGGGGGCCCCCGCCGCACAGGCGGGCACCGGAGTGCGCTATGAATGAAGCCAAGTCGTTGCTGAACTGCTACGAGAGCATTGCCGGCCTCACGGAGCGCATGCTCGGCGTGGCGCGCGATGGCGATTGGGATGCCCTCATCGACCTCGAGATGCAGTATCGTGCGCAGGTCGATTCGATCAAGCAGCTCGACGCGTCGCTACCGCTCAGCGAGGACGAGCGGGCGCGAAAGCACGCCGTCATCCGTCGCATTCTGGCCGACGACGCCGCGATCCGCGATCTCGTGGTACCGCGCCTGGCGCATCTGGATGCCATGATCAACAGCACACGCCGTCAACGTGCCCTGCACGAAGTCTACGGCTTGAACCTGGGCGCCTGACGCGCCAGCGCGTCGCGTCGCCCATTCTTCGGAGTCAGTCAGGTATGGCCGGTCTCGATTCGGTGCTGGCCACAACGCTCGCACGACGGCTCGACACATTGCTGGGTGCCGGGCAAGGCGCGGCCTCGACGACTGCGCCAGGTGCCGTATCGGGCCTGCAGCCCACCGGCGACGCCACGTCCGCCCTCGTCGACCTCGCCACCCGCCCGTCGACGACGGCCGTCGGACTCGGTAACGCGCCGCCGCAAGCCGGTGCCCGGCTTGCCTCCCCCGTTCAACAGGCGACGCTCTCGGCCGCCGCGCGCACCATCGACACGATTCTGCGGCTGGCGCCCGACTCGCCTGGCCCCGTGCAGGCGAGCACGCCCGTATGGCCGGCCGCCCCCGGCACCGGCGCGCCCGCGCTCGCGCCACTGCTCGCGGCGGCGTTGAAGGAGGCGTTGTCCGCGAGCGGGCTCTTTTACGAATCGCATCTGTCGCAGTGGGCCTCGGGCAGCCGCTCGTTCGAGCAACTACAGGCCGAGCCGCAATTGCGCTGGCCCGCTTCGGCGAATCTGGCCGCGCAGTTGCGCGCGGCCGGTGCCGACGCCACGCTGCCCGGTCCCGGCCCCCTCACCCGGTTGCTCGGCCCTGCGGGCGCCGACGCCGTGCTGGCCACCGGTTGGCCGACGCTCAGCCCGTCGACCCCGCCCGTGGCGGCCGCCTCCGGTGCCGCGTCGCCCGGCGTCGTTGCGCCACCGGCAACGGGCGAGGCAGCCGATAGCGGTCTGCATGCGAGCGCCAATCTGCCCAACACGGCCAACGCGTTGGCGCATGCCGCAAGCGTGGCGCACACAACGAGCAGCGTATTGCCAGGCGCGCAGGGGGCCGACGCCACCCTCGCTGCGCTGAGCAACGGCTCACCGCCCAATGCTGCGCCGCACGGCCCGGCCGGGGTGATGGCCGCCGTGGCGAATGCGCCCGCGGAAAGTGTCACGCTGGTGCGTCAGCAGCTGGACATGCTGGTGAATCCGCAATTCCAATGGAACGGCATGGCGTGGCCGGGAGCGCCGATGACATGGCAGGTCGAGGAACGGGCCGGGCAACCGATGCCCGGCGAGGCGGCCACGCCCTCGACATGGCATACCCATCTGCGTCTCACGCTGCCGTTGCTGGGCACGGTCGACGTCACGCTCGGGTTGTCCGGGCAGCAGTTACAGGCGCGCCTGCTGACCGATTCGTCCGTGTCGGCCGATGTACTGTCGCAAGAGGGTGATGTATTGCGCCAGCGACTCGCGGCCGTCGGACTCATCGCGAGCCAATTGTCGTTCGGCGCGCTGACGGACGCGGGGGCAAGCGTCGGCGGGTCATCGGCAGGTGCCAACCCGGCCGACCCTGCGCGCCCATTGCACGCTGCCGCCCCGACCAATGCCACCGGGCAGCGAGGGCCCTCGGCGGGCGATGTGCCGCCAGACGCAGAGACCGGAGGTGCGGCATGACGCTGCCACCGGAGCGTCGCACGGCGATCGCGCTCGCCTACGGGGCGAACGACACGGCACCTCGCGTGGTGGCGAAGGGCTACGGCCTGCTCGCCGAAACGATCGTGCGCACCGCGCACGAGCATGGCCTGTATGTGCATGAATCGCCGGAGCTGGTAAGCCTGCTCATGCAGGTCGACCTCGATCAGCGGATTCCGGCGCAGCTCTATCAGGCGGTCGCGGAGTTGCTGGCGTGGCTCTACAAACTCGAAGCGGGACGGGGTGGCCACCCGCCGCCGCTGCCGCCGGGCGTCGCCGCCCCGGCGTCCTCGGCCGACTTGCCGGCCGCCGCAGCCACGTCACCGTCCAACGCATTCGACAATCCATCCGCCGACCACCGCACGCGCTAAGTCATGCCGTTCGCACATCGGGCGAGCGTGCGGTGAAGTGTCTGAATTCCTGCCCTGCCCCGTAACCGCTGACGAGCGGCGCACCGCTGCGGGCAAAGGCTTCCCCGGCTTCCTCGCGATGGGCAGACGTTTTGCCATCCGCGCAGCACAAGCGATCTCACTAGGATTCTCTCCGTATGTCGCGGCACCGCGTGCCGGGCATAGGCATTTGCTCGCCAACCCAACCTTGCGTGTCTGCCATGGAAGCCATTCAGAATCCTTTCAATCCCGGCGCGGGAACACCGCCGCCCTCCTTGTCCGGACGCGATGATATTCGCGAGGAAGTGCGTGTCTGCATCGAACGCCTTCGCATCGGACGCCACGCCAATGGTCAACTGCTGATCGGCCTGCGTGGTGTCGGCAAGACGGTGCTGCTCGAACGTCTCCTTTACGACACCGAACAGCAAGGCGCGATCACCGTGCATCTCGAAGCCCCGGAAGTGAAGTCGCTGCCGGCATCGATCGCCCCGGCGTTGCGTGTCGCGTTATTGCGCATGAGTCGAACACAGTCGGCGAAGGACACCGTCGTTCGAGGATTGCGCGCGCTCGCCGGCTTCGTCTCCGGATTGAAAGTCACCTATGACGGCATCGAAGTCGGTCTGGATTACGCGCCCGAGCCAGGTCTGGCGGATTGCGGCATTCTCGACCTGGATCTTTGTGCACTGCTCGTTGAGGTGGGGCGCGCGGCCCGATCGGCGCACACCGTGCTCGCCATTTTTATCGACGAACTTCAGGGCATGCCGAAGCGGGAGTTGTCCGCGTTGCTTTACGCCCTTCACCGATGCGCGCAATACCAGCTGCCCGTCATTCTGATCGGCGCAGGCTTGCCGCCACTGATCCGGCAGGTGGGTGACGCCAAGTCCTATGCGGAGCGAATGTTCGAAATCGCCACGATCGGACCGCTCTCGAATGCCGGGGCACGCGATGCGATCGCCGTCCCCGCCGCACAAGCCGGCGTCGCCATCACGCCGGATGCGCTTGACGAGATCGTCGAGCGCACGGGCGCCTACCCATATTTTCTCCAACAATGGGGGAAGCTCGTCTGGAAGGTGGCGCACGAAAGTCCCATCACTTCGGAACACGTCAGACTTGCGTCGAGGGCGGCCATCGATGCGCTGGATAACAACTTTTACCGCCTCCGCTTCGAGCGGCTGACCCCGACGGAAAAGCACTACCTGCGGGCGATGGCAGAGTTGGGAGAAGGTCCGCACGATCTGCACGCCGTCGCCGCGGAATTTGGCAAACCTGCCGAAGCGCTTGAACCGGTTCGACAGGCACTCGTCAACAAGGGCATGCTCTACAGCACCCCGCTGGACGATGCGGCATTCACCGTGCCGCGCTTTCACGCATTTCTGAAGCGCATCATGCCGCCGCAACCCGCATGCGCGGGTGCGGCATGACCGGTGCGCGGCCTGCCGGCCCGGGCACGTCATCGGCCGGCAGCGCATCGCCCCTCTCGCGAGCACGCGCCCGCCGACAATAAAAAAGCCCCGTCCAAGGTCGACGAGGCCTTTTCGGTGCGGACGACGTGCTTCGGCGCGCCCTCCCATGCCCTACGTGGGCATTACACCTGCATGTTCATCACGGTCGTATAGGCCGACACGAGTTTGTTGCGCACTTGCAAGCTCATCTGGAAGCCGATGTTGGCTTTCTGCAGATCGACCATGACGTCGTTGAGCGCCACGCCCGGCTGCCCCATTTCGAACGCGCGAGCCTGTGACTCCGCGCCGTTCTGCGCCGACGAAACGCGCTTGAGCGAGTTTTCCAGTTCGGACGCGAAACCACCCGTCGCCGAGGCCGCGCCGGTGCCAGCGGTCGAGGTGCCCAGGATCGAGCCCGCCGCCTGCGACGCCACACTGCCCAGCTTCTGCAATACCGACTCGATCCCCGGAATGGCCATGATGCTCGTCCTCGCTTGTCTTCGATTGGCACCGGCAGCGCCGCGACACCGCGTCGTGCTCACCGGTTTGCCTCTTATCAGTTACGTCGGAGCTTACCACCGCCTGGCAAGCCCCCAAGACCCTAATTGGCGGCAAAACACCCGCCTAATCCTTGAAACGATTCCATATTCGGCAACGAATAATCAGGACCATCGGCATCGTGCGCACCGGGTAACGGACCTTTCCAATCCTTAGCGCCCGTCGCACGTGAGCGCGATGCCAAGCGTACCCCCGGAGAATTCTGTCGCATGTTAGTGAGCACTTCCACCGCGAAGAACGTCGTGTTAACGCCGCTGGCGTGGAGCCGCGCATGAACGCCGCCACCCAGTCGGCGGACGTCGCCGCCAAGTCGCCCCTGCTGGCGCAGTTGCGCTCGCGCGAGCGCTTGCCGCTGCTCATCGGTGGCGCGGCCCTCATCGCCTTGCTGATCGCCGTTTTCCTGTGGAGCCGTGCCCCCGACTACAAGGTGTTGTACAGCAACCTGGGCGATCGCGACGGGGGTGCCATCATCACCTCGCTGCAGCAGATGAACGTGCCGTACAAGTTCGCCGAGGGCGGCGGTGCCATTCTGGTGCCGGCCGAGCAGGTGCACGAGGTGCGGCTGCGTCTGGCCTCGCAAGGGCTGCCCAAGGGCGGTCTGGTCGGCTTCGAATTGATGGACAACCAGAAGTTCGGCATCAGCCAGTTTGCCGAGCAGGTCAATTACCAGCGCGCCCTCGAAGGCGAACTCGCCCGCTCGATCGAATCGCTGTCGGCGGTGCAGGCCGCGCGCGTGCATCTCGCGATCCCCAAGCCGTCGGTCTTCGTGCGTGAGCAGCAAAAGCCCAGCGCCTCGGTGCTCGTCACGCTGTATCCGGGCCGCGTGCTCGACGACGGCCAGGTCAGCGCCATTGTCCACATGGTCGCATCGGGTGTGCCCGAGCTGCCGGTCAAGAACGTGACGGTGCTCGATCAGAACGGCAATCTGCTCTCCGCGCAGAGCGCCAATGCGCTGGGTCTGGACGCCAGCCAGCTCAAGTACGTTCGCGAACTCGAACAATCGTATGCGCGCCGTATCGAGGCCATCCTGAACCCGATCGTCGGGCCGGGCAACGTGCACGCTCAGGTGACGGCGGACGTCGACTTCAACCAGGTCGAGCAGACGTCGGAGAATTACAAGCCGAATTCGGGCGAGCAGGCGGTGCGCAGTCAGCAGAACAGCGAAGCCTCGCAAATCGGCATCACGCCCGCCGGCGGGGTGCCCGGCGCGTTGTCGAACCAGCCGCCGGGTCAAGCCACCGCGCCCATCACGCAAACGCAGCAGCAGTTCGCCCAGCAAAACGCCGCAAACGCGGCAAGCGCCGCCAGCGCGCCGCAGGGCCCGCGCAGCGACCGCAAGGACGCCACGGTCAACTACGAAGTCGACCGCACGATTCGCCATGTTCAGCAAGCGACGGGCGGTCTGAAGCGTCTGTCGGCCGCCGTGGTGGTGAACTATCACCCGGGCACCGACGCGAAGGGCAAGGCCGCGATGGTGGCGCTCACGCAAGCGCAGCTCGACCAGATACAGAACCTGGCGAAGGAAGCCATCGGCTACTCGACCCAGCGCGGCGACACGCTCAACATCGTCAACAGCCCGTTCACGGTCGAGGCCGATCCGGAAGCCAACCTGCCGTGGTGGCGTCAGCGCCAGAACATCGAATTGGCCAAGCAAGTCGGCAAGTGGGTCTTGATCGGCCTGGTCGGCCTCTATCTGTGGTTCGGCGTCATTCGTCCGGCCATTCGCAAGCATCTGACCCCGCCGCCGCCGGCCGAGCCCACGCTGGCCGGTGCGGCCGGTGCCGCCGGGGGAGAAGGCGTCGAGGGCGAGAATGCCGACGGCGAGGCCGGCAAGCGGGCCGAAGTCAGCGCCTACGAGCGCAATTTGCAGTACGCGCGCCAAGTCGCGCGACAGGATCCGAAGATCGTGGCAACGGTAGTCAAATCATGGGTGGGTGGTGGCGATGAGCGCGGCTGAGGGACTCGAACGCAGTGCCATCCTCCTGATGTCGCTGGGTGAAGACGAAGCGGCGGAGGTCTTCAAGTACCTCGCGCCGCGCGAAGTGCAAAAGCTCGGCGCGGCCATGGCCTCGCTGCGGCAGGTCACGCGCGACCAGATCGCCGACGTGTTGCAGGACTTCGTGCTCGAAGCCGAACAGCACTCGGCGCTTTCGCTCGATTCTTCCGAATACATCCGCTCGGTGCTCAACAAGGCGCTGGGCAACGACAAGGCCGCGGGCCTGATCGAGCGCATTCTTCAAGGCGGCGACACCAGCGGCATCGAGGGTCTGAAGTGGATGGACTCGACGGCCGTCGCCGAGCTGATCCGCCATGAGCATCCGCAGATCATCGCCACGATCCTCGTACACCTCGACCGCGACCAGGCCTCGGAAGTGCTCGCGCTGTTCACAGAGCGTCTGCGCAACGACGTCGTCTTGCGCATTGCCACGCTCGACGGCATTCAGCCTGCCGCGCTACGTGAGCTGAACGACGTGTTGACGAAACTGCTTTCGGGCAGCGAGAACATCAAGCGCAGCCCGATGGGCGGTGTACGCACCGCAGCGGAAATTCTCAATTACCTGGGCGGGGTGCACGAAGAGTCGGTCATCGAAGCCGTGCGCAACTACGACTCGGACCTCGCGGCGAAGATCGTCGAAGAGATGTTCGTGTTCGAGAACCTGCTCGACGTGGAAGACCGCAGCATCCAGGTGCTGCTCAAGGAGATCGAGTCGGAGTCGCTCATCATCGCGCTCAAGGGCGCGCCGGTCGAGCTGCGCGAGAAGTTCTTCAAGAACATGTCCGCGCGCGCGGCCGAGCTGCTGCGCGAAGATCTCGAATCTCGCGGTCCGGTGCGCGTTTCGGAAGTCGAAGCCGAACAGAAGAAGGTGCTGCAAGTGGTGCGGCGCCTCGCCGATCAGGGCGCCATCATGGTGGGCGGCCGCGGCGAAGACGCTTACGTGTAACCGACCAGGGACCGCGCGCGCATGTCGACCATCATTCCGAAAGAACGCCTTTCCGCCTGGCAGCGCTGGGAGATGGCGTCGTTCGACCCGCCGCCGCCGCCGTCCCCGCCGCAACCGTTGCCGCCCAACCCGCTCGACGATCCCGCGCTCGCGGAACAGATCGCTGCGTGGCGTGAGGCGGCGCGCGCCGAGGGCCATGCGCAAGGCTACGCCACCGGTCACGCCGAGGGCTACGCCGCCGGGCAGGCTGCCGGACAACAGGAAGTCGACACGCGTGCCGCACAACTCGCCGATATCGCGCATGGGTTCGGCAACGCGGTGAACGCCATCGATCGCGAAGTGGCCGAGCCGCTGCTCGGACTGGCGCTCGACATCGCACGCCAGGCACTGGGCCAGACCCTCACGATTCGCCCCGAAACGCTGCTGCCGCTCGTGCGCGACCTGCTCTCCAACGATCCGCTGACCGGCTCGCCGCGTCTGCTCCTGCATCCGGAAGACGTCGCGCTCGTCGACGCGCATGTGGGCGCGGAACTGCGCGCTGCGGGCTGGACCGTGCGCGCCGATTCCACCATCGAACGCGGCGGCTGCAAGGCCGAAGCCGCGAGTGGCGAAGTCGATGCCACCGTCGCCACGCGCTGGCAGCGTGTGATGGCCGCGCTGGGCAAGGATCTGCCGTGGTGAACGCCGACCTCACCCCACTTACCGCGCATGCGCCGGTGCTGCCCAGCACCGAGAACACGCACGATGCCGCCACGCCCTCCACGCCCTCCGCGCCCGCCCCGGCGAACGACGGCACGAAGCCCTCGGTGCGCCTGTGGGATGAAATCGATACGGGCGTCGGCTCGGGCTTCGATACGACCCCACCGACCGCGCAGGCCGGCGCGCTGCAACCCGACGACCCAAACGATCACGCCGACCACGCCGATCACAGCGACCGTCCGGCTCAATGGCCAAGCGCCGACGCCGAACCCGGCAGTCCCGATCCGAGCGCTGCCATCGAATCCGCCGCGCCGAAAGCCGCCACGCACGTCCTGGACGCTCGCGAGATCGCCCGCGACTCGCATCTTCGCCGCTGGCAGAACACGCTGCGCGAGCGCATCGCGCACGTTCACGCCGTCGAACCGACGCGCCGCTGCGGCCGCCTCACCCGCGCCGCCGGTCTCGTGCTCGAAGCCGTCGGTCTGCGCCTGCCGGTCGGCGCGGGCTGCCTGATCGAGCTGCCGGTGCACGACGCCTCGCGCGAACCGGCCACGGCCGAAGCGGAAGTCGTCGGCTTCGGTGGCGACCGTCTGTTTCTCATGCCGCAGACGGAGGTCGCCGGCCTGCTGCCAGGCGCTCGCGTGTACCCGATGGAGCCCGCCGCCGACGGTCCGCTGCCGAATCAACGTCACAACGGCAAGCGTCTGCCCGTGGGCGAAGCGCTGCTCGGCCGGGTGGTCGACGCCGCCGGCCGTCCGCTCGACGATTTCGGCCCGCTGGGCATGACCGACAGCGCCTCGCTCGCGTCGGTGCCGGTCAATCCGCTGGGTCGCGCGCCCATCGACTCGGTGCTCGACGTGGGGGTGCGCGCCATCAATGCGTTGCTCACCGTCGGGCGCGGCCAACGCATGGGCCTCTTCGCCGGGTCGGGCGTCGGCAAGAGCGTGCTGCTGGGGATGATGGCCCGCTTCACGCAGGCCGAAGTCATCGTCGTGGGCCTGATCGGCGAGCGCGGCCGCGAAGTGAAGGACTTCATCGAAAACATTCTCGGGCCGGACGGCCTGGCGCGCTCCGTCGTCGTGGCGGCGCCCGCCGACGTCTCGCCGCTGCTGCGCCTGCAAGGCGCGGCGTACGCCACCACGCTGGCCGAGTACTTCCGCGATCAGGGCAAGGATGTGCTGCTGATCATGGACTCGCTCACCCGGTACGCCATGGCCCAGCGCGAAATCGCACTGGCGATCGGCGAGCCGCCGGCCACGAAGGGCTATCCGCCTTCCGTGTTCGCCAAGCTTCCGGCGCTGGTCGAGCGTGCCGGTAACGGTCCGGACGGTGGCGGCTCGATCACCGCGTTCTATACCGTGCTCACCGAGGGCGACGACCAGCAGGATCCGATCGCCGATTCGGCCCGCGCCATTCTCGATGGCCATATCGTGCTCTCGCGTCAATTGGCGGAGTCGGGGCACTATCCGGCGATCGACATCGAACAGTCGATCAGCCGTGCGATGACCGCGCTCATCGACGATGGGCAGTTCGACAAGGTACGGCGCTTCAAGCAGATGCTCTCGCGCTATCAGCGCAACCGCGACCTCATCAATGTGGGCGCGTACGCGCCGGGCAGCGATCCGATGCTCGATCAGGCGATCGAGCTGTATCCCCGACTCGAAAACTTCCTGCAACAGGGAATGCGCGAGCGGGCCAGTTATCCGGACGCCGTGCACCAGATGCACGGTCTGTTCCACTAACCGGCGGCGGCCATGAATTCCACCCTGCCCCTCAAGCTGCTCATCGAACTCGCCCAGAAGGACGTGGACGAAGCCGCGCGCCTGCTCGGCGAACGCCAGACGCAGCGCGCCGAGGTCGAGCGTCAGCTCGAAGCACTGCGCCAGTATCGCCACGAATACCGCACGCGCATGCAGACGGCGACGATTCAGGGCATGGCCGGCTGCGACTGGCGCAACTTCCAGCAATTCATCGATACGCTCGACACGGCCATCGGACAGCAAGCCATGCTGCTCGAGCAAGCCGACGAGCGTCTCGCGGCCGCACGCCGCGAATGGCAAGCGCAGCAGCGCCGCCTGAATTCCTTCGGTACGCTCGCTTCGCGTGAGCAAGCCCGCACGGCGCTGCGTGTCGCGCGCCGCGAGCAGAAAGAAAACGACGAGTACGCCGCGCGCAGCCTGCGCCGTCGTGCCGACTCCCCGATTTGAAGGACCCAAGGCGCCCACTATGTCGATTCTTAGCTTCCTGACCGATTCCGCAGGCGCGGCCCTGCAAGCCGTGACGGGCCACCGCGCCGGATCGTCGAACACCGACGACAGCAACGCGCTGCCCTTCTCCGCCGTGCTCTCGCAGCAGACCCGCCAGACGGTTCAGCCCGCCGCGAGCAGCGCGAACAATACGGCCGCGCAAGCGAGTCAGACGAATGCGTCGTCCGGGAACGCCTCGGGCGGCAGCGCAACGCCGACGCAGAACACCGCCGACAACAGCTCGCGAGCCGATCAAGCGAACCAGACCGGGCAGGCGGGCCAGGCAAACCAAACGAACGCTTCGACGAAATCCTCGAAATCGACGACGGCCGACAGCGACAAGAATGACGCTACCGCCGACGACGCGGCGGCCACAGCGGCGCCCGGCGATCCGGCAGCCGCTCTTGCCGTCGCCCTTGCCGCCATGAACAACGCGCCGCTGCCGCCCCAGACCCCTGCCCCGGCCACCCCGGCCGACGCGGGTTCGGCCGACGCAAAGTCCGGCACCGGCGCAGCCATCGCCGCCGCAGTGAACGGCGCGCTGCAGGCCACCGGCGCCGCGCAACTGACCGGCCAGGCGCCGGCCGACGCCAAGGCCGCGACCACGACCACCAACGCGGGCGCACCGGTCAATGGCGCAGCGGCATCGAACGCCGACAAGACTGGCGGCCTCCCGCTCGACGCCCTGGCCAGGAACGGTACGACAACGCAGACCAATACGTCCGCACAACCAGCGGCGGCGGATGCCAAGACCGCAGCGACACCGGTCAGTGCGGACGCCCAGGCCCAACGCATGGCCGACGCGCTGGCGCAAGCGCAGGGACATCGCGACACCGCCGCGCAAGCGGCGACAGCCACCGCCACGCAGGCGGCCGCACAGATCGCGCAAACGGCCACGCCAGCGCTGGACGCCCAACCGCAGTTGCCGGTCCAGGCCAATCTGCCCGCCGCGCTCGCCCTGAACGCGCGCGTGGGGACGCAGGACTGGAACAACCAGCTCTCGCAGCAAGTGGTCTGGCTCTCGTCCGCCCATGCACAAACGGCGCAATTGAGCCTGAATCCGCCCGATCTCGGTCCGCTGCACGTGGTGCTGAACGTGGCGAACGACTCGGCGCAGGCGATGTTCGTCTCGCAACACGCCGCCGTGCGCGACGCCGTGCAGGCGGCCTTGCCGCAACTGCGCGAAAGCCTGGCCAACAATGGCATTGCGCTGGGTAACGCTACCGTGAGCAGCGACAGTTCGCAGCAACAGGCCTTTGCCCAGCAAGGGGCGAATGGCAACGGAAGCGGTAATGGAAGCGGCAACGGCAACGCACGCGGCACCCCGGGCTTCGGCCAGAGCGACGACGCGACGCTCGCCACGACCGTGAGCGTTCCGGTACGCGTGAGCAACGGTCTCGTCGACACGTTCGCCTGATCTCCCCCCGGGATCCGCACGAGCGGCGCGACCGGGCGTCGCACCGCCCTAAAGCCAGCCGGTTTTTCTGCCGTTAAGACAAAGACGCGAGTTAGACGCGATTGTCCCTTCTTTTCGGCCGATCACCCGTTGGCGGGTTGGCCGACAATCATTACCCAATAGCAGGCGAACACATGGCAAATCCCGCATCGACGCAAGCCGCGGCTCGCTCCGGAGGGAGCATGCGCAAATGGATTCTGTTGATCGTTGCGGTAGCCCTTATGGCCGCTGCCGGCGCGGCAACGGCCGTGTATTTGCTGACCGGACGCCAGGAAGCCGCGAAAGCGCCACCGCCCCCGCCGCCCCCCGTGTTCGTCAGCATGGACCCGTTCACGGTGAACCTGACGGGCGAAGACGGCGAGCGCTATCTGCATATCGGCCTCTCGCTCAAGGTGGCAGACGCCGAGACGCAAGCCCGCATCACGCAGCACATGCCCGAAGTGCGCAGCCGTGTGTTGCTGCTGTTGTCGTCCAAGCAGCCGCAGGATCTCGCCACGATCGACGGCAAGCGCCGTCTGGCGAGCGAGATCCGCACACTGGTCGCGCAGCCGTTCGCGGCCAACATGCCGCAGCAGGCCGTGGGCGAAGTGCTGTTCACCGCGTTTGTAATTCAGTGAGTGATACATGGCGCATGAGGAGTTCCTGTCGCAGGAAGAGGTCGATGCCCTTCTGAAGGGTGTCACCGGCGAACAGGATGACCGGTCGGAGTCGGAAGAGCATTCCGGCATCCGGCCATACAACATCGCGACGCAAGAGCGTATCGTGCGTGGGCGCATGCCTACACTCGAGATCATCAACGACCGCTTCTCGCGCTTGTTCCGCATTGCCCTGTTCAATTTCATGCGCCGCAGCGCCGAAATCTCGGTCAGCCCGGTACGCGTGCAGAAGTACAGCGAGTTCATTCGCAACCTGCCTGTCCCGACCAACCTCAATCTGGTCCACATCAAGCCGCTGCGCGGCACGGCGCTGTTCGTGTTCGACCCGAACCTCGTGTTCCTCGTGGTGGACAACCTGTTCGGCGGCGACGGCCGGTTCCACACGCGCGTCGAAGGGCGCGACTTCACGCAGACCGAGCAGCGCATCATCGCGCGCCTGCTCGACCTGGTGTTCGAGAACTACGGGGCGTCGTGGAAACCGGTGTATCCGGTCGAGTTCGAGTACGTGCGCGCCGAAATGCACACTCAGTTCGCCAACGTCGCCACGCCTAACGAGGTCGTGGTCACGACCACGTTCGACATCGAGTTCGGCTCGGTCGGCGGCGAATTCCATATCTGCATGCCGTACTCGATGATCGAGCCGATGCGCGACCAGCTCTCGAGCCCCCTGCAAGGCGAGACGCTCGAAGTCGACAAGCGCTGGGTGCGTCTGCTCTCGCAACAGGTGCAAGCGGCCGACGTCGAAATCGTGACCAACCTCGCGCAGTTCGACATGACGCTCTCGCAGTTGCTCAACATGCGCGTGGGCGACGTGATTCCGCTCGACGTGCCCGAGGTGCTCGAGGCCAAGGTCGACGGCGTGCCCGTGATGCAATGCAATTACGGCGTGTTCAACGGTCAATATGCGCTGCGCGTGAACCAGATGATCAACCATTCGCACAGCGATTACACGAAGGACAACGAGTGATGAGCGATACCCCTCAAACGCTTGGTGACGACGCCCAGGCCATGGCGGACGAGTGGGCCAGTGCCATGGCGGAGCAGACGGCGACCGAAGCCGCGGCGCCACCGGCCGCCGCCCCCGTGTTTCAGCCCCTGGCGGCCACGGCCGGCAATCCGCCGAACGCGACGCACAACGACATCGACCTGATTCTCGACATCCCGGTCCAGATGACCGTGGAGCTGGGCCGCACGAAGATCGCCATCAAGAACCTGCTGCAACTGGCGCAGGGCTCCGTGGTGGAACTCGACGGCATGGCCGGTGAGCCGATGGACGTGCTGGTCAACGGTTGCCTCATCGCCCAGGGCGAAGTCGTGGTTGTGAACGACAAGTTCGGCATTCGCCTGACTGATATCATCACGCCATCCGAACGCATCCGAAAGCTCAACCGATGAATGCAACAAAAGTCCGCGGCGCCCCCGTGGGGCGTGCCGCGGCAGCGGCCGCCCTGTTGGCCTGCCTGACGATCGCCACCGCGCACGCCCAGGGCACGGCCTCGCAGGCTGCGGCCGTACCGAGCCTTGGCGGCGCGGGCATCGTGCAGACGGGGCTGGGCCTCGTGCTGGTGCTGGCGCTGCTCTTCGGGTTGGCGTGGCTGGCCAAGCGTTTCGGGCTGCAACGCCCGTTGGGGGGCGGCAACGTGCGCGTGGTCGGCAGCGCCGCCGTGGGCCAACGTGAACGCGTGGTCGTGGTCGAGGTCGCGGGCGACTGGATCGTGCTGGGGGTTGCGCCCGGTCAGGTGCGCAGCCTGCATGTGATCGATGCGGATCGTGTCGCCGATATGCCCGCCGCGCCCACCGTTGCCCATCCGGGCGCGCAGGCCAACCGCGCCGCACAAGCGTTTGCGCAGAAATTGCGCGAAACGATGAAAAAGGATTCCTGATGGCGCGCGGTTTGCGGTTGACCGGGCCATCGCCTCGCCAAGCGGGTTGGGCACTCGGTATCACGCTGGGACTGGCGCTCGCCTGCCTCGCCCTGCCGGGCACCGCCCTGGCGCAGGCCACGCTGCCCGCGTTCACCACGACCCCGGCGCCCGGCGGCGGACAGACCTATTCGCTGTCCGTGCAGACGATGTTGCTGCTCACATCGCTGGGCTTCCTGCCCGCGATGCTGCTGATGATGACCGCCTTCACACGCATCATCATCGTGCTCTCGCTGCTGCGCCATGCCATCGGCGTCACCACGTCGCCGCCGAACCAGATTCTGATCGGCCTGGCGCTGTTTCTGACCTTCTTCGTCATGTCGCCGGTGTTCGACAAGGCTTACACCGACGCCTACCAGCCGTTCGCCGCGAACAAGATCAGCTTCGAGCAGGCCATCGACACCGGCGCCAAGCCGTTCCACGCGTTCATGCTCAAGCAGACGCGTGAAGCCGACCTCGCACTCTTCGCCAAGCTCGCCAAGACCCCGCCGATGAACGGCCCCGAAGACGTGCCGATGCGCATTCTCGTTCCCGCCTTCGCCACGAGCGAACTGAAGACAGCGTTTCAGATCGGCTTCACGATCTTCATTCCGTTCCTGATCATCGATCTGGTGGTTGCGAGCGTGTTGATGTCGATGGGCATGATGATGGTGTCGCCCTCCACGGTATCGCTGCCGTTCAAGCTGATGCTGTTCGTGGTGGTCGATGGCTGGCAACTGCTGCTGGGCTCGCTCGCCCAGAGCTTCACCATGTAGCGCAGGAACGCGAGATGACTCCGGAAACCGTCATGGCGCTGGCCCATCAGGCAATGCAGGTCACCCTGCTGCTCGCCGCGCCGCTGCTGCTCGTCGCGCTCGTCTCGGGTCTGCTCGTGAGCCTGTTTCAGGCCGCCACCCAGATCAATGAAATGACGCTGTCGTTCATCCCGAAGCTGCTGGCCGTGTTCGCCACCCTGGTGATCGCCGGCCCCTGGATGCTCAACCTGATGGTCGACTACATGCGCCAGTTGCTCACGGGCATTCCCGGCCTCGTCGGGTAAGCCGCGCCCGCGTTGATCAGCTTCACTTACGAACAACTCTCGGGCGTCATTGCGGCGTTCCTGTTTCCATTCGTGCGCCTGCTGGCGCTCTCGATGAGCGCCCCCCTGTTCGGCGACGCCGCCGTGCCCGGCACGGTCAAGATCGGCCTCGCGGGCATTGTCGCGCTGGCGCTCGCCCCGGTGCTCGGCCCCATGCCCGCCGCCTCGCCGTTCTCGTGGGAGGGACTCTGGATTCTCGTGCAGCAGGTGATGATCGGCGCGGCGCTGGGGTGGTGCATGCAGATCGTGTTCTCCGCGATCAGCATGGCGGGCGACTTCGTCGGCTTGCAGATGGGGCTGTCGTTCGCCACGCTGCTCACGCCGAACAGCGACGGCAGCACCGCCGTGCTCGGCATGCTGCTCAATGTCGTGGCCATGCTCGTGTTCCTCGCCACCAATGGACATCTGGTGATGTTCGCCACGCTGGTGCAAAGCTTCACGGTATTGCCAGTCTCCGCCGTACCGCTCTCCAGCGTGGGCTGGCACTATCTCGCCATGCTGGGCGGCCAGCTCTTCATGCTCGCGCTCATGCTGTCGCTGCCGCTCGTGGCCGCGCTGCTCATCTGCAACCTGGCGCTGGGCATTCTGAATCGCGCGGCGCCGCAACTCAACATCTTCGCCGTCGGCTTTCCGCTCACGCTGGGCGTGGGGCTGGTGGTGATCGAGCTGATGATGCCGCGTATTGCGCCGGTGATGGACCACTTCATCGCGATCGGCATCGACATGATGATCCGCACGACCGCGGCCTTCGTCCCAAAACCCTGAACACCGGGCGCGAGCGATGTCGCAATGCCCCCACAAATGACATTGGGCCGCCCGGCAATCCCGGGCGGCCCAATGTCTTTGCTGCGGTCCTGCCTTGTCCGGCGCGGGCAATGTCCCGCGCAACCGGTCAGAGCAGACTGAACAGCGACAGCTTCTGCGTCTGCAGGAAGCTCTGCTGCGATGCCTGCAACGCGGCCTGCAACTGCGAGAACTTGGTCACCGACGAGTTCCAGTCCACGTCGAGCAGATCGCCCAACTGCGACTGATAATTCAGCGAATTGGTGTCGCCGATGTTGTTGAGCGCCGAGAGTTCGTTCATGCGGGAGCCCGTGGTCGTGCGAATCGTCGTGACGTTGTCGTAGGTGTTGCTGAACATCTGGCCGAACGTGGTCAGCGCGTTGTCCAGGTTGGCCTGGCCCGTGCCGTTCGTGCTGCTGACCGGCGTCTTGAGCGTGTTGATCAGCGCCTGCAGGTTGTCGAACATGTTCGTGCTGCCCATGGTGGCCGGTTGCACAGTGTAGGTGTCGCCCGTGGCCGGCGCGCCGGAGAACGTGACCGCCTTGCCGCCGAACGAGATCGGCTGGCCGGCGGTGTAGACGCCCGTCACGTCCGGCACGGTCGTATCCGTCTGATCCTTGACCGTGTAGTTGGTCGTGGGCGGCGTGGTCGTGTTGTCGATCGCGAAGCTGATCTGGTACTGATGGTTTGCGCCCGCCGCCGCCACGTTGGTCGTGGAGACAGTGGAATACGTGGCGGTGCCCTGATTGGCGGCGTTTCCGCTGATCAGCGTGCCCGACGTGCCGCTCTGCACGCTTTCGAAGACGCTCGATCCAACGTCGTTGATTGCGATCTGACGGTTCGGACTCACCTGCACGTAACGCACGCCCGAGTCGCCCGTGTATGACGCCCCCGTGGCCGATGTCATATACGCCGCGGTGTTGCCCTTGAAGCCCGAGAACAGATACTGGCCGTTGGCATCGGTGGTGTTCGCCAGCGAAAGCAATTGCTGAAAGCTCGATTGCAGGTCGCTCGCGATGGTCGATCGGTCCTTGTCGTTGAGCGAGGCGTCGCCCGCCGACACGACTTGCGACATCACGTGCTGCAACGCGTTGATGACGCTGCCGAAGGTCGAGTCCTCGAGCTGCAACTGGGTGGTCGCGGACTGCCGGTTCGCCGCGTACTGCGTGTTCATGGCGTTGTCCTGCGACACGGCCACCGCCTGGGCTGACGCAATCGGGTCGTCGCTCGGCGTGGTCACGCGCTTGCCCGACGAGAGTTGCGCCTGAACGTTGAGCAGATCGGAGGTGTTCTGGCTCATCGAGCGCATCCCCTGATCGTAAATCATGTTGGTGCTGATCCGCATCGCGATGCCCCTGCGCTTAATTGACGATCTGGAGGATGGTGCTGAACAACGTCGACGCGGTCTGAATCACCTTCGAGTTGGCCTGATAGAGCTGTTGGTACTTGATCAGGTTCGCCGCCTCTTCGTCGAGGTTCACGCCAGAATTGGACTGCTGTGCCGTTTGCGTCTGTTGCAACAGGGTCTGCTGCGCCGCGCTGGTCGACTTGTACGTATTCGTGGTCGAACCGACAAACGAGACCAGGCTCGCGTAGGCGGTCGCATAGCTCTGCGCGCCCCCCACCTTGGTCGTGTCGTTCTGCAGAGCCGACAACGCCAGACCGTTGCGGTTGTCGGTCACCGCGCCAGACGTATTCGGCGAAATGGTGAACGTGTCGCCATTGGACGGCGTGCCGCTCAGGTTGACCGTCATGCCGCTCATCGTGATCTTCGCCCCCGTTGCGGCGTTGTACGGCACGGTGGCGCCGGCGGCATACGAGGTCGTCACGCCATTGACCGAGACCGTCATCGGCGACGGGGCGACGAGCGTCAGTGCGCCGGTCACAGGGTCCTTGGTGAACGTGAAGTTGACCGGTGCGCTCAGTACGTTCGACAGATAGTTGGCGTCCACGCTGCCCTGATCGACTTTGAGCGAGCCGCTATTGGTGCTGGGGGTCGAGGCGAGGATCGGCGCGGCCAGGGCGATCTTGCCCGGATCGGTGATGGCCACACCGATGTTCTGCGCGGCGTTGCGCGTGGGCTGGATCGCGAAGCTGTCGCCGGCGACCATGCCGGTGGTGGTCACCGAGAAGCCGTCGCCGAATGCCGCGCCGCTGGTGTCCTGGAAGTTCAGCGGGGTGCTCGGCGTGGCGGGCGCCCCCGCCGTCCACTTGGCGCCGTCGCTCTGGCGCGTGAGTGTGTAGGTGGTTCCGTCGAAGCTCACCGAGTAGTCGCTTGCGGTCACCTTCGAGGCGTCGGTGATGCTGGCGTTGAGCGTGGCCGCGTTCGAATTGCCGGTATTCGCGATGATCGTCGGATTGGGCACCGTGAAGAAGTTACCGCCCATCTGACCGTAGAGGTCCATCCCCAACTGGTTCTGCGCGTTGAACGTGCCGGCCAGCGACATGGCGATCTGGCCGAGCGAGTTCTGCGCCTGCGTGAGCGCGCCGCTGCGGAACGACAACAGGCCGGCGAGCGAGCCGCCGGTGATCGACGACTCCGGGATCGCGACCTTCGTGCCGTTGCCGGTGACGTAGGCCACGGTCATTTGCGACGGATCGCTGGTCGAAGGCACCGTCGTCATCTGATAGGCCGAGTTGCCCGATACCAGCGACTGGCCATTGCCGACGAAGACGTTGTACGACCCGTTGGTGTCCTTGACGATGTTCGTCTGTACGATGGCGTTCAGGCTTGCGACGGCCTGATCGCGCTGGTCGAGCAGGTCGTTCGGCATGGTATGGGTGCCGTTGCCCTGCGCCTGCAGAATCGCGTCGTTAAGGCTGGCGATCTGCTTCGCGTACGTGTTGATCTGCGTGGTCGCCTGGGTAATGTTGCCGTTCACGCTGGTGCGCAGCGACGACAGCGTGCCCGAGAGCGACTGGAACATGCTCGTGAGGGTCTGCGCCGACGAAATCACCGTCGCCCGCGTGGCCGAGTTGTTCGGCGCGGTCACGATCGTCTGCAGGTTCGTGAAGAACGTGGACATCGAGGCCGACAGGCCGGTCGTGGAGCTACCCAGCGCATTGTTGATCTGCGAGATCTGCTGGTAGTAGGTGTTGAGCTGGCTGTACTGTGTCTGCGCCTGGTTGACCTGGTTCGACAGGAACTGGTCGTACACGCGCGACACATCGCTCACCAGCACGCCCTGGCCGACGTAGCCCACACCGGCGAACTGGCTGTCCGCCTGGGTGTAGTCGACAACCTGGCGGTTGTATCCGGCCGTCCCCGAGTTGGAGATGTTGTTGCCGGTGGTGTTCAGGGCGAACTGGGAGGCGTTCAGCCCGCTCATGCCAATATTGATTAGGCTCATGATCTCGCGGCTTGAATGGAGGGTGCGCCCCACAGCGGAAAGCCCGTTCGCGCACCGTTACCCATGTGTTTACGGCAGCCCGCCGGCAAAATTGAGGCCGACGCGCCGGAGGATGCCCTGTCGACGCCCGTGCCAGTCAGGCGAAGTGCTTCATGATCTTCATCAGCTTGCTGGCGTACTGCGGATCGGTCGCATACCCGGCGCGCTGGAGATTGGTGGCGAAGCTCGCGGCGTCGTTGGCGCTCGCCACGACCGACGCGTAGCGCGGATTGCTCGAAATCAGGTTCGCATAATCGGCGAACGCCTCGTCATACGAGCGATAGGCGCGGAACTTGGCCATCACCTTGTGCGGCTGGCCGTTCACGTACTCGGTCGTGGCGACCTCCACCGTCGGACCGGTCCAGTGCTTGCCCGCCTTGATGCCGAAGACGTTGAAGCTCGTGCTGCCATCGCGCCGACGGATTTCGTGCTTGCCCCAGCCGGATTCAAGCGCCGCCTGACTGAGCATGAAGCGCGCCGGAATGCCGCTGTTGGCGCTGGCGTTCTGGGCCGCCGTGGCCATGCGCTCGACGAAATCGCCTGCGGCGGCCGGGGCGCCCTCGGCCACGCCGATGGCATCCGCCGCGTTGTAGGCGCGGCCCTGCAACGGTTGCTGGCGCCCCATCGCCGCCGGCGGCAGGGTGGTGCCGGTCTGGGCGAGCTGCTTGAGCATCATGTCGGCCAGACCGATGCCCTTGTTCGACGCGAGCTGCTGCGCGAGCTGGTCGTCGAGCATGCCGTTGAACATCTTTTCCTGATCGCTGCCGAGCAGGCCGCCAGACATCGTGGCGTCGCGCATGCTCTTCATCATCATCTGCGTGAAAACGGCCTCGAACTGCTTGGCCGCCTGCTGCGTGGCCTGCGGAGTTTGCTGGTGGGCCGCCGCGCGCAAGGCTGTGAGGCCCTGCATGTCGTAGGTAGCGCGTTGCGTCAGGTCGGGCAGGGACTTGCCCGCACCGCTCAGTCGGGAGCCGTCGGCCATATCAGATGATCTCCAGATCGGCGCGCAGCGCGCCCGAGGCCTTCATGGCCTGCAGAATCGACATCAGATCGGCCGGGCTGGCACCGAGCGAGTTGAGCGCCTTGACGACGTCGGCCAGGTTCGCGCCCGCCTTGATCATCCTGAGCGCGTTGTTCTCCTGTTGAACGGAGATTTGCGAATTCGGCGCCACCACCGTCTGACCGCCCGAGAATGGCGCGGGCTGGCTCACGTTGTTTTGCGTGTCGATGACGACCGACAGATTGCCGTGGGCGACCGCGCACTGCTGGATCGTCACGTTCTGGTTCATCACGACGGAACCGGTGCGCGCGTTGATGATCACGCGCGCGGCCGTGTTGTCGGGGTGCACGTCCACACTTTCGAGCTGGGCGAGGAACTGCACACGGCCCGACGGATCGCTCGGCGTGCGCAACAGGATCACGCGGCCGTCCAGCGCCTGCGCGGTGCCGTAGCCGAAGCGGCGGTTCACGGCATCGACCACACGCTGCGCGGTCGAGAAATCGGTCACGTTCAGTTCCATCTGCACCGTGCCCTGTTGACCGCCCATCGCGGTCGGCACGGCACGCTCGACGATGGCGCCGCTCGGAATACGGCCCGAGGCCAACTGGTTGACGGTCACGCTCGACCCATTGGCCGACGCGCCAGCGCCGCCCACGAGCAGGTTGCCCTGCGCCAGCGCGTAGACCTGCCCGTCCGGCCCCTTGAGGGGGGTCATAAGCAACGTGCCGCCCCGCAGGCTCTTGGCATTGCCCATCGAGGAGACCACCACGTCGATGGCCTGACCGGGGCGCGTGAACGCCGGCAGTGTCGCCGTCACCATCACAGCGGCCACGTTCTTCAACTGCATGTTGGTGCCGGGCGCGACGGTAATGCCCAGCTGCGAGAGCATGTTGGTCATGCTCTGCACGGTAAACGGCGTCTGCGTGGTCTGGTCGCCCGAGTTGTCGAGGCCCGCCACCAGGCCGTAGCCGATCAACTGGTTGTCGCGCACCCCTTGAATCGACGCCAGCTCCTTGAGACGTTCGGCGCGAGCCACGCCCGGACACAGCAGCATCGCGGCCGCGCCCGCCACGGCCAGCGTGGTGACAAAGCGGTGAAGGCCCTGGCGAAGGTGATGCAAGGACGGCGCAAGGCGCGACGGGAACGGCATGATCGACATCAGAATGGCGAAATATTAAGGAAGAAGCGCTGCAGCCAGCCCATGGTTTCGGCTTCGTTGATATAGCCCTTGCCACGGTATTCGATGCGCGCATCGGCCACCTGCGTCGAAGGCACGGTATTCGCGCCCGAGATCGTCTGTGGGCTGACCACGCCCGAGAACTTGATGTATTCCGTGCCCTGGTTGATCGCGATCTGCTTCTCGCCGGCCACCGCCAAGTTGCCGTTCGAGAGCACTTCCATCACGGTCACGGTGATCTGGCCCGAGAACACGTTGTTCGCATTCGCCGCGCCCTTGGCGTCGAACTTGTTGCCGCCGCTCACGTCCAGGCCCTGATTGTTGAGCACGCCGCCGATCACGCCCGGGGTCTGATTCAGCTTCAGCGTGCCGCTGCCAGCACGCGTGGTGTTGGCCGCCGAGTTCTTGCTCGCCGCCGTGTTTTCGTTGATGACGATCGTGAGAATGTCGCCAACGTTGCGCGGACGGCGGTCTTCGAACAGCGGACGGTTCGAGTAAAGCGGGCGGTAGATCGAGCCTTCCGGATCGGCCGACATCGGCGGGGGCGGCGGGCGCGTGGTCGTCGGCCCGTTCACCACCGGTTCCTGTGGGATGTAAGCGCAGCCCGCCAGACCGCTCAACGCGGCGACGGCCGCCAGCGCCAGGAACCGCGCGAGGCCTGCGCCGCGATGCTTTACGGTCGTTTGAGCTGACATTTCGACGTTCATTCTTTGGGGCTTTCCGCGGCGCACCGCTTACATCTGCGTCAGGCGCTGCAGCATCTGGTCGGATGCCGTGACCGCCTTCGAATTGATTTCGTAGGCGCGCTGCGCCTGAATCATGTTCACCAGCTCTTCGACCACATTCACGTTCGACGTTTCGACGTAGTTCTGGTTGAGCACGCCCGCGCCGTTGGTACCCGGCTGTGCGACGTTCGGCGCTCCCGAGGCGGCCGTCTCGGCGTACAGGTTCTCGCCCAGGCTTTGCAAACCGGCGTTGTTGATGAACGTGGCGAGCTGGAACGTACCGATCTGCACGTTGGCCGTGTTGCCCGGCTGCGTGACCGAGACCGTACCGTCGCGCGCGATGGTCAGGGAGAGCGCGTTCGCCGGAATCGTGATGGCCGGCTGGACCGGATAGCCCGACGCCGTCACGAGCTGGCCGTTGTTGTCGACCTGGAACGAGCCGTCGCGCGTGTAAGCGGTCGTGCCGTCCGGCATGAGCACCTGGAAGAAACCGTCGCCGTTGATCGCGACGTCCTTGGCGTTGCTCGTCTGCGTCAGGTTGCCCTGCGTGAAGATGCGCTCGGTCGCCGCCGGGCGCACACCCGTGCCCAATTGCAGGCCCGAAGGCAGCAACGTCTGCTGCGACGACTGGGCACCGGGCTGGCGCAGCGTCTGGTACAGCAGATCCTCGAACACCGCACGACCCTTCTTGAAGCCGTTCGTGCTGGTGTTGGCGAGGTTGTTCGAAATCACGTCCATGTTCGTCTGCTGGGCGTTCATGCCGGTAGCAGCGATGTAGAGCGAACGGATCATGTGGTGTTTCTCCCCGTGTACGGTCGCGGCGCGCGGGTCCCCTCGGATCCGACGCGCCACACGCCCGTTAGCTGAAGTTCAGCAACTGGTTGGCGGATTGTTCGTTGGTGTCGGCCGTCTGCAGCATCTTCATCTGCATCTCGAAGGCCCGCGACTGCGAGATCATGTTCACCAGGCCAGTGACCGGATTGACGTTGCTGTTCTCGATCGCCCCCGCCACGACGACGACGTTCGGGTCAACCTGCGCCGGCGCATTGTTCGCCGTGCGGAACAGCCCGTCGTCGCCTCGCACCAAATTGGTCTCGGGCGGATTGACCAACTTCAGTTGGCCCATCACGGCAATGGAGTTGGGCGGATCGCCCTGCCCCAGCGCCGAGATCGTGCCGTCGGTGCCGATGCTCACCGCCGCGCCCGGCGGCACGGCGGCCGGCCCGGCATCGGTCATGACCGGCAGCCCGTGCAGCGTGAGTTGCCCGTCGGCCGTCATCTCGAGGTTGCCGCCGCGCGTGTAGGCTTCGCGGCCCTGCGCATCGCGCACGGCAAGCCAGCCCTGACCCTGGATGGCCACGTCGAGCGGGCGGCCCGTCTGCTGCATCGCGCCGGGGGTGAAGTCGGTACCCGGCGTGGACGTGGCGACAAAGGTCCGCGTGCCGGTCGTGCCGTCTGGCGCGCGCACCGGCGCCTGACGGAACGCCGCGAGCTGGGCGCGAAAGCCCGGCGTCGAGACGTTCGCGAGATTGTTGGCGGTGGTCGACTGCTGCTCCATCGCCTGCTTCGCGCCAGTCATGGCGATATAGATCAGACGATCCATCGACGGCCCCCGTGCAAGTTATGCATGTCCTCGGATCCGCCTTACAGGTTGACCATGGTCTGCATCAACTGGTCTTCCGTCTTGATCGTCTGCGCGCTGGCCTGGTAGTTGCGCTGCGCGGTGATCATGTGAACCAGTTCCGCCGTCAGGTCGACGTTCGAGGCTTCGACGGCGCCCGACTGCAGCTTGCCGAGGTTCGTGCCGCCCGGCACGCCGACGATCGGAATGCCCGACGCGGCCGACTCTTGCCAGAGGTTGTTGCCCTGCGGGATCAGGCCCTGCACGTTGTTGAAGTTCGCCAACGCCACCTGGCCCAGCGCCATCGATTGGGTATTCGAGTACGTGCCGACGATCGTGCCGTCGGCACTGAACGTGAACCCGGTCAGTCGGCCCGACGTGTAGCCGTTCTGCGTCAGGTTGTTCGGCGAGTAGGTGTTTCCGTATTGCGTGGTGCCCGACATGTCGAGCGTCAAGCTGGCGCTCGACGCACCGTTACCGTAGTTGATCGTCGGCAGCGTGATCGGGCCCGTCACGGCGGCGCCGGTCGAGTCGGTCTGCGACACGAGGCTGCCGGCCGAGTTGAACGTCAGCGTGCCGATCGGACCGGCGCCCACCTGGGTCGTGCCGTCGGTCGAGGCGTACACCGACCAGGTGGCGTTGTTGGTCACGGCGTTGACGCTCGACTTCACGAAGTACAGGTTCACGTCGTGCGAATTGCCCAGCGAGTCGTAGACCTTGAGCGACGTGGCGTTCGTGTACGAGTTCGGATCGGTAATCGAGAATGCCGTCGTATTGACCGCGCTGCGCGAGTCGAGGTTGAACTGAGCGGTGATCTTGGATGTGGCCGTCGGCGACAGGTCGCCCGTCGGGATGCGCAGATCGACCGGCGAGACGCTGTTGATGATGCCGGTCGGGCCCGCCAGATAGCCGGTCAAGCGGTCGCCGTTGGTGTCGACGATGTAGCCGTTCTTGTCGAGCGAAAACTGACCGTTGCGCGTGTAGGCAATGGCGCCATTGTTCGACATGCGGAAGAAGCCGTTACCCGACACCGCCAGATCGAGCTGACGATTCGTGACGGTGATGTCGCCCTGCGTGAACTGCTGGGCAATGCCCGCCACGCGCGTGCCGATGCCCACCGTGTTGTTGCCCGCGCCGTACAGCGAGTTGGCGTAGATGTCGGCAAACTGTGCCTCACCTTGCTTGAAACCGACGGTGGCCGCGTTGGCAACGTTGTTGCCGATGACGTCCAGGTCTTTGGAGGCGGCGTTCAGGCCGCTCAGTCCGGTCGAAAAGGCCATGTGGATACTCCTGAAATTCGGTGGTCGACGACGTCTGTCGCAATGGAAAGGGTTAAGGGCTTACGCCGTGCGGGGTCGATAGGGCCGGTTACAGGATTTCGCGCACATCGGAGAGCTTGACGTTCGAGCCTGTCCCCACGTTGAGCAGCGGCGCGCCGGTCGTGCTGGCCACCACGCTTTGCACCTGCGCGTACGAGAGCAGCGTCGGCGTCACGGCCTTGCCGTTAGCCGCGGCAGTCACCGCGACCGTGTACTTGCCATCGGCCACGGCGGTGCCCGCGTCATCTTTGGCATCCCACGTAAGGGCCTGCACGCCAGCGTCGAGCGCGCCCGCGTTGACCGTGCGTACGACCTTGCCCGTGCTGTCCTTGATCTGGATCGTCACCGTGTCGGCGTCGCTCGGCAGTTCGAAGCCGAACGGGGTGGCGGTCTTCGTGACCGTGCCGTCCGTGGCCGTGGTGCTGCCTACCCCGACGCTGCTGCCCGGAATCAGCACGCCCTTGCCCACGAGCGCCGAGGCTTGCAGGCTTTGCGTCGAATTGAGCTGCGAGGTCACCGACGAGAGCGTCGTGTTCAACTGGGTGATGCCCGAGACCGTGCTGATCTGCGCGAGCTGCGAGGTCACCTGCGAGTTGTCCATCGGATTGAGCGGATCCTGATTGTTCATCTGCGCGACGAGCAGCTTCAGGAAACTGCCTTGCAGGTCGTTTGCGCTGCCGGCAGACGAACTGGAGCTGCTGCTGGCAGTGCCGTTGACCGAGTCGAGGAACGTCTGGGATAAGTTCGCGGCGTTCGACGTATTGATACTTGCCATCTTCTGGTCTCCGCGCGGCCCCTTACTGGCCGACCGTGAGGGTTTTGAGCATCAGCGTCTTGGCGGTGTTGAGCGCCTCGACGTTGGCCTGATAAGAGCGGGAAGCGGAGATCATGTTGACCATCTCCTCCACCGGATTCACGTTGGGCATGGTGACGTAGCCCTGGGCATTGGCAGCCGGGTTCTTCGGGTCGTACACCGTCTTGAGCGGCGACGAATCCTCGACCACGCCGGCCACCTTCACGCCGCCGACGTTGCTGCCCTCGACCGGATTGACCTGGAACACGACCTGCTTGGCGCGATACGGCTGACCGTCCGGTCCCGTCACCGACTCGGCGTTGGCGAGATTGCTCGCCGTCACGTTCATGCGCTGCGACTGCGCAGTCATGGCCGATCCGGCGACATCGAAGATGCTCATCAGCGGCATGGCGCTTACCCTTGACTTGTAATGGCGGCCAGCATCGTCTTGATCTGGCTGGACAGGACCGTGAGGCCCGTTTGGTAATGCACGGCGTTGTCGGCGAAGTTCACACGCTCGGCATCGAGTTCGACGGTGTTGCCGTCGATACTTTGTTGGTACGGCACGCGATACAGCAGCTCGGGACCGCCCATCGGCGGGGCCATGCTCACGCCCCGCCCGGCGATGTGGCGCGACGAGGTGCGCGAGAGCGAAACACTCGATTCGGTAGCAAGCTGTTGCTGCGCGCCGCGCTCGACCGCCTGGCTCAACGCATTGTTGAAATCGACATCACGCGCCTTGTATCCCGGCGTATCCGCGTTGGCGATGTTCGACGAGATCACCTCCTGGCGGTAGGCGCGCATGGCCAGCGCCTGCTGAGAAAATCGCAATGCCGCGTCCAGTTTGTCCATGATCTCGTCTCGCCCGATGCTTGCCTTGATGCGGGTAGTGCACAAGAAGCCTGACCGTCTCGGCACCGGGGACGTCCGCTCAGCACTGAGGGCGGGTCTCACAGCGGCACGCAGACGGCATGTCCTGCCAGGGCCCGGGAAAAGTACGGACCTTTTGGCATGCTTTGCATCGTATGCGTACCCCTCGGGATTCAATCGGGGGAATAGGCACGAGATTGACCGCCATTTCGGGCCATGCCCCGGTTGGCGACATCTCTAGAATGGCTTCCTGACGGCATCGGGCGGGGTTCGCCCCCCAGGCATCGGAACGCTGCCCGGTGCCGTCGGCTTCACGGCGCGGCGCAGGGCGTGCGCCAGCCACCCGGCACACCGCTCGGGTGCCGTGTACGAAGGAGAGTGAGCATGGCAGGCAAATTCGGCGGCGTTCTCGCCAGTGCCCCCCGCGCGCGCAGCGCGCTGCGGCAGGGCGTTCGCACATGCGTGCGATCCAGTCTGCTTGCCGTCGTCCTGAGCCTGACGAGTCTCGCTTTACCGGGTCTTGCGCGGGCTGCCTCGCCTGCCGCGGGTGTTGCCACCGACCCGGCCGCGCAGCATCTGGGGAGCACGCTCGGCCCCGGCGCCGTTGTCATTCCCGGCAACAATGCCGCAGCCGGCGGTATCGCCTCGAACGTGTCGAACGTGTCGAGCGCGGCGCGGAATGTGGCGGCGACGGTCACCACGGCGAATGCCAATTCGAATGTCGGGGTGGCGGCCGCGGTGCAAGCCCCCCAGGCCGCCGGCGCCGCCGTTCAGTCCCAGTTCCAGAACACCGAAGTCATCCGTCAGACGGCCGAACGTTTCCTGCGCGAGCAGACGACCGGGTTGCCGGGACGTGTGAGCTTGACGGTGGGCGACGCGGTCTCCGATCGGATGCCGGCCTGCGCCGCCCTCGAACCCTTTCTGCCGCCGGGCGCGCGCCTGTGGGGGTCGACGACCGTCGGCGTGCGCTGCGCGGGCGAGCGTCCCTGGACGCTCTACCTTCAGGCCCGAGTGAGCATCACCGCCACGTATTTCGTTGCCGCGCGTCAGATCAACCCGGGCGAAGCCATCGGGCCGAACGATCTGTCACCGCGCCAGGGCGATCTCACCTTGTTGCCGCGCACGGTGGCGACCGATGCCGGTCAGATCATCGGCACAGTGGCGGTGAACCGGATCACGTCTGGCCTGCCGATCCGTTCCGATCTGCTGCGCAGCGCGATTGCCGTCCAGCAGGGACAAACCGTGCGCGTCGTCTCGCGCGGCTCGGGCTTCGAGGTGAGTACCGAAGGACAGGTGCTGTCGCGTGCCAGCGCCGGCGATCCCGTTCAGGTGCGCACCCGCGCCGGTCAGCTCGTCAGTGGGACCGTCAAGACCGGTAAGAATGGGAGCGTTGAAGTGGAAGTTGCCCTGTAAGCAAACACTCACTACGGGTTAGAATTCACTGAAATCGGTCGGTCGCGGGATCGGGTAACAGGATGTAACTTACCTAAAGTTGCGCCCGACGATGCCGTTACACAGGCAGGTTTCAGGGGAAAGCATATGAAAATCGAACCACCCGCCAATCCGTTGACTGGTGTCGGTCCGGGCAAGGCGCCGACCGACCGGACGACTGCCGCCACGGCGAGCGCCGAAGGCACGAACGCGTCTGTCGCCAGCACGGGCAGCGGCGCGAATGTGAGCGCGAGCGCGCTGTCGTCGGACATGCGCGCCTTGCAGGCAGCGCTGGCGAAGACGGGATCTGCCGATATTGACGTGGCCAAGGTGGCCGCGATCAAGCAGGCCATCTCCGAAGGAAAGCTCGTCATTGATCCCAGCAAGATTGCGGACGGTCTCATTGCGACCGCGCGCGATCTGCTCTCCACGCAATCGAAGTCATGACCACTGACGCCCTGCTGAAAACTCTCGCCGCCGAAACGAACGCCATTCGCGCGTTTTCGGCGCTGCTTCTCGAGGAACAGCAGGCGTTGGTCAATGGCATGCTCGACGCATTGCCGGAGCTGACCGAGCGCAAGACGCAAGCCGTGACCGACCTCGCAGCCCTTGGGCGCGAACGCGACACCCAGCTGGAAGCCCTGGGCTATCGTCCGGACGAGTCGGGCGCAACGGCGGCGGCCGCCGCCGACACCGGCATCGACGCCGCGTGGAAGGCGCTGCTGGACGCGGCGATTGAAGCCAAGCGTGCCAATGAAACGAATGGCGTACTGATTCGCACGCGTCTGACCTACACGCAGCAGGCGCTGAACGTGTTGTACGGCCCGCAGCAGAATGCCCCGCTCTACGGCCCCGATGGCCGCACCGCCCCGCGATCGAGCGGCGGCAGCATTACGGCTTGACTACGGCTTGACGCGGCTTAGTTCGCCGCAAGCTTGAGGCTCGCCAGTCGATTCAGACTGACTCCCAGTTCCGCCGCTTCGATGACCAACGCGCGATATAGCGTTGGGGGAATCCGCACGCGAAATTCACCGCTGTAACGATGCTCGGCCAGCGGTTCCGGCACCATTTCCCCGTTCGCCTGCATATCGGCGACCACGTCCGTCACCACCTTCCGAATACCGTCCAACGCTCCTTCCGGCGTCACATCCAGCCAGGACAGCGATGGGAATTCGGCACAAAGCCCGACGTGCTCGCCATCTTCCGGCGACCAGGTCAGACGGTAGATGTAATGATCAATGTTCATGCTCTCGGCCCTCGAATTTTCAAATGGCATTCCAGATCCGGTTCGAGAGCTATCCTAGCGTGCGATTTTGGGGAAGACGGCATGCCGAAATGGTGCCAATAGTGGCGCCATTTGTTCAAGGCCGATTTGTCCGAAAAGTTGGGGGATTGCCGCACCCAGATGCAAAAAGCCCTCGGAGACGAACGTCCGAGGGCTTGGTTCAATAGGCGTGAGACTTAACTTGCCGACGTCTGCGTCGTCTCACGCAACGGTAAGGTTTCCTGGGCCTCATCCGAAAGACGGCGCGCTATCCGATCGCCTCACACAGCGCGAAAAGCCTCGCGCCAAACGCTTTCGCACTCATCGGTGCGGAAAACAGCATCGTCGCCGCCCCATACGTCGGGACGCATCGGGGCACACTTCCCCGTCTTGGCAATGCATGACGTCCGACGGGGAGTTTCAATGAACGTGGGCAACAAATTCAGCAGGAACAAAATCGCGGTGCCGACCTGACATGACGACAGCAGCCATGGCGGATGTGGTCGGGGTCGCAGGCGCGCTCCTAGTCGTCGTCGCCTATTTCCTGAATCTTCGCGGAACGCTCACCACCAACGATTATCGCTATTCCGTCTTGAATCTGTGCGGATCGGCGATGATCGTCTACTCGCTCGCGTATAACCCGAATCCGGCCTCGCTGCTCATCGAGGCCTTCTGGGTCTCGATCAGCCTTTATGGCTTGCTCAAGTCATTGAAAGCACGCCGACGAGCCCTTCGAGCCCACCGCAATAGCTAAGCGAGAAGCCATTGAGCCACAGCCGAGTCCGTCGAGCGCACCCCTTCCGTCCATCAGTCACCCGCTCGGACACCTTAACTCGCCGAGGTCCAAGCCTTCTCACGCAACGTTGTGCGCAGGCGCGAGATCGCCTGGCTATGCAACTGGCAGACGCGCGATTCGCTCACTTCCAGCACCGCGCCGATCTCGCGCAGATTCAGGCCCTGGTCGTAATACAGGCTCATGAGCAACTTCTCGCGCTCCGGCAGCCGATCGATCGCATCGATCACGCCGCCGCGCAAGCCTTCGTCGAGCAACATCGTCAGCGGATCGGCGCCCGGATTCGCACAGATCCGGTCAATAAACGGCTCTTCGTCCGCCGAATCGAAATCCTCGTAATAGACCAGTTGGCAACCGTGCACGTCCTGCAGCATCTGCTGATATTCGGCCAGACCGATCGACAGCTCGCCCGCGATCTCGCTCTCCGACGGCCCCCGGCCCAACCGTTGCTCCAGGCGCTGCACCGCCTTCTCGATCTGACGCGCCGTCTTGCGAATGCCGCGCGACGCCCAATCCAGCTCGCGCAACTCGTCGAGCATCGCGCCGCGAATGCGCTGGCTCGCGTACGTTTCAAACTGCGCGCCCTGCGTCTCCTGATAGCGGTTCGCCGCATCGAGCAGCCCGAGCATGCCCGCCTGAATCAGATCTTCCAATTCCACGCTCGCCGGCAGCTTCGCCATCAGTTGCAGCGCCAGACGACGCACCAACGGCGCGTATTGCGTCAGCGTGTCGTTCGTGTCGACCTTCCCGCTCGCGGTATACATGTTTCCCTCCGCTTCCTCTCGACGCGTGCCGTGTCGCTCAAGCCGTGTGCGCGCTCACCGCGCCCACGCCAAGCGTTATGTCGTTGCCGCGCTCGCCACCGATGTCACCCACCCCGGCGCCCAACGCGGCCAGCCCCGTCTCTCGCACGGCCAATGGCCAATGCATCACCTGCGCCGCCAGTTGCCGATACGCCACCGCCGCCGGCGCCATCGGGAACGCATCGACCACGGTGCGCGTCAATTGCCGCGCACGCACAACCTGCCGATCCATCGGCACATGGCCCGCCAGCTCCAGCGACACCGCCAGATAACGGCTCGCCGTCGTGGCCAGATTGCGGCACACCACGCGCGCCTCCACGTCCTCCGACCGATTCACCAACACCCGGAACTGCGCCAACGCATACTCGAAATGCGCCTGCTTAATCCACGAATACGCCCCCGTGATCGACGCCGGTTCGCACCCCAGCACCACCAGCACGTCGTGCGCGTGCGCCGCGAGCGGGCTGAGCACCGCCCCCGCGTGCGTGCAATCGATCACCACGACGTCGGGCTCGCTGGTCGTCAACAGCGGCAGCGCGCGCAACGGGTCAATGCGTTCGGGATGCCGATGCGCCACGGGCACCACCACCACGTTGTCGCGCGTGTGCACGCGAATCGCCTCGGGCGACACGCGTCCGGCCAGCACGTCGTGAATGTCGCCGCGCAGCGGCAGACCGAGCGCCGGTGCCGCATGGCCGCTCTCGTCGGCCAGCACGACATCCTGACCGTGATGCGCCAGGGCGCTGGCCAGATTCAGCGCGGTACTCGTCTGACCCGCTTCAGGCGCACTCCCTACCACCGCGACGATTCGCGTGGTGTGACGCGCCACGAGCCGGCGCAGACCTTCCGCTTGATCGAGTACGAGCTTAACCAAAGCAAGCCTCGCCTGAGGGTTGTGCGGGCGCGAACAGCCCGCTGTATTGGGGGTCGACGCCGCGCACCACAGCCGGCAGGTCTTCCTCGGCCGGCACGAATGGCGAGCCCGTGACCGGCGCGGAAAGTGCGGTGTCGATCAGGAATGGTTTGTCGGCCACGTGCAGGTTCTCCGGCACACGCTGTCCCGTGGACACATAATGCACCGGCAAGCGATGACGAATCACCGTATCGAGCACCGACCCGAGATTGGTCGATTCGTCGAGTTTCGTGAGAATGCACCCCGCCAGATCGCCGCCGCCTTGCGCGCTCGCGCTGCGGTAGGCGTGTACCACCTCGTTGAGCGTATCGCCATGACTCGTGGCGTTGAGCAGCAACAGACGCTGCACCGGCGTCTCGGCGCCGCACAACATCGCGACCTGCTCCGGCACCGTACGGTCTCGCTGGCTCATGCCCACCGTGTCGATCAGCACCATGTGCTTGTTGCGCAATTCGGTCAGCGCCAGACGCAGGTCCGTGGCATCTTTTACCGCATGCACCGTCACGCCGAGAATCTTGCCGTAAATGCGCAGTTGCTCGTGCCCGCCGATACGATAGCTGTCGGTGGTGAGCAGCGCGAGCTTCTCCGCGCCGTGCCGCATCACGCAGCGCGCCGCGAGCTTGGCCGTCGTGGTGGTCTTGCCCACCCCGGTCGGCCCCATCAGCGCATACACGCCGCCGCGGTCCATCAGTTCGTCTTCGTTCGGCATGACGGGCAGATTGCGCGTCAGCGCGCGCTTCACCCATGCCAACCCACTCTCCAGATCGCCGCCCTCCGGCAGATGTTCGAGCAGCGCCCGACCCAGTTGCGCCGAGAACCCTGCGGCGAGCAGCGTGCGCAGAATCTCGCCCTGCGCCGGGGAACGACGTTGCTTGTCGTTCCAGACCAGCCCGGCGACCTGCTCTTCGAGCAAGCCGCGCATGCTCTGAAGTTCATCCATCATGGTTTGGGCAAACGCGCTCGTTGCCCCGGCATCATGGGCCGCCGCGATCGGCGCGCCAGTGACGGCAGCGACCGGGGCGACAGGCACCGCCGGGCGTGGACGCGGCCGGTGGGTCGGCATGTCGCCGCCCGCGAGCGCGTCAAGATCCTCTTCCGCCAATGCGACGATTTCCACGCCATTGGCGACCGAGCGATTGGACAACACGACCGCATCGGGTCCGATTTCCTCGCGAATCTGGCGCAGTGCATCGCGGCACGTGCCCGCAAAGAATTTCCGAATCTTCACCCTTGACCTCCGATGAGTGCCGTCATTTTCACATTCCGTGTGTCAGGCACTTCCGCATACGACAAAACCTTGAGCTGCGGCAAGCTGCGGCGCAAGAAGCGCGAGAGCAGCGAACGCAGCGGATGTTGGACCAGCAGTACCGACGGCAAGCCCTGACGCTCCTGGCGCGCCACCGCGGCCTGCGTCTCGCGCAGCAGCGTGTCCGCGAGACCCGGCTCCAGCCCCGTGCCACCGCCTGCCGACAACGCCTGCGTGAGAATTCTTTCGAGATTGGCATCGAGCCCCACCACCTCGAGATCGCCACTTCCCGGGAACACGCTTTGCGTGATCGCGCGGCCGAGCGCCAGGCGCACCAGCGCCGTGAGGTCGTGGGCGTCCTGTACGCGCGTACCGTGTTCGGCGAGCGTATCGATGATCGTGCGCATGTCGCGAATCGGCACCTGCTCCTCGAGCAGGTTCTGCAAGACTTTCTGCAACGTGGTGAGCGCGATCGTCTTCGGCACCAGATCTTCGATGAGCTTGGGCGCGTCCTTGCCGATGCGCTCGATGAGCTGCTGCACTTCCTGACGGCCCAGCAACTCGTGCGCGTGGGCGTTGATCAGGTGGTTCAGATGGGTGGCGACCACCGTCCCGGCATCGACCACCGTGTAGCCATACGCCTGCGCCTGATCGCGCTGACCGACATCGATCCACGTCGCCGGCAAGCCGAAGGCCGGATCGCGCGTGGGCGTGCCCTGCAGCGGTGCGCTGACCTGCCCCGGATCGATGGCGAGCAGTTGTCCCGGATACGCTTCGCCTTCGCCGATGACCACGCCCTTGAGCGTGATGCGGTACTGGTTCGGACGCAGCTCCAGGTTGTCGCGAATGTGCACCACCGGTGCGAGAAAACCGATTTCCTGGGCGAATTTCTTGCGGATGCCCTTGATGCGCTTGAGCAATTCGCCGTCCTGATTGCGGTCGACGAGCGGAATCAGCCGATAGCCGACCTCCAGTCCGAGCGGGTCGACAAGCGCCACGTCGTCCCACGACGCTTCGGCCACTTCGGCCGGCGCGCTGGACGCCACGGGGGTCGGACGCGCGGCCTGTTGCTTCTCGGCCTCGGCGCGCCGGAACTGATAGCGAGCGAGCGCCCCCAGCCCCAAGGCCAGCAGCAGAAAGGCGAAGTGCGGCATGCCCGGAATCAAGCCCATCAGACCGAGGATCGCCGCCGTGATCCCCAGCACGCGCGGATTACTGAACAGTTGCGAGACGACCTGCTGGCCAATGTCTTCATCGGTCGCCACGCGCGAGACGACCACACCGGCGGCCGTGGAGATCACCAGCGCGGGGATCTGCGCGACGAGACCGTCGCCAATGGTCAGCAGCGTGTAGTTCTTCGCCGCCATGCCGATATCCAGGCCGTGCTGGGCCACGCCGACGATCAGCCCGCCGACGATGTTGATGATCATGATGAGCAGACCGGCGACCGCATCGCCGCGCACGAACTTCGATGCGCCGTCCATCGAGCCGTAGAAGTCGGCTTCCTGGGCGATCACCGAGCGACGCTTGCGCGCCTCCTCTTCGCCGATCAGTCCGGCGTTCAGGTCGGCGTCGATGGCCATTTGCTTGCCCGGCATCGCGTCGAGGGTGAAGCGCGCGCCGACTTCGGCGATGCGCCCGGCGCCCTTCGTGATCACCATGAAGTTGATGACCACGAGGATGATGAACACCACGATACCGACCGCGTAGTTGCCCCCCACCAGGAAGTGGCCGAACGCCTCGATCACTTTGCCGGCGGCGTCCGGCCCGGTATGGCCTTCGAGCAGCACCACGCGGGTGGACGCCACGTTCAGCGACAGACGCAGCAACGTGGAGAACAGCAGCACGCTCGGGAACGCCGCGAAGTCGAGCGGCTTTTGCGTGTACATGCTCACGAGCAGCACCATCACCGCCAATGCGATGTTAAAGGTGAAGAGCAGATCCAGGATGAACGGCGGCAACGGCAGGATCATCATGCCCAGAATCATGATGATCAGCACCGGCGCGGCGAGCGACTTCAGATTGCCGCCGAGGAGCAGTTGCGACGAGCGCAGTAGCTGGTTCGCGCGAGGGTTGAGGTTCATTCGTTACACTCGTTTCGACCCGGCGCGCCGCGGCGCGTCGAGTTCGGCCGGCACCGGCAGATCCGACGGGGTAACGGGCGCGGCGCCCCCCTCGGTGCGCCAGCGGCGAAGCTGGAAGACCCACGCCAGCACTTCGGCCACGGCCGTGTAGAGCGTGGCCGGAATTTCGTGACCGATGTCCACGTGCGCGTGCAGTGCCCGTGCCAGCGGCGGGGCTTCGAGAATCGGAATGTGGTGCTCGGCGCCCATCTCGCGGATGCGCAGCGCAACGAGATCCGTGCCCTTGGCCAGCACGCGCGGTGCCGTCATGTTTTCCTTGTATTCGAGCGCAACGGCAAAGTGCGTCGGGTTGGTCACGATCACGTCGGCCTTGGGCACGTCCTGCATCATGCGACGGCGCGCCGTCTGGCGCTGCAACTGGCGGATGTGCGCCTTGAGATGCGGATCGCCTTCGCTTTCCTTGTTTTCCTGCCGCACTTCCTCTTTGGTCATGCGCAGCTTCTTGTAGTGCTGCCAGAGCTGGAAGGGGACGTCGATGGCCGCCACCAGCATCAGCGATGCCACGATGAACGCACAGCACACCGCGATCAACTCGCCCACATACGGCAAGGCCGCGCGGGGCGACTGCGTCATCAGCCCCATGACCGCGTCGCGGTCGCGCGCAATCGCCCAGTAGGCCACGGCGCCGACGAGCAGCGTCTTGGCCACCGCCTTGACGAGTTCGACCAGCCCCTGCACGGAAAACATGCGGCCCAGCCCCTTGAGTGGGTTCAGGCGGCCGAAGTTGGGCGCGAGCGACTGGGTGGTGAAGAGCCAACCGCCCAGCGCCATCGGGGCGACAATCGCCGCGAGCACCAGCACACCGAGCAGCGGGGCAATGGCGATGAGCGCGTCGGCGCCCGAGCGTGCGGCATAGGAGAGCATGCGGTGGGTGTCGAGGGCGGTGCCCGGCTCGAACTGCATCCCGTGGCGCATCAGTTGGGCGAAGCCTTGCGAAATGCGGTCAGCCGTCATCCACAAGCCGGCCACTCCGGCCGCCAGCAAGGCGAACGTGGACAGTTCCCGCGAACGCGCAACCTGTCCTTCCTCGCGCGCCTTTTCAAGGCGCCGGGGAGACGCAGGTTCCGTCTTTTCGAGATCGCTATCCTCAGCCATGCCTTATCCACTGCGGGTGGACGAAGCCACCCTATCGCGACCGATTATGGCCGTAACCGTCAAGTCACAAAGGGGGGAATAGAGGCGGGATTGGGCGGTATTTCGCGCCGGCGTGCGGCAAAGGTCGGAAACGCCGTCAAAAAGCGACGCCCCGGCAGCCCGTCGACGGGCCGGCGGGGCGAATCCTCAGAAGCCGAGGCTGGCGAGCAGATCGTCGACCTGCCCTTGATCGGACACGATGTCGGTGCGGCCATCGGTCTTGACCTGCGGCCCGTTGAGCAGCGAATCTTCGGCTTCCTTGCGCTTCTCGGGCGGCATGTTTTCGAGCAGCGTCTGCAACAGGTGCTTCTCGATCTCCTGCACGACATCCATGATCTTCTTGATGACCTGTCCGGTCAGATCCTGGAAGTCCTGCGCCATCATGATTTCCATCAGATGGTGGTTGGTCGCGCGCGTGTCGTCCGGCACGCGACGCAGATACGTGCGCGTCTCCACGACCAGCTTGCGGGCATCGTCGAGTTCGAGCGGCTCGTCGAACCACTTGGCCCAGCGTTCGTCGAGTGCGTTGGCGTCCGCTTCGAGACGATCCTGAAGGGGCTTGGCCAGTTCGATGGCCGTGAGCGCCCGCACCGCCGCCTGCTCGGTCAGGGTGGCGACATAGTTCAGGCGGTCGCGCGCGTCGGGAATCGCTTCGGCCGCCTGCTCGAGTTGCTTGTCCAGCCCGAGTTCGCGCAGGTTGTCACGCAGCATGCGCGTCAGCTGCCCAACGCGCATGAGCATGCGCGCGGACGGGTCCGCTTCGCCGGTCACGTAAGCGCCGTTGGGCTCACCCGGCCATTCAGTGCTCGCCTCGTGGGTCACGCTCACGCCCCTGTCTTAACCATTTTCTCGAAGATCTTGCCCAGCTTTTCATCGAGCGTCGCGGCCGTAAACGGCTTGACCACATACCCGCTCGCCCCGGCCTGGGCAGCCGCGATAATGTTTTCCTTCTTCGCTTCGGCCGTGACCATAAGCACCGGCAGCTTTGCGAGGTTCGGATCGGCTCGGATCTGCTGAAGCATCGTCAGGCCATCCATGTTCGGCATGTTCCAATCCGAGACCACGAATTCGAAGCTGCCGCCACGCAGCTTGGCCAGCGCCGCCGCACCGTCTTCCGCTTCGTCGACATTGGAGAAGCCCAGCTCCTTGAGCAGGTTTCTCACAATCCGGCGCATCGTCGGAAAATCGTCGACGACCAGGAATTTCAAGTTCTTGTCTACCATCATTACTCCAATTCAGCCGGCGCCCCGCGGGGGCCGGCGATATTCATGGGCAGATTTCGCCACCACTTGGTGCCCCAAGTGTGTCCGCAAATCGACGCGACGCATACGGCGAAAAAACGCCAAAAAAGCGCCCTACTATACCCGCTGGGTGCGATCGCCAAATTTCGCAACCTGATGCAGCACTTTGCGGGCCATTTCGTGCAACGGCACCACTTCTTCCGCCCCGCCCATCGCAATGGCCTCGCGCGGCATGCCGAACACGATGCAACTCGCCTCGTCCTGCGCGAAGGTGTGCGCGCCGGCCCGGCGCATTTCCACGAGTCCGGCCGCGCCGTCGCGGCCCATGCCCGTGAGAATCACGCCGATCGCATTGCGTCCGGCGTGAACCGCCGCGGAGCGGAACAATACATCGACCGACGGACGATGTCGATTCACCGGCGGCGCCGCATCGAGCAAAGCCACATAGTTCGCGCCGCTGCGCGAGAGCTGCAGGTGGGTGTCGCCGCCCGGCGCGATGTACGCGTGGCCCGGCAGCACCCGCTCGCCGTGCTCGGCTTCCTTCACCGTAATGCGGCACAGGCCGTTCAGGCGCTGCGCGAACGACTTGGTGAAGCCCGCCGGCATATGCTGGGTAATCAAAATCGCCGGGGCGTCCGGCGGCATCGGCACGAGCACCTCACGGATCGCCTCCGTGCCGCCCGTCGACGCGCCGATGATGATCAGCTTCTCCGTCGACACCAGCGGGTTACGCAGCAGCGGCGCCGCTTCGACCGGCACGGGCGTCGCGCTCTTGGGCGGGGCGCTGCGCACGCGGGCGCGCGCGGCGCCACGAATCTTGTCGGCAATCATCTCGCCGTACTCGAGCATGCCGTCGCGAATGCCCAGGCGAGGCTTGGTCACGAAATCCACGGCGCCGAGTTCTAGTGCGCGCAGCGTGACTTCCGAGCCGCGCTCGGTCAGCGACGACACCATGAGCACCGGCATCGGACGCAAACGCATGAGCTTCTCAAGGAAGTCGAGCCCGTCCATGCGCGGCATTTCGACGTCGAGCGTGAGCACGTCCGGGTTGTGCTGCTTGATCAGGTCGCGCGCCACGAGCGGATCGGGGGCGGTCGCCACAACGGTCATGTCCGGTTGCGCATTGATGATCTCGGTCATCAGGCTGCGCACGAGTGCGGAATCGTCCACGCACAGGACTTTGATAGGTTCGCTCAAGCCTCCTCCATTTGTCGGTTGTCAGGCCCCGGCCGAGGCTTGGCGTTTCTGGCCGGTGGCGCAAAGAGTTCTACGGAACCCCGGACTTCGCGTGCACGCAGTCGCTGCGCGTACGCCTGTTCGCGCTGGGCAATGGCCGGGTCGCCCCGGTCGCCCAGCTTTCTGACCATCACCCGCCCGGTGCGCGGCAAAAAGCATACCTTGCGCGGATGCGGTCCGAGAAGATCCTGCGCCGTGACGCGAATCTGCTCCATCTCCAGATAGCGCAACACGAAGTTCGCATTGCGATCGCCGATGTTCAGCGTGGTCATGCCCGCGAGCACCGCGCCGCCGCCGAAGACCTTCGCCTCGAGCCGTTCGCGCCGTGCGCCGAGCTTGATCAGCTCGTTGATAAGCATTTCCATGGCGTAAGCGCCGTAGCGCATCGACGCCGAGAGTATACGGTTGCGCTCGCTCTCGCCATCGTCGGGCAGCATGAAATGATTCATGCCGCCGATACCCGTGACGGTATCGCGCACACACGCGGCCACGCACGACCCGAGCACCGTCACGAGCATGATGTCGTCGGTCGTGACGTAGTACTCGGACGGCAGCAGCTTCACCGCCTGCGTGTCGAACGCATTGTCGAAGTAGTGGTTGGTGGCGAGCGCCTCGGCCAGTGGCTGCGTCATGTCAGGCCCCTCGCGCGGTCGAGCCGGCCAGCTCGTACACCGTCTGCCCGCGCAGCCGGAACGCCTGGCTCACGTAGGTGAAGTTCTCGGAGTGCCCGGCGAAAAGCAAACCATCCGGCTTGAGCAAGGGCACGAAGCGCTCGAGAATGCGCGCTTGCGTGGCCTTGTCGAAATAGATCATCACATTGCGGCAGAAAATGACGTCGAACGGACCGCCGATCTGCCACGACGGCGCGAGCAGGTTGAGCGGCGCGAACGTCACGAGCTGCTGCAGCTCCGGGCGCACCTTGATCTTGCCCTCGTTGGCGCCCGTGCCCCGCAGGAAGTGGCGGCGCAACTGCTCTTGCGAGAGCTTGCCGGTCTGCTCGCCGCTGTAGACCGCGCTCGATGCCCGCGCGAGCACCTGCGTGTCGAGATCGGTGGCGAGCACGCTCGCGCTGGGCCGCGTGCCGAGCGTGTCGACGAGCGTCATCGCAATCGAATACGGCTCTTCGCCGGTCGACGCCGCGCAGCACCAGATCGAGATCGGTTTGGCCCGCTGACGCACGAAGTCGGCGAGCAGCGGGAAATGATGCGACTCGCGGAAGAACGACGTCAGGTTGGTCGTCAACGCGTTGGTGAACGACTCCCATTCGGTCTCGCCGGTGTCAGCCTCGAGCATGTCGAGGTATTCGGTGAAGCTCGTCATCCCGAGCGCGCGCAGACGCCGCGCGATGCGGCTGTACACCATTTCGCGCTTGTGCTCCGCCAGGGCGATCCCGGCGCGCTGATAGATCAGATGACGGATGCGGCCGAAATCGGTCAGCGAGAAGGTGAAGTCGCGCTCGCCGGAGAGGGCAGCACCGCTGGCGCGCGCGAAATCCGCGCTGCGCGAGCCGACGTCGCCGTCGATGCCCGCGGCGCCTCGACGTGTCGTAGGTGATGTCGTGCGCGAATCAGTCATGTCGTCTCACTTTGCCACCGCGGCAATTGTTCGCGCTATGCCGCGCGAGCCAGGGGTTGCGGCGCCGGCCCGCGACGCGGCGCGCCCATCGCGTGAACGGCCCCGCCGGCACCGCTCGTCTGGAACACCGCCACCGCCGCGCGCAGATCGTGCGCCTGCGATTCCAGCGATCCCGCAGCGGCGGCCGCTTCTTCCACGAGCGCCGCGTTCTGCTGCGTCACCTCATCCATCTGCGTCACGGCGCGGTTGACCTGCTCGATACCGCTCGACTGCTCGTTCGATGCCGCCGAGATCTCCCCCATGATGTCCGTCACGCGCTTGACCGCCTGCACGATCTCACCCATGGTCTGCCGCTGCTGAGCGACGAGCGCCGTACCGTCCTGCACGCGGCGCGCCGACTCTTCGATCAGCGCCTTGATTTCCTTCGCCGCTGCCGCACTGCGCTGCGCCAGCGTGCGCACTTCGCCCGCCACCACGGCAAAGCCACGGCCCTGCTCGCCCGCACGGGCGGCTTCCACGGCAGCGTTCAGCGCCAGAATGTTGGTCTGGAATGCGATCCCGTCGATCACACCGATGATGTCGACGATCTTGCTCGAGCTGGTCGAGATGCCGTCCATCGTCTCGCCCACCTTTCCGGAGACCTGACCGCCACGGGTCGCGATCTCCGACGCGTTCACGGCAAGCTGGCTCGCCTGGCGCGCGTTGTCGGCGTTCTGCTTGACGGTGGCGGTGAGTTGCTCCATCGACGACGCCGTTTCTTCTAGCGACGCGGCCTGCTGTTCGGTGCGTGCCGACAGATCGGTGTTGCCCGCCGCAATTTCCTGCGCCGCCGTCGTGATCGATTCGGTGCCCTCGCGGATCTGCCCGATGGTCTCGGCCAACGTGCGCTGCATGCGTTGCATCGCATAGAGCAGGCTGCTGTTGTCGCCCGGCGCCAGCATCACGTGGCTTTGCAGATCGCCACTCGCGATGCGATGGGCGATGTCGGCCGCGTATTCCGGCTCGCCGCCGAGGCTGCGCTGCACGTTGCGAATGATCGCGATCATCGCGGCCGTCACGATGGCGCCGATGAGCAACAGGGCAATGCCGTAGCGAATCAACGCACTGTAGAACGCTTCGTCGACGTCCTGCATGTACATGCCGCTCATCACACTCCAGTCCCACGGCGCGAAGTACTTCACGAACGAGAGCTTTTCCAGGCGCTTGTCGCTGCCCGCGACACGACCGTGGTATTCGACGAAGCCCGAGCCCTTCTCCTTGGCGACACGAGCCATCTCGACGAACAGCAGCTTGCCGTTCGAATCCTTATAGTTCGAGACGTCCTTGTTCACCAGATCGGCCAGCGTCGGATGCATGAGCACGACCGGCTTCGAGTCGAACACGACCAGGTAGCCGCTGTCGCCATAGCGCATCGTCTTCAGGCGAGCCATGGCCTGTTGCTTCGCTTCGTCGACGCTGATCTTGCCCGCCGCCGCTTGTGCCGCGTAGTCGCGCACGATACCGTCGGCACTCGTGACGACGCTTTGCACCGCCGCACGCCGCTCCGACACCATCGTGCTGCGTTCATGCCAGGCGGCCCAGCCGCCGAAAATCAAAAGACCCAGCCACATCAGCGCAAGCGCGGACCAGAGTTTTGCCTTGAGACTCAATTGCTTCATGATGTGACCCTCCACTGCCTGCACGTCGCGTGCGCGATGCGCGCGACGGTTTTCGTCTTGCCGATTGCTGCCAGAGCGCGCGCGGCGCGCGATCAGAAGGTCTCCCAGTCGCCGCTGGCGTCATCCGTGCCGGTGCGGGCGCTTGCCGCAGGGGCAGCCGCCGCCGGTGCCGGTCTGCGCGGCGCGGCGGGCGCGGCCTTCGGGGCCACCGCTGACGTCGGTGCGGACGCAGCGGGCGCCGTCGCCTTCACCTTCTTTGCAACGGGGCGGACCACCGGTGCGGCCGCGAGCGTCGGCGCCGTGTGGCTGGACGCCGCCTGACTGGCGTCCAGACGGAACACCGAGACGACCGTCTTCAGACGATTGGCCTGCTCTTCGAGCGAGCCGGCCGCGGCCGCGGCTTCTTCCACAAGCGCCGCGTTCTGCTGCGTGACTTCGTCCATCTGCGTGACGGCGCGATTGACCTGTTCAATGCCGCCCGATTGCTCGCTCGATGCCGCCGAGATCTCGCCCATGATGTCGGTCACGCGCTTGACCGCCTGCACGATCTCTTCCATCGTCTGACCGGCTTGTTCGACGAGCGAGGAGCCGTCCTGGACCTTGTGGGAGGAGTCTTCGATCAGTTCCTTGATTTCCTTGGCCGCCGCCGCACTACGCTGCGCCAGCGTGCGCACTTCGCCCGCTACCACCGCGAAACCACGGCCCTGTTCGCCGGCGCGCGCGGCTTCCACCGCCGCATTCAGCGCCAGAATGTTGGTCTGAAAGGCAATCCCGTCGATTACGCTGATGATGTCGACGATCTTGCTCGAGCTGGTCGAGATACCCTGCATCGTGCCGACCACGCGGCCCACCACTTCGCCGCCGCGTGCGGCGATGTCCGAAGCGGTCACGGCAAGCTGGCTCGCCTGGCGCGCGTTGTCCGCGTTCTGCTTGACGGTGGCGGTGAGCTGCTCCATCGACGACGCCGTCTCTTCGAGCGACGCGGCCTGCTGTTCGGTGCGTGCCGACAGATCGGTGTTTCCCGCGGCAATCTGCTGCGCGGCCGAGGTGATCGACTCGGTGCCCGAGCGGACCTCCGTCACCGTGCGCACGAGGCTGTCCTGCATATGCTTCACGCCCTTGAACAGACGCCCGGTTTCGGTGTCGTTCCACACTTCGATGCGCTGCGTCAGGTCGCCGCCCGCGATCCTCTCGAAATGCTTGATGGCGTCGTCGATGGGGCCGACGACGGCGCGCGTGAGCGTGATCTGCGTGATGATGCCCACGAGCAGGCCGATGACCAGGCCGATGCCGACCAGCCACATCACCAGCGTGTAACGCGCCTGGGCGGCCAGGTAGCGGTTCTCGGCAGTCTTGTTCTGCAAGTCGGCCAACGCCACCATCGCCTTGGTGTAATCGGAGAAGAGGCGCGGCACGTCCATGACCGTCTTGGCGTGGAAGTCCGGGATATCGCCCGACTCAATGGCCTTGAGTGCGGGCACGATGCCCTCGTTGACCACCTTGCCACGGGCGGAGATCACTGCATCGGCCAACGGCTTTTCGCTGTCGGACATGGGCTTCGCCGCGTAAGCGCCCCACGCGTCGTCTGCCGCCTTGAGGTTCTGACGGACGCGCTCGATGGCCGTCTTGATCTCGGTCGGATCGGCAATGAACTCGATGCGCGAGAGCGTCACGCGAGCCGTCAGGGTGGAAATCGTCGTCTGTGCGAGGGAGCGCGACGACGCCATGTCGTTCCTGTAGATATCGCGCAGCGACGCATTGCTTTGTTGCAGCGAGAGGAGACCCGCCGCGGCGCCGACGACCAGCAGCACCATGAAGAGTCCCAGCGCCAGCGTCAGCCGTGCCCGGATGGTGACATTCTTAAACATAACGATCTCTACCTCGTGAAGACCGGCCTGCGGCCGGTGTATCCATCTCAACTATCCGAATTACCGACCCGTCAGAATTCTTCCCACTCGCCCGAATCGCTCGCGTTTGCGCTCGACGTCGATCCGGTCGATCCGCCCGCCGGCGCCTTGCCTCGACGCGCGGCCATTTGCAGCACCTGCGCGTCCTCCGGCGTGCCGGCGGCGGCGGGCGCCGTCGGCGCCGGTGACTGCGGGCGTCGCGTGACGGTGCGCGTAGCACCGCCTGCGCTGGCCCGTGCCGGTGCCGCGCGGGCCGCCGAGACCGCCGGGGCCACCGACGTAGCGGCCTCCGGCTGGCCTTGCGCGGAGGCGCTGTGATGCACGGTGGTACTGTGCGCCGCTGCCGCCTTGAAGGCATCGCCGACACGGAAGACAGCCACGGCGTCGCGCAAGCGACCCGCCTGATCTTCGAGCGAGCCGGCGGCCGCCGCCGCTTCTTCCACGAGTGCCGCGTTCTGCTGCGTGACTTCGTCCATCTGCGTCACGGCGCGATTGACCTGCTCGATGCCGCTCGACTGTTCGCTCGATGCCGCCGAGATCTCGCCCATGATGTCGGTCACGCGCTGCACCGCCTGCACGATTTCCTCCATCGTCTGACCGGCCTGCGCCACCAGCGTCGAGCCGCTCTCCACGCGCCCGACCGAGTCTTCGATCAGCACCTTGATTTCCTTGGCCGCCGCCGCGCTGCGCTGCGCCAGCGTGCGCACTTCGCCGGCCACCACGGCAAAGCCGCGGCCCTGCTCGCCCGCGCGTGCCGCTTCCACCGCCGCGTTCAACGCAAGGATGTTGGTCTGGAACGCGATGCCTTCGATCACGCTGATGATGTCGACGATCTTGTGCGAACTCGACGAAATCCCGTGCATCGTGTCGACCACGTTGCCGACCACACGGCCGCCGCGGGCGGCGATCTCAGACGCGTTCACGGCCAGCACGCTCGCCTGCTTGGCGTTGTCGGCGTTCTGTTTGACCGTGGCCGTGAGCTGCTCCATCGACGACGCCGTCTCTTCCAGCGAGGCCGCCTGCTGCTCCGTGCGCGCCGACAGATCGGTGTTGCCCGCCGCGATTTCGTGCGAGGCCACGTTGATCGATTCGATGCCTTCGCGCACGTCCGAAACGATGGACAGCAGGCTGTTCTTCATGACGGTGAGGCCGAAAAGCAACTGGCCGATCTCGTCGCGTCCCGTGCCTTCCGCCTTGACAGTCAAGTCGCCCGCCGCGATCTGCTTCGACATCGAGAGCGCCACGCGCAATGGGTGATTGATCGCGCGACGCAGCACGCTGCCGAGAACGAACAAGAGGATGATGCCGCCGATCACCGCGATCACGGTGGCCGCACGCACGAAGGTGTGGGCTTTCTGCGATTGCTGATACAGGTCGGTCGCCTGGGTGAGTTCAAGGCGCGTGAGCACATTGAGCTCGTCACGCATCGGGCCATAGGCCGGCTTCACCTTTTCGAGATACGTCTGCTGGGCGCCTTCGGCCGAACCGGCCTTGAGCATCTCGACCGTCTGTTGCAGGCCGTCGGTCGTAAAGCGCTGGCGAATCGTGTTGAAGCGCTCGGCTTGTGCGCGCGTGTCCGGGTCGACCGACGCCATGTATTCGGTCCACTCGCGGTTGATGTCGTCGAGGCTGCTCGTGATCTCATCGCCCGCGCGTTTCATCGCGTCGAGATTCGGGCTGCCCACCGCTTCGGCCACGAGCAAGACGTCGCGGTCGAGCTTCTGGCCGATGACGGCCAGCGTACTTACCGGCACCATGCCGTGCTGATAGACGCGCAGCAGTTTTCCGTTGCTGCTCGACATCCCCCAGAGGCCCAGACCGCCGACCACGGCCAACAGCGTCGCACCGAGCACGATGATCCCGGTTAGCCGTGCGCGCAGCGTGTCCAGACGGATCTTGCGCGCCACCGCCGCGAATCCGCCGCGCTCGACCTGACCGCCGCGAATGCGCAAGTTGCCGGCCTGCCCGCTGCGAAAGCGCGCGTAGACCGTCTCGGCCTGCGCCGTCGTACCTGCCGCCGGACGCACACGCACCGACGTGAAGCCCACCACGGCACCGTTTTCCAACGTCGGCGTGACCGTTGCGAGCACCCAGTAGAAATCGCCGTTCTTGCGGCGGTTCTTGACCAACCCGGTCCACGTATCGCCGCGCTTGACCGTCTCCCACAGATCGCCGAAAGCTTCCGGCGGCATGTCCGGATGGCGAACGATGTTGTGCGGTGCGCCCAGCAGTTCTTCACGCGAATAGCCGCTCACCTCCACGAAGGCGGGATTGGCATACGTGATCCGCCCCTTCAGATCCGTCCGTGAGATCAGGTACTGATGCTCGCCGATGACGAATTCGTTTTGGGTGACGGGCTGGTTATTGCGCACGTGCTCGGTCTCCGTGAATGACAGGTCGGGGGGGCTCGGGTGTGTCAGGCGTGTCGGGTGGCGCGCCGGGTCTCAGCTCGCCAGGCGCTCGATGAGCGCCATGTCGCTGCTGGTCATGAGCTTCTCGATGTCCATCAGGATCAGCATGCGGCCTTCGACGGTGCCCAGTCCGGTGATGTACTCGGTGGCCAGTTGCGCGCCGAATTCCGGCGCCGGCTTGATTTCGCCACGGGCGAGCGTGAGCACGTCGGAGACCCCGTCGACCACCATGCCGACCACGCGGCCCGCCACGTTCAGAATGATCACGACCGTTTGCGTGTTGTACTCGACGCGGCCCAGACGGAATTTGATCCGCATGTCCACGATCGGCACGATGATGCCGCGCAGATTGATCACGCCCTTGATGAAGTCCGGCGCATTGGCGATGCGCGTGACCGCGTCGTAGCCGCGAATCTCCTGCACCTTCAGAATGTCGATGCCGTATTCCTCGTCACCGAGCGTGAAGACCAGAAACTCCTGACCGTCGCCATCGGTCTGCATGGCGCCGCCCTGGCGCGACACGGCATGTTCTTGCGAAAGGTTGTCCATCTGACGCGTCTCCGACTTCAGTTGAAGATGGTGGCGGCCGCCGAGCGCTGGCCGCGCTGAAGCGCCGCCACGTCGACGATCAATGCCACACTGCCGTCACCCATGATGGTGGCGGCGGAAATACCGTGAATACGGCGGTAATTGGTTTCGAGATTCTTCACCACGACTTGCTGCTGACCGACCAGTTCGTCGACGAGCAGCGCAAAGCGGCGGCCTTCGGCCTGAAGGATCACGATGATGCCCTGCGTGGGATCGGCGCGCGCCTCCGGCACGTCGAACGCGCGGTAAAGCTCGACGAGCGGCAGGTACTCGCCGCGCACCAGCACGACCTGACCTTCGCCGGTCACGGCGCGAATGTCGTCGCGACGCGGCTGCAGCGACTCCATCACGAAGTTCAGCGGCAGAATGAAGATCTCCGGTCCGACCTTGACGGACATGCCGTCGAGAATCGCGAGCGTGAGCGGCAGCACGATGCGGATCGTGGTGCCCTTGCCGCGCGTGGACAGAATCTCCACGTGCCCGCCCATCTGCTGGATGTTGCGCTTGACGACGTCCATGCCCACGCCGCGGCCCGACACGTCGGTGATCGCCTCGGCGGTGGAGAAGCCCGGCATGAAGATCAGTTGCCACACGTCTTCGTCGGACATCGAGTCCGAGACCGGCAGCCCCTGCTGCTGGGCCTTGGCAAGGATCTTTTCGCGACGCAGGCCCGCGCCGTCGTCGCTCACTTCGATCACGATGTTGCCGCCCTGATGCGCCGCGGACAGCACGAGCTGACCGACCGGGTCCTTGCCCGAGGCCAGGCGCAGCTCCGTCGTCTCGATGCCGTGATCGAGGCTGTTGCGCACGAGGTGCGTGAGCGGATCGATGATGCGCTCGATCAGGCTCTTGTCGAGTTCGGTCGCCTGACCGAACGTGACGAGTTCGATCTGCTTGCCCAGCTTGGTCGCGAGGTCGCGCACCAGGCGCGGGAAGCGCGAGAATACGTAATCCATCGGCATCATGCGGATGGACATCACGGCCTCTTGCAGGTCGCGCGCATTGCGCTCGAGCTGGCCCATGCCGTTGAACAGGCGATCGTGAAGCATCGGATCGAGGCTGCTCGCCGTTTGCGCGAGCATCGCCTGCGTAATCACCAGCTCGCCCACCAGGTTGATGAGCTGATCGACCTTCTCCACGCCCACGCGAATCGAACTGTTCTCGTGTCCGGCCGCGCCGCCTGCCGGTGCGGCCACGCGCTTCTCTGCCGGAGGATGCGCCCCATTGCCACCACCGCCAGCGCCGGCATGCGCGGCGGGCGCCTCAGGCGGCACGATGATCGGCTCGGCCGCAGGCGGCGGCACCGGTGCCTCCTGGGCCGCCGCCGCCACCGGGGCGGCGACCGGCACTTCGATCGGTGTCGCGACGACCGGCGCCGGAGCAAAGATTTCCGAGGTCTGGACCGGGGCGGCCACCGTCGGCTCGACCGGTGCCGCGGCGGCCATCGCCGCGGCCGCCGTCGCCGCGTCCTGCACGTCGATCTGCGACGGCTCGATCACGAAGCAGCACACCGCGAGAATGTCGTCGGCGCCGCACGTGGTATCGAGCCACAGGTGCAGCGTGTCGCCGCTCGACTGGCGGCCAGCCACGTCGCCCAGGTTGCCCAGTTCTTCCGCGAGCAACGTCTGATCCTTCTCGCCCACGCCGGTGAGCGTGACCTTCAGACGCGTCTGGCCCGGCGGGACAGCGCTTGCGGGCGCGCCGCTCGCGTCCGTCGCCGGCCCGGCAGCGGCTTCGGGGGCGGCTGGCGCGGCTGGCGCTGCGGAGGGTACCGGCGCAGCCGGTGCGGCCGCAGGGGCAGGCGCGCCGCTTTCCTCCGCGGCGAGCTGCTGGAGCACTGCGCAGATGCGCTTCATCGCCTCGGCATCGGGCTCACTGGAGGCGCGGTAGGCATTCAACTGTTGATGCAACACGTCTTTGGTTTCCAGGAAGGTGTCGACCATCTCGGTGCGCAACTGCAATTCGCCGCGGCGCGCGCGGTCCAGCAGGTTTTCCAGCAGGTGAGTGGTCTCGGTGAGCGCGGTGAAGCCGAACGTCGCGGCGCCGCCCTTGATCGAGTGGGCCGCACGGAAGATCGCATTGAGCTGCTCGTTATCGGGTGCATTGATATCGAGCGCGAGCAGAAGATGCTCCATCTCGGCGAGCAACTCTTCCGCTTCATCGAAAAAGGTCTGGTAGAACTGGGTGATATCCACCGATTTCCTCGTCCTAACTTGGTTGTGCCATCGACGACATCGTCATGCGCCTTCGCCGACGAGCGAGCCCACTACGTCGACCAATGCCTCGGGGTCGACCGGTTTGATCAGCCAGCCGCTGGCGCCCGCTTCGCGCGCCGCGGCTTTGTACGCGCCGTCGACTTCGGTGGTGAGCACCAGAATCGGCGTTTGGGCAAACGTGTCGAGTTCGCGCAGCGCGCGAATGAGCGACAGGCCGTCCATGCCAGGCATGTGCTGGTCGGTCAGCACCAGATCGAACGCCGCGTTCGACGCCAGCGCCAGGGCCTCCTGCCCGTCGCGGGCAGTCGTCACGGCGTAGCCGGCCTCGTCAAGCGTGGCCGCCAGTATCTGACGCATCGACGCAGAATCGTCGACGGCGAGAATCGTGTTTCGAAGGGCCTGCATGCGTCTCCTCTTGTCCGTTATCGCAGAGCGGCGTCGGGTGCCGCCGGGGGAGCAGGCGGTGCCGGCAGCTCGCCGTTGATGAGGGCGTTCACGGCATCGCTGCCGGCGCCGCGGGCGTTCGCTGCGTCGATCGTCGGTTGGTCGGCCTCGCGCTTGACCGACTGCTCTGCGCGTCGATTGAGCACGATGATGCTGATGCGGCGATTGATCGGGTTGTACGCGTTGTCGCGATCGAGCGGCACGGTGGACGCCAGGCCCACCACGCGCAGCACCTTTTCGCCGTCGAGACCGCCGGCAATCAGTTCGCGACGCGACGCGTTCGCGCGATCGGCCGACAACTCCCAGTTGCTGTAGCTCTTGTCGCCCTGTGCGTAGGCGGTGGCATCGGTGTGGCCCGACAGGCTGATGCGGTTCGGCATGTCGTTGAGCGACTTGCCGATCTCGCGCAGGATGTCACGCATATACGGCTGCACCTGCGCGCTCGCGTTGGCGAACATCGGCCGGTTCTGGTCGTCCACGATCTGAATGCGCAAGCCCTCGGTCGTCACGTCGATGAGCAACTGCTTGCGGAACTGCTTGAGCGTAGGATTGTTCTCGATTGCCTTCTCGATGCGCGCCTTGAGTTCGCGCAAACGCTGCGCTTCGGCCCGCTCGGCCAGCTCGGCCGACATCGCCTGACGCGATCTGGCTTGATCGCCGCGCGATTTCTGGCCGTCGGTGCGGGTCGTGTCGGGGCCGCCACCGGGAATGACACCGCTATTGTCGGCCGCGTTATGTCCGCCGGAGAGCGCGACCATGAGCGGCGTGCGGAAGTATTCGGCAATCCCCGTCAGCTCCTTGCTCGTCGCCGAACTGAGCAGCCACATCAGCAAGAAGAACGCCATCATCGCCGTCATGAAGTCGGCGTACGCAATCTTCCACGCGCCGCCGTGATGGCCGTGCGCGCTGCGCGCGCGGCGCTTGACGATGATGGGCCGCTCTTCTTTCTCGCTCATTGCTGCGGCCCGTCAGCGTGCCTTGACCTGTCGCACGTGCTCTTCGAGCTCGGCGAACGACGGACGGACGGTGGAATACAGCACCTTGCGGCCGAACTCGACCGAGAGTGCCGGCGCGTAACCGTTCAGGCTGGCGAGCAGCGTGACCTTGATGCACTCGTAGAGCTTCACGGATTCGTTGATGCGGTGTTCGATGAGCTGCGCCAGCGGCGAGATGAAGCCGTAGGCGAGCAAAATGCCGAGGAACGTGCCCACGAGGGCCTGGGCGATCAGCGCGCCCAACACCGCCGGCGGCTGGTCGGCCGACGCCATCGTGTGCACCACGCCCATCACGGCCGCCACGATACCGAAAGCGGGCATGGCGTCGCCCGTCTTCTGCAGACAGTGCGCGGGGACTTCGCCTTCATGACGGTACGTTTCGATTTCGTGATCCATCAGGTTCTCGATCTCGAACGCGTTCATGTTGCCGCTGACCATCAGGCGCAGGTAGTCGGTGAGGAATTCCATGATGCGCGGCTCGCCGAGAATGCGCGGATATTGCGAGAACACCGGGCTCGATGCCGGGTCTTCCACGTCGCCTTCGATGGCGAGCATGCCGTCCTTGCGCGCTTTCGCGAGCAGCACGTACAGGAGCGCCATCAGCTCCATGTACAGATCCTTGGTGTATTTCGAGCCCTTGAACAGCATCGGCAGCGCCTTCATCGTCGCCTTGATCGCCTTGCTGTTGTTGCCCACCACGAACGAGCCGATGCCCGCGCCACCGATGATCAGCAGCTCGGTCGGCTGAAACAGCGCGCCCAAGTGGCCTCCGCCCATGACGAAACCGCCAAAGACCGATGCCAGAACGATGATGTAACCAATGACGACAAGCACTGCCGGATACCTCTCGCAAAAATACGTCTACGGAAAATTGTCCGTCCTGTTCAGAGGGCTTAACGGCAGACACGCAGGGAAACTGTAGGGGGTGCGACCTCGTGACGTAGGCTTGCCTAGGCGGCCAATGGAGAAATTTCGGTGACCGGCGCCAGATCGGCCGCGGGCGCATGCTTCGCCTTGCGGGTCTTGCCGGCGCGCGACGGGGGCTGGCAAAGTCCGCAAACGTACTGGCCATGCGGCTCATGGGCGTGCGTGACGAAATGTCCGCCGCAGCGCGTGCACGGCGTCATTTGCAACATCTTGCTGTCGAAGAAGCGAACGAGCGTCCACGCGCGTGTAAACCCGAGCACCGCTTCCCAGTCATGCATCTCCACGTGCTCCATGTACAGGCGGTACGCCTTGACGATGGCTTCGATGCCCTGGCACCCGCCGTGCTGCACGAGGTGGCGATAGATATTGTGGAAAAGCGACGAATGGATGTTCGGCAACCACGTCACGAACCAATCGGTCGAGAACGGCAGCATGCCCTTGGGCGGCGATGCCCCCTTGAGTTCTTTGTAGAGTTTGATGAGCCGGTCACGGCTCAGGCTCGTTTCAGCTTCCAACAATTGGAGGCGGGCGCCGAGTTCAATCAGCTCGATGGCCAACTGAATTTCACGGGCCTCGAGAACGACGCTTTTGGTACGCATGGGCAAACTTCCTGGCAAGTCACGCGAAGCGCCGCCCACCGGGCGGCGTAGCGTGCGTGGCGTGCTTAGCCGATCTGCTCGACGGGTTGCCCCGCCAACAGAATCGAAGCGTGCGACTGCTGCATACCCACGTCTTTCGCACTGTGCGTAAGACTCGACAGCATTACGTGGTCGTCGAAGCGAAATCGACACAGAAGCTGGTTCGACCCCGCGAATTTGACGAGTTGAGCCAATGTGAGACGGCCGAGCACGTCGGCCAGTTGGTCGCTGATCCCCATGCGGAACATTGCCGCGGCACGATCCTCACGGATCAGGCGCTGAGCCAGGACGAGATAAGAGAGATTCAATTCACGAATCTCATTGAGTGTTTCGCTGTTTCGCATGCGGCCCCCCGGCGCAATGGATGGATCTGGCGTACGACTGCCTAGTCCCTCGCATTGTGGACAAGGGCGAAAGATAAAGAAATCGGAGAAAAACTACGTGGGGCGGTGAGAAAAGCGGAAGTTATTTGTAGGAATTTTTCCTACAGACGGGGCGCAAGCGGCCCCCTCGACACGCCTGGGGATAGCGATCGTGGCGAAATCATGTCAGCGTCACGAAGACGTCATGAAGCTGCGCTTTACTACTCGACTGTATTTCGGCAAGCGGGTGCCGAACTTTAGCCATTCTTGCAAAAAATTTCCGGGGGCTTTGCAGGAGGGCTATGCATCGCACTTTGCCTATCGCGCCGGCGCACGAACAGTCCAATTACAAACTGTTACAGGTGGGCATGACGCGTATCGAATGTCAGGATTGGAAGACAATTTCGCGCATCGGTTCCCCGAAAATCTTCGGCATTGGCGCTCGAGTGTCTTTCGTGCCCTTCCCAGTGTGGCGGGATTCCAACACTCGATGATGCCGGGTGCGGCGGCGTTCGCGACTTGCGGCGAAGTAGCGCGGAGCGCGGGATCAAGCCGGTCCGGCAGCGGGGGGCAACGCCCGGGCCGCGCGGCGGATCAGTACCGTGTGGAGACACCAAGACAGCACACCGCACACGGCCATGACGGCCGCCATCGGCACCGCCGAGCGGGCGTGCATCAGACCGACCGCGGCCCCCGCGCTCGCGGCGGCGAGGAATTGCAGCGCGCCCAGCAGGGCCGATGCGGCCCCGGCGCGTTGATGCTGCCGGTTCAGCGCTTCGGCCACCGCATTCGGCTGGGAAAAGCCCAGGCTCGTGACATAGGCGAACAGCGGCACCATCAACCCGACCAGTCCACCGAGCTTGAGCGCCGCCACCGCCAGCATCAACAATCCCAGCACGGCGACCAGATTGTTGGTTCGACGCAGCACATCGGCCGGACGGCGCTTGCGCAACAGGTGGGCGTTGACCTGCGAGCCGGCAATGATGCCGCACGCGTTCAGCCCGAAAAGCCAGCCGTAGTGCGCAGGGTCGACGCCGTACAGATTGATGAACACGAAGGGCGAGCCGGTGATGTAGGCGAACATCCCCGCCTGGGAGATGCCCCCCGCAAGCGCATTGCCCATGAATTCGCGGTCGCGCACGAGTGCGCCGTAGTTGTGCCACGCCGTAGCGAGCCAATGGCGAGCCTGTTTTGCAGCCGCGCGCGTCTCCGGCAGCCAATAGACGGACATCGCGAAACACAGCGCGCCGAACACCGTCAGGCCCCAGAAGATCCAGCGCCAGCCGACGACCAGCAGGACTTGCCCGCCGATCAGCGGTGCGAGGATCGGGGCCGCGCCCATGATGAGCGTCATGCGCGACAGCACACGCGCCACGGTGCTCGTGTCAAACAGGTCGCGCGCCATCGCACGGGCGATCACAAAGCATGCGCAGCCGCCCACCGCCTGAATGAAGCGACAGACAATCAGCGTCTCGATATTCGTGGCGAGCGCACAACCGGCCGACGCGATGGTATAGAGCGCCAGACCGGCGTAGAGCGGCCGCTTGCGCCCGTAACGGTCGGCCAGCGGCCCGTGCAGCAACTGGCCCAGCCCGAGACCAATAAAGAACGACGCCAGCGAGAATTGCGCTGCCGCGTCCGTCGTATTCAATTCGCGTGCAATGCTCGGCAGCGCGGGCAGATACATGTCGATCGACAGCGAGCCGATGGCCGACAGAATGCCGAGAACGAAAACCGTGCGGAAGGTGTGGGCAGGCATGGCGCGAAACCTAGGGTAATCCCGAATCATACGGCATTGCCCCCGGGCGCGCTCAAGAAATAAGCAAGGGCCCGCCATTCACGCGGGCCCCGACCCGGCGGCGGTCAGGCTGTCTTCGCTTCCGACAGTCCCAGCGATTCGACCATCTGCTCGCGCATGACGAACTTCTGCACCTTGCCCGTGATCGTCATCGGCATCTCGGTCACGAAGCGGATGTAGCGTGGAATCTTGTAATGCGCGATCTGATCCTGGCAGAAGGCGCGGATATCGTCTTCCGTCGCGCTCTGTCCCGGTTTGAGAATGATCCAGGCGCACACTTCCTCGCCATACTTCGCATCCGGCACGCCGAACACCTGCACCGCCTGCACCTTCGGGTGACGGAACAGGAACTCCTCGATCTCGCGCGGGTAGATGTTCTCTCCCCCGCGAATGAGCATGTCCTTTACGCGGCCGACGATATTGCAATAGCCTTCCTCGTCGATCGTGGCCAGATCGCCCGTGTGCATCCAGCCGTCGCGGATCGCCTCACGCGTGCGCGGCTCGTCGTCCCAATAGCCCTGCATCACCGAGTAGCCCTTCGTGCAAAGTTCGCCCTTTTCGCCCACCGGCACGATCTCCCCGGCAGCATCCACGAGTTTCACTTCGAGGTGCGGCTGCACGCGCCCGACGGTCGTCACGCGCTTCTCGAGCGGATCGGTGGTCGTGGTCTGGAACGACACGGGACTCGTTTCCGTCATGCCGTAGGCAATCGTAACTTCGTGCATGTGCATTTGGCTGATCACGCGCTTCATCGTCTCGATCGGGCACGGCGAGCCAGCCATGATGCCCGTGCGCAAGGTATCGAACCGGTAGATGTCAAAGTCCGGATGATCGAGCTGGGCGATGAACATTGTCGGCACGCCGTGCAATGCGGTGCAGCGCTCTTCCGACACCGCGGCCATCGTCGCCTTCGGGTCGAACGCCTCGCCCGGGAACACCATCGTCGCCCCGGTCGACACGCAGGCGAGCACTGCCAGCACCATGCCGAAACAGTGGTAGAACGGCACCGGAATGCACAAGCTGTCATGCTCCGAGAAGCGCATCGCCATGGCGATGTAACGGCCGTTGTTGACGATGTTGTGATGCGTGAGCGTGGCGCCCTTCGGGTTGCCGGTGGTACCGCTCGTGAACTGGATATTGATGGCGTCGAAGCAATCGAGCCCATCGGTGATCTCGCGCAGCGCGTCGAGATCGGCATCCGCACCGAGCGTGACCACGTCGCTGTAATTCATCATGCCCGGCGTCACGCCCGAGCCCATGCGAATGACGGTGCGCAGCGTCGGCAGCTTCGCCGAGTGCAGTTGACCGGGAGAACTCTCTGCCAGCTCGGGCGCGAGCGTGTTGAGCATGTCGAGATACCGCGACGTCTTGAAGGACTCCGCCGCGATGAGCGCTTTACATCCGACCTTGTTGATCGCGTATTCGAGTTCGGCCAGCCGGTACGCCGGATTGATGTTCACCAGAATCAAACCGATCCGTGCCGTGGCGAACTGCGTGACCAGCCACTCCACACGGTTCGGCGACCAGATGCCCACGCGATCGCCCTGCTTCAGGCCCAACGACATCAGCCCGGAGGCAAACGTATCCACATGCGCGATGAATTCCCGCCACGTCCAATCCACGCCCTGCTCACGGAACACGACGGCCTGCCGCTCTGGATACTTCGCCGCTGTCTCGGCGAGCAGACCGAACACCGTCAACGTCGATAGCGGAATGGTGGTGTCACCCTTCACATACGACAGTCCATTACGAGGTACAACGCCCGAATCTTCCCGGCTTTCCATGCGCTTGTCTCCTGAAGCAATGCTGAAGGGGTGAAATGCTGATGTCCGGCGCTCGCCCGCGTGAATGGCCCGCCTGTTGTCGTCTCATCGAGCGACGGGGGCGCTAGTCATAACAATAGCGCGCGATGCTGACTTGACGTTTACGTTAACGGAATTCTGGCAACGGCACGAGTGGGGATGGCCCTGAGTTGGGCGAAGAATACGCGGGGCGGTGGGCACGCGGTGCCCCCGGGCGGCGGACATGCGCGGACAAAACAAAAGCCCCACGCACTTGCATGCATGGGGCTTTTGGCCGCGGCGTGGCGATGGTCGTTGCAAAGATGACCTTCGTTGCACTACGGCGAGCATGGAGTACAGCGCCGACCATGAGGCCGTCGCCGCAGCCATGCGGCGTTACTTCACCTTGCGGAACTTCTGGATCGCAGCGAGTTGGGCGATGGCTTCGGCCAGTTCGGCTTGGGCAGTCGCATACTCGATGTTCGAATCCTTGTTCGACAGCGCTTCTTCGGCACGGCGCTTGGCTTCGGCAGCCTTGGCCTCGTCCAAATCCTTGCCGCGAATTGCGGTATCCGCGAGCACGGTCACCGTACCCGGTTGCACTTCGAGAATGCCGCCGGCCACGAAGACGAAGTCCTCGTTCCCTGCCTCGTCCTCGATACGCACCGCGCCCGGCTTGATGCGCGTGATCAGCGGCGTGTGGCCGGGCAAAATGCCCAGTTCGCCGGCTTCGCCAGGCAGCGCCACAAAGCGCGCCGGACCGGAGAAGATCTGCGCTTCGGCGCTGACGACGTCTACTTGAATGGTTGCCATAATCGCTCCCGTTGAGTGTGATGAAGCGGCAGGCGCGCCAGTCCGAACATTGCCGTCCTCGCTTCGCTACCCCGCCCCGCAACAGTCACCTGCCGGCGAGCGGTGGCGTCTCTCGCGAGACCCCGCCGTCGCCCGGCACTCAACCGTTTACTGCATCTTCTTGGCTTTTTCGAACGCTTCGTCGATCGTGCCAACCATGTAGAACGCCTGTTCCGGCAGGTGGTCGCACTCGCCATCGACGATCATCTTGAAGCCGCGGATCGTTTCCTTGAGCGGAACGTACTTGCCCGGCGAACCCGTGAACACTTCGGCCACGTGGAACGGCTGCGACAGGAAACGCTGAATCTTACGCGCACGGGCCACGGCGAGCTTGTCGTCCGGCGACAGTTCGTCCATGCCCAGAATCGCGATAATGTCGCGCAGTTCCTTGTAACGCTGCAGCGTCGATTGCACGCGGCGGGTCACCGTGTAGTGCTCTTCGCCAATCACGTTCGGGTCGATCTGACGCGAGGTCGAGTCGAGCGGATCGACGGCCGGGTAGATACCCAGCGAGGCGATGTCACGCGACAGAACGACGGTGGCGTCCAAGTGACCGAAGGTGGTGGCCGGCGACGGGTCGGTCAAGTCATCGGCAGGCACGTACACGGCTTGCACCGACGTGATCGAGCCGGTCTTGGTCGACGTAATACGCTCTTGCAGCTTACCCATTTCTTCCGCCAGCGTCGGCTGATAGCCCACGGCGGACGGCATACGACCGAGCAGTGCCGAGACTTCGGTACCGGCCAGCGTGAAACGGTAGATGTTGTCCACGAAGAACAGCACGTCGCGACCTTCGTCACGGAAGTGCTCGGCCATCGTCAGACCGGTCAGCGCGACGCGCAGACGGTTGCCCGGCGGCTCGTTCATCTGGCCGTACACCAGTGCGACCTTGTCCAGAACGTTCGAGTCCTTCATTTCGTGGTAGAAGTCGTTCCCTTCACGGGTACGCTCGCCCACGCCGGCAAACACCGAATAACCGCCGTGTTCCTTGGCGATGTTATTGATGAGTTCCATCATGTTCACGGTCTTGCCCACACCGGCGCCACCGAACAGACCCACCTTACCGCCCTTGGCGAACGGGCAGATCAGGTCGATCACCTTGATGCCGGTTTCGAGCAGTTCGGTCGACGGCGACAGTTCGTCGAACGCCGGTGCCTTCTGGTGAATCGAACGGGTGTGTTCCTTGGCGATCGGACCGGCTTCGTCGATCGGACGGCCCAGCACGTCCATGATGCGACCCAGCGTCGGCTTGCCGACCGGCACCGTGATCGGCAGACCGGTGTTTTGCACCGTCATGCCGCGGCGCAGGCCTTCGGAGGAACCCAGACAGATGGTACGAACCACGCCGTCGCCCAGCTGTTGCTGGACTTCGAGCGTCAGTTCCGACCCTTCCATGGTGAGCGCGTCGTAGATCTTCGGCATGCTTTCGCGCGGGAATTCCACGTCGATAACGGCGCCGATGCACTGTACGATTTTGCCTTCAATCAAAGCAGTACTCATCGCTTTTCCTTTAGATACTCAAATTCATTTCGCCTTGCGGCGCATCGGCCCGTGCCACCGCTTAGACTGCGGCGGCGCCACCCACGATTTCGGACAGTTCCTTCGTAATCGCGGCTTGACGACCCTTGTTGTAGATCATCTGCAATTCACCGATCACGGTCTTCGCGTTGTCCGATGCGGCCTTCATGGCCACCATACGGGCGGACTGTTCCGACGCCATGTTCTCTGCGACAGCCTGGTACACGACAGCTTCGACGTAACGCACCAACAGGGCATCGACGACCGTCTTCGCATCCGGTTCGTAGATGTAGTCCCACGAATGCTGTGCCGGCACTGCGCTCGCGTCGTCCGACGCACCCTCGAACTTCTCGGGCAGCGGCAGCAGTTGTTCGACCACGGCTTCCTGCTTCATCGTGTTGACGAAGCGGTTGTAGGCCAGATACACGGCGTCGAGCTTGCCTTCGGCGTACGCATCGAGCTGCAGCTTCACTGCGCCGATCAACTTGTCCAGATGTGGCGTGTCGCCCAGTTGCACGACATGCGATACCACCTTCGCGCCGATACGGTTCAGGAAACCGAAGCCCTTGCTGCCGATGGCAGTGGCCTCGATCTTCAGGCCTTGCGCTTCGATGTCCTTCATCTTGGCCACCACGGCACGCAGCACGTTGGTGTTCAAGCCGCCGCACAGACCCTTGTCCGTCGTCACCACGATGAAGCCGGCCGCTTTCGCGTCGGCATGCTTCACCATGAACGGGTGGTGGTATTCCGGATTCGCCTGGCCCATATGCGCGGCGATCTGGCGCACCTTGTCAGCGTACGGCCGGGCATGACGCATGCGTTCCTGCGCGCGGCGCATCTTCGACGCGGCCACCATTTCCATGGCCTTGGTGATCTTGCGCGTGTTTTGCACGCTCTTGATCTTGCCGCGAATTTCCTTCATTCCAGCCATTGCTTACTCCTTGTCTCGGCGCGACGTTCGCTGTTGGCTGAACATCGCGCCTTCCCGGGTCCGTTGAATAGTTACCGATTCAACCGGATTAGTAAGCGCCGGTCTGCTTGAAGTCCTTGATCGCAGCGTGCAGGGCGGCTTCGTCGTCCTTCGAGAGATCTTTGGTCTCTTCGATACGGCCGATGAGCGCGCCGTGGCTGGTCTTCAGAACTTCGCGCAGACCCTTTTCGAACGACAGGACCTGGGAGACTTCGAGGTCGTCCAGATAGCCGTTGTTGGCGGCAAACAGCGACGTGGCCAGTTCCCAGACCTGCAGCGGCTGGTACTGCGGCTGCTTGAGCAGTTCCGTCACGCGGCGGCCGCGCTCGAGCTGCTTGCGGGTCGCTTCGTCCAGGTCGGAGGCGAACTGCGCGAACGCAGCCAGCTCACGGTACTGTGCGAGGTCGGTACGGATACCGCCCGACAGCTTCTTGATGACCTTGGTCTGCGCCGCACCACCCACACGCGACACCGAGATACCGGCGTTGATTGCCGGACGGATACCCGCGTTGAAGAGGTCGGTTTCCAGGAAGATCTGGCCGTCGGTAATCGAAATCACGTTCGTCGGAACGAAGGCGGTCACGTCGCCGGCTTGCGTTTCAATCACCGGCAGGGCGGTCAGCGAACCGCTCTGGCCCTTGATTTGGCCGTTGGTGAACTTCTCGACGTACTCTTCCGAGACACGCGCCGCACGCTCGAGCAGACGCGAGTGGAGATAGAACACGTCGCCCGGGTAGGCTTCACGGCCCGGCGGACGGCGCAGCAGCAGCGAAATCTGACGATAGGCCCAGGCTTGCTTGGTCAAGTCGTCATAAATGATCAGCGCGTCTTCGCCGCGATCGCGGAAGTACTCGCCCATCGTGCAGCCGGCGTACGGTGCGATGAACTGCATGGCCGCCGAGTCCGACGCCGTTGCCGTCACGATGATCGTGTATTCCATCGCGCCGTGCTCTTCGAGCTTGCGCACCACGTTCATGATCGACGAGGCCTTCTGACCGATGGCGACGTACACGCAGGTCATGCCCTTGCCCTTCTGCGAGATGATCGCGTCGATGGCCACAGCGGTCTTACCCGTCTGACGGTCACCAATGATCAGCTCACGCTGGCCGCGGCCGATCGGCACCATGGCGTCGATTGCCTTGATACCGGTCTGCACCGGTTGCGACACCGACTTACGCCAGATCACGCCCGGGGCGATTTTTTCGATGGCGTCGGTGAGCTTGGCGTTGATCGGACCCTTGCCGTCGATCGGCTGGCCCAGTGCGTCAACGACGCGGCCCTTCAGTTCCGGGCCGACCGGCACTTCCAGAATGCGGCCCGTGCACTTGACGGTGTCGCCTTCCGAGATGTGCTCGTATTCGCCCAAAATCACGGCGCCGACGGAGTCGCGCTCGAGGTTCAGTGCCAGACCGAACGTATTGCCCGGGAATTCCAGCATTTCGCCCTGCATCACGTCCGACAGGCCATGGATGCGGCAGATACCGTCAGTCACCGAGATCACGGTGCCTTCGTTACGGACTTCGGCGCCGCTCTCGAGACCTTGAATCCGGCTCTTGATCAGTTCGCTGATTTCAGAGGGATTGAGTTGCATATGTGCTCCTGATATTCAATTCTTGCCGTCGCAGTCGTATCGCGCCGGCCTCAGGCCGTCAGCGACGTCCGCATAGCTGCCAGGCGGGCGCGCACCGAAGTGTCCAGCACCTCGTCGCCAACCACCACACGCACGCCACCGATGAGCGACGGGTCTACCGTCACGCTCGCGTTGAGCTTGCAGCCGAACTTGTGCTCGAGGCCCTTGACCAGAGAGGTCAGTTGCTCGCCTTCGAGCGGGAAGGCGCTTTCGATCGTGGCATCCGCCGAACCGGAGGCAGCGTTCTTCAACGCTTCAAACTGTTCGGCGATCTCCGGCATGGCGGCCAGACGGCCGTTCTCGACCACAGCGGCGACGAAGTTGCGCACTTCGGCGTCGGTCGATTTCACGGCCGCGGTCAGCACATCGACCACTTGCGCCGGCGTGATTTTCGGATCGTCGGCCAGATTGGCCACTTCGGACAGCGCTGCCACTTGCGCCAGTTCGCGCACCAGCCCCGACCAGCGATTCAGGTCGCCGGTCTTGGCCACGCGGAACAGCGCTTCGGCGTACGGACGAGCGATGGTTGCGAGTTCGGCCATGATCAGAGCTCTGCCTTGAGTTGGTTCAGCAGGTCGGCATGGGCCTTGGCGTCAACTTCACGCTTCAGGATCTGCTCGGCGCCCTTGACAGCCAGACCGGCAACGTCTTCGCGCAGCGATTCACGGACCTTGACGGCCTGATTCTCGGCTTCGGCTTTGGCGTTGGCGATGATTCGGGCGGCTTCGGCTTGCGCCTGGGCCTTGATTTCGTCGGCCACGGCCTGAGCACGCTTCTCGGCGTCGGCAATACGCTTCGCGCCTTCGTCGCGGGCTTCCGCGAGGGCTTGCGTGGAGCGCTTGTTGGCGGCGTCCAGTTCGGCCTTGCCCTTGTCGGCGGCAGCCAGACCGTCAGCGATTTTCTTCGCGCGTTCGTCGATAGCCTTGATCAGCGGCGGCCACACGAACTTCATCGTGAACCATGCCAGGATCAGAAACACGACGGTTTGCGCGAACAGAGTTGCGTTTATGTTCACGGTGTTTCCTTTCGGTGATGCGAGTCGATTGGCAAAACAGCGCGCCCCATGGTGCCAGCTGGCTTGGGCGCGCCGTTCATGTCCAGTTGGCCGCGCGGATCATTGCGCGACCGGCCGAAAGAAACTTAAGCGAGCTTCGACAGCAGCGGGTTCGCGAACGCGAACAGCATGGCAACGCCCACGCCGATCAGGAATGCCGCATCGATCAGGCCGGCCAGCAGGAACATCTTCGTTTGCAGCGGGTTCATCAGCTCGGGCTGACGGGCGCACGCTTCGATGTACTTACCGCCCATCAGCGCGATACCCAGGCAGGCGCCGATAGCACCCAGACCGATGATAATGCCGATAGCGATGGCGGTCAGACCCTGGATGTTGGCGATGAAAGCTTGCATGATTACTCCTTTTGGTTAGAGACTTGAAACTTTAAATTTGAAAAACTGTGAAACCGGGAAACACGTCACTGCCTGCAACGACCCATCAATGATGGTCGTGCGCCTGGCCGATATACACCAGCGTGAGCATCATCATGATGAACGCCTGGAGCAACACGATCAGGATGTGGAAAATCGCCCATGCGGTGCCGGCAATGATGTGACCGACAAAACCCAGCACCGACGCATCCGCGCCAAAGCTCCAGATGCCGCCCAACAGAGCGATCAGCAGGAACAACAGTTCGCCGGCGTACATATTGCCGAACAGTCGCATACCGAGCGACACGGTCTTGGCACAGAATTCGATCAGGTTGAGCAGCAGGTTCGGGATCCACAGCAGGAAGTGGTTACCGAACGGTGCCGTGAACAACTCGTGCATGAAACCACCCGCGCCCTTGATCTTGAAGCTGTAGTACAGCATCAGGATCAGCACGCCGACGGAAATACCCAGCGTACCGTTCAGATCGGCCGTCGGCACGATGCGGTGATGGGTAATGATGTCGCCCAGGCCGACCCACCCGATCACCTTTGACGGCAGATCGACGGGCAGCAAGTCCAGCGAGTTCATGAGGGCGACCCAGACGAACACGGTCAACGCCAGCGGTGCGATGAACGCACGATTGCCGTGCACGATGCTCTTCGACTGGTCTTCCACCATTTCGACGAGCATTTCAACCGCCCCCTGGAAACGGCTCGGCACGCCCGAGGACGCTTTACGGGCAGCCAACCAAAGCACGAAACAGCCCAGAACGCCCATTGCGATCGACCAGAACATCGTGTCCCAGTTGATGATCGAGAAATCGACGATCTTGGTTTGCGTCGAACTCGCAAGGTTTTGCAGGTGGTGCGAAATGTACTCCGACGGGCTCGGAGCGTGGCCGGCTTCTAATGACATAGCGATCAAACACCCAATTATGAAAATCCGCACACGGTAGCGTGTCGACGCGCGAGCGGGTTTTCACCGCTACTTCAATGCCATCGCAAGCCAATAGACTTTGAGCGTGAGCACGAAGGTGACCAGCAACGCTATCCAGTGCACGCCTGGGTAGCCGAAGGCTATGGCCACAAACAACGCAATCGTCGTTGCTACCTTGACCGCCTCTCCCACCATCAACGAACCGACGGAGAGGCGATCACCTGACATTCTTAGCCGCAGCGCAAACAATGCGCCCGGCAACCAACCGACCATTCCACCCAGCCATGCGGACACCGCCGCGTCTCGTGGCGATGCCGAGAGTAACCACCAGGCCAGCGCCGCTACCAGCGACAGCAGTACCTGGGCTCCCACCACCCTGAATGGAGTCACACGGGACACACGCCCCACATCGGGACCGAACAGGCGCTCAGCCTGCGCACGTGTGAGCGGAACGATGGTTTCTTGCGCCTGCTCGTCGTCCCAGACCTCTGATGCTGCACGTGCCGGCGCTTGCGGTTTCGGTTCCAAGTCCGACCGTTTTTCGTCGGTCATCTCGTAGCCTCCCCGCCCGACTCGTGCAAAACGAATGGGCTCTTCAAGCAGATAAATCCGCGAGATTTTACGGGAAATTACGAACCCCAGTCAATCGAAACACGCAACAAATTCGCCGAAATTGTGCAGTGCATGCTCCGATTTGGCGCCAACTCTCAAGGAGCCCGATTTTCCTCATGGTGCAGCGCGGCAAATGCCCCAAACGCTGCGCAATCGCTGCGACTTGACGTCATTCGATGCGCGATTATCCCCATTTGAGGGCAACATATCCGACACACAGTGCCACCAGATAAAACGGGAGGGAGAGCCAATGAAAGCGCCACCAGATCTTGTCAGATTTCGCCATGCGCAATGCGATCAGGTTGGCTAACGAACCGATTGCAAGGCCGAAGCCACCGACCGCCGCGCCATGCGCAAGCGCCGGCCAGTTGTGGCTGTACTCCGCGAGCAGGATCGCGGCGGGAACGTTGCTGATGACCTGCGACAGCACCGCGGCCCCCATATAGGCCATACCGGATCCGGACAAATCCACCTGACCGAGCGTCGCGCGCACCTCGGGTAACCCGGCCACACCGCGCAGCACCACGAACATCAGCACGAAGATGGCGAGCAGCAACCAGTCGATACCGAACACCGCATTGCGCCGCGCGACCAGCAGGACCGCCGCCACACCCGCGCAGGCCCAGGTGGCAGCGCCGTGATCCGCCAGCACGACGAACGCCACGAACAGCGCCAGGGCGACCCACAGCAACGGCCAGCGCACGTCATGCGCGGGGCCGCGCCGCTGAAAATGCAGCACACGGGAATCGAACGCCATCGCACACGTCACGAGCAACACGGCCATGAGCGCCAACGTCAGAGGCGTCATCATGACGACGTAAGCTCCGAAGCCCATGCCACTGTGTTGCCACAGGAAGAGATTCTGCGGATTGCCGAGCGGCGTGAGGCTCGAGCCGGCATTGACCGCCAACGCGAGGAAGATGATCAGCCGTTCAATCCGCACCGGTGCAATGCGTGCGAGCGACTGCGCGAGCGGCACGACGGCAAAGAGGGCGACGTCGTTGGTGAGCAGCGTGGAGAGGGCTGCGGCGAACGCCACCATCAACAGCGCGAGACGTCGCTCGGTGCGAAACGCCCGCAGCAAGCGCTGAGCAAGCCAATCGAGGAAGCCGCTCTGATCGATCGCGCGCGTGAGCATCAGCAATCCGGCGAGCGTGAGAATCGTGTGCTGATCGATGCGTGCGAACAGGTCCCCAAGGCTCGCCGGCCGGGCTATCTGCAAGGCGACGAAGCCCACGAGCAGGATGACCAGCACGCGATCGTCGCGCACGCGCTCGTAGGTTGCGCGCAGGGCGCGCAATGCACGCGTTGCTGCGGTGCCGTGCTGTGACGATGGCGATGACGCTGCCGATGACGATGAAGCTGGCACGGCCGATGTCTGCGACGGGCTCGCCTTCGTCGGCTCCACGGACTTGCCTGCGGGATCGCTCACGAGAGGACGCTCAACACACCGACGTCATTCGGCACGAATGCGCGCGAGAATGCCGTCGAGCGCGTCGAGGCTGCCGAATTCAATCGTGAGTTGTCCGGCGCCTTTGCGGCCGACCTTGATCTTGACGTTCGACGCGAGCAAATCCGACAACTCTTCTTCGAGACGCGTCACGTCGCGACCGCCCTCTTCCGCCGAGCGACGACGAATCCCGTCTCCCTGCGGCTTGAGCGACGCATTGACGATGCGCTCCGTGTCGCGCACCGAAAGACGCTTGTTCACCACTTGATTGGCGAGCGTGATCTGCGTGGCGGCGTCGACGGAGAGCAGCGCACGCGCGTGCCCCATGTCGAGATCGCCCGCGAGCAGCATCGTCTGCACGGGATGCGCGAGATTGAGCAGGCGCAACAGGTTCGACACCGCGCTGCGCGAGCGGCCAAGCGATTCGGCGGCTTGCTCGTGCGTGTAGTTGAACTCACCGAGCAGCCGCTGAATGCCTTGCGCTTCTTCAAGCGGATTCAAGTCTTCGCGCTGAATATTCTCGATGAGCGCCATCGCGGCGGCGGCTTCGTCGGGCACGTCGCGCACGAGCACCGGCACTTCGGCCAGTCCGGCGATACGTGCGGCACGAAAACGTCGCTCGCCCGCAATAATTTCGTACTTCTCACCATCGACGGGACGCACCAGAATCGGCTGCATCAGGCCCTGCGCGCGAATGCTCGCGGCAAGTTCCTGCAGTGCGCCCTCATCCATGCGAGTGCGAGGCTGATACTTGCCGGCCTGAAGGCGCTCGAGCGCCATGACCGACGGTGCGCCGTCGGCGCGCGCGTCGGTCGCGCCGTTGTGATTATCGGCGTGGGCGCCGAGCAGGGCTTCGAGGCCGCGGCCCAGGCCCTTTTTCTTCAGTGCGGTGGTCTTGGTCGCCATGTGAATGCGTTCCTGCGCGAATGCGCCTTACATAGTTTGAATACGCGCGATCATTTCCGCGCCGAATTGCAGATACGCCTTCGCGCCACGCGATGCAGGATCGAAAACGACGCCTGGCATGCCGTAGCTCGGCGCTTCAGCGAGTCGCACATTGCGCGGAATGATCGCGTTGAATACCTTGTCTCCGAAGTGCTCCTTGAGCTGGTCCGAGACTTGTTGCTGCAGCGTGATGCGCGGATCGAACATCACGCGCAGCAGGCCGATCACCTGCAGGTCGCGGTTCAGATTCGCGTGCACTTGCTTGATCGTATTGACGAGATCCGACAACCCTTCGAGCGCGAAATATTCGCACTGCATCGGAATGATCACGCCGTGCGCCGCGCACAACCCGTTGAGGGTAAGCAGCGAGAGCGTGGGCGGGCAGTCGATGAGGATGAAATCGTACGCGTCGTCGACTTTGGCGAGCGCCAGCTTCAATCGGGTGTCGCGATTTTCGAGCGAGACGAGTTCCACGTCCGCACCCGCGAGTTCACGGTTCGCGGGCAGCACATCGTAACTCCCCGACTCCGAGCGCTGGCAACTCGCGACCACATCGGCACCGTCCACCAGCACTTCGTACACGCTTGATTCGAGAGCGGCTTTGTCGATGCCGCTGCCCATCGTCGCATTGCCCTGCGGATCGAGGTCGACCAACAGGACACGCTGCCCGTGCGACGCCAGTCCGGCAGCGAGGTTCACCGTGGTGGTCGTCTTGCCGACGCCGCCCTTCTGATTGGCCACGCAGAAAATTTTCGCCATGCCGATGTAGTCCTCCGAATGCTGCCGTGTTGATGCGATGGGTGCAGATCATGCCGGGCTGAAACCGGGGCCAATGCGCCGCGCCGCCAGCGACCGCCGACTGGCTGAGGCCCGGCGTGCGCGATTCGCTCCGTCCCGCAAATTCGATTACCTGAGTAAAGCTCAGTTATTACTTTCGCTGACCGGCGTCAGACGCGCCGGCGGGCGGTACTGCCGAGGCGCTCGCCTTTTGGGGCGTCAACACCAGTTTGTCAGTGTCGTAGCCCTGCTTGCGCAACTGGGCACGCATTTGATTCAGTGCGTTGTCGTCCATCGTCGGCGTTCGCGAGAGGACCCAGAGGTACTCGCGACTGGGCTCTCCGACAGCGGCAAACTGATAGTCGTCGTCGAGCACGATAACCCAGTAGTTCGCCCAAAGCCAGGGAATCCAGTGCAACCATTGCGGCGCGAACGTCACCTTGAAGCGGGCCGTGCCGGTGCCCTGCCCATCGGTGCGTGCCAGACCGGTATCGCTGACCCACGTACCATCGTCCTTGCGGCATCGGTTGGTGACTTCGATCCGCCCGTCCGGTCGCGCGGCATACTGCGCCGTCACGTCCGACACACATTTTCGCTCGAAGAAATTCGGATAGCGTGCTATTTCGTACCAGGTGCCGACGTAGCGCGCTTTGTCGATCTTCTGTACCGGCCGCACGCGTGTCGTCAGCGATTCTTGTCCGGATTGCCCCCAGGCGACCGCGGCAACCACCGAAAAACTGACCATGACGGCCCCTGCCCAGCGGGTCATCTTATTCATGCTGTTACCTTCACGCGAAGCAAATGACGCTCGGCGTCGAGAAATGGGACGTTCAGCGCCAGGCGCTCAACCAGTGTGTAGCCGGTGGGCAGCGCGAGTTCGCTTTCTGACGCCACGCCTTTCATGGCCCAGAAGCTGCCATCGGGAGCCAGCAAGGCTCCCGCGAGGGTGACGAAATCGGTCAGCTCAGCAAAGGCGCGCGACACGATGGCGTCGAAAGGTGCGCTCACTTCTTTGCCAACAGCGAGTGACTCGACCCGGCCGGTCACGACCGTCAGATTGGTCAACTTGAATGTCGCGCGGGCCTGGGTGAGGAATGCTGTTTTTTTGTGCACGATGTCGTTGACCGTCACTTGCCAGTCGGGACGCACAATCGCGAGCACCACGCCGGGCAGCCCACCGCCTGAGCCCACGTCAAGCACACGTGAAATCGGCTCACGGTCAAGGCGCGGCAGAATGGAGAGCGAATCGAGCAGGTGCTTGACGACCATTTGGCGGGGTTCGCGGATGGAGGTCATCTGCAACGAGGCATTCCATTTCGCCAGCAACGCCTGGTAGTCGAGCAGGCACCGCTGTTGTTCTTCGCTGATGGACAGGCCGAGTTGCCGGATGCCGTCGGCCAAAAGCACAGCCAGGTCATTGCCGCCGTTGGCGGCGGAACGTCGCGGATCGGTCATGAGGGCTCCGCGTCAGGCTGCGTGTGCGTCGCCGTCATCGGCGGCAGCGGTCGCTTCCCCTGACGCGCGACGGCGTCCGAGCCCTTTCTTGAGGTGGATCATCAGCAGCGAGATCGCGGCGGGCGTCACGCCGGAGATACGCGATGCCTGGCCCAATGTCTCAGGCCGCTGCGCCCCCAGCTTCTGGCGCACTTCGATCGATAGTCCGCGTACGTCGTTGTAGTCGATGTTGGCCGGCAGCACGGTGTTTTCGTTCGCTTCCTTGCGCACGATCTCGTCGGCCTGACGGTCGATGTAGCCCTGATACTTGGCGGCGATCTCGATCTGCTCACGAATCTGGTTCGCTTGCAGTGGATCGTCGGAGAGCGGTGTTTCGGCGGCAAGACGACCGCCCTGCACGGCCATGAGGGCGTCGTAGCCAACTTCCGGGCGACGCAGCAAATCGGCCAGCGAGTATTCATGGTCGATGGCTTTGCCGAGCAGCGGCACGGCATCTTCGGCCGGGAAGGTTTTCGGTGTCACCCACGTCGATTTGAGACGTTCTGTTTCACGTGAAACAGCGTCGCGTTTGCGGCAGAACGATTCCCAGCGCGTATCGTCGACGACACCGAGTTCGCGGCCGACTTCGGTCAGACGCATGTCGGCATTGTCTTCACGCAGCGACAGGCGATACTCGGCGCGGCTGGTGAACATGCGGTAGGGTTCGGAGACGCCACGCGTAATCAGGTCGTCGACGAGCACGCCAAGGTACGCCTGATCGCGGCGCGGGCACCAGGCATCGCGGCCTTGTACTTGCAACGCGGCGTTGATGCCGGCGAGCAGCCCTTGGGCGGCGGCCTCTTCGTAGCCCGTCGTTCCGTTGATCTGCCCCGCGAAGAAGAGCCCGGAGATGACGCGGGTTTCGAGCGAGCTGCGCAGCCCACGGGGATCGAAGTAGTCGTATTCGATGGCATAGCCTGGGCGCAGGATGTAGGCATTCTCCATGCCTTTCATCGAGCGGACGAGTTCGAGTTGTACGTCGAACGGCAGGCTGGTGGAGATGCCGTTGGGGTAGAACTCGTTGGTCGTGAGGCCTTCGGGTTCGAGGTAGATCTGGTGCGACGTCTTGTCGGCGAAGCGGTGAATCTTGTCTTCGATGGACGGACAATAGCGCGGACCGACGCCTTCGATAACGCCGGTGTACATGGGCGACCGGTCGAGTCCGCCGCGGATGATATCGTGGGTGCGTTCGTTGGTGTGGGTGACCCAGCACGGCACTTGGCGCGGATGCTGTTCGGGGCGGCCGAGAAACGAGAACACGGGAACGGGATCGAGGTCACCGGGCTGTTCTTCGAGAACGGAGAAGTCGATGGAACGGCCGTCGATGCGCGGCGGCGTACCGGTTTTCAACCGACCTTGCGGTAGTTTCAACTCTTTGAGGCGAGCGGACAGGCTGATGGCGGCCGGGTCTCCGGCGCGCCCGCCAACGTAGTTGTTCAGCCCGACGTGGATTTTGCCGTCGAGGAAGGTGCCGGCGGTGAGAACCACGGCGCGGGCGCGGAAACGCAGCCCCACTTGGGTGATGGCGCCTACGACACGTTCGCCTTCGACGATGAGGTCTTCGACGGCTTGCTGGAAGAGCCAAAGGTTAGGCTGATTCTCGAGGCGATGGCGGATAGCCTGCTTGTAGAGAATTCGGTCAGCTTGGGCACGGGTGGCGCGCACGGCCGGCCCTTTGGACGAATTCAGGATGCGAAACTGGATACCGCTCTCGTCGGTCGCGGCGGCCATGGCCCCGCCCAGTGCATCGACCTCTTTGACGAGATGGCCTTTGCCGATCCCGCCGATGGAGGGATTGCAGCTCATCTGACCGAGGGTCTCGATGTTGTGGGTGAGCAGAAGCGTCTTACAGCCCATGCGGGCCGAGGCGAGCGCAGCCTCTGTGCCGGCATGGCCGCCACCCACTACGATCACGTCGAACTCGGTCGGATAAAGCATCGTCATCTTGCCGCGGACGGCAAACTCTCTGGATTCGGTAATGGCGGAATTATAGCGGTATTGCGGTGCATCATTTGTAACGGCTGAGGTGTTTCACGTGGAACGTTGGCAAAACGACGGTATTGGGGACGGTTTCACGTGAAACATCGTTGGGTTGGATGGGGGAACGCTTAGGTTATGAAGCGTGGCGAGGGCCTTCCTGCACCACCCCACCGTTGAATTCCATCCCTCGCTCTCGCCTGCCTCCGGGCAGCGGAGATCACCGGCGCCCCGACTGCGCTCCACTTGAAAGTCGCTCCGTCAGGGCACCGGCAATCTCCGCCAATCCATTGCCCCAGGACAACCATCGCCAGATCGTCACTCGATGTTTCACGTGAAACGTCGTTGAGCGGATTCGGCGGTTGCTTTAACTTTACCGCGACGTGAACGCAACACTGCAACACCCCACCCTTGAATTCCGCCCCAACCTTCACCTGCCTCCGGGCAGCGGAGATCACCGGCGCCCCGACTGCGCTCCACTTGAAAGTCGCTCCGTCAGGGCACCGGCAATCTCCGCCAATCCATTGCCCCAGGACAACCATCGCCAGATCGTCACTCGATGTTTCACGTGAAACGTCGTTGAGCGGATTCGGCGGTTGCTTTAACGTTACCGCGACGTGAACGCAACACTGCAACACCCCACCCTTGAATTCCGCCCCCACCCTCACCTGCCTCCGGGCAGCGGAGATCGCCGGCACCCCGACTGCGCTCCACTTGAAAGTCGCTCCGTCAGGGCACCGGCAATCTTCGCCAATCCATTGCCCCAGGACAACCATCGCCGGATCGTCACTCGGTGTTTCACGTGAAACCTGGTTGGGTGGATTCGGCGGTTGCTTTGACGTTACCGCGACGTGAAGGCATGACTCCACCACCTCACTCTCGAATTCCACCGCCCCCCTTTTTCATCTCGGCGGCGCCAGCGGACTTCAATGGAGGACGCGGTTGAGAGATCGAACGCAATAGTAGTGAGATTGGCGGAGCCCTGACGGAGTAACTTTGAGGTGGAGCACAATCAGTGTGCCAACAATCAATGACCACTGCCCGGACGGATGAGAGCACGTCACCTGATTGCGGGGACGCGGCGTTTCTGCTTTCTTATTTTCCCTCACGCTCTACGTGAAAACCTCGGAAGCAAAAGCGACGCTACAAAATCGAAAGCGCCTCCTGGCATTGCACTTTGAAACCCGCATATCCACAGGTGCCCTCTTACCCCGCAAATCGCTTTCGGGAGTTTGCTTTTCTGTGGATAACCTCAAATGTCATTTCCTTGAGATTCTCGAAAATATCGCCAAACCCCTTATTGCGGCAGTGCGCCATGGATTTTGCAGCGCTGCAAATATCCACAAGCAACTGTGAATAACTGAGTCCACCGGTGCAGTGTATGGCGCCCCTCATTTCTTCAAAAAAATAGGGGCAGATAACAGTCACCGACGGGTGCCGGTCAACCTCCGAAAATGAAAAAGCCCGCCAAAGTGGCGGGCTCTCCGGGGGTACCAACGCGACAAGCGACGCCCTTCAGGCAGCCTTCTTCGCCAGCCCCAGATACGTTTCGATGACTTTAGGATTGTTGGCCAGTTCTTGCGCCGGGCCTTCCAACGCGAGTTCGCCCGTCTCGATGACGTAGCCGTAATCGGCCACCTGCAACGCCGCGCGAGCGTTCTGTTCGATCAGCAGCGTGGCCACACCGGTGTTACGCAAGTCGCTGATGATGTGGAAGATTTCCTTGACGATCAGTGGCGCCAGCCCGAGGCTGGGCTCGTCAAGCATCAGCAATTGCGGCTTGGCCATCAATGCACGGCCCACCGCGAGCATTTGGCGCTCACCGCCTGACAAGGTCCCCGCTTGCTGCTTCTGGCGCTCTTTGAGACGCGGAAACAGGGCGTAGACGACTTCCATCTGGTCCAGGAAGTTCTTCTCCCCCGCCCGCTTGCGACGGTACGCCCCCAGCAACAGGTTGTCCTCGACGGTCATCGTCGAGAACAACTCCCGCTTTTCCGGAACCAGGCACATGCCGCGGGCCACGCGGGCTTCGATGCCCAGCGCCGACATCTCGTGACCGAGATACGCGACGCTCCCACGGCTGGAGCCGTTGTGCGGCAATGCCCCCATGATGGCGTTGAGCATGGACGACTTGCCCGCTCCGTTCGGACCGATCACGGTGACGATCTGGCCCGCCCCCACCCGCAGATGCGCACCGTGCACCGCTTCGACTTTGCCGTACGCCACGGCGAGGTCCTTGACCTCCAGAATCGCGTCTGCCATCACTCCACTCCTCCCAGGTACGCTTCGAGCACTGCCGGGTTCTTCTGCACGTCTTCGGGCAGGCCTTCGGCGATCTTGGTACCGAACTCCATCACGACGAGGTGATCGGTCAGGTTCATCACGAAGTCCATGTCGTGCTCGACCAGCAGCACGCTCATCCCTTCGTCCTTGAGCTTCTTGAGCAAATCGGCCAGCGCCTGCTTCTCTTTGTAGCGCAGGCCGGCTGCCGGCTCGTCGAGCAACAGCAACGTGGGATCGCACGCCAATGCGCGTGCAATTTCCAGAATACGCTGCTGGCCCAACGCGAGACTGCCCGCCTCGTCATACATGTGCGCGCCGAGACCCACACGCTCGATCTGCCGCTTGGCTTCGTACAGCAACATGGCTTCTTCCTGACGATCAAGACGCAGCACGCTGGACCACACGCCGCCCTGGGGACGTCGACGCAGCCCGTTCTTGTCTCGCAGATAGGCGCCAATCGCAACGTTCTCGAGCACGCTCATCTGCGGCATCAAGCGCACGTGCTGGAATGTACGGCCAATACCGCGCTTGACGATCTCGCGCGACGGCAGCCGGTCGATTCGCTCGCCGAGGAAGGAGATCTCGCCGCGGGTGGCCTGCAGCACGCCGGTCACGAGGTTGAACGTGGTCGACTTGCCCGCGCCGTTCGGCCCGATCAGCCCCACGATCTCGCCTGCTTTGACCTGGAAGGAGACGTCGTTGACCGCTACGAGGCCGCCGAACTCCTTGCGCGCCTTGTCCAGCGTCAGCACCACTTCGCCGACCGCCGGCTTGGCACGATGCCCCAGCGGATCCGCTTGCTCCGGCGCCTTCGCGACACGACGCGCCGGGAAGATCTTGCCGAAGAAGGGCCACACGCCGTCGCGCGCATATTGCAGCAGCAGCACCAGCAACACACCAAAGACGATGGTCTCGAAGTTGCCGTTCGCACCCAACAGCATCGGCAGGATGTTCTGGAGGTAGTCCTTGAGCACGGTCAGGATCGCGGCGCCGAGCACCGCGCCCCACACATGCGAGACGCCCCCCACCACGGCCATGAACAGGTATTCGATGCCGTGGTTCAGGTTGAACGGCGTCGGGTTCACGGCGCGTTGCAAATGCGCGTACAACCAGCCCGAGATGGCGGCGAGCACGGCGGCGTACACGAACACGACCACTTTCATCCACGCAGTGTTCACGCCCATCGCCTCGGCCATCACGCCACCGCCCTTGAGCGCACGAATCGCGCGGCCAGGACGCGAATCAAGCAGGTTCTTGACCGATACCACCGCCAGCACCACAACGATCCAGATCAGGTAGTACATCTGACGCCCGCTCGCCAATTCCTTGCCGAAGAGGCTGATCGTCGGGATATCGTTCAGACCGTCGTACTTGCCCAGGAACTCCAGGTTGCCGAACAGGTAGTACAGCGCCAGGCCCCATGCAATCGTGCCCAGCGGCAGGAAGTGGCCCGACAGGCGCATGGTGATCGCGCCAATGACGAGCGCTGCCGCCGCGGTGATGATCACCCCGACGATCAGGCCGAGCCACGGCGACGCGCCATAGGCAGTCGTCAGGTAGGCGGTCGCATAGGCGCCCAGACCGACGAATGCCGCCTGTCCGAACGACGTCATGCCCGCCACGCCCGTCAACAGCACGAGACCAATGGCCACAATGCTGTATAGACCGATGTAGTTGAGCAGCGTTACCCAGTACTCAGGCAAACGCACGGGTGCAGGCAGCACCGGCAACACGGCCAGCACCACCAGGAAAATCAGGAAGTATTTGTTTTTCATTCTGTGGTCCGCCCCGGCTTATTCCTCGTCTTCTTCCACATGCTTGCTTGTAAGCGACAGCCACAGCAGCACGGGAAGGATCAGCGTGAAGACGATGACCTCTTTGTACGCACTCGCCCAGAACGACGAGTACGACTCCAACAGGCCGACCAGAATGGCGCCCAGCGCCGCAACCGGATAACTCACCAGACCGCCGATGATCGCGCCCACGAAGCCCTTGAGGCCGATCAGGAAGCCCGACTCGTAATAGATCGTCGTGATCGGTGCGATCAGGATGCCGCACAGCACGCCCAGCACGGCCGCCAGCGTGAACGCCAGACGCCCCGCCTGCACCGTGCCGATGCCCACGAGCCGCGCGCCCAGCCGGTTCACGGCCGTCGCACGCAACGCCTTGCCCGAGAGCGAACGGTCGAAGTAGAAGTACAACGCCAGGATCATCACGACCGAGACGCCCAACACCCACAGGCTCTGGCCAGACACCATGACGGAGCCGATGTTGAAGTTGGCGTCGGAGAATGCCTGCGTGCGCGAGCCTTCCGCCCCGAACATCACGAGCCCCAGCCCCGTCAGCGCGAAGTGCACGCCCACGGAGACGATCAGCAGCAACAGCGTGCTCGCCTCCGCCAGCGGCTGGTACGCGAGACGATAGAGCATCGGCCCCATCGGCACGACGAGCAACATCGTGAGCGCGATTTGGACGAGCATCGGCAGATTCATCGGTGCCAACGCCCTGACGACGAAGAACGCGGCAATCGGAAACACCAGGTACTTGCCCGCAAGCGTCGGCACCAAGCGCCCCGCCAGCTTGCGACGCTCGCTGTGACGCAAGACGCCCGCCGTCTCCACGACGAACGTACATACGCCCATCGCCACAAGCATCCAGCTCGTCAGCGGAAACTTCTGGGTTTGCAGTGCCGCCAGCGTAAGCGCGCCATACGACACGAACTCGCCCTGCGGAATGAAGATGACGCGAGTGACGGAGAACACCAGCACCAGTGCCAATGCCAGCAAGGCATAAATCGCACCCGTGGTGATGCCGTCCTGCGCCAGGATGGCTGCAATCGAAAGATCCATGCTCCTCTCACTTCGTTTGAGTACTTCTTGAGCCGACTGGCGAGACAGCCGGTGTGATGCACGGCGCAGCGCGCTGCCACCCCGTTCCCCTTCATATCCCTACGCCCCCACGGTCCCCGTGTGACAGCGCACAGAATTATGTATTGTATAAATCATTATGCATTGGTAAAACTCGGGCGACTACTGAGTCATCGACGTCTTTCGAGTGACGTCGCTGCCTGCCATGTCGTCCTCGCCACCCGCGCCGGGCATGCACCGGCCATCCTCGCAATGCCAGGCGTCCCGAAAACGGTCATTCCGCCACCTTCCGGCGGCGACGCGGCTTGTCCGGCAGCGATGGCGCAGCGGCCAGCACCTCCGGCGGCAGGGCCTCGCGCACGACGTCGAGCAGCCGGTAGATCTCGGCGAGCGTGTCTCGCCCGACCTTGTCTTCCAGATAGCGATAGCGCGCCTCGACCAGCGGACCGAGCTTTTTGCATAGTGCGCGGCTCGATGGCGTAAGCGACACCATCACGCGACGCTGATCGACTGCCATCCGACGGCGAATGATGAGGCCCGACGCCTCCATGCGCTCCAGCATGCCGGACAGGCTCGGGCTGAGGATGCAGCACTCCCGTGCGACCTGCCCGATTTCCATTTCCCCGGATTGGCTATCGTTGACGGCCCTTATCACACGCCATTGTTGTTCCGTGATGTCGTAACGATTGAGCAAGGGTCGGAACAGCCCCATTGCCGCTTCCCGCGTCTGTAACAACACCAACGATAGGTTGCGGTGTTCGAATTCACCCGTCATGGATTTACGCTCGAAAGGATCGGCCGGCCAGCCCCCCGGCGGCGGCGATCAGGTTGGGACAATGCGGCCTCTCAGGTGCCGCTCGCAAACGCATGTCCTGCCGTCTCTTTGCGAAGCGCGAAACTACCACGCTCAAAAAAAACGGGCGCGAACGCCCGTTCTTCTGGCCCGGTCGGTCCAACCGGGCGCCGATACCGCAGATCCATCGGAGGTGACAGCGGGGCATGCCTGTGAGCTATAGGCAGCCCCGGCGCCCATCAGTTCGCCAATTTCCACTTGCCGTTGACGATTTCCACCATCACGCGCGAGCGCTGGTCCAGGCCGTTGTGGTCCTTCGCGCTCATGTTGAAGATGCCCGCGGTGCCCGGCATGTCCTTGACGTTCTCCAGGGCCTCGCGCAATGCCGCGCGGAACTCGGCCGTGCCCGGCTTGGCCTTCTTCAGCGCAACGGGAATGGCCCGCTGCAGCAACAGACCGGCGTCCCAGGCGTGACCGCCGAAGGTCGAGATGGAGCCCGCGCCGTATGCCTTTTCATACACGACCTTGTAGGCAGCGGCCGACTTCTTCACCGGATTGTCGGCAGGCAGTTGGTCGACGACGAGCAGCGGGCCCGCCGGCAGGTACGTGCCGTCGCAATCCTTGCCGCAAACGCGCAGGAAGTCGTTGTTGGCGACACCGTGGGTCTGATACAGCTTGCCCTTGTAGCCGCGCTCCTTGAGCGTGCGCTGCGGCAGCGCTGCCGGCGTACCTGAACCAGCGATCAGCACGGCATCCGGATTGGCCGCCATGATCTTGAGGACCTGGCCCGTGACCGACGTGTCGGCACGATTGAAGCGCTCATTGGCCACGACCTTGATCTTGTTCAGATCGGCAGCCTTCTGGAACTCCTTGTGCCAGCCTTCGCCGTAGGCGTCGGAGAAGCCGATGAACGCGACCGTCTTCACGCCGTTGTCGGCCATGTGCTTGGCAATGGCGGTGGCCATCAGAATGTCGTTCTGCGGGGTCTTGAACGACCAGGCGCGCTTGGCGTCCACCGGTTCGACAATGGCAGCGCCCGCGGCCATCGAGATCATCGGGGTCTGCGTCTCTGCCGCCACGTCGACCATCGCCAGGGAGTTCGGCGTGACCGTCGAGCCGAGCACGGCGTCAACGTGGTCTTCGCTGATCAGCTTGCGCATGTTCTTGACGGCCGTCGTGGTGTCGGTCGCGTCGTCGAGCAGGATGTACTGCACCGACTGGCCGCCGATCGTCTTGGGCAGCAGCGAAATGGTGTTCTTCTCGGGAATGCCCAGCGAAGCCGCCGGACCGGTCGCCGACAGCGACACGCCAATCTTCACCTGGGCGCTCGCAACGCCCGTAGCCAGCATCATCGCCGACGCCACGCACAGCAACTTCAGTTTCATTTGGGTCTCCTCGCAAAAATTTTGAATTCGTTGTTCTGACCATTGTTGAACCCGCCGGCCCGATATTAACCGACCGCGCAGTCGGCAAATTGTCGCTCATCTTACGGGCACCGGCGCCTTCTCGTAAAGTGCGGTTTCCCCACCTGTGGCTTCAACCGCAAAGGCTTACGTCCGAACGGCGCCGGGCGCCGCCTTCACCACCGATGCCGCACTTGCGCACGCGCGATGCTGTCCGGTCTCCCGTCAGCCGCGAAGCAATGCGTCATAGCCGGTCTTCACGATCAGCACGGCGAGCACACACAGGAACATGCGTCGCACGAAACCCACGCCGCGCTTGAGCGCGAGCCGGCTGCCCACCTGACTGCCCAGCACGTTCATGACCGCCATGCCGAGGCCAACCTGCCACGCAACGTGCCCGCCCATGCCAAACAGCCACAGCGCGGCCAGGTTGGTCGCCACGTTCACGATCTTCGCCGACGCCGAGGCGTTGACGAAATCCTGACCAAACAGGCGGACAAACAGGAAGACGAGGAAGCTGCCCGTGCCGGGGCCGAAGAAACCGTCGTAGAAGCCGATGGCGCCGCCCACGGCGATCGCCATGAGGGTCACCCCCGCCCCACCTGTCACAGGGGCGTGAACCGTCCCGAAATCCTTCTTGCGCAGGGTGTAGATTGCCACGCCGGTCAGCACGAACGGCAGCAGCTTGCGAAGCACGTCGGCCGGCACATGGGAGACGGCGTACGCACCGCAAAACGAAAACAAGAAGGCGGCGACGGTGGCCGGCAACAGAATGGCCCAGCGCAGTTGAATGCCGCGCGCGTAGCGCAGCGCAGCCGATGCCGTGCCCCAGATACCGGCCAGCTTGTTGGTACCGAACAGCAACGGCGGCGCCGCGTTCGGGAAAACGGCGAAAAGCGTCGGTACGGAGATCAGCCCGCCACCTCCGACCACCGCATCGACCAGACCGGCCACAAACGCCCCGACCGCGAGCATCAGCCAATCGGTCAGCGCCCCACTCGTCAACATCCGTCCCCCCTATCGGCAAACAGGTGTTTTTCGGGACGTGCTCCGATCGCCGCAAGGACACGCCGGACATGGGCGCGCAAAAGTGCTGATGGAGGAACGTGAGGGGGGCGGGGCATGCGACCAGGACTGTCGGGGGACGAGAATCGGGCTTCTGCGGATGACGGCTTCGCACTGCGGCGAAGCCCAATATAAAAAGCGCTGTTGGAGTTTTCTCCAACAGCGCTTCCTTTTTGGCGGTGCGCGTTATCGCGCTTATTGTCTCCTCGATCCTCGCCCCTATATCCTGCCGTGACGCGAATTGAAGGAGAGAATAAAGGAGCACCCGATGCACCACAAGTCAGCATTTACCCCTACGGATTAGTTTTTTTCCGACACGCGTGCGCCAGGGTGAAGAGCGGGCGCCCCAAGCCGGTGCGCCCGTGCCTCCGTCAAGAAGGTTGCGCCGTGGTGCGCGTAGGGCGGAACAACCGGCTCCGCGCCACCAGCTCGCCCACCAGACCGCGGCGGAAAGCCAGCACGCAGATGATGAAGATCGCCCCGATGACGATCGTCACCGACTCGCCGAGCGTCTGGAACCAGGTCACGCCCGTGGCCGTCGCGAGCCAGTCGCCGATGTCGCCGAGCTTGTTCTCCAGCACGACGATCACCACCGCGCCCACCACCGGCCCAAACATCGTGCCCAGCCCACCCACCAGCGTCATCAGGATCACCATGCCCGACATCGTCCAATGCACGTCCGTCAGCGTCGCGAAGCCCAGCACCAGCGTCTTGGTCGAACCGGCCAGCGCGGCAAGCGTGGCCGACAGCACGAACGCGAGCAGCTTGAAGCGATCGACGTCGTAACCGAGCGAGATGGCGCGCGGCTCGTTCTCCTTGATCGCCTTGAGTACCTGACCGAAGGGCGAATGCACGACACGCATGATGAGCAGGAAGCCCAACGCGCAAATGGCCAGCACCACGTAATACAGCGTGAGGTCGGAATCGAGCGGCAGCAGGCCAAAGAGGCTACCGCGCGGCACGCCTTGCAGGCCGTCCTCGCCACCGGTGAACGGCGCTTGCAGGCAGAGGAAGTACAGCATTTGCGCCAACGCCAGCGTAATCATCGCGAAGTAGATGCCCTGCCGCCGGATCGCCAGCACCCCCATGACGAGGCCAAGCAACGCCCCGGCCGCCACGCCCGCAATGATGCCGACTTCAGGCGTGAACCCCAGATTGCGCACCACATAACCGGTGACGTAGCCTGCGCTGCCAAAGAACGCGGCATGGCCGAACGACAGCAGACCCGTAAAGCCGAGCAGCAGGTTGAACGCACAAGCGAACAGCGTGAAGCACAGCACCTTCATGATGAATACCGGATACGCACCGGCGAACGGCGCGACGATCAGCGCCAGTAGCAAGAGGGAATAAAGCACCCGTTGTTGCGTCTCTTGTTGCATGGTTCCGCCCCTTACTTTTGTTTGCCGAACAACCCTGCCGGGCGCAGCAGCAACACGATCACCATGATGACGAACACCACGGTCGCAGACCCTTGCGGGTAGAACACCTTGGTAAAGCCTTCGATGATCCCGAGCATCAGACCGGTCAGGATGGAACCCATGATGGAGCCCATACCACCGATCACGACCACCGCGAACACGGTGATGATCATCGACTGCCCCATGAGCGGCGAGATCTGGATAACGGGCGCGGCGAGCACGCCCGCAAACGCGGCGAGCGCCACCCCGAAGCCATACGTCAGCGTAATCATGAGCGGCACGTTCACACCAAACGCTTCCACCAGCTTCGGGTTTTCGGTCCCCGCGCGCAGATACGCACCGATCTTGGTCTTCTCGATCACGAACCACGTTGCGAAGCACACCACGAGCGAAGCCACCACCACCCACGCGCGATAGTTCGGCATGAACATGAAGCCGAGATTGGTCGCGCCGGAGAGCATGTCGGGGGCGTCGAAGGGCTGCCCCGACACGCCGTAGATCGAACGGAAGACGCCCTCGAGCACGAGCGTGATGCCGAACGTCAGCAGCAGGCCGTACAGGTGATCGAGCTTGTAGATCCAGCGCAGCATGGTGCGCTCGATGACGATACCGATGATGCCCACCACAACGGGGGCGAGAATCAACATGACCCAGTAATTGAGGCCGAGATAGTTGCCGCCCATCCAGGCGAGCATGGCCCCCAGCATGAACAACGCGCCGTGCGCGAAGTTGATCACGTTGAGCAGGCCGAAAATCACCGCCAGGCCGAGGCTCAGCATGGCGTAGAACGAGCCGTTCACCAGTCCCAGCAGCAGTTGGCTCAACAGCGCCGGCAGGGGGATGCCTAGTAATTCCATCGAAATCGATTCTCTGCGAGAAAGGTCGCGACGGGACACGCGTCCCGCCGCTTTCGGAGCATCGTGCTAACGGCGCTTACTTCTTCCAGACCGGACAGGTCGACTCTTGCGGCGTAGTGAATGCCTTGTCACCCGGAATCGTGGCGACAATCTTGTAGTAATCCCACGGCGCTTTCGATTCCTGCTTGGTCTTGACCTGCATCAGGTACATGTCGTGGATCATCGAGCCGTCCTTGCGGATGTAACCCTTGCTGAACATGTCGTCGATCTTGATCTTGTGCAGTTCGTCCATCACCTTGTCGGCGTCGGTCGAGCCCGCGGCCTGAACCGCCTTCAGATAGGTCATCGTGGCCGAATAGTCGCCGGCCTGCAGGCTCGACGGCATCTTCTTCATCTTGTCGAAGTAACGCTTGGAGAAGGCACGCGTCTTGTCGTTCTTGTCCCAGTACCAGCTATCGGTCAAGTACATGCCGCCGGTGTTATCCAGCCCCAGCGAGTGAATGTCGTTGATGAACACGAGCAGACCGGCGATCTGCATCTTGCCCTTGATGCCGAACTCCTTCGCGGCCTTGATGGCGTTGACCGTGTCGCCGCCGGCATTGGCCAGACCCAGCACCTGGGCGCCCGACGCCTGCGCCTGGAGCAGATACGACGAGAAGTCCGAGGCCGAGAGCGGATGTCGCACCTCGCCCTTCACCGTGCCGCCGTTGGCCTTGACCACATCGGCCGTGGCCTTCTCCAGCGCGTGGCCGAACGCATAGTCGGCCGTCAGGAAGAACCACGACTTGCCGCCAGCCTTCACGACGGCCGAGCCGGTGCCACGCGCCAGTGCGACGGTGTCATAGGCATAGTGCACGCCGTACGGCTGGCACTGATCGTTGGTCAGGGCATCCGAGCCGGCGCCCACGTTGATGTAGACGCGCTTCTTCTCGGCCGAGACCTTGTTCATCGCGAGGCCAGTCGCCGAGTTCGTGCCGCCGATCAGCATGTCCACGCCATCACGGTCGAACCATTCGCGCGCCTTGGACGCCGCAACGTCCGCCTTGTTCTGGTGATCGGCGGTGACCAGCTCGATCGGCTTGCCGAGGACCTTGCCGCCGAAGTCGGCGATGGCCATCTTGATGGCTTCCGCCCCGCCCGGCCCGTCGATGTCGGTATACAGGCCCGACATATCGGTAATGAAACCGATCTTCACCGCATTGCCGTCGGCATGGGCCTGTGAGGCCATCGCCGCAAAACCGAACGCAGCCGCAACCGCCAACGCCTTCATCCGCATCGTCATCTTTGTCTCCTTCGTGGATTGGATTGCCTGGTTTCATCGCCCGGAACGCCTGCGCGCCGGGCAAGTCACCTCATACCCCTAACAACTCGTGCAGCACCGGCATCTTCGCCTCCAGCTCCGGAGCGCCGAAGCGCTCCACGATCTTGCCGTGCTCCATCACATAGAAGCGATCGGCCAGCGGAGCCGCAAAACGGAAATTCTGTTCCACCATCACGATGGTGTAGCCCCGCGCCTTGAGCGTGGTGATCATGCGTGCCAACGTCTGCACGATCACGGGCGCGAGCCCTTCGGAGATCTCATCGAGCAACAGCAGATTCGCACCGGTGCGAAGAATGCGCGCCACCGCCAGCATCTGCTGCTCGCCGCCCGACAGGCGCGTGCCGGGACTGTGGCGACGCTCCTTCAGGTTGGGGAACATGTCATAGATTTCGTCGAGCGACATTCCGCGCCCGCCGTCGTCGCGACGATCGCCTCGCACACCGATATAAGGGGGCAGCAACAGGTTTTCCTCGCACGACAGGCTCGCGAAAATGCCCCGCTCCTCGGGGCAGTAGCCCACGCCATGGTGCGCAACCTTGTAGGTCGGCAGGTGAATGGTCTCCTCGCCGCCGATCCGGATCGAGCCCTGACGCTGGCCAGTCAGGCCCATGATGGCGCGCAGCGTGGTGGTGCGCCCGGCGCCGTTGCGTCCGAGCAGCGTCACGACCTCGCCGCGGCCGACCGCCAGATCCACCCCGTGCAGGATGTGCGATTCGCCGTACCAGGCCTGCAGTCCTTCGACTTCGAGTGCGGGCACATTCGCGCCACCATTACCGCCGCCGTTACCGTACATAGACGTCCTCACCCGTGCGCTCCCTGCAATTCGCCGTCCGCGGTGCCCATATAGGCTTCCATCACCTGCGGATTCTTCGAGACTTCGTGATACGGCCCTTCGGCGAGCACCTCGCCGCGCTGAAGCACGGTGATGGTGTCGGAAATGCCGGCGATCACGTTCATGTTGTGCTCGACCATCAGGATCGTGCGACCGGCCGACACTTTTTTGATGAGCGCGGTGACACGATCCACGTCTTCGTGGCCCATGCCTTGCGTCGGCTCGTCGAGCAGCATTAGTTCGGGTTCCATGGCAAGCGTCGTGGCGATCTCGAGAGCGCGCTTGCGCCCGTAGGGCAGCTCCACGGTCAGCGTATCGGCGAATTCGGTCAGGCTGACTTCCGCGAGCAATTCCATGGCACGGGCATCGAGCTGATGCAGCGAACGGCTGCTGCGCCAGAAGTGGAACGCGGTGCCGAGGTTGCGTTGCAGGCCGATGCGCACGTTCTCGAGCACGGTGAGGTGCGGGAAGACGGCGGAGATCTGGAACGACCGGATGATGCCGCGTCGCGCGATCTGCGCGGGCGCTTCGCGTGTGATGTCCTCACCGTTGAACGTGATGGTGCCGGCGCTGGGCACGAGAAACTTGGTGAGCAGGTTGAAGCAGGTCGTCTTGCCGGCGCCGTTAGGCCCGATGAGTGCGTGAATGGTACCGCGCGCGACGCGCAGGTCGACCCCGTTCACGGCGGTGAAGCCACGAAACTCTTTTGTGAGTCCGCGGGTCTCGAGAATGTAATCGTTGTTCGCCATGTCTCCTGCCACATTCCTGGTTGGCGGTGCGAGGCAAATGACCGCCTCGGCACCATCGTCTGTGACAACCGCGAGGCAGGCGGACATCGCTGTGGGTGGCGTCGTCGGCGAGGTGCCCCGCGTCCCGGGGTGTGTCGCCGAATTCTTGGTCCGGTCGCACACTGGGAACCGATATTGTGTGTGGTTTGCTGCAACGCGATCATTGGGATTTGCACTAGGCTTCGCGTCTACCGAAACGCGCGTGCGCACACGCTTTCGAGACCCTTCGATCACGGCGCGAACACGTCCCAAACCCCTTATGGCATAAGGCTTTTACCGCGCCCGCAAAAAAGCGTCCGGCCCCGTTTGACGATGCCCCGCCATGGGTCGCGCAACCGACATTAGGTATTACTACGTAAGTTTTAAGGTAAATATCCGGAAATCCGGAAAGTGCGCCTGGCGCCGTCATCATCGGATTTTCACCAAACTACGCCGCGTCGCTTCGTGACAGCATCGAACGCTCTCCCCGGAAGCGATTCGATATGCGCAGCGCGGAAGTCCTTTGGCTCACCAGTTCACTCACGGCGATCAGCGCGCTGCTGCTCGATGCCACATTGCCCGCGTTCGGAGCCATGGCGCTCGACTTTCGGATCGACGTCCGCGCCATCGCCGCCATCGTCGGCCATGTGGTGCTGACACTCTCAGGACTGCAATTGATCGTCGGCCCGATGTCCGATCGCTTCGGTCGAAAGCGCGTGCTGCTCGGCAGCCTGACGCTTGCGAGCATGGGTGCCGTCGGAAGCGCATGCGCCACGACGTACGAGATCCATTTCGCCTTTCGCATCGTTCAGGGCGCAGGCTGCGCGGGCTTCGCGCTTTGCCAGGCTATTCTGCAAGACGCCTTCCCCGGCGAGACCGGATGGCGCGCGCGCATTTTCACCCTCACGTTCGCGAGTGTCTGCCTCGCGCTCGCCCCACTTGTGGGCGTGGCATTGACGCAGGCCGCCGGCTGGCGTGCCATTTTCTGGTCCTTCGCAGGACTGGGCGCCCTGACGGGCTTTGTCACAGCGGTTCGATTCCCGGCATCTATGCCGCAAACGAATTCCGGCCTCGCGCAATACGTTCGGCTGTACGCACAAATGCTGCGGCATCGCCAGTTCATGATCTACGCCAGCCAGGCCGCGATGGCCTTCGTCTGCCACTTCTCGTTCATCATGCTCTCCCCTGCGATCTTCATCGACGACCTCGGGTATTCAGCGAGCGCCTATGGGAAGATGCTCGCCATCTACGGATTGACCTACGTGGCGGCTGGCTTCGCGGCAGGACGCATGGCCCGCGTGCGTGACGCGCGCGATCAAATCCGCACGGGATTCATGCTGCTGGCGATGGCGGGTGGACTGATGGCATTGCTGGGAGTCCTGATTGGAATACATGTCGTCACCGTACTCATCCCCATGCTGATCGTCACGTTCGGCGCGTCCGCAGTGCGTCCCGCCAGCACAACGCTTGCGATGGCCCGCTTCGAGACGCACGCCGGCACGGCTGCGGCCATGATAGGGGCCATCCGCTTCACGATGGCGGGCACCCTGACGCTCGTCATCACGGCCGTCGATCCGCCGCGACTCGCGATACTCGCCAGCCTGCTGATCACGTGCTCGCTCACCGCCCTGCTTTGCGCGCCGCGCGAATCATGTCGCTCGCGCGCTCGGCAATCATGATCGTCGGCGAGTTCGTGTTGCCCGACGTGATGACCGGCATGACCGACGCATCGACCACGCGCAGGTTCTGCACGCCGCGCACGCGCAACTGCGCATCGACGACCGCCTCCGGATCGTTCGCTCGGCCCATGCGGCAGGTCCCCACCGGATGAAAGATCGTCGTGCCGATGTCGCCCGCCGCGCGCTTCAACTCCGCGTCGGTCTGGACCGATGGCCCCGGCAAATATTCGCGCGGTTCATAGCGCGCGAACGCCGGTGCGCCCACGATGCGGCGCGTCAATTTGATGGCATCCGCCGCCACGCGCAAATCCGCTTCCGTCGACAGATAATTCGGCGCGATGCTCGGTGCAACGCGCGCATCAGGTGAGCTCAGATGGACATGGCCGCGCGACGTCGGCCGCAGATTGCACACCGACGCCGTGAACGCATTGAACTTGTGCAACGGTTCGCCAAAGCGTTCCAGCGACAACGGCTGTACGTGGTATTCGAGATCGGGGCGCGCCATATCGTCGCGACTGCGAGCGAACGCCCCCAATTGCGACGGCGCCATGCTCATCGGTCCGCGCTGCGCAAACGCATATTGCATGCCGATCTTCAGCTTGCCGAACCAACTGTTGGCGGTGAGATTGAGGGTCGGCACCCCGCGCAACTTGTACACGGTGCGCAATTGCAGATGGTCTTGCAGGTTCTCGCCCACGCCCGGCAGGTCCGAGACGACGTCGATCCCGAAACCGCGCAGACGCTCGCCATCGCCAATGCCCGAGACCTCCAGCAGATGCGGCGAATTCACCGCCCCTGCCGCAAGAATCACTTCGGCACCCGCCAGCGCCGTGAAGTCCTCATTGCCGCCGCGATACGCCACGCCTGTACAGCGTGTGCCGTCGAACAGCAAGCGACTCACACTCGCGCCCGTGATGATCGTCAGGTTCGGCCGCTGCGACGCCGGACGCAAGAACCCCTTGGCCGCACTCCAGCGCACACCGCGCCGCTGATTCACTTCGAAATAGCCAATGCCGAAGTTGTCGCCCTGATTGAAGTCGTCCGTCTTGGGGATACCCACCTGCTCGGCGGCGTCCGCAAACGAATCGAGCACGCGCCACGACAGGCGCTGCTTCTCGACACGCCACTCGCCCCCGCTGCCGTGAAACGCCGTACCGCCCTTGTAGTGATCCTCGCTGCGCTTGAAGAGCGGCAGCACGTTGTCCCACCGCCAGCCATCGTCACCGGTGGCGTCGGCCCACACGTCGTAATCCTCACGCTGTCCGCGCATGTAGATCATGCCGTTGATCGACGAGCTGCCGCCCAGCACCCGCCCACGCGGATACGCGAGCGAACGCCCGTTCAGCCCTGCCTCGGCCTGCGTGCGATACAGCCAGTCGGTGCGCGGATTGCCGATGCAGTAGAGATAGCCGACGGGGATGTGAATCCAGTGATAGTCATCCTTGCCGCCCGCTTCGAGCAACAGCACGGTGACGTCGGGGTCCTGCGTGAGGCGATTGGCCAGCACGCAACCGGCCGAGCCGGCCCCCACAATGATGTAATCGAAGCGATCCGGCTTCGCTGCCTGCTTGTTCATTCCCGCCTGTCTCCGTCGATGGCGCAGCACTCGCCATGGTGCGGTGCCAACACTGGTGCGGCACCCGAGTGGGATGGACTGTCGCCACCCGCACCGGGTTCATTTTTGTCGTCAGGTCCGACATCCGGCGCGACACCCCGGTGCGCGCCGATACGCACGGCACTCGATTATTTCGCCACCGGCATCGTGAATTCCGCCCCCTTGGCGATGCTGTCCGGCCAGCGCTGCATCACACTCTTGAAGCGCGTGTAGAAACGAATGCCCTCCTCGCCATACGCATGATGATCGCCAAACAGCGAACGCTTCCAGCCGCCGAACGACTGCCACGCCATCGGCACCGGAATCGGCACATTGATGCCCACCATGCCGACCTTCACCTGACGCGAGAACGCACGCGCCACGCCACCGTCGCTGGTGAAGCACGAAACGCCATTGCCATATTCGTGCCCATTGACCAGGTCGATGGCCGCCGCAAGATCCGGCACACGCACCACCGCCAGCACTGGCCCGAAGATCTCTTCCCGATAGATCGTCATTTCGGGCGTGACGTGATCGAACAGCGTCCCGCCGAGGAAAAACCCCTGCGCGTGGCCCGGCACCTGCAATCCGCGGCCGTCGACCAGCAGCTTGGCCCCCGCGCTCACCCCATCGGCAATATAGCCCTCGATCTTCGCCTTGTGCGCCCCCGTGACGACCGGCCCCATTTCCGAGGCTTCGTCCGCCCCCGGCCCCACGCGCAACGCCTTCACACGAGGCACCAACGCATCGACCAGACGATCCGCCACCTGGCCCACGGCCACCGCGACCGAAATCGCCATGCAGCGCTCGCCCGCCGACCCGTAGGCCGCACCGATCAGCGCGTCGACCGCCTGATCGAGATTCGCGTCGGGCATCACCACCAGGTGATTCTTCGCGCCGCCGAGCGCCTGCACTCGCTTGCCGTGACGCGTGCCTTCGGTATAGATGTACTCGGCAATCGGCGTCGAACCGACGAACGACAGGGCGTCGACGTCAGGATGCGCCAACAGCGCGTCGACCGCGACCTTGTCCCCTTGCACCACGTTGAAAACGCCATCGGGCAACCCCGCTTCGCGCAGCAACTCGGCGATCAGCAAGCTGGCCGACGGGTCGCGCTCGGACGGCTTGAGCACGAACGCATTGCCACACGCCAGCGCCATCGGGAACATCCACATCGGCACCATCACGGGGAAGTTGAACGGCGTAATGCCCGCACATACGCCAACGGGCTGACGCAGATGCCAGTTGTCGATACCGCCGCCGATATTGTCGCTGTGCTTGCCCATGAGCAGGCTCGGCGCACCGCAGGCGTATTCCACAACTTCGATACCGCGCGTGACTTCGCCGCGCGCGTCGGAGAACACCTTGCCGTGCTCGCGCGTGATAATGCGTGCCAGTTCGTCCTGATGCTCGTCGAGCAACGCCTTGAACTTGAAGAGCACCCGGGCGCGCTTGAGCGGCGCCGTGTCCGCCCACGATGGCAGCGCAGCCTTGGCCGCCGCCACCGCGGCGTTCACGTCGTTGACACCAGCCAGCGCCACGCGCGCACTCACGGTGCCTTGCGCCGGATCGAAAACGTCGCTAAAACGCTCGCCATCGCCCGCTACGCGGCGACCGCCGATGAAGTGTTGCACCGTCGGAATATCAGCATTGCTCATGTTCGTCTTTCCCCAATCCGGCCCGGTCCGTGACACGGTCCCCGCCTGTTTCGCCAGACGCTCGCCCCACGGCTCACGCCACATCAAGCCCCAAGCGTACTGCTGCGCACCGACACAATCCAATGAGAAATTATCAAAAGCAATATAAGATTCACTTATGTTGCTCTCCCTTTCTCGATAATCCACGCCTCGGGCGCCGCCCGTGAATGTCCTCCATGGAACTCGCCCATCTTCGCGCGTTTGTCGCCATCGCCCACGAGGGCAACCTCACGCGCGCCGCGCAACGCCTGCATCTGACGCAACCGGCGGTCAGCCTGCAGGCGAAGGCGCTCCAGGAGGCGCTGCGGCTCACGCTCTTCACACGCACGGCGCAGGGGTTGGCGCTCACGCGCGACGCACAGGCCCTGTTGCCGCTGGCCGAGCGCATGCTCGCCGCGCTGGCCGATCTGCAGCAGGCGGCCGGTGCGATGCGCGACACGGTGCGCGGACGGCTGCGCATTGGCACGATTCTCGACCCCGAATTCACCCGGCTGGGCGCCTTTCTCAAACGGCTGGTCGAGTCATATCCGCAGATCGAGACGGCGCTGCGTCAGGGGATGTCCGGATCGGTGCTGCAACAACTGGGGCGCGGCGAACTCGACGTCGGCTTCTATCTCGGCCTGCCTGACCCCGAGCGCTTTCACGCCATCACGCTCACGCCGTTCTCGTATCAGGTGCTGGCACCCGCCGGCTGGCGCGAGCGCGTGGCCCGGCGCGGATGGCGCGAACTCGCCGCGTTGCCGTGGATCTGGACGCCCCCCGAATCGGCCCACAACCGCCTGCTCTCTGAACGCTTCGGCGCTCTGGGCGTGTCGCCCACGAAGGTGGCGGAAGTGGATCAGGAGCCGTCGATGCTCGATCTGGTGAAGTCGGGCGTCGGGCTGTCGCTCGTGCGCGACTCGATCGCGTTGCGCGAGGCGCACGCCCATGGTCTGGTGATCGCTGACGGCGTGAGCGTGCCGACGGAACTCACGTTCGTCACGCTGGCCTCGCGACGCGACGAACCCGCCATCGCCGCCGCCTTGCAATTGGTGACGGCGGTCTGGGCCTGAGCGCGCGAGCAACGGCTACGGCACGCCCTCGCCCAACGCCCGACGCCCCGCGCCCTCTACCCCCGGTTGGGGCGCATAATTCGTGGCTCGGGCCATCGGGTTCCAAACCTTCGAAAAGCCCCCCTGTCCCGCGATTCACGCCCACTTCGTGGTGCATCCCGGAAGACGCTGCCATGCCGGATCCCGGTGAAAGCTCTAGAATTTAACTCTGTCTTCGAGGAGTCGATCATGTCTGTGAGAATGGAACGCGATACCTTCGGCGAAATTGCGGTACCCGCCGATCGTCTCTGGGGTGCGCAAACGCAGCGCTCGCTGCAGAACTTCAAGATTTCCACCGAGAAGATGCCGCGCGAACTCGTGCGCGCGCTCGCTCGCGTGAAGCGCGCCGCCGCCGAGGTCAACAAGGGCCTGGGCGTGCTCGACGCGAAGAAGGCCGACGCCATCATCCAGGCCGCCGACGAAGTCATCGCCGGTCAGCATGACGACGAATTCCCGCTGGCCGTGTGGCAAACCGGCTCGGGCACGCAGTCGAACATGAACATGAACGAAGTGCTTGCGAACCGCGCCAGCGAACTGCTCGGCGGCGTGCGCGGCGAAACGCGTCTCGTGCACCCCAACGACGACGTGAACAAAGGCCAGTCGTCGAACGACGTATTCCCGACGGCCATGAGCGTGGCCGCCCTCGACGCCCTCGTCAATCACCTGAAGCCCGGGGTCGGCCAACTGCGCGACACGCTCGCCGCCAAGGCCCGCGCTTATGACGATATCGTCAAGATCGGCCGCACCCACCTCCAGGACGCCACGCCGCTCACGCTCGGCCAGGAAATCTCGGGGTGGGTCGCGCAGATCGACCACGGCCTGAAGCACGTCGACGACGCCCTGCCCCACGTGGCGGAACTCGCGCTCGGCGGCACGGCCGTGGGCACGGGCCTGAACGCGCATCCGGAATTCGCCAGGCAAGTAGCCGCCACGCTCGCGCGCGACACCGGCCTGCCGTTCGTCACCGCGCCGAACAAGTTCGAAGCGCTGGCCGCCAACGACGCCATCGTCAACGCGCACGGCACGCTCAAGACGCTCGCCGCCAGCCTGATGAAGATCGCCAACGACGTGCGCTGGCTGGCCAGCGGCCCGCGCTGCGGCATTGGCGAGCTGATGATTCCGGAAAACGAACCGGGCAGCTCGATCATGCCGGGCAAGGTCAATCCGACCCAATGCGAAGCGATGACGATGCTGTGCGCCCAGGTGCTCGGCAACGACGTGGCGATCAACATCGGCGGCTCGATGGGCAACTTCGAGCTGAATGTGTTCAAGCCGATGCTCATCCACAACTTCCTGCAAAGCGTGCGCGTGCTGGCCGACGGTGCGGTGAGCTTCGACGACAACTGCGCCATCGGCATCGAACCGAACCGGGCGCGCATCGGCACGCTGCTCGAAGAGTCGCTCATGCTCGTGACCGCGCTCAACCCGCACATCGGGTACGACAAGGCTGCGCAGATCGCCAAGAAGGCGCACAAGGAAGGCACCACGCTCAAGGCGGCCGCCCTCGCGCTGGGCCACGTCACGGCCGAGCAGTTCGACGCCTGGGTTCGCCCCGAGCAAATGGTCGGCAAGCGCTGATTTCGCGCGCGCCCTCACCCGTCACTTCGTCACCACGCATGCCCATCTCGCCGTTGCCGCCGCTGCATTGCCTGATTGCTTTCGATGCAGCCGTGCGGCACGCGAGCTTCACGCGGGCCGCCGTCGAACTCAATCTCACGCAAAGCGCCGTGAGCCGGCAAATCGCGCAGCTCGAGGAATTCCTCGGGCGCGCGCTGTTCACGCGCGAGCATCGCACGCTGCGCCTGACGGTGGCCGGGCAACGCTACGCCGAACAGATCCAGCGCCTGCTCGGCGAGTGCGCCGAAGCCACCGCCGACCTGATGAAGCGGCGCGGCGATCTGGAACTCACCGTGGCCTGCTCATCGGGCGTGGCGGTGTTGTGGATGACGCCCCAACTCATGCGATTTCGCGCCGCGCACCCCGACATCAAGATTCGCGTGATCGTGAAAGACGGCATGACGTCGCTGTCCGCGTCGGAGTTCGATCTGGGCGTCTATTACGTGCGTAACGACCTGCCCCCGGACTTCGCCGGTCGGCGGCTCTTCGACGAGGAAGTGTTTCCCGTCTGCTCGCCCACCTATTTGCGCGGGCGCCAGCTCACGCCGGCCGATCTCGTCGGCGAGACGCTGCTCTTCATCGAAGACGGCCAGCGCAAGTGGATGTCATGGACCGACTGGTTCGAGCTGCAGGGGGTGAACGCACCGAAGTTTCCGCGCATGGTGAGCGCGAACTACTACCCGCTACTCGTGCAGATGGCGATCGAGGGTGGCGGTTTGGTCATGGGATGGCGCCACATGATCGATCCGTGCCTCGACGCGGGCCTGCTCGTGCAGGCGTGCCATGCGACCGCCAGCCTGGGCGGCGGCTACTATCTCGTATGGCCTGCCGAGCGCCACGAGCATGCTGCGGCGCGAATTTTCCGCAACTGGATCTACACGGAATATTGTTCCCCATCATAGGGGTTACGCCATCTTTCGGACCGTTGCCATGCGCCACACGCATGGCAACATGCAGAATTTTCGTTTGGCCTGTCATTTTGTCTGCACTACTTTGTGTCTTATCCGCGCACGTGTGCCGATCCCGATGGGAGCGCAGACGTGATCCGACATAAAAGCAGGCGTATTACCGGTATGACGTAGTCGCAAGGCACGCAACGGACGCCACCCATCTTTCGGGAGACTCAGATGCAGGCGACTTTGGCAGTGCCTCAACAGAACCTGGCCCGTCAGCGCCGTCACGCGATCGTGGCGACGGTGATCGGCAACGGTCTCGAGTGGTTCGACTTCACCGTGTACAGTTTCTTCGCGGCCATCATCGCGAAGCAATTCTTCCCCACCGGCGACGATCTGTCGTCGTTTCTGCTGGCCGTGGCCACGTTCGGCGTGGGCTTCTTCATGCGCCCGGTCGGCGGCATCGTGCTCGGCATCTATTCCGACCGCGTGGGCCGCAAGGCGGCCCTGTCGCTCACCATTCTGCTCATGGCCGCCGGCACCGCGATGATCGGCCTGGCCCCGACCTACGATCAGATCGGCCTGGGCGCGCCCCTCATCATCGTGCTGGCGCGTTTGCTGCAAGGCTTCTCGGCCGGCGGCGAAATGGGCGGCGCAACGGCCTTCCTGACCGAGTACGCACCCGCCAATCAGCGCGCCTATTACTCGGCCTGGATTCAGTCGAGCATTGGCTTCGCCGTGCTGCTCGGCGCGGCCGTGGGCACGTTCGTGACAACGGAACTCGATCACGCCTCGCTCGTGTCCTGGGGCTGGCGCGTGCCGTTCCTCGTGGGCATGCTCATCGGCCCGGTCGGCTTCTACATCCGTCACAAGATCGACGAAACGCCGACGTTCCAGCACGCCGAGAAGTCCGATACGCCGTTGCGCGACGTGCTCTCGCAGTATCCGCGCGAGACACTCGCCAGCTTCTCCATGGTTGTGCTGTGGACGATCTGCACTTACGTGCTGCTGTTCTACATGCCGACGTATGCCCAGCGCGTGCTCAAGCTGCAGGCCTCCGATGGCTTCACGGCGGGCATGGTCGGCGGCGCGATGATTCTCGTGTTCGCGCCGGTGGTGGGACGTCTGGCGGATCGCTACGGACGCCGTCCGTTCCTGTCGGGATCGGCCCTGCTGATCCTGCTGCTGGCATGGCCGATGTTCACGTACCTGAACGTGGCCCCTGGCCTGCACTCGCTGCTGATGTTCCAGATCGTGTTCGGCCTGCTCATCGCTTGCTATACCGGCCCGATTCTCGCGGCGTTCTCCGAGATGTTCCCCGCGAAGGTGCTCTCGACGGGTCTGTCAGTAGCCTATAACTTCGCGGTGACGATCTTTGGCGGCTTCGCCGCGCTCATCATCACGTGGCTGATTGCCCGCACGGGCAGCAACATGGCGCCGGCCATCTACGTGATCGTCGCGGCGGCCATCAGCCTCGTCGGCACGTGCTTCGTGAAGCCGCTGCCCAAGGCCTGAGTCCCCTGTCGTCCGGGCGCGCCCTCACCGGCGCGCCTTATGCATTTTTTCAAGGAATCCCCCCATGTCCGTTACCCTGCTTCGCGGCGGCAATGTGCTCGATGCAGCCGCCGGCCGTCTGCTCGAGCGTCACGACGTAGTTATTGAGGGCAATCGCATTGCGGCGCTCAGCGCCACGCCGCTCGACATCGACGGCGCGACGGTGATCGACGTCACCGGCAAGACCGTCATGCCCGGCATGATCGACTGCCACGTGCACGTGCTCGCGTCGCATCCCAACCTCGGCACGAACGCCAGCCAGCCGAACGTGCTCACCGTGCTCAAGTCACTGCCGATCATGCAGGGCATGCTCAATCGCGGCTTCACAACCGTGCGTGACGCCGGCGGCGCCGATTGGGCGTTGCAACAGGCCATCGAGCAGGGCGTGATTCCCGGGCCGCGCATTTTCCCGTCGGGCAAGGCGCTCTCGCAGACGGGCGGGCATGGCGACTTCCGTCCCCGCAGCGACACGCTGGAGCCGTGCTCGTGCGCGTTTCGCGCGGGGGCGATCGGGCGCGTCGTCGATGGCGTCGATCCGATCCGCCTCGCCGTGCGCGAGGAGATTCAGAAAGGCGCCACGCAGATCAAGCTGATGGCCTCGGGGGGCGTGGCGTCGCCGGTCGATCCCATTGCCAACACGCAATACTCGGAAGACGAGATCCGCGCAGCGGTCGCGGAAGCGGAGGCGGCGCAAACCTATGTGATGGCCCACGCCTACACCCCGCGGGCGATTGCCCGCGCTGTGCGCTGTGGCGTGCGTACCATCGAGCACGGCAATCTTTGCGACGCCGAGACGGCAAAGCTCATGGCGGAGAAAGGGGCTTATGTGGTGCCGACGCTGGTCACCTACGACGCGCTGGCCAAGGACGGCGCGTCGCTGGGCCTGCCGCCGGAGTCGGTGGCCAAGGTGGAGAGTGTGCAGCGCGCCGGTCGCGAATCGCTTACGATCTATCGCGACGCCGGCGTGAAGATGGGCTTCGGCTCCGACCTGCTCGGCGACATGCACAAGTACCAGTCCGACGAGCTGACGATCCGTGCCGACGTGCTGGGGGCCGCCGAAGCGCTTCGCTCGGCAACGGTCATCGGTGCGGAGATTCTGAATCGCGCGGGCGAGCTGGGTGTGATCGCACCGGGCGCGCTGGCCGACGTGCTGGTCGTCGAGGGGAATCCGCTCGAATCCATCGAGGTGCTGAACGGCCAGGGCGAAAACATCCGCTGGGTCTTCAAGGACGGCAAGGTCGCCAAGCAGCCGGAATAACCGCAATCACCGGAGCCGCCGCCCGGCAACACGCGCAAGCGCGTTCGCGGTGGGCGGAAAACGAAGCGCCGCGATGTCTCGCACATCGCGGCGTTTTTTTGTTGCGTAAGCAGTCGTTGCCGGTGGTGCCTCGATACCCCGATTCCGACAATTCGACGCGCGAATGAAAAGCGCGGCCGGGCACCGCTGCATAGACTCCTCGCAATGTCGCGCAGAAGGTGTCTACCCATGAAGCTCGCTCCGCCATCCTACCTGTCATTAGGCTTCGATACCGCCTTTGGCGGGCGTGTCGCCAAGCCCTTATCGCCAACGCCCGGGTCCGAATGGAAACAGGTCGGGGTTCGGCAGCATGCGCCAGCCCCTGGATTGGCCTCGTCGGCCACCGCTGGCGCCGATACCTTACCCACGATCGAAACGCTCCGGGCCGACATTGTCGCCAACCTGGCCGCGATCAAGCGCGACTGGGATGCGGCGGCGCAAGCGGTCAGCCCCGCAGCGGTCCGGGGCAAACTGTCCGGCGAGTACGACGCCATCGCGCGACTGTCGGAAACCATCTCGACGCACGCAGCGTCCGATATTCTCGGCATCGATGCACTGATCGACCAGTTCGAGAAGGCCATCGTGAAAATCGGCAAGGCACGCGATCTGTCGTTCACGTCATCCAAGCGCGTCGACGCGCAACAATCGATCTCCGACACGGCACAACTGACGCCGAAAGCGAAGGCGGGGTTCGACGCGCTCCGTCATTTGAAAGCCGCGCTCGACACGATGGTGGGCACGACATCGGCGCGACGGGTTCTGGAGGACCAGCAGCGGGCCCTGGAGAACGCGGAGATGACGCCGGCAGCGCTTCGACAAGCGAAGGCAGAGCTATACGCGGCGTTCGTGGTGACGGGCGATCTGTTGAGCAAGTCCGAGCCGCTGATCAACCACTATCTGACCGAGGCCCAGGCCGCCATCCCGGGAGAGAAGCGGAGATGGAAGACAAGAATCCTGATTCTCGTCTCGTTCCTGGTCATCACGGTCTCGTTAGGGGTCGCGTCGGCGGTGCTTCCCGGGTTGCTGCCCGCAATCGTCGGTCTCGCGCTGGGGTTGAAGCTCGCCTCAACGGCGGCCGGTGTGTTGACGGCCTGCAACGGGATATTCAACGTCTTCGGTTATGCCCGCAATCGCGGCTGGGGCAAGCTATCGAACGAGATCACAGCGATCAAGAACCTGAACGACGCCGTCAATCGCGGGCTGGATGCGCGGCACAGTGCGCATCAATCGGGGGCGACCACCGAGATACAGGCGCGTCTCGACGAGCTCAGTCGTGACATTGCGCGCACCACACGCAATCAACGCGTGCTCAACGAGAATCTCGAGCATCTCGATCACACGTTTGGGAATACCCGGCTTTGACGGCGAGCCGTTGGCTCGGCGAGGGTTCATTCAACACGAGGAGACAAAATCACCATGCGTCCAATCAAGTACGTATCTGCCGCGCCCACCGTCGATTTGGCGCAACGCTATCGGACACTCGCCGCGCAAGGGCAGATCAGGGACGCCCTGACGGAGGCGGAAAGCGGCCTCGCGGAACTGCTGAGCCTGCAGAATGCGGCGCTGTCCCGCGTCGAGCGCCTCGTCCGTCAGGCGAACGCGGGCGCTGCGGCGCACGATGCATCCGCTGACGAGGCGCAACCCCTGCTCAGCGCCGAGTCGTTCAGGAACGACATGGCACAGTGTGGATCGAGTCCCAACGGCGAGACCGCCCGTGTGACCAGAACTGCCGTACAGACGCCTCCCTCTACAACGCCTCGCCCGCTGCCGCGCCCATGAAAAACACCCCAAAGATTGGATTTACGTCCAACTTTTGGGGTGCAGTTCACCGGGCTGCTTTTCTCTTCCAGCAAGACGCCGACGCGGCGGTCGGCGCGACCTTATTTCTTCCACCCGGGCGTGACGAACACCGAGCGCACATCTTCAAGCGTTTGCGAGACCGTCTCACGCGCACGTTCCGTACCGGCGCGCAGCATGTCCCACACGAACTCCGGATTCTTGGCGAATTCCTCGCGACGCTCACGCATCGGGCGCAGCATCTCCTGCAACCGCTCTTCCAGACGCGCCTTCACCTTCGAGTCGGCCAGACCGCCGCGCACGTAGTGATCCTTGAGCGCCTGCAAGCCTTCCTTGTCTTCGTCGAAGGCGTCGAGGTACGCGAATGCCACATTGCCTTCCAGATGCCCCGGATCTTCCACCTTCAGATGCAGCGGATCGGTGTAGCACTTCTTCACGGCGGCACGGATCTCGTCCGGCGTCGACGAAATGTTGATCACGTTGCCCAGCGACTTGCTCATCTTGGCCTTGCCGTCGATGCCCGGCAGACGCCCGATCGGCGGCACCAGTGCCTTCGCTTCGACCAGGATCTCGCGATCGGCCAAACGATTCAGACGGCGCACGATTTCGTTGGTCTGCTCGATCATCGGCAACTGGTCTTCGCCGACCGGCACGAGCGTTGCCCGAAACGCCGTGATGTCGGCCGCCTGACTGACCGGATACGTGAGGAAGCCCGCCGGAATATCGCGCTCGAAGTTGCGCAGGCCGATCTCCTGCTTGACGGTCGGATTGCGCTCCAGGCGCGCCACGGTCACGAGGTTCAGGTAGTAGAACGTGAGTTCGGTCAATTCGGGTAGCCACGTCTGCACGCAGATGGTCGTCACGCTGGGGTCGATGCCGACGGCCAAATAGTCGAGCGCCACTTCCGAGACGTTGCGGTGTACCTTGCCACGATCGTCGGTGTTGTCCGTCAACGCCTGCGCGTCGGCGACCAGGATGAACTGTTTGTATTCGTGCTGATACGCCACGCGGTTCTTCAGACTGCCGACATAGTGGCCCAGATGCAGCGGCCCCGTCGGGCGGTCACCCGTGAGGATCACCTTGCGATCCGCAGGTGCCTTCGAAACACTCATTTTCCTCTCCGTATTCAAGCGCTTATGGCGAGCCCCGATGCTCCGTGCGCGATGGACGGCCTCCCGTCGCAACGCCACCGCCGGCATCCGGCTCACCCCGTTGCGTCAACCGTAACCCCCGAATGGTAGCGCGTCGGCGGGATGGCGGTACAGAAACACACCCGCCGCAAGGCGCAACTACGTTTGCCGCCCCCAGAAAAAAACGGGGGCCGAAGCCCCCGCTTGGATACGTCAACGTCGGTGCAAACCGGTACGTCTCGATTAGCGCGCCGTCACCACCGGAATGCCCTTGAGCGACTTGCCGCTGCTGCGAGCATGCGCCAGCGCCTGCTCGACGGCATCGCTCGTGGCGGGCGTCACGTTCAGCCGTGCCGCAATCGTGGCCTCGACGCGCTTGACCATCGCCAGGTTCGCCAGCTTCACATGACCATAGCCGCGAATCTTCGCCGGCGCTTCGGCCAGCGCGATCACGTCAGCCAACGTGTCGGCCGACAGGCCCGCCAACGCACGCTCCAGCGTCGTGCGATAGTCCGCGATCAACTGACGCTCCATGCGGCGCTCCAGCGTGTAACCGAAGACGTCGAGTGCACCGCCGCGCAATCCGCGCAGCTTCGCCATGCCGCGCAGCACCGGCCACAGCCACGGCCCGATCGTCACCTTCTTCGGCACCGCACCGTCCTTGCCGCGGGCAATCAGCGGCGGCGCCATATGGAACTCGACACGGAAGTCGCGTCCCGGCTTGCCCTCGAAGGTCTCGCCCAGCGCGTCGGCGAACGCCGTTTGCGCATACAGTCGCGCCACTTCGTACTCGTCCTTGTACGCCATCAGGCGCGAGAGCTGCTGCGCCACGGCGCGCGACAAGCGGCCAGGCGCCCCCGCCACACGCGTTTCCGCATCGGCCACCTGCTTCACGAAGGCAGCGAACTGCGCCGCATACGCTGCACTCTGGTACTGCGTCAGCAACGTCACGCGATGCGCAACGAGCTCGTCGAACGTCATGTCGTCGGCGACCGGGGCATGCACCGGCACCGGCGTGGCCTTGGCCGTCGTCTGCGTCAGCGCCGTCGGATCCCCCGCCGCCAACCGACCGATCGCCAGCGCCAGCTGGTTCATCGGCACCGCCACGTTGTTCAGTTCGATCGCACGTTGCAGTGCATGCAGCGACACCGGTACCAGCCCCAGTTGCCACGCAAAGCCGAGCATGATGATGTTCGCGCCCATCGTGTCGCCGAGGAAACGCTGGGCGAGCGCCTGAGCGTCGCACGCATCGAGCTTGTCGCTACCTGCCGCATGACGCATCTTCTCGAGCAGCGCGTCGGCATGAAGATTCGCGTCGGGGTTCTGCACGAACGTCGCGTTCGGAATCGCATGCGTGTTGACCACCACGCGCGTGCGGTCGCGTCGCACGGTTTGCAGCGCATCCGCACTGGCGCCCACCACCATGTCGCACGCGAGCAGCACGTCGGCCTGCTGCGTGTCGATACGCACCTGGTTGAGTGCTTGCGGCGTGTTGGCGAAGCGCACGAACGACAGCACCGCGCCGCCCTTCTGCGCGAAACCCATGAAGTCGAGCACCGACGCGCTCTTGCCTTCGAGGTGCGCTGCCATCGTGATGAGCGCGCCAATCGTCACCACACCGGTGCCGCCCACGCCCGTGACCATGATGTCGAACGGTGCATCGCCGGCGAGCGCGCTCGGCTGCGGCAGCGCGTTCAGACGCCCTTCGAAGGCCGCCTGATCGAAGGCGGCGGCGAGCGCCTTCTTCAACTGCGCGCCCTTGACCGACACGAAGCTCGGGCAGAAGCCGTTCACGCAGGAGAAGTCCTTGTTGCACGACGACTGATCGATGCGACGCTTGCGCCCCAGTGCCGTTTCCACCGGCTCGACCGACAGGCAGTTCGATGCCACGCCGCAATCGCCGCAGCCTTCGCAAACCGCCTCGTTGATGAACAGACGCCGATCCGGATTCGGGAATTCGTTTTTCTTCCGACGACGACGCTTCTCGGCCGCGCACGTCTGATCGTAGATGAGCACGGTCGTGCCCGCGATCTCGCGCAACTCGCGCTGCACGGCGTCGAGTTCGCTACGGTGATGGAACGTCGTGCCCTTCGGGAACTGGCCTTCGTGGCCGATGTACTTCTCCGGCTCGTCGCTCACCACGACAAGTTTCGCAATGCCCTCGGCTTCGACCTGACGCGCGATCTGCGGCACCGAAATCGAACCGTCGACCGGCTGGCCACCCGTCATCGCCACGGCGTCGTTGTAGAGAATCTTGTAGGTGATGTTCGCCTTCGAGGCCACGGCCTGGCGAATCGCGAGCAGACCGGAGTGGAAGTACGTGCCGTCGCCCAGATTCTGGAAGACGTGCGCACGCTTGGTGAAGTGCGAGTGCGCGGCCCAGTCCACGCCCTCGCCGCCCATCTGGATCAACCCCGTCGTGTCGCGATCCATCCACGACGCCATGAAGTGACACCCGATGCCGGCCTGCGCGATGGAGCCTTCGGGCACCTTCGTCGACGTGTTGTGCGGGCAACCCGAGCAGAAATACGGCACGCGGCGCACGCCGTCGGCGGCGTTCGACAGGATGTCGTGCGCCACGAGATCGACCACACGCTCACGACGATCCAGCGCCGGGCGATGCTTCGCCAGCCACTCGGCGAACACCGGCAACACGCGCGACGGCCGCAACTCGCCCAGCGCGGAGAGCAGCGCGCGGCCCTCGGCGTCGGTCTTGCCGAGCACGCTCGGGCGCGTGCCCGTCGCGCGGTTGTACAGGTATTGCTTGATCTGCTGCTCGACGACGGGGCCCTTTTCCTCGATCACGAGGATTTCCTCCAGGCCAGCGACAAACGTGTCCAGGCGCGACATATCCAGCGGGAACGACAGGCCGACCTTGTAGATGCGCACACCGGCCGCGGCAAGATCGTCGACGGTGATGTCCAGGCGGCGCAGCGTCTCCATCAGGTCGAGATGTGCCTTGCCGCACGTCACGATACCGATGTCGGCGTCCGGGGCCGGGGCAATCCACTTGTCGATGCTGTTCACGCGCGAAAAGGCGCGCACGGCGTCGAGCTTGTCCGCCAGACGCGCTTCGAGCGCCAGGCTCGGCAGATCGGGCCAGCGGTTGTGCAGGCCACCCGCAGGCGCAACGTAGTCCGACGGCTCGACCCAGTCAGTGCGGATCTTGTCGAGATCGACGGTGCCGCGCGATTCGACCGTCTCGGAGATGGCCTTCAAGCCAGCCCAGGCGCCCGAGAAGCGCGACAGCGCATAACCGTAGAGACCGAATTCGACGAGCTCGCCGATGTCGGCCGGGTTGAGCACGGGCATGCTCCACGACATCATCGTAAAGTCGCTCTGATGCGGCATCGACGACGACACGCAACCGTGGTCGTCGCCCGCCACCACAACCACGCCACCGTGGCGCGACGCCCCGTAAGCGTTACCGTGCTTGAGTGCATCGCCCGCGCGATCCACGCCCGGCCCCTTGCCGTACCACATGCCAAACACACCCTCGACGGTGCGCTCCGGGTCGGCTTCCACGCGTTGCGTGCCCATGACGGCGGTACCGCCCAACTCTTCGTTGATCGCCGGCAGGAACTTGACGTTGGCCGCATCCAGCAGCTTCTTCGCCTTCCACAACTGCTGATCCACGCCGCCGAGCGGCGAGCCGCGATAGCCGCTGATGAAACCCGCGGTGTTCAAGCCCCGCGCGGCGTCGAGCTGATGCTGCATCAGCAGGATGCGCACGAGCGCCTGCGTGCCGGTGAGGAAAATCTGACCGCGACTGGCCGCGAGCGCGTCGGAGAGCTGGTAATCGGGATGGGCCAGGGGATTGGCCGTCGGCGTCGCGAGGGCGGCGCGCATGGGGGCATTCATTGTGTCTCTCCTGATCCCCCGCGGCCTGCGTCAGATCGATCTGACGGCGACATCGGCCGTGTTTCGGGGGCAATTGTTCTGTTCGTCTCGACGTTCCGACCGCATCGAGCGGCCACGCATCGGTATGCAAGCAGTGTATGGGGAGGCACGAGAAAGATTTTTACTATTTCACTCCGTTTGGCGCACAATAAGAAACGTTCATTTCGTAAACGGCGGTTTTGAGAAATGGAATTACTCGATAATTTTGCGCGCCAGATTCTGCGACTGTTGCAGATCGACTCGCGCCGCTCGGCGCAGGAGCTGTCGGATAACGTGGGGTTGTCGGCAACTCCGTGCTGGCGGCGCATCAAGGACATGGAGCAAAGCGGCGTGATCCAGCGCTACACGGTGCTGCTCGATCGGGAAAAGCTCGGCCTGCACGTATGCGCCCTGGCCCACGTACAACTCACCCGCCATACGGAGGGCGGCACGGAGCAGTTCGAGCGCGAAATCCGCACCTGCCCGGAAGTGACGGAGTGCTACAGCACCACGGGCGAAGCCGACTACATCCTCAAAATCGTGGCGCCCGACATCAAGGCCTACGACGCGTTCCTGCACGAACACATCTTCCGTCTGCCCGCGGTGGCCAACGTCAAGACCAGCGTCGTGCTGCGTGAAATCAAGTTCGATACGAGCCTGCCGATCTGACGCGCGGCTTTCATCCCCTTCCCATTCATTGACATCGCGTCACCTCGCCCCTTGACGCGTCGGTCGTTCTTCGTCAACAATGCAAATGATTCTTATTAACATTTTCGTCTCAAGGCCGAACCTATCCGGCCGCGGGACGTGAGATCTTTCGCCAGCCGCGCCTGCCGGCGTGTTCCCGAGCCTTGATAACGACACGCGGAACACGACGATTGCCACGAGCGCTTGCCAGCCAGCAACGGGGTTTTCTTGCTCTGGGAGCCAGCAGTGAAGCAGTCGTCAAGCGGCGGGGGCCGCGCTATTGTCATGTCAACGCGCCGGGGTGGCCGGAAATTCGGCACCCACGGCTCGATCCGATCCGAAGATTCGCAACGCGATCGTGCGCGTCGATGGCGTCTTCGCCCGCTCGCAGGGGCGGTGCTTGCTGCGTTCTGGTCGCCCGCGGTCTTCGCGCAACCGGCCTCGAGCATGGGCTCGGCCCGGTCGGTTGAGACGCTTCAACTCGCGCAAGCCTCGCCCAACACGCCCTTGCAGCTCGCTGAAGCCAATCTGCGGGAGGTGAACGTCACGGCGACGCGCACGCCGACCGAAGCGGATCGAACCCCGGCGTCGATTTCGGTCATTACCGATCAGGATCTCGAAGAACAACAAGCGCAAGACATCAAGGAGGCCCTGCGCTACGAGCCAGGCGTCACGGTGCGCCGTGCACCGTATCGACCCGCATCGGCGGCCGCCGGCGGCGGTCGCGACGGCAATTCGAGCATCAACATTCGTGGCCTCGAAGGCAACCGCGTGGCGCTCTTCGAAGACGGCATCCGCATGCCGTCCGGCTATGCGTTCGGTCCGCTCGAAGCGGGTCGCGGTGATTACATGAGCATGGACGTGCTGCGCCGCATCGAAATCCTGCGCGGCCCCGCCTCTTCGCTCTACGGCAGCGACGGGCTCACCGGCGTCGTCAACTTCCTCACCAAGGATCCGCAAGACCTGCTTGATGTCTTCGGCAAGTCGACCTACTTCTCTCTGCGTCCCTACTACAACTCGATAGACCGCAGTTTCGGCACGACCGCCCAGGCCGCGTGGGGCGGCGAGCAGTGGCAGGGCATGGTGATCGTCGACGGCAACAAGGGCCACGAACTCGACGGCAAGGGCACCAACAACTCGGCCAGCACGTCGCGCACAACGGCCAACCCGCAGGACAGCAACGGCGACTCCGTGCTCGGCAAACTGGTCTTCAAGGCCACGCCCCGCTCGACGTTCAAGCTCACGGGCGAGACCGTGCGCCGTCGGGTGGACGCGAGCGTTCTGTCGGCCATCAATCCGCCCACGACGCTGGGTCTGACCACGAGCGATCGTCTAGAACGCAACCGCGTCAGCCTCGATTACGACTTCAACGACGCGTCGCAGGCCTATGTCCAGAACGCGCACGCGCTGCTGTACTTCCAGGACGCGAAAAACAGCCAGTTCGCGTACGAGCAACGCACGGCGGGCGATCGCACGCGCGACAACACGTACAAGGAGCGCACCGTCGGCGGCGCCGTGCAGGCGGAAAGCCACTTCACGACCGGCCCGCTCGCGCACAAGTTCGTGTACGGCGCCGACGCGAGCCTCGCGTACATCACCAGCTATCGCAACGGCACCGTGCCCGGCATGGGCGAGTCGTTCCCCAACAAGGCGTTCCCGGACACCGACTACACACTGTTCGGCGCCTTCGCGCAGGACGAGATCCGCTACGGCGCGCTGAGCGTCACACCGGGCATTCGCTACGACGCCTACTGGCTCTCGCCGAAGCAGAACGATCCGCTGTATGTGTCGCAGACGGCCTCCGGCGCGCGCGTTCAACCGACTTCGTCGAACGATGGCGCGTTCTCGCCGCGCCTGGCGGTCATGTACGAGATCGCCCCTTCGCTGATTCCGTACGTGCAGTACGCACGCGGCTTCCGCACGCCAACGCCCGATCAGGTCAACAACGGCTTCTCGAATCCGATCTTCGGTTACATGTCGATCGCGAACCCGAACCTCAAGCCCGAGACGAGCGACACGTTAGAGCTGGGGTTGCGCGGACGCCTCGCCACCACGCTCGGCCCCGTCACCTACAGCACCGCCGTCTTCGCCGGCAACTACCGCAATTTCATCTCGCAGCAGAACATCAGCGGCTCGGGCCGCCCGAGCGATCCGCTCATCTATCAGTACGTGAACTACAGCCGTGCCCGCATCCAGGGCTGGGAGGGCCGCGCCACGTGGGCGCTCCAGGGCGGCGTGACGCTGCGCACGGCGATGGCCTACACACACGGCACGACGCAAAACAACGGCGCCGCCACCCAGCCGCTCAACACCGTCAATCCGTTCTCGATGGTGCTCGGCGTGCGCTACGAGCCGAACACGACGTGGTTCGCGCAAGCCGACCTGCTCTTTCAGGCCGCGAAGGCACAAAGCCAGATCGCGAAAACCTGCACCTCGGGCACGCAGCAGAACCAGACCTGCTGGGCGCCGCCGTCGTCGGTCGTACTCGACCTGTCGGGCGGCTATCGCCTCAACAAGTCCGCGACGCTCTACGCCGGCATCTACAACGTGTTCGACCGCAAGGCCTGGAACTGGTCGGACGTGCGCGGCCTCGCCGATAGCTCAACGCTCAAGGACGCGTATTCGGCACCGGGCCGCAGCGTGGCCGTGAGCCTGAAGCTTCAGTACTGATTCGACGGCTCGAGACTCGCAACGGCGCACCCGCCATCACGCAACGAACGCAATCCCCGCCACCAAGGAATCGCCATGATGAACACGCAAACCGCTACTCCCGCCGCCCGCCCGGCGTTCCCCGCGCTCGCCGACGTCACCCGTCTGCGCAGCGACTTCCACCGCGTCAAGACCGAACGGAACCTGCGCGATCGCGACGCCGCCGCCGCCCTGGGCGTCTCCGAAGGCGAGACGGTCGCGGCGTTCGTCGGCGAGCACGTCGTGAGGCTGCGTCCCGAGTTCATCGAGATCGTCGAAGCGTTGCCCGCGCTGGGGCGCGTGATGGCGCTCACGCGCAACAACGCCGCGGTTCACGAAAAGGACGGTCAGTACGAGAAGCTCTCGCACACGGGCACCATTGGCCTGGGGCTCGGCAAAGACCTCGACCTGCGCGTCTTCTATCACCAATGGGCGTTCGGGTATGCCGTCGAAACGCCGACGGAGAACGGCCCCCGCCGCTCGTTGCAGTTCTTCGACAAGACCGGCACTGCCGTGCACAAGATGTTCCTGCGCGATCACAGCGACGCGCTTGCGTATGACGCCCTCGTCGCCCGCTTTCGCGCGAGCGACCAGACGCCGGGTCAGCACGTCGTCGCTGCCGACGCCCCGAAGGCCGAGACGCCCGACGCCGACATCGACGCCGCCGCCTTCCAGCGCGACTGGCTGGCCATGACCGACACCCATCAGTTCTTCGAACTGCTCAAGCGGCACCGAGTGTCGCGCGCCCAAGCTTTGCGTCTCGCCCCCGAAGGTCATGCGCAGCGCGTGAGGGCGGCATCGGTGCGCGCGTTGCTCGACGATGCCGCCGGCACCGCCCTGCCGATCATGGTGTTCGTCGGCAACGCGGGCATGATCCAGATCCACACGGGGCCGGTCACGACGATTCGCGTCATGGGTCCGTGGGTCAATGTGCTCGATCCGGGCTTCAACCTGCATCTGCGTGAAGACCTCGTCGACTCGGCCTGGATCGTGCGCAAGCCGACGGCAGATGGCATCGTCACCTCGCTGGAACTGCTCGATGCCTCGGGCATGGTGATCGCCATGTTCTTTGGTGAGCGCAAGCCCGGGCAGGCCGAGCGCGACGACTGGCGCGAGACGCTCGCTCGAGTGAGGCATGCGTCGCACGCGGAAGACGCACAAGGCGTCACGGAGACTTCGACGTGAACCGCCCGATCGACACACGCGGGGCCTCGCGGCGCGCGCTGTTGACCAGCAGCGCTGCGCTGGCAGCCGGCGCGTGGCTGGGCGCGCGCGTCATGACGACGCAGGCCAACGCAACGACGCCTGAGGCGCCTGGGCGAGGCGGGCCGAAGCGCGTCGTGGTCGCAGGCGGCGCACTCACCGAAATCGTCTACGCGCTCGGTGCGCAGGATCGCGTGATCGCCAACGATCTGACGAGCCTGTATCCGGAAGCGGCCACCCGGCTGCCCAAGATCGGGTACCTGCGCACCTTGTCGGCGGAAGGCGTGCTCTCGCTGCGTCCCGACCTGCTGCTCGCGGGCGCGGAAGCGGGTCCGCCCAACGTGCTGTCGCAGATCGCGGCGGCGGGCGTGCCGGTCGAGCGCTTCGTACACGGCTATACCGCCGAGCGAGTGCTCGACAACATTCGCGCCGTTGCCACCGCTCTGCGCGTGCCCAAGGACGGCGCACGTGTGGCGGACCGCTTTACCGCCGACTGGCTGCGCGTTCGCGACGACGTCGAACAACGGTATGGCATCGCGCGCCGCCCACGCGTGCTGTTCATCCTCGGCCACATGGGCAACCAGGTGATGGTGGCGGGGCAAGACACGGCGGCGCACGCCATGCTCGCCTACGCCGGTGCGGAGAATGCGTTGCGTGGCTTCACCGGCTATCGGCCGCTGACGGCGGAAGCGGCCGTCGCGGCCCAGCCCGACGTGCTGCTCACGACCACGACCGGGCCATCGCCCGCCGATCCCGCGGTAACGCTGCTCGCACAACCGGGGCTCGCGAACACACCCGCCGGACGCGCCAAACGCGTGGTGAGCTTCGATGCGCTGTATCTGCTCGGCTTCGGTCCGCGACTGCCGCTGGCGGTTGCCGATCTCGCGCTGCGCGTGCACACCGTTTGACCATGCGCCAAGGCTATCCCGAAATCCGCCATTCGCCCGTAAACGAAACTATGCCAGCCGCGCCTGCGCTACCAAAGTCGTTGCCATCACGCCCCTCTGAAGCGGGACGGCCCACGACCGTTGCCGCCACACTGCATCACACCGGCACGGTGCGACGCCGCCCGCCACGATGGTGCGTCATGACGGCACTGGCCGCCTTGCTCGCCGTCGCGGTGCTCGCTGCGCTATGCGGCGGGGCCTATCGCATCGCGCCCGGAGAAGCGATTGCTGTGCTGTTCCGGGGCGCCACAGGGGACTTCGCGCAGGACCAGGCACGCAACGTCATGTTGCAGATTCGCCTGCCGCGCATCGTGCTCGGTATCCTGGTCGGCGCGGGCTTCGGCGCCGCCGGCGCCGCGTTGCAGGCCCTCTTCCGCAACCCGCTCGCCGACCCCGGACTGATCGGCGTGGCCAGCGGTGCGGCGTTGGGCGCGGCAGGGGTGATCGTCCTCGGCGGTGTTCTGCTTCCGGCGGCGCTCGCGGCGTCGCTCGGCCTGTGGATGCTGCCGGTGGCGGCGTTCGTCGGTGCGCTTGGCGTCACCACGCTCGTCTACCGTCTGGCCGCGGGACGCGGTCGCCTCGCCCTGCCGTTGCTGTTGCTCGCCGGCATTGCGATCAATGCCGTCTCGGGGGCGGCCATCGGTTTGCTCACCTACCTCGCCGACGATACGCAGTTGCGCACGCTCACCTTCTGGACGCTCGGCAGTCTCGGTGGCGCGCAATGGCCGATGCTCGGCGTAATCGTATGGCCGGTCGCGCTGGGGATCGTCGCGCTCGCCACACAGTGCCGCTCGCTGAACGCCTTGTTGCTGGGCGAAGCGGAGGCGTTGCATCTGGGCGTCGCCGTGCAGTCGGTCAAGCGTCGAGTGATGGTGGCATGCGCGCTGTGCATCGGTGCGCTGGTCGCGTCGAGCGGCATGATCGGATTCATCGGCCTGATCGCACCGCATATCGTGCGGCTGGTCGTCGGGCCCGACCCGCGCGCCGTGCTCCCGGCAGCCGCGCTCTTCGGTGCGATCCTGACGTTGCTTGCCGATCTGGTCGCGCGCACCTGGGTTTCGCCGGCCGAGTTACCGTTGGGCATTCTCACGGCACTGCTCGGCGCGCCGTTCTTCCTGATGCTGCTGTGGCGACGCCGCGGACAGTTTGGGCTATGACGCTCATCGATCCGGTCTGATAGAACAGGACATCGCCATGCTCAGTGCACACGACCTCACGATTGCCCACACCGATTCGCCCGTGCTCGACGGCCTGTCGCTCGACATCCGTCCCGGCGAACTGCTGGTGCTGCTTGGCCGCAACGGCGCGGGCAAGAGCACGCTGCTCAAGGCGATGGCCGGCGATCCGCTGCCCACGCGCACGCACATGCGCGGCGACATCACGCTCAACGGTGCGCCGCTCGCGCAATACGCCCCGGCGGCGTTGGCTCGCTTGCGTGCCGTGCTGCCGCAAACGGCGCAGTTGGCGTTTCCGTTCAGTGCGCTTGATATCGTGGCGATGGGGCGTCTGCCCTACCCGAAATCGCACAGACGGGACGCCTCCGGCAAGACCGTCGCGAGCGATACGGAAATCGCGACGCTCGCGCTGGAACGCGCGGGGGCGCTGCCGCTACGGCAGCGTGACGTGATGACCTTGTCTGGCGGGGAATGGGCGCGAGTGCAGTTTGCACGAGTCCTTGCGCAGCTATGGCCCGACGACGAGGCTTCGGCCCCGTCGGTGCCGCGCTATCTGCTGCTGGACGAACCGACGGCGGCGCTCGACCTGGCGCATCAGCATCACCTGCTCTCGCTCACGCGCGAACTTGCCGCAACGTGGGGATTCGGTGCGATGGCCATCGTGCACGACGTCAACCTCGCGGCGCGTCACGCGGACCGTATGGCGTTGCTTGCCAACGGACGCATTCTTGCAGAAGGGATACCTCGCGACGTGATGCGCGCCGACCTCATCGAGGCAACGCTCGGCTTGCCGGTGCACGTGATGACGCCTGAGACATTGCCCGGCTATCCAAGGCTCAAAGCCGCATCCGCAGGCGTGCCCTTCGCATTGCCCGCGTGAACACGCCACGCGGTTCACGCGTCGGCGCGACCTGGGCCCAACCCCGTTCATCCCAACGGCGTCAGACCGCTCAGGCAGCGGGCACGCCGTCCTTTGCGAGATTCGCGCGTGCGCACAAGACGGCGGCGAGATCCCACAGGGCGTAGCCCACGCTCTTGAAAATCACCGGCCCGCTCGAACGGAAGCGATCGGGGGTGATGATGGCGTCGAGCAACGGTGCGGCACGTCCCCAGTCGATGGCCGCATGCAGCAGATCGCCGGCTTCGTGCTTGACCTCCCAGGTATCGACGACGAGCGTGCCGCGCACGGCGGCGTCGCGGCACAACTGCGGCGGCAACTCGCGCATGTCCGGACGGAACGCACCGACGCCCGCGACGAAGATGTCGTCGCGCCAGCGCAGCACGTCGCTATCGGGCAGCACAGGCTCGCTGCTGGTGGTCGCGGCAATCACGATGCTCACGGTGTTCAGCACAGGCTCCACCGCGTCGACCACGGTCGCTTCCACACCAAGCGTAGCGGCATGTTCCGCGAGCGCGTGGGCGCGCTCCGCGCTGCGTGAAAAGATCATGAAGTGCCGCGTGCCCATGCCTGCGGCAAACGCTTCCAGGTGCGCCCTCGCCTGCACGCCCGCTCCGACGATCAACACCGGTCCCTTGGGGCGCGGCGCGAACTTGCGGGCGGCGAACAGCGTCACGGCGGCCGTGCGTCGACCGGTGATGGTGGGCCCGTCGAGCAACATTAATCGCTCTCCGGTATGCGGATCGAACACCATCACCTCACCGATGATGGAAGGCTTTCCCGCACGGCAATTCTCCGGATGCACGGTGATGTGCTTGGTCATCGCGACATCGCGATTGGCGGCGGGCATCACCAGCAGCACACCGCCACGGCGGCCGCGTTCCGGTTCGGTCAACGCGAAATGCAGACGCGCGGGCGCGCGCGCGGTGCCCGCGCGCATCTCCATGAGCATGGCCTCGATGCCGTCGGCCAACTGAGGGTACGGCAACAACTGTGCGGTTTGACGCGCATCCAGCGTGATCATCGATATGTCTCCGCTCCGGGGCGTGCGTCATTGTCGGGCGGCGGCGCGCTCGTCGCCGTCACATTGCGTCACGCATTGGCAGGTCTGATTCGAGTGTAGCCTGCATCGCGTGAACGCGTCTGCCGCATCAAAAATTATTCGCGATGCAGCGCACATGCGCTCAGCGACTCGCATTGCGCATGCGCTTGCCATCGTCGAGCGTCGCACCGCGCACTTCGAAGTGCACGCGGTCACGCATTGCTCCGGCAGCATCGACGAGTTCGAGCGTGTGACGCCCCGGCCACGGCAGCCACCCCACACGCGCACGGCCCGCAAGCGGCTTGCCGTCGAGCCGCCATGCCGCCCCCTTCGGCCAGGCGGCCGCCACCTGGAACCACAGACGCTGGTTCGCCGGCGGAATATCCGGGTCGAGCGCCACGATCGTGCCGTCGGGCGGCCCGGCAATTCGCCAGAGCGGTCCGCCGGGCGCTTTGGTCGCGAGCGAGGAAAGCACGATTGTGCGCTGCGACGTTCCGCGAAGAAACCACTCGTCGCGTGCAGGTTCAACGCGCTCGGCGTACTGCACCGCAACATGCTCAAGTCCGGGCGGCGGCGTGGGCGGCAGGCTCGCCGTGCGTCGATGCAGATAGTCCATGAGGCGATGCCAGATCGGTGCGGCTCCCGACACCCCGGAGACGTCCCACATCGGCGCACCGTCGGCATTGCCCACCCACACCCCGACCGTATAGTGTCGCGAGTACCCGACGGCCCAGTTGTCGCGCATGTCCTTGCTGGTGCCCGTCTTCACGGCGGTCCAGTAGCGCGTCGAGAGCGGGCTGTCGAGCCCGAACGTGCGGGTGCGCGCCTGCCGGTCGGCGATCATGTCAGAGACGATGAAACTCACCTGCGGCGAAAAGACGGTCGTGGGCATCACCTCCCTCGCGCGCGCTTTCGTGACGTCACCCGCGCGCGGGCGTACCGACGCCGGCATGCGCTCGTTCACGCCGCTGGCGGTGCCTCCGTTGGCGAGCGCGCGATAGGCATTCGCGAGCGTGAGCAGTGTCACGTCGGCGCTGCCAAGCGCGAGACTGTAGCCGTAGAAGTCGCCGCTTTGCGTGAGCGGCAAGCCGAGTGACACGAGCGTCTGGGCGAACCTGCGCGGTGTGACCATCACGAGCGTGCGCACGGCCGGCACGTTCAGCGACGAGGCCAGCGCCGTACGCGCGCTGATCCAGCCCTTGAAGTGATGATCGTAGTTCTGCGGAATGTACAGGCCGCCCCCCGTGGGCAGATCGATGGGAGAATCGTCGAGGAGCGACGCTGCCGTCAGGCGATGCTCCGCAATCGCCTGGGCGTAGAGAAATGGCTTGAGTGTCGAGCCGGCCTGTCGCAGCGACGTGACGCCATCGACCTGCGCCGCCGACGACAATGGCCCGGAGGAACCAACCCACGCGAGAATGTCGCCGCTTGCGTTATCGATGACGACAATGGCCCCGTCCTGCACGTTGCGCGAACGTCCCGGCGTGCCCAGCTCGCGCAGCGTCTGCTGCAAGGTGGTCACCGCCATGCGCTGGAGATTTGCGTCCAGCGTGCTGACAATTCGCGTGCCCGCGGGCGGACGACTCGCGCTGAACACTCGACGCGCGAAATGCGGTGCAAGGCCAACGGCATCGCGCGTCGTCATGACGCTTGCCGGTCGCGAAAACACGAGTTGCGCGTAGCCATCGAGGCCGTTGCAGTCAGACGCCTGCCTCATGTCACGCAGAATGCCGCAGGCGCGCTGCGCCACGCGCGCGGCGGGCGCGTTCGGCGCGCGCAGCAGCGCAACGGCCAACGCCGATTCGCGCGCGTCGAGTCCGCTGGGGAACTTGCCGAACAGCGTTTGCGAGACGGCCGAGATGCCGACGAGCTCGCCCCGAAACGGCACGAGGTTCAGATAGGCCTCGAGAATCTGATCCTTACGCCAGCGCTGCTCCAGCCACAACGCCGTTGCCGCCTGACCGATCTTCTGCGAAACGGATCGATTGCGGGTACTCGGTCGCAGATCGTCGTCGAGCAGCCCCGCCAACTGCATCGTCAGCGTGGAGGCGCCGCGCGTGCGCGTGTGCCAGAGGTTGCCCCACGCGGCGGCGGCCACGCCGCGCCAATCGACGCCACTGTGCTCGTAAAAGCGCTTGTCCTCGGAAACGATCAACGCCTCGCGAAAAGCGGGCGAGACATCGGCGAGCGTTACCCAGTCGCCGCGTTGCGCCTGCATGTCGGCCCGCAGGCGCTGCAAGGGTTCGCCGCGACGATCCAGCAGGATCCAGTCCGACGCGCGCCAGTCACGATGCACCTCGTCAAACGACGGGACGGCGCGCGCGGGTGCCGGGGACAGAAATGCCCCGAGCATCAGCGCAACGCTCAACACGACCTGACGGCCAACGCCCCAGCCCCGATGTTCAATCACGGCGCACATGCTTCTCACCCGGTTGCGACAAATCCGCGGGACGCACTGCCAGGATGCCGGCCGCGAGCATCAGTTGCGCGAGTGCGTAAAGAATCCAGATGGCGTACTCCTGCGCCATGATGGGGCCCACGAAGCGCGTGGTGCCGATGAGCGCGTCCGAGACCGTGAAAAGCAGCGCGCCGACGGCGGCCCATTCGCTCGGCAGGTCGGCCAGCAGCGCCGCCGAGGCCATCATCGCCAGCACGATCACGTAGCACGCCACTGGTGCCTTGAGTTCCCCCATTCCCGGCCAGTACATCGCGTACGCCAGCGCCGCCGCCGCCCACACCAGCACGATGGCGACGCGATGCCAACCGGGCACCTTCGCCCAAGGGCGCCGCAAGCGCCAGAACAACACGAAATACGCGAGATGGGCCAGCAGGAATGCGCCAAGGCCCAGAATGAAACCTTGCGCCAAGGTCGGCGAGGCGAGCAGCACGTCACCCGCGCCCGACAGGATCAGCGCCGCGCAAAGCCACACCCGCTCGCGCGGCACCCGGTGGTAAAGCGCCGCGAACAACAACAATGCACACAACAGCACCTTTGCAATGCCCTGGTCGGCATAAGGTGCGCCGCGCAACGCCAACGCATAGGCGGCGCCCGCAATCGCGGCCAGCCACCAGAAGCGGCGCGCCTCTCGTGGCAGCGCCGCCGCCGGGTCAAAGAAGTTCGACGTCATGACAGTGCGCCCCCCATTCGTCATTACTTCGCCGGCACCACTTGCACCGGCGCGTTAGGCGTCTCGCCGTACATCGCCGGTTCGTACATCGCCTCGACCCGCGTTGGCGGTGTCGCGAACGTGCCGACGTTGTTCAGCCGCACCGTGTACTCGATCCGATGCTGCCCCTTCGGCAGGTAATCGTAGTAGGCACGGTAGGTGTCCTGCGCGCGCTCCTCGAAAGCGGGCGTGGCGCCTTCGCTCTTCTCGCCTTGCGTGGCGATGACCGAATCGCGTCCAAGCCCGCCACCCAGCACTGTCGCCCCGCCAGGCAGCGGATCGCTCACCACGACCCAGCGCATGTCGGCCTGCGCGTCGATATCCAGACGCACGCGCAATACCGCACCACGCACGAAGCGATCTCCCGAACGATCGGCGACGTCCTGCACTTGAACACTGCGCGTCACGCGATAGCCGGCGGAGAACGGCGCCTTGAGCGGAACGGCGGCCAGGCTCTGGATCGTTGCCCAAGGCTTGCCGGCGCCCGTCTGATCCAGGCGCAATACATCGCGCGCGCTGTCCTTTCCGGCTGCCGCGTTGCTCAACCATGGCAACGAGACGGCCGGCGGCACGGTGCCTGCCTTGAGCTTGTCCCAGTCGACGGTTTGCACGCTGCCGCTCGTCTGGTTGTCGCGCTGCCACTGAATGGCCGTGTGTCCCGTCGGCGTGTCGCGCTCGAATCGTGCCGAGAATCGATCCACGGCCAAACCGCCCCAGACGTTCGCCGTGGTCGTCGACCAGGCCCCGCGCGACTGCAGTCCCAGCAGGCCGATCACGAGACGCGGCATCTCGTCCTTCCATGCCGGGTTCGCGTTCATCAGCAACGCCAGCCGCGCCGCGTTAGTCTCGGGGCCGACCATCAGCCACCAGAGCCCGTCGCTTGCCTGCGTGGAGAAACCCACACGTGTTCCCTGATATGACAGACGCGCCCGCAGGATCTGCTCGGCCTGCGCCATGCGCTCGGCACGCTGTGGCGCGTCGGGCAGGCGCTGCAGGATCGCGTACCAGTCGATGACCGCAGACGTCGGCCAGTCGTTCGGCGCGAGGGTGAGCGAACTCAGCATGCGTGCGCTTGCCCGACCGTACCGGGACAACGCTTCGATGGCGCTCAGCTTGCGCAACGTCAGGTCGTCACGCGGGGCCCAGAAGCGGCGCGTGAGACGCCCTTCGACGAACGCCGTCAGTCCGTCCTCCATGCGTGCCAGCGCGTCGTCCGGCAACGCATAGCCTGGGTCGAGCGCCTTCGCTTCGCTGCTTACGGCCAGCAGATAGGCAGTGAGCGTATCGCTGCCCTGATTCGCAAAACCCTCTTGCGGCGGAAAGTAGCTCGCCAGCCCGTCGTCGTCGAGATACGACGGCAGCGTGCCCATCACCCGTTTCCACTGCGCAGTGTCGCGCATGCCGATCGCCTTCGACGCCAGTTGCTCCAGGCAACCGTACGGATAGACCTCGAACCAGCGCTTCACTCCCGGCAATCCCTGCGACAGACGCGGTTGCAGGCTGATGCGAACCCCGCCGCGCAACTTTCCGGTGCTGTCTGCCACCGCGCCCGCTGGCGGTGCCATGGGCAGCGTCAGACTGCCTTCCACCTGCGTGAGCACCGACTGCTGGACGCTCGCAGGCAACGACGGCTGAATGTCCTGCCCGACCTTGATGGCATCGCTCGCGGCGGGCGCCGTGCCCGTCGCCGGTGCCTGTGCGCTGACTTCCCACAACACGCGTTGGGCACGCGTGTCCGCCAGTCCGGCAGGCGCCGTCACGTCCCACGTCACTTCACGCGATTCGCCGGCCGGCACGTCAACCCGCTGCGGTGCCAGGGTCAGTTGCGTGGCGCGTGCGGTCAACTGCACCTGCATCGCATGTTGCGTGGTATTGCGCACGGTGAATTGGGCACGATACATGTCGCCCTCGCGCACCAGCGGCGGCAAACCCGAGATCAATTGCAGGTCCTGCGTGGTGCGAATGGTCGCGGTCCCGGTGCCGAACCAGCCAAGCGCCTGCGCACCGGGCCTGCCATCATCGGCCACGGCCACGATGCGGAAACTGGACAGCGCGTCGCCCAGCGGCACGTCCACACTCGCCTCGCCCTTGTCGTCGAGCACGACGCGCGGTTGCCAGAGCAGCAGCGTGTCGAACAGCTCGCGCGTCGGACTCTTGCCGCCGCCGCCGCCCGCAGGTACGGCCTTGCGACCGTAGTGGCGGCGTCCGATGATCTCCATCTGCGCGGTGGCCGTCGTCACGCCGTAGCTGCGACGCTGCCACATGGCATCGAGCAGATTCCAGCTGGTGTTCGGCGCCAGCTCCAGCAGCGCCTCGTCGACGGCCGCAACGGCAACCTCGGTGCCGGCCACGACCGGCTTGCCGTCCGGCTGCGTGACTTTGATGCGCACCTTGGCATGACCGCGCACCGGGTACGTCGCCGCGTCCGGCTTTACTTCCACGCCAAGACGCTGCCCCGCCGTGCCCACACGCAACTCGGTCAAGCCGAAGCGATAGGCCGGTTTGCCCAGATCCACCAGCCCCGTCGGGGCCTGATACTCCCGGCCCTCGTACCAAAACGCCCGGAACCATTCCAGCGGCTGCTTCCAGCCCCATTGGAAGAACGAGTACCAGGGCACTTCATGGATTCGACCCCGCACCGCGAGCACCGACACGTAAACGTTGGGGCCCCAGGTGGGTTCGACCTTGAGCGAAATGCTGGGGTCCTTGCCGGAGATCTCCATCGTGCGCGTCTGGATCACGCCTTCGCGCTCGATCGCGACGAGCGCCGTTGCCGAGCGGAACGGCATGCGCACCTGAAGCTTGGCCGTCTCGCCCGGCTCGTAAGCCCGGCGCTCCGGTAGCACATCCATCCGGTCGGTATTGTCACCGCCGAACCAGACCTCGCCGCGTCCCGTCACCCACACGCTCGTTGTCGACGTACTCAGATTGCCCTTGTCGTCCTTGGCCTGTGCCACGAGCGTAATTTCGCCCGGCTGCGAGAGCGAAACGTCGCACGCCAGCAAACCGCGCTCGTCCGTCTTGCCGCTGCACACCGTGCCGAGATCCTTGACCTCGGTGTGGTTGTCGTACGCATAGACCCCCCCCACCATGCGCTTGCGACTGCTGGTGGTCATCCGCGCCTCGGCGCGCACGTCCATCGCCACCCCGGCCTTCGGCTTGCCCTGCAAATCAAGCGCGAGCGCCTTCACCGGAAGCTTGTGGGTCACCGACACCCAGCTCTCGCTGCGCACGCCTGTGATGAGATTCGCGGGCCACAACGTGGCATTGCCCCGAAGCGTCTGAATTTCGCCGTTCGGATCCGCGAAGCTCGCCTCGAGCACGAGATCGCTTGGACGGTCGACCTTGGGCAAGTCCTTGAGCGTCAGATTACCTGCACCGTTTCTGTCGAGCACAAGCCGTTGCTTGTCGGCGACCAGCTTCTGATCACTCGCTCCCGCACTCTCGTCATTGCCCTGATCCCCGTCATCGGCCTCCGACTGCGCCGACGGCGGACGGTACGGCGTGAAGCTGAAATCGTCATACCCGTCGAAGGTCATGTCTCGCACGCGCAACAACGCCGAGACGCGCACCGGCAAGTTGCCCGCCGGGCCACCCGCCACGTAGTTCACCTGCACATTTACCGGGGCTTCGGTCTTGTTGATGAGCGGTGACTTCGCGGCATCGCGCACACCAATCGATCCGGCCAGCACCGGCAGACGGAAAGCCTCCACGCGGAAATGCCCCGCGTCGAGCGATGATGGATACGCCTTCGGACGCGAATCCGCATCCGTGTAGTCGAGCGTCACCGCGTACTCGCCAAGCTTCGCGCCCTGCGGAATCTGGAAAGTGTTTTCGGCGAGCCGTCCATTGCGCCACTTGATGGGCTGCGTGTAGGTTTGTCCGGAACCCTCATGGGTGATCGTCAATTGCGACGGCAGACTCGCGGGCAACACCAGCCCCTGCATCGTTTCCTGACGGATGAAGTGCTTCATCGACACCGTTTCGCCAACGCGGAACAGCACGCGGTCGAATACCGTTTGCGCGCGCACGGTGGGACTGCTGCCACCGTCGGTCGGCACATGAAACCGCCAGGGCTCGATGCCGCGATCCCAGTCGGAAGACACGAACGCCATGTCGGGATCGTTCCCCTGCGTGCGGGCGACCACGAAGTACCCCGAGCGCATCGTCTTCTCGCAGTACCGGTATCGCTCGAGCGACTTGTCGATCTTCGCCACGCCCGTCTTGTCGGTCACGGCGCTCGCCACTTCGCTGCCATCGCAATCGAGCACTCGCACCTTCGCATTGGCCACCGGCTGGCCTTTGTCCAGCGTCGTCACCCACGCAATGGAATTCTCGCGGCCCATCTTGAAATGCACCCCAAGATTGGTGACGAGCACCGTCGTGCGTACGTACATCGGCAACGACTTGCCCAACAGGGCCGCCCCGAGCGATGGCGAGGCCAACTCCACGACATAAAAGCCGGGCTTCTGGAATGGAATGCCGACCACTTCGAACGGGCGCGGATCTTTCTCCTTGGGCACGGGCAGGGTCAACGCCTGGACGCCAGGCCATCCGGACAGCAACGACAGGCTGCGCGTGTCATAACGCGTGATCTTGTCCTCGACGATCACCGCGGCATTCGGCCCGAACGCCACATTGGCCGCCGGGGCCGTAAGAATCGACGGCATCGCCTGCGCAATCTGCTTGCGGGTCATCGTCGTTTCGTCGAATCGGCGCACGCGCGACATCCAGTTCATGACCTCGGCGTCGTCGTCGACCCGCAGTTGCAGGGTGCGCCCGCTCTCGCCGCCCCCGCCGGTCTTCGCGGCCTCGCCAGCCACCCCCAGCCCGTTGATCTGCAGCGCAGGCTCGACCTTGCGCAGCGTGACCGGCAGCATCGGCGGCATGCCGGGCTCGGCAAAGCGCTCCACAATGCCGAACGGCGCGGCCGCGAACTTGGCCAGCGGCGGCATCGTCGCTGTCTTCGTCTTCAACGGGAATTCGCCTGCGTTGTCGAGCGCTCGGCCACTGTCGTCCGTAAATCCTTTCGGCAGCGAGATCGTCAGCTCGGCCTTCTCGGGGAACGGCGCGTTGAAGGTGACATCGCTCACACTGGACGTGCGATCCGAATCGCTGAACGTCGGCGACCGTTCGGCACCCGCGCCATGTAGACGAATCTTGGCCGCCATGTCGCGCGCAACGGGCGAGTTGAACGTCAGACGCAGTGGCCGCAACGGCGTGCAGGGCGCGTTCGCATTCTCGCGCTCGCAACTGAAACTGGCCGTGAACGGTTCACGCACATCGTATTCAAAACGTCGCGCCGTCTTCGTTGGCACGCCCGATGGCGTCGTGATACCCGCGCCCCACACCAGATGCATCTTGGCGCCCGCCGCAAGCGTTCGGTTGCATTGCAGCATGACGACACGCGCTGCCTGCTTCTCCAGACTGAAACGCTTGAGCAACGCCGAACGCGTGCCGCCCTCGATTCCCTTCACGCCGATGCGTTCCCCAACCCCTTCCGTCTCGCACCAGGCGTGTTGAATCACACTGGCGGGCTGCGCCGCGCCATTGAGCGTAAGGATGAAGATCTGGTTTTCGTCGATGGGACCGTACGACGGACGGATGGACGTGACGGCCGGGCCGCCCGTGTTGAACGCGTAACGCGTGGTGCCCGACAGCGCGGCGCCCGAGACGGCGGACAACCCGCCGCGCAGCTCCACCGAGCATTTCGCACCCGGCGGCAGCGACGACTTGAAATCGTAGACCCAGATCTTCGGTTCGAGCCAATGGCCCTCGCCTGCGAGCGACGTGTCGGTGCACTTCACGGCGGCTGGCGCCTGCGCGCGCGGATCGCCCGCCGGCACCATGGCTTCGTCGAACTTCACGACGACCTGGTCCACACTCGCGACCTCGCCTTGCGGACTGACGCTCGTGACGCGCGCCGCCTGCACGGGCGACGCGGCGAACCCACCAAGACACAGCACCGCCCACACCCACGGCGCGGCCGGCCAGACGCGTTGCGTTCGGCTTTGCATGCCGGTCTCCTCCCGAGTTCTGGTCAGGCGATTCTACCCCGCAGTCGTTGGCATTTCGAACCGTTTCCCTTCCCATGCACATCGGGAAACCGCATTTCGGATCGGCCGCTCGACCGAGGCGGAATCTTCTGGGTTGGGTTCCAGGATTCGCCTATGTCACACTGGCACCTTTCCATGTTCGCAACGTGGGCGCGTCATGTCTCTAGCCATTCTCCACCCCAAGAAGAACGCACTGGTCTATCTGGTGAAGATTCTTAGCGGCTCGCTGATCGTCTGGTTCGGCCTGCGGGCGGCAGGCTTTCCAGAGCCTTATTGGGCAATGATCTCGCTCATCATCGTGACCGAACCGGACCCGATGCAGGCGCGCAGCAACTTCAAGGCGCGCTCGATCAACACGATCACCGGGGCCGTCATCGCTTGCATCGTCTTACTCGTCTTCGGGCCCGGGCTGGCGGCCATGCTTGTGGGCATCACGCTGGCCACGCTGGCTGCAATGCTGGTGCAGAACTATCCGGCCAATTGGCGTCTGGGCCCGGCCACCGTGGTCATTCTGATGTCGGCAGCGTTGAGCGGACAGGGGCAAGGGCTGCATCAGGAGCTCAGCCTCGCCATGTTGCGCGTGATCGAAGTGCTGATCGGCTCCACTGTCGCGCTCATTCAGTCGCTAATCTATGGGCGCTACGTGAAGCCCTGGTTGATGCCCACTGACTGAGCCGTCGAACATAAGGCCGCGCAAACGGCTTGCCGTCCGATCCATCGATCGGACAAGCGAACGCCTGCCCCAAGCGCGCAGGGACATGCCGGGACATCCGGCAAAGGGCGGGAAAATAGCGATGCGAGGCGGCGTGGCGCCGCGCCCGCTCAGCGAGACGATTGTCGGTTCGCCAGATAGTGCAGCGGCAGCGCATTGCTGCGCTTGAAAGCGCTGAGCACGATGTTCGAGCGCACGTTCTCCACGCCCGGCACCTGCATCAGCCGCTTCATGACGAAGGCCGACAGGGCATTCAGATCCGGCACCACGATGCGCAGCAGGTAATCCGCCTCGCCAACCACCGCGTGACACTCGAGCACTTCGGGCAACAGATCGATTTCCGCCTGAAAACGTTCGATGACCTGATCGCCATGATGTTGCAGACGCAACGTCGTGAATGCCGTCACGGCCAGACCCAACGCTTCGGGTCGCAGCACCACACGATATCCCTCGATAACGCCTTCAGCCTCGAGCCGCTGCAGGCGGCGGCCTATCTGCGACGCGGAAAGCGCCACGTGCTCCGCTAACTGATGGTGCGTGGCACGCCCCTCCTTCTGCAACGCGTCCAGAAGAGCCAAATCGAAGTGATCCAGAACAAGCATGACGATTCTCCGCAATAATTCACATTTTTATGCGAAATTTATGCAAACGACTTTCACCACAGGCGCATTATGCGCCCATTTCGCATGCCATGCGCACTACACTTTCAATCACTGTCACTGCCTGATTGAGTCGTTCGCATCATGTCCCTTACTGCCATGCTCCGAGAGCAATTCGATGCCGGTCTCACGACCCGGCCCGACTTCACCATTGAACAACCCGTCGATCAATACGGCGCGGTCGATCACGCGGTGTGGCAGCAACTCTACGAACGTCAAACGGCGATGCTGCCGGGCCGGGTCTGCGATGCGTTCATGGACGGCATTCGCGCCCTCGACATGGACGCGCGTCGCGTGCCGGAGTTCGAACACCTGAACGAAAAACTGATGGCGGCGACCGGCTGGCAGGTCGTTGCCGTACCCGGACTCGTGCCGGACGATGTCTTTTTCGAGCATCTCGCAAACCGCCGCTTCCCGGCGACGTGGTGGATGCGCCGTCCCGACCAGCTCGACTACCTGCAAGAGCCCGACTGCTTTCACGACGTCTTCGGTCACGTGCCGCTGCTCGCCAATCCGGTGTTCGCCGATTTCATGCAAGCCTACGGCAAAGCCGGCAAGGTCGCGCAATCGCTGGGGGCACTCCCGTTGCTCGCCCGTCTGTACTGGTACACCGTCGAATTCGGCCTGATGCGCGACGGCGACGGCCTGCGCATCTATGGCGCCGGAATTGTCTCGAGCCGCGGCGAAACCGACTTCTCGCTGACCTCGCGCGCGCCGAATCGGCTCGGATTTTCGCTCGAGCGGGTACTGCGCACGCAATACCGCATCGACACATTCCAGCAGACGTACTTCGTGATCGACGACTTCGCCCAACTGTTCGACGCCATGCGTGCCGACCTGCCCACGCTGTTCAAAACGTTTGCCGAGCAGCCGGCATTCGAGGCCAACGCCCGCCATACCGACGACACACCTATCCTGTTGCCGGCATGATGCACGGTCTGACAGGCCCCGGGTCGCGCCGCGGCCTGTCGCTCGACGCCTCCTGGCGCCCGGTCTTATGTCCCGACCCTTCGCGTTATAGGACAGGGCTCACGCACACGCCCAGCTCGCCTGTGAAACAATAGGTCGCATGAACCGGCAACCCTGCCGCTTCGTGGGCGCTGCGTGCGGCCCAGCCGACAACCCTCCTGACAACCGTACGCAGCCATCACTGACGCCATGCCGACGTCGGTGCATGCCCGTTGGCCCGATTTGCACTGAACGCTTTGAAAGGAATGCCATGACAACACGACTCTCCTCCGAGGCACGCGCCAGCCTGACCGAAGTGCTGCCAGAGTGGCACCAGGTGGTCGGACGCGACGCCATCCAGCGCAGCTTCACATTCCACGACTTCAATGAGGCCTTCGGCTTCATGGCGCAGGTCGCGCTCAAGGCCGAGAAGATGAACCACCATCCAGAGTGGTTCAACGTCTATAACCGGGTAGACATCACCCTCTCGACGCACGACGCCGACGGCCTGACCCAACGCGATGTCGATCTGGCCGTGGCCATCGACCAGTTCGCAGGCGATCGCGCCTCCAACTGACCTGCCGCTGCGCGCTTGCTGCCGCGGGTAACGCCCGACGCGTTCAGCGCTTCGGTGCGAGCAGCGTGCCACGGCACGCCTTGGTACCGCAGTGGCAAGCGTATTCGCGTTTCAGTTTTGCCGTGTAGCGCGCGTCGATCACCAGACCGTAGTCGTAAAACAACTCTTCGCCAGGCTCGATGTCGCGCACGGCATAGATATAGACATGTTCGCCCTCTTCACGCGCTTCGCAGTTGGGCGAGCAGGCGTGGTTGATCCAGCGGGCGTTGTTGCCGTCGACCTTGCCGTCGATGCACCGTCCGTCTTCCAGACTGAAGTAGAAGGTGTGCGTCGGGTGGGCCGGATCGTGAGGATGGCGGCGCAAGGCCTCACGCCACGAAATGATCTCGCCCTTGTACTCGATCACGCGATCCCCTTTCTTGAGACGCTTGAGCGCGTACACCCCCTTACCGTGGACGCCGGACTTCCTGACTTCGATTCTGCGCTTGGCTGCCATCTCTGTGCGATGAGGTTTCGTGGATGCAAAAAAGCGCAGTGTACAGGCAGGCGACACTCATGTGCGTGACAAGCGTCGACGAAAAAAAACGTCACCCGGTACCGAATGACGTTCTCCCCCTGGCTCGCGCCGCCTGCGCGTGACGAATGCCGGTCAGCCGCTCAGGTTTTGCTATACAGCTTCCAGACTTTGCGCTGCATGGCGATGTCGGCGTCCTCATGCGCGTTGCAGTCCAGCGGCAGGCGCGAATCGTCGTACGTCACATTGAAGTGATCGCAGTGGTATTGGCCTTTGCCGCGCGCCGAGACTTCGAAGTGGCTGCACGTCAGGCACATGCGTTGCGATGGTACGTCGCCCCGCTCCTGCATCGTGAAGATCAGCTTGACGAGCGTTCGGTAGAGTTGGGCACATTCCTTCTCGCCCAGCGATTCCGACGCCGTGGTCAGGAAGTTCGGCCATTGCGACGCCTTTTTGGCTGCCGTCTTGCCGCGCGCGGTCAGACGCAGCGCCAGGGCACGACCGTCGTTCGCATCGCGACGCTTCTCGACCAGACCCTTGTTTTCCAACGTGCTTACGGCCTCGCTGACCGTGGCCGATGTGAGTGCGGCATCCTCCGCAATCTCGCCCAATCGCATCGGCACGCCACGCGAGAGCAAGAGCGTCAGAATCTCGCCCTGCGTCGGCGTCAATCCAGCCATTGCCGCGCCCTCCCAGGCGTGGCTCCGTAACGCGGTTCCCATGCGCAACAAACCGGCTGTCACGCGCTTGGGCAGCGCTTCATCTAGTGGGGTCGGAGTAGCCATGATTTTCGTTAGGATTTCTAAAAACTATACGTCAGTAAAACAGCTTGTCAAATGAACTTACGGGCGGTGCATCACACGTCTCGTCATTGCCTTGCATCCATGTCGGCGCCCCGCCCGGGGGAAACCCTAAGCCACTTCCGTGTCGATACGCGACGGCAAGTCGCTGTTGAACCCACCGCCCCACCACGATTCCATTGTGTGTTCTGAGTTTGATTTTGGCGTATCAGTTCTTGTACTGATCTCCCAAATCCTACTCAAGATGTTTACAAAATATTGGTGTCCTGCGCACTCGCTTTGCGAAGGATCAAATTGGGAAAAACATTTCGCATCCCATGCCAATTACGCGGCAGATCGAACAGGCGTCGCCCGCAGCGGCCGTTGGGAACCGCCTCGCATCCCGCACGATCTCCGCGCACATCGGCAAAGCCTCGCCAGACATGGCTCGCAGACCTTAGCGATCCCACCCACGGGCCACCATCGCGGACAACGATCTTGTGAAAATCCACTCGATTTTCGAGACATTTCGGCGCCATCCGACATGCGGCGTGAGCGTACCCGATGCCCTGCGTTTCGTAGCAAACGTCCAACGACATGCGAATCATTTGAAACGCGACCGTAAATCGCCAATCGGCGAGGGAGGTGCTGCGCAGGAAACTGGAGGGAAGTGCGGGGCAACGTGTCCGCAGGAGGCCCCTTCCGGACACGCGAATTGAAGAATTTGACAGTACCAGCGATCTCGCTCGTTACATTCTGCAAAACCAGCATCTTTCACTTCTTGCACCACGCACGCCAAGTCACATTTCAAAGTGGCGAGATTGTATCCGCGAACCGTTCGGCTAACGCAGGAACGTCAAAATTATCCACAAAACCCCGTTTTCGAGGGTGTTCTGCACAATATTTAGGCGCCTGTGGATAACTTTCTGGATAACCTGTCGGACTGGTTGTGCATGGGTTCGGGATAACTCGCGAATCTTTCCACAAGGCCAAAAACTGTTCCGAGTTGTTCTTGGGATACCCGCTGTTTTTCCATCCAGTTCTCATTCGGGCAACTTTCTGTTTACTCAACGTTAACTGTGGTTATCCACAGGAGTGGGCCGCCTTTGTTAACTACTACTATGTATACATACAGTAAACCTATTAAAACCTTAAAACCTTGCTATGGGCGACGCAAAATCGGCAAAACGCGCTCAGCCTGAATCGTGGAAAACGCATCGCTTGCGATGCACAATTCGGCCAACGGCGCCGGCACACGGCGCGTCGTGGGTGGGACTAAGCGGAAACGTTTGCTGCCCGGTAGCGCGTGCTGGACGGTTGCAAAACGTACGGGCAAGAAAAAACCCCGCCAAGGCGGGGTTCCTCACACCGATCGCATAACAACGATCGCGTCCAGAGACCGACGGTACCCAGTCCGGCCCGTCGGCCAAGGCCTCAGTTCATGCGGCCCATCGCAAGCATTGTTGACGAACCATTTCGTTGAGTGACTTGGCTTCCCGGTGGACGTCGCGCAGCCAAACAGCGTCGTTCTTGCCGGATGCGACAAGCTGACGGACTTCTTCGCAGGCTGCTTCGGCCTCCAGCACCGCCGCGTGCGGCTTGATGATCTCCAGCGTCCGCATGATGTGATGCCCCAATGTGGTGCGCTCGCCGGTCTGAGGATCGACGTAAGCCCCTTCCAGCCCAAAGCGGCAAGCTTCGAAGCGATTGAACGTGTAGACGAGGTAGTCGTCCTCGCTCAGCACGAACGGACGCTCCTCGAGCAGATAACGGGCCAGGGACTGGATGTAACAGGCGATAGCGGCCGCGCGGCCGACCGATAAGGGGGTATCCATGACTCGCACTTCGATCGTCCCAAAACCCGGTTTCGGCCGAATATCCCAGTAGAAGTCCTTCATGCTCTCGACGACGCCGGTTTTCACCATCTTGTCGAAGTACGTCTCGAAGTCTTCCCACTTCAGCACGAATGGCGCGCGGCCCGAGAGTGGGAACGCGAACACCGAGTTCAGACGCGCCGAGTGGAAGCCCGTGTCGACACCTTGCACATAGGGCGATGAGGCCGATAGCGCGATGAAGTGCGGGATATAGCGCGACATGGCGTGCAGCAGGTACAAGGCACTGTCCGGATCCGGGCAGCCGATGTGCACGTGCTGGCCAAAGACCGTGAACTGCTTGGCCAGGTAGCCGTATAACTCGGACAGGAAGTGAAAGCGTGGCGAATCGTAGATCGTACGTTCGCTCCAGCGCTGAAAGGCATGGGTGCCGCCGCCGCACAGGCCGACGTTGAGCTGCTCGCTCGCCGCCACCAGCACGTCTCGAACCCGGCCCAGCTGCGCGACGGCATCGCTATGTCGATGGCAGATGTCCGTCGACAGCTCGATCATGCTTTCCGTCATCTCTGGCTTGATCTCGCCCGGGTGTGTCTCCTTGGCCACGAGCCGCATCAGATCGGCGGCGGCTTTGGTCAGATCGTAATCGTGGCGATTGACGATCTGCATCTCCAGCTCCACACCGAAAGTGCACGGCTTCGAGGGAATGAATGCTTCTAATGACATGGTTTAATCCTTCCGTTCACCGACCAGGGCCAACGCCCAATAAACCACCAGCGGCGCGACCAGTTGCAGTGCTGCGACGGTGCACATCACCACGGCCTTGAGCGTCGGGTCGAACTGCGGGTAAATGTCGTACGTGTCGGCAACGAGTACGAACGCGAGACTGGCCATCGGGCACAACGACAACCCGAGCGCGACGGCCTGCTTGTAACTGATCCCCGCCTGATGGGCGACGGCGACCGTGCCCACCACCTTGGCGATGCCGCGCACCACGATGATGGCTGCCGCGGCCAGACCGCCGATCACGACGTATTCCCACCGGAACGCCAGCGACGTCAGCACGAAGAGCACCACCGCAAGCAACCAGCCGGCCGTGCCGAAGTACGCGGGCCAAAGCTGCGGACGCTCATCCAGATTTCGGAAAATGATCCCGGCAAGCAGCAATGTGAGCGAGTTCGGTAACTTGAGCATATGCACCAGCGCGACCATCAGCATGATCAGGCCGATGAGAATCACGAAAGCATGCTGGTCCTGGCTACCGAACTTGCGAAAGATCAGATTGCACGCCTTGGCCAGTACGAACGCCAGCACGATCGAGCCAATGAGCAGGTACAAAGGATGAAACAGGACGACCCACACGCTCGAGTGATACGCCTGGTGCATCCATCCGTAGACAAGCTTCACCGCGACGACCGCGTACACGCTGTTAAGCGCCGCCAGGGCCAGCAAACGCTCCGTTACCTGCCCCTCGGCACGCAGCTCGTTCTTGAGCTGGATCACCACGGCCGGCGAGGTCGCCATGCTGATGGCGGCGATGAGCACTGCGCTCAGCGGCGCCACCCCGAACACCCACAGCACGGCATAGACCGCCACGAAGGTGAGCAAAGCTTCGAGCGCGCTGGTAACGATGATCCAGGGGTTGGCCCGCATCCATTTCAGGTTGAGGCGGCTGCCCAGTTCGAACAGCAACAAACCCAGCGCCAGATCGATCAGCAGCCGGATGGCCGCGCTCGTCTGCGCGTCCAGCATCGAGGAAAGACCCAGGGTACCGCCGACCAGCCCGACCACGGCGTAACCGGTGATCCGCGGCAGGCGCAGTCTCCGGAAACAGATTTCCCCCGCGAGTCCGGCAAAAACCAATGCCAGCCCAGCGAAGAAAACGGGATCGGGCGTCGGCGGCCAGCCCGGAAAGAGGGACAGTTCCGACGTCATTAATGCTCGCTTTGCGCCGCTTGACGGCGCATCAAGTGGTGGAAAGGAAAGAAAGTCGCGCGCGGGGTTGCAGATTAAGAACAAATGCACGACGAACCCGAAGGGTTGGGCCCATTTTGCCACACTCGGTTTCCGACGCTTCCAAACGGGCGTCTCCATGGCAGGAGGTTTGACCTGGCACAAACCCATTTCATCCCGATGCCGAGCGGTGGGGACGGCGCACCTTGGAGGCGGGATATGGCCCTTCAGCCGGGAATTACGGGGGCAAGCCCCGAAGGGGCGCCGCCCCCGCATGGGGCGGGGTTACGACCGCTATAGGGTCAGATTCGATTTATTGAATCCCCGTGTATTTTCGGAGAACGACGGCAGGCGGGCGTGGGCCGCGCGTCATGAAGGAACGTGGGAAACGTCGATGGGAGATAGCGAGGTCGCGGGTCGCGGGGGCGGCGAGCGAAGGATCCGGCCAAGCCCGACGGCGCGCGAAGCCGGCGTGCCTGTTGGGGCACGCGCGTTGTCAGCCTTTGCGCAGCCAGTGCATCAGGTATCGCGCCGGGTCGATGGCGTCGGCCAGATCGCTGCCGACCGGCCACGGTTCGCCCTCGATCTGACTGGCGACCAGCTCCGCGCACAACGACGCGAACACCAGGCCCCGAGAGCCGAACGCGAAGCTGGCATACAGGCCGTCAAGGCGCGGCAGATCTCGGAGATGCCCGCCGCCCAGCTGTTGACGTTGCGTGTCGAGAATGGCCATGTCAGGCAGTTGCCCCGCCATCGGCAGGCGGTCGGGCACCATGGAGCGAAACGCCGTGCGCCCGCCCAATTCGGCGGCGGCGTGCTCGCTCGCCAGCCCACCATCGCCGAGCGTGCTCGCATGGGCTGGCAACAGCGCGGCAAGCCGACGCAGATTGGCCTGGTGATCGGTGACGCGTATGGCCTCGGCCGGGTCGTCGAAGCCGTAGGTCGCACCTGTGATGGGCCCAGTGCCCCCCAGCGACGACGGCGTTACGTAACCGTCTCCGCAGACCGGCACGCGCAGGTCGGTCAACATGTCGGGGGGCAGGAACGTCAATTGCCCGCGCACCCGTTTGACGGGCAAAAACTCGGGCGCGAGGTACGGCGCGAGCAGTTTCTGGGAGCTGTCTGCGGCCGTCACAACGATGGCGTCGGCCTCGGCCAACACGTGACCCGCTTCGTCGATCGCGGTCCAGCGGCCATTGCAGCGTTCGAGCCGTTCCACGTTCACGCCGTAGCGGGCATCGAGCAACGGCCCGGCAGCAACCAATTCGGCCCGGCAGAGCATCGCCGGCGCCAGCCAGCCGCCTTCCGGAAACCAGACGCCGCCGCGCGCGAGCGTTTCGCCGGCAAGCGCCGATGCTTGCGCCGCATCAACCCACTTCGCGTACGTCTGCGGATACCGGTGCGCCGCTATGAGTTGCTGCAACGCGTGCGCCTGATCGTCGTCCGTGGCAACCTGGAGCAAGCCGTCGGCATGCCCGGGCAGTCCACCCGGCAGCGTTCTCCACTGCGAGAGCGCGTACAGAAAGCCCGCCCGCGTCAAGCGAGACAGCACGTTATCGTCAACCGAGAGTTGCGGATGAAAGACCCCCGCCGGGTTGCCCGACGCCGCCGTGCCAGGCGCTTGTGCCCGTTCGAACAGGCGCACCCGCCAGCCGCGGGCGACAAGACGCCGCACCATCGCCGCCCCCGCCATTCCCGCGCCGACCACAATCGCCTCACGGGCGCGCTGCGGGGGCACGGTGGGCGGATCGTAACGCCGCATGCGATAAGGCGGCGCGTAATCGCCCGCAAGCACGTCCGGCTTGCCGCCGTGTCCGGCACGCGGGGCGACTTGGAAACCCGCGCCGATGAGATCACGTCGTACCGCTTCGACGGCGGTATGCGTCGCCAGCGTGGCCCCGTCACGTGCCAGACGGCCAAGCGTCTTGAAGACGTTAGGCGTCCACAGATCGGCGTTTTTTTCAGGCGTGAAACCGTCGAGATAAAACGCGTCCGCGCCGGCTCGCAGCGACGGCATCAGATCGAAGAAGTCGCCGAAACCGACGCTCAGGACCACGCCGGGCGCCGGCTCCAGCCGGTGCCAGCCTGCCACGGGGCCTGGCCAGACGTCGCACAGCTTCTGTACCAGAGGCGCGAGTTGCGTCATGCCGGGCAGAACGAGCATCGCCTCGAGACAATGCCGTAAATCCTGCACCCGGAACGGAAACTTCTCCACCGACACGAAATGCAGCCGCGCGGGCCGTTGCGGATCGTCCCGCCAGGCGGCCCACGTTGCCAGGAAATTCAGACCCAGGCCGAAGCCGGTCTCGACGATCACGAAAGCCTCGCGACCGCGCCAGCGTTCGGGCAGACGGTTGCCGCCCAGAAAGGTATGTCGCACCTGACCGAGCGCGTCGTCGGTGCGGTGATAGGCCTCGTCGAAGACTGCCGAACAGGGGGTGCCGTCCGCGCCGGTCGCCGGTTCTGCCGGCATGATGGGACTGGCGCCTGCGCGACGCTTCATTCGCCGCCCCGCTCTTCTGTCACGATCTCGATGAGTCCCGGTAGCGACACCACGCCCAACCATTCGCCCGCCTCGTTCGCCACGGGTACCCAGTCGACGTGCAGCTTGCCGACGGCGCGCAGCGCGCCGACCAGCGTCATCTCGCCGTCGAGCGCTTTGCACGGCACGATCACCTCCGTCCAGTCAGCGGGTTCGCCGGTGGCCTGCCGCCGCCACCAGCGTGCGGCGTCGAGTGTTCCGACAAAACGGCCGTCCTGGTCGCGGACGACAAGGTTGCGATAGCCGGTGGCGATAAAGCGCTCGCCGAGGGCTTCCGAGGTCATGGCGTCGTTGACGACGGCGTCGTTGTCCGTCGCCAGCGACGACAGGCGCATCTCGCTGCCCTCGCCGGTCATCGACAGCCATCGGCCTGCCACCTGATTGCGGCGCAGCGATTTTGCGTAGACGGAATCCGCGCGTAATGTGTGAGCTGTGATGTAGGCCGTCACGCACGCCAACATCAGCGGCAGCACGACCTGATAACTCAGCGTCATCTCGAAGATCATCAGAATCGACATCAGCGGCGCATAGGTCGTTGCCGCAAGGAACGCTCCCATGCCGACCACGGCGTAGCTGCTCGCCACCGAGGCGGCGGCAGGCGCGAGCGCATTCATCGCGATGCCATAGAGGCTGCCGAGCGCGGCACCGACGAAGAGCGTTGGCGTGAACACGCCACCCACGGCGCCGGAGCCCGCCGACGATGCGGTCGCCAGCACCTTGAACACCAGCACCATTGCGAGCGCTTGCCATGCCCAATGCGTGTGCAGGATCGAGTTGACCACGCTGTAGCCGTTACCCCAGACGTGCGGCACCTTCAGCGACAGTATCCCCACGATGAAGCCGCCAAGTGTGAGGCGCAGGAACAGCGGCACGGGTAGCGCGCTGAAACGATGCTTGGCGGTGTCGAGCAGGCGCAGGAACAGCGGCGCGAGTACGCCGGCGAGAATGCCGAGGCCGACGTAGAAAAAGACTTCCCAGCCGGAAACGAAATCGAAGCGCGGCATCCGGTAGACCGCTTCGTAGCCGAGAAACTGACGGATGACGATGTTCGCGATGACTGAGGCGACGACCAGCGGGCCGAGCGTTGCGGTTGAAATCGAGCCGTAGACGATTTCGGAGATGAACAGCGCGCCCGCGATCGGCGCGTTATACGCCGACGTGATACCGGCCGTCGCCCCGCAAGCGACGAGCAGGCGCAAGCGCTCGGGCGGGAAGGCGAGCATGCGGCCGACGAGCGACGCGAACATTGCGGCGAGTTGCACCATCGGCCCTTCCCGGCCGATCGACGCGCCCGAGGCCACCGAGCACAGCGACGACAAGCTTTTGACCAGGGTCTGGCGCAGGCTCAGCACGCCGGTGCCTATGGCAATGGCTTCCATGTAGTCGTCGGAGCCCTTCTTCGGCACCCACAACGTGGCGAACTGCAGGATCAGCCCGGCGATCAGGCCGCCGGTGGTCGGCAGCAGCAGGCGTTGCCACCAGTTCAGGCCCTGCGCCAGCTCGACCATGCCGCTGCGATGGCCGGCGAGGAGAAATTGCAATCCCGAGAGCGCTTCGCGAAACGCCACGGTGGCCAACGCCCCCAGCAGACCGACGATGCCGGCAAGCAGCAACGTGATTTGCAGGGTATTCGGGGCGAACTGACGCCGCACCCATACAACAATGGGCGATTTCGCCCAGGCAGATACTGCTGACACGGATAAAAGACAGTCGAGATCGGAATTGGGTCTCATGGTATCGAGCGACGCTCATTTTTGAAAGCGCGCCGCTGGACGGCGGGTTAACGCAACAAAACTGAGTAATGCTCAGGAAAGGGGGTTTTGGGCGTTGATGAGGGAGAATTGATCATCCGAATCGAATGTCAGTGTCGCGCGCATCGATTTGCCGATTTCGATTTTTTCAAAGCGATCGCGAGTAGAGGCCGCGACCGACGCGGAGATTATCTGAGCGTTATTCAGATAAAGGTAAATTTCGAGGCTGCAAACGCATTTGAACGGATGCGCGTGACCGTTTCCCGTGACGGTTGCCGCCGACAACGACATCGTCCGAAGGCGGCGCCGCGCGACAAACGGTCGGCGCGGCCGCCCGCCGCTCGATATACCTACCCTGTCGTCGCACCTTCACTCGCAGCGGTGGGGCCGGTGCCGTTCCACCGAAACGCCTGGTGCGGCACGTAAGGCGACGTGTCATTGCACCTGGCCACATTCCACGCGGTGAAATAGAATGGCGCGCAATTGAATTGGATTTGAAAAGTCGTCTACGAATGGCAGTGAACAAAAAAGCCGCACAAAAAACACCCGTGCGCCTGGAAGATCAGTTGGGTTTCGCGCTGTACTCGGCATCGCTTGCCATGACGAAAGCCTATAAGCCGGTGCTCGATAGACTGGGCCTGACGTATTCGCAATACCTGGCGATGCTCGTGCTTTGGGAGCAGGACGACATTGCCGTCAATCAGCTTGGTGCGCGCCTCGGACTCGACTCCGGCACGCTGACGCCGCTGCTGAAACGACTCGAATCCATGGGGCTTTTGACGCGTCGACGAGGCGAAGTGGATGAACGTCAGGTGTTCATCGATCTTACGCCACGAGGGGTGAATCTGCGTCGTGACGCGCGTCAGGTGCCCGCGCAAATACAGGCGGCTACGGGCCAGTCCGATGCCGCGCAAAAGACCTTGCGCACGCTGCTTCTTCAGCTCAAAGACACCCTGAACGACGCTTGATCTCAAGCGAAACGCGCGCTTCCCTTTGGGTAAGCGCGCGTCATTCAATTGTGCGCAATGGTTCGCGCGAACGGGGAAAGATCAGTTGGCTGGGACGAGCGATTCAATGCCATCGATCTTGTCGACGGTGTAGCCGGCATTGCGCCAGGCATCGAGTCCACCGAGCAACGGACGAACTTCCGCGAAGCCCTGCTGACGCAGGCGCTGCGCCAGGCGCGCGGCCGATACTTCATTCGGGCACGCGCAAAACACGACGATGCGGCGATCGCGCGGTACATCTCGCAACTTTTCCTCGATTTCGCTCGGGGCGATGGCCAGCGCTCCGGGGATCGTGAACGGATCGACCGCCCGAAGTGCGGCGGAGCGCACGTCGATCACAACGGGCGTGACGTCGTCTTTCATCCAGCTTTCCAACGTCTGAACGCCAATGCGCGCCATGCGTAGCGAGCGCAGCAGACGGTATCGATTGAGCCAGCGGTTGAGCAGATACAGCGCGAAAACGAGCACGATCAGCCACAGCACGCCGCGGCCGAGCGTGTCGAAGGTGTCGAGCAGGGCGACGATGTGCGAGGCGAAGCCCACGCCGAGCGCCACGGCGACACCCGACCAGACCAAAGCGCCGATTGCGTCGTACATCAAGAACGTGCGCCACGACACCCCCAGCGCACCGGCCATCGGCACCGACAGCGCCGAGAGTCCCGGCACGAAGCGGGCAAACATCAAGACGCGCACGCCGTGGCGGCCCATCGCACCCTCCGTGCGGCTCACACACGTATCGGGCGAGATCGACAGGCGACACATCAGCCGCAAGATATGGTGACCATAGCGGCGTCCGGCGAGAAACCAGAGCGCGTCGCCCAGCAGCGCGGCGCCGATCGCCAACGCGACGATCAGCGGCGCCGGGAACAGCGATGTCGACGCCGTGACAATGAGTGTGGGATAGGCCGGCAACGGCAGCCCCAATGCCTGTCCGAAGATATTCAGAAAGACCAGCCAGAGCCCGTAGCGGGCGATCAGATCGAACAGCATGCAGGATCCCTGTCGGCAAATAGTCGCAATACCGCATGGTAGCGTCCGGCGGTCACAGCCAGAAGCCGCGAAGCGGAGACGTAGTGTTGCTTTTCTGGAACGATTGCGGTGTCGCGTTGCGACGGGGGGTTCGGGGTCGTCACGGGGCGCCCGCGTCAGTGCCCGACCGCCGCCTGGGCCCCGCGCTTCGGTCGAGTCAGCCAGACGAGCACCGCCATGGCGAGAAAGACATATCCCGACAGATGAAAGATGTCGTTCGTCGCCAGCATGAACGATTGACGTGTCACGAGATCGTTGAGCATGCCGAAGTCGGTCCCGTTCGCGAGTCCCAGCCCTTGGCGCAGTTGGTCGAGATAGCTCGTCGTCGCGTTGGAATACGGCGTGAGGTTCTCGGCGAGCCGGGCGTGATGGTAGATCGCCCGGTCCTCCCACAGGGTAGTGCTCACGGCTGTGCCGATAGCGCCCGAGAGCGTGCGGAAGAAGTTCGACAGGCCGGCCGCCGCCGCCAGGCGCTCGTCGGACATGCTCGAGAGCGTGATGGTCGTCATCGGCACGAAGAAGCACGCAATGCCGATGCCCTGGACGAGCCGGGGCTCGATCACCTTCGCGAACGACAGATTCAACGCGAAGTGCGAATTCCAGAACGACACGCCGGCGAACACGACAAACGCGAACGAGGCCACCGCGCGCAGGTTCAGCCGGTTCATGTTCTGGCCGATGATCGGCGAGAGCACCAGCGCCAGCAGGCCCACGGGGGCCGTTGCCAACCCGGCCTTGCCTGCCGTGTAGTCCATCACCGTTTGCAACCACAGCGGGAAGATGACCACCGAGGCGAAGAATGTCATGAAGCCGAACGAGATCACCACGACGCCCAACGCGAAGTTGCGATCCTTGAACAGCGTGAGGTCGACGATGGGCTTGTCGGACGTCAGCTCCCAGATAATCAGGAACGACAGGCAGATGGCCGCGGCGAGCGCGAGCGTGACGATCAAGCCGCTGTTGAACCAGTCGCGGTCCTTGCCGAGGTCGAGCATCATCTGCAACGAACCCACGCCGATAGCAAGCAGCGCGAGACCGATCAGGTCGATGGGCAGCTTCTGGGTCTTCGTCTCATGCCCGCGCAGCAGGACGAAGCAGGACACGGCGGAGAAGATCCCGACCGGCACGTTGATGTAGAAGATCCATGGCCAGGTGTAGTTGTCGGTGATCCATCCGCCCACCACGGGACCGAAGATCGGCGCGACGATCACGGTCATGGCCCACAGGCCGAGTGCAAGACCGCGTTTTTTTTCCGGGAAGCTGCGCAGTAGGATGGTTTGCGAGAGCGGCACCATCGGGCCGGATACGAGCCCCTGCAGCAGCCGGAAGAGGACGAGCGTCTCCATATTGGGCGCCAGACCGCACAACATCGACGCCACGGTGAACGCCGCGACCGACGACACGAACAGCTTCGCCTCCCCAACGCGACGTGCCAGCCACCCGGTGAGAGGCACCGCGATGGCCGCGGCCACCGCGTAAGAGCTGATGACCCATGTGCCCTGGCTGTTCGATACCCCGACGCTGCCTGCAATGGTGGGCACCGCAACGTTCGCGATGGACGTGTCGAGCACCTCCATGAAGGTACCCAGCGCGAGGCCTACCGTGAGAATCGCCAGTCGCGTACCGGTCAACGGCGCGCCCTGCGGCGCTGCGGTGGCGTTTGCGGTGGCTGCGTCGGCCATGTGAAGTGTCTCCGTGGAATGCTGGCCGGGTCGCAGCGACTCGGGCCAATGTGATTCCCGGATGGTGCCGCAGAACGGCGATGGTGTGCGACGAGGGTTTGGAATTCGCGCTCTAAATCGTCAGGATGTGCGCCGATTGGCCGATCAACCAGAGGGCGTTTGCGCGGATCACGCGCCCGGTAAGGGTTTGGGACGAGACTGTTTCGTTGGGTGTAATCGACGTGCGGCAAATGATCTTCGTTTGGCGAACGCAAGACGTTTTTGCCCCTTGACGTCGCCGGGCCGTCGAGATTGAATCGCCGCTGACGTCCGACGTGTGCGAAGCCACGTCGCGGCCCCCTGGGCGTCGTCGTGCAGGCTCAACTACCGTTCGCTCGTCCGCGCTTTTGGCACCCCGGCGACTGCGAAATCACAGGATCAGCCCATGCAGCCAGGTAGCGTCGTTCCGCTTCAGTACAGTGAATTCCTCGTTCTGCTCTCCTTCGTGATCTCGGCGCTGGGGGCCTATGTGGCGTTGGTGGCCGCGTCCCGTATTCGCGACGACGACGGCCGCATCAGTGTCGGCTATCTCGTGGTATCGGCCCTGGCCTTGGGGGGCATTGGCATCTGGGGCATGCATTTCATCGGTATGGCCGCGCAGCGCATGCCATTTCCCGTGTCGTATTCGCTATGGCCGACGCTCGGCAGTCTGCTGTTGGCGGTGGTGGTCTCGGGGGCGGCGCTCTGGTACGTTGCGCGCGCGCCCTATCGCAATGCCGTGCGCTGCGTGATCGGTGGCGTGGCGGGCGGCTTGGGCGTCGCGGGCATGCACTACCTGGGGATGAACGCCGTGCGCACGCAGGCGTATTTCGAATGGAATACGGCCATCGTCGCCCTGTCGGTGGTCATCGCGATCGTGGCGGCGAGCGTGGCGCTCTGGCTGGCGTTCCATCTCGAGACGAGTCTGCAACGAGCGCTGGCGTCGCTGGTGATGGCGGTGGCCGTTTGCGGGATGCACTACACGGGCATGCGCGCCGGCACGATCATCTGCACGTCGTCCACGCCTGCGCAGATCAGCATGCGGCTGCATGGCGACATGCTGCCGTATGGCGTGTTCCTGATCGCCTGCGTGGTCCTGCTCGCGATGGCGGTGCTGCTGTATCGTACGTCGCGTCGTCGGCGCGAGCGCATGGCGGCGCGCCTCGACGCCCTCATGCGTCAGCACGCGGGACCTGTCTGACCTCGCAGTGGCATGCGTCTGAAATGCGAAACGCCGGCCCGTCGAAAAGACGGGCCGGCGTATTGATGGGCGAGCGCCCTTCGGCGCCGCGCACGGTTCAGTGCAGGATGGGGCTGCCTCCGACAGGCATGACATCGCCTGTTTCGATCAGGTCGGCGATGAAGAACGGTTCGGTGTTGAGTTGTTTCGATGCACCGGGCTGGCCGGAATACCAGCACACCATTGCCATGTCGCCCAGCACGCGGGTGACGATGCCCATGGCACCCTGCGGCACTGCGATGTGATTGGATTTGACGATCGATCCGACTTGCACTTGAGCCTCCTGCGAATGACGAAAAACCGATGCACCAACCGGTCGGCCAATGCATCGTCATCCGACTATACCGTATTGCGTTATTGGCATCGCCGATTTCTCGGGAGCGGTCGTGGTAAAGCCGTCGGACGCTCCGCCGTGGTGTTGCGCGAGCACGCGGTAGTGCGGGCCACGTGGCGTGCGCACCGAGTGGACGAGCGCATATCCCTCGCAATGCCACACGATCGGACGGGGATTCAGATCGGACGGCGCGCGCCGCGCATGGCGCAGCAGCGTCACATGCGGGCGAAACGATTGCGTGACGACGGGCGCGCCGGTTGCGCGCCATTGCGAGAGGAGTGCATCGCGTGTGGCGGTGAGGCTCTCGGGCACACCGGTCGCGCCAGCCCAGACAACCTTGCGATCGGCCCAATAGCCCAGATGGTCGAAGGTGAGCGTGAACGGCGTGAGCGGCGTGCGTTGCATGAGCGCGAGCAGTACCGGCAGACGGGTGGGATCGACTTCGTCGAGAAAGGCCAGCGTCAGGTGCAGCGTTTGGGCACGCAGTACACGTCCGCCGCATTCCGCGTGAGCTGAAGCGGCCCACTCGTGAAGCTGCGCACGTACACCTGACCCAGGCCACAGGGCAAGGAAGAGTCGCATGAGAACACCACAGGTTGGATCCTGCTGATGATTCTCATAGTAGACGGGCTACCGGTCGAACGCCAGTTGGGCCGGGGGCGGGCGAGCGGCACCCGACGCTTTGACGACGAGCGCTCGTTGGCAGCAAAAGCGTGAGGCTGGCGCGGTGCTCGTTCCGTCAATTGGTCGAGATGGTGGGGGTGATGCCGCGACGGCCGCGGCGGGGCGACTCCGCCGGTTTCTCTTGGGGTTTGGCCTGCACGGGCGGATGCATGATGCTGTTCCAGTTGTTCTGGATGGCGGTATCGGCGGTGTCGTGGGAGATGGCGCGCGAGATGTCGGCGCTCGGATTGAAGACGCCCGATCCCGTGGCGCCATTGGCGCCGGCCGACGTCGTTGCATTGCCTGGGTTGGCTGCTGAGGGGGTGTTCTGTGCGTGAGCGTGCGTCGTCAGCATGAACGTGGCGCAGACGGAGACGATGATGGCGGGCAGAATCACCCGGCGGGAGGTTTGCAGCACGGGCGTGTTGAGCGTACGTTGGCCGGTGGAATCGTGGGTCATCAAGTGTCTCGGGCAGAGCGATGCAACGTCGCCGACAGCGCATGCCGGGGCGACGTCGGGATCACGTCATTTTTATGGAATCAGTAGCTGCCGGGCGGGGGCTTCCAGCCCGGGGGCGGTGGCGGCGGTGGCGCATAGCGCTGCACCGGTTGGGGCGGCATCATCATGTCGCCGCGAACCGGGACACGATTGCCGGCCGCATACATGCACTGAACGTAGGCCTGATCATAGCGGCTTTGGGTGACGTATGCAGACGATTGCGCGTTGCCCATGCCGACGGCACTCCCGGTGAGCAGGCCCGCGCCGGCGCCGATGGCCGCGCCAGAGCTTCCGCCGAAGGCTGCGCCGGCGGCCGCGCCGATGGCCGTGCCGAGGACGGCGCTGCCGATGGCGCTGTTGTTGGCAGCGGTGGCGGTATCGAGTCCGCCGTTCTGGCCTGAGGCGTATTGGCGGCAGTTGAAATCGTCGCGACGGAACTGGTCGAACGATTTACCGGTGCCGGGTAACGCCATGAGACTCGGGCCGGTGGGGACCACGGCGCATCCTGCGAGCGTCGCGGCGGCGATGACGATGGCCAGCGGCGCGGTGAGACGTTGCGCGCGCCGCTTGCGTCCGGTGGCGGGCGTTGCTTGGGGCGATTGAGGCGAGGCAACCGACCGATGACGCGCTCGGGAGACTGACGATTCGAATGACATGGTGCGTCTCCCGATCAGTTCGACGCCGGTTGCGCGGGCACTTCGCGCCATCCGGCCGGACACGTTTTCACGTAGGGGTAGTAGGCGCCGGCCTTGTCGCAGTAGTACCAGGTGTCGCTGTTCGCGCCGGACGGGTCGCCTTGGGCGCCGGGTTGCGGTTGTTCGATGTACTGCTGCGGCTGGCTGGGAACGACGACAACGGGGGGGGCGTAATACGGCGCAGGTGGATAGTAGGGATAGCCGTACGGGTAGTAGCCGGGGCCGACCCAGACACGCACACCGCCGCCATGCCAGGCGAGCGCGCTGCTGCTGGCCATGGCAGCGGCCACGGCGACGACGCCAAAGCCGAGGACAACAGGAAGACGTTTCACGACACTGACCTCGAAATACGAACGCCGGGCGCGGTGGATTCCGCCTCGCGTACGCGTGTCGTCAACGAGGGGAATGTGACCCGACGAGACGCAACGCCGCCCGGGAGTTGATGATTTCCAGTCTAGGCCCGTCGCCCCGACGGAGCAATTACGACGCCTGTGAGAAGTGTTTCAAAGCATTACGTTTTCTATGGGACGGCACGACGATGGGATCCATCTGACGCTCGATGGTGGCGATGCTGGTCGCTGCCAAGCCTCCACCCGGCAGGGGCACATAGCGATACGTATTAAGGTGCGGTTGCAGCACGAGATCATCGGTGAGGGTCATGAATGAAGTCATTCTCCCCACTCCATCCATATCGGCGTCAGTTTATCCATTGCCGCGAAACCCTCGCAGCTTTCCGCAATGAACCGATGAAAGGGGGTATTGAATTGGCGATTCCCCCGTTTGTGTCATTCGATTGCCCTGTTTACAAAACTCGCCCAAAGCCCCCATCACTTCCCAATACAAAACCGGCTGAAAATCACCCCGAGCAGATCGTCCGATGTGAACTCGCCGGTGATCGTGCTGAGTTGCTCCTGCGCGAGGCGCAACTCCTCGGCGAAGAGATCGAGCGCGCTTGCGTTGCGGCGAGCATGTGCGTCCGCCATCTCGATATGGTCGCGCGCCGCGCGCAGTGCCGAGAGATGTCGTTCACGGGCCAGAAACACCCCTTCATTGCCCGCTTGCCAACCGGCAATCTTGAGCAGCTCCGCGCGCAGCAGATCGATCCCCTGCCCGCCCTTTGCCGATAGCCGCACGCCGAGCGGCGCCGCGCCCTCTTTCGGCAACACCGTCGCCGGCTCGCCCGCCAGATCCGTCTTGTTGTACACACGCACGATGGGCACATGCTTCGGCAACTGCTTCGCGATGACCTGGTCTTCCGGCGTCATGCCGGTGCGCGTGTCGAGTAAATGCAGCACGGCGTCCGCCTTCGCGATCTCGCTCCAGCTACGCGCAATGCCGATGCGCTCGACTTCATCCTCCGTTTCACGCAAACCCGCCGTGTCGATGATGTGCAGCGGAATGCCGTCGATCTGAATCGTTTGTTGCACCTTGTCGCGTGTGGTCCCGGCAATCGGCGTGACGATGGCCAGCTCCGCACCGGCCAGCGCGTTGAGCAACGACGACTTGCCCACATTCGGCTGCCCCGCCAGTACCACATTGATCCCCTCGCGCAGCAACGCGCCCTGCCGCGCTTGCGACAGCACCCGCGCCAGTTGCACGCGAATCCGCTCGAGCTGCCCGAAGGCATCGGCTGCTTCCAGAAAGTCGATTTCCTCTTCCGGGAAGTCGAGCGTCGCCTCGACCAACATGCGCAGATGAATCACCAGATCCACCAGCGAATGAATTTCACGCGAGAACGCGCCGTCGAGCGACCGGCTCGCCGAGCGCGCCGCAGCCTCGGTGCTCGCTTCGATCAGATCGGCCACGGCCTCCGCTTGCGCGAGATCGAGCTTGTCGTTCAGAAACGCGCGATGCGTAAATTCGCCCGGCGTCGCCAGGCGCACGCCCAGTTCCGCCCCTTCATCGAGACACCGCTGCAACAGCAGCTGCAGCACGATGGGTCCGCCGTGACCCTGCAACTCCAGCACGTCCTCGCCTGTGTACGAATTCGGGCCGGGGAAGTACAGCGCGATGCCGCGATCGAGCGCCTCGCCGGTGGCATCGAGAAACGGCAGATACGACGCATGACGCGGCTTGAGCGGCTGCCCGACCAGACGCGCGATCACACGCTGCACGGCGTCGCCGCGATGCTTGCCGAAGGACACCCGCACCACGCCGATCCCACCGCGTCCGGGGGCGGTGGCGATGGCAGCAATCGGGACGGCGGAGACAGTGGCGCTCATGGCACGGTTCTTTGAAAAACAGGGGCTTATTTTGACATGCACCAAACAAAACCGCCCGCGAGAGACTCGCGGGCGGCTGTGTCAGTCAGACGGTCGGACCGGAATACGTCAGGCCGCCTTCTTTTCCTTCTTGTTGCCGAGCATTCGGTTGATCGACCATTGCTGCGCAATCGACAACGAGTTGTTGACCACGTAGTACAGCACCAGGCCCGAGGGCAGGAAGAGGAACATGAACGAGAAGATGAGCGGCATGAACATCATCATCTTGGCTTGCATCGGATCCGGCGGCGTCGGGTTCAAACGCGTCTGGATGAACATCGACACGGCCATCAGCACCGGCAGGATGTAATACGGATCCTGCGTCGAGAGGTCATGAATCCAGCCCAGCCACGGCGCACCGCGCATTTCCACCGACGAGAGCAGCACCCAGTACAAGGAAATGAACACCGGAATCTGGATCACGATCGGAATACAGCCGCCGAACGGATTGACCTTCTCGGTCTTGTACAGCTCCATCAGGGCCGCGTTCATCTTCTGCGGATCGCTCTTGTAGCGTTCGCGCAGTGCCTGCATCCGCGGCGTGATTTCCTTCATGCGCGCCATCGACTTGTAGCTCGCGGCCGACAGCGGGAAGAACACCAGCTTGATGATCACGGTCACGGCAATGATCGCCCAACCCCAGTTGCCGATCAGCCCATGCAGCTTCGAGAGCAGCCAGAACAGCGGCTTGGCGAGGATCGTGAAGTAACCGTAGTCCTTCGTCAGCTCCAGGCCCGGCGCAATCTGCTCGAGCATGTGCTCTTCCTGCGGACCGGCGAACAAGCGCGCATCGACCGTCTCGCTGCCACCGGCCGGAATGCTCGCGAGCGGTTCTTTCACGCCTACGCGATACAGACCGTTGTCCAGCTTGCCGATGTAGTTGTCGCGCTTGGCGCCTTCCTTCGGAATCCAGGCCGTGGCGAAGTAATGCTGCACCATGCCGATCCAGCCATCGCTCGACTGCTTGACGTACTTCGCCTTGTCCTTGTCGATGTCGCTGAACGTGATCTTCTGGAACTTCTCGTCGCTGCTGTAGACCGTCGGGCCCGTGAACGTGTGCGAGAACTTCGCGCCGCTGATCTCACGGCCGTCGCGCACCAGTTCCATGTACAGCGTCGGCTGAATGGCGGCGTCGGACTTGTTGACGATCGTGTTCGACACGTCGATCACGTAGCTGCCGCGATGGAACGTGTAAGCACGCACCAACTGCAGGCCGCCCTTGACCGGCGATTCGAACTTCACGGTCAGTGTGTCGCCCGTCATCGTGGTCGGGCCCGGCACCTGCGTGAAGATGTCGTTGTGGTTCGGGAAGTCGCCGCCGATCAGACCCGTGCGAGCGTAATACTGCTGGCTCGGCGTGTTGTCGAACAACACCACGTGCTTGTCGGCCTCGGTGGCGTCGGGCCATTGCTTGAGCGCCAGGAACGACACGGTGCCGCCTTGCGCGCTGATGTCGGCGTCATAGACGTCGGTCGTGATGCGGACATTCTGCGCAGCGGCAGCGGCCGGTGCGTTGCCCGGGGCACTCCCCGCCGCGGGCGCCGCGTTGGCACCTTGTGGCAGGTCGTTGGCCGGCGTCGGACTTCCGCCCTTGGCGGCCGGGGCGGAGACCTCAGGCGTCGGGAAGAACAGCGACGAATGGCCATTGGCGCGTTGCCAGTTGTCGAAAAGCATCACGACAGACAGCGCGAAAATGACCCAGAGAACGGTGCGTTTGATGTCCATGCGGTAACTCGTGGTGGACGAAACTCAGGAATGGCCCGGCGCGCGGCGCGTAACTGCCGATGCGGCCGCAGGCCCGGACGAGACCGTCTGTCTGGCTCGCGACGTGCCGCTTCCGGCGGCCGTATCGGCGGCGCCTTGGTCGGTGTTATCGGGAGCGTGACAGACGTGTCGAGCCGGCGGTACAGGATCGAAGCCGCCGGGGTGAAACGGATGACAGCGACATAGACGCCGGGCCGCGAGATAAGTGCCGTAACCGGCACCGTGTTCGACGATGGCCTCGCGTGCGTAGTCGGAGCAGCTCGGATGGAAGCGGCAACGGTTTCCCAGCCAGGGACTGATCACCAGCTTGTAACCGCGCAGGAGCAACAACAGCACGCTTCGCATCTCGATTCCGCCTGTCAGTCCGGCCGAAGTGGCCGGTTGGGCGGCGCATGCCCGGGGTCGGGCGCTACCGTGTAGGACTCACTACCTTCTGTCTTGGCGTCGGTCGTGCGGCGCTTGCGGGCGGCTTTCTCTGCCGCGTCGAAGAGCTGCGCGAATTCGGCCTGGCACAGTGTATTCAACACTGGCGCGGCCGCCGCCGTGTACGTTCCCTTGTCGAAGCGCCGGGTCAGTCGCAGCACGAAGTCCCAGCCGGCCAGCGCGGTGCGGCGCTGGCGAAACATCTCGCGCGCCTGACGCTTGATCAGGTTGCGAGTGACCGCGCGGGGCGCGTGCTTCTTACCGACGACAATACCGATGCGGCCCTCATGAGGCGTGGCATCGATATCGACAAGGGCGTCCGGCGCAGACTCGCGCCAACGCATATACAACACGAAGTGCGCGCTGCGGCGCAAAGGACGCAAACTAAAAACGGATGAAAACTCATCCGTTTTGAGAAGTCGCGCAGCTTTGGGAAACCCCATTGCCGGGACTTCGCGCCTTGCGGATTTGACGCGCAAACCGCGGTACGACCGAGAACCGCGATTAGACGGCCAGGCGCTTACGGCCCTTGGCGCGACGAGCGGCGATGACCTTGCGGCCGCCACGGGTCTTCATGCGAACCAGGAAGCCATGGGTGCGCTTGCGGCGCGTCACGGAAGGCTGAAATGTACGTTTCATGATGCACTCACTGTGTGAAAAAATTCCCGCGCAGCAGCATCGTGAAACGCCACATGGACACCGTGAAAACCTGCAAATTCAAGGACTTTCACGCGCGGCCCAGCCGTCGGGAGTTGGATAGAATCCGGTTATCTTTCTAACGAACCCGCTATTTAATCGGCTTTTCCGTTGTGTGTCAATAGGTTAGCCATGACATGCGATACGCCGGTACGCGACCGGCACCGTCGCCGGCGGAGATCCGCCAGCCAGCGGCCTTCCGGCGGTCGATGATGGCTGAAATCGCTTGAATCGCTGATTTCTGCCGATAGGGAAACACCTGACGACGAAGATATCCCGGCGGTCGCGGCAAATCGTCGTATTTGCTGGGCATTTATGCAGGGATGGCGCGAAGTCAGGCGGGTTAACGCGGCCCGCCCGCCCGGAGACGCCGGCGCTGTGGGCATTCCTGTGGATAACTCGCTTTGCCAACGCTTTGGCGGTAAAATCCCCCATCATTTTTTTTCCCAGCAGAGTACCGGTGACGCCGCCATGTGGACAGCGCGCCGGGTTTTGTCGTCTGCGCGCGCCGACACCGGCCGTACGCGCGAGGCAAAACCCGAACGCAGCGCCATGGTTCGTGGTTTGCCGGGTGCCTGCAATGCGCCGCCGGTCTGACTCGACCCCGGCCGGTCGTGCCCGTCCGAGCGTTGCTCGGGAACGGGATCGCCGGCTTGGTTTGCGACGTTCTGCCCCCATGTCTGATGTATCGGATAGTGGGTGGCATGAGCGTCGGCCGAACGAGTCGGACGAGCGCCCGCGCCACCTGGATACGCCCTGCATGAATGACTTCTGGCAACACTGCGCGACACGTCTCGAACAAGAGCTGACGCCCCAGCAATTCCGTACCTGGATCAAACCGCTGGCGCCGCTCGACTTCGATGAACAGGCGCGCACGCTCAAGATCGGCGCACCCAATCGCTTCAAGCTCGATTGGGTGAAGAGCCAGTTCTCCGGGCGAATCCAGAGCATGGCGTCGGACTTCTGGAATGCGCCGATCGAAGTAACGTTTGTGCTCGATCCGAAGGCTGGCATGCGCGTGCCTTCGTCGACCCCCGCCCCCCCGCCTGCGCCGAGCGCGGCGCCTGCCCCGGCGCCCGTTGGCGGCGCGCGTGCGAATCCGGCCGTGGCCGCGTCGCAGGCTCCCGCGAACGGCGGTCGTGGCGCCGATTCGGCGTCGCTCGACGGTGAGCGCCCCGATCTGGAAGCGAGCGAGGCCGACGCGGTGCGCCGCAATTGGCGGGTGACGCCGCAAGAGCCGGTGCAATTGGGAGAAGTCGAGTCG